>JAXLTR010000009.1:0-381129 GCA_046329965.1 Bacteroidales bacterium | reverse complement strand
GGTAATTTGACCAATAAAACCGTATTTAACCTGCACCACCTTGAGTAAATTTTGTACAATGAATGCAAAAACTCCCGGTAAATCACTTTTAGTCCAGGGCATTACCAGGCTTTTTAGTGCTTCTGCAAGTTTCATTTTCTGAGTAATATCCTTAAAAACACCCTGGTTTATTATTTTCCCGTCAATATTGATTATGGTGGATGTAACTTCTACTGTTTTTAAAATGCCTGATTTGGTTATAACAATGGATTCGAGCGCCTGAATGCCTTTATTTTGAACATGTTCTCTGAATTGTTTTGAACTATCGTCTAGTTTTTCATTGGGATGAAGAATGGAATGGTGTTGTCCAATCAATTCCTGTTCGGTTCGTTCCACCAATTGTTCAGCTGCTTTATTGCACCTGATTAATATCCCGCTCGAAGCTTCGGCCCAGAAAATGGCATCGTTGGTTTTTTCAAATATCAGCCTGAACTGTTTTTCGCTTTCAATAAGTTTTTCTTCAATTATCCTTTGTTGACTTAAATCGCTTACAGATACCGCCCATACTGATTTATCAAAGTATTGCATTAGTCTTGCCCTTATCAGTGCCGGAAAAACAGAGCCATTCTTCTTCAATGCATTTACATGCAAGGGATTACTAATTCCTGATTTCATGCATTGGCGAATCATTTCCCTTTTATCGGAAACAAACAATTCAGTAAATTCTTTTCCTTCAATTTCTTCAAAGCTATATCCAAAAACTTTTTTAGCCAGTGAATTTTGCTCTACAAATTTGTTTCCTTCAAGAATAAAAATGGAATCGAAAACCGCTTCACCCAATTCCTTATACTTTTCGCGGCTTTCTTCAAGCATTCGTTCAGTTTTTATCTTTTCAGTAATTACTTCGAAATAAACTATGCTGCATGGTTCGTTTTCGAATACAATAAAGTCTGTTGATATAAGCGCTGTACCAATATTTCCTGTCCTGTTGCGAAAACCTATTTTGAGTTGATCCAGTTTTTGTGAATTTTTAATCGATTCCAGGTATTTGTTCCTGTCTTCAAGATTATCCCAAATATTATAAACAAGGGGGTTTTCTGCAATTAATTCATCTTTGGTATATCCCGTAAACTCCTCGGCTGCTTTGTTTAAATCAATCAGTTTTTTGTCTTTTATCCTGAATACGATTATTGCAAGGGGAATGGAATTAAAAATTTTGAATAGTTTTTGTTCTGAAAGGATTAATTTTTCATTGGCTTCTTTCCATTGCGAAATATCGCGGCAAACTCCCCTGAAACCTTTTAGACGGCCCTTTTCGTCGACAATAGGATTTGATAAAACTTCTACCCAATTGTAATGTCCTTTTTTATTTTTTAACCTGAAATCGAAAATATGTTCAGTTATTTGTCTGGTTTCGAAAAATTTTTTTACCCTTTCTTCATACTTTTCTTTCAAAGGAACTATATCATCTTCATGTAAAAAGTTGAAAAGACTTTTACCTGTCAGTTCTTCAGGCAAATAGCCTGTTAAGTTTTTTGAAGCAAAATTTACGAAAATGAAATTCAGCTTATCGTCAAGTTCCCATATTGTATCAGTAATATTATTTATAAGCCTCGAAATCTTAAAACTTTCTTCTTTTAAGATATGATTTTGTGTTACAAGTTCCTGTATTTCATTTTTTAAGTATGTTTCAAGCGATTGAAATTTCTCATCCAGATTCTTGAGGTACCCAATGAGTTCTTCTTTGCTGAACTTGTTGTAATCCATTGTTTTATAGGTAATAAAGTACTTGTAATCAACACTAAAGATACATAATCTTTAAAATAAATAGTACCTGATTTTAATTTTTTCCGGTTGCAGCAATACTTCTGTCTAACTATTGTTTGATATCGAATTTATAATATTTTATGGGTTTTTTAAAAAAAATCAAATAGTTTCCGGTTTATTCTTTGGTAATTAAAAATTACGATTGAATAAAAGATTGGAAGATGAACAACAATTATTCAGATAGGTTAGCCAGAGGCAATGTAAAAAAGAAAGTACTCCCATTAAGCGATTTACTTTCAGCCCATATTTTACCCCTTTGTATTTCAGTAAGTTCTTTGCATAGTATAAGCCCCAGACCTGTTCCAGACTCGTTATCTGTTCCCCTGGTTGTAATGTTTTTATCAATAGAGAAAATAAACGGCAACACTTCTTCAGAAATGCCTATTCCTGTATCTGAAACACTTATTTCGGCCATATTATTTTTAGCTTCAGCCTTTATCTCAATTTTTCCGCCACTCCTGGTAAATTTAATTGCATTCGAAACAAGGTTTCTAATTATTGTTTTCGTCATTTGCTGGTCGCAATTTACTTTAATATTTTCGGGTATTCCGGCAGATAATGAAACTCCTTTTGCTTTTGCATTTTCTATTTTTAATGATAAGATTTCGTCTACCAGGTTTTTTAGATTTGTATTTTTTATTTCAGCTTTTACAATTCCCCTTTGCAGGCGCGACCATTCGAGTAAATTTTCAAGCAGCCGGTATGTCTGCAAAGCAGAAGTATTAATATTTCCGGCAAATAATTTTATTTCTTCCGGTGTGCATTCTTCGAGGTTTGCCGACAGATGCTCACTAAATCCTATGATTGCATTGAAGGGACTTCGCAGATCATGTGCTATTATTGAAAAAAACTTATCTTTAGTAGCATTAAGATCCAATAATTCTTTATTTTGGTCATGGATTTTATGTTCTGCTTTTTTTCTTTCAGTAATATCGAGAATATAACCTGCCAGGTACCTGTTTTTCCCTTCCAGTAAAATTGGAAATTTAATTGTGTTGTAAAACCTTTCATTTAGCTCAAATTCCACTTCCATGGGTTTGTTTGAAAGCATAATTTCCTCGTCTTCGCGTGTAATTTCTTTTGCAATTTCATAGGGCCAGATTTCTTCGTTTGTCTTTCCAATTATTTCGTAAAACGGCCTTCCCATAAAAGTTTCATAATTACTGCTAAATCTGACAAAACGCAGGTTAAGATCTTTTATGAAAATATATACCGGACTATAATTCAACAACTGTTTGAACAATTCTTCACTTTCTTCGGCTTGTGCCTTAGCCTGGTAAAGTGCCTGGTTAATCATCTTCAGTTCTTCGTTCATTTGTTGTTGTTCTTCGTGCTGTGCTTCTATTTCCTTGTTTTTAATTTTAAGTTCTATTTCAAAGTTTTTTCTATCGGTAATATTTCTCGAAAAAACAGAAACACCAATAACTTTGTTTTCAGCCACAATGGGATTCATCGAAATTTCGAAGTAAATAACTGTTCCGGCAATTTCAAATTGCTCTTCGAACATGAACCTTTCATTGGCCAATGCCCTGTTATACCTTTCTTTCCAAATTGCTTTTAATGGCAAGGGAAGTGCGTCCAAAATATTTGAACCTTTTAGCAAATCTGTACCGTAGGTAAGCTTAAAGGCTTCGGTAAACTGTTTGTTAGCAAACAGAATTTTGTACAAGGCGTCAACTGCCCAAATGTTATCGTTTGTATTTTCAACAATGGCCAAAAGGTTGGCCTGGCTTTGTTGTAATGCAAGTTCGCTTTCTTTGCGGGCGTTTATATTACGGCTAACACCAATTATTCCATTAATATTTCCGTCAATTCCCACAAATGGTGTTTTAATTGTTTCAAGCCATACTTTTTCACCCGTATAATAAGTAACAAGCTCTTCATCGGTTTTCGATTTCCCTGATTTTATTACTTCCAGGTCATTCGCGATAAAGAATTCAGCCACTGGTTTATCAACAAAGCTAAAATCAGTTTTTCCTATTATTTGTTGCCAGGGCACACCGAAAAAATTTTTTATTGATTCGTTTGCCAGTTTGTATACACCATTTAAATCTTTCATAAAAATGTAATCGGGCACGGAATCAATAAGAGATCGAAGTAAAGCTCTTTCATAAGCCAGCTCTTCTTCTGCCAGTTTTAATGGTGTAATATCGGCAACCGAACCAATTGTAATGGTTGCCATCCCGTCCTGGTCGTACGATGTGGTTGATCTTTCAATAACATATTTAACCTTTCCGGTAGGGGTTATAATTCTGTGCTGGATTTCAAATTTATTTCTGTTTTTAACCGAAAGTTCAAATTCCTGTTCTACTTTTTGCCTGTCATCAGGATGAAACAATTCAACCACTTTTTGATAGGTAGGCTTGAATTCCTGCGAATCCACTTCATAAATATGAAACATCTGTTCCGACCAAAATAAATCGCCGGTTTTATTGCTGTATTCCCAATGTCCAACGTTTCCAATACTTTGAGCAATTTTCAGTTTTTCTTCGCTTTTCTGTAATTTTTCTTCTACTTTTTTTCTTTTTGTAATGTCGTTTTTAATGGCAATAAAATTTACGATTTCATCTTTCCAATCTCTAACCGGTGCAATTACAGCTTCTTCGTAATAATATTCGCCTGATTTTTTACGGTTTATAAATTCACCCTGCCATACTTTTCCCGAAAGCACTGTTTGCCATAAATCGATAAAAGTTTCTTGCGGGGTCAATCCTTTCAGTACACGAGGGTTATTTCCTATGGCTTCTTCGGCAGAATAGCCAGTAATTCTGCAAAATGCCGGATTTACATATTCAATTCGTCCCTTAACGTCGGTAATAACTATTGTAATTGGACTTTGCTCTATGGCTGTGGATAAACGCCTTATTTCAACATCAGTTTTCTGCAGGTTAGTTATATCATGCAAAACAAAGATATTTAAATTTTTATCTGGAAACAGGTATCCAAAATTGTTTTTGCTCACCGAAAAAAGCATATCTTTTTGTTCTTTTCTGAGCCATATTTCATCAGCTTTTATTCTCCCTTCAATAAGATTAAGGAGAGTTGGAAATTCACTGAAAATATCTTTTGCATTTTGATGGTTCGGATTTGATGCATTAAAATTGAAAAATTCCTTGCCCGATTTATTTAAATCTATTACATTTCCATTTGGATCAACAATAATTACGATGTCAGGCATCATTTCAATAATACTCTTGTGGGCAGCGGAAAGAGCATTAAAGAAACCAAAACCATAAACTGATTTTATAAAAAACAAATTTCCGAACGACAATACCAGGGGGGCAAGGTTGTAGTTTTTAATCGGCGAATAGCCAAATACAAATAAAATGTCATTTGTTAGCGGCAACAATATTCCTATTATAAAATAGAGAATTTGTTTACGTAAATATAAGTTACTTCTTTTAAATGAAATTGCCAGTATAATCAATGCCATTAGAAACAGGGCATAATCGTAATATACACATAGAAGTAACAGCGGTTTCCTATGATAGGACTGTATTGGAATTCCAAACTCATAAGTAAGTTTAAAATTATCGTAGAGATAGTTTTGAAAAGGGGATAATAATATCAATAATAAAACAAAAGCCGGAACAACAAATAAGTATTTTATATGTTTAGTATTGAACCATTTCGGGGTTTTAAACTGGAATATTGCAATCAATAAAAGAAAAGAAGGGACCAAGCGTACAATTACAATGTTTATTTTTTGAAGGATTTCACTTGTTTCAGTATCATGAATAAATAAGGTAAATATTTTTAATAAAATCCATACAAGCAAGTCGAGCATCAGAAAACCAAACAATTTTGAAGGAAGAATTTTCTTTTGCTTTAATGGATATACCATCAAAACAAGAGTAAGTAAAAATGAAATTGTAAGTAAACCGGTAACTAACGGAACAAGAGAATTTATATGAAGTTTTACCTCTAACGGATGCATTTTGTAACTCTAAAAAAGTACAAGTGACAGAACGCAAGATACTAATTTACAATAAAAAAACCGGATTAATTTAAGAAAAAAGTGATTTTTTAAAAGTGATTGTAGCGATAGTTTCCTTGCCTGGTTTACTTTTTACTGTAATTGAACCACCTTGTTTTTCGATCATTTCATGGCAAAGTATTAATCCCAGCCCTGTTCCTTTTTCATCTTCGGTTCCGGGTGTAGAAGTATTTTTATCAATTTTAAAAATGGTTTTAATTTTTTCTTCCGACATCCCAATTCCGGTGTCAATTACCTTGAGTTTTACATAAATTTCTTCAATATCAGCACAAACTGAAATTTTACCACCTCTGTCAGTGAATTTAATTGAATTGGAAACCAGGTTTCGTAATATGGTCTTGGTCATGTCCCTGTCGCAAATAACCGGGGTATTTTTCATTAACTGATTTTTGATTTGAATGTTTTTTTGTTTGGCACTTTCAATATAAATTGCAACCACTTCTTCTACGAGTTGAAAAAGATTGTGACTTTTTAATATTGGAATAATCCTTCCTTGCTGTATTTTAGACCACTCCAGCAGGTTTTCAAGCAATTTGTAGGTTTGTCCGGCTGTAATTTCAATCTGTGAAATAATTTGTTTAATTTTTTCTTTTTCAAATGAATCAAAATGATTTACCAATAGATAACTCAGACCGAGAATTGAATTGAACGGATTCTTTAAATCGTGGGCAATAAGAGAAAAAAATTTGTCTTTGGTTGCATTAAGTTCGTGTAATTCATTATTTTGTAATTTTATTTTTAATTCTGATTCTTTTCTGTCTGTAATATCGTTCATTACAGCAATGTATTTAACAATTTCGCCTTTATCACTTTTTACAGGGGCTATTGTGGTTTCGGCATAATAATAATGTCCGTTTTTCTTTTTGTTAATGAATTCACCTTTCCATATCAAACCTGAAACAAGTGTAGTCCAAAGCTGTGAATAAACTGATGGATTGGTTTTTCCCTTTAAAATACGCGGGTTTTGACCAATTGAATCTGAAATTGAAAATCCTGTTGTATCTGAAAATGCCCCATTTACATATTCTATTGCACCTGAAGTATCAGTTACAATAATACTAACTGGGCTTTGCTCCACAGCAACCGATAATTGCCTTATTTTCATTTCTGCATTTATTCTTTCGGTAATATCGTGAAGAATAATAATGCTCGCTAAAAACTCATTTCCACTGTTAACAGGCGTAACTTTTACATCAAAATAGTAGTAAGAATTTTCATCTTTCTTCAATTTTATTTCATCTTTTTGGTATTCAGAATGAAGGTATTTGGAGATTAGTTCGGGGTAATCGCTAAACCTTTCGTAAAACGACGAGCCCACAAACCTTCCTTTCTCCAAACCAAAAAATGATTTGCCTGATTTATTAATATCAATAATTATATTTTCATGATTAATAACAATCATAATATCGGCCATTTTTTCTACCACCACATTTCTGGTAATGGGAACCAGGCTGAAAAACCTGTAACCAAATAGCGACCAGGCAAAAAATACATTTCCCACGGAAATAAAAACGCAGGCCATGTTGTAGTGTTTCAGGGGCGAAACGCCGAACGTATAAAGCACATCGTACAAGAAAGGAATAGACCCACCAATCAAAAACAGGAACATTTGGTTTCTGAAATATGTATCTTTATTTATGACCGAACGGATCAAAATCACAAGCGAAACACTCATTACCAGGTAGATATAAAAATCGAATAAAAAATAACCTGCTTTCATTTTATAAAAATGCATTGGAATGCCATGTTCAGTTTCAATGCTGAAATCGTTAAATATAAGCGGCTGAAAGGGGGATATAAGTACCAGCATTAAAATTATTGCAGGTATTGAAAATAAGGTGATTAGATGCCAAAAAGTTATTTTTTTTGAATTATTTGTATTAAGTACCGAAAGTATCAGGAATATGGCTGGTATTGGTAAAACCAGTATAATGTTGATATAATGGAGCACTTCGCGGGTTTCGACATTATAAATGAACAAACAGCTGATTTTTAATGCACTCCACAATACAACAAATATCATTATAATTCCAAACAGGAAGGCGGTTTTGTTGTCTTTAATACTAAAGGAATACACCATTAGGGCCACCGAGAGAATAAATGAAAGACAAAGTAAAACGAGCACAATAAAAAATACAGAAGGCAATATGGTGGTCAACATCTTAACTAGAATTTTCGGGTATTAACAGTCAAAAAAAAAAATTCATGCCTAATTACTAATTATATTTATGGAGTTTAATTTGGCTAATGTAAAATAAAATCTGCTACCGAGTCCTACTTCGCTGGTTACACCTACTGTTCCCCCTTGTTTTTCGATAAATACTTTGCACAGGTGAAGCCCAATCCCTGTTCCTTTTTCATTTGCGGTTCCAGGCGTCGAATTTAAAATACCAGGTTCAAAAATATTTTTTAGTTTTTCTTCAGAAATTCCAATTCCTGAATCAGATATGGAAATTTCAACTAAATTATCTATAACAACTGCCGATATTGAGATGTTTCCTTTTGGATTTGTAAATTTAATGGCATTGGCCAATAGGTTTCTCAAAACTGTTTTAGTCATTTCCTTGTCACAATAAACGGAAATTGTTTGATCAACATTGTTATTGAGATGAATTTCCTTTGATTTTGCAAGCTCTTTAAACAGGGTGGTAATTTCGTTAACCAAACTGTTTAAATTATATTTGGACAGATTTGGGTTTTGCTCACCTTTTTGAAGTCTCGACCAATTTAGTATATTTTCGAGCATAAGGTATGTTTCATTGGCAACATTGCTGATTTTCAATGAATAATTCCTGATTTTTTCCAAATCGTATTTTTCTGCGTTATTTACCAGAAGTTCACTAAATCCTACAATTGAATTAAATGGACTTTTTAAATCGTGCGAAAGAATGGCAAAAAAAAGGTCCTTTGTATCATTTGAATTTTTCAATTCATTGTTCAATTGGATTAGTTCTTTGTGTTTTGCCTCTACTTTTTCTTTTTCCTTTAAATAATTTAAATGAACAAAATTTATAACCAGGTAAATAATAAAACTAACGTAAAGCGAGGTAATGAAAACATCAGTCCACCTGGCATTTTCAGAAGGAAATGGCTTAACCAGCCAGGGATAATTAAGATGAATCAGGTATAATCCACTTTTTAAAATCATGAAAAAAAGGAGAAGGTAAATTTTATATTTCCTTTGAACCATTAGCAGGCTAAGGATAAAAACAACAATAAAAATAATCTCGTTTGAACTGTCCATTCCTCCGTTCAGCATCCAAACCACAGCAAGACTCAGATAACTCAAAAAAATGATGGGCAGCGACAACATTGAAAACAATCCCCTGAATCTGATAAAATAATAGCAAATAGCTAAGAACAGTGAAATAACCGAAGGCACAAGTATTGATTCTATTTCAAAACCAAGTGCGAAATTGGTGATGGTACCTGCAATTCCAAGTAGTATGCCGGTTATTAATGCCGAGATAAATAACCTTTGCTCAAAGGTGTAACCCTCGCCCTGGCCAGAAATATATTTTATAAAGTTCTGAACCTTTATCATTTGGTATTAATGAAAATAAGGATTTATAAATGCGGGTAAGATAGAAAATATTCACGAAATATTGTATATACATGATAAAACATTCTTCTTTTTTGTAAAAAGATGCAAAATTTCAATTATCTCTCATATTACTTTAAATTTGTGGCCTTAAAAGAAATGAATCGATAAAAGGAAAAAAAAACGTGTATAATGCAGAAAAATACTGGAGCGATTTAGCTTTACAAATTAATAGCCGTAATGGAATGAATTTAATTGCCGGCGATGATGAACCATATTACCGCTATAAGAGGAGTAAATTCATTGAAATGCTCAGGAAATCCTTCTTTACTGGCAAAAAAGTACTTGAAATCGGATGTGGACCGGGGGGAAATTTAATTGAAATTTTAAAGGATAACCCTTTGGAACTTAATGCGGTGGATATATCCGAGCAAATGGTTTTACTGGCAAAACAAAATCTTGCCAGTTTTCCGGTTAAAATAATAAAAACAAATGGCACCGTGCTTCCCTATCAGGATCAATCGATGGATATTGTATTAACAGTTACAGTTTTACAGCACAACACCCATCCCGAAATACTTCAAAGCCTGGTTGCAGAAATCTGCAGAGTGGCAAATGAAGAAATTATTATTTTTGAACGATTAGAAAGCAAAATAATCGGCAATGAATCCTGTCAGGGTCGGCCGGTTGAATTTTACAGGGAACTTTTCGTAAAATACGGATTTGAACTTACCAGTTTAAACTTCTTGCCGATAAGCTGCAGTTATTATTTTTGCGGGGCTATTCGTAAAATTTTTGGAATGAGAAACAGAAAAGAAGGAGAACTCCATAACAGGGCTGTTGTAATTTTACAAAATATTATTTTACCAATTACCCGTTTGGTGGACATTATCTGGATTGAAAAGCGGGATTTGGCAAAAATGGTTTTCCGAAAAATTCGTTCATCCCCGGTTGTTTAAACTTATATTTGAGGTATTTTGGATTCAATTTAAATAAAAAATTATAAAACCAATTTTGAAGAGAAAACCTGAGAATTTGAAATACTTTACTAAAATTCGATAAAACATAAAACGATGCATAAAATACTGGTTACAATACATATATGGTCGAGTATTCTGTTCACATTTGTTGCATTGGTTTTGTGCACATGGATAGTGATAGGACTTGTTTTTAAAAAAGATTATCACAAAATCCATAACTACCTTGAGGTAACCTATATTGCACTTTTGTACCTCGGACTTTTTTTAGGATTTATTCTTTATTTTATTGTTGATCCGGTTGCGGACTTGAGTAAAATTCCAATTCAAGAATTGGTGAACAGGCAAAATTCCAAGTTTTGGGCTATTGAGCATTTCAGTGTAATGCTTTTTACCTTACTTATAGTACAAATTGGAAAGTATTTTACAAGCAAAGCCTTGAACAGTCGCGATAAATTTAAATATGCACTTTTTTATTATGGTTCGGCCACTTCCATCATCATGATTTCGATGTTTTTTTATATGCTCTCTAAAATCTGATACGTTAAAGATCCGGCTTTTTCAATATTATTTAAGCGAAAGTGAAAAGAATCAGGCTGTAAGTAACTGTAAACATAAAAGATACACTATTTGCAAGAAACACAAAAGCCGCTTTTGGCGGCTCTTTGCTCTCGCTCTAGGACTTGAACCTAGGACCCTCTGATTAACAGTCAGATGCTCTAACCGACTGAGCTAAGCGAGAATTAAAATTTCGAGTGGCAAAAGTATATTCTTTTTTTAATTTTGCAAAATATTTGAAAAAAAAGTAAAGAAAATATATTCAGATTATGAAAGCTTTTATTTGCAGGCTTTTTGGAGATTTATTTAATTAGGTTTTCGTATAAAAATTTCAGTTTTTTTTCTTAAATTTATAGTAAAATAATTATTGTTCTATGAAACTATTGGTTGTTGGAAGTGTGGCTTACGATGCCATTGAAACCCCGTTTGGCAAAACAGATAAAATCCTCGGTGGAGCAGGTACTTATATAAGTTTAGCTGCCTCTTATGCAGGTGCAAAACCCCTGGTTGTTTCAGTGGTTGGGGGCGATTTTGAAAAAAAGTATTTCGGGTTGCTCGGTGATCACAATATTGATGTTAACGGCATTCAGATTAAGAAAGAGGAAAAAACTTTTTTCTGGGCCGGAAAATATCACAATGATATGAACTCTAGGGACACACTTGTAACAGAATTAAATTCACTCGGAACATTTGAACCGGTAGTTCCTGATTCATACAGCGATGCAGAGTTTCTTATTTTAGGCAATTTATCACCGGTTGTACAAAGAAAGGTAATTCAGCAAATGAACAACAGGCCAAAACTGATTATAATGGATACCATGAATTTCTGGATGAATACCGCAATGAATGAACTCAGGACGACATTGGCCATGGTCGACGTACTTTCCATCAACGATGAAGAGGCAAGGCAATTATCAGGTGAATACTCTCTGATTAAAGCCGCAAAAGTGATAAGGAAAATGGGGCCCAGGTATGTAATTATAAAAAAAGGCGAACATGGTGCCTTGTTATTTAATGATACCCAGGTGTTTTTTGCCCCGGCGCTTCCCCTCGAAGAAGTTTTTGATCCAACCGGAGCAGGCGATACTTTTGCAGGAGGATTTGCAGGATACCTGGCCAGCAATGGAGATATTTCATTTGACAATATGAAAAATGCAGTCATTTTTGGTTCGGCAATGGCTTCGTTCTGTGTGGAAAAATTTGGGACCGAAAGGCTTCAGAATCTGACAAAGCAGGAAATTTACGACAGGGTTCTGCGGTTTATTGAATTGGTAAATTTTGACTATAAAATAAAAAATTAGTTTTGGATTCCTTAAGTTACAAACTTCCTGGAAAAGAAAATCAGTAAAAAAAATGGAATGGTTTGATTTTATGGCAAATCACAACCTTTTCACGCTGGCAACATCAAGCGATTTTTAGCTGGAAATGCTGATAGGATTGTTTTCAGGAAGTTTGTATTTTTTTAACCTTTACCACAAAAATTTCAAGCAGGTCCGTCCCTGTATTCATCCATTGCCGTTGGCTTCCCGCTTCAATTCTAATCGTATTTCCTTTGCTGACTTTTAGTGTTTCATGGTTGATTTTTACCTCACCCTGTCCCGATTGAACGAAAAATATCATTTCCTGGTCCTGCGAATGCAGGTTGGTTTGGCTTCCGGGTTCAAATCTGAGATGTAAATAATCATGGCTATGGCTGCTGAAAAGTAACCTGCCTGACACTCCTCCTTCAGCATAAATAAACGTCGAATCTTCCAATTTAATAATCATTATTACTTTAATGGATTGGTAATTTTTTTTGTCTCTCCTTTTCTGTCCGGTAAAATAAATAAATCAGCAGGGCAACAAGAATGGTACTGATGGCCAAATTATAGCCAATATTGGTAGTTTCTGGTTTTTGGTTGGATAAATATCCTGAACCGTGGTTTAAATAAAATATTAAAACAGCAATTGTATTGTTCACAAAATGTGCAATTACAGGTAACCAAAGATTTCCTGACCACAGGAGCAGATAACCAAAATACGCACCCAACAACATTCTCGGAATTAAACCATAAAATTGCATGTGCATGGCACTGAACATAAAAGCAGTTATCCAGATGGCAAGGTGGTCTTTTCCTGTCCACTCTTTAATGAGTCGCTGAAAAATTCCCCTGAAAAGAAATTCTTCGCCAATAGCCGGAATTAGCGCCATTACAATCATATTAGCAATAAATTCTCCTGCTGAATTGGCTTGCAGAAATGAGGTACTTAAATTATCAGCTTCCTGTTCAAAGGCTTTTAGCTCTTTTTCAATCCCTGCCATATTTGCCGGGAATCTGATTTTTAAGTTAAGGCTTACGATAAAGTCAATCAGAGGCAAAGAAACCAGAACAGTGATTATTACTAGTACAACCGAAGGAATAATTGGTAAATTGTTAATTTTAAGATATTTGCCAATATTTTGGCTGAAGAAAAAGGCAACAATAAAAGGAGGAAAAACAAAAAGCCCAATAGAATAAAAGGCCTGAAGAAATTTCAATAAAGGTACATTTTGAACTGAAGTAAGTTCCAGTGTGTTCGTGAGATCCTTCAGGTTTAGCTTAAATATTGGAATAGCAAGTACATACCCCAAAACCATAAAAAAGGAGAAACACACAAGTATGGAAAAGAGAATTACCAGAAACCTGGTAAAATGCGGGCTGTTTTCAAAAATTCCTTTGTACATAAAATATTTATCTGGGCAAATATATATAAAACAGATGGTTAATTGAAAGTATATGGTCGAGTTTAAAATGCACCTGTGTTATTTAAATTATAAAATTATCTTTGCAGACCTTAATAAATAAAAATTTGCTAAAATGAGTACATGGTTCGAGTGTAAAGTAAAATATATGAAAATGGATCAAAACGGGAAGGAAAAAATGGTTTCTGAACCTTACCTGGTTGATGCAGTATCGTTTACCGAAGCGGAAAAAAGAATCCACGAAATGCTTGAACCTTATATTTCGGGTGAATTCAACGTTACAAACATAAAAAGGGCATTGTACAGTGAGTTAATCCCCAATGAAACTGGCGACCGGTGGTACAAGGTAAAAGTAGTTTTTATTGGTTACGACGAAGAGAAAAAAACTGAAAAGCGAACAAGTACAAATATGTTGATACAAGCCAGTTCGGTTAAAGAAGCATTTGAAAACACTGAAAATTCAATGAAAGGAATGGTAAGTGATTTTGAAATCCCTTCTGTTCAGGAATCGGCCATCATGGATGTATTTCCTTATTTTGAAAAAGAAAAAGAGGAAACTAAAGCTGAAATTACTGAAGATTAAATAGGGGTTCTCTTATTTGCGGGGGTGTTAAATGATCTTTTTTTAAACGCGTGAAATTTTGTATTCAAAAATTCCGGTTTTAATTTTATCTATATTCATTCTAAATAAGCACAAGAGTTAAAATGCTGTTTTTACTGTGCTCCACATGATATTTATAATCAGAGGTTATATTAACCTTTATTTCAGATAATGGAATTCGTTAATTTTGATAAAGATTAGGAAATCGATTAAGCAATGTCTGATTTTACTTTTCATATTTTTAGGATGTTTAAGGATTTTTTGTAGTTGTTTAATTTTAGTAGTTAATCCAATAGTTTCTTTACCCGGGTAGTTTTTCCCCGGGTTTTTTATTTGCCGGAATCATTTTAATCTTTTCATTTTAATTCCAACTCTTTTAAGTAAATACTGGCTTGTATCTTTCATCTGCTGGATTTTTAATACTGTTTCCAATCCTTCAATCACTTGCCCGAATGCTGCAAAGCCCATTCCATCAGGGTTACGTTTACCACCAAAATCCAATTCGGGTTGGTTGCCTATACAAATAAAAAATTCAGTTGAAGCTGTTCCGGGTTTATCGCGGGCCATGGAGAGGGTTCCATTCAGATGTTTTAGGCCTGTTTTATCTGTAGTTTCGTGATAAATGCCAGGTATTGTATCAATTTTCTTTGTAAATTCAAGGCCTCCCTGAATTACTTCAATCAGAACCTTTTTGCCGGGCTGGTTATCGGGGCGTACCACACGATAAAACTCAGCATGATTAAACCTCCCGTTGTCAACGTATTTTAAAAAGTTTGAAACAGTAATGGGTGCCTTGTCGGGATACAATTCAACAACAATTCTTCCTGCTTCGGTTTGAATTTCAATCCTGGGGTGATTCTTTTCGCATGAAATGACAACCATTAATATAAAACCCAAAGTAGTAATCACTATATATTTTCCCATTGAAATTTACTTTAATATCAAAAAAAACTTCATGCATAGAGTTCCTTAAACTTGTTTGTTTCGAAAGGATTATTTGATAAAATCCATCATTGGCAAAACTGAGCATTTTCCTTTAATTTCAATACTTAAATCAAATCTTAATGGTTACCCGCTCACCTTAACTACCCAAACATAATCAGTTACTTTTTTCAGCGATGGTGGAAAATCAATTTCCAGGTTTTCACCTTTTTGCTTCCATTTTAAATTGGTTTTGCTGCCCAAAAGTTGCAGTTTGGCATTCTTCTCACATTGAAACCTGCTGATTTCCAATTTACTATCGGGATAATTAAAAATGAAAATGTATTTGGTTTTTCCATCCTTTGATTGTGTAAATCTGATGCTGTCTCCTTCACCAAAGGTTTTATACATTCTTGATCCATAGATGGCTTCGCCGTTAATTTTCATCCAGGCGCCAATTTCTTTGAGTCTCGCGTAAGCATTGGCATCCAAATCACCATCAGGGCCCGGGCCTATATTTAAAAGGTAATTGCCGCCTTTGCTCACAATATCAACCAGCTTTTCAATAATTTCATTGGCAGGCTTATACTGGTCGTTGGGGACATAACTCCAGCTTGTGGCCATGGTCATGCAGGTTTCCCACGGGTAAGGCAGTCCTTCATCCGGTATATGCTGTTCGGGCGTTAAATAATTCTGCTGTTCACCGGGTACAGCCCTGTCCACAACTATTAGTTTTGGCTGAACCTGCCTGACTTTTTTCACCAGGCCGGGCATATCTATATCCTGGCTCTGTGCATTGCGCGCCCATCGGCTTCCTTCATACACTTCGAGCAGTTCATCTTTAACTTCCTCCTCTGTTTTTTTTCTTACCCAGCCTCCATCCAGCCAAAGAATATCCACTTTCCCATAATCGCTTACCAGCTCCAGGATTTGGTTATGCGTGTATTCAGTAAATTTTTTCCATTGTTCCGGGTGTTTCTGTATGGAATAATTTGCGTTTCTGTCCACGGGCGGAAATTTTTTCCACCAGAAATAATCGCTGTGCCAGTCGGGCTTTGAAAAATAGGCACCAATCCAAAAATTCTTTTCGCGAAAAGCCTGGAATATTTCTTTGGTTATGTTGCTCCGCGGGTTGGTTGAAAAGGGACAATTTTTATCGGTCACTTTGTAATCAGTATATTTACTGTCGAACATACAGAAACCATCGTGGTGCTTGGTGGTAAAAACCATATATTTCATTCCGGCTTCTTTGGCAGCTGCTGCCCATTTTTCGGGGTTGAAGTTTACAGGGTTAAAAGTTGTTTTGAGATTTTCGTATGCCTTAAGATAATCAATATAATTATCAGCCACTCCTGCTTTGCGGGCACCCGAGGCCCAGCCCAAATCCTCGGGACAAATACTCCAGCTTTCCACTATTCCCCACTGACTGTAGGGTCCCCAGTGCATAAGTAATCCGAATTTAAGATCTTTCCATTCTTCGAGGCGCTGATTGATGGCTGGATCAGGATCGGGGTAATAATCTTTATGTTGGCTGATACTTAAAAATGATACATTCAGGATCATCAATAATATAGCAGTCCTGAAAAATAAAATCTTCATATTTTCATTTTTTTAGGTTAACAGAATTGTTTCCCGACTTAAATTAACCAGCCCTGTCGTAAATCAGAGTTTGTTTCATATCTCCGTTTGGTGTTGAAGAAATCACTTCAATGGTAAGGGTAAGTAAATCTTCGCTAAGGCTCCATGTTTCGGTCGATTTCATTTGCATGGTCTCGCCTTCGCGGTTGAAGGTCATTACTGAACTAATATTCAGTTTTTTCTGATCAGACGACCAATTCACTGTTGACTTGCGCACATTGTTCTGAAAACCCTGGTTTTCGCATTCTTTTCCATCGAGGGTGTATTTTTCGTTACTTTTTCTCTCTGCACCATCCCGGCCTTTCGAAGTTCTTTCAACAGCCAGATTGTTCGCATCCTGTGTAAGAACAAGTTTTAAAGCTGCACCCCTGAAACGTCCTTCCGGAATTACACTTTTGCTTTCATTGTAAGTCCATGTTCCTGAAAAATCAGGCGATTGGGCTGTTGCAACAGTAGTTTTAAAACTTAATCCTAAAAGAGCAAGCAGAGAAATTCTGGCAATAAATCTAATTCTGTTCATAATATTAAATTTTAAGTTGTTGATTAACCATTTACTTTAAAAAACTGGATACTTTGCATTAATTCCCTGGCCTGTTGCAATAGTATCCTTGAATTTCCAGTAATTTTATCAGCCGTTGAAGCATTTCCCTGGGTAGCGCTGTTCATGTTCTGTATCGACTGGTTAATCTGCATAGCGCCATTGCTTTGTTCCTGGCTTGCAACGCTTATTTCCTGCACAAGTTGATTGGTTTGCTGAATAAGGGGCAGCGTTGAATTTAATTTTTCAATGGCTTCTTCCGAAATTTTGCTGCCATGCGTAGCTTTTTCAACTATAAAGTCGGCAGCTTTTTTGCTTTGCTGTGCAAGTTTGCGCACTTCAGAGGCAACAACGGCAAATCCTTTTCCCTGATCGCCAGCCCTTGCGGCTTCTACTGCCGCATTTAACGCCAAAATATTGGTTTGAAAGGCAATGTCGTTTATTATCTGTATGTTGTCGGCAATTTCTTTAATGGATTCAAGGGCGGTCAATGCCGATTGATGCCCCTGGATGACGGCATTGTTGGCTTCAAGGGCAATTGTCTCTGTTTTTCCTGAGTTTTCTGAGTTCATTTGAATATTGGCCGCCATTTCTTCCATCGACGCCGAAATTTCTTCTAATGCGGAAGCCTGATTCGTTGTAGTATTAGATAATTCTTCCGATGTACGGTTTAGCTCTGATCCAACATTGTTAATCCGGGCCGATATTTTATCCAGATTATTAAATGCTTTTTTTATTTCGCTGGCAGTAAGAAGAATAGCCCTATGCAATATTCCCATTTCATCTTCTGCTTTATATAATTTTTCGTCCTTATTGATATTCAGTTTTCCCTTGCTTAACATTTCCAAATCGGCAGTAACTTTTTTGAATGGTTTTTGAATCAACCTGTAGGCTGTTAAAACCATAGCAAGGGCCGTAATTATATTAATGACAAAACCAAGCGCATATGGATATTGATCTTTGAAAACTTCCATGCACCTTGTATTTATGTTGATAAACAGCAGGCTTATTACCCATAGCCACGAAATATTAAACAAAATACTTTTTCTGAAAAACAGCCACATTATTCCGTAAGCTACAGGAATGGCAATGATGATGGCTAAAATGGCTTTCAACAGTACTGGGTGCATACAACTTTGATTTTTTAATTAAACAAAATATTTGAGGATTAAAAACCAAATTTATAAATTTTTGGATCAAATACTGTATTTTTACCATTTAAGTTAAAACCGGATAGTTTTCTTAAAAAATATAAATTCAATTTCAGGAAGAAACCAGTTATGAATTATAGATAAATAAGAAATTTAAAACAGAATATTTTAATTACTTTATTAATTTCAAAATCTCATGCAAAACTATTTTTTCATGACTAGATAATAAGTTATAAACCATGGCAGAATTAACTAAAAACCAGCAAATTCAGGAAGATCAGTACAGGTTCCCCTATCACTATGCTGATTTGATTTCTGACAAACATAAATATTTCAAATATATTGAACCGCTTGATTTAATTCGGGTTGTAAAAGATAAAGTGGCCACACTTCACAAAAAAAAAATACTGGATGCCGGTTGCGGTGACGGACGATTGATATACGAAATAAAGGGCAAGGACTACGAATTGGCAGGCATGGATTATTCTGCAACAGCAATTGGTTTTGCAAGGGCTTTTAATCCTGAAGTTGAATTCTATAATGGCGATTTCAGGACCGTTTCATCTCCGGTTGATTTCGATATTGTTATACTCATGGAAGTTTTAGAACATTTTATTCCTGCTCAAATTCCGGAAATTTTACAGGCACTATCAAACAGGCTTAAACCTGATGGTTTACTGCTGATTACCGTACCCAGCACAAACATGAAATTATCTGCCAAACATTACCAGCATTTTAATCCCGAAAGCCTGGCAGAAACCATTAAACCATATTTTAAAATTGCAGATATCGGCGGATACGCAAAAAAAGGGGCTAAAAGAACTTTTTTCTATATCCTGCGAAACTGGGGTAATTTATTCTATCCGTTCAGGCACGAATTGAAATTTGCATACCGGTATTTTGCTTTTTATAAAAAGTTTTACGAGAAACATTTATCCATTGGAAAAATTGAGGAATGCAATGGAATACTGGCAGTTTGCCAAAAATGTTATTGACTATCATATTTAAGAGATAAACCCGGAAAGTCCAGACTATCAGTAAAGGTTTTTTATTTCCGGGCTTATTTACAGTTAAAAACTATTTCCCAAACTTTACAAAAACCCTTTCTGTGTTGTTGCCTTTAAGTACAGGAGTTTGTTCTACCGCATTCAGGCGACGTGCGTAATAAGGAACGCCTTCTGTTTTATCCGAAACATAGTTAAAAATTTCTTCAAATGTAAGTTCGTTGTCGCCATTTTTATCCGAATTTTTAAAATCATGAATGGCTTTAAGAAAAAAGTAGGTAAACAAGCCTTGTCTTTTTTCATTGTACCACGATGAAACCTGAACTCCGCCCGAAGAACTTAAAATAGCGCTGTTTGGAATGTTTTCTTCGGTGTCATTTGGTTTAATTCTAACCGAACTGATATTTTTCAAAACACCGCCCCCCGAAAAACAGGCATCGAGCACAACTGTGGTACTCCGTGCAGGAAGTTTTGCGAGATTGCCATATAAAGTTTTTAAAGCATAACCCTGAAGTTCAAGATAAGCAGGATCGCAATCTGACGGGAGAAAGTAGGCATCTTTGGTTTCGGGGTCAGGTGCACCATGGCCGGAATAAAAAATAAAAACATCGGAAATATTTGGTTTGATATAATTAAAAAGCTTACCCTTGTAATTTGTTCCCGTTCCGAACAATCCTTCAAATTCGGCCTTGGTGGCATTCATGGTGAAAATTATATTCCCTTCTTTAAAACCCAGCACGTTGGTCAGGTAAAGTTTCATGAGTTGTGCATCGTTGATGGCAAAATTTACAGGGTCGGTTTTCTGGTAAAGCGCATTTCCAATTACAACTGCAATAGCATCGGGCTGCACCATCCCAGTTACGGGTAAATCTGTTTTTATGCTGTAGGGATCAATTTCAACAGTACTGGCTGGAATGTTGTTTTGTTTTACAACGGATAAATCAGGAATTGAAATTTCGAAATCCTTCAAATCGAAGGCAAATTGATTTGTTGGATCGTAATTGTTTGCAATTTGACTGTCGTAGCGGGCAATATAATTTTGCGAAGGATCTTCAATTTCGAACGACACCAGCTTCCATTCTCCATCAATAAGCGTAAATTCCTGGTTTTTAAAACTATTACCACTCCAGTTTTCCTTAAAGGAAGGTGCTTTATCGATAGGTACACTTATAACTACTTCCTGGAGATCGGGAATATTGATTTTAAATGTCTGGCTATTTGGGTCATAACGGCTTATAGTGGCCATGTTCCAGTTAAAAAGTTCCACGTATTCTTTCTGAAAAGTTTTCATGGCTTCGTTGGTAAATACCAAAAGTTGTTCATCTTTTTTGCTTAATCTTTGAAGATAGTTTTCCGGAAGTTCAAATTCGCCCTGTTTGAGCCATTCCTGCATGGCGTCAGTAACATAATTTTTAACTGCAGCCGAATACTCCATTTTAACTGATTTGGTGTAAATCAATTCCGCATTGTTTTTTTGTATCCAACCTTCGCGAGGGCCAATATGAATTTTAAAATAATCGGCATTTTGTTTAATTAATTTATAATAAACCCCTTCGCGGGCTGTTCCGAGCGATGAGGTAAAATCGGATTTAAAAACCTGTGCCCTTGGCGAAATAATTCTGGCGTATTGACTTAACCAATCCGACGGGCGGAGATTTAAGGTTTTTATCAAAGGCTGATTGTTATAACTCAACCAAAAAGTTACAGAATCATTGGTTTTGAATGTGTTCAATTTAAAATCATCAGCAGGGCTGAATTTTACCCTGCCCGTTTCAGATGACATGAAATGCAGGTCCATTTTATTCTGTTTAATGCCAATGTCAGCATTGGCAAGCACTTCCTTGCGGCGATATTCAAATTTATCTTCTCCCGGTCCAAACTGGTAATCCTTTTTTTCTGATTTACCTGAAATAAGGGCTACCAGCCAGGGGATGGAGCCAATTGTAACACCGGCTAAAAATGCATCGGCTTTCGAAGCGCCGTTTTCGAACCAGTCTAAATTATTCATACAAACTATTCCGGAAGTTAACGCGAATCCTCCGCCCACCACAGTAATTAAACCCATTGATTTTACCCACTTTCTTTCAATGGTGTTTTGGGTTTTGTACCTTATTTTATCCGCCTGGTACACTTCAAGGTCAACGTAAGGATTTTCGGGATTTACCTGATTAATTAAATCATAAGAATAGCCCGTTCCATCCACTTTATCTGAACCTGGTATTCTTTTTACATCTACAACATGGGTTTCTTTAACCGTATAACAACTATTTATAAAAATGGCAAAAAGCAGGCTTATGCCGGTCAGCCATAATTCAAAGGTTTTTTTTGATTTCATGGTTTTCGTTTATTTTAGTTTACAAGGGTTATTTTTTCTTTACTTAATTTGAAATATTTCTTTCCAAAAAATTTTAAAATCATTGTAAATGAAAGATTATAAGCAATTTAATCCATATTTTCTTCTTGCGAAAGAACTTCATTAAAAAGCTTTAAAAGTTCTTTATCCGGTTCCTGCTGGTTTTTGCTTTTAAAATAATCCACAAATAATTCTTTGATATTTTTACTCATATCAATCTGTAATCCGGCTGTTTGATTTTTTTCAGCATTTCGGATATCAGGGATAATATTGATGATAAAATCATGGGCATTGTATAATTTTTTTCTGTCTGCGGCAGAAAGGAATTCATCACTTTCGAGGGTGATTTCAACTATTTTCTCCTTGTTTTGCGACAGCCAATCAATGGCCATATCCATGTTTTTAAATCTTTCCCTGGCCAGTTGCCGTCCTTTTATCAGCGCTATATCCTTTATCACAGCGGATTCTCCGGGTTCAAGGTCTATTATGCAAACATATTTTGTTTGGAATGATTCACTAAAACTGTATGCCAGGGGACTTCCGCAATAAACCACCGGGCACGGAAAATTACTTATAACCTGTTTGCGGTGGAGGTGTCCAAGTGCCGCATATTGAACCTGGCCGGGCAGGTTAGTATTGAAAATAGCCTGGGCATTCCCAATATACAAAGGTTTTTCGTCTTCAGGTTCTTCGGGGGCGGTTCCGTTTTCTTCCATAAAAAAGAAATGGCCGCAAAAAATATTCACCCCGTTTTTATCCAGATACAGGTTGGCAAGTTCTTTCCATTTCACTTCAAGTACCTGCCTGAGTTCTTGTTCAGCGTTTTCGGTGCCGAGAAATTTTTTAAGTCTGAAAGCATTGGCATAAGGATTTATAAGAAATCGCACAGGGTAACTAAAAGCTGGTATTTTTAATTCTATAAAACCTTCCGAAGCGTGAGTGATTTCAACGCCGTTCTCATTTTTAAAAGTTCTTATATTTGTATCCGGATTTCCTGAAAGAATAATGGCATCTTCAAGCGCAAGGGCATCGGGAGCTTCCATCCGGTCGGGCGAATCGTGGTTGCCTGCAATAGCAATTACAGGTCGTTTTCCTTTGCTGCTGAGTCGTTTAATGGTTTTATAAAAAAGTTCAATGGATTCCACCGGAGGGTTAAAAGTATCGAAAATATCGCCGGCAATGAGTACTAAATCAACTTGCTCATAATCAGCAATATTACAAATTTCACCAAGTACTTCAACTTGTTCATTGTGACGGCTGAATTCACCCAGTTTTTTTCCCAGGTGCCAATCGGAAGTGTGCAGAATTTTCATTGTATTGGTTAGTTTAAATCATTCCAAAAATAAATAAACCAAACAAAAATAAACAACTTTTGTTCTTTAACGGTTTATAACTAAAAATTCAAACATTTAAAGCAGGATTACCTACACCATTAAGTTTTCAGGCATCGAAAGCAGATGTAGGTAATTCCCGCCTGTAATTACTAACCAATTCTGGTGTTTAAACGGCAGTATATTGGCGTTTATTACTTTTAATGTTATATATTTATTACCGGTTTATAAACATTTTTGATTTTAATTTTTGTGTACACCGTTTCATCCAATTTATTAATTTTGAAAATAAAATTTAATCCCTTTAATCATTTTTAATTCAAAAAGATATGGACCAAAAATTCAGAAACAGAGTGGCTAATTTTCTGGCACAAAAAAACATTGCATTTGCCGGATATTCAAGCGAAGGTGCCGAAGTGGCCAACGGGCTGTATAAAAAATTCAAAGAAAACGGCTACAATGCAATAGCCGTAAACCCTAAGTATAAAGAAGTAAAAAATGTACCTTGTTATCCAAATCTGAAATCAATTCCTGAAAAAGTGGATGCTGTAATGATTAGCACACCGCCCCAGGCGACCATTGATGTAGTAAAGGAGTGTATTGATCTGGGAATCAAATATGTGTGGATACACAAGTCAATAGGAAGCGGGAGTTTTAATGCCGAAGCTGTTGAATTGGCTGAAAAATCGGGACTTGAAATTATACCTATGGCTTGTCCCATGATGTTTTTAAAACCAGATCCATTTCATGCCTGTTTCAGGTTTATTTTGAATGTAAGAGGTAAATTAAAAATTAATAATTTCCAGAAAAACTGAAGGTATGAAGATTTATTTTGCCGGATCAATTACAGGCGGGCGTGGCGACGTTGAAATTTATAAAATTATTATTGAAGAGTTAAAAAAATACGGTGAAGTTTTAACAGAATTTATTGGAGATGAATCACTTTCGAGCAATGGCGAAGGAGAACTGAACGACAAATTTATTCACGACCGTGATTTAAACTGGCTGTTTAGTGCAGGGTTGGTGGTAGCTGAAATTACCACACCAAGCCTGGGGGTAGGTTACGAAATAGGCCGGGCACTTGAAAACGGTAAAAAAATACTTTGTCTATACCGGCAAGAAAATGGCAGAAGAATATCGGCCATGATTAAAGGAGCGCCGGGAATAACTGTTTTTAATTATACTGGTATAGAGCATCTGAAACAAATACTTAAGGATTTCTTTCTTCTTCGGAATGCATAGAGTTTAAAACTTCAAGCCATGAAAACCAAAATCAGGTTACTGTTACTGGTAATTCAACTGTTTGCATTTATGCTTTTTACACAGCACAGAATAAAAATCATACGGAAAAGCAAGATTCATTGGCAAAAAATAAAACTGAAATTTACAGGCAAAAACTGGTTGAGCTTGAAAAAATAAGGAAAGAAGGATAAATGCAATAAACCAGTTAGGCGAAACCGGTGATGAATTGTGCCTGAAGGAATTAAGGATTTTATTAAAAGAATTGTCCAAAGAACATAAGGCATTAATTATTGCTGTTGGTAAATTAAAACAGCGTTTAGGCATAAAATAGAAGTGATGCTATTCAGGATATAAAAAAACAATTAATTTGCCCGGTAATTTTTAAAACCCGATATTTGAATAGTATTATACATTTGAAACAATACTATTCCCTGGAATTGTAAATAGACTAAAAATCCTGTTTTAATACACTTATAATGGGTTTATTATAAAATGAAACAAATAAAATTAATCTAAATGAATATTTTATGAAAAGAGCAATTCTTGTATCGTTTCTGGTCATCTTTTGTTTTCATTCGCTGAAGGCCCAAAATGAAAAAAAAGATCCCCTGATTGTTATTAATGGCAAAATAAGCATCCTGAAAATTGACCAATTGGATTCGAAGAATATTGTAACAATGAATGTTATAAAATACCAGGATGCAAAAGATTCTTACGGTGTTCTGGCCGAAAACGGGGTTATTTATATTACTACAAAAGATTATAAAACAGCTGTTAATTTAAGCGAAAATTACTCAGATCCACTTGTACTTTTAGATGGTACAATTTACACATCAAAAATTGAAGCAATAAATACGCAGGATATTGAATCTATAAGTGTTTTAAAGGACAAGGCAGCTAACATGCTTTACGGAAAAGCGGGTGACAACGGCGTTATTCTTATAAAAACAAAAAGTAAAGAACCTGCTGAATATTAGAATTTTACATGCTGCAATTAAATAATTGCCCGAATAAAAAAAGCCGGGCAATTATAAGCAATATTTAATGAACAAACCGAAAATAGCGATGAGCTTCAGGTAAAGTTGTTAATGAACTTGTTGTATTAACACGAATTATAAATCAATATTGAAATTATCGGTTTTTACCGATTTGGTCATTTTTTTAGCATCATCGAGGGTAAAATCGCCTGCAAAACTAACTGCTACAAACGATTCAGGACTTAAAACCGTCATTACAATCTCGTTTATATGTCCATTTTTAAGCTCTTTCATTTTAAAGACTACAATAGAACCATCGTCTTTTATAATCATTAAATCGTTGTAAACCGAACCGGGCAAATAATTCTCAATGACATGGCTATAGCGGCTTGTATTTTGTTCGGCTATAAAAAAACTTACTTTCTCCATTTTTTTAATAAAGTTTTCAGTTTCGGCATCTTCGTCATGCACCACCATTTTTGCAAGGTTTTTCGAAATTTTAAAACTCAATACACCTTCGTCGTCTTCGTATTTGTTATAAAATGAATTAAAATCTTTGTTTACTACCTGCGATGTGCTGCAGCCCATCATAATAAATAATGAAATAATTACGGATAAAGTTTTCATTGTTTTCTGTTTTTAGTGTTATTCTTTTACGTCTTTTAAATGTTCAAATCCATCTATATTCATGGTTCGCGAAAGCTTTGACATGCTTGCTAAATCTATGTCCCCTTCGAGGAAAATTAAAACCTGTTCCCCTGGTCCGGATACTGTCATAACCAACTCCGAAATTTTGTCGTTTTTTTCTTTTATCATGAAATTGATGGTTTTCTTTCCTTCTTTAATTACCATTAAATCAGCATATTCCGGTGAAGGCAATATTTTTTTCAGTTCGGTAGCAAAATCCACCTTTTTCACCAAATTTACTGCCGAATCAATTGAAAGAATTTTTATTGCATTCAGCTTCGATGTTACTTCTTTGAATTCCTTGTCTTCCTTTTCGTTGCTTATTTTGGCAAACATCTGAAAAAGGTATTTTGTAATATAAATAGAGGTATAGCCTTCTTGTCCGGAGTATTTATCGAAAAATGTGTTGAGTGGTGTTTTTTGTGCCGATAGGAGCACGGGAAACAACCAAAACAATGCTATAATTATTAACTTTTTCATAATTTTATTTTTAACTTTAAAAATTCTAATTTCCTTTCACATTTGAAATCGCCTTATCAAGTTCCGAAAGCCTTCCAATATTTTTGGCGCCATGGTTTAGATTTTTCGAAACCAGCATAAGTGCTTTTTGTGCTTCTGCGTATGCCTGTTCCTGGTTTTCGACCGGTTTGCCATTTATATAGGCGTAAACAGGTTTTTCGGGTTCTGCGTCAAACAGAAACCAGAAGCCGGATAAAACTACTGCACAGGCAGCCACTGCATATAAAAATAATCTTGAACGTGCATGTTTTTTGGGTTGAAATGAAACAATATCGCCAATAACAAGTTCGGTTCCGTCAGCTTTTTCAGCCTTATAAAAGCTAAACATTGATTTTATCCAGAGGTATTTTTCAGGTAAAATATCCCTGCTGAGCAGGAAATCTTTTAACCTGTTTTCCTCTTCGCTCGAGGTTTCGCCCTCCAGGTACTTTTCAATTAATTTATCAAGTTCTTTAAATTCCATAATTCAAAATTTTCTGTATTTCTTCCTTAACTTTTTTCCTGGCCCTGGAAAGGTTCACGCGTAAAGCAGTTTCGTCCATGTCAAGAACCTTGCTCATTTCTTCGAAACTATAATCTTCAATATCACGCAAGTGTATCACCATACGTTGTTTTTCCGGCAAAAGGGCAATGGTTTTTTTAATTAAATCTGTAATTTCCTTTTTCTCACCTGAATCATCGTGGTAAACCGTTTCTGTTTGATTCAATAAATCCCCTGCCCTATCCTGACGGACTTTATGGTGCTTAATTTTATCCAGACTCAGGTTTTTTACCGATTGCATGGCATATGCTTCAATATTTTGCAAATTCGGGAGCTCAAACCGGCGGTGCCAGAACCCGGTCATTATTTCCTGCACCACATCTTCAGCTTCCATTGAGTCTTTCAAAATTTTACGCGCAAACCGAAAAAGCCTGTCTTTTAAAACAAAAACCTTATTTTCGAATTCTTCCTGTTTCATTTCAATAAGATGACGAATATCTTTGGAATTTGTTACATTTGATATTAGAATTTCTGATTTAAACAAACCTAAAAAAAATTGCCATGTATTTAAGACTTAGATTTTTATTGATATTAAGCTTATTTTTAACGATAGGCTTTCATTTGAATGCCCAGCTCACCTTAAATTTAAAAAATGGGTGGAAATTTTCGAAAGGACCAGTTGAAAATGCAGCCCAATTGAACTTTAACGATTCGAAATGGCAGGAAGTAAGTATTCCGCACGACTGGGCCATTTCGGGACCTTTTATTAAAGAAGCAGACGGAAATACTGGTAAGCTTCCGTGGAAAGGCGAAGGCTGGTACAGGAAGCAGCTTGATATACCTGTTAATTATACTGGCAAACAGATTTACCTGCTTTTCGACGGGGTAATGGCATTTCCTGAAGTTTATATAAATGGTCAGCTTGTGGGTCAGTGGGATTATGGCTACAATTCATTTTACCTGAATATTTCAAAATTTATAAAACCGGGTGCTAAAAATATTCTGGCTGTGCACGCCGATACACGTAAACACGACAGCAGATGGTATCCGGGGGCTGGTATTTACCGTAAGGTGCAGCTGATAGTGGAAGAGCCTGTGCATGTGCCTCTGTGGGGAATTGGAATTACAACCCCTGTTGTTAAAACAAATTATGCCGAAGTAAGGGTAATGACAACCGTTCTGAACCAATCTTCAGAAAAGTCAACCAATGTAAAAGTTGAAAATATTATTTTAAGCCCCGATGGAATAGAACTCGATAAAAAAACCATAAATTCGGAGATTCAGCAAGGAAAAAGCCGCGATCTGGAAACTACACTTTCAATGATAAACCCTCAGCGGTGGGACATTGACAACCCTGTGCTTTATACGGTTAAAACTACTGTGTACGCTGGTGGAAAGCCATCGGGCACCTATTATAATACTTTTGGGGTACGAACCATAAAGTTTACAGCCAACAATGGTTTTTACCTTAACGACAGACGGGTACAGCTTAAAGGCGTTTGTCTTCACCACGATCATGGCCCATTGGGCGGGGCATTTTATAAAAGAGCCATGGAGCGCCAGATTGAAATAATGAAATCGATGGGATGCAATGCAATCAGAACTTCACACAATGTGCCTGCCCCCGAACTGCTTGAATTATGCGATAAAATGGGAATTCTTGTAATCGATGAAATTTTTGATAAATATGAAAAAAAAGCAGATTATATTGAAGGTACTGACTTTGAAGAATTTGCACATCGAAATACAAAGAATTTTATTTTAAGGGACAGGAACCACCCTTCGGTATTTCTTTGGAGTGTTGGCAATGAAATTGCTGAAGTTCAACTGAATATTGACAATGGACTGGCCAAAATGCAAACCATAATTGCTTCAATTAAAAAATTCGATCAAACCCGGCCGGTTACCCTGGTTTGCGATATCAGAGATGCTGCCGTTAAACGGCATTTCGATTATTACGATGTGATAAGTTATAATTATGGCCGGCGTTACGATTTGGCCAGGCAACTGGCTCCCGACAAGTCGGTAATTATAACAGAATCGGCATCAACTGTAAGTACAAGAGGCTTTTATGAATTTCCCCTGCCACAAAAGAAAACCGATTTCACCAAATCTATGCAGATAAGCTCATATGACCTTAATGCCCCTTACTGGGCCGAAATTCCGGATGATGATTTTATGTGGCAGCAGGATGAAGAATATGTTGCCGGTGAATTTGTTTGGACAGGTTTTGATTACATTGGCGAACCCACACCTTATAGCTGGTATTTCTTAAAAGAAATGGGCTTGAACGAAAAAGAGGATTCTTATAGTTCCTATTTTGGAATTGTTGATTTATGCGGAATTCCCAAAGACAGGTATTATCTTTATAAAAGCTACTGGAACACCACCGAAAACACGGTGCATATTTTACCACACTGGAACTGGAAAGGAAAAGAAGGAACTAAAGTCCCGGTTTTTGTCTACACCAATGGCGATGCTGCTGAACTATTCCTGAATGGAAAATCGTTGGGGATGAAGTATAAAAAGCCTGTTTCAACCAATTCTACCGAAAGGTTCCGTTTGATGTGGAATGAGGTTGAATACCAACCTGGCGAACTCAAAGCGGTTGCTTATAAAGAAGGCCAGAAAATTGGGGCAGACAGGGTTAAAACAGCCGGTGAACCTTACAAGTTAAAGCTTTCGGCCGACAGAAATAAAATCAGCTCTGGAGGTGAGGATTTATCGTATATACTTGTTGAAGCCCTTGATAAAGAAGGAAATCCTTGTCCATTGGCAGATAATTTGGTGGAATTTTCAATAAAAGGTAATGCTTCAATTGCAGGGGTTGGAAACGGCAATCCACGATCGTTTGAGCCGTTTAAGGCCGACAGGATTAAGTTGTTTTATGGAAAAGCAATGCTGATTGTGGTTTCGGGAAATGAAAAAGGCAATGTTGAGATTACTGCTGCTTCCGGCGGACTTAACCAGGCTGTTGAGAAAATTGAGATTGAATAGGTTGAGGATTAAAATAAAAAAACCGGATGGAATGATAAATTACTGAATTTTTCCGGTGATTTTTTAACCTGTTGCCGAAACTCCCTCATTTAAAGGGAGTCTGGCATTTATTTCTTTTCAGGTCCGTGATTTAAAACGGGATTTGTTATTAATCTATCTTAAATCTTTTGTTGCGAATTTTTTATCAGAATTGAAATTTTCAAATTCTGGAACAAACATAAAATCCAATTCTGAATAAAATCTGAATTTTAGTTCAGAATTAAAATTATTTTCAGAAAAATATTTTCCTAAAAATTATTTCTATGTAAATAATTGAATTACAATGATTTAATACATTTTATAAAAATAAACTATAATTATAGTTGCAAATTAAATATTATAGTTGTATCTTTGGTTAAAAAATAATATGATGCAGGAATTAACAAAAGCACAGGAAGAAATTTTACATGTACTTTGGGAAATTAACGAAGGTGTAGTTACTGATGTAATAGACAAATTGCCGGATCCGAAACCGGCATACAATACAGTTTCAACTGTAATAAGGGTTTTGGAAAAAAAGGGATATGTTGCACACAAAGTGTATGGAAAAACGCATGTTTATTATCCCGCTGTAAGCAAACTGGAATACAGGCAACATGCTTTCGGCGACACCTTAAAAACATTTTTCAATAATTCGCTCGACCAGGTGGTTTCGTTCTTTGTTAAGCAGAAGTCTTTATCAATCAAGGAGCTGGAAGAACTACGGAAATTAATTGACCAGGAAATTGAAAAGCAAAAGGAATAAAAAACCAGAGATTTTTCGAAATATGCTTTTAATTATTGCACAATAAAATTTTGATTATGGATTTTGCAGGCAAATACTTAATCTTACTATCAATATGTATTGCAGTGTTTTACATTGCATATTTGGCTTTTTTCCGAAAAGAACAGAATTTTAAATTGCTTCGTTTTTTCCTGTTGTCAGGCATTGTATTTTCGATAATTTTACCACTGAACCCGTTGAAAATGGTGATTCCTTTCATTAATTCTGCGAATCAGGTTTTAGAAAATGAAGCACAGGCTAAAAAACCAGTTTCCGGGGCAGTACCAGGTCGTGAAACTTTATCACAATTAACAATAAATCAAGACATTGATACTACTAAGCCAGTAATAAAATTTGACTATAAATCATTTTTACTCCTTGTTTACCTGGTAATTAGCTTATTAATTTTTGCCCGTTTAATTTTATCAGTTTGTAAAATCCTCTATTTGTATTTTTCTTCCGAAAAGGTTAATTACCAGAATTTTACGTTTATTTTATTAGACAAACGAATTATTGCATTTACTTTTTTCAAATGGATTTTTATTGATAAGAAATCAGATAAATCTGATTTGCAACAAATTATAAAGCATGAAAAAATACATGCTTCACAATATCACTCGATTGATGTTTTGCTTTCTGAACTTTTGGTGGCCACCTTATGGTTCAATCCATTTGCATGGATGTATAAAAAAGCACTGCAACAGGTACACGAATTCCTTGCCGACGAGGGGGTTATAAATTCGGGCTTTGATAAACTCGAATATCAGACCCTGCTTGTTAACCAGGCTGCCGAAGAAAGACTTGTTGCCGTGTCGTCGAACTTTAGTTATTCACTTATTAAAAAACGAATTATGATGCTTTCAGAAACAAAAAAACACAAAAGTAATTTTGGTAAATGGTTAATAATGATACCATTGACTGCTGTATTGTTTATTGGAATTGCATGCGCAAATGCCCAGAATGATCCTTATATTGCTGCAATTTCACCTACAAAAATGAATGTTCTGTATATCGGGGTCGACAATCCTGTAAATATAGCTGTAACAGGTGCAAATTCAAGTAAAATCACTGCCGAAATTGACAATGGGAGCATAACCGGCGAAAATGGAAATTACATTGTAAGGGTTAAGCAAGGTGGGATTGCCACAATCACCGTTAAAGTAAATGGTGAAATAGTTTCACAATCAAAATTTAGGGTTAAATCGGTACCTGATCCAATAGCTATTGTTAAAGGAAATTGGGATAAGCATGAACTTACCAGACAAGAATTGATTGATGCTGGCGGAATTCAGGTAGTTTTGATGAATTTTGATTTTGATTTAAATTTCGAAATAGTGAGTTTTAATTTATCTGCAATTAACGAAGGAGGATTTCTTTCAGAATCCATGACTAAAGGAGGTACATTTTCAAAGGATCAAATTGAAATAATTAAAAAGGTAGCTTCGGGGGGTAAAATCTATATTGAAGATATTCAGGCAAAAGGACCTGATGGTTCGGTAAGAAATTTAAGCCCCATTGTCCTAAAAATTAAGTAGTTCCTAATGTGGGTAATAAGACGGGGGTGAAGAGAAATTTCTGTTAAACCTGCTTTCCCTTTATACAAATTGAAGCAATAAAAAATGCAAAAGCGGGTACCCGAATTCATTTTGAGAAGATAAAAGCAAAAGGGCCTGATGGCACCAAAAGAAATTTAGGTTCGGTTTCGATTTTACTGACGTAAAAAAAACAAAGGAATCTGTATCAGATTTTATACTAAAAGAAACCATAGGCGGGTTTTGACCCGGCTTATGGTTTCTTTTTATTGAATGGAAGTGGAGTTAAAGAATATGGATTGATTGTCCGATTTTTTTTATACTTTAGCCTTTGAAAAAATTTAATTATCAAAAAATCAACAGGTTTGCTTAATATTTTCAGGGATTTAAATATTTTCGACCGTGAAATGTTCAGTAATTTCAAAGTTTAATTCTCATTAACATCATTTGTATACGGATGGATAACTACTTTACACGATTTAACCTTAAAACAAAACTGTTAGGATTGGTGCTTGGTGTAACAACTTTCGTAATCCTGTCAACAACTCTCTTTTTCAGCTTAAATATTAGTCAAAATCTCGAAGATGATTCAAGACTATATGCTGATAGCGAAACGAAACGATTTGCCAGCGAAATAGAGAAATTATTCGGTCAGGCATTAAATACGGTTTTGTCCCTTTCAGATGCTTTCAGGGAGAATTTAAAAATTAACAGTATTTATCGCGACAGCATAAACAAGAAGATAATTTTAAATACATTACAAAACAATAAAGATTATCTTTCGGTATGGATGCAATACGAAATGAAAGCGCTTAACCCGGATTACAATAAAAAATTTGGCAGACAAAGGAATCTTTACATTCGTCAGGGTGACAAATTTATTTTCGATCAGGTTTACAAAGATACTGCACTTGAAAAAGAAGAAGGATTGTATTACAAAATAAGGGATATTGGAAAGTTAATGATTACTGATCCCTATCTGGATGAAACTTCGCAGGATTTAAAAGGAATTTTAATGGTAAGTCCTGTTAAACCCATGTTTGATGATAAAGGAGAATTTATGGGGCAGGTAGGAATAGATTTAGCCTTAACAAGTATACAGAAGATGGTTCAAACCATCAACCCCTTTAAATCGTCGGTAGCATATCTTGTGGCTCCGAATAAAAAAATTGCGGCACACAGCAAAGACACAAGCCTTTACGATGAAGATATTATTAATCAAAACAAAGATTATGCTTCAGAATTTGAAAAAGCACTCGATCAAATAAATCAAAACCAGGCTTCTTCTATTGAAATTACAAGGAAAGAAAGCAATGAAAAATTCTATATTTCATTTGCGCCGATCAAACTTGGCGAAGATGGACGAATTTGGGCCCTGGTAACTGAAACCCCTTTGAGTATTATTACTTCGAAAGCAAGGCAACTTTTTTGGATGACCATTCTTGTGGGATTGGTGGGTTTACTTATCCTTTCGTTTGTTATTTCAATTGTTTTGAATAAACTCACCAACCGGTTGATGAAAGCGGTTGAATTTTCGAATAAAATAAGTAACGGCGACATAAGCAACAGGCTGGTGGACAACAGCTACGACGAAATAGGCAAGCTGGTTTTGGCCATGAACAATATGGCAGATAAGTTAAAAAACACGGTTTCGAATATTTCAAAAAGTTCGGATAATTTAGCCTTAACCAGTTCTCAAATTGCTGATTTTTCAACCCAGATAGCCGAAGGGGCAGTTACACAAGCATCGTCAATAGAGGAAGTAGTGGCTTCGATCGAGGAAATGGGCTCGAGCATAAGCAGTAATACCGACAGCGCAAAAGAAACAGAAACGATTTCGGAAAAAGCACTGGCTGGGATTAAAAACGGAAGCAAATCGGCTTTACTTACCCTTGAAACCATCCACGAAATTGCCAGTAAAATTTCACTGGTCGACGAAATTTCGAAACAAACAAATATACTTGCTTTAAATGCCGCCATTGAAGCGGCCAGGGCTGGTCAGTTTGGCAAAGGGTTTACAGTGGTGGCCAATGAAGTTAAAAAACTTGCAGAAAGAGCGCAGGAAACTGCAGCCCAGATAGACGATATTTCAGCTAAAGGGGTAGAAGTTTCCATTCATGCCGAAAAAGAACTTTCGGGCCTTGTGCCTGATGTTGAAAAAACAGCCATGCTCATAAGGAATATTGCAAACGCGAGTATTGAACAGAGTACGGGTGCAGAAATTATTCAGGGTTCTGTTATGGAATTAAATAACATTGCCCAAAAGAATGCAAATTTATCTGAGCAGCTGAATGCAAAAGCAAAACAACTGGCCGAAGAAGCTAATTTTCTCAGGGAATTCATGCAATATTTTAAAACATAGAAAAAATCTGATATCACCATATCTTCAAATTTTAATTATAAATAATGCTGATAACAGTAATTTATAAAAACCAAACCTGAAATACCTATTTCTATGTATAAGATCCTTGAAAACTTTAGTTTACGGAAAATAATTATAGTTGCAGTGTTTGTCTTAAGTGCAGTGGTTTTCTTTATAACCATTTTATCCTTAAGTATTTATGTTAAGAATGCGACTAAAAATGATTCAATTGCCATAATCGAAGGTTATACTAAAGGGTATTCGATGCAAATTCAAGGTATATGTAATGGAGCCATGGATATTACACGCACGCTTGTGGAGGTAGTAAGGCAAAACAAGGATACTGATGAAGCTGAAATGAACCCGGAGGTAAAAACCATTTTCACTAAAATGTTACACACGTATCCGGAGTTTTTATCGGTATGGTACGACTGGGAATTAAGTGCGGTAAGAAAAAACTATAGCCTCAAAAACGGGAGGATAAGTAATTTGCTTATGCTAAAAAATGGCTCGGTTTATATCGAAAGAGAAATTAAAGATACAACCAATGAAGAAATAAAATCAGCCTATTACGATATTAAAAATTCCGGTAAGGAAATTATGGGGGAGCCTTATTTTGATGAAAACACGAACGAATTAAAAGACATTCTTTTGGTTAGTCCCTCGGTACCTGTAATGGAAAATGGTAAATTTGAAGGGATGGTTGGTGTAGACCTTAATATGAGACATATCCAGGATTTGGTAAAAAAAATAAAGCCATTTGAAAAATCCATTTCGTACTTGTTATCGCCCGAAAATGTATTTGTGGGCCACACCTACGACACCCTGATTAATAAAAGCCTGTATGAAAAATCTGCACGAAAGGAGCCATTTGAAAAAGCAATGCTAGAAATTAAAAACACCCGAAACGTTTCTTTCGAATATAAAAATGAAAACGGAGAAGACATGTTTGTTTGCCTTTTTCCGGTAAGTATTGGCCGCGACAACGAAATTTGGGCATTAGGAACCGAAACCCCGGTAAAATATGTTTTAAGTGAATCGCAAAATGCATTTATAAAATCAATAGTTTTTGGAATTGCAGGAATAGTAATTTTATGTGTGATTTTGTATTATATACTCAGAATCGTAACCAACAGGCTTTACCAGGCAATTGAATATTCGCAGAAAATAGCTTCCGGTGATTTAAGCGCCCACATAAAAATAGAAGGAAAAAATGAAATTGCTTTGTTGGCAGGGTCATTGAACCAGATGGCCGATAACCTTAAAGGGGTAGTCTCTAATATATCCCTGAGTTCTGATGCCATAAATGACATTAGTTCAAATATTACAGCTTTTTCTGGTGATCTTATGCAAGGTTCATCAAAACAGGCAGTTTCGGTGGAAGAAGTATTGGCATCAGTAGAAGAAATGTCGGCAAATATTATGAATAATTCAGAGAATGCGGTTCAGACAGAAGCTTTTGCCGAGAAAGCCTTACTTGCGGTAAAAAAGGGGAGCCAATCAGCCAAACTTACTGCTGAAGCAATATATATGATAGCGGAGAAAATTTCCGTTATCCACGAAATTTCAAAACAAACTAATATTCTTTCGCTCAACGCGGCTATTGAAGCTGCCCGGGCTGGTGACCATGGAAAAGGCTTTGCAGTAGTGGCAAATGAAGTTAAGGTATTGGCCGATCATGCGCGCGAAGCAGCCGAGCAAATCAATGAACTTTCTGCCAATGGCGTTAGCATATCCTACCAGGCCGAACAGGATTTAACAAAACTCTTGCCCGAAATTGAAAAAACTGCCCAACTTGTAAGAGAAATTGTGAGCGCAAATATAGAGGAATCGCATGGAGCATCGCAGGTTCAAAGCGTTGTTAATGATTTGAACAATATAGCACAAAAAAACTCACATGTATCGGAAGAATTAAATACAAAGGCTGAATTACTTTTAGGAGAGGCCCAAAGGTTAAAAGGAATAATTAAAACTTTTAAAATCTGAGTATATTCAATGATAAAAATTTAATACTCAATTCATTAACCATTAAATTTAAAGATCATGAAAAGTATTCAAATTACAATAATTAAAATCATAATGCTGGTTGGTTTGATTTCATTTACATGGATAGCAAAACCTGCAGAAAGGGCCGAAAATTTAAATTCTCAAAAATCCGGTACCGACTGCCAGTTAATTCTGCAGCATGAAAAGGCCAATATTACTCTGGAGAAAATGACAATGAAAGAAAAATTGAAATTTATCCGTGAGGTTAAAAAAGAAATTAAAAAAGCCAGGAAGGATGAAGTCAATGGCACACCCATGGTAATACTTTACATACTGGCAATTATTTTGCCACCGGTGGCAGTAGGTATTTTTACCGACTGGGGCGAGCCCACCCTCTGGAACCTTTTATTCACCTTGCTTTTTTGGTTCCCTGGAATAATTCATGCATTTTATATACTTCTGCGGTAGATAAAATTTTAAGAGAGACCACCGGGAATTTTTTAAGTTCCCGGTTTTTATATAATTAATTAACGTGAGTTCGACCAAATTATAATAGCAAATAACTGTAAATAAGCTAATAAGGTTGATATCAAAAAAAAATTATTGGCTACTAAGTTTTAAGAAAGTTCAATAAGGTTCTTAAAGACCTTATTTTTATCTAAAACTACCTTAGTAGCCAATTTTTATAAAGTGAACCCACCTTATTACCTTATTATCAATAAATTATAGATATGTTTACATCGAACTCACTTTAATTATTATTTTTTCTTCTCTTCATCGCCCCATAATTGCTGGCCGCTTCCATTATCGAGCCGCCAGGCATGCCGCCACCGGTGAATTTCGCTTGGGCCAATTATCGGTTTATGTTCCCTTTCTTTTTTGGTAAACGATTTTGGCAATGAAGTTGCTACATCCTGGTACCAGTATGCCACAGAGGCCAAATCGAGGGTAAGATTGTTGTTATGGCCATGTTCAATGGTAAAAAGGCACGATTTATTGAAAAAAACCGGGTCGGCAATAAAAAACCTGTATACATGCGTATGTCCCAGCCATCCGGTTTCGTTGTTTACCCTCGGATATCCAAAATAAGGGTGCTGAAACAATTCCTTCGGACACCAGGAAGTATTGAAAAAATCTTCGGTACCGGTACCATTCATAGTGGGCAGGGTATCACCATCGAGAAATACCATTTCGTCGCCTTCGCCATACCACATGGTACTGGGGCAATTTACATAATAATTCACCCCCACAAATTGACCTTTTCCTTTTATATCGGCAAACACATAATTGCCCTTTCCGTTTTTATTTTTCCCTTGTTCACCGAGTAATCCCCATTCGTTTTCACCATCTGCATTGGCAAGGGTAAGCTGGTGGTTGTACCAGGCATGAAAACGGCCTGTATTGGCCGGGAGTTGTTGCATTTCGGTGTAATCGATATTGTAATAAAAATTTGAAATATCAACACCCGCCTGGTTTTCAATTTCAATGCGGGCGCCTTTGGCAAAGGGCATGGCAAAATAGCAAACATACGATTTTCCCCAACCGGGCGAAACAGCAAGCGGCACACTTACAAAGTTATAGGATTCGTTCCACCCGTTACCAAAAAAAGGACCAATGGGTGATTCAACCGAAGGGAAACTACTGCCATCCCAGAACATGCGGATAATAATATCATTCCGGCTCAGTTTTTCTGCTTCGGGTGCAATAGTAATCCAAATCCGGTTTATTACACCAGCGCCTTTCACTTCAAAAATGGAGGCTTTTTTCCCGTCTTTAATCCCACCTAAAAAATCGGCATTTCCGCCGGATTTGTCGTAACTGCTGATTTGTTTTGTTTTAACATCGTTACGGATTTTAGTCAGTTGCATCATTTCGGTGCCGGCTTCCTGCCCTGTAAGATGCATTCCACAGAAAAAAATTGCGTATACAATAAGTATTTTCTTCATAATCATAAGTTTATCGGTTAAATTTTAATCATCAATAGCCTGTTCAACCAGGATTCGGAATTTAGAGTCCGTGTCGTCGGCTACCTGTCCAACAGTTTGTTTCATGATAATACCAATCACTTTTTCTTTGGGATCGCCAAAATACTGGGTATTGAAATATCCACCCCACCAAAATGTTCCGGCACTTCCTGAACCTCCTTTTTGTGCCCCTTTTTCAGTAACTACGCCGAAAGCCAGTCCCTGGTAAGCATCAGGATTTTCACCCCATAAATTTCCAATCTGGTTCGACATGATTACTTCAATGGTTTTACGGCTAAGTATTCTTTTGCCATTCAAATCACCCCCGTTCAGATACATTTGCAGGAAAGAAGCATAATCTTTTGCAGTACTTGAAAGGCCTCCGCCTCCCGATAATATCGTTTTAGCCCCTTTTACAGGATAGTTGGGATCAAAACTACCGGTACCAGCAAGTTTGGTCCATTTTCCATCAGCCAGGTTTTGCACCGAAACCAGGCGTGACTCCTTGTCAGCAGGCAGGTAAAACCAGGTATCGTTCATTCCCAAAGGTTCAAAGATTCTTTTCTTTAAAAAAACATCAAAAGGCATTCCCGAAACTACTTCGATAAAATAGCCCAGCACATCAAGTCCCATGCAGTAGCTGTAAGCTTCACCAGGGTTTCCGCGCAAGGGTAGCCTGGCCAGTTTCTTAATATTGTCCGAAGTATAAACTTTATCTGTTGTCCAGGCTTCAACAATGCCCGCTTTGGCATAAATCATTTTCATTCTGGGATCGGAATCAATAAAACCATAACCCAGTCCGGAAGTATGGCTAAGTAACTGACGGATTGTAATTTCACTTTTAGCAGGTTCGGTGGTGTAGCTGGTATCTTTTGCTTCAAAGGATCTTAATACCTGTGGATTTTTGAATTCCGGGATGTATTTTGAAATGGGATCGTCCAGCGCAAATTTTCCTTCTTCCCAAAGCATCATAACGGCTGTTGAGGTAATGGCTTTTGTTTGGGAGGCAATCCTAAAGATATCGTCTTTCTTTATTGCCTTACCTGTTGAAGGATCATCCATTCCAAAGGCTTTATGGTACACAATTTTACCATTTCTGGCCACAAGGGCAATTACACCGGGAACTTTCTGATCGGTTACAGCTTTCATACAAAGGCTATCGATTCGGGTTAATCTTTCAGCTGACATACCCACGCTTTCGGGTGTTCCATCTGAAAGTGGAGGAGATTTCTTTTTGGTGACAGTTTGAGCAGAAACTGAAAGTGTACAAACTGTAAGTAGAATGAGAAGTAGATTTTTCATGGCCAACATTTTTATGATATTTATAAAGAATTATAGTGAAATATTTCATTATTCAGCACTAAAAACTGTTTTAATTTTTTCAAGATTAAGCCCAAAAAGTCGGATTGTAATCTTATTAAGACTATCTTCATTGCCACTTATATGGAGAACCCGTTGAATTTGTTTAATGGATTCTCCCGGGGCAAGAAAAGCTGCCGGCGATGTACTTTCAATTTCGTAAAAAGGGCCTATTATTGTGCCAACTTGCAAAGGTCTATCGTTATATGAGTTAACAACATCGCCCGAAAACGGGTTTTCCTGGTTTCCCACAACAGACAGGGGATCATTAATGGTGGAACCCAATAAATTTTCAACCTGCTGCCGATCCAAAAGGCTTATTTTACGTATGATGTTCATCGAACAAAAAACCGAATTCATTGTTTTGAGTATATTGAAATATAATTTCACTTAAAATTAAAATTAAATGATCAGAAAGACAAAAAATTGTGATCCCGGAACTGCGAAATATATACTTATAAATCAGAGAAATCTGGATGAGTTTGAAATAAAATTCTTCATAACACAAACCGGGGCAAATTTTGTTTTTGCATTTTAAACCGGGCATAAAACACCTGGATACATGGCATATTTGAAAATTTATTTAGAACAATTCTAAATAAAAAATTTATACTTATCTTTGCAAATATAAACGGAATAAAAAAGTGGCAAATGGCACAAAAAGTGAGGGTTACAAAAGAATTTAATTTTGAAATGGCGCATGCTTTATGGGGTTACGATGGGCTTTGTAAAAACCTGCATGGGCATTCGTACAAACTTTTTGTAACGGTGATTGGTGAAATTATTGAAAACACAGGCAGTACAAAATTAGGGATGGTTATTGATTTTGGTGAAATTAAAAAAATTGTCAAAACAAATATTGTTGATATTTTTGATCATTCAGTGGTATTAAACAAAAAAGCACCTGTAAATGAATTGCTTAAAACCGAACAAATGTTCGAGCGGATTCATTTGCTGGATTACCAGCCAACTTGTGAAAACATGGTGGTTGATTTTGCCATGAAAATAAAAGCACTTTTGCCGGGTGGTATACATCTGCATAGTGTTAAACTTTACGAAACGGCTACTTCGAGCGCTGAGTGGAACGCTTATGACAATTTGTGAAAACTGAACCAGGAATTTTTCTGATGATCCTGTTTAATTTAAACGAATATTCACTTTCAATCCAAACCTGATGAAAACAATTTTAATCACCATTTTTGCCAGTCTTATGATTCTGGTTGTTACCAATTCATGTAAAGAAAAAGAACAAAACAACGATTACCAGCAAGCAGAGAACCATTTTAAAGAACTGAATGATAACCTGAATCACCAGTTTTCTGAAAAAGCATGTTATAACAGCATTATGCTGATTAACGATAAATTAATGGGGAACACAATTCTTGTAAAAGTGTCTCAAAATCAGGATTCAGTAAAGCCTCAGGAATGGTTTTATATGAATGGAAAATGGGATAAAAAGGCGGAAATTAATGCTGATTCTGCCAAAATAAAGAACACAGGATCATATTTTAACCTTACTTCCGATTTCGATATTTTTAAATTGGCTGATATCGTACAACAGGCAAAAGAAAAGGTGATTGAAGAGAAAAAAGTTAAAAATGTTGAATGGAAAGGCATTAGCCTTTTGATGAAAGAAAATATTGAAAATGCAGATAAAATGATGAACCTGATTATCCAGGTTACAATTTTGGATAAGAACGAGGGAGAAGATTATGAGCTTAGTTTTGATTATAACGGAAAATTCAAAGGCTTTTTAGATTAAACACTTAATTCTAAACAAATAAAAAAATAAAATGAGAAAAACAGTTTATTTAATGATTATGCTGGTAATCTTTGCAATACCTGCATTTTCGCAAGGAAAAACATTTAAGACCTTTCACGATTTTAAAGTAAAAACTATTGATGGAAAGGAATTTGATTTATCGAAACTTAAAGGTAAAAAAGTGCTGGTAGTAAATACAGCATCGAAGTGTGGACTCACGCCACAATACGAAATTCTTCAGACACTTTACGAAAAACTCGACCATAGCAAATTTGAAATTATTGGTTTTCCGGCGAATAACTTTTTAGGCCAGGAACCAGGCACTGAATCGGAGATTAAGGAATTCTGTACTAAAAATTACGGGGTAACTTTCCCGATGATGGCAAAAGTTTCGGTTTGTGATTATATTTACCAATCGGCCCCGATTGATCCTGCAAAAGCAGAAAAAGTAACCACAGATGAAATTTACCAGTGGTTGACAAAAAAAGAACTGAACGGAGTAATGGACACTAAGATTGAATGGAATTTTCAGAAATTTTTGATAGACGAGAACGGGAAACTCATAGGAACCATTCCGCCAAAATTTGGCAAGGAATTGCTATTACTGGAAGAATGGCTGAAATAGAAAACAAAAAATTAAAAGTGGCTGGATTATAAGGTGCATAAAATCGAAGCAATACTTTTAAGATGAATGCCACGAATGCACGAATTTTATTTTTACTTTTATCAAGGAACTTAAATTTTCCAATTAATGCTTTGTATATCAGTGATATACACAAATTTAATTACCCGATGTTTAAATTGTATATAAAGGAATTGCTACTACTGGAAGAATGGCTGAAATAGAAAACCAAAAATTAAAAGTGGCTGGCTTATAAGGTGCATAAATCGAAGCAATACTTTTAAGATGAATGCCACGAATGCACGAATTTTATTTTTACTTTTATCAAGGAACTTAAATTTTTCAATTAATACTTTGTATATCAGTGATATACACAAATTTAATTATCCGATGTTTAAATTGTATATAAGTTTTATTCGTGTATTCGTGGCAATTTTTTAAAAATTAGTTTCAAAATGAAAGTACTTATAATAGGATTAACACTTTTTAGACAGCCTCTTTTTAATATATAACTACTTATCTACTTTTACTCTTTCTTTCCGGTTGGCCAGTTCCCAGGCTGTGGCAAAAACCAGCCTTACCCTGCTTTCAAGTGCTTTAAAATCAATTTTATCCACATCATCTTTTGGGGTGTGGTATTCGGGATGAAGCCCAGAAGTGTAAAAAATAACCGGAACTCCTTTTTCAGCAAAACTAATCTGGTCCGACCGGTAATACAATCTTTCGGGATGATCCTTGGCATTGTAAGTGTAATCAATTGTAAGATTTGGTGCATAGGTTTTGGCAACTTCCTTGCTCACCTGGTCCAATTCTGACGACATATAATCTGCACCAATGGTGTAAATATAATTGTCATCAGCATGTTCCTTGTCAACCCGCCCCAACATGTCTATATTCAGGGCTGTTACAGTGTTCGATAAGGTAAAAACCGGATGCGAAGCATAATATTTTGAGCCAAGCAAACCTTTTTCCTCGCCTGTAAAAGCTATAAAAAGCAGGCTGCGTTCCGGGCCTTTTTTATCTGCTTTAGCTTTTGAAAATGCCTCGGCCATTTCAATTAATCCTACTGTTCCTGATCCGTTATCGTCTGCGCCATTGTAAACCTCACCGTTTTTAACACCTTCGTGATCAAAATGACCGCAAATTACCACCAATTCGTCCTTTTTTTTGTCGCCTTCAATATAACCAAGTACATTTCTGGTTTTAATTGTTTCTGTTGTTTTAACGGCTTCGATTTTTATTTTGGACGATTTAGTTCCTGCGGGACTATGACCGATACTGATGCTATCGGAAATGGCTTTGGCAAAATCAGCCGGATTGCTGCCAAAAAGCCTTGCAGCCTGGCTTGGCGACATGATGATAAATGGCACTGAAGGGCGTGGATTTGTTTTCCCGGGAAAGGAAATTTGAGGTTCACCAAAGTATTTAACTAACTGTTTAAAGATATTGGCACCATCTTCATCCGATACGGCAATCAGGACAAATCCTTTGGCCCCTTTCATCATAGGCGGCGTAACTTTAGGCGTAATCTGCTCAAATCTTTTCATTAAGCTGGTATCTTGTTTCAGGAAAGGCGTGGATGTTCCGGTTAACAGGTAATTTCCGTCCTTGCCAACAGGCTCACCCAACATGATTGCCACTAGCTTTCCGCTTACATCAAGGTTTTTATAATCATTGTATTTTTCCGACTGCAAGCCATATCCCCCAAAAACCAAATCATATTCCGAAACCCCTTCGGGCATGTCGAAAAAAATGAAATCTTTCAGGTTTTCAAAATTTTGATCACCAGAAGCAATGGTAACCCTGGTCCATGTTTTTTTCTCAAGTTCAAACTCCTGGTAAAATGGATTTTCGGAATTTTTAACCGGGCCTGCAAGTTTATCCCCTTTAAATTCCTTGCTGATATAATCCGAAGCCAGATCAAGGCCTTTTTCCCCGGTGCCCCTGCCCATAAATTCATCAGAAGCTATAACTTTGAGGTGTTTTTCCAAATCGGCAGCAGTAATGGTATTCTCATATTTTTTCAGGTTTTTATCCTGGGCCTGAATGCCTGCTGATAAAAGCAAAATACAGGTAAAAAGAAAAAGTTTTCTCATAATCATTTTATTATATTTTTGATGGCTAAATTAAGTATTCCCTTTGTTTATCCAACAAAATAAAAGAATTTAATGTGGGTAAATTTTTACAAATCAATTTCACGCTTTATTCTCAACTGATTGTCAATAAACATAATGGCAAAGTATTTTCCCTTTGGCCATTTCGAAACATCCAGGCTAAAACGGTAATTGTAATTATCGGGGTTATGCGGACGGTTTGAAAATAAAACTACTACCGGATTGTTCTGGCTGTCGCGTATAATAAGGTCTACATGCGATGGATCGGCAATGACATATTCAAATTCACCCAATAGCTTTACAGGTCTGTTTGTGAATAAAACTGCGGTATCCATTTTATATTTAAGGGTATACCAGGGAAATTTGATTTCAAGCCCTTTCATGGATGCAATGAGTTTGTAAAGTTCTTTCATTTTAGGCTTGTCGTTTTCATTTTCGTTACTGATGGAGTTAATCGTATGGTTATTACTTAAAACCCAAACCGCGTTTTGCATCACATCAAGGGGTAAATTAGAATTTGACAGGAACATGGCCAGTTTGATAAATGAACTGTCGGCCATATAACCCACGCTGTATTTCGAACCCTTACCGGGAGAACTATTTGTGGCCTCGCAACAAAAGCCGAAAATATTCATAATTTTTTTTTCGCCGGCTGCAATCAATACCTGTATTTCCTTAATAATGAGGATGTCCTGTAAAACTGTATCTTGTGCTACAAGGTGCCTTCCGGGTTCAATCCGTAAAAGGGTGTCGTGGTCAACAAGGCTTTTTATTTCCATCTCAATGCATTCGCCCGTATGACCGCCTTTCCCGCTAATTTTGGCAGTAACCACTTTCTGTTTAATTGCATCTTCAATGGAAATGTATTTTTTTTTCTCGGGAACCCCTGTTTCCTTTTGTAAGATAAAACCTGTGGTAAGTATTACCAAAACTAATATTGAGACCAATTTTACTGTATTTTTCATTGTTTTTGCCGGCTATAAATTGTTAAACGTATTATCTAAAACTAAAGCCATGCCTTGCTTATTGTATAAATGCAGTTTGATTTGATGAACGATTAATCGGCCATCAGGATATACTCATAAAAATTATATCCCCGAATCAATTTTTTTTAAATTATTTTTGCTTCTATTAAAATTTAGAAAATTGAGTTTACAACATAAAAAAGTCTACTTCGTATCTGATGCCCATTTGGGTTTACCGGATTATCAGAAAAGCCTTGAAAGAGAGAAAAAACTTGTACGATGGCTGGATTTTGTAAAAACCGATGCAGAAGAAATTTATTTCCTTGGCGATATTTTTGATTTCTGGCATGAATGGAAACGTGCAGCTCCGCAAGGTTTTACCCGTTTCCTGGGCAGACTTGCCGAAGTTGCCGACAGTGGAATTCCCCTCCATTTTTTTACCGGTAACCATGACATCTGGATTTATAATTACCTGCCCCGCGAAATTGGCATGAAATTGTACCGCGAACCGGTTAAAAAAGAAATCAGGGGTAAAAAGTTTTATCTTGCCCACGGCGATGGACTTGGGCCGAATGATGTTGGCTATAAGCTTCTTAAAAAGATTTTCACTAATAAATTTCTCCAATGGTGTTTTAAAAGGCTTCATCCTGATTTCTCTCTCTGGCTGGGACACCGCTGGTCGCTAAGCAGGCGGATGACCGAACGAAAACCCTGGTTTAAAGGGGTGGATAATGAATGGTTATGTTTACATTCAAAGGAAATATTAAAAAAAGAACATTTCGATTTTTTTGTTTACGGCCACCGGCATGTTCCCATAAATATTGAGCTTGCACCTGATATTCGCTATATTAACCTTGGCGACTGGCTTATAAGTTTTACTTATGGGGTATTTGACGGGGAAAATTTCGAGGTAAAAAAGTTTGAAAATTGATTGAGGACAAAGTAAAAATAATCATTTTAACGGGCAATAATTTAAAATTTAGTCGGGATAAACAAACCAAATAATGATAATTAAAAAATTCAATTCAAAGGACGATTTGGCGGAATGCGCCTCGGAAATAATTATAAACGAGATAAGGCACAAACCTGATTTGCTTTTATGCACCGCCACTGGCTCTTCGCCGACCGAAATTTACAGGAATCTTTCTGAAAAAAAATACAGGTTTGCTACTGATAAGCTTCGAATTTTAAAACTCGACGAATGGGGCGGTATTGATATGGAAAACCCGGAGAGTTGTGAATCCTACCTTCAGAAAAATGTGATTCAGCCCTTGCAGATTTTACCTCAGCGTTTTATTTCTTTTCATTCGAATGCAGAATCGCCTGATCATGAAATAGAAAGAATTAAATCTGAACTTTTAAAAAATGGCCCCATTGATGTTTGTATTCTAGGTCTTGGATTAAACGGGCATATTGCATTTAACGAACCTGCAGAATGTTTATTGCCGGAATGCCATTTAGTAGCGCTTTCGTCAGAATCCATGAACCATCCCATGGCTAAAAAAATGAATCAGAAACCAGGCTATGGCTTAACTATCGGGATGGCCGATATTTTAAAATCAAAAAAAATTATCATGGTAATAAGTGGAAAAAACAAAGAAGCAGTGAAAGAAAAACTTTTTAAAAAAGAAATTTCCACCTGGCTGCCTGCCTCATTTTTATGGTTACATGGCAACACAGAATGTTTGGTGCTGGATGAATAAATTTAAAATTTAAATTCACCGAGTAAATCCCTGATTACTACAGAAGCGGCAAACATTCCAAAGGTAGCGGGAATGTAACTTATGGTTCCTACCATTGATTTTTGCTTAAGCTGGTTTTCGCGGCGTACAATTTTAGACATATCAACAGGTTCGGGAGAAAAAACAACCGGAAAGTCCGTTTTAATATTAAGATGGTTCAGTTTTTTACGCACTGCCTGGGCGAATTTGCAGTTATAGGTTTCATTCATCGGGACAATTTGAATACGCGACGGGTTTAGTTTTCCACCCGCACCCAGTGAACTCACAATTTTTATTCCCCGGTTAAGGCTGTGAACAATCAGGTAAACTTTTGGCGAAAGCGTGTCTATGGCATCAAGTACGTAATCAAAACCTTTGTCGAGTGTATCGGTAAGCAATTTGTCCTTGATGTAACCATCCACAATTTCAATGTTAAGTAATGGATTTATATCAAGAAGTCGCTGCTTCATGACATGGGCTTTGTTCATACCCACGGTACTGTGAAGAGCAACCAGCTGGCGGTTAATATTGGTAATGTTTACTGTATCTCCGTCTACAAGGGTCATGTGGCCCACTCCTGCCCTAGCAATCATTTCTGCGGCGTATGAGCCTACACCACCTAATCCGGCCACCATTACCCTTTTACTGCTTAAAATTGAAAGGTTTTCCTTTCCAAGCAACATCTCAGTGCGTATCAACCAATTGTCCTGCATGTTTGCCAAAAACTTTTATAAAATTACTATAAATCTCATTTTTCAATTCATCGCTGGTTATTCCGCATAATTCAGCAGCTTTACGATAAACTTCAATAATACTTAAATCCGAATCGTCTGTTTCGAAAAAAACCTGTGATTTTGGAATTCTTTTAAAAACATTCTGAAGTTTAGGGTTATTTAACAAGTGTTTCCCAAACGAAAGGGAACATCCTGAATTAATTATTCTTAAGGCAATATCAAAGCTACTTTTAAACCCGTGAAATATCCAGGGAAAATTAGTTGAAAATTTATTCCGCACCGATAAAATTTCATTCCAGCTTTTAACGCAATGGATAATTACCGGTAGATTATAATTATCGGCAATTTGCAATTGTTTTTCAAAAACCTCAGATTGCAATTCAGGATAAGGTTTTAATTTATCCAGTCCAATTTCACCAATGGCGGCCAGTGCATTTTTATTGCATAAATCCTTAATAAAAATTAGTTCTTTATCAATATTTACAGAACTTACCTGCCACGGATGAATGCCATAACTTTTCATTTCAAGTTCTGGCACCACGTTGCCAGCCTGAATGTTTAACAATTCAATGCCAGTATGCAACAATTTATGCGTATGAATATTGATGTAAGGAATCATGCTGCAAAAATAATCAGCAATTGCAACAAAACAGAATCAATAAATTTATTCGTTATGCTTGGGAAATTGTAAAACGCATGTTAGCCTTTAATTCGATTTTAAAAGAATTGAATACAATTGAATTATTTTTGTTTTAATTTGCGCAACCCGATAAATCTTACTGACTCAATAAAATTGTGTGGTAAATAAATTTACAATCTAGCTGATGGTTTTAACTACATTATCCAATTTTGAAGCGTACACTTTTTGTCTTGAAGAAGATTTTAAAATTCCGTTTCTTGCCCCGGTAGGTCGTTATGTTAGCTGGAAATTAGCCAATTTTTGGGACGATTATAATGAGTTGTACCATGCAACTGCTTATTTTTTAAAGATTTCTGAAGAAAATGAAATCTGGACACATTCCCATTTGATTATAAAAAATGGCGAAATCAATGGTGTTGCTTTTATCGTGGGAGGAAAATTAAACAAGGCTGAATCGAAATTCAGGATTGAAGAGGAAGAAAAATCCCTGCTCCTGAAATATTTTCATATTACCGACAGGGGCAAAGGACTTGGGAAAAAATGGCTGGGCGAAATAATTCTGCCATATTATAAAGCTAAAGATTTTGATAAAATTTATGTAAGTTCCAGTCATCCGGAATCCTTCCCTTTATACGAAAAGTTTGGCCGGTGTTTTCATCATTACCAGGCAAATAGCGACAATCATTTGTACCTCAGGCAGGGTAAAAGTTTTGAGATAGAACTGGGTAGTAGGGAATTTTAGGGGAAAAGGGAATTATAAACATACTTAGTTTTTCATATAATAAAACTTTGCTGCTTTTCTTAAATTATTTTTTCATAATTAAATTTCAGCTAATTCAGATTATTATTCTTATACATAACTCTTGAAATATCTTTATAATACATTATCCAAAAATCGTTTTTGAAACGGTAAAAAGTATTTTTCCTGACTTCCAATACCTTTGATAATACTTGTTTGGAATATCCATGGACACTTTGGACTAAAAAACCGGGAACAATAAAGTCCTAAAAGAATTTCCTCTTTCTAGTGGCTTGATTGTGAAGGCTGTTTTAAACCAATGTTGAACTTATTTAATTTTAATAATCGATACAGTTCCATTATTCTATAAATTCCTCTTTCAGTTGAATTGAAAAAGTTATTTGTCTCTGAAAAAACTTTTGTACTTTTATTGCGAAGCATGTTTTTTTGTTTTAATGTTGCACCACTAATATGCTGAATATTAGTGGATTAATCAAAACAAACATGCTTCTTTTTATCTGATTTTCAACATTATATTTCACTTAGAAAACATCAGTTATAATTAATTCTAACAATTTATGGGTTAAATTGCAAGATGAAAATGTAGCTTAAAAATAAATTGCATTATTTTGCTATAAATCGAAGGTTTTGTAACCAATAGGTGTCTTAGTTTTAGAAATTTTATAAAATGATAAAATATACACTTCCAATCATTTTTTTGCTCAATTTTTTGATTTTAAATGCCCAGCAACGGGATTTGACCTTCTATCTCGGACAGGCCAAAGCAAACAGCCCTTTAATAAATAAAACCAAAAATGAAGGTAAAATTGCCGAACTCGATTTGGAGCAAATACGCAGCGTGCTTTCAAAACCTGAAATAAATGTGGAAGCTGGCGTTTTGTTTGCCCCCATCATTTCGCACGATAATGGCACCAATAAATTTCAATGGGTTTCGGAAGGAGCCGACGATTATAACGGCTATGATTTGGCAAGCACCGATGGTGGTCAATACCAGGCAATTGTTTCAATTAATCAGCCCATTTTTACTGGTTCGAAATTCAGAACTTTCTCTGAAAAAACCAATATTATAAAGCGGCAAAACGAAAACAATCTGGAAATTACCAGTCATGAATTGGAACAAATAGTTAATTATCAGTATATTTTATGTCTTAAATCGAAAATTGAAATCGAAAACAATTTGTTGATTTTGAAAGAAATGAAAGATCAATTGGAATTGTTAAAAAAATTAGTCGAAAATGCCATTTATAAGCAAACAGATTTAATGCTGCTGCAGATTGAATTCCAGAACTATGAAATAGAAAACAGAACTTTTACCGATGAATATAAAAGCAATCTGGCCGACTTAAACCTGATTTGTGGAATTAGTGATACTGGCTTTGTTGATATTCAGGAAATTGATTTACAAATAAAACCTGATACCGTTGCCTATTCACAATTTTTAAAATCATATACGCTGGATAGTTTAACTATACAAGCTGAGCAATCCATCAATGATCTGAAATATAAACCACAGCTGAACTTCTTTGCCAATGCCGGGTTAAATGCAGTTTATCTTCCGGCAGTCAACCGTTTGGGATTTAGTACCGGGCTTACTTTTATCATGAATATTTACGATGGAAAACAGCGAAAAAATGAAAGGGAAAAAGCAGTCGTAAACCTTCATACCATTGAATTTGAAAAGAAGAACTTCAATACGCAAAGAACCATCAATAAAAACAAAATCCTGAAACAGATTCAAACTATAGAACAGAAAACCTCTCTGTCCGAAGAACTTATAAATCAATACGATAAATTACTCGAAGTTTATAACAAGGAACTTGCACAAGGTGAAATATCGGTTATGGATTATAAAAACCTTTTAAAAGATATTGTGGCAAAGAAGCAGGAAGTTTCCATGTTGAAAATGGAAAAACTGATTTTGATCAATTCATACAATTATTGGAATTTTTAAGAAATGCATGACTGAAAGAATAAATTTTTGACTTATGATAAAAAGACTGTTTTTACTTTTCAACTTAATGATTTTAACTGGTTTAATTTCGTGTAACGATAGTCAGCCTGAAGATGCAGAACAGGAACAAATGCCTGTTGTTTCGGTAAAAACGGTAAAAGTCATGCAAGGCGATATCGAGAGCAATATCATTTTAAATGGTAAAACAGTTTACCTGAAAAAGAATGCAATTGTTTCACCAATAAATGGATACATCGTTAAAGTGAATGTAAAATTTGGTGATATAGTTAATAAAAACGATGTTCTTTTTGAAATTCAAACCAAGGAAAACAAAGCATTGGAAACCGGTAATTCAGGTACAGTAAAAGTTCTGGCTTCTTCCGAAGGAATGATCAGCGAATTAAATATCAATGGAACAGGAATTTATGCGGTTGAAGGTGGTCCGCTTTGCAGCATAATCGAAAATAAAGATTTACTGGTGCAGGTTAATATGCCATTCGAGTACAATTCCCTGGTCAAACCAGGCACAGAATGCACCATATTTCTTACAGATAACACCTCGGTGAAAGGTTCAATTTATCAGGTTTTGCCAATGGTTAATGAGGAAAGTCAGACCCAGAATGTTCTAATCAAAGCCATTACGAACAGGCCACTGCCCGAAAACCTGAACCTGACCGTACAATTCATCAATTCCAGGCACATAAAATCAAGTTTAATACCAAAAGAAGCCGTGTTGACCAACGAAACGCAAAGCGAGTTTTGGGTAATGAAAATTGAAGATGATAGTCTGGCTGTCAGAATTCCAATCCGGAAAGGAATTGAAAACGATAGCCTGATTGAAGTTTTTTCTCCTGATTTAAAGATGAATGATTTGGTAATCAGCGAAGGAGCATATGGCTTACCCGATAGTTCGAAAGTTAATGTTTTGAAATAAAATCTAATTTCCTGCATCTAATCACAAATCATGGAAAATATATTTGTCAGGTTTAAAAGTCCCATTGCTGTAATTCTGCTGCTGATATTAATTGGGGGTGCTTTTTCATACAACAGTACAAAAACATCCTTGTTTCCAAACGTTACTTTTCCGAAAATAAAAGTGATAGCCGAAAATGGAGAGCAACCTGTTGATAAAATGATGGTTACAGTAACCAAACCCATTGAAAATGCAATTAAGAAAGTTGAAAATATTTATTTAATTCGCAGCATTACCAGCATGGGAAGCTGTGAAATTTCTGCATTCATGGATTGGGGTTCAGATATTGATCTGGATAAGCAACAACTTGAATCACAGATTTCGCAGATAAAAAACAGTTTACCACCCGATGTTGAAATTACCATCGAAAAAATGAATCCTTCCATTTTGCAGGTAATGGGCTATTCGCTGCAATCAACCACCAAAAACCAGGTTGAAATGAAACTAATTGCCCAGTACCTGGTTAAGCCTTATTTATCAAGGGTTGTGGGCGTTTCGTCCATCGAAGTGATGGGAGGAAAGGAAAAAGAGTACAGAATTGTTTTGGACGAGCAAAAATTAAGCGTTTTGAAAATGAGTCCGCAGGATATTGCAAAAGCTTTGCAGGAAACGGATTTCATCAAATCAAACGGCTACACCATTGACTATAACCGGCTTTATCTAACAGTGACTGACGCTACAATAAAAAACAAAGAACAACTCGAAAACCTGGTTATTTTCGATAACGCAATCAGAAAAGTAAAGCTGAAAGACATTGCCACCATTCAAATTGCCGAACAGAACGAATACATTAAAATCAAAGCCGATGGCAATGATGTGCCTTTAATAGTAGTATTTAAGCAACCCAACAGCAATTTAATTGATGTTTCAACGCAGGTTGAGGAAAAAGTAAAAGAACTGAATAAAATATTGCCAAAAGGTTACATATTGAAACCCTATTATGTTCAGGCCGAATTTGTTAACAGGAGCATTGGCAGTATCATTGATGTACTCTGGATTGGTTTGATACTGGCTATTGTGGTGGTAATTATCTTTCTTCGCTCGTTTAAAGCCAGTACGGTTATATTATTTACCATTCCTTTAACCCTGGCACTGACATTTATAGTTATGAAATTCATTGGCTTTGATTTCAATATCATGACAATCGGGGCCATTGCAGCCTCCATTGGTTTAATCATCGACGATGCAATTATAGTAGTTGAGCAAATTCATCGCACCCACGAAGAGTTTCCTGACAGGAAGCCAAGGGATCTGGTTGGAAAGGCCATTCAGTTTTTATTTCCTTCAATGGTTAGTTCATCGCTGAGTACCATTGTGATTCTTATTCCATTTGAGCTGATGACAGGTGTTGCCGGTGCTTATTTCAAAATCCTGACCGAAACCATGATTATCACCCTGGTTTGTTCGTTTTTGATTACCTGGCTTGGATTACCTGTCATTTATCTGGTACTTTCGAGGGATAGAGAATTTAAACAAAAAGTGAAGGCCAATGAAACCAAAAGCCATGGATGGATTCAGTTTTTTCTTGCAAAACCCTATATCAGCGCAGCCTTTGTTGTTGTTTTAATATTCTCAATCGTTTATATCGTGCCAAAACTCGAAACCGGGTTTTTACCCGAAATGGATGAAGGTTCAATTGTTCTCGACTTTATTTCGCCGCCCGGCACCTCGCTAGAAGAAACCAACCGGATGCTCAATGAAGTGGATAAAATAATTGAAAAAACGCCTGAAGTAAAAACTTACTCGCGCCGCATTGGTACCGAGATGGGCTTTTTCATCACCGAACCCAATACAGGCGATTACCTGATTGAACTGAACCAAAAACGGGATAAAACCACCGAGGAAGTTTCGGATGAAATCCGCTCGAAAATTGAAAGTACGCTGCCTGCCCTTGAAGTTGATTTTGGGCAGGTAATCGGTGATATGATTGGCGATTTGATGGCCAGTGTTCAGCCCGTTGAAATAAAAATATTTGGGGATAATCACGAAAAATTAAAGGAATTGTCGAAGCTGATTGCTGACAGTATTGAAACTGTAGAAGGAACGGCCGATGTTTTTAACGGAATCATCATTGCCGGACCCATGTTAAGGGTAATTCCCAAAGAAGATAAACTGAAACAATTCGGGTTGACTGCTGCCGATTTACAGGCACAGACCGAAACTTACCTGGCGGGAACAGTAGTTGGTTCAATTCCTGAAAAAGAACAACTTACAGATATCAGGATGATTTTTCCACTGAACAACAAAACGCCTCTTGAAAAAATGAAACAGATCAGAATTTGTACTTCAGCCGGCGATTATTTTCCTTTAAATCAATTTGCAGATTTTAAGATTGAAAGCGGCGTTTCAGAAATTGAAAGGGAAAATCTTCAAACCATGGGTGTAATTACCGCACGGCTCAATAATCGCGATTTGGGAGGCGTAATGAAGGATATTCAAAAAAAACTTTCGGGAATTAATCTTCCTCCCACCTACCAGATTGTTTATGGGGGTTCATATGCTGAACAGCAACAATCCTTTTCTGAATTGCTAAAAATACTGATACTTGGAGGTTTACTGGTTTTTACAGTGATATTGTTTATGTTTAAAAGTTTAAAACTTTCATTAACTGTTATTTCCATAAGCATTTTAGGAATTTCGGGAAGCCTGCTTGCCTTGTTTTTTTCTCAGACTCCCTTAAATGTAGGAAGTTATATGGGCCTGATTATGATAATTGGAATCATTGGCGAAAATTCTATTTTTACTATCCAGCAGTTTTTATCCGAATTGAAAAATTCGAATGTCAACAATGCTTTGATATTTGCTATTTCAGCGCGTTTAAGGCCAAAATTAATGACAGCAATCGGAGCCATTGTTGCACTAACTCCACTGGCCATGGGGATAGGTACCGGGGCACAAATGCATCAGCCTTTGGCAATTGCAGTTATCGGGGGACTGATAATTGCGTTACCTTTGTTGCTGATTGTGTTGCCCGGATTGTTAAAAATAATTATCAAAGAAAAATAATCAGGATTGATCAAAATATTTAAGTTGTATTCACTAATTCATTTATAAAATGAAAAAAGCAGTTGTGATTTTCGGTTTATTGATTTGTTTTGGAATGAGTTATTCAATTGCACAAACAAATCAGGCAAAATACAAAATTGCCAATAAAATTAACCTCGAAGGAGACGGAGGCTGGGATTATCTGACTGTGGATGATTCAACATCCAGATTGTTTATATCGCATGGAACTATGGTGCAGGTTTTGGATTTGAACACTCACAAATTGATTGGTACAATTCCCGATACCAAAGGAGTTCATGGAATTGCACTTGCAAGGGATTTGAATAAGGGTTTTATAAGTTGTGGAAGGGATTCTTCGGTAACCGTTTTTAACCTTAAAACACTTGAATTTATTTCAAAGGTAAAAGTTACAGGGGCCAATCCCGATGCCATTTTGTATGATCCTTTTTCGCAAAAGGTTTTTGTGTACAATGGAAGAAGTTCAAATGCCACGGTTATTGATGCAAAAACCGAAAAAGTTATTGAAACCATTCCATTACCCGGAAAGCCAGAATTCTCAGTTACCAATTTAAAAGGAAAAGTTTATGTAAATATCGAAGACAAGAGCGAAATCTGCCAAATCGATGCAACCACTCTAAAATTGGAACAAACCTGGCTCATAGCTCCGGGCGAAGAACCAACCGGTCTGGCCATTGATCTTAAAAACCATCAGTTATTTTCGGTTTGCGATAAATTGATGGTGGCTGTTAGTACGGATAACGGAAAAGTTGTGGGTTCTGCTGCAATTGGCAATAACGTTGATGGTGTAGCTTTCGATCCCATTTTAAACCGGATTTATACATCAAATGGTGAAGGAACCATGACAATCATCCAGCCAATGGAAAACAACAAATTCAGGGTTTTGGAAAACCTGACAACCCAAAAAGGAGCCAGAACTATTGCGCTGAATTATAAAACACACAACATTTATCTGCCAACAGCCGAATTTGGTGAAACTCCTGCACCAACTGCAGAAAATCAGCATCCGCGGCCATCAGTAAAACCAAATACGTTTACAATACTTGAAATTACTATGCAGTGAACTTTAAACCAGTTAGTATTAAATAAATTTATGTCTTAAAAGTGTTACTTAATTTGACAAGTATAATTTAAAATTAGAATATATGAAACCTAGATTTTTGATAATTTTATTTACAGTGTTCATTAGTCTAAATGCTTTTGGACAGGCAAATAACAAAGTTCCTGAAAATGTTAAAACAGCTTTTACTTCCAAATTCCCGAAAGCTACAAAAGTTAAATGGAGCAAGGAAAACGACAAGGAATGGGAAGCTGAGTTTAAACTGTATGGAAAAGAATATTCGGCTAACTTCGATTTGGATGGTAACTGGATGGAAACAGAATATGAGATTAATAGTTCTGAAATTCCATCCGCAGTTAAATCCACTTTGGATAAAGATTTTGCAGGTTATAAAATCGCAGAATCCGAAATTTCAGAATCTTCTGTGGGAAAAGTGTATGAATTTGAACTCAAAAAAAACGGTAAAAAGGCAGAAGTCAGCGTGGATGTCAATGGAAAAGTTTTGGAGCAGGAACAAGGCAAAGAAGCTGATAAAGATGATAAAGATTAATACCCCTTTCTGGCTCAAAGATTTGAGATGATTGTGTCTCAAATCTTTTTATATTTTATTATTAATGATTATCAGGTACATTTTAAGTCTAATTCTTGTTCAATTCATTAATTTCAGATCAATTGCTCAAGATTCTGATAGCATGAGTACCAAAACGATGCTTAAATTGGCTATTTTTCCATCAGCATTAATTACAACAGGTTCAATAATAAATGAAAGCCAGATCGAGAAGTACCTTCAGGAAAATTTACGCAACAAAGCTGGAAATTCATACGAATGCCATATTGATAATTACCTGCCATTTGCTCCTGTTTTTGAGATGTATATTGCCGATATAGCGAGAGAAAAAAGTAAAAATCATTGGTTTATCTGATTATCTCAAACCTGATTACTTCAGGAATAACACACGGAATAAAGCTGGTGAGCGAATAACAAGGCCCAATGGCAGCTACCTTTTATTTCTATCGAGCCCTTCCTCATTTGCATTCAATAATTGAGAGTATTATTCCGGGAGTTAAAGGCCAATTCAATTGTTATTGCTTAAAGAGGTTATTTTTTTTAACAAACGGCAATTTCAGAAGCTGAATAATAAACATGGATCTTAACGAGTGCTTTTGCGTGCATGAATTGATTACTAGTTAAATATGTAGTATATTTATAAACCCATTAAAAGAATAGGAGGTCTGAAATAACTGAGATTTTGCTTAACCATATACATCTCAATATTAAAAAAGTAAATCTCAATATTAAAAAAGTAATTTTCTTCGTTAGAAACAGGATAAAAATTATAGCAGTAAATTACATTTAAAATTGGATTTAATGATGCAAAAAACATTCTTTGTAAGCAATTTTATAAACATTACACTGTTAAGCCATTATGAAAAAACTTCTTCTTTTTAGCACGCTTGTTATGATAAGTTTTATTGTCAACGCCCAAAATTCCAATCAAAACGACAAGGAAATCGAAACCATAAAAAAAGTGATTCAGACAGCCTATGTTGAAGGCTTACAAAATGAAGGAGATTTTAACAAGATTGACCAAGGTTTTCATCCCGATTTTGAACTTTTGATTCCGGGTAAAAATGGCGAATTGGAAAAACTAACCCTAAATGCCTGGAAAGAAAGAATAAAAACTAAACTTGCTTCTGGCGAAATGCCCCGAAAACCTGAAAACAAAGTATCGATTAAGTTTTTGTTTGTTGATGTAACGGGTAATGCTGCAGTTGCCAAATTTGAATTTTATGTAGGCACAAAGTTAACTTTTGTTGATTACCAGTCGCTTTATAAATTTGATTCAGGCTGGAAAATTGTCAGCAAGACTTATTATAAGTTTGAATAATTCCTGTACTTTAATAAAATTGCACCATGCGAAGCATTTTTTTCATACTTTATCTACTAACCATAGCATGCAATCAGCAAGGACAGGAACAAACTCTAATTGGATCTAAAAAAATGAAACAAAACTTTAACCAGCCTGATGTGGTTAAAATAGATTCTGTAGCCGATATTCCAAAAGGAACAAATGAAAAATCAGCTGCTTTTATTAAGCAAAGACTTGAATTATTGGTGGGTTCCTTTTTAAAAGAAAAATGCCTGCAAAATGGTATAAAATACCCGCCAAAGTTCATCCTTTTCAGGTTTTTTAAAATGGAGAAAGAATTTGAAGTCTGGGCTGGTAACAATCGCAAAGATTCACTACGGAGGATTTTATTACTGCCTGTGTGCGCAGTGGATGACGAACCAGGCACCAAGCTCCAGGAAGGCGATGGCAAAACACCTGAAGGTTTTTACAATGCTGCCATTGCTTATGGGAGTTCAGCGGCTTTTATGTGGATTAAGCTCAACAATAAGGATTTAGATACTTATGGATCTGTTGGTTTAGGTTCAAGTTTTAAAATGTGCCTCGATTATCCAAATTCACTCGATCAGCTGCAAACTAAAACCCTGATGAAACATAACCGGCCCGGTAGTGCAATATGTATTCATGGAAATTGCGTTAGTATTGGCTGTATTTCTTTCGAAAACCGGAATTACCTGCCAGTTTTCTTATCGGCTTTATACCACGACAGTAAAAATTACGGGGCATTAAAAATTCATATTTTCCCATTCCGTTTTGATAATGTAACGGATGAAAAAAGAAAAAAACTCGCATCAAAAGCACCGGGAATGACGGAAAAACAGGCACTCGAAAAATGGGAAAACCTTGAAAATGCTTATAATTTATTTAACGAAAAACATAAAGTGTTCAATATTGGAATTTCAAAAGACAAGTATATTTATAATCCGTTATAAGTAGTTGAAAATTATTGATTTATACCCATAAAAATTGTTTTTATATTCATTTTTTGGTAACTTCGTCATATCAATAACTAAAAATACTGAATATGAAAAAACTAATCAAATCAATCGTTGCAATTGTAATCCTTGCCGGCATGATTTTTTGCACCAGTTGTGGCGGCGGAGGTAAAAAAGCCGAACTTACCGAAAAAGGAAAACTGCTGACCAGTATTAGCTGGAAATACGACACCAATGCTTCGCTTAAATCGGGTACCGATGAAATAAAGGATACAACCGGAATTACTGCTAACATACAGTTGCAGGGCGATGTGAAGAAAATTGTGGATAATGTTGCAGAAACACTTAAATTTGGTATTGATGAAAAAGATCCTTCAAAGTTATCTTATTCAAGAACTTATGGTGTAGGTTTTCTTTCCACATCGATTTTGGGTTTTTGGAACTTTAACGAAGACGAATCTGCAGTTATTATGAGGGAATGGGACAATGCTGCCGGAAAGGAAAAAGAGCCTGTAACTTATAAAATTGTTGAATTGACAAAGGATAAATTGGTGCTTCAGAAAGAAGGTGATGTATCTCAAAATATATATTTTCCCAAAAAATAAATTGGTAAAGGAAAAGAAGAGAGGCTGTCAAACAAGGACAGCCTTTTTATTTTGCCCCTTTCGATTTTAAGTATTCTATTATCATGTTCGGTGCATTTTCTTCACGGGCAATTTCAATAAGCGATTTTGAGCCTTGACCGTTATCAGTGCTGGCCCCGTTTTCAATTAAAAGCTTTATCATAGGCAGATCATTTTTTTTCACGGCAAGCAGCAAAGCTGTTTCACCGTATTTATTTCTGAAATTCAGGTTGGCTTTCCTGTTTATAAGTGTTTGAGCAGAAATGTAATGCCCTGAATTAGCCGCTTCCATCAATGGTGTTTTTTCGAAATACTGATGGTCATCAATTTTTGCCCCGGCATCAATTAAAATATTGATTATTTGATCGTTATCGGTACCCACGGCCTTGTATAAAACCGATTTTCCTGTCCAGTCCTTTTCATTAGGGTTTACTTTATGCTCGAGCAAATATCGAATCACATCCATTCTCTGGTAATAAACAGCGGTCTGCATGGGGGTTTCCATGAATCCCGACTGGCAGACCATGTTTAAATCGGCACCCATTTTATGTAGTTTACTAAAAGCATTAAAGTTGTTGTACTTTATGGCTGCGATAATAGCCGGGCAACCATCGGGAAATTTGCCTTTGGCTTCAGGCTTCAAGCCGTTTGCTATCATTATGTCAAACAATTCGTTGTCATTCATAATCAGGTTAAAATCAAGCTCTTTGCCATTTATATCAGGTTTTAAATCTAATACCCGTTTTAGTTTCTGTTTGTCGGTGAGGGCAAAATTTATATCAATGGTTTTTGCATCTGCACCTTTTGTCACAAGGCTTTCAAGCATGTTAACATTTTCACACATGGCAAGGTTCGCTTTTTTAATATCGCAGCCCTTATCCATCATAAAATTAACCATTTCAGGATCGTTGTTTTTAATGGCAAAATCAATGGGATATCTCCCGTCTTTATCCTGTATGTTGAGATTAGCACCATTTTCTACCAGTTTTTTCATTACTTGGGTTTTATGGCAACCTGCCGCTGCATGTACCGAAGTAGTTATTGTTGTATAGTTTCTGTATTTATTCTGGTAAAATTCTTTGATTATTGGAATGTACGAGCCGGGTTTTCGAACTGAATACGTAATTTCTACCAATGCATCGGGTTTGGCACCGCTTTTTAAAAGGATATCCATTTTTTTAAGCAGGGTCTCTTCGCTCATGTCATAGCTGTAAGCAATAAGCTCATACAGTTTAATATCCAGCGAATCTTTTGAAATATCTGCATTAGAATAATCTAAATTATTTTCGTGCTGAATTTGAGAAGCTTTGGCCAGGGCAATACTGTCTTCAATCTCACGCTGTTTATCTTTATAATTTGAATAAACACAGGATAAATTCAGGTTTGAAAATAAAACCGTAATTAAAATCAAACTTTTCATGGTACCGGCAAATCATATATTTCTTGCTAATTTAACTAAAATATTTCTACGTTTTATATTTTCTGATTGAATAGATTAAAAGGGAACAAGTTTGACCCTCTTCAAAAAGAAAAAAATCCGGAAAAAATTGATTAAAATTGTATATCCATAAAAATTTGAAAGATAATGAAAGCAGCTAAAACAGTGGATGAGTTTATTCTTCAGGAAAAAACCCGGCAGGAAGAATTGATTAAACTCCGGAAAATTGCATTAAAAGCCGGACTCAGTGAAACCATTAAATGGGGTGGTCCGGTGTATGTGCATAATGGCAAGAATATCATAGGAATAGCGCCATTTAAAAATTATGTTGCGCTTTGGTTTTACCAGGGTGCCCTTTTGAAAGATGAGAAAAAAAAGCTAATCAATGCGCAGGAGGGAATCACAAAAGCGCTGAGACAATGGCGGTTTAATTCCATGGATGAAATTGATGAAAACCTTATCCTTGAATATATAAATGAATCTCTCCAAAACCTTGAGAAGGGCAATATTATCAAAGCAGAAAAAAAACCTGACTTTGTAATTCCGGCAGAATTGGAATCTGAATTTTCAAAAAATGAGGAACTTTTAAAAAATTTTTACGCGCTCACCAGTTATAAACAAAGAGAATATGTTGAATATATTGAAGAGGCAAAAAGGGAAGAAACCAAACTTAAACGCCTGGAGAAGATTATTCCGATAATTCTCGATGGCAGGGGATTAAATGATAAATACAAATAATTTGCACAAGTATGGCATATAATGAGTTTCTTGCAGATAGAATCAGGTTTACCCTGCGCAGGAAAAAAGTTGTTTTCGAAGAAAAGAAAATGATGGGGGGCCTGACATTTATGGTGGAAAATAAAATGTGTGTGGGAATTTTTAAAGAAGAATTATTAGTCAGGGTTGATCCGGAAACAGAGGAAAACCTGTTAAAAAAAGAAGGCTGTAAACCGCTCGATTTTACGCGTTCATCCATGAAAGGTTTTTTAATGGTCGAACCCGAAGCCATTGATATGGACGAGGATTTGGAATTCTGGATTCAGCTGGCCATTGATTTTAATCCTAAAGCAAAGGCAAGTAAACCTAAAAATAAGAAAAAACAACCTAAATGATTGTAATTAAAATGATTCGGATAAGAACGCTATTACACTTCCTCTTCATAATACAGGTTTTTATTTCCCATTTTGTTATGATGGCCCAAAACCAAAGGGAGATAGAACTGGAACGCCAGATTAATAAGGTAATTCAGTCATTTCCAATTGCAGGTGTAGCGGTTTCGGTTTTAAGTGCCGATACGGTTTATTATATAAATGCTTTTGGCTATGCCGATTTGGAAACGAAAAAAAAATACACTACAGAGACTATACAAAACATAGCCTCAATTAGCAAAACTGTTGTAGGGCTTTCAATCACGAAAGCAACGGAGTTGGGATTTTTTAAACCAGAAGATCCTGTAAATAAATATCTTCCTTTTCAATTGCATCATCCAGAATTCAGTCAGAATCAAATTACAATCATGCAGTTGGCCACGCATACATCGGGTATTGTAGATCGGTCATCGGTTTACAATCTAAAATGCTATGTTGAGGCAGGTAAACCGGTTATGTCGCTAAAAGATTTCGTTTTTAATTATTTTAATCCTGCCGGAAAATGGTTCAGTGAAAAGAATTTTAGCAATTATGCACCCGGAATGCGCTATGAATACTCAAATACAGGAGCAGCGCTTGCTGCATACATAGTTGAATATGCTACGTCCACAGATTTTGCCGGTTTTACCTCAAAATACATCTTTCAACCTTTGGGATTAAAAAATACAGGTTGGTTTTTGGCTTCGATAGATGTTGATTTGCATGCAACCCTTTATGATCCTGATTTAAAGAAAAGAAATCTTTACCAGTTAATAACTTATCCCGATGGAGGGTTGAGGACCAATATTTCAGAATTGACCACTTATTTCAGGATGATTTTGAACAACGGGCAATTAAATGGTGTTAAAATACTGGAGAACAATTCAATAACAGAATTAACGAAGCCACGGTTCAATCCGGAGAAGCTGCCTGATAACTTTCCATCTTTAAACCAGGGCATTTTCTGGGAAATTGAAAAATCGCCTTTGGCAGGCGTAATACAGGGACACAGTGGGGGCGATCCGGGTGTGAGTACCATGATGTATTATTTGCCTGCTATAAAAAAAGGAATTATCTATATTTCCAATACCGGTTCCGACGGCAGGAATATAGAAGGTTTCAACCAGATTTGGAAAATTTTGGTTGATTATGCCAAAAAACTGGAATAAAAAAACGGATTTTCCTATTTCTTTTGTTTCAAAGCTTTGTAAATGGCGGCTTCTGCCAATGGGCCCATGACCATATATCCTTCTTTTGTTGCATGGACGCCATCATTTGTATATTCTTTCTTCATGCCTTTATTTCCATCCGTAAGTGCTGAGTAATAATCAAGATAAACCAGGTTATTGGCATCAGCATAGTCTTTAATCATTTTGTTCAAGGATATTATTTTATCCGCCGGTTCCATTCCGGGTTTCCAGGGGTATTCTGTTGCTGGAAGTACCGACGAAAGAACTACTTTGATATTGTTGGCTTTGGCTATTTCACTCATGGCTTTCAGGTTATCCATAATCATTTCAAGCGTCGAAGGTCCGGTATTCCCGGCAATGTCGTTGGTTCCGGCTAAGATCACTACAACCGAGGGTTTCAGTGCCACTACGTCAGCATAGAAGCGGACCAGCATTTGAGGGGTGGTTTGTCCGCTGATTCCCCGGTTAATATAGGGTTTTCCCTTAAAAAATTCAGGGTTGGCCTGTAACCAACCTTCGGTAATGGAATTGCCCATAAAAACAACTCTTTTCTCCCCTTTGGCAGGATTGCCGAGTTTGGCATTTTCGTCCCTGAACCGGCCCAGGTTGGCCCAATCCTGTGCTGAAATACTGCAAAATGCGAATAAAAAGATAATTAAAACAGTAATTTTATTTTTCATGGTAATTGGTATTTATAGATTAATTATTATTCTTTTCAGATAATTCTTTCTCATTTTCAACTTGTTTTTTTTCAAAAAGTTTTAATACATAATTAATTACATACCAACAAACGATGAAAAAAACAGGCCATAAGGCTAAATGGATAATTTGTTTAAGCATAACTCTGCTGGATTAATGTGTACATTATGAATATCAACACGGGTTTCATTTCGGAGTTAATAAATATGTGTTTGTTTTTCAATCTCTTCCATTGAAATTTTCTGCCTGCTCATCGCTTTCCACACATACCAGATATAACCGGCCACAATAGGAACCAATAGCGAAACATAACTCATAATAGTTAAGGTATAATGGCTCGAAGAACTGTTTTGAATGGTAAGCGAACTTTGTAAATCGTAAGTGGATGGATAAAAAGCAGTATTATTCAAACCTGCCAGGGCAAACAGCGAAAGTACAACTAAAAAAGTTCCTGCAGAAATGAGAAAGAATCCGGATTTACTGAATTTGTGAAATGTTTTATAAATTGAAATAAGAACAAGGGCGACTCCTGTAATGAAAAACAGCAATACCAAAGGCATTTCAATTAAATTATGCAGGATTTTGAAATTTTCTTTAACTATAATTCCATCTTTTATTGCAAAACCATCGCTAAAAAGCAAAAATGCAGCAAACAAAAGAAAGAAAATAAGAAATAAAACCGCTTCAGGTTTGATTTTCCGCCTGGCTGCTTCTGTTATGGATGGATGATCGATGTATCTGATAAAAAACATGAGCCCCGATAATCTTGAAAGAAAAAAGACAGCAAGCCCTAAAGAGATGTTTTGCAGGAAGGCAAAGTTTTCCAGGGTCCATAAAGCTTCAAGGCCATGAAAGGGACTTTCCCATTTTGAGATAATGGGTGTTGAATTTTCGGCAAGATTCAGCAGGTTAAGCTTATTTACCGAAAATTCAGAACCTGTGAAAAAGGTTGAAACAGCCACACCAAGTAAAAAGGTACCGGCTGCACCATTTATAAAAAGGAATTTTTCATAGGTTTTAGCACCCAGGAAATTTCCGGCTTTTGTTCTGAATTCGTACGATACAGCCTGTATAATAAAAGCAAAGAGAATGGCCATCCAAACCCAATAGGCACCACCAAAGCTGGTAGAATAGAAAAGCGGGAATGAGGCAAAAAAAGCGCCCCCAAAAGTGACAAGAGTGGTAAAGGTTAACTCCCATTTTCTTCCTAATGCGTTGATAATTAAAGTTCTTTCAGCATCGGTTTTGCCGGTTTTGTAAATAAGCATTTGACCACCTTGTATAAACATAAGAAAAACCAGTGTGGCCCCAAGCAGGGAAACAATTATCCACCAGTATTGCTGAAGCTGTAAAAGCGATAATTTTTCAAACATTTTCGTTATCCTCCCCGATTTTGTTTTCAGAATGGTTTAAAACAACTGCTGGTCCTTTTCTTATCTGCGAAAGCATAATTTTTATTTCGGCAATTAATAAGGTGGTAAATAAAATAAGGAATAGAAAGAAAGTAGTTTGAACTCCGGCGGTATCAATTTGTGAAACCGCTGCCAGGTTGGGCAATAAATCCTGTATTACCCAGGGTTGCCGGCCTACTTCGGCAAGTACCCAACCCGCTTCGGAGGCAATGTATGCCAGCGGGATTGAAAGCAGGGCACTCCAGAGCAGCCACTTCATTTTATCAATTTTATTTTTCCAGGTAAAGTAAAGCATAAGTAAAAAAAGCAGGGCAAAATGTCCGCCCAGTATAACCATCAGGTGGAAAGAATAAAAACTTAACCTGACACTCGGAATCAACTCATTAATGTCTTTTCCGTAATAGTAACCATAACCGAAATATTTAAAATTCTGATTGAAAACCACCAGGTTTTGTTCTGCTTCTTCCATTCTGCCCTCATTTTTCGCTTTTTTATATGCCGCAAGCGATTCAATGGCCAGTTTTCCCATTTTAATTCTGTCAAAATAAGAAACAATGCCCTTATCCTGGCGCCCGTTTATTAAATCCCTTATGCCCGGCACAAAAGCATTGGCATCGAGAAAAGCCATGTACGAAAGCATATCCGGAATTTCGAGTTTTATGGCAAATTCAATTTCATCGGGAGTGCCGCCTTCCTTTGTTTTGCCAAGAAATCCCAAAGCCACAAGGGGGGCGTTTTGAACCCCATCGTACAAGCCTTCCATGGCAGCAAATTTCATGGGTTGGTATTTTGCCATTGAACGGGCCGATTCATCTCCGGTTATTATCAGATAGCCGCTGGAAAGCAACCCGAAGGTTCCAGCAACAATAATACTTCGTTTGGCAAAAAGAATATCCCTTTTTTTAATAAGAAACCAGACACTAACGCCAACCACAAACACTGAAGCCAATACGTAGCCGGAGGTAACCGTATGTACGAATTTATTAACCGCCACAGGCGAAAACAATACTTCCCAGAAATTGACCATTTCGTTGCGTACTGTATCGGGGTTGAATTTCATTCCAGCCGGGTATTGCATCCATGCATTGGCAACAAGTATCCAAAGGGCTGAAAGATTTGAACCAATGGCCACGAGCCAGCTTGAAAGCAAATGGAATTTTTTGCTTACCTTATCCCAGCCAAAAAACATGACTGCTATGAAGGTTGATTCCAGGAAAAAAGCCATAATGCCTTCGATGGCAAGGGGGGCGCCAAAAATATCGCCGACAAACCAGCTGTAATTCGACCAGTTGGTACCGAATTCAAATTCCAGAATAATACCGGTGGCAACGCCAATGGCAAAGTTAATGGCAAAAACATTCATCCAGAACTTCGTAATCCTTTTCCATTCTTCGTTTCCGGTTTTTACGTAAATGCTTTCCATTATGGCAATAATAAACGTAATGCCCAGTGTAAGGGGCACAAAAAGCCAGTGGTACATGGCGGTGAGTGCAAACTGCGCGCGCGACCAGTCAACCAGACCTATATCAATTCCTTCCATTTTTATTTATTTTTTATTGGTAAGGTTTTCAAATACATGTTCACTTTTTTCTTTGTCCGATTTAAAATTTGAATCGAGATAATCTTTAAAGAAAAACAACTTCAGAATGGCAAAAATGATGAAAAGTTTTATGAGGATTAAGATCCAGAGCGATTTACCAAGTGTCATGGATTTAAAACCCGATAAATAAAAGCTGATAATCTTTTTCACCATTGCCACAGCAGAGAATTTTTAGCGATTGTAAAATTAAGATGTTAAACCCAAAGCGCATTATAAATTTCAAAATATTTTACCTGTGATAATCAAATATGAGCCCTTAAGAAATGATTTCCGGCACTTATCGGTAAAAATCAGGCGCTTACCGATAATTAGTTTAATTAGAATAAAGGCAGGATTATTTTTGGTTTTGTTGCCGGTATTAAAATATGTCGTAAAGTTAATATAATCAATTATTTAAGACCTATTTAAAGATTGAAGGCAGAATGAAAAACCCGGATTTAACATTATTTAAGTAAAAACCGCGGAAACTTTTGATTAAAAAATTGTTTCCATAGTATTTCTGGTATACTTTTGCGCCCATGAATGAAGAATTAATAAATATATTGAAAAGAGTAGCGCAACTATTCATGAAATATGGAATAAAGAGCGTTACAATGGACGATATTTCTCACGAGTTGGGTATTTCAAAAAAGACGCTTTACAATTATGTAAAAGACAAGAACGAATTGGTGTCGTTGATTATTGATATGGAATTTGAAGTTAGGGATAAATGTTTCTCTTTAATAAACAATACTTATAAAAATGCCATTGATGAGTTGTACCAGGTTCATAAAATTGTAAAGAACATTATTAAAGAGCACAGTCCAGCGTCGGTGTACGATTTAAAGAAATATTATCCTACCGAATACCAGAAAATGCACACAATGCGGAGGCAAAAGCTGATTGAGCATCATATGATGAATCTAAAGCGTGGAAAGGAAGAAGGATTATACCGGCCGGAAATAAACGAGGAACTGATTACAAAACTTCAGGTGCAGAGAATAGAGAATTCTTTCGAAAACGATTTTATGACTATTGAAGAAACAGTAGGCCCGCGTGTTTTTCTAGAGTTTTTTGAATACCATATCAGGGGAATTGCTACACCAAAAGGTATTGAGGAATTGGAGCGTCAGCTCGGGATTATTAAATCAGAGATTAAACCAGAATTTTAATTTAAAAAGATTTTTTTGTATGAACTTATTTCGGATTTTTAAACTTAGCCTGGCATTTTTACTGGTGGTAACCAGCATGTTTGGCCAGGAACAAACACTAAAGGATACTATTTCGATGAGCATTGCTGATGCCCAGAAATATGCACTTGAATTTAACCGGTTGGTAATGGCATCGAAAATTGACGTGGAACTGTCAAAGAAAAAAGTAAAAGAAACTACAGCCATTGGTTTGCCACAACTTAAAGTTACAGCCGATTATCAACACCAGTTTGTGGTACCTGAATTGAGTTTTGGTGGATATTATAATTTTCAGGCTTTACCTCCCAATGATTATGTTACCGGAAGCCAGCTTGCCAATTCATATGTTGAATTACCACCGGTTCAACTGGGAGTAAAAGACAATACCACTTTCAACTTTGTAGTTTCACAACTGATTTTCAGTGGTGAATATTTGGTGGGTTTACAAGCAATTAAAATTTATAACGAGTTATCGGAACAATCATTAATGGTAAATGAATTAAGAACCAAGGAATCGGTAGCCAACAGTTATTATGTCGTACTGGTACTTGATGAAAACATTGCCATTCTTAAAGAAAGCAGGGATTTGATCTTAAAAACCCTTAACGATATTGGCAAAATGCGCGAGCAGGGCTATACCGAGGACACGGATGAAGACCAGATGAAAATTAACCTGGCGAATCTTGAAACGCTGATATTGTCGTTTGAAGAGCAACGGAAAATTTCGTTAAAACTTCTTAAATTACAAATAGGGATGGAAATTGAACAACCCCTAAAACTTACAGACAATATTGAGAATATTATTACCGAAAGTAACCTGGTGTACCTCTCTGAACCGGAGTTTGTGCTTGAGAATTCTCCGACTTATCAGCTTTTATTAATTTCGGAGAAGTTAAAAATGGCAAGCCTTAAAAGAGAAAAATCGACATTTCTGCCAACATTGGCAGGTTTTTACCAGCACCAGGAAAAAACAAATGAACCGGCTTTTAACTTTATGCCAAAAGATATTATTGGGATCAGCTTAAGTTTTCCGATTGTTACCAGCGGACAGAGGATTTACCGGGTACAGCAGGCAAAACTTGAATTGGATAAAGTACGCATGAACAATGAACAGGCAAGTCGCGGGCTGACACTGGAATTTGAAACAGCGCTGCTTACTTACCAAACAGCATATAAAAACTATCTTACCAATAAACAAAGCATGGAATTGAGTAAGAAAATATATCAGAAAAACAATATTAAATATACCGAAGGAATTATATCGAGTCTTGACCTTACGCAAAGCCAGGATCAGTACCTGACCGCACAGCGTAATTATTATACCTCGGTGGTGAATTTCCTTAATTCAAAAGTGGCACTCGACAGAATCCTGTCAAAATAATACATAACTATAAGAAAATGAATTTAATAATGATTAACAATACAACCATGAGAACCATAAAGTTTATTATTCCTGTCCTTTTAGTAGTTCTTGTATTGGCAGCCTGCCAAAAGGACAAAAAAGCTGAGCTTGAAAAATTGAAAAAAGAGCAGAAAGAACTTGCAGAGAAAATTGCAGCACTTGAAACTGAGTTGGGGTCCGACGGTAAGCCCAAAGCAAAAGTATTAAATGTAACCGTGGAAGAATTAAAACCCTCTGAATTTAAGCATTTTATTGAAGTTCAGGGCCGGTTGGACGGGGAAGAAAATGTGGATGTTCAGCCCGAAGGTGCAGGTGGTACCGTTCACGCTATTTTGGTTCAAACAGGACAATATGTTAGCAAGGGACAAGTATTGGCCAAATTGAAAGATGCTGCTCTTCAGGAACAGCTTAAAGCTATGGAAACAAACTATGCGCTGGTAAAAGAAAATTTCGACAGGCAACAACGTTTGTGGGATCAAAAAGTAGGTTCGGAAATGCAATATTTAAAGGCAAAAACCGACAAAGAAGCTTTGGAAAGCCAGATTGCTGCCTTAAAAGAGCAAATCAATATGAACACCATAAAATCACCAATTAATGGAACAGTTGAAGAAATTAATATAAAAGTAGGCCAGATTTCATCGCCACAATTGCCAACACCGGCTTTCAGGGTCGTTAACTTCAATACCATTAAGGTAAAGGCTGAAGTGGCAGAAGCTTATTCAAGCAAAGTAAGTGTAGGTGATCCGGTTACAGTGAATTTCCCGGATTTAAACCGCGATGTAACAGCCAAGGTAACCGCTGTGAGCAGGTATATTAACCCAACCAACCGTACTTTTATTGTTGAAGTGAAACTTGATCCCTCGAAAGATGGTTACAAAGCCAATATGATTGCCGTACTTAAAATAACTGATTACACGTCAGCCAAGGCATTAAGTATTCCGGTAAAGTACATCCAGACTGATTTAACCAGCGATTTTATATATATTGTTGGCGTTAAAGACAATACAACTTTTGCCAAGAAAGCTTATATTAAGCAGGGACAAAGCTACAACGGAATTGTTGAAATTACCGAAGGTCTTACCGAAGGGGACAAAATTATAACTTCGGGTTATCTCGACCTTGAAGAAGGTGAAAATATTAAGTTTTAAAAAGATGTAATTAATCATCTGTAAAAATTTATTCCATGAAGCATAAATTTAAAGAATTCAAGCCAACCAGCTGGAGTATAGACAACAAGACCAGCATTTATGTGCTGGCGGTAATCATTTCAATATTTGGATTGGTTAGTTACAACAGCATACCGAAAGAACAGTTTCCGGAAATTGTTATCCCTACTTATCTGGTACAGACAGTATATCCCGGCACTTCGCCAGCTGATATAGAGAACCTGGTAACCAAACCTTTGGAAAAAAGGCTTAAATCTATTAACGGAATTAAAAAAATAACAAGCAATTCTGTTCAGGATTTCTCAATGATTGCTGTTGAATTTCAAACCGGTATAGAACTTTCAGAAGCCAAACAAAAAGTAAAAGACGAAGTGGATAAGGCCAAAAGGGATTTGCCCAATGATTTGGCCTCTGATCCGGAAGTTATTGAAATTTCGCTCTCCGAAATTCCTATCATGTACATCAATATTTCGGGCAAGTATGGTCTGGACAGGTTGAAAAAATATGCAGAATTAATGCAGGAGCGTATCGAAGGCTTAAAAGAAATCACACGGGTTGATATGGTAGGTGCGCTTGATCGCGAAATTCAGATTAATGTAGACATGTTTAAGATGCAGGCAGCTGCACTTACCTTTAATGATATTTCGGCCATGATAAGCAGGGAAAACCTTACTTTATCAGGCGGGAGCATAGATATGGAAGGCATGAGGCGTTCAATCCGGGTTGTTGGGGAATTTAAAGATTTGGAAACCCTCAAAAACATTGTGGTGAGTACTTCAAAAGGGGCACATATTTATCTTAAAGATATTGCTGAAATCAAGGATACATACGCTGAACGCGACAGTTATGCACGGTTGAACGGAAACAATGTAATTACGCTTAATGTAATTAAAAAAGGAGGTGAAAACCTGCTTGATGCGTCGGATAAAATAAAAGAAATTCAGGAAGAATTGGTGAAGGATAAATTTCCGAAGGATTTGGATGTAATTATTTCCGGAGATCAAAGTACGCGTACCCGAACATCACTTTTCGATTTAAACAATACCATTATTATCGGCTTCATTTTAGTAACCATTGTGCTGATGTTTTTTATGGGATTGACCAATGCGATGTTTGTGGGTTTGTCGGTACCTCTCTCAATGTTCCTCGCTTACATTGTAATGCCCGGCATCGGGTTTACCATGAATATGCTGGTCATGTTCTCTTTCATCTTTGCCCTGGGAATTGTGGTTGATGATGCCATTGTTGTAATTGAAAACACGCATAGAATTTTCAAAAAAACCGGGATGGATATTGCCACTTCAGCAAAAGTGGCCGCAGGAGAAGTATTTGCCCCAATTCTATCGGGAACACTCACTACCCTGGCCCCATTCTTCCCATTGGCTTTCTGGCCCGGTACTGTGGGTAAATTTATGTTCTTTATTCCTGTAACGCTTATTATTACACTGTTTGCATCGTTAATTGTGGCCTACATAATAAACCCTGTATTTGCGGTTTCGTTTATGAAACACAGCGATGACGAGTTAAGGCCACTATCGAAAAAGAGAATATTCACTACAGCAAGTATTTTTATCGGGCTTGGAGCAGTTGTACATTTGATCGGTTCACATGCATTTGCCAATTTGTTGATATTCATAGGTATTTCGTTCATAGGGCATAATTTGTTCCTTTATAAGGTACTCTATAAATTTCAGCACCAAATAATACCAGCTATGCTTAATAAATACGAAAAATTTCTTGGGTGGATACTCGAGAAACGAAGACCTTATTATTTGCTGTATACCTTATTTGGTACCTTGATATTAACTTTTTTTATCATGGGAATATTCCCTCTCAAAGTTGTTTTCTTTCCGGATATGCAACCTTCTACCATATATACTGTAATAAAATTGCCTGTCGGTACAGATGTGAAAGTCACGGATTCAATTACTCACATTGTGGAACAAAGGGTAATCAAAATTGTATCGAATGATACTGATATCGTTGAATCTGTATTGGCAAATGTAGCAAAAGGGGTAGCAGAATCAGGTTTTGATTTTGGCGGAGTAACCCCTCATATAGGGAAAGTAACGGTAAATTTTGTGGAATTCGGCAAGCGAAATGGAAAAAATACCGAAATATTTATGGACAGCATTCGGAATGCCATTAAAGATATAACAGGCGCTGAAATTACTGTAACCAAACCGCAAGGTGGTCCTCCAACAGGGAAGCCAATTAATATTGAAGTAACTTCTGACGATTTTATGGAACTGCTTACCACTACCGACAGGTTAATCCGTTATCTTGATTCTATCAATATACCTGGTATTGAAGAGCTTAAGACAGATTTTGATAAAAAGAAACCAGAAATATTGATTGAAATTGACAGGGTAAGGGCCAACCGCGAAGGAATTTCGACGGCCCAGATTGGTATGGAATTAAGAAATGCATTTTTTGGCCAGGATCGTCCTTCAAAATTCCGCGACGGCGAAGATCAATATCCAATCCAAATCAGGTACAGGTACGATCAGCGGACCAACATTGATAAGATAATGAACACAAAAATAACTTTTATGGATATGACCACCGGAAGGGTAAGACAAATTCCGTTATCGGCTGTAGCCAGGATTTCTTATCCCAATTCATATGGTGGAATTAACCGTAAAAATTCTAAAAGGATTGTAAATGTTACCTCAAACGTGCTTGGAGGCTACAATGCAAACGAAATTGTTGCTGAAATAGAAAAGGTACTGCCAGCGTTTGCTAAATCTGACAAAGTGGATGTTAAAATAACCGGTGAGCAGGAAGACCAGAAAGAATCCGCGCAATTCCTGAGTATTGCCATGCTATTGTCCCTTTTCCTTATCATGTTTATTATGATAACCCAATTTAACTCGCTGAGCAAACCACTGATTATTGTTTCTGAGGTGCTGTTCAGTTTAATCGGGGTAGGCCTTGGATTTATCATCACCCGTATGCCAATATCCATTATTATGACAGGAATGGGTGTGGTTGCACTCGCAGGTATTGTGGTAAGAAATGGTATTTTATTGGTTGAATTCACTGATATTCTGCTCGAACGCGGGCTTAAAACACGCGACGCCATTATTCAGGCCGGAAAAACCAGGATTACACCGGTTTTGCTTACAGCTACAGCTACTATTTTAGGACTTGTTCCGCTGGCAATTGGTTTCAATATTGATTTTATCGGTTTGTTCGAAAACTTCAGGCCACATATTCATTTCGGTGGAGACAATGTGGCATTCTTCGGACCGTTGTCGTGGACCATTATTTTTGGTTTATCGTTTGCCACTTTCCTTACCCTAATTTTTATTCCCGTAATGTATTTTATTATGTACGCTGGTAAAGTTAAAATGCAAAGGAAAATGGGCTATAAAATCAAGAAAAAGGAAATAGCAAAAATACTCGAAGGCTCAGTTTAGTTATACAAATTAGTTATTTTCATTAAAAATCCTCCTTCTAATTTAGTTGGAGGATTTTTTATTTCAGCTATTTGGAAAATAACTGAATCTTAATGTGCCTTACATATTTCTCCTGTACTTACCGCCTACTTCAAACAGGGCGTTTGTTATTTGTCCCAGCGAACAATATTTGGCGGCTTCCATTAATCTGTCAAAGATGTTTTCGCCTGATGAAGCTGCATTCTCGAGCATTTTTAGTTGTTTTTCCGATTCGTCAACCCATACTTTGTGCAGTTCTTTTATTGTATTTAGCTGATAATCTTTTTCTTCGGTGGTGGAACGGATAACCTGTTCGGGAACAATGGTTGGCGAGCCTTTTCCGGATAAAAATGTATTTACCCCAATAAGTGGAAGTTTCCCATTGTTTTTAAGTGTTTCATAATAAAGTGATTCTTCCTGAATTTTATTGCGCTGGTACATGTGTTCCATGGCACCCAAAACGCCACCGCGTTCCGATATCCTGTCGAATTCTTCCAAAACAGCCTCTTCAACCAGATCAGTCAGTTTTTCTATGATAAAAGAACCTTGTAAAGAGTTTTCATTTTTAACCAAACCAAACTCTTTATTAATAATGAGCTGAATGGCCATGGCCCTGCGCACAGAATCTTCGGTTGGTGTGGTAATGGCTTCGTCAAAAGCATTGGTATGAAGCGAATTGCAGTTATCGTAAATGGCATATACAGCTTGCAGTGTGGTTCGTATATCATTAAATTCTATTTCCTGGGCGTGTAAAGATCTTCCCGAAGTTTGAATATGGTATTTCAGCATTTGTGAGCGTTCATTTCCACCATATTTAATTTTTATGGCTTTGGCCCAAATCCTGCGGGCTACCCTTCCCAGCACCGCGTATTCAGGGTCAAGACCGTTTGAAAAGAAAAAAGACAGGTTAGGGGCAAAATCGTCAATATGCATTCCCCGCGAAAGGTAATACTCAACGTAAGTAAAACCATTGGCAAGAGTAAAAGCCAATTGGGTTACAGGATTAGCACCGGCTTCGGCAATATGATATCCGGAGATGGAAACTGAATAAAAGTTTCTTACCTTATTTTTAATAAAGTATTCCTGAATATCACCCATCATTTTTAGTGCGAAAGTAGTAGAGTAAATACAGGTATTCTGGGCCTGATCTTCTTTAAGAATATCTGCCTGCACGGTTCCTCTCACCGTTGAAATGGTTTCGGCTTTTATCCTGTTGTAAATTTCAAGCGGTAAAACCTGCTCGCCTGAAACCCCTATAAGCATCAGTCCAAGTCCGTTATTTCCTTCTGGCAATGTTCCATTGTATTTCGGCCTTAATGCCCCTTTTTTCTTGTAAATCTGGTCAATTTTATGCTCAACTTCTTCAACCATGCCATGTTCACGGATATAAATTTCGCATTCCTGGTCAATGGCGGCATTCATAAAAAAGGCCACCATCATGGGCGCTGGACCGTTTATGGTCATCGAAACTGAAGTTTTTGCATCGGTAAGCCGGAACCCCGAATATAATTTTTTAGCATCATCCAGACAGGTGACCGAAACCCCTGAATTACCTATTTTCCCGTAAATATCAGGCCTCAAATCCGGGTTTTCACCATAAAGCGTTACAGAATCATAAGCCGTGGAAAGCCTTACAGCCGGCATTCCCTTTGAAAGATAATGAAACCTTTTGTTTGTACGTTCAGGTCCTCCTTCGCCGGCAAACATGCGTGTAGGATCTTCTCCTTCGCGTTTAAACGGAAAAACGCCGGCAGTATATGGAAAAACACCTGGAAAATTTTCCTGCATGGCCCATTTAACTATGGAACCAAAGTTTTTAAACCCCGGAAAAACAATTTTTGGGATTTTGGTTCCCGACAATGATTGTGTATTGGTTTCAACTTTTATTTCCTTGCCCCGCACTTTATATACAAATTCCTCCTTTTTAAAATCCTTGCGGAGTTTTTCCCAGTTTTCAATAAGGTTTACATTTTGAATATCAAGTAGTTGTTTTTGGTTTTGAATGGCTTGATGGATTGTCTTTTCCATGTTTTCATCCCATTTTGAAATGGCCTTCATTTCTAAAACAGTTTTGAGCCCGTACCAATTATCGGCAATTTCTGATTGATTTTCAGCATTTTGGTTGTATTGTCTGATGGTGCTGCTGATTTCAGAAAGATAAGCGGATTTATTCGGTGGAATAATTGTTTTCTTCAATGAAATGTCTTTTGGTTCTGATTTAAAAGTCATTTTACCATTTAAATGAAAACCTGCTTTTTTCATTAGTGCCTCAAAAAGCCTGTCAAGGCCTGGATCATCGTATTGCGATGCAATGGTGGGATAGATAGGCATGGTTTCCGGATCGTCGTGCCAGCGTTCGTGGTTGCGGGCAAATTGTTTTCTTACATCGCGTAAAGCGTCACCGGCACCGCTTTTATCAAATTTGTTAATGGCCACAATCTCGGCAAAATCGAGCATGTCAATTTTTTCAAGCTGGGTAGCAGCACCGTATTCCGGGGTCATTACATACATTGAAAAATCGCTGATATCCACAATTTCTGAGCCTGATTGTCCAATACCAGATGATTCTACCAGGACGAGGTCGAAACCTGCTATTTTGAGAATCTGAACCGCATCCACCACATTTTTCGAAAGGCTTTTGTTCCATTCTCGCGTGGCAAGTGATCTGAAAAAAGTCCGCTCCGAGATAAGCGAATTCATCCTAATCCGGTCGCCGAGCAAGGCGCCACCTGTTTTTCGTTTGGAAGGATCTACTGACACAATACCAATGTATTTTTCCGGACAATAAATCAGAAAACGCCTTACCAGTTCATCCACCAACGAGGATTTTCCTGCCCCACCGGTGCCGGTAATTCCAATAACGGGTATTTTTTTTACTTCTTTCTGGTGAATTTGATTTTCCTTTTCATGGAGCGAATTAAATTTTCCATTTTCAAAAGCTGAAATAGTTTGGCCAATTGTTTTGCGATTTTTATTTCTTATAGATTCAATATCAATAATTTCAATATCTCCTGAAGGAAAATCACTTTTCATCAGCAAATCGTTAATCATTCCTTGTAAACCCATTCTTCGGCCATCGTCAGGCGAATAAATCCCCGCGATTCCGTATCGGTGAAGTTCTTCAATTTCATTGGGAAGAATTACACCACCTCCACCCCCGAAAATTTTTATATGCCCACATTTATTTTCGTTGAGTAAATCGTACATGTATTTGAAAAATTCAATATGCCCGCCCTGGTACGAAGTAATGGCAATGGCCTGTACATCCTCTTCTATTGCACATTGAACAATTTCGTTCACCGACCGGTTGTGCCCGAGATGAATAACCTCTGCCCCTGAATTTTGCAAGAGCCGCCTGATTATATTAATGGCGGCATCGTGTCCGTCAAAAAGCGAAGCAGCAGTAACTATCCTAATTTTGTGTTTTGGAATATACTTCCCTGAAATTTCCATGTTCTTCAAATATTAGAATTATACTGTAACTTTACTATATTTAATCCGAAAATACAAATACTTGCTTGTAATTGAAATTCTGTTTTTATAATTTTAACATGAAAAGAAATAAAAAATAAATTGATTCGTCTCATTTGTGCCAGTAGTTGTCAGACATTGCAATTGCAAGCCTGTCAAACAACTTTTCTCCAAAATATCTACGGTTAAGCTTATAACAAAATTCATCTAAATATAATTGTAGATATTTTCCATTTATTTTATGGTATATGCCTAAAAAAGTGCGCTTTGCGTTGGCGATGGCTATGTGTACCCAGGGCAGGTTTTTTTTGGTTGTTTCTTTTGTCGATATTTCTGAAACATGCATTTCCACATAGTCTGAGATATCAACATAACTCGTGCTTTTATCGCTAAAAACTATGCATTGTTCTGCAAGGCTTTTTCTGATCGTATCCGTCACACCTGTTGCTTTGTGACTTTCAAGTGCTTTCATTTTAAAATAGCGCACATGCCTTTCTACTTTCCCTGTATCCAAATCTTCCAATGGCGTCGACTCTGCCATCACAGCTACGTTGGTTTTACGCTGGCTTCCCCTGCCGCGCTTAAGATTCTGTCTCTCTTTTTCATCGGTTTCGGTGGAAAAGTACCCTTCGTCGAACTCAACCATGCCTTCAAGTTCGTAAAGACTGTCCCGTTTACCCATGGCGGCCCGGATGCGGTGCATCATACTCCAAACTGTTCGGTAACGGGCATGTGCCAATTGTCTTTGCAGTTCCATGGCTGATAGGCCTTTCTTGCTAAAGCTCATGAATGCCATGGCCAAATACCATTTGCGAAGAGGAAGGTTCGAATTCTCGAACATTGTCCCGCTTTTTAAAGTGGTACGGAAATTACATGACGAACATTGCCATTGGTTTTTTGCTTTTAACCAATAATGCTTCTCGCAGCCACAGTGTTTGCATTTTATGCCTTTGCTTTCCCTTAATTTGCGTAAATGCGCCTTGCAACTTGCTTCGTCGGGAAATTGTTCAATAAATTTGATTATATTCACATCAAAAATTTTTTCATAATATAGTTAATTTTTCTAATCTGGCATAATCGCGACGAATCAAAAAAAATAAAATGCAATATCAGATTCTGAATATAGAAAAGAAAAATAAAACAGGCATCCTGACCATTAACCGGCCAGAAGCACTTAATGCATTGAACAAAAGGTTTTTAACAGAACTGGATTGGTTCCTTTCGTTGGCTGCGAAAGACAAAACGATGAATTCGCTAATTATCACAGGTGCTGGAAAAGCATTTGTGGCAGGAGCTGATATTACCGAAATGGCAGGAATGGATGAGAAAGAAGCCATTGAATTTGCAACAACCGGACAAAAGATATTCAGGATGCTGGAAAAGCTTTCGGTTCCTGTAATAGCTGCTGTAAATGGGTTTGCATTGGGTGGTGGATGTGAATTGGCGATGGCCTGTGATATCAGGATAGCTTCGGAAAAGGCAAAATTTGGCCAGCCTGAAGTAAACCTGGGACTTATTCCCGGGTTTGGTGGCACCCAAAGGTTATCGAGGCTGATTGGGATTGGCCATGCGCTCAACCTGCTTTGTACAGGGAATATGATAGATGCCCACGAAGCATTAAAGATTGGATTGGTGCAAAAAGTTTGCGAAGAAAGCGAATTAATGAACGAAGCAATTAATTTAAGCGAAACCATAAATTTAAAAGGAAAAAATGCCGTGCGGATGGTAAAAAAAACAGCAAGAATGGGATTGGAAATGACATTTGAAGAAGCCTGCTGGCTGGAAGCGGCAAATTTTGGTTCCTTGTTCGGAAAACCTGAAATGCAGGAAGGTACAAAAGCCTTTATTGAGAAAAGAAAACCTCTTTGGCCGGAATCGTAATTAAAAACAAATATAGAAGAATGAACTATTCAGAAAGATTACAGAACGTATCAGTATTAGGAGCAGCAGGAAAAATGGGAAGTGGAATCCTGCTTTTAACAGCGGTGGAATTGGCTGATTTATCATTAATGGACGAGAACAGGAATAAGTTATTCATTCTCAATGCCATTGATACTAATCCTGCGGCACTCAGCGGCCTTAAAAAATACCTGGAAGTGCAGGTTTTGAAAATAGCTGAGAAAAAAATCATTCAGTTACGGCAACTTTACCAAAACAGGGCCGATTTGATTGATAACAAAGAGGTAATTGATGAATATAAAAACTATGTTTTAAGTTTGGTTCAAACCACCACAAGGCTGGAAGCGGCATACGATTCTACGCTTATTTTTGAGGCCATTAAAGAAGATGGAGCGTTAAAAACAAAGATTTTCAGTCAGATTGATAAAAACAATCGCAATAAACCCTGGTTTTTTACAAATACTTCTTCAATACCCATATCAAAATTAAATAAGGATGCCGGATTGGAAAACCGAATTGTAGGATTTCATTTTTATAACCCCCCGGCAGTGCAAAAACTGGTGGAGTTGATTAAACCGGAACATCCCATTGCAGAATTGGAGAATTTTGCCCTTGAGTTTGCAAACCGATTGAGAAAAGTGGTAGTGCCATCGAACGATTTTGCAGGATTTATAGGCAACGGCCATTTTATGCGCGATGCACTTTATGCCATTGGTGAGGCCGAAAAACTTTCAGCCGCAATGCCTTTAACCGGGGCAATTTATACCATAAACAAGGTTAGCCAGGATTTCCTTATCAGACCCATGGGTATTTTTCAATTAATAGATTATGTGGGCGTGGATGTTTGTAGTTTTATAATGGAAGTGATGGCGCCTTATTTCCCTGATGAAAATTTTTATTCCGGCTATCTTAATAAATTAATTAAACAAGGCATTAAAGGGGGTCAAAACCATGATGGTTCCCAAAAGGATGGAATATTGAAATATGAAAAAGGAGTGCCGGTAGCAGTTTACGACTCAGAAAGAAACAGTTATCAGGCTTTATCGGAATTTAAAAATAAAGCGGATGAATATTTGGGTACCCTTCCTGATGCCTGGTTGCCCTGGAAAACATTGATAAAAGATGCACATAAAGAAACAAAGTTAAAATTGTATTTTGCAGATTTAAGAAAAATGAAAACCAGGGGCGCTGAAATTGCGCTTGCTTATCTTGAAAATTCGAAATTAATTGCGTTAAAACTTTTAGAACAGGGAGTAGCTGCAAATCCAAAAGATGTGAATACCGTAATGCTCACCGGATTTTTCCATGCTTATGGACCGGTAAATGAGTTTTAATTTAAAATTGAGAATTAAAAATTAAGATCAACAATTAACGAATCACTTAATCACCAATTAATATCAAACATACTCAAAACCCGGCTTCGAGAACCTCAGCCTTCGCAATATAAACTCGAAACTCAAAAACTTTAAACTCGAAACTGGAAACTCGAAACTCTAAACTGAAAACTTTAAACTCGAAACTGAAAACTTTAAACTCTAAACTAAAAACTCGAAACTGAAAACTCGAAACCGAAAACTTTAAACTCGAAACTTTAAACTATAAACTCTAAACTCGAAACTCAAAAACTCAAAAACTTAAAAAACTCAAAACAAATGAACGAACTAGCAGACATTGGCATGATAGGCCTTGCGGTAATGGGGGAAAACCTTGCCCTGAATATGGAAAGCAAAGGATTTAAAGTAGCCGTTTATAACCGTACAGTTAAAGGCGTTGAAGAAGGCATTGTTGAAAGGTTTATCAATGGCCGGGGAAAAGGGAAAAATTTTATAGGCGCATCTGAATTGGAAAAATTTGTGAAAAGTATAAAAACCCCCCGCAAAATCATGATGATGGTAAAAGCCGGAAAAGCAGTAGATGAACTTATAGAACAATTAATACCAATTCTTGACAAGGGCGATATTTTAATAGATGGAGGAAATACCCATTTCCCAGATACCAACAGGCGTACAAAATACCTCGAGGAAAAAGGTTTTCTTTACATTGGCACCGGTGTTTCGGGTGGAGAAGAAGGTGCACTTTTGGGGCCATCCATTATGCCAGGGGGATCAAAACCTGCCTGGCCTCATGTAAAACAGGTTTTTCAGGCCATTGCAGCAAAAACGGATAATGGCGAGCCTTGTTGCGACTGGGTGGGCGAGAATGGTGCAGGACATTTTGTTAAAATGGTTCACAACGGAATTGAATATGGCGATATGCAGCTCATTTGCGAAGCTTACCAGGTAATGAAAGATTTACTGGGCATGAGTGCCGGTGAGATGCACCATGTTTTTAATGAATGGAACAAGGGCGATCTGAACAGCTACCTTGTAGAGATTACCAGCGATATTCTTGCATTTAAAGATGAGGACGGAAAACCGTTGGTAGACAAAATCCTCGACACCGCCGGACAAAAAGGAACCGGGAAATGGACAGGGGTGGCTGCCCTCGATTTGGGAATTCCTTTGACTTTGATTGGCGAAGCTGTGTTTGCCCGTTGTCTGTCGGCACAGAAAGAGGAAAGAGTTGAGGCTTCGAAAGTATTGCACGGTCCTAAGCCCGTATTTTCGGGGGATAAGCTAAAATTCATTGAAGACCTCAGACAGGGGCTTTTTGCTTCAAAAATAGTTTCGTATGCGCAGGGTTACCTTTTAATGCGCGAGGCTGCAAAGGAATATGGATGGGATTTAAATTACGGCGGAATTGCCCTGATGTGGCGTGGAGGTTGTATTATCCGTTCTGCATTTCTTGGAAATATAAAGGAAGCCTTTGAGAAAAATCACAGTTTAACAAATTTATTGTTGGATCCATACTTTAAGGAGAAAATCGAAAAGGCACAGGCAGGATGGCGAAATGTTGTGGCACAGTCTATTATGAATGGTATTCCAGTTCCGGCGTTTGCTTCAGCTTTAAACTATTACGATGGTTACCGTACAGGTGTTCTTTCGGCTAATCTTTTACAGGCGCAGCGCGATTATTTCGGGGCGCATACCTACGAAAGGACAGATCAGCCACGCGGAAAGTTTTTTCATACCAACTGGACCGGAAGGGGAGGCAATACTTCTTCTACAACTTATAATGTTTAAACCTTAAAAATTCAGATTAATTACTAATTTTCAGGTGGAGTCTAAAAGGTGCATCAATATAATAAAAAAGGCTGCTTTGGGGCAGCCTCATTTTTTATAATCGTGTTAAAGTATTAACATCTGTTGTTGCTTCCAAGTACATTTACAATTTTATGTTTGTAAAGTTCTTTCAATTGATCACGTGCCGGACCCAAATACTTACGTGGATCGAACTCAGCCGGGTTGTCAACAAAAGTTTTACGTATTGAAGCAGTTACAGCTAAACGTCCGTCCGAATCAATATTTATCTTACATACAGCTGATTTTGCGGCACGACGTAATTGTTCTTCAGGGATTCCCACAGCATCCTTAAGTTTACCACCATGCGAATTGATAAGTTTTACCAAATCGGCAGGAACCGATGATGCACCGTGCAATACAATCGGGAAACCAGGAATACGGCGTTCAATTTCTTCAAGAATGTCGAAACGCAATGGGGGTGGAATCAGAATACCTTCTTCGTTACGGGTGCATTGATCTGGCCTGAATTTATTGGCACCATGTGAAGTACCAATTGAAATGGCCAAAGAGTCAACGCCTGTTTTCTTTACAAAATCTTCCACTTCATCGGGCTGTGTATATACTGATTTTGCAGCAACCACATCGTCTTCAATACCTGCCAGAACACCAAGTTCACCTTCTACACTTACATCATATTTATGGGCATATTCAACAACCTGGCTGGTTACTTCAATATTTTTCTGGTATGGATGGTGCGAACCATCAATCATTACAGATGAAAAACCAAAATCGATACAGTTTTTACACAAATCAAGTGAATCACCATGATCGAGGTGCAATACAATCGGAATGGCATGTCCGAGTTCTTTTGCATATTGAACCGCGCCCTGGGCAAGAAACCTGAGAAGGGTCTGGTTGGCATATTTACGTGCACCGCTTGATACCTGCAGGATAACCGGAGATTTTGTTTCCACACAGGCGCCGATAATGGCCTGCAATTGTTCCAGGTTGTTAAAATTAAAGGCAGGGATGGCATACCCACCGGCAACAGCCTTTTGGAATAATTCTTTTGAACTAACAAGTCCTAATTCTTTGTAATGGATCATATTTTTATGGATTAATTATACATCAATTAAATTTCGCCTGCTAAATTGCGGAAAAATCATATAAATGGCAAAATTATTTTACGAATGAATGAAAATGGATTTTGTTCAGGCAGATGGTAAATGGCTTATAAATAGACACTTTTGAAATAAGGAAAAAAGAATTTTTATTCAAATATTAAAGTTGAATTTATAAATTGTCAACAATGTCGTTTAGTTAGTAAAACAGTTTATTTCAATTAATAATTAATGTAGCTTGGTGTATTGGGATTGGGGATTATGCGACCCTATTTTTTGCCACCAAAACACTAAAACACCAAGTTTCCACCAAAAATTTCTTAACTAAACGGCATTGAAATTGTCAATCTAAAAAATCGTACGTAAATTGCCTGTAAAACAATTTGAAACCAATGAAAAAGAAGAATCTGCCCTTAATTCTTTTTTTATTTTTTACATCCTGGCCTGTTTTTGCCCAAATTGATCGAAATCAGGAAACGCTGTTTTGCAACCATAAAATAGTGTTGGACAGTGAAGGCAAATTGCTTCCCTGGTATTTTCCACACGAAAATGCTTACGACCATTTTCTTCACCTGCGCTGGAATTTTATTAAATCCAATGCTCCTGATTCTCCTTGTCCTGTGCCCCGATCGAATTATCCACAGTATTATTTCTATTGTGCTTTTTTTGATAAAAATGGAAAATTAGAGCCTGATCTCTGGATGAACGACATTGGTGAAAAAATACCCAACTGGTTTGAAAATGCAAGGCTGTATTATGCATATACCGGGGATTATACCGCAGTGAATCTGGTTAAACACATGATGGATTATTATCTGGAACATGGTACTTCAGCTTCTGATTTTGCCTGGCCAGGTTTTCCTTATACCACAACCAATGCAGGCGACACACTTTTTAGGGGGTTTACAAGTGCTTCAAGATTTTCTTTACACGAAATACAGGTGGATCACGCGGGTGAAATGGGCTTGACTTATTACCGTATGTACCTGCTTTCAGGGGATGATAAATATTTAAAGGCAGCCATTCAGGTAGCCAATGTGCTTGCAAAATATGTGCGAAATGGGGATGAAAACAAATCTGTATGGCCTTACACAATAAAAATGGATACTGGCGAAATAACCTCAGAGTATGGCGCCAACTGGACGGGTTGTTATATGCTTTTTGATAATCTAATATCAGCAAAAACTGGAAATGTAGCTGCCTTTAAAGTGGCGAAAGAGCTGGTTAAAAATTTTCTTTTAAATTACCCCATGAAAACAGGATATTGGACCGACGGGCACAGTGACACAAAGATTAACAGTAATACCTATAAAAGCAATCTGAGTGCAAGCAATATGACGCTGTGCATGTTTGATTATCCCGAAATCAATCCCGACAGAAATAAGGCTATTCCAATGTTAATAAAATTTACAGAGTATAATTTTGTATTTTGCTGTGCCCCTTTAAATCCTGGAAAATTTGGCATTAAAGGTATAAATGTGAAGGAATTTAGCGATATTCCTACCGAACCTGCCATTTTTTATGGTGCCCTTATTGTGGGCGAGCAAGATTCTTTTATTTTTAAAATGGATTACCAGACTGCCCGTTATGCAGCCGTCTGTGCCCGCTGGTATGCCATGTCGGGAGATACAACATTTAAGGAAAAAGCATTTCGTTCGTTAAATTTTGTTACCTACTGCAACGATTCCACTGGCAAAGCTTTTGAAAGTCCTTTTAGTAAAGGAATAAACAGTTGGTGGTCCGATTGTTACGGCGAGTGTCCCCGCATGTTTTACCATGCTTTTGCCGGTGTTCCTGAATTTGCCCCGCCGCGCGAAAATCATATCCTCTATTCCGAAGGCATTTTAAAAGATATTCGATATGAAAAACAAAAAGTTGAATATATATTAACAAAGGCCAATGATACAGAGTATCTTAGGCTTTCCTTTAATCCTGATATAATTACTTTGAGTGGTAAAAGGCTGCCATTATTGGTGAAAAACGCAAAAGAAGGATATACAATAAGAAATTTAAAAAATGGGGATTTTGCCATTACAGTTACACATAAAAATACCGGAAGGGTAATGATTAAAAAAAGTATGGGAAAAATTTAAATGAAAATTTAGCAATCAAAAGAAATGATAAAATTAACAACAATTTCAGGAATTATTTTTCTCTCAATAATTTCAACCTGTTTGATGAACAATTCCGTTTATGGCCAGGTTTCAGATAACAAAAATGAATGGGTGGTTCAGATAGATGGTGCTGAACACTTTCAAAAAGTAGATGGTTTTGGGGTAAACATAAATGCGGCATGGTGGCTCAACGGCGAATACAAAAATAATGATATCGTAAAACCGGCTATTGATATGCTGTGTGATCAACTGGGTGCAACAATATTTCGAGCGGTAATTGAAGATGCTGACTGGGAAAAAACAAATGATAATAACGACCCTGATGTTTTTAACTGGAATTATTACGACAGTATTTTTACTTCTCCACGGTTCTCAGGTGTTTGGAATACTTTACGATATTTAAACCAGAAGGGAATAACCAACAATTTGATAATCAGTTTTATGGGAATACCTCCGGCTGCAGCGCCGTTGGAAAAGCCTGATCCTGAAAAAAGCTGGATGGGCGATACAACGCATACCATAAATCCCCATTTTGAAGATGAATTTGTTGAATCAATGGCTGCTTTGCTGATCTATGCAAAGCAAAAAGCCAGGATTCAATTCACGCTTGTTTCGCCAATGAACGAAACCGATATGATTACAAATGGGAAAGGAAAAGATCACCCGAATGGAATTATTGAAGGGCCCAATATCCCGGATCCGGTGCAGTTTAGCCGTATATTGCATAAACTTGCCAATAAACTTGATTTATCAGGCCTCGGCGATATACGTTTTGTAGCACCAGATGCCGCGGGAGAAGCATTATTCAGCAAGTGCCTGGATGAAATAGTGAAAGATACGGTAATCATGAACAAATTGGCTTTTTGGGGGGTACACGATTATGGTAATGATGCTGAAAATTACGACAGAATAATAGCAAAGCCTTCAAACAACAACAAATTTTATTGGGTAACTGAAACTGCCGGAATTGAAAACCTGTTTGGTCAGCTCGACGACCATCCCTCAGCATTTATATTTTGGGATGGTTTTGATTGTGTATACCAGCACGCCCGGCGGAATGGATACGGAAGCATTCCACCAAACGACTGGTGCTTCTGGATTGGAGAAAAAGGCAAACCACTTATTGAATTCAATGAAAAGGAGAAAAATTGGATACCCAGAAAGCAATTTTATGAGTTTGGCCAGATTTTTAAATTCATCAAACCTGGCGCAATCCGGATTGCCACCAAACATCAAAACAGTGGGCTGATCATACATTCTTTTATTAATCCGGACGGAAATCCGGTGATAGTTGGAATTAACAAAGGGAGTATCCCGGTTACCCTAAATGGTAAACTAAACAATCTATCGAAAGTAAAAACCTTTGATTTGTTTTTTACCGACAGCCTTCGTAATTTGTTTGAAACCAACAATATTGTCGTCACAAATAATAGTTTTTCAACAAGTGTTCCTGCCCATTCGGTATTCACATTGGCAGGTAAATCTGAACGCATTAAGCCGGAACCTTCAGGTTGGTATGCCGGCGATATGCATGTTCACCGCGATTGTGGTGGACCGGAAGATGGAATCCTGCCTGAAAGTAAATTTATTGAAATGATGGAAGTAAACGACCTGGCGGTAATTTCAGTATTGGCTGATATGGGAGATGCAGAAGTAAAGCCCGGCAAAACAGACTTGCTTAAAGTGAATGTAAATGATTACCCGTTATCGGTTACAGGAAAAACGATTCATTATGATGCTGAATGGCATTGGGATCCCTTCGGAACCACATTTGAACACAAAGCGCTTGGAGGACATGTTGTTCTGCTTGGTTTAAAGGAAGCACATCAAATATGGGACGAATCGCCCTGTAAAATTCTCGGATATGGACGAAAACAGGGAGGAATTGTTGGATTTTGTCATACAGAATATTTAAACGATCAAATCCAGAATAATTTAAATTGTTGTATTCCAATAGAATATCCTGTAGAAGCAGCCCTGGGCACCATCGATTTTTTAGCTGAAGATGTTTATGGCACTGCTTCGCACAATTATGGGAATTATAATGCAGATGCAACTATCCTTGCGTATTATAAATTACTAAATTGCGGATTCAGGCTTGGTTTGGCTGCCGGAACCGATTATCCCTGCAATGAAGCTGAACCCTTTGGAACTTTGTTGACTTATGTTCAGGTAAAAGAGCCTTTTACATACCGGAAATGGGTAGAAGGAATACGCGACGGTAAAACCGTAATTGCACGAAATGGACACGAAGAATTTATTGATTTGAAAGTAAACGGTCAAACACCCGGTGCGGATATTCAGTTCAAAAATAAAGGAACCACCACTGTTGAAGTAACCTGGACTTCAATAAAACCTTTGACGGGCAGCCTGGAATTGGTTTGTAATGGAGAAGTTATTGCAAAAAAGGAAGGAACTGCAAAACCGGGCGAACCTGTTGTTTTAAAAACAATAAAGGAGTTTACTTCAAGCAGCTGGCTGTGTGCCCGTCGCATGGATAGCAATGGGCATCAGACGCATACAGCACCGGTTTATATTACAGTTAATAAGAAACCTATACGCGCAAGCGCAGAAGATGCAAGGTTTTTTGTAAAATGGATAGACAATTTAATTGAGAAAACGGCACCCGGAAACGAGTGGAATCAATATTTTACACATGATTTAAATACAGTAAGAAAGAGATACCAAAAAGCAAAAGAAATATATTTAAAAATTGCAACAGAAGCCTTGAAAAATGAATAGTTGAAATAAATACAATTCTTGCGTTTTAATTTCAATGGTTACGGAAATCATTAGATTTTTTATTCGTTTTTAATCCGTCCGGGTTCCCGGCGATTTTTGCCTTTCTGGTTTGTGAGATCATCCCCAAGGTCTTCATGGGCTTCCTGTGCTATTTTTTCCAACATTTCAACTATTTCCGGATAGGCTGGCTTTACATCGTACCTTTCGCCTGGATCCCTTCTTAAATCAAACAATCCGCCATTGAAACCGAAGTTTTCGTTAACAATTCCCGGCATTCCATTGTTTCCAGGATTAAATCCTTCGTACGAGCGCCCGGGATGTGGAAATACCAGTTTCCAGTCGCCATTTGTAACTGCTTCAAGACTATTCTGCCGGTAGTAATAATAAAACGATTTTCGTGGATTTTCTTCAAAATGGCCGAGCATCAAAGGAAATATATTTACACCGTCAATTTTGTCTGGGGGCAATGTTGAATTGGTTATAGCAGCCAATGTTGCCAAGATATCAATGGCCGAGCACAGTTTATTGCACACCATCCCTTCCGGTATAACGCCTTTCCATCGCATTAAACAAGGCACTCTTTGCCCGCCTTCATAGCTGGTACCTTTACCTTCCCTTAATCCACCGGCACTACCGGCATGATTTCCATAATTCAGCCAGGGGCCGTTATCGGAAGTAAAGATGATAAGCGTTTTATTGTCTAGCCCGGTTTCTTTAAGCGTTTGCACAATCTGACCTAAGCTCCAGTCAATTTCCATCATTACATCGCCATACAAACCTTGCGAACTTTTTCCTCTAAATTTATCAGAAACAGCCAAAGGCACATGTGGTAAAGGATGCGCCAGGTAAATAAAGAAAGGTTTATTTTTATTCTGGCGGATAAAATTCACTGTTCTGTCAGTAAATTGGTATGTGAACTTTGAATTATCCGGATTTGTGTAGATTACTGAATCTCCTTCAAACAGCGGTAAAGGTGGATAATAATTTTTAGATGTTGGATGATTCGGCCACATATCGTGCGAATAAGGGATTCCAAAAAATTCGTCAAATCCGTGTTGTTTGGGAAGGAATTGCTTTTGACAGCCCAAATGCCATTTCCCGAAGGCAGCAGTTTTATACCCTTTTGTTTTTAAAAGCTCAGGTATAGTGGTTTCTGCGCTGTTAATGCCAATTTTAGAATTGTGGTCCAAAGCCCCTGCAAAACCAATTCTGTTTGGATAACAACCGGTTAACAATCCGGCACGCGATGCGCTGCTTACCGCCTGTGGAGCATAGAAATGCGAAAAAAACATACCTTCTTTAGCCATCAGGTCGATATTTGGTGTTTGATAACCAGTTGCGCCGGTTAACGGAAGGTCACCATAACCCATATCATCAAGATAAACCAGGATAATGTTAGGATTTTCAGTATTTGGTTTATCATTTTGTTGGGCAAAACCTGATATGCCCAGTAACGAAGTAATGCCGAGTCCTGCCAGTCTGTCTATTTTCATTTATTTTTTTCTGATTAGTGTTTAAACAGATTAAAGATTTGATTACAAGATATTTGCGGACGGTTAATTAAGTCAAAGCAAAATTTCTATTGTGGGATTCATTTAATCCATATCAAAAAAAAGGGCTGTTCAGATAATTTCAGGCCTGTCAAACTATATCCGAAATTGTATTGGGCATCAAGGCGTTTCAACTGTAATTCCTTCGTGGGCCAGTTCAAGAATTTCGATGGCAACCTCGCTGGCATTTGATTTCAGCACCGGATATTCTAATTTTACAGGCCAGGCATTTTTAACTTTCCATACCATTACCGGGGCATGTTCTTCATCCAAAAGCGAAATTGTTATGTCCCGGCGTTCCACCTGGTTAAGATTAATCGTATTCATCCAGTGAAAGAAATCATTGTCGCCTTTTACTATTCCGCGTTTTAACACAATATTGTGGAATTTTTCCATGCCAGGCATTTTTGAAAACTGGTATTCCGGGGAATCACCTTCCCTGTATTCAACAACATCATGTTCAATTGTTAGTCCCGAAATTTCGGAAAACCCAACCCGGGTGCCGCCCCATTCAACCCGGAAATGGAAAGTAGGATAAGGATATGGTCTCATAATTTTACAAATTAAATGTTTGATACACAGAATAATGTTTTTGCATTTTCTCATTTTATTTTCAAATATAAAAGTTTATAATTACCAAATAATAAATTGAATCATAAATAAATTTTATTTTTTAAAATTCATCCAGGCTGAGATTAGTAGTTTAATCCAAAAGCCCAAAGCGGAATTACATTGAGGTAACCAAACTCAATATCATCTTTAACAACAAATGATTTACCATCTTTCTCGATGTTTTTTTGCTGCTTATTTTTTCCACCAACTTCAAACGTATAATTATCAATCGAAAAATCAGCTTTTTCTGAGGATATTACTTCATTTCTTAATCGCATTTGATTGAAGAAGAAAGTTTCCCGTATATTTCCTATATTCGATTTTTCTCCAACCAGGTTAAAAATGATATTTGTATTATCCAAATACACTTTATCAACTTTTCCTAGTCCCCTGATACCACTTGTTTCATTTCGTAACTGACCAATAAGGCCTGCTTTTTCCATATATAAAAAATAGTCGTCCAGGGAGTTCCGGCTAACGTTTATTATTTCTGATATTTTGGAGAAATTTGGTTTAAAAGGTACACTTTCTGCAATTATGGAAAGTAACCGTTTTAGTTTACGACTGGTTCCAATATTCAGATTAGCGTAATGCGGAATGTCAGTTTCCAATGTTTGCACAATGATTTGTCCTAAACGTATATTCATCTCATTTTCGAGTCCGAAAGGATAATATCCTCTCTTCAGATAGTCATTAAACAAAGGTAGCGGATGTGCTATATTATTCAGTTTTACTTCGTTATTGAGTATTTGTTTTAACGAAAAAACTTCATTTTCGTAATTATGAAATAATTTCAAATATTCCCTAAAGGAGAGTCCTTGTAATTTGTATATTATGGCACGCCGGCTTAAATCTGAAGAACCTTTCAATATATCAAGTACAGAAGAACCCGTGAAGACAATTCTTAAGGAAGGAAATGAATCGTAAATATTTTTTAATTCTCTTGACCAGTCAGGGTATTTATGAATTTCATCAATAAATAAATATTCTCCGGCATTCTTATAGAAATAATCTGCTAAGTCAAGAAGTTTGTTTTCACTAAAATACATATCGTCGGCGGAAACATAAAGCGCATTTTTGATGTCCAAATTTTCCCTGATATATTGTAAAATCATAGTTGTTTTGCCAACACCTCGTGGACCAATGATACCAATCATTCTGCTTTCCCACGAGATCTCTCCGTATAAATATCGTTTAATGTCTGTATTTGTACTTTGCAAAAGCCTTTCAAATTTCTCATAAAGTGTTTTCATTGTTTTGATAAACTATTTTAAACAAAGATATAAAATGCACAATAAAATTAACAATTTTTTTAAATTATGCACAATTGGTAGTGCATTTTTATTAAATTTTTTTAATGATAAGATGAAGGTTTTGTCGGATTGCAGATTTTCCAGGGCTTTTAATTCGGCTTATTTAATTTTCTATCGGATCGAAACTAAATTCTTGTTTTAAATATACACTTAGCAGATTAAATTCAACAGGAATAGTTTTATTTTAAACTTTTTAAGGCTTAAGTTGTAAATTATCTTGATTCAATGTTTTCTGAACAAAATGCTTTTAAAAATTACAAGTATTTGATATTTTATGTTTTAAAACGATTCTTTTGCTTTTCTTTCAGCTATATTTAAAATAACTTTGAAGCTTCGGTTTGATAATACATTTAAAATTTCATCGTTTTTTAGTTAGCCAAAAATCAAATGCCTGTAGATGAAGAAAAGAATAATTGTAATAATTCTGGTATCCGGTATTTTTTTAAACCTGGCTTGTATAAAAGAAAAGTTTGACCAGGATTTACTAAGCCGTGATTTTTTCGACAGTACAACGGTTGCCGTGCCGGTTGGTTACGACAGCACTACCTTGCTCCAAATTCTTCAGCCCCAAATTGATTCAGGATTCCTTATTGTTGAAAACGATGGGCTGCTTAGGTTTCGCTTTAATTCCGGATCGCTCACCGTTACTGATTCTGACTTAATTCAGTACCCGGTTTTTGATACAGTTTGGTCCGTTTACAATACCACCGGGCTCCCCATTGATTTAAACCCTGCCGGTACACAGGTACAGATAAATCAGACTTTTTACCTTGATTTTGGTTTCAGTCAGCGCCAAAGAGGTGAAATTACCGACAGCCTTTTGCTGAACAATATGGAGATGAATCTTGATGTTCAGGCTGCGGGAACACTGAATGCTTCGCTGAATGCTGCTTTTCCCGGTATCAGGTACAACAATCTTGTTTACGATAAAAATCTTGTGGTAAGCAGCTCAAACCATTTTTCCGACTTAATGGCTTTCACCGTTTATCCAGATAATTCGCAAAATCCTAAAAACTTGGTGGAGGTCAATTTCACGCTGACCCTTCACCAAACGGCCCGAATTATAGCTCCAGGCGAAAAAATCGTGGATCTGACCCTGCGATTTTTAAATATTGATTACAATACGTTTTACGGCTATATTGGGCAGGTCAGTCTTTCACCGCCTTCAATAGGGCCGGGCAGAATTGAACTGTTGAACAATAACTTATCTGGCTATTTTAATTTTGTAAATGGTTATTTCGATTTACTTTACCAAAACCAGCTTGGTGTGCCTTTTTCATTTAATTTAAGTAATTTTTCTTACGCAACCTATTACACCCCGGATAATTCTTTGGTTTATCAAAATAATAGTGTGCCAACAGGCAATACAGATATACTTTATCCTTCAATAAGCCAGGAAGGACAAACCATTAATGGTGAAGGGCTTATTTTAACAGGGCCTGTGCAGATGGCCTTTAATGATTATTATTCATTGCTGAATGCTTCTTTAACCGGGCAAGCCAATCCTCAGGGCAATGCAGGTACCAATTTTGTAAAAAAAGGCACTGAATTGAATATCGTTACAGGCTATACCCTGCCCTTCGAAGGCAATACCGACAACCTGATGCTTACCGATACAGTGAACTTTCCTCTGTCTGCTTTTTTCAGTTCAACCCTCGGCAATATGCAAAGGCTCTTGTTTGTGATGAATTTTACCAATGCGGTACCAATGGACGCACAAACACAGGTTTATTTCTGCGATTTGGCCGGAAATCATCTCGATTCCATGTTTCAAATTCCGGTACTCGTTCCGGGTTCTTCGAATGCAGATGGTGAAGGTAAAATTGCACCACAGCCGGCGCCACCTGTAAAAGCTGAGATTCTGGCTTCCAGGATTCCGGGAATTATGCAAACGGATTATCTTTTAGTGGTTTCAAAACTTAAAACCATTGAATACAGTAATAATCCACCCCGCCCGTGGAAATTCTTCAGGGATTATTTTTTCTATGTCAACATTGGCGTGGCAGCTACTTTGAAACAATAAAACCTGTGCGATGAAAAAAATTTCAATTCATATCTTTTGCTTTTTTTTATCTGTAGGTTTTTTCGCATTTCCTGCACGTTCCCAGGATAACACCCTGTACATGCTGCACCAGCTGCCTCAGGCCAATATGCTTAACCCCGCTGTCGATTTCAGGTGTAAGTTTTATATTGAATTACCAGTGATTTCGTCCATAAAATTCAATTATCACAATACCAGTTTTTCGTATAGGGATTTTATCAGGCAGGGCACTGGCAGCAAGGCTGATTCGCTTATTTTCGATTTCGATAATATCTATCCGAAACTCAGGCGAAATAATGCTATTTATTCCGAAATTGAAAATGTGATAATTGGTGCCGGATTTCATTGGAAAAAGTACTTTATTACAGCAAGGATTTACCATGCCCATCAGGCTGGATTTTTTTACAACAAAGAATTGATTACCATGAAAGACGGGAATTGGGACATCAATACTGATAAACCGGTTAATTTCGATTTAAAAAGAAACGAAGGAAATGCCATCAGCTATATTGCCTATTCGGTAGGCGTTTCGAGACAGTTTAGTTACCAGTTTCGGCTTGGGGCCAGCATTAGCTACCTTCAGGGCATGCTCAATTACAACACAAAACAATCGGAATTAAATATAAATACAACAGAACAGCCTGTTACGGTGGATGTAAACACAAATTACAACTCCAATGTATCGGCACCATTGGATATTGAGCGCGATGCCAATGGAAATGTAGACAGAATAAGGCCGGTGACAGATAACTTTGTTAAAAACTACATTTTTAATGGAAACCGGGGCCTAAAGCTCGATTTGGGTGCTGTTTATAATTTATCAGAAAATACAACACTGGCAGCCAGCATCTTAAACCTAGGCTTCATCCGGTGGAAATCCAGCGCACTGAACCTTAAAGCTACAGGAAATATTTCACTTTCAGGAGTAAGCCTGGATGGATATACGAACGGACAAGCGGTTGATTTGATCAACATGCTCCGCGATACAGTGCTCCAGTCGTTGAATGCAACCGACAGTCCAACTAAATACTTTACCCCTTTGCCGGTAAAAGTTTTTGCAGGAGTTACTCAAAAGCTTTCAACCAAAGTAAAAGCAGGGCTTGTGTCTAAGATTTATATTTTCAACTTTGCTGTTTTTCCTTCGTTAACAGCCACCATCAATGTAAAGCCGGTTAAATATCTCGATTTGTCAGGAAGCCTTTCGTATGTCGATCGTAGCCTGCGGAACATTGGTTTTGCAGTTATTGTTGGGGGTGAAAGGGTCAATTTTTATATTTCGTCCGATATGATGCCCATTTTTTATGTACAGGAAAGCCAAAGTGGTTTGATATTTCCTCAAAGGGCCAAATCGGTAAGTGTAAGGTTTGGTTTTAACCTGATGTTTGGGTGTAAAAAGGTGAAGAAAGTTAAAATTCCTGGGGTATGCCCGGCATATGATTGAGGCAAGCAAATTAACAAGTTCAATTAAAACCGGAATGGATGATATTTTGTATGAAGGTAAGGCTTATCTGGTTATAAATCAGGAAATAAATATATTTAATAATTTGAAAAATAACTTAAATGGTAAATTAATAGCAGATTTTCCTGTGAAAGGAGATAATCTGGTGCAAAAAGTAATGTTCGACCCCTCCCCGCCCCTCCCCAATGGGGAGAGAGCTAATTCTGGTGAGATTCAACAGAAAGAATTGAAGAGCCCAGGTTATATTACTGCAAATCCTTATACTTATGGATCAATTACAAACTTCAGGGAAGATTTAAAGAAAAATCCTACAGAAGCCGAGCGAGTTATGTGGGGTTATTTAAGAAATAAAAAAACAGGGTTTAAAATTCGAAGACAACATGTAATTGACGATTTTATTGTTGATTTTGTGTGCCTTTCGAAAAAAACAATAATTGAAATTGATGGCAGGATACATGATTTTCAGAAAGATAAAGATACTGCCAGAACAATAAGGCTAAAAGTAAAAGGGTTTGATGTGATACGTTTTTCAAATGCGGAAGTTATGCAAAATCCTCAAAAAGTTGCCGAAGCAATAAAACTGTATCTAGCATCAAAAGAAAATGATAATATTAAAACTTCAATCCCGGACCAGCCTGAAGATCAAATTTTGGAATCCTCTCCTATGGAGGGGCAAGGGGAGATCGGCCGTGTTTTTATAAACGAATTCCAGTATTTTAACAATGTACCACTCAAAGCCTGGAATTTCTGCATCAATGGTAGATATCCGGTACAAAGTTGGTTAGAAACAAGAAAAGACAAGAAACTTGAAAAAGGAGAAATTTCGGATTATCAAAATTTAATTATTCGTTTTCTTGAAAATGAAAGGGTAACCGAAAAATAGTTTCAACAATAGAAATTGGAGAACTCGGGTATTGTGTGTTAAAAACCTTAAGAATAGGAGAAGCAACCGAACCTGATAAAATTGAGTCTTTTATATTGTAAGTTAGTAAATAAAATTAATCCCAAATAGCAATGAAATCAATGATTTATGCCCTGAAAATGACGGCTTTGACCGTTGTTTTTCTATTAATTACTTTCATTGGCAAAGGCCAGCAGGTGAACCTGGTTCCTGTTACCAGCCAGCAGACCGATTTTGTAAATGCCTATAAACTTGCCATGCAGGCTGCTGATAATGACTACCATTCTACCAGCCAGAATTTCGATCCTTCGCTATTCCCGCTCTGGGGCGAGCATTCGGTTTACTGGGTGCGTTCAGGCGCCAATGCCGGTTCGTTTGTACTGCCGGATGATATTCCTGCAGGTTTTGGCATTGTAACATCAAGTACGGAATCGAATTATCAGTGGCAAAACGCACAGCATTTTGCGCTGCAGTTCAAAGCCAGTCAGGGTTCTGTGGTTATATTCCAGAGCAGTTTTCAAATTGAGGGCCAGTCGGTTAACTGGGAATCGGCTTATTTTCAGGGCATAATGGGCAATATCCTGTTGGGTGTCCAGTGGGTTTTTGACGAAAACCAGCTTATTTCAAAAGGACTGGCTGAAAACACCAAACTGCTTATCATTCCTGCTTTTGCACAATTCGAAGGCGATAATAAGGTGTACATCGACAGCGTGTTCAACAAATTTCCAGAATTGATTTCAAAACTAAATGATTTCCTGGCTTCGGGCGGAACCATTTACACCGAAGGCAATGCTGCCTATATCGCCGAAAAACTGGGCCACCTGAATACCGGAACTATCCAGTTTTCAAACTCAGCCTCGCCGGCGAACAATTATTTTGACATCACTTTCGTGGCAAATGCCCAGCCATTTTCGTTCTGTGCCGAAAATACCAGAGTTTATGGATCTGCCATTCCCCTGGTAACAGTCCCTGCAGAGTCTGTAATTGCTACATTGAATGTCGACAACCGGCCGGTTTATTACCAGTTGAACAATGCCGGTGGCGGACGTATTCTGAGTAACCTTGCCCTTCCGGCTGTAGGCGGGTATGTTGATTTAAAATCCGGGGGCCGCCAGTTACAATGGACCTATAATGCTATTCTATCAGCCTTTATTTCTGATATTGACGTAACCCGCTCAGTAGTTAACCAATTGCCGCCACTTGTAAATGTAGGAAATAACAGCGTTTCATACGACGCCGTGGATACTTTTAATGTAGTGGTTAAAGTCAGGAACCTTTCATCAGACATGGTTTCGAACCTTGAAATTGAAGAAGAAATTAACCCTTATTTCACTTTCGTGGATGTTTTAAACGGGCAATCTGCTAATGTGGATGGGAATAAGTTGATTTTTAGCGGATTGTCATTAGCACCCAACCAGGAAATGCTTATCACTTACCGGCTTAAAACGCCCGACAGCAACAGCGATTTACATGAAAGGGTTGATGAATTTCTGGATCGCGATTATCTCATGCACGCCTCAAAAGCCCACGTTTCTTATACCGATGCCAAAGGGATAAACCGGTACACCAAATACAGGGATTTTGCCGATATCATGTTCAGTGCGCGCTTAATGGGAGATGCCGATGTAAACTGGAAAAATTTCCTTGGATTGTATTACCAGCCATTCAAAGTATTCCTGAACCTCGAAAACAAGGAACGAACACCGGCAGAGCAAACAAAATATGTTCAGTACATTCCTAAAGATGTGCCATTTTATTGGTCGGACCAGAGTATAAACATTCCAATTCTGAAAACACCCGGTGGAAAATTTGTAACCGTGCTCAAAGGAAGTAACGACGAATCGCATCCGGATTTTGATATTGATTCTGATGGAGATCCTGATGTTTGGCTCGATACAGCTTCGATTTATCCCAAAGGTTATACCCTTACCGAAGAAACGGTTTACTGGCAAAATCCGTGGGCCCATTTAAATGGGGCTACTCAGGCTGTTTTCGAGGATTTGGACCATGATGGTTTAATAGCCCAGGATACCAATGGTGACGGCATTGTAGATGTGCCCGAGCCTGGTGATGAAATGCGCGTGTGGAAAGTAAACTGGGACATTAACACGGTGCCCGGCTACCAGTATTATGAACCCTACTGTTCTTATGAAATCTGGATTGATCCACCTGAACTGGTTGACCTTTCGAAAGGGGCTGCCTTTGTGAACGATTCCATTGCACAGGGCCCGGGCATGTTCTATCCCTATACAGCAGATATCAACACAGCCAACCAGGCCGATACCAGTTGGAGCTACTGGATGGAGCGGGACAATAATGGCAATGTAATCTGGAAAAACCTTATTCTGCAATCACTTGGTAATTACGAAGGTTTTGCTTATGTTGATGATAGTTACCAACTCAGGCCACAGGACCAATTGATTGGCAAAGTTCCACAACCCCATCGCGAATTCCTTGCAGTGGTTTCGCTGGGCGGCGAAGAAATCGACATGACCCATCCAACGCCAACCAATTCAATGTATTCGAACATAAAATACAAAACCATTTTTGGTGAAGATAAAACTACCCCCATTCGTACTACCTATACCTACTGGGCTCCATTGCCAAATCCGCTGCAATTTGAGTACTTAGGACAAAGTATGATTCTACGCGACAGTGTGAGTGCTGATACGATAAGCGTTTTGCCCAAATACGGAAAAGCCAGGGTAAGTTTTGAAGTGGATGCCTCCACAGAATACACCTATTACTGGATTAGAAATGTGGGTTACGATGTGGATTTCAACGATCCTTCATTGGCTGCCGAAGGTGTAGATAACCTGGGCGATGGCGTTTTTGGGTATTTTATTTACGAAATCCCTAAAGGAATAGGCGGTTACAAAATGTCGCTTCCCAAAAAAGCCGATGGAAGCTATGATGTGGAAGCCATTGTCCAGGTTGACGAGACGCCATTCAAACAATGGATCAACAACCCGAACACATTAAACGAAGTAAAAATCTGGGAAGATGATTTCAGGTACCAGGTTTATATTCCCCAGGTTCTTATCCCACCGGCGCTCGATGACGATAATTTCGATGGTATCGATGACTGGCTTGACGATCGTGGTGACCGTTTCCAGTCGCAGACCGGCTATTTACACGATGCTTTTATGGCAGGGAATGGCGAGGATTATCCGGCAGGCTCACTGAATGTTTATCCGCATCAGGATGATATTTACGGAACTGTCAACGAAGGCTGGAGTGCAGGAGCCGACAATGCCTATGGCGATGATTTGTTCGAAGGGCTTGGAAAAACCCATTTTACCATTAATGCAATATACGAGGGCAAGGGAAAAGAAGGACTGGTTGATTTGGGAAAAGGCGGAACCCTGGTTGTGGAAGAGATTTTTGGAGGCTCGCCCTGGGTAATTTTCTCACATGTAATTACCGGATTTGCCGAAGATGTTGATTTGCGGTTAACTTCAACCATTGATCCCAATATTGTTGGTTTTGGTAAGGACACCTGTATTGTAAAACACGTTCTGGAAAGTCTTGATGAACCCCATGAATTTAATGCCGGATTTGAACCCTATTCACTCTCTCGTGGCGATGGCAGCACAATGGCCACAGCTACCGTGGGGGGTAAAGATCCTTGCAGTCTGGTAAGTCCGGATGTGGAATTCCATTCCATTGTGGATTTGGATCTCGAAAATGCCAACCTTACTCTTGTTCCAATGGCTGATCAAAGCAACCCTGATTTGGGCGGTTATCCGAAAAACGAAAGCGGAACCTTTACCATGCTTAAAGTAGAAGTGAACAATGTCACCGATGAGAATTTTGAAAATACAGTGGTTACGCCTCATTTTATCAATGGAAATGCAGAAGTGGTAATGAGTTACGTTGCCTATCCAAGGCCTTTGGTGCCCGATGATCAGATCGGTGTATTTAAGGCAGGTTGGCGTTTTAACCAGCCCGAAGGTGAAGTATTGGTGAAAATGGGCAACCAGCTTAAACTTTTGCAACCATCGCGTAAAGCATATTTTATTTTCCTTGTAAAATTAGCCTCAAACCATCCAAAAGGAATTTTTGATGTAAGTTTCACAGCTACCGGCGAAAAAGTGAAATACGATGGCACCGGCCGTACTGCCCTGCATTTGGATATCCCTTCTGTAAAATATAGTATTACCGATAAAAACAACGGAGGTCAGATTATTGAGGCACAAAAGTTTGTTATCGGACAGGCTAATTTACAAAACCTCGTCACCAGCAATACTTCAATACTTTCGCCTTTAAATTCAGTAAAATGGTCACTGGACGATATCATGCCATCGGATTTTAGCAATGTTCAGGGAACATTACCGGTAACCGGGTCAGGTTCAGAAACCATTGATCTGAAGCAATTCGGGAAGTTTCCCACTTTAGATACTTCAAAAATTGTGATCCTGGAAAAATTCCAGACCAATATTTCGAAAATAACAGATACGCTGGCCACTACATCCGAAGAGGTGAATTACAATTACAATGGAAAATTGTATTCGGTGTCCGATTCAGCACTTAAATTTATCCCGCTTGGCCCGATGATACAGGTTCGCAAGCAGGTTATTGCCGTTAACGGGATTCCTTACACGGGTGCGCCTATAACCATCTCTGCAACCAACGTCACCCTTGATGTACGTGTTTCGGTGGTGAATTATGGAAACGATATTGCCCAAAATGTGGACGTTGACATGGAAGACACAGAAAACTACACCGTGGTACAAAGCAGCCTTCCTGCCGGATGTATTTATGCACAGGGTGTTACCAGTTGCGATTTCGGAACGGTTATTCCGGGGCAGTATAAGGAGTACATCATTCAGTTTAATATTGTGGAAGCCGAAACCAACGATATTACTTCAATTATCGACCAGATAAACTCATTGTTTAAAGGAACTTTTGTCGAAGAATCTTTCGATGCCACTGATTTGGTGCCTCTAAAACTGAATGCCTATGATTTTAAGCTGTTAAACCTTTCGTATCAGCAAGTGGACAATAACAAGATAACCATCAGTGCTTCAGCTGTTAATCGAGGTATCGATGGTGCCAATGTCAAATTCAGGATTTACCCTTTGATCGATGGAGTGGTTCAGCCCAATATTGCGGAATCGAACATTAACAATATGGCCAATACACAGGTGGCAGAAGTAAATACAGAGTATTATTTTGGTGGGATCACAGGCGAATTAACCCTTGTGGCAACCATTGATCCTGACAATGCTTATACCGAATTGTTTGAAGACAATAACAGTGCTGAACTCAAGTTTACCCTTACCGGGATGGAAGATTTGAACGGAAAGGATAAAATGCTGGTTTTCCCGAATCCCTCGAAAGGGGAAGTCAATTTTGAATACAGCCTTGTGCGCGAGCCGAAATCAGTGACGGTTAAATTTTATAATATGAACGGAACAGAAGTGGACGAGGTTGATGCCATTCAATCGCCCGAAAATTATAAGCTGGGCCACAATATCGGAAAACTGGCCCCTGGGAAATACATTTACAGGATAACCATGGATTATGGCACTGATGTAGTGAATTACCAGGGTGTTATCGTAAAAGAATAGCAGCAATCAAAAAACAGGAAAGAGGCCATGAAATTGCATGGCCTTTTATTTAAATTATATTCATGGCTGGCGTCTACATGCTTTTGGGGACTGAAGTTGATTAGAATTAGAACAAATAAAGCATTTCAGGGATGACTTTAAAACAGAAGAAACTACTGTGATAGCGCTTGAAGATGTTATTGATATATTGAAAGCAGATTTTTTATGGAAGACAATTGAATAAAAAGACAAAGGCTTACCAGATATGAAAGACTTAGGCAAATTCTAAGCCTAACGGAGGACTGCTGAATAATGTAATATTAATAACCGTCAAATGTTCTTTTCTGAATGGTTGAATTATGAGATGTTTCTTAATAATAAAACAACAAATAGTGCAACAAACAGGATTTATATTGGTAAAGAAGGAATTATTACTGGTGTTATGGTTGATGGTAGAGCCTTAAAAAAAAATTAACATAAAATATGTTTAATAAAATAAAATATATATTGCTTTTTGCATTTTTGGCATTTCTTACGATTAATTCAAATGGTCAGGAATATCCAGTTTATAATCATGATTTTTTAAGAAAGGCTAGGATATTTGGAATATCATTAAGTATAAATCTAAGATATAGACAAAATGAAACTGTTTTATCACTATCAGATACTTTATTCTCTATCCGCAAATCATATAATGGATGGATGCGTAAATATAAACATATAGATTATGGGCACTTTAAAGTTGATAAAAGTAAGATCAAATTTTATGATGATAAGTGCAATCTGAAAAAGGTTATGAAGATTAAAAAAAAGTACATATTACGAAATATAGTGCCATTTTTAATAAGAGTTGAATATTGTCCATATTGGTAATACTGAAGTAATTAAGATTACGATGCAGTGGGTATAAAATTATGACAAACTAAATATACAAATACAAGTACCCTGCAGGAAGTAACCCACTATGCGGGCAACTTTATGTGAGTCAAAAACAGCATGTTCTTTGAAATTTAATATTACTGATGATGGCCGTCTGGTAAAAAATAGCCCCCATGGGTGAGTATTAATTACATTAATTGATTATTACTAATATACAATATATTACAGCTCTTATTAATCAATTGTCAACAAGTTGACATAATGGCAACTTCTGTATTTACTTTTGTAAAAGAGATTTCAGTTTAATAATAGGACGAATGAGAATTTTTAATAAAAGTACTTTAAGAAAATTCTGGACAAAATACCCAGACTGTGAACAAGCCCTAAGATCCTGGTATAGTGAGACAGAGAAGGCAGATTGGAAAAGTATGCACGATATTAAAGAAGAATACAGAACAGCTGATTTCATTGGAAACAATAGGGTTGTGTTTAATATCAAAGGAAACAACTACAGGCTAATCATAAAGGTGTACTATATAAGGAAATTATGCTATATCATGTTTATCGGGACACATGCCGAATATGATAAAATCGATGCCCATACTGTTGAAATCGAATAAGAAGAGTTAGTTAAAAAGTGTAAAAAAACATGCTTCGAGTTGCCATATTGGAAACATTGTTATACATTTGTAACAATAACCTATAGTAAGACAAATGAAAATCCATGTAATAAAAACCGAAGAAGAAAACAAAGCTGCCCTTAAAAGGCTAGAAACTTTGCTTGATCTGGAAGAAGCAGGTAAACTTGACCCAAAAGGAAAAGAAGAAGCTGATTTATTGGAGGTTTTGATTGATGCTTATGAAGAAAAATACCACTCAATTGGTCCACCTGATCCGATTGAATATATAAAATACATCATGGAGAACAAAAACCTTAAGCAAATCGATATTGTAGAGATTTTGGGCGTAAGTAAAAGTGTTTTCTCAAAAATACTCTCTCGCAAAAGGCCTTTAAGCCTTGAAATGATAAAAAAGCTTCACAAAACCTTCAATATGCCTTATGATATTTTAATGTCTGATTATGAATTAGATATGTCTGCGTAGATTTTACTAATTATCCCCGCTCGACTGAGGCTATATAAAAGAACCAGGTTCGGCGGCGATTCTACCGCCATCGTTCTATCAATTGGAAGGTTTTACCTGCAAAAAATAAATAGTCGCTCCTTAATAATAAAATAAATAGTTGAAAATTAATAGATTAAAGTTAAAAACTTTTCAATCATACATGTAATTTTCTGCAAGAAAAATAATAAATTGCTTGCAAAACAAATGCAAATATGAGCTTCAACTCCGAGTGCAATAACCTTTGCTTATATATCGTAAATCTTCGAGGCAGGCCGTCTGATAATAAAAAAAATGAATTTCTATAAGTGCATGCTGCCAATTGTGCTTTGTATTATGGCAGAAGGGCTATGATGCGCATTCTGGAATAAAATGTATAATCAAATCAATTTTATTCAGAACTAATTTTTCATTATGGTTTCTTTTCAATTCCTTCTTATTTATACCTTTTCATTCAGGAAGTACACAGTTTGTTCCTTATAAATATTTCCTTCTTGAGAATTTTCATATTCAATCTCTGATATCAAAGTTTTGCCTTTCTTATGCTTTTGATTGTTCCTGAAGTACCAGAAAAGTCTTCCAGTGCAGTATTAACCCGGATTTGTCATTAGAAATATTTCAATATTACTGATGACAGCAGCCGCAAGGCGTTCCGGGTTAATCCCACCTTAGAAAATCTTTCTTTTCAAATCCTGGAAATGATTAGATTTTCTTGGTCGTATTGTCTTTAGAAAAATTCTTCAAAAAGGCATATATCGTCGACTTGTGCCCATACACCTACCTTTTCCGATACAAACTAAAAGTCTAAAAACTCCCAATAAATAATTACGCAAATATTTGGAGATGAGATGGGAGAAAACTAATTTTAAAGAAAAAATAATACGCAAATCAGGTTAAAAAAGCATATTGTATCTATCCGATTTTAAGAAGAACAAAAAATAGTCAAGCAATAATTCAAAACAACAAAAGAATAAATAAGATAACCTGGTGGATATCTTGAGAAATAGTCGGCATGGAGATTATTGAGACGTTAGCAAACATTTTAAAAGACAGAAATGAGCTTACCCGAACATTCAAAGATTATAAATAAGGTAGCCAGCCAGATATTAAAACCATATGGACTTGATAGGAAAGGACAATCAAGGACATGGCTTGATGATCAGAATTGGTATACAACTATGATTGAATTTCAACCTTTTAGTAATAGACAAGGGACTTGTATAAATGTAGGAGTAAATTTTCATTGGTATCCTCAAGATTGTTGGTCTTTTGACATAGGATATAGGGAAAGCGAGTTCGTTGATTTTGAAAATACGGATCAATTTACTCTTGATGTTGAGAAATTAGCTAAAATTGGACTTGAAAAAACATTGAATTATCGTCAATTATTGATTGATTTTAAAACTACTAAACAAACAATAATAAGACATCAATTTGCAAGTGATAATTTATGGGGCAATTATCACAAAGGACTAATTTGCGGATTAATAGGTGATAAAAAGGAGCTCAATGATTATTATGATAGATTGTTAGGTGTCGAGAATGATGCACCTTGGACAAAAGATCTTAAATTTCAAGTAAAGGAATTAAAAGACATCTCCGTAGATATTGATAAATTTAGATCAAAGATTATTGCTATAATTAGAGATACAAGGAGACTTAAAAAACTTAAAGATTTAGAAATTGAATTTAAATAAAAACGTGTGCTAACACACAATATAGCCAATTAGGGTTTCAGAGGTATGCGAAGTTCATCACCCGCATTAATCTTTCGTCTCGGTTGATAGGAACGTCGCACCGCAATCCCTTACTAGCCATACCGCTACCGTTGGCAAAAAGGCAAAAAAATGACTTCTAACTAAATATTTTGAGATATGAAAAACTTAGGACTTTTACTTATTGCTGGATTAATGATTATTTCATGTAATCAGAATCCAAAAAGCACCAAAGATGACAACAAGGAAATGCAGACTGCATCCTGCTGCAAAGATTCAGTGAGAGATGGAATATTTATACATATCACTGAAAGCTACAATGATCCTCATCGGGTATTAATGCCTTTAAAAATGGCTGTCATGATGGCAATGGATAAAGATGTAATTGTATACATGGACATTCATGCAGTAGAACTATTAGTTAAAGGCGCAAAGGACATGAAATATGCCGATTTCGAATCTTTTCAGACTTACATAAAACAACTTGCAGAAAAAAAAGTTGGTGTTTATGCCTGTCCGACTTGCTTGAAAATTGCAGGATTCAAACCAGAAGATTTAATGGACGGAGTAAAAGTTGCTCAGAAAGATAAATTCTTTGATTTCACAAAAGGACGAATAATAACATTGGATTACTAATAATGCCCAGTTGCCAATCGTAGAGCCGGCCGGTAGCCAAAGACCACCGGAACATCCATCGATAAACTCAGGAACCCTACTCACAATTTATCCCGTAATAAAAAGCCGGGACCAATGTACACCCCTTAAAAACAATGTATCTTAACAGATGATGATACGCGAAATGACCGACATGGACAGTTTCAGGGTACTTGACATTTACCGCATGGGACTTGAAACCGGAAATGCAACTTTTGAAACCAGTGTTCCCACATGGATGGACTGGGATTTAAAACATCTGAAACATTCGCGGTTTGTATATATAGAAAATAACAATATTCTTGGATGGGTTTCTTTATCACCTGTTTCAACACGTAAGGTTTATGAAGGTGTGGCGGAAGTAAGTATTTATATAGATATTAATAATTTAGGAAGAGGCATTGGTTCAAAACTAATGGGAAAGGTCATAGAATCATCTGAAAAGCATGGAATCTGGACATTATATTCTAGTGTATTTCCTGAAATTACAGCCACGCTTAAACTTCATCATAAGTTTGGATTCAGAACTATAGGAGTGAGAGAAAAAATTGCCCGATTGGATGGAAAATGGCGGGATACTGTTTTATTGGAAAGACGGAGCAAAATTGTTGGCCTGTAAAAAACTTACCATTGCCAGAAATATCCGTTTTAAAATATATTTTACTATATTTGAAAAAGGGTAAAAACAGATGACAAAAAATTAAAGAAAATAAATTGTTTTAATTTTTAAATATTGACTTTCTGACAAAATCTATATATTATTAATTTAATGTGATATCAACAACGAAAACCAATATAAGCGCTTTAAACGAGAGACAAAGGGAAGCTGTTGTGAGTGAAGAAAAACGCCTTTTAGTCCTTGCTGGTGCAGGCTCTGGAAAAACAAAAACTCTTTTGCAAAAACTTATCTACTTAATTGAAGAAAAAGGAGTTAGCCCTTCAAATATTCTCGCCATTACTTTCACCAAAAACGCCACAAATGAAATGATTGACAGGTTAATCATTTCCGCAGATGAAAGTGGAGAGTACGCTATAAACTTGATTGACAAAAGAATAAACAACGCTGACAAAGAAAAAGAAAGATTCATTCAAAAGAAAAAGTACAAATGGATTGATGCCTTAACAGTAAGAACTTTTCACAGCTTTTGTTACGCCATCCTTCGCAATTATGGCGTAAACGAGTTTGATAATAAGTTTAGAATTATTGGAGATGAAAAGCAGGACGAAGAAGACGAACTATATAAACATGTAGCACCTGAAACAGTATTTGAAGTTGTCCATAAACTTCTTATTGAACAATGCGATGACACTGAATATTTGCTACAATTCAAACGATATATTCTTGATTATATCATAGATAAAATTCACTTAAATCAATTAGACACTAAATATTTACCAAAGGATGGAAAATATTTTACTGCCCTTGACGGTACAAAATTACGTTCTAAATCAGAACAGTTTATTGCTGATTGGCTTTATCGTCACAGTATTAAATTTGAATATGAACCTATGCTAAATGTAAAAGACTTTACTTTCAATCCGGATTTTTATATTCCTGCGGCAAATCTTTACATAGAGCACATTAGTGAAAAAAGTTATTCAACTAGTAACAAAGAAGAACAATTTAAGAAAGGTAATTTGCTTTTGGTGAAAACTTATGAAAGCATGACAAAAGATTCAGCATTATTTAACCATACTCTTGAAAAAATTTTTAAAAATAGATTACCTGAAGATTATCATAAAACAGTTTCTTTGAATTTCAAAGAAGAATTCAATGGCTATCATGAGGATGTAAAAGAATTTGTAAAACAAATTATGCGGATCACAGACATGATAAAAGTTGAAAACACTGACATTAACATAATATTAGAAAATGCAAAAAAAGATCAACATGAAAGAGTTCGGAATTTTTACAAGTTAGCAATTCCAATTGTAAAAAAGTACAACAAATATTGCATTGATAAATCTTATCTTGATTTTAACGATTTGATTTCACGTAGTACCTCCTTGTTCAAAAATCAATCAGATATAGCTCACAAATACAGAGATAAATTCCAATACATTTTAGTTGACGAGTTTCAGGATGTAAACAACTTGCAGGTTGAACTAATCAAATTGCTGCTAACAGACAATACTCAACTTTTCTGCGTTGGAGATGATTGGCAGAGCATTTATGGTTTCAGGGGTTCAAATATAAGTTACATCATTGAATTTGAAAGGCATTTTGAAAAGTCAAAAGTTATTAAACTCAATCTGAACTATCGCAGTACGCAGAACATAGTTGGTGCAAGTAATGAGGTTATCAAACATAACAAATTCAAAGTTGATAAAGAGGTACATGCTTCAAAAAAATCTGAACACAAAATTGTTGTTTATTCTGGCAACAGCGAGGAAGAAAATGTACAATTCTGTTTTAACAAAGTAAATGAGTTAATAAGCGAGGGCATAAACAAAGATGAAATTTTGTTTCTTTACAGAAGAAGTAAAATGTATTTGCCATACTATTTCAAATTTAAAAACGAAAATATTCGTATCCAGGGAAAAACTATTCATGCGTCAAAAGGACTTGAATCAAAAGTTGTCTTTATTATTGGCTTGACGGAGGGACATGGAGGTTTCCCCGATATTTGGCTTGAAGACAGGATATTTCAGATTATTAAAAAAGCTAACCATGACTTATTAATGGAAGAAGAAAGAAGATTGTTTTATGTAGCTATTACAAGGGCCAAGGACAAACTTTTCTTAATAACTGAAAAGGGAAATGAATCAAGCTTTTTAAAGGAAATTCCTGAAGTATTTACTGTTCGGACAACTAATCCTATAAAATCTGTTGTCGACAAAGTCATTACTTGTGATTATTGCTATAGCCAATTAGAAAAACTACATTTATTTTGTCCATATTGCGGAAAAAAAGTACAAATTGAACTAGTTGAAAAAACTGAAATAGTGAAGACATATACTATTGATGAAATTAGAAAAACTTTCAAAAATGCCTACCTCCCTTGGAAAAAAGAAGAAGATGACAGGCTTAAATTGCTTTTTTTTCAGGGTATCACAGTAAAAGAACTTTCACAAATATTCGAAAGGAATGAAGGTGCTATAAGTTCGAGAATTGAAAAACTTAAGTTAGGTGAAAAATATGCCAAATAAATGCTTAATATTGAAAAAATTTAATGCCTGAATATTTACAACAGTTTTAAATCAATAACAAATGAATCCTCAGGAAATAAGGGAAATTGCAAGTGCATTCCAAAAAAGCCGTATTTTTTTAACCGCTTTTGAACTGGATATTTTCACTTTTATTGGTACGGATAAATATAAGGCTGACGCCCTGGCTAAAGCCCTGAACCTGAACGAAAGAGGGCTTGAAAGGCTATTAAATGCCCTGGTTTCTCTTGGTTTTTTGAATAAAAGCAACGACCATTTCAGCAATTCCGAAGAAGGACTTAAATTCCTTTCGAAAAACAGCCCTGCCTACCTCGAAGGTTTATTGCATACCAGCCATTTGTGGAATTCCTGGCACCAACTTTCTGAAGTAATTAGAAGCGGATATAGTTTTCAGGAAAAGAACATTAACAACAGGGGCGAAATTTGGCTAAGTGCTTTTATTAACGCCATGCACGACAGGGGTAAAAAAATGGCCCCGGACCAGGTGGCTAAAATTAACCTTGACAATGTAAATTCTGTTTTAGATGTAGGTGGTGGTTCTGGCGTGTTTTGCATGGCTTTTTTAAACAGGAAACCAGAACTAAAAACTGCTATTTTCGACCTGCCAAATGTTGTACCTATTTCCGAAAGAATAATTAAAAAAGAAGGTTATACGGGAAGAATTGAGCTCTTTAAAGGCGATTTTAATACGGATGAATTACCCATAGGTTTTGATTTGATTTTCCTTTCTGCCATTATTCATATCAATTCTTTCGAAAATAACCAGAAACTGGTAAAAAAATGCTATAAGGCGCTCAATCCCGGGGGTAGAATTGTAATACAGGACTGGATAATGAACGACGATAAAACATCGCCATTTCAGGGTGCCATATTTGCCATTAACATGCTTGTTGGAACCGAGAACGGCGATTGTTACTCCGAAAAAGAAGTTGGCAGCTGGCTTGCTCATGCCGGATTTTCGGATATTGAGAGAATTAAAATTGAATCGGGCGTGGAACAGATGCTGGGAATTAAAAAGTAATCCGTTTAAGCCATTAACTTTTTTACTTAAAAGTTGGTTCTTCGTAGTAAATACTTATTGAACCACACTCGCCAAGGTCAGAACTCAGCGACAAAACATGCTTACTCCCGTTTTCGGTAATGGTGACCGAAGCTGTATTCGGTGGATCTTTTCCGAGATTGTGTGCATAAACAATGAGCTTATTCAGCCCCGGTTTCAGGTTTAAAGTCATTTTTTTACGTTTCCCGGCAAGGGTGTACTTTTTAAGGATAATTTTATCGTTCAGGAATAAGGAAATCTTATCCCCGTCTTCTTTGCCATAATCCCACAACTGAACTTCAATCGCCTTTGATTTTATAGTTATTGAATGTGATTCAACAACGTCACGATCATCAATTTTTGTGATTTCATTTTTATCATTGTAATGAGGCGTATACCTTTCAGACTTCGGTTCGCGCTTTTTGAATTCATACACCGCACAATGAACCGCAAAACCGGTATAAAATCCTGAACCACTGGTACAAACAGTTTGTGTAGTTCCGGTGTTTATATCACTATAATTACCTTCCATTATATTATACATACAAAAATTATAACCGGCTAAAAAGTCAAAACGCAACCATTTTGCAAGCTGAAACCCGATTCCCGGATTAAAAAACACTGATTTATAGCCTTCTGCTGAAAGATTTGATGTATAATAAACCTGGTTGTTATAATTGCTGCTGAATCCATTTTCATTGTTGTTCAAAAAACTACCCTGCCTGTAACCACCCTTTAAAATCCAGCTTATTTTTTCATTTGAACGAAAAGGTAGGCAGACTCCCGTATTGACTTCAAAACCATTCAATGCAACTGTCTGCTCAGCGCCCCATTTTACATAATCTCCATTGCTCATGCAAAGTATGTCCCTGTCAGAAATCGAAATATTTTGCCAGGAATTAAAATATTGAAATCCGAGTTCAAAATGCTTTTTGATATTTAACGATATGCCCGCCCCGGAATGAAAATGGTTAAACCCATTTTTTTGTTCAAGGCTCACTTTATCTCCTGCGAATTCAACAGGCGAAATTCCGGCTTCAAAACCGCCTGAAAGTTTTATAATTACCTGCCCATTGGCTTTTGAACCATACAAAATATTTAATATTAAGCAGATAACAATACACTTCTTCATTTTAAAGCTGCCTTTGAAATTAACTTACCTGTGCTTTTTCTGTTGTTCCTGAAAACAATGTCGATCCGTGCATAATTGCTCCTGCTGCCGTCATGGTATATCATGCAGAACTGTGTATCCACTAAATCTGATCCTTTAAAAGTAACACAAAGCCTGAATTGTAACTTCTGAACATAGGTGGTATTTTCGGGAAACAGGATTCGTTCAACCGGAAGTGAAAAATCGCTGCTGTTCCAGTAATACCCATCGTTAGAGTAAAAATCGCCAAAACCGCTAATGCTGTCAATTTCGTCTGTACAATAACCATGGTGCTTAAAGCTGACCAAATACCTGTCGCCCGTACCTGCTTCCGTTTCACAGGCAGATGTATCGAGCAGTTCATAAGATGGTTCTTCAAGGATTTTGGCACAAAATGGTTTATAGGTCATTGAATCGGTGTTGCTTACACTTGCATTCTTATAAATTAATGAAACATAGGCTGTTATTGTTTTTGCGGTGTCTGTCCATTCCGTTTTTTTGATCTTTATCGTGCATTGGTCATCCGTTTTTGAATCAATTTCAAAATACCTGTTGTTAAGTACCATCGTATCGACACCCATATTTATTCCTGTTCCGGAAATATACCGTCGCGAAAGCCACACGGAGTCAATCATATCATAACAAAATCCCTCGTGCTTAAGGTTATAATGAGTATAGCCGATGGTGTCCTTTTCAACTGATTCAAATCCAATCATTTTGGGACAAACTACCACTTCAGTTTCAAGGCGGGTTTCCTTTTGGCACGATAATATAATGACAACAAAAAAGAAAATATTTAATATGCTGAATTTCAAAGAATTTAAGGATTTGATAGTTTCAAGTATTCTGCTGTTTCAAAATTACCAAAAATTACTTTTAAATTTACCTTTTCGCAATTTAAACCTGAACAGGATTTTGTACAATTCTATTAAAATTTACATCAAAAATGAATAACGATAAAGTTTTAAACGTTGCCATTACTTCCTACGGTATGTCGGGGGTGGTTTTTCATGTTCCCTTTTTGTTGTGCAATCCGCATTACAGGATTGTTTCGGTTCTGGAAAGAACAAAAGAATTGTCAAAAGGTAAGATTCCAGGGGCCCGGATTGTAAGGAGTTTTGATGAAATAATCAACGATCCGCAGGTTGATGTGGTGGTGGTAAACACACCGAACGAACTTCATTACAGCATGAGCAGGGAATCGCTGATGAACGGCAAGCATGTCATCGTTGAAAAGCCATTTACAAATACCATTGCCGAAGCGGAAGAACTGATTGCCCTTGCCAGGGAGAAAAACCTTGTATTATCGGTATACCAGAGTAAACGCACCGAAGGGGATTTTAAAACCGTAAAACACGTAATAAATTCCGGTAGGGTTGGAAATCTAAAGGTTTTTGAATCGAACATAATGCGGTGGAAACCTGATTTAGGCCCTAAAAAGTGGAAAATTGAAGAACGCCCGGGTGCCGGTATTTTATACGATTTGGGTTCGCACCTCATCGATCAGGCACTTCATCTTTTTGACATGCCGCAATCGCTTTGGGCCGATTTAAGGTGCATAAGGCCCGGTGCCATTGTTGATGATTATTTTGACCTGCACCTTTTTTACGAAAATTGCAAGGTTATTTTAAGATCCTCTACCCTGGCCAAAGACGAAGGCTATCGATATACATTATATGGCGATAAAGGCACTTATGTAAAATATGGCTGCGACAACCAGGAGGGGAGGCTTTTAAAGGGTGAAATGCCTGATTTGCCAGGCTGGGGCGAAGAAAACGAGGAACTTTATGGAACATTGACCACTAATGAAGGAAAACAAAAAATCAAAACCTTACAGGGCTCGTACCAGGAAATTTTCGAAAACACATGGCAGGCTGCTGTTCATGGAGCTGAGCTGATAGTAAAACCGGAAGAAGCATTGAACGTAATTAAAATAATTGAACTGGCACATCGGAGTTTCAATGAAAAAAGAGTGATAGCGCTTTGATAATCATAATACCAATAGTATACCTGACAAAGATCTCATCACAAATTGCTTTCTTTATTAAATGATGATGACCTTTGCCAATGCGCTAAACCTGCCGGACTTTAGCATTTTCAAAATTCCCCATAAATTTTGTTATGAATGGGCAATAGCCTCTGAATTTTGCTTTTACTAAAAATCCGGGCAAGAAAATTATCAAAAACCTGAACCAATTCTTTTCTCAAAAATCTGGATTCAATTCTCAATTATTATCGATAAAATCATTAATTTTGAATATGTAATCAGATAAAAGTTCCATACCATGAAATCCAACATTTTTAATCACAAAGTAGTTTATTTCTTTATCTGTTGTCTTATTGGCGTTCTATTAAACGCATCGAATCTGGTCGCACAACCCAATTTATCGGGTAACTGGGAATTTGACAAAACCCAAAGCAGTGGCGAATTAGATGAACTTACTTACGATGGCACTGTAATAATGCATATTTCGCAAAAACTTTCTGCACTCACCGTTGGCGAAACCTGGAAGAACAAAGATAATCCTCCTTTTAACACCGCCGATGATAACTATACCCTTGATGGGAAAGAACAAATACTTAAAACTGATTTCGGAACTTCTAAAAAATTAGCCAAATGGTCGGCTGATAAAAAAACACTTATCATCACCAATACTGAAATCCAAAAACTGAATGACCAAATGCAGGAATTTTTGGTCCAAGACACTTATAGTCTTTCGGATGACAAGAAAACACTAGTGATTGAAAGATATATGAAGAACCCCGTCACCGGCGAAACCAAATCGAAAAAAGTTTACAGGAAAAAGTAATGGTTTTGAGTTTCGGGATACCACTAAAAATTACTTTTTAACAATAAACCTGAAAACATCTATCTTTTTTCCTTCCTTAACTTTAATGAGATAAATACCATCCATTAAATCTGAAACATCCAGTATTTTAAGATTACTTTCAGCAGTATTGCTATTTACAATCTTTCCATCCATATTGATTATTTCTATTTGCCTTGAAATGACCTGTTTACTCTCAAATTGAATGAAAAGTTTATTGTTGGCCGGATTTGGATATATCCGACAGATTAATTCATTTTCTATTTCTTTCACTGCCAAAGGTGCACAAGGGCTCGTGTATTCGGTTCCGGGAGATCCACCTGGGCAGCCTTCGAACCAGCTGGCAGGATCCTGGGGATCGACAGAGGAATTCAAAAGTTCAAGTGTGGTACCGCTTCCATCAGGCCCTGTTGGCCAGGGATCTTGATCTGTCCATGCAACTTTTGTAATAAGTTCATTATTCGCATTAAACAATGAAATTTCATCTCCACTGTTGCTCAGGTTAAAACCTAAATCGCCAATACTCCGTATTCCAGGATATAAGTTGCTGAATTTAAAGTTGTTTGAAACAACTACCAATCTTTCGCCTGGCTGAATTATTGTATTGGATGGAAAAATAAATTTATGCAACGGATCACTGTCGCTAATGTACCAGCCTGTTAAATTAGCCTCCAAATCAGGGCTGTAATTCCAGATTTCGAACCAGTCGCCGGCATCCCAAATATTTACTGAGTTATAATTAATTTCCGAGATAACCAATTGTTCCGAGTTTTCGCTGGTCAAAAAATTAGCTGTAAAACTGGCATCGGCATTAATATTTCCGTTGAAAACTGCGTTTGATAAATCAGTTAAAATACTATTGGCATTCCACTTGTCGAATTTATAACCCGGATTTGGGATGGCCTCAACAGTTACAGGTACCCCATCAAAGTAATACCCGCTCCACGGATATAAACCTGGCGTAACAGTACTTATTTTCACCACACCTGCACCGGCAGGTTTTACGTCAAGTGTAACGTTCACTTTTTTTGTAAGATTGTAGGCCGTTTGTATATGCTGCCTTACATACGTTGTCCGGTTTTTAAATTCCTGTATCATTGTTTGGTGAGCGGCGTCGGTATTTCCCAGATTTCCCTGTCCCCATCGCTGAAACGACCTTTGAAGCTCTGGTCTCGTTATTGAATAAATGTCATTGGCAATTTTACTGGTATTTTCAGGCAACCAAACGGTATTCATCAAATCGCAAAACCTGTTGATGAAGTAATTTTTGTATTGCTGGTTTAGCATGGCCTTTTGCCAGAGGTGAATATACATCATTCCCGGATCATAATTTATCATAAAATCGATATGATTAAACGTGGAGGATGTCCAACCATTCGGATTAAGCGCCCATTCCACATCAACAAGGCCAAATCGCCATCGTTTCCCTGTTTCGGGACCACGGAAAATTTTAATATTGTTAAAAGGCCAGTCGGTATCAGCAATCCACGATTGAGCACAGATATAATCGGTATAATATTCCAAATCGAAATATTTATTTCCGTTGTTCCAAAAATCAGACGAACTGGTGTTAAGAGAAATAAAACTATTATAATCAGCTAAAAAATGCTGAATGGAACTGTCGCCCGCAACTGATCTAAGTTCAGAATTATACCAATAAGATAAGGAAAGTAACTCAAGTTTTTTTTCGTCAATATTGTAATGCTGCTTAAAATAATCTTCGTCCTGTTTTTCGCGTAATTCATAATACCCCCAATATTCTCCGTTGATATAAACATTCACCGGTGCATAGGCTGAATAGTTGTTTTTGGTATTGTTCCCTAAAACACTGGTTTCTATAGCATCTTTACACGGATAATACATGTATTGGTTCGATCCGTTACGGATATAAAACGTTTCGTAGCTGGAACGGGCTACGGTAGGAATAAGATTGTAATTTATGTCTTCTTCTCCAAAATAAGGGTTTCCAGGCTCTATCCTGAACGAAGTCTGCGGATTACTGCGGCTACCACCGGCCCCACCATCAACTTTTATCCCGGAATTCTGACTTACCACCAGTTGATGATTGTTTTCATTGAAAAATTCAATGTAACAGGGTTTTTTATTATCGCTCCACCAGTTTTGAATTAAGCCCGACGGGCCGAAAAAATCCTCATCTTCGCCCGAAATGGATAAAACTGCCGCATTTGTTGGGTTAACTTCTAAAATATACGTTGCTACTGCCACCGCACTTGTAAGTTTATCAGTTGTGCTAAAGGCTATTGCTTTTAAAACCCTTGTGGTATCGATAGAAATTGGCCCTGTATAAAGCGTTGAACCGATTGTTGGTATTTGTCCATCAAGGGTATACCTAATTTCGGAAGTTACAGAATTATTAACAATACTTACTACAAATCCCGAAGGATAAATACCAGCAGACTTTGAAATAGTAGGTTTTGGTTCAAAACCATCAATATAAGCCGTTTGTGAATTATTTGAAGCGTAGGGAGTAGCATTTATAAAAATAGCCCTAACAGAAGAACCATCTGTTGCACTCCCAATGCTATAATTTACTGGCATTAAATTGGGTATGACCAAACTGTCAGCCACCTGCATTGATCCATTGCTAAGGTAAATGGTTTCACCTCCAGAACTGATTTTAAATGTGGCTTCGAGGTTATTGGGCATTTGATTTCCCGGAAGGTTAAACCAGAGAGGAACCTGGCCAAATTGGTTTGAATTATCTGATAATCCAAACGATAGAAATGGCCTTAGGGTCATATCGGATGAATTGAATGCATTATGACACTCAATGGCAAGGGTATTGCTACCGTTATGCAATAAAGACTTTAATGTGTTCATGTCAGGTTTAAATTCTGTAGGATTTTGCCCCTGGTACATTTTAGCTTCAATGGCTGTGGGTGCATTGGTGTTCCACGAAACCGGGTCATTCAGGTTGGCCCGTGCTATTTCTGTTCCATTTAAATAGGCTATAAACCCATCATCGTAATCAATGTGGAGCACTGCATCCACTATTTTAGATTCATCTGTAATATTGAATTCTTTCCTTATGTAAACCGAAACATTGGCCGGATCGTAAACAGTATTGTCATCGCCATCGGCAAAGCCGAATCCTCCGGTTCCTGAATTCCATGAAATATCATCAAATCCTTCATCTTTCCAATTTACAGGTGTGGATGGATTTGGATTTATCCATCGCCAGGTATCTGTTTCGTATACCGCTGTTTCCCAATGGTGAACAGGGGTTTGGATGACGGTTTGATCGTTGACCCCTGAGGCAAAAACCAAAATAAAAGCTTGTGGATCTATTGAAATTCCGGTTGGAAATTTCCATTTTAATAAATCACTTTTTTCATCAGACAAATAATAATCTGACAAATCAATAACTTCAATACCTGCATTGTACAATTCAATCCAGTCGTGGTATTCGCCTTTGGCAGTCTGAATTTGTGAAGCATTCTTGTTCGAGGCTTCATTTATAATTACCTGACCGGAAATGCGGACAAAAATTGTGAATAAAAGAATCAGTATGGCGGACCTTCTCATTTTAAACAGGGTATATTCGGTTAAACATTTTTATGTAAAGACTTTCCTTTTCGGGATGTGGTTGCAAAAAGGATTCTATTCTCACAATCAAAAAACGAAAATTAAGCCTTGCAAATATTTTTAAAATCTGATGAAATTCAAAAGATTTTATGAAAGAAGTTCGAATTTACCCTGGATTTTGGCCTATTCAAACAGTTCAATATTTCCACCGGTGTGGATGAAAAGGATGTTCTGGCCAGCGTTAATTTTTCCTTTCTGAATATAATCAAGCATTCCGGCAGCAGCTTTGCCGGTATACACTTTGTCGAGCAGAATCCCCTCTAGGTTCGCAAAATCAGAAATTGCCGATTCCCCCGGCAAAGTTGGTTTTCCATAACCTTCGCCAATGTAAGCGTCATCAACCAATACGGATGGTAAACTCAAAGCCTCATGTAATAGTTCGCCTCCCCCTTTTACAATTCTTTGAATTAGATTTACCAGTTCAAGCTGACTTCGTCCCACGCTTATGCCGATAATTTCGCCGCCCCATCCCGAAAGCATTTGCCCCAGCACAAGGCCTGCCTGTGTTCCGCCCGAGCCGGAAGCCAGGAATATTTTATCAATCCTGGTGTTTTGCTTTGAAGAAAAATTCAAAATCTCAATAAAAGCGTTGAGATAACCAATTGCACCAAGTGGTGTTGAGCCACCCAAAGGCATGCGGTACACTTTTTTTCCTGATTTTTGTAATTCCTGCTCCAGCAAGGCCGATTCTTCCTCAACCTTTTCATTTTCATAACTATTTGTATGATGCACCACGGCACCAAAAAGGTAATCGAGCAAAAGGTTGGCCGTGGGTTTTCCGGGCTTATCGCCGCTTAATAACAAATGCACTTCCATATTAGCCAGTTTTCCTGCTGCGGCGGTCATCCTGCAAAAATTCGACTGGTTGGCACCTACGCCTATCAGGGTATCAAATCCTTTGGATTTGGCATCGGCAATTAAAAAATCGAGTTTACGGGTTTTATTACCTCCAAAGGCAAAACCCGTCAGGTCGTCGCGCATACAAAATATATTCGCCCCGTATTTTTCTGTTAAATTATTAAGTTTCTGCACCGGAGTTGGAAGTATCGAAAACTCAAACCGCGGAAATTCCTTTATTTTATTAATGATTTGTTGCATAACAGATTTTGTTTTAAGGGCAAAGATAGTTTGTGAAAATGAGATGAATCATTTACAATTTGCATTTGGTAAGTTATTTTTTTACCTCTTCACCCTGGCATTTCCTTTCCAGATGCTCCAGACCTGATCTTCGTCAGCCGGTTGGGCGTAATCAGTCAAAAAAGTAGTGGCCAATGCACCGCTGGCCCATCCAAACTGTATCCATTTTTCAGGCTCCCAGTGTTTTAGAATGGCATACAATAATCCGCCCACAAAGCCATCTCCTCCCCCGATACGATCGAGTACGTTTATTTCACGGGGTTCTACAATATGCCAGTTTTCGCCTTCGAGCATAATGGCACCCCAAAGGTGCTGATTTGTGCTTATCACCTGCCTAAGCGTAGTTGCAAAAACCGAAGCATTCGGATAGGTCTTTTTTACTTCCTTAATCATGGATTTAAAGCTTTCAATCTGCCCGGTCAAATCTTTGCCACCGGCTTCCGGTCCTTTAATCCCAAGGCAGAGCTGGAAATCTTCTTCATTCCCGACCAGGATATCTGAAATTGAGGCTATTTCAGAAAATATTTCGCTCAATTCCCTTTCCCTGTTTTTCCAAAACGAAGCCCTGTAATTTAAATCAAACGAAATGCAGGTGCCGTGCTTTTTGGCAGCCCTGGCAAGTTCAAGGCAAAACTGGCTGGTTTCGGGCGATAATGCCCCGATTAATCCCGAAAGATGTATAATCTGAACGCCTTCTTTCACAAAAATCCTGTCTAAATCAAAATCCTTAACATTGAGTGTGCGGCCCACCTCACCTGCCCTGTCGTTATGCACCCGCGGACCACGGGCACCAAAACCACTGTCTCCGATATTAAACTGGTGCCGGTAACCCCAGGGACCACCCTGTTCCACTTCTTTACCTTCGTAATCTATGTGCCGCTGTGCCAGACTGTCCTTTATCATGCGTGCTATCGGACTGTCTTTCACAAAAGTAGTGAGTATTTTTACCGGCAATCCCAGGTACGAAGATATACTGGCCACATTCGACTCGGCGCTGGTTACCTGCATGTGAAATGTATCGCTGCTGTGCACAGGCTGTCCATTTACAGGTGTAATTCTTACTCCCATGCTGGTGGGTACTACCATTGCCCATTTAAATTCAGATTTAAGTTGGATGCTCATAATATTGTTTTTTTTAAATTTTAAATTTTCGTAACGGTTTCTTCGTCGAACCTGTTTTTCCAGGCCCATAAACCTAAGGCCGGGTTTGAAATATAAAAGATGTTTTCGCCATCCACATGGTTAAACCCGTCTTTCAACTTATCGGGATTGTACTTTTCAAGCATATCCTTTAAATCATGGTACTTAAAATTAACACTTTCAATCTCTTCTTTAGTCAGGTGACCAGGGCAATAGGTTACTGAAAACCGGTTTTCGTGCGAACCATGAATTAAATGGGCTGCGGCGCTTAAGTTTTCCTGGAGGTCTGTGTTTTTTCTTGTAAATTCAAGAACTTCCGGCGATGTTTTGTATCCATATTTTCTTATAAGCCTGTCTATCTCTTTGTCCTCGCCAAATTCTTTTAAACCGGGTGCCAATACAAGTAGTTCCCCATAATCAGCAAGGGCCATTCGTGTACGATAAATACTTTTATTGCCCAGCCAGGTGCTTTTAAACTCCTGAGGATCAAGATAGACCACCACCTTTTTCAATGGTTCATCAAGTAATTGAAAATTCACCTTAAGCGATAAAGCCGCAGCCTTTTCAAAGCATTCCTTATCATCGCCTATATATAAACCACAGATTTTGTTTTTTCCATCTTCCTTTTTTGCAATTACAGTATGAATGTAAACTATTGGGAGATGACGGGCAAAATTTTCATCTGCATAATTCAATACCTGCCTTACAGGATTATCGGCACGGCCCATTATCCGTTCCATTCCATAAGCTGCCCCCAGAAAATGACTTTTGTTAATTCCTTCTTTCCCTCCGGTTCCCACAAAAATGTTTTTGTTGAAATTGGCCATTCCTATTACTTCGTGGGGTACCACCTGCCCTACAGAAACTATTAAATCGTAATTTCCATTCAGGAGCAATTTGTTTACCTGTGCCGGCCATGGATAATTTACCCTTCCTTCTGAGACCTTTTCAACAAAGCCTGATGGAACTTCACCCAGGGTTACCACATCGTTTCGCCAGTCGTGCACACGGAACAAAGAAGCCGGAACCTTTCCAAACATTTCTTTAATTTCCGTTTCACTCATGGGGGCATGTGTTCCCAGAGCCGGGAGTATGTCTTTTACCTCATCTCCATAATATTCCCACAATAATTCGGTAATCTTGCCAGCCTGCGAATGAAACCGGGTGAAATCGGGTGGAATTATTAAAATTTTCTTCCTGCTTCCCAGTTTTTGAAGCGAAGAAACCAGGAGTTCCTTTAATGAATCCGAGCTAATATCTTCATTTTCTGCACCTTTTGCCAATAATAACATTTTCTTTTCATTTCAGATTTATACTCCGCTAAATGCATTAAATCCTCCATCCACAGGAATGGTAACCCCTGTTACAAATGAAGCGTGATCAGAAAGCAGGAAAACAACGGTTCCCAACAAATCTTCAGGTTCTCCGAATTTCGCCATTGGTGTATTATTCAGTATCTTATGGCCACGTGGGGTTAATTCGCCTGTTTTTTCGTCGGTTAATAAAAAACGGTTTTGGTTGGTAAGAAAAAAACCAGGTGCCACAGCATTTACCCTTATGCCGGTTTTTGCCAAATGCACGGCAAGCCATTCGGTAAAATTGTTGATGGCAGCTTTGGCCGCGGAATAAGCAGGAACTTTTGTCAACGATCTGAATGCACTCATTGAGGAAATATTTAGAACAGCTCCTTTTTTAGCTTCAAACATATCGGTAGTAAACACCATGGTAGGGAGCAAAGTGCCTATAAAATTCAGATCGAATACCTGTTTAAATCCCTCTAACTGGAGCCCATAAAATGATTTTTCAAAATCTTCGGGTATTTCAAGATTTTCGATTTGTGAAGTGGCTTTTGGTGAGTTTCCCCCTGCCCCGTTGATTAAAAAATCAATTTTCCCAAGTTTTCTGTTGATTTCAAATTTGGCCAATTCCAGCGAAGATTTTTCTAATACGTTTGCACTAACTCCCAGGCAAGGGGTTCCGGTTTCCTTTTCTATTTCTGAGGCAAGTTTTATTGCCAATTCTTTGTTAAGATCAACAATGGCAATCTTTATCCCAAGGGCTGCCAGACCTTTAGCCATTACTGTGCCAAGTATTCCTGCTCCTCCAGTAATAACACAGGTTTTATCATTTAAACTCTTAAAAGACATTTTTTCCATTTCCATAGTTTTAATATTCTTCGTAATACATTAAATTTTCTTTTGTCACAATTTCTATAGGCAACCAAATTTTTTCCGGAACCTGCTTTTTTAAAACCAGGGTATTAAAAAGGGCATAAAACGCCTTATAAATCTGCTCTACAGGCTTTTGATTGATAAGAAAAGAAATGGTTTCATTTTGTAGAAGCAGCTTATTCTCATTTGTAAGATCAAATCCGATAATCTTTACATCCTTTAATTTTTCCTGCCCTATAAAACCAGCCAGGTGGAAAACCCGTGAATTGGGTACAAATATTCCTATAATTGCCGGATGTATGCTGAAAATTTCTTTCAATTTTGAATAAAGGTTATCAATTTCAGGACCCTCAAAATCAAGCTGATAGATTTGTATTTCTCTTTCCTTTTTATTTTCAAAATATTCAATGAATCCATTTTTTCGCATCAAAATATGACTGTTATCTTTCAAATGCCTCACAATTGAAACTATTAACAATTCCGATCCTTTCTGAATTGAAAAATCCATGAGCCTGGCCGCAAGTTTTCCGCTTTGTTTAGCGTCCTGCCCAACAAAACTAAGCTGGCCCAAATCGCCGGGCGTACAATTAAAAAAAACAAAAGGTATCTCTCTTTCATTGCAAATTGAGGCTATCTTTACTCCTTCATCACTGAAAGAAGGCGCAATGAGCAATCCGTCAGGTTTTTCAGAGAACGCCAGGTTTGCCATTTTCATAAAGCTTTCCTTGTCAGAAAGGGTGAAAAGGTACTTCTTTATTCCAATTCCATAATGGGCGGTTTCGTTTTGTGCCTTTGTCAATCCAATCTCAGGTATTTTCCAAAATGAACTATCTGAATCCGGACCGGGCATAAGTACTGCAAAATTTGTTGCTTTTTTCGAAGCCAGTGTGCTTGCAAGTATATGGGGCTGAAAATTAAGTTGTTTTGTAATCTGAAGTATCTTTTCGCGGGTTTTTGCCGATACCTCTCCCCGGTTATGGATCACCCTGTCAACTGTTCCGGTTGATACACCTGCAATTTCGGCAATATCTTTAATAGTTAACTTTTTATCAGGGTTTTCCATTTTTCCTTTTCATGATTTTTTTTAAGATATTTAGGCAAAAATAATAATTCTTTTTATTTTCGTGTGCGCACACGATAAATTATTCATATGGAAAAATTTAATGATATAGATTTTCTTTTAGAGACCGGTACCGCAAAATATCTCTACCACCAGCATGCAGCAAAAATGCCAATTATCGATTATCATTCGCATCTTAATGTGAAAGAAATTGCTGAGAACAAGGTGTTTGAAAATATTACACAGGCCTGGTTGTATGGCGATCATTACAAATGGCGGGCTATGCGTACAAACGGAGTGGATGAAAAGTTCTGTACAGGCAATGCTGGTGATTTCGAAAAATTTGAAAAATGGGCTGAAACCGTACCCAATACTCTACGGAACCCGCTTTACCATTGGACCCATCTCGAATTGAAAAATTATTTTGGTATTAACAAAATTTTAGCGCCTAAAACCACCGTAGAAATCTATGAAACAGCTTCATCGTTAATCAATTCAAAACAGTATTCAACACAAAACCTGTTAAAAAAGATGAAGGTTGAATTGGTCTGCACTACTGATGATCCCACTGATTCACTCGAATACCATATAAAAATCAACAAAAAGCCTTTTGGTGTTAAAGTTTTGCCTACATGGCGGCCCGATAAGGCCCTGGCAATCGAACAGGTGGCCGGTTTTAACCAGTATCTCGACAAGCTTTCGGACGTTTCGAAAATTGACATTGTTGATTTCAAACATTTATTAGATGCACTGCGCAAAAGGCACGATTTTTTTCACAAACAGGGTTGCCGGTTATCTGATCATGGCATCGAAACTTTTTATGCCGAAACCTGCACGCAGGAAGAAATTGAAAAAATATTCGACAAGGCACGAACAGGAATTAATGTCTCTCCGTATGAAGCGGCTAAATTCAAATCAGAAATGCTGTATCTTTTTGGGATTATGGACCACGAAAAAGGCTGGGTGCAACAATTTCACACAGGTGCCATGCGCAACAACAATACCCGTATGTTCGAAAAACTGGGCCCCGATACCGGTTTTGATTCAATCGGCGATTTTAATATCGGGTTAAGCATGTCGAGATTCCTTAATAGCCTTGATATGACCAACCAACTGGCAAAAACCATTCTTTATAACCTAAACCCCAGGGACAATGAATTGTTTACAACCATGATTGGAAATTTCCAGGATGGTTCCATCCCTGGTAAAATACAGTACGGATCTGGCTGGTGGTTTCTCGATCAAAAAGAAGGCATAGAAAAACAAATCAACGCGTTATCGAACATGGGACTGCTTAGCCGGTTTGTCGGAATGCTCACCGATTCTCGCAGTTTCCTGTCTTTTCCAAGGCATGAATATTTCAGGCGGATTTTATGCAATATTTTGGGTAATGAAGTTGAAAAAGGTTTAATTCCGGATGATATGGAACTTTTAGGAAAAATGGTGGAAAATATTTGTTATTTTAATGCCCTGAAATATTTTAATTTCGATGAGATTGGGTAAATGTCTGTTTTTCAGCTTTTTATTCAGTTAGTTCAGAGTTCTTATGTTAAAATATTAAATTTAAAAATGCTTAAATCATAAATTAATTTCCGGAATTTAAACCTATAACCTGGTAAAAATGACTGAATTAAACAATAAAATAGGCAAATACAGGTGGACAATTTGTGCACTTATTTTCTTTGCCACCACAATAAATTACCTGGACCGGCAGGTATTGAGCCTCTTAAAAGACAGACTCGAAATTCAGTTCAACTGGAGCGATTCCGATTATGCCAATATTGTTTCTGTTTTCCAGTTTGTTTATGCCATTTCCATGCTTTTTGCCGGAAGGATAATAGACTGGCTGGGCACAAAATGGGGCTATGCCTGGTCGCTCATTATCTGGTCGGTTGGCGCCATAGTGCACGCATTTGCCAAAAGTACCGGCGGGTTTATGATTGCCCGTGGTGTATTGGGATTTGGTGAATCGGGCAATTTTCCGGCAGCCATTAAAACAACAGCAGAATGGTTTCCAAAAAAAGAAAGATCGCTGGCTACGGGCATCTTTAATTCGGGTACAAATGTAGGGGCCATACTTGCGCCAATTACTGTTCCCTGGATTGCCGACAAAATGGGTTGGGAATGGGCATTCGGGATTATCGGCGTAATCGGATTTTTTTGGTTAATATTTTGGTTTTGGCTTTATGAAAATCCTAACCGGAGTAATCGGTTGGGTAAAGAAGAGTATGATTATATCCACGTGGATGATAGAGCAGACAAGGAAACAACTGAAACCATCGATGATAATAAAGTTCCCTGGTTTAAGCTTTTAAGATACAAGCAAACATGGGCTTTCAGCATAGGTAAATTTATGACTGACGGTGTTTGGTGGTTTTTCCTTTTCTGGTTACCTGCCTACCTTAAAGCCCAATACGGAATGACGGGCACCCAGGTGGCTTTTCCACTGGCGGTGCTTTATACATTAACCTGTGTAGGAAGCGTAGGTGGCGGATGGTTTCCTGTTTATTTTATCAATAAAGGGTATAATATTTACGAAGGTAGAATGAAAGCCATGCTCACCATAGCTTTTATCCCGCTTATAGTTTTGTCGGCACAATGGCTGGGTGTTTACAGCTACTGGCTCCCTGTAATCATAATAGGGATAGGCGCTTCGGCCCACCAGGCATGGTCGGCAAACATTTATACCACTGTATCGGATATGTTCCCTAAAAAAACAGTAGGCTCTGTGATTGGCATTGGCGGAATGGCCGGCGGATTAGGCGGAATTGTCATTAATAAAACTGCCGGCTGGTTGTTCGATGCATACCGTCAGGCAGGAATTGCACTCAGCTGGACCAGGGCCAAATCCGAAGGCCTGGGAAATTATTTAGATCAGATTAAAGCATTAAATCTGCTAAACGATAAAGGTGAACCTATCCTTGACAAAACTGAACTCGGAAACCTTAAAAGCCAGGTTGTTCAACAGCTTCAAGCGATTGATGCAGATAGTTTTCAAAAATTAAAATCCTTACAGGCACAATTAGTACAACCAGAAATGGCAAGGGCTTATACAATGGTTTTCGCTTATTGTGCAATTGCATATCTTTGTGCCTGGTTGATAATGAAATTCCTTGTTCCCAAATTCAAACCAATTTCTGATCTGTAATTGAAAGTTATTTGTTCATTTTTTTTGTAATTCAATTTTCAATAAATAGATTTGTTTAGTTTGAAAATTGGCAATAAAGTTCTTAAATCTCAATAAAATAATAGTTGAATGAATTCGAAACAGAGATTGCAAAACAGTTTGAACCATAAACAGCCTGACAGGGTGGTTGTGGATTTTGGCGCTACACCGGTTACAGGTATTCATGTACTTGCCATTGAAAGACTACGCGAATTCTATGGACTGAAAAAAATCAAGGTTAAAGTTACCGAGCCTTACCAGATGCTGGGCGAAATTGGTGATGATCTGGCTGAAGTGCTTGGTATTGACGTGAAAGGAGTTACTCCGAAAAACAATATGTTTGGATTTGAAAATGCAAGCTGGAAAGAATTCCGTACATTCTGGGGACAGGAAGTTTTGGTTCCCGGTAATTTTAATACCAGCTTCGACAGTGATGGCGATTTGCTCATCTACCCCGAAGGAGATCTGGCTGTAGCGCCCTCTGCAAAAATGCCCAAAGCCAGTTTCTTTTTCGATTCTATTATCCGCCAGCATCCCTTGGACGAGAACAATTTAAAAGTGGAAGATAACCTAGAGGAATTTGAACTCCTTTCGGAAGAAAACCTGGAATACTGGAAATCGAAGGCCGAACTGGTTAAAACATTCGATAAAGGGGCATTGGTAAACTTTGGGGGTACAGCCCTTGGCGATATTGCCCTGGTACCCGGACCCTGGATGAAAAACCCGAAAGGCATACGCGATGTAAGTGAATGGTACATGAGCACTTTACTCAGAATGGATTATGTGCGCGAAATTTTCGACAAACAAAGCGATATTGCCTTAGAAAACCTCAAAACCCTTTTTGGAATTTTTGGCAACAGTATCGATGTGGTTTTTATGTGTGGCACCGATTTTGGCACCCAGGATTCCCAGTTTTGCTCTCCGGAAATTTTCGGCGAATTATATTTGCCCTATTACAAAAAAATGAACGACTGGATTCATCAAAACACCTCCTGGAAAACCTTTAAACATTCCTGTGGTGCAGTTTATCCCTTAATTCCAAAATTTATCGAAGCAGGTTTCGATATTCTTAATCCGGTGCAGATAAATGCTGCCGATATGGATACTGTAAAAATGAAAAAGGAATTTGGAAAAGACATTGTTTTCTGGGGCGGTGGTGTTGATACACAAAAAGTTTTATCATTTGGAACCCCTGAAGAAGTCGAAAGCCAGGTTTTGCGTCAATGCGAAATTCTGTCGAAAGACGGGGGATTTGTGTTCAATACAGTTCACAATACCCAGGCCAATGTTCCTGTGGCTAATTTTGTAGCCATGATCAACGCGATTAAAAAATTCAATTCCTGATTATTGATTATAAACTCATTATCCCATTTAATACCTTAATTATGAACGAAATATTATCTAAACTATCTGCCTGCATCGAATTTGGCAAAATAAACCAGGCCTCTCCTTACCCTCCCGATATGAAAGGACAGGATGGAGCCGATGAATTAACCAAAAAGGCCATTGAACTTGGCATTTCGCCATCGGATATATTAAACCTGGCGCTAATTCCCGGAATGGACAGGGTGGGACAAAAATTTGCAGAAAACAAAGTATTTGTACCACAGATGTTGATCGCCGCAAAGGCCATGAACAAAGCACTTGAACATATTAAACCTTTTTTTGCATCGGGCGAGATAAAACGAAAAGGACTTTTTGTAATCGGAACCATAATGGGCGATTTACACGATATTGGCAAAAACCTGGTGGCCATGATGGTTGAAGGTGCCGGCTGGGAAGTAATTGACCTTGGTGTGGATGTTAAACCTGAACAATTTATGAATGTTTTACCTCCGGACAAGGAGTGTTTCATTGGAATGTCAGCCCTGCTCACTACAACTATGGTAAATATGGAAAAAGTGGTTTTGGAGGTAAAATCCAAATTCCCGAAAGTTAAGATTTGCGTGGGCGGTGCACCTGTAAACGATGAATTCAGAAAAAAAATAGGGGCCGATTTCTATGCTTCCGGTCCGCAGGGACTTGTTAATTATCTTAATTCTTTTGCAGCTTAGCAAATCTGAGGCACAAATGGATACCTACACGGAATTTGACCTGAAATCCTTTGATCTCAAACCAGATCATTTTTACCCTCATTACCTTAACCAGGAAGGAAAACCTGATGAACAGCTTCTTGAACAGATACACGAAATTATTGCTGAATTGCCTTTACATGTCACGATAAAAGCAGGATATAAATGGTTTGGTAACTTGCCCGATTTTAAAGACAACTATGAATTAAATCTTGGAAATACCAATTTTTACCTGGGCAAAGTAGTTTATAACATGATTAAAAAATCAGAGAAAATTTGTTTTTTTCTTTGCTCAATAGGCAATGGCATAAGCGATTGGAACAAAATTCTTTTTGCGCATGGTGATTTTTTGAAAGGTTATCTGGTTGATTTGGCGGGTTCAATATTGGCAGATAAAACAGTGGAAAAAATTTCGGATATCATTGAATTGGAGGCTTCGGCATGGGGAATGGGCATTACCAACACTTACAGTCCGGGATTCTGCGAATGGCCGGTAGAAGACCAGCAAAAGCTTTTTGGTTTTTTTCCTGAAAACTTCTGCGGCGTAAAACTCACCCCAAGCTCATTAATGATACCTGAAAAATCGGTGAGTGGAATTATCGGTGGAGGAAAACAGGTAAAAAAGGTGCCTTATACCTGTACCATGTGCAACATTAAAAACTGTATTTACGCCAAACCCAACGATCACATCCAGGTCACTTAAAACTTATCAAATGCTTGATGGGAATTCATATAGAACTGAAAGGTACACAAGTTTGGAGCTTCCAACCTATGCCTATATTCCTGGGAAAGGGCAACCTGAAAATGTAAGGCCGGGAAAAGGGCATTTGCCTGATTTCAGTAATAGCCATGATTTACTCAATAATTCCAACTGGAAAAACTCCGAAGCCTGGCTTTATGCAATAGATTTATTTAACCATGGCTACTTCTGGGAAGTACACGAAATTCTGGAACATTTATGGACAAAAATTGGCAGAAACAACGAAACAGGACTTTTTCTGCAGGGAATTATCCTTGTTTCTGTTGCGCTGGTTAAACTAAAACAAAACAATTTGAAAGGGTACAATTACTTAATGCAAAAAGCAACTTTAAAACTTAAAATTCAAAATGATACCACAATGGGCCTCGATGTAAATGATTTATTAAATTCGGTTAAATCGGGTGTTCCACGGATTAAACTTGCAATGTAGGATATAACATTTTTATCACAGCACTGAAATTTAATTGGCCAACACACCCTCAATAAATCTATTCCTTTAGCATCAATTCCTTAACTTCTGATATTTTGAATTCTTTGCCCGCTAAGGATTTTCTATTTTAACCCTTATTACTGTTTGATAATCATGAATGTTTCATACATTTGCACACGAAAATTAAAAATGAGTTATTGATTATGGTAAGCGAAGAGTTATTTAAGAAAATTGTTGCACACGCAAAGGAATATGGCTTTATTTTCCCGTCGAGCGAAATTTATGATGGTTTGGGCGCAGTTTATGATTATGGCCAAAACGGGGCTGAACTCAAAAACAATATTAAAAACTACTGGTGGTCGGCCATGGTTAAGCTTAACGAAGAAATTGTGGGCATAGATGCGGCAATTTTTATGCACCCTACGGTTTGGAAAGCTTCCGGACACGTAAGTGCCTTCAACGATCCGTTAATCGACAACAAGGATTCCAAAAAAAGATATCGCGCCGACGTTCTGATTGAAGAACACAGGGCTAAAATCGAAGCTAAAATTGAAAAAGAAGTTGAAAAGGCAAGATCAAAATTTGGCGATGCATTTAACGAAGAACAATTTGTAACTACAAACCCCAGGGTACTCGAAAACCAGGCTAAAATTGACCAGCTTAGCAAACGCTTTGTTACTGCCCTGGAATCAGAAAACCTTGAAGAACTTCGTCAAATTATCATAGATAATGAAATTGTATGTCCTGTTTCAGGATCAAGGAACTGGACTGAGGTAAGAAAATTCAACCTTATGTTTGAAACCCGCATGGGTTCGGTAAGCGACGATGCCAACCTGATTTATTTACGCCCCGAAACTGCACAGGGTATATTCGTAAATTATCTTAACGTGCAGAAAACCGGAAGGATGAAAATTCCTTTTGGTATTGCACAAATCGGCAAGGCTTTCAGAAATGAAATTGTAGCCCGCCAGTTTATATTCAGGATGCGCGAGTTTGAACAGATGGAAATGCAATACTTTGTCAAACCAGGCGAAGAAATGAAATGGTATGAACATTGGAAGGAAACCAGGATGCAATGGCATAAAGCTTTAGGGTTGGGCGAAAAAAAATACAGGTTTCACAACCACGAGAAACTGGCACATTATGCCAATGCCGCTGCCGATATAGAATTTGAATTTCCATTCGGATTTAAAGAACTTGAAGGAATCCATTCTCGAACCGATTTTGACCTTAAAAACCACCAGGAATTTTCTGGCAAAAAATTACAGTATTTCGACAACGAAACCAACGAATCCTATGTCCCTTACGTGGTTGAAACTTCAATCGGGGTCGACAGAATGTTTCTGGCCGTGCTTTCATCATCATATGCCGAAGAAACAGTTACAAAAGAAGACGGAACTGCTGATCAACGTGTTGTTTTAAGAATTCCACCACAACTTGCGCCAGTTAAAGTTGCTGTGTTACCACTTATTAAAAAAGATGGTCTCCCGGAAATGGCCAGACAGATAATGAAAGAACTACAGATAGATTTTAACTGCCAGTACGAAGAAAAAGATACCATTGGAAGGCGTTACCGCCGTCAGGATGCCATTGGAACTCCTTTCTGCGTTACAGTTGATCACCAGTCGCTTCAGGACAATACTGTTACCCTGCGCTATCGCGATTCAATGGAGCAAGACAGGGTTGAAATCCAAAAGCTTCCGCAGATAATTGAGGATTTGGTTAGTTTTAAAAAACTTCTGAAAAAATTGTAAATTAACAGCCTGAATATAGATAGTTTTAACCTGCATAATATTTAAGAAATGGAAAACTTAAAAACCTTTTTTCAAAAAGCCCTGCCTTATTTCCTGGCAGTTGTCTTTTTTGTTGTAATGAGTTATATTTATTTCAGCCCCTTGCTCACCGGAAAAGATCTTCCGCAAATGGACCAGACCCATGCCAAAGGGATGTCGAAAGAACTTGCCGATTATAAGGAAAAAACAGGAACCGATTCGCAGTGGACCAATTCCATGTTTGGCGGAATGCCGGCTTACCAGATTATGGGCGGAACTTCCCATAATGTTTATATGTATATTCAAAGGTTTTTAAGACTGGGCTTACCTTATACCACAGTATCGATAATGTTTATTTATATGTTTGGGTTTTACCTGCTCCTTCTTAGCCTCAAATTTACAAATCTTCAAAGCGTAGTAGGCGGTATTGCCTTTGGTCTGGCTTCGTATAATATAATAATTATTGCAGTAGGCCATATCACAAAAACATACGCCATTGCTTACATGGCCCCCGTTATTGCAGGTGTTATTATGACTTACCAGGGAAAATATCTTTGGGGAGGTATTTTAACCACTTTTGCCCTGGGGGTTGAAATTGCCACAAATCATATTCAAATTGCCTATTACCTGGCACTTATGGTGGTTCTACTTGTAATTGTAAAATTTGTTTACGCCATTATCGAAAAAGATTTGAAAAAATTTATTAATGCTTCTATGATATTGGCCCTATCGGCGGTACTTGCCTTATTGCCAAACATTACAAATCTTGCAACAACCTACGAATATGGAAAAGAAAGTATCCGTGGGCCTTCGGAACTGACCAGTAACAAGGATATTAAAACAAAAGGAACTGACAGGGATTATGCCTATGCCTGGAGCTATGGAAAAAACGAAACCTGGACACTTCTTGTTCCAAACGCCATGGGTGGGGCAAGTTCTCCAATTGGTTATGATAACAAAGAATTATTTAAAGATGTAGATCCAAATTACATTGAATATATCGGGAAATCTTCTCAATATTATGGCAACCAGACCTTTACCTCTGGTCCGGTTTATATTGGTGCCATTGTGGTTTTCCTGTTTGTTCTTGGCTTATTTATTATCGATGGGCCTGTTAAATGGTGGCTTCTATCTTCCGCTATTTTAGGAATACTGCTATCGTGGGGCGGTAATTTCAAAGGCTTTACCGATTTTTTTATTGATTATGTACCACTTTATAATAAATTCAGAACCTTATCCATGTCGCTGGTTATTACCAGTTTTGCCGCAGCGCTCATGGCCATGCTCGCCATAAAAGAAATAACAGATAAACCTGAAATCCTGAAAACAAAAAGGAAATGGTTTTTCACTGCGTTTGGTTTAACCGGTGGAATAAGCCTCTTATTCTTTTTAGCGCCAAATATGTTTTTCGATTTTTTAAGTGTCCATGAAGTTCAAAGTTTTAACTCGCAAAAAGCACAACAACCGGATTTGGCCAACCAAATTTCAATTTTCTCGGCCGGACTTGAATCTGTAAGAATGAAACTTTTTACAGCGGATGCCATGAGGAGTTTTATTTTTATCCTTTTTGCTGCCCTGCTTCTTTGGTTGTATTCTTATACTAAACTCCTCAAAAAAGAATACCTGGTGATTGCACTTGGTGTGCTCATTGTTCTTGATATGTGGACCATTGACAAACGTTACCTGGGTGAAGAAAATTTTCAGAAGAAAAGACTGGTTAAAAATGAGTTTCAGAAAACCCTTTCGGATGAAATGATTCTAAAAGATGCTGACCCCGATTACAGGGTGCTCAATCTTATGCAAAGCCCTTTCCAGGATGGATATACGCCATATTTTCATAAAACTATTGGCGGGTACCATGGGGCTAAATTACGAAGGTACCAGGAAGTGATCGAAAATTATCTGGGCTATGAAATACAGGCTATTGCAAATGCTTATAAAAATGATACTACCGGCAGCATTAACGATATTATGCGAAACATGAACATAATTAACATGCTGAATACCAAGTACATTATTTATACACCTTCGGAATATGAAATTAACTGGAATGCACTTGGTCATGCCTGGTTTGTTGACGATTACATTAAAGTAAAAAATGCCGATGAGGAATTGGCAGCCCTGGGTAAATTTAATCCTAAAAAAACTGCCATTATCGACGAAAGATTTAAATCAGTTGTTGAAAAACTTCCTGATCCTCAATTCTTCTCGCTCGACACCGGTTATATTGAACTTACTTCTTATAAACCCAATCATTTAACTTACAAATCTGCAACTAAAACCGACAGGCTTGCCGTTTTTTCTGAAATTTACTATGCACATGGCTGGAATGCTTATGTTGACGGATTTTTAACCGATCATGCAAGGGTAAATTATATTCTTCGTGGAATGATAGTACCAAAAGGGGTTCATACCATTGAGTTTAAATTCGAACCAAAAACTTATGCCATCAGCCAGAAAGTTGCCCTGTCAAGTTCAATACTGGTTGTATTGTTGTTGCTGGGAATTACAGGCATTTCGTATAAAAAATACAAAAGTTCACAAAAAACCTGATTGACCAAATAATTTGAAACGAAACCGGGATGGCTAACTATTCCGGTTTTATTTTTTACCCGGATTTAAAATATGAAATACATGAAAGCAATTGTGGGCATAGTTAGTTTTCTGCTTTTCTCAGCATTCAGTTTTCATGGGCAGGATACAATTTTTATCCATTACAACAAATTAAAAATTGAAATTGAACAATTGGAATTTAATACTGATAGCCTGCTTTTTATAAACCTGCACAGTAATGAAACTACTTCAATTGAAGCAATTAAAAAAGTGCTCCCCTTAAAAGGTGGAAAATACCTGGGAATTTTAAGTGGTACCCGCCGCGAAGTCAGACTGATTGAAGGAAATAACTCTATCATTTTCGATCCAAACCGGATTTTTACCAAAAATGGAATTGAAAAAACCCTCAAAAATTACAACTGCCTAAGCCAAAACAACATAAAAATTACAGAATATTTTAAAAATGCCCTGCTTGATTTATTTAAAAAGTCGGCTTTGCTCATAGCCGTGCATAACAATACAAACCTTGGATACTCGGTACATTTAATAAATGAATCAGGAAAAGATGCGGAGAAAATCTTTATAAATCCTGCCAAAGATGCCGATGATTTTTATTATGTTACTGAAGAATTAAAATTCAATTATTTTAAGTCGAATGGATATAATGTTGTGTTACAAAACAATACAATGGTGCATGACGATGGTTCATTAAGCGTTTATTGCGGTAAAAATAAGATAAGTTACATCAATATTGAATGTGAAGCAGGGCATTTTGAAGAACAAATAAAAATGATAAACGAAGTTTACACCGGAATTAAAAAAAACTGGAGCCCCTGAGCCATTCAATTTCCTTTTTATTGTTCTCTATATAAGTTATTCATCATTGCTTAACCATTTAAAACCAATTTTCACTATTGTAAAGGGATTCTGACAAATTATTAATTTATTTGACCAATAGAAATACATAAAGTCTTTATTAACAAGTATTTATAGTTTAATGAAAAATAGGATACAGAAATATTAAATTTCGCTATCTTTGAAGAATTAGAAATGTCCTATGATAAATATCAAATTTAACAAGGAGTTAAAAATTCTCGAAGTAGAATTTACGGGCGATATAAGTTTAAAAGAATTAATTGATTACGGCGAAAAAATCAGAATTAGCAATGATCTTCCACGTGAATTAAAAATCCTGACCGATGCAAGGGAATCGGTCTATAAAATAAGCCATAATGATTTAAGAGTGGTTGTAATGGAGCTGAAAAAACAAATTAAACCCTATAAATCGGTAAAAACGGCAGTAATTCAAACAAAACCTGTTGAAACTGCTTTATCAATGCTGGTTAACTGGGAAGGCCAAATAGATGGCTATGAACATCAGGTTTTTGCTACAAGGCATGCGGCTTTAAACTGGTTACTTTACTAATAAAGAATTCCGTGTTAAATAATTTTGACTAGAAATTTTATCGATAACCAAAAACTTCTCAAATTATTAATTGGTTTTTCCATATCGCAAATTAATTCGCTTCTGTTGTATTTTTCCAATTCAAAGCTATTTCCCGTTTTTACCTGACATTTAATTAATTGTAACTGGCAAACCATTGCTCTTGATAAAATTGTAAAAATCATGGCCAACGCCAAAAACTTATTTTTTCGACGATAGTCCATTTTCAAAAAGTTGGTTGAGAAATTTATACAATCATTTTTAAAATGATCGTAAATCTGCTTAATATCTTTTGCATTAGTGAAAATGGTCTGCTGCCCGTTTTTAAAATCCTTATACACATCAAACGCATCGTTTGTAATTTGAAGTAAACCACCTAGTTGCAATACCACTTCTATTTCCGGTTTTATTAGCTTATTTGCAAGAATAGAACGATAAAGCAAAGTCCATTGACCGCCTTTTTTCAATGTTATTTTATAAAGTGAATCAATTCCAAGTTTTTCATTTTTAAGCTGAAGCAGGCTTAAATCTTGTGATTGAAGCGCATTCGACAAAAATGGTTTATAACTGTTGTCACTATTTTGGTTTAAAGTATTATACATGAATTTTGCAGCATCATATTTCTGAGGTAATTTATTTGAATTTCCGGTAATTGCATCCCAAACTTCGTTTGAATTTAACCTGTATTCATCAACCAAATCGTCGAGCACCGGAGTTATTGCGCCAAGCAGAATGGCATTTTTCATTTCAGCAAATGTTGCTTTTTTACCATGTAACGTGCAGAACCACAAGTTGGTAACAGCGCTCTGAATCATATACGATTTCATCCTCTCCAACAGTTTCTTTTCTGGTTCAGCCTGCTCACCGTCTTTCATAGTTTTGTGGAATTCATTAACCCTATTGTTGTTCTTCAGGTACACTTCATCAAACATTTTAAAAAAAGCTTTTACCATTAAGCAAAAGGCTTTAAAAAAGTTTGTTATTTTCTTAACGAGTTGCATTTCCGAAATACATACTAAAAAGTTGAAAATAGCAATATTATTTTTAATTTGGCCACACACTCAATTTTCAGTATACCATGTTTGACAAAATAAAGGCTAAAGTTCTAAAATATAACCAGTTAAAAACAATTCGTCAAATTTATCGCGATAAAAAAATAGTATTTTGCACTGGTTGTTACGATATCCTTCAATCGGGCCATGCTGTTTTTTTTAGTCAGTGTAAAGAAAAGGGTGATATTTTGGTTGTTGGTGTAGGCCGCGATTCAGTAATTTCAATCTTAAAAGGACCCAGCAGACCTGTAAATCCGGAAAACAACCGGCTTTATCTTGTGGCTGCCCTCCAGGAGGTTGACTATGCCATTTTAAATGATAATGAAATTTCTGAAGGCAAAATTGACTTTAAAGATGTAATATCCGGGCTGCGACCAGATATTTTTGTTTTAAATGACGATGATTCTGCCATTGATCAGAAACAAAAGCTTTGTAATTCCTTGGGAACAAGCCTGGAGTTTGTTTCCAGAATTGTCCCCCGCGAACTTGAACCAACTTCAACCACAAGAATTATTGATAAAATAAATTTTAAATATCGGGCGCCATTAAGGATGGATTTTGCTGGTGGCTGGACAGATGTGCCTTTTATTATGGGTGGGAAAAAAGGCTATGTATCGAATGTTGCCATAAGTCCGTTAATTGAGTTTAAAAACGGCCAGTTCAATTTTTCCGGATATCCCAGGGGAAGCGGGTTAAGCACCTCTACGGCTGTAAAACTTTTAGAAATGCTCAGTGCTAAAACCTATAATTCTGATTCAAGAACGTTAAGCCAGATTGGGGAAGATTTATTTAATCTTGAAAATACCGAACTAAATTGGGCCATTGGCCGTCAGGATCAGTATTCAATTGTTTATGGAGGGTTTAATTGTTTTGAATTTGGAACCGATTATGCCAAACCGCTGGAATTTAATATCCCGCACGAAACACTGGACGGATTCAGGAAGAATTTATTGTTGTTACACACGGGCATTTCGCGCAATGCCCAATCGGCGGTAGAAGAAGTTTATAAAAACCATAAAACGCCATCGGGAAGCCTGGCCCTTGAAAAAATTGCATCGTACGGGCTTCAGTTTGCGCAGTGTCTTGAAAACAAAGATTACCTTAAATGCGCAAAAATAATGGAACAGAATTTTGATGCTCAAAAACAACTGGCTTCTGCGTCTTCAAATCAACACCTTGAAAAAATGTATGATTTTGCAAAAAAAAATGGGATGATTGGTGGTAAAATTGCAGGCGCCGGTGGTGGCGGGGCATTTATTTTCTATTGCGAAGATCCTGTAAAATTAAAAGAGGCCATGAAAAAGAAATTTGTTGATTGTTTTGAAATCGATTTTGATTTTCACTATACCGATATTAAATCTTTAAATAAAGTTTAAGATAAATCCTGAAAAATGTCTTCTTGTAAACATGTAAATAAAAAATTTAATACTGTCTGGCTTTTTTGGATTGATAATCTTTCTTAAAACAGACATGATTACCTCAAATTTTAATACGCCCGGGTAAACAGGAAATTTTTTCATAACATCTACCTATATTACAGCATATCAATACTTTAGTTTAATATTTTTATATGTTTGCAACGATTAGCATACAGCCAGAATTAAAATTTAAATAGAAAAATGTACAGAATTCTTGGCTATTAATTTAATATTTATTACTTTTATCGTTCGAATTTAGGGATAGTTCAAACGAATTGAATAAACATATTCATTCTGATGGAAAATCAAGTTAGTTTGAATATTTCAAAGGGTTTAAAAAACCAGTAACTAATTGCAGGTAAATTGAAAATTAAAAAGCAAGCAGATGAAACAACTAAGTCTAATTACAATGGTTCTTATCGCGCTAATTGTTATTTCGTGCGGTAAAAAAGAAGAAAAAAAAGAAGCCCTTGCCGACAAGGACAATCAAATAGTAGATGCAACCATAGACACTTCACAGAATTATGCTTCATATGAAGAATTTGTTGCTGACGGAACAGATCAGAGTTTTGGTACAGCTGATACTTCAAAGAAAAATGATATGGTTTTTGTTGATCCTTCGGATGAAATTCAGATCGATCCTCCGGTAGTAAGTGAAAATAAGGATAATACAAAAAAAGAAGTAAAAAAAGAAACCCCTAAGGATAATACCAAAAAAGAAGTAAAAAAGGAAAATGTTAATGTAAAGGAAACTACTAAAAATCACGAATCGCGCTTTTATATTGTTGTTGGTAGTTTTAAAAAATACAGCAATGCACAAAACCTGAATGCCTATTTTAAAACAAAAGGATATTCACCGATAATCCTTCCGAAAGAAAACGGATACAACAGGGTAGCTATTAATTCATATGTTAAAGAAGATGAAGCCAGGGTTGCAATTAAAAAACTCAGAACTGAACATAACGATTTAACTTTTTGGATATATAAATGGTAATCCAATTTTGCCAAAAATTTAAAAGCCCCTTTTGATTGGGGCTTTTTTTTTGAGAACAATGCTGTTTGTAATTATCGATTAATTTATGAAAATCAAAGATTTTAGAAGATTTTAATCCTTCAAAGGTGCAGCCTTAGAACACAAAGAGGGCTGATGAAGGAAGTAATGAAACTAAGCTTTAACGCACCTTTGAGGATTAAAATTGTTTATGCGTCAAAAATAAACCAAGCATATTTCTGTTGCAAGACCAATTACCTAAAACTTTGTAAAATGCTATTTTTATCTTATAAAGGGTAGTCCGGATTTTATAACTGGTCAATTTAAAAAAATCAGAATTGAATTATAATATGTATGGGATGGATTTTTTTTTATATTCCAAACAAAAAAAATGTCATTTTATAAATTATAATAACTGTTTTCATCAAATTAAGTTACCTTTGAATAACTGAGGTAAACTGATTTTATGAAATTTAATATAACTATCTATCTAACAGTTCTTTATACTCTTTTTTCCCTTAGTTTGGGTTGTGCAACTTCTATTGCCAAAATTAAAAAAGCACCCCAGAAATTTGAAGGTAAAACTATTAAAGTAAAAGGCAGAGTAGTTAGTTCACTTAATTTAAAAGACCTTAAAAGTTTCACCATTCAGGGCAGAACCGGCAATATACTTGTGATTACAAACAACTGGCTACCCCTTAAAAATGACAAAATAACGGTAAAAGGTCAAATAAATACTCAGTTTTTATACAAAGATAAAACCATGCTTGTAGTTATTGAAAATCAACTAAAACAGAGGAAAGCCCCCGATGCCAGAAAAAAAATCCGTAAGATCTAAAAATCTAAGCCCCACGAACCATATTTGATTCTTTCACCACCAACCACTATTTTTGCCCAGAAAAAATTATCCTGATATGATAGAAAAATACAAGAAATTGATTGAAATGGCATGGGACAACCGCCAACTTTTAGAAAATGAACAAACACAGGATGCTATTCGGGCTTGTATTGATTTAATTGACAAAGGCCAATTAAGGGTTGCAAATCCCTGCGAAAATGGATGGATTGTAAATGAATGGATAAAAAAAGCCGTTATTCTGTATTTTCCAATTCAAAAAATGGAAGTTTCAGAAGCCGGAATATTGCAATTTCACGATAAAATGAAATTAAAAACAGGGTACAAAGAATTGGGCATCAGGGTGGTTCCGCATGCAGTGGCAAGGTACGGTGCCTACATTTCAAAAGGTGTAATTCTAATGCCATCGTATGTAAATATAGGGGCTTATGTGGACGAAGGAACAATGGTTGATACATGGGCCACAGTGGGTTCTTGCGCACAGATTGGTAAAAATGTTCATTTAAGTGGTGGCGTGGGCATTGGCGGAGTTCTCGAGCCTGTTCAGGCGGCCCCGGTAATTATTGAAGATAATTGTTTTATTGGATCAAGGTGCATTATTGTAGAAGGGGTGCATGTTGAAAAAGAAGCAGTTCTCGGAGCAAATGTAGTTATAACCGGATCCACTAAAATTATTGATGTTTCAGGCTCCGAACCTGTTGAATATAAAGGAAAAGTTCCTGAACGTTCAGTGGTGATTCCAGGAAGTATTGTAAAAAAATTCCCTGCCGGCGAATATAATGTGCCTGCCGCGCTTATTATAGGAAAACGGAAGCCTTCCACCAACCTAAAAACATCGCTCAACGATGCACTAAGGGAATATAATGTGGCTGTTTAGTTTTTGGTTATAAATTGTTTTCTAATGCCGGTTCAGAAATTTTTAATCTTACAAACCGCATTTATTGGTGATGCCATTCTTGCAACATCCTTGCCTGAAAAAATTCACCAGTTTTATCCCGAAGCTATAATTGATTTTATGGTAAGAAAAGGGAATGAGTCTTTATTTTTAAACCATCCCTTTATAAATCAGATTATTGTATGGGATAAAAAAAATGACAAATTTAAAAACCTATTCCGTATTTTATGTGAGGTACGTAAAGGAAAATACGACTATATTGTTAATCTTCAAAGATTTGCGTCAACCGGAATATTTACTTCTTTTTCAAAGGCAAAAGTAAAAATCGGATTTTCAAAAAATCCGTTTTCTTTTCTTTTCGATTTTTCTGCTGAACATTCTATAAACAACCAAAGCCACGAAATTGCCCGAAATCATAAACTTATATCGCACTTAACTGATAGTGAACCAGCACGGCCAAAACTCTATCCGTCTGTTGCCGATTTTGAAAAAGTGAATCCCTATAAATCTCAACCTTATATTTGCATTTCACCTGCATCCGTTTGGTTCACAAAGCAATTTCCGTTTGAAAAATGGATCGAATTTATTGAGGCCTGTAATCCTGAAATTAAAATATATCTTTTGGGTGGCCCTGCCGACTTTGAATTTTGTGATGGTATTGCAAAACAATCGGAACGTGAAAATCTGGAAAACCTGGCCGGGAAATTAAGTTTTCTTGAATCAGCAGCCTTAATGAAAAACGCTTTAATGAACTATACCAACGATTCGGCCCCGCTTCACCTCGCTTCGGCAATGAATACAGCTGTTACAGCTATTTTTTGTTCTACATCTCCCGGATTTGGTTTTGGTCCTTTATCTGATAAATCCAGGATTGTTGAAACAAGGGTTTCTTTGTCCTGTAAACCATGCGGGCTCCATGGTAAAAAAGCCTGCCCGGAAAAGCATTTTAAATGTGGATATACCATTGAAATTAAAGATTTGCTGTTGATAACCAGATGATTTTCAATTTAATCTAATACATAGTGGAAGAAGAAATAAAAAATACCCTTGAAATATTAAAAAACGGCGGGGTAATTTTATATCCTACCGATACCATTTGGGGAATTGGTTGCGATGCCACAAACGAAAAGGCAGTAAAACGGATTTTCGAAATAAAGGAAAGAGAAGACAACAAAAGCATGCTTGTTTTGGTAGATGATGCCAACAGGATTCCTTCTTATATTGACACAATGCCTGAAATTGCGTGGGATTTAATTGAATTTACCACCAAACCATTAACCATTATCTATTCCGGAGCAAAAAACCTGGCAAAAAACCTGATCGGTTCAGATGGAACTATAGGAATCAGGGTAAGTTCAGAGCCTTTTACCAAAAAACTTGTTCAACGATTTAAAAAACCAATTGTATCCACTTCTGCCAATATTTCGGGCCAACCATTTGCCGCAAAATTCAGCCAGGTTGACAATGAAATTATTAAAAAAGTTGATTATGTAGTCAATTACAGGCGCGAAGAAAATATTGAATTTTCTCCTTCATCAATAATTCAGCTTGGTGTGAAAGGTGAAATAAAAATTATTAGAGAATAGGCTGAAAAGAAGAATCAATATTTTTTTCATTTCCGCGACTTACCTGCTATTTTATCTTTATTACAATTATTAGCATATAGCCACTTTGTAAATCAGGTTTTTCCTTTTGGAAAAATATTTATATTTGTGTCTTTATTTAAATTAAATAAAAATAAGAACTTTTTTATTTGATAAATTCTGGCTATCATGCAAAGGATATCAGAAAAATTTTTAAGGTAAGAATACTTTACATTTTCAGCTTGAATAATATCTTTAAGAACAATCTTTAACAGAATGGCATTTACAAAAGAACAGGTTTTAACTGCTTTACAAAAAGTAAAATACCCTGACGGACCCGGGGATATAGTTAGCATGAACATGGTTGAAGGCATTGAGATAAGTGGCAACCGCATTAGTTTTTCTGTTTATCTTCCAACTTTCAACAATCCATTTAAAAAGTCTATCGAAAAAGCATGTATCAAAGCTATTAGTGATAGCCTGGGTGATAAGGCTGAAATAGTGGTTACCATGACATCGAAAGTAACCGTGGGACGAATTGATGAAACCCAGGAAGAAATTTTGCCGGGTGTTAAAAACATTATTGCTGTAGCCTCAGGAAAAGGCGGTGTAGGAAAATCAACCATTTCAACAAATCTTGCCATAGCGCTGGCCAAACTTGGATCTAAGGTTGGCCTTATTGATGCTGATGTTTATGGCCCTTCAATACCTAAGATGTTTGGTGTGGAAGATAAAAAACCCGGAATGCAAAAGATTAACGGGGTTGACATGATTGTTCCGGTTGAAAAATTTGACGTTAAAATGCTTTCCATCGGATTTTTTGTAAATCCTGATGATGCCCTTGTTTGGAGGGGACCAATGGCTACCAGCGCCTTAAAACAGCTTATCACAGATTCGGCATGGGGAGACCTTGACTATCTTGTTATTGACTTGCCACCCGGAACAAGCGATATTCATTTGACCCTGGTACAAACTATCCCTGTAACCGGCGCCATTATTGTAAGTACACCACAGGCGGTTGCTTTGGCCGATGCCCGTAAAGGAATTGGAATGTTCAGACAGGAAAAAATAAATGTGCCGGTGTTGGGTTTAATCGAAAACATGGCATGGTTTACACCCGATGAGCTACCCGATAAAAAATATTATATTTTTGGAAAAGACGGATGCAAAAACCTGGCTGCAGAATTAAATATCCCATTTTTAGGACATATCCCAATTGTAGAATCAATTCGTGCAAATGGCGATAATGGAATACCTTCTGCTTTGGAAGAAAGTATACTTGGACATGCTTTCAGACAATTAGGCGAAAATGTTGCCCAACTTGTTCAGGAAAGAAACGCCAATCTAGCGCCTACCCGTAAAGTTGAAATTGATCCTAATGCTAAACATCCCGGACATTGATTAAGGTTCATAATTAATTTACAGCATTAAAAGTGAAAACAATGACAAAAAGAAATGACAACGAGATAGTAAGCAGGATTTTAAACGCCCTTGACGAAATCAGACCTTATTTACAAACCGATGGCGGAGATATTTCGTTTATTAATATCAACGAAAACAATGAGGTTATGATAAAACTATTAGGTGCGTGTGGCAATTGTTCCATGAATATTCAAACGCTGAAACTTGGGGTGGAAAGGACCATTCAGCGTGCTGTTCCTGAAGTTACCAGGGTTATTGCAATTGACGACAATATGGATACTGTTCCCAACGAATAATTAGCTGCGAAAATTTTCAAACCAAATTTACTGCTTTTATTGATTTTCTTTTAATCTTAGCGTTAACACGTGAAGTTCCTTTTCGGAATAATACAAAATCTCCAGATGGTTTTGAAGTGCAATTTTTTGAACAATTGAAAGCCCAAGGCCTAAAGATTCCGAATTTGGATTGGCTTTCTTAAAACGCCTGAATAAAGTGTCGGTTTCAACATTAATAGGTGCGCCGGAATTTGAAATTTTTAATTCTTTTTTATTCAGTCTAATTTCAACAAATCCGCCCGTAAAGTTGTGCTTTATTGAGTTGGAAATAAGGTTCGATACCAGGATTTCTGCAAGAAAAGGGTTAATAATCTGTTCAACATCTTCTTCATATATCTTTTCAATCCTTAGTTCTTTTATTAATATTAAATCTTCGAAGTGTATTAAAGCCTGATCTATAATATGATTTAAACTTACTTTGGCAAGCTCTGAGAATTGATTGTTTTCAATTTTCGACAGCATTGCAAGATGCGAATTTAATTTCGACAACTTGTCAGCTGCCGCATAAATTGGTTGAATCGTCTCCAGCTGGCCATTATTAAGATTTTTATCCTGTATTAAAAGTTCAAGCTTTGATTTAATTATTGCAAGTGGCGTCTGAATTTCGTGTGAAGTATTTTCGGTAAACTCTTTTAAATAAATATAGTTGCTAAAAATTTTTTCCGACATTTGATGAATCACCTTATTAAGTTGCCTGAATTCACTAATATTACTGCTCTTTAATACAAGGCTGTTGCCCGCGTTAATATCAAATTCTTTTAGTTTTTTCAATGTATCGTAAAATGCTGACCATGTTCGCCTGGAGATAAGGTAATTTATAAGGATGAGAGAAAGCAAAATAAAAATAAACATAATTAACATCACAAAAATTATGTCTCCAATGAGTTGTTTTGAATTTACAAGGGGTTTAAATATTTCAAGCGAATAGAACTTTCCCTTATAATTCTCAGAAGAAAACAAATACCGGTATTCTATTTCTTCGCCCGATGTTATATCTGTAATGGTAGTATCGTTTAGCCAAAAAACAGGTTGAACTGGTTTATCATAAAACGTTACTATCACCTGGTGTCCGAAAAAAGGAGTAAAATCAGGTACATTTTCTGTTCCGGCAATCTGATCTTCTATTAATTCTTTTTCAGTAATTAAATCTTCTGTAGTATGGCTGTTTACAATTGAATGAATAAGATGATAAAAAATGTAACCGCCTATAATAAATCCAATGATTGAAAAACCAATGTAATAAACTGATGTTCTGGTAATTAATTTCATTTTTTTAATTTTTTAATCCAAACCTGTATCCCATTTTGTAAATGGTTTCGATGTAATCATCACCCCCGGCGTCAATTATTTTTTTTCGTAGGTTTTTGATATGATTATAAAGAAAATCATAAGAATCCACCAGGTCAATATCGTCACCCCATAAATGTTCGGCAATGGATTCTTTTGTTACCACCCTGTTTTTATTTGTTACCAGAAATAAAATCAAATCGTATTCTTTTTTTGTCAGCACAAGGGCATTGTTATTAACATAAACTAGATTATCATCAGGTACAATCCGTAATTTATCAAATAAAAGTTCGTTTTTTCCTTCAAAACTTCTCCGTCTTATTACGGATTTTAATCTCGAATTTAGTTCTGATAAATGGAAAGGTTTGGTAAGATAATCATCTGCCCCTAAATCAAGACCAATAATCTTGTCATTCAAAGAGTTACGGGCCGAAACCACAATAATTCCCGTGGAAGGTTTGTTCTTTTTCAGGTTTTTGATAATATCAAGTCCATTTCCATCGGGCAGAATAATGTCCACAATCAGGCAATCGTAATCATAGATTTCAATTTTCTCAGATGCTTCCATAAAACTGCCTGCTTTTTCACAAATATATTTTTCATTGCTCAGATAATGTGAAATAGATTCGGCAATTTCTTTTTCATCTTCAATAATTAGAATTTTCATTTTTCAAGGTTAAATATTAATTAATGTGCAAGTTAAACAATAGTAATTAATCACTTAAAATTAAAAACTTCTTTTTAATAAATACCAAAGGCCGGACTTTTAGACCGGCCTTTGGAAGGATGTGTTTGTTTGATTATTTAGTTTGTGGTGTTTTATTTGTCTTTGTTGAAGAAGTTGATTTTGTTGTTCCTGATTTAGCAGTGGATTTGACTTGTTCTGCCTTTAAGAATTTTCCGGTATTGTCGAATTGAAGCATTATGGTTTCTGCTCCTTTTATCACATTTACATCATAAGTAATAACTTTGTTTTTATCCACTTTGAATGCATTTTTTATGGTATAACCTGCATAATCCTTAGCAATGTAATCTGTTATTCCTTTTTGCAAATCTTTAACATTTATAGGGGTTTTAGATTGTGCCAAAGCTAAAAAACCTGTTACGAATAGCATTGCCATCATCATAATTGAAACTTTTACTTTTTTTGTCATAGTTTTAATTTTTAAATTGTTAATTAATTTGTTTGTCTGTTTTGTTTTGTGTTTGTTTTATAAAGTAAATTTATACCTGAATTCTATTTTATTTCTGTAGATTTTAAACAGGTTCCGACTTTAACACTATTTAAGATTTATATAATAAAATGGTACCTTATCCCATCTCCTGAAGGAGCGCCTACAAGTTTCATCATTCTGTTAATCTTTGGTGCAGTTTCTTCTAAAAATGAACCATATTTATCGAAGATAAGAATATGTGTTTCGGCTCCTTTTACTATGTTTACATCGTAAGTAATTTCCTTTTTCTGGCAAACCCTGTAAACTTTTTTAATAATAAAGCCTGAATATTCGAATGAAATATAATCCTTTATCTTCCTGATTAAATTTCCATTTCTGATTTCATTTACTTTTATTGTTTTCATATTCTAAAATTTATTGGTTAAACAAAAAGTATTTGCTTTTTACCCAAAATTAATCCTTCATTCTAATTTATTTCTGTAGATATTATCCCTTTGTTTTTTTTAACATTTAAACATAAAATTTGCCTTATCTTTCTGAATTAAAATGCTTTAAATAAAACATCCGAGTGTATTATTTTTTTGTTCGATGCTAATTTTTTATTTTCGCCCTCAAATTAAACTTCAATAGAATGATAGCTAAAAGCAAACCGGGTAACATGCCCTCTCTTTCCGAAATTGATTATTCTGCAAACAGATTTAAGGTTGTAAACCGTGTAACCGGCTGGGTTATTTTTATAATAGCCTCGGCTACTTACCTGTTAACTATCGAACCTACTGCCAGTTTCTGGGATTGTGGTGAGTTTATTTCTGCTTCGTATAAACTTGAAGTTGGACACCCCCCCGGAGCACCATTCTTTCTGATTCTTGCCAGGTTTTTTTCCCTATTTGCTTCCGATGCCACTCAGGTAGCTAAAATGATAAACTCCATGTCTGCTTTGGCCAGCGGATTTACCATCATGTTTTTGTTTTGGACCATTACACATATTGCCCGCAACCTTGTTGGTCAAAAAGAAACCCAACAAACCGGCAACCTGATTGCTGTAATTGGAAGTGGTGTTGTTGGTGCACTGGCTTATACCTATTCAGATACATTCTGGTTTTCGGCAGTTGAAGGCGAAGTTTATGCCATGTCGTCCTTTTTTACTGCTATAGTTTTTTGGGCAATTTTGAAATGGGAAAATATAGCCGACCAAAAACATGCAAACAGATGGCTAATACTTATTGCTTACCTGATGGGCGTATCTATCGGTGTTCATTTGCTTAACCTGCTTGCTATACCTGCCATTGTATTTGTTTATTATTTTAAAAAATATACTGTATCCAAAAAAGGGATCATTCTTGCATCACTTTCTGCAATTGGTATACTGGGTTCAATTATGTATATAATCATTCCCGGGGCTGTTAACCTGGCTGCCAAATTCGAACTTTTGTTTGTAAACGGATTTGGTTTGCCTTATAATTCGGGTACCTTATTTTACCTTGTTCTTTTATTCGGAGGATTGGCTTTTGGCATTTATTATTCCATGAAAAAATCAAAAATTGTCCTTAATACAGCCCTTACAATGGTTACCGTGATTCTTATCGGTTATTCTTCGTATGCTTCAATTATCATCCGTTCTTCAACGAACATACCCATGAACCAAAACCAACCCGATAATGTATTCAGTCTTTTATCTTACCTGAACAGGGACCAGTACGGAAGCAGGCCATTGTTATATGGACAATATTTTAATGCCCCTTTGCTTGATTATATTAAAGAAGATCCTGTTTATCTTCCCGAAAATGGCAGGTATAACCTTGTTGATTATAAAACAGAATACAAGTTCGACGATAATTATAAAACTATTTTCCCGAGGATGTACAGCAACTCAACTTCCCCTAACCATCCCGAGGGTTATATGCAATGGACCGGAATTAAAAACGAAAAGCAAATACCTACTTTTGGCGAAAACCTTGCATTTTTCTTTAAATACCAGGTAGGACACATGTATCTGAGGTATTTTATGTGGAATTTTGCGGGAAGGCAAAATGATATACAGGGAAATGGCGAAATAAACCATGGAAACTGGATTAGCGGAATTCCTTTCTTGGATAACTGGCGCCTTGGCCCGCAGGAGAAATTGCCATCTGATCTGAAAAACAACCCGGGAAGAAACAGATATTACTTATTACCTTTATTGCTAGGAATTTTAGGTGTTCTATATATGTACGGCAAGGGTAATCCCGGTAAACAAGCTTTCTGGGTAGTTATGCTGTTCTTTTTCTTTACAGGTCTTGCTATTGTAATTTACCTTAATCAACCCCCATACCAGCCGCGCGAAAGGGATTACGCTTACGCAGGTTCATTTTATGCATTTGCTATTTGGATAGGCTTTGGCGTGTTGATGATTTATGAGTTTTTAAAGAAATATATTTCTCCTGTTATAGGCGCTTCGATTGCTGGAATTATTAGCCTTTTTGCAGTTCCAGTTCTTCTGGCCAGTGAAAACTGGAACGATCACGACCGGAGCGGAAGATACACTGCTGTGGATTTTGCGAGCAATTATCTTAATTCTTGCGAACCTAATGCCATTCTTTTCACAAATGGCGATAATGATACTTTCCCTTTATGGTATGCCCAGGAAGTGGAAGGAATAAGAACAGATGTTAGGGTGATAAACCTGAGTTACCTGAGTACTTTCTGGTATATTGATCAGCATAAACGTAAGGCTTATCAGGCCGAACCAACCCCATTTTCATTGAATTATGAACAGTATAAAACCGGGAAGAGAGAATTTGTATTTGTACAGGAACGAACCAAAGAAGCTGCTGATTTAAAGGATGTTATTCAATTCGTTGCCTCCGACGACAAACGCGCCATGGTTCAAACCCAGGACGGGAATTTTGAAAACTTTGTTCCGGTTACCAGAGTATTTGTAAAAGCGGATTCGGCTGATGTGCTTAAGAAAAAAGTAGTGCAACCCGAAGATGCCAAACTCATTTTACCCAAAATTGAATGGAAAATTGCCGGTAATTACATCTATAAAAATCAATTAATGGTGCTTGACCTGGTAGCAAATAATAACTGGAACCGTCCGGTTTATTTTGCTGTTACCGTTGGAAGTGATAGTTATTATAACCTGCAGGAATTTTTCCAGCTCGAGGGATTTGCCTATCGCCTGGTGCCAATAAGTACTAAAAGCCAGAGTTTTGAACTCGGCCATGTCAATACAGGAATTCTTTACGATAACCTCATGAATAAGTTCAAATGGGGCGGCATTAATAACCCAAAAGTCTACCTCGATGAAAATAATATCAGGATGCTTGCCAATGTTAAAAATACTTTTACCCGACTTGCTGTGAAATTAATTGAAGAAGGCAAGAAAGATTCTGCTATTAAAGTACTTGACAGGTGTCTTGAACTAATGCCCGACAACAGAGTTCCTTACAACTATTTTAATGTATTTATGGCCGATGCCTATTACAAAGCCGGTGAAACCATTAAGGCAAATGAAATGGTGAAAATTCTGGCCAATAAAACAATCGAAAATCTTGAATTTTATCTGACCCTTCCATCGAAATTTGAAAAAAGGACAGATAACGAAAAGGAATATAACCTGCAAATGGCACAGCAATTATTACAGCTTCTTGATATGAATAAACAGGATGCCCTGCTGAACGAGCTAAATGCTAAATTTCAACAGGTGGTTTCGAAAAAATAATAAATAAAAAAACCTCGGTAGAATTTCTCCGAGGTTTTTTATAAAACTAAATCTAAATATTATTGTCTACATGTTTCCCGCTACTTGTTTAGATAAGAAAGATTTCCCTGGTACCTGATTTCTATATCCACTTAACATAAGCAAAATCGTGGCGGTAAACCAATTTTTCATGCGTTGGGAATAGCCTGATGCCATAGCTGAAATTTCCGGCTTTGGGTGGTTTAAATTTAAGTTTGTACACCAGTTTTCCATCCGTTTCTGATACAAGGTTCATTGGAACTATGCTTACCAGTTCTACATTTTGAGCTGAAATTGAAGCAATTACTATTTCAAGCCCCATTCTCAAATGCGACAACCCGTTCAAATCCAATATAATTTCTCCCTGGTATTCCTGGCCTAATTCCAATTGTGTTTTAAGTGCATCTGAAAAACGTACCGATTCAACCTTAATATTTTCCCAACTGTAAAGTATCTTCCTTTTCCAATCTGCAATTTCTTTTGCCATTGCAAAATCGTCGGCCCGCATTTGATCACTTCTTACAAACAATCGATTGTAAAATCTTTCGTAATAATCGTCAAGCATCCGTTTCATAGTAAAATGCGGGGCAATCTGTACAATACAGTTTTTCACCATTTCAACCCATTTTACAGGGATGTTCTGATTATTCCGCTCATAAAACATGGGCGCTATCTCAAATTCAAGCTTGTTGTAAATAGTTTCCACATCCAACTCATCCTGGTAGGCTGAATTTTCATAGGTGTTTTTTTCATCCAGGGCCCAGCCTGCATTTTCGCGGTAACCTTCGCACCACCAGCCGTCAAGTACGCTAAAATTCATCACCCCGTTCATTACAGCTTTCATACCGCTTGTACCTGAGGCTTCAAGTGGCCTTGTTGGTGTATTAAGCCAAATATCAACCCCTGCAACCAGTTTCTTGGCCAGTTCAATATCGTAATCCTCTACAAATATTATTTTTCCGATAAACTCCGGACGCTTTGAAATTTCAACAATCTGCCTTATTATTCCCTGACCAGCTCCGTCGTTTGGATGTGCTTTTCCGGCAAATATGAACCTGATTGGTCTTTCAGGGTGGTTTACAAGGTGCTTTAGCCTTTCAAGATCTGTAAATAAAAGGTGCCCGCGTTTATAAGTGGCAAATCGTCTTGCAAAACCAATTGTGAGGCAATCATCCGATAAAGCTTCTTGTATTATGGAAATATCTTTGGGACTGCGGTATAATTGAATGTATTTTGAAGTAAGATATGTCTTTAGATAAGAATATAATCTGTTTCTTTCAAGATTCCGGTTTTCCCAGATAATTCTGTTATCAATATTATAAATTCCTGCCCAGGCTTCTTCATTCGATTGCCTTGAAAATATCTCCTGCCCCAATGTATTAACATAAAGTTTTAGCCAGTTTTCTGAGGCCCAGCTCGATAAATGAACCCCGTTTGTAACATAACCGATGGGAGATTCTTCAACAAAATAACCCTCCCACAGGTTGTTAAACATGTCTTTTGTAACTTCGCCATGGAGTTTACTCACTGCATTAATTTCCTGCGATAGATTGGCTGCGAGGTTGCTCATCGAAAAGTGTTCTTCGCGTTTTCCTGGCCTCGATCTGCCTAAATCCATAAACTCTTCCCAGCTGATTTTTAGTCGTTCGGGATAATGTCCCATGTACGACATTATTAAATCTTGGCTAAAGGCATCATGACCTGCAGGTACTGGTGTATGCGTTGTAAACAGGCTTGATGATTTCACAATTTCAAAGCATTCCGAAAACATCAGGTTTTCATTTTTCATCAGGGTGTTAATCCTTTCAATTCCGGCTAATGCAGCATGGCCTTCGTTCATATGATAAACATCTTTATGAATACCAAGCCTTTCGAGCATTCTTATGCCGCCAATACCGAGAATTATTTCCTGCTGAAGCCTGTAGTTGTGGTCGCCACCGTAAAGTTTATCTGTCAGCGACCTGTCCTCCGCACTATTATCTTTACGGTTTGTGTCGAGCAGGTAAAGTTTAATCCGGCCAACATTTACCAGCCAAACCTGAATTTTCAGAACCCGTCCCGGAAAAGCAACTTCAACAAATATAGGTTTTCCCTCATGGTCTCTTAACAAAGTAGCAGGTAAATTTGATAGAATTTGTTCATGGTAATTGGCCTGCTGTTCTCCCTGTATTGAAAGTCCCTGACTAAAGTAGCCATATTTGTACAAAATACCTACCCCAACCATGTCAACATTCGAATCTGATGCCTGTTTCAGGTAATCGCCGGCCAGAATTCCCAATCCACCTGAATAAATTCTGAGGCAATTACAAATTCCAAATTCCATACTGAAATAGGCAATTCCTTTTTGCTGCAATTGTTTCTGGTTCATATATGCCCTGAACTTATCAAGCACTTTATTGTAAAATTCAATAAAAGTCTTGTTTTTTTCAAGTTCCAGAATTCTTTCATACGAAACCTGGTTTAATAGTGCCAGTGGATCAGCATCAGTCTTTTCCCAGGTATCTTCGTCAATATACCTGAACAAGTTTATGGCATCGTGGTTCCACGACCACCAAAGGTTTTTTGCCAATTCTTCCAGTTGCGGGAAAGTGCTTGTAGGATTTGGCTTCACATCAAGACTTCGCCAAACTGGCTTGTTACTTTTATAGGTATCAATCTGAACTGATGACTCTTTGGGAAGAGGCCTGTTAATTTCCTCCCTATGTTCCTTACTTTTTTCAAGGGCTACATCAAATGCCTTATAATAATTTTGTATGAAGTTTTTCCAGAGGGCAATACGGGATAATTCATGTGCATGTTTGCGTACCTCCTGAAATTGCTCTTCGGTTTTGACCCCACATTGAAGAATTGTTTCAACTATTTCATCTACAACCTGTTCATAATTGTCATCGTTCCTGTCAACTACTTTTATACAGTTTTTTACTACTTTTTCATCATTAAGTATCCAACGCCCGAATCCTGAAAGTGAAGTTGTAATAGTAGGTACATAAAAGGCAAGACTTTCAAGCGGTGTGTATCCCCAGGGTTCATAATACGAAGGGAATATAGTCATATCCAGCCCAATAAGCATATCCCAGTAATTCAGGTTAAAAATTCCATCCTGCCCGTCAAGATAAACAGGTACAAATATTACTTTTACCTTATCAGTTGGACTGTTTGTAAGATTATTCCTTTTAATCCGCTGTAATATCTGGTCATAATCAGCATCATGCAAATAATGGGTAAGTATGTTGTTCGTTCCGGCATCTGTAAACCTGTCTTCTGAAAGGCTTTGCAATAAATCTTTCCGGGGTCCATAATTATTCGCCGGTACAAGTAAAAATGCAATAATCTCGCAACCAGAATCTTTTTGAGCATTTACTTTTCCAAGTGCATCTATAAAAACATCTATCCCTTTATTTGAAAATTCATACCTCCCGCTGGTTCCCAGAAATTTAATTTTTTCAGGCAGTTTATAGCTAAAAAGCGATTCAGCAACTTTTATTAATCTTTCACGCGCCAGGGTTCTTTTTTGTTCAAAATTTTCTTCAATCGGAACAAAATCGTCCTCAAATCCGTTTGGTGTGATGACATCCACTTCGCGCTCAAGCAACTGTTTACATTCCATTGCAGTAATTTCACTAACAGTTGTAAAGCAATCTGCCTGGGCTGCAGCCAGCTTCTCCAGCGATTGTTTGGCTACTACATTAAAATCGCGGGCTTTTACATCACCATCATATAAATGTAGATTTTTGTATAAAGGAAATCCATTTCCGGCAATTGAACGACCCACTACAGTGGCATGTGTAGTAAAGACAGTTGAGATATGAGGCGCATAATTTCTTAAATATAGTATTCCGGTTCCTGTCATCCATTCGTGAAAATGAGCCAGGGCTACATCTTTAAACGAAAGATAAAAACTGCAGAAATTCTCTATCAGCATTCCGGCTGCATAACCAAATACTGCAGGTTCAATATAATCCCATTGCCCTGTAATTGAATCAAGTTTATAAATCTCCCAGAATTCACTGAAAATTTCATTTTTTTTAGCAATAAATGGGGTAAAATCAATTAGTATAACTATTGGGTTGCCTGGAATTTTCCACCTTCCGGTTTTCACTTTAAGACCTTCTTTGGCCGCAACTGATTTCCAATTTGCAAAAAGGGTTTGGTCCTCAATAAATTCAGGATTAATGCCCCTGTCGCGCCATAAATCAGGACCTACCAGTATGAGTTTATCGCCATAAGATTCCTTCAGGGTTAGTGCTTTTGTAGAAATTACGGTATGGATACCTCCTACCTTATTTCCAATTTCCCAACTGGTTTCAAAAATATAATCAGGTTTGAGCATAGAGGTTTGTATTTAATCTTGAGTTACGCGTTCATCATTCATTTTAAAATGAGCTTTGCAAAAATAATATTGTTTTTGATTCATGATAATGCTTAATTTATTTCGGAAAAAATTTTTGGAAGCTGATCTGTTAAAACTTATTCAGGATTAAGGAATTAAAAAGCAATAAAATTAAGTAGATTTTTCAATTGAAAGCTCATTTAAACTGCTTTTTTTCGGAAGTTATCAACAATGCTTCTTTTCCGGCAAATTATCATAAAATCAGCATTATCCAGTTATAAGGACGATTAATATAGCCGAAATGATGAATCTCAACCTAAAGATCGGGTACAAAATAAATACTTTCTTTCTCTGTTTATTTTGGTAAAATGTTGGAATATTTCCCTACAAATGCCAAAGATAGATGGTTGTTGATTCGGGAATACTTGTTAAACCTTTTTAAATCAGGGTGTTAATAATTAAAGTTTTAAAACAATCTGATAATTAAATGCTGAACTAAAACATGGTCAGCGCCCCAGCTTAAGCTTGCTTTATTTAAAAATGATAAGGCAACTGAAAACAGTTTTTTATTTCTCTTTTTCTCCTTTAAACAGCTTATCTTTATCTACTTTTTCAACAGCCACATCATTTTTAAGCTTTTTGGAGATTACACTATATGGTGAAGTAATAACTTCAGCACTGTCAGTAATTCCCGAAAGAATTTCAATGTAGTTGTCATCCTGTATGCCGGTTTTCACTTCTTTCATAATGGCTTTTCCTTTTTGGAAAAGAAAAACCACCTCAACTGCTTTGGATTCTTTCTTTTCTTTATCCTCTTTCTTTTTCTGTTCATCCTGGTTTTGATCAGTATTTTCATCCGGATCCTGGTTTGCCATTTCGTCTTTCTTTTCAACTGCCACTCCTGTTGAATCGTTCCTTGTAGTTATAGCCTGTATAGGCACAGAAAGTACATTGTATTTTGTATTGGTTTGAATATCAGCAGTAGCCGACATTCCGGGTCTGAAAGGGTAATACACCTTTTTATCTGATGGAATTAAATCTTTGTAAGAGTCTTTAAGGATTAGAATTTTGACTTCAAAATTGGTCACCTCATCAGTACCAGTACCGGAAACAGTAGCTGAATTTGCCATTTCAGTTACCACGCCCTTAAATTTTTTACCCAGGTAGGCATCTACTTCAATAACAGCTGTATCAAAGTTTTCCACTTTAACAATATCGTTCTCGTTTACGTCAACCACCACTTCCATCCTGTCGAGATTTGCAATTCGCATCAATTCAGTACCTGCCATTTGGATGGTACCAAGCACCCTCTCACCTACTTCAACATTAAGCATTGACACGGTGCCGTCCATTGGCGAATAAATTGTTGTTTTTGAAAGATTTTCCTTTGATTCGCGCAGGGATGCTTCAGCGCTTGAAACATTGAATTTTGCAGAATTCACACTTTCTCTGGCTGCTTCTACATCTGCTTTTGCCATTTCATATTTCGAAAGTGCGGTTTCGTATTCTGCATCCGAAATTGCTTTATCCTGCCAAAGTTTTTTATTGCGGTTGTACGAAAGCTCTTCAGCTTTAAAAGACGATTCGGCCTGTGCCAGCCTGGCTTTAGAATTGGCAAGATTTGCTTTTGATGTATTCAGGCTGGCTTCCATCCGCTCAATACCCGCAAGGTAAATTTCGGGATTTATTTTAACCAGTAGATCTCCCGCTTTTACTTCCTGCCCTTCTTTAACATATAATTGAACTATTTCGCCCGAAACTTCTGAACTGATTTTGATTTCAACCTGTGGTTCAATTTTACCGTTTGCTGTTATTAATTCTACAATTGTTCTTTTTTGTGCATTTTCAGTTGCAACCTGCAGGATTTGTGCTTTTCCAAACCATCCTGCCTTTTTTCCAACTACAGCAAAAATGATTAAAACCACTACGGCTATAATCAAATACTTCATCAATTTGTTTTTTTTCATTGCCTTGCTTTTTAAGCTTATGATTTATTATTATCGGAATTTTGAACCTTATGTTTATGAAGTCCCGGAATTACTTTTCCTTTTTTATCTTAAATGTTTATATTTCAGGATTATATAAATCTATACTTTTTTAATCTCCTCTTTAATTCAACAAGCTAAATTAATTCTTTTATCAGTTTTATCAAATTTTGAATTTATTAAACCCAATTTAAATTGATATTTTCAGTTTTCCAGCTCATAAAAAACCTGGTAAAAATGTAAACCTGTTTTTGGATCAAACCCTTTCACAATCCTGCTTCTGTCGCCATGAATATAGATATGAAAGTTTTTATCGAGTTTTAAAACACTTTTAAATTGTGATTTCCCCTTTTTATAAGCAGTTGCTGAAATTCCAAATTTGTCTTTCATTTCCAAATCTCTATCTTCGGTGTACCTATCTTTAAACTCATGAAAAGCACTGATAACATCTTGGTTTTCAATAATTTTATTTTCAAATTCGTGGCTGTCAAATTCCTCTTTTTCTTCAAAATAGCCGGCTGTCCTGTTTAACATATCTATCTGATCGGCTCTTTCAACCCCATTTCTTTCATTAAAAACTTCACTTACAAAACCTTTAAACATTTGCATATAGTTCTGTGTCTGGTAAAAATCATCGTTGCGCTGGCTGATTCTCAAAAATTCTTCTTTCCAATAACTGGCATCTTTCGATTTGCCTGATAAATCGACCATACATACTTTATAGCCTTTTTCCTTTTCGGTATTAAAAATCAGGCAGCCTTTATCCAGTTTATTAATATTAACACCTATTTCACTCCGGATATCAAATGAATCTGACTGCTGTTTTACTTTCAGAAAATTTTCTTTGGTTTCGGATTTGAAAATACCAAGCGCCGTGGTCATTTCATCTTCAATAATGCATTTATTAATAATGGCAATGTACAATTCGCCGGTTTTAATTCTGGGATACAAACTCTGTTCAAAAAGGTGTTGCGCAATTTTCTGCGACAATTCAACAAAATCTTCTTTCGATTCAAAAATTCCCGATGAAAGATTATAAAGAATGTTTTCCCCTTCTTCTAAATTGAACTGGTAAAATACCGGATCTTTGAAATTTGAAAGAAAATAAACCTTTAAAATATTATACAATTCTTCGTCGGCATCGAGTTCCTTTTTTGTTATAAAGAGATTTTCATTTTCGTGCCTGCTTCCTACCTGGTGTACTATTAGTTTGTCGATTACTGCATCTGCAAAATAAAACATAAACGATTATTTATTTGTTGGGTCTGAAATCAAAAAACAAATTTAAAAAGACCTGTCAATATCTGTTCAATTTCATCTAAAAGAATCGGATCTTGTTTATAAATAAATATTTTAATTGCCATAATTGTCTGTAATACAACTCTATCTTGCATAATAGCATGGAATCCATTAACTTCGAATTCATAGGATTAACATCATAAAAAAAGCCGGCAACAACATAGATGTGCCGACTTTTTAATTCATGTTTACTTTAATTTATTTCACAAGTTTAATATCTCCGCTTGAAGTTTTTATTATAATTTTCGGATTTGATGACCCTTTGGTAAATGACTTTTTATCGTATTTTTTCCCATCTAGTTCAATAATTTCTTCTTTATCAAACTTAAAGGGTGAAATAATTTCGCCTTTGTCAACCCTGGCTGTAAATTCAAAAAATCCTGTTATTTCGCCGCCATTATAGTCTATGGTTGCATTTCCCGATGCGGTTGTTAATTTCAAATCGTCTGTCAAAGGCTTTGCCAAATCGAACGATACATCACCAGAGGCTGTGTTGATACTGCTTTTACCTGTTATTTCAATCCTGTCTGATTCAATATTACCACTGGCGGTATTGCCTTGAATTTCGCCTTTCCATTCAGTAACCGAAATATTGCCTGAAGCGCTGTTAAACTTAAGTTTAGATTGGGCAGATTGAATTTGAACATTGCCACTGGCTACATTAATATCTATGTCGCCTGTTGAATTTTTTAAATCTATATCTCCCGAAGCGGTTACAATGGAGGCTTTTCCTGTTAACGACTCAATTTTGACATTTCCACTTGCGGAATTCATTTTCAGATCTCCTTCCATTTTAACAAGTACAACATCACCACTGGCTGTATTGAGGTCCAACTTTCCCGAAAGATTTTTCATCTTAATATTACCGGAAGCAGTATTTCCGGAAACCCCTTTTTGAACTTCAGCAATTTCAATGTCCCCCGAAGCAGTATTAAATTCAATTTCTGTATTTACCGGAACACCAATAATCCAGTTCGAATACCCCTTGCAACTGCCTTCAAATTCTTCTTTCACATTTAACCTCCCGGTTGATTCTTCAAAACTGTACTTAAAACAATCGTCATCATAAGTGTAAATTAATTTAACATTTATCTTATTGTCGGATGATTTTTCGATTTTACAATTTCCGCTTACTGTTGAAATACTAAATATTTCTTTGGATGCAAACGATTTTGTCACTTCTTTCTGAGAAATGACTATAAGTGGGAAAATTAAGATGGCAATTAAGAAAGGCATGCGTTTTACTGAATTTTTCATATTTTTAAGAGTTTAGTTTTTTTATATGACGAGATGGTTTTTAAAACGCTGCATAAACACTTAATAAATTTGAAGCTGATTTCCTTGCACGAATCTGTTTAGAAAAAAGCCAATTCGTTAAATTTTTAAAATGCGTTTTTTTACTAAAAATACAATTGATTGGAATTTAACCGGAGAAACCTGTTCACTGCAAAATAAGTGGAAACCGCAGATAAACATACGCCCAAAACAAGCATTAGCGAAAATATAAAAAGCTTGTCTTCTATTACAATAATTCCAGCCAGGGCCGACTGTACAAAATAAATGGTAATGATGATAAAAAAAATCGCGAACAATGCACCTAAGGCCCCGAAATATGAAATTTTAAGAATAAATGGCTTGCGAATGAATGCAGGTGTGGCACCAACCAGTTGCATGGTATTGATTATAAACCTTTTTGAATAAAAAGCCAGTCGGATGGTATTGTTGATAAGTGCCACGGATATAACCAGGAACAAAATGCCAAAAACCAACAATACAAGGCTTATATTCTTAACATTCTCGTTTACCAGTTCAACCTGTGATTTCTGGTAATAAATTTCTTTCACCAGTTTATTTTTTGAAAGTTGTGATTTTATGATGGCTATGCTATCGTTATTTGCATAATTGGCATTCAGTTTCACATCTATTGACGAAAGCAAAGGATTAAAGCCTAGAAAACCCACAAAATCTTCGCCTAGTTCATCTCTCAACTGCCTTGCGGCTTCTTCCTTAGGAACATAAATGGTTTCTTTCACATAATCTGAAGCATCGAGCTGTTTTTGAAGCCTTTTAACATCCATTTCATTTTCATCGGTAGCAAGAAAAACCGAAATCGTAATATTTTCTTTTGCAAAATCAGATAACCTGCGTGCATTTACCAACATCAACAAAATAAGTCCAAACATAAAGATTACCAAAGCTATGCTTATTGTAACTGAAAGATACGAGCCGGTAAGCTGACTTTTTGAAACCATTTTTGAAGATTTGCCCATAAAATGAATTTGGGCACTAATATACATATTCCTATCGAAAGTTAAAAGTATTTTACAAGAAGTCTCGTAAAGATTGCATCTGCCAAACAAGCCAGCGCGTTAAAAATCTTACCAAATGAATCGGTTTTTTTGGGTTAAAACCTGTTGAAATTGATGAACTTGCCTGGGCTGAATTTTTTGAAAAAAACCTGTTCTTTTAATAAATTCAGTTTTTTTTAAACCATTTGGAAGATAATTTTACCTTTGTGCCTAAAATTTCAAAGATTTGGGGATCATCCGCAAACAAGGTTTACAGGGCAGTGCATCGCTTTATGCAGGTGTATTTATTGGTTTTGTGACCACGGCTCTTTTATTTCCAAAAATTCTAAACCCTGAACAGATTGGACTTTTAAATACGCTTGTTTCCTACTCAACTGTTTTTGCGCAATTTGCAACACTCGGATTCACAAGCGTGATTATCAGGAACTTTTCCTATTTCAGAGATTATAAAAATCGTCATAACCATTTCTTTTTCCTGGTTTTCTGGGTTATGGTAATTGGCAGTACGCTGTCGGTATTGGCATATTTTCTTTTAAAACCTATTATTGTCGCCCAGAACATTATTAACGCACCTCTTTTTGTTGAATACATTGATTATCTGATACCTTTAATCGTATTTACCCTTGTATTTTTTATCCTGGATACTTATTACACTGTGCTTTATAAAACTGTAAGGGGAATTATTCTTAAGGAGGTACTTCAAAGAATATTGATTTTAATAGCCCTGTTATTATTGCTTTTTCAGTTTATCAGTTTTAAATGTTTCACCGTTGCCTATGTAGTTGCCCTTGCAGTACCCGGTATTATCATGATAATTTTTATAATTGCAGAAGGCGAATGGGTAATATCCCCAAAACTTGATTTCATTTCAAAAGATCTCTCCAGGTCAATGTTTAGTGTTGGTTTATTTGGGATATTAACCAGTCTGGTTGGCAGCGCCAATTTGCAAATTGACAGGGCCATGGCCAGTTCCATGATTAGTCTTGAAGCCACCGGAATTTATACCACAGTTTTTATTTTTGCATCACTAATCACTGTACCTTCAAGGGCGTTGCTTAAAATTGCATCGGCGGTGATTGCTGAAGCCTGGAAAAGAAATGACAAAGAAGAAATTGCCAAAATCTTTAAAAATACATGTTTGAATCAATACATCATCGCACTTTTAGTATTTATAGGGCTTTGGGGAAATATAGACAATATATTCAGGATTCTACCCCCTGAATATTTAAGCGGCAAGTATGTAATTTTTTGGTTAGGACTTGCTTATACCATTGAAATGGCAAGCGGAGCCTCGAACCAGATTATTGCCAGTTCGCCCGATTATAAGGTTTTTACGTGGATGGCTGTTATTCGGCTTGCACTGATGGTGGTTACCAACCTTATTTTTATACCCCTCTTCCAGGTTACAGGCATTGCAATTGCCGCGGCAGTGAGTTATATTATTTTTGCAATTATCCGATTGGCTTATATTAAGTTGAGATACAAGATATATCCTTACCATATAAAATTTGTTTATCTTACAGCAATTGGCATTTTGGTTTATTTTGTTTCTGATTTATTGCCCCAACTTAATAATCTTTACCTTGATATTACAATAAGAAGTCTATTTATTACATTTTTCTTTTTAATATTGATTACAATTTTTAAAATATCAGATGAATTAAATCTAAAGTTGAAAAAAACTTTAAAAAGGATTTTTAGTTAAGGAAAATATAAATTCTAAATCTTAGAAAATAACTTTATTTTCAACGATTTAGGACAAAAAATAATTATAACATATTAATCTGCTTATATAGAAAATATGTTTGATAACCAGTCTTAAATTAATATAATTATGGTTTCTTATTAGAATTAGTAATTCCCTAAATATCTTTAATAATATTGATATAAAATCAATGCAATGTTTATTAGATCTTATATTTTCAAATAAATGAATTTGTTAAATTAAATTTTAATAACCCTATGCTACTTTTATTCTTTAATTATATGATAATACTTATTAGATATTGTAGAGGATCAAAATGTATCTGAAAATAAATTAAATCAGTGTTACAAAAACTCAAGAAAAATTCTTTAATTTCCATTTTGATATTTTTCTCTAAAATATTTTTATATATTTTATTTTTTGCAAATAGGAGTTACATGACTTTTTAAGACGATATTCATAGAATTTAAGAAAATAAATGAATCTTTTATACTAAATTTTTAAGAAATTTTAATATGATTAGAATTTTGTTTCATTTTATAAAAGAAAAAATTTAATATTCTTGCTTACTATTTATATCTAAAATTTATATTAAACAAGAAATTATGAAAAGAATAAAAATGATTATGTCATTTGATTACGAACTCCCTTTAGGTGGTTGTCTATCCTATTCTAAAGGATTGTTTGAACCATCAGAAATACTTTTTCAAATTGCAAAAAAAAAAGAGGTGCCAATTGTTCTATTTGTCGATATTTTGAGCTTTAAAATGTTTAGCCACTGGAATATTGAAGAATATATTTCTCCGTTTAGAAACCAAATTGAAAGAGCATTAAATTCTGGTCATGATGTCCAACTTCATATTCATCCACATTGGCTCTTATCAGAATTTAAAGGAAATCAATTTATTCCATCAAGAAAATTTAAATTAAGTGATTTTAAAGATTTCACAAACGAATTAAGTATTGAATCAATAATTAAAGATTCAACGATACTTCTGACTGATTTATGCTTAAAAATTCACGATAATTACAAATGTATTGCTTACAGAGGAGGTGGTTACAATATAAAACCAGAAATTGATAGAATATTCAAAGCATTGTATGATAATGGATTGAGAATTGATAGCTCAGTTGTCAAAGGGCTATATAGTAAAAGTGACTTAAGAAATGAAGATTACAGAAAAACAGCGAATTTTTCAAATTGGATAGTAAATCTAGAAGGCGATTTAGAAAATAAAAGTAATTTTGGATTACTTGAAATTCCAGTTTCTACTATGCCCATAAGTTATTTTGAAAGAATTATTCGAATGACAAAAAAAATTAGAAATAAAGAATACTATAAAAAAATAGCTTATAACCACACAGGTAAAGGATTTAGTTTTAAGAATGATAATTTTGTAGACAAAATTAAAAATGCTTATTTTTCTCCATTGGTTTTAAGTTTTGACAATTATACGACAGATATAAAGATTCTTAAAAAAATAATTGATTTTTCAATTAATAAATATAGAAGTGAAAGCGAAATATTGCTTTGTTCAAATTCACATCCAAAAGCTTTTGGTGTCCATCAGCAAAAACTTATGTCAGATTTTATTGATTTAATAAAATCTGAATATAATGAAATAATTGAATTTTCTACTTACAGGAATATTTATGACGAAAAATTTTCTTTTAAGAACAAAAATATTTTAAATCCACAATGAGTCTAAATAATAATTTTATAAAATTTCATCATCTAGCAATTGCCGTCAGATCATTTGAAAAATCTATTGTATTTTATAAAACTTTAGGATATAATTGTTCTGAAATAGTAATAGATTCAATTCAAAATGTAAATTTAGTTTTTTGCAAAGCGGTAAATTTTCCAAATATAGAGCTTGTAAGCCCAATAAATGAAAAATCACCCGTTTATTCTATACTTAAAGGAAAAGATACACAAATTTACCATCAATGTTATCAAACTACAGATTTGAAAAAAGCAATTGATCTATTAAAAAATAATAATAAAATTCTATGCATAAGCCCACCTAAGCCTGCTATTCTTTTTCAAAACAGAAGAGTATCTTTTTATAATGTTAGTAATGTAGGTTTGATTGAAATTCTAGAAACCGATATTTATGATTGAGCTCAAATTCCACCAAATATTGCAAAAAAACAATGAACTTGGGAAAAGTTTAGATGGTTCAAACCCATATAAAATCTTGGTTCTTACGAATTGTGTTGTATCGCAAATAAAAGAAATTCTGGAATATTCACTCCGAAAAATTGGAATTTATGCGGTTGTTCAAATTGGTAATTATGATAATATTATTCAAGATAGTAATAATAAAGGTGATTTTAATTTAGTTTTGGTTTTTTGGGAAGTATTCAATCTAGTTAATGGTTTCTATTACAAAGTTCTATTAAATACAGATGAATATATTGCTGAACTTATTCAAAAGACAAAATCAGAGATTAATTACGTTGTAAATTCTCTTAAACAAAAGCCACTTGTTATATTTAACGAATTTCAATGTATTTTTTTCAAAAATAAAAGTCTTGATGTAATTTCTTTAAAATTAAATGAATTTTTAAAATCTATCGCTCCTGAAAATTTCATATTATTTGACTTAAAAGAGGTTTTTCTTGAAATATCTCTAAGTAATTCAATTCATTGGCAGAATTTTTATATAAATAATATGCCTTACAGTATTGAATTTTTAAAATCATATGCAGGTACTATATCTAAAATCGTAAGAACAATACAGGGTAAATCTAAAAAAGTTTTAATTCTTGATTGCGATAATACTTTATGGAAAGGAATAATTGGTGAAGATGGTATTGATGGAATTAATCTCTCTGGTTACAACAAAATTGGTTGCATATATGCTGAAATTCAATCCTATGCTATAGAACTTAAAAATCAAGGTATATTATTATGTTTATGTAGTAAAAATAATGAAAAAGATATTGTTGAAGTCATTGACAGACATCCTGATATGATAATCAGGAATAATGATATAGTAATAAAAAAAATAAACTGGAATGATAAAGTTTCCAACATTAAAGAAATAGCATCAGAACTAAATCTTGGATTGGACAGTTTCGTTTTTGTAGATGATTCATCATTTGAAGTTAACCTTGTTAAAAAAGAATTACCACAGGTAACAGTTTATCAAGTTCCTGAAAACATTTTTTTATATCCTGAAATGTTTAAACAATTAAAATTATTGTTTTATACATTTAATAAAACTGAAGAAGACAAAAGAAGAAGTAGTATTTATATCGAACAATCAAAAAGAGAAAGTGAAAAGCATAAGTTTACAGATATTGATCAATATCTGGAATCTTTAAATATTTTATTAAATATTGAAATTAACTCAATACCAAATGTTGCAAGAATTGCTCAAATGACACAAAAAACAAATCAATTTAACCTTACAACAATTAGGTACACCGAAAATGAAATAATTAATATGATAAAAGATTCTAAATATGATATTATTTCAATAAATGTATCGGATAAATATGGGGATAATGGTATTACAGGCTTAGTAATTCTTAATTACATAGAAGACAAATTTGCTGTTATTGATACATTTTTAATGAGCTGCAGAATTATTGGACGCAACATTGAATACAAGATTATTGATTTTATTGTTAATCTTGTTTCTAATAGGAATTTTGAAAAATTATATTCAACTTATTTGCAAACTAATAAAAATGAACAGGTAAGATTATTTTATGAAAATTGTGGATTTTCAATTTTGGAAGAAACGAAAGATATAAAAAAATATTTTCTAGATCTCAAAAAATATACAAAATCAAAAATTAATTATATAAAAATCGAATATGGAAGAAAGAATTAAAAACATTATTGCGGCAGTATTTGAAATTGAAAAGTCAAAAATTAAAAATAATATTTTGCTTACCGATATTGAGAATTATGATTCTCTAAGGTTTATAAATTTCCTTACTGCGTTGGAAGAAGAGTTTGACTGCAATTTTGAATATGAAGAAATCCAAAATTTAAAATCTTTTAATGAAATTCTATCTTATATAACAAAATTAAAGTCTAGATAATGAAATTTTTGATTGATTTAATTGCTTCTAAAATATATAAGAAGAATCCAGGTCATGGTAAAAAAATTTTAGCCAATATCGAGGCTATGGATTCTGAAATTAAAGAAAACTCAGAACTTTTTCTGAGAAAAGTTTTATTAGTATTAAATAAATTAAACAAAAACATTGATTTTGCGGTAGACAGTTATCTGAAAATGGTAAATGATATGTTAAAGGAACAATTCATATTTTTAAAAACAAATAAATATTCAAATCAATCATTTGCTGATGTAAATCAAAAAGTTTACAATAATCCTCAAGTAATGCAATATCATATGATAGGACTCTTGATTTCTCAGTTCATTTGGAAACAACATCTTGATACATTCATTTTTTTTTCAAAAGGATTAAAAAAAATAAAAGATGATAAAATAATTAACTTCCTTGAAATTGGTGGCGGCCATGGGTTATATTTATCTGAAGCAATAAAATTATTTCCTGATTCCAGGTTTGATTTGATTGATATCAGTTCATCATCAATCGAAATTGCTAAATCCTTTATTGAAAACAATAATGTAAATTATTTATGTGGTGATATATTTGAATTTAGAAGGTTTCAATTTTACAATTTTATTACACTAGGAGAGGTTTTGGAACATGTGGAAGACCCAAAAAGACTAATCAAACATATTCATATATTACTTTACAAACAGGGACTTTTATTTATATCTGTTCCTATTAATTCTCCTGCTATTGATCATATATTTTTGTTTAAAAATGAGAATGAAATAAAAGAACTTTTTAAAGATTTATTTGCAATTATTGAAGATAAAATTATAATAACAGAAAACGTAGACATTGAAATTGCAAGGAAAAATAGAATTCCGATAATGTATACTGCTTTTTTAAAAAAAATTTAACATGTTTCTCAATCAGATTTCTAAAACTATTTTGCCAAAAAAAATCCACTTCAAAATAAAATTTATATATAGAAAAATTAGGAAATTTGTACTTCCAAGACTAAATGAAAGTGCATTCAGAAAATTATTAAATGAGAAATTAAAAGTAACAAAAGGTTCTGTTGTGTTTATACACAGTAGTATAAATAACTTATCTCTATCTTTCCCACAAGAGAAGATACTTTCTATCATTTTAGATGAAATTGGAGAGAATGGTACAGTACTTTTTCCATGTACACATATAAATATACGGGCACAAGAATATCTTAAATCGGGAGGAATTTTTAATGTAAAAAGATCTCCAACAGTTATGGGCCTTTTACCTGATATGGCAAGGAGACACAAAAATAGTTATCGTAGCTTACATCCTACTCATTCTGTTGTTGCAATTGGACATAAAGCAAAAGAGTTAACTAAAAATCATCATAAATCAATTTATCCATTTGGTAATCATAGCCCATATTATAAAATTGTAGATTATGATGCGATTATTATTGGATTAGGCCTAAATACAGGGCAATGTCTTTCTTTTGTGCATTGTATTGAAGATAAATATGGTAAGGATTTCCCAGTTAAAACATATGTTGACGAAATTTATGAAGGTTTATCAATTGATTACGAGGGGAATAAACTTTTTGTAAAAACGCTTGTTCCTCATCCAAATCCAGGAAGAAGAAAAATAACAAAATATATCAAAAAATATATAGAATCTAAAATTGGTTTTGATTTTAAGCACAAAGGTGTTAAATACTTTACTTTAGATTCTAAAAAACTATTTTTACAAATGGATATTCTTACTAAGAAAGGAATTACAATCTATAATCCCTGATATTAAATATTCAGACAATTTGCTTCTCTATAAAAAACCGTTGTTCGGCTTAATTGTGCAACACCAGGACATAGCCCATAGAAATCAATAAACTTGAAATTTTTTTCAACTAAAAATTCAAAGCTTATCTGATAAGTTTTACGTTGTGAGTTATCCAATATAATAACACCATTATCTTTTAGGTTATGAATTGAATTTATTACGCAATTATTTCTATCTCGCCCATCTATGATGATAATATCATATTTTATTCCATCATTACCTGATGTTCTACAATATTGACCATCATATTCCAACTCTTTAAAAACCAATTTTGCATTTGCAGGTAATTTTGGTTGTATCAGATTAATCCAGTTTTTGTTGTGTTCAACAGCAATGATTGAATTTACCCTTGAAGCATACCAAATAGTTGAATTTCCGGAGCCAAATTCAAATACATTCATCGTTTTATTTAACTTTCCAGAAATAAAATAAATAAATGAGTATGTGCACCAGGGAATCGGATTCCCATCCCTGTCAATAGACTGTTTTTTATAAAATGATTTTAACCAACCTAGTTCATCAAGTATACCTTTATACGATAGCTGAATGAACGCCGCAAGTCGCAGAAAATGAAGAATTTTCCAGAGTATTTTTTTCAATTCAAGTCAATTTAAATGTTCAAAATAGTTATATCTTTGCTGCCCTGAAACAACGGTACAAAAATCTGTTTTTTTTTTGAATTAACACAATACATTTAAGAATTGTATTGGATTTAAAGTCTAATATTTAATCAAATTTCAAAGTGAAAAAAATCCTGATTTGCGTAGGCACACGCCCCAATCTCATTAAAATAACCCAATTCGACAGGCTTTTAAAGCAACATAAATTAATAGAATATAAGTTATTACATACTGGTCAGCATTACGATTACAACATGAACAGTATTTTTTTTGAGCAACTTGGCTTACGGCAGCCTGACTTATTTTTAAACATTAAAGAAGGATCACAGATAGAAATAATAGGGCAAATTATGGCCGGGGCAGAAAAATTTATGAAAGAATATAAGCCCGACCTGGTGATTGTTCCAGGAGATGTAAATTCAACCTTTGCATGTGGTTTCGTAGCTCGCTACCTCGGCATTCCCCTCGCCCATTTGGAAAGTGGACTCAGAAGCTTTGACAAAACCATGCCCGAAGAAAACAACCGTGTTTTGGTTGACAGCATCTCAGATTATTATTTTGTAACCGAGCAATCAGGTGTAAACAACCTTTTAAAGGAAAATGCAGACAAAAACAGTATTTTTCTTGTCGGCAATACGATGATTGATACATTGGTACATTCTTTACCAAGCATTGAAGAAAGCCCGATAATTGAAAACCTCAGTCTTGATAAAAATAATTTCTTTCTGTATACTTTTCACCGGCCTATAAATGTTGATTTTAAAGAGCAACTACAAAAATTAATCAGCCTGGTTGAAAAATCAGCTGAAACCCTTCCTGTGGTTTTTCCGGTTCATCCCCGTACCCGCAAAAGAATAAGTGAATTTGGCCTTGATTTTATTCTCAGTAACCCAAATATTCATATTGTAGATCCTTTGGGCTATTTTGAATTTTTAAAACTCGTAAAATACAGCAGGGCTGTAATTACTGATTCGGGAGGTATTCAGGAAGAGTCAACCTACCTGGGGGTTCCATGCCTTACTATCCGGCCAAATACTGAAAGACCAGTAACAATAACTGCAGGCACCAATACCCTTTTACCCCTCGATTTAGATAAAATCCTTCAATACATTCGCCAGATTATGACTGGAAACTATAAAAAAGGAGAAATTCCGGTTTACTGGGATGGAAATGCCACAGAGAGAATTGTAGATATTATTGCAAATCAAATATTCAAGTTATAGTTCAGATGAAAGTTCTTTTTACATTTGGAGGTTTGCCTCATTACAACAATTTCATTTTAAGCAGGTTAAACAGTACAGAAAATCTAGAAGTTGTAGTAGCTGTTCCTTCGGGTGGAACCAAAACAATTGGAAACAGTGTAAAACAGGCCGAAGAAGGAATAAATTTCAGGATTATTTACCTTGAAGAGAAAAAAGCTTTTTATGGAAATTATTACCTTGCTGGTTTACTCGAAACCATAAAAAAAGAAAAACCGGATATTTTAGTCACCATTTGGCCTTATGTTTTGAACCTGGTGGTAGATTTTAAGCTCAGAAAGTATTTGAAAAAAAACAACATTAAAGTTGTCATTAAAGAAATCCCATTCGATATTCCTCCTTATCATGAAGCAATCCGTTATTACAAAAGTGATTATGCGAGGAGACTTAACGAAGACATGGAAATAAAATCGAAAGTAAACCTTATTTTTTATATCAAACATTACCTGCTAAGGTGGGCACGTAAATACTATTACACAAATATCATAGATGCATCCGTTAACTACGTTGATAAAGCCTTTGATATTTCGCCCACTTATGGCTTGCCGAAAGAAAGTATTTTCATTGGAACCAATTCGCCTGATACCGACAGACTTTTTGATGCTTTTGAAAAAATAAAAAATGATCCCCCCATCTTATCCGAAAATCCTTACAGGTTAATTCATGTGGGCCGTCTTGTAAAATGGAAACGTGTGGATTTGATCCTTGAAGCTATGGATAAAATAAAAAATGAGTTTCCGGATATTGAACTTATTGTCATTGGAAATGGAAAAGAGAAAGAAAATTTACAGAAGAAGGCCCGGGAATTGAACTTAGAAAAAAAGGTAAAATTTGTGGGTGGAATTTATAAGAATGAAGATTTAGGGAAGTATTTTTTATCCTCTTCCATATACATACTTGCCGGGATGGGAGGATTATCCATTAATGAAGCGATGGCTTTTGGAAAACCTGTTATTTGCTCTGTTGCCGATGGAACAGAATTACGTCTTGTAAAAGACGGTGAAAATGGATTCTATTTTAAAAATGGCAATGCAGTCGATCTGGCTGAAAAAATAAAAATTCTGTTTGATAACCGGGAACTCATCAGGCGATTTGGAGAAAAATCAATACAAATAATTAAAGAAGAGGTAAACGTTCATACAGTGATCAAAGGTTATCTGGATGCTTTTAATTATGTATTAAGTAGTATTTAAAATATTTAAGCTTAATTATCTTTATAATACAAATATCTCGATTTTGTAGAACCAAAAAAAGTTATAAAAAAAGTTATAAAAAAAGTTATAAAAAAAGTTATAAAAAAAGATATACTTATAATCGGTATATAACGTATAAATTATATCTAAAATGATTATATTTGAATTGTAATAGATCAAAAACTTTTAACCTATTAATTTGGAAAACCCTTATTTTATTAATCTAACAATGATATTTTATGTTCCAGAAATCAATTTTAATATCATTAAGAAGAACAAGTTGTGCTTTTATAATTTTGATTTTAAGCATTACATATTCTTCTGGCCAAATCACTTCTCCCAGTATATATATTAGTGATTTTAAATACCAAAACGAATGTATTGAAGTAACTTATGGATTTGCGAACTGCCTGCCTAATGATCTCTACTCAATTCTACTTGAAGCCTATACTCAAAATGGAAAATTAATCAAAGCTAAATCAGTCCGAGGTGCTGTAGATTCAGTTTTCCCAGGTGATAATAAAAAAATATCCTGGTTTATCAACCAGGATGCAGATTTTGATGAAGAAAATATTTACCTGAAAATTAAAGCAATAAAATACCAAAAATCCAATAAGGGGAAAGCCTATTTTTATTCAACCTTATTCCCTGGATCCGGACATAAACAGGTTGGTGGAAAGAATCAACTCTATTTGGGTTTAATTGGGTATTCCGGAATTGCAGGTACTTTTTACTTTAATGGTAAAGCAGCCGGTGCACTTGATGCTTATGCCACTGAACCCGACAAAACAAAATCGGATGAATTGATGAACGAGGCTAAAAAAAACAGAAACCTATCTTATGCCAGTCTTGGGGTTAGCCTTGGAATATGGGCGCTTGATTATTTCTGGATTCATCATGACTCCAAAAAACCAAAAGTGAATAAACCAATTGAAATTGAAAATATTAAGGATGGGAAAGATGTTCTTGCGTCTGTTTCTCAAATAAAGTTTATTTCAACAAGAGGTTTGCCCCCTAACCTATTTGCAGAGCTTTCGTTTAAAGATTCGAATGATAATGGGCTTTTAGAAGCAAATGAAGAAGCAGAAATACAAATAAAGGTAACCAACCAGGGAAAAGGAAATGCATACAATCTCAAAGCGTTTGTCACCAAATTCAATGACCCGGAAAAAAAGTTAATTGGAAGTGTGCAGAGTATACCGAAACTTGCACCTGGAGATACCGTCATTCTCAGTATGTCAATTAAGTCTGGGGCAGACATTAAAACAGAAGAAATGAAATTTCAGATTAATGTTTCCGAAAAATTTGGTTACGACATGGATCCTGCTTATCTGGTTTTAAAGAGTATTGGTATGAAAAATCCTGTTTTCAGATTTTCAGGCCTTGAGATTCTTGACTCTGGAATTGGGACTGCCGCCATTGAAGAAGACGGAAAACTCCAGTCGGGAGAAATGGTAAAAGCGAAATTGATTATTCAGAATGTCGGTGAAGGAAATGCTGAAAATGCCGTATTCAATGTAATAACAACCGACAAAAACATATACCTGGATGAGAATTCCGGCACAATTGGAAACTTAAAGCCTGGTGAGGTAAAAGAAATCTATTTTTCGCTCAGCCCAAATAAAAGGGTCAATTTAAAGGACTCGCTGAGTATATTCTTAAACCTTAAGTGCAGTAATTCAAATGCAAATCTTACCAATTTCCATCTGCCATTAATGATTGATCAAAAACCTCCTCAAACTAACATTGTAAAAATTGAAAACTTAGATGATAATTCCAGGAGGGTTGCAAGCTTTGAATACTCCTCAAAGAAATTTACCGCTGCGAAGAATAATTTAATCAATATTAAATCGGTAATCCCTTCCAAATCAAAGCTAAAAAACTCTGTGGCAGTGATATTCGGAGTAAGTAAATACGAAAATATGGCACCTGCTCCTTATGCCGATAATGATGCAGCTATCATGAAGGAATATTTTGAAAAAGTTCTTGGAATTGAGCAGGTACTTGAGTTCAGCAACGAGGAGGTTACTATAAGTAAAATGAATAAGATATTTAGCCCGGATTATGGCGAATTACAAAAAGCTGTTATCAGGAATGAAACTGAGGTTTTTGTTTATTTCTCTGGCCATGGTATACCTGATAAAACTGGTGAAAACACGTATCTATTTCCTTACGATGGCGTAAAACAAGACCTGGAAACATTTGGTTACAATACAGACAAACTTTACGAAAACCTTTGCAAACTGGAGGCTAAAAGTGTTACTGTAATTATAGATGCCTGTTTTAGTGGTGGTTCAAGAAAAAGTTCAACCATAAAAGAAGAGAACCTTGTTGCACAAAAAGGTGTTATAATTAAAAAGAAAAAACCTTGGATTAATAATGATTCTTTTACTATGGTTAATTCATCTACAGGCGAAGAAACATCTCTGGCTTATGATGAATCCGAAACAGGCCTGTTTACGTATTACTTCTGTGCCGGATTACAAGGAAAGGCAGACGAAAACGGAGATAATAAGGTAACTTTTGGAGAATTAAAAAGATATGTAACTAACAAGGTTATTGAAAACTCAAAGAAAATAAGCGGATTGCAAACCCCTGAATTTGATGGTATTGAAGACCGAATTCTGGTTGTTTATTAATATTTAAAAATTCCTTTTTCCATATTATGAAAAGTAAATATTTCATCTTACCGATGGTCATCTGTATTACGATTGGATGTATAAGTATCTTTCAATCTTGTCAGAAACTTGATTTCAGCGGTGCAAATAAAAGTAATATTGATACAATTTATTTATCAAATTCCAACACAATTAATATTATTCTGGATGTTTTTGATTTAAAACAAAATAAGAACAAAAGTTATGGAATATGCTATAGTACAACCAATAATATGCCTACTTTATCGGATAGCCTGATTTCAATAAGTGAAATTTCAGAAACTAAAAAATATATTATCCAGTTGTCAAACCTGAACCCTGATACAAAATACTATTTCAGGGGATATATTATAGAGGATGACCATTCCGTTTCGTACAGCTTTAATACCAGAGAATTTACATTACCCCAGGCAGCCATGGTTACAACCAAAGATCCAACATTTATTAAAGCCAATTCTGCCATTTGCGGTGGGAATGTAATATACGATGGAGGATCACCATTTACAGCAAAAGGTATTTGCTGGAATACATCACCGGATCCAACCACTTCAAATTCAATTTATATTTTTGGAAGTGGCCTGGGAAGTTTTACATGTAGCCTGTCTGATTTAAATCCAACAACTACTTATTATGTCAGGGCTTTTGCCTCAAATTCCTTTGGAACTGTTTATGGTGACGAAAAATCGTTTACTACATTAACTCCCGGATTTCCTGTTGTAAATTCGGTTTCTGTTTCATCAATTACTTTAAATTCGGCTTCAGTAAAAGGAGAAGTTGTTTCAGATGAGAACTCGGATGTTACAAATCGGGGAGTTTGCTGGAGTTTAATCAATAATCCAACAATTGCTGATAACTCCGCAACCGCAGGAAGCGGTTTGGGAAATTTTGAATGCAACTTAACAGGATTATCAGAAAGTACAACTTACTATACAAGGGCATTTGCTACAAATTCATCGGGAACAAGTTATGGACAAGAATTGTCTTTTACTACTTCAACTCCGGGAATGGCTAATGTCGTTACAAAAACAGCCACATCAGTTACACAGTTTTCTGCTAACTGCAATGGTGAAGTTATTTCTGATGGCTGGTCAGCAATTACTGAAAGGGGAATTTGCTGGAGCACAAATCCAAATCCAACTATTGCTGATAATAAATTGATTAATGGAACAGGAATTGGAAATTATTCAGTTCAATTAACAGGATTGACTTTAAATACAATGTACTTCTTTAGGGCCTATGCTGTTAATAACTTTGGAATTGCCTATGGGGATATAGTGGAATTTACCACCTCTTCCGAAGGAGTTACTGATATCGACGGAAATATTTACAATATCGTAACAATAGGTACGCAGGTCTGGATGAAAGAAAACCTGAAAACAACAAAATTCAAAGATGGTACCAGTATTCCACTGGTTTCAGATCCGGGAAACTGGAGTTCGCTCTACAGTTCAGGATTTTGCTGGCTTAATGATGATCCAAATTCTTTCAAAAACGAATTTGGTGGTCTTTATAATTGGTATGCAGTTAACGATACCCGTAACATATGCCCATCAGGGTGGCATATCCCAACTGAGGCAGATTTTAATGAACTAATAAACTACCTGGGAGGATATTCTGTAGCCGGTGGAAAAATGAAAGAATCAGGAACAACTCTTTGGACTACCCCCAATATTGGTGCAACCAATGAGAGTGGATTTAGCGCTTTGCCAGCTTCTTATAGAAATATTTATGGAACTTATAGCCCTGGGGCTTTTCTTAAAAACACCTATTTTTGGACAAATAGTGAACAAACTTCTAACAGTGCTTTGTATTATACTTTAGGATATAATACCGAAAGCATTATTTCAAATAGTTTGGAAAAACAAAATGGATTTTCTGTGAGGTGTATAAAAAATTGAAATCTCAAATATCTAATATTCGATAAAAATTCTTTATCCTTTTAATTATATTGTATGATCAATATTTATCAGTCTAATCAGATTATAATTCAAGTAAACAATAATAAATGTTTGGATTAGTAATACAAAATTGAATACTATCTTTTTTTGATTTATTTACCCTGGGATATAATACTTAAAACATTTATATATAATTAAGAAAGGTTAGATTAATAATTCTAATTACATACCGTATAGTAAATTTGGATAACTAATAAAATTTAAATATTTTCGAGTTTTAATCCTAAAATATATTTTATGAAAATAACAAAATTTGAAACCTACGTACTTTGTAAAGCGATTATTTTAGCAATTATTTTAAATTCCTGCCAAAAGGATAAATCTGAAATTGGGCTACCATTAATTGAAACACATCCTATTACCAATATTGTAGCAAATTCCGCTACATGTGGTGGACATATATTCAACGATGGTGGTTCTGTGATCACATCGCGTGGCATATGTTGGTCAACTAATCCCGAACCAACCATTAAAGATAATAAAACTACCGATAGCTTAGGAATTGGAGAATATATAAGCTTATTGACAAACTTAGAACCTGATCAAACCTATTACGTAAGAGCTTATGCCACAAATGCATTTGGAACAGCTTATGGTGAGACAAGGGATTTTATTACTTTAAATGAAAACTATGGATTACCAATTATTGAAACCCACCCCATTACAGATATAAAAAGCAATGTTGCTGTATGTGGTGGATTTATTTTCAGTAATGGAGGCTTTGATATTATTGTTAGTGGAATTTGCTGGACAATCAATAGTGAACCAACAATTAATGATAATAAAACTACTGATGGCTCAACATCTGGAGATTTTTTAAGCTTACTTACAAATCTGGAACCTGAACAAACCTATCATTTTAGAGCTTATGCCACAAATAGTTTTGGAACAGGTTATGGAGAAATAAAAGAATTTAAAACAGTAAAGGAAACTTTAAAAGATATTGATGGAAATGAATATCAAATAATTAAGATTGGAAATCAAACCTGGATGGCGGAAAATTTAAGAGTAAAACATTATCGGAATGGCGATCCTATAGAATTTGTAGAAGATGATACTCAATGGGGAAGTTTAGATAACGGGGCATATTGTTTCTATAATAATGAATACATTTTTGAATATTTCTTTGGAAAATTTTATAACTATTATGCAATAACAGATTCCAGAAATATCGCTCCTGAAGGATGGCATGTCCCAACAGATGAGGAGTGGTCTATTCTAATCAATTATCTTGGAGGAAATAGTATTGCAGGCGGTAAGATGAAGGCTGAAGGAACAGATTTTTGGGATGCACCAAACTTAAATGCAACCAATGAGTCTGGCTTTAATGCCTTACCAGCTTCTTATAGAAATGTAAATGGAACTTATAGTCCCGGAGGTTATATGAAGAACACCTATTTTTGGTCCACTACTGAGAGAGATATCGACAATGCATGGTATTTTATACTTGCATATGATACAGGAGGAATTGTAAGGAATGCACTAGGAAAGAGAAATGGATTTTCTGTACGATGCATAAAAGATTGAAAATGCGATATGTAAATCAGGCATAATACTGTCAAAATGAAATCAATGAATCATTTTTTTACTTCAATCCTGGTTATTGTAGCCACAACAATAATAAATTCATGCCAGAAACTCGATTTTAGAGGTGTAACAAAATGTAGTGTTGAGGAGATAACATTTAAAAGCCTTTCAAGTGTAAAAGTAAAAATTAACGTAATTGATTTAAGTCCTTCAATTCATAATAATTATGGAGTCTGCTTTAGTAAAGAAAATAAAACACCATCAATTGTTGATAGTGTAGTAACAATGGGTGAAATATTAAATCCTGAAACATTAACAAAAACTATAGAAAATCTTGAACTTGGTTCAACCTATTATTTCAGGGCTTTTGTAATGGATGACGGTAAACCGGTATACAGCTTTAATATAAAGGAATATAAAACCGGTTCCTTGCCGGTTTCAAATACCTTACCTGCAACCAGTATAAACGCATGTACTGCCATATTAAACGGGCATGTCAGGCCAAATAATATTTATACCAATATTGGGTTCCAATATGGTGAAACACCTGATTTAGGACAAACTGTAATTGCAAATCCTCATACAATTGAAATTGATGCAAGTTTTGTTTCCAATAAAGTAACAGGATTATTGCCGAATACCAAATACTATTTTAGGGTAATTTCAACCTGCATTTACGGCACAACATATGGCGATACCATATCCTTTACCACTACTTCACCAGGTGTTCCTGAATCTTTAACCAATACTCCCTTCGAAATTACAACAACTTCGGTAAAAATCGAATGCCAGATAATTAGCGACGGAGGCTCTGAAATATTAGAAAGAGGTATCTGCTGGAGCAGTTCACCAGATCCAACTGTTTCTGATTTTAAAATAGATTATGGCAAAGGACATGGTAGTTTTATCGGAATACTGGAAGGATTAAATCCATCATCAACTTATTATGTGAGAGCTTATGCGATAAACAATATTGGAATTGGCTATGGTAATGAGGTTTCCTTTATTACATCTATCAATGCTTTACCAGAAGTCACTACAATGCCTGTGAGTATTACAGGGCTTTCAAATATAAACTCAGGAGGTGAAGTTCTTTCACAGGGTGACTATCCTGTTACTGAAAGAGGTGTTTGCTGGGGGGTGGAACCAAATCCAACTATAATGAGCAATAAAATAGCCGAAAGATCTGGATCAGGAATTTTTTACGTTTCATTGTCAGGACTAAATTCCTCAGAGACTTATTATATCAGGGCTTATGCAACTAATAATTCAGGAACTTCTTACGGCGAAGAATACCATTTTAAAACGATTAACAATGGAGGAACCTGGACAAAATTGACAGACCATCCGCGTGGTGGATTTTATTACATTCAATCATTTGCAATTGAAAACGAAATTTATTTTACAAATGCAGTTGCCTCAGGGAATGCATCTTATATGAATGAGTTATGGAAATATAATGTGATAACAAATACTTGGAACAGATTAACTGATTTCCCGGGAACCCAAAGAGTCGGTTCTAGTTATTTTTCAATCAATGGAAAAGGATTCGTATGTCTTGGCGATATTGGCACCCTTGGAAAAACCCTGGAACTATGGGAATATGATCCTGATAATGACACCTGGACAAGAAAGGCTGACTTTCCGGGGCCGGGCCGAACATCTGCATTTTGTTTTGTTTTAAACAATAAAGCTTATATAGGCGGCGGAAACACTGTTAATAATGTTGAATTTAGTGATGTATACTGTTATGATCCTGAAAAAAATTTATGGGAGAAAAAATCCGATTTTACAGGAGGTAAAGTAATGTCTGCCACATCTTTTATTTTAAACAAAAGGGCTTTTGTGGTTGGGGGCATTAAAGCTAATAAGGAATACAAAGGATTATGGCTCTATGATGAAAAAAATGATACCTGGATTAGTAAGGCTGATTTTCCGGGAAGTGAAACACAATCTCTTAATTCATTTGCAGTAAATGGTTATGGTATCGCAGGCCTTGGTTCAATATTAACAGCAATTGGGGCCACAAGTCAATTGTATTCATATAATTATTATTTAAACCTATGGACAAGAATAGATGATTTTCCGGGTCAGATTAGAATGACGAGCCTGTGTGGATTTGTTAATGGGAAGGCCTTTTATGGTTTTGGAAATTATTCTATGTTTGGTAATTTTTCTGATTTATGGATGTATACTCCATAATTAAAAACAATTAAAACAATAAAATACTTTTAAAAATCACTCATGAAAAACGTGTTTTATTTCCTTTTTTTTATTTCCCTTTTAGTTTTTTCATGTCAAAAACTGGATTTTAAAACTATTACAAAGTGTTCGGTTGAAATTGTTCAGTTAATTAGTTATAACACGATAGGAGTTAATATAAAAATTACCGATTTCAGTGATGATAATCATGAAGATTTTGGCATTTGCATGAGCTCTGTAAACTCTTCGCCTAATATTACTGATAGTGTTATTTCATTCGGGATATTTAATGGAACTGGCGAATATTATAAGAGAATCAGCAACCTTAATCAGGCTACTAAATATTACCTGAGGGGATATGTGATGGAAGGTAATTCACCAACATATAGCCTGAATACCGTAGAAATTACAACTCCAACAATAGTTGAAATATTAACGTCTGAACCAACCAATATTACACTCGAAGGAGCTACTTTAAATGCAACCATTAATCCTCTGAACCACAACATTTCTCTGGAATTTGAGTATGGAACCAATACTTCGTATGGAAAAACTGTAGTTCCGGACAAACCAACTCTAAATGGTAATAATCATACAAACATTCAGGCCGTTCTCTCCGATCTTTTACCCAACAGCACCTATCATTTCAGGTGTAAAGCAACTACATCAATCGGAACTTTTTATGGTGAAGACAGATCATTTTCAACAAAAATTCCGGAATTACCTTCTTTAATAACCATTGATATTTCAAACATAACATTCTCAAGCATATCAAGCGGCGGAATTATCAATAGTGATGGAGGATATGCCATTACGCAGAAAGGTGTTTGCTGGAGTACTTCACCTAATCCTACCATATCGGATTATATAACAAACGAAGGAGCTGGGAATAATTATTTTTATTGCAGTTTAAGTAACTTAGCACCAGATACAAAATATTATCTCAGATCCTATGCTACATCTTCTTTCGGTACAGGCTATGGAAATGAAATTTCATTCACCACAAAAGAATTAAAAGTTCCTGAAGTTATAACCCGACCGATTGTTTTAATAGATAACAATATAGCAAAAAGTGGAGGGGTGGTACAAACAGATGGCGGTTCAATTATTTCATCATACGGTATCTGTTGGAGCACAAGCCCAAATCCTACCATTTACGGAAATAAAACAAATGAAGGAAACGAACTTACCAGTTTCACAAGTACAATAAACAATTTAACTGAAAATGCAGTATATTACGTCAGAGCATATGCAATAAGCAATCTGGGGGTAACGTATGGCAATGAGGAATCGTTTGTTAATAATTATCCCAATTCAATTGTTTCCGACATAGATGGAAATATATATCACACAATAAAAATTGGTACACAGGTTTGGATGGTTGAAAATTTAAAAACCACAAAATACAATGATGGTACTTCAATTCCTTTTATAACAGAAAACAATGCCTGGCAAAATAGTTCTACTCCTTGTTACTGCTGGCCAAATAATGATATTGTAAACTATAAAGATCCTTATGGAGCATTTTATAACTGGTATGCAATAAGTGCCGGTAATCCAAAAAAAATAGCGCCGGAAGGATGGCATGTGGCTACAAAAAATGATTGGGATATTCTTTGTGAATATCTTGGCGGAAGCCAGGTTTCAGGCGGTAAACTAAAAGAGTTAAGTATAGCTTGGTGGGAATGTATTAGCCCGGGTGCAACTAACTCAAGCGGATTCAGCGCGGTAGCAGCTGGTGGCCGAAATACTGATTTTGGAAGTTTTAAGCTTTCTTCAATTTGGTGGTCCTCTACAGAGGTCTCCTCTGAATTAGCCTACATGTATTCTATTAATTGTAATGAAGATGTATTCTCGTATTCTTTACCTCCTAAATCATACGGTTATTCAGTCCGTTGCATCAAAGATTGAACTTTATATTCAGAACAATTTAGAGCTAAGAATATTAAAAAAATGAAATCAAAACTAATCTACATAATTGTTTTATTGGTAACAGGGATTTCATACTTTTTCGAAATTTCCTGTCAAAAACTTGATTTTGAAAATGTTACTAAAAGTGATCTCGAAGGGGCCATCCTGAAAACTGGAAATATAGTTAGCATTACGCTCAATGTGAAAGAACTTAGCATTAAAGAACATCCTGATTTTGGAATTTGTTACAGCAACAGAAATACTATCCCAACAATTGATGACGAAAAAGCTAGCTTGGGTTCAATTTCTAAATCTCAGACTGTCACAAAAGATATTGAAAACCTGATTCAGTCAAAAAATTACTATTTCCGAGGTTATGTAATGGATGGAGATCAACCTGTATATAGTTTAAACACCTATACATTAAGAACTTACACTCTTCCCTTGGTCCAGACAAAATTTGCCAATCACGTTTCTTATGAATCTGCCACTTTAAATGCCGAAATAAATCCAAATACCAAATCTGCTGTTTTTAGCTTTGAATATGGTCTGGATGAAAACTATGGCCAATCAGTTCCATTAATTACAACCGGAATAAATTCTACCATTTACACAAGTGTATCTGCAGATATATCAGGACTTTCAAGCAACACAGAATATCATTTCAGAATAAAAGCAGAATGCTCCGAAGGAAATTCCTGCGGGGCCGATATGACATTTAAAACCAAGGAAGCAGCTGTTCCTGAAATAACAACTGCCTGGATTTCTTACGTATCAACAAGTTCTGCATTATGCGGAGGAAATGTTATATCAGAGAGAGGTGCACCTGTAACAAAGAAAGGTGTTTGCTGGGGTATCAGTCAAAATCCAACCATATTTGATTATAAAACATCTGATGGAATTGGAACAGGAAGTTTTATGAGTACTATTACAGGTCTGGAAGCAAACAAAACATATTATGTTCGTGCCTATGCAACCAGCAGCGCAGGAACGGCTTATGGAAACCAGTTAATATTAAAAACCTATACTTCATCAATTACGGATATTGAAGGCAATAACTATTATACAGTCACCATTGGTGACCAGATATGGATAGCCGAAAATTTAAAAACCACAAAATACACCGATGGTACTGATATTCCAAATATCACAAACGGATCAGAATGGGCCAATCTCATTTCTCCGGGATATTCGTGGCTTAACAATGATCCCACTCTTAAAACTACTTATGGCGCCTTGTACAATTGGTATGCTTTAGATAAAACAAGCAATGGGAGTAAAGATATTTGTCCGGTCGGCTGGCACTTACCTTCAAACAATGATTGGGAAATCCTGATAAATTACCTGGGAGGTAATGCAATTGCTGGTGGAAAATTGAAAGAAAGCGGATTTAGTCATTGGACTTCTGATAATACTGAGTCCACCAATGAAAGTGGATTTACTGCCCTTCCGGGAGGATATCGTCATTCAAGCGGGGGATTCAGTAATCCGTCGCTTTTTGGATATTTTTGGAGTTTAGATGAGAATTCTGCCAATAGTGCCTGGTATTGGTTCCTTTATACATACCAGGAATCCATAGGTTGTTCTAATGATTTTAAAAAAAATGGAAACTCTGTACGATGCATCAAAGATTGAAAGATAAAAAACGCAACTGCAATAAATAACGTTAAATTAGACTCAATATAAACAAGACCAAATAGTTAAAATTGATTTATATCATCTTTGCACTTTTTAAAAATTATATACTTTTGCACCATTAAAATTTAAAATAAAGAATTATGGCTTTTGTAATTGATAAAGATTTATGCACTGCTTGCGGCGCTTGTATGGATGAATGCCCTTCTGATTCCATTTCTGAAGGCGATGTTTATGTAATAGATCCCGAAACCTGCACAGATTGTGGTGCTTGTGCTGATGTTTGTCCTGTAGAAGCTATCAGTGCTGCCTAAAAATTAAAAATAAGATAAAAAAAGCCTCAATTAAGGGGCTTTTTTTATTTTTAGTCCCCTCAGTTTCCAGAAAACTCAAATATTTTGTTAAATGATAAATTGAGGCTATTTTAGCCTTCATTTAAACTTCAAATTCATAAAGATGTTCAATAAACAAGTATACCTCAACAGGCGGAATTCGCTGAAAAAAATGGTAAAATCGGGAATTATTCTGCTTCCCGGAAATGTGGAAGCCCCTTATAATTATCCTGCAAACACTTATCACTTCAAACAGGACAGCAACTTCTTATATTTCATCGGGCTAAATATTCCGGCTTTAATTGGGATTATGGATTGCGAATCCGGAGAGGATTACCTTTTTGGCAACGATTTCGATCTCGACGACATCATCTGGATGGGCCCACAGCCAGCCATAAAGGAACTTGCCCTTGCATCAGGTATTGAAAAAACTGGGAATACTAAAGATTTTAATAATTTTATCCGCGAAGCAATTGAAAAAGGCCGTAAAATTCATTTTACACCTCCTTACCGTGGCGAAACCAAAATTCAAATTACCGACCTTTTTAACATAAAGCACGACGAAATTAAACAATATGTATCCCTTGAGCTTATCAAAGCCATTGTTGAATTAAGATCGGTAAAAGAAGATATTGAAATTAAAGAAATAGAAAAAGCATTGGAAACTGCCTGGCTCATGCACACTACTTCGATGAAAATGGCAAAACCTGGCACCATTGAACAGGAAATTGTTGGGAGAATTGAAGGAATTGCCATTTCGGGTGGCGGACCTGTCTCCTTTCCCATTATCCTGAGTATCAATGGCGAAACCCTTCATAACCATAACCATAACAACATTCTTACCGAAGGAAAACTAATGGTTACGGATGCAGGTTGCGAATCTTCATTGGGCTATTGCAGCGATATTACCCGTACTGTGCCTGTAGGTGGAAAATTCAGCCAGCAGCAAAAAGAAATTTATGAAATTGTATTAAAAGCAAACCAACTTACCATCGAACTTTGCAAACCCGGTGTTTTTTACAGGGATGTTCACCTGATGGTGGCCAAATCCATCGCAAACGGGCTTAAAAATATCGGACTGATGAAGGGTGATATTGACGAAGCCGTAGCCAAAGGGGCTCATGCCATGTTTTTCCCTCACGGTCTGGGCCACATGCTGGGCCTGGATGTGCACGATATGGAAAGCCTGGGTGAAAATTTTGTTGGTTACGATAACGAAATAAAACGAAGTGAACAATTCGGACTTGCATTTCTGCGTTTAGGCAAAAGATTGCAAAAGGGCTTTGTAATTACCGATGAACCTGGAATTTACTTCATTCCAGCACTAATTGATAAATGGAAAAAAGAAAACAGGCACGCTGATTTTATTAATTACGAAAAACTGGAAAAATACAGGAATTTTGGTGGTATCAGGATTGAAGATAACCTGCTTATTACTGACAACGGATGCAGGCTTTTGGGCAAACCTATTCCAAAAACTATAATTGAGGTGGAAGAAACCATGAAGAATATAAATTCATAATTAAATGATCCTCATCAATCAATACATTTAAAGGTAGACAGACTGTTAATTTTGGTGTGAAATAAATATAATTACTGGGAAAAAATATGTTGCTTTTCGTTTATGGCAGCCTTTTAAGGGGTATGAGCCTTTCGCATCACATGGAAGGGGCGGAATTTCTGGGACCGGCTTTTGTAAAAGCTGAATTGTACTTTTTAGGATTTTACCCGGGAATAATTAAAGGCGATCAGGTAATTTATGGAGAACTCTATGATGTTCCGGTTCATTTGCTTTCAAAAATTGACGAAGTTGAAGAGTACTATGAAAATGATGATGAAAAATCAGTTTATCTAAGAAAAGAAATTGAAATAACAAGATTTTCAGACGGAAGGAAAATAAATGCCGAAGCTTATTTTTACAACCGCCCTGTTGCCGGAAAACAAAAAATCGAAGGTGGAGATTACCGGATTTATATGAATAATATCTATCAAAAACCAACCTGGTTTGCCTGCTACGAAAATTTTCTGAATCAACAATCCTTGCCTTCATTAATAAAATTTGCACCCGAAACAAAAGAAGGAAAACTCGAAGGATTTACAAAGATTTATAATTTAAAATCGGGAATAAATGGCTATGCTTACGCAAACCTGCTTTTCGACAAAAAGGGTTTAAATTGTGAAGCAACAGCCTGGAAATTAAATCCCGAACAAATGGATTTGTTAGACAAAAAGTTGGATGTGCCAAATCTTTACCACCGTGTAAGTATTCCATTTTTATCAAAAGGCAATGAATTAATTATTGCCCATACTTTTTTAGGTAATGTGGATTTACTTGGCGAAAACCTTCACCCATTGCCTGCGGGAAGAAGATCTGCAACCTGAAAAAGATTAGTGAAGTTTTTTTCTCTTAATCAGATAAGGTATAAGTACCTCACTAAAATCGCCATCAATATCTGCTTCTACCAAATCAATCTGGTATTGCGCACATTTTAGCCTGAGTTGCTCAAAAAATACCGACGACTGTTGTTTAAATATTTCTCTTATATCGTTTGGATTTAGCCTTATGGCTTGTCCAGTTTCGAGGTCGATAAATTTATAGGGACGGTTCTGGTAATTCAACTCCATTTCATGTTTCTTATCCACAACATGAAAAATAATAACTTCGTGCTTGTTATGTTTCAAGTGTTGCAGTGCTGAAAACAAATTTTCAGATGAATTATCATTTATCATATCACTAAAAATAATAACCAGCGAACGTTTATGTATTTGCTCAGCAATTTCGTGTAATACTGATGATATTGAGGTTTTTTTCCTTAATTCCTTTTGTTCTTTTCCAAACAACCGGTTTAGTTCGCTGTAAAGCCTTTTTGCGTGAACTGTCGAAAGCCTGGCTTCGGTATGTAATTCAACTTTATCCGAAAAAAGGGTTAAGCCAGTTGCATCTCTCTGTTTATTAAGGAGATAAATCAATGCTGCAGAAAGCAATATTGAAAATCCCAGCTTGTTTTGACCGGCACTTTTTCCATAGGGGAAATTCATGGATGAGGAAATGTCAAGCAGGATATGGCTCCTGAGGTTAGTTTCTTCTTCGTACCGTTTTACAAATAGTTTATCGCTCCGGGCATAAAGTTTCCAGTCGATATGCCTCGTGGATTCGCCCTGGTTATAAAGCCTGTGTTCGGCAAACTCAACTGAAAAGCCATGAAAAGGACTTTTATGAAGTCCGGTTATAAACCCTTCAACTACCTGCCTGGCAAGCATTTCAAGGTTTCCAAACTGTTCAAAATCCTGAATTTCGAGGAAATTTTTCATTATAAAAAAATAATCCGGCCAACAGAATAAAAATTATCCTGCCAGCCGGTTAAATATTTAATTCCGCAATTTACAAAAGTGCTTCTAGCTTTTGGGCCAAAACCTTTTTGGGAACTGCACCTACTTGTTTGTCCACATTTTGTCCGCCTTTAAAGAACAAAATAGTCGGGATATTTCTAATGGCGAACCTGGCAGAAATACCGGGATTGGAATCAACATCTACTTTTACCATTACGGCACGGCCGTCGTATTCTTCTCCCATTTCTTTTACAATAGGCGTTATCATCCTGCAGGGGCCACACCATTCGGCCCAAAAATCAACCAATACAGGCTTGTCTGATTTTAATACTACCTCATCAAAATTGGTGTCTGTTCCTTCAATAATCATATTTAAACTTTTTACTTGTTTTATTTTATTCAGGGACAAAAATAATGATTCTCTCAGAATTAATTTTAACAACTAAGAATCTTAAATTTTATAAAATTCTAAAACCCTTAAAAATAAAAGAAAATAGAAACTTACTTATTTTCTCCTTGTTTTGATTGCAGTGGATTTTCAGATTTTATTCAAAACTCATTTCTTAATTCTTAAACGGATTTTCCAATCTATTATTTAAGCTTGTTACGAATAATTTCATGATCACGCATCCTCCTTTGAAAATTCTTAAAAGATAAAAATATCTCTCGATTTTTTTATCATTCTTAATTTGCTCAATGTTGACTAAAACAAGCAATGGTAAAACCATCAAAAATTTTATTCCCTGGTATTTAAATCTTAAAATTTACTCATTTTCTACGAAAAGAGTTTGTACTCAAGTTCCGGCTTTTTATCAAGGTATCCTACAAATTCTTTGGTAATGTTTACTTTATGGGTTCGCGAAAACATCTGAACCCATACTTTTGTAGCCGGATCATAGATTAAAAATTTTAGCATGGCATTTCCCTTGTTCAATTCCGCAACCTCTTGAACTTCAGAAATTAATGAATCTGAAAGTTGATCAACCGGAATTTTAATGGCTATGCTGTTAAACACTTTATCTTTTAGTTCGGATAACATATTGATGCTAATCGGTTTAAACTCAATTTCGCCGTCAGGTTTGTTAAACCTGTTTTGTATCTTACCTTTTATAACTAATTGATATCCAATAGTAAAAAACTTTTTATAGTCAAGATACTCATTTCCAAAGAAAGTAAATTTATAGGAATTTGTATAGTCTTCGATGGTTAAACTTCCAAACGGGTTACCGGTTTTTGCAGTACGGTGTTCAATGGCAGTAACAATGCCTGCTACTTTAAGTTCCTTGCCAAATAAGGGTTTCAGGTCTTGTAATTCGGTAAGGGTGCAGTTGCAGTACGACTGAATTTCGAGTTTATAATCATCCAGTGGATGTGCAGAAAGATAAATGCCAATCAGTTCTTTTTCGCGGTTCAGTTTTTCAATCTTGTCCCATTCCTCGCAGACGGGAATTTCTGGTTTTTTAATTTCTACTTTGTTATTTCCCCCAAAAAGCGATTGTTGGGAAAGGTCGGTATCTCCCTTTATTTTATTGGCATATTTTATCAATTCTTCAATAAAACTGCCATTTCCATTTACTGATTGGAAAAACTGGCTTCGTTTAATCCCTTCAAGACTGTCGAAAGCGCCTGCTATTGCCAGGCCCTCGAGATTTTTCTTATTTACCATCTGTAAATTTACCCTTTCGGCAAATTCAAAAATATTTTTAAATGGCCCGTTTGCTTCTCTTTCTTCAATGATGTGGTCTACAGCCGACTCACCTACCCCTTTTATAGCAGCCATCCCAAATCTTATTTCTCCCTTTTGGTTAACAGCAAACCTTAAACGGCTTTCGTTTACATCCGGCCCAAGCAGCGATACCCCCATTCGCTTGCACTCGTCCATGAACTGACCAATTTTATCAACGTTTGATAGGTTTCTGCTTAATACGGCAGCCATAAACTCCGCCGGATAATGTGCTTTAAGGTAGGCGGTTTGATAAGCCAGGTAAGCATAACAGGTTGAATGGGATTTATTAAAAGCATATTGTGCAAAAGCTTCCCAATCTTTCCATATTTTTTCAACAATTTCTTTTTTATGGCCATTCTTTTCGCAACCCTGAACGAATTTTTCCTTTAATTCGTCCATCATGGCCTTTATCTTTTTACCCATGGCTTTACGGAGCGAATCAGCCTGGCCTTTTGTAAAACCAGCCAGTTTTTGCGATAATAACATCACCTGCTCCTGGTAAACCGTAATTCCATAGGTTTCGTTCAAATACTCTTCCATTTCAGGTACATCGTATTTGATCATTTCGCGTCCATGCTTACGGTTTATAAAACTTGGGATATATTCCATCGGACCCGGGCGGTAAAGGGCATTCATGGCTATCAAATCTTCAAACCTGTTCGGTTTTAGCGATTTAAGATGTTTTTTCATCCCGTCGGATTCGAACTGGAACAGGGCAGTTGTATCCCCCCGTGAAAACAATTCGTAAGTTTCTTTATCATCCAATGGAATATTATCAATATCAATGTCAATGCCTTTCGATATTTTTACATTTTCAACAGCATCTTTAATTATTGAAAGTGTTTTAAGCCCAAGAAAGTCCATCTTCAGCATCCCTACTGATTCTACATGCTTTCCGTCGTATTGTGTAACATAAAGTGGTGAATCTTTGGCCACACTCAAGGGAAGGTAATCTGTCAAATCATCTTTTCCAATTATTACACCACAGGCATGAACACCGGTACCTCTGATTGAACCTTCCAGACTTTCGGCAAATTCAAGGGTTTTAACAACCAATTCGCTTCCCTTTTTTCGTTCATTTTCCAGTTCGGGCACTTCTTTATATGCCATTGCCAGTGTTGTTCCCGGCCTTGTGGGTACGAGTTTGGCAATACGGTCAGCTTCGGGCAGGGGCATTTTTTGTACACGGGCCACATCGCGGATGGCCATTTTTGCAGCCATGGTGCCAAAAGTTATAATGGCTGCAACCCTTTCTTTTCCATATTTTTGGGTAACCCAATTTAATACATGTTCGCGCCCGTCTTCGTCGAAATCAATATCAATATCAGGCATTGAAATCCTGTCAGGATTAAGAAAACGTTCAAAAAGCAGTTTATATTCTATGGGATCAATATTGGTAATTTTAAGGCTGTATGCAACCACAGAACCAGCAGCAGAGCCTCGTCCCGGGCCAACTGCCACACCCATTTCGCGGGCCGCCTTTAAAAAATCCCATACAATAAGGAAATACCCCGGAAATCCCATTTTCTTTATTGTGGCCAATTCAAAATCAAGTCTTTCCTTTACCTCTCCTTCAACCACACCGTACCTTTCCTTAGCGCCTTCGTAGCAGATGTGTTCCAGGTATTCGTTTTCGCCAGTAAATCCCTCAGGCAATTTAAAATCGGGCATAATTGGCGCCCTGTCCAGAGAATATTCTTCAACCTTATCTGCTATTTCAATTGTGTTTTCAAGTACATCCGGTACATCAGCAAACAAATCCGTCATTTCCTGGCGGGTTTTAAAAAATTCCTGTCCCGAGTACCTCATCCTGGTCGGGTCGTCTTTATCTTTACCAGTATTCAGGCAAATTAAAATATCATGCGCTTCGGCATCTTTTGCATTTATAAAATGTACATCGTTGGTTGCTATGCACTTAATTCCGAATTCTTTTCCAAACTCAAGAACTTTGGCATTTACAATTTGTTGTTTGGCAAATGTATCGCTGTCAATCAGTGGATTTCCGGTTTTATGCCTTTGTAATTCAAGGTAAAAATCATCACCAAACACCTCTTTAAATTGTAATATGGCTGTTTTGGCTTCTTCGATTTTTCCAGCTCTTATCAATTCAGGAATTTCGCCCCCCAGGCACGAAGAGGAAACAATTAGGCCTTCGCTGTATTTAAAAAGTAATTCTTTGTCTATCCTTGGTTTGTAATAATATCCTTCAAGCCACGCGTACGAAACCAGTTTAACCAGGTTATGATAGCCTTTCAGGTTTTTAGCCAGAATTATCAGGTGATTCCGTTCACGATCTATTTTTTCGGTTTTTGAAGTGTAGCTTCCTTTGGCTAAATAGGCTTCTACACCAATAATTGGTTTTAATCCTTCTTTTTTGGCTGCCCCGTGAAATGATTTTACCCCGAACATATTTCCATGGTCGGTAATGGCAACCGCTTTCATTCCATCAGTCCTGGCTTTTTTTACCAAATCATAAACGTCCGACGCTCCATCGAGGATTGAATACTGAGTATGTACATGCAAATGAACAAAATCTCTCATTTCTGTTAAGCAATGAATGTGAGTAAATTAAAATGACAAGTAGGGTTTACTTTCTATCGGTAAAAATATGGATTTCGGCTGTTAGTTTTGTTTAATGTTAATAATTAATTAATAAGACATGTATGTTTTTGAAAATCAAAGGACGGCAAAAGCCTTTGAAGTTTTTTACAAATTTTTATCTAAATGATTAAAAGTACATGATCCATAAAAAGAATAATAATAAAAATGATAAGTATTAAAGTCAGTGTAAAATTGTTCAAAGAAAATTCCTCCTGTTAAATTTGATTTTTCACATCAATCTATTTTAAACTGATACAATTTAAAAAAAATAACCATGAAAAAATTCACCTTATTCATCATTGCGTTTATCTGTTTAAATCATTCAAATGCGCAAGATAAACTGCCATCGATATTTCTGGTACAAAATGACAGGGTAGTTTATACAGATATTATTCAATTGCCCGGAACATCAGAAGAGGAATTATATAAGCGAGCAAGAAGATGGCTGGCCTATAATTGTGAGATGATTGGTTTGGACGATAAAGATATTCTTGTTGCCAAAATTTCATTGCCAGTAAAATATCATGAATTCCTGGGCCGGTATGATGTATTTTATTTAAATGGAAACATTACAATTCAGATTAAAGAAGCCAGGTACAGGTATTTAGTATCTGACTTAAAAATTAAATTGGTTGAAGTTTACAATGGAGAATCTCTCTTTACTATTTTTCCAATAGAAGAATACAAGTTTCTGAAAGAAAAGGATATAACTAAAGCCGATGTTAGAACAAAAGATATGATTGCTTCTTTGCGTCAAATGATGGAAAATCCGGTTGAAGACAGTTGGTAACAAACAACTAAAAATTAAGAGGTCCTGGCTATTTTAGCCATAAATTGAACATACTTATTTTATTAAGTTAGTTTTTCTAAATTATGATCATAGAAATGATAATAACTAAAGCAAGTCAAAAATTTTATCAGATTTTAGAATCCACTTACCTTTGGCTAAACAAAACACGTCAATCAGGATTAAACCAAATTAATTAAACACAAAACCAATGAAAAATTTAACCCTTTTTTTAATTTGCCTCATTGTAAGTGCAGCTATAACGGCCCAGGAAAAAGTTAAGCAGGCCGAAATAGGATTGATCTTTAACAACACAAGCAATTTTGGATTAGGATTTAAAGTGGGTTCAAACAAATTTAAATGGCGGTTCAATACCTTGTTAATCAACGGAAGAAACGATAAACTAACTCTAGACTCCACAAATACTGAAACAGAAGCAAAACAATCAGGTTTTGAATTAACAGTGGGCAACCAGTTTCAAAAACCAATTACTGAAAACTTTGAATTTGTTTTTGGCTACGATTTATTCTTTAAAGCATCCAAAACTTCTTATGATGATGGTGCAGAAGCTACTATGATAGTGCAAAAGTCCAGAAGCCCGGGAATTAATCTTGTTTTCGGATTTAATTACATTGCCAAAGAACACCTTGTTTTGGGTGCTGAAATATTGCCTTTTTTTTGCTGGGAAAAAAACATAACCGAGCGGGATTACCATCACAACAATGTTTCTCCTGTTCCAATTTCAGAAAGCAAATCAATAAATTACGGACTATCAAATACTTCGGCAAGGTTAACTCTGGCTTATCGCTTCTAGGAAGCTCTATATATTTTTACTACCAATTCTGAAACCGCTGTTCATTCTTTTGAATGGCGGTTATTTCATTTTAAATTTCGGGAAGCAATAAAATATCAGGCCGGTACCTTTTTTCTTCCCCTGGCTAAAGAGGCAAAAACGCCTAAAACACAAAGAACTGCAAAAATAATGAAAATCACTTTTGAACTTTGAATAAACAGATTGGTATTGGCTGATGAAATTTTCGCTTCACCCAAAAAAATATGGATTATCATGGTGGCAATGGCCATGCTTGTTATCTGGCCAATTAGCCTCATGGTACTAATGGTGGCGGAAGCTATGCCCATTTGTTTCTTTTCCACAGAACTCATCACAGAGTTGGTATTTGGACTCGAAAAAGTACCAAATCCCAAACCCAATACTACAAGACTGCAGATTAACCAGGTATTGGTGTCCATTCGATCGAGCCTCAGCAACATAATTAATCCAACCACGATAATGGACATGCCAATTGAAGAGAGTATTCCTGAATCAAACTTGTCTGACAACCAGCCGGCAAACCATGCTGTAATTGCCATAATTGCAGGTTGTGTAATGAGTATCATCCCGGCAGTTTTTGGATCAAATCCTTTAACATATTGCAGGTAAAGACTAAGTAAAAAAGTAATGGCTGAAGTAGCCGCGTAGTTTATAAGGGCTGCAAGGTTTGAAAAAGCAAATACCCTGTTTCTTTGAAAAAGTTGCATATTCAACACCGGAAATTCAGCTTTTTTTTCGAAGGCCACAAAAGCCGCAAATCCTGATATACCCAAAGTTGTGAAAACTATTCCCGTTAAATCGGGCAATTTAGAAAATCCGTACATAAACATGAAAATACTCAGCATGTAAATAACCGAATCTATTAAATCAAGCTTTTCGTGTCCGGAGTCAATCCAATCTGTCTTAACTTTTAGTATTAAACCCAGTGAAACAAAGGTTCCTGCTACTATACTTACGATAAAAATACTGTGCCACCCCAAGGCTTGGGTCAATAAACCAGCAATTGCCGGTGCTGCAGTTAAACCAAGATATACAGAAGAAACCATTAAGCCCAGCATTTTACCCCTCTTTTGAGGGGGGTAAACAGAAGTAACAATGGCCATTCCGGTTCCCATAACCATTGCACCACCAACACCCTGAATAAACCTTGCAATAATCAACATTATACTATTTGGCGCCAAAGCACAAAACAGGGAGGATAATGTGAATAAAATATTTCCGTATTGAAATACTTTTTTTCGTCCGTAAATATCTCCTAACTTTCCAAAAGGCAGTAAAAACATGGCCGATGAAAGTAAAAAAGACATAGCTACCCAACTGCTCTGAACTGCATTCATGTCAAAATCGTGTGCTATAAAAGGAATAGCAATGTTAACAGCAGCAGCCATAAATGCATTAAAAAAAAGGGTTATCATCAATAACCCCATCAAAAATGTCCGGTTAAAACCTTCGGGTGTTTGAATCTGTTTATATTCCATTATTAAATTGTCAGTTTTTAGCGTTTGCAAATATTATTAAAATTGCGCTAAATCCAATCGACTTACTTCATAAGAATTCCGGTTGCTGTAAAAAACAAATTGCAACTAAATCGCTTAATCATTTAATATTTAATAGAATAAAACGGAATAAATCCAATTAACAAACCGACAACAAATTGTGCCACTGGATTTAAATCAGGATTTTCAGTTAATTTAAAATGTAGCAGAATACAGAAATTTTGCTTTAAGCTTTTAAAACAAAGATCTGGAAATGATTATTTTTTGAATTTCGGAAGTACCTTCATAAATCTGGGTAAGTTTTGCCTCCCGCATTAATCTTTCTACATGGTATTCCCTTACATACCCGTAACCACCGTGAATCTGGACTGCTTCTGTGGTAACCTGCATGGCAATATCAGCCGCATACTGCTTTGCCATTGCACTTGCTATGCCATATGGTTTATGATTGTCTTTTAACCAGGCAGCTTTCAGGCAAAGATTTCGCGCGTTTTCTATCTGCACGGCCATATCGGCTAGTTTAAAAGCAATTGCCTGATGATGAATTATTTCTGTACCAAAAGTTTTACGCTCTTTTGCATATTTAACTGCCATTTCAAATGCACCTGATGCAATTCCAAGTGCCTGGGCAGCAATTCCTATCCGGCCTCCTTCAAGGGTTTTCATTGCAAAAGTAAACCCAAAACCATCCTCTCCAATCCGGTTCTCCTTTGGAACTTTTACATCGTTAAACATTACAGAATGGGTGTCTGAACTGCGCATCCCCATTTTGTTTTCATGGGGTGCCAATGAAACTCCTTCTGAATTTTTATCTACAATTAAAACATTTATTCCCTTGTTCTTTTTTTCCTTGTGGGTTTGAGCTATAACCAGGTAAACTGATGCACAATTGGCATTTGTAATCCAGTTTTTAGTTCCATTCAATAAATAATAATCCCCTTTGTCAATGGCTGAAGTTAGCTGAAATGAGGCATCCGAACCCGCTTCAGGTTCAGACAAAAGAAAAGCGCCCAGAATTTCGCCCCTGGCTAAGGACCGCAGGTATTTTTCTTTTTGAAAATCACTGCCATAAGTTTCTAATCCCCACATAACCAGAGAATTTGAAACAGACATGATAACTGCAACAGAAGAATCAACCTTCGAAATTTCTTCCATGGCCAGAACATACGAAATTGTATCAAGGCCGCCGCCATCCCATTTCGGATCTACCATCATACCTAAAAAACCTAATTCGGCCAGTCGTTTAACATGATGAACCGGGAAAATCGCCTTCTCATCCCTTTCGGTAACATCAAGCGACAATTCGCGATGAGCAAACTCTTTTGCCGCCTCACGAATCATTTTTTGTTCCTCAGTCAAGCCGAAATCCATTTTTTTTAGTTTTTGTGAATTACAAAGGTTCTCTTTTTTTTAATACAAATATTACGACAAACCATTTAATTTAAAGCACTCTACATATCGTTTGTCTTCGTTCTGAATGTGATTTATCACCCAATTGTTCAAATAAATAATTAGTTTATAAACAACATCCATATCTCCATTTTCAAATAATGCAAAATGTTTTTTTATTGTGGCAATAAACGATGCATGTTCCTTTTTCTGGGTTTCGTATGTATTACAATTAAAATCTTCGAGATATTTTTCTTCAAAACCAAAATGATAATCTGTATAATCGAGCAATTTCGAAATGTTTTCCTGAATGTCAGCCTTTGGGGCTTTTGCTTTATAAGATTTATAAAGGATATTGATAAACTCAATCCATTTTTTATGCTGCTGATCTATGATAACAAGTTCTATTGAATATGAATCGTTCCAGTTTATTAAATCGCTTTGTACTTCAATATCACCCGGAACCATCATCCCGCTTCGCTTTATAAAATTTTCGAGCATGGTTACATAGGTCGAATAATCGAATACCTTCGACATTAAAGTTTCATTTACTTTTTCCAGTTGATTTTCAAGACGTTCTATTTCGCTAAGGTTTCTAATAAACATGGCAATCCTTCTGCTTCCCCTAATATCAAAATCTGCCATTACAATCATAACCGGTACAAGGATTCCGCTTTTATTTATAATTTGAATTTCTCTTTTCTTGTCAATTAATCCTTTCCTCCCTGTCTGAAAATACAGAAGAATACTTTCTTCCAGCTCTTTATATGTTTCATCTGTAGTAAATATTTTAAAATTCTGCCCTAATATTTCAGTCTTATTGTACTCGAATAATTCTTCTGCCACAGGATTGATGAACTGAATTTTTCTATCATTGTCAATCAATACCAGGGCTTCGAAACTGGTTTCAAAAGCCCTGTTAATTTGACTTACAATCATTTCTACCTCATCGGTAAGCAATGAATTTTGCCTTGCTAATTCTTCAAGTCTTGTTCTTTGTTTTTTATCTTTGTCTGTCAGGTTTATCCTGAGTTGTTCCAATTCTGCCACTTCTTTTCTCAATTCTTCTTCACGCCGCACAGATTCTTCCTGGGCCGTAATCATTTCTTCCATGTTCTGGCGCATTTCCTCATCCTGTTCCTGCATTTCCTGGGTCTGAATCCTCGATTGTTCAAGCAATTCGGCTGTACGGGTATTTATTTTTGCTGTTGAAAGCGTAGAAGCTATGCTTTCCCCGATTCGCTCAACCAACTCTATTTCATATTTTTTTAAAGGATTAAACGAAGCAAGTTCAATGACCCCGAGTACAGCATTTTCGAGCTTTAATGGTACAATAAGCAGACTGTTTGGATTTGCCCCGCCAAGACCCGATTCAATTTCGATATATTCCTGGGGCAAATCAGTCATATATACTGTATATTTTTCAACAGCTGCACCTCCTACAAGACCTTCTCCCACCTGAATTCGCCTTGTAATAAATTTTTCACGGTTATATGCGTAAGCAGCAATTAATTCAAGAAATATATTGTTGGGATCAGAATCGTTCAGGATAAATATACCGCCCTGGTTGGCCTTTAAGTATTTTACCAGGTTTATAATAATATCTTTAGAAAGTAGATTAATGTTTTCGGTATGACGCCTTAAAATCTCACCAAATTTTGCCATCCCTTCTGTGGTCCAGTTTCTTTCCTGGTCTTCAACTTTTCTTTTGTTTTCTTCTTCCTTGGCCGCCTGCAAACTTTTACGCATTTCCAGCAATGAATTTCCTAAAACGTCTTTATTACTTAATGGCTCAAATTCGCTTTCAAAATTTCCTTTTCCAATTTCCGACGCAAACGCTGATGTTTTTATAAGCCCGTCAGTTAAAGCATGCAATGCATTGGCCATTTTTCCTATTTCATCGCTCGAAACCAAAACAGAGTGCCAGGTAAGCTCTCCTTTCGAGAGTTTATATGCAATATCTTCAAGTTCTTCAAGGGGTTTTGAAATGGTTTGTGATATCAGAAAATACACAACCAGGGAGGCCAACAACGAAATAACAAAAAACAAACTGTTCAGGATTTTTATTCTTGTGCTTAATCCCTGAATCGTGAAAACTGACGACTCAAAAACTTCCCTTAATATTTTATCAATTTCATCAAGCTGGATTCGAAGCTGGTTATGGTTCTGCCTGTAATACTGGCTTAATTTTGAAAGTTGTGCCGAACGGCTGCTGCCGGTAATAGATCTGGGCAGAATTTCAATAATTTCTGAACTCGAATTTTTAACCGAATCAGTTGTTCCAACTGCCATTTCATTCTCGGGTTCAAAAGTGTCGCCCTTTTTCAGTTGGTCAAGTTTTATTAACCTGATATTATCAAAATAGGGAATCAATACATTTTTAAATGCTGTCTGGCTTTCATTCAGATTATTGATAACCTTTATCCTGCCAAGGTTTGCATTATCCGGAAAAATAAACTTAATCCTGGCAAAAAGCGAATCGTAAATGGGACCCAGATTTCTGGTTTCAAATCCATGTGTTTCGTAAATCGATTCAATGTTTTCAATTTCTGTTGACTGCACACTTTCAAGTATTCTGTTCATTTCACCCATGTTCACGGTTGAAATATTTTTTACCATTTCAATGCTTTCCTGTGTACTTTTTTGGATCTGCTGGTTGTAATCTATCCTGACCAGAATACTGAATTGCCAGAATATCAATACGAGATAAATCAATATAATCAGGAAAATCCCCGAAAATATTTTCGTTTTTATATTTATGTTTTGAAAGAAATCCATTTTTTCCGCTATTGCATTAGTATTTTGTTTCGAAATTGAGTTATAAATTTACTATAAAATGGATAAATGTAAAAAATAATTTGAAATTGATTAATTTTTCTTTAAATGTTTTATATCCTATCAATCAAACTCATCTTCTTTTTGTTACAAACAATATACCATAAACAAAATCTACTTCAGTCAGGTACTAAATATCAATTCCGTTTTCATTCAATACTATTATTATTAAATTAAAACCAGACTTTACATGCAAACTATGTTATTCTTAAATACATCACCATTTCATTGTTGTGAAACGATCAATTTGAAGATTTTATTTAAACAATTGAATATAAATCACTTAAATTTCGAATAAATAGAATTAAAATAATTAAATAGGTTAATTAATTACCAATCAATCCATTAATTCGTGAATTAACCAGCATTTTTGGTTTTCGAAATTTTATTCTGATAAATAGAATACTTAGTTTTGCATTTTATTTAAAATCTGACATTTGTTGAAAATCGGAAATATAGAACTTCAGGAGCATCCATTGTTCCTGGCACCCATGGAGGATGTTACCGATCCTTCTTTCAGGCATTTGTGTAAACATTTTGGCGCTGACATGGTTTACACTGAATTCATTGCCTCCGAGGCTTTGATAAGGGATATCGAAAAATCGTTTAAAAAACTGGAAATCAGCGATCAGGAACGGCCAATAGGTATTCAGCTATATGGCCATAATATTGATGCCATGGTTGAATCGACCAAAATTGCCACCGCCGTGGGTCCGGATTTGATCGACATTAATTTTGGCTGCCCTGTCAAAAAAATTGCTACTCGTGGCGCAGGTTCTGGAATGCTAAAAGATATTCCGAAACTTTTAAAAATGACCGCTGAAATTGTAAAGGCAACGCATTTACCCGTTACTGTAAAAACCAGACTTGGGTGGGATTCTGACGAAATTGTAATAGTTGAACTTGCAGAAATGCTCCAGGATGTTGGAATAAAAGCTTTAACCGTTCACGGGCGGACAAGGTGCCAGCTTTACAAAGGAACTGCTGATTGGGAAACCATTGGTAAAGTAAAAAACAATCCGAAAGTTAAAATCCCCATTATTGGAAATGGAGACATAACATCGCCCCAAAAAGCCAGGGAAGCTTTTAATAAATATGGTGTTGATGGTATAATGATTGGCCGTGGTACAATTGGAAGGCCATATATTTTTAAAGAGATAAAGCATTATTTTGAAACCGGCAGTTTTTTAGAACCTTTTTCTGTGGCTGAAAAGGTTGAAATGGCAAAGCTGCATTTAACAAAATCGGTTGAGTTTAAAGGAGAAAAAAGGGGAGTTTTGGAAATGCGCAGGCACCTGACCACCTATTTTAAAGGTCTTCCTGACTTTAAAGACATGCGGTTAAAACTTGTTACTACCAGTGAGCCCGAAAAAGTACTTGAACTTATTGACGAAGTAGGAAAAATTTACGGCAATTTTAAGCCTGATCAGGATTATATTCTACCCAAAGAATTTCAGCAATGCCACTGCTAGGCCAATTGTGTGCATTTTATCATAAATTATTAACTTTAACGTTGTTATTTAACGTAAAATGTTGTATAAAGCAATAAATGTAAATAAAACCAATTATTATGAAAAAGCTCATTATAGTATTGTTAGCCATGGTATTGTATGCTACATCAGGTTTATCGCAGCGCAGGAAAAATACAACCGAAGTTAAATGGTTAAGCATCGCCCTAAAAGGCGGATATGGAGGAACTGTAATGTTTAACACCGATGTGATGTCTGATGGAAAAGTTACCTTAAACTTTTTGAGTCCATCCTATTCATACGGAGGACGGTTTGGGATTACTTATGGCGACCATATCGGTATCAATTACGAACCCTTGTTTTCAGGATTTGGCCAGGAGTACAATATAAATGATGATGTTCAACCTTATGCAAAAAACCAAAGGTTTACAGCTTTTGATAATTTATTATCATTAAGATATATAAGTAATTATGGATTTTATTTTGAAGCTGGGCCTCAATTTTCGAAACTCAAATCGGCTTCGGTAGAAAACGATAAAACTGGTAACTTTACCGATGGCGGCGAAGACTACTTATCGAATTTCAGCGAAAATTATACCAGTCTTGTGGCCGGACTAGGTTTTGCAGCGCATAACGGCGACAGGCTCCAGGTTAATATCGGACTAAGAGGCACATATACTTTTGGAAATCTTGTAGCAAATCCGAACTATTATGTACTTGACGACGGGGTTTATCAACCTGCCGGCGGTCCTTTTACTTCAACAACCAACCCATTTACCCTTAAATTAATGGTTGAAGTTAACTATTTCTTTGGCTTTTGGGGAGATGCAACTTGTGGAAGGGGCAGACTGATGTTTTTTCAATAAACATATTAATCTGCAACCCACTTTTTTTGAAGCAAAAACAATTTTCATTTTTATTGCAAAGCCCCGGAAGATAATAATTTATTGGGATCGGGTTTTAGCCAGCTAAAAAAAAACTGCTTTAGGATAATTATCCATGCCCAATTCAATTGGAAATAATCTAACTGGCTGAATTATTATAAAAAGAAGGATAGGAATTATTTTCTTTTTTTTGCTATCAAACAACGCGTGAAAAAGAATCGCAACTCAACTTTCCCGTTCCATTAATTTTTCTGCAAATTCTTTTAAAACAATTTTACGGGTGGTTTCAACATTTATAACATCTAAAGATTTGATGGCCAATTGATAAAAATATTCAATTTTATCCTTTACTATATTCTTAATATTTAAATCGTTAAAGATGGAAATCATTTTATTATACTTCTCGTTGCGGTTTATATTTTCTGCTGATAATAAAGAGTAAATTGTCTCTAAATCCTTTTGGTTTGCTAATTCAATTGCTTTAACCAGCAAATAGGTTTTTTTGTTGGCGGCAATATCGCCCCCTATATATTTTCCAAATTTTTCCTTTTCGCCAAAAGTGTCAAGATAATCGTCCTGAAGCTGAAAGGCAAGGCCCAGGTTCAATCCAAAATCGTAAATAAGATTACAATCCCGCTCACCCGCCATTCCGCAAAGTGCACCTGTTTTAAGGCTCGCTGCAAGTAATACAGATGTTTTCAGCTTTATCATTTCAAGGTATTGTTCTTCGGAAACCTGGCGTAGCATTTCGAAATTCATATCATATTGCTGGCCTTCGCAAACCTCGATGGCAGTTTTGCTAAAAAGCTCAATTATAGGCAGAAATCTTGTTGCAGGTGCTTTAATTAACTCCTGGTAAGCCCTGATTAACATGGCATCTCCCGAAAGTATTGCTATATTTTCGTTCCACTTTTTATGAACAGTTGGCAAGTTCCTTCTTAATTCAGCCTTGTCCATTATATCATCATGCAGCAAAGTGAAATTATGAAATATTTCAATGGCCAGCGCCGGATGTATTGCAACAGAGATATCTTCGGTAAATAAATTGCAGCCGGCCAGCACCAATACAGGCCTGATTCTTTTCCCTCCCGCTTCTAAACTATACTTTACAGGCTGGTATAATTCTTTTGGCTCGCCATCAAACTCAAGATGTGCAATCTCTTTATTTATTATTTCCAATAATTCTCCTAAAGTATACACTTTAAATAGTTTTACTGGTTATTTGAATTCACTTCATTTTCCTGAATACTGTCTTCTTCAAATACAATGAGTGGTTTGTTAAATGCTTTACCCGAAACCGAATGTTTTATGGATAAAAGCAGTGAAGGTAAAAAAATCATATTCGAAAACATCGAAACCAATAATGTAATTGAAACCAACAATCCCAACGATTGAGTTCCCCCGAATTTTGAAATGGTAAATATGCCAAAACCAAAAAATAAGATAAGAGCAGTATAAATTACACTGATACCAATTTCGCGTAATGCAAGCACAGCAGATTCGTTTATTTTACCACCCATGATAATTAAATCCTGCCTGTATTTGGCCAATACCCTGATAGCATTGTCTACTGAAATACCAAATGATATACTAAAAACCAAAATAGTAGAGGGTTTCAGGGGAATTCCGAAATAACCCATTACTGCCGCGGTTAGTAAAAGTGGTACAAAGTTAGGCACCAATGAAATGATTATCATCCGGAGTGAAACAAACATCATGGCCATGAAAAATGCAATCAACACAATAGCAAGGAGTACGCTCGAAAATAAATTCTCTACCATAAACGAAGTTCCCTGGTTAAAAACAACGCTCGAACCGGTAATAACCACCTTGTATTTTGTTTCCGGGAAAATTTCCTTTGTTATTTTATGAATACTGTCTAAAAGAATTTTATTCTTTTCTGTGCCAATATCATTTATCCTGTAACTTATCCTGGTCACCTGTTCTGTACTGTCGACAAAAGATTTAATAATGTTAAAATTTGAATTTTCGTTCCTTTTCGGGATGTAAGGAAAAATAAAGGCCAATTCCTGCTGCGATGGAAGCTTATAAGCACTTTCGCTTCCATTGTAATAGGCCTGCCTTGTAAATTTTAAAGCATCAACCACCGAAGTTGGTTTCGACATATCGCTGAATGCACTTAACCTTTGTGTGAGTTGATCCATTTTCTTCAAAGTAGTATATTGAAAAACACCTTTTTTCTTTTTGGTGTCGATGGTAATTTCCAATGGCATGACTCCACCAATATTGTTTTCGAGAAATTTCAAATCAACATAAATTGGATCATTTTTGGGGATATCATCAATTATAAAACTTCTTGTCCTGATTTTTGCAATCCCAAAGGCGCTGACAATCATAGTTATAGTAACAAAAATATATACAGCTTTTCTTTTATTGGTTACCAGGAAAATCATTTTTTCTACAAATCCATTTACGAATTTATAATCCAGATGTTTGATATGTCTTGATTTTGGTGGGTCGAGGAAGCTGAAGAAAATGGGCAGTAGGGTAATAGAAAGAACTGAAAGTCCCATAATATTAATCGAAGCCACAAGTCCGAATTCGTAAAGAAACCTGTTTCCTGTAACCACAAATGCCCCAAAACCTATAGCAGCAGTCAGATTTGTTAAAAAGGTAGCTGTACCCACCCTGTTTATCATAGTAAAAAGAGCACGATCCTTATTTCCGTGCTTACGGTATTCATTATGGTATTTATTGAGCAGGTAAACACAATTTGGGATTCCTATAATAATTATAAGTGGTGGAATCATCCCTGTAAGGATGGTTATTTTATAATCGAAAATTCCCATTGTACCTACCGACCAAACCACACCTATGCCTACTATTAACATGGAAAACAAAACCACTTTAAACGACCTGAAGAATAAATACAGGATTAGCGCGGTTACAACCATGGCCAAAACAATAAACATATACAGCTCGCCACGGATTAAAAGCGAAATTTTTGTACGGGCATAGGGCAATCCTGAAAAATGTACTTTTACCCCGTGTTTTTGTGCAAACGATCCGGCCATTTTATCTATATTGTCTACCATGGCTTCTCTGGCTTTTGAATTGATGATGTCCTTATCCATGGTAATTATCATCAACAATACATTTGTTGAATCGTTATAAACCAACCCATTGTAAAAAGGCCTTTGTTTGAAAATATTGGCAAGGCTGTCGAGTTCTGCCTGAGATTTTAATTCTTTGGGGAAAATATTTGTTGCTTCAAATTTTTGTAATTCAGTGTTTTTATAAACATTTACTGCATTTGAGATGGATAAAACCTGCTTTATTCCTGGTACTTTTTTCAAAGAATCCTGAAGATTTCTCCAGTCGTTGAATTTTTCCAGTTTGAAAAAATCAGGATCCTGAATACCAAGCACTGTAAGGTTAGCATCTTCACCGAAAGTTTTCCTGAAATTTGCAAAATCTATATAATGTGGATCAGTTTTGGGTAGCAATGACACATAATTGTAATCGAGTGTTACTTTTCGGGCTTCGTAAACCATAAAAGCAGTAACAATTGCAATCACAGTTATAAAACTTTTCCGGTATTTAAGGATGATTTCAGCCAGTACTTTCCACATAGTATTTACCATTTTTTTTGCGCGGCTAAAGTAATAATAATTATTAAATAGATTTATAAACTTATTGATTTTAAGCACTCAACCGTTAATTAATTTTTTACCTGACCACACAACACAAGAAAATTTATTAACCAATTTAATATGCAGATTAAATGCCTTCCGAATAATCTGAAGATGAATAAACCAATTTAAATTACAAGTATTTAATTCGTTTTAAAATATGCATTGCAAGCAGTTTTTTAATTGTAGATACTTGGTTAAATTTGCATTTGAATAGAAATTTGTTTGCTAGAATGAAAATATGTTTCTCAAACCTAAAAATCAGGACTAAATCACTGTCGAAAAAAATATTACCTAAATTGATTGGTTTGTTTTTTGTATTCATCGTAATAATTATTGTAATATCAAATGTTATTGTCGAACTCAACGCCAGGAATTATATCTACAATTCGCCAAGATACATTCCTTCTAACCAGGTGGGGCTGTTACTGGGAACATCGAAATACCTGGCAGGGGGTAGTATAAATCCATATTATATTTACAGAATAGAAGCCTGTGTAGAATTATTACGACAGGGAAAAATAAAGTATATTATTGTGAGTGGCGACAACCGTAAAAAAAATTACAACGAACCCCTTCAAATGAGAAACGACCTGATTGAATATGGGATAAACCCGGCTGTTATTTTTCTTGATTATGCAGGTTTCCGTACTCTGGATTCCGTGATAAGGGCCAAGGAAATTTTCGGACAGACTTCTTTTACCATTATTTCGCAGCCTTTTCACAACAAAAGGGCTATTTATATTGCCCAAACCAAGGGAATTAATGCAGTGGCACTCAATGCCCGTGATGTAAAACCCACCTTTGGCTTAAAAGTACAGGTTCGCGAAACCTTTGCCAGGGTAAAATTAATGATTGATCTTTACCTTATAAATAAACAACCAAAATTCCTAGGTGAGAAAATAACTATTTAACACTTGTGGATTATTTATTCCCGCTTTTTCTTAATATAATCCTGAAAGTTGTACCTCGCCCAATTTCAGAGGTTCGAATATAAATTCTTCCATTATGATAGGATTCGACAATTCTTTTTGCCAGCGAAAGTCCTAATCCCCAGCCACGTATTTTTGTTGTGTAGCCTGGTTTAAAAACTGTTTTATATCTTGCTTTCGGAATTCCTTTTCCGGTATCGCTCACATCAATAAATACAGAATGGTCACTTTGCTTTACTGAAACTGTAATCGTCCCTATGTTATTCATGGCATCGAGGGCGTTTTTCCATAAGTTTTCAATTACCCATTCAAACAATTCAACATTAACAGGCACCTTAATTTCATCCGCATCAGAAAACTCTTTAGCATAATTCACCCTCGATGAAGTTCTTATTTTCAGGTATTCCACTGCATTATTTATCACTTCCGAAATATTAACCTCTTTCAATACAGGTGGAGAGCCAATCCTTGAAAAACGCTCGGTAATTTTTTCCAATCGTTGTACATCCTTTCCAACTTCTTTTAGGAGTTTGTTTTCTCCTTCCCTCGATTTAAGCAATTCAACCCAGGCTAACAGCGAGGAAATTGGTGTACCGAGCTGATGGGCAGTTTCTTTTGACATTCCCACCCAAAGCCTGTTTTGCTCAGCGTTTTGCGAAACCCTTAATGCAAAGAAAACCACAGATAAAAATAAAACAATTATAAATAGCTGTAAATAAGGATAATAATATAGACTTGTCAACAAAAGGGATTCCTTATAATAAATGTAGTTATTTTGATTTTCTGAAAGTTCGATTACAATAGGGTCGTTCTGGCTCTTCATTATTTCGAGCTGTTTATTAAGATATTCCGCATCATTTTCGTACCTGGGATCAAGATTTACAGAGGTGATTATTTTGCCGTTGTTGTCGACCAGAATCCTTGGAATGGTTTTATTTTCCGAAATAATCTTGAATAAGAAAAGAGAAACTGTTCCTGTTAAAGGCGTTTCAAGTAACTCACGCTGTGCTTCGGCCCAAATTCTTAATTTCTGCCTTTCTTCTGATGCCAGCCTGCTCACAATATACCTTGTGTACCACAATGAACCAAAGGCTATGCAAAATGCTATCAGTAGCACCAGTACTTTCCACCGGTTTTGAAAAATATAATAAAACATTTTTTACTCTCCCTTTTTCAATTTTTATTCAGATTTTAAAAATCATAATAGTAATTATTCAGGTTTGTTCTGATGCCAAATGCCAGGTATTTTATATTTTCATTCTCCAATTGATTTTTCATTCTTCTTATATTTATACTTACAAAAAACTGAAAATTTGTTGCAGAATTTACAAGGTACGTAAGTTCTGACTTTAACAACACAATCTCATTCTTTATCCCTTGCCCGGGTTGGTTGCCAATATCCGAAACTATACCAGGAATTGAAGAATTTGATTTAAAAACATCACTTCCAAAATTTGAATTTACCGTATCACGACTGTTTATAATATAAGCAGCACGTAATATCAGGGAAAAATCTTTATAAGTATAATTGATTATACCCAAAAATTCTTTTAATCCCGAACCTGCCGGATGGGCAAGTGGCTGATTATAATGCGAAAATGATTGCTGAGCATTGTCCCAGGTATAAGTATAAGGCGCAATAAAATTAAATTCCCCATGTAAATAAAAGGTTTGATTTTTTAATTTTCCATGAAAAAGATCAAATTGTTTAATTCCAATCTGAAATGCATAATTATTCTGTGGTTTATTTTCGTTATCGGTTTTGTCGAGCACAAATTGAGTAAATACCTGTGCGAATCTGTAAATTTTAATCCGGCTGTTTAATGCAAGTAAAATGTTTTTTTCATTGTCCAGTCCAAATTGAAATGTTCTGAACAGAATAATTGGGTTAAAATAATTTAGGGTGAATTTCGAGGCATTGTCAGGGGTATTTCCCGGCCAAATTATACTTTCAACAAGTGCAAATTCATAACCGCTTTTGGGCGACCAGCTTAAATAACCAAGGGCATTATATTTCCGCTGGTGATAATTATAATATGCCCCCGAAAATGACTGATACTGGCTCCATAATAAAACATAATTGAATTTATTAAATGCCAGACTTATTTTCATAAACGGATAACAGAACGAATTATCAGATAAGATAAGAGATCTGTACCCTTCGCCAATAAAGAGTTTCGAATGTCCAAACTGTAAATTCAAATATTTTTTAAAACTGAAGGATACATATGCTTCGGCCCTTGAAAAATCGAACCTGTTGTTTTCGAGCTTTTTAACAGCCCCCTGCCCGGGAACTACAAGCGTACGGTTTATTTCATCGGTAATATAATCAACATACGAGGCCTGGTTTTCGTAAAAAGAAGAATAAAATGAAAAACTCCTGCCAATATCGCCTTTAAACTCAATTCCCCTTGTATTTATAAAATAATCAGGGTTATCGTTAATTTCTTTTTGCCACTCAAAATTGAACAATGGATTTACCCTCAATGAAAAACTGTTGTGTTCGGTTTTTATAAAATCTTCTGTCCGCAGTTTTCTGTAAATCCATTTTTCTTTTCCTCGTTCAGTGAAAATTTTGTCTCTGGCAGGCTGGTAAAATAATGAATCATAAATATTTAGCTCTTTAAGGTACGATTTATTCAAAGGCTTTAAACCGGAGTGAATTAATTCGGTTGATTGGTTTATTTGCTGGTTAATAAACTGGTTTTGATAAAACCCGGAGGACATGTTTAACTGCTGCGCAAAAAGGGTAATTTTCCATAAGTAAAGCAATCCTGTTAAAAGGATGTTCTTTTTCGAATTCATATAGATTTTTAATGGAAATACGAGATTATAAAATTACATTGAAATATACGAAAAAAAAAGCCGGACGAAAAATCATCCGGCAAACTGCTATATATTAACCCAAACAGTTTGAAGCTTTAAAAACTCAGAAGTGTCAGCCCCACAGAAACCGGATATAATTCTGGTCCACGGTCTTCTTTGAACAGCGGAGTGAGGTCGTAATTGGCAAAAATTTTAAGGTATTTAAATCCTACTCTTGCTGTAACCCCATATCTGAAAGTGTTCATGGCGTAATCAGATCTTCTGTCTATTTTAATCCTGTCGCTATCGAGCCAGTAATTTTGTTTTCCCCACGATAAAACTTTAGCACTTCCTACCAATCCAAACCCAAAAAATACACCTGGTTTTTTATGTTCTACGGGAATTTGAAATTCAAAAATCAAAGGCACTGTGAAAGTCCATGTGTTCATTGTAACTTTATAATAATCTTTTTGAAGCTCAGTTTCCGCAACAATAATTCCATTCGCGTTTTCATAAACATTTACATTATTTCTAAAACGATAGTTGTTCCAGGTAGTTCCCATTCCGGTTACAAGACCAACACTGCGGCCAAAAGGAATATTAAATTCAAGGAAATTCAGTGAATACACCCACGAGGCCCCGCCATTCAGCTCAAAATTGCTGTAAGTGGTATCGAAAACTGTTTTAAAATCTTTATCAACGTAATTGTTTAAACCAATATCAAACCCTGCCCAATGCCCACGGAACTTTTTGCTTTTACCAAACGGAGAAAGATTATCCCAATCCGAAGGCCAGTCTTCTTCAAAATCCCAATTGTATTTATCATGATCATCGTTGTCAAACTCTTCTTCATTTTCAAAATCGTTATCCGAATCCTTATCCAGTTCGTTCTGGATATCCTCTAGGCCTTTGTCAAGGGCTTCAATTTCTTTTTCAAGGTCTTTAATTGATTCTTCGTTTTTCTTAATTTCCTGTTCAAGCTCTTTTTTCTTTGCCTCATCTTGTTGATTTTCTAACAATTGCATTTGTTCTTCGAGCCTTTTTTGCTCTTTTTCAAGCTGGGCGTGTTTTTCCTCCTGCATCTTTTCAAATTCTTCTTTTCCTTTTTCCAGTCTTTCCTTATCACTCGAAAGGTTCTTGTCCTGATCTTTTTCAATAATAATGATCTTGGTATCGCCAAGCTTTATTTTTGTGGTATCGTTTTCCTGTGCTATTGCCGAAAAACTCCAGATACCTGCCAACATAATAAAAATGTACTTTTTCATAAATTACCGAATTTAATTTGTTTTGCGGTGAGACGAAAACATGCCCGAGATTGTTACAGACAAAACTTAAAAAATCATTTTTTTTTATAACCATTTAAATTATAATTATTTACAAAAATTTATTTTTGGAGAGGTTGCAAAGAAAAATTGTTTTATTTTTGTCCGGAAATTTTTAAGCACGGGTTATGCAATCGGAATAAATTCTTAAGTTGTTGCATTAACCTGCTTAGTCATTTAAAAGTAAGTTTTTGATTATCATATAAATCCGTTTAATGTTTTGAGGATTTTATAAGTTATTCGCGCAAAGTTGCAATTTGGTTTAAAATAGCTTTATCGTCAAACTATTTGTTTCTTTGATAAAAAAAATTCAATACTTCAACACTTAATTTTTATACCTTGCGTTTTGAATTACTATAAAATGCAACTAAAATTCAGATGTGGATGTCTGAATAAAACATATACAAAATCTGAAACTTTTAAATTAAGGTTACGTATAAGGAAATAATTTGTTTAAAAAATCAATGGCAAGAAAGGTATAATATTTGTTTAGGGTTTAAATGCAATCAAAAAAAGTTTTAAGAATTAAGTAAATAGGTAACCTTTGCCGGACAAAATGTAGTTTCATGAACAAATATTTGATTATTATTTTAATTTTAATGGTTTTTATCTGCTTTCCCTTATTCCAAGAAACCATTATTGCCCAGCCACCACCACCAGATCCAGAGGAAATTCCTATTGACAGTGGGCTAAGTGTGTTATTGGTAGCTGGTGTAGCCTATGCCGCAAAAAAACTTTATGGTCAGCGCAATCAGGATGTATAGTTTATTTTGGTTTTAAATATCTTTTTATTCTATCTGCACCGCATTCAGCCAATTTACGGCTGATTTTTTTCGTTTGATAATTCTAAGGATTAAAAATTTGGTTAAGTACCGTTAATGATTTTATTGGTCCCATTTCCGGCAAATGGTATTTATAAAATTGAAGCAAAGAATTTAAAATTTCATTTTTCAGGCTTCGGTTTATTTTAAATTGTTCCAGCCCACTAAATCCGCATTTCCTTAAACTAAAGAAAGTTTTGCTGATTTCTTCGTTTAATGAGATTTCATTAAGCTGGTATTTCTCCTCAAACATTCCTTCCCTGATATTGAAAAATTTATTTATTTCTGAATAATTGTCGTTGGGATAAAAACCCAGGTATTTGCTTAGTTCAAGCATAAAAACAAGGTGAAAACCTGCATAACCTTCGTGGCAATTATCCAGCCACTGAATAGAATTGTAAAGAAATTCAAAGAGATTCCGGTTTGATTCTTCCTCTTTTATCACCTTTAACAATAGTTCGGCCAGGAAAAAAGAAATTGTACTTTTTACCACATTAAACGGAATATCGTGTAAAACGGGATTAATATTGATTTCTCTGGCTTGTTGAATTTCTCTTATTTGCTTGTATTGAAGATTCATTTCAAGCAGGAACAAGGGTTGTAAAATTCCTTTCCTGGAGATGGTTTTTTTTGTTTTTGGATGCCTTACAAGTAACGCTATTTTTCCAAACTGTTCAGTATATATCTTTGCAATTGATGAATTGTCAGAATACCTTACGCTTCCAAGCATTATACCTCTGGTTTTTTCAAGCATCTCGTGCAGATAAATTTATTAATTGAAAAACAGCAACTTCAATATTTTTTTCTTTTCACCTGTTTCATCCGTACAAAAAACCAGGTATACACCAGTTTGTGCCCTTTTTCCTGAGAAATTATTTCCATTCCAGGTAGCCTGACCTCCCAAAGCCGTGGTTTCATATACAATCTGCCCGCTTATATCCGTGATTTTTACAATTACATTGGCTGCAAGTCCCGTAATGGTAATTAATCCCGTATATCCATGTTTTACCGGATTGGGATATACATATGCACCTGAAAATGATTCATTTCCTTCGGTAGAGGTTCCTTTGTACGAAACGATGCCTTTGTCTGTTCCGAAAAATACTTCCCCGGTTTTTCCATCCACAGCAATGGTGAGGACTTGGTTCGAAATTAGTTTGCTGTTTTCAGTAGTAAAATGAAAAATTTCATTCTGGCAATCGGGCGACATCAGAAATGCACCTGAACTTTCAGTTCCGAACCACTTTCTGTTTGCACCATCTATCGCAATGGAAGTAATTTTTTCTTTAGCTAAAAGATATTGAACAACCGTATCCACTTCAATTGCAAGAACTTTAACCCTGTCGGCATAAAAATTTCCCCCTCCAAAAACATTTTGGGGATTGTAATAAGTAAAAACACCCTGATCCGTTCCCACCCAAACCACATTGTCTTTGTCAACAGCAAGTGACAGTACTTCATTTGTAACTACCTGCCCTGTTTCATCAAACAAGAAAAATTTTCTGCTTTGATCATCGCTTATATCCCCGGGTGTTCCATTGTCGTTAAAAGCAAATAATCCGCCACCGCCGGCCAGTTGAATCCATTTATCCCCACCAGAAGTTGTAATTATATCTCCCATTTTCTCATAGTTGCTTATCTGGCTGTAATTAAAACTATACCAGTTTCCATCTGCCATTTTTACAGATACCGGGGCACTTACCCCTCCATTTGTCATATACAGGTTTTGAAATTCATCCATAACCAGGCCACCTATTCTAATGTAATCTTCTCCTGGGATAACACTTTGCAATGTACTGTTTTGCGCATTAAAATTTTGTACCAGGTCAAAATCTTTAAATTCATATAAACCGGCCCCCCAGGCGGATGCAAAAACCTGCGAGGGATTTGATGGATTCACTAAAATTTTAACAAAATCGCGTGCATTTGAGGACCAGAGTACATTTGAATTCCAGATTTCATTACTGAAACTATAAGCTTCGGCAAAATTACCAAGATTTCCCCAGAAGGAAGAACGCCCTCCGCCGGCCACCCAAACCTTTGAACCCTGAATGTCAATATCTGCAACATGATTATTAAAAGGCCCATTTGGAAATGCTGGCTGATAAACAGAACCTGATGGGTTTATCACCAATCCGTAATATTTATCAGCTATATATAAACTACTGCCGTTGTCTGAATATGCATCGAAAGGCTCGGAGCCTGCAAATCCATAATCGGTTATTCTTTTCTCCTCGATTAGGTTACTGCCAAATATAATTACAGCCCTGTCTTCAATAATGTACATTTTATTTGCAGAAGTATTTAGCCTGTTAATTTTCTTGCCTTCGGAGAAAAAATTATCCCAACTATTTACATTTAATTTATACACTTCAGAAGTGTTGTTTTGTGTATCGGAGTTTACAGCATAAATTGTCCCATTGTAATTTAATATTGAGTTATAAAGTCCTTCAGGATTAGGAATTTGTGTTACTTTTTGCCATTGATGATAATCCGCCAATGATGGATTGTCCTTGTTGGCATAATATATTCCTGATTCTGTGGCAGCATAAATATTTACATTGTCAAATGAAATACTGTATACCTCAACTGACGAGGCATTAGGACCAATATAATAAGTATCGGTAACCTCAGGTTTTTCAGGGTCAATTACAACAATTCCAAAACCGCAGGCCAAATAGGCCAATCCCGAATTAAACACCACCTGGTAAATCTTTTTATTTCCCTGTATTTGTTTGTTTTTAATATCGGGCAGGTTATAAATGCTCTTTCCTTTAATAATATCCAAATTTGCATTCTGGTAAGCCACAATTAGCAAATTGCTCACCTGATCGGCGCCGATTGCTGATACACCAACATCCATCAATCCATTTGTACGAGAAAGTTTTTCAATGCTATTATCGGCCGGATTATATATAAACAGGGCAGAAGGTGTAGAACAAAAAATTTTACTCTCAGCCTTCACAATATTCGTAGCTTCGATATAAGCAAAATGATCACGCCAGGTGCCAACAGGTATCTGAGAATGTATAAATGAAGTCTTCAAAAATATTGGAACCAGTATTAATACAACCTGTTTTAGTTTCATCATCTAGCTTTTAAAATATGAAATGAATTTAAGTAAACAATTCTATATATTTTCCGAATTATAAGCATTCAGAAATTCTGTAAGTTTATCTACTGCAATACCACGGTGACTGATCTTGTTTTTTTCTTCCGGATTCATTTCAGCAAAGGTTTTCGTATATCCTTCGGGCCGAAATACCGGGTCATAGCCAAATCCACCCTTTCCTTTTTTTTCAGTCAGAATTGTACCGTTTACCACACCCTCAAACTGAAACTTCTTACCATTAATAATCAATGATATAACCGTTTTAAACCGGGCCCGCCTGTTGTCAATTCCGTTTAATTCATTTAAAACCTTTTCAATATTTTTATCCATATTTTTTTCTTCGCCTGCATAACGGGCAGAAATTACTCCAGGTCTGCCTTCTAATGCTTCAATTTCGAGCCCCGTATCGTCGGCAAAGCAATTTTTCTGATACCTTTTATAAACGTATTCTGCTTTATCCATCGAATTTTCTTCGATAGTGGGACTGTGTTCAGGTATATCTTCAACGCAGTTAATGTCTGAAAGGCTTAAAACTTTAAACCGGTTTCCCAAAATCTGGCTGATTTCCCTTAATTTATGCTCATTGTTCGTTGCAAAGACTAATTCCATTCTCTTTATATTTGATTTAAATCAGTTTACAAAATTGCTTAATTTGAAGGTAATATTCAAGTTGAAATGAGTATAAATCCAAAACAAAACAATCTGTTATTAATTTAGCCTACTTCATTGATTAATTTTAATCCCGGAAACGTTAATAAAATTCTTTTGTCCGATCCTAAAATTTAAGTACTTTAGGGCACTTGGAAATACATCAAATTTTACAAATATTACAATCATGCATATAGCAATTGCCGGAAATATCGGGTCGGGGAAAACCACTTTAACTACATTACTTGCAAATCATTATAAATGGGAAGCCCATTACGAGGATGTGGATGATAATCCATATCTGAATGATTTTTACGAAGATATGCAAAGATGGTCGTTCAACCTGCAGGTTTATTTTTTAAACAGCCGTTTTAACCAGGTGCTTTCTATAAGGCAATCGGGTAAAACAGTGATACAGGACCGTACCATTTACGAAGATGCCCATATTTTTGCCCCAAACCTCCATGCCATGGGCTTAATGACATCACGTGATTTTGAAAATTATTTTTCGCTTTTCAGCCTGATGACCAAACTGATTCAACCACCAAATCTTTTGATTTACTTAAGGGCATCGGTTCCGACCCTGGTAAACCAGATTCAAAAACGTGGACGTGAATACGAGAACACAATCAGGCTCGATTACCTGATGCGGCTGAACGAAAGATACGAAGCCTGGATTAACACCTACGATTTGGGAAAGCTTTTGATTATAGACGTAAACAATCTGAATTTTCAGGACAACCCAAAGGATTTAAGCCAGATTATCGACAGGATTGATGCAGAAATTCACGGTCTGTTCTGAAATAAACAAGTTTAATATGATTCATTAATTCAAATAAAGATGTATAAGAATTCCAGTGCTCCGGCCTGGAATTTATTTTTTTAACCCATAGTATTTAATCTATTTTTACCTGAAATGAAACCACAATTTATTTTCAACCTGCTGATTATAGGTATATTAGCAATATCATGCAACAATACGAACCAGCAGGAAAATAAAAATGAATCCACCCAAAAAGTATTTAAACCCGGCACTTTGAACGAAAGAATTCCTTGTGCACAAAACCCGGTTTACAGTTATACGCTGTATCTGCCAAGTTACTACTCACCCGAAAAGCTTTATCCTGCAATTGTGGTTTTTGATGCACATGCCAGGGGGAAAATGGCAGCTCGCCGGTTTGCTGAAGCTTCGGAGAAATTCGGGTATATCATATTTGCATCCGACAATGCAAAAAATGGATTTGAAAAAATTGATGATGTTGTAAATGCCTTGTTTACAGATGTGTTTGCCTTTAAAGGAATTGATAAAAAAAGGGTTTACACAGCCGGATTTTCAGGAGGGGCAAAAGTGGCTTCATCCACAGCCATTTACAAAGGTGGCATTAAAGGCGTAATTGCCTGTGCAGGTGGAATGCCCAAGGTAGGCCAGGAATTATCAACCAGCTTTGATTACGTTTCAATGGTGGGACTCAATGATTTCAACTACCACGAATTAAAAACGCTTGACAAAGCCCTTACAGAAAATGGATTCACCAACGAGTTTTTTACTTTTGATGGCAGCCACGAATGGCCCTCGCAGACCGATTTGAGCAGGGCTGTTGAATGGCTGGAACTGATGGCCATGAAACAAAAACTCATCCCCGTAAATGACAATTTTGTACGAAATTATCTTAACACATACGCCGATTCCATCAACAAATGCCTTTTAACCGGCAAAGAATACAAGGCCTGGCAGCTTTATACTATTTTATTGAAAGATCTGGACGGATTTTATGATGTTTCCGATTTTAAGAAAAGTTTTGAAGCTTTGCTTAAAAATCCGGCATTGAACAATTCTATTAAAGCGGATGAAAAAATAATAACCGGTGAACAAAATAAACAACAGGATTTACTTGAAATGTTTAAATCGGGTAATTACAATACCATTAAAACTGAAATTGGAAAGCTTAATAAAGAAGCCCTGGACAAAGATGAACTAAAACTGCATTCAGCCAAAAGGCTCCTTGGTTTTATCGGGATGCTTTGTTATATGTACACCGAAAATGCTGTAAATTCACAAAATGTGCAGGCTTACAAGGGGACAATAGAAATTTATGAACTGGTTGATCCGAAAAATCCCGACAAAGAATTTTACAAAGCCTGCCAGGCCATGATGGAAAATAATCCTGATAAAGCATTGGATTATCTGAAAAAAGCCATAAGCTTTGGATACTATGATGCCGACAGGCTTCAGCAAATTGGCTATTTTGAGCAATTGCGGACCAAACCAGAATTCGATTTAATTGTAAAACAGGCGATGGAAAATTTTAATAACCAAAAGTAGAAAATTGTAAAAGAATTTATGTTTAGGGTTATTTTATACTCACGAAACCAAATCATTGAATTAAACAAAAAGATTGAATTCTGTCTTTCCTGATTAAAGTGCTGCATTGTTTTTCAGAAGTTTTACCGTTTCGTAAAAATTCCGGATTAAACTGGGGATTAACTTGTTCATTTCAATCTTTTCATTTTTCAGCCATTGTTTAACTTCCGGATCAAGGTTAAAATTGGCAACAACCGACCATGAAATTTTTCCAGTTTGTAAATCCTCTTCTGTTATATCCGGATCGTCGCTAAAATCAATTTCATCATCATTATATTTAATCAGGTTTTCAGGAACCCTGTATCCAAATCTATTAAGTAAAGCAACTTCCCTGATGTTAATCATTTCACCCCTGAAATCAACTTGTTGAATTGCAGTTGTTTTATTTTGCCTTAGTAATTCAACAAGATCTTTCCAATAAATATTATTTACAGATTCCATAGTTTATATATTTTCAATATATGTATTTCTTTCTTTTTTACTGGCCGGCCTTGCCGAAATCAGCCTGATTAGATTTCCCCGCATTGTATAAATTACAGAAAGTATTAAGTCGAATGCTCTTCCTATCGCTTTCATACGATCTTCACCATAATTCTTTCTATTATCAGGACTTTCAATTCTTTTTTCATCGTAAAAAACTTCTTTTGCCTGCTTAAAATCTATCCCATGTTTTTCAACATTCAATTTATTTTTATTCTCATCCCATTAAAATTGCATAAAAGAATTGTTTAAACAAATTTAAAAATTTTTATTATGATGCGTGTTTCTTCGCAAATTTCATATTTTCTTCAGGCTGTGATGAAAGTTCAACAAGCCAAATAACATAACAGTCTGTCTTGTTGTAATTTATAAGATTCTTTAAAATTGCAAAATAAAAAATTTTTATTGGTATTTAATGGTGTGAGAGGGTTCTGAAGAATGTATTTCAATTATTGATGATCTTATTTATGGTTTTTAAAATCTGTTTTCCTGTTTATAATTTAAATCAGATTTTTAGGCACAGTTGCAATAAAATCCTTTAAATACAAGGGTTCAAAATACGCTGCATCCACAAATTCCTTTCTTGTATATAATTCGTACGACAGACCAATCATGTGGGCTGCACTGCAATTCACTTTTTCGAGAAATTTAGCATTTGAATGGGTCATTTTTTCGCGGCACTTCAAAGCCCCGTTTCCAAAAAAAAGAACCTGGCGCGTATCTAGAATTTCAAGGAAAGAATTTTCGTCAATAATTTCGGCCGCAATATCCTTTACCATTTCATTGCGTGAAGTAAAAAAGGCGGTATAAACTTCCATTCTCCGCGCATCAATCATGGGACAGAGCCATGTATTTTCAATAATTTCCCAGGCATGGCTCTTTATAACGCCAAAACTTAATGCCTGCAAAGTACTTACAGCAATTAAAGGGATTTCGGCTGCATATGCAATGCCTTTGGCCACCGAAACACCGATACGCAAACCTGTGTAAGAACCCGGGCCCTTACTTACAGCCACTGCCTTAAGTTCATTCATCGAATGTCCTGATTGCAAAAACAAATCCTGGATAAATACTGTCAGTGCACTTGCATGTTGCTGGCCTTCGGTATTTTCTTTCAGTGCAATAAGATTTCCTTCAAACGAAAGTGCAGCAGAACAAACTTCGGTTGATGTTTCAATATTGAGAATTAGCGCCATTCAATTGTATTTCGATTTTAAAATGCAAAAATAAAAATTTTGTTATTCTAATTTGAATTTTGAATTTATTTGATTCATCATTTTTAAATCATTGATATACTGAATTATGAATTGATTTTATGTAATTTTACTTTTGGATAGCAAAAATACATAATCCGGTTTAAACTGCACACTATTAAACGATTTCAAATTATGCATGCAGCATTAATATCTTATTTCGTACATTTGAAAAAAATGAGAATCAGATAAACATGGAATACAGATATTTAGGAAATACGGGATTAAAAATATCGGCACTTTCGCTGGGTTCGTGGGTTACTTTTGCCGATCAGCTTGATGTGGATGCAGCCTGCAATGTAATGAAAACAGCATTTGATTTTGGCGTCAATTTTTTCGACAATGCCGAAGCTTATGCACAGGGACGATCAGAAACTGTTATGGGTCAAGCCATTAAAAAAGCCGGATGGAAACGTTCAGACCTGGTGCTTTCAACCAAAATTTACTGGGGTGGCAATGGTCCAAACGACAAAGGTTTATCGCGAAAACACATTATTGAAGGTACCCTGGCTTCGCTTGAAAGACTTCAGACCAGCTATGTTGACCTGATTTTCTGCCACAGGCCCGATTTACACACTCCTATTGAAGAAACCGTAAGGGCCATGAATTACCTTATCAACCAGGGACTAGCCTTTTACTGGGGTACCAGCGAATGGAATGCTGAGCAGATAAGGCAGGCCTACGAAATAGCCCGTCGTGAACACTTAATTGGCCCAGACATGGAACAACCTCAATACAATATGTTTTACAGGCAAAGGATGGAAGTGGAATATCTCCCACTGTTCAATGAATTCAAAATGGGAACAACCATCTGGAGTCCCTTGGCCAGCGGCATTTTAACCGGAAAATACAATGACATTATACCTGAAAACAGCCGGCTAGCCCAACACAACTACAAATGGATTTTCGATAGATACAATAAAAAAGGAGAACTTGAAAAAACCAGGAAACTAACAGCACTGGCCACAGAATCAGGAATTCCGATGGCACAGATGGCCCTGGCATGGTGCCTTAAAAACCAAAATGTAAGTACAGTAATTACAGGCTCAACCAGCGTTGAACAGACTATCCAGAACATGAAAGCACTTGAAATTGTGGGAAAACTTAATCAGGAATTAATGCAGAAAATTGAAGAAATTCTTGATAATAAACCTGCTCTTGAGGAGGATTGGAGAGAGAAATAAATTTTTATTACTGAAAAATCTTGCCAAATACTAATAGTATTTTAACTTTTTTAATAAAATCTTTTACCTTTATTATATGAAAAAAATCTAAGCATGAAAACTCTTAAAACATTATTATTATTCTTTGTATTGTTTTTTACTAGCTGCACCATTACACAGGAATTCCATTTTAACAAGGATTTTTCGGGCAGTACTAAACTTTCAATTGATATGGGAAGCCTTATTGAAATGATGGCGTCTATGGATTCGTCAGGATTACAATCAAATGCAATCAAAGATTCTCTTGACATGGTTTTTGATAAAAACCTGGGTAAATTAGACAGCATTGGTGTTAAAAATGTAAAATATGGTTGGGAAGAAGGCAATAAAATCCTTTATTTATCTTACGATTTTAAGGATATTGAAATGCTGAGCAAATCGCTAACCGCCTCAGAATCAGCCAATGGAGCTTTTGGAAATGCCGATAGTACCAAATCGCATGTTTTCTTTACACTTAAAGGAAAAACACTTAGCTACAAAGGATTAAAATCTACGAATGAGGCCAGTAATAACCCGGATATGGAATCGATGAAAGATTACTACAAATACAATCTTATTTTTACCTTCGAACGAAAAGTGAAAAGCATTGATAATCCGAATGTTGTTCTATCTCCCGATGGTAAAAGAGTGGAACTGAAGGGGAGTATGTTTGAAATAATAAGGCCGGAGTACAATTCTGATATAAAATTTAAACTTAAATAAGTTGAACATCAAAAATCCGCCACGTGCGCTCGTTTGCCCCCTTGACTGGGGCCTGGGGCACGCCACGCGTGATGTGAAAATTATTCATGGGCTCATTGCAAATGGTTTTGAAGTGATAATTGGGGCAGATAATGCCCCTTTGTTTTTTCTGCGCGAGAATTTTCCTGATTTAAAATTCATCCGGCTCCCTTCGGCAAAAATAAGTTACCCGGTAAAAGGATCAATGACATTAAAAATGCTGTTCTCAATTCCTGTAATTTTAAAAGGAATTATACGTGAACATTTTTTATTAAAAAAAATCATCAGGGAATTTGGTATTCAAGTGGTTATATCAGATAACAGGTACGGATTGTGGAACAAAAATGTTTATTCCGTTTTTATTACCCACCAGGTTTTTATCCAAACTCCTTTTAAATGGAATTGGCCGGGAATTCTTCTGAACAAAATGAACGCCTGGTTTATTTCAAAGTTTAACGAATGCTGGATACCCGATTTACCAGGAAATAAGAACCTTTCGGGCATTTTATCGCATAAAAACAAACTTCCGGTAAATCATCATTTTATTGGAATCCTTTCGAGATTCGAAGTTAGTTTAAATGAAAAAAGTCTGCATGATCTTTTAATACCTGACATCCTGGTTATTCTCTCGGGGCCGGAACCACAAAGAAGTATTTTAGAAAATATAATTGTAAGGCAGCTTCAACAAACATCCTACAAAGCAATTATAATAAAAGGAAAACCCGGTGAATCTGAAATCAATGAAAATGAGAATATTACATTTTATAATCATCTCCCGACAGCAGAACTTAAAAGCCTAATTGTAAAATCGCCTGTTGTGATTTGCAGATCGGGATATTCAACCATTATGGACCTTGTGGTGTTGCAAAAAACAGTCATTCTTATTCCAACACCAGGGCAAACGGAACAGGAATACCTTGCCGGTTATATGAAAGAAAGAAACTGGTTTTACACGATCAATCAGAAAGAATTCATTTTGCAGGAATCAATAAATCAGCTTTCGAAATACAGGGTGCCGGATTTAGAAGTCATAAATACAGGATTAACTGAAAGAATAAGCCGTTTGAAAAGCATTATCGGTTAAATATTGTCAGGTTCAGCTATCTAAACCAACTTTAAAATAAAGAATTAAAAATCACTGTTGTCCGGGTAAAATTTTTAATCTTTCGATTTAAGGGTCATTATTGTTATTATTTAGAAAAACTGCACAAGGATGGGGCTCATAGCGATATAAAGATAATTATCCACGATGGTCTCGCCCCAGCTGGGGCGAAATAATGTTTCCTTCAACAAATTACTATCTCTATTTTGCTCCTCTGGAGCAAATTGTAATTTAACCGGACAATATTGATTAAAAATCTTTGGTAATTGAATCAAACCGATTTTATATATTAATTTTGATAAGAAATGACATCCGAGTATTATTTTACTTTTCTTGTTTTATAGAATGAAAATAATTTTTAAAAATAATATTATGAAAAATCTGCTGATTCTTTTGGTTTTCGCATCCGGCTTGTTCGGTTGCCAGAAAAGTGCTGATAAATTTGCGCTTGATCCCACAAAAAAGATTGAGTTCAGGTTGGCTTACGACAGCGTAAATAATGGTTTTGAAGAAAAGGAACTTGAAGGGAAAACAATTTTTCTCGACACCCTGGTTTTGCTTACACAAAACGAGATTTCATGCATTTACAAACCGGTTGACAAGGAGGGGCTGTCTGTTTTCAATATGGATTTTAATGAAAAAGGTGCTGTTGAACTCGAAAAAATTACTGAGGCAAATACAGGCAAAAAAATGGCTGTACTGGTAGATGGTAAAATTTTGTTTTGCCCGGTAATTGCAAGCAAAATTTCAGGCGGTAAATTGCAGGTAAGCATGAATATTAAACAAGAACAGCTTGATAGTATATTCAATTCACTTTCCGGAAAAAGTCTAAATGAAAAATAAATTTTAAATTCAAACATCTGAAATACAATGAAATTAATTATCAGACTTATTGTAACCGCCGCTGTAGTTTTACTTGGTGCTTATTTAATACCGGGAATTTCGGTTGACAGTTTTTTTACAGCCATTATTGTAGCTATTGTTTTGGGATTACTTAATACATTTATAAAGCCAATCCTGGTTTTTTTCACAATTCCGATAACTATTTTAACTTTTGGGTTATTTTACCTGGTCATCAATGTGGCTATTATTTTACTGGCAGGAAATTTGATTTCAGGATTTGTAGTTGAAGGATTCTGGCCGGCTTTATTTTTCAGCTTGTTTTTAAGCATTATAGGATGGATCCTGATTAAACTGGTAGAAAAAAACTAAGAAGGAATTAAATTTTCCAGCACGTAATATGTTTAAACCCTGGATGAAAAGAACAAATACCATTCTGGCAATTATAGCATGGACAACCAGTCTTTTTGCCCAGGTCAATGAGTTTAAACAATCGGAGATTAATAAAATAAAAGATTACAAGAGTTTTCAGCTCGAAAATGGTCTTACCGTCATTTTGCTCGACAATGGAGATACGGCTGGTTATTTTATAAGATCTTACACCAGCCTTCCGCAATATGTAGCCAAATCGAACAGGGCCTTATTGGCGGTGGACAATGAAATAAGAAAACTCAAAGGATTTGATCTACCTCAAAAATGGGACAATGCTTCATTAAAGGAAATTGATATTTCGCTCAATGAGGATGAAAGAGGTTTTTATGCCTATTGTGGCAAAAATAGTCTCGATACGGCCTTGTATCATTTTTCCGACCTTTTTCAAATTCCGGTTGTAAGTGAAGAAACGCTTGAAAAAGCCAAAACCAGTATTTTACAGGAAACAGAAACTATCTCAAAACAGCCAGAAGATAAAATAGATAAGATTACCAAAAGTATCATTTACGGGAAAGATCATCCGGTTTTAAAATTTTTTAGTGAAACCGAAATTAATGCGGTTACACCTTTGCTTTACAAGGAATTTTACGAAAAATTTTATAAGCCAAACAATAGTTTTATCCTGGTAATGGGAAAAATTTCAAAAGATTCGCTCCATTTTTTGGCCAATAAAAACTTTAGTTCGTGGAAAAAAAAGGAAGTACCGGAATCAAGTTATAAGCTGTTGCCTATTGAAGAACCTAAAATTGTTTTTTTCGATACCATTCCATCGGGCGAAACCAACATAAAAATTCTTTTTCCTTTTGCCCTGCATCCCTTTACTTTCGATTCAGAAAAAGCTGAGCTCCTGAGTGTATTATTTCAGAAAATCCTGTCGCAAAAATTGATTACTGATATGGGGCTTGCAAAATCGCTCGAAGCCAGGTTCGAATCGGATAAAATTACCGGAAACTACCAATTGACGGTAAAACTTTCAAAAGATTCCCTGAATCTGGTTGTTCAGACAATTATTAAAACCATTTCGGAACTGAAAGAAGGAAAATATCCTGAAAAGGAACTGGAATCTGCTAAAAAACAAATAGTTGAAGAATTTAAAAATCATAAAACGAATAATGAATTCCTTTCGTGGTTAATAATTAATTCAGAATGTAATAACCTGCCCAAGGAGTATTATGCTGATTTTATTTCATCTGTTAATTCAGTTAACCAGTCGGGCATTCAAACTTTTTCAGCCAAATACCTGAATTACAATACAGCTCTTTTCCAGATTCCAGGCCATTGGTACGATTCGTTAAACGAATTTATCAAACTCTGTGGCCAGTTCCGTATCGAACTTTATAATCTTGATGGGACCATGAAAAAGGTTATCCCTAAAGGTTTTAATGGCTTTTCGGTTATCGATAATTATATAAGTTCAGTAGGTGGAATTTCAAATATTGATAAAATAAAAGATGTATCTATCAGTTTTGGTGCGGTTTACGAATTATCAGGTGGCGAAAGAATTCTAGTTGAAGGCCAAATGATGCACAAAGCCGAAAATAAGTATTTTGAAAAAACTTATATGGTGCGCCCAAAATTGGATACTGTTTTTTTACAACAGCTTGTTTACGATGGAGTTAATGGAACCGACAGTTCCATGTACAATAAAAAGAAACTACAGGGTGCTGAACTTGAACAGTTGAAATACAAATCGCCCTTTGTACCTGAAATAAAATATAGGGATTGGTCATTTGAAGCCAGATTGGTTATGGCCGACACAATTTCGGGAAACCATGTCTGGGTGGTCATTATTCAAAATCCAGCCAATCAGAAAATTATTGATTTTTACGATGTTGACAAAGGATTGCGTTACAAAAGAATTATTACCGACAACAATTACCTGGCCGAAAGAACTGTTGAATACAGTAATTATAATAAAACCCAGGAATCGGAAATTCTTTACCCTTTTCTTAAAATCATAAAAGCCAAAGATGTGGTTATCAAAATGAAAATCAGAGAAATAGATTATAAAACCAGGATCAATAAAAAGTTTTTTGAGATCATGACCAGATAATATTTATTTCAATAAACATCATTTTTAACCTTAAAAAATTCACTTCTTCAATAAATTAGGAATAATTTGTGAATTTATTTTACCAGCCTTCACTCTAATTGATAACCATTGATGAAAGATAGAAATTAGTTGCAATAAAGCCTCTTTAAAGATGAGTTCCGAAATATAGCAACCCAGAACGAATCATGGTGTTTACTTTTGCTGTCCCCGAAAAAAGTTAATTTTATAAACCTGGATTGTGTGTAGTATTTTTCTGCTTATCGAATTATTTGATTTTTATGTATTTATCAATTCTTTCCGTGTAACTGGAAATTGGATCCGATTTATTTGAAATTGTTAACGTATCATTTGTTAGGGTATAGATTGTTTCATTGCTTCCGATTATTGTCAAACAGCCATTCGGAATCATTTTTAGACTATTACTTTTTATAAAAATAAAATCTCCGTTGCAGGATACTTCATTATAATAAGTTATTGAATATTTCCCACCTTCCTTGAAACTAATTGTTTGAATTGGAATTCCCGGAAGAGGTTTCCAACTCACTTCATAAATCTGGTACAATCGCCAATCGCCAATAATAAGTGGATTAATGTCATTTTTTGATTTGCGACAATTTATTGAAATAACCATTATCAAAAAAAGTAAAATGTATTTGATAAGTTTCATAGTCTTTTTGAAAGTTTTACCAAAATTATTACAATTCTGATTTTAAAACAAGTCTACATTAACTACCTGATAAACCAGGTTTTAAAATTTTGATTATCTTGCAATAATTGACTTCCGTATGCACTATTCGGTCGGGCTATATTTAGCAATTCATGTAATTTTCATCTTTATAAAATCTTTATATCTGTATTGTAAATCCTTATAAAACACTTATAAAAGCCTCCTTAACTTTGCATCATAATTAAAAACTTGAATATTATGATGCTACAAATTGCAAAACCTTTATTGTTGAATATTTCCGCCGGATATCTGATTGGATTGATAATAGCTGTTTTATTGCTGGCTTATCTTTTTTATGCGTTAATCAAACCCGAAAAATTCTGATTCATAGAAACCCTATCCGGATTATAAATTTAAATAACAAAACGAAATGACTACACTTGATGTATTTCAAATTATCCTGTTTATTGCACTGGTTATTATTTTTACACCTTTGCTTGGTACTTTTATGACCAAAGTGTTTGCCGGTGAAAAGCATTTTATGAAACCTGTGTTTGGCAGGCTTGAAAACCTGATTTATAAATTATCTGGTACAAATCCTGATGAAGAAACCAATTGGAAATCGTACACTTTTAGCCTTTTAATCTTTAATTTGGTTGGAATAGTGTTTCTATTTCTGATACAGGTATTTCAAAAGCATTTACCTTTAAACCCAGGTGGTATGGACAATGTTTCGTGGCACTCGGCTATCAATACAGCAGTGAGCTTTGTAACCAATACAAACTGGCAGGGCTATGCCGGCGAAACCACCATGAGCTATTTTGTACAAATGGTTGGGCTTACTGTTCAGAATTTTGTGAGCGCTGCAACAGGAATTGCTGTGATAGTAGCCCTAACACGCGGGCTCGCACGCAAAGAAACCGATAAAATTGGCAATTTCTGGACAGACCTGACCCGCTGCACTTTGTACATCCTTTTACCATTGTCATTGGTTTTTGCAATTGTTTTAGTTGGACAGGGAGTAGTTCAGAATTTCAAACCTTACGAGACTGTTCAAACATTGCAGGGAGCACAGCAAATTATTCCTATGGGACCAGCTGCATCGCAAATTGCAATCAAACAACTTGGTACCAATGGCGGCGGATTTTTTAACGCCAATGCGGCGCACCCATTCGAAAATCCAACACCATTCAGCGATTTTTTACAAATATTTGCCATTTTTCTGATACCAGGAGCTTTAACCTTTATGTTTGGGAAAATGGTAGGTTCCACGCGCCAGGGCTGGACTATTTTTCTCACTATGCTCATTTTATTTGTAGCAGGAATAAGCATTTCGCTTTATTCCGAATTCTCCGGTAACGCCATATTTGGCCATTTACCTCTTATGGAAGGGAAAGAAACCCGGTTTGGCATATCAAACAGTGTGCTTTTTTCGGTTGTAACCACCGATGCCTCATGCGGCGCCGTAAATGCAATGCACGACAGCCTTTCTCCTTTATCTGGCCTGGTGGCCTTGATAAATATGATGCTTGGCGAAATTATTTTTGGTGGTGTAGGAGCAGGAATGTACGGAATGTTAATTTTCGTTATACTTACCGTATTTATTGCCGGATTGATGGTTGGCCGGACCCCGGAATACCTGGGAAAGAAAATTGGCGCTTTTGAAGTTCAAATGGCCATCATTGCCATATTTGCTACAAATCTGGTAATACAAATATTTACAGCATGGGCTTCCGTAAGCGAATTGGGACTATCAAGTCTGAATAACTCCGGACCGCACGGTTTTTCAGAAATTTTATACGCATACACCTCGGCAGCAGCCAACAACGGAAGTGCATTTGCCGGATTAAATGCCAATACTGTTTTTTACAATACCACGCTTGCAATTTCCATGTTAATAGGTCGCTTTGGGGTTATTGTGCCCGTGTTGGCCATAGCAGGAAGTCTTGCAGGTAAAAAAATCACCCCGGTATCAGCTGGTTCTTTCCATACCGACAATTGGTTGTTTGTAGGCTTGTTGATAGCTGTTATACTAATAGTTGGCGGACTCACACATTTTCCTGCACTTTCGCTGGGGCCGGTGGTTGAACATTTATTAATGAACAATGGAATTACATTTTAATTTTTTATAAAATGAGTACAAAAACAAAATTGAGCCTTTTAAATAAGCAACTTGTATTGCAGGCGCTTAAAGATAGTTTTATCAAGCTGAAACCCAATTTGCTGATTAAAAATCCTGTTATTTTTATTGTAGCAATAGGATCAGTTTTAACGACAATTATTGTATTTGCTGATATTTTTCAAAATAGTTTTTCGTCGTTTAATTTGCAAATTGCTATATGGCTATGGTTTACTGTGTTTTTTGCCAATTTTGCCGAAGCCATTGCCGAAGGCCGTGGAAAAGCACAGGCCGATAGTCTGAGAAAAAACCGCACCCAAACCAAAGCAAGGAAAATAAATGGAAAGAATGAAACCATAGTATTCGCCACAGAACTTAAAAAAGGAGATATTGTTGTTTGCGAAGCGGGTGATATTATCCCTTCGGATGGTGAAGTAATTGAAGGCATTGCCAGCGTTGATGAATCAGCAATTACAGGAGAATCGGCACCGGTTATCCGCGAAAGCGGTGGCGATCGTTCGGCAGTTACCGGGGGAACTAAAGTATTGAGCGACAAGATTATGATTCGCATCATCAGTGAGCCGGGAAATACTTTTATAGATCGTATGATTGCTCTTGTTGAAGGGGCAAAAAGGCAAAAGACCCCAAACGAAATAGCGCTTTCCATATTGCTTTCAGGTTTAACAATAATTTTCCTGGTGGTGGTAATAACCCTTCCTTCATTTTTCGGTTATAGTCTGAAAGCTTCAGGTTTACCCGGTTCGAATAACTTAACCATTCCGGTTTTGATATCTCTGCTGGTTTGTCTTATCCCAACTACAATTGGCGGATTACTCAGCGCAATTGGTATTAGTGGCATGGACCGGCTAATCCAGAGAAATGTTATTGCCACCAGTGGACGGGCTATTGAGGCTGCCGGCGATGTGGATGTACTTTTACTGGATAAAACAGGCACAATCACTTTGGGTAACCGCATGGCTACCGATTTTGTCCCGGTTGATGGTGTGTCTGTCGAAGTACTTGCCGATGCAGCTCAACTCTCTTCCTTATCGGACGAAACCCCTGAGGGCCGCTCAATTGTGATTCTTGCCAAAGAAAAGTTTGGTATCCGTGGCCGGGATGTTCAGCAGTTAAATGCAACGTTTATCCCGTTTACTGCGCAATCGAGAATGAGTGGTGTTGATTTTAGGGGAGAGAATGGCTCCTTGCACCAGATACGAAAAGGCTCGGCTGATGCCATTAAAACCTTTCTCCAGAGCAACAATGGGTTTTATCCGCAAAAAGTTCATGAAATTGTAACAGAAATAGCCACTAAAGGTGCAACACCATTGGTTGTGGTGGAAGACAACCATGTGTTGGGAGTGGTTCATCTTAAAGATATTGTAAAAGGGGGTATTAAACAACGATTTGCCGAATTACGAAAAATGGGCATCAGAACCATTATGATAACCGGTGACAACCCTTTGACTGCTGCTGCCATTGCGGCCGAAGCCGGGGTTGATGATTTTATGGCCGAGGCGAAACCTGAAGATAAACTGCGGCGTATTCGCGAAGAACAGGCCAATGGACACCTGGTAGGTATGATTGGCGACGGAACCAATGATGCCCCGGCGCTTGCCCAGGCAGATATTGGTATTGCTATGAATTCCGGAACCCAGGCTGCCCGCGAAGCAGGTAATATGGTAGATCTGGACAGCAATCCTACCAAACTGATTGAAGTGGTGGAAGTTGGTAAACAATTACTGATGACCCGCGGTTCACTGACTACTTTTAGTATTGCCAACGATGTGGCCAAGTATTTCGCAATTATTCCGGCCATTGCCCTGTCGTTGTATGCCGGTAAAAACGATGTGGGTCCGCTTTCGGTATTGAACATAATGGACCTTGGTCCTCAAAGTGCAATTCTGAGTGCTGTTATATTTAATGCAATTATTATAATTCTGCTGGTACCACTGGCATTGAAAGGCGTACGCTATAAACCTGTTTCGGCCAATGCGGCACTCATAAGAAATCTGTTTGTTTTTGGACTTGGTGGAATAATTGCTCCATTTATTGGTATTAAACTAATTGACTTACTGATTAATTTGTTTTTATGATATGGAAAATTTAATACTCAATATGATTGAGAATTTAACAAAAAGAAAAAATTTTGAGATTCATCAAATTGAAGAATTCAAACAAAAAAAACTCCACGATTTGATTTTAATCACTTCTGGTAAAATAATGGAATTGGAAAATATCATCCAAAACTTAAGTGAATTAATAGAATACAATGCTCATCTTAATAATAATCATCTATGAAAACGCTTTTTAATGCTTTAATGCTGTTTTTAATACTAACATTGGTAACAGGAGTTGCCTATCCTCTTTTTATAACCGGAGTTGCACAAATTGCTTTTCACGAAAATGCAAATGGAAGTTTAATTGTTAAAGACAAAACAATTGCAGGCAGTGAACTGATTGGCCAACAATTCGACAGCGTAATTTATTTTACTTCCCGGCCTTCAGTTTTAAATTACAATCCTTTGCCTTCGGGCGGTTCAAATTATGGGTTGACCAATACCAAACTTAAAAACCTTGTTGATGAACGCAAAAAAAACTTTATTGGGTTCAATCACTTAGACAGCAATACAGTTGTACCTTCAGAAATGCTTTTTGCGTCAGGGAGCGGCTTAGACCCTCATATTTCGCCCGAAGCTGCATTGTTGGAGGTGGACAGAATTTCAAAAGCAAGGAATTTTAATAACGCACAGGTTCAAAATCTGAAAAAACTAATTGAAAATAATACAGAATTACCGCAGTATTTGCTATTTGGCCAAAAAAGGATTAATGTGCTAAAACTTAATATGGAGCTTGACAAGCTTTAATTTTAATAAATTACATCTATGAAAACATCTACCAGAATTAAAATTAGTGTAGGGATTGTGGTTTTTTTCTTAATCATCTTGTTCATTTCCATTGCATCGTATCTTAACAAATTATCAAATCAAACAAGTGCAATACTTAAAGAAAACCATATTTCGGTGGTTTATGCACGTGATATGTCAAACAGCCTGAAAAACCTCAATCAGCATCTTATTGTCTGTTTCCTGACAAGTAAAACACCTGATAGTTCTGTAATTAATAAAGAGTTAATTCTGTTTAATAAATCGCTTGAACTCGAAAAGAACAATATTACCGAGCCTGGAGAAGGCAGATTGGCTGCTGAAGTGGAGAAATTTTACAATAACATTGCCGATTCACTTAAAATTTTTGTCAAACATTCCGGTTCAAAAGAACAAATGCTTTATCTTCAGCAAAAATCAAACGAAGTATATGATAAACTGACATTAATTTCGCAGCTTAACGAACAGGCCATTCAGTTTAAAACCGATGAAGCAAAAATTTCAGCCAAAAATGCCATTATTCAAATGGGAATTCTGGGATTTGTATGCTTTTTAATTGCATTAATATTTACCTACAGTTTATCATCGTATTTTAATAAAAGATTTTACCAGTTATACAATGGCATAAAAGAAATTGTGGCAAGTAATTACGGGCAACGTCTTTATTTTGATGGAAAAGATGAATTTTATGAAATATCCCTTCTTTTTAATGAAATGGCTGAAAAACTAAGCAATAATAATCAGGAATTAGAAGTAAATTTACACGATGATTATTTTAATAAACAAAAGGAGAGTGAATTAAAAGAATTGAAACGGGTGCTGAAACTAATGAAGGGAATTGAAGAAAAAGCACATGGTTTAATTTTAAAGATTGAAAAAAAGGAATAATTGACCGAATAATTAAAAGATTTACTTAAAGTGTTAAAAGTTAACCTGTTTTAAATATAGCTCGTAAAGGAAAACAATAATTATGTTAGATTTTAACGATAACAGGCCTGATCCAGACAAATTACTCGCTTCGCTAAAATATGAAGAAGAAAAAAGCAGACGCGGCAAACTGAAGATTTTCTTTGGTATGTGCGCAGGTGTTGGCAAAACCTACACAATGCTCCAAACCGCCCAAGCTGAAAAACTTAAAGGTAATGATATAGTGATTGGTTATATTGAAACCCACAACCGAAAAGAAACTGCTGAATTGGTTGAAGGATTTGAAATAATTCCGCGTAAAACAATTGACTATAAATCTACCTCTGTACAGGAAATGGATTTGGATGCCATAATATCCCGTAAACCCCAGATAGTGCTGGTTGATGAACTGGCTCACAGCAATGCTCCCGGATGCAGGCATAATAAACGGTTCCAGGATGTACAGGAAATTCTAGAAAATGGAATTTGTGTTTATACCTCACTTAATGTACAGCACCTCGAAAGCCGCTCCGAAACGGTTGCCCAGATTACGGGCATAATTGTACGTGAAACTTTGCCCGACGAAATATTCGAAAATGCCGACGAAATTGAACTGGTGGATTTAACTCCCGAAGAATTGCTTACACGGCTTAAAGAAGGAAAAGTATACACATCAGAAAGATCGCGAGAGGCAGTTGATAATTTTTTCAGAATTGGAAATATTACCGCTTTGCGCGAAATGGCATTGCGCATTGTTGCTGACCGCGTTGATAAGCAACTTCACGATTATATGCAACAAAAGCGCATACGCGGTCCATGGAAATCGGGTATGCATATGCTGGTGGCTGTTGCACCAAGTATGTATTCGGGCAAATTACTCCGATGGGCCAAAAACCTTTCTTATACCATGGGAGCCAATATACAGGCGTTGTATGTTGAAACACTTCACAGGCTCACTGATAAAGAGCGCGATTTGCTTGATAAAAATATCAAACTGGCTAAACAACTTGGTATTCAGTTTCGTATTATCAACAACAATGATGTGGTAAAGGCAATTGTTGATTTTGCCCAAAAAGAAAATATTACACACATTGTGGTAGGAAAACCGCGTGTCCGCAACCTGGTTTCGATGTTAAAACTGGGCAATTTTGTAAACCGGCTTATCAGGTACAGCGGAAATATTGATGTTTATATTCTTGGTTCCGACAGCCAGGCGAAAGACCATTTTACCGAAAAAGTTTCTGCTCCTTCATTCACCTCAAATATCAGTCAGTACCTGGTTACATCAGTACTCGTAATCTTATCTTCTTTAGGTTTTTATCTGATGAAAGATATTGTTCCTTACCAGGTTGTATCTTTTGGATTATTGTTTTTGGTTTCCATTCTGGCATTGTTTTATGGCACAGGACCAATTTTACTTTCCGCCGCCTTATCGGCCCTAATCTGGGACTATTTTTTCATTCCACCGGCTTTTACGCTCCATATCGAACAACCTGTTGATCTGTTGATGCTCATCATGTTTTTTATCATAGCACTGCTGAACGGAACATTAACTTCCCGAATAAGAAGACAGGAAAAGCGAATCCGGATGCGCGAAGAACGTACACATGCTTTATACCAATTAACCCGCGAATTAGCCATTACATCCGGAATTGAAGAAGTTTCCAAGATTGCAGTAAAATATATCCGGAAATACTTTGGTTTGGATTGTGCCATATTTGTAAAGAATGACTTAAACCAGTTTAATCAAAAGATTCAAAACAATACTACTATTGTACTTTCTGAAAATGAATTGAGTGTAGCTGAATGGGTTTTCCGTCATTCATCAAAAGCCGGAAAATACACAGATACATTGCCCTCAACAGAATATACTTTTTATCCGCTTGCGGGAAATAAGGAAAATATGGGGGTGATTGCGGTCAGACACATTAAAACCTTTACCCAGGGCGAAGAAGATTTTTGGGAAGCATGCCTGTCGCAAATTTCAGGAAAATATGAACGTGAATTCCTGCGTGAAGCCGCTAAAAAAGCCTATTTGTTAAATGAGTCGGATAAACTTTACCAGACCCTTTTTAATTCCATCTCGCATGAGCTCAGAATACCGGTGGCTACAATTATGGGTGCTTCCGATACTTTGTTGGCCCAGTCTTATCCCGATGAAATTAAACAAGCCCTTTATGCTGAAATTAATACCGCTTCGGTCCGGCTCAACCGGTTAATTGAAAACCTGTTAAATATGTCGAGGCTCGAATCGGGAAGAATTTCACCTAAAACAGATTGGTGCGATGTAAACGACCTGGCTAACACGATTGCAAACAATCTGAAATATGAGTTAAAACCATTTCATTTTTTAATAGTAATTCCAGAGGATATGCCACTGGTTTTAATTGATTATGGACTGGTTGAACAGGTAATTCATAACCTGGTGCTCAATGCAACCCAAAATTCAAAAAAAGGAACAAATATCAGGCTCAAATTTTACATGGATAAGGATACGCTGGTTATACAGGTTATGGACAGGGGTAAAGGATTTCCGGAGGCAGAGCTGCCCAAGGTATTTAACAAATTTTATCGCGGAAAGGAAGCCAAAACAGGTGGAACAGGCCTGGGTCTGTCAATTGTTAAAGGCTTTGTTGAAGCTCATAATGGAACTGTTACTGCTGAAAACAGGCAAAATGGAGGTGCTTTGTTTACAGTCAGAATTCCGGTTAAGGTTTTAGATAACTTCGATGCAATTTAAATTCAGAATGCAAGAGAATATTCTTATTATCGATGATGAAATCCAGATAAGGCGTTTGCTTGAAATAACCCTTTCGGCAAATAATTATAAAATAACTGAAGCTGCATCAGGAAAAGAAGGCCTTTCCCATGCGGCCACCAGGCATCCCGAATTAATTCTTCTCGATTTAGGCCTGCCGGATGCCGATGGATTCGAAATCTTAAAAAAACTGAGGGAATGGTTTCATAAGCCAATTATAATACTGTCAGTAAGAAATTCAGAAGAAGATATTGTAAAAGCACTTGACAACGGGGCAAACGATTACCTTACCAAACCTTTCAGAACAGGTGAGTTGCTGGCAAGAATAAGGGCCGCCATCAGGCAAAGTGAAGGACAAATTGATAATCCGGTGCTTTCTTTTGGCAATATCACCATCGATTTGGCTAAACACCTGGTTTTTAAAAATAATGAAATTGTAAAATTAACATCTACAGAGTTTTCGCTGCTTGCTTTGCTGGCTAAAAATGATGGGAGAGTGCTGACCCACCAGTTTATTTTAAAGGAAATATGGGGAATGGGCTATGTAGAACAAACCCAATACCTTAGGGTTTTTATTGCACAGCTGCGTAAAAAGATTGAAGATGACCCGGTTAGGCCTAAATTATTAAACACGGAATCAGGAATTGGATACCGTTTTGCCAGGTAGAGTGCCTAAAAATCCTGAACTTTTTCTTTCCTGAATAAACCCAGCATAATTCCAAAAGCTGGAAAAATTCCTGTAAGCCAAAACCCAACAATAAAATACCTGAAAAAATCAAATATCAGATATTCCGGAAGGATTTTCTTAACACCCGATAATAAAAGAATACTAACCGAAAGCCCCAAAAAATACCTTGTAATTTTTAACCATGCAGGCGCACTATTGATAAACCGAACTTTTTTGTCTTCCAGCCTGTAACCAAGTACACATCCATAAATTATACCTGTAAGAACAATATAATATTTTATATCAATTGAAAAAGAAAGTCCTATTTTACTTAGTCCAAATACAACCAAAACCAAGAAGCCGGATATGAAAGCAATCCAGTTTATTAGCCTGTTAAATCTGGCTTTTTCGTCATAAACCCTTTTCAGCCAGGGATAAAATACCAAAACTACAAAAATCCCCGCAACTAAACCACCCACCACATCAACAGGCCAATGCGCGCCCAGGTAAACCCTTGAAACAGCAACCAGCAAACAGATAAAAACCGCGATGATAAGATAAACCGGCTTTTTAAATATTTGCGATAGGTTTATAAATAAAGTTGTTGCCCCCTGTGTATGCCCGCTTGGAAATGAATACCCAGTTGCAGTTTCAAGTCTTTTGCCTGTAAAATTGCTAAGTTTTTCGAAAGGTCTTTTCGTATGAAAAAAATCTTTAAGAAGAAGATTCAAAAGCGTAGAAATTAAAAATAGAACCATCATCACAAATCCTTCTTTTTTTGAATGATTCCAATAAATCCATGAAACCACCATTAAAATGAAATACTGCTCTCCGAGCATGGTAATCCAGGTAAATGCTGTATCCCAAAAAGGAGTAGCTACCGATTGGAAAAAGCGTAGGATGAATTCCTGCATAATTCTTTTATTTTATTTTAAAAGAACTTTCCAATTTTTTCTGATTTTCGAATTCTGCAAAAGCAAAATCAATCAGCTTGTCAATCAGTTCGGTATATGGAATTCCGGAATGTTCCCACATGGCCGGGTACATGCTAATTTTTGTAAAACCGGGGATTGTATTCACCTCATTTATAACCAGTCCATTATGTGGGGTAAGGAACATGTCTACACGGGTCATCCCTTTGCATTCGAGGCATTGATAAGTTTTAAGTGCTATTTCCTGCACTTTTTTCACTGTTTCAGCTTCCAGTTTTGCCGGAACCTCTAGCCCTGCACCATCTGCATCAATGTATTTACTGTCGTAATTATAAAAACCTTTTTTAGGTATAATCTCACCAGGAACCGAAGCTTCCGGAAAATCATTTCCCAGAACGGCACATTCTATTTCGCGTCCGGCTATTTTTTCCTCAACAATTACTTTATCATCATATAAAAATGCTTCCCGTAAAGCCTGGTTAAATTTATCCTTGTCCGAAACATACGAAACGCCCACCGATGAACCCATGTTGGCAGGTTTTACAAAAAGTTCTTTGCCAAGAATATGAGAAATCTTTTCATAATAATGATCTGATGGATTTGATTTTCTGAGTGTTATAAATTTTGCAACGGGAATACCTGCATCACGTAATAGCCTTTTTGCAACATCTTTGTCCATGCCCACTGACGATGCAAGAATTCCGGGTCCAACACATGGCAAACCGGCAAGTTTGGCAAGTCCCTGAACAGATCCGTCTTCACCATACGGCCCATGAAGCACCGGAAAAATAACGTCAGGTGTGGCCACAACTTCTGCATTATCAACAGCTATAAGCTTTTTGTCCCCATAATTCTGCGAAAGTAATACCGTTCTGTCACCAAGTGTCCATTGCCCTTTTTTGGTAATTTTAACTTTTACAACATTATATTTGTCCATATTGATGTATTTCAGAATATTTTCGGCTGAAACCAGGCTTACTTCATGTTCGGCTGATTTTCCACCAAAAAGAATGGCCACTGTCTTTTTTTCTGTCATTTTTTTAAAAAAATTGAATACTTCCTTTTTATATATCCAAATTGCAACAGGCAAGCCGGATAGAATTTATTGTAAAGATAGAAATATTGGTCGAAATGGTGGAGCAGAGATTACTTAATATTCGTTAATTTAAACAATCGGAACAAAAAAAAATGTTATGGAAAACTATTATTTCAAAGAAATTCAATACTTTAGTAACATAAACTAAAACATAACTGCTATGCTACAAAATTTTGAAATATTCCCCGGAAGAGGTATCGGAAATATCCTGCTTGGTATGAACAGACAGGAAGTTGAAAACATACTGGGACAGCCTGACGATAAGGAGGAAATTGAATATGATGATGGTGAATCCTCCTGCACATACTACTATTTCGATTTGAAAATTGATCTGACCTTTGAATCTGAAGACAATGATCGTTTAAGTTTTATTTCAATTGAAAACAGCCATTTTAAATTAAAGAACAAAATTAAAATCGGGGAAACCAAAGACAATGTTATTAAATATTGCAAAGAACTTAATTTTTCGTTGCCCGAGGAAGAAGATATGAGCAACGAAGATGTACCGGATCAAATTCTGCTGGCCCTTGAAAATGAAAACATTAATTTTTGGTTTACCGACAATCTGCTCGATGAAATTCAAATTGGCCCTTTCTGGAAAGATGATGACACGCCGATCTGGCCAGAATAATTTTTTTTAATTTTATCTTTTCCAAATAGATTTTTTCAAGTTATCAGAATCTACAATGATGAATCCATTCTTTCTGTTTCTGATTATAATCGTGATAAGTATGCCGGCTGCAATAATTTTGCTCAGGCTTATTTTTAAAAAATCATTGCTTTTTATTACCGGTTTAATCTGGCTAATTGTACAAAGTATTTTGGTAATTCTTGCCTATCTGATGGGTATACGCCAAACCAACAGCGACTTACTATGGGCCGGCCCGTTGGTAATTGTTTTGGTGGTTCTTTCCTATTCTTATCTGTACCAGTTTATTAGCAAGCCTTTACAGGGTGTTATCAAATCAATTTCTGAAATCAGCGAGGGAAATCTCAAAATTAAATTCACCGAAAAAGATTTAAACAGAAAAGACGAGTTAGGTATTATTTCCATCCAAATAAAAAAAATGGCTGAAATTCTTAGAAAGGTGATAAATAATATTTTTACCGAATCGGATAGTTTAAGCAATACCAGTAAAGAGCTTACTTCAAAATCAGCCTCGATGATGGAAACAGCAACTGTAAACGCCAGTTCATATCAGGAATTGGCAGCTTCGATGGAGGAAATGGCCGCCAATATTCAGCAAAATGCAGATAATTCAAAGATTACAAGGCAAATTTCGGAACAAACCGCCCAAAATATTGAAACCATTAAAATTGCCACTTCCCAAAGTATCGAATCAATTTATTCTATTGTAAATACAGTTGCAATAATCAGCGAAATTGCCTTTCAAACAAATATTCTTGCCCTGAATGCAGCGGTAGAAGCTTCGCATGCAGGCGAACAGGGTAAAGGATTTGCTGTAGTAGCCACAGAAGTGAAAAAACTCGCCGAACGCAGTAAATTGGCAGCTGTTGAAATTAGTTCCCTGTCGGAAAAAAGCGCAAGGGTTGGAGAAGAATCCAATCATTCGATAATTCAGATGTTGGACGACTTAAAAAAAATTTCAGCCCTGGTGCACGAAATCACCTCAGCAAGCATTGAACAAAACTCAGGCGCCGAAATTATAAACCGTTCCTTACAGGAACTTAACAATTCTACCCAGCAAAATACAATTGCTTCTATTGAACTAGCTTCAACTTCAGATTTACTTTCCGTTCAGGCCAAAAAGCTGAAAGAAATAATTTCATTTTTTAAATCCTGAATAGATTGAACAATAAATTTTAATTTGGGATAAAAGAGTTTTATTTTTATTCCGGGGTTATTAAAAAATATCTTTATTGTTATTAAAATGAATGTAAAATCAACAAATTTAGGCCAAATCTCAACTATTGTCTGGAATGGAAAAGATGTGCAAACAGGAATTTATAAAAAACCTGTCATGCATTCAATTTTTCTAGGAGAGAATGATGTATCAAAAGATAATGTAATTGACCGTAAACACCATGGAGGAAAAGACAAAGCCTGTTATATTTTTTCGGTCGAACATTATAATTATTGGAAGAAAATTTATCCGGAATTAGATTGGGATTGGGGCATGTTTGGGGAAAACCTGACGGTTTCGGGTTTGGACGAAGCCAATTTATTTATTGGCGATATACTTAAGGTGGGAGAAGCCGTGGTCCAGGTAAGTCAGCCTCGTCAGCCTTGTTTTAAACTCGGGGTAAGGTTTGGAAACCAGGCAATTGTAAAGCAATTTGTAAAATATGGATATTCAGGCGCATACCTTCGTATTATTGAAAAAGGCAATGTAAATACAGGCGATAAATTGGAAATTATTCAAAAACAAAATCACCAATTTTCTGTTCAAAAGATTTTTAATCTTTTATATACTTCTCAAATGCCTGATAAAAAGGTAATTGACAATATTTTAAAGCTCGATACACTTGCCGAAAGCTGCAAAAAAGATTTATTGAAACATTTCAATGCTTCTTTGCCAGGTTAACAATTTATTTGGAATTTCAACTTTTTTCACGTTTATCCTTTGAGGTAAAAGTATAAACATAAATGCGTCAAATTAGAAAATCAAGCTTAAAATATTAAAACTATTACTTTCATATTTACTTATAAATTCCTCTCGGGCTTTAAAATATTAAGAGAAATAAGCCTATTCTTGTTTTTTTAATTATAAGATTTGTTTTTCGTAACAAAATTTCAATTGTAATCTATATTGATCTATTTTTGTAAGCTGAAATTTTAAACAAGCATTTAATGAAAGTAGCAGTTGTCGGCGCTACCGGGCTGGTAGGCAATGTAATGTTAAAAGTACTTGAAGAACGCAGTTTTCCATTAACAGAATTGTTAGTGGTGGCAAGTGAAAAATCGGTTGGCAAGGAAATTACATTTAAAGGTAAACGCTATAAAGTAATTGGAATGCAGGATGCAGTGAACCATAAACCTGCTATTGCCCTGTTTTCTGCTGGTGGAGGAACTTCAAAAGAATGGGCTCCAAAGTTTGCAGAAGCAGGTACTTTTGTTGTTGACAATTCATCGCAATGGAGAATGTATGACCATATTAAACTGGTTGTGCCTGAAATAAATGCATCAAAACTTACCAACAACGATAAAATAATCGCGAATCCCAATTGTTCTACCATACAGCTGGTAGTTGTGCTGGCTCCGCTACATAAAAAATACAAAATAAAAAGAATTGTGGTTTCAACCTATCAATCAGTGACAGGTACTGGTGTAAAGGCTGTAAAACAAATGGAAAACGAACGTAACGGAATCAAAGGCGATATGGCTTATGCCTGGCCTATTGATAAAAACTGTTTTCCGCATGGTGGAACTTTTACGGATGATGGATACACAACCGAAGAAGTAAAGCTGGTGAATGAAACAAGAAAAATACTGGATGATCAAAATATTAGGCTTACCGCTACTGTTGCCAGGATTCCAGTGGTTGGCGGACATTCCGAATCAGTAAACATTGAATTTCAAGACGATTTCGATCTTTTGGAAATTAAAAAAATTATTGCAGGAATACCTGGAGTTGTGGTTCAGGACGATATTGAGAAAAATATTTACCCAATGCCTTTATTTTCAGAAGGTAAAGATGAAGTATTTGTAGGCAGAATTCGCAGGGATTTGTCAAATAAAAACAGCCTGAATTTATGGGTAGTTGCAGACAACCTTAGAAAAGGTGCCGCCACCAACGCCGTGCAAATTGCTGAATACCTGGTTAAACAAAAAATGGTTTAGCATTTCAACCGCTGTAATTCAACACATTGTAAAATTATTTGCTGGCAAAAAATAGCTTCAGTATTGATGAAGCTGCTCTGAAATCCACTCTTTTATGTAATTTACAATAAAAAATGTAAATTATAAAAACCTCATTTTCAAATCCATTTAAATTAAAAAGTAATTTTTTTCAATAATTCTTTCCATTTTTTTAATTCCCTTTGATTTTTTTTAAAGTACGGAATGATATTTGTATACATCTGGTCTGAAAACAAACAAACCAAACAAATTATTTTTGATTTTACCAGGAAGAAAAGGCCTCATTAGTCATTTTTATCTCATAAAATCAATTGATAGTTGAACCAAAAACTAAAAAAACCATCTACCTATGCGGTGTAGATTTATGCTTCTTTCAATTTTTTTGATAATTGCCACGTTATCAAAGCCTCAAAACAGACTGGTTGACAGCCTGCATAAAGCCATTCTGGAATCAAGAAATGAAAAAGAAGAAATTTTAAATATCTCAGATCTTGCAGGTCAATCTGCCATAAATGATTTTGAAGCTTACAATTCTCAATTGCTTGAAATAATCCGGAATTTTGAAAATCTTGATGACAACAGACAATTTGCTAAATACTATTTTTTCCAGGGCGAAATTTGCTTTTCAAATAATGAAAACCTCCTTTCATTGGTTAACTTTTTCAGGGCCCTCGATTTTTTAGACAATTCAGATACCTCCTATCTGTCCTATGTAATTAACCATAAAATTGGTATTTGTTATTTCAAACTTGGTTCGTATCAAAAAGCTTGTAATTATATTGAAAAGGCGGTGTTGAAAAACCAGCTATTTCTGGATACCACTGACCTGATAAACTCCTATAAAATACTTGGTCAAAGTTTATTAATGTACGGCAAATACCACGAATCGCTTAAGTATTACCTCAAAGCTTCTGATTTGGCTAAAAAAATAAAGGACGATGCATCGGAAATAATGATTGAAATAGAAACCGGGATTTTGTACTTAAGCATGAACAAAAAAACAGAATCAGAACATTGTTCCAGCAAAGCACTATTTCTTTCAGAAAAAAAAGGATTTAAAGAGGGAATTTGTTTGTCATACCTTGAACTTTCTGATTATCATAAAAGCCAGAACTCTACTGATAGTGCAATCCAATGTGCCACATTTGCCCTGAACAATTCAATTAAATCCAATCTTGATAAATATATTTACGAATCATTAATCAGATTAATTGATTTGTATAAATCAAAGCAGGATTTTCAAAAAGCCCTGGAATATGCTAACCTTAATATTAAATATTTTGAAACCGACAGCCTGTTGGACCGAAAAGCAAATGCTTATAAAGAAATTTCGGATGTTTATAACGGAATGAAAGACTTTGAAAAAGCAATTAAGTTTCAAAATAAGTTCATTGCTGTTGAAGAAATTATTCATCAAAACCGAAGATACAGACAAACAGTTCTGTCGGAAGCATTGCAGAATTATGAAGCAAACATGTTTCATCATAAAATGCTTGAAAAAGCTTATAATACTAGGAAGGATGAGCTGCTTTTCAGCCGGATACTGCTTTTTTCTGCCATTACTGTTCTAATTCTGCTTGTATTTTTTATTGTAAACCTTGTTAAGTCTAAAAACAGGATAAAGGCCGGTTCACAAAAAATTGCCGACCAGAACAAACTTATTCTGGCACAAAGTGAGGAAATTTCAATTCAGAATGATGATTTAAACAAATATAAAAACAACCTTGAACAATTAATTGAAGAAAGAACAGCCAGGTTAAACGAAACCCTCCGCAAGGCACAGGAAAGCGACAGATTAAAAAGCTCATTCCTGACTAATATTTCCCACGAAATACGTACACCAATGAATGCTATTATTGGCTTTGCGCAACTGCTTCAATATTCCGAACCGGATTCAAATTCCCAGAATCTTGAAATTATTGTAAAAAACAGTTACGAATTGCTCAAAACAGTTGAAAATATTGTAGAACTTGCTAAAATTCAATCCGAAACCTATACTTTAGAACTACAGGAATTATATCCTTTGCAGATAAGGGCCAAAATTGAAAAAGAAGCATCAAGGATAATAAAGAGTTTCCAAAACAAAAAAATCGAGTTCAAACTAAACATACCTGAATTTACTTCGGTTTTTATCTGCGATATTAGAAAACTAATGGGAATTTTGAACCACCTGCTCGAGAACGCGTTCAAATACACCGAAAATGGCTCAGTTTCACTTGAATGTATTGAACATGAAAATGAATTTGAGTTTAAAGTGATTGACACTGGGATTGGCATCGCCGAAAAAGAAATACCTCACATTTTCGATGTATTTTATAAAGTGGAAAACCAATCGAGATTGGCCAGGGGAACCGGAATTGGACTGGCAATTGTTAAAAAACTAATTGATATCCTTAAAGGACATATCGAAATTCAATCAGAAGTGGGCAAAGGAACTATTTTTTCGCTAATCATCCCTAAAATACCCGAATAAAAGAAACTGATCTTCCTTAAGGTTTTTGCTTCCGATTTATCTTATTATTTTTGCACTTATTGTATGTAAAAAATTCCAGAAAGCCGGAAAAATCGATGGTATGAATATTGTGTAAATATTACTAAACATTAAATTATAAAAGAAATGTACAACAGGTTTTCTTGTTTAGTGTTGCTGATTATGTTAATAAACAGTATGGTATATTCTCAGGAAGCCAGTAAAATAAAGCCTTTAAAAATTGTGTGGGTTGCAGATGGTGATACTGTTGATATTGATGAAGCACAAAGAGGTATTAACATGCCAAATAACCTGGAAATAGCAGTAGTTTTCGATGTTCGTACAATCGGTAAGCTAAATGGCCAGAAACTGGAATTTAAATGGTTCAGAAAAGGGGCTACCAAAGATTATTTAACCAATAGTTTCTACGAAGAGATAAATTCATCAATAAAGGGTGCCAAAGCCTATACAATTTCAACAGGCAGAACGGAACTGAAAAAAGGCTGGTGGAAGGTTCAAATTGAAGCGTATGCCGATCGCAACCTCTTATCATACAATAATAAACAGGTATTTTGGATTAACCTGAAATGAAGAAAGGGGTGAAATAATTTTAATTTAAATTGTATGAACCAATTCTTATTCAATTGCCCCTAATGTTCTTATTTAATTGTTCGAAAAACGAATATTTAGCAAGTTTATAATTCCATTTAATTTTTATTCTATTCTGCTGCTGCAAAGATTTTTAAAAGTAATCTTTTCAGTTTTTCTGAACTTTTTAATTACAATTTATTACTGTAAAATCTGGCTATACTTACAAAACCTCAGGGTTGACAACATGTTTTAAAGCCTAATTAATTACTTTTTTTTATCTAAATTACTGAAATTCTGATTTTTGATAATCAAAACAGGCGCTATCAATTTTTTTAAAAAATGAACCCTTAAATTGTTTGAAAAGGAAAAAATAGTACATTTGTAGGCTGTTTAAAAAGTAAAACAAAATAATTGTATATGTCCCAAAATTTTGGTGAAATTATCCAGGTAATCGGGCCTGTAGTAGACGTAAGTTTTGAAAAAACCGGTGGTAAATTGCCGGATATTTATGACGCCCTTGAAATTAAAAGAGAAGACGGTACAATCCTTACCCTTGAAGTTGAACAACATATTGGCGAAGATACTGTTCGTACCATTGCTATGGATTCTACTGACGGATTGTACAGGGGCATGGTTGTGAATCAAACCGGCGGGGCAATTAAAATGCCAATTGGCGAAGCAATTAAAGGCCGGCTGCTTAATGTAATTGGAGATACAATTGATGGCATAGGTTCAATTCCCAAAAGCCAGGGCTATCCAATTCACCGCGAACCTCCTCATTTTGACAAACTTTCAACGGAATCAGAAGTACTTTACACCGGAATAAAAGTGATTGATCTCATTGAGCCTTATTCAAAAGGTGGAAAAGTAGGCCTCTTTGGTGGTGCAGGTGTTGGAAAAACCGTAATCATCATGGAACTTATCAATAATATTGCAAAAGCTTACTCAGGATTATCGGTTTTTGCAGGAGTTGGTGAGCGAACCCGCGAAGGTAATGACCTTTTGAGAGAAATGCTTGAATCAGGAGTTATGACTTACGGGGAAGCATTCCTGAATGATATGAAAAGCGGGGGTTGGGATCTCAGTAAAGTGGATTCTTCGGTAATAAAAGATTCAAAAGTTTCAATGGTTTTCGGTCAAATGAACGAACCACCCGGTGCCAGGGCAAGGGTAGCTTTGTCAGGACTGGCAGTAGCTGAATATTTCAGGGATGGAGACAGTGCCACCGGAAAAGGAAACGACATCCTTTTATTCGTTGACAATATTTTCCGTTTTACCCAGGCTGGTTCTGAAGTATCGGCACTTTTAGGCAGGATGCCTTCGGCAGTAGGTTACCAGCCAACACTTTCGACCGAAATGGGTGAATTACAGGAAAGGATAACTTCAACAAGCAGGGGCTCAATTACTTCGGTACAAGCAGTTTACGTTCCTGCCGATGATTTAACTGACCCTGCACCAGCAACTACGTTTGCCCACCTCGACGCTACTACTGTGTTAAACCGTAAAATTTCTGAACTTGGTATTTATCCGGCGGTTGACCCGCTCGACTCTACTTCCAGAATTTTGACCCCTGAAATAGTGGGCCAGGCCCATTATAATACCGCTCAAAGAGTGAAAGAGATATTGCAGCGTTATAAAGCCTTGCAGGATATTATTGCAATTCTTGGAATGGAGGAACTCAGCGAAGAAGACAAACTTGTAGTCCACAGGGCAAGAAGGGTTCAAAGGTTCCTTTCGCAACCATTCCACGTAGCTGAACAGTTTACTGGTCTTAAAGGGGTATTGGTATCAATTGAAGACACAATTAAAGGTTTCAATATGATTATGGACGGTGAAGTGGATAAATATCCCGAAGCGGCCTTTAACCTTGTTGGTACTATTGAAGACGCCATTGCCAAAGGTGAAAAACTACTTTCTCAAAGTGCAGAATAAGAATATTTATCATGGAACTAGAAATCCTGTCGCCAGATAAGAAAATATATTCGGGTAAGATTAAATTAGTTAAGTTACCCGGAAGCCTTGGTTCTTTTGGAGTACTCGAAAACCATGCACCTTTGATTTCCACACTCGAAAGTGGTCAAATAAAGGTAATTGATGTTAATAACGATATCCAAACTTTTGATGTGGATGAAGGTGTAGTAGAAGTGCTTAAAAACAGGATAATTGTTCTTGTTGGATCAGTATAATAAAAACATTATTTTACAATTAAGCCGGACATTCCGGCTTTTTTTGTGCCAAGTGTCAGGCTTGAATCACGCACTACAACAGGTACAATTGGAACCAAATTGTTAAAATCCAACAGATTTTCATAGCCAGGCGGAACGGATTCGCCGGCTGAAAAATAACCATTTTCGTTAAAATAGCCCGGTGTTTCAAGATCATCAGGATTGATGCCCATGGCCATTAAAATTTCATCGTCATTCAAATTCGCCAAATCCGGCCTGCTGATTCTCACCTCATTGGCAAAAACTACTTTGGGATAGAATTCATTAAACAGGTTTTCGTTTGTATCGTACCACGAATTTGGTAAAGCCAATTGCACACAGGCTCTGTTGTTGATTATATCACAATTCGAAAAGAAAGTCCAGTTTCTTCCACCCGTATAATTAGCATCGAAATACCAGGCTTCAGGAACATTAATACTTCCATTCAAAGTTAAACTATTTGATTTTTTCCCAATTGTAATTAACATATTATCAGGCATAAACCTGTTTTTTTGCGAAAGCGTGAAATGGTAAAGAAAGACATTAGAAACTGTATCAAATTCAGAATTTGAACCAGGTACATTAAAATCAATCTTAACAATACAATCAGGATGTGCCTGCATTTGATTTACATCTACTTTGGATGGATAATAGGTTATAACTTGTTTAAGCGGATCAAGATTCCAGTATGCTTCGAGCGCCAAATCAGAATACGATTCATTATAAATTTGCATGTAATATTGCATTGTATCTTCACCCAACACATAATTTTGCCTTAAACTTACAAGTTTTGTGTTACCATCAACACCGGTAAACGAAAATTCTGCAAGACCCTTGGTATCAATGTTTTTTAACCTGTTGTATGTTTGTTGAAGAATACGTTCAGCATCTATTTTTAAAAAAAGATAATACCGCAGATAATTATAAACTGAATCGCCGGAGCTGGATTTAAAATTGCTGCTTAATTCATCTGAATTTAAGCACGAAGGGATATCAATGTAAACTTTGTCGGGAATAATTTTTGCTTTTTCCTGTTCTTCTACATTGAGGTTTAAAAAATCGCAACTGCTTGAAATTAAAATTATTAATAATGAAAAGACATAAATTTTCGGTTTTAACAACATATCACAACTCAATTCAGAAATTAGGGAATTCAATATTAATAAAAATCTCAGGACTTGCAGCTAATCCAAAATTAATTTCGTTCACCATTCGGGTTAATTTCTTTCATCTCTAATTCAGGATAAATTCAATTTCTTGCTGTAAATCTACTTTGTAAAAACCATGGGATAAACCAGGCCCGAATAATCGGTTAAGTCAGTTTTAAATGAACCTACAAAAAGTTTCATTTTTATTCTTACAGGAATCCTGTTGTTATCGTTAGAAATCCATATATCAAGCGCATCTTCACTTTCAAAGGCACCTTCTACCACAAGGGGTTTAAATTTCATGCAACTTATTTTTCCCAGGTCAGTTTTTATTGTTTCAATTCCTTTATATCTAACTACCAAATCCCAGTGAGAGTCGTTAAAATAGGTATGAACAACCACCTTATCGCCCGGTTTAATATTAAAAAGTGTTTTTCGTAAATGATAAAAAGCCGAAACAATATCAAAAACATCTTTTCCCAAATCCTTTCTTCCTGATTTACTGCTTAATAGCCAGTTTTGATCATGGTAATAATATACTTCGTTGTAATTGCGGTAATCGCCTTCTTTCAAATCCATAACTGACTTGTATGGCTTTCCGGTTTCCTGGTCGAAATAACTTTCGTACGTATCTCTGATGTTATACAAAGCATGGGCTACTCCCACTGTTTTGCCTACTGCTTTTACGTAATACACGTTTTTACCCTGGTATTTTACTTCGCTTAAATTTAAACTCGCTTCACCACCTTTTACCCAGCCGTACGACATTTCAAATTTAAGCATTTCACCAGGTTTAAATATTTCAACGTTCTGGTTGTTTGTTTTTTTATTTACAGAAGATGTACTGAAAACAAAAAAAAGTATAAATAGGGTACCAAGAAAAGCTTTCATAACTATTATTTAATGAAAACAACTTTGCATAAAACGAATTGTACCACCAATTTGTTATTTTAAACCAAATCCTCAAATTCATAAATGCACATTTGCATAAACTTTAAGGTAATTTGTCAGCGTCCGTGTTCTGAATTTAAAATGTAAATACGATAAAAATCGCAAAAAATAAATGAAGAAATAAATTCAGTATATTTCAACTTCATCCTGGTGTAAATTGACTTTCCCAAAAATTGCCCCATCACAAATGTGCTAACAGTAAAAAAGTAGGTATACCACTGAAAACCAATGTGCGTAAATATCCGGGCAAGAATAATAAATGGAATTGGAATATGAATGGAGAGAAACCACTGAAATGAAAATTTTTTCACATTCGAACGCCAGTATCCAAAAGGAATATTTCCTGTAAGGATAACAAAAGATGTAATGAAAAGCACCATATTTTTTATTGCAAAAGTATGAGATAAAAATTTATTTTCAGGTGTTTCTGTTTAAATTATTATGGGCATTCCATTATGGTTATTGCCTTTTTAAGAATTTCAAACCGTAAAATAAAAATGAAATGCTATAATGAAATATCGAATTTCGTACCTTTATTTTTTTACCGAATGATTCAATTAAGATGAATTATACCTATTTTTGCGAAAATTTTTCAAGGTATGCCAAAACTTAAAGAGCTGTTTGCCAAATTTTTACGACTAAAAAAAGTAATTAAAGGCCATGATTTATTTATAAAGCAAGATATTTCAATCCACGTTGATAGTTATGGGAATCCAGGTACTTCATGGACAATCTGTTCCGATATCCTGAATGAAAAATCGATAGTTTATTCTTTTGGAGTGGGCGATGATATTTCATTTGACCTGGGTCTGATAAACCGCTTCGATCTCGAGATTAATGCTTTTGATCCTACCCCAAAATCAATTGATTGGATAAATAACCAAAAGTTGCCCAGGCAATTTGTGCTGCATCCGGTGGGTTTGGCCAATTTCGACGGCAAGGCAAAATTCCATCCGCCTGTAAACCCTGATCATATTTCGGCCACCATGCTCGAAAGAAACGAAACCCGCGATCAAGCCTACAAAGTTGAAGTTAAAACCCTCAAAACCATAATGCAGGAACTTGGCCATAGCCAAATCGATGTTTTAAAAATGGATATTGAAGGTATGGAATACGATGTAATTGATGACTTTCTGGCCCAAAACATAATGCCATCGCAGATTTTGATCGAATTTCATCACAGGTTTAACGGTGTTGGAATAAAAAAAACAGAGGCAGCCGTGCAAAATCTGCGTAAAATGGGATACCTGGTGTTCAGTATCTCACAAACCGGTGAAGAAATATCATTTATAAGAAAAGATAAAGTGCCTGTATAAGTGCTGAATAAAAATGAGAGCTGTAATACAAAGGGTGACAAGGGCAAAAGTAAGCATAAACAACGAAACCAGGGCTTCGATTGAAAAAGGGCTTGTGGTTTTGCTGGGAATTGAAGAAGCAGACACCCTTGAAGATGCAGAATGGCTAAGCCAGAAAATTGCCAGGCTTAGAATTTTTGATGATGCCCAGGGTGTTATGAACCTGCCTCTAACAGAAGTAAATGGCGAAATCCTTTCCATAAGCCAGTTTACTTTATTTGCTAAAACAAAAAAAGGAAACCGTCCATCGTATATTCAGGCTGCCAAACCCGAAACAGCTATTCCCCTTTATAATCAATTTAATTCAAAACTTTCTGTTGAAATCTCGAAAGAGGTAAAAACCGGGGAATTTGGTGCAAACATGCTTGTAGAACTTATTAATGATGGTCCTGTAACAATTATTATTGATACAAAAAACAAAGAATAATATGACCATTGCCGAAGCACAAGGGAAAGTAGACGAATGGATTAATCAATATGGAATAAGATATTTCAGCGAATTGACCAATATGGTTCTTTTAACTGAAGAAGTTGGTGAACTGGCAAGGATTATTGCCAGAAAATTTGGGGATCAATCATTTAAACATTCGGAAAATGAAACAAATATGGCCGATGAAATGGCAGATATTTTATTTGTGCTTATTTGCCTGGCAAATCAAACCGGGGTAAATTTAACTGAAGCCCTCGAAAAAAACCTGGATAAAAAAACAAAAAGGGATGCCAACCGGCATAAAAATAATGAAAAGCTTTTTAAATAATAAGTTTAATTAATAATCAGTTTATGAAATTCTTGTCGAAATTCATTTATCCTTATAGTATTTTAGGATTAGCTACCATAGTTAAAGAATTATCTGAACAAAGCGAACATTTTTACACCACCGGGGTTTTGAAGGGAATTTTTGGTTTCATTGATTTAACCACATTAAATTCAACCGACACAAAGACAAGAGTAAATGAGATGTGCTTAAAAGTTAATGATTTTAAATCGTCGTTTCCGGAATACCCCAATGTTGCTGCAATTTGTGTTTATCCTTCGCTTGTTGAAACGGTTAAAAAAGGATTAAAGACCAAAGAAGTAAAAATAGCTTCGGTAGCCGCTGGTTTTCCTTCATCGCAAACTTATCTGAAAATAAAAACACTTGAGTCGAAAATGGCTGTTGAAAGTGGTGCTGATGAAATTGATATGGTTATTTCAATCGGTGAGTTTTTATCAGGAAATTACCAGTTTGTGCACGATGAAATTGCAGCTGTTAAAGAATCAATAGAAAATAAGCACCTCAAAGTAATACTTGAAACCGGGGCCTTATCCGATCCATTGAAAATATGGGAAGCCTCAATCATTGCAATGCATGCAGGCGCTGACTTTATTAAAACCTCCACCGGTAAAATTCAGCCGGCAGCAACCCCCGAAGCTGCTGTTGTAATGCTTACTGCTATAAAATGGTATCATGCCGAAACAGGCAGAAAAGTTGGTTTTAAGCCTGCCGGTGGAATTTCAACCGGTCACGAAGCAGTTACCTACTTTACTCTTGTACACGAAATACTTGGTAAAGACTGGCTTACTCCAGATTATTTTCGGTTAGGGGCCAGTAGCCTTGCAAACAACATTTTAACCGAAGTTGACTTTCTACAATCAGGTTCTGAACATGATATTAAATACTTTTAGGTGTACCACAAAAAAAAACAAACAAGAAAAACTATCCGGCATTCCCGGTTTTAAAGGATTTAAATACCGTGAAACCAACAGGTTGATAATTTTAACCCTATCCCGCAAATATATCGTAAGTGTTTTTTAATCAGTCATTTATCATAATAATTTGAACATAAATTATTAGTTTTTAAATTTGCGCCTCAAACTCAATTGCCAGAATATATAAATTTATTTATTATGTTTCTTAATTCTATTGCCCATTACTTGCCTTCGATTGAAATTTCGAACGACTATTTTCTCGATAAAAACGGACTTACAGATGAATGGATTTATACCCGGACAGGGATTAAAACCAGGAGAAAAGCCGAACCCCACGAAAATGCAAATACAATGGCCATTGAAGCGGTAAAAAGGGTCGTTGAAATTAACAAATATCCCATTCAGGATGTGGATATAATAATCGGGGGAACCTATACTCCGTTTGATACTGTTGGAACGTTGGCCCACGTAGTTCAGGAACATTACAATGTTTCGAATGTGCGGACAATTTCAATTTCTACAGCTTGTTCGTCCCTGATAAATGCACTTGAAATTGTTGAAGGTTATTTTGCCATGAACAAAGCCAAAAAGGCGCTTGTAATAGTTTCGGAACATAATACAGGATATAGTGTTGATACTGATGAATTTGCAGGTCATTTATGGGGAGATGGTTCAGCAGCTATGTTTGTTTCAAAAGAAAGGCAATCGGCTGAAGATTTTGAATTTATCGAAATTGTTACCGAGGGATTGGCCAATATTGGTAAAGGAACTGTTGGTGTTGGATTACAACCCTTAAAAGAAGGTATTAAAATGAGGTATGGCAAGGATGTTTTTATGCATGCGTGCAATTACATGGCCCAGGTAACAAAAGATATTCTTGAAAGAAATGGTTTCACCATTAACGATCTTGATACTTTTATCCCACACCAGGCAAATATCAGGATTATTAACAATGTTGCCGAACAACTCAATATTGATCCCAAAAGAACAATTGTAAATATAGAAAGACTTGGCAATACAGGTTGTGTAAGCACAGCCATTGGCCTTTCTGAAAATCTCGATTTCGTGAAAAAGGGAAAACTCTGCTGCCTTACTGTTTTTGGCGGGGGATATTCAAGTGGTGCTGCCCTTTTAAAAACCAATTTGGATTAACCAAAGTTTGCCTTTTCCGTTCTGAGTTTAATTTGTTATTCCTGTTTCTTTTGCAAAATATAAGAAAAGTACTCGTACCTGCCCGTTTTAAAATTGTTGTAAGTATCGGTACCCACTGCTCCTGCAAAATTTAGGGCAATACTTTGAATTATTGACGGTACAAGCTTTTTAACCAGATGAATTCTACGGCCATTGTCCATTTCCAATGCCCTTACAACATTAGTTGTTATTGATTTTTCTGTTATAAAAATTAAACCTGCTTCCCTGATCTCCTTCTTTAGTTCATCCATTTCTGAATTATACCTGAAATCAGTAATTAAAAAATAACCCCCTGGTTTTAAAACCCTGTAAACTTCATTAAAAAAAGCTTTAATATCTGTATATCGGTGCGATGATTCCACATTCAGGATTATATCATAGCTATCACTTGCAAAGTCAAGAGCTTGCGCATTGCCTTGCCTAAAACTAATCCCATTCATAGGATAAAAATTATTACAAAAATCAACCGCCTTCTGGTTTAGGTCCACACCTAAGGCCGATTCAAAATGATAATGTTTATTGAGATAAGATAATCCTCCGCCACGGCCACTGCCAATTTCAAGAATTTTTTTCTGGTCGGTTTTAATTTCCCTCATCATGTGGTTGTATAGTTGAATGGAATACCTATTTGTTTCTTCCTCACCGCTAAGTTCCAATTTTAAGCCTGGTTCATCGTAGCCATAATTCATAAAGGTAACTTCTGCTTGTTTATCTTTTAGGCTTATGTACCAATACCAGATCCTGAAAATAAAATCTTTGATGTAATGATTTAGTTTTTTCATTTAAACTTTAAATTAATAGTGACTTAAATATTGTTTTAGAAACTGCTTTAGAAAGGTTTTTCTCATCATTGAGCTGCACTCCAAAAAAATATTGATTTTTATTTTTGAACTTAATTAAAATCAGGCAATGAATCGGGGTTGTCCTTTAAGCTGTACACCAAGTTTCTAATTCTTAAAGCTGTTTTTAGATGGTTTAATTTTCCATCAAGGCGTGAATAGTGAACACTTTTACCTATTGTAATTTTTATGCTGGCATTCCTTTTTCTGAAAAATTCTCCGGGCAAAAGCATAAGTTCAATATTTGCTTTTATGCCTAAGGCTTTTCTTAACCTGAATACCAAATAAAAAAGAATCGAATTCCGGCCATGGAAAAAAACCGGAACAATTTCCCTTTTTTCTGTAATTGCTTTCGAAACAAAAGTTTTACGCCATTCGCAGTCCTGAATTTTGCCTTTGTAAACACGCGAAACTTCCCCGGCTGGAAAATCATTGATTGGAATATCGGATTTATAAATCTTGTCGAGTTCAACCAATTGCTTTCTATCGCATTTTCCGTATACATTTACCGATGTAACTGTAGATGCAAGCTGCGGGATTAAAAGGAAGGCATCATTTCCAATTCCTATAAAACTACCATATTTTTTTCCTACAATATTTCCCAAAATCATTCCATCGAGAATACCAAATACATGGTTGGCAACAAAAATGCACCTCCCTGATTCAGGCAGGTTTTCTATGCCCTCAATTTCTATTTTCAGGTTTAGTTCACTTATCATTTTTGAGGTAAAATCAACACCGATTTCGTTTTTATATTTATTTATATAAAAATTCATCTTATCTTGTTTTATTATCTTTTTAATGATAAATACGACCCAATTGGGAAGTTTTTTTGCCAGTTCTGGATATTGCTCACGAAGAATTTCTGAAAGGTTGATAAATTGAATCATTTATTAAATTATTGATTTTTTGGTAAAGATCAGCTATAACCTGAAAAATCTGACATTCACCAGTTTAAATGCTATTTATTTTAATTTTTAGCCCTTTCAGTTGCCATTCCTAAAAGTATTAGGCCAATTGGATGTATATTATTTTTACTGGTTCTTAATAAAGGTCCTAACTACACCCGAATAATCAATTTTACCGGTTTTTTTAAGATAACCGATAATAACTTCAGCTGTAGTTACCCCCAGCGAACTTCCTTTATCCTGGTGTTGAAATTTAAATGTGCTCAAAATGTAATCATTCATCCCAACTTTGTAAATCTTACTTTCATCAAGCGGATTGCCATCGTAATCCATTAAATCAATCTGTTTTAGCTTGTTGTTTTCCATAACAAGTCTGTATTGCATTCCGGAGACCCTTAGATTGATTTTACCTTCTCTCGATGTGGATTCTATGAGCGACCTGATTTCTTTGGTGGTTAAATTTACCGAAACCAGGTAATTCCCGAACGGATCCATCCGGTAAATGGTTTCGAGTGTTATATTGCCCTTGGGTATTTCGTTTATCCTAATCCCTCCAGAGTTTTGAAATGCAATATCAAAATTAAAGGTACTTCGCAAAGCATCGGTATAAAAACACCCCAATTCCTCGCTGCCTGTAATTTTCTGCTCAGCTTGTCCCAGCACCTCCTGCAACATTTCATTGTTATTGTACTTTTTAACAAGTTCATCAATTTCCTGATTAATATTTGCTTTGCCGCGGAGGTTAATTATTTTATACGATTTATTGAGTATCTGGCCGTCTTTAACTAAAAGCTTTATTTCTCCAAGGTTACGAAGCCTTGCCCCTACCTGTTCAATCATTACACCGTTTCGGATGTAAATTGAATCAATGTAAGTATGGCTGTGCCCACCAACAATCAAATCAATCTGTGGCAAATCATCAGCGAGCAAAGTATCATTTTGTATCCCTAAATGGGTAAGTGCAAGTATTAAATCCTGTTTCCCTGCTTTTTTTATTGTTTTTTTTGCCGTTTTAATCGGATCATTAAAAGTTAAACCCTTTACTTTAGAAGGGTGCGTTTCAGGAATTCCATTGGCTGAATTATCAAGTACACTGAAAATAAAAAGGTTTGTGTTGTCGGGCAGTTTTAATTTTATTGATGGCAAAATATTTACTAAAATATGTTTTTTATCTTTTATGTTCGCGCATAAAAACGGAAAAGAAGCCTCGCCCAACCTTTTTTTCAAAACTTCCTGCCCATAATCAAATTCGTGATTCCCTAAAGCTGAAGCATTAAATCCGGTTCTGTTCATCAGGTCAATTACTGCAAATCCTTTTTCAGGACTCATATCAACCATTGGATTACCAGAAAACAAATCACCTGCTGATAATAGAAATACATTTTTATGCAATTTCCTGATGCTGTCAGTTACAAAAGCAAGCCTTCCAAAATTATCTATCTGGGCATGAATATCATTTGTATGTAAAATAACAATTTCTATCTGGTTATCAGGCAAATCCTTATTAACATTTTGCCCCTGGATATAAATTGTTACTAAGATGGCAATTATCAGTGAAATTGTCTTTTTCATCGGCTAGTTTTTTTATTGATTAATTTTGACAGACATCTACCAGGCAAAGCTGGTTGAACCGGGAATCGCATATATATTTTTTTTAATTCACAGTTTACAAAAGTAATCCTAAAATTTGTGAATGTCTTATTTTTTTTCCAATCTTATCTAAATCGCTGATTAGAAAGGTTGAAACAAATTACCGGATTAACATCATTCTTATTTAGCTTTCGCTGTTTTTTTTATTTTTTTAAAAAATAGTTTATCTCTCCAATCTTTTATTAAATTTGCTACTAAACTTAACTTAATTGTCCAACAAATTAACCCAAAAATTTCAAGGAGGTTTTATGTCATTTATCTGCTCAATAGGTTTTCATAGTTGGGAGGGTTGTACCTGTTCAAAATGTGGAAAAAAAAGAGATTTACATCATCAATACGAAAATAATGATTGTGGAACCTGCATCAAATGCGGTGCAATTCATGATGAAAACCACGATTGGTCGAAAGATTGCGAGAGATGCACAAAATGTGGAAAAACCAGGTCAAATCACCACAACTGGTTAATTAACTGCGAAAAATGCTCAAAATGCGGAAAAACAAGGTCTGATCACCATCAGTATGTAAATGGGATGTGTTCCATTTGCGGGCAGGGAAATTTTACTGATCCACGCGACGGTAAAATTTACAGGGTAATAAGGATCGGAAACCAGATTATGATGGAAGACAATCTTGCCTTTAAGCCTGAAACAGGCAATTATTGGGCTTATGATAATGAGGAATTAAATATTGCCAAATATGGTTACCTCTACGATTGGGAAACCGCTAAAAATGTGGCCCCTAAGGGCTGGCATCTGCCAACCAAAGCAGAATGGGAAACATTGTATATGACCCTGGGCAATAATGCAAATTCTGTTTACGACAAAGCCAAAGTAGGAGGTTTGGGTGGTTTTAATGGTTTACTTGGTGGCTGGCGTTATGCGCATGGCGAATTTAACAGTGTGGGCGCCAGTGGTTACTTCTGGAGCAAAACATCAGAAAGTGATGAACATGCTTCTTATTTCAAACTTGGTGCTTACAGTAAACATGCCGAATTTGGTAAAGGAAAAACAAATGTTGGAATGAGCGTCAGGCTATTTAAAGATTAATTTTTTTTTCTCTTTCATTGAATAGGGCCCTTGTTTAGGGCCTTTTCTGTTCTAAGCCAGAAAATTCATGTAAAATGATCCGTATATTCATTTTTTTTGTAAATTTGTGATATCATTTTAATATCATTTAAATATCAATTTATGAAAACTGAAAAAATTCTTATGCCTGTAAACGGCTACCTGGTAGTGGGACTACTGGTTATTTTGGCAGTGCTTTCTACCCTGCTTTTTATCAATGAGTTTATTATTTTGCCCGGAATATTAATCCTGCTTTTTGTGTTTCTATCAGCAGGACTCATCGTAATTAGCCCAAACAGTTCGAGGGTAATGCTGCTATTCGGCGCATATAGAGGCAGTGTAAAACAAAACGGGCTTTTCTGGATTAATCCCCTTTACAGACGAATAACCTTATCGCTTAGGGCCAGAAATTTTGAAAGTGAAAAGATTAAGGTAAATGATAAAATGGGAAACCCTGTAATGATAAGTGTTATCCTGGTATGGCGGGTGAAAGACACATTTAAGGCTTCTTTCGAAGTGGACAGCTACGAAAATTTCGTGAGAATACAGACCGATTCCGCGGTTAGAAAATTAGCCGGTTCCTATCCATATGATCATTTCGAAGATGAAAGGGCCTCTGTAACTTTAAGCACTAATTTCGACGATGTGAATAAATCGCTGGAACAGGAAATTTCGGAAAGGCTCCAGATTGCCGGCATTGAAGTTATCGAATCCAGGATTGGTTATCTTGCCTATGCCCCTGAAATTGCTCATTCTATGTTGCGCAGGCAACAAGCTTCGGCAGTGGTGGCTGCAAGGCATAAAATTGTAGAGGGTGCCGTGGGCATGGTAGAAAGTGCGCTTCATCTGTTATCATCCAAACAAATTATCGATCTTGACGAAGAAAAGAAAGCCGCCATGGTTAGCAATCTAATGGTAGTACTTTGCGGCGATAATGTTGTAGAACCAGTTATTAATGCAGGCACATTACACCAATAAATTATGGGGGAGAAAAAATCATTTGCGTTAAGGATTGATGCTGAAACCATGAAAGCTATTGAAAAATGGGCTTCAGATGAATTCAGGAGCGTGAACGGGCAAATTGAATGGATGTTAAGCAAGAGTCTCAGGGATGCAGGCAGACTGAAGTCCAAACCCGGTTCAGCCGAAAATATAAACGATACAATTGCAGAATGATTTTCAATCTACAATAATGACAATTAATTCTCCAAAGCTAAACGATAATGTTTTATTAATTTTAAAATCTGACTAAAATGAAATCGACACTCTTAGGTTTATTTATTTTTTTAATTTCTTATTCAATGCTTTCGCAAGATATTACAGGTACCTGGAATGGTTTGCTCAAAGTTCAGGGAACGCAGTTAAGACTTGTTTTCCATATTACAAAAACCGACACCGGTATGGTTTCTACTATGGACAGCCCGGACCAGAATGCTTTTGGAATTCCTGTTCCTACTACAAAATTCGAAGATAAAAATCTTACCATTGAAGTACCAAAAATAAGAATGGAGTATACCGGAACATTAAAATCGGATACCTTGATTGAAGGCACTTTTAAACAGTCAGGATTGGTTGTACCCATGAATTTGTCGCGCAAACCTGTCGAAAAGCAAATTATAATCAGAAAACAGGAGCCTGTAAAGCCATATCCTTATTATACAGAAGAAGTTACATTTGAAAACAAACTGGCCGGTATTACCCTTGCCGGGACTTTAAGTTTACCTGCCAAAGAAGGGAATTACCCCACCGTTGTTATGATTACAGGGAGCGGTCCACAAAACAGGGATGAGGAAATTATGGGACACAAACCATTTCTTGTTATTTCTGATTATTTAACCCGAAACGGAATTGGCGTACTAAGGTTCGATGACAGGGGCGTTGGTAAATCGACAGGAAAATTCGGAACAGCTACCACAACCGATCTTGCCACCGATGTTCAGGCTGCCGTTGAATATTTAAAAACCAGGAAAGAAGTGAATTCCAAAAAAATTGGTTTAATTGGTCACAGCGAAGGTGGAATTATAGCGCCTATTGTTGCAGCCAATATCAAAGATGTAGCCTACATTATTCTGCTTGCAGGCACAGGTATCAGGGGTGATCAGCTTTTACTTTTGCAACAGGAACTTATCGCCCGGGCCGAAGGTACAAGTGAAGATGAAATTAAAAAAAACAGGGCTATCAATGCGCTTGTTTTTGATATGGTAATTAAATCCACTGATGAACAAAAGCTTACATCTGATTTAAAAGACACCTTATTGTCGGTAATGAAAAACCTTCCTGAAGCGGATAAAAAAGGGATGAAAGATGAAGAACTTGTGGATCAATCGATTGGGTCGCTGACTAATCCATGGATGCTCTACTTTCTAAAATACGATCCCTCCATTGTTTTAAGCAAGGTAAAATGCCCGGTTCTGGCTTTAAATGGCGACAAGGACCTACAGGTTCCCTCGAAAGTTAACCTCGAAGCCATTAAAAAAAGCCTCGAAAAAGGAGGCAATAAAAAAGTGGTAACCAAAGAATTGCCCGGATTGAACCATCTTTTCCAGGAATGTACCACAGGCTCGCCTTCGGAGTATGAAAAAATTGAGCAAACTTTTTCGCCGGCAGCTCTAAAAATAATTTCGGATTGGATAGTTGCCACAACCAAATCGATAAAATAACTTAACTCATCATACTATTCAGCAACGAAATCCAAAGCCCTGTTTCCCGTTCACTTCAACAGGCTCAGTGACCGGGAGACAGGGTTTATCGTTTTAGATTAAAACTCTATTTCGAGACTAACCGGGCAATGATCGGAATGCATGGCGTCGGGATGAATGCCGGCATTTTTTACCCTGGTTTTCAGGTTTTCGGTAACAATATGATAATCAATTCTCCAGCCTTTATTTTGTTCGCGCGAATTAAAACGGTAACTCCACCAACTGTAATTATCTGGTTTATCGTTAATTAACCTGAAAGAGTCCACAAAGCCTTTGTCTATAAAAGACTGAAACCAATCACGCTCTTCAGGTAAAAAACCCGACATATCCTGCTGTTTGCTTGGGTTGTGAATATCAATCCAAAGCCTGCAAATATTAAAATCACCCGAAATAATCAGTTTTGGCCTTGTTTTTTCCAGTTTTTTCAGATAAGCCGTAAAATCGTCAAGCCATTTCATTTTAAAAGCCTGCCTTTCATCGCCTGTTGTTCCGGAAGGATGGTAAACACTTATCACGGAAATATCGCCAAAATCGGTACGGATAAACCTGCCTTCCGTATCATATTTTTCTATCCCCATGCCATATTCAATGTGATCGGGTTTTATTCTGGTAAGTATACCCACTCCACTATACCCTTTTTTCTGTGCACTAAACCAATAACATTGATAACCCAGATTTTCGAAAAGTTTATTGTCAATCTGCTCAGGTTGCGCTTTGGTTTCCTGAATGCACACGATATCAGCGTCCGATTTTTTAATCCAGCCCACAAGATCTTTGTTTAATGCGGCCCTTATGCCATTCACATTATAGGATACAATTTTTTTTAACATAGTTTAGTTGAATTAGATAAATTTGTTTTTACAAAGCATTTTCTGCCACTTAAATTACAGTTTTATCCCAACAATGGTTATATCATCAATCTGATCGATGGACCCTTTCCAGGTATGCAGCTTCACATCAAGCAATTCCATTTGTTTTTCAACAGGAAACCCGGCTATTGATAAAATCATATTTTTGAAATTCACATTCAGAAATTTTCTTCCATCCGCTCCGCCAAACTGGTCAGCAAATCCATCGGTAAACAAATAAAGCATATCCCCGTTTTCATAACTCCTTGTGGTGTTGTTATAGTTACTATGTTCATATTTCATCATACTTACCGGAAAAACGTCAGGTTTCAGCTGTTCAATCTGTATTCCGGAATTGCCTGAAGGTTTTGAAGTATGATAAACCGACAAAAGGGCACCCGCATACTCGTATTTTTTTTCCTCATGATCGATAATACAAACTGAGATATCCATCCCATCGTAAGTTTCGTCTTCGTTCTCGGCATTTGAAATGGCATGAAGCAGTTTATCCCTTAGCTGATCAAGCATTGACCCTGGTTTAAGATCTTCACGATTGGCTTTTGCCGATAACACTATATCGTTAAGAAACGAAAGGCCCATAATACTTACAAATGCACCAGGAACGCCATGCCCTGTACAATCGGCAACTGCAATTATCGTTTTTTGACCGTAATCTTCTATCCAGTAAAAATCGCCACTTACCACATCCTTGGGTTTAAAATAAATAAAATAAGAATCGAGCAACCTGGCAATTTTGCGTTTCGAAGGCAACAGAATAGACTGTATCCGGCTGGCGTAGGCAATACTGTCGCGGATATCGTTATTCTGCATTTCTATTTTCTTTTGTTTTTCTAAAATTTCTTCTTTCTGTGTATGAAGCATTTCGTTTTGAACCAGGATTTCTTCTTTCTGGGCCTTCAATTCCGCATTTTGAAGTATAATTTCCTTATTCTGGTTTTCAATTTTTTTATTCTGTGCTTTTATAAGGTTTAGCTGGGCCTGGGTAAATTTCGACCAAAGGTACTGGGCTTCAACAATAATAAGAAAAGTACAGGCCAGGCTGAAATATTTTGCGTAAGTGGCATGAAACGTATAGCTTTCATTTTCTAAATGTGCTTTAAAATCGTACGAAAACAAAAAAGCTGTGATACAAATAAAGATGGTAAGAAATACTAGTTCAAAGATCATAATTTGCTTCCTGTTCAGGGAAAATATACCCCACACTTCAATTCTGATTTCTTTCATTTCTTATTGCTTAGTTTACACCAAAAAAATATTGTTTATAAATTAAACTTTGCCAAAGTTAAATTTGTAAATTAATATTATACTAAATTATTATATACAAACTTAATGCAAATAAATCTATAAAAAATTGCATTGCAAAGTAACTATTTTGCAAATCAAAAGCATTTGATTTGTATTATTTTTTACGTTTGTAATAATATTCTATATTTTTGCAGCCAAAGGCTGAATAATTATACTCCGTAAATTTCTTCAATTTTATAACGCTATGGCTGAATTTAACGAAGATCTTGAATTGGAACAAGGTCAAAACACAAAAAAAGACAAGAAAAAAATAATTGGGGGTTTACTTTTGGGTGCAATTCCACTACTGTTCATCTTGTACCTTGTTCTTGGACCAGTTTTGCATATCCTTTCGAAAGATTTAAAAGCAAAGGAAATGTACGTGATTTCAGAATACGTGAATGTAAGGGCCACTTCTGATGTTAATTCCCTGAAAATGGGGAAAGCAGAATACGGCACCAAATTGCTGGTGTATGAAATAAAAGACGAATTTGCTGAAGTCCTTATTGATGGACAGAAAGGTTTTGTTTCTAGCGAATTTATTGCAGAACCCTCAGTATATTATGCCATTGAAGGTTTATTTGGCGATGACAGGACTGAAAACCTGCTTACCAACACAAAATATAAACTTGCGCTAATAAGGTTTCTTGAATCAAAAGGGTATATGAGCAATATTCCAGATGATATTCAGATTAAACTTTTCGGGCAAAAACTTAACAAAGAAAAATATCAAATTTTTACAGAGCCAAGGGGATCGAAATACAATTCGAGCGCTTTTGCTGATTTTAATGGCGATTATCAGATGGATGCCGCTTTTGTGCTTAAAAGTTTTGATTCGGATAAAAAAATACTTGTTATTTTTTCTTTTGACAAAAAAGATCCTTTAAATAAAAGCAAGATACTTTTCGAATATGAAATTTCACGGCCTTGGTACTTTATTAAACTGGCCAAAAAAGGAACCAAATACACGGTAATTGGTAAAGATAAAAAACCCGAGAAAAACAAAATTCCCGTAAATGGATTGCTTTTGGGAACTAATCGTGCAAAAGATTTAAACGACCCTGAATACTTGTTGATTTATAACGGAGAAAAATTTGAAATGATTGAACAGGTTGAAGAATAAAGAAAATTGAAGCTTTGTCGTTACTAATTGAGATATTCAAAGATTTTTTCAGCCTATTTCTGCCTTCGAAATGTTTAATTTGCGGATTGGGTTTACAAAACTTCGAAAAACATGTCTGCAAATCGTGCCTGGTAAAAATACCTAAAACCGGGTTTCAAAATTTCGATGAAAACCCTGTTAGTCAAGCTTTTTGGGGAAGAGTAAACCTTGAAAAGGCATTTGCATTTTATTACTTTCATAAAGGCTCGGTTTTGCAGGATTTAATCCACGAAATCAAATACAATGGATTAAAAGAACTTGCCTATGAACTTGGAAAAGAAATTGGTTTTGGAATTAAAAAATCAACAACTGCCCATTCATTTGATATGATTGTTCCTGTGCCACTTCACCCACTTAAAGAAAAAAAAAGAGGATATAACCAGAGTGAATGGATTGCAAAGGGAATTGGTGAAGTATTGAATATTAGTGTAGATAAAAAATCCCTTGTACGAAAAATTTATACCGCCACACAGACTAAAAAAAACAGGATTCAGAGATGGGAAAATGTAAAGGACGCTTTTTTTATTTCTAATTCAAAATATCTCGAAAACCGTCATATCGCTTTGGTTGATGATGTAATTACCACGGGAGCTACATTAGAAGCCTGTGCTGCAAAAATTCTTGAAATAAAAGGAAGCAGGGTAAGCGTTGTTGCCCTTGCCTTTGCAAGCGATTAAAAGACCTTTATATGAAATAGCATATTTTTAAATTAGTGCTAATTTTGCATCCATAAATTAATTTGAATGGAAGAAAACCTATTTACTGAAAACAAAATTGAACAAGTGGTATTGGTGGGCCTCATTAACCAGGAACAAAATGAAGGGCAGGTTAACGAATACCTTGATGAACTGGCATTTTTAACCGACACGGCCGGAGGTATTGCCGTGAAACGTTTTACCCAGAAACTGGAAGTACCTAATCCACGGACTTTTGTTGGTACAGGTAAACTTGGAGAAATTGCCGGCTATGTAAGAGAAAACAGCATAGATACCGTAATTTTCGACGATGAGCTGAATGCTTCGCAAATAAGGAATATTGAAAAAGAATTAAACTGCAAAATTCTCGACCGGACAAACCTTATTCTTGACATTTTTGCAAAAAGGGCACAAACAGCCCACGCCAAAACCCAGGTAGAACTGGCACAGTACCAGTACCTTCTGCCCAGGCTTACCCGGATGTGGACCCACCTTGAAAGACAAAAGGGTGGAATCGGGCTCAGAGGGCCAGGTGAAACAGAAATTGAAACTGATCGCAGGATAATAAGGGATAAAATTACCAAACTGAAAGAACAACTTAAAAAAATTGACAAGCAAAAAGCCATTCAGCGTAAAAACAGGGGCAAGATGGTAAGAGTGGCACTTGTGGGTTACACCAATGTAGGAAAATCCACAATTATGAACTTGTTGAGCAATTCAGAGGTTTTTGCCGAAAACAAACTTTTTGCTACTTTAGACACCACAGTAAGGAAAATTGTTATTGGAAATCTACCTTTTCTGCTCACCGACACGGTTGGTTTTATCCGAAAACTACCACACGATCTTGTGGAATCATTCAAATCAACGCTCGACGAAGTTCGCGAAGCAGATATATTGCTGCACGTGGTTGATATTTCTCATCCTAATTTTGAAGAACAGATTGAAGTGGTGAACAATACCTTTAAAGAACTTGGTGTGATTGATAAACCTACTTATCTGGTTTTTAATAAAATAGATGCATATACTTATCTTAAAAAAGAAGAAGACGATTTGACCCATCTTACCCGTGAAAATTACAGCCTCGAAATCTTAAAACAAATATGGCTTGCACGCAATTCAAAATGTTTTTTTATTTCAGCCAAACAAAAAAAGAATATAGAAGATTTAAGAGAAAGACTATATGAATATGTTAAAGAAATACATGTAACCAGGTTTCCTTACAATGATTTTCTTTATTAATAGCTTAAATTTTACTAAATTTTCGGATTCTTTTTAAATTAACCTGTAATTTTTCCAAAAACAAAAAGCCATTATAAACCCTTTGCAAGATGCTAAAAAAGTTAATTTTTCGCGAAAACTTTCCCCGATGGATTATTCTTATATTGGATCTAATGATGAGTTTTATGTCCATCTCTACCGCGTATGCACTTCGATTTAACTTCTCTGTACCTAAAGAATACCTGCTTGTTAAAAATTTCAATTCAATATATTTAGTTATACCCGTGGTGGTTAGTATCCGGCTTATAAGTTTTATAATAGGTAAAACCTATAAAGGAATTGTAAGGTATACAGGGACAATAGACGCAATTAAAATTTTTATTGTTTTAATATTTGGAAGTATTTTTTTCGGGATTTTTAATTTGTTAACCTATAAAATCACTTCAGTATTTTTTATCCCTATATCGATTATTTGTATTGATTTTTTAGCCAGTGTTTTTTTTATGATAGGATCCAGGTTTTTTATAAAAACCCTTTATCTTGAATTTTCATCAAGAAAAAAAGAAAAACAAAATGTAATTATCCTGGGGATAAGCGAAATTGCCTTTCTGACAAAACGAACCCTGGCCAAAGATACAGAATCGAACTATGAAGTAATTGCCTTTATTGATAATACAGGCATTCATAAAGGAAAAAAAATTGACGGGATTAAAATTTATGATCTTTCGGCTTTTGATGAACTTGTACAAAATTTTGAAGTCAAAACCCTGATTATGGCCGAAAAAAATATTCCGGCCGATTTAAAATCAGATTTGATTGATACCTGTCTGAAACTGAACATTAAAATTCTAATCCTGCCGGATGTGAACCGTTGGATTAACGGTGAACTCAGTACCCGGCAAATCAGACAAATAAAAATTGACGATTTACTTGAAAGACCTCCAATTCATCTTGACGAAAAAGAAATAAGACGGTATATTCTGAATAAAACGGTTTTGGTTTCAGGCGCAGCGGGTTCTATTGGAAGTGAAATGGTTAAACAGCTCCTGCGTTTTCAGCCTTCCAAAATCATCGCTTTCGACCAGGCTGAATCACCCCTTTATGACCTGGAGCTGGAACTGGCAGAAAAATTTCATTTCAGGAATTATGAAATAGTAATTGGTGATCTTACAAATGAAAACCGATTGAGAAAGGTATTTGAGTTTTTTAAGCCACAGGTGGTTTTCCATGCAGCTGCTTACAAGCATGTGCCCATGATGGAAAACAATCCATCAGAGGCGGTACGCACAAATGTTGCAGGCACAAAGCTGCTGGCCAATCTTTCGGTTGAATTCGACGTGTTTAAATTTGTGATGATTTCAACAGATAAAGCTGTAAATCCTACAAATGTTATGGGTGCTTCGAAACGGATTGCCGAAATGTATACACAGGGGCTTAATCAAAAAGGAAAAACCAAGTTTATAACTACCCGTTTTGGCAACGTCCTTGGTTCAAATGGCTCCGTAATTAACCGGTTTAAAAAGCAGATTGAATCTGGGGGACCTGTTACTGTTACACATCCTGATATTATCAGATATTTTATGACCATACCTGAAGCCTGTCAGTTGGTTTTGGAAGCAGGTGCCATGGGGAATGGCGGAGAAATATTTGTTTTTGATATGGGCAAACCTGTGAAAATAATTGATTTAGCCAGACGCATGATTCAATTTTCAGGTTTAAGGCCCGGCCAGGATATTCACATCAGCTTTACCGGTTTGCGCCCGGGAGAAAAATTATACGAAGAATTGTTGAATTCGGCAGAAAATACACTCCCTACCTACCATCCACAAATTATGATAGGAAAAATAGCCAGTAATAATTTCGACATTGTTTCACAGGAAATTGATGAGCTTATTGCACTTTCAAAGAACTTCGACAATATGGCCATTGTATTGAAAATGAAGCAAATTGTTCCTGAATTTATTAGTCAGAACTCAATTTACGAAGAACTTGATTTAAAAGGATCAAACTATAACAAAACGGACAAAGATTAACTATTTGTTAAAATAATTCAGTTATCAAACTGATTTTCTGAATACAATAGAAGCCAAAGTCCGGTCGTCGCCACCCATATTAACCATTAAGCCATAAGGCTTTTCAATTCTAATTTGCGATTTTAGGGCTCTTCCTGTCATTTGTTCCCAAAGGGTTACAGCCATGTGCACCCCTGTAGCCCCTACCGGATGCCCCCAACCAATCAGTCCACCCGTTGTGTTCAAAGGAATTTTCCCATTTCTTGAAGTGTGCCCGTCGAGTATGAAATGGCCTCCTTTTCCTTCTGAAGCCAGGCCGAGAGCTTCAACAGCCAAAACAGCCGCTGCGGTAAAACAATCGTGTATTTCGGCAGTTGCTATTTCATTCATGGTGATTCCGGCAGCTGTTAGTGCCTTGTTTGCAGCCAGCTTAAAGTTTGAAAGTTCAGTAGGTATTTCAGGTTTTTGCGTTAAATCATCGGCCAGAGTTGCAAAAGAAACTACTTCAACAGCATTTTGTTTAGCAATCCCAAGCTTTTCAATTCCTTTTTCCGAACAGATTAAAGCTGCCGAAGCTCCGTCAGATACTTTTGAACAATCGTATAAATTTAAATGATCAACAAAAAATTTACCATTGGGCTCAGCCGTAAGGTGGGTTTGAAAAGGGTTTTCCAATGTATTATGAAATTCCTGGGCTGTAGGGCATAACCTTGCATTTTCAATCATATTTGCATACCATTGTGCATAAGATTTACGGGTATGTTCCTTTCCATATTTCTGGTAATAGGTCCCTGCCCTGTCGCTAAACTGACCCGGAAAAAAATGTGCATGCCCGTTTTTTCTGTTCTTCGACCAGCCGGCTGTTGCCAAAATATCAGCTCCGTAAACTGCTTTAACCGAATTCTGAACTTCAACACCAAGCACCAAAACCACATCGGCATTTTCGGAAAGAATTGATTTTATGCCTGTTACAATAGCCAAACCGCCTGATCCACAGGCTCCTTCGACCCGAATGGCGGGTTTGTGCTTTAATTTCAGGTCAATCATCGGGAAAAAAGCAGCAAGGTTTGATTGGCGGTTATATCCCGAAGCCATAAAATTACTTATTACGCATTCATCAATTAATCCGGCATCTGCAATCTGGGCCAATGTTCCCTGCCCTGCCTCACGGATATAATCTTCAAGCGCTGGCCTTTCTTTCCGGGGATTGAATTCTTTCCGTCCGGTACCCATGCTGATGGTATTATAACCCGCCGCCAGGTAGACCTTTTTCCTTAAAAATGGTGTTTTCATGATATTTCAATTTACAAAACACAAATACCAAATAACAAATAACAAATGAAAGATGAAAAATGAAAAATGAAAAATAACAATTGACAAATAACAATTCACAATTACCAAATAAAAAATAACAAATTTCAAATTACAAATGACAAAGAACAAATCAAAAATTAAAATAATTTAAACTTGTCAGAAACCTAAATTTTAAACCCAAGTAAGGAAAATACTTCCTTTATTTGATCATTATCTGCGCTTACAAGGTAATTAAAAAATTCCCTCCGGATGGGATAATTTCCCCTTAACTTTTCAAATTCTGCCGGATTGGTTTTCAGCATCCTGTCATCGTTCCTGATATCATAGGTTTGAAGTATGATTTCCCTCACCATTTCCTCTGCCGGACTTTTTCTATCCGTTTTTAAAATTTTGTTTTCCGGTTCCGGAATTTCTTCGGGAAACCAATTATCAAGCCCTAATCCGAAAAATCGACTTACAGCCTGCACACTCATTGCGGTCCCGTTTGATTTACCATCCAGCGAATAACCAGCTATATGAGGCGTTGCAAAGTCAACCAAATTTAATAATTCCCTGTCTATTTCAGGTTCATTATTCCAGACATCCAATACTGCTGATTTTATTTTTTTTCCGTAAAGCCCTTGTTTCAGGAAGGTTTCATCGACAATTTCACCCCGCGAACTATTTAGAATTATTTTTCCCGGCTTTATCTGTTTAAAAAAATCTTTTCCGGCAAGATGAAAGGTATTGTCCTGGCCACCCATATTTAATGGCACATGAAAGCTTATGATATCGGCTTTTTCAATAATTTCGTTTAAGGAAACTGCGTTTTCAAGTAATCCGCGTCGCTGTAAAGGTGGATCATTTATCAAAACGTTCATCCCCAGTGTCTTTGCCATTTTTGCCACTTTTGAACCAACATTTCCATGCCCTACTACTCCTAAAGTTTTACCAGCAAGTCGGAAATTATATTTTTGAGAAAGCACCATTATTGCTGAGGCAATATACTGCATAACCGAACCAGAATTGCATCCGGGGGCGTTTGTCCATTTTATCCCGGCTGAATTGCAGCAGGTTGTATCGATATGATCGAAACCGATGGTGGCTGTGGCAATGAATTTTACTTTTGAACCATTCAACAGCTCAGCGTTACAATTTGTACGCGTGCGGATAATTAACGCATCTGCATTTTTAACTGTCTGAGAACTAATCAAATGTCCGGGATAATATTCAATCTCTGCAAAGGGTTCGAGTACACCACGAAGAAAAGGGATTTTATCATCAGCAACTATTCTTATCATTTTTATTTGTAAAAGAATTTTTCAATATAAGGTTCAGGATTTATCCCTAATCCAGGCCTGATTTTATTTTTCTTCTTCTTTGTAATAACCTTCGCGCGAGAGCAGGTGAGGCAGGTTAGCTACACCATAGGCCACAACAGCGGTGACAATGGCTGCATGATCCTGGTATTCTTTAATGCTTTTATTGTACAAATCCCTTTCTGTGTGCCAGATTTCCATATAACTGAAATTATAGCCCTTAGAATCTGAAGTTTCAAACCCCATAGTTGGAACACCTTCCACTGCAAAAGATCCGGCATCGGTATACCTGGCAACTTTTGGTTTAACCGATGGTTCACGTTTTTTCATTACAAAGGGAAATTCAGGGTTAATGTCGGTAAGGGGTTCGCAAACTTTAACCATATCGTCCCACATGGCCTCCGAAACACTAATTCCTGTCGGTACAGTAGGCCCTCCATCGCGGTTAAACAGGTTTGAAATTTTTGGAAGTTTATCCCTGTTTCGGCTAACCCAGCTTTTTGAGCCAAGCAACCCAAATTCTTCTGCAGCCCATAAGCACACCATAATTGTTCTTTTGGGTTTGCCCCCGGCTTTCATGATTAACCTGGCTGCCTCCATGGTGGGCGTAGCACCTGAACCGTCGTCAACACCGCCAGTTGCCACATCGTAAGCATCAAGATGGCCGCAGATAACAACATATTCATCCGGATATTTTGTACCGGGAATCAACCCTATAACATTATGATATTTTACAGGGCCCGGCTTAAAATAATTCCGGATATCAAATTCAAGAAAGAAATTGCGTCTTTCTTTGGCCATTTGTTCAATAATGGAAAACTGGTGTTCATCGAGCTTAATATCGGGTAAATCGGGCAGGTTATCGAATGACATGCTGTCGATGTTTTTCCGGTCGTACAAAACCCTTAAGGGAACAGGGGCCGACTGTATAATTCCAAGAATACCTGATTCTTTCATTTGCCTGTAAAACAAGGCAGGTTCGTCTTTCAGTTGAATTAACTCCTTTTTTACCCCTGATGAATCGAGTTTGGAATTGTATTCTTCTATTTCATTATTTTTCTTTTCAATTTCAAGGTTTTCAGCAATAATTTTTGACCTTCGTTCATCGGCAGCTTTTGAAAAATCGATAGGCCATCCATCGCTTTTACCGGTAATAAGCACCCAGGCACCTTTTAAGCGGCCTTTCATCCTGTCGAATTCTGCCTGGTTTTTAGGCTCTGTTAATACATGGCCGGTTTGTACCCCGTGGGTTCCGGCTGTATAAGATGGCGTTGCAAAATGAAGGTCCATGGCGTTTTCGCCCAAAAGTTTTCCAAACCACGGTCCCCTGTTAAAACCAACAGGGACACTACCTGCTTCGTCCATGATTACCTGCATTCCCCATTTTTTAAATTCTGATGCTGCCCAGTTTGCTGCATTTTCATAAGCATCGGAGCCTACCGGCCGGCCTCCAAACCTGTTACACAAAATATCAAGGTGGCGCATGGCCTGGTTATCCGACTTTCCAATTTCGATAATGTTTTTTATCACCCTGTCGGTTTGGGAATTTGATTCAAGATGGATAAGCAATATTATTGCCGATAAAAAATAGCTGAAAATATTTTTCGTCATTGAAAATTTAAGTTAAAAGTTAAATTAATGTGGTTTATAGTATAATAAATTAGAAAAAGGTTTTTTTCCCTTTTTTATAGAGTAAAACTTCGGTCTTTTCAACAGTAATCAGGCAGCCATAGCGTAGTTTTTCGAACCAGGGAAGAATTTTTGCCGCAAATTTTTCAATTTTTTCCGCTTCATCAATGACTTCAATAACTACAGGAATTTTTTCAGTGATTTCCCAAAACTTTACAGAATGAATAATACTGCTGGAGCCAAATCCCATTACCCCTTTTAATACCGTGGCCCCGGCCAGCCCGTAACGTTTTGCGGCAAATACGATGGTTTCGTAAAGCAAATTGTGCTTAAACTTATCTGTATTGCTGGTATATATTCTTAAAATCCTTGCCTCTCCATTGATTTTCATACTCAAAATATTTTAGAAATTATATTGCCTGCCCATGTTGCCAAAATGCCCAAAAAAACGCTTAAACCAGCGTAAATCGAAAAAATAAAAAAACTCCCGTCTTTTAAAAGCAACAGGTTTTCGTTTGCAAAAGTTGAAAAAGTAGTGAAACCTCCGCAAAATCCAACTGTTAAGAACATCTTCCATTCTGTACCGATAAAATTCCCACGCTCCGAAATGCCGTAAATCAGGCCTATCAGGAAACATCCCGCTATGTTTACCACGAATGTACCATAAGGGAATGCTGAAAGCACAGAGTTTTGAATTATCCTCGATGCCAGAAACCGTAAAATTCCACCCAAAAAACTTCCGAGTCCAATGATTAAAATCAACCTCAGCATAACCAAACAGCCTGTTTTAAGATTAAATTTATGTGTTGGTGTAAAAGTAAAAAAAATGGGATGGAAATCCACTTTAAGGTATAATAATTCCTCTTGCTGCTCTGGTACATGCAGGAATACAATTGTTTACTGTGTTTTTAAATCATATACCATTAAATAATCACTGTGGCGGACATAAAGCCTGCCATCGCAAATAACTGGGTGCGACCAGTGCGGTCCGTTACCATTCGAAATTTTAAATGAACTTAAAACATCGAAAGATTTAGGATTGGCTTTAACCAGTCCCAGGTAACCACTTTTTTCTTCGTAACAGTATAATAATCCATTGTCCGTGATAATGGAACCTTTGTTTTTCCATTTTGTTTCGTACATGGTTTGCCCGGTGTTCCAATCAACACAAACCCAGTTTCCGTTTCCGTTATTTATCCAGTTGGAACCATAAATATACCCATTTACAAGAACTACGTTTCCGTGATGGGTATCCAATGTACTGTTTTTCCACTTTAGCGATACAGAATTTCCGTCCTCTGCAAGGTTGAAGATTAAACCGGTATCATCATAACCACTTGTAATGAAAATACAACCATCGTAATACAAGGGAGTATTGCAATTTATATCTCCGTTATCGGCACCGCTGTATTGGCTGATATTATGTTTCCAAAGCATTTTACCATCGTCTGAATTGACGCCAAACATGTAATTTCCCGAAATATTTATGATTATTTTCTTTCCGCCTCTTTCAACCAGAATAGGAGAAGAATAGGCATTTTTATCATTCAGCGGTTCACTTTTCCAGATAGTTTCGCCCGTGTTTTTGTCGAGGGCAACAACGGTAGTTTTGTTTCCGCAAGGCGTAAAAATCAGTTTATTGTCAACAGTCATAAGCGATTCAGAAATACCCCATTCCCCGAACCGGGTTCCGAACTTTCCTGAAGCATCGTATCCCCAGACTTTATTTCCATTAGATGCTTCAAAACAAGCAATATCGCCAGCACCACTTACAACATAAAGTTTTCCGCTGTCGAAAAGCGGTGTGCAACGCGATTCAGGAAAAGATTCCTCCCAGAGCCGGCCAAACTCTTTTTTCCATTTCAGGTTTCCATTTAAATCGAGGGCCACCAGGTATTCTTTATTATCAAAAAGACCGGTGGTAAATATTGAATTATCAGCTATAATCACCGAGGCATATCCACTTCCAATGCCTTTAGTAGTCCAGATGAGTTTAGGACCTGAATCTGCCCACTTTGTCAATAGTCCGGTTTCGCTGTAGGATCCATCGCGGTTTGGACCCCGCCATTGCACCACAGAATTTTGATTTTTATCTGTCAATGGCCCATTTACCACATGATTGCCAGTGGTTTGTGAACATGATGTATACGATATAAAAATACTGAAAAGAGGATAAATCAATTTTTTCATAGCAGATGCGAAAGAAAATAATTATTGTGTTTTTTTATTCCAAAAAATCAATACCGCGTAAGCACTCAGTAAAATACTAACAATGAGCTGGATAAGCAACGGAGTAGTTATTAATTCGCCCTGAATTAGTAAAGCGGCCAACAGAAAATATTTAAGGATGTAATAAATTATTTTACTAAGCAAAATGCTGATAAACAAACTGAAGAACTTGTTTTTAACAATTCCGGACAAAAGATAAAAAAGCCAGACATTGCAAACCAGTTCAATGGTCATAATTACCATTTTGTACACGTCCGGATGGCCGCCAATCAACGTTGAAAATACAGGTAAGGTAAGTGCCAGTATAAACGCATTGTTACGATTGGTGTGCAGCAAGGCCAAAATAACAAGAATACGCATTGGTTCGGCCATATATAGCGGAAAACTTAAAAGATGGGAAAGTGCCGGAAGAAAATACACCAACGCGATAGATATAATATCATAAATTGAGATGTAAATGTTTTTTTTAATAGTCAGATTTAAAGTTTTCATATACAGATAATTTCGGTTAAATTAATATTATGATTTATAAGAAAACAATGGCGACTGTTTAAGGCCCATCATTTTCATTTCTTCAATTTCAGATTTAGTGAGCGGAGTAATTTTATTTTTCAACCCAACGGCAATTCTGAAAAGTCCTTCATCGCCAGGAGGAAGGGCCGCGGTAACAGGATGCGAAAGGGTAAAACGCAATCCTTTTAGTATTTCTTCTTCAGTAGAATAAGGCTCATACCATGCTTTTGGGTATTTTGACCTGTCAGCGCCTTCGGGCCAGGGACCTTTTGCCATAGCCTTTAGAGCCAGGATTCCCATCTTTTTATCCACCGCCATTTGTAACACCTGCGGCCCGAAATTTCCATTGTGCCAGGTGGCAATGTTTACAGGAAAAAGAATGGTTTCAAAATCAAATCCTTTCATTAAGGCCATAGCAGCTTCCACAGAATGGGCTGAAAAACCGATGTGTTTTATTTTTCCTTCTTTTTTAGCTTCAAGGAAGGTTTCAACAGCCCCTCCTTTTCCCAGCAAGGTGTCTACATCCTCAAGTTTAGTTACAGCGTGCATCTGATACAAATCGAAATGATCGGTACGCAGGTTTTTCAGGGATTGTTCCAGTTCTTTTCGTGCTCCATCGCGCGTGCGTTCAAGGGTTTTACAGGCAAGGAACACATTTTTACGGTATGGTTCCAGGGCAGGACCGAGTTTAACTTCTGCATCACCATACGAAGGGGCAACATCGAAATAATTAATGCCGGCATCAATAGCAAATTTTACAGAAGCAGAGGCATCTTCAGGAGTGGCATCCATAACAACTATGCCACCGAATCCAATTATTGATAGCTTTTCACCTGTTTGGCCCAGGGAACGTTTTTCAATTTTTCCGCTTATAAGCTCTCTGGTAATTGAAGATAATCCGGCCGGGAACATTCCAAGCACAGGCACTGAAAGCGCGGTTTTTTTAATGAAATCTCTTCGCTTCATAAATTAGAATTTATGTTGGTTTACGATTTTTCTCTTTCAAAAGCCTTCTTCCAAATTTAAGTCATTTCTTTGAAAAAGAGAAATCCCGTAATCTGACGAGCAAATGGGTAATGAATCGTAAAGACAGAATCAAAGCCTATTTTACAACTTTCAGCAATTCTTCAAATCCAATGTCCATTAATTCAAAATCCCTGTTGTTCTTAAAACTATAATGCCACCATTCTGGTTCGTAAATCACAAAACCATGTTTCACCATTAAACCGGAAAGGAGGCTTCGGTTGTGAATGATTTCAGCAGAAAGATTGTTGTTTGAATGCCATGCTTTTGGGGTTGTATTATCGTATTCAGTCGGCATGGCCAGTTCCTTTCCGGTTTTAAGATCAACAAGGGTAAGATCAATAGCCGAGCCGGTGTTGTGTTTTGATCCTTTTGCAGGCGAAGCTGCATAGGTGGAATCGGGAATAATTTCAAAAATTTTTACCGTAACGGAATAGGGCCGGTAGGCATCGTAAATTTTAATTCCCAGTCCTATATTATTCAAATCTCTCTGCACAGCAGCAAGGGAATCCGCCACGGGTTTCCGGGCAAATGCCTTGGCCAGCTTGTAGAGTTGAATTCCTGTAAAGTTATTGGTTGTTGAATACCTGATATCCAACACGATACCCGGAATAACTTTTTCAAGATCGACCATTTCTTTGGCAGGATTTTTTCGGATTGTTTCTAAGTACTCCTGCACGGAGTGAATAATTTTTAAATCGGGCGGATATGCACTGGTCTGGCCAAATACATCAAATCCAAAGAAAAGAACAATAAAGAAAGTTACCATTTTTGTTGCCTTTCTGCGCCGTGATAAAAAATATTTCATTTTATTGTTTTTTAGTTTTTTCTTTATTTCAGGCTATTCCTGTAATTATCAACTATATCATTACTTTCTTTAATACCCAGGCCCAATTCATTATTTACAAGTGTAACAGCTTCAATCAATTGGTTTTTACGGATCAACTCAAGTATTTTTTCTTCCGGTTCTTTATTTAGTTTCTGCATAAAATATTAATTTAAAATGGTTTATCTTAATTTTATCCTTAAAGTTTGAGTAAAGATATATATTCCCTGAAAAATATTTCTGGTAAACGACCTGAATTATAAAATTCATTTTGTTTATAGTAATTGGTTCATATACAGAATTTAGGATTTAAATTTAAAATTTATCTTTAAAGTGTTCCGGTTTTTTTTCAAAAAGATTAGGTATTTTAGTGATTTGGATTGACCTTCTTAATCTTTAAGAAATGGATAAAAAAGAACAACTCAGGAATTACCTGTCGAACGGATACAATTGCGCCCAGGCAGTGGCTGCGGTTTTTGCCGGTGAAGTAAACCAAAGCGAAAAAACAATGCTTTCAGCAGCTGCAGGATTTGGAGGTGGAATTGGCAGGCAGGCCATGACCTGTGGTGCTTTGGCCGGGGCAACCCTGGTTTTAGGTTTTGACCGTGGCCAGGTTTTGGATAACGATTTGGAAACCAAAGAAAAATGCTACAAATCGGTTCAGGAGTTATTTAATGATTTTAAAAAAATTTATTCGCATACTGCATGTAAAGATTTATTGCAGTGCGATATAAGCACACCGGAAGGCCTGTCGATTCATAGTTCTGGTGTTCACCGCGATTTATGCCGGAGTTATATGGATACCATTATCGACTTACTGGTTAAAAAACTTGGAAAATAAATCACTTACGTCATAGGATAATTGTTAGAAAACTGCACGGACGGGACGTCCGCACCAGCAGGAAAATAATTATCCGCTCTTCAGAATTGACCTTTTTCAAATCCATAAAAGATCTGAAGGAAAATAAAGTATTAAAACTTGCTAATGAACAATCAGATACATAAACATCCACTTTTAAATGGTAATGATAATTCAGATCAGGAGAACAATTTAACAAACCTTAAAAATGCTTATTCAGGAATTGAAATCTTGATTATAATTGTTACTTTGATAATGATATTCTTTTGTATCATTTGTAGTTTATTTATATATAATTTTGATAAAGATGATGATCCAAATCCATTAGCGGGAATTGGATTTCTTACAGTTGGTATTTTATATATGCTGGGATTTATAATAAGCGCAATCCTACCCGTTATTTCAAATGAAAATGAATATAAAACCAAGAAAATAACTTTAATAGCTCTTTTTTCCTATTTGGCCTCCATAATCGTTTGGTTTTTATAGAATAAACCTAACTTAAAAATATAAGAAGAATCCAGGTTTATTGTAAAATCAGTCCCCGATAGCGTGGACGTCCGCGCCAGCAGGGAGTTGTAATAAACGTTATTTCATAATTTAGGTAAAACATTTACATCCGACAATTCATTAAAATTACAAGCATAATAAAATCTAATCGTAATTAAAAAATATTATAATATTTTTTAATTACGATTTAAAATTATTATATTTTTCAGGCTATCCATTACTTTTTCATCAGCCTATAAAGTGCAGGAATTTAAAACAATAACTCCTGCCAATATAGGAGATTTTTTGTTAAATGAAGATTAATACCAGGCTAGCGCGGAAGTCTCGTTCATGCTTAAGTTAAAAAGCACAAAAGAAGTACAGAATAAATTAAGAAAAATAGTCATAGATACCAGATAAATTGAAAATAAGAGATAACGACAAGGCTTATTTTTGGAAGTGTATGTATTGTGGCCTATACCTTTAGTTTAAAATTTTGTATGAATTTTGAAGAGAAAATTGTTAGAAAACTGCACGGACGGGAAGTCCGCGCCAGCAGGACGTATATTGCTACAATATATTTCATAGCCGATAGATATAGGATAGAAATTACATGAAGAAAAAGGTGTTTCGGCGAAAAGCAGTTGGATTTCTATATCTGTAGCAGTTTATAATGCTTGAATAGCAAACAATTATTGATTATCTTTGCTAAAAAGTATAATTTATGCCAAAATTGTATGAATATTTCGGATTGATTTTTTTGTTTTATTCTCAGGAACATGAGCCAATTCATGTGCATGGTAAGTACCAGGATAAAGAAAGTAAAGCCGAAATTATCTTTGAAAATGGTAAATTTAAAGAAATTGTGATTAAAAATGTTTCAGGAAAAGAACCTTTGGATGCACAAAATCTGAAAAAATTTAAAAAGATTGTAGAATTATACAGGGATGATATTGTGAGAAAATGGATTGATTTCTTTATATACAATATTGAAATTAAACCGGAAAAATTAACTAAAAAAGTATAGATATATGGTTATTTCTATAGTTAATGCTAAATATACCAGTGAATACAAAATTGAATTTACTTTCTCGGATGGAGTGGTTCGTTTAATAGATTTTTCATTTTTTTTAAAAAAAGCCAAAAATCCAATGACCACGAAATATCTTGATAAACAACTTTTTAAAAACTTCTCCATTGAATATGGAGATATTATCTGGAACGATTATGAAATGTGCTTTCCCATTTGGGACTTGCACGAAGGGAAAATCTAGGAAATTGAAATTGATTGTTTGACATGATAGCAAGGTCTTGTGCCTTAATTCTGCATGTCAAAAAAATATTATATTTTCCCATGCTAACACTGACTTGTAGTCCCTGCTTATCATTATGCTTTAAATTTCTATAATAGTTGCCAGCAATGCAATTACAATATGTAACAAACCATAAACAGACCAAATGCGGGTTTTCATCTGGCTCACCTCCTTCTTCTATAATCAAATCAAAGAGGGGTTAATGTTTGAACAGATTTAACGGTTGGTTTTGAATCTTTTCAATTTCCGCTTTTTTTGTTCCAGCGTTTAAAGCATCAGAAAGAGCTACAAATAACGAATGGGGTTAGGCGTTTGGATTTAAATTTTGAATTGCCATAATGGAATTTGCATAATTGATAAGCAAGAGGAATATACATTAAAGTGAATATCTTTAAAAAGAAAATTGTAAATTTGTTTAAATTTAATTGTTTAATTATGATTGCCAAACTCGTATATGTGAAAGCAATTGACCCTTATTTAATATGGTTAAAATATGACGATAACACTGAAGGACAAGTGAATGTATCTCATTTAAAAGATAAACCTATGTTTAAGAAATGGGAAAATCATGAGTTCTTTAATAAAGTATACATTGATGCAGAGACCGGGGCAGTTGCCTGGGACGAAAACATAGAATTATGCCCTGATAGTCTTTATCTTAAAATTAAAGGACAATCATTTCAACAATGGAAAACAAACCAATATTCTCATGCCGCAGGTTAGCAGATTTTTTGGTATTATTATTTCAATGTTTTATGATGAACACAATCCACCTCATTTTCATGCAACTTATGGCGAGTTTAGTGTGGAAATCGGAATAGGTGATTTGAATGTATTGGTTGGTAAATTTCCTTCACGGGCATTAGGTCTCGTAATCGAATGGGCATCAATCCACCAGGCTGAATTACTTGAAAATTGGCAACGGATAGAAAATGGGCAACCCATTGAAAAAATTGCTCCATTGGAATAGTTTAAAACAGGTTTGTACAATTTTGAAATCTGCAGCAATAGCTATACATTATAATACTGATGCCAGGCCAGGCAAATACAATAAACAACTCACCATAAACAGACCAAAAGTGGGTTTTAGCTCGCTCTCTGACTCTCTCATCAAAGCAAAGAGAATTAACTGTTTGTAGAAAGGGGGTGGTTGATTTCTTAATTTTTCGGTATCCGGAATTTATAGACCCAAAAAAGCTGATAATTGATTGTTGTTAGAAAGCGATCTCCACAATATAACTTTTCATGCATTACAGTAAATAACCGTGCCACAACACGGGGTTTATTGTAGATCATTTGTTTTCAACGGCAAAGGTTCTTTGAAATTTATTTCAAAAAAACATCCACTACCGGAAACTCGGCAATTCTTAAAGTTGTACAACCATAAGGGATTAGTACAATATTTTCTTCGGGCGTTTTTAAATCCCTGTGCGGATAAGCCGGATAGGGAATTTTGCCTGCCGAGTTCTGAACCAGTGTCCAATAGGGAATTTTTTTTGCCTTTGTTACTATTTTTACAGGGGCATTGGCCAGATTCCATGGCATAAGGGCTACCGAATCACTTTCAGTAACTGTAAAATCCATTTTATTTACTGCTTTATTCAGGATTCCATAATTCCAGTCCGATTTTGGATTTACTTCGTAATAAGTTTCTCTGTAAGCTGAAGATTTAATTTCTTTCCATTCTTCTTCAACCCTTAAGGCATAAACCAAAGGTCCGCGTTCAATTCCCACTGATTTTTCAAACCACCTTGATAAACTTACTTCCATGGGCAATTCCAGTTCTACTTTATCATCAGAATTCCATTTTCTGTCAATTACCAACACTTTACCTGTTTCGGGTTTACCAAAATTCTTCCCGTTTACTTTTACCCTTGCATTTTTACACCAGCCCGGAATACGCAGATGAAACCGAAATTCAACTGTTCCAGAAGTTTTTAAGGTAAAACTTATTTTCCCGGAAAACGGATAATTGGTTTCTTCTGTAATTTCGACTTCCGTTCCATTGGCTACCTTTGCTTTTACTTTCGAAGGGCCATATACGAGGGCTGCCAGACCATTATCGGAAGTGGCGTACCATAAATTCTGCACAAATTTCGGCCATCCCTGGTGCATATTGCATAAACAGCATGGATAAGCGCTGGTGGTTCCGAAAATATTGCCATCGTCGTAATGACAATCGAAATTGCGAGGCTCGAGACTGATTTTAACCTGGTTAACCTGCTGAAAATACTGCCTGTGCATATAATTGTCATCAATTTGTGTTGGCAATACATTATAGGCAATCTTTTCGAGGTAATCGGCATAATACAAGTCGCCGGTTACGGGCAACATACTTTCGAAAGAATACATGAATTCAACTCCCGAACAAAGTTCCGAACCCTGGGTAGGATCATTGCCATGCAGGGCTTCATCACCTCCGTACATTCCATTTACAAAACCATGTCCATCGCGCAAAGCATTTAAACCTGTGCGCACTGCATTTTTATATTTTTCTTCGGGATGCAGCTGGTAATAAATCACCGGCTCTTTTAATCCCTGGGCAACATTAACACAGTGAAGGTCGGTATAGGGATTGGATTTCATCAGCGAATTGTTTGTCAAAACATCAAACCAGTTAAAGGTTTGTTTGTGAAGGATTTCTGCCAGATCGAGCAAATATTTTTCACCGGTAAGGTTATAAAGCCATAAAACCATCTGCAGGTTGTCGCCACCGCGCTGCTCTGCCCAAAAAGTCCAGTGGCCCAGCGGGAATTTTGTTAAATTATCCAGCTCATACCTGAAATATCCCGACATTAAATCAATTACCCTTTTATCGCCGGTAGCCGAATAATATTGCTGAAGGGCTTTAAGCATGACCATTTTTGGCCACCAGTCTTCGCTGTTCGATTGTTGTGTCCCTGCAATTACAGGTGTTCCGGGATTATTTGGGTAAGGGCCAAAATATCCGTTTTCGCGTTGGTTTTTTATGCTCCACTCTATCCATTTTTGGGCCTTTTCCTTTAAATCTTTATCATTAAGGATATAAGCCAGCGGGATAAGTCCGTCAATCCAATAAGGACCGCGTTCCCAGCAATCGCCCGCACCTCCGAGCCAGCCGTTGTTAGGGCCACAAACCACGCTGTAAATACTGTCGAGGTGACCGGTAAGGCCATCGCGCTGAAGTTCAAGCATTTTCAATAACATACCACGCGGTTGAATGGCACCTATTGGCAATTGGATATATGGTTTTTCAAACAAGGGTTTTTGGTTGTTAACATAATTGGAGTTACCGCTTTTTTGACCTTGTGCCGCCATTTGGCTAAATGTAAGGATAAAGATTAAGAAGAATGTAATTCTATTCTGGAACATATTTATAAATGGTTAAAAAAAACAATTGCTACTGTAAAAAAGTTGAATGACTAAGATAAAAACAATAAATTGAAAACAACAGAATTTAATTTTTTGCATTCGTATGGTTATCATTCAGAAAGTTTATAATTTTCAATTTTAATTCTAATTTAACAGATTGAAAAATCATCCTGTTTTTACCCTTTATCCCTTAAGGGAACAGTCTGATTTTTCAGCATTTCACCCTTAAGGGCAGGGGTAAAAATGATGAAAAATGAGAATTTTTGTAATGTGTCAAAATAGAATTAAAATCAGAATATAAATTCTGAAGGTATTCAATTTAATCAACAATTTAATTTAATCAATTAATTATGAGAACCCTGAGAAATATTTGCACAATTATATTGTTATTGGTTATTTCATCGGTAGCCACCTCTCAGCCAATTACTTCAAAAGATATAGACCTGCTGGTGGATAAAACCATGAAAACCTTCAATGTTCCGGGAATTGCAGTTGCCGTGATTAAAGACAGAAAAGTTATCCATTCCAAAGGCTACGGCGTTGCGTCTGTAAGAACCAATAAAAAAGTGGACGAAAATACCCTTTTTGGAATTGCCTCAAACAGCAAGGCTTTTACCACAGCTGCACTTGGAATTCTTGTGGATGAACATAAAATTGAATGGAACGATAAAGTGACCGATTATATCGCTGAATTCAGGCTTTATAATTCTTTTGTGACAGAAGAATTTACCATTAAGGATTTAGTAACACACCGGAGCGGACTTGGACTTGGTGCAGGTGATTTAATGTTATGGCCCGATTCGAACAACTTTACCCTTAAAGATATTATCCATAATTTAAGGTACCTGAAACCAGTTTCCTCTTTTCGCACCAAATACGATTACGATAATCTCTTATTCCTGGTTGCCGGTGAAATAATTACCAGGGTTTCGGGAATGAGCTGGGAAGATTTTATCGAAACCCGCATTATGAAACCCTTACAAATGGTGCACAGTGCTGCCAGCTTTAACCGGTTAAAAGATTTATCCAATATAATTGATCCACATATTCCTTTTGGAGACAAAATAATAGTTGCCCCTCGCGATGACAATGAGGTAATGGACGCTGCCGGTGGAATTTATTCCTGTATTTCGGATATGGCCAAATGGGTAATCATGCAGATGAACAAAGGAAAATATGGCAATAACCAGCAGATTTTCAGTACCGAAGTGAGTGATGAAATGTGGACCCCGCAGACAATTATACCTGTCAGGGGAACCAATTCTTATAATACTCATTTTGGGGCTTATGGTCTGGGTTGGTTTATCAGCGATGTTAAAGGCTACAAGCAGGTTTCACATACCGGCGGACTTACCGGAATTGTTACCCAGGTTACGCTTATTCCCGAGCTAAGCCTTGGCATTATTGTATTTACCAACCAGCAATCGGGAGCCGCATTTACTTCAATTACCAATACCATTAAAGATAGCTATTTAGGTGTAAAAGGGATAGACAGGGTGAAAGAAAATGCTGATCGGGTGATGAATGCAAACAAAGAGGCCGAAAAAATTGTTTCGGAGGTCTGGAAAACAGTAGAAACAGAAAAAGCAAAACATCAGCCGGCTGAGTTTGTAAATTATACCGGGGTTTATTCCGATAACTGGTTCGGAAAAATTGAAATTAAAATTTCGGACGGAAAAATTCTTTTTAATTCCTATCGTTCCCCAGGCCTTGCAGGTGAAATGTTCTTCTATAAAGCCAACACCTTTATAGTGAAATGGTTCGACCGCAGCTTTGATGCCGATGCTTTTGCCACTTTTAGCTTAGATGAAACCGGAAATGCATCAGGATTAAAAATGAAAGCCATTTCGCCACAAACAGATTTCAGTTACGATTTTCATGATTTGGATTTTAAAAAAGAGTAAATCAATGCTTTAATCATTAAAATATTGATGGTGAGCAAATTAAAAAGGTATTTAACATTTATTCCCTTAAAATTATAAAATGCAACATCTAAAAATTTCAAGCGCGCAGTTCGAAAACAGAAATGGGGATAAATCTTACAATCTCTCCGTTATTAAAAGGCTTTCGGCTAAAGCAGCAGCTGAAGGGGCTGAAGCAATTGCCTTCCACGAATGTTCGGTTTCGGGATATTCCTTTGCGCGCCATCTTAACAAGGAAGGGTTGCTCGAAATTGCTGAACTGGTTCCTGATGGAGAAAGCACAAGAAAACTAATTGCTATCGCAAAGGAAAATTCCATTACAATTCTGGCAGGACTTTTTGAAAAAGACAACCAGAATAATCTCTTTAACTCGTATATCTGTGTTGATGGAAATGGATTAAGAGCCCGGTTCCGTAAGCTCCATCCCTTTATTAACCCAAACCTTGTGCCTGGTAATGAATATTGTATATTTGACCTAAATGGCTGGAAATGTGGAATTTTAATCTGTTACGATAATAACATCATCGAAAACGTAAGGGCTACTGCTTTTCTGGGAGCTCATATTATTTTTATGCCCCATGTAACCATGTGCACGCCTTCAACACGTCCGGGCGCAGGATTTGTTGATCCGAAATTATGGCAAAACCGGGTCAATGATCCTACTTCGCTGCGAAAAGAATTTGATGGCTTAAAAGGGCGGGAATGGCTTATGAAATGGCTGCCTTCAAGGGCTTATGATAATGGGGTTTACGTTGTTTTCTCCAATCCAATCGGAATGGACGATGACCAGCTTAAAAACGGATGCGCCATGATCATTGATCCCTTTGGGGATACTATCGCTGAATGCCGCACATTTGACGACAATTATGTTACTGCAACCTTAATTCCCCAAAAACTTTCACAATCAGGCGGACACAGGTATATACAAGCCCGCAGGCCAGCGTTGTATCGCGATATTATTTCAAAAGAACACTTACCGGAACAAAAAGTAGCATGGATAAATAATGGATAAATGACTGATAAATAAAGAAATCCGATACAATGAATATTTCAGGTTATATTGAGAGAATGGATGTCCATTTTTTTTATCCTTCAGATTTCAAAATGAAATCTATTTTTTACTTTTAGCGCATAAATCTTTAAATAAAATATTTACAATGGAATACCGGCAGCTGGGAAAAACATCTATGAAACTTTCAAACCTTAGTTTCGGCGCTTCTTCTCTGGGTGGGGTTTTTCACGATTTAGATGAAAAAGAAGGCATAAAAGCGGTGCATACAGCCCTCGACGAAGGCATTAATTTTATTGATGTTTCACCGTATTATGGTTTTACCAGGGCCGAAACCGTTTTGGGAAAAGCCCTGAAAGAAATTAAAAGAGACAGGTATTATCTTTCCACAAAGGTAGGCAGGTTTGGTGAAAATGGGGTTAAAACCTGGGATTACTCCGCCAAAAGGGCCATAGAGAGTGTGGAGGAGAGTTTAAAAAGGCTCCATATCGATTTTATTGACCTGATCAATGTTCATGATATTGAATTCAGCGATTTAAACCAGGTAATCCATGAAACCCTTCCGGCGCTGGTTAAATTAAAACAAACCGGAAAAGTAGGTCATGTTGGGATAACAGGTCTTCCACTTAAGAAACTTCGGTATGTAGTTGAAAATGTGCCATCCGGAACAGTTGAATCTGTGTTGTCATTTTGCCATTATTGTCTTAACGACGATTCGCTGATCGATTACGTGTCGTTTTTCAAAGAAAATAATGTTGGTATTATTAATGCTTCGCCATTGTCAATGGGATTGCTCACCAGCCGTGGAACTCCGGAATGGCATCCTGCATCTGAAAAACTGAAAAAAACCTGTTCAGAAGCAGCTTCCTTTTGTCAATCAAAATCATATCCTATTGAACAACTGGCCATTAAATTTTCAGTTTCTCATCCGGCTATTTGCACAACCCTGGTGAGTACAACCTCATCCGAAAATATCAAACAAAATATAAGGTGGGCCAATTCACCGCTAAATGAAAAATTATTACCTGAAGTGAACGAAATTCTCAAACCTGTTTTCCGCGAAACCTGGGAAAACTCTTAATCTTTTTTTGCTATGACCAAACACGACATTACCAATCGCCAAAACCTTTTCCCTTTTATTCTGGTAACTGCTTTGTTCTTTTTTTGGGGCATTCCAAACAATTTGAACGATATATTAATCAAACAGTTTATGAAATCGTTTGAACTGAGCCGGTTGGAAGCCGGATTTGTTCAATCCGCTTTTTACATGGGCTACTTCCTGATTTCAATACCAGCTGCCGTATTTATGCAAAGGTTTAGCTATAAGCATGGGCTTGTGGCCGGTTTGTTGTTTTTTGGGCTGGGCACTTTCCTGTTTTACCCTGCCGCCATCAGTGGAAAATTCGGATTTTTCCTGGTGGCCTTGTTTATCATTGCCACAGGGCTTGGCTTTTTAGAAACAGGTGCCAATCCTTTTATTGCCAGGCTGGGCGATCCGGAATCGGCCGAAAGGCGGTTGAATTTTTCACAGGCTTTTAATCCCATCGGGGCAGTGACAGGGGTGTTAATAGGTACAGTTTTTATCCTTTCGGGTGTTGAACCCGGTGCAGAAGAAATTGCCTCCATGAAGCAGGCAGGTACTTACCAGCATTTTCTGCAACAGGAAACCCTCAGGGTGGTTACGCCTTACATGATTTTAGGAGCTGTGGTAACCATTTGGGCTATTCTGATTATGTTTACTAAATTTCCGAAAATTGAAGGCGAAAAATCAGAAAACGATGGCAATCACAAATTTTCATTCAGGGAATTGCTCAAGTATCCTCACTTTTTAAAAGGGGTTCTGGCCCAATTCTTTTATGTTGGGGCGCAGGTAGGCACCTGGAGCTATTTTATTCAGTATGTGCAGGATTACACAAACCAGCCCGAAAAATTTGCAGGTGGGCTTTTGGTAGGAACTCTATTTGCTTTTGGTGTGGGAAGGTTTTCGGCAGCCTGGATGATGAAATTCTTTAATCCCAACAGGATGATGGGTTTCTACGCTTTAATTAATGTATTTCTGGTCATGGTTGGGATATTCCTTCCAGGATGGATAGGGCTTTGGGCCGTATTCTTTACGAGTTTCTTTATGTCGGTGATGTTTCCCACCATATTTGCCCTTGCCATTAAAGGATTGGGGCACAATACCAAAATTGGCGCTTCGCTGGTGGTGATGGGAATTATCGGGGGTGCCGTGTTTACCCCGGTTATGGGATTAATTTTCGAAATAACTAAAAGCATGGCCACTGCCATGAGCATTCCATTGTTGTGCTATGTTTTTATAGCCTATTACGCTTTTATTGGCTCAAAACCAAAGGAAGATTTACAAGTTCAATAATATAAAATCAAAAAAAGGTATAATGAAAGCAGCAGTTTTGCAGGAATACAGAAAATTTGAGTGGAAAGAAATTGAAAAACCGGTACCAGCAGCAAACGAAGTATTGGTAAAAGTAAGTTATGCAGGCATCTGTGGAAGCGATCAACATGTGTTCCTTGGTGAATTTCACCCTCGTACACCAGTTCCTTTTGTACCCGGTCATGAGTTTGGCGGTACTGTGGCAGAAACAGGCCCAGAAGTAAAAAACTTTAAGCCGGGCGACAGGGTGGCTGTTGATCCGATTATCTGGTGCGGAACCTGCCCTGCCTGTCAGATTCATCACTATCCGGCCTGTACATCGCTTAAACTGGTTGGTATTGATTTAAACGGGGGCTTTAGTGAATTTATGAAAGTGCCCGAAACCATGCTATACAGAATTTCACCCGGAATTTCTGACAAACATGCCGCCCTGATAGAGGTTTTGTCAATTGGATTTCATGCCTGTAAAAGGGCTGGTGTAAAGGAAAATGATACTATTGCCATTTGGGGCGCAGGAAAAGTAGGGCAATGTATTTTACAGGCGGCCCGCACGAAAACAAAAAACATATTGATTATGGTTGATATTCTTGAAGAAAGGCTTGCCCTGGCGAAAAAAGCCTATCCCAATATTCACACCATCAATGCAAAAGCAGAAAACCCGGTTGAAGCCATTAAAAGAATTACAGATAACCGGGGTGTGGATATAGCTTTCGAAGCGGTGGGGCACCACGTGGAAATTGAAGGATTAGTAAATCCCGTAAGGGGATGTATTCAAAGTATCAGGGGTGCAGGAACCATCTGTACACTAGGTTTGGGGGCCGAGCCTACGCCTGTTTTAATGAAGGAATTAATCTGGAAGGAAGGAACTTTAATCACTTCGCGGGTTTCGCATGGTGAATTTGCCGAAACCATTCAAAACCTGGAAAAAGGAACGCTTAAGCCCGATTTTCTGGTAACAGATATTCTACATCCTTCAGAAACCCAAAAAGCCTTTGAAATGCTGGAAGAAGAACCTTCGAAACACCTGAAAATATTGTTGAAATTTGCCTGAACCATGAAAATTGACGCGCATCAGCATTTCTGGAAATACAATGAAAAGGAATTCGGGTGGATGGACCATAAAATGGAAAGCCTGAAAAGAAATTTCTTGCCAGCCGATCTGCAACCTGAGCTTCTAAATGCCGGTTTTGAAGGCACAATTGCAGTGCAGGCACGTCAAAACCTTGATGAAACAAGATGGTTATTAAACCTTTCATCGCAAAACCAATTTATTAAAGGAGTGGTGGGTTGGGTAGATTTAAGATCGGATCAATTAGCCGGTCAACTGAGAGAATTTGCTTCAAATCCCAAATTGGTTGGGGTCAGACATGTAATACACGACGAACCCGATGATGATTTTATGCTACAGCCGGAATTTTTAAAAGGAATTGGCCTGCTTAAAGATTTTAATCTTACATATGATATCCTTATTTTTCCCAAACATCTTAAAAATACTATAAAGTTTGTTCAAAAATTTCCCGATCAGTTATTTATCCTTGATCATATGGCAAAACCCTTTGTCCACGATAAAAAGCTTTCGCCCTGGAAAGAAGAAATAACTGAGCTTGCCAAATACCCCAATGTTTATTGTAAGATTTCGGGCATGGTAACGGAAGCAGATTGGCATAACTGGAAAGAGGAGGATTTTAAACCCTACCTGGATGTGGTAGTTAAATCGTTTGGGATGAACAGGTTAATGGTGGGCTCCGACTGGCCGGTATGTACTGTGGCCGGGAGTTACAAAAAGGTAATGGATATTGTTAAAAATTATTTTAGCCGGTTTCCGGAACAGGAGCAGGCGCATGTTTTTGGGATGAATGCTAAAAATTTATACTTGAAAAAAAAGTAATAATCATCATATAAACCGATCATACCTAACAAAAAGTTTTAACTTTTTTAATCTTTAACACATCGAACTGGCAAACCCCATTTTTTGTCAAGCGTTGTTGTAAAGGCAGAGCTATCATTATAAAATATAATAAGAGCATTAGCGTCTATAGTTGAGCTGAAAGTTCTGCTCCAAAAAATACAAGATTCCTTTTCATAAATAAAATTTCCGGTTTCAGGAAAAACTGAAAAGTTTGGTTTGGCTGAAAAACCACTAAGATTATCTGCTCCTGAATTAGGGATTAACCAATTGTCGGTTTCGGTTTCTTTTAGTTTACCTCCTGCCTGATTCTGTCCACCCAAAAAAGTGATAAGATCATTAAATTCTGCTGCAGTTGGTACATGCCAACCCACAGGGCATACGTTACGATTCCCATTGCTCGCGGAATCTAAACTATACCAATTATATGCAGCCCTCATTGTTTCTTTATATTTCCATGGTTTATATTCATACCATGTATAAATGCCAATTGTGTTATTTAACCATGCATCAGGATTCTCAGCATAAAAAATATTAGTTCCGTCATTATACTTGGAAACGTTCAGGTTTTCAACCATCCATTCCTGAGTTCCTATAATTACCGTGTTATACAAATTATTGTCTATATCCTGAACAGTACTTTCTTCTGTTTTTAATGTTCTGAAAACCAGGTCATCTCCGTAAGATGTACCGGCACTGCTTGAAGAAACAATCCTGAAATGATATTCAGTATTTTGCATTAAACCTGTAACATGGACATAAACAACAGGATTAGTTCTTTCAATCATTGGGTTATGAGCTGCAATAATTGTATTCCCATATGTATTGGTGAGGCCATATTCAAAATATACCGCAGTTGGATATACTGTTGTGGTGATCATACCTCTTAAACTCGCTGAAATTGAGTTAACAGCAACAGGGGTTATTGTAGCTGCCTTTTGCAAATCAGGTGTGATTAGTGTATTTATGCTGTAAACAGGTTTTTCATTATCCATAACAAATCCGCGAATAAAATATCGTTTATGAGGTTCAAGATTTTCGATAGATTTAATAGTTTTACCGGCAAAAGCTTCGGTATCGAAATAAACTGTATTATCAGTAATTGTAGGGGAAGAATTTGATAAACTGAAACATACTCCAAAGTTGGGATGATTTGTATTATTAAGTTCAATTATATTCATTTGAAACTTAACAGTACTATCGTTCAAATAAATAATACTGTCCAAACTCGATTTGGTCAGTTGCACCAAATTTTCACGCTCACAGGAATATGTAGCAAGTATTAGCAGAATAAAGAAAACAGATATCCTTAAATATTTTGAAGCTGTTTTTTTCATATATTAATGATTTATATATTATTATCGGGATAATCTGTTTTTATAAGTTTGATAAATAATATTAATACAAATATATTCTTACAAAATCTTGTTTAACAATTATTTATCTTTTAAACATCTCATAGAATACCCGGAGTTCTTCATCAAAGCGTCTATATTCACCTTATTCTCAGTATTTCTAAAGGTTACGGCATAAGCTCTGTCATTTAAAGCTTTGCTCCGTGTCCAAATGGTACAACTCTCACCTGAATATGCATAAAGTCCTTCAGGTACAACGAAAAAATGAGGAATTGCAGAAAAACCTGAACTATTATCTGCACCCAGATTTGGATTGCTCCAATTTGCAGTTCCAACTTCTTTTAATTTTGCACCTGCATTTTCATAACCTCCTAAAAAGGTAATTAATTCATCGAACTCCTGCTCAGATGGAACATGCCATCCAACAGGACAAATATTCCTGTTACCGTTGCTCAAGGAATCAACAACATACCAGTTATATGAAATTCCATATTTTTTGTTTTGAACCGGCAGGTCCTCAAACCAACAATAGGCCCCGTTTGTATTTGTTCCCCATAATTGGTTATCTTCAATACAGGTTAAAGATGTACCATTATTGTATTTTGTTGTTTTTAAATCTTCAACCATCCATTCCTGGCTGCCAATAACAATTGTATTGTACACATTGCCATCGACATCAGAAACCGTAGAAACTTCTTTTTTTAATGTTCTGAAAGACTTATCTTCACCGTAATTGGTACCTGCATCACTTGTGGCAACAACTCTACAATGATATTCAGTATCAGGGTTAAGGCCAACAATATGTAAATTCACATTTTGGTCGGAATTTTCAGACAATGGGTTTTGAGGCACGTTCCCGCTTTGTCCGTAACTTGATGTAAGCCCATACTCAAAGGCTGCATCAGCAGGAAGGTTCTTAACAGTTATTGTTGCGGTCAGACTTGCAGAAACAGAATTTATAGCAGTTACATTATCAGTTTTTACACTTTGCAAATCGGGTGTGGATAAGATATTTATACTGTAAACTGGTAAATTATCATTCATGATGAACCCCCTGAGATAATATTTCTGCGAAGAACTGATATTCTCAATAACCAGGTTCATTATAGCTGGATTTTCAATATTACCCATCTGAATTTTATTGTCTGATATTGTTGGTTTTGAATTATCTGAACTATAACAGATTCCGTAACCAAAATGGATAGCATTACCTAATTCAATAATTTCCATTTCGATCTGTAAAGTTGAGTCATTCAAGTAAACAGCTTTATTAAGGTTTGATTTGGTTACATTGACCAATTCTTGTTGCTTACAAGAACTTAAAATAAGGAGAACAATGATAACAAACCACTTTGTCTTAATTGCAATACCAATAACCGATTTTATTTTAATAGAGATTTTCATTTTTATAATTCTGAAATTCAATTCATTCTAAATTCCATTTAATTCTGATTTGATAAGAAAGTATAATTTTAAATCAATCTTTTATACATCTCACGTAGTTTCCATCATTTTTAAAACTTGCGCTAATTATTGCATAGCTGTTTTCATAATATAAATAAAAGTTCCAGACAAAAACATCAGAGATTGAATTTATACTCCACCAAATTCCATTAATACGCGTAGAATAAAATAATCCTTTTTCTGTTCTGTATCCACAGGGTAAACCATTGAATCCAAATTTATTATTGGCACCAGTATTTGGAATGGTCCAATGTGCCGTGCCTTGTTCCTTTAGCAACCCCCCTGCAGTGCTCTCTTCTCCAACAAAATTTATCAGTGTATCCCATTCTGCACTACCTGGTACGTGCCAACCTGCAGGGCAAACTCCCCGGTCATCATTAATTGCATACCAATTATACATTCGTCCGTAAGTTTCTAAATTTTTGTTATCACCATTTAGCACCCACTGGTATTTTTCTTTAGTATAACTGATATCAAGTGTTGCCGGAACTGTGGTGGCAATAGTATCACCATTTCTGTACCTGATAGTCTTTAGGTTTTCGGCCATCCATTCTTGTTGGCCAATTTTTATAGTATTATAAATATTGCCATCAATGTCTGTTACAGTTGATTCTTCTGTTTTTAAAGTAGTAAAAACCAAATCTGAAGCTTTAACGATCCCAGCTTTATTGGTGCCATAAACTCTGAAATGATATGTTGTATTGGCCATTAATCCATTTACATTTATGCACATTTCTGCTGAATCAAAGGTTACCGGATCCAATGGTGCATGATAAATCTTGCCATAATTTTCGTCTTTACCAATTTCAAAATACACATTGGTTGCAAGCCCGTTGGTTTCAACAAATCCATTTAATGTTGCAGAAACTGAATTGATAGATGATGCAGGTTTTGTAACCAGTACCGGAAGTTCAGGGGTTAAAGTACTTTTTGTATTTATACTGTACAAGGGTTCATCTTCTTCAATAATAAATGCCCTGAAATAATAATTTTTCCCAGGGGTAAGATTTTGAATTGTAATATCTAATTCACCTGTATTTGTAATATTATCGAAATAAAAAACACTATCGTTGATTGTTGGCAATTCGTTTATTGTGCTGTAACAAATTCCATTGATTCCACGCTTTTTATCGCTCAGTTCAACTATTTTGAGGTTTACTTTAATAGTGCTTGCATCAACAATTACCAATTTATTGATGAAAGTTTTAGTAAGATTTTGTATATCAAAAATATTGCATGCAGCCAGAATGATAAGAATTAGAATAGTATACCCAAATAAAAAGATATTCCTCAGCATAAAATCATAAATTTGTAGCAATTAAATGAGACAAATTAAAAAAATCATAAATCAGTCCTTTATACACCGGATTGAATATCCATTATTTTTTGGACTTTTGGTAGAATAGGTCTCATATTGATCATAGAATATCTGCCAAACACCAGCATTATTATATTGGTAATCCGTTGAAGTCCACCAGATACAAATCCTTTTGATTCCATCATAAAACCCTTCACTGCTGTAATATCCACTTCCCAACGCAGAAAATCCAGACCTGTTATTTGACTGATCAAAAACTTCGGGCCAGTATTCCGAATTAACCTCCCTGAGGTTTTCTCCTACACCATCTGCTATGTCCATCAGATTTGTCCATTCTTCATCAGATGGCACGTGCCAACCCGGTGGACAAATATTTTTACCACCATTTCGAGATTTATCAATTACATACCAGTTATATAGGCCACCTAGTGGATCTTTGTATTGATCTTTATTATCCATATAAAAAGTATAGGCACCAGTAGTATCTGTTTCCCAAAGAATCTGATTATTCCCAAAATAATTTATTGGAGTTCCGTCATTAAAACTTATAGATTTAAGATTTTCTTGGAGCCATACTTGATTACCAATTTTAATTGTGTTATAAACATTACCGTCAAAGTCCTTCACGGTTCCTTCTTCAAGCGATTGGGTCTTAAAGGTAATGTCATCACCATGTATAGTACCAGAATTGTTTGTAACCACTATTCTATAGTGATATGTAGTATCAGGTATTAAATTTTTAACTCTGGTAAATACCTCAATACTGGAAATTAGTTCAACAGGACTTTGGACTGCTGTAATTTTCTGTCCGTAATCATCTGTAAGGCCATATTCAAAACCAACAATGATCTTAGTCTCAATATTATTAATATAACCGACTAAATTTGCTGAACTTGCATTTATCGCATATGCATTAATTGTAGTAATATCAGGCATTTCAGAATTCATTACTACATTTAAACTGTAAACCGGTTCATTATTATCCAATACATATCCTCTAAAATAGTAATTTGTATCAGAATTAAGGTTCTCTATAATTGCTGTAACGACTTTTGTATTATTTATTTTTCCCAAAGAAATATAATTGTCCTTAATCGTTGGAGCTGAGCTATTTTTGCTGTAGCATATCCCGCAATCTTCGTGTTCAGAACCACTTAATTCGGAAATATTTAAATCAATTTTAACTGAATTTCTGTTAAGATAAATTGCATTATTTACAGTACTCTTAGTTACAGTCACAAGTTCAAGTCGCTGACAATTAGAAAGTAAAAGGAAAACTGCTAAAAAAGCCAATATACCTATTGAACACTTTATTTTAACCATATCCAGAAAATTATCTGCTGATTTTATTTTTTTGTCTTTAAGTATTATTTAGCTAATCTTTAACGCACCTTACAGAACATCCGCTATCTTTCAATACTGGCCATTTCTCGAATTTAATATTACTACTTTCGAGCAACATTATCCACGATGATTGATCATTTAGTGCTGACGCTGACCAAAAAATACATTGTTCACCCATCATATTAAAATATTCATTTCCACCTTCACGATATCCACCTGGCAATGCAGAAAAGCCAGTCAGATTTATAGCACAACGATAGTTATAAAGCCAATGATCTGTTCCGGTTTCTTTCAATTTTTCACCAGCAATAAGTGGACCTCCCAAATAACTTGCAAGAATTTCCCATTCATCAATAGTAGGGACATGCCAGCCTACCGGACAAATATTTTTATTACCGTTACTGAGTCCATCAATAGCGGGCCAGTTGTATAATGCGCCATAGTCTTTTTTATAATTAGTCATATCATTTTTTGGCCAACAAAATGCCCCATTGATATTTGATTGCCAATCATATGGACTGCTTGGAGCAGCTATCGGAGTCCCATCGTTAAATTTAGTGGTTTTAAGGTTTTCAACCAACCATTCCTGATTTCCAATTTTAATTGTATTGTAAATATTGTCATCAATATCAATTACTGTAGAAATTTCTTTGGTTAGAGTTTGAAAAACCTTGTTTTCGCTTTTTACCGTATCGCCGTTAGCAACTGCAATTGCCCTAAAGTTATATTTTGCATTTTCAGATAACCCATTCACCCTTGAATTTACTTCTGACAAAGAAAAAGCTCCTAAAGGATTTTGATTTGCTTTTATTTTAGCGCCATATTCTGTTGTAGTCCCATATTCGAAATATACTTCTGTTGTAAAACAATTTTTTGGCAATATTGCACAAAGTGTGACTGAATTAGAATTAATATAGGTGGTAGTATCTGTATAAACAATTAAAATATCAGATGTGCTTATTGTATTTAAACTATAAACTGGAGTTTCATTATCCATAACATACCCACAGAAAAAATAAACCTTTTTTGGATCTAAATTATCAATTATCAGTTCGGTTGATGTTGTTCCATTAATTTGTCCGAGCGAAATGACTGAGTCATTCATAGTTGGCCTATCTGTATCAGCACTAAAGCAGATTCCAAAACTAGAATGGTTGTTCTTGCTTAACTCTAAAATTTCGAATTTAATTTTGACTGAAGATTTAGATAAATAATTAATTTGCACCAAGTTGCTTTTTGTTATATTATCTAACTTTTCAGAAAAACAATTTGAAAATAACAGAATAGAACTGCACCAAAGAGCCGCCTTACAAAATCTATTCAAAAAATTTCTCATTTCAATTAATTCTCATATTCAACCATAACTCTATCTTCTTCTCCATTAAATTCGGGGGTTTGAATGCCAAAAATCTTTCTTGACTCATCTGTGACTTTTGAAGTAACATATTTTTTTAATTCGCCCACGGTGATTTTTTTGTCATCATTTTCATCAGCTCTTCCCTGCAAGCCTGCACAAAAGTAATAGGTAAACAATCCTGTTTCTGTTTGATCAAAGCCTAATGAAGTCTCCGAACCGGTCGAAGAGTTTATCATAAAAAAATCTTTGTTATTTACCCATGGCTTTTTGGCTTTAATAATTACCCCTTTTTGAGAAATCAGGTTTTCAACTTTCTGCTTTTCACTTGTCCTTGAATTACCACTAAAACATGCATCTAAAATCACCGTAACGTTTTTTGCCCCTAACTTACTTAAATTGTCGTATAGCTTGTAGGTATTATAGCCAAAAGTTTCCAAATCCTGTATTATACCATCATAAGGAAGCAAATAGGTATTTTCTCCTGTTTTGTCAGGTATTCCATGTCCTGAAAAGAAAACAAACACTTCAGTTGAATCTTTGATAATAGCTTTACTTAGCTCCCCATATCCAGGATTAAAAACCTTATTTAATCGGGCTGCTGTAACTTCTTCATTTTTAAAGATTAATACCTGTTCAATGCCAAGAACTTTTTCAAAATATTCCTTCATTATTGTTGCATCATTGTCAGCATAGGGGGCAGGTGCCATATTTTCGTAATCTCTTACTCCAAAAACAACAGCAACTGAATTTTTCCTTCTGGTGTTCGAGGGAACTACAGAACGTATATTCATTATATTGTCCTTTGAAGCAAAGAATTTTTTTGAATTATATTCAAATCTTGCAACATTGCTGATGATTTTTTCACTTTCGTTATTCAAATTGACAATATTGGCTTTGGAAGGTTTTTGATTTAATTTGATTGGCAAGCTAAAAGAAGTTAAATTACCGATATTGTATTGTTCTTTTAAATCAAGGATTAACGGTAAATTTCCTTTTGTATTAACCCTCTTGTTAGGGCTAATTGTAACATAAAATTCTTTTATTTCGCCGGGATTAATTGTTCCCAAATTACCTATACTTTCCTGTAGAAAAATGTTTTTATCGTTCGAAGAAATCTCATAAGTTGCATTGGTTGCTACTCCTTCTCCTGTATTCTGTATTATTATTTTAGCCTTCACCATTTCGCCAGCTTGTAGCTGACCATCTTCTATAATAGATGAAGTACCTTCTCCGGCGTCTAAGATTTCAATTCCCGAAAAATTCAATTTTGAAGGCAAACTTTCAATGCTTTGTAGGATAAGATATGCAGGATCCAAATCGTATCCATATTTTTCTGTTACGTTAATTTGCAACTTGTGTTCAGATGTTTTTATAAAATAATTTGCTGAAATGGGAACAGTTATCTGCTTTATTTCATTCGGCTTTAGTACTTTTATTTCTTTTGGGTCAACTATTTTTAAATTTATATCTCCTTTGTCATCTAGTATATGAAAATTCAAATTATAGGCATCGCCTTTTCCTAAGTTAGATATTAAAATTGTTAATTCTGCATTTTCATTAGCTTCAATTATCCTATTACCATTGGCATCCGAAAAATAAAGTTCGACGAATAAATTAGGTGGAAGTCCCCTGGTAGAAATGTATCTCTGTTCCGATTGTACTTCAAGAATATCTTTTGCGTCAATTTCAAATTTCAACTCTTCAATTTTTTTACTTTTTTCTTTTCTAATTTTGTTACTTAGCAAGTAATAATCAATTAACCATGTTGTTATTCCAATTCCAAAAGATGTAATGGATAGAGTTCTATATGTTCTGGAATTTGCAAGTAATTTTTCTGACTCCTCCACATCGGGTTCGCCCTTATATTTATCATAACTATTTGCTGACATCATATTAAACATTAAGCTACTACCTAACCCTGTGTATCCTATTATTCCAAGGTAAATTTTATTTTTTCCTCCCACTGCCTTATAACCTGAACCCGGAAAAAGAGTTGAATAAAAATAAGCTTTACCTGGATTTACCTGAACCTGTTTAGCAGCATAAAGTTTGAAATATATCTTTTCATCAATAATTAAACTATCTCTGGCATATAGCCATACCAGTTTTTCTGCCGAAGAAGGGCTAATATCTTTATATTCATCAAGAAAACTATTTGTTCTTAACTTATTCCCATCAGAAGTATATGCCTCCATCCAAACAGAATATTTATCCTTAGGATTACAATTTTCAAAGCCATAAGTAATTTCAATCCGATCTTTTTTAGTCTGAATTTCTTTTATGAATATGTAGGGAGAAATTATCTGTGCAACTGAAAGCATTGAATTACAAAAGATAAGCACTGAAATTAATAGATTTTTTTGCATTTTTGGGTAAATTTTAAGGTATTGTCAATGAGAGCTATAATAAAATATAACGTATAACGCAAATATTTTACAATATTATTAAATAACATTAACTAAAGAAAATAAAATCAACATTTATTTTAAGAAAATGGAATGTTTCTAAAAGGCATAAACTTAACCAATCGAGATAATTAGCAAAGAAAAAAGCTGGAAATTATATTCCTGCAGATAATATTAATTATTACGTTTTTTATAATTTTTATTTCAGGTATTTATAAATAACAAAAAATAAGGCTCTTAACTTCTGGAAAGTGAATTATAAATTTTTAGTCATGTTTTTTAAAACACCAATTTTACCTGTCAAAAATATTTGTTTAAATTTAATTAAACTATACGGTAAATATTTAGTGCTACAAACTTAAAATAAGAAGCAAAAAACTTTATTGCTTTAGATTTAAAATCATTTCCGGTTGTCCTAAAATCAATAAGAAATTATTTTCTATTTCACAATTCCTATTCAAATACATTTATTATATTGCTTATTAATTTATTTCGAACTTTAGTAATCTATGATCCCGCTTTCGCTAACGCTTAAAGGTATTTACTCTTACCAGGATAAAGAACAGGTAATAGATTTTACAAATCTTACAGGTGCCGGTTTGTTCGGCATTTTCGGGGCGGTGGGCAGCGGAAAATCAACCATTCTCGAAGCTATTTCTTATGCTCTCTACGGCGAAACAGAAAGACTTAATAAAAGAGACGACCGTGGCTATAACATGATGAACCTGAAATCGGACCAACTGCTTATAGATTTTATTTTCAAAAATGGCGACAATGACCAGCAATATCGTTTTATAGCAAAGGCAAAACGGAATTCGAAACAGTTTACCGATGTAAAAACCATTAACCGCGAAGCTTATAAAAAAGAAAATGAAAACTGGATACCGGTTCCTGTTGAAAGTGCCGAAACCATCACCGGCTTAAATTATCTTAATTTCCGCAGAACCATCATCATTCCACAGGGAAGGTTCCAGGAATTTTTGCAGCTGGGCGATACCGATCGCACACGAATGATGAAAGAATTGTTTCACCTCGAAAAATTTGATCTTTCGGATAAAGTTAAAGCCCTGGAAGATAAAAACAACGAAAGATTAACCCATCTCCAGGGCCAACTTGTGCAATTGGCCGACATAAAAACTGAACGGATTAAGGAGTTGGAAAACGCACTGAATGAACTGAAACTGGAGATAAATTTAAACCAAACCGCTTTGAAAGAAAAACAGCTGGTGGTTGAAAATCTCAGGCAATTGAAAGAATTATTCGAAAAATTGGAAAAAGAAAAAAAAGATTATGCTGCTCTAACTGAGCAAAAACCTTATTTCGAAAAGATTAGACAACAAGTCAATTCTTACCAGGCGTGTATTTTGAAATTTAAAAACCTGATTGATAGAATTACAGAATCTGGCACTAAAAAGGAAAAACTTAACAACGAACTTCAGCAAAATAAAAAGAATCTTACTGAAATTAGTGCAAACCTCGAAAATCTTTTAGCTGGATTTGAAGTATTAAAAGTAAGGTTTAACAACAAAGAAAACCTGAAAAAACAAGTGGACGACCTGGAAAAAACCCTTCAGCTTCAAAGAATTTCCATCGAAACTGCTCAGTTAAACGAAAGGTGGCAAAATGGCCTTAAAACCCAGGTCGAAATTGAAAATAAGCTAAAAAAATCAGAAGAATTTATCGCTGAATTAAAAAATAAAATAAATGCGCTGAAGCTGAATCAAACCGATTTTTCAATGCTGCTGGAAATTAAAAACTGGTTTAACCAATTGAACAGTATTAAAAAAGAGCTTGAAAACCTTGAAAACGAAAGGCAACAAGTCATTCACAAATTAAACGAACTGGAAACCGCAATTAAAGATTATTCGCAAAAACTTGGATTTACTGAAAAAACCATCCATGAAACTGACCTAAAAAACAGGATTTCTACTTTAAAAAGTGAATTCGAACATTGTATTGAACAGGCAGAGGAAGAACTCAGACATCTTAAAGTGAAACTCGAATTAAGCCGCTATTCCGAAAACCTCAAAGAAGGCGAAGAATGCCCGGTTTGCGGTTCTATGCACCATCCCTTAAAAATGAAAGCCCACGATCTTTCGGATGAAAATAATATTCTGGCTGAAAAACTCGCGAATCTAAAATCGGACTTGAAAAATCTGTTGCAACTGGAAAAAAATACAGATAATAAAATGGTTGAAATCCAGTCGGTTAAAGAGAGATTATTGGCGTTAAACTCTAAAATTGAAAATGCGGCCACTTCTTTAAAAAACCATCAGTCGGCTTATAATTTTAAAAAAAATTACACCATTGAAGAACTGGAACAGGCCATGTTTGAAGCAAAAAAAGAACAATCAGAATTACAGGAACTGGAAAAAAAACAAACAGAAAATGAAGATTTGCTCAAACTCGATTACTCAAAAAAGGAAAAATACCAGGAGGCAATAAATAAAATCAGCAACGAACTCCATTCGCAAAAAGCCACCTACGATACTTTGTACAGACAAATAAACTTTACAGGACTGGACGAAAAACTCCTTCTATCAAACGACGAATTACAAAAAGAAATCAGCAATTTAAACAAAGAATACCTACAGCTTATAAATGATTATGAAGCTGCCGAAAAGAAAATAAATGCACTTAAACCCGAAAAAGATAAGCTGAATGGCACAATTGAAGCCGGCGAATCTGTTCTTTTACAGTTGGTTCAGGAAATAAGTAATCTTACCCAAAAATTTAATGATGAGTTGATACAATCCGGGTATTCGAGCCCTGAACAGGTAAAACAAATACTTGCCTCAAACCTGGATATAGAGAAAGAAAACCAACGTATAATGGATTTTGAAAATAATTATTATAGTGTTGGTTTAACCCTCGATAAGTTAAGAAGCCAGGCCGAAGGAAAAAATTTTAAATCGGAAGAATATTTAAGCCAGGTTGAAGAATTAACCAAAATAACCGAACTAATTGATTTTCATAATAAAAAGCTGGGTTCGATGGAAAATGAACTCCTGGAATTAAAAAATAAAATTAAGGAAAAAGAAAACCTTCAGAATGAGCTTAACCAATTGAATTTAAGGGCCGAAAATATAAAAACCCTTAAAAATCTTTTTAAGGGAAGTGGATTTGTGAATTTTGTTTCGTCGGTTTACCTTCAAAATCTTATTAATATTGCCAATCAGCGGTTTAAGGCTTTAACACAGCAAAAACTCAGTCTGGAACTGACCGAAACCAACGATTTTATTATCCGCGATTATTTAAATGAAGGTAAAACCCGAAGTGTTAAAACTTTATCGGGTGGACAAACTTTTCAGGCCTCTTTATCGCTGGCTCTTGCCCTTGCCGATAATATCCAGTCGGTTACAAAATCGAACCATAATTTCTTTTTTCTCGACGAGGGATTTGGCTCGCTCGACAAAGAATCGCTTTCTATAGTTTTCCAAAGCCTTAAATCGTTACGCAAAGAAAACCGTATAGTGGGGGTTATCTCGCATGTAGAAGAAATGCAGCAGGAAATTGACAATTACCTCAAAATTGAAAATTCCCCTGAAAATGGAAGCCTGATTTTTAAAAGCTGGGAAATGTAATCCTTGCCAAATCTTAAGAAACTAATCCCGGTAACAATATACATTTGCGTTATCAAGTCCTTTTGCAATAAGACTCCCGTCATGCGTCCTGAACAAATAAACGATTTTTTCATTGTGGTATACCTGTTCAAAATCTTCAAAATCAACGGTCCGGACTATGCCATAGCCGGGTATTAAAATATAATAAAAATTATCTTTTTTTACAATAATGTGGTTCATGGCGGTTGTCACAAACTGAGGCCAGACACTGTATGTTTTACGATAGGTCTGCCCCATATCGGTTGATTTATGAAAACTAATTCCGTTTTGCTGATTAATGATAATAATTTCGTCATTTTCGGTTACAAAAAGGCTAAGAGAGAATTGCGGATGGTTCATCTTTTGCCATGTTTTTCCATCATCTTCAGATTTATACAAATTATACATGCTTGCTGAATGAAAGAATATAGTTCCATTGTTAAGCCTGAATATATTTCCTATAACTTCATTCTCGTCAAGCCCCAGGGTATCGGCTGACCAGGTATTTCCCCCATCGCGTGAGCACCGGAGACTATGTTTATAACCAAACGCACTGGCCCAGATATAACCATCAGGGGCAACCGTCATAAAATAATAATATTGATGGCCCGGAATAGGCTGGCTGCATAAATTCCACGAATTACCGCCATTTATACTTTTATAAATAGAACCATACCAATTACTTACGTAATAGGTTCCGGAATTGTCAATAAACATGCTAAAAGGGCCACTTATGTATTGTTGGTAGTCCTGGTTCCAGTTGAAGATTGAATCTTTCAGATAATATATTCCAGATGAAGCAATCATCGTGGTTTTATTTAATATTGTGTCTGAAAGAACATCGGAAATATAAATATCCGGAACGGTGGAAATAGTGTCCCAAACCTGGTGCCTGAGAGCGATTGCTTCAATTTTTGGTGTGAATACAAGCATGTTGTTTTTATCAAATATTTCAACCTCAAGGGTTTGTTTGTTTGAATTTGTACCGGTTTTCCACTTTGTTTTGGCCACACCTCCTGTTAAAGGAATAATTTCATCGTCCACCTGTCCACCACCGGAAACAACCTTAAAATGCGCCGTGTAACCCTCTAAACTGTAATTTGAAGTATTTCTTATAATCATCACACCCACTGAATCTTTGAGATAATCGCCTGCTTCTCCTTTTTGACCACTTCCGTAAACCATGGCAACATAATTATCTATAGTTTCGATATAAGGCCCGTCAAACTTATTGCACGATATGATTCCAACTAATAAAAGAAAATATATAAGTTTTGTTTTCATTTTTATATTTTAAGAGAGTATGACAGAAAGAATAATTTTAATTGTTTGTTAATCAATTACATGAATTTGATTAAATAAGGATTTATTTTTATCATAAAATCGGGATGAGTATACCCGCATTTACAGATAATGATTTTAATTTAATCTCAGTTTCAGAATCGTATTTGTATATATTTTTAAACGATCCCATATACCTGAGTTTAAAATCAAGTTTAAGTTTTGAAAAAATCCGGGGTTCAAAACCCAGGTTAAAAATCCAGCCGGCATCATAATCATAAAAATAACCTTCTATACTATTGTTGACATGGTATTTCGAAACAACGAGATAGGAATCGGTATTGCTGGTTGTCCATGAATCTCCCACAACATTTGCATTTGTTTGAACTGCGCCATACAAACCCACACCTGCATAAAATATCTCCTTTTTGCCAATCCAAAAATTAATGATTAAAGGCAGGCTAATGTATGTAAGATCGGTCCGTGTCTCGGAATCGTACACGTTGGATTTGGGTTTATGAATAAAAAAATTGGTGCTGCTGTCGTTTAACCAATAACTGTTTCGTTGGTAAATTAGGCCTGTTTCAAACGAAACGCCTTTTGTTTTATGGTAAATTAACGATAGTGATAAATTATATCCTGCACCCGGTTTATAAAGCGAACTGTTCGTGCCCGCATTCACCGACATGGTAGCACCCGCGGAATAACCAATAAAAAAGAAAGGAGATATTGAATCTTTATCTGAAGTTTCGTTTTGATTCCCGCCGAAACGATAGCCTAACTTAAAACAAACCGAAGTGGCCGCATTTTTTCCTTCTATGGCTTCCAGCTTTTCTCTCCCGAAAAAATATTGCAGGTTGGCTCCAATTTGCAGGTTATTATCGAAAGTATAGGTAAATCCGTGCAAGAATATATACCCATAATCAGTAGAGGGGAATTGCTGTTGATCATGCCTTAAGTTGTCACCAATCAACCAGCTATAATACATACCTGCCGAAAACTCAAAACTGAATTTGCCAGGGGTTTTTAATCCCAATAGTAAAGGAAGCCTTAAATAGGAAAGGCTCCAATCCCGCTGGTAATAATTGTAAGGTGGCATTATCATAGAATTGTAGTAAGGCGGTATCACCTTGCTGCTCAGGTACTCCCACCAATATCCGCTATAATAATCGTTGTAATTATAGTAAAGCGTATAAAAGTCAAGTCCTGAGTTTAAATAAAATGCTTTTGATATGTGATAATTTGCTGAAATACCTGTTTGAGGCCCCGGCATTGATTTCCATTTACCCGAAGTTGGTTCATTGTTCAGATTTGAAAAATTAAGGCCGCTGTATCCACCAAGCGAGAATTTCTGGGCTGAAATATTGGTAAATCCACATAAAATTATACCCAGAATAATAAAAAAATATTTATTCATAAAGATAGGATTGAATTCAGGTTATTTTAACAATACGAAAATTAAATCAACAAAGCTGCAAATGAATATTATTTTTTTCGAAAAAATCTGAAATTTTTCTGAGCATTATCAATTCATAATCCGAAATATTGTGTGGTTTGAGTTGACAAATATCATACAATTTGAATAAAAAAAAATTCAATTTTGTAAGGATATTTCTGGGTTTTTAAGTGTGATAAAAATATAACCAGGATTTCGTTAAAAAGTAAAATTATAAACGATGACAAATCATCATCCTACCCCGGTTAACCTTAATAGTATTGTGCTCGAAGGCACAGGTGTTAAGGCAGATAAATGTTACCAGTGCGGAAAATGCTCGGCAGGTTGCCCGGTTAATACCGACATGGATTATCCGCCAAGCATGGTAATGCGTATGTTACAGTACAACGACGACGCCATGGATCAAAAAGTGCTTGGTTCAAAATCAATCTGGCTTTGTGTTACCTGCGAAATGTGTTACTCGCGTTGCCCGATGGAACTCGATATTCCGAAAATGATGGATTTGCTTCGTGAAAAAGCCTACAAAGAAAGAAAAGCAAACAAAAATTCGAAAAAAATAATAGCTTTCCATAAAGCATTCCTGAATTCAATCAGGAAAAACGGAAGGCTTAGCGAAGTGGGACTTTTAGGTGAATACAAACTGGCCACCTTTGATTTGATGAAAGACGTGAACCTGGCTTTGCCGATGCTCAGCAGGGGAAAATTGCATATCCTCCCCGACAGGATCAAAAATACCAGATTAATGAAAAGAATTTTCAACCGTACGATTAAGCAGAAGGAGGCACAACAATGAAAATAGGATTATACCCCGGATGCTCGCTCAAGGGCTCATCACGCGAATACCGTGAATCGGTAATTGCTATCGCCGAAAAAGCAGGTATTAACCTGGTTGAAGTACCCGATTGGAATTGTTGCGGCGCTACTGCCGCCCATAATTTGAACAAAGAACTTTCGCTGGCTCTTCCATTAAGGATTCTGGCCATTGCCGAAAAAGAAGGAATGGACGAGCTCCTGGTTCCCTGTGCCGCCTGTTACAGCCGTTTGGGTATCACTGATCATGAACTAAAGCAGGACAAAGCCCTGAAAGAAAAAGTTCAGGCACATGTTGAAATGCCTTTCGAAGGAAAAGTTAAAATCATCAATATTGTGCAGTTTATTGAAAAATACCTGCTCGATAAACTGGATGAGACCAAAAAAGAAGAATTCAAACACAAAGTAGCCTGTTATTACGGATGTTTACTGGTAAGGCCGAATAAAATACTAAAGTTCGACCGGACAGAAAATCCGCAGTCGATGGACAAAGTCATGGAAAAAATTGGGGCGGAACCCATTCAGTGGGCTTATAAAACCGAATGTTGCGGGGCAGGGCATTCCATTGTCCGAACCGATATTGTAGCCAAACTTTCAGGTACCATTGTAAAGGATGCCGCCGACCGTGGTGCCGAAGCTATTGTAGTGGCTTGTCCCATGTGCCATTCAAACCTTGATATGCGAAGGCCGGAAATCAATAAAATATTAGGTAAAAACTATGAAATTCCGGCTATTTACATTTCTCAGGCCATAGGAATAGCCCTTGGGATTGATAAAAATAAACTCGGATTACAAAGACATTTTACAAAATATAATCTGGTATAAAATCCGGACAATTGGGTGAAGAATTTTAGATTTTAGAAGAATAGTAAAAGTGATGAGCCGGAAGAATAAGAAGGATTTAGAAAAAGATGAATATTTTTTACGGTTTGAAATCATTGAGACAGCGCAGAAAAATGATAAAAAGAAAATTAAAAAATCATAAATCATCCTTTGTTAATCCTTATTCTAAAATTATAATTATTAAAAAAACTGCTAATTAATAAAACAATATTTATAACATGGCAAACCTCGAAACTACCTATTTGGGATTAAAGCTACGTAACCCGGTAATTGCCGGAAGTTCGGGATTAACCAATTCCATTGAAAACATTAAGGAAATTGAAAAAAACGGCGCAGGTGCAGTTGTCATCAAATCCATTTTCGAAGAACAGATTAATTCCGAAAGCCAATACCTGATTAATCATGATCATGAAAAAGTGAAAGCCTGGAAAGACACTTTTGAAAGTATTGTTAATCATAGGGATTATTATTACGAGGAAGCTTTGAATTATGTGCAGAGTTTTGCCCAGGAAAATGCGATTTCGAAATACCTGAAGCTACTTGAAAATGCTAAAAAAACTGTTCAGATACCTGTAATTGCTAGTATTAACTGTGTTTCGAAATATGAGTGGATGTATTTTGCAAAAAAGCTACAGGACACAGGTGTTGATGCCATTGAACTTAACATTTACCTGCTTCCTTCGGTTTTTGACCAGGACGAAAAAGAAGTTGAACGAACCTATATTGATATTATTTCTGAGGTTTTAAAATACATTTCTATCCCTCTATCGGTTAAAATCGGTTTCTATTTTTCAGCATTGGCCTCATCGGTTAAAAAAATATCCGAAACTGGTATTTCAGGCATTGTATTGTTCAACAGGCCGTTTAATCATGATATTGATATAGAAAAATTCGTTTTCAATGCACATAATATCTTCAGCAATTCAGCCGAATACAATCACACTTTGCGCTGGACCGGAATATTATCAGGGCGGATTAATTGCGACATTTCATCTACAACAGGCATTCATGATTATTCTACAGTAGTAAAAATGTTACTGGCGGGGGCACAAACTGTTCAGTTGGCTTCAGTGCTATACCAGAAAGGTTTTGGAGAAATTAAAAATATTGTTTCGGGCCTCGAAGGCTGGATGGATAAACATAGTTTTAATCAAATTGAAAATTTCAGGGGAAAAATGAGCCTGAACAATATTGAAAATCCTGCATCTTACGAAAGGGTGCAGTTTATGAAACATTATTCAAATATAGAATAGTTATTAGTTAAGAAGTTTAGAGTTAAGAAGTTTAGAGTTAAGAAGTTTAAAGTTAGCACGAAACTGAAAACTCGAAACTTGAAACTAAAAACTCGAAAAAAAGTAAAAATTTCTAATTTCAGGATATGGCAAGAATAGGGGTTTTTGTATGTCATTGCGGCGAAAATATTAGTGCAACAGTTAATTGCCAGAAGGTAGCCGAAGAAATGGCCAAGCTTAAGGGTGTGGTTTTTACCATGGATTATAAGTACATGTGCAGCGATCCGGGCCAAACCATTGTAAAAGATGCAATTAAAGAGCATAATCTTGATGGCATTGTCGTTTCGGCCTGCTCCCCCAGGATGCACGAGCCTACATTCCGTAAGGCATGTGAAGAGGCAGGTTTAAATCCATACCTTTGCGAAATGGCCAATATACGTGAACATTGCTCATGGGTACATGAAAAAAGCGATGTTACTACCGGCAAAGCAATTACACTGGTTGGCACTATGGTTGAAAAGGTAAAAAACAACTATGCCCTCGAACCCATTAAAGTTCCAATAACCAAAAGAGCACTTGTGATTGGCGGTGGTGTAGCCGGAATTCAGGCAGCTATTGATATTGCAAATGCCGGCCACAAAGTGGTTATGGTTGAGCGCGAACCCTCGATTGGCGGTCATATGTCGCAGCTTTCAGAAACATTTCCGACGCTCGACTGCTCACAGTGTATTCTTACTCCCCGAATGGTTGAAGTAGCACAGAATCCCAATATTACTCTATATACTTATGCAGAACTGGAAAGCCTTGAAGGATTCGTCGGAAACTTCAAGGCTACCATTAAACTGAAATCAAAAAGCCTCGACGAAAAGCTATGTACAGGTTGTGGATTGTGTTGCACCAAATGCCCTCAGAAAAAAATAAAGAGTGAATTTGACGAAGGATTGGGCACGCGTCCGGCTATTTATGTTCCATTTCCGCAGGCTGTACCGAATAAACCGGTAATTGATAAAGAAAACTGCACTTATTATAAAACAGGAAAATGCAAGGTTTGCCAGAAAGTATGTCCAACAGGGGCTATCCAATTCGATAAACCGGATGAATTTATTACAATAGATGTAGGCGCCGTAGTAATGGCAACCGGATTCGCCATAAAAGGAACAGATTTCTTCCCTGAATACGGTTATGGTATGTATAAAGATGTAATAACAGGGATGCAGTTCGAGCGACTGGCTTCTGCTTCAGGCCCAACAGGTGGTGAAATCCGCAGACCATCGGACGGTAAGATTGCCGAAAAAGTGGTGTTCGTAGCCTGTGCCGGTTCCCGTGATCCCGCCAAGGGAATAGAATACTGTTCAAAAATATGTTGTATGTATTCGGCCAAACATGCCATGCTTTATCAGCACAAAGTACATCACGGCAAATCGTATGTATTTTACATGGACATCCGTGCAGGTGGAAAATCGTACGAAGAATTTGTGCGTCGAGCCATTGAAGAAGACAAGGTAGGATATATCCGTGGACGGGTTTCGAAAATTTTTGAACGTGAGGGAAAATTAATAGTTACCGGTGCCGATACCCTGATGGGCGCACGTCCTGTTGAAATTGAAGCCGATATGGTAGTGCTTGCAACAGCTGCCGTAGCAAGTCCTGGTGCTGAAGAACTGGCACAAAAAGTTCATATTTCATACGATGCCCACAAATTTTTTGCCGAAGGACATCCAAAGCTTAAGCCTGTAGAAACCAATACAGCAGGGGTATTTTTGGCAGGTGCCTGCCAGGCTCCCCGCGATATACCCGAATCAGTGGCAATGGCTTCAGGGGCAGCTGCCAAAGTCTGTATTTTGTTCTCGAAAGATGAATTGACCCGTGAACCGCTTGTGGCCTATGTTAACCGTATTGCACCTCCCATGTTTTCGACCTGCGTGGGATGTTTTATGTGCCAGAAAGTATGTCCTTACAATGCCATTGAGCGAGAAGAAATTAAAAACCGCAATGGCGAAGTGATTAAAACATTGGCAAAAGTAAACGAGGGACTCTGCCAGGGCTGCGGAACCTGCGTTGCCCTGTGTCGCTCAAAATCCATCGACCTGCACGGATATACCAACGAACAGGTGTTCTCGGAAATAGGTGCAGCGCTTTACAATTATGAATTAGCTTAAAATATTTGAAGAATATTAAAAACATAGACAATGTCGGAATTTGAACCCAAAATAATAGCTTTTGTCTGCAACTGGTGTACTTATGCCGGGGCCGATTTAACCGGAACCAGCAGGCTTAAATATGCAAGCAATGTTAAAATTATAAGGTTCCCTTGCACCGGGCGGATCGATTTCATGCTTTTACTCAATACATTCGCCAATGGTGCCGATGGAATCATTGTTTCGGGATGCCATCCTAACGATTGTCATTATACATCCGGTAATTTCCATGCACGCAGGCGCTGGATGGTTTTTCGTAACCTGTGTAACTTTATGGGAATTGACATGGAACGCATAACATTTTCATGGGTTTCGGCAGCCGAAGGAGCAAAATGGGCCGATATTGTAAATTCTACCGTTGAAAAAATCAGGAATTTAGGTCCTTATAAACAATACCAGGCATTATCAAATAAATCTTTTACCGAAGGGGAGGTATTCAATGGATAGTTTAATAAACAGGGCAAAAGAACTGCTTAGTTCGACCACAGTAAACGTAGTGGTGGGTTACGGCAAAGGTACCGTTGAAAGCCGCACCAGGGCTTTGTTCATTACGAAAGCCGACGATGCAGGCAATCTTATCTATAACGAACATTGCGTGCAAAACCTGGCTGTTTATCTTACAAAAAACGAACTGCTTCATCATTATAAAAAAATTGGAGTGGTGGCCAATAAATATACCTTAAGGGCAATACTTCAGATAGCTTCAGAAGAACAGGTAAAAGAAGAAAACCTGGTGGTACTGGCTGTGGACGAGAACGGCTCAATGACCGAACTGACCGACTTTTCCGCTATGGAAGATTTTGTTGCCTCCATGGATCATGAAATTGGACAGAACGAAAAGGAAATTATCGCAAAAATAGATGCCATGACCATAGCCGAACGATGGGATTTCTGGGAACAGGAACTATCAAAATGTTTTAAATGCTATGCCTGCCGACAAGCTTGCCCCATGTGTTATTGCAACAGGTGTATGGTTGAATGCAACCAACCTCAGTGGGTACATGTTCCTGCACATAAATTAGGCAATTTAGAGTGGCATTTTATGCGGGCCATGCACCTTGCCGGTCGATGTGTAAACTGTGGCGATTGTGCCAGGGCTTGCCCAATGGATATTCCTTTAAACCTGTTGACTTACAAGCTGATTGAACCTATTAAAAATGATTTTGGAGCGGTGGCTGGCCTTCAGGCCAAAATGGAATCGGTGTTATCAACCTATAAAATAACTGATAAAGAGGGTTTTATTAGATAGTGAAGAGTTTGAAGTTTGAGAGTTTAAAGTTTAAGAAGTTCAAAGTGTAGAGTTTAAAAAGTTTAAAGTTAAGAAGTTTAGAGTTTAAGAAGTTTAAAGTTTAAGAAGTTTAGAGTTTAAGAAGTTTAGAGTTTAAGAAGTTTAAAGGTTAAGAAGTTTAGAGTTTAAGAAGTTTAGAGTTTAAGAAGTCTAAAGTTTAAGAAGTTTGAAGTTAAGAAGTTTAAAGTTAAGAGTTTAAAGTAAAGAAGTTCAAAGTTAAAAGTTTAAAGTTCAAAGTTAACTCGAAACTGAAAACAAAAAACTAAAAACTAGAAACCGGAAACTAAAAACTGGAAACTAAAACATGGTATATGGCTACAGTAAGCAAATTTGAGGATCTGGAAATATGGCTAAAAGCGAGACAACTGCATAAAGAAATTATAAGAATATGCAAATATCCAGGTCTTTCGAATGATTTTGAAATGGCCAGACATTTAAAAAAAACTTCAGGCTCGATAATGGATAATATAGCAGAAGGTTTTGAAAGAGAAGGGAAAAAAGAATTCAGGCAGTTTATCAGTATTTCTAAGGGTTCTACAAGTGAATTGAAGTCGCAGTTATACAGATGCATCGATTCAAATTATATTGAAAATGAAGAATTCGATAAATTGTACGGTTTGTGTGATGAAATTTCAAAAATGGCTAAAGGATTGATGAATTATTTAAACAAGTCGGATTTAAAAGGAACAAAATATAAAATTTGAAGAAGTTGAGAGTTTAAGAAGTTTAGAGTTTAAGAAGTTTGAAGTTAAGAAGTTTAAAGTTAAGAAGTTTAAAGTTTAAGAAGTTTAAAGTTAAGAAGTTTAAAGTTAAGAAGTTCAAAGTTAAGAAGTTCAAAGTTAAGAGTTTAAAGTTCAAAGTTAACTCGAAACTGAAAACTAAAAAACTAAAAACTAGAAACTAGTAACTGAAAACTAAAAACCGGAAACTAGAAACTGGAAACTAGAAACTAGTAACTAAAAACTAGAAACTGGAAACTAGTAACTGGAAACTAGTAACTGGAAACTAGTAACTGAAAACTCGAAACTGAAAACTCGTTAGTAAATAAAAAATATCATCAATATACAAGATGGATACAAAAAATATTAATTCGGCGTCGCTTCAAAAGCTGATAGATGCGCTGGTGAATGAAAATCAGGTTTTTGCTCCAATAAAAAAAGGCAACCAGGTTGAATTTGAAAAAATCAGCTCGTTTGCTGATATAACTTTCGATTATGTTTCAACCAACCAATCGCCTAAAAACATCCTTTTTCCCAGGAACGAAACCATTTTGAGCTTTACCAATAACAAAGCCGGCGTAGTGGTGGATGAGTACAAACCTGATGTTTCGAAAAAGACAATAATTTTTGGAGCCAGACCCTGCGATGCTGTTGGATTGATTGCCCTTGAGGCCATTTTTAAATGGGATTATAAAGATACCATGTATCTCGACAGGAAAGCCAATGCCACGTTGATTGGTGTATCATGCACCCGCTGCGATGAGTATTGTTTTTGCACATCGGTAAATGGTGGACCGGGAAATACTGAAGGTCTTGATATATTGCTTACTCCCATTGAAAACAGCGAATACCTGGCCGAATTTATTACTGAAAAAGGCAAACTCATTCTGGATAAATTCCCTGATTATTTTTCAGAAAGCAAACCGGTTGAAAAAGAAAAATACCTGGCCAATGTTAAAAAGCAGGGCGAATACCGATCAATAACTGAAAAATTACCGGAAAAATTCGATGATAAAAGCCTCTGGCTCAATCAATCGCTCAGGTGCATTGGTTGCGGAGCCTGTGCCTATGTGTGTCCGGCCTGCGCCTGTTTCGACATTCAGGACGAAACCCGCGGCAAGGAAGGCCGGCGTGTAAAATGCTGGGATTCATGTGGTTTCAGAATGTTTACTTTGCATACTTCGGGCCATAACCCGCGCGAAGTGCAGAGCGAAAGATGGAGACAACGTGTAATGCATAAATTCTCGTATATGCCCGAAAGACAGGAAGTTTATGGTTGCATTGGCTGTGGACGTTGTTCAAGGGCTTGCCCGGTGGACATGAATATTTCGGAACATTTGATGGAATTGACTGAATAAAAAGAGCCAGTAGCAGAATTAATAATTTTAACACAAGAACAGAACATTATAAAGCATAAAAGCTATGAGCACCGAAAACATCTACATGCCTTACCAGATGAAAATTGAAAAAATAACCCAGGAAGCCCCTGGTGTTAAAACTTTCAGACTTAAATTCCTGAACGAAACCGATGCTGAAAAATTCAGCTATTTTACCGGTCAGTTTGGCGAATATTCAGTGTATGGTAAAGGCGAAAGCACTTTTTGCATAGCATCATCTCCTACCAAAAAAGGATATATTGAATGTACCTTCAGGCAGGCCGGACGTGTTACTACAGCCCTTTCAGGTTGCGATGTTGACGATATAATAGGTTTTCGCGGCCCTTATGGAAATATTTTCCCTATTGAAGAATGGAAAGGAAAAAACCTGTTGTTTATTGCCGGTGGTATCGCACTTCCCCCTATGCGCAGCGTAATCTGGAACTGCCTCGATTTAAGGGATAACTTTAAAGACATAAGCATTATTTACGGTGCCCGCACGGTGAAAGATTTGGTTTATAAACACGAACTCGAAGAATGGGCCAACCGTCCCGATGTAAAACTCATCACTACTGTTGATCCCGGCGGTCAAACTCCGGAATGGAAAGGCGAAGTGGGTTTTGTTCCTACCATTCTTGAAAAATGGGCACCCAAAGCAGAAAACACCATTGCCATAGTTTGCGGACCGCCCATTATGATTAAATTTACTTTCCCCGTATTGGAAAAGCTGGGTTTTGCGGATGATGCCATTTACACAACCCTCGAAAACCGCATGAAATGTGGATTGGGGAAATGCGGACGCTGTAATGTTGGTAAAGTGTTTGTTTGCAAAGATGGCCCGGTATTTACTTATAAGGAATTAAAACTATTACCCCCGGAATATTAAACTACCGGGTTTTGTACTCTGAATAATCAGGGAAAATGAAACTGTTCAAAAATGCCATGTACATCTAAATTCACCAGCCTGTTTTTTAAAAAATTAACTTTGTGGTTATGTTTTCAGTTTTATTCAGCAAAAGATCGGAAAACCATCGAAGAAATGAATAAACACTCTTAATGGAAATCAGACTTTTTTAAAATAGTTAATGAAATTCGTTGATAATAATAGAAATGAACTGAAATTTTAATAATTTGATAATAAGGACCTTAAATTATGCTTTCGGATATTAAAACAAAGTTTCCTGCTAAAATCATAAAAATTATGATTTTGGTTATCTGCCTCTTTACAATCCGGACTAATTCAGCAAGAGGTCAAAAAGTAACCATGGATATAAAACAGGGCGAAGTTTGCAGTTCAAAATATAAGGAATTTGGATTGGGTGAGTGGAAGCCGGAAGAGCATGGAGCATACATTGTTAATTTAATTTATTCAATCAACAATTATCGTGTAGTTTCATTTATCAGGAATAATGGTGCAACGGTGACATGTTATGATGAGGACCATGCTGTTTTTCTTTTAATGAATGACAGTATTCTTGATAAAGAAAATGTTAATTATTGCAGGAATAATCCTGTTGAATTCAATATATTACACAATACCTTTATTTGTTTTCTTGAAAAAGCTCACAATTGGTACGAAAGTGATGTTGGGGCAATGAGTTATAAGAAAAATGAAGATTATCCGGGAGGGTTTTGCTTTGTAGTTATCGAAGACAGACTTATATCGCTCGAAAGCCTTTCAAAAGAGGATTTGCGGATTTACCGGAATCATCTGTTCGCCAGGCATGGTCACATGTTTAAATCAGAAGAATTGAATTCATATTTTAAATCAACTGATTGGTACACTCCAATACCAGGCAAAAGGATAACCGAAATTGATTTGGATCCCCATGAGAAACTTTTACTCGATTATATTAAAAGGCTCGAGTCCAAACCATAATACTATTGCAGAAATTATACAATACTCAATAAATTCATTTTAGGTTAAACAATAATACAGCCTGATTTTTTTCCATTAAGCCTCATTTAATAAAAATCCTGGCCACGGTAAGCTAAAAATATTATAAACAAAATCAATTGATAAATCCATCCTGAAACCCGGAATGTTTTTATCAGTCTTGAAATGGTTTCGTTTATACCGAACTTTAAAAACGAATAAAATAATTCCTGATTCTATTCACATCACCATTCAAGTCCTGTATGAGGCAAAACAGAATATTGGTATGTATTCAATTACTCAAAATCCGATTTCTTCATTTTGATTTTCAGGATTTTCGCTATAGAAAATAATCAATATCCCCAAAAAAAAGGAATACATATAGCATATTTGTTTAGTTTTTATTAAATTGCATGAATAAGATATTCCTGAATTCAAATTATTGATAATCCGAATTAAAAATGAAAGAAATTTTCGAATTTGCATTTTCAACAGTTAACCTAATTCCCACCTGTCTTTTACTGTTTGTGGCACTTTATTGGCTGGTTGTACTTTTTGGTCTTCTCGATATAGGCCATGTTGATGTAGATGTGGATCATGATGTGGCTGTGGATGTTGATTTGGATGCTGACGTAGATGCTGATGTTGACGCAGATGTACATGCTGATATACATACAGAAGTTCATGGAGGTGAAATTCATTCTGATGGCCCCGGAGGTTTTATGCAGAGCCTTATTTTTTTTAATGTAGGCAAAGTTCCATTGCTTATTTTATTAAGCTTTTTTGCCGTACCATTATGGTTTTTAGTCATCATTGTCAATTACTATTTAAAAATTGAAAGTTTCGGAATGTCGCTTTTATTGCTTGTTCCGGAAACTATTGTATGCCTTTTTATTGCCAAATTTACTTCAACACCAATTGCACATCTTTTTGAAAAAATTGAAAAAAACACAGGAAAAGCTACTGATTTTACAGGTAAAACGGCCTATGTACGCTTTGATATGGAAGCAAATACAGACGGACATATCGAAATTGATGAGAAAGGAAGAAACATTGTATTGCTTGCCCGTTGTGATAAAAGCCGCCTTGCCAAAGGCGAAAGGGTTTTAATTATAGAATATAACAACAATGACAATTATTATTTAGTTGAACCATTTTAAAATTAAATCTGATTATGATAACACTTTTTATTGGAAATCTGGGAGTTTTAGCTGCTGTTATTACAGTAGTTATTTTATTTGTACTTATATCATTATTCATTAAATGGTACAAAAAACCTATTCATGGCGTAGCACTGGTTCGGACAGGGGCCGGTGGAACAAAGATTGCATTTGAAACCGGTTTCTTTGTAATTCCAGTTCTACATCGTCTCGAAGAAATGGATATTACCCTTAAAACCATTACCATTTCACGGATGGGTGGCGAAGGTTTAATTTGCAAAGACAATGTAAGGGCAGATATTAAGGTTGCCTTTTTTATCAGGGTAAACCGGGAATTTGCAGATGCCACTAAGGTTGCGCTGAATATAGGTTGCGAACGTGCATCAAAAATTGAAACCCTAGAGGGACTGTTTGATGCAAAATTCTCAGAAGCACTTAAAACAGTTGGCAAACAATTCGATTTTGTAAATTTATACGATTCGCGTGATGATTTTCGCAAAGAAATTCTAGCCCTGATCGGGAGAAATTTAAATGGATATCTGCTCGACGATTGTGCAATAGATTATCTCGAACAAACACCACTTTCGGCAATGAAACAGGACAATATCCTTGATGCAGAAGGTATTAAAAAAATTATAGATCTGACTGCAGCACAACAAATTAAAGCCAACTTTATTGAAAACGAGAAAAAGAAAACAATTACCAAACAAAATGCTGAAGCCCAGGAAACAATTCTTCAATACGAACGTCAGCTGGCTGAGAAGCAGGAAACCCAGAAACGCGAAATTGCCAATATTACAGATAAAGAACGTACTGCTACAATTACAGTTGCTGAAGAGCAACGGCAAATAGCAGAAAAAGCAAAGATAGAAGCTGATGAAGCAATCCAGATTGCAGAAGAGAATAAACTGCGCCAGATTGCTGTTGCCGCTTGGAATAAGGAACGCACCAATGCGGTTGAAAAAGAAAAAGTTGAAAAAGATCGTGAATTACAGGTCACCGACCGGGAAAAAATTGTTTCGCTGGCCCAGATTGAAAAAGAAAAAGAAATTGAATTGGAAAAAGCTAAAATACAAGAAATTATACGCGAAAGGGTGATGGTTGAAAAAGATGTGGTTGTTGAACAAGAAAAAATAAAAGACACTACCGCCTATGCCGGTGCAGATCGCGAAAAACGCGTGGCTATTACTCTGGCTGAAAAAGTTGCCGAAGAAGCACTTGTTAAGCAGATTAAAAATGCCGAAGCCAACCTTAAAGCCACCGGAATCGATGGTGAAGCGTTAAAAATAGCTGCGGAGTTTAAAGCAAAGGAAAAAATAATTGAAGCTGAAGCAAAATACAGCGCTGCCGGAAAAGAATCTGACGCTATAAAAATCCTTGCCGAAGCTGAAGCTGCAAAAGAATCTGCAATAGGCAAGGCCGAAGCTCAGGTTATTGAAGCAAAAGCAATTGCTCATTTAAAAGAAGGCGAAACTTCAGCCAAAGTGCTTGAAATTAACGCACTGGCCGAATCAAAAGGAATAGAAGCAAAAGCAATTGCCAAATCAAAAGAAATTGAGTTGGTAACAACAGCTGAAGCAAATGCTTTATTGCAAACCGGTAATAGTGAGGCTACAGTAGTCGAAAATAAAGGATTTGCTGAGGCAAAAGTGATCCAACAAAAGCTTACATCCGAAGCCATTGGTATTGAAAATAAAGCTGCCGCCATGAAAAAGCTCGATGGAATTGGAAAAGATCACGAAGAATTTAAACTTCAGCTTCAAAAAGATAAAGATGTTGAAATTGCTCAAATCCAGATATGGAAAGAGATTGCACAAGCGCAGGCTATGGTTATTGCCGAAGCACTTAAATCGGCCAAAATAGATATTGTGGGTGGCGAAACTATGTTTTTCGATAAAATTATTGGCGCAATTACTTATGGACGCTCTCTGGATAATTTTGTTTCAAACTCATCTTTACTTACATCAGTAAAAGACAAATTTCTTACATCTAAAAAAGGTAAGATTGAAAATACATATGTTGAAAAACAAGAAACAGTTGAAGAAGAACCTGTTATTGAAAAACCAGTAAAAAAGACTTCTAAAAAAGAATCAAAACAGTCAGAGCAAATTACTCTCGACCAACTGGAGGCCAAAATAAAGCAACTTACAGAGAAATACAAGTTTTTGCTCGATAATGTAGCTGAAATGCGTGTGAGCGAGGTACTTGAATTCCTGTTAAACAAAATACCACATGTGGATGTAAAAGATATGATTAAAGAATTGATTGAACAAGTTGGTAAATTTGGAATTGGCGGACTTTTAATGGCCAGTCTGGACGAGGAGAATTAATTCGGGTAACTCATTAGTTAATATTGGAAATTTGAATACCTTAAAGTGACTGATTATTTATTTTATCTATAAAAATACCAGTCAGGGTTTGCATTCTGCACCTATTTTTTAATATACGAAAATAAAAACTATTTGAATTTCCAAATTTTAAAATGCCCGGCGTAATTCAATTGTATTGTAAATTCAATATATAGAAGTTGATTTAAGAAATGGAAAACCCAAACATACATAAGGAAACCCAAGATAAAATTGTTCTGGAGCAGGATACTTACGAAATTATCCGTAACCGGCTTGACAAATACGGCAAAGAACTCCGGGATAAGATAATTCGGCTAAACGATGAACGGCGAAGGGTATTTGGTTCTGCCGATGCTTCTCTTATTGCTACTGAACGCATTATAACCAATAATGCCTGCATTCCTGCGGATATGGTGCCCATTGGCGATAATTTTATTTTCGGATACAATGTCTCTGTTCGCCTGGCTGCAACAACTATCGAAGATGTGTTTAGCGTTTATTCCTATCAGGATCACAGCTTTAAAAACATTGCCCCAAACTTAATTTCTGATAATGTATTTGTGGCTGATTTTATGGATATGTATAAATATTTTACCGATACCCGGTTTATTAAATTTTCCAGGATTGGCAAATATTTGTACATGATTTTCAGAACAGGCAGAAGTTTCTCTGATATCAAGGTTTTTAAATGGATAATAGCTGAAGACACCCTTCAGTATGTTGACAACAGGAGTACACACGAATTCAGATTTCCGGAGCAGCATGAGTTTAACTGGAAAAAAACTACAAGGGATATGTTTGTGGAAGGCAAACATCCGCATGTTAATATTGAAAACATATTGTTTGTGGAAACAACCGGAGGTGACCTGACTATAAAAGCTGAAAACAATACTGATACTGGTGTTGGTGTATATAGCGAAGAAGTAATAGACCCTTCTCAAACTCTTGATGATGCAGAATTCTATTATTCGGTGCTTGGGAATATTATTATTCTAAAGATAAGGCCTTATAAGGAAAACGATTACAGGTACATTGTTTACAGCTCTAAAACAAAAAGCGCTGTACGAATTGATGCCATAAGAAATTCTTGTGTATTCCTGCCTGAAAACCAGGGAATTATTTTTTCCAACGGGTATTACCTGCAAACAGGAGATTACAAGTTTTTTAACAACCATATTGAAAATCTTGTTTTTGAAAAACGGATTATTTCACCCAACGGCGAAGATTACATCTACACATTTTATGAGCAAACCACAGGTTTATACATTTTGCTCAAATATAATATTATAGAACAGGAACTTGAAACTCCGGTTATTTGCAATGGTTTTTCTATTTTCAACAATGGTGAAATGGTAAATTTCCGAAGCGATGGTGAAGCTAAAAAGCACCACGTTGTGCAGGTTTGGAAAACCACTTTCTTTAATGCCGATTACAACACCGTTGTTGATAAAAACTCTTATCTTTTTAAAATAGGCAACAAGGATTTGGTAAGAGGAATTGCAGATTGCAGGGAATTGTTGAATCTTTTACATAAAGATGATTCTTTTACAAACCTATATGTTGAATTGGTTAGAAAATCCACTTCAATACTTGATGGACACTACTGGATTAGCAATTCACATACTTTTGAGCTGAATACTTCTGTTTTTGCCATTAAAGAAGCTGCTTCATCTGCCATTGATGAATTTGAAAAAGTGGTAAAAATAAAACGCTCAACCTTTAAAGAAACTGAAAAAATCACTTTGCTTGCCGATGGGCTTTTCGAAAATATCAAACGAAAAAAACTTGACAATATTGACGAATTTGTACTGTTGCTTACAGAAATAAGAAAATTGAGAGGTGAATTGGTTGCCTTAAAAAAACTGCGCTATGTAAAAGTTGAACTGGTTGAAGAATTTGAAAAAAAAGCAGGTGAGTACAGTGAAACCTTGTCGCAAAAATGCGTGGAGCTTTTGGTTCAGGAAAAATCTCTCAATCCATACATAAAACGGGTTGATGAAATCAGAGCCGGTGTTGAAAAAATAATCAAGGTAATTGATGCTGAAAATATAAGTAAGGATATTGCTAAAGTATCGGCAGAACTCGAAATGTTAATCGAAATTGTAAGCAACCTTAAAATAAGGGACACCGTTCAGACCTCTCAGATTATAGACAATATTTCTTCCATCTATTCACAATTCAACAAAATTAAAGCTGATTTAAAACGCAAACGCGATGAATTGTTCCTGGTAGAGGGTCGGATGGAATTTGCCTCTCAGATTAAGCTTGTAAGCCAGGCTGTTGTAAACTACATTGATTTATGCGATACACCTGAAAAAATAGATGAATACCTCACAAAACTTTTGGTTCAGTTAGAAGAATTAGAAGGAAAATTTACCGAATTCGATGAATTTGTAAACGAAATCGGAATAAAACGCGAAGAAATTCGGGATGCTTTTGAACAACGTAAAATCCAGCTGATTGAAAAGCGAAGCAAGCGTGCAGATACTCTAATGCAATCGGCTGAAAGGATTATGAAAGCAATTAGCAGCCGGATTTCCAAATTAAAATCCGAAAGCGAAATAAACGGATATTTTGCCTCGGATATAATGGTTGAAAAAATCCGCGATATTGTTAATGAACTCTTAAAATTAGACGATACAGTAAAGGCCGATGCAATTCAAAGCCGACTGAAAACTGTGCGCGAAGATACCTTGCGACAGCTTAAAGATAAATCTGAACTCTTTGTTGAAGGCGAAAACATCATCAAATTTGGAAACCATCAGTTCCTGGTAAATACCCAACCACTTGGACTAACAATGGTTAACCGCGATTCTGAAATGTTTTTTCACCTTTCTGGTACCGGATTCTTTGAAAAAGTAGTTAATGATGATTTTTATAAATTCAGCCAATACTGGCCGCAAAGCATTGTTTCAGAGAATGATGCAGTGTACCGTGGCGAATATTTGGCTTATAAGGTAATGACGGAATATTTTAACGAAAGCGATCCTGATCTTAAAAAGATTAAGAAATTAAAAACTGATGATTTACAGCAGATTGTCAGGAATTATATGGCCACCCGTTATTCCGAGGGTTATGTTAAAGGTATCCATGATATTGATGCTGTAATAATATTGGAATCGTTATTGAAAATTCATTATAATGCCGGTTTATTGCGCTATAATTCAATGGCGCGGGCATGTGCAAAATACTGGTTCAACGTTTATACAGGAATTGAAAAGAAAGAAGAAATATATAAACAATTGAAAGGCGTTGCCTCTATTTTAGAGGTTTTCCCATCAAAAGAAGGATACGCAGACATTATTTCTCATCTGAACCGAGAAATTACAGAATTTGTGGAAGTAACAAAGCTTTTTGGAACAGACCTTCCGGATGAAGCTTCTGAATACCTTTTTTTTGAATTAACCAGCAGTGATAGTTTTGTAATTGACCAGCATGCTTTTAATTTGTTTAATCAATTTGCCGAACACTTACGAGCCAATAACCAAATGGCAAAATTTGAAAAAAGTATAGCCAGCTTAAACAACAGGCCGGATTTAAAATTTCAGTTGATAAAAAAATGGCTCCATGCCTTTGTTTCTGCACTTAAAAATACCGGTTTCCTTGAATTTATTGATGAAGCAGCTGTTTCCATACTTATTAATGATATTGACCAAAGCAGGCAATTAAAGGTGACCCTAATTGTTGATCTTGAGAATCTTGAAGGTACTCACCCACTGATAGTGGATAGAAAATACCATCTCAATTATATTACTTTTATCCAAAAGCTAAAGAAATTTGAAAATACAGATGTTCCCGCTTTTACCAAGTACATTGCTTTAAAGAAAAAACTAACTGACGATTTTGAAGCAGAAATGCGCCTGAACGAGTTTAGGCCACGTGTGATGAGCTCATTTGTAAGGAACAGATTAATTGATAAGGTATATCTGCCACTGATAGGGAATAATCTTGCTAAACAAATTGGTACTGCCGGCGAAGGCAAACGCACCGATTTAATGGGCATGCTCTTGTTGATTTCACCTCCCGGATATGGTAAAACCACCCTTATGGAATACATTGCCAACAGGCTGGGAATTATATTTATGAAAATAAATGGACCGGCACTTGGGCATTCTGTAATATCTGTAGATCCAACCGAAGCTCCCAATGCAACCGCACGTGAGGAACTTCTAAAACTGAATCTTGCATTTGAAATTGGTGATAATGTAATGATATATATTGATGATATACAGCACTGTAATCCGGAATTCCTTCAAAAGTTTATTTCCATGGCCGATGCACAGCGTAAAATTGAAGGTGTTTACAAAGGTAAAACCAAAACCTACGATTTCAGAGGCAAAAAAGTTTGCATTGTAATGGCCGGAAACCCTTATACTGAAAGTGGCGAAAAGTTCAGGATTCCCGATATGCTTGCAAACCGCGCAGATATATATAATTTAGGTGATATTTTGGGCAATACTGAAGAGGAATTCCTGCTCAGCTATATCGAAAACAGCCTGACCTCGAACAAAGTATTGGGCAACCTTGCAGTGAAAAGCCGGAAAGATGTATATACGCTGATAGAAGCACTGGAATCGGGCATTAAAGAAGGGCTTGAATATGAAACCAATCATACTGCCGAAGAGCTTAATGAATATAAATCAGTTCTGGATAAACTACTTAAAATAAGGCAGGTAGTTTCAATTGTTAACCAGGAATATATCCGTTCAGCCGGACAAGCCGATGCTTTCCGTACTGAGCCACCCTTTAAGCTTCAGGGTTCGTACCGCGACATGAATAAACTGACGGAAAAAGTGATGCCAATTATGAATGATAAAGAGCTGGATACCCTTATTTTGTCGCATTATCAGAACGAATCTCAAACACTCACTTTCGATGCCGAGGCCAATCTGCTAAAATTCAAAAGTCTTATCAATCAGTTAAGTCCTGAAGAAGACCGGCGACGAAATGAAATACTGGCTACTTATATAAAAAATAAACAGGCAAATACCTCAGGCCAGGTGGCCTTGATTGTTCAACAAATGGGAGCAATTGCTGAAGGATTGGATGGAATAAGGGAAGCTATGATTGATAAGTAAATATCCCGGTTATTTAACGCGAGGTGGTCTAAACTGAAAACCTTTAAAATCAACCCCTGAAAATGAATGTATATTCTCCCCAAATCCGCAGCTTTGACATGAGTCGTATTAAAAAACACAAACAGAGTTTAATTTATTTGATATACCTGCCGAAAAAAACACTGACAAGACTCACTTCGATAAACTTAGTGTAAATACGGACGCTGGCAGGTTTTTTTTGGGCGCTGTCAGGCTTTTTTAATATGACTTACTCCACAAACAGCACCAGCCCTTTTAAATATTCGCCTTCGGGATGATAGGCCGAAACCGGGTGATCGGGCGCCTGCGACAGGTGGTGCAACACCCTTACCTTGCGCCCTGCGATAATAGCAGCCGAAACCACCGTATTGTAAAAGAAATTCCGGTCGACCACCTGCGAACACGAAAAAGTGAAAATGATTCCATTTGGCTTTATATTTCTGATGGCAGTGGCATTTAACCGCTGGTATCCCTTAAAAGCATTATGTTTTGCATCGCGGTGCTTGGCAAATGCGGGCGGATCAAGAATAATTAAATCGTACTTGTTTTTGTTCTGCTCAAGATACTGAAATGCATCAATAACAAAAGCTTCGTGGTTAGTTGCTTCCGGAAAATTCAGCCTGACGTTTTGGTTTGTTAAGTCAATGGCTGTTTTTGAAGCATCAACAGAATGCACCAGTTTTGCCCCTGCTTTTAAAGCGTAAACCGAAAAACCTCCGGTATAACAGAAAGTGTTTAAAACCTCTTTAACTTTGGCATATTCTGCCAGTAAAGCCCTGTTTTCGCGCTGATCGATAAAAAATCCGGTTTTCTGCCCATTTACCCAGTTTACTTTAAACTGATTTCCATTTTCAGAAACAATAGCAGGTACTTCAGCATTTCCAGCCAAATAACCACTTGCATTTTCTTTGCTTTCATCTTTAAAATAGACGGAATCAACCGTTCCCTTCAAAACCTGCATAATGGCTTCGGCAATGGTCTGCCGGTCTTTAAACATGCCCGCGGAATGAGCCTGCATTACAGCAGTTTTATCGTATACATCCACCACCAGACCAGGCAATTCATCGCCTTCGCCAAAAATAAGGCGAAAAGCACTGGTATCCTTATCCGGCAGCCCAATATTTTTCCGGAATGAAAATGCACTTTGTATTTTTTGTATCCAGAAATGAATATCAGGCACTACAGGCGCGAAAGATAAAATACGAACACAAATGTTGGCATCCTGAAAATGGCCGGCACCTAAAAAATTATTTTTTGAATCGTATACATTCACCCAATCGCCATTTGCCGTATGGTCTGAAATCTTGTTTATTGCCCCTGAAAATATCCAGGGATGATGGCGCAAAATGGATTCTTCCTTATTTTTTTTCAGGTATACCGACGATTTTATTTCCATGAATATTTTAATAGTTGAATGGGACAGAAACTGAGGCCAAAAATATGAAATAAAAAGTGAGATTGCGCTAATCCCTGAAATTCATTTCCAATCCTGGTTTTAAAATTACTCATGCGAAATTTCAAATTTCCTTATCCTTTTTATTCTTTTTTGCGATTTGTGAATTTTCCTTATTTCTTGCAATCAGAATTTAGTTATTTGCTTCCAGTTTTAGATTTCCGCTTATCTGGAGCAACTGTATTTCAGCTGTTTTAGCATAATACTGAGCAAACAACAATCTGTTTTCGGCATCAAATTCTTTTCGCTGAATTTCCCTGAAATCAATTTCGTTAATTGCCCCTCTCTTGTACAATTCAACAGCAAACTGTAGGTTTTTCCTTGCGTTTTCAAGATTTGAGGTTTCCAGGTCAATTTGTTTTATGGCACTTGTATAGGTATTATAACTTTGGTATAGCTCAGATTTTGTGACGATTAATTGATCCTTCTCTTCCAGCTGGGCTGATTCGTATTCTATTTTACTTATTTCGCGCCGGCGCCTGTCGTTAAACCCGTTGAAAAGGTTAAATCCAAGCCTTAGTCCAACCGTTGGTCCCATAGTTTCTGTCCAGTCGATAGTGCCTGGATTATAATCGAATCGCGTATAACCATAATCAGCATAAAGAGAAAAACTGGGCAGAAAATAGCTCCTGGTTTCTTCCATTTCCAATTCCCTGATTCGCAAATTGTTCCGGGCAAGAAGAATAGAAATATTTTGGGCATTCAAGCTGTTTTCAAGATCAGAATAAGAAAATTGTGTAAGTATTTCCATTTCCGATTGCGCTGAAAAAGCAGTTTCAGGGGCCCTTCCAACTATACGGTTAATGTCGGCTTTTAAATTCATAATTTTGGTTTGTTCCTTAATAAGCAAAGAACTGTCATTACTGTAGTCTAGGCTTGCCTGAATCCGATCGACCTCAGATGCTGCTCCCAGTCTGAATTTTCTATCGGCCAAGGAAAATCTGAACCGGCTGATACCAAGCGTATAAATTAATACCTGCTCTAATTTTTGTTCCTGAACAAGTCCGTAGTACATCGATGAAAGCTGGACATAAACGGCTTCTGTCTCCATCTGGAGTTGCAATCTGCTCCTGTTTTCCAGTTCAGAGAGTTTGTTTTTTACCACAAACATTTTGGTTCCGTCAAATAAGGTCCAGTTCAACTGAATTGCGGCATCCAGCATATTTGAATTTATATTATTCCGGGTTTCGTCCGTACCATCAGAATAGGCAGTTTGATTATCTGTTTTGGAATAATTATCCAATGCACTTATGCCTACTACAGGCAAAAAGCCCGCATTTCCCCAGGAGTTGTTCATTTGGCCTATTTCCACATCATTTTTGGAAATTAAAATCCCATAATTATTTTTTAAGGCCAGGGCCAGTAAATCGTCAAAACCTGTGGTATCGGACGATTGGGAAAAAGAAAAATTATTAAGAAAAACAACGAATAAAATTAAGATTGATATTCTAGAAAGTGCCTTCATAAATACTTTATTGTTTCTGAAAATTTTATCACTGAATAGCTTGATTCATCCCACCGTTTAATTTTCCCTTTCATTGGAAACTTCTTTGGATTTAACCCTAACTTTTTTAGAAGTTAGGAAAGTATACAATGCAGGAATTACAAACAATGTAAGAATTAACGAAAAAGTTAGTCCGCCAATGATAACTATCCCCAGCGGAATACGACTTGTTGAAGCACCTCCAAGGGCCAATGCAATGGGAACTGCACCCAGAACGGTAGCCAGACTGGTCATTAAAATTGGCCTGAAACGCTGTACAGCCGCATCGAGCACAGCTTCCCTAATTGGAAGGCCATCGGCTTTACGCTGATTGGCAAATTCAACAATCAGAATCCCGTTTTTGGTAACAATGCCCACTAAAACAATTACGCCAATTTCGCTGAAAATGTTTAAAGTTGAACCATACAACCACACAGATACCACAGCCCCGGCCAAAGCCAATGGAACAGTAAGCATTATGATGAGCGGATCGGAAAAACTTTCGAACTGAGCGGCCAAGACAAGATAAATTAATACCAGGGCCAGCAAAAAGGCAAAAATAAGACTGCTCGAACTTTCGGCAAATTCTTTCGAAACCCCTGCCAATGATGTACTGAATGTATCGTTTAGCACTTCAGCTTTTATTTTGTCCATGGCTTCAATACCCTGCCCCAGCGAAACCCCTTCAGCCAATCCGGCAGAAAAAGTGGCAGATACATATCTGTCGTACCTGTAAAGCTGCGGGGGTGTACTTTCGAAACTAAGTTTCACAAGATTATCAAGCTGAACCGTTTCGCCCTTGTTGTTTTTTACAGCTATGGTTTTTAAATCCAGCGGTTCGTTCCGGTTATAGAGCTCAGCCTGTCCAATTACATAATATTGCTTTCCATTCAGGATAAAATAACCGTATCGCTGTCCTCCAAAAAAAAGCTGGATGGTTTCCGCTATGTCCCTTACCGAAACACCCATTTCCCTGGCTTTATTCCTGTCAATGGCTACCCTAAGTTCTGGTTTATTGAATTTAAGATTTAAATCAACCACCGAAAAAGCAGGGTTGTTTTGTGCCTTTTCCATAAATTTGGGCACGTATTCTTTTAAAGCTTCAAAATTTGGGGCCTGGATAACATACTGGACAGGTAAACCGCTTCCCATGCTTCCGCTAATGGTCTGATCCTGAATCACAAACGATCGTGCAAAATTCATTTTTCTTACTATGGCCCCCAGTTCGTCTGCCAGTTCCTGCTGGCTTTTTTTTCTCTGATTGGGCGGTATTAGTGTTATCCTGTTCATACAGCTGTTGGTAGATGAAGATGCTCCAAATCCAGGTGCCGTAATACTTATCAGCGCATCTTTTTGAGGAAGGGAATCCAGAATTGAAGCAATCTGTAAATTGTAATCGTCCATTTTTGGAAACGAAACCCCTTCGGGTGCGGTAGACATAATCCTTAGTCTGCTTTTATCTTCCATTGGGGCTAATTCGGAAGGAATGTCCTTTCCAATAAAAAAGATTAATAAAAAGGATACAACCATGATAATCACCGCAATCCATGGCCTAGTTATATATTTTCGGAGGCTATTGCCGTACCCTTTTATCATCGCTTCAAAAAAAGGTTCTGTTTTTCTGAAAAGCCAGTTTTGCTTCTCCCTGTGTTTTAAAATCCGGGCACTCATCATTGGGGTTAGCGTTAGCGATACAATGGCCGAAATTATAACAGAGCCGGCAACTACAATTCCAAATTCCCTGAAAAGCCTTCCGGTTAATCCGCTAAGAAAGATAATCGGTAAAAAAACCGCAGAAAGGGTGATTGTAGTTGAAATGATGGCAAAAACTATTTCTTTTGAACCCAGGTGGGCAGCCTGCATAGGTTTCATTCCTTTTTCCACTTTCGAATATATGTTTTCCATCACTACAATGGCATCGTCTACAACAATTCCCGTTGCAAGCACAATTCCAAGCAGGGAAAGAATATTTATTGAAAAATCGGAAATATACATAATGAAAAAAGCACTTATCAGCGAAATCGGAATAGCCACAATGGGAATCATAGTGGTTCGCCAGTCACGAAGGAAAAGGAATACAACCAATGCAACAAGCATAAAGGCCAGTAGTATGGTTTCTTCCACTTCAGTGATGGCTTGCCGGATTGTTTTTGTGGTGTCCTGGGCTACCCCAATTTGTATATCCGAAGGCAAATCTTTTTTAATCTGTTCTACCCTTCTGAATGCCTCATCCACAATTTCGATATAATTGGCCCCGGGCTGAGGGGTTAATGCAACCCCAACCATAGGTATCAGTCCATTTCCCCTAAGTATGGTTCTTTCATTTTCCGGGGCAAGGCGTGCTCTTCCCACATCCCTGAACCGGATTAAAGCGCCATCTTCATCTGCCCTGAGTATAAGGTTATCAAAATCTTCTTCGGTGGTAAGCCTTCCCATGGTCCTTATGGTTAATTCGCTCGACATACCTTCAATTCGTCCGGCAGGCACTTCAACATTTTCACGCAGCAAAGCATTCCTGACATCAAGCGGGGTAAGTCCATAGGCAGCGAGTTTTATGGGATCAAATTCCAGTTTCATGGCATATTTTTTTTCTCCCCAAATCCTTATTTCACTTACACCATCAATGGTTTGTAACCTTTCTTTAAAATTACGGATGGCAAAATCTGTCAGTTCTATCAGGTTGCGCTTATCGCTTTGAACTGTGATTGACAAAACGGTTTCGGCATTGGCATCCGATTTATTTACCACAGGTGGATCGCAATCTGGGGGTAGGGTGCGGATAGCCCTTGACACTTTATCGCGTACATCGTTGGCTGCCCTTTCCATGTCTATTCCCAGGTTAAACTCCACAGTAATAGTACTACGACCATCGGAGCTTATTGAACTGAGGCTTCGAACTCCCGGTGTGCTGCTTATTGATTCTTCAAGGGGTTCAGTAATCTGAGACTCAATAACTTCGGCATTAGCCCCAACATAGGTTGTAGTTACCGTAACTATCGGTGGGTCTACGCTGGGATACTCCCTGACACCCAGAAAAGTGAATCCTATAATTCCAAACAATACAAGGGCTATGGATACAACTGTTGAAAGAACAGGTCGTTCAATAAAAGTTGAAGATATATTCATCGTGTAATTTTATTGCGAGTTAATAACTTTTTTAACTTTTACGGGCATTTTATCTTTTATGGCAAGCAACCCACTTGCAGCAACTGTATCTCCATCTGCCGCGCCAGCAATAATCTGTGTTTGTTCAGATGTTCTTATTCCGGTCTGAATTGGCACAATAGTAACCTGCCCATTTTTTATTACATAAAGATTTTGTCCGTTTAACATAGGTACAATACAATAACTTGGAACCATGGTGGCCTTATCAATTTTTTCAAGTTCAAGCTGTAAATCAGCAAAAGCACCAGGGATGAGTTCACCATTGGGATTTGGCAAAATGGCACGTACAGCAAGTGCTCTCGAATCTTTTGTTATTTGAGACTGATATGCGTAAACACGGGCAGTATAAGGCTTTTCACTTCCAACAATTGTAAACTGCACCGGCATCCCTTCTTTAATAAATGAAGCATATTTTTCAGGAACATAAAATTCGATTTTAAGTGGATCGAGTTGTACCAATTGCGAAATAGTGGTTCCTACTGAAACATACGCGCCAGGGCTAACATTTCTTAATCCAATCGTACCATTAAAGGGGGCAATTATTTTCGATTTCCTGATTTTAGAATTGGTCAGATCAATATCGGCTTTGGTGGTTTCGAGCTTGGTAAAGGCATCATCGTATTCCACTTTTGAAATTCCGTTTATTGAAAGCAATTCCCTTTGCCTTTTTTCATTTTCTTCGGCCAGCTTCAATTCTGCCTGTAACTTACGAAGCTGGGCCTGTAATTCTGAATCGTCTATCTGCACAAGAACAGTTCCTTCCGACACCCGCTTTCCTTCCTGGATATTTAGTTTTTCAATACGCCCTGCAATTTCGGTTTTTAACTCCACCATTTCAGCAGGTAAAATATTTCCTGTGGTTTTTATAACATTATCGAGTACCCCCGATTTTATGACAAAAACTTCTATTTCAAGGGCTTGTCTTCGTTGGCCTCCTTCCTGTTTACTTTCTTTTTTACATGAAACTGACCCTGCCACAAGGGCGATTAATACAATTGAAAGTGCTCTTTTCATTATTTTTTTATGAATTGAATTTTATGAATAATTTAACAAATTTACTCTTCAAAAGGTAAAAATGTTTATGTTTTCTAAATTTGTTTTATTGATATATAAAAAAATAGACACCTTAGTTAGTGAAAACTTGCGGTGTCCTATCTTAGATAAAATGAATTTATTTAAGCAGATAAAGGCCCGGGTAGATTATCCCCAACTTCGTCGTCGTAAAAAGGCCCCTCCAATTATTCCTGCAATAACAAGCATTAGCAAAAATCCGCTAACAATAAATGCAAACCGGTTTGTTACCCTCGAAGTAACCTGTACCTGGTAATCATTGAAATAACATTTCAAAATAGAAAACTGCCATTGTACCTTGTTACCTATTACGGTTTTACAGTTGGTATTGGTTAATAATCCGGGCATAATTACAGTATTCTGTTCATCGTCTGACATGGAATTGAAAAACATGTCTATTTTCTTCCCTTTTTCCATATATTCCGCAAACGCGGGGCTAACTGCAGGCCGCAGCTTGTCAAAACTTTGTGAATCGAAGCATTTTGAACAGATTGTGAGCATTGAATCCACATCAAATAAAATTTCTGATACATCGCCTTCCTTTTGCTTAATACTGTGCCAAATGGTATCTTTTTTTTCGCGAATTGATGCAGAAGTTATGGCCGGAAATTCCAGTAGATGCGCGTTTTTTTCAAGGGTAGTAAGAAATTCCTCAAATACACTGGCATTGAGCCATTGAAATGCTTTACCCATAATCTGATCGCGGATTTTTTGAATTTCGGCACTGTCCCTTCCTGCCAAGTATTCGGTAGGTTCTTCTGTTAAAATTTTCAATTCATCTGCCGAAATATAATCGGTTACCGGCACTAAATTATAGGGATTTGCCTTTCTGTAGGTCTCTGTGTATGTCAGGTAGGTATAAAACCACCTGAATTTCTTATCCAGCTTAACGCTATGGTCTATAAGGCTCCAATAATTGCTATCGTTTTTTAATTCATGGTTAAAATCTTCTACGTGCCTGTAAAATTTTCCGGCAGTAAGCTGAAGCGTATTTTCACCCGGTGTTTTCAGCACGAGGGATTGATCCCAGCTGGTATCGAGCAATATAGGAAATAACTGTTTCCCTGCATCAGATGAATCAATGGAAAGGCTCATTGTTTTCCTGCACGATCCATCAGAAAAAATCTCTGTAGTATTTATATAATGTCTGCTGTTGCACGATGAAACAGAAATTATAATCATTACCAGAATGTTGAACAAAAAAATCCTGTTTTTCATTTTATAAATTTTTTAGTTTTACTGTGATTTTTATTCTTTAAATTTTCCCTGAATATCGACTGGCTATCAGTTTTAAGAAAATTAATCCTAATGTGGGATGGAAGGTTAATACTCGCCTGATGTACTTTTTGATTTTTACTGAAAAGTAATTTCATCCATTTTGCACTATTTGTAAAGGAACTATCAGATTCCTTAAATTCAAGGTATTTATAATATAACTGCTCATGGTTTTCTGAGGTAATAGTTACTTTTTGAAGCCTGGATTCCATCAATTGAATTTCATTTTGATCATTCCAGTGGATTACTGAAAAATAAACCATCAGGCCAACAGCCATTCCAACCATTACAGGTTTTACAAGGGGCAATGAAAACCAATCCACAAATTTTTCGAACTGAATTAAAATTGAATTGCTTTTTGATTTTTCTATTTGCCTGATTTTTAACATTATTCCTTCTTTAACATTTTCCATTCCGGTTGGTTTTGGCTTTATACCAGCCAGTTCAGTCAGCCATTCATCCAGCTTTTTCTCCTGCTCCAGTTTAGCCCTGCATCTGCCGCATGTTTTCAAATGCATTTCGAAAGCCTGATTTTGCTCATCTGTAAAGCCCGAAGCACTGGTCATAAAATGATTCTTAAATTTCCGGCATTTCCTGTTCATCATAGTAGGTTAAGTTTTATTAGTTTTTCCCTTATTATTTTACGGGCATGGTAAAGGTTGCTTTTAATATTGTCGGCACTAAGACCGGTTATTTGTGCGATTTCATCCGTTTCCACTTCCTGTATATACCTGAGCGTGAAAATCATACGCTGAACCGGCGAAAGCTTTTCTGTAAGCTGGCCAATAATTTTTCCCAGGTCGCTGTTTATCATTTCATTTTCAGGATGTTGCTGGTTCATTACATTTTTATATAAATTTGAAAACTCATCCATGGAAACATTTAATTTCCTTTGTCGTGACCTGAGGTAATCGATGCCCAGGTTACTCACTATCCTGTACAACCAGGTGGTAAACTTCACCTCCATTTTAAAACTACTTATATGCTTCCAAACCCTGATAAAACTTTCCTGAACTATATCTCGTGCATCTTCATCATTACCCGTTATCCTGAAAGCCAGGTTAAAAACAAATTCCTGGTAAAAATTCACCAACTGCCCGAAAGCTTCCATGTCCTTAATTTTACATCTGTTTATTATTTCAGGATGAATTTGATCTATCATTACAAGGGTTTTTGGATAATTTTAATTTTACATTGATACGACTGTAATTTGAAAAGGTAAAAAAAGAAAGGAAAAATTTTTTAAAGTTTTTAATTCCTGCCATTCAGACGCCTTGATCAAATTTAAAATAAAAACCCATCTTAGCTGTTAAAACTTCACTTTTTTTAGTTTGTTCCGGCGTATAAACCAAGTATATATTTTAAATTTGTACTTTTTGAACAAATTTGGATTTACCATCTATTAACTATTCATTAACAATACTTTACAATGAAAAAAATTAACTTTTTATTTGCTTTTGTGGCTTTGATATTTGTGTCGGCCACAGCACAGGACAATGGAAAATGGGTTGACCTTTTCGACGGGAAAACCTTTACCGGGTGGCGGGGTTACAACAGTACAACAATTCCTCCTGTCTGGACCATCGACAATGGAACCATTAAAATTAATAAAGCTGCTGAAGGTCAAACCGGAAGAAGAAAAGGCGGAGACCTGATTTTCGATAAAAAATTTAAAAACTTCGAATTGGAACTGGAATGGAAAGTGGCCAAAGGAAGCAACAGCGGAATTTTTTACCTCGGCCAGGAAATTAAAACGCTTCCCCTTTACACTTCAGCACCCGAATACCAGGTGCTCGACAACCAAAACCACCCCGATGGAACCGCCGGGAAAAACGGAAACCACCAGTCGGCTTCTTTATACGATATGATCCCTGCAGTACCTCAGAATGCACTTCCCTTCGACCAGTGGAACAAAACCAAAATAGTAGTTAACAACGGAAAAGTACAACATTACCAAAACGATGTGCTGGTGGTAGAATACGAACTCTGGACTGACAAATGGAAAGAAATGCTCGAAAACAGTAAATTCAGTAGCAAGGCCTGGCCCGAAGCCTACAAACTGCTTATTAACTGCGGTGGCGATAACCATGATGGTTACATAGGTTTACAGGACCATGGCGATGATGTTTGGTTCAGGAACATCAGGATTAAAGAATTATAATTTTTCAGGAAATTAACAACAGGAATAGCTTTTAAATCCTCTGCTATATAATAAATCCGGTTGGTTTGGAAAGGCCAGCCGGTTTTGTTTTGTACATTTCAATACGCCACATCAGATTTTTTTTAATTCCCCTTCCAACAAACTGAAAATAAGGCTATCGAGGTAGGTATTTTTATAAAGATAGTTTTCCCTGAAATAAGCTTCGCGCCTGAATCCGAATTTCTCAAGCAAACCAATCGACCTTTGGTTATCGGGGTTTACATTGGCTTCGATACTATGAAGGCCTAAAGTATCAAATCCGAAAGGAATTAAAGAATTAAAAGTTTCGCTCATTATTCCATTTCCCCAGTATTTATTATCAATTGAATAACCAATTTCTGCCCTGCAATGTTTTAATATTAATCTCCAAAACGAAAATGAGCCAATAAGCTGTTGGTTCGATTTAAGTACAATGGCCCAATTAATCCCGGTTTTGGTTTTAAAATCATCCTGGTTACTTTTAATTAACCGGATAGCATCGCTTATATCGGTTTGTATTATGGTGTCCATGTACTGCATTACCTTTTGGTTGGAACGGATAGCATAAAGTGCCGGCGCATCTTTTTTCTCAAATTTTCTGAACAAAAGCCTTTCACTTTCGAGTACAGGAAATTTATTAAATACCTTGAGATTTACAAAAGTGTTCATACTTATTGAAAAATACCACGTTGTACGGATTTTGTAAAAGCTCAAATGTAATTGTAAATTGTTAATCTGTGAATATTACCGTTAAATATTTAGTCAACCTGGAGGTACAAAAATATCTTCTCACGATAGCCCAATCTGATTCAATAAATATTAATTTCCTGATTTAACGTTCAGATTTACCTGAAACTTTGGATAAGTTGTATCCTGCGCGGCAACTGTTGCTGAATATATTTTTAAAAGGTATAGACCCGTAAAGGTATTTTTGTCAATTTCGAGTTTAAATTTTTCATCAAAAGCATCAAAATTACCATCGGTAGGAATTAACTGACCCGTTTGTACTTTTTTGTTCTGGTCGTTAACCAGCGCAAAAGAAAAATCCTTGCCCTGAACGGAACTTATACTTCCAGTAATTACACTGCTTGAATCAATATTTAGTTCAATACCTTTCTGGCCCTGGTCTTCGAGCCATATAGTATTTGGCGCCACTGTATCGTAGCAGGAAACCTGTCCGCCATTGTTGCAGGCCGCACTGGTAAAGGTAAGTAATAAGGCGCCAATTTTCATTTTACGGGCTATCCATTTTGGTGACTTGCCTTTTGACAAAAAAACTGCCAGCGAAACCGTTGCAAATGCTATGCTCAGTGCAACAATAACAATAGGGCTATAGAAATCTTTTTTGTCCATAATTTATTTTATTAAAAGATGATATTGGTGTTTGGGGACCTCATCAGCCTGGTTTGGTGTATTTACATCATAAAGATTTAATGAATAATTGCCCGGGATTAAAGTAGTGTCAAGTTCAATAATAAAATTTTCGTAATAGCTGTCATAAAGGCCATCGGCTGCATTTATGGCTCCGTTTTGTACTTTAAACTCGTTACTGTCAATTACCGAAAACGAAAAACTGCTGCTCTCTCTGCTATCAATAAAACCGTTTAAAACATTCCCGGTATCGGGCTGAATTTCAATAATATCGCCAATCGCTTCGTTTATCCACATGGAGTTTGGAGGTGCCGGCATATCGTAGCAGGAAGTGATAATCCTATCGCAAGATGCAGAGGCGCTTAATGACAACAATATTGCCCCGATTTTCATTTTCCTGGCTACCCATTTTGCTGATTTTCCGTTAGATAACCAAACCATAAACGAAACAAAAACAAATGCAAGGCCTATTCCTGCCAGTAAAAATGGTGCTATAAGGTCTTTTTTGGTCATCCCTAAAGTTACAAATAATGCCTGAAACAAGATAAATTTCAGGCATTTAAATTATAAACCAACCTTTATTTAAAAAGATTTTAAACAAGCCTATTATTTTTTGGCCTGCGAAAATCTTTCGTAATTGACCAGCCAGGCTGCTGCATTTTTTACATACCGGCCTGTACCGGCATTGTCCCACGCACAATAAAGCCGTGTAAATCCGCCATCGAGAATGGCACGTTTGCCATCCTTGTCGTAATAGGCTGCCACAAGGTTTCCTTCGTGACCATAAATTAAAGGTTCAAGCATGGTGTTTTTCTGAATGGTGGCAATGGTAATTCCTTCATAAACATACTCTAATCCGGTGGTAATAAGGTGTTTTGGGGTTAGTCCCACATTCTGGTCTTTGTTGTTGAGTCCGACCACCTCATCGCCAGGAAGGTTTCCGAGCATTTCCACATCAAAAAGGTATTTTGCAATGTAATTGGCATCGGCATAAAAAGGTTCGTTGTCGCCCCAAATGTAAACTCCTTTTCCACTGTTAAAAAATTCTTTGATTACCTTTAGGTGTTCTTCGGTTAATCTTTGCTCAGAAGAGGAGATTATCCACAACTGACATGCTTTTTTTAATTTTTCCTTCAATTCCTGTGGCGATGGAGGATTATTTATCCAACGGTAAACCGAAAAACCTTTTTCTTTCAGGGCAGCTTTAGGCAAACTAAAATCAAAGCCTTCACCTGAATACAATTGAATAACTGCAATGGTTTGTCCTTCAAAGGCGCCGTCTACGGCAAGATCGTACTGGTTTCCCTTTGCATTTCCGTGTTTGTCGCCTTCCACTTTCACCTTGTGCACTTCACCAGATTTGTCGTCTTTGGCCAAATCGTAAATAGCGTTTTGTGCACGGCACTCATTATAAACCTGTTTGTTTTGGGCTTTTCCATTAACTGAAAGTACCATTAAAACAACAACTGCCGAAATTAAGAATAAATAGTTTATGAGTATTATCTTAACCGGAACTGACAGGCTTTTTACTTTCGAATAATTAAAATTTGTTTCCATCTCTTTATGTTTTAAATTTTAAAAGAGATGTTGTGTATTTTAAAATTCCATAAAAAAATTGAAAATGGTTGGTTAACCGGCTAAAAACAATATGTTTTAATTTATCAATTTACTTTATCTTTTTTATTGCTACGTACAATTCATCAACCACCCTGGCCATTTTTTCAATATCAAGCAATTCCATTTTATCGTTTTGGGTATGATAATTCTGGTTACGGTAAAAAGCAGTATTGGTAATCATTACTGCCGGGTAATTAAATTTCCAGTAATTCAGATGATCGGAAAAATCAACACCTGGCAGCCACAGTGGGCCTGAAAATGATTTGGTTGCAATTACCTGATCTTCTTTCATCAAGCGCTTAAATTCCCTTCCAAAATCTCCATTTCCAAATTTTTGTACCACCGTAATGAAATTGCCTTTGTGGCCATAAAACCATTTTAAGAAAAAAACCGGAAAGGATTGTGAATTATCTTTTTCGGAGTAATAGCCAATCATTTCGAGGGAAATCATGCCTTTTACTTTAATATGATTGTCGTGTAAGTATTTGGCGTGCACATGACTGCCCATAAATTCCGATTTAAAAAAAGGGGGTTCTTCCGTACTGTAGGCCACAAAATCAATCCTGTATTTTAGATTTTCATTTTTAAGTAATCGTGCCAGTTCAAGTAAACCGGCAACACCACTGGCATTATCGTCGGCACCTTCCTGGTTTTCACATACATCGTAATGCGCTCCAATTATAATCCGCTCTCCCTCTTCGGGGCCTATTGAACAAATGATATTCCTAAACTTATGTTCGTTATTCGAATAAAATTGTTCTTCAATCCTTGGTGATACTTCATTAAACTGAATTTTGATAAAATCGGCAGCCCGGTTAAGTGCTTCCTTATTTTTATAATTGCGAAATCGACATTCTTTGGTCAGAAAAACCAAATCTTGCTTTATTCGCGTAGTATAGGCATATCCAATGGATTTGACTATTTCGGGTTCACTGTAATAGTAAATCTTTCCCCAAATAAAAGTTGACATTACAATGGCAAAAAGGGCAAGAAGGAATACCTTAAAAAATTTCATCATTCAGATTTGGTTGTTTATTTCTCAATCTCGGTAAGTTTCTGATATAGAAATGTTTTGCTTTCCATCACTTTCCCATCTTTAAACTTAATTTTATACACTTCTCCACTCATTGACGATTTGGTGGCAATATTATCAATAAACTGGTGGGCAGTTTTTATTCGGTTACCGGCTTTGCCGAGCTTCATCCGCAAATGATCAGCGGCTTCTTTGGGTGTATGATATTCTCCGTTGCGCCAGAATTGCGCATCTTTCAGGTTTTCAATGCTTTTTATCAAACCTTCAATTTTCTGTTTTTCGGTAAGTACAGGTTTACCGGTTTGGGCCAGAAAAGTATTTGCAGCTAATATTACCAGAAATAAGCTTAAAATGTACTTCATAGGTTTCTATTTCATGGAAAACGTGTGGAACCTGGAATAATTTTATTTTGTTCCAGATAAATAAATATTTCATTCAGATTGTTAACGGAATCACAATTCCTGGATAAAAAATCAGCTTTGGTGGTGGTACCGCTTAAAACCGCCAAAAAATCAACTCCAGCACTTGCAGCAGTTTCGGCATCAACCATCGAATCGCCAATATACAAAGTTTCGGCATTACTGAAACCTGATTTTTCAATGGCAAGTAACAAGCCTTCCGGATTTGGTTTATGATGTTTTACATCTTCGCCGCCTACAATAATATCAAAAAAGGATGAAAGGTTTTCTCGCTCAAGCACACCGGCAATTCTGTATCGGAATTTTGTAGACACAATGCCTGTTTTAAATCCTGTTTTTTTTAATTGCGGAATAATTTCATATACCTCAGGATAAAGAAAAGTATTGATGTTCATTATCTTATCGGCATGTTCCTTAAAAAAATGAAAAAACTGTTCTGCTTTTACCTGGTCATTATCACCGGTTAATCGTTTGTAAGTCTCCTGTAAGGAATATCCAATCTGGCTTTTTACAGCATCAAAACCAAAGGTACTCTGCTCCATTTTTTTCATGGCGTAATTCACACATTCGTAAATACCTTTAGTGGCATCGGCAAGGGTTAAATCAAAATCGAAAACTATGATTTTCTTTTCTGTTTTGGCTTTTAAATTCATTCCAATATCATTATTTATCTTTAATTTAGATTTCAAAATTAAATCAATTTTTAAGCCTTATGGAAATGAAAGATAAAATTTGCCTTATAACAGGTGCAACCTCAGGTATAGGATTTGTAACCGCGCTTGAGCTTGCCGTAAAGGGTGCCACCGTTATTGTTTGTGGCCGCGACCAGGAAAAAACCGCCAATGCGGTCCTGAAAATCAGGAAAGAATCGAACAATCCGAAAGTTGATTTTCTGGTAGCAGATCTTTCAGATTTTGAACAGGTTAAAAAACTGGCTGGTGAATTTATTAACACATGGCCAAAACTTGATGTCCTGGTCAACAATGCCGGAGGAATTTTCAGGGAATTTGATCTGAACCGGCAAAATATAGAAATGACAATGGCCTTAAATGTTTTCAGTGTTTATTTACTTACCGGCTTACTGTCCGGATTACTTAAATCGTCTGCCCCTTCGCGGATAATTAATGTATCGTCGATGGCACATAAAATGGGGAACAATAATTTTGATATATTGCTAAATGAAAAAAACTACAAGGCTTTTCAGGCTTATTCAAATTCAAAACTGGCTCTAATGCATTTAAACCACGAAATGCACACCAGACTTAGTCCATCAGGCGTTTGTGTAAATGTTATGCACCCCGGGTGGGTTAAAACAGGCTTTGCAAAAGACTACCAGGCAGGTTTAATCGGGGTAATGGAAAAAATGATGCATCCCTTCCAGCTTACACCAGAACAGGGTGCCCAAACCATTGTATACCTGGCAGAATCAGATGAAGTAGCCGGAATTTCGGGTAAATATTTTATAAAAATGAAAGAAGCATCACCCTCATCAGCCGCCATGCAAACTGAAATTTCAGCTAAAATGTGGACCTGGTGCGAAAAAATGACACATTACAAATGGTCTTGATTCGGCATGACTAAAATAAACCCTTCCTTAAAATATTCAATTCGGCTAAACCTTAACTTTTTGTTGTTAAGGTTTATTTTTTAAAAAAATTTCAATATTATTATGTACATGATTATCTGATAAATAAATAAGATAAATTTACAAAGTATGTCAACTATATAATACAAAATGTTTTAAAAAATTTGCATACTAATTATACTTTACATAATTTTATCAATTGTTTATTAATAGCCAATTTAACTTTTAAATGATAAAAAAAATGCATGGCATCTTTTTTGCAAAATGCTTTTTAGAAATTTTAAATTAAACCGGAAATGCCATACAGAAGATTACCAAACACAGATTTAGCCAGGATTAGAGCTATGAAGGCCGCACTTAAGAAAGGTACTCTTTTACATCCTTTTGATTTGGCTTTCTCACAAAGTTTATTGCATAACCTTAAAACTTTTTTACCAGTTTTTGAAAAAGCTGTTGAAGAACAACGTCTGGCAGTTAATTTGCAAGCCACAAAAAACAAAGACTACTTGAATGCGTTAAAGAAAGCTCAAATGTATATTTCGCATTTTATCCAGGTATTAAACTTTACCATTGCACGGGGTGAACTTCCTTCAAAAATAAGAAAATACTACGGTTTTGAAATCAGCGACAAACGGGTACCTTCTTTAACCACGGAGGAAGAACTTTTAGACCTTGGGGCCAAACTCATCAAGGGCGAACAAACCCGCACCATGGAAGGCGGCAGCCCTATACTGAATCCGAAAGTATCCCTGGTTTCCATGTATTACGAGAAATTTATCGAAGCCTGTCATTACCAGAAAAAGTTAAAAGAAGCCAGCGCAAGGGCGACCATAAATGTTGCTTCGCTTAGAATGAAAGCCGACCAGTTAATACTCGAAATCTGGAACGAAGTGGAAAAACACTTTGAAACCTACGAATCTGATGAAAAAAGAAAGAATTCAGCAGCTTATGGCCTGGTTTACGTATACCGGAAAACCGAAAAAAAGTCCGTAGAAAGTTTCCTGCAACTTAGTGCCTGAATCTGTATTTTTAGCCTTTCTATTTTGCTGTTTGGCAAAATCAGTAAAATGCTATATCTTGAACCCTAATTTTTAACCAAAGCTTACTACTATGCGTAAAGAAAAAAACCAAAACTTAATCTTCAGAACCTTTTTTTCTGTATTATTTGTTACCCTGGTGTACCAAAGTGCGTTTTCGCAAAATATTGTCGGAAAATGGAAAACCATTGATGACGAAAGCGGACAGGAAAAATCTATCGTCCAAATCTGGAAAGCTGAAGATGGCATGTATTACGGAAAAATAATTAAAATTTTCGACCCTCAAAAGCAGGAATCCGTTTGCGATAAGTGCGACAAAGAAGATCCCAGGTTTAATCAAAAAGTACTTGGGATGAAGATTATACAGGGTATGAAAAAAACCGGAAACAACCAGTGGACTGATGGCACTATACTGGATCCAAACAATGGCAAGGTTTATAAATGCAAATTATTTACCGAAGGAAAAAACCTTATGGTTCGTGGCTATATAGCCTTTTTATACCGCACCCAAACCTGGCTTCCCGTGGAATAATCTTTCTTTAATTTTATATCATCAACCCACATTCTATAAAGTTTGTGGGTTTTTTAATTTAAATTTGGAAACATTTAAATTTAAACTTCAAAATCATGACAACCATTAGAATAATTTTATTTATCGCTATCTTAACAGTTAGTTTTAAGGCGAATTCCCAAAGATTTATTGGCGGCCTAATGGCAGGTTTAAGCACAAGCCAGATTAATGGCGACACACAGCAGGGTTTTGACAAACTAGGTTTTTGGGGCGGTTCATCGGTAGAAATTGAATTCTCTGAATTGGCAGGATTTAAAATTGAACTCTATTATGTAGGAAAAGGGGCCAAAAAAAACAGTGGCGGCGTTGAAGTTTTTAAAACCAAATTGCATTATATTGAAATGCCCTTTTTATTTACCTTAAAACCAACAAAAAAGTTTGAATTTGACCTTGGTTTAACCGGATCTTACCTGATTAGTTCCACACTTTATGAGAATTCAGCCGAAGTGCCTGATGGATTGAACGATATGCACAATTTTGATTTTGGTGCCATGGCTTCCGGAACTTATTTTTTTTCAAAACATATCGGCCTGAATGTAAGAATTGAATACAGCCTTATCCCGGTGAGCAACGACCCTAACTGGTATAACTATAATTTTAGCTTTGGAATGGTTTACCTCTTTAACAGGACTAAATCCGGGAAATAAAAAAGGCAATAAAAGCCGGAACTTTCATTGCCTTTCTTTAAAAAATCGATTGGACTATTTTTTATAAGTTTCAGCTAATTTAAGTGCATTGTATGCATTTACGATTCCGCCGGTACCACATAATTTATTGAATTCTGATTTATCATTCTCGGTTCCGGGAACTAAAACTTTTTCATTACCGCTGTTTACAACCGATTTAAGAATAATATCCTTTAAATCAGCTGCTTTAAGGTTTGGATAATACGAAAGTACCAATGCAGCAACTCCGGTTACTACGGGCGCTGCCATACTGGTTCCCTGAAGATTTTTATAATTATTTCCCGGAACGGTGGAATAAATTTCTACACCCGGGGCAAATACATCAACTGTTTTCTGGCCATAATTTGAAAAATCGGCAGCAAAATTTTCTTTGTCCCACGACGAAGCACCTACTTCTATCCATGTTTTGCAATATTTTTTCGAATTAAGATAAGTAGCACTGGGGTAGCTTTTTTTCAGATCGGTATTTTCACCATCATTCCCGGCTGCATGAATTATGAGCACGCCTTTCTTTTCAGCATATTTAAAGGCTGCATCCACAATTTCCTTATTGGGTGAATATGCCTTGCCAAAGCTCATGTTAATAATCTGCGCCCCATTGTCAACGGCATAGTAAACTGAATTCGCCACATCTTTATCACGCTCGTCACCATCGGGCACAGTTCTGATAACCATAATTTTTACATCATTGGCTATTCCTTTAATCCCGATGTTATTGTTCCTGTTGGCACCTATAATTCCGGCCACGTGGGTTCCATGCATGGCATCGGAGCCGATAACATTGGTATTTCCATAAAATTTCTCTTTCAGATTATTGTAATCGTCGCCCACTATGCTACGTGGATCAAAATCGGGGTTATAGTTGTACTTAAGCTGATCTTCGTAATAGGTTACTGCTTCCTGAATCTGATCCATTTCTATATGATTGGCGAATACAATATCCATAATCTGCTTGGCAATTGCTATATCCTGGTCTTCGCTTTGAATGGCCTGAACTTCTTCTTGGGTATACTCTTCTTTTTTCAGGTAATTTTTAAGCGTTTCATCGGCTTTTGTATAAGCAGTCATAAAATTAGAATACAATCCGGCATTTTTTTCTGCTTCTTCTCTTTTTTTAGTATAGTCAGCTTTTATCTCCTGGTAAAGATAGTATTCATCTTTTTGCTTGCCTTTGAAATCTGTGGCAGTTTTTCCTTCGTAAATTTTATTGAATTTTACGTAAAGTCTTGTCAACTCAAGGTTATCGTGTGAAACCACTTCGCCGTTTGGATTACCAATAAAATTCCAACCATGCACATCGTCGATATAACCATTTTTATCGTCATCCAAACCGTTTCCGGCAATTTCGTCTTCGTTGTTCCAGATTATTTCTTTTAAATCTTCGTGTTCAATGTCAATACCTGAATCGATAATTGCCACAATTACAGTTTTCGATTTTTTCCCCTGGAGAAGCTCGCTATAGGCTTTTTCTGTACTTACACCCCTTACCAAATCAGCCTGAAAATCAAGATTAAACCAGTCGGTCGGGACTTTAAAAGTGGTATCGCCTTTGGCAACATAAGTCTGGTCAATACTGGCCACATAATTTAAACTTTTAAGGCTGCCCTGCGCAGCCATAGCGCTGGCTAAAAACATAAAAGCCAGCAAAACAATATAATTTCTGAACATTTTTATAAAAAATTAAGTAGAATAATAAATTTTTGAAAGTTGTAAATATAAACGATTTTAACAATTAAATATTTTGAGTTTTTTTATTCTTTACCTTGCTTCCACTATTTCTATTTTTTTGTTGATTAACCAACCGACACTTTCAGCATATAGCAGATACTTCGATTTCAACCATTAACTCAGGATCAATTAGTCGGCTTACTTCTACCATGGTGGCAGCCGGCTTTATTTTTCCGAAAACTTCTCCATGTGCCCTTCCTATTTCTTCCCATTTCGAAATATCTGTAACATACATTCTTGTCCGTATTACATTTTCGAATGACCCTCCTGCTTTTTCCAAAGCTTTGCCAATTTTAAAAAGTATATACCGCGTTTGTTCATAAGCGTTACCCATGCCCACTATTTTGTTATTCTCGTCAACAGCTGTAGTCCCCGATACTTCAATTGTATTCCCTATCCTCACTGCCCTTGAATAGCCAACAATATCTTCCCATTTGGCGCCTGATGAAATATTTATCTTTTTTTCCATTTCAGAATTACTTAATGACCAATTATAAATTTTAAATTTTAAATCCCAAATAACAAAAAAGAAAAAAAAACGCAAAACTTTAAACCTTGAAATTATAAATATTTACGCCATTTTGCCGGGAGTCTGAAGATGGAAGTCGGAAGCTGGGAGTCGGAAGATGGGAGTCGGAAGATGGAAGTCGGAAGCTGGATTCTATAAATTCTGAACTCGAAACTCAAATCCAGTGACTAGTACCTTTGAACTCAAAACTCGTAACCCGGCTTCGGGAACTTCAGTCTTCGTTATCCAAAAGCGAAACTACTGACTTCTGACTTCAAACTTCTGGCTTCAAACTTAAAACCCCCTCTGTCTTCTTACTTCAAATATCAGCACAGCTGCCGAAGTGGAAACATTCATAGAATCAGCTGCTCCACGCATGGGAATGATGATATTTGCATCCGCAGCTTCAATCCATAATTCCGAAATTCCAGTGGCCTCAGTACCCATTACTATGGCCGAAGGGCGCGTAAAATCAACAGAATGATAAGGCATGGAGGCATTCAGATAAGTGCAGAATACCTGAACCTTGTTCTGCTTTAAAAAACCAATGGCTTCGCCTGTATTTGTTAAAATTGTAGGAACTGTAAATACACAGCCAAGCGAAGCCCTGATTGCATTTGGATTGTAAATATCGGTTCCCGAACCACAAATAATAATTGCATCCACACCGGCTGCATCGGCCGTGCGGTAAATAGCCCCTAAATTCCCGGGCTTTTCAACGCCTTCTATCACAAGGTAAAAAGGATTCAAACCCACTTTATGGTTATTTAATCCATGAGTTTTCGATTTTGCCAGTGTAACTATACCACCGGTATTTTCGCGATAAGCAATTTTTTCGTAAACATCAGCAGTAATTTCATAAATGGAGGAGGGCAATGCCTTTCCGAAAAATCTTTTTACCGATTCAAATTCAATTAGTTTAGGAAGAAAAAAAACAGCTGAAAATTGGTAACCAGCCCAAATTGCCTTTTCAATTTCTTTTAAGCCTTCAACAATAAAAACACCCTGGTTTTGCCTTTCGCTGTGCTTTTGCAACTGGACAATATTTTTAATTTTTGGATTGTTACGACTTGAAATCCTTTCTGAATTTGAAATCATTTCTGTTTTACATTTTTGTTTAGAAATTATATTTTATAAAGCTCATTTTAACTTTTTTTTGAATATACTCTACAAATAAATACTTATTCAGAATTTAAAAACGTACTAAATTAAACAATCGAAGGAAACAAAATTTAAAGTTTAGGATATTTTAGTAATTTTGAAAAGATTCAGGATTGAGATAAATTAAAATAGAAATAGAAATGCTTCAGCAAATTCTTAAGGATCGGCTTCCTTTTATGATTGAGGAATTTAAAAAGCATAAAATAAAACGTGTTTTCGTTTTTGGATCAGCATGCACAAATCATTTCAATGAAAATAGTGACCTTGACTTTTTAATTTCATTTAAAGAAGGTATTGAACCGCTGGAAAGAGGTGAATTATGGTGGTCGCTTTACGATACGCTGAAACTTACTTTTAACAGGGAGATAGACTTATTGACTGAGAACCAGTTAAAAAATCCTTATTTTATTCAGGAGATAAATAAAACCAGACAGTTGATTTATGGAGAATAAAATAAAAAAACTATTATACGATATGACTATCGCAATAGAAGATATTGAAAACTTTCTTGGCCAGGAGAGGAAATTCGAAAACTATGTCAATAACAAATTATTAAAAGCAAGTGTAGAAAGGAAAATCGAAATAATTGGTGAAGCAATGAACCGATTATTAAAGTTATCCCCTGATATTGAAATTGATAATGCCAGGAGAATAGTTGACACACGAAATAAAATTATACATGGTTATGATGAAGTTGAAGATACCTATATTTGGGCCATCATTATTAATTACTTACCAGTTCTAAAATCCGAAATCGAAAAACTTTCATTTTCTGAATCTTAAGTATAAATTCTTGTAAATCAAAGTATTTTATACAATTCATTCTCCTTTTCAGAAGGCTTGAAAAACCTGGCAGGAGGGGTATACGACAATTCTATCTTTGTTTTATTTACGGGATGCATTAATTCCATTTTATACGCCGCCAGCCTTATTTGTCTCTTAATTTTATCATCAGCACCATATTTTCTGTCCCCCACAATGGCGCATCCCATTCCGGCAAGATGCACCCTAATCTGGTTTTTACGACCTGTAAAGATCTGAATTTCAAGTAAATGATACCTTTTCTCTGGCCGGATGTAATTGTATTCGGTTTTTGCAAATTTGCTTTCCGGAACTTCGTGTTTTGTGGCAATAACTTTTTGCCCGGGTGTGTCGTGAAGCCAGTTTTCAATCGTCCCGTTTTCCGGATTTGGTTTGCCTTCAGTAAGGGCAAGGTATTTTTTTACCACGTGCTGCCAGTTTTCTTTAATTTTTTGCTGAATTTCTTCCGATTTTGCAAACAGAATAAGCCCTTCTACTTCTTTATCCAGACGGTGAATGACCCAAAGTCTGGTACGTTTTTCATCGCGTTTGACTAAAAACTCTTCAAGTACATTGTGATAGGATATGCTTTTTTTATCTGTTTTGCTGCTGCATGATATAATTCCTGCAGGTTTTAAAGCAACCAGTAAATACTCATCTTCGTAATGAATAACTACAGGCTGCCTGTGGCTGGGAACCAGGCTGGTTGTTTTTACATTTTCTGATTTGACAATTTCCAAAACATCCCCTTTTTCAAGCATTTGTTTTGGATGCCGGTCGATGAGCTGCCCATTTTTCAGAAATTGCGAATGACTGATAATTTGTTTTGCTTTTTGTTTCGAAACACCGTCATAAGCTTTTAAAACAGCATCCAGCAGGTTAAGATTTTCCTTGAGTATATATTTCATTCAATTCTATTTATTATTTTAATCAGAATATTTTAAACCTAAAATTTTCGAATCTACGAATTCCTGAACCTTACAAAAGTTCCCAGGGGCAGGTCGATTCCTGATTTTGAACGAAGAAAGGATTCGCCAAAAATTTTTTTATCGCACCTGAAATATGATTCTACCAGGTTGTTTGAAATAAGTGGCGAATAGCCCAGGGAATAAAGATTTAAAACAAAAAAGCAATTTTTAGGTTCCAGTAATTTCGAACAGGCGGCTAAAACGTCGTTTATTCCCTCATCCAGTATCCATCGTTCACCCCCCGGTCCCCTGCCATAAGCCGGCGGATCGAGTATTATTCCGTCATAGGTTTTACCTCTTTTTTCCTCTCTTTTAAGAAACTTTAGGGCATCATCTACAATCCAGCGAATATCAGTCATTCCGCTTATTTCCATATTCTCTTTGGCCCAGTTTACAACCTGTTTAACCGCATCGAGGTGGGTAACTTCAGCCCCGGCAGCCCTGGCCGCCAATGAAGCCCCGCCGGTATAAGCAAATGCATTAAGTACCCTGGGCTTTTGATTTTTGTTTTGTTTTACTGAATCATAAATGAACTGCCAGTTTTCAATTTGTTCCGGAAATATACCCACATGCCCAAATGAAGTCAGGCTCAGTTTAAGTTTAAAACCGCCACCCGGCAAAGGACAATTGATGTTCCAGTTTTCGGGCATTTTTTTTATGATGGTCCAACCCCCGTTGCCCGGATCGCCACTTCGGTAAGAAGATTTTTGCTGTTCGCGCCTGAATTTTGCGTGGGCCATTTCGTTCCATTCCTTTTCGCTCAGTTTTTTTTTCCATATTGCCTGCGATTCTGGTCTTATCAAATAATATGGACCAAATCGCTCAAGCTTTTCAAAATCGCCACAATCAATAAGCTGGTATTCAGGCATGGAAGCCGGGGCTGGTAATTTCATTCTCTAATTTCCAATAATTTTTTGACAAAAGTAACATAAATGGTTGAAATCTAATGGACAAGATGAATAATCTTCAACTTAGTATTGATCTTAAATTTTGAAAAGTCTAATTTGTTCTAAATTCAATCAGAATTTTTAATTTTAAGATTGTTTATATTTAGACTTTAATTTTCAAATATTGAATGAATGGCGCTGAAATTCTAACTAATTTAACCAGAACTAGTTATGGAAGAAATTACCACAATGAATATTTTCGGTTTAACCATGCACCATCCCGTAACCGTTTTTACTGATTTAATGGTATCGGCAGTTTGTTATACGGCATTTTTCAAACTCAGAAAATTAGGTAATGGCAAAAAAGTTATTGTGCTCTTCAGGATCTACTTTCTGGTTATGGGAATTGCCACAACATTGGGTGGCATTATGGGACACGGATTCATTCACCTGGTGCCGTTTGCGTGGAAACTACCGGGTTGGGTAACCAGCATGATTGCCATTATGTTCATTGAAAGAGCGGTTATTGAACACACCAGGATTGTACTAAAACCCGGAATTATTTCCATACTAAATACATTAAATATCATTGAGTTAATGATTTTTATGAGCCTGACTTTTTATTATCTCGATTTTTTCTTTGTTGAATTTCATTCTGGATATGGCTTGATGTTCGTGGTACTTAGCTTGCAAACTTTTTTATTTATCAAAACCAGGAACCCTGCCAGTAAAAAACTCCTGATAGCGGTGGGACTTGCTGCCATTGCTGCCATCTTTTTTATGACAAAACCTCATCTTTGGAAATGGTTCAGGTATATTGATGTAAGCCATCTGTTTATGGCGCTGAGTGCTTATTATTTTTTCCAGGGCGCCATTAAAATAAGTCAAACTGAAAGCCAGGTTTTAAATAACCAAAATTATAGTACTCAGATTGCAACAAATCAAGACAATACAAGGTCTACAATCAAAGAAGTGAATCCGGATCTGTAATTTTAATTCTTTCGTTCATGTCAAGGTTTAAATCATTAGCCGCCTTTTCGGGAGTAGGTTTTATAGTATAAAAGTAAACCATAACAATTCCTGCAAGCGCGAGAAAAATGATACTTCCTGTTAAAAATGAGGCAATTATAGCCAGGAAAGATGGAAATTCCAGCAAAGCCCACCGGATAATGCAGGCTGACCTGTATTGCACAAGTTTTTCAGCCAATGTAACGGTAGCAGGAATAGATTGAAGTTTTAACTGGTAAACCTTTATACTTGCCACCACGCTCGTTGCACTTATAAAAATAACAACCACAAGCAGTATATTCACGAAATTTGCATCTGCCTGAACCACATTATCTTCTGTTAGCAGTAAACCGAGCATAATTAATGAAAACATCACCTGTCCCCCGAGCAAAGCAAAAAAAAGGATATCGTTTGCCCTGAAAAAATCCTTTGTTGTTTGTTTAAGTGGTTGCATATTAAATTGTTTAACTTATTATACTTGCCAAAAATACTTATCCGGTTATTGATTAATGCCGGTAAAGTTTGCTTAAAAAGGAACAAAACTGGCCGGGGTATTTCCGGTATAACCGCCAATTCTGTTAAATTCCCAACTTTTTTTATCGGCTTCATCTTTTATAAGCCAGGCTATCTGGTGCATAGCTCCTTCTGAATCAGTGTTCATGGCTTCGAGATAAATGGGGTAAAGCAAAACAAAAGCCGGGCTAATAATCAGGGCTTTTTCTTTGCAAATTTCTTCAATCCTGGTAATAGCATCAGGAATATTCTTGCAATCGGTTAATTCAATAAAAGATTCTTTCCCTGTACCCAGGTGAACTGTAAAAGGTGGTTGTGTCCAGGGTGGGGCATTGAAAAGGGCATAATGTACTATTGGACTTTCCATGGCATATTATTTAAAATTTAAAAAAAGAAATGGTTTCCATTAATTTTTCAGCATTTTGTTCAAATAACGAAGCATTTTCATTCAACTTATCGGCAGTTAATGCATTTTGTTGGGCAATTGAGTTCAGCTGTTGAATGGCATTGTTAACCTGATCGGCCCCGTATATTTGTTCTGTACTGGCATTTGAAATGTTCTGCACAAGTATGGATGTTTTTTTTATCCCGGGCAGTATTTCTTCAATCATGGTTTTGGCTTTTTCAGTAGCTTCAACGCTTTGAGCAGACAATTTGTTAATTTCATCGGCTGCAAGTTTTGATCTTTCAGCAAGTTTACGCACTTCGGAAGCTACCACAGCAAAACCTTTACCACTTTCGCCTGCGCGTGCAGCTTCCACGGCAGCATTCAGGGCAAGCAGGTTGGTTTGAAATGCTATATCGTTTATGATGTTTATTTTATTGGCAATTTGTTTTACCTTATCAAGACTGTTCAATGAAGATTGATTTAAATACGAAATATTCTCCGTGGAGGTAACAGCAATTTTTTCGGTTTCTTTGGCATTTTCAGAATTTTGTTGAATATTTCCTACCATTTCTTCCATAGAGGCAGAAACTTCTTCAATATTTGAAGCCTGTAGGCCCGCTCCTCCGGCTAATTCTTTCGATCTTACACTAATCTCCATACTTGCATTTACCAGATTTTCTGCAACCGTAGTTATGTCAGCAGCAATTCCGGTAATGCTCATTTTCAGCTGGTTAAGGGCATTAAGAATTTGTCCGAATTCGTCTGCACTGCCGGTTTTTATTTCAAAGTTTAATTGGCCGTTTGAAAAATTTCCAATTATGCTTATTATCCCTTTTATGGGCCTGATTAAATTTTTATTGATTAATATTATCGAAACCATTATAACCAATAAAGTAATTATCAAGCCTATCAAAACATTTCTGATAAACGATTCTCTTTGTTGTTTTGTAATTTCCGATTTTGAAACTTCAACAATCAAATACCACCTGAATTCAGGAATAAACCTGGCAATGGCTATATATTTCTCATCTTTTTCGTTTTTATATACAATTGGTTTATCCGGATTTTTAAGCAGACTATCAGCCACTGAACCTATTCCCTGAAAAGCGTAAATGGTTTTCTCCTTTTCGCCCTGGTTGTTGATGTCAATTAAATCAGGATTTTTATGAATTTTTACCGAACCATTTTGGTCCACCATCATAATATTACCTTTCTCCCCAAATTGTTTCGACAAAATAAATTTTACCACTTCCGATAAATCCTGCCCAATGCCAAAAACACCCATATAATTACCTGATTCATCCAGTATTTTGTTATTTATCCAAAGTTTTAGAATTTTATCGGTTCTTGTATAATTAATGTTAAAAGCCATATTATCCGGCGATTTTCTGAAATTAAAATACCATGAATCTGTTTCTTCTTTCAGTTTATAACTATGTCCCTGGTTTGAATAATAATGTAGATTTTTGTCGGTAACCAGGTTCACTGATATACCGTAGTTTTTATTCAATAAACTGAGGAATTGAATTATTTCTTCTTTTTGAAGGGTATCTTCACTGGTTTTAATCCAGTTTATAAGAAAATTATTGTGGCTCATTACATTGCCAACCATAATGTTTTTCCAAATATTTAGTTGTATTGAATTGTAAATATTATCGATATAAACCGGCAATTCCCTTGATGTTATGCGCTCAATGGCTGCCTTCTGCGAGGTAAAATAATTTGAAAGACTGATGCCTGTAAAACTTAGGAGCAAAATAACCGAAATCAGGATTAAAACCTTCGATTTTATTGACACTGAACGATATAGTACGGATTTATTCATTTATAATTTATTTTCAAAAAATCAAACAGTTAAAAATTCCTGCACCAGGATTTATAAACCCTGATTAAACATTTAAACGGCCTATGGCTTAAAGTATCAAGCTGCAAATAACTTTCAAATTGTTTAAAAATACAAATCTTTATCCAATCATAAAAATTTTTACTTTGCCATAAATGCCAGACAACCTCCAAAGTCATTTTTTTGTCTGTAAAGAAGTAAAATTTGTTTGATTTTGAAGCAAGGTATTTTGAGAATTGCAGATCTTTCTGCAATTCTCTGTTTATCTTTGTAATGTAATTTTAATCTTTGTTTTCCTAAAAAAGCAGGTTATGAAAAAATCCATTCTTACAATCTTGTTTTTCCTGATAGTTATTGTTTTAAATTCTTGCCTTGATAAGTTTGATTTTTCAACCGATAATCTTTCTACTTCCATTGATCAAAGCAGCGAGTGGGCTATTCCCCTTGTTGATGCTTCCTTCACCGTTGATGAATTGCTTTCTACGCAAACCGATCTTGAAAAATACCTTTCTATTGACCAGAATAATTTTGTTAGTATCATTTATCAATATGATTTACAAGCCTATCCCGCCTCCGACTTTTTTAACGGCAATTTCAGTGGAACCGATTTACCTTATTATGCGGATGTTCTAAATACACAAACCGTAAATTTTGGTTTTGATAAATTCGATAACCTGGGCGAAGTTTACCTGAAAGATCCTAAAATGACATTTTCTATTCTAAATTACTGGAATGTTGCCACAAGGTTCAGGTTTAGGGATTTTTATTACTACAAAACAGAAAGTTCACCCGGGATACCAGTAACAGGGCCTGTTGTTAACAACTGGATTAATGTAGATCTTCCGGTTAGCCCGGCTGTTATGGCCATAACCGAAATTGAGTTTAATAAAACCAATTCGAATATCGACAGCGTAATTTCAAGCCTTCCGCATCATGTTACCTTTGCAGGCGATTTCGAAACAATTCCGGGTGGCCCTTTTACAATAGATCCCGGAAGTGCAGACAGTGTTAAATTAAAAATAAATGTGCCGCTGGATTTAAGGGTAAGTGATTTGGTTATGCACGACACACTTGAATTTAAACTTGGCGACCAGGTTGGCGATGACACTTCCAAAATCAGTTCGCTGCAGCTTAATGTAATTTGCGATAATGGCTATCCAATGGATCTTGAATTACAACTCTATTTTACCGATGAGAACTATATTATTACTGATTCATTGAGCAATACAGGAATTTTTATTGGTTCAGGTGTGGTGGAAAACGGACTTGTTACCGAAAGCACCAAAACCACAAATATCATAAAAATTGAAGGCGAAAAGAAAATCAACATTCTGCAATCGGAATTTATTATTTTATATGCCTGGTTTAAAACAGCAAACGCAGATTTAGACGAAAATGTTAAAATTTATTCTACCTATACTCTTGGTTTAAAATTAGGCGCTTTGGTAAAACTAAACATTAAAATTTAGAACCTGTGACCCGGAAATTCTATTTTTAAATTTATTTTAAACCTAATTTATTAAAAAAATGGATCATAAACTGCCAAAACCAATCTCCATCTTAATCGCATTTATTCTGACTGCCAACCTGTTATATTCTCAGTCGAACACGCTATATTTTATGGACATGGTTCACCAAACCAATTACCTGAATCCGGCCTACCAGAATTCATGCAATGGTTTTTGGGGTTTACCGGCACTTTCGGGTGTATTTGTTGAAGGTGCAAATTCAGCTTTCGATTACAACGACTTACTGCACAATGGCGAAGGCATAAGGCTTGATTCTCTTATCATTGACATTAATAAGGTAAAAGCACAACTAAGTACCACCAATTATTTTTTGGCCGGCACGCAGGTTCCAATATTTGGCCTGGGCTTTTGGGTAAAAAATGCGTATTTTACTTTCGATGTTTCAAACAAGACCAGGATAAGACTTTCGTATCCTGCCGATTTGATAAAACTTATTGATGGAAATGCAAATTACATTGGCGAAAATAACCCCATTACCATGGAAAACATTGGTCCGAGCGCCATAAATTATAACGAAATCTCTTTTGGCCTGTCAAAAAAAATATTGCACAGGCTCACCATTGGTGGAAAATTCAAAATCCTTTCCGGGAACCTGAATGTTCAATCTCCCGGTTCATCTGTTAAGCTTTATACAGCCGAAGCCGAAGATAACTATGCCATGCGCCTGGAAACTGATTTAAAAATAAATATGGCCGGGCCTTTTAGTTATGAGTTTGATGATCAGGGAAATATCTCAAACATTAATCCTGATAGTGTTTTTAAGGTTTCCCAGATACTATCGGCCAAAAACCTGGGCATGGCCATAGATTTCGGGGCAATTTACCAGCTCAATGACAAATTCAGGCTCTACGGAAGTGTAACTGATTTGGGGTTCATAAACTGGAAGGGAAACGCTAAAAGCCTTACCCAAAAAGGGACTTTTGAGTTCAGTGGATTGGCCCTCGATTCAGTTTTTTCTGAATCGGATTACAATGAACTAGAGCAACTTGCAGACTCCCTGGCTGACTTTATTAATTTTTCAGAAGCAGCCTCAAAATATACAAACATGCTGAACACCAACATTTATCTTGGTGCAACCTACGATATCGGCAATTTCATGAATATAGGCATTTTGTCAAGAACCTATTTTTTTGACAATGGGGTACACGAATCTGCTACTTTTTCAGCAAATTTTAAACCGATAAAGTGGTTTGGGGCTTCGCTTTCTTACTCTTACATGAATAAAGAATACAGAAATATTGGTCTTGGAATGGCTGTAAGGTTAGGCGGTTTCCAGCTTTATTTTATATCCGATAATGTAAATGTGGCTTTTAATCCAAAGGAAGCCAAGTCAGTGCGGGCTCAAATCGGGCTTAATATCTATTTTGGATGTGGGAAAAGGGATAATTTTTCGATGATGAAAAATAAAACACCAAAAAAAGATACTGATTTTATGTATTGATTGTAATTCATTGATTTGTAATAACAAAGAGATAATTCGTAAATTTTTTGCTTATCCGCTATAAACTTTATACTTTTGTTGCCCGAAATTAAATAGCCTCATAGTTTTGCCTGGCGGCAAGACGGTTCATGAAAAGAATTTTTCAATTCATGTTCAGAGGTAAGTGAAGTTTTTTTTATTTAATTGGCCTCATAGTTTTGCCTGACGGCAAGACGGTTCATGAAAAGAATTTTTCAATTCATGTTCAGAGGTTCTTAAAATGTATTTCTTTTAATTGGCCTCATAGTTCAATGGATAGAACGGAGGTTTCCTAAACCTTAAATCCAGGTTCGATTCCTGGTGGGGCTACAGTTAAGTTTTCTATCCCGCTGTAAATCAGGAGATTTCAGCGGGATTTTTCTTTTTTAGGGACAGTTTAGGGGACAGTTTTAATTTTACCTTTTATAATACTTTCCCTTATTTTAAAAGCTATTCCAATTTGTTGAGATAAATTTACGATTATTTTCGAAATTTTTTTAAATGAGTGTGCATTGGTCAAATAAATCAAACTTTTACCAAACAATTATAAATAATTCTTTTCAATTGCTATCGAATCAATGAAAGGCCGTACACATTGTCTATTTTGCATTACTTAGTGTTAATTGTTTTTAATCAATATCCAAATGTGATGATTATGTGTATTTTACTGGACTATGGAAATTAACAAACAGTTCTTATTATAATTGTAGTTTACCTGGACCAGGTTCTGAAACTTGAACCATAAAATAAAGCATATTTAGTGCTAATGGTAAAATGTCATACAATTTTATGGCTCATTATCGATACAGCGTTGGCACAGGTTATGGCAGCTTGTGCAATAAGTGGATTTTTTTGTCCTATCTAATCTGGCTTCACCTCCTCATCCTGCACCAGTTTATTGTGAGCAGAGCATATTATGAAAATACTATCTTTTTTTTGATGATAGTAGCCGAAGGAGCAGGAAGGAAGTATTAATCCTATTTTGCCTTAAAATAGTTCAAGGATTTTAAGAATAACAGATGAGTGGTTACCTCTAATAATACACTTTATTATATTTGCTGGTATTCCAAATATTTTATTTGCCTTAATAAAAAACTGTTAGTTCAACATTATCTTGAAATTCAATAATCGTCTTCATGCAAAATAAATGAATTATTTCACCTTATCATCAGGAAAACTTTCCAACGATCCAATATCAAGTTTTGAAATCAGTTCAAATTTTGGCAAATCAGCAATTTCCATATATTGGTTAATGATTTTATCAAGAAAAGATTCTGTTATAATATCCTCTTCTAAAAACTGTTCTATGTCAGGATAAACCTCTAATATTTTTTCATTACTTATTTTCAAATTGTGCCTAATTACCTTAAAAAATTTTATTTCTGAATATTCAATTTGATCATCTGCCAAAATAGTCTTAATAGCAAAATCAATTAAAGTCAATTCTTCATTTTCTGTCAAAGAAGCCTTTTTAAGTAAATCAAAATAATAACTTATAAATTCTTTGCCTCTGGTATTTAGTTTTATAACCAGCCCATTTATTTCTTCTTCAAAATTAAAGTTTTTAAATAAGGGAGAGCTCTCACACATTGACTTAATAAGTGCAATTTCTCTTTTATCGATTTTTCCGTCAGATGCCATACAGCAAAAAGCTGTTTTAAGCAAAAGTTTGTCAAATGAAATTGTTTCCATTTTTAGTGTATTAAGGTTTAAAACCGATTATATTTCGGTCATTATTTTTTTCATTTTTCTCTTTAATAATTTTTGCACTAATCCTTTCAAATTTCTGTAACTCATGAAGTGGTACCGAAGGTTTAGTATTTTTTATTATGTATTCCAATATTCTCATTGAAATTCTTGACTTTTCTTTCAATGCGAATCTTGATGCTTCGTTTACTAAGAATTCAATATCGGATGAAACATAGTTTTCCGTCAATTCTGCAAGCTTGTCATAGTCCATACCAAAGTCAAGCGGTCTGTTTTTCAAGTACATTTCAAACATTGCTTTTCGGGCTTCAAAGTCGGGTGGCGGCAAATAGAATTTCTTATCCAAACGACCTGCTCTGAGAATTGCCGGATCAATCATCTCAGGATAGTTTGTTGCGCCGATTATGAAAATTCCTTTTTCTCCAGTTCTGTCCATTTGAGCCAACATTTCATTTACTGCACTTTTAGACATCTCGTGTGCATTACTTTCACGATTTGGCAAAAGTTCATTTATTTCGTCAATAAAAATGATTGTTGGCGCATTTTTTTCTGCTTCAATAAACATTTTCGCGATGTTCTCTTGTGTGGCGTTGACAAACCTGCTTTTCAAAGTTGAAGGAGTTACAAACATAAAATTGAAACCTACCTCTTCGGCAAAGTGTTTGGCAAAAAATGTTTTTCCGCAGCCGGGTGGGCCAAATAATAGCATCCCGTTAGGGATAGTAATGCCATATTTTGCATATTCTTCGGGTTTATTCAAAGCATCTATTACATCTAACTGCAATTGTGCTTTTAATTCTTTCATTCCTGCAATGGCATCAAATCCTTTTCCTTTGGCTTTTTGAGAATTTATTTTCTTTTCGTCCTTTTCAACTGATTTTACTTTTTGAACAGTATCAACATCTTCAATTTCAATTTCCCCATTTAAAGCCCGTATAAATTCGGTTGCAGATTGAAAACGGCTTTCAGGAACATGTTGCAATGCTTTTTTTAAAACTTTTACTACAGATTCATCAAAGTCAACTATCTTACGTGAAATATTTGGAAATGGAAGTGACTTTTTACGTTCTAAAATAATCAGATCTTCGGCCTTTTTCCTATCAGCCATAAATTTTGAAATATCTTTAAACCAGGGTGGCAAACCGAAAAGCAAATGATACATTACAGCACCAACTGAAAACAAATCAGATTGAGGTAAAAAATAGTTATTGAAGCATTCAGTAGCCACATAATTCAAATTCAAACCTTCTTTATTATAAACCTTTGAAGATTGATGAAATGAACGGGCATACCCAAAATCAATTATTTTTGCTTGCGGAATTTTGGCTGACAAATCCAGCATTATGTTTTGCGGGGAAATTTCGTTGTGAACTATGGGATTAGGCAAGCCATGTAAGTAATTCAATCCATTCAGAACACCTGAAATAATTTGCTTCAAATCGTAAATAGATTCAATTTTTTCACGGCTAATTTTCTCAGCCAAAGTTTCACCTGCTATGAAGTTAAGTACCAAGAAACCAAACTTCCTGCCTTCAAAAATTAGCTCACCACTGTCTTTGTATGAAACAATGTTTGGATGCCTGATTGATTTCAAAAATTCAATTTCAAGCAGGTTGTTATCACTGTCGAAAGCTGTTCGGTGAAGTTTTGATAATTTGAACAGTTTAAGGAAATACAACTTGCCATCTTTCCCTTTTACCCTGTAAGTTTCCGCATTATTACCCTGTTTAATAAAAAGCATAACAGAATACCTCTCATCAACTGAAAAGTTCTTGGGTAGTATGCCCTTATAATCTTTCATTAGCCTAAAGTCTCTTTAAATTCATTGGGTTCTTTCATCTCTTGGTAGATAGCAAAGACGATTGCAACTAACTGTTCTGTATCATAATTCGTATTGGCAATTTGTATACCTTGATTAATCAACATTTTTGCTTTTGTTGGATTTAACCAGTGTATGTTATTATATTGTCTGTTAAAATCTTGGATGAATTTTTCTGGGATTAAGTGTATTAGCAAAATAGTTCTAATCGCACTCATTTTACCAATAAGATCTTTACCAATTTTACATTTATCTGTAGGTTGTTGGGTCACTAATTTTTCAATGGCGTTCCGGTTCTCCTCAATTTCTGCTTCAATCTTGTCCATATTAAGCTCTTCTTCATCATTATTTTCTTTGATTTTCTGGATTAAAGATTCCAATTCATAAAAAGCATCTTTGAGATCTTGTTCAACTTTTGGCCATTCTGCGACTTTTTCAGCATTATCAAGTTTTAAGAGTTCTTTACGCAAGCCGTCAAGAATTTTCATTTTACCATCGGCGCTTCCTTTTTCATTTTCAAATTGTTTTTCAAGAGTTTCTAATTTTTCTGAAACTTCATTAGCGTTTACTTTTTGTGCTGTGCGTTTTGCTTTTAAAATTTCTTTGGATAGCATTTCTTCTGTTGGTGGTTCTGGCTGGTTTATCTCAATTTCTAATTCTTCAGTATGATTTAAAAACGGGAAATAAGCAGAGAACTTCATTATTCTGGACCTATCAATTTTAATTGTAATATCAACATCACTTCCTTCCGGTAATAGAGCAGGTAAAGATTCTCCTGTAATTATCACTTCATTTACCTTGTGATTCAAAAGTGGATTAGTTCCTTCTGCATTATAATCCCCTTCATAAATTGGTATTCTTATAATATCTGTTGCAACTCCAGGCCTAATGGTTCTTCGAGTTTTTAAACCATTTTCAGCACCAGTTGCTGGCACTTTTTTATTTTTTTCCAAACCTTTAACTGGTTTAAATAAATCCTTTTCTTCGGTCTGAAACCATTTACCAATACCAATATGATAAGGTAGAACCTGCATCCCATCAAGACCGCCAATACCTTGCAAAATACTAAATTGGTGCGGTTGACACTCTAATTTATTACCTGCGTCATCATAAACATTTATTTCAAAGGAGTTTGAACGACCTTCAACCAAAAGCACATCAACAATGGTGGCTTTTTCGCCAATTAGTTTTTTACCACTTGACCAAGCACCATCAAAACGAACTACATCTGCATAAATTTTTGCAGGGAAAGTGCCTGTTGTCTTTTCTTTTAGCACTTTCAAGTTCACCATTTCATCTAATTCAACAGTGGCTGCTTCATATTTAATATCAAGTTGAAGTTTCGTCTTATCCCTGGTGGTTTCTTTTATTTCGTCTGATACTGAAATTGTAGAGGCAAACAATGCAGCACCTTTGGCAACTACAGTCATTGGGTCAACCGAAGTATCAACTTTATCTGTGACTTGCTCTTTAAGCATTCTTCGTAAGATTGGCGAATAAGTCGGACCACCAACCAAAATCAATGCTCCAAGGTCAGAACCTTTTAAATTGTTACGTTTCATTAATTCTTTAGTAATGTCAATTGCTTTCTGAAAAATAGGAGCAACTACATTTTCAAATTCAAGAGCTGATGATACTATTTCAATCTCTTCGTCTTCTAAATTAATACCATTTTCATCTTCCATCTTTAGCGAGCCTAATGGAATAACATAATTGACCGATGCTTTGGTTGACATCTCTATTTTAATTTCTTCTGCATAGAATTTTAAAGCATCTCTTAAAATTTGCTTTTTGTCTGCATCTTGCAAAACACTATCAATAGCATAGTTCTGTTGAAGAATTGGAATGATAATTTGGTCAACTATTGCATCATCTATATTTTTGCCGCCAAGCCAGTTGTCGCCATCCGTATCTTTCACAGCTAAAATTCCTTCTTCTGCTTTAATCAAAGCGGCATCAAATGTACCTCCACCAAAATCGAACACCAACCAAAAGCCGTCTTTGCTTTTTGAACCAAGACCATAAGCAGTGGCGGCAGCTACTGGTTCTTGTAATAGTTCAATATGTTTAAACCCTGCAAGTTTTGCAGCTTGCATTGTAGCCTCGTTTTGTGGATTCAAAAATTTAGCAGGAACTGTAATTACTATTGAGGAAATATTTTCATCTTGAATAAACGATTTTAATTTTTTTAGAATTTCAGAAGACAATTCTTCGGATGAAAAACTCTTACTCATATTGGAACAGTCATAGGAATGCTTTGTTCCCATTGTCCGTTTGAACTCTATAAAGGTGTTGGTTTTTCCTTTTTCAAATGATTTTAATGCTCTTGTATTGTCGTTCTTCATTACATTAAAAGCTGTATCACCCACAAGAATGTCTTGCCGTTTATTAAAGTGAATACAAGAGGGCACTGTATCTTTTAAGGTGTCCGATTTTTTAATGGTCGGAACTCCGTTTTCCATTCTTGCAACTGCTGAATTAGTTGTTCCTAAGTCAATCCCGTAGTCAATTTTATTTCTCATACTTTGAAATTGTTTTATTGTTTAGTATCCAACAGATACTTCTATTTGGGCTGTTTGAATCATTTTGTCGTTATAGTTTACTTGTGGTATCAGGATTTTTGAAATAATCTCTGAACCTTTTTCAAGATTTTCGTCTGGAATTGAACTTGTTACAATTACTTTCATTCCTTGATGAAACTGTTTGCCTAAAAGTTCAGGCATTTCATATCCGTTAGCTAAAAGGTTGTCTTTCAGTTTTCCAACCGATGCTTGTAACTGCTTCAATCCTTTTGTTTTTGAATCCATCAAATTGATGTTTTTTTCAATTAGATTGATTTCACTTGCCACTTTCAAAGCCAAAGAATGGTCAGGCTCTGCGTTTGGTGTAACTTGTAATGTTGTTTTTTGTTGTTCAATTAAATGCAGTTGCGAATCCATTAACTTGGTTTGTTTACCAAATTCTTTAACCAGACTTTCTTCAATGGAAGATTTGGTTTTACTCAACTGGTCAATAAAATCTGTTTTGTCGGTTTGTTGCCTCCTGCTCAATAACCAATACAAAAGCACTGAAAGCAATATTGCTAAAAGCACACCGATTATTCCGTAAAGAGAATTTTTACTTAAAGATTCATCAACCGCAGAGATTTTTTGATTCGCATTTGTTTCGGTAGTAGAGATTTTCAACCCAAGATCCTGGCTGGTTTGGTTAATTGCCTTGCTGTTGGTTTCAGTTTGTTTTCTTAAACTGTCAATACGCAGGTTTGCAACTGAAAGTTTTGAATTTAAAACTCCAATTTCAGATTTCAGTTTATTATTTTCGACCTGAAGCATTCTAACTTTTTCTGTAAGAGGCTTTATTTCTTTGTCCAGATCTTCATGCGTTACTTGTGCAAAAGCGCCAACCGAAAAAAGTAGAAGTGTTATTAATATTATTTGTTCTTTCATCACTTAATTAGTTTAATAAATAAGTTCAACAATTTGCGGATAATTTTGTTTGTTGCTTTTCTGTCTTTTAGTTTTTCTACAATTTTTGGAGAATAGTAATAGTAAGTTTTAATAAACCATTTCCCAAAAGCTGATTTATCTAAAACTTCATCTCTGAATTGTCTTAATATCATTACCTGGGGATGATCATAATCTCCATAGGCCATGGTTGCAATGTAACAGCCACTGTTTCCACTTGAACTGCCTGAAGTAGGCTGAGAAGTTGTTGGCCTTGTTACCAAATTGATTTGACTTCTAATATTTCCCAATGCCACCCTGTTTGTTTGGAATGATTGTCTTAAATTGGGGACCATATCCATTGATTGCATAGAAGTGGTTACATCATATGCTAAATTAACAATAGCTGAAAGTTCATAAATTGAAATAGGTTTTTGGAACTCAAATTGAAAAAAATTGCCTTTTGAATCAAGGGAAACTTTGGATATTCCATAATTAGATGAATTATAGTTTTTAAAACCTTCTTGCGCTTTATTGACAGCAGCCACAAGCATGCCTTGTGCATTATTTACAATAGCACTACTAATTTGTAAATAAAAGTCATCCGTTGTCCCTAATTCGGATTTAATTTTAGCAAGTCTTGGTTTGCAAGTATCCACTAAATCTTTTGCATTCTCAATAGTATCATCAAGATTTTGAAAATTTTCAAGCTTGGTAGCAATAAATTTCAAATCCACTTCTATTCTTTTTTGCCTCTCCCTTTCGGGTTTATCATTGATCCATTCCTGCAAGTTCTGGGTGTTTTCCTGACATCTTTGTTTAGCGATATTCCCAACGGCAAGAAGTTTTGCCTTTTTGAATAAATCCATAGATGCACTTCCTGGGTCTGTGTTTGAATCCCTGTAGAACAAAAAGTAATCTATACCGCATTGAAGAATTTCATCAGAAACTTTATCAGAAATAGATGAGTATTTTAGATTTGAAATTCCTAAAATGGATTTGAGCTGCATTAAGTTTTCAAGTGTTTGCTCGGACAAAATTTTTCCAGCATTATAAGCAACACTTTTATTCGCTTTGCGTTTTTCTTTTGTTTCTTGAATTTTCTTTTCAATCTGTTCAATTGGTTTATTAACATAAGCTTTCAGATAATCTCCTTTAGCTGAAAATTCTTGTTTTGTAATTATGTCAAGAAATATAATTGAAGAAATACCATCGCTTTTTTCTAATTCTGGTTGAACCTGCTTTAGAAACATTAGTTGAAGCTCCTTTTTTGTAGGCTGGTAATTTTCATCTGTGGCTTTAGCTTTAAAATCCTTTACAAAATCGCTTTCCAGAAATTTTATTTTCAGCGACAGTCCCTTTTCATAAATAAATTCAGGAGAATTCATACCATTTACAATACCGCTAAGGTACAAAAGAGATAAATTGTGAAATGCAGAAGCGTTTTTTTGAGTAACTTCGCCAGATGCGGTTAATTTACTCCAAATATTGAAGCATTGGGTCAGGTTACCTTCTTTTAAAAATTCAAATGCAGGCTCATCAGTTATTTCGTTACCATTATAAAACCAAAACAATGCAGCATTCATCTTATCATTATCAAGGTTCAGTTTTGCCGCTGCATGTTCTATGTTTTCAATTGTTCTGGGCAAGTGTCCCAGGTTAGGGAAACTAAAGTCTTCCTCAGGGTTTTGTTCAGCTTCAATTAATTTTTTAAGTCTATTTAACTGACGCTGTTGCTCTCTTGCTGATGCGCCAACAAGCAAACCTATTATTCTATAAGGGTTATTTAGGATTAAGTCCATTTATGTTTAATATTATTTTTTCAGCTTCAATAATAAAAAATATCCAATTGTTTTGACATCATTCTTAAGATCTTACTATATGGGGATTATTTTACAATCAATTCATAATCATTTCCAATCCAGTTTCGTTAAAAATAATGGATACAATATCCATATTCAAAATTTTGAGGAATATCAGATTAACAGTTTTATATTATGTAATTTTAGCCATTTTGTTCCAAATTATCAAATATTTTATTATTCTTCTAACTTCACAGTCACCTCCCCATCCTTCTCCAACTCCTTATAAACTGCACAAAACTTATAAATCCCGTCATGATAATCGTAAAAATAGTCCAGGGTTGTTAATTCCTTATTGATTTTTATGAGTTGTTCCCTTTCATCGAAAAAATAATAATGGTTGTCGGTTGCATTGAAACCAAGAAAAACCCATCTGTTCTGACGCCATTCAGCATCGCCACGTTTTAAAAACACCCTTGTTTTTGTAAAATATAGTTTTGATTCACCGGTTATTGTATCTGCTTTCAGGTATTCTTTGTTATAATTGTCCCATTCAAGGTCAATCAGGGATTCTACACTATAAGGGCCACTTAGCAGGTTCCATACTGTATTTTCATTTGAACGGTCAAGTTTTTTTACCATTTCAATATCCATAAAACCTGCTTTTTGGAACCAATAAGTAGCCTCGGTTGTATCGGCAGGTATTACATTGCCATCCAGGTACATTAATCCTAACCTTATTTTTCCAATTGGTTCATCTTGTTCGGCAGTATTTCTGTACCAGTAAAATGCCTTGTAGATATTGATATCTGTGCCCCTACCAAAATATAACATATCGGCAAGTTTAGTCTGTGCGGTAACATCATCCTGTTCAGCAGCCTTTTTGTACCAGTAAAAGGCCAAACTTACACTATCGCCTGCTCCAAAATCATAATCGTAAATTAGGCCAAGCTGTCTTTGTGCTTCCATGTCATTCTGTTCAGCAGCTTTTTTATACCAGTAAATGGCCAGATTTAAATCCTTATTAACACCTTCGCCATTGTAAAATATTTTACCTAACATTCTTTGTGCTGAAATATAGCCTTGCAAGGCGGATTTTTCGTACCAGGTAAAAGCTTGCTTTTTATCCTTTTCCACACCTGTTCCATCATAATATAAATTGCCGAGGAAAAATTGTGATCTGTAATCACCATTTTCTGCACTTATTTTTAACCAGTGTAAAGCTTGAACTGTATCGGGTGCAGTTCCCTCACCATAAAAATACAATTGACCAATAATGGCTTGTGAATAGGGATTACCATTTTCAGCTGCTTTTTTGTACCAATAAAAGGCTTGTTGGATATTGGCTTCAATACCATATCCCATCATATACATATAAGCAAGCCATCCCTGCGCTTCGGCATTTCCATTTTCTGCGCTTTGTTTACACCAATATAAAGCTTTTAAAGTGTCAGGTACTGTTCCTCTGCCATTCAGGTACTTTAAGGATAGAGAATATTGTGATAGGGCATCACCTTGTTTAGCGGCTTTTAAACACCAGTGGAAAGCTTCTTCCTGATTAGGTTCTACGCCAATACCATAGTAATACATATTGGCTATTTGTCCTTGCGAAAAAATAACGTTTTCCATAGCCGCTTTCTGATGCCAGAAGAATGCCATGACGCTGTCAGCAGGAGTTCCGGTGCCATTTAAATACATTTGGCCAAGGTAAGCCTGGGCTTCAGCTTTATTTTGATGGGCAGCTTTTTGAGTCCAATAAAAGGCTTTTTCAAAATCAATATTGGTTCCTATACCATTTAGATACATATAGCCCAACAAGCCCTGTGCGTCCGGATAGCCTTGTTCTGCTCCTTTCATGCACCAGTACAATGCAAGTAGGCGGTCCCGTTTTATTTTTTCGTCTTTACTATACATAAAGGCCAAAAAGTATTGTGCCGCAGGTAATCCCTGGTGAGCGCATTTTTTAAACCATTTAAATGCCTCTTTTTTGTTAACCGGTATTTGATTACCAAAATAGTACATAGTTGCCAGTTGATATTGGGCAGAGACATCGCCACGTCTGGCCATTTTTTTTGCTTCCTGAAATTCAGTTTGTGAAAAAACTGAACTGCATGGCCATATAGTTAACAGGAGGATAATTAACGCTATGCTGGTTATTTTAATAATTACTGCGCCAATGGCATTTTTAAGATGAATTAATTTCATTTTTGTAAATTTTATCTGATTAAACAATAATTTATAAAAATGTAGAAATGCTTCGATAGGCCAGTTTATAAATAGTTTATAATTATTTTTAAAAGCAAGGCATTTCAGGCATGCAAATGCCTTGCGTGAATTGAAAATGAAACAGGTAATAATTGAATCTGCATGAATTACAAAATATTTATGGGTAAAGGTTTAGTCAAATCCTATATTTTTTTGGTAGTGAATTGCTAAGGCATTTAGTATATAACCTTAAATGAATATGTCTGTTTTTCCAGGTAGAAAAAAATCTGAGTATAATTTTTCATAATCTGTGAAATTCTAAATTGCTCATACAAAAGGGTATAAGCAGTTAATTTATGGAATGGTTTATAAACCCTTGCCAGCTATGGCGCATGGATTAGTTGTTCTAAGACAAACTGTATGATGAATCTAAAAAATTGCTTCTCCATTGCTTTTCAATTAATTTTTTAAAGGGATTTGTAATCAATTATTTCTTAAATTTCAATACATAAAATCCGGATGTCAGATAGTCATTGAATTTTTCGAGATCATTTCCCAGGAAACTCACATAAATATTAGCAACATTATCTTTGTGCAACATCATAAGAAAACAATATCCATAATTATTAGCGTACTCCGAATCCGGATAAAGGGAAGAAAACAAACCTGCATCAGCATTAAATTCGTCATTTACATCTTTAGGATTAAACTGGCTAATTTTAGGAACAACTCCTTGCGAAATATTTGAAAGAGCCATGGTAAAAGAGCTTTCGAATATCTTGTTAAACCAATTTTTATCGGTAATTGCCTTCATCTGTTTCATTTCTTCCTGCATTTTAGCATATGATTCAATATAAAACCGGATTTCAAAATCAGCAATCTTATGTTTTAAAGAAAAAAGATAAGGCATATTGCAATTTGGAATTACTTCTATTTTTTTAAAACCTTCTGGTACTGTAAATTCAATGTTCAATGATTGAACAAAATTCCGGAATTTATCTTCGGTCATTCTCTGCGCATAATATTGATTACGCCGTTTAATTTCAACATCCGTGTCTTTATATTTGGTTTTTATATCTTTACGTCCGTAACAATTTTCAAAAAAATAATTCCCGGCTTTTTGGTATCCCAAATTTGCCGATGACCGCCAGTCATAGCAAGCTCCAATGGTATCCTGCAGAAAATAATATTCTACAACTGCCCTGTTGTGATAAGGATTTGCATTTTCAGGTTCCAGTTCAATTGCCTTAGAATAATCCTCCAGTGCACCTGTATAATCCCCTTTATTTTTCTTGCATAAACCTCTATTGTCATAAGCCGAAGACCGGCCAGGTTCTATTTCTATTAAGCTGTTGAAATCTGAAATAGCTTCATTGTAATTTTTAAGCTGGCTTTTCGCAAAACCTCTGTACATCAGAGCCTCAGTGTTTTTTGGCTCATAACGAATTACTGCATTAAAATACTCAATTGATTTTTCGTAGTTGCCGGACTTTATTTCAGATACCCCCAGGTCAAAATATTTATCTGTAGTTTGAGAATAGGAGACCATCGCAGGCAATAAAAAGAACAGGCATAATAATTTATTCATACGTATCTATTTTAGTAGTTTTAAAAGGAAATAGTTTATAAATAAATTGGTGAATTGTCAATCAAATGTTTAATCATAAGAGTATTTCCCGGACCTAATGGCTTCTTTTAATTTTTCTATGTCAATTTCACCTGTATAAAACCTTATGTTTTTAAACAGACGTATCAAATCCTTTTCAGCCTCTTCCTCCAGGCCGCTTTTTGAATAATAAGTAAACCGGATAAAGTAATTATAAAAATATCCATCCATATAAAAAACTGTTTTATGTTTATCAGGTGTTTCACCTTGAAAATTATAGATATCGTAATGCCAAAAGTTTACAGAATCAACTTTTTGTTGGAAGGTATCTATTGATAAAGGAATAAATCGATTATTTCTTTTAATTTTATGTCCATACCGGGTGTGCGTTTTAACGTATTGCCACCCATCAAGCATATATTTCTCAAGTATTTGTTTAGGGGTATCTCCTTTTTCTTTTATTTTCCTATCTGTTAACCAGCTGTAAACAAATGAATTGCCATTTAATAATTCAATATCAGGAAATTCAACTGAAAGGATACTATCAACCTGTATGGTGTATCCATCAAAAACCTGGTTGTTATATAATATCAAACCGGTTTTTGTTTTTAATGCATATAATGAAGAAGAAACCCCGGTTTGAGCACCAAGCCAATTTTTATTAACTTCGATTGCGGACTTTTTTTCCTGCGCCAGCATTGCTGATGATATTATACAGATAGTAATAATTGTTATATCAATCTTTTTCATATTACAAACTATTAATAATTCTTTTAACTGTTTCGTAGTCTGTTAAAGGTTCTTTTATTTCCTTCATTTCAAATATGTATGCTTTATTATTTGCATCATCAGTTATTGTATTAAACTCATTAAAATAAATCAGCTTATTTCCATCAATCACTGTCCATATCACATTATTTGCAGCAGGATTGCATTTAAACTGGTCAAAATCTTTCTTTTCAAAAGAAAAAACAGACCTTATTTCCTTATCTACAAGATTTATATTATTGAGAGGCAATTGTTTATTATTCAGGCTAAAACTTGCCATCAATGTCATGCCTTTCGAATACCTGATTGGCTGATCACAATTCCAAATTCCAATTTGGTCAATGCTGTAAATACGCATTATTTTCTGGGTGGTTTCAAGCCTGTTCCATTGTTCTTTTTCTTTTTCTTCGAGCCTTTTCAATCGATCTTGTCGAAAGTTTGTGTAAGCTGTTTCAATAAACTCTTTATTTGCTATAACCTGCTTAATTTTTGGTTCAATTGCCAATAACCTTGTTCGAAGATCAATATCAAAGGTTTGTCTGAGTATAATACTCCTTTTTCTATATAATTGTTCTGTTTCAACTAATTGCTTAAGTGTTCCTTCAATCAGGTTTTTATAACCCTGCAAATTTTCAAAGTTTTTTTCAGCATTAACAATTTTGTCCTTTATTTCCTGTTCAACAAAATTTGAGTAGATAATGGCCCGCGCTTTACCTGACAATGAATGTGCTTCGCTGGTTTCTAACCATTGATTATTAGCATTGATACTGGCATTCCGGGCAATTATGAGTTTATTAATAGAATCCTGTTTTCTATTGTTTAGAAGAAGTTCTCTGCTTTCCATTTTTTCTTTTAGTATCCTATCTTCTCTAATGCTGTTGTATTCTTTTAGCTTTTTATTATAAACAATCATTGCGTTCTCATAATTTTTATCTCTAAAACCCGGATAAACCTTATAACTGACTTTTTTTGTTCCTTTTGTAAAGGTGATGATAAAGGAACCCTGATTAGGACCTTTTTTCAAATAAACATCTTCCCAAACTATATCCGCATGAGAAGGATTATATGTTTTATCATTTTCATCAATTACAAACTCCACATTTTTGTAGATAGCCAGTTCCGGAAATTCACTTTCTTCAAAGTTTACGCTAATTGAATTTTTAGCTTCATCAATATTTTTTGGTTTTATTGGTTCATTGTATAATGATGCTGTTTTTTCATCCATACCAAAATTTGTTTTTCCTGTTAATTCAGTATTTAAATCTAAAGGAGTGTCCTTCCCTTTTTCAATCCACTTCCCCTCATTTTTATCAAAACGGTATAGGTTAAAGTCATTGTTTTGTGTATAGCTGGTTTGCATGATTTCAATTTTCTTTCCCTGCTTTATTTTAAGCGCTTTCCCATCTTTAAATGCATTGATTTCGCACATTGCTGCTGATTCCAATACCAGGTTTTCACCCTCCTGTTCAAAGTGCATTGGAATCCCAGCAAGATAAATATCAGCAACATCCCTAAATTCCCTGAATTTTAATTCTACTTTTCCTGTCACCGGATTGCCATTTTCGTCCACAAAAGAACTGGCCGGAATAATAACAGACGATCCGGTTTTGTAATTGAGTACTGCTCCGGAATCAGCATTAAAAAACTGTGATTCAAACGGCACATCAACTCCCTTTATTGGCAGTTGCAATAATGGTTCTGATGAATCCTTGTCGCTGTTAAACAGATTTTCTTCACTTATAATTACCAAATAAGCTATGATAACAATAATGCTGAAACCAAATATTGACCTGTAAAATTTACCCGAATTGCGCAGATTGTAAGGAAAAGATTGTTTTTTTAAATAATTCCTGTGGGCCTGAGCAACTGTATGTTTTGCGGATAAATGTCCAATACGTTGAATTAATACTCGCTGCACTTTTACTTTTTGGGCAAACACTGCATCAGTTTTCAACCTTTGTTCAAACGCTTCTTTTTCTTCCTTACTTAATTTATTAAGCAGATATTCTTCGATGTATTGAATTTCCTCAAGTTCCGGTCTCATGATATAGTTTCCTTTTGTTCCATTAAAATGCTTGTTGTTAAATTGCGTGCCTTTTCAATACATTTGTATTTTTGGGTCTTGGCTGAGGTTTCGCTGCTAAATCCAAGTTTAACAGCTATCGTTTTCATACTCAGGTTGTCGATGTAGAACATTTTTAGTAAATCCATGCATTTATTTCCTGTTTCAATCAAAATTCTGTCTAAGGCATTGTATTTTCTTTCTTCTTCGTAAAATTCAGCTGCATTAATTTCTAATTCGCTATCTTCCGGAAGATGGTCCTCATTCAATGTTCTCTTAGAATTTCTGAATTTTTCCCTACAAAGGTTTTTGCAAATGCCAAAAAGAAATGTGGCAAGTGATGAGTGAAGTATAAAATTATTTTTGTTGGTTTTATCTAACAAAATTATTAATCCATCCTGAAATATATCCTCGGCATCAGTAATAGTACCCCCATAATTAATTACATATTTTTGTACAGAAGGATAGTTTTTATAAAGATTAGCGAGTGCTTTCGAATGCTTTCTTTTTTTAATTAAACTAATAATTTCCTGATCGGTCATATTTTAATTTTTTATTATTAATGACAAAAAAATAAAAAGGTAACCTTTGGTTATTAACAATTACACTTTTTTTATGTTATAAGTTGAAAATCATTGATATATAATACGTTTAGAAAAAACACCAAAAAAGAATTAATTAAGAAATATAGCAGTGACAGCCTGGAACAATATTAACAGCTAAAATATTTTTTATGGCTATTTGCCAATAAAATCGTACCTGCATGATTAATACTAAAAAACTAAAAATCACTGAATTAATTCGTTCAAATTAAAATAAATAGTATAGATAAAAGGATTAAAAAAATAGTACCAATTAATTCGGTTGATAAAATAATTACTTTTTGGGTAGAAGTTTAATCAAATGTTTGGACTATTAGTTGAGATAATAAATGCTATATATTAAGTAACACCATATGCATCTCTTTTATTTTACTTTAGATAAAAAAAGTAAAAAATTAATTTATTTCTCAGAAAGGCAGACCTTTAGAATAAACAACATTGACAAAACCGAAGTCAAAACGAGTAAATTAATTGAAACCAAAACCCAATAAGTCATTGATTAAGAGTTGAATTAAAGTGCGTTAATAGAAATATGCTGTAAATACTTTTACCAAATATATCCTGTGGACAGGAAGTGTAGTTATATAAAATGCGCTGAATGGAGCTTTGGACGAAATACAGTGAAGATGCAAATTTGTGGTATTATGACTAAAATGTGAGTTTTAATAATGATTCGGAGCCAGGAAAAAGCTTCAACCCTTTCAGGGTTGTGGGATTTTGCTTTCTATTCCATGGGCGCTGCCCATGATTATTCAGCTTTTACCCCTTCGGGGTAAGAATAAAGAATCACCCTATAATCATTTTTGGGTTTATCTGATTTATTCTGCTATAAGTCGAGGAAAAGTGCATTCCACAGAAAAGGAAATGTAATTTGTAACATAATAAGGGTAAATTTTATAATATTTTGTAACAGAATATAAGGTGATTGAATTTTAGATTGCAATTCTGCGACATTTAAAATTTTTAGACAGAATTACTCACCAAATCGACCTCATTAAATATCCACTTTATCTTACTCTGCAAAGTTTTCAAGCGTGAGGCGAATGCCTTTTTTAGCTTTTTTCATCCGGAAACAACATTGAATCCGAACTTAATATCCTTTGGATATTCATTTTTCCAACCCTGAAAATGACAGTATTTTATAAAATTCCAAATCATCATAATGAGAAATTTTGCTTATTCTTTTAATACCATTCTTTGGCCGGTTGAATATCCCACTAAAGACCGTTTTTTATAATTCACATTAATATTAGTAAAACTATATTATCTCGTCTTTTTTATTTTTGTTATCGATATTTTGTTCACTTTACTTATAGTTTGCGCATAAATTCTATGATTTCAGGAGTTATACCCGGACTGGAATAAATGTGTTTACTCAACCTGGAATTGGCCTTTTCTGATATAATGCTGCTGATTTTCATTATTTCTCTGCGCAAGGCTGCTGATTTTTTAAGATCTTCACTTGCAGCTGAGGCGTGGTCTGATTTATTATGAATTTTTATTAGTTCTCTGCGTGCTGACTCTATATCAATAACCATATCGCAGGTTTCTTTATCGTACCATTCCAATTCTTGCTTTAAAACTTTTGATTTTAAAACCATGCTGTGGCAAATATTGTAGATTTTCTCAAGTTGGGCAATGACCATTTTGTTTCCTTCCTCACTCCCGATGTATGCTACCTGATCGGGAACACCCGGTTTAAATATACCTTCACTAATTCCCTGATAGGGTTGGAGGATTTCTATCGAAAAGTGCAATTTTGAGTATTTTACAATTTGCCCTGTTACTTCAACTCCCTTGCAGGTAGTTTGTATTTGTTTTATGATTTTCGATTTTCCCAATTTTCTGGATTTTAAGGTTTATATTTATTCCGATTTTTGAGATTCACAAGTCCAACTCATCTGCAATATCTCTTATAAGGTTTGATAAGACGTTGTTTGAATCTTTTCCTTCAACCTGATATGTAAATGTTAATATTTGCATAGTATGACATCCAAAGCGTTTTTTATGTTTTTGACATTATCCTTTCTACATCCAGTCTATGTCAATATCTATAAGGTCATCAGGCGGGTATTTGTTATTATGGATGAGTTCTTCTTTCAGATAAACTTTTCCTTCAGGGTCTATCACTTTTTGAAGAAATACATCCACTGGTCCGCTATCAATTGGTTTAATGATTTTTTTACTTAAAAGGTAAGAATAGTAGTATTGATAGCTGCATTCCATTATGTCACTATTGAAACTTTTAAGGTGTTCAATTTGTTTTTTTAGATCGAATAACCGTTCAAAATGGAATTGCAAATGTGAAGAATCCCATCTATCAATTTCTTCAAGAAAATTCATTGAACTCTTAGTCAGTTGTTCCATATCTAAAACGACTTCTCTATATACCTGAAAGTCTCTTTTAAAGATAAAATCACCATTTGTCATTTTTAAGATATCCAATTTTAAATCAACTCCTGTATAAATTTCAGGAAGATACAATTGGAGCAATGCAGAAATTTGTTTGAGTCTTACCAGGCGTGGCGGGTTGTGCTCAAAATCTTCAAGTTCCCATTTCTGGGAATCAGGAGTCATTGACTGAAAGTCGATTACTTTTTCTATTAGTGTTAAGGCATTTAATTCATTTGATTCTATTTTCATAGCTAAAATTAAAAATTGATTGGACTCAGGTTAATTATCAACTCCTTTATTAAGGCCAATTCTTCCTCTCCCAGCTTCTTATTTTCAATTGCTTCAATGAGTTCCTCCTGACGTGGTTGCCCAAAAGTCAACCTGTAAAAAGTCAATACTTTTATGAGATTATTATATTTCCCAATGTCCCTACTGAATTGATAAAGAGGGACAAAGCGTTCAATTTTTATATCGTGCTCTGTTTCCGTATGCCAAAATGGAACCAATTCGCAATTGTCCTTATTAAGCTCATTTTTCGAAGCAACTTTAAAAAGGGAATCCCAAATACTTGAGTTTTCAATTTCATTACTTATACGGTCTTTGTATTTAGCTGTTATGTTTTGCCTGATTACAAGACCTTTGTATCGATTTATTCTCCCTTCGCGTTGGTCAAAATCTATTGGATTCGACGGTAAATTCCAGTGGAATATCCTTTTGCAATATAAATGAAAATCCAGACCTTCCTGGCCTATAGAAGTAGTTGCCAGAACAAAGGGGCGAAAAGGAGAATTAAAAGTCTGTCTTAAATTTATTTGACGGTTTGCGCCTGTTGCTGTAAGTATTTTTTGCGTTCCGAAGTCAACGGCATAATGGGTTCTGATCGGTTTTTGCTCCCTCTCTTTTATGAAAGTTTTGATATCGTCAACAACAATACCACTGGTTTTTACACCTAAAATATCAGTTATCTGATCACTTACACCTTCTGCTGTATTATAATTTTCACAATCTTTTAATAAATATATAAACTCATCCAGCATTGCCTGGATATTTCCATCAAGGCAATATTCAAGGACCTGCTTCCAGTAAACATTTTCTCTACCGGCTTGCTCAAGTCTGATTATGGCAATACTTTCGGGCTTATTAAACATTGTTAAAAATGCAGAAGCAATATTAAATGCAGCGCTAAGGCTAATAATTTTATAATTAAAATTATTATTCAAAGCTCTTAAAGCGGAAATTGAAGGGCCTGCAATTGTTAAGTCAGCTAAGTAATTCGAAAGTTCATCAATTTGATTTTCATTTAATAAAGACAGCTCTGACCAGTCTGATGCATCAAAATACTTTTTGGCATAATTGAAATGCATATTTTTCCCGCTTTTTTCCTTAACCATTCCTTTATCATCATCTGAATCGACAGTAAGTTCACTTGAAGGAAATCCACTTTCAAACCATTTTCGTATTTGATGGCTATTTTTCGAAAATTTATCCAGGAGGATTGGAGCCGCCCAAAACCATTTCTGGAAATCACCTCCATATCTTGAACCAATGCGAGTTAATCCGTATTCTTTAAAAAGCTGTTTTATTTGAATTTTTAAATCTTTTCTTAATTGAAGCAAGGACTTTTTTTCAATTAGATTTTGTTTTGGATGATACAAGCTGGCAAGTGTAAGGCAAGGATAAATCAGTACAAAACTGGTCATCTGTCGAGGTTCCTGATCGCTATCTACTTTAAAGGTAAATATAGGGTATGGTGATCTTCTTTTACTATCTGAATCGGGGAAATAATTGGTTGATTCATTTTTTTCCTTATTCTCGCTCATCAGGTACTTGCCTACCGATAATCTTTCAGCTTCGAATGAAACAAGTGATGACACCATTCTTGGAACCATCAACCAGGAAGAGAAAATGAGCGTTTTTGAAAAATTGATTGAATTTTTATAAGCTCCTTTTGACGGATAGTAAGTTAATGAAGGGGGAACCCAAAGTAATTTCCATCCTTCAGCCTCTATTAATGTTTTTTCTATCAATAACCGTAGTTTGGCATTTGGAACTTGTTTGCCTCTACTGGTAATCAGGGGCTTATATGAATTTATACGATCCAGGTCAATCCATGCATTTGAAGTTTCTTTTAAAAGTTTACGAAAAACCGGATTGTCTTTTTGTTGACGTAATTTTTCTTTTAATTGATAATTATCCAAAAATGATAATGCATAAGGTGTTGACTTAACATATTCGATTGGAGCCGGGATATTATATTCCAATACTTTGTTGAGTTCATTTACTAATCTGTCTAAAGCGACGAAATCCCTAATATCATCTTCTTCCAGCGTGATAGGATTTTCTAACATTTTCTTTATCAAAGCATTACTGTCTTTGGCAACCATCAATCTTTCAGAACGCACCATGGTTTCTTTATAGATGTTTTCAAGCCTTGATTTTGTTTCTTTTGCAAGCCCTATATGTTCTTTTATCTGGTCTGCATTTTTAAGAATATTAAAAAATTGTCGCCTGTCCTGCTCAAATTGTATCCAGAAATCCTCTGATTTATTTGGTATAAGAAATTTCAAAACCGACTTAAATTCATGATAATGAACTTCGCCATTCAGTTCATCAAAATCATTGGTATATGGTTTGAATGGTGTTGCAGAAAGCATAATTACTTTTGCTCCGGGAATATTGAAAACTTTCCTGGCAAGTTCAAGAGCCGGGTTTTCTGCTTCTTCTTCGATTTTAATTAAATTATTATACCTTTGAAATTCATCTAATATAAAAATATCGGCTCCCAAATATTCCAAACATAATTCTGATAAAGTCCTTCTAAGAATACGAATGACCTCAGCTTGGAAATTAAACTGGTGTTGATTGTGACCAGTAATAATTTCACATAAATTTTTTAATGCCTCCCACATGGACATATTTTCTGGACCTCCAAGTATTTGGAAGATTTTCGGAGTTTTTTCTTTTGAAATGATCAAATCATACAATAGTTTTGTTCTGAATTTTGAAAACAAACTTTCTCTGATTTCAGATTTACGTTCCTTTGACCATTTGTTTATTTCATCTCTCCAATTTGCAGTCTCCATTGAATTATTACCTTTCATAATCCAAGTTAATTGCGATTTGCGGCGATCAAAAACATCAAAATGTGTTAATAAGGTATAAATTATAGCTCTCTCTTTGGCCGTTCCTTGGTGGCTTTTTTCATGAAACGAAGTTCCTGGTGTCAGCGAATCTATCCTGAATGGGCCATCTTCTTTCTTTGGTTTAAGAGCCAGATATGATAATCGTTCAATATTATCTTCTACATATCTATTGTTTCCAGTAAAATTAAGTTTTTTCAGGTTTTGAGTCACAAGTGCCAGGTTGGAACAAATGTAGACTACATTAAATACAGGATTTTCGTTGGTCGGTCTCCAATTTTCATAAGCTTTAGCAATTAAACCCTTAGCCACAATGGTTTTTCCCAAACCAACTTCATCGGCAATCAGCATTCTATTGTGACCATTATTGTATAATTGGTCGTACACATAATCAACTGTTGCTTTTTGGAAATCTTTCAAACCCTTATAGGTGTTACTAATTTCCTTCTCCATCTTCTCGTATGCTTTCATAATAATTGATGAATTTGGTCCAAAAACTTTCAAATTCCTGAGTAATTATAGGCTCATCGTCTTCACCGGTTTCATTTTTTATTCTTACGATGAGATGATTTACAACTTTTAGTTTTTCCGGAAACCTACTGGCAGCTAACAGTAACTTTTCATAAATGGGAACACCAAAAACATTCCATGTTCCAGAGCCTCCATTTGAAGTTTTTCCATGTTCCTGTTCCTGGTGTGTGATTTCAATTTTTGAATTTTCTTCACCGGTAAGTAAAAACTGCAGGTATCTGAAAAATTTATCACGACTGTTGATGATAGCGGTGAAAATTCTATTCAATCTTGAATCAGGCAATTCAATTTTCATCCTTAACAGGAAAATTGATTGCAAATCTTTTCCACTAAAAATTTCAACCTTTAAAAACGGGCTTAATATTGTTTCGGGATAAGCATTTCTGAACTCCAGCTTTTGTATTTTACCCTGTACCAGTTCCAAGCCTTTATGTTGTTCCTCTGCAACTGGATTAATCAAAACGGTATAATCATTTTCGATGGTTAAACTTGTTGTATCAACTTCAACAACAATATCATACATTTTTGCCGTTTCTCTTTTTTCAATTTTACCCCTAAAATCCAATCTGGACAATTTATAATTCAGTTTTCTAAGTTTTTGATTTGATTTTGTTTGCTCGTTATTTTCTTTTGTAAAACTTCTGGAATATGGTTCAAACAGTGGAATATTATCATTCAGGTGTTCAGTCAACTGTTTATGAATGTTTTTTCGGGAAACAGATGGATCCTGGCTTTCAAGTTTTACAAGAAATTCAATGTTCCTTCCAAATGCTGGATCCGTACAATTGGCAGAGCCTAAAAACCAGGTACTCGATGAATTGGTTGTTCCAATGTACAATTTAGCATGTAAACTTTGAAGTGCGGGTTCTTCTCCTTCTTCACTAAACCCTTCCTGCCATTCAGCCTGCTCGATTATCCGGGAGAACTGATAACATTCATATCTTTTAAGTACTTCTGCAGGAACAGAATCCATCTCTTCTTTCCGGGATAGTAAAAAAAGTTTAGTACTCTCCATACTTCTAAGTGTTGTATTGTCCAAGAAAGGCGTTATTATTAGTAATTCAGACCATTTAGATGTTTTTAGGGGATTTCTAAATGTCAGATTTTCACCAGTTATACCTATCGGAAAGAAGGACAGTTTTTCGAATCCTTTGGGTATATCAAACTTCACCTTTCTGAGATCTTTAATAAAATCCCTTGGAATTTCAAGATTTGCATGTTTTAGAAGAAATTCAAGAAAATGTATCAATGGCATGTTGTCGGTAATTTCGGTTTTCCCAACCTGGCCTTCAGCAGAAAATGCAACATCCCAATCACGAACATAGGTAAGGTTGCGACTGGTAATGATACCCCTGTAAACAGGGGTTTCTTCTTTCTTTTCGAACCTGATGACCCAAACTTTTGGATGAAACGAATTAACATAATCAGGCATGGTAATTTCATGGATACCTTTTTCCCAATATGCCATCAGGTGATGGTATTTTTTTGGTGCTTTTATTTTCCCGTTCTGGCAAAATACGGCTATTTTCGATGCAGCTTTGGTAATGGCGTCAAGCATATCATTTCTTATTTCAGAAGGAGAAGCATCAAGGTTCTGGGAGTAAAACAGGGCTACCGGTAAAACCATCAGGGCCTCCAAATCAAGTGAATAGGTGGTACCAATCGCATAATATAATTCATATCCCGGTGGTGGTATAAGTTGTTCTCCGTAATCGATCCTGTTATTTTTTGGATGCAGCATAATCAATTGTTTAAACCATTAATAATATCAGTTAAGATCCTTTTTGCCTGACTAAACCTGTAATCCAGCCTTCTAAAGCCTAACCATTCGTTTTCTTTTACATCCTGTACATCGTTTTTGTTTAGCCTTGCTTTAAATCTTTTATTCCAAATTTCCTGGTCATACACCAGTTTTTCCATTTTTTCATCGTCAAACCTTTTAAGGTGAACACAATTAATCCATTCACTAATGAATATTTGGGTATGTTTTTTTGCCTGCAGAGCATAGCTGAAAATTGCTTTTTCGTTTAAATTATTCGGATCAATTAATGAGTTGTTTATATTTGAATTCCAACGATGCCACTCCCCATCAAAACAGTTATTTTGAAAAAACTTTTGTTGTATCAATTTATTATAAAGAATATGTGTACCATACATCACTTCTGAAAAGTCGTGCGCGAGTGCCAAAATCGCTTTCAAGCTATCAGACACAGGAAAGTCATGACATTCACGTGCAAACTCTTCGAAACTTTTAGATTTATTAAATAAAGTAAACAGGTTATCATTTTTAATTAATACTGAAATCAATCGATTACCGGCATTTTCAATAATCCTTGATTTGAAAAAATCAGCTTCATCGTGCGTCAGTTCCAGCCTTATTTCGCTGAGATTTTCGTACCATTTATTATCGGGTTTCACCCTGAGGTTAAAAACATTTTCAAATTCTGCATCACGATCATCACCAGGGGTATCATCTCCTTCAATACTTTCTGCCAACAGTGATTCAAGCGAATGCCTGCTCTTACTCAATAGAAAAGGAGTAATAGACAAGTCAGTGTTGATGAATTTGTAAAATGTCATTCCGTTCCAATAAATTGCAGACGGTTTACGCATCAATGTTTGTGGTCGTTTTTTTAGTATCCCGATTACACCCTCACCAATCTGTCCATTGTATAGGTCTATTAAATGCCACATAGTTTCATTCTCTTGCCTCTCCATGTACTTTTGAACGGACAATCCTTTCCTTTTCGCCGGACTGAGCCGACAATAATCCCATAAAATGTATGGTGTCAGGAAAAAGTATTTAGCCCTGGTCTGAATGGTTGAAATACCAGGAAACATTTCATTGGCAAATGCATCGCGGACAACACCGACACCTAATTCATCCACCATACCGTCGAGCTTTAGCAAATCCAAAACAGTAGCAACCCTGTCTTTGTGTGTTTTTGAAAAATCTATCCATCCTAATTGTGCCATATTATAATGAAAGTAAATTGAATTGACTATTATTAAACTTTTTACAACCCCAGCTCATCCGCAATATACCTGGTAAGCTTTGATAAGGATGATTTTGATAGATTCTTTCCATCAAAATAGCCCTAATTACTTTACAATATCCTGTATCAGGCTTAACATATTTTTCCAGATCAGTTACGGGTCCAATCAATTTTATTTATCCTGGATTTTAATTCTGTTATTCGATTAATGAGCTCTTCAAAAGATAACGATTTGCCATAAATCATTTGCTCCTGCATCTTGATATAATCTTTTTTCCATTCGTTCATCACTGAATCCGGAGGAATTGGATTTAATGTTTTGGGTTGATGCAAAGCGTAATCAATGTAGCTTATTTTTGTGTAAACACTTCTATGCTTAATTATATCATTATAAAGTACTTTGTTTTGAATCGCTTTTTCTGCAAATTCAGTTTGCATCAACGCTTCTATATCATAAAGATGCCGGCTTAACCGATTTACCTTTATTTCGGCTACTGATTTTTGAAATTCTTCATGCAACAGGAATAACTTTTCCAGAAAAGTTCGCTCCGGATTGACGCATTGGACGGTAATGGGTGGGTCGGCAAATGATTTTCCCTGAAATTGTTCTCCTACCAACGATTGAAATTGTCTGTTTGTAAATGGCTCGACCTGTGAACGGCTACCAATTTCAATTTTAACTTCTGGCTTTGTGTAGTCTGATAAATAAGTGCAGGTTTCATAAATTATCAGTATTTGAACTGGTTCCAGGTTATCCCCATCTTCAATGTTTAGCACAACCCGAACATCATTGTATTGGGCAGTGCTAAATCTTTCCTTCAATTGGGGGATAAATTCTTCATAAATGTATTTCCGGGTTGTTGACCTTAACTTTTTAACCTGTTTTACAGTTTTGCACTCACCTATTCCTAAAAAACTTTTATCGAGTGCTAAATCAATATCTTCCGAAAATCGCTCAATAATATTCCAGGCTTTACTTAAGGA
>JAXLTR010000008.1:0-384230 GCA_046329965.1 Bacteroidales bacterium | reverse complement strand
GGCGCTGTTGAATTTGTTTTTTTACAAAAAGACAAGTATAATTATTATGCTAAAATCGAAGACATCGATGGCCCTGAAAATCTCGGTGAATTTCTCCAGACCGAGATTAACCTGAATAATGAATCGCTTTTTGAACTTAAACTTCAAAAAAATTCCAGCGTAAAATAGTGATTTACATAGAATAGAAACTGACCTCAGTAATTTTATCATAGTTACGAAAATTAACGACTTGGACTTAAGAAGCAAGATAGGAAAGGCATTGTACCAAATCTACAAAAAAAGAGAGATTGAAAAACACATTCTTCAGTATGTATTCCTTGAAATAACAAAAAAATGCAATCTCAATTGCCTTCATTGTGGCTCGGATTGCAGCAAAGATCTAAAATCTCCTGAATTAACCACCGACAGTTGGTTTAAAATTATTGATTATTTAGCAAATGTGTATTCAAAAAATATTGCATTCGTTTTAACTGGTGGCGAACCATTGTTGCACCCCGATATTTATAACATTGGCGGGCATATCTCATCAAAAGGTATGCGATGGGGAATGGTTACCAATGGTGTACTTCTACATAAAAACAACCTTGAAAAACTCATAAATTCAGGTATTTTCAGCATTACTGTGAGCCTTGACGGACTTAAAAATTCACATAACTGGCTCCGCAATAATTCAAATGCATTTGATAAAACATTAGAAGCCCTTCAGTTAACTGGTTTCTCAAATATAAAATACAGGGATGTTGTAACTTGTGTTACAAACCGAAACCTGAAAGAATTAAATGACATAGCGAATCTTCTTATCGAAAACAGGATAACAGATTGGCGCCTGTTCAGGATTTTTCCATCAGGAAGAGCAGGATTAAACCATGATTTAAAGTTATCCTTTGAGGAAACAAAATATTTATTGGACTGGATAAAAACAAACAGGCCCGGATATAAAAAGAAAAACTTAAATATTAACCTTAGTTGCGAAGGTTGGGTCCCATTTAATGAAGATAAGAAATTACGCGACTTTCCATTCTTTTGCCGATCCGGAATCAATATTGCATCAATACTTTCGGATGGCACTATTACAGGCTGTTCGAACAATTCCAAAGGTTTTCATGTTGGTAACATCTTAACTGACAATTTTAAACAAACATGGGAACATAAATTTGACAATTTCAGGAAGAAAGAATGGCTGAACCGAACTGTTTGTTCAAATTGCATGCATATCAGAGAATGCAGAGGTGGTTCAATTCATTTGTGGGAAATGGGCGATGTAAAGCCCAAGTTCTGCTATGTAAATGATATGGAAAAAGAAGATACCCATTTTGAAAATTAAATTTTCTAATCATTTTCTAATCTCTATCTAATTTGCTTTTAATGTGATTAAGTTTATTTTGTACCATCTATTTGTAATGGACCTTTAAAAACAATAAGTTTTGATTGCCGTATAGTATTTATCGATAATACTATACGGTTTTTTTCTTAAATTAGCCCCTTTAATAGTAGTAACCTGTCAATTGAGTGCAAACTATGCCAAATCTGAAACGAATTCTTGTAATAGAAGATGAAATACGTCTGGCTGAAATTTTAAAAATTGGATTCGAAGAAAATGGGTTTCAGGTTGACACCGCCTTTGATGGATATATTGGCAAGGAACTTTTTTCAAAAAATACCTACGATCTGGTCATTCTCGATATTAATTTACCTCTCATTAATGGTTATGAATTGTGCAAAGCGATTAGGCTAGACAACAAAGAAATACCAATTATCATGCTTACCGCGATGGGTGCTTCTGAAAATAAACTGGCCGGTTTTGACGCAGGCACTGATGATTATGTAATTAAACCATTTGATTTTAAGGAATTACTTGCAAGGGTAAAAGTTTTTCTTAAACGTACGGTAATTGACGAAAGCTACAACGATGTAATTATCCAGATTGATGACCTTATTATAAACACAAGCAAAAAAACAGTTCACCGTGGTGGGAATTTAATTGAACTTACTGCCAAAGAATACAACCTTCTTGAGTACCTTGCAAGAAACAAAGGCATTGTTATTTCCAGGGCTGATATTGCTGAAAAAATTTGGGCACTTAATTTCGATACAGGTACCAATTACATAGATGTTTATATTAACTATTTAAGAAAAAAAATCGACCACGATTTCGATATCAAACTTATACATACCCGGGTAGGTTTAGGTTATGTACTTAAAGATCAAAATGATTAGTTATGAATATCAGGTACAAGTTATCCTTTCAATTCTCTCTGATAGTTCTTACCATTTTATTGATATTTTCTACCAGCATTTACTATTTCTCAGAATCGTACCGTGAATATGATTACTACAGCAGGCTTAAGGACAGGGCGAATACTACTGCCCGGTTATTATTTGATGTGGAAGAAGTGGATAAAAGCCTGTTAAAAATAATTGACAGAAATACACAAGCCCTGACCAATGAGAAAATTACCGTAATTGATCAAAATTACAAAATAATATACAGCAGTACTGATGATACATTAAAAGTGAGCCTTTCCCTGGCTGATGATATTAAAAATAAAAAAATTGTAAAAACAACAAATGAAGATCATGATGTTTTAGGGCTTTTGTACGAAAAAGACGATAACCAGTTTATGGTAATTGCTTCTGCCTATGATCTATATGGCGTTGCAAAAATGAAAAATTTAAAAATTATTCTAATCATCGGATTCCTTATCACTTTGCTCATAACAGTTTTCGCCGGAATCATTTTTTCGGGAAAAGCCCTGGCCCCTATTTCAAACGTAGTTGCGCAAGTGAACAAAATCACCATTTCAAATCTTAATTCAAGATTAGATGAAGGAAACAGGCAGGACGAAATTGCCAAACTAGCCATGACTTTTAATTCAATGTTGCAACGACTCGAAGAAGCCTTTATTTTTCAACGAGATTTTGTTTCAAGTGCAGCCCATGAACTTCGCACCCCTTTTTCAGTTATTTTGGTTGAACTGGATTACTGTCTTTTGCAACAAAGGTCAAAAGAACATTATATCCAAACGCTGAAAAATTTACAGGTTGAAATAAAAAAACTTAATAAATTATCAAACAGCTTGCTTGAATTGGCCAGGATTAGCTATGATAATTCAAAATTTGAATTAAAAACATTCAGGTTAGATGAACTGGTGATTGAGACCTGCAACAACATAATGAATTCAAATAAGGAATGTAAAACCAATATACTGTTCAAAAACCTGCCCGAAGATTCTAATTTTTTAACAATTTCCGGAAATGAACATTTGCTTGAAATAGCAATTAAAAATTTAATTGAAAATGCTTTTAAATTCTCAAATTACCAGAGTGTTGATGTAGTATTCAGCGTGAACAATAAAACAATTTCTATCCAGATTACGGATAAAGGCATCGGAATTTCAAAAGAGGATATGAAAATTATTTTCCAGCCTTTTTTCAGGGGAAAAAACACCCAGTTCATTGCTGGATATGGTTTAGGGCTGGCCCTTACCCAAAAAATTATTCATTTACACAATGGTACTATTTCAGTGGATTCGGAAGTAGGAAAAGGTTCTGCTTTTACCATCAGCTTTCCCAACCGCTCAGTATCGCATGGTTTACTCAATAACCTGCAGGAATTAGCCAAGCCGTTTAAAATGCAAGATAATACCCTGAAGTAAGTTTTTTATATTCGTCAGTGTATTCATTGTTTGAAAAATTGCGGACAACAATTTCCTGCGCTAAACAATCTTTCTTATTGAAAAAAAATTCAACAATTACCCTGTTTGGCAGTTTTGTTGATTTTCCTTTAACAATCAATTTTTTTGCAGGGTACAGGGTATTTTTTTCTGCAACGGCAACTAAATCATCCAATTGCAGATAGGGATAAATAATATAAAATCTTCCTTTTACTGATAGAAGCCTTGAAACCCCAAAAAGCAAAGTTTCCAATGGGAGTAAATCATCGTGCCTGGCAATATTGCGCTTACTATCGGCCGATTTAAGAGATTTAACAAAATAAGGCGGGTTACAGATGATCAGATCAAATTTCCGGTTTGAATTGTCCATGAAGTTCTGAAAAGAAATATGGTGTAAATCAATTCTATCCTTCCACCTGCTGTTTTCAAAGTTCATGCAGGCCTGTTTAAAAGCATCTTCGTCAATTTCAATGGCAGTTATAGATGCATCGCTCTTTTGGGCGAGCATTAAACTCAATAACCCTGTGCCTGTGCCAATGTCAAGAATAGATTTTACCCCTGTAGCATCGGCCCAGGCGCCCAATAAAACCCCGTCAACACCAACTTTCATCGAAGTTTTATCCTGGTTTACAGTAAATTGTTTAAACTTAAAATAGGTATTTGACATTTCAGAATTTTTCAAAAACCCCTAATCCAAACAAAGCAAAATCGTATTTAACAGGATCCAAAGGATCGAACCGGCTTAAATTTTCTGTTATTTCTTCCACAGCAAGCCAATCGTTTTGTTTTCTTACAAGTAAGCCCAATTTTCGTCCAACATTTGCAGTATGAACATCAAGTGGCAGTTTAAGGTATTTTGATTCAATGTTTTTCCAAAGTCCAAAATGTACCCCTCTCCCGTCGTTTCTGACCATCCACATTAAAAACATATTCAGTCTTTTTGCTGCCGAATTTTTATCAACATTGGCAATGTGCTTTTCTGTATGATGATGCATTTCAATATCAAAAAAAATTTTCCTGAAACCTGCCAGGGTGGTCTTTATGTTATCATTGTGGTTTTCAAAAACTTTTTGTAACCCGCCATATTTTTGATAAATGTTTCGCAGGCTTTTTAAAAAAAACCTGAAATCCTCCCCATTGAAAGTACGGTGTTTAAAATTTAAAACTTTATCCATCTCCTTCTTTTTTGCATTCATGATAAAATCAAACGGGCTCCATTCCATAAGTTTCATCATTTCCCCGGCATTTCTGATAATAATTTTGCGGTTGCCCCAGGCTATGGATGAAGTAAGAAAAGCGGCTATTTCAATATCTTCTTTTTTCGAAAACCTGTGCGGAATCTGAATAGGATCTGAATCAATAAACGAAGGCTGGTTGTACTGCTGGTATTTAAAATTTAAAAAATCTTCCAATTCATTAAAAACCAAATCCATTTTATTTTTTCTTCCGGGTTTCAATCGTTGATAATTACACCATCTTTAATCCTGAGTATGCGGTCTGACATTTCTGCAAGCTCTGTATCGTGCGTAACGATTATAAAAGTCTGCTGAAATTTTTCGCGCAAACTGAAAAAAAGCTCGTGCAGTTCCTTTTTATTAGTGGAATCAAGATTTCCGGAAGGTTCATCGGCAAGAATCACCGATGGATTGTTAATAAGCGCCCTGGCCACAGCCACTCTTTGTTGTTCTCCACCTGAGAGTTCAGCAGGTTTGTGCTTCAACCGGTCGGCCAGGTTCAGAAAACCCAAAATTTTTATGGCTTCGTTTTCGGCTTCGTTTTTTGTACGACCATTCAGGTAAGCAGGTATACAAACATTTTCGAGGGCTGTAAATTCAGGTAAAAGATGATGAAACTGAAACACAAAGCCTATTTTTTTATTTCTGAACTCGGATAATTTATTTCCTTTTAAAGTAAATACATCCAGTTCATCAAATTTAATATTTCCCGAATCGGGATTGTTTAAAGTACCAATAATTTGGAGGAGTGTTGTTTTGCCGGCGCCGCTTGCCCCTACTATCGAAACAATTTCGCCTTTATTTACCGTAAAGTTAATGTCTTTTAATACCTGCAGACTGCCAAATGCTTTAGTAATTCCAATGGATTGAATCATCTGTTTTATTGAATATTGAGGAAAAGCCAGGTAAAAGCGTTTTTTTTTACGGCAAAGAAGTTTAATCAAATGGTTTAATTCGTGAATTTCAGTATAAATCTGAATTTAATGACTACTGAATTATTAATCAGACCTATCATTTAATTAAGGCAGCAGGTTGTTCTTAATTTCATTTATGTCTTTTGAAATTCCAATATCATCAATTCCACTTTTTAAATCATTGCCTATTTTGTTCACATCCTTAACCACTTCGGCATTGTTTATTTCTCTTTTAATTTCATCGGTTGCACGTTTAAATTCGCGCATTCCTTTTCCCAATCCTTTCGCTACCTCGGGTATTTTTTTTGATCCAAAAAGCAACAATACCACGAATAAAACGAGGAAAATTTCTGAACCACCTATTCCCATATTATTTTTATTTTAACCAGACAAAGATAAAAAATTAACCACCAAATTGGATAAAATCCGATATTTATTCTAAAAATAAAAAAAGGGCTGAAGTAATTAAACATCAGCCCCTTAAACTTAAATTAATATTTATTAACTTTCAAGAGAAATTTCTTTTTCCTTTTTACTTCCTTTATAAATTTTGTTTCCATCCTCAACTTTAATCTCTGATCTCTTAAATGTGTCATATACCATGCTGGTTGCAACGAATACTGAGGAGTAAGTACCAATACCAATACCAACAAGCAAGGCAAACATAAAGCCCCTGATAACTTCGCCGCCAAATACGAACATTACGGTAATGGTTAATAAGGTAGTAAACGAAGTATTCATGGTTCTTGACAAAGTACTGTTCAAAGCAGCATTATAAAGTGTTTTACTGTCCCACCTGCTGTGCTCGGTAAGGTATTCCCTCACCCTGTCGAAAACTACCACAGAGTCGTTCACGGAATACCCTATAACCGTTAATATGGCCGCAATAAAAGCCTGATCAATTTCAAGCGAGAAAGGCAAAATGCCGTTAAAGATTGAAAATATACCCAGAACAAATAATACGTCGTGGAACAAGGCTACTATAGCGCCTAATCCAAACTGCCAGCCTTTAAATCTTATAAAAATATACACAAACATTATAATAAGGGCTGAAATAACAGCATAAACCGCGCCCATCTTAATATCATCTGCAATGGTGGGCCCTACTTTTCGTCCACTTTGCTTGTATTCTTTATTAAACTGATCAACAGTAACATTGTCTCCCATTACTTTCTTCAATCCATTGTAAAGTTTTGCTTCCACTATACTGTCTGCCGATTTCTCGGTACTGTTTACCATAAATTTGGTACTGATTTTCACCTGGTTATCACCCCCATAGGTTTTAACTTCAGGGGCATTTTCAAATTCAGGTTTAAGAATGGATGCAATTTCTGTAGCCTTTACAGGTTCTTTGAATTTTACCACATACGATCTTCCCCCCACAAAATCAATCCCGGGGTTTAATCCTTTGGTTACCAGCGAAGCTAATCCAATAAGTGAAATGATGATTGAAAATGCATAAAAATATTTCCTCATCCCAACAAAATCAACCTTGGTATTGCGCAGGAAATTTTCTGTCCACCTGGTAGAAAACGAAATATTTATTTTCCTGTCGAGCAAAGCCAGGAATATTAACCTTGTAATGAAAATGGCAGTAAACAAAGTGGTTAAAATACCTATAATTAAAGTAGTGGCAAAGCCCTGGATAGGACCGTGACCAAATAATAACAACACAATACCAGTTAATAAGGTAGTAACGTTCGAGTCGATAATAGCAGACAATGCATGTTTAAAGCCCTCGTTAATGGCAAGCCTGAGTCCTTTTCCCTGTTTCAATTCGTCTTTCACCCTCTCGTATATAAGCACGTTGGCATCTACTGCCATACCCATGGTTAAAACAATACCGGCAAGGCCAGGAAGCGTTAATACTGCATTAAGTGAAGCCAGCACACCGAAAATGAAAAATACGTTTACAATCAGGGCAATATCAGCTGCAATACCTGATGATTTGTAATAAAACATCATGTAAAGGATTACAAGTAAAAAAGCTATAGCAAAAGAACTCATCCCTGCATCAATAGATTCCTGTCCCAATGATGGGCCTACAATTTCTTCTTCAATTATTCTGGCCGGAGCAGGAAGTTTACCGGATTTAAGTATGTTTGCCAAATCCTGGGCTTCTTTGATGGTGAAATTTCCTGTAATTTGCGAGCTACCACCAGTAATTTCATTTTGCACAACCGGTGCCGAGTATACAAAATTATCGAGTACAATGGCTATTTGTTTTCCAACATTGGCTTTGGTCAAACGTGCCCATGCACTAGCACCTTCGGCATTCATGCTCATAGAAACTTCGGCAGTGGCCTGGTTTTGTCCAAATTGTTCACGGGCATTGGTAATTACATCGCCACTTAAGGCAGGTAAACCATCCCTGTTTGTTATTTTAAGTGCAATTAACCTGAAATAATCTGCGTATTCTTTATCATTAATTGGTTTTACCTCCCAAACCAACTTCAGGTTTTTGGGTAATAGCTCCTGCACCTGTTTCATCCTAAGGTACCTGTTTACTTTTGCAGTATCTTTCTGATGTGATGTACCAACTGTGGCACCCTCCAGAAGTCTGTTGTTGTTGTCAACACTTGGCCTTAATATATAAAACAAAGGATTTTCTTCCTGGAAACGGGCTACTGAATTGTCAAGGGATTTTGATTTTGAAGTATCCTGTTTTTCAATCTTATCCAGCAGTTTTAAACTTCCGGTGTCTGCGGTGTTATCCGCCACAAGGTTTGATTTACCGGTTGTATCCTGTTTTGTGACGGTACTGTCTGATGTCAACTTAGATAAAGCCAGTGTATCATTTTCAGATTTCTTTAAAGCATTTAAATCTTTTATTTTATTGTTAATGGCACGCAAAGATTCAAAAACCTGAGGATTGTCGTAGGTTTCCCAAAACTCGAGATTTGCACTTCCCTGTAAAAGTTTACGAACCCTTTCAGGTTCATTTATACCTGGTAATTCAACCAGAATACGTCCGGCCCTGTCTAATTCCTGAATATTTGGAGAAGTAACCCCAAACCTGTCAATTCTTGATCGAAGAATATTAAAAGAATTACCAATAGCTCCATCTGTCTCCTTCCTTAAAATATCCAATACTTGATCATTGGTTGAATTATAAGTAATTTCTGGCATATCAATATTTACAAAAAGAGAAGCCAGGCTGTATCCGGGAGGAGCAACTTCGGTGAAAGCATTTCCGAAAAGGGTTACGAAATCATCCTGACTGGTTTCCTGAGCTTTTATTGCCCTATTCATGGCTGCTACAAATACCGAATCCTGTTTGTTATTGGCCATTGAACGTACAATGTCGGGAACCGAAACTTCAAGGATAACGTTCATCCCACCTTTCAGGTCAAGGCCAAGGCTAAGCTCACGCTCCTGGCATTCGCGGTATGTAAAGTCTTTTAACCAAAGAAAATTATAAACCCCTTTACCGGCTATAGAATCAAGATAGTTTGATTCAGTTGTTCCGGGATGGCTTTTTACATAATCTTTAGCTTTATTCTTTTCCAGATTGACCACAACAGTAAACGAAAGCTGGTACAAACAGACCAGTGCCAAGAGAATCGCAAATAATCTTATTGCTCCTTTATTCTGCATTTTACTACTTTTTAGTATATTAAATAGGTTATATTCTTAATTTTTTAAGACCGCAAATATATTTATTTTTTTTTAAAATAAAGCTTTTAGGTAAACTTATCCTGTCTGATTATGATTACTATATATAAATAATTGAAATATTGGGATTTAAAATGCAACTCCGCGAATTAAAAATAGCAACTCCAATAATAAAAAAGTCTTCCGGACTTTACATCCGGAAGACTTATATTCTCTCAATATTAAACTTAGAAAAGTTTCATATCATCCATTGCTTTCATAACTTCTTTTACCGCATTGCATGAGATGTGAAGATTTTTTGTTTCTTCTTCATTAAGGGTAAGGTTTACTATCCGGTCAACCCCGTTTTTACCAAGTGCTACCGGAACGCCCAGAAATACATCTTTCAATCCGTATTCACCATTTAGCAACACACAGCAGGGAAATACCCTGTTTTGATTTCTTACTATGGATTCAACCATCAGAACGGTGGCAGATCCCGGTGCATACCAGGCTGAAGTTCCCATTAAAGCTACAAGTTCACCTCCACCTTTCTTTGTTCTCTCAACAATGGCATCAATTTTTTCTTTTGGCAACAACTCACGAAGTGGTACTCCTCCTACTGAAGTATGATTGGGAAGTGGCACCATTGTATCTCCATGTCCACCTAACAAAATTGCATTTACCGTACGTGCCGATACATTTAAGGCTTCGGCAACAAACATACTAAACCTGGCGGTGTCAAGTATTCCCGCCATTCCGATTACCCTGTTTGCTGGCAGCCCGGTTGCTTTCATGGCCGCATAAGTCATTACATCAAGTGGGTTCGAAACTACTATGAAAATAGCATCAGGGGAGTATTTCACCGCTTTTTCTGCTACTTCCTTCACTATCACAGCATTAGTTTTTATCAAATCATCCCTCGACATGCCTGGTTTACGCGGTAATCCTGAAGTTATCACCACAATACCCGAACCGGCTGTTTTTGTGTAATCGTCAGTAACACCAACTACTCTTGTGCTAAAATCGTCAATAGATGCAGATTGCCAGATATCAAGGGCTTTTCCTTCTGCAATTCCCTGTTTGATATCCACCAAAACTACTTCACGTGCCAAATCCTTATGTGCTAACATATTGGCTACAGTTGCGCCAACATTTCCAGCACCAATTACAGTTATTTTATCCATGTTTCTTTGTTTAAAAAATTTAGTATTAAGTTAATTGGTTATAATATACATAAAATCAATATTTTATCGGAAATTTTATTTTGAAAAAATCAAATCCAATATACAATTTATTATCTTATTCATTTCATTTATTTATTAAATGTTCTGATTATTTTTGCAAAAAACTTTAAACAATGACACTTATAAAATCTATTTCGGGTATACGTGGTACAATTGGCGGAAAACCAGGTGAAGGGCTCAGTCCTGTTGATATTGTTAAATTTGTAGCTGCATTTGCACATCAGATAAAAAGTAAAATTGACAGAAAACGTCATTTAATCGTTGTAGGAAGAGATGCCAGAATTTCTGGTCAAATGGTTAACCAATTGGTTTGTGGTACCTTATCAGGAATGGGAATGGATGTTTTGGATATTGGGCTTGCAACTACCCCGGCTACAGAAATGGAAGTTGTTAAACACCAGGCTTCGGGCGGGATAATTATTACGGCCAGCCATAATCCGGGACAATGGAACGCGCTGAAACTTCTGGATTTTAAGGGTGAATTTATCGATGATGCAACAGGCAGGGAAATGCTCAGAATTGCAGAAAATGAAACTTTTGAGTTTTCTCCGGCAGATGAGCTGGGAACCATAAAAACAGGTGAAGATGCGCTTAAATCGCATGTTGACAAAATTCTTGAACTTCCACTCGTAAATAAAGCAGCAATTGCCGCTGCAGGCTTCAGTGTGGTTGTTGATGCTGTTAACTCCGTGGGAGGGATTGCCATACCATATCTTTTAGAAAGGCTTGGGGTGAATAAAATTACAAAGTTATACTGTGAGCCGAATGGTAAATTCCCGCATAATCCAGAACCTCTTCCTGAAAATCTGAATGAAATATCAAAATTAGTTGCCGGTGAAAAAGCTGATCTTGGAATTGTTGTTGATCCGGACGTTGACCGGTTAGTTCTTGTATGTGAAGATGGTTCGATGTTTGGTGAAGAATACACTTTAGTGGCTGTTTCGGATTATATACTAAAAAATAAAAAAGGAAATACGGTTTCAAACCTGTCATCTTCAAGGGCGTTAAAAGATATCACCCAAAATTATGGCGCAGTTTATTTTCCTGCTGCCGTGGGTGAAGTGAACGTGGTGGCTAAAATGAAAGAAGTGGGCGCTGTTATTGGTGGTGAGGGTAATGGAGGAATTATCTATCCCGATTTGCATTATGGCCGGGATGCTTTGGTAGGTGTAGCGCTATTCCTGAGCCATCTTGCCCTTTCAGGTAAAAAATGTTCAGTACTCCGGAAAGAATACCCGGACTATTATATGTCGAAAAACAAAATAGAGCTTAAAAAGGGAATGGATGTAGACGCAATACTGGCCAAAATATCTGAAAAATATAAAAATCAGGACGTAGAACTGAACACCATTGATGGGGTTAAAGTTGATTTCAGGGATGGTTGGGTGCAATTGCGCAAATCCAATACTGAACCAATTATAAGAGTTTATTCCGAAAGCAAATCAGTGGAAGAAGCCGCCCTTATTGCCGGACGAATGATTGAAGAACTAAAATCCTTAATCTTTTAACATAAAAACAAACCAGGAATCCCATAAAACTTAATTCATTTATTGAAAACAGTAAACTTCGGGAATGGAAACAGTCAGTTTACGCTTCTTTCAGAAGGAGTAAGAATTGCCATTGATGAAGCCAACAAATTATCGGAATTACATAAATTTGATGGTTTTGGGAATGATTTAAAAATAAAAGCAAACACGATACTTGCCCGTCAAGATATTACCGGCTTTTTTAAACTCAACCCCGGTGAGGTTTTTTTTAACCACGGCATTGAAAGTGCTGATATTGAAATTATTAACCAGGCAATATTGTTTTTAAAAGTTAAAACAATAGTTACTGCCCAAAGTGAAAGGAAATCCAAGACCAGCCATCTCGAAAGACTTAACAGTGAAGGTATTATAAAATTGATTTATCAAAATTCATTCTCCACAGAAACACTTTCACAACTCTTTTCCGAATCGTTCAGCCCGGAAGATTTACCAGTGCTTGTTACTTTTTCTCATGCCAATATTCAAAATGGAAAACTCCTTCCCATAAAGGAAATAATAAAAATCTGCAGAACAAATTTTAGTTATTTCCATCTTGATGTTTGCCATACTGTTGGAAGATATCCTCTCAGCTTTGATAAACTTTGTCCGGATTTTGTAACTTTTGATTGCGGTTTAACAGCCGGACTTCATGGAATTGGAATTACAATAATGTATAAAAATACCAATACTGATGATAATCAATACAGAAATCTTTCTGAAAACCTTAAAACAATTGAAAACAAAAATTTTGGTTTGATTATGGGTATTTTTGCCGCATTAAAATCATCTTTTGAAAACCTGGAGACAAACAAAATCAAAATACAACTACTTATAAATTACATTATTCATAAATTTAAAGAAAAACTAAACCTTGAACCTTTTTTTCCAAATAAAGAAAGTAATGGTTTATTTACTCTTGCTATTTACCAGCTAAAGAGGAAAGAATTTGGTGAATTTCTCTTTGAAAAACTTGATATGAAAGGCATAGCTATACAAAATCCGGAAATCAACGGTTTTGATGATACTGAAAATTATACTTTTTCGCTGGTTTTAAATGAAAATTTTACTGAAGCACAAATAGATACCCTGGTGGATGCCCTGGTGTCAATTAAAATGCAAAATATATAAATGGCTGTAGCTCAAATGTTTGAAACTGATAAATAAAGAAGACGGTTAAAATGGTAATAAATGCTATTGCCCACAGTGGAAGGTTTGCAAACTTTAACCTGTACTTACTTTTAAAATTGGAAGGCAACCAATGCACTGTAAAAGCAAAAACAAGCAATACGATGATATTTTTATATGCCGATAATAACGGTATAAGTTGCTCAGGTTCAACAGCATGAACTATCTGATGGATCATATCGTTAACATTTTCCATACTGCTGCTTCTAAACCAGATTCGTGTTAGGGTTATGAAATTAAAGGTGAGAAGAATTGAATAAAACCTGACAGGCCAACTGTGATTTCCCTTAAATGGACTTATACGCTGCCATTGTTTATAAATTATCAGCCCAATTCCATTAAGTCCGCCCCAGATTACAAATTGCCAGCTGGCCCCATGCCACAAGCCGCCAATTAACATGGTAAGAAACAGATTTATATCTGTTGCCATAATTTTTGAAGAAGCGGGATATAAAATATTTATAATCCATAAAATCGTCAAAATCATTATGATTATAAAACCGACCCAGTTTTCGTTGAAAAGAAATATTGAAAATACGATAAGAAGGGATAGTGCAAGATTCCTGAACATATTATCCTTTGTATACAGCCACCAGATAAAAAATAAAAGAATTGAACTCAAAAATCCAAAATTTACCCAACTCCAGGCTGGCACAAGTACACCTGCTGTAACTATCAGAATTATACATAAATATGTAAAAAAGGAAGCTTGCCGGTTTCCTCCCATTGGAATATAAAGATAGTCCTTTAACCAGGTTGAAAGCGAAATATGCCACCTTTTCCAGAATTCTCCAACATGCAGGGCTTTATAGGGGGAATTAAAATTTACCGGTAGTGTAAACCCCATCATCAGTGCTACACCTATTGCAATATCAGTATATCCTGAAAAATCGGCATACACCTGCATTGAATAGGCATAAAGTGCCAAAATGTTTTCAATACCTGAATACATCATCGGTTTATCAAAAACCCTGTCAATTAAATTAATGGCAATATAGTCGGAAATAAAAAGCTTTTTAAGTAATCCGTTTAAAATCATAAATACAGCAAAACCAAACTGAACGTGGCTAAGCTTATACTTTTGGTAAATTTGAGGAACAAATTCGGCTGCCCTTACAATTGGGCCCGCAACCAATTGAGGGAAAAAAGAAATAAAAAAACCAAAATCGAGTATACTTTTTACGGGTTCTATCCTTTTCCTGTAAATATCTATATTATAACTAATTGACTGGAAGGTAAAGAATGAAATACCCACAGGTAAAACTATTTTATCAAGGCTGAAATGGCTGCCCGATATCTGGTTGACCATATAATTAAAATGGTTAAATACCTCATAATCTGTACCTAAAATAGTATTTAAGGTTTTAATAAAAAATCCTGAATATTTAAAGTAAGCCAGAACGAACAAATTGATAAATATACTTGACACCAGCCATAGTTTTTTTTTCAAATCTGACCGGGATTTGAAAATTCTGTTGCCAACAAAATAATCGTAAACAGTTGAAAATACTAATAATACAAAGTAAGTTCCACTTGATTTATAGTAAAAGAACAGGCTGACGAGAAAAAGATATGCAGTGCGGGGTTTTTGTTTTTTATACAGGATTGAATATCCTCCAAGTACAACAGCGAAAAATACCCAAAAATAAAACCTTGTAAAAATCAATGGTTCATTTGGAGAATAAACTAAAATATCTTTAAATTTTTCAATCAATTGCTGTTCAAATTGTTATAATTAACCTCAATATGATTATTGTACGCGTTTATTAATGCGTTGAAAAGTAAATCGCCCACCAAAACATAACCTTCGTAACTAAAATGGACCAAATCATTTAACATCAGATTTTGTTTTTTCCATTCAATAGATGAATTATACCCACCCATTATGTTGTATAAATTCCAAACACCACAGTTCATTTCACGTGCAATTTTGTAAATAACTTCTCCGGCAACGCTTGTATTTCTGTTTGGATACCTCCGGTACAAGTAACTATCATTTGCTACTATACATAAAATTGCAGATCCGGGTACTGCTTCTTTTATCATGTTCAATAAATTCCTGTAATTCGATTCATATACTCCGGGGTTAAACCTTGTAGTATATGCATCATTTGTACCAAGAGACACGATTACCAAATCAGGATTCATTGTTTCAAGGTTCAGTTTTAATAAGTTACACTTTAAAAATGATGCCAAACTCGCACCATTTATTCCGGCCGAATGATATAAAATACCAGGATCGCCGTTTTCGAGGCTGATTCCATAGAGTTCAAAAAAGTTTTGGCTTGTATGGGTTTTTGTAAGATTCAGTTCAAATTCCGAATAGTCTGAATCCAATAAAAAAGTAGTGCACTTTCTGAGTTTATCAACTTGAATATCAATTACCTTCACCTTCGATAAAACAGGTATAAAACAAGCAGAATCTAATGAATGAAATACTTTTACAATATTGAAAATATTATTTTGACCCGTATTTCTGTTGAACGAAAACTTCAAACTTGCTGAGGAATCAGCAGTGCTTACGTTAATTCCTGAAATTCCAAGCTGGCAGTTTTTTTTATACTCAGTATTTCTGCACGATTCCCAGCTGCCGGTGGTGTGGAAACTGTATTCTTTGGGCGTATTGGTTTTTGATATACAATATGGAAAAACCAACCCATAACCTGCATTTAATCCCGGTACATAGTTTTGAAGTCTTTCTCTTACGCGATTGGTATAAAAACCCGCCTGTACATGCGAACCTCCAATATGCAAAATCGAAATTCTTCCTGATCCTGAGAGAATAAGGGTATCAAGTTTTTTAAACAATGGCTCAAAGGATTGATTATCTGACGGAAATTCAACCGTGTTGGCTTCAAAATTTGTGAAATCGTAGCCATTTATTTCAAGTGGCAGGTCTGATTGTCCTATTACCAGGTGCGACCAGAAAAAGAGCAGCAAAACTGTGTTGCAGACAAATAATTTTCCGGGTTTCAATTATTTTGCACTTAAGTTTTTACTTAATGAATAATTTGACTTTATTACTTTTTCAAAATATTCATTGTACTCAAACATTAATGCCTGGTAAAACATTTGGGCAATTATCTTAGAGCCATCGGCTGTAAAGTGAATGAAGTCTTTTTCAGCCAGGGCAGGATCTGAAAAAACCCAACTGGGCATTGAATTTTTTCCACCCATGGCTTCGTAGGTATCCCAGTATGCACAATTTGCCTTGAATGAAGCCTTTTTTAAGGCATCCCTGATTAATGTCACATTTGGATAACTTACATATTTGTCTTTTTCTTTTATAGACATATCTGCAATGCCAATAACTATAATGCTTACGCCAGGAATTAGCTTCTTAAGTCTAATGAGCTGGTTATAAAATGATTGTTGGTAAAAATCATAATTGTCTTTCATGTTAGGCGCAACATTGCCTCCAAATTGCAGAATCAATAATTTCGCATTTAAATTCTGGTAAATTGCCTGCAGCAAACTTTCGCTTGAATTTGTAAAAACAAGGCCACTCGAACCCCTTAGTGGAATATTGTCAACAGCTACACCGCTTAAGCCATCCAATGCAATGGCAAAAATATCCGGACTGTCGTAGCCATTAAATTCAAGTTTTAAGTATGAAGGGGTTTTTCCAAACATCCATTTTCTTACCTGCAAATTGTTAGCAGGCAGTAAAACAGATTTGTCAAATTCTTCATCGCCAGCATAGATTTTTATATTTACAGGCAATTTATTGTACCCATAAAACAGTCGGCATTGCGTATATTTTTTTACATTCGCATTTGAAATTGGCGAATGCATTATTTTAATCCATTCATTCTTTTCTCTATGATGTTTGATAAGTGAATCTTTTACCGATTTAAGGGTGTCGGAATAAGGAGAATACCTGCTAAAACTGGCAAGAACACCATATCTGTTATGTTTAACCATCGAATCTTTAATTCCAAATCCGGTAAACCGCATCCAGCCTCCAGAGTTTTCAAGTTTTACAGGTGAATCAAATCCGTAAGGCTGAACAGCAGGAATAAGACCCGGTCCTGATCCCCCAAATTGTCCCTGTATTTTACTACGCAAATATGAGCTTATTCTATCTGCCTCAATCTGCGAATCCCCATAATGCAGAATTCTTATTAACCTTCCATTCGATTGTACTTCAGACAATTCCTTAAAAAAAGGATAAATCACGGACTTATCGTTCTCAGGAAATTCAATTTTTCGACTTACCTGCGAAATATCAACTTTTTTAGGTTCATAATATATTATGCTCGAATCACTTAAGGTAATCTGTACCATCTGTTTTCGATCATCACTGCCAGATTCATCTTTAATTTGATTCTTTGTAATTATTTCTGTAATATCCACAACCTTTTCATCCTCTTCTTCCATCAAATCATCAATGGTTGGAAAATATAATACCCAGCTATCGGTGATTTTTATACCTTCTTTCGGAAATAAAAATGAAATACAAAGCAAACCCGATAAAATCAATAATACAAAAAGCAGTATTTTAGTTGGTTTCATAGTATTACTAATAAACTAATTGAGCCCCTGAGGGCCCATCAATATTTTATATTATCTTTTTTTAATTCCTCTTCCATAAATTCCATAAATTCTGATTTTTCTGCAACTTCACCCCAGCCCTTTTGGATGAATTGCCTAAAAATCAGCCTGTTTTCTTTAGAAACAATGGGTAAAAAAAGGAAGATATATCAATCTTTAAAAATAAAGCGCTAATGCATATCAAATCCTGATTTAATAATTTGCTATCCTTTCTTCCTGATTTTGATTACCTGACCCGGTTTCAGGTTTTTAACATCTGCATTGCTAAAGTTGTTTAATGTCATGATATCAGAACTGGTTATCCCAAATTTTTTAGCAATTGTCCAGGGGTTATCATTTTTTTGAACCGTGTAATATTCAAAATTCTTATCTGTTACAAGTGGTTGATTTACTGATGTTTTATTATTTGCTGAATTACCAGAAAGCTTATTTTTCTCCTCAAGCGAAGCGGTATTAATATTTTTATACTTATACGCTTTTTTATTCTGAACATAAATTATCAGGTTTTGGCCCACCCGTATCGTATTTCTGCTTATTTTATTCCAGTACCTGACATCTTTAATATTTACATCATACCAATCGCAAATCACCCCTAAAACATCTCCTTCTTTCACTGTGTAAATATATTTGGTCATATTATCTGTTGAAGGTGGATCGTATTCAGAAATATAGGAGGCTGCATAATAATTTTCCTTTTTGTTTCGCTGAGGGGTAATTACTACATTTCGCGGATTAAAGAAAATGGTATCCTTATATTTGTAAATTGAATCCTGCATTTCGATAAATGCCACTGAATATTCAACCGGAAGCCTTAATGGATAGGATTGGCCTGCAGCCGGAATGATATCTTTTTTATATTGCGGGTTTAAATCTCTGAGCTCATCGATCGAAATTTTTAAAACATCAGCAATTTGCTGAAGATGAACTTTTTGATCTACCATAATTGTGTCTGTCATTCCGGGCATTTTTAAATCCAATGGCTTTATTTCGTGTTTCTCGTAATAATTCATTAAATAAGCAGCACCTATAAATGCCGGTACATAGTTTCTGGTTTCTCTCGGAAGATAAGGATAAATTTCCCAGTAATCGCGTTTTCCTTTGGCCCTCCTGATTGCTTTATTCACGTTGCCCGGGCCGCAATTGTATGCTGCAATTACCAGAGTCCAGTCACCATATAAATCGTATAAATGTGATAAATACCTTGTTGCAGCTATTGTAGAAATAAAAGGATCCCTGCGTTCATCTACAAATGAGTTAATTTCAAGCTGGTACATTTTGCCGGTACCGTACATAAATTGCCATAAACCCGTAGCACCGGCCCTTGAAACTGCCCTTGGATTCAGCGCTGATTCAATAATCGGAAGGTACTTTAATTCAAGCGGCATATCATTTTTATCAAGAATTTCCTCGAACATGGGAAAATAAAAATCTGCCAGACCTAATAATACCGGTGCAGACTTACGCCGGGTATACACTTCAATATATTTGCGTATTATATTATTGTAAGGAAGTTCGATTAATGAAGGAATTTCCCCTAGCCTTTTTGACAATACTGAGTCAGAAACATTTGCAATTGTTTGTGTATCGGCAACAGCTTTTATTTTATTGTCGTAGTTCTTGATTGAGTTTTTTACATACCAGAGATTTAAAAGGCTGTCGAGGTTGTCTTCAATCTGCTGGCTGCTTCCAACTGTTTCTACAATCGTGTCTTGTGCCGAAATACGCACCAACGGTAAAATCATTAACCAAATCAGAAAAATATATTTAACTCTTTTCATTCTTATTTTTATATTAATAACTAAATTATTTATTGGTTTTTTATATTTTCTTACTTCACTGTAATTCAATTTATTTATTCAGTTCTTTGCTTGTTTTAAGATTAATGCATTTGCAATACAAATTTTATCCCAAAATTGGTTTGGCCTGGCAAATTTTGGTCAACAAAGTATTTATTAATTTCCGGTTTTACCTTTAAGCTTAAATCCGGATTGATGTCGTAATCCATAAGATTTGCATCTACGTTGGCATCCAGGATATTAAGAAGGTAAAATGCAACCCCCATTATTATGTTCAAATCCCTGTTACGTTTGTAATAATCTTTGTACTGTTCTAATTCTTCAGCAGACCAGTTATCAAATTTAGGATCAATCTCATTCCCCAATTTTAAATTTTTATAGGCTTCTTTAAATTCATGGTATTTGTAATTATTTTCTTCGGCCAGGAAATAAATGCCTGCAAAAGCAGAATAAATAATTGGTACTTTCCAGTAATTTCCGTTGTACACTTGACCAAGACCCGGCAAAATTGCGGAGTATATCGAAGCCCGCTTTGGTGATTTTAATTGGACGGTATTTGTAACTGTATCTGATTCAGCGTTTTCTTTTCCATTGGTTGATGGTTTTATCTTACCTGTCAAATATACCCCCTTTACATCAACACTGTCTTTTTTCACCTCAACTTGCGCTGTTACAATAGTTTCATTGCATACATAAAAAATCAACAGTATGAAAATCAATTTTTTACATTTAAAACAAAACCAGGATTTTTCGATCTTATCACATAATAAAACCACCATTTTACAAAGCTGTTATTTAATACTTTTATTAACAGGCTGATATTTAGGTCGGCACAAAAATAGAAAAATATGTATTCAAATAAAATTTCCTGTGGCTAATTTGATTCGGGTTTAAGCTTTTCGGATATTCTGTTGAATTCTTCTTCTGAATTAAAGGAAATGATGATGCTCCCTTTGCCGTTTTCGCTTCTTTTTAAATCAACTTTAGTGTTTAACCACGAATTCATATTGTTTCTAAAACTAAGATATATTATAGGTAAGTCATGTTTCTTCCCTTTAGATTCGTCTTTTCTGACAGGGAAATTGGCTTCTCTTACCAAAGCTTCAGTGGTTCTAACCGAGAGCCCTTCGTTTACCAACCGGTGATAAATTTTCAACTGGGTAACAGGATTTTCAAGTGAAATAAGAGCCCTGGCGTGGCCCATTGTAATCCTGTTATCGCGAACCCCAACCTGAATTTCGGCAGGTAATTTTAAAAGCCGGATATAATTTGTAATTGTGGCCCTTTTTTTTCCAACCCTTTCGCTAAGTTTTTCCTGGGTCAGCGAACATTCTTCAATTAAACGTTGATAGGTAAGTGCTATTTCAAGTGAGTTTAAGTCTTCGCGCTGGATATTTTCAACCAGAGCCATTTCAAGTAAACCCTGATCATCGGCATCTCTGATAAATGCAATTATTTTATTTAAACCTGCAATTTTACAGGCTCTGAATCTCCTCTCACCTGAAATAATCTGAAACCTTCCGTTATCGACCTGCTTAACAGTAATAGGTTGAATTATTCCAAGTTGTAAAATGGAATCGGCCAATTCTTTTAAAGATTCTTCATCAAATTCTTTTCGTGGCTGAAACGGATTTGTATCAATTAGATGAATTTCAATTTCGGCAATTGCACCTGTTGATTTTGCTTCTTCGACGGATCTTTTTTCATAGATTGCATCGTCAATCAAAGCGCCCAAACCTCTTCCCAATCCACTTTTCTTTGCATTCATAATTTCAGGATGTATTATCTTCTTTTATTTTGCTTTTTCATTATTTTGAAGCAATTCCCTGGCCATATTCAGGTAACTTAATGTACCTTTTGAGTTTGCATCGTACAATACACATGGCTTTCCGTAGCTGGGTGCCTCGCTTAGTTTAATATTTCTTTGAATTATGGTTTCAAAAACCATTTCTTCAAAATGTTTACGGACTTCTTCCACAACCTGGTTGGCCAATCTCAACCTGGGATCATACATGGTAAGCAAAAATCCTTCTATTTCAAGGGCCGGGTTCAGCCTGTTCTGGATCATTTTTATGGTATTCAATAATTTACCGAGTCCTTCCAGGGCAAAATATTCACACTGAACAGGTATTAAAACAGAATCAGCTGCTGTTAAAGCATTTAAGGTCAACAAACCAAGCGAAGGTGAACAATCAATCAGAATATAATCATAATCTTTTCTTAATTTGTCAATTACATTTTTTAGTACTTTTTCCCTCTCCGGCAAATTCAACATTTCAATTTCAGCACCAACAAGGTCAATATGCGATGGTACTAAATCCATCCCTTTTGTTTCACTTTTAAGAATAACTTCTTTGGGGTCGATATTATCTATAAGGCACTCATAAATGCTCTTCTCTATTTTTCTCAAATCAAAACCAATTCCGGATGTTGCATTTGCCTGAGGATCAGCATCTACTAACAATACCTTTTTCTCTAGAACAGCTAAACTCGCACCAAGATTTATTGCTGTAGTAGTTTTACCAACTCCACCTTTTTGATTGGCCAGGGCTATAACTTTTGACATATCGGACAAATTTCTTTAATTATTTTACTACTTAAAATGCTTTGATTTATAATCTACTTTTTATTCAGTTGCAACAAATTTATATATTAAATTGAAAAAAGTAAATATAATTTAAACAAATTCTAATTTTAGAATATAAATTTGAATATCAGTGCCTTGAAACTAATTACCTGAAACAGGACGCTCATTAAGCTTAATCGGGAAAAACCCTTTCAGTAATATTTTTTCCACTTACAGGATCTACTCCACTCAAATCAATGTATTGTACATTAGGGATATACAAAGTTTCTTCGTAAGCAATATATACATTTTTCAACTTGCAATTAATTCCTTTCAGGTTCATAAAACCATCCACTTTTCCATTTTGATTTTGTACAATGCTGATTATTTTATCCTTCAACGCATTTATTGCAATTTTATACTTTTTCCCTTTTTCGATGGTAATGAGCTTAAAACCATAAGCCAGTTTCCATTCAATCATTGTAAGGTTTTCTGTTGTTTTACCTCTCGAATTCATTAACCAAAATACATCAACAGGCTTTTCACTGTCCAGTCCCTGCCCATTTTTACGGTTTGCCTGGTAAATTACCAGGTTTGGGCTTTCCTGATGGCTTACCACAAACAGGATGTCCTGGGGTGTGTAAACCGGAAGTTCATCTTTTACATTTTTTAATAATTTGGTCTTGAAATATCTCTGGCCCAGGTCTGTATCTTTGCCAGGGGTTTCTGGAACCGCAAACTGAGAAAATATTGCCAGGAGTATAGTGAATAAGAATAAATGCATGCCTTACTATTTAAATGCTCTTGATTATTAACTATTTATCAATCCTGAATTTTATTTAAATTACAGAAGACAGGACTAATTTTTCATGATTTGGAATTTAATTTTCCAAAAGTTGCAAATATAGTTCAACTTTTTTAAACTTAAAGAGCGGATTTTTGAAGCATTTAAATATAAAAAGAAAATGTAGTTTTAATATATTTTATATTATTAATATTCAGAACTTTATATTAAGAAAATTGATTTAGGTTGTTGATAAATTTCTTAAAATAAATTTATAATAGCGGATGTTATACCTGCTAAAAAATCTATATTTAAAATCTTCTTATTGTTATTAAGCTAGTTATATTATTGGGTCACAAATGCTTTACAAAGAACATGCTCAACACTATAGCCAGGCCAAATACCGAAACCATGATGCCTGAGATTTTATTAATCCACCATAAATACCTGAGTCTGAATTTATTCCTGAAAATATTAAGGAAAATGGATAGGCCACTCCACCACAATACTGCCCCTGAAAAAATACCTATTAAAGTAAATAAAATAGGACTTGTATCCCTGGCATCGTGTAATCCCAGTCCTGTAAAAACAGCTCCAAAAACAACAATTGTAATTGGATTAGTAAAAGTGATGAATAAGCCTGAAATGAAATAACCTATTATATTTTGGTTTTTTTGCTGGCGGATTTGTTTAATCGGATTATTTCTAAAAATGACTATTCCGAGGATTATCAATATTATTCCTCCAACAATTCTGATCAATAATTGATATTCCTTCAAAAAATCAGCAATTATGCTAATACCAAAGCCCGCAATTGCTGCATAAAATGAGTCGGCAAAAGCGGCCCCTAATCCGGTTATTATTCCTGAAAAAACGCCCTTATTTAATGTTCTTTGGATGCATAGTATCCCCAAAGGCCCTAATGGCGCAGAAACTGAAATACCTACAATTATTCCCTTTATGATAAACAATGAATCCAAAAATCCAAAAAATTAAATTAATTTATTCAATTGTCTTTATTACTGATTAAACCTGTCAAGTATTGATTCATCATTTATCTCCTTCGAAAGTGTTTTTAATGTTTCATAAGGTATGTCAAAAATATCAACTACAACAAGGCCATCCAGGCAATTGTTAAAATCAGGATCTACATTAAATCCTATTATTTTAGCATTCAATTTTATATACTTTTTTAACAACACGGGTATTCCATAATCACTTTCAATTTCAAAAATAAACTTGTCAAGTTTGGCTATATCCTGCTCTATATCAAGAAAAAGCTTTTGATCAACGTGTTTTGTTTTTTTTATTTTAAATTTTTTTCGAGGTTTAAAATACTGTGCCTTAGAGGGATCAAAATAGTACTTTTTCAAAAAGCTCACAATCAGGTTTTTCGAAAATTTTGAAAATTCGTTGCTGATACTTGCCGGACCAACCAGGTATCTGTATTCATTATGTTTTAATAAGAAATAAAGAATTCCTTTCCAGAGTAAAAATAACGACAAGGGTTTCCGCTGGTATTCTTTTACAATAAAAGATCTACCAAGCTCAAGTGATTCCTGTAACATTGGAAGCGCCTCATCTTTAATTTTAAACAGGCTGCTTATGTAAAACCCCGAAGTACCAAATTGTTCAACAATCTCTTTTCCCATCCCAACGCGGTATGCACCCGCTATTTTTTTATTTACAATGTCCCAGACTATTAATTGCTGGTAATAAAGATCGTATTCATCCAAATCCAGACTTTTATTCGATCCTTCCCCAACTTCCCTGAATGTAATTTCGCGTAACCTACCTATTTCTTTAAGTATATTCGGCATTTCAAGTGAAGGTGCACACAATATGGCAAACTCCCCACTTTCAAACAGCAAATAGTTTTCTTTTATGTTGTTGATTTCCTGAATAATAATGTCCTGCGGTACAGGATCAATTACGGGCTCTACTTTCTTGGGCCTCCAGGATAATAAATTGGAAAGGAAACTTTTATGCTCAAGGCTGGTACCTAAAGCATAAACCCTTGATCGTAAATATCTTCTATATAGGTTTATATCTTTAAATTCGTCCTGTTCAATTTTTGTCACGTGGTTTCCAATTCTGATTTTTATCGAAATTCTTTTTTTTGAGAAAAAATCAGACGGTAACCGCATTTGCCTGAATAATGGATGTATACCTCCGATAATATTGAAAAGCCAATTCTGGTTTCCCTTAAAATACACGGGCACAATTGGTACTCCTGCTTTTTTAATCAACTTTAAGGTTGAGATATCCCACGCCCGGTCAACAATAGTGTTGAGTGAAAAGGGATTTGAAACCACCATGCCTGAAGGAAAAACACCTAAAGAATTATTCTGATGCAGTGTATTTAAAGCATTTTTTATCTCTGATATCCTTAGCCGCTTAAATAGCTTTTTTTCGTAACGGCCTGCAGAAAACAGATAGGACCTGATGGGTTCAATTTCATATATAAATTTATTGACCAGTACCTTAAAGTCGGGTCTTATTTTGGTGAACAGTTTAATAAGTAATAATACATCTATACCGCCAAACGGATGGTTTGAAACTGCAATAAATGGCCCATTTTTAGGAATTCTTTTCAAATCTTCTTCGTCAACTTCAACATTTATTTGAAACTCCTCCAGCACCGACTCGATGAATTCAATACCATCTTTGGCCGGATCAATAACGGTATGTTTATTTTTCCTTTTAAATTTTGAAAACTGAACTAAAAGCTTTGCAATTGGAGTATTTCTCCTTTGTGGAAAGTTTGGTTCCGCTTTAATCTCTAAATCAACCATTTAAAAGCTATTTATTGAATGTACAATATTTTATATAGAATTTCAAATCCAAAGATTAAACAAAAATACTTAAAATGAAACAGATTTCTGGTGATTGGTTTTTCATAAATTGCTTAATTTTAATTGAAACAGCTAACTCCTGCGTTTCAAAATTACATTGTGTTGGCTGGGTTTTCAAATTATTTTATCAAAAGTTTGATTCTGATTAAAAAAAAGACTGTCGCACAGGACAGCCTTTTGATTATTTTTAATATAACAAACCGAAAATTTTAATCTTTTGCTTTTTTAGTACTTTTCTTCCTTTCCTTTTTTTCAGTTCCTTTTTCGGTCGATTCTTCTTTTAATTCAACTTTTTCTTCCTCTTGCTTTTCTGCTTCTTCCTTCTCTTCCTTTTCTTCTTCAAGATCTATCAAACCTTTATCAACCAGAAGATTATACCAAATTACAATTTTTCGTATGTCTGATACGTAAACTTTTTCCTTGTCGTAATCAGGTAAAATACCTTCAAAAAAAGTCTTAAATTCTTCATTTTTAGATTTTGCATTAAGTATCAGCGGTTTACCATTTTCTTTTTCAAAAATTGTCCTTAATACTTTTTTCAGGTGCACTTCACCTGTTTCTGTAAAAATTGCAATATCTTCAAGGGTTGAGATTTTTGAACTTGCAAAAGCCTGCATTCTTTTTTGGTCAACCAATGATTCAACAATAAATCCGGATTTCGATTGCTTTATCAGCTTAAACAATCCGCCATGACCTGAAATAGAAAGAATTCCTGTTAAATCCATAAAATAATTTTGATTAAATTCTTATTCGTATTTAGGTGCAAAAGTATTAAAAAATATTTAAATAGTTAAAAATTGGCATCACTGCAGCAATTTAAAGCCCCTTATTTTCTTTGGCAGCCAAAATATTATGAATGTTTAAAACCTGTGGCAATAATGCTTTATTTTCATCATTTACAATTATATAATCCGATCTTTTAACAAGTTCATCCTGGATCATCTGTTGGTTCATTTTTTGTTTTACCTGTTCAACACTTAGTTTATCTCTTTCTATTATTCTTTTTATCCGCAGCTCTTCGGGCGAAACAACAAGAACAATTTTGTCAACCTGTTTGTAGGCACCACTTTCAAATAAAATTGCGGCTTCTTTTATTATATACTTTTCATTAAAATGGCTATTTTGCCATGCTTCGAAATTTCTTTTCACCAGCGGATGCACCAGTTTATTCAATTCATCAAGCCGGTTTTTGTCTGTAAAAACTATTTTTGATAGGTATTCTTTGTTTATATTTCCATTTGATAAATAAACTTCTTTGCCGAAAATGCTGATTAAATCAGTTTTAAGCTGTAAGTCTTTAACATACAATTGTTTAGCTTCGTAATCCGAATCGTAGAGGGGTACTCCAAGTGCAATAAAAATTTTCCCCACGGTTGATTTTCCGCAGCCAATTCCTCCTGTTAGTCCGACCTTTATCATTTTTTTTCAATTATATAATCCACAAATTTTGGAGAAATCCTTACCGCGGAAATAAAATCAGGAAATTTATCAATTTTAATTATTAATACTGATGTTTGTCGCCCAAATGTTTCTTTAAAATCTACTACAAGCTTGAATTGATTTTTAAATACATAACTATACCGGCTGAAGCCTACATTAAACATTATTTTTGCGTAGGCCGGAAAAATTTTAAGATTTAAATCTTCCGGTACATTAATAACTTCAACCGGCAAATCAAATTCCATCTCGGTAAATTCCTCGATATCAACCAAACAGTTTATTCTATTTACTGAAATTTCAGTTCCGGGTATTTCAAGAAGGTTTAATTCATAACCCGAAGATTTTTCAACATTGTTAAACTGCTTTGGTTCAGTACGAATTTCTGTGATGGTATCGAGCATAGATTTTACACCTTTTATAACAACACTGTCAGGAATAAGTCTGGGCGCATTTATTACCATGTATTGTTTTTTACAATTTACTTCAAAATTCTGCCTTACCGGAATTTTCTTCGATATAATTTCATCCATTGTAAAATAAAGTGAATCAGGCGATATCATTTTTAATTCAAGTCCTTTGCCAATTGAAACCTTAATATCGTCCCTTAACAGGGAACTCAAAATATAATACCTCCTTTTTTTCAAACCAAACGCCAGTTTTGGTTTATACTGTTTCAAATCTATATTAATGGGTTTTGTGTGAGTGGTTTTATAATTCATTAGCTGGTATCCATTCGAGTTAACTCTTACTTTTAACTGAACAGGTTGTTTTTCAAAAAGAAATTTATTTTCAGGCACATTTGTGTATTCAACCGGAATGGTAATTTCTGTTGTATAATCTTTGTTTAATGCATTAAAAAACCAAAATGTAAAAGATAAAAAAAGGAAAAAACCAAATATTAAAATTTCCCTGTTTAATTTCACTGACCCTGATTTAAGCAGTAAATTCTTAATATTAAAAAATCCATTTTTAAACCTTTTGGCCATGAAACTATTGAATATGTGTTTGGTACGTAATCTCGGACTGATTTATAACAAATATAATTTAAAATATCCAATCTCCCTTTACCCGGTAGTAAATTTACTGTTGCCTTTAAATCATAAAAAAGCCGGTAGATTTTTATCCCCGGCACACATAAAGCTCATGTTAATTTTTATTGCTTTTGGGTTTCAATGTCACCCGGGTCGGAAATAAGTGCAGACTTATCCACTTTTAACCGCATTTTTCCTTCAACTTCCATAATAACCGTCCGATCTGAAGTTTCTACTATTTTCCCGTAAATTCCTCCTAATGTGATCACTTTATCACCATTTTTTAATCCTTCACGAAATTTCTTCAAGTCCTTCTGTTTCTTTTGTTGCGGCCTTATCATAAAGAAATATAAAACAGCAAACATGGCAATAAGCATAATAAAGAAAGAATATGGACTTTGATTTTCCCCTTGTGGGGCCATTAATAATAAATTACTCAAATTATTCATTTTCAAACCATTTAATTATTTAATTTTTGCATTCAAATTTATTTAAAAACTTACTCTCTTATAACATTTGCCCACAATGTAAGCATATTTTTTGAGGAATCGCAGTTGGAGTAAACTTCTATGTCTTTTTTTTGAAATCCGTTGTAACCACTGCTATTAAAAGAAACTTCTATAAACGATTCATCACCTGTTGCTACTGCATCTTTGCTGTAGTTTACCACCGTACACCCACACGAAACTATAACATTCTCAATCCTGAGGTCAGAAGTACCGTTATTTTTAAAGATAAACCTGTGCGAAACTATTTCACCTGCAGCAATGGTACCAAAATCAAATTCTGTCTGGGTAAATTGAATTTTAGGCTTTCCGTTTTTTTGTTCATTATTTGAATTTGAACAGCTGCAAATCAGCGATAATATTAAAATCAGGCTTATTACCGGAATAAGGCAACCTTGATTTAATTTATATTTTAAAAAATCTTCCATCCAGTTGTTTTTAAATAGGTTATCTTATTCCTTTAATCCCCGCCCTGTTTTGTTTAACCTGTTTTGCGATTTTAAATCTTTAATTATTTTGTCAAGAAGTCCGTTTATAAAAATCTTGCTCCTCTCTGTGCTATAAAATTTCGAAATTTCGATAAATTCGTCCAGGGTTACTTTAACAGGAATTGAGCTGAATTCAAGAAGTTCGGCAATGGCAATCTGTAAAATCAACAAATCTAATTGCGCTATTCTCTCTGTGTCCCAATTTTCTACATGCTTTTCAATTATTTTAAGGAAATCTGCCCTGTTGATAATTGAACTTCTTAATATTTTCCTGGCAAATTCCCGGTCATCTTCATTTTTAAATAAGGGTAATAACTTTTTATCCGGAATTCCGGGTTTTATGCTTTCAATGGTTTTAATCACCATTATTATAGCAAAACCAATATCATCGTTCCAATAAATGTTTTCTTCCTCTAAAAAATCATTAAATAACTGATTTTCAGCTAAAAATTCAGAATAAAAATCAACTATTAATTTTCTGTCAGTATTAAAATCAGTTTTGTCAAGCGAAATATATTTGCTGTATAAATCAGTATCTAAAAAATCGTTATAAATGCCTTTAACCAAATCAGGATAAGCCTTCCAATTGAGTTTTCTGTTTTCTTTCAGTTCATTCAAAAACCTGTTGTTACCCAAATGATGAATAATTGCGTTATCCACAAAGTGTGTACAAGGAAATTCGTCTCCTGCAGATTTGATATTTTTATTACGGCGTAATTCAATTCTCAATTTTTCCATATCTGAAAGCTCTGATAGTAAAAGAAGAAGCATCAGATACAAATCATAAAATTTTTCAATACTGTGAAATAATTCCTTCTCAGCTGCTATTGAACTAAAACCTTCGCTTTTTTTTGTATAAGCATATAAAATTTGTAAAACCTTTATTCTTATTAACCTTCTGCTAATCATAGTCAAAGAACCTGTTTAATTTACTGCCGCAAAAGTAATTGAAATATTAGGATTTGAAAAGATTTTAAATCTATTTAGCATTTTAACAGAAATTATCTTTTTTTTAACGCTTACCAGCAATTCTTATTTGAATATTTTTATTTACCTGAATTTATAATAATCTGTACTTTTCAACAGGAAAGTTTATCGGGTTGAAATTTTATTTTAAATATTTGCTATATTATTGATTTTATGCATGTTAATTCATTATAATATTCTCATTGTTAAACTTACAATTATTCTTTTTACAAATACCCTTTAAATTATTTTTTATTTAAGATTTGAAAACTATATTTGCATAGTGTGTAGTCAGGAATTTTAAACAAAAAAACCAAATTTAAAATAAACCAACTGGCCATTAGGATTATAAAAATTGAATTTCAGGTTAAATTGCAATAGACTCAAAGGCAGTTTTTTAGCTTAAGCACTAAGTTTTAATATTAACTTTTTTTTATATGGAAGATTTTGAAAAGAACGACAACGACAGGGAAGAAATTTATTCAAAAGCAGTAAGGGCAGGTAAAAGAACCTATTTCTTTGATGTAAAATCGACAAAAAAGAACGATTTTTACCTTACCATTACAGAACGAAAAAGAAGGTACGAACAGGATGGGAGCTTTCAGGTTGAAAAACACAAAATTTTTTTATATAAAGAAGACTTTCAGAAATTTTCAGAAGGCCTGAATGAAGTGGTAGAATACATTAAAACCAATATTGGTAACTTTGATGAACATGTTGAAGAAAGCGAAGGCAGCTTTACGCGGGTAGATTTCGACGATTTGGAAAAATAGTTTTTTTGAATTGTAATTTCCGGATTTAGAATTATCATTTGCATTTATACTATCTTGCTAACAGAATTATCTTACATTTTTGATTTAATGACAGTTACAGGTCAGAAACCTTATTCCACGAATCTTTAATCTCGTCCAATGTTAGTACCCTTACATTGGTAAGTATAAATTTTGGACTTATAAAATCACCAATCTGGTTGCACTCTTCAATAGCATTTTTTATTACATCTTTAATTGAAACATTAAGCGGTACAATGCTTAGAAATGTACTATAGTTTTCAAAAAAATCAATTTTTTCTATTTCCCCGTCCTGTTTTCTGATGGCAAAATCCAGTTCTTTTTCAATAAGTTTTTGTTGCAATGCCGAAAACGAAATTCCGTTTTTTGACGAAAGTACGCTAAAATACCTGAGCTTTTTACCTTTGCCCCCTAAGCCTGTTGAAATTATTACCTGGTTTTCATCTAGTAAAGAACTTTCAATGGTCATTCTGCTTTCCTGTAAAGCAAGTAAGGCCCAATCTTTTAATTCAGCAGGACATTCTTTCAGATACCTTTCAATCGTCCTATAAGCCTCAACATCATCAATATTGGCAAGTAAAACCAGGATATCCTTTTTTTCATCCACTAACTCATCAATGGCAAAAAGTAATTCCTTTTTTGCAATGATTTCAGTTTTTTGAGGCTTATTCATTTTCACCTGCTTTGAATGTTCGAAATAAGCCATCTGTGTTTTAATGTCAATTTGTTCCTCAAGTATGCTGTAGTTTTCGGGAATTTTACCGAAAAGTTCCATTATCTTATTGTAAATATTGTCGCTTTCCATTGAATGTCAAAATTTTATAAAATATTTCGTGGCAAAAATACCTAATTATTGGTATTGTTGGAAAAATATTATCAGGTTACCTTTGCAATTCTTTTGATTCAATACTTCAAAAAAGAATAAAAATGCTAAAACAACCAACACCAATTGTTTATGTTGAGTTAAATTTAATTCCAAATATAAATGAACCTTTCTGATTTACAAACAGGAGATAAAGGCGTAATTATCAAAGTAAAAGGTCGCGGCTCTTTCAGAAAAAGGATTACTGAAATGGGATTTATTAAAGGAAAACAAATCATAGTAATTAAAAATGCCCCTTTAAAAGATCCGATTGAATATAAAATTATGGATTATTCAGTTTCACTACGCAGAAGTGAAGCTGCGCTGATTGAAGTTTTGGATTTTATACCCGATTCTAACACCGAAAATGGCAATGGATTTGAAGGGACTAAACCTGCTGAAACAATTAAAAATCAGGTAATTGAAAAAACAAAAACCATAAACCTCGCTTTAATAGGAAACCCAAACTGTGGAAAAACAACACTTTACAATTTTGCATCGGGTTCGAAAGAAAGAGTTGGAAATTACAGTGGTATTACGGTTGATATTAAAACTGCTGTTTTTAAATTTAAAGATTACACCTTTAATATTACTGATTTACCCGGAACCTATTCTTTAACTGCATATTCGCCCGAAGAATTATATGTAAGAAACTTCATTTTAAGCAATTTGCCTGATGTTATAGTAAATGTTGTAGATGCGTCAAATCTTGAAAGAAACCTTTATCTGACTACCCAACTCATTGACATGGATGTAAATATGGTTATTGCACTTAATATTTACGATGAATTGCAGAAAAAAGGTGCAAGACTGGATTATCATACCTTATCGGAAATGATTGGAATTCCTATTATACCCACCGTTAGCAGCAAAGGGAAAGGAATTGCCGAACTTTTTCAGAAAATTATAGATGTATATGAAAACAAGGTACCACAAAGCCGCCATATTCATATTAATTACGGAAAAACTATTGAAAATTCCATACTTAAAATCCAATCTAAACTTAAAATTGAACAAAATCTTTGGCTCACCGACCAGGTTTCATCACGCTTTTTAGCCCTTAAATTGATTGAGAATGATAAAGAAGTGATTCATTTTATAGAGGAATGTGAAAATTTTCAAGATATCAACGAAACGGCCAAACTAGAAAGAGAAAAACTTAAAAACTTCTATAACGAAGACAGCGAAACAACTGTAACAGATGCAAGATATGGTTTTATTTCAGGGGCTTTAAAAGAAACTTACCGGGAAAGCCACATAAAAAGAAGACGAAAAACTGACATTATCGATACCTTTCTGACCCATAAAGTATTTGGTTATCCCATCTTTATTTTTTTTATCTGGCTCACTTTCCAATCTACTTTTACTTTGGGACAATACCCAATGGAATGGATTGATGTCTCTGTAGCTGCCCTGGGTAATTTTTTACAGGAACAAATGGCACCCGGAATGTTAAAAGATTTACTAATTGAAGGAATAATTGGCGGCGTAGGGAGCGTAATTATTTTTTTGCCGAATATCTTAATCCTGTTTTTCTTCATTTCACTAATGGAAGATACCGGCTATATGGCAAGAGTTGCTTTTTTAATGGATAAAATAATGCATAAAATTGGCCTGCATGGTAAATCTTTTATACCACTTATTATGGGCTTTGGATGCAACGTTCCTGCAATTATGGCTACCCGAACGCTCGAAAACCGAAGCGACAGGTTGCTCACCATTCTGATCAACCCGTTTATGTCGTGCAGTGCACGATTGCCGGTTTACCTGATAATCATTGGGGCTATTTTCCCTGCCTATGCGGGTACCATGTTGTTTAGTTTATATATCTCGGGTATTGTTATTGCTGCGCTTATGGCCATTGTTTTCAAGAAAACCATGTTCAAATCTAAAGAAGCTCCTTTTGTGATGGAACTACCCCCCTACAGAATGCCCACTTTAAAATCCACTTCCCTGCACATGTGGCATAAGGGTCAACAATACCTGAGCAAAATGGGGGGAATTATTCTGGTTGCTTCAATTATAATCTGGTCGCTCGGGTATTTTCCAAGAGACAATTATCAAATCCGGTTCCTTAATGAACAGGCAGATTCAATACTTCAATTAAACAGTAAAATCACTGGCAATTCGATAACCATTCAACAAAACCAGGCTAAAGTTGATTCATTGTTATTGCAGGCTAAGTTAAGCCAAAGTGGCAATTCATACATTGGCAGGATAGGAAAATTTGTTGAACCGGTTATGCGACCGCTTGGATTTGATTGGAAAATGAGTGTGAGTATCTTAACCGGAATTACCGCTAAAGAAGTTATAGTCAGTACATTAGGAGTACTTTACCAAACTGAATCAAATTCCGGGGAAGGCACTGACAATTTGAAAAATTCCCTTAAAAAAGACCATCACCTCACACCCCTGGCTGCGCTTTCGTTTCTTGTTTTTATTTTAATTTATTTTCCTTGTATTGCTGTGGTAGCAGCCATTAAAAAAGAAACAGGAAAATGGAAATGGGCTTTTTTTGTAGTGGTTTACACTACACTGCTGGCCTGGTTGGTTTCTTTCATGGTTTACCAGGTAGGTATTTTGTTTACGTAATTCAAAGTCAAAATCAAACAATCAGCTTTATATTTTAAAGTTAAAGGAAATTTATAATTTTGATACAAATATAAATTATCCTTAATCTGCCATGAAAAACATTAATTTACATTTCATTATACTAATCTTTGCCTTACTGATTTCCTGTAAAAACGAAGATGAAAATCCGGTTGTTGTTCACAAGGAAGTTCCAAATGCGGATTTTGAAGACTGGGGATCTGTTCTTGAATTTGAAATACCTGATGGCTGGGGCACTTCAAATTTTTCGCTTTTTGGAGCCGTTACTTTTAATACAGTTACCAAAGAACAAGACGATGTATTTTCGGGTAGTTTTTGCCCCCGGTTAGAAACTAAGGGACAAATAATTGATAATTCAGAAGTTAAAGTGGTAGGATTAATCACCCTTGGAAATTTCGATGTTAATATTGAAACAAAAAAAGCAAAGGTTTCTGGAGGTATCGCTTTTACTGGCAGACCTGTTGCTTTGGAAGGCTATTATAAGTACTCGGGAGTTGGTCTGGACAGTTGCTTTGTTGATATAGCCATTACAAAATACAATAAAACTTTACATTTTAAAGACACCATCGGTAAAGGAAGGTTTTCGTCAGCATCGGTGCCTGACTGGAAAAAATTCAATTTATCTATAGACTACAATTCATCCGATGATCCTGATAGTTTGAATATTATAATTCTTTCGTCAGATACAAGTATATTTGAACCAGGTTCTACCATGTGGGTTGATAAACTCAAGCTAACATACTGATTTTAAATCATTATGCAAAAAATAAGAATTAACACCTGTTTCCTGATTTTTGTTTTAATTGCAGGATGGACTAAAACCACGGCACAGGTAACCTATATTTCTCCCTGCAATGGCTCTGAATATAACAACCCAAAAACAAATATTATCATTAAATTTAACCAACCTGTTTCTCCTGAAAATAATATTAATTCCTGTTTTAAGATATATGGCAAAAATTATTGGCCATACGAATTTGAAACCAAACTGGTTGACAACAACAAAACCCTAATCATCAATTCCCTTGCGGGTTTTCGTCCTGGCGATTCAATTCATATAATGCTTATTCATGCATTGAAACTTGAAAATACAGACTTTTCGGAGTTAAATTTGAAATTCAATGTTTCTAAGAATCTTAATATTGAACCGATTACCACTTATCCCGAAAGCTTGAGCAATGAAAGAATATCTAAATCCATTCCGGCAAATTATCCTGAAATTCATATAGGTGTAAATAATAATCCGTCGGAGGGAAAAATATTTCTTTACAATGTATCAAGTTTAGCCTCAGACAATAACAGATACCTTTCCATAATCGATAATTCCGGAGTTCCTGTTTTCTGGAAACAAGAGAACAACGTAGGACTCAATTTCATGCTCCAGCCAAGTGGCTATCTCTCCTACTGGAATGGAAACAGCTTTGTATTGATGGATTCAACCTACAATGTTTTTGATACAATTACTTGTGGAAATGGCTATTTCCCTGATTTTCATGAATTTATTCACCTGAAAAACGGGCACTCATTTATCATGTCATGGGATGCGCAGGAAATGGATTTGACAATTTATGGCGGCAAGCCGAATGCAAATGTAAAAGGACTGGTTATCCAGGAATTAAATGAAAACAAAGATGTTGTGTTTCAATGGCGCAGCTGGGATAACTTTAAAATCAGTGACGCTGTGGATATCAGCCTTACCGGAAACTCCGTGGAATATGTACATGGAAATGCACTTGCTCTCACAGCCGATGGAAATATTCTTCTTTCATCGAGGCAACTCAACGAAATAACTAAAATAAGCCTTTCAACAGGAAAAATGATCTGGAGGTTGGGAGGTAAAAACAATGCGTTCGATTTTATTAATGATCCTGAAATGTTTTGCAGACAGCATCACGTTCAGGAATTACAAAACGGTAATATCACTCTTTTCGACAATGGAACCTGTCACGATCCACAAATTACAAAAATCAAAGAATATCAAATAGACACAGCGAATCACACCGCCGAACTTATCTGGTCGTACCAACATCCCACCAATATGTATTGCAGTACAATGGGAAATGCCCAAAGGCTCGAAAATGGGAATACATTCATCAACTGGGGAATGATTCCATCGGAAGATAAACCAGCTATAACTGAAGTTACACCCGATGGCACAATTGTATTTGAATTGGATTTTAAAGGAGTCTATCAGCGGATTTACAGAAGTTTTCGATTTAAATGGGAGAACAATTATATAATGGCTATTCCTTCATCAATCTCGAAAAAAAGTTTCAATTTGTATCCGAATCCCACAAATGACAAGCTGTATATTAAAATACCCGAACACCTGATGAATCCAATCCGTCTGTCCATAATTGATATGTCTGGCCGACAGATTTTTTATAAAGAAATATTACCGGGAGTTACAGAAGATTTAATATATACAGGTAATTTAAAATCGGGGTTCTATTCTGTTAGAATAAATAATGATTTTCGAACTGAATCCCAATTGTTTTTAAAATTACCTTAAGGTTAGATTTTATATTTCTGATAGATGAAATCAAAATCTTTTTTAATCCGCTCTTCATCAAATCCGAAATCTGATAAATGATAAGAATGGCGACTGCTGTATGCTTTTTGTGTGATTTCCTGTGAGGATATTTTCTCCATCATATCCACCGTTTTGTTAATGGACAGAAAATCAATCAGTTTAAACATGGTAGCGGAAAAGTTATTTTTAATTTCCGGATAATTAATAAGAATCATTTTATCCTTAAATTCAATGTTATTAGTTAATACCTTATCAAGAGACTTATAAAACAGAACAGATGCCTGGTATATGTTTTCATAAAATCTTTTTTGTAAATCAGGGTCCATTTTTTTAAACGCATATAACTTGTCCATCAATCCAGAAATCAGCGATATACTTGATGGAATTACTTCCATAGGGTTTCTGATGAGTAAAATGATTTTTGAATCAGGGAAAATTTGAAAAATTTCTTCGATATCCATTATTAATGAAAATGATTTCGAGAACGCCCTGTTATCAAAATTATTAGATTGCAACAGGTTCCGGGAATGAACTTTTTTAAGATACAATAGGGATTTTTTAACCTGAATATTTTGAATTAAATCCAATTCCAGTTCCTCTGCATTTTTAAAATGATTAAAAGCCCTGAAATACAACCAGAAAAATAGTCCTTCAAATGATTTGAAAAACAATGCAACATCATCAGTTTCAGCTTCTTTTAAACCTGTTTTATGAATATCAGGATTATAAAGGTTTTTACGCCCTGCCATGTTAAAATATTCAATTCTTTTTTTTAGCAGTTTTCGCAGTGAAATATAGGGTAAAATCATTTCCCACAGTAACATGCCCCTGAAATCTGCCTGAAAATCAATCAGAAACCTGTGTATAAAGGTAGTTCCACTTCGTGGATGCCCTATTAAAAAAACAGGATTCTTTATTCTGACTTTATTGGCTTTTGAATAAAACAATCCATCGAATAGTTTACCAAGCCCGTATAGAATAAGGAGCAATGCGCGAAATACTAAAACAAGAATAATTTTGTAACAGGGTAACGGAGATCGGATTATGGAATAAATTTTTGAACCAATCATTTCTTTACTTATTTTCCCAGACTGCTGCCCCTGTAACCATAGAAAATCCAGCTGCAGCGGCGTTAAAAATAAGTTTGCTGCCCGGTTTTAGTTTTTTTTCCTTAAATATATAATCCATTGCCATCGGAATGCTTGAATTGACAGTATTACCAAAAAGATGATGAATTACCGGCGCTTTTTCTATACTTACTCCCACTTTTCTACAAATTTCATAGATAAGCCTTTTACTGGGTTGATGGGTAATAAAAAACTCAATATCAGTAATATTCCAACCAATTCTATCAAGAAGGAAGTTAATTTCAACAGGAACATTTTCCCGGCCCAAATCAAAAATCAACTTACTTTCCGAATGAAACTTACGGTCTGCTACCGGAACTTTACAAATATTATAACTGTTTGGTAATGACGTATTTTCAAAATCAACAATTCTTGCTCCTCCTTTTGGGGTAAGTTTTCGGGTTAGTAACCATGCTGATGCCCCACCGCCAAGTGTAAGTCCGGCAGATTTTACCGACAATTCATCAAAAGACTGTATGTCGAAATTAATTGCTTCCTCCGGGAAATCTATTGAGCAACAAATTGCATTTTGTATTCCAGAATTTGTTTGCATAAGTGCTGCAGCCAGATGTACAGATTGAAGCAAACCTGCACAGGCATTTGTAACATCAAAAGCAGAAATTTTCTTTAACCCTATGCCAGAAGCAATTTCCATGGCTGTGGCGGGTTCAAAGTATTCGCGATATATGCCACCATAAATGATTAGTCCTACAGAATCTATTTCAATTTCATTTTCATGGCAGACTTGTTTGCAAACGTCCACTGCATAATCAACAGGTTTTTTATTGTTTTCAAGACCAAGGTACCTGATTTTTGTATCACAATGCTTGAAAATAAAATTTATTCCTGACTTTATCCTCTCAAATTCGACCGCTTCACCTTTAAAATTGTTTGAAACTTTAGCAATTATGTCAGAATTGGTTACTTTATCCCTGGCAAGTTTTATAGCCGGGACCGACAAATAAACCGGTTGTTGAAACATTTATAAGGATACTTAAAATTAGGGTATTCTTTATAATTCAGGTACAGTCCTGTTCTTTTCCTTAATGCTTAATTATTATTGTTTTGCTTGATTTCCTGTTATCGTAAAACAAATTTATAAAATATGCCCCTTCTGGTAAAAATTCAGTATTCAAGGAATTCATGCCCTGGTTTTCAAACTTTGAAGTAAATATTCTGGAACCATTAATGGTGCAGATTTCTATATTAAACATTTTATAGTTTTCGTCCAGTTTAAAATTTAAAATCTTATTAGCCGGATTCGGGAAAATGGTAATATTGTCCGAAGTTTCTTCCATTAGCTGGGTACTTGTTAAAGTGACCTGTAAATCCATGGTATTTGAAAAATAAGCAACTCCATCTTTATATGCTCTTATTCGCGACCAGTATTTCCCCCCCTTATCTACCGAAACTGTTATTTGGTTGTTTCCTATCGTATTATTAGTTAAAGTATTAACTTTCAAGTTATTTAAATAAACTTCAACTGAATCGAAAACAAAATAAAGTTTTGCTGTTACAAGTAAATCTTTTCCTGTCTTTTGTTTAAATTCACTTATAAATGGAACTTTCAATAATTCAGGAATGGTTACAGACCAAATACCCCGGCCATGTGTAGCTAAAACAACCTGATCTCCAAAAACTTTCATTTGATATATCGCTACCGGAGGTAATCCATTATTAGAATAATGCCAGCTTTCGCCTCCATTATCTGATTCAAACAGGCCAATTTCAGTTCCTACCCAAATTATATCAGGATTATATGGCATCACAACAAGGCAATGCACCATAACATCAGGAAATCCATTAGAACTCGAAGTATTGGTTCCAAATCCTGAAATATCTTCCCATGTTTGTCCTAAATCTTTAGTTTTTAAAACTTTCGGCAGATTACTTAATGAAAACATCACAAATGCTGTGGAGTCCTCAAAAGGGTGCGTTGCCAGTCCACTAATATATGCATCCATTTTTACCAGCGTATAGTCGTTAACCGGATTAAATTTCAGACCTTCATCGACTGATACCTGCATTTGCAGTCCAAAATCTTTAGCCATTCCTCCGCCTGCCCAAACAATATTTCCATTTGCCTGTGATACTTCAACTTTATGAGCACTACTTATATAATTATCAATTGTCCAATTTGTGTTAATATTTTTTTTCGACCATGAAGTGCCAAAATTAGCGGAGCGATATATACCAGTACTGCCGAGCGCGAAAACCAGATCTGGATCTTCTTTTGAAACAGAAAGCTTTGTGATAAAAGGTCCATCACTTGCATCAATTCCGGCAACATTTATCCAGCTTGCACCACCGTTTCTTGAAAGTTTAATATTATTGTAATACAAACTTCCGAGTAATAACAATGGGTTTTTAACATTCCAGATACATTCAAACCCATCACCCCCAAGCTGAAAAAGATATTTGGAATCAGAATTAGCATCTTCGCCTGCAGGAGATCTCCATGTACCGTTATCCTGCATACCTCCCATATATTCATTTTTAGTCGGATGCTTGGCTATTCCATAAAACTGGGTGGTGAGATAATTATTTGGAAGCTGGGTAAATGTTAATCCATTGTCCATTGAAATACCTAAGCCTCCATCATTGGCATCTATAATTTTTACATTGCCATCGCCAATTGGAATAACCTTTAAATTATGATGATCCGGATGCAGTCCGGGTATGGCATCTTTTCCAATTCCGGCAGTCTGATCATAGCCATTAGGTCCGCCAAATGAACCATAGCTATCGGCAATTGAAGTTTTTTCACCAGAATACAGCTGAATTGAATCACAATCCACAACAATTTTTGAATCCGGAAGATTAACCGGATCCCAGTTACTGTTCTCTTCCAGGGAAGGCCAAAACATGTATAAATTTTTATATAAATGACCACCTTTAACCGCAATTGCAGGATCAGGAGTTAAGGAATATTCAACAGAGTTTACAAAAATGTATTCTCTTCCTAACTGTCCGTATGCGTCACCAGTTCGGGGATATAGATTAAACAAGCCATCTTTTTCCTGGTCACGGAAAGAAACCATTAATTGCCTGTTGTTTTTTACATCCCAAACCTGAAAAGGAACAGCTACGTAATCAACATAGGTATAATTGATTGCTTCTACCCCCGAAGTGGCCTGAGTTGGTACTGTAAACCGATGTGCCAATTGCGAAAGTCCCTGACCAAATCTTATTTCAACCGGAACCCAATCGGTGGAAGTAAGATTATTCCCTTCCTTTGTACTCATTCCACCTTGGAGAAAATCGCCACCAAAGTTTATAAAGTCAAGAAAATCAGTATTAACAGTGTATGCACTTAAAACTACAGGGTCGGTAGTTGTAACACTTCCATTGAATTTTAATTTCCAGATATCCACCCCTCCAACATATGCTTCATCCATATTATAGGGATCGGCCTGGATGGTATTGTCATAATCGCCCTGGCTTGATAAAAAGTTCTGACTATCGTTAAACCTGTTCCATGTTGCCCCGTTATCAGTTGACACATAAACCCTTGAAACAGAACTTGAAACATTTACGCTTGCGTATACCCAATTATGGTTTACCGGTGAGATGGACAATTCATACCTGGTTCCCAATTCCATTCCTTTCGACACAAGATTCCATGTTTCTCCACCATCTTCCGATTTTAGAATTCCATAAAGATATTCACCTGCAAAAGCAACGTTATTATTGGTCTGATCTATTTCGATGTCCTCCACGCCATAGTCAGAATTGTACTTTTTATACCAGGTCAATCCTCCATCCGCTGACTTTAAAATACCTGTTTCAGTAGCCGCCAGAATAACATTTTCATTTGTGGGAAGAATTGCTACTCTGTTTACATAAGCAAAGTCAAGATTAGTTGCTGTACTTTGAAGCTGCGACCATGTTTGTCCCCGATCCTCCGATTTCCAGATTCCATTTCCAGACATTCCTGTGCTACCCGGAAAACTCTCACCGGTGCCCGCATACAAAACGTTATGGTTAGAGTTAGCCATTTCAAGGGCACTAATATTCAGATTCGTTAAATTCTGAGATAAATTAGTCCAGGTTAGTCCACCATCTTCAGTTTTCCAGAGTCCTCCACTTGCCGCACCGGCAAACCAGGTATTAAACTGGGCATCATCGGGATCTATTACCAGTCCGCGTGTACGTCCACCGACATTCGAAGGGCCTCGGAAAATCCAGTCGAGGTTATTTTTTTGAAGTTTTTGTCTGCTGAAACTATTCAATGATTTTTCAAATTCAATTTTTTGATAATTCATTGAATAAGAAGAATTGTTATCAGTAATTCTTTTTGAAATAAGAATAAAATATTTGGAAAATTCTTCTGGATTATCACTCTCTTCCTTACTTTCCAAATCTCCATCTTTGCCAATTTTACTATCGTTCATTGCAGATCCATTTCCTTGATTTAAATAGGTAAAATTCAATCTGTCGAATTTCGAAATAAAGTGAGCAATTATAATTACCAAAACAAAAATGACATATCTCCACTTTAAATTTTCCATATTTTATATTAAATGTTTATTAACAAAACCAAAGCATCTAATTTTTTAAAATAGTTTTTATTTCTAACCTATAATCCAGAAAATCTTATTTCTTTCATATTGATGAAAAAAAGTATTGCTGAATTCCATTATAACTTTTTTCAATTGTCGTTATAATATTTAACAATTTTGACAAGGTTTTCTCTTTTAATTTTTTTTATTTTTTCATCTTTTAAAAATTTCTCAATTAACTCTTTCTTATCAGATAACGCAATTGTAACGTTTGATATATTTTTAATTTCGAAATAGCCCGAAGAATTAACAATGTAAAATGCTTCCTTTTCTTTTATGAATTCAGCAGGTGCAGCTTCAACATATGGCTGTGGTGCCTTAGCAGGATTCAATCTCACATTATACTGCTGAACTAAGGAAGAAGCTCCAGAAACAATAACTTCAAAAAAACCTTTCGACTGAATAAAAGGCAAATGCATGAATGTTATGTCGCCAATTTCAATTCTGTCGATTATTCCGGGATTGCCAATTACGTATATTTTGCCTTCGTATTTATATTCGAAATCGTCTTCGTAAATATTATATCTTAATGGAAATTTACTATAGGATGTATCCTTTAAAAATACAATCCCATCTTGAAAGTCATCATTTAAATAAGGACTTCCCTTTGTATCAAAATATTTAGCATTTAATTCGTTTCCCTGATTTTTATAGAAATTATATGAATCCAGAAATTTCTGACCAGATTGGGCAAATATATTCTGAAAACTGTTAATTGAGACAAGCAAAATAATAATGGCTCTAAATGTATTCATATATTTAATTTATCAATTCTTTAATATCAAAATAAACTTGAATTTTTTAATCTTATTTCTTGATTAATTACATTAGGGTATTATAATAATTTACAATTTTTATGAGATTTTCCTTATTTCTCTTTTTAATTCTCTCTTTTTTAATGTAATCTTTGATATTATCCTTTTTATCAAACAATGCCAAATAAACTGACTCCATATTTTTTATTTCAAAATATGCAGTTCCATTGATAATATAATAAATATCATTTTCCCTTACAAAACGTGGAGGAGATGCTTCAACATATGGTTGTGGTGGTTTTGCCGGTTCCAGTTTAACGGTTGATTTTTTAACTAAAGAAGCTTTACCTCCTACCAATACTTCAAATATTGCCCGTGAATTAATATATGGTATATACATAAAAACAGTATCTCCAATTGTAATTCTATCTATATTATATGTATTTGACAGATTATAGATTTTACCTTCGTTCTTATATTCAATTAAATATTGGTAAATATTATACCTTAATTGTAATTTAACATATGAAGTATCCTTTAAAAAAACGATTCCATTTTTAAAATCCGAATCATAATAGGGATTACCAACAGCATCAAAATAGGTTGTACTTAATTCGTTGCCCTGGTTTTTATAAAATGTATAGGAATCAAGGAATTTATGTCCGGACTGGGCATTGATAGAAAGGAAAAAGCAATTTAATAATAATTGAACTAGAAGTAATTTTAATTTTATCATGATTTTTATTTTAGAGTATAACAAATTTCGGTAAATTTACATATTATTCAGGTACTTAAATGTCTTTTTTATTGAGAATAATTAATAAATAGTCATTTTAATAAGGTCAATTTTAGAATATCGATGCCGCTTTATTAGCTAGAATCAAAATTTAACAATAAAAAAAGCTGCCTAAAAGGGCAGCTTTTTTTATAACTAATTAATTATCTTGGCTTTTGATAAGTCCATTTTTCATCAAAATAGGTACGAATATTTGGAGGTGTTGGAACCAAACTTGGCTGAATCATCCAATACTTGAAGTTCATTACTCCATTTACCAATTTGTTTTCACCCGATGGATCAATAACCGGCATCCTGGTGTTTGCCGGAGGATTTCCATAAACATTATACATCGCGATAACTTCATCCGTGGCTGGATCAAATTCAATTTCAAACCCAAAGCTACCGTATCCACTTGCAGATGTACCACTCAGAATTGGATGGAAAGGTGCATCCCAAATAGTCCTATCTACACAAAGAACAGTATTGGCTCCAGTAGTTTCTAGAGAATAAATAAATGGATAAAGACCAGTCAAAGTTGCATTTAAAATATCAACCATTGGGCTGTTTGCTGTCACTTCATATAAACCATCATATTTGTTTTTAGCAAGGATCTGACATACCAATACATCACTTGTACCTTCACTGATTACACCCTCACCGGTAACAGAAACAATCTGAAAGGGAACCCCATATAGGGCAGAAAAATCAAATAGCGTTGAATTTGGTACTGTTGCCATCACTGATTTTGTAAATTCACCTGGCGCAAAATTCAATGTGATTATACCATTTGCATCCGGGGCAGGGTCCACTGAATAATAATCCTGAGGAAGTGGAATAAATTGTGGGCCATCATAATCTTCAGGATGATTTGCTGTATCTTCAGCTACCCAGGCATCAATTAAACCCTGGTTATAAGCTTTCAACATAGTAGTATCCACATCAAACTTTAGAGTAACTGTTGTTGACTTTGTCATTGCATCAGTACTGTTCACATCTCTTCTTACTTCAAAAAGGGGTACAGTTTGACTCTCAGTTGTAGCATTTATTGCAGCCGTTGTAAAATCGCCGGGAAGGAATTTTATTAAAGTTGATCCCGCATCACCAACCTGATCTACTCCTTCAGGAATACAGGCAAAGAAGAGGAATCCAATTGCAACTAACAAAGTTGCAATCTTTATATTGTGAATTCTTTTCATATTCAATTAAATTTTAATTATAGTATTATTTTAAACAAACCTCATTTAAGCAAAGATTCATTAGAAAATCATCACTTTTTTGGAGGTGTATCCCACCAAACCCTTGCATCCTGAGAATCACCACCGGACAGTCTGGCAACTGCCTCTGCCAAAGCTTCAGGTGTTAAAGAGTTTTCTGAGTCACCATAAACATATCTTCTTGGAATTTGCTTGGAAGAATTTGTTGCATCTGGTGCAGGTGTTAATACAGGATAACCTGTCCTTCTCCAGTTTGCCCAACCAGACCATCCATTTGGATAAGATGCAAGATATTGTTGGATGGCAATTTGTTCAAGGTTTTGATTGGTTCCTACAGCATTTGATAAGGTATCAACATAACCTCCCGGTGCAGTTAATCCCCATTTTGTAAAGCCTTTGCTAACTCCATCAGCAAACATTTGTTCTGCATTTTCAGCTGTCCATCCACGATCAGCAGCTTCTGCACGTGCCAATTGAATTTCAGATGCAGTTAAAATAAATACACTTCCGGTTTGGGTTCTTAAATCATCAGGAAGAATTCTTGCCCAGTTTGAATTGGCAGAGCTAAAAGCTTCAGCAGATTCCCTCTTAAGACCATATGGGAAACCAATATTTGAAGAACCGAATACACTTATCCTGCTATCGCTTAATGAAGATAAAAGATCTGTTATGGTTTCGCTAACTGCAAAATCTTTTCTACCATCATATAGATTATACCAGGGGCTTTTAAAATTATTTCCAACATAGGTTAAAACTACATTATCTGCATCATCAATAATCAATCCATCAGCAGCACTTAGGGCACTGTTAAACTCAGTTTGTGCATACGAAGGATCAACATTACTGAGCCTTAGAGCCATCATTAATCGCATTGAATTGGCAAACTTTTTCCATTTTGCAATATCGCCACTAAAAAGAATATCTCCTTTTATGGCAGGTCCATCATCAAATTGGGCAACTGCATCTTTTAACTCAGTTATGTTTCCTTTATAGATACTTTCCTGGGTTTCGTAAGTTACATCAATAGAACCAGTTAAAGCAGTTGTATAAGGAACATCACCCCATGAATCAGTAACATACCAGAAAACATAAGCTTTTATTATTCTGGCAATGGCTATCTGGTTATTCAAAGAACCGCTCTTTGAAGCGGCTGGTTGAGTAGCTTCATTGGTACAGTTATTTATAATATCCTGGCAATCCATTAAAATACCAGAATAATTACCAGTTGAACTCAGTTTTGGCAAAGAATACAAAGAAACTTCAGTGTACTGGGTTTCAGAAAAATACTGGCAATATAGCCCCTGACGTGTAATAGTCGCAAATCCACCAATTTGTGACAAGGCATTTGTAAGTAGAGCAGCAGTAATAGGCGTGGGAGTAACAGATGGATCATCGTTGGTATCCCCAAAATCTTCCAGTTTTGTGCAGCTGTTTAACAATATTCCAGCCATTAAAACTGCAAGCAATATATTAAATAATTTTTTCATTTTTTTATGTATTTAAATTTCAAACTTTCAATGAATTAGAAGGAAAGCTTCAGGTTAAAACCAAGCGTGCGGACACCAGGATATTGTCCTGATTCACCGTCAGTAGCTGCAATCTCTGATGGGTCAAAATCTCTGTTTTTAGCATATATTAACCAGGGATTCTGAGCTACAATGGCAAAATTTGCACTGTTTATCCATTTGCTCCATCCAAATTTACCAATAGGCAAATTGTATCCTATGCTTAATTCACGTAATTTTACATAAGTACGGTCGAAAACAGAATAATCCTGAACTCCCTTTTCATAAAAACTATGGAAATAAAGCTGACCTTCAACATACATATCAATATCTTCATAAATCGGAGCGCCATCTGGATTTGCATCATAATCCTGAACATCAGTAACTCCAGTTACATGAACACCACCTCCGTCAGCAACGGGGTCGCGAACAGGATTTCCTAAATCATTCAAACCGGCAGTGCGAGCCATCAGACCAGAATACGTACCCCACATGTCAGACAATGAGAAGTATTTTCCACCAACTTGGTAATCAATACTAAAGGTAAAATAGAAATCGCTTAAGAATTTAAGTGAACTTTGTAAACCACCAGTGTACTTTGGAAGTATGCCACCGAAATGGGTCTGAGGATCACTTACATTCAAGCCATTTGCATCAAGAACCTGTTTTCCATTATAATATTTAATTCCGCCACCGATTAACTGTCCCCATTGCGAATTAGCCTCATGAACCAAAACAGGTGCACCACCTCTGGATGAACCATCGGCATTTGTCCAACGGCCTTGTACTGTAAACCTGTCAATGCCTTCGGCAATTTTAACTATCTCATTGTCAATCAAATAACCAAATGAAGTATTTAATTCCCATCTGAACGCATCATTCTGAATTGGAATAAATTGTCCTGTAACATCCAATCCTTTTTTAGCAATCTCTCCTGTATTTAAATAGCTTTGTGAAAATCCGCTAAAACCAGTTATCGAAATATTGTATGGTATATCCCTTTCAGTTCCATCCCAATAGGTTGCAGTAACAAGAATTCTGTTGTCGATGAAACCTAATTCAATACCTAATTCCTTTTGTGTTTTAACGGCACCTTTAATATTAGGATCTACTAAACCATTTGGAGTAGACATAAGGAAGTTGCCGTTCCATTGGTATTGGTTAACAGAATATGCTTGTCCAGGGTAAGCATATATCCCAATTGTTGTTGGAATTTCGCCCCAACCAGCCCTGATTTTAGCTCTGCTCAATACTGGTATTTTTAACAAGTCACTAAATACAAAAGAAGCTCCTATAGATTTTGAGAATACTGAATTATCAGCTTCAGGTAAGGTAGAGAACCAGTCGTTTCTCAAAGTGAAATCGATAAAGGCAAAATCCTTATATCCTGCATCTGCTCTTAAGAAAAGTGCATTGTATTTCTCTGCATATCTTGTATTAGTTATTGAAGGCTGACTTTTTGAATTTGAAATAGCATACAAATTTGGTACACTAAATCCATCTACAGTTTGTGCATTATTATATTTTAATTCATAATCATAAAAATCAGATCCTGCATTAGCATTTATCTTGAAACCTCCGAAAGTTTTCGAATAAGTTAAAAGCATTTCATAATTGGTCCTGTCAGAATACTGAGTATATGACCTGTAAAAACCTTTAGCTTCCGGAGAGTTTCCAGTAGTTTGTGAACCACTTTCATTTAAGTCGGAACTGTACATATACTCACCCCATTGGCTTAATAATTGTTTACGAACGGTAGCCCTGATACTCAAATCTTTTATAATTTCATAGCTCAATGAAACATCTCCAAACAAACGATCATCCTGCTTTGGAATGGTAACCAAATCAAACCAGGTATAGAAATTATACCAGTAATTACCTGCATAGAACTTTTTGGTATTGGCTGGATCCCAGGAAGTGGGGTTATTATGGTTCCAGGAAGCATAAATTCCTTCAGCTGTTCTTAAATCCTTTAATTCTTTCATAATACCCATGTCAACATCCCTGTGGAACCACTGGTTAAATGAACCAGTAGACTGGTTTGAATACCCATCGTCAAATTCACCAACAGTATGGGTTGAACTGAAATTAATATTAGCACCAACGGTTAACTTATTGGTTAAATTAAATGTAGACCTTACGCCAATTATATTTTTGTTCAAAGTTGAATTTGGTATTAACCCTTTTACGTGAATATTATTATAAGTGGCACGAATATTCATCTTCTCTGTACCTTTAGAAAAGGCGATACTTGTGTTTTCTGTAATACCTGTTTGAAAGAAATCCCTTGAATTGTCTGGCTGAGGATCCAAAGTAGTCGTTTTGTAAGAATACTTTGTACCATCATACCATGCATACCAGGGAATATATTCCTGTCCAACCATTCTAGGTCCCCAACTGGCATCATCAGAATAATCATGATAGTATTTACCATCTAATGCTTGCCATCCAGCAGGCATATTGGGGGCATAGTTAAATTTAATGAAATCCTGGGTTGAACCACCTGCATATGAATTCTGGTATTCTGGCATTATGTATACCTTTGAAAACTGTAGCCCGGTATTAATTTCTATACCAATACCTTTTTGGCCTTCTTTTGCTTTTTTGGTGCTTATGATAATTGCACCATTGGCTCCCTGAGGACCTAAAAGGGCTGAAGCAGCAGGACCGGATAAAACGTTTAATTGTTCAACATTGTCCATATTAATATCCGCTGGATTGGTAATAATAGTACCATCAACTACATATAGAACGCCTTGTCCTGTTGAAAAACCACCTTCACCACGTAAACGGATACTTCCAGTGGCATCAAGTTTTCCGGCTGATTGACCAAGTACCTGAATACCTGCAACTTTTCCGGCAAGAGCATTATTCACATTTGGTTGACGTACTTCAGTAAGCCTTTCCCCTGATACTACCTGATTCAATGAAGTAGATCCTTTTGGGGCCCTTTTGATACCATAGGCAGTTACTACGACGTCGTCTACCACAATATCACCACTTTCCATAGCAACATCTATTACATCACTTGTAATACCAACTTCCTGGGTTTTCATACCCATAAACTGGAATATAAGTGTGGTTGCTCCTTCCGGAACATCAACGGAATATTTACCGTTTAAATCGGTTATTGTACCAGCCTGTGTACCCTTAACCAAAACGGATACCCCTGGTAAACCTACACCATCATCAGAACTTGTAACTGTTCCTGTTACAGTTCGTTGCGCAAATACCTGCATACTGAGTAAACCTAAGCATGCAAAAAGTATTAAAACTTTTTTCATAAATTAATAAATTTAGGTTAACAATTAATTAATAACGCACCAAAAATAATAAAAATAAGATACTGTGCAAACACAATATTTAAAATTATTTATGATCTTTTAACATACTTCTTTGAAGACTAATTTTTTATAACATTTAAAAATATTATAGGGGGTGATCGATTTTTTTATATTATTTTCAAATTTCTTTCATATTTTTTTAAGAGGAATTGAAAATATTTGTATCTTTTTTATGCAATACCTAAAATTTAACTCTTTTAGTCCTGAAAAATTTTTTCTTTTAAATATCTTAAAATTGGTTAAAATTCAACCGGTGTGAGTTGATCTTTATTTAATTTAACGTATTTAGCGTATATTTATATTTTGGACAGTTGCTTAAAACTACCTGTAGGTATAGAAGTTAACTTGGCGTTGAAAGAGTCAGGTAATTCTTTCACTTATATTATTTTATTCATTTTAGAGCAATTTAAATTATTCCCGATCAAATTCCATAAAAATCCACTTTATAAGGCTTAAAATTAAACCCGGATTGATAAATTTTCGAACTTCAGATAAGCCTTTCATGAAAAGTCAATTGAAATGGTTAATTGATTCCACGAATTTCTTTGTGAAAAAAAATTATCCCGAGGTAATATTACTATCAGGGAAATTTAAAAAAGGGACAATATCAAGCCAAAAAGTGAAATTAACCAAATCAAGTAAAATTTATAGATACAGCTTGTAATTCAATACAATTTCAACTTTCAACCAATATTTTTTTAAAAAACTTTTTATATATCTGGTCTATTGATAATTAATCCAAGTTTTTAATTACAAAATTTATGAAATTTTGCGCTCAACCATCTCAAGAACTTCCTTCTCAATTAAAATTGCTTCGTTACATAGTTTATTTCCTTCTTCTATTAACCTTCCGGCAAAAATTTTGTCTGAAATCCCGGATGCATTTATTTTTACGTTTAAAAAAGCACCTAAAACTGCAGAACGTGCAGCCAATGCTGCCACTCCGGCATCACTTACTGAATTTGGATTTCCCGATTTGCACATTTCTTTTATTATTTCGAATGCTTTGCTGACTAATTTCATGACTTTTAGTGGCACTTCGGCAGCATATTTTGTTGAATCCTGAATCTTTTCCTTTCTCAACTTTATTTCTTCTTCCGAATTTTTTGGAAGGGCAAATGCATCCATTAATCCGTTAAAAGCCCTGGTATCCTCATCCACCAAAAACAATAATTCATCTTTTATTTTCTGCGCTTTTTCTGCCCATCCAGAGAATTCCATCCATCTTTCGTCCCATCCACGCTTATGTGCAGATAAATTGGCAACCATGGCGGCCAAAGAAGTTCCCAAAACACCAAGGTAGGCAGAAATGGAACCTCCACCAGGTGCAGGAGATTCTGATGCTGTTTCATTTGCAAATTGTCGAAGGTTCATATCTACCAGTTTTTCTTTTGATCCATCCTCAAGAAGATATTCAATAATTCTTTCTTTTGGATGAAATGGCTTTAACTCGTCCAGTCCGAGTGATTTAACAGCAATATGAATAATCTCTTCTTCTGAAAAACCCAATGAACGATTTTGCTTTCTTAAAAAATATTTCCCAGCTTCTAAAATTGAACTAAGTGGAATGAGTCCGACCAATTCAGAGCCGGTAACCCTTATTCCTCTTTCCGCAGCACAACGGCTTACTTCTTCAAAAGCCTGATGGACAGAAGTTACAGTAATATCAGTAAGGTTTATCGAAATCTGTGCAATTCCATATTCTTTTATAAACCAACCTATTGCCTTGGTTTTTTTCAGGGTTCCCGGAATTCTTACAGGTTCTCCTTTTTCGTCTGTAATTATTTTGCCAGTTATAGGATCTCCTTCCCTTTTTACCCTTCCTGCTTCGCGAATATCGAAAGCAATTGCATTCGCTTTTCGTGTAGATGTTGTATTTAAATTTACGTTGTAAGCAACCAGGAAATTTCTTGCCCCTATTGCAATGGCTCCAGCCCTTGAATTGAATTTTGCCGGACCAAAATCAGGCTTCCATTCAGGTTTCGACAGCTTTTCAGGAAGCCCTTCATATTCTCCTGCACGACAGTTGGCAAGATTTTTCCTTTTCTCTTCAAATGCAGCATATTCGTAGCAATATACAGGTATTGCCAACTCATCTCCAACACGCTTTGCCAAAATTCTTGCAAATTCAACGGTTTCTTCCATTGTAATTCCTGAAACCGGCACAAATGGACAAACATCAGTTGCTCCAAACCTGGGATGTTCACCATGGTGTTTACTCATATCAATTAATTCAGCAGCTTTTTTTATTGCCAAAAAAGCTGCTTCAACTACTTTTTCCGGCGCTCCTACAAATGTTACCACTGTCCTGTTGGTTGCTTTTCCCGGATCTACATCTAAAAGTCTTATTCCTTCAATTGTTTCAATTTCATCGGTAATTTGTTTTATAATGTGTAAATTATTCCCTTCACTAAAATTAGGCACACATTCTATAATTTTTCTCATACTATTTATGTTAGGTTGTATTAAGATTCTCAGTTTTGCTCAAAAATTGATTATACAATTATCTTCCCATTAAGTATCACTGTATCAATTAAATAACTGGTATAAGCATAATAAAAAAATTCGAAAGAAGGTATCTCTTTAGTTATGAAAACATTGGCCAGTTTACCAATGGCAATACTCCCTGTTTTCTCACTTAAATCCATTGCATAAGCCGAATTTATTGTAGAAGCATTAAGCACTTCCTCTGGGAGAAGTCTGTAATTTATACAACCCAGCGATTGCATAAATTTCATATCGCCAGCCGGTGAGGAACCCGGATTAAAATCAGAGGCAATGGCTATTGGAAGACCAGCATCAATCATCTTTCGTGCGGGAGACAACGGTAACCCCAGAAAAAATGCAGCTCCGGGCAGAATCGTTGGCATGGTTTCTGTTTTTAAAAGGCAATCAATTTCTTCATCCCCCATGTGTTCCAAATGATCTACCGAAAGGGCATTGTATTTAACACCTACCTGAACCCCACCGGAATTTGCAAGTTCATTGGCATGTATCTTGGCACGTAAACCATATTTCATACCGGCCATTAAAATCCTATCGGTATCATATACCGTAAAGAATCCTTTGTCGCAAAATACATCAATAAAATCGGCCAAATCTTCTGCTGCTACTGCAGGAATCATCTCATTTATAATAATATCAACATATTCTGACTGGTTATTTTTGAATTCGGCTGGTATTGCATGTGCCCCCAAAAAAGTTGCCTTAATTTGAAGCGGACTGCTTTCCTTCAACCGGCGAATTACCCTTAGCATCTTTATTTCATCGTCGGAATTTAAGCCATACCCGCTTTTTATTTCAACAGCCCCGGTCCCTTGTTTTATAATTTCATGGGTCCGCTTTAATGCCTGTTCGAACAAATCATCCTCACTGGTATTATGCAATAATCTGGCTGAATTTAAAATGCCTCCGCCTCTTTTTGCTATTTCTTCATAACTCAAACCTTTGATTTTATCAATATATTCAATTTCCCTGCTGCCGGCGTAAACCAGATGCGTATGAGAATCGGCGAACGATGGAAAAACCATTTTACCCGTTGCATCAATGATATCTGATTTTACATCGTAATTTACGTGTTTAAGATCTGCCATTTTACCGAAACCATCAATATACTCATTCTCAATGTATAAATAGGCATCGTCTATGGTATTAATTTTAGCCATCTCTTTTCCAACTACCATTAGTTGAGGTTTGTATTCGACCTGAATTAGCTTTTTAATGTTTTTTATTAGTATGGACATTCCCCTTTTTTTTGTAAATAAAAAAAGTCATAACCCTTATACTAATTTGGATTATGACTATTATCTTTAAATTTAAGTAAGCATTTAAAATTTATAAATTACCTCATATCGTTAATCTCCAGGTTTTTAGGATATTTTGCAGGATCGAATTTAAACATTGATTCAGTTACTTTTACATCGGGCTTGAATTCGTTCAATTCAATGGTATAATCAATTCCTTCCTTGCCGACCATTTTAATCGATTGTAACTGGCTGTTTGCTTTATCAATTTTAAGTTTTACGATAGAGTAATTCTTATCTTTTGGATTATCAGGATATAAATCTATTTGATAGAAGGTATTTCCTGATTTTGTAACTTCACCCATGAACTTATATTTAAATCCCTTTTCATACACCCTCAGCAACATTTGTGGATTCAGGGCATTCTCATCAGTTGGATCAGGCTCGGTAATTGTAAGTTCGTTTGCAGATACCTGGTGTGTCCAAATGGTTTTTCCATCAGAGAAAATTTCATTTCCTTTGAAAAAAAGTTTAAACATGTCCCCTTTTATGTAAATTGTTCCTTTTGTAGTATCCTGTAACTTTTCAACCCTGTTATCCATGATATAACTAAATTTTAGCTGTATAGATGAATAGCTTTTTGTTTTATTCGAAACATCCTGGAGGATTTTTTTTGCTTTATCATCTTTTTGTGCTATGATTGAGATACTTACACTAGTAATCATTAAAATGAAAATCAACTTTCTCATTGTCTTTTATTTAAATTTAAATTATCTGAAGGCAATTTATCTACCTTCTGTTTTCTATATAAAATATGTTTCAGGAAACAAAAATGTTGCCTCATTTTTAAACTCTCAAATTCTTTAAAAATTGTTCCAGGGCATATTCATCTGTAATTAAAACCTGTCTGGCTTTACTCCCTTCAAATGGACCCACAATGCCTGCGGCTTCAAGCTGATCGATAATCCTGCCTGCCCGGTTGTAACCAATTGAAAGTTTTCGCTGAATCAATGAAGTTGAACCTTGCTGGTGAACCACCACAATCCTTGCAGCTTCTTCAAACAAATCATCCAATTTTGATAAATCCACATCTTCCATTTCTTCGCTTCCTTCCGAATCTGGTTCAGGCAACAAAAATGCTGATGGATAGGACTGCTGTGAGAAAATAAATGAAGTAATTTTATCAAGTTCTCCAGTATCGATATAGGCACATTGCAAACGCACAAGTTCGCTCCCTTCGGTAATCAACATATCTCCCCTACCAATCAGCTGGTTTGCGCCCGGACTATCAAGTATTGTTCTTGAATCTACCATTGAAGCTACTTTAAAAGCAAGCCTGGTAGGAAAATTTGCCTTTATTACCCCAGTAATAATATTTGTTGAGGGGCGTTGGGTGGCGATTATCAAATGGATTCCTACAGCTCTTGAAAGCTGGGCCAAGCGGGCAATTGGCATTTCAACCTCTTTTCCTGCTGTAATAATTAAATCTGCAAACTCATCAATAACTAAAATGAGATAAGGTAAAAACTTGTGCCCTTTTCGGGGATTTAACCGCCTGCTTATGAATTTTTCATTGTACTCCTTAATATTTCTGACCTGGGCATTTTTTAACAAATTGTACCTGTTGTCCATTTCTTTGCTTAATGAATTTAATGTGTGAACAACCTGCATATTTTCAGTTATTATTGCTTCTTTGGAATCAGGCAATTTAGCAAGGAAATGTTTTTCTATTTTCTCGTAAAGTGTTAATTCTACTTTTTTAGGATCAACAAAAATAAATTTTAACTGAGAGGGATGTTTTTTGTACAACAACGAGGTGATTATAGCATTCAGCCCTACAGATTTTCCCTGGCCTGTTGCTCCGGCTACCAGCAAGTGCGGCATTTTTGTTAAATCCACAACGTACGATTCATTTGATATCGTTTTTCCTAATGCTAATGGCAGTTCATATTTTGATTCCTGGAATTTTAAAGAGGAAATAACAGATCGCATTGAAACTATTTCCGGTTTTAAATTGGGTACCTCAATCCCTATAGTGCCTCTTCCGGGCATTGGTGCAATTATTCTTATTCCGAGTGCGGCAAGGCTCAGCGCGATATCGTCCTCAAGATTTTTTATTTTCGAAATTCGAACACCCGGGGCAGGAACTATTTCGTACAAGGTAATAGTGGGCCCAATTGTGGCTTTAATCCTGACAATTTCGATTTTATAGTTTCGTAATGTTTCTACTATTTTATTCTTATTTTGCAGAAGTTCCTCATTGGTAACAATCGAATCTGCAGAACGGTGATCATCCAATAAATCAAGCGGTGGTGATTTGTAATTCGATAATTCAAGTGTTGGATCATAATCTTCAGGAAAATCAAAAACCTCATCGGTTTCAATATCCTGGTTTTTTTCTACATTTAGCACCAGGCCTGACAATGGATCAGTCCCTTCTACATTTTCATTTACTGTATTTTCAACTTCAAATCCCAAATCAGTTTTATCCACTTCTTGACCGTCATCATGCAATAAAATATGTTTTCTTTCTACTGTACCTATTAATTCATTGGTGTCAAGATCGATACCACTTTTCAGATTTGTTTCTACATCAACATCATCGGTGAAATCAATATTTGAGTTGCTCACTTCAGTATTTTCGCTTACTTCAGTTGGCCCTTGCTGTGTTTTAAACTTATCCACCTGCAGTTTTGACTGAATCCAATCGTACGATTGTTTAAAAGTAAACAGAACAAAAGCTGCCAAACTAATAACAAGTATGAATATTGTACCGAGTGAACCCATTGTTGATACAAGCCACCTGCTAATAAAATATCCATGTGCCCCGCCCATGTACTGCTGCGTTTCACCAAAAATAAATGAAAGTGCAACTGATAACCAAATAGTTCCTGTTATAATGTATTTTAATGATTTGCCAATTGGCAGAAGGTTTATTTTAGTAAGGTATAAGCTAAACAAAACCAGGATAAAAACAACAGAGAAGGAGGGAATCCCAAATCCTTCATAGATAAAAAAATGAGCAATTGACGCCCCTATTTTGCCTGATGAATTCTGAACCTGGATATCCGGATTTTCAATATAGCCTTTTTCGTAAGGGGTACTTTGATCAATTGGGCCGTTAGAGAGATAGGAAATAAATGCTACAAATATAAAAAGTGCAAAAAATATACTCATAGCTGCAAGAACTAACCTGGTCCGTCCATCCCTGAAAAAATTGCTGGCAACTGTATAAAATGATTCATTCGTCCCGTTTGCAGGTTTAGCGTTTTTTTTCGAACTCTTGGTTGGTGGTTTAGCAGTTGTTTGTGCCTTTTTAACAGCCATTTATGTTAATTTTTCATTTCAATTTGTAAACAAAAGTAATAAAATTCAACTTATTTCATAAATTTATTGAGATGAAGATTGATTGTAGTCGTTGATTAATTGGTGCATTCTTTCTTCTGTAATACTCACAAATCCAGATGGCAATTCAAAATATTTATTTTCCACTTTCTTTTCTATGACTTTCCTGGCTGTAAATTTCATATTTATATCTACCAGATTTACAGTAAATTCCATAAGAACTCCATCTATTTCTTTAAACGGATTATTGATATTAGCATATTTTAATCCAATTTCCTTTGTAAAATAGATATCAACAGTATCAGATTTGCCATTCTGAATTATGGCTTTTGCATTTTTACATTTAAACCCGGCAATTCTCTTTACCTTATCAGAATAGACTATTTTTACCTTTCTCATATCCTGGTAACCAAAAGCCAAATCGTTTATTGGCGACTGATAAACATATTTTTTATCCAGTATCTGAAGTAAAGTATAATTTGTTTTGGCGGGCTGATTTAGTATGTAAATTAGTTTAAAGGTACCAAATAATCCTTCGATAAGTGTACGGGTAGCATCAGGTTTGAAAGAAGTGGTCATTTCATTTGGTAACAAAGGAATCAGCGAATTTGAGCGTTGATCGTCAAGGTACTCAATTTCATATTTTATTTCCCCTTCGGTAATAATTTTCTTTGGTGACTCTTCATTACAAGCAAAAAACTGAAATGCAAAGCCTATGGCTGATAATTTCAGACATAAAACTATACCAAATCCCTTCCTTTTTATGGGTACCTTCATTCAACCATTCATTTACAGTTTTAAACTGCTGGCTTTGAAATTTTTGAAAAAGCTCTACCAAATCTTTTACGAATGAGTTTTCATAGTATAAAAAACCGGAATGACAGATTATTTAATTTAAAATAACAAAACCAAATCCACTAATAATGAGCTACAACTGTTTATTTCGGATAATAAATTCAGTGGATAAAAGTAGGAAATATTTGCAAAAATGCAATATTGATTTCATTCCCCTTCATGGCTTCATAATCAATACCTTTGTTTTAAAAATTAATTTAAAGTTTTATGTAATTTTAAAAGATTTATCTATTTTCGCCCCATGAAAATTTGCCCGGATGGCGAAATTGGTAGACGCGCTACATTCAGGGTGTAGTGGCCGAATGGCTGTGCAAGTTCGACTCTTGTTCCGGGTACAAAAATCCTTTAAGGCCTGAAAATTTCAGGTCTTTTTCATTTTATTTGATATTGTGTTTTTTTGCATCCTTTTATTAAAAAAATATTCCCTTCCCTGTTTTAAACATTAATCGCTTAAAAATAGCCATCCTGATTTTAACATCTTATGTTTTTGATTTTCAACCCTATCCAATCTCATTGTCCATCCATTACAGAAGTTTGGACTTGATAAATATTTTTTGATATCAAATACACTTTGTTAATTTTGCTTTCCATTTTACCCTATTTATTTTTAAACTATGATAACAAACTTCAGGTTTTCATCCCTATTAATTTTTTTATTGATAAGCTTTCATACTATAATTAATGCCCAGATTGAAAAATCTGATAAAATTATTTTTATACTTGGAAAAAAATATTACCTGCACGAAGTAAAAAAAGGTCAAACACTTTTTTCAATCAGCAATGCATATAATGTTAATGTTCAGGATATTATCAATGAAAATGAAGAACTTGCAAATGGCAAACTCAAAGTTGGATTTGAGTTAAAAATCCCTTCCGAAGAAAATAGTCCTAAAATTACAAACCAGGCAGACCAGGGATCTTATATTTTTCATACTGTAGAAAAAAAGCAAACCCTGTATTACTTATGCAACAAATACAATGTAGAAGAGGCTGAATTAATAAAACTCAACCCTGAAATTAAACAGGGATTAAAAGTAGGCCAGGTAATTAAAGTACCAAAACCCGGCAGTATAGCTGTGGAGCCTGATAAAGACGTAGTACTTCACACAGTTCAGCCAGGAGAAACATTATTTTCGCTGGCACAGAGGTATGGATGCGATATTAATTTAATAAAATCTCAAAATCCCCAAATCCTGACTGAAGGCCTGCGTATAGGGCTGGTATTGAGAATTCCCAAATCGAACCTTGCGAATGATTCGGAAATAAAAAATGAAACAATTGTTGTTGAAAATAATCCGGTTAATTATGATCACTTATATTTTGAAGAACCCGGTGTCGTTCCTTGCGACGAATTTAAATACAACAATAACATTAAATTTAAGGTTGCTGTTATGCTCCCTTTATCAATTAATGAAAACCTACTTCAGAAAAATACTTCATCGTATTACAAAAATACAGCCCGATTTTATGAGTTTTACAATGGGCTTTTACTTGCAGCTAAACGGTTGAAAGAGAATGATATATCTGTTGAATTTTATGTGAGCGACACCAGGGCCAACGCTACAACCACAAGAGAAATATTGTCGAAAAATTACATGAAAGAGGTGGATTTGATAATCGGGCCTGTTTATAGTGATAATTTCAGGCTGGCAGGCGATTTTGCCAGGGAAAACAAAATAAACATTGTTGCCCCTTTTAAACTTGCCGACAATAATGTGATAGTAACAAATCCATTTGTTTTTTCAACCAACCCTAGCGATGAAACTGAAATAGAACAAATTTGCAGATATATTGCAGGTACCAATGAAAAAAACATTATTGCGATTCATAATGGTACGCAGGAAGAGCGAAACCTGGTCAGCACTTTTAAAAATAAACTGGTGAATTCATTTTCGGCATTAAATAATGAAAACGATATAGTTTTCAAAGAGATAGATTTTAAATCACAAGGTGTCAGCGGAATCGAAGATGCACTTTCGGTGGGTATGGAAAATTTAATTTTAGTACCCTCGAAAGATGAAGTTTTTATTACCAATGTCGCCACTAAAATGAACTACCTTGCCAAGAAATACAGAATTACAATTTTTGGAATGCAATCGTGGGAACAATTCAGAAACATTGAGCTGGAATACCTGAAAAATCTAAAATTCCATTATTGTACTACAAGTTTTGTGGATAAAAACCATAAAGACGTAAAAAATTTTGATTACCAGTATAAAGCCTATTTTAAAAATGATCCAAGCATTTATTCGTACCTGGGATACGATGTTACCATGTATTTTATAACAGAATTAAAAAACTATGGTAAGCTTTTCCAGTTTTGCATTTCCGGTTCGAATGAGAATTCATACAATTCCGGGCTACGGTTTGATTTTAATTTTATGAGGACCGGGCCAAACGGTGGTTTTGAAAACAACTGGATTAGGATTGTAGAAATTGACCAGGACTTTAACCTTGTCCGGGTAAAATAAATATTATATTCTGTATAATGGCGAAACATTACTTCCATGAAATCAAAACTCCATTATATAGAGCAACTTATTTCGCAAGGCGAAAACCAGCACCTTGATTTTAAATTTGCTATTAACAATTCAAAAAAAATAGCCCGAACGCTTGTTGCCTTTGCCAATACCGATGGCGGGAAGCTATTAATTGGCGTTAAGGACAATGGTATAATAGCAGGTGTAAAAACCGATGAAGAATACCACATGATTGCCGGTGCGGCAGAGCTATACTGCAAACCAAAAATTAATTTTGAAAACAAAGAATGGCTGATTGAAGGAAAAAAAATATTGGAAATCATAGTACCTGAAAGCATTGTAAAACCTCATTTTTCATTATCAGATAACAATAAATGGCAGGCTTATGTAAGAGTAAATGATGAAAACATTCTGGCAAATGGTGTATTACTGAATGTTTGGCGTAAAATCAAACAAAAAAAAGGATTAAAAATTGAATCGTTTGAAGCCGGACAAAAATTGTTAAAATTCCTCGAAATAAATCCGGAAATTAATTTTACTACCTTTACCAAACTTGCAAAAATTTCCCGAAACAGGGCAGTTCAAATCCTTTCAGATTTAATAGCAATAGGCCTTGTAGAATATAAATACGAAAACAATCAATTCATTTATAAATCAAACTCCCTTAAAGAATAATTCTGACATGATTAAGTTCAATCTAATATCCGGCATATTATTTATTCTGTTGCCATTCTTCATTGTAAATGCACAGGAACAAAGCAAAAAGGAGAACAAAACTGAAATACTGATTTCTACATTTCTGGGTAACGAAAAGAGGAATTATTATGGAAACAAAGCCCCTGATAAATTAAACCTAATATGGAAAATCTGGCTGGGCGAGGGTATTAGTCCAGCCTACGGAACCGACAAAATTTGGAAAGGGGCCGGATGGACCGGTCAGCCATTGTTGGTTAGAGAAAATGGTGAACTTTACCTCATCCAGGGCTCGTTTGATTACCATCTAAAAAAAATTAAAGCTAAAAATGGAGAATTGGTCTGGCAGTATAAGTTTGAGGATATTTTAAAGGCCACAGGAACCATTTGGGAAAACAAATTAGAAACCCGTGACGAATACAGGTACATTATAATGCAGGGAAGCCGGCTGGGGTTTTGGAACAGTCATGATGATAAATACATACCGAGTTTCAGGGCAGTTTCTCTGTTAACAGGAAAAGAACTATGGAGGCTAAATGTAAAAAAAACAGATAGTTACAGCAGGGATGTGGACGGCTCGGCGGTTGTTGTTGACTCTATTGCTTATCTCGCATTTGAAAACGGAATTTTTACTGTTTTTGATCCAAACCCTTTGCACACAGAAAGATTGGATGGGGTAATGCAGCCTGAAATTTTAACTGAAATTAAATACTATACCGATTCTGATATAAAATTACATGGTGATGATTTGGTTTCGGAGTCTTCACCTACTTTTCTGAACGGCAGGATTTATACCTTATCCGGTACAGGCAGAATATATGGCTACAATATCGAAAAAAAGGAAAACGACTGGGAATATTATATTGGTACCGATTTGAACGGTTCCGCTCCCGCTACTGACGATGGATGTTTGTTAATCCCCGTTGAAAAACAATATATGCCCGGACATGGAGGAGTAATGAAAATAGATCCTTCTAAAACAGGAAATGATGGTGTGGTTTGGTTTTACCCGACGCCCGACAAAAAATGGTTCCACTGGGAAGGGGGAATTATTGGTTCTATAGCATGCAACGATGCTTATGCAGATAATGCGGAGCCCCATTTTGCGGTTTTTCTGGATGTAAGTGGTGAACTCACGGTTTTGGATCATCAAAACCTGGAAAATGGATTAAAAGTACTGGGTCCTGACAGTATTACATTATTTAATACCCCTAAACTAATTGTCAAAGTAAATATTCCCGGTACTATTTCAACACCATTAATTGTTCATGATAAAATTGTGGCAGCAACTGATGAAGGCTTGTTTCTTTTTAAACTAGTTAAAAATGGAAAAAACTATAATCTGCAGCTTTTAGATAAAGTTGATGGTTTACCAATTGATGCTACACCAATCGTTTGGAATGGAAGAATTTATATTGCAGTTAGGGACGGGTATATGTATTGTTTTGGCAATAAATAAACGGACTATTCAGGAAAGAATTGATAAACAGGTAAATTAATTTTTTGTTAAAAGCTCTACATATTAAAAAAACTAATCCTGTCTTTGAGTTCCTCCGAAAGCAGGTTTAATTCTTCCGCGTTATTTACCAGCTCTATAGAAACATTTGCATTTTGCTGGGTAATGTTATTCAACTGTTGTATTGAATTGTTAATTTGCTCAGCGCCATTATTTTGTTCAATACTTGCATTGGCAATTTCCTGAATTAAAACACTTGTCTTGTTTATTTCCGGCAACAGGTTCTGAATTAATTTCACTGCATTTTCGGTAATTTTCACACTCTTTTGAGAATTTACTACTATTTCATCTGCCGCTGTTTTACTTTTTTCAGCAAGTTTTCTTACTTCAGAGGCCACCACGGCAAAACCTTTTCCATGCTCGCCGGCCCGGGCCGCTTCAACTGCAGCGTTCAGCGCCAATAAATTGGTTTGAAAAGCTATTTCATTTACAATTTCAATTTTCTTAGAAATGTTGGTAATTGAATCCATACTGTTTTTGGATGCTTCCTGTACTTTTATAATTTCCCTGGCCACCGCATCAGAAATTTTATTCGTATTTTCAGCATTATAATTGTTTTGATGAATATTGGCCGCCATTTGTTCCATTGATGCTGAAATCTCTTCAACCGATGAAGCTTGTGTACCGGCATCCTCAGAAATTTTCAACGAGGTGGCATTCAGTTTTTGACTTGCCCCTGAAATATTATCGGCTGCTTTTCTAATTGAAAATACTATTTCTTTTAGTGCAATTATCGTTCTGTTTAAATCGTTAAGCAGGGCAGCAATTTCATCGTTCCCTTTAATTTCAAACTTTACGTCAAGGTTTCCTCCTGATAATTCTGACAGAACATAAGATGCAGATGAAATAGAATTCTTAATCCTATTGGTGATAAAAAAAGCAATGATTAAACCAATTACTACAATAAAGAATCCTCCTACTATTATAAAAATCCTGAACATCGAAACCGAATCTTTAACTTTTTTGTAGGAATCGTCCGTATGCTTCTGATGTTGGCCAATCAATCGCTGTAAGCCCGAAAGTGCTTTATCGGTAAGTACCATAGCATCCCCGCTTTCGTCTACCATGGGTTCAACAAGTGCAATTACAGAAAAATCGCTGTAACTATCGAACGAGGATAAATCTTTCATAATTGACTTATGAATAATAAAAAGACTGTCTATCGATGATTTAATTGTGTCCAGGCTCTGCTTTTCAATCTCTTGCCAGTGAGTGGATAATTTATTAATCCTTTCTGTAACCTCCGGATAGTCTTTTGTATGAATTTGTTCAAGTCTTTTCTTTTCTTTTGTGTCTGGAATTTTATCAATATATACCCAGCTTTTAATCAGCAGTTTAGACTCTGAAACCAAATTGGCCAATTCGCGCAGCGAATTCACCGAGGGTGTATTTATTTCAGTAACCTGGTCATTGGTTTTTTGGTTTTTTTCAAGAATAAAAAAGGTTACTAAACTCGAAACCAGAAATAAACAGATAAGACTTAAAAAAGCTATCAGGAGTTTTTTAGATATTGAAAAGCGGACTTGCATAAATTAATCTTCAGATTGATAAACTGTTTTTGCCATTGCATACAATTTGTTGTTAACCTTTAAAGAATGTTCTTCCAGAATGGTTTTATTCATTTCAAACACAACTTTCCCTGAAGTTTCGATAAAATTAACTGCGGCCCCATTCAAAATAAGGCCATTTTTCTCAGTAACCACCAATGTACAATTTTTTTTGATTTTTCTATTGGCTTCAGTTAAAACTTTACTTTTATCTGCCGGAATAAAGAGAATATTACATCTATCCATTTCAGCAATTGTTTCGTATTTCTTAATTACTATTTTCTGGTTTGCAACCGGTTTTCCTGCCAAAGCCTGTAATTCATTATATACAGGTGTTGTGCCCACTACGCCAATAACAAAATCTCCGGTTTTATAAGCCGGACACCAGTCAACAAGCTTTGTAAACTGGTAAATATACATGGCTTCAACTTTTTCTTTTTGAGCAAACCCAAATTTACTGATATTTAGTAATATCAATACAATTAATAAACTTTTTTTCATCACTTTTTTTTTTCACTTAATAAATTTTCAACTCTTCAACAACTTTGCCAATTCAAATTAATAATTGGCTGAATTTCTGATTATTAAATTATCCTAATAAAATATTGTTCATTTAATTCAGAATATTTCATCGGCTTACGCCAATTTCACTTAATATTATTCTTTTTGACGAATTGACAAATTAATTGTTTTTTACAAGCAGCAAAAATAAGTCTATAATGCTGTCAGATAAGAATTTATTTTTATTTTTTAATAAAATTTAAGCATTTTTATTAATTGACTAAAATGATTAAAATTTTGACGAAAATAAAAACGATTTAGAAAATTCTAAATTAGTGAGGGGTTGAAAAATTCGGTGTGAAAAAAAAAGGTAGTCTGAAATTACAGTTTCAGTGCGGATTGAATAGAAACTTCTATTTCTCTTAAATTGAATGGTTTCCTGAAATATTTACAAACCAGGTTGTCCTTAATAGCATCAGATATTTCATCAGTTAAATCAAAACCAGTAAGAATGAAATAAACTGCTTTATCATAACTGGCTTTGGCTTTCCGGATAAATTCCACACCATTCATCCCTGGCATTTTCATATCGCTGATTACTACATTTATATCATTGCATTCATTAAGTTTTTCAAGTCCTTCGAATCCGGAACTGGCAGTATAAACCTTATAATTCTTCCTGAAATTAATTCTGAACAATTCAAGGTTAAGCTTTTCATCATCAACATACAGGATACTCAAGGGTTCACTCATAATATGGAAAACTTATTTAATATTTCAGGGTAAACTTAAAACCTATTCATCTCATTTCGTAAGCAAAGAACAAAATAGTACAATTTTTACGGTGTTAAAATATAAACTATTCGACATTCAGCTACAAATAATTGATTTACAACTAGCAATTAATGACGAATCTTGAATTTTCCCAGATAAAATTGTTATTTAAAAGTGCTCAAAATTATAAATTCCTACGTATATAATAAATTATTTTTGAATTATTTAGACAAATTGGTTAATTATTGTAATATTTACTATTATGACATGATGATTCATAAAATTCTGCCTATTTGTCAGGATTTAATCGATGGCACAAGCTTTGAAAAAACCATTTTAATCTTAAAATTTTAATAACAGGTAAACTTCAGCAAAGCCTGATTTAAAATTAATACATATTAAATAAAGGAATGCCTGATATTCATTGTAAACGGAGAAAGTTCCGTTGTTGTGAAAAATCGGGTTAAAATGTCGAACTCAAAACTCATATAAAATGCAAAAAGGTCAAATTAATGTTACTACCGAAAACATTTTTCCAATTATTAAAAAGTTCCTTTATTCGGACCATGAAATTTTCCTTAGAGAATTGGTTTCCAATGCAGTTGATGCTACCCAGAAGATAAAAACCCTGGTTTCGAATGGCGAATTTGACGGAGATTTATCCGATACCACAATCAGAATTAATTTAGACAAAAAGAAAAAAACATTAACAATTACTGATCGCGGGATTGGAATGACCAGGGAAGAAATTGAAAAATACATCAACCAGATTGCATTTTCAAGTGCCGAAGAATTCCTGGAAAAGTACAAAGATAAAGCAAATGCAATCATCGGTCATTTTGGACTTGGATTTTATTCTTCTTTCATGGTGTCAGGTAAAGTTGAAATTCATACAAAATCGTACAAAAAGGATGCGCAGGCCATAAAATGGGAATGCGACGGAAGCCCTGAATATTCAATAGAAGATATTGAAAAAGAGGAATATGGTACAAAAATAATTCTTCATATAGATGATGAATCGAAAGAATTTCTTGAAAAAAACAAGATTGATAGTCTGCTCAAAAAATACTGCAAGTTTTTGCCCGTACCTATTGCTTTTGGTAAAAAAACAGAATGGAAAGACGGAAAAGAGGTCGAAACCGCAGAAGACAACTTAATTAATAATACAACTCCGGCATGGACCCGGAAACCGGCAGATTTAAAAGACGAAGATTATAAGGATTTTTACAGGGAGTTGTACCCACTGACCTTTGATCAACCGCTGTTTAATATCCACCTTAATGTTGATTATCCTTTTAACCTGACTGGAATTCTTTATTTCCCGAAAATCAAGTCAAATTTTGAAATTCATAAAAATAAAATCCAGCTTTATTGTAACCAGGTATTTGTTACCGATTCGGTGGAAGGCATTGTGCCTGAGTTTTTAACATTGTTACACGGGGTTATCGATTCACCCGATATTCCTTTGAACGTTTCGAGAAGTTATTTACAAAGTGATTCAAATGTTAAAAAAATCTCCAGTCATATCACAAAAAAAGTGGCTGACAGGCTGAACGAGATTTTTAAAAACGATCGTACTGATTTTGAACAAAAATGGGAAGACCTGAAATTATTTGTATCTTATGGAATGCTTTCAGAGCCAAAATTTTATGAAAAAGCAATTAAATTTGCCCTGTTTAAAAATACCGAAGGTAAATATTTTACATGGGATGAATACAATACTTTAATTAAAGAAAATCAGACAGATAAGGACAAAAACCTCATTTGCCTTTATACTTCCGATACTGAAACTCAATATACCTTTATCGAAGCTGCAAAAAATAAGGGTTACGATGTTTTAGTTCTCAATGGTCAGTTAGACAGTCATTTGCTTAATCATCTAGAAAGTAAATTTGAAAATACTAAATTTACAAGGGTTGATGCAGATATTATCGAAAAACTAATTAAAAAAGACGATGGATCTGTTTCTAAACTGAATAAAGAACAGGAAAGTAACCTAACAACCATATTTAAAAGCCAGCTTCCAAAAGAAGGCACTTATATTGTAATGTTCGAAGCCATGAACAGTTTATCAAATCCGGTGCTTATTACCCAGTCTGAATTTATGAGAAGAATGAAAGAAATGTCGGCAATGGGCGGTGGCATGAGTTTTTATGGCGATTTCCCCAGCAGTTATAACCTGGTTGTAAACTCAAATCACAGTATAGTAGAACGAATTTCTTCGGATTCAGAAAAAATACTGAAAGAAAAACTGGATCCGGTTAAAAAAGAAATTTCTTTAGTAGATTCTGACATTGATGCACTGGAAAAATTAAAAAAAGGGAAAAAAGAAGAGGAAGTGCCACAGGAAGAAAAAGACAGGATGGATGAACTTAAAAAGAAAAAAGATGAGTTGAACAAACAAAAAGATACAATACTATCGGAATACGGAAAAGAAAACAAAATTGTAAAACAACTGGTTGATTTGGCTTTATTGTCGAACAATATGTTAAAAGGTGAAGCCCTGGATAATTTTGTAAAAAGAAGTATAGAGTTGATAGAGTAATTCTACATATGAAAATAAAAGCCGTCTTATAAAGGCGGCCTTTTTTATTTTGAGCGAGAAACGGGTCTCGAACCCGCGACCTTAAGCTTGGGAAGCTTACGCTCTACCAACTGAGCTACTCTCGCAAATTGAGCCAAAAATAATAAATTTCGGTTAATCCGACAGAAATATTTTACTATTTAACCCGAAAAATTCATAAGTTTTTATGAATTTTTCTGACGATTAAGAAAATGTAAGGGTTTCAATTTCTGAAACAACAACATTTTCTACATCGGGATTAACCTCATTAAACCATAAACATTGAAAAAGATAAAGATTATTAATTAATCAGGCTAAGAATTATTATAAATTTTTTCTTTGCCAACTATTTCTAAATTGAAATCAAAGTCAATTAATTCCTTTAACGATTTAATCTTAAAATCAGCAATCCCGTATTTGGGATCATCAAATTCTGAAATTTCGGGCAGGGCTATCGCGTACATACCTGCTGATTTTGCCGCTTGCAAACCGTAAAAAGAGTCTTCAACAGCAATACATTTTATTGGTTTAATGCCCAATTTTTTTGCTGCACCCAGGTATACATCGGGATAAGGCTTTCCTTTTTTTTCGAATTCTGCCGAGTGAATGGCATCAAAATATTCCTGAATTCGCAATTTATTCATTACCACATTAATTACTGAGGTAACTGAAGAAGTGGCCAGGCCAATTTTAAAATTATTCGTTTTAAGATATTCAAGTAAACCAGTCAACCCAGGCATTGCTTTTCCACGTTCGAGAATAATTTTGCTTACTTTTTGAATGATTTCTTCCGTAAGTTGTTCTAAGGGAGGATTTTTCCAACGGAATTTCTCAAACCATGCATTAACGGCATCTGCAGTTTTAACACCTTTCATGCTTTCGCACATTTCTCTCGTAATATTAATGCCGTGCTTATTGTAAGTTTCAAATTCTGCTTCAACCCAAAAATTTTCGGAGTTAATAATTACTCCGTCCATATCAAAAATTACCGCCTCAATCATTCTTATCATCTGCTAATTTGAGGCGCAAAAATAGATAAATATTTAAAACCTGCTAATTAAAAATAATATTTTAATGCCAGTCCGCCGGCACCCATCTTAACCTGCCGGGAACTGATATTTCCAACAGGTAATTTTATATACGGTTCAAGCAGGAGTTCACTTTTACCAACCGGAATATTATAGCCAACAGCAATATTTACAAGGCGCGCAAAATCAAAATGACTGAATGGAATGGTTTTTTCCTCTTCTGCTACCTGATTCATGTTGCTCACCGTTTCGTAGCGGTTGCTTGAATAATTATATGCCGTGTTGGTAACCATTGCAGTGAATGAATAATTAAATTTTTCCTGAATATAGATTAATGATGAAACGCCGGTGGTTAAAACAAATCGTTTATGCTTAAATTCCAGGTTTAAAGGAATATCAATGCCTACAAATTCAAGCGACATTTCTGCCGTATTTACGTCAAGCATGTTTAACGAGTTATCCATGGCGTATTCACCGGCTTTGTTTTGCACCAGCAGGTTGCTGCTTTCGGTTTTATTATATTCCATTGATTGCCGGGCAATCATCATGCCTGATGAAAGACTTATTTTTTTAGAAAAATGCCAACTGGCGCTAAAGCCGCCTCCTACATTTAAATTACTTCCGGTGCCTTGTTCTGCATAATTTGATAATGAAGCAATTGCAACCCCAATTTCAATTTTTTTGGATGACTTATTTTCCCGGGCCAACTCAAAATTATCATCCTCGTTGTAAAGTTTATATATTATTGAATCTGTGCCCTTTTCCTCCATTTTTTTAATCTCTTTGCTGTATTTTTCGAGATTGGATTTTAATTCTGCAAACTGGTAATCACTGCTGTCAGCTTCGATTACAGAATCAGGTTGAAATACATAGAGGTTTTCCGGTAATTTTTCATAAATTGAATCATTATTCCTGATTTTGGTCTGCCTGTTAATTTTGTCAAATTTTCCGGTAGCCTTATTGTTATTATTTTTGGTAATACTTTCCAAATTATTGGAATTATTCGCGTTAACATCCAGGGTGGAATTCTGATTGGCCTTGCTCTTGCTTGTAACTAAACTTAAATCCTTGCGATCTTTGTTGTCGGTTTCATTTAAATAAAAAACCGAAACAGCTATAAGAATAATCACCGATGCGGCTTTAGCGATATAAGATAACCAGATTACTTTTCTGTTCGATTGATGCTCCATTTTGGCCACCAGCTTGTCCCAATCGCCAGGATTAAATGCTTCCTGGTGGTTCGCAAAAACTTCATCAATGCGCTCAACCAGCCTGTTGTCAAATAACTTGTGCATAATCCCTTTTATATAGTTTTAAAAATGCATTTCGTAAAATTTTTTTTGCCCTTGTAAGGTTTGATCTCGATGTACTTTCAGCTATGCCCATAATTTTCGCTATCTCTTCGTGAGAATAACCTTCAATTTCAAATAAATTAAATGTAAGCCTGTAATGTTCAGGTAGTTCATTCATCAATGCCATAACCCCTTCAAAATCTATTTCATCAATCAGATCATTGTCAACTACTTCATTGTCAATTAAATCTTCATCGTAGTGATTATAAAATTTCTTATTCTTCCTGAAATTATCAATGGCCGTATTGATAATGATTCTTCTAAACCAACTCCTGAATGAAAACTCTATTTTATATGCCGAAAGGTTATTAAAAACTTTCAAAAAGCTGTCGTTCATAATTTCAGCCGCTTCGTCGCGATTATGGGAATAGCGCAAACAAATACTCATCCCATAAGCATAAAACTGCTTATAAAGCGCTTTTTGGGCTTCCAATTTGCCCTTTAAACAACCTTTTAAAATCTCGCTGCTTATTTCAGGTTTAAATTCAGGCACTTAATTCAGGTTTAAAGTTCGGGGTCATCACTCGCTTGTTTAATAACAAGCTTTTATTGAATAAATTTTTATTTTCAGGATGACCCGAAATTACAATTCATTTTCAGATTTTCCATAGGCTGTCTTTTAACGTTATATTTCCGGTTAAAATTATGCAGAAATTGTCTGCAATTATATTTAATATCGATACGCAATGGATGAACAAATTGCTGCAAAAAAAACCATTTTTCCCATAATATTTATAATCTCAGGATTAAGTTGAAAACCGAAGGTTCAATTGCCCCTGTCTTTATGTATCTAACAAAATACTCAGTTTTTTTAAAGTAAGGGAATCATCAGCTAAAGAACCAGAAAATATTTTATTTGCTGGTAATTGATGTATAGCTGTTCTGTTCGGTTGCAATGCAGAATTAACACCAGCTATGGCATTTAAATTTGCCTCATAAAGTTTAAAATATTTTATAAAAGTAACATAGGCATTAAAAACTCCAATGAGTAAACCATTGTATCCATCTAAAAACCCAAGTTTTAAGAAATAGGTTTTACAAAATTCATAAAATGAATGTGTTATAGCTTTGAATGGAGAGGATTTTTTTCGGCCCACATTTTCAATGGCAAATAAGTCGGAATACATTTCGCGTTTTTTACTGAAATCGGATATTGAATGATAACTGAAATGATCCATTGATCCAGGGATCGTTTTAATTTTTAATCCGCTGGTTATCAAAGATTCATGCACCAGCTTATTGTTAAACTTTGTTGTTTTTCTGTTATAGAGCCTGGCCACATATTCATTTCCCCAACCTGAATATTTAATTTTTCGGCCACCATAAAAATTAACCCGTTTCCATCTATAAATTGTATCATTTGAGAGTTCCAGGTTTTTAATTGAATTGATTAAGCCTGGACCAAGAATTTCATCGGCATCAATTGATAGAATCCAGTCATTTCGTGCAAAGCAGGCCGCCTTGTTTTTACTTTTCCCAAACCCGTCAAATACATCGTAAAATAACCTGACATTTGAAAAACCACCTGCCACAATATCAGTTCCATCTGTAGACCCTGTGTCTAATAGAATTACTTCGTCAAAATCAGTTAATGCACCAAGTGTTTTGGAAATGGTACGAATTGCATTTTTAGCTATGATAACCGGTGTTATTTTCATTTATAAGGGAGTTTAAAATTTATCAATCGGAATTTAATTATGAATATTTACAATTTTAAAAGCGGAGTCGCGCCCTTCAGGAATGTCCAATGATCTTTTCGTTTGAAAGCCCGAAGAATCAATTGTAAAATTAATTCCTGCAGTTAATAGACGGTTACTCATTAAAACGTTTTCATCCAGGCTTGCCATTTTAGATTTGTTGCCTGAATTTATTCTGTCGGCGAGGGCTTCCTTTTTAATATCCTTATAATAAACATGATAATTCCAACTTATTGTTAAAATAAATAACAAAAAGTAAAATATGATATTCCGGGTTTTTATTTCATTTTTCATAATTCCTTTTGAATAGAAAGAACCACAATTTCATCATTTAAGCAGGAATTCTCCTTTTTTTTCCAATTAATCAACACATCAACCGGAAAAGTTTCATTGCTTAAATCCAGCTTACTTTTTTCGGGCAGAGTTGTAAATCTGTACGTAGAATCTTTAATCTCAATAAAATAACCTCCACAACACATGCACCTCCTGTAATCCGGCCCTGTTATCTTTCCCTGATCCATCCAATATTCCTGTTTTGAACAGGAATCCTGTGACAATATCATTATTAAAAAAACAGTGAAGATTATTGGTATTTTAATCCTTTCCATAGTAATTTTTAATGTAACTGCAGGAAAATTGAACATTAGGGATTTTCAAGTTTACCTATAAACAGAATAATACCTGTGGAGACTTCCCTGATTACAAAAACAAATGGTTTGTCGAAAACCAGCACTTTGCGATCGTCTGCACCCCCATTACTTATCTCAACTGAAGTAACAGCAGCTGCTTCAGTTCCTTTTTCATCCACTTCAATATAAGTTTTATGCTTCACCTCCGAAATGAATAATTCCTGCTGTTCACTAATCATTGAAAAATCGGCAACTCCTGGAGTAAATGCTGATTCCATCCCCATTGAAATCAGTATTTCATTCAGACTGGCTTCAAAATCAAAATTAAACAGCGGCATTTGAATTGTAATGGTTTCCTGGTTAAACGGTGTGTTTACCAACGAATCCCAATTCTGACCCAAATAGCTTTCGAGAAGCTGGTCAGTATTTAGTACCGGCTGCGGTAAAATTAAATCCATAACCCAATTGCCCTGTCCATAAGGAATTTCCACCAATTGAAGTTCATTGTAATTTTTGTATTTGTAATTCGCTGTTTGAACCATAAATTGTGTCGATACTTCGTTCCCGTTGGCCAAAGTAAAATTCCGGTTAATATTTTTAGCCGGATCAAATTCATATTTCCAGGTTCCTTTGAAATAAATTGCATTTAAAAGATACATCTTCGCATCAGGATTTAGTTGATTGATAATGCTTTCTATTTTATGGTTCGTATTATCGGACACCCATTGGTTAATTTTATCAAAGGAAGTAGAATCATTAAAATTTATTGCCTGCATTTGTGCAGAATATAGGTCCTGGTTTTTTGAAATAAATCCTGGTAAAACGTTAATACCTGATTGGTACCAAATTGAATTCGCAATTGAAAACTCAACATTTTTATCAAGTGCTAACAATGCATTTGAAATTTGCTTATTGTTAATATTTAAATCATTTTCCGAAAAGCTTTCAATTTTTAATACTTCATAAATATCATCCTTAGTGGAATTATTTGCCCCATTTGCAGCCATTGAAAGTGCATAAAACACGCTTAAAGGTGATACCAAAATATTAGTGGATGAGGATTTTCGAAAAGCAACCATGTTTTGAAAAAGATCAAATCCAAATTGGTTCGATGCGTTTACCAGCATTTTACTTTTTTGGTTTAACTGGATAAATACCGGTTCCATTACCAAATCATCAGATTTCAGGCAGGTGGATATTAAAATTGTAATAATTAATAGTAATATTATAGAAATCGAAAAGCGTTTCATCTTGTTAATTTTAAAATACCATTCATTTAATCATCAATACGCTTTTTTATAAATGAGCGCTGCAATCCGACAAAAAAAAAGTCCCCTTTCGGAGACTTTTTTTAATTATTGTCTGTTTTTTTATAATCCGGCAGCTTTTTCGAGCATTTTTGTGGTAAGCGATTTTGGCCTTTCGAGCGGGTAGTTCAAAGCCCTGTCCCATACCAGGTTCGCAGTCACCCCTATTGCCCTTCCAATGGCAAACAGGACCGTATAAAAATCGTACTCTTTCAAACCATAGTACCATTGAATTACGCCAGACTGTGCGTCAACGTTGGGCCATGGATTCTTTGCCTTGCCCTGCTCAAGCAGAATTGGCGGAACAACTTCGTACAATAGACTTGTATATTCAAAAAGGATGTCATTTGGCAAGTGTTTCAGACAAAAATCGCGTTGTATTGAATATCTTGGATCGGTTTTGCGCAACACTGCGTGGCCAAATCCAGGGATAACCTGACCCGAAGCCAGGGTTTCCAAAACGAAATTTTTCATCAGCTCTTTGGTGGGCCTTTGATTCCCAAGTTTTAACATCACATCCTGCAACCATCCCAACACTTCCTGGTTTGCCAATCCATGCAATGGACCAGCCAAAGCATTTGTCATGGATGAAATTGAATAATAAATGTCAGATAATGTACTGGCAGTGAGATGTCCGGCGTGGGCACTTGCATTTCCGCTTTCATGGTCGGCATGAAGAATAAAATACATTCGTGACACATCATCATATGGCTTACCAATTCCCATCATGTGGGCAAAATTTCCGCCAAAATCAAGACTGGGGTCTGATGGAATAATATCTCCACCCCTGTATTTGTGTCTGTATATAAAGGCGCCAATTTCGGGCAATTTAGCCAGCAGGTTCAGGGTGTCTTCATAGGTGGCATCCCAATAATCGCCTTTTTTTAACTCATGATATTTCTGGGCAAAAATTGATTCCCGCTGTAAAGAAAGAACAGCCGCCGAAAACATAATCATTGGATGGGTATCTTCGGGCATGGCCTTGATAACATCAAAAACATACTTTGGTACATTTTTCCTTTTGTTGAATTCTTCTGCTACATCTTTAATTTCACTTTCTGTTGGAATTTCACCTGTAAGTAACAGATAAACAAGTCCTTCTACGTAAGGCATTTCACATCCAGGAACTTTCGGCAGTTTGTCCAGTACTTCCTGTAAGGTAAGCTCCCTGTAACGGATACCTTCGTTTGGATCCAAATATGAAATATCGGTAACCAGACTCTTTATATCGCGCATTCCACCAATAATCTGCGAAATTGTGACCTGATCCACCACAACCTCTCCAAATTCCTTCAGGAGCTTATTTGTCCTCGGACGGTTTTCTTCAATTTTCTTTAATAGTTTTTCTTTTAAATGTGACATAGTAGTTAATTTAGGTTAATTCATTTATTAAATACAGCAATTTTAATTATGAATGTTTAGGTAAAAATACAAAAAAATGTTTAAAAATACAGGAATTTCAAAACCTAAATAAAATAATTTAAGCCTGTTGGAATGTTTAAAATGTGCATATAAGCGTTTTTATAAATTGTAAAAATGAAATTTTCTACTTCTGCATAACTTATTAATTCAAAAAATCAGGATTATTCCATTCTGATTTTTTCATCGATAATTATGGTTTTAAAATCTTCTTCATTTCTACCCCATTTAATACGAATCTACCAAACTGATTATCTTTAATTTATCTTTAAGGTCATGGGTTGTTGATTTAGATTTAAAGGTAACCTGAACTGGTTTTCCGGGCAAAATATCGAAATAATTGTCGCTAAAAAATCCTTCCACGCCATCGAAATTCAAATAGACATTTTTAGCAAACAGGTCTGTGGTTAGGGTAATCACAACTTCATCGTTTTTTTGTTCTACCACAGATTTGATATTGGCTTTCTTCAAATTCAAATCCTTTACCGGGACAAGGTGAAGTAAATTAGAGGCTATGGTTTTATCTTCAACAAGCAAATTAAACTCTACATAAATCTCTTTCGGATCTGCGCCGTTTAAAAGCTCATTTCTCAGGAGTGTAAGATATATTTTTGATGTATTTGCCTCAACATGAACATCTATAAGCTTTTCAAACACTTTTTTCCCATTCAAACCTGCCGCCAGAATATGCAATTTAGCAGGGATACTTTCAAGCTTATCTGACACAATGTATACATTCAGTGTATCGCCACGTAAATCGGGGCTCACAAGAACGGGTTCAAAGGCTTTTTTAGCGTAAAACTGCAAAGCTTTCCAGTTTCCGTAATAATCCATGCTCGACCACGAAGCCACGGGCCAACAGTCGTTTATCTGCCAATACAATGTTCCCATACAATAGGGCATATCCCTTCGGTGCGCCTCAATGGCCCATTTAATGCCTTCGGCCTGAAGAACCTGTCCGACATAGAGAAAATGTTCAAAATCCTTTGGCGTCTTGTAATCCCAGCTCATATACTCCTTAATTCTCAGATTTCCAATTCCGCTGCGCTGGTGCGATGTCATTACTTCCGATCCAATGTTAAAATCTTCGGGCAAGGCGTATTTTTTTACTGTATTAAATTCCGGGAACGACTGAAAACCATATTCGCTCATAAAACGGGCACGCTTAACACGGAATTCGCTGAAAGGTTCCAGACCATGCCAAACACCCCAGTAGTGCATATCGCCTGATGAGTTGGTATAACTGGCATGTTCACGCGGCCCTGCGATAGGTGAAGAATGCCGATAGACGCGGGTTGTATCGTATTTTGACAACATCTCCGGTAAGGCTTTTAAAAATATTTTTTCATAGTTTTCCCATATGGTTTTATGTTGTTCCTGATTATAAAGTTGTTTCCAGCCCCAGCCCCCGTTGTTGTATTCCGACCAGGCTGCATCAATTTCGTTATTACCACACCAAAGAGCCAGGCTTGGATGATTGCGCAAGCGGATAATATTGTCTTTTGCTTCCTGTTTAATACTTTCGATAAAATTATCGTTGCCAGGGTACATGCTGCAGGCAAACATAAAATCCTGCCACACCAGAATTCCGTATTTATCGCATAAATTATAAAATTCGTCGTCTTCGTAAATTCCACCTCCCCAAACTCTTAGCATATTCATGTTCGATACGGCGGCAGTTTTTACTTCATGTTCATAAACATTGGGCGTAACCCTTGATAAAAATACATCATTGGGGATATGATTGGCCCCTTTCATGAAAACAGGCACACCGTTCAATTCAAAATACATTGATTTGCCATAATTATCAGGCTTTTCAACCAAACGAAGACTTCTGAGTCCTACTTTTTCTGTTTTGTTATCTACTTCAGCACCATTCAAAAAGACTTTTGTCTCAAACTCATACAAATGCTGATTTCCCAATCCATTGGTCCACCACAATTCAGGATTTTCGATTTTAAAATGCAATTTCAGACTGTTTTCGCCGGCTTTTATTTCCTGCTTATCTGAAACCAGTTCTTTTCCGCTTGATTTATCTATTATTGAAATTCCTGCATTTTCGTCCGATTTGCTGATAAGGTTTACTACAGCGGTTATTTCAGCCTGTTCTTTTGAGACTTTATCCTGTACAATCTGAATGTTCTCAATTTTCACTTTATCCCATGCCCTGATGTATACCGGGCGCCAGATACCAGATGTTACAAAGCGGGGCCCCCAGTCCCATCCATAATGATATGGCGCTTTACGTGTAAACGGGCTAACCCGCTTATCCCCCAACTCCCCGTTTTCGGACTGATCATTTGAAGCCGGAAGCGGATACCCGTTTTGGGCAAGTTTTTCCAAACCAATTTTAATGGGAGAATGGAATAAAATCCTGATCTTGTTCTTCCCTTCTTTCAGGTAGTTTTTACTGTCCACCTTCCACTCACGAAACATATTGTCCGCCTTTAGTATCAATGAATCATTAAGGTAAACATCCGCATAGGTGTCAAGTCCTTTAAAATCAAGTTCAACATTTTCCCTGGAAAGAATATCTTTATGAATCTCAAATTCAGAAACATACGACCAGTCTTCTTTATCAATCCATTGCAGTTTTTTCTCGTTTACCCTGTAATAAGGATCTTCAATTACTTTATTTTCCAGCAAATCCATGTGCACAGAACCCGGAATTTTAGCCGGATAAGTGGTAGAATCAGATTCGCGCACCAGCGTCCAGTTATTCTTTAATTCGATTACAACCGGAAGATTTTGTTGCGGTTCCTTACAAGACAGTGCCTGTACAAATAATATAAAAACAAAGATTTTTTTAAACATTTTTTTATTTTTTTTGGATTAAAGTTATGGTTAAGGTTGGGTATAATTTTCGGATATAAAGCAGGAAGCAGGCAATCCTGCTGAATTGTAAAGGCTTGGTACTGCAGTATTTGACCATGCAAACCTCACATAGAGCGGCATCTTCACTTTTTTAGAGTTGAGTATAACCGTATTCTTTTCAATTTTGGCGGTAGCCGGATAAAATACCTTATCACTTCCTGCAATTTCGAACCATCTGAGCGCTTTATCGTTGGTTTTCAATCCCCCTTCAGCATTGTCGAAATACACCCTCAAGGTATTTTTTTCAACTTTTATTTCTTTGTAAACCGGACCCTGACAGACAATGCCTGTTTTTCCATAGTTTTTGGCCAGTGCCATGTTGGCCAGGCGTTTGCCCACTTCTGCCTTGTTGCGCGGGTGAATATCCGTGGTATCGCCTATGTCATTTATAACCACCATACCCGTACCGGCCAGTTTAACCAGGCGCTGTGCATTCTGCAATTCAGCACACACAGGTAAAGAACCATATTTATAAGGTGCAATCTGAACAAAATAAAATGGGAAATCCTTATTCCAGGCATTTCTCCAGCTTTGAATCAGTGCACTGAGCATGCCTGTATAGTATTTTGCCAGGCCGGCATTTCCTTCGCCCTGGTACCAGATAGCACCTGAAACCGGGAATTGTGTTAAAGGAAATACCATTGAATTATAGGCCACGCCGGGCTTAACCGGTCCCCAGGGTACTTCTTTCTGTAATGCGGCACCTTCGGTTAAAAATGGATCTGCTTTTAAATCATTGGCATTAAACCATATTTCTGCGGGTGTTCCGCCCCAACTTGAATTAATCATGCCCACCGGCACTTTCAGGCTGTCATTTAAATTTTTCGCAAAGAAATAGCCAATGGCACTGAAATCAATCATGGTTTCGGGCGTACAGACTTTCCATTCGCCCACCACATCCAATTGCGGAAAGTCAGAAGTACGGTGCGAAACACTGAAAAATCTAATTTTTGGGTAATTGGCTTCCCTGATATGTTTTTCCGCATCTGTAATCCCTGCTCGGGCTGTCCATTCCATGTTCGACTGGCCGGAACATACCCAAACTTCGCCTATCAATACATCGTTAATTTCGATGGTATTGTATCCTTTTACTGTAATGGAAAATGGACCGCCGGCGGCTGGTGTTTTCAGTAAAGTGGACCAATCGCTGTAATTATTTACAACTGCCTTATATTCAGAATTATCCCAGCTTGTGGTGATGATAACATTCTCCATGGGCTTTCCCCAACCCCAGATTTTTACATCGGAATTTTGCATAAGCACCATGTGATTGGAGTATACAGAAGGCAACAATACTGCCCTGGCCTGCGATAGAACAAGAAAAAATGTGACTATCAGAAATGATTTTGCTTTCATAACATATCAATTTAAAAGACTTTTTTTAACATGCTTAATTCATTTTTATAACCTCAGCGGTATGTTTGCGTGGGAAATTATTTCACGCTAAGACGCAAAGACGCTAAGTTTCTGCAGAGTTCCACAGAGTTAGAGATTATTTACTTTTTTTTTAATCTATCCCCCTGGTATTTTCGTCCAAATCTTTCAATAATTTCAAAGCAGGCACGGCTGTTGTGATAAGGGCATTTCCACGGGCCAACCTTATCTTCTTCGGGATAAGGCTTTCCTTCGCGGTTTACCCTGAAAAACCACTCTCCTCCTTTTTTATCAATTATAGAAGATTTTGTGAATTTCCATACTTTACATGCTTTTTCGAGAAATTTAATATCCCCCGAAACCTGCCAGGCATTGACAAATCCAACAATGGCTTCTGCCTGTGGCCACCAATGCTTGTCATAATCAATATGGCTGTCTTTCTTCTCATTTATCATCCCACCATCGGCATCTAACCCATTTTTCAGCACTTCTTCGGCCATTTTAAGGATTATTTGCTTCACTTTTTCAACAATGGCATGCATTCCAACCACTTCGGCAGCCTCGAGCAAAAGCCAGCTTCCTTCAATATCGTGGCCATACGACGTAATTTCGGATTTACATTGCCAGTTTTCGTCGAAGAAAAGTTTAAAACTCCAGCTATTGCTATTGATAATCTGGTTCGCAAATACATCAATGAGTCCGATTATTTGTTTTTTAAGGTTTTCATCGGGCCAAACCCTGTAAAGGTTCGTGTATCCTTCTAAAACATGAAGGTGGGTATTCATGGTCTTTTTTTCATTGGCATCCTTATCGCTCAGCCTCAAATCTTCAAGCAGTTTCCAGTCACGCGAATAAGCTTCGAAATAACCGTTCTTATCCTTGTCAAAACTATATTTTTCAATCAGTTCAAATAAGTTTACGGCCTCGTTGAGCGCCGTTTTATCGCCCGTTGCCCTGTAATATTCTGACAATCCGTACATTGCGAACGACTGGGCATAAATCTGCTTTTTGGTGTCAATCGGATTTCCCTTAAAATCGAGCATCCAGTAAACACCCCCAAATTCCTTGTCGATAAAATGGTTCATGAGGTAATCTTTAGCCCTGGATGCCATTTCGTGGTACCTTTCAACACGATTAATACGGTAGGCAGCGGAAAAAGTCCATAGTATACGTGCATTCAGCACAGCACCTTTTGGGCTTTCGGGCTGAAGGGTGTTGGTTCCGTCAATCTGACCGTAAAAGCCGCCATTTACCTCATCAATCGTTTTTTCGTTCCAGTAGGTAAGGATTGAATAGAGTTCTACGGCCAAATCATCCCTTAAATTATTGAAAATCAATTTTTCGTTCATGAAAAGAATTGTTAAGCAAATTAATTTAAAGACAGCAATGCATTTTGCCAATATAAAAACCAATAAATTAGTGAATTATGGTTTAGCTGGTTTAATTGCCTGCCAATCAAAAATAACAAAATCCTGATATAATTCTCTATAAAAGCCTGGCTTTTTATAAGAATTATAAGGTGGAGATGTTTTGTCAATCTTCTTCTCAGGTAAATTAAAATCAAATTGAAAATCAGGCTTTTAATTTAAATGTATCGGTTTGAATTTGCTGAAAACAGTTCATAGCACAATTATAAATTAAGGTTAAGTAATTTATAGAACATTAAATTTAATGGCTCTATTCTAAATATTGATTGATCTTAATTAATCCCACAAAGACGCTAAGAACACAAAGCATTCTTCGTGAACTTTGTGGCCTCGTGAGAAATTTTATAGAATTTTTTCAAAAGTCCGTTATTAATCATTTAAATTTCAGAACAATAAATAAATAATCTATAAATCAACCTTTATTTAGAAATAGCAAATTTAATTTGAAAATATTGTAATTTTGAAGAAAAATAAATGATGATGACAACAATACCTCAGGCAGAAATAAATGATTTTGCGATAAAAATTGGTTATTCTCCGCAAGAATTGATTCGCCAAAGCCTTATTGCTTTTATCTGGAATAATTTACAGGATATTAAAACTGAAATACTTCATATTCAAAAGCAATATAAAATTGAAAAACCTATAGATTTCGAAAATTTATATGAAAATGGAACAGTAGAAGAAAGTGATTCATGGAAAGATTATCAAAGGTTTGACCATTTATTCTATAAACAGGAAATTCTTGAATCATTTTTAAAAGAATTGGCATGAACAGGAAATTTGTTGATACTTCTTTTTTAAAACAAATTGTTGAAAGTGAATTTGCCGGATTAGTCAAAAACATAAATGAACCATTTTTAAATGAATTAAGGATTAATTTAAAAGACGAAAGTTTTGTAGAAGTCTGGTTTTCAATAAATTTAGAAAACCGGTATAGTTATCATTGGGAACGAAAAGATATTGATGGTTCCATTTACAGACATGACAATGCACCGCATGCAAAGTGGAAAGAAATAGAAACATTTCCAAAGCATTTTCACAATAAAACTGAACAAAATGTTGAACCAAGTTATTTATCAGATAAACCTGAGAATGCCATCCGGGAGGTGATGAATTTTATACAGGATTATATCGAAAATAAAGTTAAGGCTTAAACAAGTTCATTGTTTATCTTTTTGTTCATTGTAATATACAAAACTCTCATCAATATCAATTTCAGCAAAAGGTGAAAGCTTAATCTTCATTCAGCAAGGTATTTGTCTTTTATTTCATCCCAGGACTTATAGGTGTTTTTGTTTTTGAGAAAATGGTTATACCTTACGTTTAGTTCTTCAATCAGATTTTCACTAAGTTCTTCCCCATACTCCTTTTCGATAATTAAAAAAGAATATTCCTTTGTTTCAGACAAAGATTTTAAAAATCTTAAAAGGCTTTTAGCCTCTGCTGTCTGGTCATCTGTAATCTTAATGGTGTAGGTCATTTTGCATATTTTTACAAAATTACATATTTTCAGTTCTAATTCAAACCCCTTTATATTCCTTTTTTGTATGAGGTTTAATTGACAAAACGTCGCCATCCGCTTAGCAGATCTGGTTCAGTCAGAAATATTTATTTTATTTGTTGATTGGTGCCAGGCCATAGGCTCGAAATAAAAAAGGGAAGCTAATAATTTACGCCCCGAAAAATAAAAAATCAGGAAAAGGTTATCGGAAAAGACTTTGCAAAAATCAGCTGGAAATAAAGTAATTTTGCATCTTATCAAAAACATGAATGACTTGAAGAAAACAATATAGAAAAAACTAACCGGCAGAGCTATGACACTTCAATATATACTCGATAAATCTGGAAAAACAACTGCTGTAGTCATTTCTATCAATGACTGGGAATCACTCACCCAAAAATATTCCGAAATAAAACAAATAACGGAATTGCCCGGCAACAAGAAAAAACCCTCAGAATTTGCAGACATCCTCACAAAGGAAGAAGCCGAAAAAATACAACTTTATCTTACTGAAACCCGCAAACAATGGGACAGGGATACTTATTAGACACAAATGTGGTTATTGACTATACTGCCAATTTGTTGCCGTAAAATGGCAAACAAAAAATAATCAGCATTTTGGATGATGGGTTCAACATTTCTGTAATTGCTAAAACTGAAATATTTGGCTACAATAAATTGGAGACTTTCCTGGAATTGGCCAATATTTTTGCTTTGGATGATGAAGTAATATCTGAAACAATCCGTATGCGAAGGGTATATAAAAAAATTAAACTTGGAGACGCCATTATTGCTGCAATTGCACTAGTGAACCATTTAACACTTGTTACCCTTAATACCAAAGACTTTAAAAACATTATGGGCCTTGAATTGATGAATCCGCATAGCTTATGACCCCAAAAAAAAAATCATTACCCTTGGCTGGCGCATACGTTTCGTCCCTGCCATTAACATTCCTAAAAATCTTTTTATTTGCAATAATTTCAATCATCATCAAGTTTTGGACAAGATACAAAAAATTGTATTTTCCATTACCTTTTCTTTTTCTCAATCACAATACTTCTTGTAACTAGCCCTGACAGCAAGTTGGCGCCGACGCAGGGCATTTTGGCACAAGTCAGATAGACTTATGCCATATGGAGCAAAAGACCAACAAATTAAATCAATCAGTTCCATCGCAATCAAAGAATTTGCTCATTAAATTAGTTTTTTAAACAATTCCGGTTCTAACCTTTGTCTTACATAATTGCTCTCGTTACAATCACTTAAAAAAATTACAACGTTACTATGATATAACATCGCCCTCAACTTATCAACTTCATTATTATCATAAAAGTTTATATGGTTATAATTAAATAAGCTTATAGGACCATGACCATTTCCTATATCTATATCTTTAATTTGTATGGCTTTAACAAGCGCTGGTGGAATACTGGTTAATTTATTATGTGCTAAATTAAGGCTTGAAAGATATTGTAGTTCACATATTGCGGAATCTACATGAACTATGCAATTGGCTATTAAATTGAGTTCTTTAAGATGATTAAATAACACAATTTCTTTTGGAATCGAATCAAGTGTTGTATAATGAATTGAAAGTGAAGTAAGATTTGATAAGATGGATAACTCTACTGGAAATTTTCCGAAATTGAATCCATCAATTATTAAATTTTTAATATACTTTATATTCTTAAGTTTTGCGGTATCAATTCTTAAAAATTCAAATTCCTTTATTTTTAAGTATTTGTATCTTGAAAAATCAATTTTACTTCTGACAACCAATTCTTCAAGATTTGTAAATTGTAATATAAAATCATTTGGGAAAATGCTATCATTATAATATTCAATAAAAAGACTTTTAATCTTATTCTTGTTCTTAAGTAGTTTATTCTTATCCCTATAATTCAAATTGTTAGCAACATACTTTTCTTTTTTATTTCCATATTTATTTTCTGATTGAGCAATTGAACATAAAGGATTTAATCCTAATATTAGAACAATAATAATTAAAACTTTTTCCATCTTCATCAGAATTATATTTTAATTGATAAGAATGTTATTAAATACTTCGACTTGATAACGAGGTGTTTAGCCTAAAACTGGCGCAAGATTGTATCTTGTGCCTTAAGATTAAACTCCTGTAAAATTAGTTTAATTTTGAACATCATTTTCTTATTGAAAAAGCACTATATTCCAAACCAGAACCATTTACTTCTTTTAAATTAGGTTTTAAACTTAAACCATTTTTTGGATAAAGATTTTATTTTACCTTAGGAATATGCTCAAATTTATGAACAGGAAATTCATAACGATATCCTTTTGATTTAATGTAAAATCCTCTGACATCCAAACTTAAAAAATCAAGATCTGCCGACTTAATGTTGAAAAATCCAATGGATAAATTTTATGTTGATTCAAATTGAGGTTATTGTAATCAAATCTTATGGTGTCCAAAATAAAAGAATCGCCACTTTTCGTATATAATACCGGAATTATATTCAAAAGAGTTCCTTTTCAAAGTATTTTCCTGGCATTTTTATATCTAATATCAATAATATGCTATCTGACTTATTTTCAAAATATATCGAGAAAAAATCCTTACTGAGCTCATCCGTCATTTTTTCAAGACATTTAAAATTTATATGGCCAAATACTATAAGAATAAAAAGACCAACTTTGAAAGGTTTAAGTGTCTTCATATTTGCCATGAACCCTTTAAATGAGAGCTAAATTCGGACTTTCCAAAAAAGCGTATGTTACTTAATGTCGTCACCTTATTCCATCCATTACTATTCAAAAATACAATAATTTGCCCATATCTGTTATACATTAGCTACAGAATATAGATTAATATTCTCGAGTTTCATTAATGAATTTTAATGCACCATGAAGAGATTTTAAAACCAGATTCAATTTTTACAATCTTAATAAAGTGAAAAATATATAACCTGTCTGCTAAACTTAATCCAAATAAATAATTCAGGTTCTGAATCCACTTCTGGTTCATAAAAACAAGGTTTTCATTTTTATATAAAGAACCGAATTTGCTTTTTATTCTATTCAGGAGCAATTCATATCAGGCGCAACCATTTAATTTTGATTTGGCCTTAGAATTTTACTTTGCCAGTTTTAAATATCAGATAATTAATTCATATGCTGTAAGTTGTTATAATATTTAAATAGATAAAATACCAAATAGCCATAAAATAAAATCAATATGGAAAATTTCACAGAATCATCCTATACAGGTGAATACTATATGGAACGTGTACCTGAAATGGCGTCGGGATTCAGGTTAAACAACGACATGAGTTTTAATTTCTTTTTTACTTATGGTGCGCTTGATCGCTTTGGAAACGGAAAATGGAAATTGAATAACGGACATATTATTTTTGAAAGTGAGAACTGGCCGGGCCACGATTTTGAAATTATTGAATCTCAATCCAACACGAAGGACAAAATCATTTTCGAACTGAAGGATACCAACCCAGGCCTGGTTCCCTATATTTATATCAGCCTGAATGACGGAAAACCTGATTCGTGGATTCCTTTTCAAAGCGATGGAAAAATTGAAACGGATTTCCTGGCATGTAGTACGATAGCAATTGCTTGCGAATTTTGTCCCGAAAGGTTCACCCTGCATAAATCAGAAGCTGGTAATAATTTTTTCCGTATAAAGCCCAGGAATTGGCTTTTTGAGTATTTTTTTAAAGGATTTTCGTTGCAGATACACGAAAAGGGATTATTTGGAAAACATCCGCTAAATATGCAAAAGGAATTTTTATTTATAAAAAAACTGTAGGAAACTTTGTGGTCAGCATATCCGCCGGGCCACAAAGTTCCATAAAATATGAAGTACTGGTTTTATTTTTCTGCATTTTAAGATTTGATAGCTTTTATTAGTGCAGATCAGGCATTTTATCCCTGGTTATTACATAACTGTTAGAGAAAAATTTAACCCACCAGTTCTTACCATTGTGCTGGTCGGATCGTGTAAAATCTCCGTTCCACGGCATAAACCACGACCAGGTATCTCCATATTCCATCATTTGTTTCGGATCGGGTGCAGAACCACATTCCGAAAGGGTTATAATTTTCTTTCCACCGAAAATATCTTTTACCCTGTTAAATTCAACATATTGCGAGCCATGCTGGTTTTCGCCGGGATAAATGTCCATTCCGATTATATCAACATAAGCATCGCCCGGGTACCAATCTGTTGCATCTGAATTCGTGTTTGTGGTCCAAACCCAAATTAAGTTATTCAGTCCGTGGTAATTGACCATTCTGTCGTACATCAATTGCCATAAGGCCTTACAGGGAGCCGCACCTTTAGCGCCCCACCAGAACCAGCCCCCGGCAGCTTCGTGCATTGGGCGCCAGATAACAGGAATATTGGCATCGCGAAACTGCTTCAGGTAACCTGCAATCAGGTCAATATCATCGAGCATCGCAGCATATTCGGGCGAATTGGTATCATTGATTTTACTTACATCAAATGTTGTATTTTCAGTATAAAATGCCCCTGATTTATTCAAAGGATCGCGCCAGTGCCACATCAGGGCTACAATTCCATTGTTCGCCCACCAATCACTTCCCAAAGTAAAAGGAGCATCGTAGGCTACCCATCCTGAACCCTGATTGGTGTGGTCGATAAAATCGAAACAGGTCAGGGCAGGCCATTTACCGGTTTGCTCGTGTACCCAGGTGGCTTCATCTATATTTGTACTGTAATTTGCCATGGTACCCGAAATTATATTGGTAAGAAAATTGGTTTTCAGGTAATTATAAAGGTTTACAGCCTGGGTAGAAGGATTAGGCGTTACCAGATTTGGATCAATATTGAACGATGAACCGGGATCCGCGTTTGGGACAATTTTAATGTAATCAATCAGGAACCAGGTCCAGTTGGGAATGATTTTAATGGTATTTGTACCGGTTTTTAACAGTACGGTTGAATATTTCTTTTCAGTAAAACCATTTGATGATGAAAGTTCAAAACTGCTTTTCATCCCGTTTATATCCACATCACAAATTTTACCACCATAGTTGGCCGTAGAGTACCCAATATACAAATCGAATTTCCCTTTGGTGATGTTGTCGAGGGTAAAGGTTAAAAAATCAGCAGCATCATGAAAACCTCCCACATAACCCTGGCCGGAATATCCTGCAATTTCAGTGAGTACCGAATTTCCTGATGACCAAACGGCATATTCTGCCTCGTATTTCCCATCGGTAGGCGCAGGGTATTTTGTTTTGAATGAGAAACTTACAGCAGGGGCATAATTCCCTGCGAGGTCTTTCACCGATTTTGCTGAAACATTCACTGAATAGGAAGTACTCTCCTGAAGGTCGACATTGATGGTAAGCTTTTTCAGGCTTGCGGTTGCTGTTACGGGATTTCCATTCACTGTAATCTGGTAAGTATCGTCAAGTACTATTTCTTCGTCGTAATTAACCAAAACTTCCAGGTTCGACGCTACTTTTGAAGCATTGTTCAAAGGTTGGGTTGAAACAATCCTTGGGGATTGGGTATCACCAGTCATTTCTTCTTTTGTGCAGGATACAAACAGGCTAAACAGAATTAAATAAGCACTAATAACAGGTTTCATTGTTGCAGTATATTTTAATTAATAAATTCTAAAAGACATCCATTTATACTTTATGGTTATTATTTTCTGAAATTCACTTTTATGATTTTATCACTTTTAATTGCTTTCTCTATATCGTAAGGATTAATAGTAACTGGGCCTTTAATTAGTTCCGGACGATTATAAATTTTAAGAAACATTGTATAAAAATCAGGATCTTTCTGGGGCATGACAAATCCTTTGGTTGAAGTACCATCGGCATTTAAATGTGCAAAATGTGGACGATTATAATGTGTATCTATGCGACGGGAGCTAAATACAATCCAGTGACTGTTCGATGACCAAGAATTATAACTCTCAGAATCATAACTATTTGTATTCATTAAAGGTTTCAATTCCCCGGTTTCAATTACGTATAAATACAAATCTGATTCCTTGTTCCAACTGGTAAAAACACCATGATCGGCCAGACTACATAAAATATATTTACCATCGGGTGAAGCATTGGCAAAAGCTACCGTCTTATTCAGTTTAATTGCAGAAATCAAAGTATCAACCTCCTTTCCGAATTTTTTGGTTGTTGGGTCAAAGTCAATAGCACACAGACTGTATTGTATGTTTTTATAACTGGAATCAGATTTTAAAGGTGAATAGGTTGCAAAAAGTAATTTCTTGCCATTCGCTGTAAATGAAGGAAATGTTTCTTCAGCGTGTTTGAGCATTAGCAATGAATCGCTGAAAAGTTCATTTCTGTCCAGGTCCAAAATAGCTATATCTGACTCAATATCAGATATTTCTGCCTTTCTTTCAGGGTTTAGATGAAACACTTGTTGTGGTTTGTTTATTGAAAAAGCTATGTATTTACCGGAAGGATGCCAGGCTGGATATGTTCCGGCAGCAATAGTTGAAGAAGTGCGCGTATCAATTTTTTTAATTTTATCGCCATCAATAATAATTGTACCTGCGTTTCGAAGGCGAACATGAAACATCATTTTTTTTGGATCCCTGGCACAAAATGAGTGACAATTCATGCAGCTTCTGTCAGTTAAATCATTATTCAGAATTGGTTTCTCATCAAAATTTTCCAGATTGCGCTGATAAATTCCCATTTCATTAAATCCTACATATCCGGGTTCAATTAACCGATAGGCCAGGTGTGTATCAATGGCATCATTAGAAACCATCCATGTGAATGGTTTAAAACGCTTCCATTTTCCATTTTCCTTTACATAGACATAAATTTTAAGGGTATCACCTTTATTATTTTCGATAAAATTTTTCCATTCATTTAAAGGAAATTGTATTTTTTTATCGCTCTGAACAGTTAATTGATTTTTATTGCCTTTTACTTCAACCAGTATATCTTCAGCTTTTCCCAAATACTTGAAATTTAAAGGCGCAATATTCCATGGAATAGTTATATCAATATAATCCGGAAAAATTGTTGGCAGCGTATTATCCTCATCAAATTTATCAATTGAATTGTTGCATCCCATTATAATTAATGGAATCAATAGTATTATATGAATTTTGAATTTTTGCATGCAACTATTTTTTTATCTATCCATTTTTAAAATATGTACAAACATAATGTTAAGTAAAATCAGAATGCCTTTGAGGCAATGAGTTGTATATTTATATTGATTTTGCCTTAAAATTATTTCATCTGGTTAACTATCATTTTTTGTTTGAGAAATGTCTATTTTACAAAATACAGATAATACCAATACGTATTACCGAAATCGGTTTTCATTTGGTTTTGGGCCAGTTCGGGATTATTTTTATTGAAATCCATAAACGTGTAAAAACTTTTAAACTGGTTAAAAACATCATTACTTATATTAAATTGTTTGATTACATTTTCATCTCCTTTTTTAAAGAGATAATACATCATACCTACCTGCTGTATCAAAACAGGATAATCAGCATACCTGATTCCCTTTTGTTTTTGAATTAAATCAACAATTCCGGCATTGTCCTTATTAAGCATCAATCCTGCTATCATGTATTCAAATGCCACTTTGCTTGAAGGATTCGATTCCAGATATTGTTTCAAATCCACCATTATATTTGCTCCATTAAGTAAATCTTTTTTCGGAAGTCGCTTTCGAACTTCACGATAATCATCATCTTTTTTAATTAAATCTTCATTGTATAAAAGTTTTCTTTTTTCATCCGACCATGATTTATAAAATAATGTTTGTTCAAGAATATCAAGATATTTCTCTGCCAATCTATAATTTCCGTTTACTATTTCTATTTCAACAAGTCTTTGAATACAATGAACATTTCTACCCCTGTAGGTTTCCTGATTGGCCATTATACCATGCACCTGAGCCAGACTCGTCCAGCCCTGATGGTAATAAATTTCCATACAGATGATATTGAATACCATATTTTCTGATTTTGGCGGCACCAGTGAATTGATTGTTTTTGGAGAATAGTCGAACAATGAATTGAGCATTTCGCCGGTATGTGAAAGAGCAAGGTTAATATATGGCTGATTCAGAGGTTGAATGGTGTCAATTTTTGCAGCATATTCTAATATTTTTTCCCAGTTTTTGTTCCTTACTTCATAATCGAACCTGCAATTTTGTTCAATCTTAAAAGATATATTATCTGGCAATGTCACAAACAATAAGATTAAAATCGCAATTACCTGATATACAGTATACAATTTTGATTCGGCAGCTTTTTTGCCCCTTCTCTTACCTGAAGTTAATAAAATTCCGATAATAATTATTGCGGGAAACGAAGCCAGGGCGTAATAGATTAAAACAGGAACATCATAGCGCCAGTCATAGTATGATATCTGTAAGAATGCTTCTTTCCACGAAATTATATAGATAAATGAACGGGCAATGTAAACAATAATCAGAAAAGAAATCAAATAAACGAAAGAAACAAGCCATGAATGAACTCCCTTTTTCTGAAACAATTCAAAACAAATTGTGACCAAAATGAAAATCAAAATGGACGTTCCACAGGTTAAATATCCCAAAATAATTAAAACAATTGTTGCAGGCACTTTGTATCTTTTAATTAAAATCCAGAGCTGGAAAATAGCCAGGGAAAATAAAATTCCTACGGTGGCAGGTAACCTGTAATTTATCGACGAATGCAATAAAAACAATAATATTACCGGAATCATAGGTAAAACAAACCAGTTATCTGTTATTTCAAACCGTTTTAAAATACTCTTTAATTGTAGATAAATAATAAAAAGGATGACGGAAACAATAAATCCACCAAGAAACGGAAGTTTGTAAAATTGAATTAAAAAATCGCCCAAAATAGCAGACACAAAGCCAGGTTCTTTCAGATATTCAGCCACATAAATTCCGGTAAATTGAAATATCTGTAGCTGCTCAATAAAATGAAAATGAAATCTGTAAAAAAAGCTAAAAAAAATAAGTGCTGCCAAAAACAAAATGACAGGAAAGAAAATTTTAATCTGGTTAAAAATTTTGTCAGTCATATTAATTTCTAAAATTTACCTGTTTCCCTTTGCTTTTCAACACTTTCTCAACTTCATACTTATCTGTTGTTACACTGCCTTTAACAAATTCGGGTACATTAAACGAATACATAAAATCATAATAGAAAGTTGGACTTTTCTGCGGAATAACAAATGCTTTGGTTGTTTTTCCGCTCTCATCAACATGTGATATAAACGGATGCGAATAAAGTCCGTCAATTCTGCGACTGGCTGTGACAATCCATTTTGAGTTCGATGACCAGCTGTGATAGCTGTCAGCTTCCGGACTGTTTAATCCTGTTAACGGAAAGTATTTTCGGTCTGATATATTCATCAGGTACAAATCTGATTCTTTGTGCCAAATTTGAAAATAACCGTAATCAGCCATCGAAAACAATAAAAATTTCCCGTTGGGAGACATTCTTGGGAATGAAACACTTTTACCTGTCGTATATGCCGAAATCAAAGTATCTACACTTCCGGAAATTTTGGCGGAATCAGCATCAAAATCGATCATACACAAACTGTATTTGACTTGGTCAAATTCATCGGGCATCTTGCGTGCTTTGGCCGAACAGAAAAATAGCTTCTTTCCATCAGCAGAAAACGACTGGGCTACTTCAAAATTCTCCTTTGTTGCTATAGCCGGATTTGTAAACAATTCGTTCTGATCAATGTCGTAAACCACAATATCCGATTCGCTATCAAACACATCAATTCGCTTATCACTCTGAGAATGAAACATTTGGGCAGTCTTATCTACTGAGTAACTAATAAATTTTCCGGATGGATGCCAGTACGGATAAACACAGTTTGATATGGTTTGATCAGTTTTTGTGTTGAGCTTTTCAATTTTACCTTCACGAATAAGAATTGTACCTGAATTTTCCATCCTGAAATGCATTTGCATGGTGTTGGGATCATTGTTTGCAAACGAATGACAATTCATACAGGTTCCGGGCAACATATCGCTGTTTACAATTGCACTTTCATCAAAATTTGTCAAATTCCTCTGATAGAGGCCCATTTTACTCCATTTCTGATATCCGGGAGCAATTCTACGGTAAACCAGATAATCATCCATTTCATCAATGCTTACATAAATGCTGAATGGAAGGTATTGTATCCATTTTCCATTCTTTTTTACTGTAATGATAACTTGTAAACTATCCTCTTTAGAATTTTTTAAAAGATTTGCCCACTTAGAATCTGGAATTACAATATTGTTTTTACCATCTACTTCAAATTCATTTCCTTTGCCTGTAAAAACAGCTTTGATAAAGTCGCAGCTGTCCATGGTAAAATTCAATGGTGCAATATTAGCCGGAATGGTGACATTGGTATAATCAGGGAAAATTTTCGGAATGATATTTAATTTCTCAACTGAATCTGGAACTTGGTTACATGCAAATGCTGCCAAAATTAAAATCAGCAGAATGAGGTTATTTAATTTTAAATCATTATAGTATATTTTAGTTTTCATTTCATTTCCTCCTTTTAACGATATTGAAAATAAAACCAGAATGTATCTTTAAAATTTTTTTCGAGCAAATCTTTTGGATTTGGATAACTGGTGAATATATTGGCATACTGGTTTAACCTGTTTACTACATCCGCCGTAACAAAACCCGGAATTGTACTGCTGTTTAACTGATCAACCTGATGACTTATAATATAAATTACAGCTTCCTGGAAACTTTTAGGAACATTTGATGTTAACGCTTCTTTTCCTAAACTGTAATAGGATTTAAAACTTTTCAAATCCTTGTTTAGAAGATAATAGGTCATCAGGTACTCAAATGCCCTGATATTCTTAGGATTATCTTTCATACAGATGCGTAGAATAACATCCACCTGATCATAAGTAAAAAAATATTGTGATCTTGGCTTCAGGTTTCGCATTAAGCCATATTCAGGATCTTTATTTATTTTATTTTCATTTTTAAGATACAACATCTTCTCTTTAGCCCAATTACTGTAAAACAATGTATTATCAAGCAATTTCAAATATTTTAGCGCGACATTATATTGACTATTTATCAGATTTGTTTCAGCCAATCGCTTTATGCACCTGACATTTTTTTTGTGATCGGGAGTTGTTTCCATCCCTTCGAAGGCAAAATATTGTGCAACGTTTACCAAACCAAGGTGATAATACAATTCATTTCCTACAAGAAATGGTTCGTAATTGTTGTTGTTATCATTTAAAACCAATCCATTTGTACCAGTTTGCCTGAATTGAAAAAGCTGATTGCCTAACTGCCCAGTTTTAGATAGGGCCAGATTCAAGTAAACCAGTGAAAGCTGATCTTGAGGATTTTCTTTTTTGGCCATTTCAATAATTTCAGACCATTCCCCTTTCCTGGCAAAATTGTCATAGGCAACAAAATTGGAAGCTCCCCAAAATGAAGATTTGAACAAAATAATACCGCCAATCGTATAAATTATAACAGATTGAATTGAAAATATCAATAGACCTTTTCTTTTCTCAGTACTTTGTATTGTAACATATCTGTAAATCAACATCAGCGAAGGATAGCTTAATACCAGCAAAACCAATGAAAATGGAAGTACTACTTCAAGTTTGTAATAGGCACCTGTTAAAAATGCCTGCAAAATGGTAATGGTAAAATATTGCCTTAACAATAAAGGGAAAACCACTGCTATCAATAAATAAATAATGATAATCAGCAGATTAATCTTTTTGGAGCCGTTTTTAATAATTTGAATTGTTTCAAAAATTGAAATCAACACAACAAAAAGCAAATATGCCCCGCCAATCAAATAACTTAGCATGGGTATCAATATAATACCAAATACAAAACGAATAGTTCTGTTATTTAAATTGTAATATAAAACCGATATCCATAAACTAATACAGAATCCCACCAATCCGGCCAGATAATAAAAATCGTTGCAAAGTAACACTCCGTAAAACATTGCAGGTAGAAAACTTAAAGGAAATAAATTAGGATTCTTTTTTATTTTATTCAGAATTTTTGTAGTTGCAGATTGCATTATGAAAATAAGAAATGTAATGATAACTGCACCTGCAATGGGCCAATAATAAAATTGTGTTAAAAATTCGCCAATATAATTCAAAAAACCACCCGGAACCTTAACAGTATTGACAAAATATTCAGCTGTTAAAAGAAAAAGCTGTTGTTGTTCTTTGAAATAAAGATGATATTTATAAATGGTTGCGAAAAAGAGAAATACTGTTGTATAAAACAATAAACTTAAAATCTGGTTTGGGTTTAATATTCTCTTTATCATAAGTTTTCGCTTTATTTCACTTGCATAAAATGCAAATATATGTTTTATTCTTCCATTTTTTTAAGTTTTACAACTGACAAAGTATCATTGTAAATTCTTTCAATATCCATGGCATCAAAGGCCCTGGCCTGTTCAAATAATTCTGGTATATTAAATGATTTATAGGTAAAATCATAAAACTCAGGATCTTTTTGTGGAAGTAAAAATGGCTTATGCGCTTTGCCATTCTTATCAAAATATGAGAAATATGGCTTTCCATAAAGTCCGTCGTCACGTTTGCTGGCAAATACAAACCACCTGCTGTTCGATGACCAGGAATGATAAGAGTTTGAATAATTGTTATTGTTCACTTCTGGCAAACTGTCTATACTTCCATCGTGGAGATTATAAGTACATAATTTTGCTTCGCGGTGCCAGATAGGAAAAGTTCCATAATTAAACCAGGTGAAGAGTATATATTTACCATCTGGCGATGCTTTAGGCTCGCTTACAGTTTTCTTTTTAACACGGGCATTGATGAGTGTATCCACTTGTTTTCCAAAAGTTCTGTCTTTTTCGTTAAAATCGATACTGCATAAATTATAATGGAGTGATTTATAATCTTCGGGAAGTTTAACCGAATCGGAAACACAAAAAATCAGTTTCCGCCCATCGGCTGAGAATTCCGGAAAAGTTTCAAATTTATCGTTTCTGCTAACCAACGGAGAAGAAATAATTTCATTTTTATTTAAATCAACTACAATAATGTCCGATTTGGTGTCATAAACCAAAACTCTTTTATCGTGTATTGTGTGTGTGGCCGGTAAAACAATATTGGTCGAAAATCCAATATAATTGCCTGACGGATGCCAGTTTCCATAAATTGCATTGGCATAGGAACCAACTGGTTTTGTATTTAGTTTCCGGAGCTTTTCCCCTTCAGCAACAATAGTTCCACCATTTGGTCCGCGAATATGAAAAAAAGATTTTGAAGGATTTTGTTTACTTCCTATATGACAATTCATGCAGCTTCCTTCGATTAAATTATTGTCTGCCAAAACCTTATCATCAAAATTTGTTGTATTTCTTTCGGAAATATTTATTTTATTCCAAACTTCATAACCTGGTTCAATCAAACGGTAAGTCAGGTACGAATCAATTGGTTCTTCATGCACAAACCACCTGAAACTCTTATATTGAATTATTTTATTATTGATTTTCGCGGTCACTTTTACCGAAAGTGTATCATTTTTATGTTTAAAAAGCAGATCTTTAAATTTGTTTAATGGAAACAAAACCTTGGCTTTCCCACTCGTTTTAATTTCACCGTATTTTCCTGAAACTTCTATATTCAGTTCTGTACAATTCTCCTTTATCATAAAATTTAACGGTGCTATATTATAAGGAATATGAATGTCAGTATAATCAGGATAGATAGCAGGGTATTCGTCTAATTTTGTAATATTATTATTGTTTGAACACGAAAAACCAAACACAATAAGTATAATTATAAAGTTATTAATTCTTTTCATTCTTATTGTTTGTTTTAAAAGTAGCAAAATGATAATAAAACCAATAGGTTTTGCTGTAATCCTTTAAAAGAAAATTCCCGTTTCCTCCGGTTTGTTCATAAATTTGGGAATATTTCTGAAAAGAAGCAACCACAACTGGAGAAATAACTGATTTTATCGTGTTATTATCCCCAGGATTTCGAGTAAAATAAATCATTAATGCTTGTTGGTACAAAACCGGTAAAGGGCCAATATTTTTATTATTATTGTGATCAATGATCAAATGGCCAAACGATTCAATATCTTTATTTAAAAGGTAATAACAGAGCAAATAATCTAAAGCAATCTTGTTTTCAGGGTGATTTTCAACCAAATGCTTTAAAGTTTGTGGAATATCATTGTAAGTAGCTTTTAATAAATCATTTACGGGAATCTGTTCTCTTTTTTCCTTTATCCATCTTGATTTTCTACACTCTTCCTCATTATATAGAAATTTTTTCATCCCAGAAGCCCATTTTTTATGAAAAAGCGTTGTTTCAAGTATTTTAATATATTTTGATGCAACAGCATATTCTCCATTTACAATATTTATTTCAATCATTCGCCGCATAAATCTTGAACTTTGAGCTTTCGGTGAAAATATAGTAGCCAGTATAGTAGCATGTTGAGCTTCATTTACATCACCCAATAAATAATAAAATTCATTGCTAAACCCTATAACAATAGGATTTTGAGTGGGTTCGATGGGAATAAACAATGCCTTTGTCCCAGGTTGATATAAATCCATTAGATTATCAGGAAGAATTTTTTGCTTACTTAGCGCCAAATTGTAATAATAACTATATAAAGCGTTGTGAACCTGGTACTTTTTTACTTTTTCTATTACTTGTCCGGGATTGTTAAAATACCATTCACAATCAAGCGACAATAATTTTTCAAGAAAAAAGTCAGGTTTTGCAACTAATCTTTCATTTATTGGATAAATATAAGCTTGTGTTTTTGTAAGCAGAAAATGTTTACGGGTTAGTTGGGGATAAATAACAGAGAATAGAGTCAGTATTATTAAGTAAGGTATTGTAATCTTCTTATTCATCAAAATCTTTAATTCAAAAATTAAACCCATAATGATGAAGAAAAGAAAATAAGCTCCTACTGTATGATATAAAAAGGGGACTGAAACAAAACCAATAAAAATCCTTATAGTTTTATTTTTCAGATTTTGATAGAAAATGGTCCAAAAAGCAGTGAGTATTAAAGCTATTGTTGAACCTAAATTGTAGAGCAATGCTGTGTGGAGATAAGAAACTGCTAATACTATTAAAAGTGGAATAATCAGGATATGTTTTGATTTGACAATCCTCAGGAAAATTATCTTAAGTGAGGTCCATAAAATGATTATAAATGATGAAATTACTATTGCACCGCCAAACTGAAGATAATAAAACTGAGTAAAAAAATCGCCCAGGTAATTAGCCAGAGCAGCAGGTTTTAGCAGATACGAAAAGATATACTCCCATGTGACCCTGAACAATTGCATTTGTTCGGTATAGTACAAATGGTAGCTATAGAAAAAGCCATAAAACAGAAAGCAACCCAATACAACAATTGAAATAATCAAATCGTAAATATTAAAATGCCTTATTTTTTTTAAATAATTCATTATTTTGTTTTTCTGAAATTCACCTGCTTTGCAGGTTTTTGAATTATTTTCTCAACCTGGTTCAGGTTTAAGCTTACTTTATTTACCGAAAATTCAGGTATATTAAATGAAAACAAGAATCTTGTATAAAAATCCGGGCTTTCCTGAGGCAATAAGAACGGTTTAGTAGGATTTCCTTTTTCATCAATATATGTGATAAACGGAGTCATATACAAACCATCCACCCTGCGGGAACTAAAGACCATCCATCTCGAATTTGACGACCAGGAATGATAACTTTCAACATTGTTGCTGTTTAAGTTGTCCAATGCATGGAATTGCATGGTGGATAAATCCATAATATACAAATCTGCATCTGGTCGGTATGCAGGTGAATGACCATATTCCGACATACTGAAAACCAAATATTTACCATCAGGGGAAATCCTTGGGAAAGTAATACTTTTATTCATAGAGGACGCTGAAATCAGCGTATCAACAGTATTTCCAAACTTTCTTTTCTGCTCATCGAAAGAAATTGAACACAGGCTGTATTTAACTTTTTTAAATTCGTCGGGCAATTTTTTTGCTTCTGCACTGCAAAAAAACATGGTCTTGCCATCTGGCGAAAAACTTGGATAAATTTCGAAGGAATTTGGTGAAAATATAAGATCTGAAGTAATCATTTCATTTTTCTCAATGTCATAAACGACTATATCTGACTTCATATCAAGAGCTTCGGCCCTGTTTTCGCCGGCCGAATGAAAGATCTGGACCACTTTATCTATTGAAAAGGCAATAAACCGGTTACTGGGATGCCAATACGGGAAGGCTGCATTTCCAAAAGTAGAATCGGTTTTGGTTTTGAGGAATTGCATTTTTCCTTTTTGAATAAGTATTGTTCCATTATTCACTTCACGAAGGTGCAAAATCATATTATCGGGGTTATTATGCGAAAATGAATGACAATTCATGCAGGTGCCCGGCAGCAATTTACTGGTAAGTATTTCGCTTTGATCAAAATTCTCCAGGTTTCGCTGGTAGATTCCCATTTCATTCCAGGTTTGGTAGCCAGGCATGATTAGCCTGTAAACCAAGTATTTATCAATCGGTTGCGGAGAAACTGAATAATAAAATGGCATATATTTATTCCATTTTCCTGATTTCTTTGAATGGACAGTAATTCTCAGGCTGTCACCAACGGAGGAATTCAACAGTTTATTCCATTTATTTGCCCCAATTTTTGCAATATTCTGGTTGCAATCCATTTTGTATAAATTGTTTTTCCCTTCAATTTCAACATAAATTTGTTCTGAGGAATCAGTCAGTTTAAAATTCAGAGGGGCAATATTTACAGGAATGGTAATATTTTTATAATCAGGAAAAATATCGGGTAAACGATTTAAAGCAGTTTCATCATGAGGCTTTTCGCCACATAAAGTAAACAACAGGCAAAAAGGAATGAACAGGATAATTATTTTTTTTCTCATTTTTATTCCCGGGGTTTAGTTTGTTCCACTTTTACAGTATCAGATGGAATTTGAGTAAAATGTAAATAATACCAATAGGTATTTCCAAAATCTTTCTCCAAAAGTTTTTGTGCCCGTTCTTTCCCTTGTGCATAAAGGGTTGCATAATTCCTAATGTTTTCGGTCACCTGATAATCAATTTTTATATCTTTCAACTCATCAGGAACTTTTTGCAGTAATGAATAAATATATACCAGTGCCTCCTGATATACTAATGGAACTTTTGAATAATGATAAGATTTCATCATGATAAAATTTCTTAAAAAACCGTCCAGGTTTTTGTTTACCAGATAATAAGCCATCAGATATTCATAGACTGTCTGATTTTTCTGGTTGTCTATCAGGCTTCTCAACAAAATAAGATTTATTTTATCTTTATTTAGAAAGTAATCTGTTTTGGGCAAATTTTTTCTTTTCTTTCCTAATATTGGATCATTTTCAACCTTTTTGTCGTTGTATAATAACCTGGCAGCATAATTGGCCCAATTCCTGTAAAAGAGCGTATTTTTAAGGTAACCAATGTATTTTTCAGCCTGTTTGTACTCTCCTTTAATGATAGATGTTTCGGCCAGTCGCATAAAAACCCTGACTGAATTTTTGGTATTGATGGATGATTCATTGGACTCAAAAGCTGCCATTTGGGCATAATTGATAAATCCCAACTGGTAATAAACATCGCTTGCAATATGCGAAACCAATCCATGCTTATTGTAAAATATAAAAAGATAATCCGGATTTTGTTTGTACTGAAACATTTGCTCCGAAAGCTGATTTTTCATGGCCAGAGCCAGATTTACAGCTACCATGGAGTTTTGATCTACAGGTTTTTCTTTTTTTGATTTGGCAATGATTTCATCCCATTTTTCTGTGCGGACCAGGTAATCATAAGCCATTTCACTTTCTTCCTCTGAATTTAAAGATTTCAATATCAACAAATAACTACCGGCTATAAACACTAAAAACAAAATTCCTGACAGATATCTATTTAATTGTATATCAATCCTTAAAGGCCATATTCTTGATATCAGTAAAAAAAAAGGAACTGAAACCCAAAGCGCAAGAAGTGGCCAGGGTAAAAAAATCCGAACCTGGTAGTAATATTCCGAAATATAAGTTTGGAGAATTGGTCCGACAATAATGAATTGCCTGACAATCAATGGCAACACAATGGAAATGAGCAATATCATCAAAATCATTCCGGGATGGACTGAATTTTTATCTTTCAGATAATTAACTATTTCAATAATAAGAATGGTGATCATGAACACCAGATAAATTCCGCCAGCCAAAAAATAAAGCAGGAACATAAACATTAAACCGGAAATTATTCTGACTGATTTCCTGCTGATTTTAATATAAATATTAATGGCCAGTAATCCCAGTATTAACCCTATTATCCCTGCCAGATAATAATCTGCATCACAAAGAAGGGCCCAATAAATAACAGAAGGAATAAATGAAATGAATATCAATGGATTACCCCTTGAATTATGGAATAGAATATTTTTAAAAAGTTGCTGAACCATTATTAGTAAAACGGCTATAATAGCAGCGCCCACAAAAGGATAATAGTAAAACTGAGTAAAAAATTCGCCCAGATAATTTATCAATCCGCCAGGTATTTTCAAATTCTTAAACAAATAATCAGTCCCCCGTTCGAAAAGCTGCATTTGTTCCTGAAAATGAAGATGATATTGATAATAAAATCCAAAAAATAAGATGGCCACTGCTACAAAAACAGTCACCAAAATAATTTCTGAATATTTTATTAAATATTTCATTCAATTTCCTGGTTTTTCTATTGATTAATACACTCAATGCAAGGCTAAACGGATTACTTAATTTCTTCTATCAATTTTTTAAGAACCGGATCCTTTTTCCAATTAGCACTACCAAGCGAAATAATTTCCTTTTTTTCTTCATAAGTAAACGAGTGATAAAATATCCTGAAAATAAATAGCCCTACACCATTATTTATGTTATTTTTAATATATACCAGATTATTTTCCTTCATTTCTTTGCTTAGTGAATCACTGATATTTTTCAAGCTATCTTGCCTGGATTTGTTTTCTTTTGATAACTTTGATTGCTGAAAAACAATATATTGCAATGAATCCAATTCTTCCTTCTTATCTTTCCATTCCTGCAATTTTCTATTTAATTCCGTTCCAGAAGCGCTACTTTTTATATCAATATTTACATTTGTTTCTCCTTCACAAAGTATTACCATTAAATCCTGTACAGTTTTTGGAAAAAATGATTTAGCTCTGACGATCATAAAAGCGTTTGAGTCTGCATTACCTGAAAAACTAAATTTTCCATTTTTAATAATAGTTGAATCAACATTTTCTGCCACAGCATTATCCATGGGTACCAGGTAAACTTTTTTACCTTCAAAAAAAGGATCTTTTATAAAGCCATTAATTATGTATTTATTTTCATTTGAACATGATAATATAACCAATAAAAGGAAAAAAAATAAGAACTTCATATTATAAGTTTTCGAAATTAATATTTATCGTATGCTTTTTTTGTTAATTATTCAGTCCAGATAATTATCCTTATTCAAAGCTCAAATTATTCCATTGATTGTATAATTTAATTTTTATTAAGCTTTAATTTATTTAAAGGGTGAATTACCTGCAAAGATGTAAAAAAGCCACTCCCGCAAAGGAGTGGCCTTTAAAATAGTTAAAAATATTCTATTTACCAGCTTTGGGTTTAAATTGCCAGAACCAGGCTGTTGACCAATCGCCAGCACCTGCTCCTCCTTCAGGAGCTGATAGCACAAATTCATTTTCATTTAAGGTCATAATGTCATATTCATAAAATGGCATATTGTTATTATTAACATTAACACCTTTAGGAATAATCACTTCCTGGGTTTTTAATTTTCCAATACTCCAGGTACCAATTGTTGAACTCATATCTAGCACGAATGAACCGATAGTAGTACCAGCACTAGGATATTTCTGAGCAGTTAAAGTCAACTGATAACCTCCGGAAAGTTTTAACTCCATTTCATCATTTTGAGCTTCCTGTCCTGCCATGTCGGCATAACTAACCTGCCACCAGCAAGGAGCATTGCAGCCTTTATAACCGCCATTGCCCCATACAGCTGATTTTGTATTATCCCATACCCATGTTTTGCCATCTCCTAAGTTGGTTAGTTGCGCCCAATAAGGCTCAGAAAAAGCATCTGGCTTTTGATCATTTACTGTAAGATCTACCTGAAAATCTACCAATCCACCTGCAGTTACTGCGGTTATTTTAATTGGCGCATTTCCGGCGATTGGAATAATCATAGTGTCATTCTGTTGGTATGATGTTTCCCACCCAGAATTCCATTTAAATAAAACTTCAGGCGTTTCATTTTTTACATAAACTATGTAATCGTTTGTAGGATCTTGGGTAATTGAATATTTAAAATCAGTTTGCGGAACAAGATCACCGATAGCGTTATCATCAGTAATGGGATCACATGCAGTGAATAACAAGAGCAATCCCCCTAGTAAATATATAATATTTCTTTTCATTTGATTAGAATTTTAAGTTTTAAACTACCATCCCGGGTTTTGTTCCAGAACTCCGTTTGACAATAATATTTCAGCATTTGGTATCTGCAGGAATCCTCCGGTTTCATCAATCCTTCCTAAATTATAATGCATTGAAGCAGGTACACCTGAATTGGTTACAAGTACTCCTTCACCCCTGCCAATGGCAGTTTTGGCATAATCTAATCCGTATCTCAACAAATCGTAATACCTGATTCCTTCAAACGCAAGTTCATACCGTCGTTCTTCGCGTAATGCATCAACAGAATAGGAGGCAATTGGAGTAAGTCCGGCACGTGCCCTTACCCTGTTTATTCCATCAATTGTTTCGGTTAATTCTGAGTGCATCAGCAAGACATCAGCAAATCTTAACAAAACCAAATCCTGCATGTTATTCAACTGGTAATCAGCGGCCCTGTTGTAATAATCAACACAATAATTATGTAAGCTGCTGTTTGTAACAATATTCACCGGAACATATTTTTTCTGCCACATTTGGGTTTCATGCATATTTTTATCGCCATTTGGATTGTAGGTCACAATACCTTCATTAGCATTTGCTACATTGCAAATTGAAGCTTCTTTCCTTAAGTCACCGGAAGGCCAGTTATCCCACATATCTGAATTAACCGGGCCAAAACCCCAACCTTGTCCGAATGGGAATACATTATTGTAATCGCTTTGACCACGAACACCAAAAAACAGGTCAATTTGATTTGAATAATATATACTTGTTCCCCAACTTGCTGAATTAGAATACTTTACCGCAAATACAGTTTCATGGTTCTGTGCATCTTCTGTCCAGCTCAAATCATTATCAACCGCATATTTATAGGTTTTTTCAGAGTTGGCATCGGTTACCAAAGAATAGGGCCACAAACTTCTGAAATCAGGTAATAAATCATGTCCGCTATTATTAACACAGTCTTCTAACCACCCAATTACATCAGATTTTTCAACTGTTCCGCCATCAACCAGGGGCAAGTTTGTGGTTTGGTAATAACCAGTATAAAAAAGGAATACTCTGGCCATTAATCCTTCAGCAGCCCATTTGGTAGCACGTCCTAAATCTTTAGGATCTGCTTCCTGAGCTGTAATTGAAGGGAAATTTTCTATAGCAATTTTTAAATCTGTTGCAATCTGAGCAAAAATATCAGCAGCAGGAGCTTTTGGGTTATTTATAGGTTTGGCCTCGATAATTAACGGAACTGTTCCAAACATTTTAGCCAAATCAAAATAATAATAAGCCCTTAAAAATCTTGCCTGACCTTCAACGCTACCTTTTTGATCATCATTTTCCCACTTAGGTTTATTTATATTGTCCAGCAACATATTACACCTGAAAATTCCCCTGTAATATGCAGCCCAGGCATCGCGGAACATGTCAGCAGTACCATCGGTGGTAAACCCATCAATAGCGTGTGCCACCCTGTCATTATCACCACCGCCGCCAAAACGATCATCAGACATCAACTCTGCTGATAAAAATGAATTGGTCCATGGTGGAATGGTCGGAAGAACAGAATAAGCTCCTACCAATGCCTGTTCAGCATCCTGTGGCGTAAGATAATAGTTTTCATCAGTCTTTTGTGTAAGTGGTGTAGTGTCAAGGAAACTCTCCGAGCATCCGGCAAACACTGCAGCAACCAATAAATATAAAATTATTTTTTTCATACTTTTAATGTTTTAGAATTTAAGATTAAGACCAAACATAACCGTTCTTGGTGCAGGATAGTACCCAATATCAATTCCGCTTGCCCATGAATCACCAGTACCAGCTGCATCACCAATTTCCGGATCCATTCCAATATATTTGGTAAATGTATATAAATTCTGGAATGTTAAGTATATTCTTGTCTGCGCTAAGGGTGATTTTGATTTTAAAAGGTTTTCGAAATCATATCCAATAGTAAGGTTACTAATCCTCCAATAAGAACCATTGTCAACAAAAATATCTGAATTATATTGCCAGTTCGGATGAGCGCCGTAAATCAACCTTGGATAGCGATTTGAGGACCCTTCACCATGCCAGCGATCAAATACGTCTGTTGTATAGTTATTTTGTGGACTATCAGCCCAACGGCGCCATGAATGTGCAATCTGGTTGCCGGCAACGCCATTGGTCATAACTGAAAGATCAAATCCTTTATAGGCCAGGTTAATGTTTAACCCAAAAATAAAATCCGGATTTGGATCTCCAATCATTTCTTTGTCGTTATCATCTATTACACCATCATGATTTTTGTCTACAAATTTCAAATCTCCGGGCTGAACACCAGATATTACACCATTTCCGGCAGCTCTCCATGCAGCAATTTCAGCATCATTCTGGAATACCCCTTCAGTTTTATGTCCCCAGAAATAGCCAATAGGAAATCCCACTTCAGCACGATAAAATTCAGCCATACCTTGACCAAGTACATTACCTGGGCCGTGGATAATTCCTTCACTATTTGCAATCCTTGTTACTTCATTATGATTGTATGAAAGGTTTGCACTAACTGTATAAGTTAAGTCTGATATTTTATCATTCCACCCAAGCGCAAACTCAACTCCTTTGTTCTGTATATCTCCACCATTGATATATGGAGCACCAGTTCCATTTGTAGCAAGCGCTGGAGCAACAACTAACCAATCCATGGTATTTTTGATATAATAATCAAAAGTAACTCCTAATCTGCTTTTCAATAACCTGGCGTCAAATCCAATGTCTAATTGTTCTGAAGTTTCCCATGAAACATCAGGATTTGGAAGTACATCGGGATAAGAACCTACATGTGTATAATCAGTGGCGGTTTTATCAGCACCGAAGAAATAATTTACATTGCTGAAGGATATCGTTGATAAATATTGGAAAGGAGAAATGGCCTGATTTCCATTTTGTCCCCAACTGGCACGCAATTTAAAGAAATCAAGGGTATTTCTTAATCCACTCATAAAATCCTCTTCGCTCATTACCCATCCAGCTGAAACGGATGGAAAATATCCCCACCGGTTATCAGGTGCAAAGTTTGAAGATGCATCGGCCCTCATCACCAATGTAGCCATATATTTTTCACGGTAATTATAGGTTGCTCTTCCAAAGTATGAAATAATACCACCTTCGCCCCATGGATTGCCGCCTACAGATGTACGTCCGTCATTATAAACCACTTTAGCATTGTCCAGATAGGCGTGTTCAAAGTCATTAAATAACATATTACTATTGTATCCGCTCAGACTCTCGCCTAATCCCCATTTTTGTGATGATTGTCCTGCCAAAACAGTAAAACGGTGAACATCATTCAATGCAAAATCATAAGTTAAAGTATTTTCCCATGTCCAACCCAGACCAGCCCAACCACTCTGGTTAATATCATCATATGTATTAAATGTCAACTGAGATAAGCTGTAAACCGGATTATATGCTCTGTAGGTTCCTGCACTTGGATTTACACCAAATGAACTTTTAAACCTTAAACCTTTAATGGGTTGAATTTCAGCATAAACATTGGCAAATACATTGTGGTTTTTCGAGATATTTTGTCCCCTTTGAAAATCCATGGCACCCATTGGATTGGCTTCATTAGTGTTCCAAGGAATTGCATAATGATATTCACCCAGGGAATCGTACAATGGTAAGAAAGGACTGGCATTAATAGAATTAAAAATATCGTTCCAGTATTGGTTGCCTGTTCCGATACCTTTTTGTTCTGAATACTGGTACCTGAAATTTTCCCCAAATTTCAATACATCAAATGTTTTATCCTTGCTTTTCGCAACAGCAAATTCAGAATTAACATAGAAGGAATACCTTGTATAATTCGATTGAACCGGATATCCAAAAATACCTTCCTGGTTTGAATAGGATATCCCCATAGCAACTGTTGAATTCTCAGAACCACTTGTAATACCAATAGCATGGCTTTGAGTTGGAGCGTTTGGATTGCTCATTTCTTCCAGCCAATTTGTTCCATTCCAGGTTCCATCTTTTATGGCTTGCCAGTCAGGAACCCATCCTGCAAATTGAGCATCAGAAAATGGAGTTAGTTTTTGGTTTACGCGGGATTCATTGATTAAAGTTGCGTATTCCATAGCATTTGCGGTACCCAACATTTTGTAAAAATTCTGAACACCGTAATAGCCATCATAATTTACACTCACTTTCCCTTTTTTCCCTTTTTTAGTGGTTACCAAAATAACCCCATTGGCAGCCCTTGAACCATAAATAGCGGCTGAAGCAGCATCTTTCAAAACATCTACTGATTCAATGTCTGATGGAGCCAAATAATCTAAATTTCCCATTGGAACACCATCAATAATATACAAGGGTTGTGAATTACCAATGGTACCAATACCACGAATAAATACCTTATACCCCGCACCTGGTTGTCCATTTTGCTTAATAATGTTAACACCTGGTGTTTGACCCTGTAAAGCAGTCAAGGGTGACATTGTATTCAACTTGGCAATATCATCGCCCTTTACCTGAATAGTAGCACCGGTTACAAGTTTTTTCTTTAATTCTCCGTAACCCACAATTACTACCTCATCAATGCCGGTAGCTTCTACCTGCAGTGCCAAATCTATTGTTGTCTGGCTTCCCACTGTTACTTCAACAGTTTTGAACCCGACAAATGAAAACACCAAAACCGATTCCTCGCTGGAAACCTTTATGGTGTATTTTCCATTTAAGTCTGTAATGGTCCCGGTATTAGTACCTTTCTCCATTACATTGACCCCTGGAAGAGGCTGACCATCATCGGCGGATGTAATTACGCCGGTAACCGTTTGTGCATTGGCTGTGATAACAAAACCAACACAGATTGAAAACAAAAACAAGATAAGTTTTTTCATAAAACCTCCGTAAATTAGTTAGGTTAATAAAACATTAAATAATTAACAAATGGACAGAAAGCTGTGAACGATTTATCTAACTAACTGACCATTATTTTTTTAAACTCTTTTCTCCTTTCTTATTGTAATATTTGAATTATACATTTTAAACTGAAACATACTAAATTTAGATTTCCTAAATCACCTAAAAAATCTATTTATAATGACGTAAATTATTATCAATTAATGCATTAATTGTTTCAACAGATTTTATTGAACGATACCCATCGGGTGAAGTATTCATAGTGTAATCTACCAGTTTTTCTATGGTTGATGTGGCTACATGAAGCCTGGTATCTGACGAAGCATAGTAAATAAATACTTTACCATTTTCATCAGCTATCCATCCGTTAGAGAAGGTAACATTTGATACATCTCCCACTCTTTCTTCTCCTTCGGGGGCAATAAAATAACCTGCCGGACGGTAAATTACTTTGGTTAAATCGTTTAAATCAGTCATAAACAAATATAGCACATAACGCAAACCGGCAGCGGTATTTCTTACCCCATGTGCCAGGTGCAACCATCCATAGCTTGTTTTGATTGGAGCAGGACCCTGTCCGTTTTTTACCTCAGTGATAGTATGGTAAACCTTCGGGTCGAGTATGGTTTCTTCTTTTACTTCGGCTTTTTCAATTGAATCGGATAAACCAAAGGCTATTCCACCACCAGATCCTGTTTCAATAAATCCATCCTGTGGCCGGGTGTAAAAAGCATATTTACCATTCACAAATTCAGGATGTAAAACAACATTCCTCTGCTGTCCCGAATGAGAAATCAAATCGGAAAGCCTTTCCCATTTCACCAAATCTTTTGTGCGGGCAATACCTGCAGCAGCCACAGCCGCAGAAGTATTTTCGGGTGGGGCTGACGGATCCTTCCGCTCTGTGCAAAAAACACCGTATATCCAGCCGTCTTCATGGGCAGTAAGCCTGATATCGTATACATTGGTATCCGGATTTTCTGTTTCGGGCATGGTAATTGGCCTGTCCCAGAATTTAAAATTATCTATCCCATTTTTACTTTCCGCAATGGCAAAAAATGATTTTCTGTCTTTTCCTTCTACCCTTGCAGCAACAATATACTTACCTTTAAATTTGATTGCCCCGGCATTAAACACGGCATTCATGCCAAACCTTTCCAAAAGAAAAGGATTGGATGCCGGATTTAAATCATATCTCCAGTTAAGGGGTACATGTCCAGCAGTTAAAACCGGATTTTTATACCTGCAAAAAACACCATTTCCTGATTTTTTCTTTTTGTTTTTTAAAGCTATAAGTGACTTATGTTCCTTTTTCAGCCTTTTTAACATTTTTTCAAAACTGGTCATATTTTTCTTTTCTATATTGCTTTACTTTTATCATTTAACTGCTAAAACCAATTAAAAAAATGCCATGCCCGGAAACAAAATTTTATTTTGTTACAGTTATTAAAATCCCTATTTCCGGGCCAACATGGCATTTAAACACACATTCATACCAATTAAAAACACCTGTTTAATCTAAATACACCTTTTTTTAATCGAACTGTATATTGTCCGGTATTAGTTATATAATTCTTTTCAACTTTATTATGAAGCATCATTTAATTGTAGTTTGCATATACATTCGGCAGATTTTTCAGAAAATAAGTATTCGTACTTTTATAAAACCCATTAAAATCTGAATTTGGATCTATTGAATTAATTTCTCCACTATAATTCTCCAATTCATTGTTGAAAAGGATAAAATACGTAATTGCAATCCCGTTTTTCCTTCCAATTATATGCTCAATAAGTGATTTGGTCTGCGTTCTTTCCAATCCCGAAAAATCCCATCCAACTTCACTCACAGCAGACAGTTTACTTTTGCTTTTGGATAAATCGCTAATCTCGGCCACCACTTTATTGTATAATTCCATATCTTTTGATAAAGCATACTTTGAAAAATAAAAATCCAATCCTATAATATCAACATATTCATCTCCCGGGTACCGCTCCAGATAATCATCGAACCTGCCATCGGGCGAAAACACGTAGATTAAATTGTGAACATTTAATGAATCTTTTAGATATAGTACTGTAAACTTAAACAGGTTCTTGTATTCTTCAGACGAACAATATTTCTTTCCCCACCAAAACCAATTCCCATTTTGTTCATACAATGCCCTGAAAAGAATTGGTACCTGACAGCCCGTTGTATCCAGTAACCTGCTGTTAAATCTTGCAAAATTTATCAATTGCCTTTTATAATTCTCATGTTGGTAGCCCCCGGGTAAAACAGAGCGAACATAATTGTCCGTTTCGGGAATTATTTCATTACCTCCAGGTTTTTCAATATTCCAGCTTAATGCATTAATTCCACCAAGATGATACACTTTAATCATTGCCTTTTCCAGGTTCTTATTCTTCAAAGAGTCAAATTCCTGGTCAGTACCGAGGCTTCCCAAATCCCAGCCAAATACAGATGGTGAATAGGCTGCCTTTTTTCCAAAATCCTGCTGGCTCCCAAAATCATATAAAAACACCTGCTGTCCGTATAAAACCTTATCCTTTGAAATCCGATCCAGGTTTATAAATAAATTCCTGGTTTCATGGGTAGCCGATTTGTCAACCAGTTGTACCACTGATTTTTTCCCGGAATTTACTTCCTCATTAACTTCTTTTATGCACGACATCAATAAAAGAATTGGAATAAGAATAAATAACTTCATCATTTCAGGAAAAAACATTGATACACTATGAAAACAGGTTAAAGTTTGTTATTACAGCATTTTCAAAGACATCACAAAATTATTTCTCTTTCGTATTTTCTTATGTCACCAATGTCGCAGATGCTTTAATATTTGTAATTTGATTATAGGTTTTGTAACAATTAATATCAATTAAGTGACATCATTTTTATCACCATTTTGCGAAATTTATTGTAAATTACTCATAATCTGTTCAATACCGGTAAAAAAACAGCTTCGGCAGCAAAACAACTTTTCAAAGAACCAGATATTGTACTTTGTACACTATTTAATATCAAATGTATTTTATATGAACAAAAAAAACAAAATTTTTAACTTATTTTTTTTTACAAATTCCAGAAACTAATGGCTATATCATTGTTATATAATCATTTAAGAATTTAATATTTTTTAACAACTGCTTAACCTTTTTTAAAGATTTTAAAAGTGTCCATTCAACACATTATTTTTGAAATATAAATTTGCATAGAAGTGGAAATTCTTTTATTTTCACATTATGTTTTAAATTATGACAGCGCAAAAAAATCATCAGATATCTGTAGATTGTGTAATATTTGGTTTTGATTTTAAAAAACTAAATGTTCTTTTGATTGAACGCAGGCTTGAAAACGAAAATGGCACCCTTGTTTTTTGTGATCATTCGCTGGTTGGCCATCACATCCATTTAAATGAATCTCTTGATGATGCCGCTGCCAGAATTTTACTTGAATCTACAGGCCTTTCTAATATCTACCTTGAACAGTTTTATGTTTTTGGATCCCCCGACAGACTTAAAGGAGAAAGAACCAGGCAATGGCTGGAATATATTGGCCACGATCCTGATTTGAGGGTAGTTACAATAGGCTATTTCTCACTTGTAAATACTAAAAAGGTGCATGTTTCGTACACTCAGCGCCATGCAAAGTGGTTTGATGTTAAAGATGTTAAAGGATTAGCTTTTGATCATGATGCAATACTTGCAAAGGCTGTGGAAGCATTGAGAAGAAAAATAAAATCGGAACCTATTGCCTTTGAACTTCTCCCACAAAAATTTACCCTTTCGCAACTTCAAAAAGTTTACGAAGTAATTATGGATATTGAAATAGACAAGAGAAACTTCAGAAAGAAAGCATTACAATCAAATTTCATTGTGCCTCTAAGCGAAAAGCAACAGAATGTTCTGCATAAACCCGCCCAGCTTTTCATGTTCAGCAGGGATATCTATAATGCCACCAAAAAAGAAGATTATAGTTTTAGTTTTGGCTAAAAACAGAAATCTATTCTTTCCTGTTTTTATATTCCGTGGGCGTTATTCCGAATTGCTTATGGAAACAACTGGCAAAGTAAGAAGGAGAGCTAAATCCGACAAGGTAACAAATTTCCGATACCGGAATATTCTCGTTAGACAACAGGTGGGCTGCCTGTTTTAAACGGATGGTTTTGATAAAGTCGCTTGGATTTTGCCCAATCAATGCCTTTAGCTTTCGGTGTAAGTGCCCCCGGCTCATTCCTATTTCCTGCCCCAGGTTTTCCACATTGAATTCGGAATTGGAAATCTCCCTTTTAATAATGGCTACTGCCTTATTAATAAACTTTTCATCAGTTGAAGTTACGGCCATTTCAACAGGTTCAAAATGTCCATTCACTTTGTATTTGTTTTTAAGTACCTGCCTTAGTTCGATGAGTTTTTGTATCCTTACTTTTAAATGCTTTGGATTAAATGGTTTTGGAATATAGGAATCGGCACCTGTTTCAAGCCCTTCAATGCGGTGTTCGATTGAAGTTTTTGCCGTTAACATGATAACCGGAATATGACAGGTAAGCAATTCTGATTTTAATTTCCGACAAAACTTAATTCCATCCATTTCCGGCATCATTACATCGCAAATAACTAAATCGGGCATTAATTCATGCGCTTTTTCAATGCCTTCTATTCCATTGCGGGCCTCTGCTATTCTATAGGTACTTTGTAATCCACTTTTGATATATTGCCTCAAATCATCATTGTCCTCAACCAGGAGTACAAGTGGTGCAGATGGATCGGCCAATAATTCGCTTCCGGATAATGAATAATCATCATAATTATCTATATAATCAGGTTGCAAATTAAGATTCTCTGATTCAAGAAATTCTTTTGGTACCAGCTCATCTTCCCTTAAATGCTTCTTCCCTATGGGCAATAAAACCGTAAAACAACTCCCTTCCCCTTTTCTGCTTTTAACCGAAATAGTTCCATGATGCAGTTCAACAAGGCTTTTGGTCAGTGATAATCCTATTCCACTTCCTCTCTGTATCGAATTTACAGATTCATCTGACTGATAAAACCTTTCAAATACTTTACGGGCATGTTCCTCCGTCATTCCATTTCCATTGTCCGAAACTTCAATATTTACAAATCCTTCATTCAACGACGGATTTCCTTTTACCTTTACTTCAATCCTGATAAAACCATTATCAGGAGTGAATTTAAATGCATTTGAAAGTAAATTAAAGAAAATCTTGTCCAATTTATCCACATCGGCCCAGATTTTTAACTCCGGAAAATTGTTATCAAATTCGAAACTGATTCCTTTTCTTCTGGCTAAATCTTCAAATGACTGGACTATTTCATTTATAAACTCATTTAAATTTATTTCCCTGGCCTGGAGTTTTAGATTTCCTTCTTCCACTTTTCGCAAATCAAGTAACTGGTTTACAAGTCTTAGCAACCTGTTTGCGTTCCTGTGCATCAAAATTAGTACAGATTTTACCTGGTTACTCAAATTCCCCGATTCGAGCAATGAATCAATCGGACCAATAATCAGCGTTAATGGCGTCCGGAATTCATGAGATACGTTGGTGAAAAACTCGAGTTTAGCCTGGTTTATATGCTCTATCTGTTCGTTCCGGTGCTTCTCAAATTTAATTTGCTGAATTACCCTTAACCTTTCGCGTAATATTCTAACGGTAAAATAAACCAGCAGAATTAAAATTAAGGCAAAAGCAAAATAGGCCCAGTTTGTTTTCCAAACAGGGGGCCTTACGTGGATAATTATTTCTGTTGCTTCGGCGCCCCAAACATCCTTTCGGTTTGATGCTTTTACCTTAAAAATGTAAGTGCCCGGGCTAAGATTTGTATAAGTGATAAATCGACGTTTGAAATTCAAAACATTCCAGTCTTCTTCAAACCCTTCCATTTTACAGGCATATTCAATATTTTCGGGATGAATATAATCTATGGCCACAAATTCAAATGAAAAACTGTTGTCGTAATATTCCAGAAATATTTCTTTTGCTTCGGATATGGATTCATTTAATACCGGTTTTCTGCCTTTAATATTTCCAATTTGCACTGATTTATTGAAAATCTGAAAATCGGTCAATACAACTTTCGGAAAAATTTCTTCCGTCTTAATTTTATCAGGATGAAAGGTATTAAATCCGTCTACACCCCCAAAATAAAGGTTACCGTCCTTGTCTTTAAATGCTGAATTCCTTATAAATTCATTGTTTTGAAGTCCGTCGGCAAAATAAAAGTTAGTTGCACTATACATTTCAGTGTTAAAACAACATATTCCGTTATTTGTCGAAAGCCAGATATTGTTTTTATCGTCAGTTAAAATGGCATTTATTACATTGCTTGGCAATCCGTTTTTTTCGGTAAAGGTTTTAAAAGTATTTGTTTTTGAATTAAACAGGTTCAATCCGTATTTCGTGCCCACCCAAATATTTCCATTTTTGTCTTCGTTTATTGCAAAAGCGTGGTTGTGCGATATTGAATTGCTGTCGTTATTATCATGCCAGAAATTGGTAAATGCTTCTGAAACAGGATCAAACCTGCTCAGACCCCAATAAGTACCAATCCAGATATACCCTTTTGAATCGGTAAAAAGGGTAACTATCCATTCACTACAAATAGTAGTTTTGTTCTTTTTATCGCGTGGAAAAAAATTATCAAAGGAGTCGTTATCTTCATTGTATTTGTATAATCCACCCCCATTGGTACCAATCCAGAGATTTCCTTTTTTGTCTTCAACAAATGAAGAAACATCATCATAATCAAGCTTGTATTGCAAATTTTGATCACGGTAATAATTCCTGAATATTCCGGTTTTTTTGTCCAGTTTTGATAATCCGCCTTTATAAGTTCCAATCCACAACTGCTGGTTCTTATCTTCAAAAACTGACCTCACAACATTGGCAGGAATACTGTTGATATTATCGGGATTATATAAGAACTGACTGGTCTCCATTTTATCTGGCGAAAACCTTATCAGGCCTGTTCCGTCTGTTCCCAGCCATAAATCGCCTGACTTATCGACCAATATACCTAATACTGAACTTTTTATGATTTTTTTGTTGAAGCTTGAAAAATATGAATTGTCAAAAAACGGACTTTTAAAATTCCTGATTAATGCAATGCCCAGCTGATGGATTCCAAACCATATATTTCCATCCCTGTCATGAAAAATTGATTTCAGGCTCTTGGTTCTAAACCTTTCTTCGAAATCGTACAAAGGGTAATTTGTAAATGTTTTATTTAAAGGATCGTACAATAAAAGCCCATGATTATTTGTACCCAGCCAAAGAATTCCATTTTTATCAATTTCGATGGAATATACATCATTCGACATTTTTCTGCCAAAATTCGTTGGAAAATTATCTATTGTGATGATTTCATTTGTCTTTTCGTTAAAAACAGATAAACCTCCCCCCCTGTTTCCTATCCAAAGGCTTTCTTTGTAAGATGTTAGTGTTAAAATTGCATTACTTTTTAATCCTGAATTTTGCGCATTATAATGTTTAAAAGTACCTCCAATATAATCAATAGCGTACAAACCGTCCTTTTCCATGCCAACCCATAATTTTCTGAAATTATCAAATTCAAGGGTAAAAATATGTTTTATATGTGGCGAGAGTTTTTCAATTACCGGAGGGAGCTTCGCGAATACATTTTTTACGGGATCGAATATTTTTATTCCCTGTCCTGAAGTCCCTATCCACAGTTTTCCATCTTCATCTTCAGCAATTGCACGAACAGGACTCTGAAATACTGTAGAATCTTCGTTAAGGAAGGGATAGGTATAAAAATTCCCGGACTTAGTATCATATCTCGACAATCCAAAATTGGTTCCAATCCAAAGTTGGCCGTTTCTGTCGACATGTAATGCTGAAATTGCATCATCCGGCAAACTCATGTTATCTCCGGGTATATTGAAATACTTTACAAAATCAAAACCATCGAACTTATTCAGGCCATTGTCGGTACCAATCCAGATAAATCCTTTTGAATCCTGGGTCATACAAACAATATGACTATTTGATAATCCATTGTTCTGAGTATATAATTCCGGTTTCACGCCCAACTTTTGGCCGTAAATTTTAAGATTAAAACTTACCATAACGATAAAAACCAGAATGGGATACTTTACCATGTCATCAAGAAAATCTAATTCCTTTGTTTTATACCCTGCTTTTGAAAAAAAGAATGAAAATTAATAAAAATCCGCTTTATTTTGACATGAACTTAGCATCAGGCAGTCATGTTAAATTCAATACGTAAAAATTTAGATGTAAAGCCGATGTTTTTCGATGCAATTTCTTCCGGTGTCCCCGAAGCAAGAATATATCCTCCTTTTTTCCCGCCTTCCGGTCCCATATCAATAATATAATCGGCTGTTTTTATCACATCCATATTGTGTTCAATTATTAAAACAGTATTGCCTTTATCTACCAGCCTGTTTAGTACATCCAGCAATACCCTCACATCTTCGAAATGCAGGCCTGTGGTCGGTTCGTCAAGAATATAAAGTGTTTTACCTGTATCCCGCTTGGCCAGTTCGGTTGCCAGTTTAACCCTTTGTGCTTCTCCTCCCGATAAGGTGGTTGAAGACTGTCCAAGTGTGATATAACCGAGCCCTACTTCTTTTAAAGCTTTTAATTTTTGAATTATGGAAGGAATATTGGCAAAAAAGTCGACGGCAGCGTTAATGGTCATGTCGAGTACATCACTTATCGATTTTCCTTTGTACCGCACTTCCAGTGTTTCCCTATTGTAACGTTTGCCATCACAATCTTCGCAATGAATATAAACATCAGGCAGAAAATTCATTTCTATCAGTCTTAGCCCTCCCCCTGTACATGTTTCGCAACGCCCGCCTGCAACATTAAACGAAAACCTTCCGCTTTTGTACCCTCTTATTTGTGCTTCAGGCAGTTTTTCAAACAATTTCCTGATATCTGAGAAAACCCCGGTATATGTGGCTGGATTCGACCTGGGTGTCCGGCCTATTGGCGATTGATCTACTTCTATTACTTTATCAATATTATTAATTCCTGATACAGATTCGTACTTCAACGGATCTTTAAGTGATCTGTAAAAATGTTTACTGAGAATGGGATGCAGGGTTTCATTAATCAGGCTTGATTTTCCACTTCCCGAAACACCAGTAACACAAATAAGTTTAGACAACGGAATAACCAAATCAACGTTTTTAAGGTTATTTCCCTGGGCTCCTTTTAATTCCAATGTCATCCATTCCCCATTTCTCCTTTTTTTGGGAATTTGAATTTTCTTTTTATCGCTCAGGTAATCAGTAGTCAGGGTAGATAATTTCATGATCTCTTCGGGTCTTCCCTGAGCCATTACTTCGCCTCCGAATTTTCCGGCGGTAGGCCCCATATCAACAATATAATCTGCTGCCATTATCATCTCCTTGTCGTGCTCAACAACAATAATTGAATTGCCCGAATCGCGCAGGTTTTTTAATGAACTTATCAGTCGCCTGTTATCCCTTTGATGGAGGCCAATACTGGGCTCATCCAAAATATACAAAACATTTACGAGTTGAGAACCAATCTGCGTTGCAAGGCGGATTCTCTGGCTTTCGCCTCCCGAAAGGCTATTTGAACTACGATTTAATGAAAGGTAATCAAGTCCTACATCGACCAGAAAATGCAACCTTGTACGGATTTCTTTCAGAATCTCCTTTGCAATTGCCCTCTGCCTTTCGTTAAGCTTGTCTTCCACATTTTCTACCCAGTCGAGCAACTCGCTTATGTCCATTTCAGAAAGTTCGTGAATATTTTTATGGTCTACCTTAAAATACAGGGATTCTTCTCTTAGCCTTGTTCCATTACATTCCGGACAAATTGATTCCGAAAAAAATGCTTCAGCCCATTTTTGTGCAGTTTGCGAAGCCTTATCGTTCTGATACCTTTCAATGTATTTTATTATTCCATCAAAGGACAGCGCATAGTTTGCCCTGTTTCCCAAAGGGGTATTTTCGAGGGTGAATTTTTGGTCAGACCCGTATAAAACGATGTTCATCGCCTCTTCAGGAATATCTTTTACAGGTGTTTCAAGCGAGAACCCGTACTTTTGTCCAATAGCAGCCAGTTGCCAAAAAATCAGACTGTCTTTTTGCTTCCCTAATGGAATAATGGCACCAGAGGCAATACTCAAATTGTTATCCGGAATAATTCTGGCAATGTCTATCTGGTTTATCTCACCCAGCCCGTTACACATGCTGCATGCCCCCTGCGGTGAATTAAACGAGAAGGTATTTGGCGCGGGTTCGTCGTAAGAAATACCAGAGGTGGGACACATCAATTTCCGGCTGAAATAGCGAAGGACATCATTGTCTTTATCAAGAACAGCAATAGTGCCCCTTCCATGTGTCATCCCTTCTTTTATCGATTCTCTTAACCGCTTTATGTCTGATTTGTTAATCTCTAATTTGTCAATTACAATTTCAATATTGTGTATCTTATAGCGATCCACTTTTAATCCATGGGTAAGTTCCTTCACCTCTCCATCCACACGGGCCCATAAAAATCCCTTTTTTCTGATTTGTTCGAAAAGCTCACGGTAATGCCCCTTTCTGCTCCTAACCACCGGCGCTAAAATGAGACATTTCTTATTCCCGAATTTCTCAATTATCAGCTGAATAATCTGATCATCAGAGTATTTAACCATAGCTTCGCCGGTTTTCATTGAATAGGCAATTGACGCCCTTGCAAAAAGCAACCTGAAAAAATCGTAAATCTCGGTAATTGTTCCAACTGTTGATCTCGGATTCCGGTTGGTTGTTTTCTGCTCAATGGAAATCACGGGGCTTAGGCCGGTAATTTTGTCCACTTCGGGCCTTTCGAGCTGACCCAGAAAATGTCGTGCATAAGCTGAAAAGGTTTCTATGTACCTTCTTTGCCCTTCGGCATAAATGGTATCAAATGCCAGCGATGATTTACCACTTCCACTTAACCCGGTAATAACACATAATTTGTTCCTCGGAATTTTAACATCTACATTTTTAAGGTTATGCACCCTGGCCCCGTAAACATGAATAAACTTTTCCTGTTCTTCCTGCGCTTTCTTTATTTGCTTACTACTTTCCAATTTAGTTCCATTTTGAATAAAAATGGGTACAAAATTAAGAATATTAAAACAATTAAATGGAATTTACCAGAACAGAATATAAACAGATAACCCTGATTTTTTTTAATTTCTGAATAAAGACAAGCAGAATGCAAAACCTTTCAATTTAATCGAACCATTTTTATTCGTTGTATTTTTTTATTCTTGCCCCTTTGTCAGGAATTTGCAGCGTATATTTCTTTTTGGTTTTATTGGTAAGTTTATGGTTTCTCAACCATGGATTGAACATTTTAAGCAGCTTATAATTTATTTCGTATTTTTTTGCAAATGCAACCATGTCAGTTATTGATGAATCAACCTGCACTTCCTGTATGTCAATTAACGGGTAAAGATCTTTTTTCTCTATCACAAACCCATATTTATCAGGATTTTGCATCACCATTTTAACAGCCAGGGCACGGTAAATATACCTTGATGTTTCTGTGAACAGGGCAAGGTCATAATAAGAGTTTTCCTGCTGATATTCAATATGTTCATCTATTCCCTTTGAACCACTGTTGTACGAAGCTGCTGACATGGTCCATGATCCGAATTTTTCATATTTACTTTTAAGGTATTTGCAGGCTGCCTCTGTTGATTTTTTCAAATTGTACCTTTCATCCACCTCGTTGTTTATTTCAAGGCCGTATTGCTTTGCAGCAGCCGGCATAAACTGCCAGAAACCTTCGGCACCGGCTGGTGAAACGGCATCGGTCAATCCACTTTCTATTACACAAACATATTTAAAATCGTCAGGCACCCCGTTCTTTTTTAAAATCGGCTCTATAATTGGAAAATACCTGTTTGCACGTTTTAAATACAAAAACATTTCCGAATGCCAAAACGAAACTTTAAGAAGTTCTTTGTCAAGACTTTCCCTTACATCAAAATTTTCCAGCGGCACTCTTTCCCCGGCAAATGTAATATCCTCAGGCAGTTTCACAGCCACACTCAAACCTGGCACATTTTTTTTAATTGTGTCCTCATAAAAAGTCCGGCGTACACCTGATACGGTGTCGTTATTCTTAGAATACGATAAAAGATTAAAAGTTACAATCAATATTAACAATACTGCGGCACCTATAAATAAATTCCTTATCATTTTTCCTGCATCTACTTTGTTATCCATCTTTATAAAATATAATTGTTATAACTCTTTGATAAAATTTTAATCTTATTGAAGAATTGGGCAATTTCAGGATTCTTTTATTTTATGCTGAATACAAAATATATGCAATATTAATCGCTTTACCAGAATTTAATTTTGGTAATAGCAAAAAAGGTCATCCGCAATAAAATAAATCCATGCCTGAATCTTGAAATATTCGTATCACCGTAAATCCTTTCGCGATAAGTGATTGGCATGTCAATTATTTTAAGGTTTAATTTATACGCCCCAAATATCAGGTCAAAATCGCCAAAAGGATCAAATTCTCCAAAAAATTTCCTGTTTTGAGCCAGTTTCAGGTAATCTTTCCGGAACATTACCTTGGTCCCGCAAAGTGTATCTTTTATAGGCTGTTCCAATATCCACGAAAAAGCATTGCTGAAAAACTTATTTCCTATTATATTCAAAGGTCTCATTGCCCGTGCATCCATTGGGTAGACCAGCCTTGAGCCATTAATAAACTCGCCTTTGCGTTCGGCAAGTGCATTGTAAAATTTTGGAAGATCTTCGGGAATTACTGTTAAATCTGCGTCTAAAATCATCAAAATGTCACCTGTTGCAATGGAATATCCTTTTCGCACCGCATCTCCTTTTCCCTTCCCTTCCTGCCGGGTAATTTTAATGTCAAATTTATCGCTATATTTGTCACGTACCTGCTGAATAATTTCCCATGTATTGTCGGTTGAATTGCCTTCTACAAAAATGATTTCGAGGTGTTTTCCAAATTCCGGCATTCGTAATATTGCGTTTTCAATGTTACCGCTTTCATTTCTGGCCGGAATCACAACACTTACTGAAAACTGATCTTTTTCGTAAGTGACAGCAGATGAAACTCTTGCAAACACGAAGGTATTTAAGCTGAATCCGGAAATAAAAGGTAATTTGGCCAGTATTTTATTCAGGAAAAAACTTAATAAAGGCACATATACCGGGAAAATTATCCTTTTTGCAGAACGATAAGCTTCGAAACTTGACAAACTCAATAAATTTCTTATATCTTTAATAGTCAACCAGTTTTGTTTCGGACTTTTCTTTTTTATCCCAATGAATTCTCCAAATTTTAAAATCGGTTCCCAAAAATGATTATAATTGGTAATTATTAGGCGGGTTTCGGGTTTACATACCGATTTTAATGAAGTCATAACCATTTGGATATCTACAAAATAACCAATGGTGTTTGACAAAATTATTACATCAAACTTTTCATTAAGGCTTATTTCCTGTGCATCCATTACCCTAAAATCAATTTCAGGATAATTTTTTCCGGCTTGTTCAATCATGGCCGGACTTATATCAATGCCAAGCTTTCGTTTTCCTTTTAAACTGGCAAGTGTATCTCCTACCCCACATCCAACATCAAGTATACTAACATCATCGGTTAAGAAATAATTTATATATGAAACAATGTCTTTCCAATAATATCTGAATCGGTTTTTATACCTTGCATATTTCGGGGCAAGATTCTGAAAGTGGTTGTAAAATTCTTCCTTTCGCTTGTTTAGCATAAAATTTCTCTGCTTAACTTTTCTATATCCAAAAATTACAGAATAACCGCCTGATTAGATATGAATTACTTCACCATAGGCAGCAGCAGCTGCTTCCATAATAGCTTCAGACATAGTTGGATGTGGATGTATTGATTTAATGAGTTCCATTCCTGTAGTTTCAAGTTTCATTGCCACCACCAGCTCAGCAACCATTTCGGTAACATTGGCCCCAATTAAATGGCCTCCAAGCAATTCGCCATATTTTGCATCAAATATCAGCTTTACAAATCCATCTTTTGCCCCAGCAGCACTTGCTTTTCCTGATGCTGTAAATGGAAATTTCCCGACTTTTATTTCGTAACCTGCTTCAATGGCCTGCTTTTCCGTAAGGCCCACCGACGCAATTTCGGGGCTTGTATAAGTACAACCCGGAATTGATTTGTAGTTCACCGGTAAAGGATGATGTCCGGCAATTTTTTCAACACAGGTAATACCTTCGGCTGAGGCAACATGCGCCAGGGCAGGCGAATCGATAATATCTCCAATGGCGTAAATTCCTTCCACATTTGTCCTGTAAAACTCATCCACTTTCACTTTACCCTTTTCCAAGTGAATCCCCAATTCTTCTATTCCAATGCCTTCAAGATTGGGAGTAATTCCTACCGCAGATAGTACAATATCCGTTTCAAGAATTTCCTCGCCTTTCTTCGTTTTTACAGTTACCCTGCATATATCACCAGAAGTATCAACTGATTCAACTGTTGACTCAAGCATGATTTTCACTTTTTTCTTTTTAAAAGTTCTTGCAAGGGTTTTTGAAACTTCATCATCTTCGAGGGGAACAATATTTGGCATAAATTCCACTATAGTTACCTCTGTACCCATCGTGCTGTAAAAATAGGCAAACTCGGTACCGATAGCGCCCGAACCAACAACCACCATTGACTTTGGAAGTTTATCAAGGGTAAGCGCTTCCCTGTAACCAATTATTTTTTTTCCATCCTGCTTTAGATTTGGTAACTCACGTGAACGGGCCCCGGTGGCAAGTATGATATGATTTGCCAAATAGGTTTGCTTATTTCCTTCTTTATCAGTTACTTCAACGGTGTTTTTCGAAATTAACCTGCCAAAACCCTGAAGGTGTACGATATTATTTTTTTTAAACAAAAATTGAATGCCTTTGCTCATTCCATCGGCCACACCGCGACTACGGGCAATTACCTGGTCAAAATCGGGATGAACATCTGAGGCTTTTATGCCATATTCCTCTGAATGTTGCATGTATTCAAGAACCTGTGCACTCTTCAGAAGCGATTTTGTGGGTATACAACCCCAGTTCAGACATATTCCTCCTAATTCAGCCTTTTCAACTACTGCTGTTTTTAATCCCAATTGCGAAGCCCTTATAGCCGCCACGTAACCACCTGGTCCACTGCCAATTATAATTATATCAAAGTCCATGCTCTCTGAAATTTAGATTTTTGGCGAAAATAATATCTTTTAACCGATTTGAAACAACAATATATGAATTGATTTTATTTTTCACATTAAAACAAATTACATTTAACTAATAATGAAGTAATTAATGAATGACTCCTGTTCCATAATCCCTGTGTATCAAATAATATAAATTTTACCGATTTTCTTTCATTAACCAGTGGAAAAAACATAAAGCACTATTTATCGTAACAATATAGAGTACATTTTAAAAATTAAATTTTGCCTAATATTTTTTTAATATAAATATCATGTCCGCTTAATTCGTTAAAGTTCTTTCTATTATGACCGGGTTTACCGATTTTATTTCTTCCTGATTTAAAAAAACCTGTCCCTTATTGTTGATTCATATTTATTTTTGTGATAAATTTTTCAAAATGTCTTTAGTAATAGATTATTTGGTTCTTTATTTAAAAGAATTGGCATCGCTCACTTATGCCATGGCGCCTTATCTGATGCTAGGTTTTATTTTTGCCGGCATTTTGCATGTTTTTTTTAAAAAGGAAAAAATTGCCCGCTTGTTGGGAAGTAAAAAAGTAAAATCATCGGTTTATGCCAGTCTTATTGGTGTACCTTTACCTTTATGCTCCTGCGGTGTTATTCCTACCGGTGTTTCATTTTACAAAAACGGTGCATCAAAAAGTTCCACAGTTTCTTTTCTTATTTCCACCCCGCAAACCGGTGTAGATTCTATAATGGCAACTTATTCTATGCTTGGATTGCCTTTTGCCGTACTCCGCCCCTTAATTGCTTTTATTAGTGGTGTTGTGGGCGGTGCATTTACCAGTTATATTGACAGGAATTCAGTAGATGAGCCTGTTAAACAGTTAGATATAAAACAGGAAACCAAAAAGCGAAATCCTGTGTTTCAAATAATTTATTATGCTTTTTATGAATTTTTACAGGACATTGCAAAATGGCTGATTATCGGTTTGTTATTGGCAGCCTTTATCTCCCTCATCATCCCTGATAATTTTTTCCAGGAATTTATTCATAATGATTTTTTAAGTATGCTGGTAGTGCTGGCAGTTTCGGTTCCTCTCTATGTTTGTGCCACTGGTTCTATTCCAATTGCAGCTGTTCTTATAATGAAAGGAATATCTCCGGGGGCTGCCTTTGTTTTCCTTATGGCCGGGCCTGCTACAAATGCAGCTACAATTACTGTTCTGGGCAAAGTTATCGGTAAAAAAGCTTTATTCGGCTACCTGGCTTCAATCATTGGCTCAGCTTTATTTTTCGGGTTTATCATCGACCAGTTTTTGCCCCGCGGATGGTTTGCGATAAACCATATACATCATCACCACGATATGAACCACGGATTGCCTGTATGGCTTCAAATCCTTTCCTCTGCCCTGCTTGTGATTTTTATTTTAAATATTTATTTCATCAGGTATATTAAAAATAAAAAGCCCAGGTTACTTTCCGGTTTATATAAGAACCTGCTCTTCAACCCTTTAGAATCGCCCGAAAATAATCAAAGTTTTACCGATAATAGGTACCAGATTGTTGTAAATGGGATGAATTGTAACCATTGCAAGGTGAATGTAGAAAATACACTTCAAAGTATACCTGGCATAACGAGTGTAAATGTCCTGCTCGATAAGTCAACTGCAAGTTTTAACTGCGATAGCCCGGACATGAAACTGATTAAAGAAAAAATTGAAAGTGTCGGATTTGAATTCGGAGGTGTAGTAAATAAATGAATTTAACAACCGGCCAATGGGATTTATTTCATATTTTTCCTGATATACTCCCTTTCCCTTTCAATCATCTTAGTCACGTCATTTAAAGTAGAAAAGCTTGTTTTTATCTGGTTTTTAACTTTTACGTCATCAGTTTTAACATTGTTAAAAAGTAATTCCGCTTTTGTCAAATGAACTTCGGCCGAATCGAACAAGGCCAGAATGTTCTGTTTATTGTATTTCTTGTCTTTAAATCCTTTGTTTTTCAGTCGGATATACTGATTTACAAAACTCATTCCCTCGTTGTATTCTTTAATCCCTTCATTAAACCTTAGAATTTCAATGTTATTAAGTGCAGTTTTAAGATTGGATTGTTTGAGGTTAAACTCTTTTTTTACCACAGGGTTATACGTCCCGTTTCTGGTCATCCTTCCAATGGTTGCTCTTTGTTTTCCAATAAAATCAAGCCTGGTGTAATTCGAAATTGAGTCGTTATAAGCAAAGTAACCCCAGATATCCTGTTTTGTTTTGGTTCCATCAAACGCATCATAGCTTAGTGGTGAATTTAAAAGTTGCCAGATTGGATCAAATGGCATATGCGATTCAATGGCCTCCTCCCCTTCCATTAAAAAGTAGGTTTCCGGAAAATCGTTATTCTTTCTGCTTTTAATCAAGGCATTGGCCCAAGTGGCATCCGATATGTATAACTTTCCGCTGATTTCAACTACATTCCAGGCATGCGAAAGATTAACAAGTTTCCCGTTTTCTTTTGTATAGCCATCCACCACATATACTTTTAATCCTGCCAGCTGCGATAATTCAGCCACCAATTCAGCAAAGTGCTGACAAACACCACTTTTGGTGCGCATCACATCATCTACTATTTCTTTCACTTCGAAATATAATATTGGATTTTTGGCCATCTCGTCGTTGTACCTAATATTTCTGGCCACCCAGTAATAAATCGATGCAAATTTTGAAATTTCATTATCATAAGGCTTTACAAGGTATTTACTGAGCGAACTTGTTGAATTGACAACTCCGGCAGGGGTTTGAGTAACATATTTTGCTATCTTCCCATAATCCGGCGATTGGCCAAAAGCAATTGAATAAATAAAAATTATACTTAAAACTAAAAATATCCTGTTCATGTTTTTTTAAAAAAAAGTTTTCCAAAACTACAAATTTAGTTTTTACAGTTCAACAAGTTATTTTTTTAATGCAGTATAGAAATATTGCTTATTTTTTTGCTTTTTCTTTTATTATTACTTAGAAAATTTCTACTTTAATAAAATCGATTAACAGATTTTAACAATGGTAAAAATTTATATTTCAATTATTTAGCATATTTTTTCCAGATTTATTAATATAATTTTTTATTAGTCATCATAGGATATTAATATCTTATTATATATTTTTGCCGCAAATAAAAATTACGAATAAACTAATCTCATCTTGTATCAATATGCACAGTGAAAAGCTTTATCACCAGAAGTTCAGCAAAATAATACTCCTAGTTACCTTATCATTTTTTATTGTTATGTCAACAGTGGCACAAAAAAGTCCTGTTGAGAATTTTAAGGTTTGTTCAGCCTGTCATACCATTGGTAAAGGAAAACTTGTAGGACCTGATTTAAAAGGTGTAACCCAACGTCATGATGAAGCCTGGCTCATTAAGTTCATCAGGTCGTCGCAGACCATGGTAAAGGAAGGGGATAAAGTAGCCGTGAAACTTTTCAATGACAACAATAAAATTCCTATGCCTGATAATCCACTTACGGATGATGAAATAAAAGCATTACTAAAATATATTGAAAATCCTGAAGCATTTAAATCGGAGGAAACTGTTGTAAAAGCGGATCCCAATTTTCTTGAAAATGAAGAAAGTAGTTTGCCAAAATCCACTACCGGCTTATTTTACATAAGCATTGCCATTTTGTTATTTTCCATTTTCGACCTTGGGGTTACAAGATTTCTCGGAAATGCAGTATTTGTGCATGTTTTATTAATTTCAGCCTCTGTTTTTCTTATTTTTATGACTATATATACTGAAGCTGTGAACCTGGGAAGAACACCGGGTTATGAACCTGATCAGCCAATTAAGTTTTCGCACCGTGTACACTCTGGTGAGAACAAAATTGACTGTAAATATTGTCATTCGGATGTTTTAACAGGCAAAAATGCAGGAATTCCTTCTTCTAATGTTTGTTTAAATTGCCATACTGTAATCAAGAAAGGAACTAACACAGGTGAAACAGAAATTGCGAAAATCTATAAAGCCGTTCAGGAAGGAAAATCAGTTGAATGGATTAAAGTAAGCAATCTTCCGGATCACGTATTTTTTAGCCATGCCCAACACGTTAATGCAGGTAAACTTGAATGTGCCGAATGCCACGGAAAAGTGGAAGAAATGGGCCGTCTGCAACAGGCAACTGACATGAGCATGGGTTGGTGCCTTAATTGTCACCGCACCAAGTTTGTAAACATGGACAATAAATATTACAGCAATCAATTTGAAAAATTCCACGAAGAACTTAAAAATAAAAGCAGAAAAGGGGTTACGGTTTCTGAAATTGGTGGACAGGATTGCGCTAAATGCCATTATTAATCAATTGAAATAAATTACGAAAAAGTAAATTATAGATTTCTATACCTTAAATAATTATGAAGAAGTACTGGAAAAGTATTGATGAATTTGATAGTAAAAGCTTACGGATTGCCGAAGGTGAATTCTCAGTGGATGGCATACCAAAAGAAGAAATTGAAAGCAAAACCTATTCAACCAGAAGAGATTTTCTGAAATTGCTTGGATTTGGTGTGGGATATGCCACACTTGCAGCCAGTTGCGAAATTCCGGTTAAAAAGGCTATTCCTTATTTAATACGTCCGGATGAGATTACCCCCGGAATTGCTAATTTCTATGCTTCAACGCTTTTTGATGGACACGACTATTCACCTGTTTTGGTGAAAACCCGCGAAGGAAGGCCTATAAAAATAGAAGGAAATGAATTGTCTTCTTTTACAAGTGGAGGAACTACTGCACGAATACAGGCTTCGGTGCTGAATTTGTATGATTCAGCAAGGTATAACGGCCCTTCAAAATCAAATTCTTCAATTACCTGGGAAACAGCTGATAAGGAAATTATTGAAAGCTTAAACCAAATTGCGGGTGCCGGTGAAAAAATTGTGATTTTAAGCTCAAGTGTAATAAGTCCTTCTTCCAAACAGGTTTTTGCTGATTTTGTTGCAAAATACCCAACTGCACAGGTGGTTTACTACGATGCCATTTCCTGTTCGGCCATGACCGATGCAAACCTTTTAATGTTTGGCCAAAGAATACTTCCTGATTTTCAGATTAATAAAGCAAATATCCTTGTTTCATTCGGTGCAGATTTCCTGGGAAACTGGATTTCATCTGCCAGGTATACAAGGCAATACAGCGAAAAAAGAAAAGTATCGAAAGATAAGCCCGAAATGCTCAAGCACGTTCAGTTTGAATCGATGATGAGCCTTACAGGCAGTAATGCAGATTATAGAATTCCAATTAAACCTTCGGATGAAGGCGCACTTTTATTGCAGCTTTACAATAAAATAGCGGCCAAATCGGGTAAACAAACATTGGCTACCAAAGAAACTGTTGTAAACATCGACACCCTGGCTGATGAACTTTGGCAAAATAAAGGAAAATCCCTGGTAATTTCTGGCTCAAATGATCTGAATCACCAACTCCTTGTAAATGCCATCAATTACCTTCTCGGAAATTATGGTTCTACTGTTTTGATGGACAAACCATTGAACTTCAAACAGGGCAATGATGAAAAAATGAAATTACTGGTTGATGAAATGCAGGCTGGTAAAATTGCAGCAGTTTTTATCTATAATGTTAACCCTGTATACGATTATCCGGAATCGGACAAATTCATAGAAGGACTTTCAAAAACAAAATTGTCTGTTTCGTTTGATGAAGCCAAAAGTGAAACCTCGCAAAAATGCCAATACATTTGCCCGGATAATAATTTCCTTGAATCATGGAACGATGCTGAGCCCAAAACAGGTATTTTCAGTCTTGGGCAGCCTACCATTCATAAATTATTTGATACACGCCAGGCCCAGGAAAGTTTACTAAAATGGGCGGGAAATGAAACTGATTTTTACAGTTATATACAAAAATACTGGGAATCAAAAATTTATCCCACTCAAAAAACTTTCACCAGTTTTCAGAATTTCTGGGAAAAATCGTTGCATGATGGCATTTATGAAATCAATGAAATTCAACCATCACAGGTTTTAAACTATAACGATTCCTCCTTGCAGCAAGCATCTGAAGCAATTGTACAATTTAAATCCGAAGGAATTGAGCTTTTAGTCTATGAAAGTATAGGAATGGGAACCGGGAAAAATGCGAACAATCCCTGGTTACAGGAATTGCCTGATCCTATTTCAAAAGTTTGCTGGGACAATTATGTAGCTATTCCATACTCTTATGCCAAAGAAAATAATCTCGAAATAGGCGATCTGGTTAAAATTAATGATAAACTGGAACTTCCTGTACTGATTCAACCTGGCCAGGCAAACGGTACAATTTCAATTGCACTTGGTTATGGCAGAACTTATGCCGGGCTAGCTGCTGACAATGTCGGGCAGAATGTTTTCCGATTCATTGATAATTCTAAAAAAAATAAAGTTTATGCCGTATCAGGAATAAAACTTTCTGCAACCGGCTCAAAACATGTACTTGCCCTGACACAGGAACACAATTCAATGGAGGGCAGGGATATTGTGCGTGAAACCACATTGCTGAAATACAAGGAAAAAGCCGATGCCGGAAATGAAAAACATAAAGAAATTGAAGAGAAGGCTGTAACCTTATACCCAAAACCTGAATTTAATGGGCATCACTGGGGAATGTCAATTGACATGAATGCATGTACAGGTTGCAGCGCTTGTGTTATAGCCTGCCAGGCCGAAAATAATGTCCCTGTCATCGGAAGACAGGAAGTTATTCATCGCCGTATTATGCATTGGATACGGATTGACAGGTATTATTCAGATCAGGTTGAAAACCCTGAAGTTTACCACATGCCAATAATGTGTCAACATTGCGACAATGCGCCGTGCGAAAATGTATGCCCCGTAGCAGCCACGCCGCACAGCAGCGAAGGGCTGAACCAAATGGCCTATAACCGCTGCATTGGTACCAGGTATTGTATGAACAATTGCCCCTACAGGGTTCGTAGGTTTAATTGGTTCCAGTTTACAAATAATCCTAAATATTCTTTTACTGAGAATATTGATCTTTCAAGAATGGTTCTGAACCCGGATGTTGTAGTCAGGACCAGGGGTGTAGTTGAAAAATGTTCACTTTGTGTACAACGTATTCAGGAAAAGAAACTTTTAGCCAAAACTGAAAACCGGACACTTAAAGACGGCGAAATTAAAACAGCCTGCTTGCAAGCTTGTCCTGCTGATGCAATAGTTTTTGGTGATTTAAACGATAAAGAAAGCAAAATTTCAAAAGTATTTGCCAACGAAAGAAACTATCATTTGCTTGAGGAACTTCATATTCTTCCCTCTGTTGGGTATCTGACAAAAGTTAGAAACATTAAGGAAAATGAAGCCTGATGGATTTAAAAAAATTAAATTTTAGTATAAACCAGAAATAACAATTCAATTCAGAACTATGTACGATTCGAGAGTACGCGGAATTTTGATAGAGGGCAATAAAACCTACCATCAGATAACTGAAGATATCTCAACCCCTGTTGAGAAAAAACCGGCAAAATGGTGGTATATGGCTGTTACTGTGGCCAGCCTGTTGCTACTAGGTGGAGTTTATGCCGGATATATTACAATAAGCCAGGGAATAGGAACCTGGGGCCTAAACAACTCTGTTGCCTGGGGTTGGGCCATAATAAATTTTGTATGGTGGATTGGGATTGGACATGCCGGAACAGCTTTTTCAATCTTTCTGCTCATCCTGAGGCAAAAATGGCGTACTTCAATAAACAGAGCCGCGGAAGCCATGACTGTATTTGCCGTTCTTTGCGCCGGTATTTTCCCACTTATCCACATGGGTAGAATTTGGCTTGGGTTCTTCATCCTGCCTTACCCGAATACCAGGGGTCCACTTTGGGTAAACTTCAATTCTCCATTGTTCTGGGACGTGGTTGCATTATCTACTTACCTGATGGCATCAGCTACTTTTTGGTATGTTGGAATGATTCCAGATTTTGCGACCATTCGCGACAGGGCAAAAAAAGCTGGACATAAAATCAGGGAAAAAATATATGATTTCCTTTCCATGGGCTGGGACGGCAGCAGCCGCACGTGGTTCAGGTTCGAAGCTCTTGCCATGATTTTAGGTGGGCTTACTGCTCCTCTGGTAATTTCAGTACACTCTATAGTTTCTACAGATTTTGCCACTTCAATAATGCCGGGTTGGCATACAACCGTATTCCCTCCGTACTTTGTAGTTGGCGCTATTTTTTCAGGATTTGCCATGGTGCTTACCCTGATGATTATTATCCGTAGGGTATTTAAATACCAGGATTATGTTACCACTGGCCACCTCGACGCGATTGGAAGAATCCTGACTTTTATTAGTTTAATCATGGGGACTGCCTATTTAACAGAACTTTTCATTGCATGGTATTCCGGAAATGAATACGAATACTATACTTTCTTTATGAACCGTGTTACAGGCGACTATTGGTGGGCATTTTGGATTATGTTCATTTCTAATGCCTTGGTACCACAGCTTTTCTGGTCAAAAAAGATAAGGAAAAATATAACTATCGTCTTTATTATGTCCATTATCATCAACATTGGTATGTGGTTCGAAAGGTATGTAATTGTAGTAACTTCATTGTCAAAAGATTATCTGCCTTCAAATTGGGCAGATTATTCCCCTTCACATATCGAAATTATGCTTTATCTGGGTACAATTGGATTGTTTAGCCTTGGTGTGCTTGCATTCTTTAAATTTGTTCCAATGGTAGCAGCAAGTGAAGTAAAGAGCATTTTAAAACCAACATCCGAAAAAGAGTAAATAAAATGATAACACAAAAAGGTATTATAGGAGTTTATAATGACGAACACCAGGCTGTTACAGCAGTCAGGCAGCTAAAAGATCAGGGCATTGAAGTTAAAGATGTTCATACTCCTTTTCCGGTTTTCGAAATATTCGAAGCCATGGGACTCAAAACAAGATTCCCTTATTTTGCATTTGGATTTGGCGTTTTGGGCGTTAGTCTTACTTTTCTGTTTCTGTACTGGACAACTGTAATAAATTACCCTCTCGTTATCGGGGGCAAGCCTCATTTAAGCCTGACCTTTATTGTTATCATGTTTGTAATGACCATCAATATTACAATTGTATGCTCGCTTATTGCATTTTTTATCAGAGAAAAAAAGGGACCTGGTGCTGTTGCAAAATCACCGCATGCAGAAATTAATGACGATAAATTCGTGGTGGTTGTAAGCCTGAAAAATGATAATCCGGCCTTGATTTCTGAGATTTTCAGAAATACCGGTGCCATTGAAGTTGAAGAAAAAGAAATTGCCTGAAAATAAACCCATATAATTTTAATAGAAAATATTTTGTCTTTTGAAAATAAGTAGGATAATGCTGAAAAAATATCTTTTAATTATTAGCGCTGTGGCTGTTTTAACATCTTCGTGCAGCCATTCCAGAAATAAGCCGGGCCGACAATACTTCGACGATATGATAAATTCGCTGGCCTATGAATCATATAGCCCCAACCCTGTTTTTAAAGATGGGAAAACAAACCAATTGCCGGTTAAAGGAACAATTGCACGTGGACATTTGCCTTATCATTTCGCGGCAAAGTCAGCCGATGAGCAGTTAAGGGCAGGAAAAGAATTAGTTAATCCTGTGCCTGTGGATGAAGCATCCTTAACAAAAGGTAAGGCTCTGTTTGAAGTGTATTGCGCCATTTGCCATGGCCCAGGAGGGAAAGGTGATGGAAGCCTTCATGCTAGCGGAAAATTTACTGCCTTACCGGCTGATTTGACATCTGAAAGAATAGTAAAATTTGAAGATGGACAAATTTTCCATGTAATTACAGTTGGTTCAGTATCGGGATTAATGGGCCCGCATGCTACCCAGATATTGCCTAACGACAGGTGGATGATTGTAAATTATATAAAAAACAACTTCTCGGATAAACCAAATAATCAGAACTTAAACTCATCAAACGATGGAAAATAAAGTTATCATTTCATCAAAATTTAAAAACATTACATTTGCCCTTGCAGGATTAGGACTTGTAGCCCTGATAGTTGGTTTTATAGATAATCCTCAGCGTACATGGGCCAATTACCTTTTAAACAGCTATTACTTTTTATCTCTGGGAATTGGTGCCACTTTTTTTATGGCTATTCAAAATATAACCCAATCGGGCTGGTCAGCCATGTTCCGCCGTGTTCCGGAAGCAATCGGAACTTTTGTTCCTGTAGGTGTTGCCTTACTTTCTGTTGTTTTAATTTTTGGCGTACATTCAATTTATGAATGGTCGCATCATGATGCAGTTGCCAATGATCCATTGCTTCAGCACAAATCACCCTACCTGAATATTCCATTCATGATAGTAAGATACGTTATTTTTGCAGGGTTATGGATTTTTATGATACTCTTGCTCAGGCGTTTTTCGCTGCTCGAAGATATTCATGGAGGAACCGAATATTTCAGGAAAAGTGAATTTTACTCAAAAGTCCTGATTTTTATCCTGGCTATCTCATTTACACTGGGAACCATTGACTGGATTATGTCTATTAATCCGCACTGGTTTAGTACTATTTTTTCGATTAAAAACTTTGTATCAGCTTTTTATCACGGTAGCGCCACTATTGTTCTTATCGTAATCCTTCTGAACCGGTTTGGTTATTTTCCTCAGTTAACAAAATATCACCTTCACGATTTTTCAAAATACGTGTTCATGCTCAGCATAATGTATGGTTATATGTGGTATTCGCAATATATGCTTATCTGGTATGCAAATATTCCGGAAGAAACCATTTATTATACAAAGCTGGTGCATAATGGCTGGCGTTTGCCATTTTTCCTTGATATTATTATTAACTGGGCTTTTCCTTTTACTTTTCTGATGCTGAACAAAATTGCAAAAAATAAAAATGCCCTTTTAATAACTGCAATTATTTTATTTATAGGACAATGGATCGATTTATATTTACAAATAATGCCTGGTGCAACCGGAATAAACAAAATTGGCTATATTGAAATTGGTACTTATTTGGGATTTCTGGGCGTATTTTCTTTTTTTGTTGCCCGTTCCTTGTCAAAGGCTTCAATTGTTCCTCAAAACCATCCTTATCTCAAAGAAAGTATGGCACATAAATTACATTAAAAAAGAATTTAGAAACAGCTAAAGGAAATATTTCGGTATTTCCTTTTTTTATTCCAATCACTTTTTAAACTCTACGCCCTGTAAATTAACAAAATACCACGATTTATCCTTCTTTACCAATAAGTGATCCATAAGGAAATAAGAAAACGCTTCGAAATTTTCATAAATGGGATGTGCTTCCCTGTCAAGCCAATTCCATGAATTACCGCTTCTAACCAAAAAACTTTGATTTTCGCCGATACAGATAATTTCATCATATATTGGGGAGATAAGATATTCAGCATCACGATTAATTACGCCCACCTTCGAATTAACTGTAACACCACAAATGGCATCAACCTGTTTCTGGAAATCAACGTATATGCATTCAAATTTCTCTCCTTTAATTTTGCCATTTGAATCAACCAATTGCCAAATTCCTGATTTATTGAAGAAAATAAGGCTGTCAGTAAAAAGCAGGTATTTGGGCTTGTTGTTAAAATCTGAATAATCTGCTGAATCATTTAGTATCCAAAACAATCTTGTTTCAGCAGAATCGATAATCCCGTATTCCTCTCCTTTTTTATAAATAAATGTTTTATTCTTTAAGGGATACAATTTATCATAATTAAAAGATATTACCTGATTATTCAACGTATCCAATGCACCTGTTTTGCCATTCTTCTTTCTGATAAAGATTTCTTTCGCCGGAATATTATTTTTTAATTCCTGGTTTTCAATCTTTTCATACTTAACTTTGAATTCATGTTTCGAATTATTGTCGTAAACGAGAAAAACGCCGTTTCCGTTGTAAACTATATTATTATAGGTACATTCAAGCAGTTGTTTTCCGTTCCGGTCGAGCAATCCTTTTTTATTTTTAACCGAGTCTTCGGTTATACAATATTCAATTTCACTATTTACGATATGCCTGATTTTATCAAATCCATCTGATTTTACATCTCCTTTCGCGTTGATGAGAAAATATTTTTTAAAATCGGTAACTATATATAAATCACCTACTTTATCAAATAACCTGTTGTATTCGGTTTTTAAAAAAATACCGAATTTTGGGCAGGAATTTTTTGGGTTGGTTTTTTCTAAATCAACAAAACCTGGATTTTCAGGGATTACTTTTTCAATGTCCTTTAAAATCGTCCTTTTTAACAATCCCATGGGGACTTTGAATACTTTTTGCCCCTTTCGGTTTATCAAAGCCGGCGTGTTGTTTTCAATTACAAGACTTAATGCATAACCCAAAAAAAATGGATAGGCAAAATCATACTTTGGAGTAATAACCTTTTGTCCGGAAGAGTTGAGATAGCCATATTTCCCATTCGATAAGTATGGGACAAGTACATCTCTGTATTCCTGTGAGAAAACCTGGCTACCAAATAAAATGAATGATAAAAACAAGAATTTTCGCATATTGAGTACTTCAATTATGCAAATAAACGGTTATAAGTACACAAAAAAGTATAAAAGCAGCTTAATTTTTATTAATTTCGGTTGGTGTGTGCTTTAATCTGAATTGGAACTTTTAAGAGTTTCTGAAACTGGTAACCTTTTTCAAGACTGTCTTCATCATCGGTAAAATAATGCCAAACAATTAAAACATCTCTATTCTGCAAGTGCATGTTTTCAAATACTTTGAACAATTGGAACAATAATTTTGTGCCACCGGAACTGCAGTATTCCAAATCAATATCAAGAACCGTTTTTAAAGATGGATTTTCAGCATATTGGGCAACCCAATCGAGTAAGGGCCTGAAACTTTTATATTCTTCACCATTCACTGAAATTAACCTTCCAAAAATAAAAAATTCACCTGTTTCTGGGTTAAAATCTATTTCTGGAACCGAATGAGTGCCTTTTATATTAAATCTTTCCATAACCGGAAAAAGTGTTAAATTTGGTTTAGCGAATTTTTTCAACCCAAAGCTAATCAATTCATCACAAAAATCATAAAAATTATTTTAAAAGAAATTAACAATTACAGCAATAGGAATAGTCATAATTCAAATTATAGTCATAATTATAGTCATAATTAAAGATATACTCCACATCACTATGGTATTTTAATATCTACTTACTTTGTTTAAATCAAAAACCCTTTAAATTATGCAATATGAAAAATCTACCGGCTTTATTTTTAATCCTTACATTTGTAATTTTTAATTTTAAACTTCATGCCCAGATTAACGATTTTAAACTCTCTGATTTTAAATTACCTGATTTAAAAAGGCAGGGAATTGATTTTACACTATATTCTGATGGACAAACTTACAAATCATTTGATTCAGATGGTGATGTTTCAAATGATACAAAAAGATTTCAAGACAATTTAAATTTCAATTATTTTTTATACAGGAATTCAAGAAAATACCAGGGATATCATTCGGTTGGTCTTTCTTCTTCTTACTATTACTCTGAAAATTCTTATTACAAAATTAAATCATATGGAATAAACTTACCTATTTTATCTGAAAACAGGTTTTATTTTAAGAAAGGTTCATTTTTAGATCTAACTCTGAATTCATCGATTGCAACCAATAATTCTAATGAACAAAGACCTTTTCTCGACACCTTGTATCAAGATATTGATAGAAAAGATACAGAAAATAGATTATCCACAACAATAGGATTCGGAAAAGGAAGGATTGAAAGGGTAGAAGATGCCCGCCATGCCATTTACATCCTTCAGGAGTTATCAAAACAAAAACGACTGAGCCATGAACCAAGTCACGAAGAAATATTAGAATTCTCAAAAACTATCTCTGAGATTAAGAACGAAAGGGTTCTTGATTCCAGGTTAAAGAAGATCTATGAACTCAATATGGTTGACTCGGTTTTACATGGATTAAATCTGATTGATAATGAAGATATGGTGTACTTTTCGTCATTAAACGATATGTGGGATTTTGGCGGAAATATTATAAGAACTTCTGGTTTCAGGTATGAATTTTTTTACCAACCCGAATATTATTTCAATCCATATCAAGAATCCATAACTATTGATTCTTTGATAAAAATGGAAACTGAACAGGAATATTTCAAAAATAAATTTGGTATTTTCCTGGATTGGGATAAACCCATAAACCAAAAACTACAAAGTAATTTGTATTCAAGAATTTTCTATTTCATTGATAATAATATTTCAACATTTTCAGATTCCTTTCCTGTACCAATTCCAGAGGGTAATTATAAAGGGATTGGTGGTGAATTAAAGTATAATTTTGGTTACTATCCTAATACCCGGACAAGTATTGATTTTGGTCTTTCAATAGATGCCAGAAAAGAAATAAATAAAGACAATTCAGAAGAAGATTATTATTCATATAGAACCTATCCATACCTGGTGGCAAAATATTATTTTTCACCAAAGCTTAGCCTAAATTTATATTACAATTTTACCTGGCGCAATTTAAATACTATACCAGCATACAATAAAATCAAAGAACATAACTACGGTTTCAGCCTGCAATATAGTATTTTCTGATTTTTTCCCTTAACCGGGCAGGCTGAACACCGATTGAATGCAGCCTGCCTCCTTTTTTCCTTATTTTAATGCTGCCAAATATCCAGAAACCAACATTTATTTCAAATACTTCCAACTCATTTATTACAAAAACATCTTCCGGATCCAAAACTTTTTTCATAAATGTATTGAAAGAACTTAAATCCAAAGCCTTAACCTGTTTTTTCAAATCGTCGAGCATTCCTTTAGTATAAGACTTTTTTGTATTTGTGTTGGCCATTAAAATTGAAAAGGTTTGGAATGGGACAATGTAAATGTTTTCTTTTGTGAAATAAACCGACCCTTTAATTATTAACTGATTTGCGGAAACAATGCTAATATTAGCACGCGGTATAAATATGTAATCTACTTTATTTTTCAATTTCTAAAAAGTATTAATTAATTGCAATTCATTCCATCTATAAATTCTTTCATCTTGTTGAAATGCGAACCTTTCCAATAAATTTTTTTGCAATTGATGCATTGATAAAATTCATCATGAAAAATCCTGGTATTTTCCTGTAACTGGCTTTTAATCAATTCTTTTTTTGTCGACCTTAATTCGCCGTTACATTTTATACATCTCGAAAATGGTTTCATCCTGGAATTCAAATTAAACCTATCCATTACTTCTTTCAATTGAATTTTCGGATCTTGCGATCGGGGAAAATAACCGTGTTTTACCAATGAGTTTTTCAATATGCCCAAATCACGGCTCAAAACAATTCTGTTTTCTGTGTTCGCAATTTTAATTATTTCATCATCTGCCAAATCGTTACGGTACAAAGCATCAAATCCAAGCAATCTTAACAATCCTGCCAGTTTTCCAAGATGTACATCAACAACAAATTTTATTTCCTGTAAGTTATTTTTATCATGGCTTGAATCGTTGGTTACCTGCAAGCTATAAAAATGGGGATAAACTATCAAATGATCGTTGTTTTTAACATTTATTTCAAAACTTGAAAGCTCCCCGTTTACTGTTACCAGTTCAAACTCGGTGTGCGGAATTCCGATGGATTCAACAATATCCTTTACTGATGGGCTTCCAAAAAAACCTAACCTGATAATTTTATCTCTGAATTTATCAGGGACAAAAAAGTCCAGTCCACCGAAAAGCCTGATATATACAAACTTATTCATTCGTTATTCTTTCAAGTTCCAACCAAACAAAATCCATTAATTCACTTATATATTCTTTGCTAAAGTTGAACTTTATACCAGCCGCGCTATAAACTCCGGGAATTGGTTTTGTATAGCCAAGTTTAAGTGCATTTTCGTATAAATCCAACGCACTTTCCTGATTTTGTCTGTAATTTTTCCAGATTGCAATGGCACCCAATTGTGCAATACCATATTCAATATAATAAAACGGCACTTCAAATACATGCAATTGCTTTTGCCATAAGTGATTGTATATGTTTTCCTGTCCCACCCAGTTTACAACGGGACTTTCAAATTCATCAGAAACAGATTTCCATATATCATTGATTCTTTCTGCTGTTTCCGGATTTTCTGAATAAAGTAAGTGCTGGAATTTATCAACCATGGCCACCCAGGGTAAAATCTGAATGGTCCCCTTCAATTGTGATAGTTTTGCCCTTTTTAAATCCTGCTTATCGGTAAAAAAAGCATCCCAGTGTTCCATTGAAATCAATTCCATGGACATGGAAGCCAACTCAGCAATTTCGGCCGGTGTATCTTTAAAATTCACCAGTTCAAGATCTTTTGAAAGAAATGAATGAATGGCATGCCCGCCTTCATGTACCATGGTTTCAACGTCGCGGATACTACCAGTGGCATTCATAAATATGAACGGGATATTGCTTTCGTGTAAAGGATAATTATACCCTCCTGGTGCCTTTCCTTTTCGAGACTCAACATCGAGGAATTTTCCCTTATTCATAATTTCCAGATATTCAGCGTAGGCAGGCCTTACCTTTCTAAAACATTCCATTGTTTTTTCAATTAGCTCCTGCCCGTTTGTAAAAGGCTTTAAAGCTGGCCTGAGTTTTTCGTCCACCTCTAAATCCCAGGGTTTTAATGTTTCATAACCCAGGTTCGCCTTTCTTTTTTCATGCATCCTGTTTATTATTGGAACTACTGAATTTTTCACCGCTTCATGAAAATCGAAACAATCCTGAACAGAATAATCAAATCTTCCCAACTTTTTAAATATATAATCCCTGAAATTATTAAACCCAGCATTTTTAGCAATTGTCTGACGTTTTTTGATCAATTTAAGCAGCAGGTTTCCTAGTTCCCGGCTATCGTTTAAACGGCGCTGCCAGATAAGGTTATAAACATTTTCCCGGATTTCGCGATTGGCATTTTTTAAGTAATTGGCGGCCTTCTGAAGCGTAATCTCTTCCTTTTCATATTCTATGGTCATGGCGGAGGCAATCCGGCCATATTCCTTTTCTTCTTTATGCAAATCTGCCAAAAGCTGTACATTTTCACTTCTGAACAGTTCAATTTCTGTCCTGATTTTCCTTATAAGTATTTGATATTTAATTTCATCCAAATCGTTTGAATATTTACATTCCACCAGTTTTTGGTTCAGTTTAAAATCATTTTCGGTTATTTTTGGTTCAATTTCTGAAACAAAATATTCAAAATCTTTTGAATATTGCTCATTCTCCATATCACAGGTCATCCGGATGTATCGCCAGGCCATATTTTCGCTAAGCGCTGATTCCAGTTCACTTCTTTGATTAAGCCATTCTTTTAGTTCCTGAATTGAACCTATCTCCTTTTGCAGGAGTCTTTCGAAATAGGGTTTTACTGATTCCCAATTTTCAATTTTTAAATCTGCCGGTAAATATTTTCTTGTTGTTTCCAATTTAGTTTACTTTAAGGTGATGAAATTTTCATTTTAAACATTACTTATGTTTTGCATAAGTCCTAAAATAATTAGAATATCTAGTCGAGCTCAATTCGTAAAGCCATAATTCAATATGTTATTTGGGCTAAAGCCCAATGAATCTGTATGTTTTAATTACTCTTGGCTTCAGCCAAGAGTAGTTGATAATCAGGCACATAACAGGCTTCTGCCAAAAAATATAGAATTTTCGGTTCAGATTCATCGTATTTATTAAACAAGCTCTTTTAATCGATTGAAATTTAATGTATTAAAATTTCCATTTTTTAATAAATTCTATGCTGGTTTTTAAAACTTTATTATTACAAATTTAGCAATATTTCAAATTAAGGCGCTCAAACTTTATTTTCATTATCGCAAAAGCTCGCAGAAAAGCCAGAAGATTTATTATAGATTTGTCTTTCAAATTTTTATAATAGTATATCAGGATTTATTTTAAAACAGTTAATTTTGAGTGAGTCAAATTATTACCATCAGCAGCATAATTTTAGCCGTTGAAATAATAGGGGTACAAAATTCTTAATCTCTCAATTTCAATTTTTTACAAAATGAATAAACTTTTAAAATGGGTAGGTTCCAACTTCGATAAACTCTATATTATTTTTCTCTTTTTTATCAGTTATCTTATTGCCCTTTATTTTTTTCCGGGCGAAAGAAAATTCAGGTACGAATACCAAAAAGGTCAACCCTGGATGCACGAGGATTTAAACGCACCATTCGATTTTGCCATTTACAAAACAGATAAGGAAATTGGGGAAGAAAAAAAGGAATTGCTGGATAATTTTTCGCCCTATTTTACTAGGTCCGAAGAAATTATGAATAAAGAACTCAACAGTTTCAGAGCAGAGTTCGACATTAAATTGAAAAGATATAAAGCAGAATACGATTCCCTGAAAAAAGAAAAACAAAACAAAAATTTACCCATTTACCAGCCGGATTCACTAAAGCGATACTACAACAGAGTATTGGAATTACTTGGCTTTATTTACGAAAGTGGGATAATTGAATATGAAGAAGGAAACTGGTACAATGGAAAAGCACCCGAAACAATCTGGATTTTAAATCATAAAATTGCCAGCGAAGTAAAATATTCCACAGTTTTTACGCTAGAATCGGCGTATAATTATGTTTTGAAGAATACCGGAACGGAACAAATTAATTTCACAACCATCAAAAGCCAGGATTTTTTCAGGGATTTCGAAATCAATAAATTTATTAATCCAAATCTATTTTACGACAAGGCTACTTCAGATAAAATACTAACCGATCAGATTGAAAATCTTTCGGCTACCCGGGGACTTGTGCGCGAAGGTGAAAATATTATCAGAAAGGGTGAAACTGTGGATACAGAGCGTTTCAGAAAACTGGAATCATTTAAAAAAGTTTACCTGAGCTCTTTAAGCAAATCAGCAAGCCATTCTTTGTTATTTCTGGGCAGGTTTATTATTGTTTTATTCGGATTTCTCACCTTATACCTTTTCCTTAACCGATTCAGGGAATATGTACTCAACAGCAGACGAAAAACAATTTTTATCCTGATGCTTGTTGTGTCAAGTATATTGTTAAGCAATATTATAAATCATTTTAATATACTTAGCATTTATTTAATACCCTTCATTATTGTCCCTATCCTTGTTAACACATTTTACGAATCCAGACTGGCGTTGTTTGTACACATGATTACTGTTTTTATGACCAGTTTTTATGCACCGAACAATTTCGAATTTATTTTTATTCAGTTCTTTGCCGGGGTTATTGCCATAATTGGTTTAAAAACGATTCAAAAAAGAGGTCAGTTTTTCGGCTCTGCCATTCTTACGGTTTTAAGCTACTTTATTCTTTACCTGGGATTTTCGCTCAACCGCGAAGGCGATCTGAAAAGTATTGAATGGATTAATTTTGGTTGGTTTGCCGGAAACGGGGTGCTTATTCTGCTCTCATTTCCAATGGTTTATGTATTTGAAAAAACTTTCAGGTTTATTTCTGATATTACTTTGATGGAATTGTCGGATACAAACCAGGATTTACTCCGGACCCTGGCAGAAAAGGCGCCCGGTACATTTCAGCATTCCATTCAGGTGGCCAATCTCGCCGAAGAAGTTATCCGCTCCATTGGGGGTAACTCTTTACTTGTGCGCACCGGGGCTCTTTACCATGATATAGGTAAGCTAGCCAATCCTCAATATTTCACCGAAAACCAAATACAAGGCACGAATCCCCATATCTATAATGATTATAAGGATAGCGCTGCCATTATCATTGACCACGTAATTATTGGTTATGAAATGGCAAAAAAAGCAAAACTGCCAAAACCAATTATCGATTTTATCCTCACGCACCACGGAACAACTAAAACCCAATATTTTTACAGGCTGTATAAAAAAGAGCATCCGGAAGATAAACATGCGGTTACTTTTTTTACTTACCCGGGGCCGAAACCCTTTACAAAAGAAACCGCTGTATTAATGATGGCCGATGCCATTGAAGCCTCTTCGAGAAGCCTTAAAGAATACAGTTTTGATTTATTGGAAGAACTCGTGGAAAACATTATCGACTTTCAGATAGAAGAAAAACAGTTCGACAATGCGCCTATTACCTTTGCTGAAATTGGAATTGCAAAGAATATTTTTAAAAACAAACTGAAAAATATTTATCACCCAAGAATCGAATATCCCAAAGAAGAAGAATAATAACCGGCTATTAACCAATATATTTCAATATAAATGTGCAGATTCCTAAACTTAATCCACCTTCTTTATGAAAACCATATTGACCTTTAGCTCATTTTTAGTTGCTGTTTTTATTCTCCTCACGGCCAATGATACTCAAGCACAGGAAAAAATTAACCTGGTAAAAGGGCTTCCTGATAAAAAAATTGATAAGATAAACCTGGGAAAAAACATCAATTCAGAATATTCCGAATACGTGCCGGTTATAGCCCCGGATGGGAAAACCCTTTATATGTTTGTGCTCGATCATCCCGATAACTATGGCGAAGGCGATATCTGGTTTTCAAATTCAGAGGGCGAATTGGGTTGGTCGCCGAGAAAAAATATAGGCTATCCGCTTAATAATGAAGCAAGTAATTTTGTAATATCTGTAAGTCCGGATAACAACACACTTTTTCTCTCGCGACGCTATAAAACAAAAGGGAAAACAGTGGTTGACAATGGCCAGGGCTTTTCCATTTCAAAAAGAACAAAGGAGGGATGGAGCGTACCAGTTGACGTAATGGTGAACGATTTTAAAAACAAAAATAAATACGGTGAGTTTTGCATGTCGGCAGACCAGAAAACCATGCTTCATGCTATTGAAGGAAACGAATCTATTGGCGACCAGGATATTTACGTAAGTTTTAAAAATAACGATGGAAGCTGGTCCACGCCGAAAAATCTGGGAAAGAATATCAATACAGCCAAAGCCGAAAATTCGCCTTTCCTGGCCAGTGATGGGGTGACATTGTTCTTTTCAACAAATGGAAGACCGGGTTATGGCTTAAATGATATTTTTATGAGCCGCCGTCTTGACGAAACATGGACGAACTGGACAGAACCCCAGAACCTTGGCCCTTCAATAAATACGAAAGATTTTGATGCTTATTTTACCATCCCGGCCTCTGGTGATTATGCCTATCTGGTTTCGGGCGAAAATTCATTGGGTAAGGCAGATATCTGGAAACTAAAATTGCCGGATGCGGTTAAACCCCAGCCCGTTGTACTTATTTACGGGAAAGTGCTGAACAGCTTTACCAACGAAGGAATTGAGGCCAATATCACTTACCGCTTGCTCGAAACGGATGAAGAAGTTGGTATCGCAAGCTCTAACCCAAAAGACGGCAGTTATAAAATAATATTACCTGCCGGAACTGTATATAGTTTCATGGCCACAAAAGAGAATATTTACACCGTGAGTCAAAACATCGATTTAAAGAATATAAAGCAATATACCGAAATTCAGCGCGATTTATACCTGGTTCCCATTCAGGTGGGTTCTACTGTCAGAATGAACAATCTTTTCTTTGTCACCGGCAAATCCGACCTTAACAAATGGTCCTATCCTGAATTGCAAAGGTTAATTGACCTTATGAAGCAACATAAAAAAATGGAAGTTGAAATTGCCGGCCATACCGATGATGTTGGTTCGGATAAGGTAAATAATGCCCTTTCGCTTGAGCGCGCCAATGCGGTAAGGGAATATATTATTAAAAATGGAATTGAACCTGAAAGGCTCACAGCCAAAGGTTACGGTAAAACAAAACCACTCACCGACAACAAAACCGAGGAAGGCAGACAGAAAAACCGAAGGGTCGATTTTACAATTCTGAAACTTTGAAAATCAGGCCTAAACCAGTTACCAAATTATTTTCATTTTATAAATAAGAAACCCCGGTTACCCGGGGTTTTCATTAAGATGTTTTTTCTAATTTCCTAGTTCCTGATTTTTTATCTTTAAAGTAGGCTATTACTGCAATAACGGCTATTACTGCCAAAGTATAATAAATATAAGCAGGCATTGGCGCAGGATCTCCTTTTGCATAAGAATGTAATCCGCTCAGCAGGTAGTTTACACCAAAATAAGTCATCATTACCGAGCCATACCCTAAAAGCGAAAGCAGGTTAAATGAAAATTTATTGTTCAGGGCAGGAATAAACCTTGTATGAACAATGAACGAATAAACTATAACTGTTATCAGAGCCCAGGTTTCTTTTGGATCCCAACCCCAGTATCGGCCCCATGATTCATTGGCCCAAACGCCGCCCAGAAAAGTACCAATGGTTAAAAGGTATAATCCAAGAATTAGGGTCATATGGTTAACATTCGAAATTTCGCCCAATGTCAATTCTATCGAGTCGTTGTTTTTACTGTTTTTAAATATCATCAGAACCAGGCTCAATAAACCTAAAATTGCTCCCAATCCTAAAAAGCCATAACTTGCTGTAATAACCGAAACGTGAATGGTTAACCAATATGATTTTAATACCGGCACTAAATTGGTCATCTCCGGATCCATCCAGCTTAAGTGTGCTACCATTAATGTAACCGATGATAGCAGCGCGGTGGCAGCCAGTGAAATTGGCGATCTTTTCATAAAAATTAATCCGGCAAGCATGGTTGCCCAGGCAATGTATATCATTGATTCATAGCCATTGCTCCAGGGTGCATGGCCCGAAATATACCACCTTACCCCTAGACCGTACGAATGGTAAAGAAACAACAGGCCCAGCAAAATGGCACTTATCAGTACAGGTATTTTAATTTTAGTTTTAGGCCTTAAAATAGCTACGAACAAAATAACCAGTAAAACAAACCCAACCAGTCCATAATATTTGTATACCGTATTAAAAATATCTGTATTAATGTATTGAACTTCAAGTTTTAATTTGGTATCCGAAGGAACCAGCTTTGGTGCGTTCGATTTTTGAAAATCAATCAAGGTCTGCAAAACAGAATCTGCTTTGGCCCAATTATTTGTCATTTGGGCATCAAGAATTGCCTGGTAATAATTTGGAAATACCGAATTAGCATAGCCACGTGCGTCTTTGTTGGTAAGTTTCAGGGCTTCACTTGGTATTATCCACTTTTGCTCCGGTTTGGCTGAATCAGGAAATAAGGTTAAAAACTGCCCTGAAAGTACCTGGTAAAAAAGATTTAACCTTTCATCTACTGCAATTATTTCCTTGTCGAATTTGTCCCTTTCTACCGGTTTTTTCTCAAATGCTTTTTCAACCTGTTCTTTCAAAAGGTATTTGCCAGATTTCTGGTCAACCAGCTGGTTAAAGGAAACGTATTTGTCAGTAATCCCTAATAATTTTTGAACATCCGGATTATTTACACGTATCATCTTTTCATTCTGCCAGCCAACAGGGTCGAGGGTCATAAGCATAAAAACCTGGTTGTGGTTCAAGCCTTTATATTCTTCTTTTCTCGAAACCTTTCTTAAAAGTTCGCTGCTAAGTGTATTAATTGGCTTTATGCGGCCCCCTTCATCCTGCATCAGCAAATAGCCAAATTTATTGGCGTGCGCTTTGTCCACATTTTTAATCGAATCAGTTTGGGAAAAACTAACCTGGCTTCCTAACATCAGCATTACTAATAATGCAGTGCCGAGTCCCTTTCTTTTCTCCCTTATTTCTTTATTTCTTCTTATTAATTCTACAAAATGGGAGTTTTTATTAAATATAGACCAGAACATTCCTAATGCCAAAAGGAAATACCCAAGGTAGGTGACTATCGTACCAGGTTTATCATGGTTAACAGAAAGAATGGAACCTTTTTCATCATTGGTATACGAGGATTGATAGAACCGGTAGCCCCTGTGCTCAAGAATATTGTTCATAAATATTTTATGTTCGGATGAATCGTTGGTAGAATGGTCGATAAGTACCACATCACTCGAATAAGACGAGGGACTCATTGATCCGGGGTACCTGTCAAGTTTAAAGTCCTTTAACATAAGTTCAAATGGCAATTCTACATCCACAGAACCATGTGAAATGAAAAATTCAGCATCGTTTAACCTTGCCGATACCAACTCTCCTTTTTCTTTATCAACTGTAGGAACAAATACTTTGGTCTGTTTATCCCCACTTTTCAGGGTAAACTCCAGCACATTGAATTCAACCCCGTTGGTCCAGTCGCCGGCTACATAAGTCATTTTGGCATGTTCAGAAAATTCCTTTATAACAAATTTGATATTTCCCAGGCTGTATAACTGCCTCTTTTTAAGTTCATTTCTTACGCCGGGTTGAAGTAAGGTTGTATCTGATTTTTCACCCATGGCTACTGGTACAACTTCATTTGGCGTTTGCAGGTAAATGCTATTTTTTTCAATAAAAAATTTATTGGTCGAATCCTGATTGTCAACATTTAGTCTGAATTTTTGTCCCTGGAAACTAACTGAAGCCTGATCCATAATGTAATAGGTTTGCATCCCGGTTTTCGAAGCTACCACCATTTCAATATATGGCTGTCCCTGCGGATCTTCCACGAATGTTTTTTGAGCGTTAGGTAAAATATTGTCAATGGAAAGCGTATAATCCTGTCCCTGGAATTTAAAATCTTCTTTATAATGGTTTTTAAGGTAAGGCGAAATAAACAGATCTTTTACTATTTTAAGTGAATCCTTGTCTTTAACAGAACTAATTGTAATGTAGCTCTTTTCAGAAAGAAAACTATTCGAAATTTCCCCTTCTCTTATAAGCATAGCCCCTTCGAAACCAATATACCTGGTTATTCCGGCACCTAAAAGAATAATGACAAAGGCCAGGTGGAAAATGAAAATACTCATTTTGGCCCATTTATATAACTTGTATTTAAAAATATTGCCTACAAAGTTAACAACAAGAATCAACTGTATCAGTTCAAACCACCAGGTATTATAAACCATATAGCGGGCTACAGGCGCTCCATAATCCCTTTCCAAAAAAGTTGCCACACCCATTGAAAGTGCAAAAATTACCAATGCAACAGCCATTAAGGGCATAGAAAAAATAAATTTAAAAATATTCTTCATCACCTATTATTTTATCCTGATTAATACCGAATTGTATACAAATGCCATATTTTCAAATAATTACCATTATATTGGCGCTTTATAAGAAAGCCTAAAGCTATAAAAGATTCATGAATCTAAAAAACCATAATTAAATCATTAATAAATAGTTCAGCTATTTGTAAATCTAGAGGTTAATAGAAAAAAAAAACTGCCTGTTGTGGCAGGCAGTTTTAATATTTTCAAACTTTTGATTAGTTAACAGGAGTTGCTCCTAAAACTTCGATTGTATTACTTAATAATGCATGAGTATATTTATAATTATGAATACCCAGACTATATTCCCTCAAACCAAACTGGAAGTTATGAATAGCACCCATTTGTTTATTGGTTATTGTAAACCATGTATTTGGAATTTGTCCATTCGGATTACTTGAATTATAAATATTCCAATAACCATCATAATTGTTGGTTGTATGCCCCAGCCAAAGATTTGTCTCTGTTGCATCCCTGTTTAATAGTTCATAAGTATTACCATTACTGTGAACAACTGTCAATAAACCGGCCAATTGATCCAACAAAGCTTTAATATTCTTTCTTGGGGTATCCCAATAAGCATTGCCAGTAGCTGTTGTAACTGCTCCATTGTGACATTCAGCAGTGTTACATCCGTTAAGATTACCTTTAACATAGAATGTATGTCCGCCACCGCCTGAACCACCCATTTCAGCCATATGGCAATCAGTACATGAAGCATTGTCAGTATGGAATGAATTGGTATATGCCTCACCTCCGGCAAATTCAATTCCACCTTTACCAGCAAATATAGCACCAGATGTTCCATAATGTCCACCAGTTCTAAAGCTTGGTTTAACGTCGCCTGTACCGGCACTGGCACTTGTTCCTGTCCAATATGCATTGTTCAGGTTAGCAGGAACTGCAAGAGCTGCATAATCAATAGGAGCACCTTTTGGTGATGCACCATTGTTTTTTGTTACGGGCCTTGGTTGGTGGCATTTTACACAAAGATTAGAATTACCCGGAAGATCCAGAGTTTCTGTACCTCCATACATTGTCATAGCAACTGGAGCAATTGTAGTCAAGGCAATATCAGCCTCGCCATATGTTGTATGAATTGCGCTGTGACAGGTATAACAACTAATATTACCCCATGCTTTTGTAGCAGGTACCTGATAATCGTTTGTATAATCTGTTGCACCCAAAGTAAAACCAGCTGAAGTATTATTTTCTACTACATACTTAAATCCTTCGGATTCGTGGCAGGGAGCACATTCTACTCTTCCTGCTTCTTCTAAAGCGGCTTCACCTTCTTTATGTTTAGACCATTCAAATTGTTGACCAATCATATCTACACTTAGTGGGGCGTGGCAAAGTTTACAGGTCTGGTTGGCGTCTGCTCCGTCTGCGCCATCGGCACCATCAGCTCCGGCAGGTCCCTGTGGTCCCATAGGGCCTTCGCAGCTGCTTAAAGAGGCTAAAGCTGCAACTGCAACCAAGCCCAGGAATAATTTTTTCATTATTTTCATACTTAAGAATTTTAGATTAATAACTCTGCGAAGTTAAAGTTTCTAAATACTATTATTGAAAAAACACCAGTGAGATTATTCCTGATTGCAATGATAGTTATTGTTAAAAAAAAACAATAATATCATTCGTGATATTGACAAATATCAATTACTTTCGTAACAAATATTACTTCTAAATAAAATGGAATCTCAGGATGACGAAATTTGCATAATATGCGCCCAAAAATGGCCTTATTTTGAGCATCTTACAAAAGAACAGTTCGAAAAGGTCAATAAGGTTCGCTTTGGTGCAAGGTTTAAAGCGCGCGAGGTTATCTTTAAACAAGGTTCCCCTACTTCCAATGCAATCATCCTCACTTCCGGGCTTGCCAAAGTTCATATCGAAGGCTATGATGGTAAAAATATCATACTTAATATCCGGAAGCCAAACCAGTTGATAGCCGGCCCAGGGGCCCATGTTGACAACCGGAATTATTATTCCTTAACTGCATTGACAGATGTAATGGCCTGTTTTATTGATTTTAATGTTTTAAAGGAATTATTTTTAGAAAATAACAAGTTTGCCGAAAGTTACCTCCGGTTTGTAAGTGAAAAATCGATCAATATATTTAATAAGCTGATGAGCAGCACCCAAAAGAGGATGCACGGCAGACTGGCAGAAGGCCTTATTTTTTTGAGTGACCAGATTTTTGAAGCAGACAGGTTCGAAAACATTCTTTCGAGGCAGGAACTGGGTGAACTTACCAATATGACCAAAGAAAGTGTGGTAAGGGTACTTAAAGAATTCAATGATGAAAACATAATAAGGGTAACCAGTGATCATTTGGAAATACTGGATAAACCAAAATTGAAAAAAATAATGGCATCGGGATAAAACAGGTTTTCTTAAGTTCCCTTATATAAATACACATTCTGAACTTTATTTTTTTAACAAGCCATTTAATCAAGGAAAAATTAAACCGGCCTTTTTTAATCCGGCAAGCCCTGTGACCATAAGGCTTGAACATTCACATTTGTACCATTTTTCTATTCAGGTTTAAGACCATATTTTGGGTTGTTTAACCTTAGTAAAAAAATAAAAATATTCACCTTTTTACCTTATTAAATTGATGGAACGAATAATATTTTGAGGATAAATTGATTTCTGACACTCCATCTCAATGTTTTTAAAAACCTTTGAAATTTTCTTTTTCACATGATTTTTTTTGCCTGTTAATTCATTTGTTCCTTTTGTCTATATTCAGAATAAGTAATAAACTTTTTACCATCAAAAAGGTAGAGTCCATTTTCTTTCGTACCCACCCAAAGAATACCACTTCTATCTTCCAAGATTGACCAACCACCTAAACAGGCTTGTCTATCTTCTGTTTTAAAACGAGTGAAAGAGTTTCCATCATAACGGAAAAGTTCATCCCCATTAAGCCAAAGGTTTCCCTTTTTGTCTTCGATAATTTTGGCTACCATAGTAACTTTTAAGCCATCTTTTGCTGAAAAACCTGTAAAATCTTTCCCATCATAACGGTAGGCACCGCCCCAATTGCTGAACCAAATATTCCCATTTTTATCCTGCAATTGTGGCCATCCCCAATTATGAAGTTTAGGCCTTGGCCCATTTTGACCTTGAATTAATTGTGGTAGTATAAAATGGGTAATCGATTTACCATCGTAACGAAAAACACCTTCGTTGGTTCTGCCGCCCAACCAAATATTACCTGCATTATCTTCCAGCATACGTTCCACTTTGGCGTTACTGTTTAAAAAGCCATTGGCAGCTTCGTTCAATGGAAAATGTGTAAAAGATTTGCCATCGTAGATGTAAACACCATCAATTGTTGCAAACCATAGTTTGCCGTTTTTTGCTTGTATCATACTGAACACCCAATGGTTTTGATAGTAGGCATTCTTGTTAGGAGGCAGGTTTTTTGGTACAGGAATATGGATTTTGTCAAATGTTTTGCCACCTGTCCTGAGCGAATCCGAAGGGTCGTAAAAACAAAGTCCTTCTTCAGTACCAATCCAAAATTTACCCTCCTTATCTTCCAAAATGCAATAAATATTATTACAATCTAAACCATCTTTTACTGTAAATTGGGTAAAGGAATTTCCGTCATACTTGTAAAGTCCATTTCCCCTTGTTCCAAACCAAATATTACCTTCTTTATCCTGAAAACCACACCTGACATCACCAGGCGGGGGGGCGACTGTGTTATTCAGTAGTTTTAAATTTGCCTTTTCATTTGACATATCTTTTTTTCCTGGTCCATTGCAGGCAGACCCTAAAATAAGTACTGTGAGAAAAACAAACATTCGCATTAGAGAGAATTTTTTCATTGTTAAAATTGTCTTTAAGGATTGAGGTCACTTTGCAATTACCGCTAACGAAAACGCATATGCGGTGGTCAGTACAAGGGATTCAGCTCGTTTGAAAAACATATTTTTGTTCTAAACGCACCAATTTATTTTGCTTGGGTAAATGGTAGGCTTTTTTGACAGTTTGTAAATATAGTTTTAATCATAGAATTTTGCAAATGTTGAACCGAAACGGAAACAGGCTCTGCTGAGGAGCAACCTGCCAGGGATAGGTTCTCCCGACGAAGTGTCAATGTAAAACGGGTTTCATTTTTGGGACCCGTTTTTTTCATTGAGACTTTTGAGGGCGTATGCCTAAAAAAACCTTTATGCCGCATAGCTTGATGGTGTTTGATAGTTCAACGACTGATGCGGACGCTCACAATTATATTCCTCAATCCATTTGTCAGTAATTTCAATAGCTTGTTGTATTGAATAGAATAAATTTGCGTCCAAAATATCTTCCCTATATGTCCTGTTAAATCGCTCTATTATTGCATTTTGTTGAGGCTTTCCCTTTTGAATCCGACTCCATTCTATTTCGTTTTGTGTCAGCCATTTTTGGAATAGTTTCGACCGAAACTCCGGGCCATTATCGGTCCGTATCCTTTTTGGTTTTCCTGCGCGTTCAATTACTTTTTCCAATTCCTTAATCACAACCCTGGCTGGCATATTGGTACCTATACTGATACCCATGCATTCCCTGTTAAAATGGTCGATGATGTTTAATGTCCTAATTTTCCGCCCACAGGCCAGTGCGTCGCTCATAAAATCCATTGCCCACTCCTGATTTTTGGAAAAGGAAATTTCAATTGGATTGGCAGGGTTATTTTTTATCCGTCTTCTCAGCTTTTTACTTAGCGAAAAACCTGAATTTTCATATACCCGTCTAACCCGGCTTGATCCGATATCCGGATAATTCTTCTTCATCAGATTTATTACCTTTTCTCTCCCTTTTCGGCTATTTCCAATAATTTCTGATATGGCTTGGTTTACTATTAAGTCTTTTATTGGCATCTTTTTTTCATAATATTTTTTCGTTCGGGTGTAATGGAGCATCCTACACGCCCGGGAATGACTTACCTGTTTATATCTCTGCAAAACATAGGATAAGCAATCACCCTTTTGACCGGGCGTTAAAACTTTTTTGAAACAATATCTTTTAATACATCGTTTTCAAGGCTCAAATCCGCATACATCTTCTTTAAGCGTGCATTCTCATATTCCAACTCTTTCAGCCGTTTGAGTTCATCAACGGTCATGCCTGCATATTTACTTTTCCAGTTGTAAAACGTGGCATCACTTATCCCGTGTTTGCGACAGATTTCTGACACTTTAAATCCTTGTTCTTGTTCCTTTAATATCCCCAAAATTTGGGATTCACTAAATTTGATCTTTTTCATTTTTACGCTTTTTTAATGGTTATAAAGTTAATTTTTCTATTTTTAACTTGTCTTAAAAAAGCTACCCAGTACCCTTGCAATGTACTGTCTGATCTCAATATATATTATTTGCATGTCCTAATTACTAACTGATTACTAAAAAACAACTATTAAAATAAATGATTATCAATAAGATTATCAAATTTCTAAACATTTTCATTGTTATGTGTATTAATTTTAATTTTGCTAACGGTTTGCAGCTCCCCAAAGGTGGCGATTTCGAAGCGCTTCACTGTCAACCAGGCAGAAACTTTGAAAGAAGCACAAAGCTTGATTTAACCCCTGAACCGCCACTTTTGTGTAGTTGCTGTTAGCGGTTCGTTTTTTTATCGGTTCCTTTTGTAATAGTAATCATACTTTACTTGTTAAAGAAGAGAATTCATTATCGGTCATTTCAGGCTTAATTATACTTAAAACGGCATCATACGCCTCTTGAGGTGCGTTCGTTTTGAAAGCCCTCAATATTTTCAGATTTTCATTTTCAGTTTGAGCTGGAATAATATATTTGAGGGAAAGTAGTAAAACAGGAAATTCAACTTTCTGCATTATCCGCATGCTGTTTTCCTTTAACTCCTCTCCTGTAAAATTAGCAAGCAGCAAGGGTTCAGTGACCAATTCTTCCTGTAGTATATGTTCAAGATATTGACTTTGGAAATTAGTAAACGATAAATAAAACAAATGGCCAGTCTCTTCGTCCTGTGTCCCGTTAAGTTTTGAGAGTTGAGTTGCAATTTCAGTTTGAATTTTCTCTAGTCTTTCATGATCGTCGAGGTCATGTTTAGATGATCCGGGAACTTTTTCTTCCAGCGGTTTTAGTAAGTCGTCATTTTCAGTATGCAAATGATGGATCAACAAAAAAAACATTTCCTCTCCAAGTTTTTTAAGTTCTTCGACCTGTTTAATGTCTGAATAGTTTATTTTACCTGCTAAAAGGGAAAATTTTGAAAGTATATTTCTGAGTCCCTTGTGTGATGCTGCGTATGATTTTTCTTTTTCCATTTTTCAGGGTTTGTATATCGAATATCTTTTTTACATCTATTTAAGTAAGCTTAATGTGGTTTAAAAATGAGGGCTAATGGCCTCGTATATGAAACGAACCGGATTGCAGAGCTGCGTCCTTATCCCCTTGTCAAATGCCGACGCAGTCTGAACTTCCCGAAACCTCTCTGCTACCACTTTATTTTATATTCGTTGTTGTGCACAGGTTATTCTTTAATAAAATTCATTCTTGAAATTACAAAATCAAATACCAAACGTGTAACATTCACATAATTATCATAATTAAACAATTCCGGTCTATCTTTGGGTGAATGGCTTACTTCCCCACCTCCTGTGGAAATAAACATAGCCTGATATCCTTTATTAGTAAATGCTAAATTATCGGAATACTGATAATATTGATTAAAGTCAATATCCAGGGGCTCTTTTTCCCTTGAATTTATTTCACAAAATGTATTCCTGTATTGGTTAATAATATCCTCTGGTGCAGCAATACTTAACCCGCCATTTTTAAATCTTGAATCTAAAATTCCAATACAATCGAAGTTAATATCCAATGTTGCACTGTCTATTGCAAGAGGAATATGATTTATAAAATAGGTAGAGCCGACAATGCCTTCCTCTTCGCCTGAAAATAAAACAAAAGCGATGGATTTTTCCGGGGTATATCCTGCTTTCTTCATGTCAGAAAAAACTTTTGAAAGTTGAAGCACAGCAGCCGTACCAGAAGCATTGTCATTTGCCCCCGGATAATATAAAGAATCATCGTTTTTTACCGCATCGTAATGTGCTGATATTATAATTCCTACTTTTTCATCTTTCCCTTTAATAATTCCAATAACATTTTGTGAATTGAATTTAATTTCTTTTTTCTTTATTGTAAAAGAAACTTTAGTGCTTATATTTCCAGCAGGAGATTGTTTATTTCTTAATTTGGAATTTATCAGGGTATCTAAATGACGTGTTTTTACACCCATTAATAAATCAATTTGCTCTTTTTTCGCAATTATTTTTGGAAAAGTCCCCATCTCAAGATTCAATGCAGCATTTTCTTTTGTGCCATAAATATGTGGATTACCAGCTACGTGTGACAGCACTTCCGGTATATATTTCTGAGATGGTATTTTAAAAATTATTCCCCTTGCACCATATTTTTGGGCAATCTGCTTTTTTTCATCTATTTCATAAAGGTTTACGGGCTTATTAAAATCAAAATTACTTAATAATTTTCCGGTACTATCAATTGGCGAATTCATTTCAACCACTACCCATTTATTTTTAACATCCATATTTTTGTAATCGGAATAATCATCTCTGTCTAATCCAAAACCTCCATAAACGAGTTGTAATTCTGAGGTATCGTGCAAGAAGCAAAATTCAAATGTAAAAAAGTCAGAGATATAATTTAACCTGTTTTTTTTGTTATAAATAGTAAAGCTTAGGAGAGAATCATAGGTTAATGTGAATTCCTGAAAGTAGTTCAAATTTCCACCAATTTTTCCGGTCAATCCTGACTTTACATATTGCTCCCGAATATAGTTGGCGGCCTTTTTTTCACCAGTTGATGCAATCTTTCTACCGGATAAGCTTGAATCACAAAGAAACATAATATCTTTTTCTAAATTTTCTTTTATGATACTATCCCTGAAAGCAGAAAAATTTTGAGCCTTTAATAAATTACAGGTTGCTATAATTATAATAAACAGAACAATATTTTTTTTCATATTTTGGAGTTTAATTGTCAAACTTGTGCACAACGTCTCATTAATCGCCATGGCTACTCTTTGTCACTATTTCCAACATATTATCTTCTATATTCACTGGCTGATTTGAATTATTGCCTGACTATTTTGTTTTGCTTAAAACCGGATAGCAACATTCTGCTTTTTTATCCTGTTTTACTTATCTTTTTTCTTTAAAATTAACTTACTCCCATCTCATATCCAAATATTTGCGGAATTATTTATTGGGATTTTATCAGACTATTTATTTGTATGGGAAATGGTATGTGTAGGGGCACAAGTCGGAGAGTTGATCCATTTTGAGACAGTATTTATTTATTTTCATTACGTTTCGTCTTTTGTCTTAACGATAGAGACTATTTTATCAGCTAAGACTTCTTTTACTATCCATTCAAATCTTGGTAGGTGAAGAGCTATTTCTTGATGAGTTTTCATAATCGAGGTTCCTTCTCTGAAATGTGCGAGTTCATTCCTTAAGCGTGTAAAGATTGTTTCCATTCTCCTACCATAAGGAATGTATTTCCCAACATTTGGATCAACTGCTTCGATTAAAGTATCAATCTTTTTTTGTTCGTCTTTTGCAACAGAAGATAACAATGAATATAGCGAAATATATTTTGCAACAGGTTCTTCAATTGATCGACAAAAGTTGTAGCGGTATAGTAGATCGAGATTGTACTGTTTATGAAAATCTGCATTATTGAAATCAAACCAATCTTTACCTGCAATGCCAGTCAAACGAGCGCCTGAATTACCTGGTTTAGGATTTACCACGTATCGAGTACCGTTAAATTCATAAAGAACTTCGCCTGTTGACTTCATTGCAGAATCCCTAACATAAGAAAGAATATTCCAAAATAAAATTATCTGATCTTCAGCCTCTGCAACCGCTGGTAATACCATAGAAGGATGTGCATATGGTACTGATTTAGTTATAAGACCTCAAAGGTTTTTGAAACCTTTGAGGTCTCAGATTTTGTAGCCACCGTTTGCCCTTGCACCGCGGTTTCGCGGTGTGAAACCGACTCAAGGGCAAATGACCGGTCTACACAATGTTAGCCACTGCCAGTTTTTGATTTTTTTAATGCCCAATCCAATAAATCATATGATTGTAATAACCTTAAAGAATCACGACCATCCACAAGACAATATCTCCTTGGATTTGATGGCTGAGTCGCAAAAACTTTTAATGTTTCTTTGACTGGAAGTGTTATATCATGTGAATGTTGAACAATCAAAATATCAACTGGTTCTTTGGAAAGTCGAACAATCTGGTCATTGTTCTTTCCTAAATGATACAAACCCATCGGATGAAATCTTGCAGGACCTTTTAAAAGAAATGCACACGAGCACCTTTTTTCTCCCAAATGCACATGAGTTGAATAATAATCAGATATTTCACCGCCCCAATCTTTGTTTACACTATCACCTAATATTTTATGCAAACACTCTTTAAAAACTGACTCTTTAATATCCTTCATTGGCTCACAATCATTAGGCAAAGGAACATTTTTCATTTCAGAAAATTCTTTCAAATCTTCTAAGTATATTTGATAATAATCAGAATAGCTTTCCCATAAAAGTTCACCATTCTTTCTTGATTGTAAATATGGGTAACCAATCAGTAATGGGTGTAGAATGATTTTTTCTTTTGTCATTTTATAGAATTCTGCTACAATAGCAAATTCTCCTCCCTCTGTTAAACCTGACTTTAATGTTTCTGATGAAAGTTTGTCAGTTGAAAATTGCAACTCAATCTTTTGATTACAATCAACTATCAATTCCAATTCACTTGTTGCTCTTACAGAATCGCAAATTGAATCAGATGGTAGGAATTTCTCAATGGAACACATTAGGTGTCCATTTTTATTAATGACGTTCTCTTCAATTGTCTTAGTTCCAACCACTTTACAGTAATCAAGCAAAATTCTCGCATATAAGTTATCAATCAATACTTTTTTTCTCCATTCAGGTGTTTGCGCAGGAATTTTTGCAATTTCATTATTTAAAATCTCAGTTCCGTTATTTCCTAAAACAGCTTCAATTTTTCGATGATGAACAAATCCAGGGTCAACAATTAGATAATTATCATCCGATTGTCTAAAAGCATCATTATCTAAATCGTTATTACTCATTTTCATTCTGCTGTCTTGGTTTTGGCTAACGGCCTTTCAATAGTCACCAGTGCCGCTTTTTCAAATGTTTTTAAATTCTGTACTTCCGTCTCATGTGGCATGGGCGGTTACAAAAAGTTAGGCAATGGTATTCATTCAACTTTTTCTATAATTTGATTTCTTGAAATTAGTAATTTATCTTGGTCATTTGTCAAGTCTTTAATAGAAACAATTACATCAACAAATATTCCGGTTTCCCATTTAGGACCATTTGTACTAATCCAAAATGCTTTATATTCGGGCAAATAAATATCTGTCTGGTATTCTGGTACAGACATCCAAGCTTGATCATTATTAATTACATAGAGTTTAGAAACTTTAAAATTTTTAGATATCAAAGAACTATCAATATTAACAATGTAGATTGGTGCAATCAATCTAGTGTCATTTTGGTTAATTGGGCCACCTGGAAAAAAGTCTCTATATAGTTCTGTCTGAAGTATTAAATTTTGATTGTCAATAATTATAGTGTCAAATGAATTTGTATATAAACTTCCAATAAATTCTGAATCATATATTATGGCTCCTTCCAATTTGTCCTTTTGACATGAAAAGAGAGATAAGATTATAATTACTATTCCAAGTCTCAAGAGTGGGTTGGATTGAATTTTCATAATAATATTTGATCTAGCTGTATTGTTTTTCATAATAATGCCAAACGTTCCGATAGTCGCATGGCGACAATTTCTATTCTATATTTAATACTCAAAATCAATTTTCAATCCATGCCCTACAAATTTGGCCATTATTTTTATTAATTCCCAGCATTTCAGCAGGAAAATGATTCCATTCCGGAAATACTTTATCTGAGACCTTGAGACCTCAAAGGTTTCAAAAACCTTTGAGGTCTTCTTTTTCAAAAACTTTGAGGACTGATTTCTGCAAGCAATGAACTTCTGGTAAATATCTCAATCTTCAATAATATAATCTTTAATTGAATCTTCATTCACCTCCTGTGAATGACAATAGATAAAATTTTTTAAATCATGATACCAACTTATAACTTTTTCTTTGTTAACTTTTGTTGGCTTGTTGCTTATTATTGCCTGGTACGATGAGAACCTGTAAGTTTTATAATAATCAGTAATTCCATGTTTTTCGGGATTTGCATGAATGTAATGGACCAGGTTATAAAAATATTTATCTGTATTTATTTCTTTACGTTTGAACTTGTATTGAAATAAACTTCCGTTTCGGTTGTACTTTTTATTAATTGCTTTGGCATAGGCATTAAAAAAATTGGAAAGCGGCCGCCAAACGGGGCTGTATCAAAAGTGATTCAGAATTTGATTCACCAAGAAATTGGAAATTGATGTTAACTATTCGCTTTTTAAGCGAAATTTTCAAATGATGCCCCTTTTTATATTTATTTTACTTATCTCATAGTTTCCCCCCTGATTTTTGTTTTTAAGCAGCTTTATTAATTAACTTTTGATGTGCTTTTCTCAGATTATAACTGATAGCCAGCCAGTTTATCTCAAGCTCTGCTTTTTCAAGGCCTCTTAACCTTATCCTTTTATATTTTTGATTATATTTTAAATCGGCCCAAAAGGTTTCAATTTCCCAGCCCCTTTGTTTTCTTAATTCTATCCCTTTATCGGAATTGAGGTTTTGTCTTGCTATTTCTTTATGCCTTTCAAGGTTAGGGTTAACTTGTATTGTGCGGTTGCCCTTGGCTTTTGTGCATTGCTCTTTGAGCGGGCATGCTTCGCAGTTTTCAGCCTCGTATATTTTGATGGTTTGTGTGTAACCATTAATTGTTCTTTTCTCTATGGTTTCCCTATAAGCCAGTTTCATTTTGTTTGGGCAAGTATAAAAATCCCCATCGCTGTTATATTCAAAATTATCCTTATGAAAAATATCTTTTTTGTGTTCCTTTTGAGATTCCTGATGAAACGATTGGAATTTAAGGTAACTTTTGATGGAGGCTTGCTCCAAGGCTTCATAGTTCTCTTCGCTGCCAAAACCTGCATCTCCGACAAAATTTGCAGGAACAAACTTTTCTCCACGCTTAATATTCTTCTTTAAATGTTCGGGGAAACAAACAGAATCTGATGCATTTTGACCTACACTTGTATTGGTTACAAACTGGTTTTCGCTGCTTGCTATCACATTATACCCAGGGCGTAGCTCATCGGTACCTTTCATGCGCATCATACTGGCACCATGATCTGTTTTTGAGTATGAGTTCCTCTGTCCCAAAATTGATTCCTGCTCCTGGTACTTTTCTAAATTTTCTTTCTCTTTAATAAGTTGTGTGATTTTGCCCTTTATTTTCCTGGCTTCGTTTTTTTTTATTTCACCCTGCTTTTCTTCAAGTTTCCTGTTGATGTTTTGGGCCAGTTCTTCCACTTGCTTTGAATTGATATTGCTCTGTTCCCCTAGTTCCGGAAGATTTTTCTTTTCATATAACTTGTCTTCAAGCTCGTTCAGTTTTTCTATTTCCCCCATTAATGCTTTTACCCTTGCCTGCACTGCAGCTTTGTAGCGTTCAGTGTTACTTTTCCAAACATAGCTGTATTTTCCTGCATCTGCTTCTAATTTGGTGCCGTCTACAAAATAATTCTCAAACTTTATAAATTCGTGCTCGTGCAAAAAAAGCAATACTTCCGAAAAAACATCTTCTATTACATCTTTGAGATATACTGAACGGAACCGGTTAACTGTGTTAAAGTCAGGTGTCTGTATGCCTGACAACCACATGTAAGTTATATCCTGCCTCAACAAGGCTGCTATGTTACGGCTGGAATAATTCCTTGTTGAATATGCATAGATGATAACCTTAAGCATCATCTTGGGATGATAAGATGATGCCCCATTTTCGGAAAAAGGTGTTTGTAACTTACCTGTCTGGATCCTGTCAATAACCAAATCAATCTGCCTGACCAAATGGTTTTGGGGCACAAGGGCAGATATGTCCAATGGAAAGAGACTTGCTTGTTGTCCTTGTTTATAATCTTTAAACTTTGGCATCGCTTTTTTTATTTAAAGATACTAAATATTTGTATATCAGCAAATTGTTTCACGTGTAACATCACTAGCCTTTGATATTCAATGAATTACAATTAATCACAATGTGCTAAATATCAGCACATTTCAATATGGCACTTAATTTATATTCATTCTAAATAAACCGACCTGATTTAAGGATATCTGTATCTTTTTTACTTTTGATACAACCCCGTTTTCTTTGAAACCATCCTTAATTTAACTTGTTCAGGTATTTCATTTTCATCTCTAATTCTGACCAGAAAATGAAAATGATTGGGCAACAGGCAGTAACAATATGTATCAAAAATGGTGCTGAGATGCTTGTCGTAAAGTTTAAGGAAATAAAAATAGTTTTCTTCGGAATAAAACAGTTTGTCGTCGTTGTTTGCCCTGTTAAAGATGTGATAAAACTTTCCAAATTCAAGTGTTTCGTATTTCATCTTTTCCTTTTTATAAAGATCTAAAAGGTTTTTAAAGACCTCAAAGGTTTTTGAAACCTTTGAGGTCTCAGATTTTGTAGCCACCGTTTGCCCTTGTACAGCGGTTTTGCGGTGCGAAACCGATTCAAGGGCAAATGGCCGGTTTACACAATGTTGGCAGTTCGTTGTTTTTATCTATTATCATTTGTAATTTCAAATCTATGTGAACCAAAAACTGAATCCCCTTTATGATCAAAACCGAGAAGATATAGGGAATTTTTGTTTTCAGCCCTTTTGTCAATTGGAATAATATAAGTTCCTTTCTTTTTTATTTTCCAATACAAGAAACTATTTTTTGGATTATCTAGCTCACAAATTCTATATTTATCTGTAGAAAGTATATCATCAAGGCATTCTCTATCAAGAATGATCAAGCCGTCTTGAATTCTATAATGCCCATAAAAATGTTTCTTAGTTGCCCAACTTCCACTTTTAATAATGTATTCTCCATTCTTTTTAAAATCAGCATAGACTCCGTGTCCATTAGCTTCAATTAGTGATGGTGACATTATTTTATATAGATAAAATGAAAAGATTCCACAGTTAACACACAAAATGGCAATTCCAATGATAGTTGGAATGAAACTCTTTATTTTTTTTGAATCGAAATATTTGATTTTGTCAGATTTAATAGAATAATAAAATGTTACGCCCCAAACAGCGCCAAAAACTATAAAAATGATGTTAAGGAAAATATTGTCTTGATGATATGAGTCATATAAAACAAATGCAAACACACTTCCAATTATGGTCAGTAACAAAATCCTAGTTATTGAGATCAATGATTTCATGTGTTTTTTACGAATCTTGACAAACGTCAATTTTTTTTAGTGTTCCTGTTTTCAATTTCAACCAAAATTCATCGATTCAATCACTTATTTTCTTAAGAATTTAATTGAACTTTCCTTCGGTCGAATAACTGCCAACGTTTCGCATATGTTTTGTTGGGGGACTTCGAAGCAATTCATTATCCCACGTTACAAAGCTAATTTAGCGCAATTACTTTGCAATTACCGATTCAACCCCCAATAAAATATATGCACTGTTAGAGCAAGTTATTTATAATTCAATCTAGTTAATCCATATGCCTTTAACGTATCATTTACTTGTGCCATTGTCAAATTGCATATTACATCACCCGCAAATCTAATTCCTTTAAGTTCACCACTCCGTTCAGGCTCCTGTGTATTTCGCAAAGTGCAATCCCATGTATCATCAACATAATTGTATTCAACTACTATTTGATAAAATAAATTATAATCTTTGAGACATATTTTCCTCAAATCATATCTATCTATTTCATGCGAAATTTGAGCCTTTGCATCTGCTGCAACCAATTTTTCAGAATATCTTGGTATTATCGTATCAGGATTTTCCCACGTTTGAATCTTATAATGCAAAGGATCAACATTTTTCCAATTATCTGGTATTATTGGAAGTCTTCTTTTTATCCTTTCAGGATTAAACTTCTTAGTAAAATCAGTTCCTGCTTCAATATATGAAATAGACCTATGTTTTTCTCTGGTAACTATTAGTCCAATGTTCAATAGAATACTTAAAATTAAAATACCTAAAGTCAAATAATTTCTTTTCATATCATTTATGTTTTAATCTAGCAGATAAGCTCTTGCATGGCTTTTTTATAATTTGCTCTAACGTTTCGATAGTCTCATGGCGACAATTTCTATTATATATTTATATTCAAATTCCATTTTGTAGCAATGCCCTACAAATTTGGCCATTATTTTTATTAATTCCCAGCATTTCAGTAGGAAAATGCTACTATTCCGGAACAACTATATCTGAGACCTCAAAGGTTTCCAAAACCTTTGAGGTCTTTTAAAATTCAGGTTCACAATTTTGAGTAATTCCCTGCTAATTTAATAATAAAGAACTGGAAATGGACTTTTGGGGCAAAAGGTTTTAAAACTTTATTTTGATTGAATTGAATTTACCCGGGGTAATGAGGCTGGTCCGAACTAGCCATTTGTCTGTAAAAAACAGAAATTATTGAATCAGGAATTAAACTTTTTAGTTTCAAAACAAATAATTTTAATTCCGGAACGGAAATTTTTAATTCCGGAACAAAAATATGGGCGTCCGGAACTAAAATATGTGCTTCCAGAACAAGAATCTGATATCCGGAACAAAAATATGGGCGTCCGGAACAAGAATCTGGTATCCGGAACAAGAATTTAGTGTCCGGAACAAGAATCTGGCTTTAGAACATAGCAATATCGAGGAAAATCAAAAAAAATCCCCTTTGCATAAGTGAATAACCTGCAAAGGGGAAATAATTACTTCCTGTTAAGGCGTGGAAGCTTAACCCTGACGATTATTTTCCGGTTTCTTCTACCGGTGTGGTTTTGGTTTTCACCTGCCTCTTTGATTTATTGAATTTGCTGATGTAACCTTTAAACCTTTGTTCGTCTTTCCAGAAAACATACTGTCCGCAACGGCGGATTTCGTCCACCACTTCTTTCATGTGTGCATAAGCCTTGTCGCGTAATAGCCGCATCTTATTGTCTTCCATTTTTTTGCCATTGGCATTGGCCAGTAACACGGCCATTTCTTCGGAAGTGACAGCAGCCTTTTCGAGCAGCGTCATATCAAAACTTATGGCTTTCAATGGATCAGGATTGGCCTGTCCCAGGGCCGAAAGATCGCTTAAGTCCTGTATCATATCTGCATGTGAATTGCCTTCTGCAATTTTTTGGGTGCGGCTTAACAGATCGGGAAATTTCGCGTAACCAAAAAGGAAATGGTGTACCAATTCATTTCTTAAATCATAGGCAAGGGGCGATTTCTGGTTCCACTCCAGCTGAACCTGTTCAAGGCTCCGGTACTCTTTTTGCCATTGGCTTTGTATATAGCGGCAGGCACCAATTCTTACACTAAAATCTTCAACAAGTTTCCAGTCAAGGCCCGCTTTTATAAGCAGGTCTTTATCAGGCTGGCACCAGACCAGCAAATCTTCAGCCTCTTGCAAGGCAACGTCTACAGGGATTCCGGGATAATCTACCTGGTTTTCGGGAATAGCTTCAATCACCGACTTTTTTGATTCAAAATTCTCTTTAGACATAATTTTAAAATTTAATTAAACACTATTATTAAAAAAAGAATCAGCATCAGGATAAAACACAAATCTGTTTTGCAATACATACAAATCAATTGTGTTTTGAAAAAATCTGCCGGTTGTGTTCTTGTGAATTATCGTAACGGTTTGGGTTGTCATAAAGTAAATTATAAAATGTTGTTTTTATGAGTAACCGTGTACTTATAAAACTAAAACCTTAATTTATTATTGTTTTTACTTTAAATATTATTTATCCATAATATAAAAATGTATAAAAACCTGTTAGACGTAAGGATTTGAAGAAGGGAAATATGTTAAAATGTTGGAAAGAACAGGTATTTTAGGCTAATATTTTCAGTAATCCTCATCATTCACGATAAAAAGAATTGCCTGAATGATAAACCTTTAACATGGGGATAAAAATTTTATTATATAATTCAATACCGTTTTGTTAAAAAATCTTTGGTGAACATTTGGTGTTTAGGTGGCAAAAAATAGGGCTGCAAAATCCCCAATACACCAGGCTAAACCAATGATTAACCTGTATAAAATGTTTTACCGGCTCAACAACATTGTTTTATGAAACGGATTCAGAACAAGCTTGCTCAATTTGGGTTTGTATGTACCAATGCCGTTTAGTTAAGAATTTTTTGGTGAAAATTTGGTGTTTTGGTGTTTTAGTGGCAAAAAATAGGGCCGCAAAATCCCCAATACACCAGGCTAAACCAATTATTAAGCGGTATAAAATATTTTACAAACTAAAAGACATTGTTTTATGAACCGGTTTTCGGAATGGCTTGCCCAATTTTGGGATTGTATAAACGAACAGCAGCTTAACGCAGGCAGGGCTTTTAACCACTGAATCTTATGCAGGCAACCGATTTTCAATTTAACGACAAATTTCCGGACGGTGACGTTTACCCGGCCAGCAATCAAACCGGCTGTTAGCAGTTCATACTTTTCTTCGTACTGTCTTTTTATTTCGAAAATATATCTTTGTTCCACCCGCGATATTCATAATACTTGCTTTTCGGTTCTCCTGTCCAACCATTAATCCCTTTTTTCTTTGGCAGATAATATCCGTGAATAAATAATACAGGTAAGATAAAAAGAGACAGAAGTATCATTGCTATTGTTCTGCCGAAATAAACTGAAATACAACAAACAATCAGAAGTGTTAAAAGATATTTTCCAACTCTGCGGATTTTTGGTGTCCGTTCTTCAAAATGTCCCATTAGTATATTTCCCAAAGCATAAATTATGCTTACTACTGCAATTTCAAACCATAATGATTCTGTCGTCCACATTTTTATTAAATTTTTATGCAAGCACCGCTCACTATTTTGATTCTGTCATTAACTATTTTCCGGTTTCGGAGGTAACGGAAATGCCCGCTGATTGGTTCTCCCAATATTGTACCTTTTGTGTTATATACAACTACTGAAATTGTTGTGTCTCCAATAATTTTACAAGTTTCAAATATTGGAATAAGTATTTCAACTTTCATCTGTTTTAAATTGTGAGAAGCCAAATCCATTTCCTTTGCTACAATTTGTCCATTTTATAAATAAGTTCAGAATATTTTGTTTTTAAGCAGGAAGGATTTGAAGCAGGTAGTTTTATCGCCAGCCTATTATTTAAATAGAGATGCGGATTTAAAGTAAATATTGCAAAATAATTACACTTTTAACCTGTTTCACTTATACGCTGCAGACGGGCATAATCAATAATAGTAAATTTTTTCCCTTTCATTTCTATGAGTCCTTCCTCCCTGAATTTTTTCAACAATCTAATAACAGTTTCAGGTGTCATTCCGGTTAATTCTGCTAAATCTTTGCGCGAAAGAGGTAATTCAAATTCAGAATCCTTAAATATCCTATCACCCAGGCAAAGGATGATATCTGCCAACCTTCCATAGGATTGTTTATGCGTAAGGCAGAAAAACCTGCTATAAATCTGGACACTGTTGGCACTTAATATATCTATCACTTCCTTTGAAAATAACGGATTTTGATTTATCAGTTTTCTAAAGGTGACTATGTCGATTTGTTTAATTTCAGAATCAACATATGCCATGGCAGAATAACGGTAAATACTGAGATCTTCAGACAAAGAAGCCAAACCCAGAAAATTTCCATCAGGTATTATCTTTAAAACGAGCGAATTTTGTCCATCGTTTAAAAAAACCTTTGCAAGTCCTTTCTTCATATACAAAATATTAGAAGCAAAAGATCCTTGTTTACAAATTATTTCTCCTTTTTTAAACTGGATTTCCACCGAATTTTCTTCAATCAATTTTTTTTCTTCAACGGTCAGCCTGTCAAAACACTTACATTGATTGATACTTACACTACATCCCGTATAATTCCCCATTTTGTCCATCCCTATTAATTATTATACAAAAATAGCATTTTATTGGCTACCCTGATCCAGATCAATATTTATCCTGATCAGAATCAGAACTTAATCCTTTCTGTATCATATAGCATTTCTTTAATATCCCCGTTCAAATTTCCAATTTTGTAAAATTATTACAAGTTCTTTTTTTACCTATAATCTAAATCTTAATGCAATTACCTGGAATTGCCAATAATAGAAAATATTGATTTTAATGTATTTAAAAAATTTAAAAAACAATTGCAACATGAGAACTAAAGCCTTAATTCCACTGATTCTGTTAAGTTTGGCTATATTTCTTTTCAACTGTACATCAGAAATAGCAAAATTTGAAAATCACTCAGGGGGAGTTGCTTCATGCGAAGGCTGTCATACTGATTACAATCACCTTAAAAAAGTTTATTCTCCCGACACTACAGCACCTGCAGGTGGTTGCGGTGGTGAAGCCCCGCATTATGAACCCTATGACAGAGTTTACATGGGAGGTGAAGGTTTTGAAACGTATAAAAACTCAGGTCATTATAAAATCGGATGTGTTGCCTGCCATAATGGAATAGACAATACCGATGATAAAAACCTTGCACATTCAGGTGATTTCCTCTCCCATCCCTCGGTATTATCTGATGAAAAATGTGGTGCCTGCCATGAACAAATAGTCGAAAACTTTAAAACCAGTTTACATCAGGGTATGGGGCAAAAAAGAAAGGTTACCATAAGAAGTGGCCTTACAGGTTATAAGGATTTCGATCAGCTACCTGCCCACCAACAGGAAGGATATAATAAAAACTGCGCTACCTGCCATGCATCCTGCGGATCTTGTCATATTGTAAGGCCCGTTGCTGGTGGAGAGGGACTTATCAACGGTCATAATTTCAATAAAACGCCGGATATGCTTGGTGTATGCGTGGCTTGTCATTCATCACGTGGTGGCCACGCCTACCTTGGTGTTGCGAGTGGTACACAACCTGATGTTCATTTGACCAAGATGGGATATAAATGCACAAATTGTCATAGTGGCAACGAATTACACGGAGATGGAAAGGAGGTAGACCAAAGGTATGCTTATTCCAAATTACCTGAATGCTTTGACTGCCATACCAGCTTAAGGGATAAAAATGAATACCATCTCCAGCATTATACTGATTTTAATTGTCAGGTTTGTCATTCACAAGTATATAATAATTGCGGAAGTTGCCATATACATGGCGATGGCGCAAGGATTCCTTCTTATATGGACTTTAAGATAGCTATGAACCCCATACCGGACGTAAAAGATATGTATCATCTTTCGCTTGTGAGAAGAACACTTGCAGCACCCGATAACTGGGAAAAATACGGTGTGGCCGAATATGCAAACTTTAATGCCTTTCCAATCTTTAATTTTGCTTCTCCCCACAATATTTTAAGATGGACTGACAGAACGAATGTTGGAAGCAATGCTTGTTATTCTCAATGCCATATCATTAAATCCGGCGATGAATTGCTGAATAAAGAATTATACCTTTTCGATGAAAACCTAACTGAGCAATGGGAAAAGGAAGCCTGCAAAAATATTGTAGTTGATGGAAAGCTTCCCTCCTCCTGGCTAAGTAAATAGAATAAAAATTAATTATTTATTGTAAAACAAAAATTTGAAAATTATGAAAAAATACTATTGGTTATTAAGCATTTTATTTGCTACACTCGTTATTACCAGTTCATGTGATAAAGAAGAAAACCCAACGCCTCAAATTAATGAAGCAGAGGTTTTGGCCGATTATCTGAAAGATTATCCGAATACAGACCCATTTCCTGCCATGATTTCAGCAAGTGATTTAAATAGTCTAATCGTTGCTGCCGATGCCGGGGTTTTCGTGATCGACATTCGCAGCGCTGCCGATTATGCAGCTGGTCACATCACAGGGGCAGTAAATACAACTTTGTCTAATCTTTTATCCTATTATGAATCAAATAATCTAAGTTCGAAAACTACTGTTGCAATTGCTTGTTATAGCGGCCAGACAGCAAGTTATGGTGCATCACTTTTACGCATGCTTGGTTACACCAATGTAAAAGCTTTAAAATTCGGAATGAGCGCCTGGAACAGTGCAACTAAAGGCAGTTGGGTAAATAATATTAAAAACACCCTTTCAACCGAAATGGTCACAACCGCAGGTGTTAAAGGAACAACTGGTGAACTTCCGGTTTTAAGTACAGGAAAAACAACAGGTGCCGAAATTCTTAGAGCAAGAGTAGAAGCACTTTTAGTTGCAACTGATCCTTTTGCAGATGCAAAAATTACGAATCAGGCTGCTTTCGATAACCGGGCTAATGAATACATTGTAAACTACTGGTCAACATCGCATTATGAATACAAACATCTTCCGGGTGCAATACAATACACACCAAAGGCAACAATGTCTGTTACACAGGAATTAAAAACCTTGCCAACCGACAAACCTGTAATTATTTATTGCTACACAGGCCAGACCAGTGCTTTTTTGGTTGGTTATTTGAAAGTAATGGGTTACGATGCCAAAAGCCTGTTATTTGGTACAAATGGTATGATGTATGATGATATGGTTACTTTTAACACTAATTTTCCAGATAACAAAATGACTGTTTTCGTTGAAGCAAACGATGTGAAGGAATATACCCTGGTTACTTCAAAATAATACTTATAATTAAGAGTTAAACCAACATCGAATTGTAAGAAATAGAGTCGTATTTTCTTTGAAAAAAATGTAATTCAGTTTTAAATTACTGAATTACGTTTTTTTTCATTATGGAAATTATAACATATCTTTCAATGATTAATTCTTAATCAAAGAATAATGATGCTCAAAAAAAAAGGGAGGCTTCCCTCCCTTTTAACAAAAAATTCAATTGTTATTTTTTCATGGTACGTAAATAATTTACCACCAACCATCTGTCTGATTCAGAAGTAATTTTCTTTTCGAAATTCGGCATTTCATCGCGTCCGACAAATGATTTATAATACACCTCACCGTCCGTTTGCTTCTGGAAATCGGCTGTAGCAAAATTCCGGATTTCAGTATTCAGTTCTGCTGCTTTTTTACCATCACCAGCACCTTTAGCACCGTGGCACGATTTGCAATGCTGATCAAATAAAGCTTTACCAATGCCTTCGGTATCTTTTACACCGGCTTTGGCATTTTTCATGGTTTTGTACTTGTCAGGTACCGGCCATGGCTTAGGAGCTAAATTGCTCACCGCCGACATTAAAAAAATTCCTGCAATTAATACTGCACCTACATAAACCAGATTGTAGTTTTTCATTCTTTTCATCATAAAATTTCCTTTTTAGTTAATTAAAGATCAAACGATTGTTTCGTTCTTTTATTGATCGCAAATTTAAAATTTTATTTATTTTTTCAAACATTGTTGTTTAGAACAATGCTGCAATTGTAAAAGGTTTAGCATTACTAACAATAAGGCAAAGCAATGTTGCTTCATGTCATTTTGCCCTCTAATTACTAATACAACAGGTTTTCAACAAAGATTTTTTAAATAATCTACAATGAAAGATAAAGATTTAATCTGATAGTCTGTTGATGGTTACACGGGTAATAATCCTTCATTTTCCAAAATAAAAAAGGGAAGATCGTTGCTGATCCTCCCTATTAAAATATTTAACAAATTTTTATTTTTTCATGGTCCTGATGTAGTTTACAATCATCCACCTGTCGCTATCTGAAGCAATTTTCTTTTCGAAATTTGGCATTTCATCACGGCCAATAAATGATTTGTAATAAATTTCACCATCGGTTTGTTTTTGAACATCAGCTGTAGCAAAGCTTCTCATGGTAGTACTCAAACCAGATGCTTTATTTCCGTCGCCAGCGCCTTTAGCACCGTGGCAAGATTTGCAATGCTGATCATACAAGGTTTTTCCGATTTTTTCAGTATCATTCACTCCGGCTTTTGCATTTTTCATGTTTTTATATTTATCCGGAACAGGCCATGGCTTTGGTGCAATATTCGACATAGATAACATAAATGCGGCTGCCACTAAAATGGCCAGAAAAATCTGTACGTTTTTAAAACTTTTCATAATCTATTCTCCTTTTTTTAATTTAAAGTTTAACATTTTCATTTTATGAATTGGTATTCATGAGCTTAATTAGTAGTCTCATTTATATTCAATACTTTTTCACTACAAATTAATTACCAAATCAGGCTTTTTTTACTTCTTTCTTTAAATGAAGTTTTAGTTTAATTAATTGAATAATAACGAAAATATAATGCCCCCAAACACCCAACAACATGACACTTAATGTAATAATCATCCAGACCGGTGCTACAGAAGTCCATAAAGCCCTTGGGGAATAAGCATTGTAATGTTTTGTCGGGATGCCCCATGGCATGGATTGGCTCGATAAAACAGTCCCGTAGTCTTCGCTTTCATCAAATTTCACTATAATATCAAGATTTCCAATTGTGTCACCGGGAATTCCTGCCGGAAATTCAAAACTTCCTTCCCCATTTGCCAGTGTAATTGAACCCACCTTTAAATGGCTGAACATCCTGTTCACACACACCGGGATTTCCACTTCATTCAAAGGTACTTTCTCATTTTTTCCATTTAATGCTTCTACTTTAACAGAAACTGTTTTTACTGAATCAACCTCTTCAAGCTTCATGCTTATCACCACATCTTTAAGATCAAGGTCGGCTGAGGCTTCTTCGATTAAATTGTTTCCTGGAAAAGCGGCATTAAAATGAATAAGGCCGGAATCATTTTTAGGATAATTAAAATCGGGCTTAATCAGACATATTGCCTTCCCGTTTTCATCGGTTTCAAACGATCCAAGTTTGGTTTCTGATTCCTGTCCAACATAAAAATCTATAGTAACTCCTTTCAAATTATAAATCTCTTTGGTTTCCTGATCTCTCTGACTCAACAGGGCTGTTAGTTTCCTGCTTCCATCCGTGTTTTTTACCGACGAAAGCTTTAAGGTCGGTGTAATCTTAGATTCACCTTTCGAAGCTGAATCAGTATTCTCCTGGGCATTAAGTCTATTTAGCGGTTGAAAAACCGAAAAGACAATAATGAGCAAAAATGTCCTGTGAAATACCTTTTGTATATGATTTATATTTTTTTTCATATAACCTCTGTTTTTATTTATAATGTTTTGGTTATTTATAAAGGCGCTTTTAAAAATTTAATCCCTTACCAAACCCCTTTCTTCGGGCTTAATCGTTTTTTCCATTTCTGAAATTGAAATAATGGGGACAAATTTCGAAGCCAGCATAAATAACATGGCAAAAACTGAAAATCCTGCAGCAATTAAAGACCATTCTACCCAGGTAGCCGAATAGGAAAGCCAGGCCGGACGAACATCCTGAATTGGGAAATAGGGTGTTTCGAGTGTAGGAACTACTATAAGATACCTGTTTACCCACAAGGCCAATACTGTTATTAATCCTGCTAAAGTTATATTGTTGATTGTCCGGAACCTTTTAACTCCGACAACAATTAGCGGTACAAGAACCCCCAAATAGTTACTTATAATAAAAAGTAAATAGTATTTGGTTGAAAACAACTTATCAATCAAAACCTTATCCATTTTTATAGAACCATACCATTTTGTCAGGTAATCGCTAAAGGTAAAATAACCGAAAAATGCAGCCAGTATAAGCAATAAAACCCCTACATTTATAAAATGCTTTTGGGTGATGTAGTTTTCCAGTTTATACACTTTTCTGAATATCCACATCAAAACCAGCAACATACCGGTACCTGAAAAAACAGCAGCAATAACGAAATAAGGTCCGAAAATGGTACTGTGCCAGCCTGGTTGGAGGGTAACCCCAAAAATCCATGCCAATACAGAATACACAATAATTGCAATGGCAATAACCATGGCTGCCATTATGTCTTTTGTCCGGTGTATTACCTTATGCTGATAGGGAGTATTTTTATATCCCAGGGCCAAAAACCTGTATAATTTTTTTCTGAATTTTGACACTTTAAGATCGGGATAGTCTCTTAGCTTGGCAAAATCCTCAATTACTGAAAGGTATAAAAACAAGATACATCCGATTAAGTCAGTAGAAATGGCAATTACGTCCCAGGTAATTGGTGATTGAATCCTGGGGAATAAAAGCAGGTAATGCAACCTGTCGAGGCGGCCAATACAAAATAATATAAAAACGGGCCCGATAAATAGTGAAATAATTGTTATTAATTCTGCAATTCGCAAAATCGGTGCGCGCCAGTGGGTTTTAAACAGCTGTAGCATACCAGATATTAAGGCACCGGCATAACTCATCCCCATAAAAAAGATGAAATTAATAATATAAACCCCCCAAACCACATTGTCCCTCATGCCGGTAACAATATGACCTTCAGAAATTTGTGTTATTAATCCAAACAACCCAAAAAGAAAAACAACAAAGAAGCATCCGAATGTGATAAGCCAACTTTTTGAAAATTTCTCAATTTGAGGAGTAAACTCCTTCATCAAAGCCAGATTATTATTTTCCATTTTCATTCGTTTTTAGGTTTTTAACATAAGGCACTTCTTTGTATCTGTCCACTATTTCAGGATCATAACCATCAAGTCCTCTTTCAACAGGGAATTGCCTGTTTGTAGGTGGCAGGTAAAATACAGAAGGTTCGGTTCCCAATTCTTCGAATTGCCTGTATCCGGCCCTGTCTCTTATCAACTCACTAAATCTAAGCGTTTCTTCGCCGTTTGTAACAGTATCTTCAATTATATCGCCAAAATAGATTACGCCCATTGGACATGCACTTGCACATCTTGGTAACAGGCCTTCGCGGAGCCGGTCGGGGCAAAATACGCATTTCCCGACTGTTCCTTCTTTGCCCGGCATATTCGTTTCAGGCGAATACTTATCCTCAGATATGGTATAAGTTTCAGGTTCTTTCCAGTGAAATTGCCTTGCAGAAAAAGGACAGGCAGTCATACAAAACTTACAACCAATACAACGATCATTATCCACAAGCACAATCCCGTCAGTTCTTTTATAAGTAGCCCCCACAGGACAAACACTCACACAAAGAGGGTTATCACAATGGAAACATGGTCTTGGCATCCAGTAGGGTGCAGTTTTATCCACATCCTGCATTAAAAAAACTTTCATCCATTCATGTTCTTTTGGCAACTGATGACCCACCTGACATGCATCTACGCATTTCCGTGCATTTTTACATTTTGCCAAATCTATAACCATAACAAATTTACGGTTTGGAATACCGTAATGGGATTCTTCTCTGCTTATCACCTTTTCGGATGGAACCAAATCAGCTTTATTTACCTCCACAAGCTTACCATCCTGGGTAAGAACTTTTATTCTTTCACCCCCGATAGCCATTGCCTTGTTCGCAGTTAACAAATTCACCCCTGTTGCTGCAATTACAGATGTAACTCCAGCCCCAAGTCCGAGTTTAAGGAATTTTCTCCTTGAACTTTTGTTTTTTTCTACATTTTCATCCATAGCAATTAATTCTGATTAAATTATCACTTCTGTTTTTGAAGGGATATGCTGATTTTTAGGTAATTAAGGTTAATCTAAAACTTATTCTTTCTTTTCTTCCTGCACACCAAGTTTTTTTACTTTGTACATTTTAATAAATACGCGAACAAGATGGTACCAAACACCCAGTAAAAATACGGCAAGGGTTATTGCCATCCATAAAGGGGCTTCATTGGTCCATAATTCGCGTTTATTTTTTTCAATATCGTACGAAACCTTGGTTCCCCAATTTGAAGGCTTTACAGTTTCCACATTTGAAAAAACTTCGTTATCGTCAACTTTAGCCACAATAAGAATATTGCCGGCAGAATCACCAGGAATTGTAGTAAATTCAGTACTGCCAACTCCTTCGGTATCGTCGAGGGTTACTGAGCCTACTTTCAGGTCGGAAAATAACCTACGTACATAAACATTAATTTCCATACCTAAAACAGGCACCTGAATTTCATTTTTACCTGTTTTGGTTGCCTTTATGGTTATAGTTCTTACTGAATCTACCTCTTCCAGTGAAAGTTCAAGGTTCAGGTCAACCACCACAATTTCGGAAGATGCATCAGTACTATTCGATAGTGCCTTATAATCAGCCCTGTAAACGACAGCCCCAGTATCATTAGCCGGTACTTTTACATCTTTTGCAATTTCGAGTATGGCTACACCATGTCTGTCGGTTAGTTTTTTACCCAACTCAACATCACCGGCATAGAATATTATTTCTGCCTGATCTACCGGAAGGTTGAGATCCTCTTTCTTGGCCATCAGTGTAGCAGTAAGCTTTTTGTTTCCCCCGGTGAATTTTTTATAGGTCAAATTCAGCCTTGTGGTATAACCATCAAATTCGTTTTCCTGGTCCTGCGCGAATACTGAAGTTTGCAGTAAAACCAGGCTGATCATCATCAGTTTGTATATTTGGTTAATTTTCATCATTTCGATTCAATTTTACTGTAATCAATTGTTATAGTTTGGCTCTTCCATTTCTACACTGGATGGTAAAACAGTTACAAATTTTGATGCCAGCGTTAAAAACAGGCAAAAAGTTGCAAACCCTGCCAGGGTCAATGCTATTTCAACCAACGAGGGTGTGTAACTAATCCATTCGGGCCTTGAATCCTGAATTGGAAGATGCTGTGATTCAAGTGTTGGTATTATTATCAGGTAGCATTTAATCCATACTGCAGTAACCACTACTATTGCTGATGCAGTAATACTTGTAATTGTCCTCCATTTTGGAACGGCAAGAATAATCATCGGTATTAACATGGCGCCAAAATTAGCATAGACAAACCAGGGCCCGTATCCTGAAAAATCAAAGAGTCTTGCTATTAGTTCTGCATTAAATTGCCCATAACCGTACCATTTTGAAAAATACTCGCTAAAGGATAAATAACCGTAGAAAAATGCCAGCAATAACATTGTATTGGCCAATATGTTAAAATGGCGGAGGGTAATATATTCTTCAAATTTGAAGAACTTTCTGAAGGTGGCAAGAACAATTATAAGCGCACCTATTCCTGCAAACGAAGCGGCCACAACGAAATAAGGCCCGAAAATGGTACTGTCCCATCCTGCCTGTTTGGTCATTCCAAATAACCAGGCAATTACAGAATAAACAATTATCCCCATTGGTATTACCATTACCGCCAATACATTCTGTGCCCATTCTATTTGTTTTTTCTGTTCGGGTGTATTTTCATAATTAATGGCCATAAACCGGTACATTTTTTTCCGGAAAGCCGAAACTTTTAACTGGTTATAATCCCTTAAAATAGCAAAATTGTGAATCAGTCCCAGGTAGAGAAAAACTATACATACAATAAGTTCCATTAAAATTGCTATAACATCCCATGTAATTGGTGAGGCTAGCCGAGCATAAATAAATACATTCATAAGCCTGTCTAACCGACCTACATCGCACAAGATATAAACAGGTCCGATAACCAGAGAAATAATCGCCATTAATTCAGAAATCCGGACAATTGGTTTTTTCCAAACCGGATTTAATAAGTGTAATACTGAAGAAGTTAACGCCCCGGCAAGACCAATTCCCATAAAAAATATGAAATTGACTTTATAAAGGCTCCACGATACATAATCGCGCATACCTGTTACTATCTGCCCGTTAATCCACTGATAGGCTATGGCTACAAACCCTAATAGAATTACCACTACCAGGAATATTATCCATGCCCAGCCCATGGGCGAGGTAGATTCGAGATAAGGTGAGAATTTCTTAAGGTTATCAAGATTTTTTTGAGCTATTTTCATCAGAAATTTTTTTAAACGTTTAATTAGTCTGATGCCCGACTTATTAAATAAACCGGACAATGTACACCATGATTTATATTTTTAACTGAATCTTTTTATTTCAGCATTGTATACATACATGGTGTTTTATTTTAATTTGAATCAGGTTATAAATCTGATTTTTCTATACTTTGTTCTTATTTTAATTGGTTTATTCCTTCTTATTTTTCATATAAGGCGTGTTTTTATACCTCTCCTTTACCTCATCAGAAACACTCTCCAATCCACTTTCAAACGGGAATTGCCTGTTTACCGGAGGCAAATAATATACAAGTGGCGCTGTTCCTAATTCTGATAAATAACGATAACCAGCCCTGTCGCGGATAATTTCTGAAAAACGAATGGTTTCGTCCCCATTTGTAACTGTATCTTCGTTCATATCGCCAAAATAAATTACACCCATTGGGCAACCCTTAACACAATGAGGTAATTTTCCTTCTCGTGCCTGGTCGGGACAAAAATCACATTTACTTACAGTTCCAATTTTAGCCGGTACACTTGTTTCCGGATTGTATTTTCTTTTTGCTATTTCATCAGTAAGTTTTACTTCTTTCCAATGGAATATCCTTGCAGAATAAGGACATCCTGCCACACAGAATTTGCAACCAACACATCTTTCATTATCAATTAACACAATTCCATCATGACGCTTAAAGGTAGCATCCACAGGGCATACCTTTACACATGCAGGTTGATCGCAATGATAGCAGGGCTTAGGAAACCAATAAGGCGCAGAATTTTTATCATCCTGCATCAACAACACTTTCATAAACTCCTGGTCAGGCTCAAGATTATGGTTTTCCTGGCATTTGGATATACATTTCCGTACATTTTTACATTTGGCCAAATCAACTACCATAACAAATTTTCGCCCCGGAATACCTTCACGCACTTGTTTTTCGGTGATATTCTGTTCAGCATCGAGAACAACCGATTCTTCCACTTCAATTATCTTTCCGTCCTGGGTTAAGAGTCTTACTTTTTTTTCAGGTTTATCTGACTTTTCAGGACCAGAAGCAATTGAAACACCTGCAGTTAGAGCACCTGCACCCAATAATATCCCTGTTTCAAGAAAATTCCTGCGGCTTATTTTCTTATCCTTCTCTTTTTTAGACATATTTTTAAAATTAAATTCTATTTCTTACCTAAATGATTCGGAAATATAAATTTTATGCTGTTTACTAAAAATTCCTATTAAATTAAAAAACCGGTCAGCAAACTAACCGGTTTCCATAACTTTAAAATCTTACGGTAATATTAAATCCAAAGGCCCAATCACCATCTGAAATTGAATTCAAATTACGGGCATAATTCTGTTGTGCAATAATTCCTCTGTATTGTGCAGCAAAAATCTGAAATGCATGTGTACTTGTTCCAATTTCAAGGCCAAGGCCAAGGCTTGATTTAGGCTCGTTCTGGCCTTCCCAAATCTCGTTTATGGCAATTGGCATGCTGTATTCAAATATAAATGACATATTGTTGTGAAATTTAGCACGGCCACCCACCATTAAACCTGCATAATCGTTTTTCCATAATCCGATGGTATCAGTTCCTTCTGCATTCAGCGTGGTTTCGGTAACTGCATTAAAGTGTGAATAACTTCCTGCTACCTGAACACTTATTGCATTTGTAAGTTTACGGCCTACAATTACCTGGTTAAAAAATGAAAGCCTGTTTAAAAATTCATAATTTACACCAAAAGTTTCTTTTTCCCTGGAATCAATCACAATATTTCCAAAATAAGTTACTGAAACCGGAATTTTACCATCCCTCGACTGGGAAATAATTTTATACTTTCCTGTAAATTCCTGCATCATATGGTCTTTTTCTGTTCCGAATCCAACAGAAATTTTTTCAGTAATTCCATAATTAACACCCAGGCGTATATTTGAAGATGCATAAATGCCGTATAGATTTGAAATTTCTTCAATTTTTCCAAATCTATGATGAATAACGAATTCTAATTGTCCTGCATTTGGTGCTTCTGTTGTCTGGTTATCAATCAAAATTCCTGTTGTCCAGGGATTACGCACAGGCAATTTACCTTCATCTTCATTTGATTCTGTAGTTGGTTCCTGGGTTACAGCAGTTGTATCCTCCTGGGCACTTGCAATTCCTGATGCCATAAATATGCCCCAGCATAACATTATTACAATTAATTTATATTTTTTCATTTTCAATAATTTTATTTTTAATATTCACCACTTGTCATCTTAATAGAAATTAGTCATAATGAGCGACTAGTTATCTTTTGCCCCTTGTTCAATCCATTTTAAAACATAGGCTGCCTGTTCATTTGAATATTTTGAAGAGTGCGTTCCTGTGGGAGAAGGTACAGCATAAATCAGGCTGGAACTTGGCGCCACAGTGTCTGCCAACTCCTTGGTAGAGATAGTGTTGTAAGCATGGCCTTCGGTCAGGTCAATTCCTTTTGGGGGACTTGAAGCGCTATGACAATCGGTGCACTTTGCATTAAATATGGGTTGAATATCTGTTGCAAAACTTACTTCCTGATCGTCTGGTATATCAACAGAAGGTAAATCTATGGTAACCCACTGGCAAGAATTAATAAATACTGCAATCAGTACCATTAATAAATTTCCAAATAATTTTTTTTTCATTTTCATAGGTAAATTTTTTATCGTTATACAATCAAATTCAGCCATCCACATCATTTATAATTATGCCTTCGAAAAAAGATGACTTCTGAAGTTAATTTTGCTGTAAAAGTATCTTTTATAGTAGTATATAAAGAAAAAATAACATTGAGATATATTATTCATTCAATGATATTTGAGTGATTTGCAATTGATAAATTGTACGATTTGTTTTGATTTTTTTTATATCTTTGATTGATAAATATCAAGTAAATTTCGAAAAATATTAACTTTTCAATAGCAACCATTATATTTGCTGCTTTTTCAAATTGTGTTTTCACCAGCATGAAAATTATCTGTGTGAGCAATTATAACCAATTTAGAAGTATTTAATAATTTTAACCTAAAACCAAACTGGTTTATAAATAAAATGTTTAGCGAAAGTATATTTAATGGAACTGAGTGTTTAAATTGCCTTATGAAGTGCAATATGTTTAGTTATCTCTCGAAAGAGGAAATGAAATATATTGACGATCACAGGTATGAAGCCAGATTTAAGGCGGGCGAAACTATTTTTAAACAAGGAAGTCCTACATCACATATCGTATCTTTTTCTATCGGACTGGCAAAATTATACATGGAAGCCAATAACCAACGCGATGTTATAATCTCCCTGGTTCAGCCTACTTCCCTGGTTGGTGGTCCAGGCACCTTTCTTGATGGCAGACATAAATATTCATTGGCCGCATTGGTTGATTCAATAGTTTGTTTTATTGATGTAAAGCCATTTAAGGAATTGATAAAATCAAATCCGAACTTTGCAGTGGCTTTGATCGAAGACATCAGCTTAAAAGATTTAAGGCTTATGAACAGACTGGTGAATATTTCAATTAAACAATCGCATGGAAGAATGGCGGATATTTTACTTCATCTGGCAAATGAAATTTATAACAAGCAGGAATTCGATATAATCTTATCCAGGCAGGAATTAGCCGATTATACAGGTATGTCAAAAGAAGGAGCTATAAGGATACTGAAAGAATTTAAAAACGAGGGTATTATAGAATGCGACAATCAAATTATTAAAATCCTGGATGTTAAAAAACTGGAAGAAATAAGCTTGATTGGTTAGTTAAAATATAAATCTGCTTAAGGTGTGCAATCGAAAACAAAGTAAAAGCCCTTTCAGGATTGATATCGTTCAATTCATAAAAGGGCTTTTTTTTAAGTAATTATTGCCCTGAATAATTTTAACCTGGATTTAGATCAGTTCCCTTTTTTTACATTCAGTTCTTTTCCTTCTTTATTAATAGCATATAATTTATAAAATATAATCAGGTAGTGAATTACTACTGCAAAAATAAGGATTAAGAGGGTAACTGACATCCATAGTGGTGCATCAGGACTCCACAATTCACGGGCTTTTTTCTTTGCTTCTACTAAAAATGGAATACCCCATTTTTTTACCTCTGATTTTTCAACTGTACCAAAGTTTTCATCCTCTTCAATTTTTACTATCAAGGTTAAATTTCCAACCGAATCACCTGGCAGGTCAGAAGGAAATTCAAACTGGGCTGTACCAGATGTAAGTGTTTGATTTTTAATTTTTAGCAAGCCCAGTGAACGCTGAACATAAAGATTCACTGTCGGGCCTTCAACCGGGGTTTCTTCGCCGTTAATTAATTCAAATGCATTTATGTTGATATACTTAATGGAATCTTCAGTAAATGATAAACTTATATTTATATCCTTTACTTTTAATTCTTCTTCAGCGGATTCAAAGGCTGAACTGCCATCAAATACAGCTTTAAAAATATAAAATCCTTCTTTATCAGGAGTTAAGTTCTGGTTCGATCCAATTTTAAAAACAGCAATTCCTTTATTGTCAGTTTTTACCGTTCCGAGATTAATTGTACTATCAGCGCCGGAAAATGAAAAATTGATGGGTAGATCTTTAATTTTAAATCTTTCCTTTTCTATTCTAACATTCATTTCACATATCAAAGTTTTAGAGCCATCGTTGTTTTTAATGTAACCGAATTTCATTTTTGGTTGCTTTTTTTCAATACTGTCAGTTTGCGCAATCAATTGACCAGCAAATAAAAACAGTAAAAAAGCACATTGCAAAATTACTCTTGCCCTGTTATGCATATATAGATTTTTATTATCCATGGTAATTTTTATTATGATTTATTTTGATTTCCTGCATCTATGGCCTCACTTACTTCTGCTATTGAAACAATTGGCATAAACTTGGAAATGATTATAAATAAGGTGATGAACAATGCAAATCCACCAGCCACCATCGACCATTCTACCCAGGTAGGCGAATAGGTTATATATTCCAGCCTGGTATCCTGAATTGGGAGCAAAGGAGTTTCAAGGGTAGGGATAATCAGAATATATCTTTTTATCCATAACGAAATCACAACCAAAATCCCCGATACGGTTACAAAAGGAATCGTCCGGAGCTTTGGTACAGCGCATATTGCAACCGGAACAAGAATACCAAAAAACGAAGAAAAGAAGAACAAAACGCCATAAAACGTAGGGGTAAAAAATTTGAAAATCAACTCTAATTCCCAAGATTCTGAACCATACCAACCAGTCAGGTATTCAGTAAAAGTAAGGTAACCATAAAATGCACCGGTTACCATTAAGATAACGGAAATGTACCTGAAATGCTTTTCTTCAATATATTTTTCAAGTTTATACACTTTTCTGAATATAATCATAAGGATTATAAGCAAGCCTGTACCTGAATAAATAGAAGCAAAAACAAAATAGGGACCGAAAATTGTGCTATGCCATCCCGGGCGCAGCGTCATACCAAAAATCCACGATAAAATGGTACTCAGGATAATGGCAATTGGAATAATGATAGTAGAAATAATGTTGATAGCCTGCCTCAGATGCTTAGCCTGCGAAGGGGTATTTTTGTAATTTAACGAAAATAAGGAATAAATCCGCTTTCTGAATTTTCCAATTTTCAATAAGTCCGAATTATCGCGCAAAATTGCTAAATCTCTTATTGAAGTTACATAAAGAAATATAATACTTCCAACTATAAAAGTATTTATTGCCATAAAGTCCCAATAAATTGGGGATTGAATCCTGCCTTCGGTAATAAGGTGCTGTAACCTGTCAAGCCTGCCCATGCAAAGCAACACATAAACCGGTCCGATAAGAATTGAAATTACAGTAATAATTTCGACCATTCGTACAAGCGGCAGTCCCCATTTTACTTTAAACAGCCTGAAAACTGCCGATATAACAGCCCCTGAATAGCCTAAACCCATAAAGAAAATGAAGTTGGCGATAAAAACCCCCCACATTACATTGTCTCTCATTCCTGTAACTATATGACCATAAATAACCTGGAACAATAAGCCCACCACGCCCAAAATGAGAAAAACGCTAAGAATTGAAATCACTACAATTTCTTTTCGGCTAAATCGCTCAAGAATTGGAATAAAATCCCTAAGTACTTTTATTTCAGTTTTTTCTGTTTCCATAGCTATTTTATTTTATAATTTCAATTCTTTCGTTTTTATAGCGTTCGCTGACTTCTTCATCGAGTCCTTCAAATCCCCTTTCAACAGGAAACTGCCTGTTTACCGGAGGCAGGTAATACACACTCGGGCGGGTACCCAGTTCTTCCATGTACCTGTATCCTGCACGGGTTTCAAGTAGTTCCCTGAACCTGAAAGTTTCAACCCCATTGGTAACCATATCTTCATTAATATCTCCATAAAAAATAGTGCCGTTTGGGCAGGCAGTAACACAGGAAGGCAATTCCCCCTTTTTGGCCATATCCGGACAGAAATCACATTTTCCAACAGTGCCTACCTGGTGTTGAACACCGGCTTCAGGATTAAAGCACGCAGCACTTTCTTCATCTAGATTCGGTTCGCCCCAGTTAAATACCCTTGAAGAATAAGGGCAAGCTGCCATACAAAATTTACAACCAATACATTCATTATTATCAATCAAAACGATACCATCCTCGCGTTTAAATGTTGCCCCAACCGGACAAACATTGACGCATGGCGGGCTATCGCAATGGAAACATGGTTTTGGAAACCAATAATAGGCTTCTTCCTTGCTGTCTTTTAAAAGGTATACTTTAAGCCATTCATCCTTTGGCGCCAAATTGTGCATTTTTTGGCATGATTCCACACATTTTCTGGCATTTTTACACCTGGCCAAATCAATTACCATGGCAAATTTTTTACCTGCAATTCCATTGCGGACTTCTTTTTGACTTTCCGGATTGTCCACTTCCATCATGGCACTTTCATGCACTTCAACCAGTTTACCATCAGGAGTGAGAACTTTTACTTTTCTGCAATTAAAATGAGCCTGCTCCTGCGAACCACATGATGAAATCATGCTTCCTCCTGCAATTCCTCCGCCAACCATTAGGCCCATCTTCAGAAAATCTCTTCTTGATTTTGCGTTTTGATTTTTTTTCATAAAGCTTAATTTATTAGTAGTTAAGGTAATAAACTCTTTATCTCAATGCATTGTCCGAAATTATATAATATTTTTTCATTAAATAATGACGACAGGGAAATTATTAAGGATAAGCGGCTAATTTAGAATGATTAAAAGCAAAGTTTCTGAATTGGCAAAAAAAAAATCCCTTTTACCGAAATAAAAGGGACAATTTAATTTTGGATGATTAAGCGCTATACACCCAATGAAGCCACCATTACAGCTTTAATGGTGTGCAGCCTGTTTTCAGCTTCGTCAAAAACTATAGAATGTTTTGATTCAAAAACATCTTCGGTAACTTCCATTCCATCAAGGCCAAATTTCTGGAATATTTCTTCACCCATGGTAGTTTCGCGGTTATGAAATGCCGGCAGGCAATGCATAAATTTAACATTTGGATTATTTGTCTTTTTCACTACTTCCATATTTACCTGGTAGGGTTTAAGCAGCTTAATTCTTTCTTCCCAAACAGCAGCAGGTTCACCCATCGAAACCCAAACATCGGTATAAAGAAAATCGCAACCTTTGGCTCCTTCTTCCACGTTTTCTGTAAGGGTTATTTTTGCCCCTGTTTCGTTTGCTATTTCGCGGCACTTGTTAACCAGTTCTTCTTCGGGCCATAACGATTTTGGAGCACAAGCCCTGAAATCCATTCCCATTTTTGCAGCTCCGACCATCAATGAATTTCCCATATTGTTCCTGGCATCGCCGAAATAACAATAAGCTATTTGGCTTAGTGGCTTATCAGAATGTTCCATCATGGTCATAAAGTCGGCCAGAATCTGGGTTGGATGAAATTCATTCGTAAGTCCGTTCCAAACCGGAACTCCCGCATATTTTGCAAGTTCTTCAACAACCTTTTGGCCATATCCACGGTATTGTATCCCATCATACATTCTTCCCAAAACCCTTGCAGTATCTTTCATTGATTCCTTTTTTCCAATTTGTGAACCGGAAGGGCCCAGGTAGGTTACATGTGCACCCTGATCGAGCGCAGCAACTTCAAAGGCGCAACGCGTACGGGTTGAATCTTTTTCAAAGATCAAGGCAATATTCTTTCCTTTAAGCTTTTGTACTTCAGTTCCGCTATATTTAGCTTTTTTAAGATTTATGGATAAATCCAGTAAAAATTTTATCTCTTCGGTTGTAAAATCCAAGAGTTTTAAAAAGTTCCTGTTTCTTAAATTAAATGGCATATATTTTTTAAATTAAGGGTGAATGAATTAAGTGAGTAGAATTAGTATCCGATTTTATTTTTGATTTAAAAAGTGAATTAATCATATTCCATGGTAATTTTTGAACCGTACCTCCTATCTTCAAGTTTTGTTGATTCAGTAATTACGCTTTTGCTCCCTCCATTTTCAACAAATTTGATCGCGGCTTTAATTTTAGGTGCCATACTTCCTTCGCCAAACTGACCTTCGGCAAGATATTTTTTTGCATCTGCCACATTCAGGAATTCGGCAATTCTCTGACTTGGTTTTTTAAAATCAAGAAAAATATAAGGAACATCTGTAAGGATATAGAATTCATCAGCATTTATTGTAGTAGCCAGCAACGAAGAAGCCATATCCTTATCAATTACGGCATCAAGCGTTCTTACATAATTATTTTCATCAAAGTACACCGGAATACCACCCCCGCCAGCAGCTATAACAATTGTACCCTGCCTGGCAAGGGTCTCAATTGATTTGGCATTAAAAACTTCAATTGGTTCCGGTGAGGGGACCACCCTTCTGTATCCGCCCTGCACTTTTGAATCTTCTTTAAAAACCCAGCCTTTTGTCCTTGAAAGTTCATCTGCCTGGTCTTTTGTATAGTTTCGTCCAATTCTCTTGGTAGGATTTTTAAATGCCTGGTCGTCCTTATCAACTACCACCTGGGTAACAATTGTGACTACATCCCTTTTTAAATGGTGATCGACCATAACATTGCGAAGCATTCTTTCTATCATGTAACCAATTCCGCCCTGCGAGTCAGCCACACACACATCGAGTGGCATTTGTGGAATCTGGTAATTTTCAAAACCGGCATCATTTCTCATCAGAATGTTTCCTACCTGCGGCCCGTTTCCATGGCTGATTACAATATCATATCCCTCTTTTACAAGGTAAATCAGGTTTTCTAAAGTATCTTTGGTGTTTTGTTCCTGTTCTTCAATTGTTCCATCCTGAGTGCCTCTTAAAAGGGCATTTCCTCCAAGTGCAATTACTGCCAATTTTCCCATAATGATTTATTATTTTGACCAATATTGGCAAAAATAAAATTAACTCCTTGTATCTAATATGATAAAACACATATTTTTAAAACTAAATATATGTTTAATAAAATACACAAATGTCTTTTATGACTTCATTTCGCCAAAGTACTTCATAAATTGCACCCTTTCGACCAACGCCGGATTTTGGCTTTTTACCTGGCTAAGGCTTCCTTTAAAATCGGAGATTGAACGATAGCTGTTTTCCTTCATCCAAAGTTCTACATCATGCAGTATGGTTTTCAGGTACGATACGCCATTTTTATAAAATGCGGAAACTACCTGTACCGCATCAGCACCAACAAGCAATTGTTTAATAACAGCTTCTCCATCATGAACCCCGGTAGAGGCCGCAAGGCTGCAATCCACCCTGTTTGCCATAATCGCAATCCAGCGCAAGGGCATTGAAAGGTCGGATGGAGAACTTAAAACATTGGTAGATATAATTTTTCGGTTTTCAATATCAATGTCGGGGCTATAAAATCTGTTGAATAACACCACTCCATCTACTTTTTCCGAAATCTGCTTTATAAAGGATGCAAGGTTCGAGAAATAGAAGCTGATTTTTAATGATACCGGAATACTTACTTCTTTTTTAACATTTTCAATCAAATCAAAATACATTTTCTCTGTTTCAGAAGAAGTTTTATGAATATCAGTTGGCAGAAAAAAGGCATTTAGTTCTAGTGCGTCAGCCCCTGCATCCTGAATTTTTCGCGCAAAAAAAGTCCAATCAGCAGCAGTATTACAATTAATGCTTCCTATTACCGGAATTTTAACATTTTTCTTGCAGGCTTCAATCAACGAAATATATCTTTTAATATTTGTTTCTTTTATCTGATAATCGAAATAATCGTAATATTCCAGGTTGCTGTCATCAAACGAAACATTGTTCATTTCTTTTTCGTATTCAAGCCTGATTTCTTCTTCGAAAATAGATTTTAAAATTACGGCACCTGCACCCAGTTTTTCCAAATTTTTAACGTCTTCGGCTGAATTTGTCAATCCACAACTTCCTACAATTAATGGATTTTTCAATTGAAGCCCCAGATATTTTACTGAAAGATCCAACATATTTCTCCCTTTTTTTTTATTTTTTGATTGATTCCTGTATATAAATATGCATGCCCGAGGCAGCTTTTCTTCCATCACCCATGGCTAAAATAACAGTTGCGCCACCTCTTACAATATCGCCCCCCGCAAAAATATCGGGTATTGACGACTGCATGGTGTCCTGGTTTACTATAATTGTTCCCCACTTAGAAACTTTTAAATCGCTCAGGCTTGAAGGTATTAATGGATTTGGTGAAACACCAACGCTAACAATTACAGTGTCGGCTTCGAGTATAAATTCTGAACCTTCAATAGGCACTGGACTTCTGCGTCCGCTACTGTCAGGTTCACCCAATTCCATTTTTTGCAATTTCATGCTTTTTACATGCCCTTTCTCGTCGGCATAATATTCTAGCGGATTGTGGAGGTTTAAAAACTCTATTCCCTCTTCCATGGCATGTTTCACTTCTTCAACCCTGGCCGGCATCTCGTTAAGCGAACGACGGTAAATAATTCTGGCATTTTCTGCCCCAAGCCTTTTAGCTGTTCTTACAGCATCCATGGCTGTATTTCCACCCCCAATTACTGCCACATTTTTACCACTTATCACGGGTGTATCGTAATCAGTATTTGATGCATTCATCAGGTTTACCCTTGTAAGGTATTCATTTGAAGAAAAAATTCCGATAAAATTTTCTCCGGGAATATTCATAAAACGGGGCAAACCTGCACCACTCCCAACAAAAAAAGCCTTAAACCCCTGAGCTCTTAAATCGTCAAACGATGAAGTTTTTCCAACAATGAAATTTGTAATGAATTTAACGCCCATTTTCATGAGGCTGTCAATTTCTATGTCGACGATCCGGTTTGGAAGCCTGAATTCCGGAATTCCATATTTTAAAACCCCGCCAATTTCATGAAGTGCCTCAAAAACAGTTACATCGTATCCCATTCTTGCCATATCCGCTGCCCAGGCTAATCCGGCGGGACCAGAGCCAATGGCGGCAACCTTGATGTAATTAGGTTCACTTACTTCGGGGACAGACATTTTTCCGCTATTTTGCTCAAAATCAGCAGCAAATCGTTCCAGATGTCCAATTGCTACGGGCTCTTTTTTAAGCTTTAGGGTATAAAAACATTGTGCTTCACATTGCTTTTCCTGCGGACAAACACGTCCACAAACTGCCGGAAGTGTATTCGTTTCCTTCAGAACAAAAGCTGCTCCCAGAAAATCCCCAATTTCTATTTTCTTTATAAATTTTGGAATATTAATTCCCACAGGGCATCCTGAAATACATGTTGGCTCCACACAATCAACGCACCTTTGCGATTCAGCAAGTGCCTGTTCCTGCGTTAGTCCAAGGTTTACTTCGGTCGAATTTTTATTTCTGATTTCAGGCTCTTCTTCGTTCATTTTTACCCTTATTTTCAGGGTACGTTCTTTCATTTTTATAGATGAACGCAGTTGAGCTCTCCAATCCTGATCTCTTTCAACCTTTAAATATTCATTTTGGTCTGTCATAATTCGTGGGTTGTAGTCTTTAAATTGTTGGCTTTTTACCTGTTCAGAAATTCTTCATAAGCTATGGTTTCTTCATCCCTGTAAGCATTTAATCTGAACAACATTTCGTCAAAGTTCACTTTATGGGCATCAAATTCAGGTCCATCCACACACACAAATTTTGTTTCGCCACCCACACTTACCCTGCATGCTCCACACATTCCTGTTCCATCAACCATTATTGTATTTAAACTGGCCAGGGTTTCAATATTGTATTTTTTAGTGGTAAGGGCTGCATATTTCATCATTATGGCAGGACCAATGGCCACAGCAATATCCACTTTTTCACGTAGAATAACTTCTTCCATTCCATGCGTCACCAGGCCTTTTTTGCCATAGCTTCCATCATCGGTCATTATTATCAACTCATCTGAATTTTGACGCATCTGTTCCTCAAGAATAATAAGATTTTTGTTCCTTGCGGCCAAAACGGTGATTACCCTGTTGCCTGCATTTTTAAAAGCCTGAACAATAGGGAATAAAGGGGCTATACCAACTCCACCGCCGGCAGCTAGTACAGTGCCAACTTTTTCAATATGAGTGGCTTTACCTAATGGCCCTACCACATCAAGGATTGTATCCCCAGCATTTAATCTGCATAATTTTGCTGATGAAACTCCAACTTCCTGAATTATCAGGTCAATTGTTCCTTTTTTTATATCTGCCCCGGCAATAGTTAAAGGTATCCGTTCACCAAATTTGTCAGCCCTAACTATAACAAAATGACCGGCTTTTCTGCTCCTCGCAATTTCAGGGGCTTCTACAACCAGTTTGGCTACTTTTTCAGAGAAAAAGGTCTTTTCAATTACCCTATTCATATTTTAAAATTTAGGATGCCAAAATTAAATAAAAAAGCGGAATACCCAAGTAGGATTATCCCGCAACAAATATTTTAATTTTCTGATAATCAAACATTAAATCTGATATTCAGAATATCACCATCTTCTACAATGTATTTTTTTCCTTCAATATGTAATTTACCTGCATTTTTGCAGGCTGTTTCAGATTTGAGTTCAATAAAATCCTTGTATTTCATCACTTCGGCACGGATAAAACCTCGTTGTAAATCGCTGTGTATTACCCCTGCTGCTTCAGGGGCTGTAGCTCCTTTTTTAATGGTCCATGCCCTTATTTCTTTTGGCCCGACTGTGAAAAATGTTTCAAGCTTTAACATTTTGTAGGCTGCCCTGATAAGTTTATTCACACCGGGTTCAGTTAATCCTACGTCCTGCAAAAATTCCATCTGTTCTTCTTCCGATCCTAGTTCTGCAATTTCCGACTCAATTTTAGCCGCAATTACCATAATTTCAGGATTTTGGTCTTTTAAAAACTCCCTTACCTGCTCAACATATTTATTTCCATGAACAGCTGATGAATCGTCAACATTGCAAACATAAAGCACTGGTTTTGTGGTTAATAAAAACAAACCATTCACAATTGCCTTTTCTTCATCCGTAAATTCAAGGGTACGCACATTTTTAAGTTCTTCGAGATGGGCCTTAATTTTTAACAGGATTTCCTGAACTTTTTTAACTTCTTTATCGCCGGTTTTTATAAGTTTTTCATTTTTTGCCAATCGCTTGTCCACCGATTCCAAATCGCTAACCTGTAATTCAAAATCAAGAATTTCTATATCGCGCACCGGATTTACTGATCCTTCAACATGCGGCAGATTGTTGTCATCAAAACACCTTAAAACATGAATTATGGCATCGGTATTTCTCAAATCGGCAAGGAATTTATTTCCTACCCCTTCGCCCTGGCTGGCACCTTTGGCTAAACCCGGCAAATCAACAATATCAACCACTACCTGCACCAGTCTTTCAGTGGGTTGTAATTTTTCAAGTTCTTTCAACCTTTGATCGGGAACTTTAACCATTCCCAGATTAGACTTGGTACTGCTGTATGTATAATTTGTTATTTCTGCCTTTGTATTGGAAAAACAATTAAAAATGGTTGATTTTCCTGTATTTGTAAGTCCTACAATGCCACAACTTAAGCCCATAATTGAATTTTAAATTTTAGGAGCGCAAAAGTAAGCAATTAAAGCAAATATTTCAACTTAAATGTCTGATCAGATAATTAGTATTTAAGGATTTTCATTTCTACTCTCCGGTTTTTAATCCGGTTGGCTTCAGTGTCGTTTGGAGCTAAAGGATTTTCAGCCCCATAGCCAATGGCTACAATCCTGTCATTCGTAATTCCTTTATTTACCAAATATTCTTTGCATAATTTAACCCTGTCAGCGGATAATTTAATATTGAAACCAGGCTCGCCCTCTGATGAAGTATGACCACTTAATTCGATAATTATTTCAGGATTATTATTTAAAAAGTCAAAAATCTTATCAAGTTCGGCTTTAGATTCCGCTGATATTTCAGAACTTCCCTGTTTAAACTGAATATTGTTTATGTTAATAGCATCACCTTGTATAAAGGTCTGGCCATTAAATGTAAACTGTTTAATTTTTCGCATTCTGATATAAGCATCTTCAACCAGCTCTGAACATATTATATTCACATTTGCATATTCAGTTAAGTAACCACTGGCTGTCACTTTCAGAACATTTAAACCAGAATAAATATTTTTTAATTCAAAAACACCTTCATTGTTTGTTTTACTGGATGTTTTATTGGTGGTTTCAATAAAGGCATTGGATATTGGTTCGTCATTTTCATTAACAACCTTTCCGGTAATTGAACCCAGGTAAGAATAAGGTTTATAATTGAATAGAATTTTAATAAAATCTATGGCAAAACCATCGGCTGCACCCGAAACCGGATCATCTATCAAAATACTGATCTTATCTTTTTTGAATTCAGTCAACATATTTCCAGGTATATCAATTGTTACAACTTTTCCAACCGGGCCGGTTTGATCAATTATGTTTAATAAGTTTTCGAGTTCCTTAAACCTCACTGAATTAATTTTTACCTGAAACCTGCTACAAAAAGAAGGAGCCTGGAAATCATCAACAAAAATCTGGATTAAGGCAGAAGTGATATTCAAACCTTTTGCCGGTTTAAGATCTATATCAAATGGAACAGGCATAGTAACTTTATTGTCAAATACACCTGAATACCCATCTCCACCACATGGAGCATTGTAATCCGAGAAGCTTGAAGGCTGTAAAATCCTATCCATTCCTTTTATGTCGGTTGAATTTATTTCCCATGGATAGGCATGACTCGAAGTGGATCTACCGCAAAAGGGATCGAAATTTTCTTCCCACCCAAATCCAAGGTTATCAATATCCCCGAGCCGAATCATCAAATCGGCCTGTGGCGTATTTTTAAGAACAACTGAATTTAACTTCCAATCACCATCGTTTGCAGTTACCTGGCCCTGGCAAATATTATTTATGAATAATAAACTACAGGCCAATAGAATTAATTTTGTTTCCATAACTTCCAAATATTTAGTTTTCAATTTGAATTGATAGATTTTTAACTGTTAATCAAATCGATTGTTTTATGATAAATTTCTTCAAAAACCTGATCGAGGGGATGAGAAATTTCAATTCCTAAATCCTGAAAATCAGAAACAGATATGACAATTAAATAAACCTTTGGTGAATTTCCTAATAATATTGCCGATTCAACCAAATCTTTGAGTCCAATGTCGTGGGCACTTAAAGATTTGGGATAATCGGTTGAATATTTCGGTTGAATAACCCTGACAGTTCCCGGTGAATTGTTATCCAGCGTGGCATCGATAATAATTATGGTTTTGTATTTTTGAAATAATTCCAATAAATGGAATCCCCCTGTACCCCCATCAAGCAAAGTTACAAAATCTGGTAATTCTTTATTTTTCAAATAATTAACTGCATGTATTCCAATGCCTTCATCCTTTAAGAGTAAATTGCCAATTCCTAATACTAAAATTTCAGTTTCAGATATCATTGCATCTGGTTTAAAAAATCAGAATAAAATTACAAAAAAAAGCTGCATGAATTTAAATCCATACAGCTTTTTTAATAGGTGAACAATGCTTAAGATTCGGGTTCGTCTTCAATGAACTTCCAACCTCCAATCATGGATGATGTTACACCTCTTTTTTCTACATAATCGTGATAAAATACGAGGTAAACATGGATAATTGCAAAAATGATGAAACCCCACATTAATATATGATGTATCTGCCTGGTTAAGAGGTCGCCCCCCAGAATAGGACTAATCCAGGCGAACAACTGCGGAAACCATGATGTACTCATATCAGCATATAAAGCAAATCCGGTAAATGCCTGCAACATAAATACAATAAAAGTTAAAAAATAGGTAAACCCGGCCATGGAATTGTGTCCTGTTGATTCAAGCGGTCCTTTCGAAATTTGCAATATATCTATCCTCAGTACCGCAAATATTTCCTGCCATTGTTTCTTTTTGAAAGGAATAAAATGGTACCATCGGGCATAGTCATTGCCCACAAATCCCCAGAAAGTCCTGAACATAAAATTAAAAAAGAACAGGAAAGCGAATACAAAATGAATAAACCGCACAATTCCAAACCAATAACTAAAAGAGGCTTCAATAGAATTTTGTAAAGCTACCGGGCGTCCTATTATAAGACCAGTTACGGACAAAACTACTATGCAAAGTGCATTTACCCAGTGGTAAACCCTCACCGGGAGCTGCCACACATATACTTTTCTCATCTTAGACATAGACCACTATTTAAAAGGTTTGAATCTGATGAACATAAGTGCCTTTTTCATCGTAAAGATGCACGGCACAAGCAATACAGGGATCAAACGAGTGGATGGTACGCAGAATTTCAAGTGGTTTTTCAGGATCTGCGATTGGGGTTCCAATCAAAGATTCTTCGTAAGCCGAACGTTGTCCTTTTCCATCTCGCGGTGAAGCGTTCCAGGTGCTCGGTACAACCAACTGATAATTATCTATCTGCTTATCTTTAATTACTATCCAATGGGCAAGCGCTCCTCTCGGTGCTTCTGTAAGACCTACTCCTTTTGCAGTTTCCGGCCATGTTTCAGGATCCCATTTATCGGGGGTAAATGTTCGTGTATCGCCTCCCTTTATATTTTCGAGTAATTTTCCAAAAAACTCTTTCGACCATCCTGCAACAAGTTTCGTCTCGATACCACGGGCTGCAGTTCTTCCAAGTGTTGAAAACAATGCTTCTACAGGAACATTTAGTGCATTTAAAACACCTGTCACAGCGTCTTTAAAATCCTGGCGGCCAGAAGCAAATCCAACGAGACAGCGGGCAAGCGGCCCAACTTCCATTGGCATTCCTTTCCACCTTGGTGTTTTTAGCCAACTGTATTTTTTATCCACATCCAGAAATTCATAAGGAGGCTTAGGGCCTGTATAATTGAGTTTTGTTTCGCCATCCCAGGGATGTTTCCCGGCGCTATCGCCACCCTCATAATCATAGTAAGAATGGGAAATAAATTCCTGGATTTGTTCTGCATTTTTAGCATCTATCTCAACCACCTTACTCAAATCGCGGCCTAAAATAATTCCCCGTGGAAACTTAAATGATGAAGGATCGCCAAATCCATTTACAGGTAAATCTCCATAACACAAATAATTGGTTAATCCACCGCCTATTGCACCCCAGTCTTTATAAAAACTTGCTACAGCCAGTAAGTCGGGAATATAAACCTGTTCAATAAACTGTTGGGCATCGTCCAATAATTTGCCTACATATACCAGTCTTTCGGTATTTATCGCATTAACTTCGTTCAAATTGAGCGAACAGGGAACCCCTCCAACCAGGTAATTCGGATGAGGATTTTTTCCACCAAAAATGGTATGTATTTTAATGATCTCTTTTTGCCACTCTAGTGCTTCAAGATAATGGGCAACACCTATCAGGTTTACCTCAGGCGGTAATTTATAAGCATTGTGCCCCCAGTATCCATTGGCAAAAATACCTAATTGCCCGCTTTCTACAAATGCGGTTAACCTTTTCTGCAAATCCGCAAAATACTTTGGTGAACTTTTTGGATAATTGGAAATACTTTGTGCAATTTTTGAAGTTTCTTCGGGGTTGGCTTTTAAAGCGGATACAATGTCAACCCAGTCGAGTGCATGAAGGTGGTAAAAATGAACTACATGGTCCTGCATGTATTGCGCACAAAACATAAGATTTCGAATCAATTCGGCATTTGGTGGAATAACTATTCCAAGCGCATCTTCAACACTTCGTACAGAAGCCAGTGCGTGTACAGTTGTACATACACCGCACACTCTTTCGGTAAATGCCCATGCATCGCGCGGATCTCTTCCCCTGAGGATAATTTCTATTCCCCTTACCATAGTTCCTGAACTATAGGCTTCTACAATTTTACCATCTTTAATTTCGGCCTCAATCCTTAAATGGCCTTCAATCCTGGTTATCGGATCTACTACTATTCTGTTTGCCATATTCCGCTCCTTTCCTTATTCTTTAGTTATTTCATTGTGCTCTTCGCCTTCCGCAATTTCTTTGGCTTTCTGTTTGCCAAACAAAGCACTCCTTTTCCTGATATTGGTAGTAATCGCGTGTGCCGCAATACCTGCCACAGTGACAACACCGAGGGTTACCCCTATCTGATCGGCCGTAGTTTCAATACCAAAACCAGGGAATGAAGGCAAATGCCTGTAGAATGGACCATTGTCCCAGAAATTAGCTTCGCTGCATCCAATACATGGATGACCAGACTGAATGGGGAAACTCACACCGTTGTTCCATTTTGTTACCCCACAGGCATTGTAGGTAACCGGTCCACGACATCCCATTTTATATAAACAGTAACCTTTTCGGGCATTTTCATCGTCAAAGGAATTTACAAACAAACCGGCGTCGTAATTGGGCCTGCGATAACAGGTGTCGTGTACCCTCCTTGAATAGAATTCTTTCGGGCGACCCATTCCATCCAATTGAGGAATAGTATCAAAAACCAAAATATGAACTACCACAGCAGCCATTACCTCAGCAATTGGCGGACAACCCTGTACATTGATAACAGGTTTTCCGCTTATCACTTTGTGAACAGGTTTTGCGCCGGTTGGATTCGGATTGGCAGCCTGAATACATCCTGACGAAGCACAGTTACCCCAGGCAATCACTGCCTTTGCACCTTCTGCTACTTCTTCCACAATTTGTTTGGCCGATTTTCCTCCAATGCAGCAATAAACGCCATCCTCATCAGTGGGAATTGAACCCTCCACCAACAAAATGTACTGGCCTTTAAACTTCTCCATGGTATCTTTCATCGATTGTTCAGCCTGATGCCCGGCAGCAGCCATCAAAGTTTCGGTATAATCGAGCGAGATTTTATCCAGAACTATATCCGCTACCAATGGATGTGAAGAACGGATGAATGATTCACTGCAACAGGTACACTCCTGGAAATGGAGCCATATTACGGCGGGCCTTGCTTTCTTTTCAAGCGCTTTTACCACTTGTCCAATTGAAGATGCTTCAATTCCAAGGAACGCAGCCGTCATGGAACAAAATTTGAGAAAATCCCTGCGGGAATAACCCCGCGCTTTAAACTCCTCATAAACAGTTGTTGGCTTTTCTTTCATAAAACCTCCTTGTATTGTTAGTTTTGGGTTAAGGTGATATTTTAAATAACCTGATTATTCAACATCTATGCCCAAAATTTAACAAAATTTAACAAAGGGATTAACAAGTTTCAACTACTTGTCTAATAGTATTATACGATTATTTACGCCGAATTAGTCGTTTATATCCAATAGGAAGAAAGGATAAAATACACGGAATTCCGCAATTAACTTAACGGATTTTCGCAACCTGTTTTATCGTTATCATCGATTGAAGGTACGAATTTTTTCATTTTATCACGGAAGGTAGACAGGCTTAAACCCAATATCCGGGCAGCTTCTGACTGATTACCTCCTGCCTGTTTCAGCGATTCTTTAATAAGGTTGTGTTCGAGGCATTTTAATATCTGAGTGTATGATAATCCATCATCCACCCAACATTTTAAACAGGATTTAACCAGCGAATTTACGGCATTTAAGCGGCTTACCTCTACAGGCAGGTTCTGGGCATTAATTTCGCCATTGCAGAAAATAACAGTCCGTTGAATTATATTCCTGAGTTCGCGTATATTTCCCGGCCATGGATAGGAAACCAACATTTCCCTGGCTTCTTCTGAAATTCTGATATTTCTTTCAGGGGCGTATTTTTTTATAAAATGCTCAGCAAGAATGATAATATCATCCTGTCTTTCGCGCAAAGCAGGAATTTCAACCGGAATTACGTTTATTCTGTAAAACAGATCACGCCTGAACTGCCCTTTTTCGACCATTTCTTTCAGGCTGACTTTTGAGGCACAGATTAAACGAACATCGATTGGGATTGGAACAGTTCCGCCTATTCTCATAAATTCCCTGGATTCAAGCACTCTGAGTAACTTGGATTGTATATTCAGCGGAACATCATCAATATCATCTAAAAAGAGACTCCCGTTATTGGCGAGTTCAAACAGGCCTTTTTTCTGGTTTAAGGCTCCGGTATACGAGCCCCTTTCGTGTCCAAAGAGTTCACTTTCCATTAATTCAACCGGAAATGCCGATAAGCTGATTTTCATGAAAGGTTTTAAACTCCTGTTACTGGTTTTATGGATGTATTCGGCAAATATCTCTTTTCCAACACCGGTTTCGCCAATCAGTAAAACAGAACTATCGGTATGCACAATTTGCCCGAGCATATTAAGGATATTCCTCATCTGCTGGTTTTGTGTTATTATGGTTACCGATTCAGGCATTCTTCAGTTTAGATTTAAGCTAATTATTTCCAGTGTTATACAAATTTAACAAATTCTTGGCAATTGTTCACCACTTATCATTTCTATATACCGGTGACTTCCAAGCAAAGTTTTCATCCTCACTTTTCCTGCATAATCTGATGTTACACTGCCGATGATGGCCGAATCCCTTCCTGCAGGATGATTTTTCATCGCCTCAAGTACTTTTTCCGCATCCTGTTCATCAATAAAAACCAATAGTTTTCCTTCATTGGCAACGTATAACGGATCAAATCCCAATAATTCGCAGGCTGCAGCTACTTCATCACGCACAGGTATTTTATTTTCTTCTATCAGTATCCCATAACCAGCGCTTTGGGCAATTTCATTCAATGCACTTGCTACTCCTCCGCGGGTAGGATCACGCATTACATAGACTTTATCCGAAACTTTAAAAATTGCTTCGGCTAATCCATTCAAAGCGCAACAATCAGAATGAATCGTAGTTTCAAACTCCAATCCGGCCCGCGACGACATAATTGCGATGCCATGATCGGCAATAGTCCCGTTAATCAGAATAATATCGCCAGGTTTGGCGTTCTGCGGGGCAATGCTTCTTCCTGCGGGAATTGCTCCTATTCCGGATGTGTTAATGAATATTCTATCCGCTTTTCCCTTTTCAACCACTTTGGTGTCGCCTGTTACAATTTGCACTCCTGCTATTTCGGCAGCTTTTTTCATTGATTGCGCAATTATTTCCAGTTCTTCAACCGGGAATCCTTCCTCAATAATAAAACCTGCAGAAATATATTCCGGAATTGCACCACAGCAGGCTAAATCGTTCACTGTTCCATAAATTGCCAATTCGCCAATATTCCCCCCCGGGAAAAAAATGGGCTGAACCACATAGGAGTCGGTCGAAAATGCGAGGCGTACTCCGTTCAGTTCAAGTAAAGCCCCATCATGGCCAACCAGAAGCTCTTTATTTGAAAATGATTTATAAAAAACCTGTTGTATCAGTTGTTGCGAAAGTTTTCCCCCTCCTCCATGAGCCATCATTACAGAATCATAACGCGAATTAGGAACAGGACAGGCCATATTATTTATTTCTAATTCTGTTTGCATTTTTCAGGTTTTATGGTAATGGAAATAGGCGGCACAAGCCCCTTCTGAGGAAACCATTGGTGCGCCCAACGGATTTTCAGGGGTACAGAGGTTTGAAAATGCCTTACACTGGGTTGGTTTCATATGGCCCTGTAATACCAGTCCCGCCATGCAATGCTCTGATTCTGAAATTTTTGTATCCTGGATTGAAAAAATCTTCTCGGCATCAAATGCTTCGAAATCAGGATTTATCTTTAACCCGCTATTTGGAATAAGTCCAATGCCTCGCCACTTTTGGTCTGTAACTTCAAATACGGTTTCAATGGTCTTTTTTGCGTGTAAATTGCCTTCGGGTGTCACTACCCTGGAATAGGCATTTATCACATCGCAGCTACCTGCTTCCAGTTGCAGAACGAGCTCATACACAGCCTGCATCAAATCGACAGGTTCAAATCCGCCAACTACAATAGGAACTTTATATTTTTGAGCCAAAGGCATATATTGCTGATATCCCATTACTGTGCAAACATGACCGGCTGCAATAAAGCCCTGTATGCGGGAATTCTCAGCATTCAATACAGCTTCAATGGCCGGAGGAACCAATACATGAGCAGCCAATAATGAAAAGTTGGTCAGATTCCTTCGCCTGGCTTCTATCAGGCTCATGGCATTGGCCGGGGCTGTTGTTTCAAATCCGACTGCAAAAAAAACCACCATTTTCAAAGGATTTTCAACAGCAATCTTTACAGCATCCAATGGCGAAAAAACAATTCTTACATCAGCACCTTTTGCCCTGGCCTGAAAAAGATCCATTTCAGAACCGGGAACCCGCAGCATATCACCATAGGAGGTCAAAATAACATTTTTTTGCAGGGAAATAGCAATGGCCTTGTCTATTAATTCTATCGGAGTAACACATACCGGACAACCCGGCCCATGAATAAATTCAACCTTATCAGGAAGGTATTCAAATAAATTATATTTTAATATGGCATGCGTTTGACCGCCACAAACCTCCATAATCGTCCATGCCTTTGTAGTTGCAGATTTTATTTTGGCTGAAAGCTTTTCAACCAGATCCTTGTTACGGTATTCGTCAATAAACCTCATAAAACATTATTAAGGCTATCAAATTTCACCCATTTGTCTGAGTAATTCCAGTGTATCTTCTGCATCCTGCTCATTTATTGTATTTAGCGCAAAACCAACATGGGCAATAACATATTCTCCCACCTTTGATTCAGGTACCCAGTTAAGACAAATGTCCTTTAGAATTCCTGCAAAACTAACCTTTGCCATAATTAACTCGGGATTTGCATTATCTATTGATACTATTTTACCGGGAATGGCTCTGCACATATCTTACTTTATTTGGTGATTGATGACCAATTTAACATTTTTTTTCATTTAAAAAAATTGATTAAAGATTTTTTGATGTGATTTTCTTTTTCTTTCAGATTTACCTATTTTAGTGAAATAAGTAATTTTCGATGTTTTTAGTACCAGCAATAAAAATTCATATTAAAGGTTTGGTGCAAGGGGTTGGATTCAGACCATTTGTATATAAACTTGCCCATAAACATAATATCAAGGGATGGGTCGAAAACAGGAATAACGGGGTGTTTATCCATGCCGAAGCTGAAGAACCAGGATTAAAAAGTTTTTCGGAAGATTTAAAATTGTTAGCCCCACCTGCATCCTTTATAGAATCAATTACTGTTGAAACATCCGAAAACCTAGGTTATCCGGATTTCACCATTAAAAACAGCGAAAATCTTACCAATGAGATAACAGGCATTAGTCCTGATATTGCAGTTTGTCCGGATTGCCTTTACGATATAAAACATCAGCAAAACAGGATATTATATCCGTTTACAAACTGCACCAACTGCGGCCCCCGATTTACCATTATCAAAGATTTACCTTACGACAGGGATCAAACCACCATGCAACCCTTTATAATGTGCGATTTTTGCAGGACCGAGTACGAAGACATAATGAACAGACGTTTCCATGCACAACCTGTGGCGTGTAACCAATGTGGCCCTGCGTACCAGCTAATTTCAGGTTCTGATACAATCAGTGATTTCGAACAGATTCTTACCAGGCTGGCTGATGAGATTAAAATGGGCAAAACCATTGCAATTAAAGGTTTAGGTGGTTTCAACCTGATGTGTGATGCCTTTAATGAAAATGCAGTAAACAAACTCAGAGAAATAAAAATGCGCGACGGAAAACCATTTGCGGTAATGTTCCGTAATTTGGATTGCATAGAAAAATATGCTGATGTTAATGCAGATGAAAAAGAGGAACTGGTTTCGTGGCAGCGACCAATTGTTCTTTTAAAATTAAAAACTCCTGCCCGGGAAGATCGGATAAGAATTGCCACATCTGTATGCAACAACCTTAGTACTTTAGGTGCCTTTCTGCCTTATATGCCTTTACATTACCTGCTTTTTGAAAGAATTTCTACCCCAGCCCTTGTTTTAACCAGTGGCAATATTTCAGATGAACCAATTGTGATTTCAAATGAAGAGGCAAAGAACAGGTTTTCTGATTTGGTTGACAATATTTTGATTTACAATAGAGACATCTATAACCGAACTGATGATTCTGTAGCCAGGATTATAAATAATAAAGCAAGAATTATAAGACGCTCAAGGGGATATGTACCAAATCCTGTTAATCTAAATTTTAGTGTTAATGGTATATTGGCTACAGGAGCCGAACTAAGTAACTGTTTCGCAGTCGGAAAAGAAAACAAAGCCTATCTGAGTCAGCATATCGGCGATTTAAAAAACCTTGAAACTTTTGAATTCTACCAGGAGACGTTCACTAAATTTCTGAAGTTATTCAGGATTGAGCCTTTTTGCGTTGTTGCTGATATGCATCCGGATTATTATTCAACAAGATTTGCCGAAGATTTCAGTCAAAAAAACGCGTTGCCGCTCTTAAAAGTTCAGCACCATCATGCACATGTAGCCTCGTGCATGGCCGAAAACGGGCTTGATGAAGAAGTTATCGGCGTGGCTTTTGATGGAACCGGACTGGGAACCGATGGCCATATCTGGGGCAGCGAATTTATAATTTGTAATTATAAATCATTCAAAAGATTATATCATTTTGAATATTTACCTTTGCCTGGTGGGGATAAATCGAACGAAGAACCCTGGAGAATTGCATTATCGCTGCTGTACAAACATTATGGCAATAAATTCTTATCTTTAAAACTCCCGTTTTTAGAGCAGGTTGAAAACAAGAAAATTGAAATGGTTATTAAAATGCTCGAAAACAGGCTGAATTCCCCATTGTCATCGGGTGCAGGCAGGTTATTTGATGCCGTGGCTGCCCTAACTTCCCTTTGTATTAAATCGTCATTCCATGCAGAAGCCCCAATGAGGCTCGAATCGGTGATAAATGAAAACAATAGCAATTCCTATTCATTTGTTCTGGATAAACAAATTTCATTTAGCCCCATGTTGCATGAAATGGTAAAGGATATTCAAAACAAGGAAGATACCGGAATTATTTCTGCCAAATTTCATAATACCATAATTAATTGTATATTTGAAACAGTGGTCAGAATTTCGGAAGAAACCGGGCTAAAAAAAGTTGCTTTATCGGGAGGAGTATTTCAGAACAGGTATATTTTAGAAAGGCTTGAGCACAGGTTTTCCCGGAATTCCAATGTTGAAATCTTTTCCCAAAAATCAATTCCATCGGGTGATGGAGGTTTAGCCCTTGGACAATTGGCCATAGCAGCCAGGCAAAATAATTATTATGCATGAATTATCAATAGCAATGAGCATTTTGGATATTGTTTCGGAATATGCTGCAAAGGAAAAGGCGAGGGAAGTGACCGAAATTGAAATTGAATTGGGCAGTCTTTCGGGAGTTGTTTGCGATTCGCTTGTTTTTGCCCTTGAAGTTGCAACGAAAAATACCATTTCAGAAAACGCAGAGATTATTGTTACTGAAATTAAGGCCAAAGCCAGGTGCAGGCATTGTGAAAAGACATTTGAACCCGAAAATCTATTTAGCGCATGCCCATATTGTAAAAATTCAGGCTATGAACTTTTAACCGGCAGGGAGCTAAGAGTAAAATCGTTAAAAATAGAAAACTAATTCATAGGAGAAAAGAATATGTGTACAACCTGCGGATGTGGTGAAACAGAAAATATCAGTTTCCATCTTCACCTTGATCACGATCATCAGCATGATCATGACCATCATCACCATCATAATAATGATCATGAGCATAATCACACCCATGATCATTCGCACCAGCATGAGCACGAGCACGTTAAGAAAATTTCTGTTGAACAGGATATTCTATTAAAAAACCAGCTCCTGGCTGAAAGAAACAGGGGTTATTTCGAAGCCAAAAACATACTTGCGCTTAATATTATAAGTTCACCCGGCTCAGGTAAAACTTTATTGCTCGAAAAAACAATTCATACTATTAAAAATAATCCTGTTTTTGTTATTGAAGGTGATCAACAAACCAGTAACGACGCGGACAGGATAAAAAACACAGGTACCCCGGTAATCCAGATAAACACCGGCACCGGCTGCCACCTTGATGCACAGATGATTAACCATGCATTTAAGCAATTGGAAGTAAAAGAGAATTCTATTCTTTTTATTGAAAATATTGGCAACCTGGTTTGCCCTTCACTTTTCGATTTGGGCGAAAAATTCAGAGTTGTAATGATGAGCGTTACTGAGGGCGATGATAAACCGGAGAAATACCCTACTGCCTTTTTAAATGCACAGGTTTGTATAATCAATAAAATTGATTTGCTGCCTTATGTGGATTTTTCAATGGAAAAAGCAAAGAAAACCGCATTAAAAGTAAATCCGGAAATACACTTTTTTGAATTATCAGCCAAAACCAACCAGGGAATGGACAATTGGATTACCTGGCTAAAACAGGGTTTAACGTAAAAAATTTTTACAAGCCCATAAATTCAATGGCAATACCAGACATAAGAATAGTGAACCCGGCAATGGCATGACTGAAACGTTCCAATTTTTTCAGACTCAACTTATTTAATCCATTTATTCCTAAAAATACAATACCTGTCATAGTGATAATGGTGACCAGCGAAAAAGCAAGGGTAACAAAAATCAATAAAGCGTAACTCTGATTAACTGCGGGATACATTAAAATAGGAATTAACGGCTCGCAGGGCCCTAATACAAAAATGGTAAATATTATCCATGGGGTAAGGTTTTTATTTTCGTGGTGATCATGGACATGTATATGATTGCTTAAGTGAGAATGATGATGTGTATGCGCCTGCCCATCTGGATGATAATGGAAATGACTGTGTTTTTTACTTTTCAAAGCATGTTTTAAACCCCAAATGGTATAGAAAAAACCAAAAGCAATAAAAAGCCATGCTGCAATGCTTCCACGAACACTTTCAAGAAGTTGCAGTTTGCTGATTGCAATTCCCAAAGCAATGCCAATAAATCCAATAACAACAGAACTACCAACATGTCCAAGCCCCGAAAGTATGGTTACCCAAAAAGTTTTTTGCATTGACCATTTCCCGGATTTATTCATGACAATAAATGGCAAATAATGGTCGGGACCTAAAAGAGTATGGAAAAATCCAATGCTGATGGCTGTAACCACCAATAGCCATGATTGATCATTCATTGGTAATAGTTAAGGTTAAGAAAATCAGTTAATTGCCAAATTCAAATTTAAAATTAGCAATTAATTTCAAAAAAAAAGAAGGCTTATGTTTTTTAGAAAGATTATAAATAAAAAGGGAACCTTTGAAGTCAATCCAAGCCCCGCTTATAGCTCAATTCTTTTGTTTACTTGCAACTTTGCATCTAGATATAGAAGAAGATTGTAATTTACTGACATAGGCACTTTCATCTGGATCGGTAGAATAATCCATTAGTATTAAGTGAATTCCATCAATATGATCAACTATCGAGAAAATTTGAATATTTTTATATTTAATTAAAGGCTGTAAGGTTCCTTTTATAGTAGCAATTGTAAAAGTAGTATTGAGAATTAAATCTCCATTAATATTTTCTTGATAAATAGAATCATCTATAAATTCAATGATCTGAGTTTCTTCTGTTGACTGGGCGTATCTGTTCCCCCAAAAAAACCTCCACCGCTTTTAACCCAAATCCACTTTCCATTTAAAGTACTATTAATTGCTTCATTTTTTTCTATCTGCCAGGCTGTAAATACGGAACCGAAATTAGTTATCCAACAATGATTGTCAATTTAAAATGGATCAATTGAAAAGCTTTTTTCATATTTTATTTAAGCCAATGAAGTTTATTTTAATATCATGTAACTTTTTGTCAAAACTGAAAAAGAATCTTATCACAAAATCTAAAAAGTTTTTCAGTCCCAAACTCTAAAGTGTATTATTTGGCAAATTTTTTCTCCTCATTATTTAATACCTCACCGATCTGTTCCGTAAGTTCTGGTATTTTATTCCGCACTACATCCCAAACAATTGAATAATTAATTCCCATATAATCATGGATAAGCCTGTCCCGCATTCCTGCCATATTTTTCCAGTTGATTAAATACCATTTAACTTTAAAATCAGCAGGTATTTTTTTAGTTGCTTCTCAGATAATTTCTAAACTCCTAACAATAGCAGGCTTTAAAGTCTCATCATTAATTAAATCTTCACTTGTGAAACTAGCACCTGTTACAGATAAAATGAATTTGCATTCATCGTATATGTGTCTTAAATATTCTATTGGGTTTTTAGACATAAATAACTTCCTTTAATATCCTTGGTCCAATGTAAGGACTTAATCCATTTTTTGTTATTATTTCAACTTTTTCGTTTTTAAAAAGTCTCTCGAAATAGTCATATACTGCCATGTAATTATCAAAACTCTCCATATCAGCATCAAAATCAATCAAAATATCTATATCACTTATTTTTGATTGTTCATTTCGTGCATAGGATCCAAACAATCCAATATTTTGAATACCAAACTTTGAAAGTTCAGTTTTATGTGTCCTAATAGTACCTATAATATATTCCTTTGTGGTCATTTACTCTATAAACATTAAGATCATTCAAATATACAAATCTTTTTGCAGTAAAGGTTTGTAATTTAATGAAATTCAAATTTCATCCAGAAGGCTTCAATAAATCAACCATTTTACTAAAAAGATAAAGGTGCCCCGGTCCTAAACCGAAACACCTTTAAAAAACTATTTCAATTATTCTATTTCAGATCAAATATTAAAACAGGGTCCAACGGATAACGCCCAAAATCCTTTCCATAAATGGCAAGTCCGCCTGGTAACGATTGATCCACTTCGAATCGGATGGTCATTTTTTTGTCCTTGTTTTTTGCAAGCAACTCAACCGGAATTCTAGCATTAATTAAATAGCCGTATGAACCGGCTTCTACAAGTTTTCCATTTTTTATCTGCGATGCCCACGATAATATACCGCGACTATCAGCCGGATTGTCTTCCAAATCAAATACTCCGATAGTTTCGCCGTTCACAATAATTTTCAAGCGACTGGGATTTTTGGTTTCATCGGTCATGGGATAGGAATTTGGATTGGCACTGTTGTCGAAAGTTCCCTTGCCCCTCATATAATCTCCTTCTATCTTATCTTTCTCCGATTTGTCCCTGCCAAACAGTTGCCTTGCAGAAGCTTCGAGCCTGAGGTTAATTTCCTTTACTTTGTCGGTATTCAATTTTGAAGGAATTTCAACCTGGTATTCAAAATATCCTGAACCAAACCCGTTGACTTTTAATCCATTTAGCACTTCTGATTTTCCCAGGCTCCAGTTCGATGAAGTATAGCTTTTGGGTGTAAAACTTATGCTGGTACTTTTTTGATTGTTCCCATTAACTTGTTTGGCATTAACCTGTACCCTGAAACAAACAAAATTATGATGCAATGCATTTCCAGAAACATCGGACAAAACCAACCTAAGCACTGCCAGCCCTGCTTTTGCAGGCATTTGAACTTTTAATACCGGCAATTTATCTGTGCTCCACGTTTTAAAGGGAATATCCATGCTACTTTCTTTTACTTTTTCATAATTCCCTAAATTGTCCCATAATACCAGTTCTGTTTTAAGATTAAGTGTTTTCCCATAATCAGTATCTGTTAAAAATGAGGCAGTTAGGGGCACTTCAATCAATTGGTTTACCTGAGCCTTTTGGCAAAGTTCACCTGAGGTAGCCAGGTAAACAGGGCTGTGCAAATCGTTCAGGGTCATTCCCGGCACAATTTCTTCAAAACCTGTAAATTTGTTGGAGCGGTCGAATTTATAATAGCCGTTCCATTCATTAATTACATCATGGTGTTCGGTGTACAACCAACCGCAAACCTTAGGATGCAACCTGAATTCATTCATCATAATATGGTAATCCCAGCTCCAGTCCACATCGCCGGTACTTCCCTGGTAACCCCATACATTTCCGCACTCGCTGTTGAACATGGGCTGATTGCCCTGTTTATTGCCGCCAATAAAGTTCCATTCCGAACCTTTATAAGTTTTGGAAACGGCATCATCGAGAAAACCTTTCCAACTGTAACCAGGTAAATAGGCGTGCCAGGTATTTACATCAGTTTCCACATGGTCGTAATTGCAGGGCGAATTGTCCTCCACCAACCGTGTGGGATCAATCCTCTTAACTTCATGATACATAGTGCGTACCCATTCCTGAGTGGCTTTTGTATATTCTCGCTTTTTCTTTTCCTTGTCAACTGTCGAAAAAAGTCCCCAGGTTTCGTTCCATAAAACCCATTGAAAAATACTCGGATGGTTAAAATCGCGCTTTATCATAGCCCGCATGGTAAATTCCCATTCTTTTTGCTGTAACGAATCGGGCTCGCCCCAGGAGTTGGGAACATCGGCCATAATTAACAAGCCCAGTTTATCAGCCCAATAAAGTTTTCGGGGAATTTCAACTTTAATATGTATGCGGTTTCCGTTTAATCCAATCTGCTTCGAACGGATAATTTCATTCTTCATAAATTCGTCACTCGGAAAAGTATAAAAACCTTCAGGATCATAACTTTGATCGAGGGTTAATTGCAGGTAAACGGGCTTGTTGTTCAAAGCAATATACGGATAATCTGTTCCCGGAAGTTGCATAATGCTTATTTTCCGCATACCAAAATAGCCGGTTACTTTATCTGTTTCAGCATTATTATCAATCAACGAAACTTCAATATCATATAAAAAAGGATGGTCCAAATCCCATAATTTCATGTTTTCGATCTTTACTTTAAAATCAGCAACACTTTTTCCTTTTGAAACATCAAATAAATGTCCGGATTTTGACTGTTCACCGTTCAAAAAAACTAATTTTATTCTACTGTCAGCTATCATTGGTTTATCAAGTTCTACATGAAAGCTGGCTTCTGATTTATCAATATCCGGACTTATATGTAAAGTTTTAATGTACGATGTTCCCCGTGTTTCGAGGTAAACTGTCTGCCATAATCCTTTTGCTTCGCCGTAGCCCTGCTTCCCTTCCAGTTTAAATGGATGTGGCGTATCATCAACTTTAACCACCAAATGCTGATTTCCTTCCTTTATTATTTCGGCTGAAATCTCAAATTCAAAAGGCGTATAGCCTCCCTGATGGGTACCTAGTTTTTCACCATTTAACCAAACTGTTGTTTTCCAGTCGCTTGCACCAAATACGATAAAAATTCTTTTACCTGTCCAGTATTCAGGAATTTTAATTTCACGTGCATACCAGCCAATATTGGCTTCATTTTCAACACCTGAAAATTTTGAACCCCATGGAAAAGGCACCAGGATTTTTTTGTCAAAGCCCATTTCGTTTTTAAACCATTGCCCGCTTTCACCAACATCGGCTTTGTCGAAACTAAATTTCCACCAGCCATTCAGGTTTAACCATTCATTGCGCATAAAATCCGGGCGGGGATGCTCTGGTAGTGGAATTTCTTCTGATTGTGCAAAACTTAAAAAATCACTTACCAGAAATAATAATAAAAAATAAGGTTTTAAATAAATTTTCATAATAGGATATTTAATTTAGGACATCATAATTTAAAGCTCACAATTTAGGAATTTTATACTGAAAACTTAAAAAAATAAAGCTAACGCCTTCTCATTAGTTCAACTTTTTTTCGTAACTTTTATAACTCAAGATTAATATTGATTACATATTAACAAAAGGATTAAAATGTTTTAGCAACCTTCGTCTTCCGGCGATATTATCCTGATGAAATTAAAATATTTACCTGGCCGCTATCAATTTAAAATGAAAATCAGAATTGTTTTTGCATTAATTGCTTTATTATATCTGTACTTTAATGCAAATGGGCAATGCCAGGTTGAAAATACCACTTTTACTTCGGGTGAAAAATTGAAATATGTAGTTTACTATAATTTAAAGTTTATCTGGATTGAAATTGCTGATATTGAGCTAACTACAAGCAATATTGTTTACAATGGAAAATCTTGTTTGAAAATTTCAAGTACCTGGAAAACAAGATCGAAATACAATCGGATAATAAAAGTTAACGATAGTTTTGAGGCAATTATAAACAAAGATACCTTAATTGTTTACGAATACAACGAAAATGTGATTCAGGACAAATCCATAAGCCATGTTAAATATATTTATCACAACAATGAAAATTTTCTTTATGCCTGGATAAAGGTGAAAGATAAAAAAATGAAATTTGATTCAATTCCGATAAATAATTGTACGTTTGACATACTTTCAACAATATGTTATGCCAGAAATATTAATTATTCTGCTTACCAGCCTGACCATGTAATTTCTTACTCAGTTATCCTTAATGATGAAATTAACAATCTTGATATTTTATTTGAAGGCAGGGAAGACAAATTAACCAAAAACAAAAAAACTATTCCATGTTTTAAAATCCGGCCTTCGATTTTAGAAACGGAAATATTTAAAGGTGGAAATGACAAATTTACCGCTTGGTTTAGTTGCGATAAAAACCAGGTTCCGATTATGGCCGAAGCCGAACTTTTTATTGGATCAGTAAAAGTTGTTTTAAATTCTTATAAAGGTTTAAAATATCCTGGAAAGTATTAGCGGGTCGGAATTTTCATTTTCACATCTTTAATTGAACCCGTAAGTTAAAAGCTATAAAGCGTTTATAAACAAAAAGAAAATTTCTGTACCAAAATGAATGAGTGGAAATGGGAAAAAATTGCATTCGCATACTTTCTTTTATTCACAAATACAATATAAATATGCATTTTGCCAGAATTAATGCTTCAAATTATTTTTATACTTTCGGAAAGCAGTTATTACACATAAGATTAAATCCTTTCACTTGAAGATGAGAAAGTTACTGGCAACAATAGTATTATTCCTTTTTACTTACAACGTATTTGGTCAATGTCATATAAAAAATACCACATTTATTTCGGGCGAAAAATTAAAATATAAAGTATATTACAATCTCCAGTTTATCTGGCTCGAAGTAGCAGATATTGAATTCTCTGTTTCAACAATTAGTTACATGGGCCGCAATTGCCTGAAATTGTCAAGCATTTGGAAAACAAGACCAAAATATGACTGGTTAATGCATGTAGACGACAAATATAGTGTTGTACTAAATTACGACAGTATTATTCCTTATGAGTACAACCAAAACCTGACCGAAGGAAAACATAAAAGCGATATAAAATATATTTACAACCAACATAAAAATTTAATTTATGCCTGGATTGATAGCAGGGGCAAACCTAAAAAGTTCGATTCCATTCCCGTTAACCGCTGTATTTTCGACCTTATTACATCCATTTATTACATTCGAAATCTGAATTATCAGGCCTATTCTTCGAATCAAAAAATACCTTATTCCGCCATTCTTGGCGATAAAATAAACAAACTCGAAATAACTTATGCAGGGAAAGAGCTGGTAAAAATGAACAATGATAAAAAAGTAAACTGCTATAAAATTAAACCTTCAATTGCTACTACAGAAATGTTTAAAGGCGGGAAGGATAAATTCACCGCATGGTTTACCGACGACAAAAACCAACTGCCTGTTATGGCCGAAGCCGAACTTTTTTTAGGTTCGGTAAAGCTGATAATCAGTTCGTACGAGGGTTTGAAATATCCGGCACTTTATTGATTGAACCTGAAAGACTTGTTATAGATAATTTGGAATTCTCATTCCGATAACTCTTTTTTAAATATAAAAATGCTACTTGTCCGGATTAGTATTTCTGTTTTTTATGTATTGTTTAATTTTTTTAGCCAAAAAATCAATATCTTCGGGCTAGATATCACTTAATTCAAATACAAAATATGAAAATTGTTCGTCCCCTATCAATTGTAAAACTTGTCTGTCTGTTCTGGTTGCTATTATTATCTTGCCAAAGCCGTGAAAAAGAACAGGTTTTTAATCCAAGGTTCAGGCTTATACCTGCCGAAAAAATTACATTTAATTCGTTTGTCGATTGCAATATGGCCGAAGTTTGGATTGGAGATACTTTCAGGATATTTCCCGGGAAATATGGCGAAGATCCCCTTTGGGGAGATGCCCTTGACCTGAAATATGCCGACGGGTTAAATGCAGAAGAAGTGTTTAAAAGTAATGCAGAGAATTTTCATAACCCAATAATGCCATTAAATGTACCGGTTGGTCAGGTTGGACTGCATGGTGCTGTTTGGTTCGAAACTGTATCCCAATTCGAGGGCGACAAAACCGGTAAAACCCTTTATGCAGTATATCACAACGAAAACTACCCTGAAACCTTACCTTATGATGAAAAAACCGGACTAGGGTACAAAAACCAAAACTGGCCACAAGGGTTGAAAGGACCACAAAGCCCGGCAGCAGTTTGCAGAATTGGTATAATGAAATCGACAGATGGGGGTAAAAGTTGGCAAAACAAGGGCATTTTTATCGAAGATTTAAATCCACGACTTATTCTAAAACCACACAACACTTCCAATACCTTTGCCGGTGGAGTAGGCGATCCATCTGCAGTTGCTAGTGGCGATTACCTTTATTTATTTTATGGTGAATATGGTTATCCGGGTGTTTACAATGAACAAACCTACAACCGGCAAAATGAATGGGAAGGCCAATGCATAAGCGTGGCGCGAATTGCCATTAAAGATTTAGACCATCCGGAAGGAAACGCCAAAAGATGGGATGGAAAAGGATTTAACGCTCCCTATAACGGAATTGGAAAGCCAGTAAGTTCGCTGCAAATTCCTATTGCAGAAGGTGGTGGCCCTGCCTCTTCGCCTGATGGAGGATTCCACTGGGGGCCCTCAGTGAGCTGGAATACTTACCTTAATTGTTGGGTAATGATGATGGGAAAAGTAGTTGGAAAGTCGTGGCAGGGAAGTGAGGTTTTTATCTCTTATAACAAAAATAAGGATTTAGGAGAAGGATTTCATAGCCAGGAATGGACAAAGCCCCAGCTGGTTTATCAAAAACCGGGCTATAACCTTTGGTACCCTTCGCTTCAACCACTTAATACAACTGAAGATATTAAAGAAAAAAACACCTGCTTAAAGCTGGGTAAAAAAGCACGTTTTTTCGTTAAAAGCCTAAAGCCCGAAGATGATAGTTATGGTTCGGAATTTTTTATAGAATTTGAGAAATAATCGGTTTATTAAACAAAATTTTAAGCCAGGTTCCTAATAAATCTGAAATTAATTGAACAGGTTGATTTATGAACTGGCTTTTAAATTTGAATCCGGTTTTTATTTTTGAATATTTTTGCTTCTATCCATTTCTGTTTTTAAGTATTTAAAAGGAAAATAAAGTAATCCAAAACATTCCCCGTTTTCCCTGACGTGGTGCTTGTGATGGGCGCCATGTGCCCTGCGCAACGCTCTTATATATGTATTCCTCCACTTGCTGAACCAAAGGAGACGTTCATGAAATACAACTTCGTGAAAAACAAAATAAGCAAAGCCATATAAAGTAATACCTATTGCAGAAGCAAATAAATAAGGATTTGCAAAGATTGCACCTGTAATATATAGAATCATCGAGGGAAAGGCAAAAATTACAAAAAACCAGTCGTTCTTCTCAAAAAAACCGCCTGTTTTTTTAAAAGTTGGTAAATGATGATCTTCGTGCAAAAACCATAAAAATCCATGCATCAGGTACTTATGGGCCAGCCAGGCTACTCCTTCCATCACACAAAATGTGATCAATACTACTAAAATCGTTAATATCCAGTTCATTCTGTCTTGTTAAAAATTTTATTCAATTGTAAAAATCTGTAGTTAAAAATACGAAACAATTGTTTCTTAACAAACAAACTGTTGGTCAGTTTACCAATTATTCCAAATGGTAATTTATAAGTAACCCGGTCTGTCATTAAAACACCATTTTCATTTTTTTCAAAAAAATGTTCGTGGTGCCAGAATTTATAGGGTCCAAATCTTTGTTCATCTACAAAATAATGACCATTAACCACATGTGTAATTTCAGTAATCCAGTTCGTTCTTATTCCCTTTAAAATCTCAATCCTATAGGTAATTATTTGCCCCACATAAATACTTGGAATGGAAGGTGAAGTTATTGCAAATTTCAGATTTTCAGGTGTTAATACATTAAGGTTTCGTGGATTGGAAAAAAAATCCCAGGCATCTTCAATTGAGGTAAATAATTGTTGCTGCAATTGTAAAGTAAAAACACCAGAATGACTGAAATAAGATATCATACAAAAACAGATTTGATTTGTTGCTTCTGTTACAAAAGTGATAAAATGATTGGATTAATTTATAAACATTTTATTTATAGATTTGTTCGATTAATAATTTAAAATGAAAACAACAATATATCTTGTCAGGCATGGAGAAACCGAGTGGAATACAGAAAGAAGATACCAGGGAAGCGGCGACTCACCATTGACAAAAAGAGGGATTGAACAAGCTTATTTACTGAAGGAATATTTAAAAAAAATAAAATTTGATTTTGTGCTTTCAAGTCCCTCGAACAGGGCTTTTCATACTGCAGCCATTGCAAGTGGGCATGATCCAGATAAAATCATAATAATTAAGGAATTACAGGAAATTAATTTGGGAAAATGGGAAGGAAAACTGTACGATGAAATGCAAAAAGAGAATCCATTTCTTTATCATGCTTTCTGGAAAGCTCCACATTTGTTCATTTCTGAAGGGTGTGAATCTTTTACAGCATTGACTTTACGTACATTTAAGGCTTTTTCTGCTATAATAGAAAAGTTTAGTGGCAAAACAATTTTAATTGTCAGTCATGCTGCTGCTTTGATGAGTATTTTAAATAAAATTGAAAATCGCCCGCTTGAAAGGTTTTGGGAAAAAATGTTAAAGCAAACCAGTGTAAGCATAGTTGAGATTGATAACAACAAATTTTCAGTGTTGGAATATGGAAGTATTCCCCATTTATTGGAAACAAAAAACTGATGCCCTGAATAGAATTTTCTGATAAAAATTGTTCTTAAACTAATTTTTGAAAAAACATTAAGAAAATTTACATTTGCCATGAAATCTCAAGGAAAAATTTTCCATTAAGTTAGCAGACTTCTAAAAACCTTATTGCCCGATAGTATAATGGCTAGTACTCCAGACTCTGACTCTGGTTGTCTAGGTTCGAATCCTGGTCGGGCAACTTTTTTATCATTAAGTACTACCTCATTCTAAATTTTTATTTTCTGTTAAAAGTTTAACAATGATTAACTTTCGTTAAGTATGCTTAACGGTACGATGATATATTTTTGTACCATAAACAAACACACAAGATTTTTTTCATAACAGGTTTAGGTTAGGTTTAGGTTTGAGGCTGCCCGCTCCCGCGGGCAGTTTTCATTTTATAGGGACAAAAAAACCCGGTTTCCCGGGTTTTTAAAAACTTAACAAATTCTTTATTTTTTATAGCCATAAATTGCCAAATCTCCTAATTCTGCTTCTATTCTTAGCAACTGGTTGTATTTGGCCATTCTGTCGGAACGACTTAATGAACCGGTTTTAATCTGACCTGAATTTGTAGCTACGGCAATATCTGCAATGGTAGAATCTTCTGTTTCGCCACTACGATGTGAAGTAACAGTTGTATAACCTGCCCGATGAGCCATTTCTATAGCATTCAGCGTTTCGGTTAAAGTACCAATCTGGTTTACTTTTATTAAAATGGAGTTGGCACTTCCCTCTTTAATCCCACGTGACAAATACTCAACATTGGTTACAAACAAGTCGTCTCCAACCAACTGGCATTTTTTGCCCAATTTGTCTGTCAAGAGCTTCCATCCTGCCCAGTCGTTTTGATCCATTCCATCTTCAACTGAATCAATTGGATATTTCGAAACCAGCTCGGCGATATAATCAACCTGCTGTGCGCTGGTTCGTTTTGCTCCTTTTTCGCCTTCAAATTTTGCATAATTGTAAATGCCATTTTCGTAAAATTCCGATGCAGCACAGTCCAGACCAATAGTAATATCTTTTCCTGCTACATAACCAGCATTGGTAATTGCTTTAAGAATTGATTCCAGAGCATCCTCTGTTCCGTTAAGTGCAGGTGCAAAACCACCTTCGTCACCAACTGCTGTGCTCAAACCACGTTCGTGGAGTACTTTTTTAAGACTATGGAAAACTTCGGCACCCATGCGCATCGCTTCTTTAAAACTTGGCGCTCCCACAGGACGAATCATAAATTCCTGGAATGCAATAGGCGCATCGGAATGTGAACCCCCGTTAATAATATTCATCATAGGAACAGGAAGTGTAACTGCGTTAACGCCACCAATATAACGATAAAGCGGCAAACCAACATATTCAGCAGCGGCTTTTGCACAGGCAAGAGATACTCCAAGAATTGCATTTGCGCCCAGGTTGCTTTTGGATTTTGTCCCGTCGAGCTTGAGCATTAATTTATCAATGCCTACCTGGTCTGTAACCGGCATGCCAATTAATTCAGGTGCAATTTTATCATTTACATTTGAAACAGCTTTTAAAACACCCTTTCCAAGGTATCTTTTTTTATCTCCATCGCGCAATTCAAGTGCTTCATTCTCTCCTGTTGATGCTCCGGAAGGAACTGCTGCCCTGCCTACAATTCCACAATCGAGGGTAACTTCAACTTCTATGGTTGGATTTCCCCTTGAGTCAAGAATCTCTAAAGCTCTAACTCCAATAATTTCCATTTTTTAATTCTCCTTTTAGTTTAAATTGACTATTAACTTGTTATGATATTGACTCTTTGAACCTTCCTGATTTCGCGGGTTAAATTGATATGGATCAGAAATATATCAAAGATTCATTTTTTCGGCTTGTAAAGATAAACCAATTTATGAAATTTATTTTATCTGAACTAAAAAAAGGATGAATACGTGTTCAATAACAGATTTTTACAACTTGATCATAATTTAACCATGTTGTTCAGCATCCTTCCAAATATTAAACTATGAAAGGGCAATACTGAAAACCAATAGAACCTTCCTAAAATTCCCTTTGGCCTGAATGTAGCTGTGAGTATTAAAATATTTGGCTGGCCGGTATTAATTTTTAATTCTAACCATGCTTCGCCGGGCAGGCTCATTTCAGCATAAAGCAATAGCCGCATTTTATTCTTGTCGGCAACTATTACCCTCCAGAAATCCAAGGCATCGCCCATATGAAGTTCTTCGGAATCGCGCCTGCCCCTGTTTAAGCCAACACCTCCTCCCAGCTTTGACAGGAAACCCCTGATTTCCCAGAGCCACTGCGGGCTGTACCAGCCATGTTTACCGCCTATGTTCCAGATATTTGTCAAAACTTCTTCGGTAGGCCGGCTAAAACTTTTCTCCCTCTTGTCAGCATAACATCCAAAAACTGGCACTTCAATAAATAATGAAAGATCATCCCCATTCCGGCTTGATGCCAATGCATCTTTCCAACTTGAAATGACCATGTTTTGTTGTATTTTGTCAAAGGCCAACCTTATAGCCTGCCTGTAATCTATTAATTCTGTGGTTATGTATTTCCGGATATCATTATTTTGAACTATTATTTCGTTTTTTAGACTCTCTAAAAGATTATGAACCAATCTGTAGGGCGTAGAGGTGATAAAGTACAACCAATAAGAAGTTAAACTTACGGGCAGAAATGGAACCGAGAAAAAGAACCTGGTATACTGGCGTTCCTGGGCAAAAATTTTAAGCATATCCTTATAGGTCAGGATATCAGGTCCTCCTATTTCAAAAATTTTACCTGAGGTTGACTGGTTTTCAATACAACCAACAAGATAATCAATTACGTTTCTTATAGCAATTGGTTGCGTGCGTGTATTGATTTTTTTCGGCGTGAACATAATTGGAACACGCTCTACCAAATCCCTGATTATTTCGAAAGATGCACTTCCTGAGCCTACAATTATTCCAGCCCTGAGTACGGTGACCGGAACATTGCTTCCACAAAGAATTCTCTCTACATTTTGCCTTGAACTTAAATGTTTTGAAAGGTTATTGTCATTATAAATCCCACCCAGGTAAATGGCCCTTTTAACATTGTTTTTTTCAATATATTCTCTAAAATTAATTGCCGTTTGCTTTTCCTGAATTAAAAAATCTGATTTTGAGGACAGCAGGGAATGGATAAGATAATATGCTGCATCTATATTATGAGGAAGTTTCTTTATATCCGATCTGTATAAAAAATCCGTTTCTACTATCTCAATTTTATCAACAATGCCTTGCCCGGGATTAAACCTGTTTCTATCACGAACAACACAATATACCTTATGTCCCTTATTAACCAATACAGGAAGCAATCTTTTTCCGATATATCCTGTTGCACCGGTGAGTAATATATTCATCTGCTTTTTTAGAAATTACAGCAAAATCATTTCGATCTGGAATTTTCTTCTGCAACCCTGAATCTGACCATTTTTTCTACTAATTCCAATGGTAATGGCTTATCAACAGGAAATTGTACCGAGCCTTTGGCCCACTTGTAATTAGCAATCTCTTCTTTATACTTAGCTATGGCCGAAGGGGTTGGATAAAATCCAATATGATTATTGTATGCCGCAAAATGCACAAGATTTTTTTTCAGTTTAAATGTTGGTATTTGATAACTAATTGTTTCAGTGGCCTGTGGAGCTGCTTTTTTTATTGTTTCCCTCATCAGAATTAACTTTTCCTTAATTTCTCCATGAAATAAGGCGATGTATTCATCTATATTCTTAAAACTCTCATTTACATTCATTGATTTTTATTTAATAGATTAAGGTCTTCATTTCTTATTTCTCTTTATTTCTTTATACACTTTGATCTATCTCAATTAGATATTAAAAAACTTGTTCTTCGCCTTTTTCAGCCAGGTATTGAACAAGAATTTGTCTGAATTCCTCCACGTTTATGGGTTTACTTATAAACCCGTTGCATCCGGCATCATGGGCCATTTTTTTCTCAATTTCTGAAGTGTAGGCGCTTTGCGCAATAACAGGTAAGTCCGGATATATATTTTTAATCTCACGGGTTGCCTCTATCCCATTCATCACCGGCATTTTTATATCCATTAAAACAAGATCTAATTCTGGTATTGCTCTTACCATTTCCAATGCTTCTTTTCCGTTCTTAGCCCTAAACAGATGAATTCCCATGTTCATTTTCTTTATTATTTCATTGAAGAAAAGAAAATTATATTCTTCATCCTCGGCTATTAAAACTTTGTGATCTCCTTTTACTTCAGGAACTATGGATTTTGTAATAATATCGGATGGACTGATAACTTGCTTTGAACTTGGTTTATAGGGTATTCTGAAATAAAAACTGGTGCCTTTGTTTATCTCTGAATTATGAAATAATTCGCCGTCTAACAGTTCAACACTTTCTTTTACAATTGCCAGCCCCACGCCCAATCCTCCATAATCAACCGCTATCTTTTCATCAGCCTGGACAAAACTGTCGAATATATTAAAAGAATTATGCTGGTCAAATCCAATTCCGGTATCCTGTACAAGAAATTCGTAATAGTCATTTTTAAGTTCTACTGCAATTTTAATAAAACCACTATGGGTAAATTTAACAGAATTGTCAACAAGATTGTACAAAATCCTGAAAAGTCTTTCTTCATCGGTTACACAATAAGAATCCCATTTATTCAGCTTATTTTCTGAAAATAATTCTATCCCTTTTATTCCAGCTTGCTTTGTAAACATTTTTAAAAGCCTGTCTATTATTTCTCCTATATTTACCTCTCCATAATCAATGGTTTGTTTTTTTGAAACAAGTTTTGAGATTTCCAGTGTATCGTCAATTATTTTAAGTAATTGTTCACTGCTTTTTATTACAATATCTATATAGTACGACTTGGTATGATCGGGAAGATCTCTGTCATCAAGCATTCTTGCAAACCCTACAATTCCATTCATCGGGGTTCGGATTTCATGCGAAATATTGGTAAGAAAAACGGATTTTAGCCTGCTGCTCTCTTCTGCTTTTTTGTTTGCATAGATAAGTTCCTCATTCATTTGGCTCAGGGCATCTGTAGTTGCCCTTAATTCTTCATTCGCAGCCCTTATTTCCTCTTCCCTTGAGATTAATTCCTGGTTTTGAAGTTCCTTAATCCTTGCATCTTCTCTCGCCATATGAATGGCTTCTTCGGCAAATTTTACATCAAAATAATAAATTATAAAACTTCCTATTAAGATGATTATATAATAAATTATGGCTGAACTAAACAGATTTTGATTCTCAGGATAATATTTAATTGAAGAAAAATATACATGTAATGATGATAATAATATAAACAATGTATTTAATAAAAGTATTCTGCCAGAAGCAAATAATAACCCAATGGCCATTATGCCAAAACCAGCATAAAAACCCTGCATGTACTTATAAAAAATATCTCCATTAGGATTAATAATATTAACAAAAATAGAGACTGAAAAAGTAAGAGTTAAGGATTGAAAATTCCCGGCCCATTTAATTCCTTTCAATTTATATGCGGCAAGGCTACAAATAAAAATAATCAACAGAACTAAACTTGCCCAGTTGTTAAGCGGAATATCGCCATAATTGGTAATCAAATTAAAGATGAACAGAAAAAAAACCAGAATTATCAGAGAGAAATTTAAAATAAGAAATGCATTTCCTTTTTTAATTTCATGCTCGGTTAACCGATTTTTCGGCTTGAAATATTTTTTAATATTTTGTACCAGGGATATCAAATTATTATTCCTTACTTTTTTTTAATGCTTTAATTCTTGGCAACCAGTTCATTCATCTTTTGGGCATAATTGTGCATTTCGCCAATAAGGGCAAGAATTCTTTCTGAAATATTTGCATTTTGTTGTGCCCCTTCGTTTATCTGATACACTGCACTGTTAATCTGCTCCATACTGTTTTTCATTTCGAGCGAGGAATAAGAAACCTTTCCGACAACTTTTTCAATTTTTTCAACATCGGATGAAATAATCCGGTTCATTTTACCAGCTTCATCAGAAACTACAATGGTTGAATCAATTAATTCAATTATTTCTTTAGAACCAACTGCACTTTCATCGGCAAGTTTTTTAACTTCATTGGCCACAACAGAGAAACCTCTTCCTGCATCGCCTGCCCTTGCTGCCTCTATTGCTGCATTTATCGCTAAGATATTTGTTTTTCGCGCTATTTCGTTAATCAGATCAATCTTTGAACTTACTGCTTGTATTGCAGACAGTGTTTTTTCGACGGCTTTGTCGCTTTTTTTCACCACTTCGGCAGTATTTTCAACTGTTTTTGCTGCAATATTGGCATCTTCGGAATTCTGAACAATGGTACTGGTAATTTCTTCCACTGTAGCAGAAATTTCTTCAACATTAGCGGCCTGCTCATTAGCTCCAGTGGTAAGGGTCCTGGCCAAATCGTTTATTTCATCCGATAAGTTTTCGAGTACGGTTGAAGTTCCTTTAATCAGGTTTATTGCCTCTGTTAATTTCGAATTTTTATCACGTGATGAAACTGCTTCTTTTTCAGCTGAATTAATAGCATTTTCGGCAAAAGCAATTGCATAATATACTACTACTGTAATAACGACAAGTGAAATGCTATGGTTAAATATTGCAGCACTAAAAATTTCTTTCATTTCAGGTTTCTGTTCTACGGCATAAAAATAAATCCTGAGTGTTGAAGCAAATACAAGTACTGAATTAATAACTACAATCTTACGGGACGAAAATAATACACCTACGGCAACCAAAGATAAAATCATGTAAAACCCCTGGGTAAACTTATAAAGTACAGTAATTTCAGCTTTTAGGATGTTCATTGATATAAGCAGCAAAACGGTTATGCCTGTTGAAAAAGCGTTTCCAGCTATTTTTAAACCATAGTTTTTGTTTAGGAATAGGGATAGTACTAAAAAAGAAGAAAGGGATGCAACAGAAATGATTGTTATAGCATTATTCGAAGAACTTGTAAATAATGTTTGTAAAAAAGTTAAAAGAGCCAACAAAATTCCAACCAGACTAAGTACAATGAATGCCTTTGTTTTTTGTTCTTCAAAAAGACTCATCGATTTTTGGGGTGTAAAAAAATTAACTAAGCTTTTCATTATTCCTTAATTTAAGGTTGAAATAAAATATGGTCGGTAATTATTGCTTCTCTCTTTTTTTTTGACCACTAATTTAATAAATATATATTGTAAAGAAAACCTTTTTAAATGATTAAGTAAATTTTCATTATCGAAACCTGGCCTTAAAAAGGTAAGTTCTGGATTTACCAAACAAAAGTTATTGTTTATTTAAGTTTCAGCCGGCAATTTTTTTTAATTTTACACCGGATTAAATGTACGATTTTTAAAATAATAAAATCCTAATTTTCAATTAATTTGAGAACATTATGAAGAATGTAGTATTGCAGACAAATTATAATTTTCCAAACCAGCGCTCAATATACAGAGGAAAAGTGCGTGATGTATATAATATAAATGATGAATTGTTGATAATGATTGTGACAGATAAGATATCAGCATTTGACCATGTACTTCCGGCAGGTATTCCATATAAAGGACAGGTTCTTAACCAGATTGCAGCCAGGTTTCTTGATGCAACATCGGATATTGTACCAAATTGGAAAATTTCCACCCCTGATCCAATGGTAACTGTGGGTGTAAAATGTGAACCTTTTCCTGTGGAGATGATTGTAAGAGGCTATTTAACAGGAAGTTCTTGGCGAACTTATAAAAAAGGGATTAGAGAAATCTGCGGTGTGAAAATTCCTGACGGAATGGTAGAGCACCAAAAATTTGATAAACCCATTATTACGCCAACAACCAAAGCTGAACAGGGCAAACACGATGAAGATATTTCACGCGAAGAAATCATTTCAAATGGCCTTGTATCGGAGAAAGAATACAAAATGCTGGAGGAATATGCCATGGCTTTGTTTAACAGGGGTACTGAAATGGCATCAAAAATGGGGCTGATACTTGTGGATACCAAATATGAATTTGGCCGGTACAAAGATAAAATCTATTTAATAGATGAAATCCACACGCCAGATTCTTCAAGATATTTCTATGCAGACGGATACGAGGAAAAACTAGCCAAAGGCGAAGCACAGAAGCAACTTTCAAAGGAATTTGTCAGGGAATGGTTGATGGAAAATGGTTTCCAGGGACTTGAAGGTCAGAAAATGCCTGAAATTCCTTATGATTTTGTGCTCGAGGTTTCGCAAAGATACATTGAGTTGTTTGAAAAAATTACTGGTTCTGTATTTATAAAAGAAGATTTATCAGCGGTAACAGAGAGAATTAAGAGAAATATTGATGGTTTTTTATTAAGTTTAAAATAAGGTTCATAAAATGAAAACAGTGCAATTAAAATTTATAATCCGATTGCACTGTGCGTCTTACCTGATTTATTTATTTTGGTATTCCGAATTCAAACCTAATTATTTCAGCTAAAAACAATAATATATTTTATAACAAAGTTTAAAATATTTTAACATTTACCGGCCGTAAAATAAAATGGTTTACATTTAAAATATAAATCCTTTCGCACAAAACGTAAATAAATGAAAAAGATTCAATTCTTCCTGACACTGTTATTATTGATGCCGTTATTTAACGGAATTTTTGCCCAGGATGTTAAATTTCAAGCCCTTATGATTTATAACTTTACTAAATTAATTGACTGGCCAAATAAATCAGGAAATTTCGTAATTAAAGTTGTTGGTAATCCTGAACTCGCAAAAGAACTTAAAGAATTTACCGTGGATAGAAAAGCCGGGGGAAAACAAGACTTTGATATCCAGAAAGCTGAAATGGTAAATATTGATAATTGCAATATTCTTTTTATAGGAATTGCTGAAAGTGGAAACCTGGAGCAAATTTTAAACAAATTAGGAACAAATCCAACCCTGATTGTAACAGAAAAATCTGATTTGGTAGTTAAAGGTGCAGGGGTTTCTTTCGTTAAAACTGAAGGAAGCTGGAAATTTCAGTATTCTGAAGAAAATATAAAGAAAAAAGGGTTGAAAATAAGTCTTGATTTTAAAGAGTTGGGAATTGCAAAATAAACAAAATCAATAAATTGTGAAATAGAATGTGCTCCCTTTGCCCGGTTCACTTTCCACCCATATTTTACCATTGTGCTTTTCAACAAATTCACGGCATAAAATAAGGCCCAATCCTGTAACAACATCCTCGTAAGTTTCACGGCTAAAAGTGTTGTTTATCAGGTTAAACAATTTTGGAATCACTTCTTTTGAAATACCAATTCCGTTGTCTTTTACCTGAAATTCAACGTATTCATCAAACGGAAATTCATGCTCATTTTTTTTCCTGGCAGAAATTTCTATCGTCCCATTATTACCCGTAAACTTAATAGCATTTGAAATAAGATTTCTTAAAATTGTTGATATCATTTCTTTATCGGCATAAGCATAAACACTTTTAGAAATATTTATCTCAATAGAAATGTTTTTTGCGGTGGCCATTGGCTTATAAATCGGGAGCAAATCATTTACAATATTCAGCATTTGAATAGGTCGTGGATCGTACTTAATTAGTCCGCGCTGGCTTTTTGACCATTGTAATAAATTTTCAAGCAACCGTGCACTTTGAATTGCTTCACTATTAAGCAAAGTAAGGAAATTACGAATCATTTCCTTATCGTATTCGTCTAATTTATTCAGCAATAATTCGGTAGCTCCAACAAATTGATTAATAGGCGACCTTAAATCGTGAGAGATGATTGAAAAAAGTTTATCCTTAGATCGGTTTAGTTCTTTTAGCTTTGTTTCTGATTCTTCAATCATTTTTTGTTGTAAAACCTGACTGGATATGTCTTCCAGGTATCCTTGAAATAATTCTTCGTCTGCATTGTTATTGAGAATCTGCATAATAAAAAACCTTACCCAAATGAGTGAACCGTCTTTTTTTACCATTTGTGTGTCAATTTGGTTCACCAAGCCGGGTTCGTTAATAAACAACCTTACATTTTTATCTGGTAAAAATTCAAATATGTTCTTGCTTATCCATTCAAATCCCGATTGATATCCGATTAATAAAATGAAACCTTCGTTGACATTTAGCAATTCCCCATTTTTTTGGGCAAGAAATATACCCCGTGGAATTTGATTTAAAATTTCGCCGCCAGTAACTGTTTGAAACAGTGATAATGTAATAAAACAATGATAGGCATAGCAATTTTTAAATGAATTGTATAGCGGCGTGATTTTAAGCAAAGCAATTTGATTGATTTCTCGTAAATGTATTTTAAGTAACAGTTCGTCAGATGTTTTCGATTTTAGAAAATTCAAAATTCTTTCGCAATATTTCTCTTCAATCAGAGAAGATATACGAAAATCGTTACCGGGTTTTACAGAATAATATTTGCCGGTATAAAATTCATCATCAGAAATTGAAAGGATATTTCCTTCAGAATCAGTTATAAAAAAAACTTCCTGTTTCATCCTTTCGATATGTGCATATTACTAATTACTTTAACGTTATATCTATGAATATTTTTTTATATAAAAACTAATTTCAATCAGAATATATACTTAAACGTAAAAAGTACGGGTATAAAAATAATAATTATCCTATGAAGTGAATTGATTTTAACTACTAAATTTTAAATTTTTATTCACAATGGATGTCATTTTATTAACTAAATGATACTTTTCACCCGATAATGTAAATATTAATTGGCCATAGGTTTTCCGGATTGGTTATTATTTATATATTCTTGTAATGAAAGTTTCTTATATATTTTGTTGTAGAAATATTCCTCAAGTTTAATCATTTGATCCTTTAACAAATAACCATTTAAAACCGATAGCTGAACATTGTTTTCATCGTAAAAAACAATGGCGGGCATAAGAAAGTTTCCTTTCAGTAATTCCTGTGTCAATTGATGCGGCTGGTTTGGCCCTGTTCCTGAAAATGTTTTGCCCATAAAGCTTATACTTTCCTGCGAAGCTGCGTTTATTCTTACCGAATAATATCTTTCATTCAACCTTGTGGCCAATTCACGGTTTCCAAAGGTGGTTTTATCCATTACTTTGCTACTCACACTCCAATCTGTATAAAAATAAACCATTACGGGTTTCTTGTTTTTTTTCTGAAGCCCAGCAAGTTTGTCTGTTCCTATCCATTTTACAATTCCCAATGTATCAGGTTTTTGAGAATTGTCAATTTTAAAAATGGAATGATCGTTTTTAAAAGCTTCTGAAAAACTAAACATATAATTTATGATAAAGTCATCTGGCGAAGCATTCTGATAAACATTTTCAGCATAATAAATTAAAATGGGTTCTATATCTTTAACTTCCTTATAACCGGGTATTATGGTTTTTCGTCCTTGCCTGTCGAAAAATACAAGCGAAGGATAGGTGAATTTTGCGTCAAGCAACTTGGTGGCCAGATCATGAACGGGTTGAGCCCCTATTTTCCTGTTTACATATTTTATCCCATCCAGTTGAATGGTATCCAGAGTTTCAGCATTAAATCTTACGGGGTAGAAATAGGTATTTATGTAATTTGAGATTGCATTGTTTGCAAAGGTCGTTTTCATTAAAAATTTACACCAACTGCACCAATCTGTATAAACGTATACAATAATTGGTTTAGGTTCTTTTTTCGACAACTCAAATGCTTCGTTGATTTTATACCATTTTATTCCGCTGGGAGGAATAATTTCCTGTGAAAAAGCAGTGGTAGAAACTAAAATAACCGTAATAAAATAAATAAATATCTTTTTCATAAAATTTTAATCTACAAATTATAAAATCTGGTTAAACAGTTCATCTTCAATCTTACGAATATGGGTTTGGGATTCGTCAAACTCACAAAAACTGATTAAACCTTCATTAAAAAGCCTCATAATCAAATCAAATGCCTTGTCGCTTTTTACAGGATACCATATATTTGGCTTCATTGTATTTTTAATCCATTTATACATTTTTTCAAGCTCATCGTCCATGGTGTCCATAAAAGTACTTTGACTATTTTTTTCTGAACAAATTGAATACCAATATTCATTAAATGTTCTATTTTCCTAAATTCTTATTACTAATGTATACTTTTTTCAAATAGAAAAAAATTTCCTAAATTTAACAATCAATTTGCAATAATTAAAACCCTCTTAAACATGATTAAACAGATAAAGTCCCTTAAACCGGAAGAATTATGGTTAAACTTTTATCAACTAACTCAAATTCCAAGGCTATCGAAATTTGAGAAAAAAATCACAGACCATATAATTAACCTTGTACGCTTAAAAAACCTTGAATTTCAGACAGATAAATCCGGGAACCTAATTGTAAGAAAACCAGCCACAACTGGATACGAAAACAAGGAAGTTGTCATACTTCAGTCCCATTTGGATATGGTAGGTCAAAAATTTCCCGAAAGCAAACATAATTTTGAAACCGACAGTATTGATGCATTTATTGATGGTCAATGGGTGATGGCAAAACAAACTACCTTAGGCGCTGATAATGGAATTGGGGTGGCAGCGATACTTTCAGTTTTGGAATCCAGCCATATCGAACATGGCCCCATTGAAGCCTTATTTACAGTTTCAGAAGAAATTGGTATGATTGGTGCCCTGGGTCTTGAACCTAAATTACTTGAAGGCAAAATACTGATTAACCTGGATACTGAAGAAGAAGGAAAATTATATGTAGGTTGTGCGGGTAGCGCGGATTCAAAAATTGTTTTTAATTATCAGAATACAAATTCTCCGGCCGGCTATATTGCTAAAAAAGTTAGTATAAAAAACCTAAAAGGAGGTCATTCCGGACTTGATATCCATCTTAATAGAGGAAACGCAAATAAAATGCTGAACAGGATTTTAATAAATGCAAACCAACACCTTGGGCTAATCGTATCATCCATAAGCGGAGGTACTTTAAGAAATGTTATTCCGTCGGAAGCCGAAGCTATAATTGCCATACCCGAAAATGAATTTGAAAACCTTATAAAATTTGTAAAGGAAATTGAAAACTATTGTAAAAAATCGTTAACAGACGAAGCTGAATTTTCAATTACCTTGGAAGAATGTGAAATGCCGCAGAATTTTATTGATTTTGAAACACTTGACAATTTTTTAAATGCAGTTCACCTTGCACCAAACGGGGTGATTAAAATGAGTAAAAAGTTAAAAGGTGTAGTTGAAACCTCTACCAACATGGCTACAATTAAATCTGAAAATAATGAAATTCAGGTTAATTTCTTTCACAGAAGTTTATCAGAATCGGCCAAAGCAAACTTAATCAACCAGATAGAAGAATTATTTATAAAATATGGCGCAAAAATTTATAAAACAGGAAATTCGCCAGGATGGAAGCCGAATCACGATTCGATAATACTCAAAATTATGAAAGAAGTATACGAAGAAACTTTTGGCAGAATGCCTGTGGTTAAAGTAATTCATGCTGGACTTGAATGTGGCGTTATATTTTCAGTTTATCCTCAACTGGATATGATTTCTATAGGCCCTACGATAAAAAATGCACATACGCCCAGTGAAAAGGTTAATATCAAGAGCGTAGAGAAGTTCTACAAGTTCCTGCTGGCTACACTTAAAAATGTTCCAGATAGAAAAAAGTAAATTATTTTTTACTAAATTTATATTAAATCATAAAAAATAGTTTATTTTTACCTGATTAACAATTCAATGGGAATAATTTGAACAAGGTTATCCTCAATTTGGCTTGTTTGTTGTAAGTAATTTTTGGAATTTAATTTACCAGCTGTAAACTGAGTTTTAACGTTGGCGAACAGTTGGCTTCTATGTTAGAAAAATAAAAGGCAGATGAAGTTTCGATTTACAATTGCGAATAAAATTGGTATCGGCATTGGAATACTTATGGTATTTGTGCTTTTAACAAGTATTTTCACTTGGTCAACCCTACAATTAAACCTTAGAATTAGTACCGAAATTAATAAGCTTTACCAACCATCCGCCGAATTGGTCGATGAGCTTTCTATAATGATGACTGAATCTAAAATGCTAATTAAAAACTGGGTTGCTGAACGAAATGATAGTACCGCCTACAAATTACAACTTATAAATTTACACAATAAAAAATATATACAACTAAGAGACTCACTGAAAAAACTAAGTGCACAGTGGGAATTGAAAGATAAAATAAAAATTGATTCCGTTTTTTCAACAACTGACCAATTGTTTGTTGAGCATAAGAAAATAATGAAACAACTGGCCACTACCAGTGATTACGATATTGCAACCACAAGGTGGGATGCCGATGCAAAAGTTGAAGAAACCGGTTTGGTTATGAAATTGACCGATCGCATCTTAATAAAACTTAACGAGTTAAGCAGTAAATTCGATTCCAGGATGCTGGAAGAAAACATAAGAATGTCCACGGCATTCAACAAATTCCGAAACCTTATCATCTGGACCGGCGTTATTCTGTTTTTCACAATTTTAATAGTGGGATTTATTCTCACCACCACTCTTGTAAATCCCATCAACCAGCTCAGAAAAGTACTTTTAGAAATGAGCCAGGGCGAACTTCCTGATAAGCAAGTTAAAGCACAATCGGATGAGATTGGAGAAATGGGAAAAGCGCTTAATAACCTGATTTCAGGATTATGGAAAATCTCACTTTTTTCGAAAGAAATTGGAAAAGGAAACTACGAAAGCCAGTTTACCCCGCTTGGCCCAAATGATGAATTGGGAAATGCTTTGTTGCTGATGAGGGAAAACCTTAAAAAAGCTTCGGAAGATGCTGAAATGAGGAGAATTGAGAACTTTCAGCGTAGCTGGACCTCACAGGGTTTGGCTGAATTCGGTGAAATGCTCCGCGAAAGCAAAGACAGCCTTGAAGAACTTACCAACCAAATATTAACCAGGCTGGTTCGATACCTGGACGCCAGTGTTGGCGGGCTTTTTATTATTAATGATGACAATAAGGAAGATACTTATCTTGAATTAATTGCCTATTATGCTTACGACAGAAGAAAATATGTAGAAAAAAGAATTGAAATTGGACAAACCCTGGTCGGACAGTGTGTGCTTGAGAATGAAACCATTTTCATGACTGAAATTCCTAAGGATTACATTCATATTTCTTCAGGAATGGGGAACGACGACCCTAAAAGTTTACTTATTGTACCCCTAAAATTAAACCAGGAGGTGTATGGTGTTGTAGAACTTGCATCATTTAATACTTTTGAATCTTACCAAATAGAATTCGTTGAAAAAATAGGCGAAAGCATTGCCTCTACCATTTCGAGTGCTAAAATAAATATTCATACTTCAAAATTGCTCCAGGAATCGAATGAAAAGTCGGAAAGACTTTCAAAACAAGAAGAAGAGACCCGGAAACAAATTGAAGAAATGCAAAAATCAATTGTTGAACTTAAAGCCCAGGAAGAAAGAGATAAAGAACAGACCAGATCTTTGATTAACCAGTTCAAATCCGAAATATCTTCGTTACGAAAAGCCAATGAAGAACAAAACACAGCCATTGACAAAATTAAAATTGAATTTAAAAATATTGACGTAGCCGTTCAAAATTCTATTGGAACGTATTCATTATCAATTAATGGTGAATTTATTGAAGCAAACGACAGGTACCTGAAAATGGCAGGACTAACTTTTAATGAATTAAAAGGTAAAAAACTCGATGACCTTATGACTGAAGAAATTGCCAAGGAAGCTGACATTCAGAACTTTATTCCTAATTTACTTTCAGGGCATGTTTACAGGAAAATCAATGAATACGTTATTAATAATGAGTCGCATTGGTTTTACGAAACTTTTACTCCGTTTTATGATGAAGACGGAAAATTTTCTAAAATATTTTGTATAGTAAGTGATTTTACAAGCCTTAAATCCAGGGAATCTGAACAGGAAAAGCTTATCTCAAAATTGCAGGACGAGATTAAGAAATTAAGACAAAGAATGATTTAAACTGGATTTTATACAATTTTTTATCCCGAACCCTTTGAATTTCGCATTGCAAGGTATTTATTTCCATCTATTTATGGGAAAGTTTTATTTCTGAACTTTATAACTCCTGAAATATCTCATAAACTGAACCCGTTCGTACGCTGCTGGATTATCACTGGCCAGTTGGCTCATTTTTCCCTTGAAATCTTCTATAGAATTAAAGTTTTTCTTTGTCATCCAGCTATCCATAAATTCAAGCATTTTATCAATTTCGCCAAGTCCATTCTGATAAAGGGTTGAGGCAACCTGAACAGCATCGGCTCCGGCCAGAATTTGTTTAACAGCTGTTGCTCCATCATGTATACCGGTAGATGCGGCAAGGCTGCAATTAACCCTGCCGGCCATAATGGCAATCCACCTAAGGGTTGTATGAAAATCATCAGGACTGCTTAAAATTTTTCCGGATGTAACTTCGAAAGTTTCAAGGTCAAAATCGGGATTAAAATATTTATTGAATAAAACTAATCCGGAAACAGGTGTTTGGGCTATTTTATGCAGGGTAAGTGCTAAATCTGAAAAATAATAACTCAGTTTTAAAGCAATAGGTATTTTAACCTGGTTTACCACTTTATCAATTATATCAAAGTAAACTTTTTCATTGGCCAATCTGTTGCGGGTAATATCCGATGGCAGGATAAAAATATTTATTTCCAAAGCATCGGCCCCGGCTTGTTCGATGAGTTTTGGAAAATAAGTCCAATAATCAGAAGTAACACAATTTATACTGGCAATTACTGGAATTTTTACCACTGCTTTTGAATTTTTAATCAAATCAAGGTACTTATTACAAATGTTTTCTTCTTCGTGATCTTCATAGTATTCAAGCGACTCCGGATAAACAAATCTTGATGAAGCCATTTTTTTCAGATTTGTTTCCATTTCAGTTACTATTTCTTCCTCAAAAATTGATTTTAGAACTACTGCAGCAGCGCCGGCATTTTCAAGTTCAATAATTTCTTCAACTGATGAAGTTAAACCCGAACTACTAGCAATGATAGGGTTTTTAAGCTTTAATCCCAGATAGGTGGTTCTTAAATCTGCCATAATTTTTTTAAATTGGTTTGCTTTTAAAATGTAAAAATAAAAGTAAAAAGGCTAGAGTTTTCTAAACATGATATTTGACATAAAAAGATCATCAGGGTAAATATTTTCATTGCTGATTATTCTGTTAGTTTCGATAAAAACATTTTTATCAACATTTTACAATTGAGTATCAATTTATACATCATATAAAATTGAATATCAATAATTTACAAAGAACCAAGATCTTCGTTTTTTAAGATATTAAAATAGCCGGATTTCTATATCAGCCAATCTCATTTATCTGATAATGCTTTAAATTCACAAAAGCCATAATTTGTGGTTTTTTGAATATAAACCGTGAATTCCTTTGCCGTCCCAGTTTTGTCAATATTTCCGATTTTTCTTTTTTACACAAAAGGCCCAGGTTTCTATTAATGCTATCCGGATTTAAATCTTTTCCCTTCATTTTTTTAAGTTGCATAATTACTTCTTCAATACCAAAGGTGTTTTCCCTGTCCTTTTTTGCATTCACACAGGCAAATAACAAATCCTCAAACATGCTACTTTCCTGATTGTTATTTACCGCTTTTGTATATGCATTTTTTATTGTGAAGTGTGAATTTTCAATACTTCTGTACACAGCTTTGTCTAAGTGCGGTTTGTAAATACCATCTGAATCATCTTGAACTGCTTCGATGGATGAATTTTTACACAGTAAATGAAGGTAATTGGGAAAACCTGCTGATAATTTGATTATTGTAATCAATATTTCTTTATCTATTTTCAAACCAATGGCAGTGAGGTTTTCAACTATCATTTTCTCTGCTTCTTTTTGATGAAACGGGGATAAAAAAATCTGCTTAATACATCTTTCAATTGAATATTGTTCACCAATTAATTTTTCTGCACTTTGGGCCAATCCTACCAACAAAATGGTAATATTTGGAAGATTATCTGACAGCATTTTTAATAAATCGGCCATCTGGGTTTTAACCTCTGTATTTTTCAAACTGTCGAATTCATCAAAAATAAAGAGGGAATTCTGATTTAAATCTGTAAGTATATTTTCAATTTCAGTAGCATTTAATAATGATTGCTGCGGAAAACTAATAGGAACAATCTCAACTTTTTCTGATCCTTTAAAACCAAGTTCAGAAATTGGCTGAACAAACCTTATTTTTTTAAAAGCCCTCTCCCACAATGAATTAAACGTATCATTACGGTTACAGGTAACTTTAATAATTAAAAGATTATTGAACAAAAACCTTGACATATTCACCAAAGAGGTTTTTCCAACTCCCCGAGGCCCTATAACTACGCCATGCAATCCTTTTTCAAAAACAATTTCCCTGAATTCGTGTATAGCAGTTTGTCTTCCAATAAATAAATCCCTGTTTTCAACTGGCGATGAAGGGGTAAAAATCTCATTTATCAAAAGTAGTTTTTCATCCTTATTCATTTTTACTATCTTTCGTTATGCAAACTTAATAAATTACATCTGAAACAATAAAAAATAAACTCATGCGATTTAGTAATTTATTCATTAAAATTAGCCTAACCGGTTTACTTCTGCTTTGTGGTTTTTTGGCAAAACCTCAATCATACGAACACGATTCGGAACTTGCCGCTGATTATTATAAAAAAGGTATTGAACTGAAAAACAATTTTAAAAATGACAGTGCGGATTTTTATCTGCGTAAAGCTTCGGAAATTTTCGAAAAATATGAAGATTGGGAAAACCTTTTAATTATTAACAACGAAATTGGATCAAACCTGATTCATCTGGGCAAAACAGATGCGGCAATTGCATTTCTTGACGAACAGATAAAACTGGCAACTGAAAAATTTGGCGAAAACAGTGAATATCTTGCAAATCTTAGCAATAATCTTGGTCTTGCCTATTTTTTCAAAGGAAAAATTGATAATGCACTGGAGCTTTATGACAAATCACTGGCGATAAGAATTGCTATAGGCGATAAAGAAAGCCTATTTGCATCAAATCTCTTTAACGACATGGGAAATGCGTATACTGAAAAAGGAGAATTCGACCTTGCCCTTGACTATTACCAAAAATCGCTGGCCATTAGAAAAAAAATACTGGGTGAAAACCATCCTGAAACTGCAATTTCATATAATAATATTGGGATAATTTACAAAGAACAGGCACAATACGATAAAGCAATTGAATACCATAAAAAAGCAATTGAAATTCAGAGTACTATTTTTGGTGAGGATTATCCCGATTTGGCCAATGCTTACCAGGGAATAGGAAATGCATATAAAGACAACGGACAGCTTGACCAGGCCATGCAATTTTATCAAAAGGCTTATGCGATAAGGAAAAAAGCATTTACCGAAAAACACCCCCTGGTTGCAAAAGATTTGATAAATATTGCCATTATTTATACCGAAAAGGGCGAAACTGAAAATGCACTTAATAATTTTCAGCAAGCACTTACAATTCAAAAACAAACACTTGGCGATAACCATCCTGACATGGCCATGACATATAATAACCTCGGAAATATCTATTTTAAAGACGGACAGAATGACCTGGCTTTAGCTTTTTATATGAGTGCCCTGGAAATTAAAAAATCAACAATCGGTGAAGACCATCCAGATGTTGCAGATTATTACACTAATATTGGAAATGTTTACCTGGCGAAACATCAATACCAGGAGGCGTTAGATTACCAGAAAAAATCACTTGCCCTTAAAATCAGGTTTTATGGTCAAAAACATCCCGCTGTAGTACTTCCGTATATGAATACAGGTAATATTTATTACCAGCAGGGCGATTTTAACCAGGCCATTTCATTTTACCAAAAAAGCCTTGCTTCAAATGTAAAACAATTTAATCCTGAACCTGTTGATTACGTGTCGAACCCAAATGTTGCTGATTATTACAACGGGCAGGATTTGCTCCGTTCATTGCGAGGAAAGGCAAAATCTTTTACCGGAAAATTTAAACTAAGCGAAAATGAAAATGATTTATTAACAGCATTTTATACCTATCAAAAATGCGATACAATCTTAAGATTGCTAAGAAAATCAGCTGTTTCAAAATCAGATAAAATTGAACTTGGAAAAATTTCTACTGAAATTTATGACGAAGCCATTGAATCATGTTCCAATCTTGGTCAATTAAAAAAAGATCAAAATGGTGATCTTTATTTGAAAGAAGCTTTTTATTATTCTGAAAAAAACAAGGCAGGTGTTTTACTAGAAGCTTTGGCCAGTTCTGAAGCCAGCAAATTTGCAGGAATTCCTGACAATCTACTCGAACAGGAAAAAAACCTGAGTACCCAAATTTCATTCTATGAAAAAAAACTTGCTGAAACTTACGATGAACAAACAGAGATGGCAATCCGGAATGCACTGTTTAAAGCTAATAATGAGTACAATAAACTGATTGAAACTTTTAGTAAAAATTATCCCAGATACCATGAATTGAAGTACGGTAAAGACAAACTAACCATTGAAGCAATTCAAAACATGTTGGATGATAAAACCGCAATCCGGTCTTATTTTGTAGGCGACAGCCTTATCAGTATTTTTACCATAGCTAAAAATTCGTTCCTGATGGAAAAATCAGTGAAGCCAAAAGATTTTGATTCGCAGATTTTCAATTTTAGAAACCTGATAAATTCAAATAAACTTTCAGATGTAAAAGAATTTATTAAAAAGTCATTTGAATTCTACAAAATGCTGTTTCCGAATGCATTGCCGCAAAATACGGAACAACTTGTAATTATTCCAGACGGTAACCTGGGCCTGATTCCATTCGAAGCTCTTTTTAACGAGTCATATACTGGAAAAGTTGAATTGTTCAACCAATACCCATTCCTGATAAAAAAATATAATATAACTTATAATTATTCAACTGATTTATTTTTAAAACAACTCAAAAAACAAAAAGAAACCAATTGGATGAGTGAACAATGGGTGGGTATTGCACCCGTGTTTACCGGTACAAAGGATTTATACATTGACGGGAATGAAATTACAGCCTTGCCCGGCACCCAAAATGAAGTTGCCACCATCGGCAAAAAAATGGATGAAAAAGGGATAACTTCAAAAACAGTGCTTTTTGCAGAAGCTTCTGAAAATTTTATGAAATCGCCGGAACTTAAAAATTATAAGTTTGTACATATTGCCACACATGGATTTGTTAATTCAGAGAAACCTGAATTGTCAGGTATTGTTTTATCAGAAAATAAATCGGGCAACAACGACGGTGTGCTTTATTCAGGCGAAATATATAATCTTTCCTTAAATTCTGACCTGGTTGTTTTATCGGCTTGTGAAACAGGTCTTGGAAAAGTTTCAAAAGGCGAAGGTATAATTGGTCTCAGCAGGGCATTGCTGTATGCAGGAACAAACAATATTATCGTGTCATTATGGAAAGTGGCCGATCTTTCAACTTCCGAGTTAATGATCAACTTTTATTCTAAATTACTTGATGACAGAATAAATTCAAATCATTATTTTCTTTACAGCAATGCGCTCAGAAAATCCAAACTGGATATGATTGAAAACAAGCAATTCGGACACCCGTTTTTTTGGTCACCATTTGTTCTGGTTGGTCAATAATTTAAATTGTTAATTTTCAATACAGTATTAGCCTTTGAAGACATTGGATGCACCTAAACCCTTTATCTGAATTTAAGAAATTTCATGCTCATCCAAACCATTCAAACATCTGGTAATGATCTCCATTCATTCCCAATTTGCTGTAAACCGACTGCGCATTTATATTGTTTTTTTCTACATATAACCTTAAGCCCAATAAGCCTGGTTCATTTTTAATTTTTTCTTTTAAATAATGGTACATTTTTTTATAGATGCCCTGCCCCCGGAATTGAGGTAAAACATACACGGATTGAATCCAGAGTACGGTTCCGTTTCTCCAATCGCTCCATTCGTAAGTAATTAAAAGTGAGGCAACAACATTGTCATCAAATTCAAAAACATAATAAACTCCCTTTGATGGATCGTTTAAAACATTTTCCACTCCTTTGTTCACTAATTCCGGATTTAATTCAAGACCCTCCGTTTCCCAGGCCATTTTCATCTGGAAATCAATAATTTTATCTTTATCTGAGTATTTTGCAGTTCTTATCAACATTTTTTTTTTTTCAAAGATAAGAAAAGGAATTGTATACAGAACTTGCTGATTTAATCGTTTTTCTGATTTTTTATTTTAAAGAATTAAAGAGCTTTTTTTCTTATTTAAGGGAACAATAAAACAGCCTTGCTCTTAGGGTTATGAAGGAGAAACTTAAGAAAACCTAATGTCTTATAAACCAATAGATTTCAATATCCTTGGCACCATTTCAAGGATTTTTTCACTATTTGAAGTGGTTTGAGCAGGACATTTTAATTCAATACCATTTTCATCGGTAATTCTAATACATTTCTCTTCCGGATTAAGGTAAACATGGTATTCACTACCAAATCTGTTTACCTTACCCACAAATTCAGCTTCTTCCATTTAAGGTAAAGTTTAGTTTCATTATCTTCCGGGTCAAAGATAGAAAAATGTGCGAAAAACCGATCTCGACAAAAAACACTTTCATTAAAAAAAAGCATCAATTCGTAAATTTCAAAATACGGTTTCCGAATTATTTGTTAATGAAAGATTAAAAATTATGAACTCCTTTCCAGCCAATTTATCATTTTAAAAATTTTATTTCAGAAGTAGAGCCAATTTTATTTTTATATATATTTATATCTGATAGTTTAACAATGAAAATTAACAATTAATGTTTTTATAAATGAAAAGAAAACTTTTGAGAATATTATATATTGTATTGGCGCTATTATTAGTCGGAACAGTAATTTTCGCCTATTTAATATATGATAATATAATGGGTAGCGAAAAATTACCTGGCCAAAAAAGTGACATTCCAACCATATCAGCCAGTATTCCGCCGGTTGACAACGGAAATTCAGACTGGCCCAACTGGCGAGGTCCTAATTTTGATGGAAAAAGCAATTCAAAAGGAATAATCACAAACTGGAATAATGGAATAGAAAAAATATGGTCGGTTGATTTTCTTTGCCAGGGAAGGGCAACAGCATCCTGGTCCTCAGTTGTTGTGCAGGGTAACCGGTTAATAGTTCCTGGCAGGGACGAAGAAAACGACATTATTTTTTGTCTGAATTCAAACGATGGTTCATTAATCTGGAAAAACTTCTATAAATCATCAACTGGTGATGCCCATGGTCCAGGGGCCAGGGCCACCCCTGTAATCCATGACAATAAAGTATATACTTATGGCAGGGGAGGTGATTTAGCATGCTGGCAATTCTATGATGGCAAATTATTATGGAAAACAAACGTTAAAGACATTGGTGGCGAAGAACCGGACTGGGGACTTTCATCCACCCCCTTAATTGTTGATGATAAAGTTATAGTACAAGGCGGTGGAAAAGCATTGGTTGCAGCTTTTAATAAGAACACCGGGAAACTGGAATGGAAATCGCTTGAAGGTCCGGCGGGTTACTCAGCAGCAGTAGAGACCGAGATTGAGAACAACAAACTTCTGTTGATTTACCATGCAAAAGCGCTTTCATGTTTGAACCCGCAAAATGGAACTGAGCTATGGAAAATCCCATGGGAAACAGATTATGGGGTTAATGCAGCAACCCCTGCACTTTCAGGTGATACCCTCTTTCATTCATCAGGATATGAAAAAGGCTGCCAGGCTGTAAAAATATCGAAAAATGGATACAAGATTCTCTGGACAAATAAAACAATTCAGGCACAACATACCGATCCATTGCTCATTGATGGCTACATTTATTGTTATTCGGGCGAAAGCAGTAATATGAAAGGGTATTTTAAATGTGTGGAGTTAAAAACCGGTAAAGAAATGTGGTCAGATAATTCATCAGGGATGGGCACCTGCATTTTTTCTGACGGCTATATTGTGTGCCTTGATATAAAAGGAAACTTGCACCTGATTAAACCCAATCCGAAGGAATTTGTAAAAATAAATGTTTTAAATTCAGCTATACCTGAAGTTCGAAATCCGGCATGGACCTCGCCTGTAATTGCCAACGGGAATCTTTACTTAAGATATATGCAAAAATTATTATGCTACAGAGTTGCCGACAAATAATTAGATTTCAATTATTTAGTGAAATTTAAAGTACTTTTTTCCGGATTATCTGTAATTTTTTTGGTTTTTTTTCATAATCTTTTTTGCCATACTCCCGGAATTAACCTTTTTATTTTTTTCAGATTTTTGGTGAAAAGCACCTTGAGATTTTTTCAAAGATGGTGCTTTTACCAGGATTTTTTCCTGGATAGGTATTTTTTCTTCCTCTAAAATTAGGGTTGAAATCACAACTTCATTTGGCATAGGTATTACCGGAATAACTTTTTTCATGAGTTGTTCAATTTTATCTATTTCTTTTTTTTCAGCCTGGTTAATAAATGAAATAGCAATTCCAGGTTTATCCACCCTTCCGGTTCGACCAATCCGGTGTATGTAGTCTTCAGGCGCATCTGGAATATCGAAATTTATTACATGAGTAACATCCTGTATATCAAGCCCCCTGGCAATTATATCCGTAGCTATCAGCATCTTCAAACTACCGTTATTGAACTGTTCGAGTACCCTGAATCTGTAATTTTGAGATTTGTTAGAATGCATGACGTCTGAAATCCCGGGCAGTCGCTTTTCGTATTGCTCAAATAGCCTGTCTGCAAGCTTTTTTGTACTTACAAAAACCAACACTTTTTGCATTGATTTGTCAGCATTAGTGAGATATTCCAGTAAATTTAATTTGGTGTAAAAATTCGGGACATGAAAGCCTATTTGTTCAATCTTTTCAATAGGCGTTCCATGCGGTGCAACTTCCACTTTAATGTGATTGTTAAAAAATGTTTTTAAAATCTCTTCCACCTGAGGGGTAAGGGTGGCAGAAAACATTAAATTTTGTCGTTTTTTAGGCAAAATATCCATTAATGCAGTAACCTGAGGTAGAAAACCTAAATTAAGCATTTCATCCACTTCATCAATCACCAGTTTTTGAATGCTTTTAAGCCTTAAATTTCCTGTCATAGCAAGATCCATGAGTCGGCCCGGTGTTGCAACTATAATATCCTGTCCATCGTAAACCAATTGTTTTTGAAGGTTGATATTGGCACCGCCATAAATTCCAATAAACCTGACAGTCATGTATTTAGTTAATTTTTCAATTTCTCCGCAGACCTGGGCAACCAGTTCCCGGGTTGGAACAAGGATAAGAATTCTTGGTTGCCTTTGTTCAGAATATTTTAACTGGCGCAGGATGGGTAATAAATAGGCAAGTGTTTTTCCTGTTCCAGTTTGTGCAATACCTATAACATCATTGCCTGCCAATATAGGCGAAAAAGTTTTAACCTGGATATCGGTGGCATATATAAATTCCAATTCCTTTAGTGCAAGGAATAAAGGATTGTTTAAATTTAATTCTTCGAAAATCACTTATTGCATTTTTTTATTGAGGCAAAGGTAAATAGTTTCTTTGTTTACTGAAAATCGATAAAACTCAAAAGATCATTGAATCTCCAGTTTTATAATTCGTAAATCAAATCTTCATTTTTAATCAGGAACTTAAAAAAGTCGGTCTCAGTAAATTTTTTGGGGTAAGTTCGATTATTTGATAATTAAAAAAAATATGTAAAAATCCACTTATTTCCACCATCAAAAATTCTTTACAAATTATTGAATTTTATCATATCTATTTAAATTTTAATAATATGCTGAGATAAAATCTTTAATGTTATTTTTAAAATATCCATCAATAATAATCTCTGAAATTAAATCAAGGTCCTTAATACCAAATCAATTCTTTTTAAGTTAACTTTCAAATAATAAAAGAAAATAGAACACTAAAGCATTTAGCCAAAAATACCGAAATTCATCTTTTATACAATCTCCAAAAACAGACCCGGCATTAGTCCGGCCAAGATGATCAGTAGCAAAATTAAAACAAGTAAAACCCTTGTTCTTGCAGAGAGATTAACTTTTATCCCGCTGCCTTCTTTCATTAACATTGAAATAATCATTTTGAAATAATAAAAAACGCTTATTGCAGATCCGATAATACCAGCAACAGTGAGCCATATAAAACGATTTTCAATGGCTGTGGTGAAAATATTGAACTTAGCCATAAATCCGGCAAGGGGGGGAATGCCGGTTAAAGAAAGGAGAAAAACCATCATTGATATTGAAAGAAATTTGTTTTCTTTTATCAAGCCGTTAAATGCTTCAAAAGTACCTTTTTTGATATCTTCGCGCACAAGCATAAGTACCGCAAAGGCACCTATTGTTGCCAATAAATATGATGTTGAATAATAAAACAAAGCACCTGTGGTGAAATTATTGAATACAACAAATCCAATCAGAATATATCCGGTATGTGCAATGCTTGAATAAGCCAGCATTCTTTTTACATGGTCCTGGTGAAGTGCAGCAAGATTGCCGAATAAGATGGACAGAAATGCAAAAACCCAGATTATCGGTCCCCAAAAATACTGCAATGGAAGAAAACTCATACTGAATAACCTGTAAAAGGCAGCGAGGCTTGCTATTTTCACAACAGTAGCCATATATGCAGTAATTAATGTAGGAGCACCGTGATAAACATCCGGAATCCAGAAATGAAAAGGAACCGCACCTACTTTAAATGCCAGGGCAACAAGGATTAAGAGGATGCCTGTTTTAAAGATTAAAGGAATATTTTCTTGGTTCAACTTTACCCACATCCCAATCTCAGCCAGGTCAAATGTTCCTGTTGTACCATAAATTAAAGCTATTCCGAATAAAAGTATGCCGGTTGAAAATACCCCCATCAGAAAATACTTCATCGCCGCTTCATTCGAAGAAGGCGATGTTTTTTTACTGCCCGCTAAAATGTACAAAGAAACCGACATGATTTCAATTCCGACAAAAAGCATGGTCAGATTTCCTATCATCGTAATTATGATGGCTCCAACCAATGAAAAAATCAGGATAGAATAAATATCTTCCATAGGTTTTTCGAAACGCCTGAAATAATGCCTGGCAATTAAAAATATCAGGAATGTTCCAAAAATCATTAAAATGCCAAATGCAGATGAAAACCTGTCTATTACCAGCATATTATTGAAATAATGGACATTACTATTCCATTCAGATGCAGTAAATAAAATGGCTGTTAGCAATCCTACCAAAACTATAGGAATCAGCAAATTTTTTCTGTTAAAAACACCCAGAATCATGGTTATCATTCCTAAAGCTGAGAGGGTTATAATTGTATTCATGGCATTATTCTTCTGGTCTTATGCTAAATTAATTTAAAAAAGTAAAAACAGCAGGATTGATTAAATTTGAAACCACCGATGGAAAAATCCCTGTTATCATAATAATTCCTATTATCAACATTGCCAAAATAAACTCTGATTTTTCAATATCTTTAAATAATCCGGATTTTTCGCCCGTTTCTCCAAATAGTGCTTTTTGGTAAAGCCATAGCATATATGCTGCACTAAAAATTATTGATAAACCAGCAAATCCCGCCACCATATAATTATAAGAAAACAATCCTCCCAACATTAAAAATTCTCCCACAAAACCATTCGTTAATGGAAGTGCAATATTTGCCAACATTACCACCATAAAAAGTACGGCCAGTCTGGGTGCTTGTTTTGCAATACCTCCCAATTCATTTATTTTAGTGGTTTCGGTTCGATTCATAATTACATCGGCAATAAAAAACATTCCAACCACATTAATACCATGTGCAAACATTTGAATTACTGATCCTGAAATTGCGACCTGATTTAGTGAAAATAATGCTGCCGCCATTAGTCCAACATGCGATAACGAAGAAAAAGCAATCAAACGTTTTAGATCATTTTGCCGAATTGCTATAACCGCACCGTAAAGGAGTCCGACCAAAGAAAGAGAAACAGCATAAAACCCGAATTTTTCGAGTGCTACCGGACACAAAGGAATAATAAACCTTATTATACCAAATAAACCCATTTTTGGCATAAGCCCGGCAAGTAGCATGCTGCCAGTATTTGGAGCAACCGAATAGGTATCAGGTTGCCATGAATGAAATGGGAAAACCGGAATTTTTATAGCAAGTGCCAAAAAAAAGGCGCCAAATAACCAATATTGTTGTTCAGGTTCAAGGCTTAATTTATAGATTTCAGACAGGCTAAAATGATGTGGCTCTGGCGTAAGTGTATACAAATAAATAATGGCCAACAACATAAATAAACTACCTGATAGGGTATAAATAAAAAATTTGAGCGTAATTTTTACCCTGTTTTCACTACCCCAGGTAAGGCAAATAAAATAAATCGGAACAAGGGCTATTTCCCAGAAAATATAAAACAACAAGGCATCGAGGCTTGAAAAAACGCCAACCAGGGCTGCCTGCATGAGTAAAACCAATCCGTAAAAATTTTCTGCCCCAAAAATATTTCTTGAAAAAGTAGAAATAATAACCATTAAAACTACAATAGAAACAAGCAGAATCATCAGCATGGAAACTCCGTCCAATCCAAACTCGAAATTTATGCCCAGTGAATTTACCCAGGAACCCTGGTAATAAAAATTGATTTTTTCTGAAGTCTTAAATGTTATAAAAGCATACAATGAAACAGCAAGTGATAGAAGTGATGAAACCAGAGAAATATTTCGCGCCAGATTTTTGTTTTTCAAAAAGAAAACAACGAACAAAAAAAACAAAGGCAATAAAATCAATATAACTGCTATCATATTCCGGAATTAGATTAAATTCTAAACAATTAAAAGGTTAACAATCAACATGGTGATAATACAAATTACCATCGCCAACAAATAAAATCCTGTTGTTCCGGTTTGAATTCTTCTTGCAGTATTTCCGAAACTCAATAAACTATTTCCTATGGTATTTACCAAACGGTCAATTCCTTGCTTTTCAATTATATCATGTACAAAATCTGAAAGCTTAAGTAAGGGTTTGATAAGTGTAGTATTGTAGATTTCATCAATGAAATATTTATTTGCCATAAGACGGGAAACGGCTTTATTTTTAAAATTTTCTGCCGAAGGTATAATTCCTTTAATTACAAACTTCTTCCATGCCAGATAAATGGATAAGGCAATTAAAACAACTGATATAAAAATCAAAAGATATTCTGTCTGATAATCAACATGATGATTACGGTTGATAATTTTTTGGGCAGGTTCAAATACCGGAAGTAGAAACTTTGATAGAAGGTGTCCACCTCCAAAGGCTTCCGGGATTCCAACTACACCCCCAAATAATGATAAAAAAGCCAAAACTATTAATGAAAACTTAATTGTTTTTGAATGTTCGTGCACATGATCTCCCTGGCTTTCGTTTCCCCTGCTTTTACCATAAAAAACCAGATATAAAAGCCTAAACATGTAAAAAGTGGTAAGTAAAGCTCCAATTAATCCCAAAATCCAAAGTATGTGATTTTGAGAAAATGCATTCAACAAAATCTCATCTTTAGAGAAAAACCCTGAGAATGGAGGAATTCCGGAAATTGCCAATGTACCAACTAAAAAAGTAAAAAATGTAACAGGAAGTTTCTTTTTCAGGCCTCCCATTTTAGTAATATCCTGTTCTCCTTGTAAAGCATGGATAACACTTCCTGCACCAAGAAATAATAATGCTTTAAAAAATGCATGGGTCATTAAATGAAATATTGCGCCTGTGAAAGCCCCCACTCCAAGTCCAAGAAACATATATCCCAGTTGGCTTATGGTTGAATAAGCAAGCACTTTTTTAATATCATTCTGATAAAGGGCAATTGTAGCAGCAAAAAGGGCAGTAAATATTCCGATAACTGCTACAACCATTAAACTATCAGGCGCCAGAGCATATAAAATGCTTGATCGGGCTACCATATAAACTCCGGCAGTAACCATTGTTGCAGCATGAATCAAGGCTGATACTGGCGTAGGACCAGCCATTGCATCGGGCAACCATGTATATAACGGAATCTGCGCACTTTTCCCAATTGCCCCTATAAATAGGAGAATACAGATCCAAAACACAGTGCAGGGACATCCGTCATAAACTGCTGCTTTTCCAAATACTTCGGAAAACTCAAAACTACCAAAAAGCTGAAAAATAAGGAAAAGACCCAGGATAAACCCTAAATCACCTATTCTGTTCATTATAAATGCTTTTTTGGCAGCATTGTTATAGTTTGTGTTATTAAACCAAAAACCAATCAGCAAGTAAGAACAAAGACCAACTCCTTCCCATCCGATAAACATGATGACATAGTTTGAACCTAGCACTAACAAAAGCATTGAAAAAACAAACAGGTTCATGTAAGAGAAAAACCTGTTATAACCCGGGTCATCATACATGTAACCAATTGAATAAATATGGATGAGAAAGCCAACACCGGTTACTACCAAAAGCATGATTGCGGTAAGCTGATCAGCCATAAAGGCAAATTGGATTTTAAAATTACCGACAGCAATCCATTCAAAAAAAGAGTTGGTAATGGGCTGATTATCTGTAATAATTGTTATTAAAACCAAAACCGAAATTAAAAACGAAACAAGAATTACCCCCGGTGCTACGATGCTGGTAATTTTTTTTGGCAATTTTTTAAAGCCCAAACCTGTAATCAGGAAGCCAAGCAGTGGAAATAGCGGAATGAGTCCAAGAATAAAATTCATAAATTTTAAATATTTTTTTATCCTTTAAGTCTGGTTAGCAAATTAACATCTATTGAATGCGTTGTGCGATAGGTCATTACAAGAATTGCCAGGCCAACAGCCACTTCAGCTGCTGCAACCACCATTACAAAAAACACAAATATTTGTCCGGCAGGATCACCACGGTAGGCCGAAAAAGCCACTAAAAGCAGATTTACGGAATTCAACATCATTTCAACTGACATAAAAATGACAATTGCATTTCGTTTTACCAAAACCCCCAATACTCCTATACAAAATAAAACTGAACAAAAAATCAGGTAATGGTTGATAGGGATAATCTTTATAATTTCTTGCGTTTCACCCATTTTCTAGTAATTTATTTCTTTTCTTCCAAGCATTACCGCCCCAACCATTGCCGAAAGGAACAAAATTGAAGCTAATTCAAATGGAAGAATATATTTGCTAAATAAAAATTTACCGAGGTTTTGAACTGTTCCAATCTGTAACTCAGATGGATCAAAATTTGGATTTAAAACCAATCCTTTCAGCCCTCCCACAAGGCTTACCAGCAATAAACCAGCTGCAATTACAGCAATTATCTGGGAAAATCTTGATTTACGGCCTTCACCCAGAATATTTAAATTTAACAGCATCAGCGTAAACAGGAACAACACCATTATTGCTCCGGCATAAACTATAATATGCACTACAGCAAGGAATTGCGCGTTAAGCAGGATGTAATGCCCGGCCAGGGTAAAAAAACTAAAAATCAGGTATAACAAACTATGAATTGGCTTTCTCGAAATTAAAACCATCAATGAGCTGAAAATCATCAGCGCCGATAAAATATAAAAAATGTACAAAGTCATCGTTTCTTTTTCAATATCAGATATTGTGTTTTTGGGTTTTATCTTTTTTAAATTCAAGTACAAATGGAGTCTGCCGTTTGCTTACGTCAATTCTTAGTGATAATTCAAATGGTTCAACAAGCTTGTCTTTTCCATAAATAAAGTTTTTCCGGGCATATTCAGCATCAACTATTCTGTCGGTTAAAAATATGGCTTCCTTCGGACAGGCTTCTTCGCAAAGTCCACAGAATATACAACGTAACATATTGATTTCATAAACTTTGGCATATTTTTCTTCCCGGTAAAGGTTTTCCTCCCCGGGCAATCGTTCTTCTGCCACCATGGTGATTGCTTCAGCCGGACAGGCCAGTGCACAAAGCCCACAGGCGGTGCACCTTTCCCTTCCCTGTTCATCTCTTTTCAGTACGTGTTGGCCACGATAAACTTCAGAAAACGGCCTTTTTTTATTTGGATAATCAATTGTGGCTTTTTTCCTGAAAAAATGTCCAAGTGTAATAAACATTCCTTTTATAATTGCAGGGAAATAAAGGCTTTCAATAAAAGTGAATTTTTTATCAGATACTATTTTTGAGCGATTGGTGAGTTTCATGTCTGATAATATTAATTGTTGAAAAGTAAGACAAAGAATCCGGTAAGTGCGAGATTAACAATGGCAATAGGTATTAACTTCTTCCATCCCAAGCGCATAAGCTGATCGTATCTGAAACGCGGTAAAGTCCATCTAATCCACATAAAAAAGAACATCATAAATGATATTTTGGCAAAATAAACAAGGAAATGAACTATGGCAAGAGCATTAGTTGATAAACCGAGGCTTCCTATGCCGGGAAAATCATAGCCTCCCAAAAACAAGGCTGAAATAATTGCCCCTGAAATAAACATGTTTATATATTCCGAAAACAGGTAAAATCCGAGTTTCATACTACTGTATTCAGTATGGTATCCGCCAATCAGCTCTGTTTCACATTCCGGTAAATCAAAAGGGGCACGGTTGGTTTCGGCAAATGCACAAATGGTGAAAATAATGAAACCAAAAGGTTGGTAAATCAGATTCCAGTGAAATCCGGCCTGTTGTTCAACAATTTCTTTCAGGCTCAATGAACCGGCTGTCATTACCAGTGCAACAATTGATAACCCCAAAGCCAATTCATAACTTATCATTTGTGAAGAAGCCCTGACAGCACCCAGGAGTGCATATTTATTGTTCGATGCCCAACCGCCAATCATTATTCCATAAACACCAATAGAAACCACTGCGAAAATGTAAAGTATTCCAATGTTTACATCTGCCACCTGCAACGAAAATTCTTTTCCGCCAATTATTATTTTTGTGCCCCAGGGAATTACCGCACTTGTGAGCAATGCCACAAACATAGATAAGGATGGACCAATAATATAAAGTAATTTATCGGCACTCGACGGTATAAATTCTTCCTTGAAAAAGAGTTTAATTCCATCGGCCAGGGGCTGCAGGAGACCGAATTTACCTGCACGGTTGGGACCCAGCCTGTCCTGGAAAAAGGCCGCCACTTTGCGTTCAAGCAGGGTAGCATACATGGCCACCAAAAGACTCAGCCCAAATATGCAGGCAATTAGTACAGTTTTAAAAATAATGATATTGGCATCCATTATATATTTTTTTTCTAATCTATTTTTTCGGTTCTGTGCTCCATCGGCTTTATAATAGACGGCTTTGCAATTTTCAAATAATGGTTCTGGGAAATTACAGATTCTTTCTCTATTTGGGCAGGGCCTTCAATTGTCCAGTCCGATTCATTTTTCTTATCAAACCGGCATGTATTGCAAATAAATTCCTCAACTTCACCAAATTCATCTTTTCGGCCAGTTACCCTGAAAATTTCGTTTCCAAATTTCCAGATTGTTGCTTTACCAGAACAAACCTGGCATTCCCTTTTCGCAAAATAGGGTTTCAGGAACCAAACCCTGCTTTTAAACCTGAATGTTCTATCAGTAAGGGCACCAACCGGACAAACATCAATGATATTACCCGAAAATTCATTTTCAATTGAATTTTTTATAAATGTTGATATTTCAGATACATCGCCCCTGTATAAAATTCCATGTATCCTGCTGTCAGTAAGTTGATTAATGGCAAATACACAACGGTAACAAAGGATACATCTGTTCATGTGTAATTTGATGTTGGGACCCAAATCGGCTGACCGGAATTCCCTTCGCTGTTCTGTATACCTTGTAGTTTCAATACCATGCTCATAACTCAGGTTTTGCAAATCGCACTCCCCGGCCTGATCACAAACAGGACAATCTAACGGATGGTTGATTAACAGAAATTCAACAACCGCCTTGCGGGCGGCAAGTACTTCGGGTGAAGTAATATTCTGAACCACCATGCCATCAGCCACCATTGTACTGCACGAAGGCACAAGTTTAGGCATAGGCCTGGTATCTTTTGCCGATGACTGGGTAACTTTTACCAGGCAAGTACGGCATTTTCCACCGGAATCCTTTAATTTTGAATAATAACACATGGCTGGTGGTACTATTTCGCCCCCAATTAACCTTGCTGCCTGCAAAATTGTTGTCCCTTCTGGAACGTCAACTGAATAGTTATCAATGGTTATTCTGGCCATTTTATTTATTTTATTTTAGATAACAGAAATTTTACTGATATTACCATGATTCCTGTTTTTTATTTTTTCAGGATATTTTACATGAAATTCAAATTCGTCCCTGAAATGCCTGACTGCACTTGCCACAGGCCAGGCAGCTGCTTCTCCCAGCGGACAAATTGTATTTCCGTCAATTCCTTTTGATATACTTACAAGAAGATCTATATCTTCCATTCTTCCATTCCCATGCTCAAGCCGGTGTAAAACCTTTTCCATCCAACCGGTACCTTCCCGGCAGGGCGAACATTGCCCGCATGATTCGTGGTGATAAAACCGGCTGAAATTCCATGTATTTCTAACCATACAGGCATTTTCGCCATATACAATAAATCCGCCTGAACCCAACATGGTTCCTGATTCAAATCCTCCATCAGCAAGCGATTCATAGGTCATCAGCCTGGGTTCTCCTTTGGCTGTTTTAAAAATATACTTTTCGGGTAATACCGGAACAGAAGATCCTCCCGCAACCAGGGCTTTCAATTGCTGGCCGCCTGAAATACCTGCACAATATTCATCTGAATTTACAAACTCTTCAACACTCAGTCCCATTTCTATTTCATAAACACCAGGTTTATTAATATGTCCGCTGGCTGAGATTAATTTGGTTCCGGTGCTTCTTCCAATTCCGATTTTAGCGTATTCATCCCCTCCCAACATGATGATTGGGCCAACAGCAGCAAGGGTTTCAACGTTATTTACAACTGTAGGGCATTGGTACAATCCTTTTACTGCCGGAAAAGGCGGTTTCATCCTGGGATTTCCCCTTTTACCTTCAAGTGATTCAATAAGCGCTGTTTCTTCGCCACAAATGTATGCCCCTGCACCCGCATGAACAAAAATATCGAGCGAATACCCTGAATCCAGAATATTTTTTCCGAGCAATCCACAAGAAATAGCTTCGTTAATTGCCCTGTTCATCACTCCCACAAGGTATTTAAATTCACCTCTTATATAGATATAGCAAGTGTTGGCTCCCAATGCATAACTTGATACGATAAGCCCTTCAATTAAAAGATGAGGGAGCTTTTCCATCAGGTACCTGTCTTTAAATGTTCCCGGTTCACTTTCATCGGCATTACAGATAAGATACCTGGGATTATTGGTAGATTTATCAAGGAAACCCCATTTCATTCCGGTCGGAAATCCAGCACCTCCCCGGCCCCGGATGCCGGACTTTTTCACTTCTTCCACAACTTCCTGGGGATTCATGGTTTTCAAAGCTTTTTCAACAGAAGCATATCCTCCATGAGCCTTGTAAACATCGATGCGATCGATGCCATTAATTTCAACCTTATCTAACAAAATCTTTCTGCCCATGATAATGTTTTAGCTGGTTCATCTTTGGATTTTTGCTTTAAATCATCAATTAACCTGTCCACCTTTTCGATATCAAGATTTTCATGAAATTCAGTATTTACCTGTAAAACAGGGGCCCAACCACAACCACCGAGGCATTCAACCGATTTTAAACTAAAAAGTCCGTCGTGGGTGGTTTCACCGGTTTTAATGCCTAATTTTTTTTCAAGGTGCTCAATGATTTCCTCACCGCCACAAATAGCGCAGGAAGCAGTCTGGCAAACTTCTATCACAAATTTGCCTTGTTTTTCGAGGTAAAACTGGGTGTAAAAAGTGGCTACTTCGTACACTTCAATAGGTTGTATTTTAAGCAAATCTGCGAGTGCATCCATGGCTTCTACACTCAGGTAACCCCCGTTTTCTTCCTGGGTAATATGTAAAAGCGGTATTAATGCCGATTTATGTTCGCCTTCAGGATATCGGGATATTATTTTTTGTGCTTTTTCCAGAATCTCTTCCCTGAAAATAAAAGGTTTGTTTTCCCTTATATGTATTTTATGATCTACAATATTACTGTACATTCTGATTCTATTTTTTCAGGCATCCAGTTCGCCTGCAATTACGTTCATGCTACTCATGGTTAAAATGGCATCCGATAAAACACCTCCTCTAATCATTTCGGGAAAAGCCTGGTAATAAATAAAGCAGGGCCGCCTGAAATGAAGCCTGTATGGTGTTCTTCCTCCATCGCTTACAAGGTAAAAACCCAGCTCGCCATTCGCCCCTTCAACAGAAAAATAAAGTTCCCCGGGAGGATATCCGGCTTCACCCATCACTATTTTAAAATGCCATATTAAAGCTTCCATTTTGCTATAAACCTGCTCTTTAGGAGGTAAATATATGCCGGGATTGTCCATATAGTATTTTCCTGCCGGAAGGTTGTCAATTGCCTGTTTTATAATCTTTAACGATTCCCACATTTCGGTCTGACGAACACAAAACCTGTCGTAAGTGTCGCCGTGCGTACCAACCGGAATGGTAAACTCAAAATCCTGGTAGGAACTATAAGGGCTCATAACCCTGATATCCATATCAACTCCGGCCGCCCTAAGGTTTGGCCCTGAAAAACCATAATTCAAAGCCCTTTCAACAGAAATGCCACCTACATGAATTGTGCGATCCATAAAAATCCGGTTGCGCATTAAAAGCTTTTCAAATTCACGCAGTACTTTTGGAAATTTTTTAAGAAATTCATTTATTTTTTCCCAGGCAGCTTTTGAAAAATCCCTCTCAAAACCGCCAATTCTTCCCATGTTTGTGGTGAGCCTTGCGCCAGATATTTCTTCATAAATTTCATAGACAAGCTCGCGCATCTGAAACATATAGGTAAAACCGGTAAGGGCACCACTATCCACCCCTACTACGCTGTTGCAAATAATGTGGTCGGTAATCCTGGCCAATTCCATTACAATCACGCGCATATAATCAATCCTTTTGGAGGTTTCCAGGTTCAGGAGTTTCTCTACGGTCATGTACCAACCAAAATTATTGATAGGGGCCGAACAATAATTCAGCCTGTCGGTAAGCGGGGTTACCTGGTAATAGGGCCTGCGTTCTGCAATTTTTTCAAATGCGCGGTGGATATACCCAATGGTTTGTTCAGCATCAATAATGGTTTCGCCTTCCATTTTAAGAATATTCTGAAAAATACCATGCGTTGCCGGATGGGTTGGGCCCAGGTTAAGCGTGGTATAAAGCTTTTCGGTATCTTCTGACAGGTTCGTATTTATATTGCTGTTTTCCATGCACTTGTTTTCATCAGATTTTTTCTCTTCCAAAAAAACGGTCGTCTTTGTCTTCCCGTGTTGGATCTTCCAGTGGAAACTCTTTCCTTAAAGGGAAATAATCTAAGTATTCCACGTTAAGTATTCTTATCAGATTTGGATGATTGCTGAATTTTATACCATAAAAATCATAAGTTTCCCGTTCCATCCAGTTGGCTGCCGAAAATATATCGTAAATACTTTCAATTTCAGGCTCTTTTCCAAGCTGTACTTTTAACCTTAACCGCCTGTTTTCCTCTAAATTATGCAAATGATAAATTACTTCAAACGGGTTTTCCCTTTCGGGATAGTGTGCGCCACATAAATCGGTAAGATAAATAAAACCATGATTTTCTTTCAGGTTTGAAATTACCTGCCTTATTGAATCTTTTTTAACAATTACTGATTCACAACCAAAAGAAAAAGTAACAGAATGGATGGCTTCAGGCATTAGATTTACCAATTGTTTTATGGCTTCGGAAGTTTCCATTTAAGATTATTTGCTATTTTTAGGTTCATCGATGGAGTTAATACCATAACTGGCTAGAAGCTCCTTATATTCAGATGAATAACGTCGCCGGAGCGGTTCATTTTTTACCAATTCCTGTATTTTCATAAATCCTTCAATTATTTGTTCCGGCCTGGGCGGACATCCCGGAACATATACATCTACAGGCACTACCCTGTCAATTCCCTGTAAGACACTGTAGGTATCAAAAATACCCCCACTTGATGCACACGCACCAACGGCAATTACCCAGCGGGGTTCTGCCATTTGTTCATAAACCTGATGAACAATTGGTGCCATTTTTTTTGCAATGGTGCCCATAACCATCAGCAAATCAGCTTGCCGTGGCGAAAAACTGAGCCTCTCGGAACCAAACCTTGCTAAATCATAATGCGACCCCATGGTAGCCATAAATTCAATACCACAACAGGAAGTAGCAAATGGCAGAGGCCAAACCGAATTCGACCTTGCCAGGCCAACAATTTTATCAAAATTACTGGCAAATAAACCAGGTGCTGAATAGCCTGGTGGCGGATCTACTATTTTGTAATTCATTTTTTAATCCATTTAAACCCTTGTCCAATTCAACGCTCCCTTTTTCAGGATGTAATAAAATCCTGTTAAAAAGACCAAAAGAAATATTAACATCCCGATAAACCCATCCCAACCTAAAACCTTGAAATTGACAGCCCAGGGATACAGGAAAATTACTTCGACATCGAACAATACAAACAAAATGGCAATTAAAAAATACTGCACAGAAAACGGAAACCTTGCATTTCCCTTCAGTTCTATTCCACATTCAAAATTTTCATCCTTATGCTGTGATCTTATCTTCTTTCTTTTCCCTCCTATAAAGTGGGTAACTACCATTGTAACTGAAACAAATCCAAATGCAAAAAGAAACTGAATGAATATTGGTAAATAATCCTGTGGTAAATATTGCTGTTCCATTTTATTTAAATAATGCTACAATTTAACAATCCTGTTCTGAATTTGTACTTGTTTTAGATTTGACGGCAAAGATACTCGTTTTTTTAATAATAGAAGACTAAAAAGTATGGTTATATTTTATATTTTCTTTTACTATTTGTGAATAACCGGATTTACTTTTTTTAACCTTACAAACTGGGTGGTAAAAGGAGGATAACTTTCCACTGTAAATGAATCACTTACATTTTTAGGATCGTTTTTAGTACTTAAAGTAGCCTGATCACTGGCGGTATAGATTTCGTAAAAAATTTCATCTTTTTCCATTTTCATTACTGAGCTTATAAGTGAACCATATACGATAAAACTGGAATATAATGTATTTCCCATAAATGTGGCTTCTATCAGAATGCCATCTTTTTCATCAATAATAAAATTATTTCTTTTTAAACTGTCAGGCTTCACTAGCTCATAATCTTTAATAATTTCATCATGCTTTAAACCATGATAAACAAATCTGTATGTCCACCTGTTTTTAACACTTGTACTCAAAAAATAAAAATTTACTTTTACTGAATCAATTAATCCCTTTTTTAAATTCAAAATGTACATATTTCCTTCATACAAGCCCAGCCAGTTCTCGGGAAAAGCCTTTGTGGTATGAATTTGCTGTGCATTCAGTTTGTAACTATCTATTAATAAAGCAAATAAAGCAAAAATTACTAACAGTTGGGTTTTCATGATTGAATTAATTTTATATTTTAATAATTCCAAGGCTTATTAATATTGAAACTACAGAAATAACCAGCGATAAAAGCGCAACATACAAAGCCAGTTCTGATTTTTCAAACCTCAATATAAATCCTGGTTTCACAGTTCCGGTAATTAACTTTTCACTGGATTTTATTTCCTGGCTTTCGTAAATTTTAATAAATCCTCCTTCATCAAGAAATTGTTTGGTAACAAGTGGCCTTGCTGCCAGGTTCAAAGCATTCATTATGGCAATTATTTCCCTGTTTTCGTTATGATAATCTAGTATTTTATGATATATAACTTCTGCATCCCCAAATTCAACGGACAGTAAATCCTGCAATTGTTTGGGCTTTATCCTGGCATTTTCGTTCTCAACAAGGTATCTCAATACCTGGTCCATGCGTTCTGCTTCAGTTTTTGTAATCTTCATTTTCTTTTGGTTTCCTGGTTTAAAAACCTATATTTCTGATACTTGCGTTTTTTACAAGCTGGTAAATTCTATTCAAACCCTAAAGTTATTAATTCGATATTTAATAAACCAGCTTCTTCATTTTCCTGCTTAAGCCAAATCCAGCTCTAAAAGTATGAAAAATCTTATCTCAAAAAGCAATTTAGCTTTATATTTTACAGCATGTATCCAAATTTTTAAAACAGAAAACAACAAGGTGGGGTAAATTCGGCAAACCAATGTTCAAAAACTAAGGTTACGCTTATGGTTTGAAGGGAATTTTATACCTGAAAGGTGCTGTTTAACAGGAAATTTCTGCTTACCACCAGGTAGAGGCTGTTAATATAGCAACTGAAATTATAAAATTTATCAAATCAAACTTTTTACCTTCATATTCGGGTACCAGAAAACATTGCAATTCATTTTTTTATCATTCATAGATTATTGATTCTTATTACTTCGGAGATTCCATAACGGGAAGCAATTTTTATTTCGTATCGGTTTTGCAGGCTGCTAAAACAAGACAAGGCGCACTCCGGAGAATTATTTTCTTCAGAAAGGTGAGATAGAAAAATGGTTTTTAAGCCGGGAGAAGCATGATTAATAACCAATTCCAATGCCTGTGCATTTGAAAGGTGACCATAGGCTGAACTTACGCGCTGTTTCAGGTAATATGGATAGTTCCCCTTCCAAAGCATATCATGATCGTAATTGGATTCGAGAAAAACAATTTCGCATTCCGAAAATTCCTTCACCAGTACCTCATCAGGCTCGCCAATATCCGTAAAAATCCCAATGCTGACTCCGCCTGTTTCAACCCTGAAACTGCACGGTTCAGTGGCATCATGCTTTTTAAGAAAAGGGTATATTTTGATTTTTCCAATTTCATAAACAACACCAGGCTCATAAATGGCATAATTCCAGGGTTTACACCTGAAAGAGAGATTCATGTAGGTTTGTTTGGTAAGAATTCCTGGTGCTTTTAGTTTTTCACTGGTAACTTTTAGCCCTTGCACATGGTCGGAATGCTCATGCGAAATGAAAATTGCCTTAATTTTACTTTTATCCAGCCCAGCCTCAGTTAATCTTGCATTAAGTCTTTTATAATAAATGCCGGCGTCGATTAAAATAGCTTCATTTCCATTTCCAATGTAATAGCTATTTCCATTGCTTCCGGAAGCCAGTGCACAAACCTCGATCATGTTTTTTTAATGCAAAGAAATAAATTTTCAATACATAAAGTTTACATGGCCTCAAAAAAATTATCCAACCACAAAGTCGAAAAAAAATATCCAAATCACAAAAAACAAAGTTCAAACTTCCAGCATCCATCATCCAACTTCCATCTTCCTACTTCCATCTTCCTACTTCCATCTTCCAACTTCCATCTTCTGTCTCCAAACTTCCAATAAAAATCATATAGCCCATAAACAAAAAAATTATTAATTTTAACTCCGGATTGACTTAAACCGGGATTATGAAAAGAGAAGACAAAATATTTGACGCCATTCGTAAAAAGGTTCTTGAAAAGGACGAAGAACGCAGGAACGAAGAAGAAATTAAAGCCATGCGTGAAGCCAATATTGAAGCTCTGACTGAATTGACTTCGCTTTCGAGAAAAGAAGTAGAAAAAATTGCTGAAGAAGTAAAAAAGGAACATTTATTAAATCAGCGAAAAAAACAAAGAAGAATTACAACGCTTATTATTGTCCTTGCTGTATCAGGTTTTATCGTTTATCTTGCCGTAAAACCTAAACCTGTTTTAAAATTAAGAGTAGTTGAAGATTCATTTACAGATAACAGCCAGGGAGACTGGAACCTGGTGAACAGCTTCAACTACAAAAGAACATTAACCCCAAATGGATACATTTTTGAAACCGATAAAGATGACTGGTGTTACTGGGACAATGTTGATATTACTTTTCCAAAGAACTTTGACGTTGAAGTGACCTCGAGCTGGTTAAACGGAAAGTACGATAGTTACGGAATTGGACTTCATTACAGTAATACAGATTATTATGCCTTCCTTATCCGTGGCGACGGAGCTGCGGGTTTTGGGAAAATCGTAAACAAAGAATGGGTAATTAACGATTCATGGAAGTTTGACCTGGGCCGAAAAGGTAAAAACCAGACCAATTTGCAAAAAGTTGAAGTACGCAACGGTCAGTTCAGCTATTATATAAACAATAATCTTGTACGCTCCGGAACGCTTGACATGCAACTTAATAACCTGGCTTTAAGGTGTTGCGACCAACAACAGGTGGCTTTTCAAAATGTAAAAGTATATGATGTGGACAAAAACAAAGTGATTTTTGAAGATAATTTCTCAAAACCATCAGAACAATGGAACGCGGAGAGCGATATCTCATTTGAATCCGGTTTTAATGACGGCAAACTAACCATAACAAGCAATTACGATAACGAATGTAACTGGCCGAAATCGGATAAATATTTAATTTCCGACAATTGCGAAATTGAGTTGACTTCTGTCTGGATATCAGGGGAACTTGCCAATTATGGCTTAATGCTAATGGTGGATGGAGATAACTACTACTCCTTTGAATATCAAAACAATGGTGAGGCAAGACTGGTTGAAAGCAGGAACAATAACTATGTTTATGTGCAGGAATATGTTAAAACTCCGTTTGAAGGGGATGGTAAAACAGCACAAACCCAAAAAATAATTATTAAAGAGGGACAGATTAGCTATTTTATAAATAACCAAAAAATAAAGGAAGTATCTGCCAATCAGTCATTTCCGTGTTACCTTGGCCTAAGGGTTTGTGGAAAACAAACGGTTGCCTTCGATAAACTAACCATTAAATATTATGAATAATTTTTCTTAAACGCAGAGCCGTTTGATTGTATAAAAATTTAAAAAAAAACAGTACTTTTTGGGATACCATTAATTGCTTTCTTTTTTTTCGAAATCAGAAGCTGCTGCTTCCATCAATAAATAAAATGCCTGCCCTTCGGGAGCTACATAAAGCCTGTCGAAATTAGGGCAACCGCATACTTCCTGAACATATCCAAGATTATCGACCCGGTCGTTGGCTGCTTTGCGCATAAGCTTTGCTTTTTCAAGATATGATCTATCAAGATAACCAGCGGCAATTCCCCTGAAAATTGTATAACTTATCATTTGGCTCAGGTTCACTTCTTTAAATGTTGAATCATCATTTAATACGTTGTGAAAAAGTCCGTCATTGCATATATATTTCAGGCATCCCTCCACCAGATCTTTTACATAACCAATCAATCTTTCCCTGTCCGTTTTCATATTTTCAGGGAGCATTTTTATTACCCTGGTTAATCCGGCAGCGGTCCAGCCGTTACCAATGCCCCAGAAATCCTCGCGGGCGAATTTTTCGTTTGAATCGTCCCATATATGTGAGTATAATTTTTCTTTGGGGTGATAAAGAAATTTCCTGTTCCCTTCGATTTGTTTCAAAGCGAGGTCAAACTCCCCTGCTGCGGCCAGAAATGGAGGCAACATATAGTTGAAATCGGACATGTGCCATTTGGCAGGTTCCTGTGTGTGATAAATAGTACCGTCGGTGCTTTTGTGATTCGTTGTTTTGATTACTTCCAGCATTTCATCTGCTGCCTTTTTAAAAAGTGGATCACCCGTATATTTTCCGGCAAATAAAACGGCTTCTCCCACACTTGCACAATCGGAAATGGGGCCATTGCCCTTAAGCACAGAAAATCTGCCTTTTTCCTGGCGCATAATGGCTCCGCGCGCTAACGAAACAACCAAATCAAATTCTCCAATTTCGAGCAAGGCCTGTGCAAGCGTACCTTGTTCCCAATCGTAGCGCTGCATTCCCAGTGCAGCAATTTTAACCCTTTCTATTCTATCTTTCAGCCCGTTGCGTTTATTTACAAAGAGTTGTCCCTTATCAATAATTGAATCATTTGTTTTTTTTTCGTTTTTATCGTTGCATCCGGTTTGAATGAATGGTATTCCGGTAATAGCTGCAGAAGCAAAGCCTGTTTTTAAGATAAATTTTCTACGGGACAAAGTCCATGAAGGTTTCGATGGTTTTTCCATTTTAAGATGATTGGGTTTAGATCTCAAATTTATAAAATAGAACCTGAAAACCTATCTTTTCTGAGTTTTAAATTCTGGTTTAGTTTTCTGTTTAGAGTTCTAAGTTTCCAGTTTCCAGTTGCGAGTTTATTGTTTTGAGTTCAGAGTTTTGAGTTTTGAGTTTAAAGTTTTGGGTTTCGAGTTTTGAGTTTAAAGTTTAGAGTTTAAAGTTTTCAGTTTTCCTTGATGCTGAGCCTGTTGAAATGCCAGTTTTGAGTTTTGAGTTTCGAGTGCAGAGTTTTGAGTTTTGAGTTCAGAGTTTTGAGTTTAAAGTTTTGAGTTTCCTTCTTCCAGTTCCTGGCTCTTGTCTTCCATCTTCAAGCTTCCAACTCCCGTCTAAAATCTCTCACTTCGTAAAGTTCTCAATGAATTTCATCGGATCTACCCATCCTTCCGGATTTCCATAACCTGAACAAACATCGAGCAATATATTTGTGCGGATTTCGAAATGTAAGTGGGCCTGGTAGGTGCCCTGGTTATTTCCAATCCTGGCAACCGGTTGCAGGTATTCTACGTATTGTCCCGGATATACAAGCGTTTCGAGGCAATGTCGGTATTGCGAAACGATATAACCTTTTGTGGTTTTGTGCAAGATCATAAGTATTCCATTAAACCAGTAAAAAACCTTGCCCCTTCCAATGCAATAAATTGTATCACCCAAATCGCTGTCGCCGCCTTCTATTCCGCTAATATCTGCACCCAGGTGTCTACCTCCCATATAAGCATAATAATGTTGGAATGGTTGTGCATCAACGTAACCATCCATTTTCCCGTGGTTTACAGGGTAAGCAAATTTATCAGCAATCCAGTCAGGTTTGTACAGGAATAGGCCGGTTGCATATACATCATTAATAGTTTGGGCATTGGCCTTGAATACCAACAAAGAAAATATTATAATTAACAGTTTTCTCATATATTCTTATTAAAGTCCAAAATATATTTTAAAGGGTCAACATTGCCTTTTGGGTCACCATATCCATTTTCGATTCCTTTTATAATCCGGGTTCTGATTTCAAAATGCAAATGTGCCTGGTAAAATCCGCCATCATTGCCTATAGTGCTGATGGGTTGTAAATATTCAACATAATCGCCCAATCCTACGAGCGCCTTCCGGCAATGTCTGTATTGGCTTACAATATAGCCCTTCCTTGTTTTGTGCAGAATCATGATTATGGAACCTTGCGTGCCATCTGACCAATTCATTTCCAAAACATAAATCACCTTTCCTCTGCCGATAGAATAAACCGTATCGCCATAATCGCTGTTTCCCATATTTATACCGTTGATATCTGCCCCTAAATGACAGTATTTTCCGCCTTCCGGTATTTTCATGAATGGATTTGCATCGTAATAACCATCCATACTGCCATGGTTTACAGGATAACTGATTTTATAAGCTATCCACACAGGGTTAAACCGGTAAAAATTCTCAGCCCAAAAATCATTCATTGTCTGAGATTTAAGCGAAATTGCCATTAAACTTAAGATTATCGAAAAAATGTTTTTCTTCATTAATTTATTCATGTTCATTTTTCCTGATTTTATCAGATTTACGAACCATTACATCTTCGTATTGATGCAGATAATAATCGGCTTCGGCTTTATCGAATGAATTAACCAATTCCACCAAAGAAAAAAAGTATTCAGTGCCCCTGTTTCTTTTTTCAATTATTTCGAGCAAAACATCGAGAATATCTTTAATCCGTTCAAGGTCTTTAATGTTGTGCTTTACAATTTCAATAATATCAGGTTCCATCATATAGAACATAATGTCCATCGGGTTTCTTGCTTGTATCATCCCGTTGGGATGGATTATTTCGCTGTCGTCGGCCATATTATTGATTTTAAATTTTAGATTAAAAATTCAATGTCATTTAGATAAGGATTTTTTTGGTGGAAGTTGGTGTCTTTGTGTTTTAGTGGCGAAAACACTTTTGCCACCAAATCACCAAATCACAAAATCTCACCAAACCTTTAATAAATTGATATTTTATATTTGTCATTAACTAAACAACATTGATTAAAAATTATAGATTTAAGGTTTAGTGTTCACAGAAATGAGTTTAGAGTTCCGAGTTTAAAGTTTTTAGTTTAAAGTTTAAAGTTTAAAGTTTTTAGTTTTTAGTTTAAAGTTTTGAGTTTTGAGTTTAGAGTTTAAAGTTTTGAGTTTAAAGTTTTTAGTTTAAAGTTTTTAGTTTTGAGTTTTGAGTTTCGAGTTTTCAGTTTCGAGTTTCCAGTTTCGAGTTACTGGCTTCTAGTTTCTAGTTACTAGTTGCCAGTTTCTGGTTTTGAGTTTGTGATTAGCATCTTCATTTTTAATTTTTAATTCTTAATTCCCAATTCTTAAGTACCGGAATGGATTATTTGTAAATCACTATTAAATTCTATCTGTCTGAAACACCAATCATTGGTCCAAAATCGCCCCAGGAATCTGTCCAGTTTTTTTCGGGCAAATAGGCTGTAGAAATTCCACCATCAAGGAACAAAGCATTTTTACAGCCTGCATTTTTAAAGTAAAGGGCAAAATCGTAAAAATTAACATTCATAGCCAAAACAAAGAGAATGCGACCATCGGGCAAAATTCCCACCCCGTTACGCGTATTCAGACTTGTAGAGCCCTTTTTGCAGATGGGATGCATTTCGCCGTCAATCAACAACATAGGGCCCGACTGTGTGGCACAATCTATACCCTTGTTAAATACAAAATCATCAGTTTTACAAATAGCTGCCACATGGTTGGTGTCAATATAAAAAATGCCATTGGGTTTCTGATAAAAATTGGCATTGGGCGCGGACTTTTTATTTACAGGAACAATGATTTTTCCTTCCTGAACAAGGAGTCCCATGGGGTGGTAGTTGGTAAAATACATACCTGCGTTCATGGCAAAAACAAGCGTTTTGCCTTTTTTCGATAAAAATTGCTTCAGGTTTTCAATGCTTGTAAGTGGAATTTTGTCATCATCCCTCCAATAGATTTTCACATCTTTAGCCTTAGGGTCAACTTTATAAGAAAGAAAATTGTTGAACTCAAGCACCATTTCACGCCTGAAAGTATCGGTCTGTAAAGCTTCTGTCTTTGTCGAATCAATATTTATACTAATGGAATCCTGGGTTTTGGAACTCTTGTTCTGGGTTTGCGTGCACCCGGGTAAAGTATTTATTACCAAAGTAATAGTAAATACAAAAAAAACGAAATTCTTCATCGAAAATGGATTAAAAGGGTTCATAATTATTTTAATTTAAGTTTATACTCTACAACCGGACTGTTCTGGCTGCTGTATGGGCCAATGCTGTCTGGATAAATAAATCCCGGGAATTTATCTTCAGCCCATGCAAGCGATTCTTTTATCAAAACATATCCGGAGTCGCGTGGATGCTTGTCAATTATTTCTAACCCGGCTTCGCGCATGTTCATGCTGCTGTTAATTGGCGCACAGGCTTCCTTCCAAACACTGTCTCTGTATGTAAAAACATGATACTTCCGGCTTGCACTTGTAAACCAGCCCGGCAATACTCCAATTTCATCCCTTCCATCACCGTTCAGGTCACCCTCGTTTTTAAATGTATGCATCGGACAATAACTAATATAAAGGCGTTTGATATTTTTGTCAGAAAACCGGATTATCCCTGTACAATTTTTCCCGGTTGATTCACATTCCTGGAAGGCATCCACTCCCCTGTCAATAAACCATGCCTTTTCCTTTTTCCCGTCGCCATTAAAATCTCCATAAATGGTATCATCTGTAGGATATCCTTTTATATAATTTACATATTGCATCCAGTCCGGATCAACAGGACATTTTTCCTTACGGAGCAGTTTTCCCCGGCTGGAATAGATTGCAACCTCAAAGACATTTTGGTTTTCAGGTTCTGCAGGCACAACCTCACTATTCTGTCCGGCTTGAAAAGTATCACTTTTAGAATCTATTTGATTTTGAATTTCCATTTCGTTATTTTTTGTTGTAACAGTATCAACAGCCTTGATTTCAGAAGTATCAGTCGGCTTTTTATTAGACGGTCTGCATGAACTCAAATGGATAACTACTGAAACTATTGCCACTACTGAAATTATATTTTTAATTTTCTCTTTTAGATTCGCTATTGAATTCATTTTTCCAATTTATTTAATATTAAAAGTTGGTAATTTTTTTAAGTGTAGATACTTTATAAAACTACTTTTATATTATTAATGCGAATTATAGTATCTGCTGAATTTGGCTGGATTTATAAATCCATAAGGAAAGTCTGCATAACCGCCTGTAAATATTTCTGAACCAGGTTCAGTTCTCAGCTCAAGATGCAGATGCGCTTGAAACCTTCCTCCTGAATTGCCAATAGCAGCAATAGGTTGGCCCTTTTTTACCCACTGACCTTTCTGCACATAAAATCCGGAGCAGTGCGCATAAAACGACTTTACATAACGAAATTCCCTTCTATATAGCCTGCATGTGTCGTGCACAATCGTTGAATCGGCGAATACAATTACTTTGTTCTTTACTTTGTGTACAATTCCAACAACGCCGCCCCAAACACCCTGTAAATCACTGCAAAAATCAACATAACCATCGGCAATAGAGTAAATAGTATCGCCAAAATCTGTATCACCTCCGCCATTTCCACTCCAGTCTTCGCCAAGATGGAACATCGAATAATAGGGCTCCCAGAATCTCTTTGAAATGTAATATCCTTTGCCATCGGGAGCGCCCAAAGGCAATCCAAAACTTTCTGCTATAAAACCAGGCCGGTTATTGAAAATGGAATCGTAATGAAAATACCTGGAATTATTGTTTTCTGCAGTGTTTATAACAAATAATCTGGCTCTTTTAATCTGAGATTTTTCACATCCGAAAATTAAAACCGGAATAATAAATAAAAGTATCATTCTGAAATTCATAAATATCTGGTTTTTTGGTACCTGCAGCCCCGCTAACGGGCAGGGCTACAGATACACTTCATTGAATTGAACCTGAAACAAAGCACCTTAAAAAAGGATAATAACTTATAAGCCAAATGGTTATTCTGTTTTCATCTCCTGGATAAAAATACCCACACAACCTTTACGTTTTTCGGAATATTCTCTCCATTCTTCCTCCACCCCTAAATTTTCATCTTTGTCACGAATTTTAATTTTCTCCTTGTATTCCGGAATTTCAATGATGATTTTTAATTCCTGTGTCTCTTTTGGCGAAAATTCAAAATAAGGATATACAGATTTCTCGATACGGTAATCCCAATATTCCTTTAACACACATTCGCCCTGTTTGTTTTCAACTGTTTCACCGGGTAAATCCATTAAGGCCTTGCCCGACTTTACATCTACAATTTTAAAGTGCATCCGGTTGTTGAAAATGGTGCTGGCATAAAATGAAATACGATATTCCATTCCAGGTTTTAAAGTGATACCTTGTTCGTAAGTATTGTTGGTACTGCATTGCAGGCCCTTCGACAAAGCACTAAATTGCCATGGCGGGGAAGCTTTACGGTACTTAAGTACAGCATCGCAATCCATGGACTGGGAATTTGCAACTATTGCAATGCAAAACAAGCCTAAGGTGAAGGACAGTTTCTTCATGATTTTTTACATTTTTGGTTAATACTAATTTTAGAATATGAGTAAAACTATTGCTATAGGCTTATAATTTAGTAATTAATACATAGATTTCCAAAAAATGAGAGATGAAATTACAAATCATATTAGCTTGATTGATACATTGCTAAATTTATTTCAAATACCCGCAAAACAACTTGTTATGCAACAGCCTGGCTAAATTAATCCAGCCTATGCCACATGCGTTACAATCAGGAGTATTTTATAAAAAAGTTAAGGTAACGACCTAAGGTAAAGTTATTATCAATAGCGGAGTTTTATAAATTTTAACTTTGCTTAACAAACATAAAACTGTAAATTTTAAAAATTGTTGTGTAAATTTTTTAAAATTGTTGAATTTTATTTAAAACATTGATTTAGTTTTGATTAACAACAAAAGATTTCTTCATAGGCTTTCTTTCCGGTTTTAGTTTCTTATCCAAAACAAAGGTGGAACCATCTTGTGCAATAGAACTGCACAGGAATGAAAATTAAATATAGAAATCGTTAAGTGTATCTGCTTAATGCTGTTTGAAGCCGCTGCTTTAATTCATTTACAAGGCTTTCGGGGCTGATTACCTTAACACTTTCCGCATACGAAAGCAAAAGTTTAATAAATTCATAATTGACAATCAGTTTCAACTTCACTTCCAGTTCGTTCTCATTGAGCCACTTGCTGCGCTGTGAGCCATGCAGGGGTTTTGTTTCGATGTATTTGCCGGTCTTCCCGTAAAATACCATGATAATATCATCAACCACAGCTCCTTCACTTTTGGTTACGCCAACCAGGTCTTCGAAATATTCTTCCCAGGTAATATTTGATATCGTATTGTACTTTTCATTGGTTTCAAGGATTTCAACCATCCTGTCGAGCGCGAGGTTCCAGTCCGGTTTTCCGTTGTCCGGATTGTATCCCATTAAAAACCAGCGGTTGTTGTATTGTTTCAGGTAAGAGGGGTGTAGTGTAACCAGTAAAACCTGTGGACTATCGAAGGGCTGGTATTTGATTTCGAGCACTCTTTTGTTGAAAATGGCATTGTAGAGCGGACCTAAAAATTCTATACCCTTTAAATAAGAGTTGTTATCGAAAGAGATGATGCTTTCTGTTTGTTTATGACTTTGAATGCCATGCCTCAGTTTTGGAACCATTTCATTTATCCATTCAAACTGTGGAAGGCCCTTAAATTGTTGCAGAATTTCAATGGCCGACTGCAACTGGGTGATTTCCATTTCATTCAAAGGTAAATTATTAATAGAAAAAGAAGTATCGGCATACCGGTAATATACCTTTTTACCATCCCTGATGCGTTCCAGCTCAATACTCCAGCCTTCGCTGCTTTCCATAAACAGGATATCATCAAATATCTGGCGGCGGTTATTATAATTAGTTGTCATCATCTTTCACCTTAATGGTCGAAGTTTTAAAAACTTAACTTATGTGAATTCTCAAGTACCTAATTTTAAGCTAATTTTTTGAATTAAGTGTCCATTTTTGTTATCTTTGATATAAAATAAAATGCTATGTTATTATTAGAAAGGATTACCATTGAGCCCGGCAAGCGGGGTGGAAAACCCTGCATAAGGAATTTACGGATAACAGTACAGGATGTACTTGAGTATCTGGCATCAGGAATGGAAATTGATGAAATTTTACAAGATTTTCCGAATTTAACAAAAGAAGATATTCTGGCATGCTTAAGTTTTGCAGCTCATAAAGAAAAAACAGAAATCTACGGATAATGAAGTTGTTATTTGATCAAAATTTGTCACCAAGATTAGTAAAGCAACTAATTGAACAGTTTCCGGGAAGCAAACATCTAATAGAAATAAATCTTGATACAGCGTCAGATTTTGAGATTTGGGAATTTGCTAAAATTAATAATTTCATTATCATCTCAAAAGATACCGATTTTATAAATTTTAACACCCTTAAAGGGTTCCCTCCTAAGGTTATTTGCTTGCAAAGGGGAAATTGCTCAACTGATCAGATTTATAAACTGATCTTAAGCAATTTCGTAATGATCAAATTCTTTATCGAAAGTTCAGACAAAGGCATACTCCTATTAAGATAGAATCAGTAATAATCCCTGAACTGCACAAATCGGAACCGGGCAGTCTTTAGCCCGTTTTTTTCTTCTAAAACCACCCTCTCAGTTGTACTTACCACACATTGAATATTTTCGGACTGAAGCAATTTAAACAGGGCAAAACAAAAAGTGCGCTCACCCATTAAATTCACAGCCACTTTGCTTCGTCCGGAGAATACACCATCGTCGGACTGCGCCCTTTGCAGTTTTTCGGTTTCCGCCTTTTCTTTTATCTGTTTTAAATAATACTGTGCCAGTTCTTCAATTTCGGCTTTTCCTGCCGTTGGATCAATATTCGGGAAAGACAAATCTTCGACCAGGCCAAATTGCGCTTTGGCGGCCTGCATTTGTTCAGTGCCCCAGTTGGCCGAGGGATGGTTGGAGAGATTGATAAGCATGGGATTATGTTTTTTTAGTGCGCTCTTTTTCAATTTCTTCTATTGTCCAGGTATTTTTCCAGCTATCGCAATAACCAAGTATTCTGCAATCAGGACACCAACCGCTGCAAAAGTCGATATTCCAGCCCGGCATGTATGGAATAGAATCTGTAAATTGCTCGCGCAAAAGTTCATATTTGAACGATATTGGCATTTCTGCTTTCAGGTGAACCGAAACGCCGAATGCATCCAGTGTATCAGTAATTGCGCCAATTATCTGCTGCATCTGAACTTCCGAAAGTTTTTCGGCAGGTGGAAGTTCTTCGTAGCTAACCCCAAACACTTTTTTTGGCGGCAGTTCGGGAGCATGGACAATGGCATCCATTGCCGCATTAAATTCTTCCTGGGTATTACCAAAATCGGGCGTTGCCGGCACCTTATTCTTTGCGTCCCTTAAGTCACGGATTAACTGTTCAATATAATGCTGCATAATATTTATTTTTTTAATTTGCTTAATCCTGATAACCAGGAGTGGCCATTGAATTAATAGTTATATAATCAACTTTTCGAAAAATACCGGCAAAATAACTTGCTGCCCGCATACCGGGAGTTCCTTGTGAAATCCCAAAGGACATCTTAAATTCGCAATAGCAGTTATAAATATTGGTAAAAAAATGGACAAGTTTTTGAAAAATCTATAGGTGGAAAACTTAATCTCTCCAGGTCAGGAATTTTACAGCTATTTTGTTCCATTTCATTATCAAAAAATGCAATTAATTTCATATTTCGAATTTGCCACTAAGGAATAAATATTCATTTGGCAATTACTCTTTTACAATAGTTTTGAATACAATTTCTGTCCAACTTTATACTGAATTCAATAATTCAAAAAAATAAAGATTATAGTATCAAATTTTGAATTAAAAATAATCAGGATCTATGAAAAAACAAAAGGAAAAGAGCTTATTTTCAGTGTAATACTTGTAAATTATTTTAAATTGTAAGTGAATTCATCCTTATAACTTTTAATTTATCTCCCAAAAAAAGCAGTTAAATGTTTCTTAAGAACAGCCAAATACAATTTATTGATATCCCTGGAATATATTGGCTAATTATAATTTATTATCAATAAACACTTTATACACTTATTTGATAAAAAATCGGCAGTTATCTTGCCGTATTTCTTCTTCCTGTCCGGCATGGGTGATATTGTTTTAAAATAAACCGCTGAATATGTTTATTTTAAATTTGTGCCAATCCATGGATGCCAAATTTTGATTATATTTACATAAGATATGAATCCTGAAAAAAAAGACTGTTATTATAATACTATCAATAAAGGATTTAAAACTTCAAACCTTAAAAAGAAACGATTATGAAAGCAATTTTTCTGTTGTTCATGGTAATGCTGATTAATGTATCGCATGTTTGTTCACAGGTCAAAAAAACTGGCCGGATTGTGGACCTTAAAAAGGTATTGACTTCGGAGGGTATAAACAAAAAAATGATTGTGGATAAATTTCAGGGAGAAAAGAAACTTAAAACAGAATCGACAACAAACAGCAATGTAAATGTGGCCCCGAATCAAACCACCGTTGTAAGAACAGAGAATAATGAAATAAAAAAGTTTGATCCTTCGAATTATAAAAAACTTCAACCGGTGCAGATGGATACCTTCTCCAATAAAGATATCAATGTGATTCCTGAATTAATGATTGAACAAATACCAAACAGCAACGAGGTAATTGCGTACCAGATTGGTTTTGAATCAAAAAAACCTTTGGAGATGAACGATAGCACCGACAAATTTGAAGGTTCGATAAAATTCTTTTTGTTTTCAACAAGCGGGAATAATGTTGATAAATTAAATCAACCCATCCCCATTGAAATTGTATCCGACGATTTAAGTACTATCCAGCCAAATAAAGAAGAAATAGACCATTTAAGTATACCTCTGACCGAAATTAAATTAACCGGATCAAATTTATCGGATTCGGCCAAAATAAAAATACTGACCCGCTCCAATCCCGTGGGCTATGAAACATTTATCAAAATAAAGCCCACTATTGTTATAGAATCCGGAAGGAGCTCAATGCAAGGACTTGGTATCCAAAAAATTCCATTAACCGTTAAAATTGTGGGATCATCAAGGAACGATTCGGTTCTTGTAAATTTACAGGGAAAAGGAAACTTCAGTCCCAATCAACTTTATGTAAAATACAATATGCCTTCCACTGTTTATCTCAGGTCCGAAAATATCGGAAATGTTACCATACAGGCGGAATCATCCCAAATCAAAACCGGAAAATTAAACCTGTATTATGTATTTCCCTGGATATTTATCCTTTGCACCATAGCCGGAGGTTCACTGGGTAGTATTGCAAAATACCTTTCAGACAAGAGCAAGAGTAAAAAATTTTTCAAAAACTTAGCCACCGGAATCGTTATTGGTTTACTTGCTTCAATAATTTATTATGCGCTTGGTTACAGCCTTAATAAGTTTGAAGTAAGCGATATTTTCAATGAATTTGCAATTACTGGTTACAGTGCGTTGGTTGCTTTTTTTGGGATAAAAGTTATAAAGTAAAAATTTCACCCGTTAATTCAACAATCTGGCTTCAGCCTACGCACAGCTTATGTTATTGTAAGTTAGGAATTAAAGGAAAGGATGAAAATACCAGGTCCTAAAAAACAGATTTTCGGATAATGAAAAACTTAAATTTCATTGCAATTATTATTTTGCCATCAATAATCTTCTGTGGCAAAATTTCTGTCATTATGGTGCATTTAGAATGAAAATTTTATTCAGTAGAAGAGTTTATTTTAATTTCCCATTGGTTTTATCTTTTCTTTGACTTTGATAAAATAGAACAGAATTTTATCAATTCTTATTAAAATCAAATTTATATTAAAATAAAGTATGAGTATAGTTAACAATTCAAATAAGACAAAATTTACAGAACCAATCATTATTGTCATTATATTTATTATCTATTTAATAATGAGATTGTTGCTGCCTGAATTAGGGTTTGATGAAATAAATAACATTTTCAACATATCAACTCTTTTAAAGGTCATCCTTTATATGCTTTTTTTTATACTGAGATTTACGATTGCATTGTTACTGCCCTTTTATCTCATTTTAAAGATTGTATTATTATTGCGAAAAATCAAATACTATCAGATAGCCAGACTTAAAACTTATTTTTATATAGTTATCCTGGTGGTATCGCTATTTTTTAATTCGATTTTGAAAGCACCAGGTGATGTGAGTGGTTGGTTTAAGAATGATAAAAGCACACAGGTAAGCTATATGAGCAGTATTAAATCCATCCTTCATAAACAAATTGACCTTACATCTGAAAACAATATTTATGGATCGGGCCAGTGGGTTTTTGTTAATTATGCAATGGCAGGATATGGATTTGGACAAATAGCCATAGCACACCCCGAACTTAAGGATTCGTGCCTGAAAGAGATGAAGTTCTGTATAGAAAAGCTTCTTTCTGATAAGGTAAAAGAATTTGATGTAGAAGCCTGGGGAGAAGACCCGATTGAAACTTTGAACGGGCCCAATGAACATGTCGCCTATCTCGGATACCTTAATCTTTTACTGGGTATGCACCGGATGCTTGATAAAAATTCAGAATTTGCCAGGTTGAACGATACAATTACCCATACTTTGGTAAAACGATTTGAGAAAAACAACCGTTTTCTGCTGGAAACTTATCCAGGGGTAATTTTTCCGGCTGACAATGCACCTGCCATTGGTTCCATAGGTCTTTATTCAAAAGCTACAGGATCAGATTATAAGGCTTTCTTAAAAAAATGGACAACCGGTTTTAAAGAACTGTACATTGACAAGGAAACCAAAATCCCTGTTCAAAGCATTGCACCTGTCATAGGCCCTGCTGAAAGCAAGACGGATGTAAATAATTTCAGTATTCCCCGTGGTTCGGGTGCAGCAGCTTGCATCTACTTTCTTTCATTTGCTGATAAAGAATTGGCTGAATCCATCTACAACAATTTAAAAAAAGAGTTAAAGGTTACATTTGGCGCATTTGGAGCGGTAAAAGAATATCCCGCTAAATATAAAAACCATAAAGGCGATGTAGATTCCGGACCGGTTGTTTTAGGTATGAGCATTTCTGCTACAGGATTCGTTGTTTCGGGTGCCAAAGTTTTCAATGATTATCCTTTTTTTAAGAAATTATGTTCATTGGTTTATCTTGTTGGTATCCCTGAACAGAAAAGCAAATCATTCCGGTTTAAAATTGCTGGAAATATGGGCAATGCCATGATGTTTGCCATGCTAACAGCCAATACAAAATTACTTGCCAACTAATTCTATTTAATTTTCAGATAGTCCACCTAAAGAACCAGGAAATTTTTATTTATTCTGGCATAACGGCACTCGTCTAAAATTTTGTTGTTTTTAATTATAGCTTTTTTCAAAATTCCCTCAAGCTCAAATCCGGCTTTCTCCAATACCTTTTGCGAAGCCTTGTTGAAATCGAACACACCGGCATAAAGCCTGACAAGGTTTAATTCCTGAAATGCGTATTCCGAAACCAGCTGAACTGCCTCTGTGGCAATTCCTTTTCCCCAATAAGGTTCGCCAATCCAATACCCAATTTCAGCAGACAGCCGGTATATATCGTTTTGCAAAACCAACCCAATACAACCTGCCAATTCTTGCTGGTATTCAATCGCAAAGGTTACCTGTGGGTTTTGTCCAAGGCAAAAAGAAATAAAAACGCGTGCATCCTGCTCAGTGTATGGAAATGGAATCTGATCGCGGAGATTATCGCTTAAATTCCTGTTGTTGCAAAGCAATGCCACTTTTTTATCATCGCTTTCCTTAAAAGGCCTTAACTGAATAGTTGTGCCCGTTATCACCATATTATCTCTTATTTCAGTTTGTCTTTAAGAAAATTGATCACCTTTGTCCTGATTTCATCCACATCGAACATTTCGCCAAAATGTGGTGCGCCTTTTACAATTATCAATTCATTTTGAACGCCCACCACGTTTAACCATGAATGTAGTAACTTCGACTGGATTAGCGGAACCATATTGTCATTTTCGCCATGAATGATTAAAAACGGCGGATCATTTTTATCCACCCATGTTATTGGGCTTGCCTTTTTTGCCAAATCGGGGCGATCAAGTGGAGCCGCACCAATCAGAATGGCTTCGGGCGATTTAGCATCAACGCTACCCGGAAACAACATCAAATCAGCAGGCCCGTAAAAATCGACCACTGCTTTAAAATTAAAGGATTTTGACGATTCGGGCATAAAAAATTCCGGAACATTGTTGTTTTTCGATAATCCTGTAAGTGTAGCCAGGTGTCCCCCGGCAGAAAAGCCGATCAAAGCCATCCTGTTTTTGTCAAGGCTATATTTTTGTGCATTTTCATAAATAAAACCAATGGCTTTGTTACAATCCTGAATTTGGGCCGGAAATACAGCCTGCGTGCTGAACCTGTAATCGATAGAAACCAATGCAAAACCACTGTTTATAATTGCTTCAACGGTTTTTACCATATATCCCATATCGGCATACTTATCGTTCGAGAGCCACCCTCCCCCATGCACCCAGATAACCACCGGAATGTTTCCTTTTACCCCTGCAGGCAAATATATATCCAGCAAATGCTTGTGCAAAGTGTCGTTGTTATATGGGATATTCGCATGCAGCACAGTGCCTTTGGGGAAAATCTTCATTACCGGGTTATCAGTTTGCCCAATCAGGTTGAAAGATTGAACAAAAACCAGGGCAAGAATATAGATTCGGATAGTTTTCATGGTAAAGAAATTTAGTTTTTCCCGAAATTACTTAATATTTCCTTATTTTAATGAAAAAAAACCTGATCCTATGGTAAAAAGGTTATAAAGTAAGGATTTTAATCAATTGTGCATGTTGAAATTAAATAAAATGAATGATGGAAAAAAATTCGTCATTTACCTCTCATGTATTTCATTATTTGTTATTTACGAGAAAAGGAATAAGTTTTAAAAATGTCAAATTGCCGGAATGGAACATTGACAGACTACTACAGCCAATATGAAATTTTACATCGGGGGTAGCTTTCTTATTTATCATTTTTTCATAACTTTAACCAAATTTTTCAGGTATGAAGATTGAAGAATACTTAAGCAACACACAAATTAATGGATTTGAGAAGGTTAAGGTAAATAAAAATCCTGTTCAGATTAAATTTGGCGGCGTTTTTGGCGAGAATTTAAACATTAGTTTTTTATTGAATGGTGAATTAATCGAAAATATTGATAACCAATCAGAAAAGATTAATTTATTATTTCATTCTGTTGAAAGGGCAGATTTAAAAGAATTAAACGAATTATTTAACTTAATACAAAATCCGGTAAGCAAGGTCAATTATTTTACAAAACTTGATAAAAATAAATATGCATTTAACCTTTATATTAAAAATGTATGAAAAAAGGTAAATGCAGTAAATGTAAGAAGCACGAATATTTAGAAACCCACCATATATTACCCCTCGGCATTTTTGGCCAAAACGAAGAAACCATAGATTTATGCAGTAATTGCCATACGGATTACCACAATTATCTCAAATCACAGAAGAAAAGTAGATCTGTTAAATTTCACCTTACCACTTTTTTTACATGGTTGTATATAACTGTATTATTGATTGTTGCTTTAATTTTTTTGATATAACCATCAATAAGGATTATACTCCCTTTTAGAGATTCCATAAATTATATTGTATACTATTCATTTATAAATATTTACACTCGACTTTTAGTTTCTGTGAAATTAAAATTTAAAAAATACGACGAACTCTTAAGTAGCACTGATAGATGCCTTTCTTATCATGCTTTACCAATCATCCGTTCTGAACGGAGATGCAGGCAAACCCTCCTTGTTATAAAGATTGGCAACCTCAGGATTATCTGCCCACGCGTATCTTACGGCCACCGGTATTTTTATGTTCTCGTGCCAGACTATAACCTGGTTGTTCTCAATTTTAGCCCTGGCCCAAATAAATTTTCTATCCGAACCAGCTATGGCAAAGTGTTTTAAATCCTTTTCAAATTTAGCTTTCAATCCGCTACCCATATTGGTAAAACTTAGAATGATTTTATTTCCTTTTCTCTTCATGGATTTATAAACTGGTCCGGAAAAAACTACAGCTGATTCGCCATAGGCTTTATTTTGGGCAGCGAGTGCAAGGCGGATCCCAACGTCTTTTTTGTTTAGCGGATGAATATCGTTCCATTCGCCTAAATCATAAGTTACTACCAGTCCTGTTGCCGGCAGATCGAGTACTTTTTGCTGCGATTCGCGCATTAAAGCCCAATTGCTTTCAGAGGGCTGATTTTTAGATTCCATAAAATTGGGCAACTGAACCACCAAAAAGGGAAAGTTTCCTTGCTTCCATTTGTTTCTCCAATCGTTAACCAGGGCAGGCAAAAGTTTTCTGTATTCCATCGGCCTTTCGGCATTTGATTCGCCCTGGTACCAGGCTACTCCCTTGATAGCATAATTTAAAAGCGGTGAAATCATTGCGTTATACAAACCAACGGGTTTCCAGCGTACGAATGTCTGACCCGCCAAAGGTTCCATTTTAGCTCCAATGCGGAATTGCCAATCGCCCTGCAGGTTAATGGTATCGGTTTCTGTAATTATCTGATAGGGTTTATCCGTAACAAAACCGCCCACACCGGCATTGCTTATCACACGGACAACAATTGTATTTTCACCTTCTTTCAACAAATCCGGCGGAATATCATACCTCCTTGGAGGGTATTGATAACCTGTGGTTCCAATAAAAATTCCATTCATATAAACAGAATCAGCATCTACAATTCTTCCCAGAATCAATTTTGCTTTTTTACCAATGGCAGATGAAGGAATTGTAATTGTTCTTCTAAACCAAACAACGCCATTCACCTTTTCAAGTGGTGTGTTATTCCATAAACCGGGAACTTTCATTTTTGCCCAGTCTGACACATTTATTTCCGGCCTGTACCATAAATTTTTTGAATCTTTATTTCCTGTATCTCTTTGCCATAATAGATTGTACCAGGCTGCAATCCGGGTTTTGTCTTCCATTTCAATCTGTTTAATCAGTAAACTATCTTTAAATCTCTGGTATTCATTGTATTGTGTTTGAAATGGTTGTAGTGCCCCTTCACTCATCCATGCCTCAATGGGAGAACCCCCGACACTGGCATTAATAATGCCGATAGGAACTTTATATTTATCAAATAGTTCTTTGGCAAAAAACCAGGAGACCGCTGAGAATTTCATCACATTCTCAGGATTTGCCTTTATCCAGCTGCCTCCGCTATAAACAATTTCCGGTTTATTAAAATTGTATTTCTGGGGAACACTAAAATACCTGATTTGAGCATTTTCGGAATTTGCAATATCTTCGGGGTAAACCCAGCTTACACGGCTCATGGGCAATTCCATATTCGATTGTCCGGAACAAACCCAAACATCCCCCAGCAATATATCATGAATAGTTATTGAATTCCCTGAAGTTTTAATCTGCATTTCAAAAGGACCTGTTTTTCCGGGTGTAGAAATTGTGATAAGCCAATTGCCGTCATCATTTGCGGATAATTTATAGGTCGAATCCAAAAAATGCAAGGTGATATTTTCATTTTTTCCGGCCCAGCCCCAGATTTTAACTTTGGCATTTCGTTGCAGAACCATTCCGTCACTAATAAGCCTTGGCATCTTAACCTGGCCGGCCAACGGAAACGAAAGGAATAAGGATAAAATGACAACTAAAAAAGTTGAATTTTCCTTTTTAAATGAAAATTTTTTTTCAGTGATTTTGGCCATAAAAGATTGAATTCTTTAAGTTAAAAGTCAGATAATCAGGCACATTTTATACATTTTATTCTTTAACATTACAGTCCGGTAAATTTGATTCTCATTTGATAAAAGTCGTTCATAACCAAGCACATACGCACAATTGAATTGATTGGGGTAACTTTTTATCTGGATTTCTCTGCTTTCTTTTTTGGCTTGACCCAAAAAAGAAACAACAAAGGCAAAGCCGATCTCACGAAGTTCTGAAAGAACGAGTAAAAAAGGTCAAGGCTCCCAGTAAAATATTATTCCGATTTTCGCAAAACCTAAGTGCGGCAGGGCGATCTTCGAACAAGTTCTCAGCTTCCCTGCCTTCTAAGATTTCGCTCAATCTACATAATATTTTCCCGGAGGCCGGAGTATTAACTAACATAGAATCAAAATATTTAATATACTGCAATCAAATTAAATTCGCCGAATTTCAATATTTGAATGCCAATTTCAAATTCAAAAATATTTTATCCGTATAATAGTGATTCTTTAAATAAAATTTTCAATGCCCTTCATCAACCCGTCCAGTTCTGCCAGTCCTTTTAACCTTCCAATCAAGGGATATCCGGGATTGTACTTTTTATCATAATCTGTAAGCATTTTAATTCCATGATCCGGGCGAAAGGGCATTCTATAATCAGTACGGCCTTCTTTTAATCTCCTTTTCTGCTCTTTCAATAATGCAGCCATAATTGCCACCATATCCTGACTGCCCTCCAGATGACCCGATTCGTAAAAGCTGCCGTCTTCATTCAATTGTGTATTTCTTAAATGGATAAAATTGATCCGATGTCCTATTTTTTCAACCATTTCAACAAGGTTATTCTCTTTTCTGGCCGAAAGCGAACCGGCACAAAAAGCAATTCCGTTATTTGGGGATAAATTTGCATTTATAACCCATTCTAAATCTTCCAGTTGTCCAATAATTCTGGGAAGGCCTAAAACAGGGAAAGGTGGATCGTCGGGGTGGATACATAATTTAATGCCTGATTCTTCAGCTGCCGGAATCACGTCATCAAGAAAAGCTTTGAGGTTTTGGCGCAATTTGTTTTTATCAATATGCGCGTAACGCTTTATAAATTCAAGAAAAAGCGCTTTGGGATCTTTCACTGAGCCATCAATAACTCCATGAATAAAGCCTTGTGTAACAACAATAATATTGTAGGCCAATTGCTCCGCCTGTTCCGTTGTCATCGATTCAAAAACCTTCCTTGCTTTTTCAACCAATTGCTGCGGATAATCCATTTCCGCATCCTGGCGTTTTAAAATATACGCATCAAAGGCGATAAATGTTGGGAAATCGAAATACATTGATTCTCCGCCGCTTTTCAACTTAAAGTGCAAATCGGTCCTGGCCCAATCCAATACAGGCATAAAATTGTAGACTACAGTATCAATACCGCAATTTCCTAAATTTCTTAACGATTGTCTGTAATTTTTTATTAATAAAGGCCTTTTATCTGAACATGTTTTAATCCCTTCAGCAACAGGCAAACTTTCCACAACGCTCCATCTGAGTCCTTTTTGTTCGATGGCGTTTTTCACCTTCATAATTTCGTCCACCTGCCAAACCTCGCCGACCGGAATATGATGAAGAGACGTAACCACTCCCTGAACCCCAATCTGAACCAAATCATCCAGTGTTATAGGATCATTAAAACCAAACCATCTCCAGGTTTTTTCGAGTGCCATGATTTTTTATTGTTATTTTGCTTATTATTTTATTAAACCTGTTCAATATCATGAACATGCGCTATAATACCTCATGTCTTTCTTTCAATTTTTTCGGTACTGACAACTGGTAATGGTCATTTTTCTCCGGTACACACAAATTTACAACCTTAACTCCTTCTCCAACCAAACTTATCGAAATAATGGCTCCCGGAACTATATTTCCGCCTGCGATCGCAGCTACTTTTCCTGAGATATCGGATTTATTTTTCTCCATTTTTTACCTTTCATCCAAATTTGATGAAAAAAATTAAATGTATCAACCATTTATTTTTACGGCATTTATAAAGGCAAGCAGGTTTTCGGTAGATACTTTTGGCGGCATTCCTCCCCCACACGAAGGCATAATCCGATTGTGGTATTTTGTTTTTGCAATCATTTCTATTGTTGTTTTTGCCACCTCATCCGGTGAACCGGCCGCTAAAACATCCCGTGGAGGCAGATTTCCCAAAACTGTGATTTTATTTTGCGTCATTTCCACCATTTCGTTTATTGAAAGATCCAATCCCGGATTATAAAGATTTATGCCCAATGCCGGATAATGCCGAATAGATGCCCTGCAGTCAGCATCGTTATGAAAAAGTTTGACTTTTGCATCTAAATCATAAATTTCCTTTAAATATGGAAAACCAAATTCCAGGAATTCATTTTCACCAATAAACCCCACAATATCATCGAGCATCATGATTCCCTGAATGGTGGGAATTGAATTCCATTGTAGTTTATGCCAGGATACCAGAAAATCAGTAATTATCCGCATCAATTTGTGAATCATTTCAGGTTCCATTATCATGGCCGTCAACAATTCTGTTGTTCCCATTAAAAACGAAGCAATGTTCAATGGACCCCGTGAAACTGAAAACCGGATATGATGTCCGGAAGCTTCAATTTCTGGCAGACATATTATTAACCGGTTCAGCATAAATGGTAACAATCCGTCCGTTTCCGGATTAGGCATTTTAAGTTTAAGAATGTCATCCGTTGAATGGATTATTTTTTCGGCAAATGGAAATTCGTTTTTCCAGAAAATGCATTTAGCGCCAAAAGCAGAAGGTTCCGTACACATTCCGTATTCACTCCAGAATCCGGGCAGGAAAATCACTTCTGGAAAGGTTTCAATTGCTTTAAAGTTTGCTTTAAGCCATAACTGGTCACTTGTAAAATAATCGAGTATTGATATTCCAAACCAGCCGGGTAACCAGGGACAATCAATAATAAATGCCGGAATAAGATTTTCCTGGCTTTTCCCATTTGATATTTCAACCAGGTTAATCCATTGTTTATCAGTCATATCGATTTAATAATTTGAAAATAATTCTATGGTTTTGTCCTGATTATTTCAGGTTCTGAATTTAAGCTAACCCATTCATTGTTTTAATTGTTCCATCGGCATTGTATTCCAGTTCAACCACTTTAATACTGCGCAGCCAGGTTTTCCCGCCCGAAGGCACGGAATCGTGATGAAACAAATACCACTTCCCCTTAAATTCAACAATGGAATGATGCGAGGTCCAGCCCACAACCGGCGTTAAAATAACACCCTGGTATTGAAATGGTCCATAAGGACTATCGCCTGTTGCATAACAAAGCAAATGCGTATTTCCGGTTGAATAGGAGAAATAGTATTTCCCTTTGTATTTATGCATCCACGAAGCTTCGAAAAAACGGCGGTTGTGATCGCCCGCTTTTAACGGGTTTCCGGTTTCATCCAGAATCAACAAATCTCTTGGTTCTTCTGCAAATTCGAGCATATCATTGCTCATTAAAGCTACTTTCGGGCATAAGGCTGGTTCATGATCTGCGGGTTCTTTGCCACATTCCAGAGCCTTATTCTTTCTGTACCTTTGTAACTGACCTCCCCAAATTCCGCCAAAATACATGTAATATTTTCCATCCGTATCTTCTAAAACGGCAGGATCAATGCTATGACTGCCCATGATAGGATTTTTTTCCGGGATAAAAGGACCTTCGGGTTTATCGCTTACCGCTACGCCAATTCTGAAAATATCGGTTTTGTCTTTTAATGGGAAATACAAATAATACTTTCCATTTTTATGTGCAGCATCTGGTGCCCATAACTGGCGCCCGGCCCAGGGGATGTTTTTAACATCAAGCACCACACCATGATCAGTTACTTCACCCTCAATACTTTCCATTGAAAAAACATGGTAATCGCGCATATCAAAATGATCGCCATTGTCATTTTCCGGTATTCCGGATTCAATATCGTGCGAAGGGTAAATGTAAATTTTACCATTGAATACATGTGCGGATGGATCTGCGGTGTATAAATCTTTTACTAAATATCTTGGCTTTTTCATTTATATATGATTTTGTTGTGAGTTTAAAGTTTCAAAGTACAAGTACATTACTAAATTCAAAGTTCCAGCTTCCAAGTCCTTCTGCATGCAAACACCGTCAGGTTTTACAAACACTGACGGGTTTTTAAAAATTTACTCTGCTTTGGCAGCTTCTTCTATAATGCTTTCTACTATTGGTTTTGCCTTATAATCTCTGTCAAAAAGCAAGGGGAAATCGGTCCTTCCTTTTACCGGCCAGTTGTTTTTCCAGGATTGGCCATCCTGAACACCCCAAACAGTCACCCGGCTAATTACATCATGATGTTTCAAAAAAAGTTTAAAGAAATCGAGATACCGGTTATGAATTGCCAATGCTGCCGAGTCCGGAAGTCCATCTGCATAAGGGTCGTATTCTTTCCTGAATTCATAACTTGTTGCTATGTTTGCAGTTATATTTTGTGATGGAAAAGGAATAGTAGATAAATCCATTTCAGTAATCATAACTTTTACCCCAAGATTTCCAAAGGCCACAATGCTCTTTTCTTCTTCTTCAATGGATGGAAAATCCATAGTAATATGTGCCTGCATGCCAATTCCATCAATTTTGACACCTTGTTTCTGTAAATTTTGAACCATTTTTACCACAGCATTACGCCGTCCCTCCTTTGCCATTGAATAATCGTTGTAATACAGTTCTGCCTTTGGATCGGCTTCAAAAGCAAACTGAAAAGCAAGTTGTATATAATCTTCGCCAATGATTTGATAAAATTTCGATTTTCGCCACGAACCATCATCCTCAAAGGCTTCGTTTAACACATCCCAACCCTTTACCTTGCCTTTGTAACGCCCAACCAAAGTTTTGATATGATTTTTCATTCGTGCAATCATTATTTCTCGTGAAACATCTTTGCCCTTATCATCTGTAAAAAACCATTTTGGGGCCTGCGAATGCCAAATCAGGCAATGACCAATAATCTGCATGTTGTTTTTAAGGCCAAAGTCGACAAATTTATCGGCCAGTTTAAAATTAAACACGCCTTCTTTGGGCTGAATAATTTCCGCTTTCATGCAGTTTTCGGCTACGATGGAGTTAAAATGTTCAAGAATAATTTCGACCCCTTTCTTGTCTTTTCCCAGGATTTGGTACGAATTCATGGCTACTCCGATATAAAACTTATCGCGAAGGGCATTTTTCATAACCTGGTTTTGACTACTTTTTCCTTCAATTTTTGTATCCTGTCCACTTCCAATATTGGCTGGCAGTAATAAAACCACGATGAATACGAAGGTTGAAATTGAATTGCTCATATTTTATTTATTTCCTTTAAAATGAACTGCTCTGGATTTTTAAAAAATTGTCGGGTTTGTAAGAATTATAAAAAGTTAAGAATTATTTACAATTTTTCTACGGGCAATCAATTCCTGCTCAATTTCCACTTCTTTTTTCTTGTTAATTTCGTAAAAGAAAAGCAAAGCAACAGCCAGCAAAAAGGGTATGGAAGGATAAACACTAACCAGCATTTTAGCACCAACCGAAACGGTTTCGGGTTGAATAATTTCTTGTCCTTTTTCAACTGTTTCTTTGTTAATATAACCATAGAGTCCTAAAATCCAGGCCACCAATGCACTACCGATGGACAAACCGGTTTTAAGGCCCACCATGGCCGCTGAAAAAATTATAGCGGTGGCCCGGCGATTATTTTTCCATTCGGAGAAATCTGCCACATCTGCTATCATAGCCCAAAGAATTGGTATGGTTATTCCATAAAAAAATCCATGCAGAATTTGAGAACAGAACATGAAGACAACACTTTTGGCAGGAAACAAATAAAAAACCAGGATAAAAAGTGTAGAAATGAACAAGAAGGTTCTGAAAACATCTCTTTTCCCAAACTTGTCCGCCAGCTTTTTGGATAAGGATATCCCCACTATCATAAAAATAATCCCACCTGCATTGAATAATCCAAATCCTGCCGATACCGGATCGGAACCAAAAAAATTAATTCCAACCGAAGAAAAGAAATTCAGTATCGGATTGATAAAAGTTGTTAAAGCATTCTTATCCACATAATTATTAAAATAAAACACATAAGATCCCCCTTTCATTGCAAGCGTAATAAATATCAATATTGTAACCACAAGCATGATAATCCAGGGTCTGTTTTTGGTTAAATCAGACAAATCCTCCTTTAAGGTAGATTTTTGCTCTTCGGTAGGAATAACGCGTTCTTCAGTTGTAAAAAATGTGATTAATAACATAATGGTACCTACAATTGCCAGCCAGGTCATTACTATTTCAATTCCGGCTGCTTTATCTCCTTTACCGGCATATTCGATAATCGGCAACATAAAAACCTGAACAAAAAACTGGGCAAACATCACCGCAACAAACCGGATGGACGAAATACTGTTCCTTTCGCCCATATCGCCTGTAATTACCCCACTTAAAGCGGAATACGGCAAATTACTGGATGCATAGAGCAACAACAACAATGTGTATGTAACAGCTGCATAAATTACTTTACCCTTGTATGAAAAATCAGGGGTGGTGAACGCCAATAATGCTACAACTCCCAGGGGAACTGCCGTAAAGACTATCCATGGCCTGAATTTTCCCCATCTTGATTTGGTCCTGTCAGCCAGTACGCCAATTATTGGGTTAAAAATAAACGCGGCTGTCAGGCCAACAACCAGCATAACAATAGAGGCGTCATTGGGTTTAAGTCCGTATATATCAGTATAGAAATAAGCCAGGTAGGTAATTAATGTCTGAAAAACCAGGTTTGCTGATAAATCTCCTAAACTATAGCCAATTTTTTCGTGTATCGGGATTTTTTGGGAATTGTAATTCATAAATTTTTTTTTAATTCGTTTATACTCATTATGTTAATTATTGATTCTAATACTTTCAGGCGGGCCAAGATAGGAAGGCTTTAAGCCGCCATTGTCAATTACAATTTTCTGAAGGACAATTCCGGGATCGACAAGCCAGAATTTTAATACATGCTGCCCGGGATTTTCCAAAATATGTTCTGAACTTTTGATTATAATATTGTCACTTACAGCCTGGGTCCACCATTGCGGATTTTTATAGTCGGGAACATCAGCGCCCTGGTGCATATTAATAATCTGAGGTTCTTCACCATCCATAGAAATACCATACTTCAATCCGCCGGTATGATGAAAATCAAGAGCTGGCGCGAGATAAAGATTAACTTTTATTTTTCCATCTTTTGGATTTTCAAGCAAATAAAAATTATATTCCAAAGCAGGACTTGAACCACCCGGTTTCTGAATACTTTTAGTGACCAGGGTTGTTGTAATTCCGGAATTTGTGCGCCCAAAGCCAGGTATAACCTGCCATTTAATTTCTTTATTATCAATTGCTTTTGTGTAATTTGCAGCTTCCATACTAATTATTCCATTTCTCTCCATAAAACCCATTGGTTTTTGAAGTTTTTCATCATACTTATTTGCCCTGATTACAACCTGAACAGTTTCTCCTTTATCCGATTTTATATCCATTTCCGATAGATGAGATCCTGTTTTCAGTTTAGCCCAATCTATGCTAATTTGTATTCTGGTTTGCTGAACAATTTTTCCTTTAGGATTTGAAATTTTAACCCATTTGTCCGAAGTTAATATCTGGTAATTAAAAGGCGTTTTTCCGGTGTTAAACAGTTCAATATAAAAGGTTTGATTGTTATATGAATCATAAACAGGAAGTTGTGCTTTAGTGGTTTCATCCGGCCAAAATTTATTTGAACCTTCAATGGAAACCCCCATTCCGGCATTCTGTGGAACTTCAATTTCTTTTACAAGTGGAACAACATCAGAATCAGGCTGTTGCCAGTATGTATAGCTGATATGGGTCTGGTCCATCATATGGTTCCATTTTCCATCCGAAAGTTTAGTATTGTAATAATCAGCTATTTGACCGTCTTTTTTAAATAGTTCTTTTACCTTTTTTGCCATATCATTGGTAGCAGCCCTTCCCTGACCCGCATATAAATGATTGAGCGCCTGGAAATAGAACATTTCATTTAAGTTTGCAGAAGCGGCCACCGGATGAAAAATTAATTGGTAAAAAGCATCTTTTTGATTTTCATCGATACCTTTATAAATCAATTCAGCGCTTCTTACCAATTTATTAAAATCATTGACAACGGTTTCAAATTCGCGGTAATCAATTAAACTAAATGTTTCTGAACTTAACAATTCCGGTTTGCGCCGGCTGTTGTACTTTGTGTACAAATCTAAAATTTCTGCAATCTGTATGGCATTTTTTTCTCCAAATTGCTCTTTTACCCAGTTTTTAGAATAACCAATTAAATTCTCAGCAGTGAAAACTTCAGGGTTCCAGGCAAAGTCAAGAAAAAATGAAATGGGATACTCCATTGGTTTTAAATCACCTACATTAACCAGCCAAATTTGTTTTACCCCAAATTGGTAAGCCCTGTTCATCTGTTCCCAAACTCTTTGTATCTGATTGGTATTTAACCATTTATAATTCCGCGGGGCACCAACATAATCAAAATGATAATAAATTCCATATCCACCCGCACGCTTTGGATCATCCAATTTTGGCAGACGCCGAATATTTCCCCAGTTATCATCACATAAAAGCAGGGTAACGTCATCAGGCACCCGCATACCCCGATCGTAATATTCCTGAACTTCTTTGTACAATGCCCAAACCTGTGGAACTTTTTCCAATGGCTTTCCGGTAACAGATTGAATTATCACACGTTGCGTTTTAACAATTTCTTCGAGTAAACTAATATTTGTGCCTGCGTCCATTGCTTCGTCGCCATCGCCACGCATGGCAAGGGTTATAACGCTCTCCTTTTCACCCATGCGCTGAATGCCTTCTGTCCAGAATTTTTTTAATCCTTCAGGATTTAAAGCATAATTCCATTTGTCTCCTTTATTTCTGTAAGGTGTCCATTCCGAATGTGCCCGCATCATAGGTTCGTGGTGCGATGTACTCATTACAATGCCCATTTCATCGGCCAATTCAGCGTTTTCGGGATCATCACTGTTAAACGCGGCCCACCACATGGCCGGCCAAAGGTAATTGCCTTTTAACCTTAAAATCAATTCAAATACTTTTTCGTAAAACTGGTGATTAAAACCTCCGTATTTTTCAACCGCCCAACGGCCAAGGCAAGGTTCTTCATCGTTAAGGAAAATTCCGCGGTATTTCACTTTTGGTTCCCCTAAATTGTACGAACCCGGTTTGACATATATTTGATTGTGTTCCTGTACAGGCACATCGGCCCACCAATACCAGGGTGAAACACCAATTTTTCTCGAAATATCTAACATTCCGTAAATTGTACCCCTTTTATCGCTTCCCACAATAACCAGGGCCTTTCCAACCCCATCAAAAGGATTATCCACTACCACAATCAATGAATTTTCCCATTTCCCTTTTATTTCCGAAACATCAATTTTTCCTGATAAAATGAGCTTTTCAATAAGTTCGCTTTTGCCAATTGTGCCTATAATTATAATTTCTTTGCTTTTGGGTATAGTATCGTAAATTATTCGGGGCTCATGCCCGGAAACTTTTTTTATATCATTTTGAAAAAGGCTTGCAATTTTCTTGACCCCGGAATACTCATCGTCTGATAAAAGAATGGGTACTGGCATTTTATCCGAAATCAAGGTAAAACCATTGGATATTGGATAAAAACTAATATAGTTAGTAGAATCTGCCTGTGCTTTTGAATAATGATAAATTGACAATAAAGCGACTATAGTTAGAAATACCCTATAATACAGGTTCCGGACAACCTTAATATCATTGGTCTTTCCCAGTGTATTGAAAGGTATTTTATGCATCTTTCTATTCATAATTATACAATTCAAACCTTAATATTGAATATTCGTTTGCCATAATACGAACATGTCTTCCCTGATGGGTTTGATCTCCATTTAAATGCCTGACTACTTTCCATTCATTGTTTTCAAATCTCCCCTCATCCACTTTTAAAATGCCTACTTCCATTTCGGGTTTAACTAAATTCCTGAATGTTATTACAACTCCAAAACCAGCGATATAAAATTCGTCATTCCTGGTTTGAATGATAAGAGCACCCGTATTATCCCATGTTTCGTTTTTTGAATTGCTTTCGTATCCCAGGGTATAACTATGACGAACAGTAAATTCGTAATTCCCAAAATGAATCACACTTTCCTTATTTTCCTTATCTAAAAGAACAGCATCTATTTTATTCATACCCTGATTTGAAGCAATTAGCGGAGTAAGCTGATGAATTAAATTGTAAATTCTGCCCAAAGGTTCATTTTCCGGATCTTTTGCCTCTTCGATAGCAAAGGGGGAAAACCCCAGGCCTTCATAATGTCCAATGGCAAATAAAGCTTTAGCCGCTGCAGTGTTGTTAAAAACATGTTCAGGTATAAATAAGGGGTTTCCTTGTCGGGTATACAAATCGCACCACTTCCTGAAATCAGGATTATAAAAATCGGGGGATAAAAAATCAACAGACGGGCCTGCTGCTTTCCAAATGTCCATTAAATGCGGCAAAGGACCTGCACTGGGATAATTACCAGGCAAAACACCCGGACGGTTTAAGGCTGCATTTACAAACATTGGCAGGGCATAAACAGATTTGCCGGCTTCAACAACCGCATTTGTGAATTTTGCATAATACCAGGCCATAAATATTTCATCCGTTCCAGTACTTTTCCCAAAAATTTCTTCCCAGGTTCCTGATTCTTTGTATCCGTTTGCAGCCCATTTTTCCTTAAATTCAGGTACTAAATACTCTTTATTTTTAATTAAGTATTGTACCAATTCTTCCGGAATATTTTTATTGAATTGCATGGTAGCCAATGCACTATAATCGCGGGCTACTGGTAACATTCCAATTTCATTTTCTGTCTGAATCATTATTATGGTATGATCCTGGCTATCAAATTCTTTTATGTGTTTCAATAAAGTCTGGTATGCTTTTAAATCGGCCTTTAAATTTTCACTGCTAAAAGGTGTTAATATTTCCTGGCTTGTCCCTTTATCATCCAATGCTCTTGGAAATCTTGTCTGATCTTTTTTAACCCAGGATGGGGCATAACACGACATACTGTTTTTCCAGGACCCGAACCACAAGAGTACCAGCTTGAGATCATATTTCCGGGCTTCTTTAATTAGTTGATCGTACAAGTTAAAATCAAACTTTCCTTCAGTTGGTTCAATCAATTCCCAATAAACAGGCGCCAAAACCGTGTTCAGGTGCATTGCCTTTAATTTTGGCCATATTGGTTTCATATATTCAACACTTGTAAAAGATGAATTGCCAAGCTCTCCACCAAGAATCAGAAAAGGTTTATCGTCAACAATTAATCTGGCTGTAGTTCCTGTTTTTTCTATATGCGGGATTGAATGAAATATTGTTTCAAGCTTTGAATTAGTTTTCTGACCTTTTAATTCACAAAAGGTAAATACTAAAAGTACAATGATTCCTATGTATTTCAATTGCTTTGCCCTTTCATGCCTTATTTGATTTTCCTATTTAATCAGTTAATTTCTAATTTAGATTTTGAACTGCTATTTTTACAATTGAACCAGGATATTTCAAAATTACAATTTCCATTTATTTTACAATATAGTATTTTTGACCCTGAACCTTGACCTTTATCTTTCCTGTCAACACCTCTCCTGTTTCAAGTGATTTTTTGCCGGGCTGTCTGCCACCCACCGAAATTGTAATATTTTCAGGCGGGATGATATACCGGAGATCCTTGTCCAGCACTGCAATATCTTCAGGATTTAAAGTAAAATTCACGGTTTTGGATTCTCCGGGTAACAAACCAATCCTCTTAAACCCTTTAAGCGCCCTTATTGGAAGTTTATATTCCGAAGCCGGATGGGAAATATAAAGTTGAATAACTTCTTCACCGAAAAGTAAACCAGTATTTTTTACTTCAACTGAAATTTTCAGGTCTTCGCCGGCAGTGTAAATTTGAGGAAGTTTGAGATTATCATATTTAAATGTTGTGTAGCTCAGGCCATGGCCAAACTCATACAAGGGTTCTCCTTTAAAATAGCGATATGTTCTGCCTTCCATGTTATAGTCATCAAAGTCAGGCAATTGCTCTACAGATTTATAAAAAGTCACCGGCAACCTTCCTGATGGGTTATAATCTCCAAAAATAACATCTGCAATTGCCGTTCCGCCATCCTGTCCGGGGTACCAGGCCTCCATTATGGCAGGGATATTCTCAGCTTCCCAATTAAAGGCCAGGGCACTGCCATTGAGTAAAACTAAAACTGTCGGTTTTTGTAAATTAAAAATGGTTTTGATCAAATCGGTCTGTATTTCAGGAAGTTTAATATCATCCCGGTCGCCCTGCGTAAATCCTTTCACTTTTACATTCATTTCCTCCCCTTCCAAAAGCGGGCTCAATCCCATACAAAGTACAATCAAATCGGATTGTTTGGCCAACCGGATTGCTTCTTCTCTCATTTTTTTTCCATGCTGTTCCCAGATGAGCTGAATACTGGCATAATCAGAATTATTCTGAATATATTCAAGCCTGATATGGTAAGTTTTGCCAGCTTCCAGATGAATAAATTCATATTGTTTCAGGGGATGATGAATACTGGTATAATTAAGCCATTCTTTTCCGTCAATCCATAATCTGTACTCAGGAAAACCATCCATGCCAATGGCATAATTACCAGATGTTTCAGGTATTAAAACGCCTGTCCATCTTACACTAAAATAATCCCCGCTTATTTGGGCTCCGGGTCCGTTTGTCCACCATTTAAAATCAATGACAGTATCCACACGAACCATTTCAGGATCACCTTCTAACGCTGTATTATTAAAATATTCCCCTTTTAATCCATTTATTTCTTTTTTGTCGTTAACAAATAAGTTTTTGGCCGGAATAGTTGAAAATACTGGTAATTCATCTGACAGCCTGCACCCGGGCGCATATTTTACCAATGCACCAGGCAATTTTTCTTTAATGCCCTGAAATGGAGTTTTTGGGGCCGAAGGATAACCATTGTAATTACCCATCAAAACATCCAAATCATTTGCATTGGGACCAATAACCGCTACTCTTTTTACCTTTTTTGAAAATGGGAGTAAATTTCCCTCGTTTTTTAAGAGTACGATTGATTTACGGGCTGCTTCAAGGGCCATTTTTTTATGTAGTCCGGCATCCACAACTGAATAAGGAATTGAAGTATAAGGAACCTTTTCATCGGGATCGAACATACCCAGCTTCATTCGTGCAATGATCAGCCTTTTAAGGGAAATATCTATTTCACTTTCAGTAATATATCCTTTATCAACAGCTTCTTTTAAAGCCTGGTATGAATCGCCACAGTTTAAATCAGTACCTGCTTTAACAGCAATTGAGGCCGCTTCGGCTTTGGTATTTACAATTTCATGGCCATTTTCTAAATAGAAATCCTTCACAGCGCCACAATCAGATACAATATAACCCTTAAAACCCCAGTCTTTCCTCAGCAAATCCGATAACTCGGAATTACCGCAGCATGGCATGCCATTGTAACTGTTATAGGCACACATCACCGAATAAACTTTAGCTTTTTGTATCACTTTTTTAAAATGCGGACTATATGTTTCTAAAAAATCATAAGCAGAAGGCGCAACATCAAAACTGTGACGGGCGTATTCAGGCCCGCTGTGAACAACAAAATGCTTGGCAGTAGCAATAAGTTTAAAATATTTAGGGTCATTGCCCTGAAGTCCTTTTATGTAGGCTACAGCTAATTCTCCGGTCAGAAACGGGTCTTCACCATAGGTTTCCATTCCCCTGCCCCACCTTGGATCTCTGAATATGTTAATATTTGGTGTCCAGAAAGTTAGCCCATGGTAAATTCCCCTTTTCTCTTTTTTTATATAATTGTGGTATTTGGCGCGTGCTTCATCCGATACAGCCGTAGCTATCTGAAACATGGTGCTATCGTCCCACATTGATGCCAGTCCAATAGCCTGAGGAAATACAGTGGCAATTCCGGCTCTTCCTACCCCGTGCAAACATTCGTTCCACCAATTGTATTCGGGTATCCCCAGCCGTGGAATTGCAGGCGAATTATTGGTCATCTGTGATATTTTTTCATCAAGCGTCATTTTGGAGACCAAATCCCCGGCCCTGCTTTCAAAAGATAGATTTAAATCTTTATATTTCTCAGCTTGATTGCATGAAAATGATAAACCGATCAGGAATAGAGACAGGATTTTAATTTCCAAATTAAAACAAAACTTGAAAGGCATCATTTTGGTTTAAGTAAAGGCTTTTTTATACAGGTAACTTTATTAAACAAAGTTACAATTCCTTTTATTTTGCAATGTTTATGTGTGTTACACATTATTGAGAACCAGTTACATTATTTTTCTACAGGTTACATATTCATTTCTTCTGGTTACTTTAAGGCTTTGGTCAAGTATTTTAACTGCTTACTGTTACTATATTTTATTATTTTTCGTATTTTTGATAAACAGATTCCGAAAAAGACAATATGCGGTGCAGGATTAATTTTATTTTCACCCTGATTATAGTTTCATTCTACTTTAATTCTTATTCCCAAAATAAGAGATTGTTTGATTTTAACGATGGCTTGTCAAATAGTTTAATTAATCAGGTTTACCAGGATCATTTAGGCTTTATTTGGGTGGCAACCGAAGATGGATTGAACCGTTTTGACGGAATAAAATTTACTTCATTTGGTTCCGACAGATCTAAAGAAAACTCGCTTAAAGCAAATTTTGTAAGATCATTAACTGAAGATAGCAAAGGTAATTTATGGGTTGGACAGATTAACGGACTACAAATTTACAATCATAAAACAGAAACTTTTAAAGAAGTGGAGTTTTATGTTTCCAACAAACAGGTTCATCCTTATGTAAGCTCAATTATAGAGACAAAAACCGGGGATATTTGGGTGAGTACTTCGGCGTACGGATTAATCAGGGTGGATAAAAATGATTTCCGTACAAGATATTCAGGCAGACTGAATCAAAGGCTTTGCAGCTTCTATCTGGAGTGTGTATTCGAGGACAACAGGGGTATTCTCTGGATTGCCTCTGACAATAATGGATTGAATAGTTTTGATCCGGTTTCGGGCGTGATAAACACCTATACAGAATCCGGTCCTGAAAATTATGCTTTACCCAGTAATGCTATTTCGTCAATTTGTGAAGACGATAAAGGCAACATTTATATTGGAAGTATTAAGGGAGGCCTTGCCCGAATTAACAGGAAATCAGGTTTTATTGAAAAAATCAGGTCCGCTAACCCCGATGAAAAATATCTTTCTGTTAAACATCTTATGTTTGATTCAAAAAAAAGGCTTTGGGTTGGAACTGACGGACAAGGACTAAAAAAATTAAATCCGTTTTCGGACTTGTTAGAAAGTTATGCCCCCGGCAATACTACCTTTGATTTCTCAAAAAGTAAAATCCATTCTATAATTGAGGATAATTCCGGTAATATATGGTTGGGCATTTTTCAAAAAGGGCTTTACTTAATTCCTGAAGCACCCGAAATGTTTTTAAACTATGGATACCGTGCATTTGGTGAAAACAGTATTGGTTCCAGCTGCATTACAGCCATTGACGGCGATGAAAATGAACTTTGGATTGGTTCAGATGGTGACGGTTTGTATCATCTCAACAGAACCACTCAGAAAGTAAATCACATTCTTTTAAAGAATGAAGAAGGAAAAGTTGACGGCAACAATATTCTTTGTATTTACAATGAAAACAGGGAATATTTGTGGATTGGAACTTATTTTAGCGGATTAATAAAGTATAATAAAATAACAGGGAAAACCAGGTTTTATAAAAGCGATCCGAAAAATCCGAATAGCCTGGTAAACGATAAAATTACCATTATTAAGCCCGGAATTAATAATCAGTTGTGGATAGGAACTTTAGGTGGCGGAATTTGCAGGTTTGATACAAAAACTGACAACTTTTATCCCGGCTTTGAAGTTAAGGATTCGCTAAATAATCTTATCCCAAAATGGGTGAATGATATTTATATTGATAAAAACCAAAATTTCTGGATTGGCACCTACGACGGGTTAGTGTATATAAACTCCCAAAAAAAAGAATTAAAGCTTTTTACCCGCACAAATGGCTTTCTGTGTCATAATGTGGTTTATTGCATTTATGCCGATACTCCCGGGAATATTTGGGTTGGAACTTATGACGGACTTGTAAAAATTGATCCCCTCAAATTGACTTCGCGCTCTTTCACCATGGAAAATGGCCTGGGCAGTAATGTAATTTGTGCTATCAATGAGGATGAACAGCATAAACTTTGGATAAGCACGCACGATGGACTTTCGATGCTTAATCCCAAAGATGAAAAATTTACCAGTTTTTATGCCTCCGATGGACTTCAATCCAATGAATTCTCAAGAAACTCAAAGTATAAATCTATAAACCAGGAACTCTTTTTCGGGGGTATAAATGGAATAACAGAAATTAAGAAAGATTATGCAAATTTTAAAAGGAGTGTCGGGGATATCATGTTAACAGATTTTATCCTGTTCGATAAACCCGTTAAGATTGGCGATAAATCGGGGAAACATACAATACTTGATAAGTCTGTTGTTTTGGCCGATACTGTTACACTTGTTGAACGCGACAATGTATTTTCAATTGGTTTTACTTCTGTGGAACTGGCAAATCAATCCAGAATTACTTATGAGTATAAAATGGAAGGATTTGATCTTAACTGGAATGTAAGCAACTCCCTTAGCAGGATGGCGACCTATACCAACTTAAAAAACGGTGAGTATACCTTTTACGTCAGGGGAGTAGATAAAGGACAATATTCCAATCCAAGAAAACTGACCATCATCATTTATCCACCATGGTATAAAACATTGTGGGCAAAAACCATCTGGATAATTTTAACAGGAATACTTCTTTATGGTATAATTCTTTTCTATTACGAAAAGGTTAAAAGAAAAGAAGCAGATAAAATGAACGAAATGAAAATGCAGTTTTTCATTAATATTTCACACGAAATAAGGACTCCTCTTACGCTGATACTGGATCCGCTGGATAAATTATTATCGAAAAAAGTAGACGAAGAAACGAGCCGGCTTTATCATACCATGCAGCAAAATGCTTCGCGAATATTCCGTTTAATTAATCAACTGCTCGATGTCAGAAAAATTGACAAGGGCCAGATATTAATGAAATACCAAAATACGAACCTGTATTCTTTTGTTAAAGAGGTAGCTCAATCCTATGAACTATTGGCTTACAATAAAAAAATTGATTTTACGATTGAAACTACAGATCCGGATTTAATGGTTTGGATTGATCCATTGAATTTCGAAAAAGTGATACTTAACCTTTTGTCCAATGCCTTTAAATTTACACCCACTGAAGGTAAGGTAGAATTAAAAATAACCAAAGAAACCAATTCAAACTCAGAAAACAAAAAGGCTGAAATGGCAAAAATTGTTGTGAGTGATAATGGAATTGGTTTAAAGAAAAATGATATTGAAAAAATCTTTGAAAGGTTTTACCAGGTTTATTCCAAAGAAATGACCAATAATACCGGAACAGGTATCGGCCTTCACTTATCACGTTCACTTGTTCAACTCCACAAAGGGGAATTATATGCTGAAAACCGTACAGACGGTTCAGGTAGCAGATTTATAGTTGTCCTCCCGCTAGGCAATGAACATCTTCCCAAAGAAGATTTGATTGTTGAAGAAAATAAACTGCCGGTTCCTACTTTCAGGTATTATAGTCCGCAGACATTGACAGATATGGTTTATACCACCAAAGAAAAAATGCCGAAACCAAAATCAAATTATAAAATTATGGTGGTTGAAGATGAAGAGGAGATTAGAAACTACCTGATTTATGAATTATCTTCAAACTACAAGGTAGTGGGATATGAAAATGGTAAAAAAGCATTCGAAGCACTTCTGGATGAAAAACCCGACCTTATCATAAGCGATATTATGATGCCGAAAATGGATGGCATTTTATTCTGCAGAAAAATAAAAGGAAATGTACATACCAGCCATATACCGGTAATTCTTTTAACAGCTTTATCAAGGGAAGAAGATAAAGCCGAAGGTATTGAAACCGGCGCTGATATGTACCTGGTGAAACCATTTAACAGCGATTTTTTGAAAAAAGCCATCACCAATCTTCTCGAAAACAGAAGAAGAATTTATGAACAAATTCAGAATGACGACGATCATCACCTGGTTGAGTATTCAAATATGAAATCGCATGACGAAATTTTGATTCAAAAAGTAATGACCATTATTAAAGACAAGATTTCGGATGGAAACCTTAATGTTGAAATGCTCGCAGATGGGGTGGGAATTAGCCGGGTACACATGCACCGGAAACTTAAAGAGCTTACCAATCAATCGGCCAGGGATTTTATCAGAAATATCCGGATGAAACAAGCCGCCTATATTTTAACGAGTAAAAAGTTAAATATCAGCGAGGTTGCCTATGAGGTGGGTTATTCAAATCTTTCTCATTTTTCAAATTCGTTTAAATCCATTTACGGTGTTTCGCCAAAAGAATATATATTAAAGCAACATGGCGAAATTATTGATAAGGAAAGCACATAGCTTAAGTTCCCGAAAGCGTTATTAGAATCAGGTAAGATTTTTATTCTATTGAAAATGAAATTCTTAGAGTTAAAAATCTGGTTTCCCAGGCTTTTAAAGCTTTACCAAATTTGAAATAAAAACTCATAATAACTGGAAATCATCTGAATTCCAGCCCATTTCCTACCTTTTGTAAATTATGATTTGATCCCAAAATTGTCATTAGAATTTTGCTAAATGACAAATCCGGGTTATATAACTATTGCTTCGAAGGTTAAGGTTAGTTTTGATTTATTGAAATAAGGTTCCTGAATATATCCAAAATCTATCCATGCTGGTACAGTAATTTACCAATTGGTTCCAAAGGTTTGCTGATAGTTTCCGGATGTTTATAAAGCGCTTCCAAAGGATAAGTCATTAGTGTCAATCCGATTGGCGATGTACCCAATCCGATTGGCGATGTACACAATCCGAATGGCATCGTCCTCAATCTGATTGGCATTATCCTCAATCCGAATGGCAATGTACCCAATCCAGTTGGCATCGTTCTCTATCCGATTGCCATCGTTCCCAATCCGATTGGCATCATCCTCAATCCGAATGGCAATGTACCCAATCCGATTGGCAAAATCCTCAATCCGATTGGCATCGTCCTCAAAAATAGTGGCTAATTTCTCAATCCGATTGGCTATTTTCCCTCTCCGATTCGCTATTTCAGTATAAGACACACCGGAAACAAATCATAAGCAACGAACCGAAAAGCCCCCCAGTCCCCAAACAGCCTGACAGGCATTTGGGGGTTTGGGGGCAAATCCTATTCCTCCATTATTTTTCAATTCATAATATCTTGCACTATTACAATTGTTTACAATTAAAAGCCCTGCTGGTAGGCAAGGCTCTTCATTTTCTTTTTGCTACTGTGTTACGCAGCCTTTTGCACCGACAACATGTCGGCGCTAGCGAGGGCTAGGCTTCAGTTATTATCGCTGTCACAAGTTATGCTATCGCTAAAGTTGCGCCATGTGGTGAATTTTTTACAATCAAATAGCTGCTTCATCAAGCTTCCATATTGATTGCTCAACTTGTTTAAAAACGGTAAAAAAGTCTTGCCTGTGTTTTTCAACAAAATTTAAGACTTCAATCCCTACTATGCTGTTTTCATTATCAAAGTCGGCAACAATGTCATCTCCAACTTCTTCGCTTTCATAAACGCTCTTGTCGGTTAACTTTATATAAAGGGCATCTGCTTCTTTGTCGTATGTAAATTTCATAGGTTACTATTTTTATTCATGTTTCTATCAAAATGAGCAGTAACAACAAGTTTTTTAACAGGATTAAAAACTACTTTTAAAATCTTTCCTGAATATTCAACAATTATTTTAAAATAATGAACTTCTTTTTCTGATTTCTCAACAGTTTTATCTGGAGATTTAATGGTGTCAATGATCCAGTTTTTATTAAGGTTTCTTTCTTCAATCCTTTGTTCAACATGCTTTGAAAATTTTATTTCATCTTCATTCATATTGTAATACTCTTCGCTTGTAAATATAAATTTGATTTGTATTTAATCCAATAAGACAAATTTAAGAATATTTAACCGAAAGGATATAAATTTATTCATTGAATTATTTGATGAGGCGCAATTTTACAGAAACTTTCTCAATAATGGCGGTGTTAAAACCTTCGAAATACAGGGCTAGTACAAACGTTACCTATCGGATTTATATTCATTTTAATGTAAAATTTATAAATTTTCTCATCTATTTTTAAAATTAATATCTTGCACTATTACAATTGTTTACATTACTCACTATCGCTCGTGAAATCACTTCGTTAAGTTAAAAAGCCCTGCGGTGGGCAAGGCTCTTCATTTTCTTTTTGCTGCTGTTTCATGCTGCCTTTTGCACCGACAACATGTCGGCGCTAGCAGGAGAAATATTAGTTTAGTATTAGTCTTAATTTGAATATCAATCTACAAATATTTCCTAATCTCGATAAGTACAGAACTAAGATCATTTAGTACTTGATGGTTTGTAAACCTGATTACTTTTAATCCAAATCTTTCCATTTCTTCTGTGCGACCTGAATCCCAATCTTTATTTTCTTCCCGATTATGAATTTCTCCATCAATTTCGATTACAAGTTTGGCTGTGTGACAATAAAAATCGGCTATAAATATATTTATCGGATGTTGCCTTCTGAATTTTGAATTGTTCAATTGTTTATTCTTAAGTTGTTCCCAAAGAAATTGTTCTGCTTTGGTTGTCTTTTTTCTTAAAATTGCTGCCTTCTCAAACGTTATTGGAGTGGCCCCATAGAACATTGGAATATCCTTTGGATTCATAACCTATTAATTTGATTGAAATATATGGTTTGTTCTTGAAATTTACAAAATTTGAGCCTCTTAAGTTGATTTCCAGATTTTGCATTAACCCCTGAATCCCCTAAAAGGGGACTTTGCCCGCCTAACAAGCGCTTCAAATTTTAAAGATTATTTGACGATTAAAACTTAGAACTTGAAATTAAGTTTATCAGACAAAGTAACGAACCGAGAAGCCCCCATTTGGGGGTTTGGGGGCAAATCCAATTTCTCCTTTATTTTTCAAATCATAATATCTTGCACTATTACAATTGTTTACATTACTCGCTATCGCTCGTGAAATCACTTCGTTAAGTTAAAAAGCCCTGCTGGGCAAGGCTATTTATCTTATCACACTGGTACAAGCTTTGGAAACTTGCGCCATGAGGAGGAATAATATATCATTCTAAAACAAAATGTACAGGAAATATTATTATTGAACTAACTATTCTGTTTTCATAGTATGCAGGTATTAAAAGAGGTAATTTTTTAATATAATTTATTGCATCTTTTTCCAAATATGAATATTTACCCCTCCTAAAAATACCAATGTTGCAGATTTTTCCTTCTTCTGAAACTGTGAAACAAAGAAAAACAATAGGATTTCCATCTGTTTTTATACCAGTATGCGGTTGATTGATTCTATTAAATTTCTCTAATTCAGTTTTACCCCCAGGAAACTCTGGCGCCTTATCATATTTATAATAATATTTTATATTATTGAAAATAACATAACCATTCTTCTTTTCTAAAATTGTTGAGTCAATTCGAACTATTGTATTATTAGTAAAATATTGTTTCGAGAGAATAAATTTTGTATTTATATCTTTCCAATAGTAAATACAAGAATCTTGTGATTTACTAATTTGACTTATTAATATAATCGAATAAAGTAAAATAATTTTTTTCATTTCGTAGATAGTCTATATTCGGTTGCTTCTGATAAAAAAAGGTTATTTTTAACGTAATCTTCTGAGGCCATTGGTGAAACTGCTCTGGCAAATTGGACTTTCATATCTTCAAATGATATCTTAACTCCTAATGTATGACCTGAATATAAATCATCACCCACTTTAATTATATTTTCATTTTTATAAGGCGATTCATCAGGAGCTACAATATTTGTTAACATTATTCGACTACCAATTGGTAGTTTACCCAAGAGATCTTTTTCTTGTAACTCAGCAAAATCAACTCGTGGCACTATGTTATCTGTCAAATTAGTCTCAACTAGAAAACTTTGTAAAGGTTCTGTCCTCACATAATTTATCTTATCAATAATTCCAGTTGAATGAAAATTTCTTATTGTGAATATTTCGTTCTGATTTTCAATATATTGATCAAATTGTTGTGCGCCCATTTCAGTATATTTTGCGTACAAATATGACAATTGCACAAATTCCGCGCAATCAAAGGAGTATTCTGTAGGATTAGTAAAGATATGTTTAAGTGCTTTGGAAGGTTTAATATTATTGCCCTTATTCATTACCATCAATTGTCCTTTTAGGTTCCAATTTGATGCATTAAACAGGTTTTTATTAATTCTACTTTCGATTGAAAAGTGAGCATTTGATAACTTACTTGTCCCCTCAAAAAGTCCTTTTTGAAACTTTTTATAATTGATATCTTCTAATCCATCCAAATCTAAATTCGCAATAGGACTATTCCCAGCAAACTGGTAAGGCGTATACCAAGGATATTTCCCAGTCAACGGATCCACACTCAAAAACTTCGCAATCCTGCTATCATAAATCCTAAACCCATAATCATAAACAGCCCCAGTTTTGCCGCCACTCATACCATTGTCCATTTCCTTGCCGTTAAATCTATATCGGTAATTTTCGCTGGAGTAGTTCCTGCCAGGCATTAACATGCTAAAGGGGTAATAGTTATTGTAGCTTTCAACAGTGGCCTGTTCCAGGTTTCTATCTTTGCTACATTCCCACGCGGTTAAATTGCGCGGTAGCGACGGGTTTGAATTATATATTCCATTGTTGTATTCATTTTAATTTAAAAAGTTAAAAATTTTCTCATCTATTTGTAAAATTAATATTCTTGCACTATTACAATTATTTACAATTAAAAGTCCTGCTGGTGGGGCAAGGCTCTTTATCTTTTTTACGCTGGCACAAGTTTTGGAAACTTGCGCCATATAGGGATTAGCTCCTATCCAAAACTATAGCATCAATTCCCAGCTCATCAAATTTCTTTGCACACTTTTTTAAATCATCAACACTATAACCCCTTATAAGAATTTTTTTCTGTTCATAATTATTCATAAAAACTCTCATATAAGCATTTCTAAACGAAGCTACTAATTCAATTTTTTCAATTTCATTGTAAGAAATACTGAATTTTTGCCCAATGAACATGTTGCAAACTATTAATTCCTTTTCTTGGAAAACTAAACCATTATAAGAAAGGTATACATCGAACAGCCCCATAACAGTAAATATCAAAATCGCGATTAAGAAATCAATGAAATCAAAATTTTCAAGAATAATCAAAAAGATAATTCCTAAAAATAAAAAGATTAAGAAATAATACTTAATCCACCTAAATTCACTTCCAAATCTATTCATTTCGTAATCTCTCCATATACAGCATTTGTGTTTTGACCAAAATTGATAGCAAAACCTACTTTGTCTCTCGATTTCGCAGTTCCATTTAATATTTTCAATCCCCCTCACTGGCGCAAGTTTAGGCGATAGCCGTAACTTGTGACTCTTTAATGGTACTATCTAGTTGACAGTCCTAGTCCAAGTTAAAAAAACTTGAACTAGGGAAGCCGCTGAACATAATTGGACCAGATGGGGGGGTTACAAACTCGCGCCAGGTTGAAAACCTGAACCATTCAGCGCTGGACACGAGCTAAAAGCTCGCGCCATCTGGAGACACGGCAACTACTGAATAAAAAAACTATGAGATTTCCTCAGTTTTTTCCCACTCCTAAATTCAATTAATACTTCAATTTTTATGTGACTGTTTATTTTAACATTATCACCTAATAGAAAGTTAAATCCTAATCGTTCAAAATAAAAAATATAAAAATCGCCGTAACCACTCATTAGCTCATTATAATGATCAATAAATTCAACAACATTTTGTCCAATCGCAACTTCTTTACCGTAATAGCAGAAAAACGATGAATCATTCAATATAGATATTTTGTCATTAATTGTAATCCTTTCATTGCCTGAATGCATTATAATGCTTACGGTGAGAAGGGAATCACGACTAATATTATCAGGCCCTGCACAAAAATTGAATAACCTTTTTGTTGTATCATGCACTGGTTCAAAATGAGGCTTTATAATAAACGAATATTCTTTGTTTTTAAAAAGTGTATCGACATCAACTAGCGAATTCTCGCAATTTAAATTAACCTCCTCGTTGCTTGTCTCATAATATTTTGTCTTTTTACAAATTCCAAAATCTATTGAAGAAAAAATATATTTAGGACAATCAGAAACAAATATGCAACTAGGTAAAATTAAAATTATGAATATTTTTAAAACAGCTCTCAGCATTTTGTGAAAAATATCAAATTTCATAAAGTCAAATTCATTTTTTAACCATTATTATAATTTAGGATTCATTTTCTTCGTCAATCACTTATCTTATGCTATCGTGAAAATACATTGTCATTACCTGTATTGGTAATTGTAGCCCCTCGCCTAAATGCCTTATTAAACTGTTCCTTTGTATAAGTGCGATTCTCATAACCATTCTGTACATTGTTTTGTTTAGAAACAACTACCTTATTCCTTAAAAATTAAACCAGCAAACTGGTATAAATCCCTGCGCCAGGTTAGCCATTCATGCCCTGTACCCTGCGATTCGTAGTAAATATATTTAATTCCCTGTTTGTCTAACATGGCACGAAATGCTCCAATTGAGCCGGGGAAAGGATTGGATTCTTTTGTGCCCATTCCCAGCCATAAAACCTTGATTTTTTGATTAAGTGCATCACCCTCTTTGTATTTTCCATCGAGGAAGGTGTCCGGATTAATAGCTTCAGCACTTGGATAGTTAGGCGTTCCGCTAAAACCGCCCATGCAGGAAAACAGGGTCAGATTATTCATGAAAATCCGCATGGTTTGGTTGGCACCCATTGAGAGTCCCGCAATTGCACGGTGTTCCCTGTCCGGTAATGTACGAAATTCAGCATCAATCATCGGGATTAACTCTTTAATAACAACATCTTCAAAAAAAGAAACCGGGCGTTTGTTTTTATCCAATTCTGTATTAGTTTGCGGCTTATAGGCATAACCATTGTCCATTACAATAATCATGGGAACAGCTTTTTTACCGGCAATCAGGTTGTCAAGAATCAGGTTGGCCTTTCCCTGGGCCGACCAACCGCTCTCGTCTTCAAAACTACCGTGCTGAAGATACAAAACCGGGTAACGGGTTTTTGTGTTCTTTTCATAACCTGGTGGAGTATATACAATACAACGCCGCCACGATTCAGTAATTTTCGAAAAATAGATTTTTACACTAACCAGGCCATGCGGAACATCCTTAAGGGCATAAAATTCCTGATCAGGAGCAGGTATTTCGATTCCACTTCCCCAGCGGCCTGCGCCATAGAAATAAAGGCTTCCCGGATCGGGAACCGAAGCACCATCAATGTTGAGCTGATAATAATGGAAGCCCACATCCTGGGAAGCAGATTCGCCTGTCCAGATTCCTTTTTCATCTTTTACCAAATCATATTTTACTGCCCCAATATCGAGTTGAACCCGACTGGCATCCGGGGCCAAAATTTGTACACGTACGCGGCCTTCTGAATTTACCTGCGGATATTCTTTCCCAGGCTGATTTACTGATGATGGTTTGAAATCTTCAATTACTTTGCCTTGATCAGATTGCGAAAAACTGAATCCATAGGCAAATAATAATCCTGCCAAAATAACTGAAAATCGTTTATACATAATTTTTATCTCCTGTATTTTATGAAAGTACCAAGAATGAATTAAATTAATTTGGCTCTATTCTATATATTGATTTTAATTTATCCCACAAAAACACTAAGAACACTAAAAATTTCTTTGTGAACATTTTATGGTTTCGTGGGATACTTTATACATTTTTTTAAATATTTATTTATAATCGTATTAATTCCAAGACAATAAATAAACAATTGAACTATCATCTCCAGTTTAGAAAAGAGTCGTTAATCTTTAAAAAGTAATGGGGCAAATTCACGGAGGCTGCGACGCCAGCTCAGAAATTCATGGGCCGTTTGGGGCGATACATAGAAAACACTGTTAATACCCTCCTTTTTTAGTGCGTCTGCATTTTCTTTGGGATTTCCACCCCAAAAGACTTTGCCATTTTCAATTTCGCGACTGCCGAAACTAACAAATACCAGTTTTACCTTCTCTTTAAATCCTTTTGTATTTTTAACATCATCCATTGAAAACGTCCCACCGCTAAAAAGTCCGATATACCCAAACTTATCAAGGTTGGCCAGGGTGATGGTTTTGGTTTCCATACCTCCCATTGAAAGGCCTGCCATTGCCCTATGAGGCTGATCGGCAAGCGTCCGGAAATTTGCATCAATGTAAGGAATTAATTCATCTACCAGCACTGTTTGAAAAGGAGTAATATCGAATTCCCTAATATTCCCAAATTTTAATTCATTTGTCATTCCATAAGTCATAACAATAATAAAAGGTTTAATTTTTCTCTCTGCTATTATGTTGTCCATGATTAGATTGGCATGGCCCTGGTTCGTCCATGCTGTTTCATCCTCACCCCATCCATGCTGCAAATACAAGACCGGATACCGAACCGATTGGTTTTTATCATATCCTGGGGGAGTGTAGACAAAAGCCCTGCGCGAAGTTTTGGTACTCTTTGAAGGAAATAATATTTGCTGTACATTTCCATGAGGAACGTCTTTAAGCGCATAAAAATCCTGGTCATGGGCAGGTATTTCTACCCCGCTTTCCCAGCGAACAGAACCATAAAAATTTAATGCTCCCGGATCGTTAAATATACCTCCGTCAACTGTAAGATGATAGTAATGGAAACCTTCGTCCATAGGGCCTTCGGTTGTACCCATCCAGATACTGTCTGTTACTTTTGTGAGTTTTGTACCACTTTTGCCGGGAAGCCCCAGACTTACTGTAACACTTTGAGCCTGTGGCGCTTCTATTCTAAAACGTACATAACCCTGTGTGTTAACCATAGGATATTGTTTTCCGGGCTGATTCAGGGTTGAGGGTTTGAAATCTTCTATTATTGCGGATGTATTCACTTGTGAATGAACAATTTGAATGTATAATACAAACATTGCCAATACGACTAAATACTTTAGTTTCATTTCTTTAAATTTTAAGTTTTGAAAAAATTTACTTCATTTTTACTTTTATCTGAATATAAGAATGTGGTGGAAATGAATAAGTTAATTTGTTCTTTTCAGTTTTAACTTCCGTTGTTACAGGTACATATTGGCTTTGTTTTTCAAAAGTAAAAGTTTCGTCGGGCGAATTGCCTGCAACCATAGTAACTTCAGCTTTGCCGGTAAGCTCACCTGTAGTCGGGATAATATCAGTAAGTAAGGCTTTTTCTTTATGCCTGTTTACCACATTAATAAAAACAGTTTTTGATTCTTTCGAATAAACCGTTGTTACATCCAGAAATGGAATGCCTTTATACTGGGCCGTATTAAATGTATCGCAGGCCACATAAGTATCAACAGAAGCACCAAGACAATTGGTTGAAAATGACTTGAAAACATAGAATAACGGCGACTTAAACGTTCCTTTATCTTTATCGCTGCTAAGCAGGGAAGTAAGCATGGTGAAATTGGCCATTTTAACAACATCTGCATGCCGGATAAAAGAGTTAAAGCTTTGCGCAATGGGTAAAACGGACAATGAATTCCGCGCCAGTATTCCCCATTCATCAAACGAAATCGAAATCGGGTTCTTCCATCCTTTCATTGTTCTGACATTTTCAATTTCATTTGCCGAAACCACAATCTTTTCTTCAAAATCCATGGCACTTTGCCCCATAAATTCGTAGTAATTGTTTGATCTTTCCCAATAACGGTGAACAGACAGATAATCTATCAAATCGCCAAAACCTGCGAGCACTTTGCGGTTCCATTCAATCCATTGGCCGGTACTTTCGTAGTACGATGAACCCGATGCAACAAGTTGAATGGAATTGTCGACGCTTTTTAATGCTTTCGCGGCTTCCCGCCCAAGTCGTACATATTCATCAATGGATTTATGTCCCAATTCCCAGGGATAACCATCCACTTCATTCCCCAGGTCAACTATTTTAACTTTATAGGGTTCCGGATGGCCATTTTTTGCACGTAAATCGGAGTAATAAGTCCCGTTTTTATAGTTGCAGTATTCAAGCCAGTAACAGGCATCTAAAACAGAAGTTAAGCCAAGGCTTATACACAAAACATTTTCGCTACCAATGGCCCTGTTCAGGGCAAACCACTCGTCGGTTCCAACCTGATTGGATTCAAGTCCACCCCAGGCAAGGTTAATACGTTTTGGCCGCTGATCTTTTGGCCCTATTCCATCTTTCCAGTCATAAGCCATCAGAAAATTTCCGCCAGGCCATCGCATATTAGTTATTTTAAGCTCTTTCATGGCATCAATGTAATCTTTTTTAAAGCCATCCTGATTTGCCAGCGGCGATTTTGGATCGTAAAGGGTGCCATAAAGGGTGCTAAAAGTAGCAGTATCAGGTAAACCCATCCTTTTTCCACTAAAATTAATGGGTTCCATAAATACGCCGTAAATTTTCGGATCAATTTCAGCAATTTTTCTTTCAATATCGAACTTTATTCTGGCAGTCTGGGCGTTGACAAACAGCGGCAGTACTACCAGTAATGAAAGGAGTGTTTTTTTCATTCATTTAGTATTTTGAAGAAGTTAAAATTTACTTTACAAATTGAACCCAATCAATTTCAACCATTTTGCTTTCTTTATGAACAAAAACCAGGTTACGAATGCCTGTCGGAAATTTTGGAACTTTTGTTTCAAAGGTTTTCCATTCTGTGCATTCTGGGATTTTTATTTCTGCCAGTATTTTGCCATCTGCCTTATCAAACCTGATTTGCAGGGTTCCACCTGTTTTTGACAAGGCTTTTACCCTGACTTTTTTTAATTTCTCATTTCCAAAATCAATGGCATTGTACTGAATCCAGGAATTCCTGGCACTAAATACTGTTTTCCATCCCAAAAAAGTATTGAGTGTATCCATAAATTCAATTGAAATTCCATTTTCGCTTTTCAGGCTGTACCTGTCAATCTGAATGGGTTCTGAGGCATTGTTTAAGCCTACTCCCCTAAATGAAGGTATAACTTTGCGAATAGAACAGTCGTTTTCAAAAAACAAGCTATCGATACAAACTGCCCTGTTTTTATCGAATTTAGGCGAAAATGCATTCTGGTGATAAAATAAATACCATTGACCTTTGTATTCTATAATTGACTGATGGTTTGTCCAGCAATTCATTGGCGATTCGTCCATGATAACCCCAGCCTGTGTAAATGGTCCAAGCGGACTATTGCCAATAGCATATTCGAGGCGTTCAATTTTATTTTCAACATGGGGATAGGTTAAGTAATAAATCCCCTTTCTTTCAAATAAATAAGGACCTTCCTTCAAACCCTTTTCAGGTAAATTTTCTATGACTTCAGGTTCTGATGCCAGTTCAAGCATATTTTCTTTCAATTTTGCAACATAAATATTTCTGGCAGCCCAATACAAATAGGCTTGTCCGTCTTTATCGATGAAAACATTGGGATCAATTCCATGAACCCCTGTAACAGGTTTTGATTCGGGGATAAAAGGCCCTTCGGGTTTATCAGCAACGGCCACACCCACCGAAAATCCTTTTCCGTAAATGGTATCTTTGGCAGGCGCAGGAAAGTAAAAATAATATTTATTGTTTCTGAAAATACAATCAGGAGCCCACATGCTAAAAGCATCTGGGGCCGTCCAGGGCACTTTATCCTGGCTTACAATAACACCATGATCAGTCCATTCAGTAAGGTTTTGGGAAGAAAATACATGATAATCCTCCATGCAAAACCAACCCGGGCGTCCCTGTCCTTCTTTGGCCAGAATATCATGTGATGGATAAAGATATACCTTGTCACCAAATACCCTGGCAGTGGGATCTGCTGTAAATTGATCCCTGATGATTGGGTTTTGCGCCTGCAATTTCCATATAGATAAAAGCAGGATCATCCAAACATAAATAATATTTTTATTGACTTTCATTGTTTGATTTTCTATATCGTATTCCCATGTTTTTGGATTTTGGCTTCAACATTATGGCTTCTGCATAAAACTTTGATTACGCTTTACTTATAAATGCCACGGCTCTTATAAGCATTTCTTTATCAACCAAAAACTTATTTTAATTTCCAATAATATCTTTCACTGCATTGGCCAAAAATATATATTCGGCTGATCCTCCAATGGTTACTTCATTTTCACCCCATAAAAATGGCCAGTCATCTTTATTTTCAAGAAAATCAGGCTTCAGCAACAATAAACCAGGTACCAAACCTCCGGCAATTGTCGTAAAATCGGCCCTGTTATTGCCATAGGCTACTTTTTTAGATCGGATGCCCACTGCATTTACAAAAGATATATTAGAATAAGGATGGCATCCAAAAATGAAATTCAAACCTCTGAACACGTATTCTTTATCGATAATTTCAGGAAAGGCTTTGTTAACGTAATAATTTGTAATAGCCGCGTTCACTACACTGCCACTTCCTCCCCAACCGCCGGAAGCTATCGGTAATCCGTATGGATTCTTCTTCTCCATTTGATCGATTGATTCTTTGTACTTTATAACATAGTTTTTCAGTTTTGCTTTATATTCAGCATCCATATAGGGTATTGCTTTTAATGCAGGATTCAGGCCTCTGCTGGCAAAAAACATCTGGCCAAATTCCGGGACATCTTCGGGTTGTTCAAACAATGTCCAGATTTTTTCACTGAATCTGTCCAGGTATTTCTTTTCTTTGGTGGTAATATACAATTCAAGAACTGTATTCACATCGGCCCCTTTGGCAAACATTTTCATCCAGGGTTCTTCTGAATTGTTTTCCTGGTTCTTTGAGGCTTCGTCGGCTTCCAGTAAGAGTTTTATTGCACAGGCCAGGCTACGGTCTGCCAATTCATCATTATAACCACGCAAAACACGGCTTGCCTGGGCCAAAGACGCTGCTGTCTGGTAATCCAGGTACGAACTCCGGTTGGTAAAAGCCCAGCGGTCATCGGGAGTTCCACTGGTCTTTCCATCCGTTTCATAGGGCTTTAAAGCCGGATTATAGGGGAGATTATCGGTTTCTGTTGAAGCGTCACCCAGGTGATGGTATTGATGCAGGTTGGGAACTACAATTCCACGTACGGGGTGGCCAATATTTTCGCACTGTGCAACAAGGTTTAAGGTGCCATGTTCAATTTGTTGCAAAATATCAGGTTTTCCATCAGGGCGGTGAATATCCACATAATGGGTTTTCTGATCAATAAAGGTTTCGTCCCTGTCAATTCTGAAATTTTCCCATGCATCTGCAAAATTTGAAATAACATCGTTATGCGAACCGGTTTGAATGTCGAAATCACCCGCATCAAACCATCCACCCACCGCCATTCCAGGGATACGCTCCAAAGGCTTGTATTTTGTTTCTGTGGTAGGCCCTTGCTTGTACCCATCGAAATGTTGATGGTTTACAGGTGCCTGGAGACAATCATCGAGGTAAGGCAACCCATGCCAGGTGCGGTAAGCCTCGTTTACCAGCATGTGATCCATCTGCACAGGAAACCATACATCCAGTGTAGGATGCCATATTTTGTCATAAACATCAGGCCCAATAACAAATGTATTTGTTTTTTGATCGCCGTACTTAATATAATAAATTCCGATTTCCTTAATTGAACTGAAATCAAATTTTGCATAATTGTAACGAAGGTAATTGCCCCATATCTTTACTTCTCCTTTATATTTCTCAATGGTTTTGCCTTCGGCATTTACCTGGAAAACCGAGGCTGTTTTTAATGGAATATCTTTCTTATCAAGTTCAATTACAGCTACTTTTGCCTGCCCGGGCACATACCCCACCTGCGAAAAACCAACAACAGGCTTTCTTATCCAATTTGGAATAGCACCGGGTTCGATGTACCAGCTTAAGACTTTTCCTGATTTACCTGCCGGCAACAAACTTCGTACAATAAACCATCCGTTTTGGGCCAGGTTTCGACCATCGAATAGCATCAAATCTGCCTCCGGACTTTTGATTTTAATAAAATTTTCAGGATCCTCAGGCGCCAAAACAAGTGTTTTACCGGATACCAGCGCAAATGGCTCAATAAACTCGCCTCTTCCCCTGTCGTCGAAGGTAGTATGGCCGCCAAACTGGGTAATTTTTTTACTTACAGGCTCAATTTTTGTATCCCCCGACGGGTACCTTGGAAAATTGCCAGGCTTTCCATCCATCAAATATGTTTTTTCAAAATAGGCAGAAGGTAAAAATTCAAGGTTAAACCCGGCTCTTCCCTCCAGTTCTTTCGGCAGTGGCTTATCAAGGAACACATTAATTTCCACGCCATTATCTTTTGCCTGAACGGAGATTTTAGAATTGAAATTAAGTTCCTTATAAGTCAATTCAACATCAATGGTTTTATTTAGCTTATCCACTTTCCTTTCGACCACCATCGGAACTAAATCCCATTGTTCAGGTGTATTTTGAAGCCTAACGGCACCACCTGTTGAAGTCCTCACACCATGATGGATAATTTCAATACCGGCTGTTTTTTCATCGAAAAACATACCATTGTATTGGTTACTAAAGACGAGTATATTAACGCCCTGTGTTTCAAAATATTCCAAATCGTTTAATTTCAACTTCTGTCCAAAGGAATAACCCAGGAACAATGAGCAAAAAATAACTGTCAGCTGAATTGTTTTTTTTATCATAATTCATTGTTTTTTAGCTGTTTATAATGATATGCATTAAAATATAAAGAATGGTCTGTTCGTCAGGTAATAATCTGGTATTTTCATTTTTATTGTTTATCGTGTAAACCTTTTATATCAAAATATTACTTAAGCGACTCAGACTTATCTGCAAAACCTGCTCTAAACCAGTCAAATTCAACATATCCGCCAGTTTGCCGCGTGGCATAGTTGAAAAGACAAAACTTATTTCCCGTAAAAATTTTCAAACTAAATTTCATGTCCAATTCATTTCCGAGCTTGGTAAATTTCTTATTATCAAAACTATATTCAAAAGTTGCTTTCCTATGGCTATTGGATGCAATGGCGCGCAAATAAACGGTAGAAGCTTTAATTAACATAGAATCAATGGTTTGCCCATTGTTTACCATGACCAGGTATTTTGAACCATTGTTTTGTTTAACTGCAATGAAGGCATAAGGATCCTGAAAAACAGCCAAACCTGCAATATCCCCTTCTTTCATTTTACCGACATGAAGTTTTGTGATGGCCAGGGTCAGAATATTTTGATCATAACTGGCAAATGGCCTTTGGGTGAGCATATTGCGGGCTTCGCGCAGATTACCGACCACTTTTCCATTGGTTAACCTCAAATAACCCTTTTTCCTGGTAAGTGACCACATAGTTGAATCCGGGTTGTGGTTCCAACCCCACTGCATTCCCAGCTTTTTTTCATTAAACTCATCTGAAGCGGGGAGATCCAATATTGGATAGGTCTTCCCTACATCAGGCTTTTTGAATTTTATCACTCCTTTTCCATCCTTGCCTACCATTGGCCAACCATCTACCCAGGTAACCGGTTGTAACGAAGGGAATCGGCCAAAAGGCCCACTGTCAACAAAAAGCATGGTCCACCACTCGCCAGTTTGAGTTTTGATGAGTGCGCCCTGGTGTATGCCAAATGTCACCCCCTCTGTTGTATCCCTGATTACCACTTTTTGTTCATAGGGTCCGTAGATGTTCCTTGAACGAAGGGCCACCTGTATGCCATCTAAACCGCCATAGGTACAATACAAATAATAGTAGCCGTTAATTTTATAAACATGTGAACCTTCCAGTCCACCGCGGATATTTCCTGTAAAAACCAAAGAATCCTTTGTTTTTGGCGAAAAATCAGGGTTTAGCTCAGTTATACTGATTTTTCCATAACCATGTGCAGCATAGATTCTTCCATCTTCATCGAAAAACAAACCCGGATCATAAAATCCTTTGGGTATTTTTCTTAGTTCCCAGGGGCCTTCTGCTTTATCGGCAGAACAAATAAAACCTCCTTCATCCAGAGTAATAAAAAGTAAGTAGAATTTCCCATTGTTGTATTTAATACTGGTAGCCCATTGTCCGTGACCATACCTGTTGCCGCCATCGAGATTGTAACAGGGGCCCTGATCGAACCGGGGAACAGCATTGCTACAATATTCCCAGTTTACCAAATCTTTTGATTTTAAAATAGTTACACCAGGAAAAACAAACATGGTGGTGGTTACCATATAATAAGTTTCATCTACCAAAATCACATCCGGATCAGGAAAATCGGCAGCGATTACAGGATTGGTGTAGGTTCCGTCGCCGTTATCGCTATGGGTCTTTTGGGCTCTTAATCCTGTTGTTAACTGTATCAATATCAGGAACACAATAAAAATGCTTTTCAAAAATAATTTGGTATGTATCATTGAATTATAATTGGGTAATTAGTTTTAAAGCTAGTGAACCATAATTTTTATCGATTTCAAATCCTTTTCATCGGAACTGTTTCCATACATAATCTCGTATTCACCTTCACTTACAAGCATTTTGCAGCTTGCCCTGTTATAAAACTCAAAAGAGTTGTAGGGTAGCTTTATAACAGCCTGACTGGTTTTTCCGGCTACCACATCAATTCTTTGAAAGCCTTTTAAGGTTTTAATCGGCCCATCGGTATCGTTGACTTTTCGGACATAAACCTGAACAATTTCTGTCCCATTGAGTTTACCGTTGTTTGATACCGGAATTGAAAGATCCAGAGATTCATCCTTCCCAATTTCGGTCTTATTCAATGTTGGTTTGCCAATAGAAAATGTTGTATAACTCAATCCATAACCAAATGGGAAAAGTGCGTCATTCATAAAGCGATAGGTACGTCCTTTCATCGAATAATCTTCAAAATCCTTCAGCTGATCGGAACTTTTGTAGAAAGTTACAGGTAGTTTTCCTGAAGGATTAAAATCTCCAAACAAAACATCTGCAACTGCCTGCCCTCCTGATTCACCGCCGTACCAGGCCTGAAGTATTGCCTCACAACTTTCGGTTTCGGGCGTTAATGCAATGGCTGAACCTGAGCAGTTGACAAAAATTATCTTTTTCCCTGCTTTCTTTAAAGCATTCAAACAATTACGCTGTACGGATGGAAGATCAATATTGGTGCGATCACCTCCTTTAAAACCCGGATAAGATACAGGCATTTCTTCGCCTTCGAGATTACCTGAAAGTCCACCCACAAAAACTACCAAATCGATGCCTTGTAGTCTGTTAATCAATTCAGTATAATCAACATCTACTTCTTTACCAAAGTCAAATTCTATGTTTGCCTGCCAATTATTTAGCTGGGCATAACGAATTTCAATTTTATACTTTTTACCGGCTTCAACTTTAAATGGCATCCTGGAAGACAAGGTCCGCCAGTTTTGATATTTTTTAATGGTATCGCCATTTACCAAAAGTTCAAAAGAACCTGTTGCCCCCCCTTTAAATATAATTTCTTCAGAAATTTTTGGCGTAAATTCGGTTTCGTATAAAGCTGAAAATCCTTCCAGCTTAACACCCGATGCAAATTCATGTTGTCCGGCTGTGGTCATTTTTATTGGATTAACAATTTGCCGGGTAGTCACTATTTCTCCTTTTAGATTTGGATTGTTCCAATAAGTTGCTTTAAAGCCCTGTTTTCCATCAATTGAACACTGATAAAAGTAACTTTGGGTCACTTTGTCCTCCACCAAATCGCAACCTTTATCGTATAAAATGCTCTTTTCCGCCAATTTTGTTTTTACCCCTTCAAGAATGCTAATCGTGCGAATTGGTGTTCCATTGTAATTTCCCCATAACATAGGTTTATCATTGGCATTGGGACCAATTATGGCGATTTTTTTTACTGTTTTAGGAAGGGGAAGGATATTATTTTTATTCTGTAAAAGGGTCATCGTTTCGCGCGACATGTCGAGGGCCAACCGGCGATGTTTCTCATTGTTAAGAACTGATGGTGGTATTTGTGCCCAGGGAACAATTGCGTCGTCGTCCATTTCGCCCAAATCGAAACGGCCAATCAGAATACGCATTAAACTCCTGTCAATATCTTCTTCCTTTATCAATCCTTTTGAAACGCCTTCGGGCAAAGTTTTGAAAGGATAGATTTGCCACACACATTCAATATCAGTTCCGGCCAATACTGCTTTTGAAGCAGCATGAATTGGAGTGGATGAAACTTTGTGGCTGTTATAGAAGTCGGTAATGGCACCGCAGTCAGAAACCACAATGTATTTATAACCCCATTCGTCACGCAGGATTCGTTGTAAAAGTCGTTTGTTTCCACAACAGGGTTCATCGTCTAATCGCTGGTAAGCGCACATTACCTGTCGTACATCGCCATTCTGAACCAAAGCTTTAAAGGCTGGAAGGTATGTTTCGCATAAATCACGCGGGTCAACATGGTTGAGATTTAGCTCATGACGGCTCCATTCAGGACCCGAATGCACAGCGTAATGTTTGGCACAGGCTAGCAACTTTCTGTATTTTGCATCAGCAGGGCCTTGCAGTCCTTTAACAACCGAAATTCCCATGCGTGAAGTCAGATAGGGGTCTTCGCCATAGGTTTCCTGTCCACGCCCCCAACGTGGGTCGCGAAAAATATTCACATTTGGTGTCCAGACCGATAAGCTTAAAAAGCGTTTATTTTCATTTCCTGTTTTAATCCATTGATTGTATTTTGCACGGGCTTCGTCTGAAACAGCGTCGAAAATTCGGTACAACAATTCATCGTCGAAAGAAGCAGCCATGCCAATTGGTTCAGGAAAAACAGTTACGCTGTCGTTATTGGCATAGCCATGCAAGGCTTCGCTCCACCAGTTGAAACGCTTAATGCCCAGACGGGGAATTGGATCGGACTGGTCGCACATTAAAATGGCCTTTTCATCGGGGGTTAGCCTCGAAATTAAATCTCTGGCCCTTTCTTCTGAGCTCAGTTTTGGGTTTTGGTAGGGATATTGCTGCGCCAGGGTATTAAACATCATTAAAATGCCAGTGATTAGCAGTATATTTTTTTTCATGTTGTTTAGTTTATTTGATGGTTCTTTTCATTTCATTTTTTACTTTGCCCAATTTTCGCCTTCCACAGTCCGTCGCCAGGTAAAATAAGAATCCAGTACCTTTAAAGATTCAGCACCCGGAACTGGCCCCATGTATGCTTTCTGGCTGAAATACATCACCCCGGGATTATTTAAACTGTATTCTTTCCATTCAGTCAAACCGTTTCCGTTTGGATTGCCGGTTTTGGCAAAATTTGTCCAATAGGTGGCTATGGTTTCCGAAATTTCTATATCCGTTTTGCTGGTTTGGGCATTATTTGGGTCAATGTGCATGAAAACATAAGCTACATCTTGTCCGTGGGGGGAACCAAAGCCTGCTTGAGGTGAATCAGCCGGATAATCAGGATGTTGATCAAAATAATAATAAAAAACCTTCGATTTTCCTGTTTTAACCTGAAGATTTGCCCAACTCCATGTTTGCCAGCCAAACGCGGCATCGCGCATTAAATCGCGGGCGCTTTTAGGAATGTTTTTTTCACCTAAAGGATATGCTTTTAACAGGTCATCCGCAAACTTACCATAACGGAGTTTCACCCCTTTAATGAACTCTTCCGGAGAACGTTCACGCGAAAAGCTCGCCCCTTCGTCTGAATTGTAACCAATCAGTACCGGGACATCATTGTACTTTCCGGCTTCGTAAAGTCTATGCTGATCATCGGGAATTACATAGCCATCAACAATAGGCCAGGCACCTGGCATTCCAAAACCCATTGGAAGTTTTTCAGCTTCAATTTTACGTAGTTCATTAATTGAAGAAACATTGGCTTTTTGCAGATAATTTATTCCTTCATTTTCAGCTTGTTTCAGCGTTTTCATATTTTCACCAGGGTAAGTAGTAGGGCGGGTTGGACCAAAAGAACCACCGCTTTGTGATATCGCACCTTGAAACAATCCTTTTGCCAAAGGTGAAGCGCATAACATGCTCACTGAAATTCCTCCGGCTGATTCTCCAAAAATGGTCACTTTGTTTGGATCACCCCCAAAAGCGGCAATATTTTTTTGTATCCATTTCAGACCGGCAATCTGGTCGAGCAATCCATAATTTCCTGAAACATGGTTTGGATTCTCTGCACTTAATTCCGGGTGCGCTAAAAATCCCAATTGACCTACCCTGTAAGCAATACTCACCAGAATAACGCTTTTTTTTGCCAGGTTAGCACCATCGTAATTTGGTTCGGAAGTGGCGCCAAAACTAAATCCTCCACCATAAATCCAAACCAATACAGGCAATTTTTCATTTGATGATTTTGCCGGTGACCAGATATTCAGGTACAAACAATCCTCACTCTTTCCTGAAGGCGGATTTCCACCCTGCATGGGGGCCGGGGCAAATTTCGTGGTTTGTTTAACGCCTTCCCAGTTTTTTACCGGTTCCGGGGCTTTCCACCTTAATTTGCCAACTGGTGGGGCAGCAAAAGGGATTCCTTTGTAAATTGTTAACCCATTTTCGGTTATTCCTTGAACCAGACCTCCATCAACCTGAACAGGGGCTGGCTGCTGTGCATTAATTAATCCGCTCATTATCAGCGAAAACAATACAATTAAAAAAATGTTTTTTTTCATTTGAATCGTTTTTATTTTTAGTTTTCAGATTAATTCACTTAAGACTATTTAAGTTGTATATCAGAATTTCAAATCTTTAGTGGTATATCTATTTTGTAACTACATCTATTTCAGCATATCTGGCATCATTATTTTGCCATGAATTTTAATGGCCTGAAACTTAATAATATGCGTTTTTACAGGTTCAAAATTAATGGTTTGAACAACAGGCTTAATTTGAACCAGCTTTTTAATATTTTTTATAGAATTACCATTTGCTAATTCTTTGTTTTAATCCGGATTACAGTCAAAGACATAGCCGGGGCACTGTAATTAAAAGTTTTAACTGCTTTATATTTTGATTTCACAGGAACGATATTTTTTGGATTTTCAAAGGTATTTTCCGCATCGGGACTTCCGGAAAGCACTTCCAATTCAGCATCAGGAATAAATTTATAAAATCCGGAAAGGTTAACATTCATTTTTTTTGCTTCATTACTAAAATTAACCATTTTAAGGATGATATCACCTGTTTTGCTGTCCTGAACACAAGAAGCAGCCAAAGTTGTATCCTTTTCATCCTTCGAAATTACTTTGTTGAAATAAAGATCTCCCTGGTTGGCTGAAAACATTTTCTGCACGTAATAATTAGGAGTCAAACAAATATTTACATTGTCGAAAAATATCATGTCTGTTTTCCATTGGGTAAAATTCTTTTTGGCAAGCAGAGGTGCATATGATGCCATGTGAACAACATCTCCGTTTCGCTCCAGAGAAGTCATGTATGCTGCTTCACTAATAGAATTTCGCAATTTATTGCCCCATGATGCATATTCTCCCAGGTATACCTGTCCTTTATCACGCGGATACTTATCATATCGATGCTGATTCCCAATGAACCATTCAGGGCTTGTATAATAATGCTCATCAACAATTGGTACTTTAAGCGCATTTGCCAGTTTCCATCCTTTCTCAAAATCTTCACCACTATGGAATGGACCTGCAGTTCCAATAACTTTAATTTCAGGATATAGTGCCTTTAATACATTATAAATCATTTTGAAACGCTCTTCAAATTCAGGTGTAATTTTGTCTTCGTTACCAATACCAATATATTCGAGGTTAAATGGTGCAGGATGACCTGCTGCGGCACGTTTTGCACCCCATGTGGAGGTTGCAGGCCCGTTTGCCCATTCAACCAGATCTAACACTTCCTGGCAGTAATCTTTCATATTATCCATAGGAAGGGCTTTTTGGCCAGTCCCACCAATTGGCCAGGTTCCGCCTGAATTTTGGCAAGAAACACCGGCTGGTAATACGGGCAATGCTTTGGCCCCAATATCCTCACAAAACTGAAAATATTCGTAATATCCTAACCCGGTAGTTTGGTGATATCCCCAGATATTTCGCTGCTCTTTGCGCTCCTCTATTGGCCCAATTGTATTTTTCCAACGATACATATTTCCCAGACCATCACCATGAGCCAAACAACCGCCCGGGAAACGAATAAACCGTGGTTTCATATCAGCAAGTATCCGGGCCAGGTCAGCCCTAAATCCATTTGACCTGTTCATAAAGGTTTTTTCGGGGAATAAAGAAATCATGTCCATTGCAATTTTGCCTTTGGATGTTGCCAAAACAAGCAGGCTGGCTGTATCGAAGCTGGCCGATGAAATAAGACTGGCGGTGTATTTTTTCCAATTGGTAGATGAACTGGTAAATGTACTTTCAGCCAGTGTTTCGCCTTTTGTGTTTTGCAAAATGACTTTAAAAGAAATTGGATCTTTCGAAAGCTGACGGGCAAACATTGAAAAATTGTATTTATCACCAGCTTTTACAACTATTCCATCAAATCCGGAATTTTTAATTCCTACCCCTGCATCACCAATAAATTTAGCTTCATGGCCTACATGTTCAATGTTCAACACCAGATAATGCGGATTATTTGAATGAATTGGAGATGAAGTTTCTATACTAATTGCACCGATAGAAAATCCAGGTGTAACATATTCCCAATATGAATAAGGATTCCATTCCTTTTGTTCAGATGGATTATACTCAAACGAACGGTTTTGAACCAGTTCAGCATAAAGTCCACCATCGGCAGAATAATTGATGTCTTCGAAAAACAAGCCAAATAAATCGGGACTTATTTTTTTACTTTGGGGCTGGGCTTTTAAATTGTTTATAACAAGCAAAAGCATTCCCAAAGTTAAAATTGCTTTAATCCGATGAATTATACCCATTATGATTTTATCTTATCTATTTAAATAACAACTGAGCAAATTTCATCAGATTATTCCGCCAAACCGGCCAGGAATGTCCTCCGGGATACTCGCTATAAGTGTATTTAATTGGCATTTTATCAAATTCAGAAAGCATGGTCTGGCAATTTTTCCATGCTATATCTTCCTTTCCGCCCATCGAAATCCAGAATTGTTTTAAATTGCTGTTTATCTGCCCTGTATTAATTTTCATGAACTCGTATTGCTTATTTGCCAAATCGTTTTGCATGGGCTGTATCCATCCTGAACTAAAAACACCCAGGTAAGTGAAAAGCTTTGTATTGTTAACCCCTGCATAAAGGGTTTGAAGGCCTCCCATTGATAATCCGGCCAATGCCCGATTTTTGGAATCTGATTTAACGCGGTAATTTTTCTCAACAAAAGGGATTAAGCTTTGTTTCAACTCGGTTTCAAATACTTTTAATACCTCTTCGCCAAAAGCATCCAGGGGTATATTGCCATCCAGCATCACAACAATCATGGGCACCGCCTTTTTATCGGCAATCAGATTGTCCATAATTAAATCGGTTTTTCCTTGTGTAGCCCACCCTCGTTCATCTTCGCCTCCGCCATGCAAAAGATATAGAACCGGGTATTTCTCGGCAATGTTTTCATCGTACCCGGGTGGTGTATAGATGTAAAACCGCCGCCATGAATTCAATACTTCCGAATAATAGCGCTTGATACGGATATCTCCATGGGGGACATTCCTCTCAGAATAATAAACATCGCCTGTAAAAGGCACCTCAAAACCGCTTGCCATACGCCCCATTCCATAAAAAGTTTCGCTTGCAGGGTCGCAAACCGGCACACCATCAATAATTAAAGAATAGTAGTGAAATCCTTCGCTTAACGAATCGGTGGTTACTTCCCAAACTCCTTCGCTGTTTTTAACCATATCATATTTTCTGGCCAAATCGAGCTGAACTTTCTGTGCTTCAGGCGCTTTAAATTTAAATATTGCCCGTCCGTTGATTAACATTTGCGGATAATTGGCTTTTCGCACATTGGTAGCCGCAGGTGTGCCCAAATTGGCATATTCAGGAAAACTTAAAACATCCACCGGTTTGAACAGCAATTGGGAGAACATGTAAAGCCCGTTTTTCCATACCTTAAAATCGTGATAACCGGGTTCGATATAATAAATATGCGGTACATTATTCTTTTTCAGATAATCTTGGGTCCTGCTGCTGAAAGTGATCAACCTGTCCCTGTCGCCGCAGGAGAGCCAGAGGAGTTTCAGCCTTTTTTTCGCTTCTTCGGGATTCGGCATCAATAATTCGGGCAATTTTGTGTTGGGGGCAGAAGAGAAACCTCCTACCCATCCAAATTTGTCAAGGTTTGCTAGTCCAAAATTCAGCGATTGCCCGCCTCCCATCGATAAACCCGCAATGGCCCTGTGCTCCTGATCTTTAAATACAGAATAATTCTTTTCAACAAAAGGAATCAGGTCTTTCAGCAGATCTTTTTCAAATGTTGCAAAAGCCTGTACTTTTATACTGTCAAAAATATTTCCTGTTGCACGGTCATCTTTCATTGCCCGGCCATTTGGCATAACTACAACCATGGGTTCAATTTTCTTATCAGCATATAAATTATCAAGAATAACCGGAGGATTTCCACCTCTAAGCCATTCCTTCTCGTCACCACCTATGCCATGCAATAAATAAAGGACCGGATATTTTTTATCTTTTGAATAACCGGGAGGCGTATAAATCAGTGCTTTACGCTTGTTCCCAACTGTTTTTGAATCATAACTAATGGTATCTATTTTCCCGTGTGGAATATTGGCCCGGTAAATATCGAATCCTTTCGGCGCAGGGCTTACAGGGTTTTGTGAAAATCCCGTAAAATTTACCAGCATTAGAACTGATAACAGTACTATGAATTGTTTCATAAATTATTAAGTTTGGTAGATTTATTTGTTATCATACAATTTTTCAGGTTTTAAAAACACCGGAATCAGGGCTGAATGTAAACCGACAATTTTTGGAAAATTCCGTTGTTATATAAATTATTCTGGCTGGTTAGAATTAGTATTATTATTCATGAACCTAACCATTGCAAATCGTTTTTGTTTTTATAATTTCTGAATCCTTGCCCTCAAAAAGTTATTTTTCAATCCTATCAGCTTATCCAAAATTAAACTTGTTAATTCTTAATCCCTGTCAAATTTGAACCAACTTCTGTTAAAAATATTTCATACGTCGCAAAAGCACTGCAACTGATAAATTTTAAACTGTTTTTGAACCGAAAAAAATGGCAAAATCTTATTTAAAAACAACCCTGAAAGCTTTCCTGTTATGCATTGAACATAATATGAAAAGTGATGGTCAGGTTATCAACATTTGTAAATTAAAAAACAGAATTATGGATAAAATTACTTTTCAGAATTATTTTCAATTAATTTAATCGTACCATTATTTATAGCAAACAGATAAGCATCTTTGCCCGAAACAAGTTTAATCCTGGCAATCACTTTCACCTCCCCTTTTACTATGAATTTACTTTCGGGTGGTGGTATTGCTTTCAGTTCATCTTTATCATATTCTAAGATCAGGCCAATGCTTGCGTCATTTCGTGGCGTTTCCACTTCAGAACCATACAAATTGCCTGCAACAATAAAAGCTGGTTTGTTTTTATAATTTATTCCGGCTACATCGTTTATTGATGAAAGCTGTGCCCAATTTGGAAGTTTGTGCATTACAAATTTACTACTGCCTTTATTTTCAAGCCAGCAACTGGCAAAAGTATTAGCCGTATAATGTAAAGAAGCTTCCAGCATTTGTTCTCCATAAATCTCATCTAATGTAGCCTTTGCAAACTGATCGTGACTTTTAAACCGCTGACTGAGAAAGGGTATTTGCATGGTAGAGGCATCCAGCCCTCTGACGGGATAATTTATCCCATTTTCAACAAAACTTAGTACAATATCCTGCCTGCCGTCAACATTAAAGTCGTTCGAGTAGATACTGAAAGGTTCTTTTTTACTGGTTTTGTACTTATAATTAAGCCCTAAATTGCCCAACAAATAGTCATTGTCGCCATCGTGGTCAACATCAGCGCTTTTTATACAGTTCCACCAGCCAACAGTTTCATTAAATCCGAGTTTGTCGGAAACATTGATAAAGCCTTTGGAGGTATTTTCGAGGAAATTTATTTTCATCCATTCACCCACCACAATCAGATCCAAATCATTGTCGCCATCAAAGTCCGTCCAGATTGCATCGGTTACAAGACCTACACCTTTTAAAACCGGGGCAATTTGATCGGTAACATCCTCAAATTTTAACTCTTTGCCCTTTTTCCCATTGTTCCGAAGAATATAACTGTTGGCTGGCGCAGGATAATTCCCGGGAAAAATTCTTCCTCCTAAAAATAAATCAAGATCCCCATCCTTGTCGTAATCGGCGGCTTTAATACATTTTCCACTCCAGTTTACTTTTTCGGGTAAACTATTCTCCGTTTTAATGAATCCGTTTTTTGTATTGAGATACAACCTGTCGTTATATTTCGTTTTCCTGTCGTTTTCATTACCACCGCTAACAACGTACAAATCCTGTTTTCCGTCATTATCCGCATCAAACAGTAGAGCACCTGTATCTTCGTAAAGTGAATCCTGGATCCACGGCCCCGGCATTTCTTTAAATTTACCGTCATTGGCTTGTAAGTATAAAGCCCCGGCTGAGTGCGCTGCATTCCCGACAAAAAAGTCATCCAGACCATCATTGTTTACATCACCTACGGCAAGGCCCGGGCCCATTTGTGAATTTTTATGGGGTAAAAGCGGTTCAAAGGTAAAATCATCAAATTCATCTTCGGTATGTTTAAACATAATCCCTGATTCAACTGTAATATCTTTAAAATCAGAGTTTGTTACCGTATTTTCTTCTTTGATTAATTTTGCATTTTTATAATCCAGGGTTAATGTTTGATCTGCTTTTATATTTTCAATGACCTGTTTTCTTCCATCGGGCCAGGTAATCTTTAATTCTTTAATGCTGTCATTTTTGCCTAAACCAAAATGGAATACTGGAGCCATGCTTGATTGATATCCACGGGTTAAGGTTAATTCCTGCATTTGATTATTAGTTTTTGTCTTAATATTAACAATGCTTCCAAGACCAAATCTATTGGTTTCCGGACCATTTAACCTGATTTTTAAGTAGTGAAAATCTTTATTAACTGCTTTATTTTCATAAAGAAAAGCCACTTCATTAACATTGTTAATTACAAAATCAAGATCTCCATCATTATCAAAATCGCCATAAGCCATACCATTTGTTAAGGTAGGATCATCAAATCCCCAGGCAGCGGTATAATTCGAAAATGTCAAATCGCCATTGTTTTTAAAAGCATAATTTTTTACCGGGGTGCTCGGAAAGAGTTCAGGGCGGTACACTTCTTTTTTTGCAAAATATTCGTTTGAACTGCTCAGGATATCCTGGTTATTAATATCTTTAAGCACCCCATTGGCAACAAATAAATCCGTAAATCCATCATTATCCATATCAAAGAATACGCCACCCCAGCTCCAGTCGGTATGCGCAGTTCCGGTAAAAAGAGATATATTGCTATAAATGGGAATCCCGTCAAAAATTCCATTATTAAGCTGAAGTGAACTTTGCATATATTGGTAATGAAAACCAAACTTCAGACTTCTGTAAAATGTTTCCCTTCGCATGGGAATCACATTTATTAAGGCACGGTAATGATCTTCGGGCGTCATATCTATCTGATACATATCCAGCAAACCATCGTTGTTGATATCGGCAGCATCGAAACCCATTCCAAAAATTGATGTCTGAAAAGCAGACTCTTTTACAATTTCCCGAAAAGTACCGTCGCCATTGTTCAGATAGAAATAGTCGGGCGGGTTAAAATCGTTTGAAATATACAAATCTTTCCATCCATCATTGTTGAAATCCATGGCAACTACGCCAATTGACATTCCAAAATTTTGAACGCCTGCTTCTTTAGTTACATTGGTGAAAGTATTATTGCCATTATTCCGGTACAAATGTCCTGATTCTGCCGGAATGTTTTCATCCATTTTTTTCCGGTAAAAATCAGCACCCATGCTCACCAGAACAATCGGATAATTAGCCACATATAAATCCAGCAAACCATCGTTGTTGTAATCAAAAAAAGTTGCCTGAACGGACGAACTCTTGTCATCGATGCCATAACTGGCAGCACTTTCGGTAAATGTATTGTTTTTGTTGTTGATAAAGAGCAAATTACCCGAAGGCTGGTATTTGGCTGAAACACAAATATAGATATCCAGCCAGCCATCGTTATTAATATCAACCATGGTAGACCCGGTAAACCATTGGTTTTTCCCTTCTATTCCTGCTTTTTCTGAAATGTCTTCGAATTTCATGTCCCCTTTGTTAAGATAAAGCTTGTTTTTTACAAGATTTCCGGAAAAAAAAATATCGTCAAGGCCATCATTATTAATATCACCGACTGATACGCCACCGCCCATATACATATAAGGGAATTTGGTATAATTTAAAGTATCATTTTCGATCAACGTGTTTGTAAAATGAATTCCTGATTTTTCAGGCGATACTTTTTGGAAAGTCCCATTGTAGAAATTATCACAGGACGATAGAAACAATAGAAAAAAGCAAAATAGAATTATATTTTTCATTAAAATTTATTTTAGTTGATCTGTTCTTACATGTCATTATTTAATATCCCGGATTTTGATCCGCCTGTGTTAATGCGGGGTTAATATCTATCTCTGCCTGAGGAATCGGCCACAAATAATGCTTGTTTGCGTCAAATTGGAAACTGTATTCAATCCAGGGAAGTTTTGGAACTCCTGTAATGAATTGCTCCAGACGTCGCCATCTGACAAGATCATCGAACCGAACCTGCTCGCCACAAAGTTCCACTTTACGCTCATGTTCAATAGCAATTCTAATTTCATCCATATTGGTAACCGGATATTTAGTATCCATTTCCGGCGTATTGTAATCAGGCATTAACACTCTGTCCCTGACCCGATTAAGATAGTTTATGGCTTCAACGCTGTTCCCTGATTCATTTTCTACTTCGGCCATCATTAACAATACATCTGCATATCGAATTACTTTCATATTTATGCCTGAGGCCTGCGGCGATACTGAAGATTCGCTCTTTTGTTTATAATAGTTTTGGTATTTTCTCCATCCTGTTCTGGGTATTATCAAAGTGTTTCCGTTATCATAATAGATCATCGGTTCTATTACAGATGTATCTTTTCCTTGGTTGTATACAACAGCGTTCATTATTACCACATTCGTATCACCTGCCGATTTAATTTCACCTGGGACATAGAAGCAGTAATTAATCCTTGGATCACCAGGTTCAAATTCATTGATAAGGTCAGGGGATGGAAACACATTGAACCAGTCAAAACATCCATAATCCTGTCCCCTGAATGTGCATTCATTAAATCCGGAACCATCTCTGTCAGAGGACCATCTGTCGTTATACCCCAATTTTGGATTAAATTCTACTTCAAAAATTGATTCCGGGCCATGTTCTGTTTCTTCTTCAAAGTTATTTAAATACCTGCTTTCTAAATAATAATTCGGGTCACTCAAAACATGTGAAAAGGCATTTTTAGCAGCTTCATAATCCGCCTGATTTTTTGATGCATTGGCCTGGAAAAGATGAACTTTCCCTAATAAAGCCCATGCAGCGCCTGAAGTTACCCTGCCTTTTTCTTCGTCTGTTTTACTCAAACAATTAAGGGCTGCATAATTTAAATCATTTTCAATCTGCGACCATATCAGGGCAACAGGGCTTTTGCCTACCCCAAAGTTATCGCTATTCCAATCAGTAATTAAAGGTACATCGCCAAAACGGGTTACCAGTAAAAAGTAATACAATGCCCTTAGAAATTTAGTTTCACCAATGTATTTGTTCTTTTTACTTTGAGATAATATGCGCTCAGGTATTTGATTCATCCTATCTGCATTGTTTATCACAAAATTGGCTTTGTTAATACCCAGATAACAACTTGCCCAGTAGGATTCAATAGCCTTACTTGATGCATCGAAGCTATAGCAAAAATATTGCCTGGAACTCAGCACTAATGACGGATTTGGGAAATTCTCATAAGTCATATTGTCCAATGCATCATAGATGTTTTGTTGGTAAAGTCCCCGTGCTTGCAAATTTATATAGGCAGAATTTACCGCCTCCTGGACCTGATTTTCATTTTTAAACCAGCAATCCGGCGTGAGTTCATTTGGATTTGTCAGTTTTAATTTATCCGCATCGCATGATACATCTAAAAATATTGCACCAATTAGCAAAATTATAGCTGAATAAATACCAGAAGCGTTCATTTTTTATTTTTTATCAAGCATAAAAGTTGAAAATAATACTAATCTCGTATTCAAAGTTTCATAAATTGTCTAATGACCTTAAAATCAACACCTTACTTCTGATTAACAATTTATTAATTAATTTCTTAACCTGAATATCCTGGGTTTGCTATTGTTAATTCCAACCACAACAATTCGCTCATTATTAGTTAAATTAATTAATCCCAGCGATTTTACATCATCGGGTACAAAAAACCCGGTTTCCCTGGCAGGCTTCAAATCAAATGCACCTTTGCCATTTCCAAACAAACAAACCCCAATTCCGGCATCGTTGCGTGGGGTAACAATTTCAACATTAAAAAGATTTCCGGCAGCTATAATATCAAGGTTTCCATCTTTGTTTATATCTTCAATAATAAAATCGTTGATGGACGACAATTGGGCTTCGTTTGTAAATGGGTGCATTTTAAAATTACCTTTTCCATCATTCTCAAGGTATGCACTGGCAAATGTTTCAGCTTTAAGATGTAATGACTCATCCAGGGCTTTTTGGGTATAAATATCTGATACAGTTGCTTCGCCAAATTCTCCAAAGGTCGGGAATTTATATTCTATTCCCGGGTTCTGGCTTATAAAACATTCTCTTCCTCGCAGGGGAAATTGTTTATTGCCTTGAAAATAGCTTAAAACAATATCGGATTTTCCATCTTCTTCAAAATCAGCGGCATACACATCAAAAGTTTTTTCTTTACTTGCCCTGTACCTGAAATTTAAACCTAAATTACCGGCTACAAGGTCAATATCTCCATCCTTATCAAAATCGGCACCATCCACGCTAAACCACCATCCCTTTGAGCCTTCTAAAGTAGTTTTCTGAAATTTTCCACGTACATTTTTATATATACAAACCGGCATCCATTCACCGGCAATAATTAAATCAGGCCAGTTATCCTTATCAATATCAGCACAAAATGCAGAAGTAACCATGCCTGCGTTTATAAGATCGGGAGCTACTTTTTTTGTGACGTCTTCAAATTTCACTTTTCCACCAGCTGTTTTATTCTCTAAAATGTAGCTTTGGCCCGGGAATGGATATTTACGGGGTATTTGCCTTCCTCCGATAAATAAGTCTAAATCGCCATCCCTGTCAAAATCAAAGGCTTTTACACATGAACTGCTCGTAGTTATTTCAGGAATAGCATTTTGAATCTTTGTGAAATTTCCTTTTCCATTATTTATATATAACCGGTGATTATAATTCTCCGATTTTTCAGGAAATTCGTATCCTCCCGAAGCCACAAATAAATCAAGGTCCCCGTCATTATCTGCATCGAAAAAAACAGATCCCATATCCTCATACAGGCTATCCTGTTCCCACGGGCCTTCCTGAATTCTGAATGTTGAATTCTTATTTTGAACAAAGAGTTTCCCCTTGCCCAGGGAAGCATTCCCGATAAAAAAATCTTCTAGTTTATCGTTATTTACATCGCCCACTGAGATTTCCGGTCCAAGCTGAGACAATTTATAAGGCCATAAAACCTGCCAGGCGAAATCGTCAAAAACGTTTTCTTTATGGATAAATTCAATTTGGAAATTATCTGTAATTTCTTCAAAAATATGGTTGTTAACTTCCGGTTTAACATGAGAATCAGCTGCATCTCTTTCATCCAATAAAAGCAATTGATTTGCCTTTATATTCCTCATTACCTGAATTTTACCATTACTCCACCTCACCTCAAGCGAATCAATGATTGAATCTTTTGCCAGGCCAAAATAAAGGATTGGCTCTACCGATGATTCATAGCCCCTTGAGAGGGTAAGTTCTGCAAATTGTTTCTTTCCATTATGCCAGATGGTAACTGCGGAACCAATGCCCATTTTATTTTTAGGGGTTCCGTCAAATCTCACTTTCAGATAATTTCCTGATTTCAATTCTGAAGCATTATTTTTATAGATTAGCGCTTCCTGGTCAATATTGTTTACGATTAATTCCAAATCACCATCATTATCCAAATCGGCATAAGCAACCCCATTGGAATAACTTTTTTCTGAAATGTTCCATTCATCGTTATATCCGGAAAATGTTAAATCGCCGTTATTCCTGTACATATAATTGACCAAAGGCTGTGAAGGCATGTTAATTGCTTTTTGCAATAATTCAGACTTTTTCACCCCTGTACCTGAATTTTCTGATTTGGTTAATTGGTTGAAATAATCGGCATTATTCATATCTCGCCTGGAACCATTGGTGATATATAAATCTTTCCATCCATCCAAATCAAAATCGGCAAACAATGCAGCCCAGCTCCAATCGGTAGATGTTACACCTGCTATCCAGCCAGTGTTGCTGAAAAAGGGAAGGTTATTTTTAAAAATACCCCTGTTAAGCTGCAAAGTACTGAATTTGTATTGATGATGTAAACCTTCGTCAATCATATCCTGAAAATCTTTGGGCAATGCACTTGACATATTTTCTTTGGCTCTTTTATTGTCTTCGGGGGCCATGTCAATTTGCATAATATCCAAATATCCGTCGTTGTTATAATCAGCTATATCTGCACCCATACCATAATGTGAAGTCTGCCTTACTACTTCGCCTGTTTTATCCGTAAAAGTGCCATCGCCATTGTTAAAATAATAAAAATCCGGGCTTAAGAAATCGTTGGAAACATATATATCCTTGTAACCATCTCTGTTTAAATCACTAATAGTGGCACTCAACGATAAACCAAAAGTTAACAAACCGCTTTCTTTCGTTACATCTGTAAAAGTACCATCATCATTGTTCCTGTATAAGTGCCCTGAATCAATCCATTTTACATTCCTCATCATTTGCCTGTAAACATAAGGTGTTGACTTAAAAGGTGTAATGGGATAATTTGCCACGTACAAGTCCAAATCGCCATCGTTGTCGAAATCGAAAAAAGTGCCCTGTGTGCTCATTCCCGGATCGTTTATTCCGTATTTGCTGGCCTCTTCAGTAAAAACAGGAATTCCATCTTTATTTAATCCCTGATTGACAAATAATAAATTTTCCTTATTTGTATTTAATCCTGAAACACTTACATAAATATCAAGCAATCCATCATTATTTATATCACAAATGGTTGATCCCAGTTTCCATTGATTGCCACCACCGGTATTTGAGATTTCGGTTATATCTTCAAAGGAAAAATTGCCCTTGTTAAGGTACAATTTGTTTGAAACCATATTTCCGATAAAATAGATATCCGTTAATCCATCATTGTTAAAATCCCCGGCAGAAACTCCTGCGCCCATGTATATATATGGAAAAAGGAAATAATTAAAAGTATCACTTTCTGTGAGTGTATTCTCAAAAGTAATATTTGTTTGTGCAGATGATAATTTTTGAAAAATAGCTTTTTCACTAACTTTATCTGAACTACACGAAATGCAAATTAGACTAATTGAAACAAATAAAACTTCTAAGTAAAGCTTATCCCGGAATGAAAGAAAAAAAGATAATCGCATAATATTAATTTACAAATGAAGGCCGAAGATATTGAAAAGCTTTAAAAATCGTATAAAAAAAGGGCTGTCTTTACAGACAGCCTTTTAACCAACTTTATGTACCTAGTATCAACTAATATCCAGGATTCTGATCTGCCTGGGATATATTTATATTGGCATCAATCTCTTTTTGAGGGATCGGCCATAATGTATGTTTAGCTGCGTCAAACCTTAGTTCATTTTGTTCCTGAAGTGGCAGTAAATCATTATCTACAAGGTGTTGAATAAAGGGTGCAAGACGTCCCCATCTTACTAAATCGGGCAAGCGCACCTGTTCGCCACATAATTCAACTTTACGCTCATGTTCAAGTGCTACCATAAATTCAGCAAGGTTGGTAACCGGATAGGTAGTATTCATGGCGGCAGAACCATACAATGGCATACTTACACTGGCCCTTGAACGCACCTGGTTCATATAGCCAATGGCTGTGGCAAGGTTTCCACCAGCTCTGTTTGCTTCACATTCGGCCATCATTAAAAGTACGTCGGCGTATCTGATGATATTCATATTAATACCAGATTCCATATTTTCGGCCACTTTCTTATAATAGTTGGAATATTTTCTCCATCCAATTCTTGGGTAAGTAGAGCCGTCTGATTGAGCAAGAGGCGTTAAGTTAACTGTACCACCAATATATGTATCGCCGGTTGAATAAAAACTGAATCCATATCTTGGGTCTCCGGGTTCAAATTCATTCCTTAAATCAAGTGATGGAAATACGTTATACCAGTCCATGCAACCATACTCCTGCCCCCTGAAAGTAGATTCGTTCAATCCCACATCAGTCCTGTCGGAATTCCATCGGGCTGAATTGCCTGCTGCAATATTAAATTCCACAGCAAAAATTTGTTCGCTGTTATGCTCAGTTTCTTCCAAGAAGTTATCGAGATAATTCGGAACAAGACTATATCCTGTAACATTATTAAAAGCAGTTAATGCTTCATCATATTTTTCCTGGTACAAGAGTGCTTTGCCCAATAAAGCCCATGCGGCACCGCTTGTAGCCCTTCCTGCTTCTTCAACATCTTTGTCAAGACATTGGTTAGCGGCATCGGTCAAATCACTTTCTATTTGCGCCCAAACTTCTGCTTTAGGGGTTCTTGGTAAACCTTCCCCATCAGCTGGGGTTTCTAACACCAAAGGAACATCCCCCCATCTTGTAACAAGCATAAAATAGAACAATGCCCGCATAAATTTGGCTTCACCATCAAACTTATCCTTATTAATTTGTGATAGCTGTCCTTCGGCAATTTCAGCAATTTTGTCCTTATTATTTATTACAAAATTAGCTTTATTAATTCCTGTATAACAGCTTTCCCAGAATGCCCTTAATGCATCGTGGGAAGCATCAAATGTAAAATTCAGATGTTGACGTTTATCAGCTTCAAGTTGCGGGTTTCCACAATTTTCGTGAGACTGATTGTCGTAGGCAAACCAGATGGTCCGGTTGTATAGTCCTATTGTTTGTAAATTTCCATAGGCGGCATTAACGGCTGACTGCACCTGTGACGCAGTTTTAAAATAAGTGTCGGGCGAAAGTTCATTCGGATTCGTTAAGGCTAGCTTATCGGAATTACAGGAAATACCAATAATCAATGCACTGGTTAAGAGTGCAATAGATGAATATTTAATTATTCTCATTTTCATATAATTTTATTTAAAAAGTAATTTGAACACCACCAATAAAGGATTTTGGCATAGGATAAACCCCATAGTCAATACCAGTATTAAAATTGACTGTAGGATAACCATTGCTGGTTGGCTGGCTTCCTATCAAGGGCACTCCTGTTGCATTTGGTTGGTAATATCCTACTTCTGGATCCAATCCGGAATAGTTTGTGATAGTAATAATATTTTGTGCACTTACATACAATCTGAATTTGGATATTTTGTCTTTAAATATTTTAGATGGGAGTGTATAACCTAGGGTTATATTTTTTAACCGGGTGTAAGAACCATCTTCAATATAGCGGGTTGATATTTCAACATTCCGGCCAACGCCTGGTCTTGGAATATCAGTGATGTCTCCATCCTGCTTCCATCTTCTAATAGTACCTGTACCGGCATTAAATAACCTTGGCATACCTTCCAAATCATAAATATTGGTATTACAAACATCATTTCCATACGATCCCTGGAAAAATAAATTCAAATCGAATCCTTTATAGTTTGCATTTAAGTTTAATCCGAGGGTTAAATCCGGATATGGATTTCCAATTTCAGTTCTGTCGTTTGCATCTATTACACCATCTGGTCCTGTAGGATTTCCGTTTGCATCTGGAGCGCCGGCTACGTCAACTACACGGAAATCACCTCCTCTGGCTCCGGATTGTCCGCCATCCAAATAAGCATCAGCTTCTGCCTGTGATGCAAATACACCATCAAACTTCCACCCGTAGAAAAAGAACAACGGTTTTCCTGGTTCAAGCCTGGTAATTGATTCACCTTCGAACTGACCGCCGGGAGTTACAGATTTAAGTCCACCTAAATCAAGTACTTCATTTTTAAAAGTACCCAGGTTTAAACTTGCAGACCATTGAAAATCTCCTTCGAAATCGTTATAGCCCAACTGCAATTCCAATCCGTTTGTTTCTACTGATCCCACATTTGCAGCTTTATTTCCTGACCAGATACCTAAAGATGGTGAAGTAACAAGATTCATCAAAAGATCATCACTCTTGTTTTTATAATACTCAAATGACAAGGTAAATTGATCTCTTAATAAACCCAGATCTATACCTATGTTGGTCATTGTGGTTTCTTCCCATTTCAAACCTGGATTTTCCGGGCCGGATGGGGTTGTTCCTGTAACTTGCAAATTATTAAATACATAATGCATGTCAGATGTAAGAGTGGTAGCATAGCGATAATTACCAATCTGATCATTACCTGTTTTACCCCAGCTTCCCCTGAGTTTTAAATTGCTGATTAAACTGATATTTTCCATAAATGCTTCCCTGCTGATTTTCCAACCAAGTGCTACTGAAGGGAAGGTACCCCACCTGTTGTCGGCACCAAACCTTGATGAAGCATCTCTTCTGATTGAAGCAGCAAAAATGTATTTAGAATCAAAATTATAGTTTAACCTTCCCAGGTAACCTATCCGTCTGTATTGATCAGAATTAGAACTTAAAGAAGCCGTGGTGTTGCTTACCTGTTGAACATCATTACTTATGTAATTCTGACTAGAAGAATTTGTGTTGTCCCTATTTATTGTAGAATATTCCATAAGTGCCAAAACTTCTAAATTATGTTTTTCAGCAAAAGTTTTTGTATAGTTCAGGCTATTTGTAAAAATCAATGAAGTATAATTTGAACTATTTTTTCTGATAGTTGCATGATCCGAGAAGTGGGTAGCACCTCCGGGGATGTTGTCATCCCTGAATGCAGGTTCAAACTGGTTATCGTCAATCATTATTTCTTCCAAACCGGCTACCGATCTGAATTTCAATCCTTTAATTATTTCTACCTCTCCATAGATATTTCCAATAACGCTTAAATTGTCTATTGCATAACTATTAAGCAAAGCAACCCTGACTGGATTTTCAGCATCCTGGCCATCAAGTGCTGAATGGGGTCCCTGGTACCCACCTAAATTATCAGGATTATAAACCGGAAGATATGGTGCCATTTTAATTGAGTGTTCAATTAATGACCTGCCACCCGCCGAGTTTAATGGATTAGTTTCTGAATAAGATACAGCAAGGTTTTCACCTATTTTGAACCGACCAATTTTAAAATCGCTATTGGCCCTAAAATTAAACCTTTCATAATCAGTTCCTATCATTATCCCTTCCTGGCCAACATATCCCATTGAAAGTCTGAAAACACTGTTTTCATTCCCTCCTGAAACGCCTAAATTATAATTCTGCATAAAACCTTTCTGGAAAATCTCGTCCATCCAGTTTGTTTCAGCCCAGCCAAGCCGGGTTGGGTCATTTAGAACCGGTGGAGGTGAAGTTACATCCGCCGAAGATGCATAATCGATATATTGATCAACATTCAACAATTCGTACCTGTTGTTGTTCCATTGCTGACCAATATAGGATTCAAAATCCACAACAACCTTGCCTGTTGTTCCTTTTTTTGTAGTTATTAAAATAACCCCGTTTGAACCTAGAGATCCATAAATGGCAGTAGTTGAAGCATCTTTTAAAACCTGTACAGATTCAATATCACTCGGGTTTAAATTGCCCATTCCATTCGAAACAACACCATCTATAACAAAAAGTGGCTCATTGGAGTTCATTGTACCAACCCCTCTGATTCTTATTGTTGGTGCTGTACCCGGAGAACCATTATTAATTACTGTAACCCCGGCTGCCCTACCCTGTAAGGCTTGATCGGCAGTTGTTACTGCAAGGCTTGTTATGTCCTTACTACTTATTGAGGAAATAGCACCGGTTACAGTTGCCCTTTTCTGGGTTCCGTAACCAACAACCACAACTTCATCTTTTGTTTCCGCTTCTACCTGCATTGTAACATCAATTGTTGTCTGTGCTCCAACAGTTATTTCCTGCGTTGCATAGCCAACAAATGAAAAGACCAATACAGCATTTTGGCCTGGTACCTCGAGTGTGTATGTACCATCCATGTTTGTCATTGTACCAGTGTTACTCCCCTTAACAACAATGTTTACACCTGGCAAGGGTGCACCATCGTCAGCCCCGGTAACTTTTCCTGTAATAGTCTGCGCATTGGCTAATTGCGTCAGGCCTACACAAATTGTAAATAAAAACAAAATCAGTTTTTTCATAAAACCTCCGTAATTTTTGTTAGATAAGAATTAGATTTAAAAATGATAAAATAAATAAGGCCTTTTAGTTAATGCCTTACTTAAATGGTTATAATAATTTTAATTATTTGTTTCCTTCTATTTACATTCAAAGTTTTCATTTAACCTAATTGTATTTGATACGCTTTCTATTTTACAGAAAAAAAATTTATCTCTTACTTCTTAAAAATTTAAAGGCTGGCTTTATTATTTCGAAAAAATTAAAACTTGCCTTAATCCTTTATTATAGAATGATGCTTGATTTTTGTCTGAGATTCATACTACCTTATTTATTATCTCTGCGCAAATTTGTCTGGTTATGAAGCGATGATTATAAGATTAAATTGATTCTTAGGGAAAAAATATCTTTACTCCATTCCAGATGATGTACAAAATTATTAATTATCAATCTTTTAAATTTTTGTATACGTTACGAATGTTTTAAAATGTGTTACATTTTTAATTTGGTATTGGCAAAATCTTTTTAAAGCGGAAATCTTTATTTCCATTGATAATCATGTTTTAAGCCCCGGGCCTGTTATCTATCCATTTATACTGAATTTTATTTTCTATTTTTTAGTCTTTACTATTGTATAAACCAAACAATCAAAATTGTTGGTAGAAATTAATTTTAAAACATTGATTTTATGATGATTGCCGGATATTTTCACAGGTAATTAAAGTACAGTTTATTATCTTAGTTGCCTCTGGAGTTGTTTACCTTTTAAGCTTATATTAAACCTGAAAAATACTGAATCACTTACCGCTGTTTTCCCAAACTTATCATATATATAACCTGTGAAATTCTAACATTGTCAAATTTCTTTCAATGGCTATCAAAAATGATTCACCTTAAACAAAATTTCAGGAACTATCAAGTTTTAAACAGAAATTGAATTATTTTGAAAAAGGTTGGTTTGTGATGCTATATAATTACCATTAAAAAGGCGAAAGCGAAAGTTATTGTTTTACTTCTTTGTTATTCATAAATTTTGATGCAAATTCCGAAGGTGTTTTTCCAAAATGATCGTGGAAACATTTTGAAAAATAAGAAGGGGTGGAAAATCCGGATTCAAAAGCAATTTCGGAAAAATTCAAATTTCCTTCCATAATCAGCTGTGCTGCCTTTTTTAATCTGACTGTTCTTATAAACTCTACAGCTGATAAGCCACTAATTGCCTTAACTTTTCTATAAGTTTGAACTTTACTTAAATGCACACAATTTGCCAGCTGATCGACACTTAAATTTGAATTGGTCAGGTTTTCCTCAATAAAAGACATTACTTTCTGCATGAACTCTTCATCAAGCTTGTTGGTTAATGAACCATTGGGTATAAGCGTAGTTTCTTTTAAATATCTCGAATAAATTTCCTGTTTAAAGCTGATAAGCCTTAATACCTGCGCTTTTAAATGATCGATATTAAATGGCTTAACCATATATACATCTGCACCCATTTCAAGTCCCTCAATTTGTTGGTTTACCGATGTTTTGGCCGAAAGAATTATAATTGGAATATGTGAGGTACTTAACTGATTTTTCAATTTTTCGCAAAGCCCGATACCTGATAAAACCGGCATTATTACATCTGTAATGATTAAATCAGGTATCATTTCGTTTGCAATATTCAGCGCCTCCTGCCCGTCTTTTGCTGATAATATTTTAAATTCCGGGGATAGTTCTTCAATAATATAGTTTCTGATATCTTCATCATCTTCAACAACCAATAACTGATAATGTGATGTTGATTTAAAATTACCGCTTTCGTAGGCATTGAACTTAAAGGCTTCCTCATCCTTGTCAATTACTTTTTTGTATCGTTCTTCAGAAAGGCCAAAACCATCCTGAATAACAGGAATATAAATATCGAAGCAGGTTTCGAGATTTGGTACACTGGTAACTTCCACTTTACCGTTGTGTAATTCTATAAAACTTTTTACCAACGAAAGGCCGATTCCCGTACCTTCAATATTCCGGTTTTGTGGATTGTTTACCTGATAATAACGGTCGAATATTTTGGTTAAATTTTCCTTATCTATTCCACTGCCAGTGTTGGTTACCGATATTTTAACATACTCTTTTTCACTATTATTGGCCCTGCCTGTGTTTACCAATATCACACCATGAGCAGGTGTATACTTAAATGCATTTGACAAAAGATTAAATATAACTTTTTCAATCATCCCCTTATCTATAGGTATTTCCAAATGTTCTACTGAATTGTTGACTTTATAATCAATATTCATGGCATCGGACAGGTTATTGAAAAGCTGACAAATATCCTCTACAAATGCAACAATTTCGCACAATTGAAATTCAGGTACCAGCAATTTTTTCTCTATTTTGCTAAAATCCATCAACTCATTGGTTAACCTGAGCAACCGGTTGCTGCTTTTTAATACAAGATTAATTTTGCTTTTACACCTGGGTGAAATATCCTTTTCTTCAACTAATTTTTCAAGCGGATTTATAATTAAGCTAAGAGGGGTGCGTAATTCGTGAGAAATATTTGAAAAAAATTCACTCTTCATTTTGTCGAGTTCCTCAAGTTTCTTTATCTCGTATCGTTCTCTTTCAATTTCAGATTTCTGATGTATTTTTTGAATCGTCAACCGTCTATAAATCAATACCAGGCTCAATATTATAATAAAATATATTAAATAAGCTATTCTCGACAACCAAAATGGCGGTAAATAAATAATCCTAACACTCCTTACGTTATTTTCCAACCTGGAATCCGACAACTTCAAACTTAAGGTATATTCACCCGGATTTAGATTTGGAAGGGTAAGACTTCGCTGACCCGGATTTAACATTATCCATTCATTATTATCTATTTTGTATTTGTAGGTAAGCCTTTCGGTATTGTTATAATCAAGTGATGCGAATTCAAGATTTAAAATTGATCCATAAGGCACATTAATTTCTTTGGTTTCATTTAAATCACTTATAATAATAAGCTTATCATTATATTTTTGATTTGGGACAACCGTATTGTTATTAATTTTAATATCTGTAAAATAAATCTCCCCATTTATAACACTTATTTCCATTGAATCGGGTTTTAACATTACCAGGGATTCATCCGTAGAAAACCAAATTTTGCCGTTAGCCCAAACTGCTGCATTTGTTATATATTGATTCAGTTTCTCTTTGTCTTCATGAAAATAATTCCCGACCGAAAAATTTTTTGTATTTAATTTCGAAATACCATACGAGGTTGATATCCACAGATTATGGTTTTCATCTTCAATAATATTATTAATATTTTCTGACGACAACCCATCCTTAGCGCCAATAATTTTCAAACTATCATTTAATATATTGCACAGGCCTGAATTTGTCCCAATCCATAAATTATTGTCCTTGTCATTGAACAAGCATTTGATAAGGTTACTCGGCAACTTATCGTTCAATTTAATTTCTGAACCCTTAAATGAAAATGGCGAAATTTCTTCAAGCTGGACAATGCCGGCGTCTCTTGTGCCTAACCAGAACCTGTTATTTCCCAGTTCCACAATAGAATTTATAGGTGATATCGGGAAGTTATATTTTACCCTTTGCTCATCGCTATAAATTAAATATGATTTGCAATTATTTACCACCTGTTCAGAAGTAACAATACCTGGAAAACCTTTCGAAAAATCCAAAAGGTAAACTGCGCCCCATCCTTCAATCCACAACCGGCCTTTGCTGTCTTCAAAAAAAGTTGTAATATAAGAGTTTGCCCTTGAATCTGCTGAAAGTAATGCGTTTGCATCAAGAGGTGTAATATTTGTATTTAAATTTCCATTTACCAGTTTATTCGCTTCCTGGCCTGGAACAACAAACAATCCAATTCTTGAATACACAATCCATAAATTCCCCAATTTGTCCTGATAAACCAAAGATATTTTATCATTCTGAAGTTGCAATTCCCCCCTGCTTTTGTTATATATTTTATAGTTAAAATCCTTTGTATTGAAAAGGGCCAATTCATTTTCATTAAAATATACCCAAAACTTGTTTTGATCAGTTGATCTTGCAAGGCCAAGTATTTCTTTTGATTTAGTTTCGTCAATCACCTTGTGAAAATCAAATGAATGTAAATTATTGTTTTGAAAATAAACTTTTGAGAGCCCTGCATTGGGAAGACTCAACCACACAATGCCATCATGATCCAAATAAATCTGCTCTACAAAATTTGATTTTAACCTGGCTGGTTTTGTTTTGTCATTGCTGTAATTTTGATATTCCGGTTCACCCTCCCGCTTCATACTGAAAACATATAATCCGTCACTAAAAGTAGCTACCCAGCAACGGTTTTTATTATCCAGAAGAACTGATTTAACCCTTTTATCTCCTACAATTTTATTTATTTCAGTAATAAACCAATCATTTTCCACCTTACTGTTTTTGGGGTTCACAGCGAATACTCCGCCATCCCAGCTGGCAACTATTATTTTATCATAATAATCAGCCAACCACCTGATTGAATTTTGATTAAAAGAATTTATAATTTGAAAAGATAGCGTTTGGGTGTTTAATTCGCAAAGCTGGCTATTGGTTCCCACCCACAATGATTCACTTCCGGGCCGGGCATAGATAAAATTAATTACATTCATCTGCGGATTCCTGTTACTGGGATCCGGTAACAGGGTTTTTACTTTTAAATCATGATTTTCAAAACCATTTTCCAAATCATCAATAATCAACAGGCCAGTATTTGATGCAATCCAAACTTTATTCCGGAAAAATAAAATTCTGTATATTTTAGAATTGTTCCCAACACTAAGGTTTAGGTTCGAAAGCCTTCCACTGTGCGTGTTGTAATATGCAATTCCTTTTCCGGCTGTCCCAATCCATAAATTCTTATATTTATCTTCGGCTACACAGAGGGTTTCATATTTTAGAAAACCATCCACAAAATGGTTTATATTTTTAAAATTATGACCATCATAGCGGAATAAGCCATTATTTGTACAAATCCATAAAAACCCCTTTGAATCTTTGAATACACTGTTAACGCCAGAAGTTGTAAGGCCTTCCTTATAGGAATAATCCTCTATTTTTACAGGGTCAATCTGGGCAAACAAAAAAACAGAAGAATGAATAAAAAGTAATGATAAAATATATATTAATCTACTTTTCAACGCTTAAGTTCCTTTTATTAAAATCAAATCATACTGTACGATACGTATCATGTAAAAATAGAAATAAGTTTTAAATTTTTTATGAAAATGATTTTTTAGGCCCGGCAATTTTGAGGTTTAATTTAAAAGAATAATAATCATAAATTCCTGAATTTCTATGTATTGATTCGTGGTTCAGGGTTCTATTCATTTATCTGCCGGGCATTCACAAAATTCTCAAGGGTAAATTTTAATTGGGATTATAATGTACAATCTGATGTAAATTAAAATAATCAAAAAACCCGCCATTTTCCCTGAAAATTGTTTCGTCCCTACAGGTCTATTCCTTATTGTATATACTAAACCTATGCTACAAAGGGATACAACAAATAAAGATTTATTCCTGTACGATAACATAAGTTAAGGATATAACGAATAAAATTTGAATGCCATAACACCTGTTTCCATTAGCCATATTTGATTTACAAAAAATATTGCTACTTTTATTCCTGTAATATTTAATAGGGAAAGCTTCAACTAAATATGAATCAAATCAAATCGGGAATTCTAATTTTTACATTCCTAGCTGTACTCCTTATCCCCCATAAAACAAATGCCCAGCCCAATTTTAAAAATGTTGCTGTCTTTTTCTCTTTTGGCTCAAATTTACCTGCTTTCGATAATATCCTCACCGGTTTGAAAAGTACAATTAAGGGAAAAAGTGATGAATCGGTAAATATAATGACAGAATATCTTGATCTTACCAGGTCAAAAAACGAAGATTATGCCCGGTTAATCATTGATATGTACAATGAGAAACTCAAAGAATTTAAAATAGATTTATTGATAACTGTTGGGCCCGGTGTCAACGATGCCATATTGAAATATGGCGACAGTACACTAAAAAGCCTGAATATCATTAATATTGATTTGAATATCCCCGGTAGAACAAGCTTGACTGATCTGAATATCAAAAAAGGAAAAGAAATCCTGTTAAAATTTCAGGTCGGAGAAACGCTGAAGGAAGCATTTAACCTGTTTCCTGAAAATAAAATTGTTTACGTTATAAGTGGCACTTCACAGGTCGATTCATATTATAATTCTCTAATCCGACAGAATAAAAATCAATTCGAACCAGAACATTCCTTTATATTCATTTCGGATATGAGCCTTGATTCTATTATCCGCTTTGTAAGGACAATACCTGCGAAAAGCCTGGTTATTGTTCCGGCCTACTTGCGTGATGCCACCAATATCACTTTTTCCACACCGGAAGCACTGTCTTTGATAGCTAAAAACTCACCAGCGCCTGTATTCCTTACCATAACAGATGCCGGAGTTAAAACACAGGGCGGTATTGGTGGTTATCTCTTTAGTTATATCAATCTTGGTAAGGAAACCGGAAGAATTGCCCGCGAAATACTAAATGGGAAGCAAATACAGGATATTTCTGTGGATGAAACAAATTTCTATGAACATATTTACGACTGGAATGAATTGGAAAGATGGAATTTGACTGATTCTAAAGCAATCCCGGCCAACAGTATTTTCTACAACAGAGACGTCACTTTTGTAGAATTATACAAATGGTATATTGTTGGAGTTTTGTTATTTATCATCACTCAAACCTTACTAATCATTTACCTGGTCAAGCTGAATAAGAGACAAAAAGATATTACTGCGAAAATGCAGGAAACTGAAAATATGCACAGGCATTTGATACACACTGACCGGCTTTCGAAAATGTCGACACTTACAGCAGCCTTGTCGCACGAGTTGTATCAACCCCTTGCAGCAATAGGAATAACTGCCCAGGCTGGTAAACGATTTATAAATAAAGGAAATCTGGATTTGAACAAGGCATTGCAGATGTTCGATAATATACTTGAAGATAATATCCGGGCTACTGAAATAATAAGCAGTGTTAAAAGCCTGATGAAACCGGAAAGCTCTGTAACAGCGGATGTTAACCTGAATGAAATTATTCTTGAAACCGTTGGACTTATAAGTAATGATGCAAAAAAACAGCATATTAATATTGACCTTAAACTAAGTATGGAACCTGTTTTTATATTCGGAGATAAAATACAGATACAGCAGGTTTTAATGAATTTCATCAGGAATGCCATTAGTGCAATGGAAAAAAGTGAAACTGATAAAAGAATCCTTGAAATCAGACTTGAATTAACCAAAGAAATTGCTACCGTTTCAGTTCGTGATTCAGGGCCAGGAATCGACACAGCCATCAAAGAAAGATTGTTTAAGCCTTTTGTAACAACTAAGAAAGGTGGATTTGGAATTGGTTTAACCCTTTGCAGGACGATCATAGAAAAACACAAAGGAAAAATCTGGGTTGAAAATATGCCTGAAGGAGGAGCAAAATTTTCATTTAGTCTTCAATCAATTAAGCATGGATAAGCCGGATGAGATTATATTTGTTATTGATGATGACCCATCCATCAGAAGATCACTTTCTTATCTTTTAAGTTCTTGCGATTATCGGGTTGAAACTTTTACCTGTTCGGAAGAATATCTTGATCGAATGCCACACAACGGGACGGGATGTATTATCCTGGATATTAATCTGGAAGGGATATCCGGGATAGAACTACAGGATGAATTGGTAAAACTGGAATCGAATTTTCCTATTATTTTCATCACAAGTAAAGGAAATGTTCATTTAAGCGTTCAAACTATAAGAAAGGGGGCCATTAATTTCCTTGAAAAACCATTTAAGGAAGATGAATTATTAAATTCTATTGCGGAAGCCATAGAATTAAGTAAAGAGTTGAAAAAAGCAAAAGATGAGTCCAATAAGGCTAAAAGGCTGATTGAATTGCTGACCCCGAGAGAACTTGAAATTCTCAGGTACCTGATTACAGGGATGTTAAACAAACAAACGGCGTCGGAACTTTCTATATCTGAACATACGGTACAATTGCATAAACTCAGTATCAGTAATAAATTAGGCGTAAAATCTATCCCCGAAATGATACAAATTGCCAGGTATGCCGGAATTATGCCAAGTTTTAGTAAATAGAATTACCTTCATGATATTAAATTTTTGCTTTTACATTAAATCCGCAAGATCCAAATAAGGATTACATCTCTATATCAGGGTGTAAGACAAAATTCCCATTTCATAGTTTGTATTAACTGCAATTGTCAAATAAAGATTTTATATAATCAAAATAAAACAACTTTTGCTGATCAATTCCCCCTTGGAGAAGCATGGCCTTCAAGTTAATGATCTATAATATTCATATTATCAATAGATTTTAAAAAATAGAGGTTTATTAATTCTTAAAACCTTATTTCGACATGTGGTACAGTGAGTTTGCCGAACTGCTCAATACAAGTAATGATAAAACTAAACCTTAGTAGAAAATGGTATGAAAAAAAACCAACCTTATTACCTTATTAAGGCTTAATTGTTTTTTGATAAAACTTAATAAATGCTTCATACTCTTCTTTAAAAGTTATATTCTTATGGTGACCACGTTGGTTTAGAATATATTTGCAAACCTTATCAACTTCTGATTTAGAAACAGAAAATGCTGAACATGAAAATTGCCACTGAAAGTGGAATTTGCATAATTTATTATCATTGATGAACTTAGATGAACTGTTGGCAATTATGTCAGCTAGTTTTTCTTCATCAATATTAGGGGCTCGTGATACAAGAAAATGAACATGTTCTGGATTTGCATAAATTGCATACAATTGACAGGAATTATTGTTAACTATCCCGGTAATATACTTTTCTATCCTTTCCCTGTGAATATCAGCAATTAATGGTTCACGATGGTTTGTTGTAAAAACAAAATGCGTATATAAATTATTAAATTCAACTTTCATTCTTAATCAATAAGGTAATAAGGTTTTTTTAATACGTTTTCTTTTGCTACTAAGGTTTAAATTTACAAATAAGGTTTAATAATATCAAAATTTTCTATTTATTAATTGACAATTATGGTTATCAGGCAGATATATGTTTTAGCTTGAAGGCTTTACCTATATTATACTTACTTTTTATTCTCGCAAATCCATCATTTTAATAATCTTAAACTTGCATAGCTTGACGGCTGTGCCTTCTCCAATGGGGAATTCGTTTCTAATTGATTTATTATGTTTATATTTTTCGTTATTTTTTCTTTATCATTTATTTCAAATAGGGAATTTTGTCCTACACCCCATATCAATATACACAATATCATTGTACAGCTAAAGATTGCGGATTATTAACCTAAAATCCAAAACTACTTTATAGAATAAATCGTCTATTTACAAACCCTCTTCGATAGCCTACCTTTGATAAAAGAATTCAGACGCAGAATTAAAACCTTAGTTAATACTAATATTACCCAGATTATGAGCCAAAATCATTCAGGTCATTTCCAATCCAAGCCACTTAGGGTTGAAGAACGCTATGCTGCCGGTAAAGCCTTGAGGATTAAATATCCACGTGCCAGCCATGGCGATTATAAACCTGCCATAAACCGCCCCGACCCGGTTTCTGTTTTAGAAGAACAGGCAAAAACCCGGCTTACGAATTTGTTGCCCATCCGTTATGGACGCATGTTGGAATCTCCATTTGCATTTCTTCGGGGTGGCGCTGCAATCATGGCCAGCGACCTTGCCTCCAGTGATGAAACAACAGGCATCAGGGTTCAGACATGTGGTGATATGCATGTGGCTAACTTTGGGTTGTATGCATCGCCGGAACGTAACCTTATATTTGGCATTAATGATTTTGATGAGACAATTCCCGGCCCCTGGGAATGGGATTTGAAACGTCTGGTGGCAAGTATTGTTGCTTCATGCAAATATCTTGGTGGTGATGAAAAACTTTCCGGGCAATCGGTAATTGCTGCAGTAAAATCATATCGCAACCGGATGAAAGAATTTGCACAGATGGGCCATCTTGAGTTGTGGTATTCCACGATTAAAGAAAAAGACATATTAAAAGCGCTGCCAAATTCCATAATTGAGGAAGCAAAAAAAATCACTGCTAAAGCCAGAACCAGATCTCAGATCCAGGTACTTGCAAAAATCACCGATATGGTTGACAACCAACACCAGATAAAGGTCAATCCCCCCTACATTGTTCGTGAAACAGAAACATTGACTGGCAGAACGATAAATGATGCAGTCTCATTATTTCTGGATGAATACATAAAATCACTTGCCGATGACAAAAAGGAAATTTTAAAACGCTATAGCATCCTGGATGTGGTTCGCAAAGTGGTTGGGGTTGGTAGTGTTGGCACAAGATGTTGGGTAGTTTTATTACAAGGCAACGATGAGGAGGATCCGTTATTTCTGCAGATTAAAGAAGCAAATCCATCTGTACTTGAACCAAATGTAGCAAAATCATTATATTCAAATCAGGGCGAACGGGTTGTTGCCGGCCAACGTCTGATTCAGAGTTCAACCGATATTTTTCTGGGCTGGTTTAGAGCGGATGGCATTGACTTTTATGTTCGTCAATTAAGGGATATGAAAGGCGGATTAAAATTTGAACCCAATAAATTTAATATTAAAAATTTTCCATTTTATACTGAACTATGCGGATGGGCACTTGCACTGGCCCATGCCAAATCAGGCGATGCGGCAATGCTATCGGGTTATACTGGCAGTAGTGATGAACTCGATAATGCTATGGTTCGATTTGCATATGAGTATGATAAGCAAACCGAAAGCGATTATAAAGCTCTTGTTTTAGCCGCAAAAAATGGAAGAATAAAATTAGCAAAAGAAATAAAGTAAAAGCCCGCCATTTGCAATTTTATAGAATAAACATTCTATTGACATCCCTTTCTTTCAGGCTTATCTTTGTGTATGATATATATTGTAGAGGATAATGTTTCAATGCGCCGTGCCTTTGAGATTTTTCTGGAATCTGATGGACTGGAATACAAATCCTTTGAATCGGCAATTTCCTTTATATCAGAAATAATTCCCACTCATAAAGACTTGATCATACTGGATATTGATCTGCCAATAATGAGTGGGCTTGAATTGTTAAACAAGTTTTCGATGGAAAAGAAATCCATTCCTGTAATAGTAGTTACAGCTCTCGAGGATGTTGACACTCAGGTAAACTGCATGAGATACGGAGTAATGGCTTTTCTGCGAAAACCAGTTGATGGTATTACATTAATGGAACTGATTAAAAATAATTCTCAATCCTGAGGAATCCGGTGTATGTTGGAATTTTGATTCAGGATAATATAGTGACAGTTTGATATAAATTAATTAAAGTATTCAAATTATTATTTTAAATAGAATGTTATGAAACAAAAATCACTAATCAAAACACTCCTGCTCATTGGCGGAGTTGTATTAATTACCAGTTGTAATCAACAACAGAATTCGCAAACTGCGTCGGTTGATCCTTCAAAAGGCTTTGACCGGACAATCCTGCCTATCCTTCCTCATCCATTCGAAGGAGTAGTAGATACGAATGCGATACAATCCAAGCCAGACTTCCCTGTTGAAGTCTCCGCTCCCGAAGGCGCACCCAATGTGTTGCTTATAATGACTGATGACGTTGGTTATGGCGCTTCCAGCACTTTCGGTGGTCCTATTTCAACGCCGACATTCGACAACCTGGCTGAAAACGGACTTCGTTACACTGAATTTCATACTACGGCATTATGTTCTCCAACAAGGGCAGCGCTGATTACCGGACGCAATCATCATAATGTTGCAAGTGGTGTTATCACTGAATTTGCAACAGGATACGATGGCTATAACAGTCTGGTGCCAAAATCTGCCGCCAGTATTGGTGAAATTTTAAAAGACAACGGATGGAACACCGGCTGGTGGGGCAAGATGCATAATGTGCCGGATTGGAAAAGCAGCACATCCGGACCATTTGATCTTTGGCCAAACGGATTGGGATTCGAATATTTCTACGGATTTCTTGGTGGAGATGCTAATCAGTGGAGACCCGCATTGTATGAAAATACAACCCCGATTGAACCTTACCTTGACAAGCCAAATTATATATTGAATGAAGACCTTGCTGATAATTGTATTTCCTACATTCGCAGGCACAACTCCGTATCACCCCAAAAACCCTTCTTTGTTTATTACTGTACCGGCACAGGCCATGCACCTCACCATGCTACAAAAGAATGGATAGACAAATACAAAGGAAAATTCGACCAGGGCTGGGATAAGGTACGTGAAGAAACACTGGAAAGGCAGAAAAAAGCAGGTGTTATTCCTCAAAACACAAAACTTACTGCCCGAAATGCTAATCTGCCGGCATGGGAAAGTCTCACTGCCGACGAAAAGAAATTGTTCGCACGTGAAATGGAAGTATATGCCGGAGGACTATCCGAGGCTGATTATAATATCGGCAGGGTAATAGAAGCAGTAAAAGAAACAGGACAACTGGAAAACACCATCATCATTTACATTATGGGCGATAATGGCGCCAGTGCAGAAGGAACCTACCTGGGAACCACCAACGAGGTAGCTACGGCCGGAAATGGTGTTAAAGAGGATATGCCTTTCATGATGACTCAATTAGACAAATTGGGCACTGTGGAGACATATAACCACTATTCTTATGGTTGGGCGCTTGCCATGGATGCGCCATTTCAATGGACCAAGCAAGTGGCTTCTCATTTTGGAGGTACACGTAATGGCTTGGTTATCAGCTATCCAAAAGGGATGAAACAAAAAGGTGAAGTACGTTACCAGTTTCATCATGTGATCGACATTGTGCCTACTATTCTGGAATTATGTGGATTACCTGTTCCGACAAAAGTAAATGGAGTGGATCAGAAACCTATGGACGGTGTGAGCATGGCATATACATTTAACAATGCCAACGCACCATCTACGCGTAATACACAATACTTTGAAATGCAGGGTAACCGTGCAATTTACCACGATGGATGGGTTGCCGCTACAACTCCTTATCGCATGCCCTGGCAAACCATGGGTGGCGTAAGCAAATACCCAAGCCGTGATTTTAAATGGGAGTTATACAACATAGCAGACGATTTTAGTGAAGCAGATAATCTTGCAGATAAAAACCCTGATAAACTAAAAGAATTGCAGGATTTGTTTTATTCCGAAGCCAAAAAGAACAATGTACTTCCTCTGGATGGATCAATGGCAGAAAGGGTTGATCCTGCTATTCGTCCAAGTTTAACAAAAGGAAGGAACCATTTTGAGTATTACGCTGGCACATCAAGAATTCCGGAAGGTTCTGCTCCCAATTTTAAAAATCAATCCTGGTCTATAACGGCCGATATTGACGGGGGAAACAACGGAGTACTCGCTACTATGGGTGGTTATTTCGGCGGAATTGCCTTACTTGTAAAAAATGGTAAACCCATATTTATTTACAGGCTTTCTAATCAACCTAAACACATGACTTTGGTAGAGGGCTCCAAGAATCTGACTACCGGTAAACATACAATTACTGTCGATTTTAATTATGATGGTGGAGGAGCTGGTAAAGGTGCCACAGTGATTTTATCTGTTGACGGAAACAAAGTGGGTGAAGGGAAAATTGAGGCTACCATAGCAGCAAGATTTTCATTGGATGAAACATGGGATATAGGCCTGGATACCGGAACTCCTTTGGATTTCAAGACTTATGATGTGCCGTTTAAATTCAATGGGAAATTAAACAAAGTCACAGTAGATTACAAAAATTAAATGAATTTCTAAAACCAATGCTTAGTAACATATTTTAAACATAATGGAATTATATTATTTAACTTAAAACAATTGAAAAATGAAGTTTAAATCATTAATCGCAACACTAATCTTAGTTGCAGTATGTTTTACTGCCGGAGCGCAGAAGAACAAGAAGACGGCTCCTGAAACCAAGTCCGGTAAGCCAAACATCCTCATCATCATGGGAGATGATATTGGTTCTTTTAATATCAGTGCCTACAATATGGGTATGATGGGTTATAAAACTCCAAATATTGACCGTATTGGCAAAGAAGGCGTTGTATTTACTGACTTTTATGGACAGCAAAGTTGTACCGCAGGTCGCGCTGCATTTATTACAGGGCAATCCCCTATACGAACAGGTTTATTAAAAGTTGGGTTACCGGGAGCTAAGGAAGGTATTACTAAACTTGACCCAACTCTTGCTGATTTGCTCAAACCATTGGGTTATTTAAATGGCCAATTCGGAAAAAACCATCTCGGTGATTTAGACGAGCACTTGCCAACCAATCATGGTTTCGATGAATTTTTCGGGAATCTTTACCATCTGAACGCAGAAGAAGAGCCAGAGAATCCTGATTATCCTAAGAATCCCGATTTCAAAAAGAAATTTGGCCCTCGCGGAGTTATACACAGTACATTAAATGCAGATGGGACACAAAAGGTAGAAGACACCGGCCCACTTACCAAAAAAAGAATGGAAACAATTGATGCAGAAGTAACAGATAAAACGATAGCCTTTATGGAACGTGCAAAAAAAGAGGGCAAGCCTTTCTTTATCTGGTACAATACCACCCGTATGCATGTTAACACACATCTTAAAGCTGAATCTGACGGAGTTACAGGACTTGGAATTGAAGCAGACGGAATGGTTGAACACGATAAAATGGTTGGACAGTTATTGGACAAGTTGAAAGAACTTGGGTTAGACGAAAACACAATTGTTATGTACACTACCGATAATGGTGCTGAATTTTTTGCCTGGCCCGATGCCGGAACTACTTATTTCCGTGGCGAGAAAAACTCGCAATGGGAAGGTGGTTACCGCATTCCTGCGCTTATCAAATGGCCCGGTGTTATAAAACCAGGTACAATTAATAATGAAATCGCTTCGCTTGAAGACATGGTTCCAACTCTTATGGCTGCTGTGGGTGAAGCAAATATCAAAGATGAATTGTTAAGCGGAAAACAAATTGGCTCAACTACATATAAAGTGCACTTAGATGGTTACAACCTGATGCCTGCCTTACAAAATGGAGGCGAATGGCCACGCCATGAATTTGTTTACTGGACTGATGGTGGCAGTGTAGCAGCATTGCGCTATGATAACTGGAAGATTACTTTTTTGCGTCAGGATGCACAAGGAATGCGCACATGGATTGAACCTTTCAAAGAATTACGTGCGCCAATGATTTGTAATCTCCGCATGGATCCTTTCGAACGCGCACAAGACGAAGCTGGGGGATACGATAAATGGTATTTCATGCATATGTTCGCCTTTGCACCATCAGCAGCTTATGTTGGAAAGTGGATACAAAGTTTCAAGGAATTTCCACCACGTATGAAACCGGGCAGCTTTAGTCTTGACAAGGCAATGGAATCCATATCCTACGGAACATCGGGAGGTAGTAAATAATAAAATTTTAATTCAAACCATCGGTCATTCATCTATGACCGTTGGTTTTTATTCTAATAATTATAATTAAGTTAAATCTATAGGATATGAAAATTAGAAAGTATATAGTTGCAAGTGTCCTGGTTGCATCTTCATTTCTGCTATTCAGTTTTAATCAACAGCAAAAAGCAGAAAAACAAACGAAAGTTGCCACCGATCCGCTACCGTCATGGAATGAAGGTAATGCAAAGAAATCAATTATAGATTTTGTAACAAAGACAACCAGGAAAGGAAGCTCCGAATTTGTTCCCGTTGCCGATCGCATTGCCTGTTTTGATAACGACGGTACCTTATGGACAGAAATGCCTTTGCCGTTTCAGCTATACTTCATGATAGATCGTATAAAAGCATTGGCGCCCCAACATCCCGAATGGAAAAACCAGCAACCCTATAAAGGAATACTTGAAGGCGATTTGAAATCTGCTCTCGCCGGCGGTAATGAAGCCCTTCTCGATCTGATGATCCCCCCATTTTCAGGAATAACAGCTGATGAGTTCGATAAAACGGTAAAAGACTGGATGGCTACTGCCACTCATCCGAAAACCGGAAAACATTACAATGAAATGGTTTACCAACCCATGCTGGAATTACTGAATTACCTGCGTGCAAATGGGTATAAGACATTTATTGTATCGGGTGGAGACATAAATTTTATGCGCGTTTGGGTTGAACAAGCGTATGGAATTCCTCCATACCAGGTGGTAGGGAGCTCATTCAAGGCGAAATACGATACCACACTAAATTCGCCGGCTATTGTCAAACTTCCCGAATTCGATTTTAATGACGACAAACTGGGCAAACCAGTGGGCATCTATGAGCACATTGGCAAGCGCCCTGTTTTTACTGCCGGAAATTCAGATGGTGATTATGCCATGATGCAATATACCAGTACGGGCAGTGGCCCACGCTTTGGAATGTATGTTCATCATACCGATTCTGTGAGGGAATACGCTTACGACAGGAAATCAGGACTGGCAAAGTTAGACAAAGGCTTAAATGATGCTGCAAAATATCATTGGTTAATCGTAGACATGAAAACAGACTGGAAAAAGATTTATCCGTTTGACAATTAAAAAGGCTTTATTCCAATTATTGATTATCAAATTTTGATGAATCCGTTAATGAATTTATAATGCTAAACTATTATAAAATAAGCTAATAAGGTTGATCATTCTTTTACAATTTTGACTATTAAGGTTAAAAAAATTTGAAATAAGGTTTTTATTATGCAAAATAAAACCTTATTTATTGAAATTAACCTTAGTAGAAGATGGGAAATAATTAACAATGACCTTATTACCTTATTTTAACGAAAATCAACCATCGTTTAGAAATGATCAAAAAAAATATGAAATACAAATTCACAGCATTGCTACTTGTTGTAATGGCAGCATTCATGTTAAATTGCAATCAAACGCAAAACAAAGATAAAACAACAACAAACATGGACGCTGATTCTACAACTACTAAACAAAAAATACCTGCAGATAAAAATCAGCTGGTTGGCAATTGGGTAAGAACAGATTCTCCGTACCAGATAAAAATCACGGAAGCACTGGATGATGGCAATCTGAATGCCGGGTATTATAATCCCAAATCAATTCATATAGGAAAAGCCATGTGGAATAACGCGGACGGGAACTTAAAAGTTTATGTTGAACTGAGAGATGAAAATTATCCGGGATCAAATTATAAATTAAATTACTATCCTGAACAAGATGCACTGGCTGGCGAATATTTCCAGGCGGTGGAAGGCAATACTTATAATGTGGTATTTACACGGGTCAAATAAATGTTAGTCATTCATTTATCATTTTGATATTTAGTCATTTTCAAATATGAACTGGTATTCTGCAATAGCAAAAAGAATTGGAAAAGGCATCGTTCTTTTTTTATTTCCGATAATGATATTGATTTTCATTTTCGAAAAGGCAATAAATATTGCACAAGACATGATACAGCCTATAAAATCGCATTTACCAGCTCAAAGAATTTTAGGTATCGGGCTATTTTCGTTGTTAAGCCTGTTTCTTATTCTCCTGATTTGTTTTATAGCCGGATGGCTCTCCGACAGAAAAAGGGTGAAATCGTTTCTTTCTTTTTTCGAAGACAACCTGCTCATATTTATTCCGGGTTACGCCATGCTAAAATCCAGTGCAGATGCCGGAATTGAGGATAAAGACAATGATTGGAAAGTGGTTTTAATTCATGAAGATGATGATTTGCTGATGGGTATTGAGGTTGACAGACGGCCCGACGGATACAGCATGGTATTTTTCCCCTCTCCGCCCGATGCAAAATCAGGAGACATGAAACTAATGCCGGAATCGAAATTGAAGCGGATAGATTTTCCTGTAAACAAATTGGAGAAAATGATAAGGAATTATGGTAAGGATTCAGCTTACATTCCCAAATAAATTATGCATACTAATTTTATTAATCAGATCTCAAAAGTTTCACTTATTTAATTGGAGCAAATTAAGCTTAAACCGGCATTCCAAATGAAAAAACCTTTGAGGTCATTCAGGTTCAATTATATAATTAAAAATATAAATTAAAGAAGATGAGAACAACTTTTATTAAAATTGTCTGTTTCCTGGTGCTGATATTTGTTGTAACTAAATTCAACTCAGCATCTGCACAATCAAATATTACAGCTATAGATGTGTTGCTCGATCCGGATCAGACCATGCTGGATTCCGCAAAAATTTACAACGAGCGCATGCAGCAAAATTATTCCGGAGCTGGCAGTTATTCGCTTGATGCATTGCATACACCACACATTACAGTGCTGCAATGTTTTGTCAATACAGCCGACCTTGAAAAAGTTTATGCTGCTGTGGCAAAAGTAGTTAAGAATGAAAAACCAACGAAGGAAAAGCTGACTTCAAAGGGTTTCTATTATTATCCCACAAATGGTTTAGGATTAGCAGGAATTACAATTAACACAACGCCTGCACTGATGCGTTTTCAGGCGAAAATTATTGAAGCTTTAAAACCATTTATTGTGGTTGGAACAGATGCCGCTTTTGTACAAAATGCCGATGGAACACCAATTGCAAAAGGAAGCGATACTTATGTAAACGGATTTATACCTGATCATAGTGGGGCTAAATACAATCCGCATGTTACCATTGGTCTTGCCCACGAGGACTTTTTAAAAGCACTGATTGCAGCGCCTTATCATCCATTCACATTTAAATGTTCATCTGTAAGCATTTATCATCTGGGAGATTTTGGCACAGCCCGAACAAAACTATGGACAAGTGTAAAATAATCAAGGAATAACAGGAAGAAAATTTGCCCAGGGAAAAATGAATACAAACTTTAAAAATTCAGAATATTCTATCAATTCAATCTTTTTTATAAACAATTAAAAACTAAAATTATGTTACAACTTTTACTCAAAAAATGGTGGATGTTATTGTTGCAAGGCATATTACTTGTCATCCTGAGCGCTTTTATTTTTAATAACCCCGCCGCTGTGCTCGCCGGAATATCATTCTGGTTTGGCGTAATTATACTTGCTTCCGGCCTTATTGGAATTTTAAACTGGTTTGCTGCCAGTTCGGCAGAAAGGGAAAATATGTCGATTCTCTGGAGTGTGATAACATTCCTTTTCGGGATATTGCTTCTTTCCAACATTCTGGCAACCATGGGCACGCTATCCATGATTTTTGGATTGTGGGTACTCGTTTCCAGTGTATTGCTTGTTAAAAGCGGGTGGTTGCTTAAAAAAGTAAACCCTGCGGGATGGTTTGTTGTTATTATTGGCGCATTATCAGTAGTAGCAGCGGTAATTATGATTTTTAATATCAGTGCCGGAGCCATTGCAATAAGCACCGTACTTGGTTTACAGGTTTTTCTGACCGGAGTTGCCCTAATTTTATTATCGTTTACAAAAAAGGCAGTGGTTGCAACAGCTTAAAATAAAATATAAATGCAGGCCTCAAAGGTTTCATTTGGCGAAGAGTAGCAAATTAGAATGCATACAGCATTTTAGTTAAAAAAACTTTGAGGTCTTTCGGATTTAAGGTAATAACGTGAATTAAGAGTAGATCTTTTTCAATAACCGCCGGCTATTGCCGGTGAACAATGTAAGAAACAAAATCAGCTTTAGCCAAAAAATATTGGGCTAAAGCCCAGAATTCAAGACATTTATCCAACCCTCGGCTAAAGCCAAGGGCTATTCGACCCTTAGTTCGCATTAATAATTAATAAATCTATTTCAATAAATTTTATCCGACAATTATACCATGCACATTCATGTCTTGAGACGCTGTAATCTCAATTCAGTTTATAACTGGCAGTGTCTATTGTACCTGTCAGTTTTTTTCTTTCATAAATAAAAAACAATGAAATATCATGATTAAAAAATTATTATTGTTTCTCACTTTTATTAACCTTACACTGGCCTCATTTAGTCAGGAGGGTTCGCCTTCACTTAATGATACTATGCAGGTAAAAAAAGAAGAAATTTCATTGGATGCTCCACCTGTGATGGCAAAAAAATGGAACCAGGTAAAAACCAGGTTTTTCACACTGAATATTGGTGCAGCTATACTGCTTGATCATAACATAGTGGTGCAGGATGAGAATAGCATTAGCCAGGTAGGCAAGGTAAATCCGGGAACTGAATTCAGGGGTGACCGGTTAATAATTACTGGTCAGTTGCTTTTTTTTAAAAACCCCTGGCACTATATGTTTGGTGCCAATTATAATGGACTGGATGCGCCCCAGGGAAATAATGCATATAGTTTCCTTGATTGGAGCCTGGAAATACCAGTTGGCAAAAAGGGCGGCTGGATTACCCTCGGCAAACAAAAAGAAGGTGTGGGTTATGAATATTGGGCACCCGGATCGCAATTGTTTTTTACAGAAAGAGGAAGTGGCGAACCTCCTCTCGTAAGGCAAAGGAATATTGGTATACGCTATTCCAACAGTTTGCTAAAGCAGCGGCTTATCTACACTATTGGAGCATTTAATAATTACTGGGAAACAGGAAAATCTTTTTCTGACAATGGTTCACAATTTGTAAGCCGTTTGACTTACTTGCCGGTTTATAAATCCGATCGCAATCTGCTTCATTTGGGTGTTGGTTACCGATACTCTGAGGCAACAGACGGAAAGTTAAGTTATAAAGGAAAGCCTGAAGCCAACACAGCGCCTTCGTATTTTAAAACAGATACAATTGCCGCAACCAATTCCAACACCATTATGTTCGAATTAATAAAAGTAAATGGTCCGTTTTCCTTTGTTGGGGAATACCTGAACAATTTTGTGAACATTCCGGGCAAAGACCTTTCCTTTGGTTATTATCAGTTGGGTGGCAGCTGGTTTATCACCGGCGAAAACAGGCGCTACAACAAACAAAACGGTGTGTTGGGCAAACTCATACCCAAAAGGAATTTTACTTTTAAAAAGAATACCGGGCCAGGTGCCTTTGAATTAGGCATGAGATATACCTATTCCGATTTTACTGATCAGAATATTACAGGAGGAAATTTCGGAAGGTTTACAACGGCATTGGGTTGGTATCCAAATGCCCATTTCAGGTTTGAAGTAAATTATGGTTATGGCAGCCTGGAGAAAAATGATATCACAGGCAAATCGAATTTCTGGCAATTCAGGATTCAGTTTGAATTGTAGACAGAATTTATGTAAAATGAGATAAGGCTCTTATCATTTAATATTATAATCCATTTAAATTCAATGCTATGGTTAACTTTATTTATCTGGGTTTACTTGTTATTTATTTATTGCTGATACTTTATACAGTAATACGAATTCTTTTGGATACGAACTCAACACCAAAGACATTCGGTTATCTTTTACTCGTCCTTTTATTACCAATTGCCGGTGTAGCAATCTACATTGCATTTGGGCTTAACTTTCGTCACCTCAGTAGTCGGTACAGATTAAAAAAAGCTCAGGAAGAATTGGACGCCGATATGAAAAGAAATACTGATGATTCATCTGTTGCAATGCCAAGTGCCGGTAAAGAGGAAGCAGGAAACTTTAGCAGTCTTATTGAATTTCTGAAATTCATTGGTAATGAACCCTTGCTTGAAAGTTATTTTACCTTGCTCAACAATGGTGAGGAAAAATTTCCGGAAGTATTACGCGTGCTGGAATCAGCAAAGCAATTCATTCATTTAGAATATTATGCCTGGGAAAATGATATCAGGGGAAATGAAATCAAAGATGTTCTGCTTAGTAAAGCCAAAGAAGGTGTGAAAATCAGGGTATTATACGATGCGTATGCAAGCAGAAAAATCAAAGGAAATATTGTAAAAGAGCTAAAAGCAGGTGGAGTATTGGTATTTCCAAAGATAAAGGTAAAACTAGTGCAATTAGCCAACCGATTAAACCACCGCGATCACCGGAAAATTATCATTGTTGATGGTGTTACAGGTTTTGTGGGTGGTATAAATATCTCCGACCGTTACGATAATTCAATTGATACTGGCCTCTACTGGCGCGATACCCATGTGAAAATTGAAGGGCTACTGGTAAACAGTTTGCAACGACACTTTATTGTTAGCTGGAACTCTTGTCAAACAGAGAAACTGACTTTTTCGCAGGATCTTTTTCCCAAAAAAGTAGTGGATAAACCACAAGGGCTGAAAGCTATGGGGCAGGTTGTTGCAGGCGGGCCGGTTTATCCCATGTCGAACATCATGCTTACTTATTTTAAAATCTTTACATCGGCACGAAATAAACTCTACATCACCAATCCATACTTTATACCCAACGACAGTATAATGGATGCACTCAAACAAGCAGCAATCAGCGGCGTGGACGTTCGTTTGATGTTGCCTTTTAAGTCCGACTCCACGATTGTGGGGGCAGCATCGAAGTTTTATCTTCCGGATCTTATTCAGGCAGGGGTAAAGATTTATTTATATAAAAAGGGTTTTGTACATGCCAAAACGGTTGTGGCAGATACACACCTTAGTGTAATTGGCACGGCAAACATGGATGTGCGCAGTTTTGATCTCAATTTTGAAATTATGTCGGTAATTTACGGCGAAGAGTTTAGTAAGCAGGTGGAAAAAGCTTTTTTAAACGATTTGAATGAATGTATGGAAATTACTGCCGAAATTGTGGCCAGGGCAAGCCTTCTCCACCGACTCTTTTATGCTGTTACACGTCTGATTTCATCTTTATTATAAAAGTAATCATGGTGGCATTGATAAAAATGATACCACAAACAAAATTGATTTCCTGCAATTCATGATTCAGATGAATTGCAGACAAGTATCTAAAGAGAGAGTAAATGCCTCAAAAAATAATGATCTAAACGAACTAAAATGTAAAGTTTGAAATGAAGAATCAGGAAATTAAGGAAGAACAAAGAGTGATGAAGGAGGTCGGGTTTGATTTGAACTTAAACGTTAACCTGGCAGTGGAACGAACTATGTACGCTTTGGAACGCACGCAACTTGCATGGGTGCGAACTGTACTTGGCCTGATTACAGCAGGAATTGCAATAGACAAAGGAGTATCGGCACTGCATCAGGCCCGGCTGATATCGGGTGAAGCATGGGATAAAAACGGACATTTTGCAGGACTTTTGCTGACATGGGTTGGTACGTTATTGATGATATTAGTGACTGTATTTTATATTATTCGCATGTGGCAACTTGCTTCAATGTTGCGAAAAAGAAACAGACTGCTTTATCCCGGAACCCTGATATCGGTTTTTATATGCATTTTAGGATTTTTGTCGGTTTACTTTTTGACATTATCATGGTAAAATCATTTTTTATTTATGATATCTTCAATAATACAATAAGGATCCAGATATGAACTGTTATTATTGCTGCATTTGGTTAATTTTAGTGCTTCCGGGATATCCTTTGGGAATATTAGCACAAACACCTGCAGACACAACCGGAATGCAGCAAAGCAATTCCTCAGCTGATGATCCATCACAATTTATTACGCGTATAGAATTTTTCAACGAACTGGCACATTATCCCAATCAAGAATATCTTAACCAAACCACATTCAGAACCATTGTGAAACTTGGGAAACGGTTTACAACCCGGCTTGATATACCCTATATCTACAATTCATTCACTTCACCAGAAGGATACAAGCAGCACGGGCTCAGCGACATTTCATTTCGTTTGCTTGGTTTTAAACTTATCCCATCCCGTAAATCTGCTCTTACGATTTCGATAGAAATAGGTTTAAACACAGCGGCATCGAAACTTGTTGGAACCGGTAAAAATTTGATCATTCCGGTTTTGAGCTATACCAGAAATCTTGTAAAAAAAGGAAACTTTGTATCGGTGCTTTTACAGCAGGTAAATTCGTTTAGCGGGGACGAGTCAAGAGAAAACATCAGTTATACAAAAATACAAGGATTTTATATCAGAACCTTGTCAAAAAAAATGTGGACCGTTATAGCGCCTGTTTGTTATATAGATTATATACACGGTGGTGCTTCGATGACCCTGGAAGGCAGAATTGTTTATGCAGCTGCACCCCGCTCTAACTTTTGGGTTCAGGCAGGTGTTGGTTTATTTGGCGATTTCAAACTACGGTATCAATGGACAGTTCAAATAGCGTATAGATATTTTCTTTTCCGGAAAATGAACTAAAGAGTTATTAAAAGAATAAATATGCTCAAATAATAAAATTGGAGACAATTTATTGAGGATAGACCCTTGAAGGTTGTTTGGTTTATTGAATATTTTTCATATTAGTTAATTACTTTAAAATGGATCAATTAGTACAAATTGTATTTTTTTAATGATAAGAAACAACGTTTATTTTAATTTTCTACATGCAGAGTAAAAAAACATTTTTAGGCAAAAACCAGAATATCTCACCCTTGATATAACAAGCTCATGAAAAAGACAAAACTTTTTTTAAGTATACTATTCAGTTTGTACCATTTTAGTGTCTTTTCTCAGGTACACGATGTGAATGACTCACTTTCTTTACAATTACAAAATGAAGATGAAGTAGTGATTTTATACCAGGAATATGTTCTTGATTCGCTGACTAAAGCAAGATTGAAAAATGAACTCGTTCGATATTCCGGAGATAGTCAAAGAACAAAAGAACTGGAAGCAAGGCTTACAACTATAATGGAGAAAGATTCGTTGCGAAAGGCTTTATTAAGACAAAAAATTGATACCTTGAGAATGCAAACCAAAGGTTATGCTGTAGCCCCTTTTAATGATACCTTATTTTATATTTTTACAAGGATTTTATCTTTATCAGCCGAAGCCCGGTCAAAAAACATTAGCAAATGTATTAAACAAGTTTACCAGGAACCTTTTTTTAATCCTGATTCTTTGATTCTTACGGAAAACGAAATAGGCACAGAAATAAATTACAAACATCAGATGACGGTAATGTTTGTTACCAAAGTTGATGGATTATTAGTCAATAAAAGCGACAGGCAACTAGCTGCTGAATACTTAAAAATTATCAGGACAGCTTTAGTTTATGAAAAAAAAGCAAACAGTTTTGTCAGCTGGATTAAACGCATTGGGTTAGTTTTATTGATCATTGCTGGATTAAGCCTTATCATACTACTTATCAACAAAGTTTTTGCATGGATAAACAAACACCTTATACTTAGTTTTGATAAATTCCTAAATAATCTGACTATTAGCAAGATAAAGATATTTAGCAATTTGCCTTTTAACAAAGTTGTATTGCCGTTCACCACTCTATTACGGATAATTTCGATAATCATCACCATTTATCTTTCGCTGCCATTGATTTTCAGCATATTCCCCGAAACGGAAATATGGGCTGGTACGCTGCTCCAATGGATACTCGATCCGGCAGCGAAGGCTTTAGATGGTATCATTGGTTTTCTGCCTGATTTATTTTCCATTCTGGTTATTGTTTTTATATTCAGGTATTTAATAAAGGTGTTGAGGTACTATTTTGACCTCATTGATAAAAGCCAGATTCAGATAAAAGGATTTGATGCCGAATGGGCCCGGCCTACCTTCAAAATATTGAGATTCCTGTTGTATGCTTTTATGCTGGTACTGATTTTTCCATATCTTCCAGGTTCCGATTCACCTGCTTTTAAAGGTGTTTCAGTATTTGTTGGTGTATTGGTATCATTGGGTTCGTCAAGTGCTATATCCAATATCATTGCAGGATTAGTCATTACCTATATGCGTCCTTTCAGGATTGGCGACCGGGTAAAAATCGGCGATATTACAGGTGATGTGATTGAGAAGACTACCCTTGTAACACGCATCAGAACTATTAAGAATGAAGATGTAACAGTTCCTAATTCTTCTGTTTTATTGAGCAATACAACCAATTATTCAACCAACACAAAGAATAAGCATACTGGTTTGATTATTCATACCACAGTTACCATTGGTTATAGCGTACCCTGGAAAAATATGCACGAGGCTTTGTTAAAGGCAGCTTCGCGTACAGATTTGATTCTAAAAAAACCGGAACCATTCGTATTGCAGACCAGCCTTGATGATTTTTATGTATCGTATCAAATTAATGGTTACATCAGCGAAGCCAACCAACAGGAAAGAATTTGCTCTCAACTTCATCAGAACATTCAGGATTGTTGTAATGAAGCAGGTATTGAAATTATGTCCCCCCATTATCGTAACCAACGTGATGGAAATATGACTACAATTCCAATAAAATACCTGGACAGGGATTACATAGCACCAGCATTTAATGTAAAACAGGGATAATGGGCAATAAAAATATGATAACAACGATCGTGGAACTAAAAACTAAAATCAAATTATGGCGATTTTGACTTTAATCCGGTTCTTCAGTATTAACAATCTTTTTATAATTTAACTAACTTTATTATATTATGGTAAAATTTATTTATTTATCTAGCTCTAATCTTATAAAAATCACAATAATACTCATTTCTGTTCTGGGCATCTCAAGCATAATCATTGCCCAAGATTCTACTAAACAGTGGCAACGCATGAATACAATTAAGCTCGAACTCACCCAGGCTATTTTTCCGAATTCATTAGTGTTTTCGTACGAGCGTATTACAAAGCCCAATCAGTCATTTTGCATTACCGGTGGCTACGAGGAATTCCCTGATTTAATCAGTGTCAGCTCAACCACCCGCGTAAAGCAAGATCTGATTAAAAGTGGGTTTCGGGCCGGAGGGGAATATCGTTTCTATTTAAAAAAAGAAAACAAACACTTCGCTCCACATGGGGTTTATATCGGACCCTATACTTCATATCACTCATTTTTCAATAAAAGAGAAGTAGAAGTTGATGTGGATGGAGTGAAGGAAACTGCAGAATTACAGACTGACTTTCAGATATTAAATATTGGTTTTCAACTTGGCTATCAGTTTGTGATCAATAACCGCTGGACTTTTGATATTGTTGCGCTTGGCCCTGCTGTTTCAAATTACCGTGCTTATCTGAAAATGGAAGGTGACTTCACTTTTGATGCGGATGAAGTTGAAAATGAAGTATTTTTGAAGCTTTTGGATCGTTTCCCAATGCTGGATGATGTACTTACCAATAAAGAATTATCTACCCAGGGAAGATTTAACAGTTGGTCCTATGGATGGCGGTATCAGTTTCATATCGGGTTCCAATTCGGGAAAAAGAAATAATTATAAATTCAAAGCAATGTCAGTCATTCAAATTCAGGAAGATAATTCCGCCTCAAAACAGGGAAAAGCTGAAAAAGAATTGAAAGAGCCCTATACCGAAAAAGGATTATTAGCTACAGATGAAAGAATATCTGAAATCCTGACAGGGATTATTATGACCTTAACATTTACCTGTGCATTTAGTGTTCTGAAGTCAGATACCACAACAGTTACAGATATGCTCAAAGGTGCATTCTGCTCCACCATAGCCTGGGGCCTAATTGATGCAGAAATGTATTTATTTATGACCTTAATAAATAAGGAACATAAATTTACATTTTTGAATTATGTGCGCAAATCAAAAGATATTGAAAAAGTCCACAAGGTGATAGTGGATTATATTCCGCCTGTAATTGCTGGTTTCATGCAACCAGTAGAGATTGAAGGTATAAGGAAAAAAATAATGAATTTGCCTGAACCTCCATCAAAACATAGGTTAAAATATAAAGATTACAGAAAAGCTGCCGGAATTTTTTTCCTTATTTTCTTTTCCACCCTGCCAATAGCAATTCCATTTGTTTTATTTGATGATATTCAGGTTGCTTTGCGCATTTCAAATCTAATTGCGATTCTTATGCTATTTGCATGTGGTTGGGTTTTGGGTAAATACGCCGGGCGCAACCAGTTTACGATGGGAATATTAACCTGCCTGGTAGGGATTATGCTTGTTTTTATAACAATTGTGCTGGGAGGGTAACAGATTAGAATGTAAATGCAAATTGACAGACCTTTCGGGTCTTGAAGACCCGAAAGGTCTTCGCTCCTAAACTCTTAATCAAACAACAAATCCCTCAATTCATTAAATTCGTGCTTTTGTTTATGGAAATCGATAAAATTGCCAACATTATCGAAATATCCAATTATTTTATCCCTTTCAATTTTTGTAGGTTTTAAAGAAATAACTGAGCCATACGATGTCCATGAATAATCCTGCAGACGTTCGCAAAAATGATGAAATACAGGGTTGTAGTGGACGTAAAATATGAGGGTTTTGAAATAGTTCAAATTATTTACCAGTTTACGTTCAAATGGTTTTTCAAAAAGAGAGCCTGTCCTCTTGTACCTTTTGTTAAAGGCCTTGGCATAAGCATTAAAGAATTTAGAAAATTGGTTGGTAAAAATAAAGTTATCGTTTTTTTGCCTGGTAGAGAGACCTTTCGGGTTTTCGAAACCCGAAAGGTTTGTTGTAATAGGAGCTAAACCTTTCGGGTCTTGGAGACCCGAAAGGTTTGCTTTTTCAAAACCAGGAAGTTTTTTTATCTCGTCCAACTCTTTCATCCATACCAACAAATGAAAATGATTTCCCATTAAACACCAGGCATATGTTTCAGTGATGGGCTCAATATGTTTTTCGTACAGCCTTAAAAAATAATAATAGTTTTCAGTTTCATTGAATATTGGGGTTCCATTTATACCACGGTTGTAAATATGGTAATAATTACCGGCTTCTATTGGGTCAATTTTCATGATTGGGTAATTGTTATAGATTTTAAAAATAGGAAGAAACTTCAATCTTTCAAAAAAAGGCCTTTCGGGTTTTAAAAACCCGAAAGGTCTGAGTCTAAACCTTTCGGGTCTTGAAGACCCGAAAGGTTTGTTGTAATAGAATATCTGATTGAACTGCAGGTAAAACATACCGCAATTTTGTTTAAGGCAAAGCGAAGCCTTTTCCAGAAGAATTCACCTTTAGCGCAATAAAAAAATCTAATTTCAAGAATACACAAAAAAAACTATTTTTGTATTCTCTAATCTTTGCTTAATCTGTTGTATAAAATGGAAGTTCAACAAGTTCCCGAAAAAAAATCCAACCCATTTTACAATCTAATACTCCACCTTCACCCCAAAAAGTTACGGCAGGATGCATTGCGCCTTAACCTGACTTTTGGATTAGGGGGAATGGCTGCTCTTTTGTTTGTAATGCAGGTTTTTACAGGGTTATTGCTTAAATTCCATTACCAGCCAAATCCGCAAAATGCTTACAACTCGGTTTTAAACCTGAATGAAAACCTGCTTTTTGGAAAACTTACCCATAACCTTCATCACTGGAGTGCGATATTCATGCTTTGGATTACATTCCTGCACATGTTGCGGGTGTTATTCACCGGGGCATATCGCAAACCAAGGCATCTCAGCTGGATTTTCGGATTTATATTGCTGTTGCTTGTCGTCCTTTCGAATTTTACCGGCTATCTCCTGCCCTGGGATCAGCTTTCGTACTGGGCAATTACCATTAGCACCGGTTTAATTGATTATATACCCTTAGTTGGAAGTGCAATAAAAGAATCGCTTCTTGGAGGAAAGGAGGTTGGTTCGGCTTCGCTGCTGAACTTTTTCAATCTGCATACCGGCATTATTCCAGCCTCGATAGTAATCCTGATGGCTTATCATTTCTGGCGCATCCGGAGGGCTGGCGGCGTTATCGTTGCCGAATCGGAAAAAGACAGCCCTATGGTCGACACGCAACCTCACCTGGTTGCCCGAGAATTTGTTGTAGCGCTTGTGTTAATAGCATTTTTATTGGTAATGGCTGCTTTATTTGATGCTCCTCTGGGAGCAAGGGCAAATCCGGCTTTTAGCCCCAATCCTGCAAAAGCACCCTGGTATTTTATGGGATTGCAGGAATTGCTGATTCATTTTCACCCGTTTTTTGCTATTGTTGTTTTACCGGTTACAATATTAATTTCAGCTTTTTGGCTGCCATATATTAAATTGAACGACAAAAATTACGGAATCTGGTTTTTATCCGAAAATGCAAAGAAAGCAGGAATATACGCGGCAATTTCATCCATTGTTTTCACCCTTTTGTTCGTTCTAAGCAGCGAAATATTACCCGATCCTGAAAATGTTTTGCCTTCGGTGCCATCATTAATTTCAACCGGCCTGGTTCCTTTTATAATTGTTGCAGGAAGTATCTATTTGTTTTTAAAATATTTAAAGAAAAAGTTTTCGTTAAGGCGCTCAGAAATCATTCAAACAATCATCATTGTATTCATTGTTTCGTATAGCGTTTTATCTATCATAGGGATATTTTTCAGGGGCGAAGGAATGAAACTGATGTGGCCTTGGATGGTATAAATTTTAATGAATAAAACTAAACAGAAAAATAGAAATTAAATATCAATGTTCTTTAGTTAATGACAAATATAAAATATCAATTTATTGAAGATTTGGTGAGATTTTGTGATTTGGTGATTTACTCACTTTGTTCGTGATCGCTTCGCTAAGTTGGTGGCAAAAGTGTTTTCGCCACTAAAACACAAAGACACCAACTTCCACGAAAAAAATCCTTATCTAAATGACATTGAATTAAATATTGTTTATCTCAGTGTAGCTCTGCTTAAACGCGGTGGTTCTCTGTCAATAAAATTGGACTGAAATATAAAAAGAATGAAAATTAAAAACCCCGATATACAACAAATTGATAGCCCCGATCGAAGGAATTTCTTTAAAAAAGCATGGAAAATACTGGGTTTAATTGCTGCTGCTGAATTTTCTTTTCTCACTATCAACATGTTTAAAAACGGAAAAGAATCAAGCGATAAAAACTTAAATGCAAGTTTAAAAGTTATAGGCAATGTGGAAGATTTTCCGGTAAATTCAGTAACTACCGACAGGGTGAACAAACTTTATTTAATCCGTGAAAACGATGGCGCTTTTCTGGCGCTTTCGCTCATTTGCTCTCATTTGGGTTGCACGGTGGTATGGAACGAAATTGATAAGAAATTTGTATGTCCCTGCCACTCTTCCATGTTCGACAAGCATGGAGATGTTCTTAACTCGCCGGCCCCAAGGCCACTTGATTATTATCCGGTAATTGTTGAGGGAGGAAAGGTAAAAATTGATTTCAATCAAAAGACCAAAAGGAAAAAGTTCGAAAATAACCAGCTAACCTATGTCATATAGTTTAAGTAACAATCCATTCAAAAATTGGAAAACAACAGGACTTATTGCTACTGTGGTTATTGTGCTGGCTTTTCCGGTTTATTTGGTGCGCGTATCGCTAGGGAAAATAAACAAATCATCGCAGGCGGAATTACAATTTGTGGGTCGCCAAACCTGCATTGAATGTCATAAAAAAGAAAATGATTTGTGGTTGGGTTCTCATCATGATATGGCGATGGATTCTGCCACGGATAAAACTGTTTTAGGCGATTTTAATAATTTTGAATTCAGGCACAATGGTTTAACCCACCGGATGTTTCGTAAAAATGGTAAGTTCTATGTTAACACTAGCGGAGTTGACGGAAAATTTCAGGATTTTCAGGTAACTTATACTTTTGGATATACACCTTTGCAACAATACCTTGTACCATTCGAAAATGGAAAACTACAATGTCTGCCAATAGCCTGGGATACTGAAAAGAAAAAGTGGTTCCACCTGGGCGATACTGTTTATCAAAATCAGAATATAAAACCCGATAACTGGTTGTACTGGACCAACCAGGCGCAAAACTGGAACGGCATGTGTGCCGATTGTCACTCCACCAATCTGAAGAAAAACTACAATACTGAAACCAAATCGTTTAATACGACCTGGTCTGAAATAGACGTAAGTTGCGAAGCCTGTCACGGGCCAGCATCTAAACATCTCGAATGGGCTAATTTGCCCGAAGGTTCTCGTCCGGATGATGTAAATGCCAATTTGATGGTCAGAACAAAAAACTTAGACAACAAGGAATTATTGAATGTTTGTGCCCGTTGTCATTCACGCCGTTCAATTATGGGCGATTACGAAAACAGCAACGAAGATTTGCTCAATTACATGATTCCGACATTAATAACCCAGCCAATTTACCATGCCGACGGACAAATATCGGACGAAGATTATGAATACGCTTCGTTTACGCAAAGCAAAATGTTTGAAAAAGGCATTAAATGCAGCGATTGCCACGATGTACATTCTGTAAAAACCCTCAAGGATGACAACGATTTATGTTTGAAATGCCACAGGCCCGATTTGTATAATTCACCGAGCCATCATTTTCATAAAATGGAAGAGCCAATTACCGGTACTCATCTGATAAATAAAGGAAAACCAGAATATAAAACCGGAACAGGTGCCCAATGTGTAAACTGTCACATGGTTGGTAAATTTTATATGGGTAACGACTACCGCCGCGATCATAGTTTCAGGGTTCCAAGACCGGATTTAACATTATCAATTGGTTCACCAAATGCCTGTAATGATTGTCATAAAGATAAAACTGCGCAATGGTCGCAAGGATATATTGAAAAGTGGTATGGAACAAAAAAGCGGCCTCATTATGGTGAAACTTTTGCGGCTGCCTTAAAAAACGATCCAAAAGCAGTGAATGATTTGGTTCTTTATGCAGGCAATGAGTTGTTCCCATTAATGGTTAGGGCAACAGCCGTGCATTTCCTTGGTAATTATGATGATAGTTTAAGCCGGCAGGCAATTGAAAAAGCACTGAATGATCCTGCATCATTGATACGCCACACGGCAATAATGAGTTATCATCCGGTTGATGCAGCTTCATTCGAAAAACTCATGCTCCCTTTATTGAATGATCCTGTTAAAGCAATTCGAAGCGAAGCTGCCATCAGATTATCACAGGTTCCTGAAAACCAACTTAGCGAAGCCGGAAAAAAAGCCAGAAAAGCCGCACTGGAGGAATATAAAAATATTAATCTGTACACGTCTGACTTTCCTGGAGGAAATTACAATCTGGGGATTATGTATTCCAATTTAGGAAACAATGATCTGGCAGTTAAATTTTACCAGGATGCACTTAAGATTGATAATCTTTTCTATATGGCAAAGGTGAACCTGGCTAACTTGTATAATCAACAAGGTAGAAATGATGAAGCTGAAAAACTGCTTCGGGAAGTATTGAATGAAAATCCTGAGATTAAAGAAATTAATTATTCTTTGGCTTTATTGCTGGCCGAAAAAGGCGATATTAACGAAAGCCGTAAATATTTTATCAAAGCAAGTTTATTGATGCCGGAGCAGCCCAGGATACTTTATAACCTGGCACTACTCGAAAATTCCCAATCTAATTTTAAGGAAGCAGAAAATTATTTTCTCAAAGCCTTAAAAGCCGAACCGGATAATTTTGATTTTTTATATGCAATTTGTACCTTTTATCTGCAAAAAAACCGGAAAATCGAAGCACAAAAATATGCAAAGCATATCATGGCTAAATTCCCAAACAACCCGGCAGGAAAACAACTGTTGCAGGAAACATTAAAATAGTTACAAAAACATTTGGCAGTCCGACTTTCCAACCATCGGGATACATGGAGCATTTTCTTATTGCAGGTTTTAGTTTAATCTTGTATAAATTTTAACTGTTATTGCCGGTCTGATGGTTTCATTAGGAATATAAAAATAATTTAAAGCCAAAAGATTGTTGAAAGAATGATTTTGTTAATGGCAGGCTTTTTGGCAGTTAGTATAAAAGGTAGACTGAAAGGATTGCTCACTCATTTGGTCTCGCGGACTTTTGAGAGGTTTTGCCTAACAAAAATGCCCGGGCCTTTCGGCCTTGTTTTTTTTTATTTTTCATCCGCATACATCCTTGTAATGATGTCGCTTCTGAAAAATAAAAAAACCACGTCTTTCCAATGTGGTCATTTTCGTTTGTTTCGGTGAGAAGATTGCCTGCCCTGCCGGGCTCGCGGACTTTAAAGGAGATTTGATATGCTTTGTTCCAAAATATTCAGCTTTTTCTTCAAAAACTTCATCATTTCCTGTAAACTGTCCATCAGGGTAATTTCGCTAAACCTGTTTTTAGGCAGAAAACTTAAAATTCAGGTTCCGGCGCCGTATTCAAGGGCTTTCGTTAGATGTTTTAAAGGAATCATTTTTTCAAGTTCAGCTTCAATGGCAGTCAAACGTTCCATGTGCATTTTGTCTTTGTCGGAAGTGCAGGCAAAGGAATCAAAACTACTCATAATTTAATTAATTATTAGTCTTAAAGACCTTTATTGGTTTTATTTAGAAGAGATTTGAACACTAAAACTGTACCCGGAATTATAAATGAAATCCTTAAAATTTGCCCCATATTTAAAAACATTTTGTTTTCAAAACCTACCTGTTTTTCTTTTAAAAATTCTATCAGAAAACGTATTGAGAAAATAGTTATAATGAATACAAACTTATTCCTGTTGATGTAAATTTGGACATAGTCCTAAACAAGTTTGGCAGCTGTGGCAAAGATTTTCAAATACCGGAATATAAGTGCCTGATTGTATAATCGCATGATAATTGCAGACTTTGCTGCATAATCCACACAGTGTGTATTTACTTTTATCCCATTCTGGCATCATCTTATATTGTTCCGAAATTTTTTCAGCCTTTCTTTTTAAAAATACAAAGTCGTTTGTTTCTTCCACATCCAAATCGACCAATAATATATTTCGAGTTTAGCTTAAATATACAGCTAAATTGGTCGAAAGCAATGTTTTACCGGTACCTCCTTTTCCATTTGCAACAGCAATTTGCAAAGGTCTAATACTAATCATAGCTAAGCCTTGTTTTTTCATTGGTTAATGTTTGTTTAATGGCATTTTTCATAAATGGAGTTTTCCAGGTGTCCAGATTTTTATGGGTCAGATAGTATTTCTGTGGAATTGGATGAGTTCCAATAATTACCTTCATTCCAAATTTTTCAGGTATAAATTTTTCAAAATGCTCAATATACGGACATGGAGGATATCCCACCAAAAATCCTGTTGCAAAATGAACATGGGTTACCCCGTTTTTCTTCATTTCTTCAGGAGCGTATTCGATATTTCCACCCGGGCATCCGCCGCAGGTTGTATAAGCAGCGAGTTCAACTTCCTGATTTCTATATATTTCAAAGGCACCTTCGCATTTTTGAAGTGATCTGAAACATTTTCCGCCAGCACAGGTGTGGTACCTGTCACAAATGATTATTCCAATTTTGATTTTTTCCATTTCGATGATTATTTTAGATATAAACTCAGGTAAATGACCAGAATACCCAGACTAACGAGCAGAACCTGACTAAGAGAATCTTTTAATTCTGTTTTTCGATGCATTTCAGGAATTAAATCTGCAAGGGCTATATACAGGAAGCTTGAAGCTGAGAAAGCAAGTGCATAAGGAATTAATGATTTTACCAAATCAAGTGTGTAAAATGCAGCTACTCCAAAAACGATAGCAGTTGTGCCACTTAGCACATTAAACCAGAATGCTTTAACGCGCGAAAATCCACCTTTGATAAGAATTCCAAAATCACCAAGTTCTTGCGGAATTTCGTGAAGTACAACCGATAGAGTAACAAAAATTCCTAATTCTATAGACGTTAGAAAGGCGGCAGCAATAACCACACCATCAATAGCATTATGAAAAGCATCACCCAATAGAATTATCTGGGCAGCAGCATTCGTGTGCCTTTCACAATCCTTGTTGCGGCAACTTCGCCAAAGAATAATTTTTTCAAGTAGGAAAAAGAACATAATTCCGAATATTATAAACTGAAGTATAAGTTTTGGTTTTGACATACTGATTGCTTTTGGAATCATCCCTAAAAATGCTGCCCCTAAAAGTGTACCTCCTGCAAAATACATTAAATACGTAGAAATTTTTTCGAGTTTGTCGCCTTTGAGTAAAAGCATTAAACCAGCTAAAGCAACACTGCCTAAACTACCTATAAACAAGGCGATAATTACATAAATCAGATCCATTTTTATTGAGCTAGATATTAAACCAGAGAATTTACTTTGTTAACCAGGAACAACCCAGCAATTATTTCGTATTTTATCATTAAAAGAAAATAAATATGTTTGTCATTATTTTATTAATTCCAACTTAAAAATTTAACTGAAACGGGAGGTATTTAGCCTCCCACTTATAATCAGAAAACACCCCTGAACCGGTTTCTACGTCCCATTCCGCAGCCAAATCCTCCTCTTCCACGTCCAAAACCGAAACCACGACCATGGCCAAATCCTGAAACTTGTTCGTTCGTGATTTCTTCTGAAGAGGTGTTTTGGTTTTGTTCTTCGCTAAGCATTTTTGCTTTTTGTTTTGCGCCGAAATTGGTACATTTACCCATTCTGCGTCCTGTCATAGGCCCATTTCCCATTGGACCTGTTTTGTCAAATCCTGGCATAAATCCCTCCTTTTTAAATATTTAATTTTCTTTTGAATAAGTTTTCAAACGTTTTCCTTTACCAACGCCTTTACCGGATTTTCTTTTTTTGCCCAATCCTTTACCCAGCATTTGTAATTTTTCTTCATTTGTTGCATCAGTGCATTTCCCCAATTTGCGGCCTGATTGAGAACCAACTCCCTCAGGGCCTGTTCCATTAAGTTTTGGCATGTAGTTAAGTTTTATTGTTTCCTGCATCTGTAATTCCCCTTCAGGAATTTTTTTATTATTTGTTTACATTTAATAAATCAATTATTTCTTTAATTTTTTTTCCAGAATCTTTTATTATTATCATTTGAATTTTTTGGCTATCAAGCAGCGACTTGATTTTCATGCCAAATTCACCCGATATAATTTTACTCACTTTTCTAGAAATTACCAAGTCTATAGATGATGTTCCTGCTCCTTCATCTGCATCTTTATAAGGATTGGGTATAAACTCCATCGCTTTGCTATCTGTATCATAAACAACAAAATAAGGACAGCGCCCAAAATGTTTATCGAGTATCGAATCCAAAGTATTTCCTGTTGATGCTATTGCAACTCTCATATCTTTTATCTTAATAAATTATTACAATTATGTGATCCTTTTCTTTTCATTTGACCATTGCATTTTAAACATATTTGCTCATTACAAGGTTTTCCTTTTTGATGGGCTTGTTCGGAACCACATACACTGCAAACACAGATATCTTGCGCGTATTTTAAATTATCGTCCATTAAAGTATCTCCAAAATCGAAGCTGATAATTTCAGCACTTCCACATAATGGACAATTCACAATTTCAATTTCTTTTTCAGGATTATTGAAATAGCAATTGCATTTTTTACACTGGTACCAATCGCTGTCGAAATATACCTTGCCGCCTTCTATTGCAATTTGCCGGCCTTCAACAAAGGCTATTGCAATTTTTTGTAATGCCGAAGCATAAATCCTTGTAAAAGTTGGCCGCGATACGCACATCAATACAGATGCTTCTTGATGATTACATTTGTCATAATCGCACAAACGGATTGCTTCGTATTCTTCAAATAGCAAAATAACAGGATCAGTATTTTCAGAATTCCGTTCGGGCCCATAAGGTTTAAATCCTTTAATTATTGGCGGATTTAATACTTTTCTAATTGTTTTAATTCTAGGCGACATATTTTAAATCAATAGTTCAATACAAAGTTAATGAACTATTGTTCATTTAACAAATTATTTTTACATTTGCATAAAAAGAATGAAATGGACGATAGAATTAGAAATTCTGAAACAAGACATTTTAAAGTGGTATTTCCCAATACAATAAATGCTCACGACACTTTATTTGGTGGAACTGCAATGCAATGGATGGACGAAGTTGCCTATATTACGGCTACCCGTTTTACAAGAATGAAAATGGTAACCATTTCGACAAACAAGATGAAGTTTAAAAGTGCAATAAAATCTGGTACAATAACTGAAATTATTGGAAAGGTAATTAAAGTTGGTATCTATAAACTCGATATACAAGTTGAAATTTTCGTGGAAAATATGTTTTCGGAAGAACGATTTAAGGCAGTTGAAGCAATTTTTACTTTTGCAGCAATTGACCAACATCACAAACCAATCAGAATTGAATTTAATGAAGGCTTAAAAAATTGAATATGAAGAAAGAAGAAATCAACAAAAAACTACAGACCAATTTGATGAAGGTTAAACGTGTTTTCAATCTATAATTACAGGCTTTTACCGATAGGTATCTATTGGATGAACATACAGTCATGAAGATTTCATCGACATTTGGAGCAGGGACAGGCCGCTGCGAGAGAAAAGTGGTGCCGTTACCGGAGGCTTTATGTCAATCGGGTTTGCTTTTGAAAATACAGTACCCGGAGATTTGAATACCATGCTTGCAACCTAAGCAGGCGTAAGCGAAAGAAAACACCATTAAACTGTATCCTGTAAATTAGTTGTTAATGTTATTGGCTAATAATATAATTAGTTTGACAAATGATTTATAATTAGATAAATATGAATTAATAGCCCAATGTCGTTTAGTTAATGAAAAATATAATTTGAAGTTTAAAATAATTTCTTGTGCCCAGGTGTCTTGGTGATTTACGCACTTTGCCCTTGAATTCGCTTCGCTAAGTTAGTGACTGGATATTTTGCCACCAAACCACTAAAACACCAAATTTTCACCAAAGATTTCTTATCTAAACGACATTGATTAATAGCCTATTAATTCTTTACAAATTAAATTTTGTTATAAAACCACTGATACCATTAAGTATCATTTGAACTCCAATGGTAGCAACAATTAGCCCAAAAATCCTTATCAAAGGGTTTAAAAGGTTAAACCTGTTTAGTAAGCCTCCAATTTTTGCTGCATACATCATAAATGCAAGGTTAATTGACAATGCAATCACAATTGAAACGATTGTAATTAAATGTCCATAATGAGCAGGAAATGTTACAGCTGCAGTAATTGTTGCAGGTCCAGCAATCATAGGAATTGCTATTGGAACCGCGGTGATATCTTTAATGGACATATTTTTATCAAATTTCAGGAAAACCCCGTTCTGTAAACCTGCAATTCCATTATAAAAAAGAACTATCCCACATGTAATTTGAAATGCATAAAGTTCGATATGAAAGACATAATTAAAAATAAGCTGTCCGGCTAAAAGGAAAACTACCAGTATTATTAAGGCAGTAAAGGTAGATTTTATAGAAATGGTTTTTACTGATTTCTCATCGAACTGCTTTTGCAACGAGTTGACCACAAAAACTTTCTGAATGGGATTTACAAGTGCTATAAAGGCTACAAAACAGCTCAGAAACAGTTTAATATAAACGTCAATCATTATATTACTTTTTAGGTATTTGTATTGATTATTTAATACAATTATGCAAAATGTTTTCTGAAATATTCTACTTACAATTTATTGTGAATATTTGAAGTTTGTCAAATTCAAACCAAAATTTACGAGTTGTATTAAAGTTTGAAACACCTTTTTAAATTTCATCTTCCATTTGTTTGGCAACCACAGTATTTGAATAAAAAACCAACGTTATTGGGTATTTTTTTTGCTTTACTTTTAAATTGAGAATTCAAACTAACCATATTATTAAATTAGTTTTTTTTAATTCATTAATTTTAATAATTCCCGGCAAACTTCCTGTGCTTATTTTTATTATTGATAATCAAAACAGGTGTCATTAAAATACCTGATTCTTCAGCTCTCACTTGGTACGGTTTTTAAAAATTCATCCGATTCAAACTACCAATTGCAATTGTTATAATCATTGTATTCAATATTTTCCGGTAAGGTATTTTATTTCTAATGTTGAAATCTTTTCTAAATCCATCACAATTCCAATTCTTTCTACAACAAATTTTACAGAACCGGTTTTCATTCTAAAAGTTTTGGATTCTTCATCAGAAAAGCTCATGTACCTGATATTTGCTTTGATCCCTAATTACATTACTTATGAAGATATTACATTTGTATGAAATAGACATATTGGACATGGTGGTTGTGTACCAATAATAAGAATATAGCTTATGATTTTTCTTGTTGAAACTTTAAAAATGAGTTTTTATAAATCGATCATCCGATTTTTTAGTTTCAAATTCCTGAATTTTACCCGTCAGCCAACCCAAAAGAATATTCTGAATGTCATCAATCATAGGCAAAGCTGGTTTTATATCCAAGAGTGGTGTTTGATCCAACATATCTATATTTTCGATAAATATAACATTTCCGCTAATTTCATTCAGTTTAACTGTTGTTATGCCAATGGGATTGGGGCGAATGGGCGAACGAGTTGCAAAAATCCCACGTTCTTCTGTATCCATAAATGGCTTTACAAGCAAGGATGAGTGATCAACCAAATGCAAATGGTAAATTAAAATGACATGCGAGAATCCTTCTAAATCTTTTAAACCTGGAATAAATTCTGGTAAAATTTCAATAGTTCCCTTTATTCCTTTTGCTCCCGAATTCTGAATTGGAATATTTTCGAGTGTTTTAAAAGGCGATTGGATGAATCCAATTGGCTTATAGTTAATTTGATCCATCATATTTAATCTAATTCAACGTTGCGTATAAAATCATTCCTGTTTTTGTTCAACATTTATCTCAAATCCAGAGTAAGTGAAATGAAAATATTTCGACCCGGAGCAAAAATATGTTGTGCTGAATTGCCACTTAACAAGCGGGTTAAATGCTCATAATAAGCTATATCGAGCAAATTTTGAACGCCGCAGGTTATATTAAAGACTTTTAAGAACTTGTACGATATATTTAAATCAATTAGGGTAAACGATGGTGTTTCTGTTTCGCCAAACTCTTTAGATATTCTTTTTTGACTGAAAACATGCCTAAAAACTATTTCAGGTAAAAGTTTGTTTTTCAGATAATTTCCTGAAAGTGAATAGCGGATATCCATTGGAGCAATTTCCGGTAGCGGCTCATTCTGTGCTATGCTCTCACCATAGGTATATGCAAAGCTTAACTGATGTTGTAGTCCTAAAAACAAGGATTGTGTCCAGCTAAGTTCTATTCCTGTCCTGAAGGCTTCCCCAATATTTTGAAACTGACGAACACCCGGACTGGTTGGCATTACCGGCACCAGGGTTGAATCAATAACCGGAGAAATATAAGCTTTTGAGTACGATGCAAATAAATCGGCATGCAGGATTGTTTTTTCCGATTTCCATTCAAAGGTAATATCTGCCTGATTATTGGTTTCGGGTTTAAGTTGAGGATTTCCCAACAATTCATAAGGATCTTGTCCAACAGCAAAATAATTTATATAACGTTCAGTAAGGCTTCCGCTTCGCTGTGTTCGGCCTAGCCACAGACCTAATGAAAATTGATTTTTAAAATTCCTGATAAGGCCCAGGCTAATTCCCGGATTTAATTGCATGATTTCGGTTTCTGGATTGATATCAGTAAATTTGGTTTGGGTATCATCGGCTTTGGAATTGTTAATCTCAAGCCTTCCGGCCAAAACAAATAATAGTTGTTTGTAAGTGTAATGAGCTTCGCTGAAAATAGCACTTTTAATTATTTGGCTATTTTGCCAGGAGTTGTCAATTACAGTTTTGCCTGCATTAGGACCTGTTAAAAACTCCCTGGTGCGATCTCCCTCGGCTCCTTCTATCCGCAAATCGGCACCTGTATATATCACCCCTTTTTTAAAATTCCAAAATCCTTCAGTCCTGCCACCATAAGTATGTGTTTTATCAGATGATTCTGCATTTACAGTTTTGGTAACATCTTTCAGGTAATTGTTCATCAGGTGATCTACCAGTGTTCCATAAACCATTGTTTTCCACGATTTTAATGAAGCAGAGTTCATCGAAACTTCATGTTGTACGCTGAACATCCATGTATCATCTTTTCTTAGATCCATTGGCAGTGCAGGAAAATCAACGTCTCTTCCAATATTTTTATTGGCCGAAATTGTTATTTGTTGATTGTTTGAAAGTTTCATAGAAAGCATTGAACCGAAACTGCCTCTTAAAAAATCAGAGGGTATTGCATTGCCTTCACCATCTTTATAATCATCACCTTGCGACCATGAGCCCAAAATGCTCATATTATATCTTTGGCCGCTCATCGCTATTAAACCATCGCTTCGCATTATATTACCATTGCTTTCATAAGTTCCTGAAAGTTTACCATAAGTTTTAAAACCATGGGAAAATTCGGGCGGAGATGTTACATAATTGATTGTACCCCCGAATGAATTTCCATAACGAAGCGAATAAGGGCCTTTCAGAATCTCCACCTGGTCTATCATATGAACCGGTACCTGGCTGGTTGGTGGATCCATTCTGTTGGGACAGGCAGCTGTTGCGCCTTGCGAACCGTTTATTACCACATTAAGCTGATCGTACTTAAATCCCCTTAAAACAGGGTCATAACCGTAGTTTCCACTTTTCCGGATTCCATTAATTGCGGGATCAAAATTTAAAATTGCACCACCATCATGCGATTGCTTGTTTTGATAATCAAGTATAAGCTTATTGCTCTCGCTGGTTTTTGCCCGAAGTGCGATAATTGAAACTGGCTGCAAATCATAAATATCAAAATTTCTAAAGATAATTCCTTCCTGAAGTACCAGTTTTACATTTTTATCCGTGAGCGTCCACTTTCCGTAACTTGTGTGTGTTAATTGTAAACTCTCACCTTCTTTGTAAGTTATTTCTATCATTCCCAAACTATCCGAAATACCCGTCTGTATCCCGTATTGATAATAAACTTCTTTAATTGGAGCCTGCGAAGATTGGTCGAGTATCCTGATTTTCCTGTTATCCTGAGCAGATATATTAATAGAAATAAGTAAAAATAGTAGAAGGATAAAATTGATTTTTTTAGTTTCCATTTTGTTATTTATAAAGTTATTATTTCAGAACTTATTGTAAGTTTTTGTATTTTTTGTTCTAATATATTTGACATCAGATTAAATCCATGATTCCCTGTGCAATGTCCTGTAAAAAAAGTGGCCCCGGCTGTTAATTGCTTTAATTCAGATGCAATTGACAATATTTCATTGTCTGTTTCGGTCTCGACAAATTCGTTTTGCTCAATCAGATGAAAACCTCCAAATACTTTGTGGATTGTAAAATCTGGAAAAAACCGCTGAACTGTTGAAATTGTGTTTAAAATTCCATTGTGGGCACAACCGCAAAAAATGTATAATCCATTTAATGAATTAATTACAAATATGAGTTCATGTTTAAAATCATCCTGCAATAATTGATTGTCTTTTTCTTTAAAAAGGATTTTATTTCCTTTGGGCAGAGGGAATTTTTTATCAATATCAGCAATAAAGTACAAATTATCAAGAACATGAAGTTGGTTTTCCACAAACACAAACCTATCTTTGTATTCCAATAAATCCTTTGAATAACCGATATGTTTTTTCTTTCCACTGCGAATTGAAAAATATTGAAAATCAAATATTTCCTTTTTCAGGTAGATTTTTGCTTTTTGATTAAATTGGAGAAAATGTATTAATCCGCCAAGATGATCGTAATGTCCATGCGAAATAACCACTTTATCCACTTCTTTTAAATCAATATTGAATTTTCTGGCATTTATAAGAAATAAATCGGATTGCCCGGTATCGAAAAGAATTTTATGGTTTTCTGTTTCAATATAGATTGATAAACCGTGTTCGGATTTTAGATCTTCATCAACTGAATTATTTTCTATTAATGTTATGATTTTCATAAAATTGAATCAATTTATCCAATTGCATTTCACCACAAAATCGCCCTTTTTAACATGTAAATGTTCTGCAATCACATCGCACTTAACCATCAGCAAAAAGTAAATTTTCTTGCTCTTTTCATCAATTAATCCTTCTAAATTACCATGTCCTTTCGAGATGATTAAATCAGAATTATTCCAAATTACCTGAAATTCGGGGCTACATTTTTCGAGCAGGGTTGACGGAGCATCATATCCGTTTGAGATTGGTTTAGCCACTTTTCCCATTTCAAACTCAATCACATCCTTTATAGTAACATCGTTTATAATCGGGAAACCACGATACGCAAAATAGATATTCGGGTGATTTAAGGTCCCGATAAATAATTTGTCGAAAACTATTTCACCGGCATTATCACCCAAATACAAAATTTGCTTTGCATTTTGTATTTCATTCTGGAGTGATTTGCTATGATCAATAGCAAAATCGGTATTTATTACGTATTCAATGTTTTTTTCAATATCCCTGTTGGTTGGCGCTCCATAATCCATTATATTTCCGGCAATCGAAAGCCTTAAAGCTAAATTGAATGGATTGTCAGCTGTTTTAATTTCAGGTAACCAATGTTCTGCTAATTCCTTAGCTTTCTTATTGCTTTCGTTTTTTTCTTTTGCATAAACATCCTCATTTCCAGAGTATTGTTTTAATTTCCGGTGGAGTTGTACTGAAAATTCAGGACTTGAATACAACGTTTCATTTGCTCCCAGTTGCGCAATAAATTGGGTAAATTCTTTTTTTTGCTGATTGGTTAAACCATGTTTTTCGATTAACTTGCCAAATGCATTTGCAAAACAAAAAAAACAAGGGTAATCTTTTGTCATAAATCTATTATAATGATAAAGACATTGATAATGAATTAACTTATCAATGTCTTAAAAAAATGCTTACAATTAATATAGTAAATTAGTGATTACAAACATGTTCGCCTCCTTCGGCATGATGATGTTCATGCTGTTGACAGCTTTCGCCACTATCCAGAATTAAACCATCAAGAAACTGAGTCACAACATCTTCAGGTTTTCCTGAACATCCACGTACAACTTCAATTCCTGCACTGTTCAGCACATTAATTGCACCGCCACCGATACCTCCAGCCAGCATTACTGTAACACCCTGCGATGCTAAAACCGTTGCAATATTTGATTTACAACCGCAACTCTGTTCGGATTTAATGGTTTCTACATTTTCAATTTCTTTAGCCGCTGAAATAGTATATACTTTATAAAATTCGCAATGTCCGAAATGATCATCAATTTGATTGTCGGCTGTAACCGGCACAGCAATTTTGTTTACTTCTATCATTTGATCAGTATTATTTTTTTCTACTTTTAATTTATCTATCAATTTTTCAGTTAATTCACGGAAACTATCCTGAACCATTTTACTTTGTTCGTAATTGTAAAAGCTCCCATTATCGGCAGCTTCAGCTAGTCCGTTCACCAATGGAATTTGCGAAAGCAATTCAATATTGTATTCTTTTGAAAGTAATTCGCCACCGCCCTTTCCAAACAGAAAATATTTTTCATCGGGATGTTCAAGAGGCGTAAACCAAGCCATATTTTCAACTATTCCAAGTATTTTATGATTTACTTCAGGATTTTGAAACAAGGATATTGCCTTACGGACATCGGTAAGCGATACCTGTTGAGGTGTAGTAACAATTACTACTCCGTCAACATCCACTTCCTGACAAAGTGTCAAAGGAATATCACTTGTGCCGGGAGGAAGGTCAACTACCATATAATCAATATCTTCCCACCATGAATCGTTGAATAATTGCAATAAAACACTTGCAGCCATTGGACCACGCCAAATTATTGCCTGATCAGGCTTTACCAGATTTCCAATGGAAATCATCTTTATCCCAAACTTTTCGATGGGTACAAAATAATCTTTTCCTTGCACTGTCTTGGAACGAATTGGTTCACCATTGGTACCAAACATGGTTGGCATGGATGGGCCAAATAAATCGGCATCAATAAGTGCAGTTTTGTAACCATTCTGGGCAAATGATAAAGCCAGGTTTGCAGCTACTGTTGATTTGCCAACGCCACCTTTTCCTGATGCGACTGCAATAATGTGTTTTACATTTGGCAAGTTTACTTTTTCTATTTTATGCATATTCCTTACTTTAAATATCTGCGAATCTGAAAATTGCTTAATTATCAGATTCGCAAGTTGTTTAATTGTTATTTTTTTATAATTGTTTTTTCAACTTCTTCTTTACTGATTGGTTTTGTGCAGAAGAACCAATCGTAACATTTTAAACTGTCTTTATTTTCCATACGTTCTTTGGCAACGCCACATGACCCAGCTGTTGGAACAATAACATCTTCTCCCGGTCGCCAGTCAGCTGGTGTCGCAACCGAAAAAGCATCAGCAGTTTGCATTGCTATCAATGCGCGATAAAGTTCATCAAAATTTCTACCCAAACTCAATGGGTAATAGATAATTGCACGAATAATGCCTTTTGGATCGATAAAAAATACTGCACGAACAGCTTTTGTGCTGCTTTCTCCAGGCATCATCATACCATACTTTTTAGCAACTTCCATGGTAATGTCTTCAATCAAAGGAAATTTAACTTCTACATCTTTCATTCCCTTGTATTCGATTTTTTCTTTTATTGTTCTCAACCAGGCAATATGACTGTATAAACCGTCAACCGACAGGCCAACTAATTTGCAATTGGCTTTTGCAAATTTGTCTTCGAGGCTGGCAAATGTCATAAACTCTGATGTGCAAACAGGTGTAAAATCGGCTGGGTGACTGAATAATATCGCCCAACTTCCTTTGTAATCGGATGGGAAATTGATGTTTCCCTGGGTTGTAACAGCTTTAAATTCAGGGGCTGCATCACCTATGCGTGGCATGGCAATTACTTGTTGATTTTGAGTGTTTTCCATTTTTTAAAATTTTAGTTAATCCATTTATAATTTACATTTATAATCAATAAAATATCTTTAAAATTTACCTATTGATAATCATGTCTTATTATTGGAGTTCAGTTTTAGTCTTTTATAAATTCCATTATCTAAAGAAAACTATTTTATGAAAGAATCAAACTTTTAAAAAGGCAGGTTTTTCAGGTACTCCAATATCTTCCCCATTTTTCGCCTTATATTTATCTTCTTTTTTATATTCAATACCCATTTTATCTAAAACAGACTCCACTGATACCTGATGAATCTGTAAACCAATGTCCCAGGGATTATATCCAAGTAATAAAGCAGCCAATTCTTCATAAGTCAGAACTGGAATTCCATACCCAAAATCATCGTAGGTTTTCTTTTCCATTTCGGCTATTACATATTGCCACCTATCGAGAAAGAATGTACAACCGGGGCAGTTTGCAATAATCAAATCGGGTTTATAAGGCTCCATGCTCTCGAATTTTTTCCTGGCATTTGATACTGAATATCCACGATTTGCCTTTATTAAATATTGCCTGAACCCGAACCCACAACAATGTCGTCTTTCAGGATAATCAACAGATTGTCCGCCCCAGGTTTCAATTAAACCCGAAAGTACTTTTGGAAATTCAGCGCCGCCTAATCCCCTGTGAGGAAATATTTTAGCGTAATGACATCCAACATGTTCCACTACTTTTAATGGACTGCCGGTTTTGCAATTTATAAGAGAATATTTTGCCTGCTTAAAAATTTCATTTCTGAATTTGTAAATAATATCGCTTGCATGAACCAGGTTTTTAGGGATATTAAATTCTTTGCCGGTAGTTTGCCTTAAAATATCTCTGGTTTTTTGCTCCATTTCAGGAAAATGTTTCCATGTTTCAATAATTTCGGAATAAATTCCAAATGAAGTAACACATGAACAAACAAAGTTTTCGTAACCTGCATCAGTCATATTTGAAAATAATTTTGCCACAACAGTCATTGTAGTTTCAAATGGGATAATGCCCGAATGATATGCAATACCAGTACAAGTAGTTTGCATTGGATCATCGTAAATATTTTTATTTAAATGGGTTTTTAAAATATCCATAAAAATATTTTCTGCTGCGGGAAAAAAGTTTTGTCGGATACAACTTCGTGCAAAATAATAATTGTCGTTTGCTATTTCTTTTTGATAATCAGACCATTTTGCAGAAACGAGAAGATCACTTTTCATCACCAGAAATATTTTCGTAAATATTTTTAAAATAAAGATTATCAGTTCCTTCGCTAAACTGAATATTTTCTCTTTCAGCTACTTGTTTTGAGTAATCTTCAATCTGTTGGAAACGCTCAGTAGCCCCCGTTGCATCGAATATTTTTTGTAAATCAATAAGAGATTGTTCTGAGATCTGCCGTAAAGCTCCTGCACCATTGCCTTTATAATTTGCATTTAATCTTTCAAATACTTTTTCTTTATTTTTGATCATCCAATCCCAAATTGGGCCTTGTTCGGGATATTTCTCAGTATCAATTTCATCGGGATAAACGCAATATCCATATTTTAAAATGTGCTCACCAACTGTACGTTTAATAGCCAGTTGCTGCCGTCCTCTTTCATTTTCAACAAAATAACCCAATTGAACTGACAATGCCCTTAATGCCTGTATTATGTATCCGGGAGTATTATTTCTCGGGCAACGAGTTTTACACGATAAACATTCGCCACAAAACCAAATAGTTTCGCTTTTTAAGAGCGTTTCAATTAAATCGTTGTCCTTGGTCTGAACCGTAGTTGCAATAAATCTGGGATCATATTCATAAAATTCAGCAGCAGGGCAAATTGCGGTACACATTCCACAATTGATGCAGGCATGAAGGCCTTCAATAATTCTAAAATCTTGTTTCAGATGAGAATATAAATCCAATTCATTCACTATAAACCTTATTTAGTTTAATTAATTCTTCATTTCCAAAACGATTACAACCCGCGCATTTAATATGATTTTCGAGTCCTTCGATTAATTTGTAGCATTTTTCGCAACGGTACCAATCTTTATCAAATTGATAATTTCCACCTTCAATACCTATTGCTTTTCCTTCAACAAAAGCTTTGGCAATTGTTTTGAGTGCTCTGTTATAAATACGTGTAAATGTTGGCCTGGAAACATCCATCATTTCAGCGGCCTGATCCTGCGGAAGCATATCATAATCAACCAGTTTGATGCTTTCGTACTCTTCAAATTTTAGTGTAACCTGTTCCAATTCACATTCGGGCAAACCGAAAGGTTTATACCCCTGCATTTTAGGTGGGTTACATACTTTTCTACTTTTCTGTGGTCGCGACATTTTTTGGAGATTTAAACATTTTAGCTATATCCGGAGAAATCAAAATTACAAAAAACAATCCAGACAAGCCCAAAATGATTTTACCTAAAAGGCAATAAGGTCCGCAGTAAAAATCATTTCCACAATTCATTGCACATGATATTCCTCCAAATGATGCCATTACAACATAATCTACAAATATTAACAATGGAAGTATTAATAACACTTTTAATAAGATGGAATTTTTCATATTTTTAGTTTTTTAATTTTCAAGAAGGTTGAACACAAAGAATGCATATTTGCATAGTATTGGTTTATTGCTGAATCAATATTAACTTTAGACGTTATAATTAGTAATTGAATACCACACAAAAGTAATGAACCTACGTTCATATTCCAAATTATTTGAGGATTATTTTGCACGCATGTTCATAAAAATTAATTATATTGCTACCTTGTAATGAAAGTTAGCGAATCCAGATTAGTAGTTAACTCTCGAACAGGTTGATTTATAATCGCTCCAAGGGTCTACGACCTAAAGAAGGCTTAGAAAACTTTGGTTATTGCTGATTCCTCTAGTTTAGCAAAATACATTGCAGATGAGTGGGATAAAAAGTGGAACCTTTTTTCCGAAAGGAATGATAATCAACGCCCATTGCAACAATATAAGCAGGTGCAGAATATTAATCCGGCTGTCGTTTTCGATTATCTTTAAATCGACAAATAAATGTACAACGAAGTCCGTGAAACCAATAAGCAGCAGCCAAATCACAAAAAACAGTCCGACGGTTGTGAGTATTTGCTTATCTCATTTGTTTTCGTCATCCTGCTTTTTACAAAATCGATAGTAACTATAAATATTACAGCACTTACGACATATCAAAGTACAATAATAAATAAGTTTTAGACTGAAAACCCATCCAAATAAAAAGTTATAAAAGCTGCATCAAATATCCGGCAATCAATATCAAATGTTCAAACCAGACAAATTGTTTATCATCGCCATCCAAAGCCCTATTTTGTCTGAACCTATGGACATTTAATTCCCCAATGCTTTTTAAGTAAGTTGAAAAAGAAACTTTAATTTCTGGATTCCATATTACATTTTGTCATATAGGTTGATTATCTGGCAGCAGAATAAAAGTAAAGACTGTTCCGCTAGCAATCTTTTCGAAATAATGACCAAAGTGCATCATCATTTCAAGGTTAAATGACTCATTCGCTGCAAAGCAAAAACACCAATTACAGTAAGTATGAATGCTATAATATTAATTGGCAGCGATTTATACAACAGGCTCGACAAACCTATTCATTCATATTTTGAGGTGAGCAATCGCCTGAGTGACATCACCAGTTCACAAGGTTCGCAGTTTGTGGGCAATTTGTGCTACATTCGCCACAATAGTAACATAACCAAGGCTTTAACGATGATTTTAAATCATTTTCAAACCCAAGAACACTTGGTTGTACCATTTCTCGCGGAAATAAATCTTCTGGCATGAATAAAGAACAAACGTCAGTGCATGTGCCACAATTATAACATGCATTGAAATTAATTGCACCATAATTTTTATATATGCTTAAAATTTCGGATTTATCCTTGCCAATATTTTATTTTATAAGAAAAATTCTCGTCCAAATCGTCAACTTCGCCAGTTTGTGTAAAGCTATGTTTTATCACCGATATCAAATAAAAAATTACATCTGTTTTAGGCTTATTAAAATCTTAGATAATACAGTAAATTTCAATAATTTTATCTATAATAATCATGTTAGATATTTTATTAGTTAATATATTGTTGTTCAATGAATTAAATTAATAATTGTCTCACTTTTTTATATCTTTTTTTACTAATTTCTTATCCCGAACTCACGTTTATTATGATAATCGAAAAGTAAAATAAGCGAATCATCTTTTTCTTCTGCTCCACATAATTTGTACTTTATCAAATCTGCAGTTTTGAGCTTCTTTTGAGATTGTCGTTCCTGGTAACATTCAACCAATCGGCTTCGAATCTGCTCCAGGTAAGTATTTAAATTCCGGATTTCAACTGCTTTCCCTTTTACGAGGCCTTTGACATCGTTCCAATTAGCTGTAAATATGTCTTTTTTGAGAGAAACGTCTGTTCGTTTTCCATCGACTGTTATTCTGACATAAATTGGGGCGTTTCCATCTTTCCTCTTGTATTTTCTAAGATAAAATAGAATTCCGGAGGTATTGGTTGTTTTCATATCATTTCATTTTAATGTGAATAGCATATTTTGATGTTGTTATTTGATTTTTATTCAAAAAAACAGTATCAAAATCCTTTAAAACGAATTAATAAAATGATTGTAATTATCTTTAATACAAGCACTTAAATTAATTTCTGTACCCAAATGTAGAATTAAAAAATGGGGCGCCGAATAGGGCACAATTAGATTGAACTAATATGTTTTTCACTAAGTCGGGATGAAAAGATTGCTCGCCCTGCCGGGCTCGCGGACTTTGGGGAGGTTTTGACAAACAAAAATGCCCTGGCCTTTCGGCCTTGTTTTTTTTTATTTTTCATCCGCTTACATCCTTGTAAGGATGCCGCTTCTGAAAAATAAAAAAACCACGTCTTTCCAACGTGGTCATTTTTGTTTGTCGGGGTGAGAAGATTGCCCGCCCTGCCGGGCTCGCGGACTTTGGGGAGGTTTTGACAAACAAAAATGCCCGGGCTGCCGCCCTTGTTTTTTTTTATTTTTCATCCGCTTACATCCTTGTAAGGATGCCGCTTCTGAAAATTAAAAAAC
>JAXLTR010000007.1:0-394378 GCA_046329965.1 Bacteroidales bacterium | reverse complement strand
CTTTATGAAAAAGGTATAGCAGGTTACCGGCCAAATCGAATTTTATTTTAAAATACTGAAAGTTGCTGTTTTTGTTAATATTCTGATTGTTATAAGTATAAGCATAAGTACCACTTACAATCATATGGTCATATTTTTCAATTAACTGGCCGGTGGTTAACAAATCCTGGAGATAATCCAAATCCATATTGCTGAGCACAACAGAACTGAATTCAATTGGATTTAGCTGTTGAGTAACCAGATTCCGGATTTTCCATTCGTAGCCATAGGTAGCAGAAAATATTGAACGTCTGTAACTTGCATTGTACCTGAAATTATACCCCAGCGAAAAAGCGGTTTTAGGGAAGTATTTCAGGTAAAAACTTTTTGAACTAAAAGGCATTATAAGGTTTGGAAACTTAATTCCTGCATTTACCCCGTATTCAGTTTCACTAAAATAGCTGTTTGATGATGATACACCAGGTTCCTGGTTGTTTAATTCAGCTTTAAATTTTAAATCGAAAATTTCAGCTCCGCCAAATATATTAAGGTGTTGATAAAGAAAATTCGAAGCCATTCCAAACCTGCCTGAAGTTGTATTTCCTTCCAGTTCAATAGTAAATGACTGTGGAACCAGCGGAGTAAGTTTTATGTTTGTATTCAGGTAATTGTATCCTGAATCGTTTTTTAATATCCCTGTGGATGGTTCATAAAGGTCAAAATTAATAAGCCTGAAATTGGCAAGTGAACCATAATAAGTAAATGAACCTTTCGCTTTGCTTGCCCTGTAAACACTATCGCTTGTTATGGTTAAACCCCTGGTAAGTACGGCTTGTGTATATTTATTTTTTTTTGCAATCAGGAACTTAATATTGTTTTTTCCCGGAACCGTATCGTATGTAATCAAGTTTGCATCTTTGTTTTCAATAACTGAAGCAGGTTGGTGATCGGGGTAAATGGCAATATCTTTAAAAATAAATTTTTGATGGCTTTGGATATGCTGAAGGCCGCTTTCATCAGTAATTACCGGACTTTTTATTTTTATTAAAATATCGGCTTCTTTGTTTCCCACAAATGTATCGATTTCGAAAAATATATACTCTTTCGAAAAACGGTAATACCCGTTTTCAAGCATCAGGCTGGTAATTTTTTCGCGTTCCTGGTTAAATAAATCCACATCTACATTTTGCCCTTTTCGTAAACTGCTGGTTTTAAAATAATTGTGTAAAAGTGGTACAATTCCCGGATCTTCTATGGAATCGTTGTAGTTCTTAATGGTGTATGGTTTACCGGCTTTTATTTTGTATACTACAGCGGCTGTTTTTTTATTTTTATTAATAGAGGTAGAATCTGTGGTTTTAGCATTGAAATAACCCTTGTTTTTAAGCAATGTAGTTATTTGTTGCGAGCTTTTGCGGGTTTGTGGCTCATTGTATATTACGGGGGCTTCACCAATTTTACGCAACCACCTTGAAAAGTGAAATTTTTCTTTGGTATCTTTTCCTTTCTCCAGTCGTTTCCGGTTCCTTTCATCTTCCTTTGGTTTCCATTTTTCTTCCTTGGCTTCGTATTTTACTGGATCTACCATATTGTAAATACTCGTATAAGGATAAATGAAAAGTACTTTTTTATTCGGTTTTTGCTTCACATAATCGTCAGGAGAATAGTCGAGTACCTTTTTTTCATCGGCTTCTATTTTATATCCTTCAAAAAAATACTCATCTTCTTTTAAATACTTTGTCGGGCTGCATGCCTGTATTGCAAATACTGCAATAAGTAAAAAACGAATTGCTGCTGTTAACTGTTTGTTACTTCTATTTCGTGCTGAAGCCACTCTGTTAATTATTAAAAGATTGATACAAACAAAAATAATTTAAGACTTCGATTTATGCAAACTTACAGATCCAGATTTTTATATAACCTTATTATCAATTGAAGAAAGGGTTTTTTTAATTCTTTCTAAGGTAAGTTATTTGATTACATTTTATTTACAACAAATTCAGTAATTTCAGGAGAAATACCAATTCTGAAAGGCAATCCTAAAAAACCAATTCCACTGTTTACATAAAGATACTGGTGGTTATTATCATTATAAAGCCCTGCCAGATAAATGTTTAAAAATTTTGCAATTTTCTGGTTGATGTTTTTATTTCCTACCTGACCACCATGGGTGTGTCCCGAAAAAGTGATATCAGTTTTATTATTATTGTCTTTGATAAAATGACGCCAAAATTCAGGATCGTGGCTCAGTAATAAAACAGGTTTTTCAAAATTCACATTCTTCAGGGTTTTTTTCAGATCTGCCTTTTTGGGATACCTTTTCTTAATACCCCAATTTTCGGTACCGGCTATATAAACGGTATCCCTGTTATTTATGATTTTGATATTTTCGTTTAAAAGCAAAGTGCAACCGGTGCTTTTAATAAAATGTTTAAGTTCCTGAAAATCATTATATTTTTGATTTTCATCTTCCCATTTTATGTATTCCCCGTAATCGTGGTTTCCTAAAATGGCAAATACACCCAATTTGCTTTTTAACTTTTTTAATATTGGACCAAAGGGTTCTGTTTCCTTTGAATTATAATTAACAAAATCGCCGGTAATAAAAATTAAATCCGGTTCCAGATTATTTACTTCGTCAACCATTTTTTGAATCCGGTTTTTGTTTAGCCACGATCCGAGATGTAAATCAGAGATTTGCACTATTTTAAGTTCCGATTCTAGAGGTTTATTAATTTGTATTTTTATTTTATTTATTTCAAACGCTCCCACAGGAACAAGCAATTTAAAACAAAGAAAGAGGAAAACAATACCTGATAAAATAAAGGAAAACTTTTCCGGATGAAATGTTTTTCTCTTCATTCTTATTATTTTTCTGGAAACCGCAGCGACAGTGATTATTATTAAAAAAATTAATTTGGGTAGATAGAATACAGGAATAAGGCCAAAAAGCAGGTTTAAATACAATTGATTAAGCCTGTAAACCCCTGTTAAGGATGAAAACAGGAATAGGATAACCACCAAAACCGGTAGAATAAAATAAAGGAAGTTTAGTTTAGGAAAGATTCTTTTTTCATGCAATGATTTCCAGGCTAAAAAATCTATCAGGAATAAAATTGGGAGCAATCTTAAATTCCATTTATAATAAGGAAATTGTTCTGCCCCAAGCCATGCAAGTAAAATAATTAGCGCTATTACCGGCAGGATGATAAATTTTTTAATTATTGTTTGATTTCCCGAATTCACTCTTGCAGTCTAATTTGGTTTGGAATTTGAATCCCCAAAAACTATAATTGAATACCAGGGTAACAGGTTCAATTTTAATAAGAACTGGTTTCTTTTCAGGCTTGATTTAATTAATTCAATAGTTTGATATCCGGAATTACAGCATTCTAAAGCTTGAAACCTTCGTTTACCTCTAAAATCTCCTGAACCCAATCACTTTCCTGACTTCCGATAAGGTTTTCGAAGCGCTTTCGCGGGCTTTTTCAGCGCCCAGCGTAACTACCTTATGCAGGTAATCATCATTTGCCATTATTTCGTTAATTTTTTCCCTAAATGGATTTGTAAATGCAATGATATCGCCGGATAGCTGTTTTTTTAAATCGCCATACCTTATCTGGCAATTGTTGTATTTATCTTCAAAATAATCGTAAACTTCTGCAGTGGAAACTACTTTTAAAAGGGTAAAAAGGTTTTGAATGGGTTCGGGTTTTTGCTGGAAATTCACGGTAGGGCCGCTATCGGTAACTGCACGCATAACTTTTTTCTCAATATCTTTCGGGCTGTCGGCCAGGTAAATGGCATTCCCTTCTGATTTACCCATTTTCCCGCTTCCGTCCAATCCGGGGATTTTTACCAGTTCTTCACCAAAATTATAGGCAGTGGGCTGAGGAAATAGTTCCACATTATACATAAAGTTAAACCTTTTGGCAAAATTCCTTGCCATTTCAAGGTTTTGTTCCTGGTCTTTGCCCACCGGCACTTTATTGGCCTTGTGGATTAAAATATCAGTGGCCATTAAAACGGGATAAGTAAGCAAACCTGCATTCACATTATCGGGCTGTTTACGTATCTTTTCTTTAAAGGTTGTTGTTCGCTCCAGCTCACCAATGTAGGCATTCATATTAAAAAGCAGGTACATTTCTGGTATTTCGGGCACATCGCTTTGTATGTATAAGGTGGCTTTTTCCGGATCCAACCCGCAGGCAAGGTATTCGGCCAAAACAGTTTTTACATTGTTATGCAGATCTTTTGGTGTAGGATGAGTAGTAAGTGAGTGAAAATCTGCAATAAAGAAAAAGCAATTGTTTTCTTCCTGCATTTTAATAAAGTTCTTAACCGCTCCAAAATAATTGCCTATGTGCAGGTTGCCAGTTGGCCTGATGCCACTTAAAACTGTTTCCATTTTTTATATTCTAAAATAAGGCGCAAATATAAATGATAAAATATTAAAAAGGGAAATTGTAATAGCCATGTTTAGAATAATTTTGAAACCCGGAATATATTGATGAGTTGAAATGAGTCCTTAAGTTTAAATACATTAGATATTATAAGACCGTAAATGATTTTTAATTTTGTTTAATAAGATTACAAAATTAAACAGGAAAATAAAGGACTATTTTTGTGCAAACGGGTGAATATTAATTTTAAACCATTGGCTTGGAAAATAAAGAGAAACATGCGGGTTGTTGCAACATGAATTTCATTTTAGAATTGAAAATAGATGATTGAAGTTGAATAAAATAATTCAAAGAGTATTAACTTAGCCTAACGGTAGTTCAATGAACGATAAATTGACCAAATGTCTCCAAATTCAAAATATAAATACCTTATATTAAGCTTTACAGGCAGCTTTCTAATTTGTTTTGCAGCCATTATCACCGATAACATTAATAATGCTAAACCCCTGATTTATTCTGTTACTCAACCTTATAATATTATAATTCCTTTTTCCTTTGGGCTTATCATTGCTTACTTTGGATATTTGTATTGGAAAAGGAAAAATTCACAGTTTACCGAGGTACAGAAGTTAACAGATAATTTACATTCGCTTTTAGATGTAAATAAAGCTTTAAGTTCAACATTAGAGCTTGACAAAGTCCTTCAAATCATTGTAGATGAATCAACCAGACTTATAAATCTGGATACCGGTGCTATATACCTTCACGATGAAGAGAAACTATACCTGGGTGCCACTACACCTCCATTACCAGCCGAGTTTCCTGAAGTTTTAAGGTACGATTTGCTTAAAAACCATCCACATATCCAAAATGCCCTTATTAAGAATGAAACTGTTGTAATGCCTGATACTTCTAAAGCTGAGTTATCGGAATCGGAAAAAAAAGTTATTGAAATCCGGAAATTAAAATCTATTTTATTTATACCGCTTATCATTGAAGAAAGGCCTGTAGGAACACTTATACTGGGAACAGTAAATAATTTAAGGATTTTTTCGGAAAAGGAAATTGAGATTTTCTATACTTATTCCGGCCAGGCGGCATTGTCCATCGAAAAAGCCCGTTTGTACAAAAAGAGTCTGCAAATTGCCAGCGAACTAAAACAGCAAAATGAAGAATTTTACAGGTTAAATGACGAGTTGAATGAAAACAATACCAGAATTCAAAAAATAAATCAGGACTTGCAATTGGCAAAAGAAAAATCGGAGGAAAGCGACCGGTTAAAGTCAGATTTTTTGCAGAATATGTCTCACGAAGTGAGAACACCGCTTAATTCAATTGCAGGATTTTCGCAGTTGTTATGTAAGGTAAATCTACCCTACGATAAGATTAAAAAATACGCTGAATTAATCCTTGCCAGCACCCGTAATTTAACTGATATTATAGATGATGTGATTGAAATATCACAAATACAATCGAAAACAAGTGTTTTAAATTATACAGAATTTGATTTTATTGCATCTTTTCAGCAAATTGTAGAAAAATATAAAGTCAGGAGCGCCCAAAAAAACATTGATTTCATAGTAACTATTACAAATTCTGAGGACCTCAAAACTATTCTGTCCGACAAAGCTAAAATAATTAAAATTATCAATCATGTTCTTGATAATGCGGTAAAATTTACTGTAAATGGCTTTGTCAAAGTTCAGTTAACAATCCAAGAAAACGAAATAATTTTCGAAGTTATGGACACGGGAATAGGGATTTCTGAAGATAAGCAAAAAGTTATCTTTGAGCCTTTCAGGCAGATTGAATCCGGCATTTGCAGAAACTATGGGGGAAATGGATTAGGTCTGACCCTCACAAAATCCTATCTTGAGATGCTGGGAGGTACGATTGAGCTGATTTCAGAACCCCAAAAAGGTACCTTCATTAAGATTTTTATCCCTTTTAAACAAGTTGATTTACAGCAGCAAACATTTCCGACACCCTCAAGGCCCACAAAATTATCAAATTTAAAAATCCTGATTGTGGAAGACGATCATGCCAATTTTACCTATCTCGAAGAATTATTATCCGAAACCGGCGCATTAATTATGCATGCTTCCGATGGCCAGAAAGCTATTGACATCTGCAGGGAAACTGCAGATTTGGGGTTGGTGCTTATGGACATAAAAACACCGATATTGGATGGTTATAGCGCTACAAAACTGATTAAAGAATTCCGTCCGCAATTACCAATTATTGCCCAGACTGCCTATACACAGATAAATGAGATTGAAAACCCTATGAAAAGCAGTTTTGACGGGTATCTTTTTAAACCAATAGTTAAAAAAGATTTGTTACAGGTGATCAATAAATATTTTGGTTCGAATACCGGTTAGTATTCAGGTATACAGAATATTAAACAAAAAGATTGTCTGTCTTGAATGTTATATTTTTATCCTGGTATTTTATTCAGGTTCTGGAAACTTTTATAAAAGAAGGTTGTACAAATTAAAATTTTAACCTGTCTTTAAGCGTTTTAAAACCTGCTTTGCTGATTTTAAGTTTTGCATTATTTTTTAAAATGGCAATATAACTTTCCTTTTCGTAAGGTTCAATTTGTTTTATTTCATCAACATTGGCAATATACGACCGGTGTAATCTGACAAATTTATCCTGATCCAAACCCGACTCAAAAAATTTCATGGTGGCCTGTTTGATGTACCGCGCGTCTTTGGTGTATATCATTACATAATCGTCTTCTGCTTCAAGGTAAACGATTTCATCTGTAGAAATGAATTTTATTTTATGTCCGGTTTTTACAACAATTCTTTTAAGAAATTCACCGGGTTTACTGGCATTGTATTCGGTTAGTTTATTGTAATCGGGTCTTGGTTCGTCAGCATTTTCAAGAGAATTAAAAACCTTATTTATTGCCTGTTGCAATCTTTCTGCCGAAAAAGGTTTAAGCAGGTAATCAATGGCATTTACCTCGAAGGCTTTAATGGCAAACTCGTCATAAGCTGTTGTAAAAACCAATACAGGCTTATGGTCCAGCAATTCTATCATTTCAAAACCAGTTAATTTTGGCATTTGAATATCAAGAAAAACCAAATCGGGTTTTAAATCATTTATGGCCTTTAAGCCTGTAAACCCGTCATGGCATACTTCTATCACTTCAATATTTTCAATTTCTTTAAGATAAAACTTCATTAAATCTACAGCAAGTAATTCATCTTCAACTATAATGGTTCTGAGTTTTCTTTCCATGATTATTATTTTTGAGGTATCAGCAATTTGGCAACGAAAAGATTTTCTCTTTTTTCAATTGTTAATAAATTGGGGATTTTATATAAAATAGTAAGCCTTTTTTTAATGTTAGAAAGTCCAATTCCTTCTCCTTTATGCGATTTTCCTTCCGGATCGAAATTGTTTTCAATAACAATCTGAAGTAAATTATTAATGGCCCTGCATTTCACTTTTATGGTAACCGATTCTGTACTTTCGTATATTCCATGCTTAATGGCATTTTCGAACAAAGGTTGAAGTAACATATTGGGAATAAGCATTGTATTACACTTTCCATCAATATCTTTTTCATAAACCAGTTTGTCACCAAAGCGTATTTTTTCGAGCGAAAGGTATTTTTCAATGTTTTCGAGTTCTACAATAAGCGTAGAATGGTCGTTATGATTGGTTTTTAACGAATAGCGCATAAGTTCAGAAAGCTTTACAAGCATTTCGCGCGCCTTTTCAGGATTGGTGATGGTAAGGGAACTTATAGAATTTAAACTGTTAAATAGAAAGTGCGGGTTTATCTGGTTTTTAAGACTGTTTAATTCTGCTTCTTTGATTAATGCCCGTAATTCCGCTTCTGCTTTTAGTTTATTCTGTATATTTGTATAAAAAACAATTAAATAATAAACCAATGAAATTAAAGTATAAAAAAATACTCCCAATATAACCCTCCATGCAACAGATTGGTTAAGAAAAGACTCGTATTCCGGATTATTTAACAGGGAATAGCTGATAAAAAAGCTGATGGCCAGCCAGATTCCAATAAGGAAAACCATCGAAAAAAAATGGTTAAGAATAAAAACCAGAACCCTTGATTTTGAGAAATCGGTATACTTAACTATATACCAGATTGACAAACTGAGTAAAGCAAATATTCCAATAAAAATTGCACTATCGGCCAATGCAAAAAAGCTGGGAAGACTATAAAAATAGTGCAGGATAAAAGCTTCGGTTAAACCAATTATAATCCAGGCCGTCAGATAGATGTACAGGTTTAAGCGCTGACTTGTTTCGGTTGTATTCATTAAGGAATTGAAATTCAAAATAATGATAGTTAAATGTTTTTAACTTCTCCTCCTCCAAAGATAGTAAAACCTTTGATTACCAGTTTGTTTTGAGGGGTTAAATTTGTATGGTTTGCCAAATGTCTTTTATCTGCAAATCCACCGAATATCGAAACCACATCAATGGTAACTGCCCAATCTGATGGCACTACCACCTTGGTTCCTCCGAAAATGGTCAAAACATCAAGTACCGCAACATTTTGAGCCATACCTGCCCTGGTAAAGTTATAGTCGGCACCACCAAATACACAGGTAACCCTTCCTCCTTTGAAATTTTGAGTGATTATATTCCTGTTGCTCCCTCCAAATATATTCAAATCATCAATAATATCAGCATCGGTATCTTTCAAATCATAACCTTTATAATCTTCTTTTCCGGGTATTTCCTTTTGCCTGAACAGAATATAGGCACCCAGGGCTACCAGGGCAAGTGGCCATAACCTGATTAGTCCCATTTCAGCAAAACCTAGTAATCCGGGCATAAAAAACAGCACTCCTATTATAATCATCACCATACCGGGCGTTTTATTTTTATTGCTTGCAACCGAAAACAATCCTATCACAATTAGAATCATTTGCCACGAAAAAAACAATCCTTTTAATAAATTTGGGATTAATCCTATATTGCTCAAAACAAATATCAGTCCTATAAAAATAAAGACTATACCCAGCCCAAGCCTTTTATCATGCCGCACCGGATTGTTTTCAGGCATTTCATCAAACTCGTCATCCAGTCTTTTCATCTTTAAATAAAATTATAATTAGCATTAAATAAATTACAAACTCTAAACTCTAAACTCTAAACTCTAAACTTCAAACTCGAAACTTTAAACTCTAAACTTCAAACTCGAAACTCAAAACTTTTATTCAATTGGTTCAATCTTGTCAATATCAAATTCAACATTCCTGTAATCCGTTTTTTTGTGTTTTGCTGCCGGCTTTTTTTGTTCAGGTTTGCTTAATTCCTTAAATGATTTGGTTAAATAAGAAATAACAAGCATTGCCCCAACAAAGATAAACAACATAGGCCATGCAATTTTCCATTGAAATGATGTAAACGGGCTAAGCCTGTCCCAAAGAAAAAGACCACCGGTTCCTATAAGAAACAATCCTCCTAAAGATTTTCCTTTTCCGGCTATCATAAGCAGCCCAAGACCAATGAGAAACATGGGCCACGAAAAAAATACATGGGTGAAGGAAAATGGGATGAAATCAAGGTTCCGACCCAATAACACGAAACCGATGAATAGAATTATCAAGCCCATGAAAGTTTTATTTTCTTTTTTTAATTCCCTGTGATTATGACTACACTCTTTCATCTTGATTTTTTTTATAGGTTAAATTCGAATCAAAGCTAAGAATATAGCTGCACAGCTCAAACTCTAAATCGGTAAAACGGGTAAATAAATCGGTGAATGTTTTTTAGTTTTTCGATAATAATTGATTTGGATTAATTTTGTTAAAATTTAAAAAAATAGAAATGACGATATATAATATTTACAGGAAACAACTTTTCAATCCAAACTTTTTTAGCCTGTTTATTAATCCTTTTTTCATCATCCGCCGCAATCTGTATAAATGCCTAAAAACAGAAGCACCCAAACTTTCAGGTAAAGTACTTGATTTTGGCTGTGGATCAAAACCTTATAAAAGCTTGTTTGTGAATGCTGTTGAGTACATCGGACTTGATATTGAAAATGAAGGCCATTCGCATGAAAAGGAAGATATTGATTTTTATTACGATGGAAAAACCATTCCTTTTGGTAATGAGGTTTTTGATTCCGTATTTTCTTCCGAAGTTTTCGAGCATATTTTTGAACTTGATAATTCACTGGATGAAATTAGCCGGGTTTTAAAAAAAAACGGGAAATTATTAATCAGCCTTCCTTTTGCATGGAATGAACATGAAATACCCAATGATTTTGCACGGTATACCTCTTTTGGTATAATTTATCTTCTTGAAAAACATGGATTTAAGGTAGCATCAATTACCAAAGCCGGTCATTTTGCCGAAGTGGTTGCACAATTTGTACCGTTATATATTTATGAATTAATTGCAACTAAGAAAAAATTCCTGAATCTTTTTTTGAATTTGTTTTTTATTTCTCCGTTTATAGTTGTTGGTTTTCTGGTGAGCCATGTTTTACCCGTCAACAAAAGCCTTTATTTTAATAATGTTATTTTAGCCGAAAAGAAATGATATTCAATGAAAGTCCTGATAATTAATAAGTCAGATTCTACCGGCGGAGCAGCCATTGCAGCAAAACGACTTACTGATGCCCTTCAGAATTCAGGGGTTGAAGTAAAGATGCTGGTGCAGGAAAAGAAATCGACAGATCCAAATGTAATTCATACCGGCAATTCCTTTTTTAAAAAGAAATGGAACTTTGTTCTGTTTGTTATAGAACGGTTGTATTTCTTTTGGTTTGAAAAGTCAAAATCTTTACGTTTTGCCTTTTCCCCAGCTATAGCAGGAGAAAATATTGTTGAAAATCAATGGGTGAAAGAAGCGGATGTGATTCATCTGCACTGGTTTAACCAGGGTTATTTGTCAATTAATGGTTTACGAAAGCTGGTAAACCTGCAAAAAACGATAGTGTGGACAATGCATGACATGTGGGCATTTACAGGCGGATGCCATTACAGTGGCGACTGTATAAATTATAGAAATAACTGTGGCAATTGTAAATTACTTAATAAGCCTGCAACCAATGATTTGTCTTCGAGAATATTGAAAAAGAAGAAGAAAATATTAAAAGATGCAAACATAAAATACGTGGCTTGCAGCAACTGGCTGGCCCAAAAGGCAATGGAAAGTTCTTTGTTAAAAGGCTGCGAGGTGAAAACTATTGCTAATCCGATTGATACCAGGATTTTTTATGCTGGGAATAAGCTGGAAATAAGGAAAGAACTTGGTTTGCCCGTCAATAGGAAGATTATATTGTTTGGTTCTGCAAATGCAACAGATAAAAGAAAAGGGATAGACTTTCTCCTTGAGGCCCTGGATATCATATTGGTAGGCAATGCTGCCCTTTTGGATAATATACATGTGGTAATATTCGGAAAATCGGGTGAAACAATTCAAAACAAGATTAAATTTCAATCCACAATTTTAGGTCTGATAAGCGAAAATGAAAAAATCGCTAAAGTTTATAATGTTGCAGATATTTTTGTTTTGCCTTCGCTGGAAGATAATTTACCAAACACCATTATGGAGTCGATGGCGTGCGGAACACCGGTTGTGGCATTTAACACCGGGGGAATTCCGGAAATGGTCGATCATATGGCAAATGGTTACCTTGCAGATTATAAATCGGCCCACGACCTTGCCTGCGGTATTAAATTTATTCTGGAACATGAACAACCTGCTCTTTTATCAAAAAAGTGCATCGAAAAAGTGGAAATGAACTATACTCAAAATATAATTGCCCGTAAATACCAGGATCTTTATTTAAAAGCAAATACGGAATCAATGCCGTTTAGTTAAGAAATTTTTGGTGGAAACTTGGTGTTTTAGTGTTTTGGTGGCAAAAAATAGGGCCGCATAATCCCCAATACACTAAGCTACATTAATTATTAATTGAAATAAACTGTTTTACTAACTAAAAGACATTGAATACGGAATTATAATTTTAATGGGAAGAAGAAAAAGGGGAGGGTAAATAAAGATAGAAATTTGTTCGTTATGTATTAATTGTTAACCTAAATTTATCAATACCTGAAGAATTATTTCCATTTTCTAAAGTTACCGGATATTGTATTTACCCTTCTTCCAGAATTTTGGAATCCCCTTGTTAATATGTTATTTTATGGGGTGTAAATTCCAACTTGCATGCCATAATAATTAAATGTCAGTAAATCAGTAAGATAAATTCATTTGTTTATGCAAAAACTGCGAAAATGTTGTTCGATTTGGAACATAAAATGTTCAATAATGAACAATTAAAAGCCGGGGAGGATAAGATTTTAATATTTATAATATTAAATATCAGTAACTTGCAGTTATTTTAAGATCATTTAAAAATAGGTGCTAATTATAGCCCTTCGGATTGAAATTTTTAATAACTTTGTTGTGTTCTATATTCTTCCTTTTTCATAAAGTTACCGAATGAATATTGAATTTACCTTTCCTCAGCTTCCCCAGGCTGAGGATTTTTATTTTCATCCAATTGGTAAATGTCTAAAGAAACAAGCATGGCAATAATTCCCCAGAAAGGGACAGCTGCTTTGTCGGTGTCGAGAAAATTATTCAGTAAGCCGTGTATAAAGTAGGTGCTTAATGATAACAGGCCAATAAAGGATAGAATTTTTACCTGGTTGTTGTTGGCTGAATAATAAACTTTTAATGCAGTGTAAATTATTGTGCCAACCAAAAGAAGAATGCTGAAAAGTCCCGGAATTCCTTGTTCTACTAAAGGCCCAATGTACTCGCTATGCGCATTCCCTGCGGTTCCGAAATTAGTACTGATAATTGTTTTATCTTTTGCCATTTGAAAAGGTGCGTATTGAAACATGTATGTGCCTGGCCCCCAACCAAAAACAGGTCTTTCCCTGAACATTTTCAAGGCAGCATTCCATCGGTTTATCCTTTCAAGGTTTGAGGCATCGGTAGCAATGTTTGAAATGGATTTTATATGTTCGCTTATTTCAGCAGATGAATCCTGTTTGTTTTTGTTTAATTTATCAATAATTTCTGATCGGTAAACAAAAAGAAGTGAAATTGCCACGGCTGACATTAAAAATATATACCGCAGTTTTAGTTTCAACCAAATCAGAATAGCCAGCATAAAAACGGCTACAATACTTATCCATGCTGCTCTGGTATACGAAAGCAAGAGGGCAAGTGAAAATAAAACCAGTAACAAAAGAATTATCGTTTTGCGGAAAGTGGTTAAGTTTTTAATAAACATTAATCCGGCAAGAATGGGAATATACATAGCCAAAATGGCCCCATACGAAGTATGATCGTTGTAAAAAGGCTGCATTACAAAATGAGAAGCTTGCTTGTCAAATAATCCAAATGCAAGGTGTTTTTTTATGGAATAAATAATTACAATTGAAAAAGCTGCGATATACAAACCAAAAAAAAGCTGGATATTTTTTTGTCTTTTAAAAAGTAATATGGGGAAAAAGAACAAGGGCAATACAAACCATAGTCTGGCAATTAGAAATTTTAATGAAACCAAAGGCATTGAACTCGTTAAACTTGTAATAAAAATCCAGAATAAATAAATCAAAACCGCTATACTAATAGGATGCAGAAATATTTTAGGGCTAAACAATCTTTTGCTTAAGAGTTGTACAATTAAAACAAACAGAAGCAGTATCATCAATATTTCAGATGGAAGAGAAATATTGAATGAAAGATTTTTAAAGATTTCATCGAGGCCAATAGATAAAGGGGTTGAAACGACAATGAAATAGTAAAGTTTATCGTAGCCGGTGAGTAAAAAATAAAATATAAAAAAAAGAAGGGCAACTATGGAAAAAATATAATTCCCGAAATAAATTCCAACTGGTATCAATAAAATAAAAGCAACTGAGCCCGCAACAAATTGTTTGGGTAAACTATTTCCTGTCAATTTATTGAAGTTGTATTTCAATTTAATTTTCCTGGTAGATCAGCCGATAGCTCTTTTCGTATAGATTGGAGTCGTTCAAGAATCAATAAAAAGAAAATACCAAATACAAAAGTTGAAATTGTTGAAATTACAACAATCAACCACCTTACGGGATAAGATTTCCGCTCAGAAACCTGGGCAGGATTTACTATATATTTATGTGGCAAATCCTGGTAAGCGTCTACTTTAGCTTCATTTAATTTAGATTTTAACAAACTCAGTTGTAAAATCTCTTCATCGAGCTGTTTGGCAAGTGCGCTATTTAATTTGTTGTTTGCGTTGACAGAGGAATTAATGGAATCTTTAAGTATGTCCACATAAATTCGCTGGTCGGCATAAACAGTTTCAACAATTTTAAGCGCTTTATAAGCCCTGTCTTTTTGAATTTTATTATAAACCGAATCGAGCAGGGCAGCAATGTCATTGGCAATAGCAGCAGCATATTCAGGTTTGGTGTCCATAACTTTAATTTCAATGGCCTGGAATTCAGTTTTCCGAAATGAAATATTGCTGTAATATTCATCAAGCAATTCAGATTTAAAGTATTTTGAACTGCTGTCAATTTCATAATGATTTAATAGATCATGTTTTTTTATAATCCTTGCAGTAATTTCATCAGAATGAAGTATTTGCAGTAGTTGTTCAGTTTCTTCTTCTTCACCGAATTTAAGAATATCTTTAGGGGTCATTGACATATCGGTAAGCAGTGCTTTGGAAACCGAACTGGTTGATGCTGCAAAAATAACCACCACCGATTTGAATTTTGGAGTTATAAGTAATGAAACAATTATTGAAACAATCGCACCTGATAAAGTAAGAATTAAAAGGGCCTTAAAATTTCTTATCAGGAATTTAAAGAGTTCGATTGTGTTGAATTGGTTCTGATCCTGCATTTTACTATTATTGTATGGTGATTAGCGAATAATTTTTCTTTCCCTTTCTAACCAGAATGAATTTATTATTAATCAAATCAGAGGTATTTATAATTTTTTCGGGATCTACTATTTTTTCCTGGTTAATGTTTAATCCATTGTCTTTCATCAGCCTTCGAATTTCTCCTTTCGAAGGAAAAATTTTGGTTTGTTCGGCTAAAAGATCCAGAATTGGGATTCCGCTGTTAATCAGGTTTTTATCTATTGTAAACTGAGGTACTCCCTTAAAAACCGAGTAAAAAGTATCATCATCAAGATTTGAAAGGGTTTCCCTGGTTCCGTTGCCAAAAAGTATTTCCGAAGCGTCCACGGCCGTTAGGTAATCTTTTTCCGAATGTGTCATAATAGTTACTCTCCGGGCAAGTTCTTTCTGAAGTAATCTTAAATGTGGGGCTTTTTTATGTTCTTCAACCAGATTGGTCACTTCTTCTTTGGTTAAAAGAGTAAAAATTTTAATGAAGCGTTCAGCATCTTCGTCAGAACTGTTAAGCCAGAACTGGTAATATTCGTAAGGTGTGGTTCGTTTTGGGTCGAGCCAGACATTACCTTTTTCGGTTTTGCCAAATTTTCCCCCATCGGCTTTGGTTAGCAGGGGCCATGTAAGTGCAAAAGCTTTACCTCCTTCTTTACGCCTTATAAGTTCTGTGCCAGTAGTAATATTTCCCCACTGATCGGAGCCACCAACCTGCAGTTTGCAGTTTTTTTCCCTGTAAAGGTGTAAAAAATCATAGCCCTGTACCAGTTGGTATGTAAATTCAGTAAATGAAATACCCTCCGCATCGTCATTGTCGCCATCGCGGTTCATCCGTGATTTTACCGAATCTTTGGCAATCATATAGTTAACAGTTATTGATTTACCAATATCTCTGATAAAATCAAGGAAACTGTAATTTTTCATCCAGTCGTAATTGTTAACCATTTCGGCAGAAGTAGGGCCATTACCTGAGAAATCAATGAATTTTTCAAGTTGTTTTTTAATACAATCCTGGTTGTGCCTGAGAGTAGGTTCATCGAGCAGGTTTCGTTCCTGCGATTTTCCCGATGGGTCGCCGATCATACCTGTAGCGCCTCCTACAAGTGCAACAGGTTTATGGCCACAATCCTGGAAAAGTTTAAGCATCATTACGCCCGTTAAATGGCCAATGTGAAGCGAATCGGCTGTGGGATCAATCCCCAGATAAGCAGTTGTGGGTTCTTTAAGCAATTGTTCTTCTGTTCCGGGCATCATATCATGAAACATGCCCCTCCACTTCATTTCTTCAATATAATTTCTCATAAAAAAACAGTCTTACACCTTAATTTAAGGCGCAAATATATAAATATAATATTTTCAACCGCTAAAAAACAAAAAGTTGATTTTTTGCCCTATGGAGTAACGTCTTCAGGTTCAATGGTAACATCTTCAAGTTCAAGTGGTACGGCCTGCCTAATATCAAAATTTAATATGGGCATAACTGTAGGGGCAAATTTAAGTACAGGCCTGTACATAATTGTTCTTTGCCTTTCTATTTCGGTACGTATTTTAAAACTCCTGTCAATTCTGTCAACAAAAATTAAAAAAATACTTGAAATGAAAAGGTATTTGAGGGCACCAAAAAAGGAACCTAAAAGCTTGGTGTAAATATTAAGCTGAACCGGCGTAACCTGCTTTTGAACTTTAATTGCAGTGTAGTTGGTTCCATACAAAACAAGTGCATACATTAATGAAAATGCAATAACAGGAAGGTTTTTCAATTGTACTGTCGATTTATCTATCAACAGGTTGTAGAAACCCATTGCCAGTTTTGCTGAAATAAAAACACCGGCCAGTAATACAAGCAGTGCGATAGCATGAACAATAAAACCCTGTACAAAACCTTTGTAGATTCCCCATACCAAAGCCCCCGAAATTAAAAAATCAAATATACTTAACTGCAGGTCAACATTAACATCCATGGTAAAAATTATTTGTTATCTCGCTTAAGCATTCAAATTTAGCTATAAATGCCTTAAATCAGGATAAATCAGTTTTTTGGTTAAGATTGTAAAATTAAGTATAAAGTTTTAATTTGTAATGAATACTTTGCGAAATTTATAATGACAATTGATTTAAACTGCATAAAATCAGAAAATTAAATATTAGACCGGGAATAAAGATATAAAAGTGAAAAGAATTATTATTTTTGAGGATGCTCAAATAACAAAACCTGACCAATGACATTTATTCATTCTATTATTTCGTGGGCCAACATTAAACGGATGAACCAGATAGAATTGTTTAAGAAATATCCCGGAGATGTACAAAACGAACAATTATTAAACCTTGTAAAAACTGCTAAAAATACAGAATGGGGAAAGAAATACGACTATGGTTCAATTGACAATGGTGAAAAGTTCAGACAAAATGTCCCGGTTCAGCCTTATCCGGGCTTTATGCCCTTTATAGAAAAAATAAGGCAGGGCGAACAGAATATTTTATGGCCTACCGAAATAAAATGGTTTGCCAAATCGTCGGGCACAACTGCCGATAAAAGTAAATACATCCCGGTAAGCAAGGAATCACTCGAAAGCTGTCATTTTAGGGGAGGTAAAGATGTAGTTGCCTTATACACAACAAATTTTCCAGGGCAAAGTGTTTTTAAAGGAAAAGCACTTATTATTGGTGGTAGTCAACAAATAAATAAATACGATAACCAGATTTATTACGGAGATTTGTCGGCTGTTTTACTCGAAAATTTGCCAATCTGGTTTCAGTTGTTCCGGACACCCGAAAAGAAAATAGCATTGATGGAAGAGTGGGAAGAAAAGATAGAATTAATGGCTAAAAATACCATTTCAGAAAATGTGACCAATATCTCCGGAGTTCCTTCCTGGACTTTGGTTTTGATAAAAAGAATTCTTGAAATAACCGGTAAATCCAATTTACATGAAGTATGGCCCAACCTTGAACTATTTATTCACGGCGGGGTTAGTTTTACACCTTACCGTGAACAATTTAATCATTTAACCAACGCTGAAAAACTCAATTACCTAGAAACTTATAATGCTTCTGAAGGCTTTTTTGCCATCCAGGATTTACCGGGGAACGATAGCATGCTTTTAATGCTCGATTATGGTATTTATTATGAATTTGTCCCTGTTGAAAATTTAGGCACTGAGTATCCGTATGCGTTGAGTATTGATGAGGTGGAACTGGATAAGAATTATGCAATGGTTATCAGTACAAATGGCGGATTATGGCGATACCTGATTGGCGATACGGTCAAATTTACTTCAAAATATCCACATAGAATAAAGATTACCGGACGTACAAAACATTTTATTAATGCTTTTGGCGAAGAACTTATTATCGAAAATGCCGAAACTGCCTTAAAAGTGGCCTGTGAAAGAACCGGCGCTGAAATTAGGGAATATACTGCCGCGCCTATTTATATGAACGAAAAGCGTAATGGAGGGCACCAATGGCTGTTTGAGTTTTCGAAAATGCCACAAAGCATTGATTTATTTGCCGAAATTTTGGATAATTCATTAAAAGCCGTCAATTCTGATTACGAAGCAAAAAGGTATAAAAATATTTCGCTTGGCTTTCCTACAATTGTAGTAGCACGCGAAGGTTTGTTTTACAACTGGATGAAAGAAAGAGGAAGATTGGGTGGGCAAAACAAGGTTCCACGCCTGGTCAATTCGCGCGAATTTATGGACAGGCTTTTAGAAATGAACAAACAATCAGCCATTTGATTTAAGAAAAAAAATATGAAAATAGTTCACGTGGCCATCTGGGCAAGGGACATTGAAACTTTAAAAAAGTTTTATTTACATTATTTCAATTGTACTTCTTCAGAAATATATGTGAATCATCAGAAAAATTTTAAATCTTATTTTCTTGGTTTTAACAATGGTGTCAAAATTGAATTAATGACAAAACCTGAATTAAAAAGTATTACAAACGGAGACACTGTGGCAGGGTTGGCACATTTTGCCATTTGTGTGGGTTCACGCCATGATGTTGATGCGCTGACACATAAAATATCAGGTGATGGTTATTCAGTTTCCGGTTGGCCCAGGGTTACCGGCGATGGTTATTACGAAAGTGTGGTAATTGATCCGGAAGGCAACCTAATTGAACTGGTGGCCGAAACTGACACTTATCAATAGTTTGTAATTGTAAATGACAGACATTCAGTATGTTTAATGATTCGATAAGTTTTTGTAAATCTGTTTTTTCCATCCTCAAATATTAATAATTTGTATTCTAATAAAACAGCCATGAAACATATATGTATAGTATACCAGAGCAAAACTGGCACAACCAAAAGGTTTGCAAAGTCAATTGCCGGTTTTTTCAACCCTGCAGGGTTTAATGTGAAAGTCTTTTCTGTAGAAAATGCTGATTATGAATCAATTGGTATGGCTGATATTTTATTTCTTGGCTGCTGGACAAGCGGGGCTTTTATTATTCTTCAAAAACCTGATAAAGAATGGAAAACATTTGCTTGCAATTTAAAAAACATTGATAATAAAAGAATTGTACTTTTTACTACTTATAAAATTGCAACGGGAAGCATGTTCAGGAATATGAAGAAATATTTAAAAGTAAGTAAGGAAAATGATATTTTTTACCTGAAATCAAGAACAGGAAATCTGGACAAAACAAACCAGGAAAGACTTAATAAAATATTGGTTTTAAATTAAACTTTACTCCATCGAGTTTTTTACCTTTATGATTTCCCCGGCAATACTTACGGCAATTTCAACAGGCGTTTTACTATGAATTGGAATACCAACAGGTGCATGCAGGTGTTTAAAATCTTTTAATTTTTTGTCTATACCCGTATTTTCATAAATGGCCGAAATTTTTGAAACACTGCCCATTAAACCCAGGTATTTGAATTTCTTGTCTGCCAGTTTAACAAGAACATCCTGGTCTGATTGATGTTCAAAGGTCATAATTACCACATAAACATTTTCGCCCTGTGGAATAAACTTGTCAATTTCGTTATAATCTACCTTGTATTTTTTATCTGCAAACTTGTTGTTTTCCAGTGTAGTAATCTCGTTCCTGTCGTCAAAAACTTCAACATTAAAGTCAAGATCTTTCATTATTTTAGATAAAGCAAGACTAACATGACCGGCACCAATAATACAAATCAGGTTTTTTAAGTTGAGCAATTCCCTGTACTCCCAGTTTGCTTCGTTGTGTATTTCAGCAATAATAGCTTTTTGCTGGGATATTCCTGGCTGAAAACTGAGGCCTTTGGGCGAAAGTTTTAAAATTCCTGGTTTGGGATTTTCAATAGAATTGAGGATTTGATGAATAAGGTCTTTTTTGTTTTTATCCAAAACTGTCATAGCGATAGTTTGGTCACCAGAGCACATCATTCGTGCTGTATTTTCAACCGAATTGGTTTTATGCACCTGTTTTTTAATAAAGGTACCCGATTTACCAAGTTGAAGCATGGTATATGCCAGTTCAACAATATCAAACTCCATAATTCCACCACCAACCGAGCCAGCCAGTTCTTTTTTATCGGTAACAGCCATTTTAAATCCTTGCCTTCCCGGACTGCTGCCATTGCTTTCTATCACAACAAGAAGCATGATATTATTTTCCGATTCAAGTTTTTGAGCGATAAATTTCCATAATTCCATTTTTAATACTATTTCGGTTCAAACTGATTTTCCAGAGAAGTTTTAGTTTACCTTATGTTTAAAATACCTTTGCAGAGTTTAATTGATTCTTCGTCACCCGTGTGTTTACCAGGATTATCAGAAAGTTTTATGGTTGGAATCCAGTCCTGGTTTTCAGCTTTTGCTTCAATCATTTTGATTACCATATTTAAAGGCGCAACACCAACATCATTCGTGAAATTTGTACCGATTCCAAACGAAATTTTAACCTTATTCCGGCAATAATTTGCAATTTCTTCCACATTTGCCGGATTTAATCCGTCAGAAAATATTATAGTTTTCGATAGTGGATCGATACGAAGTTTTTGGTAATGGTCAATGGTTTTTTGGGCAAATTCTATCGGATCGCCTGAATCCTGTCTTACTCCATCAAACAGTTTTGCAAATTTTGCATCAAACGACTTAAAAAAAACATCAGAAGTATATGTATCTGAAAGGGCTATTCCCAAATCACCCCTGTAAACGCTTATCCAGTTGTCCAGCGCAAGTTTATTTGCCATTTTATATCCAAATTCAGCCCCGTGAAACATGAACCATTCATGGGCATGTGTACCGATAGGAGTTACATCGTACTTCATTGCCAGATAAACATTGCTGGTGCCAACAAACGAGGGCCTTCCATAAGTTTTCAAAGCATTAACAATCCTATCGTGGTTTTGAAATGAATATCTGCGCCTGGTACCAAAATCGGCCACAGTTACGCCCAACAAGTTAAACCTTCCGGCTTTATCTTTAGCCAAATCGGTTATTTTCGATTCGTGGTAGGTGGGTTGCCCTGTCATTTTAAAATATAATTCTGAAATCAGCGCCATTAAAGGTACTTCCCATAAAATGGTGCGGTACCAGTACCCTTCAATTGAAACATGTAGTTCATCCCCTTTTTGAATAACGCCTACTTCACTTTGGTCAAATTTATACCCCATTAAAAAATCAAGATAGGTAGGATCAAGGTAATAACATTTGCGGTCTAAATATTCTTTTTCTTCAAGGGTTAACGAAAGTTCACCCATTTTTGCAATTTCCTTGCGCAGAGTTTCAGAAAATCCATCCGGAAATTTTGTTTTACCACGGTTAATAAACTGGTACCTCGCCTTTGCCCTGGGGAAAAGTTTAATTACCGCATTTTGCATGGTAAATTTATATAAATCATTGTCAAGAACAGATTGAATCATTTCATATAAATTAAATTATCAGCTAAAATAATAAAAAAAACCGGCTTTTTTCATCCTTTCGGGCTTAAGGAATGAAAACTAATTATAATCAAATAAATTTTTAAACTATTTTAAATTCATATCTTTGCCGAACAATATTAGGGCAATATTGTTATATTTTAAATTATTACAAGATGGAACGGGAACATGTGGAGTTACTGAAATCGATAATTTATCCTTCGGACTTAAAAAAGCTGGCCCCCGAAGAATTGCCCCAGCTAAGCAATGAATTACGGCAGTTTATCATTGATGTTGTATCGGCAAACCCAGGGCATTTTGGTGCCAGCCTGGGTGTAGTTGAACTTACGGTGGCGCTTCACTATGTTTTTAATACGCCTTACGACAGGATTGTGTGGGACGTGGGTCACCAGGCTTATGGACATAAAATTCTAACCGGACGAAAAGACAGGTTTCACACCAATCGTAAATTTAAAGGAATAAGTGGTTTTCCAAATCGTTTTGAAAGCGAATACGATGCATTTGGGGTTGGACATTCGTCAACATCAATCTCTGCAGCACTTGGAATGGCTATGGCTGCAAAACAAAAGGGTGAAACCGACCGAAATATTGTGGCTGTAATCGGTGATGGATCCATGACAGCTGGACTTGCATTTGAAGGTTTAAACAACGCCGGTATAGAACATTCCAACCTGCTTGTTATTCTGAACGATAACCACATGTCAATTGACCCTAATGTTGGTGCGCTTAACGAATACCTGCTTGATATTACCACTTCTAAAACTTATAATAAAGTAAAAGATGAGGTTTGGAACCTACTCGGAAAACTAAAAAAATTCGGTCCGAATACGCAATCGTTTATCCAAAAAATTGAAAATGGTATAAAATCGATAATACTTAAACAAAGCAATCTTTTCGAAGCTTTGAATTTCAGGTATTTCGGTCCTGTTGACGGTCATGATGTAAAACATCTTGTACATGTTTTAAATGATTTGAAAAATATTCCGGGTCCTAAGTTACTACATTGCCTCACAGTTAAGGGAAAGGGCTTCAGGCTTGCTGAAATTGACCAAACCAAATGGCACGCACCCGGCTTATTTGATAAAACAACAGGAGAGATATTAAAAGTTAAGTCGGACAAAAAGCAACCACCCAATTTCCAGGAGGTTTTCGGACATACATTGGTTGAATTGGCAGAACTAAATCCTAAAATCGTTGGAATAACCCCTGCTATGCCTTCGGGATGTTCTTTAAATATTATGATGGAAAAAATGCCCAACAGGGCTTTTGATGTTGGAATTGCAGAACAACATGCTGTAACTTTTTCCGCAGGTTTAGCTGCCGATGGAATGATGCCATTTTGTAATATATATTCTTCATTTATGCAAAGGGCTTATGATCAGGTAATTCATGATGTAGCCCTGCAAAAGCTGAATGTTGTTTTTTGTATGGACAGAGGAGGTGTTGTTGGCGCCGATGGTGCCACTCATCATGGAACTTTCGATTTGGCTTACATGCGATGTATACCTAATTTAGTCGTATCCGCTCCCAAAGACGAGGAAGAACTCAGAAATCTTATGTTTACTGCGCAACTCCCTGATAAAGGTCCATTTGCAATTCGTTACCCGAGAGGAAGCGGTATAATGACAGAGTGGAAAACACCGTTTAAAGAAATACCTGTTGGTAAAGGCAGAGTGCTTAAAGAAGGAAGCGACATCGCTATCCTGAGTATTGGAGCAATTGGAAACCTTGTATCCAATATTTATAACAGACTTGAAAATGAAGAAATCAGTATTGCCCATTACGATATGAGATTTGTTAAACCTATTGACGAAGAACTTCTTCATCAGGTTTGTAAGCGTTTCTCGCAGATTATAACTATTGAAGACGGCACAATAATGGGTGGTTTTGGAAGTGCAGTTCTTGAATTTATTAATGATAATAATTACGGTACGAAAGTAAAAAGACTTGGCGTGCCAGATAAATTTATTGAACAGGGAACTCAGCAGGAACTATACCGTGAATGTGGCTATGATGAAGAATCAATTTTTTCATCAATTAAAAGTTTGTTGGGCATTAAAATTGAAAAAAGCTCTAAATCAATTGTAGCCTGAGTATTTTTGAAAATTAATTAAGTGAAATAATCTTTTCTATTTTATTGATAGGATATACAACTCCATAGTAAAACTATCAACGGAATAATCCAATTCCTCAAATTTAAAAAGCTAAATCAATAAATTGAATAATTTTGAGTTCAATTCCTAAGCTGGTTTTATCATGAAATTACTTGACTTTAAAATAACATCCTGGATTCTGTATCTCACATTTTTTGTTCAGCTGTCTTACGCGAATAACCTGCAGGTTTCGGGTATTACTCTTACGAATAAAAATACAGTAAATCATTCTGTTTTTGTTCAGTTTAATTTATCGTGGGAAAACTCCTGGAGATTGAATACAGCACCGGCAAACTGGGATGCTGCCTGGATATTTATAAAATACAGGGTAAACGGAGGTTTATGGAACCATGCTTCCATTAGTTCGAATGATGCCGACCATGTTGCTCCATCTGATGCCTTTGTGGATGCCGCAAATGATGGAAAAGGTGCTTTCATTTACCGATCAGAGACAGGTTCTGGCAATAATAGTTGGAATAGTATTCAGTTGAAATGGCTTTATGGTGTTGATGGCGTTGATGATAATTCTTTAAACATCGAAATCAGGGTATTTGGAATTGAAATGGTATATGTTAACCAGGGGAATTTTTACGTAGGTGATGGATTAGATACTTATAAAAGATTGTTTAATGCAAATGCCGTGAATCCGGATCCTTTATACGCGCTTATCGGACCAAACCCGGTAACATTAAAAGTATTAACCAATGATTTTGACGATAATGCACTTGAAACTTCAGGAATACTTGTTGACGGTGATGGCGGGATTGATACACTTGGAAATACAACTCTGAATAATCCGAATTTTCCAACCGGCTATCATGCCTTTTATTGCATGAAATATGAAATAAGCCAGGAACAATACGCGGCATTTTTAAACACCTTAACAAGAACCCAACAAGACAGGCGTGTATACAGGGACTTAACAGGTGTAGTTCTTAGCAATCCTTTTGCCATGAGCCATTTAAATGGTGTTGAACGGCGAAACGGGATTTATGCGGTAAATACTTCCGGTGATGCAGTAAGTCCGGTTACTTTTTACTGTAATGTGGATACAGCAGGAAATAATATAAATCTTTATAACCAGCCTACCGATGGACAGAATTTAGGAGGCAGCTATATTAGCTGGTTAGATGGTACTGCGTATGCGGATTGGGCTGCATTAAGACCAATGACTGAACTGGAATTCGAAAAAGCCTGCAGGGGGCCTGAAATTCCCATACAAAATGAATTTGCCTGGCATTCTACAAGCATTATCAATTCAGGTATTTATACATTTTCGACTGCTACCTTAAACACAGATTCAGAATATATGCTTAATCCAGCTACAAACGGAACAACAGCAAATGCTGCGTATGCTAATACAACTGGACATGCCAGTTCTCATCCCGGTTCAATACAAACTATGCTGAGAACAGGTATCTTCGCAACTTCTTCCACTAACAGAATATCTGCAGGGGCCTCTTATTATGGGATTATGGAATTAAGCGGAATGTTGAATGAAAGATGCGTCACCATAGGAGTTGGAAGGGGCAGGCAATTTATGGGCACACATGGCGATGGAATACTCGATTTTACTTCGGGCAGGGAAGGAAATGCCACAAATACCGACTGGCCAGGTGTAGACTTAAATAAGGAAACTTTTGGCGCAAACTATGTTCAGAATGGTGCCGGATACAAAGGAGGCGATTGGAACGATGCAAGTACCACTCTGGAAGTTTCAGACAGATATTACACTTCTTTAGATCCTTTTGGCCCTAACATTGGGGCCGGTTTTCGTTGTGTTCGAACCGCTAATTAATAGTTATGATGTTACTTAAAATGCCCAGCAAACTAATTTTACTTTCTGTATTTTTTATAATTGAAATTCAGTCGTTTGCACAAAATGAAGCTTATCATGGCGGAACAGGTGACGGTTTCGGTTACCAGGGGAGTTCTCCTGTTAATATGTCGCAGGTAGCCTTTATTGGCGGAGACTTAACTGTTTCAATCAATCTTGGTAATGGCCAGAATAATATTACCGATCAGGAGCCGGTGGTATTTAGTGTAAATTTTAACCAGGATGTGATTGATTTTGATAGTTCCGACATTGAAATTTCAGGTGAAGCATTGCCAGGTCAAATTACAGTGTCAGGCAGTGGTAGTGAATACCTTGTACAGTTGAGCAACTTTACATCAAATGGAGAAATTTCAATTAATCTCATACAAGGTAAAGTACATAATTCCGTGGGAAATTCTAATAATACTTCTACAATTATCGACAATACTGTAACATTTACCGGACTGAGAATTGGGACAACCATTGATTTACAAACCAACCAACAGTTATTGACAAATTCTGATACCGTTCATTTTAAGATTGATTTTACTGAAGATGTTGTGGATTTCTCGCCTGATGATGTGGTACTTTCAGGAACAGCAATTCCATCTCAGGTAAATATTACAGGAAGCGGAAAAATTTTTGACGTTGCTGTTTCGGGCATGACCGAAAGTGGAACTGTTGAGATCAATATTTCTGCAAACACGGTTCATAATGTTTTTGGCACACCGAATGCGGAGCCTGTTATCATAAACAATTCAGTAACCTGCGATTATATTGCCCCTTCGTGCGAAATTAACCTGTCTCCTGGTCAGGACAATCCGAGTCTTGCTACGGAACTCCAATTTACAATTTCCTTTTCCGAAACCATTCAATCTTTAAATCCATCTGATATTCAGCTAAGTGGTACCGCAGGCGCAACAAATATCTCAGTTTCACAACAATTAAACATTTATACGCTTTCCGTAACCGGTATGACACATGAAGGGACCGTAATAGTCTCATTACCATCAGGTTTGGTTTTTGATTTGGCAGGAAATGGAAACCTTGCTTCAGTAAATACAGCCAATGAGATTATTTTTCAAAATTTACCTTTAACTTTAGAAATAAATCTTGCGCCGGGGCAAAATGATATTACCGACCACGAACCTGTGCTATTAAGTGTGAATTTTAACCAGGATGTGGTTGATTTTGATGTTACTGACCTAGAAGTTACAGGAACTGCTCTGGCAGAACAAATTGCAGTGTCGGGCAGCGGAAATCATTACCTTGTTCAGCTCAGCAGTTTTACATCTAATGGTGAAATTACAATTAATCTACCTCAGGACAAAGTTCATACTTCCTTTGGAAATTCAAATATTGAAACGACAATTATTGACAATTCGGTAATTTTTAACGGACTGAGCTTTGAAACTACCATTGATTTGGCAATTAATCAGCAGCAGCTAACAAATTCAGGTACAGTTCATTTTAAAGTCGAATTTTCAGATGATGTTGTGGATTTCTCGCCTGATGATGTAGTACTTTCAGGAACTGCTAATCCAACATTGGCAAATATTACAGGGACAGGAAAAAACTATGATGTAGCTGTTTCGGGAATGTCAGGGAGCGGAACCGTTGAAATTAACATACCGGAGAATACGGTTCATAACGATTTAGGAGTATTAAATTCAGAATCAGTAAACATCAATAATTCAGTAATCTGCGATTATATTGCCCCTTCTTGCGAAATTAACCTGTCTCCTGGTCAGGACAATCCGAGTCTTGCTACGGAACTCCAATTTACAATTTCCTTTTCCGAAACCATTCAATCTTTAAATCCATCTGATATTCAGCTAAGTGGTACCGCAGGCGCAACAAATATCTCAGTTTCACAACAATTAAACATTTATACGCTTTCCGTAACCGGTATGGCACATGAAGGAACCGTAATAGTTTCATTACCATCCGGTTTGGTTTTTGATTTGGCTGGAAATGGAAATCTGGCTTCTGTAAATACAGCGAACGAGATTTATTATCAGAATTCACCATTTACAGTAGAAATTAATCTTGCACCTGGTCAAAATCCGCTTATCCAGGGAGGAGATGCTTTTTTTAAAGTACATTTTAACCGGGCACCTGTTGATTTTGATTTATCTGATTTAACCATTGAGGGGACTTCTAATTATAGTTTTTCAGAAATTGAAGGAAGTGGTACGGATTTTACACTGCATCTTTCAGGAATTGCTCTCCCCGGAAATATTACAGTTACTCTTGAAGCAAATAAGGTAAAAGATGAAAATAACTATTACAATCAGGCTTCTATTAATTCGTCCAATGAAATTATTGTTGATACAGATGCTCCTTTTGCAACCATAGACTTTGGGCCGGTTCAAAATAATCCATCCAATGGTCCGGATTTAGTTTTTAGAATTACATTTAATGAAGATGTGGAAGACTTTCTGGCTGAAGATATTCAGGTTCAGAGCACTGCCGGGTCATGTAGTCCCAGCCTTGTTGGCTCGGGAAAAAGTTACGTGGTAACTGTTTCAGGAATGGATCATGATGGTGATGTGTCCATCAATGTGCCAATAAATATTTGTAAAGACTTAGCTGGAAATTTTAATTCAGCTTCTTTAATTATTAATAATTCAATCCATTTCGATAATTCTACCCCATCTGTTGAGATAACACAGGATGCTGGTCAATTAGATCCGGCTGAAACACTCCCCTTAAAATTCCATGTTGAATTTAGTGAAGATGTTTTTGAATTCGGATCCGATAAAATAAATTATGGTGGATCATCTTCTATTTTATTGGATGTAAGCGGATCAGGGAAATCATATACTGTTTCGGCAACAGGTGTAAATATTAATGAAACCTTGATGATAGATATTGCGCCTAATGTAGTGCATGATTTAGCCGGGAACCACAACCTGGCTTCTATAAATACCGATAATTCAATTACATACAAAGGCTTAACTTCGGTTGAAAGGACAGATTATGACAAAAATTGCAAAATTTATGCATATGCCGGTAAAGTATATGTTAATTTCATTGTGCAGCCTCTGGAAAATACATTGATAAAAATTACTGACCTGCAGGGAAGAATTATTTTCGAAAAACAAAATCCTGGTTTAAAAAATGAATTTGCCCTACCGCCTGTAAAAAGTCCTTATATTATAAGCGTGAATGACGGGAAAACTCAGTTAAGTAAAAAATTAATGCCGTAATTAATTATTTGATATTTTATTTACCAATAATTGATTCAGTATCAACAACTTTAGCATAAGATTTCAAAGTGGCCAGGGTTGAATTGTGCACATCTTCCGCCTTAACTTCCTTGTTGTTGAATATTAAATTTTTGGTTGCACAGGCATCGTGAACCACGATACAATCATAATCAAAATCGCTGGCTGCTCGGGTGGCTGCTTCAACGCACATATGTGTTTGCATGCCGCAAATAACAAGGCATTTAATATTCTTTGACTTAAGAAATTCAAGCAGGTCAGTATTTTTAAAACAATTTACTTCATCTTTCGAAATTATTTTTTCACCTTCAATTGGTTTTACATCCTTGTGGATTTCTCCGCCTGGTTCAGAATTATGTCTTACATGCACCACAAACATTCCCTTTTTCCTGAAATAATCCAGGAGCTTAGCAGCATTTTCTCCGGCAGGTTCGGGATTTACCAGTTCAGATTTACCCCCTGGGTAATAAAAATTCTGAACATCAATAATTAAAAGGGCTGTGTCTTTATTCATCTTGGTTTGTGCCATTAGATTAATCGAAAATAAAAAGCAGGTTAAAATTAATATTTTTCTCATCTTAAAGTATGGATTAGTTTGGATATCAGTTTATTTTCTTTTTAATTTTATTAAGTTTATATTGTTTCAGAATCGTTGAATATTCTTTCAGGGTTCTGTAAAGATTTTCAACATCAGTATCTTTTGCACCCGGATACAATTCCTGGATTTGTTCAATACATCGGTTCACAGCATCCTCAGCTTTAACATAATTGTTTTGCGAAAATCCATCGGCCATAACTTTAAGCGATTGGTTCATAATAGCTATGGCATATAGCTTTTTTTCTTCGTTTTCCATAACCAGTTCTGTCTTTCCGGTAGCTTCATCCCATTTAAGGTAAGCTTTTTCCTCACTTGTTTCAGTTTTATTTAACCGGTAATCAAACCATGTCATTTTTATAATCACAGGCATATTTTCAATGGTCTTGTCTGGTTTGTTCAAATCGAATTTAACCAGGGCCAGTTTGTTTAAACCCGGATAAACATTATCCAGTTTCATTCTAACCACGTTGTTTTTTGGAGGGTTAAATTCAAAACCATACAATTGCCTGAAAATAATTTTATTGTTGTAGGAAATTTCAACTGTAACGTCTTTAGCTACAGGATAAAGCATTCCGGAAAGTTCATGTTTAAAAGTTTCCTGCAAATCAGCAGAATTTCCAACATGTTGAAACAATCCGCCGCCATGGGTGGCAAGTATCCTTAATAATGCCTGGTTATAGTCGCTTCCCACTCCGATTGCCGATAATTCAATACCTTTGGCATTATATTCTTTCGATTTATCAGCCAATACTTTAGGCTCATTTTCATCCCATCCGTCTGTCAACAATATTAACCGGTTTGTTCCTTTTGGATTTTTATTCTTTAGAATTTCTTCATATCCCAGAATCATTGCCTTTAACATATTTGTATAACCTCCGGCCTGTACCTGGTTAATGGCATCAACAAAATCATTTGTACGGCCCCCTATCTTTCCAGCCGGTAACAGCATTTCCTCCTGAGAATCATAAACAATGAGCGATGCAATGTCATTTGGCCGTAATGAATTAATGAAATGAACAAGTGATTTTTTAAGCTCTTCAATCCGGTCATCACCAGCCATTGAACCACTTTTATCCATTACAAACGAAATATTAATTGGCGGACCATAGGCATTCGATTCATCGTTCGTTGCCGTAAAACCAATTTCTAGTAATGCCTCTTTCGATTTTCCGTTGATAATTTCATTGCCCCATTTAACAATCATGCGTAAAGCTTTTCCTTTTTCAGGTTTTGGAAATTGCTTAGTAAGAAAATTATTGAATTCGTTAATTAAAAGGCTCTCCACGGTGGGTATATATTGTTCCGGATATTGCAGCCTGGGATCTGGTTTATAGGTAATGGACATTTGGCCGGCACCGATTCCTCTGGATAAAACCTGCGATAAATCCACTACATTGATATCTTTCTGATATTCAAGGTCAATAAGGTATTTTTTCTTTTTTGGCAATAGAAATACAGCCTGACCCTGATCATTTGTCCTGGCTATGTAGACTTTTTTCGAACCCACCATTTTCAGAAATACAGGTTCATTTTGTAAAGGATTACCCTGCGACGATTTAACAGTGATAGTATAAAGCATTCGGGCAGTAGTGCCATTGTTTATTCCTGCCAAATCCTGGGTGATTGTATCCTGCTTGTCGGTTTCGTTGATTTCAGTGGGTTCGTAGGTAAAACTGCAATGGGCCCTGCCTGGTGGACTCAATATTTTCATATCCGAAAAACTTTCTATTCCGTCTAAATCAATCTCATATTCTTTATCTACTGGAAGGAGAAAGCGGGCAATGCCCTGTTCATCTGTTTTACCTGTATAAATAATACTGTCCTTCAGATTTGTCATGTTAACGGGGAAATTTGCAAGAGGCCCTTTATTCGCTTTTTTAATAATAACTTCAACAACCGATTCAGTTTTAGTTGACTTGGTTGAATTAAAAACATTTTGTTTTACCGTTTGAAATATTATCTTCGATCGGTCAGGCATGGGTCTGTTTTCTTTTTCCCAACGCTCAAGGTCGTAAGTCATAAACTCCTTGGTTTTTCTATTGCCCGATTCAGGAACTTCGAGAAGTTTATAATTGTACATTTTACCTACGCTCATTGTCCAGTTACGGCCTGTGGTAAGTTCAATGTTAACAACGCCGTTACCATCGGTATACAGGTTTAATTTTTCACGGGTCGACGTTTCTTTAAGCACAACAGGCAGGTTGGTCATGGGTTTCTGATATTGGTCAACTACGGTGAGCTGGTAAGTAAGTTGTGCAAATAAAGGTAAGTGGAAAAATAATATTGTCAGGAAGGAAAAAAGTTTTTTCATTTCTTTCAAATTTAGGTTTTTGTCTGAAAGATAACGAAAATTGAATTAACGCAATTGTTATTTTTATATGGATTTCAATAATTTTCTGGTAAATTATGCTTCAAATAACTAATAATCATAAGTTACCGCTATCCATTTGATTAAAAAGACATATTTTTTAATTGAATTTATTCTTTTCCGCCAAACTCCATCAGGTAACTTTTGATAAAACCATTTAAATCGCCGTCCATCACAGCCTGAACATTCGAAGTTTCATAGCCTGTACGTAAATCCTTCACCATTTTATATGGATGCATAACATACGAACGGATTTGCGAACCCCATTCTATTTTTTTCTTGGTTCCTTCTATTTTGGCCTGTTCTTCCTGTCTTTTACGCAGTTCCATTTCGTACAGGTTCGATTTTAAAATCCGCAGCGCATTTTCTTTGTTTTGAAGCTGTGAACGGGTTTCTGTATTTTCAATAATAATACCTGTGGGCTCATGTCTTAATCTTACCCCGGTTTCTACTTTATTTACATTTTGCCCTCCTGCACCGCTCGATCTGAACGTTTCCCATTTAATATCAGCAGGATTTATTTCAATTTCAAAACTATCATCTACCAAAGGCGAAACATAAACCGACGAAAATGTGGTATGTCGCTTATTTGCAGCATCAAATGGGGATAGACGCACAAGCCGGTGAACACCATTTTCGCTTTTTAACATACCGTAGGCATAATCGCCTTCAAATTCAAGCGTAACCGTGCTTACACCTACAATTTCACCATCCATCCGGTAGGCTTCCTTCACCTTATAACCGTTTTGTTCGCCCCAGCGTATATACATACGCATTAGCATCGAAGTCCAGTCAAGACTTTCAGTACCTCCGGCTCCCGAATTTATTTTCATAATGGCACCCAATGCGTCTTCCGGTGTACGAAGCATATTCCTTGATTCCAAATCTTCTACCAGTTTTAGGGTGGATTCAAATTGTTGATCAAGCTCATTTTCAGAGGCTTCTCCTTCTTTATAAAAATCAAAAATTACAGTCAAATCATCAACGGCAAGTTCTATTTTATGAAAATCGCCTGTCCATTTTTTAATGGCATTGACTTTTTTCATTTGCTCTTCAGCAAGCTTTGGATTGTCCCAAAATCCAGGCGCACGTGTTTTTTCTTCTTCGTTTTCGAGTTCAATAAGTTTTCCTTCAATGTCAAAGATGCCTCCTCAAAGCATCCCGCCTCTCAGTCAAATCCTGTATCTGTTCTTTAAATACCATGTCAGGTCTGTTTTTTGGCAAATGTAAGAAATATTATTTAATATTGTTTTATTGATTCCTACGAAGAAAAAATACATAACTTATTGACAATTAGAAAAATGAAAATCGATAAACCTACTTGCCTTACAAATCTGTTTCTATTAATAGGTATTAATTTCACATTAATAGCACAACACTCAAATGCTGATTCATTGGCAGCTATTGAAGACCAAAAGGCCACGACAATTTTACAGCCTGGAAGTAAAGTGCCTGACTTTACACTGCTTACAACCGATGGGAATAAAGTAAATCTTTCAGAATTAAAAGGGAAAACAATTTTTTTGAATTTCTTTGCATTGTCTTGCCCAATTTGCATGAAAGAACTTCCTGAACTTGAAAAACAAATCTGGTTGAAATATAAATCTGATAAAAATGTAGTTGTTTTATGTGTCGGAAGAGAAGAAACCAATGAAACACTCAATGCTTTCAGGGAAAAGAAAAAGTATACTTTCCCTATGGCACCTGATACCAACAGGAAAGTTTATTCCATTTTTGGAACAAAATACATTCCGAGAAATATTGTGATAGACAAGGAAGGAAAACTAATTTTAACCGAAGTGGGTTACAATGAAAATAAATTAAAAAGTATTATTACTGCTATTGAAAATGATTTGAATCACTAGACTCTTTATCTTTAACAGGAATAATCAAAGAAATAGCTACAGACAAGGAAAGCAAAACCAGGATAACCAATAACGACCAATGTGTTGGCATTTTATAAAATCCTGAAATACACATTTTGAATCCCACAAAAACGAGAATGGCTGCCAGCCCGTATTTTAAGTACCTGAAAAGATGTACCATACCAGCCAGTGCAAAATAAAGTGAGCGTAATCCCAAAATTGCAAATACATTTGAAGTATAAACAATGAAGGTATCGCTTGAAATTGCTAAAACTGCAGGAATAGAATCCACTGCAAAAATAAGATCAGAAAATTCGATAACCAGTAAAACTATAAATAAAGAAGTAGCCACTAATTTTCTGTTCCGTCGAATTATTAATCTGTCGCCATGATTTTCGGTTGAAACAGGCATAAACTTTTTAAAAACCCTTACAATCACATTTTTATCAGGCTCAAAATCTTTTTCTTTTTCGAAAGGTATTTTAAGTCCTGAATAAATCAGGAAAATACCGAAAACATATATTATCCAATGGAATTGTTGAATAAGAGCCACTCCTGCAAAGATAAAAATCGCCCTAAGAACTAAGGCGCCAACAATTCCCCAGAATAGTATTTTGTGCTGATATCGGGGGTTAACCTGGAAATAATTAAAAATCATGATAAAGACAAAAAGATTGTCAACACTCAGGGATTTTTCAATAACATATGCGGTGAAGAATTCCAGTGCTTTTTCTTTACTGAACCAATAGTAGACCCCGTAATTAAAGATTAAAGCCAGGCCTATCCACATGGCGCTCCACAACATGGCTTCTTTAATTTTTATTTCATGTGTTTTTTTATGGAAAACGAATAAATCGAGGAACAACATGAAAATTACAAAAATGCTGAACCCTAACCAGACAGTCCAATTTTCGGTCATTTGAGCGCTTTTAGGTTAATTTTAAAACAAAGACATATAATATCTGGTACAAAAGTAATAATTATTCAACCCAAGCTAAAAATTTCTTGGTTTAATGGGCCACATGTTCTATGAAGATTTTTAAGCCCATTGCAATAAGTACCAGTCCCCCAATAAACTCCACTTTTTGCCCGAAAAAATTGCCAAGTTTTTTGCCCGCCAACATTCCTATCATTGAAACCAGACCAGTAAGAAAACCGATGATAAAAATAGATAACAAGATATCTGCATTAATAAACGCAAAGCTAACCCCAACCACCAGCGCATCAATGCTTGTAGCCACCGCCAATCCCAAAACTACACTGAATTTTAACGGATTAAAATCTTTTTTTTCTTCCTCGCTCCTGAGGCTTTCATACAACATTTTAGTGCCTATTGCAGCAAGTAAAGCAAAGGCAATCCAATGATCATATTCAATAATTGCATCTTTAACCTGGTTACCAAGAAACCATCCAATAAGTGGCATAATCCCCTGAACCAGCGATAAAATAAAGGCTATTCGCATTGCCTGCCAAAACCTTATATGTGTAACCATTAAACCAGTACTGATAGAAACGGCAAGAGAATCGACCGTAAGGCCGAATGCAATTAAAAAGATGGTTACTAAATCCATAGGTTTGGTGCAAGATTATTAATTGTAATTAAAATGCAGATAAAGAGCTGTTTATGTAAATATTAGGTCTGAATTAGGGCATGAAACTAAGAATTTTATCTTACTTTTAGATGTTCTTTTTTTAGAATGTAAAAAAAAATTCGATCAGGAATAAAAAATTGAATTTAATTTTTACCTAATTAAAAGTACGGAAAAGGGCATAATATGGATATGTTTCTATAAGACTCTGATATCGGACAACATAGCCTAAAAAAAAATAGAAAAATAAAATTCTGTCAACTATTGTCTTTTAATAAAATAGTTGTACTTTTGCAGTCCGATTTTATGGTCGAAAAATATAAAAAGTTATTAATTAAAAACTTATAGAAGTCGTGGATACATTAAGTTACAGAACAATATCGGCGAACAAGGCTACAGTAAATAAAGAATGGCTGTTGGTTGATGCAGAAGGGGAAATCCTTGGAAGACTTGCCTCTAAAGTTGCAAAACTTTTACGTGGCAAATATAAGCCAGGGTATACTCCACATGTGGATTGTGGCGACTACGTAATTGTTATCAATGCAGAAAAAGTCAAATTAACAGGTAACAAACTTACTGACAGGGAGTATTTCAGTCATTCCGGGTATCCTGGAGGAAAGCGGATTCAGACCCCTGCTGAAATTTTATCAAAACAACCTGAAAAACTGGTACAAAGGGCAATAAAAGGGATGCTGCCAAAAAACAGGCTAGGTAGGAAAATTTTAGGAAATTTGCATGTTTTTGTTTCTGCCGAACACAACCATGAAGCTCAAAAACCAAAAACAATCAATATTAATACACTTAAATAAATCGAATGGAAGTAATTAATACAGTTGGCAGGCGTAAGTCAGCAATTGCCCGGGTTTACCTATCTGAAGGAAAAGGTTCAATAACTGTAAATAAAAGGGAAGTTACAGAATATTTCAAAACAGATCAATTGGTTTATATTGTAAAACAACCTTTAAATTTAATTGGGGTTGCAGAGAATTTTGATATCAAAGTAAATATGATTGGCGGCGGTTTTACCGGCCAGGCTGAAGCTTTAAGGCTTGCAATTGCCAGGGCTCTTGTAAAGCATAACGAAGCAAACAGGCCTGCATTAAAAGCCCAGGGATTTTTAACCCGCGATCCACGTGTTGTTGAGCGCAAAAAGCCAGGCAGACCCGGAGCAAGAAAAAGATTCCAATTTAGTAAACGATAATTCAAGTTTAGTATCTAAATTATTGAGACTCCATAGTTTACTGTGGGCTACTCAGTAATTGACTTTACCAGAATGTAAACTTAAAAAATTTCAAAATGATTCAAACTGATTTTAACACATTATTAGAAGCAGGTGTACATTTCGGACATCTGAAAAGGAAATGGAATCCGGGGATGGCTCCATATATTTTTATGGAAAAAAACGGAATCCACATTATTGATTTGAACAAAACAATTGTAAAACTTGATGAAGCTGCAAAAGCAATAAAACAAATAGCAAAATCAGGTAAAAAAGTATTGTTTGTTGCCACTAAAAAACAAGCCAAAGAAATCATATCTGAAAGTGCAAAGTCGGTAAATATGCCTTTTATAACTGAACGCTGGTCTGGAGGAATGTTAACAAATTTCCCGACTATTCGTAAAGCAGTTAAAAAAATGACAAGCATTGATAAAATGGCTACCGATGGTACTTTCGAAAACATTTCAAAAAGAGAAAGACTTCAGATTTCGCGTCAAAGGACCAAACTTGATAAAGTTCTCGGTTCAATTGCTGATATGACAAAATTGCCCGCAGCACTATTTGTTGTGGATGTTTATAAAGAAAAAATTGCTGTTAAAGAAGCAAAAAGGTTACACATTCCTGTATTTGGAATCGTAGATACCAACTCTGATCCAAACATTGATTTTCCGATTCCTGGAAATGATGATGCATCCAAATCTATTAAGGTAATAATTGATTCAATTGTTTCTGCCATTCAGGAAGGATTAGACGAAAGAAAGGCTACAAAAGCGCAGGAAGTTAAAGGCAATGAAAAAGCAGAAGGCGAAACTGAAAAAACAGGATTAAGGCCAAGAAAAAACAAAGCCCGTAAAGAAATCACAGAAACAACTGAAGAGTAATCTATATAAACGAGAAAAAATTATAATATATGGCAGAAATCAAAGCATCTGATGTAGCTAAACTTAGAAATATGACCGGAGCAGGTATGATGGATTGTAAAGCCGCCCTCGCCGAAGCAAACGGAGATTTTGAATTAGCTGTTGATGTATTAAGGAAAAAAGGTCAGAAAGTAGCCAATAAAAGGGCTGACCGTGAGGCAACAGAAGGTGTTGTATTGGCAGGGGTAACAAGTAACAAAAAGCAGGGAGCTATTGTAGTATTGAATTGTGAAACTGACTTTGTGGCCAAAAATAATGATTTTGTAAAATTAGCCCAGTCTATATTAAATGTTGCCCTGGAGAATAATCCTGAAAATTTGGAGGCCCTTAAAAACCTTCAATTAAACGGAGTTAAAATAGCTGATGAAATCACTAACCAAATTGGTGTGATTGGTGAGAAACTTGATTTGTCATATTTTGAAAAAATTAATGCAGAACATGTAATTTCTTACATTCATCCGGGTAATAAGTTGGCTTCGGTGGCTGGGTTTAGCCAGCAAAATGTTGAATTACAGGTAGCTAAAGATGTAGTAATGCAAATTGCAGCAATGAACCCTATTTCAATTGACAATGGCGATGTTCCGCAATCTGTAATTGATAAGGAAATTGAAATTGGTAAAGAACTTGCAATCCAGGAAGGAAAGCCTGCTGATATGGCGGAAAAAATTGCACTTGGACGTTTGAATAAATTTTATAAAGAAAATACGTTGTTAAATCAACAATTTGTAAAAGACAACAAACTTACAATTAGAGAATATATGAACCAGGCTTCGAAGGGCCTTACAGTTACTGCATTCAAAAGGTTTACGCTTAACCAGTAGTAATATTAAATAAAAAATCTTAATAAAAAGAGTCCCATGCAAAGGACTCTTTTTTTATATTTACCCTTTAATAATTAGAAATATGTTAAAATACAACAGGATACTATTAAAATTAAGCGGCGAAGCGCTCATGGGTGATGATGAGTATGGCTTAAATTTCGGGATAATCAATAGTTACGTTGCCCAGGTAAAAGAAGTATCTGAATTGGGTGTTCAGGTAGCAATTGTGATAGGAGGAGGAAATATATTCAGGGGATTAGAAGGGGCTTCGCATGGATTCGACAGGGTAAAAGGCGACAGTATGGGTATGCTTGCCACTATTATAAACAGTATAGCGCTAAATGGTGCTTTTGAAAGCATTGGTCAAAAGTCAAAGGTTTTTACCTCATTTAAAATTGAGTCAATAGGAGAAAGATTTACCAAGGAGAAAGTTAATAGCTCCTTAAATAAAAACGAAATTGCAATACTTGCAGGCGGAACCGGAAATCCGTTTTTTACTACCGACACCGCCTCTGCATTACGCGCCGTGGAAATCAATGCTCAGGTGTTGCTAAAGGGTACAAGGGTTGATGGTATTTATACCTCTGATCCGGAAAAGGATAAAAATGCGGTTAAATTTGATAAAATAAGTTTTGACGAAGTATATGAACGTAAATTAAAAATAATGGATTTAACTGCATTTACAATGTGCAAAGAAAACAATATGCCTGTGCTTGTTTTTAATATGAATGAAACCGGAAACTTAAGAAGAATTGTTACAGGAGATAATATAGGAACCTTAGTATATATTTAAAAAAAAGGCGAGAAAACAATGTTTTCCCGCCAATCCAAATTAAACCATAAAACTAAAAACAAACACTAAACCTATTTTACCAGTAACTTCTTTACTATTGATTCTTTATCCTGAAAAGTTATTTTTACAAAGTACATCCCCTTTTCACATTTTCCAATTACAACCTGAATTTCTTTCAACTCAAAATTCTTATTTTCTGTTCGGTTGATAACTTTGCCAATAACATTCACTACTTCAATTTTTGATATGGCCGTTTCCGATTTCACTAAAAACTTTTCGCCAATTATCGGATTAGGATATATCACAGCATCCTTAGCTTCCTTATCTTCACTAATCATTTCCTGCCCTGAAGCCTTAAAAGCTACCATGGTGATGACAATTAAGAATACTAATACTCTTGTTTTTTTCATTCTGGCATCTTTACTTTTGTATACGAAAAGTCAATTAAAAAGTTTCAGATTTTTGAAAAAAATATTAAAAAAAAATCAATATTCTGTTTTAGAATAACTTATATAATCAAAGCACTAAAATTACTACAAATTTCCTTCCAAAAAAATGCTTAAAATAGTTTGGAGCTTTAAAATTTCCTTTTAACACAGTCATGATTTTTTTTTTCAATAATTACCTGATTTAAGAATATTTTGTAAATCTTCCTGGGTATCTATCGAAATATTTTCGTAATCAGTAAGAACCACCTTAATTCTGAATGCATTCTCAATCCATCTGTTTTGCTCAAGCGATTCAGAAATTTCAAGTACCGATGGCGGCAATTTAGTGATTTGCCTTAATACTTCTGATTTATATGCGTAGAGACCAAGGTGTTCGTAAAAAGTGGTTTTTTCAAGCCAATTGCTTACCTCAGTATTTACAATAAAGGGAATTATTGATCTGCTAAAATAAATAGCTTCATTATTTAAATTCAAAACAACCTTTGGATTATTTGGATTCAATAATGCATCCTGGGTCGTGATTTTTTTAATAACAGTGGCAATTTGTACATCAGGATCATTAAAACAACTGGTTACATCCATAATTTGTTTTACCTGTATAAATGGTTCATCGCCCTGAATGTTAACAACAACATCAAATTTTTCCAACAATAAAGACTCGATGTTAAATAACGCTTCAGCACAGCGATCGGTTCCACTTTTGTGGTCAGAACGGGTCATGACAACTTGTCCACCAAACCGGTTTACTTCATCTGCAATTCTTTGATCGTCTGTTGCTACAAAGACATTGTCAAGCGCTTTCTTTGACTGTTCAAAAACCCTTTGTATCATTGATTTGTCGCCAATCTTAACCAAAGGTTTTCCCGGAAAGCGTGTGGATCCCCAACGTGCAGGTATAATTCCTAAAGTGTTCATTATGAGAAATATAATTATATAAAATAAATAATACTTGTCATTATTAATATTTATCTTTACATTTGAAATTTATTCTTTATTTTGAAAGAAAGAATATTAGAATGTTATCTTATAAAATTGTAATTTTGTCATGTTCTGGATGAATATAACAACTTTTAAATACTAATTTGCACAAAAGAATTTTGTAATACTTAGTTTACAAAAGTGTAAAAATAAAGGCGAAATCCAAAAGGGAAGAAAGAGTATTTTTAAGGAATTAAAAATGGCATAAAACAATTAATATGGATGTTCAAAGCATAAAGCAAAGATTTGGAATTATCGGGAACTCACCAAAACTGAACAGGGCAATTGATATAGCTACTCAGGTAGCGGCCACTGACCTTTCAGTTCTTATTATGGGTGAAAGTGGAACGGGAAAAGAAACTTTTCCTCAAATTATTCATCAGTTAAGTTCGCGTAAACATAATACATACATTGCGGTAAACTGTGGAGCTATACCTGAAGGCACGATTGATTCGGAATTGTTTGGGCATGAAAAAGGATCGTTTACAGGCGCGCATGACCAAAGAAAAGGGTATTTTGAGGTGGCTGATAAAGGTACAATTTTTCTTGATGAAGTGGCTGAACTTCCATTATCAACGCAGGTTAGACTTTTAAGGGTACTGGAATCCGGAGAATTTCTAAAAGTCGGTTCATCAAAAACGCAAAAAACAGATGTCAGGATAGTAGCGGCAACTAATATTGATGTTATAAAAGCAGTTCACGAGGGCAGGTTCAGGGAAGATCTTTATTACAGGCTTAATACAGTCCCTATTCATATACCTCCTTTACGCGACAGAAAAGAAGACATATCGCTGCTCTTCAAAAAATTTGCCCAGGACTTTAGCGAGAAATACCGTATGCCTCCAATAAAGCTTGACGATTCAGCTAGTGAGCTAATGTTTAATTACCGGTGGCCGGGAAATATCAGGCAACTTAAAAATGTAACCGAGCAATTGTCTATTATCGAACAGAGCAGGTTAATAACCGGTATAGATTTGAAAAATTATCTGCCGGTTTATGAAGGACAGAAATTACCAGCAATTTACAAGGATAATATTGATAGTCAAACCTTTGCATCGGAAAGAGAAATCCTTTACAAAATCCTTTTTGATATGAAAAAGGACATGAATGAACTGAAGTTGGTTGTAAATGGAATTTTGAATAAAGAGGAATTTCATAAAACATCCAGTGAAAATCCTGAATTAATCCACTCCTTTTACAGTAAAAAGGATTTTATTGAAACCAAGCAAACAGAAAAAGAATTTGAATACGAGACGGAACAAAACTTTCAAATACAGGATACTGAAGAACTTATTGAAGAATCCTTATCAATTATGGACAAAGAGATTGAACTGATTAAAAAAGCCCTTGATAAACACAAAGGGAAAAGAAAAATGGCCGCTGTTGATTTAGGCATTTCGGAACGAACTTTGTATAGAAAAATAAAAGAATATGATCTTGAATAGTTAAATACTGTAAGTGAATGAATTATATAAGAAAAAGATTGGATCTGAAATTTATTAAACGAATTATCCTCTTTATGGTTTTGGGAATTTGTTTTACGTCGTGCGGGATATATTCTTTTACTGGAGCTTCAATTCCTCCGGGTGCTAAAACCGTGTCGGTGGATTATTTTAAAAATACGTCTTCAATTTTTAATCCTACTTTAAGCCAGGAATTTACAGAGGCATTACAAAAAAAACTTGTATCGCAAACACCGTTAAACCTGGTTGAAGGCAAAGGTGATTTGCAGTTTAAAGGTCAGATTATTGATTATGCAGTTACACCGGTGGCATTGACCGCTAATGAAACAGCAGCGCTAAACAGGTTAACAGTAAGGGTTAAGGTTACTTTTATAAACGAAATTGATGAATCAAAGAATTTTGAGGAAACATTTAGCCGTTATGAGGATTTTCAAAGCACTGAAATGTTATCGTCAGTTGAACCAACAATAATACCTACAATTATTGAGCAATTAACCGATGATATTTTTCAAAAGGCAGTAGTTAATTGGTAATAAAATATATGATATGAATATTGAACAAATTGTTTCTTTGATAGAAGGCAATGCACCGTACGATCAGAGGACTTTGTCGCAAGTTATGATTCTGCTCGAAAAATATCCTTATTTTCAAACAGGACATATGCTTTTATTGAAAACAATGCACCAGGTAAAATCCGAAAATTACAATAATCAGCTCAGAATTTCAGGTGGGTTTATTTCGGATAAACGAAAATTATTTCAACTTATCAATTCAGAAGTTGCAACTGTTCAGGAAAAGGAAATAATTAAAACAGAAGTAAAAACCAATGAAATTTCTCCTGTAGACAAAACCAGGGTTACCGTAACGCCTGAGAAAAAAACTGTAGAACTGCCTGATAATAAAATTGTTAAAACTGAAGATAAAGAGAAAAAAACAGTAATAGTACCTGAAATTAATGTAGAGAAAGAAAAAGACCTTACCGAAAAGATTATTGACGATATAAAAATAACCACCAAAATAGAAGAAAAAGAGATTTCACAACTTACGAAAAAGGAAGAATTAAAAGAAGACGAATTTATAAAACACGCCGACGAAAGTTCAAAAAGAAAACACAAGGAAATTATCAAAGATTTTTTTCAAACAACTCATCGTCAATCAATTGAAAAAAAAGTTATTGATCCTGAAAAAGAAAATGTTAAAAAGACGGATGAAATTAAAAAGGAAAAAATCAAAGAAGAAATTTCCAAAAAAGTTGAATTAAATAGTGAAAAGAAACAGGAACCTGTTTTTGTAAAGAAAGAGGAAGCTGAAAAAACACCGGTTACAGAAAAAGTTCAGGAAATAAATAAGATTAAGGAAACAAAAGAGGTTAAAGAGGCAGAATTGCATAAAAATCTGACTGAAAAGAGTGAAATAAAAGAAGAAAAGGTCAATCTTCAAGTAACGAATGAAGAAAAAACAGAAGTTGAAAAAGAAATAAAAGAGGAACCATCCAAAAGCGAAATCATTAAAAAAAGAAATCTTGAAACTTCCAAAAGCGAAGGAGGTACATCAGAAGTAATGAACAGCATTTTCAGCAAAATAAGGCAGATAAAAAAGGAAATGAACATTACATCTGAAAATACACCTGAAACTATTGATATAGAGCCCGAAAATGAAAGGATAAGATTTGCGAAAACTACAAAAACGGAAGAAAAGAAAAGTTCAGGAAAACTGATAAAAGAATCGTTTATTGGATTTAATGAAAATGAAGTAATAAAAGAGAAAACCAAAGAAACGGAATCAGAAGAAGAAACTGAACAAATAAAGGAATTAGGAATAACAGCCAAAGAATTGTTTAAGCAACATCTTAAAAATAAGGAATTAACAGGTCTAACAGAAAAAAACAAATCTACTGAAAAATCGGAGAGTGAAAAAACATCCGGGTTATCACCTATCTCAAAAGTAGTTGCCAATCTTAATGAAGAGAAGAAATTGGTTAAAGATGAAACCGTTGTATCAGAACCTGTTAAAACTGAATCTGAAATTCCTGATTTAACAAAGGAAGAACCGGAAATTAAAATTGAAAAAAACCTACAAATTAAAGAAGAAGATACTAAGCTGAAAAGTGAAATTAAAAAAGTTGAAGAAAAAGAGGTAAAATCAACTACTACCACTGCGGCTGAGTTAATGCTTAAGAGAATAGAAGAAAAGAAACGAAAAATGCAGGAAGAAAAAGACAAGGAGAAAGAAGATCAAAATAAAATTACATCAGAAACAATTGAAGAAAATAAAATTAAGGACAAGGTATTAGAAGAAACAGATGAAACCCTGGATACAAATAAAGAGAAAAATGACCAGGGAATAACAGAAACAAAAATTCAGGAAACCGTTGACCTAAAGCCCAAAAAGTCAACCAAACTAATTGATAGTTTTATTGAAAATGCCGAAAATATTGGTAAAATTGGTATAAAAGAAACAACTTTTGAAGGTGATATTTCGATTTCGAGTGCTGATGAAAAAGAAGAATTTATGACTGAAACGATGGCAGATATCCAGATTCAGCAAAAAAACTATGAAAAAGCCATTGAAATTTATAAGAAATTAATTTTGAAGTTTCCAGAAAAAAAGACTTACTTTGCAATCCAAATAAAAAAGACAGAAAGTTTGTTAAAATCCTGATAATATGAATACTTTATTAATGATTTTATTGATTATTGCCTGTGTATTGCTGATACTAATTGTATTGGTGCAGAATTCAAAAGGGGGCGGATTGGTATCTAATTTTTCGTCATCAAACCAGATTATGGGTGTGCGGAAAACAGCTGATTTTTTGGAAAAAGCAACATGGACACTTGCCATTGCAGTATTTATTTTAAGTTTGGCAGGGAGTTTAACCCTTCCACGCGAAGACGGAAAACAGAAAAATTCAGTGGTACAGGAACAGGTAAATAATTCAAATGATGTACCTGTGGTACCTACAGTTCCGCCAACTACTACAAATGAAACCCAAAATACAGATAATCAATAACATTAAAGATTATTGAAAAACATAAAAAGGTCACTTTGAAGTGGCCTTTTTTTTTGGTCATTTTGTCACAAAAATTGACATTTTTTTTAAAACTGGCAGAAGTGATGAAGCATATTTAAAAATTTGAATTTGAATAAATTACAACTGGAATAAAGTTGTAAACCTGAAAAAATGTCGTAAAAAATTCTAAAAAATGTCAGAAACAGGATTTGGCATAAATTGTGAGAACCCAATGCCGTAAATCTAAACAAGTAAAATATAATAATATGGGAGTTATTACTATGAAACCATTAGGAACAAGAGTACTTATTGAGCCTTTAAAGGCAGAAGAACGGACACAGGGAGGATTAATAATACCTGATTCAGCGAAAGAAAAACCGCAAAGTGGAAAAGTAATTGCAGTCGGACCTGGTTCAAAAGATGAACCAATGGAAGTTAAAATTGGCGATATTGTACTTTATGGAAAATATTCCGGTACAGAAGTAAGCATTGACAATAAAGACTACCTTATTATGTCGCAATCTGATATTCTGGCAATTGTTTAACTTAATTATATCAATCTTTTAAAAAAATACAAGTATGGCAAAAGAAATTAAATTCAATATAGAAGCGAGAGATTTACTAAAAAAAGGAGTAGATCAACTGGCCGATGCAGTAAAAGTTACATTGGGTCCAAAAGGAAGAAACGTAGTGATAGAAAAGAAATTTGGTTCGCCTATGATTACCAAAGATGGGGTTTCCGTAGCGAAAGAGATTGAACTTCCGAATAATTTTGAAAATATGGGCGCCCAGATGGTAAAAGAAGTAGCTTCTAAAACAGCTGACGATGCAGGTGACGGAACTACAACCGCCACTGTATTAGCCCAATCAATTATAACAGTTGGTTTAAAAAACGTTACTGCCGGAGCCAATCCAATGGATCTTAAAAGAGGAATTGACAAAGCAGTTACAAAAGTTATTGAACATCTTAAAAGTCAAACCAAACAAGTTGGCGAGGATATAACTAAAATAGAGCAGGTTGCAAAGATATCGGCAAATAACGACAGTGAAATTGGAAAATTGATTGCCGATGCGATGAAAATAGTTCATAAAGATGGAGTTATAACAGTTGAAGAAGCAAAGGGAACAGAAACTTCAGTAGAAATTGTTGAAGGTATGCAATTTGACCGTGGATATATTTCTCCCTATTTTGTGACCAATTCAGAAAAAATGGAGGCTGTTTTGGAAAATCCGTACATTCTTTTATATGATAAGAAAATATCAACCATGAAAGATTTGCTTCCAATACTTGAACCAGTAGCACAATCAGGCAGACCTATGTTAATAATTGCCGAAGACGTAGATAGTGAAGCATTGGCAACTCTTGTTGTAAATAAGTTACGTGGTTCGTTGCGTATTGCAGCGGTTAAAGCCCCGGGTTTTGGTGACAGAAGGAAAGAAATGCTCGAAGATATTGCGATACTAACAGGTGGAGTAGTGGTTTCAGAAGAAAAGGGATTAAAACTTGAAGGTGCAACTATAGAAATGTTGGGCAGAGCCGAAAAAGTTACTGTAGATAAAGATAATACAACCGTTGTAAACGGATTAGGTGATAAAACCAATATTGATTTGCGTGTTAAACAAATCAGGGCACAGATGGAAACTACCACATCTGATTATGACAAAGAAAAACTTCAGGAAAGACTGGCCAAATTAGCAGGCGGAGTTGCTGTACTTTACATTGGAGCAGCTTCTGAAATGGAAATGAAAGAAAAGAAAGACCGTGTGGATGATGCTTTAAGTGCAACCCGTGCAGCAGTTGAAGAAGGAATTGTACCAGGTGGTGGTGTTGCATATATCAGGGCTATTGCTGCAATTGCTGATTTGAAAGGGGAAAATGAAGACGAAACTACAGGTATTGCCATTGTAAAGAGAGCTTTAGAAGAGCCACTACGTCAGATAGTTACAAACGCAGGTGATGAAGGTTCTGTTGTAATACAAAAAGTAAAAGAAGGTAAAGGTGCATTTGGATATAATGCACGTACCGAAGTATATGAAGATTTATTCGAAGCCGGGGTAATTGATCCGACTAAAGTGGTGCGTATTGCGCTTGAAAATGCAGCTTCAGTAGCCGGTATGTTATTGACCACTGAATCAATTATAGCCGAAGTAAAAGAAGATACTCCTTCTGCACCAATGGGCGGAGCCCCTGGAATGGGTGGAATGGGAGGAATGATGTAATAGATTCCATATCATCCAGGTACTGTTTACTGTACCTTTTAAATAAGCCGCCTTCGGGTGGCTTTTTTAATTTCAGATATTGAAATTTTAGTATATTCGTGAAATTAAAACTTGACTATGGTACTAAATTATATCTGGATTGCTTTTTTCCTGATTGCTTTTGTTACCGGATTAATAAAACTAATTGTTTTTGGAGACTTTGCTGTATTTCCAGATATGGGATTAAGCATAATCAGTTCTGCAAAAACAGGTTTTGAAATCTCGATTGGGCTGACAGGGGTTCTTAGTTTTTGGCTTGGAATAATGAAAATTGGAGAAAAAGGGGGAATAGTAAAAATATTTTCAAGGGTAATTGGTCCATTTTTTTCAAAACTTTTTCCCGGATTACCTAAAGATCATCCCGCCATCGGCTCAATAATGCTTAACTTCTCAGCAAATATGCTGGGATTGGAGAATGCGGCAACACCAATGGGATTAAAGGCCATGGAACAAATGCACAGTGTAAACGATAAAAAAGATACAGCCAGCAACGCTCAAATCATGTTTCTTGTAATAAATACTGCCGGATTTACACTGATTCCGATTAGCGTAATGGTTTACCGCGCGCAATTGGGGGCAGCAGATCCGTCGGATGTTTTTATTCCAATTTTGTTGGCCACTACCTTTTCAACAATTGCCGGGATTATAAGTGTTGCTTTGTACCAGAAGATAAATTTATTGAACCGTGTGGTTTTGTCTTATTTTGCTGTAATTGGATGTATAATTGCAGGTATAATTTATTATCTTTCAAATATCCCGAAAGAACAAATATCTGAAGTTTCAAAACAGGCAAGCAATATAATTATCTTACTGATAATTACAAGCTTTATATTGCTGGCCTTTAGGAAAAAAGAAAATGTTTACGATGCTTTTATTGAAGGAGCAAAAGAAGGCTTTCACACAGCAATAAAAATAATACCCTTCTTAATTGCAGTGTTAGTTGCTATTGGGGTTTTCAGAAGTTCGGGTGCCATGGATTATTTAATAAATGGATTGACCGTTGTTTTTAAAAGTGTTGGTATTAATACTGATTTTGTACCATCGTTACCAGTGGCCTTAATGAAACCTTTGAGTGGAAGCGGTGCAAGAACCTTAATGATAGATACTTTGAAAACCTATGGTGCAGATTCATTTATAGGGAGAGTATCTTCAATAGTGCAAGGGTCTGCAGATACTACCTTTTATATACTGGCGCTTTATTTTGGATCGGTAGGAATTAAAAACACCAGATATGCACTTGTTTGCGGACTAATTGCTGATTTTGCAGGGATAACTGCTGCCATTCTTATTGGATATTTGTTTTTCCACTAGCAAATTAGAATATATTTACCAGGCAGGGAGATATTTTTTTAGTTTTGTAAAAATTAAAATGAGGATTTATATGAAAAAAGTAATTATTCAAATTATTTCTGTGATGCTGACCATAATGGTTTTGAATACCTGTTCAACAGTGCCAATTACGGAGCGTAAACAGCTTAAACTGATTCCTAATGCTACAATGTATGAAACAAGCTTTCATCAGTATAAAGAGTTTCTCGATTCAAATAAAGTAAGTAAAAACGCAGCTCAGGCAAACCTTGTGAAAACAGTTGGAACTAAAATGCAGAAAGCGGTAGAAAAATACTTTTCCGACAAAGGACAGGCTGCAAAAATGTCGGGCTATAAATGGGAGTTTAACCTTGTTGAATCCAATCAGGTGAATGCCTGGTGCATGCCTGGGGGAAAAGTAGTAGTTTATACGGGTATCTTACCTGTAACCAAAGATGAAGCTGGACTAGCGGTAGTTATGGGACACGAAATTGCACATGCAATTGCTGACCATGGGAACGAAAGAATGAGCGAGCAACTGGTTATTCAAATGGGGGGCATGGCATTAAACGAAGCTGTAAAATCAAAACCTGAGAAAACCAAAGCATTATGGATGGCCTCTTTTGGAGTTGGCGCCCAATACGGATTAATTTTACCCTATAGCAGAATGCATGAAAGCGAGGCCGATCATCTTGGATTGATTTTTATGGCAATGGCAGGCTATAACCCTGAGTTTGCTGTTGATTTTTGGAAAAGAATGGCAAGTATGGGAGGGCAAAAACCACCGGAAATATTAAGTACACACCCTTCGGATGAAACAAGAATTAAAAAAATTCAGGAATACATGCCCGAAGCATTAAAATATTATAGTAAATAATTAGTTTTTATAAACAATTAAGGAAATATTCATGGTTCAGTTGCTGAATCATGAATATTTTAATTATTCTGTAGCCAAAGTCGAAAACAATAGTTCATTTTCTTTGTCCTGGTTTTCAAATGAAGTAATTTTCCATCAGGCAATTGATCTTTTATCCATTTAACCAATCTAAAATAATTTTATAAATGAGTCCTACAGTTGTGTTTATTGTAATTTCCCTTTATTTTTCAGGACTACTTTTAATTTCATACTTAACTTCGAGAAAAGCCAGAACAGAAACATTTTTTACCGGCAATAATCAATCGCCCTGGTATCTGGTAGCATTTGGAATGATTGGCACTTCAATTTCAGGGGTTACTTTTATTTCAATACCCGGAGAAGTTGGAAACAGCGGGTTTGCTTATTTCCAGATTGTTATAGGATATTTGCTCGGATATTATGTAATTGCCAATGTGCTGATGCCTATTTATTATAAGCTGCGCTTGGTTTCCATTTATACTTATCTTGAACAAAGGTTTGGCTATTATTCGTATAAAACAGGGGCCTCTTTTTTCCTGATTTCAAGGGTTGTAGGAGCCGGACTAAGAATGTTCCTTGCTGCCACAGTTCTACAATTGGCATTTTTTGAAAAGGTAGGAATTCCTTTTGAAATTACTGTACTGGTTATTATTTTATTGATTTGGTTTTATACACATAAATCCGGAATAAAAACTATCGTTTGGACAGATTCGATTCAAAGTTTTTTCCTGGTTACTGCGCTTATAGTAAGTATTTACCTTGTAGGCAAAGACATGAATGAATCCTTTTTTGGTATTTTAAAAAATGTTTACCATAGTGATTACACAAAAGTATTTGATTGGAACTGGCATTCAGAAAGAAATTTTTTTAAACAGTTTTTCTCAGGTGCTTTTATTGCAATTGTTATGACCGGGCTTGACCAGGATTTAATGCAAAAAAACCTGACCTGCAGAAATCTTAAAGAGGCGAAAAAAAATATGTTCTGGTTTACCACTTCACTTATACCTGTAAATCTGCTCTTTCTTTCTCTGGGAGCCATACTCTATATCTATTATACAAAATCTGGACTAAGTTTTCAGGGTGCGGACACTTTTCATTACAGCGTTGAAGCAGCAAAATATGTCAATACGGATAAATTGTATCCGGAGCTGGCCATTAACCATTTTGGCTCTTTGGCAGGCATCACCTTCCTTTTAGGAATAATAGCTGCCACTTTTGCAAGTTCCGATTCGGCACTCACAGCACTTACTACATCGTACACTGTTGATATTCTGGGTATTGATGTTAAAAAAGAATCAAAAGAAACGCAAAGAAAAAAATTTTATGTCCATATTGGGTTTTCGCTTCTGCTCTTTATTGTGATTGTGGTTTTGAAATTAATCAATAATACGAGTATAATAAACATGGTATTTACAATGGCAAGTTATACTTATGGCCCTCTGTTGGGATTATATGTTTTCGGGCTATTTACAAAACTCAGGATACGTGATAAATTTGTTCCTCTTTTAGCCATTATTTCTCCTGTACTTACCTTTTTGATTGATTATTATTCGGAAGAACTGTTTATGGGATTTAAATTTGGCTTTACCATTTTACTGGTAAATGGATTTATTATGTTTATGGGGCTTTTGGCAATTTCTCATCGTAATGTTAAAAAGAATGAATAATTAAATCTTAATTATTTCTGGCTGAAGTGCTTTATTTATTAAAGATTAAGTTCATTCTTATGCAATTGCCAGGGGTTTTTATAAAGGCAAGGTAAAACATGTTTAAATATAGATAATAACTTGGTTCCGAATAATTTTTAAATGTTTTAAAACCAACTTAATTTAGAGAAAAAAAATTAAACAGTGAAAAGATGAATGTTTTAATAATCGGATCGGGAGGGAGAGAACACGCACTGGCATGGAAAATAAGCAAATCTTTACATATTGGAAAAATATTTTGTGCCCCGGGAAATGCAGGAACGGCTGGTATTGGGACAAATTTAAATATTGGGGGGAATGAATTTGAAAAAATACGTGAAGCTGTTCTTGAACATCATATTGATTTGGTGGTAGTTGGCCCCGAAGATCCCTTAGTAAATGGAATTGTGGATTATTTTAATGCGGAAAAACTGCTTAATGGTAAAATGATTCTGGGCCCTGATAAGTTTTCGGCACAACTTGAAGGCAGCAAGGATTTTGCAAAAAATTTCATGATTAAATATAACATACCCACAGCAAAATATAAAAGTTTTGATTCAAATCATATAAACCAGGCTTTCCAATTCCTTGATGAAATGAAACCTCCTTATGTACTTAAAGCCGACGGGCTAGCTGCAGGAAAAGGAGTAGTGATATTAAATTCAAAAGAAGAGGCAAAAGAAGAACTCCTGCAAATGCTTAAAGGAAAATTTGGAGATGCAGGTAAAAAGGTGGTTATTGAAGAGTTCCTGAAAGGCATAGAACTCTCTGTTTTTGTAATAACTGACGGACTGGACTATAAAATACTACCTGAAGCAAAAGACTACAAAAGAATAGGGGAGGGCGATAATGGACTAAATACCGGTGGTATGGGAGCTGTATCGCCAGTTTCGTTTGCCGGTAAAAATTTTATGCTTAAAGTAGAAAATGACATTATTAAGCCTACAATTAAAGGGATTCAGCAGGAAAAAATGAATTACAAAGGATTTATCTTCTTCGGGCTTATAAATGTCGGAGGAAATCCTTTTGTTATTGAATACAATGCCAGGCTTGGTGATCCTGAAACTGAGGTGGTACTGCCCCGGATTAAGAGCGATTTTTTAGAAATATTGATAAAAGCTTGCAAACAGGAACTTTCATCCTTACATATTGATATTGAAAATAAGTTTGCCACTACTGTAATGTTGGTTTCAAGCGGATATCCCGGTGATTATGAGAAAGGTAAAAAAATTGAAATTGGAAATACAGGTCCGGGCACAACTGTTTTTCATGCAGGCACAAAATTATCGGATGAAAATATTGTAACAAGTGGTGGCAGGGTAATTGCAGTTACCGGATATGGTAATACAATGCATGAAGCACTTGCAGAATCATATCGCGGAATTGAAAATATTAATTTTGAAGGTAAAACCTACAGAAAAGATATAGGATTTGATTTATAAAAGAATACACAGAAATGCTGATTAAAAGCTTGAAGAAATATCATCCGTCTAACTTTTTAGTTCTGATATTCATTGGTATTTTGGTGTGGATTAGACCTTTGATGGACGATAATCTTCCGGGGTATTTTATTTCTCAGGATCCGATGCCTTTTTATAATTGGATTGTTCTGCTTTTGAGTAAAGCAGAAAGTCAATTAATTGGTAAAATAATCGCTTTAATAATTGTTATTGTTCAGGCTATTATAGTAAATGCAATTATTAATCAATATAATTTATCAGGCTTACGGAGCTATTTACCGGGTATAATTTTTTTATTACTTAGTTCCACATTTGAAGAATATCAAATGCTTCATCCCATTTTATTTGCGAATTTTTTTCTTTTATTTGCCTGGAATAAAATAATTTCAATCCCTGAGAAAAATTTAGCGATAGCATCTTACTACAATAGTGCTTTCCTGATTGGAATTGCCACTCTTTTTTATCCCGATTTTGTTTATTTCCTGCTACTTATTTCGCTAAGCCTGGTGTTGAACAGAGTTGGACACCCCCGTGAATTTGCTATGATTATACTCGGATTTGTCACTGTATGGTATTTTTATATAGGTCTATATTACCTTTTTGAGGACAAGGTGCAACTTTCTGGTTTAAAAATTAATTATCTTTTTAGTTTTCCTAAATACAATGAAATTGAATTAATTCAGAAAATTCTGGCTGGTTACATTGGTTTAATTATAATTGCAGCAAGCTTGCATTTAGGTACTTACATTGCAAATCTAAAAATTCAGGTAAGGCGTAATTATAAAATTTTATTTGTCTGGTTTTGGATTGGCATATTACTTTTTTTGTTCACCAATACTTCTGGTGAAATATTATTTGTGATATCTGTTCCTTCTTCTATCCTGATTTCTATATTTTTTGCCGGGATGAAGAAAAAGTGGATGGCTGAAAGCCTGTGGGGGCTTTTTTTAATCCTGATAATACTATCACATATTTTACCGGGCCTTACAAAATAAAGAAGGGATAATAACCTTTTTTACTCCGTATTTTTTATATAATTTTGAAACCAGTGTTCTTTTTTACTAACAAAGTAAATATTTTGTCAATTGAAGTTCGCTGTTATTAATTTTCAGGGCTCAACCAATCACGACGACTTAATTTACGTCATTAAAAGTATCCTTGAACAGGAAACCCTGAGCGTTCATTGCGATAGTTCCAAACTGCCCAAAATTGATGCGATTATTATACCTGGAGGTTTCCAGAACCTTCCATGCAATGATATCAGAATTCCGGCGAGTAAAGCCCCGGTTATGGCCATGGTTAAAGATTTTGCCAAAAAAGGAGGATTTGTTTTTGGGATAGGAACCGGATTTGAAGTTTTATGCAATACCAAAATGCTGCCGGGAAAGTTGCTTATGAACCAAAACCTGTTATATACCTGTAAAAATATATATATAAAACCAGCCCATTCACATTCTTCAATCACCGCGCTGCTCGATACCAATGCCGCGTATAAAATACCGGTTTCAACCCTTTATGGAAATTATCAGATAAACGACGAAACAGTAAGAAGGTTAAGGGAAAGCGAACAAATTTTATTTCATTATTGCGACAAGGATGGCCATCTTACCGAAGAAGCTAATCCAAATGGTTCAAGCAATAATATAGCAGGCATTTGTAATAAAGGTAAAAATGTTTATGGCTTGCTTCCACAGCCAGAAAGAGCTGTGGATGATGAACTTGGGAATACCGACGGGCGGCTTATTTTTGAATCTATTATTGCTTATCTCAGGTAAAACCAAATTATAAATCGATCTCCCTTACATCAAGAATAGATTTTTCAAATCTTTCAGGATTATTAATAATTTTCAAAAGCTTTTTTGCCGTTTCCTGGGGGCTGACAAGCTGATTCTCCTTTTTATAATTTATAAATTTATCCACCATCCTGAATCTGTCCCTGGTTGTTTCCCTTATTACTGTTTGCATATTTGTATCCACTATTCCCGGGGCAACCGATAATACCCTGATGGAAATTTTATCATTATATTGTTTTTGTTCTTCAGATGCAACCTTAGTAATCATATCAATCGACGATTTTGAGGAACAATAAAGGCCCCAGGATTCAACCGGATGGCGGGCTGCACCGGAACTAATGTTTAAAATCAGTTTTTTTGCTTTTAAATTCTGGTAGGCATTTATAAAACCATTCATGAGAATGAGCGGCGCCATTAAATTTATATGATAAACCTTTGAAATTGCCGTTAAGTCAAGCTTTCCAATTTGGTTTATATCCCCTATAATTGCAGCATTATTCACCAGGGTAATTGATTCGGCATCAGCGAATTTAGTAAAACAAAAATTAGAAAGACTATCTAAATCATTCAAATCGATAAAATAATGATTGTAATTTGCATGCGAAAATTTATTCTCGCGTGATAATCCGGTTACAAAAGCGGATCTGGCTTTTAGTATCTCTTCGGTTAGCGCTTTTCCAATTCCCCTGCTGGTTCCGGTAATAAAAAAATAATTCATATTAAATTCTTTAAAATTCAGATTAACTTTTAATGCTTTATAATTATGAATCGGGTTTAAATAATATGAAATTTTGAAGTAATAAATTAATACAAAAATTTATTCCTGTAAAAATAACCAACTTACTTTAAAGAAAATGAAAATCTTTCGTAGCCTTTCTATTGTAAAAGATACAGAAAAATGAGTTTCTGCGAAATTCAAAGCATCCATGATTTATTTTAGTTTTAGAATTTAACTGGATATTGAACCAACTGACATAATAAAACAGTTGCGCTAACAAGGGTTTAGATTATTATCCTAATTTAAAAGATAATTTTTATGGCGAAGTTTTAAAATATGCAAAACATCTATATATTTGTATATTAAAATCTGAATTTATATAATGAAATTATCTGATCTTACACCAGAGCAGCTCGAGACTGCTGCCAACATGCTTAAAGCCATGGCACATCCAATGCGGATTGCTATTCTTAGGTTCCTGGAAGGAAATAATAGTCTTACTGTAACCGAGATTTATGAAAAGCTTGGAATTGAACAATCCACCACCTCACATCATCTTGGAATACTTAAAGATAAAGGGGTTTTACAGGCAAAACGGGTTGGAAAAAATACCTATTATTCCTTGCGAAACAATAACTTAAGCAGTATTATTGATTGCCTAAGTAAGTGTTCTGCAATTTCTACAAATAATCAGTAAGGATTTCATTCAATTAATCATTTATTATGCATCGCACTGATTTGGAATAAAATCGCGGGACAAAAAAAAATAAAAATTTCTGTAACAAAATTCCCCTCGTATTCGTCTCACTATGCAAACCTGATAAATGACTTTAAACGAATACAATAAAAGTGTTGATCTTTTTTCGGACAATGTGTACCGCTTTATGCTTAAGAATTCTAAGAATGAGGCAGTTGCAAAAGACATTGTTCAGGATACCTATGAAAAACTATGGATAAATTATAAAGATGTAAACTTTCAAAAAGTGAAATCCTATCTTTTTACCGTGGCTTATCATACAATGATTGACTATTACAGAAAAACAAAGTATTTTACTCATCAGGATAATATTACCGCAGGAAGTCATTACCACGATGAGCAATACAGTGATTTAAGTGAGATTTTGAATGCTGCAATAGAGTTATTGCCATCCGATCAAAAATCGGTACTAATGCTCAGGGATTATGAAGGTTATTCGTACAAGGAAATTGCTGATATTACTGGTTTGAATGAAGCTCAGGTAAAGGTATATATCTACAGGGCAAGGGTTTATCTGAAAAATTACCTGGTAAAGATTGAAAATGTTGCATAATATGGTTTTCGACAGGAACAATTACGAAATTTACATGCTTGATTATCTCGAAGGCAATTTGCCGGAAGATATCAGGAATGAATTTTTAGTTTTTCTTAAAAGAAATCCGGATTTATTAATTGAGCTTGAAGGAGTTAAAGATTTTAGGTTAGAGCCTGAAAGCATACATTTCCAGCAAAAGGATCTTTTAAAAAAGGATGATATTGCAGATATTCAGGGAATTAGTAAATTTGAACTACTGAGCATTGCCTGCCTTGAAAAAGATTTATTACCGCAACAAAAGGAACAGCTCGGTGAATTATTGAAAAATTCACCTGAAAAGCAAAAAGAATTTGAACTCTTCCAAAAATTAAAATTAGAGCCTGATTATAAAATTACTTTTTCAAACAAAAATCTGATTAAGAAAAAATCAATTTCCATTATTCAATACAGGCTTATTAGAACCGTGGCAGTGGCTGCAGGTTTTATACTTATAACAGGCTTAATTTTGTTATTGCAAAAGAATTCGTCCAGGGATTATGGAAAAACACTTAATACCTTGGTTGATAATACTTTTAATCCGCGCGAAGCCAATAAAATTAATGCTGTTATCACAGAAAATAAAGGAATAAAATATATTAATTATCAATCAAATATAATTTTAAACGATACCATAAAAAGGGACGAATTGGATATTGAATTTCTTCCATCGAAATCATTGGCTTATATTGATAATGAGTCAAAAGGGAGCTCGGTTGTTGATATAGAAGAGATAATGATTTTACAAAATCAATCTTTAGCTGTAAATTCTAAAGATAGTTCTGAAATATTTGATTTATGGTTAAAAAAGAGGTTAGATGATTTAGTACCCGAAAAGACGGATAAAAAGAAAATATCAATTGCCTCGGTAAAAAAGAATATTGGAAAATTTGCCCAAAGGATAATTGGAAATCAAATAAAAGTTGACAAAAAAACGCTCGATGACGGGAGCAGGTTGTATGCTTTTAAAGCCGGTTCTATTGAGATTTATACCAACATAAAGCCACAGAAAAAAAGCGAAGACCAGCAGGACAATAAATACGGGAAACCAAATAATCCCAAAGACTAGTAAAAACTACCGGGGATAATGATACCCCCGAAAAAGAATTGTGAAATCAGGCTAAGATTCCTTGCCGTTAACAAATTCAATATATCCTTCAAAGCCAGATTTAAGACTATAGATATTGGTAAAACCAAACTGTTTTAGAAGTAAATTCATTACGGTGAAACTATCTGCTCCTACCCTGCAACAAATTACAACGGGCAATAAAGTACTAATTTCATTAATTCTTTCCATTATTTCAAAAGCAGGAATCCAGTTATGATTCACTTTTGAATTACCAAGCAAGTGATTTTCAGTAATATCGATTAATTGAAAATCATTATTGTTTTGGATCCATGCATACAATTCCGAAGGAAGGACCAGATTATTAAAATTCATTCAGTAGGTTTACAAAATTCGTCATAATCAATGAGTTCATCAATTTCGAAGTTTTCCTCATTTCTTTTAATTTCGTAAATATGGCTTGTACAATCCAAAAGGTTAAAGATGAAAACTTTGCCACTTAAAACTTCACCAATTCCAACAATAATTTTAATTACTTCTGATGCCTGTATTGAACCAATGATACCAACAGTTGCCCCAAGAATTCCAACCCTTCCTGAGTCAAGAATTTTTTCTGATCTGGGAGGATAAGGGTAGAGGCACCTGTAACTTGGGCCATTATTATAATTGAAAACCGAAACCTGGCCCTGGAACTTATACAATGAGGCATGCACCAGCGGTTTTTTTAAAAGGATACAGGCATCATTCAATAGGTACCTGGCCGGCAAATTATCAGTGCAATCGACAATAATATCATATTTTTCCATTATTTTAAGCGCACGCTCGTCTTTAAGCAGGATATTATGAATAACACAAGTTACATTAGGATTATAATCAGAAAGTTTTGTGCAGGCCACAATTGCTTTTTGCATGCCGATATCTTTTTTAGAATATAAAACTTGCCTGGGCAGATTATCTTCTGATATTAAGTCGTTGTCGGCAATTCCGATTTTACCAACACCAGCAGCAGCAAGATATTGAAGTACAGGAGCACCTAATCCGCCGGCACCAACAACCAGGACGGAAGCTTTTTTTAATTTCTCCTGTCCTTCGAGGCCAAACCCTTCAATGCTAATATGCCTGCTATACCTGTTCAGTTCCTGTTTACTAAGTTTTTGCTCTTCCATTTTGATTTTTGTATTTACACAAATATAGAAAAACATGTTCTAAATTCTGTTTTTCTTAAAAGAAAAATTAAAGTACAATTAATCTGGATTTGCGGCATGGTTATAATTAATTATTCTAAATAAGGGAAAAATTTTGGCCTTTAATTATTTGAGTAGTAATGAAACTCCTGAAATTGGTCTTTGATCCATAATTCTGAACTGGTAAGCCGGGTGATGGTATAGAATTCTTCAATTTCCTGATTAACAGCAGAATATTCAAATTTTAACTGGTTTTTCCCTTCCAGCTCCCATTTACCCGAATATTGCGTAGTTTGTAAATCATATACAACTTTATTCACAAAAGTCCCGTTTTTGGAAATAGATAAAAGCCATCCATTGTAATCGGCCGAATGAGTAACGCCGGTTTCGAGGTTAATTACATATTCGGTTTTCCAATCCCTGGCAATTCTTGTTTTAACAGGTAAAAGTGAAAAAGCAGGTCCGTCTTCAAATTTAGAGCAGGCTAAATTAATGGAGATGAAAATCAATAAAAAAAGTTTTTTGGTTAAATTGAATTTTATCATCTATTCCATTGTTTTTAGATTTACGTGTCATTGCAAAAATAGCAAAACAACTCCATTTTAAACGAATTCTGAGGGCAAAACCGTATCTTTAACTTTTGCTAAGGTATTTAAAAAATGACTTAAGAATTTGATAAATTACAGTATATTAAATTTTTAACTTTTGTTATATTATGCTTTCTTTTTTTGCAAACATGTAACAAGGATTCCCTGAACCAATACATTTTCAACCTATTACGGAACTTAAACAATAACTCAGCCATTTTTATTAAACTTATTATCTTCGTAAAACAGAACTAAACAAAGATCGAATTAATGAGGTATGATCTCTGACAATATTCTTTCGCCTGTTATAATTTCAGCCAGCAGGGCTACTGATATTCCTGCCTTTTATGGAAATGAATTTATTGAATGCCTGAAAAAGGGGCATTTATTCTGGACAAATCCTTTCAATGGCCAAAAGAAAAACATTTCTTTTCAAAACACGCGGTTAATTGTATTCTGGACGAAATATCCCGAACCTTTTATTCCCTATCTGAGCAAGGTAGATGATTTGGGCTTGGACTATTATTTCAGTTTTACCTTAAACGATTACGAAAAACAGAACCTTGAAACCAAACTGCCCGCATTGGAAAAAAGAATTGAATCTTTTGTGAAATTATCTGAAAGGATTGGGAAACAGAGAGTTATATGGAGATTTGATCCATTGGTTTTATTAAAAGGAGAAACCAATGTAGCTTTAATTGACCGAATTGAAAAAATAGCATCCGACATTTACAAATACACTGAAAAGCTGGTAATCTCTTTTGTGGATACGCATTACCTGAAAGTTCAAAGACGGATGGCTGCTTTAAAAATGGAATTTAAGGAATGGGATACCGGAACACAATACAGTTTTGCCACCGAATTGGTTAAAAGACTCGATAAATTCAGTCTTGAAATAGCAACCTGTGCAGAACCAAATCCTCTGGAGGAAATTGGAATAAGTCATAATAAATGCATTGATGATGAGTTGATTAAGCGGATTTTTCCTCACAACAAACCTTTAATTGAATACATCAGAAAGATGACAGAAACCGGTAATTTAAAGGACAAGGGCCAGCGGAAATTTTGTGGGTGTATTCCTTCAAAAGACATTGGAAAATACAACAGTTGTTTTTATAATTGTGTATATTGTTACGCTGTAAATAAGGAAATAAAAGAAAGGCAAAATATTTTTGAATAAAAAAAGGATGATCCTCTCATCCCTTTTCAATTCATTTAAGGCAGAAATTATATTGTCATGATGTCTTTTTCTTTTGCAGCAAGAACTTCATCAATTTTAGCATAATATTTATCGGTCATTTTCTGCACTTTTTCCTCCGCGGTTTTTTCCATGTCTTCCGACAAGCCATCTTTTTTCATTTTTTTCAATTCTTCAATGGTTTCGCGACGGGTATTCCTAATACTTATCCTGCTTTCCTCGCCTTCATGTTTCACCTGTTTAACAAGGCTGGCCCTTCGTTCTTCGGTTAACATCGGAACGTTAATTCTGATGATTTCACCATTATTATCGGGGTTAAAACCTAAATTAGCTGCCAGTATTGCCTTTTCAATCGGATTTATCATATTTTTTTCCCAGGGTTGGATAACAATTGTACGGGCATCAGTGGTGCCAATATTTGCAACCTGGTTTAGAGGTGTGCTTGTGCCGTAATAATCAACAAAAACGCCATTTAACATAGTAGGGCTCGCTTTTCCTGCCCTGATTTTTAAAAGTGCCTTTTCCAGGTGAGAAATAGCTTGTGTCATTTTCTCTTTTGCAACATCGAGTAAGAATTGAACTTCTTCGTCCATAAACAATTATATGATAGAATTACTTAATTTTAATGTAAACAAATATAAAAAAAATATTTGATCAATACCAAAAGCAAACTTTTGTTTACAAAAAGCAAGTTGACGGATACAAAAAATATTGAAAACAGATAAAAAGCGTAAACCATACAAAATGAAGCAATAAAGAAATCAATTATCAATTACATTTGTTTTAAATTGCCATTAATTATATTTGTTTATCGAATAGTTTTTTATTTTTGCCCTTAAATATCAACAATTTTCAAAGTAATTATTTATGGCAACTACTGCAGATTTTAAAAATGGTTTATGTATAGAGTATAATAATGATTTATATACAATTGTTCAGTTTCAGCATGTTAAGCCCGGAAAAGGACCGGCTTTTGTAAGAACTAAGTTGAAAAACCTGAAAACAGGAAGGGTAATTGAAAATACTTTCAATTCGGGTGTTAAAATTAATGTGGCACGGGTTGAGCGTCGCACCTATCAGTATCTTTATAATGACGATATGGGTTACGTTTTTATGAATACCGAAACATTTGACCAGGTGACAATTGAAAAAGAAATGATAGAAAATCCACTATTGTACAAGGAAGGTCAAACTGCCGAAATCGTATTTCATGCAGATACTGAAACCCCACTTACAGTTGAGTTGCCACCATTTGTTGTAATGGAAGTAGTTTATACCGAGCCGGGTTTAAAAGGAGATACAGCATCATCAAATGCATTAAAGCCTGCAAAAGTAGAAACTGGTGCAGAAATTAATGTTCCATTATTTGTTAACACGGGTGATAAAATTAAAATAGACACAAGGGACAATAGTTATTCAGAAAGGGTAAAATAATTATTCCGGAGATTTCCGGGATGAAAACAGAATTTTTCCAATGACAACCAATCCATCACTAAGCCGTTTGGAGTTTTGTAATTTTAAGCTAAGGACTTTGCTTGAATTTACTTTGGCAATTAATCAGAATTTATCCACTGATGAATTACTTAAAAAATATGAAAAACTTCTTAGGTGGAAACTAAATATCGGAAAGGTACTGATATTTGCCAACAACCGGGGCTGGAAATGCATTTTGGTTTCCGGCATATCCAATGATCATCATTTTTCGATAAATGTTGAAAATGACCTGATGCAATACAGCGATATTACTTCAGCCCTGGCATATGAAAATCCAGCCATTAAAGAATTCGACATTGTGCTTCCGATTATTCATAATAGCAGGCCACTTGCTTATGTTTTAGTGGGCGACATTGATGAGGAAAACGACGGGGTAAGCCCGACAATCAAGCATATGCAATTTGTTCAAACGCTTACAAATATTGTTGTGGTTGCTATCGAAAATAAAAGGCTGTTTAAAGACAATCTCGAAAAAGAGCGGATACATAAAGAAATGGAACTTGCCTCAGAAATGCAAAACATGCTTGTACCTGATTTAAGTAAATTTCCCGGTCACAGAAAGATTGATGTGGAAGGCTTCTACCTACCTCACCTCGAAGTAGGTGGCGATTATTACGATATTTTTGAATTGAATGCACATGAAGTAGGATTTTGTATTGCAGATGTTTCCGGGAAAGGAATTTCTGCTGCCCTGCTAATGTCGAATTTTCAGGCAAACCTTAGGGCGCTGTTTGTTTCATCTATTCATCTTACAGATGTTGTTACTATTCTTAACGAAAGGGTTATAAACAGCGTGCATGGTGAAAAATTTATTACCCTTTTTATCGCCAGGCTTGATCTGGAATCGAATGAACTGCGGTATATAAATGCCGGCCATAATGCACCATTATTGTACAATAAAGCCAGTGGCGAGACAATTTATTTAAAAGAGGGTTGTATTGGAATTGGTATGATGGATACCATTGATACCATTGAAGAAGGATTTATTAGCTTAGAAAATGATTCAAAAATTCTGTGTTATACTGATGGATTGATTGAACTGGATTTTAAAGATAACGTGGGGCTGCGCTTAGAGTCTGTTGAAAAATGTTTTTGCAATACCAAAAGCATTAAGGATACTTTTCAGGAAATGCTTGAAATACTGAGCATAAAAAAATCGAACCCCTTTATTTTTGATGATATCACTCTGCTGGGGCTCGATTTATGGATAAACAGGTAGATGTTTTCCTTTTTTACTAATCAACATGTTTTATAGAACCCGAACCGGAAATTTTTCCGTCTATAACTGCTCTTCCCTTGTAGTAAACATCGCCGCTACCTGAGATTCTTGCACGAAGGTTTTCAACTGCATTTACATTACAATCGCCCGAACCACTGATTGCAACTTCAACATTTCTTACCGGTAAATCCTGTGCTTTTATATTTCCTGAACCACTTATTGAAGCATTAAGTTTACCGGCAGTGTTTGTACCGTTAATTAGTATATCACCTGAACCTGAAATAGAAGAGCTTATATTTTCCGCTTTCAAATCATCAACCTGGACTTTACCGCTTCCACTTACAGCCAAATCAATATCAGTGGTTAATATTACCCCTTGCGCGTAAATATCGCCTGATCCTGATACTTTAAGCGCATTAACATCCGTCATGGTAATGAAAATTTTAATTTTTTCGCTTACCATTAAATTCCACTCCGACCATTTGATATTCAGCGAATTACCTTTTACTTCAGTTTCGAGTAATTTTAAATATTTTTCACTGGCCTGGATTTCAACCTTTTGGGTACTTCCCTGTTTTACATATACTTCAGCTTTAATAGATAGATTTAATTCATTGAAAGCCGGGAGTTTTCTTTCCTGAATTTGTTGGTATACATTAAAAGCATACGAATTGATATTGACTAAAATTAAGGCAACAAAGAGGAAAATTGCACTTTTTAAAAATCTATTTCTTTTCATTTTGAATTATTTAAATGGTTACAATGATTAAAAGACGACGTTTCAATAAAGGTGCTGCCTTTAAATCAAAAGTTTTTTTGAAAATTTCTTTTAAGAGTAAATATTTAATTGATTCCAGGATTTCATTTCCTTGTATTTCATTACATTGGAAAAAAAACGGCAATCTTTTAACAAAATTGCCGGCATCTATCTTTCGAAATGGAATTCTTATTCTTCCTCTTCTTCTTCTTCAATTTCTTCAATATCTATTATGCCACCCCATTCTTCAGAATAAACATAATACCCAGCTTCAAGATCATCAGCAAAATCGTTCATCCACTGTTCAAAAGAAGGAGCTATAAGTTCCCTTTCGTCAGAATCGTGCCAGATTCTTATTATCTGGCCTTTTTTCCCCCCTTCATCCGGATTTAAATCGAGGCAATAATGGTTTCCGCTTCCATCATAGGTAATTGGTATCCATAGCGGATTCCACCAGTCTTCGCGTATACCTTTGTCAGGATTTGAAACTGAATCATCAAAAACACCTTTTTCATCCAGTTCTTTCCAAACTTCCCATTCTTCCATAATTCGTTCAATGCTTAAAAGTTCTTCCGTATCAATTAAACCTTCACTCATAGGGATTTGACCATTGTGAATCCGATAAAACGACTTAAAACTGTCAGGTAGTTTTTTGTTAATGTGTTCTTCAAGTTCTTCAAATTCTTCATTTGTAGCACCATCGTTTAAACTCTTGTAAACCACATCAGCATTCTTTTTGAGCCAGTTTTCAATTTTAGACCAAGTTTCTTTCATTTTAAATAATAAATTAAAGGATTTTAAATATATGGTTAAGTACAGGAAAATGCTCTTTTTCCAATAAATATCCTTCCATCAGTTTTACCGGATTTTTAAAATCTTCGTTTGATGGAATCGATTTTAATCCCAAATAAATTAGCAGGGAATTACAGATTTTTCGAAAAACCAATGTATTCATTCTCAGAGAACTGAAAGAATAATTTTGATATTTTTTTTATGGATAGATGTTTCGGTTTTTGCCCCGAAATGCCATTTTCAATAAATGTAGCTGGTATCGTAAAAGATTGCAGTGGATGCGCAATAACAAAATGTTTTGGCCATTTTACTTCGGATATTACGTTTTGAAACCCAAATTTGCCAACAGTATTAATTTTCATCAACTTAATTATTGGTTTTCTCCTTAGAACCAGTTAAATGTACGATAGTATTTTTATTGCAAATTAATAATTTTTTGTTCAATAAAATCAAATTAATTTATAAAATTAATAAGGTAATCCAATTGAAAATTCCGGATAATTCAATTTTGACGCATCAATATTATATTTAATACTTTGTCGTTTAGAAAAATTCTAATGACAATTTAGGGTTAAACTAATATCACTGAAAATAAATGAGTTGTTAAGGCTGAAGTTACATTTCATGGTTTTTATTAAAAGTAAAATAAAAAACCACGGTTATTGAACATTTCAATTGAACCGTGGCCAGGATTTGAAAAATTTCTAAAATTTTATTTTAGTGTTCCGGCATCATTATTTGATGCATTTTTAGTTATCTCGTTAAAAATAAAAAAATCAGAACTTCCATCAGGCTTTCTGCCATAGGAATAAAAAGTAGTATCGGTGGCTGCAAATTCAAATTTATCAACCGTAATTCCATATTGGTTTTCGAACCAAACTTCCTCGCCGGTTTTTGAGAGGCCAAAACTGCCTGTAAGTGCCGGGTCATCTACCGAAATGGTATAGAAACCAAAGGCAGGGATAACAGTTCCATCCGGAATAGTAAGTTTTGCCTTAGAGCCAGATTTTCCGCCCGAATCGTAAATTTTATAACCGCTGATATTAACGGCACCAGAGGAAGAATTGTAAATTTCAATCCAGTCATATTCAGTCGTATCTGAACCCCATGACCATATTTCGTTCATAAATACGCCATTAACGGAGTAAAATCCAGGACTAACCGGTGCTGTAACTGGTGCATAAGTTGTAAAACCAATTGAATTCGAAGCTTCGATATAATATGAAATTACAGTGCCTATTGGCTGAGCTGGAATTATTGCAGAATATTTTGAACCCGAAACGTCCATTAAAATGGAAGAGAAACTGCCATTGTCTAATTTATAATAAAGTTTTACTGAATTTATCGGATTAACATCGGTTATAATTGCGCTAATGGATACTTCTTCTCCTTCGTTTGGTGAATCGGGTTTAACATTTAAACCGGTGATAACCGGAACCGAAGCAACCGAATAGGTGGCCGGATCATCAGGAGCGGTTTCAGGGCCATAGGCAAAAATTGATTCTGAATTAAAAACTTCGATATAATACTTAACAACGCTTAAGGCAGGCTGGGCAGGTATTACAGCAGAATAATCATCGCCCGAAGCTGTCATATTGACAACAGTATAATTTGAATTTCCAACGGAATAATAAAGCTTAACAAATTGGATAGTACTTTCGGAAGTAATTGTGGCCGAAACAGTTACTGCTGAAGCCGGATCCGGGTTTGTCGGGGTTAATGTAATATCACCAATAAGGGCAGGTTTGCCAACACTTTCATCTTTTTTGCAAGAAATGGTAAATAAACCAATACAAATAGCGATAATAAAAAGGGTGTTTTTCATATTTATTTTAATAAAAGTAAATTATAAGAATTTTAATTTTAGAATTTATTTTCACACTTTATAAAGTTTACAAACGGAAAACATAAATAATATGTTATAAGAAATAATTTAAAATCTTGCCAATATTTAAAAATACAATAAACCAATCATATCTTATAGAATAAGTGCATGTTTTTTTGTTATGTACCTTACCGGGTACCAGGATGAAAGAAAACCAATAAAAACTACAGTAATAAATACATATACAAAATCCAGAGCCTGCATTTCAACCGGGTAGTTGGTTACAATAAAGGATTCCGGAAACCTGATAATTCCAAATTCAAGTTGAATCCAGGAGATAAAGGCTCCAAGCAGGAGACCGGCAAAAGCGCCTATAATTGAGATAAGCCAGCCTTCGAGTAAAAATATATTTCGAATTAAGTTATTTGTTGCCCCTAAATTTTGCAGGGTAATAATGTCATTTTTTTTGTCAATAATCAGCATGGTAAGTGAACCTGTCATATTAAACGAGGCGATAACCAGGATAAATGAAAGAATTAAAAAAATGGCCCATTTTTCTGTTTGCATTACCTTGTAGAGGAATTCGTGTTGCTCAAACCTGTTTTTAACTACAAATTTTGGCGAAAGAATGTTTGTTAGTTTTTTTTCAAATTCTTTATTGTCAACACCTTGCTTAAGTTTTAGTTCCAGTGAACTTAATTCATCTGTAAAATCGAGTAAATCTCTCGCAAATTCAATAGGCACAATAATGGTTTCCGCGTTTTGGTCGTCCTGAAGCACTGAAAAAATACCAATTGGGAAAATTGATTTTTTATTAAATACGTTCAAATCTATCAAACCTGGTTTTGCGTTTCGTTTAGGTGCCCAAATTTTTATAGGTTTAATCAGGTTAAGATTAACTGAAAGCCTGTTTGCCAGTATATGTCCAAGAACAGCAAAGTCTTCGTGTTCGGTTTTTAAGGTAAATTCACCATTAATTATCATGGAATCGATTCCACAAGTTTTGCCATAATTCTCCGAAACACCTTTTACCCTGGCAATATCCCTTCTTTTATCGTATTCCAGCATTGCATTTTCTTCAACTACATCTGTACAGGAAAGAATTTCACCAAATTTTTTAGCCTGAACAATTAATGAATCGTTTGATGAAAAGAATTTACCTTCAGCAAGTGTTATCCTGATATCAGGGTCAAACGCATTGAAAAAGGATTTAATCAAACTATCAAGACCATTAAAAACTGATAAAATCACGATAAGTGCAGCTGTCATTACCATTACACCAAGCACTGACAGAGTTGAAATAATATTAATCAGGTTGGTTGATTTTTTGGCGAACAGGTATCGCCTGGATATGAAAACAGCTAGGTTCATTTATATTATTGAACAAAAAATAATAAATTACAAAATCAACATCAGGTGCTATAATTATTTTGGGTTAATTGCGGATTCATTCGAAGAATAATCTTATCATTTCCAGGTTTGAGAATCAATATTCATTAAATGAAGTGTAGCTGCACTTTTGTGCTGTTCTATTTCCTTGGCCAGTTTTTCCAATATTTTATTTTCTTCGGCCAGCCAGTTTAATTGCCTTGCACATTCCGAAATTTTTCTTTGCAATTCAACACTGCGTTCCAGAAGCAGGTGATTTTCGCTCTCAATATTCCTGGTTTCATCATTAATTCTTAAGAATTCCATCTCCAGCCAGTTACAAATTCTTTTATAGGCAGTCATTTTTTGTGTATTTGGCTGGTCATCCGGCATAGAAATAATTTCTGCATTCAGTTTTTCGGCTTTCGAAAACTCAAGATTATATTTGGTAATGTCTTTGTTAAAGCGATTTGCCCTACTTTTAACACCCTGAGAATCAATGTTGAAACTGTCAATTTCAGATAATAATATTTGGGTAAAGCTCTTGTTGTCTTCGAGTCTTTTATTAAAAATGGGAACTCTTTTATTTAAAATTTCCCTTTTATTATAAAAACAGGCTACCTGTTCCGACCATTTAAAGGCAAGCCCCGACTTTGAATTCCTGAAACTCTTGATAACTTTAGCTGCTTTTTCATAATCCCGGGAACCTGAACATTCAAAGTGCCAGGGTGTTTGTTCGTCAGGTTGGGTCCACCCCTGCTCATTCATGGCTTGTTTTAATACATCATAATCGGCATGTGCCATATCCACAGCCAAACCCCAGTTGTGAAACGAACATCCGGGCCATGATGCCCTTTGTCCTTCGCCGTAATATTTGTGCTTAATATACAATTCAGCCTGCTTATACACATCAAGCTTGCTGATGTGTATGGTCATATTTGTATTGGTAAATTTAAAATAAGATTTATCTGCTTCCATGTACCTTTTGCGGGCATCGGGTGTGAGGCCGTTCGATTTTCTGTCCCAGGCACTGTTGTAATTGAGCTTTACCTCTACAAGATCAGTGTCATTTCCAAGGATATCCTCCAACTGATCGTTTATGTTCGAAATAGATTTAGCATCCAGCAGTGTGCTGATATCTTCCAGGTCAAATTTTTCTATCTTGCTGAAATTCAGTTTTTCCGGCTTCATTAAAATAACAGGATTTAAGGAATTTTGAAGCCGAAAGATAATCAAATTTTCAATACTTTTTTAAATACTTCGGGGCACTCAATTATAATCTGTCCAGATTCAATATTTGAGTTCTATTTCTCATTTTTTTCTTCTGTAATTTTTGAAGCTACTATTTTGTTAAATTTTTCTATTTCTTCCATCATGGGGCTATGTGCTGAATTTTCGAAAAGGTAAAACTCCTTTACTGGTGCTTTAAGTTTTGTATAAAATTCATAAGCCAGGGAGGTAGGTGTTTGATAGTCGAATTTTCCCTGAAAAAAATAAACCGGAACCTGCACGGAATCAAACTTTTCAACCAGGTTACTATGGATAACCGAAGGCCATAATTCCCGCAAAGATACCAGGTTCCCCTTGGCATAGTTAATTTTTTCTTTTAATGTATATTCCTGAGTAAAGAGGACAATTTTTATTAGTGGCCACATACCATCCATTTTATGCATTACACCCCCTCCTAATTTCATAACCAGGCCCCTTTCAGGCATTAGGTAGCGCATCCATTGTTGAATAGAACCGGCGGAATCAGGAAAATGGATTTCCGCTAGTTTTTGAATGGATTTTTTATCGTTTTTTAATTCTGCTTCTTTTTTTACCCATTCGTACGACAGTTGTTCACCTCTGTATTGGTAGCAAACCTGTCCGACACTAAAATATGCATGGAATAATTCCGGATACCTTGCCACGGTTTGTATTCCAAGAAAAGAACCCCATGAATGGCCCAAGAGATATATTTTTTCTTTTTTAAACCGTTTGGCAAGTATTTGACTTAATTCGCGGGTATCTGATATTAAAGTTTCAACGGAAAGGCCTTCTGTTGCTATACTGTCAGAAAATGATTTACCAGCACAACGTTGTTCCCAGTATACCATTACAAAATCTTTTTCAATGTCGGTATTTGTTTCTTTCATGAAAGGGAATTCCGGAGAACCGGGTCCACCATGTAAGTATAGCATTACTGGTTTTAAGCTGTCTTGTCCCCTTATTATCAGATACTGGTCTATTCCTCCTAGTTTAACTTTTTCGATGACGGAAATACTCCCCGGAATTGGATTCCCACTTTTATCTTCAATGGGTTGGGCTTTACCCGGACTTTTTATCCAGATAAACAGAGTTATTACAATTGACAGAGTTATCGCACCAGCAATGGTGTATAGTGTGATTTTTAATAATTTACGTAACATTTTTTTTTAATCAAAGGTAGATAAAGAACATTTCTGAAAAAAGAATTATCGGCCAATAAAGGTGTATTATCGGTGAGCCCCTGATAATAAGATGATTAAAGAGTGAATAAGTATTTTCACTTATTGGCGATTACGTTTTTAAGCTCTGTTATAATTTATTCAGTATAAATAATTTTGATAATTACCGGACCGTGTGTTTAATTATAAAAAACAATTTGAGATTGGAATTTAAATATTTGAAAATAAGATATTTAAAATTGAAAAATTAAATTGTAATAAGGTTAAAACTAGTACTCAGACAAAATCGATTATAAATAAATTCTTAATAACAATGAATTATTTTGAAAAACTAAGTGAAGATATCAGGTTTGTGGAAGGATTAAAATCGTGCATGAATTGTGGCATTTGCAGTGCTATATGTTCAGCATCAGAGTTTTATAATTACCTTCCCAGGGTAATTCTTGATACTGTTCAATCGAAAGACAATAAAAGAATAGAAGATTTGTTAAAAAGTGATATAATCTGGTATTGTGGCGAATGCATGTCGTGCAAAACGCGTTGTCCAAGAGGCAATACAACCGGACTGGTAATCATGGCACTTCGTTCCTTGTCGCAGGATTTAGGTTTTTTTGTAGAATCGGAAAAAGGACGGCAGCAAATTTACGTAAAAAGAGGAGTTGGCGAATGGATTGTAAAGCATGGGTATTGTCTTTATCTCGAAGGGGTAGGTACCGATACTCATCCTGAACAAGGGCCTGTATGGGACTGGATACAGGATAACTGGAAACCTGTGATGGATAGGCTGGGCGCTAATTATAAGGGCTTTGGCCCGGGTATTCTACGTAAAATTCCGGAAGAATCGATGGTAGAATTACGTAAAATATTCGAAATAACAGGAGGAAATAAACGCTTTGAAACAGTTGAGAAATTTTCTGCAATTAAGGCCAAAGAAATGAATCTTGAATTTGATGAAACCATGAATAATGAATATATCCAAAATGTTTACAATGCCAATAACAACAAACACTGCAAATCATGATAATAGACGGAAAAAAAACAATCTGGGATAAGTACCAAAAGGAAATTGCTGATGATAAATACTTTTATGTTAGAAGTTGTGTACGTCAGAATTTTTTTCCAGGTTCAGAAACAGCATTTATTAAAATTTTAAAAGAAGAACTAGGAAAAGATATCTACGAAAATCCGCATCACACAACCTGCACGGGAATTGGTTATCATAGCGATATTGTGCCCATGGAAACTGCCATGACTGTTGTGGCGCGTCAATTTGCACTTATGACTGAATCCGGATACGAAAACCTTGTTCCTTCATGTATTACATCGTTTGGTTTGTATACCGAGATACTTGACAGCTGGCATCATTTTCCTGAGCTTGAAAATAAAATACGTGATTATTTGTATAAAGCAACAGGGAGGAGTTTTGAAAAGCCTAAAAACCTGGCACATGCAAGTGATGTAATTTATAAGTTCAGAAATGAAATTGCGAAAAAAGCAAGGTATAGACTAGTGAACCATATAACTGGCGAACCTTTGAAAATAGTCGATCACATTGGATGCCATTATTCCAAAATGTTTCCAAATAAAGGAGTTGGGGGGGCTGAATTTCCGAAGGTTTTGGAAGGCCTTGTAGAAAGCTGGGGCGGACAGTCGGTTGATTACCCCGAAAGGAGGCAATGTTGCGGTTTTGGATTCAGACAATATCTGGTAAAGGCAAACCGCAGTTATTCCATTTCCTGTTCCTATAAAAAGTTTGAATCCATGAAACCCTATCAGCCGGATTTAATTGTGACTAATTGCCCTGGTTGTCCAATGTTTCTTGACAGATGGCAATATGCAATATCGCAAATGGAAGGAAAAACCTATGGTAAAAATAACATGGGAATTCCGGTTCTAACTTTTGAAGAGATGGCAGGACTTGTGCTTGGCTACGATCCCTGGGATCTTGGACTTCAAATGCACCAGGTAGATTGCGAACCATTATTGGAAAAACTTGGATATGAATATGATCCACAGGCTAAATTCAAAGGAAAAGATGGAAAGCAAATAGGGAAAAAAGTTCCTGAACTCTTACTTTAAAAATATTAATTCATCTAAAAAGAAAAAGCTTTTTAAAATATGACTGCAAAAAAAACTGTTGTAACTGTTGGTGCGGGCATTGCCGGCATTGAATCTTCTGCGGCATTATCGAAACTGGGATATCGTGTAATTCTGGTTGAAAAGGAAAATAATATTGGTGGTAAAATAAACAACTACTACCAACTTTTTCCAAACAACAGGCCGGCATTTGAGATTAGAGAATATGCAGATGGTCAATGTAAATTGAATGAATTTACGATATACAGGAATACTGAAGTAAACAAAATCCAGAAACATGGAAACCGTTTTTCAGTAGTTACCTCAAACGATGATGTTCTAAAGGCTGATGCAATTCTTATGTCTACTGGTTTTGACTATTTTAAGGGAGAACAGAAAGAAGAATACGGGTATAAAATCTATGACAATGTAATTACTTCGGTCGATCTGGAAAATAGTCTGAAATCGGGAAAACCATTGACCACCACCGGAGGGAAAACACCTAAACGGATTGCATTTGTCCATTGCGTTGGTTCGCGCGATGAAAAATCAGGTAATCATTACTGCTCAAGGCTTTGCTGTGTAACAGGAATTAAACAGGCCATGGAATTAAACCATTTGATTCCGGATTCTATTTGTTATTGCTTTTATATTGATTTGAGGATGTATTCGATGGAATTTGAAAGCATTTACAGAAGTGCACAGGAAAAATACGGTATCCAGTTTATCAGGGGCAAAGTATCTGAAATTTCGGAGAATAAAACAGGTGGTCTTCAGGTTAAGGCCGAAGATACATTATCTGGCAGGCCCTTAAAAATGGAGGTAGATTTGGTGGTTTTGCTTGTTGGTATGGTACCCGGTAAAGGAACAGAGAACATATTGCAAATTGCTCATTTACAAAGCAATTCGCACGGATTTATTGAATCAGGAGATTGGCAACTTCATAAAAACAAAACTTCGCAGCCCGGAATTTTTGTTGCAGGTGCCTGTAACGGACCAATGAGTATAGATGAAACCATTGAACATGCCCGTTCAGCAGTCTTTGAAATTCATGAATATTTACAAAATTCTAAATGAGAATGAAAGATTTTGGTTTTGCTCCAAATGGGAGCCGTACAATAGATTATTTAAAGTTTGACGAAAGATTGTTAAGCTATGTGCGAAAGCATGAACCTTCGTTTTTTATTTGTATGTCGTGTGGTGCGTGCACTGCTACCTGCAGCGCCGGAAACCTGATCGATTTTAACATACGGAGATTGAGCCTTTTAATTAGGCAAGGAGAAATTAAAGATTTGTCAAAAGAAATTGACAAATGTATGTTGTGCGGAAAATGCCAGTTGGTTTGTCCACGAGGCATAAATACCCGAAACGTAATTATGCTTATTAAAAAAGGGATTTCACTTTTAAAACAATCAGAAAAACTTAATTAACATGCCAGGAGAATTATTTACCTATCCATTTTTAATTGGGATAACAGCTCTTTTAATTATCATCGTCCATCGTTTTGGAAAATGGTTTTCTGGATTATCTAAATTTGATAAAATCAGGGTTTGGAAAAACATAAGGACCAGGTCAACCTGGAAATCTTTTTTAGAAGCTTTTACCGAGGGGCTTCTTCATCATAAAATATTCAGGAAAAGTCCTGTTTTGGGTTATATGCACATGAGCCTTGCATTTGGATGGTTTTTGTTGATTGTTGTAGGCCATATCGAGACAGTTTACTACTATGGTTCTTTTTCATTTCCATTGTATATGCCTGTATTTTTCAGGTTTTTTGTAAGTGGCCATGAATTTTACCTTTCAAGGCTTTTTGCCTTTGTGATGGATTTAATTTTGCTGATGGTATTGTCAGGGGTTTCGCTGGCTTATTTAAAACGGGCCTATAAAAAAATGTTTGGAATGAAAAAAACAACGCTTCTAAGACCCGGCGACCAAATTGCCATGACTGCCTTGTGGTGTATTTTTCCATTACGTTTTTTAGCCGAGAGCATTTCGGCGGGTATTCATCATAATGGATCGTTTTTAACCCAACTAACAGGTAATATTTTACAGCGAATTTTTCCTGTTGAATATCTTAATGTACCGGTTTGGTTTGCCTATTCAACTGCGCTTGGATTTTTCTTTGTAGCGCTTCCATTTTCAAGGTATATGCACATCCCAACAGAAATATTCTATATTTTTCTTAAAAACTCAGGTATAAAGCTTAAGAAAAGAGTAAATTCCTATTCACAGGTGCAGGTTTATTCCTGTTCAAGATGTGGTATTTGTCTTGATAGTTGCCAGCTTAACGATGCCGGAATCAGGAATACCCAATCGGTTTATGTATTAAAAAAAATAAGGGATAAAAAGCTTACCGATGAAGTTTTGTTTAACTGCCTGCTGTGCGGAAAATGCCAGCATGATTGCCCGGTTGATATAGAACTAAATAATTTGAGGATAACGCAGCGCATTGAATCAACTTTACAATACAATGCAAGCTACGGTTACCTCAGAGAAACAAGGGCACAGGCTTCGGATATAGTTTATTTTGCTGGGTGTATGACCCATCTGACCCCATCCATTAAAAAATCAATGATACAGATTTTCGATTACGCAAAACTGAATTATTGGTTTATGGACGAGGATAAAGCTCCTTGTTGCGGCAGACCACTTATACAGGCAGGACAGTTTGATGCAGCGCAGAAATTAATTCTCAATAACCAGAAAAAAATATTGGATTCCGGCGCATCAACCCTGGTGGTTTCTTGCCCTATCTGCTACAAAGTATTTAATGAAGATTATGTTTTGCCCGGCATTAAAGTATTGCACCATTCCGAACTTATCAATAACCTGGTAAAGGAAAATAAGTTAATACTTTCGCCAATCAACGAAACAATTATTTACCATGATCCGTGCGAATTGGGACGGGGAAGCGGAATTTATGAGCAACCAAGAGAATTACTTGAGCAGGCAGGTACATTAATCAAAATGAAAAATGAAAAGGAAAAGAGTTTTTGTTGCGGGGGCAGCCTTGCCAATATAAAAATTACTATGAACGAACGTGACAGGATTGCCGGAATTGCACTCGAAACCTATAAAAAATACAAGGCAAATATACTTGCAACCTCATGTCCTTTATGTAAAAAAACTTTTGTAAAAAATAGCGATACTGAAGTAAAAGACATTGCCGAAATTGTTTGGAAATCAGTTCAAAAATACGAGGAAGAAAAAGCCCGGATTGAAAAACACAGGCTAAATATGAAAAAAGCCATAGAAACATGGGAGTTGGAAATCGTTTAATCCCGGCAGATTGACCCTATTAGAAAAGTTGAAACAGCAAAAAACTTGAAAACAGGAAGCACAGGTATCCTGCCTGTGAACTTAATACCCTAAAACTACATAGAATAAAAAAGGTTGGAAAAAAATTATCCAACCTTTTGAAAAAAGAGTAACATAGATTTATTTAAAATATCCTCTGTTGCTCTTAATAATTTCTATCACTTTATATCTTATTTTATCTCCTGAGTACTGAATCATATCCAAATCGTTCGGGAATGCAACCGGCGATTTCCCTACAGATTTCCTTGTTTCTTCGTCAAGTGCATTTAAATCTCCATTTGCAAAAGAGGATACATATTCAAAATTATACTGAACTTCAGTGGGTGTGCTGGAAACAATTTTTCTGGCTTTGTTGTCCTGAATTTCAACAATGGCTTTGAGAACTGAAGTTTTCTTTTGGATTCTTTTGGTAATTGTACAACTGATGTTTTTGTATTTTTGCTTTTTTATGTCATTTCCAAGGCTGTCTTTTTTCACATTGCCTTTGGAATCATATTCGTATAACCAACCATCTTCCACCTTTTTATTTATGGTTTCTTTCGACTCTTTAACATCATCAGGGCCAACATAAACCGAACTTATGGTTACATAAACCGTGTAGTCGAAATATTCTCGGGTTGGAGTGTTGTAAAACCTAGTCCAGGTTTCGTCAATTTCGTTCATACCAAAATTAACCAGGCTACTTAAAAATTCCGGGGAAAGTTGTGCATAGGTTTTGTTGAGCGGGGTAAGAAAAACATAAGTGGTTGATTTATCCCTGGCTTCCTGTATTTTACTTTCCAAATCAGAATACTCGTTTGAATAATTTCTTACCTGGATTAGGTGGTCGTAAGCCTGACGAGCCTGAAGTTTATCGCCTTTTAACAATTCAGTTCCCTTATTGTAATGAAAATCAGCAGCAGAATTCTTTGCTTCGATCAGCATTTGATTGTAATTGATGTGTTCAAAATCGATTGTTTTACCGCCGGCACGAATAGGCAGAACGGTTTCTGCAAGTTTTTGCCGTCTGTCGAGCCGGTTGTAAATCTGGTAGATTTCATCCCAGGAGTGTTGGTCGCCCGATAATTTAAGGTAGTCAATCCTGTCAATATCTGCCTGGTTGGCTTTTTGGTAGGCCACTGTGAAAATCTCCGCATTTTCGGTGTCGTTGGGATTTTTCTGTAGTTTTTTTACGGCCATCATGCAGGCTTGTTCGTATGCCCCCCGTGACAAAGCTTTTTTTGGCGAATCGCACGAAGTAAAGAGCAACGGTAGAAATAATAAAGCTAATAGTTTTTTCATTTGCTTCTTTTTTAAATTTTTAAGTAACATGACCAGTCAATAATTTCTATAGGAAGGGTCATATTTTTGATTTGAAAATTTATCCAAATTTTATAAAAAACCTTTTTTTAACCAAATAAATGATGAAAGTAAAAAATACTTGTCAAAAAAACAAGTAAATTTAGCAAAAAAGGAATTTTAATTCTCAATTAAAAGGTTTAGGGAATATTGCCTGTAACCCTCTGGAATAGATGGAATGGAAAACAAGCGGTTAAATTGGATCAGAATATTGTTTATTTTTCTCTTTCAATGGTATAATTTACCAGGTCAGTCAGTGCTTTTCTGGCTTCATTGTCATCGAACTGATTAAGAATTTCGAGCGATTTATTTTTATATTCTATCATTTTGCCCACTGCGTATTCAATGCCGCCTTTTTCATTAACAATATTAACTAATTCGCTATATAATTCAGCATTATTATTGTGTTTTTGAATTATTTTTTTAATTCTCCTTCTTTCTGTCCTGTTTGATTTTTTCATGGTAAACAAAAGAGGAAGTGTTATTTTCCTTTCCTGTATATCATTTCCGATGGGCTTACCTGTAGAATTTTTTATCTGGTAGTCAAATAAATCATCTTTAATCTGGAAGGCAATACCAATTGTTTTTCCAAATTCTTTAAGCATGGCAACCTGTTCGGGAGTTCCACCGGCCGATTTTGCACCTGCTGCAGTACATGAAGCCAGCAATGTAGCCGTTTTTTTCTCAATAATATCAAAATAAACCGGTTCGGCTGTATTTAGTTTTCTGGATTTTTCAAGTTGAAGAAGTTCTCCTTCTGCAATTTCCTTTACGGCATCCGAAACTATTTTAAGTATCTGATATTCATCATTTTCAACAGCCAAATGCAACCCTTTTGCAAGCAGGTAATCGCCAACAAGTACCGAAATTTTATTTTTCCACAGGGCATTAATTGAAAAAAAACCCCTGCGCTGGTATGACTCATCCACAACATCATCGTGAACAAGGGTGGCAGTATGTAAAAGTTCAATCATTGCAGCAGCATGAAAAGTAGATTTGTTTATATTGCCTAACAGTTTGGCTGTAAGGAAAACAAAAATGGGCCTTATCTGTTTGCCTTTGCGGCGAATAATGTAATTGGTAATAATATCCAGCAGTGGTACTTTGCTTCGCATTGAATGTTTGAAATATCTTTCAAATTCATCCATTTCTTTAGCTATAGGTGCTTTGATTTTATCCAGTGACATTCAATACAATTGATTTATTGCGGGCAAATTTAATAATTTAATTTTGGCACAGAAGAAATAATGATCATAGTTTTTGTTTTATTTCCGTAAGATGAAAATTTCAGATCATTTCAGAAAATCAAGGTTTCTTTTTAAACCTCTATATTTTGCACGTTGTAAAGCTGATTTTTTAAAAATTCTTTCAAATTTCTCTTCTTCCATTTCAAACCAATCCTTTTTACTCATTCCAAACCATTCATTATCAGGCAAAAACGCAGGTTCATTGTGTGCTTTTGCTTTTTTGTTAAATGGACAAACGTCCTGGCAGATATCGCAGCCAAAAACCCTGTTTTTCATTTTTCCCCTGAATTCTTCAGGTATCTCGTCTTTTAATTCAATGGTCAGGTACGAAATGCATTTTCTGGCATCTACCTGTCCCGGTTCAACAATGGCTTTTGTAGGACAAGCATCTATGCACCTTGTACATTTTCCGCAATGATTTTGTGCAAGGGTTTTATTATACGCAAGTTGTTTGTTTATAATAATTTCGGCAAGGAAAAAAAATGATCCAAAATTCCTGTTCAGTAATAAACCGTTTTTGCCAATCCAGCCAAGTCCGGCATTTTTAGCCCAGGCTCTTTCAAGTATTGGGGCAGAATCTACAAATACACGGCCTTCGGTTGTAGAATCACTTAATTTAATAAATTCAAGAATTCGAATTAGTTTTTCGCGTATAACTTCGTGGTAATCTTTTCCATATGCATAAATTGAAACTACAGGAGCCTCAGTATCATTTTGTTTCTGAGGGGTATAATAATTATAAAGCAGCGAAATAACAGATTTTGAACCATCTACAAGTAATCTTGGATCAAGGCGCATTTCAAAATGATTTTCGAGGTATTTCATTTTGCCGTGGAATTGGTGATTTAGAAAATGCAACAGGCCTTCCTTTTCATTTGTAAGTTCTTTACATTCTGAAATTCCACAGGCTAAAAAACCCAAATCCAGCGAAAACTTAATAATCTTTTCAGTTAATATTTCTATGTTGTTTTCGATAAAAATTAATTTGTTACAAATATACTTCACATTTTAAATAAACTATGCAAGTGTAATAAAGAGTGAAAACCAATTTTTTACAATTATTTTTAAAATTAATTTTTTTGTTTTGATGAATTGATATCTTTATTTTGCTTTAAAAAAAAGTGGTAAAATTCCTCATCATCCGGTTCAGCTCCATTGGCGATATTGTGCTCACTACGCCAGTTTTTCGTAATTTAAAGCAACAATGCGAAGAAGCCGAAATCCATTTTGTGACTAAAAAACAATATGCCAGCCTGTTGGCTGATAATCCGTATATTGACAAAATTCATTTACTCGACAAGTCATTCAGCGATATAGTCTACGAACTCAGGCAGGAACATTTTCATTATGTGATTGATTTACACCATAATCTCCGCACAGCCAGGCTTAAATTAAGGTTACATACGGTTTCTTTATCGTTTAATAAGTTAAATTGGGAAAAATGGTTGTTGGTAAACTTTAAGGTAAATAAGTTGCCCGATAAACATATTGTTGACAGGTATATGGATACAATCCGTTTTTTTATAGATGAAAATGACAATAAAGGGCTTGACTTTTATTATCCTGCCAAAGAAGAAGTTGACCTGAAAACCTTACCGGAAAATTTCAGGGGAAAATACATCGCGTTTGCAATTGGCGCCCAACATTTTACAAAAAGACTCCCGGACAATAAAATCATCTCAATTTGTAAAAAACTTGGTAAACCTGTGATTTTACTTGGTGATGAAAATGATTTTCAGGTGGCAGAAAAGATAAAAAGCGAAGTGGGAGAAAGTGTCTTTAATGCGTGTGGCAAATATTCCCTGCACCAGTCAGCCTCGCTGGTTAAACAAGCTGCTATTGTAATATCACACGATACAGGCCTGATGCATATTGCAGCCGCTTTTAAAAAACAGGTTATTTCAATTTGGGGCAATACCATTCCCGAATTTGGGATGTATCCGTATAAAAGTGGCCCGGGCTCTGAAATAATTGAGGTTAAAGGGCTTGGTTGCAGGCCTTGTACTAAAATTGGTTTTAGTAAATGTCCAAAAAATCATTTCAAATGCATGAATGATATTGATGAGGCCAGGATTATAAAAATTTGTGAAGAATCTTTTAGATAAAAAATTCTGTTAAATTTTATTGAAGCATGATTCCTGCGGCAAACCGGCCCTTATCGCCTTTGCGCGAAGAAAAAAACAAATGATGGTTTGAATAGGTACAAAGTCCTGAAATTTCTATGTTTTTTTCAGGCAGGCCAGCTTCAGATAACTGATTCTTATTGGCTTTCCATAAATCGAGTAAGAATTTTCCGTTTTCAAGGGGTTTGAATATTTCGTTGCAATAGCGGTATGATTTTAAAAATGAATTGTAAACCGGCATGTCTACTTCATATACTTCCGGACCAATGGAAGGCCCAATGGCTGCTATCAGGTTTTCGGGTTTGGACGAAAAGTGAATTTCCATTTTTTTTACGGTTTCATAAGCAATTGATTGTGCTGTGCCACGCCAACCGGCATGCACGGCTCCAATAGCTTTATTTTCAGGATCATAAATTAAGATGGGCACACAATCGGCACCCATGGCCACAAGGCAAATATTTTCACAATTTGTAATCATGGCATCATTAACCGGAATAGCCTCACGATGGTCATAAAAACCGAACCCTTTATGCCTTGAGTCTATAACCTTGATATTACAGGAGTGTTCCTGCTGTTGAAATACGAAATTATTTTCAGAAATATTTAACGAATTTGCCAATAATATCCTGTTTTGTAAATTTACCTCCTTATCTGTTGCAGATGAAATACTTAAACTAAATTCATTATTATTTCTGGTATTGCGGCAGGTAATAAAATGCCTGAGCTTTTCAAATCCGGATAAGTTATTGAATTGAAAAACTGAAATTTCACCCAAGTTAATATTCAGCATCTATTGTTCAGTTAATAAAGTATTTAAACATTTCAGGATGATGTTACTTTCAAATCCTCTGCCCAATGCAAATCTTAAAACTTTTTCCTTTTTTTGCGCCGGAAGCTCGTTTGTCAAGGTTTTTAGTTTTTTCCTGATCAAATCAAAACAAATTTCATAATATTCTTCGTCTTCAATTTTGTTCATGGACTGATTTATAATTTCCTCTGAAATTTCTTTAGCTCTGAGCCCGTAAGCTATTTTTTGTTTTCCCCATTTGTTGAGTTTGTATTTATCTCTTACATAAAATGCAGCAAATCTTTCTTCATCAATAAATTTATCCTTGACAAGGCTTTCAATAATTTCGTTATGCCATGATTTATCCACTTTCCATTCAAATAATTTTTGCCTGATTTCGCCCTTCGATTTCTCAAATTTTGCGCAAAGATTTTGAGCTTTTACCTGCGCTTCTCTTTTATCCAACACTTTACCCATGGTTCGATTTTTTAGCGTAAATCATTCTGTCCTTGTCATTTATGTCTTTCTTAAGAGCAACATCCATAAAACCAGCCCTCCTGAAAATATTTGTCGTTTCATTTCCAAAAGCTTCATTGATTTCAACATACAATTTTCCGCCAGGATTAAGGTTTTTCTGCGAAAAATCTGCAATTGCCCTGTAAAAAACCAGTGGATCATCATCTTTAACAAACAGCGCCAGACCCGGTTCAAAATCCAGAACATTTTTTTTCATCGTATTCATTTCATATTCAAGCACATATGGTGGATTACTGACAATAACATCAAATTTTTGAGGGTAATCTGAATTTCCCTCCTTAATGATGTCATACTTCATGAATTCAACAATTGTTTTATTTTCCATGGCATTTAGCCTGGCAATTTCAAGAGCACTTTCGGAAATGTCAAAAGCCGAAACTGTTGAATTTTTTAAAAATTTTGCCAGTGAAACAGCAATGCAACCACTTCCGGTTCCGATGTCAAGAATATTTATATTTTTGGCAGAATTGTTTTCGGTAACCACCCAATCCACAAGTTCTTCGGTTTCGGGTCTTGGGATTAAAACTTCAGGTGAAACCCTGAACCAAAGCCGGTAGAAAAACGTTTTACCTAAAATGTATTGAATTGGTTCATGATTTTTTAGCCTGGAAATTACATCTTCCAATTTTGGGATAATTTCAGGCGGAACTTCAAACTCAGGCTTTAATACAATATCAGTGCGCGAAAAATTTAAGAAATGTTCAAATACAAGGCTTTCGATGGCAAATAATTCGTTGGGATTTAAAAATGTTTTTAAATCATTTCTGAAAGATTTTATTATTTTGCCAATTGTAACCATGCGTATTAACGATTCGCTTTTATAATTCGTTTATCGCGGAAGAACCAATAAAATGTTGACAAAGATAAAGATTGAAATTGAAAAAAGGACACGAAATATACATGCAGCGATGTAATGAGCTGGCAATGTTGGGATTAGGCCATGCTGCACCGAATCCAATGGTGGGGGCTGTAATTGTGCATCAGGGTAAGATTATTGGCGAAGGCTACCATAAAGTATGTGGCGGGCCCCATGCCGAAGTAAATGCCATTAACTCTGTGTTAAATAAGGAATTATTAAAAAAATCGACCTTGTATGTCAATCTCGAACCATGTTCGCATTATGGAAAAACACCGCCCTGCAGCGATTTAATTATTGAAAAAGAAATTCCGGAAGTGATAATTGGTTGCCAGGATATTTTTGAAAAAGTAGCAGGCAGGGGCATTGAAAAACTTAAACAGGCCGGATGCAGGGTAGAGACTGGCATCCTTGAAAAAGAATGTTTGGAATTAAACCGTCGTTTTTTTACTTTTCACAGGCTAAAAAGGCCCTACATAATTTTAAAATGGGCCAAAACCCTTGATGGATTTATCGATTACGACAGAACCAATCCTGCAGCACCTCATATAAACTGGATTACCAATAATCTTTCAAAAATACTTGTGCACAAATGGCGCACGGAAGAAACTGCTTTTATGGTAGGTACCAATACCGTTTTAAACGATAACCCCATGTTGACTGCCCGTGAGTGGACAGGAAGAAATCCACTCAGGGTAATAGTTGACAGGCAGCTCAGAATTGATACAGGCTTTCATGTTTTTAACAACCAGGCTAATACGATTATTTTTAACGAAATTAAAAACGAAACGTCAGGGAATAAGGAGTTTATAAAAATAAATTTTGAAAAAAACAGCCTTCAGGAAATGTTGGATGTATTGTACCAGAAACAAATTCAATCGTTGGTGGTTGAGGGTGGCCGGCAACTGTTAAATAGCTTTATTGTCAGTAACTTATGGGACGAAGCCAGGGTTTTTACCGGAAATAAATATTTTCACAATGGAATTAAAGAGCCGGAATTCAAAGGCCGTTTTATATCTGAATCAAATCTGGAAGACAGTTATTTGAAAATTTACAGAAATGAATAAAAAAACCGGAAAGTAAATTTTTCCGGTTTTTATGTTTAAAGCAAAAGAACTTTTATCATTTCTATAAAATGAATTTGAAAAAATTAAGAGGCAGCACCCTCCATAGATTTTTCCAGATTTCGTGCATGTTTCAGAAAATCAACGGTATTCATTTCTTTATAAAACAAAAGGCCATGACTTGCCCTTAATTTGGGGCTTTCGTGTAAATAAAAATAATCTTTGCCCAAAAGCAGCTGCAGATCAAGCAATTGCTCAACCCAGATTTTTTGGGTCAACTGGCTGAATTTTCCATCGAGCATATAGCTCGGAAACGAAGCATTTACCTGGCTTAGATAACAATCGGTAAACGAGTTGTTTAATACGGCAAGTGCATTTAGTGAAACAGGAACAATCACATCTGCTTCGGCTGGGTGGAACCTGTACCATACATTTCGGTAACCCCAGATTCTTAATTTGGATAAATCTTCTTCTTTTTCCCACAGTCTTACCGCTTCGGCAATTGCCTGTAAAACTTTATAATGCGTATCGGGGCCGCTTCCTTCCGGATCGAGGGCAAGGCTGATTACAGTGGGTTTAATTTTCCTGAGCATTTCAAGAATCGGAATTACATCTCTTGTCCTTTCCGGCTGTTCGGTAAAAATATCACCTGTGTAAAATCCTAATCTTAAGTGATGTACATTTTTAACCTGTACCCCGAAATGAGCCCAAACCAGTTCTTCTTCGAATTCGCGCACCATTCCTTTAAGTTTCTGAATTTTAGGCGGGTTCTTTTCACCGCTGTAACTCTTGTTCAGAATAGCAAGTATTTCATTAATAGCGTCGCGTAATTCATTTTTATCTTTTACCTCATGTATTTCTACAATGGCACGCACAATCCTGTGGCAGAGCCCGCGCATCATTCCCACAGGGTCCATGGCTGCTACACGGTTCAGGTAATGCGAAACATCTTTGTCCCATTTATATTTATAGCCAACTTCAAAGAAATCGGGATATTCAACCATTTGAATTTTACCTTCTTCAAGTAATTTACGCGTGTTTTTAAGTATATCAATTATAAAACTGTTTGTAACAGCTGTAAATCCTGAAGTTAGAACGGCAAAATGCAGTAAGTTGGTTTCGCTTCTGAGGGTCCGGTTAATTTGTGGCAGAATACCAAGCATAATATCGTCGTGATGAGGGCCTGTGTGGTAATAAACTTCGTTGGTTTCGCTCTTTAGCCCTTTCATTATTTTTGCTTCAATGGAGTTAATTACAGTTTTAACCGTATTTTCTCCAAGGCCGGGTATCATCCTGCAGTGTTTGTCAGCTTTTAAATCGTCTAAAACCAGGTGATGGCCATATTTATCGAGCTTTTTGCACAGATTGATCACCGCACGCTCTGATTTTTCCTGTGTCCATTCTCCGGTTTCGTAGTACCTGTCTACCATATCACTTATAAAAGCCGCAGCGCTTGTTGTAGAGTAAAATCTCCCGTTTTTGAGTTTATGAAGTACGGTAGCAGGATAGGTATTTGAAGGCTCTTTTTCCAATGCATCCTTTACTACCTGGGCTTTGGCTTCACCGGCGGCAATTATTATGGCAGCTGCATTTTTATTATAGGTAATTGTATCCAACCCAATGGTAATTACAAGTCTGTTGCGCGAAATTTCGATACCTCCCAAATCGCCTGCGGCCACTGCCTGTGTTTCGAAATTGGTAGAAGTTAACCTTGTACTTGAAAAATGGTCAGAACCCCTGGTATTGAAGGCAATATGTCCATCCGGACCAATTCCGCCAAGGAAAAAGCCAATTCCTCCCAAATCTCTTATTTTTGCTTCATATTGAGTACACCAATCATCAATCATAAAAATCGACCTTTGTTGTAAAAGTTCTTCATGCGATTTATGCTCGCGAAAACGAAGGGACAGGTCTACTTTTGAATCAGGAAAAACCTTTGAAAAATGATGACCCTGATAAAGAGGTATTTCATCAGAATTTATAAGCAGAGCCCTTTTTTTATCCAGTCCAAATCCCTGGAGGTAAAAATTATTTACATAAAAATAAAAACTGTTTTGTTGTTTTGAACTAATTGGATAGAACTCATCAATCTGGACAAAATAAAGTTTGGAAAGATCCGGTTTTTCCTTAATGTCCAATCCATATTTGTTCCGTATTTCCTTTACTTTCTGATCGTTCCATTTTTCGAGAAAGTACTGCGTCCATTTAATAAAATGTTCAGGAGTTTTTCCTGTAGGAAGACTGATAACGCCTTCGGGATTTTCGGCTACCCATTCCAGAAAGCGCAGAGATGTGAGCAACCCTAACTGTGGAAAGTTGTCGACCAGAATATAAGGCATTTTAGTAGTCATTTTGCTAACCCCTGATTGTTCTATAAATGCCTTTTCAACTTTTGAAAGATGTGATAATTCCATTTTAAATATTCCTTTTTCTGTTATTTATGATTTTTTCTAATACCTGAAATCCAAAATGAAGTCTTTAAAAAATATAAGATTATGAATTATAACGCATTAAAGATTAAATTTCAAACAGAGGTATTTCAAACAAAGATAACCAAATTATTAAATTGTTTTTATTCCCTTTTTAATCTTTGCCGGGATAATTTTAAAATTATTCAGCTCAGGGCATAAATGGGACTAAGAAATCCGGACAAAAAATTCAGTAGAATTCAGGTCGATTGAGCTATATCACCAGTTTAAAAAACGATTTGGGCAATTCGGAAACAATTTTTAAAATGGTAAAAAATGCCAAACAATTTTAATTACTAAATGTGAATGCTATATTTGCATACTTACTTGCATATTTATGTCACAAATTACAATTAATACTTCACAAAACGTTGAAATTGAGAGAACTACCGCAAATGTTGGATTAAGAATTGCCGGTCAGTTAATTGATTATTTAATACTTGGTGTATATGCAACCCTGGTATTTTTAATTATGGGGGCGGCCCATATTGAAAATGTTGCCACATATATTCTTTTTTTTCTCCCTTTTATCTTTTATAGTTTTATAATGGAATCGGTTTTTCAGGGCCAAAGTATTGCAAAAATGATTTTAAAAACCAGGGTAGTAAGATTGGATGGTTCACAACCTACTCTTTTCAATTTTTTTACAAGGTGGATATTCAGAATTATAGAAGTTTTGCCATTTTACGGGGTAATAGCCATTATAAGCATTGCCACCGGAGGAAAAGGTCAAAGACTTGGAGACAGGGCAGCCGGAACAACTGTAATAAGCCTGCAAACAAAAGGATACCTTAAAAACTCCATTTACAGGGTATTGAATGACGATTATGAATTAAAATTCCCACAGGTTCAGCAACTTAATGAAAAAGATATTAATACAGTGAATGAAGTTTTAAATCATTATTATAAAAACCCGGGAATACAGGCCAGGGAATTAATGATAAAGACAAAACAGGCAATTATCCAAAAAACGGGGATTGATACCAGGCTTGAATCACTTGATTTTCTTCGTACAATTGTTAAAGATTTCAATTATATGGCACGAAACGAAGAATACTAACCGTGGTTAATTAGTTTCAAATACTTATTTCACCTTATGTAAAATTTCAGCAGCCTTTTGTAAGGTTTCAGAATTTTTAGCAAAACAAAACCTTAGTTCTTTGCTGTCGAAAGCATTATGGTAAAATGCTGATACTGGAATTGCTGCCAATTTATAATCTTTAATTAATCTGTTGGCAAAATCATTATCTTTTTCATCGCTGATCTCTTTGTAATTCAGTAGTTGAAAATAAGTACCTTGCGATGGGGTGAAGGTAAATTTCGAACCTTCAATTAGTTTCAGGAATTCATCCCGTCTTTCCTGATAAAAGCCTGAAGACTGCAGATAGGCATCTTTATTATCAATAAATTCTGAAACAGCATGTTGCAAAGGTGTATTTACGCAAAAAACATTAAATTGATGGATTTTCCGAATTTCTTTGGTTATACTTTCGCTGGCAAGGCAATATCCTAATTTCCAGCCTGTTGCATTATATGTTTTACCAAAAGATGAAACAATAATGGCCTTGTCTTTTAAATTTGGAAATTTTGCCAGGCTTTCGTGCTGGAGTCCGTCGAAAAGTATGTGCTCATACACTTCATCACTCAGGACAAGTATTTTAGTACCAGAAACCAGTTTGTTTAATTTTTCCATTCCTTCGTCCGACAATACAGAACCAGACGGATTGTGAGGAGAATTTACAATAATCATCCTGGTGCGTGCATTAACCACTTTGTTTACTTCGTCCCAGTCAATTTTATATTCCGGAAGTTTGGTTGCCACATAGATGGGATTACCTCCATTTATTTTAATAACAGGGGCATAGCTGTCGTATGCAGGTTCAAAAATAATTACTTCATCCCCTTCCTGAATAAATGCCGAAATGGTTGAAAAAATGGCTTCTGTAGCCCCTGAAGTTATAGTAATCTCAGTATCAGGATTATAGGTGCTTCCGTAAAGTTCTTCTGTTTTCTGGGCAATTTTCTCCCTCAGTTTCATTAATCCCTGCATAGGCGCGTATTGGTTATAGCCTTTACGCATGTTTTGTTCAATGAGGCTGATTAATTCCGCAGGAGGCGAAAAATCAGGAAAACCCTGGCCAAGGTTTAATGCTTTATACTTGTTAGCCTGTTCAGTTAAAACTGTAAAAATTGAAGTATTTATATTAGGTAATTTCGAACGAACCATACTAATCGTAATGCAAGGGTTTAGATTAATTTTAATTTTAATTAACTAATATTCAAATTTTTAGTCAATTAAAAAAATTGTTTTTAGTTAAATCAAAGTGGCACAAAAATAAAAAAATAATTCAATTTGCTTTATTTTAATTGACAATTATTATTTAATATTTTCAAACCTAAAATTACTTTAAATATTTAAACTATACAACTATGCCGTGAAAACATAATTATGTTTTAAAGCATAAAAAAGTCAGACGCAAATGCATATTTAGTTTGAACAATTATTTTAAAAAAAGGTTGATAATTTTGAAAAGAAATGAACCGCAGCTTTAGCATTTTCGGCAAAATCCATTTTATCAAGCTGCAATTCGTGTATCTTTTTGTTATCCCGGGTTGAAAGGCCATAGGAATAGGTTTTATCATAATAGGCAAGGACTATATCTGCAACCATTTCGAAATCAGAGTTTTCCAATGCGTCAATGGCTTGTTTACAGACCAGTCCGCCGAGTCTTTTTTTTATTTTTTCGATCGACATCTTTAGCAATTCCTTGTCAAATTGGCCATATTCTTTTACCAGCCATTTTATTCTGTCGTTTAGTGGCTGGATAATCTTAATTACCTGTGCTGATCTCATCTGCAAAAAAAACTCCGATGGAATCCTGATTTTTCCAATGGTCTGGCTTTCATCTTCTAACCAGATAAGTTTATTGTAATCGAAATTGCTTAATTCTTTGAACAAATTGTTTTCAAACTGTTCGGTTGAAACCTGTTCTTCCTGTCCGAGAGCACCAAATGCCGAACCTTTATGATTTGCAAGCTTTTCAAGATCAAGAACCTGTTCGCCGAGTTTTTTAATTTCTTTGAGAATTTCGGTTTTGCCACTTCCTGTCATACCGCCGAGTACAACAAGATTGAATTTATTTTCAAAATATTTTTTAAGGTATCTCCTGTAAGTCTTATATCCGCCAACAAGGGTATAAGTTTCAATCCCGGCAAGGTTCATGAGCCAGGCCATACTAAGGCTTCGCATGCCACCGCGCCAGCAGTGAACAACAAGTTTTCCGTCAATGGCCAGTGATTTTGCCATTTTTGCCAATTCACCCATTTTTGGTCCGACCAGTTCCAACCCCAGTATAATAGCATCATCCCGGCCTTTTTCCTTATAACAGATACCAACCTGTCTGCGTTCATCATTGTTGAAAAGGGGAAGATTTATGGCCCCGGGAAAATGAGCATTGTCGAATTCTCCGGGAGAACGGACATCAATTACAGGTATTGTTATTGCAAGATTAAAAAAGGTTGTTATGTCAATGTTTTTATTCATAATTAAAAGACAAGGAAATTAAGGCTTTAAATTAATCCTTGTTTGTTAAAAGGTATTCAATAAATAATTTTAACAGGTGGAGTTTGTTCCTTCTTGTTCAACTGTCAAAATTGGCTACTGATCATATTAATTTAAAAAGCCCCAAAAATACAAACTTCGACTAAATAAATTTAATCCTTCATAAAAAAGATTTAAGTGCGTTTTGTTATTTATTGTAGTTATTAACGATTCATTTATAAGCAGTTACTGATTTTTACCTATGTGTAAACATGTTTTATAATATCTTTATTTACTTGTATTTATCTATACAAATCTTGTCTTATAAATACCAAAAGATATACTTTTGCAAAAAATTTTAATAAGACGATGGAGAATAAAAAGCAAAAAAATCTTTTTTCGGAGTTTCCACCAATAACTACGGGCCAATGGGAAGAAGTGATTTTGAAAGATCTGAAAGGTGCGGATTATGAGAAAAAACTTATAAAAAAAACACCGGATGGCATAAAAATCAAGCCTTATTACAGGAGCGAAGATTTAAAAAATCTCGGGCACCTTTTAAATTCAGAGCCCGGAAGTTTTCCCTATGTCAGGGGAACCAGAAATGATAATAACTGGCTTATACGCCAGGATATTATTGTTAATGATATATCAGAGGCAAATTCCGGAGCACTTGATGCCATTGCAAAAGGAGCAGAATCTATTTCTTTTGTTATTAAAAGTCTGCCTGCGTTTACCGGCAAAGAACTGGAAATGTTGCTTAAGAATTTTCCATTTGAATCAGTAGAATTAAATATTTCGGCAGGAAAGCACACAAAATCAATCATTTCCTTGCTTCCGGAATACCTTGATAAGATCTCCTTTCCCAAAAATAAGGTAAAAGGTTCATTTGATTACGACCCGCTTGGGTTTTTAACAATTTATGGGTATTTCGGCGACGATGATCTATCCGGGATCATTCCTTTTTCGAAAGAAATGTACAAAGAAGCAGTTGAATCACTTCCGGGTATTGAATTTCTGACTATTCATGGCAATTACTTTAAAAATTCGGGTTCAACCCTGGTTCAGGAACTTGCTTTTGCACTTTCGATGGCTGCTGATTATCTTTCTTTTGCAAGTGAAGCCGGTATTCCGGTACACGAAATGGCAGGTAAAATGAGATTTAAATTTGCAGTTGGGCCGGATTATTTCCCTGAAATAGCAAAGATAAGGGCTGCAAGGTATATCTGGTCTAAAATAATCGAAACATTTGATGCATCAGCGGTTGATGGGGCCAGGATGAAAATTCATTCAGTTACCTCTGAGTTTAATCAAACTGTTTATGATCATTATGTAAATATGCTCAGAACAACAACAGAAGCCATGTCGGCCATACTTGGCGGAACTGATTCCTTATCGGTTGTACCGTTTAACCTGCAATTCGAGGAAACTTCGGCTTTTTCTGAAAGGATAGCCCGCAACCAGCAAATTATACTTAAAAAAGAATCTTATCTCGATAAAGTGACCGATCCATCAGCAGGCTCTTATTTCATTGAAAATCTAACCAATTCCATCATAGATGAAACATGGAATCTTTTTCTCAAACTTGAGGAAATGGGCGGCTATTTTAAATCGCTCGAAAAAGGATTTATACAGGAGCTAATAAAAGAGTCAGCACAAAAACGGTTTGACAACATTGCAAATCGCAGGGATATTCTGCTTGGAACCAATCAGTTTGCAAATACCAAGGAAAATGCCCTTGAATACTATAAACTAAATCCAAAAAAACCGGGAAAAGGATTCAGTGTTAGACCTCGTATTGTTGAGCCAATTGTATTGATGAGGGCAGCTGAAGATTTTGAAAATCTGAGACTTGCTACTGAAAAAGCACAAAAAAGACCGGGGGTTTTTCTTTTTACATACGGAAACCTTGCAATGAGAAAGGCACGTGCAGGGTTTGCGCTTAATTTCTTTGCCTGCGCCGGATTTGAAATAACCGATAACCCGGGATTTAATACCATCGCTGAAGGAATTGAAGCGGCAGTAAAATCCACCAACGAGATAGTTGTAATTTGCAGTGCTGATGAAGAATATCCGATTATATCAAAAGAAATTACAGATGGCTTGAAAAATAAAATAATTGTGATTGCCGGCTATCCAAAAGACAGTATCGAACAATTACAAGCTTATGGAATTAAGCACTTTATCCACATAAAGTCAAACGTGCTTGAAACCTTAAAATCATTTCAATCAGAATTGGGAATTGCTTAATTCAAAAAAATTAAAATGCAAAGAATGAGACCAGATTTTAAAAATACAGATATTAAAAAAGTTTCGAAAAAGGAAGTTTTTGAAAACAAGCAAATACAGGAGGTGTGGAAAACACCTGAAAAAATTGAAGTAAAGCAGGTTTATCATCCAGAAGATTTGGAAGGGATGGAACACCTGAATTATGCAGCCGGATTACCTCCGTACCTGCGCGGGCCCTATTCAACCATGTACGTGATGCAACCCTGGACGATAAGGCAATATGCAGGATTTTCAACAGCCGAAGAATCGAACGCGTTTTACAGGCGAAACCTTGCAGCCGGGCAAAAAGGGCTTTCTGTGGCTTTTGATCTCGCAACTCATCGCGGTTATGATTCAGATCATGAAAGGGTAGTTGGAGATGTAGGAAAAGCGGGCGTTGCCATCGATTCCATTCTAGACATGAAGATTCTCTTCGACCAGATTCCATTGGATAAGATGTCGGTTTCGATGACCATGAACGGTGCAGTGTTGCCCATTATGGCTTTTTACATTGTTACCGGTCTTGAACAGGGCGTTTCGCTTGAACAGCTTTCGGGTACAATTCAGAACGATATTCTAAAGGAATTTATGGTAAGAAATACCTATATTTATCCACCCGATTTCTCAATGCGCATCATTGCTGATATTTTTGAATATACTTCTCAAAAAATGCCCAAATTCAATTCCATTTCCATTTCTGGCTATCATATGCAGGAAGCTGGTGCCACTGCTGATATTGAGCTGGCCTACACCCTTGCCGACGGATTGGAGTACTTGCGTGCGGGTGTTAAAGCAGGTCTTGATATAGATTCATTTGCACCGCGGCTTTCCTTTTTCTGGGCTGTTGGAATGAACCATTTTATGGAAATTGCAAAAATGAGGGCTGCCAGAATGCTTTGGGCAAAAATTGTGAAGACATTCAATCCTAAAAACCCAAAATCGCTTGCTTTACGCACGCATTGCCAAACATCAGGCTGGAGCCTGACTGAGCAGGATCCGTTCAATAACGTTGCCCGAACCTGCGTTGAGGCGTTAGCAGCTGCTCTTGGTCACACCCAGTCGCTACATACTAATGCACTCGACGAAGCCATTGCATTACCTACTGATTTTTCGGCACGAATTGCAAGGAACACCCAGATTTACCTTCAGGAAGAGACCCATATCTGCAATTCTGTCGATCCATGGGCGGGTTCGTATTATGTTGAATACCTTACCCACGAATTGGCGCATAAAGCCTGGGCACTTATACAGGAAGTGGAAGAACTGGGCGGGATGGCAAAAGCCATTGAAACCGGTGTCCCTAAAATGAGGATAGAGGAAGCGGCAGCACGTAAACAGGCCAGAATTGATGCCGGGCTTGATACTATAGTAGGGGTAAACAAATATAAACTCGACAAGCAGGATCCAATTGATATATTGGAAGTTGACAATACTTCTGTTCGATTGGCCCAGATTGAAAGGTTGAAAAAATTAAGGGCCGAAAGAAACGAAAATGAAGTAAAACAGGCATTGGAAGCCATAACCGAAGCGGTAAAAACCGGGAAAGGTAATTTACTTGAATTAGCAGTTGTAGCTGCACAAAAACGTGCCAGTCTGGGCGAAATATCGTATGCGATGGAAAAGGAAGCCGGTCGCTATAAAGCTGAAATTCGCTCGATATCCGGAGTTTATTCTTCAGAATCAAAGAAAGATGCCGATTTTATAAAAGCACAGGAATTGGCCAACCAGTTCTTTGAACTTGAAGGTCGCCGTCCCCGAATCATGATTGCCAAAATGGGTCAGGATGGACACGACCGCGGTGCCAAAGTGGTTTCAACAGGCTATGCCGATATTGGCTTTGATGTAGATATCGGACCTTTGTTCCAGACCCCTGCCGAAAGTGCCAAACAGGCTGTTGAAAACGATGTGCATGTTTTAGGTGTTTCGAGCCTTGCAGCCGGACATAAAACACTTATCCCACAGGTGATAGAGGAACTAAAAAAACTTGGGCGCGAAGATATTATGGTTATTGCAGGTGGTGTAATTCCTGCACAGGATTACGAGTGCCTTTACGAAGCCGGGGTTGTAGGTATTTTTGGACCGGGAACTTCGGTATCGGTAGCTGCCATTAAAATTTTGGAAATATTGATTGAATCGGTTACTGATTAGTCTAAATTTAATGAGGTAATGGCTTCATGTCTCACCTCACTTTTAGAGATTAGAAGCGCCTTCGGGCGCTTTTATTGTTTCTGTTAGTTGTTAAAGTCCGAATTAAAGTTTCAATAAAAAACCAAAAGAAGAAATAAATTAATTTAATTTCTTAAATATATTTAATGAATAATTATGGCTCTTGGTTTTAATAACATTGAAAATGATTACATATTCTCCAAAATCTAAAAAAAACCAGTCAATAAATTGATTTTGTCATTAATTTTAGAAAGTAAATGCGATTAAGAATATTCATGATAATAAAATCTTTAAATATGTATTTATGGAATTACTGTTTTGATTGTATTGGATGCTATGTAAGGATTAAATTATTTTTTGGGATCTTTCTGCTTTTATTCGCAGCACATAATTCTGAGGCTCAAGTTCTTCAAGTCAGAAAGGATATTTTGCAGAAAATGAAAACCTATAAACAGTCTGACACTAATTATATCAATTTTGTTTATAAATATGGCGAAACCTTTGAAATGGAGAATAACGATTCTGCCGCTTTCTGGTACCAAAAAGCAAGGGCATTAAGTGAAAAGTATCATTACATCAATGGTAAGATAAGGTATTTTGATTATACCTCGATTCTTTTATTATACCAGGGTAAATATGATATAGCGCTTCAGTACATTGATACCGCCCTTTATCTGGCTAAAAAATATAACCGGAAACGTTTTGAGGCGATTGAATACAATCAGTATGGTACAATATGGCAATATAAAAATGAAATGAATAAAGCAGCAGAATACTATATTAAATCATACGAGATGGCAGAAAAAATAAAAGACACGCTTTTAATGAACACCGTTGCCGGAAATCTTTCGGGAGTTTTTCTGTCAATAAAACGACTTGAAAAAGCACTCAAATTTTCCTGGATTAGTTATAAACTTTCCGTTGCTACTTTCGATACAATTGGAATTGGTTATGGACTTGTAAATCTTTCTGCTTGTTACAATTCAGAATCGTATTTCGATTCAGCTAAAATTCATGCATCAGGTGCAATTGAAATTGCCAGGCAATTTTCTGATGAAACCCTTGAACTTTTTGCTTTAATAGAATTTGCAAATGCTTTAAAAGGGCTTAACCGGATGGATTCTGCCAGAATTATTTATAAAATGGCAATTGAACTTAATAAAGGTGGAGAAATTTATACCCTTCAGGCACTTAAGGGGTTAGGAGATTGTTATTATAGTGATAAAAGATATAAAGAAGCCCTTGAAAATTATCTCCGGGCCATTAAGCTATCTGTTGATATTGGCAACCGGGTGCAACAGGCCGAATTGCATTTTTTAATTGCCGAATGTTTGAACAAACTCGAAAACACTAAAGAGGCGGCAATCCATCTTTTTGCTCACATCCAAATGAAAGATTCAATAAACTTTGTTGAACAAAACAGAAATATCAGTGAATTGGAAGCACAATATCAATCAGCAGTTAATGAGCGTAAATTAATCGAAAAAGATTTTTTAATCGAGCAGCAGAAAAGTAGTTCAACCCGGCGACTTTTCTTCCTTGTGAGTATAATATGCACACTTGTTGGTTTGCTGATATTCATATTGCAAAGAATAAAAATATCACGACAAAAAGCATTATCCCAACTTAACGAAATGAAAATTAAGGTATTAAATGTTACCCAGGAAGAAAGGAGCAGGATTGCAAAAGACTTGCACGATGATATTGGTTCAACCCTTTCGGGAATTAACATATATAGCAATGCGGTTAAAATGAGAATGAATGCCGAACCCGAAGAAGCAAAAAAAATAATTGACAGGATAAGCCTGACGAGTTCACAGTTATTGGATAGAATGAGTGATATAATCTGGTCAATGAATTCATCAACTGAAAATATAGAACAATTGGCTTACCGGATTAAATCTTTTGCATTAGAAATATTCAATAGCAAAGAAATCCTTTTCACCTTCGATATTGCGATAAATACTGATTTCAGGTTAAATATGGAAGCCAGGAAAAACATTTTATTAATTATGAAAGAAGGCATAAACAACCTGGCCAAATATAGCGCGGCAAGCCATGCAAAAATGAAGTTTTCAGCAGTAAATGATGTACTTGAAATTCAGCTTTCTGATGATGGACAAGGTTTTGATCAAAAACAGGCAATTGGAAAAGGCAATGGGTTGAAAAACATGAGATCAAGGACTGAAACTATCGGGGGACATCTTGAAATAGATTCATCGCCGGGTAAAGGAAGTGTAATCAGGCTTTCTTTTCCCATAGCAAAAATTAGTGATTTGGAAATAGTCTGAAATTGGTTTTTTTTGTAAAATAAATCAGGAATTATGCCAATCAGGGTTGTTGTATTCGAAGATAATGATGAGCGCCGTGAAAGTCTTAAATACCTTTTGAGTATGTATTCCGATATTTACTTTGCCGGAGCTTTTGTAGATTGTTCCATTGCATTGGAAAACGTCAGGGAAACAAATCCCGATGTGGTATTGATGGATATCCAGATGCCTAATGTTGACGGAATTGCCGGAGTTAAGATTTTGAAAAGCAATTTTCCAAACCTTGTTATAATCATGCAAACCATTTTTGAAGATGATGAAAAGATATTTGATTCAATTCAGGCTGGCGCTTCGGGGTACATTTTAAAAAAGGCCCCTCCAGAAAAAATTATAGAAGCTATCCGTGATGCTTACGCAGGAGGTTCTCCAATGACACCTGCCATTGCAGCAAGGGTTTTAAAATACTTTCAACAAAATACTCTTAAAAATGATTACGAACTCACTCAGCGCGAAAAAGAAATGCTTGCCTTACTGGTCGATGGCCATAGTTATAAAATGATTGCTGATAAATGTTCCATTTCATTTCATACTGTAAATGCACACTTGCGTAAAATCTACGAAAAGCTGCATGTCCATTCGGTTGGTGAAGCAGTTTCAAAGGCATTAAGAGAGCGGTTGGTCTAGATTTTTTTATAATTCCTTCACTTTCAAAAAAAAAATAGCAAATTTTAGTTATAGCACTGCTATTCAGTAGTATCTAACTTTGTATTGCATTTATATGACAATAATAAAAAGTTATCAACTAAAATTTGAATTATGAAGAGATCAATACTATTAGTTTGCTTTTGTCTTACACTTTTTCATTCATTTTCCCAGGTAATCAATAAAGTTTCGTTTGCTCAATCGCAAAGTGGAACCACCGGCTTTGAAAACATGGTAAAAGACAAGGAAGGGAATTTAATTGTAAGCGGTACTTATCAGAGTTCTGCGGTTATTTGCCAGGGTGATACTTTATCGCCAAAAACTTCTGCTACAAATTTATACCTGATAAAATTCAATTCTTCTGGTGACCGTATATGGATGAAAGCGATATGGGTGAACAATTATTATGGAAGTCAGTTAAAGGATATTGCGTGCGATAGTCTTGGGAATATTTATTTTCCTCTGTACGTAGGAGGTGGCCAGGTTTTTTTCGAAGATACCACCGTTACTTTAACAGGGAACTATTCAACCATCACCAAGCTTGATGCCAATGGCAATCATGTTTTTACCAAATCCGTAAACAGTTCCTCTTATAATAATTATTTAAGCAATGCTATTGCGGTTCAGGGGAATGGAATATTTTACATTGAAAATATTTCAAATATTGTAAAGCTTGATTTAGAAGGAAATTTTGTTTGGCGAATGGCTTCAAATTTCGATATAAGTCCGGATAATTTACAATTGAATATGTTAGAACTTGATCCTAATGGAAATATTTATGCAAATGGATTCTTTAATACTTCGCAAATGTATTATGGAACCGAATCATTGCCCTACACAGGAACAGGTACCAATGCTTTTTTCATTTTAAAGGTCAATCCATCCGGTCAGTTGCTATGGCAAAAAGGATTTCCTGCCCGAAACTCGGTTGAAAAAATTCCCATGACTTTTGATAAATCAGGTAATTTACTTACGAATGTAGTTATCGGAAATTTTTCAGTTTTTACTGTAAACGGTGAAACAATCATTACCGAAGGTACAAATGCAGGGCTAATACTTAAAATTAATCCCGATGGCAATCCGCTATCACACTGGAAATTCCTGAATTCCTCATTTTTTACCGGATCAATTTATTGCGATGAGCAGGACCAGGTTTTCATTTCTGGTCAGTACGGACTTTCGCCATCGAAAGATATTCTGTTTCCGGGAAATTTTAAAGTACCTCAGTTTACATTTAACCATGTCTATTTTGCTAAAATTGATTCAACCGGTCAAACCCAGTATGTTTTGCCTATTTGGTTCTCCGGGGGAGCTAATTTTAGTCCCCATATTGAAAAGGGCAATGATGAGAATTTTTATTTGAGTGGTTATGGTATTGGTGCTACAAATATAGGCTGTACCAATTATAATATTTCACCGTTGTTTTCGTACCTTGTAAATATTAGAGATTTAAAGCAGACAGCGGCTTTCAGTGTTAAGAATAACAATGATAATAAATTCTATTTCGAAGTGGATTCAACCCTGCAGGGAAATAGCTTCTCATGGAATTTTGGCGATGGATCGGCTGGTTCGGGGCGCAATGTTTCGCATGCTTATTCCGAACCAGGAAATTATGCAGTTAATCTGAGTATTTGTAATTCAACCACGATAAGCAGCCTGGTTTCGATGAAAGGCTTGCAGTCTGTAACACCTAACCATTCAGCTAATACCAGCAGCCTGAATATGCTATTGAGGGGGGCTGGTTTTACTAACATAGCTAGTGTTGAACTCATCAGGGGAAATTTTAAGATCGAAGCTGATACTTTCGAACTATTTAATAATAATGAAATTTTGGCGCATTTTAATTTCGATAATGACGAGACCGGTTATTGGGATATGGTGTTGAACCTGCAGAACAGTTACAGCGACACATTGCAAAACGCCATAATGCTCGAGAACCCAACTCCAATACTTTTAACTACTGAAATTGTTTCACGAAACAAAATCCTTGTCAACAGGGAATTTCCATGTGTGATTAAAGTAACCAATGAATCAAATCAGACAGTTTTCGGGGTAACCAATTTTTTGAAATTCAGCGGTTTAAATAAAGATGTCAAACTTCTTACCGAACTTGCCGCAACAAATTGGCGTTCGCATTTACTCGACAGAATTACCGATGGGGTTACCCATATTCAAGATGCAGAAACAAGCAAACCGTTTATAACAGGGTTTTATATCTATCCTTGCATAGGGCCGGGTGAATCGGTATATTTAACTTTTCTTATCAAATCAACTGATTCTGAACCTTTTAAAGTAAGTTCTAAATTGGGACACAGTATCTTCTCAGCATCACAGGTTTCTTCCTTCAGTCAGGGAAATAATAATTTTACACCCATGGCACTTCAATTTATGGCAGCCAGGGTTACGGGTCAGCCTGTTTCTAATTTTACCAATGCCAATCTTAGCTTAACCTCAACCTTAAGTGGACTTTCGTTTCTAAGAGGGAATAACAATAGTCAAACTTTTTACCCACGCCTATTAAGAACAAGAAAAGGAAACGGAACAGGGGGTGGTGGTGGCGGCTCTGCAAGTCCCGGTGGCCCGAATTCAGGGGGAAGTGTTTCGCCACCAGTTAACGGAAATCAGGAAGCAGGAGGTACATTCGGAGAGTTTTTTGGATTTTCGGATGATTTACCTAACAGAGATCCGGGTAAAGCTGCTGAGGATAAAATTGTTGATGATGGAAAAAAAGAAGGTAAGTTCAAAGATCAAAAAGATAAAGCAGATGGAGTGGGTCAAAAAACCGATACTGACCTTGAAAAGCCTTCAAAGGAGCCTGAAGATGATGAAACGGGAGAAGAAGAAATTGCTGATCCTGAATTAGAACCACTTTTTAAGTGTCCTCCGGGTGAAGTTGAATTATACCTTGATAATGGTCCGGACGACTTGCCTGGGTGCAGCCCAATATTGGGATCCCCTCCGGAATTTAATTTTGGGGCAGCCAATAAAACCATATTTTCAGTATCTTCGTTCGATCCAAATGCCATTTATGGTCCGCAAGGTTATAACGATGCCAATTATATTGCAAATAACCAAACAATGACCTATACTGTTACTTTCGAAAATATGGAATCAGCCACTGCCAATGCTTCGGAAGTAAAGATTGACTGTCTTTTGGATACCACGGTTTTCGATATTTCAAGTTTTAAGTATATGGCTTTTGGATTTGCCGATTCAAATTATGTTGTGGAGCCAGTAAGAGAGAATTTTATAACTGAAATAAACCTGCAGGGACTTTACAATTCAATTTTGCGGGTGGATGGTAATAAACCCGATAAAGATGGCCGTATTTATTTGAAATTCAGTAGTTTGGATCCAATTACACGTGAATTAACCGATGATCCTGATGCCGGTTTTCTTCCGCCTAATAATTCTACGCGAAGAGGCGAAGGCTATATCATGTTCTCGGTAAAACAAAAGCCGAATCTGCAGCATGGAACAGTTTTGGATGCTCAGGCCAAAATCTTCTTTGACCAAAATGAACCGATTCTGACTAATATTCATAGCAATACTATAGATATTAAGGCGCCTGAAAGCAATATAAGTTTGATTGAGCTAAACGAACAGGATTCAACAGCTCTGTTAAAACTTTCGGCATTGGAAAATGCAGGAGTTCTTTTTTATGAGTTAAGTGTTTCGGTTAACGATGAACAGATTTTTGTATTAAAAAATACAGCGAAAGAAGATATCAAAATGAAAGTAAAACCTGGTAATTCATATAAATTATTTATCAGGGCAAAAGACAAGGTTGGCAATTTAGAGAACCCTCATTTATCGCAAGATATTGTTATCAATTTCTCAACAAACGGATTTGGGAACCTGAATAAAAATAATTTTAGCCTTTATCCGAATCCTGCTGGTTCAAGCCTTTCAATAAAAGGATTAAATGAACAAACTACAATCCAGATTAGGGATATTACTGGTAGAATTCTGTTAAAAGGAAAATATAATCCTGGTTCGCAAATTGAGCTTGAAAACTTAAGTTCAGGTGTTTATATTTTAGAAATAGAAAATCAGAAAATAAGGTTTATAAAAAACTAAGAATTTTTCTTCAAATCTCTGGATGGTTCTTCAATTCTAGTTGAACTGTCCGGAGGCACTTAAATTGTAAAATGGTTAATCAAAAAATTTTGTAGAAATACAAAAGAATCAATAAATCTTGTTAAGTAATTGTATATGAGTAATATACCTGATTAAATTCAGCAAAATTGAGTCTTTTATTTTTCTTTTAACAAACAAGTTTAGGTTCGAATTTATTAAATCTGAATTCCATTTAAATGACAGATTCTTCGAAGAACAATACAGAATCTTATTTTAACCAGATTTTAATTAAGGAGAATTAAGCAATACAATAAATAAGAAATTAACAATTCTATAATTAACTGTTAATATAAATCTGGATTCAATCTCTTTCTTTTTCAAATAAAATTAAAACTATTTTACTACTTGTAAGTTACTTAAATTATTAAATATGAATACAATCAAGCTTTCGAAAATATTTGCAATGGTTGCCATACTTATAATTGCTGTTATTTTCCTGTCGGTTATTTCACCATTAAAAGGATTAAGCATTTTTACCTGGCCATTGATAATGATTGGAATCCTGTTGTGGATAATAAGTATTGCTTTGTTTATCATAGGATTAGTGGTAAAAAAACCTGAAAAGACAGGAAAAACCTCACTTATTTTGCCTGTGTTTGCAATTCTATGTTTTATTCCATTCGGTATTTTTTCGATAAAGATGAGTGGTAAAGTTAGGACACAAATTACTGTAAATGTGATAAATGAATCTGATTATGAAGCAAGCAATATTTTGATTTATGGAACAGGAAATATATTTGAAGGATGTGATACGCTTAAATTGAGCAAGCTTGAGAAAGGTGCGAAAATACAATATATAATAAATCCTGACACAGGGCCGGGAAGAAAAGGTTTTATCCGAATGGAATGTGATTTTGAAAAAGAGCATGTTGCCAAAGATATTGCCGGGGAGTTTTCAATTAATCCGTATCAAATTCAGCAAGAGTGGATTGTAAATATAGGCAATGATTTTAATTAATAAAGATATGAAGAAGAATAGATTAGTGTATTTGGTGTTATTATTTACATTTTCAATAATTTCAATTAACAGCAATAATTTGCTCTTTGCACAGGAAAAATACAGAGTATCAGTTGGCATAGGTTTAATGGAATTGTTAAATGCCGGATTTAAGTTTCAGTCTAATCAATCCCAATTCGGAATAAGTATTGGTACAATGCCGGTAAAGGAAGAGACAGTGTTATCTGCGTCAGTTGATTATTACTATCATTTTGGAGGGATTTCGGAACTTACAACCCTGCGACCCTGGTATAGCAGGTTTGGATTGACCTATTCATATGATAAAATGCCAAACTATACTGACAAATACCTTTATTTAAACCTGAGAATTGGAAGGGATTTGAATTTTTCTGAAAATATGGGTATGCATATTGATGCAGGTTTAAATATTCAATTATTTCAAAGCACAACTTCACCTGATGGTTCCTGGGATTTTCCGGTATTACCTGCCGCCGGATTAGGCTTTTTTTACCAATTTTAATTTCCATAAATTATTATAATTCGATGGAAAACAAATAATTTATTTCGTAAAGGCCCTAATTGGACAACAGCTTTTTAAATCTATTGAATTTAATGCTCATTTGTCAGGATGGTGTCAATATCTTTCGCGATAAAAACATAATTTGTAAAAATATATGTTTAATCAATTGAATGGGCTTATTGCATCGCTAATGATGTTAATTTAAAAATGCATCTTGCCCTTTTTATTTTCAGATTCATTCAAATAATGTAATTTGGCGGCGAAATAGAAAATATACAAACCTCAAGTATTTTCGCTTATAAATGGGATATGACAGAAATAAAAATCAAAGACAAACAAAAATACCTTTTAGAAAATTATCCTTTCGAGCATCCGCCCAAGCTTACAGATTATCGTTGTTGCATGCTGTGCGACCGGACTTTTGCTGTAGAAGAGTTTAAAGTTTTTAAAAATAGCACTGGTGAAGAAACAATATGTTGCCCCAATGCGCCAGATTGCTTTGGAACTGTTATTGATTGGCTGGAAATTGAATAACGGGGCCCTGAGAATTAGTGCCCCGTAATATGTAACAAACTAAACAACAGGCAATTGCCAGCCATTTTTATATTGGGGAACAAGAAAATTATTCGCATCACCATCATTGGTAAATTTGGTCCCGTCCCAAACCAGCTTTTTACCTGTGCGATAGGCAATATTACCTAAATGGGAGAATTTGGCAATATGTGCCCCGATTTCAACACTTGCGTTGGTATTTCGGTTCCTGGTTTTCATGCACTCAAGCATGTTTTTCACGTGGTTTTCCAGGCCTTTTCCATCTCCTTTCTGCAATGAAACTTTTTCCATACGGGCTTTGTTGTTCACTTTTTCAGGAATAACTTCCCAGCCGGAGCGATCGATAACAAGTGTTCCGTTTTCACCTACAAATCCCAGCCCGTGGTTTCTTCCGTATGCCCCATCATCAATTCCAATAGCATGATCCCAAAGAATGGTAAAGCCATCGAATTCGTATAAAGTTTGCAATGAATCCGGTGTTTCGCAGGCATCTTCAGGATAGCCAAATTTTCCTCCCATGGCCATAATTGATTTTGGTGTATGCACATTCATCCCGTAAAGGGCATAATCGAGTAAATGCACACCCCAGTCGGTCATTAAACCACCGGCATAATCCCAGAACCACCTGAAAGTAAAATGGAAGCGGTTGCGGTTGAAAGACCTTTTGGTGGCCGGCCCGAGCCACATGTCGTAATCTACACCAGTCGGAACGGGTTCGTCGGCCAGAACCGGGATGGAAGGACACCAGCCCTGGTAGGAGAAAACGCGTACCAGCCTTATTTTTCCAAGTTTCCCTGAGCGTATAAAGTCCACAGCGGCTTTCCAGTGTTTATCGCTACGTTGCCATTGACCCACCTGCACAACACGGTTATATTTCTCAGCTGCCTTTACCATTAAATTGCATTCCTCTATGCTGTTAGCTAGTGGTTTTTCGCAGTACACATCCTTGCCGGCCTTGCACGCCGCTATCATAATAAGGCAATGCCAATGGTCGGGAGTTCCCACAATAACCAGGTCAATATCCTTATTGTCAATTAGTTTTCTCCAATCTTTATAAAGTTCTTTTGGCTTTTTCTTGGTTATTTTTTCAACATCAGCAGCCCTGCGGTTTAATACGGATTCGTCCACATCGCAAAGTGCAACACATTCACATTCGGGGTTTTTCAAAAAAGTTTCCAGATTGGCAAAACCCATACCATTGCAGCCTATTAACCCAATTCTTATTTTATCGCTGGGTGCAACTCTGAGCGATTTTGCCAACGCTTCACCAGTTGGTGAAATCAAACCAATTCCGGCAGTGGTAATCAGTGTATTTTTTAAAAAGTCTCTTCTTGTTGTCATTGTTTTTTTTGGTTATTTATAAATTAGTTATTTGTTCTTTAAATTACAGTCAATTTCATGGTAAACAAACCCTTATAAATGTTCGTACATGAAAAAACTGATAAATGGAGGGCTTATTCTTTTGGTAAATCTTCGCAGGCAACGCCATCATTATCTTTGTCAAGATTTTTGTAACAATCTTTGTCAGAATCATAAGCTTTTTGGGCTTCCTGCTGGGTTTTAAAATCTTTACATTTTTTTGATTTACAGGGTTTGGCATTTCCACCACAAGCCGCTATGGCCAGGCAAAATAATAGGATGTAAATAAATTTCATAAGATTTGGTTTAAATGAAACAATAATTATTTATCCGAAAAATTAGGAATTAGTAGCTTAGGATTATAGTTGGGAACCAATACTTTAAGATTATTTTTGTTGAGCAGGGCTGTTTCTATAAATTTCCAGTTTTTACCTTTATCATCAGAAATTGCCAGAAGATAGGAGTTAGAAACATTTTTGTTCTTTCCATTTTCAAGGTTCATGGTAATGGTTTCAGGAACCAGGCAATGAAGTTCATTTCCGGCTTTAATAATTTTCGAAACCTTGCTGGTTTTTATAGATTCATAGTTATTGCCAAGATTCTGCATCTCAATTTTGCTAAGTTTTAGAATATTAATATATTGATTTTCACCACCTACCAATTTAATTACATTTGGATGTGTATAATTTAACATGGAATTGTAATTGCTTTCAATAATTGCATTACAAAACAAGTCTGCCTGTTTATGCGCATTCTTTTTAGCCACACATGAAATAGACATTAAAATTATGATTAATCCTATTAACTGTTTCATAACGAATTAAAAGTTATATAAAGATTATTTTAAGAAATAAAATAAATAATCCCGAAATTATAAAATTTGATTAAATAACTTTGATTCATGGATATTAAATTATTTAGATACATTTCTTTTATAAAAATAGTAAACCTGGTTAAACTAAAAGCCGGATACATTATTTCCATATTTTTAAAAAGGCCGGTTCAATGGGCCAAGCCGGTGGCAATCTCATTTGAACCTTCAGGAAATTGCAATCTATCGTGTCCGCAATGTCCAACCGGGCTTAAAATGATTCAAAGAAAGGCCGGTTTTTCTGATTTTGATCTTATAAAAAGTACAATTAATCAGCTATCTGACAGTCTTTTTACTTCCACCTTTTATTTCCAGGGTGAGCCGTTTTTAAATCCAAAACTTTATGAAATGATTGCTTATGCGCACGAAAAGAAAATTTTTACCATCACCTCCACCAATGGGCATTTTTTAAACGAAACAAATATTACAAGGTTGATTGGCTGTGGCCTTGACAAACTAATTGTATCTGTAGACGGGGTTACACAGGAGATTTATGAAAAATACAGGATTGGAGGAAAACTTCAAAAAGTAATTTCGGGCATCGAAAACCTTATTAAGAAAAAAAAAGAACTTAAATCCCGAAGCCCGAAAGTTGTCATCCAATTTCTTGTTACCGGCTATAACGAACATCAGATAGATGAAGCCAGGCTATTGGCAAGAAAACTGGAAGCCGATAAAATTGTTTTTAAAACAGCACAAATTTATGAATTTACCGAAGGAAGCCCCTTTATACCAAAAAACAAAAAATATTCAAGGTACACCGCTGAAAATGAAAAAAATTACAAAATAAGGTCAAAATTACAGAACAAATGTTACCGAATGTGGTCGAACCCGGTAGTTACCGTTGATGGAGATGTTGTACCTTGTTGTTATGATAAACAGGCAGAACATTCAATGGGAAACCTGTACAGAAATGATTTTAAGGCAATATGGAAAGGATCTGATTTTAACAATTTCAGGAAGCAATTGTTCCTCGATAGAAGCCGGTTCGAAATATGTAAGAACTGCACAGAAGGGCTGCGCGATGTATTTATATGAAATAACATCATAACTAAAACACTTTGTACGCAAATGATGTTTAATTTTGTAAAAGGCCGGAGTTGAGAAAACTTTTCTCGGTTATTCTTTCGAATTATTTAGAAAACCTGGATTTACAATGTTTGAATTAACAGAATCGGAGCTGAAAAGATACAACCGTCAGGTAATTTTACCCGAACTCGGAATAAAAGGGCAGAAAAAGCTTAAAGGAGCCAGTGTGCTTGTGGTTGGTGCTGGCGGATTGGGCTGTCCTGTACTCTTATATCTTACGGGGGCTGGTATTGGAAAAATTGGCATTTGTGATTTTGATTTTGTTGATGAGACCAATTTGCAACGCCAGGTGCTTTACACGATGAAGGATTTAGGAAAACCAAAAGCTGTTGTTGCAGCAAAGAGGCTAAGTAAACTTAATCCTTTAATTCATTTTCAGCCTCATAATTTAATACTGAAGAAACAGAATGCGCTTGAACTTTTTAAATTATACGATTTAATTGTTGATGCCTCCGATAATTTCCCGACCCGTTTTTTAATAAACGATGCCTGTGTGGTTCTGAATAAACCCTTTGTTTTTGGAGCTGTGTACAAATTTGAAGGCCAGGTGAGCGTATTCAATTATATGAATGGTCCTACCTACCGCTGTCTTGTACCTGAAATGCCAAAACAGTCCGGAAAAATTTCCTGTTCAGAAACAGGAGTTATGGGAATAGTAACCGGAATAACCGGAACCTACCAGGCCATGGAAGTGGTTAAAATAATATCCGGAATAGGGAAAGTTTTAAGCGGAAAATTGCTTCATATTGATGCATTTCGCATGGAACATAAAATAATTTCAATTAAAAGAAACCGAAATACAACAAAACGATCGGAATTGGAAGATGATGAAGAGTTTTGCAATTTTCAGGACCTGGAAATTGTTCAGTTAAAGCCGGATGAATTGGCTAAAATGATGAAGAATGCTGCGGTAGCTGTAATAGATATAAGGCCAAAAGAATTGTTTGACATGTATCATATTAAAAGCAAAAACATGGGCATTGATCAGATTTTTAATTATCCGGAAAAACTACCTGAAGATAAAAAAATTGTTTTTGTTTGTGAACATGGGATAAACAGTAATTATGTTAGTAGCGAACTCAAAAAAAAGATGCCGGGTATGGCGATCTATAATCTCCAGGGGGGGCTACAAGCATGGATAAGAGATAAATTACCTGTAATTGAACCAAAAAAATCAATAAACCCTGAATGAAGAAATTATGAATGAAAAATTTATGTTCGAAGCAATAAGGTTATCGGAAGAAAGCATTGAAAGAGGCGGAGGCCCTTTTGGAGCCGTTGTGGTAAAAAACGGAAAAATGATTGCAGGGGCTTCAAATTCCGTAACTAATGATATGGATCCAACGGCACATGCCGAAGTAAATGCAATACGCAAAGCCTGTAAAATTCTGGGAACTTATGATTTAAGCGGTTGTGAAATATATTCATCATGTGAGCCTTGCCCCATGTGTCTTTCAGCTATATATTGGGCACATATCGAAACAGTTTATTTTGGCAATACACGAGAAGATGCGAAAACCGCCGGATTCGCCGATGACTTTATTTACAATGAATTTGGCCTGGATATGAACAGAAGAAAAGTTAAGCTTATCCCGTTATTACGGAATAAAAGCCTTGCTGCATTTGATTTATGGAATAAGAGTGAAAATAAAACCGGGTATTAATCACCCGGATAAAACTTTTATTCAATTAAGAAATCATCTGAAATAACAATACTGTCTTTACTTAATAAATCATAAATAGTAACCGTCATTGTATATTTTCCGGGTTTGTTGGTTTGATCTGTGGCAAACCTGGCATAAGGTTTTTTAAGCATATTTCCGGGGAAATTACTTTTGCCCCTTGATTCTCTGAAAAGGCTGTCGTCAAGGGTAATTCTGGTTCCAACAGCATCAAAAACTTCAAGTTTCATTTGGGCGTTATTAAGGCTGTCGCTTCCTTTTTTAAAGGGGCCCACATTTTCGAGCACCATGTAAACTTCATCGCCACGCTGGTAAATTGCTTTATCATAATTGATGAACTTATCGTTCTCCTTAATTACAAAGTTGTAATTTTCAACAGAAAACGGTTTTATCGTTTCAACTTTTGTTGAATCAGTCGATTCCGTATTATTTTTATTATTGCCACAAGAATCGAAAAACATCACCGAAAGCAAAAAAACAAGCAGTAAACCTGTTAATAAAGTTCTCTTTTGGATTTTCATAATTTTTTAATTTAGTCAAGGATTTCTCAATACACAAAAATAAACCAAATTTCAAAACGAAAAACAGTGTTTAACCATCCGGAACAAAACATTTTTAATCACCTAAAAATAAGTAAATGAGCTTGCTGCAACATGGATTTAATAAACACTTGCAAATGATGATAATAGTCATTGTATTTGGGCGCGATAAATCAGAATTTTATGCGTTTGAAAAAAAGTTTTCTTAAGCCATTCCCAATTTTATCAATATTAAATAATATGAATTTTATAATTGAACAACTGGTTGAAAACCAGAAAAAAATAGCTGATTTGATTGGAACTTTCAAAGAGGCTATGAATAAAAAACAGTGTAAGGAAGAAGTACTTGATCTCCTCCACAGGGTGAGCTATTATACGGAAGATTTTTTTGTTAAGGAAGATTTATTATTGAAAAGTGTCCAACTGCCCACTTTTCAAAAGCACAATGAAGAGCATAGGTTGTTTGTAGATAAAATGAAGGAATTTCATGGACGGCTTGAAACTGATGATCCGGATATTTGCCTCGATGTTTTAAATTATATGGAGAATTGGTACAAATCATATATGATGAATTCCGACAAACAAATAATTGAATACATTGAGAAGAATAAAGCTAACTAATTATTGATTTTCAAGTTTTTATGATAATTTGTTACAAATGAAATGAAAATTTTGGGAAAGTATTTTTCACTTTTATTCTTTTTAGTTTATACGTCCCTTCTGTTTTCGCAACCTCCAAAATTAGATACTAAAGTTTCTTACGGAAATTTCACGCAAGGCCAGTTTTTTAAAGTGAAGTCACAAATCATTCCACAAGGCAGCGCCATTGGGGATTTAAAAAGTAAAGGGGCTTTGTTTATTAGTTTTAGTCATCCCGTATCCGAACATATTTCTGCAGGGGCAGCGTTTGGGTCGAATAAGTTAACGGGTGATATCATCAGCAATAGTATTAAAACTGGTACTTTAAACAGAAATTTATATACCCTTTCCATTGAATCTGATTTTATCTATTTTAAAAGAAAAAACTTCAGGTTATACGGGGTTCTTGGTTATGGTTATACTTTTGGCAAAGATGAATATACAATGAATACCGGCGAAAAAGATTCCGGATTTGTTGGTTTTATGGCTTTCCAGATTTCACCTGTTTCATTGAGGCTGGGCAACAGGTTTGCACTCTTTTTTGAAGCCGGATTCGGTTATAAAGGAATTATAAGTACCGGGTTTACCTACAATTTTTAAAACCCGATTTAAAAAGTGTTGTTTTTTGGTTTATTGTTTTATCTCAGCAAGCAGGAAACTGTTTTTTACTTTAACGAAAACAAAGTTAATTTCTTTATTAGATGTTCCTGATTTACAATTTATTAAGAGTGTATATTTGTCAAGTGAGCCTTCTTTTACGTAATTGTATTTTTTAAGGCTGTATTTTTCAATTTTATCAAGTAATGATTTTATTGTAAACCCTGCATCATCCACAATTTTCCTGTCTTCTGACTTATTATAATCACAATTGATTTTGAATTTGCGGGCAACATCGTTTCCATTGTAGGCTATGTACTGGGCAAGCCTTTCGAAAATAATCAGGTTTGAATTTTCACCTTCGGCACTTGCAGAGTTACAAACTGTAAAAATTTCTTCAAGAACGGAATAAACAGCCGTGGAATCAGATTTTTGTGCCCAGGCTGAAGTGGTTATGAATAGAGTTACTGTAATAATTGAAATGATTTTCATACTTGATTTTTAAATTTTAAACTTTATTAAAGAAAAAGCTTTTTCAAATTATCTATGCAAAATTCATGATTTCCTAAATGTTTTTTGATTTTTGAAACATGGTAGATGCATGAAAAAAATATTGATTTTTAGCGTCTGCAAGTTAAGAAATTTGCCATAAAGAACAGAAATTAAACTGTTTTTTTTAACACTTGCCTGATTAATCAGTTGAGATTCAGGATGAATATTTTTTATAGGCTTGAATTTTTTCTTTTAACCTGTCAGCCAGTTCATTATTTGCAGGATGCATTGAATGGTAAATCATTTCGGCTTCTTCGGCGTAACTGGCTATTTTTTGTTTATTCCAGTAAAAAGGTGCTTTGTAAAGGTTCGAAATCCTGTCGGCCATTTTCACCATCCAGATTTCTTTAGGTTGCAATCTAATTCTTTCAAGGCTGTCTTTCATCTGATCTTTTTTATCAGGCAGGCTTGTATTTTTAGTCAGTGCCATAACCCCGTCGGCTACCGGAATCCCGAATAATTCTGCCAGTTCTTCATACTTTGTTGGAGTATCTTCAAGGGTATCGTGCAGTATAGCACATTGAACAGCCAGATCGGCATTGTAGTGTTCAGCGCTTTGCTGAAGGGCCCAGATAATCTCCATGCTTACTTTACCAATATGGGTTAGGTATTCAATTTGCTGTCCCTGGTTGTGCCCGCCGTATTTTTGACCAGTGTGCCTTATGCTCGCAAAATACCATGCTTCAAGATACTTTTCCCGGTTCCATAAATTGTGGTAATTATTCATTTTGGGAAATATTTAGTTATTGTAAAAATAATACATTCCGAGAAATCCGGCTTTATCACATCCAAAATTTCTTTTAGAATGCACTGATAGCTGATTTCTATTGCATATTATTTATATTTGTGATGTAAAGTTTTTTAGCTGACAGGTTAAGTAAAACCCTGCGAGATTTAAAAACACTGACAGGTCTTTGGCCTGCAAATCAAATGGCTGGACTTGTAATTAAAAATGTTTGATTTCTCTATAAAAAATTGTGTTGGAATGGTAAAATCAAAACAATGGTAAAAAAGGATATATGGCTGGAATACAGCAAAATAATCAGTACCCTTGAAAAGCTTGAGAAAAGAATAGAAGAAAGATTTCCCGATTCTGGTCTGAGAGAGGTTATAAATGATTTTTTAAGGGTAGCCCGGCAAAGCAAAAATAATATCGAGTGGATTTCCAAACCTCACTTTTTACTTCGTTTTTTTTCGTATTCTATAATTGTTCTTGCAGTATCGGCTGTTATTTACAGCATTTCACAAATCAATTTCAGAAACGATATAAATACAATAAGCAATATAATTACCACTTCCGAAGCCTTGTTCAATGAGTTGGTGCTCATTGGGGCTGCTATTTTTTTTATGATTACAATTGAAACCAGGGTGAAAAGGCATAAAGCTTCCAAATTTCTGAACGAACTCCGGGTAATTGCCCATGTAATTGACATGCATCAACTTACTAAGGATCCTGGCATGCATGACGATAATGAAAACAAAACCGAAAGTTCTCCAAGCCGTCAGTTGTCCATTTTTGAACTTCAGCGGTACCTTGATTATTGTTCGGAAGCTTTTTCGCTTATCGGGAAAGTAGCCGCATTATATGCCCAGAGCCTGCCTAATGAAGTAGTTGTACGTACTGTAAATGAAATAGAGGAACTAAGTTCCGGATTGAGCAGGAAAGTTTGGCAAAAGCTTATTATCCTTAATGACCTGGAAGGCAGGGAAATAAAATTTAAAAGAAAAGCCAAAAAAAATCAAGCCAGACAAAAAGAAGATAAAATTACTTAAATTATCATTATTGTCCGGATAAAATATTTTTGGATTTGAGATTGACATTCAAATATTGAAATTAAGCGAATTTAAATTGAATGCAGTATAATAAATATTTTGATTCGATGTTAGCTAATACGCTGGCCTCCGGGAAAATATTATGTAGATTGAGCGAAACCATAGAAGGCAGGGAAGCTGAGAACTTGTTCGAAGATCGCCCTACCGCACTTAGGTTTTGCGAAAATCGGAATAATATTTTACCGGGAGCCTTGACCTTTTTACTCGTTCTTTCAGAACTTCGTGAGATCGGCTTTGCCTTAGTTGTTTCTTTTTTGGGTCAAGCCAAAAAAGAAAGCATAAAAATCCAGATAAAAAGTAGCCCCCATCAATTCAATTGTACATTTGAGCTTCGCAATGTAGGACTTCTATTATATAATAATCAAATTTACCAAACTGTAATGTTAAAATATTTATTTTTAAATTATTAAAGAATGGCAGAAAGCAAGCAGGAACTTCTCGACAGGCGATACCTAGAAATGGCAAAGATCTGGGCCGAAAATTCATATTGCAAAAGACGAAAAGTAGGGGCATTGTTGGTGAAAGACAAAATGATAATTTCCGATGGCTACAATGGTACTCCTTCAGGTTTTGAAAATATTTGCGAAGATGAAAACGACCAGACAAAACCCTATGTTTTGCATGCAGAAGCCAATGCAATAACAAAAGTGGCCAAATCGAACAACAGTAGCGAAGGATCTACTTTATACGTAACTTCATCTCCCTGCCTGGAATGTGCCAAGCTCATAATACAGGCAGGAATTAAAAGAGTGGTTTTTACCGAAAAGTATAGACTTGAAGATGGTATAAGGCTGCTCGAAAGAGCAGGAATTCAAATCATTCATCACGATTAAAATCAGACTTTTGGTTTTCGATTATTATACCAGTGGAATCCTTTTCTCGTAGTTTTTTTTATTTTTGGATGTTTGTTTTGAGAAAAGCAATTTCCATTTCACTAAATTTAAATTAAAATTTCATTATGACAACAGGTAGTGAATCAAATATAAAGAATTCAAAATTGAGTATTTATGCACCCATTGTGTTGGCCGTTGTTTTGGCACTTGGGGTTTTTATAGGTAGCAGGCTGGGTTCAGGGGGCGATTCTTCGGGCTTTTTATTTAAGTCCGATCCCAATAAGTTGGATTTTATTCTAAAACTGATAGAAAACGAATACGTAGATACAGTTAAAAAAAAGGATTTGGTAGAGAAAACCATTCCACTGCTACTCGAACAACTTGATCCACATTCGGTTTACATTCCTGCCAGGGATTTGAAAAGGGTGAATGAACCTCTTGAAGGCAATTTCGATGGCATTGGTGTTCAGTTTAATATTTTGAATGATACGCTACTTGTAGTAAATACGGTATCCGGAGGCCCTTCGGAAAAAGTAGGGGTTTTACCTGGCGATAAAATTGTTACCATTAATGATTCGGCATTTGTGGGAAAAGGAATTTCTAATGATTTGGTAATTAGTAAGTTAAAGGGAGAAAGAGGGTCGAAAGTTAAAATCGGTGTAAAAAGATCCGGATATAAAAACCTGTTAAATTTTGAAATTACCCGCGACCAGATTCCCTTATACAGCATAGACGTTTCGTATATGATTGACAAAACCATTGGATACATTAAAATAAGCGCATTTTCAAGAACAACCTATGAAGAATTTAACAATGCAGTTGAAAAATTGAAAATGCAAGGCATGCAAAAAATGATCCTTGACCTTCGCTCAAATGGCGGAGGTTATCTCGATGCCGCCATTAATATTGCCGATGAATTTTTAAAAGACAAGGAACTTATCGTTTATACCATGGGTAAATCGAGGCCGCGGACCGATTACAGGGCCACTGGAAAAGGGAATTTTGAAAATGAGAAACTGGTTGTATTAATTGACTCATGGTCAGCTTCGGCAAGCGAAATTGTAGCAGGCGCCATTCAGGACAATGACAGGGGTGTAATTGTAGGCCGCCGGTCATTTGGCAAGGGACTGGTTCAGGAACCCACCATGTTTAAAGACGGATCTGCTGTAAGGCTTACTATTGCGAGATATTATACCCCTTCGGGCAGGTGTATTCAGAAATCCTATTCAAATGGGGTACAGGAATACGATCACGATCTTTTAAAAAGATTTGAACACGGAGAACTCGAAAATGCTGATAGTGTGATTATTGAGGATACAATTAAATACCATACAAAAAATGGTAAAATCGTATATGGCGGAGGTGGAATAATGCCTGATGTTTTTGTACCTGCCGACACATCTGGCTTAAGTGCATTTTTCAGGGAAATTTCTCAAAAATCCTTAATTTACAATTATGCCCTGAATTATACCAACCAAAACAGGGATAAATTAAATAAACTGGGCGGGTACCGTGAAGTTGTTAAATATCTGGAGGCAAGGAATGTAATATCCGATTTTTTAAATTATGTACGGAAAAATGGTATTGTTGCAGACAAAAATGATTTAAGCAAGTCAGAAAAGCTTGTTAAGACTCATTTATACGCATATATCTGTAGGAATATCTTTGATAATGAAGGGTTTTATCCTGTAATGATGCAGGAAGATAACACCCTTAAAAAAGCAATTGAAGTTTTGGAAAAATAGGAATTTGGGTATTATTTGCAACAACGAAATCCATCAGCGTAATGGCGCAGGATAAATATCTTGAAGATCAGGTTTATGATTTTAAATACCTGAAAATAGTAAAAAATGAAGAGGAAGCTTTCCATGCTTTTGAAGATAGCTACGGTGATAAATATATTTTACCCGTAGAATACTATAAACATTACATTTTTGAAGCAGGCCAGCAAGTCAGGTGCATGGTGGTGAGGGTTGACTGTAACGGTAAGCTTTCGTTCGAGCCTGAACATCCGTATTATAAAATTGGAGGGGTTTATGATTTCAGGTTCGTAAAAATGACCATTACTTCAGAAATGGAATACAATCCTTCAATTGGAAAATCAATTAAAACAAAAGAATATGAATTGATTGTTGAGGATCGTTATGGTGATTTACATTCGGTTAAAACTTCAAGAGGATTTAAAAATAAATATTCACAATCTGATAATGTTAAATGCAGGGTAAAGAAAATTGTTAAAGGCAATTTCTATCTTGAAAATACAGATACGGAGAAAAATATTTTCAGAAAAATTCTAAACCTGTTACGTCTCGGGTAACTTCTAAATCAGAAAAATGCTTGTTTACAGGCAGTAAGGAATAAAGTAACTACAAATGGCAATGTGGATAAAAAAGCGATTACCCCGATGCAAATCGTAATCCATGAAAGTGAATCGCCCGAGTAAATTTCTTTGTTCCGCGAAATAAAAATTAAATTCCTGATTCCTGAAATAACTGAATATATTGAAAGAAAGAAACTTATAAATAATCCACCAGCAAATATCCATTTTATTTTAATAAATAAAATCATCACCATGAGCAAAATTGCTATTATGGCAAAATGTATTGATTTTCTGGCCTTTGGATAAACTTTTTTCCCCATTGATTTTTAATTTCAATTTGGGTAAGCTTAGCGCTCAATAGAATAAAACTAAGGTTAATATTTTTCTTTCTTTCTCTTTCTGTATCCATCTTTGTGGTTTACAGAAGATGTTTTTTTGTCAAAATTATTTTTTCTGTCGTTAAGCTCCCTGTTTCTTTTTGAACCCTCGGGTTCAGGCCTCGAAATTTCAAGAATTACTTCTTTGTCATCAAAATCAGCATTTCTGAAAGCTTTGAGAACTTCAGATTCGTAGGATTTATCCATTTCAAAAAATGAAAATTTCTTCATAATTTCCACTTTGCCGATTTCAATTTTCTGGCCTTGAAGTACTCGGTTCAGATAACCTATTAGCATTGAAACATTGAGATTGTCCTTTAATCCGAGGTTAATATAAAATCTTGAAAAAGCTTTGGCTGATTTTCTTATGGCTTCTTTTCTGTCGCCTACATCTTGTTTGCTCAGGTTTAAATCAGGTGCATCCTGGTAATAGGAAAGGAATCGGTTAAATTCAACAGAAACAATTCGTTTAATTAAATCTTCGCGGCTAAGCCAGCTAAGTTTTTTATAAATTACAGGTAAAAATGATTCAATCTGATCATCGTTTATATCAATGTTTTCAAATCGATCAATAAGGTTAAACAATTGTTTTTCGCAGATTTCTTTCCCGTTCGGAACCATTTTTTGGGTAAATGTTTTATGGGTCATTTTCTGCAAATCCTTAATTTTCCGGCTGTCCCTGTTTTGAATAATCAGGATGGAAACGCCTTTTTTACCGGCCCTGCCAGTACGTCCGCTTCTATGAACATAGGCTTCGAGATCATCAGGAATATTGTAATTAATAACATGTGTAAGATCGTTAACATCAAGTCCGCGGGCAGCCACGTCGGTAGCAACAAGCAACTGAAGGTTTTTTAACCTGAAACGGTTCATCACCTGGTCGCGCTGGGCTTGCGATAAATCGCCATGCAAAGCATCGGCATTGTAGCCATCGGCCATAAGTTTGTCAGCAACCTCTTTGGTTTCCATTCGGGTACGACAAAAAACAATACCGTAAATATTAGGGTTCACATCTACAATTCTTTTAAGTGCAGGATAACGATCGCGTGCATTAACAGAATAATATTCGTGGCTTACATTTTCTGCCCCTGAATTCCTTTTTCCCACTGATATTTCAATTGCATCAGACATATAATTCTTTGCAATGCGCTGAATTTCATTAGGCATGGTGGCCGAAAACAACAAAACCTGTTTTGAAGCAGGGCTGGTTTCAAGTATTGCATCAAGATCATCTTTAAAACCCATGTTCAGCATTTCATCTGCTTCATCCAGCACAAGCCATTTTATAGTTCTGATATTGAGTGCCTTGCGTTTGATTAAATCCAGGGTTCTCCCCGGTGTTCCAACTACAACCTGTACCTTATTTTTCAAATCCCTGATTTGATTTAAAATACTTGCTCCGCCATAAACTGCTACAGTTTTAAATCCTTTTAGCTTCGACGAAAAGCTTTCCAGATCTTTGGTGATTTGCATACATAATTCGCGGGTCGGGCATAAAACCAGGGCCTGAACTTCCTTTACACCAAAGTCAATCTGGTTTAAAATTGGTAAACCAAATGCAGCTGTTTTACCTGTGCCTGTTTGTGCAAGCGCTACCACATCTGATTTTGATTCAATTAATGCAGGTATTACTTTTTCCTGGATGGGGGTGGGTTTTTCAAAACCCATTTCCTGAATTGCTTCCAGTAGCTCAGGAAGCAATCCTGTTTCTTGAAAAGTCGACATAATATTTTCTCCATTTAAGCTCTAAACATACGCCATATTATGTCCGGAACTTTATTTTAGTTATAAAAGGCTGCGAAAGTAATGTTTTTTATTGATTATCAGCACAAAATAATACTTAATTAATGTTAACGTGCTGTATATCTTTAAATTAAATTGTCATTATTTTCTTTTACGGCCAATTTGTTACCTTTGTATAAATCAAACTTAATATTATGCAATTAATTATAGATGAATTTGAAGAAGCAAGAAAGGTGCTTAATAATTTTATCCAAAACAGGCAAAACTTTGAGAAGCTTGAAAAAGCAGGACTTTTAATGGTTAATTCCATTAAAAATGGTGGAAAAATAATCTCTTGCGGCAATGGTGGTTCCATGTGCGATGCCATGCATTTTGCTGAGGAACTTACCGGACGCTATCGAAACGACAGAACAGCTATTCCTGCCATTTCAATATCCGATCCCTCTCATATTTCATGCGTTGCCAATGATTATGGCTACGATTTTGTTTTTTCGAGATATATTGAAGGAGTTGGAAACAAAGGGGATGTATTGCTTGCCATCAGTACCAGTGGTAATTCTGCCAATGTAATAAAGGCAGCTGAATCGGCAAAAAAGAAAGGAATCTCAGTGGTTGGCCTTACCGGTAAAACCGGTGGAAAACTTGCTTCACTCTGTGATGTTGAAATTCGGGTGGAACACAATGGTTATGCCGACAGGGTTCAGGAAATACATATAAAAATTATCCATTCGTTTATTAACTTTATTGAACAACAACTGGCAGGCTAAAGCCAACCAAATTTAACTTATAAAGGCAGATGAAAACTTCTGCATGGGATATTTAGTATTCATTCATTTATCGTTTTTTTATTAAGCGGGTATAGCGGCAAGTGCAATATTTACTTTTAACTTATTTCTTTTGTTTATAAATTAGCACTTTAATCAAAACCGCTTCTCAATGCTTGTAAAAATCTATGGTTGTGCTGTTCATGGTATAAATGCCAGCACTGTAACCATTGAGGTAAATATCCTTACCGGGGTAAATTTTGCTATTGTAGGATTGCCGGACAATGCCGTAAAAGAAAGCCAGCACAGGATTGATTCAGCACTTCGTGAAAACGGGTATAAAATTCCCGGGAAAAGAGTCGTGATAAACATGGCCCCGGCAGATATCCGTAAAGAGGGCAGTGCATACGACCTGCCTTTGGCGATTGGTATTCTTGCAGCTGCTGAAGACATTAAAGCAGATGAAGTACACCGGTATATGATAATGGGTGAATTATCGCTGGATGGGAGCCTGCAACCCATAAAGGGAGCACTTCCGATAGCAATAAGGGCAAGAGAAGAAGGGTATGAAGGGTTTATTCTTCCTAAACAAAATGCAAGAGAAGCTGCAGTGGTGGACCGTTTAAAAATATATGGCGTAGAAAATCTGAAAGAAGTAATTGATTTTTTTAATGGAAAAAGCCAGATTGAGCAAACCATTGTCGATACCCGGAAAGAATTTTTTGAATGCAGTACACGAACTGAACAGGATTTTTCGGATGTAAAGGGGCAGGAAAATGTGAAAAGGGCATTGGAAATAGCTGCTGCCGGTGGTCATAATATCATCATGGTGGGACCGCCAGGTGCGGGGAAAACCATGCTGGCCAAACGAATCCCGGGAATTTTGCCCCCGCTTACCCTATACGAAGCGCTCGAAACCACCAAAATTCATTCGGTTGCAGGAAAAATTAACAAGGAAACTTCGTTGATGGTAACCAGGCCATATATCAGCCCACATCATACCATTAGCGACGTAGCCCTGGTAGGCGGAGGTGCTTTTCCACAGCCCGGGGCAATTTCCCTGGCCCACAACGGGGTTTTGTTTTTGGATGAATTGCCTGAATTTAAAAGAACAGTTTTGGAGGTAATGCGTCAGCCCCTCGAAGACAGGATTATTACGATTTCAAGGGCTAAATTTTCGGTAGAATACCCCGCCAATTTTATGCTGGTGGCCTCAATGAACCCTTGTCCATGTGGTTATTACAATCATCCAGAAAAAGATTGTGTTTGTTCTCCCGGGATTGTTCAAAAATACCTGAATAAAATTTCTGGCCCTTTGCTCGACAGGATTGATATACATATTGAAGTTGTACCTGTCCCATTTTCAAAACTTTCAGAAGCAAGGCCTTCGGAATCGAGTGATGTTATAAGAAAAAGGGTAATGGATGCCAGAAAAATACAGCAGGAAAGATTCAAAGATGGCAAAGGAATTTATGCCAATACACAAATGAGTTCCAAACAAATTAGGCAATATTGCAGAATTGATGAAACCGGACAGGCTTTGTTAAAGAATGCGATGGAAAAATTAGGCCTTTCGGCAAGGGCCTACGACAGAATTTTAAAAGTTTCGCGGACAATTGCTGATTTGGAAGCCAGCGAAGAAATAAGAACGGAACATCTGGCCGAAGCCATTCAATACAGAAGCCTCGACAGGGAAAACTGGGGTGGGTAAAGCTTGACAAATAATACCAATATAAAAAATTATAGAAATGAAAATTCAGAATTTTATAGCTATTTTGATAATTGTACTTCAAATACAGCTTATGCGGGCACAAGGAACAAAAAACCTTGCTGAAATGCTTGGCCATCCAAAAGATGCAAAGTTGCTTATTATTCATGCTGATGATATCGGATTATGCCAATCTGTAAACGCAGCCACTATAAAAGCTTTCGAAAATAAGGCTATTACATCGGGGAGTATTATGATGCCCTGTCCATGGGCAAATGATTTTGCTGCATACTATAAAAGCCATCCGGGGATGGATGTTGGCATTCACACAACTTTAACGGCGGAATGGGAAACTTACCGTTGGCCTGGCTTACTACCTCAAAACCAAATTTCAAGTTTGTTGGATGAAAAAGGGTATCTGTTCTCATCGGTTGAGGCGCTTGGTAAATCAGTAAAAGTAGAGGAAGCAGAAAAGGAAATACTTGCCCAGATTGAGAAAGCAAAGACATTGGGCATAAATCCCTCACATATTGACACACACATGGGCAGTGTGTTAGCTACACCCGACCTGGTGAAGGTTTACATGAAAATTGCCATGGAATACAAATTACCATTTCTGTTTCCGCGTGCCTATTTAAGCTGGTTGCAACCCGATCAGGCCAAAGAACTTGGAAATCTTATATTTTTGCTCGATAATTTATTTATGCTTGAACCTCAAATGATTAAGAGCAAATGGCTGGATGCCTATAAAACCGGAATTGAAGGATTAAAGCCGGGCCTTAACATGATAATAGTCCATCTTGCCTATGATAATGATGAAATGAAGGCAGTTGCTACCGGACATCCTGATTATGGCTCGGAATGGCGCCAAAAGGACCTTGAACTTGTTCAAAGTAAGGAATTTAAGGATTTGTTAAAGAAAAACAACATTATCCTTATCAGTTGGGCACAAATAAGGGATTTGATGAATACTTCCAATAAATAAGGGTTTATTTGTCAGGCTTGTTTCTCATTTTTTTGATCCGGAATTTTGAATCCGTGAATTTTTAATTTAAGCCATATAATTTAGGCTTCTCTAAATGTATTCTAAATTGATAAGGCTTGATTATTAAAACAAACGAGTCAATTACTATTACTCCAATATTTTTTTTGTAAAGTCATTCAACCTATAATTAAAAATAATTCCATTCACCTTCCCCGGTTATTGTCGTAACTTTTATGGGTGATATAATTACATTCCAATATTATTAAACCAAAAACAAAAAAGTTATGAGAAAATTAGTCGGAACACTAACAATTTCTGTATTGTTTATGCTTTGTGCAAAAGGATTACAAGCACAAACCCTTGATCAAACTGCCTTAATGAAGCAATTTCTTGGCAAATGGCAAAGCTCTGTTATGAATGATACTGCTGAAGTTTGGGATTTCCAGCAATCTGGAAATACTTTTACAAGTGATGTGAATTTTCTGGTTAAAGGTAAAAAAACGCCCTTCAGGAAAGGAAGTGCAATCTATAGCCCTGAAATGGTTAAATTCAAAGGAACAGAATTAATGGCCAATGGGAGCAAAGACACCTGGCTGGGTTCGTTCATTTCAGATAAAAAATTCAGTATTGATTTTGTGCAGGATTTTAATCCTCAGGTAGTTTTTTGGAAACTGGATATTGTTTTTGATTCACCTTCAAGTTTTACCATGACGGGTTATAGTAAAGACGGCGTAAAAGCCTGGGACAGAAAATATACCAGGTTGAATTAAGCAGGACTTCGACCAGTAAATTGTCAAAATTTTGGATAAAAAAAATAACATCTAACCTAAAAACATGGGTATTAGATGGAAAAAATAATTTCAGTTAAATAGTTGATTTTCAAAATATTTTGTTGTAAATTGAACATAAAATTCCTTTTACAACAAAATATTTATTATGAAAATTTTTTGTACAATACCGGTGTTGGTTTTTACAATGCTTTTTAAAGCAGAAATCAACTCCCAAACCATTACAGATTACGACGGAAACACATACAATACAATTACCATCGGAAATCAGGTTTGGATGGCTGAGAATCTGAAATCAATACATTATTCCGATGGAACTGCTATAACCGGAGTATGGTCATACAACAACCTGGATTCTCTGTCCAACATTTATGGCAAATTGTATTCTTGGGAGTCAGCCATGCGTGGAGCATCTTCGAATAATTCGGTACCCAGTGGCATTCAGGGCGTTTGTCCTGTTGGATGGCATTTACCAAGCAGTGCAGAATGGGACATTTTAATTAATAAATATGGAGGACAATTTGGAGGTGCAGGAGGAAAATTGAAAGAAGCTGGTACTGCACATTGGAATGCCCCCAATACCGGGGCAACTAATGAAAGCGGATTTACTGCTTTACCCGGGGGGAATCATAATCAACCGGATGGAGGATTTGGTGTTTTAGGCGCTACCGGATTATGGTGGACTACCTATAAAGATGGCGGTTATGTTTACATGGTTGCCATGGGAAGTGAAAGTGAAAATGCCATTCAGTTTGGAAGTTATATTGCTCCGGGTTATAATTATGAAGATGTTTCGGTACGTTGCCTGAAAAACGGTGGTTCAACTTCTTTTCCTGACGAAGAATACGAGAATTATTTCGATATTTATCCGAATCCGGCTAAAAATTGGCTTGTCGTAAGTTTAAACAAAACCATTGAATCCGATTTGATTATTTATTCTGTCGTAGGTAAAGAATTACTTCACTTAAAACTTAATCAAAAAATTAATCATGTGGATCTGAATAGTTTACCATCTGGTATTTACATAGTTAGCGTAAAGTGCCAGGGAAACAGCGCACAAAAAATATTGATAAAATCAAACAATTAACGGGCGCAACCAAATATATCACAAACTGACAAACCGTGTAAGTGCAAAAGGTATATTATAAAGTTTTAAGAATTTAAAATCATTCCTGATTGACTTCAATTGCATATTTCGATTTATCTATCAGTACACCAAATGGTTCGTATGGCATATTCCGGCTTTTAAGAAGGTTTTCAACTATAGATGCCGAATTTTTATCAACGGCAATTAGCAGGCCGCCGCTGGTTTGTGGATCACAGAGTACATATTTTAGTTTTTCGTCCGGAATTTTAATTTTTTCACCATAACTCGACCAATTCCGGTGAGTGCCGCCAGGTATGCAGTCCGCATCAATATATTCCTGTATTTCTTTGAAAACGGGAATTTTATTGTAATCAACAACTGCCGAAAGCCCGCTGCCTTCGCAAATCTCGAGCAAATGGCCGAGCAATCCGAAACCGGTTACATCGGTTAATGCTTTAACACCTTCAATTTCGGACAATTTAACTCCCAAATCGTTTAAAATCATCATCGACTCAGGTGCAATATTTGAATGTTCTGTTTTTAGTTTACCTGCTTTTTGGGCAGTAGTTAAAATACCAACCCCCAGAGGCTTTGTAAGATAAAGCAAGCATCCCGCCAGGGCAGTATCGTTTCGTTTAAGTTTATTTAATTCAACAATTCCTGTAACAGCCAGGCCAAATAAAGGTTCTGGATTGTCGATGCTATGGCCGCCGGCAATTATAATACCTGCATTCCGGCAGGCTTCTCTTCCGCCTTCCATAACCTGTGCAGCTATTTCGGCAGATATTTTGTTAATTGGCCAACCCAGAATAGCTATGGCCATTAATGGTTTTCCTCCCATTGCATAAACATCGCTGATGGCGTTGGTGGCAGCAATTTTCCCAAAGGTAAAAGGATCGTCAACAATGGGCAGAAAAAAATCGGTGGTACTAATTACGGCAGTACCGTTTCCCATATTGTAAACCGCGGCATCATCGCTGGTATCGTTGCCGACCAGCAGATTTGGATCGAACAGGGACGAACGATTGTGTTGAAGAATTTTATGCAAATCCCTGGGTGATATTTTGCAGCCACAGCCTGCACCATGACTGTATTGTGTAAGTTTTATGGTTTCCATTTGTTTAATTTAATCTACACTTATTTTAAATTACTTTTTTCAATAATGCCATAATTCGTATAATTTTCAGATTGTTTTTATTTCCATTTATTAATCAATTCTGTTTTATTTTCAAATTCAGATGAAAGTGAGTTTATTCTTGATTTAAGCAATATCTTTCTTCCTTCAATAGTCTTGGTATAAACCAATTCACAAGCGCCAACGAATCTTTTCCATTGCTTCTCAAAATACTCAGCTGATTTTTTATTCTGGCCAATTAATTCAGGCACAGAATGATAATCCTTTTGAGAAAAGACTTTTAGAAATAAACTTTTCCTTAAAATCAAGTAACGTGGATTGTTAATACTAGATAATATTTCTTGCAATGATTTTATAAATGTAGATTTCTCAAATGTTGTTCCACCATCGAGATAACAATAAATGCCACCTAAATTATCAACTGAAGATTTTACAAATAATTTGGAATATTCTGTTTTGATAGCACCAATCTTAACAAGTGATTCAAGTAAGGCTTCGCCAATTTGTTTAATATCTTTTGATATATCCCGATACTTAATGAATACCCGAAATGTTTTATAAAACTGACGTCCGAATAATAAAACTCCAACTACTCCAATAATCATTAAGAATCGGAATAAATCCTCTCGTGATTTAAAATGTCGTACTGACCTGCCAAAAGCCTCCAGCATGCCTTGTGAAAATCCAAGCAAACTTGAACCCAAAGTTGCCAAAAGGTAGGCTATTGTTTTATTATAATATAATGATTTTAAACCTTGATAATTTTTATTTTCAGGGAATGGAACTTTTATTTCTTCTGTAAGGGCAACACCTTTTAAAAGCGCTTCATTCCATTTCTTTTTTAAATCATCCCTTTGGCCAGCTAACTGAATAGTTCTTTTTGTAAAGTTTTCAATTTCAGATTTTGTATAACTCTCGGGTAAATTAAGTCTGTTAATTCCATTTTCAATCGAAACATCTTCGAAATTATTTATGCCCACAAAAGATCTAAAACGCCTTTTTAATATTTGTAAATCATCACCGCCTTCTTGATCAGTATGATCGATACATACTAAATGCCAAATGTTGCCAGTTTTGTTTGGATTATTTCTGTATGAACGAATGGCCCTGCCTCTCATTTGATTTGATAATACGTAAGAACCAACAAAACTTGCCAAAATCAAGGAATTAATTGACGGTGCATCCCAACCTTCGCCTAAAAGTGATTTTGTACCAATGAGCACCTCAATTTCACCCTGTTCAAATATCTGTGTAATCATTTGAACTATATCATGCTTTATTTTTTCATTTGAATTGATAATAAGATATTGATTATCATAAACTAAGGTGGAGTAATTTATATTATCAATATTTAGACATTTTGCTGCAATTGTAAGCGAATTTAATGCAGTATTTGGTATTAAAACAAGAGAGCCTGATAGTATTGCTAATTTTATTTTCTTATCGTTTGTTCTTCTTATTTGCTCAAAGATGGGTAATACTCCAATTTTGTTTAGACTAATATTATTTTGAAAATCACTGGTTAAGAATTCTTTACGAATATAATCAGTCAGAATGACCATTCTTAAATCGCTTCCAAGATTGTCATGTTCAATATTAACAATTTCGCCAATACTCTGGAGTTTACTTAATGATGTACTGAGAGATTTGGTTATCTTTTGGTTATTCCTGAATCTGATTGTTTTTCTTTCAAGCAATCCATTTCTTTTAAGTTTGTTGATTAATTTCTCTTTATGTTCGGAATAAGTTGAAAAATTTTCATCTCCACTAAACAGATACAAAGAAAGAAGAATTTCAAGCCATTCGTAATTAAGTTGTGGTACTTTAAATTTTTTATCACCTATAATTTCAAGATGGTCTTCGGTAATGATTTTACCAATGGCATTTAGAAATATTAATACAGCAGAATAACCTTCAAGATTATTATATATCCACTCAATGTTTTTTAAAGGAAACTTATATATTGGATGATTTTCTACCGCATTTATAAAAATTTCATCCCTTTTTATTTCTTCAAATACAATTAAAGCCTTGTCTCTTTGGTCTATAATTAGATTTTGTTCTTCTTTAGTTGGTTCTGAAAAATATATATAATCTTGATGTGGGCATAAATCATTTTCCACAACGAGTTCAGGAACTGAAATTTCGGTATCAACCGGGCCATTTAAATCTAAATATCTATGCCATTCTGCAAATGAAACATCATAAGGTGGTGTCGCCGTCAATCCAACTATTGTAGGGTTCAATTCATTTTTAACTGAGTTTAAAGATTTCCACCATTCATTTTTTAAATGATGCGCTTCATCTACTATAATTGTTTTAACACCTTTGGTTTTTAATTTTTTTACAATGTCTTTAGTATCAATGGTTTTTATTGATTTACCATTTTCATCATTTTCAGTTTCTTCTTCGGTATCTATAGTTTCCGATTCTTCATTTAGTAAAGTATTGGTTGAAGCTGAATGTAATGCCTGATAAGTAACAACAGTGAGAAATTCAGGATTTTTTATATCTCTTGAAATCCAGTCCGGATTATCTTCAACCTGTAAAAAAAGCTCACAAAATCTCTGTATCCATTGATTTCTTATCGTTATAGTTGGCGCAAATATCAATGTTGGTTTGTTCAGTCGTAGAGCGACTTCTAATCCAAGAACTGTTTTTCCTGAACCAGGAGGTGCAATAATATGCAGATGATTATCATCAAGATGTTCTTTTAAATCATCGAGAACTCTTTTTTGATATCGACGCCAATTGTATTTAAATTTTATGTTTGGTGGAAATTCCTTCAATGTACAGTTCTTAGTTTAAATTAATCGTAATTAAGAGTAACTCTTTTATAATCTTTATCTTCATTTTCGTAATTAAAAGGCTCTGCTGATGGTTAGGAATAAATTCCGCATGATTAGTAAAAAACTAAAAATAATGCGGATAGAATTATCAATTTTAACGATATCATAAAAAAAATCGATTAAAATTTTCTCTCAATTTCTTCCATACTTAAAATATGTATGATGGTTTTGCCCGAAGGTGTGTAATTGGGCACCTGGCAGGCAAAAAGATTGTCAATGAGCGATTTCATTTCTATTACCGACATATTGCTTTCAAAATCAATAGCAGCCGCCTGGGCCAACGATTTCGCAATTTTTTCCTTTGCCTCCTTTTTTATGTCCCCTTCCGTGCCTTTAAATATTTCCAGAAAATGTTCAATTAATAAGGTTGGCGAATAATTCTCAAAAACGGCCGGAGTGGCATTAATAACAAAGGTGTTGTTTCCAAACTCCCTTATATCAAATCCAATTTTAAAAAGATCGTCCTGTATTTCAACCAATATTTCGGCATCGGCAGGCTGAAGGTTAAAAGTTGTGGGGAAAAGGCTGATTTGCGAAACCGATTCGCTCCGGCTTAACGATTCCATAAATTGTTCGTATAGAATTCTTTCGTGGGCGCGCCGTTTATTAATCATCATAAGGCCTGATTTTACAGGGGTAACCACGAATTTGTTTTTCAACATAAAAACATTTGATGATACCGCATGTGTAGTAGTTGTTTGCAGAAACTCCATTTGTGATGTATTTTCAAATCCTTCATTTTCAGTGTCTTCTTTCTCAGGGTTAAATAGCTTTTCCCAGTTTTTCAGGTTGTCTTTATCACGATAATTTCCAAAAACATTAAAATTCTGTCCGTTTTCACCGTTTTCATTTTCAAATGGATTATAGTTTGGGTTAATCCCAATCTGTGGTGAGTGAAATTCAGTTTTTTTATTTAAAACCGGAATCTGAAACGATCCTTCCATATCAAAATCAATAGAAGGAGTAATATTATGTTTCCCAAGCGCTTCCTTCACCGAAACACGAATCATTTGGAAAATGGCAGGCGAATCTTCAAATTTTATTTCTGTTTTCGTCGGATGCACATTAATGTCTATTTTATCGGGTTCAATATCAAAATATATAAAATAGGCTGGTTGTGCATCGGCAGGCAAAATGTTTTCGTAAGCCATTAAAAGCGCTTTGTGAAAATAGGGGTGTTTCATAAACCTCTGGTTTACAAACAAAAATTGCTGATGCAGCCTTTTTCTTGCAAACTGTGGTTTGCCAACAAACCCGCTTATTTTTACCAGTGTAGTTTCGGTATTTACCGGAACCATATTTTGGTCAAACGAATTGCCAAAAAGATACAGAATTCTTTTATGAATATTGGAAGGCGGTAAATTGTATACCTCGCTTCCGTTGTGCGATAGAGAAAAGTGCACTTCCGGGAAACAAAGAACTATTCGCTGGAACTGTGTAATAATATGGCTGAATTCAACATTGTCAGATTTTAAAAACCTGCGCCTTGCCGGGATATTAAAGAAAAGGTTTTTCACACTGATGTTGCAGCCAATTTCGCAATTTGAAAATTCCTGTTTTTCAACTTCCGAAGCATTGATAACTATGTAAGTACCAAGTTCATCCCGGTCCTGCCGGGTTTTCATCTCCACCTGGGCAACTGCTGCAACCGAAGCAAGGGCTTCGCCCCTGAAACCCATTGTTTTAATGGCAAATAAATCTTCAGCTTTTTTTATTTTTGAGGTAGCATGCCTTTCGAATGAAAGTCTAGCATCAGTGGCCGACATACCTTTTCCATCGTCAATTACCTGTATTAAACTCCTACCAGCATCTTTAATAATTACCCTTATTTTTTTTGCACCGGCATCGACAGAGTTTTCAACCAGTTCTTTAACAACTGACGAGGGCCGCTGAATAACTTCGCCGGCAGCAATCTGGTTTGCAACCGAATCGGGCAGTAATTGTATGATGTCACTCATTAATAAAAGAAATTTAGGCAAATGTAATTTTTTTAGTGTTTTAAATTCATGATAAACGGAAAGAAAAATGAACTTTATAAACAGGTTTGAAATTATTAACAAAACTTGTTAAATCACACAAAATCAGATTGTTGAAATTGTTTTTCAACATAAGTCTGTTGATAAAATTGTTTTATAAAAAGCTGTTTATAAGGTTTTTGTTATTTTAAAATTTTTAGTTTTGTGAATAAAATAATTCGGATATGGCAGTGACAAAAAAGAATGGCGAAAAAATGCTCCGCAAACATAAGCTGTGTTTTGCTTTTAATGAACTGGAACATCAGGCACTTGAGAGTTATTGCAAAAAGTATAAGATCGAAAACCGTTCAAAATTTATGAGGGAAGCCATTGTAACCACCATTCTTAAGCAATTCGATAAAGACTACCCCTCCCTTTTCGATGGCCTTGAAAAAATTAAGCAACCAAAATACGAACAGGGTGTTTTGTCCTTTTAGTTAAATTTTCCCCAGGGCTTTCATTTCAAGATATTTGTTTATTGTATTTACGGTAAGGTTTTCCGGTTCAGTTAGTATACTTTGAATTCCATATTTTTTCAACTCTTTTACTATCAATCGTTTTTCAAACATTAGTTTTTCAGCAATTGCCTTAATATATATTTCCTGGATTGATTCTGATTTTTCACGGATGAGTTTTCTGACTTCAGTATTTTTAAAAAATATAACAATTAGTAAGTGATTGTTATTGAGTTGCCTTAAAAACCGCATTTGACGCATCAATGAAACTTCCCACTCAAAATTTGTAAAAAGTAATAAAAGGCTTCTTTGCTTAATTTTTCTTTTTATTGTTGCATAAAGTCCTTCAAAATCTGATTCATCAAAGTTGGTTTTTTGCCGGTACAGATTTTCTAATATCCTGTGCATCTGAATTTTGTTACGTTCGGCAGGCAAAATGGTATGAATTTTTTTCGAAAATGTAAGGAGTCCGGCTTTGTCCTGTTTGTACATTGCAATGTTCGAAATTACCAGACTGGCGTTAATGGCGTAATCAAGAAGGCTCATCCCGTTAAAGGGCATTTCCATGGTTCGTCCCATATCGATAAGGCTGTAAACCTGTTGCGATTTTTCATCCTGGTACTGGTTTACCATTAAATGACTACGGCGGGCTGTGGCATTCCAGTTTATCGTCCTGAAATCATCTCCTTTTACATAATCGCGGATTTGTTCAAATTCCATGGTATGACTTACCCTTCGGATTTTTTTTATTCCCGCTTCAGTGAGCCGGTTCGAGATGGCAAGCAACTCAAATTTTCGTAGCTGAATATAAGAAGGATAAACAGGAACCAGGGCCGAAAAGTCAAACGAGATACGTCTTTGTATCAAGCCCAGGGGATGGTTAACATAAACATTAATTTTACCAAAACTATATTCGCCCCTTTCAACAGGCCTTAAAAAAAAGGCTTCCTCCTTTTCTTCGCCAGGCTTTATCCTTGTTTCAATTTTAAAATTCCGTTCCTGGAATTGATGCGGAATTTCATCGATAATAGTAAAGCGGGCTTCAAACGAAAAATTGTTCTTAACATAAATTCCAACCTTGTTCCGGTCGCCGTTTGATAATCTTTTAGCCATCATTCGCTTTACTTCCAGGGGGTTTTCGGATTCGAAAAGCAATAAAATATTAATTCCTATACTCACCAGGAAAAGTAGAAGTGTTGCCTTTGCGATAATATAAAAAATGGGTATAAAATGGCCTGTGATGAAAGTGAGCACAATAGCCGTGCCCAACCAGAAAATACGGTCAGAAACATAAATCCCTTTAAGTATTTGTTTAATTTTATTCAAATGGTAAAAATACAATCAATTGAAATACAATTATCTATATCTTAAAATTAAAATAATTGGGCAGAAAAATATAGATTGAATTAACGCTTAAAGGTAAAATTATTTTTATTTTAGTTCAAAATATCTTAATATCAATAGCACAAATAACTTAAATTAGAAAAATCTAAGATTCGTACAAGACAATTTTATTGATAGATTTGCAGGTAAAAGAATTGAATATTTTTATTTTCATGAACTAACTTTAAGTGAGAATGCAGAAATTTTTAAGGTACATATTAATTTTTCCAATTATATTTTTATATTCAGCTTTAAAGGCGCAGTCTGCTAACCTTGATGAAATTATTGCCAGTCACCTTAAAGTTACTGGTATCGACAGTCTTCCGCAGAAGTTAAAATCATTTACTTTTGAAGGAGAAATTGTCCAGAACGACAAGGTATTTCCATTTAAAATATTCGGGAATTGGCCTGAAAAGTACAGGATTGATATTACTTTTAACAACCAGGTTTATTCGAAAATTTCGAATGGGAATACAACCTGGGAATTTTCATCAAATTTGGATTCAATCACCACATCAACATCGCAAAAGCCAGAATGTCAAAACTTTATTGAAAGGGTAACCGGTTCTCTTTTTACTTTTGCAAATGGAACAACAAAGGCCAATCTTTTGGCGATTGTCAGCATTGATGATGTTGAACTTTATAAAATAGAAGTTTTAATCGGCAAATCGGTAAGGATATATTATATTGACAGACTTAGTTACCAGATTATCAGGATTGACGATGACAATAAAGAAAATAAAGTAACCTATTATTCGAATTTTAAAAAAACTGACCGATATTATTTTCCCAACACCATATCGGGATTTGAAGGTGGAAAACCAGCTATTTCAATGATTTTTAAATCGATAAGAATAAACAATGAAGTACTGCCGCAATTGTTTGAAAAACCTGTTTACAAAAGCAAAAAGTAAGGCTAATGAATTGAATCGTATGTAGGAATGTGAAAAGATGGAGCATGAATTAAAAAGGTAACTATGAAAGAAGTAGTTTTTATTAAGCGGAATATTGACAGGTGGAATAAATTTGAAGCCCTTATTGAGACAAAAACCGGGGAAGATCCTGATACCCTGGCATCTATGTTTATACAAATTACTGATGATTTGGCGTACAGCCGGACTTTTTATCCCAACAGCGACACTACACGTTACCTTAACCAATTGGCAGCCAACACACATCTTAAAATTTATAAAAATAAGAAGGAAGACAGGAGTATGATTAAAAAGTTCTGGAAAGAAGATTTTCCTCTTGTCATTTACCAATCGCATAAGTTTATTTTTATTTCAATTGTTTGTTTTATAGTGGCTGTGGCCATCGGAGCGTTTTCAGCTTCAGAAGATGTTGATTTTGTGAGGCTTATATTAGGAGATGATTATGTTGACATGACCTTGCAAAATATAGAAAAAGGGGATCCAATGGCAGTTTACAAACAAGCTTTCGAAGTGGATATGTTCCTGGGAATCACTTTGAACAACATAAGGGTTTCATTTTATGCTTTTGTTTGGGGAATGTTGGGATCTGTGGGAACGATTCTGGTTTTACTGTTTAATGGTATCATGCTCGGCAGTTTTCAGTATTTTTTCTTTGAACACGGCCTTATGCTTGAATCTGTTTTAACCATTTGGATCCATGGAACATTGGAAATATTTGCCATCATTGTTGCAGGGGCAGCCGGTTTAATTCTGGGAAGTTCTTTTTTATTTCCAGCGACATTTTCAAGGCTGTATTCATTTAAAAAAGGGGCCACCCGCGGATTACGAATAATTATTGGCATTATGCCACTTTTTATTGTTGCAGGTTTTTTAGAAGGATTTGTTACGCGGCATACCGAAGCACCCTATGTTCTTAGAGCCGGAATTATCCTGGCTTCATTGGCATTTATCATCTGGTATTTTTATTTTTACCCAATAAAAATTGCAAAAAAGTTTAAGGAAAGTGCATAGCATAAAAAAGGTTTTTGCAATCGTTAGTGATCAGATATTAAATTAGTTAAGGATTAAATGTAAAAATTTATTATAAAGAAAAAGTTAAAAAATCAATCGCCAAATGGAAACGAGACAAATCAACCTCAAGAAGTATCGTGATTTCGGACAGTTAATAACAGATACTTTTTTATTTATTAAACAGGAACATAAACTATTAACAAGGGTATTGCTAACTTATGTGGGGCCATTTGTGCTTATTTCGGCATTTGCAGGCGCATGGATGCAATCGGGGGTTTTTAAATCAATGGATCCGGAACAAATGACCGATCCTTTCGGATTTTTCCAGGACCTTGGTATAAAGTACGTGGTGTACATTCTTTCCTTAATGATTAGTACTACTTTACTTATTTGTGCCATATACAGTTACATGTATCTGTATGCCCAAAAAGGAAAAGACGGATTTGAACAGGAAGATGTTTGGGAAATGATGAAAGAAAAGTTTTTAAGTGTTCTGGGAAGTTTCCTGTTGATGATGATGATATTTTTCCTGGGTTTTATTCTCTGCATATTACCTGGCGTGTATTTTATGACAGTTTTTATCCTGGTATTTGCATCCGTTTTTATGGAAGATTTGGGGGTTGGCGATGCCATGCAGCGCAGTATGTTTCTCGTTAAAGAAGATTTCTGGTTTTCATTGGGAATAGGATTTGTGATGTCGCTTATATCAGGGCTTATTGGGTATATATTCCTTGCCCCTTCGAGTATTTTATCATTTATGGTGATGTTTAACACACTAAAAGGTGAAACTTCGCAGTCATTTACAATGGTTTACTTAATCCTTTATGCATTGGGTGCTTTTTTTGCGTCAATGGTTTATGGTTTACCACATATTTCTTTTTCAATGTATTATTTCAGCCAGGTAGAAAGCAAAGAGAGTCCAAATCTTTTAAATAAAATTGAAGATATAAATAAACCAGACGAAGAAACAAATCTGTTTTAAAGTGATTCATAATATTGATATACAGCTGGCTGCTTCTAAATTTCATTTAAAAACCGGTTTTTTTAATGCGAAGCTGGTCTTATTAAGCTTATTCATGGTTTTATTAATTCCATCGCGCATTTTTGCACAACAGGATTCTATTAATTCTAAACCGGTACTTGAAACAGACACTTTAAAAATTCAGGCAGAAAAAGTTCCGGCCGAAAAAATCAAAGCATACAGGAACAATAATGCCTTTAAGTACGATATGGAAGAGAAGCCCGGATTTGATTTCTGGTCGGTTTTCTGGTATTGGGTAGGCAGAATATTAAGGGCCATCTTCAGTAACGAAGGCCCTGCACCATACATTAGGTATCTTATTATGCTGCTGGTGGTTGCATTTGTAATTTATAAAATTGTGGGCGGCAACTTTTCCAGGATTTTCAGTAAAAATAAAAAAATAAAACCCAGGAACGGACTTGAGTACAACAATGAAAACATTTATGAAGAAAACCTGGAAGAAAAGCTGAATACAGCCATTAATAACAATTTATTCCGCGAGGCCATACGATATTATTATATTTTGCTTTTAAAAGAACTCGACCTGCACAGCTTGATTAAGTGGGAAATTGGAAAAACAAACCGCGATTACCAGAGAGAACTTCTGAAAAACCATCTGAAGGATAATTTTATAAGTCTTTCAGGAATTTTTGAATACTGCTGGTATGGTCGTTTCGAAATTGATGAAATGAATTTTACTGGATGGCAAAACCGTTTCAAAAGCACTTTGCTGGATATCAGACAATCGAAATAGACAATAAAAAGGATGAAAAAAAATAAACATATTGTTATCCTTGCAATCATTTTTTCTTTATTGGTTGTTTTTGAATACATGGCACCTAAAAAGCCCGACTGGACCCCAAGTTTTAAACGTTTCGATAAAATTCCCTTTGGCTGTTATATTACTTTCGATTTACTTAAGGATATATTTCCGCAAAGCAGGATTGAAAAGAATGATTCGAGCCTATATTTAAAATTCAGGCACAAGGATTCGAGTGGAATGAGTTATTTAATTATTACACAACAATTTGATCCTCAAAAAGTAAGCCTCGAATCACTTTTGGAATTTGTAAACAAGGGAAATAAAGTATTTGTGGCGGCAGAAATATTTGGTCAAAAATTCATGGATACGCTTGGGTTCAGAAATATTCCACTAATTAAATATTCCATTCAGACAGACAGTGTTGAACACCGGTTTTGCAATCCTTACCTGAATCCGGGAAAAACATTTTATCTTAAATCGGGATGGGTAAATTATTATTTCGATAAACTGGATACAATGAATTGTAAATCTATTACAACATTAGACTCTGGTTATGTAAATTATTTCAGGATGAAATATGGAAAAGGTGAATTTTTTATTCATAATCACCCGTTTGCATTTACAAATTACAATATTCTTAAAAATAGCAATTCAGATTACGTTTTTGCTGCTTTATCCTATTTGAAAAATACCACTGTTGTTTGGGACGACAATTATAAACCCGGACAGGAATCTTCAACACCTTTACGCTATATACTCAGTCAAAAGGCGCTCCGTGCAGCCTGGTATACAATACTAGCGTTAGCCCTGGTATTTCTGTTATTTAGTTCAAAAAGGCTTCAGAGGCCTATTCCGGTAATGGTTCCGCCCGAAAACAGTTCGCTTGAATTCGCCAAAACCCTTGGAAATTTATACATGAGCAGTAAGAACCATAAAGATATTGCTAAAAAGAAATACAATTACTGGCTTGATTTTTTGAGAGAGGAGTATTTTCTGTCGTTTGAAAACCCTGATAATCCGGAGCCTGAAAAAATTGCTGAAAAAACAGGTGTTAGTAAAGAAATTATCCTTAAAATCCTGAAACAAAAAAATTACATTGACGAATACCTCGACATCACCCCGGAAACACTGTTAACCTTTAACGAGGCCATTGAGAATTTTCATACATTCAGGAAATAAGAACACAGCAGACCCGTTTTAAAGATTTAAAATGGAGAGAATATTTATCAACAATGTACGTTTGTGCAATATAATTAGGTAAATTTGCTGTTAAATTAAAACATCTGTGAGTGTATTAAAGGGCATAGGAATAGGCATTGGATTTATCTTTGGTTTAATTGTCGGGATACTGTTAATTGTCCTGTTTGTATGGGTATGCCTGCATATCATAAAACTATTTATGCGCAGGAGTTTCACACTTGAATTATTCAAACAATACCAGAAAGAACTCCTTAAAAAGGAGCGTTTCGAAGAATTATCCGAAGTTAACATAATAATTGAAAAACTCAGGAAAAATGAAACCCCTCGAGAGATACTTAAAAATTATACCGTAAAGGTTGAAAGTTATTTTTACTGGATGCCTGATGGCGACGGGGGTGAGAGATTGACCTATAAATTTGATAAGAAAATCAAACGGTTTAAAAACAAAAAACCAATAAACTAATTCACCTGCTTTTCTTGACGAAAATAAAATTGCATTCCTTCAATTTTAAAATTCATTGATGAAGGTACACCCTTTTAACTCTTTGTGAAATGCCTGTCAATATTTCGTAAGGAATGGTATTTACTTTTTCTGCCAATTCGGTAATAGGCAATTCCGGTCCAAAAATTATCACTTCATCGCCTTCATTTGCCTCAATATCCGTAATATCAATCATACACATATCCATATTAATATTTCCGACAATCAGGGCATAAGTTCCGTTTATAAAAACCCTTCCCACACGATTGCTGAGCTTCCGGTCAAGGCCATCAGCATATCCAATCGGAACGATAGCAATTTTACTGTCGCGGTCAACAATTCCTTTTCTCGAATAACCGATGGTTTCATTTTGTTTTACCCATTTCACCTGGCTGATATGCGATTTTAAGGTGGCCACATTTTTCAAATTTGCTGATTTTGAGGCACCTATACCATGTAAACCAAGCCCCAGCCTTACCATTTCGAAATGTGCCCCAGGGAAGCGTTCAATTCCTGAAGAGTTTAGAATATGCCGGTAAAACGAATAATTAATAGATTTCTGCAGTTTAGAAGCAGCTTCTCTAAAAATTTCAATCTGGCTGGCCGAGAAAGTATCGTGAATTGCTTCACCGCTTGCAGCCAGATGCGAAAATACCGACATTACTTTAAGGTATTTATTCGTTTTTAAAATACCAGATAGTTCTTCCATTTCATCACTATAAAAACCAAGCCTTTTCATGCCAGTATCAATTTTGATGTGAATGGGCCAGGGGTTTCGGTAATATCTTTCTGCCATTGAACTAAAAGCTTTCAGGGAAGAGAAACTATAAATTTCCGGCTCGAGTTTGTAATCAATAATATTCCTGTAACTACCTGTTTCCGGGTTCATTACAACTACTGGAAGATTAACCCCGGCTTTACGCAGGGCAACCCCTTCGTCGGTAAAAGCCACGCCAAGATAATCAATTCGCTGGTGTTCAAGGAAACTTGCTATTTCGTAACTTCCGCTTCCGTACGAAAATGCTTTAACCATCACCATAATTTTGGTTTTGGGCTGCAAAAGCGAACGGTAATAGTTGAGGTTGAATTCCAGGGCTTCTAGGTTTATTTCCAGAACTGTACGATGGGATTTTTGCTGCAAAACTTCGCTAATCTTGTTGAATTCGAAATTACGTGCACCTTTTATCAGAATCGCTTCGTTATGGAATTGTTTAAACATATAACTATTTAAAAACGATTCAGTATCAGGAAAATAGCTTGAGTTTGGCAAAGTATGGCTGAAAAATGTATTGATTTTAGGACCGATTCCAATAAATCTTTGAATATTTCCTGATTTTACAAGGCTTTCCAGGTTTTTATACAGCATTTCATCCTTTTCGCCACTCTGTAAAACGTCAGAAAGGATAAGGCATTTGTCTTTATGTTGTTGCTGACGTTTAAGCACATCAAGGGCTATTTTGATAGAATTTAGGTCAGAATTATAACTATCATTGATAATGGTGCAATTGTTTTCGCCATGCATCATTTCAAGCCGCATTCCTATTGGAGGAAGCTGGCTGAATTTTTCTTTTATTAAATCTGTGTAATAATTATTGGAAATTAAAAAAGCCAGGCAATGAATGGCATTTTCTACTGAAGCCCTGTCAACAAAAGGAATCTGGATTGAAGAATTTAGTTTTTGCGTAGAAAAATGGATGGTGGAATTACCTCTGGCATGTTGGATTTTTTGAATTACCAAATTGGATGATTTTTTTTCCGACCAGTTGAAAATTTCGCCTTTAAATCCTGATTTCTGAAGCGCATTTTCAATGGTTTCATGATCGGAACAATAAATAATTTTTTTTGATTTGGTAAAAAGCCTGAGCTTTTCAAGTGCTTTTTGTTCAAATGATTTGAAGTTTTCCTGGTGTGCATCACCAAGATTGGTAAAAATTCCAAAATCAGGGGCAATAATATTTGCAAGTTTTTGCATTTCACCCTTTTGCGAAATACCTGCTTCAAAAATCCCTAATTGGTGCGGCTTATCAAGCAAAACTACCGACAGGGGGACACCCACCTGTGAATTAAAACTTTTAGGGCTTCTGATAATATTCAGGTTTCCATCGAGCAGAAAAAAAAGCCATTCTTTAACAATGGTTTTGCCATTGCTACCAGTAATGCCAACAACGGGAATATTAAAATTTTTCCTGTGCCAGGCTGCAATTTTTTGAAAAGCTTCCAGCGAATCTTTTACCACCAGAAAATTGCATTTTTTTTCGTGGATATAGTTTTCACGAAACTCTTCTACAATGAAATTCCGGATTCCCTTGTCTATCAATTCTTTAACATATTGATGGCCGTTATTTCTTTTGCCTTTGATAGCGATAAATAAACTTTTTTCTGATGGCAGAATGTTGCGGCTGTCAATGAACATTGCATTAATTCTAACGTCCCTGAAAATCCTGTTTGTGCTTTTTATTGCTTTGGCAATTTCGGAAAGTTTATAATCCATCCTTCAGGTTAATATTGGGATAAACAATTGATTGAAATTCAAATAAATATAGAACAAGAATAAAAATTTATAAATTAATATTCATATGCACCTTTTTTGAGAAGCTTTCTATCCCGAATCATTATGTTTCCCAAGGCCACAAGGTTTACAATTTCAAAATCTTTTGAAAGCATAAGTAAATCAGCATCTTTACCTACAACTAAACGGCCTTTTTGTTTAAGCTTTAAAATATCAGCTACGTTAGAAGTTAAAACTTTCAAAGCCGTTTCAATTGGAATTTTCTCTTCAACAATGGCATCTTTTAATTCACGCAGGTTGGATGAAGGCAGGCCCATATCCAATTTTACCAGGTTTCCGTTTTCATCAAAATTGGGCAAAGAGCCGCAGGCATCTGAAGTAAAAGTGATATGTTCAACAGGAACACCGGCTTCAAGCAGTAATTTTAATGCTTTTGAAGGTTTTATCTCATCTTCAGGAAAATATGGAAATGAACTGGTGGTAATATCCACATAACCTTTTTTACCATATTCCTTGGCATCTTCGAAAATGTAATCGTTTCTGTTACAGTGTGTAGGAAGGAATTGTGTATACCTGAGTTCACTCCGGTTTACACAATCATGAATTGGTTGAAACGGATTTTTGGCATCACCCATGTGGATATTGATAATTCCGGCTTTGCCACCCAGCATTCCTCCAACACGTGCGTGTTCGGTAAGTCTGATCAATTCTTCAGTAGTAGGGAATGACGATCTGTGGTCGGAAATAGCCACTTCGCCCACCCCGATAATTTCATCCACAAGGGCGATATCTTTACCCACCTCTCCGGTAATGGTGGGTGTTGGTACCTGGTAAGCACCTGTATAAATCCATGCAGAAACACCATCGTGTCGCAAAGCTTTGGCTTTCATCAAAACAGATTCAACCGAACGCGTGAAACCGTCGGTGCCCAGACATCCGATAACTGTTGTAACCCCGGCTTCAAGCATCCGGCTCAGGGGCATTTCGGGAGTGCGTGTGTGAGGGCCGCCTTCGCCTCCGGCGCCTGCAATATGCACATGTGCATCAATAAACCCTGGGAAAATGTAAAGTCCTTCAGCATCCATTAATTCACAACTAATCCCTTGCGGGGGATCGATAGATTTATCTATTGCTATTATTTTTCCACCCGCAACCAAAATATCCATTAACCCAATGTTTTCGGGCGAATAAACGCTCGCTCCTTTAATAACCAACATCATATTATTGTTTTTATATAATTATTAGTAGAATGAAAATTTTAAACTTTTATTAATCTTTTTATTTTTACCGTTAAAATTAACCTAATTTAAGCCAAAGATATGTTAAAGAATTTCAAAATTCCACACAATATTGTAATAGTTTTTTCAATCATTATCATTGCCGCTGTTTTAACGTGGATTGTTCCGGGTGGCCAGTATTCAAGAGAAAATATAAAAGTAAACGGGGTTGAAAGAACGGTAATTGTAAACGGAACTTTTCAATATACAGATAACCAGCCACAAACATGGCAAATATTTTCAGCTTTTTACGAGGGATTTGTAAAGATGTCGCATATTGTTGTTTTTATTTTAATGATTGGCGGGGCTTTCTGGATTATGAACGAAACCAAATCCATCGATATTGGCATCTTGTCTTTTCTGGGATTTACAAAACGTTTTGAAAAATTTAAACCGGTCAGGTTGGTGGGGGTGCATAATATCATAATTACATTTATTATGCTAATTTTCAGCTTGTTTGGAGCAGTTTTCGGAATGAGCGAAGAAACCCTGGCTTTTACTATTATTTTTGTACAATTGGCTATTTCAATGGGTTATGATTCTTTGGTGGGAATTGGGCTCTGTTATTTTGCTGCACATGTTGGATTTGCCGGATCAATTTTAAATCCTTTCACCATTGGCATTGCACAAGGACTGGCAAGTGTTCCGCTTTTTACAGGAATTGAATACAGGATAATCTGTTGGATTATACTAACTGTTATTGCCATTTCATTTATTCTTTGGTACGGTGCCAGGGTGAAAAAAAATCCGCAAAAATCAATTATATATGCCGAAGATGCCTACTGGCGCGAAAGAGGTTCTTCGGAAATTGAGATTACAAAAGGAATTACACCAAAATCTGCCTGGATTGTTGCTTCGCTGCTCTTTATTGTTTTATTGGGGTATTCAATTAAATATCCGTCTACTTTAATGAAGGTGGGAAATACCACCGTTGAAGCGCCATTTTTGCCCATTTTTGCAGCACTTTATTTAATTTCAAGTATCTGGGCATTACGAAAAGCTTTGCATTTTTATATCCTAAATATTCTGGCCTTTACCATTTTTTACCTAATAATTGGCGTGTTGGCTTACAACTGGTATATTCCTGAAATTGCGGCCCTTTTCTTTGCAATGGGCATAATTTCAGGATTTGCGTCAGGTAAAAGTCCAAGCCAGATAACCAAACTTTTTGTAGAAGGCGTTAAGGACATTGTTTCTGCTGCCCTTGTGGTAGGTTTTGCAGGCGGAATAATCGCCATTCTGAACAATGGACAGATTATTGATACAATACTCTATTCGCTTTCAAATGCACTGGTTGGAACCGGACAGATGGCAGCAATATCAATTATGTATGTTTTCCAGTCGTTTCTGAACCTTGTCATTACATCAGGTTCTGCCAAAGCTGCACTTACTATTCCGATAATGGCACAGTTTTCTGATATAGTAGGCTTATCGAGGCAGGCTACTATAACTGCATTTCAATTTGGGGCAGGTATTACCGATATGATTGCACCTACATCGGGGGTACTGATTGGCGTTTTGGGAATAGCTAAAGTACCTTATGGCAAGTGGGTGAAATGGATTCTTCCATTTTTACTTTTTATCGCTTTTATTGCCTGGTTATTGTTGATCCCAACTGTAACCATGAAATTAAATGGTTTTTAAAATCAAACCCGGTTTGTTCTGTTACAGGTACTTTAACCACCAGTTTTGGTGCTCCATTTTATATTTCGAAAACCATTTGCATGGAAAGTAAAGTAAAACAACCACCAACAGCCAGATGAGGTAAATTATCCAGAGGTCAAAGCCGCTTTCAGTATTATCCGGCCTTCCAAAATGACCATTTGCAAAGGAAAGCTGGTGAAAACCAAAACCTTGCAGGAGCATCAGAATTATCATAAATGGATGAATAATATACCAGTGAACAATATAATAAAAGAAGGGAACCCGTCCATATACATTTAAGATTCCTGTAATTTGGTTACTGAATTTCTCGGCAATTGAAAGGAAAATAAACATAATTCCAAGGGTGATGAGGCTAAACAGGAGTGAAGGCGGATATTTTGTAACATTTATAAAAGAAAGAAAAGTGAAGATTGTATTTTTCTGGTAGCTCCAGGGAGCAGGGTCGCCATATATATTTATAATTCTGAGTATTATAAAGAAAAAAATCAAGCCGGTTCCAATTTTTAAAAACAAAATACGCCTCCGGTTTTCAGGAAATTCAAATAAATGGCCTGCAAAAAAGCCGGAAAACATAATTCCAAGCCAGGGCACAACCGGATAACCAATAACTAAGATAGTAGATTTGGACAACGGCAGTACAGTTGTGGAAAAAAACGGAAGTAATACTGATTGTAATACCGATCCTTCCCGGAAAGGAATCAATACCAATGCATTATGAAACAAAATGATGGTAATTCCGATTAAACCGATCCATTTATAAGAAATACGAATGAATGCTGCAAGCAGTAAAAAACCTAATCCGATTACAGCAATTACCTGGAATAAAAAGGTATGAAAGCCCAAATCGAACCAAATTCCAAAATTCACCAGGGTAAATTCGATGAATATTAGCCACAATCCTCTCTTTATCAAATGGTTTTGTGTAATTCTGACATTGTTTTGTTTTTTCATCAGCAAATAAACAGAAGTGCCGGCTAAAAACACAAAAATGGGTGCACAAAGATGTGTTATCCAGCGTGTGAGAAACAGAGGCATTGTGGCAGTTGCCAGGTTTGTCGGAACCTCAGTTATTGAAGTTTTATGCATCAAATCCCTGGTATGGTCGAGTGCCATTATTATCATTACCAAACCTCTTGTAACATCAATGCTTGTAAATCGCTTTGCCATTAACTTATTGGATAAAATACCTAAAGGAATGATGAAATCCTGAATTAAAAACGAAATGAGATGTTATTCCCTTTTTTTATATGAGTCTGCTGATTTTTCCATTCAGGATAACTTTAATGAAATCGAGGCCATACCATTGTTTCATATAAAAATAAACCAGGATAAGGATGGAAACTGTAAAAACCAGTATTATACCGGTATTTCTTCCTGCCAGAGATTTTCCTTCCCTGACTGCTCTTTTTGTCAGTTTTAATATCCATTTATCAAGGTATTCAAAGAGTGGGTAAAATATCGCTACTATTACAGTCATGGCGAGTAAGGTAAAAACAAACGGCTTTAAATCCGCTTTATAAGAAGTTAAAAAATCACTGGCAATATCGCCCAATAAATTGGCAGTGAGTATTGTTAATGTGAAGACTGTAAATTTTACCAAATACCTGTTCATTGTTGAAAATATTATGTTTTAATCAAATTAATAAACCAATAAATTCATAAGTTATCGAACAATCGAATTGAAATAGGCAATTTAAAATTTTTACCTTTAATTCAATAATGCTCTGTTGGGTTTAACTAAACGCAAAATCGCCAGATTGGAAAAGAATCAGCGCTAGCCTGAACAATTAAGGGTTTTGTATCAAGCAGGAATTTTAAAACTGGTGAAATCCCATTGTAACAAAACGCAAAACCTCCGGCAGGGCTTCCCTCCAGTATGTCCAGGTGTGTCCACCGTCGCGTATACGAAATTCATGCGGGATCTCCTTTTTTCGCATTGCTATATGTACCAGGCTGTTACCTTCGAACAGGAAATCGTCATCACCACAGTCAATATACCATCTTACACTTTTAACCTTGTCAACAGGAACAGTTTCCAACAGCCTGAGAACAGACTGATCCTCAAAGAATTTTTTTGCCTGTTCATCATTGGGTTTTTCTTTTGTAAAACCCCGCCAGTTTTTGGCATCATTAATTGTTAAAGGGCCAGTTGATGCACTTAAAGGGCATGCGGAAGAAAAATACTCAGGATGGTGAAGGGCGTATGTAAAACTTCCTCCTCCACCCATTGATAATCCTGCAATAGCTCTGTATCTTTTGTCTGGTTTTACCCTGTAATTTTTTTCAACAAAGGGAATTAATTCTGTGAAAAAAAAATCTTCGTATCGCCAGTCGGCCACCACACTGTTTGAATAGCCAACCCGTGTTGTATTGGCATCGGGCATTACAATTACCATTGGCGTAGCCAATCCCTGGTTAATTACCTTGTCAGCAATGTTTAAAACCTCTCCAAACTGGACCCAGCCGGTTTGATCATCGCCCATCCCATGAAGCAGGTATAGAACCGGATAGCTTCTTTCAGAGGTAAAATAATCGGGAGGGAGGTAAACAGCGAATTTTCTTTCCATTTTGAGGATTTCGCTTTTTAATGTAAGATTATCGAAAACCTTCCCTGATTGCGCAACAGACAGATTAAATGCGCCCAGGACCAATACAAACAGGATAATTCTTTTTTTCATTGAAGTTAGATTTATTGAATTCACAAATTATGAGAAATTTAGAAACAAAGAAATATAAAACTTTTTTATTTTATAGTCTGATTATAAGCAATTTAACAGGCATAATTAAAATGATTTAGGATTGAGTAGCTGAATCCATAAAAATACGCTTTAATTCGCCCTGATAAACAAAGTTGAAAGCATGAAATAAAATTAAAAATACGTAACATTTTTATCAATTAAAAATAATGGCTGAATCCTGTAATTAATTAAAAACAATATTATATCTTTAGTCTATATTTTTAACCTAAAAAAGTGAAATATGGAATCTTATGTACTTCTGATCGTCGTAGCATTAGTGCTGCTTGCTTTCATGAAATTTTTTGTAACTGTAAGACAGGGAACTATTGTAGTTATTACGGTATTTGGAAAATACCGCAGGATGATGCACCCCGGGTTAAACCTTAAAATTCCCTTTATCGAAAGAATTTATTCACGAATTTCAACCCAAAACCGGTCTACTGAATTAACCTTTCAGGCCACAACGCAGGATCAGGCCAATGTTTTTTTTAAGGCCATGTTACTGTTTTCGGTGGTAGACAATGATGAAGAAACTATTAAAAGTGTAGCTTTTAAATTTGTTGATGAAAAAAGCTTTATGCAAGCCCTTATCAGGACAATTGAAGGAACAATCAGGGCGTATGTAGCTACCAGAAAACAAGCCGAAGTTCTTTCGCTGAGAAACGAAATTGTACTTGAAGTTAAAAAACATATTGATGAAACGCTCAAAAGCTGGGGATATCACCTGATTGACCTTCAGTTGAACGATATAACTTTTGATGAAGAAATTATGAAATCAATGGCCAGGGTTGTGGCATCAAATAACCTTAAAGCAGCTGCCGAAAACGAAGGCCAGGCATTATTGATTACCAAAACCAAAGGCGCCGAAGCCGAAGGTAATGCAATTAAAATTTCCGCACAGGCTGAAAAAGAAGCAGCCCAGTTGCGCGGCCAGGGTATAGCATCATTCAGGGCCGAAGTGGCAAAAGGTATGGCCGAGGCCGCCAAGGAAATGCACGATGCAAGCCTCGATTCCACTTTTCTTTTGTTTTCGATGTGGACAGAAGCCATTAAACATTTTGCCGAAGCTGGCAGTGGAAATGTTATTTTCCTTGATGGATCAACCGAGGGCATGAAACGGACCATGCACCAGATGATGTCAATGTCAATACAGGATTTGAGAGATATTAAAGATTAATTGATAAATAAGTAATATTAGTTTAAATGTCGCATTTATGAGTTTAGTTTGAATGCGACATTTGTTTTATCCTGGTGCAGCTAATCTTTCCCAAAGGTTTTTATTATGATAACCCCGTTTGCGCCTTTCATCCCGTAAATACTGGTTTCGGGGCCTTTAAGTACCTGTAAGGAAATTACATTTCGTGGTTGTACAAAGGAAATATCAGTTACTTCATTTCCATCAACAAGCATTAAAACACTTCCTGTACCAAAAGTTTGGGGTTCAATGGTTATTACCTGGTTGTGGATTTGAACAAATGGAAATTTTGCCTTTATCAGGGTATAAATATCTGTGTAAATACTATAATCTTCTTTCTGGTTTGGAAGATTTGCCAGTGCATATTCCAGGGTGTCTTTGGATAAATGTCCGTTGGCAACAGCAAGGTCTTTGTTACGTTTACTTGAATTAAAGTAAAGATTTATTTTAATCGTGTCCTTTTCGCCCTTCATTTTTTTCTTTTCCCTGTAAAAACATTCCGATTCAAAAGTAAGAACATCATCTCCCGAAATTTGGATGGTGAAAAAACCATTTATATCAGAAACAGTTGAATTCCTGGTGTTTTTAGAAATAACCGTTATATTATTCAAAGGAATTGATTTGAAAGCGGTAACTTGTCCGAAAATTGTTTTATTTTGGGCGTTCGTTTCGTGGTAAAACAATAAAGCAATTGCAAATAAAATGAATACTTTCATATTTGAAGATTAAATTTGATATTGAAGATGATTAATTATTTTTGAGTAAAATTAACATTTCTGGAAATTATACATAAAATAATTCTTTATAAAGATTGAAAATCAGAACAATTTTTTGATATTCGTGGAAGAAAAATAAAAACGACAGCATGGAAAACCCGATATTTGAAAACAGGATAGATTTGAGTAATTTGAAGAATTCAATCGAAAAATTAAAGGAAGAGATTGGAAAGGTGATAGTTGGACAGGATAAAATGGTTGAATTTATGCTTATTGCGGTGCTTGCAAAAGGCCATGTATTGCTTGAAGGAGTGCCAGGAATAGCCAAAACCTTAGCTGCAAAACTACTGGCAAAAACAATTGACACAGGTTTTTCAAGAATACAGTTTACCCCCGATTTAATGCCTTCGGATATTATTGGTACCACAGTTTTTAATATAAAAAATTCGGAATTTGAATTTAAGTCAGGGCCTGTTTTTTCAAATATTATACTTATTGATGAAATTAACCGTTCACCGGCAAAAACCCAGTCGGCATTGTTCGAAATAATGGAAGAACAGCAGGTTACAGTTGACGGGAAAACTTATTTTATGCAGGATCCATTTGTGGTTTTCGCCACCCAAAACCCGATTGAGCAGGAAGGTACCTATAAATTGCCCGAAGCCCAACTCGACAGGTTTCTGTTTAAAATTGAAATAGAATACCCTACGCTTGAAGATGAAATAAAGATAATTGGGAAACATCACCAGAACCCAAAACTTACAAATCTTGAAAATGTAGCCAAAATTCTTACCCCGGAACAAATAGCTGAATACCGGAGGTTAATAAAAATGGTACATATAGAAGAAAACCTGGTAAAATTTATTGCCGAGATTGTGAATAAAACCCGGAACAACAATTCACTTTTTCTGGGTGCTTCACCGCGCGCATCGCTTGCCATCCTTAACGGGAGCAAGGCCATGGCTGCATTAAACGGCCGCGATTTTGTGAAACCTGAAGACATTAAAGAAATGGTATACCCGGTATTGAACCACAGGATTATTCTCACACCAGAAAAAGAGATGGAAGGCGTTACCACAAAAAAAGTGATTAACCAGTTAATTGAATCTATTGAAATCCCGAGATAATTAACTTAAGCTAAAATTATGAAAATAAAGTATTTAGAATTATTGCTGATTGTAGCAATAAACCTCTCGTTTGCACGCATAGCCACAAGCCAGAAAGCCCCTATGAAGTGGGGAAAACTCTCAAACGAAGAAATAGCGCTGAAAAGCTGCGAATTGGATACTTCGGCCAATGCTGTTGTTTTATGCGATTATGGTGAAATTTGGTTTATTCCGGGTAAGCCTATTGAGGTAATGCGTCATAAGCGGATAAAAATCTTGAAAAAAGCCGGCATCGACGAATACGCAAATGTTTCGGTACCATTTTATGCAGATGACAATATGGAAGATATAAACAATGTTGATGCACAGACGATTAATGTTGATCCAAATGGTAAAATCAACATTATAAAAGTGGATAAAAAAAGTATTTTTGAGGTGGATGAAAGCAAAAACTGGAAAACAAAAAGGTTTTCGTTTTCCTCTGTAAGTGTGGGTTCAATTGTAGAATATTCATATAAATTGTATACTAAATATTACCTTTCGCCCAAAGAATGGAATTTTCAAAGTGAAATCCCAACGCTTCACAGCGAATACAGAGCAAAAATTGAGAAGGGATTGGATGTAAGGTATTTTCTTAGCGGAAATCAACTTCAACATGTTTATGGAGGTAAACCAACAAATATTTTTGCACTGGGTTACCTTAAACCACTTAAAGAAGAACCCTATTGTCCAAATCCTGATGATTACAGAGAAAAGGTGTCTTTTCAACTGGCTGGATATGATGCCTATAAAAATAATGATCCGGCCCAGGGAATTGAACGCGTAAACCTTATGACATCATGGCAGCAACTGGCGATTGATTTGATGGATAATCCAAATTTTACAGAGTATTTAAAAAGGAAACAGGTTGCCCGCGAATTTCTTGAAAATAACCTGAAAGATCTGCCAAATCTTGGTAAAAGGGAAAAGGTAGCAGCCATTCATAAACTGGTTTCAAATACATTTAGATGGAATGGAAAATATACACTGAATATCGATCAAAATATTAAGGAATTCCTCGAAAGCAAGAATGGGAGCGGGGCCGAAATAAATATGTTTATGGTCAGCCTTATGCAGGCAGCAGAACTTGATGCCAGCCCGGCCCTTTTAAGTACCAAGGACCATGGGATACCCTCACCGGATTATCCTTTTATAAATGATTACAACCATGTTATCTGTCATGTTAAAATGTACCAGGAAGACATGTTGCTCGATGCCACTGATCCTTTTCGCACTTCTGACTTATTGGGAACTGATCAGTTGAACCCTAATGTTTTTGTTGTAAACACAAATTCTCCCCGCCTGGTTAATCCTAAACAGGCACCTGTGAGTAAGGTGCAGGGATTTTTAGCTGTTGATTCCATTTCAGATAATTATTTAATTGTAAGTGCAAGGGTAAATATGGATACCTATCTTGCCATTCAGGCCAGAAAGTTGCTGCAGCGGGCAGATAATGTACTGGATGGGGTGAAAGAAATTTTGTTTCCTGACAGGATTGATATCATTTCCGATTCAGTAAGTATTGAAAATCAGGCAGATATTATGAATTCGTTGCGAATTAAATACAAGTTTAAAATTGAAAAGGAAAATGGTGGTAATGATGAATTTTTATATATCAAACCACTGATTGGCTTTAATTTCCCCCGGTTTATTTCTGAAACCAGGGTATTGCCCATCGATTTTTATTACCGAAGGGAATACTCCAGTACTTTTACTTTGAAAATACCCGAAGGATATGAAGTTATTGAAATACCTGAACAACAAAATTTTACTTTATTGTTCAAGGACGATGCGAATTTTAAGATTTTAACGAAAAATGAAAATAACATTGTGAGTATAAAGATGTTATACAAATTGAACACAACTTTATATTATCCGGCTGACTATGATGCGGTAAAAGAATTTTACAATAAAATTAACAAGGAAATTGATGCAACTATTGTTCTGAAAAAGAAGTAAGAGTGGAATTTAAGGTTTGCATTTTCTTTGTCAGATAAATTTTTATTCTTAAAGCCTTAAAGATAAAAAGCTTTAAGGCTTTTTTATGTTTTAATTTCTTTCTTTCGCTTTTTAAGTTCTTCGCGCGATTCTTTGTGGCAGTCAGAACATTTTACAAAGTGAATATTATTGCTGCTTTTTGAATCTTTGAAACTTGTATTCATAGTTTCCACATCTATTCCACAATTCGAAAGAATAGGATGACAGGATTTGCAGGTTTTATCAGTTTTATTGGAATGGGTTGCATGACAGGCCAGGCAACTAATGCCTTCGTGAACGCCGGTCGGGGTGCGGTCGTCGCTGGAACCTGACTGGTGCCAGGCGTTAGGCGCATGACATTGGATACATACCCTTTGGCGGGGATCGTCAGAAAAGCTGATTTGTCTTTCTTTATCAGTAATTTTTGGTTTGGGCAGAAAATCGGCCCTGAAAAAAGAGTTGTCCGGTCTGTTGTAAAATCCAACAATTGGTAAAGCAAGGTTTCTTTTAGATTTAATTTCTGAAGGATTTGAATAATCAGGATTTTCTTCCGGCATTCCTTCCGTATGCACCTTGTGACAAGTCATACAAGGAATAACAGGTTGATTGTTTTTAGCATTGTCATTCAGTTTCCATGGTCCTTTTTTATCAATCGGATCCATCAAATCGTAAATAGTTCCGCTGTAAAACATTCCGTGGCAACGCAAGCAGTCGGGATTTACTCTTTCGGCAGAATTATGGATGGTGTCGAGAAAAATATCCTTGTATTTGGCCGAATGTCCACCGGCTGACCAGTTCGAATATTCGTTCCTGTGGCATTTGGTGCATCTTTCCATAGTTTCAATCAACTGCTGTTCATTTAATGCAATTTCTTCGGGAACTTTACCGGAAGCATGACTAAAAACCATTCCGGCTTTTTCTTTCAAGCTGTGGTAACCGTTGCTGAATGCAGTTCCATGGCATTCATCGCATTTAATATTTCTATGGGCTGAGCCTTGCCAATGTTTCACTGAAGTTTGAATTTCGTGGCAGGAAAAGCAGGTTTTTTCAGGGGCAGCCGAATACCAGTATCCGTAAAAAACAGACGAGGGAATTAAAATAATTAAACCTGTTATGGTTAATATGATAAGTATTCGTTTGACAATTTTTTTCACTGGAAAAGTTTTTGGGATTCAATTATTTAAATTTAGATGCATTCCATTGGCCCTTAATATAATCCGAAACCCAATAGGCTAGCATCATAATGGTAAGGGCGGGATTAAAACCGCCATTGTTCACGTTCAGGCTGCCATCGGCAATAAAAACATTGTCAATATCATGCAATTGTCCATATTTATTGGTTACCGAAGTTTTCGGATCATTCCCCATTCGGCAGGTTCCGGCCTGGTGTTGTGATGCACTTCCTGTTTTTCCGGGCATAATTTTGTATATTTCTTTTGCACCGGCTTCCCTGAGCCACATTTCTGCTTTCGACGAAAGGTATTCAGCCGTTTTCATATCGTTGGCATGTCTTTCCCTGCCCATGCGTAAAACCGGAATGCCCCAGTAATCTTTTACCGATGGATCGATTGAAACCCGGTTCTCGAACCTGGGCAATTCCTGAACAGGGCCAACCACAACCATGTGCTTTTTAAAAAAATTTCGTTGGAAATCTTTGTGCTCCTTGCCCCATCTTTTGCTTCCCGGAGGGCGCATACCCGTATAAGCATAAGGCATTCGAATAAATTCATTACATAAAACCCCTCCTCCAATTATGTTTTTATCCGTATGGTTAAAATTATTAACTGCAATACAAGCCCCCGGCCCGACATCATCGTACACTTCTTCGCCAAATAATCCACATGCACCGGTATAGGCATGATCCTGGAGATGGCAGCCTACCATGCCGCTGCTGTTTCCAAGCCCGTTTTTCCAGATTTTCGATTTTGAATTCAGCAAGAGCCGCGCAGTTTCAGATGCCGAAGCTGATACAACCACTATGTCTGCGGTTTGCGTTTGTTCCTTATCGTTTTTATCGAAATATTTTACACCTGTAGCTTTACCCTGATTATTCGTAGTAATTTCAAAAACCTTACATTCACTTCTCAGTTCACAAAGCCCTGTTTTTAAAGCAATTGGAATCACCGTGTTTTGGGTACCCCCTTTTGCATCCACAGGGCAGGCATAGCCAACACAGGTGCGGAAGCGGTAACATGCCGGACGACCGTTATAAGCTACTGAGTTCCGCACCATTGGAATAGGAAAAGGATTTAATCCCAGGTTTTTAGCGGCTTTTTCAAGTATTTTTGCTTCTTTATTGTAACTAAACCCAGGCATGGGAAAAGGATTTGATCGCGGAGCTTTTGGAAACATGTTCGTATCGTCGCCCGAAACCCCGATTTCATATTCTGCCTTTTCGTAATATTTTTCAATTTCTTCGTAAGTAACAGGCCAGTCTTCGAGGCTTGAACCTTCAATATGCCCATATTTAGACTTCAGTTTAAAATCAACGGGTAAAAACCGCCATCCCATTGCGCCATAGCTCAGGGTTCCTCCCCCAACACAGGCTGCATTGTTTCCATAGTCCCAATCATTTGGATAAGCTTTTCTCCAGCCACCTTTTCCGTCAGGAACCATGCGCCAGTAATGATCATTATCAGGTCCGTAACCACATTGCAACCTGAACGAACGCTGCGACAATAACTCATCGTGGAAGATATCATCGTACCTGTACCATTTGCCTCGTTCAAAAAGTACAACTGACAGACCGGCGGTAGATAATTCTTTGGCCACTATGCCTCCGCCCGCACCAGCCCCTATCACAACTGCATTTACATGTTTGTTTGCCATATTTTAATGTGTTATAGGGTTATTGTACCTGTTTTGTCCAATTATGATTGGCGTATCAAGTCCAAGCATTTTATAACTCACATAGTTTTTATTTCCGCCATGTTTTGGCGAGCCGTAAAATCCCTGCATGGTATGTTCGCAAACCAACCCGAAAAATTCGGATGATGACAAGGAGTTCCAGGTTTCTCCCCTGGCTTTTCCGGATTCAAGCAATTCCGCTATCTTATATTGTTCTTCTTTACTGAGCAGATCAAAATCTTTTCCGTACTCAATCCGGCTGGTTTCAAGCACACCGCCTATTCCCTGCCGATAGGTATTTCTGTGTTTTTTGTAGTATTTAACCAATTGCTTATCAATAAAATTAACAACATTGGCCTCATGTGCCCCGGCATCCTGGTCGGTGGGAATAATTTGCTCACACAGGGCATCAATTACAGCTGCTTCTTTAACGGTAAAAAACCGCCAGGGCGAATCCGCTAAAGGATTATTGCAACGCGAAAAAAGGCTTATCCCGGCAATTCCAATTCCCGAAATTCCTATAAATTTTCTCCGGTTCATTTTGTTCTATATTTATAAATAAAGAATTTGATCTGGCATTTTAAGTTAATTAGCAGACCGCTTTTTGAAAATGGCAGAGAAAATTAGCAGATATTGTATTCTAAAACAAAAAAAACACGGAAATTTGGGATTGAAATCCCTGTGAATTTATCTCAATGTGTTGGTATATAGATAGATGTGGAATATTTAAGGTCGTAATTTAAAACTATTCTAATTAACTAAGCTTAACAGATTGAAAATCCTCCATTTTTTGGCTTTGGTGAATTAGGCTAATATACAGATATTTAGGTTTTTAAAACCAAAATAATTGGTTAATTAACTCAAATTCTGAAGTTTAAAAAACATGTAAAAAGTTGAAATAAACTAACTCGTTGGATGAGGATTGGGGAAAGTATATTTCGGATTCATTTACCAGCCAATTAAAAGAGAATTTGAAGGTGATTTTACTTTAATAAATCATCAATTCTTTGTGCGTGATCCAGAGAATCATCAATAAAAAACTTGAAATCAGGAATTTTGCGCATTTGGTTTCTTATAATTTTTCCAATTTCAAATTTTATTTTTTTTCCATCATTTTCAATAGTTTCAAGAATTTTTTCAACTTCATTATTTGGGAAAATACTCAGATAAACCCTGGCAATTGATAAATCGGGACTTAACCGGACGGCAGTAACGGTAACCAGCCTTCCTCCATAAACTGCATGGTGTTGCTGAAAATATGAGCTTAATTCTTTTTGCAAAAGTCTTTCAACCTTTTTCAAACGTGTTGATTCCATTTTACTTAGATATGATTTTGAATATATTCTTTGCCAAAATTTTTATCTTTTTTAAATTTATAAAATTATTGGGCAAAGGTTTTAAAGTTAGTATAATTGTTTCGTGAAATTAAATTTGATTTTGGCAGAAGATTTTATCCTGGTTTTCGCCTACAAAAATACAAAAAAAGACATACATTCATTTTTAATATTCAAATGAGCAATTTTTTTAAGTTCCTGTTTAATATTTCAGCAGTATTGTTCTGTTTTTTTAATGTACAAGCTCAATATACACCTGATGAGTTTCCTTTGGCAGGGACTAATTTTGTAGTTGCCAAATCCTTAGTTTTTCCGGCAAAAAAAATAGGGATAAGGGATTTGGGTTCCACCGTTTGGGATTTATCCATGTTCAATCCGTCAACATTTGACACCATAAGAATGGTTGATCCCAAAAAAACTCGCTATGGCAGGCGGTTTCCCGAATCTGAAATTGCACTGGTTACAAATCCTGTTAAAATGGAATACCTGGTAATAGATTCTGGTAAAATTTACCTGGCCGGTCTCATTGATGATTTTATGGAGAAAAACATTCCGGTATTGCTAAAATTTCCCGACAAGGTTTTATTGAAAAATCCATGGCTCAAAACAGATGAAGAATATGCGGATACTTCGGAAACCCATTTTGCATCACCTTATTACCATCAGCCGGGGACTGATTCAATTAAGGCCGAGATATTTTATGTTCGTACTGGAAGGGTTGATGCGCAAGGTGAATTAATAACCCCACTCGGCAAATATCAGGTAGAGCGTGAAGTAGTTTTTGTTGAAAAAAGAGTGAGGGGATTTAAATATTCAGTTTTTGGCTGGACACCGGCACCGGAATATTCTGTAAACAGGCATTATACTTATTACCGCTGGTATAAAAAAGATGTGAAATTACCGGTGGCCGAAGCTTATCTTAATGAAGATGATTACATCGAATATGTTTGTTACCATTATGATTCACCAATGAAACTCAATTTCACCGGAGAAGATGTTTCTTGTAAGGGCGGAAAGAATGGAAAGGTTGATTTGACCGTTATTGGTGGAATTCCTGATTATACTTATCAATGGACCAATGGGGCACAGACCCAGGATCTTGATTCGGTAAAAGCCGGTACCTACAGGGTTGTAGTTACCGATAACCGGGGACGCACCATTTCTTCGTTTTACACAGTTTCGGAACCAATTATTGAATTACAGGCAAATGTTGAGGTTCGAAATGTAAGTTGCCGTGGCAACCGGGATGGCAGTGCGCTTCTCAGTATTTCCGGAGGCAAAGCCCCTTATGATTTCGTCTGGTCAAACGATTCAGTAAATGAAACCATTAGTAACCTGTCGCCAGGAATTATAAAGTATATGGTTGTGGATGCAGGTGGTTGCAGAATAGTTGACAGCATTGAAATAAAACAGCCCGAAAGGAAACTTACCTTTAATTTTGATTTAAGCCAGGTTTCGTGTTTCAATGGAAGCGATGGGCATGCAGAATTATTACCAGATGGGGGAACACCGCCATACAGATTTATTTGGGACGATGGCGATACCAGCACCATAAGGGATAATTTGAAAGCCGGAATGCATAAGGTGGTAGCTTACGATAAAAACAACTGCACTGCCGGTGAAACTTTGACTATTAAACAACCCGAAACCCCTTTGAAAATTAACAAGGAAATAAAAGCGGTAAGTTGCTTTGGATGGAATGATGGTGGTGCTGAAATGAAGGTAAGCGGGGGCAAACCACCATACCAGTATTTTTGGAGCGACAGTTCAACAAATAATTCTATAAAAGGTTATTCTGCCGGAGATTACAAGGTTACAATTTCTGACAGGAACAATTGCCAGGTGGTTGAAAATGTTACCATACCTCAACCTGCCTCGGCGTTGATGGTTACGAATTTAAAATCTGATGTTAAATGCTTTGGTGGGAATGATGGCGAAATTAAAATTTCAACTACCGGAGGAACAGCACCTTACAATTACTCCTGGTCAAACGGATCAAACAAGCCTGAAATAAAAAATCTTACAAAAGGAAGTTACCTTGTAAAAGTTACCGATAAAAACCAATGTTTTGAAACAGCAACTATTGATATTGTTGAACCAGAAAAACCATTATTTGCCGATTTCGAAAAAGTAGACGTAAAATGTAAAAATGGAAACAATGGATCGATAAAATTGACCGTTGAAGGCGGAACACCAGATTATAACTACTTATGGTCGGACAAAAAAAATTTAAAAGATCTGGAAAACCTGAAAGCGGGAAATTATAATGTAGTAATAACCGATAAAAACCAATGCCGGATTGAAAAAGAAATAAAAATAACAGAACCTGCCGATTTAATTGAAATTTTCGCAGAAAAAATTGATGTGAATTGTAATGGCGAAAAATCAGGTTCTGCTTATCTTACAGCAAAAGGAGGTGTTCCTGGTTATGATTTTGAATGGACAAATGGAGAAAAATCACAAAACCTGGTGGGTATTGGCGCCGGAAAATATACAGCAGTAGTTACTGATAACATCGGATGTACCCAATCAAAAATAATTGAAATTAAAGAACCAGATAAACTTACTATTAAGGCCATAAGGAAAAATCCGGAGCAGGGACAAAATAATGGGGAAATAAAGATTGAAGTTTCGGGAGGGACCAATCCATGGACAGTAATCTGGGAAGATGGGCACACCGGATTTGAAAGAAAAAACCTGGCAACCGGCAGTTATCCGATTCAGGTAAAAGATGCCAAAGGATGTATTTTAAGTGAAGAAATTGATCTGAAAACCTTTTAAAAATCAGTTTATCTCAAAATCATTGGCTTTTAATCCAATATTTTGCCTGAAATTCGTAAAAGCACTTTCAACAAACAGATTTCCTGAAAAATCATACAAAATAAAATGGAGCGGCAATTTGGTACTATGGTCAAAAAAAAGTGCGACTTTTAACCATTTCAGCCCGTCAGATGGGTTCGACGAAAGTATTACCATAACTGAAGTAGCCGGTTTTAGCGTATATTTATCCTTAATATCTTCAATTTTTGTTACATTCAATTTATTTATTCTGAGTGCCTTATCCACTGTCATTTGCATGGTTTCCATAAAATAGGAAAGGTTTGTCTGATGAATTGTAAAATGATGTGGATACAATAATTTTATAAGCCTGTCATTATTGTTCCAGGTTTTCACCCCAATTATACCTTTAATTCCCGATTCCTTTCCCATAAATTCTCCCGGTTTATCACGTTTTGGATTGTAAGAAGCCTGCATCCCTTCAAAAGGGCCGGGTAACCACTTTAAGTAAATATATCCGGGATTCATGTATCGGTTTTTTATATATTCCGTATCGCGTAGTTTTCCGTCTATTCTTTCGGTAGAAATAATTGTTGCCTCGTAATCATTTATTTTCAGATATTCTGCCTGTGCAAGCTTCATCAGGTTTAAAGCCTTTGCTTTCAATAACGAGTCCTGCTTTTGCGAAAAGATGGAAGCCTGAAACAAAAAGAGAAGGATGGTTTGGAGAAGATATTTCAAAAATTTAGCATTTATCATTTAAAAGAAAATTACCAAGTAGTTGAAAATAGGATAGAAAGAGTTATTAGTTATTACTTTGTATTTTTAATATACCGACAAATATAGTTTTAAATCACAAAATGTCAATTGCCCTAATCGTCAATTATGTTAAAGTCAGTAACAAGTTTTACAGGAATGCCCTGACTGTCGAAACCGATGTAGGAAGCATAAAATCCCTCGCCCATGCCCGCCTGAAAAACAATTACATTGTCCTTTTCTTCCTGAAAGGGTTTAACAGTGGCATACAGTTCACTTTCTGCGCCCTTACCATAAAACAAATTGTCCATATAATTATCGTAATAGCTGAGAAAATCGTCACCCATTTCCTCCATGAGTTGCATTTCGTGACGGAGCATTTTTTCCTGGCCTTTTGTGTCCATAAAACAACCTAAACTCGAACTTACAACATATCCAAAAATTTCATTTTCTTCAAGTTCATCAGTGTCTTCCTCTTCCAACAGGGCCATTTGCCATTTCTCAGCTGTTTTTTCTGAGAACCTGAGTTCGGCAAAAGCAATGTCGTTGTTTTTTGTAAAATACAGGTAAACCGGAAAATCACCTTTCGGGAAATCCTGCACCAGTGGATCAGTTTCGGGTTCAGCCAAAGGATCGCAAACTACAATTCTACCTGTTGGAACATGCAAAGTCCCAATTTTTCTTACTTCTTTAATTTCGGGATGATTTTCTGATCCTGAAAACACACTGTTTATCAGGCTTATTATTCTTTTCATGGTTACCTGTTTAAATTATTTAAATACTAAAATTACCTCTTGACAATTCCATACAGAATGATATGGATAACCCCTTCAATTTTTTTATCAATTTGCGGGTCGTCGCGTTTCTGGAGAAAAGTATTTTCCATTCCACGCATTGCCGTAACAAAGGCAATGGCCGCCAAATCAATATCGTAAATTTTGAAAAAGCCCGATTCCACGCCTTCGATGAGTATATTTTTAAACAAACGGATTTCTTCTTTATCGTAAAGGTTTTTAAGCCGAATAACAAATTCAAGGTGCATAAGCCTTTTATCGAGCAGAGCCTTATTGAAATTGCCGAGTTTATCGATAATATTCATTCTTGTAATTACATAGGCCTTAAGCTTTTCTGTAGGATTTTGTTCTTTAGTAATGGCATTTATAATGGTTCGCCTGAAAACTTTGGCTTCCTGCAAAACAACAGATTGGAAAATTTCTTCTTTACTGTTAAAATAATAATAAATGGAACTTTTTCTTTTCTTTATCCCTCTGGCAATATCATCCATGGTAGTTTTCCTGAAACCCAGCGTATTGAATATATTCCCGGCAGTGTCTATGATATTTAATTTAAAATAACTTTTTTTGGTCATATTTTTTAATTTTATTAAGGATGATCAGTGATTAATCATCTTATCAGGAATTCAATACTGCAAATTCATTATGTTTTTATAGCTTTTTGTCCATCTTCTATAGCTTGATTTAAAAGTAATAGTTATAATTCAAATAAATTTTATTAAAAAATTCTTCAATATCAATGACCCTGAATTTATGTTTTTCGAACATTTTATCAATCTGTTCAAAATTATAACATTTAAATCATATCAGCAATTAAATAAAAGGCGGAATTTTATTCTCTCAGGCAGCTTACTTTCCTATTGTTTTGGTAAATTTGGATGGTTTATTATTTGTTATGGGTTAAAGCCAGAGATGTATTCAAATTATTGAAATACTTCCTGTTCGTTTTTTACTTTTATAGCAGGTCTGTTCGATTTCTTTATCTTTCTCGTCAACCAATTTATTGTACTTTTTTTCAGATATTAGTATTTTATTTCAAATACTGGCAAATTTGAAGAAAAAAAAATTCAGCCAGAATACAGTTTAATTAACAATTTTTTAAATATAAAATAAAGAGTTATGAAAGCCAATTTAATCCTTTTTTTCATGTTTGTGATGGTATATGTTTCAGCTCAAACCGATTATCAGCTTCCGCCCAGGGAAATTCTCGATTTAGCCGATGTTCAGTCGCCACCACAAAATTTAATAAGTGCAAAAAACACCTACTTAATTCAGCTACAACGTCCCCAGTACAAAAGCCTTGAAGAACTTGCTGAGCCGGAACTTAAACTGGCAGGATTACGGATAAACCCACAAAGTTTTAACCGCACAAGGATAAACTATATAAACGGAATAGCAATTCAAAAAATAAAAGACGGCACACCGGTAGTTTTAACCGGAATGCCTAAAAAACTGAAAGCCGTCTACTTTACTGTGTCTCCTGACGAAAGGTATTGTGCATTTGTGCAGGTAAACGGAAATAAACTGAGCCTTTGGACAATCAACCTGCAAACAGGCCAGGCCAAAGAAATTGTCGACGAAGGAGTGAACGCCACGCTTGGATCACCCTATACCTGGTCCGGTAACAGTAATTTTATTTTTTGCAAGTGGATAGGGAATAAAAAACCATTTTCAACTGCTATTGAATTGCCCAAGGGGCCTGCAACCCAGGATGCAACTGGTGAAAAAGCGCCCGCGCGTACTTACCAGGATTTGTTAAAAAACAAACAGGATGAAGCCCGATTCGACCATTATACATCGGCCTATTACTTAAAAGTTTCGGTGGATGGCACTGAAAAAAGTTCTTTCCTCCAGGAAGCAATTTATACCCGGTTTTCAATTTCACCGAATGGAAAATACATCATAACTGAACAGATAGTTCAGCCATACAGTTATACATTGACCTACGATTATTTTGCAAGCCGCATAAATATTCTTGATTCAACAGGTAAACTGGTTAAAACTATTTACAACAGGCCTTTACAGGATAAAGTTCCATTGAGTTTCGATGCAGTTGAATCAGGGAAAAGAAATTTTATGTGGCGCAACGACAAACCCTCGATCCTAATGTGGTGTGTTGCCCCAGACGGGGGAGATCCTGAAAAAGAATCAGAGTTTCGCGATCAGCTTTTTCAGAGTGAATTCCCTTTTGAAGAGGAAAAATCTGTTTGCTTTTTAAAAAACCGTTTTAACGATATTGAGTTTGGAAACGATAAAATTACCATAGTTTCTGATTATTGGTGGAAAAACCGAAACACAAAAACCTACCTTATTGATCCATCTGTTGAAGGGGGAAATCCGAAAATTATTTTCGATCTTTCCTCAGAGGATTTGTATTCCAATCCAGGTTATTTTTATAATACCTACAATTCATTTAACAGGCAGGTGCTGCAATTCAGTAAGGATGGCAAAAAACTTTACCTTATAGGGGAGGGTTATTCACCACAAGGCAACAAACCTTTTATTGATGAATTTGATATCATTACATTTAAATCAGTCCGTTTGTGGCAGGCAGATGGAAAATCCACTTACGAGACGGTATTTAGAATTATAGATTTTGATAAAAAAACAGCCATTACCAGCATCGAAAGTCCTAAAGTTTATCCAAATCTTTATATCCGTAATTATGGAGGTAAAAATCCGCCAAAGCAAATTACTTTTAACCAAAATCCCTATTTGTCGCTGCAAAATATCAGCAAGCAAAAGATTTTTTATAAAAGAAACGATGGGGTAAATTTATCAGCAACCCTTTATTTGCCAGCTGGTTACGATAAATCAAAAAAAGGTCGTTTACCCATGTTAATGGAAGCCTATCCAACAGAGTATAAGGATGATAAAGCTGCTGGTCAGATTAGTGACTCACCCCACCGGTTTATAAGTTTATATTGGGGATCGCCCGTATATTGGGTAACACGTGGATATGCCGTGGTGGAAGATGCGCAGTTTCCAATTGTTGGGAAAGGGAACGACGAGCCCAATGATACCTATATTGAGCAATTGGTTGCGAATGCAGCTGCCCTGATTCATACCCTCGATTCTATGGGCGTGGTTGATCCGAATCGCTGTGCTGCTATGGGGCATTCTTATGGAGCCTTTATGACAGCCAACCTGCTTGCCCATTCTGATCTATTTGCTGCCGGAATTGCACGCAGCGGGGCCTACAACAGGAGTCTTACTCCTTTTGGCTTCCAGAGCGAAGAGCGCACTTACTGGCAGGCTCAGGATATTTACATAAAAATGTCGCCTTTTAATTATGCTGATAAAATAATGGCTCCTTTGCTCCTTATTCATGGAGATGCCGACAATAATCCTGGTACGTTTACCTTGCAAAGTGAACGCCTTTTCCAGGCTGTTAAAGGTAATGGCGGAAAAGCCAGGCTGGTACTTTTGCCTTACGAGAGCCATGGATATGCCGCGAGGGAAAATATTCTACATATGCTTTGGGAAATGGATACCTGGCTTGAAAAATTTGTGAAGAATAAATAACCATTACTTATCCTGAATCTAACCAACATGAAAAGAATAAAAAAAATCCTGGTATCAGTACTGATAATGTTTTCAGGATTTCAATATTTAATCAACTCTCAGGAATGGGATTTGGAAAAATATGATCTAAAATTCGCACAGCTGTCTAAATCGTGGGACGAGGCCCTACCATTGGGTAATGGAATGCTGGGCACATTGATCTGGGAAAACAAAGGGAAACTCCGGTTTTCGTTCGACAGGGCTGATTTATGGGATTTACGACCCACTGCCAACCTCGACAGGCCCGAATGGAAATTCAGCTGGGTAAAAGAACAATGGCAAAAGAATAAATACAGTAAAGTTCAGGAACTGTTTGATATTCCTTACGATCGTGACCCGGGGCCGTCGAAAATCCCTGCAGGTGCTATTGAATTCGACATTTCAAAATTTGGAACCATTGACAATATTGAATTGCATTTGAATAATGCACTTTGTAAGGTGATTTGGAATAACGGAACTACGCTTGAGACTTTTGTAAATGCTTCGAAAACCAACGGATGGTTCAGATTTTCAGGACTTGAAAATGCGATTTCTCCGGAATTTATAGCCCCGGTTTATAGCTCAAATAAAGCCAATGACGGAGGAAATTCTTTAACCGGACAGGATTTAAAACGTTTGGGTTATGCCATCGGCGAAATAAATAAAACTGAAAACACAATAAGCTTTACACAGAACGGTTGGGGAGGTTTTAGTTACCAGGTTTTTGTGAAATGGAAAACTACAGCCAGGGATTTGGAAGGATGCTGGAGTATAAGTTCAGAATTTCCGGATTGGGAAAAACAGGTTTCTGCCAGAGAGATAGTTGAGGAATCCATGAATGAAGGATTTGAGCTTCAGTTTTCAAAACATGCTGAAAGCTGGAAAAATTTCTGGCAGAAATCAGCTGTTTCCATTCCTGATTTTATACTCAACAGGCAATGGTACCTAGAGATGTACAAGCTTAAAGCAGCTTCGGGCAATGGGGCTCCGCCGATATCTTTACAGGCTGTCTGGACCGCTGATAATGGAAAACTTCCTCCCTGGAAAGGCGATTTTCATAACGATTTAAATACTCAATTAAGTTATTGGCCTGCTTATAGTTCCAACCATATAGAAGAAGAAACCGGTTTTATAGATTGGCTTGAAAAATGCAAACCGGAGTTTGAATCCTACACAAAAAGTTATTTTGGAACATCAGGACTCAATGTGCCTGGAGTAGTCACACTTACTGGAAAGCCGATGGGAGGCTGGATACAATACAGTTTCAGTCCAACCATTGGCGCCTGGCTGGCCCAGCATTATTACCTGCACTGGCGCTACACTATGGACAGGGAATTCCTCTCTGAAAAAGCTTATCCCTGGATTAGCGGAGTGGCAAGACATCTATACGAACTTTCGGAAATGGATAAAAATGGAAAACGGAAACTGCCTTTGAGTTCGAGCCCTGAGATTTTCGACAATTCGCGGCAGGCATGGTTTAGCAGCATGACCAATTACGATTTGGCGTTAGTTCGTTTTACTTTTGAAAAAGCAGCAGAATTGGCAAATGAACTGGGTAAAACGGATGAAGCCGCAAAATGGAAAGATATTTTGGCGCAATGGCCTTATTTTGATATTGATGCCGGAACCGGTTTTACTTTTGCCAAAGGAGTGCCTTATACAGAATCGCACAGGCATTTTTCACATTTAATGGCATTTCATCCGCTCGGATTGGTAGATTGGTCGAAAGGAGAAAAGGACCAGAAAATTATTTTGAATACATTGGCTAACCTCGATAGGATAGGAGCTTACGCCTGGTGCGGTTATTCATACAGCTGGCTGGCAAATTTAAAAGCGCGCGCCATGGATGGAAAAGGTGCTGCTGAAGCCTTAAAAATTTTTGCCACCTGCTTCTGTTTGCCAAACAGTTTTCATGTAAACGGCGATCAATCAGGAACAGGGAAATCAAAATTCACATACAGGCCATTTACGCTTGAAGGTAATTTTGCTTTTGCTGCCGGATTGCAGGAAATGCTAATCCAGAGCCATACAGGTACAATTGTTGTTTTTCCAGCCATTCCGGATGAATGGAAAAATACGGAATTCAAAAACCTGCGTACAGAAGGCGCATTTTTGGTTTCAGCCCGGATGGACAATGGAAAAGTTGTTGAAGTTGAAGTTATTTCGGAAAAAGGAGGGGAATTGAAATTGAAAAATCCTTTTAAAAATGAGGCGTTCAATTGTACTTCAAAGTATATGCTTGAAAATAATATTGTTAAAATTCAAACCTCTCAAAATCAAAAAATTAAGTTGGTAGGTTTGGAATAAAATTCATTGAATTATTGTGGTTATTAGCTATATCAATATGAATACTTATGCCACTGAGAAAATATTATAAAGAAGGGGTTATTTATCCGGCGGTATTCATGATAATTTGTTTTACAATTGTATCAATTATTGTGAATCATGATTACGAAAGTGAATGGCTTACCAGGGAAACTGTATTTGCGACAGATTTTATTCTTGCTGTTTTATATTCATTAATTGTCGGACTGCTTTCAATTTCAATTTTTTTGAATAAATATGAAATGATAAGAAGTAAATTGAGCTTAAGTATTATAACATGGATGTTTCCTTCCTTTTTATTTAATTCGATTGTATTAACATACAATTTAAATCACTTTTTTAATACGGATAAATGGTTGGAAAACGGAAATATTTATATTTTTTGTTTGACAATTCCGTTTTTAATTGGCAATGCGTGGAGTTTTATAAAATTTAGAATTAATTTTAGTTGACATGTACATCTGAGTAAATAATGTCAAATCGTAATGAAATAAAACTAGAATTATTTTATTCATAAATATCCAGCATTAATATTGAATTATTTTAAGTATTTAAAAACCTTGGAAAAGGTAATCCTTAAACAAAATAAAACTAAAACTTTTGGCATGATATCGAATGGTTTTAAAGTAATTGGAATTTCAACGCGTACCACCAATGAGGGAGGTCAATCCCAGTCTGATTTGGGAAACCTATGGCAAAAATTCTATTCCGAAAATATTTTACATAGAATTCCTGACAAGGTTTCTGACGATGTAATTTCGATTTATACCGATTACAAAAGCGATTTTACAGGTGAGTACACTGCTATTGTTGGTGCACAGGTTACATCGCTCGATCATATTCCCGAAGGAATGAACGGACGAGAGTTTGATGCTGAAAAGTTTAAAAAATACACTTCCAAAGGCCCCATGCCAGAGGCTGTAGTTAATACATGGATTGAAATCTGGCAAAAGGACAAACAATTAAACCGAAAATACAGTTACGATTTTGAAGTGTATGGCGCAAAATCGCAGAACGGAGATAATTCGGAGGTAGATATCTATATTTCAATATTTTAAATGGGCTTGTATGTTTTTCTTCAACAAGTTTAATAATTGAACTTATAAAATAATCGACCTGTCAGTGTTTTTAAACCTCGCAGGGTAGGGCTAAAATAGTACCACCTTTCATTTCGCGACTTAATATTCATTTTTTACAATTACTTTTGCTTTAAATCTAAGTAAGACCAAAATGACAAAAAGAATTTTAATTTCCATCGCAATTTTTTTAATGTTGCTGAATCTGTCAGCACAGCAGGAAAACAATGTTAAATCACGTAAAGTGCAGGTTACATTCGCTTATCCTGTTGGAAGTAATGGAAGTGGCGCAATGCAATATTCTAATAACTTCTCGTTTAATATTTTATATGGGTTAAACGGTGGTGTAAATGGTGCTGAAATTGGTTCGATATTTAATTACAACAAAGGCGAAGTAAAGGGCTTTCAGCTGGCAGGCGTTTCGAATGTTAACACCGGAAACTCAAAAGGTTTTTTACTGGGTGGTGTATCGAATACAGTCGACAACTCGACTTCGGGAATGCTGATATCAGGTGTAATAAATATCCTAAACGGAAATTCAAAAGGATTTTTGCTTAGTGGTGTTTCAAATATAGTTAAAGATTCATCGACAGGCGCCTCCATATCGGGTGTGGTAAATATCCTAAACGGAAATTCAAAAGGTTTTTTGCTTAGTGGTGTTTCAAATATAGTTAAAGATTCATTGGCAGGCGCCTCCATAGCAGGTGTAATAAATTATACGAACCAATGCAGCAAAGGTTTTCATTTGTCTACCTTAAATATTTGCATCAACGATTTTAATGGATTTCAATTGGGAGTTTTTAATTATTCCCGCAAAATTAATGGTGTTCAGCTTGGAGTGATAAACCTGGATGGCAATGCCGAAAAGGGTTTTCCCATTGGGGTGTTAAGCATAGTTAAGGACGGGCTTTATGAAATTGAGATGGCCGCAGGCGAGGTAATATATGCAAACCTTAATTACAAAATGGGTGTCGATAGGATTTATACCATCTATAAACTGGGCTACTCATCCTATAATAATCATCCTGTTTATAGTGCTGGTCTGGGATTTGGCAGTAATTTATCCTTTTCGGAAAAACAAAAATTATGTATTGATTTATCGTGCAATATGATTGTATTTAACAACAATTGGGACGGTGAACTAAACATGCTTAACAAAGCTGATTTTAATTACAAATATCACTTTTCAGATAAAGTGAGCTTGTTGATAGGCCCCTCATTTAATCTTTATATTACAGATGAAATGGTAGATGGTACATTCGGAACCCTCAAAATTCCATATACCTTTTATTCAAAGGAATGGCAGACCAGAAAACTATCCATGTGGTTCGGGCTGAATGCCGGATTGAATGTAAAAATTTAATAGGACTATAGTTTCTCGTCTGAATGGTAAGCTGTTAGCCCGGGCTTAAACCAAAGTTAACAGAATACCATTCATTAATTAACCATCTATGTGGACTATTCTCAACAGGATGTTTATAAAATTCTGTTAATTAAAATGATAAAGAAAAATAATATCTGTCTCCAGGGCGGGTTTGGGGCTGTCTTTTATTTCAATTACTATATTTAACTGGGCTTTGGTAGTTCCCCTTAAATTTTTTAACGATACCAGTTTGGCTTTCATCCTTATTTCACTGTTCACCAGAACGGCCTGGTTAAATTTCAGATTTTCTATCCCATAGTTCACCATTAATTTAACATTCTTAAAGTCAACAATTTGGGCCCATAAATATGGCATTATTGAAACAGTAAGGTATCCGTGTGCAATGGTCGATTTAAAAGGGCTTTCAACTTTTGCCCTTTCGGGATCTGTATGAATCCACTGGTGATCAATTGTGGCTTCGGCAAATTTATTAATTTGCTCCTGCGTAATTTTCAGGTAATCAGAATATCCAAGGTCTTTACCCACATAGGTTTCAAATTCTTCAAAACTTCCAATTGTTAATTTGCTCATTTTATAAATGTTTCAAGATTAGAGTTGCCTAAAATAATTTTAAATATCGAATGTGGCAATGCTTAATTTATAAGAATTCACCCTATTCAAACAGCATCCTTAATGTACATCGAAATTGTAATTTGGTTTGTTCCTTTTAAAATAATCAGGCCTGTCGGTGATAATACCGTCAACCCCCATATTGATAAGCCTTGCAATTGTTTTAGGATCGTTTGGTGTCCAGACATTTACTTTTTTATTGAGTTTGTGTACATTTTTAATAAAGCGGGGTGTGGCAAAAAGGGAGTAAATACTGAATTCTTTCGAAAAATGGTAATAAACTAAATTTGTTATTTTCAGGTTTCCGTCAGTCATGAGTTGTAAAAAAGGGAAATCGGCAATTAAAAGCTTGTGTAACTCAATGGTACTGTCCATTTCATGAATTCTGAACAATACACTGTCGTTAAAAGAATGGATAATAACCCGTTCTTTCGCCTGCTGATTGTAAATTTCTTTCAGCACATTTTTTTCTATTCCGGGGTAAATCTCATTCCCGTCTTTGATTTCAATGACCAGCGTGGCTTTTCCTTTTGTCAGTTCAAGCGCTTCGGCCAACAACGGAATTTTTTCATCCTTAAATTTAGCTGCTATTTTAATACCTGCACTAAATTTCTGTAATTCGTTGTAAGTGAAATCACCGATAAACCCTTTGCCATCAGTTGTCCGGTCGATAGTACTGTCGTGCAGGCATACCACTTTTCCATCTTTCGTTTGCTGAACATCAATTTCAATGCGGTCAACCCTGTTATTTAGCCCAACTTTTATGGCTGCCAGGGTGTTTTCGGGCGCTAAGCCACCAGCTCCCCTATGGCCCGTTAATACTGTTTTGTTAAGCACAGAATCGGCTACTGCTGTTTTTCCTCTATACATGGCAGGGGAAATCATATAAAGCAAATAAAATATAATTATAAAAACTATCAGTAAAAAAGTCATGCCGGTTTTTTTCACTTTTTAATGCTAAATGTTGTTAAAAATTAATTTAAAAATATGCTATATTCATGCTTTATTTTCAAGTAAAGCTATGAATAAAATCCTTATCCTGATTTAAGATGATAAAAAATATTCTTTCAAAAAAAATCCACTACCCTTTATTGGTTTTTATTTTAGTAGTTAATGGTTTAAATGCCCAAAGGGATAATATTTCTCCTCTAAAGATAAAAGAAATAATGAAAGGGGAGGACTACACTGGACATAGTCCCGATGATATCAGCTGGTCGGCAGATGGTTCAAGAGTTTATTTTTTCTGGAATCCTGGAAATTCAGAAAAAGATTCTTTATACAGCTACAGCCTGGTTTATAAAAAGATAACAAGTGTTAAAATTGATTCTGTTTATTCTTCGACCACCTCGGGCTGGATTTTTTCCGAAGACAGATCAAAAGCTGTTTTTGAAAAAGACGGAGATATTTATTTGATTCATGTTGATCGAGCAAAAATATATCAGATTACCAAAACGAACCGGTTTGAATACGAACCTTGTTTTACTGCAGGTGAATCGAAAATTGCCTATCACCAGGACGACAATATTTATTGCTGGGATGTAGCAACCGGGTTTACGGAGCAAATTACCGATTTTGGAAACGGACCGGTTTCGGAAACAAAAGACGAAACACTCTCAGAAAAAGACAAATGGCTTCAAAAAGACCAGGTATTTCTTTTCGATGCTGTAAAAAAGGAAGAAAAAAATAAAAACTGGTCACGAACTTCGTCCGACCAATTAAAAAGGCCACTGCCTATTGCGCTTAATGGAATGGAAGTGTTAAAATCGGAGATTAGTCCTGATGGAAAGTATGTTACGTATGTACTTTTCAGACCGCAGTATACAAAAAAGACAATCATCGCCAAATATATTACAAAATCAGGGTATACCGAAAGTATAAATTCAAGATCAAAAGTTGGTGATAAGCCATCAGAATACAGGATGTTCGTGTATAATACAGCAGAAAGAAAAACCACGGAGGTGGACTTTGGAAAGTTAGAAGGGATAAATGATTTACCCGCCTATTTGAAGGATTATCCGAACAATAGTTACGAAAACAAAAGCAGGATTGGATATATATCCGGACCATTCTGGAATAGTAATGGAGGTCTTGCTTTTATTGATATTAAAGCCAATGACAACAAAGACAGGTGGCTGGCTTTATTAAACTTCGAAAACGGATCGCTCGAAATGCTCGACAGGCAGCACGATGACGCGTGGATTGGAGGGCCAGGAATTTCGGAATTTTCTGATTTCAGACAAAGCCTTGGCTGGATGCCGGATGACAAGAGAATCTGGTTTCAGTCAGAAATGTCTGGTTATTCTCAATTATATACTGTGGATGTAATATCGAAAAAGAAAAAAGCTTTAACATCCGGCAAATTTGAGCTTTACGATCCATTTATTTCCAAAGATAAAACCAACTGGTATTTTCATGCCAATAAGGAACATCCGGGGATTGTGCATTTTTACTCCATGCCAATTGAAGGGGGTGAAATTAAGAAACTTACCACTATGCCTGGTTACAATGAAGTACACCTTTCGCCTGATGAAACCAGGCTGGCCATAAGGTTCTCAACATCAAACAAACCATGGGAATTATATATTACGGAAAATCCTCTAAATTCAGAAAAAAGCGGGGAAATTGTGCAGGTAACCAATTCTGTATCTAAAGAATTTACCAATTACAAATGGCGTATGCCTGAAATAATTACTTTCAAAGCCAGGGATGGCGAAACTGTTTATGCCAGGTTATACAAACCCGAAGAAAAACTCAAGAATAAAGCTGCTGTAATTTTTGTGCACGGGGCCGGTTATTTGCAAAACGCACATCAATGGTGGAGCAGCTATTCGAGAGAATATATGTTTCATAATCTATTGGCGGACAATGGTTTTACTGTTCTGGATATTGATTACAGGGGAAGCGCGGGTTATGGGAGGGACTGGCGGACAGGCATTTACAGGCACATGGGAGGAAATGACCTTTCTGACAATGTGGATGGGGCCAGGTACCTTATTAAGAACCTGGGAATAGATAAAGAAAAGATTGGTATTTATGGAGGTTCGTATGGCGGATTTATTACTCTGATGGCTATGTTCAATGCCCCTGATGTGTTTAAAGCCGGAGCTGCTTTGCGGGCAGTAACGGATTGGGCACATTATAACCACGGGTATACCTCAAACATTTTAAATACGCCGGTAAACGATAGTGTTGCATATCACAGAAGTTCTCCTATATATTATGCTGAAGGTTTAAAAGGCCATTTGCTTATTTTGCACGGAATGGTAGATGACAATGTTCATTTCCAGGATGTAGTAAGATTATCCCAAAGATTGATTGAGTTGGAAAAGGAAAACTGGGAACTAGCAGTGTATCCTATTGAAAGACATTCGTTTACTGAAACTGCGAGCTGGACAGATGAATATTCAAGGATTTTCAGGTTTTTTAAGGAAAATTTACCGGATAAATAGTTTTTTGAGCTTTCATATTAAGTTAAATTTATATCTTTGGAAATTAATTAACCAATTCAATAACCTCATTACCTTTCTTAACATGCCTTGTACAGGAGGATAACTTCATTTACCTGTAATTGATTGACCAGGATGGATTTTTACGTGTTTGATCATTCAATTTAATTTTAACTTAATCATGATATTTAATTTTAAATTGTCCGCTATGAAACTATTAAAGCTTATTAAACTATTATTTTTAGTGAATTTTATTTTTGTGTTACAGTTGAAATTATCAGCACAGGAACCCTGGGGCCTGGAAAAATGTATCAATTATTCTATCGAGCACAATATCCAGGTAAAGCAAATGGAAATTAAAGCCAAATCCAGTCAATCGAACTTACAACAATCGAAAATTGCACTTACACCAGATTTAAACGCTTCAATTTCTGATGCATGGCAATTTGGCTATACCATAGATCCTTTTACAAATGATTTTACAAATAGCCAGATACAATCGCTAAGTACTGGGGTAAGTAGCTCGGTAACACTTTTTAGCGGATTACAACAATCTAATAATATCAAAAAGAATAATTATACGCTTATGGCTGATTTACAGGAAATTGAAGAAGTAAAGTATTCAATTACGGTTATGGTGGCCACCGCCTATCTTCAAATTCTTTTTGACAAAGAATTGCTCGAAGTTGCTAAAAATCAGATGCAAATAACGAGTGAACAGGAAAAACGCACCAAAATACTTGTTGATGCCGGAAGCCTGGCAAAAGGAAATTTACTCGAAATTCAGGCGCAATTGGCAAGCGAAGAATTAAACAAAGTGAATGCAGAGAATAATTTAAAAACTTCATATCTTGATTTAACCCAGCTTCTTGAGCTAGATACTACTGAAGCTTTTCAGATTGAGATCCCAAGCCTTGACGATCCATCAGATATGCTGGTTATTGATTCAATTAGTCGTATTTATCAGGAATCGCTTGATTTACCTCAAATAAAAAAGCAGGAATATAAATTGCAGAGTTCAGAAAAATCTTTGGATATCGCCAAAGGAGGCTTAAGTCCAAGAATATTCCTTCAGGCTTCATACGGTTCGGGGTATTCAAGTGCCCGTACCTTACCCGACGGCTCGCTTTATCCTTACACTGATCAACTGGTTGATAACCGGAGTCTTCAGTTTGTTGTTGGTATGCAAATTCCATTGTTCAGCAATTTTACGAATAAGAATAATATTACACAATCAAAACTTACTGTGGAAAATTCTAAATATCAGCTTGAATTGGCCAAAAGACAATTGTTTAAAGATATTCAACAAGCCAGGAATTCTGCAGAATCTGCATTGGCACGCTTTAAATCCAGTAAAAAAGCTGAAGAAGCCCAATTGGAATCTTTTTCTTATACCCAGCAAAAATTTAACCTGGGCCTTGTGAATTCTGTAGATTACAATACAGCGAAAATCCAGCTTACCAAAGTTCAGTCCGATAAGGTTCAGGCTAAATATGAATTTCTTTTCAGGGTGAATATTTTGAATTTTTATATGGGAATGCCCTTTAAATTATAATTTTTTTAATTGAACCAGAAAAAGCCTTTGGATTTTAAAACCAGGGGCTTTTTCGTTTTTTTAAACCGAAAGTACAACCCATGACAAATCCGGTTAATAAGATGCCTCTGTATTTTATCGGACATGGAAATCCCATGTACGCCATAACAGATAATGTGTATCGGAAAAAATGGATAGAACTTTCAACAGATATTGAAATTCCGGAATTTATCCTTTGCATTTCCGCACACTGGTATACGCGAGGTACATGGGTTTGCCTTGCCGATAATCCTGAAACCATCCACGATTTTGGCGGTTTTCCGGATGAACTTTACAAGGTTGTTTATCCTGCCAAGGGTTTTAGGGCAAAGGCAGAAGAAATTTCAAATAATATACAATTTGCTGAAATTCAGAAAACTGAAGATTGGGGACTTGATCACGGAGCCTGGTCGGTATTAATGAACCTTTTTCCCAAAGCAAATATTCCTGTTTTTCAACTAAGTATTGACTATACAAAACCACCGGAATTTCATTACCAGCTTGGAAAAGAACTGGCGTACCTTCGCGAAAGCGGTTGTATGGTTATTGCCTCAGGAAATATTGTGCACAATATCCGGATGGCCAAATGGGAAAAAGATGCAAAACCTTACGATTGGGCCCTGGAATTCGAAAATTTTGCCAAATCAAACATTGAATCGGGCAATTCCGATAACCTTGTAAATTATCAAAAATTAGGGAATACAGCCCGCCTTGCCCATCCTGCAAACGATCATTACCTGCCATTGCTTTATATACTTGGAATGGTTGACAAGCCAGATTCAATAACGTTTTTCAACCAGGGAATTGATATGGGTTCAATGAGTATGTTGAGTGTAAAACTTACCTGATGATAAACCTGAATCCTAAAGAGATACCAATCGGAGGTAAATCATTTTTAAATTCAACGCCATAATTGTTTTCTAAATTTTCCATATATTCATCCACTTCACTGCTTCGAATTGGAACCAGAAGGCCGATATTGGTATACCATTTACTTTCCTGTCCGGGATTAAAATCTATGCCAAGGCCAAGGGTAGGGCCATAGAAAATTTTATTAAGGTTTTCGGAATTTTCAACTTTGATTACAGCATTATAACCATACATACCTGTCATGTAAAATGCGGCTCTGGTAAATTTCTTATCTGAAACAATTCGGGCCTTGAAACCTGCATTGTATCCGAATCCCACGAAATTATACCCACCGGCAGCAAAAAGGCCGAAATTTTTTTGGGGATATAGAATAAAACTGGCACCAAATCCACCATAATCCATACCAATACCGAGTCCAAAGCTTGCTTTATCGTATTTTGGGGGCACCTGGCTATTAGTTTGGGCGTGAATGTTAATGGCCATAAAAAATAGTACAAATACTAGTAACATCGTTGTTTTCATAATTTTTGGGTTAAATGAATACTTTAGTTTAATCGATACATAAAGGTATTAAAATTATAACAAAGATGAATCTAATGGGCGGAATTAATAAATGAACAGTGTGAATTCTGTTTATTTTAAAATATTGGTTGATCTGGGGGCTAAAATTCCACATTTTGGAATTCAATGCGGGTAATAATTTAACATTTATAAAAGCAGAGACTTGAATTATCCAATTTTCTCGACCCTGATAATTTTCACAGGACAAAGGTCTGCAGCTTCTTCATTTGCCAGTAGCTCATCATCAGAAACAGTGGCAATAACAAAATCTTTTTTTACCACGCCTCCTATCAGATCGCTTTTGCCATTGTTTCCATTCATTTTCCAACGGAAAGGTGCAACTTCTTCGCAATAGCCACAGCCAATGCATCTTATTCTGTGGTGTGAAATTCTGACCATTTTAAGGGAATTATAAAATCTTTACTGAATAAAAGGCAAGAAAAATCTAATTATGAGGATTTTACCATTTTATATAGTTTATCCGAAGGCCTTACTTTTTCTTCAACAGGAATGGAAACCAGGTTCCCTTTTCCAACTTCGTTTACCGGTTTTAAATCGAGCCTTATTTCTTTTACGGTGGTTTCAATTACTCCGGTAGTTGGCCCGGTAATCAGAATTTCATCCCCTACTTTTAAATTTTCTGACTGGATTAAAAACTCTGCCACCTTAAGGTTATTGAAATAGTTGGTGCCTTTACCGATGTAAATTTTAGTTTTTGTTGCTTTTGAACCATATTCGCGGCTCCATTCGCCCATTTTGCGGCCCAGATAATATCCATCCCAAAATCCCCTGTTAAAGGTAGTTTCGAGTCTTTCTTCCCATTTTTTTATTTTTTCAGGGGTATATGTGCCCTCAATATAGGCATTTATGGCTTCGTTGTAACACGAAGAAACAATTTTTACATATTCTGGTGGCCGGGCCCTTCCCTCAATTTTAAGTACTTTAACACCTGAATCAAGAATTTTATCAATAAAACCGATGGTGCATAAATCTTTTGGCGACATAATGTATTCATTGTCAATCTCAAGCTGGTAACCACTTTCTTTTTCAGTTACAAGGTACGATTTGCGGCAGGTTTGAAGGCATGCCCCACGATTGGCAGATGAATTCTGTTCATGCAGGCTTAAATAGCATTTACCTGAAACAGCCATACATAAAGCGCCATGGGCAAATATCTCTATTCTAACCAATTCTCCTTTCGGTCCTTTAATCTGTTCTTTTTCAATGGTTTCGGTAATATGCTTTACCTGTTTAAGGCTGAGTTCCCTGGCAGTTACAATAACATCGGCAAAATGAGAATAAAACTTAACAGTTTCAACATTGCTAATGTTTACCTGGGTTGATATATGCACTTCCGCTCCTGTTGACCATGCATAATTAATTACTGCCTGGTCAGCGGCAATAATTGCTGAAATCCCGCTATTTTTTGCAGTATCAACAATCTTTTTCATCAGGTTAATGTCATGATCGTATAAAATGGTATTTACAGTCAGGTATGTTTTAATATTATTTTCTTTTGCAATGCCAACTATTTTTTTCAGGTCGTCGAGTGTAAAATTATTGCTCGATTTTGCCCGCATATTTAATTGCTCAATACCAAAATAAACTGAATCTGCCCCACCCTGAATGGCAGCCATAAGCGATTCGTACGAACCTACCGGTGCCATAATTTCTATATCTTCTCTAAGTATTTTCATCTGCTTATTTTTATTTGTCTATCTAGGGTCAGATGGAACCACATGTTTAAAATAATAATTATCGTGTGTAATAAATAATAATTTAATCATGTTTGTTTCATTTTATTTTTTTCAGGGTTCAAAATTACAAAAATATCAGACATAAAAGTATTTTATTATTTATCCAGTTTTATCCAAATCAAAAAACTTAACCAGACACAAATACGCTAAGTTTATAGACCCATTTTATACTTTTCGAATTCAAATTTTAAATTTATTTTAATTGTTACAATCAGAAATTCAACAATTTATAATAGAAATCTTAAAAATAAAAATTATGTCAAAAAACATAAATATTAATCAATTACATAACGAAATTAAATTAGGTTTTTACCATATCAACTCATATATTTGTGCATGTTCAATGTTAATTAATCAAAATTAATTTCCTTCTGATTTCGATATGAAAAAATTTCTCTTCTTTATTTTACCGGGCATTATACTGGGAATTTTGTTAATGTTGGGGGGCAACAAGGTTTTTGTCCACACTTCTACCAATGAATATTGTATTTCGTGCCATATTCATCCCGATGCCGATAATGCCTGGAAAAATTCTGTACATTACCAGACGGAATCAGGGGTTAGAATAGGTTGCACCGAATGTCATTTACCGCCAAAAGGGGAAGGATATTTTTGGGCTAAATCTAAAACCGGGCTACGCGATTTGTGGAGTTTTTGGACAAAGGACTCTGCTTCGTTCAACTGGGCAGAAAAAGGTCAGCTCGAAAATGCCCGTCACCATGTTTACCAGACCAGCTGCGTAAAATGCCACGAAAATCTATTCCCTGCAAAATTATCAAAAGAAGGGGAAGATGCACATCTTTATTTTAAGCAGAATGCGCAGGAAAGTGATATGCATTGTATTAATTGTCATTTGAATGCAGGCCACTATATTGAAGGATACACACATGGCAGTAATTCTACATTTGGAAAAACTTCGTCGGAAGTAAAAGAAATTTTTAAGGAAAGCACCAAAGTGGTTGAATTTAAGGATTATACAGAAAAAATTCCGAATTCATCCATATCGTTTAATATGAAAGCGATACCCGGAGGTATATTTAAAATGGGCAGCCCACAGGATGAACCCTATAGAAAGGAAGATGAAGGACCGATCCGTGAAGTAGAAATAAGCCCGTTTTTTATGGCCGAAATAGAGGTGAGCTGGGATGAATACATGGCTTTTTATGCTCAAACTGCCTCTGAAGGAAGAACAACAGATACTGATAAAATGAAAAAGAAAATATCAGAATCAGGTGTTGATGCCATTTCCGGGGCAACCCCTCCTTATGGCAGGCCAGATCAGGGCTGGGGGATGGGAAAACGGCCAGCCATATCGTTTTCATTTCATGCAGCCGAAACTTATTGCAAATGGTTGAGCCAGGTAACCGGCAAGACTTATCGTTTACCTACCGAAGCTGAGTGGGAATATGCTTGCAGGGCTGGAACAACTACTCCTTATTTCTTTCCGGGAGATCCTGAAAATTTCGAAAAACGAGGATTCTGGGCAAGATTTTCAAGTAATGATACTACTGTAATTAACTCATTTGCAGTATACAAAGAAAACAGCCAGTCGAAAACCCAATTGCCCGACAAAGTGATGGCCAATAAATTCGGGCTGAAAAGTATGACCGGAAACGTTGCCGAATTTTGTTCGGATTGGTACCAGCCCGATGCTTATTCTAAAAATTCTGCAGGGAGGATAAAGGATCCTAAAGGTCCTGCAACTGGTGAAGAACATGTGGTGCGCGGGGGTTCATATTTAAGTACTGCCGATCAGCTCAGAAGTTCGTACAGGGATTATACTAGAACAACGGCATGGCTAAAAACAGATCCTCAGATTCCCAAAAGCATATGGTGGTATTCCGATTGTTTTAATGTGGGATTCAGGGTAGTATGTGAATTTGATAAAAATACAGGAAATCAATAAATTAACAACTCTAATAAAATGCTATGAAAAAATCTGGTTATTCAAGACGTAATTTTTTAACTGCTGCCGCAGCCGTTGGAGCTGCTTCCGTAGTAGTTCCTTCATTATTGGGAGGATGCAGCAATAAAAGTAAAAAAGTAGTTGAGGCTCCCACCATGCTCGATCAAGCCCCTGACGGACCCCCGCTTAAAGCTGGTGTTATTGGTTGCGGAGGCCGGGGAACAGGTGCTGCTATAAATTTTCTGAGTGCTGGTCCAAATTTACAGGTAGTGGCCCTTGGCGATGTTTTCCAGGATAGAATTGACGAATGTAAAGAACAGCTTAAAAAAGAAAAAAATGTTGAAGTAGCGCCCGAAAAATGTTTTGTTGGATTTGATGCGTTCCAGAAAGTTATTGATGCCGGGGTAGATGTCATTATTTTGGCCACACCTCCTTATTTCAGACCTGAGCATATGGCAGCTGCCATTCAGGCAAAAAAACATGTGTTTGCAGAAAAACCAGTGGCTGTTGATCCTGCCGGAGCAAGGTCAATAATGGCCACATCTCAAAAGGCTGCCGGATTGGGTCTTTCAATTGTTACAGGAACACAACGCCGCCATCAGCGCGATTATGTAAGTACCTGGCAACAAATTGCCCAGGGAAGCATTGGTGACATTGTAGGTGGAAATGTTTATTGGAACCAGAGCAAACTTTGGCATAAAGATCCCAAAAAAGAATGGTCGGAAATGGAAGCAATGATTCGCGACTGGGTAAACTGGAGCTGGCTTTCGGGCGATCATATCGTTGAACAACACGTGCATAATATTGATGTATTTAACTGGTTTTATGGTAAGCACCCGGTAAAAGCGGTTGGTTTTGGATCAAGATTAAGAAGGGTTACCGGCGATCAGTACGATAATTTCAGTGTGGATTTCGTTTTTGAAAGTGGAATTCATGTTCACAGCATGTGCCGTCAGATAAACGGTTGCACCGACAATGTATCTGAATTCATACAGGGAACCCTTGGTGCTACTAACTGTCGGAATTCCATTGTGGATCTCACCGGAAAAGAAGTCTGGAAATATGAATATCCATTAGATAAAGAAGGAAAAACTTCAAATTCAGTAAGTGTTGATCCTTATGTACAGGAACATATTGACCTGGTAACAGCCATAAGGACAAATAAACCAATTGTAGAAGCTGAAAATACAGCTATCTCAACATTAACTGCAATTATGGGTAGGCTTTCAGCTTATACAGGAAAAGAAACCACCTGGGAGGAAATGATGAATTCTGACCTGAAACTTGGACCCAAAACCTTTGTATTAGGACCGGTGGAAGTGACAAAAACAGTTCCTGTAGCCGGAGAAGCTTACGATCCAAAACAGGAAAATGCTTAAAAGGATAAATTCTGAAAACAATTGTTGGTTTTGAAGAAAAGCTCCGGTTAATAGCCGGAGCTGTTAATTATCAGAAATTTAAAAGTATATTCCTTTGTAAAATGCATAATTAAAAGCTTAAACATGAAAAATTCGAGAAGAGAGTTTATAAAGAAAGCGGGAATAACAGGTGCTGCAGTTCTATCAGTACCTACAGCCTTTTCAGAAACTTATGGAAAAGAAAATTTCAAATTAAGTACCCCTGCAGAGCCTTTTAAATTAAAGTATGCCCCGTATTTTGGAATGTTTGAAGAACATTGTGGAAAAGATCTTGTTGACAATATAAAATTCTGTTATGATATGGGCTTTAGGGCCATGTTCGACAATGGACTGATTGATAGACCTGTAAGTGATCAGGAAAAGATTTCGAGAGAAATGAACAAGTTGGGGATGGAATTAGGCCCCTTTGTACTCTATGCAGATTTTTCTAAAACTTCATTTGTTTTAAACGACCAGTCGGTAAGAGACATGTTGGCTAAAAAAATGAAAGACGGACTTGAAATTTCGAAAAGAACAGGTGCAAAATGGGCTTTAATGGTACCCGGCAGATACGATGAGAAACTTCACAGGGATTACCAGACAGCAAATATTATTGATAACTTAAGGTTTTGCTGCGATATTATTGAAAAATCGGGTTTAACCATTGTTATTGAACCATTGAATACACTGAACGATCATCCGGGCCTGGTACTTACGGGAATTCCGCAGGCTTATGCAATTTGCCGGGGTGTAAACCGTCCGCAGTGTAAAATTGTAAATGATTTATACCACCAACAAATAACGGAAGGAAACCTGATTCCAAATATAGAAGCCGCCTGGAGCGAAATAGGAGCATTCCATCTGGGCGATAATCCTGGCCGGAACGAACCTACAAGTGGAGAAATTAATTTTAAAAACATTTTTAAATACATCTATAACAAAAAATACCAGGGTGTATTGTGCATGGAACATGGTAAAAGTGTGAAATCGAAAGAAGGAGAAGCAAAACTTATACAGGCTTACAGGGAATGTGATAATTTCTAATGCTTATAATCATTTTAAAAACAGAAAATGCCGGTAAATATTAAGTTTCCGGCATTCTAATTCCAACTGGGGATAATTGATTAAATTCAATCAGAGAAATCCCAGTTCCAGCTTAGCTTCTTCCGACATCATGGTGGGCCCCCAGGGTGGATCAAATACCAGTTCAAGGTTAACGTTATTCACACCGGCAATACCCTGCACCCTTTCTTTTACTTCCATTGGCAATGAATCCGCTACCGGGCAATTCGGAGCTGTGAGCGTCATCCTGATGTTCACATTATTATCATCATCCACATCAACTTCATAAATCAATCCCAAATCATAAATATTTATTGGAATTTCGGGATCGAAAACCTGTTTCAGTTGATCAAGGATTTTAACTTCCATGGCCATATAATCTTTAGCTACCTGGTTATCATCATTTTTCATATCCTTTTATTTATTAAGTTTAGAATGATAAGCCATACCATATAATTTCATTTGTTTTACCATTGCCAATAAACCGTTTGAACGGGTAGGGGAAAGGTTTTGTGTAAGGCCTATCCTGTCAATAAAATATAGATCGGCATTCATAATTTCGGTAGGGTTACGGCCAGATAAAACACGAACTAAAAGTGCTACAATTCCTTTGGTAATTATTGCATCGCTATCGGCCTGAAAAAAAACTTTGTCTTCAACAAGCTCGGCTTTTACCCAAACTTTCGACTGACATCCATTAATCAGGTATTCATTTGTCCTGAATTTAATATCCATGGGTTCAATAGCGTTGCCTAACTCAATAAGGTATTCATACTTATCTAGCCATTCCTCAAACACCGAGAATTCTTCAATTATCTGATCTTGAATTTGTTGCAGGTTCATCAATTTAATATTAATCTTTTTTAAACTATTATTCAAACATTTTTTTAACCCTCAAAACGCCTTCTGCTAATTTGTCAACATCTTCGAAACTGTTATAAAATGCAAAACTTGCACGCACGGTTCCGGTTATTCCCAAAATATCCATTACTGGCTGGGCGCAATGTGTACCAGTTCGAACGGCAATTCCCAATTTATCAAGTATCATTCCGGTATCGTAATGATGTACGTTTTTGATTAGAAATGAAATTACTGAAGACTTTTTTTCTGCCTGACCATAAATATTAACCCCTTCAATAGCATTCAACTTATTTGTGGCGTATCGGAGCAATTCATTTTCGTACGAAGAAATATTCTCAATTCCTATATTTTTAAGGTAATCGATGGCTGCACCAAGACTAATGGCACCAACATAATTAGGTGTTCCTGCCTCAAATTTAAACGGAGCGTCCAGATAAGTGGTTTTTTCAAAGGTAACCCGGTCAACCATGTCTCCTCCACCCTGATATGGCGGCATTTCTTTAAGGAATTTTTCTTTGCCATATAAGATGCCAATTCCTGTTTCAGCATAAATTTTGTGGCCTGAAAATACGAAAAAATCACAATCCAAATCCTGAACATCAATGTTTGTATGCTGAATACTCTGGGCTCCGTCCACTAATACCGGAACATTTGATTTATGTGCTTTGGCTATAATTTCTTTAATTGGATTAATTGTTCCCAGAACATTTGAGATATGAGTTATGGCCAGCAGTTTCGTTTTTGGGCTGATAAGTAAATCCAGATGTTTCAGTTCAAGTTCGCCAGCCGCGTTAAATGGGATTACTTTTAAAATGGCTTTTTTACGTTCGCACATCATTTGCCAGGGCACAATGTTGGAATGGTGTTCCATGGCCGAAATTATTATTTCATCGCCTTCTGAAATATACTTTTCGCCAAATGAAAAAGCAACAAGGTTTATAGATTCAGTAGTACCACGGGTAAAAATAATTTCATGTTCAAACGCCGCGTTAATGAATTGTTGTACTTTTTTACGAACAGCTTCGTAGGCTTCAGTTGCTTTTTCACTTAAATGGTGAACGCCTCGGTGAATATTACTGTTTGAATTTGAATAAAAATCGCTGACCACCTCAATTACCTGCCTTGGTTTCTGTGTAGTAGCTCCATTGTCAAGATAAACAAGGTTTTTACCGTATATCTTCTGGTTTAACACCGGAAAGTCTGATCGAATTTTTGCTATATCCATCATTTTTTGTAAGGATAAGTAATAATCTGAAGAAAAAATGAATGGTTACAGAAAACGGAATCCACTTCTTCAAGACAAAATTTAATGCTAAATGTTTTCTGGCTTTTCATTTCAATCATTTCCTCAAAATCAATGTGTAAATCCAATTGCTAAAGCATATCACATCCATGACAGATTTCGTCCATTGAACATTTGCTTTCAGGATTTTCACCGTCAAGTCGCTTTGAGATAAGCAATTTTACAAGCATTCTGAGTGGTTCAATTTCAATAGTTTCAATTACATCGGCAATAAAAGCCGAAAGCAACAGCAATTCAGCATGACGACGGTTTATACCCCTCGATTGCAGATAAAACAAAGCTTCTTTATCAATTTGTCCGGTGGTTGAACCATGCGAACAGGCTACATCATCGGCATAAATTTCGAGTTGTGGTTTGCTGTTCACTTTTGCGTATTTTGTTAGCAAAATATTCCGGTTCGACTGGTATGCATTTATTTTCTGGGCATCTCTGTCAACCAGCACTTTACCAAGGAAAACGGCAGAAGATTTATTATCTATAATTCCTTTATAAACCTGGTTGCTGGTTCCATGTGGTTTAGCGTGGTGAATAAAAGTATTATTGTCGAAATGCTGCTCGCGGCTTGGTAAATAAAGTCCGTTTAATTTTGTATCACATCCTTCTCCTGCCTGCTTCACCTGGATATCATTGCGCACAATTGCACCGCACATGGTAAGCGTATGTGCTGAGAATCTGCTCCCGGTTTCCTGGATTACCCTGGTATGGTTAACGTGAAAAGCATCGTCACCTTCTCCCTGGAAAATATTGAAATTAAGATGAGCGTCAGCCTCCAGAAAAATCTCTGTAGCTGCATTTGTTAGTGTGAAATTAACGCTTAAAGAATGATAACTGGTGATAATCTGTGCTTTACTGCCCCTCCTGGCCAGAATTATATTCCGATATTGCGAAATAGTTTTGCTGTCTTTCCCATCTGAAAAGTTAATGATTTGCAATGGTTTGTCAAGTACAGTATTTTCGTCAATATAAATAAAATTCCCATTTGTAGCATAAGCTGTATTAAGGTTTGTAAAAAAGTTTTCATCTGATATTCGTGTTTTTTCAAAGTACAACTCAAAGATGTCTTTGTTCTCACTTTTTGCAGATGCCAGGCTTTTTATAATAATCTTTTTTCCATTAATCTGGTTCGAAAACTCGGGGAAAAAATAGCCATTCACAAACACCATTCTGTAAGCATCCAAACCTGGGATGGTAAATGAATCTACAATTTTTTTATCTGGTTTTAGCGCAATTCCAAGTCCGAAATGATGTTGTAAAAGCCTGCTGATATTTGTATGTCTCCATTTTTCATCGCTTTTAGATGGAAAATCAAAACTTTTGAATTTTTCTAAAGCTTTGGTTTCCCAGCCGTTTTCAGCCAGGGGTGGAAAAGGAAGATTTTGAAAAACCGATAAAAAATCTTCTTTTGATATATTGGATCGAAGTGCCATTTATTATTTTTTGGACAATTATTTTTTCAGAATTAATTAATAAATTGTGGTTTAAAGATTTATTCATCTACTTCAACTTCTTTTTTAACCCAGTCGTACCCTTTTTCTTCAAGTTCCAGGGCAAGTTCTTTGCCACCTGTTTTTACAATTTTTCCTTTGTAAAGCACATGTACCACGTCAGGTACAATATAATCGAGTAATCGCTGGTAATGAGTAATAACCAGGAAAGAATTCTGGTTATTTTTAAGTTTGTTCACACCGTTGGCTACTATTCTCAGTGCATCTATATCGAGGCCGGAATCTGTCTCGTCAAGAATGGCAAGTTTGGGTTCCAGCATGGCCATTTGAAAAATTTCGTTTCTTTTTTTCTCGCCTCCAGAAAACCCTTCATTTACAGCACGGTTGGTAAGATTAGTGGATATTTCAACCAATTCTTTCTTTTCTTTCATCAATTTTAGAAAATCAGCAGGAGCAAGAGGTTTTAAACCCTTATGCTCCCTGTGTTGCGTTACGGCAGCTTTCATGAAATTGGTGATAGAAACCCCCGGAATTTCTACCGGATATTGAAATGCAAGAAAAAGTCCTTCTCTTGAACGTTCTTCAGGAGACAAACCCAGTAAATCTTTCCCTAAAAATTCTACTTTGCCACTTGATACTTCAAACATTTCCCTGCCTGCCAGCACCGAAGCAAGTGTACTTTTGCCTGAGCCATTTGGCCCCATTATAGCGTGTACTTCGCCTTCCTTTATTTCAAGGTTAATTCCGCGCAATATTTCTTTTCCTTCAATATTTGCTTTTAAATTTTCAATTTTTAATAATGTTTTCGACATAAATATCTTGTATATAATTATTCACTTTCTTTATATTTCGGATTCTGAGATAACTTTAAACTTCTTCAACTTCAAACTCCAAACTTCTTTAACCCTAAACTTCTTTAACTCTAAACTTCTTCAACTCTAAACTTCTTCAACTTCAAACTTCTTTAACTCTAAACTTCTTCAACACTAAACTTCTTCAACACTAAACTTCTTCAACTCTAAACTTCTTTAACTCTAAACTTCTTTAACTCTAAACTTCTTTAACTCCAAACTTCTTCAACTCCAAACTTCTTCAACTCCAAACTTCTTTAACTCCAAACTTCTTGAACTCTAAACTTCTTTAACTCCAAACTTCTTTATTATCCCACGCTTCCTTCCAGCGTTAGCGCCAATAGTTTTTGTGCCTCTACGGCAAATTCCATCGGCAACTTGTTCAGAACCTCTTTTGCAAATCCGTTAACAATAAGGCTTACAGCCTGTTCAGTGTCCAAGCCACGCTGATTACAATAAAAAATCTGGTCTTCAGAAACTTTTGAGGTGGTAGCCTCGTGTTCAACAATTGCGGTAGGGTTTTCCGATTCAATATAGGGAAAAGTATGCGCACCGCATTTACTCCCAATGAGCAAAGAATCGCATTGCGAAAAATTCCTGGCATTTATGGCGTTGGGATTTATTTTAACTAATCCACGGTAGCTGTTGTTGCTTTGCCCAAGCGATATTCCTTTTGAAATAATTGTACTTTTTGTATTTCTTCCAATATGGGTCATTTTTGTTCCGGTATCAGCCTGCTGAAAATGATTTGTAACAGCAACTGAGTAAAATTCGCCCACCGAATTGTCGCCTTTGAGTATTGTGCTGGGGTATTTCCAGGTTACTGCCGAACCTGTTTCAACCTGGGTCCAGGAAATTTTGGAATTATCACCTTTGCAGATACCCCTTTTTGTAACAAAATTATAAACACCGCCTTTTCCGTCTTTATCTCCTGGATACCAGTTTTGAACTGTCGAGTATTTCACCTCGGCATCTTTAAGTGCAATAATTTCGACCACAGCAGCGTGTAGTTGATTTTCATCGCGACTTGGAGCCGTACAGCCTTCGAGGTAACTTACATAACTTCCTTCGTCGGCAATTAATAGTGTCCTTTCAAACTGACCCGTTTTGGCCTGATTAATCCTGAAATAAGTAGATAATTCCATCGGGCAGCGAACACCTTTTGGAATATAGGCAAATGAACCGTCTGTAAAAACAGCCGAATTAAGAGCGGCATAAAAATTATCACTTACTGGTACTACCGAAGCCAGGTATTCTTTCACCAAATCAGGGTGTTCCTGTATTGCATCGCTGATGGAACAAAAAATAACGCCCAGTTTTTTTAATTCTTCACGGAAAGTAGTGTGAACCGAAACGCTGTCCATTACTACATCAACAGCAACGCCTGCAAGCACTTTTTGTTCTTCGAGCGGAACACCAAGCTTTTCGAAAGTTTTTATCAATTCCGGATCCACTTCATCAAGACTGTTGTATTTAGGCATGTTTTTGGGGGCTGCGTAATAGCTTATATCCTGAAAATCAGGCTCTTCGTATTTTAAATGCGCCCATTTTGGTTCTTTCATCAAAGTCCATTTCCGGTAAGCGTTGAGCCGGAATTCAAGCATAAAATCAGGCTCATTTTTTTTTGCAGATAATGCCCTGATTACATCTTCATTTAAGCCTTTTGGAAAAACTTCAGTCTCAATATCGGTAAAAAAACCTGCTTCGTATTCTTTAGTGCTATATTCAGTTATTATTTTATCATCATTTTCGAGTGCCATTTCTATTAATTTTTACATTTAATTAAAATGTTTTACTAAATCCGGGTTAAACAGCAATATTAAAATAAGGTATATTGCCTTTACCTGCTAACCCTGGCTTAACAAATCTGTGATTCGCCTTTATTCTTTTTGATTATAAATAATTTGTCAATTCGTTAAAGTTATAACTAAATTTTGGCCAATTGATTTTCTTATTTATAATTAATCTAAATAAAAGGCAAAGATAAAAAAATATTGGAAATGGAAGTTTAATTTAAAATAATCATCAGGTAATTTTTTCCCGGGCTGTAACATTTTTTATATCAGCAATAATCGATTAAAAGTCAATCAATAAAGCCATCTGGTCAAACTGCTTTATTGGGGGATATTTCAATATTCTACCGGCTTTATTTGTCTGAAAGAGAAGGGTTGACAATCTGCAAAAAAAAACCCATAACATATTCCGTATTTTTTTTTTAAATTTAATGTGCCCTTTAATCATAACGAAAAAATGAAAACTCTTTTATTTGAAATGTTAACCCTAAAATTTAAACACCATGAAAAAAGTTACCTTTTATTTAATGGTATTTGCTTGCTTGCTATGCATAGCACCTGAAATTTATTCTCAATCCGACCTGTTGAACAAAGGTAAAAACCTGATTAAGAAAAAAGACAAGGAACAAACCCAAAACCAGAATCAGGTACAGAATTCAAATCAGACTCAAAATCAGAACTCAAACACAGGTCAGGGTACTCAGCAATCCGGTTTTTCATCAGATGATTGTGCTTTTTATGCCAAACAATTTGAAAAACATATTGATGCCATGGAATATCAGTTTGAAAAGCAAAGTGATTATTCCGGTTCAAAGGCGCTGGCCATGGAAGATTTACAAAATTTAAAAGGCAATTGTAAGCTTTCAGATTACGAAGCTTTGGAAAAAAGATTCAATGATTTGCTTGCAAAAATAGAAGGTGCTGAAAAACCCGCAAAAGATAAAGAAGCACTTTGGGCAGAACATGAGATGTTTATGCAGCAACTAAGAAATGATTTGTATGATTATTACAATGAAATTTTTAAAGCTGATTATGCATTATCGAATTCTGAAAGGCTTTTAATTAAAGCAAAAAGTATCAATTATACAGAACGTGCCATACATGCCGATTCTATTTGCAGGATTGTCTACACTCCTGAAGAGTTAAACAAAGGGACCATTTATTCAAATTATTACTGGATTGCCAAAACTTTCTGGGATCTTTATGCCACCAAAGTAAAAAATGAAATTGAACCGGCAATTCAGGAATGCATTGCAAATGCTAACAAAGAAAAAGCCTCCGGTGGAAAGTGGGTGACAGGTAAAGATTGGGCCCAGGCTGCCATTAATTATTCCGGTGCCTTAAAGCTTTTAGAAAGCGGTTCCTACAGCGAGGGATACACATTAGGGGAGAAATATGAAAAGGAAGCCAAAATAGTTTTTGAAGATTTCAAATCTAAAATCGGGGCTAAATATTATACGAGTAAATTACATGGGGATAATGCGCAGAAGTTGGTTTTCTCAAAAAAACCGATAACTATTAAAGCAGAAAATCCGGCTGATTTTAGTACCGAATTCAATGCCGGAGATAATATTTATGCCATGGGCTATTTTGATACTGATCTTGCCTCATTTTGTGGTGCCGGAGCAAGGTATAATGTTTCCGTTTTTATCGATACCAATCCCGGATATACAGGACAAGGGGATTTTGGCGTTTTTTATCCTTTAACACCCGCCAACGGTAAAAATTCCTATTCACTTGTTGAATTGTTCCCTGCTTTTACCCCTGATAACCAGGATGGATGCCTGTTAATGATGCGCGATTTTATCAGAATCATGAAACCCGGTAAACACAATATCCTGGTAAAGATAACCAACGAAAATGCAGATATACTGGCAAAAGGAAGTTTTATATTAAACTGTACTGCTGATGGACTATCGAAATGGAACGAAATGATAAAACCTTTTGAAGATCGTGAACTGGAAAAAGCGCGTATGCCCAAGGCCGTTCAAAGCAATCCGGCCCTTGAAGCCCAGATGAAAAATGTACTAAAAGAAAGCTATCCGGATGAAACGCCTTTAAGATTAGTGATTACTGAAAATGCCTGGACTGTTGAAAAAAATTCAATTACCGGTAAAATTGAATACCGTTGGATAAGTACCGCGGTGGCGCAGAAAAGGGCCAATGGAGAATGCATTGTATACTGGATTTCGTTCAAAAATAACTATGAAAATGGCAAATACGGCGAATTGCTTTTAAACGGGGTTGGGGACAACTTTCCTATCAAGTGCGAAAACGTTAATAAATAGCCGTTGAAAAAACCACAAGGGCCAGCCGTTTGTATTACATGGTTGGCCTTATATTGCTAAAAATATGGACAATCATCTTAAATCAATCGGAAACCGTGTATATTACACCGAAAGCATGAGGGAATTAGGCGCTGCACGTTTTGTCCTGGGCGGAGTTATTCTGCTGTTTGGCCTTTTTTTCCTCTGGATTGAACTTTATATTCCCGGAGTGCTTATTTCGGGCTTTGCTGTTCTCCTGATGGAACATTGTACGGAAGTGATTATAGACAAAGAAAACAGGCTGTTGATTAAAAAAACGGGCTGGATTAAACCTTTTCTTACATTAAAAACAAAATCTTTAGAAGGTGTAGTTTCATTGTCGATTGAATCGGTCAGCACAAGGCGAAAGGGTTTTGGCCAGGTAATGTCGGGGACCAGTGTTGCTTATAAACTGAATTTTAATTTCACAGGTAAAAAATTGCATATCAACACATTTACTGAAAAAACCAAAGCCAGTGCTTATGCAACAGAAATAGCCCGATTCCTTGAAATAGAATTTATCAATACGAAATCAAAACAAAAGAAGCTTTTGAATGATTAAGAAAACAGCCTTAACAATAATCCTTATGGAAGGTTTAGGCGCGGGTGCTTACACTTTCGGTGGGATTATCCTGATTTTTACTGCTATTTTTTTGTTTATCGAAATGTATTTAGCCAGTTTGATTTGCCTGATTCCTGGATTTTTACTAATAGCCTACCGTTGTGGTACATCCCTTGATTTAATCAATAAAGAGATTGTGCATAAATGGGGTTTTTTCAATGCATTTATACCAATAAACCGATTATCAATCACGGAGGCCAGAGCAGTAGTTATTAAACGCCACGTTTCAAAAGTCAGAACCAGTATGCGTTCCGGACCACCAAATTATCATGTCGAAATAGAACTGCCGGATAAAAAAATGAAGGTATGGGGGTTTTATTATCATGGAAAGTCAATTCAAATTGCAAAAGAATTGTTCAATTCGCTAAAAGTCAATTATTATCAAGGATCGGAAATTAACTATTAATTCCATTACTATGAAAAACTTAATATTCATCTCAATCCTGCTTACTATTGGGATAAACATTAAATCTCAAACTACCATCAAAGATCAGCCCGGGCAGACTTATTTCAAAAGTGTTGAAAAAGCCATTATCGATAAAACCATTCCCGAAAAGGAGCTGTTGGCTTTAAAAGCTTCGCCCATTCCGGAAAATTTTATGGATACTTTAAAGAAGTATGATTGGGCATATATGGGAGGATATTTTTATACCGATAAAAAATACACCTGCTATGAGAATTTTTACAAAGAATATAAAATTATCAGGTATGATGATAATGGTGGTCAATTGGAATTTTCAATAAACGGGCACCAGAATTATATAATTAACAGTCTTAATTTTTCAAATCCACCCTGTAAACATGTTTCCATTAGCAAATCAGGCAATTCAACATTTTTCCAATCAAAAGTCCCGGATGGTACAGAGTACCAGAAAATTCATTCCTGGCAAAATGGCGTTTTAATTTACCTTGTAACCAAATCCGGAAAAATGAGCGATACCAGGGTGTTTTTCAAAGAATGTTATGTGGCTATTCCAAAGGGATTTACATGGAACTATAATGAATAATTTTTCAACTGTGAAACACTGGTAAATTTTCATTTTACTTTATTATTTCAATACAATAAAATAGAATGATTTTTGTTTTTTATCTATGAAATTCTTGAAGTACTTTTCAAGTCTGAATTATAGTACATCATTATCTGAAAATTAGTAAAATTATGAAATACATTGTTTTAGCCCTTTGCCTGTTTATTACGGTTTTTGTTCAAGCCCAGCAAAAAACATTCACCGATTATTGGAAAAATAAACAAAAACGTTCCGAAGGAAAAATTTCTGATACGGGAAAAGAAATGGGTTTATGGAAATATTGGAATGAAGAAGGGATTCTGGTTCAGGAAGTTGAATATAATTACGGGGTCGCCAATGGCAGGATAACCTATTTTTATCCAAACGGGAAAAAGCAAAACGAAGGAGAAATGAAATTCGGGTTAAAACATGGAAAATACTGGGAATGGGACGAAAATGGCAATCTTCTGGCTACAGGACAATTTAAAAAAGATAACAGGGATAGTGTTTGGACCAGCTTTAATTCTTCTGGGCAAAAAAAACAAGAAATATTTTATATAACCAACGATTCTGTTTACTTCCTAAATCTTTATTCTGATCAGGGCGATACGCTTGTGAAAAATGGGAATGGGATTTATAAAGCCTGGTCGAAAGAAGGAAAAATCACAGAATCAGGTTTTTATAAAAATGGTTTAAGAGATTCACTCTGGACAACGTATTATTCGAACGGAAAAATACTTAAAAAAGGCAGTTATAAAAATGGGCAGATGGTTGGTTTGTGGCTTTCATGGTATCGCGAGGGCAACCGGTGGACAGAAATGAACCACGGATCAGGCTTAAGTACAACCTGGTACGAAAACGGGCAGGTGGAAATGAAAGGACAAATGGTAAACGGACAAAAAGACGGAGTATGGAATTTCTGGTACGAAGACGGTCAGAAAAAGTTCACAGGGACATTTAAAAATGGCAAAAAGGAAGGCTTACATACTTCCTGGTATAAGGATGGAAAAAAAGACAGTGAAATTGAATTTAAAAATGACCTGAAGGAGGGAAAAGCAAAATGGTGGAGAGAGGATGGAAAAATTGATATAGAAGGAAGTTTTGTCCGCGATACAATGGAAGGAAAATGGACTTACTGGAGAACTGACGGTGGAAAAGGGAACGAGGGAAATTACCATAAAGGGAAAATGAATGGTTTATGGACTTATTGGTATGCGAATGGGCAGGTATGGAAAACCGGTAATTATATTGACGATTTGAAAAACGGGATTTGGGTAGTTTATTACGAAAACGGGCAGGTATTTTACAAAGGCGAATTTGTGAATGGAATGGAAGAGGGCAAATGGGATTCGTGGTACGAAAATGGAAAGAAATATATGTCAGGATTTTTCAGGAACCGTAAAATGAATGGAAAATGGGAATCGTGGTACGAAAACGGTTCAAAAGAGTATGAGATTTATTATAATGACAATCTTAAGGATGGCGTTGCAAAATATTATAACGAAAATGGGATAAGTCAGCTGGTTGAAGGCAACAAAGACGGTATATTAAATGGCCCGTATATTACTTATTTTGCGGATGGAAGAGAGAACATGACTGGTTTTTACCTGAACGGTGAGAAAGACGGCAAATGGATTTATTTTGATCAAAGCGGGTTAAAAATAAAACAGGAATCATACAAAGCCGGTAAGAAAGATGGTCAATGGTTATCGTGGTACACAAATGGAAAGCCTGATACGGAAATCAATTACAAAGACGACAGAAAACACGGCCGGATGAAATCATTTGACAAAAGTGGAAATGTAATTTTCGAAGCCATTTACAACAATGGGAAGATTGAAAAAACAATAGTAAGGCAAAAAAAGACTGAATAATTGTTTTAATAAATTTTGATTTTCCTGTCCAGCGCTTTCTCTATAAAATGGTGGAGATCAAACATTTGCTGTGCTGAAAACTTTTGGCCTGCCTGTGCAAAAATATATAATATTAGGGCAAAAGCCAGTAAAGCAGGTATCAACCAAAGCACCGAAGCATCAAGGTTCAGGTTTAAACGTGCAAGTCCGTATAACAAAGCAAAAAGTACCGCAACCCCAATTCCGATATACAAAAATATAAACATGGTCCATAAAGTAGGCCGCGGTCCATACAAACCCCTTATTATGCAACCGTTTTCCTGCTTGTCAATGGATAAGGAGATTTGTGGTGACCAGATTTTGCGTTCCGAAGGCTTAATTCTCACGACAATAAAATTGGCGAGCATTGATTCAGCATAAAAATTTGTTTCTTCCCTTTTAAGGCTAACTTCTATTTTTTCAATAACTTCTTCTGGTGAAAGACTGCTTGAAATTTTAAATCTTGGCCGGATACGGATACTACTCATACTTTTTTAGGGTAATTTATTAATTTTAAGATAGATTGTTATTTAACAATTTGAAATCTAATTGAAAGAAAAGAAAAAATGATTCTTAAAAATTACTAATTTTACAGGTAAATTTTCACTTAATAATCAATTTATTACTTGAAATAAATTTAGAAAGTAGTTTAAAGAGAATTTCATCCTTATTCATCATTTATCAAAAAAATTTAATGAATAAATCTGTAGCGCTTGTACTTGCCAGTGGCGGTGCACGTGGAATGGCACATATAGGAGTTATTGAAGAACTTGAAAAACTGAAATTTAAAATTTCTTCAATAGCAGGAAGTTCATTCGGATCGGTTGTAGGGGGAATTTATGCTGCCGGGCATCTTAAAGAGTTTAGGGACTGGCTTTTACAACTTGATAAAATAGAAGTATTTAAATTAATGGACTTTACCCTGAGTAAGCATGGATTTATTAAAGGCAACAGAGTTTTCAGGGAAATTAGCTCATTTATTACTGATATTCAAATCGAAGACCTGCCAATTCCTTTTACCGCTGTGGCAGTGGATCCTTATACGCATTCAGAGGTTATTTTTCGTAAAGGAAGCCTGATGAACGCCATTAGGGCTTCAGTGGCCATTCCCAGTATTATTGAACCCTATTGCATAAATGGGATAGATTTAATCGATGGCGGGGTTTTAAATCCGGTTCCACTTGATTTGGTGCAGAAAAAGGATAACGATATTGTTGTGGCCGTAAATGTAAATTCATTAATTCCTTACGAAAATCCGGTTAAAAAATTAAACAATGAAAAAGATCAGGATAGCCTGCTTAAAAAACTGGAATTTAAAGAAAACTGGGATAAGTGGTTTAATAAAGATAAAAACCAGAAGGAAAAATTCAGTACTGTTCAGCTTCTGGCTTACTCTTACGATATGATGCAGAATAAAATTACAAATCTGACCCTCGAAAAATATCCTCCGGATATATTGGTGAACATCTCAAAAAATGCCTGCAGTACATTCGATTTTTTTAAAGCAGCGGAAATAATAAATCTGGGACGGAATGAATTTAAAAAAGCAATGGCTGCCTATCTAGAAAGTAAAAAGCGCAACTAGAACAATCAACTGCTATTCTTGATGAAGAAATCAAGTCTGTTAAAATAATTTGATCGAATTCCCCTCCTAATTGCATATCCCTTGGCTTTAATTCGCAATTTGAATCAAACAGCAATCAATATATTAAAATTATGTTTAATATAAATATGATTAATGTTAATCATAAAATAATTATTTTATTTATTAAATGCTTGAATACATGGGAAAAAGATAGAATAATTTTGATTAATGTTTAATAAAAATAAAAATAAAATGAACAAAAATGTATTTCCATTGTTTTAGGTTTATAATAACTTAAAACGCGAAATCATGAAAACAAAAAGCAATTTTCTCCGAAAATTATCAATACAAAACTTATTGATGGTTTCATTTTTATCAGTTTTTTTCTTGTCCTGCGAAAAGGAAGAAAACATTGTGGTAGCTCCGGCACCAGCTAAATCAGGTGATATCATTGAAGTATTAAAAAATCAACAGATTACTGAAGATGAAGATGGTGCATTAAAAAGCAGTTTAAGCAGGCGCAATGCTACTTTTAATACCTTGATTACAGCACTTAAGGCTACCGGATTGGATAAAGTAGTAACAAGCAGCGAATTAACCGTATTCGCACCAACCGATGCAGCTTTTGAGGCACTAGGGCTTAATTCTTCGAATATTGCATCTGTTCCCGGATTATCTGACATTCTCCTCTATCATGTAGTAGGCGGTAAGGTTTATTCATACCAGTTGCAGCCAGGATTTGTTCCTACAGTTAATGGTGCTGCTGTTGAAATTAAATTCGATGGTAGAAAACCATGGGTTAACAATGCTTCTATTACAGCAAAGAATATTGAAGCATACAATGGAGTTGTTCACGTGATAAACCAGGTTTTATTGCCCCCAACAAAAGATGTTGTTGATTTGGCTATTTCTTTTGCACCAGAATTTACAACACTTGTAGATGCAGTAGTTCAGGCAGGACTGGTTGATGTTTTAAAAGGCGAAGGACCCTTTACCATTTTTGCACCAACTAACCAGGCATTTGCCGATTTGGGTATTGATTTATCAACCCTTACAAAGGAACAGCTTACTTCAATTCTTTTATACCACGTTGTACCTGGCCGTGTTTTTTCAAGCGATTTATCCACTGGTCCGGTATCGAGCTTAAACGGTAGTTTTTATGTTGACCCTTCTGATCTTTCCATAAAAGACAATGGCAGCGATGAAAAAGCATTCCTGATTCCTACTCTATTGAATGTTCAGGGTACAAATGGCGTAATTCATGTAATTGATAAGGCTTTATTACCTTAAAACATTGAAAATTTGAATTGAAAAGGACACTTCTGATTTTATTTAGAAATTTCAATCAATTCATAATATTGGTAGGCCAGAGATCTGATTATATCTGAATCAGGTTTTTGGCCTTCCTTTTTAACCGGAATTTCTTGTTTTTGATTTAGGTCAATTTTTTTAGGTTAAATGCATTCAGAGGCAGATATTTCTTTTTAAAAATTTCCTGATTGCTTCGGTAGATTTTTGTTTTTCCTCAAACATTCCCATGTGTCCGGAGTTTTCTAAAATTACCAAATCTGCATCAGCAGGTAATTCAAGCTTTTCTAAAATACTCATCGGGATAAAATTATCCTTTTTACCTATAATATATTGCACCGGAATTTCAGTTGATTTTAGCAAAGCTGAGCGGTCCGGCCGGGCTTTCATTCCATCCAGAACAGCAGAAATTCCGTTATCGGTGGTTTTTTTTGCTTTCGATTTTAAACGTTCAATCACTTCAGAATAATTTTCAACGTTTTCGTTGGCAAAGGTTTTGGGAAAATGCAAATGATACAATTGATCCTTTTTGCCGGCCAGCACAAGTTCTTTCTCGCGGTCGCGGTTAATTTTCTTTTCATCGGTATCGGCAAACGGACTTGAATGAAAAAGCGAAATACCAAGCAGGTATTGTGGGTATTTTTCAAGAAAGGCAAGAGTTACATAGCCTCCCATTGAGTGGCCAATCATAAAGCATTTGTTGATTTTCAGGTGGTCGAGCAGATGTTTAACAGCCTCTGCCATGGAATCCATGGTCTGAATGTTTTCCGAAACCTGGCTATGCCCGTGCCCGGGGAGATCAGGAACTATCATCCTGAAATCATCTTTAAAGTCATCAATTAAATTATTCCATACCTTAAGGGTTTCCAGATAGCCATGTAGCAGAACTACAACAGGGCCATGTCCTGAATCCTTGTACCTCATTTCAAAATCAACCTGCAGCTTGCTTATCATAAAAAAAATAATTCTAAAAGTCAATTACAGCCATATCTTTTCGAAAGGCAAATATAATAAAGTCAGTGAAGATTTAAGTTCATGAGCGCTATCTTAAATTGGCCGCGTATCTTTCTTTATTATAATATTATTACTATTTTAGATAAATCGCCAATAAAATCTGTAATTTAGAATCGTTCTAAATTAAAACTTATTGAGAAGTTGAATTTGTTCTTCCTCATTAAGAGTTTAAATTTGCTAAAAACGATATAGTTGAATTTTTAATTTTAAGTAACTTAAAAACAGGTTTATGAGTGGTTTTTTCAGATCCTCTGTAGGGCAAAAGTTCTTGATGAGCATAACTGGTATGTTTCTACTGGTTTTTTTGCTTGTTCATTCAATTGCAAATTCATTTCTATTATTTGGACCTGACGCATTTAACAAAGTTTCTCATTTTATGGAAACAAATCCTTTAATACAGATTATGCAGTTTGTATTGGCAGCAGGTTTTATTATTCATATTACCTGGTCGGTAATCCTTTCTTTACAGAATATGAAAGCCAGGCCGCAGAAATACGAAGTAATGGTGCAGGCACACAACAGTAAATGGGCTTCGCGTAACATGTTTATTTTAGGCTCTTTAATTGCAATTTTCCTGGTTATGCACCTGATGAATTTTTTCTGGAAAATGAAATTTACAGGGTCCGATTTATATACTGATGTAAATGTAGAAGGTGTGATAATGCATAATGCCTATGCGCTGGTTTCGGGATTGTTTATTGATCCTGAATTAGGACTGGTGTATTCGCTGCTTTATATCTTGGGGGCTGTTTTTCTTGGTCTGCATTTGTACCACGGATTTTGGTCCTCTTTTCAAACTTTGGGATTAAGTAATAATGTATGGCGCATTCGTCTCGAAAGAATCGGTATTGTGTACACCTTATTTGTTACCATGATTTTTATAATCATCCCGCTCTATTTTTTAATATTTAAATAGATAACAAACTGAATTACAGGTATAATCCTTCGAAAAATATGGCTAAACTTAATTCTAAAATACCTAAGGGACCACTTAAAGATAAGTGGACCAATTACAAGAACCATCAAAATCTTGTAAATCCTGCCAATAAAAGAAAAATTGATATTATAGTTGTTGGTACGGGGCTTGCCGGGGCATCGGCGGCTGCTTCGCTAGGTGAGCTGGGTTTTAATGTAAAAACTTTCTGTTACCAGGACAGTCCGCGCAGGGCGCATAGCATTGCTGCCCAGGGAGGTATAAATGCAGCCAAAAATTATCCAAACGATGGCGACTCCATTTACCGTTTGTTTTACGATACCATTAAGGGTGGCGATTACCGTTCACGCGAAAGCAATGTTTACAGGCTGGCCGAAGTCAGCAATAGTATAATTGACCAGGGAGTTGCCCAGGGAATTCCGTTTGCACGTGAATATGGCGGTTTACTCGATAACAGATCATTTGGTGGGGCACAGGTTTCACGTACTTTTTATGCACGCGGCCAAACCGGACAACAATTACTACTTGGGGCTTACGGGGCTTTAAACCGTCAAATTGCAAAAGGCACGGTAAAAATGTATACCCGCACAGAATTAATGGATATTGTAATTATCGATGGCCGTGCCCGTGGAATAATTACCCGAAACCTGGTTACCGGTAAAATTGAAAGCCATTTCGGCCATGCAGTGGTTTTAGCTACCGGGGGATACGGAAATGTGTTTTTCCTTTCCACAAATGCCATGGGATCAAATGGAAGTGCAGCCTGGAAAGCCTATAAAAAAGGTGCTTTTTTTGGGAATCCCTGCTTTGTGCAGATTCATCCCACCTGTATTCCGGTACATGGTGAATTTCAGTCGAAATTGACTTTAATGAGCGAAAGCCTCAGGAACGACGGAAGAATTTGGGTGCCTGCAAAAAAAGAAGATGCACAGGCCATTCGCGAAGGCAAAAAACGCCCTGAAGATTTAAGTGAAGAAGAAAGAGATTATTACCTGGAACGCAGGTACCCTTCGTTTGGAAACCTTGTTCCCCGTGATGTGGCTTCAAGAGCAGCAAAAGAAAGATGTGATTCGGGATTTGGTGTAGAAACAGGTCAGGCGGTTTATCTCGATTTTAAAGAAGCCATTGGGCGTTTAGGCAAGGAGGTAATTGAAGAAAGGTATGGGAATCTTTTCCAGATGTACGAAAAAATTACAGACGAAAATCCATACGAAACCCCAATGAAGATTTACCCGGCCATCCACTATACAATGGGCGGTACCTGGGTAGATTATGAATTGATGACCACAATTCCAGGATTGTTTTCAATAGGAGAGGCCAATTTTTCAGATCACGGCGCAAACCGTCTTGGAGCCTCCGCTTTAATGCAGGGCCTGGCCGACGGCTATTTTGTATTGCCTTATACCATTCAGAATTATTTATCTGACCAGCATCAGGTAAAGAGACTGAGCACAGATATGTCAGAATTTAAAAAGGCAGAAGAGGAGATCATTAGTCATATCGACAGCTTAATGAATATCAAAGGCAACCGGTCGGTTGATTCTATCCATAAAGAACTTGGTAAAATTATGTGGGATTATGTTGGGATGGGCAGGACCGAAGAAGGCTTAAAAACCGCTATTGAAAAAATAAAACTCATCAAAAAGGAATTCTGGAGCAACCTTAGGATTCCCGGGGATAAAAACGGGTTAAACCTCGAACTGGAAAAAGCTATCAGGTTGGCCGATTTTATAGAGCTAGGCGATTTAATGGCCAGGGATGCCCTGTTGAGGGAAGAATCATGCGGTGGTCATTTCAGGGAAGAATACCAGACTTCAGATGGAGAGGCACTTAGAAACGATGATAAATTTATGCATGTGTCCGTTTGGGAATACAAAGGACCGGATGAAGAACCTGAAATGCATAAGGAATCGCTTGATTACGAAGAAACGGAAGTAAAAACAAGAAATTATAAGTGAAAATTTATAATTAAGAATTAAGAATTAAGAATTAAGAATTAAGAATTAAAAATTAGAAATTAGAAATTGGAAATTGGAAATTTGGACTATTTAATTACAATTTGCAAGATTATAATTTCTGAATCAATAAAACAGAGTTTAAAAACATAATTATGAACAATATAAATCTCAAATTAAAGGTTTGGCGCCAGAAAGATGCACAATCAAAGGGTCAGTTCGAAATCTATGAGGTTAAAAATATTTCAACCGACAGTTCATTTTTGGAAATGATGGATGTATTGAACGAGCAGTTGATAAATGAAGGCAAAGAACCAGTTTCCTTTGATCACGATTGCCGCGAAGGCATTTGTGGAATGTGTGGTTTGTTTATTAACGGCAGGGCGCACGGTCCCGACCTTGATGTTACTACCTGCCAGCTTCACATGCGGAAGTTTAAAGACAGCGATACCATCACCATTGAACCCTGGCGGGCAGGTGGTTTTCCAATCATCAAAGATTTAATGGTTGATCGCAGTGCCTTTGATAAGATTTTACAAGCCGGCGGGTTTATTTCGGTAAATACCGGTGGAGTACCCGATGCCAATGCCATTCCAATATCGAAGGATGCCGCCGAAGAAGCCATGGACGCGGCGGCTTGTATTGGTTGCGGGGCCTGTGTGGCCACCTGTAAAAATTCATCGGCCATGCTCTTTTTATCGGCTAAAGTTTCGCAACTTGCCTTACTGCCACAGGGAAAAATTGAAGCCAGCCGCCGGGCCAAAAGTATGCTTGCCAGAATGGACGAGTTGGGCTTTGGAAATTGTACCAACACAGGTGCTTGCGAAGTAGAATGCCCCAAAGGGATTTCGTTGGCGCATATTGCAAGGTTCAACAGGGAATTCCTGGTGGCCAACCTGAAAGACTAAATCTATTTATGAAATTAAAACTGCCTGTTCGTTTTACAGGCAGTTTTTTTATTGTATTATTCCTTCATCTTAATAATCAAATGTTCGCTTGGCCAGCTTTCCCTGTTCTGGCGGTTTACAGCGGTAATGATAAAACTATACTTCTTTTTAAACAAACCTCTTCGCGAGACCATGATAAAAGGCTTTCTGGTTGTTTTATAAAGATTGGCTTCTCCCGGATATCCCGCATAAATGCCTTTGAAACGGTACACATGATAGTAACTGCCGGTGTCTGCCACAAATATTTTCTGCGATTCGTCCATCGACCAGCTGATTAAAGTTTCACGGCCTACTTTAGTCACTGTCAGGTTTATTGGTGCCATAGGTTCAGGAAGGGTAATTACTTTAATTACTTTGGAGGTATCTGCAACTAAATTTTTAATTTTCGGTTTCCACGACATGTCAGGAACATCAACATAAGAGATATAAAAGTCCCTTTTCAATGAATCGAGAATTCCGTTGTTATTTCTTAACAAGGTAGATGAACTGTAAAAAATATTTCCTTTCACTTCAGGGTACAAACGGCTCAACCTGAGTTGATCGGGAATTTCTGACGGGTTTTTCCAGGCGTTTGTTTTATTGATAAATTGGGTAGCCTGGCCAATGTAAAGATGTTTGCCATAAACATGGCGGCTCCACCATTCCACCAATTTTTCGTAATCGGCAGCCTTATAACCAATGGGCCAGTAAATCTGTGGCGAAACATAATCAATCCAGCCTTCACGCAGCCACTTCACCACATCGGCAAATTGTTCATCGTAACTGGCAAGGCCGCGGGTATCCGATCCATCCGGATCGTGACTTTTATTTCTCCAAATCCCGCTGGGTCCAACGCCAAATTTAATCCCTTTTCCAAGAGAATTAATACTATCGCTAAGGGTATGAATAAAATCATTCAGGTTTTCGCGTCGCCAGTCGGCCTTGTTCAAGCCTTTATCGTTATAAAGTAAAAAAGCGTTGTTGTCAGGAAACTCAACACCAGCCTCTTTTGCAGGATAAAAATAATCGTCAAAATGTACCCCATCAATATTATATTTATGGGCAACTTCCATCACCACTTCAATTATATAGGCCCTTACTTCCGGAATGCCAGGGTTAAAATATAGCTTTTCAACTTCGCTTCCATATTTTACGCACCATTCCGGGTGAATTTTTGATATATGGTCAGGAACAGTTTTAACACGGGCAATGTTCGAAACACACCTGAAAGGATTGAACCAGGCGTGGAATTCCATATTTCGCTTATGGCATTCATCTACCATAAACAACAATGGATCGTAATAAGGATCGGGCGCTTTGCCTTGTTCGCCGGTTAACCAGTGCGACCAGGGTTCAAATTTTGATTCGTAAAATACTTCTGCTGCCGGTCTTATCTGAACCAAAACCGCGTTAATCCCGTTTTGTCTGTGGGCTTCCAAAAGATTTATGAATTCCTGTTTTTGTTCTTCAGAGGATAAAAGGGCACTGCTTGGCCAATCTAAATTAAAAGCTGTGGCTACCCAGACGCCCCGAAATTCCTTTTCGGGAGCAGTTTGGGAATAGAATATAGAAACAGAAAATTTTAAAATTATAATGAATATTAAACTAAGTCTGCGAATCATTTTTTAATAATTAGTACCTTTAAAAATAGAAATTTAGATATTGATAAGTATTTGTTATTTATAACGATAGAACTATTTTAGGGCTTTTTATTACTCCTTAAAACAGCGAAACTGCTGAATTTGTTTACTTCTTTTTTTTATTGTTTGAATTTTTAAGGGCATCGTAAAAAACCTGGTGAATGGATGGCCGTATATTTAAATCAGAAATTTTAGAGTTGTTGCGGGTGGGATAAACCCTGTTCGACATAAAAATATAAAGTAACCCATTTTCAGGATCTGCCCAACAAAAAGTGCCTGTAAAACCAGAATGGCCGAAACTAGCGCTGCTTGCATCCCTGGCCGACATTCCACTGGAATTGTCATGAAGTAAAGGTTTATCGAATCCGAGGCTACGCCGGTTATCGTTTCCGGGAAACTGGTACCTTGTAAATTCCTTCATGGTATTCCTGCTTATGTATTGCGAATCTCCATAATTTCCCATATTCAGATACATCTGCATCATTTTAGCCAAATCCAGGGTAGTGCCAAACAAACCCGCATGACCGGATACGCCACCCATCATACTTGCGGTTTCGTCATGCACTGTGCCATGTACAAGCTTTTTCCTGAAAAAGGTATCGTTTTCGGTAGGAACAATCTTATTCAATGGAAATTTTTTCAATGGATTAAAGCCCAAAGTGTTTGCTCCCAGTGGCTTATAAAAGCTTTTTTGAAGGTAATCCTCAAAATTTTCTTGGGTGAGGCTTTTAACAATTTCGGGGTAAAGAATGAAAGATAAATCTGAGTAAACGTATTTTTTTTCCTTTAAAAGTTTCGATTTTTTTATGGATTTATAAATTTTTTGATTGTAATTTTTTTTAAGAAAAATTGAATCGGTAATTCTTACAGGGAATTTTTCTGAAGAATCCGATCTTATTAATCGATGTTTAAATTTTCCATTTTTATTCAGGGTTTTTTTCCAAAAAGAGATTCCTGAAATTAAGCCAGCCTGGTGTGCAAGAACATCCCTCAATACCAGGTTTTTTTTGTTGGAATGCCTGAAATCAGGCCAATAGGCAGCAAATTTGGCATCCGGGTTTATTTTCCCTTCGTCGGCAAGTTTCATGATACAGGGTAGGGAGGCTGTTATTTTGGTAACAGAAGCAAAATCGTACAAATCATTTTTGCTAACCGGATAAATACTGTCGTAGGTATGAAATCCATAGGTTTTATGAAAAAATATCCTGCCGTCTTTAGCTGCTAAAACCTGGCAGCCGGGAAATGCTTTTTCGTGTATGGCACGGTTGGCAATGGAATCAATCTTTTGGTTTATAAATTCACTATCCAGGCCTAAATCTTCCGGTTTACAGAATTGAAATCTGCCAATTCCATTTATTTTTAGGCCGTCTCCTTTATGAAATCCATTTCCAATATCATATTTGAGCGCGCTTTGAGTGCCAATTCCACCAAAAATAAGCTGGGCAGCCATATCCTGTGCATTTTCAGCATTATCTGGCAGATAAATAAAGGCTTCTGCATTAGCTGAATAAGGTAAATCAAAAAAAGGAATATTTTTTGCAAACAGGACCAGCGTCGTTTTTTCAATTATTCCTTTAATGCCAAGCAATTCTTTTAATGGAGCAGAATCATTAAAATGGTCTGAAAAAATTGGGAGCAGGAGATGATCATATTTTTCAAGCCTGTTTTTAAGAATTTTAAATTGTTCTTCGGTGAGTTCCTTATTAAAAACAAAATGTTCAACCCGTGTATAATCGTTTAACCGCTTTACAAAAAAAATGGCAGAATCGGAACCGTCTGTAAGACAAGCAAAATTTTGCTGCAATTTTTTCACAGGAATAAAGTTATTTTTATTGATTAAAACAACAGCAGTATCCGCAAACGATTGATTTACTGATGAATTCTGTGCTAATACCTGCGAAATTGAATTTAAATGAATAACCAGGAATACCGCCAATACGAAAAGCCAGTATCTATTTGATTTCTTATTTATCATTTCAGATTTTTGTATGGTTCTAAACAGTTGTTTATATCTTTGGCATTTGTAAATAAATAAATGGCGAAATTAACATTTTTATTTTTTTTGTCAATTATGTTTGACAGAGTAATATAAAATTTCAATTTATGGTTAAATTCCTTTTTGTTTTTATCATCCTTGCCTCATTTGTTTGCTACGACGAAGAGGGAAAGGAAAAAAAGTTAAAGGAATCAGGCTTCCAGGCTTTAAAATCTTCTGATTCCATCATAGTGGGTGCTGCCCAACCCCAATACTATCTCGATTCCCTCAAGGGTAAAAGAATTGGCCTGGTGGTTAACCAGACTTCCCTGGTTGGAAATAAACATTTGCTTGACTTTTTGATTGAAAAAAAGATTAATATTAAAAAGGTTTTTGCACCCGAACATGGTTTCAGGGGCAATATAGACAGGGGAGATGAGGTTAAAAATGAGACAGATACAAAAACGGGTGTACCTGTAGTTTCCCTTTTTGGAAAAAACCGGAAACCAACAGAAGAGCAATTAAAGGATCTTGATATTTTAATATTTGATATACAGGATGTTGGAGTGCGATTTTATACTTATATCAGTACCATGCACGAAATTATGGAAGCCTGTGCAAGGAACAATAAAAAATTATTTGTTTTTGACAGGCCTAATCCGCTCGGTGATTACATTGACGGACCGGTGAGGCAGGAAGGTTTTAAATCGTTTGTTGGCATGCACCCTATTCCAATTGTACATGGACTTACAATTGGAGAATTGGCAAGGATGATAAATGGGGAGAAATGGCTCGAGGGGGGAAAGAAATGTCATCTTACTGTAATTAAAGTTGCCAACTACAAACATTCTTTGTTTTACCATGTTCCGGTAAAGCCATCACCTAATTTAACCAACGATTTGTCAATCAGGCTTTATCCTTCGCTTTGTTTGTTCGAAGCCACTGAAATAAGTATTGGACGGGGAACAGAATTCCCTTTCCAGGTAATTGGCTATCCAGACCCTCTATGTGGAGATTCATTATTTACACCTCGTGATATTGAAGGAATGCAAATGAATCCCGAACAGGAAGGCAAACTTTGTTATGGCGTTGATTTAAGAAAACTGGAACCTGAAAAAGTAAAGTTTACATTGAAATATCTTATCGATTTTTACAACAAATTTCCTGACAAACAAAAATTTTTTAAGCGGTCCGAATGGTTTAATTTACTGGCCGGCAACAATGTTTTAATTGAACAGGTTAAAGCCGGAAAAAGTGAAAATGAAATCAGGGAAACCTGGAAACCGGAACTGGACAAATACAGGCAAATGAGAAAGAAATATTTGTTGTACGATGAATAAATCTAAAAAATAATCTAATAAAAAATGAACGAGCAAATTTTATTTAAAGAATTGAAAGACAAGCTAAAAGGTGAATTTCATACCAGTCAAATCTATAAAACAATATATTCCACGGATGCATCCAGTTATCGCGAAATGCCTGTTGCTGTGGCTTATCCAAAAGATATAAATGACTTGCGCACCCTAATCGCATTTGCCAATAAAAATGAAATCCCTTTGATTCCGAGAACAGCCGGAACTTCATTGGCCGGACAGGTGGTTGGCAAAGGCATTGTAGTAGATGTTTCGAAATATTTCAGGCAAATATTAGAACTGAATAAAGAAAACAAATGGGTTAGAATTGAACCCGGTGTAGTTCTTGATGAATTAAATATGTTCCTTGAGCCGCACGGACTGTTTTTTGGACCTGAAACTTCCACATCGAACCGCTGTATGCTGGGTGGTATGGTAGGCAACAATTCATGTGGTTCGCATTCATTGATTTATGGAAGTACGCGCGACCATACCCTCGAAGTAAAAGGCTTATTAAGCGATGGTTCAGAAGTATTATTTAAAGAGATGAACCTTAATGAGTTTGAAGAAAAATGTCAGTTGCCAGGCCTTGAAGGAAATATTTACAGGAACATAAATCAAATGCTTTCGGATAAAAAAAATGCTGACGAAATACGGAAAGAATTTCCGGATAAAAGCATTCGGAGGCGAAACACAGGTTACGCTATAGATTTATTGCTTGAAACAGAGCCTTTTGCAAAAAACGTGGAGCCTTTCAATTTTTCAAAATTAATAGCCGGTTCTGAAGGTACCCTTGTATTGGCAACCGAAATCAAGCTCAACCTGGTTGATCTCCCGCCTAAGGAAAATGGCGTAATTGCGGCACACTTTAATACACTTGAAGAAGCTTTCGAAGCCAATTTGGTGGGTTTAAAATACAATCCGGGCGCCATTGAACTGATTGATAAAAATATAATCGAACTTACAAAAGACAATTTGTCGCAGCAAGCAAACCGCTTTTTTATAGAAGGTTCCCCTGCTGCTATTTTGGTTATTGAATTTGCACGTGCAACCAGGGATGAAATAGATGAAATAGCGAAAAACCTGGAGGCAGAATTACGATCCCGGGGGCTGGGCTACCACTTTCCGTTAATTTTTGGTAATGATATAAAAAAAATCTGGGGACTCAGAAAGGCAGGTTTGGGAGTACTCACAAATTTACCGGGTGATGCTAAACCAATTGGTTTTATTGAAGATACAGCAGTAAAGCCAGAACAACTGCCTGCTTATATGTCTGAATTTAAAGCCATTCTGACTAAATACAATCTCGATTGTGTTTATTATGCCCATATTGGAAGCGGCGAAATTCATCTCAGGCCTGTATTAAACCTTAAAAAAGCTGCCGATGTAAATCTTTACTACAAGGTGGCCCTCGAAACTGCAAAACTGGTTAAAAAATACAATGGCTCCCTAAGCGGCGAGCATGGCGATGGCAGGTTGCGCGGTGAGTTTATCCCCCTGATGTTGGGTGAACATAACTATAATTTGTTTAAAGAATTGAAAAAATGTTGGGATCCAAAAAATATTTTTAACCCTAACAAAATTGTGGATACCCCTCCCATGGCAGGTTCATTACGCTTTAAACCCGACCACGAAACACCGGAAATTGAAACGATTTTTGATTTTTCAAAATCCATAGGCTTTGTAAGGGCAGCCGAAAACTGCAATGGTTCGGGTGATTGCAGGAAAAGTCATATAATCGGAGGCGCCATGTGCCCATCGTACCAGGCTACTTTCGATGAAAAAAACACTACAAGGGCAAGGGCCAATATGTTGCGCGAAACAATGAATTCAGGAATAAAAAATCCTTTTGGAAGCGCAGAAGTTAAGGATATCCTGGATTTATGCCTTTCGTGCAAAGCATGTAAGTCGGAATGTCCTTCATCAGTGGATATGACAAAACTTAAGGCCGAATTCCTGCAACATTACTACGATTTAAAGGGTGTACCGTTACGTTCAAAACTAATAGCTAATATTTCCCGGATTAACCAATTGGCAATGCCTGTAGGTTTTATTTACAATTTTTTTGTAAAAACGCCATTTTTCTCCAAACCTTTGAACAGCATAATGGGTTTTAGCCCAAACAGGAAATTTCCGGCTTTAAGTAAAAAAACCCTGAGAAAATATGTGAAAGAATACTATGAAAAGTTACAGCTCAATATCAAAGATAATAAAAAGGGAAAAGTTTATTTGTTTGCCGATGAGTTTACAAACTTTAATGATGCTGAGATTGGAATTAAAGCGGTACATCTTTTAAACAACCTGGGTTACGAAGTTTTGGTTCCAAAACATCTCGAAAGTGGAAGAACCTATCTGTCGAAAGGATTGGTAAAAAAAGCAAAAAAATTAGCCCAAAAGAATATTGAATTACTTAAGGATATGATTTCTAGTGACACGCCGCTTATAGGGATTGAGCCATCGGCCATTTTAACTTTCAGGGACGAATACCGGGAATTATTTAAAAAAGATACCGAAAAAGCTGAATTTGAACAAGCCGAAAAACTCTCCAAAAACTGCCTGATGATAGAAGAATTCATCTCACGTGAAATGGAAAAGGGAAATATTAATTCTGATTCTTTCTCAAAGGAAGAAAAAATGTTAAAACTTCACGGACACTGTTACCAGAAAGCGTTAACTACAACAAATCCAGTAAAAAAAGCCCTTTCGTTACCAGAAAATTATAAACTCGAAGAAATACCATCGGGTTGCTGTGGTATGGCCGGATCTTTCGGTTATGAGAAAGAACATTATGAATTGTCGATGAAAGTAGGCGAATTGGTGTTGTTTCCTGCAGTAAGAAATGCTTTAGAAGGAACAATAATTGTGGCTTCTGGAACAAGTTGCCGGCATCAGATTAAAGATGGAACCGGGGTAAAAGCTCAACATCCGGTTGAAATATTGTATGATGCGTTGATAAAATGAGTTTCAGTTTTTTGATGGAATTGGAAATAGGAAGATTTAGCTTTATGGCTCAATCGACCGTTCCAAATTCCATTTCTGATTGATTATCAGGATTTCTGGTTAAAGAGGTTTATTTCCCATTTCCTGATGTTAAGGGCAAGCTGGCTTTTAATTCTTTTGCCATCTTTGTTTGTGTAGTAGCACATTTGCATCAATTGGCCGTCAATTGGCAATCCTTTTTCAATTTTATCCTTTAACCCGCTATTGATAAAAGTTCCAATTCCTTTGTTAAAAACGAAATGGGCCATGGCCAGTTTTTGATTTGCGGGTAAATCAATTGTGCTTTCAACTGCTTTTACAGCTCTTTTAAAATCGGCACGCAGAAGACTGTCTGCCTGCTTTTCAGTAAGTTCTCCGAAATTTTCGCCTTCAAGGATAACATGCCCGTAACCAATAGTTTGGTAACCTCCCGGGCAAATGTACATCTCTGCGGCAAATCCTTCATTTCTCTTGATAAATTCGATTGTTTTTTCATAATTTTCATTCCAATTCAGCATTGGATGAACAAAAAGAGCCTCTTCGTTTAATTTACTTAATTTTTTTCCCTGGGGCTTATTTTCAAAATTCAGGCTTTTATCAATTGAAAAAGACATAAGGCCTAAATCTAAGGCAATGAGCACCACTGATAACAAAATTAACTTTAAATTAAATTTCATTTTAAATATATTAGTTCGACATAGTTTGCAGCATCCTGTCCAATTTGTCTTGCCTAACGTAATGATAATCATTTGATTTACATTAAGTGCAACGAATTTTACATTTTCTGCAAAAAGGTGGCAAAATTAAATACTTTCTTGTTACCTGCAAGAAGTTTATCGTAATTTACATTCTTTAACTATAATTTAAGACGAGAAAGTCTTTTTCTTTGATTAAATTCAATATTTAATGATTATTGATGTAACATTCAGTAAATCAATATTATATTATTCTGATTATATTTAAAGTTTCAATTACACAATGCTTTAATCTTATATTATTGTTAATTTTCGGTTTTAAATTTAATATGAACAAGAAGTATGATTTTTTAGTTATAGGTTCCGGTTTGGCTGGACTAACCTATGCTTTAAAAGTTGCCGCTCATGGCACAGTAGGCCTAATCAGTAAAACAAGGCTCGAAGAGTCGAATACTTATTATGCACAGGGCGGAATAGCGGCTGTAACATATCAACCAGATAGTTATCAAAAACATGTTGAAGACACCCTTATTGCGGGCGATGGCCTTTGTAACCGCGAAGTGGTAGAGATGGTAATTAAAGAAGCCCCGGAACGGATAAAGGAATTAATTGAGTGGGGCGCAAGGTTCGATAAAAAACCGGATGGACATTATGATTTGGCCAAAGAAGGCGGGCATTCCGAGAAAAGAATCCTGCACCACAAAGACAATACAGGGTTTGAAATCCAGAGGGCATTAATTGAACAGGTAAAAAAGTGTGAATCCATTGATATTCTGGATTATTATTTTGCCATTGATTTAATCACACAGCATCATCTGGGCTTCCATGTTGTAAGAGACAGGACCGATATTGAATGTTATGGCGTTTATGCACTCAACCGGCGTACCAAAGATATCCATACTATTCTCTCAAAAACAGTTTTTCTGGCAACAGGTGGTATCGGTAACATTTACCACACAACCACTAATCCAACAATAGCAACAGGTGATGGAGTGGCAATGGTTTACCGGGCAATGGGCCTGATTGAAAACATGGAATTTGTCCAGTTTCATCCTACTTCGCTTTATAATCTTAAAGAAAGGCCTTCCTTTTTAATTACAGAGGCAATAAGGGGTTTTGGGGCTATACTGCTTACGCAGGATGGGAGCGAATTTATGCATAAATATGACCAGCGAGGTTGCCTGGCTCCCCGCGATGTAGTAGCCAGGGCTATCGATAATGAATTGAAAATAAGGGGTGAAGATTTTGTATACCTTAAATGTTCGCACCTCGATCATGATGAATTAAAAAGCCATTTCCCGACAATTTATTCTAAATGCCTGGAATTGGGCATTGATATTACAAAAGATTTAATCCCGGTAGTACCAGCTGCGCATTATGCCTGTGGTGGGGTTAAAGTGAATACAAACGGCCAGACATCTATTAAAAATCTTTATGCAGCGGGCGAAGTAGCCTGCACAGGATTGCATGGCGCCAACAGGCTTGCCTCCAATTCATTGCTCGAAGCTTTGGTTTATTCGCATAAAGCGGCGTTACATTCCATTTCCATGAAAGATAAAACTGATTTTTGTAAAGGAGTACCCGATTGGAACGACGAAGGAACCTCATTGCCGGAGGAAATGGTTTTAATTACCCAGGAAATGAAAGAGCTTCAGCAAATTATGTCAAATTATGTTGGAATTGTCCGCTCGAACCTGCGATTAAAAAGGGCACTCGATCGGCTTGAAATTATTTATAAAGAAACAGAATCGCTATATGAACAATCCACTGTTTCTCAAAGTCTTTGCGAACTCAGGAATTCCATTAATGTAGCCTATTGCATTATAAAACTGGCAAAATCGAGGCGCGAGAGCAGGGGTTTGCATTATAATATAGATTACCCGGAGAAATATGTTCTTTTTGAATAAAAAACGGACTTGAAATTTAAGAATTAGTTCCTGGATGAACTGCCTTTAAACAGGAATTTAAAATTCTATTGGTATTTCTTTGTCTATTAGTACTTCGAGCGACATAAATGTCTCGGTTCTTGAAATTCCGGGAATGGAAAGCAGTTTATCCGAAAGTACCTGTTTCAAATGTGAATTGTCTTTTGCATAAACTTTAATAAACATGGAGTATTGACCGGTAGTATAATGGCATTGTATTATTTCCGGAATATTTTGCATTTTTTGTAGTACATCATTGAAAACCCGTGCATTTTCCAAATAAACACCAACATAAGCAAGGGTTTGAAGGCCAAGTTTTTTAGGATCTATTGAAAAGTGGGCGCCTGTAATAATTCCGGCCTGCATAAGCCGGTTTACCCTCTGATGTATAGCAGAACCTGAAACATTGCACATTTTAGCCACTTCAAGAAAGGGGGTTTTAGCATTTTTTACCAGCACTGATAAAATTTTCCTGTCGAGTTCATCAATATGAAAATTCTTGTCCATACATCACCAAATTAGATTAAACCAAAAAAAGCCATTCAGATTATGATTTTGGTGTTAAAATTAGAAAAAAGTAATAAAATAAAAGAAAAAATATGTGATTTGCGTAAAATTAAATTTTAAATCCAAATAAAATGTGAGATTTTGACAAAATGGTAGAAATGTTGGAATTTAACAAGAAAAATCCCCGGTAATGAATCCGGGGATTTAGTACCCAGGGCCGGGGTCGAACCGGCACTCCGGTGAAGGAACTGGTGTTTGAGACCAGCGCGTCTACCAATTCCGCCACCTGGGCAAATTGAATTGGACTGCGAAAATAAGAAATTGTTTTATACGTGCAAAAATATTCTTTAAAAACTAAATCATAAATTTTTATTCTATTTCAAAAGGAATGTTTAATCCAATAAATATCCTTTGGCAAGTTCAAGGTATTTAGCGGTTTGTTCCTTTATCCAATTTTCATCTTTACCCAATTCGGCTGCCATTATTTTTGCAACTTCGGGGGCCATTTCTATGCTGGCTCTTGCATCAAGGAAAAGTGCGCGCACCCTTCTGGCCAGAACATCCTCAAGTGTGCGGGCCATTTCAAATCGTATTGCCCACACCACTTCTGCCGCGGTAAAAGGTAAACCGGGATGAAGTTGATTTCTTAAGTTTATTTGTTGATTTTGAAGTGCTTGCAGATTTACCTTGTCTGAACCATAAATATATAAATGATCATTAAAATCTACCTGGGCAACATAACCATGGATTGGCATGTTACGGGTTACACATTTTCTTTCATCAAGCCCGGCTATCATTGCTGCTTTGTCAATAGTGTCTTCAGCCATTTTTCTATAGGTAGTCCATTTGCCTCCGATAATTGTGATAAGACCCGAAAGCGAAACATTTATTTTATGACCGCGGGAAATTTCCTTCGTTTCATGCGTGTCATCATCAGGGGCAGCCAGGGGCCTGAGACCGGCAAAAATACTCAGCACATCTTTACGTGTAGGATCTTTTTTGAGGTATTTTGAAGCAGTGGATAAAATAAATTCAATTTCTTCTTCAAGTGCCCTTGGTTCTAAAGTTGGATGGCTTACCGGTGTATCGGTTGTACCTACTACAACTTTACCATGCCAGGGTACTGCAAAAAGCACCCTTCCATCCGATGTTTTTGGAATCATGATGGCCGAATCGCTTTGTAAAAAAGACTGATCCAGAATGATATGAACCCCCTGGCTCGGTTTAACTATTTTCTTACATCCAGGGTCATTCATTTGTAAAATTTCATCTACAAAAACTCCGGTTGCATTTACAACAGCTTTTGCATGGATAACAAATTTTTCACCGGTTTCACAATCAATGGCCTCTACCCCGCAAACCATTTCTTCATTTGATTTAATAAGTCCTGTAACCTCAAAATAATTAAGGGGCAGCCCGTTATTTTCAACCATGGTTTGAGCCAGGTTTATGGCAAGCCTTGCATCATCGAATTGGCCATCATAATAAATTACGCCTCCGGTTAAATCAGTTTCTGAGAGGTTTGGGATTAAATTAAGGGTTTCTTCCTTGCTCAAATGTTCTGATGGGCCAAGACCAAGTTTACCAGCCATCATATCGTACACTTTCATCCCAATGGTATAAAAGGGGCCGTCCCACCAAATGTAATTTGGGATAATAAACGCCTGGTTTTTTACCAGGTGTGGTGCATTTTGCCTTAATAGTCCCCTTTCCTGTAGCGCTTCCAGAACAAGTGAAATATCACCCTGGGCCAGATAGCGGACTCCGCCATGAACAAGTTTAGTACTCCGGCTTGAAGTTCCTTTTGCAAAATCAGATTTTTCGAGTAATATGGTTTGATAGCCTCTGGAAGCTGCGTCCAGTCCGGCACCCAATCCACTTGCCCCACCACCTATAATTAAAATATCCCAAACTTTCTCAGGATTTAGCTTAAGGATATTTACCATTTGATCCCGGTTCATAATGTATATTTGTTTTGTTAATGTGAAATAGGTAATTCTTATAATAACAGGTTTTGGTATAAATATCAATTTTTATTTTTTTATCTGCTTCTTCTACTGAACATTGTACATAATATATCAGATTGTATTAGGCTGGAACAATGGCAGTAATTCGTTTTTAGTATCATTTAGAATGGTTATTATGTTAAGATTAAATTGGGTTTTATGTCTTTACAAATTAAATTGAGGTTATATACTGCCTTTTGCTTATTAAAAGAAATTCAAAACTTTTAAATTTTGACGCTGACGATTCACAAAATTAATTTTTTTATCCTATAAAAAGTGTATTGCTTAGAAGTATTTAAGAGATAAAAGTTATTTGGTTAAAACTCCCGTAAGCATAGGATATAAAAGATTATTGGAATTTAAGGCTAAACCGGAAATCGAATTTAAGATAATAAATGTGTAAACTTTTAACTTTTTTTGAATCAATTAATCAATGTTATCAAAGCATTTGTCAAATTTGATACCGTATGTTTTCTTTCTAATTTTCTTTGTTTATATAGTGGTCAGGATAATTTGTCTGATTTTTGTATTGAAACTTTCGTGAAGTTATTTCGTATATGTAATTATCTTTTTTCGAAATTTGAATGGCAGGTTTATCAAAGGCGATTGAAGCCCCTTGATATTGTTTTTAAACGGGATTGAGAATTTAGTTTTGACTATTGATAGAAATATAGATAAATTATATTACTACGGATATTTAATAAAGTAATACGATTATAAAATTTTTCATCAATAAAAGAATTAAAATTCTTTCAGATAAAGGATAGGATTAAACGAATCAAAATGCATTGAAGCATAAAATAAGATTACCCATAAAATTAGATTTTAGTATAGTTATGAAAAAATTTGGAAAACCGCTTTTTAATGGTATCATTTTAACATTTATCTTATTATTATCAGTAAAACTAAGTGCGCAAACTGGTTATTACCGAAGTGTGGCAGCAGGAAACTGGTCTACTTTGGCCACCTGGCAATATTCTACCGATGGTTCAACAGGTTGGGCAACGCCCACAGTGGGGCAGGGATTTCCGGGTGAATTAGGTGCACCTACTTTAGTTACGGTTCAAAGTGGCCATGACATTACACTTAATGTTTCGCCGGCAAATGCAATCGGCACCCTCACTCTTGCTGTAAATTCAACAAATACCACTTTGACTTTTTCAGGAAATAACTCGTTAAGTGTTTCCGGAAATGTCAATTATAGTGACCCAAGTGCGGGTTCTCTCAGTCAAACCATTTCAGTGGGTAACGGAACACTTTCGTGCAATGTACTGTCGATGGCGAACTGTGGCAATGGTGGTACTGAAACTAACAATTTGACTTTGGGTGATGGAATTGTTTCAATTGCTGGAAATATCTCAACTGCAGGAGCTGCAAACGAAAACTTTATAACTGTTACAGGAACTGGAACCATAAATGTGGGCGGAAATTTCACTGGAGGAACATTTGCATGCGGGACTGGAACGGTAAATTTTAATGGGACTATAGCACAGAATATTGGAGTATTTACATATTATAACTTACAAATTTCAGGAAGCGACACAAAAACCCTGCAGGGAAACACAACGGTTAATCATGACTTAAATATTTCTGCCGGAACTCTTGAAATAAACACAAGAACATTTTCAGTGGCAGGCTCAACTTCAGTTTCAGGCATACTTAATGACAACAGCAACACCGGAACCAACACATTTACGGGCAAAGTAACAGTCAATAATGGAGGACAATGGTTAACAACAAGTGAAACCGATGTTACCGGAATGATTTTCAGAAACGGTATTTCCAATAATGGAACTTTTTCAGCTGGTGCTGCGCAATTTGATACCAATTCACAAACCATTGACGGTAGCGGCGCAACAAGTTTTGCAAACGATGTACTAATTGAAGGTGATATTACCCTGACAAACGATGTTTCGCATATCAACGGACTAATTGTTTCAGGTAATTTAAATGGAAATGGGGGCACCGGACTTGCCACATTTAAAAACAACGATAACCGGACATTTGATTATCGGGGTACAAATACACCAATGACGACCTATACTTTTGATGTGGACCAAACCGGAAATACCATCATTTATTATAGAAATAATGCACAAACTGTAAAAATCACGGACTATTATAATTTATCGATAGGAAATGGGAACTCAAAAACCCTGGAATCAAACATTAGTTTCAATATTTTCAATAATCTGTACGTTGAGGCATCAACTACATTCCAGGCTGCAAATATAGATGGTTCAGGAACTTTAACTATAAATGGTGATTTTTTAATTGACGGGACCATTAACTTGCGAAGAAGTGCTGCGCGCTTTATGAATCTTGTTTTAAATAAAACTAGCCTTAACATATCGGGAAATGGTTCATATACACTTAATACATTAACCTTAAGTGGAGATAATATTACCTGGTCTTCGACCTCTCAAATATCAATATATGGCGATTTTATTAATAATACCGCAACTTCTTTAAGCATTACTGCCGGCACTTTTTATTTCGATAGTGGTGGAAATCAATCAATTGGTGGTTCAAGGGCGACTACTTTTAACAACTTGAATATAAATAATGCCGATATAATTCTGAATAGAAACACCACGGTTACCGGAGTATTTACAATAAGTAACGGTGGCACAACTGTAAACCTAAATGCGTATAATTTAATCTTAAACGGTTCGTATGTGCGAAATAACGGAGCTTTTATTGGAAACATTGGATCAGATTTAATTTTGAATTGTACAGCAGCCGATCAAATCCTTGATTTTACTACTACATTGAATTTAAACAATTTAACAATTAATAATTCGGGTGCCAGTTACTTTTTAACTGATAACCTGGTTGTGGAGAGTTTGACTTCGACTGCCGGAATTCTTCAAAATGACGCGAACGATAGAACCTTGACCGTAAACGGCGACATAACCATTAATTCAGGATTTAATTTGCGTTCCAACCAATCGGTAACAACCAATAGAATTTTTACAATAATTACTACAGGAAACTATGTAAACAATGGTACTACCGATTTGTATCACTTAAACGGCACTTTTCATTCTTTGGGCGAAATCCAATTTACTGGTTTGGGAAATGTGAGTATTAGTGGAAGCCAAACCCCTGAATTTGGAAGAATCAGGGTTAATAAGGGCACTGACAATACCAATATTGTAGATGTAACAATCCCAATCACCCTGTTAATTGCAAACACCACTTATGCACAAACGCTTTATATTATTAATGGAACATTCAAATTGTCAAGTGCAAGCAATTTGGTGCCTTATAATGGAAATATTACTTTGTTCGGAAATACTGGTAAATTGTGGATGAATAATGCATCTTCATCTATAGGATGGAATGCTTCAGGTACCGGTACCCTTTCAGGTGAATTAATTATAGACTCGGGAACATTAACTTGTCCTTCGAATTTTACAATAGATGGGAATGCCGCAGTTAACAACCAAATAAATGGTGGAGCGCTTAATGTAGGTGGGAATCTCGACCTTGAAAGCTTATTAACTTTAAATGGCGGCATTACAACAGTCGCAACAGATTTTTATATTGATGGGAATGATGTAAATGATTTTGGTCAGCTGATAGTAAACAATGGAACTTTAAACATTGGAGATGGTAATGATTTGTTTCAGCAAACAGGTGATACCGGAGATCAGAGCCTGGGTGGCGACCTGACTATAAACGGTGGTACTATTAATCTTTATGGGAGGTTTGAGGCACAAAACGGCTCAGGTACCGAAATTTGTACTTTCACCATGTCTGGTGGACAGTTTAATGTAGACCCTCAACACACTTCTAATTTAGCAAATAATCAACAAATAGTAAGGTTTTATTCAAATTCCATCGTTAATTTCACAGGTGGTACACTAACCATAGTTGATCCCCTATTTGACAGATTGGATATTAATCAGAATTCGGTTGAGATATCAGGTGTTGCCGGAGCAAAGAATTTTGTCGGTTCAACCATCCAATTTGGTGATGGTGTTTCTATTTCAAACGGTGATGCCGGTTTCCCGGGTTTTTGTATTTGGACAGGTGGAACAACCATTCAATTGGGAAATATTGTACTAAACAACCCGGGAGGTACTTCGCGTCAATTTGTTAACAGAACAACGGTTGATATTTATTGTAATAATCTGACAATTACAACGGCAAATGATCTCTTCAATTCTTCAGGTAGAATTCTCGATATAAAAGGAAATTTTGTCAACAATGGTACTTTGGATGCTTCAACTGGTGCTTCACATCTGCGTTTTTCAGGTTCCGTGGCCCAAAATTATTCAGGTTCCGGAACAGTAACTGCTACCATTCCAACCCTTACTTTTAATAATACTTCTTCCACAGGCGTTACGCTTGATTCACCTTTAGGCGCAACCATTGTAAATTTAACTGATGGACACGTCTATACCAGTTCTACTGGCTTACTTTCAGTATATGGAACCAATCCTGTTACAAGCCTGGCAGGTGGAAGTGTGAATAATTTTGTAGTAGGTCCCTTGCGAAGAAGCATTGCCCCGGGTTCATCGGCAAATTATGTTTTTCCTGTTGGCGAGGGCACTAACTTCCGCTCTTTTGAAATGGAGGGTGTTGTAACTACAGGTTCGGGCAGCGGGTTTATCACTGCGCAGGCAATTTCGGGCCAAACAGGTGGCACAGGCGGTAACGGCCTGGTGAATTCTTTAAATGCTGAAAACACCTACTGGAAGATTGATAATGCATTGAATATGGTATTACTTGGTTCCGTTAACAAAATTAAAGTTTATTATACAAAACCGCTTACCCCGGAGAAAGAACTAGGTCAATGTAATACTACAATAGGTGGGGTATATAATCCCATAGGGGGAACACAGGCAGGTAACTATGTGGAATCTGATATTTCCAAGTTCTCTTTAACTGGTATTAATCCTACAGGAACCTCTTATCTTGTGATTGCAGAAGTGAACAATGGTAATACCTGGTACTCTTTAATATCAGGCGATTGGGATAACTGGGAAACCTGGACACTTGATCCTTCGGGGGCCCTGCCCAACAACCCGGGCATGTTTACCCCAACCACCTCACCCTCAAGTGCTGTGGATGATGTAGTAATTCTCAACGGAAAAACGGTTACAATCAATACAAATAATAAAATCAATGATGAATTGACGGTTAGCGGGCGTTTGGATATCAATACAACTAATGGTCATGCTTTTACCAAGATATTGGGAAGCGGAAGGGTACTCCTGAAAGGCGATAATTTCCCTACCGGAGATGCATCTGATTTTTATACTACTGGACAGGGAGAAGGTACTGTAGTATACCAGGGTTCAAATTATAATTTAAATATTGCCCGTACCTTTTACAATGTTGAAATAGAAATGGACAATACTTCTTCTGTTGCTACTTTAATGAGCGATTATATTATAAATGGAGATTTATTGATTAAAAACGGGATTTTAAAAATAAATGACAATACCGCAACAACATTATTAAATCTTACTGTAAATAAGGATGTTACGGTTGAATCGAATGGCTCCATCACAGTAGGTACAGGAAATACTATCGGGAGTTATGTAATTCCTGGCAGTGTTCCCACTAATTTTCACAGTATTTTTCACCAGTTTAAAGTATACGGGAATTTTACCAACAACGGAACAGTTAAACTGACCAACCAGACAGCCCCTGCATACAATGCTTTTACGAATACCGGAGGGGTAACACTTACCATGCTTGGAACTTCTAACAACAATTTTACAGTAAATAACACAACATGGTTGTACAATTTAATTGTAGATAAAGGGATTGACAAAACATATGAACTGAATTTGTATTCATCTGATGTTAATTATTTTGTTCTTTTTGGGCCAAACAGTGTTGGTCGTTCCGAGTCTGCGCCTTTTTCAGCAGCAAACCCTCAGGTACGTAAAGCACTTTGGGTTAAAAACGGAACACTTAAATTAACAGGTAACATAAATATCCCAACACTTTCCGAAGGAAATGAAGTAGGAGGCAATGGTGATTATGCCATTGGACAAAATGCAAGGTTCTGGATTGCCGGTTCGAATGTTACTGTTTACACAACAGCAAGCAATGTTAGCCAGATAACGGGTTTTCCGGCTGCGGTTGGCGTTAATACCGGAACAAGTAACCAGGCAATGTCACTTTACGGTGAATTTAAAATAACCGATGGCTTTTTTGGTACACGCAACAGTGCAGGGTTTATTTTCTGGGCAGCCGCAGATGCACAGGTTAAAATTGAAGGCGGTGTTTCAAACGTGGCGCAATTTAGAGGTGGACAGGGTTCCGGAGTGGCATCCTATATTCAAACCGGAGGGCAGCTGGTTGTAAGGGGTAATACAACTGAAGCCGGTGAGGTTTCAGGAACTTATCCAATTTTTGGATTTGATGATGCTTCCGGGGTATTCAATATGTCAGGTGGTGAAATCATTATCCGTGATAATTCCGGAGCGGCAAGAGGGGATTTTTATCTTCCATCTGCAATTGGCAATTATTCTGTTACCGGTGGAAAAGTTACATTAGAACTCCCGCAAGCATTAAATTTCAGGATGATGTCACTTCCAAATATCTGGAATCTGGAAATGAAACTATTAAGCGGAACTACAACCACCAATATTCAATTAGATACTGCTTTACGGGTAACAAACGATTTAACCCTGCGTCCAAATATTAATTTGATTGCAGCAAGTTCGGCAACCGATGTTAATGATTTGTATATTGGGGGTTCTATGATTATTGAATCAGGCGCAACCTATGATCCAATATTTAATTCAACCACTTACAATACAACCTATTTTGACCAAACCAATGCTACATCAGCCATTGATACTTTATATTGGGATAATGCAGCTTTAACAGAATTAGAATTGGGTAATTTTGTATTAAACAGAAACCATGGGAACCAGTTGAGATTGGTATCTTCAGTTGCCAGGGCAAATGCAGATATTGCTGTTGATGTTAACGGAGATGCAAGTGTTTTATCGGGCACATTCTGCCAAAACAGGTTCACTTTCCGTATTTGGGGTGATATAACGAATTACGATAGAATGGGTACCTGGTTTCCAAATGGAAGTGGTACTTATCCCACAGCAACCGGAACTCCTAATGCTGCTCAAATCCGGTTTAGAGAAGATCCTCCTGTTGTTATCAGAACAAGCGATGGTGCTATTTTCGGTAATACCCGGTTCAATGTAGCAACTTCAAGTCAGGTACAACTTACAAGCAATGTTTATATCGAACGGTTACAGTTTTTAAGAGGTAACATTTATTTAAAAAACTACAACCTGAAAGTAGATGAGATTTGGGATATCGATGATAATAATTTTCAGGATATTACTACATCAAGTCTTTTAAACATTGGAGCAACAGGTATTACCGGAAATAATATTTTTTATAGCGATGGAAATGCGAGTGATGGCGGTTTAACTTTAAAGGTTATATCCAATACTCTGAATGAATCAACCGCAAACAGAAGAAATAGCAGAGGGCCAATAAGTTTTCTTATTGGTTACACTACCGATGGAGGTACAACCATTTACAAACGCCCTGCGCAATTAAAGGTTAAAAATTTTGTGGATGACGGTTATGTAACAATCCGCTTGGTAAAAGGGGCATTACAGACCACCAATCTTGCAGGAGGTGAAGTTTTACAACATTATTGGCGAATTAATTATTCTGATTTCAGCACATTACCAACAGTTGCATACAGATTCTACTATTACAATCAGTCCGGAGTTGCAAACGTTGATTTATCTGCCGGTGCAGCCGGTGAATTAACTTATGTACCTGGTAAAGTGCAGGATGAAGGTTCATATCTCCGCAATTATGAATCCAACCCTGTTGCTGACATAAGCGATGTAGATGAAACCAATAATATACGGACAATAACTTTTAATGGTACAAGTACAGCCTCAGATTTTGATCAAACCACCTTTACAGGGTTCACGCTTGAAAAATCAAATTATACCTGCGGTGTGCCTGCCCGTTTTACAGGTAGTCCCCGCATATTTTACACAAGAAACAGAGGCGATGGGTTCACCATTAAATGGAACAATGGCAATAACTGGACATTTGCCCCAAATGATCTGAATTCCAATGGACAGGTGGATTCTTTTGAACTTCATGACAGGAATCAACCAGCAGCAGGTACATGGCCGGTTGCGGGTGATATTGCTGTAATTGGGTGGATTCCCTGGGGGGACGGAACAGGAACTGGCGATCTGGCCGAAGGGGCCCCACATGGTATTTGTGCTGATAATATTGTTGTGCAATGTGCAGTTTTGAAATTTAATCAAATGCTTGATGCCAGCGGAAATCCAACTTCGCGCTATTATTCAAGGAATTTCCAGTTCAGGCCCACGCTTTGTATCAATAGCGGTGGTGGGGGAATTAGTGCAGGAACCATAACCGGTGAAGGTATGTTTTGGATAAGGAGCGATGGCACCGGAGCTGGTAACAAAGCCGATCCAAGCTTTACAGGTATTGATATTGGTGATTTTGTAGCCAGCGATTCCTCTTATTTTGTATATGAAAACACAAGCAATGCATTTGTTTTTAATAATATTCCTTCCATTGTGCCAAATTTACTTATATCCGGTAACGGATGGGGAAGTGTGGACAGGGACTTTGCCATTTCAACTGATTTAAATGTACAACAGAATTTTGAATTACTCGGCAATGTTAACCTGGTACTAAGTTCTGGTACAACCGGAAACATTACTGTTGGTAAAAATTTCAGTGTTTTCAGAAGTACAGCCTCAGGAAACGATAGCGGCGGAAATGGGGAGATAGCCTATCCGAATAATGCAAGCCGGACCATAGAAGTATTTGGCGATGTTGAACTCGTGAATAGCGCAGCGATATTGAGAGTTCGCAACCCTAACACTGTTTCATTCCCGGGAAGCCTGATAGTTCATGGAAATTTGATTCAAAACAATACTTCCGGAGGTGGATTTCAACTGTATACTGCTGCAGGACAGAACTATATCAATTTAACACTTAAAGGAGAAGGAATTCACAATTACACGGTAACGAGCGGAACAACTGCTAACTTCTATGATTTAACATTAAACAAGGGCACAGATCAGAACAATTCATTTTCATTAAACAGCAATTGTACAATTAATGGCCCAACCAGCGGTGTATCCGTTACCAAAGCAATCGATTTAAAGAACGGTAAACTCATCCTGAACAATTCTTTGCTTAATCTTAACCTGACAACAGGAAATGACAATTTTGTTATTCCTGTAACAGCAGCACTTGAGGTTCGGCAGGGAAGAGCCAATGCAAACGGCAATAGCGGTATTTCGCTCTATGGTTTGCTGGAAATTACAGGCGGGACATTGGATATGAGCGGAGGAAATAACTTTATTGAATATTCTTCCGACGGTAATTCAACAATAACTGTTTCATCGGGTTCCTTAACAGTGGGTTCTCAAATCAGAAGGCAAACCACTACAGAAGAAGGAATTCTTAAATATACACAAACTGGTGGAAATGTAATTATTGGTCAGTTTTCAGCACCGGTTATCAACAGAGGTGTATTTGAGATTTTGAATGATGGAAGTAGTTTTACTTTGGGAAATAACGCTAAACTTATAATTGCCAATGCACAGACCAATGCTTCCTTTCCTTCACTTTATATTCATCCGCAAAACTTTTCGTTGGGAACAGGCAGTGAAATTCAGTTTGGAAATTCAAATACCAATACAAATCAAACATTTGGATTGTTTTCAGAAATTCCACTTACAAACCTGACCATTAATAATGCAAGTTCAAATAATCCGAAAGTTAAAATCTGGTACAAGGAGTTAACAATCGATAACAATCTTATAATTGGCTCAAATACAGAGCTAAATTCAGACAACTGGAATTTAACTGTTGGTGGAAATTGGACCAATAACGGAAACTACTTACCCATTCAAAATACAACTTATTTTAATGGTTCTGTTAATCAGTCAATTACAGGAGCGACTAATTTTTACAATTTCGTTAAAAATTCATCCAATACTTTAAACATAAACAACAATATTGTTGTTCAAAACGAATTTAACCTGCTCGACGGAACTTTAAACGACAACAGCAACGAAATTTCTGTTTATGGAAATTTGAACAATGCAGGTATTCATGTTTACGGTGGAGTTGGAGATGGAATTATTATAGAAGGTTCCGGCGAGCAAAAAATGATTTCAACAGGTGAATGGGGGAAAATTACTATAAATAATAGTGAGGGTGTAGTAATTGAAACTACCGCCAATAGTATTGTTGTAAATGATGCAGTTAAACTGGTTTCAGGGGTGTTTGATATTGGAAAAAACTTATTGGTGATGAACCAGGATGCAAATTTTATTGAAGGAAATCCATTTTCCAATGCCAATATGGTGCAATCCTTTTTGTCGTTTACTGACAATGGGATAAAGAAATATTTTACATCATCTTATAGTGGCGAATTTGTTTACCCGATTGGTTCAAAAGGCAAGTACACGCCGGTAACAATGGATATTTCTTCCACAGGTGCAGGAAGTATCAGGGTGAAGGCCGCTGATGAGGTTCATCCAACTATTGTTGAAGATGCAGAAAGTTGTTCAGAAAATATTGTTGATCAGCAAAATGTATTGGCCTATTACTGGACCATTGAAGCGAATGATGGATTAAGCAGTTTGAATGCCGATATTAAAATGAAACACTTGCCTGCTGATGCGAAATACCTGTCGCCATATAGTTTGACAGATTATATTTCAGCAAAACTTATTGTTGGAACAACATCGTGGAATAAATATGGGAATGAGAGTTATGATGAACTGAACAACGAATTGAGCTTTACAATTTTAAATGGTGACGCTTCCAGTTTAAACGGCGACTATACTGCAGGTGTTGAAGTTGCTTGTGGAGGCGCTATTCCTGATGATATTCCACAGTATATTTCAACAGGGAATGGAAACTGGACGGATAATACCAAATGGACAACCTATCCGGTACCTGGTGGGCCTGTTCCAACAGGTGGACCAAGAGGGGCAATTGCTATCATCGATTCACCACATCGCATTTTATTAGATCAGAATTATATTGTAAGTTATAGAACTACAATTAATGGTGTTTTGGATGCAGGCACATCATATGCACAGCGATTAGGCGATGTAGATGGAACAGGCGAGTTATATCTCGAAAGAGGAGATATGCCAGCAGCGGTTTATGATAATTTTATACTGGTAAATACAGGAACTTTTCATTTTTCAGGGTCCACGAGTTATGATGTTTTAAGTAACCTTCCTGTGGTTAATAACCTTAAATTTTCAGGAAGTAGCGACAGGCGATTGCCTAATTTGGACATATTACTCCATGGAAACTTAATTATAGATGGTTTAAATAGCTCATTAGTAGTTAAAAATGAGCACAATAAGAAAATGCGTATTGATGGAGATTTAATATTTAATCAGGGTTCATTTATTGCCGGAACAGGTTCAGGTGCTATTGTTGAAATTGGTGGAAGTTCCGTGCAGACTGTTTCAGGATCTGGTGCTTTTACGGGCTCAAATGCATTTAACCATTTTGAAATGAACAATCCAGGCGGATTAAATTTGTTAAAACCAGTTGATATATTCCAAAGCTTAACTTTTAATGACGGGATTATCAGGACAGATGCAATTAATATCTTATCCCTGACGAATACTTCAGTATCCATAATTACTGGTGCCGGAACAGGAAAGTTTGTAGATGGGCCACTCAATAAATCGATTTTAAGCGGTTCAAATTTCGATTTTCCGGTTGGAAACAACGGCAGATATGGAAATATCCTGGTTAATAATGTCAGCATAACAGGAAATTATCAGGCACAATACTATAATCAGAATCCGACCAATGGTGGATATGATATAAATGCGATAGTCTCTCCTATTATCCAGGTAAGCGATAATGAATACTGGCGGATTTTTGCTCCAAATGCAGGTACGGCAAGAATTACATTGCGCTGGGACAATCTAAACAATGGATTTGCAAGTGATGAGCACCGTACAGACATAAAAATAGCTGAGTGGCAGGATTTAGTCACAGATTCGTGGGCACCAGTTGATTTATCAAATGTAATTGTTGGGAATGAATCATCAGGTACTATTGCATCAGGTGTGAACACCCTGTTCAATGAATTTGGTACAGGAAATATTTTTACCATCAGCACAACCTATGTTCCTTTAAGTTTTATATGGGATGGAAGTCTTTCTGCATCTTGGGAAACGCCTGATAACTGGTCTGGAAACCAGGTTCCGTCTCCGATGGATGATGTTACTATTCCAACAATAGGGGTAACAAATAATCCATCAATTGGCAGTTTGGCTGAATGCAACGAATTAACTATTGAACCCGCGCGGATTTTAACTATTACTGCAGGAAATTCCTTAACACTAAATGGAAATTTTGTCAATAATGGAACCCTGGTTTTAGAATCACCTTCAAACAATAATATTTCAGGATCTTTTATAGATAATGGATATATTTCAGGGAGCGGGACTGTTCAAATTCAAAGGTATATAACCGCAAGACAGTTTCATTATTTTTCAGCACCAATTACAGGAGGAAACGCTGCCAGTGCACTGTTTACTTCTTTTGGATCTTCTTTCAATTCAAATTTTTATTCCTATAATGAAACGCTTGATTTGAATAGTAATCCATCAACAGCGCCGGCCGGGGCCCATAACCCTGATAATTTAGCAGCAGGTTGGACCTTTGTACAAAGAAGGTCAACAGATCCTTCAATCCCTATGAATTCAGGCGAAGGATATGCATTCTACACAGATATTAATGGAAACATTACTTTCCAGGGAGGAATTTCAACATTGAATACAGGCGATAAATCTGTCTCAGGTTTATCTTATACTAATAATGACCCGATGCCCGGACCACTTCCCGGTTATTATGATGGATGGCACATGGTAGGAAATCCCTATCCGTCATGTATCGACTGGGATTTAATAAGTTCAGGCTTGACAAATATTGATAATGCTATTTATGTTTGGGATGGGACGCAATATGCAAGCTATGTAAATGGAATTTCTGGCGGAACAGGAAATCAAAACAGGTACATTGCGCCAATGCAGGGATTTTTTGTAAGAGCAAATGCATCAAATGCAGGTTTTACATTAAATAACAACCACAGGGTGCACAATTCAACTACCACATTTAAAAACAGCAATGTTGATGAAATTCCAGAAAACTATCTGAAATTAAAGCTTTTAGCAAATAATAAATCTGATATCGCAGTTGTATATTTTAAATCAAATGCCAGCAAGGAATTTGACGCTAAGTTTGATGCATTAAGACTTTTCTCATGGAATAACAATCCTACAAATGCATCTAACAAAGATGTGCCCCATATTTTTTCAATCACTTCAGGTGAAAAAATGCCATTGGTAATTAATGCACTTCCAAATGAAAGCATGACGGAAAATATTATTCCCCTCGGAATAAGAATTGGGACAAGTGGCAATTACACCATAAACAGGGAGAGTTTTAATTTCTCCGGGAAAAATGTATACCTGGTTGATAAATTAGAGAATAAGGTTATTTTTCTAAATACTACAGATACTTATAGCTTTGCTTATTCAGCGGGTGATAACCGTGATAGATTTGAATTAAGGTTTAATCAGAACAATGCCCCTGTTGTAGTAAGTGAGAATGAGGCACAGAACATTTATGAAGACTCTGAATTTAGTTATAGTTTTAATAAGCTTACCTTTTCAGAAAATGATGAAGGTGACAGTATAGTAGAGGTTTCGGCCAGTTTACCAGATGGAATTGCTTTACCGGAATGGATGGCTTTTGATGAGAATACGCTTACATTTGCTGGCAAACCGCTGAATAAAGATGTTGGAGAAATAACTGTTTTAGTAAATGCCTATGATTTATCAGGTGCGGCTGGTGAAACTAAAATAGTTTTCAGGGTAAATAACGTGAACGACGAACCTCAGGTATTGAATAATATTCCTGATCAGGAAGTGAATGAAAATGAAAACTATACTTATATAATTCCTGATTCAATTTTCACTGATATTGACAAGAATGATGTATTGACGTTTTCAGCAAAGCTTATTGATGGACAATCGTTGCCGGTTTGGCTTCTTTTCAATTCTGAAACAAGAAGTTTTAGCGGCAAAGCTGTAAATACGGGTACCTTGGAAATTGCGGTTCTTGCTACAGACAAATCGGGTGCTTCAGCCACAACCAGTTATAAACTTACTGTAAATAAAACAACAGGATTTGAGGAAATTGGTAAGCTGAAGGAGGTTAAAGTATATCCTAATCCATCAAAAGGCTTGTTTAAAGTTGAATTGAGAGAGCCGGGGCAAAATATAATTCTTTTAATTCGGGATGTAAATGGTACTATTGTTCATCAGCAACTGAGCAATGGAAAAATAATCCCAGTCAATGTTCCGGGCCTATCTGAAGGTGTTTATTTCGTTGAAATACAACTTGGTGAAGTAAGAAAAATCTCAAGAATAATTATTTTAAAATAAAAAGGGGATTATCTGAAAATATAGGAATTTAAGAGGAGCAACAAAATAAGAAAAAGTCCGGTCTCAGGATAATACAAACGTATACTAATTCAGAATTCTTCAATTAAAAGGAATCTGAATTAGCGTTTAAGTATCTTATTGTCAACATCAACAAGATTTTATTTGAATTCTTGAAGTTTATGAAGATTTTACATTTTCACAGGATTGAACTTTCTATTTGTTTTCTCGTATAATTTAAAATAAAGGTTCACACGAGATTTTTTAAAATAATTGTTGTTTTTTAGTAAATATTGCTTTACAAGAAAAACAGATTTAAAATGTTTAGAGCAAGGATTTCAAAAAGGAAAAAAGGAAATTAAAACATTTTAACGCTTTTTGTAAATATTTAACACCAAATGAAATTGAATAACCGATATATTAAATAAAAGGTATACCAGATGGAATTATTAGCTTTAAAAAGAACAAAACAAAGAAATTCAAAGAGAAATTATATGAGTAAAATAAATTTTAGATGGACAAAAATTTATAAATACCTGGTTTTTACATCAATTTTTACCCTGAGTTTGATTCAGGGTTGGGGACAGACTACTCTTGTACAGTGGAATTTTCCGAACAATCCTGACGATGCAACAGTAGATGTGGCTATCGCAGCAAATGGAGCAAAAACTATTGCTTTAGTTAACGCTGATGCAACAATTTCCTTTAGTAGGGCAGGAGTTACAACTAGCTGTGCGAGTTCTCTCCGATGGGATAATGGTGCAGGTGTGAAGAGTTTTGAATTTAATGATATTGTTACGTCTGGATATAGCTCAATTACTTTTTCTGCAAGTATGAGTGGTGGAAATAATAATTCACCCAGAGATTTTCAAGTACAGTATAGATACAACAATGGTACATGGACAGATATTGGTTCTGCAATAACACTTTCAACGGCATGGACTATTGAAGCAAACAATTTATCATTGCCTTCTGCAAATAATCAGGCTGATGTTGATATTAGAATTATTCAGACATCCAATACCTCTATTGGTGGTGGGGGGATTGGTACTGGTGGTGGAGCATGGGTTGGCATTGATAATATTATACTAAGTGGTATTCCTGTCTTCTACTCATCTGGCACAGCTGATGCAACCAATGTGAACAGCTGGTGGACCAATACTGATGGAACAGGCTCACATCCTTCTGATTTTACAAGCAATTATCAAACATTCATTATTCAAACCGGTGATAATTATACCACCACTTCAAATTGGACGGTATCTGGCACAAATTCCTCAATCCTTGTTCAAAGTGGAGCCACTTTTAATTGTGGTACATTTACCACTAATGGAACTGCAAATTTTACCCTGAGTTCAGGTGCCAATATTTTAACCCAACACGCTCAGGGTCTTTCAACAACAGCTGCCACCGGAAGTATTCAGGTAACCGGTACAAAAATATTCAATTCAGGGGCCAATTATACTTACAATGGAACAGTTGCCCAGGTAACAGGAAATGGGCTGCCTGCTACCGTTAACAACCTTACTATTGATAATACCAATGCCGGTGGGGTTACCTTGTCAGGTAATGTTACTGTAAGTGCAATTCTTGATTATGCACAGGGGCCTTTTGTATTGAATGGGCGCTCACTTACTTTAAATGGAACTGTTACCCGTAGTGGGGCTGCAACTGGTACAATTTCCGGAAGTACCACAAGTATCATCAGTATAGCAGGTACAGGCGCATTGGGGACACTTTATTTTACAAGTGGAAGCGAAAACTTACTTAACTTAATAATAGACAGGACTGCCTCCGGAACAATTGGATTAGGAACACCTTTAACCATTGGAACTTCTTCAACAGGAACACTTACTTTAACCAATGGTATCGTACAATCTGCTTCAAACCTGATTACTGTGGCAAATGTAGCCCAGGCTGCAGTGAGTGGTGGTTCTGCTAATTCATTTATAAATGGTTCATTAAAAAGGGCATTGCCATCTTCAACTTCAGGGGCTTCTACTTTTTCTTTCCCTGTTGGAGAAGGTGGGGTGTATAAAAATCTTGATTTGCTGAATATTGTTACCGGTTCAGGTGCAGTGGATGCAACGGTTACCGTTTCATCTACGGGTGCAACTAATCCGGTTTCAGGAATTTCACCATTACTTTCAGAGCGCAATTGGTATGTGAATAAAACCGGCAACCTTACAAGTGCTTTTGTAAGGATTACTGAAAGCGGAATGACCTCTTCAAATTTACTAGGAATATCTACAGCAGCTCAGTCCGGGCCTTACTCTTCTGCCGGCGGGGTGGGTGGAAGCACCATTACATCTGCTTCGGCAATAACCACTCTGCCTGCCTGGTTTGCCATTGGTACGTTAAACCTTAAAACATATTACTCTTACCAGGATGGAAGCTGGACCGACCCTGCAACATGGACTTTGGATCCTAGTGGTACATTGCAGATTGGAACTGGAATTCCCAGCGACGGAGATTCTGTTGTAATTTTGTCCGGTAGAACGGTGGTTTTACCTGGAGATGTCGGAAACACTGGTTTGGACGTCAATATACAGTCTGGTGGTGTTTTGGATCTCTCAACTTATACATTTATCAGTCCGCTGTCTAATTTGTTGGGTCAGGGAACATTAAAACTCTCTTCAGCCAGTTTTCCATCAGTAACTACAAATACATTTATAAATACCGGAGGCGGAACCACAGAATATTATAATAGTGCAGATTTTAATCTTTCGTCGACACAAAGTACCTATAACAACCTGACTTTTAATCTCTCCACAGGTATTACAGCCACCCAGTTGAATAATCTTACCTTAAACGGAAACCTGCATGTAAAAAAGGGAACTTTCAGAATCAACAATAATACGGCTATTACAAAACTAAACCTTACAATAGAAGGGAGTGTTACAGTTGACAATGGCGCATTTATCACTGTTGGCAATGGAACAACTAATCCTGCAATTGGGGGTGTTGTAGCAGGTGGAACAGCACCATTTTTAAATTATTATGAATATTTCCACAAGGTTGTAATAAAAGGAGATTTTACAAACAACGGGTCAGTAAAATTTACAAACCTGGCGTATCCTGATTATAATGATTTTCCACCAACTGGTTCATTAGCCACATCAGGGGCAGCTTCTGTTTATTTTCAGGGAACTACCGACAATACCATTACTCTCAATGGTGTAACTGACTTTTATAACCTTATTATTGACAAAGGGGTTGATCAAACTTATTCTGTTACATTGAATTCATCCGCCTATGCGAATTTCAGGTTGTTTGGTGCAAATTCAATTGCCATTGATGGTGCATTAAGTGCAAACCCAAATCTTCGTAAAGCGCTTTGGATACGAAACGGTTCACTTATAATAAAAGGTTCAGTTGTGATACCTTCGCTTACAGAAGGAACCACAGCAAATTCACAATATTGTGTGCCTACTAATGGAGCATTAATACTTGACGGTGCGGATGTGGTTGTTCTTGAGACTGCTGATAATTACCAGGAAGTGAACACATCCTATGGTGTTTCTGCTCCGGATAATGCCACAATTGGTATTACCGCAGGTTTATATAATTCATTCTATATATTTGGTAAACTGCAGGTTAATCAAGGATATCTATCAACCCGTGAGTCGGGTGGACTAGTTACAGATGCTTTGGGTTCTGGTATACTTGATATTAATGGTGGTGTTGTGGATGCAAAACAGTTTTTATCCGCTACAGGTTCATCAGCATACAATCAAACAGGAGGGTTACTTATACTCAGGGGAAGGTTTCAGAGATCACCAATTGCCTATACCGGAATTTCTGACTTAACCAATGTAACAACAGCAACCTTAAATACTTTCAGGGTTGTAAATGGTGTTAATTCTGGATATGGTACATTCAACCTCGAAAATACTGCAAACGTGTTTTCAATGTCGGGTGGAACAATTAGAATTTATGATGTTACCGATGCAACCAACCAGGAAGCATTCGATATTAAATCATCTATAGCCAATATAAATGTTACAGGCGGAACTTTGGAGATTATTCCAACAACTGGAACAAATCTGGCTGATGCAGCAAATTTTTATATTAATACAACAGCTTCACTGGGAAGCATAGTGTTAAGCAGACCAAGTAGTACTTCAGTTGTTCAGTTAAACACAAATCCTTTCGTCTTACTCAATGACCTGACAATCAATTCAGGTGTTTTAAATGCAAATAACCTCAATGTATCCGTTGGTGGTAATATTACATTTGAATCCGGCACAACTTATACACCCGGAAGCAATACAACTACTTTAAATGGCTCTGGTAGCCAGACATTTACAGTTAATCTGGCATCTGCGCTTGCGTTGAATAATTTTACGATTGATAAACCGGCTGGAACTAATCTGACATTTGCCGGTAGTCAGAAAACAATAAATGTTACTGGTAATTTCCGCCTGGTATCAGCTAATTTGAATGATAATGGCAATACAATTTATTTAAATTCTGGAGTCTACAATTCCGGTATACATTCCGGAACTGGAAAAATTTCATTAAATGGTACAGCTGTGCAAACAATCGATGGCAATGGTCAATTCGGGAATCTTGAATTGTTCAATACCAACGCAGCTGCAGCGCCAATATCGTTGGTTGACAACACAACCATTGATGGTGTGCTTACATTTTCGAATGATAAATTATTTAATATCAGTACCTACAATTTAAAGTTGAACGCCTCTGCATCTATAGCAAATTATAGTTCTTCAAGATATATACAAACAGCCGGAAATGCAGGTGATGGAGGTGTGACGAAAGTATATTCTTCAATCACACCATTTTTATTTCCTGTTGGAAGCACTTCAACAAGACATACTACCGCACCGGTTTATGCTCCTGCTACTTTAGGTTTTACATCAGCACCGGCAACTTACGGTTCAATTACTGTGAATCCGGTTGGCTATGAACATCCATCAACTACTGATACACCTGGTGGAAATAGCCTTTCTTATTTCTGGCGGATAAAATCATCGGGGTTTACAGGAATTGTTGCGAATTCCGTAACACATCAGTTTATTTATGATAATTCAGATGAACCTGTGGCCGGCGATGCTAGCTTTATACCTACTTTATACAACAGGACTACTTCTACATGGAACAATGGTACGGCTGCTGATCCGCCAATCAATACAACAACAAATACATTTGTAGACTGGACTACCACTGGCGATAGCAGGAATACAATTGACGCAGATTATACTGCCGGCCCTGCTACAGCATTTGGTACAGTAAGGGTTTTTTATAGCCGAATAAATGGAGCCTCTGCCGGAAGCGGTCTTTGGAGCAATTCAAACAACTGGTCTTTTACAAGCCATGCAGGTTCAGCTGATACCGGAGGAGCAGTTCCGGGAGCCAATGATATAGTGATAATTGGAGGATTGGATTCAGTTTATTTAGCAACAAATAATACAACTCCAAATACCGATGTCAGAAGTTGTGCCAGTCTTCAAATTGAAGTGGGTTCTGCCCTTGATATTGGATATAATCCAAATTGCAATTTTGGAATGGTTTTAACTCATGCAAATGGCAATGGAAATTTCAGGTTAACAACTTCATGGACTAGTGGAAGTACATTTACTTTTCCTTCAGGTGACTTTACTGATTACAATAAAAATTTAGGAACAACAGAATTGTATTCAACCAATCCAGCAGCTGGAACAACATACTGGCTTCCTAATGGAGTTGTTAGCTATGGTAATTTGATACTTTCTCCATTAGGCGGGTCAAATATTATTTTCCCCAATAATAACCTTACCATTTATGGAAACTTGCTAACCAGAGGCCAGAATTCAGATTCGTGGTTCTGTCCAACCTGGAATACTGCTTATCCAACCGCCCCAACAGCTGTGGTAGCCAAAACAATAACAATTCAGGGTGATTTAAGAATAGAAGGTGGTGCTTTAATATGGTATGGTAACGGCGCCCTGGCACAAAATTTTGTAATCTATGGTGATTTATTTATTAATCAGCCAGCTGGGTTGCGAGTTTATGGATCAGCGACCAATCAGAGCATTTCAATAGGTGGAAGCTTAATAAACAATTCACTAGTACCAGCAGGCGCTCCAAATGATTACAGGGGAGCAAATTTCACAAATATTCCGTTAACCTTTTTTGGAAATACGGATGAATTAATCACCAATACAAACACCGGCCAGGATCCTTATACAGTTTTCTCAAGAGTTACTGTTAATAAAGGAAGTTCACAAACTACAACCTTAACCTGTAATATAGGCGGAACACAAACAACTACTCCTGCCGACAATTGGTTAACCTTGCAAAACGGTACCTTTATCTATCAACGTACAGGTAATTTTACGATATCAACTACTACAGATTTCACAATTCCTCCCACTGCAGGTTTAACATTAAATACTGCTTCAAATGTTTATTTATCAAACAATGCAACAACTGAAACTGTTTATTTGAATGGTAAATTAACTGTGATGAATGGAAATGTTTACATTGGCCCCAGTGGAAATACAGCCAACAATGCTGATATAGAGTATTCTGGTGGTGGTAATTCAGAAATAGAAGTTTCGGGGGGTAATCTTTTTGTTAATGGACAAATCAGAAGGGCTTCATCTACAACCAATGGTATTTTAAAATATACACAAAGCGGTGGAAATGTTACCATTTATGGGAACAATGCATTGGCAACCAAAGCCAAACTTGAAGTTTTGAATTCAGGAAGTGCCTTTAATATGTCAGGCGGAACACTGAGTATAGTTCGTGGAGGTGGTACAACCTTTGGAGACGTTTATTTAAGACCCGAAAGTTCAACAGTTACCGGAGGAACCATCGTTTTCTCGCCGGTAGCAACAACAACAATTGATGCAGCACAAAATTACCTGCTCGATGCTTCAGTTCCATTATTTAATGTAACAGTTACCGGAAAAACGGCTGCAACAGCCAGGATTGCAACCCTCGGGCTAAATATCAATCCATTAGTTTTAGGGGGCAACCTTACCATCAGCAATGCTACTTATAGTGTTTTCAATTCCAATAACCTGAATGTAACTATTAATGGTAATCTAACCAATAATGGGGCTTATAATTACGGGACAAATCTGACAAAGTTCAGTGGGAATACACAAACAATAAGTGGAACTGCGGTAACCAATTTCTATGACCTGGAAGTAGCCCCAATTTCTTCATTATCCGTAAATTCTAATTTTTCAGTCAACAGAAACCTTACTATCAGTTCAGGAAATCTGGCACTTTCATCCTACAGGCTGAGTTTAACCGGCAACCTTGTAAACAATGGTTCTTATACAGATGATAACAACACAGGTGGAATCAGGCTTTCAGGAACTTCTCAACAACAAATATCGGGAGCAGGGGCCTATGGCAGACTTGAGCTGAATAACACCAATGGAGCAAGGTTAAATAACAGTATATCATTACAGAATAACTTAGTTTTAACATCTGGTATCCTCGATATAAACCAGTATATGTTGACCTTGAGCCAAAACAGTTTAATTCAGGGTGGTACTTTCAGCAATACCACCATGATTAAATCGGATGGTGTTGCCAGTAATCTGGGTGTGAGAAAATTTTTCCCGGTTATTACTTCACTGACTAGTTTTACTTTTCCTGTTGGAGTAAGTAGTAAATATACACCGGCTACCTATAGTATTAACGCAAATGGCACAGTAGGTTCAATTAGTGTAGTGCCGATTAATGCCTACCATCCTACTGTAACTTATTCCGACAGTGTTCTGAATTATTATTGGAAAATAGAAAGTTCAGGAATTTCAGGATTTACTGGAAATCTTTATTTAGATTACAACCAGGTTGATGTTAAAGGTATTGAAAGTGAATATGTTGCCGCAAGGCTTGAATTACCGGGTGATTACTGGTATAAAGCAAATGCTGGTCCGGCCACTGATAATGTTAATGAATCAACAAACAGAATTACCTTCACTTCGGGTGGAAGCAGTAATCTGAGTGCGGATTATACAGCAGGAAGCAAAACAGCAATTCCTGACCAGGTTCCCTCCTATGTTTCTAATTCAGATGGTAACTGGAATGATGTAAATATTTGGACCCCTGTAGGTACGGCACCCCCTTGCCCTGCCGGTGGCCCGAATGGTGCCATTGTAATTGTAGAGCATGTGGTTACTACCTCTACTAATTATTGTTCTTCTTATAGATTGACAGTTAACGGGGAGCTTAAGCTGGTTTCCCCCACTTACGGACATAATCTTGGTGCTGTTGATGGAACAACCGGAACCATCTATCTTGAGAGTGGTAACCTTCCAGCTGGCAATTATACTGAATTTCTCGATTGTGGTACAGACAATACCCTTGAATATGGCGGAGTTGGCAACTATACAAATATAGCCAGTCTTTACAATAGTGTGCCAAATCTTGTTTTTTCGGGTTCTGGTTTAAGAATTCTTTATAATAAAGATTTGACTATTTGTAACAGGCTGGTAATAGATGGGCCAACACTTGATAATTCAGTTAACAATAAAAAGTTTACAATTGGTGGTTCCATGGAGATTTATAATTCAGGTGCTTTTTTAAGTGGTACCGGAAATGCGCCGGCTTCTACCGTTACTTTTGCCGGAACCTCTTTGCAAACTATTGGAGGGCCAACAGGTGATTTTACCGGTACAAATGCTTTCAATAACCTTGAAATAAACAATTCTGCCGGATTAACAATTGGATTGAATGGAAATATTCAGGTTAAGAACAATCTGCTTCTGACAAATGGTAATATAAATACTTCAGTTACTAATACGCTTACTATTGTAAATACTTCAAATACAGCTGTAGTGCCCAATGGTGGAAGTACTACTTCATATATAAATGGGCCACTAATAAAACAGATTGTGAATGGTGAAAGTTTCCTTTATCCAATTGGTAAAAGTTCAACAAAGGGCCATAACTTTACGCTGACGTCAAGTGCCGGAAGCACAATGTATTGGACTTCAGAATACTTTACACCAAACACTACTGCAACTAGCTTAAATTCACCTCTTGTAGCAACCAATACTTTAGAATACTGGGGCGTAACTGCAACTTCTGCTGTAAATGGCAAAGTTAGCATTGGGTGGGATGCACAAAGTAATCTTACTGCTGCAATGACCCAGAACGGATTAATTGATATGAGAGTAGCAGATTATGACGGAGCTTTCTGGAATCAGATTGTATCAACTGCTACCGGAAGTCTAGCGGTAGGCGAAGTAAGCACCACCAATGATGTTTCGTTCTCTACAACCCAAAAGAATTTCACTACTGCCAGCATTACAACAACTAAGCCAAGTGCCAGACTGGCACCTACCGGACCGGTTTGCGGAAATGCCGGAATACCCGTAGTCTTCACTTCTTTCACGGCTATTAGTTTGAATTATACAATTTATTACACTATAGATGGAGTGGCACAGACACCAATAGTGGTTACGGCCCTTCCTTTCGTTTTGCCTACGCCCTCGCAGGGAGCATACCAATTAACAGGTTTTAAATACAACAATAGTACTTTAGATGGAATTGTTGACGCAACTGCAGTAAATGCTTATACAAATCCAACCACAGCAAATGCAGGATCCGATCAATCTTTATGTGGATTATCAGGAACGAACCTTACCGGAAATAGCGCATCACCTTATACCGGAGCATGGACTATTTTAAGTGGATCAGGAGGAACGATAGTCAATGCCAATTCAGCTACTTCTGTATTTACAGGAATACTTGATGAGGTTTATAATTTAAGATGGACAATAAGTAATTCTACTTGTACATCATCAGATGATGTGCAAATTGCATTTAATATTGCACCTGCCCAACCATCGAACTTTACAGCTGCACCTACACCTGTATGCGCTGAATCTTCAGGAAATTTATACACTGTTCCTAATATAGCGGGAGTTACTTACAATTGGACGTATTCAGGAAGTGGTGCTACAATTACCAGCAGCAGTATAAATTCTGCATCGTATGCTTTTAATAGTACTGCTACCAGTGGAAATGTGATAGTTACTGCCACAAATGGCTGTGGTACAAGTACCGCAAGGACGGTCGCAATAACGGTAAATCCGAGAGGTACATGGCTGGGAGGAACCAGCACTGATTGGTTTGATGCCAGAAACTGGACATGTCCCGGAATACCTTTAAGCACTTCTGATGTGGTTATTTCGGCAGGTGCTACTTATATGCCTTCTATTTCTGCTTTAGGAGCAGTATGTCATGGTTTAACCATTTCAAATGGTGCAACTTTAACAATTACAGGCTCAAATGGGTTAGATATTTATGGAGACTTAATTAACAATGGAACCTTCACACTTTCAAATACTTCAACAGTTACAATGGCTGGAACCACAACAATTTCGGGAAGCAGTACGAATGCATTTGGAAATTTGATAGTTAATGGTACCTTAACTGCCCCTGCCGGTAATATGGATATTGCAGGTAATTTTACTGTAAATGGAACTTTTAACCATGGTAATGGTACTATTAATTTTGCAGGTACCACACAAACTTTAACCGGTCCGGCATCAGTGCTCACTTTGAATAATGTAACAGTAGCTTTAGGAAGTACGGTTTCAGTTTCATCTGGTTCTAAAATTACATTAAGTGGACCACTTACAGTAACCGGTACTTTAATTCTGAAATCTGACAATACCGGAACGGCTTCAGTAATTGACAATGGTACAATTAACCAGACCGGCACTGTTACTGTGGAAAGATTTATTACTGGTAACAATTGGCATTTGATTTTCCCTTCTTTATCACAGGTTCCTACCACAACATTTACAGCCGAAGGGGCAAGCACCAACAAGAATTTATATTCAAGCAATGAACCGAATATGGATTACTGGAATGCCACAACCGTTTATGGCACAACAGGATGGACTGCAGAATATAATTCAACCAACCTCAGAACAGATAAAGGCTTGATGTTTAACAGGTATCATATGGCTGATAAAACTTATGTCCAGACAGGTGGAAATTTATTTACCGGAAATAAAGTATTTAATATTTCTTATACCAATCATACCGGAAATCCAATTGGAAATGGGATTACTCAGGGCTGGAATTATTTTGATGGATGGAACCTTGTTGGAAATCCATACACCAGTGCCATTGACTGGGATTTGGTAGATAAAACCAATGTTGAAAATGTAGTATACATTTATGATGATACGCAGGACAAATATGCTTATTATGGTGTTGATAATTATTCAGGAATTGGCCTTTCAGTGAATTCGGCTACAAAGTATATTCCTGCCGGACAGGGATTTATGGTAAAAGCCACAACATCAGGTACATTTACTTTAAGGAATTCTGACAGGACGCACAGTTCGCAGGCCTTTTACAAAAGTGCTGTTGCAACCAATAACATTTTAAGGATCCAGATCTCGCAGAATGGATACAGCGATGAAGCTCTTGTAAGGACATTGCCTTCAGAATCAGGAGTTACCGATGGACATGATTCCAAATACGATGCATATAAAATGTTTGCCTGGGATAAAACAAAACCACAGATCTACACTGAAAATCCGGGTCAAACTAATCTTTTTGCGATTAACTCAATGGAAGAAGTGAGCGCCGGCAAAATAATTCCATTGTGTGTTTACGCAGGAACAGCTGGTGAACATACCATTCATTTCCTGGAAAATTCATTTAAAAATGTACATGTTTATCTCGAAGACAAGGTTGTTAATCCCGGAAATCTTGTAAACATTAGAAATACCAACAATTATACATTTAATCAAAATGTTGAGAATAATACTACCAGGTTTGCTTTGCACTTCAACGAAAATCACCAGCCGGTTGCCAATGGTAGTTTAGAAAATCAAACTATTTATGTAGGAGATAATTTTAATTATACTGCCAATGTAAGTTTCTCAGATGAGGATTTAGGCGATACAGTTTCCGTTAATGCTGAGTTTCCGGCATGGCTGAGTTATGATGTTAAATCAGGGACTTTTAACGGTACACCGTCAGCCAACAATCTGGGTACTTTTACAGTCAGATTGGTGGGTACCGATATTTTAAATGCAAAAACTGAAGTTTCATTTACTGTCACTGTATTAAATGTAAACCATGTACCAATATTGCAAAATTCAATACCCGACCAGGAAGTGAATGAAAATGAATTATATTCTTATATTATACCAGGGAATATATTTGCTGATGTAGACTTGAATGATTCTCTTACTATTTCCCTGCAACTTTTGGATGGAAGCGAACTTCCTGCCTGGTTAATGTTTAATTCTGAAAGCAGTTCAATTTCAGGAATTGCTCAATACCCGGGCGATTTGAACATTGTTGTTAAAGCAACTGATAAATATGGTTTGTTTGTTACTGATGATTATAAACTTACAATTAAGAGTACAACAGGTTTTGAAAATCAAAGTTTTGAAAATACAGGAATTTATCCGAATCCAAGTAAAGGGATATTCTTTATCGAAAACCAGAATAATATTGAAAATTTTGATATTTCAATCCGCGATATGGATGGTAAACTTATAAAACAGTTAAAATCTGTAGGCAGAAAAACAGAAGTAAAACTGGATAATTTATCAGATGGGGTTTATTTTGTTGAACTTCGTAAAGAACAAATAGTTAAAGTATTTAAACTAATACTTAAAAAATAGAAAGAATTAAAAAAGAGGGTGTTCCCCTCTTTTTTTTTCAATATCTATCAGTTTCTTTCCCTGGTTTTATCATGGTATTAATATGATTTGCCCAAATATCATAGAATAGGATGCATGATATACTATCCAATATTTCTCAAACCGGTACTTTGAAACTGGAATTGGTCATTTGTAAAGTTTATTGGCTTAGGTAGGCGTAATTAATTTCAACCATTTATGGCAATAAAAAAGCAGCCCTTAAGCTGCTTTTATGATTAAAAATCAGGAACCGTTACGTACGTTTGATTTCTACAATATCATAAGCCTCCACTACATCTCCAACTTTAATATCGCTGAATTTTTCAATACCCAGGCCACATTCAAATCCTTTGGAGACTTCCTTCACGTCATCTTTAAATCGTTTAAGGGTACCTAAAATACCGGTATAAACCACAATACCATCGCGGATTAACCGTACTTTCGAATTCCTTACTATTTTTCCTTCACGAACCATACATCCGGCAATGGTTCCTACTTTCGTAATTTTAAATACTTCGAGTACTTCAACCATTGCAGTAATTTCTTCTTTTGTAATGGGCGAAAGCATACCGGAAATTGAATCCTTGATTTCGTTAATAGCATCGTAAATAATTGAATATAAGCGGATTTCAATTCCATCTTTTTCTGCAAGTTTTCTTGCACTAATCGAAGGCCTTACCTGGAATCCAACAATAACGGCATCAGAAGCTGCTGCCAGCATAACATCCGTTTCTGCAATCTGTCCCACCGCTTTATGGATAATATTTACCTGTACTTCTTCGGTTGAAAGTTTTAGTAAACTGTCAGATAGCGCTTCTATTGAACCATCAACGTCACCTTTAACAATAATATTAAGTTCCTGGAAATTACCAATGGCAAGCCTGCGGCCAATTTCATCAAGGGTAATATGTTTTGTGGTCCGAAGATTTTGTTCTCTCTGTAATTGTTCTCTTTTTGTGGCTATTTCTCTTGCTTCACGTTCAGCCTCCATCACGTTAAGATTATCGCCTGCTTTTGGAGCTCCATTTAAACCTAATATAACACCTGGTTCTGAGGGGCCAATTTTATCAATACGATTATTTCTTTCGTTGTAAATTGCTTTTACTTTTCCGAAATATGAACCGGCAAGAACGATATCCCCTACTCTAAGGGTACCATTGCTTATCAAAACCGTTGATACGAATCCCCTCCCTTTATCCAGCGATGATTCAATTACTGTACCTGTTGCATTTTTGTCAGGATTTGCTTTTAATTCTAAAATTTCTGCTGCCAGGAATACTTCTTCCATAAGGGAATCAACATTTGTACCTATTTTGGCCGAGATATCCTTTGATTGGTACTTTCCTCCCCATTCTTCAACAAGAAAATTCATATTGGCCAGTTCTTCTTTTATTTTATCAGGATTTGCATTGGGTTTGTCAATTTTATTTATAGCAAAAAGGATAGGAACCCCTGCAGCCATAGCGTGATTAATTGCCTCAACCGTTTGAGGCATTACCCTGTCGTCAGCGGCCACTACAATAATTGCAAGATCAGTTACCTGTGCCCCGCGTGCCCTCATTGCCGTAAATGCTTCATGTCCGGGTGTGTCAAGGAAGGTAATTCTTTTACCGTCTTTTAATGTAACATTGTATGCACCAATATGTTGTGTAATACCACCGGCTTCACCTGCAATAATATTTGTATTTCTTATGTAATCAAGTAACGATGTTTTTCCATGATCCACATGGCCCATTACTGTAACAATTGGAGGCCTGTATTTGAGATCCTCGTCTTTATCCACTTCTTCGGCAATTGCTTCCTGTAATTCAACACTTACAAATTCAACCCTGTATCCGAATTCTTCTGCAACCAGGCTAATGGTTTCAGCATCAAGTCTTTGGTTTATAGATACAAACATGCCAAGACTCATACATGCCTGAATAATATTATTCACTGACATGTTCATCATTCCAGCCAATTCATTTGCCGTAACAAATTCTGTTACTTTAATTATATTTGAATCTTTTGCAATTTCATCGAGTTTGGCTTGCTGTTTGGTTCTTATTTCCTCGCGTTTTTCCCTCCGATGTTTTACACCCTTACTTTTTCCTTTAGAGGTAAGTCGGGATAGAGTTTCTTTTATTTGTTTCTGAACTTCATCCTCGTCTACTTCTTGCTTAGTATGCCTTTTGAGTTTTTTAAGAGGGCTTTGAAGAGTTGTTCTTTCTTTAGTCTTATTTAATTCAGGTGCTCCAATTTCTGCAAGAACAGGTTCTTTTGAGATTCTTCTTCTTTTTTTCTTTCTTGTTTTCTTTTGTTTATCGCTACTAGAAGCAATTAACTTTTTATCGGGTAATTCAATTTTACCTAAAACAGTAGGACCGGTTAAGCGCTCTACTTTTGTTTTTAAAAAGTCTACGTTGTCGATTAATTCAGAATTTGATTCTAATTGTGTTTCAAATTCCTTTTCCGATTCAAGTATTTTTTCAGATAAAATTTTCTCTGATTTTTCTTTTATGGATTGTTCTTTCTTTTCCTTTTCTTTTTTTACCCTTTCGTCTTTTTTCTCCTCTTTTGTTTTACGTTTGGGCCTGGTTCTCTGGTTAATGGAACTCAAATCAATTTTACCAACTACTTTTACTTCGCTTTCCGTTCTTTCCGGTTCTTCAATTACTTCTTTTTCCGGTTCAGGTATTATAACTTCTTCAAGTATTTCTTTTTGATTTATTACAGTTTGTTCAGTTACTTTAATCTCTTCTTTTTCGGGTTTGGATTTCTCAATTTTATCAACTTTCTGAACTTCTTCTTTTTTATCTTTCTTTTCTATTTTCTTTTCGAGTTCTATCTTACCAATAATCTTGATTGAGGGTTCTTTTTTTTCTGTAATAATGGTATCGGGTTCTTCTTTTTTCTGTATTTTATCTTTTGGAATATGAAGTTTTGAGTCAATATCAACTACTTTACCTGTAGAATCTTTAACAATAATAACTTTGTCCCGCTCTGCTGTTTCATCATCCTCAGTATCAATTTCATCAAGTACAACTGATTCTTTTCTGGTTTTAAGGGTTCTAAGGGTAACCTTTTCTTTTTCTTTTTTTATCTCAATATCTTTACTATACTCCTGGATAAGAAGGTCGTAACATTCCGGGGAAACTTTTGCATTAGGGTTTTCTTCAATCTTAATTCCTTTTTTGTGCAGAAAATCAATAATGGTTGATATCCCAACATTAAACTCCCTGGCTACCTTGCTTAATCTTTTTGTTTCTGTAACTGACATAATATTGATTACTGTTTATAAGTCAACCTAAAAATAATTTCAAAGATGGACTTAAGTCTACTTTTAAAATTACTCAAATTCAGCTTTTAAAATGCTCCGGACTTCCCTTATAGTTTCTTCTTCAAGGTCAGTACGTTTTACAAGTTCGTCCACTGATAAACCAAGCACACTCTTTGCTGTATCACAACCAATGGCTTTTAGTTCGTCAATTACCCATTGATCGATTTCATCAACAAATTCCGAAATATCTACATCTTCATCTTCTTCATTAACATCCCGGTAAACTTCAATTTCGTATCCTGTAAGCATTCCGGCTAGTTTAATATTCAGGCCGCCTTTACCTATAGCTTTTGAAACTTCTTCAGGATCCAGATAAACTTCAGCTTTTTTCTTTTGTTCTTCAAGTTTTATGGAATTAATCCTGGCCGGACTTAAAGATCGGGTAATATAGAGTTGTGTATTATTGGTGAAATTTATTACATCGATATTTTCATTTCTTAATTCTCTTACAATTCCATGAATTCTTGATCCTTTCATTCCAACACAGGCGCCAACCGGATCAATTCTGTCGTCGTAAGATTCAACTGCAACCTTGGCCCTTTCGCCGGCAACCCTGACAATTTTTTTAATGGTGATTAATCCATCATAAATCTCAGGTACTTCAAGTTCAAACAGTCTTTCTAAAAAAGAAGGTGCTGTTCTTGATAAAATAATAACGGGATTGTTGTTTTTCATTTCAACCCTTGAAACAACGGCGCGTAAATTATCTCCTTTTCTGTAATAATCAGAAGGTATCTGTTCTTGTTTGGGCATAATCAGCTCATTTCCTTCGTCATCGAGTACCAATATTTCTTTTTTCCATACCTGGTAAACTTCCCCTGTTACAATTTCGCCTATTTTATCTTTATATTTAAGGTAAACATTGTCTTTTTCAAGTTCAAGAATTCTTGAGGTAAGATTCTGACGCAAGGCAACTATTGCCCTACGACCGAAATCAATAAGTTTTACTTCATCTGTTACTTCTTCTCCAACTTCATAATCAGAATCAATATTTTTGGCTTCTGAAATCGAAATCTGAAAGTTAGGATCCGTTACCAGTCCATCTTCTACAACTTCCCTGTTTCGCCATATTTCAAAATCACCTTTGTCAGTATTAATGATAATATCAAAATTGTCGTTTGAACCAAATTTTTTTAAAAGCATATTACGAAAAACATCTTCAAGTACACTCATCATGGTAGCCCTGTCAATGTTTTTTAATTCCTTGAATTCCGAAAAAGTTTCTATTAAATTTAAATTTTCCATCGTTATACTATTTTGAAGTAAAATTTAAAAAACTGACTGTAATTTAGCCTTTTGAATTTCGCTATAATCAACTTTTGTTAGTTCTTCAATTTCTATTTTTTTCTTTTTACCTTCTTCCTTAATTTTCTTTTTGTTTGATAATTCTATACCAATTATATTAACACCATTTTCATCAAAAGTAACTTTTTTCAATAGTCCTTTAATTAACCGTCCATTTTTCAATTGTATCTCAACCTGTCGGTCCAAATTTTTTATATAATGAAGCGGTATTATAAATGGATCGCTAATACTGTAAGATGAAACTTCGAGTTGATAATCTTCTGTATCCCGGTTGAAATTACTTTCAATCAGCCGGTTGATTTTAACACAATCCTCAATATTAACCCCTTTTAATGCGTCGAGTACAATTCTGATGTTGTTAGAATTCCCAACCTGAATGTCAACAATTGTTATTTCACTTCCCGAAATGTTTTGGCTGACAATTTTATAAATTTCATCCTTTTTGATCATTAAAAATCTAATAAAATAGGGGACTCCAGTCCCCTTTTTAAACTTTCATCTCGTTTGCGAAATTAGGCAATAATACTTAATACTCAAAATTATAACTTAAAAAAACTACTTTTTTGAACATTTTGTCAATAAAAAGTTGCATGCTCAATAATAAATATTAAGTTTGATAAAAGGATAATTAAATTGTTGAAAAATAAATAATTGTAAAAATCTGGATTAAAACGGGTTTTCATATATGAATAATTCGGAGCAATTCAACATTTTGGCAAGGAAAAAATTCTTTTCTGAAAACAATAAATCTTTATCTATAGGTTCAAAACAATTGATTATAAATTAATAGAAGCATTTTTATCAGGAAATTAATTTCTTAATTTACAAATCTGATTTTAAAATTAAATTAGGCCTATACTTTGTCCGGTTTTTATTGGTATGTAATGATTTAGAAATCAAATGCAAAACAAAAGGAAAATAATAAACGATCCAATCTACGGTTTTATTCAGATTCCATCAGAATTAATGTTTGATATCATAAGTCATCCATTGTTTCAAAGATTAAGAAGAATTAAGCAGCTCGGACTTACTTACTATGTTTATCCGGGGGCAATGCACACCAGGTTTCAGCATGTTTTAGGGGCGGCTCATTTAATGAAAGAGGCCATAAATATTTTAAGACAAAAAGGGCATGATATTACAGATGAAGAGGCCGAAGCCTCATTGATTGCTATATTGTTACATGATATTGGGCACGGTCCATTTTCTCATACACTCGAAAGTAGTTTTTTTAAAAATGTCCCGCACGAAACAGTTTCTTTAAGTTTTATGAAGCAACTTAATACTGAGTTTTCGGGCAAGTTGAATACTGGTATTGAGGTATTTACCGGAACGTATGAGAAAAAATTTCTTCACCAGCTGGTATCGAGTCAGCTCGATATGGACAGACTTGATTATTTGCGACGAGACAGCTTTTACACCGGGGTTTCTGAAGGGGTTATTGGTTCAGAAAGGATAATAAAAATGTTGAATATTGTTGACAATGAACTTGTTATTGAGGAAAAAGGCATTTACTCAATTGAGAAATTTTTAATTGCTAGACGACTAATGTATTGGCAGGTTTATTTGCATAAAACGGTTATTTCTTCAGAGCAAATGTTGATAAAACTTATTCAGCGTGCCCGGTTTGTATTTCAATCGGGAGTTGAGTTATTCCTTACCCCTGCGTTGAAGTTTTTCTTTTCAAATTCGATAAAGGATGCTAACGCGCTGGACAAAATTATTGAAAACAGCATCCCGCTTGAAGAGTTTTCAAAACTGGATGATTATGATATTATTACCTGCATTAAAGAATGGCAATTCGCGAAGGATAAAATATTATCGTTTTTAAGTAAAAGCCTTGTTAACAGAAATTTGTACAAGGTGGAAATTCAAAGCAAACCCTTTCATCCGCAAAAAATGGATGAATTAAAAAATGAACTTCGGAATTATTTTAATTTCACTGAAAATGAAGAGAAATATTATCTGATTACCGACACTATAAAAAACAATGCGTACAGTAAAAATCTTGACGAAAGAATAAATATTTTATTAAAAAACGGGATGGTAGAAGATATTGCCATTGCATCAGATGTTTCAAATATTTCGGCACTTTCTAAGCCAGTAGAGAAATATTTTGTATGCTATCCAAAAGTTTTCTAGTCTGGTTTTAAAGGTTATAAAGCTGTGATTAAACTTAAAATATAATTGTACAATAAGAAAAAAATAAATAAATAATGAATTATTATTAGTTTTGCAAAAATTTTTTTTAATGAGATTTACAGCACATAAAATTGCAGAAATTCTTGGAGGTCTTGTTGAGGGCGATGCAGAAGTTGAAGTTACAGGCGTTTCCAAAATTGAAGAAGGAACAGATGGGACATTGTCATTTCTGGCAAATCCAAAATATGAAAACCATCTGTATACCACAAATTCATCAGTAGTAATTATAAATCACGATCAAAAGCTGGCCAGGCCCGTGAATTGTACCCTTATCAGGGTTAATGATGCTTATAAAGCTTTTGCAAGCTTACTTGAACTTTACCAAAGCAATAAAACAGAACTTGTTGGTATAGACCAACTTACAAGTATAGACAAATCCGCCCTGTTAGGTAAGAATATTTATATTGGTGCGTTTAGTGTAATATCAAAAAATGCTAAAATAGGGGACAATGTAAAAATTTACCCACAGGTATTTATTGGCGAAGGTGTGACTATTGATGAAAATACTGTTATTTATTCAGGAGTTAAAATTTATGAAGATTCAAAAGTCGGTAAAGATTGTGTTATCCATTCGGGCGTAGTAATTGGGGCCGACGGGTTTGGTTTTGCACCCCAGACGAACGACGAGCATAAAAAGGTTCCTCAATTGGGCAATGTTATTGTAGAAGATAATGTTGAAATTGGATCAAATACAACCATCGACAGGGCTACTATGGGTTCAACTATAATCAGGAAAGGGGCAAAACTTGACAATTTAATCCAGGTAGCGCATAATGTAGAAGTGGGAGAAAGGACATTTATTGCTGCCCAGACCGGAATTTCAGGATCTACAAAAATTGGTAAAAATTGCCTTATTGGCGGTCAGGTTGGTTTTGTCGGACATATTCAAATTGCAGATGAAGTTAAAATAGGAGCACAGTCAGGAATCCAATCGGGAATTAAAGAAAAGGGTGTTGCTATGCAGGGAACACCAGCTATAAGCCTGATGAATTTTCAAAAATCTTCAATAGTATTCAAGCTATTGCCGGAATTAAGACAGGAAATTTTGCAGCTTAAAAAAGAAATTGCAGAGTTAAAGAAAGATTTGAAGAAATAAAGAATTAAAAGTAAAAAGTATTTTAAAATGGCAGAAAAACAAAAAACGATTAAAAAGCCTGTAAGCTTAAGTGGAATTGGATTGCATACCGGTCTTAACGTCGAAATAACTTTTAAACCTGCACCCGAAAACCATGGTTATGTTTTTCAAAGGGTTGACCTTGAAAATAAACCAACAATAAGGGCAGTTGTAGAAAACGTAGTTGATACATCAAGGAGCACTGTTGTTTCGGAAAATGGAGCCAGGGTAGGTACAATTGAACATGTGTTATCCGCTGCATATGGTATGGGCGTTGATAACCTGTTAATTGAGATAAATGCACCGGAGACCCCTATATTAGATGGAAGTGCAAAACCTTATGTTGATGCCTTATTAAAAGCTGAAATTATTGAACAGGAGGCAAATAAAGAATTTTTTATAGTCACAAACAATATCAATTATTCTGATGAGGAAAACGGAATAGAATTGATGACTTTCCCCGATGATAATTTTAGTTTGAATGTAATGATAGACTATAATTCATCGGTACTGGGGAACCAGTATGCAACCCTGAATTCACTTAATGAATATAAAGAAGAAATTGCAGGATGTAAAACATTTGTATTTTTGAGAGAATTGGAGTTTCTTTTAAAAAATAATCTTATTAAGGGGGGAAGCCTTGATAATGCAATTGTTATCATTGAAAAGGAAACAACACAGGAAGAATTAAACCGTTTGGCAGATATTTTTAATAAACCAAGGGTACCAGTAAAATCCCGGGGGATACTTAACAACGAGGACCTTATTTTTCCAAATGAACCTGCCAGGCATAAATTACTTGACTTATTGGGTGATTTGGCATTGGTTGGTGCACCCATTAAAGGCAAAATTCTGGCCACCAGGCCCGGTCACGCTTCAAATGTTGAATTTGCCAAAAAGATTAAGCGCACATTAAAAAAAGTAAGATCAAAAAATAATCCTCCTTTATATGATCCAAATTCACAATCTGTTTTAACCATTAACCAGATTAGGAATATTTTACCACATCGTCCGCCATTTTTACTTGTGGATAAAATTTTAAAGCTCGACAGCCTGGAGGTTATTGGCCTGAAAAATGTAACAATGAATGAGTCTTTTTTTGTAGGTCATTTCCCGGAAGAGCCTGTTATGCCAGGTGTTTTAATTATTGAGGCTATGGCACAGGTTGGGGGAATACTTGTTTTGAGCACTGTACCCGATCCTGAGAACTATCTTACCTATTTTATGAAAATGGACAAGGTTAAATTTAAAAGAAAAGTTTCACCAGGCGACTCCCTGATATTTAAGCTGGAATTAACTTCTCCCATCCGCAGGGGAATTGCAAACATGAAGGGTCAGGCCTTTGTTGGTGAACATCTTGTAGCAGAAGGAGAATTTATGGCCCAAATTTCTAAAGAAAAATAAATCATGATTCATTCGCTTGCCTTTATACATCCTGAAGCTAAAATTGCAAACAATGTAAAAATTGATCCCTTTGCATCAATCAGTAAAAATGTTGAAATAGGTGAAGGAACCTGGATTGGCTCAAATGTTACCATAATGGAAGGTGCCCGGATAGGCAAGAACTGCAGGATTTTCCCCGGAGCTGTTATATCTGCCATCCCCCAGGACCTTAAATTTGTTGGAGAGGAAACAACTGCTGAAATAGGAGATAACACTACAATCAGGGAGTGTGTTACCATAAACAGGGGAACAAAAGCCAGAGGAAAAACATCGATTGGTAATGATTGTTTGTTGATGGCCTATGTGCATATTGCACATGATTGTGAAATTAGGAACAATATTATTATTGGCAATTCAAGCCAGATAGCCGGTGAAGTTATTATTGATAACCATGCCATTTTAAGTGGTTCGGTATTGGTGCATCAATTCAGCCGTATTGGATGTCATGTTATGGTTTCGGGTGGGTCACTCGTACGAAAAGATGTTCCACCCTTTGTAATGGCTGCGCATGAGCCACTTTCATATGTTGGGTTAAATGTTGTTGGGTTAAGGAGACGACAATTTAGTTCAGAAATTATTCAACAACTGGCTGATAGTTATAAAATTATATATTCAAAAAACTTTAATTATACAAATGCCCTGCTTGAAATTGAAGCCAAGATACCACAATCAGAAGAAAGGGACGAAATAATAAATTTTGTCAGAAATTCTAAACGGGGTATTATGAAAGGAAATACGGCTATGACTACCAGTTAGTTAAAGTTTGCTATTGATTTAAAAATGCATTCCAGCCTTGTGCGCTCAACGGAATGCATTTTCCGTTTTTAAGCTCCAGTAGCATTTGTCCTTTTTCGCTTGTAAAATAGCCGATTGGGGTAATTTCTGTATTGTTTTCTATTTTCACAAAATCTTCTGGTTTTATGGCAAATAAAAGTTCATAATCCTCTCCACCGTTTAGTGCACAAATAATGGGTTCAATTCCTAGTTCGTCTGCCATTTTTACAGTTTCGTCTGCAATAGGTATTTTTTCTTCATAAATAATACAACCTTTATTCGAATTTCTGCACAAATGAATAGCTTCAGATGATAAGCCGTCAGAAATATCAATCATGGCAGTAGGAACGAGATTTACTTTATCAAAAAAATCGTTAATATCGGTGCGTGCCAGAGGCCTTAACTGTCTCTGTAAAATGTACTCATGACCTTTAAGATCGGGTTGAACAGAAGGATCGGATTTAAAAATTTTATTTTCCCTTTCGAGCAGTTGAAGTCCCATATAAGCTGCTCCCAAATTACCTGTAACACATAAAATGTCCTTATCATTTGCCCCTGAACGGTAAACAGTTTTTTCGGGAGTTACAGCACCAAATGCCGAAATACTAATCATTAATCCTTGAACAGAAGAAGATGTATCACCTCCGGCCAAATCAATCCTGTAATCATCGCAGGCAGAAATTATCCCGCTGTACAATTCATCAATCGCTTCAACCCCAAACCTATTTGAAACAGCTATTGAAACCAGAATTTGTTTAGGAACAGCATTCATTGCTAATAAATCTGAAATATTAACTGTAACTGCCTTATATCCAAGATGTTTTAACGGAGTGTAAGCAAGATTAAAATGGACACCTTCAAGAAGTAAATCCGTTGTGACAACCATCCTGTTTGAATCATAATCAAAAACAGCAGCGTCATCGCCAACACCTTTAATAGTTTCCTTATGGTGTATTTTTATGTTTTTAGTGAGCCGGTCAATTAAGCCAAATTCTCCAAGTGTATTAAGATCTGTTTTTTTAAAAGTATTGTTCTCGTTCATTTACTTGTAGTTAAGAATTGCAAAAGTAAGAAGTTAAATTTAAGGAGCATTATTTTTTAAGGATTTCTTTAAGAATTACTTATTTTTGCATTGTTCTAAAAAAAACGAAAACTAATTAATTATCAGAAAATTAACTAAATACAAATGAAGTGAAAAGAATTATTGGTTTACTTAGCTTTCTTCTTGTGTTAGGCAGTGCATTTGGCCAGAACAGCAGGAATGAAATTTCTCAACTGGGTATTTTTAGTAGCGAAGATAACAGCCAGGCAAAAATTTTTATTAACCAACCAACGGAGCTCAACGATATCATTATAGCTAAAACTCAGGTACCGAAAGAGATTGAAACATGGGCAATCCAGATTTATATGGGTTCAGGTAAAAATTCCAGGGCTGTTGCCCAATCCACCTTAAGCAGTTTTAAGGCAAAATATCCTGAAGTTGAAGCCAGGTTATTATACCCCTCACCGTATTTTAAGGTGCAAGTCGGCAATTTTAGAACCAGGATTGAAGCAGAAAGTTTCAGGCAGAAAATTATTGGAGAATATACAAATGCCAGGATAGAGCTGGTATCCAGGAACAAGGAAAATTAATAAGATCACCAAATTATTAGCTATTAAGCATACAAGACAAACTAAATGAGCGACCAGATTAAACACGAATGCGGGATTGCACTTATCAGGCTTAGAAAACCGCTTGAATATTACCAGTTGAAATATGGGACATGGATGTATGGTTTAAACAAACTATACCTTTTAATGGAGAAACAGCACAACAGGGGTCAGGATGGTGCAGGGGTTGCCAATATAAAACTAAACACATTGCCCGGAACCAATTATATTCACAGGGTGCGGTCGATTAACGATATGCCGATTAAGGATGTTTTTGATAAAATAAGGGAAACCATAAAAAAAACACAGGAAAAGGACAGTGAAAGGATTAAAGATCCTTTTTGGGCTAAAGAACACATCCCTTTTGCCGGAGAAATTTACATGGGGCATTTGAGATATGGAACTTTTGGAAAAAATAAAATTGAAAATGTACATCCCGTGATGCGCCAAAACAATTGGAAATCGAGAAATTTAGTACTGGCCGGAAATTTCAACCTTACTAATGTTGATGAACTTTTCAATATACTGGTCAACTTAGGCCAGCATCCAAAAGAATATTCTGATACAGTTACTATTCTTGAAAATTTAGGTCATTTTCTGGATGAGGAAAACCAGGCACTTTTTAATCTTTTTAAAAGCCGGGGGTTCACCAAAAAAGAAATTAGTTTGAAAATAGAGGAAAATATTGATCTCCAGAATGTTTTAAAAGAATCATCAAAAAAATGGGATGGAGGGTACTCGATAGCTGGAATGCTGGGACATGGTGATGCATTTGTAATGCGGGATCCTGCTGGTATACGGCCTGCGTTTTATTATTATGATGATGAAATAGTTGTTGTAGCTTCTGAAAGAGCTGTTATCCAAACAGTCATGAATGTACCTTTTGAGAGTGTATCATCGATTAAACCCGGGTATGCTCTGATACTGAAGAAAAGTGGAGAAGTTGGAGAAAAGCTTGTAAAAGATCCCGGGGAGCAGAAATCCTGTTCGTTTGAACATATTTATTTTTCGAGGGGAAGCGATAAAGTGATTTACCAGGAAAGAAAAAAATTGGGGGAATTGATAGTACCTGATATTCTCGAAGAAATTAACCATGATTTAGACAATACAGTTTTTTCATATATCCCGAATACTGCTGAGACTGCTTTTTATGGCATGGTAGGTGCAATTGATACCGAGCTTGGTAAAAAGAAAATAAAAGAACTGATTACCAACAAAGAAAATTTAACCGAAGAATTGATAAACAAAATTCTGAGTCCAAAAACAAGGGTCGAAAAAATTGCTATTAAAGATGCCAAGCTTAGAACATTTATAAGTAAAGACGAGGGGCGTGATGACCTTGTGGAGCATATTTATGATATTACCTATGGCACAATTAATGAATATGCTGATAATCTGGTAGTTATTGACGATTCAATTGTAAGGGGTACTACATTGAAAAAAAGCATTTTACGCATACTTGACCGGCTGAATCCAAAAAAGATTATTATTGTATCTTCCTCCCCGCAAATCAGGTATCCTGATTGCTATGGTATTGATATGGCAAAATTGGGCGATTTTATTGCTTTTAAAGCTGCAATTGAACTATTGAAAGAAACTGGCCAGGAACATATTATAAATGAGGTATATAAAAAATGTACAGCGCAGAAGAACTTACCTAAAGAAGAAATTGTAAATCATGTAACTGAAATTTATAAACCTTTTACAATGAAACAAATTTCTTCCAAAATCAGCGAAATGCTAAAACCTTCTGATGCAAAAGCAGATGTTGTAATCATTTACCAATCCATAGAAAATTTGCATAAAGCTTGTCCAAATGATTTGGGCGACTGGTATTTTACCGGGAATTATCCTACGCCTGGTGGAAACAAAGTAGCCAATAATTCGTTTATTAATTTCATTGAAGGACGGAGTGTCAGGGCTTATTAGTTATGTTTAATAGTTAAACTTCAGATATCCAGGTAAATAAATTATCCATTCGGATTCACCTTTTTTACAGGGTGGTAGGTTGAAAGGTGCCTGTGTTTTTTTGATTGGTATATATCATTAATTGTTATCATTATTCCTGTTTCTTCAACCCCTCCAAAATGATGATTTGTAGCAGTACCAAAAACTTTCATTGTAGGTGAAAGGTTCATATAAGAGTTAAAAAGTGGTGGGATGGATTCGTTCCGTTCTCTGACAATTTTTGAAAGTAACCTGTAATCCTTATCGTAGTCATTTCCGCAGAAAGTGCTATCCAAAATGCCTTTATCGGTTGTAAAACCCAATTCTTCTTTGGCATAAATCAGCTTTTCATTGTCTTTGAAATAGATCGAAAAGAAATGAAGAATCATATCACGTGCAATCGGATCGAATTGCAGATACATTGTAATTTTACCAATATAATATTTTATTGAAGGATTATCAATGGTAAGTGCCCCTAATCCATCCCACAGATTGTCGAGGGCAAATACGGCTTTTCTTCCTGCATTACGGGCCTGGTACTCGGGCCTTACAAAAGAGCGTCCCAATTCAATGCTATACTTTAAATATTCATTTATAAAGGTATCTGAAAAATTGAATAATTCCGCAGTGGCAAGCTTGATTGAATTTTTATCTTCTACCTTTAAATTATTACAATTGAAAAACCTGTATCCGCCAATAATTTCTTTTTCATTAGGTTCCCAAACAATTAGCTGGCTGTATGGATTTTCATCCACATCAAAATCATCAATATCCATACTTTTGCCGGTTCCTCCTCCTGCAAGTCTGAATGAAAGTTCACGCAGTCTGCCGATTTCTTTCATTACATTCGGTGAATTCTGATGGGTTATAATATAAATTTCGTTATTTCCATAATTGGTTTTTCTAACGAATTTATCCCGGGTTAATTCATCGGTCAGGATATTTGGGTGAATTGGCTCAATAATTTCCTGTATTTCAGGTTGTACCATTTTAAATAGTTAATTTTTAATTAGCTAATAACAAGATCTGCATTGTAGTTATCTTTAATCCTGTATACATGATTTCTTACAATCTGGGCCCACTCATAATGATTTTTTGAATTATCGAATGTTTGATAAGGAATGGGTTTTCCAAAGGTTACCACAAACTTTTTGTTTTTCTGTTTGAACATTTCATCAGGTAAATAAAGCATTTCGAGATTTAATTTTATTCCCAATGCTTTTCTGAGATTTGCAAAATTATAGAAAAAGTTTGAAAGTTGTCCTGAAAAATGAACAGGAATTATGTCCCTTTTATATTTTACTGATTTTGTGATAAAAGTTTTTTTCCATTCCAGGTCAACAATTTTTCCTTTTATTTTTCTCGATGCCAACCCTGCGGGAAAGATAAGTATTTGGTAATCAGACGATAAAATCTTGTCAATTTCATCAATACCTTCACGGCTATTGCTGCCATGTTTATTAATACCTATAAAAAGTGATTTTAAATTTTCGACGGATAATAACAAATCATTTACAACAGATTTGGTTTCGCCATAAAATTTGCCCATTACCTGTGAGAAAATCATTCCATCAATGCTTCCAATGGGATGATTTGAGGCAAAAATTAACCTTCCGGATTTGGGCAGATTTTCTTCACCAATAATACTGGTTTCAATATTAAAATATTTTAAGGCTGCATCCACAAAATCCAATCCATATAAATTTTTATTTATTTCAATTATATAATTCAATTCATCTTCGTGAATTATTCTTTTTAGGTAACGCATAATAAACTTAGGAAGAAGCTTATAAAGCCCCGGATTTTTATTGGAAAATGAAAAATCAATATCTAAAAACTGGTTTTTCTTTATTATACCCTTCTTCATTCAGGAAGTTTTTTTTGTAATTATAAGAAATTAATCAAAAACTAAAAAATGCAATAAAAAATAGGCGCCAAACCTGAAAAATAATTCTGATTTGATTAAGCTTTAAAAATATTTCAACCCGTACGGACATGTTTTTATTTTGTTCTGACAATCAGCGTATTAATAAGATGTGGAAAACTTTTTTGAAATAATTTGGGAAAAAGTGGGGAAAAGTGGGAAAAAATGTCAAATTTTGGAGAAAATTATCTAATTTTACCAATTAGAAAAAAAGCAGGCAATGCACAGTTTTATAGGTGACTACATTTGCAGATTAGATCCAAAGGGTCGTGTGTTACTTCCGGCAGCGTTTAAAAAGCAGATGCCCGAAAATGCACGCGATACTTTTGTGCTTAAAAAAGACCTTTATGAAAAGTGCCTGATTTTATACACTATTGATGAGTGGGAAGCGCAAAACGAGCAATTAAGAAAAAAACTGAATCCGTATAACAAGGAGCACAGTAATTTTCTCAGGAATTATTTCAGGGGTGCAGCTGAACTTGTACTTGATTCAAGCAACAGATTATTAATTCCAAAACGGTTGCTGGTTGAAGCCGAAATTGACAAAGAAATCTGGATGTCGGGGCAGGATAAAAAAATTGAAATCTGGTCGAAAGAACATTATGAGTCAATTTCATTCAATGAAAAGGAATTTAGCGAAATGGCAAGTAATTTCCTTGGTAAAATTGATTTTTTAAGCCAATAATCAATCAAAAGGAAATGTCAACTTATCATATTCCGGCTTTACTGAGCGAAAGTATTAACGCCTTAGATATAAAAGCTGATGGAGTGTATGTTGATGTCACTTTTGGTGGTGGCGGGCATTCATCTGAAATACTTAAAAAACTTAAAAACGGAAAACTTATAGCTTTTGATCAGGACGAAGAAGCACTTGAAAATGCATTTGAAGATAAGAGATTAACACTTGTGCATAGTAATTTCAGGTATGTAAAGAATTTTTTAAAATATTATAAGATAGACAAAGTAGATGGAATAATAGCAGATTTGGGGATTTCTTTCAATCAGGTTGATAAAGTGGCAAGAGGTTTTTCATTTAAAACAGGTGTTGATTTGGATATGCGGATGAACAGCAGAGCGAAGGTTTCAGCTGCCGAAATACTTAATTCTTATGATGAAAATAGACTTACGTCGATTATCAGAGAATTTGGAGAATTGCACAATGCGAATTTAATAAGCAAAACAATTGTCGAAAACAGGGTGGGTCAAAGAATAGATAAGTCAGACCAACTCATAAAAATGCTTATAAAATATGCACCTAAAAATGCCGAAAACAAGTTTTTCGCAAAAGTATTTCAGGCGCTCAGGATTGAAGTTAATAATGAAATGGATGCCTTAAAAGAATTCCTGGTTTCGTGCGAGGAAATAATTGCAAAAGGCGGCAGACTGGTTGTGATAAGCTACCATTCACTAGAAGACAGGTTGGTAAAGAACTATATGAAAGCAGGAAATTTTACAGGTGAAACCGAAAAGGATGTATATGGCAAGTTTAGTGTACCATTTTCTGTAGTGAATAAAAAGCCTTTGGTACCTGATATGCAGGAAATACAGATAAATCCTAGATCGAGAAGCGCCAAACTTAGAATTGCAGAAAAAAATTGAAGTTTTTTATGTCAGAAAACACTGAAAATACAAATAAAATTCGGCATCAGGATATTACGTTGATGCAGTTTTTAAGCGGCAATATCCTAAACAGGGAATTCATAAGGAAGAATCTTTGGTACATTTTATTTGTAGTTTTTTTAAGCATAGTATACATTAATAACAAATACAGAACAGAAGATTTATTGATGAATATTATAAGAATGCAAAATGAAGTAAAGGAATTGCGCGACAAATCAGTATTTTATGCTTCTGAGCTCATGTCGTTGAGCAGGGAATCGGAAGTAATAAAAATAGTACAGGAAAAGTCGCTGAATTTGCAGGAAATCAAATTACCGCCTGAGAAAATTGAAGTAAAAAAGTGAAAATTGCATGGATGTTAAAAAGGACATAGTACTTCGGCTGGGAACAGTATATTTCATTGCGGCACTCTTATCGCTTGTAATTGTGGTAAGAATATTTCAGCTTCAGTTCAATGCAAAAGAATACGATAGTTATGTAGACCGGTTTGATGACAGTTTGAGTACCAGTAATCCTGAACGTGGCGATATTTGCACCTGGGACGGTAAAGTGCTGGCTACTTCACAAACTATTTATGAAATAAGGATGGATTTGATGAGTAATGCGATAAACAAAGATACACTTCGTCTGCAGCTCCATGCTTTGGCCGATTCACTTTCAAATCTATATCCAGATAAATCGTCTGATTTTTTTTACAGGAGCCTTCACAGTGCCAGGGAGAAAAAGAACCGTGCATTTTTAATAAAACCCGATGCCACTTATGCTGAATATAAAAGGATAAAAACATTTCCAATCTTAAGAAATGGAAAATACAAAGGCGGACTACTGGCATTTAAGCGTAGTACAAGAATTCTGCCTTATAACGAATTGGCATACAGAACAATTGGTACAATCAGGCAAGGCAGGGGTTTTGGTATTGAAAGCAGCTTTGATAATGAACTTAAAGGAAAAAGTACGCTGGTTTTACTCCGGAGAATTTCAAACATTTGGGTTCCAATTGAAAATGAGGTTTCATTCGAAGCTTTAAGCGGTGCTGATGTAATTACTACTTTGGATATTAATTTCCAGGATTTTGCCCACCAGGCAATGCTAGAGCAATTAAACCGAACAGGGGCCGATACAGGTGTTGTTGTATTAATGGAAGTGAAAACCGGCAAAATAAGGGCAATGGTAAACCTGATGCGGTCAAAAACCGGTAAATATATTGAAGGTACAAACCATGCAGTTGGCACAGCCATTGAGCCTGGCTCCACATTTAAACTGGCTTCGCTGATGTGTGGTTTTGAGGATGGATATTTCGATTTGAAAGACAGCGTAGAAACCGGAAATGGATTTATGAAAATTGCAGATCTTGTAATTAAGGAAGCAGGAGAGTATGGCTACGGAACACTTACTGTTCAACAGGTATTTGAAAAATCGTCGAATGTAGGTACAGTAAAACTGATTTACAAAAATTACAGGGGAAAAGAAGGTAAATTCCTTGACAGGTTACATTCAATGAACCTTGATAAACCTACAGGAATTGATATAAAAGGAGAGCCAAAGCCAACCATGAAATATCCAGGTGATCCATATTGGTCTGCAATTTCCTTACCTGCCATGTCGTATGGCTATGAAATGCTTCTGACCCCATTGCAAATTCTTAATTTTTATAATGCAGTGGCTAACCAGGGCGAAATGGTCAGGCCAATGATAGTGGAAGCAATACGGGAGCATGGAAAAATTACAAAAGTATATGATAAACAGGTTATTAATCCATCGATTTGTTCAAAAAGAACCTTGAAAAAAGTAAAAGTTATGCTCGAAGGTGTAGTAGAAAGAGGAACAGCTGAGAACATTAATGGATCTCCATATAAAATTGCAGGAAAAACAGGTACAGCGCAGATTGCCATGGGTAAAAAAGGTTATGCATCTGAGCATTATGCCTCTTTTGTTGGATATTTCCCTGCTGATAATCCTCAATATTCATGTATAGTGGTGTTAAAAACTTCCGATGCCAGCGATTTTTACGGGAGTGATTTGGCAGCCCCGGTTTTCCGGAAAATTGCCGATAAAGTGTATGCCTCAAGTCCGAATATGAGAAAAGAAATTGCCCGAAGTTCAGATAATGATTATATGAAAGATTTGCCAAGTTCAAAGAATGGAAATATTAAGGATTTAGACATTGTATATAACGAACTCAGGATTCCTGTAAAAGGCAGGGACAAAATCAGGTCGGCCTGGATAGTTACGGCTGAAGAAGAAAAATCAGTGGAATACCTGAACAGAATTGTAAAACGAAATTCAGTACCGCTGGTTGTTGGAATGGGATTGAAAGATGCTATTTATCTGCTCGAAAGTATTGGTTTAAAAGTAATTGCAAAGGGCAAAGGCACAGTAATAGAGCAATCTATTGAAGCAGGAGCGCCTGTAAAGAAAAACCAGACCATATATATTACACTTGGATAATGAAAAAAATTAAAGACATACTTTCAAATACAAGGATTTTACAATCAATCATCCATCATGATGAAATGATTACGGGCATTCAGCTGGATTCGAGGCTTGTGAAACCTGGAAATGTCTTTATTGCTGTTAAAGGATTAACATCTGATGGGCATGATTTTATAGAAAGTGCAATAGAAAAGGGGGCAAGGTCCGTATTTTGTGATCGCTTACCTGAAATACTCAGGGAAGGGATCAATTATATTCAAATTGAAAATACTGAAAAACATCTGCCAGCAATAGTTTCTGAATTTTACGATCATCCGGCTGACAAACTTAAAGTAATTGGAGTAACCGGTACAAATGGAAAGACAACAATTGCCACTTTATTGTACAGATTATTTAACAATATGGGAATTACCTCAGGATTAATTTCCACAGTATCGTACCATGTGGGCAATAAAACCTATACTTCTACACATACTACTCCCAATACATTGATTCTTAACTCATTGTTTAAAGAAATGGTAGATGAAGGTTGTGAATATTGTTTTATGGAAGTTAGTTCACATGCAATTGAACAGGACAGAATTGCAGGCATTGATTTTTCAGTGGCAGTTTTCACAAATATTACCCATGATCATTTAGACTATCACAAAACATTTTCAAATTATCTGAATGCGAAAAAAAAATTCTTCGATAACCTCAGCCCTTCTGCAAAAGCACTTGTAAATATAGATGATAAAAACGGGCTTGTAATGGTTCAAAACACTAAAGCACAGGTTTTTACCTATTCATGTTGCATGGGTGCAGATTTTAAAAGCCGGGTTATAGAAAGTCATTTCGATTCAACATTTATGACGATTGGCAATCATGAAATCTGGACAAAGTTTACAGGAAATTTTAATGTTTCAAATCTTACGGCTGTATTTGCAGTTGCCCTTTTATGTGGTTTGGACGAAAACGGGGTTTTGGAACAATTAAGCCTGTTGAAGCCGGTGAGTGGCCGGTTTGAAACAGTAAGATTAAATGAAATTACTGCTATTATTGATTACGCGCATACCCCCGATGCATTGGAAAATATATTTAGAACAATTCATGAAATTAAATTAAAGAGCCAAAACCTTATCACCGTAGTTGGTGCTGGCGGCGATAGGGATAAAACCAAAAGGCCCATAATGGCAAAGCTTGCAGTCCGAAATAGCGACAAAGTCATCTTAACATCCGACAACCCTAGAACAGAGCCTCCTACAAGTATACTCGATGACATGGAAAGAGGGGTTGACCATGCTGACATAAAAAAGGTATTAAGAATTACTGACAGGAAAGAAGCTATCAAGACTGCATGCTTATTTGCCAAAAAAGGTGATATTATATTAATAGCAGGAAAAGGGCATGAAACATACCAGGAAATCAATGGGGTAAAGCAAGATTTTGACGACAAAAAAGTATTTATTGAACAAATGGAAATAATTCATAGATAGTAACTTATATCAAAGAAGAAAATGTTTTATTATTTATTCAAATATCTGGATGAGATTAATTTTCCCGGATCAGGAATGTTTCAATATATTTCATTCAGGTCTGGTTTGGCAATTATTATTTCTCTTATCCTTTCGCTGATATATGGGAAAAAAATTATCCGTTTCCTGCAAAAAAAGCAGATTGGAGAAGTGGTAAGGGACCTTGGGCTTGAAGGACAATACAAAAAAATTGGAACCCCCACTATGGGAGGAATTATCATAATCATGTCGATAATTGTACCCACCCTTCTCTTTGCAAAACTTGATAATATCTATGTTATTTTGATGATTATCACAACAATCTGGCTGGGTTTGATTGGTTTCATTGATGATTATATCAAGGTTTTTAAGAAAAACAAGGAAGGTTTGTCGGCCAGGTTTAAAATAATCGGCCAGGTGGGTTTGGGACTCATAGTTGGATTGACCATGTTTCTCAGCGAAGATATAATGATAATTGAAAAGCCAAAGTTGCACGATACACTTCAGAACAGAAGCACGACTATTCTTGATGGATTAAATGAGAATCCGAAGGATGCTAAGGACGAAACGGGAATAAAATCAACCAAAACTACTATTCCATTTGTAAAAAACCATGAATTTGAGTATTCCGATCTTGTTGCATTTTTAGGAAAGTATAAAGAAGCCGGAGCATGGGTGGTTTTTATTTTACTTACAATCTTTATAATAACAGCAGTTTCGAATGGGGCGAATCTAACAGATGGTTTAGATGGTTTGGCCACAGGCGTTTCAGCAATTAGTGTAGTTACACTTGGCATTTTTGCCTATTTGTCGGGAAACATTATCTATTCAAGTTACCTGAGTATCATGTACATACCAGAAATAAGTGAACTGGTGATATTTGCAAGCGCTATCATCGGGGCTACAATAGGTTTTCTGTGGTACAATTCGTTTCCCGCACAGGTATTCATGGGTGATACAGGCAGCCTTACACTTGGTGGTATAATAGCTGTATTTGCTATTCTGGTAAGAAAAGAACTCCTGGTGCCCTTATTATGCGGTATTTTCCTGGTCGAAAACCTTTCGGTGATGTTGCAGGTATCCTATTTCAAATATACAAAAAGAAAGTTTGGCGAGGGCAGACGAATTTTTAAAATGGCCCCGCTTCACCACCATTATCAAAAAATGGGATATGCAGAACCTAAAATTGTAACCAGGTTTTGGATTGTTGGATTGCTGTTGGCTGTTATTACTATTATTACACTCAAAATCAGGTAATTAAAAAAATGACAAAGAAAATTAGCATATTAGGGGGTGGCGAAAGTGGTGCAGGTGCAGCTGTATTGGCTAAATTAAAAGGATACGATGTATTTCTGTCTGATTCGGGGAATATTAAGCAAAAATACAAAGATTTACTCGATGAATACAAAATTACATGGGAAGAAGGAAAACATTCCGTTGCAATTATTGCCGAAACCGATGAGGTAATTAAAAGCCCCGGTATTCCCGAAAATTCTGAGATTATTCAGTATCTGAAAAACAGGGATATTTCCATTATTTCTGAAATTGAATTTGCTTCGCGGTATACAAATGCCAAGAAAATCTGTATTACAGGCAGTAATGGAAAAACTACCACTACAATGCTCATTTACCATATTCTTCAGAATGCAAATTTAAATGTAGGCCTTGCCGGAAATGTAGGGCAAAGTTTTGCTTACCAGGTAGCTTTTAATAATTTCGATTATTATGTTATTGAGTTAAGCAGTTTTCAGCTCGATTACATGTTTGAATTCAGGGCCGACATAGCCATCTTATTAAACATAACCCCCGATCATCTTGATTGGTATAATTATAATTTTTCACTTTATACAGATTCAAAATTCCGTATTACCCGTAATCAGGACCAGACTTGTTATTTTCTTTACAATGCCGATGACAGTGTAATTATTGAAAGACTCAAAGATTTGAAAATTGAATCTGAAAAAATACCCTTTTCGGTTTTTTCCGAAATAAAAAAAGGGGGATACATGAAAGGAAACAGTTTTATTATTAACTATAATACCGGATTTGAAATGAGTATCAACGATTTAGCCCTACAAGGAAAACATAATGTGTATAATTCTCTTGCAGCTGGATTATCTGCAAAAATTCTTGATATTAAAAACCCTGTAATTCGCGAAAGCCTTTCAGATTTTAAAGGTGTGGAACATCGCCTCGAAAAATTTATAAAAGTGCATGGTATTTTATTTATTAACGATTCCAAATCAACCAATATTAATTCATGCTGGTATGCCCTGGAGAGCATGGAAAAAAGAACAGTCTGGATTGCCGGTGGAATTGATAAAGGAAATGATTATTCCATTTTGAAGGAGCTTGTAAAAGAAAAGGTAATTGCTATTGTCGCACTTGGAAAAAATAATGAAAAAATACATCATGCTTTCGACGATATTGTTGAAGTGATTGATGTTTTATCGATGGAAGATGCTGTTAAAGCTGCATATTACCTTGCCAAGGATGACGATGTGGTATTATTGTCGCCGGCCTGCGCAAGTTTCGATCTTTTTAAAAATTATGAAGACAGGGGACGACAATTTAAAGAATGTGTCAGAAAACTTTAAATAATTTAAATTTTTATAACCAAAACAGTAAATGAAAGAGATTCTTTCAAAATATTTTAAGGGAGACCGTATTATTTGGATGGTAATCGTTTTTCTTAGTATTGTTTCGATTGTATCCGTTTATAGTTCAATAGGTGCCCTGGCTTATAAAAAGGCCGATGGTAGTGCCAATATTTTGATTATCAGACATATTGGTTTCCTGGCATTTGGATTTTTAGTGATGTACTTTATTCACAAGGTACCCTTTAATTTATTTTTCAGTTTATCGAATCTATTCCTTGGTGGCGCTGCAATTTTATTGGTAATCACATTTTTTGTCGGGGTATCTCATAATGATGCCACAAGATGGTTAGAACTTCCCGGGGTGGGTATTGAATTTCAAACTTCGGATATCGCCAAATTCGCATTAATAGTTTATATTGCAAGGGTTTTATCGCTTTGCCAGGATGACAATTCAAACAAATCGCTGGCTTTTTATCAGATTCTTGTTGCAGTTCTGATAATTTGTGGGTTAATATTACCTTCTAATTTTTCGACAGCTTTTTTATTATTTGTTACATCCATCATTATCATGTTTATTGGACGTTTGCCTTCGCGGATGTTATTGATTTTTATAGGGTTGCTTGTTCTGTTTGTGGCCATCATATTCTTACTTGCCGTTTTTTTACCTGATATTTTAGGACGTTCTGATACCTGGTTAAGCCGAATTTCGAATATTTGGGATAATTACCAGGCAAATCTGGCTAAAACTGCTATTTCTTCATCGGGTTTAGTAGGCAAAGGGCCTGGTAACAGTATTGTAAGGTATGTGCTTCCACAGGCTTCGTCCGATTTTATTTTTGCCATTATAATTGAAGAATGGGGTTCAATAGTAGGGGTAATGGTATTGTCAGCTTACCTGATTTTATTATATCGCACAGGGGTAATAGTAAAATCTAGTTCCAGAACTTTTCCGGCTTTTTTGGCAATTGGCCTAACGGTAAATATGGTGTTTCAGGCTTTGGCTAATATGGCAGTTGCAGTAAATTTAGTTCCGGTAACAGGGCAGCCTTTGCCATTGGTGAGTTGGGGCGGTACTTCAATAGTACTTACATTTGGTGCATTGGGTGTAATTCTTAGCATTAGCCGGAGCCTTGAATCGGAAAAAGAAGTAGTGACAGAGGACAAGGGAATCGCAGCAGTTAAGCAGAGTTAAGTTATGGCAAAAAAAATTCTTATAAGTGGTGGAGGTACCGGAGGACATGTTTTTCCCGCTATTGCCATTGCCAATGCACTAAAGGTAATTGATCCTTCAGTTGATATTTTATTTGTAGGTGCCGAAGGAAGAATTGAAATGCATAAAGTACCGGCTGCGGGTTATGCAATAAAAGCTTTGCCCGTCAGAGGTTTTGAACGCAAAATAAGTTTGGGTAACCTGAAAGTTTTAGCGGGACTTGTGAAAAGCCTTTTTTTATCAAGAAAAATAGTCAGGGAATTTAAACCCGATGTTGCCGTTGGGGTTGGTGGATATGCAAGTGGTCCTATTGTATACATTGCAAGCCGGTTAAAAGTACCGACATTATTACAGGAACAAAATTCTTACGCGGGAATTACCAACAAAATACTGGCTAAAAAAGCAAATAAAATTTGCGTTGCCTACGATAATATGGACAGGTTTTTTCCTTCGGAGAAAATTGTAAAAACGGGTAATCCGGTCAGAAAATCGGTGTACGAGAGAAATATATCGAAAAATGAAGCCTGTACTTTTTTTAAAACAGATGATCAGAAAAAGACCATTTTAATTCTTGGAGGCAGTGGAGGTGCGCGAACCATAAACGAAGCAGTGATAAACAAGCTCGATTTTATTTTAGAATCAGAGATACAGTTTATTTGGCAAACCGGAAAATTTTACTTCGAAAAATCAATGGAAGCGCTTCAGGGAAAATCGTGTGGGATGATCAGGGTTTTTGATTTTATTAATGAGATGGATCTGGCATTTGCTGCAGCTGATGTGGTGGTCTCAAGGGCTGGGGCAGGCACAATTTCGGAGTTATGCCTTTTAGGAAAACCATCCATTCTGGTTCCCTCGCCAAATGTTGCTGAAGATCATCAAACAAAAAATGCAACAGCTTTGGTTGAAAAAAGTGCCGCACTTCTTATAAAAGATATTGAAGCCAGGGACAATCTTATCCCCACGGTTTTAGAATTGGCCCGGAATCAGAAAAAACTGGAAGATTTAAGCCGAAATATTAAACTTTTGGCAATCCCAGGGTCGGATGAGATGATAGCCAGGGAAATTTTAAAGTTGTGTGATTAATATTGAAAATGCATTTAAACCTGGGAAATTGTTATCTGTGCTGTTAAAGCAAAAATGTCATTTGTTAGAAAGTGAAATAATGTATATAAAACTTGTCATTAAGTATAAAATTATGTAATTTTACAAAATAATTAGTTGAAAAAATGTTGATATCTTAATGGCATATATGGAATTATAGAAATATTGATTTGATATATTTAGAAAATTAGTATACCGGAAGTTTCTGGTGAGAAAAGCAAAGATTAAAATTGGGTATTACACGATGAAAGGCTTTTAGGTTTTAAAATATAAAAAAATATTAATAAACTGATAACTAAAAACTTAACAAATGAAAAAGTTAAATATTTCTATATTAAATAAAAGCTATACAATTGGTGCTTTAATGATAGGAATTTTACTTATAGTTTCCTGCAATGGCAATTCAACAAGGAACCAGGAAGTGATTTATACTGAGAACGGGATAAAACTTGGACAAAAACTTTCAGAAATATTTGTAAAAATGGATTCAGTCTATTTTGTACAGACTTACATGCACGAAATGACAAAAATTCTTTCCGATGTTTCTCCTGAAACCTACATTATGAAATATACAAACAAGAGTATAAGCGGGAAGGAAAAATTGTATTGCATGAATGGATTTAAAAGCATGGAAAAAGTGTTTATTGCCTTTAATCAAAATGTGGACAAAACAATTGGAGGAAGTGACAACAACCTTCGTGAAAAAGTTATTCTTGCTTGCAGATCATTAGATTCGGCAGGAATAAGTGAAGAATTAAAAGTAAAAAGCGATAAGATAAAAATTAACATTTCTGCCAGTAAATTTAAAACTGAATCTGTAGTAAATGAACTAACATCGATTTATTCTGATTTTTGGGCTGAAAAGAGTAAAAAGTGGTTAACTGATCTCGATTCTTTATCTGCACTTGTTCAAAAAGGGATAGAGCAAATTCCGGCGGGCGCAATTAATACTGAAAAAGTTAAAGAACTTGTTAACGAGCCTTATTCTAACCAGGCAGCCTTGGCAAATTTATACAAGTTAAAACTTGTCCGCGATAATCAGGTACTTGTAAAAAATCTTCAGAATCAAATGATGCTTGCTTCAGATGCATTTAACCTTATAATTCAGCTACAGGGAGAAATGATGAAAAGAAACAAGAACAAAGCAAGAATACAGGAATTAAACGAAAGGCTTGGACTTATTATGGTAGAATAAAATTATTGTTTAGTGGATTTAAAAAATGTAAATAGGGTTTATTTTGTTGGCATTGGCGGCATAGGGATGAGCGCCCTGGCAAGGTATTTTCGCCATCTTGGCAAAGAAGTGGCAGGCTACGATAAAACACCAACAGAATTAACCGCAAATTTACAAAAAGAAGGAATTCTGGTTCATTTTAGTGATAAAGCTGCGGATATTCCTCATGAATTCACAAAGAACAAAAACAATACCCTGGTGGTTTATACACCTGCAATCCCTCCTGAACATGAAGGTTTTAATTATTTGAAAACCAATGGTTTCAACTTGTTAAAACGGTCTGAAATACTGGGTCTGATTACTTCCGATTACGAAACTATAGCTATAGCGGGAACCCATGGTAAAACTTCGGTTTCTACATCGGTAGCCCATATTTTAAAGCAATCGCCACTCGATTGCCTTGCATTTTTAGGAGGGATATCAAAAAACTATGGAACAAACCTCGTATTGCCTGAAAAACCTGAATTTCATAGTCGTCTCTCGGTAGCTGAGGCAGACGAATTCGACAGGTCTTTCCTGAGGTTGAGTCCTGCTATTGCCCTTATTACATCAATGGATGCAGACCATCTGGACATATATGGTAACCATGCCAGTGTTGTCGAATCTTTTAATCTTTTTGTCAAGAATATTAAACCAAATGGCAAATTAATTTATAAAAAAGGCCTACCTTTGGTGTCTGAATACTTGCCCAAAAGTCATTACACGTACTCGTTAACCGAAGAAGCTGATTTTTATGCTGTTAACCTTAAAATGGAAAACAATGGCATCCATGTTTTTGATTTAATGAGTCCGTTTGGGAGAATTGAGAACTTAAGGTCGGGCGTGCCTGGAAAAACAAATGCCGAAAATGCGGTAGCGGCTGCATCTGTTGCGCTATTAGCCGGTTTGGAAGCAGATATCATCCGTAAAAACCTGGCAGGATTTATTGGTGTAAAGCGCCGGTTTGATTTTGTCATAAATAACGAAAGGATGGTTTATGTAGATGATTATGCGCACCATCCGGAAGAATTAAAAGCTTTTATCGGTTCGATGAAGGAAATTTTCAGCACAAAAAAAATTACCGGAATTTTTCAGCCTCATTTGTATTCCAGGACAAGAGATTTTTCAACCGGTTTTGCCGAGAGTCTTGATTTACTCGATGATCTGATTCTTCTAGAGATTTATCCTGCAAGGGAAAAACCCATCAAAGGGATTGATTCGGGAATTATTTTCGATAAGATGAGGTTACAATCAAAAATCAGGTGCTCGGTTGAAGAGTTGACAGGTATTTTGAAAGAAAAAAAACCAGAAGTATTGCTCACAATGGGAGCAGGTAATATTGGGGATAAAATAGAAGAGATTAAAGCAATTTATTTAAAATGAAAAAGTATCTTGGCATAATATATTGGATAATTCTTGCAATATATATCTTGCTGGTCATGGGTTTTGTGCTTAAGAAGCAAAAAGAAGCCATTTGCACCAGTGTACAGGTTTTTGTACAGGATACACTTGACATACAGTTTATTACTGACAATGATGTGGTTGATTTGCTCGAATCCGGTGGCTCCAGGGTTTTAAATGAGCCAATCAACAAACTAAACCTTTCTGAACTTGAAAAAAAGATAAAAAAAATTGCATATGTAAAGGAAGCAGAAGTATATAAAAAAATTAATGGTCAGTTGGTAGTCGAGCTGGTGCAAAGGGTTCCAATAGTGAGGATAATAAATAAATCTGACAAAAACTATTATATTGATGAAGATGGCTACCTGATGCCAGTGAGCAAAAAGGTAACAGCCAGACTGATGGTTGCCAATGGCTCAATTGATTATACTCCTGATTTTGATACGATTACAAACATTTTTGACAAGGTTTATGATAAAAGTAAAAGAATAGGTGTGTTGAGAAATATACATTTGCTGGCATCTTATATAAAATCTGATCCATTTTGGAATGCACAGATACAGCAGATATATATTGATGAAAACCATGATATTGAGCTTATTCCGCTGGTGAGTAACCAAACCATTGTTTTTGGAGACACCACCAATTATCAGGATAAGTTCAGAAACCTTGAAACTGTATACAAAAAAGGATTTTCAGTAAAAGGCTGGAATATTTACAAAGAAATTAACCTGAAATATAAAAACCAGGTAGTTTGCGTAAAATAGATATAAATTATTATTAAAATAACATCAGCGATTAATTTGCTATGGCAGAAAATGAAAAAATAATTGCAGCTGTGGACATTGGAACCACCAAAATAGTTGCTATTGTCGGGGCGGTGACTGATGATGGTAAAGTGCGGGTATTGGGCATGGGGCGCAGCATTTCAAAAGGTGTAAAGCGGGGAGTGGTTTTGAATATTGAAGAAACTGCAGCCGCTGTGCAGGAAGCAGTTTACCAGGCCCAACTTGAATCAAAATGTACCCTGAACGATGTTTATGTGGGAATTGCAGGCCAACATATTAAAAGTATGAAAAACAGGCATTCCAAGTACATTCAGTCGAAAGACAATGAAATAACACAATCAGATTTGGATGAACTGCTCAACGATATGCACAATATAGCCCTTGATGCCGGTGAAGAAATAATACACGTAATTCCGCAAAATTATACAGTTGACAACGAAAGCGGGGTAAAGCAGCCGGTTGGGATGTTTGGGAAAAGGCTGGAAGCTAATTTTCATATTGTTGTCGGGGAAATTTCGTCTGCAAAACATATTTACAAGTGTATTGAAAGGGCAGGATTGAAAGTAAAAAAGATGATACTTGAACCCATAGCTTCCGCATCGGCTGTGTTAACCAGCGACGAAAAGGAAGCAGGAGTGGCTATGGTTGATATAGGTGGCGGAACTACAGATGTGGCAATCTATTATGATGGAATTCTAAGGCATACAGCAGTTATTCCCTTTGGAGGTGATGTAATTACAAGGGATATCAAAGAAGGTTGCTCAATATTGCACCGGCACGCTGAAAAAATAAAAGTACAGTTTGGTACCGCCCTTGGCGATGCAGCGCCCGAAGATCAGGTTGTTTCCATACCCGGAATATCAGGACGTGAACCTAAAATGATTTCGCTGAGGTATTTGTCAAAAATTATCCAGGCCAGAATGGAGGAAATAATAGATCAGGTATCATACGAAATTGATAATTCAGGCTATTCGAATAAATTGGGTGCCGGAATTACAGTAACCGGTGGCGGTGCCCTGCTCAAACATTTAAGGCAATTAATAACCTATAAAACTACTCACGATGTGCATGTAGGATATCCCAATCGTTGCCTTTTAATCGAAAATCCTGACATTAATTTACCCATGTACTCAACCAGTATTGGCTTGTTGTTGAATGGATACCTGCTTGAAAAAGAAGTTGAAAAACAGGTAAAACCGAAAGAAATAACTGAAGAAGAACCAGAATTGGATACAGAGGAAGAGGAAATGGACGATGAACCAAAGAGAAAAGAAGAAAACCTGATTAGTAAAATAAAAGATAAGTTTCAAAATCTCTTCGAAGACAGAGATCAAAAGATGTAGAAAGAAAAACAATACCATACCTAAAATACGAAAATATGGAAGATTTAATGCCCTTCGATTTACAGGTAGAAAAAGGATCAATAATTAAAGTGCTTGGCGTAGGCGGTGGTGGAAGCAATGCCGTAAGCCATATGTTCAAGCAGGGGATCACTGACGTTGATTTTGTAATCTGTAATACTGATCAGCAAGCCCTGATCAATAGTGCGGTACCGATAAAAATACATTTGGGTCAAACCCTGACTGAAGGGCTTGGAGCAGGTAATAAGCCCGATAGAGGTAAAGAAGCTGCCATCGAAAACCTGGATGATGTTGTCAAAGTTCTGAGCAACAACACAAAAATGGTCTTTATTACTGCAGGGATGGGAGGAGGAACCGGAACCGGTGCCGCTCCTGTTATAGCTAAGGCTGCCCGTGAACTGGGGATCCTTACCGTGGGAATAGTGACCATACCTTTCCGTTTTGAAGGAAAAAGAAGAATTGAGCAAGCCATTACCGGTGTTAAGGAAATCAGCAAACATGTTGATTCATTATTGGTAATAAACAATGAGCGGCTACGCGAAATATATGGAAATTTGGGTATAACTGAGGCATTTTCAAAAGCTGACGACGTATTAACTGTTGCAGCGAAGGGGATTGCTGAAATAATCACCAAAAAAGGCCATGTAAACGTTGACTTTGCCGATGTAAAAACCGTGATGCAAAACAGTGGGGTGGCCATTATGGGTTCCGCTTCTGCTGAAGGTGAAGGCCGTGCAATTAAGGCTATTGAACAGGCTTTAAATTCCCCGCTTTTAAATAACAACGATATTACAGGTGCTAAAAATATTTTGCTCAATATTTCATTTGGTGAAGTTGACCTGAAAACAGATGAATTGGTTGAAATCAATCAATATGCGCAAGATGCAGCCGGACATACAGCAGATATTATCTGGGGTTATAACCATGATGCAAGCCTTGATAACAAGATTAATGTAACCATTATTGCAACAGGATTTGAAACCGATGTAATTCCTGAATTATACGCGCAAAAGGCGGTCAATCACACAGTAGTGGAAATAGAATCAAAAAAAGGAACCATCAGTAAAGGGACACCCATTGAAAAAAACCTGTTTCTCGACGATGTAGAATTTGAAGTAACGCATACCCGAGATGAAATGAATGTGATTAAACATACTTCTTCCTACAAAAATGAAACTTTTGAGGAAGATTTGCAGGAACCGGTTATCACAACTACAACAAGCAACCAAACAGTTGAAAAAAACAAACCGGAAGCATTGAAAAGGGAAAATACGCTTGACGAAGAAGAAAGGGTCAGGAAGGCATTGGAACGTATGAAACTGATGGAAACAATGAAAATGCAGCAGAAAAATATGTTTAAGCATAAAAAACCTGAACAGAGTTCACAGTCCATTGACGAACTTGAAAATGAACCAGCCTATAAAAGGCGGAATACAGAGTTAACGCAGGAATCAACGTATAGAGGGAAAGAAATTTCGCGTTATACCTTATCTGACGAGGATGATGATTTGGATATTTCCGAAAACTCGTTTCTGCATGATAATGTTGATTAATATAAGCTATACAGCAAATTATATTCTGTTAACCATAAATTAATTCAAACCAATATGAGTTTAACTGAAACAATTAATAATGATATCAAAGAGGCCATGAAGGCTAAGCAAACAGACAAACTTACAGCATTGAGGGCAATTAAAAGCGAAATATTGCTGGCGCAGACTGCTGAGGGGGGATCGGATAATCTTTCGCGTGAAACTGAGATTAAGATTTTACAAAAGTTGGTTAAGCAAAGAAAGGACTCAGCTGAAATCTATTTAAAATCAGGCCGTCAGGAGCTTTATGATAAAGAAATTGGAGAATTAAAGCATATTGAAAAATACCTGCCTGCTCAATTAACTGATGAACAACTGGTTGCTATTATAAAAAAAATTATTTCTGATACTGGAGCCAGTTCGGTAAAAGATATGGGCAGGGTAATTGGGCTTGTGAACAAAGAAGTAAGCGGACAAGCCGAAGGAAAGGTAATTGCCCAGAAAGTAAAAGAATTATTGGGATAAAGATTCGGACAGGATCTTGTACTTTGATAAACCTGTATTCCGGAGTATTATCTAAACTAAAGTTCTAACACTATTTAATAATTGAGTATAATTTTTAATTTTGGGATTTAATCCAAATTAAATAGTTTAGATTAATTTAAAGTTTCAAAATTTCAAACTTAAAAATTAAACAAATGAAAAAAGTTACTTTTTTAATGCTAATCCTTCTGGCAGGAATTATTACCAGGGCCCAGTCAAACAAAGAAGAAATAGATTATTTTCAATCGATTTTTGGGATGGAGAAAAAAGCTGTAGTTCAGGCTTTTGTTACAGTTGATCCTGCCCAGAAAGATGAATTTTGGAAAATTTATGATGAATATGAAGCTGCACGAAAAGAACTTGGCAAAAACAGAATTGCCTTATTGAACGAATATGCCGCCAATTACGACAAAATGACCAACGAAGCTGCAGATGCCTGGACTGCTAAGGTTATTAAACAAGGTGCCGAAACAGATAAATTACTGGCAACCTATTACAAAAAGGTTAAAAAAGCTACAAATGGAGTAACTGCCTTAAAGTTTTACCAGATTGAATCCTATATCCTGACCATGATAAGGATGACAATTCTTGATGAAGTGCCATTTGTACAAGGTAAATAGTAAAATATGGAAAAAAGGCGGAATTTCCCGCCTTTTTTTTTAAAATCTGAAACCTATATGTATCACATACCTGTAACCCGCTGAAGATGATGAAACTTTTCCCTTGCTGCTCAATTCAAAAGGCTGTAAATTAATAGTATTGCCCGGAATTTTTGTATCAATTGCCTCGTTAATTTTTTCAAAAAGCATTTTCTCCTGTTCATCAGTAAGGTTCGTACTTATAGAAGTATTAATATTATAAAACCACATCCCTGGTCCAATCAAAACCATATCAAGAGACAACCTGTCCCAAAAAACAAATTGGTAGCCAAATTGAACTCCTACCAGGTTCAGGTTCATACTGATGTCCGTAGTTATTTGTTCAGTTCCGGACTCACCTGAAATGCTCCAGTTATTTTGTCGGGAAAAATGATTGTACGAATAATAAGGACCAATATATACACCACGAGGGGCAGCGTATTTATTTTCTTTTTTAAGATAAAACCGGTAATCCAGCGCTATTCCAAATCCCTTGTCTGAATAGCTTTTCTGTAGTGATAATGAATCTGTATTAAAAGGTTCCCATTTCGGGAAAGCAATACGTCCGATATTTGCGGTTATGGTTTGGTTATTTTTTAACACTCTTTCAAATCCCAGTATAATATTTTTTTCACCAAAAAACATTGGGTTCGTGATGTTTAGCCGGATGGTATTTTTAAAATTTCTTGAAGAATCTTTTTGTTCCTGACTTTTCAATTCTGAATTTAGGCTTTGGAAAATTAATAAGACTACGGCTGTAAGTTTCAAGTATTTCATTGTCTTAATTTTTTGGATGATTAATTACTTCTGCTTCAAAATTACAGAATATTCATTTTAACAGAAGAGAAAACAGTAAATATTTGAAATATTCAATAAAAAACCGGGGAACTTTTTGTGGTTATATACTTTAAAATTCGCCCGGTTTCATTTTTTTTAATTACAGATTACCTTCTGCCGCCACGCATGCCCCCTGTTGAAGGGCGGGCACCTCCAGATGGTCTGGAACCTGATGATTGCCTGTTATAATTGGAATTGGTAGTCCTTGTAGTACCATTGTTTCTTTGCTTTTGTTGTTTGTTAAGGTCCTGGTTATTCGTACTTGTATTTTGCCAGGAGTTATTATTTCTTTGCTGCCAGTTTCCTGATTTGTCATTTTTATAAATATTCCCGTTTTTATCGGAATACATATTATTATTTGCTTTATTGTTTTTACCGGGTGCATTCAGGTCGTTATTGGCAGGTTTGTTTGTGTTGTTGCGGTTCATATTGTTTGAAACATTCCCCTGCGAAGGCTTGTTATTGGTAGAAACACGGTTTCTGTTACCCTGGTCGGTCCGGGCAGGGATATCTCTTGTGGATACGCCATTCCTGTTATTATAAATATTATTTGTACGGCTGTTGTCAATATTTATATTCGTTTCGTGATGTACCACCCTGTTTCCGTAATAACCTCCACCTCCATGATAAGGGGGCCTGTATCCCGGGGGATAGTGGCCATGATACGGTGGATAATGATGATAAGGCGGGCGATACATTGGTGGGCCCCAGCAACCATGTGCATACATCGGATATCCAAAACCAAAGCTAAAAAACCCGGCATGAACTGTAAACCCCATGCTCCAACCAGTCCAGGGATTATAATGCATACTAAACCCGTAAGTTACAGGCCTTGGGTAATATACCGATCCATACCAGGGATAATAGGGATAGCCGGTACCGTAAATTACTGTAGGGCCATATACATAACAACCCATGTAGCCTGGCGTATATCCCATGTAAATGTACTGAGGGGTTACATCATAAATATACACGTATTTCGTATTGTAAGCCTGGTTTTCCGGTGGGATTTTATCTACATCCTTCGGCCTTTCTGTTGAAACTTTCCACGGACCGGTTGCATTTGCTGATACAAACCAAACCCCGTTATCAACCGCGTAGTATTTGTTCTCCGATTTAATTACGGTAAGTGAGCTGTTTTGAGCGACTTCCATGCTGGTTCCTTCTATTTTTTCAAATTTTGGCGAACCATCGTATTCTACCTTGCAGGTAGTTTTTTCCCTGTCTACTTTCGAAGTTTGGGGAATATTTGCATCCATTACAGCTTCACGGGCTTCATCTGTACCAGCCACACTGGCCAGTACTTCATCTTTTTCCGAACCTTTGGGAATTTTGGCAAAATCAGCCGGCAGTTTGTCCGATTCTACATATGTCCAGGGACCTTCCAATTTTCCTGCCTTAAACCAACGACCCGAAATCAATACATATAATTGCTGGTTCTCAATCGATTTAAAAATATCATTCGGACTGTTTGAGATGTACACAAGCGAAGTTCCTTCTATGGATACGTATTTCGGTTCGCCATCAGTCTGGATAAGTTCCATGGGCTTTGTGGAAACATGAATTTCAGTAGTTTCAATGGATGTAGTATCGAGATTTTTGTTGGCTTCTTTCAGTTTCTTTTGAATTTCGGCATCAATTGCTGCTATGTCTTTAGGTAATTTTCCGGATGGTTTCCAGCCTTTTTCAAGTTCAGCCGAACTATACCAGAATTTCTCTGCAAAGAGGTAGAATTTTTTATCATTGCCACTTTTAAGTATAAAAAATGGCGTATTCACTACCTTCTCCAGTTTTAAATCCTTGTCTTCTTTAACAATGGGCTCTCCATCAATTAATACAAGCGTAGTCAACTGGTTTGTGTACAATATTTCCGGAGGCTTGGTACTATAATTTTCCTTGTTCTTTGTAGGATCTTCCTCCAGTGTGGCTACAATTTCATCAATAGGAATGATAAGGTTCCATTTAGGAATTTCGCTTTCAATTATTTTAGTAAAAGCTGCCACTTTAGAAGTATCCGTAGCATCAGGAAATTTTGTTTGTGTAACTTTAATGTTTTCAAGGGCGGCCATTCTGGTATTTTTATCCGTATTCAGCATGGCATCACTCCAAAAAACACCAAATACCGGTTCAGAATTTTTATCCTTTTTAACAGATACTACTGTTCGGGTTTTAAGGATGTTTCCATTGAGGCTTTCGGGTTGTGGCTGGAAAAGCGAAATAGTCTGTCCTTTTTCAGTTACAATATCCCTGGGCCAGGAATTTTGCGACATTGCTTTTGGATGAAGAAATCCAAACAAAATCGCTATCAAAAAAAGAGAATACTGTTTTTTCATCTGTTTATTTTTAAATGTTTATCTAAGGTCAGATGGAACCACATGTTTAAAATAATAATTATCGTGTATGATTAATTATTATTTTAATCATGTTTGTTTCATATTTTAATTCTTTTTTATTATGTTTCTACCATCCACCACCTAGAGCCCTGTAAAGATTGATATATGCTATCAATTGCTGGGCTTTGGTAGATGATGCAAGCAGTTTTGAATCAAACATAGCATTTTCAGCGATCAACACTTCGAGATAATCTGTGTAACCTCCTTTGTATCTTTCCTGTGAAAGCATCAGTGCTTTGGATGCAGCTTCGGCTTGTTTTTGGCGTGCTTCAAATTCGAGACCGTAGGTTTGAACTGAAATTAATGAATTTTCTACTTCACCCAATGCTGCGATATAGGTTTTAATGTAATTATTTGCAGCAATTTCGGCTTGTTTTCGTTGAACGTCCACTCTTTTCTTATTCCGGCCCCATGCAAATATAGGACCCAGGATATTTGCCGAAGCATTAGCTATTATAGATTCTTTGGAAGTGAGCAGCGAAATATCTGAATTGCCTAATCCAAAAAATCCGGTAAGGCTGAAACTTGGAAACCTCATGGCTTGTGCTACACCTATTTGTTCTGTTTCAGCAATTAAATAAAACTCTGCCTGCTTTACATCCGGCCGGTTATAAAGTATGTCACTTGGTAAACCTACTGGTATGTCAGGCATTTCAGTCTGATCCTCATTTTTCATTCCCCTGGCGATTTGCTGTGGAATTTGTCCAAGTAATATATTAAGGCTACGTTCAGTATAATTAAGTTCTCTTTTAATACTCTGAACCGTGGCTTTGGCAATATACAATTGCTGCTCTGCCTGTAATTTATCAAGCTCGGCTACATGGCCACCTTTAAACCTTTCATTTACCAGGTTGAAGTATTCTGTTCGTGTCAGTACAGTGCTGTCTGCAATTAACAATTGATGATCCAGGTCACGTAATCTGAAATAGAAGGAAGCTACATCGCTGATAAGGGTTGTTGTAATTGTTTTAATTCCTTCTTCGCTTGCCAGCAATTCATTATAACGTGCTCTTTTTAAATGCCTTATCTTACCCCAGAAATCAATTTCCCATGAGGCGGTGCCCAGAATTTCAAAATTCTCACTTGTATGACTGTTGATACTGGCAGATGCATTATAATCGAAAGAAGGAAGCATATAGGATTTAGCAATTCCATAGGATGCTCTTGCCTGTTCAATTCTTAAAGCGGCGTTTTTTAGATCATGATTTTCTTTTAAAGCAGTTTCAATTAACTTATTCAAAGTAGTATCCTTAAAAAGTTCAAACCACTTTAGATTGATTATTGTATCTATTGTATCAACGTAATCACATGTTTCGTTCCAGGTGGCAAGCGAATCGAGCTGGGGCCTTGAATATTTAGGCCCTACAAGGCACGAAGAAACAAATACAATTGGTAATATAATGGCAAATATTTTCTTCATATTAATTTTCCTCCTCAGTTTTAGTTACCTCAACATCAGCTACTACTGCCGGAGCAACATGCTTTTTCTTCCCGAATTTTTCAATCATAACAAATAAAGCAGGAACCACCAATACACCAAGAATGGTAGCAATAAGCATCCCGCTGAAAACAGCCATACCCATTACAATACGTGCTTGCGAGCCTGCTCCGGTTGCAGTCAATAATGGAACCACACCTAGAATAAAAGCAAATGCCGTCATTAAAATGGGCCTGAAACGTAATTTAGCAGAAACCATTGCCGCTTCAAGCAATGGCACTCCTTTTTCATTTTCTGCTTTGGCAAACTCAACAATCAGGATAGCGTTTTTTGCAGCCAAACCAATAAGCATTACTAATCCAATTTGTGCAAATACATTGTTTACGTAAGCATCGCTTCCAAATCGTGCAAGGAATAATCCTAAAAATGCACCAAATACAGCAAACGGGGTTCCCAATAAAACGCTGAACGGTAATTTCCAGCTCTCGTATTGTGCAGCAAGTATCAGGAAAACAAAAACCAAAGCCATGATGAATACAGAAGCCCCACCCGGAGAATGTTTTTCCTGGTACGAAAGGTTAATGTAATCATAGCTCATGTCAGCCGGTAAAACTTTATCAGCCACTTCTTCAAGGGCTTTCATGGCCTGCGCACTACTGTACCCGTCGGCTGGAACGCCCCCGATTTCTGCAGATCTGAAAAGATTCAACCTGTTCGTAAAATCAGGACCGGTAACCTTCGAAACAGTAACAAGTGTAGAAACAGGTACCATTTCGCCTTTATTGTTTTTCACATAAATAAGGTTTATACTTTCGGGATTTACCCTGTCCTGATCCTGGGCTTGTAAATATACTTTGTATTGTCGTCCAAACCGGTTAAAATCATTTACATAATTTGCACCAAGAAAAGTTCCAAGTGCATCAGTAACAGTTGAAACAGGCACGCCCAGTTTCATGGCTTTTTCGTTATCGATTTCAAGTTTTATCTGAGGACTACCGGCATTAAATGTAGTGTAAATCCGTTTTATTTCCGGACGCTTTTGAGCTGCTGCAATAAATGCCTGGGTTTGCTGGGCGAGGTATTGGGCAGTGTTTCCTCCTCTGTCCTGCAGCATCATGCTAAATCCGGCCGATTGACCCAACCCCTGAATAGCGGGAGGACCAAATACCATAATGGTAGAATTGGTTATTTCTTTCGAGAAAACTTTATTAAATCGCTCAACCAATTGCTTTGAAGTTTCTTTTCTTTCCTTCCATTCCTTTAACGAAACAAAAAAACATGCATTGTTTGGTTGGTAAGATTGTGTTAAAAGGCTATATCCGTTAATTGCGGTATAGGAAAGCAGATCCTCTTCTTCAGCAAAAAAACTGTCTATTCTTTTTGTGATTTCATTGGTTCGCTGCAGCGATGAAGCCGGAGGATTAACGACATTAATCATAAAATAGCCCCTGGTCTTCTTCAGGAATAAAACCCGGCGGAATTTTAATACCCAGAAGACCTGCAATTGTTACAACCAATAATAGCAAAGCCACAACTCTGATTGATTTCTTTGCAAAAAAACCTGCACCTTTCAAATAACCTCCGGTTAAACCATCGAATACTTTATTGAACCATCTGTAAAACTTAGGCAAAAGTCCTTTTGTTGATCTAGTGGTTTTGTAGGTTTTAATAACATGGCACTTAAAGCAGGACTGAGTGAAAGCGCACTAAAGGCAGAAAAGGCTACAGAAACTGCAATGGTAATGGCAAATTGTTGATAAAACCTGCCTGTAATTCCCGGCGTTAGCGCAACAGGAATAAATACGGCGCATAAGATAAGTGCAATTGCCACTACTGGTCCCGAAACTTCTTTCATGGCCTGTAAAGTAGCCTCTTTGGGCGTTTTACCATGTTCAATATGGTGCATAACGGCTTCAACTACCACAATAGCATCATCTACAACAATTCCTATGGCAAGAACCAATCCCAACAGCGAAAGTGTATTGATTGAAAATCCAAGAAGCGGGAATACGGCCAGTGCGCCAATAAGAGAAAAACCGGTACGGTAATTAACGGAATTGTTGCGGCCCTCCAGTTTTGCAGGAAAATAAATACTACAAGCAAAACAAGCATAATCGCTTCGAAAAGTGTATGGACAATTCTGAAATCCCTTCAGTGATGGAAAGAGTTGTATCCAGCGATTCCTGGTAATCAAAATCTTTCGGAAATCTTTGCGACATTTCTTTCATTGCAGCTTTGGCTTTTTCAGCCACTTCCAGGGCGTTACTTCCCGGCATTTGATATATACCTATAACTGCACTTTATTGTCCGTTACGGCGAGCGGTTGAACTAAAGTTTTCGGTTCCAAGTTCAATCCCGGCAATGTCGCCCAAAAGAACCTGAGATCCATCTTCCTTTTGCTTCTGACAATGATTTTAGCAAACTGATCCTCCGTAACCAATCGATCCTGCAAAGTAACACCATAGGTAAATTCGGTACCAGGAGGAGCAGGTTCTGCACCAAACTTGCCCCCGGCCTCAATAATATTCTGATCGTTCAATGCTTTTTAACTTCATCAACAGTAACTCCCAGCTTGGCTATTCACCGGCTTTAAGCCAGATACGCATGGCGTAATCACTCCCACCGAATAAAACTACTTCACCAACTCCATTTATTCTGGCCAAAGCATCAACCAGATTAATACTTGGCGTAATTATTTAAAAATTTGGCATCATATTTTGGATTGGTTGAAGCAATTTGTAAAAAGCATCATTGGAAATGAAAGTGATTTTTTAACAGTTACACCATATTGCTTAACACTGGGAGGCATAAAGGTGCGGCCTGAGCCTGTCTGTTCTGGTAAGCATATTGGCATTATCAAGATTTGTGCCCACATCAAATGTCACCTCAATGGTCAATGCACCATCGGAAGTGTTAATTGACTTAATGTATAACATTCGTTCAACTCCATTTACTTTCTGTTCAATGGGGTAGCTACGGCCTGCTCAACATTTATAGCATTGGCTCCTGTGTAGGTTGTGGTAATTTTTACTACAGGTGGATTAATATCCGGATACTGTGATATTGGTGTTTTTTGGAGGGCAAGAAGTTTCAGCATCACAATAATGATACACTACTATGGCCACAATGGGCCTTCGAACAAAAAATTCTCCCCATAATATTTTTCTAAGAATTATTTACTACTTTCTTTAGTTTCAGTGGGCATTCCTGGCTTCCAATCTGTTTCTTTTGAGTTATAACACTTGTTCCGAAGCAGCAGTGATGTTCCTCCAAATGCAATTTTATCACCGGCTGATAAACCTTCTTCCACAACATAACCATCGCGATAGGTAGGTCCGGTTTTGATAATTTTCATGTTCACTTTGCTGCTGTCGCCCAAAACATATACCTGGCTAATGCCCTGCATTTCTATTACTGCACGTTGCGGTATTAAAAGTGCATTTTTCCTTACATCGTAATTATCAATACCTTAACATACTGACCGGGACGCAGCAATTGGTCAGGATTCGAAAATTCTGCTTCCAGGGTCATGGAACCGGTTGAGGGATCAATCTGACGATCAGTAAAGCTAAACTGACCAATTTCAGAATAAATGGAGCCATCAGATAATTTCAGTAATTATCTTTTTTTCCTGCACCTTTAAGCGCAGAGTTTTCCTTTGTTGGCATCTTTATAAATGCGTAAATACTCCTGCTCGCTTATTGTAAACCGAACCCTTATCTTTCCCATATCAGAAATTGTATTTAATAATACGGATAAAGCGGGCCTGGCCCACATAATCACCAACCCTTACTTTCGATATCCCAATTAATCCGGTTATTGGCGCTTTTATGCCGCACAATTTCAATTCTATACTGGCATTATCAACTTTTGCTTTTGCTGCAGCAATTTTAGCCTTTGCAGCTTCATAAGTAGATTTCGCAGCAACATATTCGCGCTGGCTAACCGCATTAATTTTTGCCAATGGTTCAATCATTTCCAAATCCGATTTTGCTTTTGCCAGATCAGCCTGTGCCTGTGCCAGATCAGCCTCGGCCTGGTTTACTTTTGCCTGGTAGGGCAGTGGATCTATCTCATACAATAATTGCCCCTTGGTCACCATTGATCCTTCATTAAAATGCATACTCTGAACCTGGCCGTCAACCTGAGGATTAATTTGAATATCTGATTTGCCAAAGGTTTGTCCGGTAAACTCCGATTCCAGTTCAACATCCTGTTGCAAAACCCTGGTAACTGCAACTTCAAGTGGCGCTGTTTCAGCAGTATCCTTTCCACCACAAGCATAAATTAAAATCAATGCCGGAAACAAAAGTAATGTAATGCTTTTCATAATAGTATGGTAAAATAGTTATTAAATTTACTTATAGTTGATATAATGATGACTGTGATTAATAATTCAGCGTAAAAAAATCTTCGCTTACAGTTTTTATACAATTTGTCCGTTTTATTTTTAGTGAATAAAAACCAAAGATAATTATTCTATTTATGATTTCTAAATCAGCCTACGAAATTAGTGAAAACATGATAACAGGCAATAGAACTATGGTATAATCAGTTGATTTTTCAGTGGTATTTTATAATCTTTCAGGATAAATCCCGGCAATTTTAGTTTGAATAACCTTACACGCCAATAGAATATCTATCTTTGACTTATTATTACACGTAAGTGAGATATCTTTTTTTCCTGATTAAAATGAAGAATATGAAACAAGTTTACCTGGCAGAACAATCGTTTGACAAAATTGACTTTAAAAATAATTCCCTGAATAAAGGGGAATATGAGAATTGTAATTTTATAAATTGCGATTTTTCAGGTTGCGATTTATCTGATTTTAAGTTTGTTGAATGTGAATTTTCCGGATGTAACCTGAGCCTGGTTAAGATGATAAACACTGTTTTTCGGGATATAATTTTTAAGGATTGTAAAATGTTGGGTTTGCATTTTGATACCTGCAGCAAATTCGGTCTTTCATTTGATTTTGAAAACTGCATCTTGAATAATTGCACATTTTACCAAACTAAAATTGCCAGAACTTCATTCAAAAATACTGAATTGCAAGAAGTTGACTTTACAGATTGCGACATTTCAGAATCGCTTTTTCACAATTGCAACCTTGATGGAACAACTTTCTATAACACAATACTTGAAAAAGCTGATTTTCGTACTTCTCGCGGTTATTCAATAAATCCAGAAGTGAACAGGGTAAAAAAAGCCAGATTTTCGATAAGTGGAATTGCAGGACTTTTAGAAAAGTACGATTTGGAAATTGACTATTAAGGATAAAAATGTACAGGTGGTTACCTTGGTAAAAAAGAACATTACAAATAACCCTACAGTTTTAACAGATTGAATTATATTAGTTGAAAGTATTGAAAATTGTACGTAACAATTTTATTAAAGAAGGATTGTATTTTGGTTAATTAAAAACTGTAAAGATGAACGGAAACTTATTATTTGATTTTAATGTAGATAAGCAAAACAATACGATTAATGTAAAGCGTGAATTTGCTGCAAACCTTGAAATGGTGTGGAATGCGTGGACAAAGGCTGAATATCTCGACAATTGGTGGGCGCCAAAGCCATACAAAATGGAAACAAAGAATTTGGACTTCAGGGTTGGGGGAAGTTGGCTCTATGCCATGGTAAGTCCCGAAAATGAAAAGCATTGGTGCAAGGCAGATTACAGAAGTATTGAAGAGAAAAAGTGTATTTCGTGGCTTGACGCTTTTTGTGATGAGCTGGGTTTTGAAAATGCAGGTAAACCAAATTCGCTATGGACCATTACATTTGATGAAAATAATGGTATTACAACCGTGAATGTTACCCTGCAACACGAAGATTCGGATGAAACAGAACAAATGTTAAAAATGGGTTTTAAAGAAGGCTTTACAATGGCATTGAGCAACCTTGACGATTTATTTTTCAAGCTCAAAATGAAGAGTGAAGAATTATATTCACAGACTTTTTATCACGGTACAAAGGCCGACCTGAGCCAGGGAGAGCTTATTGAACCCGGGTATAGGTCAAACTACGGAAGCAGAAAAAAAGCGTTGTATGTATACCTGACAGCCACGCTTGACGCGGCGGCATGGGGCGCTGAACTGGCCCAGGGGGAAGGGAAAGGAAGGATTTATATAGTTGAACCCACAGGCCCAATTCAGGATGATCCGAATCTGACGGATAAGAAATTCCCGGGCAACCCGACAAAATCGTACAGAACTAATTATCCAATCCGGATAACTGGTGAAGTAACGGATTGGGCGGGACATTCTCAGGAACAGATTACTGCCATGAAAAATCACCTTGAACGGCTTAAACAACTTGGGATTGAAGCAATTGAAGACTGATTGATTTTCCAATCTGTCAAAGTAAAATTATATACCAATAACATTTAAGTTATCCTAAATTGGACAAAGAGAATGAATTTAAAAAAAAAAATAGGGCAATGGATGGAAAAGAATTACTTTTATCGAAGCGCAGGATTTTATGAATCCGTTCGCTTATTTTCTTAAGATTTTTTCCATCGGTTTTCCTTTTGCCAGTTCGTCCACCAGCTTATCCAGGTACCTGATTTTTTGCATTAATTTATCTTCGATTTCTTCAACCCGGTACCCACAAATTAACCCTGTAATCATTGAAGCGTTTGGATTCAGTTGAGGGGCCTGCGCAAAAAAAGTTTCAAAATCGGTTTTTGCATCTATCTGTTCTTGCAGGCTTTGGCTGTTATAGCCGGTGAGCCAAAAAATCAGGCCATCCAGTTCTGCTTTGGTGCGGCCCTTTTTTTCAACTTTTTGAATATAAAGAGGATAAACATTGGCAAAAGGCAATGCAAATATTCTGTTTTTTTCCATTTTGGTTTGTTTTAGAAATCAAAGTTAATTTTTTTCAGGCTTCCAATAAATACAGTTATATAAAACCAGGTTTTTATTTTCCTACTGTTGCTTCCTTCTTATTGTTTAATGTATAACTAAAATCTTTGTTTCCTATATAGGGCAGGTTGTTTTTATCCAGAAAAAATAAAACATTATCGTCTGCCACCAGTAACGAAATAGATTCACCCGGTTTGTCGGGCGCTATTGTATAGATAATTGCATCCGGCTTTTCCGGTAAACCCCTGGTCAGGGTCCATTTTCCGGAAATGTCGCGGGGTTGATTGTCCACCACTTTTCTGATAACACAGGTAGCTGGGTGATGAGTGAGTGAATCTTTATTCAGTATTAATTTCCATTTTAACTTAAAACATGAAGGGCTTGTGTTCATTTCGGGGTGTTGGTTTGAAATTTCCCGGCATGGCGTTCTTCCATCATATACAAGCTGTAACCAATTGGTATCGGAAACTGAGGAGACAATTAAAATTTTATCACGAAAAACGGGTACTTCCCTGTTTAAAGTGTAGCTCCATCCCCCGTTTCCGGTCATAAGTCTGTTTTGAGGGGTTAAAACATGAAAAAGGTTTTCACTTATTTTAAGAAGGGAAATTGTACCGGAAAATTTTTTACTGTTTAATTGGTAGATTTCACTTCCGTTGGTACTTCTATTATCTATAATGGAGCAGGTACCTTCAAAACTGCGCTCTATTCCGCCATTTTTAAAACCTAAGGTATTGGGTTGCGATTCACCATAATTTACACTTAAACTAAAGGTATTTTGGTCATTTGATGTACCTGTGAGCTTTAAATTCCATTTTATAAAATCTGTTTTTTCGTTGGCCGGAATGGAAAGTAAAAGCTTTATGGTGCTGTCGCACGGGGTGCTGCCCACCAAAACCATTTCAGAAACAGTTTTTGAAGCCGGGCACGACATGGATAAAACCAGGCAGGAGAAAACCAGGGTTTTAATGAATATGGAAAATATTGTTTTCATGAAGTTTTTGAGTTAAATTTATAATTCCTGATAAAAGAAGCCTTTTTTATATTGATTTTGCTGTAAATTAGCATGTAAGATAAAGAATATAATTTTAAAGCAATTGATACAATTTATATTATGGCTGGTTTTAGGAATAAATTTGATAAGAATATATACAGATAAGAGAGTAGAGTATTGGAAATTTCGTGCTTGCTGTTTTTTTGTATTATGTTTTTCAAATTGCTATTCTCTTTTAGCTCCATTGTATAACAGCGGGTCAGGTTGTGAATTACTTTACTCCCTTCGGTCCCCGATGAAAAATAGGGACAAGCTATGAGAAAAGTTACTCCCTCTGGTCGTGAAAGAAGTTCAGTTAGTATCTTAGACGTATTGTACACAGCGGGCAAAACCTAAAACCTAATCTTATGAGGTTGTGAATTGCTTTACTCCCTTCGGTCCCCGATGAAAAATCGGGGCAAACCGTGAGAAAAGTTACTCCCACTGGTCGTGAAAGAAGTTCAGTTAGTATCTTTGACATATTGTACACAGCATACACGACAAAGGATTGATGAAAACTTTCGTTGTGAATTGCTTTCAGTTAGTATCTTTGACATATTGTACACAGCCGGTAATTATATTTCAATTGATCAATTCGGGTTGTGAATTGCTTTCAGTTAGTATCTTTGAAATATTGTACACAGCTGGCTTCCTTAATCATGCCTTTTTTTGTGTGTTGTGAATTGCTTTCAGTTAGTATCTTTGAAATATTGTACACAGCTATTTATATATTTTTAACAATGATAGCCTTGTTGTGAATTGCTTTCAGTTAGTATCTTTGAAATATTGTACACAGCGCACCGCATAGAGCAAACCATCAACATTTAGTTGTGAATTGCTTTCAGTTAGTATCTTTGAAATATTGTACACAGCACCTCAACTGGCGTTAATACTATTTCAGTAGTTGTGAATTGCTTTCAGTTAGTATCTTTGAAATATTGTACACAGCGCACTGCATAGAGCAAACCATCAACATTTAGTTGTGAATTGCTTTCAGTTAGTATCTTTGAAATATTGTACACAGCACCTCAACTGGCGTTAATACTATTTCAGTAGTTGTGAATTGCTTTCAGTTAGTATCTTTGAAATATTGTACACAGCTATTTATATATTTTTAACAATGATAGCCTTGTTGTGAATTGCTTTCAGTTAGTATCTTTGAAATATTGTACACAGCTTCCATTGTCCAGTCGTAGCCCTTTGCCTTGTTGTGAATTGCTTTCAGTTAGTATCTTTGAAATATTGTACACAGCACTGACTGACACCAATTGTTATAACCCGCTGTTGTGAATTGCTTTCAGTTAGTATCTTTGAAATATTGTACACAGCATCAAAACCAACACGAATAAAGATCACCGGGTTGTGAATTGCTTTCAGTTAGTATCTTTGAAATATTGTACACAGCTATTTATTTCTGTAATATAATCTGCTGGCGGTTGTGAATTGCTTTCAGTTAGTATCTTTGAAATATTGTACACAGCTGAAACGGCACACGGTAAATTGTGCAGCCTGTTGTGAATTGCTTTCAGTTAGTATCTTTGAAATATTGTACACAGCGACAAAGTGTAAGTATCTCTGCCATCATTAGTTGTGAATTGCTTTCAGTTAGTATCTTTGAAATATTGTACACAGCTTGTAAAGCATATTTCACTGTCTGAATCCCGTTGTGAATTGCTTTCAGTTAGTATCTTTGAAATATTGTACACAGCCGCGTTCGATGTATGCAAACGAATTGCCTTGTTGTGAATTGCTTTCAGTTAGTATCTTTGAAATATTGTACACAGCTTGGTGCTGAATTTGCACCTAAAGAGGAGCGTTGTGAATTGCTTTCAGTTAGTATCTTTGAAATATTGTACACAGCGTGTAAAATAATATTGCCGGGTCTTTCATCGTTGTGAATTGCTTTCAGTTAGTATCTTTGAAATATTGTACACAGCGAAGATGATTACAGGGCTTCGTATAGTGGTGTTGTGAATTGCTTTCAGTTAGTATCTTTGAAATATTGTACACAGCTAATCTTCGTAAATATCAAGCGCCCCGGCTGTTGTGAATTGCTTTCAGTTAGTATCTTTGAAATATTGTACACAGCGCCGCAAAGACGGGTTAAGGTTGAAATGTAGTTGTGAATTGCTTTCAGTTAGTATCTTTGAAATATTGTACACAGCTAAGAATTAAAAATTATGAAATCAAATGAAGTTGTGAATTGCTTTCAGTTAGTATCTTTGAAATATTGTACACAGCATATTTGATTGTATTTATCCGTGCGAGGGCGTTGTGAATTGCTTTCAGTTAGTATCTTTGAAATATTGTACACAGCAACTACGTAACCGAACTATTAACAAAGCGCGTTGTGAATTGCTTTCAGTTAGTATCTTTGAAATATTGTACACAGCGTACCCGCGTTTTATGGGCTGTTAGTCAATACTTTAATTGCAATTTCAGGATAAATAAATGCTGTGTTTTAAAGGCAGTTGGCAAATATGCCAGCTGCTTTTTTATTCCTGCTTAAAACAAACTAAGTTGTTGTGGAATTTCAGGTTTCTGGTTTTCCTTTTTACCAATAAAAAGTTCCATCATGCCGAATTGCTTATCGGTTACCCTTAAAATGCCTACATGCCCTTCGGGAGGCAGGTTTTGTTTCACCCGTTTAATATGAACTTCTGCATTTTCGCGGCTATTACAATGACGCAAGTAAATAGAAAACTGAAACATATAAAATCCGTCCTTTTCCAGTTTTTTCCTGAAAACCTGGTAGTTTTTCCGGTCCTTTTTAGTTTCAGTTGGCAAATCGAAAAACACCATTACCCACATAACCCTGTATTCGTTTAACCTGCTTAAATTATCCATTAGTTGCGTTTTAAATCCCGAAAACAGGATAGAGGATTTTTCTTATTTCCCCTTCAAAACACTGGCATAAACTCGAACAGGTTCGCTGTGTGGCAATCATTAAAGGACTCTTTTCACCATCAATATTTACATCAATTGCCGGTATAGCTAAAATCTCTGATTTAATTTCAGGGGTGAGTTCTATTCCGGTTTCTGTCCATTTTTCTGTAAAATGATTTTCCACCACATTCCTTACTATTTCGTCAACAAATGGCCTGTAAGGTTCCATAATGTCATCGGCCAATGCATAAGCATTGTATTTATTGTGATGGTGAATACCAAAGGTTGGCAACAGCCCAGCAGCGGTCAAACTACGTGCCACAGTAGCCCTTAATATGGCATAACCATAATTTAACAGGTTATTGGGATCAATTTCAAACCTGCCCCTTTTAAATTCACTTAAAAAGTCAGAAAAAACTGATTTCCAGTAAAAAGCTGCTGCCCTGCCTTCATAATTATCTGTATCGCCCGATTTTACGTTTTCTTCCCAATAATCCATATTTTCGAATGGATATTCAGGCAATTCAAGGGTCCCCAGTTTGCAAAGCTTTTTTAAAAAAGCAGCCTGGTTATGTATTTTTGCCTTTACAGTTTGTTGCCAGAGTTGTTTTTTTAAAGGAATACTTGCCTCAATCTGTGCAGAAAACCTTTCCTGCTGAACAGTATTTCCTTCCAGGTTCAGGAACAGTCCCTGTGGCATGTGCTTTTCATCACAACTTATTAATGCCACATTATGATGGAGCAGTTTAGTCATAAGGTTTTGCGAAATGGTAAGCTGGTGGGCATCTAAAATAACCACGCCTATATCTTCAATAGCTACTTTTGCCTGGGCTTTTGTTTTATCTGTAAAATCAGCAACCAGGTGTTCGTCTTTTGTATGCAGATAGGCGCTGTTACCAAAATAAAGGGTACGTTTAATCATTGGGTTTGCTTAAGATTGATTTTTGGTAAACAAAACCTTACAAACATCGTACCTATTTGCTGATAGCCGGAGCCGGAGCCGGAGCCGGAGCGCGACTTTGAGTCGCACTCCGGCTATCAGATACGCTTTCCGACCCTGCCTAGATTAATTCCAATTCCCTGGCCTTTTCAATGTTTATTATTCCACCTTCCCTTAACCCTTCATAATCCCTTGCCGAAGAAAATTCCCATTCGTTTGGTAGTTTTACCAGATTTGCTTTTACCGGATTTTGATGGATGTAATTAAAACAGACCGATGGATATTGAAATTCAGGCTTTTCAATATTGATTATTGTTCCGGAACAGGTATTAAAATAGGCTGGAGCAACAGGCTTAACAAGGTTTAAACATTCGGCTTTGGTTTTAGCCCTGAACAAGCTACCGGTGGAGTTGTTTTGTTTATTTATAGCGCGGGTGTACGAAGCCAAAAGAATACCAATTGATTTTTGGAAGGTAGTAGTAGTGGGAGTGCGACTCAAAGTCGCGCTCCCACTACTACTACTAACTTCTTTTACCCAAACCATTAAATGAAAATGATTGGGCATAAGGCACCAGGCCAGAATATCGGCAAAAGGTAAAATATGGGTTTCAATTTTACGTAAAAAGAAAAAGTAGTTTTCCCTGCTGAAAAATATTTTCTGCCGGTTGTTGCCCTGGTTATAAATATGATAAAGACTGCCTTTTTCGAAATGCATTTAGTTTAATTTAAATTATTTTCTATTGAAGGGTTGATTCGAAGTCACCCCTTCAATAACTGAAAAGCTATTTTATACATCCCAAGATATTTCCCAATCGGTCTACTTTTAGTTTCCAACATATTTCTTTAATCATTATGCCATCTACCGATTTTTCCATTTTATTTAATACCGAGAATTCTACCTTATTTTGAATTGATGATGATATATTATTTTGAACAAAAAAACATTGATTGCCGCTGCTGCTAACCATTTTGTAAATGCTTCTAACATGTTCAACAGTTAAATTATTGAAATCAACCAAACAGGGATTTTCCATTTGTTCATCAGTTGGTACATAAACCAAATCGTTTGGTGATAGCGTAAATAACAGTCTTCCTTTTTCAGGATTTGAAGGAACCGGGGTTCTTTCATTTTTTGGTAAATGAGCTGTTTGCTTTTGGTGTTCAATCACAACATTTAAGGGTATGGTTTCAAATTCCCGCTTTTGTTTTTCATCGTTCCAATAAACCGAAAAGAAAAGATTGGTACCTTTAGCCGCTTCCACATATTTGCTTGCATTATTGCCTGTAAAACCAATCTGAAATTTGCTTCCTTCTTCAAAAACCCTGACTTTATAAATCGGATGGTGTTGAACCCCATTATTCAATTCTGTAATCCTTCTGTTTAATTCCTCAACACCATCAGGATTAAAAGCCAAATCGAAACTTTCAATACCATCTTGTATGTAATATTTAAGATGATTTTCCAAAATTTTCCTGATTCCGCTATCCGTTATACTCTCAAGCTGCTTACGTGTAAATTTGTCCGATAATGAAATTCTTGTAGCTGTTGTATTCTCTGTAAAATAATAAACCTCAACATTTGTCACTCCCTTATCACCAATTTTATAGGGTTTGGTTTTAAAATATTGTGAAATAGATTTTATATCATGTCCCTCGGCAATTAAGCGCTTAATAATAAACTTTAGTTTTTTATCTTTAAGGTTTTGCCAATCATTCAAGCCATTTAAGAAAGAAACACTTTTTGTTAAACGCACATTCACTAAGCCTGAAACCGTTTCTTTATGCATTGGTTTTCGAATAGCCCAGCTATCACCTTTGGTTTGCTTAACAAGTTCTTTCTTAATTTGTCCATTTTTCTCAATCCATTTCCAATTTTTATTGTTGGTTTTGTTTATTACACGCAAATTTTGTTTAAAACTAACCACTGCCTTCTCCAATGCCTCTTTAGCCTGCATGGTAAAATGCTCCCAAGGAAGTATAAAGTTTTTGGTATAATGGTTTTGCTTGTTTTTAACCAACAGTGATTCACGTAATGGATAGCTTTCTTTCTCATTGTTTAAAGCATTCAGATATTGTATATGTCTTCTGTCTGTGCAGGCAATAACCAAAGCATCTAAAGCATGATGACGGTGGTCGATCCTTTTTTTATTGAACCCTTTTGCAATCATATCTGGTATAGCAATCCTGAAAGCATTTATACTATTGTCCCATTCACCAAAATCTTTCGATTTGGTCAGTTCGTTCATTCGTTTAAACCGGGGAGCAATAATTTCGTTCCATTTATCATTTAAGCCCCAATCCGTTTTTAATTTGGATGTAATTGCCCCACTGGCTGGAATAATATTTTTAGAGGTAACAGCTTGTTCGTTTTCTTCTTTAACAATATTGCTCAATAGACCTTTTACAAATTTACTAATATACCGGCTATCGTTCATTTGCCTTTCAATAAAACCTTCAGGAATATCATCAGAAAGCAGTTTTTGCAGTTTGGATTTATTTTTTCTAAAATATTGTTTACAATGATCTTCATATTCAGCTAATGTAAAAAGTGTGACTGATTCGCCCTGGCTTAGTTCTAATTTGCGCCCACTTTCCTTTTTCAGGAATTCATAGGCAGTCAGTTTATCTTTTAATTGATTTACCTCGCTTTCGCAAATCACTTTATTGTTCAGGGAATCGTCAAAATAACGAGCTTGTGGAATAATGTGTTCTATCTGATATGCAGTTGTGAATAGCTTACTCAATGGAATCATTTTTCCAGTATATGGAGAGCAATAGCCTTGGTCGAGCCATAATTTGTATTTCTTAATATCATTTTGAGATGGTGCCGGGTTTTTCCGTATTTTATCAATTTCTTCTTGTTTTAATTCAGTATATTTCACATCAGGATTTTGATATACCCCTTCTTCATATATTTTTAGTAATTCTTGTTGGCTAAGTGAATATGGACGTATTTCTCCTTCAACAGTTGAATCGTTCATTAATTCTGTAAGTACTTGCTTTATCCTGAAATTTGTATTTTCGTTTTCGATATTTCTTTCAGCTAATTGCTTTCTTTTATCTGCTGGGTTCTTCATTTCCCTGCCTAATTCTATATGTATTTCATTAAAATAATTTTCTGCTCCATTTCCATAATATTGCCAGATATCTTTTACAACCCTGAGCGTTTCTGTAATTACTTGTTCAACAATGGGATTTCTTAAACTATGTTGTTTGAATTCATTAAGATATTCTTCTATATCGGTTGGAATTTTCCACTTTGTAGCATCAATTGCTTCGGAATGACGATCATAAACAAGGTAACATGCCTGGAAAGTATTCAATCCCTTTAACATGCTTTTATCCTTAAAATGAATAAAACTTTTCAACACCTGCTTTTGAATTTCATCATCGGCAACTGAATTATCAATCTTGCCTTGTTCAAACCCAATAAAATTTAATCTTTCACGAATTGCTTCTGTTTTTTTTATGATTTCCGTATTAATATCCTTTTCAACCCAGTATTTCCCAATTCGCATAAGGGGCAGTAACTTTTTAATTGCTTTTTGGGAATAGGAGCCATAATTATTATCAAAAGGTGGAAACTTTATAAAGGTTTCAAGAAATGATTTATTGTCAACTCTATATTTAAAGGCAAAAGTATTAAGTGCCGCTTCGAATTCCTTTTTATCTTTAACAGAATAGATAATATGCCATAAGTGTTCCTCAATTTCTTTGGTCAAAAACTCTTCCGGAATAATGCCTTCAACTTTTTTTAAGCGATTTAATAATTCAGCTCTTGTTTCGTTTGCCGGATAGGCTTTGTCTTCAACATAATTCCACCTGTAATTTGCCTTTTCGTTTTTAGAAATTTTCTTTTGGTTTGCCAGATAATCAATAAATTGCTTTTGATCAATGTTTTTTCTGGTATTTAGAAAATCAAATAAATCTATCCAGTCATTTTCATTCGAAAGAAGATGTGATGTTATATCATAATCAATCACAGTTTTATTGTTAATAATAGCTTCCCTTTGATATATTCTAATGTTTTGGATAAACTGCAAAAGCCTGAATTCCTGATATAAGGGGTGCGATTTAGGAATTACTTTCAATCCTTCGGTAACTCCAATTTCCTTTTCAACTCTTTTACCATTTAAGTCAACCAATACTTTCTTTTTAAAACTTCTTGTTTCGTAAGCACATGACGAAATCGTATTTTTTTTACTTTTAAGAGGCCTTTGATAGAAGATAATATCTTCCAGGAAAAGATAGAGGAAATCCTTGTCTGCTATATTTCTCTTATGTGCCACATTTCTTGGGTATAATTCTTCAATACATGCTTTGTAAATATCATGGTTGTTTAATTCATTATGAAATTGACATTGTTTCACTAGTATTTGTTTCAGTTCATCTCTATAAAATTTCCGTTCAATTGTCCGAATTAATTTACCTCTTATTTTCTGTGAAGGGTTTTGTAACAAAGTTTCATAAATATATTGTCCTACTGTTTTATTTGATTTTTCAATATCTTGCTGTGTTTTTTCTTTAATTGCAATCCAATCTTCTTCAGAATTTACAGCTTTAAATGATCGTTTAATTTCTCCATCTTTTTTAATACTTGTGTTAACAATAAATTCTTTTGTCTTGTTTATCCAGTCTTCGGTTTTAGCAATTGGCTTATCATATTCCCAACCATTTTCAAATACGACTTTGTACAATGTATTACCTTTGATTTTCTCTCCAGAATCAACAACTTCCTTTACTTTTAACACACAAAATTCCTTTTGTTTGTCATCTTCCTTTTCATCTTCGCCCCTTAATTGGTAATAACCACGTTTCTGGTTAAAATTAAGCAGTATCCAAGCCAACTCTTCTTTAGATATTTTCTCATAGAGTGCCTTTTTTCTTAAAAAGTATATCGTCCAATCGTAAGGTATCTTTATTTTCAAGCCTTTCACTTCAAATTCTTTAATCATTTCATTGAAACTTGTCTTGAAAATGAAATGATATAAATGTTTTCCTTTTTGCTCATCAAAGGTTGGTTTGTAATTTAATTTTATCTCAATATTCTTTTTAAACTGTCCTTTATTCTTTTCAAAATCAATTGAATTGGCATAATGTTCAGGCAAAAAACCTAAAATATTCAATATCCTGTGCAATCGTTCTCTTCTCAGATTATCCCTTTGATATAATCGCCTGATACCTCTTTTATCAGTTCTGTCTTTAGTTTGGGAATAGCTTTGTCCACTACCAAATGTTTCAATAACATTCTGATCCATTGGAATAATCCGACTTCCCAATCCGATTATTTTTCCTTTTTTCTGCTCAAAATCCTGCTCAATCAGAGCCCATCCAATAGAATTTGTTCCCAAATCCAGTCCTAGTATTTTTTTCATAAATTAGGTTAATTAAATATTACATTGAGAAAGGTCATTTTCAGTGCAATTAAAATTAGAAAAAAAATTTGGAATAACGATTAAAATACATATTTTTACTTCACTAATTGAAGCAATTCACAATAAGGATTATTCCGTTGTGAAAACATTTAGCTGCCTCGACTATCTTCGGGGCACTTTTATTTTAAGGCTAAATGTTTCATGAACTCAATAAAGTAAAAACTAAAAGTGTGAATAAAACATTTGGATCGCCTCTTGTCCACAATCAGGAGGCAATTTTTTTATCCAAATGTTTCGTAAACGCCAATAAACTAAACAAAATGAAGGAGAAGTATACATGCAGGTTTCAAAATATAAATTACTCCTTATCAAGGAATAAATAGTCTCCTTGTCATGGAGTAGTTAGTCTCCGTGTCAAGGTATAGATAGTCTCCTTGTCGAGGTATAGATAGTCTCCGTGCCTTTGGGTAAACTATGGTTATAGTTGGTAAAACTAAGGGGGATTAAATAAAGTATGGAATTAAAAAAGCCCGGCATCACCCGGGCTTTTTAACTCTGTATATAGCTTTGCTGCTTATCAGGCTACATTCAGCGTATATTCAAGTACGCCGCTTCTTAAAACTTTACCTTTGTGTGCACGGTTCCTGATTTCAATTTTATAGTCACCGGCCACTAAACTGGCAGGTACTTCAAACTGGAGATTTTTGGGATAGTTCGCGTACAAATAAGTCACCTTGGTTTCCAATCCTCCATTCACGGCAATTAGGTAAATGCCTTCGTCCGGCACTGTTTCATCTATTTTAAGCATTTGGCCCATTAGTTCTGCCATACCACCAGGGGTAAGCATCTGGTCGTTTGTTTTTGACTTAAGGTCTACCAGCGATTCGGGCTTGGGTTTATTCTCTTCCGGAATCTGTTTTTCTAATTTTGCCGAAGCCAGGCTTTCTTTCCATGCTTTGCCAGGAATTAGGTTAGGATAAACAACATGACGTTCAGGATCGAATTTGTCTTTGTCGTTTGTAAATACGCCCGAAATTTCTATACCAACATTAAAGTACTCACTCTGGAAACTAATTCCTTCAGCAAGGTTTGTCCCAATTCTTTTCATAAATGCATTAATCACTGCATTGCATTCGGTTTCTTTTAAAATAGATCCCTCTCCGGTAATCTGTTTTACCACATCTTCAATATGGTAATTTGTTCTGTTTACGACAACAGCCCTGCAATCCAACGGATCGGGCGTCATCAGGTTGAGATGTAATACATAATTGATATTCATGTCTTTTAATTTTAAGTTAGTAAATTAAGCTATATACATTTAATTAACGGTTATACTTTTTAGCCATTATGTATAGGTATTGCTTTAATGCTTACTATAATTATTACTATAATAAGCGATACTATTATCATAATTACTTACAAATTGTTTTATGAATACTAAACTTAGAATTTAACCGTTAGGCTGCCTTTATTTACTTACATCATTGAATTTTTAGTTGAACTGTGGCAGATTTTTAGTGATTTTAATTTATTATATGCAACACATTGCACCTGATATGGTAATAAGGTAAGCTTATATCCTGAATAATTTCAGCTAAGGGTAATTAAAAAAGTAAGGTTTTTTATTCATCCACTCTATGGAATTGTAGTTCATTCTTATTTGCACAAGAACCTTTTTTATAAAATTCTCAATAAGGAAAGTATTTAGAACTAAAGTATTATTTTTGTAAGTAGGATATTAACGTAGCTTTGTAGGATAGAAAAGGGGTTGCATGTAATGAAGAGGGCATCGCGAATAAAAAATTTTTATATAAGGCGGGCAACATTATAAATGTTTATGATATGTCGGAAAATTCCAAAAAGCAGAAGCGAGTGCATCTTTCAGAAGAACTCAAAAGGCTTTACGAAGTCAGGGCGAACAAACTGAATTGGAAAAAATGGAGTCTTGTAAACTGAAGGTTTCATCACTGCTGGAAAGCCAGGGATTTTATTTTCATTTTAACGAGGCATATTAAATGAAATATTAAAGGCTAAATTATTAAAAACCATCGAATTATGAAAAAACTATTGTTCACCTTCATACTGACATTCTTACTGTTTAACCTGTTTAATGCCCAGGTTTATACCAATAAGGAAGTTGGAAAGAAAAATGAAGAATTAATTGATAGTCTTAAACATACTGCATATCCTTATGTACTCCCGATTTGGGGCGAAAAAGCAACCCAAAAGGGATTCAGTTTACCTTATTCCGCGGGCATTGGGATTAATTATTTGTGGCAGGAATCCGATTTGATAATCAGCGATTTAATGGTAGGATTTAACCAGGGGGAAATGATTGATCTTGACCAGATTATCCGGTTCGATGGCGCGAAAGCAGCAGCATCGGCAATGAACATAAGGCCTGATATCTGGCTTTTTCCTTTCTTAAATGTATACGCCATTTTGGGCAAGGCCAATACCTCAACCGAGATAAACGCGGCATTATGGTTGCCCGATACTTCGGATGTTTGGAACCCAGTAAGCTCGTTTTCAACAAAAGCTAATTTTCAGGCCACTACCTTTGGTTTCGGATTGACCCCAACTCTAGGAGTAGGCGGAGGCTGGATGGCCCTGGATATGAATTGTGCATGGACCGATGTAAGTGCTTTAAATAAACCGGTTTTCACCTTTGTTTTTGGCCCCAGGTTTGGCAAAACATTTAAGCTGAAAAAACCGGAAAGCAATATAGCCTTCTGGTGTGGCGGGTTTAGGGTAAAATTTACTTCTTCTACCGAAGGTTCTATAAATCTTTCAGATATTATGCCAGCCGATGAACTGGGTGGCAAAATTGACGAAGGAACTGCAAAGGTAGAAGAAGCCCAGGTTCAGGTAGATGAATGGTGGGCAGGACTTACGCCTCTTGAACAATCCAACCCCATTAACCAACGAAAATACGAAACGTATAACAATGCCATTGAAACTGCTTCAAATATACTTGCCGCAGCCGATGGCGCCATAAGTACCATCAGCACCTCAACAGTGCAGTATTCATTACAAAAAAACCTGAAAGACATGTGGAATTTTATCGTGGGGACACAATTTCAGCTCAACAAACACTGGATGGTCAGGGCCGAATACGGTTTTCTTGGTTCGCGGCAACAATTTATAGGCGGGTTGCAATACCGTTTTGGATTGTAGAAATGGGCTATTTTATAGGAATGTGAATATTATGAGGTTTTATTAGAACTAAAGTATTACCTGAATTTTACCAGTGACTGATTTTATTTTTTAATTTAGTCTAAAATTATTTAAACAACCTATAAATCATTTAAAAATCCGGAATTATAATAATAATTTAAAGGTATGAAAAAGATATTATTATGTATGTTGTTATTTTCGCTTGGTTTTAATGCATTTACCCAGGAAATCGGAATACGGTTTGGCGATATATCCGGGGGAAGTGTAGCCATTGACGGTGTTCTTGCCACCACCAAGTATACCCGTTTGCATGCCGATGTTTCATTTGGAAACGGGGTAGGATTGGACGTTTTATGGGATTTTCTATACAAACCAATTGGGGGTGAGGCTTTTAACTGGTATGTTGGCGCAGGCCCCTATGCATGGTTTCATGATCCTTTTTACCTGGGTGTGGCTGGCGAACTTGGTTTGGAATACCGTTTCAATAAAGTTCCCATTGCCATTGGTGCAGACTGGCGACCCACATTGAGTATTATAGAATCTACCGACTTTTATGCAGATAAATTCGGACTTAATGTCAGGTGGATTTTTGGCAAAAAATAACAATAAAGAACTAAAAAATGGTTCATAATCTGTTATTTTCGCTGGTAAATTAATATATTGCAATTTATTAGTAACTAACGCGAATTAAGAGTTGAAAAACTTAACCAAAATTATCTCTGTAGTACTCTGCAACTTCTTTGTGCCACCCTGTGAAATAAAAAAGATTAACACAGAGATCCCCCGGGAAAACACAGAGGTTCAGAGAGAAGAATACAACCCTTAATTCATATAACTGATTTAAAAACAAATTAAAACTGAATTAAATGAGAAACTTAAAACTTATTATTTTAATGTTGGTTTTTACTCTGGTGAGTAAAAACATGTTATCACAAGCATTTGATTTAACTCCAATGTACGGATGGCAAATGAATGGGGATGTAAAATTGTACGAAGGCGAAATGCAAATGGATGGTGCACAGATGTTTGGTGGAACCCTCGATATTATGGTTGCCGAAGGGATGGGATTAAGGTTACAATATTCCTATTGTAAAGCGCCATCAGAATGGGTGCCTTATTATGGATACGAAATCGCTTATCCCAGGGAGAGCTTTGATGTGATAAATGATTATTACCAGATTGGTGCCATAAAGGGCTTTTCAACCGGCAAAGCAGAACCTTACGGGCTTTTTACAATGGGTGCAGCCAGGTTTAAAGGAATTAACAACGATGACATAGACAGCGATTCACGCTGGAAATTTGCCCTTACTGCCGGATTAGGGTGCAAGGTATTTTTCAATGAGCGAATTGGCCTGAAACTCGAAGGCGCTTTCATGATGCCGATTTATTTTGCAGGGGTTGGATTTTACTTTGGCACTGGCGGTAGCGGAGCTTCAGTGAACGGAGCAGTTCCTTTATTACAGGGTAATTTTAACGGAGGTCTTGTTATAAGAATTTCGAAATAGAAAAACTTAAATTTAAAGCCCTGTTTTTCATGATAATAATAGGGCTTTTATTTTATGTCTAAACCATTCAGGTTTCTTAAATTCGAAGCAGAATAAAACAGGGCCACGGGTTTTGCCAGGGTTATCGGCCCTGTTTTCATAATTTTTATTTGGGTAAATTATTGCAGAATACTGATGGTTCGGCTGACAATGGTAAAGAATTTAAGCTTACTGAAGATTTTAAACAAGGGCTTAACCTGCTTTATTTTTGTATACTGATTGAAAAAAAACAAATGAAAACAGACAGGAATAAAGTGAAGAAAATACAAAACCACGATGTGGTTGCCTGCAAATCCTTTTTCCGAATCGTTCCTGATAATGATATCTTGCCATTAAAACAATGATGAATGATTAGCTAAAGGACCATATAACCAAAAAATGATAAAAACTAAAATCCAAACACATGAATAAAATATTCTTATTTGCCAGCCTGATTCTAATTACAGCCCTTTATGGCTGTGCACCACAGATTAATTCATTTTCGGACTATAACCGAACCACCAATCTGAAAAAATACAAATCGTATGCATGGGTAGCTCCGGTTGATTCCTCGTTGGTGAAGCAGCAAATACAAGGTATGTATGGCGATATGATAATGAACATGTCGAATGAGGAATTAAAGAAAAAAGGAATGGTACTCAACATTGAGAATCCTGATGCCGTATTTTCTGTAGATTTGGGCGCTACCGAAAAAACAGTTTATTCCCAGGCGCCTTCAGTAAGCGTTGGAGTTGGCGTTGGGGGACCGGGATATTATGTGGGAGGTTCTGTTCCGGTTGCCGGAGGTGAAATTACTGAAAACACAGTACGTGAAGCATTTCTCTATATCCGTATGTTTGATACCAAAACCGGGGCTCTTTTATGGACAGGCGGGGCTACCAAAACGATGAACAACCAGGGAGATCCATTGCAGAATTTTAAAACAGCTATAAATTATATTTTCAGACGATTACCTGTAAAACATAAAATTGAAAAATGATTTTACCTGTAATTATTAGTATAGGAATTATAATTGTTACAATTTTCATTCATGGGTATGGCACTATCCGGTGGGTGGTATTTATGCAGGGAAACCTTTCCAGGCCAGGATACCATTGGAGTTTTAACAAAGCCATGTACACAGTTTCCTATACCGCTATCGTCCTGATGATGATGCATTTTCTGGAAATTGCAATATGGGCAGTTGCTTACCTCGCCTTACCTGAAATTAAAAACCTGGCCAGTTTCGAAGAGGCCATTTATTTTTCGCTTGTTACTTACACCACCGTGGGTTATGGAGATATCACACTTGTGCCGCGTTGGCGGATTATGTGCGGGTTTGAAGCCATGAATGGAATTTTATTGTTTGGTTGGTCAACCACCTTGTTTTTTGCCATTCTTACCAGGATATTAGGAGAATTAAAAGGTTTAAAATCAATTATAAACAAAAAAGATCAATATAAATCTGCCAATTACCTAAAATCAGGACATAAAGAATAACATTTGTAAGACAGTTATAATTTGATTAAATATTTCTTTTTCAAACTGTTGAATTCTTCTTCAGTAATAATATTTTGATCCAGCAAATCTTTTATTTTTTTCAGATCGTTTAAGGCTTTTGACTTTTCAATTTCTTCGTAGGAAGTAGTGCTCAGGATTCGCTGAAGGTAATTATTCATGCTGTCTAATTGAGCTTTAAGCTGGCTGTTTTGATTTATTAACAAACCGGAGTCCTGAGTGGGTAATTCCTTTACCGGCGCATTTGTAATCAGTAATGCAGCGGAATCGCGTGTAGCTTGTAATGAATCAATCAGAAAAGCCGCACGGGTGGGATCAAAATCATAATGTAAAATCTTTTCTTTTATGGTATTGTAAAGCCCTGTATATTTTACAAGTTCAAAGGTAAGGGAATCAGCCTTTGAAGTAAGTTTTGCATTTATCCTGGTTAAAGAATCAATTTGGGCATCTTTTGGATCAACTTTGGTTTTTTTCTGGGCATATACCTGCATGGCCGCGAATAAAATGGTTATTAAGAGGATTGAATTTCTCATGGTTTATTATTTAAGTATTTGGTAAACAATAGAGTATGCGAAAATGTGGTTTCCGTCTGTTTCAATTTGTCCGAATTCTAAATACCTTGGTAGGGGCAGATGATTAAGAATTGAAATTTCAGTTTTACTTGTCTGAGATTTTTAATATTATTTGTTTATATATCACAAATTTAATGAAAAGAATAGGAACATAAAATAGAACCATAGTGCTATATATTAAACAGGATATATTCCTAATTTTGAATCTTATGGCATTAAAAATACGATCATGATCTTTAATATTAAATATTTAATTTAACTAAAATGGTAGAAGCATTTCTTTGGGGTTTATTTGCCACTTCATCTTTGATAATTGGCGGAATAATTGCCTCCAGAATTTCACTCAGCAACAAGGCCATTGGAGTTATTATGGCATTTGGCGCCGGAACTTTAATTTCTGCAGTTTCGTATGAGTTAATTTACGAAGCAGTTAAATTAGCCAAAGGTTCCGGATTCCCCGGATTTGGTTTTTTAACAGGCGCTTTCACTTTTTACTTTTGTGATAAACTGATTGAAATGGTTGGGAAAAAGAAAAATTCCGGAATGGAAACCTCACAACAATCAAACCTGATAGTGCCAATGGTTTTGGCAATTATTCTTGATGGAATACCGGAATCTATTGTTATAGGCCTGGGAATTTTCGAAAGTGGAAAAGTGAGCCTTGCCATGCTGGTTGCGGTGTTTATTTCAAACCTTCCCGAGGCTGTTGCAGGGACTTCAGGAATGAAAGCAGAGGGATGGAGCAGGAGAAAAATACTCTTTTTATGGTTGTTAATTGCTTTAGTTTGTGCTTTATCAACTTTAATGGGCTTTACCATGTTCAGAAATACATCTGCACTCTGGCTCTCTTTTATACAGGCTTTTGCAGGTGGTGCAATACTAATGATGCTTGCCAATTCAATGATACCCGAAGCATACGAGCACGGAAAGAAATTAGCCGGGGTTTTTACGGTTTTTGGATTTTTTATATCCATTGCAATGATTATACTCGAAAATGCAGGATAAAACAGAATATCCTTGCTATATAGGGCTTACTCATTGCAGTTATCCGCAGAAACACCAATTATAATGAACTAAAAAATAATGAAAAATTATTCTCAATCTTGATTTATGACCAAAGAAAGGGATTTTTGGAAAAGCAGGATAAACAAATGGGCAGCCCTTGATCCCCCTGACAGGATAGCTGAAGTACTTTTCGGTTTAATAATGGTTTTAAGTTTTACCTGTACTATCAGTATATCTACTTCCGGCAGGCAGGAGGTTCGTGAATTGTTGCTTGCTGCCATTGGATGTAACCTTGCCTGGGGATTGGTAGATGCTATTATGTATTTAATGGAAGTTGTAATTGAAAGGTCAAGGGGAATATTGAATATCAATTCTATAAAGAAATCAACAGATAAATCTGATTCCAGGAAAATAATAAGGGATAATTTCCCGCCCATTATTTCAGAACAACTTGATGATGATGAAATAGACAAACTGAATGAAAAAATTAAAAAACTGCCCGAAATTACTTTAAAAAAAGCACTGGTTATTAAAGATTTTCTGGTTTCGGGGCAAATATTCCTTCTTGTTTTTATTTCAACATTTCCAGTGGCGGTACCATTTTTATTATTTGACAATATTGAACAGGCTCTACGTATTTCAAATGCAATTGCACTTTTAATGTTGTTTATAGGTGGATTTATGCTTGCAAAATACTCGGGTTTAAGACCATTTATTACCGGCCTGATCTATGCATCACTTGGAATTTTACTGGTTGCTATAACTATTTTATTGGGAGGATAATACGGTCTGAAATTTTGATTTTTTTATATCAATATTGCAACAAATTATTGTAATTTTATTCAAGATTGAAATTATGAAAAGCAATAAACTGGATTTAACCCGGTAATTTAAAAGTTCATCTTGTGTTTTATTTCTTTTATTAAGTTTAAACTTCATGCTTTCAAATTTAAATAGAACATACATCAGATAAATAGCTGAAAATTAATATATCACCCTAACATATGGAAACAGATAATAAAGGTTTAAATAAAAAGCGATCCCGTAAAAAAATAATTCTGGTGATTCTGGCATTTTTGTTACTTATATTAGGTGGTGTTGGAATTCATTTATACAAAAATTTTAATGAATTAGTTTCGCAGGCAATTATAAATGAATTCAAGAAAAATAATATTTCAGATGTTTATGATCTAAGCTTTAAAAAACTAAAAATTAACCTGTTAACAGGTTCAATCAAGATTACGGAAGTTAGTTTGAAGCCACTTGAAAAACCGCTGAAAGTTTATCCTTATATCAATAGCTCCTTTGTTTTAAAAACGAAGGAAATTCTGCTTAAAGACATTAACATTATAAAGCTTGTTAAGGAAAAGAATTTAGAGCTTTCCAGGATTGAGATTCTACATCCTGAAATTGAATTGCGGGTGGCGGGAAAGAAGCCTGAAATTTTCCCGTTCAAAGATTCATTAAAAACAGAGACAAAGGCTACAAACAATTCAATGCCAAATTCATACAAATTGTCGGAATTTGAACTAATCAATGCATCAATTTATGTTAAGAATACATATAAAGACAGGGAATTTAAAATAGACAGTTTCAGCATTTCTGTAAACGGATTTGGGTTGACCCAGGAAAGTAACAGGATTGGGGTAACTTTTGATAAGGCAACCACATCCATTGGAAATTTTTCATCCGATTTAAAAAAAGATAAAATAAGGAACCTGAACTTTTCTGATACAGAGATAAAACTGGACAGTTTTAATTTTGAAAACCTTCCGGATACAATAACATACCAGTTAAAGAATTACTCACTGGCCATTCATAATTTTGAAATACAGACCTTCGACAGTGTTCATGCCATTGCCTTTAAAAGCCTTCACCTGTCTTATTCTGATAAACTTCTGGCCATTAATGATTTTAAGTTTAAACCCGATTTTAAAAAAGCAACCCTGTTAAAAAAGTACAGGTATCAGCTTCCGCCAATGGTTGCCGTTGAAGCGGAAGATATTAAGTTCATGGATATTAATCTAGATACTTTATTGTACAAAAGGAAGGTATATGTTGATTCGCTGAAACTCGACAACCTAAAAGTGCAAATTTTTAAAGATAAAATGAAGCCGTATGATTCAACACGTATTGCGCTTTATCCGGGGCAAAAGGTAAAAAAACTCAAATTGCCGGTTTATATAAAATCGGTGGAAGCAACCCGTATAAACATTCAAAACCAGGAGCTTAAACCAGATGGTAAATATGCGCGCGTGAACATTCAAAATTGTAATGCAGAAATTTCGAATTATACCAACCTGCCTTCTGATAAACCTTTAACACTAACCGGGTCGGCATTTATTGAAAATAAGGCTTTTTTCAAAATTAACCTGGTATTTAGCTATAACCAGCCCAAATTTGATTTTACCGGCAATATCCGGAAATTTGTACTTACCGATTTAAACCCGGTTTTAAAATCCTACACACCGGTAGTGGTAAACAAAGGCACCATTGATGAAATTAATTTTTCGGGTACGGCTTTCGAAACCTATTCGCTAGGTACCATGACTTTTTTATACCATGATATGGATTTGGATTTAAAATTAAAACAGGCGAACGATTGGCAGAATTCGATATTGACCTTTGCGGCAAACACTTATTTAAACAATTCAAATCCGGTAAAAAGCAATGAACTGCCACGAATTGTAAATTTCAGGGCCGAAAGGGATATTACAAAGGGTTTCCTGAATATTGTGTTAAAGTCATTTTTCAAAGGGATAAAGGAAACCCTGGTGATGTCGAAAGAAAATAAAGAATTGAACAAAACGAAGAAAAAGAAATGATCATAAAACAGCAGCCATGTTAAAAAGAGGGCTGGTTTTTAGTTTTAGCATCAAGTAAACCGAATTAATTAATTGTTAATAAAGTAATTATTATGAATACAAGTAATGAAACCAATTTAAATCCCGAAAAAAGAGTGATAGACATTTCCATTAAGCTGGTTGTGGTTTTTCTTCTTATCGCCTGGTGTTTGTTGATTATACTGCCTTTTATTTCGCCCCTATTGTGGGGAAGTATAATGGCCATTACCATGTATCCTTTGTATAGCCGGTTAACAAAATTTTTCAGGGGAAGAAGGGTGCTTTCAAGTTCGATAATAACTGGTATTATGCTGGTGCTCATAATTATACCTGTTTTATGGCTTATCTCAATGATAGCTGATGAGGCCGGTGAACTGGTAGATGGATTTCAGAAAGGTACCCTGGTGATACCACAGCCCAATGCGAAAGTGGCCACCTGGCCGGTTATTGGAGAACCGATATATAATTTCTGGTTAAATTTAAACAACAATATGGTTGAAATGGCCCAGAAATATCAGGACAAGCTCATTTCGTTCGGCCAGGAAATTCTGGGTTCAATTTTGGGATTAACCACTAATATTATCATGTTCATTTTATCGGTAATTATATTAGGTGTATTGCTTGTTGCTACGAAGCAGACCGAAAGCTCGTTTCGTCTTTATGCCAACAAACTAATTGGCAAAGGGGGCGAAGATTTTTTAATATTAATTGTCCAAACCATAAGAAATGTGGCCAAAGGTATACTGGGTGTGGCATTCATACAGTTTATACTTATAGCCATTGCTTTTATGCTGGCCGATGTTCCAATGGCTGGTATATGGGCTTTCCTTGTATTTTTCCTGGCCATCATTCAACTACCACCTACCATTGTTACTATTCCGGTCATTATTTATATTTTTTCAGTAAAAGAAACTGTACCGGCAATTCTGTGGACCGTGCTTTTTTTCACCATTACATTTTCCGATAATGTGCTTAAACCCTGGCTGATGGGGAAAGGTGCACCTGTTCCTATGCTGGTCATTTTTATAGGTACCTTAGGAGGCTTTATTCTTTCGGGTTTTATTGGTTTGTTTACCGGGGCCATTGTACTTTCAATAGGCTATAAGTTGCTGGGTATGTGGATAAAAGAAGAAAGTGGTGCTGAAATAATTGAAACCGCTGAAAACAAGCAAAACCTGGAAGTACAGGAAGTTAAAGAACCGGCAAAATAAAGGCATTGCCAGCCCTACAGAAAAACCTTATTCTTTTCAGGTGATAAAGCCTTTATTTAATGGATCGATCCTATTCAAAACCAACTGCAATGAGGAAAAAAACGTTATGCTTAAATCGTGAATAGAAAAAACTGAAATTCTATGGAAATAAGGATAAATGGTATTAATTTAGGAGAATATAAAAAATAAAGCAAGTGCATACAAGGTAAACGTACTATGAAAAAGTATGCGAATGTCTGGGGAAGGACTTTTGGATATACAGATGTTATAGTTAATTGGAAGACAAAAGAAAGAATAGTTATCTTTTAAATCTAATTATTAAAATTGAAACAGTTGCAGTTTAATAAACTCATTTTTATTATTATTTCTATTCTAATAGTAAACATTAATTCTTTATCTCAATCCATCTGTGAAGGAAAAGTTAAATTTACTTTGAAAATTAATCATGACTCTTCGATTAATGTTAATATTCATGAAAATAACAATTTATACAAATATCTTTTAACTAAATATGATATAGAAGCTTCAATCGATGAAAAAAATGGAAGAGGTTTCGCTTATGTATTTTGTAGATATTCGAACTTAGGAAAATTAGATTCAATACATCTTATAGGATTCCTTCCTTGTAAATTTGTTGATAATACTTTGGACTATTTTGAAGCCATTGACAATGTCAAGTTTAAAGGAATTAAATATAAAATGATCGAAATTGGGTTTGTAATAACTTATTATAAAACAGAGGAATTAAAAATAAAAGCAAAAATTTTAAAAGTAATTAGAAAAAAACATAAGGTAAATTTATGACTTGTAAATTAAATGATTAAGCTATCAAATATTTAAGACAAAATAACTCTAAAATTTTGATACTTTTCGTAAATTCCGGGGAGATTGGGAATAAACATGATATGTCTTAATTTCGATTAAATATAAAAAATGAATAAAGGTAGAATGGAAGCATTTAGTGATGGTGTATTAGCAAAATCATCACAATTATGGTCTTGGAAATTAAAGTTCCACATGGTGATGACTTTAAGGATTTGATTCCTCTGATTCCTATATTTTAAGTTATATCCTTAGCTTTATTTATATAGGTATATATTGGAATAATCACCATCATATGATGCAGACTGTAAAAAAAGTTACCGGAAATATTCTCTGGGCTAATATGCACCTTCTGTTTTGGCTCTCATACCATTTGTAACAGGTTGGATTGGTGAAAATAGTTTTGCACAGAAACTGATGGCATTATATGGATTTATTCTATTAATGGCTGCGATAGCATATTATATTTTACAATTACAAATAATCAGAGCACATGGTGTTGATTCGGTTTTGTCAAAAGCAATTGGAAAAGATGTGAAAGGAAAAATATCACCTTTATTATATGTTGCCGGAATCGCTTTTTCCTGGATAAACACCTGGATTTGGTGTCCTTTTCATTTTTGTTGCTTTGATGTGGTTAATTCCAGATAATAGAATTGAAAGAATTATGAAAGAATAACCACCGCCTGCAATCGGTGTAAATTATAGCAGTCATAGTGGGTTTGCGAACGTATCGTCCCGCATCAGGTTTTACAACCTGGGATACAGACGCATTTCCGCAATTCACTGCATTTCATACCCGCGACCATTGGCAACAATTTAAAATAGAAAAGAAAATGAAAAAATTAGTTGTATTTTTATTGGTATGTATAATATTTGCGTGTAAAATGAAACTTAAAAAATAATGTTGACACTGTAAAGGCAATTTATCTGGACAGAATTAAGTCTGAAAAAACTGAAGATTTCAAAAGTAAATTCCATCCAAATTTTGAGCTTAACGAAATCCAGACTTTAAATTTATCAAAAGAAATTAGTTTGGAATTAATAAATATTGGCAATGACACCCTGGATGAATGGATTAACTATTATTACAATTTTAGCATAAAAAATAATAAATCAATTGTTTACGAAAAAGATAGTATTCTTTCTCTCGGTGAATTTTCATATGACTCCTTATCGAATAATTTTATAATTCCAATAGTTACAAGTAATGACGATGTTCATTCTACATTTGATATTGTAAATGTTGACTTCAATAAAAACAAAGCTAAAATAATTGAGAACAATGTTACGCTACCAATGTTGAAATTCTGGCAGACAAATCTTTGCTTTACATTGTGAATGATACTTTAATAAAATATAAAGACTCGAAAAGATTGCCGATATGCCGTTTTCTGAATGAAAGTGATTATCTTATAAAATGGATTAAAAATATTGACAATCAGACAGTGAGGGTAATTTTCTTTAAAGAATTTCCTTTAGATGGTCCATACAAAACAGATATTAAATATTAGACTAAACTTGACATAAATTTTCTTTTGAATTATTCATTATAACATTATAATATTAACGAAACTGTTGCCAATAATCAGGAGTTCGAGCGGTCTGCAAAGTCTGCCCCGGTTTCCAGTCAGGGGCCAGGCTGTAACTCCCGGTTTAACTAAATCCATACTGTGATTTTTCTATGGAATTATCGACTGGTTTACTTTTGTATTAAATTGAAATTGTAGAATATAATTGGTTAAGGTTTACAATGTTTTTCTATTTAAAGTTAAAAGAATTTATAATAAAGATTGTATTTTAATTTGATTTCTTTTACATAATTTCGATAATAAATCCGGAATATTATTTTTTAAAAGAAATCCCGAATGGATTTGGTTTAACATTGTTTAGTCCCCATGCCGCAGAAAACTGCGGAGCAGAATTGGAATCCTTCCAGGAACTGCAACTTGTCTGTTATACCAAAAGTATCCGTAATTTTAAATTTAAATTAACTAACTTTAAAAAACTAAAACTTTATAAATAATATGTTTACGGTAGAACAAATTGAAAATGCCCACCTAAAAGTTAAATCGGGGGCTGACTTTCCAAAATATATCCGCGAAATTAAAAAACTGGGCGTAAAAGGATTTGAAACCTGGGTATTCGATAGCCATACGGAGTATATCGGTGAAAAGGATTTTAGGGCCAAATCAAAACCAAAATATGATGCCTTAACCATTTCAAATCAAATTGACAAACTCACTTTTTTAACCCAACTTAAAAAACACCAGCAGGGAAAAACAGATTATTTCAGATTTTGCAAAGATTGTGCAGATACCGGAATTGAAAAATGGATTGTTAATCTTGATGAAATGACCTGTGTTTATTACGATAAAAATGGAAATGAAATTTTAACGGAACAAATTCCTGAATAAAAAACAGAAAAAGAAACAAAAACCAATTTACTGCTGTGCAAAAGAAATCTAAAGCAGGTAAAAAACCGATAAATGAATTTTAAACCAATTTTTCCGACAGAATTACATAAAAACGTAGCCGGACTGGTAAGGGATTATTTTCTGGATATTACGAAAACAGATACCTTTTTGGTAGTAAATTCATGTGCAAGAGGATTGGCAGTTCCTGAAAGCGATTTGGATTTTGTAGTTCTTGTGAAACCAGGTACCATAGCAGCTGAGATATTAGAAATTGAAAACAATTGGAGAAACTATTCCGCAAATCAACCAGAGATAATAAAATATAAAAAATCTAGTCAGTTTGCCCACTTGCATTTAGACATTATAGATGGAAATTATACGCCGACTATAATTGAAATTGGTGAACCGGCGGACTATTTTGAATTGGAAATCGGCAATCAGATTTGTTATTCCGCTCCAATGGAAAAGGCTGGTTTGTATTTTAAAGAATTGCAAAATAAATGGTTGCCTTATTATAGTGAAGAACTTCAGCAGCAACGCTTAGCAATGATTAAAAATGCCTGTGAATATGACTTAAACCATATTCCACATTTTATAAAGCGGGGTTTGTATTTTCAGGCTTTCGATATTTTATGCAAAGCATTTCAGGAATACTTGCAGGCCCTTTTTATTGCCAGTAAAACTTACCCGATTGCCTACAATAAATGGATTAAATATCAGGTGGTTAATTTGCTCAATAAACCAGAATTATATCCAAAGCTTTCTCCTGTGCTGTCTGTAAGCAATATAGAAAGCAATAAAATAAATGACAAAGTAAAATTACTTAGAGAACTTTTAAATGAATTACCAAATACAGTGGAATAGATATAGTAAATTTAACTATTTGCCTTAAAAACATTTGAAAATATAGCCTGAAAACCTTTTTAGCACTGTTGCAAAAGCGAAATCACCAATAAAGTATGAAAACTAAAATCTGGACAATTGCATTTTGGATTCTATTTGTCGGTTGGGTAACCGGAGCACTGCTCTTTATGTTTCGAATTAAAGGAGGATTTTTAACAAACTATTTGTCTGATTTAACCTTTCCTCCCTGGTTCTACATATATATCCGGGGACTTTCAACATCAGGTGACAGTACAACAAAAGTATCGAAAGTTAGAAAATGGTTTGGTTCCAGGCCAGAAATAGCAATGGTTTCAATTTTATTAGTTGGTGTTATTTCAGAATTTAAAACTTTATACTGGCCAGATGGAATAATTAGTGGAACATTTGACTACCTCGACATTGGGGCCTATACTTTTAGCTTAATAATTTGTTATTTTTTTGACAAGAGAAATAACTAGTCTAACATAAATTATAATTTTCCATGCACGAAAATCTTAAACAAATACTGCCAGAAGAAAGAATTCAGGAATTTATTTCGATTGGGAAAGAGAAGTCAGTTTTAAATACAGGTTTATTTATTAAAGCCGGAGAAATGCCTTTAAAAATTGCTTTTGTAGTGAAAGGCTTGTTTCGCTACATGTATACAAACGAAAAAGGCGACGAATTTACAAAAGCAATCATGGCTGAAAATAATTTCATAAGTTCTTATTCAGCAATGGTATTAAATAAACCATCCTATTTTTCAATTCAAGCACTTGAAAACTCAGAAATATTCGAAATTTGCTGGACAGACTTCGATAAATTAAAGAAAAAGGACATCTTTTGGGTCAAATTCCTTTTTAAATTCATTGAAAAAGGATACATAATGAAAGAAAAAAGAGAAAGGGATTTATTATTGCTTGATGCAGAAACCAGATATAAAAACTTTCTGCTTGAATTTCCGGGAATGGACCAAAGGATTAAGCAGGGGATTATCGCATCGTATTTAGGTATTCAGCCGGAAACATTGAGCAGGATAAGAAAAAAAATCACTTTTTGACCTAAGTCAATGCACATGGTTTTTTAGCTGCGTAGCTTTGTGGTATTGTTTAACTAAAAAACGTAGTGATGAAAATTACAAACAATACTGTTCTGGTTACCGGCGGAAGTTCGGGTATTGGTCTTGAACTAAGCAAGGTGTTAATTCATAAGGGAAATAATGTTATTATATGTGGCAAATCAAACGAGAAACTATTGGCTGCAAAAAAAATGCTTCCACAACTTATAACCTATCAGTGTGATATTTCGGATAGTAAACTTTGTTCAGAGTTGGCAGGAAAAATCATTCAAAATCATCCGGAATTAAATATCATTGTCAACAACGCTGCCATAGTTAATAAAATTGACTTTATCAAGGATGAAAATTCAGTTGAAATGGCTGAAAACGAATATCATACAAACCTGATTGCGCCAATTAGATTGATAAAACTGCTTTACAATACAATCAGAAAAAATGAGAATTCAGCCATAATAAACATTACAACAGGTTTAATTTATGCACCCAGAGTTATTTATCCATTTTACAATTCATCCAAATCTGGCTTGCATTCATTTACCCAAACCTTACGCATTCGCTTAAAAGATGAAAAAACCAGTGTATTTGAAGTGATGTTCCCGGCTGTAAATACACCCTGGCATAAAGGCACTCCGCCTAAAATAGCAATAAGTACCGATATGGCTGTATCTGAAATGATAAAGGGCCTTGAAAAAGGAAGACCGGAAATAAAAGTGGGAGGTGCAAAAATTCTCTACTTCATTTCAAGATTAGCACCTTCTTTTGCCCTAAAAAAAGTAAATGAGATACAATGAAAGAAGAACAATTACATGTATTCCCTGCAACCAAAGCCAATTCGCTTGATAATAAATTAAGAAGGATACTTCAAAACCCATACAGAATTTTAGCTCCTTTTGTTTCTGATGGATTGAATGTGGTTGATTACGGTTGCGGAAACGGATTTTTCTCCTTACCCCTTTCTAAAATGACAGGTAATTCAGGAAAAGTATATTCGGTTGATATACAGAAAGAAATGCTGGATAAACTTACAATTAAATTGCAGGCATTAAATATTTCCAATATATTTCCTATCCTTAAAACAAGAGAAAAAATAAATTTTCCCGTATTAATTGATTTTGCTATAGCTGTTTACGTTGTTCATGAAATAAGTGACAAGTTGGCTTTTTTTGAGGAAGTATTTAATTTTTTAAAACCCGGAGGAAAATTATTGCTAATTGAACCTGATTTCGTTGTTTCAAAACTTAATTTTAATAAAACACTTGAATTTTCAAAGCAAGCAGGGTTTGTTGAAAATGAAAAATTAAATTTACTATTTAGTAAGGCAAGAATAATGAATAAAGAAAAATAAAAAAACTATTGTTGATATTTAGTAGTTCATACTTCCTGTAAAGCATGTTCCGGTTTCCAATGGGAGCCAGGCGGTAACTCCCGGTTGAACTAAATACATAATTTAATTTTTTATATGGAATTATCGTGTGGTTTACTTTTGTATTAAATTGAAATTGAAGAATATAATTCGTTTAGGTTTTCACTGTTTTACCATATAATGTTAATTGAAATTCTTATCAAGTCTGTATTTTAATTTGATTTCTTTTACATAATTTCGATAATAAATCTGGAATATTATTTTTTAAAAGAAATCCCGAATGGATTTGGTTTAACATTGTTTAGTCCCGGTGCCGCAGAAAACTGCGGAGCAGAATTGAAAACACAGAAACAGAATAAGGTCCGTTGACTAAACTTACATGGCAGCAATCATTTTGATAAACAAGAAATTAGCATGATTGAGAAATTTAATAAATTCAAAAATAAATTATTGAAATTAATGATTGTATCTTTTGCATTGACCTTTCTCGGTGGGCAAGATGCAATAAATTCAACCATTTCATATAATAAGCTGGATTTGACAAATCCAATCAAATTTCGAATCAATAATAAATACAATAAAAAAGAAAACGGACAGAGTTTCCCTGACTTGAATTTCAGGGGAATAATTTTAGGATCAGACAATGAAAAAGAAATTAAAGTTAGTAGAGGCGATTTTGACCAGTATGAGATTGGTCAAATTATAAATATCTATAAAACAAAATCTGACGAATTTATTACAGAACAAGAAATTGACAATCAAGGAATAATTCATATCGGAAAAACAGGATATTCATTTGTGTTTATTCCTACATTTATCTTTTTTATTATAGGACTTTTTTGTTTAATAATAATTTTGAAAAAAGAAAAACGAAAAGCAAATACAGACCATATTGTTTAGCAAGGTTTGGAGGTCCACAAATCGCAGATTCCCGCATCTCTGCTCAGTTCGTTCCGATATGTAAGCTACCCGAAAGCCGCTCCGAATCCTGCACCATCCCCTGGCATTCATGGTAAATATAAATGAGAGCAAAATACTACCATCAAAATTGTTACATTTGAAATAAAAAATGAATGACAAAAGAATCTGAAATCACATTTTACCAGGGAGTAGATGGAAATGTAAAAATTGAAGTATTTTATCATGCCGAAACATTTTGGATGACACAAAAGAAAATAAGCGAACTCTTTGGTGTTCAAAGACCTGCTATTACCAAGCATCTAAATAATATTTTTGAGAGTGGTGAATTGCAAGAAGATTCAGCTAGTTCCATTTTGGAACATACTGCCGAAGATGGAAAAAACTACAAAACAACTTTCTATAACCTGGATGCAATTATAGCTGTTGGTTACCGCGTAAACTCTAATAAAGCGACTAAATTCATGATTAATTCAAACAGATCGGCCTGTATTGCAAAAATCAGAGAGATTGGATAGGATGATTTTACAATTGAAATGGCAAATTCTAAAAAACAAACCATAAAAAGAAAATAGGGAATTCACAAACAATATTTGCCGCCGGGATAGAACTAACCTGGCAAATAAATCGGGAAAAGAAAGCGGGCATTTCATTTATTCTGATAAAACTAAACGAAGAAAGAAGTACCATGAATGATGGATTAAGAATTTTTTGGAACAGGTTTTTTAAACCCGATTGGAAATTTGGGTTATTCCTTTTGTTGATAATTTGTATTCCAAGATTTCTGTTGGTGCTCCAGGCCAATGAAACGGGCAATTACGGCTATATCGGAATAATAATGTTCATTTCTGCCACTGTCCCTTTTATTTTCATGAATAGCCATGGCCGAAAAGAAATAGGAATAGTAAAAACAAACAATTTAAAAGCATTGGTTTATGCATTGCTGGCAGGCCTTGTTTTAAGCTATTTATTGTATTTAATAGGAAATTATTTATATGCCGGAACCTATAAAAACTGGTATGAATATATTGGTAAATCCTATAATATTCCTGCTGAAATAACCGGACAGGAAAAGAAAATAATGTTTGCCATCATGGCCATTACCGGCATGACTTTTAGTCCGGTTGGTGAAGAATTTTTTTTCCGCGGAATTGTTCACCATAGTTTTGCCAATTCAATTGGAGATAAAAAAGCTTCAATAATAGACAGTCTGGCTTTTTCATTCACACATATTTCTCATTTCGGATTGGTTTTTATAAACAATACATGGGACTTTTATTTAATACCGGCATTAATTTGGGTAATCAGTATGTTTTTTGTGAGCATAATTTTTTTTCAAATGAAGCGGATTACAGGTTCAATCTGGGGAGCAGTGCTTTGCCATTCGGGCTTTAATTTAGGAATGATCTATTGTATTTTTTATTTGATTTAGAAATGAAATTATCGGGGACCGGTTTTCGGGCATTGACTGACTTTATTATTTAATGCGAAATATATTGCCGGGTAGTATTATTGTATTCAGCGTTGAATGATTTGTAAATATTTGCCCTTGAAGTAATTGTAGACTGGCCTCCAAAACATAATCAATAACTAAAAGAAATAAAAGTATGGAAAAGTATTTAATGGTGGTGGTAATTTTTTTTAGTGCAAACTGTAATTTGTGGGGGCAGAATTTAGTGCCCATTCAATTAGACCGGCCCGACCAGACAGAATGTCCGTTTATCGTGCCCGAAAAACATATTCAATTTGAAAGTGGGTTTAATTTTGAAAATGTAAACAGTTCGGAACAAAATTTTTTGTACCCTGCGCTTTTAACAAAATATGGCGTAAATGACAGGTTTGAAATCAGACTAATCACTGAATTAACAACCAACAAAATAGAAAATGAAGTATTAAATGGCTTAAAGCCGGTAAGAATAGGTTTTAAAACAAAGCTTTTGGAAGAAAACGGCATTCTTCCTACAATGTCCTTTATTGCCCATTTATCGTTACCTTTTCTATCGTCAGAAAAATTTACAACAACTTATTATGCCCCAAGCTTCAGATTTACCATGCAACATACACTCTCCGAAAAAATTTCGCTGGGGTATAATTTAGGGGCAGAATGGGACGGGGAAAGCGCAGAGCCCACCTTTATTTATACCCTGACAACTGGATTTTCGCTTTCGGAGAGAATGGGAACCTACATTGAAATTTATGGATATGTCCCCCAAAAAGAAAAGTCAGATCATAGATTGGACGGAGGCTTTACTTTTTTAGCCCGGCAAAACATAATGATTGATATTTCAGGTGGAATGGGACTGACCGAAAATGCACCTGATTACTATGTTTCTTTAGGCTTTTCACTAAGATTGCCAGATTAACCCATTATCACCACATTTGCTTAAAAGCATAAACTTTTTCAAAATCTGTGTTTAAAATACTCATGCTACGCCTCAAAATGTGCTAACTACACTTCTGTAAAAGATTCCCTGATCCTTTTACATCCTTTCTGAAATTGTGGCAGTTGTGTTCAATACTGAAATTTTGTACATTAGCTTCTATCCGGACAAAACCGGCAGAAAATCGGGATTATGTAAAAAGTACAAAAATCAAAACATGAAAGACGAAATAATAGAATATAATGAGAAGCTGGAGAATCCTTTTAAAGAAATATGCAGTTTGCTGGCCATTACAATCAGTAACGAATTGGCAGAATCAGAAGGTAAAATCTGGCATGCACATCCTGTTTGGTTTATAGATAAAAACCCAATTGTTGGTTACAGCAAACAAAAAAATGGAATCAGGCTGATGTTTTGGAGCGGCTTAGACTTTGAGGAAGAAAGATTGAATGTAAAAGGACAGAAATTCAAAGATGCGTCCATTTTTTATGAAAACGTAGCTCAAATTGAAATGGAAGACTTAAAACGCTGGCTTAAAAAATCAAGAGACATTCAATGGGATTATAAAAATATTGTAAAAAGAAAAGGGCAATTGGTTAGGCTGAAATAGCCTGAAACTTTTAGTTGTATTGGTTTTATAAACTAAAAATATGATAGTTATTGGTAAAACACCGCTTATAAAGCTGGAAAGACTTTCGGAACCCGGATGTGCCGATATATATGTGAAATACGAAGCAGCAAATCCTACCGGAAGTATGAAAGATCGTATGGCACTTTCCATGATAGAGGGTGCTGAAAAAAGGGGAGACCTGAAACCGGGGGGAACAGTTGTTGAATATACGGGAGGCAGCACAGGGAGCTCGCTTGCTATGGTTTGTGCTTTAAAAGGATATAAGGCACATTTTGTGTCATCAGATGCTTTTGCTGAAGAGAAGCTTCGAACCATGCGGGTATTTGGTGCAGAACTTGAAATTATTCCAAGTGGGGATGGTAAATTAACAGCCGCTTTAATTTCTTCAATGGTTGAGCGTGCAAGGGCATTAAGCAATCAACCCAATACTTTCTGGACAGACCAGTTTAATAATATTGATAACCGGGCAGCATATCATAAAATGGCCCATGAAATAATTGATGAACTTGGAAATGAAATAGACGAGTTTATTACAGGAGTAGGAACAGTCGGTTCTTTTTCAGGAAATGCCGAAATACTGAAAAAGGAATTGCCCGGTATCCGGTGTATTGCTCTTGAACCTTATTATGTGAGGGCGCTTTCCGGGGGTGATACCTCTGGAAAACACAAGCTTGAAGGAATTGGGGCTGGATTTATACCTTCTATAACAAGGCTTGATTTGGCAGATGAGATAATGGCTGTAAAAGATGAAGATGCCTATAAAACGGCCAGAAAACTTGCCATAATGGAAGGGATTTGGGGTGGAACTACTTCAGGTGCAAATGTTTGGGCGGCAATTCAGAGATCAAGGATTATTGGTAGCGGAAAAAAAATCGTAACCATAGTTATCGACACCGGAATGAAATATTTGAAAGGCGATTTGTACAGATAAGACATCGAATTCAGGATTTAATAGTCCTGTGTTTATATCGCAATTCATTCTTTTTCAAATCGATAGCATACTATTCATTATATCTTAAACCCAATACTAACCACATCGTCCATTTTACGATAATTCCCTTTCCGGTAATCAGATGCCTCAACAATTTGCTAAAGTGAATAATTGAAAAAATCATTTCGGACTGCAAAGTAGCGCAATATTATTTTCCTAAATTTGTGGTACATTAATGATAAAAATGTAAACCGGGCAATTGAAATATTTACCATCGAATGTGAAAACATATTAATCCATTATGCCAGAAAAAAACAATCAAAAATTTAAGTTAAGGGATATTTTAAAAATCGCCGGAGCAGTTATAGTTTCCGGGCTGTGTTGGTACATTTCAAGTGGATTGGAATTGTAATAATATTTACATTTATAATGTTTATGTCATTAACCATAATCAGGTATTTCAAACCAAAATAAGTCAATCTATTGCATATCGCAAGCAACAAAACGCAAAAACGGGAAAATTTAATAAGGGATTTGAAAAAAACTGCATCTGTGCGGGTATAACTCATTAATTTAAAATGAACTATATTTACAATTGTGAACTATATATTTTAGGTTATTTTAATTTTAAAAACATGTATAAAATTGACTATAATCAAAAAGATTCAATCATCAGGCTTGTAATTTCAGGAATATTTACCTTTGAATTGATTGAGAAGATTTCAAAAGAATTGTATGAAAATACTAAAGAAAAGAATATTTTATTGCTTGTGGATGTTAGAGAAGCAATCTATGATTTTAATCCGAAAGATTTCTCAAATCTTATAGCGCTCACGAATAAATATGTTAAAAAAGATACAATAATTCATGAAGCAATCCTGATTAGTACACCGAAAGAAGTTGCAATTTCAACCCTTTTTGAAAAAGAGAATCAAAAAGAATTCCATAAATCTAAAATATTTTCAACCGAGGAAGCTGCCATTGGATGGTTATTGAAGTTTAAGAAACAATAATTGGTTTTTGGTAAAATTATTTCAATGAAGGGTGCAATTAGCTGGTGCCGATAGTTAAAGAACAATCTTTTATCAAATGGTAGAATTGACAAACTGTCTGCCCATAATGTGCCAATGTTCAAACTCTTAAATTAATCTTAAAAACAGCCGGCTTTAAAATAATGACTTAATTGCCTGAAAATGGTTCAATGATTTTTAACAGGAGTGCCAAAGCAAATATAAATCAGGATTTTAGATTCTGAACCCAATAACAAGCACATCGTCCATTTGACGGTAATTGCCTTTCCAGTTTTCAAATGCTTCTTCAATTTGTTTCAGCTGATCTTCCATACTATTTTGATGTACAGACAGTAAAAGATTTTTGAAATTAGCGGTTTTAAATCGTTTGTTTCCGGGTCCGCCCATTTGGTCGGCAAATCCATCAGAGGACATATAAAAGAGGTCGTTTTTTTGAACAGATAATTCATGGTTGGTAAAATTTCCCTTGTCAACAATAAAAATCCCAACCGGCATATAATCGGCCTCAATTTCGGTAATTTGTCCGTCCCTTATGAGAATCAGCGGGTTCATGGCACCGGCAAACTGCATTTTACCTTCCTTTTTATTGATATTGCAGACGGTGATTTCTATTCCGTCGGAAGGTTCATCATCCGAGCCTTTTTGTTTCAGCGAATAAATCACCTTTTCGCGCAATTTATTCAGTATTTCAGAAGGAACCAGGATTTTTTCCTTTATCACCAGCTCGTTGAGCAGGCTCATGCCCAACATGCTCATAAATGCGCCGGGTACACCGTGTCCGGTACAATCAGCGGCAATAACAATCAGTTCATCCTTTTCTCTGTGAATCCAGTAAAAATCACCACTTACCAGGCTACAGGGCTTGTACAATACGAAACTTTTGGGCAATACTTTATGAAAGTAATTTGTTTCGGGCAAAACAGCTTCCTGTATTCTTTTGGCGTACCTGATACTGTCGAGTATATCTTTTTTCTGTTTTTCGATGGTGTTTTTCTGTTCAATTGCAGTATTTCGTTGTGCTTCAATTTCATCACGCTGGGCACTTATTTCCTCATTTTTGGCTAAAAGTTCTTTATGGGCATTTTCTACTTTTTCAACCATCTGGTTAAAACGTTCTGCCAGTGTGGTAAATTCGTTATTTCCAATAATACTGGCCCTTTCATGGAGTTTTCCTTTTCCAATAATTGAAGTTTTGTATAGCAAATCTGCCAGGGTAAGCTTTAAATCCCTGGTGGCAAAATAGATTACCATAAACAGAACGAAAAGGGAAACAAGTAGCAGAACCACCCTTCTTTTGATAAGATTAAGGTTGGCCTCTGATTCTCTTTCAAAATCAGTAAGTATTGAAATTGAAATCCCTTTGAAATTGTACACCTTTTTTCTCGATTTTTCAATAATATGTGTTAACCCGAATTTTTTGCCCGGGACGTTCATTTTTAAATTGTAGACAAGACTGTCTTCAGGAACTTTAGAGATTTCGCTCAAAAGCAAACTGGTGTAATCATCATTCACCAAAGGAATAATCTGATTATCCAAATGGTACCAAAAATTCACTGACAAAACAGCTTCATTACCTTTGGCTAATTCAATCAGTCTGGCCTGGAAGGTTTCAATAGTTTTGTCAAATTCATCCGATGCCGATTTGATGCCAACGATTCTATTTCCTGAAATGGGGTAAAAGCAAGTTGCAAAAAATCGATTATTTTGTTTATTGTAGATGAACCTGGTTTCGAAAGGCTGCCCTTTTTCGATGCTGTTGCGAAAGTATATGCTGTCTGTTTTACCCAGCAAAGCATATAAATTTATATCTGGTAAAAGTGTATCGGTAGTGAAAATTATTTTTCCGTTTTTAATAAAGTAAATATCGCTATTGGGTTCATCGCTTAAGATGTTTTTTAAGTCCTGGTTTATTTTATCCTGGTTGTCAGATTTGCTAAGCGGTAAATTTTCTATTTTGGATAACAACTGCTTCTGACGCAGTTTATAAAATTCATCAAGGTTTACAAGGTTCATGTCAATCAGATGCAGTAATCCTTTAATTTCCATGATTAACTCCTTTGATTTTTCTTCTTTTTGGTGGGTTTCGGTATTCACTTCGTCACGGATAATATAAAAAGTAATAACTGCATTCAATACTATCAGCACCAGGAAAATCCTGACAATTAAAATTCTGAATATCGATTTTCTTTTTTTTAGATTTTCCATGGTTAAATATCAGTAATTGGTGAATTATCCCCATTTCATTTTTATAAATGCCACGGCCTCGTCAACATCCATTTCCCTGGTTCCGGATGCTGTGCGCACATAAAAGCGGGTCATTTTATCCTCTCTGGCATAAACTGGCAGGGGCGATGGCATGACAATAATACGGCATATTTCTTTGTTGTTTAACTGGTGAAACTGGATTCTTAACAGCCTGCAGGCCGGTGTTCCGAGTTTATCCGAAATGGTAGAGGTGATCAACTGGGTAAACCCGTCGCTGTCTTTCCTGGCCAGGGAATTGTAATCGGGTTCGAGGCCAAGGATACTTCCATCGTCTGCCACACCTATCAACAGTGAACCACCCATGGTGTTCATGAATCCCGCCACGGTTTTTACGATAACACTTTCAAGGGCTTTATTTACTTTTTGCTGTTTGTAATCGTACCTGAACGAAGATTTGAACTCCGTATTTTCGTTTTCCCCTTTTTTTAAAATAGATTCAATATTTTTATTAAGCTCCCGGTGCAATTGAAAAATAAGATAATTGCGGTACCTGTAATTGATAAGTGTGATGAGCGAAACAGCGCCCATTAATCCTCCAAAAATCATGTAAAAAGTGAGTTTTAATGGCGTTTGAAAAGTAATTGCTTTTATAAATTGTTGCAAAATAAATTGCCATACACTTATATCGAGATGCTGGCCATATTCATAATAAGAAGTGAATTCGTTAATGGGGAGAAAAATGAATATTCCTGTCAAAAAACCAGTAAAAATGAAAAGGTAATATCTGATATGTTCTTTCATAAATGGATAAATATTACTTTATCAAATTTAATAAAATCTTTACAGTATGAAAAATTAGTTGTATTTTAGAGATTCAGAAACAATAAGCCTTACAGGATTTCAATGTTTGAAAAGCTTATAAAAAACTAACTGATATGAAAATAACACTTTATGGAGCTGCCGGCAATGTAACAGGTTCGGCTTATTTTGTGCAAACAACCGGGGCAAATTTATTGGTTGATTTTGGTGCTTTCCAGGGTGAAGGTGAATCTGAACAACAATTGGGCGACAACCTGCCCTTTTCAATTAAAAATTTAAATTCGGTTTTGCTTACCCATGGCCATCTCGATCATTGCGGAAGACTGCCATTTTTAACAAAACACGGCTACAAAAACCCTGTTTATGCCACCGAAGCTACCATAGAACTGGCAAGGCTCATATTACTTGATTCGGTGAAAATTCAAAAAAGTGAAACTGAAAGACACAACCGTAAGCGGTTGAAAAATGGACTGCCACCAGAAGAAATGCAGTTTTCGGAAGAAGATGTGGACAAGGTTCTGGAACTGTTTACGCCGGTTGATTACAATAAAGATATTGAAATAGCGCCAGGTTGTGTAGTTATGGCCCACGAAGCCGGTCATATTTTGGGCTCTGTTAGTTACCGCCTTACAGTTACAGAAAATGGAAAGCTTAAAACTGTGGTTTTTTCGGGCGATATAGGTCCTTACAATATGGCCATTGTCAATGATCCATTCCCGTTTACAAAAGCCGATTTGGTTTTTATGGAATCTACCTATGGCGATCGCGATCACAGGTCGCATGAAGAGACCATGAAAGAAGGTACTGAAGTAGTGCGGAAGGCAATTCTTAATAAGTCGAAAATCATAGTGCCAGCCTTTGCGGTGGGCCGTACCCAACAATTGCTTTATTCCATGGCTAAATCTGTTGATCTTCATGAACTGGATGAAATACCGATTTACCTCGACAGTCCGATGGGCATAGAAGCATCTAAAATTTATGCAAAACACATTGAACTTTACGATGAAGAAGCCCTGGCCCTGTTTAAAAAAGGCGTATTAAGAGGCGATTTGTCGCGCATTCACGTTTCAGTAACGGTAGAAGAATCAAAGGCATTGAATGGACTTGGCGGTCCCTGTATGATAATTGCCGGCTCGGGCATGTGCAATGCCGGCAGGGTTCTGCACCATTTGAGGCACAACCTTTCAAACCCCGAAACCGCAGTAATGATAACCGGTTACCAGGGGAAAGGAACCCTGGGCCGCAAATTGATTGAGGGGGAAGAAAAAGTACATATTTTTGGTGAAGAAATTGAAGTGAAAGCCAAAGTATATTCGTTGAACGGATTAAGTGCCCATGCCGGTCAAAGCGATTTGTTGAAGTGGTTCAGTGCCCTGGCTCCGTCAAAACCCATCCTGGTATTGTCGCACGGGGAGGACAGGGCAAGGGAACCTTTGGCAGAAATCATCCGCGAAAAATATGGAATTAACCCGGTTTTGCCTGAATACCGGGAGGTAATAGAAATTTGAGGTGAGGAGCTGAAACTTACAGGTACTAAAAACCCGAAATGTTTTCTCTTTACAATTAATGCAAAAAAGCTAATAATTAAGGGACAAGGTCACTATTAAAATAAAAAAAACAACCACATAGAACTCTATTCTGACCTAAAAGGTTATTCGCTTATTAGGTAATTAAGTTTATCGAAGTGAGACCTGGTGGGGTGTTAAAGTATGTATCCTGAGAAAAATAAATCATTTTGTTATTTACATCGCTCCTTTGTATCGTGGATCAAAGTCTACCATCCATTCAATACCAAATTTGTCTCTGAACATACCAAAATAAGAACCCCAGGGGCTTTCTGAAATAGGCATTTCCACATTACCACCTGCAGAAAGTCCGTTAAATAATTTATCTGCTTCTTCCTTGCTTTCTGCACTAATTGAAATTTTACTTCTGGTTTCATTCTCGTTATGCTTTCCCATAAATGCTGGTGTATCACTTCCCATTAAAATACTGAACTTGCCTATTGGCAGGGCAATATGCATAATTTTATCCGCTTCGTTTTCAGGAATGGGTTGCCCCGGCATTGGTAAATCTTTGAACCGGCTTATCATGGCAAACTCGCCGCCAAATACAGATTTGTAAAATGTAAAAGCTTCTTCGGCATTTCCGTTAAAATGGATGTAAGGATTTATTTGTGCCATATTTTTATTTTTTAATGATTTAAATTAGTCATGTTTAAGAATTAACTTATGTAGTTGGAAACTTAGTCATATCCATATAAAAAACCTCCCAGGTGTGCCCATCAAAATCTTCTATGGTTCTTTGCTGCATAAATCCATAATCTCTCATTTCGTGCGGTTCGGTACCACCTGCCTTAAGGCCTTTTGTAACTATATTGTTTACTTCATCAAGGCTGTCGACGGATAATGAAAAAAGTCCGGCTAAACCCGTTTTCGTGTCAGCAATTGGTTTGGTTGCAAAAGATGCAAACTTTTCGTAGGTCATTATCATCACAAAAATGTTTTCACTCCATACCATGCATTTTCCTAAATTATCAGAAAACTGGGGATTATTTTTAAATCCCAATGCGGTGTAAAAATCCTGGGATTTGGTAAGGTCTTTAACTGCCAGATTGATAAATATTTGTTTGGACATTATTTTTTTATTTAAATTTTAATTTATTTAAGCATCCGGAATATTTGGTTCCACAAGGCGTTTTAATTTATCCATGGATTCCTGCCAACCCAGGTAGCACATTTCTGTTGGAATAGCATCAGGTATTCCTTCCTGCGTGGCAAAAAGTTCTGTTCCACACAACACCTTTTTCAGTTCAACGGTTGTTATCATTTTACCAGGCAAATCAGGGTTGTCAAATTGATCGGTATATTTAATCAATTCATTGGGTTTAATTTCAAGATACTCACCACCAAAAGAATGACTGTTTCCGGTTGTGAAATTCGTAAAAGACATTTTATAAGTACCCCCAATTTTCACTTCCATAGCATGGACTTTGCCGGTAAATCCATATGGGGGCAACCATGAGGCCAAGGCATCGGCATCGGTAAATGCTTTAAAGACCTTCTCCGGGCTTGCAGCCAAAACCATGTGTATTTTTACCGTGTTTTTAGTCATTTTTTAATTCATTAGAAATTGAAATCAATCTGTATACGTAATATAATTTCTGTTTTCTTAGAATTTTTCACAAAAAGTGATTAAAATTAATACGGGACCCATTTTATCTTCCGTATACAATTTTGAATTAAAATTTAAACTTTAGTATTTGAATGCATTAATCCTATTCTGAACATGGAAAAATTAAGATGTTTTATATAATAGTATTTTAGAATGAATAGATTAAGAAAAGATTAAAACAATTCAATAGGGATGTCCGCAAGTCTCCTGCAGCAGCAACAAAGGAAAACCTTCGTAAATTTCAGGAAAATTAGCGTTTGTTAGTCCGTGAGACCTTTCGGGTTTTTAAAACCCGAAAGGTCTGCTTAACCAAGACCCGAAAGGTTTCCCAAAACCTTTCGGGTCTGTTCTGATTATCATGCTCAACCAGTCCTGAAAACGGTTGCGCCTGTTGAAATCAGCTGATTGCTAAAATCCCATTCTCACAATGGCAAAGCTGTGGATAGATGCCTTCGTGATGTTCAATCTTTTCTTTTAGAATTTTAAAAAAGTTAATACAATTTTCTGATTAAAATAATAATGGTATATTTAGTTAAAGAAATTTAATTTATTACTTTGTAAATAATTAATTGAACTGATTGGAATATAGTCTGTGCGTAAAATAATAAAGATATTTCTTCTGTTATCGGCAGTTAATTTAAACCTCTTCCAAACTATTGTAGCACAGGAGGACAGTAAAATTAAAACAATTGTTGTTTTTTTTGCTTTTAATGCAAATACCCCTGCCTATGAAAAATTTTTGGAAGGTTTTCGAAGCCAGATGCAGAGATCTTATAATAAACCATACAACCTGTTAACCGAGTATTTAAACTTAAATCGTTTTCCGGAAGAAGAAATAATGGAGCAATATATTGCGCTTTATAACGATAAGATGGAAAATATGGATATTGGTTTAATAGTTACAGTGGCACCAAATTGTTATCAAATGCTAAAAAAATACGGTCTGAAAGCCCTGAATACTTCCCCTGTTGTTGCAGTTGAATTTCCTGAATCGCTTAAAAGTTATAACCCCGATAGTAAAACAAAATTTATTGAATTAAATTATGATTTTGGTAAGACATTAAAATCCGCATTTGATTTATTTCCTGAAAACAAAGATGTTTATATTTTCGCAGGAAGCTCAAAAACTGATGCCTATTTTACTGAATTAATCCGGAATTCTGCAGATTCTTTCACAAAAAATCACCGGTTTACATTTTATACCGATTTAACAATTGACTCTTCACTAAGTCTGGTTCAAACCGTTCCCAGGGATGCCCTGATTTTTGTTTCAACCTATTTTGAAGATAAAAATAAAACCCAGGTAAATACCTCAATGGCTGTTAGTTATATTTCAGAAAAAGCCAAAGCACCACTTTTTACGTTTACCGATAACTTTATAAAAAGGGGTGGAATTGGTGGTAATATTTACAGCTACTACAACCTGGGTGTAGAAACCATGAAGGTGGCCGGTAAAATTCTCGACAATGTTAAAATGGAAGATATTATTGTTGATACAAGCGGGCTATATGTGAATCTTTATGACTGGAACGAGCTGGTTAAATGGGACATTCAAAATTCTGTAAAAATACCTGCCAACAGCATTTTTGTAAATAAAGAAATCAATTTTTTCAGTTCTTATAGATATTACATAGCCGGATTCTCCATATTATTTACAATCCTGATATTTCTTTTGCTCAGGTTAATCAGACTAAACAGGTATCAAAAAAATATTGTAAGGCAGAAAGAAGAAACGGAAGCATTATACCGCTTGCTTGTAAGAGAAGACAGGATATTACACATGTCAGAGCTTACGGCCGCACTTTCTCATGAGCTGAATCAGCCATTGACAGCTATTTTATTTAATGTCCAGGCCGGATTGCGCTTTCTGAAATCTGGAAAACTTGATGCAAAACTTTCTGAAGAAATACTGCAAAATGTTGTTGAAGACACCAGTCGTGCAGGAGATTTAATCAGCAGCATCAGAAGTTTTATGAAACTTGAAAAAAGAGAAAAGGAAAAACTCAATTTGACTGAAGTTGTCAGGGAATCCATAAGATTATTAAGAACAGAAACTATAAGTAAGTTCATTAAGGTGAAATTAAACCCATTAGATAAAAAATACATGGTTTATGGCGATAGGATTCAATTACAGCAACTATTTTTTAATCTGATGCATAATTCAGCACAGGCAATGAACCATAAACCCTATGAAGAAAGAATAATTGAAATTACGCAATATTTTAAAAAAGGCTATATCTTTACAAGTGTAATAGATAATGGAAAAGGAATAGACAAAATGGTGATTGACAAATTGTTTAGGCCCTTTGTTACCGATAAAAAGGATGGATTAGGAATAGGATTGTCAATTTGTAAATCCATTATCGAAAACCATAATGGCGAAATACACGCACAAAACCATATTACTGGAGGGGCCGAATTCTTAATTAAATTGCCGGTTGCAGAAAATGAATGAACCAAAGGGAAAAATATTTATAATTGACGATGATGCTTCGGTTAGAAAATCTCTCTTTCGGTTCTTTACTTCTCTCGGATATGTAGTTGAATCTTTTTCTGAACCAGATGAATTTCTAACAAAACAAATCAATAATGAAGTCTGTTGCATTCTGCTTGATCTTAATCTTAACGGCAAATCAGGTCTTGATTTCCAGAATGAACTGAACAAAAAACAATCGGATATTCCCATCATCTTTATAACAGGATATGGAAACATTAAAACGAGTGTAAAAGCTATAAAAGGAGGCGCTGTAAATTTCCTTGAAAAACCTTTCAGTGAAAAGGATTTATTACAATCAGTTTCGGAAGCTTTGGAAATGAGCCATAAAATCCTATCTGAAAAAGACGAGAAAAACAATGCCAATTACCTGATATCAACACTTTCGCCGCGTGAATTTGAAATTCTGAGATACATCATGTCAGGGATGCTTAACAAACAGGTTGCTTTTGCACTTGGAATTACAGAACATACCGTTAAACTGCACCGCCAAAGCATCAGTAAAAAGCTTAAAGTTAAATCACTACCCGAAATAATTCAAATTGCAGAAAAAGCAGGGGTGATGGCTGCTGTCAAACTTTATAACTAAGACTTCTGGCTTCTTTCTGAATATTGGTTTTTCAATGGAAAATATTGAAGACAATAAGTATTTAGAAAACTGCTATCCTTTCCTTCTTTTGTTACTTTTTTAAAAAATTACAATGTTCTGAATTATTGCTTAGCTGCAAGTGAACCACAAATTTCAAATTTTCAGGCGTTTTCTGATAAGTTTATTTCAGGTTTTTATTTGTTCAAAACCAATCCGATTTTAGTCCATTTGCTTGCCAGCATTTCATTTCATTAGTACCAAAGTACTATATTTACCTAGTCATTTTCGGTTTAACTTTATGGCTAAATAGCAGGGTTTTTCATTGATAACTTTTCAAATGATTTATATTATCGAAGATGATAAATATGTAAGGCGTGGATTTGAACTACTGCTCACTTCAAGCGGATATGAATTTAATACATTCAAATCAGGAGATGAATTCCTGGGAAGTTATAATTACTGTAAAAATGATGTCATAATTCTGGATTTAGGACTTGAAGGCATGCAGGGATGTGAAATAATCATGAAAATAAATGAATTGGATAAAAAAGTACCGGTAATTGTTGTTACTGCTTCACCTGATGTAACGCACAGAGAACTATGCCTTAAACTGGGTGTTTTGGCATTTGTGCGAAAACCGGTTGACAGCGATATATTGCTTGGTCATATTCATTCTGCCTTGGAGCTTAATTTAAACTATAATATTTAAGAATATGATTTTTATTCAACTTGCAGTTTTATTGATTTGTATCTTTATCGGGGCCCGGATGTCAGGAATTGGATTGGGGGTAATGGGAATGATAGGATTGCTCATTCTTTTGTTTGTTTTCCGCATGCAACCTGTTGATCCACCATTAGAGGTAATGCTGATTATTCTGAGTGTAGTTACAGCCGCGGCAGCGCTGCAGGCAGCCGGGGGCATGGATTATATGGTAAACCTGGCGGCTAAAATTCTAAGAAGTCGCCCGGGCCAGATTACAATACTTGGGCCTATTATTACTTATTTTTTCACATTGTTTGCAGGTACCGCGCATATTTCATATTGTATTATGCCTGTTATTGCTGAGGTCGCCATTAAGGCCCGCATCCGTCCCGAGCGTGCACTGAGCATGAGTGTAACAGCCGCACACATGGGCATTACAGCCAGCCCGGTATCAGCGGCTTCTGCAGCACTTTTAACTGTACTTACAGTTAGTGGCGTAAAACTTTCAGACATTTTGCTGGTCTGCATTCCTTCTACCTTAATAGGTGTAATAATTGGAATCCTGTTTGTTTTGAAACGAGGAAAAGAACTTTCTGAAGATCCGGAGTTTATTGAAAAAATGAAAGATCCGGCCTTTGCCCAAAGTATTGATAGTGTAAATAATAATAATGCGCAGGTAACTATTAAACCCGGAGCCATTAAGTCGGTCATTATTTTTGGGATTGCCGTGCTGTGCGTAGTATTACTGGGTTCATTCCCTCAATTGCTTCCTAACTTTTCAGGAAAAGAAGGTTTTGTTCCGGGGTTTTCGGTGAATGACTCCGGCGTTGTACAAATGCCATCGATGATAATGATGATTATGCTGGCATCGGCCGGGTTTATTATTCTGTTTGCAAATACCACCGCGGCACAGGTAACCAAAGCAAGTCTTTTTTCCTCGGCAGGTACGGCTGCTATTTCTGTTTTTGGGGTAATCTGGATGAGCAGTACTTTTATGAACCACAATTATATTTTAATTAAAAATACGCTGGGCGAATTGGTCACTTCCTACCCATGGTTATTTGCCCTGGCTTTATTTGTGCTGAGCATTTTGCTTTTCAGCCAGGCAGCAACAACAAAAGCCTTAATGCCATTGGGCCTTACACTTGGATTATCGCCGGCATTTCTGGTTGGGATTTTCCCGGCTGTAAATGGTCACTTTTTCATACCTGGTTATCCAACCTTGTTAACAGCCATTCAATTTGACAGGACAGGAACTACAAAAATTGGCAAATATGTTGTAAATCACAGCTTTATGTTACCAGGGATAATAACAACCGCTGCTTCGGTAGTGGCAGGTTTAATTATTAAATCAATTTTATTATAAAACTAAACTCAAAAAAGAATGAAAAAAGTAATTGCAGTTTTTTTATTGTTTACATTTTTTTCTGCAGGATTGAGCAGTTATGCACAAACCCGCACAGAAAAAGATTTGCTTGGTGAAAAGCAGATACCTGATGATGCCTATTATGGTGTACAAACCATGCGTGCACTTGAAAATTTCCAGGTAAGCGGTGTAAAAACCAATTTTTATCCGGATTATGTCCGTGCCTACGCCATGGTTAAACTGGCGGCTGCCAGGGCCAATACTGATGTAGGCAGGATGAAAAAAGAAAAGCTGGTTGCCATTGAAAAAGCCTGTCAGGCAGTTATTGACGGGAAATACCACGACCAGTTTTTGGTTGATTTATACCAGGGCGGTGCCGGAACTTCTGCAAATATGAATGCCAATGAGGTGTTGGCAAATATTGCCCTTGAAATGAGCGGACATAAAAAAGGCGAATACCAGTATATAGAACCCCATGATGATTTAAACATGGGCCAGTCGACCAATGATGTGTATCCCACTGCCATTCATGTGGCATTGTTACTTCATAATGATAAGGTTATAAAAGAGGCAAAGCTTTTAGCTGAATCTTTCCATAAAAAAGGCGAAGAATTTAAAAATTTACTCAAGATGGGCCGCACCGAAGGTCAGGATGCCGTGCCCATGACTCTGGGTCAGGAGTTTCACGCTTTTGGTTATCAGCTTGAAGCCGCTATTGAAATTCTGGGTAAAACAGAAGCCTATCTTTATGAAGAAAATATGGGCGCAACAGCCATTGGTACCGGATTAACAGCATCGCCCGGTTATGCCGAAAAATGTGCCATGCATCTTGCCAAAATAACAGGAAAACCAATGGTAATGGCTAAAGATTTGATAGCTGCGACCAGCAGTATGCAGGGATTTGTGATGTTTTCATCGGCCTATAAAAACCTGGCTGTTACCCTTTCAAAAATCAGCAGCGATTTGATTTTCCTTGCATCCGGTCCACGTACAGGTATTTTTGAGATTAATTTACCACCTCTTCAACCCGGGTCGTCCATTATGCCTGGCAAAGTAAACCCGGTAATGGCCGAGTTAATGAACGAAGTTTGCTTTAAAGCAATCGGAAACGATATAACAGTGGTAATTGCTTCGCAGGACGGATTGCTCCAGCTGAATGCTTACGAACCGGTGGTAGCCATTGCAATTATGGAATCGCAGGCTTTGTTTTTTAAATCTATGCCATTGTTCCGCAAAAGCTGCATTGATGGAATTACTGCCAATGTGGATGTTTTGAAAAATTATATTAACAGGAGCGTGGGAATTGTAACAGCCTTAAATCCTGTTCTTGGTTATGAAAAAACCACAGAACTGGCCAAGGAAGCGCTTCAAACCGGAAAAGGAATTCTGGAGTTAATCCGTGAAAAGAAACTTTTAACGGAAGAAGAAATTAAGAAACTTTTAGATCCGGCCACCATGACCGGGCAGAAATAATATAAATATATTTTTAGTAACTAATTTAAAAATGAATGGCTATGAAATCCAGGAATATTTTATCGAATAGCATTATAATATTGATAATGTTTGCATTAAGTGTTAACCTTTTTGCACAGGATAAAAAACTACCGAATATAGTAATACTCGCCACAGGGGGTACAATAGCAGGTTCTGCATCATCCGGTGCCCAGGCTGGTTATACATCGGGGCAGGTAACTATTGATGCCATGCTGGCCGCTATACCGGATGCAAAAAAACTGGCAAGTTTTAAAGGTGAACAGATTTCTAACGTTGGTTCACAGGACATGACATTTGAAATTATGCTTAAACTGGCCAAACGCATCGCATTCCTGGCCGAACAGTCGGATGTGGATGGAATTGTAATTACTCATGGCACTGACACAATGGAAGAAACTGCCTATTTTCTCAATCTGGTAGTTAAGACTGATAAACCTGTTATATTGGTAGGTTCTATGAGGCCTTCAACTGCGATAAGTGCCGACGGACCATTAAATCTTTACAATGCCATTGCTGTTGCCTCAGATCCGAATGCCAAAGGAAGAGGCGTTCTGCTGGTTATGAACGACTGGATACAATCGGCCCAGAATCTGATAAAAGTGAGCACAACTGCTGTGCAGACTTTTATGTCACCGGTTAGAGGTTTAATTGGAACTACAGCATACGGGGTAAATGAGTACTACCGGTTCCCAATAAGTAAATATGGGGCAAAAAGCGAATTTTCGGTGGAAGGGGTTACCCAGCTTCCCCGCGTGGATATTGTTTACGGATATACCGATATGCCAGGGGATATTATTGATAAAATAGTTGAACTGGGTGCAAAAGGGATAATTATAGCCGGAATGGGTAACGGAAACATGAATAAATCAGCGCTTGATGCCTGTAAACGGGCAAGTAAGAAAGGAGTCGTGGTTGTTCGCAGTTCACGTGTGGCTACCGGAAACGTGGGGCGAAATGTTGAAATAAATGATGATGAGGCCGGGCTGGTTGCTTCATTGGATTTAAATCCGCAAAAAGCAAGGATTTTACTTTCAATGGCCTTATTAAAACAAAGAAAACTTGAAGATATTCAACGATTGTTCCTGGAATATTAAACGGAATTTAAAAAAGTGCACTGACTTATTTTAAAGTAATTTCTATCTTGTAGAAAAAGACATAATTTGAAATAAACAAAAACCAGAAAACAATGAGAAAAAAATTAATAACACTATTTGCTGTTTTTTTTATGGGCTTTATAAATATACATGCCCAGGATGAACAAGTTAAAAGCTTTGATATTTACGGATTTATCATGATGGATGCCGGTTACAATGCCAACCAGATACATCCCGATTGGTTTGATGTGGTACGTCCAACCAAATTACCATCCTACGAAAATGAATACGGTACCAATGGGAATTTCTTTTTTAGTGTAAGACAAACCAGGCTTGGATTTAAGAGTTCTACTCCTACAGCGCTGGGTACTCTGAAAACTCAATTCGAATTTGAAATGTTCGGAACAGGCGTAGATGAAGGGCAAACAACCATCAGGTTAAGACATGCCTATGCAGAGTTGGGAAAGTTTGGAGTTGGACAGTATTGGAGCCCGTTTATGGATATAGATGTTTTTCCAAACACGGTTGAATATTGGGGACCCAATGGAATGGTCTTTTTCCGGAATGTACAGTTTCGCTATATGCCCATACAGGGGGAAACAAGGCTGACCTTTGCGCTCGAGCGTCCGGGAGCAAGCGCTGACGGAGGTTCGTATGCCGACCGTGTTGAGCTTCAGGGCGTTAGGGCAAAATTTCCTGTTCCTGATTTATCATTTGAATACAGGCATGCTTTAAAAATAGGTTATGTTGAACTGGCCGGAATTGCGCGATGGATGCAATGGGAAGATTTGGACAATATAGGTGTTGATTATAGCGGAAATGCTGTTGGCTGGGGTGTAAACCTGAGTACCAATTTAAAATTAGGTGCTGACAATATTTTCAGGGGACAGTTTGTATATGGTGAAGGTATTCAGAACTATATGAACGATGCTCCGGTTGACGTTGCAATTGACAATGACAAGGGGGTTGCAGTTCCGATGTTTGGTGCAGTTGCTTTTGTTGATCATACCTGGAGTGAAAAATTCACTACATCCCTCGGATGGTCAATGCTCGATATCCAAAATACTGACGGTCAGTTTGATGACGCATTCAGTCTGGGACATTATGCTGTGGGTAACCTGATGTATTACCCGGTTGAAAATGCTATGATGGGCGTTGAATTACAGTATGGAACACGCGAGAATTACAACGACGGATGGGATACCAATATATTTAAAGTTCAGTTTTCTTTTAAATACAATTTTGCCATTGGATTTGGTAAATAGTATTGACCGGAACGAACCAAATTCAAAATTGCTAATCTTATCCTGCTTTCCGGAAATCCAAACTCCGGAAAGCATATTGAATTCTAAAAAATAATTCCTGTTATAAAATTTAAAATTGAATCATATGATGGAAAAGAATAAAAAAGAGGATAAAAATCTGAACTTAAATAGTCAAAATGAATCAGATTTATCAAAAAATAATGCATTCAGCCATTTTAGCAGAAGAGATTTCGGAAAGACATTGCTTTTAGGTTCTGCAGGAGCATTGCTGGCTGGATGTAAAAATTCGTCCACCCCAACGGCCAGCGAAATTAAAGATTCGGTGGCTGCCGGATTATCTCCCGATCTGGATGTTGTACAAAAAGCCAAAGGTCCTATTATGACCGTGTTGGAAGAATTCTATAAAATGGGCCCCGGACCGTCAAGTTCGCACACCATGGGCCCCATGAGGATTACTTATGATTTTTTTCAACGAATTTCGAAATTACCCGAAGACCAATTAAAAAAAGCCACCGGATTGAAAGTCCATCTTTTTGGAAGTCTTAGCGCTACAGGAAAAGGTCATGGAACCGATCGTGCTTCCCTGGCCGGATTGCTGGGTAAAGCGCCTGCCACCTGTCCCCCTCAATTCCTGGACGAATTGGCCAATAATCCAGATAAATCATACGAAGTTGTTATTGGTCCAACCAAACTTAATCTCACTTTAAAAGACATCATTTTTGATGCCACCAAGGGCGATTTTCATCATCCAAACACTATGACGGCCAAATTGCTTGCAGGGTCTGAGGTAATTTATGAATTGGAATATTATTCTGTTGGTGGTGGGTTTATTGAATGGAAAGGATATACCCCTCCTAAAAAAGGACAACCTAAATATCCATTTGCCCATGCTAAAGAACTAAAGAAATATTTAAATGAAGATAAAATTCCCCTGGCTAAAATATTGTTGGAAAATGAAATAGCCATTTCCGGCAAAACCGAAAAGGAAATCTGGGATTTTCTTGATCAGGTTGCTGAAGTAATGCTCCGTGGTGTGGAAACAGGCTTAAAGGCCGACAGCGTTCTGCCTGGTCCTATTAAATTGCACAGCAAGGCTTTGGACATGTGGAAAAATCTGCAAAAAACCAATAAAGGCGCTGCCGGATTGGCTATTACCAAAGTGGCAGCTTATGGCTTTGCCATGGGCGAAGAAAATGCCCGTGGGCACATCATTGTTACGGCCCCCACTGCCGGTTCTGCCGGAATTATTCCCGCAGTTCTCAAATCATTGAAAGATTTGAACGTGCCACAGGAGAAAATACGCGAAGGATTTTTGGCAGCAGCTGCCATTGGTTATTTGTGCAAACACAATGCAACGCTTTCGGGCGCTGAAGGCGGATGCCAGGCCGAAGTAGGAGTTGGTTCATCAATGGGTGCAGCAATGATAGCACAGGCTTTGGGCGAAGATGCCAAAGTGGTTTCAAATGCTGCCGAATCGGCGCTGGAGGCACATTTGGGTATGACATGCGATCCCGTTGCCGGATATGTGCAGGTTCCATGTATTGAGCGATGTGCTTATGGTGCAATAAAAGCATGGACTGCCTATTGCATTGCCAGTGAAGAAATCTCTCAGGAGCGCAGGGTTGATCTGGATACAACCATTGCAGCAATGGCTCTGACTGCAAAAGAAATGAACTCAAAATACAAAGAAACCTCTGAAGGTGGTTTGGCTGTTTCGGTTGTACTTTGCTAATATTTTAAATTTATTTATACCCTTCCAGCGTTTGAAACGTTGGAAAGGTTGATATTAATTAATAACTGTTTAAATTTACCATTCATCTTCGAATAATAATTTTAGCTGTCTTATTATGAGCAAAAATACCCGAATGGCCACTGTTGCCTGGTTGTTGGTAGCCCTTTATTATTTTTACCAATACACGCTCCGCTCGGCTCCCGCAGTTATGATGCCCCAGTTGTCCGAAGCCTTTGGTTTAAGTGCACTTGGCATAGCATCAATGGTTGGACTTTTTTATTATGGATATTCGCCGTTCAGCCTGGTTGCGGGCGCAATGTTAGACAAACTGGGTCCAAGACGTGTAGTTCCATTTGGTGCATTAACCGTAGGTATTGGAGCTCTGCTCTTTAGCACGGGCGATCACACAGTAGGAAGCTTAGGCCGCTTACTGCAAGGTGCAGGCGGGGTTTTTGCATTGGTCGGGGCTGTTTATATTGCCAGTAAACATTTTCCTGCTTCCAAAGCAGCTACCCTGATTGGGGCCACGCAAATGTTCGGTATGGCAGGTGGTTCTGCCGGTCAATTTGCCGTAGGACCGATTATCGGAAGCGGAGTTTCGTGGCAGAGTTTCTGGATTTTTATGGGAATAGGAGGACTTGCAATTGGAGTAATTCTCTTTGTGTTGCTTCCAAAAGAAGAATCTACTCAGCAAGCTGGTAAATCAATCAAAACCATATTCGGGGGATTTAAAATTGTATTTAAAAATCCACAATCCATACTTTGTGGCATGATTGCCGGCCTGATTTTTATTCCTACCACCATTTTTGATATGGTTTGGGGTGTAAGGTATTTACAGGATGCTCATGGAATGGACTATGCAACTGCTGTAATGCGTTCAGCAAGTATTCCGTTTGGCTGGATTATTGGTTGTCCGTTGTTGGGATTTATTTCAGACCGGTTAGGAAGGCGAAAGCCTGTAATAATAGGAGGTGCAACCATTTTATTTCTATGCATGTTCTGGATTTTATTTGGTCCGAACAATGTTTTTCCACCATTTTCAATCGGGCTTTTAACAGGACTGGCTTCAGGTGCTGCCATGCTGCCTTATACGGTAATTAAAGAAGCAAATCCTCCGCAATTTAGCGGAACAGCAACTGGGGTAATTAATTTTATCAATTTCACTTTCAGTGCCATGCTGGGACCTGTCTTTGGTTGGTTATTGGTAAAGATCTCGGGTCAGGCTCAACAACTGGAATATGAACATTACCAGGTAGCATTTAAACCTTTGTTGTTTGGAGTTGCACTGGCAATTATTCTTACTTTTTTTCTGAAGGAAACGGGTGCTGCAGCTATGAATAAATCTACTTCTTAACGCACAAACCGGTGTTCTTTTTAAATTAATATGAACTAAAACAGATGAACAGATTAATAAAATGGAATAAATGAAATTATGATGGAGATGAATCAAACTGTAAAAGTTACCCAGGGTTCTCAACGAATTGCTTCCATTGACTGGATGCGTGGCCTTGTTATGGTTGTTATGCTAATCGATCATGTATCGATGGCATTTGATGGGGCACATAGCAATGTAGCAATGGATTCAGCACGTTTTCCGGATGCCAATCATATCTGGCTTCCGGCCTTTGCTTTTTTTACCCGTTGGATTGCACATATTTGCGCACCAACATTTGTTCTGCTTGCCGGAACAGCATTAGCGCTGAGTGCTGAGAAACGTGCAGCTAAAGGGATGAATGCCTGGGAAATCGATAAAGGCATGCTCATCCGTGGAGCAATAATTGCCTTAATTGATCCAACAATTATTTCACTTGGTTCCGGACATTGGAACATTGGAGTACTTACAGCCATTGGGCTTTCTATGATGGCAATGGCTGGTTTGCGACGCTTAAACACCACTTTACTATTGGTCCTCTCAATTGGTTGGATGTTTTTTGGCGAGTTAATAACTGGTCTGGTCTGGAGTCCTCCCGGTTCATCAACCCCTCTGGCTGCTTTGTTTGTAGCTAATTATGCAGGACCCAACCTGCTTATTCATTATCCTGTAATTCCCTGGCTTGCCTTGATGATTTTGGGGTGGGTACTTGGAAGGCATATAGTACAGTATAATGCCGGGCAAACCAAAGTAAGCCCAACAAGAATTTTTGTTGTAGCCGGAATCATATCAATCCTTGTTTTTTTAGTTGTAAGGTATTTCAATGGCTATGGAAATATGTTTTTATACAGATCAGATAATTTGTTAAGGCAATGGCTGCATGTGAGCAAATATCCGCCATCGCTTACATATTATGGACTTGAATTGGGGTTACTTGCTTTTAGTTTAGCACTATTAATTAAAATAGAAGCTAAAATTGGAGTAAGACCAAATGGCCCAATATTGGTGTTTGGGCAAACTGCTATGTTCTATTACCTGTTGCACCGTCTTGTACTTGAGATTCCGGCTACTTATTTTGGACTAAGAGGTTTTGGTGATATTTCAACAACTTATATTGTGTGGGCTGCTATGCTGGTTCCTCTTTATTATGCCTGTATTTGGTACCGCGATCTAAAAAAAGCACATCCCGATTCAGTACTTAAATACTTTTAAATATTTATTATTGATTTTAAATTTTTAATACAATCTAAAACATGAAGAACATGAAAAAACTTTTTGCTGAAAAATTTGGTTTGATGGGTATTTCTATTGTGGTTATTTTGATTATTCAACCCATGTTTGTAAAGGCACAGCCTGCCGGAAATCTTACCAAAGAAAAGATCCAGGCGGCTATCGATGAAGCTTATGAGAAGTACAAAGATGTGAAGGAAGGAAAAAATGCAGATTATATTAAAGAACTGGCCAATGTAGATCCGAAAATTTTTGGTATAGCCCTGATTACTGCTGATGGGCAGGTTTTTACCAAAGGAGATATATCCTCTATGGTTTCGATACAAAGTGTTTCAAAAGTTTTTACCATGGCACAAGACATTGAAGAGCTTGGTCATCAGGCAATACAGGATAAAATCGGGGTAGATGCTACAGGGCTCAAGTTCAATTCCATTGTAGCTGTTGAAGAACATCGTGGCAAAGAAATCAACCCGTGTGTAAATCCTGGTGCCATTGCAGCAACAAGTCTTATTGCTGGCAAAGACTCGGCAGAAAAATGGAAACACATTGTAGAAGTGCAAAGTGCATTTGCAGGCAGGCCATTATCATTAAATGTTCCTGTATATATTAGCGAAGCTGGCGATAATCTTCGTAACCAGGCAATAGCCCATCTTTTGTTGGCTTATGGCAGAATGTATTTCGATCCGGTTCAATCGACCGATATTTACACCAAACAATGCGCCTTGAATGTGAATGCCAAAGATCTGGCAACCATGGCAGCCACGCTGGCAAATGGTGGGTTCAATCCTGTAACTAAAAAGAAAGTTGTTTCTCCACAGACGGTGATGTACACCCTGGCAGTAATGGCTACAGCTGGATTATATGATGATTCTGGTATCTGGTATTATAACTCAGGTTTACCTGCCAAAAGTGGTGTAGGAGGCGGATTATTGGCTGTTTGTCCCGGAAAATTCGGAATCGCAGTTGTTTCTCCGCCACTTGATGAGGCAGGTAATAGCGTTAAGGCGCAATTGGTAATTAAATATGTGGTTGAAAAGCTGGGGGTTAACCCATTTTTGGTTCAGCCAAAATAATTCATTAAATGTAGAAAAAATCACTGCCGGGAAAATAAACTACTCAAAGGCCGGTAGTGGTTTTTATTTGATTTATTTTCAGTAAGAGTTGAAAATAAGATTTTACTTGTTACATCATTATTATACACTGTAATTCCATTTATTATGGCAAAAAAATTCTGGATTTTAATAGTTCCTGCATTACTAGGTGTGGTCAATTTCATATATCCACAGAATATAAAAGATAAGCAAAAAACAGAAAGTTATTTGTTTAACGATGCACATTTTCACCTTACCAATTACATTCAGGAAGGTCCGGACATTAAAAAATACCTGGAATTAATGGGTGATAAAGTAGGAAGATCTACCGTTTTTGGAATTCCCTTACAGCAGGAATGGGATTATTCAAATACCGGAGATTTTGGCCCCTGGTACTATACCCAGACAGATGCACCATTGTATTATTATTCTTTTACCGATGCTTATATTGCCATGCAATATTTGTCACTTTCGCCAAAGGACAGGGCCCGGTTCGATCCCATGATCACGGGGTTTAATCCTACAGATATGTACGCTGTGGCTCATATTAAAAGGGTTTTAAAAACTTTTCCCGGTGTTTTCAGCGGTTTGGGAGAGTTTACCATCCACAAGGAGTTTGTTTCCTCAAAAATTGCCGGAAATACTGCAAATCTTACCAATCCTGCGCTAGATAGTATCTTTCATTTTGCTGCTGAAGCTGGCCTGGTTATCATTTTACACAGTGATGTTGACATGCCATTTCCGAAACCCGGGCAGGAACCATACCAGGTTATTCAGTTAAAAGAGTTATTTCTGAGAAATCCTGAAACGGTTGTAATCTGGGCGCATTGTGGATTGGGAAGGGTGGTTCAGCCTATTAAAGACATGGGTGGAATGCTTGAAAGGGCCTTGGCCAATCCCAAAATGAAAAATGTTTATTTTGATTTATCGTGGGACGAAGCGGCAAAATATGTGGTAGAAACACCTGAAAAATTAAAGGCTACAGCTGATTTAATCAATAAATATCCCGACAGGTTTTTATTTGGTACCGATGAAGTAGGCTCCACCAATATGGAAAAGCATTTAAAAATATACCGTATGTACGAACCCTTGATTGCCATGCTTACGCCTGAAGCCAGGTACAATTTTCTGAAAGGAAATTATGAACGGTTATTTGACAATGCAAGAATGAAGGTGAGGGCTTGGGAAAAGAATAATTTTAAGTAACTTTAACCGGATCTAACAACTTGTGAAATGAATTTTATTGGAGAAATTTTCAGAAATTATCCCGAATTTTCGATTTTCTTTGCACTTGCAGCAGGATTTTTAATCGGCAAAATTAGACTGGGTACTTTTGAACTTGGCCCTGTTCTGGGTACACTTTTCGCTGGTCTGGTAATTGGACAATTTAATGTTCTGGTACCTGGTATGGTGAAAACACTGTTTTTTGATTTTTTCCTGTTTTCGATAGGCTATAAAGTTGGGCCACAGTTTTTTGCCGGATTTAAAAAAGGTGTTTTTCCACAACTCATCCTTACATTTTTTGTTTGTGTGGTTTCACTGCTTTCGGCATTTGTAGTTTCAAAACTGGCAGGCTACAATACAGGTATAGCAGCAGGTTTAATTGCAGGCGCTTTTACCGAATCAACCATAATTGGTACGGCTGCTGAAGCCATTCAGAGATTGCCTTTGAGTGAGGCTGCAAAAAGCGATTTGATTAATAATATTCCAATTGCCTATGCAGCCACTTACCTGATTGGTACTACTTCTGTTATCATATTTCTTTCAGAAATTGCGCCTAGATTAATCAGGGTAAACCTCTCAAAAACAGCAGCCGATTTAGATCAGAAACTGGGAAAAAAACAGGAATTTGAAACTGGAAACCCTTTTAATTTTCACGAATGGGATTTAAGGGTTTTCCAGTTGCAAAACAATCAATTTGCCGGAAAAACTGCATTTGAGATTGAAAAAAGTTTTGGTGAGGCAAGAATTTTAATTGAAAAAATTAAAAACGAAAATGGTATTTTGGATGTATCTGAAAGTTCCATTGTTCAATTAAACGATAAATTACTGGTTGCTGCCCGGAAAAATGTCATGGTCGAAAATCTGAATGTTATTGGCATTGAAGTAGTTGACCAGGAATTGCAGAACATCGTTTATAAAGAGATGAACGTGGTAATAACCAAAAAAAATATTGAAGGGATGACCCTTGCCGAACTTGCCACAAAATATGGAAGAGGAGTAATGCTGAAAAAATTTCTAAGGCAGGGACAGGAAATTCCATTTAATTTTGAAACGCAGGTGTACAGAGGTGATCTACTTATGGTAAAAGGAATTGCTTCAAATCTTGAAAATGCTGCTAAAAATATTGGATACCTTGAAACGAACAATATTCCTACTGATTTAGTTTTTGTTGCCTTGGGAATTTTACTGGGTGGTTTGCTTGGCATGCTTTCGGTAAATTTTAAAGGAATTGAAATTACGCTTACCACCAGTGGAGGAGCGCTGTTAATGGGATTGATTTTCGGCTGGTTTCGCTCAAGGCGGCCTACTTTTGGCCTGATTCCCGATCCTGCGTTATGGTTATTTGATAACCTGGGTCTCACAGTTTTTATAGCCATTGTCGGTATCCAGGCAGGACCCGTTTTGATACAGGGATTAAGCCAGACAGGCATAAGTATTGTTTTTTCAGCTGTCGTTGTTGCCTTATTGCCTCATATTTTGGGAGTTTTGTTTGGTTATTACATTTTAAAAATGAACCCTGTTATTCTGCTGGGTGTATTATCCGGGGCTGGAACCAATACAGCGGCATTAAAGGCAATTCAGGTAAAATCAGCCAGCCGGCTGCCTGTTTTAGGATATACCATTCCGTATGCCTTGGGAAATATTCTTTTAACCGTCTGGGGACCAGTAATTGTAGCTTTAATGAATTAGTTTAATTTCTGATTTAATTTTATTGACAAATAATTTAAACATAACGATAATATTTTGTTTATTAAGTATTTGCATTTATGCACAAAAAAACGATACAATCTATCTTTTAAATGGCGACCGGATTACCGGCGAACTGAAGAAATTAGAATATGGCTTGTTCACCCTTAACACCGATGCCATGCAAAAGGTGTATATACAGTTCGACAGGATAAATACGATCTATTCTTCTAAATCTTTTGACATTCATACCACATCGGGATTCAGGTATTTTGGTACAATTTCCCAGTCTGATTTGAAAGCCACCATCAATATTGTTACGGCTGACGACACCTTATCCAAACCTTTATGGGATGTTATACAGATTACGCCTGTAAAAAGAACCCTTTGGAAAAAAATAGACGGCTCTATAAATTTTGGAATAAGCTACACAAAAGCAAGTGAAATTTTTCAATACAGCCTGGGAGGCGAAGTTACCCACCGTACAAGAAATTATTATACAAGGTTTAGTATAAACAATATATTAACGGAGGATGCAGATGATGTGATTACCCGAAACAGTGATATTGGCCTCACAGTTACGCGTTACCTTCCCGATAAATGGTTTATAAGGGCGCAGGTAGAGTCGCAAAAAAATACGGAACTGAACCTCGATTTAAGAGTACAGGGTGGATTGGGTGCAGGTTATGATCTTGTGCGAACGAGCTCGAAAAGATTTTATGGATTGCTTGCTTTTCTGGGCAATGAAGAAAAAACACTCGATACTTCACTGGTTACCTATAATTTTGAAGGCTTGATATCGTTGCAATACAAGTGGTATAAATACCGTTCACCTAAAATTGATGTTACTTCGGGTTTTAATTATTATCCCTCCTTTACTGTAGCAGGAAGACACCGGGTTGAATACGATTTGCAGGCAAAATTTGAAATTATTACTGATCTTTTCTTTAGTATCCAATTGTATGACAATTTTGACAAAAATCCAAATGCCGAAATGGTTAAAAACAACGACTGGGGAATAGTAACATCAATCGGATATTCATTTTAAATTAATAAGTTTCTGTTTTAGAATAACAAAAAATCGCATTTTATAAAGAACTAACTTTTCAATTCCCACAATAATCAGAGAAGGAAATTTTTTTCAAGGTATTCCTGGAATTTTTGTTTGTATTGCTGGCTGACAGGAATCACAACTCCATCGTCATATACAATTTCATTACGCTCAATTACATTGACTTTCTGGAGGTTTACGATAAATGATTTATGAACACGCATAAACAGTTCTTCGGGCAGCTGTGTCTCTATAGATTTCAGGCTGAGCAGCGACATGATTGGTTTTCCGGTTGTAAGGTGTATTCTCACATATTCGCTCATTCCCTGGATATATTTTATATCGCTGAAATTGAGACGAATAATCTTGTATTCTGATTTTATAAACAAAAAATCTTTTGAAGATTGAATGTTGACATTTTTTGCAGATTTGGCCAAAATCAGTTCTTTGGCTTTGTTTACCGCCTTTAAAAAATCAGGATAGTCAATTGGTTTCAACAAATAGTCGATGGCATCGGCCTTAAAGCCTTCAATGGCATATTCGCTGTATGCAGTAGTAAATATAAGCACCGGTTTATGATTCAGTTTGCTGACAATGTCGAGGCCTGATAAATCTGGCATATGAATATCAATAAACAGTAAATCGGTTTCATTTTCGCTCAGATAATTAAAAGCTTTAACCGGGTTGGTAAATTTTTCTGATAATTCAAGAGAAGGGGTTTGCCTGATATAATCTTCAATTAATTTGAGCGCAAGAGGTTCATCATCAATGGCTACACAGCGGATATTCATTTTAGTGGAATTGAAAGTAAAACATTAAATAATTTTTCGGATGAATTAACAGCCAATGAATAGTTTTTTCCAAAAAGAAGGTTTAACCTGTTTTCATTGTTTACCATTCCCAGTCCTCCTGGTTTTAATCTAGAATTCTCAGAATTTATGGTGTTACTGCAAATAAAAACCAGTTTCTCATCGGCGATTTCAAAAACAATGTTGATAAAACCCTCGTGCTGATAGCTTGCACCGAACTTAAAAGCATTTTCGATATAAGAAATAAAAAGCATGGTTGGAATTTCTGCATCATTGTAAACTTCAGGTATAATCAGATGAACGTTCATTTCTTCGGCAAAGCGCAATTTCATTAAGTCGATATAGCTCCGTATAAATTCAAATTCTTTACTTAGTTTTACCGTGCCACTTTCATTCTCATAAAGCATATACCGCATTAATTTTGATAGTTTCATCACAGCCAGTTTGGCAGCCGGGGTGTTAATATCAATCAATGCATAAATATTGTTCAGAGTGTTCATAAAAAAATGGGGGCTCAACTGATTGCGAAGCATTGCCAACTGAACATTTGTATTTTCCTGTTCGAGTCTTATTTTATCTTCTTCGTTAATGTGCCAGTATTTGGTGAAAGACATACCAGTATCTACTGCAACCAATAGCAACGAGAACATCAGCAAATCGGCATAAGGTGGCACTGGTGCCGGTGTTTTATCAGGCATTTTCATCCTTTCACTCCGGGGTGGCGGATTTTCTTTCTGCCTTTTTGCTTCTGTTTTCGATTGTCCGGGTTGGTCAATAAAATAATAGCTGGAGGTTATCAGCAGAATGATAAAAGCAATAGTACCAATATAGGTTTTATAACGCTTTTTTAATATCATGCCCGGCACAAGGATCCAATGATTGAAAAGAAATAATGGAATAAGCAAAGCTCTGTCCTGCCATATTTTTATTACATTCTTCCAGCTGATTTTACCATCCACTGTAGTAAAAATAACCGGCAATGCAAAAAGCAGCAGAAAAATAAAAGACATCAATAAAATGTCTATTCTGTTTATTCCAAAAATTTTAAATTTCTTAAACATTCCCCGAAATTATGAAATTTAATTGAAAGTATGGACCCGCTTTATAAAAGCAGGTTCCATACATATTTCAACAGCCCCAGATAATTCAATTCATCATTTAAATAAAAAATCAGTGTTCTCAATGGTTGGCATGGCAACAGGCGCAGAATATAAAAATGCCCCTGTCGGATCGATATACCCCAGGTCATTTCCGAGTGCAATAATCAGCGCTTTCTGTTCAGTGCTTAATGATTGATAAATCTGTGAAAAATAAGTTGCATAATAATATATCAATTCGCCATCATAGTTTCCATATTGTTCCGAAAGGGCCTGGACTGTTAAGCTGCTTGCTGTTTCACCTGCCAGAAATTTTCTCAATTCGGTAGAAACTGCCCGGCGGGTGTCAACAATGCCTGTTAATGCAGTTTTTTGTAAATCAACCACAGATGTAAAAGTATTGTATTGATCAGGTGTAAGGATATCAAAGAAGTTCTGTCCCGCGCTTGCAGTAAGCTGTTCATCAATGGTATAATTCGGATTTCCCATGGCCGGCCAGTCTTTCAGATAAAAAGAACCAAAATAGGTTCCCTGCCTTTCGGGACAGAAATAAACATCGGCTGTAACCGAACCTGCATACCATGCATACATTTCACTGGCATAGGTCATTACGGCTACATTTACATCCTGGGCAAGACCCATTCCTTCCAGTTTGTTTGCAACATCCGATGGCCAGTTTCCAATGCCCTGCAAATCATAGAGGGCTTTAATTTTAGCTTTTTGTTCAACCGTAAATGAATTAATTACATCGCCGAATAGTTTGGCCCTGTTGTAACTGATTTCTCCGTCAATTTTGTATAACTCTGCTGAATAAGCCATAACAGCATCTTTGTCCAGTTCAGTTTTACCTGCTGGTAAATCGCTCTCAATCAACCTCCTGAAGGCCTTGCACAAAGGCATCCGTTTATAGGCATATTCATTAATCATGGCAATCTGATCATTGGCGGCATCAACGTACATCTGAATTTGTTCATCGCTCAGAATATTCAAGATATTGTAAGCAATAATGGTTACAAAGCTGGTGTTGTGTCCGAGTTTTGTCTGATCGTTGTCCCTGAAATACTGGAAACCACTGTAATCGGCTACTTTACCCGGAGGAAGAAATGTTTGAGCACCAAGATTTCCTACCATAAATCCAAGAGCATCAAAGGCCATTGTATTTCTTTGTGCTTCATCAGATATCGATTGTTCCGTGTTGTACTGGGGATTTGTAAAAGGCTCTCCTGTTATCGAATAATCCGTATCCTCAATCTGTACATCTTTATCTTTGCTGCATGATGCCACTAATGAGCATAAAAGAGCAGCTACTAAAGTCATCATAAAAACTGAGTTTTTGATGAACCATCCAATGGATGTTATCGGTTTTAAAATATTGTTTTTCATAATTTAAAGATTTAAAAAATTAATAATTTATTTGTTTTGTAAATACCTGATTATGTGTAGTTATGAATAGCGTTTTATTATCCGTTCCACCTATGCACAAATTGGTAAGCGTGCCCGGTATAGAAATGGAATCAATTAGAATTCCCCTGCTGCTGAACACTTTAATTTCATCGCTGGCTGCATAAATATTTCCCTGCGAATCTATAGTTAAACCATCGGCCTGTACACTGGCAAATACTTGTTTATTGGCTAAAGTTCCATCATTCATTATTGAGTAGCTGTATATTATTTTAGCGCCATGATCGGCTATGTATAACATTGTGCCGTTGGAATTTCCAATAATTCCGTTTGGTCGCACCAGGTCACCAACAACTTTTAAAACCTGTCCTTCTGAAGCTTTTATGCAATAAACATATTCACCATTCTGGCTCAGAGTGCCTTTATAAACAGGATCAGTGAAATAAACATCGCTTTTTGGTGAAATCCATAAATCATTGGGTTCGTTAAAAGGTTTTAAATTGTATTGATCAGCCGCAACGGTTAGTTTTTGACTGGCATCTATCGAAACAACTCTTTTATTGCCACTTTCGCATACATAAAGCTTTCCTGAATTATCGAAATACAATCCATTGGCTTCTCCCGAATTTTCTTTAAAGACTGTTAATCCGGCAGATTCATTCCACATGTAAATTCTGTTGGCATCAATATCAGAAAAATATAAATCGCCATTATAAAAGGCCGGACCCTCGGCAAATTGTAAATTGCTTATAATTTTTACAGGCTCATAATCCACGGAAGGTAATTCATTGTCATTTTTCTGACAACCAAACATCAGCAAACCAGTTGAAATTAAATAAAGTTTTATTTGTCTGAGCATTTTCATATAAGATGAATTGATTATTTTATAACTCTGGAATAAACAACACTTAAGCTTGCACTGGATATGGTGATATCTTTTATGGCATTCAGGAAAACTTCCATATCAACCAATTCCGGAGCAACTGCAAAAGTTGGGTTATCAGACAATGCAAAAACAGTATAGATATAGGTTTTTTCTCCGGGGCCTTGCGAACAGGGGGGAGCATACTCTGTTTTATCGTTTACACTGTTTGTTCCCAAAGTACCAATGCCTGTTGTATTTTTAGGTAAACTATTTACCATGGCAGGAATGTTATAAAGTATCCAGTACCAGTGGATATCGGTTGGAGAAGCTTCGTGATGCATTAGAATGGCAAATGATTTTGTTCCTTCCGGGAAACCTGACCATTCGAGAGGAAGTGTTGATGCTGCGCCATCACACGTATATTCCACTGGCAATAATCCATCTTCCTGGATTTCAGAGCTTTTAAGGGTAAATTGGGTATCGGTCTGAAGTTCTTCTGTTTTACTGCAACAAAAAGTTGATAAAACTGTGAACAAAAAATAAATTAAAATCTGAGTTTTCATATATTGACTTTTGTATGATTTTCTGATTTAACGACCAAAATATGCTTGTAATTAGCAGGTTTCAGTCAACTGAAGGAATTTATAAGTGAATGGGTAAAACAAATCAGTATGATGTTATAAGGAAGGGCAAGATAAGTTTACCTTGAAAAAAAGCTTCAGTTCTATGATGGATGTTATTATTAAAAGGTCAACGAATCATGGTTAAAATAAAAAAACCGGCAGGATTATAGAATCTGCCGGTTTGACTTCACTTCATTTATTTCGGGTTACAACTATTTAGTCGTCATGTTCTTTCCCTGTTGCTTCAGATTTATCAAATTGTACTGATTTTTCCTGTCTAAAATCCCCTTCTTCTTTTACAGGCATATTATAAGCCAGAAAAAAAATAATGAATGGAACCACCAACCAAAGGATTGAATAGGTTTTCATAAATCCGGACAGCCTGGCTGGTTCGGCTTCAACATTTTTATAACCTGTAAATATTGAAGGTAAAGTGCCGGTTTGCTTATGAAGTATTGTGTCTAAAAGTGTTCCGGCCAGGTGCATAATAACCATGAAAAGGAAAAGATTGGCAAGTATTTCATGGGTTTCTTCCAGCGAATGTTCATTAAAGCCCAAATAATTACCACTGTACATCAAATAGCCCGAAAGGCTGCAGAATATTCCAATCAGCATAATCGACAGCATTACCAGGGAAGCTGCCGGGTTGTGGCCAATAAATCCGGTGGTTTTATTTTTAATAGATTTAAAAAATTCTACCTGCTTTTTTATACTGACTGGAAAATCCCGAAAATGGGAGTATTTAGGCCCAAAAAAGCCGAAAAAAATCCTGAAAAGCAAAAGGGTTCCAACTGCTGCTCCAAATCCAACATGCAATCTTCGTAATTCGTCATTATCGCCCAAAAAGTAAGCAAGAGTAAATCCAATGGCCAATAGCCAGTGAAAAATTCTGGTAGGTAAAGTCCAGATTAAGGTTTTCATAAAAATGTTTGTTTTAAATTTTATATTTAATTTGACTCAAATTCTTATTCTTTGATTAATTTTTCTTTCATCAGATTGGTTTTTTGGGAGTCGGTCAGGGTATCAATATAATCGTAAAGTGGTTTTTCCCAGGCTCCATAAATTGGGTTGGGCAATATGATGAATTTTTTACCAAACTCTGAACTGTATTTTGTTACGGAATCCTTTCCATCATTATGACTTCGATCTTCAAACTTTTCCGAAAAATCATTAAGGTTATCGCCTATTAATAAAACAATTTCATGGTTTTCAGATACTTTAGCCCGGCGGCGGGCTTTTGAGCTTGTATTGCCGGAAGCATAAGATAAATCAGATTTGGTTAAAAGATGTTCTTCGTCTGCAAACGGGAAGCCCGTTGATGCCAGGTTTTTAATGGTTGAAGCCCTTTCATTGTCATCGCGGTTGGTAATATAAAAAATCTCCACTTTTTTACTTTCAGCATATTTTGCAAATTCAAGCGCCCCTGGTAAAGGTTTTGCAGATGCCTTTGATGTCCAGCTGTACCATCCCGAAAGGCTGTCTTCGTTTGTTAACAGGGAAGTCTCGAACGGACTGTTGTTAAGCATGGTTTCGTCTACATCTACCACTATAACAGGAGGTTTCCCTTTTTTATAATTTTTGAGGGTTTCATCTAGCCTTTCGCGGGCAATATTGAAACCCTGGTAATAAAGTGCTGCCATTTCTGCAGAATGTTGATACCATGCAACAGCTACAAGTAGTCTGTCGTTATTATGTTTTATTTCCTGGTTGTGTTTTTTATCCTGATTGCAGGATAGAATAAATGCCGGTAAGATTAAAAGGTAGTATTTCAGTTTCATAATTTTGATTTTTTGCTTTCAAAAATAGCATTTTTGTTTAAATCTATTTTATCAGTCATAAAAAACAGCTTGTTTAAACTTTGTGCGATAAAAAGAAAAGATTGAGGAATCTAAAATTGCTGGTAAGTAATTGAATGGCTTTATTCTAAATATTGACAAATTATTCTTTTGTCGTAACATCAAACCTTTAGTAAAACAAAAATAGCATTAACCATTACTGAATTTAATTTCACCATTTATAGGCGGGCAAGCTAATGGATAAGCTAAAACCAGCTATTTATAAAATAGACTGTGGATGTTGGATGAATAATTAAATTAAAATTTTGATTTTTTAGGTGTATAAGCTAAATTTGAAGGAGTAGTTAAAATTAAAAAAATAAATAAAAATGATGAAAAAGAATTTTCAATATGTTATTTTAATGCTGATTTCAGTACTTTTTTGTATGAATAATTTATATGCACAGCAAAAAACAAAAAAGCAACAAAAAGAAGAAAAAAGAATTGCCCAACAAATGTATGTGGATTCGCTGGTTGCCGCAAAGGAGTTTGTTTTTATTGGCAGAATGGCCTTGCCCCAGGGAACAAGGTCAATTAACCTGGCCACAAGGCAGAATTTTGTCAAGTTTTTCCCCGACAGTGTTTCAGGCGATATGCCTTTTTTTGGTAAAGCATATTCTGTTTCAACTTATGGTGGCGATGGAGGTATTATATTTAGCGGAAAACCAGAAGTTTATGAGTTTAAAACCACAAAAAAGAACCATGTAGTGAAAGTAAAAATAAAATCAAATAACGATTCCTATCAGCTTACACTTTCTATTAGCTATAATGGTTCAGCCTCGCTAATGATAAATTCAGTAAACAGGAGCTCTATTTCCTATTCGGGTGATATTTTTGAACCAGAAAAAAAGAAATAGAGTTTTTATTTCAATGCCGTTTAGTTAAGAATCTTTGGTGAAAATCTGGTGTTTTAGTGTTTTACTCACTTTGTTCGGGTGATCGCTTCGCTAAGTTGGTGGCAAAATTTAAAGTTGTAAAATCCCCAATACACCAGGCTACACCAATTTTTAATTGAAATAAAATGCTTTACCAGCAAAAAGAAATTGCATTTTATTTAGTAATCTTTTGCTTACAATCCTTAAGTAAGCTGTAAACAATTGTATTACGTTTATCGAACTGCACATAGAACTCATTGAGGTATTTGATCATATCCTTTTTTACCCTTTCGCTGAGGTAAGGAAATTTCAGAATTGTTTCGTAGATTTTATCTTTTTTATCTGAAAATACTTTTAGTGCATTTAGGTATTCCTGCTCAGTGCGGCAAACACCCATATAATATCTTTGTTGTACACTTTGAATCGGAAGGTCCTCATGCGGCACAGCATAGGATGCATTTACCAGTCCGGAATAATCAAAATCAAAAGGAATAACCATTCCCAGTCCAGGATTTTCAGAGAAGGGGATTGAATAAATTTTCACATTATGTAAATTAGGAACTGCCCAGTCTGTATTGCCAATCATATAATTAAAAATAGCCATCCGGTCTGCTGCTTCCTGCTTCATATCTGCCAACGACAGGTTTTGCCTTTCTACAGGCCTGCCACCGATTCTTTCTGTCAAAAATTCTTCGGGTTCAATAATAAATGCATAAGTGTTAACAACTTTGCTTTCTTTACGGGTGTTGATATAGTTTACTTTCAACAACCTGACCCTGAAACTGTAATCGGTTAAGATATTGTAGATTTTATATATCAGGTATTCTTTAAAAAGATAGGTTTCATTTCCTGAATTGCAGTGGGTTACCATTTTTACTTTTTCAAGTTTGTCAAATTCAGGGTCCTCAAAATCTGCTTTTTTAAAATTTAACCTGATGGGTGGAAAACTGCAATACGAATTACGAAATTCTCCACGTGATTTTAGTTTTATTTCTTTGGTAATAGAATCTTTTCCGTTTAAATGATAGGTTAAAAGAGCCTTCATGTATTCATCTTTTGGCTTCACCCTTTTATATTCTGTAATGTCAAAACGAAGGTCAATTTCAAGGATGCTGTCATTTCTGAATAATCCAAAATTCGATTTTAAAGTATCAGAAATATCATATTGGGTGATCGAATCTGTTTGGCATTTTACATTATAAAATACCTGGATTACAACAAATAATAGAATGAGCCTTTTCATATAATTCTGTTAATTAATTTGTACGCAAAATTAAGGAATTATTGCATGTACACGACAAGCCATTTTCAAGATAGCAATTCTGAATCGGCCAGATGTGCCTATTTTTGTTATTTATCGTCCATTGTTAAATTATTGTTAAGGTTTTTTGTGCCATCTGCTCTGATTTTTTAAGGACTTCTAAATCTTACGATCTTTTTAAAAAAATCAGTTTTTTTTATTTGAGCTCTATACGCCTTATAGCCAATTCTTTTCGAAATATATACCTTTAGGATTTTGCTATTTTCAGGGGCCTTTAAAACAATTCGCTTTTAAATCATCTGGTGTTTCGAAAGTATATTTTTACAAAGGAAAACTTTTATTAAAAGAGTTGTAAGTATTACCACAGCATTTACAATTAATGTTGTCCTAAAAGACTTGGGGAAAATTGCCAGGGTATTTATCCACAACGCACTGAAAAGTGCATAAAATAAGCCATTGGTTTACTATAAAAATCCGATGTCCCCTGAGTTTGACACCTAAAGACACTTATCCCCTCTGAAAGCCCCTAAAATAAGGGGGTGTGTTCTAAAAATTCAAAATTTGTAGTGCGAAAACTTTATTGGTTTTTGATTTTTTTTGTCGAATTTTGTTGCATTTCCCAAATTATGATTTTAGGAAAATAGTGCAACAGGCAATTATCTCATTAAAAACCAGCGACATGGCCTTTTTACGAAAAGAAAGGAAAGATACAGGTACCTATATCCGAATTGTTCAAAGCTACAGGGACGAGCAGGGAAAAAGCCGCCACCGGACCTTATACAACCTGGGAAAAATAGAAGATTATGAACCGGCAGCCCTTAAGAAAATTGGACAAACCTTATACGAGCTTGGAGGTGGCACGCTCGAAGAGATGGAGCAAAGACAGCTACACGAGCTTGGGCGTTTTTATTATGGGTTCCCGATGATAGTCAGGAGATTACTGACTATTTATTCCCTTGACACTTTTTTAAATGGCATCACGCGCAACAAGAGCCTTGGTTTTAGCATGCTTGAAAGCGTGATATTGCTCATCAGCGAACGGCTCCATGATCCGGTCAGCAAACTGTCAAATTACAATAACCAAAGTGATTACATTGGGATTGAACAAATGGAACTTCACCAAATCTATCGTACCCTGGATTACCTGTATGAAAGCCAGGAACCAATTAAAAGAATGATCTATAGCAAAGGCAGGAACCTATTTAATCAAAAACTGGACGTAGTTTTTTACGATGTCACTACTTTCTATTTTGATAGTGATAAAGAAGATGGTTTCCGTGAAAAAGGTTTTGGCAAAGATGGCAAAATAGGCAACACCATTGTGACCTTTGGCCTTCTGATCGACCAAAACAAGCAGCCGGTAGGCTATGAAGTATACCAAGGCAAACAATATGAAGGGCATACTTTTACAGATGCACTCGGTAGGCTCAAAGAGAAATATCAGATAGAAAAAGTCATTTGTGTGGCCGATACCGGGATGATGAACCAGGACAATATCCTGAAGTTGGGCAAAATGGGTATGAATTTATTTTTGGGGAACGCCTGAAAAACCTTGAACAAGGGATACAAAATGAAATCCTGAACAGGGAATATTATCAAATACTTACAATGGATGATGTTGATAGCAATGATAAAATAGAAATCCAGTATTACGTTACCGGGTACAAAAATCGAAAGCTGATCACCACCTACAGCACCAAAAGGGCAGCTAAAGACAAAGCGGAGCGTGAAGAAAAAGTAAAAAAGGCACAGGCATTTATAAATAACCCCAGCGCCCTGGCCAAAAAGGCGAGGACCTATTTCTTAAAAAAGAAGGAAAAGATCAGTATTCGCTGGATTTGGAAAAAATCCAAAAGAGTGAACGCTTCGATGGCTTCTTGTGCATTGCCACAAACAACCAGGAATTATCGGTACAGGAAATCCTCCAGGCATACAAACAACTCTATAAAGTGGAGCATTCCTTCAGGAGTTTTAAAAGCTTCCTGAAACCCGTCCCATGTTCCATTGGACAGAAGCAAGGATATTGGGCCATCTTGCCCTGTGCTACATCTCGTTCACCCTGCTGAATTACTTGCAGCTGCAGCTAAAAACAAAGGCCACGCCCCAATCAGAAAACCAGATACGCAAAAGCCTTGTCAAGATGCAAATGAGCCTTGTTGCACAAAATGGAAAGGAATATTATCTACGGTCAAAAACCGAACAAGGCGCAAAACAAATCATGAATGCATTATCAATAAAAGAAATCCCAGATTTTATCCCACAAAGAGCAATAAACCAGTATTTATAAAAACAGGAAATGCAATGGCAAGAGCGAGCCCATCAATAAACCTTCTGTAATCCTTTACTCACGCGGGTGACAGACGGGTGTAGTGCGAACCGGCATTAGATAATTTGCTGTGGTACAGCAGAATAGACTTCTGAAGTGTCAAACTCAAGAAATAAGCCATTGGTTTACTATAAAAATCCGATGTCCGGAACTTAAGGTAAGAAAACGACAAACAATCTGAGTGTTTCGCCAAATTTCACTTCAACAGTTTGATGAAATACCAATATTAGAAAAATCATATTTTCAAGATGCAAACAAGTGGATAAATCTTTGGTGTTTTTACTGAGCCTTTAATAGATTAGGTGAAGGATAATTTAAAGAACAGCCGGGTTGACAAAAAACCGGATTAGTATGATACATGAAAGGTCTGCACCATTTATTAAATTATAAGCGGCATATTTAATTAAAAAGGGGATTATTTTTCTTTACAATCTTTTAAAATACTAAGAACTATGTTATTTTGTTTATCAAACTGTTCATAAAAACCATCAAGGTAATTAATCATCTCTTTTTTTTGTCTTTCACTTAAGTAAGAGAATTCATTTATGGTTTTGTAAATTTCAGCTTTTTTATCCGAGAATTCTTTTACAGCAATTGAAAATTCTTCCTGCGTTCTGCAGTAGCCCAGATATTTTCTGTCAAGGACACTTTTAATGCCAAGATTTTCTGGAGGTACAGCATAAGAGGCATTTACAAGGCCGGAATAATCAAAATCGTAGGGAATTATTAGCCCCAGGGAAGGATTTTCCGATAAAGGCTGGGAGAACAGTTTGCAATTGTGCTGGTTAGGAACCGACCAATCAGTATTACCAATCATATAACAAAAAACAGCCATCCGGTCCATAAACTCCGGCTTTACATTTGATTGTCCGAGGTTCAGGCTTTCTACAGGTATAATATTAAGCCTTTTGGCTAAGTATTCAACAGGTTCTATTAAAAAAGCGTAGGAATAAATTGACTTTGATTTTTTTCCGGTATTAATATATTCTACCTTCATCAGCCTTACCCTGAAACTATAATCTGTTATTACATTGTAAAGCTTGTAAATCAGGTATTCTTTAAAAACATAGCTGTCGTTGCCTGAATTGCAATGGGTTACCATTTTAACCTTTCCCAAATCTTTTAAATCATCTTTTTGAAACTCCGTTTTTTTAAAATTCAGCCGGATGGGAGGAAAACTGCAATAACTATTTCTAAACTCTCCTCTTGTTTTTAATCTTACTTGTTTGTTAACAGAATCCTTATCTGATATATGATAGGTTAATAGGGCATCCATGTATTCCTCTTTTGGTTTTTTACGACGATATTCACTTACATCAAACCTAAGGCTGATATTTAAAATTTCATCATTTGTAAATAGTCCAAAATCTTTTGAAAGAGTATCAGAAACATCATATGGACTTAGAATTGAATCGCTCTGGCTTTTTGCAGTAAATGAACCGATAACAACCAGAAAAGGGATTAAGAGTAATTTATTCATACCACTAAATTTAGATTGTAACAAATTTATTAAAATTTAGGATGAAAACCAATCTGAACCTGCCCAGATAACCATTAATTATCAATAAAATAACCAAGTTTCCCGGCAATTTCTGTTAAATATTTATTTACGAGATCAATGGTTTCATTAGTTGGTGGAACTGCTTTACGGGCAGGGGCTGGAAATTTTAATAAATAATTTTCTGTCAGGGATTTTATTTCCTGATAGTTTCCTAACTCAAACTGTTTGTATATTTGACAAAGATTGCCATGAATATCTTTTGAAAATTGTTCAAGAGAAATTTCGAAGAGGTTTTGCCTGGGAATTTTACCTTTTTCAATAAAATACTGGTCCATCATGGTTTTGTAAAGATTAACAATTATTTCCCTCGAAAAAGTGGGGGGTATTTTTTGTAATTTAACTCCTTCAAACACTGAAAGTATAAATTGATACAGCGATTCAATTACCAGATAAGGGTGCCTGTGAATGAAAATAAATTTTGCATCAGGAAACATTTTTAACAAAAGATCAATACGTGCGAGATGGCATGGATTTTTACCGATGTATCGTTTACCTTTGGTATTCAATATTGCTTTGGCTATCATGGAAAGGTAGGTGTTTTTCCAATGTTCAACCGAATTTACGGGTAATTTTGAAGTAAAAAGTTCGTCTCTGATTATTTTTTCCATATCCTCCGGAAAAAGAAAAAACTTATAAATTGTATGGGGTTGGATGTTCATCATTCCAAAATCTTCTTCCTGAGGAAAATCCATGTCCATGCTTACATTGTCATAAGGTCTTTTTTTGGGAAGGAAAATATTTACAATTGGTTTCAACCACCAGCTTTGCGAAAGAAGAATGTTTGGAAAAACAGTTTGGAAAGTGGAAGTATATGCGCTTCGCGGATCCTGGCAAAGCACGTTATGTAAAAGTGTAGTTCCGCTTCGCCAAAAGCCGACAATAAAGATGGGAGGTTCATTTATTTTGAAATTTTTAATTTTCTTATTCCATATCATAGTTTCTAATATATTGAAAGGTTCCAGCAACAATGCCAAAATTTTTGTTAGCATAAATTTATAGCGGTAATTTGGATGAATTTTAAAACCACTTACAACTGCTTTTATATTTTTAACTGAGCTTCCTGCAAGGGTTGTAACCGGAAATCTGAACTTTTTCTTTCTCATTAATTTTTTTTTAATGTAAAAGACCTTTCGGGATGGTTGCCAAAAGGTCTTTTGTTTTTTAAGGATTTTTGAAATTATTTCTTACTTTCAATTACCAGTTTTTCAATTTTACCATTGAATTTGGATGAATTTCCATAATCAGCAACCCATGTGCCTTCGTCAGCGCCTACATCTGCCAAATCATCCACGGAAAAAATGCCCGGCTGCGTCTTATCCATTTTTCCTGCCACAACTTTTTGTCCATCAATATTCAACGTGGCCATTCCACCCTTTCCTTGTCCACCACCATCGTAGTCAAAATTAAAGACAATCTTGTGTTTTCCGGGTTTGAGCAGTTGTGGCGAAACCATGTTAAATACTTCCAAACCAAGAAAATTGTATGCAAAAGCTGGTTTTCCATCTTTCATGTAAAGCGAAAGGCCACCAAATCGCCCACCCTGACAAACAATTACCCCGTTTGCTTTTTCGGGTATGTTTACTTCCGATGATATTGAATAAGAAGTACTCCTTAAATCTATAAAAATATCTGTTCCCAATCCTTTCATTCCTTCGGTAAGAATCATGTTATTTCTGCCTTCCATAACTGTGGGCCGGCCGACTTCCGAAGCTATTGTTCTTTCAAATAATCTGTCATCAACCGGAAGTACATGGTATTTTTCGGCTTCTTTCATAAATAAATCCTGCAATTCTTTAAGTTTTTGAGGGTTTTGGGCTGCAAGATCATTTGCAAGGCTGAAGTCTTCACGTTCGTTGAATAGTTCCCAAACATCTTCCTGAAGAGGATGTATCGGTTTCATTAGCCATGCAGGTCTGTGTATTGTTCTTGCAAACCATCCATCAGAATAAATGCCACGGTTGCCGAAAATTTCAAAGTACTGCACATTATGTTCTTCTTTTGCAGCAGCATTATCAAATGAATAAGCCAAACTTTTACCTTCTATTGGATCTTGCTGAATTCCATTCACAATTTTTGGCGCTGGTATTTTGGTAACTTCGTAAATAGTTGGTGCTATATCTGTAACGTGTCCAAATTGACTGCGAATTTCTCCTTTTGATTTAATCCCTTTTGGCCAATTTATAATCATGCCATTCCTTGTTCCGCCAAAATCAGATGCAACCTGTTTGGTATATGCAAAAGGTGCATCCAGGGCAACAGCCCAGCCAGCAGCAAAATGCGGATAAGTTTCGGGTCCTCCCCATTCATCGTAATGTTTGAGCATATCAGAGGTGGTTTCTTTTACCATATTGAAATAGGTCATTTCGTTAAACATCCCATCCATCTGACCCTCAGCACTTGCACCATTATCGCCTGCAATAAGTATTAATACAGTATTTTCCATATCACCCATTTGTTCAAGTGCATTTACCAACCTGCCAATCTCATAATCAGTGTGTTGTGCAAAACCGGCATAAACTTCCATTTGTCGTGTAAACAATTTCTTTTCGTCGTCCGAAAGTTTGTCCCAATCTTTTATATCCATGGGTTTGGGCGCAAGTTTTGTTCCCTCAGGTACAATTCCATGCTTTATTTGATTTGCCAGTATTTGATCACGCATTTTATCCCAACCCATATCAAATTTACCTTTGTTTTTCTCAATCCACTCTTTAGGCACATGATGCGGAGCATGGGTTGCTCCAGGAGCAAAATACAAAAAGAAAGGTTTGTCCGGCGACAGCGCATTAAGTGTGCCCACCCACGATATAGCCTGATTAGTCATGTCAGTGGTAAAATGATAATTTGGATCATGAGGGGTTTCAACTATAGTGGTTCCATCATAAATAAGCGGGGCCCATTGATTTGTTTCGCCGCCAATGAAGCCATAAAATTTTTCAAATCCTGAACGTGTGGGCCACCTGTCTTGCGGTCCACTTACGCTAATCTCCCATGGTGGGGTTTCGTGATATTTACCAAAAGCAGCGGTATTATAACCGTTTTGTCGAAGTACTTCGGCCATTGGTGTAATAGTTTGCGGCCTGACAGCATTATTGCCCGGAAAAGTAGTGGAAGTTTCCATCACAGATCCGGCATTGTTGCTATGATGATTGTATCCTGTAAGCAGAGCCATGCGGGTTGGAGAAGATAAAGCGGTGGTATGGAACCTGTTGTATACTAGGCCATTTTCGGCCAGTTTTTGTAAAGTAGGCATTTCTACTATTCCGCCAAAGCAATCCGGAACCCCGAACCCCATATCATCAATGAGTACAACAACTACATTGGGAGCCCCTGAAGGTGCTTTTACTTCAAACCGCTGAGGTGGTTTAACATTTCTGACGTCCAGCTCTGTATAAAGTGGCCTCTGAGGTTCTTTGATAGGGAGAACAGTACGATCAAGTTCAGCCAAATCATTTGAGTTATCGGACTGTTTTGTTGGTTGTCCTCCGTTTTTACATGCACCTGAAGCCAACAATACATTTACAGCCAGGCCAAGTGCAATTGGGTTTGGTTTATTCATATTATAACAGTTTAAAATTGCAACTATTTTTTTTAAATATAAAGAATCAGATTTATTATCAGCCTATTATCTTGTCTGGTAAAGATATAATTTTTTTTTTCTTAAGAAAGAGTTTTTATTGAACAAACAGTTTAAATAGATTGATTTTGTTATTAAAAATATATAAACATCAACACACGGGTATCGAAGGTGTGCGGGGAACAGGACTTGGTATTTAGTTTAGTGCTGAATTTCAAAAACTGAACAAAAGTTATCCTGAAATTGTAAGTGAACCCGGAAAAAGACCTGAATTCAGTATTTTTTGAAATGCATCTATCCTTATAAATTTATCCGGAATTTATTTAAAATTAAAGCTAATTTCCATTTAACGTGTTCATTAAATGTTATTTTTCTGCCTGATAGAATTCAAATGTTTTGCTTAAGATATTCATAAAATTTCATGCTTTGTTCCGATTGAAAAGGATAAATTTTCGGATTTACCTTATCGTCAATTAATTTCATAAGCATTACAGCCTGTTGTTTATCGCCAGCGTTCAAACAGTTGTAGGTTCGTTCAAACAGGTCAAATCTGATCATATCGATAAGGTTTAATTCATCCTGACTGTTGCTGTTCAGAAATTTAAGGCATTTCGTCAAGGGATTAAACATGGTTTCATATTGTTTAAATGAAAAATCATCCAGGTAATTATAATTAATTCTGTCCACAAAAACCAATGAACGAAGATTTGCTTTTAAACTTAGTCTGTATTCCTCAACAAATCCTTTGGTAAAGTATACTTCCCTTTTAAATTTATTGGCTGTTAACAATTCCAGTAATAATCGGTCGCCCCGTAGCAGAAAATTGTCAAGGTAGCTGGGTTTGACCAGCCACGAAAAAGTACTGTTTTTTGCGGTTTCAATTGTTATTGTAGAGTCTGCCCACTGGCAATATTCAATGGAATCAAGTATTTCGTTGTATTTACCAAATACTGCCTGAGAAGTTTTAACAAGGTAAACGGGATACCACAATGTATTTAAAAGACTTACGTCAATTACTGTTACATCGGTCCTGTATTTTTCTACAATTTGCAGATACCATAAAGGAATAGTAAAATTATCACCGGATGAAATTAAAATAGAATTTTTCTTGCATAAATCAAGAACATTTCGGTTAATGTTCAGGTAAAAATCACCAAAACCACCTCTTTTTTTCCCTTCTTTAAAGGCCCAAACAGCTGAATCAGGCTTGCTGTTATGCCAGTAGTTCATGGCCATTGAACCCCATTCAGAAGTTAGTTTCGAATAAGGATCGAGTGAAACGATTTCGCCGATGTATTTTGGGGTCAATTTGTTAACCATTTCAAATTGCGCACTTGATTTAAAGATTAAATTCAGGTTCATGGCAATCATGCTTCTTCCATCTTTCGAATTTAGCCGGCTGTATGCATAGCCCAAAAAATAATGTGCCTCAGCATTATCCGGCCTGAGTGTTATTGCTTTTTCAAGCTTTTCAGCAGCTATTTCGAAGTTCTGTTTGTCAAATTCTTTCATAAATTCCGCTTTACCCTCAAATAATAAGGTGTCGAAACTTGTATTTTGCGAAAAGCATATGAAAGAAAACAGAATAAAAGGTATAATCATGTAGGTTCTCATAAATTGGAATTTATTTTTCTTAAATCAGATAATGATTTTAAATTACAAATGGTAAGATAAGAAATTTTATTTTAAACCCTGATTTGTCATCAGAAATATTTCAATATTACTAACGTCAATAGCCGCAAGTCATTCCGGGTTAATCCCGACTTATGAAATCTTTCTTTTCAAGTCCTTGAAATGATTGGATTTTGTTAGTCGTATTGACATTTAGAAAAATTCTTATGACAATTTTTAATTAAACTTTACATTTTCCTTTTTTGGTTATTAAAATCCGTAAAATGCAATTCCATTTTATTAATTATTGTATGACTTATGTACCTCAAAATGAATAGATTTAATTGAAATATACGAAGTACATTTATAGTAGAAATTTCAAATTGAAAAAATCTCACGAAAGTTTCTATTTTAGGGGAAAATATATAATTGATTAAAAGTTGAAATGAAAATAAACGCCAGATCCGAGGTGGCAGATAAAAACGAAAATCCTGATAAAATAAATTTGGAGAACCAAATTATGAATAATTCTTTGGTTATTGGAACCTCATTTGGGATAGAAATTCATCTTATTAGTCTGTCTCGATTTTTTGAGTCAGGTTTCCGGTTAAAATTCAACACCATTAAACCGCTGGTATATAATTGCATCAAAGAACTAACGGATTGTAATATAGACTTGAAATTTTACGAAGCATATTTGAATGCGCAATAAATAGAACTTTAGTTCTATATAAGAATTTATCCATAATATTAATTTTGTTTGAAAAGACAGACATACAGCACAGTGTATAGCCCAATTCTAATTAAAAAGGCAAATCAAAGCAATGTTTATTCAGATTGATTCTATTCTTTTATTATTTTTGCGTATTAACTAATTAAATTTTATATATATGAAAAAACGAACATTAACAATTCTAACCATTTTTAGCGCAATTTTGCTTGCAGGTTGTTATCCACAAGGGGCAGAATACGTTGAAGATTTGGATGTTGTTATTACCAAGCACAACGAAAAATATGATTTTTCAGCCAAATCTACTTACGCCATGCCCGACAAAATTGTTAAGGTAACTGGCAATAAAGTTGAAGGCGACAATCCTGAATTTATCCCTGATATTTATGCTGGTCCTATTCTTTCCAGAATTGCAACAAATATGGAAGCCATGGGTTGGACAAAGATTGATATGCCTCTTGATGAATCAGATCCACAACCAGATGTGCTTTTATTACCTGCAGCCTGGGAAACTACTACAACATATTATTATTATGACTACTGGTACTGGTGGTATGGTGGATATTATCCATACTGGCCTTATTATCCTCCGGTTTATTATTCTTCTTATACCACAGGAACCCTTTTCTGGACACTCATCGATCCTGACGAAACAGATGGTACAGGAACTCCAATAAGGCAATGGGCAGCTGCTTCGAACGGACTTTTAAGTTATTCATTTGATGCTACAAGGATCAATAAAGCTATTGATCAGGCATTTAACCAATCACCTTATATTCAAACCAATTAGTAAATCTGTTAATAATGAAAAAAATAATATATACATTTCTTTTTGCTGTTCTGGTTTCACATGCATTTGCACAGAGCGGTATGTTTTCCATGCAATATCCAATTGGTTTTGCAACCGGGGATTTGAAAGAACATATTGATAAAGTTAGCTGGCGCGGCTTTACTATGGATTATAGAAAATTTGCCAATCCAAATTTAGGTATTGGTTTCGATATCAGTTGGAATGTTTTTTACGAAGAAAAACCATATGATACTTATGTGCAAGAAAACATTACCTATTCTGGTAAACAATACAGGTACAGCAATAGTTTTCCAATGCTTCTGGCTGCTACCTATTACATGAAACCCGACGATCTGATTAATCCTTATATTGGAGCCGGTTTAGGAACCATGTATACCCTAAGAAATACGGATATGAATTTGTATACTTTCGAAACAGATTCATGGCAGTTTTCACTTAGGCCGGAACTTGGAATTATTTTTGAACCTCAGCCCGGAATAGGGATACTTCTTGGCGCAAAATATTATTATGGCTTTAAAACTGCTGACCTCGAAGGCCAGGGATTTTTTACCTTAAATGTTGGAATTGTTTTAAAACAATAATTGTTTTTTTTAGATAAAAATTGGATTCTTAATCCTTAAATATAAATATTATGAAATATACATTGTTTCTCCTTATTTTGGCCACATTGGCAATTTCATGCAGTACTATCAGAATATCAAGCGATTATGATAAAACTGCCCCTTTTGCCAATTATAAGACCTATAAATTTACTGATGAAGCACTTGCACTTCCTATAAATGATTTGAACAAAAATCGCCTGATAAGTGCTATTGAAACTGAATTGGCAGCCAAAGGATTTACCAAATCAGAAACACCTGATGTACTGATTGATTTAAACCTGAAAGGTGAACAAAAACAGACTGCCACTGCCAATACCACTGGTACAGGAGGTTATGGATATGGCTATGGTTACAGGTATGGATGGGGTGGCGGATTTACCACCACTACCATTAATTACGATACCTATGTTGAAGGAACTTTGTTTGTTGATATGATCGATGCTTCCAAGAAACAACTTGTATGGCAGGGACGTGGGGTCGGTACTGTTGATCCTGAAGCCAGCCAGGCAAAAAGGGAAAAAAATATTAATTATGCTGTAAAGCAAATTTTTACAAAGTACCCTCCTAAGGTAAAATAATTTTATTGAAATATTTCAGGACCTGCTGTAAACCAACCAGCAGGTTTTTTTTTAACCCTGCATCCATTAAAATTATTTTCCGGCCAATGGGTTTGTATCCTAATTCAGAATAAACAAAGCATTGCTATTCTTAGAAATCTGGTTTAGATTATTTGAATTGTTCCTGCTTTTTACGGTATCCGGAAAAGTTCTAATAGTACATTAGAAGGCTTTTATGTAAATATAATTTTCAGGATAAATGTGAAATGGCCTGACAGTGATTATTATTGGCATCCACTCAATTTAATTGAATACAGGTATGATATAGGCAAGGATGCACTTTTTGTCGGTGTGATATTTGTAAGGCACAATCATTAAAAAAACCGGAAATTAACAGGTTTAAGTATGTAAATCCCGCTGCTGTATTTGGTTTCAGTCTTAAATTTAATAAATCGCCGATTCAAAAGTTATCTCTCGATTTTGGTTTCGGAAATCAATCCTTTAATTGTTACCGCAGTTTAAATGAAGTATTGAAGGATATAAAAAACTTTTGAACCTATAATTATTTGGGAAAAAGCAAATTATTAAAAGTCGCGGCTACTAAGTAATCCGAACATAAAATTGAAATACCAATCCTTACAATTATTTTTTATTCGATGCTTTAATTGGGAAAGATTTCATCATTAAATTAGCCACTTTCGGTATGTTCCTTTCTCTTTTTTCAGGATCTTCGTTTATTTTCCTTGAACCTACTACTTGCCAGATTTGTTTTTTTGTTTTTTGGTCAAAAACGTCTAAAACAAGAGTGCCTTTGTAATAATCCTGGGTATCGTAATTGTAATTGGTGGCCTGAACTCCCCAACCCCAGGTGGGTGCAAAATAATACCCGTAATATCCCCCCATATTGTAATGATCGATGTAAGCATGGGTTGAATAATCCTCACTAATTTGTAAAAAGAGGGATACAATGATATCTCCGTTTGATTTTACCAGTTGAAGCCCACGTTTATTGAATTCGTTGGCAAAGGCTTTTTCAAGGTTTTTTTTATCAAATTCATTTATATTTTCTCCACTGGCTTCGGCCCAACCAAAAAAAGAATAAGTTTTATAACTCGAAAAATCATTTGTTTTATCGGCATTATGCGTGATTTTTAATGGGTTGCATGAATTTAAAATAAATACAAAGCCGGCAATGAGAATTAATATTCTTGTCATACTGTTTAGTTTTTTAAGTATTAATTGAATTTAGTTTATCTGTCAGCTTCGTCTAAAAGCCTGGTTCTTGATTTAATGAATTTCAAAATTAAGTAGAGTATTCCGGTAAGCAGGCAGGCACCAATTAAAAAATAATTAAAGTTTTTCTGTCCATTAACCAATTCACCTGCAATATCAAACGCACAAAATATTAAAAAAACAGCCGCCAGTCCGTTTTTTTCTTTTTTTATCACTTTTTTCCAGCTAAATGGCAGGGTTGGCTTTACAAATTTTTTAAAATCAGGAATAAAAGCTGGCACTCCAGCTGCCCAATCCGTATAAACTGTACCGAATTTACGTCGTAAAAACTGTTCTTCTGCAAACATTATCCTCTCGTAATAAACCCAGTAAAACAGCGTAAAAGCTACAATAAACCAGAAATTGCCGGTGAGCATGGATGGGCCCAGCCACATAAAATAGTTGCCAAGGTAAAGTGGGTGTCTTACAATTGAGTAAATTCCGGTAGAATTTAAAGAATCGGCTACCTGTTCCTCGGTATTTCTGCCTGAAGTATTTTTAGCCGAATGACCTACGGTGTAAACCCTGATTAATAGCCCAAAAAGACAAATTATCAAACAAAATATTTCATAATAAATTTCGTAAGGCGTGTTCCGGAGTATAAAAGTTTCAGGGTAAATTTCGGAATACAGGTAAAGTATTGTGCCAATAACCAGGATAATAAGCGGTAAAACACTTCTGTAGGTAAAAAGCCAAATGCCCTGTTTTTCAAATTCTTCTTGTAATGCCATAAATATTAAGTATATAAAATATTTTGTTGATTTTAAATGCGAGGCAAATGTAATTCATTTTTAAGGCCCGCCAAAAATACCTCGATGTCAAAATTCAATTTATACATATTTAACAATTAACAGTTCTTAAAATTTCCTGACAGACCTTTGTTTCATTTGTTGGATTTCAATGGTTTGATTTTTAGAGTATTTTATTGAAAAAGTCAGTATCATTTTTCGCGATTCGCCGGGGTTTAGGTGGTATTTCCACTTCACTTCTCCTGTAACCGGGTTGTATTCTCCCTGAGAAATTTCAATTTCTTTTACTTCAATATCGCTGTTAGAACTTATTGGGATTTGATCCAATATTTCCAGGTCAACAGCGGTGTTGCGATTGTTTTTGGCAACCAGTTCAAAAGATAAAGTTTCTTTTAGTTTATTTCCAATCAATTGCTTGCTGCTGAATTCTTTAAGTTTTGTCCTTGTAACCAATACTTTTTCATCCCGTCCAAGCGATAAATCCAGCGTATCTTTTACATTTCGGGTTTTAATAAACGATTGACCAAGAAAAGTTCCTTTCAGATAAACATTTGCATAGCCATCAACCAGGTTCAGGTTTTCCCAGCCTGTAATTTTTCCCAGCAGAAAAACGCCTTTGTCCAGTTTTGTCACCGCAAAATGTTTGAACGATGCTGGCAATGAATATTTCTCAATTTCAACCACATACGGTTTGTCATCAGAGGGAATACTGTATTGCTGCTTTATTTCAAATTCAGTATTTAAGTCCGGTATATCAAATTCATCGTAATTTTCAGTTACCTCCTGTTTCATTTCATCATTCAGGGTTAATTCTTTTTCATTTACAGCTATATTTTGTGCATAGCCTATATTTTTGTCAAGTTTATAACTTTGGTTAGCATTGTAATAATCAAGATACCACGGTTTTAATTCCGGAATACTAATACTAAGCGTTGGATCGGCAATAGAGAGTTTAATTTTAATGTTTTCCCAGGCAATGCCAGTATTATTGTATACCTGCGCTTTATAAACAAGCTCAATGGGATTGTTCAAATCGCTGGCTTTAATATCGTAACCCGGCACCCAGCCTGCATTGGTTACAAGGTATTGAAGTTTAATTTGTGTATTTGCATCCTGCTCAGATGAAAGCAGAATGTAAATTTCTGATTCACTGTAAGTTGATCGGGCATTTACTTCATTTAACTCATTGTTATATTTTACCAATAGGTTATCAAGTTCATTATTTGATTTTTCAAGTTTTGAGATTTTCTTATTGATTTCAATTATTCTTTGCCTGAAAAAATCTGCACCCTGCTTGAGTTCTGCAATCGGAACCCCATTATTGGTGCCACCAATAGACTTATTGGTCATAATCATTTCTTTTTCAGAAGTGTAGGCATTAATTTCATCTGTATTATCCTTTTTTTGCAATTCAAGCAATGAAATAGAATCTTTAATGCTTTTAATTACAGGGATTTCATTTTTTTTAGTCAGATAATCTGTTTTTGTAGAAATGCTTAATACCGAAATTTCCACATCCGACGAAACCCTTATACTTTTTGAATCAAGATTTGGAGAAATTCCTTTAAAAACCAACAGGTTATTCCCTTTCTTCAGGTTAAAGCCCGAAGATCTCTCCATTTCAGCTCCATTGAGGTAAATTGTGGCTGACTGGTCTTTGGCCTGAACAATATGTTTTACTGATTCCTGGGATAATGCACTAATAATCACCATTAAAAAAGTTAACGACAAGATTGATTTCATTTGATTGAATTTTAAGTCCTGAAATGAATTAAGCATAATATAAACTTCCAAAAGTGAAGGAAGACAGGAGAATTTAAAATTTAGTTGCCTGATTTCATGTAATTTGAATCGTACAGGTGTTTTGCATCTGCAAATTCAATAGCCACCCTGAGCGATGTCTGGTAAATTGGTTTCATTAAAAATCCATATGTATTTTTATAAATGGCTTTTTTAATGGTCGATTCTTCTATATCACTGGTAATGTATATTACAGGGATATTAAAGTTTTCGCTTATCATTCTGGCTGCCGTAATTCCATCCATATCATCCGAAAGGTGTATATCCATAAGTACAACATCAGGTTTAGTAATCCGGCACAATTCAATGGCTTCGATACCCGAATGTGAAATACCGGTAAGTTCATAGCCCAGTTGTTTTATAAACATTTCAAAGATGGTACAGAGCATTTTATCATCTTCAACAATCAAAATTCTTTTCACACCCACGTTTACAAATGATTTATCCGTTTAATGAGGTAATAAAACTAAATTAATAATACTTAAATCACTCTAAATAAATTTGTAATCAAGTGCTTAAAAATAGTAAAAAAATATGAAATTTGCTGAATTAATAAAAAAATCGTCCTCAGCGCATGAACCTTGTAATTGATATTGGCAATACTTTTACCAAATTGTTCTTGTTTTCGCAGGGCAAGGTTGAATATTTCAGACAGTTTGATACAAATATTGAAATTCAGTTTGAAGAACTGTTTGATAACCGGATTAAACCGGAAAGAGGTATCATTTGTACAGTAAAAGACCTTCCTTCTAAATTATTTGAGGAAGCCAGAAATCTTGTCGGAAACCTGGTTGTGCTTGACGAGAAAACAAGAATTCCTGTGAAGAATTGTTACAAAACCCCCGAATCACTTGGTAAAGACAGGCTTGCAGGAATAGCAGGGGCGAACAATATTTTTCCATCAAAAAACGTTTTGGCCATTGATGCCGGAACTGCTATAACATTCGATTTTATAAATGAATCGTCAGAGTATGTTGGTGGAAATATTTCACCTGGATTGGGCATGAGGTTCAGGGCTTTAAATACTTTTACAGGAAAACTGCCACTTATTGAAAAGAAAGAAAGTTTCGGCCTTTTGGGGAGTACAACAGAAGAAGCAATAGTATCGGGGGTGCAAAATGGAATTATTTTCGAAATAAATTCATACATCGAAACTTTGGTAAGCCATTACAATGATTTAAAGGTAATTTTAACCGGAGGCGATTGCTTTTTCTTTGCGCATAAATTAAAATATCCCATCTTTGCAGAACCTTTTTTAGTTGCAATTGGTTTAAACAGAATCTTAGAATACAATGTTGGTGAAAATTAAAAATTTATTTCTACTGGTAATAATAGTTTGTATTTCAGGCAGTTTATCAGCTCAAAACAGCACAAGTTCGCCTTACTCCATGTTTGGCATAGGCGATATTTCCAACAATGGGTTTGGCAGGAACCTGGGCATGGGTGGTGTTTCATCCTCGCTGATTTCCAGTTTCAGCCTGAATCCATCAAATCCTGCAACTTATTCAAGTCTGCTTCAATATGCCTTTCTTTTTGAGGTAGGTGTATCCGGCAATAATTATAAATTAGTAACTCCGAATGGAACAGCTTCAAAATTCGATGGAAACATAAGGTACATTGCCATGGGGTTTTCAGTGGCAAAATGGTGGAAAGCAGGTTTTGGACTTCGTCCGGTAACCGACATTGGATATGATATTAAACAGGAATTTATTACTGAAATTGACTCAAATACAATGGTTAATAATTATCTTGGTGAAGGTGGAATTAACCAGTTCTATTTTGATAATTCGTTCAGGATTATTAAACCCCTTTCTATCGGATTAAAAGTTGGCTATAATTTTGGCTATGCCAAGCGGACCAACAGCATTACAACGATTAACGAATACTCTACTAATTATTTGGTAGCTGTGAACCAAAAGAATTTTAGTGCATTCAACTTTGGTTTAGGCTTGCATTTCCATCAGTCATTATCCGATAATCTTTTTCTGAATGTAGGCGCTACCTACAATTTCAAAACTGAACTTTCAGCTGACTTTACAAGGCTAATAACATCTACAACAGCTAAGAACAAAACTGAATTTACCGATACACTTTACAATGGAACCATAAATGAAGGTTTGATGGATGTGCCACAAAGTTTTTCGTTAGGAACTTCTTTTATTTTATACCAAAAACTTGAGATTGCTGCTGATTACCAGGTAGAAAAATGGTCGGAAGCAAAATTTTTTGGCGAAAAACAAAACTTTAAAGACAATAATAAGTTGTGCATAGGCGTAGAATATTTGCCTGATGTAAATGCTATAAAGTATTTAAATGCAATACGTTACAGGGCTGGATTTACCCTTGCTAATTCCTATTTGGTTTATAATGACATACAGTTAAAACAAACCGGGGGCAGTTTGGGCTTTGGTTTGCCTTTGCGCAGTGGCTCGCTGATTAATGTTGCTTTTTCATACCTTAAAAGATACGCGCCCGGTGATAATGACTTATCCGAGAGTTACTTTCAGATACATTTGAACTTTTCTTTACAAGCAAGTTGGTTTTACAGACCAAAATTTGAATAAAAAAGGAAAATAAATATTAACATCTCTTGCATGAAATATAATGTTGGCAATAAAATAATTATATTCCTTTTATCCATTTCAGTTGCCTGTTCTGAACCTATTCCGGTACGTAACATCATTATTAGCAAGGATGATTTGCCAACAGTGGCCGTTGAAAATATTAATACCACTTATACCGAAGAAGGGAAGATAAAAAGCAAATTACAGGCCCCGCTACTTCAACAATTTGATGGAATTGTGGAACCTTACATTGATTTTCCAAAAGGGATTATTATTATCCTTTACGACAAAGATAATAAGATTGAAACCAGCCTTACAGCCAACAGGGCTATCTATTATCGTGACAAACAAACCTGGGAGGCAATTGGGAATGTGGTGATTTCGAATATGTACGGCAGGGTTTTGAAAACCGAAAAGCTTTATGGTGATGAAAAGGAACATAAAATTTTCACTGATAAATATGTTGAGATAACGGAAGCAGATGGTTCAATTACGAAGGCCTATAAAGGATTTGAATCCAATTCAGCGTTTACTATTTACCAGTTTATTGATGTTTCGGGTAGGATAACATTTAACGAAGAATTTATGGGAGGTCCGGATGACAGCCTGAACAATCAGAATTCGGATGTTGTAAATCCTGAAAAAAAGAACCTGCCTAAAATGAAAGCGCCGCCAACAAAAAAACCTGAATAGTATATAAATAAGGAATAACTTATAAATTCAAAGTTTGAAACATATTTGGATAATATTGTCAATTCTTTGTTTTATTGCCGGCATTCACCGTACATGGCTTATGGGGCTGAAAGAATCCTACCTCTTTTTTATTTTCACCATTGTTTCACTTTTAATGTATTGGTTAAGACTTTATATGGAAAAGCACTTCAAAGATAAAAAGTAGAAATAAACAATTTTTTGTTCAGATTTTCCCAAAATATTTCAATACTTCATTGTTAAAATGAATTTTTTCATTTGAAAAATCAAGGTTTGGATAATTTTTCTGTAAATCATCAATTATAGAAAGGTTGCTTTTCAAAAATTTCATATAAGCCTCTGTTCTTGGATAAAATACACGATGTTGCACAGATTTGGTTAGTTTTTCAATTTTTTCGGAGATTACAATGGCCTTATCACAAATAAATGTAGATTTGAATTTTTGCCAGATATAATCAATTGCAATTTGGTTGGGATGAAATAAATCTGCATCATAAAAGCGGTAGTCGCGTAAATCGTCCATCATTAATTCATAAGAAGGAAAATAACTCACAAATTTAAAATTATTAACTATTTCCCTTATGGCTACAATCAGAACAGCTTTACTGTATTGATTTTCAGTTGCCCCATCTTTCCAGTGCCTTACCGGGCTTACTGTAAAAATTACTTTTAGTTTGGGATTCAGAGCATGTATTTTTTCCAGCAGAGTAAAGTACAAATCTAAAATATCGTTAACTGTTAACGAATAATATTCAAAAACTTCCGGTGGCAATTTATGGCAGTTGGCAACAATTCTTGAATTTTTTTTATACTTGTAAACCCTTGATGTTCCAAAAGTTAAAAATAAATAACCGGCATTTTTAAGATAAATAAATCCTTTTTCAATTTCATTATTAATGTTGGTGAGTACTTCTTCCCTGTATTCGGATGAAAATCTGCCATGGTGGTTGAAACTAATCCATTTCTCATTGTGAAATTCCAAATCATTTTCGGTAAACGGATTTCCGGATAATAAAAAATTGAGCGATTGGGCAACTGAAGCCGGGTTGTAAATAATACCAAGAGGATTTGACAATATATCAAACTTGAGTTCGATGAGTTTGTTCCCAATGTTTTCAGCAAAGCATGAACCCAATAAAAGAATTTTATCAGGGTATCCGAGTTTAAATGGATATGGATCAGGAAAAACTTCCGACCGAAAGGTTGTCATGATTATGAATTTGTTATTATTTTAGATCCAAAACTACAAAAAAATGCAGCATTTTGTAAAAATTTCAACAGATAGAAAAAACGGGCTTTTCGATATTACTGAAAAGGTAGAAAGAATAGTGAAAGAGAGCAAAGTTGAATTCGGCGTGGCAAATGTATACGTACAGGGCGCCACGGCAGCCATAATGATTCAGGAAAACTGGGATTACTCAGTACAGCAGGACGTTATAAATCTTTTACATAAACTTATTCCCAGTGGGGTTTGGTTACACGATGAACAGGACGGAAATGGCGATGCTCACCTGAAAGCCGGAATAGTTGGCCCTTCTGAAACAATTCCCATCATAGATAGCCGGTTGGGATTATCAAGATGGCAGAATATATTCCTATGTGAATTTGATGGACCAAGATCAACCAGAACAATAGTAATTACAGTAATCAGGAGTGATTAAAAAATTAATTCTATATGTTTTAACTTAAATTGATTGAAGTTCAAAAAAAAATTGTAATTTCAGGCAGTTGAAAAAGGTAATTTAACCTTGTCTCCTCAACTACTTAAAAAATTGATATATGGGGTATATTGAATTTGATAAAACCGAGCTAACCAATTTAAAGTATTCACTTTCAAAGGAATTTATACGTTCGAACCGTGCTGGTTCTTATGCAGGGAGTACAATAATTAATTGCAATACAAGGAAATATCATGGGCTTTTAATTTGTCCAATGGATCAACTTGATGGAGAGAATCATGTTTTATTGTCGGCCCTCGATGAAACCATTATCCAGCATAATAAGGAATTTCATCTAGCTGTAAGAAAATACCCTGGGGTTATGCATCCGGGACATAAGTATTTAAAGGAATTCCATGCCGATCCTATGCCAACTTTAACTTACAGGGTAGGGGGCGTTTTGCTTCAGAAAGAAATGGTGTTATCCTCAAACGAAGACCAGGTTTTAATCAGGTACACCCTTTTAGATGCCCATTCGCCTACAACTTTAAAATTACATCCCTTTCTGGCTTTCAGGAACATACACAAATTATGTAAAGCTAATCTTGATGTAAATACGAAATTTACAAAGATAGAAAATGGCATTCGTACAAGAATGTATAATGTTTACCCCTATCTGTATATGCAGATATCAAAAAAAAATGAATATGTACCTGCACCATGCTGGTTTTACAATGTTGAATACAGCGAAGAAGAAAGCAGGGGATATGAATTTACCGAAGATCTTTATGTACCAGGCTATTTTGAATTTCCGATTAAAAAGGGAGAATCAATAATATTTTCGGCAAGCCTTAAAGAAGATCAACCGAAGCAGTTAAAGCAAAAGTTTTTAGAAGAAATTGAAAGCCGGATTCCTCGCGATAATTTTGAAAACTGTCTGACAAATTCTGCCCAGCAATTTATTGTACATAAAAAGAACAAAATAGAAATTGTTGCAGGTTACCCCTGGTTTGGACCAAGAATGAGGGATACGTTTATTGCATTACCCGGACTTACTTTGTCGATGGGCGATTTTCAAACTGCAAGAGATGTTCTGTTGCAGATTACGAAACAGTCAAAAGACGGATTATTTAAAAATGGCGATAACGAGGAAATAATTAGTGTTGATACGGCATTATGGTATTTCTGGTCAATTCAGCAATATGTATTGTACACCGGAAAAGATGAGGAAAGCTGGAAAGATTTTGGTTCAAAAATGAAATCGATACTTTCAAAATATAAATCCGGATTTGACAGTGTAAAAATGCATGACAATGGGCTAATTTGTGCGGCTGAGCAAGGCAAAGCGCTTACCTGGATGGATGCTGTGGTAAATGGAGTGCCTGTTACACCGCGTTATGGCTACAATGTTGAAGTGAACGCTCTATGGTACAATGCGCTGATGTTTACATTGGAGTTAGCTGAAAAATTTAATGATCAGAAATTTATAAAGGAATGGAAAGAATGGCCGGAAAAAATTAAGGAATCATTTATTTCAACTTTCTGGTCCGAGAAAAAAAGATTTTTATCCGATTATGTTACCAACGGTGAACAAAATTGGCATGTAAGGCCAAACCAGGTGTTTGCCATTTCTTTGCCATATTCGATGTTGTCAAAAGAAATAAGCAAATCGGTTTTAGATATTGTTGAAGGTGAATTACTTACTTCAAGAGGACTGAGGACTTTATCTCCAAATAGCTCGAAATACCAGGGAGTTTACGAAGGCAATCCTGAATCGCGCGATAATGCTTACCATCAGGGAACTGTTTGGCCCTGGCTGCTGGGAGGCTTTTGCGAAGCCTACCTTAAAATCCATAAAAAATCGGGTTTGCAAAAAGTAAAGGATATTTATTATGGTTTTGAATCCGACTTAGCAAATGCAGGAATTGGTACTATATCCGAAATATACGACGGTATTCCCCCACACGAGCCTAAAGGAGCCATTTCGCAGGCATGGAGTGTGGCAGAATTGCTGAGAATTAAAAATATTATTGATAAATACGAAGAAATGAAGTAATTTAGGATAATTAAGTGTATAGATTATCTGAAGATGATACAAATTCAATTTATAAATAGAATAACTAAAATGATTGTTGAATGAGAGTATTGATGTTTGGCTGGGAATTTCCGCCGCACATTGCAGGAGGGTTAGGCACAGCATGTTATGGTTTGACTAAGGCATTAACAACATTCGATGATGTGAAGATTACTTTTGTTGTTCCAAAAGCATTTGGCGATGAAGATAAATCAGTTGCAAGTTTTGTAAATGCCGAAGCCATTGGCGTTGATCAAAACCTGCTGATGGACGAATACCTTTCTCAAAAACAACGACAAATGAGATACAGGAATTCAATCCTGGGAACCGGAAGCGATAAATTGGGTGACGAATTATTAGAAAGGCTGAAATACCTTGAAATTGAATCGCAAATAAAGCCATACCTTTCTCCGGAAGAATTTGAAAAACTAAACGCTCCGGGAGCCGAAAGGAATTTTGTTGTGAAAGATGACGGAAGTGTTGTTCTAATTATTGATGGAAGAGAAATTGTCGTACATTCACCATCGGGGAATAAAATTGAAACGGGCTCAAAAGTTTTTTACAGGTTTTCTGGTTCGTACGGTTCCAATTTATTAACTGAAGTAACTAATTATGCAAGGGTAGCCGCCGAAATTGCAAAATTTGAAGAATTTGATATCATTCATGCCCACGATTGGTTAACCTACCAGGCCGGTGTTGCAGCTAAAAAAATGACAGGGAAAAAACTTGTTATCCATGTTCATGCTACTGAATTTGACAGATCTGGCGAAAATGTGAACCAAATTGTGTATGATATTGAAAGGTTTGGGATGGTGAATGCCGACAAAATAATTACAGTAAGTAACTTAACACGTGAAATTGTAATCGGAAGGTACGGAATTCCCGAACATAAGGTAACAGTTGTACACAATGGAGTTATTTCCACAGCTGATGAACATAATGAATACGAAAAAAAGGTAAAAAAGAAAATTGTAACTTTTCTTGGAAGAATTACTTATCAGAAAGGACCGGAATATTTTATCGAAGCCGCGTGCAAGGTACTTAAAAAAACTGATGATGTTATTTTTGTAATGGCTGGCAGTGGTGATATGCTGTTTAGAATGATTAAAAGGGCAGCAGAGCTTAAAATTGCTGATAAATTTCACTTTACAAATTTCCTGAAAGGAAAAGATGTAGACCATATGTTTTCGATTAGCGATGTTTACGTAATGCCTTCAGTTTCAGAGCCATTTGGTATTTCACCCCTTGAGGCCATGCGGTCAAGCGTACCTGTAATCATATCGAAACAATCAGGTGTTGCCGAAATCCTTAAACATGCTATAAAGGTTGATTTCTGGGATATAGATGCTATTGCAGATTCTATTTATGGACTGGTTAAGTACGAAGGTTTATCGAAAATGTTCAGAAAGCTAGGCCGGCAGGAAGTTGAAAATATCCAGTGGGACAAGGCTGCAAGCCTGATAAGGGATGTTTATTTACAGGAACTGAGTTAGGAACTTATTTTATATTATTAGAAACCAAGATATTAAAAACGAAAGAGCATAAAACTCAATCGGATTAATCAATAAAAAAATATTTCGAATGAAAACCATTTGTTTGTATTTTCAAGTGCACCAGCCATTCAGGCTCAAAAATTACAGGTTTTTCAATATTGGGCACGACCATTTTTATTATGATAATTACAACAACGAAACTATCATCAGGAGGATATCAGATAAATGTTATTTGCCTGCTAACCAGCTTCTTCTTGATTTAATTAAAGCCCATGGTGATAGATTCAGGGTAAGTTTCTCTATTTCGGGAACAGCGCTTGATCAGTTTGAGCTATATGCACCCGATGTGCTTGAAAGTTTTAAAAAACTGGCTAAAACAGGTTGTGTGGAGTTTTTATCCGAAACTTATTCTCATTCTCTGGCATCGCAACGAAGTAAAGATGAATTTATTAAACAAGTGGCTACCCACCGTGAGAAAATTAAAAAATATTTTGGACAGGAGCCCCAGGTGTTCAGGAATACTGAGTTAATTTACAGTGATGATATTGGCGAAATTGTAGCCGAAATGGGCTATAAGGCAATGATTACAGAAGGGGCCAAACATATACTGGGCTGGAAGAGTCCGAATTTCCTGTATTACAATGCCTTAAATCCGAAATTAAAAATTCTGTTGAAGAATTATAAGCTAAGCGATGATATTTCGTTCAGATTTCCTGATAAATCATGGCCTGAGTGGCCATTAACCACCGAAAAATTTGTTCGATGGCTGAATGAAATAGATAAAAAGGAAGAAGTAGTTAATCTTTTTATGAATTATGATACATTTGGCGAAAGAGTAGATGCAGCTTCAGGGATATTTAACTTTTTGAAAGCCTTGCCAGCAGCAGTATTTTCTTACTCTAATTATATTTTTGCAACCCCTTCGGAAGTGGCGGATACCCACCAGCCTGTGGCTGCATACAATGTACCTTATCCTATTTCATGGGCGGATGAAGAAAGAGATTTAACTGCATGGCTTGGAAATGAGCTTCAGGATGAGGCTTTTGATAAACTATACAAATTGGAAAATCTTGTAAAAAATATAAATGATGAGGAGATAAACCGCGATTGGCTTTACCTTCAAACAAGCGATCATTTCTATTACATGTGCACCAAATTTTTTACCGACGACGATTTACATGTTCTTTATAATCCATACGACTCACCTTATCAGGCTTTTATAAATTATATGAATGTACTGAGCGATTTTTCGACAAGGGTGTATGAAAAAGCTGGAAATTTAGAAATTAAACCCCTTACTGAAAAGGAAATAAAAGCAGCAATAGCAAAATACGAAAAAGAAATAAATGCATTAAAATCAAAGCTGGTAGTTAAGCCCATTGCAAAAACAAAACCAGAACCAAAGGTTATTGAAAAGGTAAAAAAATCATCCATTCCCATTGCCAAAATAAAAGAGGATAAAAAGGCTATTTCGGCAACTAAAAAGGAGTTAAAGGCAATTGATAAAACGGTTACAGAGAAAAAAGCATTGAAAGCTGCTAAGGCAGAGGATAAAAATGCAGATAAAACCAAAAAATCAAAATCTTTGACTACTTCAAAAAAGGAGAAAAAAGAGCCGGCAGGGACCAAAAAAATAAAAAAGCCTTCATTGCGGACAAAGAAAGGCTAGCATAATACTTAAATATTCTACGGAAAATTTCGGTTAATAAAATTTGTATTCAATTAAAGAATGCATTTCTTATCTAAAGAATCCGTTATATTTTGTAAAGAATTCCAAACATTTAATAAGGGGTTGTTAAAGTAATTACTATCTTTATCGCTGTTTTATCTATGATATTGATAGTATTTTTCTGTGGAAAAGGATAACGTTTCAGGTAAAAAGTCAAAGGGCAGGTTCATTCGTTGGATGAAAAGGGCTTTCTACCTGTTTATTTTGCTGTTTGTGATTGTTGATTTTTTCTTTTTCTTCCTGGCCACACCACTTTTAAAATCTTACCTTCAACAAAAAGTAGGCGAACAAACCAGCGGATTATTTTCGGTAGATTTCGATAAAATCAGTATTGAACTGGGAAGTCGCAGGCTGGTGCTTCAAAATTTTGAGCTTACGCCTGATACTGTGGTTTATAATAAAATGATTCTTGAAAAAAAGACGGAAGCTGCATTATATAAAATATCGTGTAAATCGGTTGAACTCTGGCGCATTAGACCATACCGGTTATTTGTGAAAGGAAAACTTAAGGCATCAAGTTTAAATTTGGTAAATCCGGTAGTTGAACTCAAAAAACTTCCTGCCAACGCTAATTCAAAGACGGAATCCAGGGATTTTGTTCACGAAGATTTATTTCCGGCCATAGAACCATATGTAGCTGAAATTGAACTCGATAAAACGGTTTTAGACAATGGGAAATTTTTACTGAGTCTCAAAAAAGACAGTACTAAAACCACAACCCATATCGGAAACATTTCTGTAACGCTTTATCATTTCTTTTTAAACAGGCAGGAACACCTGAAAAGGCAAAGGCTTTTCTTTTCGGATGACATTCAACTCGAAGTAGAAGATTACCGGATAAACCTTAGTGATAATGTACATTACCTTTTTGCTGATCAACTTACAATTTCTACAAAAAAATCGAAATTATTTGCCACAAATGTTGGAATAAATACAAAAAGTGAGAAAAAGGAATTTATAGGAAACCTAAAATCAAATTATTACAGGATTTCCGCGCCAATAATAGAATTTAAAAATTTTGATGTTACTAATCTTTATTTTAACAACGACATTAAAATAGGCAGCGTAACTTGTTATCATCCTAATATTGAAATAGTTAATAAATTAGTTGTAAATGCAAGGCACGCCAAAAACGCCGGCAAATCAATGGAAATTAATTTATATGAATTGCTGGCTGGTAAACTCCGTTCTGTTGCCATTGATACTTTTAGTATTAACGACGGACATTTAAAATTTTTTTACCAGAGTTGGTTCACAATGCCTGCTTATAAGGCAGGTTCTGTAAACCTCAATTGTTTCAATTTTTTATTGAATGATAAATCAAATAATATTAAATCGAAAATTTTTTATTCTGACAATATTCAACTGAAAATTGATTCACTTACCGCGATATTACCAGATAAATCGCACCTGGTACAAGTTAGCAATGCTGAAATTTCTTCTCAGGAAAGAATTGTAAATGCCAAAGGAATTGCGGTAAAGAAAAGATTTATAAATGATTTGCAACCCACTAAAAATAATTTAAAAATAAACATTCCTGCGCTAACCATTAGTGGCGCCGATTTTTATTCACTTTATCACAACAGGATTTTTAATGTAAACCAGTTAATTTTAAGCAGTTCAGAATTTGAAGTAACATTACCCGATAGAAAACCCGACAAGGAAAACAATTCTTCTGATAAAGGCATTTTAAATTTTATTACACCAAACTTTTTAGAAAAACTAAACATATCAAGAATATCAATAAATGAAAGCCATTTCAAAATTAAATTTCTTGAAAATGATACATTATCAATGGTTTACCAGGGAAAAGCAAAATTTAGCCTTGATAATTTCAGGATTTCGGAGGAAATTTTAAGTTCAGAAAAATATAATTTGTTTTATTCCGATGGTTTTAACTTAAGCCTTTCAAATTATTCGCAGGATTTAAAAGATGGGTTACACCAGTTATATTCTAAAAATCTTTTGGTTTCAACAAAAGATTCGAGCCTTGAGATTGAAGGTTTAAGTGTGAAACCAAAAAACCTGGCCACCGGCATAAGTTCTGCATATTCAGAAAAGAAATTAATTAATTTCAATGTAATTCAGGCATTTATAAGGAATCTGGATTTTAATAAAGCTTTCAACGACAGCATTTTTGAAGCCGGATCTATATCTATTCTCCGACCTTCGTTTAATTTGAATAATTTTTTAAAACTTAAAAATTTATTTCCCGAAAATATCGATTCTTCGCTGGTAGTGATTGATTCATCAACTGTTGGAATTACAAACAGAAAAGGGATACTTAAAAATGCTTCGGTTAAGGATTTGTTGGCATCTTATTTCAGGAAAACAAAAGTGGGCGCATTGAATATCGAGAATGCCGATTTTAATGTATCTGATATTGATTCGGTTGGAAACAGCGATATTGCCTTGAGTGGAAAACTTAACGCAAGATTTGGAAATTTTTATTTCGATACCGGTAATGATACAACAATTAGCAGTATTACGTATTCAAATAATCTATCTTTCAGGTTAAATGATTTTTTAATAAAATTCAATGATCGGAAATACCAGCTAAAAATGAAGCAGGTTTCCTTTTCATCATCCGATTCAATTTTAACAGCCAATCTTGTTCGGTTTTTCCCTGTTGAAACTGCAAACCACAGCAGCAAACCAGCAAAACAATGGTCATTTTATGCGCCTGAAATAAAGGCAAGGAAATGCCTTTTGGGTAATTTTTTTGAAAATAACGTGGCCAACATGGGAAAGCTTTTAATATCAAGCCCTTCCATAGTATTGTCGTTAAACAGAGAATTGACGGATTCTGCGATAAATACTGAAAAGCATGAAAATGAAAAAAGTGAAATAACACTTAATAAAGTAAGTTTTGAACAAATAAAATTTGAGGATGCCTATTTCGGAATTGTAAACAGCGAGAATGGCATTGAAAAAATAAAGTTAAACACAAAATTTAATGCAGAAGCCAACAATGTAATTATTGATTCAAATTTGATAAAAAATCCGGATGTTTTCATGGATAATCTTGATGTAGTGGCTGATTTTTCAAATCTTCGATATACAATGCCCGATAGTTTACGCGAAATTCAAGTTGATAAACTACACTTTAACCAGGTACAGAGAAAAGCGGATATTTATAAGTTTCAATACAGTAATGACGGTGGTTTTCGCAATATCAGGAATAACTCTGATGTTAAAGAATTTTATGTACCAAATATTGTTTTAACAGGATTCCGGCTCCGGAAGTTAATTCTCGAAAAAACACTGGAATCGGAAAACTTAAAACTTTCAAAACCTGAATTGGAAGTCTTTTCAATTGAATCGGCCACAAACAGGCAGTTGAAATTATCTGAAATTAATTTATACGAAAAAATAAAAAAGAATCTTAGCGAGGTTAAGATAAAAAACATAGAGTTTGACAGTGCCACCATGGAAATTACTAAACTTAAGTCGCTTGAATTGCAGAACAAGATATTTAAAAATATTTATGGCAGTGTTTCTAATCTCCAAATTGATTCATCTGCCAGGAAATCTCAAAAAATTCTATCAAGCGATTGGATTTCAGGAGGGATAAGAAACTACTCCACTGATTTTTCAAATGGGCTTTACAAATTGAATTTTAAGGATTTATGGTTTTCTACATTTCAAAACAGATTATTAGTTAAAGGATTATCCTTACATCCAAATTCAGATAGGCAGAGTTTTGTTGAAAAGCGAAAAAAAGACACAAACCTTATTTACCTCCAAACCGGCTACATTTCAGGGATAGATTTTAATTTACTTGATTTTGTTGAAAATAAGAATATTAATGCCAGGGCAATCGATATTTATGATTTACAACTCGAAACTTACAAAAATAAACTATATCCTACCGATTCGGTATTAAAACCTACGCATCCCATAACATACCTTAATTTACTGAAAAAAAAGATAACTGTTGATACGTTAAATTTGCACAATGCGTATATTGGTTCAGCATTATTTGAACACAATTCTACCGATGCCGGAATTATTGACATAACCCACATTGAGGGAAGAATAACAAATTTAACAAACGATTCGGCAAAAATTGCCAGGAACAAAGAAATGGTAATAACTGCCAGCGGGTATTTATTAAACAAAGCATTCCTGAATGCATCCATTCACTATCCGCTCAATTCGGAATACGGTGAATTCGTTTATGGTGGTTCTCTTGATACTTTTGAACTTAAAGAATTAAATCCTTTTGTTGAAAGTGCTTATTATGTATCCATAAAAGAAGGAAGGTCAAACAACATTAATTTTACCGCAAATGCAAATGAAGACTATGCCACCGGTAAATTAAGAATGGATTACGACAATCTTAAAATCGAGCTTTTAAGCAAGAAGAAAACTGATTCGGTAGAAACGGGAAACAGGGGATTGTTTTCAATGGTGGCAAACTCAATAATTCGTAAAAGCAATCCAAAAACCCAGGGTGGATTTTTTAAAGAAGGAAGGATTTATTTCGAAAGGAACATTTTTAAATCCCTTTTTAATTATTGGATTGGTCCGCCATTAAGTGGGATCCAGTCAACGCTCGGGTTTAAATCAAAGCAGTTCAAAGAAAGATTAAAATTGGAAAGGGAATCAGTTAAATTCGGCAGGTCCAGCGAAAAAAGAAAAGGAAAGATGGATAAACGACAGGCTAAAAAAATGGAAAAACAAATTGAAAAAGAACTGAAAGATGACCAAAAGGAAAGAAGAAAAGAACAGAAAAAAGAAAAAAAGACATTGCGGAGACAATAAATATCAAAATCTTTTAGCAAATATAAAATCAAATGATGGATTCGGTTTTTATTGAAAATGAAGAAATTACAGCACTCGGGATAATGTCAGGTACATCGCTTGACGGACTCGACCTTGCCCTGTGTAAATTCGTAAAAGAAAGTAATAAATGGAATTTCAGCATTATTAGCGCCATTACTTATGAGTACAAAGAAAGCTGGAAAGAAAAACTTACACAGGCACCTCATTTAAATGGTTTTAATTTAATTGAATTGCACAGAAATTATGGATTTTATATTGGTAAAAAAATTAATTTATTTTTAAAACAACAGAATTTAAAACCAGACCTTATTGCTTCGCACGGGCATACCGTATTTCATGAACCCGAAAACAGATTTAATTTCCAGTTGGGCGATGGGGCTGCCATTGCTGCAGAAACCGGTATTACAACAGTATCCGATTTTCGAAGTTTAGATATTTGCCTTGGAGGACAAGGCGCTCCTTTGGTTCCTATTGGTGATCATCATCTATTTTCGGAATATGGTTATTGCATAAATTTTGGGGGAATTGCCAATATTTCTATGTTAAACCGAAATAATGAAAGAATTGCTTATGATATTTGTCCGGTTAATTTTATATTGAATTGGTTATCAGGATATTTGGGCGGTTCATTTGATAAAGATGGAGAGTGGGGACGAAGCGGTAAAATAAACCCACAGCTTTTAAATCAATTGAATAATCTTGGTTTTTACAGTTTAAATCCACCAAAATCGATTGGCAGAGAATGGATTGAAAAAAATGTAATAGAAATAATAAACAAATCCCGAATTTCTGTTTATGATAAAATGAGAACATTTTATGAGCATATTGCAATGCAAGTAGCTGATAATATAAAAGATGGCAAAAATAATAAGGCAATTATTACTGGCGGTGGCGCCTTAAATAAATTTTTAATTGAGTTATTACAGGATAAATCTGACAAGGAGATTATTATTCCCAACAGACAGTTAATCGATTATAAAGAAGCACTTATATTTGCTTTTCTGGGTGTACTTCGCATGTCCAATACAAGTAATTGTCTGAAATCGGTAACCGGAGCAATTCAGGACAATTGTGGCGGACAGGTATTTTTTGTTAATAGTTAGCCAAAAAGAATAAAGAAAGTTATAATTATATAAATTTGTAAAATAAGCAAAAGTCAGATATGAAAACCATTTTAAGCCATGGTAGGAAAAATGAAATATTGATTGGAATTGATATTAATGCTTTTGCATCCATGTATTTCGATATTTTTACAAAGCGATTAACAGAATCATATATCTTCAATCACAAAAGAAGTGCGAATAAATTGGAATTTAAGGGGAGTAATTTCAGATTTGTCTGGAATGGCTGGGACTTATTCAATACCTTGTCAAGTGGCGAAATTGAATTTACACTCGAAGATAATAAACCTTTTATCAGGCACCAGGTGAAATTTACAGAAGTATTTATAATAGCATTGTTGTTTACAATAATACCCTTGTTTACACTTAATTATGATCCTTCCTGGAGTTTATATACCTTTATAGCCATCTGGCTGGCTTACTTTACCACATACCTGGTTTCAGTTTACCGTATAAACAGTTACATAACCGAAGTACTTATTGAAGTCAACAAAAATACCATGCCTGCTGCACCAGTTTCGAAAGAAGGGTTAGGGTAGGTAAAATAAAATAGATATTGATTTCCTGCGTTAAAAAACTAATTTTAAAACTTAATGTTTGATTTATAATTTTAGTAAATAATTATTAAACAATTAACAATGAGAAACAGAATTATTGGGAGAAGCTTAGTTCTATTCGTTTTAATTTCAATTTTTTTCAATTCTTTTTCGCAGGAAACCATAAAAACAATTACAGCATTTAAAAAAAAGGCGAATTATACATTTAGTCCCGAATGGCAATACCTGTCAACAGATCTTTATTTATTAAATGCACAAAGGTTTAGCGATTTATTGAACGATATTTACCGCATAAATACAGGCGGTAAGAAAAGGAAACTCACCGATGAATCTCTGGTATCGCTTTTTATAAAAGCCAAAGTACAAAATCTTAAATTTTTTGGCGGTGATATGATTTATCCCATTTATAATTTTAAGATTAATGAAAGTGAAACCGGCACCTCAATTGAAACCGGCAATGTTGAAGTAGTAAGGCTAATTGACAACCTGCCGCTGAACGAATCGAACGAAGTTATTGATGCTGAAATAAGTGGCGAGGCAATAACAAAAAAGAACAGCGATGATTTTTTAAAAGTTATTGGCGTTCAGCTTCAAAATATTTCGCGATACAGCAAACCGAATACCGGAATTTTTGATTTAATAGGCGAACTGGGCAGGTTTATTGAAAGCAAAACGAATGGAAAGCAATACAAATTCAGTTCTACCATCAGGTTATACGAAGGCCAGGACTTCAATAAAAGGCTTCATTCTGTGAATGTTTTTGTTTTTGTTCCTTCCTCTGCCGCCAAGGTTAACATTCTGGCCGATAACCTGTCAAATTATTTAGATACCGCCACAAACCCGGAAATTGATCAGAACAAACTGAACCAGCTGGTTAATTTTAAGAAATATCCAATGGTTATAATTGCCAATTATAAGTCAAGGTATAATTCCCAGCCAATAATAGGCGATCAGATTAATTTTGATTATCTCGATCAACGGAAACTGAAAATTCAGAGTGCTTTTCAAAATGAATTAATAAATAAAACAACCTATAACCAGGAATTAAAGCTCATTGAATTTTTAACCGTATTTGCTGATCTTAAGCTAAATATAAATAACTACAATCTGAATTTAAAAAATAACATCACCAACGATTATTCAAAAAATATATTTGTTATACTCAAAATTTACAGGGATTTATTAAAAGTAAAAAAGTCGAGAAAGGTTGAATATGCTGGAAATACTGAGTTCGAACAAGAGTATCTTCCTAAATATGAGTCTGTTATTTCCAATGCTGGCTTGTACCTCAATGAACAAAATGCCCTTACAAATTTAAAGGAGGTAGGCGATTTGCTTGAAAAGGAAAAGCAAAGCAAATCGGGCGATATCCGGGAAAATAACCTGAGAATTTTGTATTCAATAAAAATTCCGGAAGATGAAATTTCATCTGAACAGGCTAAAGATTTAAACAACAATATTTTACAAATAGAAAACGAATTGTTTGCGCAAGTTTTTTCACCCCTGATTTCAAAGATTAATTCCCTTTCAACTGATGAAGCCGGGGAAAAGGAAAAAATTAAGCTCGAAAGCCAATATGGAAATACTTATTGTAATAAATGTAAAGTAGAGCTTACTACAGCTTTCAATTCATACAATATAAAATTTCAGAATGCCCAACGTGCGGTCAATGTACAGGAAAATGAAAAGCTTAAAAGTAAAGCAATTTCGATTATGTTCGAACTGATGAAAAAGAAAAACTGTATTGACCAGAACTTTGCAGTTATGCAGAAAGATTCAGGCAATGCCAGCTATAATGAATTGGTTCAGATTGAAATACAGAAACTTGAAAAAACACTTGATGAAACAAAACAATTAATAAAATCGGATATAAAAGAAATGAACATTCAGCAACTTAATGAACAGAATTTTATGCTCGAAGCATACATTAAAAAGCTGGAAGAAGGCTTTGCAGGTTTTTGTAATACGATTAAAGGCATTTGCGATTGTAAAAACTAATTTATTGAAGCTATTCTAAAATTAAAATCAGGCCATTAATGTTTAAAATTTGACTTACCTGTTAGGGAACAATTAAAATAAAAAATAATATTTTAAAGGATTTCAAGGTTTTAGTAAAAATAATTTTAAAATTATTACTAATTTAGTCGCAAAGTGCTAATTAAATGATTTATACCAGCCAAATGGAACAGTACCCTCTTACCTATAAATTTTTTGAAACTTTTAACGAGGATAAATTATCATTTGCTTATATGGGAGCACTTTCGAACCAGATGGTGGTTTCTTCCATCAACCTGATAGAAAATAATCTGGCCAAAGACAATAGTTTCAGAAAGCTGCGGCATAAGCTGTCTTTTTTAATGATAGAAAGTTTCCAGAACATTATACGTTATGGGGATGAACCAACCAAAGATCTCAAGTACCGCAAGGAGATGTTTATAGTAAGAAATATTGGCGGTACTTTTTATATTGGGTCATGTAACCTAATCGAAAACCAGAAAATTGATTTTGTTAATTCTAAGCTAAGAGAGGTTAATGAATTAGATTCCAGCGATTTAGATTCACTTTACCGTAAAATTCTCACCAACAACCGGTTTACAGATGCCGGAGGAGCCGGACTAGGTTTCATTGAAATGGCACGTAAAACCAGGCAAAAATTGCAATATAGTTTTGAAAAAATTGACGATGATTATTCCTATTTCTACCTTTTAATCAGGGTAAACAGTGAGCTTAAAAATTCAGTAGAAACTTTTGAAATGAATATAAACTGGTTTCTTGAATTTCATCATTTAGCCTGTGCCGAAAATTTAATTGTAATGCATAAAGGTAATTTTTCACCAATTGTAATTGATCCGGTTATAAATATGGTTGAAAACAATATTAAAACCAAGGCAATTAATGTGCAGAAACTTACCTTTCATATTATTATTGAAGCCTTACAAAACCTTAGCCTTCATTCATTAGGCAGCGAAGAAGAAAAAGAAGCAATTTTTATTATCCGGAAAAAAAATAATCATTATAATCTTTCTACAGGTAATTTTATTAAAAAAACAAAAGTAGGTTATTTGTTAAAGCAACTGGACGGAATTAAAAAAATGCCTAAAATTGACCTGAAAAGGCTGTATGAAGAGACCGTGCATAAAAAGAGCGTGAATAAAAAATCGCGACCAGGTTTAGGATTAATGGAAATTGCACTTGAAAGCAACAACAAATATGATTATCATTTTCAACCCCTTGATAAAAAAGTATCGTTTTATACTTTCGATGTAGAAATATGAATTATTAAACAAAAAAAAACCGGGAAAGTCAACCCGGTTTTTTAATTTAATTTTTAAATATCTCTTTTAATTTATTCCCTAACTCTTCACCCCTTAAGTTCATAGCTATAATTTTACCCTCTTTGTCGAGAAGAAAGTTGGCAGGAATAGATGCAATTCCGTATAGTTGAGCCGGTTCTGATTGCCAGAATTTTAAATCACTGACATGGCTCCATTTTCCAAGTTGATCTTGTTCAATAGCCTTTAACCAAAGCGATTTTTCTTTGTCCAAAGATACCTGGTAAATATCAAAACCCTGGCCATTATACTTTTTATAATTTTCAACCAGGTTTGGATTTTCCATCCTGCATGGTTTGCACCAACCTGCCCAAAAATCCAACAATACATACTTGCCTCTGAGCGAAGATAAAGCAATTTTTTTACCGGCAGGATTTTCAAGTTCAATATCAGGGGCTATGGTACCAATCGAAATTTCCCCATCCTGATTAGTTTCATTCGATTCATTTTTCATATTTGCCAAAAAACTGTTAAGTCTTTTAACATCTTCCGATCCGGGATACTTTTTGGTAAGTTCGGCATTAACTTTTTCAAAATATTTCAAATCGTCGGGTAAAACAAATACGGTTACCTGAGGCACTATTTGCTGCGAAAGGGCAATAAGCGAGGTCATGGAACCAGGATTTTCATCAATGAATTTTTTCGAAAATTCAACCTGGCTGTTTTTTATTTTTTCAAAATCTTTGTCTAATATTTGTTTTAAAGAGTCTTGCTGTAAAGAATCAACAGCAGACCTGTAAATATTTCCAAGCGAATCTATTGCATTAATAGTAAGGGCCATTCTGTCGTTAACCTTTTTAAAAAGGGTCATTTCATCCGAACCTTCCACAACCGAAGATTTTGCAAAATCTTTGGCATCGGCTGTAACTGTTAATACATCAGCTGAATCAATAATCAGTGATATATAATCGTTTGGCGAAATTCTCAACATATAAAATTTAGGATAAGAAGTTTTTCCTTTGAGCTTGAACTCACCATCTTCAGAAATTTTAACAGAATCGACGGTTATTGTACCTGTATTTGTGTATTCACTTAAATAAACAGTTTGGTTTTTGGAATTTTTAATTACTCCCTTAACAAGGAACTCATTATCGCCCAATAGTTTACCGCATGAAGCTGCAGTTATGGCCAGGGCTACTAAAACAAAAAGATTACGCATAAAAATCATTTTAATTGAATTAATTTAAATTAAGAAATTCAAATTTTCATTGAAAGCCAGCTGCATGAATTACATTTGTAATTGTATTACACCGTTTTTCTGAAAATTTTGGCAAAGATATAAATTCCCGACATATATGAATAAAATCGAATTTTTTAATTTTGCATAATTTATTGGAGGAAGCCTGAACTCACTTTCGATTTAGTTTTAATTAATATTATCAGAAAAAAAGAAACTGTGAAAATTTACCACGATATATCTAAAATAAAAATATCAAATCCTATTGCCACTGTTGGCGTATTTGACGGTGTTCATTTAGGACATCAACAAATTTTTTTAGTTCAGAAAGAAATGGCGAAAGCCAATAATGGTGAAACCCTGGTGATTACATTTTGGCCTCACCCCAGAATGGTTTTGCAACCAGGAGCAAACAATATGTTAATGATCAACAGCCTGGATGAAAAAGTGAGATTTATAGAAAGCATGGGCATCGATCATTTATTGTTTATTGAGTTTACAAAAGGGTTCTCACAAATGTCGTCCCTTGAATTCATTAATGAATACTTGTGCAGAATTTTGAAAATAAAAGGATTGATAATGGGGTTTGACCATAAGTTTGGAAAAGACAGATTAGATGATTTCGCAGTTTTAAAGAAAATTGCAACAGAAAATGGATTTTTAGTGGAAAAAATTCATCCTTTAAAAGCAGGCAACCATATTATTAGTTCCACAACTATTCGTAATGCAATAATTCATGGAGATATAAAACTGGCTAATTCATGTCTGGGCCGTCCTTTTTCATTTTTTGGAACGGTAGTGCAAGGTGAAAAAGTGGGCAGGCAATTGGGTTTTCCCACTGCTAACCTGGTTTCTGAATTTGTCTATCAGCTTATTCCGGGCAATGGTGTGTATGCAGTGAAAGTTTTCTATGAAAATTTTGAATACCTTGGCATGCTTAACATAGGAAACAGGCCAACGCTTAACTTGAATGAAGCAAAAAGAACTGTTGAAGTTCATCTAATTGGTTTTGAAGGAGATTTATACGGGAAAAAACTGCATATTCATTTTTTGGAAAAGATAAGGGATGAAAAAAAGTTCCAGTCATTAAGCGATTTAAAAACACAATTGGTCAAGGACAAATCAATAATTTTAAGTTTTTTAGAGAAATAAAAATATTTACCCTTAAGTTTCACCGGTTTCGTTCGCATTAGGCCAGACATTGGTATTTAAATTGTTAAAAAATTATTACTTTGCGAAGAATTATAATCTATAGCCCCAATATTAATAATAAATAAAACCATTATGAAGACATTTTTTACTACCCTTTTGGCATCTGTGCTTGGAACTGTAATTGCCGGAATAATTTTATTTTTCCTGGCTTTTGTTGTAATTGCAGGCCTTATAGCCTCTGCCGAAGATGAAGGGGTAACTGAAATTAATAAAAATTCGGTGTTGATGCTCGATTTTTCCTCACAAATCACGGATAGGGATCCGGGTTCTTTTCGTGATTTTGACTTGCTGAGTATGCAGGTAAATAAGGGTACAGGCCTTAACACAATACTTAATAATATTCAAAAAGCCGCGAAGGATGAAAATATTGATGGGATTTTTCTGAAATTAAATAGCCTCGATGCAGGGGTTGCTACCATTGAAGAAATTAGAAATGCTTTGATTGATTTTAAAAAATCTGATAAATTTATAATAAGCTATTCAGATGTTTACACCCAGGGTACTTATTATCTAGCGAGTGTTTCAGATAAAATTTACACAAACCCTCAGGGAGGGATGGAATTTGTCGGACTTTCGATGCAGGTTATGTTTTTTAAACGCGCACTGGAGAAATTCGGAATTGAGCCCGTTATCATACGTCATGGTAAATTTAAAAGTGCAGTTGAGCCTTTTTTACTCGAAAAAATGAGTCAGGCGAACGAAGAACAGCTTTCTGGATTTATTACATCCATTTGGGATCATATACTTAAAAACATTTCAGCCGAAAGGAAGATTGAAGTTGAAAAACTAAATGAAATAGCTGATAATTTATTGTTGAGAAATGCAAAATCGGCTACTGATCTTGGTTTAATTGATAGTCTTAAATATTACGATGAGGTGCTTTTGGAATTAAAATCCAGAACAAAAGCAGAATCTATTGATGATATTGAATTTGTTTCTTTATCAACCTACACCAAAGTGCCTGAAAAAAAGGAAGATAAAGAAGAAAAGGGATTGGCCAGGGACAAAGTGGCAGTTGTCTATGCATCAGGTGATATTGTAATGGGCAAAGGTGATGAAACGAGCATAGGTGCTGAAAGTTTTTCATATGAATTGAGAAAACTAAGGAATGATGAAAAGGTTAAAGCCATAGTGCTTCGTATAAACTCGCCGGGTGGCAGTGCCCTGGCTTCGGAAATAATTTGGAGGGAAGTGAAGCTTATGCGTGAAAAAAAACCAGTAATAGTTTCGATGGGAGATTATGCAGCGTCAGGAGGGTATTATATTGCCTGCGCCGCTGATACGATAGTTGCCGATCCTACTACCTTAACCGGATCAATTGGTGTTTTTGGATTACTCTTTAATTTTCAGAAACTGTTAAATGAAAAAATTGGAATTACGTTCGACAGGGTAAATACAAACAAATATTCCGATATAGGTTCTTCAACCCGCAAAATGGAAAAGGATGAAGAAATGTACATTCAAGGGGGCATTGAAGAAGTTTATACAACTTTTATTAACCACGTTGCCGAAGGAAGGGGGCTCAGGGTGCAAACTGTCGACAGCATAGGGCAGGGAAGAATTTGGAGCGGAACAGATGCAATTAAAATAGGACTTGTGGATACTCTTGGTGGATTGCAGGATGCCGTGAATATTGCTGCTCGAAAAGCCAAACTGAAAAAATTCCGGACAATTAATTATCCCCAGGCCAAAGATCCACTTGAATCTATTATCGAAATGCTTGAAGAAGGCGTTTCATCTGATATTTTAAAAAACGATTTGGGCACTTTGGAACCTTATATCCAAACGCTGAAAAAGTTGTCAAATCAGAAAGGAATTCAGGCAAGGTTACCTTTTGAAATATTTTATAACTGATTTGCCAAAGTATATCTATGTTTAGATTTTTGCTCTATCCCTTTTCATTAGTCTATGGATTTGTTGTTAAGTTCAGGAACATATTGTTTGATCTTAATATTTTAAAATCTGTTCAGTTTAATATACCAGTTATTTTGGTCGGGAATATTACGGTTGGGGGTACAGGAAAAACGCCGCATGTTGAATACCTTGTAAAATTGTTGAAAGATCATTACAAAACCGGTGTTTTAAGCAGGGGGTATAAAAGAAAAACAAAAGGGATTGTTCATGCCAGTACCATTTCAAACTCTGACGAAATTGGAGATGAACCAACTCAGATTAAAAATAAATTTCCCGATATTGATGTGGTTGTGAATGCGGGCAGGGTTGAAGGAATTAAATACATGATTTCAGCAAAAACAGAACTTGTAATACTTGATGATGCCTACCAGCATCGGTATGTTAAACCAGGGCTTTCGATTCTTTTAATTGATTATAACCGGCAAATAGATAAATCGCATTTATTACCTTATGGAGATTTAAGGGAAAGCAAAGACAATACAAAACGAGCGGATATAATTATAATAACAAAAACCCCGGAATTAATTACACCTGCCGAAAAAAGGGTAGTGGCTGAAGGAGTAAGGCTGTATCCTTATCAGAAATTGTTTTTTACCAGTTTGCGATATGGTAATTTATGTGCCGTGTTTCCTGGAAAAGAAGACCTTTTATTGGATTTCATGAAAAACCATGAATTATTTTCGATTTTAGTGGTTACAGGTATTGCTTATTCGCAGCCTTTTATTAAATACCTTGAAAAATACTCAGAAAATATAGTGCATTTAAAATTTGGCGATCATTCATCATATACTGCATCAAGGCTTAACAAAATAAAAAAGGAATTTATGATGATTAAAAACGATAAGCGAATTATTATCACAACCGAAAAAGATGCAGTGAAACTACGGGAGGTAAAAAATATGCCCAAAATTATTGCGGACAGCTTATTTTATATTCCTATTGAAGTTTTTTTTCTTGAAAATGAACAGGATTTTATAAATAAAATTATAAGTTATGTTAAAAAAAATTAATGAAACAGCCACTTTTATAAAAAACAGATTTGAATTTAATCCGGAAATAGGAATCATTTTAGGAACTGGCCTGGGAGGTTTACTCGACAACATGGAAATTTTATATAAATTAAGGTATGAAGAAATACCAAATTTCCCTGTTTCAACAGTTGAAGGGCACCAGGGAAATCTGATATTCGGTAATCTTTCGGGGAAAAAGATAGTGGCCATGCAAGGTCGTTTCCATTTTTATGAAGGCTATTCCATGCAGGAAATTACTTTTCCGGTAAGGGTATTAAAAAAACTTGGGATAAAAAGCCTTATTGTATCAAATGCAAGTGGGGGAATGAATCCTGAATTCGAGGTGGGAGATATAATGATTATTAATGATCATATTAATCTCTTTGGCACCAATCCGTTAATAGGTAAAAACCTAGACGAACTGGGTCCCCGCTTTCCT
>JAXLTR010000006.1:0-396839 GCA_046329965.1 Bacteroidales bacterium | reverse complement strand
TCAATTTGGTGAAAAATCGGGCAGAAAATTCCTGAACAATAATTTCCAAAGGCTATTATTGCACATTTCATCGCAAAACCTGGGGATGGACGATGAAAAAGAAATACTCGAAGAAACCCTGGAAACATGGAAGGGTAATATTCCGCAAATTGATGATATCCTGATACTTGGGATTAAAATATAATTTCTGCTCCTCTGGAAAATTAAAGTACAGTTTATTTTGATGCATATAATCCAATTTACCCGGGTAATTGAATCAGAATATTTATTTTGAGATGGAATGACTTTTGCGCACCTTATTATTAAATTTAAAGTAAATTATAAAAAGGCTTAAAGAGTACAACTGTCTTATTAATAATAACTTGGTTTGTATAATTCCGGTTTATAATCCATGCTTTCTGAGGATTGTACTTTTCGATGAAACTGCGTAAAGATCTGGTAATTACAGGCTTTTTTATTTCAGCATTTTTTACTTCTACGGGCAATAATCCGGTGTTGCCATTTATCACAAAATCAACTTCAGCTTTATCTGTTGTGCGCCAGTAATGAATAGTTTGATTGCTCCATTTTATTCTTTCCCTAAGTACATGAAAAACAAAATTCTGGAACAAGAATCCCATTTGCTCGTTTAAAAACAATTGTCCCATTTGTCCGATGGCAAAATTTCTTAAGCCGAGGTCATTGAAGTAAAAAACGGGTGATTTGGTGATCTCCTTTAATTTATTTGAAAAATAAGGTGTTACAGGGTAAATGCAAAATGTTTTTTCTGCATACCAAAGATATTTCTTAAGGGTAGAAACCGAAATGCCCGATTTTAGGGCTAATTCATTATAACTGCTAATCTGTCCGAAATTAATAGCCAATAAGCGGATCAATAATCTGAATAATCCGGGATGTTCTATTTTTAGCAAGAAAACAAGGTCTTTTTCGATATAACTCCTGAAAATTTCATCCATCAACTTCAATTTTTCATCGTGTGAACTTTCAGTAATAATTCTCGGATATCCGCCATAATTAAGGTATTCATCGAGATAGGCCAGGGTTTGGTGAGTTTCTACAGAAAAAAAATCCGGGAGTTTGTTTTCGTATTTGTAACCGGTTTTAAAATTGACAAACTCAATAAATGAAACCGGATCCATGTTAAACATTCGTTTTCGCCCTGCGAGTGATTCATGTATTTTTTCCTTCAATTCCAGGCTTCCTGAGCCTGTAACTACAAATTTATAACCAGTATTCCTGTCGAAAAGTCCTTTTAAAAAAAGCCCGGCATCAGGCAAACGTTGAATTTCATCAATAAATACTGTTCCCGTTGTATCAGTTTCAAGGCCAATTTTTTGCAACAACGTTTCCTGTGTTTTAAAGTAGTTAAAATGGTTATCGAAATCGAGGTTGAAATATACAAATGACAATCCCCTGGCTTTTAGCAATAACATAATTTCATTAAGCATCGTGGATTTTCCTACCTGTCTTGCCCCGGTTATAATTGTTATTTCCTTCTTATCCAGGTGATTAACAATATCTTGCATTAAAACCCGCTTAATATTTTCCATCTTAAAATTAGTTTTGCACACAAATTTACATTTTTACCGGGTAAAATACAAGATGTAATTAAATAAATATCGGGTTAAATCACAAACTGACTTTCTAAATTATCGGGTTAAAATAAAAATAGGGTTTCAGAAATATCGGGATCAGGAAAATATTTGGATTAAAAAATTTGTAACCAGGTTAAAGTTTAGAAATCACCGCTACTTCCTTAAAACTTATTACCGGGCCAACATTTTACCCTGATTTTACAAAATAGATTGTTTATTAAAAAAATGAAGCAATTGCTCCATCTGGTTTAAAGTCAAAGACTGCAATTCTTTGCCGGGATACTTTTAAGTTTCATTTTGCAATTGTTTTACCGAGCTGGTAGGGCTGGATATAGCGATGGTTTTCAACCTGTCCGATAAGATTTTTATTGATCACATACCCAAAATTGCCTTCAGTAGATTGTAAAAAGCCAGTCAAAGCCCTGATTTTCTTTAGTTTTACAAATTCCTTGTATTTAACCTCTATTGGTATTGGTCTGCCATCGGTAAACAGTACAAAATCTATTTCAGTTCCGTCTTTTGTGCGGTAATAATAAATCTGTTCCTTTTTAAATGATTTTAAAAGTTGTAAATAAACGAAGTTTTCAAACAGTTGTCCATTGTCTGTTCTAAAGCTGATATCATTAAAATCGTTATAAATGATGTTTCGTAAGCCGGTATCGCAAAAATATATTTTCTTCATTTTTGTCGTTTCAGCACGTTTGTTGGTTGTAAATGGATTAACAAGATGAATTACAAACATTTGTTCAAGAAGGCTAATGTATTCTTCACAGGCACGGTAAGGCAATTTAACTGTTGACGATAATTCATTTATATTTACCAGGTTTCCGGTTTGTGCTGATAAAATCCGTAGTAACTTGTTAAACGCAATAAAATCCAGTTGTTTTATATACTGGCGAACATCTTTTAAAAGATAAGTCTGAAAAATATCATCCAACAACTCCCTTTTTTCTGCCAGTTCCTTTGCCAGGGCTATTTTCGGGAGCCCCCCATAAGTCAGGTATTCAGAAAGCAACGATTGTATTTGCGGAATCAACAGGTTAATATTATCGCCCGGTTGACATTTATTATATAGTTCATAAACATTGGGAGCAGTAAATTTGAGGTATTCATTGAAATCCAATGCATAAACCGGAATAATCCTGACACGCCCGGCCAGTGACTCATCCATTTTTTGGTTTATTTCAATGCTTGAACTTCCACTGCAAAGAATTTTTATCGCCTTGTACTTATCGGTTATCAGTTTCAACATTAAGGAAATATCCGGTATAAACTGGAACTCGTCTATAATTACCAGGCCATCGAGGTTTTCGTTTATATTTAGCTTTAAAAACCTCTCTATCACTGAAAAACTTTCGAAAAGCAAACCGATTTCCGGATTTTGCCCGTTTAACCACAAATGCTTTTTATCGCGGGTATATAAATCCATAAGCGAGGTTTTACCAACCTGTCGGGCACCCATTAACACAACAACCGGATTGTATTTAAACCCTGCATTAATCTGTTCGGGATAGATATTTCTATCAATCATAAACCGATATTTTTTACAAATATATAAAAATTTAAACGATAATTTTTACAAATAGAATAAATTTATCAATTTAATTAATGGCAATCCTTTGATTAAAAATGAATACCATCAATTTCTATCCACTAATCATGGTAAATAATTTCTTTATCATATAGAAAATTATGTGCGCTAAGTTAGCAGGTTTCTTAGTATCCTCAGTGGTTAAATTATTTCTTTCCAGGCTTTTAGTAGTTTTTCCCCTTCATTTTCCCAGCTTAGCTTTTTTGCATATTCAAAGCGGTTTTTCTTGTTTTTTCTAATGGTATCGATATTTTCAATGATATCTTTTATAACCTTTTCCATTTCCTGGGGAGTTTGGCCTGATACCTCTCCCAATTCCCGGTGTTCTGACATAAACAGCTCCTGCGCACTGGTGTTGGTAGCCAAAATGTATAATCCGGCCTGGGCATAGGTAAATATTTTATTGGTGAGACAGATATCTCTGTTTAAATCAGCACTTTTAAGCTCAATGGCCAGTCCCAGATCAAAATGGCAAACCAATCGGTTTAAATCGACCTGGGGAAGGGGTTCATAAATCTGAAGAATTTCAGAAAATCCTGATAAAAAATCACTGTAAAACGATGAATACAGATTTCCAATGAGTACCAGCTTTACCTTATCTTTAAATTTATATAAAGCAGGCAACAGAAGCTCTAGTCCCCGACCCGCCGAAATATTTTGCGAAAACCAGACAAATTTTACTTCCATGGAATTGTTTTCTTCCAGTTGAAATTCGTCTCTGCCAAAGCAATTGTTAACAAGAAAATGGGGCGGAATATTCCCCGGAGGCAACAGTTTTAAGGAATATTCGCCAATCTGTGGCGAGGCATAAGAAATATAGGCCGCATGCGGAAGTAGTCTTTGCATAAGGAATTCGCGTCTTCTCTTTTCCGCATCAGAACATTTTTCGCCCGGGTGATAGTCTTCGATATCAAAGGCAAAGGGGATTTTGTATTTTTTTTGTTTCTTTTTAATTCTTTTTCAAGTAAATAGGTAGTTTTTAAATTGGGCTTCTGGTTTTGTTGAAAGATTTCCTGATAAGATATATAGGATTTTTTTCATTTTTTTATACAATCAATATATAATGAATATGGAGCATGGTTGGGCTGATCATTAATTAATTTCACATAATCAGAAATTCCAAAGTCTTGTTTTTTTACGTGAAATCCAAATTTAGTAATTTATTCATTGATGGTCTTATAATCACAAGCAAATTTGGGCTCACCATTTTGATTAAAATACTCCAAATTCTTGTATGAGTGTTTTTCTTTTTATGATAATGAACTTAATTTTTGAAGTAATCTTAAATATTGATCAGCAATCACTTCAACCGAAAATCTTTCGACACAATCATTTCTGACTTCCTGCCTGTCGATTAAGTCAATTTTATTCAAAGCATCTATCATTTCCGAAATATTGTTGACAACAAACCCGGTTTTAGCATTTTCAACTACCTCAGGCACCGAACCCCTGTTAAACCCGATAACCGGAACACCGCAGGCCATAGCCTCTGCCATTACTATTCCAAAAGGCTCCTCCCATTTGATGGGGAAAAGAAAGGCTTTTGCCCTTTGAAGATAATATAATTTTTGTTCGTTGTTTACAGAGCCCACATATTCAATTAGAGGATGACCAAGCCATGGTTTTATCTGTGTATTGAAATATTCATCATGTCCTGGTTGTATATTGCCCGCTATGATTAATTTGGTATTAGTAGCTATGGCTATATCTATACATTCACGGGTTCCTTTAATCTCTTCAATTCGCCCCAAAAACATCAGATATTCTTTAGATGCATTATCATCTGGAACAAAATAATTAGTATCTATAAAATTATAAACCGGAGTAAATTTTCTATTATCTTTTAAATGATTGAGCATGTGGGCAGCAGCAGAAGTAAAGTTCATTCTTTTCCCGCCAATTACACTAGCCAGTTTTGTTGAGTGAGGACTTATAAATCTTCCGTAAGTCTGTAAAAAAGGAACTTTTGAAGTGAATAAGAGCGGATAAGTATATAAAAGCCTTGAAAAACTGTGAATTACATCGGGTTTCACCTTATGATAAACTTTAAAAAGTTTAACGGCATTTCTAAAAACATTCAAATAACCCCTTGAAAAAAGCGCCGGAAAATGAAAGATTTTTCTTGCACCTTTTGCCGTTGAGCCAGGATTAGCCAATAAATAAACTTCATGCCCTTTTTTTGCATAAGCTGTTACCAATCCATCGACCAATCTTTCAACACCTCCATATAATTTTGGAGGAACCGGAATTTCAGGATCGCATGTAACCAGTATTTTCATAACCTTAGTTTTTGTTTATTATAACTTTATTTTATGTTCCATTCTTCCAGAGATGCTATGCTCTTCCATCATAAAGCATTTATTTAACGTAGTTGAAATCGGCCATCTTCAATTCCCGATAGATTTTGTTATGCTCTTCTGCAACTTTCCTGAAAGATCTGACTGGTTCAATATTTTGCGATAATTTTTGTATCAGTTCGGGTTCATTGATCAATCGGGTTAACTGTTCTTTCAGGCTTTCGCCATCGCCATTTTTAAATAGAAGGCCGTTTACATTGTGCTGCACCATTTCTTTCATAGCTATATAATCCGAAGCGATAACAGGTATTTTTTTTGCAAAGGCTTCGATTATGACCAGCGGCGCTGCTTCATATTTTGATGGCAAAACCAATAAATCCACCAACTCTAGTTTTTCTGCAACCTGCTTTTTATCTAAGTTTTCAAACCAAAGATTAAAACCGATCGCATGGTATTCATTCTTTACTTTTTTGTAATATTCCAATTCATCTTCAAATGGAATGGTAATTATCATTAAATCAAATTGCATGTGAAATGTTTTTAAAACAGAAAGCAGCAAATCAATATTTTTTAACGGATGCATTCGCCCGATAAAACCAAGCTTTATTGGCAAATTATAGGGAATAACTTCTTTAATTTTAATGAATTGTGCATCCACTCCTTGTTTGATTATTGAAGTCTTTTTAAGTCCATTCAGTTTATAAATCTCCTCCAACCAACTTCCCAATGCAATGTTGTGGTCAGAATATTCAGCCAATTTGCTTATTTGTTCCAGTTTAAAATCAATAATCCTGAAAGCAGGGTATTTACTAATCAATGGTGATTTAATAAAGAAAAGATTCAGAAAAAAAGAGGAGATTTTAGATATCAAAGGTGAATATGACTTTTTTTGATTAATATAACAAGCCAGACATTTGTTTCTGCCGACCAAACCATTGCATTGTATTTTTCCAAACCTCATCAGATTCCCTCTCACACAAAAATTATCTGACAAATGTGAAGTAAAAACAGTTTTAATACCTAATGAACCTGCAGTTTTCAAATGTTCTGCATGCATGGATCTACTCAGGGTGTGAAGATGAAAAATATCCGGTTTTATTTGCTGAAGAAGTCTTTTAAACTCGTCTAATCCACTTGGTTCATGCAGTCCATTCATTTCCGCAGGACTCGTCTTTAAAGGAACCTTAAAGGAATAAACCCTGATTCCTTCGTATTCATATTGACTTGAAGCTCTCCCCACAGATGGAATAATAACCGATACACGATATCCAAGCTTTATCAATTCCTTTGAAAGATTAAGCACATAGGTTTCGGTTCCGGCGCGATGATCGGGGTAAAAAGAGGATAATGCAAATGCCAAATGATTTTTAATTTCCATTTGTTAAAATATCATTAATCTGATTTGCCAGACAATTTAAATCTGGACCACTTTGAGCTGCCAATCTTATATCCTCTTTTAATTTTCCTAATTTTTCGATAGAATTAGCATAACAACTAATAAAATCGGCCATCTCATCAGCGTTTCTTGCAGTTAAGATACCTCCACTTTCCCATTTATATCCCCTGTTGCCTTGAATTGTTGAAATTACAGGCAATCCCCAATTGATGGCCATTGCAAGTTTGGTTGAAGCTCCTCTTGAATACCAAAATACAGGATTGAGGAACAGTGACCATGATGATACTTCTGTTCGCATAGCTTTATCATCAAGATATCCAAGATATTTTACAAAACTATATTCTTTTTCAATTTTCTTACCTAATAATTCCGGTAAACCTAAAATAATAAATACAATATTATTTATTTGTTTGGTTTTTAATGCTTCGCATACCATTATAACACCATCATAATTTGGTTTATGGTTTAATGTGCCCATAAAACCAATTTTATTTAATACGGGTCTCCAATCTATAAAATCAGGTTTAAAAGTTCTGGGTATAAACAAAGAATGGTTGGCTCCCAGCCAGTTATTTATCTGTAGCTCCGTTTCCGATAATGATAATACCAAATCAATATCATTTGAGAAGATATCTGATTCAGTATATAATAAAGCACCGAGTTTATAGATATTTAGTATTTTACCAACATTATTTAATTTGTTGCTTTTAACAATTTGGTGTAAATAATCGCCACTTTCATTACCGTGGGATAAGACAATTATTTTAACGGATTTCTTAAATTCCTGTTTAAGAAGCTTTGCCAACAATATATGATCTACCTGATTAAGAGCAACATATTTAATGTTTTCTTCTTTTATTTTTGTAATTATTGGCTTTACAATTTTATTATACCTAAATCTGTTATATACATCAATTCCAAACCTAATTTTCAGTCTGATCATCAGATTAGCAGAATATTCAATGGGTTGGATTTTAACATTAAAACCTGCTTTTTCAAGGAGTTCAATATATTCAAAAGAGCATAGTTGGACACCCCCAATTTTTTCTTTATTAATATGACTTTTGGTTGATATGAAAAGTACATCTTTCATCAGATAATTCTTTACCATTTAAAGTTATTTCAAAGCACTTGTAAAATTAGAATTAGGCTTTATCAATCCTTTTATCAGATATCTGAAACCTATACCAGACTTTCTATATAGAATATATGCCAACCTGGTTTTTAATTTTATTAAGGCAAGATGTATAATTTTTCTTGCAAACCTCCTTTTAATTAAGTCACTGGTAAAGATCCTTTCCTGCTCACAAAAAGGAGAGTAAATTATGGCTTCAAGATTTAATCTGAACCTGTTAATGATAATTTCATTGTTAAGTTGTTCCTTTAGCATTTCCTGGTTTTCGTGTTGCCGCCACCATATCAGGGCTGGTTGAAAAACCACAACAGGATATTTTGCTCCCAATAATAACCATAATTCCGTATCACCCAGATGTCTTTTACCTGAAAATCCTCCAATTTTTTCAAAGGTGTCTTTTTTTATAATTGTTCCTGACGGTCCACTTAAAAAAAATCCATTACCCCAAAAATGTTCCTTAAATGCAATTTCCGGAGTCAATAAAAAAGGATATCTAATTTTTGGTTCGCGAATATAATACTGCGTTCCAAATCCTGCTTCAGGAAATTTCTCCATTGCATTGACCATCACTTCCAGGCCGTGAGGATAAATCAAATCATCCGAATCAAGGTATTTGATAAATTTACCCCTGGCATAGCTTGCTGCTTTATTCCGGTTCGGATAGTCGCCCAGGTTCCTTTCATTGATAAATACCTTAATCCGTGTATCCTTTGCTTCATACAACCGGGCAATTTCAACGGTTTGATCTTTTGATCCATCATCTAATACAATTAATTCCCAATTCTGATATGTTGATGCCAGCACGCTTTCAATAGCCTCTGCAATGTACTTTTCGCGGTTATAGGCTGTCATTAATACGCTTACAAGAGGCTTTTCTGTTATTTCTTTATTTTGCATCTTTTAATATTTCCCAATATCCACTCTTCATTTAACTTATTCCTTTTTAATTATACTTATCTTCTATACTATTCAAATTATCAAGGATTTATCATCAGAAAGTTTCAATATTCATGTTCTTAAAAATCTTTCACCAACTAAATCTTTTTCTTAGGGTTAATTCTGTATCTGCATCCATTAAAAAAATTGTTTCAAATGTTTCTTTATTCTAATTTGTATAATATCTGTCTAATCATTAATTATCGAATTTTTTAAATAACTCAAGCTCTTTTTAATCCTATCAATCTTATATTTAATTTTAAATATGAATGTTGGATTTTTCTTATTTCTATATACTTCATCAGAACCAAGTTTTCCAATTATAACGAAATTATTCTTTACTAAAAATTCCCTTATTTCTTTATTTTTATAATTGTTTTCAACAAGAATAATATCAATTAAAGTTTTATTAAAATCAATAGACTTCAGAATTCTGAGCTCATTCCCTTCCGTATCGATACATAATAAATCAATTCTTTTAACTTGATATTTTTCTATAAGAGAATTAAATGTTATTGTTTTTATATTGATTTCAGCTAATTTACCTCCATGATTTTTAATATCATTTTGTAATCGCAAATAATGCTCTTGTGTATAAGTATCTTTAATACCACTTAGCATCTCTCCAAAACCATCAACCTTTATAAAAGTCTTTATTCCTTCTTCAGTATCAATAGCGGCACATATCTTATCGCAAGTTCTAAGCTTATCCAGTTTTTCAAATCTTTCATTAACAGGCTCAACGCACAATCCCTTCCAGTTTCTATATTTTTCAAAAAAGTAGCTATTGCTATAAGTGATTCCATCGTAGGCACCAATTTCAATAAAATATCCATTTCTTTTATTTCGAAATATTTTTTTATCTAAAAATTCGTCTTGCCTGTATTGCGAATAATATTTTGGGTTCATTTTAATATTTTCCTTTTTTGATTCGTCGCGATTATGCCAGATTAGAAAAATTAACTATATTATGAAAAAATTTTTGATGTGAATATAATCAAATTTATTGAACAATTTCCCGACGAAGCAAGTTGCAAGGCGCATTTACGCAAATTAAGGGAAAGCAAAGGCATAAAATGCAAACACTGTGGCTGCGAGAAGCATTATTGGTTAAAAGCAAAAAACCAATGGCAATGTTCGTCATGTAATTTCCGTACCACTTTAAAAAGCGGGACAATGTTCGAGAATTCGAACCTTCCTCTTCGCAAATGGTATTTGGCCATGGCATTCATGAGCTTTAGCAAGAAAGGCCTATCAGCCATGGAACTGCAAAGACAATTGGCACATGCCCGTTACCGAACAGTTTGGAGTATGATGCACCGCATCCGGGCCGCCATGGGTAAACGGGACAGTCTTTACGAACTTGAAGGCATGGTTGAGTTCGACGAAGGGTACTTTTCCACCGAAACCGATGAAAAAGAGAGACAGAATCTTAAGCGCGGCAGGGGAAGCCAGCGTAAAACCAACGTAGCTGTGATGGCAGAGTCGACGCCATTGGAAGATTTGGATACAGGGAAAGTAGAAAGGGGTAAATGGTAGGCTTTTTTGACAGTTTGTAAATATAGTTTTAATCATAGAATTTTGCAAATGTTGAACCGAAACGGAAACAGGCTCTGCTGAGGAGCAACCTGCCAGGGATAGGTTCTCCCGACGAAGTGTCAATGTAAAACGGGTTTCATTTTTGGGACCCGTTTTTTTCATTGAGACTTTTGAGGGCGTATGCCTAAAAAAACCTTTATGCCGCATAGCTTGATGGTGTTTGATAGTTCAACGACTGATGCGGACGCTCACAATTATATTCCTCAATCCATTTGTCAGTAATTTCAATAGCTTGTTGTATTGAATAGAATAAATTTGCGTCCAAAATATCTTCCCTATATGTCCTGTTAAATCGCTCTATTATTGCATTTTGTTGAGGCTTTCCCTTTTGAATCCGACTCCATTCTATTTCGTTTTGTGTCAGCCATTTTTGGAATAGTTTCGACCGAAACTCCGGGCCATTATCGGTCCGTATCCTTTTTGGTTTTCCTGCGCGTTCAATTACTTTTTCCAATTCCTTAATCACAACCCTGGCTGGCATATTGGTACCTATACTGATACCCATGCATTCCCTGTTAAAATGGTCGATGATGTTTAATGTCCTAATTTTCCGCCCACAGGCCAGTGCGTCGCTCATAAAATCCATTGCCCACTCCTGATTTTTGGAAAAGGAAATTTCAATTGGATTGGCAGGGTTATTTTTATCCGTCTTCTCAGCTTTTTACTTAGCGAAAACCTGAATTTTCATATACCCGTCTAACCCGGCTTGATCCGATATCCGGATAATTCTTCTTCATCAGATTTATTACCTTTTCTCTCCCTTTTCGGCTATTTCCAATAATTTCTGATATGGCTTGGTTTACTATTAAGTCTTTTATTGGCATCTTTTTTCATAATATTTTTCGTTCAGGTGTAATGGAGCATCCTACACGCCCGGGAATGACTTACCTGTTTATATCTCTGCAAAACATAGGATAAGCAATCACCCTTTTGACCGGGCGTTAAAACTTTTTTGAAACAATATCTTTTAATACATCGTTTTCAAGGCTCAAATCCGCATACATCTTCTTTAAGCGTGCATTCTCATATTCCAACTCTTTCAGCCGTTTGAGTTCATCAACGGTCATGCCTGCATATTTACTTTTCCAGTTGTAAAACGTGGCATCACTTATCCCGTGTTTGCGACAGATTTCTGACACTTTAAATCCTTGTTCTTGTTCCTTTAATATCCCCAAAATTTGGGATTCACTAAATTTGATCTTTTTCATTTTTACGCTTTTTTAATGGTTATAAAGTTAATTTTTCTATTTTTAACTTGTCTTAAAAAAGCTACCCAGTACCAAGGCATGTGCGCTATTTTAAAATGAAAGCACTTGAAAGTCACAAAGCAACAGGTGTGACGGATACGATCAGAAAAAGCCTTGCAGAACAATGCATAGTTTTTAGCGATAAAAGCACGAGTTATGTTGATATCTCAGACTATGTGGAAATGCATGTTTCAGAAATATCGACAAAAGAAACAACCAAAAAAAACCTGCCCTGGGTACACATAGCCATCGCCAACGCAAAGCGCACTTTTTTAGGCATATACCATAAAATAAATGGAAAATATCTACAATTATATTTAGATGAATTTTGTTATAAGCTTAACCGTAGATATTTTGGAGAAAAGTTGTTTGACAGGCTTGCAATTGCAATGTCTGACAACTACTGGCACAAATGAGACGAATCAATTTTTCCTTTTAAGTATTCCTAATTTTCTTCTTGTCTGCATCGAATAATAATATGCTTTTTGCCAATTTTTAGCTACAGGTTTAATCTTTTCTTTTTCAGCGATTATTGAATCGAGAAACTTAATCAGATTTTCTTCTTTTAACTCCTCTGGCATCACATTATTGCAAAAATACGGTTCTGAAAGGTATTCTTTATACAAGCTATCATCGCTATCAATCTTAATGATATGTTCAATAGCCTGATCAAAGTTTTTAAAATCCATTAAATTTATGAAGCTCTTAGAATTGAATTCTTTAGAAATTAAAGGATTTCCCCAATAGATTGGTAGACAGCTCATTAGCATTGGCTCATAAATCTTCTCCGTAGTATAACCAGGAAACGAAGAATTTTCAAACGCAATAACAAATTTATAATCTTTTATAAATTTTAATTTAGTTTCATTTTCGAATGGTAAATAATAATCTATATTATTAAGATATTTACCAGCAGAATCTACTTTCTTGTATTCAGATAATTTATGAAAAAAATCTATCCTTTCTTTTGCTTTTGCATTGCTAACCATGAAACAACAAAATTTTGTTTTTTGCTTTAGTATTTCATCCGGATCTTTTTGTTTTATAAGGCTTTTGGGTGATCCATATAATAAATATAATGGGTATCTTAAATGCCTTTTATCATTAATATAGTCAAATGAAATTGCAAAATCGCATTCATTAAAATTGGGTCTTAGATTTTCTCCGGTATAAAATATTCTGATACACTTGTATTTATAAAAATTTTTCGAAAAAACAGAATAAAATATCAAATCAGGCTTTTCTGATATAGAAACTGAATATTTTTGTCTTAGAAGGTTTATGAATAAATTTTCCTCTTTATTAAATCCATTCCAAAAATCACAAAAGTTAATTTTTATCTCATCCATATCAAATTTTCAATATAATAATTTTCATTTCATTAATTGCCTAGTTATAATTTTAAGAAATTCAAAATTTCTGTTTCTGGTTCAACGTTTATCGTGTTTATGTTCAAATTTCTATTTTTCATACCAAGTTCTTCCCACTTCTCTATATTTTTCCAAGCATTTTCTAAAGCGACTGAATATGAATATACACTTGGAGCATCTGCAATAAATCCTGTTAAGCCATTTATAATAATTTCCCGATTTCCTCCCACATCAGTCACTACTGCCGGTCTTCCGCAAATTGCTGCTTCGACCAGTGAAATAGGTAATCCTTCGCCAGAAGAAGGGATTAACAATATATGATTGTTTTCCCAAATTTCTGTTGCAGAACTAACGTTACCCATGAAGTTTACTTTATGTTCAAGACAATAAAATTTACACAATTCTTTTAAATAAGCCTCCCCATCACCTTTCCCATATATGTTTAACAGATAATCTCTTTCCTGCCAATTTTTATCTGATAGTACTTCAAATAAAGTGTCATGCCCCTTGCCTGAAACAAGAGAACCAACTATTGCCATCTGAATGGTTTCATATGAAGGCCAAGGAATATAGTTATAATCCTTTAAATTTAAAGGATTCCACGTTATAGATGAGTTTGATAATTTCATCGCCAATTTTCTCTCTGTTAGATCCTTCTGCCGGTTTGAAACAAAATATACAATATTAGACTTATTAAAAATTTCTCTGGCAAGGACAAATTGATCGTATTCCAAAAAATGGCTATACTGAGCATGACCATGACAAATGAGTGAATAATTTATATTATTTTTTATCAAAATATTGTATAATTCTTTATGGTGAATCACCAAATCGAAATTATCTCCCTGGCTGATAAAAGCCATATCTGGTTTAAAACGTACCAATGGATTCCAGTTTTTTGAAAATCTGTTCCATCTGGTTCCCAATCTGCGTTTTAATTTTTTAAGTATACTCTCATCCGGATTCCATTTTTTGCGAAAATGCACCAATGCCCCTTTTTCTTTTAATTCCAACACCTGTTGAGGATTTTTGGAACCCCAATCGTAAACGGATATAAAAACATGATGTCCCTCATCAAGTGCCAATCGTGCTGTTTTACTCCAAAGAACTTCACTCCCTCCCCAGGGCATACCTCCCATCAAGGATATAAAGGCTATTCTCATGATTTAAAAATATTTAAATAAATCATTTCCATTTTCTTACCAATAATTACAGCGTTATATTCATCCAAAATTCTTTTTCTAGCTTTAATTCCATACTCTTCCCTTTTTTCTGGGTTTTCAATCAAATAATTAATCCCATCAGCAATTTGTTTGTTACTCTTTGGGTTCACTAAAATACCACATTCACCATCTTCTAGCAAATCAACCATTGCACTATTTCTACTACCAACAATGGCCTTGCCTGCAGACATAGCTTCAGCGCAAACATATGAAAAACTCTCAAACAGGCTAGGAAAAACGCAAATATCTGTTTCAGAATAGTAAAGAGATAATTGCTCATATTCAATCCAATCTACAAATTCAACATTTTGATTAAATTCTTTGATATTGTCCAATATCCAACTTTTCATATCCAAACCTTTGATATGAGAAGATTCATTGGCCCCAATGAATCGCATTTTCCAATCAGGATGTTTTGAAAAAATTAAAGGAAGCGATTTTGTCAATGATACAACTCCTTTAAGAACATTTAATCTACCGATAAAGGTAATTCGTTTTGATTCTGTATTAATAGGAATAGATAGTAATTTTTGATCAGGAATAAAAGGATTTGATATAACTTCAATTCGATCAGGATTTATTTTCCAAAATGAAACGGCCCAATTCTTCATTAAATTGGATGGTGCAGAAATTTTTACTGCTTTTTTCGTAATTAAATAATCTGGATCAAAATCTCTGTTTTTATCAAATTTTGACCAATACCCTAGGTCAATTTTACCACTAATCAAAGCTCCAGCGACAAATCGTAACTTTGAAAATAACGGTAAATATGTATTCTGCATTTTAACAACTAAGACAGCAGGAGTATGCAACCTTACAATTAGTGGTATTTCTGGAAATTTTATTTTAATAACTTCAGCATTCGAACCAATTTCAGCACATTCTATACAATCAAATGGATTCAAATGATGTTGTTCACCAAATTTAATGGCAACAAGTTGATTAAATTCAGAATTATTATTCACCAATATTCTATGCACCATAATTCTATTGATCAACTCTGAAATATTTCTTGTATTTGATGCTGTAAAAATCTCAACAAAATGTCCCAATTCAGATATCATATTTGCTATTTGGAAAGTATAGGTTCCTATTCCTCCTTTGCCAGTATCCGGAGGATATTCATATGATATATAAGCAATATGCATTATTTACTTTTTTAGTATTCTTACAGTTGTAATTCCATCATTTACACTAATATTATAATCATTAATGTACTTTTTATGAGTATTTATAAACCATGAAAAGAAATCAAGAACATCTTTTTCAATAACATAACGCCTGCTTTTAATAAATCCAAATAAACGAATAAGAATTATTCTGGATTTATTATTTATTAATTTTTTATCACAGAATTTAAGTATACTATTATTCCCTTTATAAGTCAATGGCTTATGTTTAATTTCAATTATTGCATTATTTTTCAACCTGTAAAATGCGTCTATAAAAGCATTCCAGTAATCAAAATTCCAAACTATTGGCAAGGTAATACTTGTTTGAAACTTAAAATCTTTAAAGATAAACCTTTCGGATTCTTGTAAACATTTACCCCAAACCAATTTTTCTGATTGAGTATTAATAATTTTAGAGAAAAAATAATCACACATTGTCAGATACCAAAAATTTGGCTCAATTACGGGTTTTTCAAACTTGTGCCATTGGTGATAAACATAATCCATAGAATTTGTTAACCATTTTTGATCAATCCCTTTATCAAGCAATCTTTTTAATAAATCATTATCCTCAAATCCCCAAACGCAAAAAGATTCATCATATCCACCCAACTCAGAAAATATTGATCTTGAAACTGCCAATAATCCACTAGCATTTGAAGAAGATTCAAATTTCTTGTTTGCGAAATTTAAATTATCAATATCTTTTAAGCTTAATCCTGAATGATTTTTTCTTAAATAGAAGCAACGATAATTTACAAAAACCATTGGATCAATATTTTCTGCAATTGAGGTAATAAATTTTCTGGGATAGATCATATCGATATCACCAAAAATCAAATAATCCCCTTTTGCTTCTTTTGAACCAATATTTAAAGCATGCGCCCTATTCCAAAAATGACCCTGACCTGCATGGCATATCAATTGAAAGATTTCAGGTAAATTTTTAAAAAAATTTATGATCTTATTTAAAAGGTCTTTTTCACTTCCATAATCAACTAAAATGACTTCGTATGAAGTATATGTCTGGTTTAAAAGTGAATATAAACATTTTTCCAAGCGTTGAAATTCCCGGTTTCTAAAAGATAATATAATTGTAAAGGAGACTTCTCTCATATTATCTAAAATATATTTTCTTTAATATAAAACTTTTAATCTGATCAATAGGAGTTAAATTTTGGTCATTTAATTTTGTGAGAATATCATCGATTATTTTAAAAATATTCTCCTCCTCCGTTATTTGAACAAATGCCCGATCAACGGCCTCAATTCTATCAGAATATTTCTCATATTGTATTATATGATCAAGCTGTTGAATTGGATTTGCCGGGTTTAAATTAATAAATGAGTTTGTTGGAAACAAATCATTTATGTTTGGGGCTCCAAAATAAATAGGTACTGTTTTGTTTAAAATACAATCAGTAAATTTTTCGGTTACGTAATTTTTTTCACAGGAATTTTCAATTGCTATTGAATATTCATATTTTTTTAATCCATCAAATTTATCTGATAATTCGCCTTTATATCTTGGATCTTTTATTTGTAGACCTCTTCCATATATGTCAATATCAAGTTTACTTTTTAATATTTGTTCCAATAAGTTTTGCCTGAAAATATAATTATGCTTCCCTGAGAGTCCGCTTAAAATAAAGCTAATTTTCTTATTTTTATTAGGAGGATTGTCAACTATTTGTTGAAAAGAAGTATTTGAATAGTAGGGCAACAGTGATCTTCTTTCTATAATTTTATCTTTACTTAATTTAAGCAGTTTTTTATCATGAAAAAAAACTTTACCCGCCCAATTATTAAGATAATCCAGATGAATTCTATCAGACCATGATGGTTCTTGAATTAAAACAAAAGTCCTTTCTGGAAGCCATTTTTTGTGAGTGAAATTAAAAACTACTAAATATTCAAAACTGTTATCAGTCACAGGTTTAAATCTGTAAGAGGGATTATAATAATATTGATTTGTTAGCAATTCAAGTAATTCATTATCATTAAGATAATTGCAAACAAATTTTATTGGAATCTTTTCTGATTTCATTTTCTAATTTTTAAATTAAAGGTTTAATGTATTTTCAAAAAGGTTTATCCAATTGTTAATTTGAATTTCTCTTCCAAGTTGTGCTTTATAGTCTTCCCTAATTCTGTCTGCAAAAGAGCAATAGAGCTTTTTATCTTGATAGAGTAATAATATTTTTTCAACAAAAGAATCAATATCTCTTTCAACAATAAAACCGTTTACTCCACTTTTAATCACATAAGCAGGAAATCCAACATTTGTGGAAATTGATGGAATCCCCATAAGAGAAGCTTCCATAAACATTGAAGGACCAGCATCATCACATGAGGTAACAATAATTAAATCCACATCTTTATAAAATAGATGCAAATCATCAAATGAACCAGAAAATCTACTTTTCAGTTTTATCGCAGGTTGGATTTTTTCGATTTCACCTATAATAGGGAGTACAAAATCATAATATCCTTTTGTTTTTGAATTTGGATTCCCTGTCCAGCCAATAATAAAATCATTATTTATCTTTTCTTTATATTTCGGATGGAATTTTTGATCATCATAATACAAATTAGCAAAAAAAACTTTGTCATTTAGATTTTTATAAAACTCCAACATTGTAGGACTACCGATAACTAGACTTGATATGTTGCTTAAATAGAGATATTTGAAATTTTCAGGACTAATTTGGAGCAAATTAATATTATTGATTTTATCGTAATTCATCCCTCCAGGAGGAAATCCATGTGTATAAATTCCTTTTATAATTTTTGTTCTTTTGCTAAAACTAAAGCGGCCTTTCAGATCAAAATAAAAGTCAAGAAATAGTATTATATCATAATCGCCTCTTAAACTTATTCTCCTGTCTTTAATTTTAAGATGTCTAATTTTTTCTATTATCCTTTTAAATGTATGTCTCGGCCTTTTGAAAATAATTTTAGCAGTTATTTTTTCTAATCTCGTATCAGTTTTAATATCATAATCATTATAAATTATATAATCATAATAAAAATCGTATTTCCAGCTAAGATTAGCAACAATAAATTTTATTATGGCTGCAAATGCCCAAGATGGAGTATCGCCAATCAACAAAATTTTATTTTTTTTTTTCATAATATCTGATATAGTATTTGTAAAGCGGGATTGTTAAAAAGCAAATAATTAAATAATTTTTGATTTTATTTACTATCCCACAATTTTCAGAAGTGTAAAACTCTTTTATTTTCATCAAGTTATGTTTTACAGTTTCTTTGATTTGAGATTTATATTTAAATTTACTATATTGATTAAAATTATTTAAGAGTTTTATTAATTCTAATCTGAGATTAATTCCCCAATACAAATTTGAAATACCTCCTACATGTTTTCTATATGCGGCCATAACAATATTATGGTAATAGATTTGACCTTTATCACCTAAAAGCAATTCTAACCCATAATCACCATTTTTAAGTTGATAAAACCAATCCGGATATTTTTTTGGCAAAACATTTTTAAATACCAAACTTGCAGTCATTATATTCCATTCTTTTATCAGATCTACAATAGTTAAGATTGTATCTTTTTTATAGTTATTCGATAATTCCGTTTTTTGTCCATTATCATATTCCACTTTTGTATTATGGAATGACATAACAAAATCTGAATTGTTTTCCAATAAATCTACCTGCTTTTGTAGTTTTTTAGGGTCAGTCCAATAGTCATCGCCTTCGCAAAGGGCAATGTATTTTCCATTACAAACATTTAATGTCTGTATAAAATTGGGCATCATGCCCAGGTTTTTTTCATTTAACAGCAGCCTTATTTTTTCAGGATATTTTTCTTTAAAATCCAAACATATTTTTCGTGTTGCATCTAAAGAGCAATCTTCACCAATTACCAACTCAAAATCAAAATTTGTGTTTTGCATCACGACCCCTTCAATGGCTTGAGCAATATACTTTTCATGATTGTAAGTAATCATGCATACACTAACCATCATAAAACTTTTCTTCTAAGGTTTTTACTTTTTCCAGTAATTCTTTTGAACGGTTCTTGATGAATTTGGCAGGTATTCCACCGTAAACAGACCAGGGTTCCACATTTCCATTTACGAAACTCATAGCTGCAATCACGGATCCTTCATGTATGGTTAAATCAGGCATCACCACACAGGTTGAACCTATTTGCACATATTTCGAAATCAATACTTTTCCACCTGTAACATGTGTGTATTCTTCGGGAATCATGGGGTTAATCAAATAATTTCCACTGAAATCGTCTGATGCGCTTAGTATCAAACCATGCGGGGAAATACCGCTATAATCCTGCATTTCAATTCCATATCTCCCGAATAATGCCGAATAGGCCGATATATGGATGTAATTGCCCAGTTTAATTTCGCCAGAAAGTATGCAGAAATCATCAATACGCACATGGTCACCCATTTCTATTTTCCCGGGACTATAAATGGACGCCTTTCTACTAACCAATACATTTTTACCAAAGGATTTTAATCCCAGCTGTTTCAATTCTTCAATGGAATAAAACGAATTCATCTAATTCTTAATTAATTGACAGATCAGTTCAACTGTTTCCAATTCCAAACCCGGATAAATGGGGAGACAAAGCACCTTTCCGGCTATTTTTGATGCAACGGGCAAATTAGCAGGATTGGAACTTGGCAGTCCCCTGTAAGTTGAGAAATCCGATATCAGGGGATAAAAATAACGCCGGCTGAAAATATTTTTCAATTTTAAATTCTCGTACAACTGATCACGGCTCACAGGATAAGAATCATCTACAAAAACCGGGAAATATGAATAATTGTGCTCTACTCCTTCAATATCCGGCATGACCCTGATTCCTTCCACATCTTTTAATAGCCGGCGATAAAGTTCCGTTATTTGCTTCCTTTCAGCAATCAGCTGATCGATGTATTTAAGCTGAAGTAGTCCAAAAGCTGCCTGCACTTCGTTCATTTTGGCATTGATACCCGGAGCCACCACGGTTACCTCATCGTGTATGCCAAAGTTTTTCAAATCATCCAATCGTTTTTTGGTGGTTAAATCATGGCAAATAATGGCTCCACCTTCGAAGGTACTAAAAACCTTGGTGGCATGAAAACTAAGAATTGAAAGATCTCCCCAGTTAAGAATGCTATGCCCTTCTTTTTTTACATGAAAGGCATGGGCCGCATCGTAAATCACTTTCAAACCGTAAGTCTGGGCTATTTTATTTATCTTTTCATGTTCACACGGATTGCCATATACATGCACAGGCATGATAGCCGTGGTTTGTGGGGTAATGGCTGCTTCGATACAAGTGGGGTTTAAATTTCCAAATACAGGATCAATATCTGCAAATACCGGTTTGATATTGTTCCACCAGAGAGAGTGGGTAGTGGCTACAAAACTGAAAGGGGTGGTGATGACCTCACCGGTTATTCTCAAACATTGTAGTGCAGTTATCAGGGCCAGCGCCCCGTTCGAAAACAAACAAATATAAGGTACACCCAGAAATTCAGCCAGTTCTTTTTCCAGCTGCTGATGGAACTGACCATTGTTGGTGAGCCATTTGCTGTCCCAGATTTTTTGGAGGTATTCATTAAATTCACTTAATGATGGTATAAATGGCTGTGTGACGTAAATAGACTTCATTTTGACACAATATAAAGTACTGAACGATTCTGTATACCAGATTTATCGAAAACCTCTTTTCCAAAATAATTTTCTCCAAATTCCTCTATCTTAAATCCAACTGATTTAACCCTGTTAATAAACCCTTGTTTTGAATAGATTCTAACATGATCATTCTGTCCAAAATGTTTCCATCGCTCCTCTTCTGAAACAATTTCAGGATTCTCATATATTTCTTTTAAATTAAGCAAAATTGGCACCATTAAAATTCCCCATCCACCATCTTTTAATATCCTATATAATTCAGAAATTGCTTTAATATCATCCTGTATGTGCTCTAATATATGCGAACAAATGAAAAAATCAATTGTGGAATCATCATATATATTTAAATCTGTTAAATCTGCAATATCGTCAACACCCTTCATAAACAAATCAGCTGAACGATAGTTTAGAAAAGAATAACTTCTAATCAAATTGGATAATGCTGGGGCAGGCGCAAAATCAATAAATTTATAGGTTTTCAGTTGATTAATTTTATTTAATTTCTTTTTTAAAAACAGAGCATAAAGCCGATCTCTATCTGCTGCACCACAAAAAGGGCATGAGTAATTAAAAATATTTAAAGTTTCGAACAAAAATATTGAATGTATAAACCCATGTTTATCGAATTTTTGCAAATATAATTCATCTAATCTTAAAAAACTTTCAACACTGTTTTGACAGACAGGACAGTGAAAATTCCTTGAAGCACTTTGTTTCGTATTTTTTAAATAATTATTAAAAAAAACTCTAAAACATTTTTTAATAAACGCAGGCGTAATTTTTTTAAGTAAGCTATACATTATTGTATTTTTCTTTAATCCATGTAAGTTTTGGGTGTATTGGACCAGGCTCTCTTCCCATCCATTCTCCAATTTCCTTTTTATCATTTGAAATGGTGAAGGATAGTATGTCTTTTTCAATTATTATTGAATTCTTCCTATTTTCGATAAAATATAAATCAAGAAAAATAGATCCCCAGTTAAAAAAATTATTTGGAAATATGGTCTTCACTTCAAAATTACCTAACTCTTTATTGTTAAAATCTTGCCAGGATCCATTCGAGAAAATTGGATTTCCTAATTCATCCTTTAAAACTATAACTAAGTAAATTTCTTTTTCAGCAATCTTTTGAAAATACTTTGCATTGAATTCAATTTCATCTTCTAAAGTAATTATATCATCATATGCCTTGTTCTTTGCTTTTACTCCAATCTCATATAATTCAATTTCATTTGATTTAACAATAGGTGTCTTTTCACTTTTCTTAAAGTTTTTCAAATCAAAACCACCAACTAAATAATTCCTTATAATAATATCAGTTTCACCATGTTCAATTATTTGTCCATTTTCCATTAAAACCGCTTTCGAACACAAGGCTTTAACACTTGGCATATTATGACTCACAAACAACACCGTTCTGCCATGCCCGGTGGAGATGTCCTGCATTTTGCCAATGGCTTTTTTCTGGAATTCGGCATCGCCCACGGCCAGTACTTCATCTACTACCAAAATATCAGGCTCTAAATGGGCGGCCACGGCAAAGGCCAGGCGCACATACATGCCACTGCTGTAGCGTTTTACAGGTGTATCAATGTATTTGGCCACACCGGCAAAATCCACAATTTCATCAAACTTGCCTTTAATTTCGCTTTTTGTCATGCCCAGGATGGCGCCGTTTAAAAATATGTTTTCGCGGCCTGTTAAATCCGGGTGGAAACCGGTACCCACTTCTAAAAGACTGGCAATGCGCCCTTTCACTTTTATCTGCCCTGTGGTAGGACTTGTAACCCGCGATAGCAATTTTAAAAGGGTTGATTTTCCTGCACCGTTTTTACCAATAATGCCTAATACTTCGCCACGCTTTACTTCGAGGTTAATATCACGCAAAGCCCAAACGTAATCAGATTCTAAATTAGAGATTTTAGATTTTAGATGAAGTGCATTTGTTTGTCCTATTTTTAAAGTAGGGTCTTCTTTGCCACGCAGGCGGTGCCACCAACGCTGAAAATCGCCACGCAGGGTCTGTGTGCCAACCTGTCCCAGGCGGTATTGTTTGGAGATATTTTCGAGTTTGATGATGGTGTCGGACATGGCATAAGATAAAAGGCAAAAGTATAAAGATAAAAGTTTCAATTCAAGTAAAAAGACAAAAGTTTTATGCTGAGCCTAGCCGGAGTAAAAAAGATAAAAGTTACAATTTAAGTAAAAAGATAAAAGGGAAAAGTAGAAAATAGAATATATTAGTTTTTGACTCACCTCCGCCATCGGCACATCCTCTCTACTGCATAAAGAGGAGGCAGGTTTAATGAGGGGCGGTTGTTAATCATATTGTGATTTCCTTTGTGGTACTTTGTGAGGCACTTTGAGTTACTTTGTGGTAGAGATTTCTTAATTACCTGTTGCCAATCCGACTAAGTTGGTGTTGTTTGGATATGCTTACTTCGACATGGCTCAGCACTGGTTCGGGTTTGACGCTTCGACAGGGCTCAGCGCAAGTGATGGTGTCGGACATGGCATAAGATAAAAGGCAAAAGTATAAAGATAAAAGTTTCAATTCAAGTAAAAAGACAAAAGTTTTATGTTGAGCCTAGCCGGAGTAAAAAAGATAAAAGTTTCAATTTAAGTAAAAAGATAAAAGGGAAAAGTAGAAAATAGAATATATTAGTTTTTGACTCACCACCGCCATCGGCACCTCCTCTCTACTGCGTAAATAGGAGGCAGGTTTAATGAGGGGCGGTTGTTAATCATAGTGTGATTTCCATTGTGGTACTTTGTGAGGTACTTTGAGTTACTTTGTGGTAGAGATTTCTTAATTACCTGGTGCCAATCCGACTAAGTTGGTGTTGTTTGGATATGCTTACTTCGACAGGGCTCAGCGCAAGTGATGGTGTCGGACATGTTGGAAATTGGAAATTAGTCATTAGAAATAAAATGCGGCAACAAATTACAGCTTAGATTTTATAGCGTTGACCAAAAATTAAAGTGAAGATTATTTTTACCGTATTAGTTATTGTTATTTATCTTATTCACCATTTTGTCAATTTGAGATTATCTATTTTTTCAAAATGTTTATCTCTGCTTACCAATTCCAAATCATGCTGTTTGGCCAATGCAGCTATCCAAATATCATTTTCAGGTATTGGACTTCCTTTGTCTTTTAACTCCTTTTTGATTTGTCCGTAATGATTTCCTGTAGAAGCGTCACAATCCAAAATGCTGGCATCATTTTGAAATTGATTCAGTTTTTCAATATTTTCCTTTTGCTTTGTTGAATTATATGCACCATAATGCAATTCGCCAATTACAATAGCTGGTATATGGATACTCTCTGCTTTTTGAATATGTTTAACCACATTTTTATCCTTATCAAATAAGGCAATAACAATATTAGTGTCCAGTAAATAATTACCATTCATTGTGGTCTATCTTTTCGCAATCCGCAATTGCAGATTTCATCAACTTTAATTCTTCTTTTGAAATGCAACCAACATATTTTAACAATTTATTTGTTTCTTTCATATTTAAACTCAATGAATTAATAAATTCAAGCAATTTAATTTGTTGATATTTATCTAGTTTCGAAACAGATTGCCAAATTAGCATTTGCAAATCTTGCTGCTGATTAGTAATATATGTTGGGTCCATGATCTTAATTTTTCTCAAATTTACAAAACTACAATAATCTTACAAAACAATTAATCTTTTGTCAATTATACTTATAACAGCATAGTAATTTTACCTATCAGTATTTTTATTTTCACTGCAATGGGACTTGCTGTTTTCACGTTGAATTTTAAAAGGGTTTATTTTCCTGCGCCGTTTTTATCTTTGCCACCCGGTATTTCGCCTTGTTTTACCTCCAGTTTGATGTCTTTGAGTGCCCAGACGTAATCAGTTTCAAGTTTGGATTTTGAAGTTTGGAGTTGCGAGTTTCCAGTTCTGCCGGCTGAGCAGTTCGACAAGCTCACTGTATCAGCTCTCGAAGCCGCGTTTTAGTTGATTGGTTTGTCCAATTTTTAAAGTAGGGTCTTACTTGCCACGCAGGCGGTGCCACCAGACTTCAACTTCGCTCAGTCCTGGTGGCTGGAAATCGCCACGCAGGGTCTGTGTGCCTACCTGTCCCAGGCGGTATTGTTTGGAAATATTTGCTTCGACAGGGCTCAGCACAAGTTCGAGTTTGACGATAGTTTCCGGCACTGCTTAATTTTTATCAGGTAAATAAACGGTACAAAGTTAAATCAATTGTTTTAATTTTTGATAATTTCCCAGTGGCCGCCTTTGTCGGGGCCAATGCGCTTAATAATTCCCAGATTTTTTAGTTTTTTTAAATTTTCTTTTATTTTCCGTTCTGAAATTCCTATCATCTCAGATAGTTCCCTACTTGTTATTTTCGAATTCTGAGTTATTAATTCTATAATTTTACTCTGATTTTCAGTGACCTTTTCAGTGACCTTTTCAGTGACCTTTTCAGTGACCTTTTCAGAAATATCGGTAAAAACAGTTACCTGAAATCCATCAGAGATATTTCTAAAATCGGGGATGGGCTGCCCGGCTTCCTTAAAATAGTTGACTATACGTTGTATACCGGAACCATATTTTTCAATAAGCCCCATGTTTTTGAAAAAATCGGCAATTAATCTGTTCCTTGGTGTAGATTTATAGTTGTGTGAAAGCAAATTTTCAACTTTAATGTTTTCTGGCAATGGTCCCGGGTTGTAAAATTCAATTTTATTGTTGTAAATTTTTACAATAGAATCCGAAGAGGATCTGTAATCGCGATGCACAATCATGTTCAAAACAATTTCCCTGATTGCTTCCATGGGGTATTGCCATCTTTCCGTGTTTCGGGCTTCACCGGTTATAATAATCTCTTTATTTATATGTTTCCTGACAAAATTCAGTACTTCATCAATTTGAGTCAGGACATCTGATTTTGATCGGACACTGTCCTTTATAATAATATCTGTTTGAAACCTGCCCAATTCTATGGTAGTGAGTACCGTATCCCGGCTGGAAAATAAAAAGTAAGCCGCATTAGATATTCTCCTATCACGCACCAGATCATTCTTTAATAGAAAAGTAAGCGGATCATCTGTAATTTTGCCCCCTCTTGAATTTATTGCATCAATAGCTTGTTGCACTTTGTCAAAGGAGATATCCTCCAGTTTGAATTGATTGTTTATATGGTAATCCTAGCTGGTATTAAACGATTGTAAATGAAGGTTTACAACTTCTGAAGTATTAAGCAAATGATTAGAATTGGCACGTCGCTTAAAGTATTTTCCCCTTGTAGCAACAGGTTTTATTGGATATTCCTGAACGCTGAAAATAAGGTATTTTTTATTTTCAAATTCAAGAATTTCTACATCGGGGATAATTTGAGGGGAGGTTTTTGTTTTTATTTCATTAACCCAGTTTTGCACAGTTTCATCGTTAACTACAAGTCCGATAAACTCTTTTTTCTGATTTATCCCTACAATTATTTTCCCTCCTGTTGAATTAGAAAATGCAACAATTGTTTCAATAAGCTCATGGTTAAAACTGCTTTTGAATTCAATTTTTTCTGATTCGCCTGGTTCTACAATATGTTTAAAATCTTTATAATCCATTTAATATTGCGGGTTGTAGGTTAATTTGGTTAGTCTGCCCAATTTTAAGGGTAGGGTCTTCTTTGCCACGCAGGGTCTGGGCTTCGGCTAAGCTCAGCCGCCATGTACCCACCTGTCCCAGGCGGTATTGTTTTAAAATATTTGCTTCGACAGGGCTCAGCACAGGTTCGAGTTTAATGATAGTGTCGGACACTTATTTATATTCAGAGATTATATAACAAAAGTAGATATAATTTTTTTTTATTGCCACTAAAACACCAAGGCACTAAAAGTCACTAAAATATAATGAGTTTTTGTGGTAATAAAGATAATTCCCCACGATTGTCTCACCCCGGCCGGGGCAAAATAATCTTTCTTTCAACAATTTACTATCTCAATTTTGGTCCTTTGGAGCAAATTGTAATTTAAGCGGACAATATTGATTTTAATTATAAAAATGGATTGATAATAGTTAAGGAGTTTTCAATAACCTGATTGTGATGCATGTCTTCGGTATAAAGTATTGAACATTTATTTTCCAATGCTGATGCAACAATCAGGCTGTCATAATAAGAAAAGGAATATTTTTCTTTGATTTGTAATGCTAATTTTATTGTTGAAACATCAATAGACATTATTACGAAATTTTCAGTAAACTTATTGATTATAAATAATATATTTGAATAAGTAAAATCAAGTTTTTTTAAAGCAATATTGCAAAACTCATTTAGTACCTGGACAGATATGTAAAAATCTGCTTTCTCAATAATTTTTGATGCAATTAACTCTGCTTTTCCTGTATTGTCTTTTACCAGATAAATTATAATGTTAGTATCAATAAAAATCTTTTTATCGCTCATTTGCCTCGTGTCTATCAAATTTATAATCAATTGGTAATCCGTTACGAAGCGATGCAAACTCTTCCATTAAGTTTTTTAGAACCACCTTTTCATCTTTATTTTCATGCGATACACTTTTTTTTACACTTTCGGGGTCGAAACTTATGTTGTATTTATAAAAAATAAATCTAAGAAATTCAACTATTTCAACCTCAGCGTTTTTAGGTAAATTTGAGAAGAACAGTTGAGGGTTTTCTTTAATCAGATTGATATCAAATATTTGTTGCATAATTGTTTTTTTAACAAAGTTACAAAGTTTTTTTCTACAAATAGCATCGTATATTTCAGTTTTTTACGATAATAACCGGCAATTCCGCCCTGATAAAATTCAAGCTTAATATCGTATATGGTTGGCTTCGACAGGGCCCGGCAAAGGTTCGGGTTTGACGCTTCGACAGGGCTCAGCGCAAGTGATGGTACCGGACACGTGTTTATATTCAGAGATTATATAACAAAAGTAGATATAATTTTTTTTTATTGCCACTAAAACACCAAGGCACTAAAGTACACTAAATAATGAAACGCTTTTGGTGATATTTGGTGTTTTTGTGATTTGGTGGCTGGAAAGGAGGATTCTTTTGCCACTAAAACTCCAAGGCACTAAAAGTCACTAAAATATAATGAGTTTTTGTGGTAATAAAGATAATTCCCCACGATTGTCTCACCCCGGCCGGGGCGAAATAATCTTTCTTTCAACAATTTCCGATCTCTATTTTGCTCCTCTGGAGCAAATTGTAATTTAAGCGGACAATATTGATTTTAATTATAAAAATGGATTGATAATAGTTAAGGAGTTTTCAATAACCTGATTGTGCTGCATGTCTTCGGTATACAAAATTGCACAATTGTTTTGGAGGGCTGAGGCTATAATCAGGCTGTCCCAGATTGAAGTTTTATATTTAATCCTTAATTCAGTACCCAGAATCAAGGTGTTAAAATATAGCTCAGAAATATCGTGGTTATCTTTTAAATTTCTCAACAGGGTTAAAACGTCCAGATCTGAATAATTTGCCTTTTTTATCAGGTTAACGCAAATTTCGTTTACCACCTGGGTATTTAATACAACATCATTTTTTGTAACTAATTCAACGGCAATTTGTTTTTTTGGTGAAACACCATCCATAAAAGCATAAAGCCAGATATTTGAGTCTACAAAAACCTTATCTTGCATAAATTTCTTCCCTGCTTAATGGTTCAAATTCATTTACCTGTTTTGGTAAAATATCTTCAATCGAATATTTCTTAATATTTTCCCTTTCTAATTTAATATCATGCTTATAAATAAAATATTCGAGAAAGCTAAAAAACTCTTTCTCCTCTTCCTGCGTTAATTTCATAAAGAAAAGTTCAGGATTCTTTTTAAATAGATTAACATCCAAATTATACTGCATAATCACTTTTTTAACAAAGTTACAAAGTTTTTTTCTACAAATACCATCGTATATTTCAGTTTTTTACGATAATAACCGGCAATTCCGCCCAGATAAAATTCAAGCTTAATATCGTATAAGGTTGGCTTCGACAGGGCCCGGCAAAGGTTCTGGTTTGACGCTTCGACAGGGCTCAGCGCAAGTGATGGTAAGGGACACTTATTTATATCCAGAGATTATATAACAAAAGTAGATATAATTTTTTTTTATTGCCACTAAAACACCTAGGCACTAAAGTACACTAAATAATGAAACGCTTTTGGTGATATTTGGTGTTTTTGTGATTTGGTGGCTGGAAAGGAGGATTCTTTTGCCACTAAAACACCAAGGCACTAAAAGCCACTAATATATAATGACAATTTAGGGTTTAATTCTTTTTAATTATTGAATTAAAAATTTCCATACCGGAAGCACTATAAATTCTTTTTCGCCTTCGGTAAAAGTATTTTCTTCGTTGTAGGTTATAATACTTGCTTTTTTAATGTTCAGTTCATCCATCGCTTTTATTAATGCCCGTTTTTCCCTATCGGCGGTATAAAAATCCGACAAGGAATAGCAAACTTGTATCAATTCTATGGTTTGATCATAAACTACAAAATCAACTTCAAAATTTTCGCCCGAGCGATAAAAGTAAACTGTTTTTTGCCTGCGTTTTAGTTCAAGATAAACCATGTTTTCAAGGTTTTGCCCAAAATCACCTGAAAACGTAAATGCAATCGCGCTCCGCATACCATTGTCAATAACATATACTTTTTTATTGTACGTTATTTGTTTTTTTAACGAATAATCGAATTTATAACATTCAAAAACCAAATAAGCCTGCTGCAGGTAATCAATATAATCGGCAATTGATGTGGAACTGCTGATTTTAAAAAGTTTGGTAAGCGAATTATAACTTATTTCTTTCGTAAAAACTGAAAACAAATAATTAGACAACTGTTTAAATGCTTTGCCATTTTTTATCCCGAACCTTACAATCAAATCCCTGTAAATAATATCGTTATAAACTGTTTGTAGAAACTCTTTGTTTTTGAGTTGCAAATAATCCGGAAAACCACCATTGGTTAAATAATCATCTAAATGTAAGAGCAATTGCGACTTGTTATAACTGGTGGGTTGGTTATATTCAAAATTTTTAAATTTCAGGAATTCCTTAAACGAAAATGGATACAATTCAATTTTATGATACCTTCCGGTAAGGTGAGTGGCAAGCTCAGAACTTAAAAGCCGGGCATTGCTTCCGGTAATATATACTTTATATCCTTCGTCGAATATACGCCTGACAAATTTTTCCCAGCCTTCGATAAGTTGTATTTCATCAAGAAAAATAACTTTTGATAACAGTTTTTTCTGAAAAACAAGCATTAAGAGCCTGAAATCATCAAGGCCGAAGTTGTTCAGCCTTTCATCATCAAAGTTAACATAATAATATTCATTATAAAGCTGCGCAATCTGCCGCATGAGCGTTGATTTTCCACAACGCCGTACACCAGTTATGATAGATATCAAATGGTTTTTTGCCATGGATTGTATATCAATTTCACGTTCAATCCCCGGGCTTTTATTTATAAAGTTTATGGATTGTTCAAAAACAACTTCTTCCAGTAAATCCTGTGCCAACATAACTGACTTTTTTACAAATGTAAAACATTTTCTTCCATTACTAATGGGAGAATTTGTTTTTTTTTGCTATTGCAAGTGGGAATTATTATCCTTTTCTAAAAATCAATTCTTACATAATCTCCTTACTATACCAAAATTATGACAGAAAGAAAACACGGTTCAGCCCTGAGTGTGCTAAGTGGTAAATCAATAAAATACAACTACTTAGCACCAGAAAAAATATGATTTGTCCCCCGAATGCCTTATGGGTGCTACTGCCACAAGATGCCAATCTTTCCAAGGTGACTCTGTTAGGAAATATTTGCTTCGACAGGGCTCAGCACATGTGATGGTAAGGGACACGTATTTATATCCAGGGATTATATAATAAAAGTAGATATAATTTTTTTTTTGCCACTAAAACACTAAGGCACTAAAAGCCACTAAAATAGGATTAGTTTTTGTGGTAATTGGTGTTTTGTGCTTTAGAAGAAGAAATATCAGAACTTATTAAACCAGCATTAAACAAGGGTTTACATTGTAAATTTCGGACCTGTTAATATTATAAGTGTAAATATCAGGCAGGGTTTCTTTGACGAAATTCTAAACCATTTCATCAGAGCGTTTGGTTTTATCCCTTCATTATCAGTGTTTAAACCAAATTTAATTCTCAATAACATGGATTAAAAACTTGTTGCCTTATCCACCAAAAATTTTTTAATCTCCTGCTCGTTGACAGGGTTATTAAGAAATTCAACTTTTTCAGAATAATCAATATCCTCAAAAAAACTAAGCTGGGCCCTGAATAATTTCTCTGAAAATTGATCTTTAAACAGGATATTGGCTCTTTGCGTAATCTGTACAATAGAATAATAATCCTTCAAAATGAAGTATCAATCAACATAATCTTTCCATTTGGCCCTTCTGCCAGGTGCAAATGCTTTCATTGCCGCCAAAGTAAGTAAATCAGGCAATTTAAGTGTTTTTTCAAATTCGCAATTTGAAAGAATAGAATATGGATATTGAAAAAATGTTAGCTTCACATTGTTAATCACTAAATTCAATTGTTCAAAAACTCTCCTTGTAATGATATACTGAAAACTGGTTTCGCTTAACTTTTCCAATATTTTTTTAATATTCAGGTTTTTCTCCTTAAATAAATCAAAATCAATTGATCTACGATGCCCAATGTGTAAGGCAATAGCAGTCCTTCCTACCAGGTAAAACTCACCTTTGAAGCCCGAGAGGAATGGCAGCAACTGTAATTGATTATGGGTTAAACTTCTTTATGCATAACGCTTAAAGTAGAGAGAAAAAAAGTTATAGATTTCAGGATAAATATTTAGTTTCTTCCTTCCTTTCAATCCGAAAAAAGTATTTGCAACATTTTTTATACCCATCACTTTAAAAAGTTTTTTTACAGCATCCATATCTCCATAGTTCAGAATTGTTTCTATCAATAATTCATTACTGATGTTTTCTTTTTCTTCTTCAGGAGTATACCAGAAAAGATAACTGTATTCTTTAATAAACGCTTTAATTTCAGGTGAATTCATTTTCCATACCATTACATTCAAAGGTATAAATTTTTAAATTAAATAATTATGGGTACTGCTCTTTTGGCTGATTTCAGCAACTATCTCTAAAATATTTTGCATAAACACCTTATCTATAAATTGAGCAGAACTATTATCATAAAATCCAAATGTGCAATGATGGGTGCATTTGTGCATGCATGTTAAAAATTTGCCTGTTTTATGCCACCAAATCAAAAAGAATCAACAGCCTATTTGCTGCAAATTGGTGCTTTGATGCACTTGCGGCATGAAAATGGGATCCAAACCCATAATCTGGGTGTTCTTAAACATAATTTAGTAAACGTTTGAATATCTTGCAATTACAATAATGATGATTTCATGCACTTTTTTATTAGGAATGGTTTTAGTAATGTTGCACTGAATTTCGTAAATTAGCGGACAAAAAGGTCTTAATTTTAATAAACAGCTAACTAATTATCCAATTATGGCTCAAAAGAAAAAAATTCTTGAACTACAGAAAAAAAGGGAACAGGTATTGCTTGGCGGCGGAGAAAAAGCTATTGAAAAGCAGGTTGCAATGGGAAAACTCACAGCCCGCGAAAGAATTGTTTCCATACTTGATAAAAATTCGTTTCACGAGTACGATTTATTTGTTGAACATTCGGCAACGGATTTTGATATGGACAAAAAAGTACTTCATGGCGACGGGGTTATCATTGGAACCGGAACTATTTATGGGGCACCAATAGCAATCTATGCACAGGACTTTACTGTGGCAGGGGGTTCATTGGGTTTGATGCATGCGCGTAAGATTACCAAAATAATGGATTATGCCATGAAAATGCAGATGCCGCTTATAGGAATTAATGATTCAGGAGGAGCCAGGATACAGGAAGGCGTAAATTCACTGGCCGGTTATGGCGAAATATTTTACAGAAACACACTTTCGTCGGGCGTAATTCCACAGATTTCTGTGATTCTTGGCCCATGCGCGGGGGGTGCTGTTTATTCTCCTGCCCTTACCGATTTTGTTTTTGTGGTAGACAAAATATCCAAAATGTTTATTACCGGACCTGAAGTAATAAAAACTGTACTTGGAGAAGAAATAAGCATGGAAGACCTCGGTGGTGCCAAAGTACACTGCCAGAAAACAGGAAATGCCCATTTTTTTGCCGAAAGTGAAAAAGAATGCTTCGAGCAGATTAAAAAGCTGATTACATTTATTCCATGGAACAACAAACGCAAAGCGTTGGCATTTCAGCCCAAGGAGCCTAAAAAATCATTTAAAATAGGTGAAATAGTGCCTGAAGATCCAAAACAACCTTACGATGTGCGCGACGTAGTGCGTGCCCTGGTTGACGATTCCGATTTTTTTGAAATTCAGGAACTCTGGGCAGCAAATATAGTTATTGGTTTTGGCCGCATGGGTGGCGAAACTGTTGGATTTGTATGCAACCAGCCCATGGTACTTGCCGGTGTGCTTGATGTGGATTCTTCAGACAAAGCAGCCAGGTTCATCAGGTATTGCGATTCTTTCAATATTCCAATTATAACACTGGTAGATTTACCCGGTTATTTGCCCGGTGTTGACCAGGAACATGCCGGTGTTATAAGGCATGGTGCAAAAATGCTTTATGCTTACAGTGAAGCCTCTGTTCCCAAAATAAGCGTTATACTTCGAAAAGCATATGGCGGAGGTTATATAGCCATGAACAGCAGGCATTTAAGAGCCGATTTTGTTTTTGCATGGCCAGGGGCCGAAATTGCGGTAATGGGTCCGGAAGGGGCAGCCAATATAATTTTCAGGAAAGAAATTATAGAAGCAGAAGATCCTGATAAAATGCGCAAACAAAAGGTTAAGGAATACAAGGCCAAATTTGCCAATCCTTATGTAGCTGCTGCAAAGGGCTATGTTGATTCGGTGATTGAACCGGAAGAAACCCGTAAATTGCTGCTTCATGCCATTGAAGTGTCGAAAAACAAGGAAGTGCCAATACCCCAGAGGAAACACGGGATTCCGCCATTTTAGGCCGGGTAACCCGAATAACCTTATTTGCCAAATTCGTAATAACTGAAAAAATGGAAAAAAATAACAATACTTCACCGTTGGATGAAAACAAGGACCTGAAAAAAACCAGGTGCAGAACCCTAGTCATTGAGGGAACCCGTTATCGGACTTACCTTACACCTAAGTTCGAAAGCCGCGACAAATGGATTACACCTGATGACAAGCTTATAACATCCATAATACCGGGCACTGTTGTAACTGTATTGGTGCGGAAAGGCCAGAAAGTAAAGGAGGGAGACAGCCTGCTGGTTCTCGAATCGATGAAAATGCAGAATAAAATTCTTTGTCCCCGGAATGCTGTGGTTAAAACCATAAAAGTAGCAGCCGGGCAGGTTATCCCGAAAGGATACGTGATGATGGAACTGGATTAAAAAAAGTAGAATTAAGATTGCCGGTTTTACCGGCTTTTTTTTTATTTAGTGGTACTAAACGCTTATCAATTAATTTTTTAGATTTTCGCCAGGTATTTTGTAATTTTGTTAAAACCGGAAAAATAATCCACCTTTACATTAATTCAAAATTAAACCAAACCCTGAGGAATTATGGAATGTAAAAAAGAAAAAAACCGCGTTAACTGCAATTGTACCTATGAACCTTGCTCCCGAAAAGGGCTTTGTTGCGATTGCCTCCAATACCATTTGAGGATGAGGGAGTTACCAGCATGCTGCTTTCCGGATAATGTTGAGCGCACCTACGATCGTTCGTTTGAAAAGTTTGCCGGACTCGTTCAAAAAAACCTGAATTAAAACACTGCTGATATGAACAATAAAGAAAAACTTTTCGAGGCTTTTGGTGAACTTGTTTATGTTGTGGCCATTGCCGATGGTATTATCCAGAAAGAAGAAAAACAGGCCTTACATGATATAATAAAAAGTCACCCCTGGGCAGCAGATATAGAATGGTCGTTTAATTACGAAACCGATAAACACCACGATCCGGAGTATTTATACAAAAGGGTACTAAGTATTTGCCATCAGAATGGACCTGATCCGGAATATAAGTTTCTTGTTGAAATACTCGAAGCGGTGGCCCGTGCCAGCAATTCATCAGAACTTGAAACAAAAACAATTGAACGGTTTACAACCGAACTAACTGAAAGGTTCAGGCATGATACTGATTTGATAAACAGCAATTTCGAAGAATAATACCGCTAAATCCTAATTTGGATTTGCCAGATAGCCTATAAACAGGTTGACATTTGAATTATTATCACGTATTATAAATACAAAAGGGTGGTCGGCCCTGAAAACAACCGGACCCTGCGAAGGCAACTTGGTGGATCTCATTGCTATTACTGCTGTTGATGAGCTGGCTTCTGTTCCCTTTTCATTTACTTCAATAACAGACTTGTGCAATATTTTATTCAATACCAGGTCTTTTTTACCAACAATTCCTGAAAAATCGGCCCCAGGTTCAAAAGCAGATTTAAGCCCTATCTTTTTTAATGGATCAGAAAATTCATAATCCACACTTAATTTAAATGCAGGCAGATGAAGATCAACTTCTTTCATTGTCATAGCTTTGAGCGAACCTGTTAAGTACTCCAAATTCACATCCTTAACTTCGGTTTTGGAAGAATCTTTGGGAAGTATTACAATCATGGAAACTTTGTTGTTCTCGTAAGGAATTTCAAGCCATTGTGCAAAACCATCTTCAAAATACTTTGTTTTAAGATTGGTTTTCATCATCCGGCAATCTACTGAATCGCCTTTGGCACTAAGGAACCTGGCCTGTGAGGTTTCTTTTTCAGAAAATTCAACCTGCCAGTTTGCTTTAAAATAAACCGCATTTATTAAAACCATACTGGTAGATTCGTCAAGTACACCAGGTTTTAAAAATGATTTAATGTTTCCGGCGGTATGTTTTTCAACAAGTTCATTCATTTCATTTCTGGTTTTCTCCCTGTCCTGTGGATTAGTAAAATCAACATTTTTACACTTTGCCTGAAAATTTTCATCTACCAGTTTTGAATATTCTTTTTCAAGTTTCAGGCTTTTCTGCAACCATATTGAATTGGATGAAAGAAGCCGGGTTTCCCTGTCGAGCTGAATATTCCCTGAAAGTGATTTGTATCCGGTTAAAAAATCTTCTCCATTTTTAATTTCCAGTGCTTTTTCAATATCACGCTTTGTTTCTCCTTTTGCCCCGGTATAAACCATCGAAAGTGCGCCAAAAGCACTATAAGGCGAGAAAAAACAGTTTTCGTTTTTAGAATAAAGCTGGTTAAAGAGCTTAAACGAAAAAGAGTTTATGCTTTCTTGTGCCATATTAACTTGCGAAATCATTGATCCACAATGTACTATAAGTAAAAATAGAATAAGTTTTTTTTTCATGGCCTGCCCGTTTAAATATTGCTTTATTATTCAAATTCAATCAAATATAGTGAAAAAAGGAAGCCTCTCAGTCTTCTTGTTTATTATTAACTGCTTTTTTGTTGGTAAACCCTTTAATATTTTGATAAACGAATATCGCCTGGCTCTTTGATAATTATTATGGAAACTTAACCATTTGAATGGCAGGTTTATTTAACAATTCCCAGTTTTTTTCTTACCAGGTTATCCACATTGTCTTCTTCTTCACAAAATAAAAGCTGACCATTGCTGTTGTCGATAATGAACCTGTAACCATATTCTTTTGCCACTGCCCTTATGGCATCCTTGAGTTTAATTATCGCCGACTGGTATAAGTCCTGTTTCTTTTTATTAATGGTATTTTGAGCTTCATTCTGAAATTGCTTTATACTTGCAGCCAGCTTATTTAGTTCGTCTTGTTTATCTGTTTTTATAATTTCGCTCATGGTTTTTTCATTTTGCTGAAAATCGGCGAGTTTTTTACTGTATTCATCATTTTTTTTGGTAATGTAATCGTTAATCTCTTTTACATAACCTTCAAGTTCTTTGTTGGCCATTTCAATTTCTGGCATTTCGGAAAGTACCTTGTCAGCATTAATATATCCGTATTTAAATTTTTGGGCTACAGCTATTTGGGCAATCATGCCAATGATAATAAGCATTAATAAATATTTCTTCATACAATTAGGTATTTAAATTTTTATAAAAGTAAAAAAGGGAAAATAAACCAGGACAATTTTTTGAGGAAGATAATAGGTTATTTTATCACAGGGATTCAAAATTTACCATAAATAACTAAAAAACAGCATAATTATACGATTCATTTGATATAATCTTTGTAATTACAAAACTCTGCCATATATTTGCAAATCTTTTTTAAAGTGGTCTTTTAAGTAAAGTAATGAGTACAAAATTTAAAGAATACAAGAATTTTGATCTGGCACTTGTCAATGAGGAAGTTTTAGCGCATTGGGAAAAAATCAATGCTTTTGAACTTAGCCTTAAAACCAGGGAAGGCAAACCTTCATTTGTTTTTTACGAAGGCCCTCCTTCAGCCAACGGACAGCCTGGTATTCACCATGTTATGGCAAGAACCATTAAAGATATTTTTTGCAGGTACAAAACTTTAAAAGGATATTACGTTGAAAGAAAAGCCGGTTGGGATACCCATGGACTTCCTGTTGAACTGGCTGTTGAAAAGATGCTCGGCATTACCAAGGATGATATCGGCGAGAAAGTTTCAGTAAAAGAATATAACGAAGCCTGTAAGACTGAAGTAATGAAATATACAGACTTATGGGAAGACATCACAAAAAAAATGGGTTACTGGGTAGATATGGAAAATCCGTATATTACCTATGACAACAGGTACATCGAGACATTGTGGTGGCTTTTAAAGCAATTCTATAAAAAAGGACTGTTGTACAAAGGTTACACCATTCAACCCTATTCACCTGCTGCCGGAACAGGGCTCAGTTCGCACGAGCTCAACCTGCCGGGGTGCTATAAAGATGTGAAGGACACCACCTGCGTGGCGCAGTTTAAGGCTGTAAGAAACGAAAAATCTGAAAAACTTTTCGGAATTACAGATACAGATGTTTATTTTCTGGCCTGGACAACCACACCCTGGACGCTTTTATCAAATACAGCGCTTTCAGTAGGGCCCGAAATTGTATATTCATTAATCAGGACTTTTAATCCTTACACAGGTGTACCGGTAACCCTTATTATGGCGCGCGATTTGGTGCATACACTTTTCAATACCAAAGATGCGGAGTTGCCTTTTGAAAGTTATAAAACCGGCGATAAGCATTTGCCATACAAAGTATTGCTTGAAATACCAGGAAAAGAATTAAAAGGGATAAGCTATGAACAGCTTTTGCCCTACCAACAACCAACTGATGGGGACGCCTTTAAAGTTGTGTGTGGGGATTTTGTAACCACCGAAGACGGTACAGGAATTGTACATACAGCACCCAGTTTCGGTGCCGACGATTATAAAGTATGCAGGGAAAACGGGATAGGTTCACTGACCCTGGTAGATAAACATGGAAGGTTTGTGGAAGGAACCGGTGAATTCAGCGGAAGGTATGTAAAAAATGCCTACGACGAAAACCTAACCGAAGAAGATACAACGGTGGATGTTGACATTGCCGTTAAGCTGAAAAAAGAAAACAAGGCTTTTAAAATCGAAAAATACGTGCACTCCTATCCGCATTGCTGGAGAACTGACAAACCGGTGCTTTATTATCCACTCGATTCATGGTTTATAAAAACCACTGCTTTAAAAAACAGAATGGCTGAACTAAACAATACCATCAACTGGAAACCTGCATCAACTGGAACCGGAAGGTTTGGCAGCTGGCTTGAAAACCTTGTGGATTGGAACCTTTCCCGATCAAGATTTTGGGGAACACCATTGCCAATCTGGAGAACAAAAGATGGTGCAGAAGAAATCTGCATTGGATCAGTGGAAGAGCTCAAAACAGAGGCTGAAAAAGCTGTAAAAGCAGGCATAATGGCTAAAAATCCTCTTGCCGGCTTTGAAATTGGGAATTTCAGTGATGACAACTACAATATTTTTGACCTTCACAAGCCAAATGTAGACGAAGTTGTAATGGTTTCACCTTCGGGAAAACCCATGTACCGCGAACCGGATTTAATCGACGTTTGGTTCGATTCAGGGGCAATGCCTTATGCACAATTACATTATCCCTTTGAAAACAAAGACAAATTTGATAAATATTTTCCCGCCGACTTTATCGCGGAAGGCGTAGACCAGACACGAGGTTGGTTTTATACCCTGCATGCCATAGCTACCATGCTTTTTGATTCGGTATCGTTTAAAAATATTATATCTAACGGATTGGTTTTGGACAAAGAGGGCCAAAAAATGTCGAAAAGACTTGGAAATGCGGTTGATCCTTTTGAAACTATAGACAACTACGGTTCCGATCCCCTCCGCTGGTACATGATGACCAATTCACAGCCCTGGGACAATCTGAAATTTGATATTCAGGGCGTTGATGAAGTGAAACGGAAATTCTTCGGCACACTTTATAATACTTATTCCTTTTTTACGCTTTATGCAAATGTTGATGGCTTCAGCTATAAAGAAGCTGAAATACCGCTTGCTGAAAGACCTGAAATTGACAGATGGATTATATCGTTGCTCAATTCGCTAATAAATGAAGTGGAAGATAGTTACCAGAATTATTTACCAACAAAAGCAGGAAGGGCCATCCAGGATTTTGTGAACGACAACCTGAGCAATTGGTATGTACGCTTAAACCGTAAAAGATTCTGGGGGGGCGAATATTCAAAAAACAAAATTGCTGCGTACCAAACCCTTTATACCTGTCTCGAAACGATTGTTAAGCTTGCTTCACCTATTGCCCCTTTTTACACCGACCAGGTATTTATAAATTTGAATGCAGTTACAAATCGTGACAAATCAGCAAGTGTTCATATTTCTGAATTTCCGGTTTGCAACCCATCGGCAATAGACAAACCCCTTGAAGAAAGGATGAATATTGCACAGCAGGTATCTTCAATGGTTTTAAGTCTGCGCCGGCATAAAAACATTAAGGTAAGGCAACCTTTGGCTAAAATAATGATCCCGGTTTTGAATGCCGAAGATAAAGCAAAAATAGAATCGGTAAAAGATATCATTCTGACAGAAATAAACGTTAAGGAGGTTGAATATTTGACCGAGGATGCAGGAATTCTTGTTAAGAACATAAAAGCTGATTTTAAAGTACTTGGAAAAAAGCATGGTAAACTTATGAAACCAATTGCCGATGCCATAAGTAAATTCAGCCAGTCTGATATAAGGAAAATAGAAACAGAAGGTGTTTATCAACTTAACATCGAAAACCAGGTAATTGAAGTAGAGCTTTCGGAAGTAGAAATAAGCTCGCAGGATATACCCGGGTGGTTGGTGGCATCAAATGGGAAACTTACAGTAGCACTGGATGTTACAATTACAGAAGCATTAAAGCTCGAAGGAATTGCCCGGGAATTTATTAACCGGATTCAGAATTTAAGAAAAGAATTAGGATTTGAAGTAACTGATAAAATTGTATTAAATATAGAACAACACCCTGAAATTAATGACGCTATCAGAGAACATAAGGACTATATATCTGTTCAGACCCTTGCAGGAGAATTGAATCTAATCCCCAAAGTTTCTGATAATTCAGGCACTAAATTTGTGGAAATAGACAATGCTATTCAAACTAAAATCCATATAGAAAAAAAAGGCTAAAACATCATTTTAAGCTACAAATCAGGGATAAAGGAGAGAAAAGTAGTCGGTTCCGTAATTAATTTATTTGAGTCACCTTTTTAAAGACAAAATGTTATGGTAGAAAAAACTAGGTATACAGATGAGGAGTTGGAAGAATTCAAAGAGCTTATATTAATGAAGCTCGATAAAGCCAAGCACGATTATGAAATGTTGAAAAATGCCATTAATCATGGTGATGACAATGATACAACTGACACTTCCCCTACTTTTAAAGTACTTGAAGAAGGAGCCTCGGTCTATTCAAAAGAGCAGGCGGGACGATTGGCCCAAAGACAGGAGAAATTTATCCAGCACCTTGAATCCGCGTTAATCCGTATCGAAAATAAAACCTATGGAATTTGTCGCGAAACAGGAAAACTTATATCGAAAGAAAGATTGAAAGCTGTTCCACATGCTACTTTAAGCATTGAGGCCAAGATAAATCAAAAATAATTCCTTTCGGGAAATAAAAACGAGACATTTTTCTGAATGAATTCAAAGTTAAGATTGCCTTTAATCCTGGTTGTAGTAATTTTAATTCTCGACCAGGGTTTAAAATTTTATGTAAAAACCAATTTCAGGTTAAACGAAATCCATCCTATATTTGGAAACTGGGGTTTTCTGCTTTTTACTGAAAATCCGGGAATGGCATTTGGTTTTAAATTTGGCGGAGAAAAAGGAAAAGTAGCGCTCACCTTGTTCAGGATGCTTGCAGTTGGAGGAATTGCCTGGTATCTTATAAATCTGGCAAAAAGAAATGCCCCGAAAGGATTGCTGATGAGTTTTGCACTAATACTTGCCGGTGCTATTGGCAATATTATTGACAGTGTATTGTATGGCCTTATTTTCGGAAACAGCGGTGGACGTATAGCAGAATTTTTACCATTATCAGGTGGCTATGGCAAATTTCTCAGGGGTGATGTTGTAGATATGTTTTACTTTCCAATTATTGAAGGACGTTACCCCGACTGGTTTCCAATCATGGCCAATGAACCCTTCATATTTTTCAGGCCGGTTTTTAACATTGCCGATGCAGCCATAACCGCAGGGGTTTTGATTATACTCATTTTTCACAGCAAGTTTTTTAAAAATCCTGACAAGGCCATCAGGGAAATGGAAAACCAATCAAAACAGGAAACTGTTACACCTGAAAATATCTCCTGATTTTACTTTTTATGGTGTTTTTTGGTTCTAATTAAAACCGAATAATACCCTTTTTCCAATTTGGGAAATTCAACCACAAAATCTTCGTCGAGTTTTTTTATACTATTGGCTGCACATTTCAATAATTTTGTGATAAAAAAAAGGCTGTTAAAATTTCGTTCTGAACGCGTTTTTTTTAACAGCCTTTAAAATATTTTCATACGGTTTTATGCTATTTCCCTTTCTGCTTTTCCCAGCTGTCTTTCAGGGTTACTGTCCTGTTAAATACCGGTTTACCGGGAGCTGAATCACGGTCCATACAAAAATAGCCTTTGCGCTCGAACTGAAATTTATCGCCTGGTTTTGCATTTGAAACATAAGGTTCAAGCATGGCATTGTTTAAAAATTTCAGCGAATCTGGATTCAGAAATTCTCTAAAGTCTTTGCCTTCCTTACTGTTATCGGGTTCTTCAACAGTAAAAAGCCTGTCGTAAAGCCTAACTTCAGCATTCAGGGCATGAGGAACAGAAACCCAGTGCAGCGTGGCTTTTACTTTTCTGCCATCGGGTGCTTTACCACCTTTTGAATCTTTATCGTAAGTACAAAGCAGTGTGGTTATTTCACCGCTTTCATCCTTAATAACACCGGTGCATTTAATAAAATAGGCATATCTTAACCTGACTTCAGTTCCGGGCGACAGCCTGAAAAATCCTTTTTCCGGAATTTCCATAAAATCTTCGCGTTCAATATAAATCTCACGCGAAAAAGGAACACTTCTGTTACCCATGGTTTCATCCTCAGGATTATTAACCGCTTCAAGCATTTCCACTTCATTTTCGGGAAAATTGGTAATTACCACTTTAAGTGGATCCAGCACACCCATTACCCTGATGGCCCGCTTGTTCAAATCTTCCCTTATACTGTGCTCGAGCAAAGCAACATCAATAATTCCATCGAATTTGCTCATCCCGATTCTTTCGGAAAAGTTACGGATAGATTCTGGGGTATAACCACGACGCCTGAGTCCTGAGATGGTTGGCATCCTGGGATCGTCCCAGGCCATAACATATTTTTCCTGTACCAGTTGTAAAAGTTTCCTTTTACTCATTACAGTATAGGTAAGATTTAAACGGGCAAATTCAATTTGTCGCGGACGGTATTCCCCGTCAGTTAACTGGTCGAGAAACCAATTATATAATGGCCTGTGTACTTCAAATTCAAGGGTACAAAGCGAATGTGTAATTCCTTCGAAGAAATCAGACTGACCATGCGTAAAATCGTACATGGGATAGATGCACCATTTATTTCCGGTCCGGTGGTGTTCAGCAAATTTTATCCTGTAAAGAATGGGATCGCGCATGTGCATATTAGGCGACGACATATCAATTTTAGCCCTTAAAAGATACCTGCCTTCTTCAAATTCGCCATTTCGCATCCTGGTAAAAAGATCGAGATTTTCTTCAACACTCCTGTTTCGCCAGGGACTTTCCCTGCCAGGTTCGCTGGGTGTACCTTTATAATCTTTTATTTGTTCGGCTGTTTGCTCACAAACATAAGCCCTTCCGTTTTTGATAAGTTTTACAGCAAAATCATACAACATTTCAAAATAATCGGAAGCATAGCGTGGTTCCCCTTCCCACTGAAATCCCAGCCATTTCACATCTTCCATTATGGAATCAACATATTCAATGTCTTCTTTTACAGGGTTGGTATCATCGAACCGGAGATTACAAAGGCCATTGTACTTTTGAGCCATACCAAAATTCAAACATATTGATTTGGCATGCCCGATGTGAAGATATCCGTTGGGTTCAGGAGGAAAGCGGGTATAAACCTTACCGCTATTTTTGCCTTCCTTTATATCCTGCTCAATAATAGCTTCGATAAAATTCAGCGATTTTTTTATTTCTTTACTTTCAGTAATAATTTCATTCATAGTCAATAAACATTTCTTCAGCAACAAAAATAATTAAATATTCAGATCTAAATAAAGAAATGAGATTTAAAAAAAGATATCTTTCAACATGTTATTTTGGGGCCATCAGGTAAAGGACAAAGCCGATAACAAAAAATATTATATTTGGAATCCACACAGCCAGTAGCGACGGCATTGAATTGGCCCTGGCAAGTGCCGTAAATACCTGCATAAACAAAATATAAATAAAGCTAAGGGCAATCCCTGCAGCAATGTTTAATCCGGTACCGCCACGTCTTTTTCTTGTTGAAAGGCTTACCCCGATTAAAGTAAGGATGAATGTTGAAAATGGGAATGCCAGGCGTCTGTATCGCTCAACTTTATATGATTCCAGGTTGTCATCGCCCCGCATTTGCTGTTCATCTATAAATTCATCTAACTCCCTGGTGTTGAGGGTTTCGATGGATTTAAGAACTATTTTAAAATCCTTGGGATGCAGATTGATGGCAGTATCAAGCGAAACACCTTTCTTAATTTCCTGGATTCCGCCCTTTTTGTAATTCCGGATATAGTAATTAGAAACTTTCCATTTCATGGCTAAAGAATCCCATTGAACCCTTTCGGCAATGAGTTTTGAAACCAGTTCGTCGTCTTCAAATTTCTCGAGCGAAAAACGATAGCCAATATCTCTTGCCATTTCGTAAGTTTCGATATAGGCAAATTGTCCGGGCGAAATCTGTTTATGCACATGTTTTTTTGAAAAACTCTGTTCATCGTCAACATATTTCATTTCAAATGCTATCCTGACTTTATTTGCGGGTGGAATAACGTATCCTGTGAGTACAAATGAAAAAATGGCAAGGAAAAGAGCAGAAATGAAATAGGGCCGCATAAGCCTGGGATAGCTTACCCCACTGCTGAGAATGGCCACTACTTCTGAATTGCTTGTTAGTTTTGATGTAAAAAAAATTACCGCGATAAAAACAAACAAGGGCATAAAAAGAATGGCAAAATAGGGAAGAAAATTAAAATAATAATTAAATACAACGGCGGTCCAGGGAGCCTGATGTTCCATAAAATCTTCCATTTTCTCAGAAAGATCAAATACAATAACTATTGCCAGAAGAAGTGTAATTGAAAAAAAGAAAGTTCCCAGGAATTTCCTGATAATATACATATCGAGGGTTTTAAGGCCTGCTTTTTTAAAAAGTTTTTCGATCATGTTTTACAATCTTTCCATTAAAGTTTTAACCATTACGTTTTTCCAACTGCAAAATTCGCCGGAGATAATTTTAGTACGCGCTTCTGAAACCAGCCATAAATAAAATGCAAGGTTGTGAAGGCTCGCAATTTGTGCGGCCAGTCTTTCATTGGCCACCACCAAATGCCTGAGATAAGCCTTTGAATACAGAGAATCTACAAATGAAGCGCCATCTTCTTCAACCGGAGAAAAATCATTTTTCCACTTTTCGTTTTTAATGTTTATAATTCCATTTTTTGTGAAAAGCATTCCGTTTCGTCCGTTCCTTGTTGGCATTACACAATCGAACATATCAATGCCTAACGAAATGGCTTCTAAAATATTGGCCGGAGTTCCCACACCCATCAGATACCTGGGCTTATCAGCCGGTAATATGGAGTTTACCACTTCAATCATTGCATACATTTCTTCGGCAGGCTCTCCTACCGACAAGCCACCGATTGCATTTCCCCCGGCATGGTATGAAGCAATTGTTTCGGCCGATTTTAACCTTAATTCTTTATAAACACTTCCCTGCACAATTGGGAAAAAAGTCTGCGAAAATCCGTACAAAGGTTCTGTAGCTAGAAAATGATTGATTCCTCTTTTAAGCCAGCCATGTGTTAAATCCAGCGATTTTGACGCGTAGTTATAATCGCAGGGATAAGGGGTACATTCATCAAAAGCCATCATAATGTCAGAGCCTATTATTCGCTGAATATCAACAACATATTCTGGCGTAAACAAATGTTTTGAACCATCAATATGCGAATTAAAAGCTGCACCCTGGCCCGAAAGCTTTCGCTGTGCGGCCAGCGAATAAACCTGATAGCCGCCGCTATCGGTTAATATTGGTTTTTGCCAGTTCATAAATTTATGCAATCCGCCTGCCTGTTTCAGCGTATCAAGTCCGGGCCTAAGGTAAAGATGATATGTATTTCCAAGGATAATCTGGGCTTTGATGTCGTTGGTCAACTCGTTTTGGTGAATTCCTTTCACAGAACCAACCGTTCCAACCGGCATAAAAATAGGTGTTTGAATATGACCTCTTTCAGTGCTTATTGTTCCTGCCCTTGCAGATGATGCTATGTCTGTTTTTTCTATTTGGAACTCCATTTGGTTTTGAGGAATTTTAAATACTTTGCCCCTTCATAATATTAACACGAATTAAGAGTTGAAAATAATCCTTTAAAATCAATCATTTACCTTAGAGACCCGCGGAGTTTAACGCAGAGATCCACTAATTTACCTTATTCTTTTCGACCCTCAGCGCATACTTCGCGAACTTTACGTCTATAAAATTGTTTTACTTTTAATTCGCATCATTAATTGAATTTGGATGGCGAAAGTAGTTATTTTATTTTAAAACCTGACTATTAACCTTAAGCAAATCAACCTGTTTTATTGTTCTTTAACAAATAGAAATATTTAAAACTAATTCGGAACTGAAATATTCCCGATTCAAATGCATTTGACAAAGTGAACAATGCCTGTTTATAATTTTTTTAAATCGCTGGCATATAAATACTTAAATTGAAACTTGTGGATTAAAAAACCAGTTCAATTCTTCAAAAATGATTTATTTATTTAAATTTGAAGCGGTTAATCCATTTTCTAACCATAAACAAACGCTATTGTAATCTATATGAGCTATTTGCTTCATCTCGAAATTATAGAGAAAATAATTTTTCTTACCTTCTTTATTGCATTAATAGTACAGATTTTTTATTATTTCTTTTTTTATTTGCGAATCGCTTTCCACAAAGAAAAGGAATCAACACCGGTTGAAAAACGTCCGGTTTCGGTTATTGTATGTGCAAAAAACGAAGCCCGGTATCTTAAAGAATTCCTTCCTGCGCTTTTAACACAGGATTACCCTGATTATGAAGTAATTGTAGTAAATGATGGTTCTACTGATGATACTGAAGATGTTCTGAAAATTTTAAAGGGTGAATATTCCAGACTTTATGTTACAACCATTCCTTCGACAGGAAAATTAAAGCATACAAAAAAACTTGCAGTTTCAATAGGGTTGAAGGCTGCTAAAAGCGACTGGGTTATTTTGATTGATGCAGATTGTAAAGTATCTTCTCCCAGGTGGCTAGGCCTTTTGCAGGAGAAATTTACCGAAAATACCAGTTTTGTGCTGGGGTACGGGGCATACATGAGCAGAATAGGATTTCTTAACAAATTGATAAGGTTTGATACGCTTTTTATTGCCATGCAGTATTTTACATTTTCAATGACAGGTTTGCCTTATATGGGTGTTGGTAGAAATCTTTCGTACAGGAAAGAACTTTTTTTCAAAAACAAAGGATTTACGAGGCACCTGCACCTCGCCTCGGGCGATGATGATTTATTTGTAAACGATAATGCAACCAAAGCCAATGTAAAAATAAGCCTTCATCCCGAAACTTTTACCTACAGCGTTCCTGAGGAAAAATTTAAACCCTGGTTTTACCAGAAAAAAAGGCATCTTACCACCGCCCGGTATTATAAAATTAAATATAAACTTGTATTGGGCTTAGAAATATTAAGCCGTTTAATGGTTTATGCCGGCTTAATTGCCGGGGCATTTTTTCCAAAAATAATTTTAATCCTTACCGCCGGATTTTTTGTCAGGTATTTGATCCAATTGGTAACATTCTATTATGCATCAGTAAAATTAAAGGAAAAAGGTGTGTTTTATTTAGGTATAATATTTGATTTTATATTGCCAATCATTAATTTTATAGTTCATCTAAGCAATATCAAATTTCGCAGAAGAAGAAAATGAGTCCTGTTTCAGATCTTTCAGATAAAGCACAACGGGATTATCAGCTGGTGAACGAAGCTTTAGCTGGTAATCAGCAGGCTTATACCAAATTGATGGGTATATACAGGGATCCTTTGTTTTTTATGATGAAGCGAATGGTTCAAAATACCGATGATGCAGAAGACTTAACTATAGAAGCATTTGGTAAAGCCTTTAAAATGCTGGCCAACTATACGCCAAAATACGCCTTTAGTACCTGGCTTTTTAAAATTGCGAGCAACCATTGCATCGATTTTTTAAGGAAACAAAACAAGCATAAAATCCTTTCCATTGATGAGAGTATAGATAAAGATTCAGTATTAACTGACAATTTGTTCCTCGACGAAGTATCAGATCCTGAAGAAAACATGATAAATGAACAAAAAGATGTTGTTTTACAGGACTTTATAAAAAAACTTCACCCCGATTACCAGGAAATTCTTAAACTTAAGTATTATTATAACCTTTCGTACCAGGAAATTGCTGAAGAACTGAATATTCCGCTCGGAACAGTGAAAGCGAGGCTGTTCAGGTCGAAAGAACTTTTGCTTACCACGATTAAAAAGGGAGATTATACCTTTTAGAAAAAAAGAAGATTTGAAAATTATTGAAAAATATTTCTCCGGTTTAACAGACAATCAACTTTCTGCATTTTCAAAGCTGGAACCGCTTTATAGTGAGTGGAATGATAAAATAAATGTGATTTCGCGAAAAGATATTGGGTTTCTGTATGAGCGGCATATTTTGCATTCGCTGGCCATTTCGAAGGTTATTGGTTTTGTAGCCGGAACCAGAATACTTGACGTAGGTACAGGTGGCGGTTTTCCTGGAATACCACTGGCCATATTGTTTCCCGAAAGCAGTTTTGTTTTAATCGATTCAATCGGGAAAAAAATAAAGGTGGTTTCTTCCATTATTTCAGAACTTGGGCTAAAAAATATAGAATGCAGGCAACAGCACAGTAATGAAGTAAAAACCAAATTCGATTTTATTGTTAGTCGCGCGGTAACAGCCTTCCCTGAATTTGTTAAACTCTCTGAAGGGAAAATTAAAAAAGAGAATAAAAACGCATTGCGCAATGGAATTCTGTATTTAAAAGGGGGTGAATTATCGGAAGAATTAAAAGGATTTGAAACCAAAATAAAGCTCTATCCAATAAGCAGTTTTTTTACCGAACCTTTTTTCGAAACCAAGTTTGTACTTCACTACCCTATTGAAAACTAATTTACCCAATTGATTTTGAATTGTTTTATGGATTGCTGGTAAAATATTTTTTTCATCACTTTTAACCAGCCTTTTCAAATAAATTTCACACAATTCGTGAGACCCTGAAAATCCTGCCAATATTGATAAAAGTAAAGATCTGAATAGATAAAAGGACCCGGAAGGTTTTCTGATGATGTTCTTATGGGCTCAATATTAGAAAGTTAGATTCATCTTCGATTTCAACATTAATTGTTTAAAACTATTTTGATTAATTGAAAATTATATTACTTTTGCAGTCCGAAATTGACAAGGCAGTGTGGCATTTTCATAAAAGTACAGTGCCTGAAAAAATAAATAACTTAATAAAATAATATTCCGATGAAAAGGACATTTCAACCATCGAACAGGAAAAGAAGAAACAAGCATGGATTCAGGGAAAGAATGGCAACTGCCAATGGACGCAGGGTATTAGCATCACGCAGGGCCAAAGGAAGAAAAAAACTGACAGTTTCGGACGAACCAAGTCATAAAGGTTAATTTGTAAGGCTTTAAAATATAGTAAGCCCTTCTTTTTTCAAAGAAGGGTTTTCGTTTTTGTGGCTATATAATTTGACATGTTTAAACAAAAACGCTTTAGTAAAGAATCAATTTTGTAATAAGATATTGATTTTAAGTAAATTGCCAGTAGTTCTTTCACTTAAGTTTCAAATAAGGTGAAAATCATTCATGAATACAGGTTAATTTTACAGAAAAAACAAATGGAAAATAAGATAAACGCAATATTACATTCTACCAGGAATCAAGAATTGGTAAAAATTGCCGAAAAGATTATTGACGGCAAGAGAATAAATGATAAGGAAGGAATTTCCTTGTTTGAAAATGGAGATCTCGGCTTTTTAGGGTCGTTGGCAAATCTGGTAAGGGAGCGCAAGCATGGAAATAAAACCTATTTTAACAGGAATTTCCATATCGAACCCACCAATATTTGTATTTACAATTGCAAATTCTGTTCGTATGTGCGCAAGCAAGGGCAGGAAGGTGCCTGGGAATATTCCCTTGACGATATACTTGAAAAAGTAAAACCCTATAAAAACAAGCAGGTTACCGAAGTTCATATAGTTGGCGGTGTACACCCGCGCAGGGATTTGCATTATTACGGGAATATGATTTCGGAAATTAAAAAAGTGATCCCCGAAATCCATGTTAAAGCCTTTACAGCCATTGAGCTTGATTTTATGATCCGGAAATCGAAAGTGTCGATAAAAGAAGGACTCCAAATGCTTAAGGAATACGGACTTGATTCAATTCCCGGTGGCGGTGCCGAAATTTTTGATGATGAAATCAGAAGCCAGGTATGTGATGAAAAATCAAGTGCCCAGCTTTGGCTCGATATTCACCGTACGGCCCATTTAACGGGTATTCCTTCTAATGCTACCATTCTTTATGGGCATATCGAAAAATATACCCACCGTGTGGATCATATGCGGCGTTTAAGAGAATTACAGGATGAAACCGGAGGATTTAATACTTTTATCCCGCTTAAATTCAGAAAAGAAAACAATAAACTTTCATATATTGGTGAAGTTACAACCATTGAAGATTTAAAAAATTATGCCGTCTCGCGGCTTTATCTCGATAATTTTGATCATCTTAAAGCCTATTGGCCCATGATTGGAAAGCAAACCACACAGCTTTCGCTTTCATTTGGTGTGGATGACATTGACGGGACCATCGACGACAGTACAAAAATATATTCGATGGCAGGCGTTGAGGACAAATCGCCAACCATGAGCATACATGAATTAACTTCGCTGATTAAAGAAGTGAACCGTATACCCATTGAGCGTGGCACTTTGTATAATGTTATCAGGGACTATTCAGTGGCAGAGCCGGTGCATCCCAACTAATAAGCATACAAATACATACAGGGTTTTATTCGTGGTGGATACAGAAATTGCGGAAAGCAATTTTTACTAAACTTTACATTAGTAAGTTTTAAAAGATAATTTTATCTTTGCACCTGCATTTTCCATAATAAAACAAATAAAATCCTGAAATGAGCGAAAATTCTAAAAGCAGTTTTACAGAAAACTTAAGGCTGTTCGCAAGCTTTTTGAAGACAAAAACTTTCTTTTTACATTTAGGTTTAACAATTTTTGCCTTTGTTTCACTCCTCGCCATTGTATATTATTCCCTGGGAATTATCACGCACCATGGAGAAAGTCAGTCTGTACCTGATTTCACGGGACTTACACTCGCTAAGGCGTTTGAGTTGGCAGATGATAAAAATCTTACCATTGAAGTAATTGATTCCGTATTCAGCGCACCTGGAAAAAAAGGGACCATTATAACCCAGAACCCTCCGCCAAATTTCAAAGTTAAAAAAGGCCGGACTATTCATGTCACAATTAAAACATTTAACCCTGAAAAAATTCTGATGCCTGATTTTACAGGAGTTTCGCTAATTCAGGCCAAAGCAGACATTGAATCGTATGGCTTAAAAATAGGAAAGCTTAAATATGTACCCGATATTGCCACCAACAACGTACTTGAACAATATTACAACGGAAAACCAATTGCTCCTGGAACAAGGATTGAGAAAAATTCGAAAATAGATCTGGTATTAGGCCTGGGCGCATCGGGACAAATTACTACAGTGCCTGATTTACTGGCTTTAAACCGCAACGAAGCAGTTCAAAAAGCTACCGACAATTCATTGAACATTGGCACAATGAATTATGATGAAACCGTTATAACTTCTGAAGACAGCCTTGAAGCAGTGGTGTGGAAACAAAGTCCCAATCCTGATGCTCAAATGTCGATGGGTGCAGGGATAACACTTTGGCTCACGCTTGATCCCGATAAAATACAATCAATTAAAAACGAGGACGGACAATAATTTTACCCCGCTTGTTGTTAAAAGGAAGTATGAAATTCATCTTATCCATAAAAAGGATTTTATCCATTTTACCCCTGATTTCGTGCTTTCCTGCACTTCAGGCACAGGAACAGCTTGTTCCGCTTGATGGTAACCCTGTACTTCAACAATTCCCGAAACCAGGAATAAAAATTAAATCCGTTCAACAGGCTGATACCCTTGAATTACCCTTTTTTGATGATTTTTCAAATTCTTCTGTTTTTCCGGATCCATTGAAATGGCAGGACAAGAATGTATTTATCAACGACTCTTATGGCAAAGAACCGCCATCAGTAGGTGTGGCCACGCTCGACGGTATTGACAGCAAAGGTGAATTTTATTCTTCAGCCGGATATGGCAACCCGTATAGTTCAGATACCCTCACCTCGGTTCCGTTAAACCTTAATTATCCCGGAAACAAAAACATATACCTGAGTTTCTATTACCAGGGCAAAGGAAATGGCGATTATCCCGAAACTTCCGATTCCCTTATTCTCGAATTTTATTCCCCGCTAACCCAGGCCTGGGAAAAAATCTGGAGCAAAGAAGGGGATACCATTTCAGCTTTCAGGCAAAAAATAGTACAGGTTTGGCCGGATAAGTTTCTACAAAAGGGATTCAGGTTCAGGTTCAGGAATATTGTAACCCTTTCGGGCGATCAGGAAGCATCGAGGGCGGTAAATGCAGACCACTGGAACCTCGATTATATTAAACTCGATAAAAACAGGAATCCCGGTGATACCATTCATCATGATCTTGCTTTTATTTACCCGCTGGCCTCTGCATTGCAAAACTACGAACAAATGCCCTGGAAACACTTTAAGATAAATACTACCGCGGAATTGTCAAAATCTCTAACTTCATTGTTAAGGAACAATGACAACGTAACCCGGCCCATCATCCAAAAATTATTTGTTTATTACGATTATAATGGCAATCAAACCAATGATACCACTTATAGTGGAGCAGAAAATTGTGATCCGGGGGTAAAATTTGAATTTAAACTTGCAATAGAGTATCCTTTTTTATCAAATAAACAGGATTCTGCCAGTTTTAGCATAAAAGCAAAATTCATTACCGACGACTTTGATTATTCATCGAACAACGAAATAACCTACAAACAAGGATTTTACGATTTCTATTCGTATGATGATGGCACAGCCGAAGCTGGATATGGTTTAACCGGCGATGGCGCCCAGAATGCTATGCTGGCTTATCAATTCGATTGTAAAAAGCAGGATACCTTAAAGGCAGTCCAAATGTATTTTAACCGGAGCCTGCTTGATAAAAGTCAGAAATATTTTTACCTTGTAATATGGGATGATAACAACGGAGAGCCGGGATCGGTTATTTACAGGCGCGAAGGCGTAAGGCCCGAATACGAAAACGATTTGAACCGTTTCCATACCTATTACATTGACGATACGACGCTTGTACTAGACGGTGTATTTTATGTAGGATGGCAACAAACCACTACAGATATGCTGAATATTGGCTTTGATTTTAACCGAAAACGAAATCAGCATATTTTCTATAACATTAATGGTAGCTGGGAAAACTCCAAATTTGAAGGCGCATTAATGATTCGCCCGTTTTTTGGTAAAATGCTGACCACCAGCTCAGGACATGAAATTAAAAAAACGGCAGGATTCAGAATTTTCCCGAATCCTTCGTATAATCAAATTTATCTGAAATTTGAAAATGTAGAACTATCACTGCCTTTAACTATATCCATTTATTCACTCACCGGAAAACTTGTTTTAAAATCCCGGTTTTATAACAATTCACCAATAGACATTTCGCAACTTGGCGAAGGCACCTATATCCTGCAGTTAACCGGGAAAAACAATAAATTTCTGTATTCCGGAAAGTTTATCAAAACAAGATAAAATTCAAATCAATAACATGGCAGAAGAAGAACTAATTGACGAAGAAGGCGAATTGTTTGAACATTACAGGTACGTGGTGGACAAGGGACAGGGCGCCATGCGCATTGACAAATGGATTTGCAACAAAATTGAAAATGTATCACGGAATAAAGTGCAGGAAGCTGCCGATGCCGGAAATATAAGGGTGAACGAGAAACCAGTTAAATCAAACTATAAAGTACGCCCTAATGACGTGGTAACCATCGTATTCGATTATCCCCCGCGCGAAATTGAAATTATTGCCGAAAATATTCCCCTTGATATTGTTTATGAAGATGACGATTTACTGGTAATTAATAAAAAACCAGGCATGGTGGTACATCCCAGCTACGGGCACTATACCGGTACATTAGTAAATGCACTGGCTTTTCATTTAAAAAACCTGCCAATGTTCACAGGCAATGATCCGCGTCCGGGATTGGTGCACCGTATTGATAAAAATACATCCGGAATCATACTCATTGCCAAATCGGAAGAAGCCAAAGTACACCTGTCGGAACAGTTTTTTAACCGAACCATAAACAGGCGCTACAATGCCCTGGTCTGGGGAAATTTCGACCATGAAGAAGGAACCATTACCGGGCATATTGGCCGCCATTTGAAAAACCGTAAAATAATGCATGTTTTTCCGGGTGGCGAACATGGAAAGCATGCTGTTACCCACTACCGGGTTTTAGAAAGGTTTGATTATGTAACCCTGGTAGAATGTAAGCTCGAAACCGGCCGTACGCACCAGATTCGGGCCCACATGGCTTTTATCAAACATCCCCTGTTTAATGACGATGAATACGGGGGCGACCAGATTTTGAAAGGAACCACTTTTACCAAATATAAGCAGTTTATCCACAATTGTTTTGAGATTTTACCACGGCAGGCCCTGCATGCCAAATCCCTTGAATTTATTCATCCCCGAACTGGAAAAACCATGTTATTCGATTCGGAATTGCCCGAAGATATGGCACAGGCCCTTGAAAAGTGGCGAAATTATATCCGTTTCAGGAAAGATTTTACTGATTAGTAAAACTAAATTCAAAAAGCTATTAATCTGAAATTTGCAAATGTAAAGTTTTATATATATTTTTACATTAAAATTTTACTTCAGGAAAAATGAACAGACGAAATATATTAAATGCAATGTTTTTATTCACCTTCTGGTTTGGACTAAGTGCTTGCGGTACATCACAGCACCTGGCCGATTCCAGTTTTTATACCATGTATTCACAAAAATTGGGAATAAACCTGAAAGGCGACGAAAATAAAGACCTCATCAAATCAGTTTCGGAATGGCAGGGAACCCCTTATAAATATGCCTCGTGCATTAAACAAAAAGGAACCGATTGTTCTGGGTTTGTAACTTCTGTTTACCTTGAAGTATATGGTAAAAAGCTACAGCGGTCTTCGGCTGATATGGTGAAAGATGTTGATTTTATTGACCGCGATAAAATGCAGGCCGGCGATTTGCTTTTCTTTAAGATAAATGGTAAAAAAATTTCGCATGTAGGCATTTACATTGCTGACAACAAATTCATTCATGCTTCAACACAAAGTGGAGTGGTAGTAAATGATTTGGACCAGGATTACTATAAAAAAACATTTTACAGGGCTGGCAGGGTGAAATAGTCTGCTATTCAGCCCCAATTCCCAAAAATGACCTGATTTTTTCGCTTTCGAACAAATTCCTTGCGTTGTCATCTTTCCCAAGCAGCGAAACTAAAATTCCAACAATAAAAGCCAATGGCATTGAGATTATGGCCGGGTTTTTAAGCGGAAAAACAGGCGAAGAATAACCGAAAGTATCCACCCAAACAGTAGGACTTAATACAATCAGGGCAACAGCTGAAATTGTACCGGTTAAAATGCTTGAAACTGCACCGGTGGTTGTAAAAGGCTTCCACATAATGCTCATTATCAAGGAAGGAAAATTTGCACTTGCGGCAATAGAAAAAGCAAGCCCCACCATAAAAGCGACATTTTTTCCTTCAAAAATAAAACCCAGCAGGATGGAAAGAATACCTGCAGCAACGGTTGCAGCTTTTGCTACTTTTATTTCGCCTTTTTCGTCAGAAACTCCTTTTTTTATCACATTTACATATAAATCGTGCGAGATAGAAGTAGCCCCGCTGAGCGTTAATCCGGCCACCACGGCTAAAATGGTTGCAAAGGCAACGGCAGCAATAAATCCCAGAAATGGTGCGCCACCAACGTTTTCGGCCAAAAGTAAAGCAGCCATATTACCGCCTTTATTCCCAACATTTCCGGTCTGCCCGGTTATTACATCCTGTCCGACCAAAACCATGGCGCCAAAGCCAATTATAAAGGTAAGTATATAAAAATAGCCGATAAACCCGGTAGCTACGAAAACCGATTTTCGGGCTTCTTTAAACGAAGGAACGGTATAAAACCGCATTAAAATATGAGGAAGTCCCGCCGTTCCGAACATCAGGGCAATACCCAGCGAAAGGGCATCGTAAGGGTTAGAAATAAAGCCTCCAGGTGCAAGAACTTTTTCTCCATAGCTTTCTGCTGCTTTCGCAAAGATATTTAAGGGGTTAAATCCAAACCTGGCAATGGTTAAAATTACAATGGCTGTTGCCCCGCCAATGAGCAACACAGCTTTAATGATCTGCACCCAGGTGGTTGCCAGCATACCTCCAAAAAGAACGTAACCTGTCATAATTATACCAACAATGGTAACTGCCATTTTATAATCCAGGCCAAAAATGGTTTTAAACAAATCACCTGCTCCCACCATTTGTGCAATAAGATAAAACAAAATGGTTGTTAAAGCTCCGGCAGAAGCGGCTATGCGCACTGGTTTCTGCCTTAGCCTGTAAGCAACCACGTCGGCAAAAGTAAATTTACCTAAATTGCGTAAAGGTTCGGCAATAAGGAACAGAATTATGGGCCAACCAACTAAAAAACCAATGGAATAAATAAGTCCGTCAAACCCTTTGGTAGCCACCATTCCGGCAATTCCAAGAAATGAGGCTGCACTCATATAATCGCCTGCCAGCGCCAATCCATTCTGAAAACCTGTAATATTTCTGTTTGCAGCATAAAATTCACTTGCTGTTTTGTTTTTTTTCGAGGCCCAATAGGTAACCGCCAGGGTTAAAAGAATAAAAAGAATAAAAGTGGCAATGGAAAGTAAGTTGAATTGCCCTATTGTGCTATTCAATGTTGACTGGAGTAAGAGGATATTCATTTAAGGTTGGTTTTTAGTGTTTTTTTTAAGTTTTCTACCTGGATATCATACTTTTTATTTGCCCAGTATAAATAAATTCCTGTCATTATCCATGCAAGAAGTATAATTCCTATTCCGATGGGGATGCTTATTGTAAGGGCATTTCCAATCATAAGCGACATTAGATTTTTCTGAAAAGCAATAAAAAGGATAAATCCAAAGTAAACAAGTGAAATAATAAATGCGCCTGTAAGGCAAAAAACAGCCCTTTGTTTTACCATTTGCCTGAATTCAGGGGAGTTCAATAAGTCAGCATGTTTTTTTTCCATATCGTACTCATTTTTAGCAAGTAATAATTTTAAAAATCAATAAAAGAAATAAAGATATGAAATTCAATTAATATTTAAATGAATTATCTTCAAGATGACGATAATTTTGACATTTGGTTGAAGGAAAATTAAACAGGAATTTTTTGCTTTTAATTATTACATTTTTATTTGATTATGAGCAAATTACTCAATTCCAACAAGGATATTTTTAGGATTTGAATTCCGGCAAACAAAAACATCTTGTCCATTTAAAGAATTTTAAACGAGAGTGATGCAAAGCAGTATTTTATTAAACAGGAAAGGATAAAATAATCATCAGAAATAAAGGCATTTTACGTGAAGATTTCATATTTTTATTCCGTCAGATTTCCCCGGATTAGGAAATGCTTTACCCAAAAATGAAAAACCTTAAAAAACCAAATATGAAACACCTGTTATTTACCTTTATTTTATTTATATCGGCTGCATTGGCCTTATTGGGCCAGGATAACAGAATTACGGAAAACTTCGATTTCAACTGGAAATTTCAGTTGGGAGATGTATATAAAGCCAAAGACATGAATTTCGACGACAGTCATTGGCGAAACCTCAATGTGCCGCACGACTGGAGCATAGAACAGGAATTTAACAGCAAATATGCCAGTTGTACAGGTTATTTGCCTGGTGGTATTGGTTGGTACAGGAAAACTTTTATGGTACCCGAAAATTACAAAGGAAAAACCGTTGTGATTGAATTCGATGGAGTTTACAACAATAGTGAAGTCTGGATAAACGGGCATTATCTGGGAATCCGGCCTTATGGTTTCAGCAGTTTTGCGTACAATTTAACCCCCTATCTCAATTTTGGAAAAGAAAACCTGGTTTCGGTACGTGTTGATCACAGTAAATCAGCTGATACCAGGTGGTACAGCGGTTCTGGTATTTACAGGCATGTAAGGCTTGTAGTCACAAATCCGGTGCATGTAGCCAAATGGGGTACCTTTGTTTCAACCCCCGAAGTTTCTGCCAACAAAGCCAAGGTAGAAGTAAAAACCCAAATTGCCAATGATTTGCAGCAAAAAGGAACCTTTAAGCTTATCAGCACCATTGTAACAAAAGAAGGTAAAGAAATTGCCAAAACTGAAAACTCTGTAGATTTTAAAGATAGCCTTACAGAAATTAAACAAAGCCTGGTACTTTATAACCCTGTGTTGTGGGGAACAGAAAATCCTTATTTATATACACTTGTAACCACGCTTTCGGATGGAAATTTAGTGGTCGACAATTATAAAACAGATTTTGGTGTCCGTACGTTGGAATTCAATCCTGATAAAGGGTTTTTCCTGAATGGTAAAAATCTCAAGCTGAAAGGAGTATGTCTTCATCACGATGGCGGCTGTGTAGGAGCGGCTGTTCCTGAAAAAATCTGGAAAATAAGGCTCGAAAAGCTGAAAGCTGTGGGATGCAACGCAATTCGTACAAGCCATAATCCTGCAGCCCCGGAATTTCTGGATCTCTGCGACAAAATGGGTTTCCTTGTAATGGATGAAGCTTTTGACGAATGGGAATACCCCAAAAAAAAATGGATAAACGGCTGGAACAACACCATTGCGGGATACGAAGGATATTGGCCTTATTTCAGGCAATGGGCAAAAACAGATTTGAGAGATATGGTTTTACGCGACCGTAACCATCCATCCATCATCATGTGGAGCATTGGAAATGAAATTGACTATGCCAACGATCCGTATGCCGATATGAACAGCGAGCAGGAGCAAAAGCACCAGGGCGTTTCGGTGTATTCGCCAGATCCACGGAGGATGCTGGATATTGCCAGGGAATTTAAATCAGAAATAAAAGCTTTGGACCAAACACGGCCGGTAACCATGGCATTGGCAAATATTGGCAATTCTCGCCGTATTGACCTTCCCTCGTTGCTCGATGTGGTGGGATACAATTATACAGAAAGCCGTTATGAAAAAGATCATAAAAACAATCCGGGAGAGTTTATCTACGGAAGTGAAAATCCGCACAATTACAACTTGTGGCTTGCGGTGAAAAATAATGATTATATAAGTGCCCAATTTTTGTGGACAGGCATTGACTACATGGGCGAGGCAGGTGTTTTTCCAATACGTTCGGCCTATTCGGGCCTGCTTGATTTAACAGGTTATGAAAAAAGTATTTATTATTGGCGTCAAAGCATGTGGATTGACCAGCCTATGGTTTACATTACCGGAAGAAAAAAGAATGCTTCTGATAATCCTGAATTGGACCCTATGGGAAAACTGGCCTGGTTTGTGAGCGCCATAGAAGAAAAACAGCATTGGAATTACATGCCGGGCGATACCGTATTAGTAACCGCATTTACTAATTGCGCCGAAGCCGAACTTTACCTGAATGGGAAATCGCTGGGAAAAAAGAAATACAATCCTTCCAACTCAAGTATTTGGTGGTATGTACCCTACCAGACCGGTGAAGTGAAGGTGGTGGCCAAAATCCCGAAAGGGCAGCCGCAGGTTTCTTACCTGAAGACGGTTTCGGAACCTGTATCCTTAAAACTAAAGGCCGATGCACCTTACATAAAGGCCGACGGACAGGATGTGGCACTTGTTGAAGTTTATCTGGTGGACAAGAATGGAAATACAGCCCTTACTTCTTCAAAACGTGTTGATTTTACCGTAACGGGCGAAGGTTCCATTTTGGCCACCGATAATGGTGACGCGGCCTGCCTTGACAATTTTAAGCTCACCTGGCGGAAGGCTTTTAACGGTAGGTGCATAGCCATTGTACAATCGAACGGAAAAAAAGGGAATATAAAAGTTACTGCCCGTGCAGAAGGATTGCCGGATGCTTCCATAGAAATTAAGGCGGAATAGAAGAAAATATACTTAAACTTAGGCCCGATAACTTACTTTTGAAAGGAAATATATAACTCTGGCTCTGATGGTTGCCCCCATCTTAAAAATCTTGAATTACAAGGAAAAATTGTACAAAAAAGATGCACGAGATTAATTACAAAACCAATAATTCAAGATTTAAATAAAATATAATCTGAACTTAATCAATCCTTAATACATAATCCTCAATTATTTGGCTCCACGGACATCTTATTCGCTATTTTTGTGTTTGCAGATTGATAATGCATTGAAATTAAAAACATTAAGATGAAACCGGTAGTTTTTTTATCCACCTTGCTTATTCTGTATTGCAACTCATATTTATTTGCACAGAAAACCATAAAATCAAATACTGATTTAGCCAATATTCATGTTGAATTTGTAAACCAATTAACCGACAAGCTGATACAATCGCAAAAATGCCTGAATTCACTCTACTGGTCGCTTGAACCCAACCGAAAATCAGGCCATTCTGTAATTATAGGAACAGGATACAGTTGCAGCAACTTTATTGATGATTATTACTACAATAAGCTCCTGGAACAAACCAACGCCCTGCCGGAAGAAAAAACAAAAGATTTATTAATGAAAACCCAGGCTGTTTATGATATCTATACGAAAATAAACAATCTATGCCGGGAACTTGAAATTTACGTCAGGTTGAAAGACTATACAAAAGATCAATTAAAAAAGTCGGACGAAATTTATAATAATTTACAAAATGCTTATGATGAATATCTAAGTGAAAAAAAGAAATACTCCAAATTCCTTGAAGAATTTACAAACGCCGAATTTAAAAAACAGTCCCTTCAACTTCAGGATAACTACCTGAAAATGATGAATTACCTGGAAGGAGAAGAAAACCTGATTTCTTCAATAAAGGTTAATTTTTGTTGGGATGTGTTTACATCAAATCTACCGGTTGAAGAGATACTGAACCAAATTACGGAATCGAAAAAACGACTGGAATCAGTAAAAATCACTTCTGACAAAAATGAAAAACTACTTTCGCGATTTGTTTCGAATGCACAACAACAGCTTCAGGAACCCAAGCGTGAAGTGGTGGATAATTATTCTGATGAAGCCAGAAAATCAGACAATTATGTCAATAGCTTCATCAATATCCAGGTTTCGTATTTTAACGAATATGCGGTGTATGATTTTAATGAGTTTTGCAAAGCGCAATCTGTTCCATTGCTTTATCACTTAAAAACATTGCCTGGCTTTAAAATCGACAATCAACCGAAAGAGTATGCAAAAAAAGTCATTCCGTATGAAGCCCAAGAAATTCCACCTTTAAAAATTAAAACCACTACCGCAAAATCTGACCCCAATACAATATTTGCATTAAACAACTACCTTGAATTTGTAAACGAAGAATTAAGGATTAATTACGATTTTGCCACAAGGTTATATTATGTTAACAATTTGGCAAATAAGCAACTGGAAGGGAAAATTGCAGATTTGTACCTGAGTTTTTCCTATTACCAGGGATATGCGATACCTGCAGCTGCATACCAAAAAACAATTTCCGACAGTAAATACATCAACAAAGAATACAGCTCAACTTTAAATATTTTATTAACAGAACTTTATGAAATAATTAAGGAAAAATACGAATTAACAACAGAACTGGACAAATATGTAAATAAAAAAACATATAAAACCGATAAACATGCCCACTTATATGAGTTGTTGGCAAGGTTTGAATATCTTTTAAGCATGTTCGATAACCGCAAAGAATTGCTTTACAATTATATCCGGCAAATTTATGAAAGCTACCCAAATCCGGCAATAAACCCGTGGAATAGATCAGGGGGCGAAATGCTGAAACAGCTCGATGCCAACCTTATTGCACTGAACCAGGTGAAAAAAGAATTGCTTGAAGGCACCAACAACAAATTGGAAACCAACGATATAAATGAAATTTCACGCAATTTATTGTTGAAAGAATACGATAACCTGAAAGGGCTTACCAAAATAGGCAGGAACAACGGGCTTTGTCCTTATACGCCTTACGAAGACTTAGCAACTGAATCGGCAAGGTTTGAAGAGTTGTTTACAAAATTCCCTGAAAATGAGAAAATTAAAAAGGATGTTTCAAATTACTACCGAGATTTTGTTTACCGGTACAACAATATAGCAGACGATTACAATAAGTTTGTTGATTTGGCCAGGGGCGGTTATGAAGGATTTGAAACCCATAAAACAGGCAAAGAATTCCTTTTAAAAAATATCAGGCAAATGGTATTTTTTAAAATGACCAAACCAGTAATCAATCAAACAGGTAAAACGGACGAACCTAAAACTGAAAAACCAGAAATTTCGATGGACGGGTTTGCAGAGAATAACCTGGTTTTTTTGCTCGATGTATCTGGCTCAATGAAAGCCGATAGTAAACTTCCGCTGCTCAGGGAATCATTTTTAAAGATATTGCCCTATTTACGAAACGAAGATGAAATTTCAGTGGTAATTTTTTCCGGAAAAGGAGAATTACTTTTAAATGCGGTTTCATGTTCGCAAAAAGATAAAATTTCGTCTGTTTTAAATAGTTTGCAGGCCGGCGGAACTTCTAATTTTAACGGTGGATTGAAACTAGCCTATAAAACTGCCAAATCGAATTTTAAGGAAAATGCCAATAACCGGATTGTTATCGCTACTGATGGCGCTTTTGCCATAGATGATGAACTTTTCAACATGGCTGTGAAAGAATCGGAAAATAAAACTTACCTGAGTGTTTTTTCATTTGGAAATGAAGACAGGAAAGTGCGCTCACTCGAAAAGCTTGCAGAATGCGGCAAAGGAAATTATGAAAACATTGAACCTGAAAATGCAATGGAAAAGCTGCTCAGGGAATTGCAGGTAATTGTCTCAAAATAAGACTTTTATGAGAGATGAACCCCCCTCTTTAATTTAATTTATGAATGGATTAGATTAAAAATCAAGTTTATATATGAATTTTAAAAAACTATTGTCCGAATAAAATATTTTTGAAATTGAGAATGACTATCAAATTTAGAAATTACGAGAATTTAAATAGTTTGCAGTAAGATAAATATTTTGAACCGATGTTAATTAATCCGCTGGCCTTCGGGAAAATATTAAGTAGGTTAAGCGAAACCTTAGAAGGCAGGGAAGCTGAGAACTTGTTCGAAGATCACCCTGCCGCACTTAGGTTTTGCGAAAACCGGAATAATATTTTACCGGGAGCCTTGACCTTTTTGTTTCGTTTTTGGGTCAAGCCAAAAATGAAAGCTGAATTATCTTGATAAAATGTAAGCAATATCTATTCAATTGCGCGTATACGCTAAAAACGTATGACTTTTATCAAATGAAAATTAGATTTACCGGTCAGTATTGATTTTAAATAAAAGTTCCATTGTCCTGCTCTTAATTTATAAATATTTATTTTTGCCCTTGGATAAAGTTACCACTCCCAATGGCAAAAAGAAAGCATAAACCCTTGTTTATTTATCTTTTGAACGATTTCATTTCCAATCGTTTCAACCAATGGGCATTGGCAATTTCTGCCGTAATTGTAGTGGCATGTTTCTTCTATTTTCAGCGTCTGAAAAAAATCAACATTTTCCCCGGTAATGAAAACTACAACATCTATTATTATACCGACAATGCCAATGGGGGAAAATCAGAAATTACAAAGTTTATGAACTCCGACAGTTTATTGGAGCTTCATTTTACACTGAATGAGGGTTTTTCAAGTCCTTACGTTGGTTTAACATTTGGGAAAAAGAACGGCCAACCCATCAATATAAAGTATTACAACGAATTTCAGATAGAATTGGAGTCAAAAACAATAAAAGGAATCGGACTCTCTCTTTTTACACCAAACATTTACAGAAAGGACAGTGCAGGAAGCCGCGAAATTTACTTTTTTAATAATTTTGGCATCTCTCCAACCAGGAAAACCTATACTGTTGATTTAAATCAGCTTAAAATACCAGATTGGTGGTACGAATTAAACAAAATTCCGGCAGGTGAGAATATCTCCCCCGACCTTGGAAAAGTATTCAATTTCAATTTGGGAACAGCATACAGCCCTGAATTAAAGTCGGAATGCAGCCTTAAAATCTATTCCATTTCATTTAACCGCAACAACAGAAAATTGATTATCTATCTGGTATTGATAGAGATTGGTTTTGTTCTTTTACTTTTGGTCATTCAGTATTTCAGGAAATATTTCAATGCCGGAATAAAGCCGTTGGTGATTGAATATAAGCCAGTCAGCATAGAAAATGAATCGAACCCAGCCGGTGATTTTCTTGAATTTATCAATCATCATTTTAGCGATCTGAACCTGACGCTTGATAAGGTTTCTCAATCTACAGGCATCAACCAGAGGAAAATTGCCAATACAATTCAGCAATCGTACCGATGTAATTTTAAAACATATCTTAACCAAATCAGGATTAATGAATCGAAGCGCCTGCTTCGCGAAACAGATCTGAATATTGGTGAAGTAGCCTTTAAATCTGGTTTTAACAACCAAAGTCATTTCAACAGGGTATTTAAAAACCTAACAGGCCAAAGTCCCAAACAATTCAGGGATACCAAATTTTGAGAATTTGAATTTTTTGCAAAAAGAAATTCATTTTTTGTAAAAGATATTTCCATTAATCATCCTAAAATTGTGAAGGTTTAATTGAATCTTAAAATAATTACAACGCCCTTAAAAAACAACCCATTTAATAACTTAAATATGAAGGCGAAACTGAATTTGTTTTTTTTGGTTTTTTTATTTTTTACAATTGGATGTGAAAAAGAAGAAACAGTCAATTTTTTGGCAGTAAACCCCGAAAGGGTTGATTTTGTGAAGAATGAAAACAATTCATCCTTCAATTTAGAAACGAATGCAGAATCGTGGGCCATTGAAAACCCGGCTTCGGAATGGCTGCATATTACGCCCATAAGTGGAAAAAATAAATCACAAACCATTACCTTAACTGCTGGTAAATCGGCCACCGACAGGCTGGACACCTTAACAATTACGGCCGGTAATGCAACTCCTTTAAAACTGGTGGTTTACCAACCTGCTTCCGATTATTTATACGATTTAAATTCAAATTACGATTCAATAACTTATGTACAAACCGGAAATACAGTAAATGTTAGGATAAATACGGATGCTGCCGGCTGGAACCTGGTTTCAGATGTTGACTGGCTATCATTCAGCAAAAATTCCGGGCCAAAAGGCTATACCTACATTGATATTACGGCTTCGGAAAATGCCGGAACAGATCCCAGAAATGCAACCATTACAGTTACTGCCGAAAATGCAGAGACGATTTACATAAAAGTAGTTCAAAAAGGGGACTATTATCCTAATTACAATACCTCGCCAACAGATCCTGATCAGAACGGAATGGAAAGCACCGCTGCGGAAATTGCAGCCAATATTAACTTGGGTATGAACATTGGTAATACCCTTGAAGCAATTGGTGGCGAAACAGCCTGGGGCAATCCGAAAATAACAAAAGCCTATATAGATCTAATCAAACAAAGTGGGTTCAATGCCATCCGGCTTCCCTGTTCATGGAACCAGTATGCCAACGCCTCCACGGCTAAAATTCAGGACACCTGGCTTAACCGCGTAAAAGAAGTTGTTCAGTATTGTATAGATGATGATATGTATGTAATCCTGAACATTCACTGGGACGGCGGATGGCTCGAAAATAACTGTACCTCTGATAAACAGGAAGAAAATATAGGGAAACAAAAAGCTTTCTGGTCGCAGATAGCCACGCAGTTGCGCGATTTTGACGAACACCTGATTTTTGCAGGCTCCAATGAGCCCAACGTGGAGAATACCATACAAATGAACGTTTTAAAATCTTACCATCAGACTTTTATCAATGCGGTTCGTGCTACCGGAGGTAAGAACACTTACAGGGTGCTGGTTATACAAGGGCCCTCCACAGATATTGAAAAAACCAATAACCTGATGTCTACATTGCCTACAGATCCTACCCCCAATAAATTAATGGTGGAAGTACACTATTACACGCCCTGGAATTTCACAGGAATGACACAAGACGAAAGTTGGGGTAAAATGTTTTATTACTGGGGCGCTAATTATCACTCAACAACCGATTTGGCCCATAACCCAACCTGGGGCGAAGAACCAACCGTAGATGCCAACATGGCCCTGATGAAAACAAAGTTTGTTGACAATGGAATTCCAGTGGTTATTGGTGAATACGGAGCCATGCTAAGGACAAATCTGACCGGCGACGCACTTGAATTGCACCGTGCAGCCAGGGCTTTTTATTTCAAATATGTAACCCGGAAAGCAAAAGAAAACGGTATGTTACCATTTTTCTGGGAGGCCGGTGGCGATGGCGCCATTTTCAACAGGAACAACAATACAATTAAAGATCAGCAGGCGCTTGACGGTTTGCTGGAAGGAGGCTTAAAATAAAGTTCTATCCTGGATGAGGAACAACAACAGGATTTTTTAACGTGTTTGTTCAAAAAATAAAAGCTGTCGGTTGACAGCTTTTATTCATTTTAAAGGATATTTTAATACCTGTAATGATCTGGTTTATAAGGACCATCAGCTTCAACACCAATATATTTAGCCTGGTCGGGTGTTAATTTTGTCAATTTTACCCCGATATGCTCAAGGTGAAGACGGGCAACCTCTTCATCCAGTTTTTTAGGCAACCTCATTACACTTACTTCATATTTGTTTTTCCACAAATCCAATTGAGCAAGGGTTTGGTTTGTAAATGAATTGCTCATTACAAACGAAGGATGTCCGGTGGCATTTCCAAGATTAACAAGGCGGCCTTCTGACAATAAAACTACTGAGTGGCCTGCAGGGAATTTATACAAATCGACCTGGGGTTTGATGTTTACTTTCTGAATCCCCGGATAATTGTTAAGCTTTTCTACCTGAATTTCGTTGTCGAAATGACCAATATTACAAACAATGGCCTCGTTTTTCATTTTTTCAAGGTGGTCAATTTTGATAATATCCTTGTTTCCGGTAGCCGTAACAAAAATATTCCCTTCTTTCACTGCTTCTTCCATGGTGGTTACTTCAAAACCTTCCATGGCTGCCTGAAGGGCACAAATCGGGTCAATTTCGGTAACCAGAACGCGAGCACCGTATGAACGCATAGAGTGGGCACATCCTTTTCCAACATCGCCATAACCGGCTACCACCACAACTTTACCGGCAATCATAATGTCTGTGGCACGTTTAATTCCGTCGGCCAGTGATTCACGACAACCATACAAATTGTCAAATTTTGATTTGGTTACTGAATCGTTTACATTAATGGCCGGGAATAAAAGTTCACCTTTTTCAAGCATTTGGTACAAGCGGTGAACGCCGGTTGTAGTTTCTTCAGAAACACCTTTGATTTTTTTCGAAATTTTTGTCCAGCGTTGCGGATCAACAGTTAACGAATGTTTGAGCTTTTTGTAGAATTCAGCTTCATCTTCCGGAAGGCCATTTTTGTTAAGGATACTGGCATCTTTTTCGGCTTTTACCCCAAGATGAACCATCATGGTAGCATCGCCGCCATCGTCAACAATCAGGTCAGGACCGCTTCCATCGGGCCAAACCAATGCCATTTCGGTGCACCACCAGTATTCGGCCAGGGTTTCGCCTTTCCATGCAAATACAGGAACTCCGGCTTTAGCCACAGCTGCTGCTGCATGATCCTGGGTAGAATAAATATTGCAACTTGCCCAGCGCACATCAGCCCCTAATTCAACCAAAGTTTCGATTAAAACAGCAGTTTGAATGGTCATGTGGAGCGAACCGGCAATTTTGGCACCTTTCAATGGTTTTTCTTTTCCGTATTTTTTCCGTAATGCCATTAATCCGGGCATTTCGGTTTCAGCTAAATTTATTTCTTTTCTTCCAAATTCGGCCAGACTAATGTCGCGAACTTTATAAGGAATAGTTTCGATAGAAGTTTCAATCATTATTTTTGTTTTTTTAATTATTTGAGTGCAAAATTAAATTATTTATGTTATTGAATGTTAATTTGTTTAATTTAAAGAAGAAGGGAAATACCCGGGAAATATCAGAATAAAGCCAGTTGCATGAAGTTTAAAAGGTTCAGGTTATTTTATAAAATATTAAAATTATTACATCATTCGTTGCCCTACCAGGGTAACATTTGGAAGATCACTTACCAGGTGAGGTCTGGAAAAAATCTCTTTAACCGAAAGCTTTTTTACTGTATGCTTATCCCTGCATTCCTGAGTCAGTATCTCAATTGATTTATTTTGTATGGGGTGAACGAGTTGTGGTGCTATTTCGCAAAGCGGCTTAAGAACAAACATCCTGTTGCAAATGTAGGGATGAGGTATGGTTAAACCCTGAATATCAACCACATGGTTTTCGTAAAAAAGAATGTCAATATCTATAATTCTGCCGGAATATCCGTTTTCGTTCTTTTCGCGGACACGCCCAAGGTGTTTTTCGATAAGTAAAATATGGTTAAGAATCTTTACCGGTGATAAATCAGTACTGATTTCTATTACCTGGTTAATAAATTTATTTTCATCCTCAAAACCCCAGGGTTCCGTTTCATAATAAGAAGAAGATTTTCTTAATTCGCCAATCTCGTTCTCAATGGCTTGTGTAGCTTGCTGTAAATAACTTAATCTGTCTCCCTGGTTACTGCCTAATCCCAAATAAACTTTACACATATTTTTATTTGAATTCAAAAAGAATGACAAAAATATAAAATAGAAATGTAGCAAAAATGAAATTAACTAAGATTAACATTGTACGTTTTTAATAATCCAAAGAAATGGAATGGCCAATCAGAACTGCACATTCGTTTTAAGGAGATTCGGGGTTTAATTATTTTTTACCTGCAAGATAAAAGCGGCAGCGGTGTGCAATTTCTGTATTAACGTGAGTTCGATGTAAACATATCTATAATTTATTGATAATAAGGTAATAAGGTGGGTTCACTTTATAAAAATTGACTACTAAGGTTGTTTTAGATAAAAATAAGGTCTTTAAGAACCTTATTGATCTTTTTTAAACCTTAGTAACCAATAATTTTTTTTTGATATTAACCTTATTAGCTTATTTACAGTTATTTGCAATTATAATTTGGTCGAACTCACGTTGTATTAAAACAGTTAAATGCACCATTAAACCCCAGAGGGGCGATATCTTTGTTTGTAATAAGTAATAAATTCCGCCATCTTTTCACCTTTCTGGTACTCCCCAACAGTCTTTTGACATTTTCTTTTTTTTTACAAAGATTTCGGGTAAAAATTTAAATTGGATGTCCTGAAATAATTTTTGAATCCTCTGAAATATAGAAGAAACCAACATTTTTCATATTTTCACAGGAAAAGGCAAAACTGATTCCTCTCCGGAAGTTATTAAAATCCGGAATTCTCAATAATCCATAAAATCAAGGTTTCCAATCAAAATGTCTATCTGTCAGGCTATCTGGTCGATGGTTTTATTTTGAAGGTCGATTTTTTAAGATCGAAAAAAGAAAACTTTCATAAATTTACTGTGTAAAAGAATATGCCTTATTCAAAGCAATGCAATTTTTTGCTGGGTTTAATAAAATGCCTTAATTTTAGTTTTTTTAAGAACACTTTATTTATGAAAAATAGGTTGCGCTATTTACTTTTTGTTGCAACATTGTTATTACCGTCGATGCAATTAACCGCCCAGGTAGATACCATTTTCTGGTTTGCTGCCCCTGATGTGGATGCCGGCTATGGTGATTCGCCCATTTACCTCAGAATTTCGAGCGTGGACGATACAGCCTATGTAAATGTGACGATGCCGGCCCATCCTACAATTTTCTATACATTTAAGCTTGATCCGAATTCTACACACACTATAAATCTTACTAACATAAAGGATTCGCTCGAAACCCCGGCCGATAAAGTTGCCAACAACGGATTAAAAATTGAATCTACGGGTAAAATATCCGCCTATTATGACGTAGTTGGTACATCGGGGGAAGGAAGGATTCAGAACACCGAAATTTTTGTTTTAAAAGGAAGATATGCATTGGGTAAAAAATTCTATGCCACCATTCAGAACAACCTGTTCAATTCGCCTGATGAAGGCGGATACAGCGGTTTTGATATTGTAGCCACTGAAGACAATACCATTGTAACCATTAAACCCACACAACCTCTGTATGTGAGCCATCCTGCAGGTGTAAGTTATACTGTAAAACTGAATATCGGTCAGACCTATTCAGCCAGGGCTTACACCCAAGATGCGGTGGGCCATCCGGGCGGTTCACTCATTACATCCACAAAACCAGTGGCTGTAACTGTAAAGGATGATTGTTTAAGATGGTCATCAGGCTATTGCCGTGATTTGACCGGTGACCAGATTGTACCTGTTGATTTTATAGGCACTGATTATATCGTACTGAAGGGCTATCTCGACGGCCATGATCAGGGGGTAATATTCGGAACCCAGGACAATACACAAATATACGTAAATGGTACGTTGAACTCAACTGTTAATGCCGGAACTATTAAAACAATTGATCTGACAAATGATGCAACCTATATTTTTACATCAAAACCAGCTTACTTAATGCACGTTTCGGGGTTTGGATGCCAGCTTGGCGCTCCTATCCTTCCGTCCATTGAGTGTTCGGGATATGACCAGATAAGCTTTACACGCTCTTTTAACTACCCTTTTTTCCTGAATATTATGACAAAAGCAGGAACAGAAGACGCTTTTACCCTGAACGGAAATGCTTCTTATGTAACGGCTTCCATGTTTAAACCAGTACCCAACAAAACCGAATGGGTGTATGCCCATGTTGAATTTAATGAAGGACAAATTCCAGTTGGTACGGGAAATATTCTCAAAAATTCAAAAGGCAATTTCCAGATGGGCCTGCTCAATGGCTCATCTGCTTCCGGAAGCGCCTGTTATGGTTACTTTTCAGGATTTAACCAGTTTAATCCTTACATCATTGTGAAAGATTCCTGTTTCCGGGCAATTACCCATCTTTACCTGTCTGACGAAAACATTTTGAACAGCGTGAAATGGAACTTTGATGATCCATTAAGCGGAACTTACAATGTTACCACTGTAAAAAGGCCATACCATGCTTTCACAAAACCGGGCACCTATAATATTACTGCTGAAGTACTTTATGCATGCGGAGGAAAAACCGTTACCCGTTCGTTGACAATACCTCCTGATATTGTTTTAAACCTGCCCGACTCGGTCAAATCATGCGGAGATTCGGTTTTGCTCGATCCTGCACCACAATACTGCGAGGAATGCAAATTTAGCTGGTCGGACAATTCCATCGATTCTGTGTTAAAAACTTCATTATCAGGAAAATACCAGGTAAGAGCGACGAATCTCGCCGGATGTTCTAAAATAGACAATTCAGTGGTTTACAATCCATTTGATACCTGGAACCCTAAAAAATTCAACGAATTCTGTACCAGCGATTCCGTTGTGCTTGATGCGCTTTTGCCTGCAAGTATCTGGTCAACCGGAGATACAGCACAGACAATAAAAGTTGGGGCTGCAGGCGATTACCAGGTAATTGCGCAAAAGCTAGGATGTATTGATACTGCCGTGTTACAGGCCAGCGAGCGCACATTGCCTGAATTTGAACTTGAGGATACAATAAGCTTTTGCTCAAATAATGGAGCTAACCTTCAGGTGAAAAACCCTGGTTCTCAATCTTATAGCTATTTGTGGAGCACCGGGGCCAACACCCGGAATGCATTTATTTCAAATACAGGAATTTACAGTGTTTCGGTAAAAGACAATATTAACTGTACCACCAACGACACAGTTATGGCTTACGTGTACAGTTTGCCTGTCATCAGTCTGATCCAGGATGTAATAATTTGTGCCGAAGACAGTGTAAAATTATATGATTTATCAGGGGCGAGCCCACTTGTGTGGTCAACCGGAGAGACGACCGATTCAATTTTTGTAAAGCAGGTTGGAGATTATATTGCAACGGTTTCGGATGAACATTGTTCAAATTCAGACACAATTGTGGTAAGCAATTGGCCACCACCTACAGTGGGTTTCAAATCGGAAGAGTATTTCTGTAAAGGTAGTATACATAAACTAGATGGCGGAAACCATGTGAGTTACCTGTGGTCAACCGGCGAAACTACATCAAGTATAAATATCACAAATCCAGGCAGTTACTGGGTTATAATTAAGGACATTTATACCTGCGAAACCAGGGATGATATTACTGCTTACGAATGGGAACTGCCTGAAATTTCGGCTGTTGACACCATGCCAAACGCATATATCACAATTAGCGCAACCAATGGAAACAGTCCTTATACCTATTCCCTGGATAACGGTATATTCCAATCATCTCCGTCTTTTTATCCTGTCGATCCGGGCATTTACAACCTTACAGTAATGGATGCCAATGGTTGTAAGGATATCCTGGTATTAGATGTAAATGATGATTTGATAGAAATTCCAAAATATTTCAGCCCCAATGGCGATGGAATAAACGATACTTGGGTGATACAAGGTCTGGATTCTTATCCCGAAGCAGAAATTAAAATTTTCGACCGGTATGGAAAACCATTGGTGAGCTACAACGGGCAAGCCGAAGCCTGGGATGGTAATTACCAGAAAAAACCTGTAGTGGCAGATGATTACTGGTTTATCATAGACTTAAAAAACAGGCAAAAACCATTTACAGGCCATGTTACCATTGTAAGATAAAATGATGTTGGAAATGAGTCCAAAACAATGGTTTTACCAGTTGAAGCAGGAGATTGAAGAATAAATTTGTATGAAAAATTAGCAAATTTTCCAATGACAAAAAAAATAGTTATAGCAGTTTTTATCCTTTCCAATATCATGCAGTCAAAGGCGCAGGACATATTGGTTTACAACCAGTACCTGACCAATCCGTTTTTATACAACCCTGCCTGGGCAGGTTCAACAACATATGATGAATTAAGGGGATCGCACCGGGAACAATGGGTGGGAATTCAGGATGCCCCAACAACGCAAACCCTGAGTTTTCAGAAAAAATTCAGGAATGTGGGCCTGGGTGCAAATCTTTACAATGATCAGAATGGGAGAACTGGCTACCAGGGTTTTGAACTTGCTTATGCTTACCATCTGCAACTTTCGAATTACAAGGCCGTTAAAAAGCAGAATATGTTGGTATTTGGATTATCCTTGAGCATGCACCATTATAAGGTAGATGTAAACGATTTAATGTCAGAAAATTATGATCCTGCCCTTGATGGCGATAAAACCAGTGCATGGGTTCCGGCCATGAATTTTGGATTGTTATACCGGAACGGCCATTATAATTTGGGATTATCAGTTACACAGCTTTTGTCAAAATCAATCAAATTCGGGGATATCGAAGCAGAATCTGTAAAACCGGGAACTGTTTACCTTTTCAACAGTTATGATTTACAAGTGAGTTCCCTTTTAGAGGTAAGTCCCTCTATATTAATAAAATACAACCAGAATAATGAAAAACAATTTGATGCAGGGCTCAAAACAACCTATCGTGGTAATTTTGGTACAAATATCTGGTTTGGAATTTTTTACAGGGGCATGCTGGATTCTGTTTCGGTGATGGGAAATGCAATAATTGCCAATGCCGGAATAGTTTTTAACCGCTATTATTTTGGATATACTTACGAAATGAGCCTGAGTGATTTGAAAACATACAACAGCGGAACACACGAAATTACAGTGGGTTATAATTTTGGCGGACGTCAGCAACGGAACCTGAAAAATCCGGCATACAGGCCAGGTGAAAATTAGAATACTCAGTTTATCACTGGCAAGGAACACTAAAGAAAATACAAAGGGGCCCAAAGTTTTTACTCTTGTTTTGTGTCACTTCGTGATCGAACTTTGCGTACTCCGTGGAATAGGTAAGTTTAATTTTACTTCAGTAAAATGAAAATATAAAATAGTTGATTTATGGGTTGAAAATTCAGTTATTATTGAAATAAAGTCGGTTGAAACCCTTGTATATATCCATCTTCAAAAGATTTTAACATACATGAAACTCTTAGGTTTTAAACTTGGACTGTTAGTTAATTTAAATATTAGACATCTGAAAGATGATATCAAAAGAGTTATATTATAAAATACTCCTAAGTAGTAAACAATTGAATTATTTTTTTAACCACAAAGTCGCCCAAAGGATAACGCAAAGGTGCTGAAAGGTTTTACTCTTGCTTTGTGTCACTTCGTGATTGGACTTTGTGTACATTCGTGGTATAGATAACTAAAATTTATCTTCAGGATTATGATAATAAAATAAAGTTGATTTATAGAGTAAATAAAGATAAGTATGTATAAGAATATTTAATAGATTGGCCAATATGAATATAGAAGAAATATTTAAAATGGTACTGGATAAATCGTTTGAAGTTCATACAGTTCTTGGTCCGGGCCTGCTTGAAAGTGCGTATGAAGAATGTCTTTTTTACGAACTGAAAAAAGGGGGATTATATGTTGAAAAACAAAAATCTCTTCCATTGGTATATAAAGAAATTAAACTTGATGCAGGATATAGAATTGATTTATATGTCGAAAATTCAGTTATTATTGAAATAAAGTCGGTTGAAACCCTTGCAGATATTCATCTTGCACAAATCTTGACATACATGAAACTATCTGGTTGTAAACTTGGACTGTTGGTTAATTTCAACGTTAGACATCTGAAAGATGGTATCAAAAGAGTTATATTATAAAATACTCCTAAGTGATAAACTAATTGAATTATTTTTTTAACCACAAAGTCGCTCAAAGGATAACACAAAGGTGTCCAAAGGTATACTCTTGGTTAGTGTCACTTCGTGATCGAACTTTGCGTACTTCGTGGTAAAACAATAAAATATGAAAAATAAAAAACTCATTTTAATTCTTTTAACCCTGGTTGGAATAACACATCTGCAATCGCAAACTATTCAGAATACACTGAAACAGATCCGTTCAAAAAAGTATGACGAAGCGGCACCTTTCCTACTTTCAGCTGAAAGCTTTGCAAACCGGAACACTGAAGTACTTTACGCCCTTTCTCTTTTTTATTCTGCGCCCACAAACTATCAAAATCTCGCCAAAGCTGCCTATTATTTCAGGGATGCAAGCCTTGCCTTCTATCAAACACCGGTAAAAGAAAAAAAGGAACTGAAAAATGAGTTTAAAATTGATGAGGAAGCTTTGCTAAAAACTGAAAATCAATTGGCAAAGAACATTTACAAATACTTTGCAAAAGAAGGAGATTTATATTCCTTACGCGAGTTTTACAAGATATTTCCAAATTACCAGGTGTACGAAACAAGAGGGAAAAAGGATTGGGAAATTGCTGAAGAAGGTGAAAAATTAAGGCTGGAAGAAGGTTACAAACCAGAATTGGAAAAAACTTACCGCTCTTTCATAAAAAAGTCTGGTCCGAAAGAAATTGCGATGACAGCCCTGCAGGTTTTGGCAGGTTCGCGCATTATTAAAAGGGACTGGGAAGGCGCGGTGGCTATTTTCGAAAAATACCGAAGTGAATTTCCTCCTGAAGATTACAGGGTGGATAAAATTATTTCGCTGCTGAGGGAAAACCTTCCGGAACCCAATATTGTGTCCATCAGCCCGCGAATTAATTCATCGGGCGATAACTATGCACCCGTTTTGTCTGCCGATGAAAAAACTATTTATTTCTGTGGCCGCAACCGGAAGGACAACCTGGGAAACGAAGATATTTTCAGTTCTGCCTTTGAAAATGGGGAGTGGAGCAAACCAGTTCTGGTAAAAGGCCTGAACAGGAAAAAGGAAAATGAAGCCCCACTGGCCATTTCGCCTGATAATAAGATACTTATTACTTATAAAAAAGGAGATTTATGGTTCAGTAGCGCCAATTCTGAAAAGGGTTGGAACGAGCCCAAACCAATAAATTCTATAAATACTCCCGAATTTACTGAAATTGATGCTACTTTCAGTGCAGACGGAAAAGTAATGCTATTTGCTTCAGACAGGGAAGGAAATCTTGGAACATTTCACCACATGGGCGAAAAATTCAATGGCAGTTACATGGGCAACCTGGATATTTATTTATCCAAAAGAATAAACGACAGTACGTGGAGCAAACCTGTTAACCTGGGAAAATCAATAAATACAAACCTTTGCGAACGAAGCCCCTATTTACATCCCGATGGCAAAACACTGTATTTCAGCAGTGCCGGTCACGGAAGTCTGGGCAGGCTCGATGTTTTTAAATCCACCCGGCTGTCTGACACATCCTGGACCCGGTGGAGCGAACCAGTTAATCTTGGAAAGACCCTCAACACTATTGACGACGATTTTGACTATAAATTCACTGCCGATGGAAAAAAAGCCATTTTTACAACAACAGATAAAGGCCGAATTTACATTACAGTAATTAATTTACCCGAACGCAAAAAAATCACTTCAACCCGGTTATTGGTAAATGTAACCGACAGCTTGACCGGTAAGCCGTTGGTTTCCAGTGTAGTGATAAAAAATTCAACTGATAAAAGTGCCATTTCGAATGGAAAAACAAACAATGCGGGATGGATGGCGACTAAAATACCTGCTGAAAAACAAATATCAATAGTTGCAGAAGCCCCTGATTATTATGTTTCTACTGATGTATTTGACACTTACAATTTACGCGATACAGCACAGATAACCAGGTATTTAAGGTTATCGCCAAAAAATATATTACAGGTAAATATGGATGAAGTTGAAGATCATCCGGTTACGATTACACTCAAGAACATTTTATTTGATTACAATCTTGCCGATTTGAAGGCAGAATCTTTTCCGGAACTCGACAAGCTGGTTAACTTTCTGAAACTCTATCCCGATGTATACATAATAATTTCGGGACATACTGATAATACCGGTGAAAAGGACTACAATAAAAAGTTATCCGCCCGGCGGGCAAATTCAGTTAAAAATTACCTGGTTAAAAAAGGTTGTTACGAAAGTCATTTGCGAACAGCCGGATATGGTGATGAACGGCCTGTAGATACTAACGATACAGACGAAGGCCGTGAAAACAACCGCCGGGTGGAACTCAGTATTTCAATGGAAGGTTTTGCGGAGTGATATTAATTGCCCAAACCTGACAGCGTTTAACTAAAGGAAAACCTGACAGCGTCCTAAGGCATAAATAACCAATAATCCAATTTATACTTGTAAAATAAAAGGATTTTTGCCCTGATTTAAAAAATGCTTAAATTGCATTAAAAATTGAATAGTATGCAAATCATTTTGGACCAAAATAAAAAGCTGGTTGAATTATGCGGAAAATATAATGTTAAACAGTTATTTGCATTTGGTTCAGTTGTAAAAAACAAATTAAAAACAGATAGTGATTTGGATTTTCTGGTATATTTTAATGAGAATTTACAATTATTAGATTATGCAGATAATTTTTTTGATTTTATGTATGAACTGGAAATTCTTTTTAACAGAAAGATTGATCTGATATCAGGTAAAGCAATGAAAAATCCTTATTTTATTGAGGAGGTTGATAAAACCAAACAACTCCTATATGACAACCAGCATCAAAAAATCGCTGTTTGATATACAAACTTCCATCAATTCTATTTCAATCCACCTTGGAGAAAAGAGGGATTTCTTTGTATACAGAAATAATCTTACAATGAAAAGGGCAGTGGAAAGAGAACTGGAAATAATTGGTGAAGCTGTTAACAGGATATTGAAGGAAGATCCTGATTTTAAAATAATTAATTCAAGAAAGATAGTTGATTTACGTAATTACATCATTCACGGATATGATGCCATTGATGATGAAACAATATGGGGAATTGTTATGATCCATATTCCTAAATTATACGCAGAAATTACTGAATTGATAAATCAATCAGGTAAATAATCCAACGTGAGATTTTCATAAATACCATACTAATCTTTATCAGGTGCAGTCACACTGACAGGTTTGATCAAAACGAAAACCTCACAGCGTCAGAATTTAAACTGAATATTCCAAAGTGAGACCTGTCGGAGTTTGAACAGCAGGATTTTCCTTTTACCTTAATTTATTTCCCTTTTTAACCAAATATTCTAATTTTGCATAAAGCATTGAAAAACTGCATAAAGTGAAAGTAGAACGTAAAGTTGTAAACACTGTTAAAAGGACAGAAATAAAATCCAAAAAACAAGGAACTGTATCTGCACAACCGGTTAATAAAAATATTTCAGTTTGGATTTTCCTACTTATTCTGGCTACATCTCTGGCCTATTCTCCCATGTTTAAAAACCAGATAACCAATTGGGACGATGACAATTACATTGTTAAAAATCCCTGGTTAAAAGAAATTTCTGCCGATAACCTCAAAGAAATTTTCAGTTCGTACTACATGGGAAATTACCATCCATTGGCCATGCTTTCGCTAAGTGTTGATTATCAGATTGGTGGACTGGACAATAAGGGTGAAATCAATCCTAAGCCTTACCTGATAACCAATTTTATGCTCCATCTTGCCAATGTATTACTGGTATTCTGGTTCATCAGCTTATTGGTAAAGCGATGGGATATTGCCCTGGTAACCGCTTTTCTTTTTGCGCTTGGCACCATGCACGTAGAATCTGTAGCCTGGATATCGGAAAGGAAAGATGTTTTATATGCCTTATTCTTTGTTGCTTCCTTAATTTCCTATGTAAAATATGTCGATGAAAAAAATATAAAATTTTACATTTCTTCAATAATACTTTTTATCCTATCCTTATTTTCAAAAGGTCAGGCCGTTTCATTAGCGGTAAGCCTTATTGCCATAGATTTTTTAAGAGAACGGAAGTTACTGGATAAAAAAGTTATCCTTGAAAAAATCCCATTTTTTGTGCTCGCTTTGATTTTTGGTATCATCGCCATTAAAGCGCAGTCTGCAGGCGAAGCCCTTCAGGATGTAGACAGTTATCCTTTTTACAAAAGAATTGGCTTTGCCGGATTTGCTTTTACCCAATATTTAATAAAACTGCTTGTCCCCTACAAGCTTTCAGCCATTTATCCATATCCGGATATTATCAACAGAGCAATACCAGTACACTATTGGTTGTTTTTAATTCCGTCTTTACTAGCGGTTTATGCATTTTATTATTCTTTAAAAAGATCAAAAATTATTGCCTTTTGTATTGGTTTCTTTGTTATCAATATTTTTCTTTTATTGCAGTTGTTGCCTGTGGGTAGTGCCATTTATGCCGACCGCTACAGTTACATTCCGTCGATTGGTTACCATCTTTTAATTGCATACTTTGTTATCCATTTGTCAGACAAATATTTTAAAAATAAATACCTGGTTTATGGAATGCTTTCAATATATCTTTTGGCCACCGGAATAGCCAGTTATCAACGATGCAAAGTCTGGAACAATAGTTTGTCGTTGTGGGACGATACATTGGAAAAATCCCCCAAAGCAGTAGTTGGCTGGAACAACCGGGGAAGTGTACGTGATAAAAACAAAGACCGGGCTGGTGCCATTGAAGACTTCACAAGGGCAATTGTTTTAAAGCCCGATTACACGCATGCTTTTTACAATAGGGGAACTTCGAAAAAAGAACTCGGCAAGGAGCTGAACGACAGTAATTTAATTAAATCCGCCCTTTTTGATTTTAACAAGGCAATTGAATTAAACAATAAATTTGTTGAAGCTTACCATAACAGGGCCATGGCGCGCGAAAGCCTTTCTGACTATGCACGTACTTCTGTGCAAAAAACAAGCCTGCTCGATTCTGCCCTTAATGATTACAATAAAACCATAGAAATAAACCCGAAATACGAAAATGCCTTTGTAAACAGGGGCGTTGCGAAAGGTAAAATGGGCAAATTTAAAGAGGCCATCGATGACTTTAACAAAGCACTTGAAATGACACCCGATAATGCTTCGGCATGGTCGAACCGGGGTTTGGCCAAAGACAACCTGGGTGATGCACAGGGGGCCATAAATGATTACAATATCGCCATTGAGAAAGATCCCAAACTTGTAAATGCCTACCTGAACCGGGGGCTTGTATTTAAAAAACTTACAAATTACAAAGCTTCTATTAACGATTTTTCTAAGGTGATTGAAATGGAACCCAGGCATTTTTCTGCCTGGTATTACAGAGGCATCGACCGTATTTTGAACAACCAGAAAAATGAAGGCTGCCAGGATTTAAAAACGGCGGCAAACCTGGGAAATCCTTACGCAAAGCAAGACTTATTGATTTATTGCAAATAAATTGCCGGATATGGCTTTTTTTTCAAACATGACAATAATTATCTTTTAGTATATTTTAAATTATTAAATTAGTCGCCTTATTAAAACTAAAAACTCCGGAGGAAAAATATATGAGCGAAGAAATACGTAAACTTGAACCCAAATCGTTATGGGAATTCTTCTACCAGTTAACCCAAATCCCAAGGCCATCTAAGCATGAAGCTGCTGCCATGGAATTTATCAAAAACTTTGGTAAAACCCATGGATTAGAAACCATTCAGGACGAAGTAGGCAATATTGTAATCAGAAAGCCTGCCACACCCGGATATGAAAACAGAAAAGGGGTAATTTTCCAGGGCCATCTTGATATGGTTCCACAGGCCAACAGCGATAGCACCCATGATTTTACCAAAGACCCGATTGATGCCCATATTGATGGAGAATGGGTAAAAGCAAAGGGAACCACGCTTGGTTCAGATAATGGAATTGGCGTAGCTGCCGCACTGGCTGTATTGTCTTCGAAAGACCTTGTACACGGTCCGCTGGAAGGACTTTTTACCATTGACGAAGAAACCGGAATGACTGGCGCATTCGGAATAAAACCCGGATTACTGAAAGGCGATATTCTGATGAACCTCGACTCAGAAGACGAAGGCGAATTATATGTAGGATGTGCCGGCGGTATCGACGGAAGTTTTTATTTTAAAATGGAAAAAGAACCCGTTCCATCTGGTTACAAAGCTTTTGAACTCGTTTTAAAAGGTCTGAAAGGCGGCCACTCTGGTGTCGACATCCACCTGGGCAGGGGAAATGCAAACAAAATCATGGTTAGGTTTATTAAACAAACCTCAAAAAATATAGATATCAGGGTAGCCACTATTAATGGTGGAAACCTGCGAAACGCTATTCCGCGTGAAGCATTTGCTACTATATTAATCCCCGTAGGCAAAGAAGCTGAATTCAATAATGTTATTAAAGAATATACAGCTACAATTAAAAAGGAATTTTCATCGGTTGAGCCGGATTTTAACTTGCAAGCTAAGGAAACAAATGCCCCTCAGCATATTCTGTCTCTTTCGCTACAAAAGCGACTGGTTAATGCAGTAAACGGTTGTATGAACGGCGTAATCAGGATGAGCAACGATATGGAAGGACTTGTTGAAACTTCGAGCAACCTTGCCATTGTAAAATGCGAAGAAGACAAAATAGCAGTACACTGCCTGCTCCGCTCATCTGTGGATAGTGCCAAAGAAGCACTTTCAAACGCCATTGGCAGCGTGTTTGAGCTGGCCGGCGCCGAAGTGGTTTTTGAAGGGGGTTATCCGGGCTGGAAACCGAATATGCAATCGGAAATTCTCAAAACCATGCAGGAAACTTATCGTAAAATGACCGGCAAAGTGCCGGAAATCAAAGCTATCCATGCCGGATTGGAATGTGGGCTCCTGGGGGGTGTTTATCCTCACTGGGATATGATTTCGTTCGGACCAACAATAAGGTATCCGCATTCACCGGATGAAAAAGTGAATATTGAATCGGTACAGAAATTCTATAAATGGATGGTAGAAACCCTTAAAGATATTCCGGTAAAATAATACCTGTCGGTGTTTTTGTACCTGACAGTCACATATCAGAAATTTCTAAAACAATTAACTTTAAATTAAAGAATTAAAAAGATTTATATGACAGAAGCAATCCGGACTTCACTAAGGGAGTCGAAAGCGGCAAGATGGACAGCCCTGGCTGTTGTAGCCTTTACCATGTTATGCGGATATTATCTGACGGATGTAATTGCTCCACTTAAAGGCCTATTGGAAGGTCAATTAGGTTGGGCAAGTTCAGATTTTGGATTTTTTAATAGTGCCTATGGCTGGTTCAACGTGTTTTTATTAATGCTCATCATTGGTGGGCTTATCCTTGATAAGATGGGGGTAAGATTTACCGGATTGATGGCAGCTTCTATCATGGTTGCCGGTACAGCAGTAAAATACTGGGCCGTTTCTACCCATTCTCTTGATGGCGTAAGATGGAATATTTTATCATTTGATGCTCCTGCGCAGGTGTTTATTGCCGGATTAGGCTTTGCAATATTTGCTGTTGGTGTGGAAGTAGCCGGCATTACCGTGTCAAAAATTATTTATAAATGGTTTAAAGGCAAAGAATTGGCATTGGCCATGGGATTGGAAATGGCAACCGCAAGGCTTGGAACTGCCCTGGCTCTTGCAACGTCGGTTCCTATTGCAAAAGCTATGGGTATTATTGACGTGTCCAGGCCAATTTTACTTGGGTTAATATTACTTTGTATTGGATTGCTTTCATTTATCATGTACGTTTTCATGGATAGAAAATTAGATGCTTCTGAATTAAAGGCATCCGACGCTCCACATGAAGATGCATTTAAAGTTTCAGACATTTTCTTTATCTTAAAGAACAAAGGTTGGTGGTATATTGCCATCCTGTGTGTATTATTCTATTCTGCTGTATTTCCATTTTTAAAATATGCTGCAGATTTGATGGTAAACAAGTTTGGCATAAACGAAGAAGTAGCAGGAACTATACCTGCCATGCTTCCATTTGGAACAATTATTTTAACCCCCTTGTTTGGAACTTTATACGACAGGAAAGGAAAAGGAGCTTCAATTATGATGCTGGGTTCGATACTTATTATTACTGTTCACGCATTATACTCTGTCCCATTTTTAAACCAGGAAATTATTGCTATTTTACTAATTCTTGTTCTTGGTGTTGGATTTTCTTTAGTTCCATCGGCGATGTGGCCGTCAGTTCCAAAAATTATTCCCGAAAAGCAATTGGGTACTGCCTATGCGTTGATTTTTTGGGTGCAAAACTGGGGTTTAATGGGAGTTCCCGCACTAATTGGCTGGGTACTTGAAAAATATTGCATTACCGGACAAGTCGTCAGGGATGGATTAACTGTAAACACTTACAATTACACCCTTCCAATGATGATTTTTACTGGCTTTGGCGTTCTTGCCCTAATATTTGCCTTGCTGTTAAAAGCAGAAGATCGCAAAAAAGGTTATGGTCTTGAATTGCCAAATATTAAAAAATAAAAGCTTAAAAGTCATATATTTATAAACGAAAATGCCCTGGAACCAGGGCATTTTTTATTTCAATTTACTTGTCATTGTTTTTTTCAAATTGTCCATAAATTTTTCCGGTTCATACCCAGGATTAAACGCATTGTTTCTGACAATTTCTTTAGTATAATAATTGAAGAAACCTTTTATAAACCTGTTGCTCAAGGTATAAACCAGGTCAGAATTCTCGTTAAGGAAGGGCATTGTTTCGGTAAAAATTTCTTCTACCCTGCCTGCTGATGAATTTGAATTATTTATAGCATCCAGGTATTTGAAATAGAGTTTTTTCGAAAAACTTATCACTACAATAAAATCGCCAAACTGTTTGTGTAAATAATGGAAATAATTGAGTTCGGTAATTTGGCTTTTGGCTTCGTGTGCCGATTTGTCAAAATCATAAAACCTGAAACCGGTTTCTACAATTTTATTGGCAATTTCTTTCGATGGGGTATAATGTAAAAAAGTAATTAATTCAGATTTGTTTTCGAAAATAAAATTCTGTATTTCAATGTCCCAGTAATTGTCGTTTTTCTTTCTTTCGGGTTCCTGTTCCCCAATCATTTCCCTGAATTTACCAATAAGAAAGTCAAGTTGTGTAAAATTTCCTTCCGCCACAAAGAAACCCTCCTTCATTTCAACTTTATACCAGTCAATCCCTTTATTTTCAGTCTCATAAAAATAATCTGAGATAAACCTGTATTTCGTATTTTGAAGGTTTACCCTGATTTTCCATCCCCGGTCAGGTTTTGTTTCGAAATGTACCTCAATGCCTGTTTCGAATGAATGTTTTATGTACCACGACTGAAACCAGAAAAGATTGCTCATTTTGCTTTGTTTTAAGTAAAGATAAGCGATTTAATTGTTTTCTGTATATAAACGGCAGTAATAAATACGAAGTTTTACGGATAACCAATAAATTTTAATGCAAAAAAAAAGCTGCCCGGTTTGAGCAGCTTTTTTATTATCATCAAATTATTAAAAAATAAACCTTATACCAAGCAATGCACCCCATGTACTTGATGTACTCACGCTTTTGGTAAGGGTTGAAGCCGTATTAAATGCACTTATGGAATTGGCATTCAATCTGAAAGTTGGTGCAGTGTTTGCAGTTGGCAAAGCAACCCTTGTCAATGGCCTTACATTGTCAAAACTCGAAAGGGCGTTGTAAGTGAAGGTTCCCCAACTGTCGTTAAGCATATTTCCAACATTGAGTAAATCGAGACTAAGCTGTAAGGTATACTTGCGGTTTGAACCAAAATTTGAAAAAATATCCTGGATGATTTTAATATCAAACCTGTGTATCCATGGACGAACTTCGCCATAACGTTCTGCATACTGACCTTTACGGCTACTCAGGTATTCGTTATTATTTATGTAATTCCAGAAAGTAGCAGCCTGATCAGCAGCAAACATAGTGTCGCCAGGGGCAGCTACATAGTTTACAAAAGTTAATTCATCCTCGGTTTTAGGAATATACATCAAATCCGAAGAAATACCATCGTTGTTTAAATCATTTGAATAGGTGTACGACCAACGGCCTTGTTGATAACCCCTGTAAGCCAATGAGAATGTGGTTGCAAACATATTTCCGTATTCAATTTTGTATGAAATATGGCCTACCAGAGAATGCGGTGTGGCAAAGTTTGAAAAACTTAAACCGGGATCGTTCAGGCTGTTAACTGCCACGTTTGATGAATAGGCGGAATAAGCTGCTGAACCTGGGTTAGCAGTAATATCCATTGCTTTTGAATAAGTATAGGCAAACATTCCTGAAAAACCATGGCTGAAATTCTTTGTTAGCTGGGCTGTTAAAGAATATTGGTATCCTTCATCCGTATTTTTTAATACAACTGCACTACCAACAGTAGATTTATATTTTCTTGCACCACTGGTAAGCCAGAAAGGCCTGCTATCTGGACCAACCATGGCTTCACCATTTGCAGGGGCTTCGTTAATATTTATCTGCTGAACGGCATTGATATCTTTTCCGAAAATAGCCTCTCCGGTGAATACCATATTAAAGGGTAATTCAACATCCACAGCCAAGTTTGACCGCCAAACCTGTGGCATTTTAAAATCTTTAGATACTTCAACCAAAGATGAATTGTTTGGAATAGTACCCGGAGTTTGTGGGAATAAATTTGGATTATCCGCAATAAATTGTTTATAATCAGGATGGAAAGTTAATCCGGCAAGATTGGCTTGTCCACCCTGGCTGCCCCAGCCAATTTCAGGCGACTGGATTAAACCAGAGTTGGTAGGTTGGTTTGTAAACCATACAAAAGGAAGTAAGCCTGTAAAAATACCAGTTCCCCCGCGAACCTGTATAGAACGATCACCTTTTACATCCCAGTTGAATCCAAGTCTTGGAGAAAATAAAAGCTTTGATTCCGGCCATTCTCCCACGCTCATGTGGGTACCGTTGAAATTTATGGTATCAATAGCAGGATTTCCTTCTAAATCATCAAAGTAGAAAGGCATTTCAATCCTGATTCCGTAAGTGAGTTTTATTTTTGAACTCACTCTCCACTCATCCTGTGCATAAATAGCACCCAGGCCAAATGATAATTCAGCACCGGGGGCGTCATTTCCATTATAGCCATAAGTTACACCGAATCCACTAGGTTGGGCATCAGCAATAAAATCATCTACGGATGCATAGCGATAATAAGAAGTTCCCTCGCGGATGTATGAATTTCTGAAAAACATCCTGTCGAAAGAGATACCGCCGGTTAAAGTATGCGATTTTAACGTAATACTTGCATTGTTTACTAAACTTAAAGTATTATTGACAACATCGTTGTTATAAGTGAAAAGTTCGTAGCCAAATGACATGTATTGATCACCCCCTTGCCAGATGTCAACAAATGGAAATAAATCCGAATTACTTGTACGGGTATCTTGTACATGTGTATAACTGGCAAGGAATTTATTTGAGATTTTGTTGCTAAACCGGCTGTTTAATTCGCCTGTTATAGAACGTACTGTATTTTTAAATCCATAAAAGGAGTTGGAGAATGCCATCGATTGGGTGCTTATACGTCCCGAGTTACGGGGATTGTTCGGCGGACCGCTGGTGGAATTGGTTTCTACGTCAGAAGTTCCAACCACATCGTTGTAACGGATTGTAAATTTATGTTTGTCGCTAATATTCCAGTCAATACGGGCAAGAATTTTTGTATTTTGGTTTGTGAATGGATCAAAATCCTTGTATTTTCCAGGGTCATAATTGTAGGTATTGATTAAGTGATCACGAACCCTTTGCATATCCGATTCCAAAGTTCTGGAAATTAGCAAATCAGCGTCAGAAACACCATCAGTGCTTGGTTTCCATGAAACACCGGGAATGTTTTCCTTTTCGTATTCAGCGTTGATAAAGAAAAACAATTTGTTCTTGATTATCGGTCCGCCTAAACTTAATCCATAACTGTTACTGCTTCTGGTATTTGCATTAGGAACATCATTTCCATCTACCGAATTTCCTGTGAATGATTCCGGGCGAATGAAGGTATATACCACCCCTTTAAAAGTATTGTCCCCGCTCTTTGTAACAGCATTAATACTTGCACCGGTAAACTGCGATTGCCTTACATCAAAAGGAGCCATGCTCACTGTAATCTGGTCAATCGCATCAAGAGAAATAGGTTGGGCTGCACCACCCGGAAGAGGATTTGTACTCAAACCGAAATTATTGTTGAAAGCAGCTCCGTCTACTGTAATTGTATTAAAACGTGCATCACGTCCAACAAATGAATTGCCCTGTGCTTGCGGCGTAAATTTTGAAAGATCTGTTATACTCCTTGAAATTGTCGGAATAGTTGAAATTTCGTTGGTCCCGATATTGGTCTGGGCACCTGTACGGTTCGAATTAAGGATTGGGTTGGTAGCACCTGCAGAAATCACTACAGTTTCCAGTTCAGTTGCAGATTCCTTCATTTGTCCGTTTAAAAGATAAGATTCGCCAAGCTTAAGCTGTATATCTTTATAACTGACTGAAGTGTACCCCATAAGTGAAATAGTCACTGTATATGGACCACCTACTCTCATACCTGCTATCTCAAATGTTCCGTTTTCGAGGGTTGTAGTACCGTAATTAGTTCCACTGGGCTCATGAAGAGCAACAATGGCAGCAAATGGCACAGGTTCTCCCTTCTCGTTGGTAATGATTCCGTTCATTCCCGAAGTAGTTGAACCCTGCCCGACCATGTTTATCGCCATCGTTAACATCATGGCCATAAACAATAAAGCTAAGATTTTTCTTCTCATAATTAATAATTTAGATTGGTTAATATAAATCAATTAAAATTGCGCAAAAATACACTTTCATTTTACATATCGTGTTACTACTTCAATAAAAAAATGTTTTGTTTTTGTGAACTTTTTTTAAACCAGATGGTTTTGTCTTTCCTTAAAAACAGATTTTATAATTTTTAAAGTTGCCCCCCGGTTGTCATCCACATATTTTCTACAAATAGCGCCTTTATCAGTACAAAATTCCTTATTGTTAACCAGTTGATCCAAAATTGAATTCAAAGTTTTTTCATTATTCACTGTAAATGCACCTCCTTTATCTATTAAATCAATGGCTTCCTGAAATTTCACATAATTTGGCCCAAAAATTACAGGCATACCGAAAGTAGCTGCTTCGAGTATATTATGAATTCCTGAACCAAATCCGCCGCCTATGTAGGCAATATTGCCATACTGGTAAATGGACGATAACATGCCAATATTATCAATAACAAGTATTTCTTTAGCATTTGCCTCAGTTTCATTAGCCTGTGAAAAGCACACAAAAGGTTTTTCAAGGTTTTTTACAATTCTTTCAATATTCTGTTTATGTATTTCGTGGGGCGCCAGTATCCATTTTACATCTGAATTTTTACGATTGATATATTCAAAAAGTATTTCCTCATCTGCCTTCCAGCTGCTACCAACTATAATGGTGAATTTTCCGTCTTTAAATTTTTCAACAATCGGGATGGATTTTACCTTTTGAGCAATTTCAAAAACCCTGTCGAACCTGGTATCCCCTGATAGGGTTACGTTTTCAAAACCGGTACTTTTCAGCAATTCAACCGATTCATTGTTTTGTACAAAAAACCATTCAAAATAATCGAGCATTTTCCTGAACCAGCCCCCGTACCATTTAAAAAATAATTGATTTTTCCTGAAAATTGCCGAAATCAGGTAAGTGGGTATTTTCTTGCTTTTAAGCGCTGTTAGTATGTTATTCCAGAATTCGTATTTAACAAATATGGCTGTTTCGGGTTGTATCAATCCTATAAATTTATTCGCGTTTTTCCAGGTATCAAGGGGAAGGTAAAAAACGTAATCGGCAAATTCGTAATTTTTTCTAATTTCAAATCCCGAAGGAGAAAAGAAAGTAAGTACAATTTTATATTCAGGCGCAACCCGTTTTATCTCTTCAATTACCGGCCGTCCCTGTTCAAACTCACCCAATGATGCAGCATGGATTAAAATTCGTTTTTCGTTTGGCTTAAGTTGCGATTCGATAGATTTAAAGAGATTCTTCCTTCCATCGATCCACATTTTTGCCCTTTTATTTATGGGAGAAATGAGGAAGAGCAGAAGCTGAAAAATATTAAGTGCCAGATGGTATAAAATATCCATAAAGGACTGCCTGAAAACCTGGCCCGAAAGTAGGTATTATTCTTTATCTGTCAAACTGGTTTAAACCTGACATATAAACAGCTTATTAACAAAAGTCTGCGGTGTTTGCAATAATGTTTAAAATACTTTTAAGAAATAAAGCGAACTTGACCTGAAATTTTAAAATTTGTTAAAAAAAAGGCTGCATCGAAAATGGTACAGCCTCAGAAATCATCACTCATTAGTATTTAGTGCTTGCCAGAAAACTCTGTGTCTGATAAGAAAACGTCAAGTTCAAGGCTTGCGAAGTCAGAAAAAGCGGAGTTTACTTTTTTGTAAATGAGCATTTTTCTGACAAGCATAACGCAGAAATTGGCGTTTTCTTGCAGAGACGATTTAGTCCATATATGGATATTTGTAATTTGTAAGGCCTACCAATGTTTCTTTAATTGTCCGCGGGCTTGTCCATCTTAAAAGGTTCAGATAGCTACCGGCCTTGTCATTTGTGCCGGATTTTCTTGCACCACCAAAGGGTTGCAATCCAACCATTGCACCTGAAGGTTTATCGTTGAAATAGAAATTTCCTGCAGCATATCTCAAAATACGGCAAGCCAGCATGGTGGCATACCTGTCGTTTGAGAAAACGGCACCAGTAAGTGCATAATTTGAAGTTCCATCGCAGATTTTAAGTGTTTCTTCATACTTATCATCCTCGTAAACATAAATGGTCATCACAGGTCCGAAAATTTCTTCTTCCATCGATTTAAACTTAGGATTAGAAGTAACAATAATGGTTGGCTGAACAAAATAACCGTTCGATTTGTCCCCTGTACCACCGGCAATAATTTCGGCATCAGCTGCTTTCTTGGCATAATCAATATAACTCATAATATTGTCAAAAGACGCTTCATCAATTACTGCATTAACAAAATTGTTGAAATCAGTAACATCGCCGGTTTTAATCTCGTTCACCATCTGAAGTAAATTTTCTTTGGTTTCCGGCCATATTGATTTAGGAATATAAGCCCTTGAGGCAGCAGAACATTTTTGGCCCTGGTACTCAAATGCGCCGGTAACAATAGCGGTTGCCAGTTCCCTTACCCTTGCTGAATTATGTGCAAAAATAAAATCCTTTCCACCGGTTTCACCCACCAGCTTTGGATAAGATTTGTAGACATCAAGATTCTCGCCTACTGTTCGCCATAAACCATTGAAAGTGTCGGTAGATCCGGTAAAATGAATACCAGCCAAATCGGGATGTTTAAGTACAACACTACTTAAAAGTGCGCCACTTCCGGGAACAAAATTTATAACCCCGGCAGGCATTCCTGCTTCTTCGTATACCTTCATCAGGTAATAGTTTGAGAGCAACGAAGTGGTAGCAGGTTTCCAAACGGCTGTATTTCCCATAACAGCTACTGCCATATTCAGATTTGCTGCTATAGCCGTAAAGTTAAACGGTGAAATGGTATAAATAAAGCCCTCAAGTGGTCTGTACTCCATCCTGTTTATGTTTCCAACCCCAATGGATGGCTGATTCGAAAAAATCTGGGTGACAAAATAAGCATTGTACCTTAGGTAATCAATGGTTTCGCACACTGCATCTATTTCGGCCTGGTAAACATTTTTATTCTGCCCCAGCATAGTAGATGCATTCATAATGTACCTGTATTTTTTCGAAATTAGTTCGGCAGCCTTGTACAGAATAGAAGCTCTCTCAATCCACGAAAGTTCTAACCATGCGTTTTTAGCTGCCATGGCGGCATCAATGGCCATTTTTACTTCTTTTTCACCGGCTTTATGATAAGTAGCCAGAACATGGCGATGGTTATGAGGCATTACTACTTTGCCGGTGTTCCCGGTTTTTATTTCTTTGCCACCAATAATCAAGGGTATTTCAACCTGAGTTTTGCTCTGCCTTTCCAATTCGGCTTCAAGCTGTTTCCGCTCATCACTACCTTTAAGGTATTTGAAAACCGGCTCACTGGCTGGTTCTTTAAATGTAAAAATTGCGTTGTTCATCGTATCGTCTTTATTTAATCTTGAATATACAAAATAAAGCATATTGTGAATAAAAATAAATGATTTTCGTTCATAAAAACCATATAGTTGATGCCGGCAATATGAATTAAATCAGTATTATTTATCAAAATTAAATATTGAATAATTTATACGCTGCTTTTTAATTATTTAACAGGATGCTTAAAATAAACCATTTAGGAGAAGAAATGCAGTATTTTAGTATTTGATTTTAAACACAAACAGATACCCTTTTAGATTTTGAAATTCTGTACCTACATACTAATCCTTTTGTGTATATCATTTCAGGCCTATTTATCAGCACAGGAACTGCCCAATTCGCTGCGGATTAAAAAATTAAGGGTACAGGGCGATACTTTAGTCACCGACAGTCTGGAAATAGTTCCGGGGAGTATTCAGGTCTCAACAATTTCGGGTATTCTGCTGCCTGACAATTTTTTCAAATACAATTATAAATCAATAATTATTGTTGATAAAAACCTGGCCAATGACACTTTGCAGTGGCTTACTGTGAAATACAGGGTATTTCCGGTTCAATTACAGAAAGCCATTTCTAATCTTGATACTTCTTTAATTTTGCCTGATTTTAACAGGAAAAAAATAACCCGATCGGAATTGCCCGATAAAAACCAGGATTTTGATGAAGACGACAGGCTGGATAAAAGCGGGAGCATTTCAAGAGGGATTTCTGTAGGAAACCAACACGATTTGACCAGTCTTTCAAACTTAAACCTGCAACTTTCGGGTAAAATCAACGACGAAATTTCGATATTGGCTGCAATTTCAGATAACAGCATGCCAATTCAGCCGGAAGGCAGCACACAGCAAATACAGGAGTTCGATAAAGTATTTATAAAAATGTATACAAAAAAATCAGGTATTACGCTGGGCGATATTGAATTAAATAAACCGGAAGGATATTATCTTTCGCTAAAAAAGCAAACACGGGGCTTTAAGCTTTACTCCAATTTTAATCCAGGAAAAACAGACAAATTTAAAATATATTCCGATTTAAGTGCCGGAGTGGCCAAAGGCAAATACAACCGGCTCCGGCTTCAGGGAATTGAAGGAAATCAAGGCCCATACCGGCTTACAGGTTCCAATAACGAAAATTATATCATGGTCCTTTCCGGGTCAGAAAAAGTATACATCGACGGGCAATTGCTCGAAAGGGGCGACAAATTTGATTATACCATTGATTACAATTCGGCAGAAATTACATTTACCAGTAACAGGCCAATTACCAAAGATTCGAGAATTACGGTTGAATTTGAATACGCGCAGGAGTATTATCCCCGTATGCAGGTACTTCAAACCAATTTAATAAAGGCCGGGAATTCAACATTTTGGTTAAATTTTTATTCTGAACAGGACAATAAAAATGATCCGCTCTCTGACAATTATAACGACAGCACAATTCAATTTTTATCCGAAATTGGAGATAGCCTGAAATACGCCATAGCCCCAGGTTTTAAAACTTCAGGGTTCAGTTCGGATAAAATCCTTTACGAAATGGTAGACACCCTGGTTAGCGGGCAGCAATACGACAGCGTATTCAGGTATTCTATAAATCCTGAAAAAGCAGTGTACCAGCTTAGTTTTACGTTCCTGGGAAAAAACCGCGGAAATTACGTTCAGGAAAATACAAATGCAAATGGAAAAGTTTTTAAATGGGTAGCGCCTGAAGGAGGCGTATCGCAAGGCAGTTACGAACCGGTAACCATTTATATCACACCCAAAAAAAGTGCGATGGTAAACCTTGGAGGTTCAATTAAAACAGGGCCTTATGGTTCAACTTCTTTCGAGGTGGCGGTATCAAACCAGGATGTAAATACCTATTCATCAAAAAACAATGGCGATGATGCCGGATTTGCCATGAAATTTAATATAGAACAAGGAATTTTTAACAAGGATACCGGCAACTTTCAGCTTAAAATTTTTGCCAGCTATCAGGCTGCCGACAATAAATTCAAACCCATTGAAAACTATTATGATGTTGAATTTGAGCGGGACTGGAATTTGTCGCCTGTTCAGCCATCATGGCAGGAACAAAAAATAGGCACAGGTATTTCACTTTATAGTAAAAGGGTAGGATTTATTAATCTTACCGGCGATTTTATGATGAGGCAAAATGATTATACCGGAAAAAAGGCGGGTTTTATTTCCAGGCTTGGTTTTAAAGGATTTCGATTTGATTCCGACGCCAGTTTTCTTAAATCGGAAGATTCGTGGAACAAATCGGAATATCTGAAGTACAAGGCAGTTTTAAGCAAACATTTCAAGTTTTTAACCATCGGAATTTCCGAAGAAACTGAACAAAATCTCAAATATTCAGGTATTTCAGATAGTATGAGCAACAATGCATTTCGTTTTTCAGAACATTCTATTTTTATTAAGCAGGCAGATTCATCTGTTAACCAGGTTTATGCAAACTTTAAGCAAAGGAATGATGAATTGCCCTATTTGGGAAGAATGCAGCAATTCTCAGAAGCCAAAACCATGCAGGCGGGTATGAACTTATTGAAAAACAAGTTTTTTAAATTAAAAACCATAATAACTTACCGAAATGTAGATTTCAGAGATACCTCCGGCTTAGTACAAAGGAAAACTGAAAACCTGTTATCGGGCAGGCAGGAATTGAATCTGGTACTTGCCAAAGGTGGATTGAACCTGAGCCTGTTTTACGAAACTGCTTCAGGCCTGGAAATTGAAAAACAATTCGTATATGTTGAAGTTCCTCAGGGACAAGGCCAATTTACATGGATAGATTACAACCAGAATGAAATGAAAGAGCTTGACGAGTTCGAAATTGCAAGGTTTGCAGATGAAGGCAATTTTATCCGCTTGTTTTTACCCGGAAATGAGTCGGTAAGAGTTTTTACAACGCAATTTAATCCAACTGTTTTAGTTCAGCCCGAAAAAAACTGGTCGAAGATGAAAGGCGTAAAGGGTTTTTTATCTTCATTTTCAAATCAGTTCGCCTGCCGTATATTGCAAAAGTCAAATACAGCCAATTACCTACCCGAATTTACTGACCATCCTTCGCAAATAAGCAGGTTTATGCAGGTAAGAAACAACCTGACCTACAAAAGCAAAAGCAGAAAATGGCAGTTCGATTATCTGTATGACAACAGTTTTAACAAAAGCCTGCTGGTTAATGGAACCGATTCGAAGAACATAGTTGAAAACCTTTTTAAAGCCAAATGGCGGATGGGTAAAAATTTAACGCTGTTTAATGCATATAAGTATGGATATCAGCGTCTTACAAGTGAATTTTTTAACTGGAAAAATTACAATCTCAGGCAAAAATCAAATGAATTAAGCCTGCAAATTCAGCCATCAGAGGCTTTTTTTTCAACGCTTGAATACAAGTTTTCATCGAAACAAAACACTACAGGGATTGAAAATTCAAAACTAAATGGAATTAAACTTATCCTCAACAGGGTTTTTTCTGTTAAAATAAATATCCAGGCTGATTTCAGCTATGTTAACACTTTCATCAACAGCGATGCTAATAGTTCAGTTACCTATGAAATGCTGGAAGGCTTAAAACCCGGTAAAAACCTTATCTGGAACTTAAGTTATAACCACAAACTGTCAAAAATATTCCAGTTAAGTATAGGATACAATGGAAGAACTTCGGAACATAGCAGTATAATCCATAACGGAACCATGCAAATAGTGGCAAATTTTTAATTCTTTCTACCTGGCATGGAACACCAGCATAGGTATTTTGGATTTAAAAAACATTTTCCGGGTAAAACTAGGATGTATCAACTGACTGAAAAAGTTTCGTTTGTGGGTGGTCATGGCAATGATATCAATGGCCTGATCATCAATAAAGCGTTCTAGTGCATCGGTAACATTTACATCCTCAATAATTTCGCAAACACACTCATAGCCAGGGTACAAATTACAAAACAACTCTTTGTTCATTTCCAACTTTTGTTTTCCTGTATCGTCCTTCTTTCCGATATGAACAAAGAAAACCTTAACATCGAACAAGTAAATAAGGGTCATTAGTTTTTTAATGGCCTTATAATCAGATTCATCAAAACTGGTAGCATAAAGAATATTAATTTTCCCAATTCCTTTGAATTTAGCATTTTCAGGAATTGTAAGCAGCGGAATCTTCACTTCGTTAATGGTGTGAATGGCCACACTTCCGAAATGTTCTTTCTCAGCAGCTGATTTTCCGTGTGTTCCCATAATTATCATATCCGGACGGTAATTGATATACATGTTCATAATTTCATGTATTGGGTTTCCGTTGGCAAGGGTGAAATTTAACTTTACATTCAGGTAGTTTTTTATTTTGATTTCGGCGAGAAGTTCTTCGTATAATTCTACAATTCCCTGCTTTGCTTTTTCAGCAATTTGGGTGATGGTATCATCGAGTCCAACTACAAAACTAAGCCCGTCGCCATAATCAATGGCATTCACCACCGGAAAATAATAGGCATGCAGCAACATAATTTCAGCATCCAGGAATTTTGCAAGCCCAATAGCATACTGGCATGCATTTTTAGAGGCTTCAGAAAAATCTACAGGAACAAGGATACGCTCTACTTCGTGCGAAAAAACATCCTGATCAGATTCTTTTATCCCGTAAGTTTTAATGAATTCTTCCAACTCATGTATGGCCACCTTCCTGTCTTTTTCGTGTACCTTAATCCTAATCCCGTCCTGTTCAGTAGCTTTTACTGATTTGGCCCCGGTGAGCTGGCAAATGATATTCCTGCTTTCGAGTAGTTTACTGAACAAACCAGCATCACTTTTGTTCATTGTGGCAATGGTTATATACCTTGTTTCCATATTCTGGCATTTTTTAATTAATAATTCCGGATAATTTATACCACCCTGAAATTTTTATCTATACCAATTTACGGATTTTTCTTCTATTTATCAAGGAAATAAGGAAATTAGTCTACAGAAGAACAGAAAAATACTGACGGGTATAAACCTGTTGATTTAGAAAAATCTGATTTCAGGTTCCTGAAATCGTCATTCATCCCTTTAAAACACCATTTTATCGAAATTAATTAGTTCAGAGGCATTTAAAGGGATACTTTCGAACTAAAAAAATAAAAAAAACGTTAATAAATAATAAAAAAATGATTTTATCTGAACCTTTTGACCATTTTTATCATCTATATAAAGTAACCATAAAAGCAAAAAGCATGAAAAAGATAAAATTGCAATTATACAAAGTACTTCGTAACGTGGGATTGGACCGCAGACATATAAACCTCTTTTCAATTTTTAACGAAGAATTAAAACTCGACAAGTTCGATGAAGCTTGCTATCTTTATTATCTCGAAAATACTTTTAACATTTCCATTCCGGACAATGATGTTCCGAAATTGAAAACCATAGACAAAACTGTGGATTATCTGTATAAACGCACTTCTTATTCTGGTGGCCTGAATTAATTGTAATCACCTTTTTGCCGGCAGATTAAACTATTTTTTCCCTGCCGGTGTTATGGCTTACCCAAAGATTTATAAGAATAGTAGTTTTATCCATTACCACAGAAATACGGCAATTGCAGCAAACCGTGTTTCTGTGGTTTTCATTTTGTAATTGCCTGTTATCATATTCCTTCCGGCTTTTTTCTATATCACATCAAATCCTTACATTTGTTGAAAAGAAACCATGTTTATTAAGATTGGATTAATTGTTTCGGTCTTGCTTCAACTGGCCGCCGGGTTAATAGCTATAAGTCTGATAAAAAGGACAAAGTACAACATTTCATGGATTTTGATTTCCACAGGTTTGGTACTTATGTCGATAAGGAGGGTTTTTGAAATTTCGGATGTCTTTGATCCTTCAAATATTAGCCCTAAAATCAGGTGGGACAATTGGCTGGCCTTCCTGGTGAGTGTATTTTTTCTGGTCGGGGTTATTTTTATTAAAAGGATTTTCAATTTTCAAAAACAGTTGGATGAATTGCGGAAACACAATGAATCGAAAATACTTTCGGCTATTTTGAGAACCGAAGAAAATGAAAGACAAAAATTTGCAAAAGAACTTCACGATGGGATGGGTCCATTGTTGTCATCAATAAAAATGTCAATTTCAGCACTTTCGAGATCAAAGAATATTGAAAATGAAAAAAAAATAGTGGAAAATACTTCGAAGCTGATTGATGAATCGCTGGTTTCGCTAAAAGAAATTTCGAACAAGCTGAGTCCACATATCCTTAATAATTTTGGGCTTTTAAAGGCAATTCAATCTTTAATTTCCAAATTTTCATTAAATGATGGACCTGCAATAGACCTAAAAAGCAATATTGAAAACAAAAGATATGATTTTAATATAGAAGTAGTCTTGTTCAGAGTTGTGAGCGAGCTGATTACCAATACAGTTAAGCATGCACTTGCAAATAAGGTTTCCATTTCCATTATTGAAGACAACAACCACATAAATCTCGGATATTTCGATGATGGAGTTGGGTTTGACGACAAGCTTATGAAGAATTTTTCGAAAGGAATGGGATATTCAAATATTCAATCGAGAATTAAATCATTGAACGGAACCTTGTTAATTGAAAGTAAACCCAATGAAGGATTACAGGTGAATATAAGTTTAAAAATCAGATAAAATGGAAAAACTCAGGATTTTTCTGGTTGATGATCATAAATTGTTTCGCGAAGGCCTGAAGCTTTTACTCTTAAACCTCGACTGTATAAGTGAAGTTTTTGAAGCACACAACGGAATAGAATTTTTAAATGCTCTTCCTGATGTAAATCCTGACATCGTTTTTATGGATATTGAAATGCCGGAAATGGATGGAATACAAACCACTGAAAAAGCCCTGGATATGTTTCCCGAAACAAAAATTATTGCCTTGTCGATGTATGGCGATGAAGTTTATTACAGTCGCATGATTGAAGCCGGCGTGAAAGGATTCCTATTTAAAGATTCTGAAATACAAGAAGTTGAAAATGCAATTCACCAGGTTGCTTCCGGAAAAAGTTATTTTTCGCACGAAATAATGATAAATATTCTTCAAAATACCTCAAAAAAGAAACCTGTATCAAAACTGACAGACCTGAGTGAACGTGAAAAAGAAGTGCTTATGCATATTTGTAATGGCCTTTCGAACCACGAAATTGCCGAAGCTTTAAACCTCAGCAAACGCACTGTTGACAAACACCGCGAGAATATTTTGCTTAAGACCAATTCGAACAACACTGCCAGCCTGGTAATTTTTGCCATTAAAAATGGAATAATCGAAATTTAGTTTAAATTTTTATTGATGAGATGAACGAAATTCATTCCGAAAAAATACCGATAAAATTATGGCTTAACAGCATTGAAGATGGCGCTTTAAAGCAAGCTAAAAACCTCGCCAATCTCCCTTTTGCATTCAGGCATATTGCCCTTATGCCCGATTGCCACGAAGGATTTGGAATGCCCATTGGCGGAGTACTGGCAACCCGCGATGCTGTTATTCCAAATGCTGTTGGCGTGGACATAGGCTGCGGTATGTGTGCTGTAAAAACTTCGGTTACCGAAATTTCAATTCCCATCCTTAAAGAAATTATGTCTAAAATCCGAAACGTGGTTCCTTTGGGTTTTAACCATCATCCGCACAAACAGGATATTTCGCTTTTGCCATCAACCATTAATTTAGTGCCGGGAGGAATTGTTGAACAGGAATTTGAAAACGCCCGTAAACAGATTGGAACATTGGGTGGTGGTAACCATTTTATTGAAATCCAGAAGGGATCGGACAATCATATTTGGATAATGATTCATTCCGGAAGCCGGAATCTAGGGCTTAAAGTGGCAGATTTTTATAATAAGGCAGCCAAAAAAATATGTCTTTCAATGGATTTAAAAGAAGCGGTGGCGCACGATTTGGCATATCTCAACGTGGATACCCCTGAAGCAAATAATTACCTGGCCGAAATGCAATATTGCATTGACTTTGCCCTTGCAAACCGCAGCCTGATGATGAATAATATTGAGAATATATTTTCGGATTATTTTGGCAGCCATTTTGAAAGATTTGATTTTGTGAACATTGCCCACAATTATGCAAGGGAAGAAGAACATTTCAACCAGCAGGTAATTGTCCACCGTAAAGGGGCCACCAGTGCCCGTCAGGGCGAAACAGGTATAATTCCCGGATCGCAGGGAACCAAAAGTTATATTGTAAAAGGCAAGGGTAACCCCGAAAGTTTTATGAGCTGCTCGCACGGTGCCGGCCGGAAAATGGGACGAAAACAGGCCCAGAGACAACTTATTCTTGACGAAGAAATCAGGAATTTAAATAAAAAAGGAATTATACATGCTATCCGTACCCAGAAAGATTTGGATGAAGCGCCCGGGGCCTATAAAGACATTGATACAGTCATGAAAAATCAACAGGATTTGGTAGAAATTGCGGCTGAATTAACCCCGCTGGCGGTGATAAAGGGTTAGTATTTTTATTCAGATAAAAAAGCTTTGAAAAAGTTAATTGGATTTAAAGCCAGAAAAGCAACCAATTTTAAGAGTTATATCAATTCTATATTAAAATAGCTTTCAAAATATTTATTTCCAGTAATTTACGATGATTTTGGAAAAATTTTGAGACAGATTAATTCAGGAAAATAACTTTTTAAGCACATCGCCAACCTTGCCTACCGGTACAATTTCAATTTTAACGTATTTCGAAACAAATAATGGTGCTTATTACATCAGAATTAAAGCTTTCCTATAATTCCGTTTTAAATATTACCCTTCAATTAACCATTTCCATGCAGGTATTGCTTTTATTCTGTATTTATCAAATATCCATTGCTGATCAGCGTAAGCAGTAATTACAATACTTTCATCAATTTCAAAATATTTCATTGCTTTAATTAATGGTTCAAGCTCCCTTTTCAATACCTGTTCATCTGATATTGAATAACAAACCTGGATTAAATGAATGATTTTACCATTATTATTTGTGACTACAAAATCTATCTCCTGCCGTTTATCCCGGGTCAGATAATAATTTATTTTATAGCCAAGTCGTTTTAAATGAACATATACTAGGTTTTCAAGGGATCTGGAATAAGTGCCATCCCAAACCCAGTTATTAATATTTGCTAAAGCCCAATCAATACAATAAATTTTTGAATAATTCCGCGCCTGTTCTTTAATTGATCCTGAAAAAATTGAAATCCGTGAGCATAATAGAGAATCTTCAGCCCAGTCAATATAATCTTTTACAGAATCTTTACTTGTAGCGTGCCCGGCATTTTTAACTGCTTCATAGGCGCTGTTGATTGTAAATGGTTTAGAAATATAAGATAATAAATACCTTAACAAATAAATACACTGTCTTGGTTTACTTACATTATACCTTTCTATGATGTCTTTCAATAGCATTGTATCGAAATATTCCCTTAATAAAGCTTCTTTTATCAATTCAGAGGCTCCCGAAATGGCAGGAAAAGCACCCCAATGGAGATACTCATCAAATAATCTTTGAATTTGTGCAATGCCGGAACTTGAACCTGATAAATTCACCATTCCTTTATTCAATAAAAACTCCTGGAAATCAAAAGGATAAATTATGGTTGATAAGGCCTTTCCCCTTAAAGCAGAAGAAATATCTTCGCGCAACATTTTTGAGGATGAACCTGTCACATATACTTTCCATGCTGGGTTTCTGGATAATTCTATTACAAATTCTTCCCATCCGGATATTTTATGTATCTCATCGAATATAAAAAAAATAGGAGTGTGTAAAGTAAATTCAGGGTTTATCTTTAAAAAAGTAAGCTGGATTAGAGTCAATTCCTCAGGCTGAATTCTCGCTAAAATGGGATTGTCAAAATCAAGGTAACAAATGTGTTCCTTTCCGGGGATTTTTTTTTGGACAATACTCTCTTCTGCAAGTTGAAGTGTCCTGATGCTTTTACCGACCCTTCGGGCCCCAATTATTGTGCTTACCATCAAAGGGGCTTCTTTAATAATTGAATTTCTGCTTGTATATGCTGGAAAATTTATTTCCCTGAAATCCAGTAATTTCCTTTCTATTTCTTGTTGTATCATTTAACTTTATCCTAATTTTTAGGACAAATATAGGCATTTTTATACTAGAATACAGGATAAAGATTATTGAATATCGCTTTCTTATTAAAGCCACAAGGAAGTTAAAATATAAATATTTAATTCACATCACTTTGCAAATAACTTTTTCAACACATCACCCACTTTACCAACGGGAACAAGTTCAATTTTGCTCTTTTTTAGGTTTTCGATTTTAGCATATTTCGAGACAAAAAACTGTTTAAATCCCAATCTTTCGGCTTCGACAATGCGTTGTTCAATGCGCTGAACCGAACGAATTTCGCCCGAAAGCCCTATTTCGCCTGCAAAACAAACATCTTTGGCCACCGGAAAATCCAAATCGCTCGATAAAATGGCAATGATAATGGCCAGATCGAAAGCCGGATCATCTACTTTTATTCCACCGGTGATATTCAAAAAAACATCTTTTACGGATAACCTGAACCCTGCCCTTTTCTCCAGAACGGCCAAAAGCATATTGAGCCTTCTTAAATCAAAACCTGTAGAAGAACGCTGTGGAGTACCGTAAGCAGCCGAACTCACAAGCGCCTGCACTTCAATCATAAATGGCCGCATGCCTTCGATACTGGCAGCGATGCTTATCCCGCTCAGGTTTTCGTCGAGATTCGACATAAGTAATTCGCTGGGATTGAGCACCTCTCGTAATCCATTGCCGGCCATTTCAAAAATTCCCATTTCGGAGGTGGAACCAAACCGGTTTTTGGTAGCCCGTAAAATCCGGTAAAGGTTGTTTTGATCACCTTCGAACTGTAGCACAGTATCCACAATATGTTCAAGTATTTTAGGACCGGCCAGGTTGCCGTCTTTGGTAATATGCCCTATTAAAAAAGCAGGCACTGATTTGCTTTTGCAGAATTGAAGAATCCGGGTAGCACATTCCCTTATCTGAGAAACGGTTCCCGGTGAAGATTCAATTTTATCGGTATAAATGGTTTGAATTGAATCGAATACCAGCAAATCGGGCTGTAATTCCTGGATATGCAGAAAAATATTTTCGAGAAGGGTTTCGCTTAAAATATAACATTGGGTTTGGCTTTTATGAATCCTGTCGGCCCGCAATTTAATCTGCTGGTTACTTTCTTCGCCGGAAATATAAAGTGTTTTTAATTCGGGAATTTTAAGCGCCACCTGCAAAATCAGGGTCGATTTTCCAATTCCGGGTTCACCGCCTATCAGCACCACTGAACCATGAACAAGGCCCCCGCCAAGCACCCTGTTTAACTCAACACTTCCCGTATCAATGCGTTTTTCATTTTCATGAACCAGTTCGGAAATAAGTACCGGTTTTACGTTTTTTTCAAGAATAATGGCATCCAGCGAATGCCTGCCGGTTTTTGAAACAATAACTTCCTCGGTAAAAGAGTTCCATTCGCCACATGATGGGCATTTTCCAACCCATTTGGCGGAATTTACCCCGCAGTTCTGGCAAACGTAATGCGTTTTAACCTTTGACATTTTTAAAACGCGTTAAGTGGATGATTTTTTTATAATGTTTGTAGTTGAATATCCTTCCACAAGGCTTATGGTGGTTACATGTCCGCCGTTTTTCTTTACGATATCAGCGCCAACAATTTCGTCTTCTTTGTAATCGCTTCCTTTTACCAGAATATCAGGTTGAATAAACCTGATGAGTTCATAAGGCGTGTCTTCATCGAATAAAACAACATAATCAACAAACCTGAGCGAAGCCATTACCAAAGCCCTTGAAACCTCATCCTGAACAGGCCTGTTATTTCCTTTCAATCGTTTTACGGATGCATCAGTATTAAGTCCGATAATCAGGCAATCGCCCAATGAGGCAGCTTTGGCAAGGTATTCAATATGTCCGCGATGTAAAATATCGAAACATCCATTCGAAAAAACAATTTTTTTCCCTTTGAATTTTAAGACGTGAAGAATTGGTAACAGTTGTTCTTTGGTAACAATCCGATGATTTAAAAACTCAAATTTGTCCATGTTTGCAATATTAATCAACCAGCCGGTTGGTTTCAGTATCGGGAAAAACCAGCCAGGGCTTGAAACTTTTAGCTTCTTCGAAATCCATACTGGCGTACGAAATAATAATAATTACATCACCCACAGCAACTTTTCGGGCAGCCGGACCATTAAGGCAGATCATTCCCGAACCTCTTTCTCCTTTAATTACGTAAGTTTCAAATCTTTCGCCATTGTTTACATTTACAATTTGCACTTTTTCGTTTTCGATAATATTGGCGGCATCCATCAAATCTTCATCAATCGATATGCTCCCTACGTACTGGAGGTTTGCTTCGGTTACCGAAACTTTATGGATTTTTGATTTAACTACACTTATATTCATTTCTGATGTTTGTTGAATTCAACTAATTAAAATAAACATTGTCAATTAAACGAACATTTCCTGCAAAAACAGCTATACAGGCAATAATTTTTTTACCCGCAGTCCATTCTGTAACTTCTTCAAGGTCAGGCTCAGTAGCAATTTCAAAGTATTCAACCTTTAAATAAGGATTATGATTAATGGTTTCAACCACAAGGCTTTTCAATTCACTAACCGTATAGTTTTTGTATTTATTTTTATATTCCATCAGTACTTTCCCAATCAGACCGGCATTTTTCCTTGTTTCATGGTCAAGTAATTCATTTCGCGAACTCATGGCAAGTCCGCTTTCTTCCCTGATGATTGGACATTTAACGAGCTGAATGTTAAGATGTTTCAGGTAATTTTCGTTCAATTTGTTAATGATAAGGAACTGCTGAATATCTTTCTGACCGAAATATGCCTTACTGGGTTTTGTGATTTCAAAAAGCCTGTTTACTACCGTGGCAACTCCTTCGAAATGCGAAGGCCTGAATTTTCCTTCCATTGTTTTTGAAAGATTCCCCAAATCGAAGTTTTTCTTTTTCGAATTTTCATCCGGATAAATTTCTTCAATACCAGGTGCAAAGACCAAATCGCATTTGTGGGTTTTGAGCAATTCCAAATCTTTTTCAAGATTTCTTGGATAGTTTTTCAGGTCATCGCTATTGTTAAACTGAGTAGGATTAACAAAAATACTGATTAAAACAATATCGTTTTCCAACGAAGCCTGATTTACAAGCGAAAGGTGTCCCATATGAAGCGCACCCATTGTTGGAACAAAGCCAATGGTCAAGTTTTTTTCCCTTATGTTTTCGAGTTCAACAGTAAGCTCGTCAACTTTTTTAAAAACCTTCATCGAATAAATGCTAAAAAACTATGCAAAGTAATAAAAATATAAGCATACAAAAAAAGGTCTTATTTTATAAGTTGAGAATTCGGCTATTTTTTACTAATTTTGCATGTTCAAAATATTGGTCAAAAACAGGGAATGGAAAAAACAAAGGTTCTCTTTATCTCTCAGGAGATTTTTCCTTATCTCCCCGAAACAGAGATGTCAAAAATAGGCAGGTACCTGCCGCAGGGGATTCAGGAAAAAGGAAGGGAAATAAGGGCATTCATGCCTAAATACGGTTTGGTGAACGAAAGAAGAAATCAGTTACACGAAGTTATTCGTTTGTCGGGCATGAATATTATTATTGATGATACAGATCATTCGCTTATAATAAAAGTAGCTTCAATACAATCTGCAAGGATGCAGGTTTATTTTATTGACAATGATGACTATTTTCAGAGAAAAAACCTGTTTGATGATACAGAAAATGGATTTTTTGGAGACAATGATGAAAGGGCAATTTTTTTCACCCGCGGTGTAATTGAAACTGTAAAAAAACTACGCTGGTCTCCTGATATTATTCATTGCCACGGTTGGATTACCTCGCTGATTCCTCTTTATATTAAAAAAGCATTTCATGACGATCCGCTGTTTCATGATTCTAAAGTTATATATTCCATTTATAATGATGATTTCGAAGACAAACTTGACTTAAATTTTAGAAAGAAACTTAAGTTAAGGGGAATAAGCGGAGAAGATACAAAAGTTATTGAATCACCCGATTTTGTAAGTATAAGCAAACTCGCCATTGAATATTCCGATGGGGTTATACAGGGCAGCGAGAACATTAATAGTGAACTGAAGGAATATATTAATAATTGCAAATTGCCCGTTTTAGAATATAAAAACGAACAGGAATACATAGAAGCTTATTCAGATTTTTACGATATAATTTATAAAAAGTAATTGAAACGATAAATGCACACTAGAATTTATTTAAAACTGATAACTGTAACAATGCTGATTTCAGCATTTTTTTTTAGTTGTGAAAAAACTTCCGATGTAGGGCTGGGAGTTGTGCCAAAAGATTACCTGGTTGAGAATTTTACTACAGACACATTTCAAATACAGGCATATACATATCCTGTTGATTCTGTTTTAACAGGAAATAATGACTCACTATTACTGGGAAGTTATATAGACCCAATATTTGGGGAATTCAGGGCATCTATTGTAACAGAAATAATACCAAGCAAATCTGATCCTGATTTTGAACAAGAACCTATCTATGATTCAACAGTTCTGTTTTTAACCTATAGCCTTAAATACAGATATTTAAACAACCCGCTTCAAATAGATATATCTCAAATTCATTATAATATTGTAATAGATACTACACATAAAATTTACAGTAATTTTAACAGAGAAAGCCTTAATCCTGAATTTATTACATCAACTACTTTTATACCTGAAAATAATGATACCGCCATATTAAGAATAAAAATGCCGTATGAATTTGGTCATAAAATACTTACAGACACTACCATTTGGCAGGGCGAATCTTTTACAAATGTATATTTCAATGGCTTCCTGATTGAACCCAATCCATCAACCCTCAATTCTTCAATTTTGAATGTTGATCTTTTTGACCAGGCCAATATTTCACGTTTAGCAATTTATTATCATTACGAAGGTGACACAGTTAGTAAATCCTTTCCATTTACAATAAGCTCATATTCAAGTAATAGGTTTAACATGCTTAACCAGGTAAATAATTCGCCTGATTTTATTGCAGACCTCGAAAACCCTGAGGAAAAGGAAGATTCAATATTATATTTACAAGGAGGTGCAGGCCTTAAGATAAAAATAAAAATCCCTTACCTGAATGATTTAAAAGAAAAAGGATTATATGGGGTAAACCGTGCTGAGCTCATTGTGCACTCAGATCCATTATCAATAGTTCAGCAAAGCGTTTTTTTACCCCCTAAAATGACCGCTTTTTTATTTATTAATGATGAAGGGGAATCTTTTGTTCCTATTGAATTCTACAATGTTAACGGACAGTTTGTACCTGCATATTTTACTGGTTCTCCTGATTATCAATATAAAATTGACATCACACACCATGTCCAAAGCATTCTTAGTGGAAATAAATCAAACAATGGATTTTATATAATGGTTGCAGATGCTGCCTACAATCCGGCAAGAATAGTGCTTACAGGAGGAAAACATTCTTCGCCTATGAAACTAATTCTTACTTTGACAAAAATTCCAGATTAACAAAAAAAATTGACAGGGCTTTAACCATTAAAAGTCAATCCGATTGTTGTTTTCATCAAACTTATTTTGAGGAAAGAGTAAAATTAAGTTTACTTGCATCGAAATTTAAACAACGGAATTATGTGCGGAATAGTTGGATACATTGGACTTAAACAAGCCTATCCCATTTTAATAAATGGACTTAAAAGGCTTGAATACAGGGGTTACGATTCGGCCGGAATTGCAATTATAAATGGTGATATACATGTTTATAAAAAGCAGGGCAAAGTGAGCGATCTGGTTCAGTTTACATCCAGTTTAGATGTAACCGGAACAACCGGCTTTGGCCACACCCGCTGGGCTACGCATGGCGAACCAAACGATGTAAATGCACACCCGCATACTTCTTCGAATGGCATTTTTACACTTATTCACAACGGTATTATTGAAAATTATTCTTCTTTAAAACAAAAGCTTATTGCAAATGGCTATACTTTTAAAAGCGAAACAGATACAGAAGTACTTGTAAACCTGATAGAGTATAACTACCTGAAGGCAAAGGTAAGTGCTGAAATGGCGGTCAGACTGGCACTTTCGAAAGTGATAGGGGCTTATGGAATCGTGGTTTCCTGCACAAAGGAGCCTGAAATGCTCATTGCCGCAAGAAAAGGTAGTCCACTCGTAATTGGAATTGGTCAGGATGAATATTTTATCGCTTCTGATGCAACACCAATTGTAGAACATACAAAAAGTGTAATATACCTTAACAATGACAATGTAGCCATTATCAGGAAAAACGAATTGATTCTTAAAACCCTCGAAGATGTTGAATTAACGCCTGAAATACAGGAACTTCAGGTTGATTTGGGAGAAATTGAAAAGAATGGGTTCGAACATTTTATGCTAAAGGAAATATTTGAGCAACCCAGGTCAATTAAAGATACTTTCAGGGGAAGGATTTCTGCAGATTTATGTAACATACATCTCGGGGGACTTTTAGATGTTATGGATAAACTTGTAAATGCAAAACGAATAATCATAATTGGTTGTGGAACTTCGTGGCATGCCGGGCTCGTTGGCGAATATCTTTTTGAAGAATACGCCAGAATTTCGGTAGAAGTAGAATACGCTTCAGAATTCAGGTATAGGGCTCCGGTAATTTACCCCGACGATATTGTGATAGCCGTGAGCCAAAGCGGTGAAACAGCTGATACGTTGGCTGCTATTCAGCTTGCCAAAGAAAATAAAGCCCTGGTATTGGGAATTTGTAACGTGGTAGGATCAAGTATTCCCCGCGAAACCCATGCAGGTGTTTACACACATGCAGGACCTGAAATTGGAGTGGCTTCTACTAAAGCATTCACAGCGCAGGTAACCGTTCTTGCCATGATGGCGCTTTTAATAAGTAAAAAAAGAAATACCATTACAGATGAAACTTACCACAGTTTTATACGTGAATTAAACAGCATTCCTGAAAAAATTGAGGAAACACTTAAACTCAACACTGAATATAAAAAAATTGCAGATCTTTATAAAGATGCAACCAACTTTTTGTACCTGGGACGGGGCTATTTATTCCCTGTAGCCCTTGAAGGAGCATTAAAACTAAAGGAAATATCTTATATTCATGCCGAAGGCTATCCGGCTGCAGAAATGAAACATGGCCCTATTGCGTTGATTGACAATAAAATGCCTGTTGTTGTTATTGCTACAAAAGACAGATCGTATGAAAAAATTGTAAGCAATATACAGGAAGTAAAAGCAAGAAATGGAATCGTTATTGCAGTGGTTAACCATGGTGACACTATAATACGCAACATGGCCAATCATGTGCTGGAGGTGCCGGAAACAGATTCTTCCCTTGCTGCTTTGTTGACTATAATTCCGTTACAATTGTTGTCGTACCATATTGCGGTAATGCGCGGCTGCAATGTAGACCAACCCCGGAACCTTGCCAAATCGGTTACGGTGGAATAAAAATGCTAAAATACCATTACAGTTAAATCAGGTTAAACTAAATGAAGTTTTCCCCTCTTTTGATTTTAACATCGTTTACAAACTGCCTGATTTTCTGTTCATCTTTTTTCTTACAAATAAGAAGGATGCCGCCCGATTCAACTACAATATAATCTTTAAGTCCCTGAATTATAGCAAGTTTTTCATCAGGAATATTAATTATACATTCCCTGGTATCATAAGCTATAATATTAGTTCCTGTAACTGAGTTACTTGATTCATCTTTTACGCTATTTTCGTAAAGCGAACCCCAGGTACCTAAATCCGACCATCCAAAATCGGCACATAAAACAAAAACATTCTTTGCTTTTTCTATTATACCATAGTCAATCGAAATGTTCCGGCATTCAGCATAAGCCTGGTCAATAAAAGTTTCGGTGAATCGGGTATTATTTTCATCAAAACCACTTTTAAAAATATCATTGATGTCGGGCAAATGTGTTTCGAATGCTTTGGTAATTGCCTGAAGCGACCAGATAAAAATGCCTGAATTCCAATAAAATTCTCCGCTTTCGAAAAATATTTTAGCCATATCATAATCCGGTTTTTCAGTAAAGGTTTTCACCTTAAGAATTTCTGAACTACCAGGTGATTTTTTTCCATGGTGGTTAATCTGAATATAGCCATAACCCGTTTCAACCCTGTTGGGCTTAATACCCAGGGTAAGGAGGGCATCGTTGTTTTTCGCATAGTCAAGCGCTTTAAAAATCACTTTTCTAAATTCATCTTCATTTAATATCAGATGATCGGAAGGGGCAACGATGATATTGGCTTCCTTATTTTTTCTTAGAATACTATAATTCGCAAATGCAATACAAGGTGCCGTATTTCTCCTAAGTGGTTCAAGCAAAACATTTTCGCTGTTGATACCAGGAATTTGTTCAAAAATAATTTCCTTGTATTTAATATTGGTGACAATAAAAATATTTTCTTTCAGGCAAATGGAACAAAAACGCTCATAGGTTTGTTGGAGAAGTGATTTTCCTGTACCCAGGATATCAATAAACTGTTTAGGCTTATCTTTTCTGCTCAGTGGCCAGAAACGGCTACCTATCCCACCTGCCATTATCACACAATAATTATTCTTGTCCATTACCTATAAAGTTTTATTTATGGGAGAGCAAAATTAGGTATTATTTATTTATTATGCTAAAAATCATTCTTTCGCGACAATCGATTGCCAAGCTGAAAGTACTTTTACTCCGGCATGAAAATCATGTAAATCCAAAATTATCAAAACTGGTATTTTAAATGAAATTTCAAAGTATTAATTTAGCAAACTATTAATTTGTATTTTATTTCGGAAAATTATTAAAAAACTATAGCATAGGAAACAAACCAACAAATCTCTTAAAAGATGAGAATTTTTTTCCATGTAGGACGGTATTTTTTCCTTTTACGAAAAGTATTTACAAAGCCTGAAAAACATAGCATTTTTATCAGGCAAATTGTTCGTGAACTGGATAGTTTAGGAATTAATTCCATTGGAATAGTAGTAATTATTTCAGTTTTTATGGGGGCTGTAATAACCCTTCAAACGGCATATAACTTAGAAAACCCGTTAATTCCAAGGTATCTGATTGGCCTCACAGCAAGGGATTCAATGATTCTTGAATTTTCATCAACTATTGTAGGCCTTATTCTGGCAGGTAAAGTAGGTTCAAATATTGCTTCGGAAATTGGAACAATGAGGATTACCGAACAAATAGACGCACTTGAAATTATGGGGGTTAACTCGGCAAACTACCTGATTCTTCCTAAAATTGTAGCTGCAGTATTGATTAATCCGTTTTTAACCATTATAAGTATTTTTGTCGGGATTTTTGGGGGTTACCTGGCATCGGTATTTACCGGGGCAGTATCACCGGCAAGCTATATACACGGACTACATTATTACTTTATTCCTTTTTACATCACGTATACCCTAATTAAAACTGTATTTTTTGCTTTTATTATTACTTCTGTGCCCGCTTATCATGGTTATTATTCTTCGGGGGGTGCCCTTGAAGTGGGTAAATCAAGCACAATGGCTGTTGTATACAGCAGTGTACTGATTTTATTGTTCAACGTGTTACTAACTCAATTATTGCTGGCATGATTGAAGTGAAAAATGTAAACAAATCATTCAACAACAAGCAAGTGTTGAGCGATATTTCAGTCACTTTTGAAAAAGGAAAAACCAACCTTATCATTGGAAAAAGTGGCTCGGGAAAAACTGTTTTACTTAAATCCATTATTGGACTTCACCCTATTGATTCCGGGCAGATTATTTATGGCGATATTGAATTTTCGGGATTACCTCTTGAAAAAAAGAAAGAAATAAGAAAAGAAATAGGAATGCTATTCCAGGGAGGCGCTTTGTTTGATTCCTCTACTGTAGAAGAAAATGTGATGTTTCCGCTCGAAATGTTTACCAATAAGTCGAGGGAAGAAAAAATTGAAAGGGTGAATTTTTGCCTTCATCGTGTTAACCTCTTCAATGCCAATAAATTATATCCTGCTGAAATAAGTGGCGGAATGCAAAAAAGAGTTGCCATTGCCAGGGCCATTGCCCTTAATCCAAAATATCTGTTTTGCGATGAGCCTAATTCCGGCCTTGACCCGCAAACTTCGATAGTAATAGACCAGCTAATAAAGGAAATTACACTGGAGTTTAACATGACAACCGTGATAAACACGCACGACATGAACTCTGTTATAGAGATAGGCGATAAAATAGTTTATATTCATGAAGGAAAAAAGTGGTGGGAAGGAAACAAAGATGAAATATTAGTTGCTGATAATAAGGAACTTGAAGACTTTGTATTTGCTACTGACCTGATGCGTAAATTCAAACACTGATTACTTTGCACTAAGAATGCGATAAAAATCCTTTTCGAGCGTTTCTGCCGGGGACTCAATTACCCGTCCAATTTCATCCGATGATTTGTAAAATATAAAGGTTGGAACTTTTTTTATGTCTAACAAACCAACTTCGGTTTTTTCAGCTTGTTTTTTTGTATCCACATTAATAATTACAAGATTTTTTTCAGGAAATTTAAGTGTTTCAAGAATTTTAATAAATCTGGGTACTTCACGCCTGCTGTCGGAACACCAGCTTCCCATCACAATAATTATTTTATCCGGCAAAACAATGTTAGCGCCTGAAAGAAGATCAATTATTTCTGAATCAGGTGAATACCCTTCATATTCAAAATTATACCAGTCGGCACATAAAGGCAATTTGAATCCGTCAAGGGAGGTATAACCATATAATATTTTTGATTCGGCTTTTTTGTCAAACTTAACATGGTTTATTTTTTTGGCGGAGTAACAACCAATAAATGAAACAGATAATATAAGAAATACAATTTTTTTCATCCATCTTTAAATTTCTGGGTAAAACAATTTACCTTTTCGCGTACTGCTTCATGTAATAACTCTGATAATCGCCCGAAACCACCTGTCTGAGCCAGTCTTCGTTATTAAGGTACCAATCCACCGTAATTTCGAGTCCTTTTTCAAAATTTAATGAAGGTTTCCATCCAAAATTCATGTTTATCTTGCTAAAATCAATGGCATAGCGCAAATCATGTCCGGCGCGGTCAGTAACGAAAGTTATAAGTTTTTCTGAAAATCCTTTTAGCCGGTTAAGTTTTTGGTCCATCAATCCGCAAAGGGTATAAATCAGGTTTAGATTGGTTAACTCGTTATCACCACCAATGTTATAGGTTTCGCCGGCAACACCTTTATGGAAAAGCAAATCAATTGCCCTGGCATGATCTTCAACAAAAAGCCAGTCTCTTATGTTTTCCCCTTTTCCGTAAACCGGGATGGGTTTTTCATTTTTTATATTGTGGATGGCCAGGGGTATCAACTTTTCGGGAAACTGGTTTGGCCCATAATTATTCGAACAGTTCGAAACAATGGCAGGTAATTTATAAGTATGAAAATATGCCCTTACAAGATGGTCGGACGAAGCTTTTGATGCAGAATAAGGACTTCGCGGATCATAGGCGGTTTTTTCTGTAAAGTACCCTTCCTTTCCGAGTGATCCAAAAACTTCATCAGTAGAAATATGGTAAAAAAGTTTTCCATCAAAGTTCCCATTCCAGGCTTCGCGTGCGGCATTTAAAAGATTTGCCGTACCTACAACATTTGTATTTATAAAATCGAGGGGCGACGAAATGGAGCGATCGACATGCGATTCAGCTGCGAGATGTATTACCCCGTCAAACTGGAATTCATCAAAAATTTGTTTAAGCAGCCCGGCATCCAGAATATCGCCTTTGATAAATACATAGTTAGGTTTGGCTTCAATATCATTTAAATTCTGTAAATTTCCGGCATAAGTGAGTTTATCGAGATTAACTATCTGGTATTCAGGGTATTTATTGACAAACAGCCTTGCAACATGAGAACCAATAAAGCCTGCACCACCTGTAATTAAAAGCTTTTTTATCATCACCTAATACGAATTATTTTGTTTACAAAAATGGTTATTTTTGTTTAGAATAGGAATATGATTCAAAATAAAATCGATATCCCGTTAAGTGATTTTATTAGCAGGTTATAAATTAAAGCTGTGGATAACAAATAAATAAGTTCTAATAAAAACATGAGGATAATCAGAAATTAATTGTATATTTGTAAATAATACATGTCATTTTGTTTGGATTAAATTACGAAACCAGGTTTAAACAAATGAAGGATGTGGATATGAATTATTAGGATTAAATTATTGATACAAAGAATGTTGAGAAATTGAGAAATTGTAAAATCTAATGGCACTGAATTTGAAGGACAAGATTATTAAAGGGAATTAATAAATTTTCGAAAAGTGGAACTAAGCAAATACATTAAAGAAATCCTGGTAAACAAGGATAGCGTGATCATCCCAAATTTTGGGGCATTTGAAAAAACAATGTTGTCGGCCAGGATCGATCCGGTTACCGGTGAAATGCACCCGCCTCAAACTGGTGTGGTTTTTAACAGTGATTTAAAAACGGACAGCGGGGTATTAATCAAATATGTTGCTGAAAAAGAAGGATTGAGTGAAGAAAAGTCGGTGGAAGAAATCAATACCCAGGTTTTGGTTTGGCTTGATAATCTTTCAAAAGGAGAATCGATTACCTTGCCGGGTATAGGAACCCTGTCGAAAGACAGTTCCGGTTCATATTCTTATCAATCAACTGTTTTACCTAATGATTTCCCTGAATCATTTGGCTTGCCTGTTATTAATTTACAGGAGAAACCAATTATTGCCCAAACTGAAATTCCTGTAAAAGAAAAAGTTAAAGAAGAGCAAAAAAAGACGGAACAAAAGAAACCGGAACAAAAAAAACCCGAAATTAAAAAAGCAACAATCGCATCAAAACAAAAAGAAACAGCAATTACAACCAATTCAGGTAAACCTAAAAGCAATAAGGCTTTAATTGTACTTCTTATTGTTCTCGTCCCGGTTATCGCTGCCGGTGTATATACAGCCTTGAATTACAGCCAGGTAAAGAAAAAAATTAACGATACCACCCAATATGTCAGTGGCTTGATTTCGGGAAAACAAACCACAGATAGTTTAACAACTGCAGTTAAAACAACCACAGACAGTACATTGGTACTGAACAACGACAGCACCGAAGCAGTATCAAACGATATACTTGATAATTATACAATTATAGATGAAAGTACAAATTCCCGGTTATCTCCGGATAAAGACAACATTAAGGATATCAAAAAAGTACACATAATAGCCGGTAGTTTTAAAACCAGGAGTTTTGCCAGCAGGTTCAGAAATACAATGGCCAATAAAGGGTTTGATGCCCAGGTGTTACCAGAATACAAAGGAATGTACAGGGTTTCAGTTGCTTCATACAACGATCTTTCATCGGCTGCCAAAGATTTTGACAGGATAAAATCGATGGATGAAAGTATAAGTTACTGGATTTTAGTAAATAAGTAGTTCTGGTGAAATAAAAAAAATTCAATTCCCTAAAAATATTAAAGGGCGGGTTAAATCCAATTGAATGGTAACCTGCCCTTTTTCCTAATTGAAAAATATTAACCACATTTGACCTTTAAACTGTCCAAATCTTTTTTTTTAATTGTTGGTTTATGTCCTTTTTTTATTTTTTCAGCCACCAGAATTCCTGTTTTTTTAGCATCTTTTTTTGAATAAAAGGGTTTGTTGCCTTCAATAGCCGGAATAGTTGGCTGATGGATAAAAGTTCTGCTGTTTATAAGGATATCATAACCCCAGCCCTGGCAGACTTTAAACGGCACAACTTCTATTTCCCTCTTATTTTTTAAATAAAATTTCTTTACTTGGAAATAAGCCAGGATTGAAAAAATTAGTATAAATACCAGTGCCTTAATAGTTTTTGCTGTAAGTATCATTTGGTTTAAACTCCCATATATCATCAAAATAATAAGAACTATTTCTTCCGGTGGCAATAAAACCTCTGTTGTTTACAGTAAATGCAACCGCTTCTGTCCGGGCGCTTCCTTCAAAATTAGTTTTTTTCTGCCATAAGTCAGTTAATGGATCATATTCCCAAACACTATTACCCACCGACCCTTGCCCTCCTGTGGCAACATATCCCATTAATCCGATTGAAAAACCAACAGCATTTATTCCGGTTATATCGTATTCATCATCGTAATCATCGTCCGATGCATTTTCAATTTCTCTTTTCTCTGTCCAGGTTTCGGCAGACGGATCATAGCACCAAAAATCGGAAACATAAGAGCCGTTATTTACGCCAGTGAATACATAAGCTTTGTTATCGATAACAAAGGCTGTGGCGTCCCTGCGTTTAGATCCGCCAATACTGACAATCTGTGTCCATTCATCCGTTTCAGGATTATACTTCCAAAAATCCTTAAGTGTATTTCCATCATAGCCGGTTCCAATGTAGCCAATGCCTTCAATGGCAAATCCAACCGATCCGTAACGCGCGCCTCCTTCAAAATCTGCTTTTTTTAACCACGCGTTCGAGGTGGGATCGTATTCCCAGAAATCGTCAAGCTTTTCAGAGCCATCGTATCCGGTTCCGATATAACCTTTGCTTTCGGTGCCAAAACCAACAGCGCCGTTTCTTCCACTACCCGGTAAATCTGCTTTCTGTTGCCAGAAATCTCTTTCAGGATCGTATTCCCAAAAGTCGTTTAACCGTTCATCACCATCATATCCTGTACCTAAATAAGCTTTATCACCAATGGTAAACCCCACGGCGTCAGTTCTCGGAATTCCTTCAAAATCAGATGCTTTTGCCCAATCTCCAATTAATTCGGTATCTTCATCTTTTTCGCAAGAATTAAAAAACAGAACTGTACAAAATGTATTTAATAGCAGAAAAAGTAATTTGTTTTTCATAATCCTAATGTTTCATTTATATCACTAAACAAACCTATACTTTACATTTTGTTTAGCCATGGGGAAATAGACAAAATCACGATTTAAGTAGACCAATTTGAAAAAGGTTTTCGCTTTGTATTAAAAATGAACACTTTCTGTATTTATATACATTATAACATCCTTCAACATATAGTTATAAGTGATGGTCTACTTTTTAAAGATTTGCACCGGAATTGAACTTTTATTTGTTATAATAATTTAAATGAAACGAATGAATGGAAATTTTTTAAGCGGTAAAATCATCCTGTATGTGGCTTCGGTTTTTATTTTGGGATGCACTAAAGACGCCACACTGATAAAGTTTCAAATTGGAAACGATTTGTTACATGTTGGATCCGGAGTTTCTATATGCGACACCTTTTCGGTTGAGTTATCAACGGTACAAACTGACTCAATGATAACTTCAGGACAGGAATCGATGCTCATCGGACATTTGAATGATGAAAGATTAGGAACTTTAACTGCCAGGGCCTTTTTCAGGCTTTCAACTCCAGTTTCGGTGCCTGTAAAAGAAGGTGATGTATACGATTCAATTGGTCTGGTGGTGAAGTTAAACGGGTATTATTTTGGCGATACCACTATTGTTCAAAACTGGAATGTCGGTTTTGTTTCAGATGAAATTCAGGCACATGATGACGGATATCTTTATAACACATCACAATTTAATTGTTACGAAGAACCAATGGGCAGTATCAGCTTCAAAGTTTATCCTTCGCTTAATCAGGAAATAGTTATTCCATTGAACCATGAATTTGGTGAAAACCTTTTCAATACACTTATTTACAATTACAGTGATATTTCAAGTGCCGATGAGTTTCATGAATTTTTAAAAGGAATTGTAATTGAGCCGGCCAACCCTGCCGGAAACACTGTATTGGGCGTAAATACCCAGGACACTTCAGTAATATTACGATTGTACACACACAGATACGAAGAAGAACTCGTAGAATTAAAAACCAATTTTTTATTGGAAACAGGTTCGCTCCCTTTTACCCAGATTTCTTACAACCGTCAAAATTCAATGGTTCAAAGCATTAAATCGGGTAAGGTACACTTATCATCAACCCTTACAGATAATGAATCGTATCTGCAGGGAGGAAGCGGGTTAATTACAAGGATAGATATTCCTTCACTGGCAAGGGTACTGGAACTGGAGCATATGGCCCTTTTAAAAGCTGAATTGTTATTAACGCCAGTTCTTGGCTCGTACCAAACTGAGAACCTTCCGGAAAATCTGATTTTCAGCAGGTGCGACAAAAATAATAAAATACTTACTACCTATACAGATAATACTACAGGCGATTATCTATATGGCCCTTTATTGGTGAACGATTTAAGTTATAACGAAAGCACGTACTATAAACTTGACATAACGCAGTATATTTACGATGAACTCGGGGATAATTTTTTTGAATCCGGTACTTCGGGAATGTTGGTAACATATAATGATCCCGATTTTCAGGTAACTGCCAACCATGTTGTGTTTGGAAACGCATATCATCCCAAACAGAAATCAAAATTAAAACTGTATTTTCTTTATTATGAATAAATTAATTATTAAGCGAAGTTTTTTTGCTGTTGTTTCCCTGAGTATTACACTATTTAGTGAATTGTATGCCCAGACGTTGACCAGCAATCCTTATTCTTATTTTGGGATAGGATTAATTGAAAATCCCGGATTTTGTGAAAATTCAGCCCTGGGTTCGTCAGGAATTGCCATGCCTTCGATAAGCCGGCTAAATTCTTTAAATCCGGCGTCGTACGTAGGATTGCCCAATTCAACTTTTCTCTTATATTTTGGTGTCTTCGCAAAGTTTTCAAAATATCAGTCGCAGGGAATTACACAAAAAGATTTTGACGGTAACCTGAAATACCTTGCAATGGGCCTAAAACTAAATAACTGGTGGGGCACGGCATTAGGGGTTGAACCCTTTAGTTCGCGGGGATATTATGTTACTTCAGATTTCCCGGTTGAAGGCGATTTAAACACTTATACACTTATAATGAGTGGGAGTGGTAATATCAGTAGGTTTTATTTTACAAATTCATTTAAATTGAGCAAGAATTTTTCATTCGGATTTAATACATCCTATTTATTTGGTTCACTCACAAATACCGAAGAGATTAGTTACAATTCACTTGATTTATATGATATTTATGTAAACCGGACAAATTATTTCAGAAATTTCTTTTTCGACTTTGGTGTCCAATATAAATTTAAAATTGGAGAAAACAACTATTTTACAGGCCTTACCTATAGTCCATCACAATCTTTAAATACCAGGTTTGAAAAATATGTAGTCAACGATGGGGATACTTTGCTGGATGCTGAAGAAAATACATCTGATTTTGAAATCCCTGCATCAATCGGAATCGGATTGGGCACGCATTTGTTTAAGGAACAATTACATTTGTCGTTAGATTACAAATTTACGAAATGGTCGTTGAGCAAATATAGTTACAACTCTGCTAAATTGCACGATGCCTGGCAGATAAATTCAGGAATTGAGTATGGGCGTCAAACCTTGAACAGCTATAATTACTGGAACAACGTGAATTACCGGCTTGGTTTCAGGTACCAGAAAACATATTTAAATATAAAAAACCTGAACATAAACGAAACCGCAATTACAGCAGGATTGGGACTTCCGTCAAAATTCGACAGAATAATTACAAACATTTCGTACGAATATGCAATAGTAGGAACAACCAGCAAAGGGCTTATAAAAGAAAGATATAGCCGTATAATTCTGGGGTTTTCATTAAGCGACAAATGGTTTCAACGGTATAAATTTGAGTAAGGAAGTCGAATTTAATCTTTAAATTATCAGGGTTTTATCTCAGCTGGTTAAATCATCCTTGTTTTTATTTTTTCGTAAAATACCGGTTTGTATTGATCACCAATAGGAAGGTAATTTTCGCCAATGATAACCCTGTTGTTCTCTATTCTTTCAATTTTATCGAGAGCTATGATAAATGATTTATGTATACGACAGAATTTATCCACCGGAAGTTTTTCTTCAATATTTTTAAGGGTACTCTTTGTTATAAGCTTTTTATTTTTACAGAAAACTTTAATATAATCTTTCAGTCCTTCCACATAGAGCAATTCATTAACATCAATTCTAACTGTATTGTAATCGGCCCTTATCATTAAAAAATCGGGTTGAACCTGAACCTGATTCATTGCTTCTTTTTTAAGTGAAATTAGTTCGTAGGCTCTATTAATAGCCTTCACAAATCTTTCAAAAGTAAAAGGCTTAAGCAGATAATCTACAGCATTTACCTCAAAACCATATAAAGCATGTTCGGAAAAGGCGGTTGTAAAAATTACCATGGGCGGGTTCATCAGCGATTTATAAAAATCTATCCCTGAAATATTGGGCATATGAATATCAAGGAAAATAATATCAACCTTTGATTCATTTATGGTCTTAAGTGCATCAAATGGATTTGTAAATACAGCAAGCAATTTCAGAAAGCTGGTTTTCTCGCAATATTCATTTATAATGTTCAATGCGAGTGGTTCATCATCTATGGCTATACATTTCATTATTCGAGATTTATTTTTAGAAAAACCTTAAATATTCCTCCTTCTTCTACATTGCGCAGCGTATATGAATTTCCATAAAGTAAATCGAGCCTGCGTCGAATATTTTTTATTCCAATTCCAGAGTTTTCAATGACTTTACCAACCGAAATTATTGTATTTAATATGGTAAGATTCAATTCATTGCCCTTAATTTCAATAAGGATTCCGATAAATGAGTCATTGGCATTGTCAACACCATATTTAAACGCGTTTTCAATAAGCGGAAGCATAATCAAAGGTACAATTTTATGGTTGCTGATATTTCCCTGTACTGAATATTGTAATTTCACTTTTTCCGTAAATCTTAATTTCTGTATTTCTATGTAATCAGAAATGGCTTGTATTTCGCTGGAAAGTTCTACATATTTTTTATCCGTTTCGTAAAGCATGTAGCGCAGTATTGAAGAAAGTTTGATAATTGCGCCGGAGGTTTCCGGGCTTTTTGAAATTGAAAGGGAATAAATATTATTAATGGCATTGAATAGAAAATGGGGATTTATTTGTTGTTTCAGGAACAAAAGTTCATTCGAAATTTTATCCTTTTCAATTTCTGCGATTTGTTTTTCGTCGTCCTGCCATTTTTTAAAAAAACGTAAACTTAAACTTGCCAGGAAAATCAGGAAAAGTTGCGTCATCCCTGGCATTAAAAACCTGTTTGTCCCAAACCATGGAAATTGCTTTGATGGTTCTGGCCTGATATTTTGTGGGGGACGAATATTTTGAATTTCAGGTTTCAGCAAATCATTCCTTCTGAAAGGGCCAGGCTGAAAACGAATTTCATTCGGAATAATCTGATTGAAAAAATAACTGTCTATTGCATTTTTGAGGTAAATATTTGCGCCAAATGCAGTAAAAAGAAAAATTATGTAAATCAAAAACCTGTTATGAAACAGGAACCTGGGAATTAAAATGGAATAGTTAAGGTAAAAGAAACACATATAAATACCCCATGTGCCCAGGCTGAACGAAAAATCAAATTCAATTCCGGGCATTCCAAAAACAATATAATTGATTAATAATAAACCACTCCAGAGCAAAAAATGAAGTAAAAAACCTTTATACTTCCAGTCTTTAATAAAATTAATCATTCGAAATGCCAATGTCATTTGCACAAAGAAAAATATTCAAAATTTATAACCGGTTAAAACCATTTATTAACCATTTTCTATCACTTTTACCAGCCATTGCCCTTAAAATTATCAATAATAAATTGAATGTGTGATAAATAATGACAAATTTAATTTCATTCTTTTTATTTTTTCCTGAAAATCGACTTAATCTACTTTTTTGTAGATGATCTGCTTCATTTTAAATAATCAGAATTTTTCTTTCAGAAATTTTATCGATAAGAATACTTTATTCATCGATTTGTTTTTCAGGTACATCTACTTTCAAACCTCACAAACAATAGGGCAGCTAAATTCGATGTTTATAAATAAATTATTGACTGGATTTATTTTCCCTGATAATTAAAAACTATTTACAACATCAAAATATGAAAACATTGAAACAATTCACTCTTTCTCTCTTTTTACTAGTAAATTTTATTTTTTGTTCCTGCAACAAAGAAGAGGTGCTGATTGATGATGCCAATAGCGAAATTATCATCAATAACGAAGATTTTGAAAAAGAAATAAATGACGCCCTGGCCAACAACAATGCTGATCACGAAGAAGATAGCGATTATATCTGGGATACCAGCACTGTAGTTAAAATCAATTTAATGCAAACCAACGTTGAAATTGTTGGTGAAGGTGCAAGCTTAAATGGCACGGCAATTACCATCGAAAAGTCAGGTAATTATTTGGTTACCGGTACATTAGATGAGGGCAGGTTAATTGTAAATACCAGTGATAACGGAATTGTAAGGGTTATTCTGAACGGGGCGCAAATTACCTGTTCAAACAGTTCGCCACTTTTTATCCGGAATTCAGTAAAAACAATCCTTATTTTGTTGGAGGAAACGAATAATATATTAACTGACAGTAACATTTATACCATACAGGATGCTGACAGTGAACCAGATGCAGTAATTTGCAGTAAGGATAATTTAACGATTTATGGCAATGGCTCTTTAGTTGTGAATTCAAATTATAACGATGGAATTGCATCGAAAGACGGATTAATTATTAAAAGCGGTAATATTGAAATAAACTCAATAGATGATGGAATAAGAGGAAAAGATTACCTTGAAGTAAAAGGGGGTAATGTAACTATTAATGCAAGTGGCGATGGGCTTAAATCCGATAACGATACTGATGCTACCAAAGGCTTTATTTACATTTCAAAAGCCGGCCTCAATATCAAATCAGGCGGCGATGCAATTTCGGCGCAAACTGATGTACTTATTTCAGATGGAACAATAGAAATAGAAACGGCCGGCGGAAGCAGCAAAATTATAAGCGAAAGTGTTTCGGCAAAAGGAATAAAGGGCCTTGTAAATTTAATTATTGACAATGGCAGTTTTACAATTAATTCAGCCGATGATGCTATACATACAAATGGTAATTTAGTGTTAAATGGCGGAACTTTTGACATTCAAAGCGGGGATGACGGCATGCATGCCGATTCAGTGATCTATATTAATGGTGGCAATATTAACATAAACAAATCATACGAAGGCATTGAAAGTGCAAATATCCAGATAAATTCAGGAAATCTCTTCATCATTTCGAGCGATGATGGAATTAATATTGCCAGTGGTACCTCTGTTGGAGGTTTTCCGGGTCAGGGAGGTAGTCAAAGCAATGGAAACAATTATTTGTATATATTGGGTGGAAATATTAAAGTATATTCGCAGGGAGACGGAATTGATATCAATGGTTCGGTGGTGATGACCAATGGCAGCCTTATTGTCCACGGGCCTGTAGCCAACGATAATTCTGCTGTTGATTATGATGGTACTTACAAAATTTCGGGAGGTTATTTGCTGGCCGCAGGCAGTTCAGGAATGTCGCAGGCACCTGGTTCAACATCGAGTCAATATTCATTGTTGATTAATTTTAAGTCTGTTTTAGCTGCCGGTACACTTGTTCATCTTGAAACAAGCGAAGGCGATGAGGCATTTACATTTTCACCCTCCAAAAAATTTCAATCCATTGCTTTTTCTTCTTCAACCCTAAAAAACGGAAGCAAATACAATCTTTACACAGGAGGAAATTCAACAGGAACTGAAGCAGATGGCCTGTACAACGGAGGAGAATACACCTCTGGCGTGCTTTACACCAGTTTTACCATTTCTTCGATCACTACAAAAATTGGAAACGCAGGATTTAATCCAATGGGTAAATAATTGTTCTTACACCATGAAAAATAATACTTTATAGCATTTCAATAATATTTCAATATTATTTTAATTTAGTTACATTTGCATCTGCTTTTTAAATAGATAGCTTTTATCATGAGGCAATTGTTAATTCTGGTTATTGCAATTGTAATAATTATTACTTCCGGTTTTTTTATTAAAGTGCCTTACACACTTTCCTGCTCAGGTAAATTACTTCCGGCAAGGGAATGGGTGGTAAGGAGCATGAATGGCGGAGATATTGTAAGTATTTATAATTACCAGGCCAGCAGCCCAATTTACGATTTTACGGATTATAAGTTTGACCGGGGAGAAATAGCCAATTTCAATTTTTTAAATAATTTCAGTCATAAAACATCATTAATCAAAGGCGATACAATTGGAATAATCTCATCTTACCTGCTTGACGAAAGGCTTGTTCAATTAAAAAGTGCTTTAAACCAGGAAGAAGCCAATTTATTGGCCTTGAACACGGGTGAAAAAAATCCTCTTGTGGAAGCTGCTAAAAACGAGTATTTACTAGCTCAGCAAGAATATGAACTTCAGGAGAAAAATTATAACCGGCAGCGCCAACTTTACGAAAAACAGGTAATTCCGGCTTCGGAATATGATATTGCACTTAAAGATTATGAACTTTCGAAAACAAATATTGAACTTACAAAAAACAGGCTTATTGCAATACAAACCGGCGAAAAACCTGAATTAATAAATTATTCAATCGTTAAAATTAAGTCGTTGAAAGAAGAAATAGGTTTATTGCACAGAAAACAAAAACAATATATGCTTATTGCCCCTTTTAGCGGAAAAATCCTTACAAAAAAAGTGGCCCTTAACAATCCGGAAGCATTGACCTACCATATATTTCACCTTATTGACACAACTGAATATATAGCTTTATTGCCAATTGAGATTGCACAACGAAAATATATAAACCCTGCTATTAAAATTTCGGCCAGCATTATAGAAGGAGAACATACAGAATCGGGAATTTATGTTGGCGAAGACCAGGATGTGGAACTCGCAGGAAATTATAAACAGGTTTTTGTGATAAAAGGAAGTTTTAAAAATGTGAAGAAAGAAATACCTTATGGCATATACGCTTCGTGTACAATTAATTGCGGAAATGTATCGTTATTTGAATTAATCAGGAGAAAACTTAAAATCTAAATGGTTTTACGGTACGAATACAAATATTATGTCCCGGCCCGCCAGGAAACTGAATTGAGAAAAATGCTCTCACCTTTTGTATCCATTGATAAATATGCCCTAAACATGGATAACAATGAATATACCGTGAGGAGCATATACTTCGATACCGCAGACCTTTTCCATTATCGTGAAAAAGTAGAAGGATTTTCGTACAGGAAAAAAATAAGATTACGAGGCTACAACACGCCCAACGGGTACAATCCGGTTTTTCTTGAAATAAAAAATAAACATGAAATCCCTTTATTTAAAACAAGGGCAAAAACAACCTTTGAAAATACTGTATCCCGGTTCGAAACGGGGAATTTATACGATATTATTTTATCGATGAGTAAAAACCATGCACAGGCGAATAGTTTTCTTTATCAAATACTTGCCAATAACCTAAGGCCAGTGGTTAATGTAATATATGAAAGAATTCCATTCACTGAAAAAGTGGATACAGAAAATCAATTAAGGATAACTTTCGATAAAAACCTTAGAAGTACAGCAATGCCAAAATTAAATGAACTTTACGAAGAAAAGGGGGTGAAACCGGCTCTTCCGGGTTATTTTATTTTGGAAGTCAAATTTAATAAGTTCTATCCTATCTGGATGAAATCAATTATAGCCAGGTTTCAGCTAAAACATGAATCAGCCTCAAAATACGTGATTTGTATGGATTCGCAGGAAATTCCAATGAAATATAACAGGTATAGGATTTGGGAACAAAAGTTTATTTAATTCATTGTCATGTTTAACGAATTTCAATTCATTGATCCTATCCCCCTGACATTTTCAGATGTTGTATTAAATCTCTTTGTAGCCCTTTTATGCGGCCTGTTTATCTCAATTGTGTACAGGCTGGTGTACAATGGCCCTAGTTATTCACCGAATTTTGTAAATTCTATTGCCCTGCTTACCTTAATTACCGCGCTGGTAATAATGGTAATAGGAAATAATCTTGCGCGTGCTTTCGGGTTGGTAGGCGCCATGTCAATTATTCGGTTCAGAACTGCAGTGCGGGATACACTCGATATCGTATTCATTTTTTATGCCCTTGCCATTGGGATGGCCTGTGGAGTGGGACTTCACGGAATTGCCATTGGAGGAACAATTGTAGTAAATATTGTTATTATTACCCTGGTAAAATCAAGATTTGCCAATCCTCAAAAACAGCATTTCCTGATGCAAATCAGTTACGATTCGGGCCTTGATTACGAAAAACAAATAAATAAACCTTTACAGCGGCTCTGTAAAAATATTAAGCTTGTAAGTATAAAAAATATTGAAGGTTCTACGGTAGTTGAAGCCTTTTTTCATGTAAACCTTCGCAAAAATCAGCATGCCAACGATTTGGTAGATTATTTTAACCAAAAGGAAGGAATAACAGCCATTAACCTGTTTTTTGACGAAATTGAATCAAATTCCGGCATATAAAAAAACCGCAATAGCCGGAACTTATTCAGGCAGTAGCGGTTTTAATTTTATCCTGAAAAATTAAAATTCCTTATTTTTTTTCAATAGGTGTTTTTCCGTCGGCATCTTCTTCTTTAATGGCATTTTTAAAGTCTTTCATGCCTTGCCCTATGCCTTTCATTAATTCAGGAATTTTTTTCCCGCCAAAAAGTAACAAAACAATTGCAATGATAAGAACAACCTGCCAAGGCCCCACAATTCCCAACAATACTGATAATTCCATTTTATAAAAATTTATTAATGTCCAATTTCAAATCTTAAATTACACTTATTACCATTGGTAACAATCACAAATAAAATTCGGAAATGAATCCAATTCTATTGGTTAAGCATTTTATCAGAACTTGTATCAGGTTCTTCTTTAACTGCTTTTTTAAATTCTTTCATGCCTTGCCCAATGCCTTTCATAAGCTCCGGTAATTTTTTACCTCCAAATAACAACACCAGCACTGCCACAACCAGGATTATCTCAGTAGGCCCAATTGCTCCTAATAATACCACTAATTCCATAATATTATTTTTAGTTTAAATTTCGCTTCAAAATTACAAAAAATAACAATCCCTATTTAAATAATCTGAAAATATCGTTGCCATTAACATAAATTAATAGTGAGAATAAGATAACCAAACCAACAATTTGGGCATATTCAAGGAATTTTTCACTTGGTTTGCGCCTGGTTACGATTTCAACTAATAAAAAGAGTACATGGCCGCCATCAAGCGCAGGAATCGGCAACAGATTAAGAACGGCCAGCATTACTGAAAGCATGGCTGTAAGGTTCCAAAACCTTTCCCAGTCCCATTGTTTAGAAAAAATTTTACCAATAGTAATAAAACCTCCTAATTGGTCTGCATGGCGGGGTATCAATTTTAATTGTTTTACCTGGTCGCTAATGGTTTGATAACCAATGGTTATTCCTGCCGGAATAGCCTCAAAAAAGGAATAATTCAAAGTTTTAAGACCAAACTCTTTTTCAAGATCAAGGGCATTGTATATGCCTGCTATACCTTTATCGCTCACTTTTACAACAAAGGTACTTTCTTCTGAGTTCCTCAATACCTTTATTTTAACATCCTGCCCCTTATACTGCTTTATCTGGGCGGCAAATTCATCGAAATAAGTGATACTCGAGTCGTTTAACCCAATTATTCTGTCATTTTCCTTTAGTCCCGATTTTTCAGCCGATGAACCTTTTTCAAAGCCTCCAATAACAAAATGGGTGCGTATGCTGATAAATTGTTTGCTGTTTTTAACAATGGCATTCTCCTGCTGGCGGGTAATGGGTAAATCAACAATCTGCTCATTTCTTTTAACCTGTATTGATTTTGGATCATTTAATAAAAGTTCTGGAATTACCCTTGAAAAATCTTCTACTTCGCGGTTACATACCGAAATAATCTTATCTCCGTTTCTCAGACCAATTTCCTTTCCGAGAGAATCAACCATTATTCCGTATTTAAGGTTGGAGGTAGGCAAGTAGTCCCTTCCCCAAATGGTAAGAATCATTACATATATTAAAAATGCAAGTATAAAATTAACAAGCACACCGCCTACCATAATCAACAACCGCTGCCATGCAGGCTTGGTTCTGAACTCCCATGGCTGCGGAGGTTGTTTCATTTGTTCCTTGTCCATTGATTCATCAATCATACCTGAAATTTTAACATAGCCGCCAAGTGGAAGCCAACCAATTCCATATTCAGTTTCGCCCCATTTCTTTTTTATAAGCGAAAACCAGGGGTTAAAAAACAGGTAAAACTTTTCAACTCTGGTTTTAAATAATTTCGCGAAAGCAAAATGCCCCATTTCGTGAAATATGACAAGAATTGATAAACTAAGCAGTAATTGTCCAACTTGAATTAAAATATCCATCTCCTAATTTTTATTTTTAATTATCAACTCGCCAGCAATAATCCTGGCTTTATCGTTAAAATAAACGTAATCTTCGTAACTAAGATCTTTAACAAATTCAACTTTCTCTAAAGTTTCTTCAATTATTTCCGACATTTGAACGAAACTGATTTTTTTATTTAAAAAGGCGTCTACAACTATTTCATTGGCAGCATTCATAATACAGGGGGCATTTCCTCCTTTTTTTAGTACTTTATACGAAATGCCTAGGTTACGGAATTTTTCCAGATCAACCGGCTCAAATTCAAGTACAGGGTAATTGGCAAAATTGAATCGTTTAAAACCAGGCCCTGTTCTTTGCGGAAAAGTTAATGCATATTGTATAGGTAATTTCATATCAGGCAGTCCCATTTGGGCTTTCATAGAACCATCCTCGAACTGAACTATAGAGTGAATTATTGACTGAGGATGTATTACCACATCAATCTGGTCTGGTTGAAGTGCAAAAAGCCATTTGGCTTCAATTACTTCCAGTCCTTTGTTCATTAATGAAGCTGAGTCGATGGTGATTTTTGGTCCCATATTCCAGGTAGGATGCTTTAGCGCCATTTCGGGGCTTACATGTTCAAGTTCATTTTTAGAAAATTTCCTGAAAGGCCCACCGGAAGCTGTAAGGTATATTTTTTCTATTTTATTTTGAAATTCACCTGTCAGGCACTGAAAAATTGCTGAATGTTCTGAGTCTACCGGAATTATTTCAACTCTCTTTTCATGCGCCAGTTTTGTAATAAGTTCGCCAGCAATTACCAAAGTTTCTTTATTGGCCAGGGCAATGTTTTTACCAGCCTCAATGGCCTTAATTGTAGGCAGCAAGCCTGAGTAACCTACCATAGCCGTTAAAACCTGTTCAATGTCAGAATGTTCAACAACCTGGGCAAGGGCTTCTTTACCGGTATAAACTTTAATTGGCTCATGAGCCAGGGCTTCTGAAACAAATTTGTATTTTAATTCATTGCCAATTACAACACAATCGGGCTTAAAAAAGCGTGCCTGTTCCACTAACAATTCTGCATTGTTTTCGGCGCTTAACACAATAACATCAAAAAGTTTGGGATGTGCCTTAATTACATCAAGGGCTTGCGTTCCGATTGAACCGGTTGAGCCCAGAATTGCTATTCCTTTTTTCTTTTCAGACCTTACAACCACAGAGCCGGATTAAATGATTAAAAAGTAATATAGTCTTCAGGATTAATAGGCGAGCCATTGTACCAGATTTCGAAATGGAGATGAGGCCCGGTTGACAACTCACCTGTATTTCCAATAATAGCAATAGGTTCGCCTGCACTTACATGGTCTCCCTCTTTTTTAAGCAGGGACGAATTGTGTTTATAGGTAGAAATCAGGTTGTGCGCATGCTGTATTGAAATAACATAACCGGTGGTTAAACTCCAGGTAGAAATTATCACGGTTCCTTCCAGGGTAGCCAAAACCGGTTCGTTAGGTGCAGCAACAATATCAATGGCAGGATGGTTATTTTTAACATCAAACTTTTCGGTTACAATTCCTTTCACCGGCATAAAAAAATGCAGGTTTTTAAGGCTGGTGCTTCTGTTTACAGGATCACTTATTGAAGTAAGATTTTCCTGCTCTTCCATTTCAATTTTTTTACGCAATATGGAATCATGTTTCGATTTTGTAAAAATGAGCTTCTGGTTTCGCAAACTTGTATCGAATGCAGATTCAAAATTGTCAATTTTCTTACCATGCATAATATTTTGAATGTTTTCGAAATATTTGTCACGAATAGCAATGGCATTTCTCAAAGAATCAAGCTTATAGGCATTGCTTACCAGCTGACGTGAAAGTTTGCTGTTTTGCTGGGCAGGAATAAGCAATCCAAGCGGAGAATAAACAAAAAGTGCCCCGACAATAAAAGCAATAACAATGCTAAATACTGAAATATAGGCAAAAACATTCAACCTTGTAAGGCTAAAAGTCAGAACTTGTTCCAGCGTGTTTTTGTTATAAATTGTCAACTGGTACTCGTTTTTGAGCTTTTGAATGATTTTTTCCTTTTTTTCTTTGCTTATCAAGGCCATTCTGCTAAAAAATAAGATTTTGATTTATACCTATTTATTAAGATTTGCAAATGTAAAAAGAAAAGATTAAAAACAGGATCAATCCTAAAAAAAGCTTTTTTAATTTAATTGTTTTAACTTTTATTAATAATAGGTGCACCAATTAAGTAATACAGACGGAAAAATGATTTTATCCTTATTTTCTGATCATCTGTATCGCTTTATTTAAGGCTGTTGTTAATAATTATTAATTTATTTTAGACCAAATTTTTAGTATTATGAGCTATATCTTATAAATTTGCACTTTGAATCAGAAAATATTAAACTATGGAAACCCAGAATCAACAAAAATCCAAATTTCAGTTCATTGCAATTATTGTCCTTTCCATTTTGGTTTTATTGCTTGTAATTGATAAATTCTGGCAAAAAAGTAAAACAGACGATATTATTGTACAATTGAACGAAAGCAATACTGAAAAACAAAATATCAGCGATGAGTTAAAAGGTTTATACCAACAATACGAGGGACTTAAATCGGACAACGATTCGATGAACAAGAAGCTTAGCCAGGAACAGGTTAAAATAGAAGAATTAATGGATAAACTTAAATACGTTCAGATTTCGAACCAGCAGCAAATAAAACAATACAAGGATGAAGTTAATACTTTAAGGCAAATCATGCGAAGCTACATTGTACAAATTGACTCCCTGAATACAAAAAACCAGCAGTTGACAGCCGAAAACAAAGATGTTAAAAGCAAATACCAAACCGTGCTCAACGAAAAACAGGGTTTAAGTTCAGAGCGTGACAGCCTTGCCGGAACGGTTGACAGGGCTTCAACACTGAAAGCAGTAAATATGGTTACCACAGGAATTACAGTAAGAGGAAAAGAAACAAACCGTATAAGCAATCTTGATAAAATTAAAGTTTGCTTTTCGATTGACGAAAATATGATTGCCTCGAAAGGTAAAAAATGGATTTATTTAAGAATAGCTAAACCAGACAAATATGTGCTGATTGAATCAGAATATAATCTTTTTGAATTTGAAGGCAAAGAAATTGCCTATACTTCAAAAAGAGAAATAGATTACAAAGGCGAACAAACCGACATTTGTATATATTGGAAAAAAAGTGAAGAACTACAACCCGGTTTGTATTATGTTGATGCTTATGCCGATGGTAAAAGAATTGGTACAATGGCTTTCTCGCTTAAATAGAACATATAATTATAGTTCCGTTGGGCCTGCTCTTATGCAGGCTTTTTTTTTTCAAAAAATTGAACAATTATTCAAATACCCAGAATTAATCAGATTACGTTCTTATTAAAAAAAAAATGTATACGCAATTTTTGATATACCTGCTGGTTATGCTTGTATTTCCTGAGAAAGACAGGCAGTTAATGCATTTGATAAACACCTTAAGTTTTTCAGAAACTAATATTAAGAATGAAAGTTTTATTCCTTCGAAAATATCAGAAATTCCATTGCCCCAGGGTTTTAAAAGGATTAATACAGATGAAGGATCATTCGCCAGATATTTGCAAAATCTACCTTTAAATACAAGTGACAACAAAATTTATTCATACGATGGAAGTATAATCAGTACAGGTGGTTACCACTATGCAATTGTTGATTTGGATATCGGGACTAAAAATCTTCAGCAATGTGCGGATGCGGTAATAAGATTAAGGGCGGAATATTTGTACAGTAAAAAACGATTCAGCGAAATTCATTTTAATTTTGTGTCTGATGGAAAACCCAGGTATTACAAAGATTATTGCAAAGCAGATACTTCCTATCGAAAATTCAGGCAATACCTCGATTTTGTTTTCTCATACGCCAATACAAGCTCCTTGTGCGATGAAATGAAAACTGAAAATTTTGTCAACATTCAAATTGGCGATGTTTTTGTGCAAAAGGGCCATCCGGTAGGTCATGCCGTAATAATTGTTGACATGGCATTGAACATAAAAACAGGTGAAAAAATTATGCTTATTGCCGAAAGTTTCATGCCTGCCCAGAGCATTCATATTTTGCTAAATCAACAAAGTGATGATATGAATCCGTGGTATTTAATAGATTCCGAAAATCCGCTGGTGCTTCCAACCTGGACATTTTACAAAAAAGATTTGAGACGATTTAAATAATATTTACTTTTAGTTGGTAAAAATCCGGACATGAAGGTTACATCAACAAAAAAACTATCGTTAACCATTGCCTTTTTTTTTGCCTGCATTACAGGTATTTTCCTGCTGATATCCCATTTTGCCGGATTTAAATACTATTTCGTAACTACTGTACTGGCTGTATTCATAAGTTTTGTACTCATGTTTGTTATTTTTTACTACCTGTTCAACAGTTATCTTATTAATAAACTCAAACCGGTTTTCGATACAATTGATACACTGAAAATGCCGGCTGAAAAGCTTTACGAGAGCATTGAAAGCGGATCGTTAATGCAGGAAATGGACAAAAAGGTAATGGAATGGGCAAAAAACAAACTCGATGAAATAGCTGCGCTAAAATCGAACGAAAAATACCGGAAAGAGTTTCTGGGTGATGTATCGCACGAGCTAAAGACCCCCCTTTTCAATATCCAGGGATACATACTTACTTTAATAGAAGGAGGGATTGATGATAAGGAAATTAATATAAAATACCTGAAAAGAACAAATAAAAACATAAATCGCCTGATTTCAATTGTTAAAGACCTGGAAACCATTGCCAGCTTCGAAACCGGCGAAAGACAACTTGAATATGAGGATTTTGATCTGGCAAAACTCATTTCCGAAGTTCTTGATTTATACGAAAGCAAAGCAGATGATAAAAAAATTAAGCTTAAGCTTGAAAACAAATCAAATCAAATGATAATAGCCTGGGCGGATAAAAAAAGGATTTCAGATGTACTTTCAAACCTTATTGTTAACTCAATTATTTATGGAAAAGAAGAAGGTACCACCACTGTTATCATAGAACAAAAAAAAGATAAAATTTACCTTTCTGTGGCAGATGATGGAATTGGAATAGCTTATGAAGATCAGCAAAGGATATTCGAAAGGTTTTTCAGGGTAGATAAAAGCCGGTCGAAATTACAGGGAGGAACAGGCCTGGGTTTATCGATTGTAAAGCATATTATCGAAGCACATAAACAAACAATTTCGGTAAACAGCAAGCTAAAACATGGTTCAATTTTTACATTTACGCTTGATAAAGCCATATTGAATGGAAAATAAAAAATATAAAATCCTGCTGGTAGACGACGAACCAGACATTCTTGAATTTGTAGGTTATAACCTTAAAAAGGAAGGATTTAAAATTTATACTGCCGACAACGGATTAGAAGCAATTCAAAAGGCCAGGGAAAAAAAGCCTCACCTAATTCTAATGGACATCATGATGCCAGAAATGGACGGAATTGAAGCATGTGTAAAAATAAAGGAACTTCCTGGATTGCAAAATACCATAATTGCGTTTCTTACGGCCCGAAGCGAGGATTATTCGCAGATAGAAGGATTTGAAGCCGGAGCGGATGATTATATAGCCAAACCTATTAAACCTAAAGTACTGATAAGTAGAATTAAAGCCTTGTTAAAACGATACCGGTTTGACGAAAACTCTGATCAATCAGCGCAATCGGGAATTTTAACATTAAATGATTTACTTATTGATCCTGTTAAATATATTGTTAACAAAGGTTCCGAAGAAATAATTCTTACCAGAAAAGAATTTGCCTTGCTTTATTTACTGGCATCACGCCCTAATAAGGTTTTTCTTCGCGGTGAAATTTATTCAAAAATCTGGGGTAACGATATTGTTGTCGGCGACCGCACGATAGATGTTCACATCAGAAAGCTAAGGGAAAAAATCGGGGATGATATAATTCAAACCCTTAAAGGAGTGGGTTATAAATTTGTAATTTAAAGTAAAATGAAGAAACTATTGAATTTCATTTCCCTCCTCGTAATATTGCTACCGTTTACAAAAGCGTGGGGACAGGTATTTGTAAGAATATCTGAAATGCCCGAAAATAATACAACAACAAATAAAATTTATATTGCCGGAAACTTCAATGGCTGGAACCCTTGCAACCCGGAATATGAGCTTAAGAAAGACAGCACAGGCATGTATTATCTGAAATTTATCACCAGATTAAAGGAGATTGAATACAAATTTACGCTTGGCAGTTGGGAAAAAGTAGAATGTAACGAAAATGGTACAAATATTTCCAACAGAAAATCAGAATTAAGTGGGAGTGATACTATATTTGTTAAAATTCAGGCATGGAGCAATAACATTAAAAGGCATACCGCCGGCAAAAATGTTCAGATCCTGGACAGCGCCTTTTATATGCCCCAACTGAATAAAAAACGCAGAATATGGATTTATCTTCCGCCTGATTATAATACATCGCAAAAAAAATATCCTGTTTATTACGCGCACGATGGCCAGAATCTGTTTGATGCAGCAACTTCTTTTGCAGGCGAGTGGGAAGTGGATGAAATTCTTGATTCACTGGCCGTATCCGGAAAAACGGTTCCTATTGTTGTTGGAATTGACAATGGTGGATCAGAAAGAATAAATGAATTAACCCCCTGGTCTCATCATAAGTATGGCGGGGGAAAGGCTGATTTATATTGTGATTTTATTGTAAAAACGCTTAAGCCTCATATCGACAGTGTTTTCAGGACTAAACCCGATAAACCCAATACGGGTGTTTTTGGTTCATCTTTGGGAGGATTGGTAAGCATGTATATGGTGCTAAAATATCCTGAAACTTTTTCCAAATCCGGGGTATTTTCCCCTGCTTTCTGGATTGCCGGGAATATCTATAAAATGGCTGATAATAAAGTTGTTAAAAAAATTTCTAAATTGTATATCATTGGGGGAAGCCGGGAATCGGAAACTTTACAAACCGAAATAAGCAAAATGCAAAATATCCTTGAAATGAAAGGGATGTCGGAAAAGAACCTGAAAGTTGAAATCATAACCGATGGCGAACATAAAGAATGGTTTTGGAGAAGAGAATTTCCCAAAGTTATCGAATGGCTGAATGAATGATTTTAACTGCCAAATTTATTACAATTTAAAGGGTTTAACCAACTTTTTAAAAATATCCAGATATCTAGATATATGTTTTACAACATATTTGAATATTTATATTTGTTCTAAATAAGAATGTAAATCATTAAAATTAAATTGGTTAGACTGATTTTTATAAATTTTTAAGGTGCTATTCCGATTTGGAAAGGTAAGTTTGATTATCTTTTCATTTTGAGAATTTCTAATTTTGCTGCATAATACTTTAAAGAATTAGCTTTAAATCCTTTATAGTTATAAAGGTGGACAAAATCCCCGGTTTTAGTAATAAATATTTACTGAAAAACAATTAAACAACAAAATGAAAACCAACAGGAGAGATTTTATAAGAATTTCAGCACTTGGCACAGGATCTGTTTTTCTTTCCGGCGGGCTTTTAGGTTATTTAACCAAAAGCAATTCAGACAAAGGTGAAATAAGCCATTTAAATCCGGAAAGATTCCCGAATTACTGTGAAGTTTGTTTTTGGAATTGCGCAGGCTGGGCATACAAAAATGAAAAAGGAGAATTATGGAAAATTATCGGGAACAATGATGATCCGCACAGCAATGGAAGATTTTGCCCAAGGGGAACCGGGGGAATTGGCATGTACGAAGACAACGACAGGCTGAAAAAACCGCTGATGAGAGTTGGAAAACCTGGAAGCCAGGAATACAAAGAAATTTCCTGGGAAGAGGCATTAGACCATATCGCGGCAAAAATGAAAGAAATTGGCAATAAGTATGGAAATGAAAGTATTGCCTTTTTTAAACATGGTTCGAGTTCCAAACATATTGCGCACCTGCTAAATGCGTTTGGTACAACCAACCAGGCAGGTCCGGCTTATGCACAATGTAAAGGTCCCAGGGAAGAAGCATTTACCCTCACTTTTGGAGAGCCGCTTCATTCACCAGAACCTTTAGATATACGCGATTCAAAATGTTTGGTGCTTATTGGCTCACATCTGGGAGAAAACATGCACAATGGCCAGGTACAGGAAATGTCAGAAGCGATAGATAAAGGCATTTCTATTATCACCGTTGATCCGCGTTATTCAACTGCAGCAAGCAAATCAAAATTCTGGTTGCCAATAAAACCAGCTACAGATACTGCTTTACTTTTAGCCTGGATGAACGTAATTATCAATGAAAATCTTTTCGACAAGGATTATATTGAAAAATACAGTATTGGTTTCGATAAATTAAAGGAACACGTTCAGCAATTTACGCCAGAATGGGCATACGGAATTACCACTATAGAACCAGGAATTATCAGGGAAACTGCCCGTGAAATGGCCAAAGCTTCCCCTTCAGTAATTGTTCACCCTGGTAGACATGCTACCTGGTATGGTGACGATACACAAAGACTCCGGGCTGTTGCAATACTCAATGCTCTATTAGGCTCATGGGGACGAAGAGGCGGCTTTTATACAGCTACAAGTGCTAAAATACCTAAATTCCCCTCGCCGGTATATCCAACCCCAAAATGGAGCTGGAAAGATATTGATCCGACCAAATATCCATTTGCAGGTGAAGGGGTTACCAATTTATTAATAGATGGCTCACATCCTGATTATAAAGGGGAACATCCAATAAAAGCATGGTTTGTGATGGGAAGCAATCTGCCCATTTCGATGCCTGATACAAAAAGAACAGTTGAAGCTATTCAAAACCAGGAATTTATAGTGGTAATCGACACCATGCCAAATGAAATAACCGGTTATGCAGATATCGTGCTTCCTGAATGTACTTATCTGGAGCGATATGATGAATTGCGGGTATTGCCACACCGTGAACCAAATATTGCACTAAGGATGCCGGCAATGGAACCCAGGTGGGACTCGAAACCCGGATGGTGGATTGCCAGGGAACTCTCGAAAAAATTGGGATTGGAAGCCTACTTTAATTACAAAGATTTCGCCGAAGTATTAGACTGGCAATTGAAAAAAGTAGGATCATCACTCGAAGAAATGAAAAACCTTGGTGTTAAGAAATTCGAAAGAGAAGCAGACGATCTCTATTTTGAAGAAGGCGTAATGCAGGAATTTAATACTTCATCAGGAAAAATTGAATTGTATTCCGAAGACCTTGCTGCCTATGGATTTCCTCCTTTACCTGTTTACAAACCTTTGCCCGAACCCGAAGCAGGATTTTACAGGTTAATTTATGGCCGTTCACCGGTTCATACATTCAGCAGAACTACCAATAACCAGAGGCTCACTGATTTACAAAAAGAAAATAAATTATGGGTCAATCCAAAAGTAGCCAGGGAATGGGATCTAAAAAACGAACAGGAAATCTGGTTGCAAAACCAGGACGGGGTTGTATCAGAATTTTCAATTAAAGTAAGAATAACCGAAAGAATCAGGTGGGATTCTGTTTACCTTGTTCATGGATTTGGACGCAAAGACAAACGCTTAAGCAGGAGTTATGGAAAAGGAATTGGCGATTCAGAGCTCATCACCAGGGTATTAATAGATCCGGAATCGGGAGGTACCGGGATGCGAAGCAATTTTGTTACCTTTTTAACAGAAAAACCAGGAAAGGAGGCTGTATCATGAGATATGCAATGGCAATAGACACAAAAAAATGTGTAGGCTGCAGTGATTGTGTGGTTGCATGCCAAACTGAAAACAATATTCCTTCAGGATATGCCCGTGATTGGGTGACAGAAACTATCCATGGCACCTATCCTTCTCTTACGCTTGAATACAGATCGGAAAGATGTAATCATTGCGACAACACACCATGTGTAAGAACCTGTCCGACAGGAGCAAGCCATATTATTGAAGGAGGAATAGTAAAAGTTACACACGAAAAATGTATAGGTTGCGGTGCGTGTATTCAGTCTTGTCCTTACGATGCCCGATATAGCAGCCCCGACGGATGGGTAGATAAATGCACTTTCTGTGATCACCGTATAAAAGATGGTCAGGATCCTGCCTGTGTATCGGTTTGCCCAACGCACTGCATGTATTTTGGAGATATTGAAGATGCGAACAGTCCTGTTTCGAAAGTAATGGCCAACAGGAAATGGAAGGTTCTGGCACCTGAAGCAGGTACATCGCCTCAAATATTTTACCTGGTTTAAATTATTAACCAACAGCTGTTTAGAATAATATTTATAGAATAAAAAATAACAAAATAATTCAAAAGGAATGAATGAAGAATTAATTGTTAGCGGAAGGATGAATCCGAATATAGATCCGGTACTTCATTTATGGCACTGGCAAATACCTGTATATCTTTTTCTTGGAGGATTGGCGGCAGGGGTTTTGTTTTTTGCTGCGTTATATACCCTTCGGGATGAAAGTGAAAAATACCCGACTGCGGTTAAAATAGCTCCTATTTTAGCGCCACTTGCGCTGGTTCTGGGCTTGTTTGCCCTTTTTCTCGATCTGAAACATAAATTATATTTCTGGAGGCTTTATACAACTATTCGCCTTGTTTCGCCAATGGGATGGGGTGCCTGGGTACTTATGATTATTACCCCCCTTTCTTTTATTTGGGTTGCAGCGTATCTGAAAGAAATATTTCCAAGAATCGACCTGAAAACCAAAAACATTGGCTGGATTTACAGGATTATTTTTAAAGAAAACGCCGGCGAAGTTAATTGGGAATGGCGGTTTAACTGGCTTATAAATTTTGAAAAGTTTGTAATTGAAAAGCGAAAGGTATTTGCATGGCTTATTCTGTTCTATTCCATAATACTTGGCGTTTATACAGGAATTCTTCTTTCTGCTTTTAATGCCCGGCCACTTTGGAATACAGCTATCCTGGGTCCTATTTTTCTTGTTTCAGGTCTTTCTACAGGGGCTGCAAGCATTATGTGGATGTCGAAAGTAGAACATGAAAAGAAATGGTTTGGGAAAATTGATATTATGTTGATTATTATCGAGTTGTTCTTCATTGTGCATCTTTTTATGGGATTTATGGCCGGACCCCAGGTGCAGATTGATGCTGCAAAACTCTTCTGGGGTGGCGAATTCACAGTCTATTTTGGCCTCTTTGTAGTGATATTGGGATTAATTATGCCCGTTGTTTTTGAGCTTATGGAAATGAGAGGCGTTCATGTTCATGTTGCTATTCCGGTATTACTGGTTTTGATTGGAGGTTTGATTTTCAGGTTTGTCATTGTGGAAGCCGGTCAAATAACAAGGTATTTGTATTAAAGTTTAAAAATTGCCAATATTGGTTGAAAAAAGTAAAAAAGATTAAGATATGAGTAATCATGCCATTCAAAAAAAATATATGAATCCTTACCTGGCCGGATTTTTTCTTGGTTTGCTCATTATAGCAGCATTTTATTTTTCAGGCAGGGGATTGGGAGCCAGTGGGGCAATTAAAAGTACTGTAACTGCGGTTGTTTCGACAGTGGCACCAGAACACGCGAATAATTCTGAGTTTTATCAAAGTTACAAAGGTGAAGGAAGCAGCCCGCTTAAATCATGGCTTGTATTCGAAATGCTGGGATTTATTTTCGGTGCTTTAATTTCGGGAATGATTGCAAACAGGATAAAATTAGATGTTGTAAAACCGCCAAAAGTAAAATTAAACACCCGCCTTGTCATGGCCGGAGTAGGAGGAATTGCAGCAGGAATTGGTGCAACACTTGGAAGAGGATGTACCAGCGGCGCCGGGCTTACCGGAATGTCAACCCTTTCATTGGCCGGATTTATATCATTTATGGCCATGTTCGGCGGTGCTTTTGTGTTTTCGTTTTTTTTAAGAAGATATTGGATTAACAAGTAATTTAAAAAATATTACCTGAAATGGGACCATTAATTCAACAAGGAATATTAAGCCCTGAATGGGATATGATTATCGCATTTATTATTGGGCTTGGCTTTGGATTTGTGCTGGAGCAGGCTGGTTTCTCAACCGCCAGAAAAATTGTAGGAGTCTTTTACGGTTTTGATATGACAGTACTCAGGGTTTTCCTCACGGCTGTAGTTACTGCCACAATAGGACTTTTGTATTTTAACTACCTGGGGTGGATTGACTTAAGCCTGATATACATAAATCCAACTTTTATCTGGTCTGCTATTGTTGGTGGCATTCTGGTTGGATTAGGAATGATTGTAGGCGGATACTGTCCCGGTACAAGCTTTGCAGCCGCTACCATCGGCAAAATTGACGGTATGGTTTTTATTGGCGGATTATTTATAGGGGTTTTCTTTTACGGCGAAACATACATCTGGCTCTTCAAAACCCTGCATGATGCAGGAAACCTTGGCCCGGTAACGCTTTACGACTTTCTTGGAATTTCATCAGGTACACTGGAATTCTTTTTCCTCCTATTTGCCATATTCATGTTTTGGATGACCATAGTAATAACAAAAAAATTTGCCAACAGAAAATACAAGTATTAAAACGAAAAATGGAATAAAGCAGGGATAGAATTAACCACGCATAAATTTAAAGTAAACAGAATCTGAATATAAAATTTATATAAAGTATGGATCCACGGAATGCAATCAGAAAAAGGTATTATTATATTACCATTTTGCTTTTTATAGCAGGCCTGGTTTTAATGCTGTTGCCACATAGAAAAAACAGCAGGGAATTATCACCCGAAAATTTATTGTTAGCCATAAGCACCCAGGACAGGTTTTTCAGTGTTGATAATGTTGCAAAGCTCATTATTTCGGGCGATCCATCCATAGTTCTGATTGATGTCAGAAACAAAGAGGAATACGACAAATATCATCTCCCGAAAGCCATCAGCATCCCTCTTGATAGTTTATTAAACCGCGATGAAAAAGGCGATTACAAATGGGAAGGTGTTTTAAACCAGGATATTAAAACAAATATTTTCTATTCGAATGGCAGCGTTTATGCAAACCAGGCATGGATGCTCTGCCGTAGAATGGATTTTAAAAATAATTATGTGATGAAAGGAGGACTCAATACCTTTTTCGAAAACATAATCAATGCTAAGAAGCCTTTGATAAGTGCACCACAAAGCGAACAAAATCTTTTCAGCTTCAGAAAAGCAGCTTCAATGTATTTTGGAGGTGGAAATTCGGTTCCAACCCTTACTGAAATCAAATCATCAGGTACTCCGACAGTTAAAAAGAAAAAGGAAAAAGGCTCATCGGGGGGTTGTTAAGCCCATTAAGAATTAAATTTTATATTTTGGATATCTCATTTTTAAACAAAAAAATAATAAAATGGACACACAGGAAGAAATTGAAATAAAAGAACAAAGTTCAACTTCAAAAACCCTGCTTACAGGAATTGTCCTCTTTGCCACCATTATTGTTTTAGGCCTTGTTTTTATGCCAAAGCCAGGAAAAACCTACAAAATAAGCACCCAACAAATGCTTGGAGAATTGATATCGCTCGAAGGAATTGCAGGGCCCGAATTGATTGTTGACTTGATTTATAATCCAAATGATGGATACAGGTTTATAGATTTAAGAAGTACTCCGGAATACCTTATGGGTCATTTACCAAATGCAATAAACATACCTGTCAATCACTTAATGGACAAGGAATATGAAAAAATCCTGAATCAAAAAGACAAAATTAATATTCTTTATGCGTCCGATCATGCAGATGCATGTGGCCCCTGGATGATATTATACCAACTTGGCTATAAAAACAATAAAATAATGTTGGGTGGATATAAATATGTAAATGATAACATTATAAACAAATATGCACCATTGAGCGGAAATTTCAAAGATGAAAAAGCCAATTCTGATTTTGCAAAAATAATTAGTCAAACCTCCGGAAGCAATGTATCGAATTCAGCCAGCGCTAACGATAAACCTACCAATGCCCCTGTGGTAAAGAAAAAGAAAGAAGCTAAATCAGGAGGCGGCTGTTAATATTATTTTTTTAAAAACATTGGTTATTTAAACAATAAATAAAAATGAATTTCATCTACAAATACACCACAATTCTGGTTTTAGCGCTTATAACAATTTCATGCGGAAAAGAACAAAGCGTTGTTCAGGAAAAGACTTTCGAATCGGATGAATCAAAAATGCTATATGCTTTTATTGAAAAATCAGGGGATCTTATAAACTCTCAGGAAGCCCCTTTTTTAATAATGGCTGATGAAGTAATGGAAAACAAAGCTCAGTATCTTGTTATTGATCTGCGCGATACATCAGAATATGAAGCAGGGCATATAGATGGTGCTGTTTTAGTAGATGCAAAAGATTTACTCAACTACCTCGAAAATAAAGCCAATTCATCGGTTTACGAAAAAGTTGTACTTGCCTGCCATACCGGGCAAACAAGCTCATACTACACAACATTGCTGCGATTAATTGGTTACAATAATGTATTTTCTTTAAAATTTGGAATGTCGGGATGGAGTAAAAAAATTCAACCCAATAAAATTGTAGATAATTTATCTGATAAGTACACCGCATCGCTCGAAATTAAGGCAAATGTCCCTGACAAACAATACCAGGCCCCGAAAATTGAAACAGGTAAAAAAGGCGGATACCAGATTATGACAGATCGGGTTAAAACCATAGCCGGTGAAGGTTTTAATGCAGCAAGAATTAAGATCGACACTTTAATGATAAATCCTTCCCGCTATTTTATTGTTAACTATTGGCCTTCAGACCATTACGATAAAGGACACTTGCCGGGTTCTTTTATGATGGAACCTAAAAATTCCCTCATGAAAGATAAAATGTTAAAATACCTGCCTACGGATAAAGAAATTGTTGTCTACTGCCTGAACGGTCAAAACAGTGCTTCGGTGGTTGCCTGGTTACGTGTTTTAGGCTACAATGCAAAATCCCTATCGCTTGGCGCGAATGGATTTATGCACAATTTTGCAGCATCCTTCGATGAAAAAGCATTTCTTCCTTCAAGAGATATTGCAGATTATGAGCTGGTTGAAGGGAAAAATCCGGGTTTAATTAATATTGTACCAGTTTCTTCCACCTCCGCACCAACAACTGAAAAAGAAACCAAAGCCCCTGTAATAAAGAAAAAACAAAAGAGCAGTGGTGGAGGATGTTAACCTGAAATTCTTTTAATCAACACAGCGAATTTTTAAAACAATTTTAATTGTAGTCTTGGTAAGTTATTTTAAGATGAGGTGAACTAAAAATTCCACCTCATCTTTACCCAAAGTTCTTCGCCTGCTTCCCAATAGCTGTCGATAACAGAGCGGGCAAAATCATTGGTGTAGCCTGTAAGAAACTCACGGCAAAGTTGAGATTTTATCCCTTTCGCAGCATTTTCACGATCTTTTTTATACAATTCCATGGCTTTTTTCTCCACAAATCCGCTTTCACCAAAAGCTTTCTCTTCGTAATATTTTACCAGGGAGTCTGTCACTAACCGGCCTTCGCCCCAGTGCACCATTGCCAGCCGGCTTGCCTGTCTGAATGCCCATAACGCAGAAGAGCGGTTAAAATGATCCTGTCCACAAATTTTGAAACTTTCAGGAACTGACTGGTTATTACAGTAAATTGGGAACTTTGCATTGGTCTGGGGAACGTCAAATCCAAACCACAAGCGTCCGCCAATTTCATCGGGCAGGTAACCCCGAAGTTGGGCAACCCAGGAGTATGCACAGTATTGTACAGAAATTCCCCTGTGTCTTATTGCCACATCCGGTTTTAAATCGTTGAGCATTCTTATTTTGTCGCGGCCCATAAATGGGTGGGCAGCCGGATTGATGATTGTATCTGTATATTCTTCTCCTTTTTCGTTCTTCTTTTTTACGGTTGTTTTCAGGTTTTTAATCAAATCCCATTGTGTGCCTTCGTAGGTAGTGCGGTAAAAAGCCAGAATATCCCTTACATTTACTTTTTTTTCGGGTTTTACTGAAAAAGGAAGTTCTGTGGAATCGAACTTAAGTTTAAGTGCTGGCGCCAGTTTGCTGAAAACATAAAACTCGCGGATGGTGAATGGCTTTTCACCACTGTAGACTTCCCAGAATTTAAATTTTTTCACCCCATCCCAATATTTGAGTTTTTTTCCCAGATCGTAAACATTTTCCGAAGCCATATAGTAATCCTTATTGTTCAGGTCAAGTTCGCCAATACGGGCAAGGTTTGCCGAAATTCCTACATGATCATCCGGTATCCGCCGGGCAGCCCAAACAGAGCCAATGGTATCGGGTCCGGCTCCATAAATTTCGAGTTGCCATACTTCTTTGGTATCGGCCAGGGTAATACATTCACCCCCATCGCCATAGCCATATTTTTTAACCAGTTCGCCAATAAGCTGTATGCCCTGCCTTGCTGTGGTGCAGCGTTGAAGCACTACCCTCTCCAGTTCTTCAATCAGGAACAAGCCTTTGTCGTTTTTAAGTTCTTTTCGTCCGCTGATGGAAGTTTCGCCGATGGCCAGCTGTTTTTCATTAAGGCAGGGATAGGCCGTATTCAGGTAAGCAAATGTTTTTTCCGCTTCAGGGATTTCACCTTTTACAAAAACCTTGTCGTTGCTCCAGGCCGAGCTGGTATGCATGGTCTCCCACTGAACCTTGTGCATGGTGCCTTTTGGGTGTTCCTGTGCAGGAACAAAGTCGAGCCAGGTGCGGTAATAAGCATCGCAGGTATGGGCGGTCATAACCGAACCATCGTCACTGGCGCGTATTCCGACCATAATGCTGGTGCAACTTTGTTGTAAATCTTCTTCGGTGGGCTGGGCAAAAGTTTTGTAGGACGGAAATAAAATGAGGCAGGAAGCGAGAATGCCAAGTGTGTTCCATTTTAAAGAATTCATATACAATGTTTTTTAATGCAACTAGTAAAAAGTTAAATGCCAAATATATTGAAATAATTCTGGTTTGATAGTTTGAATTACATGTATTTTCTGGAAACATAAGTAGAGACAGGTTAAAAAATTGAAAGTTATCTTTACCAAAAATGAAAGTCTCGACTTTTGGCTTTATAGCACTTTCAATTCAATATAATACTTCGGATAATATAAAGCACCTTATTATCAGATTTGTGCCACAGGCTGTGGCACAAATTCAAATTGTTCTGAATAAAACGAATACCATTGTTTAATGGCATATAAATTTCTTCGCGAAAATCCATTAATTTCAGGAAATTCATGTTTTAAGTCAAGCGAAAGTTGTTCAATAAAATTACTTCCCCAGTTTGATTTCTTTTGTTTTTCAACCATATCTTTGCCAATATCCCAATAAAGTTCCAAAATTGTTTGAGATACAGACAATACAGCTTTAATTTGAGTTTTTCTGATTTTATCTTTTAACTCTCTGAGCCAGATTTTATATTCCTGATTTTGTTGAACCAACATATATTATTTTTCAATCAGACTAACAAATATTTTATTTATGTTAAAAGATTAGTGCAATTAATCATGACATTCTACAATTATTCTTACACCATTCCGCTCATGAATTGCACAAATTCATAGGCAATAGCATGAAGATACTAAAAAAGGCAGACGGGAGCAATCTTAATATTCTCATAATCAATAATTAAATCAATATTCATGGTATGTGAAAATTCAAAAATAGGGAATAAAAACGGGAATTTGAAAACGAAAGGGAGAATTCAGGAGATTTTCGTTCAAAACGAATCCTCAGAAAAGCCATCCTAAAGTTTAAATGGAAATATTCTAAATTCGCGAATCGCGAATTAAAAAACAGAAAAACTAATCCTGATTTTAAAATTAAATTGTGTTTCAATATCAATAGACGCTTTAAATGGCTTTCTGACTGGGGAAAACTGCTTGGAACCTTCAAAAATAAATTCCGTTGAGTCATTGGCTCCGATACCGGGCAGTTGTTGGAGGAAATGGAGGTTGGGTCAAGATATTGTTTTAATGTGACTGGTTTAATTTGTTTTCGGCAAATTTTTCAATTTCAAGCATATAATCAACCTGAACCCAATCGGTTTTTCTGTGGATTTTTTCGAATTCTCTTGCCCAATGGATATATTTCGCAATATCCGAACGAGAATCTCCTGAATAGTATTTGTTACAGCCTGCGACATATGCAATATCGGCTATCGTTTCGAAGAGTTTTGGGTTTTGCATAGTTGTTATTTTTTTAGTTTTAAATTAATTTAAAACCAATTTCTTTCAAATAATTGAACGTACTGTCATAATAATCAGGATTTCTAGTAGGATCTTCAGAATCACCCTCTGGAACAAGAATAACCATTCCTTGTCTTGCCCTGGTTAATAATACTCTATATGCATTTTTAAGATATATTCTCCTGTTCGGATTGTTAATATTTTGCCAATTGTTTCCTTTAAACGATTTATAAGACCAGCCATTCAGCTTATTATATTTAAAGTCTCCATCCCAAACTATACAAGCCCAATCAAGCTCTAAACCCTGAATTTGAAACTCTGTTGCTACATCTTCTAAATAATATGAGGAACGAACGTCTTCTTTGTCATCTAAAAACCAATGAATTGGGTCTATTTGATATCTGACATCGATAGCATGAGGTTTCAACCGATGAGCTTGCGATGATACAACTATTCCATACCTTTCTGTTCCTCTTGCTTTTTGCTTTAACCAATGTTTTGCCTTCGAAAGATCTCGTGTAATTACGATTGGATACTTATCTTTAAGTTCTTGATATGTGACTTTTGCCTTTTCTAATTCTAAGTCAAGTATTTGTTTTATAAGCAATGATACATTTTCAGCACGGAAAGAACGCATAGATACTGACAAATGTAAAGACTCAAAATATTCAATATTTGTTCTGTCTTCAAGTTTTTTAATAATAGTACTCGCATTGTATTCGCTATCTTTGAGTTGATTTGAAATATAAATTTTCCAATCAGGAAAAGATCTTTCTAAAGATTCGATCCATTCACTTATACCAGCTTCTCCCGTATTTATTTCCTGACCACCACCTACTAAACACACAATGACTGCCCAATCAGGATGCCGATTTAGACATGAAATTAGAAACTCTGGTTCTGACATATTGAAATTTGACTTTCCTTTCTTTTGACGCATGAAAGATGAAGTCTGCTCTAACGTCCAAGCACGTTGAGCCTCATCGAATAGTGCAACATGTTCAATTGGTGCGTTCTCATCTTTTAAACAATCATCACGAAAGTGATGAACAATTTGACTGAATGCTTTTACTTCACTTCTCGCAACTTGTTTTTTTAATTTCTCACCACGTTCAGATGCTCGCTTTACTTTGTCACGAGCAAGTGCTTCCTGTAATATTGACACAAGAGGACCATTTCCAGAAAGAAACACACTATATAATTCACTTTCTTTATTGAAATGAGTAGTTGCAATATTTAATCCAACTAAAGTCTTTCCTGCGCCTGGAACCCCTGTTACGAAACATATTGCTTTTTCTTTTTTTTCTTGCGATAATCTAATAATATCTGAAATAATATCAGAAGTTCTACTTAGATTTATAGCACTTGCATCACTTCTTGAAATGTCAACAACTGAATGATTATTATATAAAGCCATTGCTGCTTCAATAATTGTTGGTGTAGGTAAATATCTTCCTTGTTCCCAATTATTTATATCAATTTTATCTACATCTTTAAAAAAATCTAAAATAGATTTTAATATTGCAGATAAGTCTTCTCTATTAGAACGAATTGGTAAAAGCAGGTGATCACTTTGTGGAATAGAAACTATAAAATCATAAGTTAATTTTGCTTGTGTTGCAATTAAAATCGGTGCAATTATTTTATTATGAGAAGTTTCATGAAAATTCTTCATATCAAGTGCATAATCCCATACTTGGTCAATTGCGTAAGAGTTAAATTCGGTTTCACCTACTTTAAATTCTAATATAAAAATTACCGAATGGATAATCAATAAAACATCAATCCGCCTTCCCATTCTTGGTATTGCATACTCAAAGTATACAGATCCTGAAAATGGAATTAATATTTTTTTTAATGTTTTGATTTCTTCTTTCCATGCCTCCTTTTGTGTCAATTCATCAGTAAATTCGCTATTTCCAGTTAGTATTCCAAGGATTTCTTCATTTGAAGATATTAGAAATTTTTCAATGGTATTTGAATAATAGGCTCGTTTCATTGAGGTTTTGGTTAATTCGAAAGACTAATATAATTAAATCAAATGGATTCTATACTATCTTGCTTGAACTTCCTCAACAGCATTTCGGGCTTTGTGTTTTTGCCCTTGATTTGGCTCATGTTGTAACTGCGGGTTTGCGGGGTGTGCACATCCATTATGGTTCAAATTGTTTTTTGACATCCTACATGTTAATATTCAATACATTAAATGCATAATACAAAGGATAAAAAATCAATTTTTGCTCATCAAGCCGTGCCAAATGATTATCGGAAAAAACAAAGGCTTTTTCAATATTCTTATACGTCTGAAGTAAAAGATGCAGGCTTTTCAGACTGCCTGCTGCTCCGCTTTTTACTTCAACAGGAATAATTTGTCCTTCTTTTTCAGCCAGATAATCAATTTCGGCATTGCTGTTTTTTGCATCTCTTGCCCAATAATAGATTTCATGGTGACCTGCTGATATAAGTTCCTGTCCGACAAATTGTTCTGAAAGAGCACCCTTGAATATTCCTGAAAAGTTCTGATTGTTAAATCCAGGATATGCAGTCAGGCCACTTAAGCGCGACAGCAAACCTATATCCAAAAAAACAGCCTTAAATTTACTATCTGTTGCACTTGCCCCTATGGGTATCCCTGCAGGCGATGCAACTTTTACTTTTTTAAATAATCTTGCAGTTTCGAGCAATTCAAAGGCTTTTTTAATGGTAGGCCCGCTAAAATCATCCGACAGCTGTGTATATTTTATCTGTTGTCCGGTTTTTTGCGAAACAGCCGTTAAAACATGGTTTAAGCATTCCCTTTTCGAATGCAGGGCATATTTCGAAAAGTCCTGACGGAAAGTAGCCAATAAGTCGGTTTGTATTTGAAAAACTTCATTGATACTTCCGGTTTCAATATAAGTTTTAACACATTCCGGCATTCCTCCTATCAGAAAGTAATTCCGCAATTCATCCAGCAAAAGCTGATGAGATGTATCTGAAAGTTTTATGGGTTCTTTGATTATTGTTTCCGCCATCATCACTTTTCCGCCGGCATTGAGATACTCATAAAAATTCATCGGGCCCAGTTCCATCATCTGAATCCTGCCAACAGGAAAGGAAATATCTTTAAGTGCAAATTCCAATAATGAGCCTGCTGCTATAACGTGTAATTCGGGCATTTGTTCGTAAAAATAGCGAAGAGCGGCAATTGCATTTGGGCATGCCTGTATTTCATCAATAAAAAGAAGGGTTTTCCCCGGGTGAATTTTTTTATTTACAATTAATTCAATCTCAAAAACAATTCTTTGCGCATCAAGGTTTTGTTTGAAAATACTGTGATATTCCGGATTTTTTTCAAGATTAAGTATATGAAATTCTCCTACAAAGTGGGTTCTGCCAAAATCTGTAATAGAGTACGACTTACCGGTTTGTCTTGCACCTCTTACCAATAGTGGCTTACGACCTGATTTCGCTTTCCATTCCTGCAATTTTTTTGTAATTAATCTTTCCATATTCCTATTTTAAATCATTATGTAAAGATAAGTATAAATTTAGAAATACAATGGTGTTTCTAAATTTAAATTATAGAAATACAATAGTGATTTGTTCCAATGAGTTAAGTTATGGTTCGAATGGCACATTGTCAGGCCACGATTTTATAGATTTTAATGACAGCAGGATTTTAAAATTACCATATCCTTTTTAAAGCTGATTTCCAAATCATTATCAGCCTTTAATATTTTATAATAATGCGACCACTTCAATTTGTGTGACAGTGTCCCACTTTTTTGAAAAGTACTATACAATTAGTTTATTTACTTCTTCTTTAAGCTGTGGAATATGATTGATGACAATTCCCCAGATATTTTCATCTGATACACTATCGCATCTCCATGAACGATCCGGTTTCTTAAACCAATTATCCTTTTTGCATTTTCAACCGGAACAGGTTCCTCATTCAAAATTCTGCCCAATCGCCCCACCAATGCTTTCAAAATTCCGTTAAATCGGAAGTTTTAACAATATATCTTAAGAATATTCATCAAACCGTTTTGAGATCCGGTAAAAAGCGTCAATCTCTTCCATTGCAAACTTAATATCATACAGGCACTTATGCATATAATCAGTCATAAACCAATTTCTTTCCCTGTCAGGTATTTTTCGAAAGACCGGATTTTTTACCAAAGGTTTTAAAATAATACAGGATAAACATCGTCCTTTTTTCTTTTTTTATACCATCCGTAAACCCTCTTATTTGATTATAAGAGACTCTCTGTCAACTATTTTAATCCATCCGTTCTAAAAAACGAAATTGTTTTTTTGAGGGCTTCTGCCTGCAATGACAGGTTTTCGGCACTTGAAGAAACATTTTCGGCAGAAGTTGCATTTTGCTGCGTTACGGTATTTAACTGCTGAACCGCGTTGTTTACCTGCAGGGCTCCGTTGTTTTGTTCCATGCTCGAGCCTGCAATTTCAGCAACCAGTGATGCTGTTTTTTCAATATCGGGAATGAGCTGAAACATAAGCTGACCGGATTCTTCGGTAGATTTAACGCTTTTATTGGCCAGCCTTATAATTTCGTCGGCAGCCGCTTTACTCTGAACTGCCAGTTTTCGGACTTCAAGTGCTACCACTGCAAATCCTTTTCCGTATTCTCCGGCACGGGCGGCTTCAACCGCAGCATTGAGCGCTAAAATATTGGTTTGAAAAGCAATATCGTTAATCACGCTTATTTTGGCAGCAATATCATGCACCGACTCAAGGCTTTCTTTTGAGGCCTGGCTTACTTTTTTAAGCCCATCCGAAACATTCCGTGCAATTTCGGCAGTTTGACCTGCATTTGAATTATTATTGGCAATATTGGCAGCCATTTGCTCCATGGTAGCCGATACTTCTTCTACAGACGAAGCTTGTTCGTTACTTGCTTCTGCGAGTTTTTTTGAATCGTCGCTCAGGTTATTGCTGGTTTTGGCAATTGTAAAAGCACTTTTAATAACATTCGAAACAATAGAATTGAGCCGGGCATTCATTTGCTTTAACGAATCGCCCAAAACGCCAAGCTCATATTTAGAATCCGACTCATTAATCTGAACATTTAACTGACCCTCCGATATAGTTTTTACATGATTTATCATTCTCTCCAATGGCATTTTTAGTATTTTATTTAGATAATAATAAACTACAGTGCCTGCTGCAAAAATTATGGGTATAATCCATAAAAGGCTGGTGAGTCCAAGTGTTCCAGCCATATACATGAAAAAATTGGTAAAAGTCGTAAAAACTATCGACCACATACCCACAGTTAACATAATGGAATTTCCAAAAATAGCCCTCAGGATGAAATATGCCGGTGGCAATGAGCCTAAGCATAGCAGGAAAACAACCAAATACTCGTTCATAATTTCTTAATTTACGATTATTAATCAAATATACACAATAAACCAGAAATTAAAAAGCCCGAAAGAAATTCATCTCACGGGCTTATGTATTTGAACTATACGTAATTAAAAAGATTATCGCCTGTCAAAATCCTATTCTGTCCACAATTTGTTTGACGAATCATGACAACTGTTACAGGCGCCAGTAGCAATTTTCTGGGTCATGTAATTGGTTGCTGTTCCCCCTTTTACCAGTGCATAAAGTCCATTTCCGAAATCGACCGTTTCGGTGGTATAAAAGTTACCGTTTTGGTCCACATCAATGGTGGCAACAAGGTTTCCGGCTCCCAACTGACCAGTGCGTAATTCAATGGTAGCGGTAATGTAGGGAACGGTTTGGGTGCTGTTGTAAACACTTCCGGCAACTGTAAACCAGCCATCACCGCTGCCCCCGCTTTTGTGGCAATTCATACAATTATCCCCGTTGTGGTGACTCTCCGACGACAACGATGTACTTTTCATATCAGATGGTTCGCCGAATTCTTCTTTTTCGCAGGCTATCAGAACTAAACCTGAAATAATGAATAATAAAATACCAATAGATTGTAAGTCTTTCATAGTTTCTTTATTTAAATATTGTTTAGAACGATTCGTCTTTTTCAATATTGTACAGGGCACTGACCTTTAAACCGTTTGTCTGCCCCGTTTAAACCACCTGTAGCGGTTGGTTTTCTTAAAATCCGGACCAAAAAAGCTATGCCTGGTATTTAAGGCCCTTATATCTTCAATTGAATAAAATGCTGAAGGATTAAATTCATGGATTGTATCGAGTAATTCTTTGGTATTGCTGCGTTTAACAATGGAATAAAGAATATTCACTTTGCCTGATTTTCCTTGCGCTTCAATTGAGGTAACGCCAAAACCCTTTTGACGCAAATCTTCCTGAAGCGGAGTAGCGTCGAGCGTGGTAATCACCCTCACTATCTGGAAACCAAGCGCAAGCCTTTCTTCTATTACAAGTCCAATAAGGTTTCCGGTGGCAAATCCCCCTGCATAGGCTACATAACAAATAAAATTATCGAGGTGTTGCATAATCTGGGTAATGGCCAGTAGCCAAACCAAAACGCCAAAAAAACCCAAAATTGGTGCAATAAGTTTATTTCCCCTCGAAATGTATACAATCCTTAAAGTATCGAATGTTACATCCACAATTCTGATGAAGAAGATTAACGAAGGCAGAATAAAATATGAAAACAATGGCGATTGAAAAAAAGCTGAATCGAACATCTGCAGGTTTTTTATTTTCTTACAAAAATAGGATGAATATCATCAAACCGGGTGTATTTATTCCAAAATCATAAAGAAATAGTTATTTTCTCCTGGCCAGCATTCTCACCACTTCTGCTTCGCCCTGGTGGAGTCCGCCTTCTTGTAAAATTATTTTTGTTTCTGTGAGTTGTATTATTTCAAATCCTTTAAAATCCGCTTTTATCAGTTCTGCACTGTTGAGCATTTCTGAATCCTGCGGACCCCCGCTTGATTTTCCCAGTTGTTTTTTACTGAAAGTTTCCAAAATAAGGAACCCTCCGGTTTTTAATGAATTGGCTACTTTCCTGTATATCTTCGATCGAATGGCAGAGTGAAAATGGGCATAGATAATTCCTACAGCATCATATTCATTTTCAGGAAATTGGTATTCCATCAAATCAGAAACCTGGTAATTAATGGTAACCTTATTTTCACCGGCTAGTTTTATTGCTTTTTCTTTTCCTGACTCACTGAAATCTACAGCATCCACCTGCCATCCTTTTAATGCGGCATAAATTGCATTACGGCCTTCACCTTCGGCCGGAAGAAATAATTTTCCGGGAGGAATATTGTCCAGATGCTTTTTAAAATACTCGTTGGGCTGTTTTCCATAAACAAATTCTTCATCCTTATACCTGGTGTTCCATTGGTCTTTCATTCTTAATGATTTTAAAAATATGCCAAAAATAGGATTATTTAAATTTAATATCAACCGCTTATTCATCAATTCTGCTATAGTGTCCATTTCAATGAATCCCGAACGATTTTTATACCTGTTTTATACTGGATTTTAGAAAACGGTAATCTTAAATCAGCTTGAAAATACCGCAATAATCATTTACTTTGCGAGATAAAATCTGTGACCAACTAAAAATGGAAATTATAAAGAGCGACATAAAAGAAATAAGCCTCGATGTAAGAAAAGATTTTCCGTATTTTGCAGTTTCAATAATCCCTTTGTTGTTTATAACAATCTTGTTTTTCCTTTTAAAAGGCAAAACCATTTTTTCCCAATTAAGATTTATCCTGATCGACCGTATATACATTGATCTTTTAATTTTAATTACAGGAATTGCTATTCATGAATTCTTACACGGGCTAAGCTGGATGTTGTGCACAAACAAAGGAATTAAAAGCGTCAGGTTTGGAATAAACCGGAAAAATTTTTCACCCTATTGTCACTTTACCGAACCAATCATGCTAAAACATTACATCACAGGTGGAATTTCACCCGCAATTCTGTTGGGATTCGCACCTCTGGTTGTTTCCTTCTTAAATGGCAATGCCGGTATTTTTCTTTTCGGATTGGTTTTTACAATTGGCGCTTTGAGTGATTTGGCCATTTGCATAAAATTAATAAAAGAAAACAAAAACAGCTGGGTATACGATCATCCGGATAAAACGGGGTGTTTCATTACCAAAAATAAAATTAACCTTAACCCGGTAATTGAATCGTACAAAAAAAAGGATCAATAATATGGAAATGAAACAACTATCATCGGCATTAAACGGAAAAAATAACTTCTGTCGTTACCTGGTACTATTTCTGGCCTCTTTTCTTGGAGGGCAACTGATTGGGGGTATTCCACTTTTAATTGTAATGATGTCAAAACTTTCTGCATCAGGTGAAATGATTAAAGCCAATCCGGAAAATATTGCTGATTTATCTGTTTTTGGTATTGACCAGAATACCGGATTAATTTTAACGATAATCCCATTCATTACAAGCCTTTTTATTTTACTTTTTTTGTTTAAACCTATGCATGGACGGAATTATAAATCTCTTATCACCGGGGCTAAAAAAATAAGGTGGAACAGATTTATGGTTTCGGCCGCTTTCTGGTTTGCCATGTGTGGAATTTGGTTAATTATTGATTACCAGTTAAATGGCGATAATTATAAATGGAATCTCAATACAACTCCGTTTATTATTTTGTGTTTCATCTCGGTTTTACTCATTCCATTTCAGGCATCGTACGAAGAAGTATTATTTCGTGGTTATCTGGCGCAGGGCGTTGCAGCCTGGACAAAAAGCAGGATTCTCGTCATTATTTTGCCCTCGGTACTTTTCGGATTAATGCATGCACTTAACCCTGAAGTTACAGCTTATGGTTTTTGGCTTACCATGCCCCAATACATTTTATTCGGTTTGGTTTTTTCAATGGCAACGGTACTCGACGACGGGATAGAAATTGCGATGGGGGCACATTCTGCCAATAATATTTTTATGAGTATTTTCGTAACCAGCCATTCATCGGTATTACAAACGCCCGCACTTTTTGTTCAGACAAATATAAATGCTGTTGCCGACCTGGTGACATTGAGCGTTTTTAGCATCGTATTCATCCTTATCATGGGCTATTTTTACAAATGGGAATTAAATATTCTGTTCAATAAACTGGTTGTTGACGAAAAAATTGAGATTCAAAGCGGTACAACAGTAGAAATTAATTAAATTTTATCATAGCTTATTTGACTGAAAAAGGAATTTTTTTTACAAATCTTCCATATTTATTGAACGTTTTTGCCTAAAAACCCTTAACTTGCAAAAAATTAGATTTTCCTGATTTATCCCTTTGTTGTATACAATTGGTTATTAATCTAAAAATTCTAAAACGTCTGGTAAACCTATAAAAAGTGAGCACATGTTTACGAGAAAAGTGCTGATTGCAATAATAATATTTTTTGTGGTTTCGAAGGGTTTATCCCAATCCCTTTCCATGGAACTTTTGACCTCATCCGGAGGTCATCTCGAAAATCAGTTTTACAGGCTCGATTTTACCCTGGGAGAACTTGACACTGACATACATAATCCAGGAAATTTTATATTATCAGAAGGCTTTAACCAGGGCGAATACAATATTACTTCAATATCAAATTTTAAAAACACAGGTATTGAATTCAGGGCATTTCCAAACCCTGTTTCCGATTATTTACAGCTAACCCTTAATAGCAATGAATATGCTGATTTTGTTTACATTATTATTGATCAGCCCGGAACAATTCTGGAAATGAAAAAAATCAACTCATTACGGACAAGTATTCCATTTGGCAATTATCCACCGGGAGCCTACATCATAAATATTTCGAAAAAAAATATTTTGGTAGATTCCTTTGTTATTATAAAAAACTAATTTTATGAAAAAGCTTTTGTTTTTCTTTATAATTGGCTTATCGTCAATTATCGGCTACAGTCAGGTGCCCATGGAGTTTAAATACCAGGCAGTATTAAGGAATTCAAATGGCAGTGTAGTTGCATCACAGGCCAAAACTGTTGTGGTAGATATTCTTGAAGGAAGCATTAATGGAAATTCCGTTTTCACTGAAACGCATAATATAACCACAACAGCACAAGGTGTTATAAATTTAAATATCGGGAGTATAAATACTACCGGATTGGAAAATATAAACTGGGCTTCAAATTCATATTTTATAAAAATTACAGTTGATGGCATAAATATGGGAACCGGACAGCTGTTAAGCGTTCCCTATGCCCTGTATGCCAAAGAATCAGGTTCCGGTTTACCCGGACCAAAAGGTGATAAAGGGGAAAAAGGAGATACGGGAGATAAAGGAGATGTAGGAGATAAAGGAGAAAAAGGTGATACAGGGGAAAAAGGAGAAAAGGGAGATAAAGGGGACAACGGTTCTGCCGGTTTGCAAGGTTTAAACGGCACCAATGGCGTTTCAATCGTTTGGCTGGGATCATTGAGTTCAGCGCCTATGAATCCTGCTTTAAACAACGGGTATTACAACCAGACAGATAAAAAATCATATATCTGGAATGGCAGTACATGGCAAACAATAGCTATTGACGGGCTACCGGGAAATAATGGTTCGAATGGTTCCAACGGAATATCGATAGTTTGGCTGGGTAGCCTTGCTTCTGCGCCTGCAAATCCAGTGCTTAATAATGGTTATTACAATTCATCGGACAAAAAATCGTATATCTGGAATGGAACTTCGTGGCAAACATTGGCGATTGACGGGCTAACCGGAAATAATGGCGCAGATGGTTCCAATGGAATATCAATTATCTGGCTGGGTAGCCTGACTGCTGCACCGGCAAATCCCGTGCTTAATAATGGGTATTACAATTCATCGGATAAAAAATCGTACATCTGGGATGGAAATTCGTGGGAAATAATTGCGCAGGACGGTTTTGGAACAGCATCACATTATGTAGGCGAACTGTTTGGAGGAGGCATTGTATTTTGGGTTGATCAAACCGGAAATCACGGGTTAATTGCAAGTCTGAACGATTTAGACGGAGGTTCGGGTGTAACCTGGAGCAATATAACAACTGCGGGTGCCATTGCCTATGATTTTTACAACGGATTGGCAAATACAAACACAATAATTGGCCAGGCCGGGCATTTAAGCAGTGCAGCTTTACTTTGTAAAAACTATACCGGGGGCGGGTTTAACGACTGGTACCTTCCTGCTATTATTGAACTTAAGCAACTTGACATTTCTATTTTAACAATAAACAACGTATTGGCCAACGATGGAAATTCTGACACGCAACCGTTACATCCTGAAATGGTAAGCCCTACCTTCGGAAAATACTGGAGTTCAACAGAATATGCGCTCGATGGGGCCTGGTACTATGAGTTTGCTTACTCAAGATCAGAATTTCACTTTAAAACTGATTCGTACAGAATAAGAGCCATCAGATCATTTTAGACTATAAAAATGTTTAATATTAACTGAAAAAAGACTGATTTAAAAAGATTTGATAAAAGAAATTCAACCATTTTATAAATAGTCTCTAAATTTGAGGGTGATTTTAAATAATTCTTTTTTACCTTAAGCAATTATATCTGTATCATAAATAATGGGTACCAATAAATACAAATTGTTTAGCTTGCTATTCTGGCTTGTTTACTCAACATTACTTATAATTTATTATCAAAATATAGGACTTAACCTCCTGATTATTTCAGGAATTGCCCCCATGCTTATCTGCTGGACGTTCAATTGGAAATATGGAATTCTTTCACTTTTTTTGATTCTTGTAATTGCCTTAATCCGGTCAGGAACAAGTATTCAACATCCGGGTTCTTTTCTTGGAATCAACATGATTATCGGAATTATACTTAACCTTACAGGGATTGTAGGAATTAGTTATTTGAAAAACCTTTATTCTAAGCTTAAAGAAATTAGAAACCAACTGGTTTTGGATAATTTAAAGCATGAGACCATGATATCGAACATTGCCGATGTTATTTCGATAGTGGATCAACATGGAATTATAAGGTATAAAAGTTCAAATGTTAAGGATCATTTTGGTTGGGATGCCAGCGAATTAATTGGAAAGCCGGCCTGGGAAACCATTCATGCTGAAGACAAAGAATACATGCAACATGAATTTATCGATTTGCTGACAAAACCGGAAGAATCAAAAACAGCTGAATTCAGGTATTTATGTAAAGACAATACCTGGAAAACGGTTCACATGTTTGCCAAAAACCTTTTAAATCATTCTTCTATAAAAGGGATACTTGTTAATTATCATGATATCAGTGAATTCGATACTACATTAAAAAGCTTGAAAAAAAGTGAATATAAATACCGGACATTGTTCGAAAACATGCAGGACATTGTCTGTATGCTTGATAAAGATGGATTCATTACCGATATAAACAAAGCCGGCTGCGAATTTTATGAATACAGTATAGCTGAAATGATGAAATTAAAAGTTTCCCAACTTGTTTATCCAGAAGATAAAACCAAATCGGATGAGTACTTTAACATGTTAAAAAAGGAAGGTTACTACAACATGTACGAAGGGCGGGCCCTGACTAAAACCGGCAAAATTAAGTGGATCCAGGTAAATTCAACAGAATTTCTAATCGACGGCGAAAAATCAGGTTCTCAGGATATTATCAGAGACATTACCGAAAGAAAAGAAATTGAAAATAAACTATCGGAACAAAACCAGGCCCTTAAGGAATCAAACGCAGCCAAAGACAAATTTTTTTCCATTGTTTCGCACGATTTAAAAAGTCCCTTTAACAGCATAATCGGGTTTGCAAAACTTCTGTACGAAAGATATGATTCATATTCTGATGGGCAAAAGCGTGAACTTATTGAAATGATTAAAGTTCAGTCGGAAAGAACATTCCGGTTGCTCGAAAACCTGCTTGAATGGTCGAGGCTGCAACGGGGAAAAATCCAATTTATGCCTATTGATTTCAATATCAAGGATGTAATTGAAAACGAGATCACATTAATTTCGCAAAAAGCTATTGAAAGAAAAATCACGATTTCTACTCATTTCGAGGTTCATTCCGTATTAAATGCTGATAAAGAAATGATTTCGACCATAATCCGTAATTTATTGGCAAATGCTTTAAAATTTACACCCGAAGGTGGTAAAATAACCATTAATATAAGAGAATTAATAACAAAAAATACGCCCGAAACCATGGAAATAGAGGTGATTGATTCAGGCGTTGGCATAAGTGCCGAAAACATTCAAAAACTTTTTAGAATAGACCAAAACGTAAAAACCATAGGGCTTACAGGTGAAAAAGGCACTGGTCTTGGGTTAGTACTTAGTAAAGAATTCGTTGAAATACATAAAGGCAAAATATCTGTACAAAGCGTTGAAGGCAAGGGTAGTACGTTTAGCATTAAATTGCCTTTAAAAAGAATGAATAAACCCATAGTTCTGGCAAACTGAAAAAATATTTTGTGTGACCCGGAAGAATGAAAATCTCTGAAAATTCACTTTTAATAACCAGCAGCACAAAAGGAAAGGAATGCCTTAATTCTGTTATGAGTGAATACATGGTAAACATGTCCAAAGGATTTCCGGAGGTATTTAAAAAAAATGAATCCGCAATAATTTTATTTTATTTAGATAGGGTTAATTGCTTTTATCTTATCAGTAAATAGTAGCAATCAATTTTTAACCCTATGAAAAGAATTCTGAATTATATTTTTATTTTAAGTTTAATGCTGGTTTCATGTAAAGAAAGAAACAAGCCTAATTCTGCCTTTTTTCATGCCGATGCCCAACACACAGGCGTGTATAAAACCGATGGAATGAAAAAATACCATGGAATTAAATGGATGTTTAAAACCAGTGGTAAAGTTATCAGCTCACCTGTAATCTTCAACAAAACTGTATATATCGGAAGTGATGACAGCTGTTTTTACGCTATAAACAGCCAAAATGGGAAAAAACAATGGAAATTCAGGGCGGGTGGCAGAATCAGTTCCACTGCAGCAGTATACCGGGATATGGTCTATTTTATGTGTTTTGATGGTAATTTCTACTGCCTCGACCGTAAATCAGGAAAAGAAAAATGGAGGTTCAAAACAGCCGGCGAAAGGGTGTTTGCAGCACCCGGTATTCACGGTATGCCCGAAAAAGACAGGGCGCTGGACGATCCCTGGGACATGTTTCTTTCATCTCCTGTTGTGGCCAATAATAAAGTTTATTTCGGATGTGGAACCGGTATTTTTTATGCCCTTAACAATGAGAATGGGAAACTGGAATGGCAATTCAATACGGGGGGAGTCATTCACAGCTCGCCCGCTTACGCCGACAGCAGTGTTTATTTTGGAAGTTGGGACAGTTATTTGTATGCACTTGATTCAGAAAATGGTAAACTTAAATGGAAATTTAAAACCGGCATTGATACGGTAAACTACAACCAGACCGGGTTTCAATCATCGCCTGTAATTTACAAAGGAACCGTTTACAGTGGTTGCCGCGATGCCCATGTCTGGGCAATAAATGCCTCAGATGGAAAATTAAAATGGAAATTCTATAATAATGGCTCCTGGGTGATTAATACGCCTGCCATACAGAACGATACCTTGTATTTTGCTACTTCAGATACGCATAAAATTATTGCCCTGAATGCTTCTGATGGAAAAGAACTGTTCAATGGCGATTGTAAAGCCTTTGGTTTTTCCTCCATCGCTATAAACGAAAATAAAATTTACCTGGGCAATTTTGCTGGCAGTGTTTTATGTTGCGATGCACACACTGCAAAAGAAATTTGGCAGTTCAGAACCGAACAGGCCATCGAAAACAAAGATTCGATATTAACCTCCACGGGTGATTTTAATTTCGCTAAAATATTCAAATCAAACACTTACCAGGATAACCTGTTGGCCATGGAAAAACTGTATTCAATAGGATCTGTTCTGTCTTCACCAGCCCTAGATAATGGAATGGTGTACTTTGGCAGCACCAATGGCTATATTTATGCTTTGTATTGACAGCTGAATTGATTTTAAACAATGGATTTATAATAAGCGCTCTTTTTTTTAATTTTGTAAAACACTAATCAGAAGCGCGTATGAATAATCCCAGAATTGATCCGGAATTTATGAGAGCAGATGGTTTCCTTGAAATTTCGGGAGTAATAGGACTAATTGCCCTGTTGACATTTCCACTTTATTATCTGCCTCAATTGCCCGAACAGATTCCCGGACATTACAATTCGCTTGGAATACCAGATTCATTTTCAAGCAGGAATACGATTTGGGCCCTGCCGATCACAGGATTGGTGATGTATGTTGGATTAACATTTTTAAACAGGTTTCCGCATATATTCAATTATCCTGTAAAAGTAACTGAAGAGAATGCCCCGCAGCTTTATAGTTTAAGCACAAGAATGATCCGGATTCTTAAGAATTTATTGGTAATAATTTTCCTCTACATTAATTATCAGACTATTAAGGTAGCTTTAAATCAATCATCAGGCCTTGGTGAGGTTTTTCTACCTGCGGTATTAATTGTTATTTTAGGTTATCTCAGCATCATGATTTTTAAAATGGCTAAATTAAAAAAGCGTACGAAAAAATAATTCTTGATGGTAAAAGTGATATTTATTCTCAGCATTTTATTTTTTTCTTATTCCGCAATTTCGCAAAAGACCTGTCAGGAAAAAGAGAAAATCATTGATTCACTGATAAAATCGCATATTGTAACAAAAGGGAAAAGACCTGTTTACAGCTTTTTGGTTTATTCAAAAAACAATATTTCGGGTTGTGAAATTAAAAATGGAGCTGGAACAATTGGCAAGGATAAAGTTCCCGTAGATTTTGATTTTCAATTTAATACAGCGAGCATTACTAAAACAATGGTGGCCACTGTAATACTTCAACTCGAGGAAGAAGGAAAACTTTCAATAACCGACAATGCAGCCAAATACCTTAATGATCTTGATTTCCTGAAGTTCAGTGAAATTCATTTTTTTAACAAACAACCGATGGCCGACGCTATCACCATTGAAATGTTGCTAAATCACACTTCCGGCATAGCAGACATATTTTCAGATGCGGCAACAAGGTTTAATATCAGTGTACTGACACATAAAAAAAGGCAATTTACCCCAGAAATGGTGATGAAAAGATATTTTAAATACAACCTTAATAAAAAAGCTTTTAACAAACCAGGCCAGGGTTACCATTATTCTGATATCAATTATATGCTTCTGGGTTTTGTTATACAGAAAATAACCGGGCAATCACTACACGAGGCAATAAGGCAAAGGATACTTGAACCACTTAATTTGAAAGATTCTTATTTTGAGTTTTATGAAAAACCTTGTGGACACCTGAAAAGAATAGATGCCTATCTGAACCGGATAAATATGACGCAGGACATAAACACTTCGTACGAATGGGCCGGCGGGGGCATTGTATCAACCACCCACGATTTGGCTGTATTCATTACCACCCTTATGCAGGGCGGATTGTTCAGTAATGAAAATACAATTAAAAAAATGATGGATACTTCAAAATCAGATAAATACAATGGAAATTACGGACTGGGACTAATTAAATACAAAGTTGACAATTATACTTTTTATGGCCATGGCGGATTTTATGGTTCAATAATGGTTTATAATCCCGAAACCCGGCTTGTTTTCTGTGGTAATATAGGCCAGGCTTTCCCTCCTTATGATTCAGGTGAATTGGCCAAACAAATGATAAAAATTATGCTCAGTGAATAAATTTCAAAAAGAATTATCGGTTGTATCTTCATCTCCTTTGAAGACATACAAGTATAATGTTCAAAATGCCGTTGCAGAGAAAGAATTTTACTTTACAAATATTAATGTATTGTTTACAGATAAAATCCGGGATTTCATCAAAAAAAAAGTTAAACTACATACAGAAGGCATAATTGAAGTAATAATTATATGATTTTAGAGTTTAATTATCATAAATTGAAATGAATGAAATTTCATATCATAAAATATACAGTCGGATTGGTGTTACTCTTCATACAATGCGAAACATTTACAGGCCAAAATCTTAAAAGCCTGAAAGGAAATAAGTTTACAGATGAAATACTCAGCACAGTACTTTTTACCACTTCGGGCGAAAAAACCAGCCTTGGTAAAGTGATTGAAGAATTAAACGGGAATGCAGTTTTGGTGGACTTTTGGGCCAGCTGGTGTAAAACCTGTGCCCGCGAAATGGAATATTCAAAAAAATTGCAGGACGAATTCAAAAAAAAAAAAATAACATTTCTTTTTTTATCCACAGATACAGACTATAAACAGTGGCTACTTGGCCTGGGCCGTATTGATATTGATGGCCGGCATTACAGGATTGATGAACCTTCGAAGAAAAAAATTAAGGAATATTTTAAAATTAAGGGAATTCCATATTATATTTTGTTAGACAAGGAAGGATATATTTTTGATCCGAAAGCCAGTTGGCCGCATCAGGAAACCTTAAAAAATGAAATTGACTTATTGTTAAGTTTATAATTAAATATAAACCCATGCCCTTGAGGCAATTATGTTAAACTAAAAAACAAATAAAATGAAAAAATTAGTATTTAGCTTAATTTTAATCAGTTGTATCTCTTATTCTGCTTTTTCGCAAATGGTAATTAAACCAGCAATTGGCATGAATTTTACAAGCCTTACCGATGATCCAATCAACTATTCTTCAACCGGCCGGTTTGGATGGCAATTGGGAGGTACACTCACTTTTGGGGACAAATTTTATTTTGAACCCGGTATTTTCTGGATGAAAAACAATTGGGAACTGCAGGAACTTAACCAGGCAAGTGCAACAGAATTCACAAACGATATCAGTTCTTTGCGGATACCTGCTTTTGCAGGATTAAACATACTTGGTGATAAAGAAAGTTTAAATCTCCACATATTCGGAGGGCCAACTGCAATGATTGTTACAAAAGTAAATACAGGCACTACAGGCCTTACAAAAGACGATTTTGCCCCTGTTATTTATGGTATTGATGCCGGTGCAGGCATTTCATTCAAAAAATTCTTTATTGATGCTGGCTACGAGTGGGGTTTGACAAAGATTTACCAGGATGATCCGAATGAAGTGAAAAACAGGGGACTCTGGATTAATTTTGGCTTTAATTTAACTTTTCTGTAAGCTAAAATACAAAACAATTCCTTAACCGGAGAGAAGATAAAAGCCACTGAATAGTTTGCAGTGGCTTTTTTTATCAGTTGATATAATTTTTAATAAAATCTACCAGTAATCTTACCCCAAATCCAGTACCTCCTTTGGTAAGATAATGAAAATCTTTTGAAACCCATGCCGGACCTGCAATATCAAAATGAATCCAGGGAAAATCGGTGAAAAACTCAAGAAATTTTCCAGCTGTAATTGCGCCAGCGGTTCTTCCTCCAATGTTTTTAATATCAGCAATATCCGATTTTAACAATTCTTTGTAATCTTCCCATAAGGGAAATCTGACAAAACGCTCGCAGGTTTTATTGCTGCTGTTTTCGAGACTTTCAAATATTTTATCGGAAGCTGTACCAGTAACCACCATACCATAATGGCCCAAAGCAACAGCCGCGGCGCCGGTTAGGGTTGCCAAATCAATTACCAGTTCGGGTTTATATTTAGAGGCATAGCTTAAAGCATCAGCAAGAATAAGCCTTCCTTCCGCATCTGTATTTAAAACTTCCACGGTTTTTTTATTGTGCATTTTTATTACATCCCCGGGAACATAGGCGGTATTGCTGACAAGATTTTCAGCAGCCGGTATGAGACCAATAATGTTTACCGGCAGATTTAATTTTGCAATTACACCAATGGTGCAAGCCACTGCAGCCGCACCGGCCATATCACATTTCATATAATCCATGCTGTCGGGTGTTGGTTTAAGGCTTAGTCCACCTGTATCGTAAACTATACCCTTACCAATGAGAATAATTGGTTTTTTATTTCTGGGTTTTTCGGGTTTCCAGCTTAATATTGAAAACGCCGGCGGATTGGCACTTCCCTGGTTTACTGCCAGCAACCCTCCCATCCTTAAACTTTCGATTTGCTTTTTTCCCAACATCTCAACTGCAAAACCAGCAAGAATTGACAATTCAACTATTTCTTCGCTAAGTTTCTGTGTATTAAGGTACGATAGGGGTTCATTCACCAACCTGCGGGCATGGCATACATATTCACTAACTACTGCCAGCTCTTCCATTTTTTCGGGTTTTAATGCTTTGCAGTGCAGCGATAGATTTTTCAGGCTGTTGCTTTTTTCTTCTTTATTTTCGAAATACTTTAAAAAAGAATAATGGCTTAACAGAATACCCTCAGTGTAAGCAAGAAGAATTTCTTCGTTACCGCCCATAAAGCTTAACTGCAAATTAGAAATTTTATACCTGTTGAGCATAGGTTTCAGCTTAGAAGCTTCACGCCGGAGCCATTCCAATAATTCGTTGTCCTTTTTATCTGATGGAATCAATTGTATAAATATCCAATTTGTATACCGGTTAACAGGTACAAGGAAATTTTTATCCACCGCAGTAGTTTCTGCAAAATTTATTTCTACTTCATTAAGTCCGTATGATTTAAGCCCATCAATATTTTCAACAAGGATAAGAAGGTCTGAGCTATTATCTATTTCTTTTATTTTGTCTAGTTTAATTTCCATAAATCAACATTTTGTTGCGTAAAAATACCAATAAAAACAAAATATGGGTCTTAAAATATTTATCTGCCAATATATAATCCGGCAAAAAAATCAGCTTTATAAATAATTGAAACATTTAATAATCTGAAACATAAATATTTATAGATTACAAATAGCCACGGCATCTTTTGATAAAATAAAATAAGGAAAATTAAATACCTATATTTGTGTTCTTAAAATAGTAAAAATGACAAAAATTGAAAAACTATATAATAAAGCGCTCGCCTTTGATTTTCTGACACTTGAAGAAGGATTACTGCTGTACGAAAAAGCGCCTGTTTCGGAATTGATGTGGGTTGCGAATGAATTAAAAAATAAGGCTTTAGGTGACAGGGCCGGAAATGTGGGTTGGATCATCGACCGGAATGTAAATATTACAAATGTTTGTATTGCACAGTGCAAATTCTGCAATTTTTACCGGAAACCTACCGCGGAAGATATATACATTACAAGCAGGAGTGAATACGAAGAAAAAATCAAAGTGTTAAAGGAGTTTGGAGGAAATCAGCTTTTGTTGCAGGGCGGATTGCATCCGAAACTGGGCTTAAAATTTTATTCCGGATTATTCAGGGAATTAAAACAGATTGATCCCCATTTAAAACTCCATGCACTTGGTCCGGCTGAAATAGCCCATATTGCAAGAATTGAAAAAACAGGATATACCGAAGTGCTTACTGCATTGATGGAAGCCGGATTGGATAGTTTACCGGGTGCGGGTGCTGAAATTCTGGTTGACAGGGTAAGAAGTCTTGTTGCACGGGGCAAATGCAATTCGCAGCAATGGCTTGATGTGATGCGGGCAGCACATAAACTGGGACTTGTAACTTCGGCCACCATGATGTTTGGCCATATAGAAACTAATGCAGAGCGCATAGAACACTTTATAAGGATTAGGGAAGTACAATCCGAAAAACCTGAAGGCAGCCCCGGGTTTGTAGCCTTTATACCATGGCCATTCCAGGATGAAGGAACAGAACTGAACAAACAACAAGGGGTAAAAAACAATGTAAAATCGGAAGAATATATCAGAACCATTGCCTTAAGCAGAATAATGCTTCCAAATGTTAAGAATATACAGGCTTCGTGGCTAACTGTTGGAAAAACAACCGCACAAATCTGTCTGCACTCTGGTGCCAATGATTTTGGATCGATTATGATTGAAGAAAACGTGGTTTCGGCAGCAGGGGCAAAACATCATTTCGATGCTGAAGGAATCCAGAAAGCAATTATTGAAGCCGGATTCAGGCCAGTATTGCGCGACCAGGCCTACAGGTATATAAATGCTTCAGAAAATGTAAAAATTCTTTGTTAATCTTCAAATTTGGCAAATTCTTTGAATCATAGATATTAAGTATTGATTTCAATTAAAGTTTACATATTTTAAAGCAATTTTGTAAATTATATGAAATTATTTACTTTTATCTGTTAATTTAAAGAAATACAAAGGGATAATGAGAATCCGTGCCAAAATTTTTCTTTTCATATTTGTAACCTCATTTGTCATTTTTACACTTGTAATTGCTTATATAGCATTCAATTATAGGAAATATTCTATTAACCAGGCAAACCGGCTTGTAAAAATTTATGCCCTGAATGCTGCCAATTCCGTAAAAGCAACCCTTGATAACGATTTATCCATTTGTAATACCCTGGCGCAGAGTTTTGCCGGATATAGAGCGATTCCGGCAGATTTAAGGGATCCGATTTACAATGATATGCTTAAAAACGTGCTGAATAGCCATCCTGAGTATCTTTCTGTATGGATGTCGTGGGAACTAAGATTTATAAAACCCGGTTATACTGCCAATTATGGACGAAAAAGAACCGTGGCAGTGCGGGAAGCCGGGATTATTCGTTTTGTTGTTGATACTGCAGAACTTGATGGCGATAATATCGGGGGACTTTATTACAATTCAAAAATCACCAAAAATGATGTTCTTGCCGATCCTTATTTTTATGTCTACTCTCCGCACGAGGGAGGCGATTCCGTGCTTGAAACCAGTATTGCCAAACCCCTGATTTTAAATGGTGAATTTGGCGGCATTGTGGGCATTGACATAACTCTAAACCGTTTTCAGCATATAATAGATGAAACCCAGCCATTTAAAGATTCGTATGCCTTGCTTGTGTCGAACAACGGGACAATAATTTCGTCTCATAACCCTGAATTACAAGGAGATTCGCTGCTTTCAACCTATCCGGTTTTGTCGAAATTTAACATTCTTCCTAAAATTAAAGAAGGTAAACCTGACCAGTTTAATATTACCGACAGTGCAGGAATATCGAGCTATGTGGCAATAGCGCCGATTTTTGTCGGAAAATCAGAAACACCCTGGGCTATTTGCCTTGTGGTTCCATCTAAAATAATTCAGCAGGAATCAATAACTTACTTCAATACTTCCATTATTATCGGATCCATTGGTATTTTTTTATTTTCATTGATAACACTGCTTATTGCCCGAAGATTAACCCTGCCTTTAAAACAAACCACGTCCATTCTTAAAGATTTGGACAAAGGAATAATAGATACAACCAAAAAGGTAAAAGTACGCTCAAACGATGAACTGGCAGAAATGGGTAAATCGTTGAACAATCTTCTGGATACGTTATCGAAGACTGCAGAGTTTGCCAAAAAAATCGGGGAGGGAGATTTTAATGCAAATTATACCCCACTAAGCAAATCGGATGTATTGGGCAATACCCTGGTTGAAATGCAGAAAAATTTAAGAATTGGCCAGGAACAGGAGGAAATAAGACAGCTTGAGCGAATGAAGCTCAACTGGGCGCAGGACGGATTATCGCAGCTTGGCGAGGTTTTACGTACTTCCACCGATAATTTTGAAGAATATCTGTATGTAATTTTGGGACATATCATTAACTATATTAAGGCAGACCAGGGAGGTATTTTTATATTAAATACCCACGATAAGGATCATGCATTTCTTGAATTACTTGCTTCGTACGCCTATAATAAGAAAAAAGCCATGCAGGCGCAATTCGAAATAGGTGAAAGCCTTGTAGGGAGATGTTTCCAGGAAAAGGAAATGATTTACATGACTAATTTACCTGAGGGATACACTTTTGTTTCTTCAGGGCTTGGTAGCTACGAGCCTAAATGCCTGTTTTTAATGCCCCTTATTTTTGAAGATGAACCTTTTGGTGTAATTGAAATGGCTTCGTTCAGGGAATTTGCTGATTATGAAATAGAATTCCTCAAGAGCATTGGTGAGCGGGTTGCTTCGTCCATTTCTATCATGCAAAAGAACGTTCAAACCAGGAAACTGCTTGATCAGTTCCAGATACGATCCGATGAACTCAGCAAAAGAGAACAGCTATTACAGGATACTTTCCAGGAACTTCAGAAATCGCAGGAAGAAGGGATGGCCAAAGAAAAAGAAAATGAAGGTATTTTGGATTCCGTTGTGAAAATTGGTTCAGTGATATGGTACAATATTGGAGGAACAGTAGTTAATGTAAAAAATTCAGGCATTCTCCATTTGGGATTGAAGGAAAAGGACTTAATTGGAAAAAACCATTCGGAGTTTGAACCAGAAGCAAAAACCAATATCGAACTGTATAAAAAATTCTGGTCCGATTTAAAAGAAGGGATCTCTAAACAAAGACCCATAAGGCGTAAAACAGACCAGGGCGATAAATGGTTAATGGAGTATTACACCCCTGTAAAAGACAGATCAGGCGCAATTTACAGAATTATTTGTATGATCACCGACATTACTGAACTCAACCAAATGCGCGATGAAATTGAACGTTTGCGCCAACAGGTTATCAATCTTTCGAAATAGCAACCCGGCTCAGGCTTCGATTTGAGGATTAAAATTCCTTGCTTTTTCCATGTCAAATTCACCTTCGAGCCTTGCAACAACAGCAGATGCAAGGCAGTTTCCGATAACATTTACAGCTGTGCGGGCCATATCCATAAGTTCATCAATTCCGAGGATAATAAAAATTGGTTCAACAGGTAAACCGAAAGAAGCAGCTGTTCCAAGCAAAATTACGAGAGATGCCCTGGGTACACCGGCAACTCCTTTTGAAGTAAGCATTAAAGTGAATACAATGAGCAATTGTTTTTCAATGGGAAGATGGATTCCGGCTACCTGGGCTACAAAAATGCTGGCCAACGAAAGGTAAAGCGTAGTACCATCGAGATTGAAGGAATAACCTGTAGGGATAACAAAAGATACTACTTTACGGGGTACCCCAAATTCTTCCATTCTCTCCATGGCAAGCGGAAGAGCCGATTCAGAACTCGTAGTGGCAAAAGCAATGGAAGCCGGCTCAAAAACTGCCTTAAAAAATTGTGCAACAGGTATTTTAAAAATCAACATGGTTGGTAATAAAACAAGGCCGATAAATGCCAGTAAAGCTACGTATAATGTACCAAGTAGTTTAAACAGATTTACGAGAATTTCCAAACCCATGTGCCCGATAGAATATGCAATTGCTGCACCAACGGCCAGCGGGGCGAAATACATCACAATGTTGGTAAATTTAAACATGGCTTCCGATAAGCTTTCAGCAAATGTAAGCAATGGCCTTTTATGCTTATCTTTCAACATTGCCACTGCAATTCCGAAAATAATACTGAAAACTACAATCTGGAGCACTTGCCCTTCATAAACAGCTTTGGCAATATTTTCAGGAAAAACATGTAAAATCACCTCCTGAAAAGTCTGCGGTTTAACTTCCTGCAGAGATTCTGACGGGTTAACCGGCAAATGTACACCTACACCTGCCTGACTGATATTAATGGCCAGAAGTCCAATAAACAAAGCAATTGTGGATACAATTTCGAAGTAGATAATTGATTTTAATCCCATCCGTCCCACTTGTTTTAAATCGGAATGACCTGCAATACCAACAACCAGGGTTCCAAAAAGCAGTGGGGCAATAATGGTTTTAATTAATTTTAAAAATATCTTACTAATTAATTGGAGGTTAATTGCAAATTCAGGAAAATCGTGGCCAATTTCTGCCCCTACCAGCATACTCACCATTATCCAGGTAGTGAGTGATTTTTTGCGAATAGCATAATAAATAAAACCAGCAATTACAATATACCTTAATACTGTTAAAAGAACCGGAGACAGGGAAAAAAGATTATACAGGTTTCCCAGATGAAAAATTATTACCAGGCTTAAGAATAAAACCGAAAACCAAACTAAATTCCTTTTATTATTAGCCATAGCAATATGTTAAAGGTGAAAATGATTTATTTGAACGCTAAAATAGGAAAAAAAAATTTCTAATTTTAAGTAACCAAATTAAAAGTTCACAGTCTTACTGTTCGAGTTGAATGATTAAAACCTGAGATTTGGAAGCGCTATCTGATAATGCCATAATGCTGAAGGTAAAGTTGGGCGACATTGATAAAATGGCCTTGCTGTATGAACGCTATAAAAAGCCTGTATTTGCATATTTTTTCAGGATTATTGAAGATAGGGAACAAAGCGAAGACCTTGTACAATCGGTGTTTTACCGCATGCTGAAATACCGGGCCCAATACAGGGGCGACGGCAAATTTACAACCTGGATGTTTGGAATTGCCCACAATCTTGTGGTTGATACAATCAGGAAAAAAGGCCATGTTCTGGTATCAAAAGAATCGATTGAAAACAGAAACACTGAATTTGAACATGATGCCGCCCACATGTTCGAAAAAAGTGAACAGGTACAAATGATTAGATTGTGCATAAAAAAGCTGGATTCAGATAAGCGGGAAGTGTTGGTATTAAGCAAATATCACGAACTGAAATACAAAGAAATTGCCGGCATATTGAATATTTCTGAAAATTCTGTAAAACAAAGGGTTTTCAGGGCAATGGAAGAACTAAGGAAAGTTTACCTTGAAATGACAAATTGACCAACGATATGGACAAATTCAGAAAAAATATTGAACAATTAATTGCTGAATTTCTAAGCGGAGAAATTTCGGATCAAAGAATGCAGGAATTGGAACAAATGGCAAAACAGGAAGGAATTGACCTTGATGAATTCGTTAATATTTACCGGCAGCTCGATGTATTTGATGTTCCTGAAACAAGCAGTCAGATGGACGAAAATTTCTATAAAATGCTTAAAGAACAAAAAGAACGGATTGAAAACCAATCGAACAAATGGATTTTGTATTGGAACTATTTTGTTGAAGCGTTGACGTTTCCAAAGGTTCCGCGGCTGGCTTACGGGTTTATGTTCCTTCTGACCGGACTTATCGTGGGCAATATGTTGATGCCCAACCGGGGATATGAAAAGCAGATCAATGGCATGTCGGAAGAAATGAGTGAAATGCGTAAACTCATGGTTTTATCGATGATTGAAGGCAAACAGGCTACAGATAGAATTACGGCTGTTAGTTATGTAACTGAAATGGACAAATCGGACAAAACCGTGATTGACGCTTTGTTTAAAACCCTGAACAACGACGACAATGTAAATGTAAGACTTGCCAGCCTCGATGCGCTTATAAAATTTACAAATATGCCGGCGGTGCGCACGCAACTGGTTGAATCGTTGAAATTCCAGGATTCACCCATTGTTTTAATAGAACTGGCCTCAACTTTAATTCAGATACAGGAAAAAAACTCAGTACAGGAACTCGAAAAGCTTTTAAAAAAGAAAGATCTCGATCCAAATCTCAGGATTACTATCGAAAAGGGAATAAAAACTTTAATTTAAAAAAATTACAATTATGCAATGGAAACCGAATCACAAACTGATTCTGATTGGCCTTGCCTTGCTTTTAAATTCGTGTAAGGCCGAAGCACAGGATTATAAAGACGTTCAAACAAAAGAACTAACCTTTGGAAGCGGAAAAAAAATATTTCTTATCGAAAATATTTTTGGAAGTGTCACCATAGGTGGAACTGAAGGTAACAAGGGCAGTATGGAAATTACTGAATCCATAAAAGCCGATAGCAAAGCCGATTACGATAAGGCCAAAAGCGAGCTTAAGCTCAAAATAGAAAATGCCGGCGACACTGTACGTGTTTATTTTGAGGCGCCGTACATTAACAACAGATGGAACAAAGGATATAAAAAAAGCGGAAATTGCAAATGGGACATCAATTATAAATTCCATTACGATTTTGTTGTTAAAATTCCCAAAGATGCAGAAGTTTATGCTTCAACAGTTAATGATGGGGAAATATCCGTTACCGGCATTTTTGCTAAAATGGAAATCAACAACATAAACGGGGGTATTGAATTGAAAAATGTAAGAGGACAAACCAATGCATCTACCATAAATGGTAAAATCAAAATTGATTATTTAAAAGTTCCCGACGAAGATTGTAAATTCAATACCATTAATGGAGATATCCAGATTTATTGCGATAAGAACCTTTCGGCTGATGTTGATTATAAATCGATGAACGGCGAGTTTTATACCAATTTTGATATAAAAGCCCTCGACCCTGAAGTAACCAGAGAGACAAAGAAAATTGACCAATCCACCTTTTACAAACTCGAACAAAAACCAAAATTCAGGATTGGAACAGGCAAAATAAAAATGTCGTTCGAAACGCTAAACGGCAATATGACAATAAAATACAAAGAATAAGTTTAATTTTAAAAAAGTAAAATCATGAAATTCAGAAATTTAATATTAATTAGCTTGTTAATTTTTACAAGTTTGCAATTTAGCTTACATGCCCAGGAATACAAACAGGATATTGTAGTACCACTCAGTAAACCAGGCGTAAGCGGTTCGTTGAAAGTAAACATGATGTCGGGTTCCATTAAGGTTGAGGGTTACAGCGGAAAAGAAGTGATTGTAAAAGCAACCAGCGGTATTGCCGAAAAGGATAATAATGACCGTGAAGACCCTGATAATAATGAAGAAGATGTAAAAGGACTAAAAAAGATAAGTTCAAATTCATTTGACCTGGATATTGAAGAAAAAAACAACGAAGTTGAAATTTCATCACATGATTTTAGGTACACAACTGACCTGGAAATCAAAGTTCCTGCAAATTTTTCGTTAACCCTTAAAACTGTAAACAATGGCAACATTCAAGTGACCAATGTAAAAGGCGATCATGAAATCAGCAATATCAACGGAGATATAGTGATGTCGGGTATTTCAGGCTCAGTGGTGGCCTCGTCAATCAATGGAAAAATTGAAATTTCTTTCGATGAAATAACGCCCAATAAGGCCATGTCGTTTGCCAATATGAACCAGAAGATTGATCTTACACTACCCGGAAACACAAAGGCAACATTGAAAATGAATTCGAAAATGGGCGAAATTTATACCGATTTTGATGTTGAAATGGTTAAAACCGATCCGGAAGTGAAACAATCGCCTGAAAACAATACTTACAGGGTTTCTATCAGTAAATTTATAACCGCAAAATTAAATGGCGGGGGACCTGAATTTAATTTTAAAAACTTTAACGGTAATATTATTGTAAGGAAAAAGAAATAAGGATAAATAGTTTAAAATCAATAAGTAATGCATCCTTTGTATTCAATACGGAGGATGCTTTTTTTTGATACAATGCTTTTAAAATTATTTATTTTCAAATCAACAATATCTGTTAATTGTTACCGAAGGTGCATCAAGGCATAAACCGGCTTTTTCACTTCTGTAAATCTAAAAAACAAATAGTAATTCACCTGCTTTAATTGGTTTGATAAAAGTTTAAAGACATTTGAATTAAAAATTTATAAAATGTTTATAATTAGATCCATATAGTTTGGTTTAAGAACAGTTATTTTTAATGTATCCCCTCGGCAGCGATTAATCCTATGAATTAAAGATTATTTCATCAATTTGATACCAAAATAAAATTATGGAAAGAACAGCGCTGGTTGAATTTTTGTCTCAGGATCTTGAACCTGCTCTTGTTGAAGAGATGGTACAATACAAATTACTTGAATTTCCTGCCGGAGTTAATGTAGGTGAATATTACAACGATATTGACGGGCATTTGCCCTTTGTGGTCGAAGGGGTAGTTCATCTTTCCACCATCGACAGGTTTGGTAAAGAGTTGGTAATTTACCCCATGCACACCAAGGAATCCTGTATTATTACCCTTACTGAAACGTTGCGAAATGTCTGGGGCCTAAACAGTGTGATTCCCAGCAACAAGCCCATGAACATGTACACCGATTCCAAGGCAAAAATACTGGCCATCCCAATTGAGGCAACAGTTAAGTGGGCCGAAAAATACCTGAGCTGGCAAAAATTTGTCATGCGCCTTTACCAGGAACGGCTGGCTGAACTATTGGCACAGCACGATTTAATTGTTGAACAAAAAAATGAGATTGTGGTACAAAATGACCAGATAACCTCGAGCATTCAATATGCACAAAGAATACAACAAGCTGTGCTCACATCGGGCTGGTATATAGATGAAAGATTACCGGAGCATTTTGTATTTTACAAGCCGCGCAATATTGTAAGTGGCGATTTTTACTGGATGTCGCATATTAATTCGCCTGAAAATGATGAAAACAACCTAAGTGAGGGCGATCTTATACTCATTGCCGCAGCCGATTGCACCGGACACGGGGTTCCCGGAGCATTTATGAGTATGCTGGGTATCTCCTTTCTGAACGAAATTATTGCCCACTATCAATACCATTCAACGGATGGAATTTTAAATATTCTAAGGGAAAAAGTTAAAAAATCATTGCAACATTCGGTCGATCCAAATACGCCAAAAGATGGTATGGATATAGCTTTGTGTATTATTGACCTACAAAATTATAAGATGCAGTTTTCGGGCGCAAACAATCCTTTGTATTTGTACCGCAATCAACAATTAATTGAAGTAAAAGGGACAAAAAATCCTATAGGTCAATACATTAGAGAAGTACCATTTCAAATGGACGAAATTGATATTTTAAAGCACGATGTGTTTTACATTTTTTCCGATGGCTACCTGTCGCAGTTTGGAGGCGAAAACGACGAAACTTTCAAATCAAAACGGTTCAAGGAAATGCTTTCAGAAATTCATCAAAAACCCATGTTTGAACAGGAAAGAATATTGGATTCCAGGTTTAAGGCCTGGAAAGGAAATAATGAACAAACAGATGATGTGCTGGTAATTGGTATCAGAATTTAAATAAATCAGAAAAAAATATCTAGTTAAATGTCCGTCAATTATTAACTAATTCAAAACCTCCAGGTTTTAAACAGGATAGCTTCATTGTTGGCCATAAAAAATCCTTCACCCATTTAGCGTTTTTCTCAGTAAGGGCAAAGGATTTATTTCTAAAATTAAAAGCTTTTAAACAAACAAAAAAGTTCAATTCCGAACCAACCGGAACATACAGATTGTTTGGTTTACAGGTTATAAAGTTGTAAGATTTTGTCAGGCCTTTAATTACTTATTGTAAGGTGCAATCACTTTTTTCAGTAAAGCTATTGAGGCTTTGATCCCCTCATCTTCCGATAAAACAGTGCCTTCGTATTCCACATCAATATAACCGCTGAAACCGGAATCGGCAATAATTTTCATCATTTTAACATAATCCACTTTTGTTTCAAGCCCTTCGCTGTCGAAATTATAGGTTTTGCCACTTACGCCTTTAGCAAAAGGCATCATGTCAGCCACACCCTGGTAACGATCGTATTCATAAAAATTTCCCAAATCGGGTAAAGTTCCACAGTTAGGCTTGTTCACGGTTTTCATAATTTCCGAAAGCCACTTACCGTCAGAAGAAAGGCCTCCATGGTTTTCAACAATTACATTAATATTGTAAGTTGCTGCATAATCAGCTAGTTTAGAAAGGGCATCGATGGCCGATTTTTGAACCTGTTCGCGGGTACCTTTGCCATATGCATTTACCCTAATTGAGTGACAGCCAAGGAATTGAGCAGCCTTCACCCATTTATAGTGGTTCTCAATTGCCTTTGTCCTCACTTTTAAAGAAGTGTCTGCCAACGCGCCTTCTCCGTCAACCATAATTAAAAGACTTTTAACGCCATATTTTGTGCATTCGTCTTTTAGTTTTGTTAGGTATTCCATGTTTTCGGACTTTCCGGCAAAAAAACTTGAAACATATTCCACTGCATCAAGTCCGTAAACCGTTTTTGCAATTCGCGGAAAATCAAGGTTGCTCATCTCTCCTTTTTGTATTGTGCGATGCAACGACCATTCGGCCAGCGAAATTTTAAACCTCTGTTCCTGTGCTTTGGCCGAAATAGCCAATAGAACTGCGAAACTTACCGTAAAAATTAAAGATTTTGTATTCATTTTATCCTCGTTATTAATTGTTAAACAAAATATTTGATTCCTGAAAATGCAATATAAATGTATAAATATTCCATTTTAAAACATCATCATGCATAATTAGTACAATTTAGCTTATATTTTAACATTTTTTTTCGTATTTTGAATAATTATTCTTTTACGCAAAGCGATTATATTATAATTTTGTCCGGTTTTAAAATTAAAAAAATAATTCTATAGTTATCTACCAAACTTTGAAACTCTGGGATAAAGGAAAACAGGTACTAAAAACCATCGAAGATTTTACTGTGGGCCGCGATCGGGAGTTTGACCTGTTGCTGTCCCGGTTTGATGTTTTGGGATCCATAGCCCATGTAAAAATGCTCCGATCCATTCAGCTGCTTACCAAACCCGAAGAAGAAAAATTGGTGAAAGGCCTTGCCGAAATTTACTGGCAAATTATAAATAATGAGTTTAAAATTGAGGCAGGTGTTGAAGACATTCACTCGCAGGTGGAATTGATACTTACCCGCAATTTGGGCGAAACCGGTAAAAAAATTCACAGTGGGCGCTCGCGCAACGACCAGGTACTGCTTGATATTAAACTATTTATACGAAACGAGATCAGGAATTTAACCCTTCAGGTTGCCGCGTTTTTTAATTTACTGATAGAATTAAGTGAAAAAAACAAGGAAATCCTGATTCCTGGCTACACCCACCTTCAGGTGGCCATGCCCTCGTCTTTTGGTTTGTGGTTTGGCGCTTATGCCGAAAGCCTGACCGACGATTTAATTCTTCTCCAGGCTGCTTATCGCGTGGCAAACCAGAATCCTTTGGGTTCAGCGGCTGGCTATGGTTCCTCGTTTCCGCTTAACCGGAAAATGACCACGGAACTGCTTGGATTTGAGGATTTAAACTATAATTCGGTTTATGCACAAATGACTCGTGGTAAAACCGAAAAAACAGTTTCGTTTGCCTTATCGTCCATTGCTGCTACGCTTTCGAAAATGGCTGCAGATGTTTGCCTGTTTATGAGCCAGAATTTTGGCTTTGTGGGTTTCCCCGATGAACTGGTTACAGGCTCGAGCATTATGCCCCATAAAAAAAATCCAGATGTTTTTGAACTGATCAGGGCCAAATGCAATAAAATACAGGCCATTCCGCAACAAATTACATTGATTATGAATAATTTGCCATCAGGGTATTTTCGTGATTTGCAGATTATTAAAGAAGTTTTTTTTGGATCGTTTGCCGAACTGAATTCGTGTATTGAAGCGGCAGACATCATGTTCCGGAACATTATCATCAACAAACATATAATTGAAGATGAAAAGTACAAATATGCTTTCAGTGTGGAGAAAGTAAACGAACTGGTACTTTCAGGCATTCCTTTTCGTGAGGCATACCAGATGGTAGGAAAACAGATTGAAGAAGGAAATTTTAAAGCCGAACCCGTGGTTTATCACACCCACGAAGGAAGTATAGGGAATTTATGCAACGAGGAGATTGTAAAAAAAATGAATCAGATTGTGGCCGGATTTCAGTTTGAAAAAGTTGAAAGAAAATTGAATGAATTAATAAAGTAATTTTGATTATGAAGAATTTCCGGATAAAAATTAATTACCAAAAATCAAAAAACGAAATCAGTGATTTCGCAATCTAAAGAAAATATAAAAACAAACATTGATTGAAATAACTTTGCCAGAAAATAATAATCAAATTTTTGCAAGTAAGTACGAATTAATACTTCCAAGTAAGGAAACATTAAGGGAATTAATTGAATCAAAAAATATAAATGATTAAAAGAAATATATCTGAATACTGATGTTCTAAAATGGAATCAAATTAAGGTATTAATATTTAGAATTTATAATACAAGTGCTTGAATTGATTTAGATAAATCAATAAAAAAGTAAAACAGAAAAATTAAGCATGAAGCAGGCAAAATTAGTTTTGGAAGATGGAAGGGAATTTACCGGTATTTCATTTGGGTACGAAAGTTCCGTGGCCGGTGAAGTGGTATTTAATACAGCCATGACAGGATATCCTGAAAGTTTGACCGATCCGTCGTACAAAGGGCAGATACTGGTTGCCACTTACCCCTTGGTGGGGAATTATGGCGTACCCAAAAAAGATGCTGAAAACGGGATTTTAAAACATTACGAATCGGATAAAATTGCTGTACAGGCTTTTATAGTTTCTGATTATTCTCATGAGTACAGCCACTGGAATGCTTCTGAAAGCCTGGGTGATTGGCTTAAATCGCAACAGATTCCGGGTATTTATGGCATCGATACCCGCGAGTTGACCCAAATTCTTCGCGAAAGCGGCACCATGCTGGGTAAAATCGTAATTGATGGAAAAGATGTGGAATGGTACGATCCCGGTAAGGAAAATATTGTGGAGCAGGTGAGCCCTAAAAAAGTTGAAACTTACGGAAACGGAAAATACAGGATTATACTGGTGGATTGTGGTGTAAAAAACAACATTATCCGCTGCTTTTTAGATAGAGATACCACAGTGGTAAGGGTTCCCCACGATTACGACTACAATGGAGAAGAATATGACGGGCTTTTTATTTCCAATGGCCCTGGCGATCCGGCCAATTGTACCGATGCCATTAACAATTTAAAAAAGGCATTGGCCAAAGATAAACCCATTTTCGGCATTTGCCTGGGCAGTCAGCTGATGGCGATAGCCTCCGGGGCCTCCACCTACAAACTAAAATACGGGCATCGCAGTCACAACCAGCCGGTAATAAAATATGGGGATAAAAAGTGTTATATCACTTCGCAAAATCATGGTTATGCTGTTGATAACAAGACCCTTGCCAATGACTGGGAACCACTGTTCACCAATTTAAATGATGGAACAAGTGAAGGAATCAGGCATAAATCGAAACCGTTTTTCTCCACCCAGTTTCATCCAGAGGCATCAGGCGGGCCAACCGACACGGAGTTTTTATTTGATGAGTTTATTGGAATGATGGGGAAATGAAAGTCGGAAGTTTGAAGTCGGAAGTCAGGAGTCGGAAGTCAGGAGTCGGAAGTCGGGAGTTTGAAGTCGGAAGTCAGAAGCCAGGCGGCCATTGAGCGGAGTTGAAATGGAAGTCGGAGTTTAAATGGAAAGTAAAAAGAATGAAAAAAGGAATATTTATAATATTGTCTGCATTATTTTTAAACTCCTGTGCCAGAATCGGAACTCAGACTCTATACAGAACACCTGAAAATTTCTATATTCAAAAAGTCGGATTTAGTCAGTTTGAAGGTGATAATATAATAAATAAGGCTTTCCCTCACGCGGGCAATATTTTTGCTACCACAGTAATTCAAACTTTTAATGAGTATGGTTTTAAAAAGCCAAAAAACATAATGAGTAAAATTTCATTTGAATATCCTGATAATAAAGAGATTATTAAAATATGCAACGAAAATGATTTGGATGGAATTTTATTAACTAAATTAAAATTTATTCATTCAACTTATGATATATATTCAATTCCAACCTTTCAAAATTATGACACTGAAGTAGAAATGAAATTGATCGATAAATTTGGAATTCTTTTGATCAATACAAAGCATAATACTTTTACTGGAAATTCATATATTATGCCTCCAACCGCTGACAGGACAGTACATGATGGAACAAAAGGCGCTTTAAAAAGGATGATTGAGGAAATGGGCATTAACTAAATATAAAAACTCGATACGCCCATTCCGACCGAAGTCATATGGGTATGAAAATTTAAAACTTTAATCATAAAAAATAAAACACTGAAAATCAGGCTTCGACTTCGCTCAGCCTTCAAAACACTAGACATAAAAATTAAAATTCTTAAAAACACATTACCGGTGAAAAAATACAACAAAGTTCTTATCCTGGGCTCAGGTGCCCTTAAAATCGGCGAAGCCGGCGAATTTGATTATTCAGGTTCACAGGCTTTAAAGGCATTGAAAGAAGAAGGCGTGCGCACAGTGCTTATCAATCCTAACATTGCCACGGTGCAGACTTCAGAAGGGGTGGCCGATGAAATTTACTTTTTGCCTGTAACCCCCTATTTTGTTGAAGAAGTAATTAAAAAAGAAAAACCGGATGGTATTTTGCTGGCATTTGGGGGACAAACCGCCCTGAACTGTGGGGTGGCGCTTTTTCGTGCAGGAATTTTCGGAAAATACAATGTTGAAGTGCTGGGAACCCCTGTACAGGCCATAATAGACACTGAAGACCGCGATATATTTGTTGAAAAACTCAATGAGATCAACGTTAAAACTGCTCGCAGCATTGCTACAAACTCTGTTGAAGAAGCACTGGCTGCTGCCGAAAAGCTGGGATACCCCATCATTGCCCGTGCAGCTTATGCCCTTGGCGGGATGGGCAGCGGTTTTGCAAACAACAGCGATGAATTGTTGCCCCTGGTTAACAACGCCTTTTCATACAGCAACCAGGTATTAATCGAAGAATCGCTGAAAGGCTGGAAAGAAGTGGAATACGAAGTGGTCAGGGATAAATACAACAACTGTATTACGGTTTGTAATATGGAAAATTTTGATCCACTTGGCATCCATACCGGCGAAAGTATTGTTATTGCACCTTCACAGACCCTGAGCAATGCAGAATATCATAAACTGAGATCGCTATCCATTAAAATAATTCAGCATATTGGCATTATTGGCGAGTGCAATGTGCAATATGCCCTTGACCCGTTTTCGCAGGATTACCGTGTGATTGAAGTTAATGCCAGGCTTTCACGGTCATCGGCTCTGGCATCGAAAGCAACCGGTTATCCGCTGGCATTCGTAGCCGCCAAGCTGGGTTTGGGTTACGGACTTTTTGAATTAAAAAATTCAATTACCAAAACCACTTCGGCCTTTTTTGAACCGGCGCTCGATTATGTGGTTTGTAAAATACCCCGTTGGGATTTGAATAAATTCGAGGGTGTTTCGCACCAGATTGGTTCGTCAATGAAATCAGTTGGCGAAGTAATGGCCATTGGTACTACCTTCGAAGAAGCCATCCAGAAAGGTTTGCGTATGATTGGCCAGGGAGCACATGGTTTTGTTGGCAACCGCGAAATTGTTATTGAAGATATTGAAAAGGAATTGGCCAATCCCACCGATTCAAGAATTTTTGTAATTGAAAAAGCCTTCGAAGCCGGCTATTCCATTGACCATGTGCATGATTTAACGAGGATTGATAAATGGTTTCTGCAAAAGTTAATGGGAATTTTTAATTTGTCGAAAAAAATAGAAGCTTATTTCTCTTACGACGAAATGCCTGATGATGTTTTGCTCGAAGCCAAGCGAAAAGGATTTTCAGATTTCCAGCTCGCCCGGCTGATTAATAAAAGTACCAACGAAACCATGCAGGATGCCGTTTTGGGAATGCGTGCCTTCCGTAAATCACGTGGTGTGCTCCCGGCTGTGAAACAAATTGATACACTGGCTGCTGAATATCCTGCTTTTACAAATTATTTATATTTGACTTACAGCGGCACCAAACACGATATTACTTACGAAAATGATGGAAAATCAGTGATAGTGCTTGGTTCGGGCGCTTACCGCATCGGAAGTTCCGTGGAATTTGACTGGTGCGGGGTCAATGCCATCAATACCATTAATAAATCGGGCTTTCGTTCAGTGATGATCAATTACAACCCTGAAACGGTTTCGACAGATTATGATGTAACCGACAGGCTTTATTTCGATGAACTCACTTTTGAACGTGTACTCGATATTGTAGACCTTGAAAACCCCAAAGGACTCATTCTTTCAACCGGGGGACAAATTCCCAACAACCTGGCTATGAGGTTGTACCATGCCAATGTTCCGGTATTGGGTTCATCGCCACTTTCTATTGACAGGGCCGAAAACCGACACAAATTTTCGATGATGCTCGATGCTTTGGAAATTGATCAGCCCGTTTGGAAAGAATTGACCAGTATGGAAGAAATTACACAGTTTGTAAATAAAGTGGGATTCCCTGTGTTGATAAGGCCTTCGTACGTTCTTTCGGGCGCTGCCATGAACGTGGTTTCAAACAGTCAGGAACTGGAGCATTTTCTGAAACTAGCCGTTAAAGTATCAAAACAATACCCTGTGGTGGTATCGCAATTTATTGAACAGGCCAAAGAAATTGAAATTGATGCCGTGGCCGATAATGGCAAAATGGTTGCTTACGCGATGAGCGAGCACATTGAGTTTGCGGGCGTACACTCGGGCGATGCCACTATGGTATTTCCCCCTCAGAAAATATATTTCGAGACAGTGAGAAGAATTAAGCGTGCAGCCAAAAGCATTGCCAAAGAATTGAATATTTCAGGGCCATTCAACATACAATTTTTGGCCAAAGACAATGATATTAAGGTCATTGAGTGCAATTTAAGGGCTTCGAGAAGTTTTCCCTTCGTTTCTAAGGTGCTGAAATCGAACATGATAGAGCTGGCCACCAAAGTAATGCTTGGTTTGCCTTACCAGGTGCCTGAAAAATCAATTTTTGAAATGGATCATATTGGAATCAAAGCCTCGCAATTCTCCTTTTCGAGGCTTTCAAAAGCAGATCCGGTTTTGGGGGTGGATATGTCATCTACCGGCGAAGTGGGCTGCATTGGCGACAGTTACTACGATGCCGTTTTAAAAGCCATGCTTTCGGTGGGTTACAGAATTCCGAAAGGAAATGTGATGGTATCTAGCGGTCCTATCCGCGACAAAGTTGAATTGCTGAACAGCTGCCGCATGATGGTTGAAAAAGGTATCAATCTTTATGCAACCGGCGGAACCCATAGTTTTCTCACAGCCAATGGCATTCCGGTAACTTTCCTGCACTGGCCCGATGAAAAGAAAACACCCAATGTGCTCGATTATATTAAAAACAAGCAGTTCGATTTGGTCATAAATATCCCTAAAGATTTGACGCAGGGAGAGTTGGCCAACGATTACGTTATCAGGCGTTCGGCCATTGATTACAATATTCCGTTAATCACCAATGCACGGCTGGCTTCGGCGTTTGTTTATGCCTTTACAAAAATTAAAATAGAAGAAATTGATATATCGAGCTGGGCTGAGTATTAATATCTGGATGTTGCATTAAAGATTAAAATGTAGTTTTTTGATGAAGGGTCTGCCTGGTATTCATTACGGGCAGGCCTTTTTGTTTCCTGTTAATATTAACAGCTATAAATTCCGACATGAGGCATGAGCGAAATTCAAAAATTGAATTATATCAATATATCGGGCTCATATTCTGTTATTTATGCAACAATTAAAAAAAATTTCAAATCCTTTCCAACCTTTTTATACTTTGAAGTCCCTAACAGTTAACACAGAAAATTTAACAGATTCTAAAATTTTGAATTATTAACGATCAGGAATTAATAGCTGGCTGTATTAAGCACGATAGGATTGCGCAAAACTATCTGTTTGAAAATATGCTAAACCCATACAATATGAAACTATAATCAAAAAGTACACAAACCGGATTTAAGCTGCAGCTGGGCCTGGCCTGGGGAAAGTGAATACCTTAAGTAATTGTTAGAATACAGTATATTTGTTCCATAAAAAACTATTTCTTGCCAAAACAAAATCCAATTTACTATATAAAAAAAAGACATAACTTTGTGAAAAAATTGTAAGATGAGCACAATTGAATTAAAGGCAAACCTTCATCAATTAATAGATGCGATTGAAGACAATAAAGTTTTGAATTCAATATATATATTATTGACAAGACAACTTTCAGTTAATGAGTCCGTTGATTTTTGGGATGAGCTACCTGAAGATGTAAAAAATGATATTGAAGAGGCAATAAAAGAAGCAGAGCGAGGAGAGATTTTTTCACACCAGTCTGTTGTGAATGAGTTGAAAGCCCATTACAATATTGAGTTATGAAGATAGTCTGGACTTATACAGCTAAAAGTTCTTTCATAAAAATCATGGACTAAATATTTGAAAACCGGACAAAGAAAGAGGTAGATAAATTCGCAGACGAAACAAGAAAGACGCTAAATCAAATAATTGAAAATCCTTATATGTTTGAAGCTTCAAAGAAGAACAAAGCTATACGAAAAGGTTTTATAAAAATAAATTAACAAGCATATTTTACCGGATTCATCCCCGGAAAAAAGAAATTCAGCTACTAAGATTCTGGGACAACAGGCAAGATCCGGGGAAAATAAAATATTAGTTTTTGCAATAATAGTAAAGGTCTCGAGGTTAAAGTGAATTCATTGTTTGATTAGCCAAATATCCTTTTTAATCAGGTTTATTGGTCTTTTCTTTCCAGATTTTTGGATTTCTGTCGGTACTGATTACTGCCAGTATTTCAACGATTGATTTTTCATCATTAATATAGAAATGAACCATGTACGGGAATTTCTTTACAAGCATACACCTGATTTCATTGTATCGGATGGCGTAAATTTCAGGATTTTTTTTCAGGCTGTCTATTTGCTTAATTGTAGTTTCCTGGAATTTTATTCCTAACCCATCCTTTTTATCATTATACCAGTCAGTAATTTCTTGAATGTCGGCAAGTGCTTCAGGATCAATTAGTATTTTATATTTTTCCATCAATGTTTAAGCTTTTTTTTAGACTCATTCCAGTCCAAAAGCCTTTCAGGATTTTTCCTGATTTTTTCATATCTTTCCATCACCAATTGCTGTTGCTCTTCAGGAATCTGGTATATTTCTGATTGCTTTTTCAGCGCATAATCAAGCAGGTTTTTAATTGCGTTGATAAGGTCAATATCATCAACCAGCCTGAATTGTTCAATGATTAGTTCTTTTTGTGCCTGAATATCCATCTTCTCACAGTTTTTATAATACAAATGTATGATTTTTGGATCAGAAAAAGAAGCTGTTGCAGCCGAGGTGTAATCTCATTAAATAATAGTAAATGAATTGCAAGATGTAATTGTAAAGTTATTATTAAACAAAAATTTCTGCCCTCAAAAGCCTTAATTCAAAACAATTTCAATAAAACGGTCACTGCATTGAGCATTTTTTCAAATAATCAATCAATTGATTGACCGATTTCAAAAAATATTTTTTCTACTCAACCATCACCTCAATAGAAGCATTGGGCATTCCTGCAGATAAAGCTACGTGATTTAAAAATTAATGAATGTTGTTTTCAGAAATTGGGAATAGAACTGTAACAGTGGTACCTTTACCGGGTTCAGACTGGTATTTTATATTAGCATGGTGATCTTTCAGAATTTTATAGGTAATAGAAAGGCCGAGTCCTGTGCCTTTTCCAGGCTCTTTTGTGGTGTAAAACGGATCAAAAATTTTTGTCAGGTTTTCTTTTGAAATGCCACAACCATTATCAGAAATATTTACAACAACCCAGTTTTTGTCTTTTTTTGTTTGGATAGAAATTTTACCTTTTCCTTCAATGGCCTGAATTGCATTGGATAAAATATTTAAAAATGCCTGGTGCATTTGATTTTCGTTGCAGGTTAATTCAATATCACCATCCAGATAATTTTTTTCGATTTCAATTCTGTGTTTCGTTTGGCTCTGTAACATAAGCAGGCAACTATCAATAATATCGTGTAAGAGGCAGATGGTGCGTTCACTTCCGTCTTTACGGCTGTAACGGCTCAAACTCGAAATAATTGCGGATGCTCTTTCCAGCCCGGTTTTTAACACATTTAGAATTTTAGCCATCTGTGGATTTTTTTGTTCCTCATTATCTTCCACATAGGTTTCGAGCGAAAATATGCCGGAGGCAACAAAATTCAGCGGATTATTAATTTCGTGGGCAATTCCCGATGCCAGTACCCCCAATGACGCCATTTTTTCACTTTGAATTAATTGTTCCTGCGTAACTTGAAGTTTTTCAAGCGTAACACTTAGTTCTTCATTTTTCTGGTTAATTTCTTCATTTGTATGGAAGAGATGGCTGTTGAGCGACCTCAGTTCTTCGTTCAGGGTTTCAATTTCAGTGGTTCTTTCTTTCACTTTGCGATCCAGATTTTTATTTTGCTCAACCAGCTGGTTTTCAGCCTCTTTGCGCCGTTTAAATTCAAACTGGTAGGCATTGAAAATTTTCTCGAAACTGAAAGCATTGGTAGCGGCCACAATACCCAACATGCCCAGCATAATTGAATATCCAATCAAATAAACCAATGGAGGAATAGGCGCGACTTCAATAAAATTAAGAATTTTGTTTTTTTCCAAAAACAGATCGATTATTCCAACAGAAAGGGTGGCAATTCCATAAAAAATTCCTGCGTACCACCGGATGGTAAGCGATGCAAGTGCTGATTTTATAAAGAGATCAGACAAAAAATACGCCATCCCCGAATTATCACTCTTAAAAGAAAAAAGGGCTATGGTTGATGTAGTCCAAACCAGAGCTACAAAAAACCTTGAATAAAAAAAATAATTCTTCCTGGTTAAAAGGATAATGAAGGTAGGCACCAGGAAAGAGGTAAGTGTAGTGGCCAAAAAAGCAATTTTATCTGACCCGGCATTATACGTTGAATAACCTGTAAACGCTGTTTGTACAAACAGGAATAATGCAAAACTGGTAAGCGTATCGTGCTTAATCTGAATATTTTTATCTTCAAATTCCGGAAATATCCTAAACATCCATCTACCCTTTAATTGATTACGAAGATAATAACTAAAGAGCAAAAAATCAGAAAAACAGATCAGTAATTTATATCCTCTACCCGGCTATATTAATTATTAAAGCAAAATACTCAATGCTAAAATTATACTTTTTGTTAATTACTTCTCATCACTAAAAAATTTTAGTTCCCTTACTGTTATCAGAATTTCAGATTCAGGATAAACATCTTCCAGTTATCGGTTAAATCTTTTTCAGTAGTTTTAAGACTTTGAAGTATTTCCGACTTTTTTTCCAAAGGCAAAAGATCAATAAGTTTATCTCTTCCAAATTTTGCATCAATAAACATAACCATGGATCCCGACAAGCCGTATTTAAGGTTTCCGGTCCAGTAATCATCCAGTTTTAAAGGAATTTTGTTTTCCCTGATGGCTTTTTTCACTTTAACAAGTACGGCAGAATCGCATTGACCCGAGGCATAGGTAGCAAGGCCTTCAATAAACCAGTCAATTCCTTCGGCAGTTGTAAAATCAGGGCTTGGATTAGACTGACCATGAAAAACATGCACCAGTTCGTGGGTAATCAAATTACGGGTATGTTTTAAATCTGAGTAATCATGCTCGCAGGCTTCTTTTTTCCAGGCTTTTGGTGAGATCAAATCCAGGCGGTCAGCAACGCCGCTGCCTACCATCCAGCACTCCGATCTGAAATCAGGCATATTCCAGTTTTTTCGCCAGGTGCTGTCGAGCGAGTGCCGGTCAGGATGGATGTAAACATCAAATTCTCTTTTAAAGTCTGAATTAAAAAATGACTTCACCGAATGTATACCATTGACAATTATGGAATTATAGTCATTTTTGTTTTCAGAATCAGATAGCTTATAATACAGGCAATTTCCATCGTATTCCGTCTTAATCCATTGATTATCTTCAAATTTATTAATTCCGTTGCAAAAAAATGCCGTCAACAAAAGTATTATCTTCAGGTTCATCATTATTTTTCTTCTTATGACGAGGTAAATTGAAACAGGTTACAAATTTTAACTCCAATTTTAAAAGTTCGTCAATATCATGTTATGAATGATAGCAACAAATCATAAAAATTGTAATTTCATGAAAATTTTATTCTTTTCAACAATTATCAAACAGAACTAACATGAATACCAATTCAAAAAATAAACACAGTAAGGTGCTCCTCTTTGCAGCCGGATGTTTACTTATTAGTCTTTTTTCCGGAAAAACATTTGCCCAGCAAACAAACAGGCAGGTTAAACCACGGATTGTAGTGACCGCCGATCCTGAGCTGGATGATAACAATTCGCTTATCCGTTTTCTACTTTACAGCAGCGATATGGAAATTGAAGGGCTTGTTTATGCAAGCAGCGGTTTTCACTGGAAAGGCGATGGAAAAGGAACAAAGTGGTATGTTCCGGGAAGGGAGTATTCGCGTTTTGGATTAGACACATGCCCCTGCACATCGTGGCGCTGGGATAAAAATGAGCGCTTCATTCATAATGCCGTTGACGCTTATGCAAAGGTGTATTCAAATTTAAAATTGCACAACCCAAATTACCCTTCTCCCGATTTGCTTAAATCAAAAATAAGATACGGAAACATAGAATTTGATGGAGATATTTCGAAAGACACCCCTGGTTCGGACCTGATTAAATCTCTTATGCTGGATGATAAACCTGGACAATTGTTTATAACAGCCTGGGGCGGACAAAGTACCATAGCGCGTGCTTTGAAATCCATTCGGGAGCAATTCGGATATACCACCGAATGGGAGGCCATAAAAAAGAAAATTTCCCGTAAGGTAGTGCTGCTTCCTTCGGGAGACCAGGATGATACCTATGCCGGTTATATAAAACCCAACTGGCCGGAAATAGAATACAGGCAATTCCAGGGCGGCCCGAACTATGGATATGGCGCACAGTTGGGAGCCAGGCCAGCAGATTCGGTTTACCTTACATCAAAATGGATGAAAGAAAACATTACCAGCCGTGGCCCTTTGGGTGCCTTATACAGGGTTTGGGGCGATGGAAAACAAATGGTAAAGGGAGATGTGATGGATTATTTTGGCTTATCGGGATATACAAATGAACAGTTGAAAAAATTGGGCTATGCGGTCTGGATGCCGGTACAGGAAGCCGGTTCGTGGTTGGGCGAAGGCGACAACCATACCTTCATGAATATGCCCGGAAACGGTCTGCGCGCTTACGAAGATGCATCATTTGGCGGATGGGGTGGCCGGCAATTGAATTCTCCGGGAATGCAGAGTTTCTCCTTCCAGCTTAGCGACAGTGCCTCGCGGGAATTAGTGAATACCATGGGCAATTTAACAAGCCAGATGAACAAAAGCGCCGACCAGATTGCCTTTCCCAATTTTTTCCCGGCTGCACAAAACGATTTTGCTGCCCGGCTTAAATGGTCGGTAACACCAAAGTATACCGATGCAAACCACGAACCTGCTGTAACGATTGAGGGCCCATTGAGCTTTATGGCTTCAGCTGGAGAGAAAATCCGCCTGAATGCTGCAGTTTCAGATCCGGATGGCGACAAAGTGACAGTAAAATGGTGGCAATTCAGGGTGGGAAGCTATCCAAACCAGGTTTTAGTTGTAAATGCTGAATCATTAAAGGCGGAAGTGATTATTCCGGCTGATGCCCTTGCGGGACAAACAATACATTTTATCTTTGAAGCAACTGATAATGGAACACCTGCCATTACAAGATATCAGAGGGTAATTATTACTGTAAGGAGTAAATAAACTGAAATGCCAGGGATCAATAAAATTTTTTATAAAAAATCATTTCAATATTTAAACTGATTCTTACAGTTCACCTTTATCCTTAAAGTATTGTATACTAGTTAGTTGAATATTGTTCTAAATATGCCCGATACTATTTCATTTTTAATTTATATATTGGTTTTGAACCAGAAAAATCCATAAGATTCATGAATAATTCAGGCTAATAAACATCCAGCAGATATTGAGGGTTTTGCGCTTTAAAAATTATCTGCCAGGCTCCATTGCACTTATATTCAATTAATCTATTGTATTTGTAAACTAATTTTAATAATAACCAAAACTTCTAAAAAATGAAAAAACTCCTTTCTTTCCTTGCCGGATTTTGTTTACCGGTTTTGTCTCTGAGTGCACAATCGGTCTATGATGTATTTACCTATAAAGAGCCTGCAGGATATACAAAAAATGAAACTAAAGTTTATAGATCCTATACAAAAACGGATAACAGCAAAGGAACTTACTGTGTAATCAGTTTATACAGTGCTGCACAAAACGATAATGTTCCTGCTGAAGCCTTTAAAAAAGAGTGGAAAGAAATTGTTGCTACGCCCTATTCAATTAAAACTGATCCGGTAGCCGAAACTATGTCAGAAAATAATGGATGGAAAGCATTTAAGGCATCGTCAACTTTTAATTTTAGCGGAAGCGTATGCTCGGTATCATTTTATTCTTTTTTAAAAGATGGCAAGGCTGCTGATATTGTAGTATTAACCAATGGAACAGAATATAAAGGCGATATAAGTGCTTTACTTGCCAGCCTGAAAGTCGGTACAAATCATAACCCTTCCGTAAATACAACAAATAATAATCAGCCAGTAAATTCAGAACCAGGTTCAATTACAGGAATATGGTTATATTACGGTCTTGATTATAATACACAAATGAGCTGGCAGGAAATGGTTTTCTTCGGCGATGGCAGTTCCATTGATTTAATTCCCAGGAATGGCTTGTTCAATTATTCTTTAAAAAACGAAAAAAATTCCTTTGCCCATATAGGAACTTATTCTTTTAGCAATGGAAAGGGATTCAATCAGTTAACCCCTGCAATAAAGGAAACGATGACCATGATAAAACCAGGTGAACTTAAGATAGAAAGCAGGATTTACAACAAAAGCGTTTTAATTAACGGACAAAAATTTAACGGAACCTATACAAGCTATGCCGATCCCGACGATCCCCATTTACAAACCCTGCCCTATGGTCAAAAACCAGTTATCCACTTTCATGCCGATGGCAGGTTTGAGGATGAAGGCTTGTTTGCCACATTCCTGCAAAGTTATGGTAAGTATAACGATGCAGCTGGAAACGGCACCTATGAACTGAAGAATTATTCTGTTGTTTTAAAATACTCCGATGGCAGAACACGGCAGGAAGCTTTTTATACTGTTTTTGCCAATAACCTTGAATCAGCCAATATTATATTTATTAGTAAAGGGAAGCTAAACAAGATGAAATGAAAATATTTCCAGATTAAATTCTATTAAATAACTACCGCAAAGTTTTTAATTTTATTCCTGATTTACAATTGATTATATAAAATATAATTCATTGTACGAAATATTTCGTACAATAAATTTGGAATTACGAATAGCTTCGTATAAATTTGCTTTACGAAACGTTTCGTAATTAAGAAAATAAAATGAGTACAAAAATTCCAAAGCCAACCGAATCGGAACTGCAAATTCTGCAGGTTTTATGGCAGTTTGGCCCTTCAACAGTCCGCTTTGTAAATGGCCAACTGAATTCGGACAAAACTGTGGGCTACACCACCACACTCAAGCTCATGCAGATCATGTTCGAAAAAAAGCTGGTAAGCCGCAACGAAAGTGAAAAAACCCATGTATACGAAGCGGCAATTAACGAAAAAGAGGCACAGGATCAATTGTTGGATCGCTTCCTTGAAACGGCATTCAAAGGTTCGGCCATGAAAATGGTGATGCATGCGCTCGGAAACAGGAAGGCTTCGAAGCAGGAAATTGATGAATTGCGTAAACTTCTGGACAAAATGGATAACGAAGAAAAGTTATGAATACATTCGATTTTATATTTAGCGAAAGCATGGTGAAAGCCCTGGGATGGACCCTCATCCATTCCATATGGCAGATAGGCATTGTTGCATTTTTACTTGCGTTAATCCTTTTTTTTGTGAGGAAAAGATCTTCGGCACTGAAATATTATCTTTCAGCAACTACATTTTTTATCCTGTTCGTGGCTTCGGTTATCACTTTTATAAATGAAATGCCCGGTACTACAACTATCCAGGCAGAACAGCAAGGCAATATTAATAACCTGGACACGCCAGTTCAGGCAAATTCAGAAGAAATAAGGGCCATCGAAACCTTTAAGCTGGAAAACTGGATAGAAAACCACCTTTTAGTATTAGTCAGTATTTGGAATATTTGTGTACTGATGCTCTTCATCAGGTTTATAAGCGGACTTTTCTACAGTCAGCGGCTATGTTGGCACCGCACATTGGCAATGCCTGCTAAATGGCTGAAAATTAAAGATCAATTGGCAGACAGGATGAAAATAAATAAAACCATTGGGCTATTGGAGTCGGCCCTGGTGCAAACGCCGGTAGTAATCGGATTTTTAAAACCGGTTATTTTAATGCCGGTGGGCATGGTTACTGGATTATCGCAACAGGAAGTTGAAGCGGTAATTATGCACGAACTGGCCCACATTAAGCGAAACGATTACCTGGTTCATATTTTTATTTCGTTAATTGAAATGTTGTTCTTTTACCATCCGGCCATCTGGTGGCTATCGAATGTGGTACGCACCGAAAGGGAAAATGCCTGCGACGACCTGGCTGTGGCAAAAAATACCGACCGCATAACACTTGCCAAAGCCCTGGCCCGGCTCGAGTTGATGCGAAACTCAAGCGAGCAGTATGCGCTTGCATTTACAGGAAAAAACGGATCAATCCTTAAAAGAATAAAACGTATGAAAACAGCAGGAAAAACAAAATTCACCTTTACAGAAGGTTTTATAAGCATTGCCATTCTATTCGCCCTGGCAATTATAATGGCATTTAGCTCAAATAGTTATAAACTGAAAGAGTCAAAAAATCTTACCGGTAAAAAAATCGTCGAAGCCACATCTCCCGGAAATAATGAATTCCGGTCCGCTTATCCTAATAAAAAGCCTGTACAAAAAGATACAATTATCACTTTCAATTATGATAATAGCGTTGAATACCAGGTAGATGGAAACAATTACATGATGAATTTTGATGAAAACCTTCACCTTGTTGGTTTAACAGTTAATAACAAGGAAATTCCGGAAAAAGACTGGAAGAAATATGAAAAAACTGTGAATGAAGTGGTTATATTGAAAAAAAAGAGTAGCGATAGAGATAAGGTAAACCAGGAACTTGTGCAGGAAATGAAAAACGAAGGATTAATAGATAAAGACGCGATATCGTACAAAGTTTATCTATATGATGATTACATGGAAATAAATGAAATAAGACAACCCGATGCCGTATTTAAAAAATATATGAAAATGTATGAGGATAAAACAGGAGGAAGGCGGGATTGGAATGTTCAATTAAACGTAAATCCCAATTTTTATGGAAAAAGTCCTGAAGAAATTCTCAAAATCCAACAGGAATCACATGATAAAATGGTTAAAGAAAATAATTATAATCAACAGGAGCTTTTACTAAAAGAGAATGAACTCAAATTACAAAAAATGGAGTTGGAAGAATTATACAAAGACCGACAATTGAATGAAAAACAGCAGGAATTTAAAGCCCAACAAGAAAAGAAGCTACAGGAGCAGGAACAGCAGTTGAAAAAGCAGGAACAAGAATTTAAAGATCAGCAAATGATGTTACAGAAGCAGGAGAAAGAATTACAATCAAAGCAGGAACAAGTAGAGAAGCAATACCAGGAGTTGAAAAAACAGAATGAACAATTGAAAAAGCAGAACGAGCAACTAAAAAAACAGAATGAACAATTGTTAAAAGAGAAAAAATAAAAAGTCCGGAAAATTAATTTTCCCCATCATTTTTTGTAATACGCACTGTTGGTACAATAAAACCCATTACCACAGTGCCAATAATACCTACAATAAAAACAATTATTTTAATGACCATGGCCGGAATAAAAAAAACAATTGAAATAGTAATCATAATCCACATGGTTGAAATGGCTGATAATTTGACAGGCAATGTCATTCCTTTTTTATTTTGAAAATCGAGAATGACAGGACCTACTAACCTGTTGTTAATTAATTTATTATATAATTTTTCCGAACTTTTTACCCATAAAAAAGCAGTTAATAAAAGAAAAGAAGTTGTAGGCAATCCGGGAACAAAAATTCCAATTATCCCCAGGCAAAGCGATATCATGCCAAGGGCAATCATTAATGGCTTGATTATGTTCATTTTACAATGAATTTTATAAATGGGCAAAGGTAGGCTATTTTACTGATATGGAAATACCCATTTTTAGGTAGAAATAGAACAAATAACAAAATATTGAATATCTGTTTGATAGGATTAATTAATCAAACATTTTAGTGAAAATTGGTGCTTTGGTTTTGTGGCAGAAAGGAAAAAACCGCCATGTAACCAAAGCACTAAAATCCACAAAAGATTTAAATCAAAATGGAAATTTTAATACGTTAAATTTAGTACTATCAACTGTATAAATTACATTGCTGAATTTCTTTAATAACGCGGGCCAGCCAAAACAGCGCTCATCACTTCGCCTTCACAGGCACAAAAAAATCATCTTTTGTGAGTTTGCATTTTTCGGCAATTCTTTTACAATAAGCAAGACGGCCTACATTCTGGTTGCGCGAATCGGAGCCAAAAGTAAATTTTAATCCCTGTTCTTTGGCTTTTAATATAAATTCTTCGTGCGGGGTATGCGACATATCGTTTATTTCAATGGCAATGTTCCGTGCCTTTGCGGCCTTAATTATCTGTTGCATACGGTCTTCTGTCCATAAGGTATAGTAATCGCGTGCAATGCAAACCGGAAGAAAAAGCGGCCATCCAAATATATTAATCGGTTCATTATTCAGGATTTCGAGTGTATAATCCATGTAACGTTTCATAAAATCTTCAGTATCGTCAATATAGGTGTCGAATTCCCATATTTGCCATGTTTCGCCGTTCCCCTGTGGCACCATCTGGGCATCCATCAGGACATAGTCCAGTTGTGAAACCAATTCTTTTGAATAATTCTTGTACCAACCTGGATAGGTAGGCTGCAGACCAATGTAAACAGGATATTTTCCAAGCTTATCAATATATTGTTTTAAGTCGTTGTCATCTTTCAGTGCCCATGGAGCAGGATGATCGACTATCCCGAATTTCACTTTTCTCTTCTCTCCTATTTCAAGGATTTTTTCAATTGTAAAATCATTTGTGGTATGCACATGCAAATCAAGGAGGGGAAATTCTTCGCTTGTATTTTCGCCCAGGCACGACAAAGCGTTGGCTGTAAAGAGCATTCCGGCTGCGGCCGCCGTGTTTTTAATAAAAGTTCTCCGTTCCATTTTTTTAAGGTTAAATTGTTTTGATTGATTTTTAATTGAATTATAATAAACTAATGTTTCGCAGATTAATTAAGATTGTATAATCTATTGATATTATGCATGATAATAATAATTTGTCAGACCTTTTGGTGCACATTCGTGTTTTGGTGTTTTAGTGGCAATATGGTAAATGCTACCAAGTCACAAAAGCACTAAAACCCACAGAAGGATTAATTGAAAAATGGAAATTTTAATACAATAAATTTCATATGATTATAAATTCCTTAAAATTAAAACTATAGAATCCAATAATTTACTACGTAAGCGAAATATGAGTAATAAATTGTTGATTTTAAACATTTACTGCATAATATTGATCACAACTTTACCGGCAGCATGTCCCTGTTTTAAATATTGCATGGCTTCGGGTGCTTTTTCAAGAGAATAGCGGCGATCAATCACGGGCTTTATTTTCCCGTTTTCAAGCAGCCCGGTAAGAAACTCCAAATCTTGTTGATTGGCTTTGGCTGCCAGCGATTTCATTTTTTTTGAGCCAAAAGAAAAGACCCAGCCAAAAACCAGTGATTTGAAAATCTGCCCTAAAGTCCCTCCTATCATTACATAGATACCATTTGGTGCAAGCGCTCTTTTATAGCCGCGTAAAGAATAATTTCCATTTACACCGAGGATAATATCATACTTTTTAGCACTTTTAGTAAAATCTTCCATGGTATAATCGATAACAAAATCAGCACCCAGCGATAAAGTCTGCGGAATATTTTTTGAACTGCAAACCCCGGTAACTTCGGCCTCAAAATACTTAGCAAGTTGAATTGCATAAGGGCCTACACCACCTGCGCTGCCCACCACAAGCACTTTCATGCCTTTCTGAATATTGCCCTTGTTTTTTAAGGCCTGAAGGGCAGTCATCGAAGCCAGGGGAAGGGCAGCCACCTCTTCGAAAGAAACCTTTCCGGGTTTTTTAACCAGTGCTTTTTCGGGCGATGCAACATATTCGGCCAAACCACCAAAACCAAAGCTGGCTAAGTCGCCTAACACCTCATCGCCTGGTTTAAAAAGAGTTACGTTTTTTCCAATAGTTTCTACAATTCCGGCCACATCGGCACCGAAAATCTTTTTTTTGGGTATAATTCCCATTTGCATGGAGCGATAATCAGCTGCATTGAGCGATACGGAAACAATCTTTATCAATACCTCATTTTCGGCTGGTATCGGTTTGTCAATTTCCGTATAAACCAACTTCGATGGCCTGGCTTTTTTGTTATAAACAATGGCTTTCATATGGATAATTAATTAACTATTTTGCTGAAGTTCATAATTTTATTCACTTAAAATTATATTAATAAGTTTGCTTATTTCTTCCCCTTTGGTCAAAGTCATCATATGCGAACCATTTTTAACCAGATAATTGTATTTTACATTTCGGGCCGGAATAGTATGATCGTTATCTCCGTGAATATGAATAATTTCTGAATTGTAATCCATCCGTTCCCACTCCAGGATCATTTTAATGGTGCGTTTTAAAAATTCAGGATCTTTATCTTTAAGCATGTTTTTACAGGTCTGCTTTTCGTTCTTTCTGTCCGGTTCCACAATGGGTTGAAGAATTTTTGCCCCGAGTTTTGCCAATCGTCCGGGTACAATTTTATAAACAGGGAACTTGCGTTGAAACTTGTACCTGCCAGGCAATTCATTCCTGCATTTGGCGCTTGAAATTAAAATTGTTTTTTCGGGATGTAAATACTCGCAAATTTCTGTGGCAACCATTCCCCCTAAAGAAACACCGATAAGGATGAATTTTTGGGTTGTATCAATCTGATGCGAAATTTCTTTCGCAAACTCAGTCATGGTCATGTCTTTGGCCGGAAGTGGCCAGGAAATGTATTGAAGAGTGTAAGCGGTGTCGAAACTTAAGTTTTTAAACAACCGGTAATCAGAACCCTGTCCGGGTATCAGGTAGATAAAAGTTTTTGGGCTTGTCCCCTGCATGGTTTGTAAGCTCATCAGAAATACAATTGCTAAGAAAAGGTGAATAAAACAAGTTTTCATGAATAGATTCAACATTGAAATGCCCCTGTTGTAAAATTAAAAAAAACTTGCCATCATCCATATTATTACCATCAAAATGCTTTAATGTCAATAGTTTTATTTCAAAGAGCTTCAGCTAGGGTTTACTAAATTTTCAATGTTAATTTCAAATCGCTCAGATAATTTTAGTTAAATTTCTTGCCTCATTGGCCAAAAATTAATAGCACTCTTGTCAAAAATTTATTTTCGGACATATTCTTATTTTGAGTGATGCGTTATCTTTAGCAAAATTATTTGCCATGAAGAAACTTGTACAAAATCCGATTTACTTAATTCTTTTTATCCTGCTATTTAGCAATAGCAATGTCTTTGCACAGAAATACAAAGCCGGGGCAAAGAATTTCCTTATCAGGACCAATGAAATTTTAAAATATGCACGCGAATGTGTTAACCAAAACAAGGTTTACACCGGAAAGCTATCACAGGCAAGTACACACCAGAAACATGCACGGGAATTATTTAAACAGGGAAAATATAAAAGTGCAACCTACCATTCGCAAAGAGCCCGTACTCTGGCTTTTGAAGCTATCAAAGCAAATAAAAAACAGGTAAAAACCAACATGGAATTAACTGCCACCGAGCGCGATTTGATTAAGGACATTCCCATTGCAGCCCAACTGGATGCCGAGGTACAATACGATCCGAATTACACAGACGAACAGGCGGCTGCTGAAAAAGATACTGAAATTAATTAATTGAAATAGAACAATTTCCGAAATTTCATTTCCTTTTCGGGCCTGTTTCTTCCTCAACAAGCATCATATCAATTTGCTTTTTGCCCAGATTGGTTCTGATTATCTGCACTTTAAGCTTGTCACCCAACTGAAATTTCCTTTTCTTTTTGTGACCAATAATGTAGAAATTCTTTTCATCGAAAGCGTAATAATCATCGTCCATATCTTTTAAAGCCACCATCCCTTCAATACGGGTTTCGATTATTTCAACATACATACCCCATTCGGTAAGCCCCGAAATGACTCCTTCGAAAATATGGCCCAATTTATCCTGCATAAATTCAACCTGTTTGTATTTTATCGAAGCCCTTTCGGCCATAGCAGCCCGTTGTTCCATGTCAGAACTGTGCTTGCAGAATTTGGCATATTCGCCCTGGTTAACTGATTTTCCGTCATTCAGGTACGAAAAAAGCAGCCGTTGTACCATTAAATCGGGATAACGACGAATGGGAGAAGTAAAATGAGTATAATAATCAAAAGCAAGTCCGTAATGGCCAATATTTTTTACATCGTAAATAGCTTTAGCCATAGAGCGAATGGCCAGGTTTTCAATTACGTCCTGTTCGGCTTTTCCTTTCACGGTTTCGAGCAAATCGTTCATGGAACTGGCTATTTCCTTGTTGTTTTTAAGGCTGATGGAATAACCATACCGTTTAATAAAATTTGAAAAAGTATTCAGTTTTTCCAGGTCGGGCTCATCGTGAACACGGTAAACAAAAGTTCTTTGCTTTTGATTTTGAGCGGGTTTTCCGATTAGTTCGGCTACTTTTTTATTGGCCAGCAGCATAAATTCTTCAATCAGCTTATGGGCCTCTTTCGATTCTTTAAAATAAACATCGAGTGGTTTTCCGTTTTCATCAATGTGGAATTTTACCTCAATCCTGTCAAACGAGATGGAGCCGCTTTTAAACCTTAAAGTTCTGAGTTTTTGTGCCAAATCGTTAAAAATCATTATTTCATCTTTGAAATCACCATCGGCCCCTTCAATAATTTCCTGCACCTCATCGTAAGTAAACCGTCTGTTGCTGTTGATGACTGTTTTTCCGAACCATTGGTTATGAATTTTGGCTTTTTCGTCCATTTCAAAAACTGCCGAAAAAGTCAGTTTGTCTTCATTGGGCCTGAGGGAGCAAATATTGTTCGAAAGTTTTTCTGGCAACATAGGAACCACCCTGTCTACCAAATACACCGAAGTACCACGCTGGTAAGCCTCTTTGTCGAGAAGGGTATCAATGGCTACATAATGCGAAACATCGGCAATATGAACACCGATTTCGAAATTGCCATTTTTAAGTTTTTTAAACGACAGGGCATCATCAAAATCCTTGGCATCTTCGGGGTCGATAGTGATGGTGGTAATTTCCCGGAAATCGCGGCGGTGTTTAATTTCGATTGGATCGATAGAATCGGGAATTTTTTCGGCTTCGTCATTAATAATTTCCGGAAATTTATAGGGAAGTTCAAATTCGGCAAGTATGGCATGCATTTCAACATCATTATTACCCGGACGGCCAATTACTTCTACAATTTCGCCAATTGGATTTTTTGCCCCTTTGGGCCAGTCGGTAATTCGGCAAATGGCTTTATCGCCATCCAAAGCGCCTCCCAGTTTGTTAAGGGGGATAAAAATATCGTAAGGCATATTTCTGCCTTCGGTAAGCAGGAAGGCAAAATTCTTTGAAATTTCAAGAACACCCACAAATGTTGATTTGGCTGGTTTAAGAATTTCAACCACTTCGCCTTCGGGTTGCTTCTTTTTGCGGTGGGCATAAAGGTAAACTTTTACCTCATCGCCATGCAGGGCATGGTTAAGGTTGGCCTGCGAAACAAATACATCTTCCTTGATTTCATCAGAAACCACGTAGGCAGAGCCACTGCGCGTCATATCAACAATTCCCGTAATATATGCGGCGGCCTGGATAATTCTGAACTTGCCGGTATACACTTCTTCCACCCTGCCCTCTTCCACCATTTCATTCAAAACTTTCGAAATCAGTAATTTGGCTTCATTGTCTTTAATTTCAAGTTTTGCAGCCAGTTGTTTATAATTAAATAATTGCGAAGGTTCGTCCCTCAGTATTTTAATGAGGAAATTGCGCAAGGTTTTACGGTTGTACGAAGGAAGCCCCTTATCCTTGTCTTTTTTCTTTTTATGCTTACCCATAATTTTGGTTTAGAATATATTCAAAGGTACATTATTTTTTAGGAATTGGTGCGAGTTTCCGGTAACTTGTCGCTGGTTACGTGTCGCTGGTTACTTGTCACTAGTTACTTGTTAACTTTAAACTCAAAATTTTAAACTCAAAACCTTAAACTTTAAACTCAAAACTTCAAACTTCAAACTTTAAACCCAAAACTTCAAACTCAAAACTTCAAACTTTAAACTCAAAACTTCAAACTCTAAACTTTAAACTTTAAACTCATTATTCAATATAACTGTGGCTGTTTCAGGTTTTTTGTATTTGAAAGATAAGCTTTTACAGAACCAACCAATACTTCGGCTTCTATTAAAATGGGAACCCGGTTGGCGTCGTCGCTGAGCCAGACATGCAAATCTTCGCCACCTTTAAACATGGTGCCCTCGATAAGTAAAATTGTGAATTTGAGGCAGTTAACTGATTTTTTGTTTTTATTTTTTATGGTTTCTTTTCCCATGTAGCGCCCGTACAATTTGTATATCTTGTTATCTACAATCATTGAAAGCGGAATTTTCTGGCCCGCACTGTATTTGGAAAAATCGTAAGTTCGGGCAAAATACACCGCTGTCATCACGTCAAACACACAGCCCGGATTGCTCAAAGTATCCTGTTTCCTGCTTTTTTCGGAGGTTTTAACATCAGTATAAATTTTATTTTTACTGTAATCAAACAAATACGTTTCATTGGCTTTGTAATTGCCTTCGGAAGTGTTTCTGATATGCTTAACCGGGCTTAAATCCTTTTCTGTGGCCCATGAATCAAAATAATCGCGGACTTTAAAAAACCAGTCGTGTTTTGGCAATGAAACACCTATGCCGCTAAAATGAATTACATCCTGGCCAAATAAAGTTTCTTTCTTTGTTTTAAATTCTACTTTTCCGGCGTCGACCCAAATAAACCCCCAATTATAATAAACATCATAATACAATTCTTCACTGGCATCAAAGCATCGGTATTGAGGCTGGCACTGAGAAAAAATGTTTAAATTCTGAAACAGGAATACAACAAAGAAAATAATATAAAATTTTATCCTGCACATTTGTAAATGTTTTTAATGGAAATGAATGAACAGAAAAAAGAATAAAATTTATTTGTTCCAAAACAAATTTAGCCAAATATTTTATCAGTGGGGAAAAAGTAGACAGACTGAATTCAGAGGAGAAAATATATATGTCAGATTTTCATATACATACTAAATAATTAATCCAACATTACCATAGTAAAAAAAACTGGTATACTTTTAGTTGTGTGAAATTGATTTGAAAGTTAAAACGAACGAAGGAAAGTATAGTAAAAAACGGAAATTCATACCCAAAACATAAAGATTTGATTGATAAGGAACTAATTCTTATTTTTACTGCAAAATAAAAAAGATCGAAAATAGATTATTAACTCAAAAACAGATAATTATGAATTCATTGTTAAACATGTGTAAAACAATAATGGTTCTGGCCCTTGTTGCAGCCTTAGCATCCTGCAATGGTAAAGGAGGAAATGATGAAAACCTGAACGATAGCCTTGTCGGTCTTCAGGACATACAGAGCCAGACTTATTACCTGATTCCTTCGCCCGAAGGTTTGTTCAATTTTATAAAAGATGGCAAACTGAAATTTTCTGATCAAGTGTTAAACCCAACCAATAACATTGATAATTATATTGATACCCGCTCAAAAGAGCTCAATTTTGGGATTTATTCCGCTGATTTGGCATATGTGGCTTCATTCAATAAATACCAGCAGTCGGTAGACTACTTAAATACTGTACGCACCTTAAGCGATGAAATTGGTATTTCTGCTGTATTTGATCAAAACCTTATAGGAAGGATAGATAACATTATTGACGATCAGGATTCGTTGCTAAAAGTAACCAGCGATTCCTACCATAGTATTGTGAGATACCTTGAAAGTTCAGACCGGAAAAAATCGCTGGCGCTTATTGTTACCGGGGGATGGGTTGAAAGTATTTACGTGGTAGTAAACCTGTTGGATAATTATAAACAGGATGCCAAGGTAATTAACCTGCTTGCCTCTCAAAAACATATTGTTGAAAACCTGATATCGTACCTTGATCAATTAAAGAACGAAGAAGCGATTAAGCAAACCATTAATGAATTGAAACCGCTGGCTGATTTCTACGCCGGGCTTGAAGTACAGAAAGTCGAATCCCAAAAAAATGAAACCAAAACCGGGGATAAAATAGAAGTAGGTGGAAATACCAAAATTATTATGACCGAAACCCAGTTTCTTGAATTGAAAAAGCTAATTACGTCTATTCGTAACAATATGACCAAAAAAGGTTAAGCTTATTAAATGTGTAAACATCTTAAAAACTTTAAAAACTTAATAAAATGAAGATGAGAAAGTTAATATTTATAGCGATAATGTTGATAATTCCTTTTTTCATCCATGCGCAATCGCTTGATTGTCCATCAACGTTGAAAATGCGCCAGGCAACACCCCCTTATGCATTTAACGACCTGTCGAAAAGTGCGCAATGCTTTTCGGGAAAAAAATATGAATTTGTAGTTCCGCTTATGAAAGGAAGGGAATACAGGATATCTTTTTATGCAAGTCCAATTTTTAACAATAAAATCACTTTCAGGATAATTGACCAAAACTCAGGACAAAAAGTGCTTGATCTTCCTGGTGAAACTCAAAGTAGTGCAAAAGGCGAATGTGTTTTAAGAGATTATTACGATGATGCCACCAACAAAATGGTGCATCCCTATTTCGATTTTTACCCAAACAGTGCAACATCGTTAAAGGTGATTATAGATATTGAAGGAGAACAGGGGCAACAGGCTAATGCTACCCAGGCTATTACAGATGCTAAAAAAGGCTGTGTTACCATTTTTATCCAGGATAAAAAATCGGAAGAAGGCGGATTTTAAAATCTGAATAAAATTAAAAAGACCTAAACCGCTGAATTGCGGTTTTTGTCATTTTATCAGGCAATGAAAAGAATATCTGTCAAATTTTCAATAAAAAAGGCTAAAAATATTATTTAGATGCATTGGCACAATTCATGATAAAAATTGCTAAAAAAAAACAAAAGTAAAAGTACCCAAATCCAAAAAAAACGGGTGAATGGATAAGGTTTTAAAATCTCTGAAATCAATAATTAATAATCAATAAATTTAAATATCGTATGAAAGAATTACAACCGGTAAATCAAAATGTATTGTTAGACTTAAGTGAAGATAAAACAGAGCAAAAAACTGTTGGCGGAATAATAATCCCCGATTCAGCCAAAGAAAAGAAAAATTTTGCAAAGGTGGTTGCCATTTCAAAAGTTGAAAATTGCGAAATTTCAGTGGGCGATACTGTATTATACAAACAATACTCAGGTACTGAAGTTAAATTTGATGGAAAAGAATATCTGTTAATTCCTTACGAATCTATCCTTGCAAAAGTAGTTGAAACCGATGCAATATAGATGATCTGATAAATATTGTATAGTAAGACAAAAACCCGGCAAAAACCGGGTTTTATATTTTGTAATAATTCCATTTGTTATGGGAAAAGCCGCCCGTACATTCTTGGAAACGGAATAGTCTCGCGGATATGTTTAAGTTTACATACCCATGCCACAAGCCTTTCCAAACCAAGGCCAAAACCAGAATGCGGCACTGAACCATACCTTCTTAAATCGAGGTACCACTCAAATGCTTTCATAGGCAACCCATGTTCATTGATTTTTTCAACCAGCCAGTCTTCGTTGGTTTCACGTTCGCCACCGCCCACAATTTCGCCGTAACCTTCGGGGGCAAGTACATCAACACCTTTGGCAAGATTTGGGTTCTTTTCATCGCGTTTCATATAAAATGCCTTTACTTCGTGTGGCCAGTTGTAAACCATCAAAGGCAAATCGAACATGCGTGTAATAACGGTTTCGTCCGATCCACCCAAATCGTTTCCATACTGAAATTCTTTGGCTGATTTGATCCATTCCGGAATAACCCTTTTGCGGTCTTCAAGATCTTTAATTTCATTCTTTAATGTATCCACCTTGTTTTGAAGGAAGTTTTTCTTTCCCTGCTTAATGTTTTGGGTCATTTCCTTTTCTGCCTCCTCCACCTGTTTGAGTTTTTCCTCTATTTCGGCCATTACCTGGAGGTAGTCCCCTTCGAGGGTTTCAATAGTGGTTTTTCCGTTTATTTTTTCTTTTCCGGTTAAAACTTTAACTGCATAATCGTATGTTAATCTTGGAAATGGCTCATTTATAATTTTATCGAAACTGGAAGTATCGCGTTCAATAATTTCAAATTCAGCAGTACAGTTTTCTTTTACATCTTTCAAAACATACTTTAAAAAGCTTTCAATCAGATCCATATCCATGTCCAAATCGTAAAAAGCCATTTCAGGTTCAATCATCCAAAATTCTGAAAGGTGACGGCGGGTTTTTGATTTTTCGGCACGGAAGGTAGGGCCAAATGTATAAATTCGCCCCATGGCCATAGCCATGGCTTCGCCATACAGCTGCCCGGATTGGGTAAGGTAAGCCTTGTCTTCGTAATAAGTGGTTTCGAACAAAGTAGTGGTTCCTTCAACAGCATTTCCTGTAAAAACAGGCGAATCCATTTGCACAAAACCTTCTTTCTGGAAAAAGTTATGAATGGCAAAAATCATCCTGTTCCTTATCCGCATGATGGCCCACTGACGTTTTGACCTTAGCCACAAATGCCTGTTGTCCATAAGGAATTCAGTTCCGTGAGGCTTATTGGTAATGGGATACCCATTTGCAACGCTAATAGTTTCGAGCGACTGAACATGAATTTCAAATCCACCCACCTGTCTTTCGTCTTTTACCACCTTGCCTTTCAGCTTTAATGAACTTTCCTGGCTCATTTCCTTAGCGGCAAGGAAAGATTTTTCACTTACCTTTCCCTCTTCAACAATACACTGGGTAAAACCGGTTCCATCGCGAACAATAAGGAATTCGAGCCCCTTACTGCTACGTTTGTTCATGAGCCAACCCGAAATACTGACATCCTGACCTTCGTACTTTTTAAGATCTTGAATATAAACTTTTTCCATTCTGATTTTATCTAAATTAACCTGCTTTTGCGAACTAAAATCCTTATTTTTATAATGGTCGCAAAAAATCGTCTGCAAAGATATAAATTTTGCAATACCCTCTATAAAAATATATTGCAAAGCAGCCTTGCTTATTCTAATTCTTAAAATTTAATAATATCATATAGTATATTAATTTTGAATGTATTTTAATAAAAACAATGTTATGCCTAAAAAATATGTATTTAGGCTCTTTGCCTTTTGTGTTGTGGTTTGCACAACATCATGCCCTAGTCAAAAAAAAGAAGGAAAGCTGCAGAATTTAAGCTTTTTAAGCAACGGGATAAACCGTGAATATCTTTTGTACACACCGGGCCACCTTAAAAAAGATGCACCCCTTTTATTTGCCATGCATGGATACACGGGAAATGCCAAAGAGTTTATGCTGGATAAGGGTTTCAATGAATTAGCCGATGAAAATGGGTTTGCCGTTTGTTATCCACAGGGACTAACTGACAGCGCAGGAAAAACTTTCTGGCAGGTAGGTTATTCATTTCATAAGAACCTGAAAGTGGATGATGTTGAATTTTTAAGCAAACTGGCGCTGTATTTACATAAAGCATATTCTTTAAATCCAGAAAAAACCTATGCTACAGGCGAATCGAACGGGGCAGATATGTGCATAGTGCTTGCCTGTAAAAAACCCGGTGTTTTTAAGGCCGTTGCACCAGTTCTTGGTTGTATGATGAAAGCAGGATTCGATTCATGCAATTCAAAAATTCCAATTCCGGTTTTCATGGTAAACGGTACTGCCGACGACATTACATACTGGGATGGAGATATGCAGGACAAACAGGGATATGGCCCATATTTGCCAACTTTAGACTGTTTTAATTTTTTCGTTAAAAGGAACCAGTGCAAAACATATCAAACCGATACCCTTCCTGATTTAAATAAATCAGACGGCAGTATCATTATTACAGAAAAATACAGCGACGGAATAAATGGAAATAAAGTATGGCTGTATGAAGTTGTGAATGCCAAACACCAATGGCCCGGATGCAGCGGCAACATGGATATCAAAGTCAGCGATGAAATATGCAGGTTCTTTTCCTTAAAATAAAATTTCTTAGCCATCCTTTTTTCAGACTGAACGATTTGCAAAAGTTTCTAGTTTGGTTTATAAGTTATGGTTTGTGATGAAAATTTTATGCAATTCATTTAAAATCATTAATTTTACTTAAAATAAAATAATGTGTCATGTATAGCATTGATCAAAAAACCCGCGAAGAAATTACCAACAATGAGCACCTCAACCTGCTTTCCATTTTTTATTATATCTATGGTGGCCTGAGCTTTTTAGGAGCAATTGTATTGGCAGTTTACCTTTTTGTTGTTTATTTTATTGTTAACCGTATACCTGAGGTGGAAGATATGGCCAACAATGAAGCGCACCTGGCGATAAGCATAGTAGTAATTGTGTTTATTGTATTGTTATTGATGATGATAGCAGTTGGAATTTTGTTTATTGTTTCGGCCATTAACCTGAAAAAAAGAAAAAACCGCACTTTAAGTATTGTAATGTCGGTATTTGCCCTGTTGTCGTTTCCGCTCGGAACTGCGCTTGGAATTTTTACTTTAATTGTACTCAACCGGGCCTCGGTAATTGAAATGTACAAAATGCAGCCAGAGTTGCGAAAACAGCAGATTTTAAATCCCGATGGGTTGTAAAAAAGAATTCGGGGATGGAAGGAGAAGGCCGCTCTGTTTTTGAAGGAAATAAAATTAAATCCAGGCTTAAATTGCTTGCCGTTTTTTATTGGATAATGGGAGGATTTGGATTGCTTATTTCATTAATATTAGGAGCCACAGGAATTATACAGGTGCTGGTTACAAACCATCCCTTTATGTTTGATAATATTACCACAATAGGCTCTGATCTGCTACAATCCCTGGCACCGCTCTATTTCTTTTGCCTCTTTGTGTTTTTAAGCTTTGGTATTTTGCATACCATCCAGGGCTTTAAACTTAAAAAAGTAAAAAACCTCAATTTTAGCAGGTTCGTTGCCATTTACAGTATTTTAGCATTTCCTTTCGGAACGATGCTTGGAATAATTACATTATTTTACTTATCACAAAAAGAATTAAGGAATTATTATAAGGTGGATTTTAAGTGATGAATGTAGAATTGAACTTATCAGAGCAAGTATGACCAGGAATTTGATGTAGAAACTATTTTAATGCCGCAAAAAGCAAAAATGACTTCAGAACAAATTAAAATATCAATTGATAAAGATGAACTTCAACTACAGTTTTGGGATAAATTAGCCCATTATAAATTAGTATTGTTATTCTTTTTCATTTCTGTTCTGTACCTGGTAAATGAATATATTTTTGGTTCTTCGATGAAAGACCTTGGATTTAAAACTTTGGTTTCTATTCCTTTCTTGGTTTTAGGATTTTACTTTTATAAAATTCAAAAGTCAGAATTGAAATTTCAGTCTGTTATAAGGAATTTGCCAAACGATGAATTGAAGTTTATTATTGAAGAAGTTATGATAGAATTAGAATGGGAAATTGAATATGTTGATAAAAATGTCTTCGTAGCAACAACAAGTCCAGGTCCTTTTTCAGTAAGATTTGGTGAACGGATAACAATACTTCTCGATAAAGAAAAAATTTATGTAAACAGTATTTGTGATCCGCACAGAAAAAGTTCAATTTCTTCAAATGGGCGTAATCGGAAAAACATGCTGACATTAATTGAAAAAATAGAAAAGAACCAGGTTGCCAGGACTGTCTAAATGACATTTGACATTATGGTATTAAAGCAAATAAAACCTTTGAAAAGGAAAAAGTTAAAAACAAAATTCATTAGACCGTATCCATAAAAGTCTGTTCAACTTTATTAAACAGCAATATGCCAATAATCATCACCACAAGGGTAAAAACCAGGCTGTACAACAAATGCCCCCAGCTTACGGTGCCTGCACCCAGTAAACCATACCTGAAAGTTTCGATAATTGGGGTTAATGGATTGGCAAGCACGTAAATTTTATACTTATCGGGAATTTGCGATAAGGGATATATCACAGGGGTGGCATACATCCATAGCTGAACGCCGAATGAAACAAGATTGGTTAAATCTCTGTATTTTGTTGTTAACGATGAGATTATAATCCCAAAACCAAGTCCGAGCAGGGCCATTAATAAAATTAAACCCGGAATAAGCAAAACAAAGACATTTGCATGAAACGAGGCGCCTGAAATTTTGTAATAGCCCATCATCGCAAGTAAAAGCACAAACTGGATAAAAAACTGCACAAGGTTCGATATCACAATTGAAATAGGCAAAGTAAGCCGCGGAAAATACACCTTTCCGAAAATACCGGCATTGGCAACAAAGGTGTTCGAAGTGGTGGTCAGACAACTCGAAAAGTAGGTCCATCCTACAATACCTGTTAAATAGAACAATGATTTCGGCAGTCCGTCTGTAGGAATCTCAGCAATAGTGCCAAAAACGATGGTAAACATAATGGTAGTGAGAACAGGCTGTATAATAAACCATAACGGGCCCAGAATGGTTTGTTTGTAGCGTGATACAAAATCGCGCCTCACAAAAAGGGCAATCAAATCGCGGTAACGCCAGATATCCTTTAAATCGATATCGAGTAAATGCCGTTTGGGCTTAATGACAAGGTTCCAGTTTTCCTGTGCAGTCTGATTGCTTTTTTCTGTATTCATTTGGGTATGCAGCATTGAATTAAAGTTCAATATTAGTTAAATTTCTGTATTTTTAGCACCAAATTATGCAAAACCTACTCATCATATATCCGCACTGGCCCCCGTCGAACCTGGCAGGGGTGCACAGGGCAAGGCTGATTGCCAATTTTTTACCCAGACTGGGCTGGCATCCGGTTATTTTAACCGTACACCCTGATTTTTACGAGGAAAAGCCTGATACTGACCTTGTAAAAACAGTGAGCGAAAGCATTGAAGTGCATTATACTAAGGCATTCAGGGTGACCAAACCACGGTTAATAGGAGATATTGGGCTCAGGGCCTTTTATCAGCTGCGAAAATCAGCACTTCAGCTGCTTTCGGACAAAAAAATTGATTTTATCTGGATACCCATCCCTTCTTTTTATACCGCAATTTTGGGAAGGATTTTACATAATAAAACCGGGGTTCCTTATGGTATCGATTATATTGATCCCTGGGTGCGCGATATAAGTAACCGGCGAAATTTGCGTTCGTTGTTAAGCCTGATTGCAGCCAGAATTTTAGAGCCTTTTGCCCTGAAAAAAGCAAGCCTGGTTTCGGGCGTGGCCGAAAACTATTTTAAACCAGCCATAAAGCGTAATTTTAAAATTAAAGAACCCGTTCAGGTGGCCATGCCTTATGGTTTTGATCCGGATGATCATACGATTAAAATTGAAAATATAAAATTACCGTGGGATGATATAAAAGACTGTAAACCTTATGTTTATGCAGGTGCTTTTTTGCCGTTATCGGGATATTTTATAAACGAATTGTTTTACAGTCTTAAATTTATGAAAGACAAAGGAAAACTTGATCCACGGGTAAGGTTTTTCTTTATTGGTACAGGGTTTTATTCGCATAAACCTATATCTGAATATGCGATAGAAAATGGTGTAGAAGATAGCGTAATTGAAATCAGGGACAGGTTTCCATATTTGCATATATTAAACATATTGAATGCCTCCAAAGGGGTTCTATTAATCGGGAGTACCGAAAAACATTATACCGCCTCCAAAACATTCCAGGTTTTGTTAAGCGGAAAACCTGTACTGGCCGTACTTCATCACGAAAGTTCTGCTGTTAAGGTTTTTAACGAATGTAAGGCCAACAACTGGTCGGTTGAATACCATGAAACTAAAAATGAAGCAGATTTCAGGACTGAAATGAGCCGGGTGCTTTCTGATTTTTTAAATATAAATTCTGATTATCGCCCGGATTTGTCCAAAATCGAAAAATACTCTGCCCTTGAATCGGCAAAAAAGCTGGTTGAAGGGATAAACCTGGCAAAAATATGAAGAAACTGGCCATAATTACCACCCATCCGATTCAATACAATGCACCTGTTTTTAAACTTCTGGCTGAAAGGAAAAAAATTGAAATTAAGGTTTTTTATACCTGGGAAAACGCAAAAGAAGGGGTATTCGATAAAAAATTCGGACAGCGGGTAAAATGGGACATTCCCTTGCTCGAAGGGTATGATTATCAATTCGTTAAAAATATTTCAAAAGACCCGGGAACACATCATTTTAAAGGAATGGTAAATCCAACTTTGGTTAGCGAAATTGAAAACTGGGGGGCCAAGGCTGTACTGATTTTTGGCTGGAATTTCCAAAGTCACTTTAAGGCCATGCGCTATTTTAAAGGAAAAATTCCGGTTTTTTTCAGGGGCGATTCACATTTACTGGATGAAAAGCCTGGAATCAGAACAGTTTTAAGAAGAATATGGTTGCGGTTTGTATACACTTACATAGATTTTGCTTTATACGTAGGCACAAACAACAAAAACTATTTTATAAAGCATGGGATAAAAGAAAATCAATTGATTTTTACACCACATTCGGTTGATAACCAGAGATTTGAAGATAATGATGGACAATATCAATTAAAGGCAAACGAATGGAGACTTAAACTTGGGTTTAATGAACAGGATTTGGTAATTATATATGTTGGCAAATTTGATGAAGTTAAAAATCTGTTATTCCTTATAGAATCATTTAAACAGGTTAAAGGTAGAGGAGATATTAAGCTGCTCTTTGTTGGAAAAGGCATTCTTGAATCCAAAATGATTTCCATATCAGCTGAAAACATAAATTACCTTCCTTTCCATAATCAAACCTTAATGCCGGTTGTTTACAGACTTGGAGATATTGTTGTTCTGCCATCTAAAAGCGAAACTTGGGGTTTAACTGTAAACGAAGCCATGGCTTGTGGCAAGCCGGTTTTGGTTTCTGATAAAGTAGGGTGCGCGGTAGATCTTGTTAAAAATAATGTTAATGGAAAAATTTTCAAATCAGGAGATTCAGGTGATTTAATCAATATTCTTAAAGTCCTGGATAAATCCGAATTAAAACAAATGGGTATAAATTCACAAAAATTGATTGCTGAACACAATTTTACTAAATTTGCTCTTGCAGTAGAATCTGCAATAAACTAACCTCAAATTCAATGCAGGAACAAACCAGGGGAACAATAATCTTTTCCATGCTTTTCTTTGCCGGATTATCCTTTGGAACAGATCTTCCTTTTTTTTCTTCTTTATGTGTTACGGTTTTTGTTTTTTTTAGTCTGAGATTTTTTACGGGCCTCGGCAATTCAGTGGAAATTAGAGATTTAATGATTGTTATTGCCCTGCTGCAATGGATTGTTGGCCCCGTTTTAAAATACCACAGCAATGTAAAGGATATCTTCTATTATATGGCAATTCCCGAAGCTGAATATATTTCATATGCCGGAACAGCCAGCCTGGTATTCATTGCAGGTCTTTACCTGCCTGGCTTATATAGGAAAATAGATACAAATCTGCAAATTGAAAATGTAAAGGATATTTTAAAGAAAAATCCGAACATGGATTTAATTTTAATAGGAATTGGCGTTTTATCAGGTATTATAGAAAAATTTTCTCCCGAAAGCATAAAGTTTTTTTTGTTCCTGGTCGGCGGTACCAGGTTTATAGGAATGTTTTTCCTGGTTATGAACAATAGAAAATTCAAATGGCCCATTTTTGGTGCTTTATTGGTCTGGCTTTTTATTGAAACTGTAAAGGACGCAATTTTTCATGAATTGCTTTTATGGCTTACCTTTTTATTTATTTTTATTTCTTTTCTTTATAAGTTTTCCACACGTCAAAAAATATTGTTTATCATCCCTTTCTTTATCTTCATGGGCTTGGTACAAAGCATCAAATTTTATTTCAGGGCCGAAATTGCTGCCTATTCCGGGGCATTTGACAGGGCGGCTATTTTTACTGAAATGGTTAAAGAAGAATTAAGTACGGGCTCAAAAACCATGACCAATTCAAATTTTGATGCTGCCATTGACCGCATCAACCAGGGCTGGATTGTAGCCCGGATTATGCGCTACACCCCTGCCTACGAACCTTATGCAAATGGCGAAACCATCATTACAGGTATCAGGGCCAGCCTGATTCCGCGTTTTCTCGATCCCAACAAACCAAAAGCGGGTGGAAGGGATAATTTTGAAAGGTTTACCGGCAAAAAACTCAGCGAAAATACATCAATGGGCCTTAGTCCGCTCGGCGAAGCCTATGCAAATTTTGGCGTCAATGGTGGAATTCTGTTCATGTTTTTGCTGGGTTTGTTTTATAATTTTTACATTTTCACAATTATAAGACTATCAAATCGTTATCATTCTTTAATTCTTTGGTTGCCCTTGCTTTTTTTGCAGGTGGTAAAGGCCGAAACCGATTTTGTGGTGGTGCTCAACCATCTTGTTAAAGCCAGCATTGTGGTGGCAGTGGTCATATTTGCAATAAGAAGGGTAACCCACATAAAAATCTGATTATATGCAAATTGCTTTTTTTTTCAGGAAACCTTCGCCAGACTACCATAGCATCGAAAAACTCTTTTTTTCGGTAATGGAGCATTTGCCGGAAGGTTCTTTCAAAAAGCACACTGCCCCTTTTGCCAGCAAAGGTTTATGGAAAAGAATTTTAATTGGCCTCAATGCCCGGAAATTACAATCGGATATTAACCATATTACCGGCGATATCCACTTTATAGCCATGTTTCTTAAAAAGAAAAAAACCATTCTGACAATTCATGATATTGGTCACATTAAAAAAGGAAACATCATTAAAAGAAAAGTGTTGAAGTACTTTTGGTTTACCCTGCCCATTAAATGTGTAAAACTGGTTACCGTGATTTCGGAATTCACAAAACAGGAACTGGTTGAATATATTAAAATAAAGGAAGATAAGATTGTCGTAATAAATAATTGTATTCCTGATATTTATAAATTTAACAGTTTCAATTTTATTGCACAAAAACCAGTTATTTTACAAATAGGTACAAAATCGAACAAAAACCTCGAAAGGCTGGTTGTTGCAATAGAAGGCCTTGATTGTAAGCTGATTATTGTTGGAAAACTTTCAGAAAATCAGCTAAAATTACTTTACGAAAGTAAAATAGATTTTAAAAACCATTTCAATATTCCTGAAAATGAAATGCTTCAACTATTTATAAATTGTAATTTGCTGGCGTACGTTTCCACTTACGAAGGCTTCGGCATGCCGCTCATTGAAGCCAATGCGGTTGGCCGGCCGGTTTTGGCTTCAGACATTGAACCCATTAAATCGGTTGCGGCTGATGCGGCTTTGTTGGTCAATCCTTACAACACTGGTGAAATTAAGGAAGGAATCAATAAATTACTCAACGACAAAGATTTATGCCAAAGATTAATTGAAAGCGGACTCAAAAATGCAGCAAAATACACTGCCGAATCTGTTTCAAAACAATATTTAGCGGTTTACCAAAAGATGATGGCCGAAAAATGAAAAGGATTTTGGTTTTTATTGATTGGTATATACCCGGCTACAGGGCAGGCGGACCGATTAGGTCGCTGTCGAATATGGTCGAAAATCTGGGTTCAGAATATGAATTTTATATTTTTACACGCAACACCGATTACCTCGACGCTACTCCCTATCCATCAATAAAACCAGATCAATGGATAAAAACAGGACCGTATGAAAATGTTTACTATTGCAGTAATGAAAATCTTTCGGTATTTACAATTTTTAAAACAATAAAATCCGTCAAATTCGACCTGGCTTATATAAATGGCGTATATTCCTTTTATTTTTCAATGGTTCCGCTGCTTGTCGTGAAATTTTTCACCTCCGTAAAATACATCATTGCCCCGCGCGGAATGCTTTCGAAACAAACCTTTAAGGCAAAAAACCTGAAAAAAAGGACCGGAATTTTCATCGCCAGAATAACAAGACTTTACAAAAATGCTATTTTCCATGTTACCAGCGCAGATGAATATAACGATTTGATTTTGTTGAATTTAAAGCCTTTGAAAATTTTCCAGGCAAACAATTTTCCCTCCATCATAAATGAAAAGAGAATTCAAAAAATTGACAAGAAAAAAGGAGAATTGAAATTGTTGTACATTGGCCGGATTTCGAATGAAAAAAATACACTTTTTGCCTTGGAATGCCTGGGAAATTTCATTTATAACGGACAAATTGATTTCGAGGTTTACGGTTCGGTTTACCAGCAGGACTATTGGGAAAAATGCAAGGAAATAATTGATAAACTGCCTGTAAACATTAAGGTTAGCTACCATGGAAGTCTTGAATACAGCAAAGTAGCGGAAACCATTGGCCGAAGTCATTTTTTGTTTATGCCCAGCCTGGGCGAGAATTTTGGCCATTCCTTGCTTGAAAGTCTGGCCAATGGCAGGCCTGTAATTACTAGTAATACCACGCCCTGGAAAAATCTTGCTGAAAACAAGGCAGGTTGGGATATACCGCTAAATAAACCCGAATTATTTGCTGAAGCGATTCAAACTGCTATAAACATGGACAATATTCAATTCAGGGATTATTCAAAAAGTGCATTTGATTATGCAATTTCAAAGCTTGACATTGAAAACCTTAAACAAGATTATCAAAGTTTATTTGGATAACCAGTCAATCCTATAAATATACATCTTAAAATTGTTATGAATTTGCAAAATTTATCAATAAAAAATAAATAAATTTGATAATTTGTGCTAAATTTGTAAATATGTTACAAAATTAGAGTAAAAAATGATAGTAAATTTTTCAATACAGAATTTTTGTTCAATCAGGGATAAAATTCAATTATCTTTTGAAGCAACCAATTCTGATGACCTGGATGAATATTATATAAATAAAGATAATGAAAAAGGTTTACGAATTTTAAAATTTGGATTAATCTATGGTGCAAATGCTTCAGGAAAAACGACAATCCTTAATGCACTCGACTTTTTAAGAAACCTTGTTCTTGAACCAAATGATAAGAAAACCGGACTTCTGCATTTAAAACCTTTTTTGTTCGATGAAACATCTTCAAAAGAAAATACTTTTTTGTCCATTGAGTTTATTCAAAATAAAGTCAAATATCTTTACGAATTAGAATTAAATGAAAATGCTGTAATTAAAGAAAAACTGCAATATTTTAATCCAAACAAAGCTTTAGTATTTAGTCGCAAAACTGATGTTGAGAAACAATTAACAATAATTGAAGAAATAGGAAGTAAAATTATATTAAGCAAAGAACACAAAATAGCTTTAGAAACAAATACTTTATGGAACAATACAGTATTAGGGGGATTCTTAAAAACAAACATTGATTCTTTTGAATTACAGGAAACTGTGGATTGGTTCAGGAATAAACTTAAACCCATAATAACGCCTAAAACAAATTTATTCGGATTTGTTACCGATAAAATTGAAGAAAACGAGATAGACAAAAACAATGTTATAAAAATATTGAACAAAGCCGACTTTAATATCACTGACATAACTATAAACAAAAGTTTAGTTGATATATCTTCTGAATTCTTTAATTTTCTTTCAGACAGAATGAAGTATTCGGATGATGAGTTAAAAAAATTAAAAGATGAAAAAAGCGTATCCCGTGAGCTTTTATTTCATCATAATATTGAAAATACAGGAGAATTCTCGCTTCCTTATAGCGCAGAATCTGCCGGAACGCAAAGATATTATCAACTCGGGGGCATTTTAGAATTGATGATTAAAAGTCAGTCTATCTTTCTTATTGATGAGATAGAATCGTCTCTGCACCCTGATTTGCTTAAGTACTTTTTATTAACCTTTCTGGTTAACAGTAAAGATTCGCAGATAATAGCAACAACCCATCACAGGGAGCTTTTAATGGAGAGGGATATTTTCAGAAATGATGTTATTTGGTTTACGGAATTGCAAAAAAATGGAAGCACAGACTTGTTTTCTTTATCTGATTTTGATTCTTCGGTAATCAGAAATACCAGTTCGGTGTACAATGCATATAAAATAGGAAAGCTTGGTGCCCGTCCAAACTTAAATGACTACTTTATAGAATTGGAAGATGAGCAGAAATAATGAACCAAGAAAGGGAAAAGGCAAGAAGGTTGTTTCTTTAATTGTTGATGGTGAGACTGAAATATGGTATTTTCAAATGATGAAACAATATGAATCATTTAAAAACTTTGATATTAAACCAGAACTCCCTAAAAAGAAAAAACTTTCTGAATTGTTTAAATTGGTTGAATCGCACGCACCAGATTATTCAGAAGTTTTTTGGATTATTGATTTTGATACGATTTTGAAAGAAACCAACGAAACAAAAGGAGGAGAGAAAACTAAAATTCAGGAATTAAATGAGTATATTGAGAAACTAAAAATATATGAAAATGTTAAAGTTTTAATAAATGCACCCTGTCTGGAATTTTGGTATTTACTTCATTTTAAGGAAACCGGAAAATTTTACCAAAGTTGCGAACCAATTTGTAAAGTACTTGAGAACACAATTTTAAAAGGATATTTAAAGACAGAAAAATATTACAAGAAAAAAGACAGTGACATTTATTCCAGGTTATTACCATATCAGCAGGCTGCAATAATAAATGCAGAAAAGCTTGGGGATTATAATATTGGTGACCCATTAAAAGCTAAAGCAGAGATATATCAGTTGATGAAGATGAATTTAGAAAAATATAGTACTTAAATAAACTTTATAACCATGGCGACAATTTTTACAAGAATTATAAATGGCGAAATTCCCGCTTATAAAATTGCCGAAGACGAGAGATTTTGTGCCTTTCTTGATGCTTTTCCAATTGCAAAAGGCCATACCCTTGTAGTGCCAAAGCAGGAAACCGATTACATTTTTGATTTGGATGATGATTTATTGGCCGGAATGCATGTTTTTGCAAAAAAGGTAGCCAAAGCCCTCGAAAAAGCAGTGCCCTGTAAAAGAATTGGTACTGCCGTTATAGGACTTGAAGTGCCACATGCACATCTTCACCTTGTTCCAATGAATAAAATGGCCGATTTGAGTTTTGAAAAACCAAAACTTCAACTTTCCCCTGAAGAATTCAAAGAAATTCAGGTAAAAGTAAAGGCTTACCTGGGTTAATACTATTTTTACTTCTATATCCATTATTGATGGAATACCGCCTTGAACTCAATACTTCGCCGGTTTATCTAATGGCTAAGCCCACAGGGGCTGTTTGTAACCTCGATTGCACCTATTGTTACTATCTTGAAAAAGAGAAACTGTACCCAAAAGATCCGCAAAAATGGCAAATGAGTTACGAAACGCTGGAAAGTTTTGTTATCCAGTACATTAACTCTTCAATTGGAAACGCAGTGCAGTTTACCTGGCATGGGGGTGAAGCCCTGATGAGGGGAAGGCCATTTTTTGACAAAGTGCTTGAGCTTCAAAAAAAATATGCAAATGGAAAATACATCGAAAACACCCTGCAAACCAATGGTACAAACCTAAACGAAGAATGGTGCCGGTTCTTTAAAGATAATAAATTTCTTATTGGCGTTTCCATTGACGGGCCTGAACATTGCCACGATTATTACCGAAGATACAAAGACGGAAAACCAAGTTTTGCAAGGGTTATGAAAGGAATTGAATTAATGCAGCGTTTTGGCGTTGATTTCAATACCTTGTCTGTGGTAAATGATTACAACGCCAGGTTTCCGCTCGAAGTTTACCGGTTTTTAAAAAGTATTGGCAGCCATTTTATGCAATTCACGCCCATTGTTGAAAGAATCAGCACCAATCCAGCCGCAAACGGGCTTGTTCTTTTAGCTCCTGAAGAAAAATCTGCCGCGATTGTAACCGACTGGTCGGTTAAAGCTGTTGATTACGGCAATTTTCTGATAAAAATTTTCGATGAATGGGTAATGAAGGATGTTGGGGAATACTTTGTTATCACCTTTGATTGTGTGCTGGCCAATTGGATGCGGGTTCCACCATCACTTTGCATTTATGCCGAAACCTGCGGACATGCGGGTGCTGTGGAATACAACGGCGATGTATATTCATGCGATCATTATGTTTTTCCGGAATTTAAGCTGGGCAATATAAAAAATGACAATCTTTTGCACCTTATGCGCTCTGAATTCCAGCAAAAATTTGGAAATGACAAGAAAGACAAATTGCCGGGTTATTGCAAAAAATGTGAATTTCTTGATTTATGCCATGGCGAATGTCCAAAAAACAGGATAATCAATGCGCCCGACGGAGAACCAGGCCTGAATTATTTATGTGCCGGTTTTAAGAAATTTTACAGGCATACCGAACCTTATTTCAATTTTATGGCCAACGAACTCATGAATAAACGGAGCCCGGCAAATGTAAAGAACTGGGCGGCAAGCTATAAACGCTGAGCCTTATTAATAAACATAAATTAAGCTTATCGATCAACATTATAAAAAATACTCTCGAGGCAAAACTCCCCATAACAAAAATCTCCGCCAGGCTTGTGATAAATGGTTTTTGCCTTTTCGGGAAGGTTAAATCCATTAAAATTTTTATAGGATTCTATTGGCGTGGAAAATGGATAAAGTTCAGGATGCGAAGGATTTGACAAATCATACCTGTTGTTGCTGATAAAATTCACCAAAGCGCCTTTTTCATTAAAAAACAGATCGGCGCTTATAGTAATTCCGTTATTTGTAAATCCGGCATTTACAGAACTATTTCCGGTAGCTTTCCATTTTATGTCAGCCCCAACCAGTGTTGAAGGGGCCATCAGGCACATGTCGTTAAAATGGGTCACCGTTTCGGCAATATCCATTTCTTTCCCTTTATTATCCACCAATTTGAACAAACCAAGGAATTTTACCACCATGGAAGCTTTTCCATTTTTAAAAATATGCAAACCGAAAGCCGGAATTCCTGCTTTATAAGCTTTTATGTAGAACAACCTTATTGCATGTTTAAAAAAGCTGTACTGTATCGCTTTCATCTTCATCCAGGGGGCTTCGGGTGCGCCTCGTAACCGGCCCGAAAAACTGACCTTCATATTATAAACATTCTCCTTGCCAACCACCCCAACAAAATGGAGGTATTTTTTTACCAATTCGGGAAGATGGGCAATATCTTCATTTTTGATAACTTTTGGCTCTTCTGTTTGTTGTTTAAAGCCGTTTTTTACTTCCTGAATAAATTGTTTTTTCATCTGTTTATTTTTAATTATTACTTTCAGTGAGGGCTTCGCCGTTCACTTCGTTCATGAGAACTTTTTTCATGAGCATTGCGAATAAAAGTTGTTTATCTAAGGTCAGATGGAACCACATGTTTAAAATAATAATTATCGTGTGTGATAAATTATTATTTTAATCATGTTTGTTTCATTTTTGAAAATTTAAAAATTCCAGCCTAAATCAATGCTTACCCATGTTTGTTTCCAGTCGGTTCCGGGATAAAACAAAGGGTTAATGGCAAATCCCAATAAGGGGCCCCCGGTTTTTTTATGGTAACGGTAGCCAATTTTTAAAAACCAAATGGTTTGGCTACTTGAACCATATTCTTTATTTGAATAAAATTCAGGTTCAAACCCTCCGCCCAGTTCAAGTTTATGCGATTTGGGCCCGGCCAGTAAAACCGCCCTTACCGGAAAATCGAAAGTAAAGTTATTATATACTGAAAAACCAGCACCAGCAGCCAGGTTAAACCACCGGCCCTGACTAAGCAAAATTCTTTCGTAATTTAAGGAATAAACTCCGGCAGGGCCGAGTAATTCAGCGTAAACATTATTTTTCCTGACCAAAGTATCATTTTGCGCATAAAGTCTGCCTTGTAACAATACAAGGTTTAAAATGACGGCCGCGAATATCAAAATATTTTTTTTCATGGTTGTATCCCTTTCTTCAAGGCCATTTCAATGGCTTTTAAGGTTATGTTACTGGTCATGGTAGCTCCTGAAATTCCGTCAACATCAAGCGATTGGGCGGTTAAAACCTGTGTAATAACGTATTCGCCCTTTTTACCAACCGGCGTAGTAATTCGCTTTAAAACTACAATTGACAGGATGACGTGATCTTTTACAACTACCTCTACTTCAGACATTTCTCCGGATTTTTCATCCGTATATTCACCTGTATAAGTGCCATCGGCAACAATGGCCAAATCAACATTTTCAATGGTTATCGGAGCCATCATTTTGTCCGGCTCACAAGCCAGCCAAAACAAAAGCATACACAAAACGAACAAAACACAGGTTTTCATTTTTTTTATTTTATTGATTTATAGTACTATTTAGAAATTGAGTTTTGTATTAATCTGATTAACATTTTTTTGTACAAGAAAAACCAAAAAGCCGGTTTACTTTTTTACAGTATTCCTGGTATTCGGTTCCGAATATCTCTTTCAGTGCATTTTCTTCTTCTTTAATATTCAAAATAAATGCAATGTACATGGCAAAAGCAGGCAAAAACCAAAGCCAGTTATTGGTAAGTGCCACAAGAGACGGAAGAATAAAAATTATCCAACTGGCATACAAAGGGTTACGTGAAACAGCAAATGTACCGGTGGTAATCAGTTTTCCGTGTGGGAATTCTTTGACAAACTTTGCCAATGTGGCAATGTACGCAATAATACCCATGGAAAGCAGAATAATTCCTGCCACCAGGAGATACTCATTTTTTACCCGGAAAGAAAATATTTCGGGAAACCAGAACCCAGCTAAAATTGCGATAAGAATAAAAGGAAGCGCCGGTTTCATAATTTTCGGGCCAATCCCTAAAGGGTTAAGTCCGATGGGTGATTTTAAATTGGTTTTCATGGTTTGAGGTATTTTTTTTATGCTCAGAAAAGTAAATTAATTTGATATTTTTTTGGCTAAAGCCCAATATTTCAGTTAGTTTTATCGAGGGGCTGTATCAAAAGTGATTCAGAATTTGATTCACCAAGAAATTGGAAATTGATGTTAACTATTCGCTTTTTAAGCGAAATTTTCAAATGATGCCCCTTTTTATATTTATTTTACTTATCTCATAGTTTCCCCCCTGATTTTTGTTTTTAAGCAGCTTTATTAATTAACTTTTGATGTGCTTTTCTCAGATTATAACTGATAGCCAGCCAGTTTATCTCAAGCTCTGCTTTTTCAAGGCCTCTTAACCTTATCCTTTTATATTTTTGATTATATTTTAAATCGGCCCAAAAGGTTTCAATTTCCCAGCCCCTTTGTTTTCTTAATTCTATCCCTTTATCGGAATTGAGGTTTTGTCTTGCTATTTCTTTATGCCTTTCAAGGTTAGGGTTAACTTGTATTGTGCGGTTGCCCTTGGCTTTTGTGCATTGCTCTTTGAGCGGGCATGCTTCGCAGTTTTCAGCCTCGTATATTTTGATGGTTTGTGTGTAACCATTAATTGTTCTTTTCTCTATGGTTTCCCTATAAGCCAGTTTCATTTTGTTTGGGCAAGTATAAAAATCCCCATCGCTGTTATATTCAAAATTATCCTTATGAAAAATATCTTTTTTGTGTTCCTTTTGAGATTCCTGATGAAACGATTGGAATTTAAGGTAACTTTTGATGGAGGCTTGCTCCAAGGCTTCATAGTTCTCTTCGCTGCCAAAACCTGCATCTCCGACAAAATTTGCAGGAACAAACTTTTCTCCACGCTTAATATTCTTCTTTAAATGTTCGGGGAAACAAACAGAATCTGATGCATTTTGACCTACACTTGTATTGGTTACAAACTGGTTTTCGCTGCTTGCTATCACATTATACCCAGGGCGTAGCTCATCGGTACCTTTCATGCGCATCATACTGGCACCATGATCTGTTTTTGAGTATGAGTTCCTCTGTCCCAAAATTGATTCCTGCTCCTGGTACTTTTCTAAATTTTCTTTCTCTTTAATAAGTTGTGTGATTTTGCCCTTTATTTTCCTGGCTTCGTTTTTTTTTATTTCACCCTGCTTTTCTTCAAGTTTCCTGTTGATGTTTTGGGCCAGTTCTTCCACTTGCTTTGAATTGATATTGCTCTGTTCCCCTAGTTCCGGAAGATTTTTCTTTTCATATAACTTGTCTTCAAGCTCGTTCAGTTTTTCTATTTCCCCCATTAATGCTTTTACCCTTGCCTGCACTGCAGCTTTGTAGCGTTCAGTGTTACTTTTCCAAACATAGCTGTATTTTCCTGCATCTGCTTCTAATTTGGTGCCGTCTACAAAATAATTCTCAAACTTTATAAATTCGTGCTCGTGCAAAAAAAGCAATACTTCCGAAAAAACATCTTCTATTACATCTTTGAGATATACTGAACGGAACCGGTTAACTGTGTTAAAGTCAGGTGTCTGTATGCCTGACAACCACATGTAAGTTATATCCTGCCTCAACAAGGCTGCTATGTTACGGCTGGAATAATTCCTTGTTGAATATGCATAGATGATAACCTTAAGCATCATCTTGGGATGATAAGATGATGCCCCATTTTCGGAAAAAGGTGTTTGTAACTTACCTGTCTGGATCCTGTCAATAACCAAATCAATCTGCCTGACCAAATGGTTTTGGGGCACAAGGGCAGATATGTCCAATGGAAAGAGACTTGCTTGTTGTCCTTGTTTATAATCTTTAAACTTTGGCATCGCTTTTTTTATTTAAAGATACTAAATATTTGTATATCAGCAAATTGTTTCACGTGTAACATCACTAGCCTTTGATATTCAATGAATTACAATTAATCACAATGTGCTAAATATCAGCACATTTCAATATGGCACTTAATTTATATTCATTCTAAATAAACCGACCTGATTTAAGGATATCTGTATCTTTTTTACTTTTGATACAACCCCTTTTTTAAAACAAATTCAGGATCACTTTTATTACTTTAATTCTTTAATTATCTGATGATTGCCTAAAAACCTCCTCCTCCTTTAAAATCGATATCATCGTTGCGACCACGGTTTTTTTGCTGAAAATTATTGAAATTGTAGGACAAATTAAATAGAACAATAGGCCCTTCTTCAGTGATGGAGTAACAATTGTCGAATTGTTCGGTTTTAACCGTATAATCAAATTTTAAAGTGTTAAATAGGTTTTGCCCGGTAATGCCCAGGTTAAGTTTTCCTTTAAGAAATCCCTGGTTAACTGCAAGGTTAATGGTGTAAATACCAGATGTTTCGCCCATGGCATCAACACCTTTGGCACGGTAATAGGCTGTTGCCTGAACGCGTGTTGAAGTTTTAAAATTAAACCCCGAAACCAGCCTTCCGTCCCAGGTATTTACCTGCTGGGTTTTTTCTGAATTTGAAATCAAAGTCCTTAATTTATAATTGTATACGTTAACATTTGCACTTAATTTCCACCATTTAAAAAGTTCTATATCAACATTTTGTTCAAGTCCAACCGAAAGTTGGTTTTCGGCATTTACCAGCAGATGGGTCATTATACCGTTCTCATCCATCAATCTAAGGGCTGTAAAAGCATTTGTTGTGTTTCGCAAATAAGTTTGTGTGGACAAGCTTACTTTTTTTAAGCCAACCCTGTAATTAAATTCAAAAGCATCCACATACTCGAATTTAAGATTTGGGTTTCCCATAAAAATGTTGTTCGGATCAACATAAAAAGGAGTTGTATTTAGTAACCAGGGCTGTGGACGGTTAATGCGCCTTCCGTAGCTCAGCTGAAACTGGTGCTTTTCTTTTACCTGCTTTGAAAAGTGAAGTGTTGGATAAAGCATAAATTTATCGTATAAATACGGATCGGTTTCTGTGTCCACGTAAATATTTCTGTTAAAAAACTCAGTCCGTAAACCCAGCTGATAATTAAAGCCTTTCAGATTACCCGAAATGGTGGCATATCCCGAATAAATATCGTTGTAGTAGTTCAGGTAATACGAATACTCATCATTTTCAACCCATCCGCCTGTTGAAATATCGTAATTATTGTAAACAAAATCCTCCATCCTGTATTCGTAGCGATATTGCAACCCGGCTTCAAGTTTTCCGGATTTAAATGGTTTGGTATAATCAACATTTGCACGAAACTGGTAATTAAAATTATCCTTGGTATAATTTAACTGCGAGCTTAGTGAAACAGGATTATACTGGTTATCAGTTTCATTCACAACCAGTGTTAAATCATCCAATCCGCTCCAGGAGCCATACACTGCACTAATCCTTAAATCGTGGTTTTCGGCAATTTTATAGGAATAATCTGCAGTAATATCCAAAACATCGCCGGTAACGCCCATATAATTGTTGCTTACGCTGAAATCATCGGTTCCGGAATTGTCCCAAAAGTGCATATTGGCATCCGAACCATGGTCAAATCCTTTACGCCCGGCACTTGCAGATATAGAAAAGGAGTTTTTATCATTCAAATCGTAATCAAATCCCAGTTTCAGCGATTTGTTCTGATTGTAGTTAAACTGATAAATATCTTCGTAAATAGAAAGGTTTCCTTCCGGGCGGATGGTAATATTGTTTATTTCAATAGTATTTGTATAAAGATTGTCAGCATAGTCGATTCCGCCGAAAAAGTTTAGTTTGTTTTTCCTGTAGTTAAAAAGCACATTTGCACTTTGTCTGTCATTGAAACTGGCTGTGGCGTTAATGCTACCGTTAAGACCTTGCGATTTGTCCTTTTTCAGAATTATGTTAATAATCCCGGCATTTCCATCCGCATCGTACTTGGCCGATGGATTTGTAATTACTTCAATTTGCTTGATAGCGTTTGCCGGCAACTGTTTAAGAGCATCACTGCCTTTTAGTACAGTGGGTTTTCCGTTAATTAACACAACAAAATCAGAACTTCCGCGAAGGGTAAGATTTCTTTGTGCATCTACCTGTACCGAAGGCGTGTTTTCGAGTGCATCTACCGCGTTACCACCTTGTGCTTCGAGGTTTTTATCCACGTTAACAATGCGTTTGTCCAACTGGTATTCTATTTTAGCTTTTTCGCCGGTAACAACTACTTCGTTTAATTTAGTGTCTACCGGACGAAGTTCAATATTTCCCAGGTCAATTTTGCCGGATTGTTTTGAAATAACTATGGATGAAATAATTTTTTTCTCAAAACCAAGAAAATTAATTTCAAGAAAGTACTTTCCATTTTCAATTCCTTTGATTTCGAATTTTCCTTCCGAATCGGTAACTGAACCCGAAACCACCGAAGAATCGCTTAAAGAGCGCAAAGCCAATGTAACATATTCCATTGGTTCACCGCTTGATGCATCTGTAACCTTACCCATAAGGGTTCCCTGACCGGCAAATTCATTTCTTTTTTCTGCCAGCCCGGCAAATACAACGTTCATTAACATTATAACTGCCAATAATACTTTTGAATTCATAGTTTCTTTTTTTTATTGATTCAAAATTGCATCGGTTGCCCGGCAAATCATAAATTAAGTAATTGAATGACTGATTTTCGCGGTTGATGCCTCGGAATTTAATTTTGGATATATTTTAATGACAAAAGCCCGTAGTGGCTTCATTTATTAGCTGACCCCAGTGTATTTCAGTTCTATAAATAACTGGCATTATTAAAAAGTCAGATTCTATTTTAAAGGAATTGATTAAAATAAGGTGGAAAAAAATGAAACTGACCCGAAAGATGTTTGGTTTTTAAACCTTTACAGGAAATTAACAGCCAGTCAAACTTTTAATCATTGGGGGGATTTTGCTGACGAGGCTGTCATACCTGTTTTGTCGCTTTCAAGCCAGTTTCAAGAGATATATCTTTGCTATAATATCAAAATATAAATGGGAAAATCATAGGTAAAAGTTCTGTTAAAACATTATTAGTTTAAATATTCAACCCTATAGTATTTCTAGCGGGTTCGGTTAAATGTACTTCCGTTGCATTTTAATTATGCTGAATTAATCTGAACCTGAAGTACTTAATGAGCAGAATATCAATAACTAAAACCAAAGAATTCCACACAACCAGCGAGATAAAACCGGCAACAGAAAATATCCATTTCATGTCTACCGAAGTCATAAAAGCAGCGCCAATACTGCAAATACCATTTAAGGTGAACAGTTTTTTAAGGGGTTTCGAATACCTTCCATCCTTAAAAACAGTTGCCATTAAAATGTACGAAAGTCCAATTCCGCCCCAGCCATACATTTCGAGCGCCCAGGCAAATGAACCAGGGTTCGACATAGAAAAACAAGGCAATAAACCAGCAGTTTCCGGAGGGTTGTTTTTTGCAAGAAAAGGAACATAGGTTGTTTGTATGATATAATTGATAACCACTATGCCACTGAAAAGCAGGTTGATAAGCAGGGCAGACTGAGCCCAAACCTTTTGTTCATCTTTTGCTTCGTAAAACAATGCTGTAAAACTTAATAATGAGCCAATTACCAGTAAAAACCCACAAAAATAGGTGGCAGTCTGCACAGGGTGAAAATGTGTAATAAAAAGCGACGGACCCTGCCATTCAGGCTGTGGAAACCAAATAGCGGTTAGTCCGGGGAAAATTAAGCCCGACGTTATTATGCCAATCAAATTTATCCAAACCGATTGAATTCCGAATTTATAAGTACTGGTTTTCATACTGCACGTGTTTTAAAATCGAAAACTTTTTGTGAAGCTAAAATTTCAGCGTATTTATCAGTATTTCTTACACTTACTTAAAATTTACCGAATTGTATACCCAATTTAATGTTCAGGCCATTTAATCCGTTTTTCGACTGGCTGCTTAAATTTGCACCTGAAAGGAGCCTGTAGCTTACACCCGAATAGATTTTCATAAAACCTGTGATATTCATTTCAAGGTTTACGCCTGGTTCAAAAGCAAAAAATGGAATTTGTTCAAGCTTTCTTCTTTCCATTTCTATTTCTCCGTCGTCGGTTTCGGGATATTCGGCTACTGTGATATAGTCAGCTGTTCCACCACCAATAATTACCGGAATGGAAACATGCAATACTTTTCCTGACTGGGGCACAATATTGAAATACATACCTCCGTATCCGCCGGTCAGGTAGCAGGGTTCATCATAAAGATCATCATATTTAAGGCTGGTTTCGTACCAACTGAACGATTTGCCTGTAAGTCCCAACTGAAAAGTGCGGTTCATGTTCATTCCAAAGCTGAAACCCGGCATATTCACATTTTTATCATGAAGCCTGGAAAATGAATTGTCAATGCTTACAAACCACCCTGTTATTTTAGAATCGCCGCCTAACAGAGACTGAGGTTGTTTGTTCTCCGGTTCGTTTTGTGCAAAAGCATTTACCGATAACAGAACGGTAATGAATAAGAATAGAATTGTTGTTTTCATTGTAGTACTTTTTAATTGTTTGTATTTTAAATTCTTATAAGATTCAGATGAATTGTATTATTTATTTACAACAAATCTGGCGATTGTCCGCAACAGGATAAAATAATAATAGTTAAATGCCGGGAATTGGCTCATGAATGTCTGTAATCCGATAGTGGATAAATACTTGGTTTAAAAAAGGGTAAATTTCCAGAATGTGAAAGAAAAGCTGGAATTATTAAAGAACTGCAAACGATCTGTTTAAATGCATTTTACAACAGGATTAACTGTCTGTGGAATGAACTTATTTTTAATACTTAAAGTCTTATACCAATGGAAAGAATATCATCTACCTGTTCCTGAACGTTTTGCCAGTTTTTGGGACTTGTAGCTAAAATATTTCCTTTTCGAACAGTTTTTTAAGCCTGACTGAATCGTATTTTGCTTTTTTACAAAGGAAAATGCGGTAATTGTACCAGTTTGGTTCCGATGCATATTTATTCTCAACTACCTGAATTTCTTCCACTTCCGAAAAATATTGCTCCCAAAGCACTTTATCCCAGTTCGATTCGCTTATGGCAATAACAACCACATCTTTAGAGAATTCAGGAACCCAGGAATAAAATGAACTGTGAAACGAAAAGGCTTCTGGCAAATGATATTTTGCTCCCATCAAATTGATACCGCCAGCCATGGAATAATGACGGCCCCAAATCAGACAATTCTTTTTATCCTTATCAGAAAGGTTTGAATATGTTTTATTTACCGCCGGTAAAATTCTTTTCCAGTTTTCGTTGGCGTAATAATTTTCGAACATCAAAGGAATTTTATTGTCTTTATTGGGTTTCAGATTGAATGTGTTGAGGTATGTGTTTAATTTTAAAACAGGAATACCATGGGGTAAAAGTACCATTCCTGCAATGGCAGCCATTGGTAAATAGATTTTTAGAAAGAGTTTTCTTTTTTCAAACAATTGCTCAAAATAAACTGCGCCAAAAGGAATTAAACCAAGTACCAACGGAGCAAAATAATATGATTTGCCTTTGGCCAAAACCAGTAGTGAAAATGCGATAAACATAGTGAAAAGCGGTAAACGGTAATCCCTGAATTTTTTTGTAAAAGGTAAAATTGCCAATGCAGTCGCCCAAACCGGAAATGCCAGGGGATTCAGGAACAATACCAGCGTCAACATTTCATCTGCAAATGAATGTTTATCCAACTGGGTTTTGTACAATTCGGAAAAATGACCAAAAACAGGAAATCCATTTTGTATTTGCCAGAATAAATTTGGGGAAATGAGTAAGATAAATAAAATCAAGGCTATATAAGTTTGCTTTTGCTTTAACAATTCTCTCTTGAAGAATACTAATGAAATCACAAATCCACCAAACAGAAATAGTATTCCATATTTATTTAAAAAACCAAAAGCGGCCACAATACCAGCAAAAATAATGTTCCTGGCATTTCCTGTAATTGAATAGTTAACAATACAATAAATAAACCCCAGCCAAAAGATTTGTTCAAAAGCAGTTGGGAGAAAAAGATACTGAGAAGCACCAAAACCCGGAGAAAAAAGCAAACAGAGCATGGTAATAAGCACAGCCCAATGTTTTCCTCCTATTTGAATGGTTAATAAGCCACTGAGTATAACTATCAATATGGAATTGATATAATTGAACAAATGATTGATATACAGCGAATCGGATTGAAAAAAATTCTGAATCCACGCCAAAAAGCTTATTACCGGCGGAAAATCCATATAACCAAAAGCAAGGTGCCTTCCGGCTTCAATGTGGAGCAATTCATCACCGTGATAACCGGAATTGGCTGTGGCAATTAGTTGCAGTATTAGTTTTACAATTACTGCAATTGTAATCAAAAAATTTTCTGAAGAAAACTTCTTAATACCAACCATTTTAAAGCTGTTGAAAATATCTTAGATTTATTATTTCAATTTTCATATTATCTAAAAGCCTCGCCTGCAATATAAGTATCAAAAAACTCCTGAAATTTGCAGATTTTACCGTCTTTAATTACTGCATAATGAACGAAGTCTGAATCATAGATTTTACCAGTTGGTTTTGCAAGAACCTTTAAATAACCTATTACTGCAACTGAATCATTATCAACAAGAAATCGCTTTGGTTCAAGTATTAATATTTCTTCTGCATCTTTTCCAATATTTAACCATTCGAGAAATCCGTCGTGTCCTTTTCTTGTTCCACCACAAGGATTGAAAGGATTGGCAGGCTCGCTCCATTCCACATCATCGCTCAATAATTCTAATATTGCAGCAATATCTTTTTTTGAGAATGAAAAATACAACTGTTTTAATAATTCAATATTTTTATTCATCGTATTAATTATTATGTGTTTAAAAATAATATTGTTTAATATTTTACTGTTTTAAGAAAGTTATATCCAATTTCATTTTACCAATATAAAAATAAGGCACTTTAATCAATGAGCCGAACAAATTTTTTCCATAATTTCTTTTACCCTTTTTGGTTCTTCAAAAATGGGGCTGTGTGCTGAATTCTCAAAGGTGTAAAAAACCTTGACAGGTGCTTCCAACTTCTCAAAATAGGCTTTCGATAAATTAATATTTACTGTTAAATCGTATTTTCCACTAAAAAAATAAACAGGTATTTCAAGCCTGGGAACCTTTGCTGAGAAATCGGTTGCAAACATTTCGTTAATCAGATTTGTTTTTGGCAGAAACGAAAATTTCGATTTCCAGATATTTATTTTCTCTCTCATTGTGTAAGCTTTGCAAGTCCAAACCGGAATAAAAATATCCCAAAATACGGATTTCATACTGTGCATGGCTCCAATTCCCAATTCGTGCATGGATTGGTCGCGAATTGCTGATTTATAAAATGTTACAATATCTGATTCCGATTCTAAGACCGGATATTTTTTCAATTCATTTACCATTTCCTGATTGCCTGTTTTCTGATAATTTTCAAGCATATATTTGTAGGCAATTTTTTCCGATTCTTTTTGATTGCTTATCTGGGCCATTGCAATATAAGCATAAAATAATTCCGGGGCTTTTTGTACTGCAAGCAAAGCAATTGGGGTTCCACCAGAATGTGCCATGATGTAAATTTTTTCTTTATTGAAACGTTTCCGTAAATAATTGGTAACTTCTATTGCATCGGAAGTTAATTGATTGAAATTCATACTTTCCAGACTAACTTCGGGGGTGTAGGAAAGTCCCCCGCCCCGTTGTTCCCAATAGCATACTGTAAAATAATCTTCAAGTCCCGGCTTGAATTTATCAATCAGAAAATAATTCGGAAATGCCGGACCACCATGAACATAAAGCAGCACAGGATTATTCATATTTTTTCCTTTTATGAACATACCCTGTTTTACGCCACCAATATTCACAAATACTTTTTCTGAAATGCTTTCTTTAATTGTGTTTCCATTTTTATCGATATACGGTTCCGGTTTTCCAGGACTTTTTATCCATATTGAAGTTAGCAGAATAATTGTACTCACTATGAATAGTGAAAATAAAATCAACAACATTTTTAGCGCTTTTCTAAAGATTTTTTTAATAGAAATCCTATTTTTCGTTTTGTTTTCCATTAGATTATAGTTTTGGAATTTAAAGCTATTGATTACATTTACAGGCTTTTACTAGCAAACCAATGTGTACGGAAAAGCCACTCATGTCTTTATCTGAAATATACGAAAGGTTTGTGCCCGTTATGTATCTATAGCTTGCACCAACTTCTAACCGAAACATATTACCCAATGAAATCTGTCCATACAAAGCAGGCTCGAGCACCGGAAACATTTTAAATCCTTTCTCATCCGATTCGGGCACCGATTCTTTAAAAACTGCGCCACCTGCAATCAAAATGTTTGTGCCAATATTCAGTTTTTCGCCGGGTAAAAGGATATAACCAAACTCAAGTCCACCGTAGCCCATTTTAACAAAATCATAAGTTCCGGGTTCACTACTTTCAATTTCAATACCTTTGGGCATGCCCCAACCACCTCCGCCAATGGTATAGCGGTTGTTAAAAGTAGCTGAGCCCCTTCCACCTGTCATTATTGTAGATTGATCATTTACTTTGGTCCACAATAAACCATTTCCACCAAAAGTGAGCGTGGTCATTTTGAATTTCTTCTCTTTTTGAACTTTGTTTTCCTTTAATGGCAAGGTGTTTAAAGTATCCGGAGTTGAGTTATTCTGCGAAAAAGCAAGATTCATATTCAATAGCAAGCTTAAAATAATAAGACTGCTAAAGTTTGAGAATACGGTTCGCCTGGATTTCAGGCGGCAATTTAAATTTTGGGTTTTCATAGCTGACTGGGTTTGATATTTTGATTTAAAACTAATAGTCAGCTACAAAAACCTCAATTTTATCTGGTTAAATGACAGTTTTTTAGACTTGAAGCATTAAAAAATCGGGTTGAAATTGGTGAGCGAATTATATATTTCGAATTACCATTTCTTCAATTGCTGAAAGAACTTAACACTAAGGCTTCCGGGAACTATAAGCGGAGTAATATGGTCGAACATTTTATTGTTGCGCAGTTTTTCGCCAACGGCTTTCAGCTTTTCAAAATTTTCGATGTGGTAAATAAAATGCCAGACATTGCCTTCAACGGCTTTAACCAGTTCTGCATCAATAAAACCATCCTGCTTTTGCAGAAAATCGTTAATGATATCTGCTTTTGCTATAAGTTGCTCATCGCTTGTTGTTTGTAATGCTTCGATTTTTACAAACTCTGTAATAATAGTTGTTTTCATAATTAATTGTTTTAAAATTTATGAAACCAAAATTAATTGCAATAGTGCTGGCGAAATAGTATAAATACGTCAGTCAGGTAATTTTTCCAATTTGTAGAATGGAATTGTTTTGCTGAATGAAACTTTTAGGTGTGTTACCTGCAAAACGCTTAAATTCCTTAATAAAATGCATCTGGTCGAAATAACCATTGTCGTAAGCCAGGTCAGACAATTTGGAGTAACCGGTATAAAGAAGCTGGTTCATACTGTTGTGAAACCGGTTAAGCGTGCTGTATGTATTTGCCGATACACCAACATATTTATTGAACATGCGTTCCAGGCTTCGCACCCCGATATTGTTACGGTCACAAAAACTGCTAATCTGAATTGAATTCTCGCTTTGTTTCAATGCATTGAAAATTTTCCGGAAGTTTCCATCCGCCAGATTGTAATTTACAAGCAATAAAGCCAGCTCTTTTTCAAGAATGGCCAACCTCACCGTTATATTGTCTGCTTCTTTTAATTGGTAGCCAATTGCATTTGCCAGTTTAAATCCAATTTCTCCTGCTCCCAGAATTTGATTTTTGAACTCCGAAACTGGTATTTTAAAAAAAGGATAAAATGCATCGGGAAAAAAGCAAACACCCATCACATGCACTTTTCCGTTTTGAACAAGGTGTGTATTCCGGTATTGATCGTGTAAGCCCGAAAAGTAAACATTTTCAAGCCGGTGTTCCTGTCCATTCGAACTAAGGTATTGAGGGGTTTCGCCCAGATTGAACCGAAGGTTAATGTTTCTTTGGGGAATTATTTTGTGATTCAGCCGGGCATTTTCTATTCGAAGCTCCCAGAAAAACTTAATGAAATTCTTTAGCAAAGGATTTTGAACCGGGTATTTTTTTATTGCATCATTCATAAGGTGATGAACAAATTAAGGACTTTAAAAATTAATTTTGCCTGGAATGATATATCATGATCATTTAAATTTCAAAGGCTGCCCAATAATTACCAGATAAAAGGCAGTATCCTGAACCGGGTTTTATCAGAATATTCTATGTATCCGGCAAGTTCTGCCTTCAATGTCTGATCTTCTAACCACGTGCGTATAAGGATTAAAATTATCGAAAAAATTGTAGGGATGAAACACCACATGGAACCAAGCAGGAGCGGAAGGCCAAGGTTGGACAGAATTGACCCCATGTAACCAGGATGGCGGACAATTCTGTAAAGGCCAGTGTCACAAACAATATGTCCCCTTTCGGTTTGAATGCGCACCACGCTTGAAAAGTAGTGATTCTGCCTCTTTGCAAGTGTGAATATTCCCTGTCCCAAAAGGCTAAGTGCAGCTCCGGCAACATAAATTTCCGGGTCAAAAGCAGGCGACCATTGGAAGCGTCCGGAATCGAGGCCTGCCACTATCAGCATTGCAAAATAAACCGGTGCCGAAAGCCTGAAAAACCATTTGTCCCACCATTTCATGCCTTTGCCGGGTTTAAAACGTTCTGAAATAAGTTCAGGATTTCCTTTCATGGCCAGGTAATTCATTAGAATCATCAGGATACTAAAGACTGAATAAAGCCAACCCTGCCAATAGTCGAACCTGCCGGCACTTAAAAACAGCAAGACAAAAACTGTAGCAATACCGGCTAAACTTCTGAATAAAAGTGCTGATGTTTTCATGATTTAGTCCTTTCTATATTAGTAAGTTTAATAATAAACATTTGAACTTTAGCTGAAATTCTCCAAACCTATTGATAATGAAGTCTCATACAAATTACTGATAAATGAAATCAACATTTAAAAATTGAAAAGTGGATGGAAGAAATTGCTTTTTAAACCCAGGCAACAGTGACTGCTTTTTTATATTTTTATTGTCCATCCGTATTCATCCTTTATTTTACCCGTCTGTAACTTTGTCAATTTATCATATAGTTTTAAAGATACATTACCTACCTGGCCTTCGTTAATAACAAATTTCTTCCCTTCGAGCCAAATTTCACCAACAGGTGATATAATAGCCGCTGTGCCTGTACCAAAAACCTCTGTTAAATTACCCTCAAGTTGTGATTTTACAATTTCATCAATTGAAATTTTACGCTCAGTTACCTGATATCCAAAGGTTCTGAGCAATTCGATCACCGAAGCCCGTGTAATGCCCTCCAAAATACTACCATTCAACTGAGGAGTTACAATTTCTTCCCCAATTTTGAAAAATATATTCATTGCCCCGACTTCTTCAACATACTTGTGTTCAACACCATCCAGCCATAATACCTGGGAATAACCTTGCTTTTTGGCTTCGTATTGTGCCTTTATACTCGCAGCGTAATTTCCTGCAGTTTTTGCCTCGCCAATTCCACCTTTAACTGTTCTCACATAGTTTTGCTCAACAAATATCCTGATAGGATTAAATCCTTCGGGATAATAAGCACCCACCGGAGATAAAATAATCATAAACTTGTAATTGTTCGAATGCCGCACTCCTACACAAGAATCGGTAGCAAAAACAAATGGCCTGATGTACAAACTTGTACCTTCTGAAGTTGGAATCCACGCTTTTTCTAATTTAACCAGCTGAGTTATTGCATAAATAACAAATTCCACATCAAGTTTAGGAATGCACATACGAACGTTCGATTTATTCAGGCGTTCGATATTTTTATAGGGACGGAACAGTATGATTTCATCATATACTGTCTTATAAGCTTTTAAGCCTTCAAAAACCGATTGTCCATAGTGAAATATCATAGCCGCAGGTTCAATGTTTATTGGACCGTATGGTTTTATTGCAGGATTTACCCAACCCTCTTCGGGCAGGTAGTCCATTTCAAACATATAATCAGTAAAATATTGCCCAAATCCCAGATTGTTCTGGTTGGGTTTCTGCTTTGGGCTTTTGTTTTCGATGAATTCGATTTGCATCATTTTGCTTTATTTTATGATTGATTCTGACTAATGTTAATTTTCAATTTCATTATTTTTTTGGCTCTTTTCCAATTGATTGTTAATTTATTGTAATTGCATGAATAATAAGGCAATAAGGTATTATCTATTTCTTATACTTTAATCTACTAAGGTCTATTTCTGAAAATAAGGTTTTATCACGCATATTAACCTTATTTTCAATTTCTTAAACCTTAGTAGCATATTTATGTACAACAACAACCAACCTTATTACCTTATGTCATTAAGTAAATATTTTGATATTAAGCATATTAACCAAGAATGATAATACAATCTTTCGGCATCTAAAAAAGAGCTATTTTTTTTGATTAAATTTTGGTTTTCTTAATTCTTTATCTCTGTTTTTATGTAGTTCAATGTATGTATTATTTTTTGAACATTTCCCACCTCATCAGTTACAAATTCAAGGGTTGCTACAGATCTGTTTATCGGATCAATATAAAAAAACTTATTTTTTGATTCTGCTTTACATTCAACTATTCTGCCTCCATATATTTTCAGGATTAGCTGTCCATTTTTTTCGCTAATTTCGGCAGGACCGGCATTTGGAAAAAAGAAATTCCCCACGCATTTTTTTACAAAGGAGGTATCAGTAGAAATTTCTTTATGGATATAAGCAAAATCAAAGGATTTGTCATTCATGATTTGGGCTATTCCACTCGAAACTGTGCCGGGACTGCCAATTTTGTTGCATAAAACAATAATGGTGATGTCGGTGTCGAGGTATCTTATCATATAATGTGTGTAACCTGGCCAGCTTCCCGAATGGGAAACAGAAGTTCCAAACTGGTCGTTGTTAATCATAACCCCATATCCATAATGGGCAAATCCTCCATAAAGTGCCACTTGCTTCGAAAGCATTTCATTTTGGAGTGAATCGCTCAATAATTTGTGACTTTTTAAAGCCCGGTCCCATTTATATAAATCGCCGGTGGTGGAATTAATAGTGCCGTCGCCCTGTATCCCGTCCAAATATCTGACTGCATCGTATTTTGCAATACTATCGGGAAGAATATACATTTTTAAACTGTCAGAATAAATAAAACCGTAGGCATAATCCGGGATTTTTTCAGGTTTTGAACGCCTGGTGTTATATCCCCTGGAATCTTTCATACCCAGGGGTTTAAATATGTTGGATTTCATGTATTCATTAAATGATTTTCCCGAAACCTTTTCGATAATTGACGCCAATAACATATAGCCGGTATTTGAATATTCCCATTTTTCGCCCGGTTTAAAGTTAACGGGCAGTTTTTCTTTGGCCATAAGTACAATCACATCTTTATTAAAGGCAATTTTTTTACGATCCCACTTTTGTTCCATCAGATCAATATAATCCGGAAGGCCGGAAGTATGTGTAAGTAAATGCTTTATTGTGATTTGATTGTATGGAAGTTCAGGGAAAAATTTCCGGAGACTATCCGAAAGTGATAATTTACCTTTCTCTTTCAATAATAATATCCCCATTGCAGTAAATTGTTTGGAGATAGAAGCCAGATCGAAAACAGATTGATTATCAAGCAATTCCTTTGTGTAAAAATTCCGGTAACCAAAAGCTTTCTGGAAAACAATATTTCCTGATTTGGCAACCAGTACATTGCCATTAAAGTTGTTAACTGCAACTTCGGCCTTCATAAAGCTATCGATAATAGCAGAATAGTTTTTCTGGGCATTTAAAGCAAAAGGAACCAAAAGAAATAGGATAAAAAGCTTTTTCATATGAAACTGAATTAGATGATTTTAGTACAAATTAATTCAAAATTTCATGGATTATTCTGATAATAATTGGTGAATGACGTTTTTCAACTCCTGAATCCTGATTTTAACCCGTTGAATTTTCAATGTTTTAGCGTGTTATAATTATACTTCAATTGCTTCATTACCTGGATTATACAATAATTTTGATTTATTATAGTGCGCTAATTGGGATATAATTGATGATTTATAAATCCAAAACATTATCTGTCTAAAAGCTGTATGCAATTGTAAAATAGGCCGGTAGTACAATTGAGTTGTTATTAGAAATTATTGACTTAAAACCTGATTCCCAGTGCAACCAGAGACAGTTCATTGATTCTGCCTTTATTTCGGCTAATTCCATAGTTATATTCTAAAATGGAGACAAATCCTTTGTCATTCTCAAAACGCAGGGGTGCTATTCGAACGCCGACAACAGCAACAGGCATTTCAGGGCGTTTACCATCCTCATAAAGCACTTCGGTGTGGGAACCAAATATCAATGAAAAAAAGCCATAAATTGCCGGCGACCATTTTCCATCTTTTTTGTAACCAACAGCTAGTCTGGAGGATAATGCATTTCCATTTAACCAGTAAATGTTCATATCGGTTTGGGCAGTAAGGTGCTTTCCATAGTTTATGGCCAGCCCGGTGCCTAAACCATATCCAGCGCTGGTTACATGATTTGATGAATAATACATGCCAGACTGCTGAAAGTAAGGAATAAATCTAAGTTTTGTTTGTGCTTCAGAATTAATCCCAATAAATACACTTAAGATAAATATTAGAATCTTTCTCATGGCTGTACCTCCGCTAAAATGGCCACTGTGGCAGCTACTAATTTTGTATTGGCTATTAAAAAATCTTCGTTAATTGTTTCGGGCAAATCGGTTGGCATGTGATAGTTTGGATTCCGCGTGTTTGCCCCATCGGTAAAAAAAATGGCTGGAATGCCTTTGTACCACATCAGACCATGGTCACTTCGTGTAAAAACTGAGGAGATAAAATAGTTCGCGTTGCCCGGTGCTACTATTCCAACCGTTTTAGCTATATTCGAAGTATGCGAAAGATTTACAACCTGTTGTGTAATCGCGGCTGATTTTTGGTTCCCGATTACCAATAAATAATTTCCTGTGTCAGGTACTTTAACCCCAAACACACTTTTTTGGCTACCCGCTTTTTCTGATGAATAGCCGATTAAATCCATCACTACTGCCGAAACCACATCGTTTGCAAAGCCTGCTTCGATATAGCGTGTACTTCCAATTGAACCAAACTCTTCCAAATCAAAGGCAACAAAGCGAATGGTGCGCGCAAACGAAAACTTTTTTACAGCCCTGGCAATTTCTAGCATAGCTGCAACTGCCGTGGTATTGTCATCAGCGCCTCCATAAAAAGCGTCAAGATGACAAGCCACAAGAACCACTTCATTTGGGAATAGGCTTCCTTTCTTTTCTGCAACTACATTGTAGGCCACTTGTGGTTCATTTCCTAAAACAACCGTATCTGCAATATAGCCTGTTTCTTTAAGCGCATTTGCCACAAAACCAACTGCTGCCGACCGGGTTAAATGATCGGAAGGAAACAATTCCCCGGCAGGGAACCCGGTATTGTCAACCGGAACATCATTTAAATGAAGCGCTGTCAATTCCTCCACCCAGGGGAATACATTACTTTCTTCAATTGAATCGGAAACCCGCAATGCTGCTTCCTTGTTTTCAATTAAAGGCATTTCTTTCCGGCATGATAATATAAAAAGAAGTAAGAAAACCAATAATAATCGTATTATTTTCATTGAAGTCATGTTTATAGGGTTTTACGGATTCGTAAAAAATTTGTCTGCAAGCGGACTGTTGTGCCAAAATCTTTGAAATGGGAACCGAAATCAATTTCCAAAAAACTGATGTTCCATTGATTTTTTAATTCAAAAGATAGTATTTCGGTATGCGATGACAGATAAAAATGTCCCATATCTTTGGTCATGGCATCCCTGGTTTCCTTGAGCAGATTGCTGTTGCTTTCAAAATACATCCGGTTCGAATAGCCTGTTTCAATTCCAAAAACCGGTTTCCATATTCCAAATTTATTGGTAGCAGATAATCGCACAAAAACGTCAGGCTGTAGTGGTTTTAACCCAATTCGGACTCCGCCTTCCACTTTAAGCAATTGATGAAAATATTTTCCGGCAAGCAATTCAACACCATACGAATTATCCAATCCATAGCCCGATTGGTACATCAACATGCCATATGCAGCCGATAGTTCAAATGGAAGCTGTTTATTGTCGTCTTGCGAATAGCTGTTGGAAATTGTAAAAAAGAAAATGCAAATAGATAGCGCATATCTGTTAAATGCTACAGGTTTTATTTCTGATTTCATTGCTTAAATTTTGTTCCATTTAAAATCGAATGAATCAATACGTTAAATTTGAAATCAAAATTATTTTACAACTATAGCAAATTAAATTTTATTTCATTAAATAATGAATTTTGGGTCTTAAACAACTGATAATTCATGGTGAAATCAAATTACGTAAAGTGAAAATTCCATTGGTAAAATCAGAATTCTCTAAAGCATAAACTAAAATACACCATTAAACTATAAAATTATATGCGGATACCCAACACAAGAATATCATCCACCTGTTCCTGTCCGTTTTGCCAATTCTTGAGCGATTCTGCGAGATTGGCCATCTGTTCGTGCATGGGCCTGGAATAAGAAGCTGAAATAATTTTTAAAAATTTCGCGGATGAGAATTTAAGATTTGCATTTCCTCCTAATTGAGACCCGATTCCATCGGTAGCGATATAAATGGAATTCCCTTTTTCCAATTGGACCGTGTTAAGCCTGTATTTTTCAAACGCCTTTGGGTAGTGGCCTATAGGCATTTTATCTGGTTTAATGATTTCGTATTCGTTGCCCCTGAAAATGTAAAGCGGGATATTGGCCCCGGCATAATCCAGTTTAAAATTCTTTGTATCAATCAGGCACAGGGCAATATCAAGGCCATTTCCGGAGCCGTCCTGTTTCATGTTGTGCAATAGTTTTTCCCTGGCCTGGTCCAGCACGGCATCGGGCGGTCTAATTTCATCTTTGCCTAGAATTTCATTCAGGATGGAAGTGCCCAGTGTGCTCATAAATGCTCCCGGCACCCCGTGTCCGGTGCCATCGGCAACAGCAATATACACAAAGTGTCCTATTTGTTTGAACCAGTAAAAATCGCCCCCAACAATGTCGCGGGGCTTAAAGTAAATGAAATTATCTTTAAAATTCTGCTCCAGAACTGAAACCGAAGGCAGCAAAGCCTGCTGAATAAGGCTTGCATATATTATGCTATCGGTGATTTTCGTATTTTGCCTGGCCAAAATATTTCTCTGAAGGGTAATTTCCTCGTTCTGCGCATGAACCTCATCATTTAACTGGACGAGCAATTTGTTTTTTTCAAGCAGTTTTTGTTCGCTTTGTACCAACAGCTGGTTGGCCCTGCTCTTAATTTTATAACTACGGTAAATAACCACCGAAAGGATTAAAATCATTATCAGACCAATTACAAAAAAGTAAAGCAAAGCCCTTTGCTGCTGCATTTTCGATTCATTCAGCTGGTTTTTATAGTTCAGCTGGTCAATTTCTGCTTTCTTTCTTTTGTTAATGCTTTCAATTTCGGCCAACTGTATTTTTCGCTGGTTTTGGTCAGAAAGAATCTTGTCTTTGAGCAGGATATGTTTTTTGTAAAATTCAAATGCTTTTGCCGGCTGGTTCTTATGTTCATATATTTTTGACAGGGTCAGATAATCATCGCGCTCCACTTCGGGATAAGTGTTGAACAGAAAAGAATTCAGGCTTTTATTTACATAAACTTCAGCCTTTTCGTAATTATTTAGTTTTAAATAAACCCTGGCAATACAACTGTTTGAAGCAATAAAACCATACGGGGTTTCAATGGTGAGGTTCCAGCGGTTTGTTTCGCGGATATCCAGGGCTTTCAGGTAATAATTCAGCGATTCCGGATAGTTCCCTGCGTTTTCATAAATACCTCCATAATTGTGAAAAATCCAGACAAACAGGATACTGTCCATCAGCGAATTTCGATTTAGTTCCTCCGCTTTCCGGCAATAATAAAGGGCACTGTCGGTTTTCAACATTTTAGAATACATATTCGAAACGTAATTGAGCGAAACAATTTGAGCCCCTAAATGATTCCCTTTTTTTCCGATGTCATAACATTCAAGATAAAAGTTCTTGCCTTTCTCGTACTCTTCCATAAGCTGGTACAAATCAGCCAGAAAATAATTCGCCTGCCATTCAAACCATAAATTCGAAGATTTTTCAGCCAAATTGAATACTTTGAACAAATAATCATAGGCTTTAGTAAGCTGGCCGTTGTTTCTGTAAATCCACTCCACATCTAATATGGTATTACACAAGGCGGCTACATTATTTGTATCTTCATTGTAAATATATTTTTTAAGATAAAGATCTGCCTCATTTATGGAGCCGGTTTCTAAATACAACTGCCCCAGATGCCTGTAATAACTTCCCAACATACCCCTGTTCAGGGGATGCATTGGAAAATCCTTCATTATTTCAAGGGCCTGTGAAATGGAAAGTTTTAGGAATTTTTCAGCTTTGGCATAGTCTTTTTCAATTTCGCTGTAATAGGTTGACCACTGGAAAATTACGATATGCTTACGGGTAAGGTAATCAGGGTTTTTCGGATCAGTTTTCAGGTAACGCTCAATTTCTTCCTCCGATTTCCGGGTGTATTCAATCGTCTTTTTAAAATCACGGAAATACAATTTGTAAATATTAGAATACGAAGTGTATGTTTTCATGATTCCATTTACATCTCCACGTTTTTTGTAAATGGCCATGCATGTATCCAGGTATTTTAAGGCAATTAAGGGTTCTCCTATCGAAAGGGATTTGTCCCAGCTGGCGTAAATTTCGGAAAGTTTATAACAGGTTTCTGCTATATTCACAGAATCTCTTAGTTCCTCATAGATTTCAAGCGCTTTGATGGCATAATTTTCGGGATGATGCTGGTTACTGGTTGAAAGATATTCTGCAATTTCGCGGTAAACAGCAGCCAGGTACTTCTTGTTTTTTGAATTTTCAGCTTTTAAAATAGCCAAATCGGCATATTTTTTACCTATTACCCAGTTCAGATGATGGCTCTTAAAAAGGTTTATGCAGGCTTCCAATATCCCACGGGTATAATTAATTTTAAGCGCTTTATCCAAAGCCTCATTCGACAGACTAATGGCCAGGATATAATTTGCACTCCAGCAATATTCCTTTCCTAATGCATTTAGAATGTTTATTTTAACTGAATCCGTTTTTTCAACTTTCATGCGTGCATTCAAAGAATCAACGTAATTTTGATTTTGGCTTTGCAAATGAAGACAAAAGAGGAAAAAAATGAATATTGTGGCGACGATTTTCATTTAATTGATTTATAAAACTTTTGATTATCAAATATTTGCTATTAAATAAACCTAAGTTTTAAATTTCAGTTAAAAATAAAATTATTTCGGTTAAATCGCCGAATTTAATAATAAATTATACTCATTCCCTTGAATATTTTTGTTTTTTTTGCGCTGCCAGTTGCCTGTATATTTCCGTCATATTTCCTTTCGGATTACGGCAAATGTAAACAGACAGCCCATTTTCCCTGAAATATTTGTTGTTTACGCTTCCTGTTAATGTTATATTTTCAAATAAATCTTTGATATCATCCAATCGGGTGTTGATATAAATAAAAGTGCCGGCAGGTATTTCACCGGGGGCCCAAAGTGTATAATTATCCAAAAAAGTAATGGCTGCTGGCAAATTGTATTTTTTGCCATAGAAATTAACAGCACCCGCATAACCATAATTTTCTTCCGCGAAAATTGTGCAATTTTTCTGTTCTTCTTTATCAAGCATCTTGTATGATTTGGAAACGTATTGCACCATTTCTTCCCAACCTGTCATATCAGCAAAAACCTGCGATACCGGGTGAATTTTTCCGTCTTCCCACCTGTAAAAAGGAAAAATATTTAAATTTCCGGTTTTTTCAGAATACCGGTTAAGCGCATCAAAGCTTAATACCGGAAGGCAAAATGGCAAAGCGGCAATACCTGTTGTAAAAATTAAAATAACAACTGCTTTGTTGATTAAATTAAACCTTCTGGTCAAATATTTTTCCATGCCGTAACCCCCGAATGCAAGCATTACCGGGATAAGGCCAAGCAGGTAATAGGCCTTTCCCCTGAACAGCACGAACATCAACATACTCAGTAGAACTCCAATGGCAATAAACCTGTATTTGGCCATTTCCTTAAAGAAGAAAAGGGATAAAAGACCAAATATCCATACAATACTTGCCATAAGGTTTAAGCCAAAGAATTCGCTTATAAAATGTGAAAATTTAAAATTCACCAGTTGTGTTTGTTTCAATTCATCAAAGTGTTGAAAAACAGGCCAATTATGGGAGTATTGCCAGATAATATTGGGTGCAATAATTAAAACACCCACCAGTACTGATAAATACAGGTATTTCGAAAAAAACATTTTTCTGTATGGACTGAAAATAAATGCAATAGCAATTCCGGCTATAAAAATTACAAGTGAATATTTAGTTAAAAACGAGAAGGCAGAAAGAATAACAATTAACAGCCAATATCCTGGCTCATTTTCCAAAATCATTTTAAAAATGAAATAAGTAATCAGCAGCCAGAAAAGTTGTTCAAATGCATTTGGTGTGAAAATAGAATTAACAATAAGAAAACCGGGAGAAAAAAGATAAGCCAGCTCTGCAATAATAAGCGATGTAACTTTGCCTCCCAATTCAGATACCATCCGGCTGATAATATACATAGAAACCGCCCCGGCCAGGGCAGGCAATAACCTCAGAAACCAGACCGAATATCCAAAAGCTGATTTTATCAGCCAGGCCAACCATCCAGTAAAAGGTGGCACGGAAACATACCCAAAAGCCGGGTAATCGGCCATATTGAAATATAACATTTCATCGCGGTGCAATTCGTAATTGGTGCTGGTTGCAAAGTGAAGGGATATTTTTACCAGGATAAAAACTGCAGTAAGTATCCAATAGTTTTTTTGCGATTTTGTTATCATTACTGATTTTTATAATTAGTCGCTCCTTACGAACTCAAGAATAAAATTGTTTTACAATCATTTGAAAAGAAAAAAGAAAATAGCTGGAGAAGTTCCAGCTTTAACTTCTCCATTTTCTTTTTCAAATTCCAGCCAATAGCTGCTAACATTTGCATTAATTTTAGGAGAGGCCCTTCCATGCAAATAATTTTGAGCCATTCTAAAATCGGTTTTTAAATGTCCTATTACTGGCTCAATGGCAGCCCTTCTTCTAAACTTTTGCCTTATTTTTCTTTTTTGATAAGCACTATACGACTTTTTTGTTGGTTTTGGGGTGGAGATTTTTTACGCCATTAATCTCGCTTTGTCCTCTACCACCGCGATCGTAAATTACCTCATGAGGCTGATAATTCAAATTCATCTTCATTTGATTCAATAGTGGTTCAATTGTTTTTCCATCGTGAGGATTCCCTTCAAAACTCTCAATGCCCAATATCACTAAACTTTTTGGATTGATCATTAATCCTATCTTATTCCCAAATTCATATTTTTTATGTGCTTTGCCTTTTGCTATACAGGCTGTAAATGGTTTATGCAAACTGTAAATTTTATTCTCTGTTAATTTTTCCTGAGCCAGCACTTGTTTATAAATTGCCAGTTCTTCTGTGTACAGGTTCAGGACATGGTTTGGCAATTTTTCTCTAATTCCTTTACTACACGACCTGCAAGCGTTTTTAATTTCTTTTGGGCTTTCTGCGCTTTTCTTATTCTTTTGGGATGTTTACTATTGAATGTTTCTCTTAGCAATTGTTTGCTTTTTCTTTTATAGGACTGACGCTGGGTTATACTTTCTTGCCTGGCTATTTTTGCTATTTTATCAATTATCTTTTTGGCAAGTTTGGAATCAGTTGGAAAGGTGGTATTGTTCTCCTGAACTGTTGTGTCAGATAAAACCATCTTACTTTTAGCTTCATTGCCATGTAAATTAACCGAATACGTGAATATGGCTTCAATTCCATTTTCCCCGATTCGCTTCCTGAAATGAACAAAATCACTCGGATCGCAAGGAAACTTGTGCTGAAAATGCGCTTCTCCACAAAAATATTGCATGTATGGATTCATTATCCAGGCAGATGCCAAAGTTTCATCTCCGTAATTGTATAACCTCTTTAGCATTAGGCATCCAACCATCATTCGTATCGGTACTGATGGTTGTCCTGTTTCAGAATACATGCCTGAAAATAAATTCTCAAAGTATTTCCAGTCTATAGTTTCCGCCAACATTACCAGTTCATGCTTAAGATTGATAAACTCTTTTAATAGCGGTTTAAACAAATTCATTTGGTTTTGGTCTGGTGATTTTCCTATCATTTCTGCATGGTTTTAATGGCAATTTACTAATTTTCTTGCAGAAAATGTCATATGAATTTGACAAGTTTTTAACTTTAATATATTAATTATCAAAATTTTAAATGCTTGTTAAGGAGCGACTAATTAATCTTCAGGATATTCAAACCTACTGAAAACATTTTTCATTGCTTTTTTTAATTCAATATTATGCCTAAAACATTGATTCGGAATTCTTTTTTTATTACTGATTAAACATCAAAAATTAATAGGTATAATCATTGGATGATCTGGCAGATTTGAAAGATAAATATCAGTCTGCATTTAAAACATGTCCTGAGCCATTGATTGTTGCTGAAACCTGAGGATTTCTATGGTAATAAACATCACCACTTCCAAAAATTTTTACAGTAAGCTTTTCACTTACATTAACTTTTACATTTCCCGATCCATTGGTTTCAACATAACATGATTTTGAAATGGTTGGAAAGGCATTTATATTACCCGAACCATTTATTTTATATGTAGACCATTCGACATTTTCTGCAGTTAAATTGATATCTCCGGAGCCGTTAATTACACCCTCAACCTGTTTGGTACTTGATTTCAGATTTAAATTGCCTGACCCGTAAATATTGATAACAACAGACTGGGCATTTGCATTTAATTCCATATCGCCTGAGCCTGAAATTTCAATTTTCATCTGTCCGTTTGTTTCAAAACCGTTAGTTGTTTGTATGGAACCAGATCCTGTATTTTTAATTTCTGTAATCGATTGGAGGGTTAGGTAAACAATTACAGGTTCTGATTTTAAAACGGGTTGAATGTATCCCAACCTTAATATTCCATTCGAATTGTAGTATTCGATATTGCTTTGGATATTTTCCTGGGCATCAATGGTCATTTTTTGAACATCCCCACGGGTTAAGTAAACCGTTGCCGGAATTTCGAGCAGGATTCCTGTAACTTTGCCGGTTTCAATTTCCCTGCTTACAACCGGGCCGCTCCCTTTGATTCCAATTAATTCATCTAACCCGCATGATGAAAGAATTGCAACAGCTGACAAAATGATAATTGTTCTGATAAAGGATAATACATTTTTCATCTCATTTTATTTTAAATGGTTTATATTTTTTAATTGTTTTGAAATGATTTGCATAATAAGTAAATATTGTCTTTCATATCCTGACTAATCCGCTTCATGTTCTATATTTTATTAATGTAAAATTCATTTATAAATATTTTGTAAGGAAAACTTGTTTATTGAATGACGGAAACTGAAAGTTGAATGCTGGTTTTAACCTGTTTTTTTTTTGGGGGAGCTTACACGTTAACGCTTAAGTATTGATTATTTTATTATACTTATCCAAAATTGATCTTTACAGCACATTTGTTGAAACTTTGGGATGGCTATTTGATCTTTGGCGGTGGTTTGTTGATACTTTGGGAAGGCTATTTGATCTTTGGCGGTGGTTTGTTGAAACTTTGGGAAGGCTATTTGATCTTTGGTGGTGCTTAGTTGAAACTTTGGGAAGGCTATTTGATCTTTGGTAGTGGTTTGTTGAAACTTTAGGATGGCTATTTGATCTTTGGTGGTGCTTAGTTGAAACTTTGGGAAGACTATTTGATCTTTGGTAGTGGTTTGTTGAAACTTTGGGAAGGCTATTTGATCTTTGGCGGTGGTTTGTTGATACTTTGGGACTGCTATTTGATCTTTGGCGGTGGTTTGTTGAAACTTCGGGAAGGCTATTTGATCTTTGGTGGTGGCTTGTTGAAACTTTTCTATTGCTATTTGTATTTTGAGGATGCTATTATTAAAAATGCGGAAGGCTTTCTGAACTTTCCGCATGGCTTATTAATAAAAAACCGGTGTTATTTTTTAAAAACACCCTGGCTTAATGCTTGGGCACAGACGAAACATCCGCGCAGCATTAGTTACGCCAAACCGCTGTTAGCACCAGATTTTCCTTGTCTGTCGGTGAATATTGTTATTATTTCAGTTCTGATAAAATAATTTTTTTCTGTGTAAGTGTATTTTTCATTGCTTTTTCTCTAACGTTTGGGTCTGGGCTGTTAATAAGGTCAAAATATTCAACAGGAACAACTTGCCAAGATAAGCCATACTTGTCTTTACACCAACCACAAGAACTTTCTTGTCCACCGTTTGCAGTCAAGGCAGTCCAATAGTAATCTGTTTCAGCCTGGTCTTTCGTGTTGATAACAAAAGAAACTGATTCATTGAATTTTGCAAATGGACCCGCTGCCAAAATGCTTAATTCCATACCCGCAATTTCAATAATTGCCGTTTCAAAATTTCCGCCCCCTGCTTCTGGTGGGTTTGTGTATTTGTGGTGTTCTTTAATTTTACCGTCTTTAAATATTGAAAGATAATAATCGGCTACTGCTTTTGCGTCTGTCGTCTCAACCCAAAGGTTAGGTGTTATTTTTTGAATAATCATATCAGTTTGTTTTGCTACTGTTTGTTTGGAAGTTGTATCAGTATTACTGTTTTCCTGTGAATTTTGTTGAGAGTTTCCACAGCTAAACAGGTTCGCTATTATGACTGCCGTCAAAAGTTGAAGTGCATACTTTTTCATTGCGTTATTGATTTAAGGTTGATAATAATTCTTCCAACTGGTTTAATCCCATTGTAAAACCTTCTTTGAAGCCCATTTCAATAGTTTGTTCGAGGTCTTCCAATTTATCAAAGGTGGAGGTAATCACAACTAGCGTACAATCATTTAATTCTGTAAACTTGGCTTCCCACAAGTTTTGTGCAATAGTCGGATTCATTGTGCCGTTTTCATCGCAAAAGCCGTCCTTAGCAGTAAAGTATTCTTTATCAGCTATAGAGATGTAGCTATGCTTACTCCAGATTTCTTGGCCATTAAATTTTATCCTTTCGCCATTTTCATCGAGCATAGTATATAACCAATAGCCACCCTCCCGAAAGTCCATATATTTTGTGTGATTTCGCAAAGGTGCCGGAGCCCACCACTGGTCTAATAATTCTGCGGTTGTCCACGCTTTCCACACCAATTCAAGGATTGTGTTAAATTCACGTTTTACCTCAATCGTTTTATTTTCTTTGTTTACCACAAAGTTGAATAATAAATTGCTGTTCATTTTTTCTTGTTTTTGATGGTTAATAATACTTCGTCCAATTGACTAAAACGTGTTTTCCAAATTTTTCGGAACTGTTCAAGCCACTTGTCTATCTCTTTCATTTTGTTGATTTCAAGTGAGTAGTAAATTTCTCTTCCTTGTTGTTCCTGTTTTACGAGTTCACACTCTGTTAAAATGCGAAGATGCTTTGAAACAGCTTGTCGGGTTGTGTCAAAGTGTTCGGCAATGGCGTTAGGTGTCATTGCCTGTAATGCAATCAAGACGATGATTGCTCGTCTTGTCGGGTCTGCAATTGCCTGAAAAATGTCTCGTCTCATTGTCGGGTTATATTATTTGTGAAACTATTCGGTTGCAAATATATGTGCAACTTTTCGGTTTCGCAAATTTATTTTCAATTTTTTTTTCAAATGGTCTGAAATGTAGTCGGAATTGTCCGCTTGGTGGGTCGTCCTAAAATTGGTGCTAACATTTGTCTATACGAACTTTCTACAAAACATGCGCCTATTTTTCTAAAGTACGAAATACAATAGTGAATCAAAATTGTTTATCATTTTTCTTTAAAATTAACTTTCTCTAATCTCATATCCAAATATTTGAGAAATTTTTTATTGGGAATTTTTAGACTTTTAGTTTGTATGGGAATTGGTAGGTGTAAGGGCACAAGTCGCAGCGTTGTGAAATTTTGGGTACTTCGGACTGGATACAAAACACAACTGTCTTGCGGTAGCCGCCAGTGCCGCTTTTCCAAATGTATCAATTCAGAACTGCCGTCTCTTGTGGCATGGACGGTCTACCGCATGTTGCGAATATTGTTCTTTATAATTTCTTTTTAAAATATTTAAGCTCTTCGTTTGAAATTGACCCATTATTATTGATTTTTATATTAGTCACCCTTGTTTCAACAATTGTAGAATCAATCTTATTTTCAGTATCATCAGATGCGAAATATTTGTTTTCCGAAATCCAGGTCATTTCTATTTCTGAATCGTTTATAAAATTGCAGTATGCCGAACTTGTATAACCATCCTCACCTCCGATGCCAGCAATAATCTCACAACCTGTCAGGTCCCATTTTTTATTGAAAACTAAAAGTTCAAAAGTACAAAACCATTCACCCCAATCCCGCAGCGCAAATAATCTGTTACAGCAATTATTACTTCTACCTTTTCCTATGATTTTCAAATTCATGCTTTGTCCAAATAATTCTTTTAAGCTGTCAATTTGATTTATATTGTTAAAAATATAAATGTCGAAACGAGTCGTATTGTAATTTTGATTTTCCTGGCAAATGCTGTCACCATAAATAACTTTTTTATTAAAATATGGAATTGTTTCTAAGTTTGAATCTAATTGACTTACAGTCATTTTTGGAAATTGAATTGTATCGGATTGCCTTAAAGAAGATTCTTTATTGCCGTCATTATTTCCACAAGCGACCAAGAAAAAAAGTAAACTTACAAATAAAGCTCTGATCATATTTAATTTTTAATCTTAACTAACGTCAAATTGTTTTAATTGATATTCAGTAATTTAAGTAAACAATAAATTTCCCATTTTATTTAACCCTAATTTGACCTTTGATGTTGACTGAAAAAATCAATCATAAGGTTTTCATATGGGGAATTGCCCACAACTGCAACTTGTAGCCGCTTAATTATTAACATCTTATGGGCTCTTACTCTTTAATACTTTCGCTTTTTCAAGCTCTGAAATTAAAATATTCATATTCGAAGACGGGTTACTAAAAAGTTTTAAATTTTGAGCCCGCTCACACGCTTTTAAGCAATTTTCCAGTAATCTGGTTTCAAGTTGATTATCAATAACACCTTTTTTATATGTATTCCTGTTTCTATTGCTCAATTCTTTGATGCAATCTTTTGTTGTTATATTGGCTGTTTGATTTTTATAATGCAATAAAAACCACAATTCTATTGATGGATTTGATACAATTAACTCGGCAGATTTAATAGCTTTCAATCTTTCAAGCGTTCCTGATACATCTGCATCGTATAATAAGAAATCTTTATCTTTTTCATGTATAGGTTTACCTTGTTTGCAATTCTTAATTATTCCAGGTGTGATTTTGTTTCCAAGTATTTTAGGTACTATCTCGATAGGGATTCTGTATATTGATCGTAAAAAAGAGACATACGCTTCTTCTGTTTCGCCTTCGCAGAAAACCCAAAAATGTGGATTTATCTTTTTCCCTTTTGATACTGCACGCATCTTAATTTTGTAGCAAAGTTTTTATTTTTTCCCGTGAATCATTTACAAATGGTACTGCATCAAAACGGCCTTGTAAATATGCTTTTTCTAAATCCATATTTTCACGAAAATCACTGTAATCATATAATGAATACAAATCAGTTGATCCATCACTCCTTTTATTGACAAAGAAAATTTGGTCTTTTCTAACCTTTTTTAAATCTAAAAAGCGGGTGTTATGGGTAGTACACAAAAGCTGAGCTTTTTCACCACTTCTGAAAATGTTGAATAAATATTCAATGATTTTAGGGTGCAAACTATCTTCAATTTCATCAATCAATAGAACTTTATTGTTCTTTACCACATCGAGTATTGTTAACATAATAAAAAACAATTTAATAGTGCCTTGCGATTCTTCAGAAAGAAAATCAAAAGAAATTGTTGGAGCAGTCTTGTGGTAAGTCCTAATTTGCAAATAGTCCTGAACTACATCTTCGACAGTCAGAGTCATGGTATTTGCATCTGCTTTGTAATGCTTTCCATATTTCTTCAACACTTTAATTTTAACATCTACAATATCACTATCAGCTATTTTGATTGCTTCAACTAGTTGTTGCATGTTCTGGTTAGAAAGTGTCTCAATTGCGGAAGCACCAAATCCAATATAATCTAAAATAAATTTACTGTGAAAATAATTGAAAATTTCCTTGCCTATTTCCCTGTCCATTTGACTTGCTCTTGAAATATACAAAGTTTTATCCGATGTGTTTTCAGCCACGTCCATTGGGCGTTTTATCGTATCGCCAAAGGAGTATTTTTCCTTTTTAGTTTTTCCCAAACGTTCATCGCGTGTGAATATTTCTTTTATCCTGCCTTTGGGATAATAATATAGACTTTCGGTAATTATTCTTTGTCGAATAAGTGAGAAAGAATACTCGTACTCAATTCCATTGCATACAAACCGAATAAAATAACTGCTGGGTTTGTTATCGTATCCATTAAATTTGAATGGTTGAAAATTATAAACTGTATTTTCATTATTACCATGAGATTCGAATACCATTGCATTACAAAACCTGATGGCTTTGATAATATTACTCTTGCCAGAGGCATTTGCCCCATATATGACAATGGTTTTCAATACTTTTGTATTATCAAATTCAAATACATTATGGTTTAACGATTTTGCATTTGCAGATTTGAGATTGGCTGCCCTGAAATCGATCACAATTTCATCTTTAATGGAGAAAAAGTTGCTTATACGTATTTCTAGTACCATTTTAATTGACTATTTCGTAAATATTCTACAAATATAAGCTTTAAAAATGAATATTGTTTAAAATTCTGTTTGTTTTTCGATTAATGTTCAATTTTTACGGTCACTCAATTGCATACAACGCCTCAATAATCGCCATGGCTCCAATTTCTCATTCTATCCATCCTCTTATCTTATTTATTCTCTTGCTGATTTGAATTATAGCCTGACTATTTTTTGTTTTACTTAAAACCGGATAGCTTCAATATACTTTTTTAATCTATTTTACTTATCCTTTTTTCTTTAAAATTAGCTTTCTCCTGTCTCCTATCCAAATATTTGCGGAATTAATTATTGGGATTTTATCTGACTATTTGTTTGTATGAGAAATGGTATATGTAAGGTTACAATTCGCAGGGTTGGGCCATTTTGGAACTTCTAACTGGATACAAAACATAATTGCTATTTGTAGCCACCTGTGCTGCAGAATGTAATGAGTCTTCAACTCAGCTCTGTATTTTCCTTGCGGCATGGCCAGCTAATAAATGTTAGTGTCTTGCATTTAGTACATTATACAAAGCATTTATTATCTATTGAATTAGTTTATATGATCTAATATTTCTTTTCCCGACTCAAAATATTCTGTAATAATTTTCTCACATACTTTATTTCCATTTTCCCCATTTGTGAAAATTATTATTCCCTTTTTTGATTTTGGTAAAAGAAAAATTTTGGTGTTTTGTCCCCGGTTACTTCCAGAATGGTATAAAACATACCCTCCGGTAGACAAATTTTTTATCATGAACCACCCTAACCCAACCTCAATTCCATTTTCCAACAAGGCTTGTTTTTGAATCATTTCATTTTGTACTTCAGTGGACAAATAATTTCCTTTTAGTATCGCAACACCGAATTTTCCATAATCTTCAACTGTTGTAAGAACTAAATTGGAAGCATTTGCAGAGTACCATCTTTCTTTTTCATATGGAGTACCTTTGGCATCATACCTACCTGCAAAGAGCGTTGTATCCATTGTATCGTCCCAATAAAATCGAGTATCCTTCATACCCAAAGGTTTAAACAATAATGAGTCAACCAATCTTTCAATTGGAATATTGAATTTATTTTCCAATGCTTTGCGAAGATATTCGAAGCCTTCTCCAGAGTATTTCCATTGAGTACCAGGCTCAAATCCAAAGGACAATTTTCCATTTGGTTCATGCCCTCTCCAATTGGGCAAACCCGATTGGTGGCAAAGTACATTTCTGGTGGTTAGTTTTTTATTAAAAGGATCGTTTGCAACATCGGGGTCAGTCCAATAATGACATAGGGGTTCATCCAGTTCCCATTGTCCATTGCTAACTAATTTTAATGTTGTCATGGATATTAAAGGTTTGGTCAAAGATGCTATATTAAATAGTGTATTTAAGGGTGCAGGAGAGTGATACTCAATATTTCCAAACATTTTTATCTGTCGGATTTTTGCATCTTCAATAATACAGATTCCAACCGTTGGTACATTTTCATTTTTCATCCAATTTAAAATGGAATTATTGTTTGAAATTGGTAAGAGTTTTGGAGAACATGCTGTTAAAATTGCGCTGAGAGTAATCAAACCGGAGATTGATGTAAAAACATTTTTTGAGTTTACTTTCATTTTTATTGTCTTTATTAAAAAGACGAGTGTTACGAATAAATGCTGCATTTGCTGGAAGCCTCATTGTTTTACGATAACATATATGATCCGTAAGGGATTTAATAATGTGTTCCTGCCAGTTGTTGAAATGTTGCAAAAAAGTTGTAAATTCGCCTAAACACCTTGCCCATTATGGCTTATATACATGCTGGCGTTTCGTTGTTTTATATTCTGTCGTTTAGTTTCTCATTTTTTTATTTTCTATTCATTTTCTTCGTAGTAATATGAGTAATCAATACCTTTCATAAACATTTCCCGGTCGTTTATTTGGGTGGTTAGTGCATTATACAAAAGCGTTTTAAGTGCGCTACTTTTCGTTGGACTTTGCATCATTGCGTTCATATAATCTCTCTTACTTATTTTACTCCAATCCACACATTTTTTGAGGCGTTTCTTAAGTATCAAATCTAACCATATCCTTGCACTTCTGCCGTTGCCTTCCATAAATGGGTGTGCGATGTTCATTTCTACATATTTGTTTACAATTTCGTCAAATGTAGTTTCAGGCATTGCATCTATTTGCTTTAAAGTGTCGCCTAAAAAGAGTGAAACAGCAAATTGAAATCCTCCTTTTGAGATATTTTTTTGTCTGATTTGTCCTGCAAAATCATACAATCCACCAAACAAATAAGCGGATATTTGTTGCAAGCCCTTTGTTGTGCCAACTTCTATACTGTTGATAAAAGAACTTTCAAACAAGGAATATGCTTTTGTTTTGCTTTTTCCATCTATAATCTCATTGCTTTGCTGTAAGTAAACCATTCTATAAACCTGTTTGCCTTTTTTCATGGAAATTCCTTGCCTAATGCAATAAATCCATTATAATCAAGCATATCAGCTAAACGCTTTTTGCCGTCTGGTGCAAGAAATTTCAACTGGGTAGTCGCACTAACCACTTGACTGTTTTCCTTCTTCAACCTGGCTTTAAGATATTTCCAATAGTTACGAGTTTTTTTGTAGTCGTCTTGGTCGGTGAGAACTGCCACAATATCCAACACACTAAACCACCACTTGTTGTTTTGCTCGTCCCAAGCGGCCCGCACTTCGCGGTCGTCAAAAAAACGAATGGATATTTTAGCTTTACTCATTTTAGTAACATCATTAATTCTGTCACACTATAAATATCCAAGCAAAGTTATGATAATTTTTGTTTTGCAATTGCCATTGGCTTTGTCAGGCTACAATAAACACCAACGTTGGCCGTATAACCATTAAGGGATGGCGGGCGATTTCCTGTCAAGTTACAACTACATTTGAAACGAGCTTAAATTCTTGATAAACCACTGACTACCAAATGTTTTATACACGATGTTGTGCGTTCGTTATATTTTATTTTTGTCATTCAGCCACTTATTAATAATATCTTTTGAGAGTATTACCGTTGATTTCCCATGTGTGCCATTTTCGATAATGGAATATTGTTTGATTTCAAACTTCCAAAACTCAAATATCATATCACAGCCTTTTTTGTCAACGATGTTATCTTTCGCTCCATAAATAAGTAATAATGGATAATCAGCATTTTTAGCATAATCAATCATTGAATCCATTATTTTTTTTGATTCAAGCATCATATACATGCTAAAATAATTTACTAATAATGAGTCATTTACTCTCTGTTCGGATTCCATTCTGTCTTCTTCGTTTTCAATTAGAGAAGGGTCTCCAACCATATTTACAATGGGTTTGTGTTTCGCAAAAATCATGTAGCAAGCATATTTTATATATTGCCCCAAACTTGGAGACATGCCTTTTGCCTTTTTTAGCATATATGGTGGATTTACAAAAATTACACCTTCTATGTTTTGTAGTTTATTTGCAATAGCTAATAAAATTGCAGTTGACATACTATGTCCAAAAAGTATAATTTTATGATTTCCCGATTTATGGTCTTTATCACCTTTTATTATTTCGACATAATCATTTATGAAGTCCGAAAAATCAGAGATATATCCACGTTTTCCTTCAGAATAACCTGTTCCGCGGGGGTGAATGACAACCATCCTGTTTTCATCGTTAGCAAGTAATTCAATTACTTCCTTTTCTGCATGATGGTTAATTCCTGTAATCCCGGAGATTATAAAAACCGTGCAGCTATAATCAGTGACCGGTACATATTCGTAAACAAAAATTTTTAACCCATCCCTTACGGTTATAAAAATTCCAGGTTCCTTATCAGCTATTTCCGGTCGTGAAGGATTTTTCATTGCATTGCACGAAATAAAAAAAATGCAGGATTAAGTTAAATAAAACGATATTGCCATTAGTTTTCGGCTTTTATTACAGCAGCACATTTTTGCAGTCATTCATTTGGATGGTTTTTCCAGTAATTATTCCACCTCTTTGTTTCAAATTCTATGTTAATCATTGACATCAGTCGCGGGTAATATTCTTTTAAAGTTCTGCCGCTTGCTTCATATTCAGGCAAATGTTCAAGCAGGTAAAAAGTGAGAATATGTCCCAGTTTATATTCGTTTTCGATGATTTGGGTCAATTCAACTTCCGTTATCTTATTGTGCCGGGCATAAATAATCCGGTCGATGGCTCGCACAAACGACTCGCACAACATGGCGCTTACCGAATTATAATCCCCCTTTAACTGCTCCTGTGCCAATGATAAAAGTGCGCCAACCTTTTCATTCATTTCAGGATTACCATCTACTATTGGATTTATGATTTTATGCAACGGCTCATGATAAAAAGCACTTGGGTCTGGTTCGCCAGACATTGGCCCGCTAATAACCCAGTAGTCATTCCCGGTTTCATTAAAGAATGCTGTAAAGTGCGACATTAATGGGATTTGCTGATAATGGAATTTCCCTGTTGCAGAATTGCGAAAATAATTGGAATCGACCCTGCAATAAGCAGTGATTTGTTTAATTGCAAGTTCAGCAAACGGTTTGTATTGCAAATTAATTGCATGGAGTTTCCCGTAATATCTGTCCCAAAGTTCGCCAATATGCGCTTTTTCGTAGAAATCACACAACATTGAATCAAAGTTTACAAACTTGTTGATTTCTTCATTTTTGCAGGAATCATATATCAGTCCAAAGTCTGGCGGATAATTTGAGTTTATGGCATATACGCCATATCCATAAAAATCACCTCCTCCTAACTTTGAATAATATTCGCCAATTTCTTTTTTATAATCATCCGTTAAAATGGAATCGAGATAATCCCTGACCTCAGCCCTGATTGGATGCATGGTTGGATTCCAGTCGTGATTGTACCCGGCTGCGTTCATAAAAGCATAACTTGTAAACAACCTGATATCGGGTTCAAAAACAAAGAAATTGTCTTCATCCTTAATATTTTTGTTCGCACATGTAAACAGGATTAAGGTTAGCATGGTTAAAATGATTATTTTTTTCATGGTACAAATGTTTTTAATTGGTCAAATTTGACCCAATAAATTCCGGTATCTGAATAATCGGATTTGGCCCCTGTGGAATAAAAAAGGTATTTACAATCGGCAGTTACATAAGGACCCCAGCTCGCCAGTCCAAAGTTGATTTCCTTGCCCAGATTTTTCGGACTGGTCCATTCTCCATCGCTTTTTTTATAACTGATGGCTAAACCTGAACCGGTGGCAATAATCATAAACGATTCATCTCTGGCTATGTAAAAGTCAAGGTTATCATTTTCTGTATTCAATGGCTTACCAAAACTGGTTACCACGGTATCTGTACCCGAAATAACCAGTTTGCACCAGTCGGAAGCTCCAATGCCATCTTCAGCAACCGATGAAATATAGTAATTACCCAAATCGGTGACCTGTAAATAATGTGCTGAGTTCAGATTTTTAAGAATACGCTGAGGGGCTGACCAGTGATTTCCTTTTTTTACTGAGTAATAGGTTTCGTAGTTTGTTTTTGCTGTTTCAAAAAACATGGTATCACCTGTAGTTGTTAATGTAGGTGAAATATAACCAGCAAACAAATTATAAGGCCCTGTCCATTTATTATCTGCATACCTGTAAAACTTAATGGTATCGCCGGTTGCAGGATAATAATTCTTCACTTCGGAATAATAGATTTCTTTACCATCGTTAGAAATGGCAATTCTTTCGGCTGCAAAAGAACCGGCATTGACCGAAAGGTTGAATTTTTCAGGTTTAGCTCCGGGAGCTGTTTGCCCTAGAAACTTGCTGTCAGCCGGGATAGTTTGTGAGAAAACGATTTGAGCAAGAAGCAGTACTGCAGAAAGTGTAAATACCGATTTATACATAGTGATGTTATTTTTCATTACTTTAAAAAGCTAAGGTTTCTTATTTAACTGGCACAAAAAGTTTTGGTCGCCAAAATCCAATTCAAGCCTGTCGTCAAACAGTTTTTTTAATGGAAATTTCTCTGCCTCATTTTTTGAAAACACCATCAACGTGTCACATTTCCTGCTAATTTTATAAACCAAGGTGTCCGGTTTATATGTTAGGTCGTTTAATTTGCTTAAAAACAAAACAGAATCATTTACAAAATTCCACTCACTGCTATCAGGGATATAAGCCATACCACGATTGAGCGAATTAAATGTTGTATCGCTTTTTAATTTTGCTTTTGTAGCTGTTCCATTTTTGTCCTTTTCTATCACCGACAAAATGAAACGACCCGAAAAGATAGATTCATTATTCTTATTGTTGCCTGTACACGATAGGATGAAACAGGCAGCAAAAAGAAATACTTGAGTAAAAGAAATGTTAATTGTTTTCATGGCATTGATACAAAGTATTAAAAATATTGATGGATAAGATTATCGTTAAAGTGCTTATTTTAAGGAACATCAGAGCTAAACTGCGGTTGGGTATCCTTATAAATCAGTGAGGCTATTATTCCTGCCAGAAGCAATTCGCCAAGTCCCCATAAAGTTCCGATTGCTGCGAATTTGAGCGGCATAAAACCATATAAAACCAAAGAAGCATTACTTAAAAAGTAGGTAACAAAAAATACAATAAGGGAAGAAGTTACTGCTGCTTTACACTTTGAATTAAAATGTGCTTTTAGTAGCGAATATAAAAACACAAGAAAAATACCAATGCTAATACTAACGAGGCAAATAAAAAGTATGGCCCAGTCACTTAAAGGAGGCAATCCCCTGCTGTTAAGAATTTTATCCATTTCGTCGCCAACAACTGGTATCATTGTAAGCCCGCTGGCAAGTATCACAATTCCCGATAATATTCCAGTTGTAATGACGCTTTTAAAATTAATTGTTTTCATTATTCTAGTTTTTAATTATTTCGTTTCTGAATTCTGTTGGCGTAATTCCGGTTTTTCTTTTAAAAAGTTTGCTGAAATTCTGCGGGTATTCAAAGCCCAGTTCAAAGGCAATCTCATTCACAGTTTTATCAGAACTTAAAAGCAAGGTCTTTGCTTTTTCCAATAAATAGTAATGAATATGTTCCTGGGCATTTTTTCCTGTTTCGCTTCTTAACAAATCGCTGAAATAGTTCGGAGAAAGGTTTATGATTTCAGCGCAATACTTAACTGTTGGAAGTCCATTATCCCGGAGTTTTGGAGAGTCAAAATAATCTTTAATAAACTTCTCAAACCTGGCAATGGCATCTTTATTCTGATTTGTACGTGTAATAAACTGGCGACCATAAAACCGTTTACAATAATTTAGTAATAATTCGATATTCGATATAATAAGGTCGTGTGAATAATGGTCAATGTTGGTAAAGTATTCCTTTTTCATTTGTTTGACTATGGATAAAAGTGTTTGTTTTTCATCTTCAGAAAGATGCAATGCCTCATTTTCGGCGTAGGAAAAAAACGAGTATTCATTTATTTTTTTCCCTAAAGCTGTATTTCTGATGAGCTCAGGATGAAAGAATAGACCCCATCCTTCAGCATTTCCCCTGTCTATTTCCCGGTTGAAAGTGATAATTTGTTCCGGGGCTGTGCAAAGCAAGGTTCCTTCCTGATGGTCGAAATACTGACGGCCATAATGAAAATGGCAATTCTTTTTGAAGTTAACCGAGTAAAAGCCGCACACAAAACTTCCTGAATCCGGCGGATTTTGAACGTTTACTTTTGAATAGTCAATTACCGAAACCAACGGATGTTTGGGCTTTCCGAATCCGGCTACAGCATGTAATTCGTCGATTGTTCTAACCTGATAAACAATGTGTTTCATATTCGTATTATAATGTATTACAAAGGAAATCAATATTGAATTATCAATAAATAGCTAAATCCCTTTTTGTTCTATCCAAATTACTGATTTGTGTGAAATGTGGTTTTTGCCAGCAGCTGTCAGGTTTCTTTTTCTAAAAATGTATAAAAATCTTTCTCCAAATCTGCCAGACTTTCACTGTAGATGACATTAAAGGCACTTTCATTTTCTTCAACCGATTTCCATAACCTGACAAAGTTCTCAACTCCATAGGAGGTTATTAAGTATTTGATAAAAGCGCCACAAACCAATGCTTTTTTCTCATAATAAGTATTGTTGCTCTCCTTAACTATTGCGGATATCCTGTATTTTTCGTTCCGAAGTATTCCTTTGGCTTTTTGGTAGAAATCAAATTTAAAGTATCTGTTTTCGTCGATGTAAAAGGCAAATCCTTCCTGAAGTAAAAAATCATATTTCTTCGACTTTGGAAATCCCCAGAAATGCTGACTCATCAAATGTCCGATCTCATGTGCACCGGTTGCGTTGGTTTTATTGTAATAAACTGACCAATATTCAGTTAATGCATGTGCATTCGAATGAACCTGCGTTTTCAGATATTTCTCTTTATCAGAATTGAAAATCCAAATCCTGATTTTGGGCAGGCTGTTAATGTTGGCGATATCCATTATTTTGGCAATATGCTTAATATTAATTTCCTGATTTTCAATTATTGGTTTGATTAAATCGTTATCCACTTTTTTACTTGAATGTAAAAGGAAATGCTGACTTTCGTATTTGTTCCAATACATTGAATCCTGTAGAAGGTATTCAGGCTTGTTCATCTCCATTAATGTTGCAGGAAACTCAATTTTCCGGTTGCAACCAGTTGCCAATACTGCAATGGCAAGAAGAGCCCCCAAAAGCAATCCAGTATTTTTCTTATTTGTTATCATGATGTTGAGTTTTTTTAACTTTTCGAAATTCTGACTAAAAAAATGAATTGTAGTTGTTGGTGCTAAGCTTTTTTACCGAAATATAAATACTGGGGAGAATTCGGTTTTATCCTGTTCAACTCTAGAGCTTTAAATGAAGCGTTCACGAATAATCTTTCCATTTCAGCACTAGTAAATGAATTTAATTTTGGTGTCACCCTCAATGCTGAAAAGAATTTCAGGATATGATTTAAAAACGGGGCTTCACTCATACACGGTGTTGCCGACAATATCAATCCGCCAGGTTTAAGTAACCGGTTTATTCTTAGAATATACGTATGAGGTTCTTCCAACAGGTGAAAAATATTGAAAGCAATAACTGCATCAAATGAACCTTCTTTGAGTTTCTCATCAAAAAGGGTGGTACGCTCAAATTCAATGTTCCTGATTTTATGTTCCGATGCTTTATTTTTTGAGATTTCAATCATTTTGGCGGATATGTCTATTGCTTGAATAAACCCAACATTGCCGGCAATTTTGTTGCAAATTAGCCCGGTACCACAGCCAAAATCAATGATGGTGTCGTTTGCTTTTAAAAACGATTTTGCCTTTTCAATAAAAATAGGGTAAGCAATATCGTTTTGTTCAATTCTGTCGTATTTTGAAGCGATTCTGTTCCAGAATTTTTCATCCTTGTTCATGGTGCCTGCATTTTAAAATTTGACCCCGATATATAAATTCGGTTCAAAGAAGAAATAATTATTCCATTTGCTCTCTTTCTCTTCAAAACCCTGCGGACCTTCACTATCAACAGGCCAGTAATTGCAATGTACCTGAGGTTCAATATAAAATCTGTTTTTAAACAAGGGGATATGATAACCCAAATGCCATGTTGTGTATAATTTGAAACCGTTTTCAATTTCGTTCTCATTTTCATCAAAATAGGTTTTGAACATCGGCATTATTTCTGCTGTTGCAAATAATCCTTTCCACAAAAAACGCTGGTAAGTAACGCCAAGTCCGCCTTCCCTAAGCCGGCCGGGATAAAAATTAGCCTCGTCGAACTTAAGTTGCTCCTTTAATGGCATACCCATAGGGGCAAACAATTTCCAGGTGGCTGCTTTAATTCCGATTTTGTCCTTTGGAGAAAGATTGTACTTAACATGAAGCTCGTAATGATGCGTGTTCGTTTCTTCTTCTCCAAAATTGGCAAAACTCAACCAGGTAGTGCTTACCGAGAATTTGTAATCAGGTAGTTTGTTTTTGTTAGCTGCGTTTTCTGTCTTGTCCGGGTTTTGGCAAAATGCCAGGGTTGTGAACATGGCAATTGCTATAATAGTTAAATTTAACTTTTTCATACTGTTTTCTTTAATGATTATTTAATTGTTTTAACTTGATATAAAGTCTTTAGAATTTTATTCCAAAATTCAGGGCGGGTTCAAATTTATATTTGGGTTTTCCTTCTTCAATAGCTTCAAAGGATTCCGGAAAGTTGGTATTAACAGGCCAGTATTTAAGGGCAACTGCAGGTTCCACAAACACACGTTTCTTAAAGAATTCAAAACGGTAACCCGCGATAAATTGAAGATACAACTGAAAACCATTTTGGATATGTTTGTCATCTGTATCAAAGAATTGCTGAAGAAAAAAGGTTGGCTCAATAGTGGTAAATAAGTTCTTCCAAAGGAACCGCTGATAGCCCAACCCTATACCGGAAGCCTTGACCTTGCCAGGGTAGAATTCTTCAGAAGAACCATAAGTACCCAGGGGTTCATAGTATGTCCAGGTGATAGCTTCGACAATAATGATGTCTTTTTGTGTAAGCAGGTATCCATAGTTTAATTGAATAAAATTGACAGAATCACCGATGTTGCCAAAGAGGAAAAGTGAACTTCCTATGGAATGCCGCAGGTTAACGTTGTTGTTTTTAAACGTAGTGGTTACAGAATCTCTTGAAGCTTGAGTTTGACCAAATGACTTTGTTAAAACCAATGCGAATAACAATGCAATTATCATTTTTCCAGTTTTCATGACTTTGATTTTTTTAGTGAAACATTAATTTATTGAATCAGAAAAAGCGCAGGCTTTCCAGCAAAACTTGTAAAGTTAATTTAATAGAATCCATCAATTGTTTTTCACTTTTTTTGTCTTCCGAACGAGTAACCGAAGGCCAGGCCAAAATCGAGGCCAGAAGCCCAGTTGTACATTTTAGCCCACGATTCTCCGTCATCCGGTACTGTATCTATCCATTTGTATTCACTGCCAAGGGGGGGGCCATAACCTAACCAGTAACTGACTGTGAACCCCGAGTTCCAAATCCAGTTTTGCCCCATGCCGGCTCCAATAAAAAAAGACTCGTAAAGGTATTGAGCGCCATCATGAATCCCGTCAAGATTCATATATCTGACATTGAAATCGGTAAAAGTATTCCTGTAGGTTGATTTGAATAACCACAGGAACTTTGCGTCCCTTACCGGTTTTAAAAAATATTTATAATGTAGCCCGAAACCGTATTCTTTCTCCTCAGAAATGTATGGGAAAGAACCTCCTCCCCCGATAGAAAGGGCATGCCGGGGAGTAAAACGTAATTCATAAGCAATTCCCCATCTCTCGAATCCTAAACCGGCTGCATTAAACTGAATAGAATGACGGCTAAATGTGGAGTCGTTCTGTTGGGCTGTCACTGACGTGCAAGTCATTAAAATTAAAAGGAAGCACATCATTGTCTTCCACTTTTTCAGGGTAATTGCATAAGTCATTGTACAAATTCTTTTCATGATTCTCTGTTTATTGATTTCTTCATTTGATTATCGACTGCCTATTCAGCAGGATTAATTGAAATGAGTTTTAGATTTAAATCCCTTAACTGGTTTAAAATTCCATGCAGGTGGGCTTCGTCTTTGATGTTTCCTGAAAGTATGGTGTTTGTATTTTCATAACTGATGACCATTCCTTCAAACCAATCGTTCCATTTTTTATCGAGCAGGCCTTCAACTTTAATTTCGCATTTCCCTTTCATACCTCGTTGATTTATTATACAACAAAGGTCGGGTAGCCCTTCATAAAAAAAATCACCCGCACGGGTGATTCTACGGGTGATTTTTCCGGGTGAAAAATGAAAAATTGTTGGTTATCAAATCCCAGAAAATGACAAAACCGCAGTATTAAAATGCATTTTTACGACCGGATAATACCAAGTTCCCTGGCTTTGACAACCGCCTTTGCACGATTGTCCACTTCAAGTTTCATGTAAATATTTTTCAGGTGGGTTTTAACGGTATTCAGCGAAATAAACAGTTTATCGGCAATTTCCTGGTTAGATAAATCCCCGGCAATAAGTTTTAAGGTCTCAAGTTCGCGGGTGCTTAAATCCGTTTCAATATTTATTTTGTGAATCTTGTCTCTTTTTTCGATTGTCCGCTTTAGTTTATCAGTTAATTCCTTAGGAATGTTTGTTCCGGGAAAAGCCTGTTTTTTAAACACTTCGGCAAGTAATTCCTTTATTCTGTCGTAGTAATAGATAAATGACATTAATATGGTTTCTCTGGCTGCATATTCCAGTGCTTCAATGAGTGATGCGACTGCTTTTTCTTTATTTCCGGCATGTTTATAATAAATGGCATATACGATTTTCACAGTAATCAACGATTCAGTCCAGTTTGCGGCTTGTGACTGCAATTGCAATTCCGAAAGAATTTTTTCCGCTTCCCTGAATTTTGATTCAGCAATCAACAGCAATACAAATGAAAAGAATCCCCGGTCTTCAATATACGATATTTCTTTGTTGATACTTACCCCATTTTCCTTAAAATGAATACCGGCTTTTTCGTATTCATGCCGGTCAATCATCAATTGCCCCACCATGTCGATATAAATAGCCCTGGCAGAAGGAGAAATTACATTTTGTTTTATGATATCTTCTATTTCATCCAACATCCTGATTCTACCCGCATTATCGCCGCGACCATACAGAATCAGTGAATAAATCAGTCGTACCCAGACTTTTGATGAACAGTTGGAAAAATTTTTATCGAAACTGTATGCGGTTTTGATGTGCCCGAGTGCATCATCGAAATCTGCACGCATGCATTCCATTTCAGCCATGCACATGTATAATTGACCATAATTGGGTTCCAATTTAGCAATGGGTAAATTGTCACCTGCCTTATGTTCATCAATCAGGGCAGCACATTTCGCGAAAGCCGAAGTGTAAAGTCCCATACGTTGTTCCATGTACGAAACACAATAACCCAAGGTGGAAATAAGATATAGGCTCCCTGATTTTTTGCCATAATACAGCGCTTTTTCAACCGCCTCCTTGCATTCTTTTATATGTCCGCTGACCTCCTCGGCCCACCCGATTGAAAACCAGACCCAGCTTTTCCAAAACGAATCATCTTCAGGCAGATAGCTCAGGGCAGTTTTACAATAGGCAAAAGTTTTTTCGGTATCTTCTGTTCTTGAATAGAGGCAGGCAAACGCAGCGGAAATTTTGCCCAATAATTGCATGTTTTGACAAATCTCGTTTTTTGATGTATTTTCGTTGTTAATTAAATTTTTACTAATCATTTCGGCACAAGCTAGAAAAGGTTCCGCTTTTAATTTTTTTCCGGCTAAAATCAATATCCATGCATAATATAAACTAAGATTTGCGTTCTTTTTAATTGTTTCATCAGGTAGTAAATCTCCATATTTCAGAATGGCGGCATGCTGTCCGTTTTTCCACATTGTTTCCACAATCTCCCCGAGCAACTGCACGCTTTTTTCAAAATTCTCAGTTAATATGGCATGTTCAATGGCGAATGTTGGCAATGAATTATCCTGGTACCACTCAATGGCTCTGTTGTGAAGTTCAGTAATGGTTGCATTGTTATTTAAATAAAGCCTTTGTTTTAATAATTCCGCGAAGAGGTGATGATACCTGTACCAGGTCCTTTCCTCGTCAAGTGGTATAACAAACATGTTATTTTTTTCAAGAGTTTCGAGAACCTCCTGGCTATTGTTTTTTTTCAGTAGAGCGTTGCATAAAGGAGCCGACATCTGCCCAAGTATTGATGTATGCAGTAAAAATTCCTTTATTTCCTCAGATTGAATTTTTAATACCTCTTCCATAAGGTAATCCATGATGTATCGGTTATCTCCTTTTAAATCCTGAATAAATTCAGAAATATCATTGCGACCCTGTATCGAAAGGGCGGTTAGTTGCAAACCGGCAATCCAGCCTTCAGTTTTTGTTTCCAATAAATTGACATCGTTTGCCGACAGGTTGAATTTCAGCTTTTTGTTGAACAAAACCGAAATATCATTTGCCGAAAAACCAAGATCGGAGGCACGCAACTCCACCAGCTGATTCTGGCTCCTTAGCCTTGAAACCGACAGTGCGGGATCGGAGCGGGTGAGGATTACCAGATGGGCATTTATCGGGATACGATGTAAAAAATAGGTAATCAGGTTAACTATTTCGCTGTTCTTTGTCAGGTGAAAATCATCAAGTACCAGCAGAAAGTCCTGGTGAATATTCAAAATGTCGTTGATTAACAAGTCGGCCACTGATTCAATCGTAGGCGGATTGGGTGATTTTAGAAGCCGGAGAATGTTATGTCCGAACTCCGGGTGAATACTTTGAATCCCTGAGATAAGATAGCTAAATAACACCGAAGGGTCATTGTCACCGTTGTCAAGGGAAATCCATGCTGCCGGAATTTTATTTTGGCTGATCCAGTCACTGATTAATGTTGTTTTGCCATACCCCGCAGGAGCAGAAACAAGGATTAGTTTCCTGCACATTCCGGAATTCAGTTTTTCAAACAGTGCTGTTCTGTGAATAATATTGTTACCAGCATGAGGGATAAATAGTTTTGTTAAAAGCATATAGCAGTTTTATGACTTTTTCACGGGTTTGGGTACTTATTCTTTTTAACCTGTCTTTTCCGAATCCGGCTCAGCGATTCGGGTTTAATCCCTAAATAACTGGCAATTTGGTACTGGGGAACTCTCTGTACCAAATCGGGCCTTGTTTTCAGGAGGCGCAAGTATCGTTCTTCAGGCGACGATATTTTAAAATCGTCCATTTCATCCTGTTGTTTGGCCATTATCGCCTCTACCAATGCTCTGGATAAGGATTCCATTTGTGGAAATTTTTGATACAATTCGGTTTCAAGCTCAGGTGTGCAAACTCCCGTAATGGTCTCCTCCATGCATTCCAGGTATGAACCCGATGGTATTCTTTTTCCATACACTGAAGGTGTCACAGCCTGTTCTTCGGTATAAAAGTCCGTGGTTTTTTCTTCACCATCTTTGATATGAAAACTCCTGATACAGCCCTTTATAATAAAGTAGCATTCATTTGATATTTTGCCTTCTTCCAGTAGGATGGTACCTTTCTTAAAAGACTTTATGAATCCGCTTTCATTAATTACTTCTTCCATTTCCTTTGTAATAGGAATGCATTTTGAAAGGTATTTTATTATTTCATTTTCCATCAAATAGTTTTCTCAGGTTTAGTGTTTTACAATGACGCACAACGTTGGCGGTATGTCTATTAAGGGATGGCGGGCGATTTCCTGTCAAGTTACAACTACATTCGAAACGAGCTTAAATTCTTGATAAAGCACTGACTACCAAATGTTTTATACACGATGTTGGTGGTTCGTGCATTATTTTGTCCCCATTTCACACTTAAAAACAATTCCTAACTCAATAATCAATTGAAAATCATTTATCCATGATACATTCATCTTTTCACAGACATTAGGAATTTTTATTTTTGTAGTATTTAGGGCTGTTACTTTTTCTTCTTTTGTTACGACCGTCGCGTTCTCTCTTAATGCGTGTGCAATCACCCATGGGTCAGCCAATGACCTTGCCCTTGTATTATCAACTAAATACTTGTGGTTTGGGTCGGCATAATAAATGTCTTTTAAGCATTTCGTTACTAGCTCGTCAATCTTTCTAATCGGAATTTTACTAGACTTCAACCATTTTGACAAATCATCATCCGTTCGAACAATTTCATCATAAACCATCTCAGGCATAAAGATGGTGTTGTTGGCCCCCAACTCATTAAGCATATCCCAATAACTTGGACATATTTTTGGTGAGTAGTATTTTTGCCACGCTTGGATAAGCACATTTGCATCTAAGCAGAATTTTTTATCAATCATACTTATCTGTATATTTGTGCTTCAAGTTTGGGAAACTTATTTACCTGAACATTTAATAAGTTACTTGCCATAGATGGTTCAATTACCCCTCCACGAAAAGCATCTAATACAGTTTGTGTAAATAATCGACTATTTCTGTTTAGTTGCAATAAAAAATAATTTGGCCCTCCAGGTTTTTCTTTCTCTTTCAGCTTTATTTTTTTTGCTTCTTCTCTTTTCAAAAATTCGTTATATTCAATGTCTGCTAAATGCTTCAATTGCTTATATGCATTTAATGAAATAATGTTAAGGTTTAAAGCTCTAAACAATAATGCAAAAGAGCTAACCCCAATTATCTTAGCATTTATAAAAACATCTTTTGCATTATCAAAAGCCTTACTATCAAGACTATCAATATATTCCTTAGGCATTAATGCATTTGCTGCTACTTCATTGCAGAATAATTCAATTGGATTATAATCCCCAGAATTCTTTATTGATGGTTCTATGTCATTTGAAATTCCCGTCGCGGCAATCCAAAGGTGAGATAGTTCGTGAACTAAAGTAAATAATTGAGGAGCATTCCAATCGTCAGAATTAATAAATATGAAAGGAGCTAAGTCGTCTGCAATTGCAAAACCTTGAATTTCATTTGAGTCCAACTTTAGCCTTGAATGGATAAAACTAGTCCTTGAAATAAAAATCCCATTAGATTCAGCTTTATCTATCCATTCAATGATTGGATTATTAGATTTATAATTTAATGGGTTGATATTTAGCGTAGTGAGAATATCATTAGCAACAAGTACTGGATTGTCTTTAATAGTGAATCTGCCAATAAATGAAACTCTGTTTTCATTATTATCTTCGTTTACTTCGCTAATCCAAGCTTGTTTTTGTTGTATTTCTCGAATTATGAAAATTGAAGATGTACTTAATTCTTTTGAGCCAGTTTTCCTGAAATCTTGAAGTGGCTGAAAGTCTGTTGGCACATCAGGCAGAAAAAATAAAGCAAATGGTCTTCTATACGCTTTTGCTAAAGTCTTTGCCTGTCTAATAGTTGGATAATCTTCTCCTGCCTCCCAATCCTTGAACTTATCAATAGAAACGGCAACTTTAGATGCAGCAATTTCTTCAGTCATTTTAGCTGATTCTCTTGCCCATTTAAAGACTTTTGCCGTTATGTATGCTTTTTCTGCCATATATTACAAAAATACAACTTTTTATCTCAAATCAAGATGTTAATTTATGAAACGCTGGGTCTACTTAGCATGTCCGCCAACATTTGTCTATCCGAACCTTCTGCAAAACATGCGCTTATTTTTCTAAATTACGAAATACAATACTGAATCAAAATTGTTTATTACATTTTCTTTAAAATTAACTTTCTCCTGTCTCCTATCCAAATATTTGCAGAATTTTTTTTGGGATTTTATTAAACTATCAATTTGTATGGGAATTGGGATGTGTAAGGGTACAAGTTGTAACGTTGAGCTATTGGCCCTTTGAATTATGAACGTTTCTTTCGCAACAGCCGGTAAGAATTTTTCACTTTCGGGTATAAATTATCTATTAAACTTAAGATTAAAAATCTGTAAATAACTGAGCAAAATACAATAATACAAATGATGAACAGACCACCCAAAACCGCCTTTTTCTGCATTTCAATGTCTTGAGATAAATTGTACATTCTTATAAGTTGTTCAATAACCGACCAAAAAGCCAATATGATTATCATAATCAGATAGACTGCAAACGAAAGCCAGAATATTGCAATTAGTTTTGCAGGCTCCTTATTTTTTTTTGTTTTGCTGTTACTGTTAAATTTGTGAAAAAGGTTCCAGGTCTCTTTTAATACATATACAATTAAATACAATCCCAAAAGCACCTGCATACCAATTAAGAACCAAAATGTTCCTGGCATGGATATCAATTCCACACCCCCGAACTTTCCACCGGCAACACCATTTTTAATTTCAAATCTTACCAGCATCATGAATCCTGCGGCAATTATTATAAACACAATTGAACCAAAAAATGATTTAATCATGTTCGATATTCTTTTTATTTTCATAGTAGAATGAATATATAACTTTGTACCGCTGGCCTTATATCCTGTCCTGAAATTCTGGCATGGTGAAATGTCCTGGTAAACGGTAAAATGCCGGCAAATGCATTTTATGTCAGGGGTACAGCATCCCTGTAAAATTTATATTTTATTTCCTGCCACTCTTCGGTTGTAATCCTAAATCCTTCCATATTTCATCCGTTTTTTTACACTATAATTGTTTGAAAAACACAAAGTACTGATTTAATCAATAAGAAACAAATAGTGTATGGTAGCGAATTCATCATTTTCTGAATCAAAACTTCTTTTTACCACCTTCATATTCTCTTTCGGAACTATAATATTGCATTGCGGAACCAAAACCTGGCTTTAGAACTTAATTCAATGCTGAAATTTCCTGAAAATATTATTGCTCCATTAATTCATGCAGATATTCAATATGAAAATCAGATTGTTTTTTTCTTTCTTCCACTTTTTCAGGTAAATAGGTTTTCATAATGCCCGAAATAAAAATGGTTTCTATGCCTGATTGCTTTGCGGCTACCAGTTCGTTGCTTCCGCCATCGCCAATAAAAACGCAGTTTGATGCCGATTCCGAAATTCTGTCGAGGCATAATTGATATATCTCCAAATCGGGTTTTGCATAGCCCACATCGCATGAGAAAAATACAAAATCGAAGTATTTGCTGAGTGGCGATTTATTCCAGGCCAGGCTTTCCAATACATCAGCATTGCTCAGCAGCACAATTTTTTTTTTCATGGATTTGAGTTTTTCCAAAACCAATAGGTTTTCGTCTGGAATTTTTATCAGTCTTTCTTCGAAACGGATTCTCCTTTTTTCAGTTACTTCTTCGATTTTAGAATCGCTGATTTCCGGATTAATTGCATTTGCCATTTTTTTTATAATCAAAAATGGATCACGAATTTTTCCAACCAGCCTGTCGCGCGAATGTAAAAGCAACTGATCGTTCCATTCTTTGCGGCTTACACCAAGCAATTCGGAGGTAGGTGGAAGATTTGAAATATTTGTTTCATGATCGGTCAGTGTGTCAAACAAATCAAAAATAATGGTTGATTTCCGGTTTATAATTTCCATCTATTTATAAAAATTAATACTCATTTTTCGCCATCCATCCATTTTTTAAATTCAGGAACCTTGTCGATAGTAACAAAAATTTCATCTTTCTGGGCAGGATTCAAATCTATTTTCAACCGGCTTTTGGGAAAAATATGCACATTGGCAATCGATTTTAACGAAACCAGGAATTGGCGGTTAATCCTGAAAAACTGTCTGGCATCGAGTTGGTTAAGCAAATTATCGAGGCTGATATCAATGGAATATTGTTTATTGGCATGGGTAACCAGAAAGGTGATGCCGCTTGTAGAGAAAAAATAAGCAATTTCGGAAACTTCAACGGTCTTGAGTTTAGTTCCTGAAACAACCGAAAACCGCTCGCGCAATTGTTTTGAACCGGATTGAATCATTACCATGAGTTCTTTGATATCCACCATTTTTCCTGATTCATCGGTCCATTCCCTGTACTTTTCAATGGCCCTGTTTAGTTCTTCCTGGTTAATGGGTTTTAACAAATAATCAACACTTTTAAGCTTAAACGCTTTAATGGCGTATTCATCAAAAGCAGTCGTAAAAATAATCGGAATATTTATCTTCACTTCCTCAAAAATTGTAAAACTGAGGCCATCTTCGAGGTGAATATCCAGAAAAATCAAGTCAGGTGGTTTGTTTTCCCTGAACCACACAATGGATTCGGACACAGATTCAAGTTTTGCCACTATTTCAATAGAAGGATCGAAGTTGTTAATAAGCGATTCCAGTCGTTTCGATGCAAATTTCTCATCTTCAATTATTAATGCTTTCATACAGATTAGGATTTATTTTTTAGTGATTAGATCTTTAAAATAATTAGTTCCAATGGGTTGCGATTTCCGGTTTGCCGGATTTGAATATTTTTCGAGCAAGCTAACCAGTTCAGTCTTTACAATTGGTTTGTGCAGGAAATCAATTTTCTTTGTCTGAAATGCTTCAATGGCCAAATCATCCGTGGCGGTTGTAAATACAATGGGGCTGCTTACCGTAACTTTATCAAATATGGCAAAGCTCAAATCATCTTCAAGATGAATATCCAGGAAAATGAGGTCAGGATTTGGATTATTACGGAACCATTCCACCGAATCTTTAACGGATTCGAGCCATGCAGCTATTTCAATTCCCGGATCAAATTCTTTAATCATATTTTCGAGGCGCTTGGCAGCGTAAACTTCGTCTTCAATTATTACTATCCGCATAGTTAAATGTTTTTATTTTATTTATTTTTTTGTTTCACGGAGTTTTTCTCTGTGATTCTCTTTGTCCGTTTTGTGGCTCTCTGTGTAACAATTTTTATCTGTTTGGTTTTTGCTGTTTCACGGAGTTACACTGAGTGTTTCACAGAGTTTCACAGAGTGTTTTATTTCTGTGGTTCTCCGTGTCCGCTTTGTGGCTCTCTGTGTAACATTTTTTATCTGTTTGGTTTTTGTTGTTTCACGGAGTTACACTGAGTGTTTCACAGAGTTTCACAGAGTGTTTTATTTCTGTGGTTCTCCGTGTCCGCTCTGTGGCTCTCTGTGTAACAATTTTTATCTGTTTGGTTTTTGCTGTTTCACAGAGTTACACTGAGGTTTACAGAGTTTCACAGAGTGTTTTATTTCTGTGGTTCTCTGTGTCTACTCTGTGGCTCGCTGTGTAATAACATAATTCTTAATCCATTATAAATCTTTTTATTCCATGTTTTAAAAGTGCTACCTGAAAATTGATTAATAATCCAAGTTTGTAATTGCCAAGTTTTAAATAGGTTAAAACCTGCGCCGAATGCACATCAGTAAATGCTTCTACAGTTTTGAGTTCAACCACCACTTTGTTTTCAACGAGTAAATCCAGCCTGTAACCATGATCCAATTTTACTTCTTTATATATAATTGGTAATGCTTTTTCTTTCTCAACATAAAGTCCGGCCTGGTTCAATTCATAAAATAAACATTCCCTGTACGCAGATTCCAGTAACCCCGGACCTAACTGCCGGTGTATTTCAATTGCACTTCCAATAATCTTTTCGGTAATTGTATTTTCGTCCATATTTTATCTAATTATCAAACAAAAGTTAAAAAATCATCTTTTTAATGGAATTTTAGCCACAAAATGGGTTTCGGTTTTATAAAACTCCGGGGCAGGCATGTCGAGCAATTTATACCGGTGTTCAATATTTTTAAGGCCCACACCAGTCGAAGCCATGTGCGATTCCCTGGTTTGCAGGTTATTAACCACGTTTAAAATATTTTCTTCATCAATAAAAATCCTGATTTTGAGTGGCGCTTTCCGCGACATCGAGTTATGTTTAATGGCGTTTTCTATCAACAGCTGCAGGGCAAGTGGCAGAATTTTGAATTTTTTCTTTTCCTCTTCTGCTTCAATCGATACATAGATTTTATCCATAAACCTGATGTTTAATAGAAAAATATAAGCATCTAAAAATTCAAGCTCGGTTTTTAATTCAACCAAATCATTGTCTTTATTTTCAAGAACATACCGGTAAACTTTTGACAGGTGTTCCGTAAATTTTTCGGCAAGATCAGGTTCCAGTTTAATCAGGGAAGTGAGTACATTCAGGCTGTTAAACAGAAAATGAGGGTTTACCTGCTGCCTTAGCACTTCGAACTGCGACTGCAGGTTGGCTTTCTGCATGCTTATCAGTTGTGTGTTTGCTTCCACCAGCTTTTGGGAACTTTCCATTACCCTTTTTTCAAGTTCATTGTTTAAAGCTTCCAGTTCTGCTTTGGCTTTCATCAACTCCTCTTCGGTTTTTAGCCTGTCTGTTATATTTCTGGTAATGATAAACGCCGAAGGTTTTCCATCGTAAAGGGAGGTACGTGCATTAAGTTCCACAATTAATATTTTCCCATCTTTCCTGATAATCCTGCTGCGGTAAATAACCTGGAAATCTTCCCCGTTCATCCTTCTTTGGTGGTAATCAATCATTAGTTGATGATCTTCAGGAACAACAACATCCAGGTATGGCCTGTCAATGAGTTCAGCTTCAGAGTATTGCATCATTTCGCAAAAAGCCCGGTTTACGAATTTAAAATTGCCCATTTGAGTTATTATAATTCCATCGTCGGCATTTTCTATCAGGCTCCGGTATTTTTCCTCGCTTTCGCGAAGGGCTGCCTGTATTTTTTTCCGGTGGGTAATGTTATGCAGGGCAAAAAAGGCTGCTTTCCGGCCTTCGTATATAAATGTTGAAGACTGGGCTTCTACCTCTACAATGTTTTTATCTTTCGAAACCAGTTCCAGGTTATAAGCCCTTGTTGATTTTTCATTGAGTTTGTCGTTCTGACTCTTTAGTACCTTTTCAATACTTTGCGGTGTAAGAAACGATTCGCCTGGCAAAACGTATATTTCATCTGCAGCATAGCCTAGCATGTTGCAAAGCGATTGGTTCACAAATTTAAATTTTTCATCCTGTACAATGCATATTCCGTCCTGCAGGTTTTCTACCAGCATTCTGTATTTTTCTTCATTTTCGCGAAGTGCATTTTGCATTTTAAGGTTTTCAGTAACATTATGAATGGTAAGAAAGCTTGCTTGTTCTCCATTGTAATCAATAACATTCGAAAAAGTATCGCACTCAAAAACATTCCCGTTTTTACCCAATAACCTGATGTGTAAATTAACAATGGCTGTTTCCCCTTTCTTTCTGAAATCACCGGTTTGTAACATTTTATGCCTGTCTTCGGGATGAATGAAATGGGTGGCCGGGTAGTTGTAGTAGTCTTCGCAGTCATAACCAAGCATTTCGCAAAATGCATTGTTGATAAAAAGAAGTTTATTATTTCTGACGATAATGATTCCATCCTGCGAATTTTCAACAAGAGTTTTATATTTCTTTTCGCTTTCTTCAATGGCTTTCTGCATATTGAACCGCTCCGAAATATCCCTTGATGTTACTATCTGTACTTTTTTGTCATCAAAATCGGTAAAACCCGCGCTTAATTCAACCGGGAATATACTTCCATCTTTTTTCCGGTGGTACCTGAGCGGTACCTTCGACAGGTTTTCGTGCATAGCCTGCCTGGTTTTGTCGGGTTCGGCAGAAAGTTCGGTGTTTTTTATATTTAAAAGTTCTTCGTGGGTATAGCCATATATCACCGATGCAGCCGGATTGGCCTCTATTATCTTGCCACTTTCCATTTCGATAAGAAAGATAGCATCCATTTCAGCTTGAAAGAGTTTTCTGTATTTGTCTTCACTTTTTCGTAAAGCTTCTTCAATTTTTGATTTTTCAGTTATATCGCGCGTAGTAACAAAGGATGCATTTTTCCCATTCATGATTACAGTGGCAGCATTAATTTCAAGGAGCATAATCTTACCTGTTTTATGAATGAACCGGGCTGTATAGGTTTGTGCCGGAATGCTATCTTTAAGCCTTTTATAATGCTGGTCAACTACTTTTTTCCTGTCTTCGGGCGCAATCAAGTCATCGGGCAGCATGGGCATTAATTCATCCATTGTGTAACCAAATATATCGCAGAAAGCCTGGTTAACCAGCAGAATTTTTCCATCCTGTGAAATGGCCACTCCATCGAGCGATTTTTCAATCAAAGTCCTGTATAACTTCTCTTTTTCCTGAAGCTGAAGTTCCATTTCCTTTCTTAGGGAAATGTCCTGCTGGATGACAATAAAACCGTCCACTTCGCCACTTTCTGTTTTGTAGGGAGCAGCAATGGTGTTGGCCCAGTAAGTCGATCCGTTTTTATTGTAGGTGAGCAATTCACCCTGCCATTTTTCTCCTTTTGAAATCTTGTCAATAATACCTTTGCGTGATTCGGGAATTTGTCCTTTATAAAGCGTTTCGTTTATATTTTTGTTCAGTAAATCATAGCTTGTATAGCCCGAAATTCTTGTAAATTCAGGATTTAGGTATTCGAAACACGAATTTTTATCTACCATAAATACCGCCCCGGGGGCCTGATCCAATACGAGTTTGAATTTAGCCAGTTCTTTTTCCATTAATACGCGTTCGGTAATATCCATGGAAACCCCCATGTATCCTGTTTTATTAGCATTTGCATCCATCAGCGGACTTATCCTGGTTTCGTAATATATTCCTTTTAAATTTATTACAGCCGAAGTTACTTCGCCCCGTAATACGCTTTCAATAAACGGCACTACTTCTGTGGACTGGTAAATATCAAAAATCGACCTACCTAAATTTGCATTCGGATGAATACCTAATTTTTCAAGCCCTTTGCCGTGTGAATAGGTAAAAACACCATTTAAATCGATACTCCAGATAACAATAGGTGCATTTGTGATTATGTTTTCAATAAATCTTTTTTGTTCAGATAATTCCAGGCTGGTTTGGTAATGACTTTTTATTTCCGATTGAAGTTCTTCATTTGCAGTAAGGTATTCATCATTTTTTGCTTTCAGGGCGTTTCTGATTTCCAGGTTTTGACTATCGAGCCTGTTTCGCACAAAAGCAGCGAAAGATCCCACCAACAGGGCGCCAGAATAGAGAAATAAAATTTTGGCCATTTCAAAACCTACTACCCTGGTTTTGGTCTGAATATATTGACCGGAAAAGAAAATAACCAGGAATGCGGCACTATGAATTGCCATATACGATAACTTGTAGGGTATAAGTATAAACCAGCCAATAATGATGAAAAACAGGGCAAACCAATAAGGACTCTGGCTGGCGCCGGTTAAAGCCACCAACAGGGTACAATACAGCGTTCCGATGTAGAAACCTGCTATAAGATGGTATTTGATAATTCCCTTTTTTGTAATTAAAAAGGCAACAGCAAGGTTTAACAGATTGAATAGGATTGTTCCAAAGCGTACCCAAAATAATTCCCTTGTATTATTTATCAGATAATACTTGTCGAAAAACTGCCAGACAAGAATTATAATTATCCCTCCCAGTGTAAGGAGGAGAAGAATCAGCATTTGATTATTTAACCAGGACCCGGATAAATCATCGTTTGAAAGCCTATATTTGCTACTTTTCAGGTTCATTTTCTATTGATTTAGGTTCACCAAAATAGCTATTTTCCTAATAAAACATAAATAATCGAATGCTTAAAAAAATTATCATTTCTGAATAATATTTTACCTGGTAAAATAATTTCAGTCAGCATTTGCTTTTTCATTGCGTATCAATCTCGAAAAACCTGTATATGGCAATAATTCTAAAATTTCAAAGTGGATTAGTTTATTCCTGACCAAGGGTAATTTTGCCAAAAGCCGGCTGGCTGCAATTTTATTTTTACATTCCAATATCAAAACAGCAGTTTTTTTTTCAGTAAAATAAATTTCCCTTAAACTGCCCGAAAGAAGCATATTATATACAGTTTCAGCTTCTTCAAACAAGGTTTGCGATTCTTTGTCCCAATCCACTGTTTTATGTTCTTTTTCGATGGCTAAAATTTTCACTTGTTTGTTTTTTTTATTGTTTTGAAAGGCCAGGTAGCTGACCGATTAAACGAAATAATCATTGGCAGCCGAAATCCTGGCAATTCCTTGTCCTATCACGGATGTAGCCCCAATGACAATTGCTTTTTTAATAGTTTAAAAATTAATAAATAACATTTTACGACTACATGCAGTCGCCTAATTTTTGGCTATAATAATTAAGAAAAACCTGCTTTGAGTGTTCCCTGGCCCAATTTTCAATACCTTCTTTTTTTATCATGCAAAGGTTAAATATTTTTAAGGCATGAGGCACTCTTTCTGCCCTATCGGCAACCGGCTGTAACCTGAAACAGGGAAAATCGCCACACTCATAACAGAATTCCACATTTTTCTCTTTAACGCAATTAAAAGTCTTGCACTCCGGATTGATGCCCAAAATTGTCAATCCTTCGCAATGCCCATTTTGTGCACGGCAACCTTTACATTTATATTTATCAGGTGGAATATTTCTTGATGCAAGAAATTTTTCCCGGTTTTCTTTGTTTTCTTCGCCAATATACAGCGGACAGTTAAAACAGTCTTTGCCACAAGGGGCGGTTAAATACCTGTAATCCATAACAATTTTTTTTTATGGATTAAAAGTAATTTAAACCAATTGAAGGAAGGAATATTTCCTGTTCAATCGCCAGTTTTTGACTTTAAATCGTCTTTTTTGTCGCTTGGGTGGTTTTTGAAACTAATAAATCTAAGTCAGGAGCAAACGCATAGGCACCATATCCGATTTTATAAACCCATAACTGCCATAAAACCTGATGGCAATTTCGTTATCGGAATCGGTTAATAAAGTAATCCTTTTACAATTTTGTGATTTTGCAAATTCAATAGCGTAATTTATCAAAAGGCCGCCATAACCTTTGTTTCGGTGGCCGGGTTTCACTACCATGTCTTCGAGAATTGCCACCTTTGATCCCAACGCTGTACTGATTAGGTACAATAGATTTACCATGGCCACAATTTCATGCTCCAACTCAGCAACAAGTATGTGTCCCCGAACCGGGTTCTGCAGAATTAGTTCAATACCTTTGGATTGTTTTTGCGTATCGGGCTTAAATTCCTTTTCCTGCATGAAAAGCAGGCCTAACAATTCTGTTAAATATTTAATATCCTGCAAATTGGCTATTCTTAATTTTGGATTATCCATAATAATATCTTGCTGATTATAAATGAAAATCAATCATTTGCCTTTTTCCAGTTTTGCACTTCAATAATGTTGCCTTCCGGATCGCATAAATATACGGCTTTTATAATTCCCTGTCCTGGAATTTCATTTTCAACCAGTTCCCCGTATTTCGAACCTCCGTTTTCAATTACTTTGTTTACAACCGCTTCCACATCATTAACATGAAAGGCAAGGTGACTAAAACCCGGAATGTTGATAAGCTTTGTAAATTCAATTACGTTGGCCGGATTGTATTCAAAAATTTCAAGGGTGGGCCCATTTTCAAAACCCGGAAGCTTAAGGTGAATTCCAGTAATTCTTGCGCCTTTTATCGCAGTCAGTTTATCTATCCAGTCGCCTGATAAATCGCGCTCAGGATAAGAAGGTTCACATTCAAACACATTTATATAGAATTCAGCGAGTTTTTTCCAATCCCTGGCAATAAGGTTGGTGTGGACGTATTTGATACTTGAACTCATTGACCTAGAAAACTATCAGAGCCACCAATAAAATGGAAGCCCTTATTACAAACATCTTAGGCACAGGACTTTCGTTTTTTTGTGAGATTTGGTAAAAATTGAGCAATAAGGTGGCCGGAAGTGCAATAAACGATACAATTGCCAGCAAAGTACTGTAACTCCAGCTGAGATGGCTGAAAAGCAAGGATACTACACCAACAGCAAGACTCAGACTCGAAAACACAACGTAAGGGATAACAGACCCTCTTTTTTCCTGAATTTTAAAAAATATGCTTCCTGCGAGTGCGTAAACAAAAATTAATATTCCAAGCCCTGTAAAAACAAAAATGTCGGCCCCGGGCAGGTTCCATTTGTTTAATAGAGCGCCTGCCAATGCTATTGCAGCTGCTATGTATTCAATGTATTTCATCTGAAATTTTTTTAGTCTTAACTTTTTGAATCTGTAATCTTTTTACCATCTATTTTATTTTCTTCATCCAGCTGATAAGAAATTGTGGTTTCCAAAAGGCCGTTTTCATCATAAAATTTCCAGTCGTTATGGCGTTTACCCATCGAAAATTCCCCTTCTGTTTTAATTTTTCCATCGGGATAATAAAATTTGAATTTTCCGTTTTCCTCGCCATCAACATACGAACCTTCCATTAATACTTTTTTATTTGGAAAATAACTCTTCCAGGGTCCGTTTTTTAAACCGGCTTTAAATTCGCCTTCCTGAATTTCGTCGCCCACCGAAAAATACCAGGGGCCTTCGCGCACTCCTTCAACGTAGCTTCCTTTGGCAACAATATCGCCATTTCTGGCGTACTCAACAACTTCTCCATTTTCAACCCCTTCCTGGTAATATTCTTCACGCCAAACATTCCCGTTATCGTGGTACCAGGTCCATTTGCCGGTTTCCAGCCCGCGTTTATCATATTCGCCTTCCTGTTCTTTGGTCCCGTCTTCAAAATAAAAAAGCCATTCGCCCTGCCTTCTGTCGTTTTTGTATTCACCTGCTGATTTCAATTTTCCACTCTGGTAATAATACTTCCACTGCCCCTGTTTTGCGCCTTTTTTATCGGTTATCCCCGATGACCTTAACCAACCTGTATTGCTGTAAACTTTTGAATCAATAATTTCACCTGATTCTGAAAAAATATTGTGGGTACCAACCGGGATATCTTTTTTAAAACTTCCCTGTGTTTTGAGCTTGCCATTATCGTAAAACTCTTTTTTCACCACGGCTTTTTCGTCTACAGTCTCCTTTTCCACATAAAGTTCGTTATCTACATACCGCTTCGACGAAACCAGTTTACCCTTTTCGTCATATTCTTTTAAATAGCCGTTTAATTTGCCATTTTTATAATAAGCTTCAGTTTTAAGTTTACCATTTGGATAAAAATACTTCCAGGTTCCTGTTTTCTGGTTGCCCCGGTCGTACCTGTTTATTCTGTTTTTCGACACGGTGATATCATTCCGGTACGAAAGTTCGCTGATGATGGTACCGTTTTGATCAAATTCAAGCCCATCACCATGTTTCATATTGTTCTGGTAATTGGTCTGGTATTGAAGTGCACCATTGTCATAATAGTAATAAGAAAGGCCCTGTTTCATATCATTCACATACAATTCTTTCGAAATCAACACATTGTGTTCAACAGAGTCTTTCACCAGTTTGTAAGTGAGATAATAGCCGTTTTTCTTATCATTTTGATAAAAAATAGTTTTGGTCAAATTTCCTTTATCGTCATAAAACATCCAGGCGCTGTCGAGCTGGAAGTTTTTCCGGTTGCCTTCCGATTTTATTTTTCCGTTTACGTAATAAGTTTTCCAGTATCCATCAGGCTTTCCTTCGCGCATGGGCCCTTCGCTCGAAATTCTGCCATCGCCATAATAAAGCTTGTTATAGCCATTCGGATTTATGGTATTTGGCTGCTGTGCCTGTGTAAATATTGCAAATGAAAACAAAACAGCCACCAGGATATGAATTTTTTTAGTTTTCATGGAAAATGGATTTAATTACAATATTAGTGATAATGTGCTTTCGATGTTCAATTGTTTCATAACTTAAGCAATGTTAGCCTTATTATAATTACAAAAACGCAGAAAACAAAGGGAAAATATCCTATATCTATTATTTAACAAAATCCGGTTTATAAGATGTTAATAACAGTTCTTTTTTTATCAAATTATTATAAACCAAGCCTTTCCGAAATTTCAAGCATACGTTGAATCGGGCGCAAAGCCTTTTTCGAAAGTTCAGGATGAACAATAATTTCAGGACTTTCATTTTCAAGGCAGTATAAAACCTTATCAAGGGTATTCAGTTTCATAAAATTGCAATCCGAACACATACAGTTGGGATCATCAGAAGGAGCCGGATAGAAATGCTTGTCAGGATTTTTTTGTTTCATTTTATGCAAAATTCCGGATTCTGTTGCAATTATGTATTCCCCTGCCGAATCAGTAGATGTAAATTTTAACAGTTCAGAAGTTGATCCAATATAATCAGACACCAGAAGTATATGTTGTTGACATTCAGGGTGGGCTATTATTTTAGCCTGTGGATGTTGTTTTTTAAGCTCCAGTATTCTTTCGAGCGAAAATTCGTGGTGTACATGGCACTGTCCGTCCCACAATATCATATTTCTTCCGGTAATACTGTTGATATAATTTCCAAGATTTCTATCGGGAGCAAAAATTATAGGCTGCTCTATGGGTAAACTTTCAACAATCTGCCTTGCATTTGACGATGTACAGCAAATATCACTCATGGATTTAATTTCAGCGGTAGTATTAACATACGAAATTACCAGGTGATTGGGATACTTTTGTCTGAAAACTTTAAAGTCTTCCGCAGGTATTGATTCGGCAAGTGAACAACCTGCATTAATATCCGGCAACAGTACTTTTTTCTGCGGCGAAAGGATTTTGGCCGTTTCGGCCATGAAATTAACACCTGCAAAAACAATAATATCGGCATTGGTTTCTGCTGCTTTTTGTGATAATCCAAGGCTGTCTCCTACATAATCTGCCAAATCCTGAATTTCGGGCCTTACATAAAAATGGGCAAGAAGCACAGCATTTTTACTTTTCTTAAGGTTTTTTATTTTTTCAGTCAGATCCATATCAGGTATTATATTATATTATTTTTTTATTTTTAATTATAGTAATGTATCTAATTTAAGCCTGTTGATACTGTTTATTTCTTTTTTGGATTTTATTTGCTTTTCAAATAATTCAACGTCTGTTAAAACGAAATAAACACCTACAAAATTCTGAAATTTCTTATTTTAAATATTTTACAAATTTAATTAACAGTTGTTAGTAATCGTAATTCAACAGAGTTTCTTTAAATTTTTTTAAGAATTTTGTATTCATTTATTGTTTGAAAATCGGGATACGGAAATAAAAAATAAATTTCAATTTTTAATAAAAATTATGTAATTGGAATTTTACAATTTGTATCCAAATTTATTTTTAAAATTAAATTAACAATTATTAACAGAAATTTAAATACCGATTTCAACAGTTGTTAATAAATGAGTTGAACACTCTATTTTTGTTTATCTGTGTGTGAATATAATTACGAAATCAAAAATAGAATTTACTTTGGGTAAATTTCTGTTATTTTGTGATAGCTTAATGAATTTGGCTTATTTTTAGAATTTGTAATATTAAAATTTAAAATGTGAATATTAAGAAAATTGGTTTAGCTGCTGATCATGCGGGATTTAAGGTAAAGGAGTTTATTAAAAATCAACTTTTAATGCAGGGAAAAAACGTGGTTGATTTCGGGACAAATTCTGAGGAGAGCGTTGATTATCCTGATTTTGCGCATGCCCTGGCCCAAAGTATAGAAAAAAAGGAAGTTGATTTTGGTATTACCGTTTGCGGTACTGGGAATGGGATTAATATGGTAGCAAATAAATATCCTTTTATCAGGTCGGCCCTTTGCTGGAATACTGAAATTGCCAAGCTTGCCGTAACACATAACAATGCAAATATATGCGCTATTCCGGGCCGGTATTTAAGCAACAACGAAGCAATGGAAATTGTAAATGTTTTTTTTGAATATGAATTCGAAGGTGGTCGCCATCAAAAACGAATTGATAAAATTCCAATTAAAAAATAGGTTATGAACAAATGGTACAAGGAGTTTTTAGTGGACTCAGACAGAGTTTCGAACGACTTAAAACATCGGAAAACGATAAAATTTAACATGTCGAAATATGATGCGGCAGTAGAAAAAGGAAAAACTCGATATAAGAACCTTGAGGCAGCCAAAGTTCATATTGCCGAAAGAAAAAGGCTGGCTTTATCGGAATTGGATAAGCACCTTGTCCGATTTGAAGAAAAAATAACTTCAAGAGGGGCGAAAGTTTTATGGGCGGAGGATTCAGCTGAAGCTGGAAATTATATTAATGAAATTATAAAAGAAAATGCTGCCAGGCTTATTGTTAAAAGTAAGTCTATGACCACTGAAGAAATTGAGTTTAACCATGGTGTTGAAAATATCGGTGTTGAATCTGTAGAAACTGATTTAGGGGAATATATTGTGCAGATAGCGGGCGAAAAGCCTTACCATATTGTGACACCTGCTATGCATAAATCGAAACTGGATGTGAACAAGCTTTTTAACGAAAAGTTTAATTTAGACATAAATCTTTCAGCCGAAGAGCTTACAAATTTTGTAAGGGTAAAGCTTAGGCAGCTTTATCAGGATGCTGAGATTGGTGTAACAGGTGCCAATTTTATTATAAGTGATATAGGTGGAGTGGCGGTTACTGAAAACGAAGGCAATGCAATTATGTCTACTGCTTTTCCAAAGGTTCATATTGTCATTGCAGGCATAGAAAAAATAATTCCTTCTATGCACGATTTAGGACGTTTTTGGCCCGTTTTGGCTGCTCACGGAACGGGTCAGGCCATTACTGTTTACAATTCTATCTTTACAGGCCCCAAAACTAAAAGTGAAGAATTCGGTCCGGAAAAACTTTATGTTATATTGCTTGACAATAAACGCACTGAACTCCTGAAGTATAAAATGCAAAGCGATTCGCTTGCCTGCATCAGGTGCGGTGCTTGTTTGAACGCTTGTCCTGTTTACCGGAATATTGGGGGATATACTTATAAAGCCACTTACGGAGGACCCATTGGTTCCGTAATTAGTCCTGTTTACCAGGGTTTTGATGTATCTGCCCACCTTAGTTATGCTTGTAGTATTTGTGGAAAATGTACCGAAGTTTGTCCGCAAAAAATTGATCTTCATTTATTGCTTCTTCATAACAGAAACCATGATGTTGATAATTATAATTCCGGGGTTTTCAGGTATGTGATAAAAATGTTTAAGTTTATTGCACTTCGTCCAAAATTATTTGGCATTGGTTTTTATGGGTTTAAAAATTTTGGTATAAAAACATTTGGAAAAAACATTTTTAGCAAAAAAAGACAACTGCCTTTAATGGAGAAATCCTTCAGAAACTCCTTTAAGCCTGAATAGATTTTTCCTTATCTGTTCAAAAAGTATGGTTCATCTTATCGGATAGTCTTGAAACAGTATTGAATTGGAGGAAGGTTATTGTAAGATTTTTAATATTAGTATATTAAGATAAAAATATATTAAATCATTAATTTATTTTATATTTTTGCTGAAAATGTTGTTATATGCTTTCGAATACCTGTAAATATGCAATTCGTGCCGTGTTATACCTTGCCATGAATGAAAATTCCGGAAAAGTGGGTATAAAAAATATATCAGAAGCTTTAAATATGCCCTCGCCATTTCTGGGGAAAATATTACAGGTATTGGCAAAACATAAAATTTTAAGCTCTACCAAAGGCCCTCATGGTGGGTTTAGCCTTGGCAAATCGGCAGATGATATCAGGCTGATTGATATCGTAAAAATAATAGACGGACTAGACTTTTTTAATACTTGTATTATTGGCGTAAAGGTCTGTGAAGGTGATGTTTCTAAAAAAGAAATCTGCCCGTTTCATGAACAACTCGATCCCATTCGTGATGCACTTTATGACAAGTTTCGCGATTTAACCATAGGAACTTTTAAAAACGACTTTGCCGCTTACGAAGGAATAATTTCTTTGTAAGTTTTGAGCTTTTTAAAAATAAGTACAGCTACTATTGTACCTGCTGTATTAAAAATACAATCGTAAAAATCTCCGCTTCTGTAAGTAAAAATGAATGCCTGTAATACTTCCATCAGTATTCCGTAGAGGATTGTGTAAATCAATATAACCCTTAATATTTTCGGATTTTTTGATTTTGAAAATTCGAGGAGTAATGTTAAACTTAGCACAAAGTACATTATGATATGTACAAATTTGTCGGCGTAAGGAATGAAAAATTCTTTTTCATCTGGAGTTTGTATTTTTGTGAGGCTTAGAATTGTAATAAGAAGGGTAATAATTGTACTGAATATGAATTTATAATGTTGTAAGCCGAAAAGAACACGTATTATTTTTAATTTCATTTTTTTGAAAGCTATGTTAATATAACAACTGGTAAATACGAATGGCACTTTAAATTATGAGAATGTTAAAAATTCGCTTAACATATTAATAATTAAAGTGTTAATTAATAAAATTATAATGGTTTTTTTAAAATTAAGTTTACCATCTTGAAAATTATACTGAAAATTTTGTTAAGATAGATTGAAATTTTGTAATTGCTAGAAATAAGATTGATGGCCGGAATTTATATACATATCCCTTTTTGTAAACAAATTTGTCATTATTGTGATTTTTATAAAACTGCAAACTTAAAGTTAATCAACGATTTTATACAAATTTTGATTGTTGAAATTAAGCAAAGAAATAATTATTTAGATTCTGAAATTTCAACTATCTATTTTGGGGGAGGCACGCCTTCAGTTATTGGGGTAAACAATTTAAGTTTAATTGTTAAGGAACTATATTTAAATTTTAATATAAGTAATAATGTTGAATTTACTGTTGAAGTGAACCCGGATGATGTTTCAGTGTTGTTTATTAATGAACTAAAAAATATAGGTGTAAACAGGTTGAGTTTCGGAATACAGAGTTTTGAAAATAACATTTTGAAATTTTTAAACAGACGGCATGATGCTGATACGGCAAGAAAGGCAATTCAAATATCCAAAAATGCCGGCATTGAAAATATTTCTTGCGACCTGATTTATGGTATACCAAATCAAACAATTGAAGATTTCAGGTTTGATCTGGGTGAAATTCTTAAGTACGATATTGTTCACTTATCAGCATATCACCTGGGAATTGAAGAAAATACCTATTTTGGAAAATTGCACAAAAAAGGAAGATTTAAAGAAGTGGATGAGAAAGAAAGTTTAACGTTTTATAATGAATTAATTTTTTGGGCGCAGAAGTACAATTACGAGCATTATGAAGTTTCCAATTTTGCAAGAAATAAAGTTTATTCGAAACATAATACATCCTACTGGAATGATATTCCTTATATTGGTCTGGGTCCATCTGCACATTCCTATAATGGAAAAAGCCGGCAGTTTAATGTTTCTAATTTGAGTGAATATTTAAAAAAGTTAAGTTCAGGTGAAGTTTTTTTTTCACGAGAAATTCTAACCGAAAAAGATAGATTTAATGAATATATTTTAACAAGACTTCGGACAAAGTGGGGGGTTGATTTTAAGGAAATTGAAAATAATTTTAATGTACATTATGTTTTACATGTAAAGCGAACTGTTTCTAAATTGGACAAAACTGGTTATATTCGCATTGATTTTAGTAAAGTTTCTTTAACAGAAGAAGGATTTTTTGTTTCTGATTATGTTATCCGGGAATTTATGATTGTTTAGGTTTTTATTTATTCCTGATTTTTTTTTCACTGTTCATTTTTATGTTATTTCATAGATAAGATAATCTTGTATAATGATTTAATTTTACCAGGCTTGATTAAACTTGTTTTAAGAAGTGAAGCACCCTATAAAATCATTAATTGGTCAGACCGCAATATATGGTTTGAGCAGCATTCTTGGTAGGTTTCTGAATTATTTGCTGGTTCCGCTTTATACCAGTTTGTTTGTACCCTCTGAATATGGTGTAGTAAGCGAAATGTATGCGTATGTCAGCATTTTTATGGTGATACTCACTTATGGTATGGAAACGGGTTTCTTCAGGTTTTCGCAAAATACAGAATATGATAAAAATTCTGTTTATTCTACTGCGATGTTTTCCCTGGTTACTACATCTGTAATATTTGTAATCTTAATTTTTTTTACCGGGGGGTTTATTTCTGGTTTAATGGGATATAGCAGATTTCCTGAGTATATAGTTTTACTGGGTTTTACTATTGCACTTGATGCAGTTTCCGCACTTCCTTTTGCTAAATTAAGAAATGAAAACAGAGCAAGAAGATTTGCAATAATTAAGTTTATCAATATTGGCGTAAATATTGGGTTCAATCTTTTTTTCCTTGTGTTTCTGCCTGAGTTTTTTGGAACAGATAATTTTATATATAATATTGTTTATCCTAACATTAGCATTGGCTATATTTTTATTTCAAATTTTTTAGCCAGTTTGGTAACCCTTTTGTTCTTAATTCCTGAATTTTATTCAGTTTCCTTTAAAAATCATTTTGATAGATTACTTCTTAAAAAATTGCTTATTTATTCATTACCACTTTTGTTAGCTGGCATGGCGGGTATGATAAGCGAAAATTTTGACAGGATTTTGATAAAATATCTTACCTCTGTTCCTGCTTATATAGTTGATAAAGAGGAGTATATTATGGCCCAGGTAGGTATTTATGGTGCAAATGTAAAAATTGCAGTTTTAATGACTTTGTTTATTCAAGCTTATCGCTATGCAGCAGAGCCATTTTTTTTTAGTAACGCAAAAAACAAAGAATCAAAAAGGTTATATGCCATGGTAATGGATTATTTTGTTTTTTTTGGTTTATTTGTGTTTGTATTAATTACCCTGTTTATCGATTTCACAAAATATATTATCGATAGTAGTTACCATGAAGGTTTGGGAATTGTTCCTGTTTTACTGATTGGAAAAATTTTCTTTGGTATTGCGTTTAATCTTTCCATTTGGTATAAATTAACAAATCGTACTAATTTTGGGGCCTTACTTGCGTTTATTGAAGTAATAGTCAGCGTTTTGTTAAACATACTACTTATTCCAGTTTTTGGCTATTTTGGTTCAGCATGGGCGGCTGCCAGTGCATATTTTTTCATGATGTTTGTCTCATTTTGGTTAGGAAATAAGTATTATCCTATAAAGTATAATTATTTAAAAGTATTTGCATATTTTTTAATTGCTATATGTATTTATTTAATAAACTTATACTTACGCAATACCATTAGTTATTATCTTGTTGCTAATTTATTTATGATAATGTTATTTTTGGCGTTGTTTATCTATATTGAGAAATTTAATTTAAGTAATCTTGTAAAAATTAAAAGTAATGCAGGTTAAAATTATTAATAACTCAGATAATCCTTTACCACAGTATGAAACTGATAATTCATCTGGGCTTGATTTAAGGGCTTATATTGAGGAAGATATCGTCTTAAAACCTCTTGAAAGAGCAATAGTTCCCACGGGTATATTTATTTCTATTCCTCCGGGTTATGAAGCGCAGGTGCGCCCGAGAAGTGGACTGGCCGCTAAATTCGGTATTACTGTTTTAAATACGCCTGGTACTATTGATGCAGATTATCGTGGAGAAATTAAAGCAATACTTGTAAACCTTTCCAATCAGGATTTTACAATTAAAACCGGGGAAAGAATATGCCAGATTGTTTTTGCAAAAGTTGAAAGAATTAATTGGTTAGAAACTGAAGTTCTTGATTCTACCGAAAGAGGTGCCGGCGGATTTGGTCATACCGGGTCAAAATAAATTTATTTGGTTTGAGCGTTATAATTAAACTATTTGCTGATTTTGGAATGAAACTTACATTCATATTTTTTTTAGCAGTTGTCTTATTTTCGTGTGCCACGCGAAAACCTGAAACCGTAAGTGTTCCTTTACAGGATTCTGCTCAATTTGTTTATGATTTTAGCGAAGGTTTACGGTACAAGTATATCGACCAATTAGATAAAGCAGAAGAAAAGTTTTTATATTGCCTGGGTTTGTTCCCTAAAAGTACTGCATCAGCTTATGAATTGGCTGAAATTTATATTAAAAAAAACGCCCCTGAATTGGCAAAATCTTTCTCTGACCTTTGTTTAAAATACAATCCCGGAAATGAGTGGTACATACTGCAGTCGATTCAAATATTAAAAATGCAAAATAATATTACCGGATGTGCGAATGCCTATGAGAAATTAACGAATTTAAAACCATCGAATTTATCCTATTTGTATGATTATTCAGTCGTTTTGTTCGCATCTAAAAAATATGATTTAGCCTTGCTGCAACTGCAAAAAATTGAAGATGAAGTAGGTATAAACGAAAATATTTCCTTTTTGCGAAACAATATTTATTTTGAAATGAAGCGCTTAGATGCAATTCAACTGGAATTATTAAGATTGAAAAAGACATTTCCTGATAGTACTAAATACTCAGATATGCTTGCAGAACTTTATCTCAACAGCAATCAGAAGTTAAAAGCACTTGATATTTATATGTCGCTGTTGAACGATTCCGTTTATTCGCAGTTTGCGTATGCCGGAATTGCCTGGATTTATGGAACCAGTAATGAATGCATAAAAGGTTATCCTTACCTGAAAAAAGTATTGGCGGATGAAAATTTTGATAAAGATAAAAAGTATAAAATTGCTGAAAACTATCTGAATAAAGAATGTGCATTACCGGCCGATTCCTTGAAAAGTTTGTTTGAAAATTTATTACTTGTTTTTCCTGATAAAATTGAATTGTACAACACTTATCTTCAAATGTTGTTTGAAAATAAAGAATACGATAAAGTGGAGGAAATTTCGAAGCGTTCCATGGCCAATTCAATTGAAAATTTTACCGCCTGGGATTATTTGTTCAATGTATACACTTTAAAAGGAAAGTACAGCGATCTGAAAGTAGTTTCAGCGAAGGCGCAGGAATATTTTCCGAACCATGCTACTGTTTATTTTTTTGCAGGTTATGCCGATTTTTACCTGAAAAATTATGATTCATGTATAAAATTCCTTGAAACCGGTTTGGATTACATATTTGATAACCCTGATCTGTTAAAACAATTCTACCTTTATCTGGCCGAGTCTTTTCACGCAATAAAAAAAGATAAGCAATCGGATCAATATTTTGAGAAATTTCTGGAAATTGATAATTCCAATGCTTACGTTTTAAATAATTACGCATATTATCTCACACTCCGGAAATCTGATTTAAATAAAGCCTTTTCCATGTCGAAGAGAAGTATTGAAATTGAACCTTTTAACAGTGCTTTTTTAGATACATATTCATTGATTTTATTTTACCAGGGCGATTTGGATAAAGCATTAAATGGGATTGAAAGAGCGTACAAATATGGCGGAAATACTAATCCTGTTGTGGTGGAGCACTATGGTGATATTTTGTTTAAAAAAAACAGAATGGATGAGGCATTGGAGAAATGGAAAGAAGCTTATTCACTTAACAGAAACAATAAGTTATTACTTGAAAAAATAAACAAGACTGAAATTGGAAATTAAGTCTTATTTTGTATTAAATTTTAAAAGATTGTTCTATGTTTCGATTTTCTTATAAATTATTTGTTTTAGTTATTATTTCGGTTCTAGTTGTATCCTGTAAGCAAAAAAAACTGATTACAGATATTCCTAAGCTGAATAATATGGAATTTGTTTACGATAGCATAAAAAATGCTGATTTCAATTTTAAAACGCTGAATGTAAAATTCAATATACGTTATGAAAAGAAGTCGCAGACCATGACTTTGAAAGGAAACCTTAAAATGTTAAAAGATAGTATCATATGGATTTCCCTTTCACCAGGGCTTGGAATTGAAGCTGCAAAACTAATGTGCACAAACGACAGTATTTATTTTATGGATAAGATGAACAATACTTTAACAAAAGGAAAATACAATTACATCAATAATTTATATAAGGTAAGTGTTGATTTTAAAAGTTTACAAGCCATTCTTACCAATAATTTTTTTATTTATCCATCGGCAATTGATGAGAAAGACGAGTTTTTAAAAAATTATATTATTTCAAAGGATTCTATGGAGCTTTCGGTGTACCGCAAAAATTTCGAGTCGGTGGAGAATATGATTAATCTTGATAAGAAGAGATATAAAATAAACTCCTGCCTTATCAATGATGTTAACAACCGTAAGAGTTTATCGGTAAAATATAATAAAGCTGAAAATAATGAAAACTTCAATCTCCCTGGTTTTATAAACATTAAAAGTGCAAGTGCTGATAAATTCCTGTTGTTGGATTTAGAATACAACAAAATTGTAATGAATGAAAATTTGACTTTTTCTTTTAAAGTACCTTCTGATTATAAGATAATTATTCAATAAGGTCCGGTTTTATTTTAATTTTAGGTATGAGAAGATTAGTAATCTGTTTTTTGGCTTTCCTTTTATTGTCTGATATTTTCGGTCAGAACAGGAATTTTTACAATAAAGCCAAGAATGACAGGTTAAAATCTATTGAGTACAGTAAATCAGTATTGAATGATTTAAAGGAAGACAACGAAGACCAGTTGGATAAACTTTTAATTATTAAGGAGCAAATTCGTAAGCAACGCGAAGTTGTAAATATTGTGAACCGGGAGTTAAGTTTAATAAATCAGGAAATTGTCCGTAACGAAAACAAGGTAAAAGATTTGAACACTGAATTGGAATTGTTGAAAAAGGAGTATGCCGATTTATTGTATTTTGCTTATTTAAATATCGGTATTCAGCAAAGAATGATTTTTGTTTTATCCGCAAAGGATTTTAATCAGGCCTATAAAAGGATTATTTATCTTAAACATTTAACAGATTATCGTAAATCGAGGTACCAAAAAATTAATAATTCTATAATAGAATTGGATTCAGCTAATTTTTCTTTAAAAAAATTAAGCGATGAAAAAGGAATTTTAGCCAGGGAAAAAGCAAGTCAGATAGATTCACTCGAAAATTATCGGAAAAGTTTAAACAATGTTATTTCTACCACCAATGTTAAAATTTCTGATATTTCTGAACAATTAAATAAGGATGCTAAAAAGAAAGAAGTTATTAAGCTGGTAGTTGCTAAAGAAATTGAATCAGATAAAAAGGAAAATGTTAATAAAGAGCGTAACAAGCCAGTAGCAAAAGCAGATAATGGTTTAAGCCAGAGTTTTTTAAAAAATAAAAAATGGCATATCTGGCCGCTGCAGAAATTTATTGTATTGCATCATTTTGGGGATTATTACCATCCTGAGCTCAAGGAAATTATTGTTAAAAATGATGGTCTAGAACTTGGCGGTTCTGCAGGAAGTTATGTTCACGCTATTTTTCAGGGAACTGTTGTAAATATTGTTCCTGTTCCTGGTGCCGGAACTTCAGTTATTCTTAAGCACGGAAATTATTTTTCGGTGTATTCGAATGTTGAAGGGGTAAAGGTGAGCAAAGGGGATAAAGTGGAAAAAGGCCAGGTTTTGGCAAAATTGGGAAATAACAAAATAAATAAACTAAATTTTCAGTTATGGGAATCAAAGGACAATGAAAATCCTGAGAAATTAGATCCTGAGTTATGGCTTAAAAAGCAATAAAATGGAACCTGTTCTGAATGAAATATTAAGCAAAATTGAGAAATTCATACAAAAATATCTTTTATATAAAATAATAAGGGGTGTTTGTCTGAGTTTCGGCCTGGCGCTTGTTATTGGTTTAACTGCCTCTTCTGTTGAGTACTATAATTTCTCCGAAATAATTACAAAAACTATAATTTTTTATTTGATAGTTGCCACATTTGTTTTTTTATTTGTTTACTATATAGTTCTTCCTTTGCTGTCACTTATAAAACTTAGAAATTCTATATCAAAGGAAGAAGCGGCAAAAATAATTTCTGAGCATTTTAGTGGAATAGATGACAAATTAATCAACACTATACAGCTGGGAACATTAATTAATACGCCGGATGCAAATTCTGATTTATTAATTGCCAGTATTAAAAAACGCACGGAGGAATTACGACCCTTTGTTTTCAGTACTGCGGTTAATTTTAACTATTTTAAAAAGTATTTATTTTTTTTAGGATTTTCAGTATTTCTACTTGGCTTAATTTATAGTTTCAAACCTGCTTTAATTGAAAAAGGCTCGTACAGGCTCATTAATTACAGCACTTATTTTGAACCTGAAGCACCATTTAAATTTGTTATACTTAACAAAAATCTTAATTGCGAAAAAGGAAAGGATTTCAACCTTGATATAAGGGTGGTGGGTGAATACATTCCTGATGAGGTTTATATTAAAATTGGAGAAAATAGTTTTTTATTGAATAAAGGAAAAGATCTTTCTGGTTTTTCTTTTACCATCCGAAATTTGAACAATCCGGTGGAGTTCAGGTTTATTGCCGATAAATATAAATCGGAATATTATAAAATTGATGTATTGCCTTCGCCTGTTTTAAAATCTTTTTTTGTAGATATTGTTCCGCCTTCTTACACCGGGCTTGAGCGAAAACGAATAACAAATACCGGTGATTTAAACATTCCTTCCGGGAGCATGGTGACCTGGAATTTTATGACCGCAAATGTTGATAATCTTGCTTTTGTCTTAAATAAGGATACATCGAAATATTTACTGAGTAATCCTGTTATAGAAATTGTAAAGCAAATAAGTCAAAATTCAACCTATTCTGTATCTGTAAAAAATAAAAGTTTTGTTTCAGATTTAGTGGCCACCTTCAGTATTGAAGTGATTCCTGATGTTTTTCCGGAAATAGAAATTACAAGTATAGAAGATTCACTGGAATTAGGTTCATTTTATTTCTTGGTAAAAATTAAGGATGATTATGGTTTTCATAATCTCAATTTTGTTAGAAAATTAATTGCAGGTGATAGTGTTTACAGTACACAAAGAAATAATTTAGCTGTTTCAGATGGCGAAAAAAGCCAGGAATTAGTCTACCATTTTAATTTTAATGATAGTTTATCATTGACAGATGATCAATTCGTTGAATATTATTTTGAAGTTAAAGATAATGATTTTATAAATGGATATAAAACTACACGAAGCGTGGCAAAAGTATTCAAGCCATTGTCTCGCGAAGAAATTAGGGATAAAATAACCAGCTCGGAAAAGGAAACTGAAAAAGCGCTGAACAAAGGAAAAGATTTAAGTAAAGATATTGAGAGAGAAATAGAAGAGTTCAAACGCAAAGAATTATCGAATAATCTAAACGAATGGGAAAAAGAAAATTATTTAAAAAATATTCTGGAAAAGCAGAAAGATATTGAGAAATTAATTGAAAAAGCAAAAAAGGACTTTACTAAAACCAATCAATTTGATAACCAGTTTTACGAGGATCAAAAAAATGCTGTTGAAAAACAACAGCAAATTGAAAAATTGTTAGACGAAATAATGGATGAAGAATTAAAAAGTCTTTTAGAAGAAATAAAACAATTGACAGAAAAATTTGACGAAGAAAAATTTAATCAGTTAAAGGATAAAGTGGATTTTTCTTATAAAAACTTGCAAAAAAAACTGGACAGGACCCTGGAATTATTGAAGCGTTATCAGGTGGAAGAAAACTTATTACGAAATGCTGAAGATTTGCAGAATCTGAGCGAGAAGCAAATGGATTTATCAGAACAAAAAAATTCTGAGAAAAAGGAAGATATTATAAAAAATCAAAATAACCTTAACCAGGAATTTAAAGAAATTGAAAAAGATTTCAATGAAAATCTTGAAAAAAATGAACAATTAAAGGATCCGTATGGGTTGGAGAATTCTGAAGAAATGTTTGAAGAAATAAAAAATGATTTGAATAAACTTGATAATTCTATCAACGAGTCGACAAAGAAAAATACGCAAAAAAAGCAAAAGGAAATTTCGGAGAAAATGGATGAATTGTCAGATAATCTTAAAAAGATGTTTGATGAAATGACCATGGAACAGCAAGAGGAAAATTTGGAAAATTTACGTCAGTTGATTGATAATTTGAATATTTTTTCATTTAACCAGGAAGAAACGTATAATTTGTTGAACAAAAATTTACCTGTTAGTTCAAATTTTGCTGAAATAATCGAAAAACAAAATAAGGTAAAAAACGATTTTGATTTAATAAACGATTCATTATATAATTTAGCTGAGCGCATCGCCATTTTGGGTCAAAATATTTTAAGGGAATCAGAATCCATTAAATACAATGCCGGCCAGTTAACAAAAGACATTGAAGCTAGGAAAAGGCGAGAGGCACTTAGTAAACAGCGGCTTGTTATGAAATCTGCGAATACCCTTGCCCTAATGCTGGAAGAATTGTTAAAACAAATGGAGAATATGTCGGGTGGCCAGGGAGGTTCAAAGAAAAAAAGTGGTAAGCAGCAACAAATGGATGATTTAAAAGGGCAACAGAAAAAGTTAAAGGAGCAATTACAGAAGCTTTTGGATGAAATGAAGAAAAATGAGGGAAATGCTAATCAAATGAACAAAAGCATTGTAGAGGCACTTGCTGAACAAGAGATTTTTAATAAAATTCTAAAAGAATTAATGAATGGGAAAGGTGTAAATCCGGATGAATTTAAAAAGCTGCAGGAAATAAAGCAACTTTCTGACAAGAACATTGACGATTTAATTAATAAAAAAATAACCCCGGAGTTGTATAATCGGAACCAAAGAATATTAACCAGATTGCTGGAGTCAGAAAAAGCTGAGAAAGAGCGGGAACAGGAACAAAAAAGAGAATCGAAAGAAGGAAGGAAGGATGATATTGTTATTCCGGACGAAATTAAAGAAAGCCTGAAAAAAGATCAACGGTATAAAGAGTCACTTAAAAAAAATCAATTAAATTTGAGGAAATATTATCACGAAATCGAAGAAGAATATTTCAAAAAAATAAACAAATAGCCCTTATTAAATGACAGGTTTAATTAAAATACCGTCAGATTTATCCAATCTTTTTAGAGTTGAAAACCTTATTGAAAAACTTTCGGAAGTTTTAAATTTCGGTGATGAATTATTTGGTAATATTTCGGTATGTTTGGTGGAAGCAGTAAGCAATGCTATACAACACGGCAATGGTAACGATGTTACAAAAATTGTATTATTGGAATATAAAGTGAAAAATAATCTTTTGATATTTTATGTTTCTGACGAAGGAAATGGATTTGATTTCGATAAAGTACCTGATCCCACGCTTCCTGAAAATATTGAAAACATTAAAGGCAGGGGAATATTCCTGATACGTAACCTCGCAGATAAAGTTTCTTTCGAAAATAAAGGTTCGAAAATAATTATAACATTTAACCTTTAAAAAATGGCCATTCTTTTTTTTTCCGAAGATGTATCAAAACCGAAATTGCAAAGAAGGGCAATTGTAAATTGGTTGAAAAGTTGCATTGCAAATTATAATAAAGTACCTGGAAATATAAATTATATTTTTTGTTCGGATGAATATCTGAAAGCAATAAATATAAACTATCTGGGACATGATTATTATACTGATATAATCACGTTTAATTATAACGAAAAAGAAAAACTAAATGCAGATATTTTCATCAGTATTGAAAGAGTGGAAGATAATGCTGCAAAATTCAATGTTAATTTTTTAGACGAACTTTTGCGTGTTATGATTCACGGAATTTTACACCTTGTAGGTTTTAAAGATGAAAGTTCAACGGATAAAAAGAAAATGAGAGAAGAGGAAACGAAAAACTTAAACCGATTTGTTTAATACTGAACCATAAAAAAGATAAAAAATACCGTAATTTCAGTTACGGTATTTTTTTTAGTTTTGCATTAAATTAATATAGATGGATACAATTTTTGATGTAATTGTTGTAGGAGGGGGGCATGCTGGTTGCGAAGCAGCTGCAGCTGCTGCAAATCTGGGCTCAAAAACTTTGTTAATTACAATGGACATGACAAAGTTTGGACAAATGTCATGCAATCCTGCAGTTGGCGGAATTGCTAAAGGGCAAATTGTGAGGGAAATTGATGCTTTGGGTGGTATGATGGGCATCATCACGGATAAAACAAGCATTCAGTTTAGAATGCTGAATAAATCAAAGGGACCTGCAATGTGGAGTCCGAGGTCGCAATGCGACAGGATAAAATTTTCTGAAGAATGGCGAAATACACTGGAAGCAATACAGAATTTATTTTTATGGCAGGATGTAGCTGAGTCGTTGATTATTAATGATAACTGCATTTACGGCGTTAAAACTAAAATGGGAGTATCATTTGAGTCTCGTGCCGTGGTTCTTACCAATGGTACTTTTCTAAATGGACTAATTCATATTGGTTCAACCCGATTTACAGGCGGAAGAATGGCTGAACCATCTTCGTTTGGAATTACTGAGCAGCTTCGTTCGTGCGGCTTTGAAACCGGTAGAATGAAAACAGGAACTCCGCCGAGGTTAGACGGGCGAACTATTGATTTCGGAGTAATGGAAGAGCAAAAGGGAGATGATTCTAAAGTCGGGTTTTCATACTTGAAGAATGGAAAAAGGCTGGCACAGCGCTCTTGCTTTATAACTTATACAAACAATGATGTACACGACGAATTGAGAAAGGGATTTGCTGAATCTCCTTTGTTTAATGGTACAATTGAGGGAGTTGGGCCGAGATATTGTCCGAGTGTTGAAGATAAAATTGTAACTTTTTCTAACAAATTACAACATCAATTATTTCTCGAACCCGAAGGCGAAACCACGATAGAATATTATCTGAATGGATTTTCTACATCGCTTCCTTTGCAGGTGCAAATGGCAGCATTACGAAAAGTAAAAGGTTTGGAAAATGTAAAAATTTTCAGGCCGGGATATGCTATAGAGTATGATTATTTTAGTCCAACTCAGCTCAAACACACACTTGAAACAAAAAATGTTAAAGGACTTTTTTTTGCAGGACAAATTAATGGCACTACGGGTTATGAAGAAGCGGGGGCTCAGGGCCTTATTGCAGGGATAAACGCGCATAGATTGGTCTGTGGACAGGCGGAGTTTATTCTGAGGCGTGATGAAGCTTATATCGGCGTTCTTATAGACGACCTGGTAACCAAAGGAGTTGATGAACCCTATCGCATGTTTACTTCAAGAGCGGAATACAGGATATTGTTACGGCAGGACAATGCAGATGAAAGGCTTACCCCTAAAGGACATGAAATAGGATTGGTTAAGCAGGAGAGGTGGAAAAGTTTTAGTGAAAAAATGAAAAAAATTGAAATATTGGAGGATTTTCTTAAAAGCCAAAAAGTAAAAGGCGATGAGATTAATGACTTTTTGATTTCACAAAATACAAATAAAATAACCCATTCTGTGAAGATGAATTCACTTTTACTTAGACCACAGGTGAACATTTTAGATTTAACCAGAAAATTAAGTGCTCTAGAGGAGTTTAACAATCAGACAAAACAAGAAGAAGAAACATTGGTTTCTTGCGAAATAAAAATAAAATACGGGGGCTATATTGAAAGAGAAAATGAAATAGCAAAAAAAATAAGCAGGTTGGAAAAAGTAAAAATAAAAAAAGAATTCGATTACGATAATCTATCATCATTGAGTACCGAAGCAAGACAAAAATTAAATAAAGTAAAACCAGAAAATATTGGTGAAGCAGCAAGAATTCCGGGAGTTTCTCCTTCAGATATAAATGTAATATTAGTATATTTAGGAAGATAATGTTCCACGTGGAACAAAAAGAATAATTTTGCGATGTTCCACGTGGAACATCGCAAAATTTTATAAAGAAAAGCGTGAGATTGGTTCCAATTTTGAACAGGAAATTGGGCGGGAAGGCAAATTAAAAAATTGAATATGAATTTTTCGGTTAAAGGTAATTTTGTTGACATTTGGAACCAGGCTATTTATGGGGCTGAATTATTTAGTAAAGAAGGTCGTATAAGCGAGATAAAAAGACTTGACCAGAAGTTTGATAGTTTCATTATGCCTGGCTTGATCGATGCGCACGTGCATATTGAAAGTTCTATGCTTGTACCATCGGAATTTGCCAGACTAGCAGTAAGGCATGGTACTGTTGCCACCGTTTCTGATCCACATGAAATTGCAAATGTTTTAGGAGTTGAAGGGGTTAATTTTATGATTGAAAATGGAAAAAAGGTTAACTTCAAATTCCATTTCGGTGCCCCCTCATGCGTACCTGCCACTCCATTTGAGACATCGGGTGCTGTTTTGAATTCCAAAGATATAAATAATCTATTGCTTCGTGATGAGGTAAGTTATTTATCTGAAATGATGAATTTTCCTGGTGTATTGCATCAAGATGAAGAAGTTGTTGAAAAATTAAAGGCTGCAAAACGTTTAAACAAGTGTATTGATGGACATGCACCGGGATTGACTGGCGGGGCATTGTATAATTATATAAACGCTGGTATAACCACAGATCACGAATGTAATTCTCTCGAAGAAGCAGAAGAAAAAATTAAACTGGGAATGAAAATTCAAATAAGAGAAGGGAGTGCTGCCAAAAACTTTGATGCGCTTACTTCTCTGATTGATAAATACCCGGCTTCTGTTATGCTTTGTACCGATGATTCACATCCCGATGATTTATTAGATGCACATATTATTGACCTAATAAAAAGGGGTATCACCAAAGACTTAAATATTTTTAATTTGATTAAGGCCGCTACCCTTAACCCTTGTGAACATTATAAACTTAAGGTGGGTTTGTTGAGAGTAGATGATCCGGCTGATTTTATAATCGTAAATAATTTAACCGAATTAAAGGTACTCCATACTTATATTAATGGAGTTCTTGTTTATGAAAATGGGATAAGCTTAATACCGAGATTGGTAGTTGAAAATTTGAATAATTTTAACTGTTCTTTGATAAATGAAGAGCAAATACGGGTGTACAATAAAGGTGGCAAAATAAGGGTAATTGAAGCTTTGGATGGAGATTTATATACTAAGTCTTCCCTTGAAACACCAAAAGTTGTGAACGATTCTCTGGTTTCGGATATCAACAGGGACATTTTGAAAATTGTTGTGGTTAACAGGTATACAAATGAACCACCTCAGGTGGGGTTTATCAAAAATTTCGGTTTAAAAAATGGTGCAGTTGCACAGAGTATTGCCCATGATAGTCATAATATTATTGCTGTCGGTGTTTCAGATTCAGATATTGTAAATGCAATTAACCTCATTGTTAAAAATAAGGGCGGTATTTCGTTTGTGGAAAACAAAACTGAACTCTTTTTACCGCTACCTGTAGCGGGTATCATGACCGCCTTGCCTGGTGAAGAAGTTGCAAAAAAATACAGGGAATTGAATAATAAAGTAAAAGAGAAGGGGAGCAATCTGTCAAACCCTTTAATGACCCTTTCTTTTATGGCTTTGTTGGTGATTCCTGAATTAAAAATTGGGAATAAAGGCTTGTTTGATGTGCAAAAATTCAGCTTTGTTTCACTTTTTGAGTAAAGGACCTTGATCTTCTCCTCTTAATGTAAGCATGAAAAGTTATGTCGGAACCAATAAATGAAAGGTTAAACGAAATAGTAAGGTTAATGCCTGAAAAGCCTGGTGTTTATGAGTTCTTCAATAAAGAAGGTATTATAATTTATGTTGGCAAAGCCAAGGAATTAAAGCGAAGAGTATCATCTTACTTTTCAAAATATCAGGATTCTGCGAAAACAAAAATACTCGTTCGGAATATTTTTGATATAAAGTATATTATTGTAGATACAGAAGCAGACGCCCTGTTGCTCGAAAATAATCTTATAAAAAAGTACCAACCCCGGTACAACGTATTGTTAAAGGATGATAAAACCTATCCCTGGATTTGCATTAAAAATGAAAATTTTCCCCGCGTTTTCTTTACCAGGACAATGGTGAAGGATGGATCCATATATTTTGGCCCTTTTACATCGCTAGGCATTGCCCGAACCGTAGTTGAATTTGCCCGGCAACTATATCAAATAAGAACATGTAAGTTGTATTTGACTAAAAGTAATATAAGTCAAAAGAAATTTAAAGTTTGCCTGGAATACCATATTGGTAATTGTAAAGCCCCTTGCGTAGGTTTGCAAAGCGAAGAAGAGTATAACGATGCTATTGAACAAATTCAAAATATTTTAAAGGGAAATACTAACAGGGTTATTCAAGTTCTTAAGCAGCGAATGTTTGATTTTTCGGAAAAATGTGATTATGAAGAAGCACAGAAAATTAAAGAAAAACTTGATTTGCTCGAAAATTACCAAAGTAAATCTTCGGTGGTGAGTTCGGATATTTCGGATGTTGATGTGTACTCAGTAATAGTTGATGAATTAAATGCCTATGTAAATTTTCTTAAAGTTGTAAATGGCTCAATCATTCAGGTTCATACATTTGAAATTAAAAAGAAACTGGATGAAACAAAAGAAGATTTGTTAACCTATGGTATCCTTGCTTCACGTGAAAAATTTAATAGTATTTCAAAGGAGGTAATTGTACCTTTTATACCTGATTTTAAACTGGCGAACGTAAAATTTATTGTACCTGTAAAGGGCGATAAAAAGAAACTACTGGAACTTTCGGAAAAAAATGTGAAGTTTTACAGGTTGGAGAAGAAGAAACAGGAAGAAAATATTGATCCCAATAAACATGCAAACCGAATCCTGAATACACTTAAGGAAGATTTGCATTTACAGGAGATCCCTGTGCATATAGAATGTTTTGATAATTCAAATATTCAGGGCGAATTCCCGGTTGCTGCATGTGTAGTTTTTAAGAATGGAAAACCCTCGAAAAATGATTACAGGCATTTTAATATTAAAACAGTAAGCGGCCCCAATGATTTTGCTTCGATGGAAGAAATTGTCTATCGCCGTTACCGGAGGCAATTGGATGAAGGTAAAAGTATACCTCAGTTGGTCATTATTGATGGGGGAAAAGGCCAGCTTTCATCAGCAATGAAAAGTATTGAAGCCCTTGGTTTAAAGGGAAAAACTGCTGTAATTGGTATTGCTAAAAAGCTTGAAGAGATCTATTTTCCAGGCGATTCGGTACCAATTTACCTAAATAAAAATTCTGAATCGCTTAAAATTATTCAGAAAGCAAGAGACGAAGCCCACAGGTTTGGAATTACTTTTCACAGAAACAAAAGATCTCAGAACTTTATTGACTCCGGTTTATTAAGTATCAAAGGAATAAGCAACAAAACATCCGAAATACTTCTTTCCCATTTTGGTTCCATTGATAAAATAAAGGCAGCCAAAATTTCTGAACTGAGTGAATTAATTGGGGGATTAAAAGCAGATTTAATTTTTCGGCATTTTCATGGTTGAATTCTATGCTAAAATGCAATTATTTCCATCCATTTTGTAAAGTTCTCAATCCATTGATTTCTATAAAATTAACCATTATATTATCATTTTTATCCCCGTCGAGAATTGTTTAAAAGTTATGGCCCCATATTCTGGCTTCTTATATTGGAAAGAAATTAACCCAAAATTGGCATTGGAGTTTTTTTAATTTACAATGCGAATAAAAAAATCAAATCTTTGCAATGATTTAATAAGAAAGATTTTCTAATCCGGGATAAACCCAAAACGCTGGGTTGTTTTCATTGGTAATATTGAAATATTTCTAAGAACAAATCCGGGTTTAAGGTAAACCGAATAAAAGAATGAAAAGGTTTTACTTTATATGTTCCACGTGAAACAAATTCATTTTTATTATAGCTAAAAAATTTGTAATACGATCTTCCTTTGGGGTGGCAGTAATAATTACGTACTGCAACCAAAATTCTTAAATTTAGGAAACAGAAGAAAAGGTATATTTACCTGACAATAAAGAGAATTTTTGGTAAAAGCGATTTTTATCGTCCAATACTTATCAAATAAAGTTATAAGTTTCAATTTAGTAAGGGCAAAATCGTGCGAGAATGTAAACCTAAAATATGCCTTGTTTAATGGAAATTGTTTTAATTTTTAAATGCTATTCTAAAACAGTAAAATGGATTTACCTTTTTGTATATTGTTGATATTTAACTATTAAAATAACTATGCTTGAAAAGAAGAAATGCCGGTTACATCCATTCCTGTTATTAAGAGATGAATTTCATGTGTACCCTCGTAAGTAATAACTGATTCCAGGTTTAAAAGATGCCTCATGACAGGGAAATCTGAAGTAATTCCTGCCGCGCCAAGTATCTGCCGGCATTCCCTTGCTGTTTCCAGCGCCATTTTAACATTGTTCCTTTTTGTCATAGAGATTTGGGTAAGAGTGGCACGATTTTCATTTTTTAAAGTTCCCAGGCGCCAGGCTAATAATTGTGCTTTGGTAAGCTCTGTCAACATTTCGGCTAATTTTTTTTGGGTGAGCTGAAATCCGGCAATGGGAACGCCAAATTGTTCGCGACTCAACGCGTAATTTAAAGTAGTATTATAACAATCGAGGGCAGCGCCAATAACGCCCCAGGAAATTCCGTATCGTGCTGAATTAAGGCACATCAGCGGGGCTTTTAAGCCTTTTGCCAGAGGTAAAATATTTTCTTCAGGAATTACGATATGGTCAAATACAAGTTCGCCCGTATGCGAAGCCCTTAACGACCACTTGTTTTTAACCGAAGGGGCGCTATAGCCTTTCATAAACTTTTCAACAATGGCCCCTTTAACTATCCCTTCATCATCCCTGGCCCAAATGATGGCTATGTCGGCAATGGGAGAGTTGGTAATCCACATTTTGCTTCCAGTTAAAACATAATCTTTCCCTTTTTTCGAAATCCTTGATTCCATGCCGGAAGGGTTTGATCCATGATTAGGTTCTGTTAAACCAAAGCATCCAATCAATTCTCCGGTTGCAAGAAGCGGAAGGTATTTTTTCTTTTGCGCCTCACTGCCAAACTCGAATATTGGAAACATTACCAGAGAAGTTTGAACAGAAGCAAAAGAACGAATGGCAGAATCGCCCGCTTCAAGTTCCTGCATAATTATGCCATACGAAATCTGATCTAAACCTGCACCGCCATATTCTGCCGGGATAAACGAACCTAAAATGCCAAGTTCACCCATTTCTTTAATCAGATAATCGGGTGATTCGTGGTTTTGGGCATGGGTTTCAATAATGGGTTTCACACGCCTGTTTACCCAATCTCTTATCGATTTTCGGATTAACAAATGCTCGGATGTTAAAAATTCATCAATATTAAAGTAGTCGGTTATTTCCATAAATCTTTTGTTTAATGCAAATTTATTGTATTCTGAATTTGATTCAATACTATTTTTTTGTCGAAGTTAATCATCTATAGTATTACAAGATAAAGAAGTTTACTAAATGCTTAAAACTGCTGGCGTTTATCGTAAAGAAGGTTTTAGTTATACTTTTTTTTATTTATATTTTGAATTGCTTCAAAACATTGGCATCATAACTGCTTTAATTTAAAATCGTAGGGGATGAAACATTGAATTGTTAAAATAATATTAACAGAAAATTTAAAGATATTAACGTTGGAATCCGGGAGTAACATATTCTATTTGTCTAGGATACAAAGTTTTAATATTAAAAATTATACACGGGATATGTCATAATTTCTTTACAAATTGAGTACAATAATTAAACTGATTTTTCAATTTAATTTTCTTTTCCGAATTTTGCTGAATATTGTAACCAGTAATAAAAAGATAAATTTGAACAGCAATGTTTAATAGCACTGGACAATCTTTGTTACCCGGGAATATAACTGACTCAACAAGTTATATTTATACTACTGTATCTAAAAATGTTCCGCTGTCTGATAATTTCATTCCTTTTAAATTTGTAAGATCTCCTGAATTAAATACTACAACCGGGCAGAATTCAAAAGCAGGGAGTATTTCTGTGGACAAATCGGCTTCAGGAGAAATGCTTATTTTTCAGTACAGCGATTTTGTATTGCTTGGAGTTATTTTTTTGTTTGTTCTTCTTGCTTATGTTCGTTTTTATGGCAAAAATTATATCTACAGGCTAAATATTTCAATTTTTAATTATTCCTATTCGAATTCTTTTTACAAGGAAAAAAACCTGGCCTTTGTGTTTTATGGAAACCTGCTTCTGGTAATTTTTTATATTTCGTCTACAATGCTATGTAAATCGGGACTTGAATACGCAGGCTATTTTATTTCATCGTATGGGCATTGGGTTGAATTTATAATCCTCTTAATTTTTATACTAACCGCAGTAAGTTTGCACAAACTCGCCTATAATATCCTGGGGCGATTATTTGGTCAGATAAGGTTGTCAGGAGAGTATATGTTTTATCTGGGAAACCTGCTTAAAGTTTTAGGGATTATTTATCTTATTTTATTTGTTGGTGTATATTTTACAGAAAATATCTGGAAGTCAATTTTTCTGTATTCGGCTCTGTTTGTAACGATAATTGCTTATTTAATCAAAATCTCAAGGCTGGTTATGGTATTATTTACTAATCAGTTTTCGATATACTATTTGATTTTGTACTTTTGTGCCCTTGAAATTTTGCCGTTAGCTATAATTTCAAAATTTTTAATTCAATTGGATCAGGCTAAAATTCAATTCATGCTCGATGCATTGGTTTAAAAATTGCAGAATTATTAAAACAGGTTTTTGTTTAGATGTATAGTATTAATTTAAATTGTCAGGTGTGAAAATTAAGAAAATTTTAGTATCCCAGCCAAAACCTGAAGATAATAAATCACCCTACTATGAGCTGGCTAAAAAGAACAACATTACAATAGATTTTAGGGAATTTATTCATGTTGAAGGTGTTTCTCTAAAGGATTTCAGAAAGCAGAAAATTAATATTCTCGATCATTCTGCAGTTATTTTCAACAGCAGGACCTCAGTAGACCATTTTTTCCGGATTGCCAGGGAACTTAAGCTGGTTATACCTGAAACAATGAAGTATTTTTGTATTAACGAAGCAACAGCTTTTTACTTACAGAAATACATTGTATACCGAAAAAGAAAGATTTTTTACGGAAAGGGGAAATTTGAAGAATTGGTTGAAGTCCTTTTAAAACATGGAGAAGAGAATTATCTTGTGCCCTTGTCAGACATGCATAAGCAGGAAATTCCTAAAAAATTAAAGAAATTTAAGTTGAAGTTCACTGCCGGAATATTCTACAAAACGGTAAGCAGCGATTTATCTGATTTGGTGAATGTAGATTATGATATACTTGTATTTTACAGTCCTTCGGGAATAAAATCCTTGTTTCATAATTTCCCTGATTTTAAACAAAACGATATTAAAATTGCGTCATTTGGTCTAAGCACTGCAAAAGCAGTTAAGGAAGCAGGTTTAAGACTTGATATCCAGGCACCTATGCCAAAGGCTCCCTCTATGACAATGGCCCTCGATAATTTTATTGAAAAATTCAACAAGTAATTTCTTTCAGTTACTTGTAATTTCTATTTTGTTTATCTTCTGTTTTATTCAATTGGGATTGAGTTGAAAATTAAATTAATACGCTTTAATAACCAGGTATTAGCGTAAAATTTAAAACCGGTGTTGGATGTCATTTACATTTTCAAAAAAAGAGCGGTTGTGCAGTAAATTGCTGTTTGATAGATTGTTTGAAACCGGTAAATCAGTTTACGAAAATCCTCTTAAAGCTATCTGGATATTTACAGATGAAGTTCAAATTACACCTTGCCTGGTTGCTATTAGTATTCCAAAAAAAAAGATTCGAAAAGCTTTTGCGCGGAACAGCCTGAAACGTAAAATCCGTGAAGCCTATCGGTTGAATAAAGATATTTTGCTCCCTTTTCTGCAATCGTCGAACATGCAACTGGCCTGTATAATTTTATACAATAGTTCTGAAATAGCTGGTTTTAATGTAATTAATGACGCCCTGAAAAAAATATTGAATAAAATAGTTGTTAAGGTCGGTGAAAATAATGATAACCAAATTGTTGAGAATTCTACTTTGCCCCTGCAATAAAACTTCCTGTTTTAATCCAATGCCCCTTTTATCAGCTCTATTTGTTTGATTTACAGCGCATTGCGTAATTAATTGAATACTAGCGAGATATTGATTTTTAAAATCGTTTTTCGTCTATTCACGTAAAACTTATTCGCACAAATTGCCCCAGTTGTTATTGCTGAAAAAGGTAAAACCTTTTGAAATAAAATTCATCTCATATATTCCTTTATATCAAACAGATAAGCCGGAAAATAAAATCTGGTTAAGTCAATCTTAATAAATACTTCGGGTCTTTTAATAAATGTTTTTGCCTGAATTGAAATATTTATGGTTTTGTTGTTTGGAAAGATCTTACAAAACTTAACATAATTTAATGCATTATAAAAAGAATTTAAGGTTTACATTTAACGGGTTAAATCTTGAAAATAAAGTTTACAAACTATAGAATAATTTTTAAATAACTATTAGGATATTTGCATGGTATTTGTTATTTTTATCTTTTGTAAAATCCAGAAAATCAGTTTAATATTACATTGAAGTTGTATTTTTTAGGGTTAACAAAAACGGACAGAGATTTAATGATGGTGGAAGAATTTTTAGGTTTACACAAACTATTCATGTTTTGATTATCAAATAAATAAATTGAGTTACATCATGAATTTATTAAAGTGGTTGAAAAGTTGGCGGTCGGTTACAATAGCGGTTACAATTGGTATAATATCTACTGTATTTATAGCATTTGATGATTCTGATGATTTTGAGCTGGTAAAGTACATGGATATATATAATTCGCTTGTACGCGAGCTACGGTTGAATTATGTAGATGAAGTTGAAGTATCGGAGATTTTCAATACAAGTATTGATAAAATGCTGGAAACACTAGATCCATATACAGTTTATTACCCTGAATCGGAAATTGAAGATTATAAGTTTCTTACCACCGGGCAATATGGTGGAATAGGCGCTCTGATAAGAAATGAAAAAAAGAAAATTGTAATCGAAGAAATTTACGAAAATTATCCGGCGCACAAAGCGGGTTTAAAGGCCGGAGATGTAATAATGAAAATTGGGGATAAATCTGCCGAAAAATCAAATTCGGATGATATTAGTGTATTGATGAAAGGGATGCCGAATACTGAGGTTGAACTCACTATTTACAGGCCTTCTACAAGTCAAACAATTACAAAAAAGCTGGTACGCGAAAGAATTAAGGTAGAGAATGTTCCTTATTTTGGAATGATTGATGAATCCACAGGTTACATTAATTTAAGCGGTTTTACACCAAATGCCTATGGAGAAGTACGAAATGCTTTTTTAAAGCTTAAAGAACAGAACGCTTCCAGGCTAATCATTGATTTACGGGGAAACCCCGGAGGATTGTTGATAGAAGCAGTAAATATTGTAAGCCTTTTTGTTGAAAAGGGAACCCACATTGTCAGCATGAAAGGGAAGCTAAAAGAATCGAACAACCGCTTTGTAACCACTTATGATCCGGTGGATTTAAATATTCCAATTTGCGTATTGGTAAACAGAAATTCTGCTTCAGCCTCAGAAATTGTTTCGGGAGCGCTGCAGGATTTAGACCGCGCGGTAATTGTTGGTGAAAGGACTTATGGCAAAGGTTTGGTACAGGAAACCAGAGATTTGAGCTATAATGCAAAACTAAAAGTAACCACCGCAAAATATTATATTCCGAGTGGAAGATGTATACAAGCATTGGATTATTCGCACCGGAATCCTGATGGAAGTGTAGGTCATGTGCCGGATTCGCTGATTTCGGAATTTAAAACAAAGTCGGGGAGAAAGGTATACGATGGAGGTGGAATTAGTCCTGATTTAAAAAGTTCCGACATTTCGCTGAGTCCTGTATCCCAATATTTAGTTAGCAATTTTATTCTTTTCGATTACGCCTCTTTGTTCGAATCAACGCATGATTCAATTGTTGCCCCGGTTCAGTTTAAAATTTCTGAAAAGGATTACGAATCATTTGTGAATTATGTAAAATCTTTAAAAACTGAATATAAATCAGAAACACAAAAGGCGATTGAGCAATTAGTAGAAGTGGCCAAAAAAGAACAATATTATGATAAAACAGCCAGAGAGATTGAGGCGCTTAAATCATCAGTGAAACACAACATTACGGATGACATGTTGATGTTTAAAAGTGAAATAAAACAACTGCTTGAAGATGAAATAGTAAAAAGGTATTATTACAGAAAAGGCGTAATAAAGAAAAATCTTGCAGAAAGTGAAAGTATTAAGAATGCAATGGAATTAATGAAGAACATTAATAATTACAACTCCCTACTGAAGCCCAAATAGACAATTTTTTTTTTGAGGTTTTTTTTGAAAAGGGCAGCTTCCAGAGAAAGGCTGCTCTTTTTTTTTTATCGAAACAACTTTGCGCGTTTTCGCTTTTTACAGATTTAACTATGCTTAAACTGATTTGGGAGAGCAAGTAAAACCTGTTCCGTGGATTTCGGTGAATTTTAGCTGTTTGGATAGCCATTATTCTTTTAAATAGCTTGTATCGGCCTGCAGCGAAAATTTCTTGACATTACCAGGCAAAGAATCCATGTAATGTGCGTAATTAAATTCCGACGAAACATAAAACCTGTAGTATTCAGTTTTTTGGTTGCCTTCCAGCAAAGAATTTTTCAGCTTTAAAGCATCTGATTTTTCCGGTTCTCCGGGCTTAAGCCCGATTACGGGTACACCTTTGTCATCGGTTAATACAAGCCTTGTTTTTACTGAAATATTTTTATTGCCATTGGGTTCAAGTTTCGAGATTTTCAATTTAACAAGCATTTGCCATTCTTCGAAAGTACCCGAAGGTGCATGTGTAATGGTAACAGAATCGGGAAGAATTGTAATGTTCGCAGAGATATTGCCTTCGGGCATACTATCTTTTGGAATAATAGTATAAGTAGGATAAACGGCTGGTTTTGAGTTGGAAATAAAAACTATCCAAAGTACAAATGCCGCAATTACCGCAATATTGGATATTGTTTTAAAAGCCAGTTCATTTTTAATTTGTTTTTCCGATTTTCTGAGTTCGCTTTCAAGAATATTAATTCTAGATTCAAGATCCTGGCTTCCCTGAGATGATATCTTTAGAAATTCGATATCGCGCGAAATAACAGATGCCAGTTTATCGAAATCCTGTTTACTGAACCTTTTCTTAGGCCTTCGCCAGAAAATGAGGACAATACCAAAAGTCATTAATGCCAGTAAAATTCTCAGGGCAGCTTTAACAGACTGTATCCTGGAAGGTTTTGGAAGATCATGAAGGGTGTCAAGATTTTGCTTAATTATTTCAATACCTGATTCGAATGATTCCATGCCGGATTTCAGTCCATTGGTATTTTTTATCCTGTCGAAAATCAAAGTTCCGCAAAAATCGCATACAAAATCATGCGGGGCAATGCTAGCAGAACATTTTGGGCAGTTGGTTGAATTGTTCATCTGTAATTATTTTTAGATTGATAGGTTAAAAATATAGATCAAGTTATATTTTAAAAAATAAAAAGCATTCATTGTTTCATTTATTTATATTTATCAGAAAAATAATTGCAACAAATTAAAAGGAATTTCGTATAAGATACTATAAAATAGTAGTATAATATAAATTACCTGAATAAAAAAGTGAATCAGAAAGTGCATTGAAATTTGTTTTGGTAATAAGACACATAGCTTTAATAATTTTAGAATTAATAACCTAATGTGCAAACTACAAAAAAAATTTATTGTTTAACACACTATATTTTAAACATCTATATATTAAAAACAACGAAGAATTGATTATTAAAAAAAGTTGGATGTCTTAAATTTTTACTTGAAGGTTAAACAATCTTTTACATAAATTGAATTATCTAGGAATTTAGGATTTCATGCTTTACTTAAATAAACAGAAATTTACTAAAAAAATAGTTTTTTTACTTAAAGTATTTGTTTTATATAAATTTTTTTATTTAAATTTGTCTTTAATTAAGATTTGAGTTAAAGTAGATTAACTAAATGAAGTCAAACTGGTTAATTATATTGTTGGTAATTGTTGCAGGAAGTACAATTAACCTGGGAAGTACACTTAAATCAGGAAATCCTTCCATTGATTTTTTTGAGAAAGACGAATTTGGAGGAAAGAACGGAGATGTGTTCATTTATTCAATTAAACTCAGGTCTAACGAAAATTTATTGAATTTCAAGGTAATTCCGAGTATAAAAGGCGTAAATACCGATTCTGAATTTGATTATTTTTTTGATGAGAATACACACCAGGCAGTAGTAAATTATATTTATGTATTGCCACAGGGAGTGAGCCAGGATCAGGTAATTTTAACTTTTACACTTACAGATTCGAAAGAATCGAATATTAAAACAAAAGTGATAAATGTTTCGGAAAGCCTGAATTTTGCAAAGGCAAAAATAGGTGAAACAGGAAGAGAGATTTAATAATTTTGGAAAGGATTTTTATTAAAAACAAAGCCGATACACCCTACATTCTGCTTGATATGAATGAAGGTTACGGTGAAATTAACGGTAAATCTTTTCCACCTGACGTTTCGGGATTTTATAATCCGCTCATTGAATGGTTTGAAGATTTTAAGACTAAAGGGAAAAATGAATTTGTTTTAAACTTTAGGTTTGAATATGTAAATACTGCTTCATTAAAACTTTTAATGGATGTGATGTACAAAATTGAAGAAGTGCAAGAAGCAGGTAAAGAAATTAATATAAACTGGCATTATCCTGATGATGATCCTGAAATGCGTGAAATAGGAGAAGAGTTTGAAAGGGTATTAAAATTAAAATTTGAATACATAAGCTATCGGAAAATATATTAAAAATTCCAATGCTGCGGCAATATGTGACTGAAAAATGAAAATTCGTTTGGACTTGTAGGGGGTTATTAACAAATGTTCAATTTCTTTCCAAAAAATTAGCAGCATAATAAATCCCGGTCGAGAACCGGGATTTTTATTTTTTAATGATTTAATTTATATTTGTCATAATTCAAAAAAAAATGGAAATATCTTTAAAAAGATATTTTTTATTATTTTAGCAAAAAAAATCAAATTACGACATTTAAGATCATAAGTTCCCTGCAATATGAATTTGAAAAAACTTGAAATAAGGGCGCAAATTGATACCCCTTATATATCGCTGGATCCACTTACAGGAATTTGTGAAATTTCCGGAAAATCTTACCCCGAAGACATATCTTCATTTTACATGCAGGTAATCGACTGGTTCGAAGAATATTCCTACGAAGGCGAATGTGACCTTGTATTGAACATCCGGTTAAGCTATTTTAATTCCGCTTCTCAAAAGGTATATACCGAAATATTTGAGAAACTAATGGAACAAAAGAAATTCAAAATTACGGTAAACTGGTACTACACCAAGGAAGATGACGAAATTCTGGAAAATGGTAAAATATATGAGGCGCTGACCGGACTTGAATTTAATTATATCGTTTACACGTATTAAATTATTTTGCCGCTTAAGGAAAAAGCCATTCTTTTTTTCGGTTTAATCCGGAAAATCAGTTAAAACGAAGATTGATTTTTTATAATTGGATATTTATTTTATTTTTGAAAAAAATCTGTTTAACTGAATAAAAAAGCATTTTTGAATAACTAATTTGATTATTTTTGTCAGGTTCTGTCACCCGCAATAAATTAAAATTACCTTAAAAAAAGCAGAAATGATCTTACATAGAATTGAAATTAAGGAACAAATTGATACTCCGTACGTTTCATTGGATCCGGATACGGGAATTTGTCAAATTTCCGGAAAATCTTATCCCGAAGACATATATGAATTCTATACGCAAATAATTGACTGGTTCGAAGATTTCGTACTTCATGGAAAAAAAGATCTTGAAATAAATATGAAGCTTAGATATTTCAATTCTTCCTCGCAAAAAATCTACAATGTAATTTTTGAAAAACTTTCTGAAGGCACTAATTTTAAAACTACCGTGAATTGGTATTACGATAAAGAAGACGAAGAAATTCTGGAAAACGGAAAAATTTTTGAAGGACTCACGGGATTGAAATTCAACTACATACCATATTAAAAGCCTTTAACAAAGGCTTTTTTTTATTCCTGCTTACTTATTCGATGGCCAGCGGTGAATCTGGTTTTCAAATATTTCTTTTTTCCAGATGGGAATTCTGACTTTAATTAATTCAACAATTTCTTCCAGGGCTCTAAAAGCCTGTTTCCTGTGCCCGCTGGAAACAAAAACAAAAAGTGAAATTTCGCCAACTTTCAGTAATCCTGTTGAATGAAGGATATGAATTTGTTTCAGGTCGTCAAATTTATGGCTTATTGATTTAATGATGTCAGACATTTCGTTATTTACCATATGGGGGTAAGCAGTGTATTCAATAGCTACAACTTTTTGGTTATCAATGATATCTGCGCGTACCTGTCCATTAAATACAGAATGCGCACCAATATTCTCCGTTTTTGAATTATTGTACACCTCTATAATTTGAGCTGGCTTTATTGGGCCTTCAACAAGAAACTCACTGTTAAATTTTACCACGGGCAATAAAAAAATTTGTTCCGGAAATTAATAGGATCATCCCCCGGCAAAAGGAGGCAGTAATGCAACTTCATCGCCGTTTTTAAGATCGGCTTTGCCTTCAATAATTTTACCATTTATGGCAATTTGAAAGTCAATGTCTTTCGACTTTGGATAATTTCGCCAGAGCCATGATTTTACCTGTGTAACAGATTCAATGTCTTTGAGTTCGGTTTTGCTTGTACCGGCTATATCGGTTAGAATTCCAAATAAGAGCAGATTTATCTTCATGTTTTTTATTTTTTAAGAAGTTGATTACAAATTTAAGTGAATTATTTGCAAAAAAGTGCTATGGTCGGTTGTAATTATTAAAGTATGCTTTTGCCAGAATATAATCTTCCGGATGGTTTATATTTAGAAAATTCATATCAGCATTTGGAAAATCGGATATTTCAATGGGTAAGAACCGGGCATTACAAGTTTCGAAAATATAAGCCGGCCCATAGTTTTTCATGGAAATTTGAGCAATAAACTTGGGTAAAACTTTTTTATGAATGACTGAACATAAGGGTTGAATTTTTTGTTTGAAAACCGGGGCCACTATATCTGCAGCTGATTTATGATTAAGCAAAAAACTTATTATTTCGGAAGAGATAAAAGGCAGATCACAACTAATTATAAAATTATTCGCGGATTTAGATTCTTCGAGTGAACTTACAATTCCTGCCATTGGACCAATTCCGGAGAATTTGTCCATAACTTTTCTGAAAGGCAATGAATCGAAATCGTTACTGTTAACACTTAAAATTATTTCACTGCAAAATTCACCTAATCTTTCGGCAATACGCTCAGTAAATGTCAAATTATCAAGTTTTAACAATGCTTTGTTTGTACCCATTCTGGAACTTTTTCCACCGCAAAGGATTATACCGGTTAAATCTTCCATTTTCTTAAATTTAAAGCCAAGATAAGATGAAAAAACAAATTAAATTTGTCCAAAAGCCTTTTAATGATGAATAAAAAAGAATTATTTTGTCTGGATAAAGAAGTTATATTCCTGAACCATGGCTCATTCGGTGCATGCCCGGTATCCATCCTTGAAAAATACCAGGATTGGCAAAAAATACTTGAATCGCAACCTGTTGAATTTTTAGGCAGGAAACATGCCGCACTTTTAAAAACTTCAAGGCAAGCCCTGGGAAAATACATCCAGTCGGATGCAGATAACCTGGTTTATGTTTCAAATGCAACAACAGCAATAAATTTTATTGGATGGTCAGTGAAATTAAAACCTGGCGATGAAGTAATTACCACAAATTTGGAATATGGCGCCATGGACAGAATGTGGCAATTTATTTGCCATGAACGGGGTGCCAATTATAAAAAGGTAAAGGTTGATTTACCTTTCGACAAAGTAAATTTTATAAAATCTTTTACCAATGAAATCACTTCGAAAACGAAAGTTATTTTTTTAAGTATGATTACTTCCGCAACTGCCCTACGAATTCCAGTAGAAGAAGTTTGTAAAATTGCCAGGGATTATGGAATATTAACAGTGGTGGATGGGGCACATGCTCCCGGCCAAATACCGCTAAACCTGAATAACATGAACGTCGATTTTTTTACAGGTAACTGTCATAAATGGATGATGGCCCCCAAAGGAACAGCCTTTCTATATGCTTCACCTGCAGTTCAACCGGTGCTTAAACCTTTAATTATTAGCTGGGGAAAAGAAATTGACACGATAAACAATTCAGATTTTTTAAATGATTTTGAATATTTGGGCACACGCGATATATCTGGCTTTCTTACTGTACCAGAGTGTATTTCATTCCTGGAACAGTACAATCCCTTTAACCACAGGCAGGATTTGTACCACCTGCTTGAAACAGCGGCAGAAGGCATGCGCTTGATACTTGAAACACCGCCGATTACTGAAATCCGGAACAATGGCCTGATGATGTATGCACATCCGCTGCCAGTTAACCTGGATGGGAAAAAACTGAAATATGAACTTTACGAGCAATTTAAAATTGAAATTCCTGTTGTGGTTCAAAATCAAAATCAATACATCCGGGTTTCGGTGCAGATTTATAACACTTTGGCAGAGATAGTTTTTTTTCTTGAGAAACTAAAGTTTTTGGTTAATAAGTTAAAATCCTGATTTTTATTCGGTTTTCTTTCTGGAAAACAGACAGAAACTTTCCGGTAAATAAATTGGTTTAATACTAATTCAATGTAAATCAGACTTGATACCTTTTTTTCTTCAAATTTTACAGCCACCGTTTAAACTACAGCTTGCAGCTCTTGCTTCACGTGGAACAATTTCAAATTTCTGAAGTCCGGGCCAAACTTCCAGGGATTATTAAATCAACAGCGCCCCTGAAGCTTATACACAGCTTGAAGAGTAATAAAATTGTCAATATTTTTAAAACAGCACAAATTGGTGAGAAGTTTAAATATCCAATAAATGTTTCAACTTTTAACATTCGATAAAGCCAATAAACAATATTGTGGTTAATGTTAGTATAAAAATTGAATAAAAATTAGAAAATGAAATTATTGAACAGGGTCAATAACCCGATGTGAAATAAAAGCGCGGATTAAAAGAGAATACCATTTTAGTCAATAAAAATCTTTAAATTACCTTATAATTTTAAATTTTAATAAAAAATAAAATTTGAGTAAATAAAATCCTGCCTAATTTTGCACTTATGTTTAGAAAAATTTCGTCCATATTGTTTTTAATTTACTGCAGCGCCATTTTGTTTATCAGCTTAATGCCTTGGCCGGTAACCAGTTACATAGGTTACGGGAAATTTCAAATACGGCTTGATTATCTTGAGCATTTAGGGGCATTTTTGGTTTTCGGATTTCTTTTTGTGCTGAGGTACTATAGAATATTGCTGCGGAAAGAGATCAGTGAATTGAATACTTACCTGATAGCCGGAATTTGTATTTGCTTTGTTAGCGAAATTATCCAATATTTTTTCCCTCAGAGGGCATTTAGTTTTATTGATTTTCTTTCAAATTCGATGGGGGTTGTTTTAATCTACTTGATATATACAAAATTTCATAAGTGGTTATTAAGCACCAGTAATGAAATTCAATCGAAATACTAAAAATGCATCTTCTATTTACTGGAAAATAATGTACAAAAGAATTATTTCCACCTTATTCTGGGCTTATTTTCTTGTTCTAATAACAGTAAGCATTATTCCCTGGTCCACCTCTGAGCGTATAGGTGCGGGCTCATTTGAAATACGGCTCGATTACCTTTTGCATATAGGTGCTTATTTTGGATGGGCATTGTTGTACATTACATTCAGATATGAGAAAATGAATAGAAAAAACAGGCCTGATATTCTTTTTCATTTAATCATAGGGATACTGTTTTCATTTTCAACAGAATTGATTCAGTGGTTTTTGCCTTACAGATCTTTTAATCTGTTGGATTTTTCAGCAAATGTAGCAGGTATCCTGTTGACATATACTTTATACCTGGTTTTTTACAACAGAATTACGCTGGCAATATCTAAAGTAAAACTGAGATAATTTTAACTACCAATTATTTAATGCGCTTCGAGCCAGTTTTTACCGGAACCCATTTCTACCAGCAAGGGAACTGAAAGATGGCAGGCATTTTCCATACCGATTTTCACAATGCTTTTTAATTGATCAATTTCATTGATATAAGCATCAAAAACAAGTTCGTCGTGTACCTGTAAAATCATTTTGCTTTTTAACGATTCTTTTTCTAAAGCGCTGAAAATATTTATCATAGCTAATTTGATAATATCTGCGGCTGTACCCTGAATAGGTGCATTAATGGCATTTCGTTCGGCAACTCCGCGAACAATGGCGTTTCGAGAATTAATGTCCTGCAGGTACCTGCGCCGCGAAAACAAAGTGGTTACATATTCCTTTTCGCGGGCAAGAGCAACCTGGGCCGACATGTATTCTTTTACTTTTGGGTAACTTTTAAAATAATTGTCAATTAAATCTTTAGCTTCGGAGCGTGAAATGCGTAAATTCTGGGCCAGACCAAACGAAGAAATCCCGTAGATAATTCCAAAATTGGCCGACTTTGCCCTGGCCCGCATTTCTCTTGAAACCTCGTTGAGGGGAAGGTTAAAAATTCTGGCCGCTGTAGAAGTATGTATATCTTCACCGTTTTTAAATGCCTGAATCATATTCTCATCCCCGCTAAGGGCAGCAATCAGCCTCAATTCAATCTGCGAATAATCTGCCGAAAGAATTACCCTGTCAGCCGAAGAAGGAACAAAAGCTTTGCGAATTTCACGGCCTTCTTCTGTTCTTACCGGAATATTCTGAAGGTTGGGGTTGGTAGAGCTTAGCCTTCCTGTTGCTGTTACCGCCTGGTTGTAGGATGTATGCACTTTTTGGGTTACCGGATTTACCAGTTTGGGAAGTGCATCAACGTATGTGCTTAGTAGTTTCTGGTAACTTCTGAATTCAAGAATTTTATTTATAATTTCATGTTTATCTTTTAATTTGTCCAATTCCTGTTCGCTGGTGGAGTATTGACCGGTTTTTGTTTTTACAGGATTGGGGATAATTTTCATTTCTTCAAACAGGATATCCCCCAATTGTTTAGGCGAAGAAATATTAAATTCATGGCCTGCGAAACCATAGATTTCTTTTTCGACCTGTTTAATCAAATCAGAAAGGTGGACAGAATAATCGCCAAGGCTTTGTAAATCGAGCGAAACGCCCTGGTATTCCACTTCTGCCAAAACAGGGACCAAAGGCATTTCTATCTCTTCCGAAAGTTTTAGTAATCCATGTTTTTCAAGTTCAGGTTTAAAAATTCCTTTTAACTGGTAAGTAATATCGGCATCCTCACCAGAGTATTCTTTTACCAGTTGAGGGTCTACATCGCGCATGTTTTTTTGTTCTTTTCCCTTTGGGCCAATGAGTTCTTCAATTTCTACGGGTTTATAATTGAGGTACACTTCGGCAAGGAAATTAAAATTATGTTTCTGCTCCGGCGATAAAAGGTAATGGGCCAGCATGGTATCGAAAAAAGGGCCTTTTACATCGATATTGTACTTTTTAAGCATTTGAATATCAAACTTTATATTTTGCCCGATTTTAAGAATATCCTGATTTTCAAAAACATTTTTAAATTTTTGAACCAATTTAACAGCACCATCAAATTCCTTTGGCAGGTTTACATAATATGCCGAATTGTTTTGGTAAGAAAACGCTATTCCTGTGACTTCTGAGCCATGGAAATCGAGTCCGGTGGTTTCCGTATCGAAACAGAATTCTTTTTGGCTTAAAAGTGCTGAAACGAGGTTATCAATTTCCGGTTCTTTTTCAACAAGGACGTAATTATGCGGCGTGTTATTTATGTTTTTCAGGGTTACAGTGGTTTCAGGCTGGTTCACTGGAGGTAATTCATCCCCTTCAGCTGCAATCTCTTCCTTTAGGTTGTTCCCGATATTTTGGTGGGCTGTAAAAATCTGTGCCGCAATAGTTCTAAATTCCAGTTCATTAAATACACCTTCGAGCAATTCTTTGTTCAGCGGTTTCCTTTGCATGGCATTTTCATCAAATTCAACAGGCACATCAAGGGGGATGGTGACGAGTTGCCTCGATAGTTTAACAGTTTCCCTGGAGGCAATTACATTTTCTTTTTGTTTTCCACTTAAAAGACTCACGTTGGCCAGGAGTTTTTCGACAGAACCAAAACGGGCAACCAGCTTGGCGGCGGTCAATTCACCTATGCCAGGTACACCGGGAACATTATCAGAAGTATCGCCCCATAAAGCCAGAATATCTATTACCTGTTCCGGTTGTTGTATACCATAATATTGACAAATTTCGGTTTTACCCAGAATTTCAACATCGCCCCCTTTACGGCCTGGTTTATAAATAAATATATTGTCGCTTACCAGTTGGCCATAATCTTTATCAGGCGTAACCATGTAAACCCTGAAACCTTTTTTTTCGGCTAATTTTGCCAGAGTACCAATGGCATCGTCGGCTTCGTAATTAGGAATTTCAACCACAGGAATGTTAAAGCCTTCAATAATTTTTTTAATGTAAGGCACTGCAAAAATGATATCTTCGGGGGTAGCCGAACGGTTGGCTTTGTATTCCGGGTACAATTGTCTTCTGAAGCTACCGCCCGGAGGATCGAAAACTACTGCAATATGGCTGGGTTTTTCCTTTTTAAGAATTTCGTTCAGGGAATTTGTAAAACCAAAAATGGCAGAAGTATTTTTCCCTTTCGAATTTATACGCGGATTGTTGATAAAGGCATAGTAAGCCCTGAATATCAATGAATAGGCATCAACCAGGAATAGTTTTTTTTCAAGCTGTGGCGTCATAAGAAAATGTATTTTTTACGAATATAATGAATTTTAACGGAAGTCGGGGAGGCTTCAAACAATGAAATCTGGCGGAATTTTAAAAATCAAAGATAAATTATCTAATAAAAGGTTGATTCTGAGGCTATGTAAATCAATTGGTTATTTGAAAACTTCATCGAGGTCAATTTTTAGTTTCCCTTCAAAAATGTTCACCGGCACATTGGCTCCTTTTGTATACAATCCTTTGTGCTGGTATTTACCATTTTCGAGGACAAAAACTGTTAAAGTGGCATCGTTAGGCTGCACTATCCAGTACTCTTTCACGCCGTTTTCTTCGTAAATCTTAAATTTGTCCTCAATATCCTTTTTAACTGTAGATAAGGAGACAATTTCAACAATCAGGTCTGGTGCTCCCAGGCAACCTTTCTCATCTAATTTCGTTTCATCGCAAACTATGCAAATATCGGGCTGCACAACAGTGTAAATTTTATCTTCGGCCGTTTCGCCTGTTTTTGAAGGAAAACGTACATCGAAAGGAGCAGGAAATACCTTGCAGTTCTTTTTCTTCAGGTAATGCCAGAATTGTCCGTGTAATTCGCCGGAAACAATTTGATGATAGGTAGATGGAGCTGGTGTCATTAAATGGACAAAACCGTTTATCAGTTCCCTGCGTATATCGTCGAGCCATGTTAAGTAATCGGCAAAGGTATAACGTTTGTTCAGGTCAATATCAATTGTTTTCATACCTTCTACTTTTTTATAAAATTTACTTGAAATCGCTGCATCGTGTAAAAGCCTGTTTTTCCATGTCAATTGGGTTTCATGCTAACTATATAAAAACATCATCCAAATTAATTTGGAGTTTACCTTTAAAAATATTTACAGGGACTTCTGATCCTTTTGTAAACAAGCCTTTGTGATGGTACTTTCCGTTCTCGAGAACAAAAACTGTTAAAGTGGCATCGTTAGGCTGCACTATCCAGTACTCTTTCACGCCGTTTTCTTGGTAAATCTTAAATTTGTCCTCAATATCCTTTTTAACTGTAGATAAGGAGATTATTTCAACAATCAGGTCTGGTGCTCCCAGGCAACCTTTCTCATCTAATTTCGTTTCATCGCAGACAATGCAAATATCGGGCTGCACAACAGTGTAAATTTTATCTTCGGCAGTTTCGCCTGTTTTTGAAGGAAACCTTACATCAAAAGGGGCCGTATAGACTTCACATTTTTTTTTAAACAGGAAATTTGAAAATTGCCTAAGAATAGCAACATTTATCCTTTGATGTATTCTTGAAGGTGCCGGCGTCATAATATTGACAAAACCATTTATCAGTTCCCTGCGTTTATCGTCGAGCCAGGTCAGGTAATCGGCAAAAGTGTATCGTTTGTTAATATCGATGTTGACCGTTTCCATGTTGGATTTTTTAACAAAGATACGGAAACTGAATGCATTTTCAAAAACCACCACCTTTTTTTGCACCGAGATTGCGCGCTGCTGGCGCTTTTTGAAGTATGATTTGTCAAAATCCGTCTTTTAAACCTGCCGTATCAAGGCGCGCGCTTAATAAAAAATATAAATTAGATATCAATGTCGTTTAGATAAGAAATCTTTGGTGAAAATTTGGTGTTTTAGTGGTTTGGTGGCAAAATATCCAGTCACTAACTTAGCGAAGCGAATTCAAGGGCAAAGTGTGTAAATCACCAAGACACCTGGGCACAAGAAATTATTTTAAACTTCAAATTATATTTTTCACTAAACAAACGACATTGAATTAGATATGGAAATATGGCTTTAAGGAACTCACTCTTTGTTTGTAATTTATATAATTTTACAACAAAAATAATAGGGACAGCAGTATGTTGAAATTATATTTATGGTTGGTTCTTGCTTTTGTTTTATCTGCAAATAGAATAATAAGTCAAAGCAACGAAACAAGGAATAATTCCCTGGATATTATAAATTACCGGTTTGAAATTGAACTCAACGACAAAACCGATGAAATAATGGGCATTGCAACCATTGATATTAATTTTAAAACACCGCTATCAGGTTTTTATCTTGATTTAAAAAATGTAAACACCTCCGGTAAAGGGATGAAGGTGGATGAAGTACTTGAAAACAGAAACAGGATTTCCTTCAGCCATGAGGATGATAAAATAAGTTGTACCATAAAACCAGTAAAAAAGGGAGAGGTACGCAGTTATCAAATTAAATATCACGGAATTCCGTCAGACGGATTAATAATATCAAAAAACAAATACGGCAACAGGGTTTTCTTTGGCGACTGCTGGCCCAACCGAGCCCATAACTGGCTGCCTACGGTTGATCATCCTTCTGATAAGGCTACTCTTGAATTTGTTGTAGTTGCTCCATCTGAATACCAGGTAGTCTCGAATGGGATAGAAACTGAACAAAAAATAACCGGACCTAAAAAAATTACAAAATGGAAATCGTCTGAACCCCTTTCTACCAAATTAATGGTGATTGGCGTAGGAAAATTTGCTGTACAGAATTTTAAGGATTCACTGAATATTCCGGTTTCAACCTGGGTTTTTCCACAGGACAGTATCGAAGGATTTAAGAAATTCAGGGTGGCAATTAAACCACTTGACTATTATATTAAGAAAATTGGACCCTATCCTTTTCAAAAACTGGCAAATGTTCAATCCAAAACGATATACGGCGGCATGGAAAATGCCGGTTGCATATTTTATTTCGAAAACTCCGCGAGCGATGAAGATGATTTGGAAGATTTATTTGCCCACGAAATTGCCCACCAATGGTTTGGCGATGCCGTTTCTGAAAAAAACTGGCACCATATCTGGTTAAGCGAGGGATTTGCCACTTATTTAACCGATTTGTACATGGAAAATAATTATGGTAAAAAGGAACTTGAGAACCGGATGAATAAAGAGAGAAGACAGGTCATAAGCTATTCAAAAAGAAATTTAGCGCCGGTTATTGATACCACCATAACCAACCTGATGGATTTGCTGAATCCTAATTCATATTATAAGGGAGGCTGGTTTTTACATATGTTGCGCCACGAATTGGGCGATAGCCTGTTTTGGCAATGTGTAGATACATTTTATTTCAACTTTAAATATAAAAATGCCTTGACTCAAGATTTTGAAAATGTAGTGAATAAGTTGTCGGGAAAGGATTTTCATCCCTTTTTCAATCAATGGCTTTATCAGAAAGGACATCCTGTATTACAATATGCATGGAAATATGATAATAAAATAGTGAAGATGGACATCAGGCAAAAGCAGGCTTTTATATTTAATTTTCCACTTGAAATAAAAGTTTTGTATACCGATGGAAGTTCAATAACAGAAAAGGTTAGTATTGATAAATCCCTTAACCAGTTTGAATTTCCTGTAAAAGAAATGCCCAGGGATGTAACCCTGGATCCGAATGTTTGGCTTTTGTTTGAACAATAAAAATCAGCTGGTTGTTATTTGGCAAAGCGCCCGGGAGATAAAATTAAAGTTTAATTGGCGATGTTAAATTAATTTATTAAAGTAATTGATAATTAAATCTTTATATGAAAACTTTTTAGTAATTAGTATTCAATGTCGTTTTGATAAAGAAATCTTTGGTGAAAATTTGGTGTTTTAGTGTTTTACTCACTTTGTTTCCCGCTATTATGGCGGGACAGGCTGTGAGATCGCTTCGCTAAGTTTGTGGCAAAAATATTTAGCCACCAATACACAAATGCACCAAATTACACCAATTTTTTAAAACTTTATATACAATGTATCACTAACTAAATGACATTAAATTATATACACTAATTAAATTTCCGGTATTTAAAATGTAATTAAGCGCTTATTCGTGTATAAACTTCGTTAAGGGCATTGCCATTCGTGGCAAATTTTTTAAAATGGTAATGAGCTCAAAAATAGTATAAACACCTTTTAGACAGCCTCGTTCGTTTTTACCATTTTATTTTTTAATATATCAAAGCTGAACAGGGAATAAAAAAATGCAAATAAAGATACGCCAAGCTGGGTTTCTAAAGGATTATCGGTAAAAAACGAACAATAAACAATGATGAAGAAAACTGAAAAAAGGAAGTTTTTCCAGATTTTAAGATAAAAAACCGGTAATATTATCAGAATTAAAAAAATCAGAAAGCCTAAAATTCCCAAAGCAATGAATTCAACAATGTACTGGTTATGTACCCTGTTCCTGTATTGAGGTTCAAGTTTAGGACTCAGGATTTCGAGTGTTTTGTGAAAAGTATCCATTACATCGCCGGAACCGACACCAAACCAGAAATTTTTCTGAATGATGTATTTTGCCGCTTTCATAAACTCTATTCTTTGTGAAATTGATTGGGCACTTGCGTTTCCGGTTTTCCGGTACTTATCCATTTGCCATAAGATATTGTAAATCCGAGCGGTAGGACTGTATTTATTGATGTACAGATAATTAGCACAACCATTTTCAATAAATGAAATGTCATTTTGGTTTAGCTTGCTCAATCCGGCTGAATCTTTTCTTAATCCTTTTGAACTTAAATACCTGTAAATGGTTTCGGAAAGTACTTGTCCTTTGTTGTCCAATTCCCTGTAATTCAATTTCGAAACTTTATTCCATTCTTTTTCGAGTTCCTTATCACAGATGTAAATATCTATAAAATGTCCATTTTCCGTTCTTTGGCTTGCAATATTGTGGTAATAGGGATTTCCATTTGCTGTATATTGTTCAATATTTATAAAATCAACGGTTTCAGTTTTATGAAAATTTTCTGATAACAGATATATATAAATTACACTCGAAATTATCAGCAAAGCCAATGCAGATGAGCCATATATAATTATTTTCTTATTCTTTCCTGAAAACAAAATAAATAGCAGGCAAAATACTACTAATACTGCAAAAGTGAGGTATCCGGTGAGCGAATTTAATAGATATAAAAAAACCAAAAGCCAAATTAACAAGCTTAAATAGATAAATACCTGAAGCAAACTGTTTTTATTTCGTTGGTAAAACAATTGGTTGGCCAAAATGAATATTGAAAAATTAACAAACCACGAGAGCATTATGTTTTGGCCCATCAACGAGATGTTTTTTAAATCGTCGACGGTTTGAAATTCGAAAAAGAACTGAAAGTTTAAAAAACCAGCCAAAGTGGCCAAACCTGTTGAAATGGCAAAAGTCAGTAATAAATTATTGATATTTAATATTTTAGAAATTTTTTCTGAACTCCCATAAAAAAAGGGCAGGAGCAGCGGAAGTTTTATTTTAAGATCCTCAAGTCCGTAAGCCTTGTTTTCAGTATGTAGCATGCCGGCCAAATGGATAAAAAAGATTAAAACAACCAACATGGCTGGCCATTTTAATTTCAGCATTTCGCTTTTCGATTTGAAATTGCCTTCGAGAAACCAGTTAGCAATAAAAGTAATAAATCCAATGCTTAGAATTGCCCGTGAAAATAAAAGTCCGGCGGGGATCAAATACAGCGAAGCCAGACTGAGATAATGGCTGTTTTCTTTGTATTTCGCATATATTTGCATCAGTATTTTGCTAAAGCGCGATTTTAATTAAAAAGTTCAGGTTCTATGTTCCTGCTTACCTGTGCCAGATTATAGCATTCGCGACACAAGGGTTCGTAAATATCTTTTTCTCCCAAAACAACCAGTTTAGTTGTATCTCCAAGCCTGTGCGAATAATGTGCAAGATTGCCGCATTTTATACATATTGCATGAACCTTTGTTACATATTCTGCAATTGATAACAATTGTGGAATTGGCCCGAAAGGTTTTCCCATAAAATCCATGTCGAGGGCAGCTACAATCACCCTTTTGCCTTTGTTTGCGAGTTGTGAACAAACCTCTATCAGTTCACCTTCAAAAAACTGTGCTTCGTCAATGGCCACAACTTCTGTATCTTCCGTAAGATCTGTAATCTCCCGCACATCTTTGAGTGGTATGGATACTACAGATTTTGAATCGTGAGAAACAACATTCGTTTCAGAATAGCGGTTATCGATTACCGGCTTGAAAATGGCTACTTTCTGGTTGGCAATTTCTGCCCTTTTTATCCTTCTGATTAGTTCTTCCGTTTTTCCTGAAAACATTGAACCGGTTATCACTTCAATCCAGCCTCTTTTTATCGAATATCTGAAATTATTTTCTAAAAACATATTTTAAAAATTTAAGATCTGAGCTGCAAATTTAGAATTATTGCCCAATGCAGCTAATTATTTCAGGCGTATTTTATATAATTTTTTCAACACCTTGCATTTTAATCCATCTCAAAATTTAACAAAGTTTAAGTTGTTTTTAATGAATTATTTGTCAACAATATTAAAATATTTGGGTTATTCAATTAATTTTGCCCTTCAAATTATTGTACATCTTGCAATGAGACAAAACTTGCTGACTATATTTCTTATTTTACTGCTCAATATATCTTTAAACCTGTATGCGCAGAACAAAAAGGAAGCAATAAAAACCATCGAAAAACTCTGCTCAAAAGAATTTGCAGGCAGGGGTTATACCAGCGATGGGGACAAAAAAGCAGCAAAGTTCATTGCAGAAAGGCTTAAGAAATATCATGTAAAGCCATTCGGACGTGATTATTACCAGCCTTTTACTATCCCTGTAAATACTTTTCCGGGAAATATGAAGGTTGCGCTGAACGGGATCACTTTAATCCCTGCTTACGATTACCTTGTTAATTCAAAATCGTGCCGGATAAATGGTGTATTTCCGGTTATTATAATGGACAGCAGCCTTATCAATTATCCGGATAAAATGCAACATCTTGATAAAGAAGAATTAAGCCAGTCTTTTTTACTTATTGATACCAGCCATGTTAGCAACAAAGGATTTAAAGATGCTTTTCAGGGTATTGTGGAATCGAACTATTTTAAGGCCAGGGGTATTATTTTAATAGAACCCAAAGAACTTATGCATAGCCCGTCTATGGTCCAACAGAATTTTCCGAGGATAAGGATTACACGAAATGCATTGCCAAATCACCTTAAAGAAATAGAACTTTATATAGATAATGAGTTCATTTCCAATTATCAGACTCAAAATGTAGCGGGCTTTATCCAGGGCAGGGTTGATACATGTATTGTATTTACTGCTCATTACGATCATTTAGGTGAAATGGGAAAAGGTGTTTATTTTCCGGGGGCCAACGACAATGCCAGCGGTGTTTCCATGGTGCTCGACCTTGCCTCATATTATTCTAAAAAAGAAAACAAACCTGAATATTCAATGGTTTTTCTGTTTTTTAGTGCCGAGGAAATTGGCCTGGTAGGGTCTTCTTATTTTGTTTCAAACCCATTGTTTCCGCTTTCGAAGGTGAAAATGCTCGTAAATCTCGATCTGGTTGGAAGTGGCGATAAAGGAATTACAATTGTAAATGGATCAGTGTATAAAAAGGAATTTGATAAAGTAGTTGAAATCAATAAAGAAAAGAACTACTTGCCCAATGTGGTTATTAGGGGCCCTGCACCAAACAGCGACCATTTTCCTTTTTACGATAAAGGTGTCAAAAGCTTTTTCATTTATACAATGGGTGAATACAAGGAATATCACTCTGTTTTTGATAAACCCGATTTATTGCCTTTGAACAAATATAATGAATTGTTCAGGCTTTTGCTGGATTTTGTAAATACTTTTTAAGTAATCTTTAAACGACAATAGATTTTTTTTTCCAATGAGCGGAAAACTATATATTGTGCCAACACCAATAGGAAATCTTGAGGATATCACCATCAGGGCACAAAAAACTTTGTCCCTTGTTGATTTAATTCTGGCTGAAGATACCAGAAAGACATCTATCCTTTTGAAACATTACGCAATTAATAATAAAATGGTTTCATTTCATTTACACAATGAACACCAGTCCATTAACCAAATTGTTGAAAAACTGTTGTCGGGCTTAAATATTGCACTTGTTTCCGATGCCGGCACCCCGTCTATTTCCGATCCGGGTTTTTTGATTGTAAGGGAATGTATAAAGAATGATATTGATGTTGAAACTTTACCGGGCGCCGTTGCCTTTGTTCCGGCACTTGTAAATTCAGGATTGCCCTCTGACAGGTTTTGTTTTGAAGGATTTCTTCCACAAAAAAAAGGCAGGCTTAAAAGAATTCAGCAACTGGCTGAAGAAAACAGGACTATGATATTTTATGAATCACCTCACAGAATCACCAAAGCACTCGAACAATTTGCCGGAGTATTTGGCGAAGACAGGGTGGCCTCGGTTTCGAGGGAATTAACCAAAATTTATGAAGAAAATATCAGAGGTACGCTCTCAGAACTTATTGCTTACTTTAATTCTAAAGTTTTAAAAGGAGAATTTGTAATTGTTATAAACGGTAAAAATTAATATTCGTAGCAGAAAATCTATTATACTTTTAATTTTAATAATCAAATTATGAAAACACTGAAACAACTGGTATTTTTAATGATTGTGCCCATTTTCTTTTTTGCCTGTGGTGGCTCATCCGACAGCGAACTACAGGCTAAAATTGACAGCCTTGAAGAGATGTCTACCAAAAAGGATGCTTCTATCAACGATTTTATGAAATCTTACAATGAAATCCAGTCGAACCTTGAATCGATTAAGGAGAAAGAAAGAATTATTTCGCTTAAAACCAAAGGAGATATTGAGCTTGACGAAAGTGCCAAGGATAAAATCAACGATGATATCCTTGCCATTTATGAGTTAATGAAAAAGAACAAGGAAACCATTGCAAAACTCGAAAACAAGCTTAAGAAATCAAATATTAAAGCGGCTGAATTTCAGAAAATGATTGCAAAACTTGAAGAAGATATTAGGAATAAAGATCAGCAGATAGAATCGTTGAAAAATGATTTGGCCAAACTTAATTTTGATATTACCACCCTTAATGCCGAAATAGCCAAAATGAACGAAAACATTGATACATTGCAGGAAGAAGTTGTACAAAAAGATATGGTTATTGAAACCCAGGACCAGAAATTGCATACTGCCTACTATGTTTTCGGAACTAAAAAAGAACTGAAGGAACATAAAATTATTACTTCAGAAGGTGGTTTTATTGGAATTGGCCGGATGCAAAAACTGATGGAGAATTTTAATAAAGATTATTTTAAAACAATAGATACCAAAAAGACAAGTTCTTTTTCACTTTTTGTAAAAAAGGCCGAATTAATTACTTCACACCCTGCATCTTCGTATTATTTTGCAGGCAAAGGCAAAATTGACAGCCTGGTAATCAAAAATCCCGACGAATTCTGGAGTGTATCGAAATACCTTGTTATAATGGTAGAATAAGGTAATTAAACGATTTAAATTTTAGATTAACCCTGCCCAAAGCAGGGTTTTTTATTGTAAAAAGTAGGCTACGGCCACACCAATATGATTGCCAATGGCATACCCAATAATTCCGGCGGTCAGGCCCGAAATAATAATATCTTTGTTTTTTAGCGAACCAGCCACAGTGGGCACAAAGGGCGCTGATAAAATAAGGGCCACCGAAGTGATAATAGTTGTATCCGCATCTATTTTAAAAAATGCAGAAAATATAACATGCAGAATAAAACTTGCCGTAATAACATAACTAACATAATAAAAAACATAAGGTGCTGAATGTAAGAGTTTTTCAATGCTTCCCATTGAAGCCACCGCCAGGCTAAAGACCAAAATAAAATACATACCCAGCTGGAAAGTTTTTTCCAGTTTCCTGACTTTTGGAGATAATGAAAAAACCACCCCAAGGCTTGAAATAGTAAGGATAACAATGGTCATTGCAAATTTTTCGGGAAGAAAAAACGTAAAGCTTACCCCAATTCCCGAAATTAAAATTGTTAGGCCAAGTGCAAGAGCCAATTGTTTAAGGATATCTTTCCTGAAAATTCCCTCGTACGATTCGTAATCTTTATTAAAATCACTTTCGTTGTCTCCGGCTTTAACATTTAACGAGAATTTTGGCAATACTAACTGTAAAATTCTTTGGGCAACTGAAATCACAAATAGAAGGTAAATCGCCCCTCCAATCATATCCGAAGTATGGGTCATAAGGTAAAGGTTATTATCCACCCCTAACGCGAGTTTTATGGCAGCCATATTAAAAGTGCCACCGGTATAAACACCTACCAGTAACCCTGAAACCTGCCAGATATTTTCAATTTTGTTTTTAAACCATTCATTTCCAAAATAAATAACAATAAGTAGCGCAACTATGGCAAGAACTATAGACAACATAGTTCTGCCTGCAATTTTTGACCAGCGGTGAAGGTTACTCGAAAAAAGAAGTAAAGGTAAAGCAAGCGGAACAGTAATGTTTGTAATTAATTCCAGGGATTTAAAAGACGACCCTGGTAAAATACCCACATTTCCTATTATCAGCCCTAATGCATAAGCCAAAAGGATAGCGCCTATTTTATTTAAAAAAGGGCTTATTTTACAAAGATATATTATCAATACAGGCATTCCGAAGTAAAACAAAAACATAAAAATTGTTGACATGGTGCTATTGTTAAATTTTAACAAATCAAATCTTTAAAAATCCTTAATTTATTCGCTGTGTGTAAAATTAATTTTTTTCTTTAACCTGAAAAATAATTTGGGATTTACCACTCGCTTTAAAATTGTTTGTACATAAAGTAATTGTTAATTCATCCAAACATTTTTAAATCTAAAACCAGTTTTAGTATCTTTGCCAAACTACGCTGCTTTTTTAGAAATGCTTGAAAATATTTTCAAATGCGAAAACTTAATATTCTGTGGGCTGATGATGAAATTGACCTTTTAAAGGTACACCTTCTTTTTCTGGAAGAGAAAGGGTACAATGTAGTTACCGCCAATAATGGCGATGACGCCATCAGTCTTGTTCACGAAAACCATTTCGACATTATTTTTCTCGACGAACATATGCCCGGCATCAGTGGCCTTGAAACACTGGATATTATTAAAGGAATTTATCCTACCATTCCTGTTATCATGATAACCAAGAGTGAAGAGGAAGATATTATGGACAAAGCCATTGGGGCCAAAATTTCCGATTACCTCATTAAACCCGTAAATCCTAACCAGATTTTACTTATCATTAAAAAAAATGTTGACACAAAAAGACTGATTACAGAGAAAACAACAAAAGATTACCAGGCAGAATTTACCAAACTTGGTTTGCAGATAAACCAGGCTTCGTGTTTTAAGGATTGGGCAGAAATTTATAAAAAACTGGTTTATTGGGAAATAGAGCTTGACGAATCGGGCGATAATACTATGGATGAGGTACTTAGATACCAAAAAGACGAGGCCAACAGTTATTTTGCCAAATATATTAAGCATAATTATTCGAAATGGTTCGAAAACCAGCTAAAAGATAAACCTTTACTGCCCGTTGATCTTATTAAATCCAAAATTCTTCCTGTTGCCGACAGAAATAAGACTATTTTGGTTATAATCGATAATCTGAGGTACGACCAATGGAAGATACTGCAGCCACTTATACAACAATACTACCAGGTTGAGAATGAAATTATCTATTCGAGTATTTTGCCTACAGCCACCAATTATGCCCGAAATGCCCTTTTTGCAGGACTAATGCCTTCGCAAATCCAGGAAATGTACCCTGATTTTTGGGTATACGATGAGGAAGAAGGCGGGAAAAATCTATACGAAAAGGAACTATTACAAAAGCAATTAAACCGGTTAAGGTTTAATCATAAATTTCATTACGATAAGGTATTGAATAATAAATCGGGAGAAAAACTGGTTGAAAATTACAATTCAATTCTTGAAAATCAATTTTCAGTGATTGTATACAATTTTGTGGACATGATTTCGCACGCACGCACCGAAATGGCTATGATAAAAGAATTGGCAAATGATGAAAAGGCTTATAGATCATTGACTTATACCTGGTTTGAGCATTCATCACTTTTAGAATTGCTGAAAAAAATGAGTACTAAAAAAGTAAAGGTTTTCATCACCACCGACCATGGTACTATTAGAGTTAATAATCCACTTAAAGTGATTGGTGATAAAAAGGTGACGCCAAATCTCAGGTACAAACAAGGCAAAAACCTGGATTATAATCCAAAGGATGTTTGCGAATTTAAAGATGCCGGGCAGATTTTCCTTCCTGCACCATATCTTAGTTCTAAATATATTTTTGCCACCAACAAGGATTTTTTTGTTTATGCCAATAATTACAACCAATATGTAAATTTTTACAAAGATACATTTCAACATGGTGGAATTTCGCTCGAAGAAATGCTAATTCCTTTCATTGAACTCACCCCTAAAATCTAAGCCATGATTAAACTGGAATTAAAAACCCTGGAAAATCTTGAAAATGTGGCGGATGAGTTTTGTAGAGTGCTTCATTTGTCAAACAGGAACTTAAGGAAAAACTGGATAGGTTTTTTTGGAGAAATGGGGGCAGGAAAAACGACTTTGATAAAAGCGGTTTGCCAAAAATTAGGGGTAGGGGATGTAATAAGTAGCCCTACTTTTTCTCTTGTTAATGAATATGTTACAAGTAAAGGAGAAAAAATATTTCATTTTGATTTTTACAGGATGAACAATGTATCAGAAGCATTTGACCTGGGTTACGAGGAATATTTTTACAGTGGAAATTTATGCATGGTAGAGTGGCCTGAGAAAATTGAACATCTTTTGCCCGAAGGATATACAAAGGTAAACATCAGTGTTATTGACAATAATTGCAGAGAGATAAATATTTCCTGAATTTATATGGAAGGATTGGTTGATGAAATAAACCAGATGGAATTTTTATAAATAACAGCATTGGCATACTAAAATTTCATGAAATGCTTTTTTTTTGTAATTTCGGCCTGTTTTTTACGAAAATCCGGAGAGTTGGCCGAGTGGTCTAAGGCGCACGCCTGGAAAGTGTGTAAGCTCCAAAAGGGCTTCTAGGGTTCGAATCCCTAACTCTCCGCAAACCAAAACTCCCTGGCCATCCGGCCAGGGAGTAAAATCAATACGGCTGCCAAACTTAGTTTGAGCAGCCGCATTGATTTTACTCCTTTTTTCACGAAGTGAAAAAAGGGAGTTTTGGTTTGTGTTAAAACTCCCCCAAAGGGATCACGGAGTAATCCCGTTCAAACTGGAATTATTTTTAACAATAAAACCTGAAGTAAAAAAAGGGAGTTTTGGTTTGTGTTAAAACTCCCCAAACGGGATCACGGCAGTAATCCCATTCAAAATGGAATTATTTTTAGCAATAAAACCTGAAGTAAAAAAAGGGAGTTTTGGTTTGTGTTAAAACACCCCAAACGGGATCACGGAGTAATCCCTTTGCAGTTGAATATAGCTTGAAAAATCACCATGTTTTTACCCTTGATCCCTAAAGGGACATGTTGATTTTTCAGCTTTTCGCCCTTTAGGGGAGGGGTAAAAAAGATGAAAAATCAACTAAAATCTAATTTACAGTAGGAGAATTAAAGTATTAATTTTCCTATATTCCGGATGGGACACCCAATTTTCAAAACCCAATAATATAAATTACTATATAATTGATGGTTTCCATTTTCTATAATAAACTATCCGGGAAATAGTATATAAGGGAGTTTTGGTTTGTGTTAAAACTCCCCCAAAGGGATCACGGAGTAATCCCGTTCAAACTGGAATTATTTTTAGCAATAAAATCTGAAGTAAAAAAAAGGAGTTTTGGTTTGTGTTAAAACTCCCAAAGGGATCACGGAAGTAATCCCTTTGCAGTTGAATATAGCTTGAAAAATCACCATGTTTTTACCCTCGATCCCTAAAGGGACATGCTGATTTTTCAGCTTTTCGCCCTTTAGGGGAGGGGTAAAAAAGATGAAAAATCAACTTACAATAGTAGAATTAAAGTAGTAATTTTCCTATATTCCGGATGGGACACCCATTTTTCAAAACCCAATAATATAACTTACTATATAATTGATGGTTTCCATTTTCTATAATAAACTATCCGGGAAATAGTATATAAGGGAGTTTTGGTTTGTGTTAAAACTCCCCCAAAGGGATAACTCAGGAATCCCTTCCTATCTGAGTATAGCCATCATAAAAACTATCGAAGTAAAAAAAAGGAGTTTTGGTTTATATCACTTCAGTTACCTTTTGGTAATCAGATTGAATATTCTTAGCTATCAGCATTTTTAAAAAGTAATGTATTAAATATGACTTTAATTATTACTATTAAAATTAAAGCACAAATAATTTCAATAAAACGAGTACAAGAACAGTAACAGCAAAAAATAATAGTATAGCAATACAGCCCTTTTTATTATCTGCTTGAGAATCATTATTTTCTATGTCTGTTTTCATGATAAAAGATTTAAGTAATTATTTATTTGTAGTATTTAATCCGGTTTAACCATTGTATAATAATAGATAATCAATATAAAGGCTATAATTATAGTAATCAACAAAGCTATTTTGGCAGGTTTATCTAATCGCTTGTTCTTATTAGATTTTTCCATTGTATAAAATATTCTATTTTTGAGGTTAAAATTAAAGATTTATAATAATCGTAAGGATTTTAGAAACATAGTTAAGTTATTACCATAACCCTAATTTTACCATAACAAATATTATTATGTATTTAAAATTCATATATATACTTACGATTTTAAATTTCTGCTTTTTCTCAATTTCAAAAGCTCAAAATGATTTTACACTTTCGTATAAGATAGTTGCTGAAAATGAAAGCATTAACAATATAATTAATGACAGTACTTTAAAGTTTACTGCTTATGAAATTGACAAAACCTACTTTAAACCTGATGAAAGCTATTTGATACGAATTGAGTTTAAAACCAAAGTAGAATTAAAAGATTTGGTTTTACTGCTGAATACACCAATAGCAAAATTAGAATGCTACGGATATGACCAAAATAATAATTTAAACTACAAAGAAGCCGGAATAGATACGGAATTCAACAAGCAAGATTTGAAATCAGGCGATAAAAACAAAATTTACCTGAATTACAGAATAAAGAACAACGTGGTTTATCTGAAATTGAGAAATAATCTCTTTTTTAAATACAATATAGATAAAATTGAGATTAAACCAGTTAATGAATGGATTATACAAAAAGAAAAACAGCATTTATTTCAGGGAATTTTTATAGGAATAATATTCATATTGATTTTCATAAGCTTACTTTATAAAATTTCATTAAATTATTATATCAATTACTATTATATCGGTTACATGTTTTCTAACCTGGTATTCTTCATTTTTTTAAATGAATATAGTATTGAATATATTTTTAATAGCAATTCTCGTTTAGATTTGTGTTTAATGGTATCAATGCACTTTGCTTCATTGTTTTTTATACAGTTTGCAAGATATTTTTTTGATTTACAAACCCAGCTGCCTACTGTTGAATTTATTGCAAAAACGTATTTCAAAATAAGCATAATCATTATATTTTGTTTTTTAATACTTTCTTTTTTTGATTTTCCTTTATATTCATACATAGCAGTAATTATTGAAATATGCAATCAATTAATGGGTTTATTAATTGTTGCTTTTGCATTCCGAAAGACAGATTTAATTGGAAAGCTGATTATAATCGGATCGATTGTTTCAACTATCGACATTTTATATATGCTTTATAACAATCATATTGTAGAACTTACTACTCAGAATGTAAAGTTGTATCAAGCCGGATATATTGTTGAAATACTGTTTATTTTAATTGCAATCCGGTTAAGATACCACCAGGTGGAAAAAGAACAACAAAAAGCATTAATTAAGAATGTTGTGCTTGAAAGTGAAAATCAATTGAGAGAACAGCAAATTTTATTGCTAAAACAGGAAAATGAAATTACACAATTGAAATCGCAACTGCTGCAAAACGAAATTCACGAAAAAAACAAAGAAATAGCTATAAATGCGATGCAGATAACGCAAAAAGATTTGTTGCTTGGTAATTTGCATGAAAAATTAAAGAAACTTCAACCTGAAACTGCCGGGAGTAATAAAAAAGAAATTAATGAAATAGTTCAGAATCTAAACACACAACAAAAAGATACCTTCTGGAAAGAATTTGAAGTTTATTTTGAACAAATGCACAATGGATTTTTCAGTAAATTAGAGGAAAAATGCCCCAGCCTTAAAAGAAGTGAAAAGCGACTTTGCGCTTTCCTTAAAGTAGGCATGACCAGCAAAGAAATAGCAAGCATAACTCAAAAAAATTATAAGAGCATAGAAGTGTTGCGTGTGAGATTACGAAAAAAATTAGCCATTGAAAAAGGTGAAATTCTGAGCGATTTTTTAAATAATATTTAATTTTTCACCTTTTGGAATTTTGGGGGATATTGACCCCCTTTTGGTTTTATCCTAAATTTTATTTTTTACAAGTAATAAACATAAGTAGGTATAATTAACGGGTAAATAAACCTTAATAATAGAAAGGGAAAGATTAAAAATTCTAATTTGATTCATAGTAAGAACAAAAAAGCAGCTGTTTAGGTGTGCTGCTTTAAATATTTAGATATTATTTAGCTCAAAAAGTGGTTAAGAATCCATTTAAATCCTGCCTATTATCATAATAAGTTATGGCAATATTATCAAAGTGCCTTTCCAATGGGAGCCGAGTTCTTTGAACAACTGTTAATATTGCATTAATATTGGGGTTTTGATTGACAAACTTAAATTTAACCTGTGCATGGTATTAAACTGGGGAAGATTTTCGCAGGATTTACGCTGTATTAAATGCTTATGATTCTTTTACCCTGGCCGAAAAGCAAAGGAAAGATGTTGTAACCAGTGAATTGTACAAGTTTTTTGATTACAGGCTCAACTGCATTGTAGAGGTCAGAACCGGGAAAAAGGAACTGGTTGTTTTAAACATGTATAGGAACTTGTAGAATGAAACATCCATGTAGAATATCTACACACAAAAAGATGACTATAGGGATGTTCCATTTGACCTTAGATAAACAACTTTTATTCGCAATGCTCATGAAAGAAGTTCTCATGAACGAAGTGAATAATTAAAAATAGACAAATGAAAAAGAGATATAAGCTGAACTTATATCTCTTTTTTGGATTTTTTAGGCGAATCATGCTGCTTAAAGCCCCTTCATCTTAACGTCCAAAATGTTCCACAATTCATCTAAAACAAAGATACAAAAAATAAAATTTTACGTATAGTGAGATTAAATAAACACTTTAAAACTTTAATTATAACGCAATAGGATTGATTTTAACCAATTTTTCTACAAGCTTGTATACATAGGTACCCAAAGTTTTGGGATAATCTGAATTTTTTTTGTCAATTAATTTAGCTCTTGCAATTGCTTTATAAATATGGGGCAAAAAAACTTTTGGATTTGGTATTTTATTATACCCTCTTCCAATTAAATCGCCTAAAACCCCATCTATGTAATTTTTAGAACTCGAAATTTTTTCATTTAAAAATATTTTTTTCTGATCTTCTAATGAAAAGGCTGAGATATCAGTCAAATGAAGAAGAAGCCATATTTCAAAACAAGGATTACTTAAGGCTAGGTAAAAGTTTTTCTCTCGTTTACAATCCTCAGCCAATTCGACGAAATTAACATTATGTATATTTTCCCAATGATCTCTATCAATTATCAACCAAAATTCATCATTCTTTTTAAATGGATAACTTTCTTTTGCTTCTTTGAGTAGTTTTTTTACACTCAAAGGATCGGAACCTCTTTTCTTGGGTCTTTTCAAAGAAATCGTTTCGATTAGTCCACTATCATTAAAATATTTTGATTCCCTAAAATCATTAAAATACTTATATTCACTTTTTTCGCCTTCAAATGCCAAAATATAAAGCTTTTCAGCCTGCAAAAAACCTCCTGGTCTGATTAATGGAATTGGTTCCCTTGGCATAATTACTCCTGGTTAATGGGTAAAACAGTCAAATTATTTCTATTTCCAAACTTAGGAACTCCTTTGTATCTCCCAAGCAAATAATCCTTTCTAACTTCTTTATCAAATCGAATACTATAATCCTCTAATGAGTGCAAATGGCTGGAACCTTCCTTGTCCTTTACAACGAACCATATTTCATCCTTTCTTAGTAATTTTTGAGTTAAAAGATTTGATTCATGACTTGCAATAATGAATTGACTATTTATATTTTCGCATTTTTCCAGAAAAAAGTCAAATAAATCATAGATTAAATTGGGATGCAAACTTCTTTCCAGTTCATCAATCACAAAGACATTTCCACCTTTAAAAAAATCTATAATAATCGGAATTAAATCCATAATCCTCCTTGTTCCATCCGATTCATCTTTTAGATCAAATAATTCACTTTTTCCGCCCAAAACCTTGTGTTTGGTCTTTAATATTTTGGCCTCCAGTAAATTATTTCTTGTCCTTGAAATAATATAATACTTGTCATCCTTTAGGTTTGAGATAAAAGCAGTATTCTTTTCAGATTTCTCGCTTAATAAATCATTTTCAATGTCTTTTATAATTTCATCCGGGATATCTAGTTTATCCATTTCTAAATCCATGAATTCAATACCATCAATTCCGGTATCAAAATATGTAAGCATTTCAGTGAAAAGTTTATTCAGGTCTGTATTCTTTATCAGTTCGAATTTTTTCGCAACATTTTTTGAACTAGGATAAATAATGGTCAATGCATTTTGAAACCAATCTATTACTTGTAGCAAATCATTAATATCTGTTACATTTTCTTTTACTCTCCTATTCCTGATTTCTGTAAGAAAGAGCTGGTTTTTTGGGGTTCCTTTTGCAATAAACTCAAGAAATTGTTTCTCTTCCGATTTTATATTTGATTTTAATAGGGGCTCAATATCAAATAGATTCTCTTTATTTAGATCCCTTGTAAATATTTTTTTCTCAGATTTTTTAGTTATTTCATATAACCATTCTTCAACAATCTCTTTTGAATTAAAAATAAAACCATAAGCATAATTTTTATTTTTATGTTGTATCTCGTACTCCAACCTGGTATCTTTATTAATAAATTTCTTATCAAGCTTAAAATTGCTATATAGAATAGGCTTTTCAGGATTTATACCTTTTAATACAAGGTTCCTGCCGAATTCGATGGATTTAATTAAGTTCGATTTTCCAGATGCATTTGCTCCATAAATAACAGCTGTTTTTAGTACAGATGTACCTTTTACCGGGGTTGACTTATGTTGAGATTTTAAGGTACCTTTTCCCGGAATTAATGAAAAAACTTCCCTGTCGCTAAATGACAAAAAATTCTCAACTGTGAATCGCATTAACATAATTTGGCGGTTTTTTAAACAAATGTAGTGATTTTTTCACAATATCAAACAAGTATTTGTGAATAACATTTATAGTCTAATATGTTTATAAGAATTTTTGAAAGATTGACTTGTAATGAGATGAGAAATCTTTCTGATTATTCCTCATTAGAACACGGATTAATCCCTTTGCAGTTGAAAATATCCATTATAATAAATGTTGTTGTAAAAAAAGGGAGTTTTGGTTTGAGTTAAAAACCCCAAAACGTGATCACGGCAGTAATCCCGTTTCAGCCGAAATAGTCATAATCTTAATTTAGATTTGGCGAACTGAAAAATCACCATGTTTTTACCCTTGATCCCTAAAGGGACATGTTGATTTTTCAGCTTTTCGCCCTTTAGGGGAGGGGTAAAAAAGATGAAAAATCAACTTACAATAGTAGAATTAAAGTAGTAATTTTCCTATATTCCGGATGGGACACCCATTTTTTAAAACCCAATAATATAACTTACTATATAATTGATGGTTTCCATTTTCTATAATAAACTATCCGGGAAATAGTATATAAGGGAGTTTTGGTTTGTGTTAAAACTCCCAAAACGGGATCACGATCCATTCCGGATTCTAAAAAGTTGAGTTATTATATTGGAAATTATTTCACCGATTCTTCCACAATCCTTATTTCATCTTCCGTTAAGCCATATAGCTCATAACCAGTTTGAGTATTTAAAAATTAATTATTTGTGCTAACTTTTCATAAATAAATCTTTCATTTGTATAAAGCACTATATTCTGGTATGGAGAAATTCATAATTGATTTAGCAACAATGAAGTTAACCTTTATGAATTAGAAATAATATTTTTACCAATATCTCCAATACTATGAATAAGTGATTCAAATATAGGCTCAACAATAGACATCTCAACTCCCTTTGTGAAAACAATATCTTTAAGTTTTCCATAAATAAGTTGTCGAGTTATTTTTTTTCCTAATTTCAAATAATCTCTCAATTCATCTATTTCATTAAAAATCACCTCCTGTCCGCAGCTTAGTAACTTTATTTCTTCAAGTATTTGATTTAGTTTGGAATTTATTAAAGAAACTTCTGCATCTGTAAACTTATCTCCTTCAATTATTTCTGGCTGGTAATACATATTATGACTTTGAAGCTCCGAGTCAATAACAAAAAGGCCTAATTTTCGATCTTGAACAAAAGAATACTTATCATCGGTGGACCCAAAGCTGATAAGGTCTTTATTGATGAAATCTTTTAATTTATTCAAGAACCTAATTTTGTAACTATCTAGGGTAAAATCATAAAGTTTTGTATTCAGCCGATCTTTCAAATTTGAAAGAGAGTTAATTGTCTTTGCTTGAAATAATTCGATCGAAAATGATTTGCTTTCCTTTTCAATGATATTCTCATAAGTTTTTAATTCCATAATATTATTATTTTACCGCCTCCTCCACAATCTGTATTTCCTCTTCAGTTAAGCCATAAAGCTTATAAACCAATTGGTCGATTTTGTTTTCAAAATCGGTTGTGTCTTGATTTTGTTGTTTGGCTTCTATTATTTTATCAACTAAATCAACAAATGGCGCTTGTTCAAGTAATGAAATTCTCCGAATTGGAAATTGTTTGCAATTTTCGATTAGAATTTTCTGAAATAACTCTTTCTCAATATCAAGATAAAGAAACTTATGAATAAAATTAATCAGTGAAGAATTGAGCAATGCAGTTAAATATTTGGGACTAATTTCTTTTGGATTCTTTGGTATAATTGCGAATCCAATTTGAGTAAAATAGAGGCTTTTATCTGAATACCCTGCATAAATTTTTAAAGGATTACCAGAAACAATTTGTCGAACAATCACTCTTGGTTCATTAAAAAATCTCTCTTCTCGTTGCGCGCCCAACCAGTTCCCATATCTCAAAAACTCCTTTGGTGTAGAATTTACAATATATCTTTGTATATTCTCTCCTGTAATAATTGGTTTATATTCTTCACTTATCTTTGTGGGAGAATGAAATGCTCTTTGTTTAATCTGTTGCTCTGAATGTCCTTTGTACTTGTCATATGGTGTTATTCCTAATGTGAAGTCAGCTAATTCCACCAATGGTCTTGTATTCAGCGAAGATTTAGTAAGGACTTTTTGAATCTTATTTGTAAGATAAATATTGAACTTGATATCCGTTTTATTCCATATTTCTTTTGATTGTTCTTCAAACAAATTAGAGTTTATTAAATCTATCTCATCTTTGTGACCGTAGCGAATTACATTAATACTATCAGTTTTTATATTTTTTCTAAACGCAATAATTATTGTCTCGACTTTTACATCTGATTCAGCAAAAACATTATCTGGAAGTTTTATTATCTCGGAAACATTATCTGAAATTAAATTTCTTATTTTAGAATAAGATGAATTCATTAAGATCGAATTAGGATTGATAAAATAGAAGACTCCACTATTTCTTAAAATCAGATTTCCTAACTCGATAAAAAGTGAATATAAATTTATCCTATTTTCAGTTGTGGAAAAATTTACAAAAAGAGATTCTACAATAATAGGTCCGAGACCTTTAATATCAATATATGGCGGATTTCCTATAACAACATCAAAACCCACAAAATCTCCATTGTCATTCAATACTTCTGGAAATTCAAAGCGCCATTCAAAGGCATTTTTGTAAATAACATTGTTTTTTATTTCTTCAATCAGTTGCTCCTGCTTGCTGATGGCTTCGGTGAGTTCTTTTACTTTTATGTTCCAATCGGCTTTTTCTTTTTCAGTTTTGTCGAATAAGGAAGTTTGTGTTGTTAAAGCTGATAATTCGCCACGTAATTCGGCCAATTTTTTATATCGCTTATCCGAATTTGAAATTTCTGTTTCAAAATTATTTTTTATTTCGTTGATAAGCCTTTCCATTTCGTGCTTTTCTTCTTTGCTTTTGGCATTTCTGTAAGTCATTACTGCTAATTGATAGCTACTTACATTCCATTTGCTTTTTTGCAAGGCTTTTTTCAAGTCTGCATCAAGCGCATAACGGCTAATCAATGAATTACCACATTTAATATTGATGTCAATATTTGGCAGGGTTTCCAGTTCCAGTTCATCCAAACCTTTCGGGTTTTCAAAACCCGAAAGGTTTTTATAGTAAGCATTTTTAAGCAATTCAATCCAAAGCCTTAACCGGCAAATCATGACTGATTTTGGGTTTATATCTACACCAAACAGGCAGTTTTCGATAATGGTTTGTTTTTCATTAAACAAAGTTTCCTGAACACGCTGGCTTTCTTTGTTCTGGTAATTGTAAGCATATATTCCATTTTCATCCGATATAATCAGTTCATCGTTTTCAACAACAAATTCGTAATCCCGTAAACGTTTTCCGGCCTTATCAACCAAAATGCCCAATTCTGCTTTAATTAAAATCAATTCGTTCAACATGGATACCAAAAAATGACCCGAACCAACCGCAGGATCACAAGCCCTGATTGAGTTGATGATATCATTGGCTGCTTTAATTCCTATTTTATCTATCTGGTTATAGATTTCTTCGAAATTGCTTACTTCAGCAATATTCTTTGCTTTGAAATACTCGTTAAACTTTTGTACAACTGCCAGACGCAAAGATTGACGGCTCATGTACATAGTAATAAAACCAGGTGTATAGATTGAACCATCTTTGTAACCATTGATTTTTTCAAACACCTTGCCCAAAACCGATGTATTGATAATGGTTTTGTTGTCCTCTGCAATATCTTCGCCGCCTTCGCTGCCAAAATCATAAGCATCAAGGAACCGGAACAAATATTCAAGCGTTGGAAGGGTATTGCTTTTTTTCTTTTCTTCCTTTAAAACCGTTGCACTTAACAATTCCAGTTTTCCGGCATCATCGAGCGAATTGATTTTAATGGTTAAATTCTCCAGATTGGAAATCTCAAACAATGAGCTGTTCAGGTAGGGCACACGGGCATATTTTTGTTTAACCGATGGCGCCCTCTCGGCAACTTTCCGGTCTAAAACCTGGTGAAACAGTTTGTAAAGCTCATCGAAATCCTGAATGTTTTCGATATTCAAAAACCGGAAATCTTTATTCCCTTTATGATAGGTAACCAAGAGCCCTTCAAGTAATTTAAGGAACAAAATGCGGATAATCCAGTTCAGGCTCAGTTCGAGGGCAACACTAAAAATCTGTTCATCCCTTGTTTCACCAAAAGCTGACCTGTCTTTAATTTTGCTCAGGCTGTTTTCGGTTTCCAGGATGTTGATAGTGTTTTCAATGATTGAACCTTCATTCCTGTCTTTTTCTTTCCTGCGGATAATGTTTTTTGAACCTTCTTTCACTTCTTCCAGGCCTATAATGTGCAGTAATTCCTTATAAAAATTTTGATTCAGGGTGTTGCTGTCGTTGGCAAAAGATTGTTTGAGTAAAAAGTAAGGTGAAAGAAGTTTTTGTAAGGCTATCAGGCTTTTATCGTCATTTTTCTCTTTATTTCTCAGAATATCTTCATAATCCCTGATATCATAATAAGTGCAAGTAATTTCTTCTTCAATTTTATCAATAAATGGTTGGGCTATGGATGAATAAAAAAGATTGGTGTCTTTTGTTACCTTTTGGCCATCACGCCATTGCTCATATTCCTTTATAAAAGACTTGCTGCGGTAAAACAGTTTTTCAAACCATGAAGCATCAAAAATATACCATTCGTATACATTGGTAATGATGAGATATTTAATGTCGATATTGTTTTCTTCAATCCGCTCACGCAAATAATATAAAACCAATTCCTGAAACGATTTTGTATTTGGTTTGGTTATAGAGATCATTTCATTTTTGTTCCCTGGTCTTTTGGCTTCAATGATAACGCCAACTTTATCCTTGTTGGTTTTACCAAGATGGATAACCAGGTCTTTGGTGTCTTTTGTATTGACTTCATTGGTTTCCTTATAATATGTATCTCGTAAAAAATCCCTGATATGGTTTTTCAGATTTTCTTCGCGTTCAATTTCATCAACGTGATCCAAAAGCCGGATTAAATTTTTTTTGAACAATTCAATTTCACTGCGTAATGGCCTTTGTTTTAGGAATGATTTGTTTAAAGATTTTTTTGGAGATTGTTTTAAGATTTTCATTATCTAAAATTTGAATCCTAATATAATTTAATTTATAGGAATAATAAAATAACCAATACAAAAAAAGCAGTGAACCACCCCTGCTATAACATAAAACTTAAAACAAACACTAATCCAATGCAAATATATTCTTAAATCTCAATCTTATTATTCCCCAAAAATCCAACTCTTTTTATCTTGTACATTCCCTTCCGGGCAATTGCCCTCAACCCGGAAAACCATCAAAAATCAAATTGTTTTCATCCTTATTTAAAGAATTAGTTGTGGCTTCGCTTTGAATAAACATTTCCCATACGTTTTTTTCTAACGTCCATTTAACCCGTGGCCCTTAAATAATAATTATTTTAAAAATAATAATACATGCCATACAATAAAAATAACCGTCATCGAGTTATTACAGTTGTAAAATAAGCCAAAAGCAATTATTTTTTAACCGTTCCAATCCTGATTTGCAGTCAGGAACTTTTTCAGAAGAAACAAAATAGTAAACCTCTAAAATTAATTCTTATGGTACGACTTTCAGAAAATGACTCTAATCCCAGGGTGAAAGACGCTTCCGAAAGGTATATGCGTTTGTGTAACCAAAACCCAAAAGCTGAAAAATACAGGCAGCTTATTGCGCCTTATTTCAGCGATTATGGAGATAAACTGGCCGAACTTGAACGTATGCAAAAAGAAGTGAACTTTGCGCAGGACGCTGTCTGGCTCTTTGATGGCATACTTGACAATGTACTCCGTAACTTAAACGGCCGTGCCCGTGAGTACGACCGCGATAACCCCGGCAGCAATACAGCCATTATGTTGTTTCCGGGTGGTAACATAACAAGTATCATTACCATGCCTGACAAAGATGAACCGGATGCTGCCCATTCCATTGCCCAAAAAATAATTGCCCTGGGCGACAAACACGAACTGTATGGCTATGCTGCCAAAATAGAAGATGCTGTGGCCAAATGCCGTACAGCCCTTTCGCAACAGGTTACTGCCGTTCAGAACCTGGGCAACGCTAAAACTGCATTAAGCATTTCAAAAATTGCTTTGGTAAGGCAATACAATGCTTGTTATTTTGTTGCAGCCAGCGATGTGGACAAATTATTTGCCGAAAATCTTTTCCCCAAATTGCGCCCTGCCAAAAAGAAAAACAATGGAAATGGCAACAACGGGGAGGATGAAATTATAAATGGGGCATAAAATAATCGTTAATCATTCCCTGAAATTAAAAATGGAACACATGAAATAAATTTTCTCTGGCTTTTGGCAAATTTTAGTAGTTAAACATTTCCGGGTGGCTCATTCAAGGTTCGAATGGGCCCCCGGTTTTTTTTAACCATTGCATTCAAAGGCAAAATAAGCATTTGTACTTTTCCATGTGGTGCACCGAAAACCAAATTCTGCCATTGGAAAAATTCAGGCCGGCCACTTAAAGTCCGGTTTTGGACCTGGAAATGTCTGTACTGATATTTTTTCCTTCACGGAGGCATCCGGAAAGTTCAAAGTCTTAAAAAAAGCGTCAGTGAAGCAGTTGGAAACCCTGAGGTGTTAATCCGGCGAAGGCAAACAGAATTTTAAAAAATGCGGGTTCAAATTTCGCCCCTCGGTGAAGGACCAGGAAAGGTGTCAGGGGCAAATTTGAGGGCATTTACCGCGTAAAATTTACTTCAATAGCCTAAAAATTAAAAAAGGACTGGTGTTTGAAAAAGAAAGGACGATTTTTTTAAATATCAGGACTATAGTTAATAAACAGCACTGTCCCGTTAGGGACAAAAGATCGGTAGAAATTCATGTATACGATAGAAAATCGCCCTGTAAGGGCGAAACCGTTTTCCCGTTCAAAATCATTTTCCTTGATATGATAATGATTGAACCTGGTAATTTTATGGATTGGTATCTGATATTTTCTATACCGGCACCAGTTATGGAAACTGATGCCAGGTGGTCGGTCCGGTTTAATTTAACCTAAAGTTATTTTGGAAATTCTGAACGTTTAATTTCGCATAAAAAACCTCCGGTATAGCCATAATTTGAATTATCTGCAAGATAAAACCCTAAAATAGAAAAATCATCAGCTTGTATTTCATTAAACCTTAATTGTATTTTGATAGGTACATCGATTGAAAAATTTGTGGAAATATAAGTTGCAGTTCCTGCAAAAATCAATGGATTTTCTGATGATTTTTTTGAACCTACCTGAACCCAGGTTTGGTTTGATTCAGAACCATCGGTACCTATAATCCTTGTTCCCTTGTTTCCCCTGCCTATACCATATTCTCCTTCTTTGCCCTTTTTAAGTGTTAAAACCAAATCAACAATCATTACCTGGTTATCTTTACCGTAGTTTAAAAGTTGAACTTCCCATTGCGTGCTATAACCTCCAAAGGTTTTTACAACCAAGGGTTTTTGTGCCATTAATTGCAAACTTACCGCAATCATAAAAGTCATTATAATTCCTGATTTTTTCATAGATTAAAAATTAATTATTAGAATTTAACAAATAAAAGTATTGAAAATAGGAACTTTTAGAAAAAAACATTAAAAAAATTACAAGATTTATGTTTTAAAACAGGATTACCCGGATTCAAACAAGTATTACTTTAAATTTTTCCAAATTGAAAACTGGATTACAAATGAAGCGGTGCGAATTCCCCTTTCGTTCATTTCATATGTGAGTCCGCCGAAAACCCGAATTTGGGCTGTTTATACCCGGTCAATTTTTCTGTCGATTACTTCTCTCTTCATAATTTAACCATTGATTATCTGGATTATAGAAACATCTAATCCTTTTTTTTTGTAAATTGCAGAGACTTAATAAATCTGGGATTAATATTCACTTTATTTGCTTATGTAGGTACATCTTTAAACTCTAATTGGCAGAAATATAGTTCCTAAAGTATAAGAATATTGTCGAAATGGTAGTTGCTTTGTTTACCGTATTATTATGTATCTACCTGTATTCAGGTATTTACGTTTTAAAATTAAACCCCCGGAATATAGTGAATAGGCTTTTTTTTGCTATAACCATTTTATTTACTATTGTTTGTATAGCGTCTATTTTCATTCAATCGACTGATTCCGAAACATTAATTAAATCGCTTTACTTTTTGGGTGCATCATTTTATAATTCCTCCTGGTTGTTTCTGCTGCTTTTTATTATTCATTTTACGAAAATTGTTAAATTAAAATGGTATACCTACCTGGTTTTGATAGTTCCGACAGGTTATGTCCTTTATTTGCTTTTAAGTGAAGAATTCAATCTTCAATTTTTCTATATTAATAAAATTTGGTATGCCGGTCAGTTCTCCTTAAGTTCAGTGACTTCAATTAATGAAATGTCAATGATCTTTTCGGTATACATTATACTCTCAATTTTGGCCTTAGTGTTCACTTACAGAAAGGGGAAAAGTAAAAAACTTAAAAAACAAATACGTATTTTGTTCTTCACATTAATCTTGAGTTTTTTGATTGGTTTGGTCGATCATGGAATTTTATACGGAAACGGGATTTTAAAACTAAAGATTCCCGGGATCGTAGTCTTATACAGTACTATATGGCTTTTTGGAATGTGGTACTGCCTGATAAAATACCGGTTTATGGGCATTAATCCGGCAACGATAAGTAATGATATACTTTCAAATATTGAAGATTTGGTTATTTTACTGGATCCTGGATTAAACATTCTTACTCTAAACAAAAGGGCACTGGAGCTGTTAAAACCTGCAAACAATGGCATTGGTAAACATATTTCTCATTTTCTTCCTGATTTTAAGAAAATTGAAAATGGAATTATTAAGCTGACCCATGAAAATTCTTCCAGTCTTTCGTGCAGGTTACATTTTGTAAGTTCTGGAAATGAAAAAATATTAATGGATTCAAAGATTAAGCAACTTAATGATAAATACGAAGATCTCTTGGGATATTTAGTCATCGCTAATGAGGTAAAAGAAATTAAAAAAATGCGTACAAGTTTCAATATTACAGATCGTGAAGCCAATGTAGTTCAATCCATAATTGCAGGAAAAACAAACCACGAAATAGCCCATGAACTAAAAATATCCGAAAGAACCGTAAAATCACATATTACACACATTTTCAATAAATTAAACATTGATAACCGGATTCAGCTCATGATGCTTTTAAAAGATTTCAACTTGCTGCCTGAACACTCCGCCGACAAAATCCTGTTTATAAAGAATGATTATAAATAGGCCTGGGTTCCAACAAAATTCAAAGAAATAGCAATTTAGTAGTACTTTGGTACGATTGCAGAAATCCCCTCCTCATACTGTGGTACGATGTATTTTAATTACGAATGAATTAACTTGTAAGTAAAATAAAAACATATCAAATAATGCCTTTTTTCAAAACTAAAAATCAAAAACAATGAAAAAATTAAAATGGATTTTTTTGCCCACAATGTTAGCAGCAATATTACTGCTGCTTGTTGTAAGTTGTCGCGAGTCTTTTGTTCAGGAACCAATATCTGATCTATCTACGAATACTGAAGAAATGATTAAATGGAACGATTTATTGAACCAGTTTGATCTGAGCAGGGATATCATCATTGTCCAGAAAGAGGAATCTATTCAGGAGGCCGTTGATGCTGCCAAACCCGGTGATGCCATTTATATTGAACCCGGAACCTACAGGGAAGCTTTGAAAATTAACAAGGACAATATTAAGCTGATTGGTTTAACGGGTCCTGCCAATGAAAAAGTAATTATCGAAAACCCGGGAGGAGTGCAAAAATGTGTCAGCACAACAAATGGCAAAAATGTTGAAATTGTCAATATCGTTCCAAAAAATTTCAGCGATGCTGGACTTAAAATCACTCAAAAGTGCATGCCCAATCCTGTTGGAAAAAGTAGGCTCCTGAATATGAAAAGGAGCGAACTGCCAGGAGGAATAGCCCATTACGAATTTGAACTGCGCATGGGTGACGGGCCATTTGATGTGGTAGGTATTCATCGTGTCGTAAAGGAATACAAACCTTATCATTCGGTTAAGACAAATGGCGATATTTTTATGGTACATGGTGGTATCATGGATTTTAACTCTAATTTTTTAATAGCAGGTGCCACAAATATCAATGCAAAAACCTCCTCACCTGTTTACCTTGCTTCTAAAAATATCGATGTTTGGGGAATTGACCTTGGCTGGACAAAAGTACCTGTTGAAACTACTGATTTTTCATTTATGAAAGGATGGGGTGTAGAAAAGGATATAAATCACACCTTGGCCGCTATGTCGTTTTCAAGACTGGTTCGTGGTATATCAAGCCAAAATTACGACAAAATGAACCTGCTTGCATTCGCAAATTTAGTCACAATTTGCTATGGGGCTGCAGGAAAGGAGACACAAATTCCCTCTTGTTTACACAATATTAAAGGGTTGATACCAATTGATGAAGAACTTATATGTTCCGATGAAGAATGGGTACATGCCTTTCGCGAGGAAACCTGTAATTCGGCAGAAGTTTATAAAGAAATGATTGAAAATGGTATTTATCAGGATAATCTGGGAACTACATTTAATTACTTTGCAGAACTTGCACTTACAGAGCCTGAAGCAAAATCTCCAATTTTTGAAGGCATGACTAATTATGAAGCAATAATGGTAATAGGGACTATGACTTCGCCTAACCAGCATTTTGTAGGAGGGAATTTAAATGGATTATTCTATTCGGATCTTACAAGATTCATAAATGGGCTCTATTCACTTAAGCCATATCAGCCAGCACAAGAATTTTATGAATACGCAGTATGTTCATGCAATAAGGAGAATGTTGTGAGTTTTGATGATTATGTGGGCAATATTAAATTGCCAATATTTTATATTGGGGCAGGAGGTGGTGTTGGTGCAGTTGGAATATATAGCACCACTTTAACATCAAGTACTGATATTACAACACTTGTAGTAAGTGTTACTGATGATAAAAGTGTGGACTATGGTATTGCAGATCTTAATATGGGCAATAATTCTGATAAGCTGGTTTGGGAACCGCTTAGAAAATGGCTGGTAGACCATAACTAAAATGGAATGAATTAAAAACCCGGCAGGTTTTTAAAACCTGCCGGGTTTGCCTAAATACTTTAAGTTGTATTATTTCACAATCTTCATTTCATCTACCAAATGTTTTGCTCCGGCAAATTTATCCATTACCCACAAAACATACCTGATGTCCACATTAATGGTTTTTTGAAGGGCCGGTTCAAAGGCAATATTACCACTCATTGCCTCCCAGTTTCCATCAAAGGCTAAACCAATAAGTTCCCCATTTCCATTGAGAATAGGGCTACCTGAGTTACCTCCTGTAATATCGTTGTTTGAAGTAAAACAGGTTACCAGCTTTCCATTCTGCCCATAAACACCATAATCTTTGTTTTTCCAGAGTTCTTTTAACCTGGGGCTTACATCAAACTCAAAATCGCCAGGGATTTCCTTTTCAATTACCCCATCCAATGTTGTAACATAATCATAAATTACTCCGTCTTTGGGCCTGTAATCGCCTACTGTTCCGTAAGTAAGACGCATGGTTGAATTGGCATCGGGATAAAAATTCCTGGTTTTGTCCATTTCCATTAATCCGGCTAAGAAAAGCCTGCGTCCTTTGGCAATGTCTTTGTCGAATTGCTCCGATGATTTATTTACTTTCATCATTATTTCAATTACCGAAGCAGAAGCTTTTGCAGCCGGATCTTCCTGTAATTTTGCCTTGTCGAAAGTCTCCATAAACTTGCTGAATTTTTCTTCGCTGGCAAAAATGCTTTTTGAAAAAAGATCTTCTACGTATGCGCTTACATTTCCACCGAAAGTGCCTTTCACTTCCTTAATTATGAAATCGGGCTGAAATTCCTCCTTCACATCTGTCATATAAAGTTTAATCATGGCTTCGGCAACCTTTTTGTCGGTAGACATGTTGTAGTTTTTAAAGAAATTGTTTATTGCAAAATCTTTAAGCCGGTCAGGTGCGTCAGCCATTCTTCCGGCCCTTGAGGCAAATGAGAAAATTTCGATTCCCAAAAGACTTTCCTGAATATATTGCGAAACGTAGGTATAATCTTTCCTGCTGTTATATGCATTTTCCAATAATGTAAGGGCCTGACCATATTTAGTTTGTCTGGCCGGATCCTGGGCAACCCATTTCCTGAATTTTTCTTCGATAGCCTGTTTATTTGCTTTTACATTTAAATTTGTCAATCCCTTGTTTTCACCAATAGAATATTTCCAGTAATTGCTTGAACCTTTGTATTTTGACGAATACTGAATATGTATTTTTTCGTCGGCTTTCATGTCAGCCATCCAGATGTCCTGACGAATACCCCTGATTTTAATTCGGTTTACATTGGTAATATTCATTAATTCATCAACACCATACGATGTCAGGTACCGGTTGGTACGGCCCGGGAAACCGATAATCATGGTAAAATCGCCTTTTTTCACCCCTTTTATTGAAACCGGCAGTGAATATTTTGGTTTTAAGGGTACATTTTTATCAGAATAGGCAGCAGGTTTTCCATCGGGACTCATGTAAACCCTGAAAACACTAAAATCTCCGGTATGTCTTGGCCACATCCAGTTGTCGGTATCGCTACCAAAGTTTCCAATTGATTCGGGCGGTGTACCTACCAGGCGAACATCATTATAAACCTCATAAACCAATAAATAATAACTGTTTGAATCGAAAAACGAGCGCACATCAGTTTTATATTTCCCATTTTCTTCCGCTTTCTTCGAAATTTCATTGCCAGCTTCCATTATGGCTTTTTGTCTCTCTTCATCCGTCATGTTATCGGTTACTTTCGCAAGTACCTGTTTTGTAACATCTTCCATACGAATAAAAAAAGTAACGCTAAGGTTCGAAATGGGTAATTCTTCTGCATAGTTTTTCGCCCAAAAACCGTCGCGCAGGTAATTATGTTCAACAGTACTTTTCGATTGGATAGATCCATATCCACAATGGTGGTTGGTCAATACTAATCCGTTGTTTGATACAATTTCGCCCGTACATCCACCTCCAAATATAACAATTGCATCTTTTATGCATGCTTTATTAATATTGTAAATATCATCAGGAGTTAGTTTAAATCCCTGTTTTTTCATGTCGGCATAATTCTTATTGATTAAAGAAAGCAGCCACATTCCCTCATCGGCCTTCGAACTGAACTGGAAAAGCAGAACAATTGCAGCCAGAATAAAAATTGTTTTTTTCATCATAATTAATTTAAGTTAGTTAATCATTTGGTAAAATTAAAATCAAGCTATAATAGCTTGTTTTTCAATATTTAACCACATAAAAAAGCCAGATAAATATTCATTTCAGTGGTCAAATATAAACAGAAAAAGACAGGGTAAAAACCTGTCTTTTGTCATATTTTAATTTAAACATAATCAAGCAATTATTTTTTAACCAATACCATTTCATCAATCAGGTTTTTTGCCCCGGCATATTTCTCGATAATGAACAAAACATACCTTATATCAACGTTTATGGTTTTTTGAAGATTTTTATCAAATAAAATATCACTGCTCAACGATTCCCAGTTACCGTCAAATGCAATACCAATAAGCTCTCCATTTCCATTTAATACCGGGCTTCCGGAATTTCCACCTGTTATATCGTTGTTGGTTATAAAACAAACTGTCATTTTGCCGTTTTGACCGTATTGGCCGTAGTCTTTTTTCTGGTAAAGTTCTTTCAGTTTTTCAGGTACAATAAACTCGTCATTTTTTGGATCTTCCTTCTTAATCAGGCTTTCCAAATCGGTAGTATAATCAAATACCTTATCACCCACTTTATATCCTCCAACTTTACCATAAGTTAAGCGGATAGTTGAATTGGCATCGGGATAATACAATTTGTTCTTATCTTTTTCAGTTTCCATTTCTATCCAGCCAGCGGTAAATTTTCTAAGCCCCTTTTCCAGGTTTTGATCGAAAGGTGCTGATATACTTCCAAACCCGAAATAGGTTTGCCAGGCTGTACTTGCTACTGAATAACCCAAATCGTTCTGAAGACTTGTCATATCAGGTTTTTCAACAAATCCGAGCATTTTCTCACTGTTGGTAAGTATAGAATTTTCATAAAGATAATCTGCAAATTTCTGGATGTCGTTGCCATAATCTTTTTCAATGGTTTCAAAAAAAGCAGGATGGTAGCTTTTTGGAACTTTATCGCGATAAATGGTGATTAATGCCACAAATAATTCTTTATCAACGTTTTTATCGAAATTTTTATAGCTTCCTTTTATCTTTTCAAGGCTTTCTTTGGCAGCTTCTGGATCATTGGCCGAGTTTTGATAATACTGCCAAAGCATAAGTTCGTAAGTATTTTTGAAAATCTCAGATCCGAAGTAATATATTTCGAACCAGTAATTTCTTACCTTGTCTATTTCTTTTCTGTTTTCGTACGCATTTTTTATGGTTTCCAGCACCACGCCATATTTTTCGGTACGCTTTTCTTTTTTTGCCTCAATCCATTTTGCAAATTCTTTTTCTAAAGCTACCTTACTGTCCATTACCTTTAAATCAACAAGTGCTTTGTTTTCACCGAGCGATTTTTTTGAGAAATTTGCTGAGTAAAAGAATTTATCAGAATATTTAATCCTTAAATCATCGTTTTTATCCATGTTCCGTTTAAGTATTTCTTCTCTCACCTTGCTCACTTCAATTCTGATAGCGTTTTCATTGTCCATTTTCTCCTGTATGCCCCACGATGGCAAATTCCTGTAAGTAGCTCCGGGATACCCAATAATCATGGCAAAATCGTTGCTTTTAACTCCTTTTATAGAGATAGGGAAAAAGTGCTTTGGTTTATAAGGCACATTGTTTGGTGAATAGTCTGCTGGTTTTCCGTCGGGCCCGCAATAAATCCTGAAAATGCAAAAATCCCCGGTTTGTCTTGGCCACATCCAGTTATCAGTTTCACCGCCAAATTTGCCTATCGACGATGGTGGAACGCCTACCAATCTGATATCGCGAAAGGTTTCGTAAACAAAAAGATAAAAATTATTACCGTTGAAGAAAGATGTTACTTTGGCTTCGTACTGGGTTTCGCCAATAGCTTCTTTTTCAATTCTTTCTGCTATTTTACGAATGGTCATTTCACGCTCGTCTTCGGTCATTTTATCATTGAGCTCCCCGTTGATTTTATCACTTACATCTTCCATCCTTACCAGGAAGGTTACCGATTTGCCGGGATTAGGCAATTCTTCTTCCATGGTCCTGGCCCAAAAACCATCTTTCAGGTAATCGTGATCAACTGTACTATGGGCCTGCACATTTTCAACCCCACAGTGATGGTTTGTAAATAATAATCCCTTTGCCGATACTATTTCGGCTGTGCATTGATTGTGGTCGAGTACCACAACCGCGTCTTTCATGCAAGAGTGATTAATGTCATAAATATCTTTAGGTGAAAGCTTAAAACCCATTGCCTTCATCTGTTTGTAGTTTTTGTTTATAAAAGCCAAAAACCACATTCCTTCATCTGCCTTTGCAAATGATCCAAATACCAAAACAGCTACTAATAAAGCTGCCAGAAATTTTTTCATATCAATTGATTTAAGTTTAATAAATTTAGGTAAATAGAAAATCTTATCAAAAATAAGCAAAACCTTCATTATTTATGCCATCTTATTTAAAATGTAATAAAACAGTGATTTAGCACTATCAGGAAGGATAAACTATGTCTTTTTTAATGTCCGTTAATGATCGTTATATGTTCGGAATCGTTCATCCTATTTCTAGTTTAAGCTGCAGATTATCCAGATGAAATGATTTTCTGTGGTATTGGGTTATTCCGTAAAGCTGAATGGCTTTTTTATGATCTTTTGTTGGATAGGCTTTGTTTTTATCCCAACTATATTGAGGAAATTGCTGGTGAAGTTCCAACATGTATTCATCCCTGTGTGTTTTGGCTAAAATAGAAGCAGCGGCTATAGACAAATACTTCGAATCTCCTTTTACAATGCAGGTAAATGGAATGCCTGTTAAATTCTTAAACCGGTTTCCATCTATGATTAAATGTTGAGGTAAAATATCTAATTTTTGAACCGCCCGGTTCATGGCAATTAATGAAGCATTCAGGATATTCACACGATCTATTTCATTGTTATCAACAAACGAAACTGCCCAGGCAAGTGACTCATTTTCAATTATCTGACGGAGTTTGTTTCTGGTTTTTTCATTTAATAATTTCGAATCGTTTATCCAATTGTTTTTAAACCCTTCGGGCAATATAACAGCAGCAGCAACTACCGGCCCGGCAAGGCATCCGCGACCGGCTTCATCGCACCCGGCTTCTTTTAATCCTTGTTTATAAAAGCTTAGCAATTGTCCACCCTTCATCAATCTTTTAACTTATTTAGCCACATTAATTTTGAAAAAACTGCAAATTATTAATAAATTTAACGACAATACAATAATTGCATGAATTTATTGATTACCAAATAAAATTTCCGAAACAATGAAAAATCAGATTTTATTTTTAGCTTTTTTCCTTATCACTTTTACCGGATTTTCTTTTGCCCAGTCACCAAATTGGATTAAATACGAAAACCGGTTGTCTGTTTATTCCGAAGATAAATATTTAACCGGATTTAGTTCAGAAATTAACTATAACGAAACGCCTGAAAATGAATTAATTGACAAATGCAAAGGAAATGCAAAAAATTCTTTGGTCGAATCTGTCATGATTTCGATCAAATCGATGACAGAGAGTGGATTAACAAATCTGAATTCCGCTAAAAATGCTGAAACCTTCGAATACATAAAACACTCCAGCGTGTCCTATTCTAATCTTGATATTGCTGGCCTGGTTTCAGAAACCTATTACGATAAAAGAAAAAATACAGCTTATGCTTTTACTTATGTTAAAAAAACAGATGTAATTGTCTTTTATAAACAAAAAGTAAATGCAAACCTGCAAATGATCCAATTAAAATCTGAACTTGCAGAAGAATCAAAAGCAAGTGGGCAATCGCAATCCGCGCTTCCTAAACTTTTAGAATGTCTTCCCCTGTTTCGCGAAACTGAAGAAGCCCAATCTATTTTAGCCGCCCTCGGTATAGTTGATGATGCATCCATTCAATCAAAAAGAACCATTGATTTAAAATCAAAAGTGGATAAAAGTATTGATGAATTGAACAACTCTGTTAAATCAAATATTTCTGATTTGACTTATTTCATTGCTTATGGAATTAAGCTTCAGGCCCCTAAAATTACCGGGTCAATCGGGCTTTCAAGTTTTAATTACCAGGACACAAAAGCCGGAAGTTCATTGTCGAAATTACTTTACCAGGAACTGGAACAAAAACTGGTTTCAGTTTCAAATTTAAAACTTGTTAACCAGGAAGTTTCTGCCTTAAACGGCAACCTTAAAACAACAGACAACATGGTTACCGGCACTTACTGGGAAGAAGGCGATAACCTGAAGATAATTGTGGTTATCCGTGAGCTGAAATCTGGAAAAGCACTGGCCAGCATAGAATCTAAGCTTAAAAAAGAATACTGTACCAAAAACAATATAGAGTTTTTACCCGAAAATTTTATTGAGGCAAACAAAAAAGCCAAAATATTTAACGATAATGAAATTGTTGGAGGAGATTTAAACCTTGAAGTCTGGACCAATAAAGGAAATTCAAACCTGCTCTACAGTCAGGACGATACGCTTCGGTTATACATCCGCACCAATAAAGAATGTTACGTTCGTTTCATTTACCATCTGGCCGACGGATCCAGTGTTCTGTTGCTCGATGATTTTTATATGGGCGTTGACAAAGTAAACAAGGTTTACCAGTTGCCTGACGAATTTGTCTGTTCAGAACCTTTTGGCGCAGAGATGCTACAGGTAAATGCTTCTACCGAAAAGTTTGAACCTCTTATCATTAAAGAGCAGGGTGGTTATAAGTTTATTTCAAATGAACTGGCTGATATCCTGATTAAAAACCGAGGATTTAAAAAACTGGATGATAAGGTTCAAAAAGCCGAAAACAGGTTGGTTATTACTACAATGCCAAAATAGACGGGCTATTCCGGATCAATTACTTTTAAAATACATTTTAAAAATAGTCCGGCAGTATTGTCCCAACTATATTTCTGCGCAATTCTGTATCCATTTTCTGCAAGTTGTTGCCTTTTGGAGTTGTTATTGTACATTTCGCACATGGCCAGGCTTATTGATTCAACGGAAAATGGGTTAACATATAGTGCACCATCGGATGCAATTTCGGGCAAGGCACTTAAGTTAGAGACAATTACCGGTGTTTGGCATTGGTAAGCTTCAATTACAGGAATTCCAAAACCTTCCAGCTTCGAAACCAACAACAGGGCAATGGCCGAACCAATTAACTCTTTGAGCTGCAGTGGTTCCATCCGTCCGGTGAAAATCACATCATTTTTGAATTTCATTTTTTTAAGTGCTGCAGCAATATCCCCGGTTTTAAACATCAATTCCCCTGCAATTATTAATTTAACGTTGTTGACAGTTAATTGCCTGAAATTATCGAAGGCAATTAGCATATTGGCCACATTTTTACGTGGGTGCACCGAACCCACAAAAATAAAATAGGGGCTACCGGCAGAATATTTTTTCCTGTTAATGGTTTTGGTTTCTTCGCCTATAGGGCTGTAAATCTGGTTAAAACCATTATAAACCACGTCAATTTTGTCTTTTGCTATATGGAAATTATCTGCGATGTCATTTTTTGAGAATTCTGAAACGGTGGCTATCCTGCTTGCCTTTTTTGCATAAAGCGGAAAATAATGGTTATAGAACAATTTGCTCGAGAGAGGGAAATCATGAGGAAAATGAATGAAATTAATATCGTGAATAACCGCTACAGAAGGAGTATTGCTGGTTAAGCTTAAATATCCATCGGGCGAAACAAATAAATCAGGCTTTATTTTTTTGATAATCAAAGGGAGTTTATGCTCGAACCAATAATACCATAATATTGGATGCCGTGTAGGTGGCCTGACAATTATTGGTTCAATATTATCCGAAAAAATAAACTCATCCGAGAAATTCCGGTCAAAAAGAAAATAAAATTTATCAGCACTGCAAATTGAAGTAATCCTTTTCAGGGTTTCAAATGTGAACCATCCAATGCCATCCAGCTTGTTTTTAATTAATACCCTTGCATTAACTACAATTTTCATATTTTATTCCGATTGCAGGATAATTCTATTTTCTTTGCATTTTACCACTAAATTAGTTGAATTTTTTAAATTACTATATTTTAGCGCTTACTAAACATTTTAAAAGTTGACAGGGAAATTTACACGAAGTATTGTTTTTGCAATTTTTCTTAATCTACTTATAAAACCATTCTGGATTTTTGTTATCGACAGAAAAGTACAAAACCTCGTTGGGACCGAAGAATATGGAATGTATTTTTCATTACTCGGATTTACACTTCTTTTTAATATAATAGCCGATTTTGGTACTACCAGTTTTAATAACAGGATAATAGCGCAAAATCATAATAATTTGACCCGGCAATTTATTGAACTTGTTCCTTTAAGAATTATTCTGGCTATAGTATATTGTTTTTTTACCCTTGCAATTGCTTTAATTGCAGGGTATTCGGGCAGACAAATCTATTTAGTGGCCTGGCTTATTTTTAACCAGGTTTTGGTTTCGTTAACTTTATTTCTGCGTTCCAATATTTCAGGATTGCAGCTTTTTAATACCGATTCCATTGTTTCTGTTATTGATAAATTACTTCTAATCATCTTTTGTGGTATTCTGTTTATACCTTCCCTTCAAAGTCTTTTCAGGATAGAATGGTTTGTTTATGCTCAATCTGCGGCTTATTTTTTAACATTTTTGATAACTTTATTCATTGTCATTCGAAAAACAGGACATTGGAAAATTAAATTTAACCCGGTCAATCTTTTCAAAATACTTAATAAAAGCTTCCCGTTTGCATTACTAATGTTTTTAATGATGGTTTATAACCGAATTGACGCTGTAATGCTTGAAAGGATACTTCCGGATGGAAAGGTGCAGGCCGGAATTTATGCCCAGGCATTCAGGATTAATGATGCCCTTGCTATGTTTGCCTTTCTTTTTGCAGGTATTTTATTCCCCCTTTTTGCTAAACTGGTACATGAAAAAAAACCTTTAAAGGATGTTCTGGGACAATCTTTTGCCATGCTCATAGTTCCTTCAGCAGGAATTGTTGCTTCCTTATTTATATATTCCCCGGATATAATGTCTGTTCTCTATCATCAACATATACTTGATTCGTCATTATTGCTTAAATATTTATTGTTTGGATTCCTTGGCAATTGCCTGGTTTATATTTTTGGTACTTTGTTGACGGCTTCCAATCATCTGAAAATTTTAAATTTTATAGCCCTTATCGGTTTTATAACAAATTTGGTTCTGAATATTTTCTTAATACCCGGATATAAAGTGCAGGGTGCAGCAATTGCTTATATGATAACTCAACTATTGATGGGTTTTTTACAGTTAATTGTAGTATTCATCGTTTTCAGGATAAAACCAAATCGAATTCTTTTACTTAAATATTTCTCTTTCATTTTATTACTGGTTATCTTCAGTGTATTAATTTTAAGAATTCATGTAGGTTGGCAACTTGCAGTTCCTTTTATTATTTTCTTTACCTTTATTACCGGAATCGTTTTAAAATTGATAAAGGCCGACAATTTTTATGGTTTACTCAATTTTAAAAAGGATTAAATCATAAACTTTGGGTTAGCAAGACTAATTTCATTAATTTTACAGATTAATTATAAAATTCCAACAAAATGAAGAAAATAATTCACTTATTACGCGGAATATCGCTATTGATGGTTGCTACTTTTACTGGTCTTACAGGCAGTTCGCAGGTTCACCCTGATTTTAATTTGACAAAATCGGTTAAAACTACATCCGTAAAAAACCAGGGAAGAACCGGAACTTGCTGGTGTTTTGCAACAATATCATTTATCGAAACCGAAGCCATCAGAAAAGGCAAACCTTCCCTTGATTTATCTGAAATGTTTATTGTAAAGCATGCTTATACTGATAAGGCTCAAAAGTATGTCAGGTACCAGGGCAAAGCTAATTTTGGCGAAGGAGGACAAGGACACGATGTATTTAACGAAATGAAAAAGTTTGGGTTGGTAACCGAAGAAGCTTATTCTGGTCTTGCAAAAGATGCCACTGTCCACAACCATGCTGAATTAAGTAAAGTTCTGGAAGGTTTATTGACAAGTATGCTGGCAACAGAAAGGGCAAAACCTTCGCCATTTTGGTTGCCTTCTTTTAATGCAGTAGTTGAAAATTACCTTGGTACAGAACCAAAGGAATTCAAATACCAGGGTAAAAGTTATGATCCGGTAAAGTTTGCCAAAGAAGTAGTGGGAGTCAATCCTTCCGATTATATTGAACTCACTTCATATAAAATTTATCCCTATTACCAGAAATCTGATCTTGAAATTCCTGATAACTGGTCGCACGATTTGTACTATAATATTCCTTTGAATGACTTAATGACAATTTTTGACAACGCACTGAATAATGGATATTCCGTGTTGTGGGACGGCGATGTGAGTGAAGCTGATTTTAGCCATGATGGGGGAACAGCTGTACTTTCACTTAAAGAAACCGATGGAATTATTTTAAGTGGTGTTGAAGAAATGAGGCAATCTACTTTTGATGATTTTTCCACCACCGATGATCATCTGATGCATATCACCGGGCTGGCCAAAGATAAAGACGGTTCAATCTTTTACCTTACTAAAAACTCCTGGGGCGAAAACAGCAATCCTTACGGGGGATATCTTTATATGTCGAAATGGTATGTTCAGTTAAAAACCATAGCTATTACAGTTCACAAAGACGCTATACCTGTCGATTTAAAGAAAAAAATGGGAATTTAAGTTTTATTCAACCATCAGGTTACATCCACGTATTTCACTATTATCAAAGCGGCCAAGAATTTCAAACTGGCCGTTTTTTAGTAATTTACCCAGGTCTTTGGTTTCGATAAATGAGCAGGAATAAAGATTTGCCAGATCGATAACGTTAATGCCACCTGTTAAACCTTCTTTTAAATAGTAATAAGGATCATAAGTATCCCTGACCAGGATTTTCATCCAGGGAGGCGATTTAAAAATATTATCGTTTGTTGAATAGGCTTGTGATAACAATTCTGTCATTCCATATTCCGAACAGATTTTATTGGTTTTAAAAGCTGATTTCAAAACTGACTGTAATTCCGGTTTACTCATTTCCTTCCTTTTTCCTTTCATACCTCCGGTTTCCATAACTATCCCATGTTTAATTTCTCCGGTAAATGTACTTGCAAAATCAAGCAGCGCAAAGCTGACACCAAATAGTACGAACTTCTGCTTTTGCTTTTCGAGTCTGGAAATTCTATCTTTTAATTGTTGATGATCATATAGAAAAAAACCATTTTCGGGGTGTTTCGATATTTTCATCAACTCATTTACCATATAAATCAGCGAGGACCCCTCTCTTTCAAGATATCCGGGCAATAGGGCCAGAAAACAATATTCCGGTGGGTTGCCAATAAAAAGCGTGAAGGAATTAATGAAACTTTCTTTATATATATTCAAATCTGCAACAAAATGTTTGCTTTGCACCGCACCAGTTGTAGCACTGCTGGAAAAAACCTGTTCAGGTTCAAATTTACCGGTACAAACCTGGTTCGTTTTAAAAAACTCAATGGGTAAAAATGGGATTTCATGGGTATTTTTGACATTAAGTGGATTTTTACCAAGTAAATTTGAGTATTGCCTGTAAACAGGATTTGCCCGGTACTGTAATTCGAATATTTTCAAAGCCAAATTGTCAAAAAGATTCTCATCAGTACTAAAAATCTTCGTTTTAAGCTCATTAATTTCTTCTGTTACAATTTTATTGTCCATTGCAAGTTTTAAACGTTACTTAAGTTTATATACAAAAATAACCTAAATGATCAGCTGTTTGCAAAATAATAGTATAAATAGCTGGCATAGTTTCATTTACAGTTTCCATTGTCATTGTTTTATCAAAGGTTGAAATTCAGGTAAATTTAGCTTTGGTAATAAGGAATGCAACAAAGTCTGGTAAATACGGAATTAAAAATAAAACCGGATTTTTTTTCAAACGCTAAATGCAAATTTCGGTTAGATTTTAATTTTAAAAAAAGTATTCAGATTTATAATAAATAAATTAAGTTTCACTGAAAAAAAAGATAAAATTTAGTTTTAAACCTTAAAAATTTGACTTCTTTAACAAATATTTTGCTTTTTTTATCAAAATAACCCCAAAAAAATTACTAATATTTGAAATATTTTATAGTTTTGCCTTCGGAAATAATAATTTAATTTTAAAGTTTATGGCAACACACAGATTTGAAGCATTAAAACAAATTACAACCAGAAAGGCTAAAACTGTTGAATTTCCTTCCGGAAAAGCATCCGATTATTTTGGCATCAACGTTTTTGATAAGTCTAAAATGAAAAAATACTTATCGAAAGAAGCTTATAGTGCAGTAGTAGCTGCAGCAGATATTGGAACAGGTATCGACCGTAAAATGGCTGATCAGGTAGCTGCCGGGATGAAAGAATGGGCAATCAGCCGCGGGGCAACACATTACACACACTGGTTTCATCCATTAACCGATGCAACAGCTGAAAAACATGATGCCTTTTTTGACAAAAACCCTGAAGGTGACATATTTGAAAGTTTCGATGGTAAACTGCTTGCCCAACAAGAACCCGATGCTTCAAGTTTTCCAAGTGGTGGAATACGCAATACATTCGAAGCCAGGGGTTATACTGCCTGGGATCCTACATCACCCGCATTTGTTACAGGAAACACACTTTGTATTCCAACCATTTTTATTTCGTATACCGGAGAAGCACTCGATTATAAGACGCCTTTAATCAGAGCATTGCATGAACTGGACAAGGCCGCAGTTGATGTGTGTCAATATTTTGATAAAGAAGTGACCAAAGTAATTGCTACATTAGGATGGGAACAGGAATATTTCCTTGTTGACAGTGCATTGTACCATGCTCGCCCGGATCTTAGTCTTACCAAAAGAACGCTGATGGGACATACTTCTGCCAAAGACCAGCAACTCGAAGATCATTATTTTGGTTCTATCCGGCCAAGAATTGCTGCTTATATGGCAGATTTGGAAATTGAAGCTCATAAATTAGGTATTCCGCTTAAAACCAGACATAATGAGGTGGCGCCCAACCAGTTTGAATGTGCTCCTATTTTTGAAGAATGCAACCTGGCTGTTGACCATAATCAATTGCTCATGGATGTAATGCAAAAAGTTGCTTCAAGACATGATTTACACGCGCTTTTACACGAAAAACCTTTTGCAGGAATTAATGGATCAGGAAAACATAACAACTGGTCAATGGCTACCAATACAGGAGTTAACCTGTTATCGCCCGGTAAATCCCCAAAGAAAAACCTGCAGTTTTTAACATTTATGGTAAATATTATTAAGGCGGTTCACGATAATGCTGATTTATTGAGGGCAAGTATCACTTCTGCTGCTAATCAACACAGACTAGGGGCCAACGAAGCCCCACCTTCGATAATTTCTGTATTTATTGGGAAAAAACTTACCCAAATGCTCGACGAAATTGAGGTCGCTGTAACTGAAGGAAAAATGACACCTGAAGAAAAAACTACCTTAAAGCTGAATATTGGAAAAATTCCTGAAATACTTCTTGATAATACTGACAGGAACAGGACTTCAACATTTGCATTTACCGGAAACCGTTTTGAGTTCAGGGCTGTTGGTTCCTCTGAAAATTGCGCTTCGCCAATGATTGTGCTTAATACTGTTGTTGCAAATCAGTTAAATGAATTTAAAACTGAAGTGGACGGATTAATTGAAAAAGGCGTTAAAAAAGACGAAGCTATTCTTCAAATTCTTAAACAGTACATTGCTGCTACTAAAAAAATCAGGTTTGAAGGCAATGGGTACAGTAAGGAATGGGAAGAAGAAGCTGCCAAACGTGGACTTACAAATATCAAATCAGCTGTTACTTCATTCAGTGCTTATATTGATAAGAAAAACATTAAAATGTTTGAAAAAAACAATGTATTCTCTGAAAGGGAAATTGAAGCCCGCTACGAAGTGCGCATTGAGACTTATGTGAAGAAAATTCAAATAGAATCAAGGGTACTTGGCGATTTGGCCATGAACCATATTGTGCCCACTGCTTTAAGATATCAAAATGCTTTAATCGAAAATGTGAAAGGACTGAAAGAACTTTTTGGAGAGGCTGAATTTAAAGAACTTGTTGGTGAGCGCATTGAAGTGATCAAGAATATTTCAAGGTACGTTACAAGTATTAAAAAAGAAGTAAATGAAATGATAGAGGTAAGAAAAGTGTCCAATAAAATTACAAATGCAACTGATATGGCAAGGGCATATGAAGATAAGGTAAAACCATATCTTGATTCTATCCGCTATAACATTGATAAGTTAGAACTAATTGTGGACGATGAAATGTGGCCATTGCCAAAATACAGAGAATTATTATTTAATTAATCTTTACTGTTAAGTTGGCGATTTAAGCTGGAATTTTAGGTTTTATTTTAACAGGGCCTGTCAGATGTTATTTGACAGGCCTTTAGTTTTAAAAAAACCTTATTCTGAATGCCCGGATTTTTTAACCATTGACAAAATAAAATTAATAGTATCTTTGTTAAAGTATTAGAAATAAAAAATTAGCAATGCAAACACTAAAATTTTCTGCTGTTTTACTTTTAATCCTATTTTCAGGAATCGCAATTTCTGCTCAAACAAAAAAAATTAAAAAAGCCGACGATACTTTTAATGCTGGAGAATATTATAAAGCTTCTGAAATGTATACAAAGCTTTATAGCAAAGCGAATTCGAAGCTAATTAAGGGTGAGTTGGCATTTAAGCTTGGCGAGTGTTACCGTAAACTTAATGAGCCCAAAAAGGCTGAGAAATGGTATCAAAGAGCTGTAAATGCAAAGTATCAGGATCCAATGTCAGTTTGTTACCTGGCCGATGCCATGAAAATGAATGAAAAATATGCAGATGCCATTGTTGAATATGAGCTTTTTAAGGATTTGGTTCCCGATGATCCACGCGGAAAAGATGGAGTTCAATCATGTGAAATGGCTTTGAAATGGATCAACAATCCCGACAGGTACATGGTTGAAAATATGAAAGAACTGAATTCAAAACAAAGCGATTTCAGGCCAGAGTTTTTCAAAGATAATACAGTATTGTATTTCACCAGTTCACGCGAAGGTGGAACAGGAAACAATTTTAATAACAATTCAGGACAGAATTTTGCTGACATTTTTTTTACTACCAAAGACAGAAAAGGAAAATGGAGCGAGCCTATTCCTGCCATGGGTGATATGAATTCGCAATATGATGAAGGGGCCTGTTCCATAAATTCAAAGGGAACAGAACTGTATTTTACTTCTTGTAAGGCTGTAAAAGGTGAAGTTGGAGGTTGCCAGATATACAAAGCTACTTATACCGGAACCGGCTGGTCGCAGGTTGAATTGGTACCTTTGGTTGAAGATAGTGCTGTTTCAGTAGGCCACCCCGCTATTTCATCTGATGAACTTACTTTGTATTTTGTTACCGATATGACGGGTGGAGCAGGAGGGAAAGATATCTGGAAAGCAACCAGGGCTTCGAAAAGCCAGAAATGGGGGAAACCTGTTAATTTAGGCTTACCGGTTAATACGGCGGGTGATGAAATGTATCCGTATATCCGCGAAGATGGAGTTTTGTATTTTTCTTCGAATGCTCATTTGGGACTCGGGGGTTTGGATATTTTCAGGCTTGATAAAGATGAAAGCGGGAGACCACTAATTGTTAACATGAAACCGCCAATAAATTCGCCTTCTGACGATTTTGGGATTATTTTTGACGGGAAAGAAGAAACTGGTTATTTTTCTTCAACACGTGCCGGAGGCAAAGGAAATGACGATATTTATTCTTTTGATTTACCGGCTTTGGTTTTTACTTTAAAAGGAACTGTCCGTAATGATGCCACGGATGAAATAATCAGCGAAGCTTTGGTTAAACTGGAAGGAAGCGATGGAACTTCTCTCGAAACAAATTCAGGCACCGATGGAGGATTTAAATTCAGGATAAAACCTGAAACTGATTATGTAGTAACTACCAGTAAAACAGGGTTTTTAAAGGGAAAGGCGAATGAGTCAACCAAGGGTTTAACAAAAAGTACCGATATTGCCATTGAAATATTTATGGCTCCGGTTACTGCTGTAATTGAAGTACAGAATATTTTTTATGATTTCAATCGATGGGAGTTAAGACCCGAATCAATGGTTGCACTTGACAAACTTGTTGAAACCCTTAACCTGAACTCCAATATTACTATTGAATTGTCATCACATACCGACTTCAGGGGAAGTGACCAGGATAATATGATTTTATCGCAGAAAAGGGCACAATCGGTGGTTGATTACCTGGTGAGTAAAGGGATTACACCCGAAAGGCTTGTTGCAAAAGGATATGGCGAAAGCCAGCCACGGGTCATCTCTAAAAAATTAGGCGACAAGTACGATTTTCTGAAAGATGGGGATGTTTTAACAGAAGATTTTATCAATAAACTGCCTACTAACGAACAAAAAGAAATTGCACACCAGATTAACCGTAGAACAGAATTCAAAGTTATCCGTACTGATTACGATGAGTCGGGAATAAAATTCGGTCAGTAAACCCGGCAGATTTTGTGTATTACTAAATTATTTTAAATGTCAGTTTCAAGATATGATAAAAGGGGTGTTTCAGCCTCAAAGGAAGACGTACATTCAGCCATTAAAAACATTGACAAAGGTATTTATCCCCGGGCTTTTTGTAAAATAATACCCGATATTCTGGCCGGCGATCCTGAATTTTGTAATATAATGCATGCCGATGGCGCAGGTACCAAATCTTCCCTGGCCTATATTTATTGGAAAGAAACCGGAGATCTTTCAGTATGGAAAGGTATTGCCCAGGATGCGATTGTTATGAACCTTGATGATCTTTTATGCGTGGGTGCAACAAAGAATATACTGGTTTCTTCAACCATAGGGCGAAATAAAAACCTGATTCCGGGAGAAGTAATTGCTGCAATTATTAATGGAACGGAAGAACTTTTAGAAGAATTAAGAAATCTTGGGATAACCATTTTTTCAACAGGTGGCGAAACCGCCGATTTGGGCGATCTTGTCAGGACTATTATTGTTGATTCAACAGTAACCTGTAGACTGAAAAGAAGTAATGTGATTGACAACGCCAAAATTTCTGAAGGAGATGTAATAGTTGGGCTCTCATCATCTGGACAGGCCACTTACGAAAAGTTTTACAACAGTGGAATGGGAAGTAACGGACTGACTTCGGCAAGGCATGATGTGTTTTCGAATTACCTTGCCAAAAAATACCCAGAAAGTTATGATCCAATTATGCCACCAGAACTTTGTTATTCAGGAAGTTACAATCTCTCCGATGAGATAGGTGGCCTTGGAATTGACGCAGGAAAACTTGTTTTATCACCTACCCGGACCTATGCACCGGTCGTAAACAAAATGCTTGATGAATTTCAAAGGCAGATACACGGAATGGTGCATTGCTCTGGAGGTGCACAAACAAAAATTTTACATTTTATTGATAATCTTCATATTATTAAAGACAACCTTTTTGATGTTCCACCTCTGTTTAAAATTATTCAGCAGCAATCCTCAACTTCGTGGTACGAAATGTTTAAAGTATTTAATATGGGACACCGGTTCGAAATCTATTCAGATACTAAAACAGTCAAAGATCTGATAGCTATTTCAAAGTCATTTAACATTGATGCAAAAGTAATTGGAAGAGTAGAAAGCTCTGATAGCAAGAAACTTACTATATTAAGTGAATTTGGTGAATTTATTTACTAAAAAAAATATACTTTTGCATAAAAAATACTTTGAACTCAAAAGCCTTTAAATCAAGTCATTATTTTTATTAAATGTAGAAAATTTCAGCTGCATTTCACTTTATTCATTGATTTTAGGTTTTAATTCAACTTTCGCATTTATGAATCAGAATATATTATTGGAAAAATTAGAAGGCATCAAAATCCGGTTCGATGATATTGCTCAAAAAATAACTGATCCGGATATTGTATCCGATATGAAAAAATACATAAAACTAAACAAGGAGTACAAAGAGCTAGAACCCCTTGTGAAGGCTTATCATAGTTTCAGCAACATTGTTGCAAATATTAATTCTTCAAAAGAAATACTTTCAGGCCAGGAAGATGAAGAGCTGAAGGAAATGGCCAGAGAAGAACTTGAAAGTCTTAACGGGCAACTTCCCAAACTGGAAGAAGAAATAAAACTTTTATTGATTCCAAAAGATCCGGAAGACAGTAAAAATGCAATTGTAGAAATAAGGGCAGGTACCGGCGGTGATGAAGCCAGTATTTTTGCCGGCGATTTATCCAGAATGTACCTTAAATATTGTGAGTCGAAAGGGTGGAAAACGAGTATTTCAAACTATTCCGAAGGTTCAGTTGGAGGTTATAAAGAATTCATTTTTACTGTTGAAGGAGAAAATGTATACGGAATTTTAAAATATGAATCTGGCGTTCACAGGGTGCAGAGAGTTCCACAAACTGAAACCCAGGGCAGGGTTCATACATCTGCAGCAACAGTAGCTGTACTACCAGAAGCCGATGATTTTGAGATAGAACTTCGCAACGAAGACATTCGTAAAGATACTTTTTGTTCGTCAGGTCCTGGGGGGCAGTCGGTTAACACAACATACTCAGCTGTTCGCCTTACTCATGTCCCAACCGGAATAGTTGTTACCTGTCAGGATCAGAAATCCCAGTTAAAAAATCTTGAAAAAGCAATGAAAGAATTGAGGTCAAGAATTTATAACATCCAGTACCAAAAATATCTTGATGAAATTGCATCTAAAAGGAAAACAATGGTTTCGACCGGTGATCGTTCGGCTAAAATCCGTACTTATAATTATCCACAGGGAAGGGTTACCGATCACAGAATTAACTTAACACTTTACAATCTTCCGAGTATTGTAAATGGAGATATTGACGAATTAATTGAGAAACTGCAAATTGCAGAAAATGCTGAAAGGCTCAAAGAAAGTACAATTGAATAATACATATTTATTATGTTTTAAATCAAACCACCATGAACTACATTGAATTAGCGATTGAAATTGTAAAAAAGGAAAGTTTTTTATGCATTGGCCTTGATAGTGCTTATGATAAAATTCCGGCCTGCCTGGATAAACACGATGATCCGGTATTTGAATTCAACAGACAAATTATAGATTCAACACATGATTTGGTGGTTGCCTATAAATTAAACCTTGCTTTTTATGAAAGCCAGGGTGCAAAAGGATGGACAAGCCTGGCAAAAACGGTTGAATACCTGAAGAAATATCCCGAAATCCTGGTAATTGCAGATGCCAAGAGAGGCGATATTGGCAATACAGCTGCAGCCTATGCAAAGGCTTTTTTTGATAATTTGAAATTTGACGGTATTACTCTGGCTCCTTATATGGGGAAGGACTCTGTTGAACCATTTTTGGATTACAAAGATAAATGGGCCGTAATACTTGCAATAACCTCAAACGAAGGGGCAAATGATTTTCAGTTTAATTATATTACCGATACACAGGAATACCTTTATGAGCAAATTATCAGAAAATCGTCTGGCTGGGGAAGCGAAAAGAATATTATGTATGTAGTTGGCGCAACCCAGGCAGAACATTTATCAAGGGTACGAAAATTAGTTCCAAAGCATTTTTTATTAATTCCAGGTGTTGGTGCTCAGGGCGGAAGCCTGAAAGAAGTTGCCAGACTGGGAATGAACAAAAGCTGCGGGTTACTTGTGAATTCTTCGAGAGCAATAATTTTTGCAGGGAAGGATGAAAATTTTGCATCCCTGGCCAGAGAGAAAGCCATGGAAATTAAACTTGAAATGAAAGAATTGCTTAAGCAATATTTGTAAAAAAAAAAGGAAAGACTGCGTCCTTCCTTTTTAATAATTTTTTTTATTTGTTTTTTCCAACAAAAGATAATATACCTACAGCACAGGATTTTTTACCTTCTACACCTTCCCTGAATCTTATTGATACATAATAGGTTCCTGATTTTTGGCATACAAAATCAAACCGGTTATTCGTCTTTGGATCATTGGAAGGTTTTGAAACAGCGTAAGGGTCAGTTAATTCAGGATGTTTTGAATCGAAAAGTATTAATTCTATACTGTTTTCAAATCCATCCTGCGCACAAAGATTAAACCTGTAATGAGTTCCCTGGTTTAAAGTTACTGCCCACTTTGCCCCTGATTCTTCACCTTCTTCTGTTTTTCTTAATTTGGTATTAAAATCGCGAAGGTAGATTGCCTTGCCATTGTCTGTGGCACAGTTGTATACAACCTGCTGCTTACATTGGGCAAATGTTTTTTCACTTGTTTCTACAATTATGAACGCGATTAATAAAAATGATAAAATTATTCTGTTCATATTATAATGAGATTAGTTTATTACGAATTTTCTCTGCTAAAGATATTATAGTGTTCATTTGTTCCTGGCTCATGGTGATAATGCTTTTTTCCTTTGGGATAACAACTATAACACCATCAATTTTTTGGGTAGTAACTTCTCCTGTTTCAATTGTAATCTGAATAGCATCATAGGCTGTTTTCAGTTCTGAAAAATCATCTGCCAAGGTTTCAAAGTTTTTATCCTGTGCTTTATATGCCTGAAGAATGCTGTTTAATTTTTCAACAATAATCTTTTGTCCGCCAATCCTATCATTAAGATCTTTATTCGGAGTGCCGTTTTTAACAATCTGGGTTATCAGGTAAAGCCCTTCAATCCAGGCACCTGTAACTACGAGTGCGCTAAGGTTGCTCCTGTTGTTTTTTCTCAAATGTTCGTCCATTTGATGAAAACTATTCACCGACAAAAACATAAGAGAGTCCATATTTTCATTGTTGGTAGCTAACCTTTTAAGGGTTTGAAAATCAAAAAACTGGCCAACATTCAAATCATCTGAAATCTTTCTGATTACTGCCAGATAATTAACTATCTCATTGGTTTGGGCATAAACATTCAAATATCCTAAGTCTGCGCTTAGTATCCCCAGCCCCAAAGCTTTTTTAAAGTTTGTGTCATAATCATCAGCATCATCAGGCGATGCCAAATAACTCTTTGAATACGGCACTCCTATATCATTTATTAAGGCTGCCATTTCAACAGGCGATGGCAAACTTTGAATAATATCGTTAATTTCACCTTCGGGTATAGCAGTTTCCATGCTGTCTACTTCCACCAATATATTTTCCGGGTCTTCACTGGGGTCTGATCCTCCACATGCTACTAACGCACAAAGACCAAGGCTTAAAGAAAAAATAATAAAGAATTTATTAATCATGTTTTAGCTATTGCATAATTTGTCCAAAAATAATTATTATTTTTTAAAGATTTTCAATTATTTTTTTTTAAAAACTTTAAGTATAACAATTTGATCATTTTTTCTTTTTCCAGAAAATCAGGCTATTCCAGCGAATATCGCCCACCACATTAATTATTTTTTTAAGATGATCATAATAGAGAGGGACATATAATAAAATAGAAAAGATCCAGATTATGATGATATTAAACCAAAATGTATCAAAATACTTTCCAAAAAATACTTTATGCGGTGCATAAAAATGTGTCCTGAAACTCCACTTTTCAAATAAATCCGGATCATCATAGATAGGCCGGTATTGCCTGATTAAATTATCTTCGAACCGTAAAATACTGTTCTTTTCTAATCTGTTCCAAACAATGTCCTGAAGTTTTTCATTGTCATATTTATGGCGCAATGTCCTTGCATACCCTGCTTTCTTTTCGTTAAGGTAATTTGTAATTTTCTCGCTTTTTACATTTGCTTTACTGTAAATTTTGCTATAGTAATTATCCCAAATTGAAAGATGTTCATTTATTATGTCAGCAGATTCTTCGTTAAAATTTGCTATTTCGAGCAAATCATAATTTTTGAATGGCATACTTGGCAATCGTGTCGATTCTTTTTTCAATTCATTTTTTAAAAGGGCAAAGTTTTCTTCTAAAACTCGCTTTGCGGAATCCTTTTTAGCATCTTCTATCAGTTCAAGACTTTCTCCAATTATATTCCTGATTTCGGCATAATAATAGGTTTGTTTGTAATTTGCATTCGTTTTATCCCTTTCCAATTCGTAGAAAATCTTTTGGTTCCGGTTATGTATAAACTGGTTAACCATCAAACTTTCATAAGCCCATCTTGATGTCATTATTTCCGCTATAATGGGCACTTTACCAGGCGAACCCAGTACCCTGTTCAGTTTATCGAAACTAAACATGGCGCCTCCAAGTGCCATTTGTGGTATCATTAACAGCGGAATCAATATATAGATGGTAACGGCTGAGTTAAAAGTAGATGAAATGATGAGTCCCATCATGTTTGCGAAAACAAATGTACTAAAAAGCACCAGCCAATACGAAAAATACATATCCCGGATTCCAAGAATACTGTTGCCTATCAGAACAAACAAAATAGCCTGAATGGCTGAAATCACAGATAGAATTGAAATTTTAGAAAAGAGGTAAGCCGAACGGCTCAGGTTGAGAAACTTCTCCCGTTTAAGAATTTTTCTGTCCCTGAAAATCTCCTCTGCACTAACTGTTAATCCCAGGAAAAGTGCAACTACCACACTCATAAAAATATAAGGAGCTATATTTTCATTATCATAAAATATATATGTTGAAGAGCGTGGATCTGCGATGTATCTTATTATAAACGAAAGAATAAATCCCAATAATGGTGCTTCAATCAGATTTAATATTATGTATTGTGTATTGCTTATTTTTGATAAAATATCACGTACAGTATAAATTCTCAATTGGCGGAACCAACTCGGGATATTGAGCGATCGTGGAGGTTCTTCAGAAATATCGGTAAAAACGGGCTCTTTCCTGTATGTACGGTAATGTTCGTCCCATTTTGACGGAGAAACTTTTCTGATATTTGTATATTTACCAAATTCATCAACCACCTGGGCTTCAACAATATTAAAAATAAGTTCGGGGGTAACATTTCCGCAGGTGATACATTCTCCCTGGTCACTATTTATCTGGTTATCAATTTGTTTAAAATAAACTATTGCTTCAACCGGGTTGCCATAATAAATCATGTGGCCCCCCTGGTCAAGAATAATCATACTGTCGAACATTTTATATATGTCCGAAGAAGGCTGGTGAATTACAATAAATATGAGTTTTCCTTTTAAAGTTAACTCACTTAATAATTCCATTACATTCTCTGAGTCTCTTGAAGAAAGCCCAGAAGTAGGTTCGTCAACAAAAAGTATTGATGGTTCCCGTATTAACTCAAGGGCAATGTTTAGCCTTTTTCTTTGTCCCCCGCTTATCATTTTATTCATTGGGGAGCCCACTTTCAAATCTTTCCGCTCATAAAGGCCAAGGCTTATGAGTGTTTTATTTACCAATTCCACAATTTCAGATTCTGATTTATCGCGGAAGCAGAGCTTTGCATTGTAATAGAGGTTTTGAAATACTGTAAGTTCTTCAATTAGAAGATCATCCTGTGGTATATACCCAATAACACCTTCAAGTTTTTCCCTGTCTTTATGAAAATCAATCCCATTTATAACCACTTCGCCATCAGACGGTTCTGAAATCCCGGATAAAATGTTAAGGAGAGTGGTTTTTCCGGCTCCGCTAGCGCCCATAATTCCAACAAGTTTACCCTGGTTGGTCGAAAAACTAATATCGTGTAGCCCCAGGTTACCGGTAGGAAAACGATAGCTTACATTTTTTACATTAAAGGTTAATTTTGTAACCGTAACATCTGCAAGGAAATTTGATACCACATCGCTGTAGTAAATTGGCCTTCCCTTTGGAAGTTTTAGAGTACTTCCGGTTGCAAACAGGTAAATTCTGTTGTTATAAACTCCCAGTCCATTAAGGAATAAATCTTGTTTGCCGGTGTATCTTAAAAAATAAAGTTCGGTACTTTTTACTCTTAAAAGCAATACACTTCCATCAAGTGTCTCTGACTTAATGTGTTTTGAAAAAGTATAATTGTCCTCTTCATCATTAATGATAAGGATAGATTCGTCATCGAGATCGGTTAAATCATTTTTTATTACAAAATTTTCAACACTTTTATATTCCTGCGGAGAAATATTAAATACTTCACCAACAGTTTTAATTATGGCCATTCTTTGATCAGAAAATCTACGGTCGGCATTAACCAGCTCAAACAACCTCACTAAAACAACAATTTTCTGTTTCTGATCTAGTTTTTTGTTTATTTTCTTGCAAATTCCAAGCACTCGTACGGATTCATTAACCGCAACCAGTCTGTTTTTTGATTTCTCAGTATCTTCTTTTTCTTCAGATTCTGAATATCCAACTTTGGATTGGAATATGGCAAGGTACTCTTTTACTGCATCTTCGTTTAATTGTGAGGTAAGGAAACTTTCGACAAAGGCCATACCGCTGTGCTCAACACCTTCGTCTTGTTTTGCAATTATTGCAAATAACTGCATTAGAGCATTTAATATTTCCTCACTCATTTAATTGGATTATTTTTTTCGGGAAATTCCCTATTTATGGAATTTAATGTCTTAATCAATTGTATAACTTACCTGTTCAAAAGGAACTTCAACAATATCTGCATATTCTTCGCCTGCTTCTTCCATATCTTCATCATCATCAGGATAATGCCATCTTACCAGTACGTCTTTACCGTCATCATACATGTCTTCAAGTTTTAGAAGTACATCGAGCAATAGTTTCGATGAAGCAGTATTAAAATATTCGAGTTTAAAGTTAAACACAGTTTTCTCCAAAGGATCTTCTGCATAGGCTTCCAACCAATCCAATATTGGTTCATAAAATGCTGCAACATCTTCGGGCAACGACCTACCTGAAATTTCAAATATGCCGTTTTCTTTGTCAAGAATCACATTTGGAGTATCGTCTGAGCCTTTAATCTTAATAGCTTGCATAGTAAAAATTGTTTATGATTTTAGTCTTGAAATTGTTGTAGTTAATACAAAAAAAGATTTTTTCTCATTAATTGTCAAAAAGCTGTAAACAAGTTTTTGCCCGGTTTTTCTAGCAATATCAATAAAACCAAGGCCTGCACCACCTCTTTCCGATAACCTTCCTTCGCGCATTTGTTGCTTGTATAAAACTTTTAATCCTTCCTGGTCGAGACTGTTAATGTTTTCAAGTATTTCACGTAATTTTGACACTTTATCGTTGTTAATTACATTGCCTGTGGTGACACTGTATTCTACTTCATCCTTACTTATCATAAAAATACCACGTCCATCTTTTGAGGTAACTATATTGTTCCTGTTTTCTGCATGTTTACTTATATTCTGAAGGCATTCTACCATTACATGAAATACTTTTTTCTGAACTGTATTTACATCGTCTTCCTTCATTAAATTTGTTTCTGTCAATGATGTAAAAGCTTTGGTAATCTGGTGAGTGATTTCTCCCTCATATGCCAGATTAATATTGTTTTTTTTCATCTTAACATAAAAGTCGTAAACGAATTCCAACGATTCTTTTTTGTCTTCCAAATTGGCCATAATTTAAAATAATTTTTCTAAGGCTTTCATTATTAGCTTATTTCCTGTAATTCCAATTCACCAGACCCTTCATGATCTTTAAATTTAACCATTTGTGTAATTTTTCAATATTTTTTAATTCATTCCTTAAGTATGTAAAGACCAAGAATATTGTTTATTTGATCTTCAAAAATAATACTTTTTACCAGAATCTGGCATATTAATTTTCTATATTGTTAAAATTATACATAATATTTAATTTATAAGAACGAGGTACGATGCTATATGTAATATGGTTTTGTTTTCAAAATCTGTAATTTTATTATTTTTATTCAAGATTCAATATTGTTCAGATAAGGTTTTTTTGTTAAAGTTTATATTCTGGTACTTCGGTGGTCCAATACTTGAACCCAGCTTTGTGCCTCCATTTTTAATTTGAAATATTTACTTATTTTTCTATATCTCTTTTGTTTATTATCTATTTAATATTGATTAATTAACTGTAATTCAAAACTTTAATAAATTAATTTTGCCAATTCTAAAATTCTATGCCTATCAATAATACATCATCTATTTGTTTTTGATCTCCTTTCCAGTCTTTGAAATCTTCCCTGAAAAACTTTTCCACTTCGTCTATCGGTGCCTGATGATATTTAAGAACAGCATCTCTAATTCTTCTTGCCTGGTATTTTCTTCCTGAATCTCCTCCAATCTGATCGGGCAGGCCATCTGAAAAGAAATAAATTCTATCGCCAGGCTTATAATTGATAATATAATTTGTAAACTCTTCTTCTTCGCCCCTTCGTGGAGGAATTCCCCCAATTGCCTTTGAATTTCCTTTGTACTGGGCAACATCTTCGCCACTGACATAATAAAGAGGGCGGTGAGCTGCTGCATATTGCAATTCTTTTTTATTGTAATTGATTTTACACAGGCCAATATCCATTCCATCCCTTGCACTGGCATCATCTGCATCCTGCCTTAAAGTGCGCCTTACACCATTATGAAGCATGTCAAGTACCTGTCCGGCTGTTAGGTTTTTATCATGGTCAACGATGCTATTCAGAAGAAAATACCCAATAAAAGAAAGAAGTGCCCCGGGTACTCCATGGCCGGTACAATCTACAGCGGCTATATAAATATTGTCACCTGCTACATAAAACCATGGAAAATCGCCACTTACAATATCTCTGGGTTTATAAAAAATGAATGAATTTGGGATAAACTGTTTTATAAGTTTTGTATCGGGTATAATGGCCGATTGAATTCTCTGGGCATAATTAATACTTTCAGTGATGTCCTTATTTTTCTTTTCAATTTCAATTTCAATGTTTTTTCTTTGTGTAATATCATGAGCTACAAAAAGTATTGTTTCAACATCGTGATTTTTGTTAAATTCAGGGATAACATTTACCTGCATTATTCTTTTTCCCTCAACCGTGGGTAAGGTTTTTTCCCCTTCAAATTTTCTTTTGGTAAGCATCACGTTTTCAATTCCATCTTCGAAAAAATGAATTATTTCGGGATTAAACTGAACCTCGGATAATTTTTTCTGACGTAAGCCTGCCCTTAGAATTCCAGTGATTTTTTCGACCACCGGGTTGGCATAAAAGAATTTTCCTTCGGGGCTTAACCTTACAATCATATCGGGCGAATTTTCTGATAATGCCTGCATTTCACCACTCATTCGCTGGGCATCTTCTGCCACTTTTCGTACGGTAATATCCCGGGTGTTAAATATAATTCCGTTGATAGCCGGATTATCGAGCAGATTACGGCCTGTGGTTTCGAGCCAAACAATTCCGTGATTTTTCTTTTCGTACCTGTATTCAAAAGTTTTGACCGTTTGCGGGTTTTCAATAAGCTCTTTAAAGGCTTCAAGTAGAATAGATTCGCCCCTCTCAAACCTGTTTGTACCAATCATTTCGTCGGTTTGATACCCAAGTATTGTGGTAACGGATGGACTAACATATTTTACAATCCCATTTTGGTCGTAGATTGAAATAACTTCCGAAGCATTTTCAAGTAACGAATGTAGTCTTTTTTGCCCCTTTTCAACTTCTTCAATTTGTGCTGCCAGGTTTCGGTTTGAACGCTGTAACTCGAGCTGGGTATGCTTCATTTCTTTCGCGTTCTGTCTTAATACATCTTCATTTGCTTTAAGGGTATTTGCTAGTTTCTGAGATTCACGGAGCAAATTTTCAGTTCGTGTATTTACTTTAAGATTAAAAAGGGTTTGGGCTATAATTCCGCTTACTTCCTGAACAAGCATAAGGGTTTTGTTAGGAAGTGAATCGTAAACCGAAGCAAGTTCAATTACTCCCTGAAGTTTTTCATCGCTAATTAACGGAGTTACAATTACTGAGCCTGGTTTTTTGTCGCCTATTATTCCTGAGGTGATTGTAATATATCCTTCGGGAACTTCGGTACGATAAATCATTTCTTTTTCAAAGGCCGCCTGGCCGGCAAGTCCTTCTCCAATTCTGAATTCCTGATTTATATATTTTTTTCTGCCATAAGCATAAGTTGCAATATTAATCAAATATTTTCTTTCATCATCAAAAAGATAAAATGCCCCTTGCACCATTTCTGTACTTTCAATAAGGCTTACGAGTGTTTTAAACGCTAAATCAGCAATATTGTTCTGTTGCCTTAAAACGTCAGAGACTTTTTCTTTTCCCCTAACTATCCATGATTGTTCATTTTCTTTAATGTCTGTTTCCCTGAGGTTGTTCAACATAAGGAGCAATGCGTTTCCAAGCCTGTCTTCCTTTTCAATATGTGCTGTTTCAACATCAAAATCACCTTGTCCGATACGATTCGCCAATTCCGTATTTTTTCTTATAATTTCATTTCTTTCAAATAAAACCTGCATCAGAGTTTCTCTTCTTTTTCTGGTCCTTTTTGCCATTATATTTGCAAAAGCTCCAAGAACAAAGGGGGCTATATCAATGATAAAATGAAGAGGATTAGCAAGGTGCATTTTCCAAATCTCTTTCGGGGATATTTGAACTGAGTTTGCAATTATATCGTAACCCCATGCAATTAATGGAAAAAGCATCCCTCCCAATATACCGAACAAGGTTAATTCAGTTATGGAATATCCACCGATGACAGAATTTTCAATTTCATCATTATAAATGGAATTCAATCCTTTTTTTATAGATAATGAATTTTCGGACATTTATAAATTTTGGTTTCTTTCTATACAATACAAAATACTGACCAAAGCGCCAGTTTTTTTCCAAATAAACTTTAACAACGATATCTTAATCCAGATTATTCTTTAATTTTTTCAACCACTGAAGATATAATTTATCAGACTCATTGTCAGCAGTTTCAGAATTATCTTCACTTTTTTCAGACAATTTTTTCGATTGTTCAATTTTAATTACCAACTCTTCTAATTCTTTTTTCTTTATTTCAATTTCTTCCGAAAGCTTTATGGCATCCTCAGTATCTGGCATTATTACAATACTCCCCGAAATGTAAAAAATATACCCTGCTTTTTGATTATTTTCATTGTAAACATTTAGTATATAAATATTTACATCATGTACACCTTTGTCTTTTGATATAATTTGAGTAATGATTGATGAAGATTTATCACCGGCAACCATTTCTAATTCATTTATAAACTTTTCCTTTCTATCCTGCTCAATTATCCTTGAAACAGGCTTGCCGATTAATTCTCTCTCGGTATATTTAAGTTTTTCAACGAAGTTTTTGTTCGTTTTTGTGAAGTTAAAATCCAAATCGGTTTCAAATTTAATTAAAACCTGGTCTAAAGCCTGAATTAACAGTTGATTTTTTGAGGACGAACTTTTTATTGTTTCTATTTCGGCTGAAAGTTCATGAAAGGCTTTTTTCTGCTCGGCATCTTTTATCATTAAAGCATCAGAAATATTTCTCGACTCTGTTATTAGTTTTTCGTTCTGTTTTTCTATAAATTTCTGGTAACTAATATCATAACCGAACACTTTTATTTTAAGTAAATTACCTTCTTCATCATTTGTAAATGTATAATATTGCTTTATCCATTTATCGTTTCCGTCTTTTGTTTTAATATAAATATCCTGGAATTTTAATAAACCGCTTTTAATGCTATTAATTTGTTCAGCTATCTCTTCATTTTCGTAGTTTACCGATAGAATTTCATCAATTTGTTTACCCCGAAGTTCATCCGGATCATATCCAATTAGTTCAGAAAACTTCTTATTGGTTGTTAATATTTTACCTTGGTGGTCTAATTCATAATAAATGAATTCATTATCAAAAATTTGTTTTAATTCCGGATCAGTTTTTCCCTTTTCATCCATCTCAGAAATATTCATCCCTGCAAAAGAGAGTTTTTCCAACATTTTTTCTATTTCTGTTTTTGAGGATTTAATCTGGTATTTTAGTTCTTCTTCAGTTTTTTTATACTTTGTAATGTCGTGGGCAAAATAAAGTACTTTATTTATTCTTCCGGTTATATCTGTAACAGGTGTATATTGGTTTATTAACCACAAGTCTTCGCCCGTTTTTGTACGCCGCCTGACTTCCAGCTGTCGTGGATTTCCTGCCACTACATTTGCCCAAACCCGCCTGAATTGCTCCAATTCGTCTTCCGGAATAAACATTTCAATATTTTTTCCTTTGATCTCTTTTAATTGGTAACCCATGGTTTGTAAATGCCTGTTATTAACTGATATAAGGGTTCCGTCAATTTCATATTCACCTTTCATCAGTGTGTTGTCAACCGCTGAAATAATACCGCTTAAGTCGGCTTCGCGCCGCTGCGCCAGTTCCTGTGTGGCCCTCATTTCTTCCATGTTCTGACGGGCTTCAACTTCCTGGGCGGCAAGAATTTCTGATTGTTTCCTTGATTCATCCAATAATTGCTGGGTACGGGCGTTTATTTTAGCAGTTAACAGCGTGGAGGCTATACTTTGGGCAACTTCTTCAACAAATTTTATCTCAAAATCTTCCAATTCTTTAAATGATGCAATTTCAACAATCCCGAGAATATCTTCTTCAAACTTCAAGGGGACAATAAGAAGGCATTTTGGATTGGCATCTCCAAGCCCTGATTCAATTTCAATATAATCTTCCGGAACATCTTTAAGATAAATTGTATTTCGCTCAAGGGCAACAGTACCAATTAATCCATCGCCTATATTTATACTTCGTTCAAAGTATTTTTTTCTGTCGTAGGCAAAAGCTGAGACAAGCTCAATTTTAGACATATCGCTGGAGTCGTTAATCAAAAAAAGGCCCCCCTGGTTGGCTTTAAGATAGTATACCAGATTTTTAATAATGTCATCGGTAAGTTGATTCACTTCCCTTGATCGTTGTCGTAAAATCTCACCAAATATTGCATGTCCTTTATTTGTCCAGTTTCTGCGCTCTTCTTCAAGTTTTCGTTTTTCGTCTTCTTCTTTGGTTATTCTTAAACTGTTTCTAAGGTTTACCAATGCCTGGCCTAACATATCGTTTGTTCCGGCAAACTTATATTCAGTAGAATAGACTCCCTGGCTAATATCCAGGGCAAACCGGTTTAATTCTGAAAGGTTTTTGGTTAATTCATTTGTAATTCCTGCCATTTGTCCAAGTTCATTTTCCGACCTGGCTAATTCATATTCTGGGATTTCCCCTTTTCTTAAAATCGAAAGGTTATTGGTCAGGTCTTTTAATGAACCGGAAATATCTTTTATCAGGTAAATTACTATTAATAGGGACAATCCCAATACCAGAAAGCTTATCAGGTAGATACGGTTTATCGATTTTTGCTCCAGCTGGTTTATAATCTTACTACTGGTTTGAATACCTTTTGTATTATATGAAATCATTGATTTTATGATTCCCTGGAGTTTTTTAAACGATGTTAATTCCCTGGTTGCCTTTATTTCTGACGCAAGCTGGTATTTTCCCTGCAATTGAAATGAGTTTACTTCTTTGATAATTGAAATATAATTTTGCAGTTCGAGAACAAAACTTTCATACAACGACCTTTGTGCTTCATCTACAATGGAATGTTCATATTCAATCAGGTAAGTGTTTAGCAAATCAATATTCAGTGAAACGTCAATGGTGTTTTCGTTGAGTGACTTTTGATCAACAATGTGTGATTCAATTAAAATGGCATAAATATTTTCAATTAATCCTGAGAGTTTTATCAGGCTTTTCAAATACAATTCATTCGTTTCGTTAATTTTGCTATTAATACTGGATACATTTCGTACCGAAACAATACCAAGTGCCAAAATCATAACGGCTACAACAATTACAAGGCCCTTAAGCCTTAGGCTTATTAAAAGATTATTCCTTAATTCTTTAAGCTTGCTGAACATTGTAATATGTTGATAACTATTTCTCTACTAATCTACAAAAATCTACAACCTGCATTGTAACATGCTAAATCTACCATTCCAGGTATTTGATCTTAAAATTCTTATTATACTAACAATATTTAAACCAAATTTTACCATATAAAGCATATAAAAATATTAAAAGTTTGTAAAGTAAACAAAAATTTACTTTATTCAAACCTGTTTTTAATTGAATTTTAAATTTATTGTCTTTAAAATATTATTAATCAATTATTTAAAAGATAACAATTATTAGTGGATTTCAAAAATTCAAATTTCATTCCAAAGTTTTTCATAGGGTGCCCATTTTACCATTAAAATACACTCAAATCCTGATTGCGAAAATTAGTGTTTGCACAAATCACTTTTAATTTATATGTTAAAAATATTTAAAAACAGTACATATGCCTGATACATAATTATATAAATGCTTTTAAAATAATTAATGGAACAAGGCTAATTTGTATTTTAAAACATAAAAATATACTTTAGCTTTATATAAAACCTAATACAATAAATATGAAAAGACTGTTAATTTTCTTCTTTAGCCTTTTTATGGCTTTAAACTATGCATTTGCTGGGGGTTTGGTAACAAACACCAACCAAAGTGCAGCCTGGGCACGGATGCTTGTACGTGATGCTTCAACAAGTGTTGATGCGGTATATTACAATCCGGCCGGTTTGACTAAACTTGCTGATGGATTGCATATTTCGGTGAGCAATCAATCAATTTTCCAGGACAGGACCATTACCAGTACATTTCCTCCTTTGCATAATCCTGAATTTGAAGGTAGTGTATCAGCTCCTCTTTTTCCCGATCTTTATGCAGCATACAAAAAAGGTAAATTTGCATTTTCGCTTGGATTTATGCCAATTGGCGGCGGAGGAAGCGCTGTATTTGACAATGGTATCCCAATGATTGAAATTCCGGTTTCCTCATTAACATATAATTTCGCCGAACAAGGCGTTACAGATTATGGGGTAATTTCAAACTTTGAAGGTTCATCCGTATATTTCGGAATTCAGGGCGGTATCAGCTATGCCATTAATGACATGATTTCTGTTTATGCAGGTGCACGTTATGTTTGGGCTAAGAACACATACACCGGAGAAGTAAAGGATATAACTGTAACTACCGCTGGTGGAACTTTACCTGCATCTACCTTTATGACTAATCTGGCTGCTTTGGCAAGTGGCGGGGCTACCCAAAATTACAACGCCGCAACAGGCATGAATGGTTTGGTTACAGCTTATCCTGCTAATACTTTTGATCAGGTTATTGCGGCTACTGCTGGCGATCCAGCAACTCAAGCCCAAGTAACAGCTTTAAGGGACGGATTGACAAATCAGGGCGTTCAAAATGCCGGTTCTTTGACCATGACACAAGGTCAGGCAACTTATAACACACTGGGAGACACATATACAGCACAAGCTACTCAATTAACTGCTGGTTCTGCTTTAATGGTTGACCAGGAAGCAGATGTAACCCAGACAGGAAACGGCTGGACCCCAATCCTTGGATTAAACCTTTCATTAATGGATGGTAAATTAAATATTGGTGCTAAATACGAATTTAAAACCAATATGACCCTTGTGAATGAAACAGCCCCAGGTAAAGGATTTGTTATTGGCATTGATCCCGGAACCGGAGCTCCTGTTGAAATGTTTCCTGACGGGGAAGAAACCAATGCTGATATTCCTGCTATGCTTTCGTTGGGAGTAAACTATAAATTCTCTGACAAATTTAGTGCAATGGTTGGATACCACACCTACTGGGATAAAAAAACCGGATGGGAAAATGTAGAAGATGAAATTGACAAAAACTATTGGGAACTCGCCGGGGGACTTGAATATAACCTTAATGACAGGTTATTGTTGAGTGCCGGTTATCTGAGAGCTCAACCGGGTGTGAACGAAAACTACCAGTCGAATCTTTCTTATAGCTTACCATCAAATACATTTGGTTTGGGTGGCGCTTTCAAAATTAATGATATGCTAACCCTTCAGCTTGGTGGCTATTACACCATGTACGAGAGTGCAACCTATGACGAATCTTATACTTTAGGTGATAATGTTACACAGGTTCCATTTAAAACCACTTATGAAAAAAGCAACTGGGCTATTGCTGTAGGCCTTGATTTTACTTTTGGCGGTAAATAAATTAATTTAAATATTCAAATGAAAACCATTGGGCTAATTTTGCCTGATGGTTTTTTTTATTTTTACATTTTATAAAAAAGTAATAATTGAAGTAGAATTCAGTTTAAATTAAAAATATAGAAAACTTTATGAAGAATGCCATTTTTCTTTTTTTATTGGTTTTAAATGCAATTAGTATCAAGGCACAAAAGTTTGAAAAATTAAATTTCGCTTTGTCCTCACACCCAATGCGTATCAATAAGATTGAAATTCTTGAAAATAATACAAAGGTAGATTTGGCTATCGAAAACCAGATTGAAACAGGAAGCTTTTGTGCTGATAAAAATATTGATTTAAAGGACGTTATATCAGGCAAATCGTATCATCTTTTAACTTCATTTGGCATTCCAGTTTGTCCCGATAGCTACAAGTTTAAATTTGCAGGCGAAATATTGAATTTTAGCCTTTATTTTCCAAAAATAACCGAAAAAGTTAAGTTTTTAGATATTATCGAAAACTGTGATCAGTATTGTTTTTCAATAAGGGGAATTATACTTGATGAAGATATGAATAAAGATATTGACTTGGGGTATGACTATTATACCAAAGGAAAACTTGATTTTGCCCTTCAGGCTTTTAAAATGGCGGTTGAAAACAACAAGGATTATCCTTATGGGTTTTTGTACATGAATATTATTCAAATTTTGATTGAAAAAAATGATATTTCAGGTGCAAAGGGCTGGTATTCTAAATTATTATCAAGTCAGTTCCTGGATAGAAACGAAGTAATTCAAAGAATTAAAAAACAATCCTATTATTCAAAATTAATCTGAAGATGAGATTTTTAGCCAGGAATAAGCTGAAGGAATATTTATTCGTAATTATTCAATTTTCAGGGATTGCCTTTATATTTTTTACAGGCCCGTTTTTTGCGAAATCCAATGCATTGCTTTTTTTTGAGGTTTCGGGTGTCCTGCTTGGTATTTGGGCAGTTTTGACTATGCGTCCTGGAAATACAAGAATTTTGCCCGATTTGAAAAAATCAGCGGTGTTTGTCCGCAGTGGACCTTATCGTCTGATTAGACACCCTATGTATCTGGCAATAATTGTTGCACTTACAGCATTGGTTTTGGATTTTTTCTCTTATTTCAGGATTTTGGTTTTATTAATAGTTGTAATTGATTTGGTGGTAAAACTAAATTACGAAGAAAAAATACTGGCAAACTCGTTCGAAGATTATTTTAATTATCAACTGTCCACTTACAGGCTCATTCCATTAGTTTATTAGTTTTAAGGATAAACCAGATTAAACTATTTACAAGGTTAAAACTTGGGAAATTCATCTCAATAAGGGCATTTAAAAAAGTACTTCTTAATTCGGTTTTTAAAACAGTTTTGGATAATTTTGCAGTTCCAAGAAATGAAAAAATGCTTGAAATTAAAACCCAAAACTTAGTTCTTCTTGCCCTTGATTATGAAAGCCTTTGTCTTTTAAAAAAAGACAGGATTTTACTCGAGAACCATCTCGAACTCAATTTTGCCGATCACCAGTTAAGCGAAGAAATAAAGACTGAAATAAAAAATGATCTTAAATTCAGGATTGACGACGTTTTGGAAAATCCCGCCCATTTTGAATGGTATACGTTTTGGGAAATTATCCTGAAATCACAGCATATTTCTATTGGGGGAATTGCACTGTCCGGTTATCCTGATCATACCGGGACAACATCAATCAGCTATTTTATTGATAAAAGGCAGAGGGGTAAAGGATATGCCACGGAAGCGGTTACGGCAATGACTGGGTGGGCTTTCAGAAATGAGAAGTTAAAAACAATACATGCACTATCGCCATCAAAAAACAAAAACAGCCAGAGAGTTCTTCAAAAATGCGGATTTATAAAAGGTAAATCGAATGCCGATATAATAAATTGGGAATTGAAAAGAGAAACAACCATTTAACTAATTTTACATGAAACAATATATTGATTTACTAAACTATATCTTAAAAAACGGAACAAAAAAAGAAGACCGGACAGGTACAGGAACCATCAGTACATTTGGTTACCAGATGCGGTTTGATCTCCAGGATGGTTTTCCATTGCTTACAACAAAAAAACTCCATCTTGCCTCTATCATCCATGAACTGTTGTGGTTTATAAAAGGCGAAACCAATATTGCCTATCTTAAGGCAAACAATGTGAGGATTTGGAACGAATGGGCGGATGTTAACGGAGAACTGGGCCCAATTTATGGGTATCAATGGCGTTCATGGACGGCCGACCAGGGCAGGCAAATTGATCAGCTGAACCAGGTAATTAACCAGATTAAAAGGAACCCAAATTCGCGCCGGCATATTGTAAGTGCCTGGAATGTAGGTGATATTGATAGAATGGCGTTGCCACCATGTCATATACTTTTTCAGTTTTATGTTGCCAATGGCAAGCTTTCTTGTCAGCTTTATCAGCGTAGTGCAGATGTTTTTCTGGGGGTACCGTTTAATATTGCTTCTTATTCCCTGCTTGTTTTAATGATGGCGCAAGTGACCAACCTTAAACCTGGCGAATTTATACATACCCTGGGTGACAGCCATATTTACCTGAACCATTTGGAACAGGTAAACGTTCAATTAGGCAGATCGCCAAAGGAATTGCCAACTTTATCCCTTAATCCTGAAGTTAAATCGTTGTTCGATTTCAGGTACGAGGACTTTGCCCTGCATAATTACGAACCTTATCCGCACATAAAAGGAGAAATTTCAGTTTAATTTATTGTTTCTATGAAAATTGCTTTAATTGCTGCAATTGATATAAACCGGGGGATTGGAAAAAACAACAAATTGCTTTGCCATTTGCCGGCTGATTTAAAAAAGTTTAAACAATTAACAACGGGCCATTCAATAATTATGGGAAGAAAAACCTATGAATCGTTGCCAAATGGAGCACTGCCAAACAGAAAGAATATTGTAATTACGTCAAATCCTGAATTTGAGGCAAATGGCTGCTATATGGCTCATTCTCCCGAAATGGCTATTAAATTGTGCCAGGGTGAAGATGAGGTATTTATTATTGGAGGTGAAAAAATTTACCTGCAGTTTATCAATATGGCCGATGTTCTTTATATAACAAAAATCGATCATGCTTTTGAGGCAGATTCACACTTTCCTGTGATTAACAGCCAAATCTGGCAATTAACCGAAAACTTATTTTATCCATCAGATGAAAAAAATGCCTTTGGGTATTATTTTCAGGTTTATATAAAACTTAAATCCTGACCAGTTCTTAAAGTTTTATTCCCAAACTATTTCGATTCAAGGAGCATATCGCTGTATGAAACCGGGACCAGGTCCTCTTTATTAATTCCAAACAGGTTTAGGTAAAATTTACATTGCTTCATGAGGTTTTCTTTATCTGTATCATCATTTCCAATTGCCTCTATTTCAACAAATTCACCTAATCCTTTAACTTTGTCGAGATGAAACTTGACATTTCCAATAAAATAAATTTCACGTTCCTTGTCAACAGTAACCAGATGACCTAAAGCCCTGATAAGTAATTCTTTAAGAAGACTGTTTTTGGTATTTTGATAGATAATAACATCACTTTCCTTTGCATCATATTTATCTTCTCGATTATAATGAATCAATGCATTCTCAATTTTACCTTCACGAAGTTTTAACCTTCCGGAATTTACCTTAAAATACGTGTCAACCTGGTGATCTACGCCTTTGAAATCGGCATTACCAGTTTTTAATATATTTCGTATGGCTGCCTGGTTGTTGCATTTCGCCTTTATTTCGATATTTGTGTTTTTCATATTTTGTAAGCAATATTTAAAATATTTTGTATCAATAAATTAATTAGAAATGTAATTCTCCCTAAAAACTATGTGCACATAGTAATTATTGTGCATATTTAAATTTTTAATAAAAATCATTAGAAAAAATAATAACTGTCAATCTTTAATACATCTCACTGAAAATGACCAGTTTTTGGGCCTGGCTTTTCTCAAAATCCTTTGTTCCTTCTCATAGAATTGTCGCGTCAAAACCAATTCATATTCTGTGGTTGATGTCCAAAAAAAGGCTTGGGAATTTTTGAGGTTAAAATTAGCGGGTGGGTTTCCATATCCACCGAAAGGAACATGAAACTGAAGGGCAGAATCTGAGATTAATCTTTTTCCCTGGTCAGTTCCTCTCCATTCATTCAATTTATCAGCTTCACCGTCTGTCATACCCAGAAGTTTTTCAAGGTCTTTCCATTCCTGGTCCGAAGGCAGGTGCCATCCGGTTGGGCATGCAACCCTGGCTTCATCCCAATTATATAATCGGCCAAAAACAATTTCATCTTCTTTTTGATTATAAACCAGGGATTCTTTGGTTTTAAAATTAAGGTTTTCAGCCATCCAGACCTGTGAGCCAATTTTAGTCGTTTTGTATTTATTAAAATCTCTTGCATCTACTAAAATTTCATTCGTCTGACCAATTGCAGTATTTGTACTGAAACTTAAAACTAAAATAAGGAATATAGAAAACTGCTTCATTTACATATCATTTGATAAAAAGGGCTGCAAAAATAGAATTTTAGGTTTAAAAAAGAGAAGAAAGAAATTGAATTAAGACTTTTTAACTAACATCCGGATTTTACACAAATTAATAGAAAATGTGATTTTACCACAGGATTTTTACCATCTTTGTGTCTATAAATTATTGTATACAGGATTACATTTGATGGATGATAAATATTTGCTTGATCTTATAAGGAAAGGCGATAAAAATGCATTTAAGGAACTGGTTTTAAAATACCAATCTCTGGTAATCAATACATGTCATAGTTTTTTACGTAACCGTAAAGATGCGGAGGATGTTGCGCAAGAGGTATTTATCGAAGTATTCAAATCAATAAGTAATTTCAGGCAGGAATCAAAGCTTTCAACATGGCTTTACAGGATAAGTGTTAATAAATCATTGAATTATTTAAGAGACAACAAGAAAAACTCCTGGTTTCAAAGCTTAGATTTACTGTTTGAAGTAGAAAAAAATCTGCCAAATAATTTCAGTGATACTGAAAATCCGGGAGATATTGTTGAAAAAGATGAATGTTCGGATGCAATCTACAAAGCCATTAACAGTCTTCCTGATAACCAGAAGACTTCTTTTAACCTGCATAAGCTTGAAAATCTGAGCTATAAAGAAATTGCTGAAATTATGGATGTTTCTTTATCTTCTGTAGAATCACTAATTTTCAGGGCTAAGAAAAATCTTCAAAAAAAATTGATTTTGTATTACAAAAAAAGTATAAATTAAATGCAAGTTTTTTTATTATAATGTGTCAAATGGCAAAACTACTTTTCAATTATAGGCAATTTAAAATGAACTGTAAACAATTTCAAAATAGGATGATTTTTGTTGTAGAAGGCGAAGTTGATTTTGAAAATCAAACCCTTTTCAATCAACATATTGAAGTTTGTGAAAGTTGCAGGAAACTTTTTATCCGCTTTAAAAGCGATATGGAAAGGTTAAATCAGGTACAAGTGACTGAGCCCAATCCATTTTTTGCCAGCAGGGTCTTATCAACTCTTGAAAATAGGGAGAGAATGTTAAGTGAAAAAAGCTGGTGGAGGAAAAGAGAATATGCATTGCAGCTTGCCTTTTATTGTATAATAGTTTTGGTTTCATTAATTTTTGGGCACTATTTGGGAAATAATAAAATTGAAGTAGACAAGGAAATTGTGAAACAAAATACTGAATTAACAGATATGCAGCTCTTTGCTGAATCTTATCAGATATACTCCGGCAATGAGAATGATTATGGAATTAATTCAGAAAATGGCGAATAATTATGGAAAATGAATACAGGAATAAAAAAAGATTTCTCATAGGGATCATCATCGTTTTGATTTTAATCAATCTCACCGCCATTGGTACCTTCTTATTTCAGAAATACGACAGGCACAAGGCCCTTAATAAAGAAGGTGTGGAAAAAGAAAACAGGAATTCTGACCGGCATGAAAGGCTTAAAAATTATGTAAAAAAAGAATTAAGCCTGAATGATAACCAATCCTCGGTTTATTTTCAATCAATGGATAAAAATTTTGCTAATTCTAAAATTGCGATGGACAATATTTCCAGAATTAAAAACAATATGATTCAGGAAATCTTTTCAGATAAACCCGATACAGTAAAAATAAGCCAGTTGTGCGATTCGATAGGATTATACAACGTAAGGGTACAACAAGAAATGAACCGGCACCTTTTTGATGTAAAAAAAATACTTGATACCGCCCAGCAAAATAAGTTGAAATTGAACCTGATTCAAAAAAACAAGAGGACCTGGGATAAAACAGATCGTCGATAGGCAGGAAGAACCTGAGAAACTTCTTAAAATGCAGCCATCAGGAGGTTAATATCTTTTGCTGTTATTCCGAACGATTCGCCAAGTTTTTTATTGGTTAAAATCCCGTTAAAAATATAAACGCCGTTGCGTATGCCATGATCCTTTTTTAATAATTGGATTATACCGCCTTCTTCGCCCAATTGCAATAAGATAGGTACAAGTACATTGCTAAGGGCTATTGAAGCCGTGCGGGCCGCGCGGGCAGCAATATTTGGAACACAATAATGGATAATGCCCTGTTCTTTATAAATAGGATCAATATAAATTGTCGGCCTCGAAGTTTCAAAACATGACCCGTTATCTATATTCAAATCAATGATAATGGTTCCGGGTTTCATTTGCATAATCATTTCGCGGCTTACCAGGAAATGCGGGGAATAATCATCAATGCCAAGCGAACCAATTACCACATCTGCTGAACGCAAACCTTTTACAATTGCATGGGGCTGAATGATAGAAGTAAAAATTGATTTTCCTAACTGCATTTGAAACATTCTCAGTTTATGAATTGAGCTGTCAAAAACCTTTACCACAGCACCAAGCCCGAGTGCTGCATTTGCAGCATGCACAGCGGCGGTTCCGGCACCAATTATCATTACTTCTGCCGGCGATATTCCTGTAATACCTCCAAGTAATACGCCTTTTCCATTATGCTGTTTACTTAAATATTCGGCAGCAATGTTTATGGCAAGTTTACCCGCCAGTTCGCTCATCGATCGTACTATTGGGTATTCGCCGTGTAACCCTCTTATATATTCAAAAGCAATCGCTTTAACTCTTTTTTTTATCAGGCCATTTAATTGTTCCTTAGTTTGTGAAGAACTGTGTAAAGCCGATATAATAGTTTGATTATCAGACAATAAATCAATGTCTGCCAATGTTAATGGCGCTACCTTCAGAATTAAATCTGACTCGAAAATTTTTTTGCGGTCGGGTACGATCTCTGCGCCGGCTTCACTAAAATCCAAATCTTTATAATTTGCTTCTTCACCGGCACCCCTCTCAATCATAATCCTGTGCCCTTTTTCTGTAAGTAATTCCACCGCCTGAGGGGTTAGCGGCATCCTTGTTTCAACCCGCGAATCTTCCTTTGGGATGCCTATCATCATTTGTAATCTTTTTTTACTTATCTCTAGCATCTCTTCCTGCGGAAAGAGCCTTTGTTGACCAAGATTATACTGACTGGAGTCGTACATGTTTTAAATGTTCAGGTTAGGAATCCAAAGTTAAATTATTCTGAGCTTAATTCAAAGTTAATTTAACACGAAGTTAAAGTACTATTGTTTTCTTTAATTCAAAATTAGAGATGGGTAATTGCTTTATAACCAAATCCTAAACTATTATTTAACAGACATTTGTCTGTCTCAAAAGCTGAAATTGTGTTAAAAAAAAGATATAATTGAAGGATATTGCTGATCAAATACTTTTTGCGCAAATTTTTGAGAAATTGAGAAGCATTTAAAAAATTGTTTATGTTTAACATTCTGTATGCTCACCCGGATTTCAGTTATCAGCATAAATGTTGGTATCAGGTATTTGTAGCTAAAATGACCGGACACCAGTTTCCCCCTGGAAATTATCAATTATCACAATACATTAATCTTTAATTAATTGAATATTAATCCTTTTAACATATTAACTTGATAATCATCATTAATTTTGTAATTTTGGAAGATGAGGGGGCAAAATAACTTTAAAGTAATCTTTAAATAATAAACAGGAATTTAGACCTCCGGATTTTTAAAAAACAGTATAATATCTGCTTTTTGAATTGAAGGATTGCTTTCTTTTTTATGTTTATCAACATGTAAAGGTATTTCATGCACAGGTTGGATAAAATAATTTATATTGTCATTTTGTTGATGATAAAATCAGGCATTTGTGCCCAGGAAATCGGATTACCTTTAATAAGGAATTATCTGCCGAAAGAATTTCTGTACGATCCTCAGACTTATTCAGTAGTACAGGACAACAGGGGTATTATGTTTATGGGCATCACGGATTTTGGTATTCTAGAGTATGATGGGGTGGGCTGGAATGGAATTCCGAATAAACTAAGGTCTGAAGTTTATGGTCTGGTACAAGATGAAGAAGGCACATTATTTCTAGCAGGAACCAACGATTTTGGGTACTTAGCTACTGACAGATTTGGTAAACCTGAAATATTCAGTATCAAAGATCAGTTTATTGACACTTCAATAAACATAGGAAGTGTTTGGAATGCACACCTGATTAATGATGATGTTTATTTCTTTACTGAAAAATGCGTTTATATTTACCATAAAAAAAGCAATAAACTGAGTTATATAAAACCGGAAGATGGAACTTCTTTTTATGTGCCATTTGTCTTTAAAAACAGGTATTATATTCTGCATGAAAAAGATGGAATTTACCTTTATGATAATAACAGGCTTCAGTTATTGCCCAAAACTGAATTTTTCAGTAAAAATAAGTTTCTTTCCGTTTTGCCTTTTAATGAATCAAGCATTCTAATTCCAACAAGAACTGCCGGTATTTATATCCTGGATTTAAATGGAAAGAAATCAATTCAAAATTTTCCACTTAGGAATGATAATGATTTTCTCAGGGAAAATAATCTTTACACTTCACTAGCCATTGACAGCAATCTATTTATTATAGGTTCAATGGAAAAAGGGGCTATATTGTTTGATCGTTCAGGAACAATTCTGAGGTATATAAACGAAGCTACTGGTTTGCAAAATAATCTGATTCTGGCATCGTCAAATGACAGGAGCGGTAATGTATGGTTAGCATTAAGCCTGGGAATTTCAAGATTTGACCCGGGGAGTGACATTTCGTACTGGAATAAAACTTTAGGTCTTCAGGGCAACATTTACGATATTATCAGGTTTAAAAACACTATTTATTTTGTTACAAATCAAAAAATTTATTCTATTTATTACAATTATGATCGTTCTTACTCAGTAAATTACAGAATCAGGGAGGTTTCGGGTATTCCCCCAGGGCAAAACTGGTGCCTGACAAATTTTAAAGTGCCTGGCACAGTAAATGAGGAACTACTACTGGCAGGGAATCAAAGTGGAATATACCAAATTAAGGGCAATACAGGACAGCCTGTTTATGATGGGGAATTGCATGCTTTCCAGATTACCCAGTCAGAAAAAAATCCCTCCAGAATTTTCAGTACAGATGGATTTACTGATTTTATAAGCCTTATTTATAAAAATGGATCCTGGGTTTTTGAAGGTAAGTGGGAGGGGATTAACGAAGATATCAGGGAAATTGTAGAAGACAGTTCAGGAAATTTGTGGCTCGAAACTTTTACCAATGGGCTTTTATATGTTAATGTTGATCCTGAAAATATTACAAAACCCAAAAAAGTGAAGAGGTATACCCCGTCATCAGGGCTCCCTTCGGTAAGTGGAAACAGGCCTATTAAATTTGAGAATTCAATTCTTTTCGGCACGGATAAAGGTATCTATGAGTTTAATACGGCTGACCAGAAATTTTATCCCCACTCTATGAATTGCCCTGAATTTGATAGTTTGCAATATGGTGTAAGAAATTTTGCCATGTCGGCAAATGGAAACATATTTGTAAGTCCCAGAAACAACAGGGAAGGTAAAATCGGATACCTGAAACCAAATGGTGGAAAATTGGAATGGATTTATAAACCTTTTATTCGCCTTCCCGAAATGGCATCAATATCTGCTTTATATGCCGATTCGGATGGAACTGTCTGGATTGGAAGCAACGAAGGGCTTTTTAAATATAGTCCGGACCTTGATCATAAAAATTACAATATCGGCTTTAATTGCCTTATCAGGAAGGTTATTATTGGTGAAGATAGCGTGGTATATTGGGGAGAAGAACTTAAAAATAATGAATTTAATAAGATAAATGTTGATTATCAATCCAATAATCTTAAGTTTATTTTTGCCGCACCATTTTTTGATCAGGAAGATCGTACAAAGTATAAATGTATTTTAGAAGGATTTGACGATGAATGGTCGGATTGGTCTGTTTCAACGCAAAAAGAATATACAAAAGTAAAGGAAGGCGATTATACTTTTAAAGTTAAAGCCATTAATATTTATGACGTAACAAGTAATGTTGCTGAATACCGAATAACAGTCCTTCCGCCATGGTACAGGGAAACCTGGGCTTATTTTGTGTATGTGTTATTAATTGTAGGATTTTTATTTTTAATACTTAAAATTTATTCGGGATTACTATATAAGCAAAGGCAAAAGTTAGAAGCCACTATAAAAGAAAGAACCGCAGAAATAATCCGGCAAAAAGAAACCGTAGAAGCACAGGCTGAAATACTTTCGGCGCAAAGCATTGAGCTACAGGATAAAGCTTTTATTTTGAGTAAGATTAATGAAGAGCTTGAAAAACTTTCGATTGTGGCCCGCGAAACTGACAACGCTGTGACCATAATGGATGAGAACGGAAAATTTTTATGGGTTAATGACGGGTTTAAAAAATTATATGGTTATTCAGGAGAAGAGTTTTTTGAAAAATACGATTCAATTGTTGAACAAGATGAACAAAAAGAGATCCAATCACAAATCATAAAATGCAGAGAATCAAAACAATCAGTTGTTTTTGAAAGTTCAGTTTTAACCAATTCCGGAAATAAAATTTTCATTCAAAAAACAATTACCCCGATTATCGGAAATAATGATATAATCCAGAAACTTGTTGGTATAGATTCTGACATAACAAAACTAAAGGAAGCCGGTTTTGAAATTAACCGCAAAAATCTTGAAATTTTACTTCAGAAGCAAGAATTGGAAATCCACAGGAATCATCTTGAAGAGATTGTCAGGAGTAGAACAGCTGAACTTGAAATTGCAAAAAATAAAGCTGAGGAATCTGACCGGCTAAAATCCGCCTTTCTTGCCAATATGTCTCACGAGATAAGGACACCAATGAATGCCATAATTGGTTTTTCAGATCTGTTAAGCCTGCCAGAAACTTCAAATGAACAAAAGGAAGAATTTTCGAAATTAATTGCCTATAGTGGGAATTCATTGCTTCAACTCATTGAAGATATTATTGATATTGCCAAAATAGAAGTTGGCCAGATTAATATAGAGTTCAAGAGATGCAATCTGGTTGAATTGTTTCGTTCAACCCTGGAATTGTTCGACCAGAAAATAAGGAATATCCATAAAAAAAATATTCTTTTAAAAATGAGTATCCATCCTGATGAAGAATACGAGGTGATTGAAACAGATCAGACCCGGCTACAGCAAGTTCTTACAAATCTTTTAGAGAATGCTGTTAAATTTACGGAACAGGGCAATATTGAATTTGGATTTAAACCTTATTTTAGCTACAATGGTCATTTTATCGAATTTTATGTGAAGGATACCGGAATAGGGTTAACTCCGGAACAGCAAAGCATAATTTTTGAACGATTTATGAAAATAGAAAACAGTAAAACCAGAATTTACAGAGGGGCGGGTTTAGGACTTGCCATTTGTAAAAACCTGGTTAAATTATTGGGCGGTGAAATTTGGGTTGAGTCGGTGGTTGAAAAGGGTTCCACTTTCCATTTTACAATTCCTTTTACCAAAAGCAAAACCAATTTAA
>JAXLTR010000005.1:0-435384 GCA_046329965.1 Bacteroidales bacterium | reverse complement strand
AGTCTATATGTTTTTATTTATTCTTTCCCGCAATAAAATCAGTACGGGCAATGGCCAATTTTTTTTAACGCCCTTCACTTCACGATTTCTTCACGCAATTTCCCGGATGCGGTTCACGCCCGTTCAATCTGCACTGGTTTTATTTTCTTTATTTTCTCGCTTTAGCCTTTCTTCAAATGCAGCATAACGTTAAGTATATGCGTAGTTGCCGACGATAGGAGGCAATTATCGCATATACAGTGTTATGTGCTTTTATTGTAATTTTTTATTTCGTCGTCACGCTGTTACAATAAAAGTCCCAGTTTTCGATTGAACGCTGTCAAAATTTAAAAAGGACAGCAAATTTTATCCATATTATTTTTAGCATTAAATAATGGACAATTGCTTATACACACCCGTGTATGTGTCTGTTGTTCATTATGGTTTATTTGATTCGGCTTTTAAACAATCATTCATTTTTGGCAATCGCTTCAAAACAAAAAAACAGGTCAACTCTCGGATGAAAAATCCGCTCGTTTCCTGTTCCAAAGCTTTCTTTTCAATCTTATTTAAAAGCTAAGAGGTAGCTCTTATAAGCTTGCTTAAAAGCTTTGGAAAGTTATCGATTTTTTTTCATAAAATCAATCCTTTTTTTGTTTTTTCGCTCATTACTTTGATGAATGATTAAAACCTGTATTTGAATCAAATAAATATTGCTAAAAATAATGCCTTTTCAATCGAAAATTGCACATAACGTTTCAATAGTCGCCATGGCGACTATTTTCTATTATATCCACCATAACACTTTTTTTAATAATTTGATAATTAATAATATAGGTAGAATATTTTTTGTTATGCGTTTCATTATCTATTTTTTGATAGGTCTCTTTTATTTGCTTTCATGCCTTAAATTAACCTTTCTGCCGCTACTCCGTTTTGTTAATCTCTCCTAATCCTCTTCTTTAACCGTTAATCAATCTTTCCTAATCCGAAATTACATCTTTTTATCTGAGTTACCAAAAATATTTTCTTTCATTCCCGGCTAATTTTCTTATCCGCAGGCAGCATATGGAATGCATAAGCCAACAACTGATTTGAAATTAACCCGAAAAATTTATCAATTTTTCTGATGATGAAGAAATACCTAACTTTTGGTCACATTTCATTAGCCCAGAATTGGGTATTTCTAAATCGGGGTCTCCCGAATGATAATCCGCTCACCATGGCACATTCATACAATTCATTCCGTTTTTGTATGAATAATTCGGGTTAATTTTTCTTCATAATTTTTATCCTGTCTAATGGGCTCTTTATTGTACGCCGCTTATTATCTGAAACATGGGCATACCGAAGTGTTGTTTTTATGTCCTTGTGGCCCAGCAAATCCTGTATATACCTTATGTCGGTTCCGTGCTCCAGTAAGTCGGTTGCAAACGAGTGCCTGAGCCAATGGTTGGTGGCCTTTTTAGTAATCCCGGCTAGTTTCATGGCCCTTTTCAATATATTGCCCACACTTGTCTCACTATAACGCCCTCCTGTGGCTCCTTCAAACAAATAATCACGCGGCCTGTACTCTTCTATATATTCTGCCAGCCACTCTTTCAGGTTGTCTGCCAGCAAACTAATTCTTTCTTTTTTTCCTTTCCTGGCAAATATGAAAATTTCACCTTTTTTATAGTCTATCTGATCTACTTTCAAATCAAGTACTTCACTTATCCTCAGTCCTGCCGAATACTCAATTGCAATAATGCATTTATGCTTTATATTGCCGATGCTGTTGATAATCGCTCCTATCTGATCGGGATTCAGAACCTTTGGTAACCTGATCGGCGATTTTGGCCTGAAAATATAATGAAATGGGATGTCGCGCTTTAATACATCTATATAATAAAACTTAAGCACATTAATGTACTGATTAATCGTACTCGTCGAAATGCTGTTGTTCTTGCTCAAACGATGCAAAAACATGCGGATTTCCTCGTTACTGATATCTTCTAAATTCTTAAAATTAAAGGCTTTTATAAACTGAATGAGTGAATTGCAATAACAATTTATCGTTTTTAATTTAAATCCGGCACCGGATAAAAGTTCCTGTAAACTGATTTTATAAGGTTCTGAAAAATCATTTTCCCTGATTGCTTCATTTAACTTGTCTCCAATTTCTTCGGGCAAATACATGGTCGATCCTGTTTTCTCAAAAAGATATACTGCCGGGCGGCAATGCTCATAATATTTCTTTACCATAGAAATAATCCGGGCTTTTTCGTTGGGATACTGTTTAAACACTTTTTCGGTAAGCCATTCTTTTATTTTCAGAAGCGTAATGCCTGCAATTTCATTTTCGCTCATCCCCTGGCTGAATTTAAGAAAAAGCAATATTTTATGCTCCGGGTTTATTATTTTGTTTAAAAGTAACATCAGCTTATCAACAGGCAATACCATGCCGGTATTTTTTATATTTCTTGTTTCGCGCAGCTTAAATACCATCCGATCTCTTCCGAGGATATTTTCGTAGTAGTATTTAATGGCACAAATCATGTGACGCATGCCTGTATCACTTTCACAAAACCTTTGTTCGCTTTCAATGTAACGCGAAATTTCCCTATAGCCAAGATCATCAATATCAGTATCTTTAAAATGACTGACGAATTGTCTGAAATATGGCAGATAGGCTTCAATGGTATTGATGCTGTACTTTCTTATCTGCATTGTTTCAATATACCTTTTAACCCTTGGATTTGATTCCCTTTCGTCAACTGTTTTTGCAAATTCCTGGTTTAAAACACATCCATATTTTTTTGCAATGGCTTTTATTGCCAGGTAATTCTCATTGTTCCCGGCAAATACCCATTGTCTCTTCTCTTTTTGCCACCACGATTTGGTTATTCCATGCAATTCGGTCCAAATAAGTTTGTTATAAGATTGTTTTAGATAAATACGCTTTTCAGTTTTATCAATAATCATTTCCATAAACAAGGGCTTCCGGTAGAGATGATTGCTATCCATCAGCAGCCGGGCTTTAAATTCCGGAACAGATTCAATTAAAGGGTAAAACATCATCAGGGATTTATTTTATAAAACTATGAAAAAAACAAATCCATATTTCATCAAACCAAAAATAATCGTATCTTAACCGTTAAAAACGAATAAACGATAAACCATGTCAGAAAAGAAAAGTTTATGAAAAAATGTAAAATATGCAGCAAGGAAATTATAGGCCGCAGCGATAAAAAGTTCTGCTCGGTAAGGTGCAAAAACTATTACCATACCAACCTGCGGCGGGTTACCGCCATTGCTGTTAAACAAATCGATATTGTGCTTCACCGCAATCGCTCAATTCTCCTCGAAATTATGGGAAAGAACAAGGTGCAGATGAAAATACCCAGGATAACCCTCGATAAAAAAAAGTTCAACTTTAAATACCACACCCATGTACACGTAAATTCACAGGGAAAAACCTATTTTTATGTATACGATTTTGCGTGGATGGAATTTTCTGACGATGAAGTACTGATTGTAAGAAAATCCTAAAAACCTGGATGGCAAAGATTTTAATTGCCTTTTACAGATCGGAAAATAAGTCCCCCTAATTACATGGTATTCCAATCCTTCCACTCCTCCGAAGGCCAGGAATCATCTGATGTCGTATAATTTATCTCTCTCCAGCCCTGGCCGCAAAGACCAACTTTAATTCCTGATTCCAGCTTAAATTCAATCATAAACGAAATTTCGGGGATTGCCTGAAGAAAGGTTACATTGATTGCCCTCCCTTCTATCGCCCTATCAGAAAGGTTTACCCGTAGCTGGAAATCGCAGCTTAATGTAAAATTACTGTAATTAAAAACAGGATTGTCTGCAACCTTTTTCTCATCTACAAAAACTACAGCAGAATCTTTGTGCCAGAGCTCCCAGGATGTCGTATCTGCAGATATAATCCGCAACAGGTAAATGTCATACACAAATCCCAGCTGAACAAGTATTTCAAATGCGTTATCCTCACTTGTTACGAAAGATATGCCATCCAGGTCGTAAGGCCCTGCAGGAAAACCCTCTGCATTTGGAAATGATATAAAATCCTCTTTCAACATGTAAACCCAATAGGTAATAAAATTTTAAAAAATGATTTAAATCCTGATTCAAATAAAGATATAATGTTTTTTTCATACAAGAGTAGCCTTCTTTTAAATAATCCTGAGATTTCACTTTTTGAAAATACAAAATGCCATTTAATTAAATGTCGTTTAGTTAATGACAAATATAAAATATCAATTTATAGAAGATTTGGTGAGATTTTGTGATTTGGTGATTTGGTGGCAAAAGTGTTACTGCCACTAAAACACAAAGACACCAACTTGCACGAAAAAAATCCTTATCTAAACGACATTACCATTTAATTTTCTATTTTCACCGAAAAATATTACAATTCCAGCGTAACGCTATGAAAGAAAATGATAAGGCAAACAGATTAACCAACGTATTATTCGTCATTTATTTGTTGGTATTGGTTTGGGTACTGATATTAAAACTCGATGTCCACTTTTCGTATATGGACAAAAGAATGATAAACCTTATTCCGTTTGCCGAATCTACCGATCAAAATGGTAAACCAAATAGTATGGAAATGGTTTTAAATGCATTGATTTTTATACCTCTGGGCGTATATGCAGGAATTTTATTTAAAAAATGGACTATTTGGAAAAAAATTCCCCTGTTTTTTTTAACCAGTTTGTCAATAGAAATTATCCAGTTTATTTTAAGCGTTGGGGCCGCTGATATAACCGATATTATTAACAATACGGCTGGCGGTTTAATTGGATTATTGGTATACATGGGTATTGAAAAAGCTTTTCGCAATGGTTACAGGGCACAGAAATTTTTAAACTTCCTGGCACTCGCAGGCACTGTTTTTATTGTTTTATTCCTGTTTTTATTAAAAATAAAGGCCCTTTGGATAATCGGAATTCATTTCAGATACCAGTAGTTTTAGTAAAACAATATCATCATGGCCAAATCCGGATTAAAATAAATTGAATGTTTAAGATTTAATTTCTAAAAATGACAAACTTACCAAATAATCGGAGCTATGGAATAAATTTGTACCTTTGTTCAAAATCGGGAATTTATGTACGAATTCAGGGAAAAATTTATAAACCCTTTTACTGACTACGGATTTAAGCGGCTATTTGGTGAAGAGCCAAACAAAGACCTTCTGCTTGACTTTCTGAATGAATTGCTCAGACAGGAACAAGGTGAAATAACTGAATTAACTTATTTAAAAAACGAAAACCTTTCCACCACAGAATTGAATAGGAAAGCCATTTTTGATCTTTATTGCACAAACGAACGGGGCGAAAAATTTATAGTTGAATTACAAAAAACAAAGCAGAAATTCTTTAAGGACAGAACTGTATACTACTCAACATTTCCAATCAGAGAACAGGCTGTAATTGGCAGTGAATGGAATTTTGAACTGAAAAAAGTTTACACTATTGCAATACTTGACTTTATTTTCGACGAAGATGAGAACCAGCCCGAAAAACTGAGATATGATGTTAAACTCTCTGACATCCAGACAAAAAAGATATTTTACGATAAGCTGACTTTTATTTATTTAGAAATGCCTAAGTTCAATAAATCGGCAGAAGAGCTTGAAACAAAATTTGATAAATGGTTGTTCATTTTAAAAAACCTTCATAAGCTTGATAGGATTCCTGAAAAACTTAAAGAAAACATTTTCCTGAAACTGTTTGAAACTGCTGAAATTGCTAAATTCAGCCAAACAGAATACCAGGAATATGAAGATAGCTTAAAATACTACAGGGATATTAAAAATTCTTTGGAAACGGCTAGAGAAGAAGGGAAGATGGAAGGAAAAATTGAGGAAAAGATTGAAATTGCAAGGACAGGATTAAAAGAAGGCTTGCCATCAGACTTAATTATTAAATTAACCGGATTGACCAGAGATGATATTGAAAACCTAAAATTCTAAAGTAAGCTTTATCATCAGTTTAAGACAAATTCGGCACTCCACAAAATCTTCAAATCCGCCCTGTTTTGTTATTATAGTTCTATACATTCCTATGTAACCTGATTTTTAAAATAACTCTATTTTTAAAAGTACTTTTTATTTGATAATTGAATTAATCTTTGCTTTTTTTGGATGTATCTCCTTTTTTGTAAATTGCTTGTCATTATTTTAATTCGAATTTAATTGAATAATAAACCATTTACATGAATAAAATCTTTTTCCTATGTATCCTGGGTACCTTGATTTTCAATATTTCAAGGGCACAAAACACCCTTTCGGGAAATTTAGTCAATGGCTACCTTAATTCTGTAAAAGGCGGCGATTTTAGCTATCATTCGCCTTTTCCCGATGTGAACACTTCACTGCTCATCAGGGCCAACAGCAATGTAGACGAAATTTCGTGGCAAACCGCTGTGGTTCCGGCCAGTTTCAATGATAAAACCATCCGCTTTATCTGGGTTTTTGGAATGGATGCCACCCCCGATTCTCATCCCTTTACCCTTTACCTTAACGATAAAAAATGCGTGGTCTTTAAAAACCCACTCACTTCCTCAAAAAATACGCGCGACATACCCGGCGAAAACGGGGCTGTGCTTACCCTTTCGCCCTCCATACTCGATCGTTTTGGCGACCCGATGGGGTATATGATTTTAACTGTTCCCGCTCAATGGGTAAACAAAGGGCAAAGCCAGCTTATTTCCGTTAAAAGCGTCGACGAACAAAGCAATTCGTGGTACATGACCTTTAAAACCGAAGTAAAGGAAAGCGTTGAACTCGTGCAGCAGGAAGCGCTTCTGAAACAAAACGGAAAAAGATTTCAGCCTGTAATTGTTAAAATAAACCACCTGGGCGAATCTGCCGGAAAAATAGAAATTCCGGGCCAGGTGTCGAAAAAATTTACACTCAAAACCGGTTACAACCAGGTTGACCTGCTTTTACCAGAAGTATCGGCGCCAACAAACTTTAAGGCAATTGTTTCAATCGGTAAAAACAAGCCGGTGGAGCTGCCTTTTACGCTAAATCCCGTGAAGCACCGTACCATTTTCTTTGCCCAGCACGCCCATACGGATATCGGCTATACCAAGCCCCAGACAGAAATTTTACCCGAACATGTCCGCTATATTGATTTTGCGCTCGATTATTGCGATCAGACCGATAATTACCCCGATGATGCAAAATTCCGCTGGACCTGTGAAAGTAGCTGGGCGGTGCGCGAATACATCAATACCCGCCCGAAACAGCAGGTTGACAGGCTTATCAGGCGTATTAAGGAAGGACGCATAGAAGTTGCCGGCTTGTTCTTTAACATGTCGGAACTGTTCGACGAAGTTTCGCTTATGGATATCCTGCTTCCTGTTAAGATGTTCAAAGAAATGGGCATTCCTGTTAAAACTGCCATGCAGAACGATGTAAACGGCCTGGGCTGGAGCCTTATTGACAACCTTACACAATGCGGAATTCAGTATGTGAGCATGGGTGAAAACACCGACCGTGCATTGAAACCTTTCGATAATCCTACGATTTTCTGGTGGGAATCAAAATCGGGCAATAAAATTCTGGCCTTCCGTGCTGAACATTATATGACAGGTAATTTTGTCGGCATTTTAAGCCAGAATGTATCAACACTCGAAAATGGCCTTTTTAAGCATCTTAACGATATTTACCAGAAAGGCTATCCGTTTGATTATTACTCCATCCAGTTCAGTGGCTACCATACCGATAATTCGCCTCCTTCGACCCTTGCCTGTGATTTGGTGAAACAATGGAACGAAAAATACGAATGGCCCAAAATCAGGCTTTCAGTTTTTTCTGAATTTATGGATAAAATAAAAGAACTTAATCCAGCTGGTATTCCTGTTTACAAAGCTGCCTGGCCCGACTGGTGGACCGATGGTTTTGGTACTGCCTGCCTCGAAACCGGTCAGAGCAGGCTTACACAGGCCGATTTTACAGCTACACGCGGTTTGCTTTCCATGTCGTGCCTTTCGGGATCAATGACATCCAAAGCTACACAGGACAGGATACAGGCAATAATTGATGATTTGGCATTTTACAACGAACATACCTTTGGGGCTGCCGAAAGTATTTCCGATCCCTATGTTGAAAACAGCATGGTACAATGGGGCGAAAAATCAGCATACGCCTGGGATGCCGTTAAGCGTAACCGCATGCTCCGCGAAGAAGCCATGGGTTTGTTCCAGCCTTACCTTAAACGCACAGATGTCCCTTCTCTGGTGGTTTTTAATACTATGGGCTGGGAGCGTTCCGGCTATTGCGAAGTATATATCGATCGTGAAATTATCCCGAAAGGGGCTGAGTTTATAATTACCGACGACCAGGGAAACCAGGTTTTGGCACAACCTGTGCGAAGTCGCGAAGAAGGGGTTTACTGGGCTTTTTATATTGACAAAATGCCAGCCTTTGGTTATAAAACCTTTAGGATTGAAGTGAAGGACAAGTTGACCAGCTATGTTAAAAGTTTGAATTTTGATGGTACTTTGAGCAATCCCTGGTACGATTTAAAGGTGGATACTGTAAATGGCTCCATTTCAAGTCTTTTCGACAAGGAATTGAACATGGAATTGGCCGGAAACAACGGTGAATGGAAAATGGGGCAGTTTATATACGAACGCCTGGGCAACAACCGTCAGCAGTTGTCGCAGTACAAACTTGTGGAATTCACCCGAAAAGCATGGTCAAATATTAAAATTCTTCGCTGTGAGGAAGGCCCTTTGTGGAAATCTGTTTTCATTTCAGGAAAATCGGTTGAATGTGCCGGCAATGAACCTATTACCTGCGAAATAAGGCTGTATAAAAATCAAAAACTGCTTGAACTCCTGTGGTCGATGAAAAAACTGGCAGTTACCCAGCCCGAAGGGGTTTATGTTGCTTTCCCTTTTGCTGAAAACAGCGGCAACATCAGGTTCGAAGTTCCGGGCGGCAGCATTATCCCCGGCAAGGAACAACTTGAAGGTACCTCGTCCGACTGGAATGCTTTTCAATCGTACATTGCACTGCAGGGCAAAAAAAACCAAATCCTGTTTACAAGCCCCGAAATTCCTTTGGTACAACTGAGTGAAATTAACCTCGGAAAATTTGAACGCATTGCAAAACACGATAAACCGGTTATTTACTCGTGGGTATTAAACAATTACTGGACAACCAATTTCCGTGCCTACCAGGAAGGAGAACTCAAATGGAAATACCAAATCAGCTCACAATCTAATAACCTGGAAGAAAATGCCGGAAGGTTTGGCTGGAATAGCCGTATTCCTTTACTTACAAGGGTTTTACCGGCATCAAACGATAAGAATCCGACTGTTACCAAATCCTTCCTTAAAATTGATGCGCCCGGAATCCTGCTTACCATTGCCAAACCTTCGCTGAATAAAAAAGCAGTGGTACTGAACCTTCGCGAATTGTCCGGCAAACAGACTGAGCTGGATTTATCATCAATAATTGCTGAAAACAAACTAAAAAGTATTAGCGAGGTAAATGCACATGAAGAAATTATAAACCAGGGTATTACAAAGTTATTGTTTAAACCTTTTGAAGTGAAATCAATAAGGTTGGAGATGGAATAATTTCATATACGAAATAGGATTGGTTAATTAATTTTTTGAAAACCGTTTTTTTAATCGCACTTATTCATCCAATTTTGATTTGGGGATTGTTAATCATAACTCAATATGGATAAAAATGATATAAATATAAGTAAATTTCTAAGCCTGGTTTTAAGGCATAAACCTGAAATCATTGGAATTCAGCTCGACAGTAATGGATGGACTGATATTGATACATTAATTGAAAAATCAAACGAACAAGGAATAAAACTCACAAAAGCACTTTTAAAACATATAGTTGAAACAAATCCTAAGAAGAGATTTGCCATAGACGAATCTTTCAGCAGGATACGCGCCAACCAGGGACATTCGGTATCGGTTGAACTGGGCTACGAAAGCAAGCAGCCGCCTGAATTTCTGTTCCACGGAACCAGTGAAAAATCAGTTTCATCTATTTTAAAATCAGGGCTCGAAAAGCGCAAAAGGCACCATGTTCATCTCAGCAGCGATATTGAAACGGCAACAAACGTTGGGAAAAGGCATGGAAAACCTTTTGTTTTTATAGTCATGGCCAAATCAATGTTCGGGGACAATTTTAAATTCTATTTATCCGAAAACGGGGTCTGGCTTACCGACCATGTTCCGGCAAAGTATTTAAAACGAAAAGAAGAATAAAATTGTAACTATTAACAACCAGAACCATTAAACCAAAAAATTAACCCGATGAAAAATCTTCTTTTATCGTTCTTAATTATTTGTTTATCTGTGTTTTACACTCCTGCCCAGAATGCTTATCAGAAAGTGGAAAACAAAAAATTCAGCCTGGGTTCGTATGGGCGTGTGGGTGTAGACTGGTCGTTCGAAAATGGCGGATCAATAGGCCGAAGGCTTAACCTGAACAATATGGGAAGCATCGGTGGCCGCATGGAAGAACAGGATTACCTTGAACTTGCCCCGGCACTCCAATTTAATCCTGCCAAAGGCGACAGTACCATTGTTAACGTGCAGATGCGGTTTGCCCTTTACTCGCAAAGCCTCAGTCTTTTTGGAAATTCCTCAACTTCTTCGGCGGGAGGGCTTACCCTGGCTGTGCCTGAATTATTTGCCGAAGCCCGCCACATTGCCGGCAAAGACTTAAATATCTGGATTGGAGCCAGATTGTACCGCGGACCTGATATTCATATTGCCGATCATTTTTATTTTAACGATCATTCCGGTCAGGGTTTTGGCATTGAATATAAATCCACCCGTTTTGCCACTCTTTTCATCTCTTCCACAGATACCAACGCCACCGTTCCCCCTTATTTTTATCTCAATATTAAAACAGGAACCCCAAACCTGGCCCTCAGACAAAGGGTGGTGCTTGTTCTTGAACAAGATGTACAAATGTGCGATGATTGCAGCCTTACTTTTCTTGGTGAATTTCATCGGCTGGCCAATGCAAATGCTGATGCTGACACAATTGGCAGTCCATTAAATTACCCTTCCGATTTTGGTTATGTTTTTGGCGTAAGGCATACCCGTAAACTGCCAAAATTCACCGAAGGTTCCTATAACCAGTTTGCTTTGCGCTATGGCGGACGAATTGCCAATGGAGGTGATGGTGGCATGTCGCGTACCTGGCTTACTTTTGGAGCCCCGAACCTCGAAACCGGTAAATTCAAATCGGCCTGGTCATTTTCAATGGTGGATGAAATTTTGTTAAATCTCAGCAAACTGTATACGCTAAATGCATACCTGATTTATACCCTGAGCCATGGCGCTGCTGAGAGTGATAATTTGTCTGCAACCTACTTTGGCCAGGAAGTATACAACAGAAAAAAGGATTTTACCCTGGGAACCAGAAGTACTTTTTACCTGAGCCGTTTTTTTCACCTGCTGGCCGAAGTGCATTATGCGGCGCGCACAGATGGTACGCAGGACAAAGCTTCTCTCCTCAAATTTTCGCTTGCGCCAACGCTTGTACCAACAGGTGGAAAGGACCAATGGGCAAGGCCCCATCTTAGATTTGTTACTTCCATTGGGCGTTATAACGATCAGGCCATGAAAACCCTTTACTCGCCATATCTTAGCTATGTGGGTGAAAAGCGATGGGGTTATTATATTGGCGTAAAGGCCGAATGGTGGCTTTTTTAATATGATTTAACGCATTGCGTTTTATGTATCTCTAAATTATTTGATTTTAACCGGGCATCATGAAAATACCTTTTTGCATATTTTTGGCTTGTTTAAACCTACTTCATGGTCAGGCGCAGTATATTGCCCACAACGCAGGTTTAAAAGACGAATGCGGCGCTATTTTCAGGGCCGATACCAATAGCAAAGTTATTTACCTTATGTTTACCGCCCACGATTTTGCCGATGGAAAAGATTCCATTATCCCTATCCTGGAAAGAAACAAGGTTAAAGCATCCTTCTTTTTTACGGGCGATTTCTACAGGCATTTTCCCGACATTATTGCCCGGCTTAAGGCAAATGGCCATTACCTGGGCGCTCATTCAAATAAACACCTGCTTTACTGCGACTGGATCCATCGCGATTCGATGCTGGTGAGTGATGAAGAAATAATTAAAGATCTGAGGGCCAACTATCATGAAATGAGAAAGTTTGGAATAAAGAAAAAAGATGCAGTATACTTTATGCCTCCGTATGAATGGTATAACCGGCATGTTGTCAAACTTATTGAATCGAAGGGTTTTACAGTGGTTAATTTTACCCCCGGTACTTCCTCCAATGCCGATTACACTACACCTGAAATGGCCAATTACCAGGACAGCAAAACCATACTGCAAAAGATTTACGATTATGAATTAAACCAACCCAATGGCCTGAATGGTTTTCATCTTTTAATTCATTTCGGCTGCGATGCGGCAAGAACCGATAAACTATACTTTTACCTCGATGAATTGATCAGGAACCTGAAAATCAAAGGTTACCATTTTGACAGATTATGGTAATTTCTGTTCTTTTTTCGTGAATTATGTGTAAATTGTAAACATTACAGGTTAACCTTAATCACATAAAATCAAACCCTATGATTAAAAATTTTATCCTTGTTTTGTCAATCCTGCTATTTCAGACAAAACTATATTCTCAAAACGAAACTTGGGAATCGCTTAATAAGCAGGAAATCCAGCTTAACTACCAGGGTGAATACGGAAAAGCAATTGAAATTACAACAAAAGCGCTGGCACTTGCCGAAAAAGAATATGGCAAAAATCACAATAACTATGCCTTATCGCTGAAAAAGCTGGCCATTTTGTATGAAAAAACCAAAGATTACGGAAAATCGGAAAATGCCTGGGAACAACTAATTGACCTTGAGAAAGGGAAAAATCCTTTGGATAAGGACAAACTGCTTTACTTTTACAAAAGGCTCTCAGCCATTTATTACCTCGAAAAGAAATATGACAAGGAAAAACCGCTTGATTTAGAGATTGTTGAAATTGAAAAGACACGTTATGATAAGTCCAATACCGATTACACGACAGCACTCAGTAACCTGGCTTATGTCTATGTCAATACAGGCAATTATACACTGGCAGCCGCGGTTTACAAGCAAGCTCTTGAGGTGTACAGGGAAATCAGGGGGCACAAAAACAAAGATTACCAGTCGTTTTTGGAAAATGTTGCCGCCCTGTTTTATAAAGCTGACTATTACGACCTTGCCCTCCCATTTTATACCCTAATCGCGGAAAATAAGAAAGAGACAGCAGGAAGCGAAAGTGATGAATACGCACTCGCACTTTACGATTTGGCAAGTATTTATTATACACTGAGTGAGTACGAAATGGCGATATCAATGTATGAAAAAGCACTTGAAATTGATCGGATTAATTTTGGCGAAGACAGTCCACAATATGCTGTATCTCTGGGTTCAACAGCTTTTGTTTATAAAAAAACAGCCAATTATTTCAAAGCAGAAAAACTATACCTAAATGCCATTGATATCCTTAAAAAAAACAAGGAAAAATATAGTGTAGATTATGCCCGTTCACTGAAAGAACTGGCCTCGTTATATGTTATCATTAACAGGTTGGGCGTAGCAGAAGCATTGCTTACCGAAGCAATAGGTATACTCAAAGGCCAGCAAGGCAATAATGTATCTGATTATGCAAATACCCTGAACGAGATGGCTGTTTTATATCAGAAAAACGGCAACTATGAAAAGGCTGAAAAACTATACCTTGAATCTTCACTGGTATTTAAGGATTATTACAGTGAAAACAGCCAGGCATATGCACAATCGATGAATAACCTGGGAAGCATTTACGAAGCAAAGGACGATTATACTAAAGCTGAAGAATTTTACAGGAAAGCCCTTTCTATAAAAAAAACAATAAATGGCAGCGAAAACGTAGACTATATCATGTCTGCTGATAACCTTGCGAGCCTTTACACTTTGACAGGCAGATTTGAAAAGGCCGACTCCATTTTATCGAAAACTTCGGCATTTTACAAAAAAAGTTTGGGAGAATGGCACCCCGATTATGCCATATCTATTTTAAAACAGGCAGACCTGTACCTGTTGCAAAAAAAATATCAGAAAGCAGAACTGCTTTATATACAGGCAATTTCTATTTTTAAAAAAGTATATGGCACTGAACATCCCGATTATAACAATGCATTGGCCATTCTTGCCTCCTTTTATGAAACAACAGGGAAAATGAACCTCGCAGAACCTTTATTTAAAGAAGCCAGCAGTAATCTTAACCTGCAGATTTCCAGAAATTTCAATTTCATGAATGAAAATGAAAAAGAATTATTCTTAAAAATGGCCGATTATAATTTCAACATCTACCATTCTTTTGCATTGAGATACAACAGGCAGAAACCGGATATTGCAGGTTTTGAATACAATAACGAACTGGCTCATAAAGGTATAATACTAAACAGTTCCCTCAAACTTCAGCATCAGATAGAAAATTCCGGTAATCAGGATGTTATGGATTTATACCGCGAACTTTTAAACACCAGGAAAATTATAGCGCAGCAAAAAACAATTACCATAGACAAAAGAACGGTCAATACAGACAGCCTGGAAAACATTTCTGATGATTTTGAGAAAAAAATTATCAGTGAACTCAAAAAAACCGGAATTTCAGAACCAGTTATTGGAAAAAGTCTTACCTGGAAAGACATTCAGAAACATCTCGAACCGGGCGAAGCAGCTATCGAATACATTAGCTTTTACTACCGCGAATTGAATCGCTGGACCGACAGTATATATTACTGTGCCCTTGTTTTACGGCCCGGGGATAAGTCTCCAAAACTGGTATACCTTTGCGAAGAAAGGCAACTAGTTGACTGTATCTTTTTTACTACTGAAAACCCCTCCTCCATAGACAATTTTTATGCCCTTAACGGGACCGTTGCCGGAGAAGAGAAAAAGGATTATTATATCTATAAACTAATCTGGAAACCCCTTGAAGAATTGCTTAAATCAACAAAAACAGTATTTGTGGCTCCGTCCGGATTACTTCACAGGCTATCTTTTAATGCCATTGCATCGCCTTCGGGCAAATACCTTTCCGAGCTTTTCAATATTAACAGAGTTAGTTCAACAGCTTTACTCATTAGCAGGTCCGACCACCTGAAAACCGGTTTGAATGGTAAAGTAATGATTTATGGAGGAATTGATTACAATACTTCACCGGATAAAATGAAACTTCAGGCTGAAAAATACCTGGTGCCAGGTGGTTCAGTCAACCTACCCCAATCCGTTTTATCATCAGAGGTTTCCAAAAGAGGTTACAACTGGTCGTACCTGCCCGGCACCAAAGAAGAAGCAAGCGGGATTGCAGAAATATTGTCAAATTCAGGGGCTGATGTTACTTTCTTGCAAGGTCAGGATGCAAGTGAAGAGAGTTTTAAATCACTTAATGGCAAAAATTCACCGGAAATAGTACATGTGGCTACACATGGCTTCTTTTTTCCAGAAATGGACGAAAAATCGGAGTTTGAGCAACAGCCTTTCCAGGTGCAGTTTATGGTATCGGAAAACCCGCTGGTGCGATCCGGTTTGTTGTTTTCGGGAGGCAATGCTGTCTGGAAAAATAAAAATCTGCCCCAGGGGGTCGACGATGGTATTTTAACCGCACTCGAAATTTCTGATATGTACCTTCCAGCCACTAAACTGGTGGTTCTTTCGGCTTGCGAAACCGGACTTGGCGATATCAGGGGCAGCGAAGGTGTTTTCGGTCTACAAAGGGCATTTAAAATGGCGGGGGTAAATTACCTGGTGATATCATTGTGGCAGGTGCCCGATGAACAAACCTCTGAACTAATGCAGGAATTTTATAAACTAATGCTTTCAGGAAATTCAGTGAGAGAAGCCTTTTTCAAATCACAAAACAAACTGATGGAAAAATACAGGGAAAACCCTTATTTGTGGGCAGCTTTTATCCTTATTCAATAAACAAGCCGGAATCAGGCAGGTTTTAACGACTTTTCGTTTACAGTTTTTGTCACCCAAACCACAGGGATGGCCAGTAAAATTCTTGGAACAATAATCCACCAGCCGCTTACCCCAAGGGCCACAAACAATAAAGTGTCCTCGAGCAGGCTGTGCGAAATGGCCACATGGTGGTTTAATAAATCACAATCCTTCCTTGAAATTTTCCCCTTGTTCAGTTCATCAAACATAATAGCTGCACCGTACATAAGCCCAATTACATTGGCAACAATCCATAAAAACGAAGATTTCTCCGAAAGCCCTAAAATTTTCATAAAGGGCGTAAAAACTACCGAAAGCCATTTTAATACCCCGAATTCAACCAAAACCCGCTGAATAATTATAATTGAAAAAACAAAGGCAGTAACTTTAAGTACCAGTTGAAAAGTATTTAATCCCCAGACGGCCAGCATTTGTGTAAAACCAAGATTGTTAACCGGGGCGGTTAAATGGTAAACCTTTTCCTGAAGCTGATTTGGCAGGAGCAGGTTAAAAACCCAGGCGGCAAAAAAAGCAGCCCCAATCCGCAAAACAAGCATCCTGATAGCCGACGATCCCGTTTTTTTCTGCACCATGGTTTCAATAATCAAATTATGGGCAATCAGGCACATAATGGCAAGTATGGTAATTTCGCGCATGTTTAATGACAGGCTTCCAATTACTGCAATGGCTGAATAGAGATGTAACAATATTGCGGTGATAAACACCAGCGAACATTGTCCGGATAATCCCACCAGGTTGAAAACGGGATTGAGCAAATCGGAGATAACGACCAATACTCCCGAATAATCAAGCAGTGTAACAAAAAGCGATACCGGGATCATCCATCTGAATAACCAGCCTAGCGTTTTAAGTGCAGGTTTAATGGCGTCCTGGATACACGAAAGTACCCTTCTTATCTGGATTTCCGTAAAATTTAGTGCCCTGGTCCTGTTGTTCATTTTCTTTTTTCAAAGGCTACAAAAGTAAAGTCTTTTTTTGTTGTTTAAACCTGTTGTTTAAAATATAAGATTTGCAATGGCCGAAAATGAAGATTTTTAAAACCAGGATAATACAGATTTTTAAAATCTTACGGGTATCTGTAAAAATCATGATTAATTCCCACGGTTATTGATTTTAATTATATTATTTTTGAATTAAATAAAAACAAACTTTATGAAAAAGACAGGAATCATTATCTCAATTTTACTTATCCATGTATTTGGGTTATCGCAAACAAAATTTGCACCTCCCGCTACGCAAAGCGTTCCAGTGGTCGACACGCTTCATGGAATGCTGCTTCAGGACAATTACCGCTGGTTAGAGGATAAGTCTGATCAAAAGGTTATTGACTGGACACTGGCCCAGCACAATTATGGAATTGAATACCTTAAAGCGACCCAAAAAAGTCATCCGGGACTACGTGATGAAATTGCCGCCTACCTCGACCTTGATTATGAAGGCCCGCTTACCAAAGTAGGAAAACGCGTATTTCAAAATATAAAGCGTAAGGGCGAAAAACAGGGGAAGTTATACACCATCCTGAAAGGTAAAAAAGTATTAATTTGGGATCCGGTAAAACTTGATACCACAGGAAGTACTTCTACCAGTGGAGTTCAATATACCTACGATGGGGAAAGAGCTGCTGTCAGCGTTCAGAAAAGCGGTGCTGAAGTGACTACTACGTATATAATCGAAACCAAAACCGGCAAAATACTTTATAAGCCAATCATGAATACATTTGGTTTTGACTGGACAAAAGACCAGCAGCATGCCTACATCACCATTCGCACACCCGAAGACATAAAAGCACAAAGCCCGCTTAAAACCTATTTGCTTAAAATAGGCGATCCGTTTGAAAAAGCAGTTTTTGTAGGTTCCACAGCCGATGCAAAAAACTCTTTTTACATTTACGATAACCGCTACAGCGATGTTACTTTTTTCGGGGAAGCTGATTTTTATTCAAACAGCTGCAAAATGAAAACCACGGGCTCAGGCGAAGAAGGCAAACTGATTTATAAGAGCGACAAATTCAGGGCTTATCCCGAAGCCATTGGTAATGTTTTTTATATCATGACCAATGAAAATGCACCAAATTTTAAATTGATGGTGGCTGATAAAAGTAAACCTGAACATGAAAACTGGAAAGTGCTCATCCCTGAAAGTGAAACAGTGATGCAAAACTATGTTGTCACCAAATCGAACTTAATTATCCAGGATAAAAAAGACATTCTGAGCAGGCTTACCTTGTATGATTTAAGCGGAAACAAAATTAAACAAATCGAATTACCCGATATCGGGAATGTTGACGGCGTTTCATACGACAGGGAAGAAGATTCGGTATACATTACCTTGTCTACCTTTACTTCAACCCCAAAAACCTATGTTGCTTCTCCTTCCGATTTTAAATGGAGGCTTTATTTCCAGCGCACCTTACCTGTGGACATGAGCAATATTGTTGGTGAAATTAAATTTTACAACTCCAAAGACGGTACCAAAGTACCAGTATTTATTGTTCATCGAAAAGATATGAAGCTGGACGGAAATAACCCTGTTTTGTTGACAGCTTATGGTGGATTTAACATTGGAATTTCACCAGGTTTTTTTGGTTACTATGCCCCTTTCATCAACCGTGGTGGAGTGGTGGTGGAGCCTGGAATAAGAGGTGGCGATGAATATGGCGAAAAATGGCACGAAGGCGGAATGCTTGCCAATAAACAAAACTGTTTTGATGATTTTAATTCCTGTGCCGAATGGCTCATTAAGGAAAATTATACAAAACCTTCGAAAATAGTTGCCGAAGGTGGAAGCAATGGGGGTTTACTAATGGGGGCTGTTTCAACCCAGCGTCCGGATTTATATAAAGCTATTATCTGTGCCGTGCCATTGTTGGATATGCTCAGGTACCACAAATTCCTGATTGCAAGGTATTGGATACCTGAATATGGTTCATCTGAAAATGAAGCAGATTTCAGGTGGTTACTTCGCTATTCGCCTTATCATAATATCAGGTTAGGTGTGAATTTGCCCACCATGCTTGTTACTTCTGGGGCAAACGACAGCCGCGTCGATCCGATGAATGCCAAGAAATTTGTGGCTGCTGCCCAGAATAATCCGGGCCAAATAAATCCCGTAATTCTTCATATGGATTACGACAGTGGCCACGGAAGCGGACAAAGCACCAAACAACGGATTGACAATTCACTGTTTATTTTTGAATTTTTGTTTAACCAGCTGGGGATGTGATGAAAAAAGGATCCCTAATTTCTATTACAGTGAATTAGCGCAAATAATCAATGATGAATTCCCCCTGGGATTTATTCCAAATATTCCGGATTTACATTTCAGGGGGTCTATTCAAACATACGACAACAGTTTAATGTTAACGAATCCTCAACAAAGTTTAAATCCAAAAAAACAGACGAATGAAAAAGAAACTGGAAGTTTTAATCACCCTGATAGGTACGTTGTTTTGGCTTAATACTGCAGGCCAGGAAACATGCAAGGTACTTAAAACGGAAATTGCTGATAAATATACCGGCGAATGCAAAAATGGACTTGCACATGGTAAAGGGGTTGCCGAAGGCAAAGATAAATACACAGGCAATTTTAAAAAAGGATTGCCGAGTGGACAAGGGATTTATACCTGGTCAACCGGCGAAATTTATGATGGTGAATGGAAAGAAGGCAAAAGAAACGGCGAAGGAAAATATACAATAAAAGTTCTTGGCCGCGATAGTGTTTCAAATGGCATGTGGAAAGACGACATTTATATTAGGGAAATAATTCCTGATCCTTATACTGTATATAGAAATTCAAGTATAATAAGATATACTGTAAAAAAGAATGGTAATTTACCTGAGAGGGTTTTGGTAGAGTTTAAGCAGGCCGGGGGCAATAATCCAAATATCTCTGGACTGTTTTTTTTCTCCTCCAGCGGAACAAATTATAGCGTAGGAAACAAAACCGGTTACGAAAATGTTGAATTTCCACTTACATGTAAAATCAATTATCGAACACTTAATGCACTAAATTCAGCATCAATATCCTGCGAGTTTGAAATTGTTATCAAACAACCTGGAAACTGGGAAATAACTCTTTATAATTAATTTTTAGGTTTTTTTTAATATATATTGTTATGGACTTACCACTTATTACAATAGCTATTGGTACCGTGGCTGTACTCATTATTTTATACCAGTCATTGGTACTGGTTGGTGGAGTTGAACTAGCAGTGCTCGAGCGCAGGTATTTTGGGAGGAAAATGCCCCAGGGAAGGGTTATTGCACAGAAAAATGAAATTGGGATACAGGCCCGGACACTTGGGCCCGGTTTACATTTGTTAATCCCCTTTTTATATGCAGTTAAAAAATACAGGTTTACAGTTATCGGTGAAAACGAAGTGGGTGTCATCGAATCCATCGATGGCGACCCGGTTCCTCCTGGTAAAATCTTTGCAAAAGTGGTAGAAGGCCATAACGCATTTCAGGATGGGGAAAAATTTCTTTTGAATGGCGGTCAGAAAGGGCCCCAGATCCAAATTCTCCCTCCCGGAACTTACAGAATTAACCCAGTACTGTTTAAAATTAAAAATGTACCGGCAGTCCTGATCGATAAAGGAAATATTGGCATAATTACTTCAATGGACGGTGAACCTATCCCTCCAGGCAGACTTCTCGCTAAAAAAGTAATCGGGCATGCCAATTTTGAAGACGGGCAGATTTTTCTAAATAATGGCGGACAAAAAGGGCCGCAGATTGAAATCCTTTTGCCTGGTACTTACAGAATTAACCTTGATCTTTTTAAAATTGAAATAAGGGAGGCTTCTGTTATTCCTCCACGAAAAGTGGGCCTTATTACAGCTCTGGATGGTGAACCCTTACCTGAAAACGAATATGTGGCCAAGTCGGTGGTTGGACATAATGATTACCAGGATGCATCCAAATTTCTGAGTACAGGCGGCCAGCGTGGTCCTCAGTTCGATGTACTTAAGCCTGGAACTTACTATATCAACCCCATGATTTTTAAAATTGAACTCGACGACGTGGCTGTTGTGGAGCGTGGACAGGTTGCCGTGGTTGTATCCAATGTGGGTGAAGAACCCGTTCATGTTAAAAAAGCTGTAGATGAGACTACTTCAGCTGATCTTTCTTCGAAAGTGAAAGATTTGGAAAAACGATTGGATCTGGGAATTGAAAGATATGTTGTTCCAAAAGGTTTTAGAGGGATACAACAGGAAGTGGCAGGGCCGGGTTTTTATTACCTTAACCGCAGGGCTTATATGGCCTATATTGTTGATACAACAAACATCACAATCGATTGGGACGATTCAAAAGAAACCCGTTTTGATCCATTAAAGGTTATCTCAAGAGATGGTTTTTCAATTAATGTTTCGGTAAAAGTAGTCATACGCATCAGGCCCGACCAGGCGCCCTATATGGTTGCTAAAATCGGATCGGTCGAAAACCTTGTAATTCATGTTATTCACCCGATGATTGATTCGAGTTTCCGGAACCAGGCTTCATCCACCTCGGCCATGAATTTTATGCAGGACAGGCAGGAGGAACAGAGAAAAGCAGAATTCAGGGCAAAAGAAGAACTGGAAAAATACCATGTAGAATGCGTTTCTGTTTTAATTTGCCAGATAAATCTTCCACAGGATTTAATGGACATTCAAACTAAAAAAATTATCGCCCAGCAACAACAAACCATGTACGAAGACCAGCAACGCGCCGAACAAACCCGCATTGCCATGGAAAAAACAAGGGCCGAAGCCGACCAGCAAAAAAACCTTGTGGAGGCTGAAATTGGAGTGAAAATTGCCGAACAAAACAAGCAGAAAACCATTAAGTTTGCTGAAGCCGAGGCCGAAAGCATCCGATTGAAAGCCGAAGGGGAAGCCAAAGGGATAAAAGCCAAAGGCGAAGCAGAAGGGACTAAAATACTTGCAATGGGAGAAGCTACCGCTAAAGCCTACGAACTTCAGAATAAAGCAGTAGGCCAGCAGGGGGTAACCGCCATTGAAATTGCAAAGCAAATAGCTTTGGGCAATGTAAAAGTTACGCCGGATTTTTTGGTTCAAGGGGGTGAGAATTTCAGCAGCCTGCTTTCAGCTTATCTAACTAATGCAATTGCGAAAGATAAAACGGAGGGCAATAAGTTAAATCCAGATTTTTCATAATTCCAGCACTGTATTGGTAAATTTGATAAAAACTTTCACCTCGCGTCCAGATAAGGTTTCTGCAACGCGAGGTGATTTTTTTTAAAGTTTTTAAAGTCCTTTAAGCTAAGGAAAAAAAAATCCGGATTGAATCCGGAAATGCATTTGGGTATGGTATAGGGTAAATTGCTAATTCTTAATAGGAAAGAATAAAATATTTGGGTTGGTTTGATTTACATTACATTCTGAAAATTATTATGTTACAGCCAATGAATTATTTCAATAACCAGGGAAACTACTCTTCATCTTCCACATCCTGGTCAGAAATTTGTTCAGACAGGTAATCCATATCCGAAAACTTTTCATCGTACTTATCCTTCGCTTCATCTTTTAAATTGCCATCCAAATCGTATTCTTCCTCTTCCTCTTCGATAATTGCTTTGGCCTGGTTTACCGTCATCCGTACAAGGTAGTATCTGTCATCTGTTTCAAAGGGCAGGGCTGATACGCTTAATCCTTCTTTATTGGTGTAATACACCAGGTGGTTGTAAAAACCATCGGGATATAGCAATTTTATTTGCTCCTGTATTTCAGGTTCAAGTTTTTCAAAGTCCTTGATTACCTTTGGTTTATTGGTTTTCATAAGTCAATTATTAAGATTTTTTTTTTCGATAAATGTATTAATTTTTACAAATTGCCAAATAATAATCAGAAAATTTTATTTCTACCAGTTATTTTGAATGACAGTTTAATTTCTTTTCAGGATTAACCGCTAATGTGAACGGTGAAAACAAATTCGCGGTAAATGTAATTTTTTAAATTAAAATTGCAAAAATGCTTTATAAAACTTCTGCATAAACCTCATAAATTATTGTTCAAATGCAATAATCTAAAATTTAAATTGGTTTCGTGCCAAACACATGGTATTATAATCTTTCAGATTTATTATCCAGAAAGCTTATCTTCGTATGATATTTTAATTATTAAAATATTTCAATGAAAATATTACTGGTTGAAGATGAATTAAGCCTGGCTGATTCCATTGCATCCTATTGCAGGTTGAATGGATTTGTTTGTGAAACTGCAAATAATTATAAAGATGCCATAGAAAAAGTATCCGTTTACAAGTACAACTGTGCTTTGGTAGATATTAACCTTCCTGATGGATCAGGCTTCGACATTATAAAACTTATAAAAAAAGAAAATGCCCAAACAGGAATTATCATCATTTCAGCCCGCGATACCATTGACGATCGTATTGCCGGACTAAACCTCGGGGCAGATGATTACCTGGTAAAACCGTTCGACCTGGCTGAACTAAATGCAAGGATTAAATCGCTGATAAGAAGAATGAATTTTGGTGGAAACAACATAATTGAAGCAGGCAATCTTACCATTTATCCCGATGAATTTAAAATAAAAGCCAATGAAGAATATCTTGATCTTACAAAAAAAGAATTCAATTTGTTGTTGTTTTTTATTTCAAACAGCAACAGGGTAATTGACAAAGAAACCATAGCCGAGCATTTATGGGGCGATAGCATAGATATGGCTGATTCTTACGACTTTGTATATGCGCATATTAAAAACCTCCGCAAAAAACTTCAGGAGCATGGTTTACAGGAATATATACAGACAATTTACGGGATTGGTTATAAATTCCAAATCACCGATTGATATTATACCCGTTATTCACCTCTTAAAATCCTGATTTAAATGAAATTGTTGACAAAAACCACCCTCTATTATATCACGGTTTCCTTATTTACATTTTTTATAAGTGGCGTGGTTATTTACCAGTTGGTAAAGAGGCTCGAAGAAAATAATGTTAAAAATGAGCTTACTGACCAAATGTATCGTATTTCGCATGATTTACTGCACCTGGGCGAAAATTTCGAAAGGGCGGTTTTTGTTACCGGGGGATTGGTGAAAATTGAACTGGCAAAACCAAATGACGTAAGAAAAATTCAGTTTTCTGATACCCTTGTATTCGATAACCCGGAAAAAAAATATACCCCTTACAAATGCATTAGTTTTTTCCACGAATACAACCAACATGTTTTTAAAATTTCAATTTATAAGTCCACCATACAATCCGATTACCTTATTGAACAGATTGCTATCACTATAACCCTTATTGTTATTGTTTTCCTGCTGGCCGTTTATTTTCTTTACAGGTATTTTTTTGGCAGGATATGGTCCGATTTTTTTCAACCATTGATAAAATCCATCATTTTGATATTTCATCTCCCGAAAAGCTTGATTTTACGGAATCAATGATTATCGAATTCAACCAGCTCAACGAAGTGCTGAATAAAATGATAAACAAAATAAGTTCCGATTTCCAGGGTTTAAAAGATTTCACAGGCAATCTCACACACGAAATGCAAACTCCCCTTGCAATAATCCGTACAAAAGCTGACCTGGTTCTGCAGGATATTGCGTCGAACGAAAACCAGATGAAACTTGCGGGCGAAATAAAAAACGAAACCATCAGGCTTTCGAAAGTAATAAAAGCCCTTACCCTGTTTACAAAGCTTGAACACAACCAATTTCCTGCAAAGCAAAATATCGATTTAAAAAAGTTGACCCATGAAAAACTTGAGCTTTTTGAAGATTTTATTGAAGCCAAATCGATAAATGTAAATCTTGAAATCTCTGGTGAGCCCGTTGTTAAAATGAATCCTGAACTTGCAGACATACTTTTTACCAACCTGGTAAAAAATGCAGTCAGGCATAATATTGAAAATGGCCAACTGTTAATTGAAATGAAACCAGGTTCTTTCTTAATCCGTAATACAGGTCAAAAACTAAACTTTGATCCTGAACTGCTTTTTGAAAGGTTTTCCAAAGCTTCTTCCAACAACGATTCTTTAGGAATAGGGCTATCACTTGTAAAAAAAATCTGTGATTATTATGGTTATAAGGTCAGATATCTTTGTTCTGGCGAGATCCATACAATAGAAATCCAATTCAACTAATTTATTTTGCCTTGGTAATATTTTCAAAACCTCTTATTTTCGGGCAAATTTAATCAATGGTTCGTAATTTTCGCGGTCGGCCTGGAAAAGCGCATCGAGATATTCTTTTCTAACGGTTTTTGAACATGCCATATGGTGACTACCCCAACTAAATGGAGGTTTACCAAAACCATGTTCAACCAAAATATCGGCAAGTAATCTGGAATGACGCCCATTTCCGTTTGGAAAAGGATGAATCTTTACTATTCTGTGTTTTAATCGTATGGCTATTTCATCTGCGTTATAAGTATTATTTGCAACCCAATACCTGCAATCGCTTAAAAGCTGGTTAAGTTCAATACCTATCCGGTATTTATCAACCCCAATGTTTTTATTTGTCTTGCGGAATTCACCTGCCCATTTCCAGGTTTGATCAAACATTTTTTTATGCAAACGGCATACAAATTTCTCCGTTAGGATTTTATTCACCTTAAATAGTTTGTGCATCGACCATTTAATGGCATGTTCAATGTTTTGTTGCTCAAATTCGTCAAGTTCATACCTTGTGGTAATGGACTTGACCAATAAACCCTCTTTTTCGTCTTCGTCTAAGGCGGTTTGTGAGGCTGTGTTTTCAAAGACTAATCCCATAGGTATTTTGGCATTTCGTTTTTAATTTCCCTGGCCCTGTCTAATATTGCATTTGTTATTCTTTCCTTGGTATTCTGCTGATCTTCGAGTACCATGGTGGCCGAAGTGCGCATAACTATTTTTTCGGCAATTTCATAAGCTCTTCTCTCAATCATCATCTCAAGTGTTTTATCGCGTGGAATAAAACCATATACAAGCTTCATTTCAAGTGCATTTCCCACTTCTTTTAAGGTATTGATAGAAATCGAACCGACTTTTTCCCTCATTTCAATTTCTTTCACACTTTGGGCTGTAATACCCATTTTTGCCCCAAGTTGACGCAATGTCATCTTTAAAGCAGTACGTACCGAGTAAACCCACCCTTCGGTAGGGATAAGCACTTCTTCTATTCGCGAAAGCTTTTCGAATTTCCGGTCGAGTTGCTCAATCAATAATTTGTCTTTCAGGTTTCTCATCCGATTGAATTTAACAGGTTAAATACTTGTTTGTAAAATTCAATCCTTTTTTAAAATTTGACTTCCCGACAATCATCTGTTAAGCAGGTATTTATGAGGAAAATGGGACAAATTTTCAAACAATAACCTTAATTTGTTCGCACAAATATAATACTATACCCTGATAAAACCAAATTGGTTTTAAGGCTGCACCCTGAAAATTTGTTAAATTAATTAAGGTTAAAGCATGAAAAACTGATTATAAATGTTTTGCATTTTTTAACCAGATCAAATGTAAGTATTATAAATGAAAAAAACTAATATGTTCAAAAAAAAAATTTGTGTTATTGAACATTTTTTTTAAGGAGCCGCTCATTACTTCTAAATTTTAATTTAGAACCCATTTTGAATTTGCGTTAATTTACAAATTTTGATTTATCTCTTTTTTAATAAAAAATATTCCATTTTATAAAAAAACATTTAGCCCCAACAACAGAATGTTTTTTTTATTAACTTCGTTATTTCGATTCAAATTTTAACTAAATCAAAACAGATATGCAAGGTTTATACATCATTCTGGTTATTTTAATTGTGGTACTGTCAATAATTGGCTATTTCATTTATATTAATGTTAAACGCTACCAACTTATTCTTAAAACAGAAACTTCAGCCATTGCTTTTCTAAATGAAGGCTTAAACGAAATAAAAGGCAGGGTGGTTGCCCTGGGAGATCAGCTTAAAAGCCCTTTTTCGGGTAAAGATTGTGTATACTACCAATTTTTGGTTGAGCAGAAAAAAAGTCACGGACATGGCTCGTCCTATGTTTCAATTATAAATGATAAAAAACATACAATTTTTGGGGTTGATGACGGAAGTGGTATTGCCCTGCTGGATATTAGCAATGCTGAAATTTTACTAAAAACCGACAGAAAAGTTTCTTCAGGGATTTTTAATCCAGCCGATGAAAACCAAAAATCGGTTTTGGAGAAATACCAGCAAAAAAGTAAAGGTTTCCTGTTTGAAAAAAGTCTGCGATATACGGAAAAATTTCTTGAAACCGGCGATGAAATTTATGTAATTGGCGAAGTTACCGGAAGAGAAAACGGAAAACCTGTTTTCAGGAATTCAAGATTTCCACTTTTTATTTCTGATAAAGCTGAACACGAGTTGCTTGACCAATACCGGCTCAGGGCCATTTTACTCGCCGGGGCAGCACTTTTAACCTGTATTTTAGGTTACCTGCTAGTGTCAGATTTATTTTAAAAGGTTTGGAACTTTAGCTAAAACTTATCCCTGCTTATTTTTTTATGAATTTTGTTTAATTCCATCAAACCGGCTGAGCCATACCATGGATGAAGTTCCATTATAAGTCTGCCCGATTTAACTGCAGGATCAGTATTGATTAAATCTCTTGCTTCATCAATACTTTCAACATCGAATATAAAAATTCCCCTGATTTCTGTATCATCTAAAAACGGACCGGCAAGAATAAGTTTGCCCTCATTTGCAAGCCTTTGAATATTAGTCATATGCCCTTTTTGAATCGCTACAGCTTCCGCTGAATCCTGTGAGCGATTCGGACCACTTTTAAGGTAGGCGAAAATGTATTTTTTCATCCCGTATTGATCGGCTCCATATTTTTTTGCCAAAATTGAATCGTAACTTTCAGTATTTGAATTTGTTAAATTTAAAGAATCCGAATTATTGACATTATTATTTTCTGTTGACCTGTTACAGGCAAATCCAAAAACAATCACAACCATTATACATTTAACCAGTGCACTTTTCATAATAAATTTTTATTTTAAAGTTAGAATCAGCAAACTAAAATTACGGATTAATTTAAAATAAGCAACGATTGCTATTCAGATTTTATCCCAAAAAAGATTAAGTTTCTTCGATTTTATACTAACTGAAAATTAAATAGTTTAATTGGATTAGGACTGAAAATAAATAAGATTTATCTTTCGGACCTGACAGGGTACTTAAAAATATCCTGAAAATAGTAGAACTGATTAATTTTCACGCTAATGACAAGATTGAAATTAGTTGTCCTTTTAATTCCTTCTTTTTTCTTTTATAGTAATTCCAGGTCACAGTCCGCATGGCCGTCAGAAAACTGGGAGCAGGCTACTAACCTGACACTGGTGATGAATCAGAACGGACTTAATGATTTAAGCGGAATGCACTGGAATTCGCTGTTAAACAGGCTTTTTATGGTACAGGACAATGGAAAACTCAGAGTACTTGAGCTTAATACAGGGAATAATTCATTTTATCAAATTGCCAACGCGGATATTAATGGTGGGCCTGAAGATATAACGCAGGCTGACTTTTCGAAGCAGGAATTTTTTGTGGTGGACGAAAACAATTACCAGATTGGAAAATACGTCTATAATGCCGACTTTTCATCAGTTTCGGAGGTGAACAGCTGGAATTTGCTAAATCCCCCGTCAACCATGGCGAATACTGGTAATTCAGGGCCCGAAGGAATAGCATTTGTTCCGGATGAATTTCTTACTGCAATTGGATTTATAAGCGAACAAACCGGAAATTTATATGTATCAGCAAAAGGAATGGGTGGGTTAATGTTTGTAGCCAGCCAGGATTTCGGACTTATCTGGGTATTTGATCTTAACCCGGAAGTAAATGATGATTTTGCCTTTGTTGGTAAATATTTTACAAATAAAAGTGAAAGCTGTGATCTTGAATTCGACCGTTCAACGGGACTTTTATACATTCTGCATAATATGTGGAAGAGTAACCCCGATAATAATTTCCTGGAAGTAACCGATTTAAATACCACTTCCGTAAATGTTTCGGACCGGAAATTTGTGAAGCTAAACGAATATTATATTTCAAATCCCTCCTCCAACGCCAATATAGAAGGATTTGCCATTACCCCCAAATGCAGCAATAATAGCAATGTAAGTGTATGGCTGTGCCGTGATGTGGATAATGCAGCGCCATCCGAAGAGTTAAAAGATTGTATCAGGTGGTTTGATCCATTTACTTCCGATGGCAATTGCGATCCAAACTCGGTGGAGAAAATGAAATCAAATAAGTATTTAAACCTGAAAGTTTTTCCAAACCCGGCTCACAATTATTTAATAATCAGCCTTGAAGATACGGATTTTAAAAATGCCAGGGCTTTGGTTTATAATTATAAAAACGAATTGGTGGCACAAATTGAAAACATTAACGGACAAAACTATACCCTTGAAATTGCAGGGTTCAAGCCTGGTTTGTACTTTATTGTGCTAAACCAGCAAGGTAAAAAATTCAGGGAAATTTTTGTGAAAGAATAGTACCAGATAAAATTTTTCAATGAAGATAAAGAATACAAATTCAGGATTATAAAGCATTTATTTTTTTTGTTGAACTTGAAAATAATATTCATCTTTAGCATGATAAATTAAGGCATGAACCAACTAATCTTATAAAATTTTGCAATGAAATATAACCTATTTAAAACCAAATCCGTGAGCCAGATTCTTTCGGAATCGCAGGAATCGACGCAGGGATTTAAAAAAACCTTAACCGCCACAAACCTGACCACCCTTGGAATTGGCGCAATTATAGGAGCAGGTATTTTTGTTTTAACCGGACAAGCAGCCGCTCAATATGCTGGCCCTGCCATTGTTTTATCGTTTGTGGTATCAGGGCTTGCCTGTGCTTTTGCCGGGCTGTGTTATGCTGAATTTGCCTCGATGATCCCGATTTCGGGCAGTGCATATACCTATGCTTATGCTACACTGGGCGAGTTCCTGGCATGGATAATAGGCTGGGATTTAATTCTTGAATATCTTTTTGCGGCTTCGACGGTCTCTGTTGGTTGGTCGGGTTACATGGTAAGTTTGCTTTCGCAGATAGGGATAAATATTCCACCTGAATTTACAGCTGCCCGCGGACAGATACTGTTGGAAATTCCAGCGAACCTTCCCGGAATTGATGCCGGCTGGTTTCCGAAAACCAGTCAAATAATAGAATTCCTCACAAATAATGGAATCGACTGGCATACACTGCCTACTGTAACTTCAGTTATTAACCTTCCGGCCATGTTTATTATTGCTGTTATTAGTCTTTTACTTATAGTCGGTATAAAAGAAAGTGCCAATTTTAACAATATCATGGTAATTATAAAAGTGTCGGTTATTATACTATTTATTGCGCTGGGTTTTGCCTATATTAAATCCGCCAATCTGCATCCTTTCATACCTGAACAGGAAGGAGCCTGGGGGCACTTTGGCTGGGGAGGAATAATGCGGGCAGCAGCGGTAATTTTCTTCGCCTACATTGGGTTTGATGCGGTTTCAACGGCAGCACAGGAAGCAAAAAATCCCCAACGTGATATGCCGATTGGAATTATGGGGTCACTCAGTATTTCGACAATACTTTACATATTGGTAGCGATAGTTTTAACAGGGGTTGTAAGTTATAAATTTCTGAATGTACCCGCTCCTATAGCGCTTGCTGTTGATGCCATGGGAAGCGAATACAACTGGTTAAGAATAATAATTAAAATCGCTGCCCTTGCCGGACTGAGTTCCGTTATACTGGTGATGCTCCTTGGACAGCCCCGGATTTTCCATACCATGTCGAAAGACGGATTATTACCTGCCGTTTTTTCAAAAGTACACCCAAAATTCAGAACTCCTTATGTAAGTACAATTATTACTGGTTCTGTTGCCATGATTTTTGCCGGAATTTTACCCATCAGTATTCTGGGTGAACTTGTTTCAATTGGTACGCTGCTTGCTTTTGTAATTGTCTGCATTGGAATCATAGTATTGCGTAAAACACGCCCGGATATTGAAAGACCTTTCCGCACACCCTGGGTACCTGTATTACCTATTTTAGGAGCTCTCATTTGCCTGGCCCAAATGGCTTCCCTGCCTTTTGATACATGGTTAAGGCTTATTATCTGGTTCGGGCTGGGACTTTTAATTTACTTCTTTTATGGTCGCAGGAAAAGTAAACTGCAGAACAGCCTGAACAATGAAAATATTTCAGAAATAAAATAATAAAATGGCCGGATAACTTTTCCGGCTTTTTTTATGCTTATTTATCGCATTATACAAAATAGAAAAAATGCTGCCATTCAGAATCTAAAGAGACAACAACGGCTTCAGGTAGTTTTAAATATTTCTTTTATTTAACCTAAATTTGTATTCATCCTAATTTTAATCAAATACTGCAATGCAATCATCGTCTAAAATTAAAATTTCAAATGCCGGAATCCTGGTTTTAGTTCTCATTGTCATCCGGCTGGCCATTGGATGGCATTTTTGTTACGAAGGGCTGGTGAAACTATATACCCCCGGTTGGACATCTGCAAGCTTCCTCGATTCAGCCGAAGGAGTATTCTCAGGGATTTTTAAATACCTTGCTTCTTCTCCTGAATTGTTAAAGGTTACAGATTTTTTGAATGTCTGGGGATTGTTCCTGGGCGGAGCTGCACTTATTTTGGGTGTTTTCGACCGGTGGGCTGCATTTGGCGGTGCATTTCTCTTACTGCTTTATTATACTGCCAATCCCCCGTTTGGAGGCATGAGTTTTAGCCATAACGAAGGAAGCTATTACATCGTAAGTAAAAATCTCATTGAATTGTTGATGCTGGTAATGCTGGGTCTTTATCCGACCGGACGGATTTTTGGAATTGGGAAAATTTATTCAGTATTGCGACCCGTTAAAGTGATAGAAAAAGCTGCTCCAATTCTTGAAGAAATTCCTGAACAAGGTGTAAACAAAAGGCGTGAATTGTTGAAAGCTTTCGGAACAGTGCCAATTTTCGGTGCATTTGCCTTTACTTCGCTCCGTAACATTAAAGATTTAAGCATTGATTCATTTTCAGGGGCAACCATAAAAACAAATGAAGTAGATCTTAAAGATTTGAAAGGTGAATTGCCGAAAGGTAAACTAAAAAACCTCGAACTAAGCAGACTCATCATAGGATGCAATCTTATAGGAGGGTGGTCTCATTCTCGCGATTTACTTTATGTTTCGCCGCTTTTTAAAGCCTACAATACCAACCAGAAAGTGTTTGAAACCCTTCATCTTGCTGAAAAAGCAGGTATTAATGCCACATTTATGACCCACCATTTTTATCCATTGCTGAATCGTTATAAAAAAGAATACGACAGTAAAATGTTTTCCATTTGCCAGGCTTATCCCGAAGAAAAAGATTTATACTCCAACATTGATCTGGCTATAAAAAACGGCGCCGATGCCATTTATATCCAGGGTGGGGTGGGTGATACCATGGTTAAAGAAGGAAGGATTGATCAGGTGGGAAAAGTGATTGAATACATTAAAAAACAAGGATTTCCTGCCGGCGTGGGCTCACATTCCCTTCAGGTAACCATGATGTGCGAAAAAGAAGGCTTTAACCCTGATTTTTATGTGAAAACTTTCCACCACGACAAGTACTGGTCGGCACAACCCCTGGCTACAAGGAAGGAATTTTCAGTCGATTCGGGAAACTCTGACGATCATCAGCTATTTCACGACAATATTTTTGATTTATTCCCTGACCAGACCGCGGCATTTATGAAAACAGTGAACAAACCCTGGTTTGCTTTTAAAGTCCTTGCTGCCGGGGCCATAAAACCGGAAGAAGGCTTTAAATTTGCCTTTGAAAATGGTGCCGATTTTATTTGCGTTGGAATGTTTGATTTTCAAGTTGTTAACAATGTAAACATTGCAAATTCCATTTTAAACGGAAAACTAGTTCGGCAACGCAACTGGTACAGTTAAGCAGTTTAAGCTTACTTTTCCTTAATATCGTACGCCATTAAAGCATTCTGGTGCCTTAAGTAAAGTATCCCGTTATGGATAACAGGGTGTGCCCAAAAAGGCCCTGCATCGCCCTGTTTAACCTGAAAACTGCTTATAAGGTCGAATTTTTCCGGATTTGCATTCAACAACCCTACAAAACCTTTTTTTTCGTCGTAAATATAAAGTTTTCCTTCGGCCGAAATAATTGAACCTTTGCAATTCCAGCTTTCTTCCCACATTTTTTTCCCTGTGTTCCAATCAATACAACACCAATTTCCGTTTGCGTTATTTAACCAGTTCGAACCATAAATATAACCATTGAGGAGTACCACGCCTCCATGGTGAACATCCAAAACACTGTCGGTCCACAGTACTTCGGCATTTTTTGCATCATCGGCAATTTTTAGCATCATACCACCGGTATCGTAACCGCCTGTAGTATAAACTTTGCCATTGTCAAAAACCGGTGTTACACATTTAATGAATTCCCATCTTGGATTAAAATTAGCAGGAACTTTGTGGGGCACTTTCCAGAGTATTTCTCCATTTGAGACATCAACTGCAAATACATTGTTCATTGACACGTTGATGAGCATTTTTTTACCGCCATAGCTGGCCAGGATTGGCGATACATAACCAGGTTTATCGTTTATTGAAGCCGATTTCCAGATAATTTCACCGTTGGTTTTATTTAAGGCTATGGTCATGGTTTCGGGTCCGCCCGGCGAAAAGTAAATTTTATCGCCATCAATTAAAAGAGACTCTGCTATTCCCCATCTGCCGAAAGTACCTTTGTTCATTTCACTGGCTTTGCAGGTCCAGATGTTTTTACCCGAAACAGCATCAAAACAGGCCAAATCGCCAAGTCCACTGCAGGTATACACCCTGTTGCCTTCAACAGTTGGCGTTGCCCTGCTTTCAGGGAAAGATTCGTTCCATGCCCTGCCCATCGGAACCTGCCAGAGAATTTTTCCATTCATATCAAGGGCAAAAAGAAAATCAAGCGAATCCTTTGTCCCGGTTATATAAATTGAGTTATTTCCAAACGAAACTGATGAATTGCCTTTATGAAGTTCAAGATTTGTCCATAACAATTTGGGCCCATCGGCAGGCCATGATTTTAAAAGACCGGTTTCGGCCGAAATTCCTGTACGGTTTTCTTCGCGCCACTCGCTAATGTTTTGTGCGGAACAAAAAATATTTAAGAAAAATGCCAGATAAAAAGCTACACTAATTTTCTTCATAAGGTTAGAATTTGAAATGAACAATTGACTATTTAAAAATGTAATCACCCGTTATATAATTGATTAGTCGAAATGGTGAAATACTAAACCACAAAGTAAAATTATTTTCACCTTCTTTTAAAACTATATTCGGCATTTTCATAAAAGATTTGATCTACTCTAATCAAAACCATTTGATTGTTGCTGATTGAATCAATAATTACATTTGAAAAATCAAATATATGTGAACCAGCAAATGAACTGAAAATGGGATAAACAGCATTAAAATAAATTTCAGGTTTATTATTGATTTGCGAAATAAGTTTTATAGAACCGTTTTCTATAGCCGGATTGTTGGTATCTAAATAGATTTTATATGACAACGTATTATCAATTTCCAGTTTTTGATAAGGGATTGATTTTTCTACTCTTACCCCCATACTATCGTAGCTTAAAGTTAATGGTTCCCAATCACCAATTATTGATTCATACTCAGGAAGCAGGCCAGGGTTTTGATTCTCTTTTTTACAAGAAAAAGCAAATATGGAAATCAAAACTAAAATTACAACATTGGTTTTCATATGAAAGGTGATTAATATTTTTCCCGATATGAAATTATCCTGTATTTAAATGAAATTCAAGTACTTTCAATCTTCGTAAAGACTTTCAATATTTGCCTGGCAGAGTTCAACAATTAATGTGGATACCTTGCCGCAAACTGCATTGAAATATTTTTCTCCCTTTTCGGGATTAGACAGGGAAGGATCGCCGATGCCTGTATCTTTTGTTACGGATGACCACCGACGTTCGGCCCAGGCCCATTTTTCGTTTAAAGAGGCAATTTTTACCTTTCGTGCTTTTCCATTACCGGCTTCGGAAAGTGGTAAAACCAGTTTCGGAACAAGGTACATAAGCATGGAGGTTTCCATTTCGTCGGCATGGTCGCCATCGTTGTCGAAATACAGGGCTTTATTTACAGATTGGTACCAGTTGCAGGTACAAAGAAACATTTTAGGAAACCTGAGCCCGAGTTCGCGTAACATTTGTTTAAAATCGTTTCCGCCATGCCCGTTTAAAATCATGAATTTATAAATGCCCTGCCTGTTAAGCACTGTAAGTATATCAACAAGAATGGCCATTTGCGTGGAAGGGTTCAGGTTAATATCGAGTTTAATATCGTGCTGTCCGGTATTCACCCCGAAAGGAATTCCGGGCAAAACAACAAACCGTGCGCCTTTCTCCCAGGCAAGCCGGGCCGATTCCTTGGCAATATGCTCATTTTCAATATTATCGGATCCATAGGGTAAATGATAGTTGTGGGCTTCGGTGGCGCCCCAGGGCAAAATGGCCAGTTCGTAGTGCTGGTCTTTCACATTTTTCCAGTTCGTATTCGATAATAGATAGGGTTCCATAATTGAAAATTAATACCTTTTAAACAAAATTAGATTTTTGTTTCCAATATACCATGCAAACAAAGTTTATAAGCTCAGGAATTTTTAAATTCAGCTAAATCCTTATCCCAAAAACCATTATATCATCGGTTTGGCTGTTGTTTTTGCCAATCCAGTTTTCGATGTAAGTGTTCAAAGCTATTTTTTGCTCTTTCATTGGCTTTTGGTGGATATCAAGCAGCAATTGCCTGAACCTGTAGCCCTTAAGTTTTTCGTTATGTTCACCGCCAAACTGGTCGATGTACCCGTCGGAAAATATGTAGAGTACGTCGCCGGTATGAACTTCAATTTCATTGTAGGTGAAGTCTTTTTCGCGCGGGTAAATGGCAATGGGTTGTTTATCTGCTTTAAAAATCTGCAATTGGTTGTCCCTGATAAGGTAAAGCGGATTATAAGCCCCGGAATATTGTAAAATATTGTTTTCGGTATCGAGAATGCACATGGCAATGTCCATTCCATCAGTAGCTTCGTTTATCTTACCGGTCTGGTTTAAAGCTTTTTTCACCCTTTTACGTAAGATATTCAGTATTTCGTTCGATTTGTCGAACCTGCTTTTCGAAATAATTTCATTAAGGAACGAAATTCCGAGCATGCTCATAAAAGCTCCTGGTACTCCATGTCCGGTGCAGTCGGCAGCTGCAAAAATGACAAAATTTTTAATTTGTTTTACCCAATAAAAATCGCCACTGACAATTTCCTGCGGCCGCCATAAAACCATATATTCCTTGAATATTTCATTGAGCAGATCCTGCTGTGGAAGCATTACTCCCTGTATACGGCTCGCATACCTTATGCTGTCGGTAATTTGCATTTTTTGTTCCAGAATTTCGGCATGTTGTTCGCTCAGTTTTTTGTTCGATGCAAGTAATTGTTCCGATTGGGCAATAATTTCTTCCTTTTGCTCAATTATTTCAGCATTTTGGAATGCTAGTTTTATGTTGGCTTTTTTCTTGTCGCGGTACAATTTGTAAAGTAAAATTGAAAATACGGCTATTACTACAAAAAAAACTATAAATGCCGTAATCCATTGTTGCTGGCGTTTTATTTCTTCCTTGCTTTTTTTAATTGTTTTTTCTTTTTCCTGGATGGCTTTGTTTTTAACAATGGTATCTTTAACCAGAATTTCTTTCTCCGTTTTTACCTGGGTAATAGTGCTGTCCTTTTGCCTTAATTCCTCAATTTTCTTTTCATGTGCTTTTTTCTCTTCTTCGTACTGGGTCTCGAGCACCGAAATCTTTTTCCCTTCAATGGCCAGCTTTGTTTCAGATTTATAATTCATATACGATCTGAGTTCTTCAAAAGCTTTTTTAAAGTCTTTTTCGATATAATAAATCCTGATTAGCGATTCGTAAGCCTTGTAAGCTACCTGAGTTGATTTAATTTTTTTAGCAGATTCTATCGCTAATTTGTAGTATTCCATAGCTTTCGGATATTTCTCCCAGGCTTCATAAACTGAACCGATATTAAAAAGGGTTTTCACCCGCGAACTTTCCTGTTTCAATCCTGACCTGATTCCAAGTTCCTGTTCATAGCATTTTAAAGCATTTTTGTAGTTTTTATCGTTAAAGTAAGCACTGCCTGTTATATTCAAAGCATCTGCAATTTTTGATTTTTCATTTAACTCTGTAGCCAGATCCTGCGCCTGCTTTCCGTATTGTATGCTTTTTTTATTGTCATTGCCTAGGTACGACTTTGCAATTTTGTACAGCAAATTGAATTTATCTTTTCCCTGTGCAGTTTGCAGCATTTTTTCCATTTCGGCTGCACTCTGCTGGGCAAATACCTGGTTACACAAAAGAGTTAAAACCAAAATGTTGGTCAAAATCCGTATCATAAGATATTTATATTGTTTTTATCCATTACAAAGATAGCATTTTTATCCGGGAATTTCCCTAAAATAATGCTGTTGAACCTTCTCTACCACAAATATAACTACTGTTTAAAGTTATTAAAACAATACATTACAAATTTCTTTCCAAACCAACCTGCTTTCTAATATACTTTAAAACAAGTGCAAAATTATTCACTGCTGAATATTTTCAACGAATCGTAATTTAATACATAAATATTTCCATTTTCAATCCTGGCCAGGTCGAAACTTTTGTAATGAGGGGGAATAATAGTATCAGACTTACCATCTTGCAGGTTAAAAAGGATTATTTTACCATTGTGGCTATAAATGAGCTGGTTGTTTCTTATCTGGAAATGTTTATCTGCCACCAAATCTATTTTTTTTGTCAGGGTGCCGGTGTAGTCAAATACCCAAATACCTTTGTTTTTAGCATAAAGATACACTTCATTGCCAGATTCGAGCATGTAAGTAACTTCAGCCGCGGCAATATCAGAATTTTCGAGGTTAATGCTGCATAAAATTTTTGAAGGGTTAAATCCGTAATGTATCAGCTTGTTCTGGTATTCATCGCACATCCAGACCGCAAACTGCCTTGATTTACAAATGGACGAGACTGCTGAAAAATCTATAATATCCGGAAAAAGAGGTTTACCAAGCTGGTTGAGCCTGTTATCGAGAAACTGCACCTGGTTAAAATCTTTATAAAAAAGCATTAACTGCATTGGGTCGCTGGCATCAAGAAAATACAGTTTCCCGGTTTCATAACTGGTGAAGGTGGCAGTTTTTATGCCTTCGGGGGTGTATTTTACAACCTGGCTGTCAAAATAAATATAAATGTTGCCCAATTTATCGGTGGTGAAAATTTCAGGTTTACCTGTAAAACGGATAAGCTTTTCGTGGTCAGAACCAATAAAAAGCATAATAACAAAGAACAGGGCCAATATCGTTTTCATTGCATAAAAGTTAACAGGCAATTTCATTTTATTGATTTGAAAGGTAGTAAAATTTTTAAATACTTACAATTTCTTAAATCAGCCTGTTCTACTGCTGCAACATTCATTATTTAGGAAAAAGTAAATTTTCAAATTGACAGTAACCCGCGGCGGGATCAAAAAAGAAATCATAAATTTTAAGTGGTTTTTTGTAAATTGATTTGGGTTTGTCTTACAAAAGTTTATTTTTATATCAAATTGTTACGATGCACCGGGGAAAATTCAAATATATAATTCTGTTATTTTTCTTATCCGTCCACCATTTCTTTTACGCACAAAACAAGGGGATTGATTATAATTTTGAATACCTGACCACTGAACATGGACTTTCGAGCAATAGAAACAATTGTGTTTACCGCGACAGCGAAGGTTTTTTATGGATAGGTTCGGAAATAGGGCTCGACAGGTACGATGGCTATTCGATTAAAAAATATAAAAGCGATAGCAACAAACCCGGAACGATTAGTAACGACAATGTTCACAGAATACTCGAAGACAGTGATCATAACCTTTGGTTTGGAACTGCTGACGGGCTGAACAGGTACAACCGCGATTTGGATTCGTTTGTTGTGTACAGAAACGTGCCCGCTGACAACCATTCATTAGCAGCCAACAATGTTTTGGATATTTACGAAGATGCACAAAAAAATCTTTGGATTATTACCAATTACGGATACCTGCATAAATGGAACAAAACCAGTGGAAATTTCGACAGGTTCGCAATTCCAAATAATCAAAACAATAATCTGCTTTGGGTAAGCAGATTAATTGATGAAGATTCAAAAGGAAGAATATGGATAGTTGCCTATTCATCTGATTTATTTATGTTTAACCCTTTAAAGGGGGAATTTTTAAATTATAAGAATAGGGTAAATGATTTGGGCAACTGCGACAAAAGCATATACATTGACAGTGAGGATAAAATTTGGATTTATTCTTATATGAAAGGCCTGATGGGGTACAATCCTGACCTGAAAACAATAGGGACTTTTAAAGCTTTGCCTGACGGTAAGGGGCTGAATCAGCCTGGCGTGATTGATGTAATTGAAGAAGACAGGAACTATTTATTGATTGCTGTAGATAACGGCGGGATAAACAGGTTGAATAAAAGAACCGGCCGGTTTGAATATTTTATTTACGATAAAAACAAACCAGGATCAGTAAGTACAAATAATATCTGGAATTTTTACAGGGACAAACAAGGAATTCTATATATATCCGGCAATAGTGGTGGAATAGGATACTACAATCCCATTAAAAACAGGTTCAGGCCTTATAATTATCAGGATCTTTGGCCCGATATGATAATCTACAGTTTTCCGGTATCCTTTAGTGAAGATAAAAGGGGAAAAATATGGTTTGGTACTGATGGTCTGGGTATCATTACCTTAGATACAACAACAGGTAATCTTGAAAAATTTAATTTTGGCAACAAGTTTCCGGGTAAAATTATTAAAAGTATTGATTTTGATAGTAATCAGAACTTGTGGATAAATTCATGGGACAATGGTTTGGTATGTTATGAATACAACACAGGCAGGATAATTAAACAGTACACCGAGGGTGAAAATAAAAATCTGATTTCCGACAGGATATATACCATTAAGGTCGATCATCGCAACAATGTCTGGGCGGGATTGAGCAACGGAGGAATTTTAGTTATTGATAAAAACAAGGGTACAATAAAAAAATTCAGCTACAACGGACAAAATCAAAATTCGCTTTTGGATGGCAAAATCTGGAACATTTACGAAGACGATAAAAAAAATATGTGGATTTGCACTTCGACGGGCCTTTGCCGGTTTGATAGTATAAAAAGTAATTTTGTTGCCTACAAAAATCTTCCCGAAAAGGAAATCAGGTCGGTGTACACCGATAAACAAGGAAACATCTGGGTGGGTACTGCGTCAAAAGGATTGTGCTTGCTTGACCCAAAAGGTAATCTTTTGCGAAATTATTCTATAAATAACAGGATGGTAAACAATTCGGTTATGTCCATTCAGGAAGACAATTCAGGCAATATCTGGATTACTACACCAATAAACATAAGCAAATTATTAAAAGATGAAAATAAATTCATCAATTATTCAACTGCCGAAGTGATTTCCGATAACGGAATTTCTTATCAAACCCTGTTTAAAACAAAGAAAGGAAAATTATTTTTTGGATCTTTAAATCAACTCAATTATTTCAATCCCGAAAATTCCAGGTACAATAATAATATTCCCAAAGTGGTAATCACTGATTTTTTTATTTCAAATATCCCTGTAATGGCCAGGAATTCAGATGGTTTATACAGGATTATCAGCCAAAGCAAAAGCATTGTTCTTAAAGCAAATCAAAACGATTTTAGTTTTGCGTTTACGGCTACCGATTTTACTTCACCAAAAAACAACCAATATGCCTATAAACTGGAAAAGTATAACGAAGACTGGATTTATACCGATTACACTCGCAGGTTTGCAAGTTATACCAATCTCGATCCGGGAGAGTATACTTTCAGGGTAATAGCATCTAACAACGATGGGGTTTGGAACGAGACAGGCACATCGGTACATATTATTATAAAGCCTAATTGGTGGAAAACATGGTGGTTCAGGATTCCAGCCTTTATTTTTATAGTTTCGTTGTTTGGCGGTTCATATTATATCCGCGAAAAAAATCACAGGCTGCAGCAGAAAATTCTGAAAGAAATGGTAAAGCAGCGTACCCTTGAACTTGAAGAAAGTAACCGTACCCTTTTAAACCTTAATCATTCACTCGAAGAACAGCAGGAAGAAATTAGCCAGCAAAAAGAGGAACTTATTAACCAAAAGGAAGAACTGCAAATAACCAATCAGCTACTTGAAGAACAAAAAGAACGGATATTAAATCAGAATGATGAACTTTTCAGGCATAGAAACGAGCTTGAAAGCCTTGTGGAAGAAAGGACAAAACAATTGCTCGAGGCCAAGTTAAAAGCAGAAGAATCAGATAAGCTGAAATCTTCTTTTTTGGCGAACATTAGTCACGAAATTCGAACCCCGATGAATGCCATAATTGGTTTTTCCGGACTTTTACGCGAAGAAAATTTAAGTATTGCTGACAGGGATAGGTTTTTAGACATAATTAATCTAAACAGCCAGTCTTTGCTTAACATGATAAACAATGTAGTTGATTTATCAAAGCTGGAAACCGGTCAGATTCAATTGACCCTTTCTGAATATTTGGTTCAGTCTCTATTGCTTGAAATTTTAAGCTTTTTCCAGGAAGATTTTGCAAAAAAAGGAATTGAATTGGTACCTAAATTTGCAGAGAATCCGGAATTAATTTTAAAAATGGAAAAAGTCAGGATAAAGCAGGTTTTAGAAAATCTTGTAAGCAATGCACTTAAATTTACCGAATCAGGCACTGTATCGTTTGGAGTTAGTTCGATGAACGATTTTGAAATAGTATTTTTTGTAAGCGATACTGGCATTGGTATTCCAAATTCAATTGGTGATGCAGTTTTCGACCGGTTTACAAAAGTTGAGGAAAAGAAAAAACTATTCCGGGGCTCGGGCCTGGGACTTGCCATAAGTAAGCGGATTGTTGAACTTTGGGGAGGAAAAATCTGGTACGAATCGAAATTAAATGAAGGCACCGCTTTTTATTTTACACATCCAATATAAAAAGCCAAACCAGGTTGTTTTTATTATAAAAAACTCCTGTTCAGGTAAGTTTTGAATTTTTCGGCATATTGCTCACTTACCGGGATATAGGTTTCGCCAAATACAATCCGTGAGCGATCGATGGTCTGTATGCGCTTCAGGTTAACTATAAATGACCTGTGAACCCTCATAAATTTATCATCGGGCAATTTGGCTTCAATGGCTTTCATGGTATTTATCGAAAGGACGGGTTTTGTTTCATTGTAAAGATATATTTTTATGTAATCTTTAAGCCCTTCGATATAAAGAATTTCCTCAAGGTTTATTCTTCTTATTTTGTATTCCGATTTCAGAAATAAAAACTCAGAATTGGCTTCAATTTCCCTGAATTTTCCGGATTCGAGTTCAATCAGTTTTTTAGCCTTATTCGAAGCCCGCAAAAAATCCTCGTACCCAAAAGGTTTTAAAAGATAATCTGTTGCATCAAGCCTGAAACCTTCAATGGCATATTTTTCGTAGGCAGTGGTAAATATTATTTTACAGTTTTGTTTTATTAAGCCGGCAAATTCAGTTCCTTTCAGGTCCGGCATTTGTATATCAAGAAAAACAATATCAACAGAATTGTTCTCCAGAAACTCCATGGCACTCAAAGGATTATCAAACGTTGCAACCAATTCAAGAAAGGGAGTTTTACGGATATAACCCGAAACCAGTTGCAGCGCCAGGGGTTCATCATCTATGGCAATGGCCTTTAACATCTTAACTTAGAAATTGATAATCAGTATCACTGAAAAAACTTTCTCTTCCTGCGTAATTGAAAGGCTGTGCCTGCCCGGAAAAAGAATGCTAAGCCTTTTTTTAATATTTTCAAGTCCAATACCAGGGCCATCCTTCGATTCATCAGATTTAAAAATGCTGTTTTTACAAACAAAATTTATGGCATTTTCGTGAATGCTAAGGCTAATATAAATGAAAGATGGTTCGCGGTAACTTATGCCGTGTTTAAAAGCATTTTCAATAAACGAAACAAACAAAAGCGGAGGGATGGTAAAATCTTTATATTCTGCAGGAAATGAGAACTTTAAATCTACTTTATCGCTGAGCCGCAATTTCATCAATTCAATATAATTTTTCATAAAATCAATTTCGCTGCTCAGGCGTGTATCACCTTTTTCTGATTCGTAAAGCAGGTATCGCATTAGTTTCGAAAGCTGAAGAATCGAATTCCGGGCTTCTTCTACGTTTATTTCGGTTAAAGAATAAATGTTGTTAAGGGTATTAAAGAAAAAATGAGGACTTACCTGGTTTTTTAAAAAAGCCAGTTCGGAGCCCAGTTTTTCTTTTTCAAGTTCCTTTCTTTTTTGTTCGTTTTCATTGAACCTGCCTGTCATTCTCAATCCTATGCTAAAACCCGAAATAAGTATGGACGTAAAAATGTAGTTATAGATGTCGAACTGCCAGCCCCGTTTGGGAATATTATGTTCTTTTATAACATTTTCTATTTGCTGCCTGTTGTTTTTTTCGTCCTGTTCAAATAAAAACCTGTTTACACTGATGTTGGCTACGTAAAATGAGGTAATTAACAATAACAGCGTAATATAATACTGCCATTTTTTATTTTTAAAAAGAAGGCCAGGTATTAACCAGAAAAAATTCAAATAAAACAGAACCACGTAGATAAAAGTCCTTACAATAACCATTTGAACAAAAAAACGGTCGCGGCCCTGTTCAATTCCGATAAAATAAGTAGGAAGCAACAGCAAAACAGACCAGGCAGCTACATGCAGCAGAACGGGTATTTTTTTCCTGGTAAAGAATGCCATAATTTTCTGTTATTTATTGTTCAAAGCTATAAAAAATAAACAATTTTTCGGGATTTTGTCCTTATGAATTATTCGTACCGCAAAGCATCAATGGGGTTAAGATTGGCAGCTTTACGCGCAGGGTACCATCCAAAAAATACACCAATTACCGTACATACGAAAAATGCAAGTACCTGTGCCTGTGGAACCAGTGTAACCGGCCATTTCATAATTGCAGCCACTGCCGAAGATGCCATAAGTCCCAAAAGAATGCCTAAAACACCGCCAATTACACTAATCATGATGGATTCGGTTAAAAACTGCATTAAAATATCCACGCCTCGTCCGCCAATTGACATTCTGAGCCCGATTTCGCGCGTTCTTTCTGTTACCGAAACATACATGATATTCATAATACCAATCCCCCCTACAAGCAGCGAAATTCCAGCAATTGCTCCTAATAATGTGGTTAAAATATCGCTGATGGAAGTGAAAGTTTTAATCAGTTCTTCCTGCGATCTCACCGTAAAATCATCTTCATCCCCATCTTTTATCTTGTGTTGCTTCCGAAGAATGGTTTCCATCTCGGTTTTGGCCAAAGGCGATTTTTCTTCGCTTATTGCCGATGCATAAATGCCCTGCACATGCGAAATGGCAAGAATTCTTTTTTGAACCGTGGTATAAGGGGCAATTATCAAATCGTCCTGATCCTGACCAAAAGTATTTTGGCCTTTTTCACTTAAAATTCCGACAATTTTAATTGGAATTGAATTAAACCTGAGGGTTAAACCGGTTGGATCAGTTATATCCCCAAATACATTTTTAATTACGGTTTTGCCTACCAGGCATACTTTGGCCGCCGATTTTATTTCTACTGCCGTAAATAGCCTTCCCGATTTAAGGGTAACTTTCCTGATATCCAGGTACTCATTGCTTACCCCATAAATTGTGGTTGGCGCGTTTTCGTTTCCATAAATAACCTGGCCATTGCTCCTTACTTCGGGCGATACTTTGCTAATGGCTGTTGATTGTTGTTTAATGGCTTCCACGTCCGACAAAGTAAGACTTTTACTGCTCGTATTTCCCATCTGTACACCACCCATAGCCTGCGAACCAGGCATAACAAACAACAGGTTCGAGCCCATGCCCGACACCTGGTCCTGTATGCTTTTTTTCGATCCCTGCCCAATGGCCAACATGGTTATGACAGAAGCCACCCCGATGATAATTCCAAGCATGGTTAAAAATGCCCTTAACTTATTACGCATCAGTGCATTTATGGCTATTTTTATAAGATTTGAGTAATTCATCTGATTGTATTTTTTTATAAATTTGATTTTATAGTGGGTAAAGGAAACCGGAAATACCGAAACACGTTTAAAGATACACCGGTTTCCATTTGCCCTTTCAAAATCCAACATTTAAATATACCTGGGGGTATATGCTTTTATTCAAAACCATTTTCTACAGGCAGTTCTTCGAGGCACATTTTTGCACTAAATATATCCTTGTTTACGGTTTTACTGATGATATGACCATCTCTGAAAATAAGGTTACTTTTTGTAAACCGGGCAATATCGGGTTCGTGCGTTACAAATACAATGGTTTTACCCCTGGCATTCAATTCCTGAAAAAGGGCCATAATTTCGTATGAAGTCCTTGTATCAAGGTTTCCTGTTGCTTCATCAGCCAGAATTACCACCGGATCGTTTACCAGCGAGCGGGCAATGGCAACCCTTTGCTGCTGTCCGCCGGACAACTGATTGGGCGTATGATGCATTCTGTCAACCAGTCCAACCGATTCCAGCGCTTTTACAGCCATTTCGCGCCGTGTTTTTGAATTAATTGTAGAATTATACAACAAGGGCAATTCCACGTTTTCGAGTGCAGTTGTCCGCGGCAGCAGATTGTACGACTGAAAAACAAAACCCAGTTTACGGTTTCTTAACCTGGCGAGCTCATTTTTGTCCAGGCTCTTCATTGAAATCCCATCGAGCAGGTAATCACCACCAGTGGGTTTGTCGAGGCAACCTAGAATATTAAGCATGGTAGATTTTCCGGAACCGCTTGTACCCATTATTGCAACAAAATCTCCTTCCTCTATTTCGAGTGATACCCCACGCAACGCATGAACAGTGACTTCGCCAACGTAAAAATCTTTTCTAAGGTTTCTAACTTCTATGATGGTTCTCATTTATATAGACTTTTGTTTTTTGTTTTGTCTTTAATTTTTGGTTTTGGTTGTATTGCTCCTGGAGGGTGGCCTTGGCATAAAAGGACTTCCGGTAGCCTGAGTACCCGAAACCACTGGTGTATTTGAGTTTAGTGCATAAACAACTTCTTCGCCCTCGCTTAAGCCCGATTGTATTTCCACGTTCAAATCATCATCAATTCCGGTTTTAACTGGAATGGGGTGGATATCGTTGCCATTTTTAACCCAAACCATCACCGCGGTTGAATCCATTTTAGCCGGTGGTCCCTGAGGAGTTGTACCTTCTTTGGGTCCTGGAATTTTTTCGAGGTATTTTTGTAAAAGTGCCATATCCGGGTTAAAGTGAATGGCTTTGCTTGGAATAACAAGAACATCGTTTGCCTCTTCAACAAAAACACTTATGCTCGCGGTCATGCCTGGCATTAGTTTTAAATCGGGATTCGGGGCTTTAACAATTACCGTATAAGTAACCACATTCGATTTTGTTACAGGCTGTAACCGAATCTGGGTTATTTTTCCTTCAAATTTCAAATCAGTAAAAGCATCCACGGTAAAGCTTACCCGCTGGTCAATTTTAACTTTTCCAATATCTGCCTCGTCTATTGATGCTTCTACCTGCATTTGTGTTAAATCGTTTGCAATACTGAACAAAGTGGGCGTATTAAAACTTGCAGCCACGGTTTGACCTTCATCTACAGCCCTTTCGAGAATTACCCCGTCAATGGGCGAATGAATGGAAGCATAATTGAGGTTAATTGATGCCCGGTCGTATTCAAGTTGGGCAGTTTTTAAGGAAGCCTGTGCTTTGGAGTAATTGTAAATGGCCTGATCATAATCGTTCTGGGCCACCAGGTTTTTGTCCGACAAGGCTTTTATACGGTTAAAATTTGCCGTTTGGTAAGTCATTTCTGCCTTTGCATTGTCGAGATTTGCCAGCGCATTTTCAAGGCTGGTTTTTAATGTCCGCCTGTCGAGTTCGGCAAGAAGCTGACCTGCTTTTACGTGCGTATTGTAATCCACATATAATTTATCTACAATGCCCGAAACCTGGCAACCTACGCTCACTGTTTTAATTGCCTGAACAGTTCCGGTAGCAGTAATTGTATTGCTGACGTTACCTTTTTTTACCTTAGCAGTTTCAATGGTTACCTGTCCTTCAGCTTCGCCGGACATTTTAAACCTGACAAATACCACGAGGATAACTATTAAAACTACCCCGCCAATTATTAATTTCTTTTTCATTCCTGCTTTCATATTTAAATATTTGATTTTTAATTCTTTTATAGAAAATAATTGTTTTATAGTCTCTGACCACACTTAAAACTTTTCTCATTCGCCAGCTCATTGGGGCTAAAACCGCTTTGATTTGAGACTTTTGGTTCAGGCCCGTTCCATTTTACATATTTTTCAATTTGTTATTTCGTTCTTAATATCATTGTGCTGGTCTTTTTCCATTTTCGCTTACAATTGTGCTGCATTCTATTGCCCTGGTATTTCAATTAATCTTTTAAAATGTCAGTGGAATTCCGGCATAAAAATCTATTATTTTTTTGCTGAACACCAGGTTGTATTTTGATTGAAGTAACTCACTTTCAGCACTTATCAGATTGGTTTTCTGAATTAAAAAATCCACAGAATTCAGTAAACCCTGTTTAAACTTTTCCTGGGCCACATCGTAACTTTCTGTAGAAGAATTGAATTTATCAAGACTGGCCTGGTATTTAATAATGGCTGAGTTGAAATCAACGGCAGCCTGTTCAATATTTTTACGAAGCTGGTTTTTCGTGTTCAAATCCTGGAGCCCTGCATCCGAAATTCCAATTTTTGCCCTGGCAACCGATGATTTTAATTGCCTGTTCTGGTATATTGGGATGGACAAATTTATGCCAACAGCAGGAATCATCTGGTTCATCAACTGATTTGAATAAGCATTTGCCCCACCTGACTGGTAGCTGGAATTAATCCCGGCACTTAATGAAAGACTGGGTTGATAGCCGGCTTTTGCGATAGAAATCTCAATTTCTGCAATTTGTTTGTTCAATTCCGAACTTTTTACCTGTGGCTTAATGCCCAATGCCAGCAGGTAAATGGAATCGGAACTGACAGGGTACTGGTAGCCTTTGGATATATCAAAATCGGGACGTTGTATTTTAAACCCCGGGGTAACCGGTATTTCCATTAATTGCATTAAAGTGACCTGGTTAACCGCCAATTGATTTTGGGCCGAGGCCAGAGTGTAATTCTCGGTAGCCAGTTCTGATTTTACCTGTAAATAATCTGATTTGGCAATGGATCCCAGCCTGAGCCTTTCTTCCGATAAACTTAGCTGCTGCGATGTTGATTCTATCTGCTTTTCCGTATTTTTTACCTGTTCTTCGGAATACAGCACCTGCAAGTAAGCTGACAATACCTGGAGACTGACAGATTCTTTAAGTGCATCAACTTCATAAGAACCAGCTTTGTAGCTAAGTTCAGCCTGTTTGATGCTGTTTTTAATCCTGAAACCGTTGTACAAAACTACGGATGAATTTATTCCGAAAGTTGTACCATTTCTGGCTTCGTATTCCCCATAATTATTTTCCAGATCAACCGGCCTGCTCCATTGAAAATTTTGTGAAACAGAGGCATTCAGCGAAGGAAACCGCTCAGCCCTGGCCTGTAATTCCTGTATCTGGTTGGTTTCGTTCGAAAGGGACATTTCCTGGATACTGATATTTTTTTGCATGGCCTGGTCGATGCATTTTGGCAAGGTCCATAAACTGTCGGGGGTTTGCCCGTAAACAGTGATATTCAGCGAACAAACAATTGAAACAATTAATTTTTCTATAAATTTCCTCTTTTGCATAGCATCAAATTTTAAATCAAAATTAAACCGGGCCAATCCTAAAAGAGAGTAAAATGGACAGAAAGGAAATATTTGTCGACAAATCCTGATTTTTTAAGCCTTTTTTTGGAGGATATTCATTTTAATTCGCAGTTAGTGGCTATTTTAATCGCTGCCTTTTTATAGTGAAAAATCACTTTTTTGATATAAAGGAGAAAAAAGGTAAATTTGTATATAAAATCAATAATTTCGGGGATTAGAAAATTATAGTATTATTTTATAATTAATTATGAGCAGGAGAGTTGATTTTGTTTAATAATTATTAATATTAGTTACAAATAGGAAAGAAATGCAATATTTTATTTTGCAATCTATCAATGATTTAAAATCAATATTTTGCAATAAGACAATACATTTTGAACATTTTTTTAAAGTAAAGTTCAGAGAAATGATTTGGATTCTCAAATGAGTCAATTCATTATCTTAGACTTTAATTAACTGAATTAAAAAATATGCCTAAAATTCACTAATACTTATACTTAAAATTAACGTGAATAGCCTATAATACTTATAAATAAAATATTTTTAGTAATTAAAATAATTTTAAATATGATCCTCACAAAAAAAAAATTAATGTCAATCATTTTTTTGACAATTAGTTTCGTAAAAGGTTTTAGTCAAATTGATTCTGTTAAAAACGGTATTTATAGGAATTTCATTGATTTTAAGAATAATTCACCTTTTTATATTCTTAATATTCAAATTGAAGAAATAAAATCTTCGTCAATTCCAGAACTTTATAAAGTTACTCCATTAGATAATAAAATTTCAGAAAAGACAATTAAAAAAATTGTTTGGGGAATATACAACAATGGAACTTTTTATTTGAATGTTGAAAGATTTGGAATGGCACCAGGGTACATAAAATTTCAAACCTTAAAAAAATACAACTACTTTAAAGGAGTAACATTAGGGGCAATGAAAATTAGAAGAGATAATGCAAGAGAATATATATCAGCAGTTGTGTTTGCACAGTCGATTGCGACTCTTTCGAACGGAACAGGCGGTGCTAATTTTTATCAAGGAAAAGTTCATAAAGTTGATTATATTCTTGATATGAATTCTGGATTGCCCATTGAACTGACTAAGAATTATGTTTTGCGTCTTATTGATCTATACGAAGACCTAAAGGGGAGGCTAAATTATAGCGAAGATGAAGCTAGTATTGAAGATTTATTATATTATATTGATATTTTAAACCAACGAGAAAACTTCAATTCTGAAACAGTTAGGTAAATTTATTAATTGAATATTTTTTTACAACGAAATAACTAAAATGGAAATCCATGCTGTTACCGGCGCATTCGGATACACCGGCAAATACATAGCCCAAAAGCTCTTAAATAAAGGATTTAATGTTAAAACACTCACCAATTCGCTGGATAGAAAAAATGATTTCGGTAACAAAATACAGGTTTCCCCTTTTTATTTTGATAAACCCGCGCAACTCGCCGAATCCCTGCAAGGTGTATCTGTGTTGTACAACACTTACTGGGTAAGGTTTAACCACCGAAAATTCAGACATTCCGAAGCTGTAGAAAATACAATAAAACTTTTTAAGGCAGCCAAAATTGCCGGTGTTGGCCGGATTGTGCATACCAGCATTCTTAAACCCGATAAGGACTCTCCACTGGAATATTATTCAGGCAAAGGCATTCTTGAAGAAGAACTGGCTGCCACAGGAATTTCGTACAGCATTTTACGGCCGGGCGTTATTTTTGGAAAAGAAGACATACTCATCAATAACATTGCATGGATGATAAGAAATTTCCCCGTGTTTGGCATGTTTGGAAATGGAAATTATAAGCTCCAGCCCATTTTTGTGGAAGATTTTGCCGATCTGGCTGTAGAACAAGGATTTAAATCGAGCAATGCGGTTATTGATGCCACCGGTCCTGAAATTTTTACCTATAAAGAACTGATTAAAGCCATGTCGGCAATAATGTTGGGAAAGGAGCGGAAAGTTTTTCCATTGCCAGATGAAATTGGGTTATGGATTTCGAAAATTGTGGGCCTGATAAAAGGGGATAAACTGATAACCCGCCAGGAAATAAAAGGACTTAAGGCCGATTTGCTTTATTCTGACGGACCCCCTGCCGGAAAAACAAAGCTTACAGATTGGTTGAAACAAAACAGGGATACAATTGGAAAGTGTTATGCAAATGAACTAAAAAGAAGGCTTGACAGGAAAGTGGCTTATTAAAGGTTCCTGTTTTAAAACTATTTCCATAAAAAATAAATTTTTATTTAGAAGAAGCCGGCTATTCTATGTATTTAAATATGAGATAAATATAATTAAACAACTTGTTGAAAGTACTTGTCCGGTACAATTTTAAACTTGTGGATCCCTGAAAGTAAAATTTAAAAAAGTTTTATGAAAATAGCCATTGTAATTCTCGGCACACGCGGCGATGTTCAGCCTATGGTGGCCCTTGCTAAAGGCCTTACCGGAAATGGACACGATGTAGTAATTTGCGCCCCTCCTGAAAATGAACAACTTGTAGTAACCAACAATTGCAGGTTTATTAAATTCGGCCCCGAAATTAAAAAACAGATAAACGAAAACCCTCAAAAGCAGAAAGGTGGGGTGGCTGTAAAAATTTCACCAAAACAGGGGAAGAAATTGATAGGGGATCAAATTAATATTTTACCGGAACTGATAAAACCGGTTGACCTGGTATTGGCAACAGGCATAGTGATGGGGGTACAAACAGCTGCAGATATTTTAAAAGTTCCATACCGGCTTGTGGCTTTTTATCCTATTCTGCTGGGAACCACTCCTGAAGACCCGTTAAAAAACAGGATGATGTTTGCTTTTGGACGAAAGATGATAAACCTGTTTATAAGGGGATTTATCAATAAAAACAGGGCAAAATACCAGCTTCCTCCCATTAAGGATGCCTGGCACCATTGGCTGGGCGATAATGTTATAATGGCCTGTGACAGGGAACTTGTTGAAGCCCGTAAAGAAGTTGCTTTTTCATTTACACAGACGGCCTACATGATTTTACCATCGAAAAACCAGCTGCCTGATGGGGTTGAAAATTTCATTAATTCCGGAAAACCACCTGTTTATATTGGATTTGGAAGCAACCCCATTACAGGTCCCGAAAAATACGGCCAGATTTTTATAGAAGTGCAACAAACAACCCAACAACGCTTAATTGTATCGAAAGGATGGGCCAATTTGCCCGAAAATAATAATGAAAATATTTTATATGTTGACGACATGCCTTTTGAGCTGCTCTTTCCGCGATTGGTGGCAGTAGTGTACCATGGTGGAACCGGAACCATGTCGGCAGTGGCAAGGGCCGGTGTTCCGCATGCTGCCTTTCCTTTTATGGGCGACCAGTTTATGAACCGTGACCAGATAGTGAAACTAAACCTTGGCCCCAAAACCTGCAATTTTAAAAAAATCAGTACCCGGGCCATTTCTAATGCCATTATGGAATGTATAAACAATGAAACCTATAAGAAAAATGCTGTTGAAATGGCACAAAAACTTAAAAATGTAAACGGCGTGGAACTAACTGTGAATTTGATTGAAAAAGAATTTGGCCGTTAGTTTCTAGGGTTGAACTATATAAAACCAACTGTAAACAATTATTTTGAAATCTTAAAACAATGTTGTTTAGTTAATGACAAATATAAAATATCAATTTATTGAAGATTTGGTGAGATTTTGTGATTTGGTGATTTGGTGGCAAAAGTGTTTTCGCCACTAAAACACAAAGACACCAACTTCCACGAAAAAAATCATTATCTAAATGACATTGAATCCTAAAATAAAAACCTGTTTTAAATTGAAAAAATGGAAAACTAAAAATGGTTATGAAATAATCCGTGTTTTATCAGGGAGATGCAATGTTTTTATAGTGTCAAACGGAATAAATAATTTAATGGTTGATGCCTCAGTTTCGCGACTTTGGGCAAAGTTACAAAAGCAAATTGTCAAACTTTCGTTAAAAAACATCGACTGCCTGATTTTAACCCATGCTCATTTTGACCATGCAGCCAATGCAAATAAAGTAAAAGAGAAATATAAAATTCCTGTAATTATCCATAAAAACGAAGCCGGTTATCTGACTGCAGGAGAGAATATTTTACCAAACGGGACGACATTTTTTACCAAACCATTGATGAAATTTGTAGGTAAAAAACTTTCGCCAAAATTTAATTACGAACCTTGCATTCCGGATTTACTCCTGGATGAAATTTATGATCTAAAAGAATTTGGAATTAAAGCCTGTTTAATCCACACCCCAGGCCACACTACGGGTTCGATGAGTTTAATTGTTGATGATGAAATAGCCCTTGTCGGCGATGCCATGTTTGGCGTTTTTAGCGGTTCTGTTTTTCCTCCATTTGCGAATGATGTTGCCTTAATGGTTGAAAGTTGGGGAAAACTGCTTGAAACAAAATGTAATATATTTCTTCCATCGCACGGAAGAGAAATTAACAGACTGCTTTTACAACGCGAATACAAAAAATGGAAGGAAAGAATACAGGATAATTTTCTGGATATTTCAAAGTAGGGAATGTAACCCTGGCCAGCTGCACTGGACTGACGAGCTGACCTGCCATACGGACATTTTACTAAAAAACAACGGCTTTTACCAGGTTTATGGAAATTATAACCGAATTTTGAGCTATTACCGGCGTTTATCCCAAAATTATCATTAGAATTTTTCTAAAGACAAACCCGGGTTTATTTAAATCCATTCCAAATAACAAATTTACGAATTACAAAACCGAAAGATCTTCAGGATAAGCTGGTATTCTTTCTTTTGATAATAGTTGGGCAATTAATTTTTTTACCTGGCAAACAACCATATTTAACTTAAGCTTATCGAAAGATACCAATACAAAACCAGAAATAATAGTAACTTTAGTTACAACGCTAAAAGCGTTTACGGGTAAAATCCAATATTTCTTAAAATGTGGATTCCTCTTTCTGTGAATTAGATTCTTTAATAATTATGAGATGGAGTACACATTGGATATTAAGAAGGGTTTAATAGACTGACATTTTTTCTAAATTGATTCTAAATTTTGGCATTAGAAAAATAATGAGAATAAATATATAGATTCACTCTTTGATTATGATTTGAAGTTAATTGGTTTATTAATTTCCATAATGGAAAATTCACTTTTAAGTTTTATAACAATTTTAGTTTTGGAAAATTTTTATTTTTAATTGGTTTTAAAATTCTTTTGAATATGAAGAAGTTTATTTGTTCCCTATTAATAATACATTTTGCAAATACAATGATATCCCAAACCAATGATAAACGTATTGCCCTGATTATAGGAAACAACAGCTATAGTAACGCACCCCTTAAAAACCCGGTGAATGATGCTAACCTGATGGCTACTACCTTGCAGGGGCTTGGTTTTACAGTGATTAAAAAAGTGAATGCCAACAGGGTACAAATGGCCCAGGCCATTGCCGATTTTTGGTCCAAGCTGAGTAATTACGACGTGGCTTTGTTTTTCTTTGCAGGCCATGGAGTACAGGTAAACGGGGTAAATTACCTGATCCCGGTTGATGCTACCATGAATACCCAGGACATGGTAAGCTTTGAGGCTATATCGGTGAATGAGGTAGTATCTAAATTCGAAGAATATCCACAAAATACAAATATTGTTATATTAGATGCCTGCCGTAATAACCCTTTCCGCTCGTGGGCAAGAGGCGGGGCCAGTGGATTTAAGGCCATGAACCCGGGAAGCGGGACAATCATAGCCTTTGCAACCAGCGAAGGGGCTACTGCGAGTGATGGCGAAGGGAATAACGGGTTATTTACCGAAAAGCTTGTAAAACATATTTCAAAACCAATTCCTATTGAAACGGTTTTTAAAAATACCCGTGTGGATGTGCAAAAAGCCAGTGGGGGAAACCAAAGTCCGCAGGAATGGACCAAGCTGACAGGGGAATTTTTTTTCGTAAAATCAAAAATTCAAGTGAATACGGAGACGACTGATAATGAAATGACAAAATACGGCAACATTTCAATCGACAGTGAAACGAGAGGTTTTCTCTACATTGATGGAAATAAAATTGGATTCCTGGCTTCAAAATCAAAAGGAAATATATTTAAGGATATCCCTGTTGGCAAACATTCGATCGTCCTTGAAGGAGAAGATAAAAAAACTGGAGAAATCTATGTAGCAGAGGGGAAAACAACAAATTTTTCATTTGATAACCTGAATTCAGTTTTATATGACAGACGAAATAACAAAACCTATTCCTATGCAAAAATAGGGGACCAGGTATGGATGACCCAAAACATGGCACTAAAACTTGAAAAAGGATGTTGGGTATACGATGATGATTCGAAAAATATTGAAAATTATGGCTACTTATATGACTGGGAATCGGCAAAAACTGTATGTCCTCCTGGATGGAAACTTCCCTCGAAGGAAGATGTGCAAAAATTATTTAATTATCTAGGCAATACTTCTGAAGAAAGATATAACTCCTTGGTCAATGGAAAAGGAGCGAGTTTTTCTCCTTCATTTGCTGGTTTCAAAATACCTTTATCCGGGGCTTATATGTATCTTAATGACGAAGAGGCATATTGGACTGCCTCTAGTGATCAGAATCAGCTCGTTTTTTATTTTGGCATTACCAATCTGAAATTGAAAATGGCAATTGAAAAAAACAGGAACGATTGTGGATTATCAGTCCGATGTATAAAAATTGAATAAAATTGAGTGGAATGAAAAAATTTGTTAGTTTATCAGTATTTTTTTTTATAATTATCAGTAGTTTTTCCCAAAATATTGAAAAACGCATTGCTTTAATTATTGGAAACAACACCTATAATAACGCACCCCTTAAAAATCCGGTGAACGATGCCAACCTGATGGCTTCCACCCTTCAGGGCCTTGGATTTACAGTAATTAAAAAGATAAATGCCAATCGGACCCAAATGGCCCAAGCCATTACCGATTTCTGGTCCAAGCTTGGCAATTACAATGTGGCTTTGTTTTTCTATGCAGGGCACGGTGTACAGGTAAACGGGGTAAATTACCTTATACCGGTTGATGCCACCATGAATACCCAGGACATGGTAAGTTTTGAGGCTATTTCGGTAAATGAAGTGGTATCAAAATTTGAAGAATATCCTCAAAATACAAATATCGTTATACTGGATGCCTGCCGGAATAACCCATTCCGTTCGTGGGCAAGGAGTGGGGCAAGGGGATTTAAGGCCATGAACCCGGGAAGTGGCACTATTATAGCTTTTGCCACCAGCGAAGGGGCCACCGCCAGTGATGGCGAAGGGAGCAACGGGCTTTTCACCGAAAAACTGGTGAAACACCTTTCAAAACCTATCCCCATTGAAACAGTTTTTAAAAATACCCGTGTGGATGTGCAAAAAGCCAGTGGGGGAAACCAAAGTCCACAGGAATGGACCAAACTGACAGGGGAATTTTACTTCACTAAAAAATCAGCTTCTGTAATCAGTAATGAAATCGAAAACCAGCAGGGGAACATTTATGATAATACTGAAAAGTCAACCATGGGTTTAAAATTTGAATCTGAAATAACAGGGGAGGTTTTCATTGACAGTATAAAACATGGGGATGTTACTGATGAAAAACGGACACTGACCATAAATAATTTGGCTCCGGGGAAACATATCCTTGAAATAAGGGGTTCTGAACCATTTCGTAAAAATTTTGTCATCATTCAAAACCGGTTCACAAATTTAATGGCCAAAAGCAGGAAAGGGACAATTCTTAATGAAAAATTAATCGACCCTCGGGATGGAAAGCAATACAAAGTGGTAAAAATTGGTGGTCAGGTATGGATGGCTGAAAATCTGGCTTACCAGAGCACAAATGGCTGGGTTAAATCTAAAAATCCTGATGATTTAAAGAAATATGGGTATTGGTATAACTGGGAAACAGCCCAACAGGTTTGTCCACCAGGCTGGAAATTACCTGCGAAATCAGATTTTCAGTTACTATTAGACCAGTTGGGTGGGATATCCAACCAGGCTGAATTATTTGAAGTCCTTAATGAAGGGGGGCTCTCTCAATTTTCAGTTCGGTTTGCAGGGTATGTCATAGTAGACATAATATCTGGATTAAATACTCTTGCCTGTTTTTGGACTGAATCTGACGACAATGTTGTAGTTAAAAATACCGCTTGGTATTTAAATGTTTACCGTCCGACCGAAACTTTAAATTATAAGGGAGCCGGGTTAACTGCAATCCTAAAAGAATTATTCTTATCTGTCAGGTGTTTGAAGAATAACCGGCCTTGAATGGGAAGTATTAATAGTATTTTTAGTATCTTTAAATTTATAACCAAACAATTAACTGATATTTGATATTCGAAAATTACATACCGGCGCCACCTCTTAATCATTTTATTGAGCATTTTGTTTATTATAAAGGATATAACCCCGAACATTCGGTAGACCGGTTTTTGCCTGACGGATATACCTATGTTGTTTTTGACCTTACCGATTACCCCAAATACATTTACGACAACAACTCTTTAAAAGAAATCCAGTCGTGCAGAAATGTCTGGTTTTCAGGAATTCGTGAAAAATATATTACTATTCCTTCGGGACGCGACAGCGAGATGTTCATTATCTATTTTCAAAAAGGCAAAGCTTATCCCTTTGTGGAAATGCCCATGAACGAACTCACTGATTTTGTCGTGGACGGTGAACTGGTGATGTCGAATGAAATTCTGAACATGCGCGAAACTTTACTTGAATGTTCAACAGCTCAGCAAAAGTTTCAGTTTGCTGAAAAATATCTTACAAAATCTTTTGCCGGCAAATTGGTTCTAAATCCGTTTATAGACTACTCGGTAAACCTGATTTTAAAAAACCCTCATCAGCTATCAATCAGCCATTTATCAGGTAAAGTCGGGTATTCGCAAAAACATTTTATCAAAATATTCAGGGAAAATGTTGGTTTAACACCAAAATCGTTTTTGAAAATTATCCGTTTTCAGAAAGCCATAAGGGAAATTGAAGCCAAAAAATTCGCTGACTGGACAGAAATTGCATTTGAAAGCGGATATTATGACCAGGCCCATTTTATTAATGATTTCAAAGCGTTTTCGGGATTTACACCAAATCAGTACCTTAAAATGCAAAGTGAATTTACCAATTATATTGCTGTAGGATGAGGTAAATTTTTTCCAATATTTCTTTATCATATACTGCTATTTTTGAAAATAAATTTAATCATAGAACCATGGAAAATATGTACATTAATCATTGGGCAGTGCTGGTTTGCGCTGCATCCAACCTGGTAGTGGGGGCAATCTGGTATTCCCCTTTGCTTTTTTACAAAGCATGGATGAAAGAAAACAACTTGACAGAAGAAATTGTAAAACAAAAATTTAACCTGGCTAAAACGTATGGTATTAGTTTTATTCTTTCTCTTATAATTAGTTACAACCTTGCTTTTTTTCTGGGTGATGATAAAACCACTGCCAGTTGGGGTGCAATGGCAGGTTTTCTTGCCGGATTTGGATTTTCTGCTTTAATATTTGCTGTAGTAGCCCTGTTTGAGCAACGCTCGTGGAAGTATATTTTAATAAACGGGGGTTATATTACCGTTTATTTTACATTAATAGGCTTTATATTAGGAGCCTGGCGATAATTTAATTAAAGTAAAATGTTGAAAAAACGAATTGAATATCTGTCCGTTATAGGATTTTTATTCTTTGTATCCTGCGGTACAATCAAATACGAATATGCCTTTTTTTCTGATAGAAACGGAAATTCCGATATTTATGTTTCATCCGTCAATAACGAATCGGTTAATATAACCAATGATAAACCTGTGGATTACGGAATCAAATGGAGTCCGGACGGGCAGTTTATCCTGTTTGCAAAACTAATTAACAAACAATATGATCTTTTTCTGTATAATACGGATACCAAATCTACTGAAAGATTAACCAATGACACGATAAACCAATACGGACCTTCATTCTCTCCGGATGAAAAATGTATTTTATATGTTTCAAATGCCGATCACAAACAAAATGAAATTTATTTAACCAACTTGGCCACAAAAAAAACGACCAGAATAACAAACAACGACAGGTTAGACGGGTCGGCTACTTTCCATCCCGATGGAGTAAGAATATTTTATTCTTCTTTTATGGATAAAGATACTGCCAATAATATAACAAACAGCGAAATATTTGTTACTGATACATCAGGAAGTTACCACACAAGAATAACGAACAGAATTGGAAATGACGGAGCTTTAGATATTTCACCCGACGGTAAAAAGTTGGTTTGTCATTATTTTTTAAATGGGAAAGCTGATATTTATATGATGGATACGGATGGAAGTAATATTAAACAATTAACTTCTGATACATTGGATAACCGATGGCCCCGCTGGACACCCGACGGCAAATATATTGCATATACAAGGGTAGCAGAAAATTCTGATATTTGGATAATGGATAAAAAAGGGAAAAATAAAAAACAATACGTTTCATCTCCAAAACGCGATGAAATTTTAGAATTCAAACCACAGAAATAAGAATTTGTAAAACAATGCTGTTTAGTTAAGAAATTTTTGGTGAAAATTTGGTGTTTTAGTGTTTTGGTGGCATAATATAGGGCCACAAAATCCCCAATACACCAAGATAGATACACCAATTATTAATTGAAATAAGATGTTTTACTAACTAAACGACGTTGATTTGTAAAAATTAAAATCATGGCAAAAACATCAGCAGAATTGGAAAAAGAATTTATTGAAACTGCAAAATCGGTTACGGGTAATTCTTTGCAAGAATGGCTCTTACTCGTTAAGGCAACAGGAATGCAAAAAAGTAACGAAATTCTTGAATGGTTAAAAAAGGTACACAAATTAAACCATATGCAGTCTCAATTTATTGCCGGAATCTACCTTAACAATGGAAATCCTGTTTATAACAATCCAAATGCCCTGATCGAAAACCAGTTTACAAAATGCCCTGAAATGCGCCCGTTGTTTGACCTTATTTCCGGAAAAATCATTTCATCCTTTAATGGAACACAATTAATTCCTAAAAAAACGTATTTCTCATTTACTGCAATCCGGGAATTTGCGGCCATAAATGTAAAACCCGGCGAAATTAGGTTGGGGCTTGATTTAGGTGATTTACAATTTAATGAAAGCATTCAAAAATCAAAACTTACAGGCCCAATGCCGCGCATTTCGCACATGATTATTATTAAAGAAGCAAATCAGCTGAATGAAAGTGCAATGGAACTTTTAAGCATATCCTATAAACGAACACATAAATCATGAAGAAAATACTGGCCTTGTTTTCAATTTGTTTTCTGTTCTATTCAGTCGGAACAGCCCAAATAATAATAAAAAGCAATACGAAAAAATTAAGCATCGCCTACAACATTCATTTGCCTGATACCACCAAAGACGATTGGGAAATTATAAAAATGAACTTTGATGGATCGGGAAAGAAAAACATTCTCAATAACGATGACGTGGCCTGGACTTATACTGCTTATAAAAACCGTTTGTTCTTTATTAGTGATCGCGATACCTGTTACCGCTGTTTTTTCCTTTACGAAACGGACGCCAATGGGAACAATGTAAAGAAAATCAGCCAATTGCAATTAGAAGACAGCTGGATGAGTTGCAGAAACAACGGTGAAGAAATAGTAGTTGCCGGAAGAAAAGGAAAAGAAGTCCGGTTTCAGTTTTTTATTATTAACACAAAAACAGGCAATTACAGGCAAATTACAAACGATACCGCAGCCTTATTCCGTGATCCCTGTTTTTCACCCGATGGAAAAAAAATTGTGTTCAGTTACAAGAAAAAAAGGAGAGACAGGGCCACTCATGAAGAATTGTACCTGATGAACGAAGACGGCAGCAGACTTACCCAACTTACACATTATCCTGAAAATAACCCGTCTGCAAAAGATTACGGTTACAGGGCGGGTTCGGCACGCTGGCACCCTACAGAAAATTTCATTTCCTATGTTTCGATGCAGGATGGCCGGCACAGTATTTTTGCCATAACCCCCGACGGCAAAAAACAATGGAAACTTATCGATAATCCGGATTCAGAAGGTTGGCACGACTGGAGTCCCGATGGGAAATGGCTTGTTTTTAACAGTTCCGACAATAAAGAAAGTCAATTCCATATCACACTCATGAACTGGGAAACCAAAGAGAAAAAACAATTAACCGACACCACTTATAAATCACAATTATCACCGGTATTTATCGAAGAATAATTCTTTGGGCATTCACAGGCAATGTTTGATCTTTTAATTTGGTCCAAACCGGAACAAATCAAATTCTTTGCTTAAATTTGTAGTTACATCCTGTTCTTCAGAATATTTAGTCTATAACCAGGTTAAGCAGGATTTCAGGAACTACAAATTTTAATTATGAATACAAAATACTTTATCTTACCGGTTTTGGCATTTTTGCTTACCTGTTCCGGCAATGACGTAACCCAATTAGTCGATCCCAATATTGGCACTGTTGCACCACTGCTTACCACCAAAGCACCCACGGTTCACAGGCCCAACAGCATGGTGAGGGTTTTTCCGGTTACCCGGCCCGGACTTAACGACAGGTACCTCAGCGATAAAATTTATGGCTTCGCGCTAAATATGCCAGCTTACCGCAATAGTCAAGTAACCGAGATAATGCCCCTTACCGGGAAATTAAAAACCACACGCGATGAAACTGCTTCGGTTTACGATCATGATTTGGAAGAAGTTCATCCCTGGTACCACAGGGTTTTTCTCGAAGATTACAATATCACTGCCGACTGGACCACCACTGAAAAAGCTGTTATTTACAGGTTCGATTACAACAAGGCCGATTCGTGTTCTTTGATTTTCAGGTCTAATGACAAGGCTTTTTTAAAACTCGAAAACGACAGGGTACACGGTTGGGAAGAATTTGAAAATATAAAACAATATTTTCATGCCGAAATAAGCCAGCCGTTGCAAAGTTCGGGAACAATTGCCGCAAATAAAATAAACCAGGGAAGCGAAATTTCAGGTACACATGTTGGCCTGTTCCTGAATTTTGGTAAAACTGAAAAACCAGTTGAAATCAGGATTGGAATATCATACATCAGCGAAGAACAGGCTGCCAGAAACCTGCACAGCGAAACCAGTGGTATAAAATTTGAAAAAATAAAATCAGCAAGCCAAAAAGAATGGCAGCAGTCGCTTGGAAAAATTATTGTAAAAGGGGGAACCGAAAGGCAAAAAAGAATTTTCTATACTTCGCTTTACCGATGTTATGAGCGTATGGTGAACATTTCGGAAGAAGGAAAATATTTCAGTGGTTTCGATGATAAGGTACACAACGACAATGGCAGGGCTTTTTTTGTGGACGACTGGTTGTGGGATACCTACCGTTCGCTGCACCCGTTAATGACCATTCTGAACCCTGATTTACAATCGGATATGGTGAATTCGTATACCCTGATGTATGAACAAAGTGGCTGGATGCCGGGTTTTCCCCAGGTGTACGGCGATTTTCCGGCCATGATTGGATTCCATTCTGCTGCCCTTGTCTGGGACTGCTACCAGAAGGGAATCAGAAATTTTAATGTTGAAAAGGCTTACGAAGGATTGAGGAAAAATGCACTCCATGCCACCATGCTGCCCTGGCGTTCGGGCCCTATGTGCCGGCTCGACAGTTTCTACCTGGCAAACGGATATTTCCCCGCGCTTCCTGCCGACAGTGTTGAATCTGTTTCGATGGTGGATGGTTTTGAAAAGCGACAATCAGTGGCGGTAACCCTTGAGCACAGTTACGACGACTGGTGCCTTGCTCAGCTGGCAAAAACCCTGGGTAAAACAGACGATTACAATTATTTCATGAAAAGATCAGAGAATTACAAAAACCTTTTCAATCCAAACAATGGCTTTTTTGCGCCTAAAATGGAAAATGGAAAATTTATAACGCCTTTCGATCCGCAACTTTCGGGAGGTGTGGGTGCACGTATGTATTATGCTGAAAACAATGCCTGGACCTGGAATTTTTTTGTACCCCATAATATTCATGAATTAATTGATTTACTGGGAGGTAACGAAGTTTTTGTAAACCGTCTCGACCTTTTATTCAATGAAGCAACACGGATTTCGAAATGGCAATTTATGGGTCAGTTTCCTGATGCCACTGGGCTTAATGGACAATTTGTTGCCGGCAATGAACCTTCCATGCACATTCCTTACCTGTACAATTATGCCTGTGAACCTTGGAAGACCCAACGCCGGGTTCGCGAAATAATGGACATGTGGTTCGACGACAGACCTTTAGGCATACCCGGCGATGAAGATGGAGGCGGGTTGTGTTCGTGGTTCGTTTTTTCGGCCATGGGATTTTTTCCGGTTACACCCGGAAGCGGAGAATACGCCATTGGAAGTCCGATTTTTGAATCAGTGGAGATTATCCTGCCCGATGGAAAAAAATTTGTTATAAAGGCTAAAACCTGCTCAAAAAAGAACAAATACATACAATCTGCCAGGCTGAATGGAAAGGATTTAAATGTGCCTTTTATCAAACATACTGATATTATGCAGGGAGGCAAACTGGAGCTTGTGATGGGAGAGAGGCCTGATAAAAAATGGGGTACAAAAAACTGAAAAGTAAATCCTGACAAATAAGATCATGTTTTCGCATCGCGCAAATCGTGGTTAATGCGTTGAATTTAAACATATTATTTCCCTGAATTTAACCGTCCAGATAAAATACTGTTTCTGACCAAAATTTTTTGGTTGCCTTGTACAAATATATTTTGTATACCCTTTTCCCTGGTTCCCCGGGAATGACCAGCAAAGCTCACCAGTGTACAAGGTATCTGCCTCTTTTACAAGCGATTTGGTTATAAATACTGTATCGGTACCGAAACTTACAGGAATGAATTTGTTAACTGTAATCTGGCTTAATAATTTCTCCAGACTAATTTTGTTTTTCAAATCAGATTGGGTTACCCCGAAATAAATCAGGCATTGCCCCGATTCAAATAAATTTTTTATCATTTTATTCGCCTGTTGCCGGAATTCCATCGCCATCAGCGAATCTGAACAAATCTTGTAATAATCGGCAAATTCATAAAAATTCTGAATTGCCCTTTGTTCAAAAGCATTTAACTCATTAACACCTGGATTTTCAACAGAAAAAACAGTTTTTAAGCTGTCTCCGGAAGCCTGAATTTTAGCATGGTTACGTTTCAAATTATCCCGGTTATCTCCATTGCAGCCATCTACATTAAGAAAGAGCAAGCCTGTACAAATCAATAATATAGAGTAAACCAGCTTTTTCATTTTAAATTTGGATTTATCTGAAACCTCAGTAAGGTAATTTTCCCATTTTCAAATTGTGAATCAAGAATTTCAAGGTTTTTAAGATTGTTGGTGGGCATGGTAAGTTTATCAATAAACTCCTGCTTGTTGAAAAGTGCAACCCCTTGTGACTGTTTTCCGCTCAATACCTGGTAAATCACCGCATTTTCATCAAACATCATGTCAAGTTTTTGCCTGCGCTTTTCCCAATCGTCCACATTCATCGTCGAAAAATAATGAAGCATCAATGCATAATCGTTTGTATGGAGCATGATAATTTCGCGGGTATTCAACTTGGTTATAATCCTTACCACGGTATCGGTTTTATAATAAGGCGATTTAACCACCATTTTTACTTTGCTTTTGTCTGTTTTTAAGTGAAAACTTCCCTCTTTATCCGCAAAATAATGAACCGGCGATTCCCCTTCGTTGAATAAAATAATTTCGGTTTTTGGGTTTACAATTGGTTCGCGCGTATCGGCATCAATAAAACTAAACCTGTAATCCTGGGTATCAAACAGTTTAAAAAAAAGGTACAAAACGGCAATTATTCCCACAGCCAAAAGTGGAACCGTAATAAAATACCTGTTTGCATTGTTTTTAACCGGCAAAACTGTTGTTTCAGGCTTATTTTTAAAAGTAAAATCGGACCAGCCGGCATAGCCACAATACTTACTTAAAATATTCAGCATATCAATCCTGGGCAGGCTGGCGTAGTTTGATTTCATGTGGGTATAAAACCATTTTTCGCTCAGGTTGGCATTTGCTTTTTTTAATAAATCTTCCTGAAAATCAACAATATCCTGTCCTTTCCAATCTGCAATAGAAGTACTGATTCCCGGATACGACTTTTGCATTTCGGCAACCGTCTTTTGCTTTAGCAGGCTAAAATATATTATATCACTGTCTTTCAATTTTTTACAGAGCCGTTTTTCTGTTTGTAACGCTTTTACAAATCTTTTACAACCGAAATTCAAAAAGAATTAATGGCATTAAAATACCTTTGATTTCAACGGAATTAAAAATTTAACTTTTTGATTCAAATTTATTTAATTTTAATGAATGTCAAATATTTAAACAGGAGGTAACTATGAACAAATCTTTGATTAAATTTTCATTTGTCCTGCTCATGGGTTTCATTCTCTTCCACTTAACTTATAATATTATGTGTTATGGACAGGAAAAAAACAACAAAGTAAAAATTGGAGTTTACGATTCGCGTGTTATTGTTATGGCCTACTCTCGATCGCAATTGTTTATCGATTATCAGAAAAAATTGACCCTGCCAATTGATTCAGGATCTAAAAATGAATCAAAACAGAAAGAACAGAGTGTAAAAGCTATTTCTTTTCAGCATCTGCTCCACCAGATGGTTTTTAGCAACGGCTCGGCAAAAGATATTGTGAAAATGGTGGGCGACAAACTGCCAGAATTGGCTAAAAAGGCCGGTGTAATTATGATTGTAAGCAAATTCGAAACGGATTACCTCGACCCTTCTGTTGAAAAAATTGATGTAACTACAGAAGTTTCTAAACTTTTTAATCCGTTACAGGATATTAGCAAAATGGCGGGCGAAATTCAAAAAACCAGTCCTGTTCCAATGTTTGAATTAACAATAGAGATGGAAATGTTCGATGCATATTGCGAAAAGTTTGGTAAAAAATAATGTAATTTTATATATCCTTATTATTCATTAAAAAAACAGGAGGTTTTATGCTAGAACACGTTCATAATCACATTACCAGCGAATTGCAGCAGAATACTAAAACGGATACAATTTTTATCCTTACTTCAATTGCTTTAAACCTGATAACGCTGGCTGTCAACTCGGGAATGGTACAGGACTCAAGGACAGATAATTCGTCACTTGCAGTGATGTTTATTTTTGTTCTGCTGATTGTTGTTGTTAACATAGTTGTTGTAATTGGCTTGCTAAAAGGCAGACAAACACGAATGAAGCTGTCAAATGGTCTAATGGCCATGTACCGCGACCAAAACGTTGCAAAATACTACGATGAATCGTTACTGGGCAATTACAATGTCAGGTATAACCTATTTATCATGGTGGTGGTTTGCACAGGCGTAATTGCCACAGTGGTACCGTTTATTCTCAGGTAAATCTTAAAATTTAATTTATGGAAACCCAGATTAAAATTTTTCACTGGCTGCCCAGGGTACTGTGCATTTGTGCCTTGCTGTTCGTTAGCCTTTTTTCGTTAGATGCTTTTGAACCAGGCTTAAGCCTGGGAAAACAGATTCTTGGATTTATCATCCACCAGGTACCTGTTTTTGCTTTGCTTGCCTTACTTATTGTGGCCTGGAAATGGGAGTATATAGGAGGCTGGATATTTATTTTACTTGGAAGCCTGCTAAGTATCCCTGTTTTTATGATGAATTACAACCGTACCGAATCTGTGTGGATTGGTTTTACTGTAATTCTCATGATCACTTTTCCTTTTATTCTGGTCGGAATATTGTTTATTGTCAGTTATTTAAAGAAGAAAAAGACAAATCTGGCCCAATAATAATGAAAACCGGAAATTTATGGCCAGGTAAAGAGGTTATTTAATTCTACAATCAGATTAAATGAAAAATCAATCTTCCTCAGAGTCTTAAGGGAACAGATTGATTTTTCAGCTTTCACCCTTTGTGAACGGGTAAAAAGCTGAAAAACCGTTTCTTTTCTTTAAATTGAACCTTCAATCTGTTTTACCCTTAATCCCTAAAGGGAACAGATTGATTTTTCAGCTTTCACCCTTTAGTGAAGGGGTAAAAAAAGCTGAAAAACCTGTTTCTTTTTTGTAAATTGAAACTTCAGTCTGTCTTACTCATAAACCCTAAAGGGTATAAATTGATTTTTCAGCTTTCGCCCTTTGTGAACGGGTAAAAAGCTGAAAAACCGTTTCTTTTCTTTAAATTGAACCATTCCAATTTAAAAAGTATTAATTTTACCTGACCTTAACCAATGACATAAAAACTATGAAAACAATTCTGATGATTGCTTTCCTTACGCTCTTAGGCATACATATCCTGTCGCAAGATGCTAAAGTAGTTGTTTTTAAGCACGAATTGCGATGGACCGATGAAAGCCGCTTCCCCAATTATTTTCAATTGCCAGCCATAAAAGATTCCGTATTTTTAAATGCAAGGCTCGATTTAATGAATGTTTTAAAAGTAAATGAAATTATTTTTCCGGATGAAATAGCCTATAATATTTTTACCGGGTTTGGGAAACAGAAGGTAGAAATGCCAAAATCAAAAAACGGATCAAAATACGAGGTGGGCATCTTTTCATTCATTACAAGGGCAACCTCTGGCTGGGCTATGTTCTGGAATTTCAGGGTAATAGTGAACAGCAGCGGAAAAACACTGATTGACAAAGAAGTCCGCCACGAACTGGAGTATTTTAACCCCTCGGGTTACCAAACGTCCATCAGATGGATGTATCCTGACGAATTCAGTAAAATTTTCGGGCGGTTGTTTAAAGAATGTATTGGAATATTACCTGCAAACAATGATAAAATTGTGTTGGGATCAATAGATGAAATGGAAAATCGTTTGCTTTCCAATTTCCCTGATCTTAAAAAATTTACCTTCAAAATAAACGGCGCCTGGAAAAATGGGGGTAATTTTTCGGCCAGGTTAGAATCTGACCACGATACAGTTCTGCATCTTTCACACACCACAGGGTTTACCTGGGAAATTGCGGCACCTACTTTTTCCGGATTGCTTGCTGATTTGTTCACCAGTACAACCGGAATAGATGTACTTTTTGAACAAAAAGTGTACGGACAACAAAATGGCACCAATACTTATTCCGATGGCAGCCGGGATGCCATGCGTATGCGTTGGATAGAATTCGAAACCAGATCGGTAAAAGATCCTGAAGGCTTTATCAGGGAAGTTTCGGGTCCGGTTACGGTTGAAATTTTCAACGAAAAAGCACAATCGGGCTATTTTCTCTTTACCAGGCAGCGAATCCTGAATTCTACCAGTCAAACCAAAGAAAAACTGGATTTATTTACCGGAATTAAAACAACCAACTCGCTGGGAATTGAATCCATTAACCGGCTCGAAGGCATGATTTCGAACAAAAAAACTATGGCAATTTACAACGAAAATTCAGGTTATATAATCATAAAGGCCGATAATGATGTAATTGCTGCCATGCTGGTTCAGAATACCAATCCCGATAACAAAGAAATAAGCCAGCAAAAAATGTCGGAGAATAAAAAATGGGTTACTTCATCCAGCCAGAATATTACGAAACCTAAAATGAACGATGAAAAAAAAATTGAATGGTACCCGGTTTACATAAGCGAAAATGCCGATAAGGAAACCATGAAAAACTGTCTTAAAATCCTTATTTGCATGTTTATAGGCATGGGGATTCAATAAAATAGTTGTTTAAGGATTTTGTAAATGCAGCAAATAAAATATGCTTGTTTAAATATTAAAACTCTAAGCCAAAATGAAAAATCTGAAAATTTTCCTGTTTCTCTATTTAATGCTTTTGGGTTGCAAAAAAGACGATTTAAATCCAGGCCTCGAAGGCTTCAACATTATCATAAACAATAAAGTAGTGCTCAGTAACAACGATATTGAGCATTATGATTTTTCATCTCATTTAATTTACCTTTACGATACAAATGCATTTAATCACCAACTCAACTACCAGGATAACTTTTTTGTTTACGCCAATGGCCAGGAAATTTACCAGGGACAATTTACCCCGGCCCTTACCACAGTTTTATCAGTACCCTATATAACTGCTTCAAATTATTACAGTGCGAACATTGTTCCGATAAATTTTATGCGCATTTTGGATGATGCAGGGAACCAGGTGAACGATGATCCGCGTGGCGACAGCCGTATTGTTTCAGTACTGAAAGAATTTCACAAATACCATCCCGGACTGGAATGCCATCTAAAATCTGTAAGCTATGTATCAGAAAATGACGTCACTGCCGAAATAGAAATCTTTAATCCCGACAGTTACGATTACTTCATCCCCGATCCGGATAAAATGGGGTTAAGCCTGTACCACTTTTTTACATATGGGTTGTTTTTCAACAATTACAATCCGCCCACCTTTTATTTCAATAATATTGAAACAGAAAGTCCGCAGCCTGCCAATACCTGGAAAATGGAATGGATTACCCTTATAAAATCAAACGAAACAAAAACCTTTACCATCCATTACGATAATTTTGATGCACTTGCTCCGGGACAATACGAGGCAAGGTTTAATTTCTTTGGCCTGAATGTAGACATGGATTACCTCGAGCTTCCCGAAGGCAGGATATGGCAAGGCTTTTTTATGACCGAACCATTTCCGGTAACCATTAATTAAAATGCTATCATTCTTTGATTTGTACAAAAGATTGCTTTACAGTACCGGGTAAAATCACCAACCCGTTTTAAAAGTTTTAATACAAGGCTGAACCGCTATTTTATGAACTTTAGCCATGGCTTCGCCGGCACTTTTCCTGATTTTTTCCCCGGGTTGCAGGGTGGCCCAGTTATCGATAATGGCTGAAATTATATAAGCTTCAGGGGGTAGAAAATTAGTTGTGGTAATTAAGGGATAAGCTTTTAACCGGGGAAACCTGGCTGTAAAATAATAATCAGAAGCACAGGCAATGACAGCAGCATCCCTTTCTTTTCCATCAGCATTTTCAATCCAGGGGTAATCATTGTCCATCAGGCCATTATGACCATTGAATACCAACAAATCTGCATTTCCAAAAGCGGGCATTTTTACCTGGTTTAAAACAATCGTATCTTTTAGTTTGCCGGCTAATGAATTAAAAAAATCCATCAGGCAATCCCCCATTTTATCACCTTTGTAACCATCGAGGACAAGCAACACTTCAGCCCCTCCGGCATATTTTCTTGAATAAACGGCCCTTTCGAGTACCGAACTGTCGGGGTTGAAAATACTACCCAGGTAATTCCATTCTTTTGCATGTGTAAACCAGGTTTTAAGGCCGTATCCGGCCCCCCAGTACAAATTTGTTTTTAAATTCCGGCCATCGCCCAATTTAGCACCCACTTTTACAATTCCCTGGTATTTATTGTCGCAAAGCGGAACAAATACATGCACAACAAGCGCTTCATGATTTTTTATTTTTAAACTTAGTTTTTCTATTATCCGGGTTCGGGTAATTTTAACAGGACTTATTGTTTTTTCCAATTCAGTATTTGTGGCCCGAACCGAATCATTGGTCTGCGCACAGCCATTGAAAAAACAGAGCCAGAATACCAATGTTATTATTTCTTTTTTTCTCATTTTAAGCGAGATAAGAAAAATTACTCCAGGTTAAATTTATTTATCTAAAAATGGATAATATAAGAACATTATAAATATTATCTTCATTTACAGATTTTTACAATTCGGCTACCAAAAAGTATTCTCCTTCAGCCGGTTTTAAATCATCTGTTCTCCTGGCAAAATAGAGGACTTCCATATCTTTGGTGGAAATAATTCTGATTTTTTTAAATCCACATTCATTGGCCAAAGCCATAATTTCAGCGGGTTTAAAAAAACTCACCATTGGAGTTCCTGCTGCCTGCGCCCCTTTCACCGACATTTCCATTAAAGGCTTGTCTTCAGCGCCAATTTCATCCACAGGTAAATAAAAGGTAATGGCCAATACGGTTCCTGGCGCAAATTTTTTAATTTCCCCAAGCATTTGATTAATTGCTTCTTTTGCGAGATACAAGGTTACGCCTGTACATGCTATAAATGCAGGCTTTTCCTTGTCGAACCCGGCTTTAACCAATTCCTCCCTCCAATTTTCAGTCTCAAAATTAACAGGAACAAAATGAAGGTTTTCTGGTATGCCAAAACCAGGTTCCTGCAATCGTTTCTTTTTCCAGTTCAGGGTTGAAGGCTGATCAATTTCGTAGATATTTAAACTGTTTGAAAGTTCAGGATGCCTGAGTGCAAAGGTATCGAGCCCGGCACCCAGCAATACATAACTACCAATTCCCGACCGGCTTTTTTCCATTGCCAAATCTTCAATAAACCTTGCACGGGCAACTATCGAAGCCCTTATTCTCCCGGTAAATTTCATATCCGGCCTTTCTTTCCAATCCTCAGGCGGATTTATCAGTTTTAATCCAACTCCATCATCAATTACAAGTGGTTTTGCATCCACCAGTCCATGCAATGCCCTCCAAAGTGCAGTTCGCACAGCTGTATTATCGGGTTGTTCAATACTATTTTTATTCGACATACAATTTAATCTCATTAAAATTACCACCGAATTAAGCCGGTGTCAATAAAAACCAATTAATTTATTGGGCTTTTAACAAAAGATATTAAGTAAAAATACTTTTTAATCTAGTTGTTTTCGCCATTAAAATAAGCATAATATATCTTAAAAATAACAACTATTTATTTAGATCCGGCCTTTCCTAAGGGTGAATAATTCAGCTTCTAATTTAAAATATCATGTAAAACCAACCAATTTTTCAATTTTTAAATATCTTTATTGCTTTTAGATGAACGGAAAAAGTAATTTTAAACCTGATAATGAAGCCCGAAATAAATATATTCGCCGGAAGTTCAGGAAAACATTTTGCCGGAAAAATGTGTAAATACCTGGGTGTTCAACTCGGTAACACCGAAACCAGGGTGTTTTCGGAAGGGAATACTTATGTTAAAATTGGCGATCATGTTCGGGGCAAGGAGATTTATCTCATTCAGCCCATTGGGCAAAATGCCAACAACGATTTTGTGGAGCTGCTTTTTTGGATGGATGCGTTTAAACGTTCGGGGGCAAGCTATGTAACGGCTGTAATTCCTTATTTCAGTTATGCCAAAGGGGATAAAAAAGACGAACCACGGGTTTCGATAAGGGCCAGGGTATGCGCCGAGTGTATTGAACTTTCGGGTGCCGACCGGGTAATAACCATGGATTTACATTCTGCCCAGATTCAGGGCTTTTTCAAAATACCTGTTGATCATCTTTTTGCCCGCCCGTTGTTTATAAGCTATTTAAAACCGATTATAAGCCCTAATTCTGTTGTTGTTTCGCCCGATGCTGGTTTTGCCAAACACGTGCGCAAATTTGCCGCCCAGCTCAAACTACCAGTTGCCATTGGCGACAAGGCCCGTTTCCGTCATGATGAAAATGCTGAAATGCTTGAATTAATTGGAGATGTAGAAGGTAAAGATGCCATAGTCATTGACGATTTCAGTATTTCGGGAGGCACCATTGTAAACCTGGCCAAACTGCTCAAAAAGCGCGGTGCAAAAAAGATAATCGCTTGTCTTTCGCACCTTCCGTTAACTGCCAAAGGGCTAAAAGCAATTGAAAATAGCGAAATCAGCCTGGTTATCAGTACCGACAGCCTTGAAAACAAAAGGATTTTAAACTCCCCAAAATTTAAAATTCTATCTGTTGCCCCGCTTTTTGCCGAATGCATAAAAAGAATGCAATTAAGAGATTCAATTAGCGACCTGTTCGAAGACATTAGCGATAAAATGCTCAAAGCTTCTATTGAATGATAAAAATATTTCAAATTAACATTTAAAACCAAATCTTAAAAAAAATGAAAAGAATACTGATTTTCACCTTGCTTTTTGCGATTGTAACCGGAGCTTATGCCCAGTTTAAGCAAGCCACAGCCCCTATTGCCGAAAAAAAAGAGCATTGGCGTGTTATCCATGCCGACAGCGTTTTGGATCCTTACTATTGGATGTATGATTATTTCGGAAATGGCCCCGATAGCACAAATGTAGTGAACTACCTCAAAGCCGAAAATGCATATTTAACAGAAGTAATGAGCCCTTCGGAAAAATTCCGCGAAAAACTTTTTTATGAAATGAAAAGCCGGATAAAGGAAAAGGACGAAAGTGTTCCTGTTTTTAAAAATGGCTATTACTATTACTCCCGTAGCGAAGAAGGCAAGCAATATTTCAAGTATTGCCGTAAAAAAGGGAGCCTTGATGCACCTGAAGAAATCCTGCTTGATGTGGATTCAATGGCAGAAGGGCAGTCTTACATTAGCATTGGAGGAATTGATATTAGCCCGGACAACCGAATGATGGCCTTTAGTGTTGATTATGTAAGCCGCAGGCAATATGTCATTTTTGTAAAAAATCTTGAAAACGGATATGTTGGGAATATAACAGTGTCAGATACAGAGGGCGACCCATGTTGGGCCAATGATAACCGCACTTTTTTCTACACTTCAAAAAATCCGGTAACCCTGCTCTCTGAAAAAATTAAAAGGCATAGATTGGGCGATGATCCGGATAAAGATGTCGTAGTGTATACAGAAAAAGACAAAAGCAATTATATTGGTGTATACAAAAGCAAAAACGACAAATACATTTTTATTACTTCCGAAGCCACACTTTCGTCCGAGACCAGGTATATTGATGCAGGCAAACCTTTAAGCACTTTTAAAGTTTTTCAACCCAGGATGAAAAATGTATTGTACACCGTTACCCCACTTGATAACAAATTCCTTGTTTTGACCAATAAAGATAAAGCTGAAAACTTCAAGCTCATGGAATGCCCATTGACTAAAACAACTAAAGAAAACTGGAAGGAGTATATTGGTCACCGCAATGATGTTTTATTGGAAAATGTGGAGGAATTCAAAGATTATATTGTGGTGAGTGAGAGAAAAAACGGGCTTGTGCAATTAAATGTCATCAACCTTAAAGATAAATCGAACCATTATCTTGACTTTGGCGAATCGGCCTATGCAGCTTATATAGGGAATAATCCCGAATACAACAGTTCAACGCTAAGGTACAATTATACCTCCATGACAACACCAAATTCTACTTACGACTATAATCTGGCTACCCGTGAAAGAAAGCTCATGAAACAGCAGGAAGTAATTGGAGGTTATAATCCTGCGGATTATTTTACCGAAAGAATTTATGCCACTGCTGCAGACGGAACAAAAATTCCGATTTCGATAGTTTATAAAAAAGGATTGAAACGGGATGGTTCGGCTCCTTTATTGCTTTATGCTTATGGAAGTTATGGCAGCAGCATGGATGCTACCTTTAGCATTAACAGGCTCAGCCTGCTCAACAGGGGCTTTGTATATGCTATAGCCCATATCAGGGGCGGACAGGAAATGGGACGTCAATGGTACGAAAACGGAAAACTTCTTAAAAAGAAAAATACTTTTACCGATTTTATTGATTGCGGCAAATACCTTATTGACGAAAAATACACCTCAAAAGGACATCTTTATGCCCAGGGCGGAAGCGCCGGAGGTTTACTTATGGGCGCAATTACCAATATGGCTCCTGACCTCTGGAATGGAGTAGTAGCCCAGGTACCTTTTGTGGATGTAATCAACACCATGCTCGACGAAAGTATACCACTCACCACCAACGAGTTTGATGAATGGGGAAATCCCAAAAACAAGGAATATTATTTTTACATGAAAAGCTACAGTCCTTACGAAAATGTAGAAAAGAAAAACTATCCCAATTTACTGGTAACCACAGGTTTACACGATAGCCAGGTACAATATTTCGAACCTGCCAAATGGGTGGCAAAATTGCGGGCAACTAAAACCGATAATAACCTGCTTTTGCTTTATACCAATATGGAAGTAGGGCATGGAGGGGCAAGCGGAAGATTCGACTATTTAAAGGATGTGGCCAAGATTTATACATTCCTTTTAAATCTTGAAGGAATTTATAACTAGAAGCTATTTTACCACAGAACTTTCAAAGAGGCTTTATGCTGGGTTACTCAGACCAGTAAAGCCTCTTTTTGTACATTTCAAAAAAAGTTCATTTTTTACATACCACATCATATGAAGTTGTCGTAAATTTGTCCTTATAAAGATTAGTTGATATCTATTTTACAAAAAAAATATTGAACAATTAATACCAATTCCATATCCAATATTTTAGTTATGAGGAAATACCCACTATATTTAAACTACATGAAGAATAAATTATTCATAATATTGTTATTAAGCACTCTCCTTACATGTACAAAAGATAAAAAACAGAATTCTGAGGTTGAAGTTTTTATACAACAGGTAAGTGAAAATATGTATTTTGCAGATACACTCCCGGAATTTTCACCGGATGCTATTCCAATGCTGTTGGAAAATGCCAATAACTTTTACGAAATAAGTAAATTTCCTGCTAATCCAATTATATCGCAGGGTCCTTTAAAGGTAACTGTTTGCTCTGTACTGTTATGGACTGTTGAACACATTAGACTTGATTATGGTGATTATTCTGACAAAAAATATCCTTCACTTATGCCTGAACTGATGATAATGGGTCAGGAAATAAAGGCTCTTGATAATGAACAGATGCAAGAAGTATATAATTTATATTATAATTGGTGGTACCAAGGCAAAGTCAAGGATTTTAAAATTATAAGACAAACAAATCCATTGAACAAAAGTCCTTATTCATGGAAGTAAATATTTTTGAAGTCCCTCAATTTTATATTTTTGTTTGGCCAAAAGTTCAATCCAGGTTCGATAAATTTTTATAAATTTACATAAATCCTTGCTTGTTTAAAAGGAAAGAATAAGGTGTAAGATTGAATTGAATGGCAATTGTATATAAATATATTTCTTTTATTTTCAATACGGTTATAAAAAACCGGGCTATACTTGCAGTTTACATCCTAGCAATTACAGATGTATGCGCCCAAAACAAGTTTCACCAGGCCGGCAGTTCGTATTTTTTATTCTCAATGGGGAGTTCGCATATTTCGGTTACTGACAAAAATTCTTCGGGACAATATCAAAAAAGGGAAGTTACAGGTTCTTCGTATGCCATGGATTTTAAATTTGGGAATGCAGTAGCTGATAATTTAATCATTCATTTTGATATGATTTTAATCAGTTCGATTAATGTTAAGGTAAATGAAGATGGAAAGAACCTATTAATGATGCCGTCAGATTATATAATTTCCATTGGCCTGTTTGGGATGGGGGCAACCCAATACTATCGTAAAAATTATTTTTTATCCGGTACGCTGGGTACCGGCTATTTTTCTGTCACTGAAAATTATCAAACGATTGACTCCGAGATGGGTTTTTCAATGTTCTTTAAAGCAGGCAAAGAAATGTGGCTGGGTAAAAAATGGGGCGTTGGACTTTGTCTTTACACCAATTATACATACTCAGGTTACGAAAACGGGAATTTTTCAGGAACAGCCATTGGATTGGCTATAAACTTCAGTAAAACATATTTTCCCAAACGAAATAACTGCTGGGGGGGCAATTATTTCTGAAAAGTGGGATAAAATTAATAAACAGAATTTTTACATTAAATACTTCTTTTCCGGAAAGATTATAAAAAGTCAACTTTACCTTTAACGGTTTCCAATATTTTTTTATACTAAACTCGCTTGATTTACATGAATTAAATAGTTGTGATTAATTTATAATCAAATTATTACCCACCCTATACAAATTTGCCGTACATTTGTACCTTAATGGTTTTAATATGGCTTTTAATGTAAAGCAAATCAGATATTTGGCCATTATTATCAGACGCGAATACCCTAAAATCCGACGCCCGGGTACTTATTATATCTTACCGAAATTACTTGATCAATTTTGTTTTTGTATTCTTATGCAACTCAATTTGCATTTTTTTCCGGGTACCATTCTGATTCACTGGTGTGCAGTAAAAAAAGAAAGGCCACCACCAAAATCTTTTAACCATATCTTTTTAATGAATAATCTTAAAACTAAATTTAAAACTATATGAAAATAAAATTCTTCATTATAACCTTCATCTCAATAATAGTATTTTACTCCTGTATAAACAATTACGAACCTGGTAATAAAAACGATGCCCTTGTAGATTCCCTGATTAAAGTATTAACCGATGGTACAAATTCAGGCGATTTGAACAAAGTAAGCGAAATTTATGCTGATGATGCCGTTGTAATTTCAATGAATTCGAGGGCAGGTGGAATTGATTCGATACGCAAAATGTGGGAAATACCATCGAAACATGCAAAAAACTTTGTGCATTACAAAGGGGTTTCATCGGTTACCGATGACATGGTTTATATGCAGGGCATGTTTACCTTCGACTGGAGCATGGACAATTACAACGCTGCCTGCAAAGGCAATATGGTTGTGGTATGGAAAAAACAGGCCGATGGCAAATGGAAAATTACCTACGAAGAAGAAAACCATGGTGATTTGGTTAAAAAGTAGCCTCAAATCTTTTTAAAATCTTTTGTTAACTAAAGTATAAAACATTCTTATTATCTGTCAGAATTTCTGATAATTAACATTTCTTATTTAAAAATTTAAAAATAAACACAATGAAAAAATTAGTTTTGATTTTTTCTCTTATCCTGTTTGCAGCCCTTGCTTCGGGCCAGGCTTTAAAAAAAGGGAACTTGGTGGGGTTTCACCAATGGAAACCTGAGCTGGCTCAGGGAGTTACAATGGATCAATACATTAAGTTTGTAAAAGACAAACTTATACCTGCCTATAAAAAAAATATGCCTGGAATAGAATCTTATGCATTTACGGCTGTTAGAGGCGAATGCACTGAATGTGTGGGTTTTATGGTAGTTTTTATGAGTGAAAAAGAAAGAAATAAGTACTGGAATGCCGATGGAACCAATACCGACCTGCTTAACAAGGCCATTGAAAAAATGCAGCCTGTAATCGACGAATGGAAAAAAATGGACCTTGCGGCTGATCATTACACGGATTGGCTTGTGAAATAATTGTCCACATAATTGTTAATGCTGACTCATTTCTAGACGCAGATTTAATCAGGCTAAGCGTGTGAATATTAATGATATTTCCCACACAGCCTCAAAGATTTCAAAGAAATCCATTGGGCTTTGTGGCTCGGTGGGAAAGAAATTAAAAGTATTTGTATGATATTCTACAGGCGGATTACTACAACCCATGGAGTATCTGTTTTCCCCGGATTGATTTTCCAAAAATCAGTTTCTGGAAGTGTTACAGGAGGAATTCCAGCCATGATAACCATGCTGAATTTTGCAGCCAGACATAAAATTATGCCCCAGGTTGAACATTTTAAGTTTAGCCAGCTAAGCGAAGCGCTCGATAAACTGCGTAAAGGCGATGTAAGATATCGCATTGTGCTCAGTCATTAACCGTAGCCAAGAGAAAGTATTTTCTTTTACTTCCTCTTATTTTTAAACTTAATACCAATAAATATGATTAAAGCAAGTATTTTTTATCCCGGCGGCGAAGGAAAAACCTTCGATTTTGATTATTATATGAATAAGCATGCCGCATTAGTAAATTCAATACCAGGCAATCTTATCAAAGGTTTCCAGGCTGAAAAAGGTTTGGCAGGAATGGAACCCGGTTCCCCTCCTGCTTACGTGGCAATGGCCCACCTGCTTTTTGATAATCCTGATTATCTCCAGAAATTCATGGCGATGTCCGGTAAACTCATGGAAGATATTCCGAATTTTACGAATACTGAACCTGTTATCCAAATTAGTGAAGTATTGGTTTAAATTGACGAATGACCTGGCATTGTTTAGAAGTTTATCCAATTTGTTGGAAATTGGTAATTACCAATATTTGGTGGTATAATTTTATGAACTATACATACAGTAATATTGAATGAAGCTTGATATTAATTATTCTTCTTAACTGAAAGAGGATATCAATTTATATTACTGTTATTCCCGTATCTGTTAATCTTATAAAATCAGGTATATGAATACAAAAAACTTGTGCTATATTCTAAATATCCTCTTGTTTATAAGTTCACCAGGTAAAAATGCACAGGATAAATCAAAAGCTTTCCTGGTGCTTGTCTAGCTCCAGACATGGACAAGGAAATTGAGAAAAGCTTCCCTTTAACCGTAATTAATTATCTGGATTGCGTATAAGTTTGTGATTATTATAATGATAATAAAAACATTATGATGATTATAAAAGATACCCTGGAATTCTGGAAATTTCATTTGCATGTGTAATAAATTCCTTAATGGATTATAAAATCAATGATTGTTAAATTCAAGAAAATTCACTAATAATAAAACGTATGAAAAAAAATCAAATGTTGCTAATTGCATTGACTGCTTTAGTTCTAATTGCAGGATGCACTCCTGGTTCCAAAGTAAAGGAAACTCCAGCTCCATTAATTGACATGAAAAATTTTTTTAAAAATGGAGAGAAAGATAATTTTCAGATTTCTCCCGATGGCAAATACTACTCCTACATTGCCAGTTACAAAGATATGTTGAATGTATATGTCCAAAAAATCGGCGATAATAATGCAATTAGAGTAACAAACGACACCCTGCGAAGCATCTGGAATTATTTCTGGAAAGATAATCGGATTGTTTATTTGCAGGATGTTGGAGGTGATGAAAACTATCAAATATTTTCAATTAATGCTAACGGAAAGGATTTAAAAGCTTATACACCTTTTCCTGGATATCGTAGCTATGTATTAGATGTTTTGAGCTTTATTCCCGGAAAAGAAAAAGAAATGCTGATAGCGATTAATAAAAGGGACAAGCAGTATTTCGATCCATATTTGCTAAATATTGAAACTGGGAAACTTACGATAATGTATGAAAACAAGCAAAACCTCGACAGTTGGTATACCGATAATGATGGTGTGATTAGAATGGCTACCAAAACGGATGGAGTTAATATTACCTATTTGTATCGAAATACTGGAAAGGATGTTTTTCAAGAACTGATTACAACCTCATTTAAGGAAACTTTTTATCCACAATCATTCGATGCAGAGAATAAAAATATCTATGTTTTATCAAATATTGGAAGAGATAAAATTGCATTAGTAGAATATGATCCAGTAGCTAAAAAGGAAGTGAAAGAAATTTTTGCTCAACCAGATTATGATTTGCAAGGCTTTGTTTATGATAAAAAGAAAAAAGTAATAGCTAATGTTTATTGGTCCGGCGAAAAGGCTGAAGATTTTTATTTTGACAAACAAAGAGATACTATCTGGAAAAAATTGCTAAAACAGTTTAATGGATATAAGGTCTATTTTGGAAGCATGGATGATGAAATGAAAAACGGAATAATTGTCGTTTACAATGATAAACTACCTCGCAAATATTATGTTTGCGATTTTTCATCTGGAAAAGTAAAAGAAATAGCCAATCCGTATCCCTGGATTAATGAAAACGATATGGCGGAAATGAAACCAATTACCTATAAATCAAGAGATGGATTAGACATTCATGGATACTTGACTTTACCAAAAGGAATTGAAGCAAAAAACCTGCCTGTTGTGGTTAATCCTCATGGTGGTCCATGGTATAGAGATGGCTGGGGATTTAATTCAGAAGTTCAGTTTCTGGCTAATCGTGGCTATGCTGTATTGCAAATGAATTTCAGGGGAAGCACTGGTTATGGTAAGACGTTTTGGCAAGCATCTTTTAAACAATGGGGCAAAAAAATGCAGGACGATATAACTGATGGCGTTGAATACCTGAAAAAAGAAGGCATAGCTGATCCTGAGCGGATCGCTATTTATGGAGGAAGTTATGGAGGCTATGCTACATTGGCTGGTGTGGCTTTTACCCCTGATTTATATAAATGTGCGGTTGATTATGTAGGTGTAGCCAATCTTTTCACGTTTATGAAAACAATTCCACCTTATTGGAAACCTTATTTGGATCAATGGTACGAAATGGTTGGGGATCCTGTAAAAGATAGTATTTTACTTGCAGAAGCATCTCCTGTATTGCATGCAGATAAAATTAAAGCTCCACTTTTTGTTGCACAAGGTGCTAATGATCCCAGGGTAAACAAGGCCGAAAGTGATCAGATGGTGGCAGCACTGAAAAAACGCGGAATCGAAGTTGAGTATATGGTGAAAAATAATGAAGGACATGGATTTTTAAACCAGAACAATCAATTTGATTTTTATAGTGCGATGGAAAAATTTCTTGATAAACATATGAAAACAAAAAAATAAAATAGAAATATTTGAGGATTTGTCTCAAAATGAACAACTCTTTACTAAATTCAGGTTTATGTTTTTGCTTAAACCTGAGTTTTTTAAACACTATTTTCTGTCCTATCGTGGCAGGTCGAGCCTGATCCAAACGAGGCGTTGGCAATTTGTATTAACCCAGGTATCAAAGAAAAAATAGAAAAATCTCAAGAAAATAATAGTTAAAATAAAACGAAGGTGTATAATTATTAGAAAAGAAATCTTATGGATAACATTATTTGTCTTTTTCATTTCTTTCTCAATACTTGCCCGGGAGAAATATAAAAAAGAATTGAACTACTGCAACTGTTATTAGACCAAAAGTTGGATCGAGCAGTGAGGAATGTCAATAGCAGAGAAATCGTTGGCATTGCAAACGCAACTCATTGTTATTGCTTACATGACGACAAAAGCCAATCGTACAATTTTATGCTCAAATCCTGTGAATAGCATTCCTTTTTTTTAATTATAATTTTAATTATTCCAGACACATCTATTTGATAAATTTACCAAAGTGATTTTGGTATTAAAAAAGCAGCTATAAAACAAAAGAATAGGGTTTTAAAATAACTTTGTGGAAAAAATACATTTTTGAATCTCTTTAGTATAATTTTAAATTAACGTACTATGAAATCAAAATCTATTGTTAATATCCTGGTTATAACCGTTTTGACCTTGCTCGCCTTCGGATTTAATTCCTGTAATTCAAAAACAGCCAATAAGGGAATACAAAACTATTATGCCCCAATTGCAAAAGATGCTGACATGATGATGGCTGAAGAATCAATAGTTGATGAACCAACAGAAAAAACAGGCGATACAACTGTAAAAGACTTCAATACCGAATCGTACGACAAGATTGTTGAAAATCCTTTTCTAAGTGCTGTTTCAAACCCTTTATCCACCTTTTCGGTGGATGTGGACAGGGCTTCGTATGCAAACGTGCGCCGGTTTTTAAACAACAACCAGTTACCCCCGCCCGATGCAGTGCGGATTGAAGAAATGGTAAATTATTTCGACTATAATTATCCTTTGCCCACAGGGAGTGAACCGTTTTCAATTAACCTTGAATTGGCAAGTTGTCCATGGAATATGCAGCACCAAATTATTTCCATAGGTTTAAAAGGAAAAGAAATTGATGTTAAGAATACTCTACCTAGCAACCTGGTTTTTCTTTTGGATGTATCCGGCTCCATGGACGAACCGAACAAACTTCCTTTGTTAAAACAGTCGTTTAAAATCCTGATTGAAAAACTGAGACCTGTCGATAAGGTTGCAATAGTGGTTTATGCGGGTGCTGCCGGCCTTGTTTTACCCTCGACCAATTGCGAAAACAAAGACAAGATTTTTGAAGCCTTTGATAAATTACAGGCAGGTGGCTCTACTGCCGGTGGTGAGGGAATAAACCTGGCTTATAAAATTGCCAAAGAAAGTTTCATACAAGGTGGAAACAACCGGGTTATACTGGCTACCGACGGCGATTTTAATGTTGGCGAAAGCAGTGATGCCGCCATGGAAAGGCTTATAGAGAAAAAAAGGGAAGAAGGTATTTACCTTACGGTTCTTGGATTTGGCATGGGAAACTACAAAGATTCAAAAATGGAAAAGCTTTCAAATGCCGGAAACGGGAATTATGCCTATATTGACAATATTATTGAAGCCCAGAAAACTTTAGGCAAAGAGTTCTTTGGAACCATTTATACCATTGCCAAAGATGTTAAAATTCAGATCGAATTTAATCCGTCAAAGGTAAAAGCTTACAGGTTAATTGGTTATGAGAACAGAATGCTCAGGGCCGAAGATTTTAATGACGACAAAAAAGATGCGGGAGATATAGGCTCAGGCCATACAGTCACTGCACTTTATGAAATTATACCGGCAGGTTCGAAAGAAGAAGTACCTGGCATTGATGAACTTGAATACCAGAAAACCAGTGTGGTGAACAGCAATGATATTATGACCCTGAAGCTAAGGTACAAAGAGCCTGATGGCGAAACAAGCCAGCTTATCAAACAAAAGGTAGGCGAAAGCGACTTTAAAAAAGATTTATCCGAAAATTTTAAATGGGCCTGTTCAGTTACCGAATTCAGCTTGTTGCTCCGGGATTCGAAATTCAAAGGAAATTCAAATTTCAAACACGTAATCGAATTGGCCCAATCGTCGGTTGGAAATGATCCGGATGGTTACAGGGCCGAATATATTAAAATGGTTAAAACTGCAGAATTATTGAGAAAATAATCAAAACAATAAAGCTACTTTTTATGAAAAAATTGTTTTTAAAGAGATATAAAGAACAAAGAATAAAGTATAAGTAATTGATTATAAACCTCAAAGGTTTTTGAAACCTTTGAGGTGGGGTGTAAAAAATATAGTTATATTTAATAATATTTTCGTTCCTTTTATATATCTTTGAGAAAAAAGATAAAATGGAAATATCAGACTGGAAATTTAAAGCATTACAGCGCTCAAAAGAATCTAAACAATTAAAAAAGAAAATCAAAGAGCTTACTTTAAGCAGGGATGAGTGGAAAATAAAATCTATATCTCATAAAGCAAGAGCAGATAAATTAGCTGCTGATTTAAAAAAAATCAAAGACAAATTGAACGAAATAACAAGTCAATATTAACTATAAAAGACCGTCCAATAAATCACACCTTTTCCACCTCTATAATTCAAATGGCAATTATGTTAATTAATTATAGTGGCGTTAGTTTTCGTTCTGTCAGTAAAATATTTTTGGTTATGAAAATTGGTTTTAGATTGAATCTGCGTGTACCTTCACATACAACAGTTTTAAACTGGATTAAAAAACAGGGAATTGCCAATTTTAGGGATAAGGAATTCTTCAATAACCAAAAATGGATTCTAATAATGGATGAAAGTATACAGTTTGGAAATAAAAAATTGTTGACCGTGTTGGCAGTTCCGAAAAGTAAGCAATCAATTGGGAGGGCATTAACATATACCGATATGATTCCTTTAGTTTTGAAAGCATCAGATTCATGGAAATCCGATGAAATTATTTCAGAAATTAAATCCTGTATTGATTTAAACCAGATACTTTACATAATCTCTGATAATGGAAATAATTTAATAAGTAGTTGTGAAAAATTAGGTTTAAGACAAATAGAAGATGTGGGGCATAAATTATCATGGATAATAAAAGAAGCATTTGACAAACATCCAGAATTTGAACGATATACAAAAGAATTGGTAAACATGAGGACAAAACTCACCTTGAGTAAAAATGCCCACATTGTTCCACCCGGACAAAGAATTGTAAGTAGATTTATGAACCTGGGCCCCTTATTTAATTGGGGCAATAAAATGATAAACTTATTAGAAAAAGGAATGTTAAATGAACAGGAAAAAGAAAAGGCTTCATTCATACAAGTACATAAAAATTTCATCAGACAAACCTATGCGCTGCTTGAAATTTTAAATAAAGTACAGAAAAAGTTGAAAACAAAAGGTTTCAATCAGAATACTGTGGCGCAATGCAGAGAAATACTAAAAAATATTTCTGGCTCTAAAGGGGAATTAATAGCAACAATGATAAATAAATACTTTGATCAAACACTCCAAAAAATGGAAAAAGAGGAAACAATTTTTTGCAGTTCTGATATTATTGAATCATGTTTTGGAAAATATAAAAGTATCATTAAAGCTAATAAAACAGTTGGTATTACAGATTTATGTTTATGTATTTCCTCTCTGTTGAGCCAAAACGATTTGGAATCAACAAAACAAGCAATGACAGAAATAAAAACTGTTCATATAAAAAATTGGAAAGAGAAAAATATAGGAGAAACATTATATCAAAAAAGGAATACTTTCTTTAAAAAAGCGGGGTGAAAAAAAATATCTGAAAAGTTAAATTTTTGACACCCCACCTTTGAGGTTTTATATTGTTATTTTTTCCGGATTACCGCCACAAACCCTCCACAATTGGCCATTTCCACTTTTAAAACCTGACCGTTTTTTACATTTTGTTTTTTAATTTCGATTTCCGCGGGTGTTTTGTCCGATTTCTTTGTATCGCTCCAGCTTTGCATTTCGTAATTGCCTTCTTTTAAAAAGTCAAGTTTTATTTCAACGTTTTTTCTTTTGCTGTTGTTCATCACACCTACATACCAGACATCTGCGTTCTGTCGCGCCAGGGCCACATAATCGCCCGGGTATCCGCCCAGGAAACGGGTATCGTCCCAAACTGTAGGAACAAGCTTTAAAAAATCAGCACCAGGCTGGTTAAGAATGTGATTGGGATGATCGCAGACGACTGTTAGCGGACTTTCGTAAATCACAAATTTTGAAAGCTCAGCAGCGCGTGTATTCCAGACCAATGCAGGCACCTGTTGCTTAAAGTTTTCTTTGGTCACATTTAAAAAACCTCCGGGCGTATAATCCATTTGTCCTGCCAGCATACGGGTAAAAGCCAGTTTAACATTGTGCTCGGGACTCATTTTGTCCGAAAACTTGTAATACTCGTTGCCCATTACCCCTTCGCGGGTTATCATATTGGGCCAGGTACGTATAATGCCATCGGGTTTGTAGGCACCATGAAAATCCAACAACAAATGGTTCTCTGCGCAACATTTTATAATATCGTGGTACCAGTTTACCATGTCCTGGTCGTCGCGATCCATAAAGTCGATTTTTACCCCGGCAATTCCCCATTCCCTGTAAAGCGGGAAGGCTTTTTTATAGGCAGAATTCCGGTTTACATCGCTCGAATACAGCCAGACAATTATTTTTACATTTTTCGATTTGGCGTAACTTATAATTTCGGGCATGTTAATTTGTGGTGCCCATTTGGTAATATCGGCATCGGGACTGTTAAATTTACCATACCACTGCCAGTCGACCAGCATATAAGTCCAGCCCATTTCCGAAGCCAAATCAATATATTGTTTAATCACGGGCATTTCCATTTTTACTTCGCCGCTCCACCAGTGGTCCCATGCGCTTTTCCCCGGCACAATCCACGATGGGTCAGCAATAGCGCAGGGTTCGTTTAGGTTTTGAATGATTTCCGATTCAATGAGTTGGCCGGGATTATCACCAATCATGATAACCCGCCACGGGGTTTGTATATCATCGTGGTTCCTTACTTTAACCCCGTTTTCCTCCTGTCCCGGCAAGGGCACAAGTTTAGTAGTCAATTGGTTTTCATTTCCATCTGTACCGATATAAAAGGCAGCATAATTGTCAATCTGCGCTTCGGTAATGGCCATCCATCCCATGTTTCCGCAATCCATTAAAAAAGGAAGTCCGGCAATGGTTTTTTCGTTTACATAACTGAGCGGGCGTTCCATAAACTCTGCCTCGTTCGATGAAGCATATCCGCCATACTCCACCACCCAGGCTTTTGGATTACCCGCTATATTAAATCCGGTAAGTTCTTTGGTTATTTCGCGCTGACCTATTTTTTCGCCCCTGTAAAGATTATACCTGAAAGCCACTCCATCGTTATAAACCCGCAGGCTTAATCCTAATTCGCGGTAAAGTCCTTCTTTTTCGCGCAGCTTTAAATTTAGATAATTATAATTATCCGCCACCAGCGCATGTTTTGATTTTACAACCGGTTTCCAGGATTCATTTACCGAACCTTCTTTTTTTTGCAAAACTGAGAAATTTCCTTTCAGCGGGGCTTCATTTTTAAATTCAAACCCGAGCGGTGAAGGTTTAACCATTTCATTTCCGTTGAAAGTTATTGAGTAAGTTAGCTGGCCCGTCGTATCTATTATAATTTTGATTTTTTTATCGGGCGATTGAACACTTAATACCTGAGAAATAGAATTTGCATAAACAACTAACAAAATAATGCTGAGAATGATTTTTAGGTTTTTCATTGGTTTAATTATTTAAAGATAATGAATACAAGTTTTTATCAATAAAACAAATTATTAACGCATGGTTTGGCAACAGCTGTAAAGTTAAAAACTATTGCTTTAGCAGGATTATATTAAGAAAAATAAATCATCAAATTTATTTAAGTAATGGTTTCCAACTTAAGGTATAGAATGGAATTTGGTGTTTTTGGGCTTTTGCGGCATTAAAAAATGCTTGAAAGTGGTACAAAACAATAAAATTTCAGGTTATAAATTCCTTTTACTAAATTTACAAATGACATTCTTAAATGTTTTATTTATGTCTCAATAAATCAATATCTTAAATTCAGCCCAATGAAAATATCAATCTCTATTCTCCTCCTTTTTGTCTTTTTTTACCAAATAAATGCCCAAAAAAAAGCCGAAGCCGAACAACTGGTTACCGAAGGCATTAAGTTTCACGACAAGGGCGATTACCAGGCCGCTATTTCGCTCTACGACAGGGCTCTTGCTCTGGATAAGGACAATTTGTATGCCCTGGGCGAAAAAGCTTTCTCGTTGTTAATGATTGGCAACCAGGACGAATGCATTACCTGTTGTAAAAAAGCCATTAAGGTGCACAAGGGCAGCGACCGCCTGAACAATGTTTATGTATGTTACGGAAATGCCCTCGATGAAAAAGGAGAAGCCGAAAAGGCCCTGAAAGTATATGATGATGGCATTAAGCAGTTTCCGGAGTTTTACAGCTTTATTTTAACAAGGGAATTACCCATACAGGAATGAAAGAACCTGAAAAAGCGGAAAAAAATTTCCAGCAGGCACTGTTGCTAAATCCAAATCACCCGGGTTCGCACAGTGCACTGGCGAGGGTTTTAATGAAACAAAACAAGCGAATTCCGGCAATATTAGCATTTTCAAGGTTTTTTACACTTGAACCCGACAGCAAAAGGGCAAAAGAAAACCTGGGATATTTTCAAAACCTTATGAAAGGGGATGTTCAAAAGAAAAACGATCAGTCGGTAACCATTAACATAAACAGCTCGGCGCTTGATATAGATAAAAATGGTAAATCAAAAGAAAACAATTTTACGACTTCAGATTTATTGCTTTCGTTTGAAGCAGCCTTAGACTACGATAAAAAAAATGCCGATAAAACTGAAATTGAGAAATTTATACGAAAATTCAATTCACTTTGCGCATCACTAAATAACTCAGCTAAAGAAAATTACGGTTTTTACTGGGAATATTATGCTCCCTATTTCCTTGCCATGAAGGACAAAGAAATGATTGGAACCTTTGCATACCTCGCATTTGCAACTTCAGGCTATGACGATGTAAACGCATGGATTAACTCGCACAGCGACGAAATTGATAAATTTTTCCAATGGTCGGAGGGATTTGAATGGAAAAAATAAACCAAATGATTCACCATTTTTATCCCTGGTGCAAATATTTCGGCTTCCCGCTCTGCGTGAAAGGCTATCATTCGCCTCCTAATGATTAATTTAGGTTAAAAAAAATGAATAAAGTATCCCACGAAGCCACAAATGTTCACCAGGAATTTCTTAGTGTTTTTAGTATTTGTGGGATAAATTAAGGTCAATCAATATTAAGAATAAAGCCATTATTTTATTTCCCCTTCGATTTACAAGTGTTCAATGCTTTGGTCATAACTTTATTTTTCTGAAAATTCCAAACTTATCAGTTTTGGCAATGAACTGGTTTAATCAGGTGAAAATGACAAGTATAAATAAATTAATTCAACATTAATAATACATTACTGATTAAATTTTTGTTAAAATCTGAAAGGACAGTTTGCTATTTAAATTGAAAAGAATATATTTACCCTGAAGAAGGAAGAATTAATTTTATCACCTGCAAATTAGGTATTTGGGTTTATTGCATAATATCAAATCCATTGCCCTGGAGGACGATAAATTGTGTTTTTCTTTTTACAAATTGATATTAAGCCGATTATGTAGCGGTTATTTAATGTTTAATAATAATAATGAGGAAGGAATGGCACTTTTTGTTTGGAAAGAGAATTACAGCGTTAAGGTAAAATCGATTGATGATCAGCATAAAAAGCTCATTGATATGATAAATGAATTTTATGATAATATCACCCATCGATCAAACAAAGAAAATGTAACCACACTATTAACCAACTTAAAAAAATACGTTGAATTTCATTTTTCTCTCGAAGAAAGATATATGGTATTAGCTGATTACCAGGGCTATAATCAACATAAAAAAGAGCATGAAAAATTTACTGCTAAAATTGCCGATTTAGAAGAACGGATAACTACAGGAAAGTTAGTATTGTCGCTCGAAGTTACAACCTTTTTAAAAGACTGGCTTATCAACCATATCCTTGTTTCTGATCAGAAATATTCAGAGGTTTTTGCAAAGAAGAAGTTCTTGTAGGGCTTTCGTTTAAAGCTGTCTTTTTTTCGGGAAGTATTCCTGAAATAATAAGCCGTCCAACCAGGTTTGAGTTGATGAAAAAACTATAAAAAAAGTAGGTAGACAGGGTGGTGAAAATACACAACACAATGTAGTCGGCAAATATAAACCCCGACGAAATTCCGGTTGCGTAGTAAATGTATACAAAAAGCAAACTCATTGGAAAGTGTAACAGGTAAAAGGGATACGATGCTTCGGCAATATACCTGAAAAACCTGTTTGTAAAATTCAGGTAAGCCTTGGCAAGGTTAAAAATCAATAAAAGCAAAGATATCAGGATGAGTTGTGTTGTAAAAGCTTTAATATCGAATTCAATAGACAAATCAAGGGCTACCGAGACGATATAAATTCCAGAAAGAATAAGAATATGATTTCTTTTGCCGGAAATAATGTTGATTAAAAAATCATGACTGAATTTATAGGCAAAAGCACCTAACAAGAAGATTCCAAAATTGTTTAACATATTGTGAAAAAGCAGGATATCTCTAAGAAAAAAACCTCCTGCCAATCCTTCAGCCAAATATCCAAATTTACGCCAGATTATTATCAATAAGCTAAAGAGCACAACTGCATAAATAATATGATTAAAGATGAAATAGAAAACCCTGTTAATAATTAAGGCCAGTTTTGGATATTTTCTAACGGTATATCCCGTAAAGGCTACTATTAACGAAAACAAAAGAATATGCAATAAAAACCAAACCTGGTCCCATTTAAATCCAATTAAAAAATCTGTGTAATGCCATTCAAAAACCCCGGTTTTAAGAGATATCAGGAGATTTTTTAAAAATGTATTCAGGGGAAGTAAAAGTACAAAACCGAAGAAAAGAGGTATTCCTATCCGTTCAAATCTTTTAACAAGAAAATGTTTTAATTGGTAACGTTTCAGGGAATAGTATACAAAATACCCTGAAATAAAAAGGAATATGGGCATCCGTACAATATTGAAATACCTGACATAATAGGTAAAATCAATTGTGGATTCCAGATTTGTTGCATGTGTATTTAACATGAGCCCAACATGAAAAAATACACCAAAAATACTTGCTATCCCTCTTGTGTTATCAATAAAATAAAGCCTTTCCTTCCCCATATCAGCCATTTTTCTTCCCTCAAAAAAGAACTCAAAGGTAATAAAACTGAAATTTTAAATTTGTTAATTTTGTTTAAATAACAATTCTTGTCGGTGAAATTGTGGTTATTTTATTTGTTTTAAGAAAATATTGAAGAATTAGATTTATTTTAAGGTTTTGATATTTTCATAACCAGGTTTTAATATTAATTCAATTGTTTTTAACCCAAATGGAAAACAAACAAATTCCTTTAAGCCTTGAAGAATATGCATCTTTAAAAAAAGAACTCAGGAGTCAATATATTACGTCCATAAGCCTTTCGCTGTTGGTAATTGGGTTGTTGCATTGCATGTTTTATATTAAATTCGGGCAATTTACCTTTCCAAAGTACGAAATACTTATTTTAGCAACCATGTTATTGATTTCCGGATTTCTTACCATGAAATTCGCACAGCCCCTCAGGCAAGAAATAGAATTGGGATTTAAAATAATTGAAAAAACAAACATCGAAAATAAATACTGCTACGACGGTCGGGAAATTCTTGATACACCTAGTGTTTTACTCACCCGATATTACGACAGGCTGCCAGAAAATGATAAAAACAAAGGCAAGGATAAAACCCTGGTGAAAAGGTATATAATTGTTGCCGGCGGTAAAAAATACTTTGCGGATAAAAAAGTTTTCGAAAAAGCTCAAATTTCGGGCTTATTGTCAATACACTTAAGCCCCTTACGATTTAAAATTCTAAGGCTAGAAAGTTAATGATGATTATTTTAGATGAGATATTATCCTGAACACTTTACTTTTAATTTACCAGCATTAAAAGATATAAAAGTGGCTTTCTTCAAATTTTTCATATCAAGGCAGGTTTCTTAATTCAAACAATAAAATGGATGCCAATCATGGATTAATTATGCCAGCTTTATGCCCATAACAAGGATATCATCTACCTGGAAGTTTTTTCCCTGCCAGGCCGAAAGGATTTTGTCAAGTTCTGATTTATGATTTTCAAACGCAATAGGGTAAAGGTTAAGAAAAGTTTCGCGAAACCGTTTGGTTGAAAATTTGAACTTTTTTTCGCCCCCGAATTGCGACAGAAATCCATCGGTAAAAAGATAGATCATTTCATTTCCATGGAGCTGAAAAAACTGATTTGTAAATGGCTGGTCGTCTTTATGATAAATACCAACCGGCATCCGGTCGCCTTTCAACTCCTCCAACAGATTATCGTGCGTAATATAAATACTCATATTCCCACCGGCAAACTGCAGGTTATTTTTTTCGGTATCAATAAGGCAGAGTGCTATATCCATCCCGTCTTGTGTGTATACTTGATGTAAGCTGCCTTTTAACCGCATCCGCATATTTCCGAGCACCTGTGAAGGTGTTTTAATTTCGCCGCTATTCATTAATTCATTTAACAGCGAAATTCCCAATGTGCCCATAAATGCACCCGGAACACCATGCCCTGTACAATCGGCCACAGCCAAATAAATTAAATTCCCTATTTTTTTGGCCCAGTAAAAATCGCCACTCACTATATCGCGTGGCTTAAAAAAAACAAAATGATCAGGAAATATTGTCTTGAGCAGATTATCAGAAGGAAGCAGGGCACATTGAATCAAACTTGCATATTCTATACTATCGGTGATGTTTTTATGATTTTTAGCCAATAAATCGCGTTGTACGGTAATTTCCTCATTTTGTTGTTGAATTGTTGCCGTGCGTTCCAGTACCTTTTCTTCAAGGGTCTCGTTGTATTCTTTTAACTGTTGCACAAGTTTTTCAAGTTCAGCATTTTGTTCTTCAATTTTCTTTTCGTTGTAGTAACTTCTCAAAGCCTCTGAAATTGTCATTTTTAAATCGGTTTCATCCCAGGGCTTTGAAATATAACGGTAAAGACTTGCATTGTTAAGGGCATTCCCCACTGCTTCAGCATCGGCCTGACCTGTAAGCATAATTGAAAGGGCTTTGGGCAATTTTTCATGAACCTTTATTAACAATTCATCGCCTTTCATACCAGGCATAATATGGTCGGAAACGATTACAGGCAAATCGGATTTCTCATTAATTGTACTGAGCACGAAATCAAAAGCTTCTTCGCCGTTTTCGGAAGTTTCTATTGAATAATCTGCACCAAAATACCTTTTAAGCTGTGCCTTTAGGCTTGTCAGTACCACCTTTTCGTCGTCAACACAAAGTATGATGGGCTTTTTCATAAATTGTCAATATGATTTTTAATGTTTAAAATTACAATTTTGGAATCAATTGGTCAAGCCTACTTCGATTCCGAGGCATAATTTACAATTTTGATTAAGTCGTCTTCGCTCCAGGGCTTAGGAATACAACCATGAATACCGGCTTCGTGGTAAGCCCTTTCAATGGCTTTATTATCTGCTTGCCCGGTTAAAAGTACTTTAATTATATCAGGATGGCTCTTATTGAGCTCAATAAAAAATTCATCGCCTTTCATCTCCGGCATCAGCCAGTCAGAAATTATAATAATAATCTGATTGTCAAGTGCCATATGTTCTGCAATTAGTTCAAAACCTTCCTGTGCATTTTCAGCCGTTTCGTAAATAAATTCATTGCCAAAACATTTTTTTAACTGGCTTTTCAGCGATGTTAAAATAACTTTTTCATCGTCGATACAAATAATGACTTTTTTAGGCATATCAGGCAACTTTTGTATAATTTCTTTTTTAAAATCAATAAAACAGGTTTTTAAATCTCAGTATAAAACGCTTTTAATCAATGCGGAACATTGTTTTTAATATTTTTTAAATAATAATTAAAGTTAACCGTATTTGTTTGTATTTCAAATTGTTTTTGAAAATGCTTTTTTTGATTGTTATCAGAAATGAATTACTGAAAAGGCAATTCCACATAAAATGATGTCCCTTTCCCCGTTTCACTTTCCACCCATATCTTTCCTTTGTGCTTATCAATAATCTGTTTTACAATGTACAAGCCTAATCCGCTGCCTTCGCCGGCAGGTTTGGTGGTGAAAAAAGCGTCGAAAATCCTGTCTTTTATTTCGGGAGGGATGCCTTTGCCGGTGTCGGTGATTTGTACCATCAAACCCGAAAGGTTTTCAAAACCTTTCGGGTTTCTACTAACCGAAATCGTTAATTCACCCTTGCCCTCCATAGCCTGTATAGCATTATGAATCAAATTGGTCCAAACCTGGTTCAGTTCGTCAGGGTAACAAAGTATTTGTGGGACTTCTTCAAATTCTTTATGCAGGGTAATTCCATGTTTCATCTGGTTTTGGTAGAGTGTTAAAACGGTTTCCAAACCATCCACAATATTGGCTTCGACCATACTTTCTTCATTTCCATAGCGGGCGTAGTTTTTCAACGCAAAAACCACTTTTGATGCCCGGTCAACGGCCATTTTAATGTTCTGGCTGTTCTTGATCTGCATCGAAAGGTGATAAGCAGCCTGCATGGATTGTGGTTTAAACAGAGGCAAATAGTTTTCAATATCATCGTAAATGCCCATATCAACCAGTATATCAGCAAAACCATCGGCTTCAGCAATTTCTTTTTCTTCTAACCGGGTTGATATTTTTCTACGGATTTCGCGTTCTTCTTTTGACGATAACGAATTGTTATTGATAACACTCCTGTTTACCAGTTCCATAAACAATTTCAGTTCGCCTTCCGATAAAATTTTAACCAAATCGGGCAACAATTTAATACTTTGTTGCGAACTGTCGGTAATGGTATTAATGGATGCATTTATCGCGCCTAGCGGGGTATTAATTTCATGTGCAATTCCGGCAATCAGTTGCCCGAGCGAGGCCATTTTTTCGGACTGGATGAGTTGGGCCTGGGTGGATTTTAATTCGGTTAGTGCTTTTTCAATATTATTTTTTTGATGCTCTATTTCTGCTTTTTGCTTCCGGAGTATTTTGTTTGCCTTTTGCTTGATTTGATTGTTTCTGTATATCATGAACAACAACACAAATGTGGTAAACAGAATGCCGGCAATCGTTATTAACCACCATCGCTGGTTTCTTTTTTGCTGGCTAAGCCGGTCTACTTCTCTTTGTTTTTGAGAAACCTCGAAATCAGTGCGAAGATTGGCCATACTCTGCACAGTGTTGATGTTATTGATGCTGTCTTTGTAAATGATATAATTTTTGTAGTAGCTGTATGACTCCTCCGTATTTCCCGATTGTTCAAAAAACTCCGAAAGTTTGAGATTGGCATCCCGGATTTGTTCTTTCAGACCATATTTAATGGCAAGTGACAGGCTTCTGAGCGCATAATCCAGTGCTGTTTGCTTTTCTCCTTTTTCATTATAAATGTCGGCCATCGAAACCAGGTAAACACAAATCGGATAATAATCTTCCAATTTTTCCAGTATCTCAATCGCTTCCCTGATTTTCGTTTCGGCAAGCTTACTGTCACCCTTACTGGCATATATCATTCCGATATTACCAATACTATAAGCTTTCCCTGATAAATAATCGAGCTTTTCAAAAATGCTTCCAGATTCCTCGAAATATGCATAAGCAGTATCATAAATCTGACAGATCCTAAATTCTTCTCCGGCATTTAAAATGGCAGAAGCTAAAGCAATGGAATCTTTGGATTCCCGCAGTATAGAAATTGCTTTCTTGTAATAAAGCGTTGCATTCATATGATTATTTGAAATAGAATAAATATCGGCAATGGCACCATAAGCATTTCCTTCACCTACCCTATTTCCATCCATTCGGGAAGCATCAGCACTTTTGATATAGGCATCCAGCGCTTCTTCCAAATCTCCAAATAATCTCTTTTTATTTCCTTTCTGAAAATAACCACGGTTCAGGTATTTAATATTTCCTGTCTTTTTTGACAGGTCTATTAATTCTTCTGCATATTTTAATGACAAATTCAGATCATTCATTTCGTTAAATGATAATTGCCAAAGCAATTCTAACCTTTCTGAATCACTTAAATTTCCCTTATTATAAATGATGGTCAGGCTATCAGCATCCTTTTGGTTCTGGCCAAAAACCGTTGGAAAAATTAGCCACAGAACGCTTATCAACAGAAAAGGGTATTTCACCTTGAACCACATTGAATTATTTAATGATTTAACTTTTTTCAACGAACCTGTATTCTTGGATCCATCGTTACGAGAATGGGATTTTTATCTGTTCCAACATTACAGGTAATATTATAATCCCAGGAACCAACAATGCCACTGCTAATTGTACCTTTAAAATTCCTGCCGTTTTCTTTAGGCGGCATAGCCCAAAACTCTGCTGTTGAAACGGGAGAATTAGATTTGACCTTCACATCCGTCACAGAATAAACCTTATCACCGGGATGCCAATGTATTTGTTCACTTTTATTGGCATTTGTATGCCCTTTATCGGATAATTGGAGATTCACTCCATCATAATAAACTGTGATAGTTGCCATAATTTTTGTTTTAATTAATATTAATTGTATTTATCTTTTGCTCATGTCTGATTTACCAGGATTTAAATTGCAAGGTAAATAGTCTATGTGTTTTATCAAATTGTAATCGAAAAATTAGTGCTCACCTTCTTTTGTTTCCTCAGTCACTTCTCCACCATGGGCTTTAACAATATCGTAACTCAAACTCAGTGCCAATACTGTTCCCTGTCCTGTTGGCTTTGTGGTGAATAAGGACTGTAAGATTTTGTTTAATACATTTTATGGACCCGCCATGCAATTAATTTTTGTTTTCATGTTAACTTCTTTCACCATTTTACCAGCTGATATTCTGACCTTATTTTCATCATTGTTCCATTTCAGTGAATTCTTTTATTTAACGACCGGCAGTTGCACAATCACTGTTGCCCCTTTCCCCACTTCACTTTCAACCCAAATCTTACCCTTATGTTTATCAATAATCTGTTTTACAATATACAAGCCCAGCCCGCTTCCTTCGCCGGCAGGTTTAGTGGTGAAAAAAGCATCGAAAATGTGGTCTTTGATTTCGGGGGGAATGCCTTTGCCGGTGTCGGTGATTTGTACCATCAAACCCGAAAGGTCGGTCACTGATTCGGCCACTGAGCCTGTCGAAGTGGTCGAAGTGAAACCTTTTGGGTTTTTTGTACCTTGTTCTTCAAACACCGACGGGTCTGAAAATGACACCGTCGGGTTTTTCGCGGTTTTCGGGTTTTTCGATACCGAAATCGACAATTCCCCTTTTCCTTCCATGGCTTGTATAGCATTGTGAATCAGGTTTGTCCACACCTGGTTTAGTTCATCAGGGTAACATAGTATTTGTGGGACTTCTTCAAATTCTTTGTGCAGGGTAATTCCATGTTTCATCTGGTTTTGGTAGAGGGTTAAAACGGTTTCCATGCCTTCCACAATATTAGCCTCAACCATGCTTTGTTCGTTGCCATAGCGGGCGTAGTTTTTCAACGCAAAAACCACTTTGGAGGCGCGGTCAACGGCCATTTTAATGTTCTGGCTGTTCTTGATCTGCATCGAAAGGTGATAAGCAGCCTGCATGGTTTGGGGTTTAAACAGAGGCAAAAAGTTTTCAATATCATCGTAAATGCCCATATCAACCAGTATATCAGCAAAACCATCGGCTTCGGCAATTTCTTTTTCTTCTAACCGGGTTGATATTTTTCTACGGATTTCGCGTTCTTCTTTTGATGATAATGTGTTATTATTTGTGGCACTTCTGTTTACGAGTTCCATAAACAATTTCAGTTCATCATCAGATAAATCTTTAACCAAAGCGGGTAACAATTTTATACTTTGCTGCGAACTGTCGGTAATGGTGTTGATGGATGCATTTATCGCGCCAAGCGGGGTATTAATTTCGTGTGCTATTCCGGCAATTAACTGACCGAGTGAGGCCATTTTTTCGGACTGGATTAACTCAACCTGTGTAAGTTTAAGGTGTTCTAGCGTGGTTTGGAGTTCTTCTTTTTGATGTTCCAAAAGAACATTTGCTTTTTCTATTTCCCTGGCCTGCGCCAATTCCAACATCCTGGTTTTTTCAATTTGCGCACGAAGCAGGCGCTTCCGCTGAAAACGGTCAACTCCAAATAAGGATGCAAGAAACAAAAGAAAGTAAATAGAATAAGCTGCCCATGTTTTCCACCAGGGAGGTGAAATGATAATCCGGATTGATTTCCCTTCATTATCCCAAATTCCATCACCATTTGAGCCTTTTATCCTGAAAGTATATTCGCCGGGAGCAAGATTTGTATAAGAAGCAAAATTCCTATCGGTAGTAATCCAATGAACGTCAAAGCCTTCTAACATATAAAGCACTTTATTTTTTTCGGGTCTCGAAAAATGAATGGCTGCAAACTTAAAAGACAAGTTGTTTTGCGTATAAGAAAGTCTAAGTTCTTCTGTTTCCATAATGCTTTTTGCAAGTTTTACAGCAGCAGAATCAGATTTAAGAGAAACATCGGAAATTTTAATGTCTTCAATTACTAAATCGGGTTTTACTTTGTTTATTTCGCCTGGATAGAAAGAAATTACACCCTCGTTAGATCCTAAAATAATTTCACCTTCTTTACTTATCCAGTTTGCCTTGCCTGAACTATAATTTTGAAGGCCATCGGTTGCACTGTAATTTACAAAATTCCATTGTGATCTGGGTGTATTTTTATTCAATTTTGATAAGCCAACTGTTGTGCTTAACCATAAATTTCCATTCAAGTCTTCGGTAATTGAATTAATAAGATTTGAAGGAAGCCCATCTTTTTCTCCATATACTTCAATTTTTTCATTACTGGGATCAAATCTTAGTAAATTAGCCAGGGTTGCCACCCAAACAATGCCATCCCTATCCTCAAAAATGTAATTTACTGCATTGTTCGGAGATAATTTATTTTTGAAGTCAAAGTTGTATTGCTTGAAATTTCCTGTTTCCATGTTGTATTTGAAAAAACCATTTCCTCCGGAACCCAACCAAAGCATTTTATCGCTTTTTTTACTGAAATCAATACAAATGCCAACTTCCATAGGCATATATTTATCTGAATTAATTTCTGTTTCATTTAATTCTTCCATTTCTTTATATTCCGATTCATTGATATCCAGAATTTGTATACCATACCAAACAGAGTCAACTGGCGGCTCTACGTTCCATGTCCCAAAAGAGTGACCTACATCTGTTGCATAGGTCAATTTATAATTTCCACTTTTTAATTCGAGACATTTTATCGCAATACGGTTTTTAAATCCCCCACCATCATTATAGGTTCTTGATATATCATTCATAGACCAAATCAGATCACCACTTTCTGATAAAATAGAACCACTATCCCAAATGCCGTAATTGCCTTGAGACATTGCTCCTTCTCCTACGCAAATAACTATTAACTTTTGATCATGATCCAATGAAAATTTTTTCTCTAAACTGGATGCTTCACCAACTTTTAAAATAGCAACAATTGGGTCGCGCTTATCAGCAATTTTGTGAATTTTTTGATGTAATTTTTCATTTATAGTTTTATTCATGATTGTTGGAAGCATAGAAAATTGGTTTTTAGAGGCATCATATTTCTCAAAACCAAACCTCGAAGCCATCCAAATATTACCATCTAAATCAACTTTTATAGAATTGATATTATATGTTGTTGTCTTTTTTTTAGGTTCAGGATTCATGCATCTCAGCAAATTGTTTTTATCTAGTTTATAAAGCCCTAAATTGTTGTACGAAAACCATTTATTGCCGTAAATATCTTCTGCCAGACTTTGAACATTAATGATTCCATTTTGAATTGTGGCTGGATCAAAATTGATTTTTAGCTTTTCCAGCTTTTTACTTTCTAAATTGTAAGAAAACAATCCTTTAGTAGTTGTACCAACGGTAATTTCCTTTTTATTTTTAATACCAGCTAATACACTAATATTGATTGTGCCAGAATTTTCAATTTCGTTAAAATTAAATTTAGAATAATTGAATGGCTTTCTGAGGGGATCAAATCTAGTTAAGCCACGACCTAATGTTCCTATCCATATCACACCGTACTTATCCTTAAATAAAGCTAAAATTTTTTCAGAAAGGTTGGAGTCATCGAATCCAAAATCAATTTTCGAAATGTTTTTATTTTTAGGGTTAACACGAAAAAGCCCTTGCGGATCGATTCCTGCCCAAATATTTCCATTCTGATCTTCGGTTATTCCGGAAATAACATTGGAATTAGAGGGTATTTTGTACTGGCTAATTACGTCAAAGTAAATAATAGTACTATCTGAATGTGAATAATTAATTAGTTGATTACTTCCACCCATCCAAATATTGCCTGACAAATCTTCATAAATGCAAGCAATTTCATTTGGACTAAAACCTGATTTGAAATTGAAGTTTTGAAATGAATTAAGCTTACGATTGTATACTTTAATTCCACTTCCGTAGTCGGAGGCTAATATTTCCCCATTTTTTAATTCAATTAAACCAAAGATTTGTCCCCACTGTGCATTACTATTGGATGAATCAAGATTAACCTGCTCAAATTTATTTGTGTTTCTATTCAATTTCTGCATTCCATGATTGGTAGAACCAAACCAGATATTACCTTTTGAATCGCAAAGTGCAGTATAAAACATCGAATTATTAATAATGCTGCCTGTTGCAATAGGATAACTTATAAAGTTTTCGTTTCTCGGATTGTATCTGGCAATGGCATTTCCGGCTATTCCTATCCATAAATATCCTTCCTTATCCTCTGCTATGGCAAAGCAATTATTATTGGCAATGGAAGTTGAATCGCCCGGAATGTTTCTGAATACTTTGATATTATTTCCATCGTAACGGTTTAAACCATCGGAAGTCGAAATCCATAAATACCCATTCCGATCCTGCGAGATAAAATTAATATTGGGATTGGATAATCCCTGGGCAAGGGATATTCTTTCAAAAATATTATTTTGTTGGCTGTAGCTAATATTGCTATTGGTAAGAAAAAATATTATGAGATTTATTAACAAGCTTGAAAAACCTGCCATTCTCCTTAAATTTAATTCAAGTATAATTTTCATTTCATCTCTTTTACAGAATTGTTTTCAATTTTAATTTAAGATTTAACATTGATTAATTCCAGACTTGTAAGTTAATTAAATCTTTCAGGTTTTAACTAATTTAATTATTTGTTTTCCACCTAATTTGACTTAATATTTTGTAAATTTAATTTCCTCTTTTATAAAATAGAAATACTATCTATAATAGGAAAAAAAACTTTAAAACACGTTCCTTTCGTTGGCCCGCTTTCAAAAGTGATTGTTCCTTTATGCTTATCTATTATCTGTTTTACAATGTACAAACCCAGCCCGCTGCCTTCGCCGGCAGGTTTGGTGGTGAAAAAGGCATCGAAAATCCTGTCTTTTATTTCGGGGGGAATGCCTTTGCCGGTGTCGGTGATTTGTACCATCAAACCCGAAAGGTTTTGAAAACCTTTCGGGTTTTTTGTACATTGAACTTCAAACACCGACGGGTCTGAAATAGACACCGTCGGGTTTTTCGCGGTTTTCGGGTTTTTCGAAACCGAAATCGACAATTCTCCTTTTCCTTCCATGGCTTGTATAGCATTGTGAATCAAATTGGTCCAAACCTGGTTCAGTTCATCAGGGTAACATAGTATTTGTGGGACTTCTTCAAATTCTTTGTGGAGCGTAATTCCATGTTTCATTTGATTCTGGTAGAGTGTTAAAACGGTTTCCAAGCCATCAACAATGTTGGCCTCAACCATGCTTTGTTCGTTGCCATAGCGGGCGTAGTTTTTTAAGGCAAATACTACCTTTGACGCCCGGTCAACGGCCATTTTAATGTTCTGGCTGTTCTTGATCTGCATCGACAGGTGATAAGCGGTTTGCATGGTTTGTGGTTTAAACAGAGGCAAATAGTTTTCAATATCATCGTAAATGCCCATATCAACCAGTATATCAGCAAAACCATCGGCTTCGGCAATTTCTTTTTCTTCTAACCGGGTTGATATTTTTCTACGGATTTCGCGTTCTTCTTTTGATGATAATGAATTGTTATTGATAGCACTCCGGTTTACCAGCTCCATAAACAATTTCAGTTCATCATCAGATAAATCTTTAACCAAAGCGGGTAACAATTTTATACTTTGCTGCGAACTGTCGGTAATGGTGTTGATGGATGCATTTATCGCGCCAAGCGGGGTGTTTATTTCGTGGGCTATTCCGGCAATTAACTGGCCGAGCGAGGCCATTTTTTCGGATTGAATGAGTTGGGCCTGGGTTGACTTTAATTCATTCAAGGATTTATTCAGAGCTTCTGTGCGCTGACTTACCTTCTCTTCGAGTGATTTGTTTTGTCTTTGCAGATTACGTTCCCTCCATATTGATGTTAACCAGACAGCAAAACCAAAGAATAACAAATAAGCTGTATACGCCCACCAGGTCTGCCACCAGGGGGCAAGGATGTGAATGATTATCACCTTCTCACCCATTGTTCCTTCAAGGTTATAAGCTTTTACCCGAAAAACAAATTTGCCGGTGGGAAGACTAAAATAGGAAACACTCTTTTCTCCCTTTACCTCACGCCAGGTGCTATCATAGCCGTCGAGCCTGGTGAAATATTTTATCCTTTCTGGTGAACGGTAATCAATGGCTACAAAATTAAAAGAAATGTTATTTTGATTATAGGCCAATTCCAATTCATCGACTTCTTCGACAGGCGTTTTCAAAACACTTTCATTCCCCGGCAAAATTGGAAGAGCGTTTATAAAAAAATCAGTAAGTATGATTCGTAACGGGTAAATATCGACAGCAAGATCTTCAGGATAAAAAGTATAGAATCCTTTTTGATGGTTTAGGACAAACTCTCCTTTGCGATTCTTACAAAAGCCTAGCGGTGTTATAGTGTACTCGGCAATACCAAACCTGGTGGAATACACGTATGTCTCTTTGGTTGCCCTGTTCACCCTTATCAATTCAGAAGTATTGTGCATCCATAAATTCTTTTCATTATCCTCTTTGATATTAATAATCTGTAAATGAGCAACATCAGATTCCGGATCTAAAAACGGTAAAAATCTGTCCTTATCGGGATGATATATGTAAGGCCCCGCATTCGTACCGATCCAAAGTATGCCTTGCGAATCTTCAAAAAGCTTATGACACGGTATGGTTCTCAGATAATGTTTAAAGGTATCATTCGCCTTATCCAAACGATTAACACCTCCTGAAATATCACCCACCCATATCACCCCGGATTTATCCTCAAAAATAGATACAACATGATCGGAGATAATTGATGTGGTGTCGTGAGGATTGTTCTGAAATTGCTTAAAGGAATGATCGCTGGGATTATACCGGATTAATCCGGTCCCGTTTATTATAAACCAGATTAATCCATCTCTGTCCTTAAGGAGATCCGGAACATTCTTCCCATTATCGGGACCATATTTTATGTTGATGGGAAGGCGGGAAAATTGTTTGGTTGACTTATTAAAGAATCCGGGACCATCACTTGTGCCTATCCAAACCGTATCACCCTGATCATGAAACATTGTATAAATAAGATTTGAACGATCAAAAAGACTATTGTTATCCGCAGGCTTGTGCTTGAACTGTCCTAATAATGCTCCCTGAAGATCATACTGAAGCAATCCTTCACCCTCAGTTCCTACCCACAAATTTTCATTATCTTCCAGTCTACACCAGGGCGTACCGGACAATGGGGTACTACTAATCCTTCTATTGAAAGGATCAACCCTGTATAAATTATCCTCCTGTGTACTGATCCATAATACACCATCGCGGGACTGATAAATATTCCAGCCACTCTGATCGGGAAACCCATTACTGGCTTCATAATGGGTAATCTTTTTAGTAAGTGTATCATAGCGGTTGATACCAGACCCCATGGTGCCGATCCAGATTGAACCCATTACATCCTCCTGGATGAAGCAGACCCGCTCGATGTCAAAAATCTCTTTTTTCAGAGGAGGGCAACTTAATTTATCCGGATTTGAAGGGTCAAATGTGTGCCGCTCAAATCGTCCTGTTTTGCGATCCATGGTATGCAACCCATCACCTCCTGTACCCACCCAAAACACACCGCGACTGTCTTCAAAAATGGCTCCGACTTTATTGTTGATCAGACTATGCGGATCATTCGGATCATGCATGAACCTTGTAAAGGTTCCATCTGGTTCCATCCGGTTCAGTCCCCCTACATCAGGATTTTTATTGTCCCATGGGTAGTTTGTACCAATCCAGATGACCCCCTGGTGGTCCTCATAGATGGTCACTACCGTATTGCTGCTCAAACTCTTTGGATTGCCTGGTTCATTCCTGTAATGAATAAATTTACCGGTTTTTTCATCCAGCCTGTCAAGACCCTTACCGGTTCCCACCCAGAGTCTTCCCTTACTATCCCTTAAAATAGGATTAACTCCACCGCTCAAGCTGCCAGGATCGTTTGGATTGTGACGGAAATGTATAAAAACTCCTGTTGTGGGATCAAACCGATCAAGTCCCTCAACCATACCTATCCAGATTATTCCTTCATCATCTGCATAAACTGAACCAACATAGGTTCCGCCCAGAGAATTTGAATTCTTCTCATCATGCCTGAAAGCAGTAATCCGGATTCCATCATAACGATAAATACAATTCTCACCTTCTCCTGAAAACCACATGTATCCATAAGGGTCCTGGGTTATGTTTCTGATTTTTCCGATGGGTTTGCCATTGGGTCCATCAATCTTGATAAACTGGAGTTCGTTGTTTTGAGCTATGCATAAGCGGAGTATTAGCTGAAAAAAAATAATTGCACTAAGTCTGATAGTTTGTTTCATAGTAGTGAGCAAATCAATTAATATCCAGGATTCTGAACCAGGTTCTTATTGTTTTCCATTACCGATCTGGGAATTGGAAATAGTATTCTGAAACTTTCTGATACATTTTTATCGGGTATTCGCGCATCGGTAAAATGACCAAAGCGAATCATATCATTGCGCCTGTGGCCTTCCCATGATAATTCTCTTGCCCGTTCAGCAAGTAATCCGTCAAGGTTCATTTCTCCTTCACTAATATCCGGCAAGCCAGTACGGCTGCGTATGGAGACTCCATTAATTTTCTGATTGATAGTGATTAATGCATTAGCTGCATCTCCACTTCTAAACTGCGCTTCAGCTTTCATTAAAATAATATCTGCCAGCCGATAAACCGCAAAATCATTACTCATAAATGCACCTTCTTTATTGAACTCCCATTTGGCACAACGGGCCCCTGCTGTTTCAGTTTTAGGTGGCTGAATGGTGAATGAGGTGATAACCGGATCGAAAATTAATAGATTGCCTGAGCGGTCATATTGGAGATTGACTGGACTCGCTATCTGATTTTTATACTGTTGACCGACAAGGAACATCTTTTTTCTGATGTCACTTGAATCAAAAAGATTCAAATAGTCTGCTGTACTGCAAAATCCATTGGCACCACCACCCCATTGAAGACCAAAAGTTTCACCGCTATTGTAATGAAGAGTCAGTATTTGGATCCAAAAAATATTAAGGCCAGCTACTCTATCAAACGGAATTACAAAAATATTTTCCCTCGATGCTTCATTATTGATTTTGAAATTGATAAAGAAGTCATTCTCCAGGGAGTAATTTTCTGAACTTAAAATTGCATCACAAGCTGCAATGCATTCTAACCAACGGGAAGATCCTGTATATACCTGGGCATTTAGATATAGCTTAGCCAATATAGTTTGTGCAAACCATTGGGTGGCCCGGCCATAGGTTTTCGGATTCACTTCAGCAGACAAAGCCTCCAGATTTTCCTTTAATTCCTTTTCAACGAAATTAAATACTTCAGCTCTGGTATTATTAGACAGGGACGATAGGTCTGTAGTATTTTCATCAACGAGAGGTACGTTTCCAAAAAGATCAAGGGCGAGAAAATAATAATAGGCACGAACTGTTTTTAGTTCTGCTACAATAGAAATGTAGTCTGTTGGTGCAGGATTTATTTGATTAACAGCACTTAAGATTTGATTGATACCCACAATTCCAGAATAAATATCCTGCCAGGCTTGTTCGATAAAAGGATGACCGGGTTGCCAGGTATGTTTCCATAAATCTTCCCAAACTGTGCCATCTGCCCAATCGGTAATTCGGTTTGGAACTATAATTTCATCGGTACACACTTCATTTAATGCATACACAGCAAAAGGTGAAGTATATTCCCTCAATTTGCTATATGCAGGAGCCACACCTGCTGAAATTTCTTCTGGGGTCCGCCAAAAATCAGTAATCTTATCGTATACAGGCACATCCAGGTCAGTGCAGGAAATACCGGAGCAAAAAAGCAAGCAGCATGAAAGAAATACTTTAATTATTCTGTTTGTATTCATTCTTGTTTATTTAAGATGAACCTATTTCCAGTTTAAAAACCAAAATTAATTCCCATAGTAATTGATCTTGTTTTAGGATAATAATTGGCATCAATATATCGCTGCGATCCTTCCGTCCTTATCTCCGGATCAATACCGTCATAATTGCTTATCACAAATAGGTTAGCAGCTGCCAAATAAACATGGAAGTTATTGAAACCTTTTAAACTCGTAAAACGATAACCAAGATTCAGGTTTTCCAACCGGGCAAACGAACCGTTTCTAAGCCAGTAGGTAGAAGGATAGGGTAAATTGACAAATCCATTGCTTAATGCCTGGTCAGCAACATTCTGCCCGGGTAAGTATGCCGTTGATCCATATTGAAGTAAGGTATTTGCAAATATTTTTTGACCCTGTGCACCCCTGATGAAGAAACTCAAATCAAAATTTCCAAACGTGAAGTTGCTCGTAATACCCCAGGTAAAGTCTGGCGTTGGGTCTATATATTTGAAATCTTCATCAGTCAGGTTACTATAATTGTTGGTGGTGCCCACAAAGTTTCCATCAGCATCATAGTCGTTAAAAAGTTCATTACCCGAAGCATCAAAACCCGCATGCTGGGGAATCCAGATAACACCTGCCGGATAACCCACTTCCAGCCTGGTAACCGGGAATTGGCCTAACGCACCACCCGTTGCATATCCATAACTGCGGTTACTCAACGTAAGGGGAAATCCTTTAAAAGTGCCCAATAACTCTGTGATATAGTTATTTACCACTCCAATATTACCCACCAAATTCCAGTTATAATTTTGCTTTTTTATTATACTACCACCTAATGTTATTTCAACTCCTTTGTTCACTGCACTGGCAGCGTTCGCAATTACCTGGTTGGTTAAAAAAGGTGGTTGTGGTATTCCATATGTAAATAACAAATCGTTTGTCTTGTCATTAAACACATCTATGGTTCCGTATAAACGATCTTTCCAAAACGCAAAATCCAGACCGGCATTAAAAGATTTTCTTACTTCCCATTTCAAATCAGCATTGCTTTCCTGCGTGACCGCATAGCTTTGAAGAAACTGACCATTATATAAATACGGACCAGACGGGGAATACAGCGTCTGGTATTGGTAGGGTTCAAGATTTTCCTGGTTACCGGTATAGCCATAGCTGGCCCTTAGCTTAAGATTCAGCCAGGTAGCATTTCGCATGAAAGTTTCATTACTCGCCCGCCAGGCAATGGCGAAAGAAGGGAAGTTTCCCCATCGATTGTTCGGACCAAATTTAGAGGAACCATCCCTGCGAAAGTTGGCTGTAAACAGATACCGATCGTCATAGTTGTATACAAGCCTGCCAAGAAATGAAATTAACCGTACTTCGTTTTTAAATGAACTGATTCCGGTAGTTGAAATGCTGGTAGCTGTTCCAAGATTGTTGGTTAATAATTCAGGAATTAGAAATCCTTCTGCGGTAACACTAAATCCATTGTTCACAAACTTATTGTATTCATAAACTACTGTAAGCTCCACCGTATGTTTATCAAAGGTTCTTAGATAGTTACCATGGATATCTCCGGTAAAGACAAATTTGTTATTTTCTGATTTTGTAGCAATTGCTAATCCACCTGAATTTGGCAGTGGTGGCCAAAACCGATCATAAGTTTCAGATCCGGTTGATACAGCACCTAATAAACCCAGTTTCAAACCTTTAAAAACTTTGTAATCGGCTTTTACCGAACTCTGGAAGAAAATTTCCCTAAGCATACTGGTTGCTTCATGAACCACAAAAGACGGGTTAGCACTGTTGCTTGGTGAAGCATAATAAGTGCCATCTGAATTGAATTCCGGCCATACCGGAAGATAAGACATTGCCAGGTTAAAAATGTAACCTCCCTGATCACCATAATTAGGTATTTGAGTTTGCCCTGTTCGCGATAGAGCTGTAGATGATTGATCAGGTAAAAAATCCCTATTGATTAATGAAGTATTTATACCATAAGTGACTTCTAACCTGTCATTAAAACTTTTCTGATTAGCCGACAGTCGTGAGGTGAGCATTTCTTTGCCGGTATTAACGATAACGCCTTGCTGTTTTAAATAGCCAACAGAGCCCCTGAAATTAATTTTTTCACTACCCCCACTGATGCCAATGGTGTGACTATGTAAAAAGCCGGTTTGTGATATGACATCCTGCCAATTGGTATTGGCTCCCAGATCAAGGCTGGTTGTGTTCATTTCTTTGGTGGCTTCACGCCATTCATCAGCAGTCAGAATATCTAACTGGTTGGCTATTATTTCAAAACCGGAATATCCCTGGTATTCAACAGATATTTTACCAGCCTTGCCCCTTTTAGTTGTGATCAGGATTACGCCATTCGCACCACGTGCACCATAAATGGCAGCCGCAGAAGCATCTTTCAAGACATCATAAGATTCAATATCAGAAGGATTGAGGGTATTAATGGATTTATAAAAATCATCGATGGCCACCCCATCAATAACAAGAAGAGGAGGTTGCCCTTCCAGGGAAGTTGATCCCCGTATCCGAACAATAGGATCACCATTTGGATCACCGCCAGCCTGAGTAATGACAACACCTGGTATTTTACCTTGTATTTGTTGAAGTGGATTTGAAATACTTCCGGCCACAAAAGCATCACTGGATACTTTGGCTACGGAACCGGTCAGGTCTTTTCGCTGAGCAATTCCATATCCTACCACCATAACTTCCTCCAGCATAGTTGGCGATTGAATCAGAGTAATATCAATATTGGTTTGATTGCCTGCAACAAACTGATATGAAATATACCCGATAAATGATACTTCAATTGTATCACCCTTGTTTGCTAATATCGAGTACCGACCATCCGCATCGGTCACCGTAAAATTATTTGTGCCAATAACCGCCACTGTTGCCCCAGGAAGTGATAAACCATCATTACCTCTTACAGTTCCGGATATTATTGATTGATAAAATGCTGCAGAACCTGAGGTTCCTATGCAAACGATGTCAGAGGAATCTGTTCGGATAAATGCTGTAAGATTTTGTTCAAGTGATTTTGGATTTTGTAATTCATTCAGATAAGTAGTGATTTTGTATCCATCGTGATTATGCACCCATTTGTCTGCTGTGAACCATATAAACCCGGAATTATACTGTTTGCTGCCGGTTACCAAACTCCATTTTGGTGATTCAGCCGGAGGAGAAACCAGGGAAATGCTAAACTGATGCGATTGGATGGAACTTGCATTGCATAACAGGAGCAAGACAAAATACCAATTGGAACGGATAAGTAGCTTCATATTTAGTTCTTTTTTTCAATTAATATTTTTTTCCCTTTGAATGTTAATCATTATTAAAATAATTTAAATTAAATATATTCTGCAAAAGAACTTAATCGTTAATTGGAAAACATACTATAAAACTTGACCCTTTCCCTTCTTCACTTTCAATTGCGATGCTACCTTTATGCTTATCAATAATTTGTTTAACAATATACAAACCAAGCCCGGTGCCTTCGCCGGCAGGTTTTGTGGTGAAAAAAGCGTCGAAAATGTGGTCTATTATTTCTGGGGGGATGCCTTTGCCGGTGTCGGTGATTTGTACCATCAAACCCGAAAGGTTTTGAAAACCTTTCGGGTTTTTTGTACCTTGAACTTCAAACACCGACGGGTCTGAAAAAGACACCGTCGGGTTTTCCACGGCTTTCAGGTTTTTCGATACCGAAATCGACAATTCCCCTTTTCCTTCCATGGCCTGTATAGCATTGTGAATCAAATTGGTCCACACCTGGTTCAGTTCATCAGGGTAACATAGTATTTGTGGGACTTCTTCAAATTCTTTGTGCAGGGTAATTCCATGTTTCATCTGGTTTTGGTAAAGGGTCAACACGGTTTCCAAGCCATCAACAATGTTGGCCTCAACCATGCTTTGTTCGTTGCCATAGCGGGCGTAGTTTTTTAAGGCAAATACCACCTTTGACGCCCGGTCGACGGCCATTTTGATATTTTTGCTGTTTTTTATCTGCATCGACAGGTGATAAGCGGCCTGCATGGTTTGTGGTTTAAACAGAGGCAAAAAGTTTTCAATATCATCGTAAATGCCCATATCAACCAGTATATCAGCAAAACCATCGGCTTCGGCAATTTCTTTTTCTTCTAACCGGGTTGATATTTTTCTACGGATTTCGCGTTCTTCTTTTGATGATAATGAATTGTTATTGATAGCACTCCGGTTTACCAGCTCCATAAACAATTTCAGTTCATCATCAGATAAATCTTTAACCAAAGCGGGTAACAAATTTATACTTTGCTGCGAACTATCTGTAATGGTATTAATGGATGCATTTATCGCACCAAGCGGGGTGTTGATTTCGTGGGCTATTCCGGCAATTAACTGACCGAGGGAAGCCATTTTTTCTGATTGGATGAGTTGGGCCTGGGTGGATTTTAATCTCTCGAGTGATTGCTTTAGTTCCAGAGTGCGCCCGGTAACCTGTTGTTCCAGGGTTTCTTTTTGAGAAGCGAGGATTTCCTGCTTTTCTTTTTCCTGCAACAAAGTTTTGATTGATAAGGTTTCAACTTCTTCCAGTTTTTGTCTTAGACTCTGACTTGTAAAGGCAAATTGAAGCGCAATATATATAGACGTTGAAACCGGAAAACAAAGAGCACCAATAACATAAAGTAAATCAGCAAGTATATATTTGTCATTCAATGGATAAAACCAGTAATCTAATTTGAGATAAGCCCCGATAGTAAAAGTGCCTTCAAATATCAAAAAGCAAATTGATCCCGCAGTTATAATCCAGGCTCCTCTTTCTTTTGACTTTAAAGCCCTGAATCCGGTACGAACCTGTTCAAGTTGAATAAGACTACCCACAATGATTGTGCTAAAAACCCAACTATTTATGTATAAACCCACAACAGACAAAACTATTAATGCCCAATAAATCCAACCTCTTTTTTTCAAAAGCAGGTCGTATAAAGCTGTCAAAAGGAACAGTCCTGATATTTGCCAGAAAGTATAATACAATCTTGTTATTGATAACATACCAGCCACTTCTTCGGGCAGGTTAAATTGTAAAATATCGCCTGGGATAACAAATAAGGCATAAAGGAAAAAAAACAAATAGGTTTTCTGCTTTGGGTTATAAATGAAAAATGCCAGGTATAGAATAGCCAGAATAATAAAAGCGCCCGCCCTGAAAGTGTTGTTTAGGGGAATATACCTTTCTACTTTTCTCATATGACTATATGACTCATTACTTGATACCAACCGAATGTTTAATAATGGCAGTTTATCATTGGAAAAGCTGTAATAAAGATTAGGCTGAACAGCATATCTTACGGCCAATACATTTTTAGTTCCCTGTATAATTGGAATAGAAACTGGCAATTGGGGATTTAGTGCAATTACTTTTTCCGGATCAGTTGAAATGTTCCCAAACCTATAAATTAATCTCCCATTTATATAAAATTCCGAGGCTACCATTTGATTAATGATAAAAGCATATTGAAAGTTTTTTTCATCATTATTTACGTTAAGTTTTAATCGTAACCAATTGATGCCTGTCTTTGCTTCTTTGGGTATTTCATTAATATCAGCCGTAGGATCTATTGGTTTCCAGTATGAATCATCAAAATCCGGTTTTGCAAAATCCGGATTATCACCCAAACATAACTTCCAGTTTGAATTTAAAACTACCCCATCAGGAAGTAAATGGGTTAAATTAGTAATATCCGCATTTGAATTCTGGCTATAGCCGTTATTCCAAAAAATTAAAACAAGCAGCATAAAGTAAACTATCCTTCTCATCATTTAATTTTTTTAATTCAATGTTTTTACATCCAGAATAGAACTATCCGCATATGAAATTGAATAAATGTTATAAAACTGTTTAACAATTCCTGGTCTTTTGGCTTCACTGTTTATAATAAATTATAATTTATAAACTTACGATTACCGTAGTCCCTTTGTCCACTTCACTTTCAACCCATATTTTGCCCTTGTGTTTATCAATAATCTGTTTTACAATGTACAAGCCCAGCCCGCTTCCTTCGCCGGTAGGTTTGGTGGTGAAAAAAGCGTCGAAAATTCGATCTTTGATTTCAGGTGGAATGCCTTTGCCGGTGTCGGTTATTTGCACCGTCAAACCCGAAAGGTTTTCGAAACCTTTCGGGTTTCTCGTAACCGAAATCGACAATTCCCCTTTTCCTTCCATGGCATGTATGGCATTGTGTATCAGGTTTGTCCACACCTGGTTCAGTTCATCAGGGTAACACAAAATTGGTGGGACTTCTTCAAATTCTTTGTACAGGGTAATTCCCTGTTTCAGCTGGTTTTGATATAAAGTCAGTACGGTTTCAATGCCTTCAATAATATTGGCAGACACCATAACCTGTTCATTATCAAACCGTGCATAGTTTTTAAGTGCAAAAATCACTTTTGAGGCCCTTTCAACCGCCATTTTTATATTGTTGCTGTTTTTTATCTGCATGGATAAGTGATAAGCTGTTTCCATGGTGGTAGGGATAAAAAGCGGGAGAAATCTTTCCACCTCATTAAAAATTCCCATGTCTACCAGGATATCTGCCATTTCATCTGCCTTTTCAACCCCATTTTTTTCAAGTACAGCTTCAATAGTCCGCCTGTATTCCCTTTCTTCTTTTGAAGTTACAAGTATGTTGCTCTGAACGCTTTCCTCAATCATTTCTAAAAATAGTCCAAGTTCAATGTTGGTAATGTTTTTAATGAGCAAGGGTAACAATTGAATGCTTTGCTTTGTACTGTGGCTGATGGTATGGATGGAAGCATTTATCGCGCCAAGCGGGGTGTTGATTTCGTGGGCAATACCAGCAATTAACTGGCCGAGGGAAGCCATTTTTTCTGATTGGATGAGTTGTGCCTGGGTGGATTTTAGTTCGGTAAAGGTTTTTTCGATTTGATTTTTGGCTTCCTGCAACTGACTAAAATCTTCGTAACGGGCATAGGCAATTGAAAAAGATTCTGCCAGCATTTTTACCAACTGAAGTTCATCCGCATTCAGGGGTAAAGCATTTCCAATATAAAGCATGCCCTGTTTGAAAGGAACGAAATGAAGATGCAGCGATTCCGGCGGTGTGGATGCTCCCTGGAAAGTTTCAGGATTTTGTACCTGCCCCTCCTTTATCATGGATTGCATGAAGTTCACAAATTCCTGCTTATTCCAGTGCGTTTCGAAAATAATTCCTTTTTGCCAATGTTCTGATGCATTTTTGGTAAGTGCATTGAAATGAAATGGCAAATTCAATGCAGCAATTGGAAGACCACCGGGGGTGGACAAGTGAACCTGCACCTGTTGGCTGGTTTCGTTCATGATAAAAACACCACAGCGGAAAAATGGTACACCCAGCGTGTTGAGTTCACGCCAGATCAAAGGGGTAATACGCTGTAAATCATCAACGGTCCGCATAGAGGCAATCTCGGCACGCACGCGGTCGAGCGATGCTCTTCGAATTGCTTCAATAGTGTTGGCTTCCGCTTCTTTTAAATCCATGTACCTTTTGTAAGTCAGGCTCAATACAGAGGTAAACTTTCTGTAAATATTCAGTTCATCTTCTTTCAGTTCATTTTCTGTCCACGCATAAACACCGCCTTCGGGAAAAAAGAAAAAATAACCATAAAGTGCAGAACTGTAAGGATATTCGGGGAAAAGTACCTGAGATCTTACGAAACTGGTGTACTCTTTAATTTCATCCCCCCTCAATACCGGATGAAATTCTTTTTGCAGGCACCAGTTGTCATACACCCCATCGAGCACCCAATGCCCGGTCATCTTTAATTTTCCGAGAATTTCAATTGAATTTCCCTGTTCTGTGGTATTCATGGTGGAAAGTTCAGCAACCCTGTCTTCTTTCTTCAACAGGCCCACCCCGCATCGCCGGGGAGTAATACTAAACTGTTCCAGTTCGCTGTAAAAAGCACCAATAGTATGGTTTAAATCTTCGGTATTATACATGGCCATGGCCTTGCTTCTTACCCTTTCCAGTGCAGCTTCAATTTTAGCTTCCCGCGCCTGGGCTTCGGCTTTTTGAATATCCAGAAAGCGGGTATAGGATTGCTCAAAAACTCTTGAAAATCTTTTTAAAATATTGATATCATCACCAGAAACCAATTTTCCAACTGTTGAAGGGATTGCAATGGCTGGGCTATTCTCAAATGCTATTGAGATTCCAAAACTTATGCTATTTAATATCATTTCCTGTATTGAGATAGGTATGCGCTTATATTCGGTGTGTTGAAAAAGGTATCCGAAATATTCATTTTTTTCTTTTTGATTGTAAAGTTTGGAAAAGAAATCCAATCCTTTTTCCCTTGCATTGAATTGATCCAGTGCTATTATATGCTCAGAAAAAGGTATGAAAAAAGGAACAGGATAAGTTTGATCAGCATCTGTTATCCATTGTATGTGATCTTTTGATTCAGGTGAAAATGTCATCACCAGTGCGGCTCCTTTGTCAATTCCAAATTCCAGCTCCTGCAATTTTTGAAACAAAACTGCAACCACTTCCTTTAAATCTTCACTTCTATTCATTGCCAGTGAACTAGAGCGTACTTTCTCCAATGCCGCTTCTATCATCGCTTCCCTGGCCTGTGCTTCCGATTTTTGCAAATCTAGAAAACGAATATATGCCTGTTCAAAAACTTTTCCCGCTCTTTTTAACATTGAGATATCACTTTCAACATACTCCCTTCCATCCCAACTGTCAGCAAATATTGCCGAGTAGGTACCAGGAAAAAAGCAAACTATATGATTGTTCATGTCTCTCAGAACCTTGCGCGCATTTTCAGGTATTCGCGTGAGATCATTGTGCGTAAAAAGATATTCAAAGTATCTATCTTTTTGCTTTTTGGAATAAACTTTATTTATAAGGTCTTTTTTCTCCGCCATTGCACGCCATCCGTCGCGCACAAAATTCTCATCCTGCATCATTTCTTCGCTGTAAGGTACAAAGATTAACTCCGGTTGCTGTATCGAATTACCGACCCAATAGTTGAAGTTCCCGGTTTGGTGATCAAACAACGCAATTCCAACTGTGCCAAGAAGAACACCCAGCTCATTGAGCTTTTCAAAAAATACCGAAATGACTTCTCTAAGTTCATTCGAATGGTGCATGGCAAGAGACCGGCTCCTGATTTTTTCGAGTGCCGCTTCAATCTGTGCTTCTCTGGCCTGTTTTTCTGCTTTTTGGAGATCAAGAAACCTCACATAAGCCTGGTTAAATACTTTGGCAAATCTTATCAGAATTTGTAAATCTTCTTGTGCAGAAACGTGGCCAAACCAACTGTCAAAACCCAGAATTGTGTTTTTTTCCCCTGCAAATGAAAATGTCCAGGCTTCTTTTTCCAGTTCGAGTTGCCTGATAGGTTCAGGGATTTTTGATGCATTATGCCTTTGAACATAGCGGAAATAATCATTTTTTGTTTTCCCAGTATACGATTTATTAAGAAAATATCCGTTGTTTTCAATCACATACCAGAAGTCTTGTATTATCTTGTTTTTTTCCATTTCATGCTCATAGGGCAGCTCAATTTTTACAGGGGATGGCAGTTGCAAAGTCGCTATCCAAAGCAGGATATCACGTTTTTCTTTATCCATAAGAAAAATAAGCGCCCCGTCAAAAGAAAGCCCGAGTTCAACTAGTCGATCAAATAAAGCTGAAACCACCTGTTCCAGTTCATCTGAATGGTGCATGGCAAGAGACCGGCTCCTGATTTTTTCGAGTGCCGCTTCAATCTGTGCTTCCCTGGCCTGGGCTTCGGCTTTTTGGAGATCGAGGAAACGGGTATAAGCTTGTTCAAATACCCGGGCAAATCGCTCTATAACTTGAAAATCTTCCTGGCTGATGGTTAAACCATACCAGCTATCAACCCCAAGCAAAAAGTTTTTTCCCGGAGCAAGAGAAACTGTCCATGTTTTTGCAGCAATCATGAGAGGCCTGAGCTCCGCATGTTCAGCTAATGGTTCGTTGTACCTGAATGTGTGATTCAATAAATCTTGCTTATGCTTTCCGGAAAACACTTTGTTAATAATGTTCACACGATTGGTTACGGCATGCCAGAGATATTGTATCACTTGAATACGGTCACTGGTCTTGTCATAAGGCAACTTCAAATTCTCAGCTACTTTGCCGCGCACCCACAGTTGTATGTCGCGTGATTGCTCCTCAAAAATGTAGATCAATGCAGCGTCAAATTTAGTTCCAAGGTCTGCCATCCGTTCAAACAAAGCGGTAACCACCTGGCCTAATTCATTCGAGTGATGCATAGCCATTGCCTTGGACCGGACTTTTTCCAAAGCTGCTTCAATCTGTGCTTCTCGAGCCTGTGCTTCTGCTTTTTGAAGATCAAGGAAACGGGTGTAAGTTTGTTCGAAAACTTTGGCAAATCTGATGGCTATTTCTTTTTCTTCTGAGGAGAAAGGTTTAAGACAAATAATAAATAGGTAGCCATGCGAAAAGTTGGCATTATAAAAATATACCTGGTCAGGAAGGTGATTTACAATTTGTTGCGCAAACTCCGGTGGCTGATTCGATACAACAAATTCATGATGCCGCTTGCTGGCTTCGCCATGAAGTTCAACTTCATGTAAAGATTGTTTATTTTTCCAACTTTCATAACGTTGATCAAGGACAATATCGCCAGTCAACGGAAAAACAAAATAATCGGTCAGAATTGTGCCATCGGCGGCAACGGCCCAACCCAACTGCCGGTTCTTGTCCTCCTCTACAAACTGGTATGCGCACGTAAAAGTTTTAATACCCAGGGAATGAAATTGCTGATAAAGCAGTTGGGCTGCTTCGGCCAATTCACTGCTGTGACGCATGGCCATGCTCTTGGCCCGCACCCTTTCAAGGGCAGCTTCAATTTCGAGCTCACGGTTTTGTGCTTCAACGGCTTTTCGCTTTTGTTCAAGTTCTTCATTTGCCTGGTCAAGAAGTATAGCTGTTTTTTTATTGATTTCTTCTGACTTGTTGAGTTTTAAAAGGGCAATTTCCAATGCATCCTCTGATCTTTTCAAAGCATTTAAAAGGGCATTCTTTTCTTTGTCATCGAGTTTGTGCGATTGCTGAATTAGATTTAATGCCGATTGAAGGTTCTTTTCCATTTTTATCATATTTGACGCTAAACAATAAAGCCAGCAATCAAATGGTGAAATTTCTTTTAAACCATTTGTTCCGGATTAATAAATTCAAAATCTCGTTTTAATCTGGATTTGCTTTAGAAGTCTGAAAATAATTATATTAGGCCCGATTTATTGCCCATTATTTATAATTTTCATAAAACCGGCAATTGAACAAAAATGGAAGTTCCCCTTCCGACCTCACTTTCAACCTATATCTTCCCTTTATGCTTATCAATAATTTGTTTTACAATATAAAAGCACAGTCCGCTGCACTCGCCGGACGGTTAGATTGTGAAAAAGTTTCTTAGTCATGCTGATTTCCAACACTGCCCTGTTGGATGCTGATTCGGCCAATATGCCTGGCTAAATCTTTGTTGTTGCTGATGTGAAACCTTTCGGATTGTTGTAACCCTTATATGATTCCTATAGATGCAGCAGGATGAAAGCCAAAACAGATAATATTAATCCTGACATAAATACAGTGTAGGCATGTCTTACCAAACGATATTTTCTATGGATAATACAAGCCTGCAAATAAATATCCACATTTAAAACTTCGTAAATACGCTCATTTGTTTGAGCGATCTCATTCATTTCAAAATTGAATTGATCCAGATTTATTTTTTTTAAATTCCTGAAAAACAAGCGGCTTGCATTTTCTTTGAGCCACAAATTTGCAGTTGGCCTTACTACCAGAATGGATAAAATTCCGGATGCAGCGCAAAAGATAAGCATTATAGTAAAAGGCACACTTAAACCAATATTATCACTCAAATTAAATTTTTCAAAATTGGTTTCCATTCCTGTTGTTGCCATGATGATAGAAATAAGCACTGTATTTATTCCAATAATGATATTGGCTTTTTGATCAACTATAGCGATACTTCTCATCTGGTTTTGAAGCGTTGTGCGATAAAGTGTATCACGTGCATTGCCTTTTCCGGTCTTCTTGGTCTTAGGGTTTTCTATTTTTTCATCTGTTTGCTCCATTTTTATCTTTTATATAGCAGTTTTCAATCTTTATTTTTTTTAACGTTCAACTCATGATAATGTCGTGTAACAATAGTGAATTGGATTCAATTAGTTTGTGGTATTTTTTAACGGCCGGATTAACCTGGTACAAATATTTCGTTGAGGGTATCTATTCCAAAAATACGGCTCCGCATCCTTGAATCGCTGCATATTAATAAAGCTGTTTTAGGATTTTGCGAATTCATGGAAAGAGGACAATATTGTTCATCGTGATCTTTCAGGTAATCATGATTTCCTTTGAAAATCTTATAAATTATTTCAAGTGAAGGCTTCATAATTAAAAGTGACTCAACAATGAACTAAGATACAATTAATTTCGAATTATCATATCCATCCCGCCATTGAATTATATTTTTTATTCAAAGTAAAATTTGATGCCGCATCTATGGAAATAACCAATACCTGAGAAAAGCCAGATCTTTAATTTTAAAATTGTTAGTGTTATGTGAAATTGTCAAATTTATTATAAAGGACAACAATATTATAAATTTCCTGAATCTCAATGTAATCATCAGAAATTTAAGACTTAAAATCAGGATTACCTTAAATAACCATTTTTAGATTTAACTTTTGTTTTTTCAAAATTTCCTATATGGTTATCAACTTGTTTTAAATTATTTTCAGGGCCCACTGAAACAGTGAATAATCCATTTTTGGTCCCACTTTTTTTTCTTATAAAAATCATCCCGAAATAGGGTGGCATATTACTTTCATAATTTGTATTGCCCGATATTTCGTGCGTATGATTTTCAGAGGCTATGTATTCATCATTTCCGGAAGTATAAGCACTTTTATAAGTTGTTAATTCGCAGATGGCTGTAACAATAGAATGGCTATGTGAAAAACTTCCGGATTGTGAAGGAGAATATTGTGCACTTCCCCGTGGAAATTTTAATTTAAGTTCATTGAAAATTTCCCAGCCCAGTGGTGGGACAACGTCAGTACAAACTATTGTACCGGAATTGGCCGAAGTTTTCTCTGATGTTAAGCCGAACAAGATATTGATATAAGGCGGCAGATTTTCCGAAATTGAAGTAGTTAAACTTATGCTATGCGTGTGATTGCTGTTAGCACCTAAATACTGATTACCACTTTCAACATTTGAAAAACTGCTGGCCTTTTCTGTAAATCCTTGTGCTTCATGGAAATGGTTTGCTGTACCTCCATTGCCTCCATATGTGGACGAAATTCTAGGAAACCTTCCGTCCATTTCGGTAAACCGGGTCCAACCATCCGGAATTTCTTCCGTATATAAAGCCAATGAACCTGATTGAACATCAAGTTTGTCGGACTGACAAAGTAACACATTCAGGTAAGGAGGCTCCACTATCATCCTTGTTGAATTCAATTCAATCTCATGTGAGTGCATATCATAGGCTAAATTAAGCGTTGAACCAGATTTAGCTTTTAAAGTCTGACCAGTGAAAGAAGTGATGATGTGGAATTGGTGACTATGGTAAGAATTACCACCAGATTGACCATAAAAATCTGAACCATAGAGATATTTATTGTTTGATAAGCTGTGAATGTGAGGAATCCAGTTTTGACGGCATTCAGTTGTACTCATCATGATAAAATTCCCTTTCCATGGCAATTCACCGCCATCTGCAGAAGGATCTCCGTAAGTAATCAGAATTTTTTTCCCTTCGGCAGGTAAAGTAGGAATACGAATCCATATCTGTGTCTTTTCAGTATTGCAACCTCCCTCTATCCAGAATTCAAGAGGTGTTTTACCATCGGAATCCATAATTCTGATATCTTCACAATTGGCTTGAATTTTATTGTTTTGTATTAATTCTGCAGTGTTAATTTCAACCAGCACATCAACATCAGTTTGAACAGAGCCCGGTGCACTGATAACTATTTCCCTGTTAAAGCTAAAGAGGCTTGTATTGTCAACCCCATCGCAGTTTTCGTCAATCCCATTATTTGGAATATCTGTAGCACCAGGATAGACATCCGGATTATCATCATCACAGTCATCACCCAGGCAATCAGCACCGGTGCCATACAGATCACCATCTTTATCCAGACAATTTGTAAAATCCTCATCAATCTGATTGTTACAGTTATTATCCCTGCCATCAAATAATTCAGCAGAGCCAGGATTAATCAATGAATCATTATCATCACAATCGGTTTTATCGGCTACATAATTATCTGGAACAGAAACCGCAGATGGAATCCAAACAGGTAAAAGGCCATTTCCGTATCCGTCTCCGTCCAAATCCTGATAATAGAAATTACCGGTGGCAGGTCCTCCGGTTCCAGGCAGTTTGACAAACCCGCCCCGGGATAAAAAAATTGTATCGTTACTTATACTTAAAACCTGCAATTCATTTTCTGGATCAATATCAGCATCGTTATTGTTTGTAACATTTCCGGCAAACATGGCATAAGGAACCGAAAGCAATTCAGTAATTGCCAACAGATTATATCTTCCGATGCATTTTAAATCCAGTTCAGCTTTGACAAAATAGGGCCAGTTTTTCCAGTCAATTTCAGTAAATAAACCCTGAATTGGAGTGCCACGTCCGATTTCAATATCCACAAGGCCGGAAGGAGAGGTATTAACCTGATGTTTTTCAATATAAACAGCACTTCCATGGATTGATTCTTGTATGATACTTATTTTCAGGTTAATTTTTTTATTGGCATGGGGATTACCGCTATTTCCCTTAATCTGCAGTTTATAACTAAATGCCTGCGGTACCTGGGCCTGAAGCATAACAATACTTAAAACCCAAACAATATTGAGTATAAATCGCTTCATCTTTTAAAGTTTTAAAAATTTCCTTTCAACAGAATAACGTTGATTATCAGGCTCATTAATGATAATAAAATAATAACCTGCTGCAAGTTCGGTAACATCCAGTTCGTAAGGTGTGGTGATGTTGAAACCTTGTTTCAGAAATCCATTTCCTTTGCTGCCAATAATTTTGAAATTCAGCCTGATTTCTGAACTGTCTTTAACAGCAATTGTCAGAAAATTCTTTGTTGGAGTAGGATAAACACAAATCATATCAATGCCCTGTGGTTCTTTTAAAAGGCCATTTTTATCCGGATCTGCCAGGAATATGGAATTATCAATGAGCGAACCACCAATAATCCATTCGGCACTGAACTCTTTTCCCTGCGATGAACCGCTGCCTGTGTTTAATTGCTGCGATTGCAGTGAATAAGTCCAGATGGTTACGAAAATGAGAAGTAAGTGTTTTTTCATAAGTAAATATTTATATTTTTACTTTCAGTGAGGGCTTCGCCGTTCGTTTCACTCAGGAGAAGGTTGTTTTTATAAGGTCGTATGCCCGCCCTGTCCGTTCGGCCAGACAGGCCGAACCTTCAGACGGACTGGAAATACTCATGATTGTCTTCCTATTTTGTGATTTTTGAATCATAAGTGATTCATTTGATAAGTTTTAAGGATTTAAAAGTACATTACAGATTGATCTTTTTATTGTTTTTGTTTCAGATTAAGGTAATTTGATTTTTTTGGACAATTCAGATCGGAACCGCTGCAATCCTGATCAATTCCATCTCCACAGATTTCTGATGCTCCGGGATGAATAGCCGCTGATGCATCATTACAGTCTCCCTGATTTTCAGTAAAGCCATCTCCATCGTAATCATTTTGAACATTTTCAACCAATTCTACAACTCCGCCTGCATCTTCCAATTGTTTTTTAATGTTTACAGCTTCATCAGATGTAACGCCCTCAATTACAGTAGAAGGAGAACTTTCTACAAGGTTTTGTGCGGCAAATAATCCAAGTCCGGTGATGGTTCTTATCACCATAATGATCTCCAACTTAAGTTCTACTTCATAATTTAACAATACAACATCATAATATTGATAATCATCAATTCCATCGCAATTCTGGTCTGTGCCATCATATGGAATTTCGATTGCTCCGGGATGAATACCTATATTAAAGTCGTTACAATCACCCTGGCTTACTGTAAAACCATCCAAATCATTATCATTAGCAGAATTACATTCTAAATCAGAACCGTTGCAATCCTGATCAACTCCATCGCCACAAATTTCAGAAGCACCCGGATTAACTGATGCATCTGCATCATTGCAATCACCTTCTGCCACTGAATAACCATCGGCATCATAATCAATATCGCCCAGTTTCCAGATGAAATCTGTTTTGACAATTGAGCCTGTCTGGGAATAAGCTACCCTGTAATATCCATTTTCACCCCAGCTTGTACCCCAGTTATTTCTTAAAATCCAATATTGTTCCTCATCATTGTAACCAATAATTAAATTGGTCATCGAACCTGTGAAATTGTTGCTGTTCCTGATGTAAATTCCAGTTTGATAGTCATACAAATCAGAATAAACATCAATAATGACAACGATAGGACCGTTGGTGAACAAGGCATTTTTTATATCATCCGGCCCGGTATAGTTTAAGGTAGAAAAACTTTCAAGTTTGTATTTTTCAGAACCTGTATTGCATAGATTACAGGGAGGCACAGTGCCTGATCCTGATCCATAAGGGAAACATGATTCTGAAACTATTCCATGAAGTTTGATATATTCGAGGGATATTCCGGGATTTCCTCCGTTGCAGCCATTATGTCCGGTACCACACGAAAGGATTTCCTGTTCCGAGAGGTCAATGTTCAAATCAGGCTGATTTGTCTGCATTTTAATTTTTGTTTCAAAAGCAGCAACGGTAGCAAATGCATAGCAACTACCACATGAACCCTGGTTTTTAATCGGAGTCATCCAGTTCTTACCATTTAAATTTCTAAGGTCAAATGATGATGGAGTTGTGCAGGTGAGATTTTCATCAACCTCTGAATTACAATTGTTATCCATGTTATCGCATATCTCACTATTTCCGGGGAAAACAGCATTGTTGTTATCATTGCAATCGCCCGTATTGATAGAAAATCCATCCCCATCATAATCAAAGTCAGGATCAGTTGATGTTTCTGTATCCTTTCCATCACAATCCTGATCAATTCCGTCACCTGAGATTTCGGTCGCACCCGGATTGATGTCGGGATTGTTATCGTTGCAGTCGTACATTGATAAAACGTAACCCTGAAGTGGTTCTGCATTTTCAGGGACCCAGAGTGCCCTAAACCTGTCTCCAAATCCATCGCCATCGATGTCGCCAAAATAATAGTTCCCTTTAAGGCAATCGGGTAAAACAACAAATCCTCCGCGGCTAAGGAAAATTGTGTCGTTGTAATAACTAAGTTCCTGTAGTTCATTTTCAGGATCAGCATCTGCATCGTTATTATCTGAAACGTTTGCTGCAAGCATGGCAAAGGGCACGGTCAGTAATTCGGTAACCGCCAGCAGGGTATAAATTTCGGTGCATTTTAAATCGAGTTCGGCCTTAATAAAATAGGGCCAGTTTTTCCAGTCAATTTCGGTAAAAAGACCCTGAATTGGAGTGCCCCGCCCGATTTCAATATCAACCAATCCCGCGGGTGAAGTATTAACCTGGTGTTTTTCAATATACACTGCATTTCCTTCAACATTATCCTGAATAATGCTTATTTTCAGGTTAATTTTTTTATCCGCACGAATATTTCCGCTATTTCCCCTGATTTGTAATTTATAGCTGAAAGCCTGCGGAATCTGTGCGTATAAAAATGAAGTGGCAGTAATAAAAATCAAGAACAGCAATATCCTTTGCATTTGCCAGAAATTTTTTAGGTTAGATTTAAATTTCATACGTAAATATTTTAATTGTTTTTAATGGACGTATGGCCATATGGTTGAACGGACAACACGTATGTTCATATCGGCCGAACAGGGGAGCATTCATGTTTCCAGTTTTGTTTTGTGATTTTTTAAATCATGAATGTTTCATTTGAAAGAATCTGGTTCAGAAACTCCAATTCATCCACATTTCAGGTAAGTGCTCTTTAATGATAAGCACGTGGCGCAGAGCATAAGTTACAACCATCGGTAAAGGCAAAATCGTATAATTGCCCGGACATTTCTTCAATCTTTGACTTTTAATCAGTTTAATTAAAAGACATTGATTATTAGCAATAGTGCGAACAGAATTGATCTGTTTTTAAAGTATACAAGTTACTCAATTTTTATCAGAAAAGCAATTTTATCAAACTGTATGTGAGATATTTAAAACTTTTTTCAAAATAAATGATCATGTACTCAAAACTTCTATAAACTTTATTAAATTAATGATAATAAATTACTTAAAAATTAGATTTGCCGGATTTTTGAATTTAATTTGTCAGGTTTTTCAAAAAAAAAGTATTCCTTTTCCCTGTAATGGCAGGAATTTATTCTGTATTTCAATGCAAAATGCAGCGACAGTTATATTTTTTGATTTAATTATCTGTTTTCATTAGTGGGCACTTAAAACCCGCTGATTTTTAATTGTATACCTTTTGGTTCTTTGACATCTATGTCAATTAACACATAAGCGAACTCCACGAATATTTTAAAATTTCGATTTTCGTACGCTATTCTTAAATTTCGGTGAGATAAAGATGCACTAAATCCAAGGTGATAATATTTGGAACGGTGTGCCTCAAGGCTAAGCAGAAGATCCCGCATACTATCCCTATTGGTTAATTGGCTAAATATCAAGCAGGGCATTTGGTTCCAACAAGTAAATGTCCTAGCATGTTTATTTCCTTGATAGGTCTGGACAATACGGTCAAAAACTCTTCCAGGCAAAAAATCTGTATGCTGTGCGAAAATATATCTGTCTTGATTCATGGAACTTTGCTGTTTTTTTTAGCAAAAATCCAACTTTTTAATTCAAATCGTCACGCTTTAAAAAACTTACAAAAATGCGATATATAAAGCCTTTCAAAGAATTTAAATTTAATTTGATTGCCCACTAGTGATTCTACCTGGTAAATATGCATGGAAAAGATGTATCATGGCAAAAATCAAAAAGGTTTTAATTATTGTTTAATAAATCACAGGTAAGCGAACTATTAACGTTGTTCCTTTTCCCACCTCACTTTCAACGGAAATTGTTCCTTTATGCTTATCAATAATCTGTTTTACAATGTATAAGCCCAATCCGCTGCCTTCGCCGGCTGGCTTGGTGGTAAAAAAAGCATCAAAAATCCTGTCTTTTATTTCGGGGGGGATGCCTGCGCCGGTGTCGGTAATCCGCACTTCTAAACCCGAAAGGTTTTCAAAACCTTTCGGGTTTTTTGTACTTTGTTCGTCAAACACCGACGGGTCTGAAAAAGATACCGTCGGGTTTTTCGATACCGAAATCGTCAAATCCCCTTTTCCTTCCATGGCATGTATGGCGTTATGTATCAGGTTGGTCCAAACCTGGTTCAGTTCATCAGGATAGCATAAAATCTTCGGAACTTCTTCATATTCTTTATGCAACGATATACCATGTTTTAACTGGTTTTGGTAAAGGGTCAGCACAGTTTCAATTCCATCTACAATATTGGAATCTATCATGGATTGCTCATTTCCCTGCCGGGCATAGTTTTTCAGTGCAAAAACCACCTTTGAAGCCCGTTCAACCGCCATTTTGATATTGTTGCTGTTTTTTATCTGCATCGATAGGTGATAAGCTGTTTCCATAGTGTTGAGGGTAAACAGGGGAATGAAACTTTCTATTTGATCATAAACACCCATATCTACCAGTATATCAGCAATTTCATCGGCATTGGCCACCCCTTTTTCATTTAAAAACAATTCGATTTTCTTTTTATATTCTCTATCTTCTTTTGAAGTAACGAGTTTATTGTTTTGTTCACTTTTTTCAATCATTTTTAAAAACAACTGAAGGTGGCTATTGGATAAATTTTGTATAAGAGCCGGTAAACGTTTTATGCTTTGACTTGTACTGTCGCTAATGGTATTAATGGACGCATTTATGGCGCCAAGCGGGGTATTTATTTCATGGGCAATTCCGGCAATTAACTGCCCGAGTGAAGCCATTTTTTCGGCCTGAACCAGTTCTACCTGCGTGAGTTTGAGGTGTTCAAGTGCTGTACGTAGTTCCTCTTTTTGTGCCGTAAGTTCTTCTTTACTTTGGAGAAGTCTATCGTTCTGGGCAATTATTTCTTCCTGCTTTTGAAGCAATTCAGCATTTTTAATTTCTATGTTCTTTTTATGTTCATTTATTTCTTCCTGGCTCTTTACCAGCTTTTTGTTGTCGATTTGCTTGAGAATATATGCCCGTGTAATAATTCCCAACAAAACAAGTACAAAAATTATAGCAATACTTACCAATAAAATATAACTTTTTTGTTCCCTAAGTTCGTTTTCTTTTTGCGCCATGATAAGGTTTGCTATCTCATCTTTCTGTCTTAGCTCCTGCAATTCTTCTTTATTTGCAATTATTGCTTTTTCCGATTCCCTGCGCGAAAGTTGATTTATGACCCGTCTTTCCTGGTCGGTATTAAGCTTGCTCATTAATGCATTAATACAGGTATTTTCAGTTAAATAAGCCATATTTTCAAAATAGGCCAGGTTAGATAAAATATTGATTATTATGATGTTGGCAAAATATTTTTGCTCCCAGGTGTGCACAAAGTTATGGCTTTTTGTTTCGAGCCCAATCCCAATATTAGAAACGGAAAGGTTTTCCTGCTCTAATATATTGTTAATGGTTTCTACATAACTATCAATATGTTTTTTTAAATCCAAAGCAGAATACGGCGTGGTAATAGGGTGTTCATAAGGATCATTCCCTAAAAGCAGTCGGGTTGCTTCGGTATAACCTTGTTTATCCGGTAACCTGAAAAGCGGCGTACTGTCAATTTTATTTCTGTCCCAATCGTATGTTTTTTCCAGCAACCGGTACCTGAATTCTTTGATGTAATTCTGAATTGAATCGCTGGCTGCACGGGTTTTTTCAAAAGCCTGGATGACCGGGTTCTTTTCTTTGTCCTTATTTTTTTTGATCACTGATTCGTAAATCGAATTATTGGCAGCCTTTAGCCCGCTGTTAATTACCCGGTAATTTTCTTCTTGCACCGCAAATGAATTAACTACCCCCGGATTAACCATGGATAATTGCAGCCATCCAAATCCAATAACCAAAAAAATAACCAAAATAATATCATTAAATATTTCCTTCTGATAGATTTTTTCTTTTTTCCTTTTTAGAAAATAAAGCAAAAGATAGATAAAGAAAAGGCCGTTTGCCGTATAAAAGAAAATATCAACACCCGGCCAGTGGTTTATCTTAAAAAAATAGGCACTAAAAGCCAAAAACAACAACAAAAACCTTACAAGGATATAGATTTTTCCTAAAAGGCTGTTATAATTTCTCCAATCGATGAAGAGCTGAATGGGTAGATAAAATAGATTAAACAGAATAACGCATATTAAAAATACTAGTCCTGCCCCAAAAATATGATTGTATTTGAGAATTGTTCCGGCCACCATTAAAATTGTAGCCGAAATTCCAAAAAACCTTTCAAGTTTTTTCATTTTTTCTATTTATAAATTTTATTACCGGATTTTTTTTAATTCCTCAAGCTTTCTTTCAATATTTAGCAGTTTATCTCTTTTGCCAACCGAAAAGGTTTTGTTTACTTCTTCCACAAACTTTAACAAAACCAGCGATTTCTCGTACATTTCACTGCTGTTGTAATAATTTTTATGGGCATATTGGAGTTCGGCTTCGGCAATAAACAATTCCGCCAGGATTTCGAGATGGTGATTGGTATAATTATGTTCCTGAATGAGTGTATCTGTAAGTTGTTCAACCGGTATTTCCCTGAAAAAGGAAGAATCTTCCCTTAATAATGTATAGTACGCATTTTCGATGGCCTGGTTTGCCTTACTTAATTCACCTTTTTTAATAAATCCTAAAATCGCCGCTATTAATTCAGCCATCATTTCGTACATTCTCAATATGTAGTCCTTTTGTATCATAGTTATTGATTATTTTTTCCTAACTGCGTTTAAAAGTCTACCAAATTTACAAATTAATTTCATGGAATCAGCCGTTAGAAATTGAACAAATGTTTGTCCGTTTTACTTTTTGGTCATGGTTGCTGTTTTCCTCAGCTTCATATCGGCGATTCTCCTTTTTTAAATTGGAAGGGCGAACGGGGCACCTGTAGGTAGTAAATTCTTTTTAATAAAAGATGTTGCAGCACGGCGAACCCGCTAGGGCTCAGCGAAACTAAGACAGGTTAGATGATAAAAGCAGGATAAGGACAAAAGCACTTTAAGGGCGATGTGGAATCTGCATACTGTTTCAAATAAAACCGATAAGAAATTGCCGGAACCAGTGGTCTATACCTGCCTGCCGGCAATTTATTCCTAAAATTCAAATCATTTGAAGGTGTAATAATTTATTTCAGAAAATCAGAAACTAAACTTTCAGAAAGATTTTCTTTTTATACAAAAAGTAAAGGAAAATCCATCCTATTGCCACAAATCCGATGGAACCCAGTAAAGCTTCGAAATTTTTTGGAAAAAGATCAATAAACCCTCCAAATACAAACTTTGTAGTATATTCAAAATCAAGTACCCTGTGGGCCAGGTAAATAGTAATTGAATTTGTACCGATCACCACAAAAAAGAAGGTCCATTTTTTATAATTCAAAACATCAATAACCAGGTAAAACAAATCGAACAAAAGAATGCTCAATCCGCCCACAAAACATACAAACGAACTTGACCAAAGGTTTTTATTAATGGGGAAAAACAGGTTCCAGATTTGACCGATAATGATCAATACCACCCCTGCAACTGCCATGTATATAACCTTCGTGTACTTTTTTTCATTGAATTTGGCCGACATTACAAATTCGCCGGTAAGCATGCCGAGTAAAGCTGTGGCAATGGCCGGAACCGTATTCAAAATTCCTTCCGGATCATGTACTTCTTTGTAAAGTCTACCTGGCATTAATAGCCTGTCGATATAACCCACCAGGCTTCCCTCCATTGAAAAAGGATCGGTTGCCCCTAAATCGTGAGCAGGAAAAAGTACCAATAAAAGGTAATACACTATAATAATTCCCCAGAACCAGATTATCCTCCATCTTAGAGAAGTATTTACAAATATTAAGGCAGCAAACATCCATGCCAGACCAATATGACCTAAAACACTGCCATAACGCATATTTGCAAAATCGAAACTTACTGTATTATTGTAAATTATACCCAGTAATACCAATATTAAACCGCGTTTGAAGATGTGTTTATATAAATCGCCCCTGTTTTCCGGGCCATGGTATCGTTTTGCACATGAAAATGGAAAAGAAACACCCGCGATAAACAGAAAAAGTGGAAAAATCATATCATAAAATACAAATCCATGCCAGGGAACATGCTCAAGTTGGTGTGCAATGGCATTAAATACGGGCCACCCGGTTAATGTAGCCAGGGCAATAAAAATACTTTCGCCCCCCATAATCCAGAACATATCAAATCCGCGCAGGGCATCTAACGAATGTAGCCTTTTTACTTGTTGAACCTCTTGTTTTTCCATAATTATTTTTTTGCAGGTTTAGAAAAATTAAAATCAAATGTAATGAATTTTCTAAAACTTAAAAACATATCCGATATAAGGTATTACCATTGATTCACCTTCAATTGATGGTACAGCAAAGGCCAGATCGAAAGAATGTTTTTCGCCCATAATCCTGAAACCAAATGAAAGTAAAGTGTTGTACTTGTATCTATAATCTTCAGGATCGTTGGTGGACGGAATATCTTCTTTAACAGGAAATATCCAGTTTTCCGTAATTAGAGAAAATCTTGGGGCAAGACGTAATGCCCCGGATACCGAAAACATAGGCGCTTTGGAGAATTCCCATTTATAATCGTAATTTTGGGTCTGGGAATTGTATTTCTCCTGTTTAACAAATCCAAATCCACTGTTAATTGTAAAGTTATTTTCATTATTTCCAAGGGTCAGCGAGCCATATCCTACACCAAATCCTATGCTTTCATCAGAAACAAATGAGGCAGCAATTAAAAATCCACCGCCCAGGTGTACATTTTTACCCACTTTGTATCCAAATTTTGGGGTAATAAAAAACAATACAGGAATAACCACACCGCCACCAATAGAGAAATGATCAGTAAGTCCATATTGAAATCCGTTAACTAACAGATATGCATTCTGATAATACCCTCCGCCTTTTTCGAGGGGTATGGCTGAGGGTCCGAAAAAATACCTGGTTGGATGTGGATTTGCGAAAAAGTACTTCCCGTTTACCAACTGTTCCTTTTTAGCGAGCTTTATTTCTTTAATTTTACCGCTGGGTATTTTAATTATGCCCAGCGATTCTGTTTTCAGTTGTAACTCTGTATCGTTCTGTCCGACTAATAATCCCGAAAACGTTTTTCCATCGGTGGTTGTAATCACACAATATTGCTGGCCTGATAATCCTTCCATTTTATCTACCTTATCCATGGGGATTACAATTCGCCCAACTGTAATATCTTCAAAAATAATCTCACCTGGTTTTTTTTCGATTATCTTACCGGAAAGAATTGTATTATCTTTCAGTTTGATTACATAAAATGAAGAACTGTCGCCCGGAACAACAATGGCCGAAGTATCTGTCTGGGCAGATATTGCTGTTTCCATTACAATTAAAATTAAAAAAAGTAATCGGTTCATAGTTAGATGTTTTAATTTGAATTAAATACATGGTTTTTTCAAAGATAGAAAATTAAAGTGAGGTAGATTCTTTGTATCTTTTAAAAAAAATGACAAACTGAATTTAAAATTGCTATTTTTATGGCCAAAAAAAGGGAAAGTGAAACGATATTCTTTAAATAAAAACCAGATTAAAATTCTATTGCTCGAAGGAATTCACGAAAGCGCACTAAACATTTTAAACCAAAATGGATATCACAATGTTGAACATTTGCCGGTGGCACTTGAAAAAGAAAACCTTATTGAAAAGATTAAGGATGTACACATGATTGGCATTCGTTCGCGTACGGAACTGACCAAAGAAGTGCTCGGCCATGCACAGAAACTGATTTGTATCGGATGTTTCAGTATTGGAACCAACCAGGTGGATAAAAAAGCTGCAGAATCGTCAGGAATACCTGTTTTTAATGCTCCTTTTTCAAATACGCGGTCAGTTGCAGAACTTGTTATTGCTGAAAGCGTTATGCTTATGCGTTCAATCAGTAAATTGAGCAATTGGGCACACCAGGGCAAATGGTTAAAAACCGCAAAAGATTCGCATGAGGTACGAGGGAAAACCATGGGAATTATAGGTTATGGCCATATAGGCAGCCAGGTTTCAATTCTGGCCGAAGCCATGGGCATGAAAGTGATTTATTACGATATTGTTAAAAAACTTTCGCTTGGCAATGCAACCCCATGCAGAACGCTTGATATTTTGCTAAAGGAAGCTGACATAGTGACCCTTCATGTACCTTCCACAAAACTGACCAGGAACATGATTGGGGCACCAGAAATAAAAGAAATGAAAAAAGGCGCCCTTTTAATCAACGCTTCACGTGGCGATGTGGTGGAATACAATGCTGTGGCTGAGGCACTTAAAAGTGGTCACCTGCTTGGTGTGGCCGCCGATGTTTTTCCGAAAGAGCCGGCCTCAAACAACGAACCTTTTGAATTTGTCCTGCAGGGAATGGACAATGTAATATTAACGCCACATGTAGGGGGTAGTACACTCGAAGCCCAGGAAAATATTGGAATAGAAGTAGCAGAAAAAATGGCACTTTACAGCGATGTGGGCTCTACTTTAGGAAGCGTTAATTTTCCGCAGATTTCTCTTGTTCCGCATAGCGATTGCCAGCGTTTTTTGCATATTCACAAAAACCTGCCTGGCGTAATGCAGGAAATTAATGGCGTTTTCTCCAGAAAATCAGTAAATATAGCTTCCGTTTACCTGCAGACCGACGAAGAAATCGGGTACGCCATTATTGACACCGAAAGTCATTTTGATGACACCGTTATCAAAGAATTAAAAGAAATTAAAAATACAATTAAGGTAAGGATGCTGTATTAAAGTTTAATTCTGCAATCCAATAGATTTAAATTAACAATAAGCCGTTCTGCATTAAGGTTTGCATTGATTTACCGTACCAGAACAATTTAAAATCTGTTAATCCCATTTGGGTATACATTTTTTCAACTTCACCTAAATTAATTTTATGCGCTGATAGCAATGATATTAAAGAAAGCAACTCAATTAAAAATTCACTTTCAGCTTCTGAAACCTTTATTTTAAAGGTACACGTTTTGGTTCTGAAAACCATTTCGCATACATTCAGAACTTTTCCCTTTTTAGCTTTTCGGATTTTATTTAGATCAGGATAATTTCCTAGCCAAATCAACCTTTTACTGTCCTGATAGTCGAATATTTCATTTTCCCGGATAATATTTTCAATTAAATTTTCAGGAATACGGGCAGCAGGAACTTTAAAACTGAACCATTTTTGTAAACCCAAATCAAATCCGGTTCCATGCATGTAATTGTACAATGAAACCCTTAAACCTTCAGAGAATTTTACATGATCAGTTCCGTTAATATCTTCAAAGTCTACATCATTATTTGCAAATCTGCCTTTAACAGGATTTATTACGCGGGCCTTATATTTTTCAGGATTTAAGCCCACATCGCTATGCACCGTCATGGCAAAATGGTGCCAGAAACCGCTCTGAACAACCCCAGATTCAAATAGCTGCCTTACTACTTCAAGCGAATCAATAGTTTCCTGCGCAGTCTGCGACGGGAAACCGTACATCAGGTAAGCGTGTACCATAATTCCGGCACGGGTAAAATTATCAGTGGCCCTGGTTACCTGTTCTATGGTTACCCCTTTGTTAATGAGTTTTAAAATTCTTTCCGAGGCTACTTCAAGCCCACCCGAAACTGCTATACATCCCGAAGCCGCCAGTAACCTGCAAAGATCTTTTGTGAAGTTTTTTTCGAACCGGATGTTGGTCCACCAAACCAACAGCAATTTCCTTTTCAGTATTTCAATGGCCAATTCCCTAAGTAAGGCAGGTGGCGCTGCTTCGTCCACAAAATGAAACCCATTGGTACCGGTTTGAGACATAACTGCTTCAATTTTATCTGCAATATGCCCGGCATTTCCTTTGTCGTATCTTTTTATGTAATCGAGTGTTGTATCGCAAAAACTGCATTTTGCCCAATAACAGCCATGTGCCAAAGTCAATTTGTTCCAGCGCCCATCGCTCCACAACCGGTGCATAGGGTTTACAATTTCAATCACGGAAATATAATTATCAATAGGTAAACCATTGTAATCAGGTATACCAGAATCAGAATGCTTTAAATCATCAGTCGTTTTATCATCCATCAAAACAATCCGGTTTTCCTTCAACAACATTGTCCGTTTCAATTGGTCCGGAATTGCTTTGCCCTCCAGGTTTTCTACAAGTTTTAACAAAGGGATTTCCCCGTCGTCGAAACAAATAAAATCGAAATATCCAAAAACCCGAGTATCCGACAACCCTCTCAATTCGGTATTAACAAAGCCTCCTCCGGCTACCACTTTAATTTCCGGATGTTTTCTCTTTATCCATTGTGCGCATTTAAATGAACTATAGAGATTTCCCGGAAAGGGAATTGAAATACCCACCAGCGTGGGTTTAATGGCTTTTATTTTCTCTTCGAGCAAATTAAAAAGTATACCGTCGATATAGGTTTCAGGCTTATTCAGTTCTGCTTCCAGTTCGTCGAATTCGTTTGCCCATCGGCCCAAATGCTCCGCATACCTGCTGAAACCGAAATGAGGATCAATGCACTCTTTAATAAAATCTCCCAAATCCTCCAGATAAAGGGTGGCAAGGTGTTTTGCCTTATCATGAATTCCCATGGTTCCAAATGCCCATTCCAAATCATCAATCTGGTTAAACCGTGAAGCTTGCGGAAGAAAATGACCGCTGCAAATGGCATGGGCCAGCAGTGGAGATTTTCCCTGTAAAAAAGAAATTACCGGTTCAATTGTAGATATGTATTCCTGTTGTATACCAATAATCCGTTTTGAGTTTTCGGATAATTCATTGATATTTATACTTTTAGAGTCAAATATTTTAGATAATTGTTTACCTGTAAAAAGATTAAGGATTACCTCAATTCCCAGATCAGCCTGGGAAGATTGAATTTTTCGGGTGTTCAGAAATCCTTTCAAATAAGCCGTAGCCGGATAGGGAGTATTCAGCTGGGTAAACGGTGTGGTGAGCAACAATAATTTTTGTTCCAAAATTCATTTTTTTATCGAATATACAAAATTACCATAATTATTTAAAATCCCTTTCTATTAACGAACAGGTCAGACATCTGAACTGTAAAGATTTTAAGGATATTTAGTATATCTTAATTCCAAAAAGACCGTTAAGGCTGAAAATTTAATTTCTTAAATTTAGTCTGGTGATTTAGTATTTCAAAAAATTTACTTTCGGTAATAAATACAAAATTGCATTTACAAAATGAAGAAAATTATTATACCTGAAGTTTTGGTTATTTCTGCCATTTTATTGCTATCTATCTCTATAGTAGGGTCATGTATAAATGAATTGCCGGATGTTTCCGGGATGCGCAAGGTTTGTTTTGACACCGAAATCCTTCCCATTTTTCAAAGCAATTGTTCGTTAAGTGGTTGCCATACAGCGGGTTCAGAGCTTCCTCTCAACAGCTACAATTCTATTATGCAGGCTGTTGAACCTGGAAATCCGGACAATAGTAAAGCCTACCAGGCCATAATTGCCAAATGGGGCGAAGTAATGCCTCCCGATCGTCCAATTTCGCAGGAAGCGCGAACTCTGATAAGAATCTGGATTCAGCAGGGCGCTGAAAACATAGTTTGCGACACATTGAATTTAAAATCAATGGAAGAAGCCGATGAAATCCTTTCCGGTTATAAAAATACCAAATAAATTATTTCTTGGTAATTACCTTAATATGAGCTTAATATGATAAAAAAAATATTTACTGTTCTCCTCCCGATGGCATTGCTCTCTTCATGTTTTTATGATAAAGAAGAACTATTGTACATGACGACTGATTTGAATTGCGACACTTCCGACGTAACTTATAACCAAACCATTGCACCTATTATTTCAACCTATTGTCTTTCCTGTCACGGAAATTCTGTAGCCGCCATAAATGGTAAAAACATCAAACTCGAAAATTATAGCGATCTTAAGGTACAGGTTGACAATGGAAATTTCCGAGGAACTGTTTTTCATGAAAATGGATATCCTGAAATGCCTAAAGATGCCGGGATTCTGAACAACTGTAATCTTACTAAAATTGATATCTGGTTGATTGCCGGTGCTCCTGATAATTAATACCTGAAATTATGATAAAATTATTTAAACTATTTGCCTTATTTATAATAGGTTCCGGGCTTCATGCACAAGATTTGGATTCCCTTTTAAACGAAAAAGTCAGCGAAACTTCAGAATTTACAGACGCATCATTTAAATCAACACGGATTATCAACGGGCATTCGGTAATGCAATTGCACAAACAACACCTCGATTTCAGAATTTCGCACCGGTTTGGGGTTGTTAACAATGGAATATCCGACTTGTTTGGGCTCGACCATGGATCTATCAGGTTTACCCTGGAATATGGTATAAACGACTGGCTCACTGTTGGTTTCGGACGAAGTTCCTTCCAGGCTACCTACGATGGATCATTGAAATTCAGGATTTTAAGGCAAAGTACCGGTAAAAAAAATATGCCTGTAACTTTATCTTATTTTGCAGGAATGGATATATTTACAAGCCCGTTTCCTGATCCGGAAAGAAACAATTCCAACTACCACCGTTTATCCTATGTACACCAGTTGCTTATCGCCAGAAAATTTAATGAAAGCCTGTCGGTTCAGTTAAGTCCTACATTGGTACACCGAAACCTTGTGCCTACTGTTTATGATATGAACGACTTGTTTGCGATGGGATTTGGTGGCCGATTCAAAGTTTCAAAGCGAATGGCAATAACGGCTGAATATTTTTATACGCTCCGTTCGCCGCGCAGCAGCACAAGATACTACGATCCGCTTTCGGTGGGTGTTGATATTGAAACAGGTGGGCATGTATTTCAGATTATGTTCACCAATTCATCGCTTATGTACGACAGTGGATTTATTTCAGGTGAGCACAACGATAATTTTTTCAATGGCGGAATACACCTGGGATTCAATATTTCAAGGATGTTTTCGTTTCAGAAGGAATAGAAAAGTTTATCATGGCAAAAAATTGTGAAGGCAATTAAAACTACCTGATTATAAAGAATGTAAATTATAACAGACAAATGAAAAAAACTTTTATTTCTATCTTATTTATCGCTTTCGCGGGATTTATTTTAAATGCCCAGGCAAACTACTTTACCAAAACAGGTAAAATTCAGTTTTTCTCTAAAACTGCGATTGAAAACATTGAAGCAACCAATAACCAGGTTGTGAGTACTTTAAATCTCGAAAAGGGGGATATATCATTTGGTGTTCTTATTAAAGCCTTTAAATTTCAAAATGCATTGATGGAAGAACATTTTAATGAAAATTATATGGAGAGTACAAAATTTCCAAAATCAACATTTAAAGGCAAAATTGACAACCTGAATGAAATTAATTTTAAGAAACCGGGAAAATACAATGCAAAAATTTCGGGCGATTTAACCATTCATGGTGTAACAAAACCCATTTCGGCCATTGCATTTTTTGAAGTGAAAGACAAAACCATTGGAGCTTCATCAACTCTTATTATTAAACCTGCCGATTATAACATTCAAATCCCTGATTTGGTAAAAGATAAAATTGCAAAAGAGGTATCGGTTGAAATAAATATTGAATACGAAATATTTGCCAACTAAATTTTCAGAATCAAAAAACACATTACAAATGAAAAATACATACAAAATTTCACTGGCCGTTACCCTGGTTGTTTTGATTGGCGCAACTTTGGCTTACTTTTACATTTTCCACAGTGCACACAAAAACACTTTCGATGAAAAAGCTGTATATTCAATAACTGCTGACAGCCTTTACAATGCCTTCGCCTCCGATGAGCAGAATGCCAACACAAAATTCCTGGGTAAAATAATAGAAGTTGAAGGTAAACTCCTGTCAGTTAAAGAAATGTCGGAAAGTTACCAATTAACATTTGTTGACGAGATGGCCGGGGTAACCTGCATGATCGACAGCAATTATGCAGTGCAGCAAAAAGCAGAAATTCTGAAACTAAAAACCGGAGATCGGGTTAAAATTAAAGGCCAGTGCAATGGATTTCTGACAGATGTACAGCTTGACAGGTGTGTTTTATTTAACGGAAATTGAACTGCAGGGGTTTCAAACACTTGCCTCTAACATTTCAATACTCTCATTAATAAATATTTCTTATTCCATCCACCACGATAAACTCTTTCCAATGTTGATTTTTTGTTCCTTAATCCGTCCACTTTTTTAATCCTAAAATTGTTCAAATTCACTGTCGTGGCTCTCTTTATCAAACAAATCAATTTTATACCCTTTATTTTTAACCGATACCACAGTTGGTTCAGTTTTAGTAGGATGAATGACTGTCTTTTCTTTTACTTCTTCTTTGTATTCCGATTCATCAATTTTAAAAAACATGATGGATTTTTTGAGTTTTTCTGCCTGGCTGGCCAGATTTTCACTGCTGTTGCTCATTTCTTCCGACGACATTGAATTTTGCTGTGTTACTTTCGAAAGCTGTTCAATGGCATTCGATATCTGGTGTGTATTTGTATTCTGCTCAGAACTTGCCACCACAATATCTTTAACAAGATGTGCTGTTTTTTGGATATCCGGCAAAATATTTTGCATTAGTTTCATTGTTTTTTCAGTAAGCACAAGGTTTTCCTCCGACAACTCGTTAATTTCAGCAGCCGCTTCCTGGCTTATCTCTGCCAGCTTTCTTACCTCATCGGCTACCACGGCAAACCCTCTTCCATGGTTTCCGGCACGGGCAGCCTCTATAGCTGCATTAATGGCGAGTATATTTGTTTTTTGTGCAATTTCGTTTATTACCAGCGTTTTTTGTGAAATTTTTGCGATTGCTTCTTTGCTTTCATTGGCCGCTTCTGAAATTTCAATAATTCCTTCGGCCCCTTTTGCCGAAATTTTCTCGGTTTGAACCGCATTTTCAGAGTTCTGCTCAATAGTGGCCATCATCTCTTCTATCGAAGCCTGGATTTCTTCCACCGAGGCAGCCTGCTCGCTCGCTCCCTGCGCTATTTGCTGCGAGCTTATTGCAATGTTTGCTGTACCGGTGGAAAGGCTATTGGCAATCTGAATGACCAAGCCGATGATTTCTTTTAATTTTTCCACCATTGCGCTAAATGAATTCGCCAATAATCCAATTTCATCTTTTCTTTTTACATCAATTTTGCCGGTTAAATCACCGGTTGAAATTTTCATGGTTTGTTCGGCCAGGCGGTTTAATGGATCAGTTAGTCGCACTATGACAATATAAAATACATATAATCCCACTATAAGCAGTATCAAACCTGCAAATATTGAAAATAACACCACTTTACGACTTTCTTTCACAATTTCAGCCAAAGGAACAGTAAACCGGATAAGCCAGGGGGTGTCTGTACGACCAAACTTGAACGATCGGGTAATGAAAAGATTTTTTCCATCCAGAAAAGTTTCCGAATTTCCGCTTTTTATTTTTTCGAGTAATTCAGAAGCATTCTTTATCGAAAGCTCATTTAGTGATTTTCCTACCGAATCTGGGGTAATGGTGCTGGCTACAAGCTTTCCGTTGTTCGATAATATTTCAATCTGTGAGGTGCCTTCAAAAACCTGGTTTTTAATTTTTTCTGCAATAGTCTGGATAAAAGTAAGGCCATAGTCAATCCCGGTTATGCCTTTAAATTCATTATTCACAAGTATTGGATTTACAATCGAAATCATTATTACTGGCTTATTGTTTACAAGGGTGGTGTAGGGATCAATTAAAAACTCTTTTTTATTCTTTTTCGGCAACTGGTAATAATCTCCCGGGCCTTCTGTTTCAAAATCAAGGCAAGGTTCGCAAATTATTTCCCCGCTTTCATTTTTCGTCATAAACGGAATAAACCTTCCCGTGGAATCCTGTCCTTCCATATTTATAAATTCGGCATCCAACTGGTCAAAAGTTAATGGCTCCCATACTGTATATACACCCAGAAATTCAGGATTTTTCTGCAACTGGTCGGTAAGAATTTCTTTTACTGTCATCCTGTTTAGCTGTTTGTAAGAAACTGAAAGAAAATCGGCCAGGTTTCTTGAGGCATCAAATGTATAGTCAATCCTTGCTTTTAAATCATCGGCAAGATTATCAGCTAATAATTCTGTCCTGGCAATGGCATCTTTTTTTGCAAATTGCATGGTAGAAACTGAACTATAACCAACCACCACTGCCAGTATTATCAGAAATACCAGGGCAATTGATAAGAGGATCTTAAACTTCAGACTATAGTTATTAATTGAAAACATGGTTAAAATGTTTTAAAATTGTATATATATTAATTTCCTTGACTTTTTATTTCAGTAACAGCTTTAAAGATAAGCAGTAAAAACGAAAACTGAGCAATAAATAAGAATTATTTTATCAACCGTTAAAGGTAATGTTTTTTACAACTTATTTATCTTTTACAACGAATCAGGTTTACCCAGGTGCAAACTGATAAAACTCATTTACTATATAATTTTTATTTTCTTATCTTTACTTAACTAAACATATTAATATATAGCCTTTTACATTTCAATCAACCAACCAAAACTTTCGAATATGGATAAAAAATTATTGATAATTGTACTTTCCTGTTTCATGGTTACAGGACATTCAGTTTGTGTTTATGGTCAATTGCCCCGCGAAACTGAAGAACAAAAAACAGCTCGCCTTAAATGGTGGACCGATGCCCGTTTTGGGATGTTTATTCATTTTGGACTTTATGCCCAGGCAGCCCGGCACGAATGGGTAAAAAAGAACGAACGCATCAGCGATGCCGATTATCAGAAATATTTTGAACTGTTTAACCCGGATTTGTACAATCCACGTGAATGGGCAAAAATGGCGAAGGATGCGGGAATGAAATACGCCGTCATCACCACCAAACACCACGAAGGGTTTTGCCTTTTCGATTCAAAATTCACTGATTACAAATCTACAAATACGCCAATTAAAAAAGATTTGATAAAAGAATACGTTGAAGCTTTCAGGGCCGAAGGTTTAAAAGTGGGATTTTACTATTCACTGCTCGACTGGCATCATCCCGATTATACCATCGACAGGAACCACCCGCAGAGCCAGAATTCCGATACGGCTTATCAACGATTGAACAAAAACAGGGACATGAATAAATACCGCCAGTATATCAAGGACCAGGTGCGCGAACTTTTAACCAATTATGGAAAGATCGATATTATCTGGCTCGATTACTCTTTTCCATCCGGGAAGAACGGCAAATCCAGAAAAGACTGGGATTCGGAAAACCTTTTAAAAATGGTGCGCGAATTACAACCCGGAATTATCGTGAACGACCGGTTGGATTTGGAAGATGTTGAAGGGGGCTGGGATTTCAAATCGCCCGAGCAATATAAACCTCGCGAATGGGTTCAGGTAAATGGCAAGCGGGTTCCCTGGGAAGCCTGCCAGACATTTTCAGGGTCGTGGGGCTATTACCGCGATGAAACTTCGTGGAAAGACAACAAGCAACTGATTGAGCTCTTAATTGAAGAAGTAAGCAAGGGGGGAAATTTATTGTTAAATGTTGGCCCAACCGGCCGCGGAACCATTGACGACAGGGCACAAAACCGCCTCAAAGCCATTGGCGAATGGATGAAATTCAATAACCGCTCAATTTATGGATGTACCCAGGCACCGGATGAATTCAAAGCACCCGCAAATTCTTTGTTGACCTATAATCCAACAACCAAAAGACTTTATGTGCATTTGCTTGCCTGGCCCATGGATCAGATTACACTCGAAGGTTATTCGGGAAAAATTAAATACGCCCAGTTTCTGCACGATGCATCTGAAATTCAGATGTCCTCGAAAAAAAGCACCACCTGGCTCGATGAAAAAGGAAAAGAAAACGAAATGGTACTAAAGTTACCTATTCTTAAACCAAATGTTGAAATTCCGGTGATTGAAATTTTCCTGAATTAAACCTGGCTAAGGGTTTCAATATCAAAATATAAAAAAGCTTTCGAATAAGAAGGGTTAAAACGGCAAAGGTGTATATGTGTAAATTCCCTGACTTTTTAAACATATAAGAAATACCAACGCCTGCAAAGCATTCTTTTCAATGCACTGCAAATTTTTTTTCTTTTTCGAAAGCTTCCTTTTCTATAAAATCTTCCCGAATTTTCTATATTTATTGATAAACCCTGATATAATCAACCACCATGGATTGCGGAAAAACTGTTGTTTCATCGGGATTTCCCGGCCAGTTCCCGCCAACTGCCACATTAAAAATAAAAAATTCAGGCAGGTCGAACGGAAAATTAGAAGCAGCGGTTCTTTGAATTTCGTAATATTTAAAATCGTCCACATACCAGATAAATCTGCTCGGGGTCCATTTAAAACCAAATAAATGAAAATCGGAACTGAACGAACCGGTTGGTAAAGTGTAATTCGATCCTTTCATCTGGTGCCCGTTCTCGTCCCAGTGAATTGTTCCGTAAGTTTTGTTTGTCTGGTGGCCCAGGAGTTCCATAATATCTATTTCCCCACATTTTGGCCAGCTTAATGATGAAATATTGGCCCCAAGCATCCAAAGAGCAGGCCAAATGCCTTGTCCTTCGGGAAGTTTAGCCATAATTTCCACCTTTCCGTAAGTAAATTCTTTTTTTCCTTTGGTGGTTAATCTACCGGAAGTGTAGGAATTGTCAACTTCTTTAATGGCTTTTATGTTCAAATATCCCCCTTCGAGGAAAACATTGTTTATGGAATTGGTGTAAACTTCTTTTTCGTTGTTTCCCCAGCCATTGTTATTGCCCAGCTCGTAATTCCAAAAGGCAGTATTTAAATTTGCATCTGTAAATTCATCGCTCCACACCAAATTTTCGTAATCCACATTCAAAATTTTTACTTTTACCCTTCCTGCTTCAAATACAGAATTTGTTGCACTCAGCATGTTTACAAAAAAGTACAGGTCCTTTTTCTCCGTGCTGTTGGCTTTTATTTTAATACTGATAAATTTGCTTGTTTCACCAGGGTTAAAAACAAGTTCCGCATTTGTTGCACCTGTATAATCTGTTCCGCTTATTGCTGTGCTGTCTTCAGTTGAATACTTCACAACTACAGTGCTGTCCGACTTTTTTGACAGGTAAACCTTTATAATGGCCGAAAGTGTTGGATCATCCTCGGCAATATTAACAGCATCGTTATAATAAAGCGACGAGGGTTTAAATGGAACCATCTCTTCGTCTTTTTTACAGGCAAGGAGCACGAACAATAAAGCAGTAAGTTTAAGTACCGCGTAAATATTCAGTTTCATATTCTTGAAATTTTATAAGTAAAACTTTTTAATCTTTGGAAAATATATTAAAAGGCTACAAACCTAAATAAAATTAATGCAATTATTAAAAGCTTTTTTCCGCCTTTTTAAAATCCCAGACATTAATGTTCGGTAAATTTATTCTCATTTGATAAAAGTTATACAAAGCTAAGCATTTAATTAAATTTGAATTGATAGAGGCTACTTTTTACATGGATTTTCCAGCTTTCATTTTTGGCTTGACCCAAAAACGAAACAACTAAAGCGAAGCTGATCTCACGAAGTTCTGAAAGAACAAGTAAAAAGGTCAAGGCTCCCGTTAAAAGATAATTCCGGTTTTCGCAAAACCTAAGTGCGGCAGGGTGATCTTCGAACAAGTTCTCAGCTTCCCTGCCTTCTAAGGTTTCACTCAACCTACATAATATTTTACCGGAGGCCGGAGCATTAATTAACTCCAATTCAAGATATTTTACAGAATTCAATTCATTAAAATTCTATTCATATCAATATTTAATAACCAATCTCTATTTCAAAACATTTTATCCCGACAATTGGGAACCCAAGATTTAAATTAATTTCTGTAATTGATTTACATCACCGGTTTCCCTTTACAAATTTGTCTGCAAAATCGAGGTATTGCAGCCAATCCCAGGGGGTAATATCATGGTCGCCCTGCCGTAGATGATAACTCAAGATTCCCTGTTGTGGCAAATTGGCTATTGGTTCTGTAAACTGCGGAATATTATTCACCCCCAATAAGTTAAAAACCGGAATGGCCATCATTACAGCAATAAATTCATTTTTGGGATCTGCCCATTTATCGTTGGTGGCACTGGCCACGTAAACCGGGCGCGGGGCAATTAATGCAATCAGTTCGTGCTGATCTACCGGAAGCGAATCTTCAAGGTTATTGTATTTTTTAAAATTATCGTTGAACCAATGCGGGAAAACCCTGTTGATGTCAGCAATTTTTTCTCCTTCTTTATTACGGAAAATAGCAGCGCCACCACAACCTGAGTTGTTAGAAATAGCAGCCGCAAATCGCTTGTCCTGTGCAGCTGCCCAAAGTGCCGTTTTCCCCATGCGTGAATGGCCTATCACAATTATTCTTTCAGGATTATATACATTTGTACTAATGGCATAATCGAGCATACGGCTCAGTCCCCAGGCCCAGGCTCCAATGGTTCCCCATTCATCGGGTCCGGGTTTTTCCTGGCCTTTATTGTAAAAGAGAGCTTGTGCCCCGTCGGAATAATTTAACCTGTCCTCGTCAATATCTGCTGCACAACAGGTAATAAGGCCATAGCCGCGCTCAATAATCATACTCACAGGCCAACTGCTGCTGTCTATGCCACCACTTGCCCGGGTGGCATGATTCCCGATAATATAATCTGATTTATAATCAATCAGCCATTTATCCGTTATTTTTACTGATGTATCAGCAATTACGGTTTGATTTCCATCGAAATTAAGTCCGATAAAACAGGGAATTTTACCTTTTGCTTTTGCCGGCCTGATTTCAAAAAGGTTCAATGACAGGCTCTTTTGCTTGTAAGAGAGGATAAGTAAAACCTGGCGCATCATAGCTTTACCTCCCATTATTTCTTTTTCCGATTCAGTTGAGGATTTCAGTGTAAAATCGGCTTGTGGCGTTTTGCCATATACGTTGGTTTCGAACAACTCAAGGATTTCTGGCCTTCGCTTGTTCTCCCAGATTCTTACTGAATTAACAGTAGTTCCATCTAAACAAACCATTGGATTGGGAATGGTTTTGTATTGTGCTTTCGACTGGTTAGATATTAGGAAAAGGCATAAAAATGCTAATATCCAGACTTTTAAACTGATTTTATTGATCATCATTTTTTCTGAAATTTTATCCCACAATTTGTCTGTTTCTTAAATTCAAATCCAAGGCCTTTTAGTTAAGAAATTTTTGGTTAAAATTTAGTGTTTTAGTGGCAATAAAATAAAGCCATTAAAACACCAATGTACCAGACTCCACCAATTTTTTTTAAAACTTAAAATTTAAAGTTTCACTAACTAAACGACATTGAATACAAATTACAAATTTCGCAATTTAAGAAAGACGAAAGTTAAACAAACGAAAATATAAATCCTAAAATTCTTTTTCCATCAACCATTTTAAAATCAAGAGACAAGTTTTTCAATTATATTTTTCCCATTTCTATTTGTCTTCGTACTTTTGCGCCAGAAATTAATATTCCTGTAAAATGATACTCTTCTCTAAAAACCAATCGGGCACTGTGTATGCCGTAGAATTTTCCAACCATCCTGAACCATCCGTAAAACCAAAACTTGAATGGCTGTTTAACGGCAATATCATTGAAACCGAGACCCTCAAAGGGCATTTTATCGGTCCCAGGAAAGAAATGATTACCCCCTGGAGCACCAATGCTGTAGAAATTACCCAAAATATGGGCATAGTAGAGATAAAAAGGATTGAGGAATTTTTTGAAGAAGAGAAAATGCACGGGAAATTCGATCCCATGTTGCAATCGAAATACCATAACCTCGACCAGGAGATATTTACAATTCATAAGAAACCTGAGGAGATTATTTATATTACCGATATTGACGAATACAATAAAAAAGAAGGCCTGGCACTCAGCAGCGACGAAGTAAAATACCTCGAAGAACTGGCCAAAAAGCTTGGAAGGCAATTGACAGACAGCGAAGTTTTTGGTTTTTCGCAGGTGAACAGTGAGCATTGCAGGCACAAGATTTTTAACGGAATTTTTATCATTGACGAAGAAGAAAAAAAAGAAACTTTATTTTCGATGATAAGGAAAACATCAAATACCCATAAAAACAAGATAGTTTCGGCCTATAAGGACAATGTGGCTTTTATTGAAGGGCCGGTTGTGGAACAATTTGCCCCAAAATCGCAGGACAAACCCGATTTTTTTGAGACTACTGATTTTAAATCAGTAATTTCGCTTAAAGCCGAAACGCATAATTTTCCTACCACAGTTGAACCATTTAACGGCGCAGCTACGGGCTCGGGCGGCGAAATCCGCGACAGGCTTGCCGGTGGAAAAGGGAGCCTTCCGCTTGCAGGCACAGCAGTTTATATGACCCCTTATTCAAGGCTTGAACAGGACAGGGATTGGGAAAAAAACATTGAACCCCGCCAATGGCTCTACCAAAGCCCGATTGATTTGCTGATTAAAGCCTCGAACGGCGCCAGCGATTTTGGAAATAAATACGGTCAGCCTTTGATTTGTGGCTCGGTTTTAACTTTTGAACACCACGAAAACGATAAAAAATATGGCTTTGATAAAGTAATTATGCTTGCCGGCGGCATTGGATTTGGAAAGCAGAAAGACAGTCTTAAGGACAGCCCTGAACCGGGGGATAAAATTATTCTTTTAGGTGGCGATAATTACCGCATTGGAATGGGTGGCGGCGCAGTTTCGTCAGTAGATACCGGCGAATTTGAAAGTCATATTGAATTGAATGCTGTTCAGCGCTCAAACCCCGAAATGCAAAAAAGAGTGGCCAATGCCATCCGTGCCCTGGCTGAACTGAATGAAAATCCTATTGTTTCTATTCACGATCACGGCGCCGGCGGCCATTTAAACTGCCTTTCGGAACTGGTGGACCAAACCGGGGGCACTATTGACCTCAGCAAATTGCCGGTAGGAGATCCGACTCTTTCTGCAAAGGAAATTGTGGGAAATGAATCGCAGGAAAGGATGGGACTGGTGCTGAAAGATAAAGACATTGAGCTTCTGCGGAAAATTGCCGAACGCGAAAGAGCACCCATGTATGTAATTGGTGAAGCCACCGGAAAGCATAATTTTACTTTTGTTCATCCCAAAACCAACGAAAAACCAATTGATTTGGAATTGGTCGATTTTTTCGGCAACCCTCCCAAAACCGTCATCAAGGATAACGAAAACTACTTTGAATATTCTGATCCTGAATACAAGACAGAAAATATCCGAAAACACCTCGAAAATGTTTTACAGCTCGAATCTGTAGCCTGTAAGGACTGGCTTACCAACAAGGTAGATCGCTCAGTTACGGGTAAAGTAGCCTGGCAACAAACAGCAGGCGAAATTCAGCTGCCACTCAATAACCTTGGCGTTTCTGCCCTTGATTACAGGTACAACAGGGGCGTTGCCACTTCCATAGGGCATGCGCCGGCAGCCGGATTGATAAGCCCTGAAAATGGTTCTGTGCTTGCCATTGCCGAAGCGCTTACCAATATCATCTGGGCACCATTGCAGGACGGAATTAAAAGCGTTTCGTTAAGTGCAAACTGGATGTGGCCCTGCAAAAACCAGGGCGAAGATGCAAGGTTGTATAACGCGGTAGAAGCAGCCGCTAATTTTGCAATTGCCCTCGGAATTAATATCCCCACAGGAAAAGATTCCTTATCCATGACCCAAAAGTACGATGGTGAAGTGGTTTATGCACCCGGAACGGTCATTATTTCTGCAGTTGCGGAGGTTTCAGATATCCGGCAGATTGTTTCGCCGGTGATAAAAAACGTTTCAAAATCGGAATTGATTTATGTTGATTTTTCAAAATCTGCCTTTGAAATTGGTGGTAGCAGTTTTGCCCAGTCACTCAATAAACTTGGCAAAAAATCACCTACAGTAGCAGATCCGGCTTATTTTGTAAAGGCCTTCAATGCCATTCAAAAGCTTGTTAAAAATGAGTTGGTCCTTGCCGGACACGACATTTCAGCCGGTGGTATGCTGGTAACCCTGCTTGAAATGTGTTTTGCCAATAACAATACCGGCTTGAGTGTTGATTTATCCGGAATTTACGAAAAAGACAGTTTGAAAATACTTTTCAGTGAAAACCCGGGCGTTATCCTGCAGGTGGAATCAAATGGAAAGGCCACAGAGTTGTTGAAAAACGAAAACATCGGATTTGTAAAAATTGCAGAAGTAAATTCATCTCAAAAAATTGAACTAAAGCACCTTTATCATTCTTTTACTTTTGATATTCCTGAACTTAGAGATACCTGGTTTAAAACCTCTTATCTGCTGGACAAAAACCAAACCAGGCCGGATTTGGCCGAGTCGAGGTTTAAATATTATAAAAACCAGTTACTTTCGTTCAAGTTTCCTGAAAACTTTAAAGGCAGTTATTCACAATACGGATTAAACCCCGGACGAAGAGAGAAATCGGGAATAAAAGCCGCCATTATCCGCGAAAAAGGTGTAAATGGTGATCGTGAAATGGCTTATGCCATGTACCTGGCTGGTTTTGATGTGAAGGATGTACACATGACCGATTTGATTACTGGCCGCGAAACGCTGGAAGATATTCAGTTTATGGTTTTTGTGGGCGGTTTTTCAAATTCAGATGTGCTTGGCTCTGCAAAAGGCTGGGCAGGGGCATTTTTGTATAATCCCAAAGCCAATGAAGCATTGAAAAAATTCTATGCCCGCAAAGATACATTAAGTTTAGGAGTTTGTAACGGCTGCCAGCTTATGGTTGAATTGGGACTGCTGAATCCGGAACATGACATACAGCCTAAGATGGAGCACAATGCTTCGGGCAAATTTGAATCGATATACCTGAATGTAGAAATTCCCGAAAACAATTCGGTGATGTTAAAATCGCTTGCCGGATCGAGACTGGGAATTTGGGTAGCCCATGGCGAAGGCCGTTTTTCAATGCCTAAGCCAGAAAGCGAATACCATGTAGCCATGAAATTTTCCTATCCGGCCTACCCCGGAAATCCGAACGGATCTGATTTTGATATTGCAGGAATTGCTTCAGCCGATGGACGCCAACTGGCCATGATGCCCCACCTCGAAAGGACCATTTTCCCGTGGAATTGCGCGCATTATCCCGACGAAAGAAGGAAGGACGAAGTAACCCCGTGGATGGAGGCATTTGTAAACGCAAGGAAATGGATTGAGGAACACAGGAAATAAAAGTATTACTGGGGCTTTTCTATATATAAAATAGCCATGCTCAATTGGTAATTTACAAATACGTTTTAAATTTTCTTATAAACGATGGCGACAAAATGTTAAGCGATTCTATGAATCAAAAAAATTCCAATAGTCAGGAATCAAAGTCTTATCATATCCAGCTTTGAGCAATTCTTCCTTTGATACTTTTTCTTTTATGTCAAATCTTTTATTCAAAATCTGAGCAATAAACTCACGATATAATTCTATTAACTCTCTTGTCATAGAAATAATTTCACTCATTTCCTTTCTATGAAATAACATAATAGAAGGTGATTCTCTTCCTAAAGTTGGAGTTTCTATTTGCAATATATTATTAATTGTTATTTTTATCAATTCTCTGTCTTGAACATCTAAACTAACTAATGCATAACTTAAATCAAACCCAAAAGCCCGGCTTAAACAATCATAACAATGTTGATAATATTTAATCTCCTCCTTGTAATATGAACCAAATAAAACTCTAGATTGAACTTCTAAATATAAATCAATTAAGTCATCAATTAAATAATATTCATCAAGAGGCTTGTGTTCAGATATCCACTTCATTAGCAATAATCTTTAATAGCAGTTTAAGATGATATTCTCTAATGTTTTCTAATAATTTACCCTCTTTTTCCTTAAATAATTTATATACTTCTAAAAAATCTTGTTTAATATATTTCTGAGAAATCTCTTTAGGGATATTTAAAAAAGAGTAAGCAGCACTATTCCAATGCAATGTTTCAATAGAACTTTTTCCTTCTTCTTTAATGATATTATGTTTTTTAAGAAGGTCAAGCACAAACCTTTCATTAACATTTCGAGATGCTTTTCCAGAGTAATCCTCCAATACTTTTAAAAGATCGTTCTTATTCATACAAAATTTTGCTTATCGGCATATTGTTAAGCATATTTCTGTTCTTCTTTTTGTGGTTTTTCTGCTTGAAAAATAGTCCCCTTCAATGTAAAAAGCTTATCTATATACTTTTCCATCTTATCACTTGATAAATTGTTTATTATCCAAGCATTTATAAGTTCTATAGCAAGTAAAACACTTTCTTGAGATAATTCAAGGGAAATTACCAATTCACTAATTCTTTTACCATCGAGTTCAAGCGGATTAATCCATGCAGAAAACTCTACATCATTCGTTTCAATTTCTTCCTGAATGATTCTTACAGCACGATCAGAATTAGTAATTTTGAAATTATATATAGGATTTCCATCAAAATAAGATGTATTGTCTTTTTTGTTTGTTGTCAAGTATTCATAAAATGTCACATTCTCAACTGACAATAATGTATATACTATTGTTTTCCAAAAATCTATGTTTTGTTTATAAATTTCTTCCTTTTCAAGGAAGTTTTCAAATAAATGTGTGACCATAATCCAATATTTTATATAAAAGCTATTCCATTCTGTATTTCAATATCGACTCTTTCTTTTTTAGTCCCTTTTACCTTAAAGGAAAGCACAATTGGAGATGTCGAAACTTCATGAGGTCCTTTTTAGATAAAGTGTTTTGCCTTTTCAAATGCATGATTCCTAATTAAAGCTTCTTTTTTTGGTATTTTAATTTTCAATTTCTCAAGCATTTCAAAACCATCGCTCTTTGTCAGAGGAAGGCTTTGCGTCCAAGACTCTGATGCTTCAAGGTTTTCTCCTTGAGCCTGAATTCTTCCTCTATGTTCCATTAGTTAAGCACCATTTTCATTTTTATTTATATTCTCAAAGATAAGAAAATTAGATGAATTGAAACGGTTTAAACCAAATTATGGTTAACAAGTTAATATCTCAATTACGTTTATCTGTCAGTGTAACCACCATACAGTTTCTGGTACTGAGTTTTCAGCTCTGCTTCACAATTTCTTTGCGAAATGGCAGGTTACAAATTAAGTTCGAATGATAATTACTTATTTTAAAGGAAGTCCATCAAACATTTTAAATTTACTTCAGTCTTTTTTTTATTTTTTTTGGATTCCTGCTGAAATGAAAAACAGCTAAAATGTTTATTATGCTGTCTTTTACAGCAAAATATATCCCAAATGGGAACCTGTTGACGTTGGCTTTTCTTACCTGTTTCTGTTTTATTTTCGGAAATTGAACAGGATTTTCAATAATTCTGTTAATTGTATTGTCTACTTCTTTCACAAAACGCTTGCCTAAACCTGCCTGTTTGCTCTCGTAAAACTCTTTCGAAATATTTAATTCCTGTTCAGCTTCTGGTGAAATTATAATTTCATATTGCTTCTCCTCTGCTTTCATGCCAAAAGGGTCTTTTTTACTTCATCCCAGGTTTTACCGTTTTTGGGATTTTTAAGAAAATTTTTATATCGCCTTTCCAGTTCTTTTTCTTGCTCAGGGCTTAATTCATACTCTTCCTCGTCTTGTTCTGTAATTACTTTCAAAAAATCGTAATCTTTTGACAAGGTTAAAAGCATATTTATTATGCTTTTTGATTGTGGAGAAACATCTGTTATTTGAAATGTATATTTCATATTATTCCTATTTATACTGTAAATTTAATTATTCCATAATAAAAATCCAAGATTTTCAAATTCTGTTCAACTACGAATTGTTTGTATATTCATTATAGTTTTTATAAAGCAATTCTCATTTTGTTAAAGTAATTGATTCTCTTCTATTTGCAGTTAAAAATTCTAAATTACTGAACAGATGTTTAGTAAAAAAACTATAGTACAAACCTCCACACCAGCTTTAACATTACCACGGTATAAAGCGGGCTAAGTGTTTGGTTTTCTGTTGAAAATGCCTGGTTGACCACAAAATAAAAATCACTTCCGATTTTTGGGATCAGGTTAAACCGGTAATTAAAGAGCAATTCATTTTCCTCGTTGTTCCAATGCCCGAAAAGTGAAGTATAAATTTTAGGCGTTAAAGCATATTCAATCCTGCCGCCTACTTCATGGGTTGTAAAGGAACCTGTTTCAAGATCAATATCGTTCCTGATCCAATCTGCCGAAAGGTTTAAATGCTTGTTCACATTCCAGGCCAGCATCATTTCAAGGGAATTGTTACGTCCTGTATAAAAATCGCCCCAGCGATAACCGGCACCACCATAAAAGCTACGCCCGGAATATGATTCAAACTGAAGTTCAAGATTATCGAAACTGTATTCTCCTGCAGGAATGTATGTTTCGTTAAAAATATTGTAGTCTTCATCCAACCTGTCGAAACTGTGCTGGTAGTTAAATTCAAAAAGATCACCACTTGTAAATTCAATTCCCAAAGGCCTGAACTCGAACGAAACCGTTTCCTTTTTACCCGTACTTGCTGTGTTGTAATAGTTTATTTCAAATGGTTTAAAGTCAAACTGCCTGATCCACGGAATATTTTTCGGCCTTGGTTTCAGGCTGAATTCGGCATTGTAAACCGTGTAATTGGTCCGTCGCACAAATCCTACTTCGGGATTATAACCATTGGGTACACTTGTAGTTGAAAGGCTAAACTCAACCAGGTCGTTCGGGTACATAAGGTATGCTGCATAGGCCGAATTTTGAATGTTGCTGCTGTCGCTGGTAAACGACTGGGTGTAAGAACCCCCGAAAGCGAGCACTTTATCGCCAAAAAGTTCGGAAGACCGGTAATCGGCATCAATCCCGTAAACATAATTGTAATGCCCCGAATCGTTTTTAGCTGTAACAATCATCCCAACAGTGGATTCTTTCAGTACATCCTGCCTTAGCCTGAAAACCGTATAATTGGTAGTGGGAATTGAATCTTTGGCGGCGGTTTGCATACTTAAAAAGCCGAGATTGCTTTTACCTGCCTTTCCTGTAACGCGCGCACCTCCCAGAATTGGAATCTGTGTGCCATTATCGAGGCCAATACGGCGGGTGTAGAAAAGTTGAGTGGATTGGTCAAGGCCAAATTCGAGATTTTTTTTGTCTTCGAGGAAAAAGTCCCTTTTTTCGGGCAAGTATAACGAAAACCTTGTGAGGTTAATTTGGGCCCTGTCCGATTCAACCTGCGAAAAATCGGTATTGGCAGTAAGGTTAAGTTTAAGTGTAGGGGATAACAGGTAGTTTAAATCACCGCCAATTTTTATAAGATTTTCAGATCCATTATCGCTTGTATTTTGAAAACCTCCCGTAATAAATGGTTTTAATTCTATTATTTTCCTTACTGGCAAATTTTTCAAACCTTTCATGGTTCCCATCTGTCCCAGGGTTTCGAGTTCGTAATCGCGCGACCAGCCCTGCCAGTTGGCCTGTTCATTTTTATGCCTGATGTTTCTTTCCATATTGAGGCCCCACAACTGTTCTTCGAGTTTTGCAAAGCGAAGTGTGGTTAACGGTATAATGTACTCGGCAAACCAGCCTTCATTGTTTCTTCTTGTTCTCACATCCCAAACCCCGTTCCAGTCGCGGTTAAAGTCCATGTTCGACGAGACCAGTACATCAGCCCGTGCCCCGTTGGGGTTTGTAACTAAAAGGTAGGCATTTCGTTTGTCGTTGTAGGTACTGATTAAAATTTCAAAATTATCATCGCCACCCCATAAAAAGTCGCGTTTCATTTGTTTTGCTGCAATTTTTGAAGCATCTGAATCGTAGGCCCAAAGGCCAATATAGAGATTCATGTCATCGTAGAGGAACATAACTTTGGTGGATTCGCTCACAGGTGCACCTTCAACCGGATCGCGCTGGGTAAAGTTGGTAATTGCGGAGTTGTTTTGCCAGGCAGCTTCGTTGAGCAGTCCGTCGAGGGTTATTTTTTCATTAATCCTTGTGGCTTCAATAACCGAGGGTTCTGATTTTTGAGCAAATACAAGGTTGCTTTTTATAAGAACCAAAATGAACAGAAACTTCTTTAATTTTTGAATATAATTGTTTGTTTTTGCCAATTTCAGCGGTTTTTGAGAATAGGTCATGCTATGATTGTTTTGGTCCACAAAATTCTTTAAAATGAATTTAAAAAACAAATTCTGTTATTAGACTGCCAATTTTATTAAATTTTCTAAAGGTATATAATCAGGAGGTTATAGATTGATTCAAATCAAAACATCAAAATTCTATTTCTGATTGATAGCTCATTGGGTCTTTAATTGTGTCTTCTATTGTTTGATATTTAGATTTCGCCCCTCTGGCACTTTTTTACAATGAAAATGCTGAATCCTAGTGGTAAAACCAGCCGCAGCGTGGCGAACCCTGTAGTGCTCACCCAGGCTAAACCTTTGTAATAAAAAGAAGGATAAGGATAGAAGCCCAGTAGGGGAGGTATATGAATGAAATTTTAACAATGAGAAAAAACCTGATTCCCTTACAGGCAACTTACAATAATTTCCCATATCTGGTCAATAAAATCAAGATGTTCCGGTTTCATAAGGCACGAGCGCAGGCAGGTAACCTGTTGGGCGTCTTTTTCAATCCCGTTCCATTTTTCATTTAACAAACCTGCCGGATAACTGTACAAGGCCAGGTGGAGGTTAAATTTTTCTGCTGCTGTATTAAAAATTTCATGCGAATACCTGCTTATTTCACTTAACTTATTTGCTTTTGGTGCCCAGACCACAATATCAAGCTCAGGTACGTTAATTCCAATGAAACGGTCATCTTTGTCAATCTTATCATACAGTTTCAAGGCTGCTCGATGGCATTGATTTAAGTTTTCGGTCATTTCTCCGCCCGGCAACAGAGGCATAAGCTGCATGGTAGCCCAAAGTGCCACTGCCGATGCACCAGCCCGGGAACATTCGAGGCTGATTTCGCCAAGGTGCAGTTCGTTTGAGCTGAAATAGGTGTAAGGTGAATCGTGCTTGTAAAACCGTCCTGTATCAGGGTTTTTAAATAAAATGCATCCACAGCCATAGGGCTGAAGGCCATGTTTATGCGGATCGACCACAATACTGTCCACCTGGTTTAAAAGATGGTATAAATTTGTGGTTTCCGGGCTAAGGTTTGTAGCCAGCCGGTAATATCCCCCGTAAGCGGCATCGGCATGCACCCTGAATCCGTATTTTCTTGAAAGTTCAAGAATTTTATCGAGCGGATCCACTGCGCCGGCACCAGTAGTGCCCATAGTAGCCACAACAGTACCGATTTCACCTTTTTTTGCTGTTTCTTCAAGATGTGCGATATCCATTTTCCCCTTGCCGTCTGCTTTTATTTCTTCGAAACCAAGGCCCAATACGGCAGAAATTCTTGCGTGCGTGTAATGCGCCATTTGCGAAGCAACTATTTTCTTTTCCGGGTTTATTTTGCCTGCTACCCAAAGTGCTTCAAGGTTGGCAAAGGTGCCTCCGCTGGTAAGATGCCCAAGACTGTTGTCCCATCCAAACATTTTTGAAAGTCCGGTAATACACTCTTTTTCCATGGCAGAGCTTTCTCTTCCCCCGTCAAGGGCGTGATTATTTGGGTTGATGTAAAGCGAAAGCATGTAGGCGAGCCTTGCCACAGCATGTGGCGGTTTAAGCATTTGACCGGCATAATGGGGCTGAAAATAAGGAAAGTTATTGTGCATCCTGCCAGCCACTTCAAGAAGTATTTTTTCAATTTTTTGTTGGTTTTCATCATTCAGGGTATCTGGAAATTCAGGAAACCCTTGTTTTAGTTTTTTAAGGGCTTTGCCGAGGATAAGCAAATCGGTTTGGTTCATACGTGTCTTTGATAATTATTAATGAAATCAGGATTTTACGATATTTTAAAAAATGCTTTAAAACTAATCGCTATACCAGGATTACAGTGCAATTGTGCAAATGTAACTGGTTTAGTCATGATAAGCAAAGTTATTGGGTTAGATTGATAATTGATCCACAAAGTTCAAACAGAAATATTTTTTGAGAAATGGGTTAAATTTTTTTACACCCAAATTGCAGTATATCTGCTACTTGTAAAATAAATTATTAAATTGTTTAATATATTTACTTATTTGTTGAACAATATTCAAAACTATTTGTTTCTCTAACAAAAACAAATATTAATTTAAAAAACATAAATATGAAAACTTTAAATTTAACAAAACTTATTTCTACCTTTATTTTCTTGTTGGTATTTTCCTTTACATATGCTATTGAGCCGGTTGTTAAACCCTTAGAAGGTAAAAAGGTAATGGTGAATTTGCCAAATGTGCCCCAAAATACGTATTTAAGCATAACTGATGTGGATGGTGTTATACTATTTACTGAAAAGCTTGAACAAACAAGCAATGGATTTTCGAAAGTATATAATTTTGAAAATCTTTCAAATGGAAATTACACCATTGAACTGAACGGGGATTTTAAAAAGGTTTCGTTCCCTGTGACTATTGAAAGTAAGGATTATGTTTCACTAACAAACGCCAAATCAGAATTTTTCAAACCAATTTTCAGGGTAAATGGTTCAAAAGTATTGATAACAAAGAACAATCCTTACCTAATACCTGTAACCATTAATGTTTACAATAAATACGGTGAACTGGTTTACGAAGAAACCATGGAAAGTAAAAAAGAAATAGCTAAAATAATAAACCTTTCTGAGGCATTCGGCAGTTTCAAAATCGTTGTTCTTGCAAATGGCGAAGTATTTGAGCACAGAACAGAATAGGATTACATTATAATTTTAACTTGTCTACAGGCATTCTGTCTTTTAAAACGGAATGCCTGTTTTTTTAATAAAATTCATGGATCAATGGCCTTTAAATAAATATTCTTTGGTGAAATTTGGTGTTTTAGTGTTTTTGTGGCAAAAATTCATCGCCACCAATACACCAATGCACCAAACCACACCAATTTTTTTTAACTTAAAATTAAATGTTTCACTAACTAAACGACAGTAATTTATGTATTCAATTTATAAAATGGCAGGTATACAGTAGGTTCGAATCCAAGTTTTTGCGCCAGCAGGTACGATGCCGTGTTTTCAAGCCTGCATGACCAAACCGGTTCTAATCCTTTTTGCAGACAATAATCAATAAGTGCACAGCAGGCATGCGCTGCCAGCGATTTTCCGCGATAATTCCCAATTGTTTCAATGCCAAGTTCGAGATCGTTTTCAAAAACAAAGGCTGAAAATGCCGTTGATACAGGTTTTCCATCCATCACCACCGAAAATCCTTTTCCAATTCTGTAAAAATCATCCGCGGTCCGCCAAAAGTTTTTAGGAATTACGGATCCTTCAATTTCATCAAACCATTTTTTCGAAACCTGCAGGATTTCTAAATTTCCGGTAAGAAATTCTTTTCTGAACTGACTGTATTTCTGCGCATTAAATTTAAAATTTACCCTGTGGTTCTCTCCAACAAATCCTTTTTTTTCACCATTCATATCGCCCGTATTTACGAGCTTCTCACCAAGAAAATCTTCAATTAACCTGTTCCAGTTTTCCGGATAGGCTTGTAACCATTCAGTTCTGTCGCGTTCCCCTTTTTGGTTGAGCATATAACTTTTCAGGGCGTTAATGAAAGATGGATTTTCTGTTTTACCCGAGAGGAAAGACATCCCGTAAGGATGAACAATTAAAAAAGCCAATGGATTATTTAAGTCATCCACATAAACCTGTCCGTCTACCTGGTTTTCAAGAACAGCCCTGGCGCAATAATGGTTGATGGACATTTTTTTAACAGGTTCCAGTAAAATTGCATACCTGTTTTTTTCAAGAATTTTCATTTATAGCATTGATTTATTGGCGTTTTCAAGAATTGAATAATCGGGCGCTTTTTACCCGTAAAATCACTAAATTAAAAGAAAATGCTAAATATTATATTGACTTTTCACCAGCGGGGATAGTTGCTATCCTAAAATCATTATAAGGATTCGATACACCAGCCTATTTTCGCAGGTTATTTTTAAGAATCATTTTCCACAAAAAAGGCATAGGATGGCAAAACCGATGCAGAATCCTGATTATAATAAGCCTCTTTTTCACACATTAAAAATTGTTGTATTTTTGATATACAGTAACATTGAAAACTTATGAAGACAAGATTGCCAAGAAAATCAGAAAAAATAAGACCTGTACTTGAAAATTTTAAAAAGGAATTGCACAAAATATACGCTGGAAATTTAAAGCAAACCATATTATTTGGATCGTATGCACGCGGAAATTTTCATAGTGAATCGGATATTGATTTATTGGTCGTTCTTGATGAAATGGAAAATCCTTATAAGGAGATAGACAGGATTTCGGATATAAAATTTGAGTTTTTACTTAAATACGATGTAATTATAACATGTTTATTTTCTGATAAAATCAAACTTGCAAAAAAGACTGAACCCGTTTTCAACAATATTCAAAACGAAGGTATAATAATATGACCGAAAATATAAAATTACTTTTGGAAAAGTCTGAAGAGTTTTTACGCGACGCAATGGTTCTTCTTGAAAACAAAGGATATTCATCATCTGTTTCCAGATCATATTATGCTATGTTTCATTCAGCACAGGCCATGTTGTTGTCAGAAAATGTTGTAGCCCACACTCATAAGGGGGTAATGTTGAACTTCAGTCAGGCTTTTATTAAAACCGGACGATTTGACCTTGCGCTTGGTAAGGCATTTTGCTAAAATTCAGGATAAAAGGGAGCAATCTGATTACGAGATTGGATTTAGTGCTACAAATCAACAAGCCCTTGAAATTTATGAAAGCGCAAATGAATTTGTTGCTAAAGCCAAACATTTTTTGGTTAAAGTTTAAAATTCTTATTCTGATGGTTAAATAAAATAAATGAACCATATTCGACTATCTATATGTTTTATTTGGTATAAAATACTTTATTCTGATAGGATAAAACCCATTTAATTGCGTCTAAATGTAATTATTGAAGCAAATGAAAAATTGAAATATGTATAAAGCGCTCTACTTAAGTCCGATGATTCCTTCGTTTAATCTGGAAGAAACCAGCAGGTTTTTTATTGAAATACTTGATTTTTCAATGGTTATGAACGCAGGCAATTATGTTATTTGCCAAAAAGATAATTTAACCATTCATATTTTAAAAGCCGGGGCTGACGTAGGACAAATGGAATTCTATCTTGAAGTGGACCAGATTGATACCCTTTGGGAACAAATTAAAACTAAAGTAAAAGGGCTGAAAGTAAGGGAACCATTTAACCAGGACTATGGCATGCGTGAAATACATATCGGTATTCCTGAAACCAATACACTTTTATTTATTGGTAAGGAACTGCAAGGCCATTAATCCCGCAAATTTTTACTTTTATTGCCAAATAAAATCCCTAGCGGCCCACCAGTTTTTTCATACTTTCGGGATAACGTTCTCCCTTCACCTCGATTTTAGAGGCAGCTTCTGTTAAATCATGCAATTCAGTACCTGATAAATGCACTGACAATGAACCCAGATTCTCGGTAAGGCGGTTTAATTTTGTGGTGCCGGGAATGGGCACAATCCATGGTTTCTGAGCCAATAGCCAGGCCAGCGCAATTTGAGCAGGGGTGGCTTTTTTTTGTCTGGCAAACATTGAAATTAATTCTACCAATGCCATATTTGCTTTCCTATTCTCTTCTGAAAATCTTGGTACCGTGTTCCTGAAATCCTTGCTGTCGAATGTTGTGTTTTCGTCAATTTTGCCTGTTAAAAACCCTTTCCCAAGCGGGCTGAAAGGCACAAAACCTATTCCGAGTTCTTCCAGAGTTGGAATAATTTCTTTTTCCGGTTCCCTGAACCATAATGAATATTCACTTTGCAATGCTGTTACAGGACATTCGGCATGCGCCCTTCTTATAGTTTCAGCCCCGGCTTCAGAAAGGCCAAAATGTTTTACTTTTCCTTGTTTAATTAAATCCTTAACGGTTCCAGCCACATCTTCAACAGGCACTTCCGGATCGACCCGGTGTTGATAATACAAATCAATTACATCGGTTTTTAGCCTTTTAAGTGATTCTTCGGCCACTTTGCGGATATGTTCCGGGCGACTGTTTAGTTTTGGAAATTCTTTGGCATCAAATCCAAATTTAGTGGCAATGACAAGCTTATCACGTAAACCTTTAAAAGCTTCTCCAAGTAATTCTTCATTTTTAAAAGGCCCGTAAATTTCAGCGGTATCAAAAAAAGTAACACCCAGGTCTACTGCTTTTCTTAATAACGAAATCATTTCCTCTTTGTCGGGAAACGGAACATAGGAGTAACTCATTCCCATGCAGCCCAGTCCTATGGCCGACACTTCGAGATTGCCTGTACCTAGTTTTCTTTTTTCCATATTAATTCTAAATTTTTAATTTTTCATTCTTAATTCAAATTAAATGTTGTATTCCACGTATTTTCTGTTAAAGGAATAAATTAAAGTTACATTCCAGACAAAATCTTTGCTTGCTGTAATATTGGTTTGTATTGCTTTATTTACAAGCGCCGATACCGAAAGCGGTATTTTTTTGTTTGAAATGGTCAGAATAGACGAAACATAGAATCCATCCTCTTTGTCCATGTACAGATAATAAACCTGCGGGGTAAATTTAAGGTAAAACTTTGCCGGAAGCGGAACATTGTAAAAACCTGCATTAAGGGTCAGATAATGCGTATTTTTAATGGAATAATCTTCGAGACAATATCCGTAAAGATAATAAATGCCAACACTTATATTTTTGTTTATGAAATAATTGGGAGAAATTTCAGTAGCCAGGTTTCGCTGCGCCCGCAAATACTCTTTTGGGGCTCCGCTTGTGGAATCGTTGGTTATGGTGCGGAAAAGGATGGCAGGATGCGCACCGACTGTTAACCCGAAATGTTCTGTTTTCACAGGCCTGTAACGCCACCAGAAAACAAATGACCAGGGCCTTCCTTCGAGTGAAAATCTGAATTGTGGTTCAAAACTAAGTTTTCTGCCTACGTTCATGTCAAAAATTGCAGCAGGTTTTCCCAGCGAAAATGTAGGAATAAAAGAAATCCCATTGTTGGTGACGGATACGGCCCCGCCAAAATTACTTATCACCTTAACACTATCTGTACTTTGTCCAAATGACTGAGTATAAATCAGCCCTATTAAGAACATAACTGAAAACCTTATAATTACTGATTTAGTCATACCTTCTTTTTTACTTTTTACGGGAATTGATGTTGTACTTTTAAATTCAAAATGTTTCATTTTTAGCGAAAAATTGTCGTTTGATTAAGTTGAAATAAACACAGACATTAATTCCGAACACTGTCAGGTTTATTTTTAATTTTTTTTTTTAGCGTCATTATATCTCAGCGGGACAAAACAAATTCTTAAAGAAACGACATTGATTCAGTGAAATTAATCAAAGGCAAAATTACAAAAGGCCAATGATTTAAGGTTTTCTATTAAGCTCAATTATTTTTGTTCAAAAGCTCATTTAATGCGTAGGTGCAAGTCCGAATTGTTTTTTATATGCCGTTGAAAAATGCGAAAGGTTTTTAAACCCCACTTCCAGGTAAACATCTGAAATTTTCTTCTTATCGTTTTTAATTTTAAGGTGGGCTATTTTTAGTCTTTTTTCAATCAGCCATTTTTGGGGAGAAACGTCGCTTATTTTTTTAAAATCCCTTTTAAATGTGGCAAGGCTGCGCCCGGTATAATTTGCTATATCACCCATGGATAAATCGTACATATAATTATTATCCAGAAAGTCGAGTATATCAATTTTCCAGGGCTCGGTAAAATCAAAAAGGCAGGAAAAAAAGTCTTTATCAATATTCAACAATGAATATACAGCTTCGTGCATCTTTAGTTTCATCAACTGGTCGCCTGGTTTAACAGTTGAATCAAAATAAGGGGTCATGGAGTAGAAAAGGCTTTCAATGTCGGGCGATTCCGGCAATTTAACCAGGCTATGTTTAAACCTTTTTGATTCGGCAGGAAGATCTTTTTTATCCAAATTCTGGTAAAATTCCCTTAAAAAATTCCGGGTCAGCACCATAAATATGGCTTTGAACTGTTCCCCTCCTTTTGGTTTTTTGTACATGGTAACCCTGTTGTCCTTACGCACAAAAACACATTGCCCGCTTTGTATTTTAGTGTACCTATCGTTCTCTTCAACCAAAAGTTCACCTGCATAAACATAAACCAGGGTATGGTTTTCAATCATTTTATGACACCTGGTTTCATCATTGAAATAATAGCTAAAGAAAACGTCGAGGTAGTTAAATACCATAGATTTAGTATGTTCCATCTCCAGAATTGTTTATTTAATTTCCCAATTTAACACTGACTTTAATAAAAATAAAAGGCTTTTTTCAATTTTCATAAGGCCTGCTTTAATTTTACAGGTTTTGGATAATTCCTTCAAATTTAAGGATTTTCTGCTAAAACAATAATCCTGATAAAGGCAATATTTGAATAATTAAATTGTATAACCCGGATTCTCATTCCTTTATTTGATTACAAAAGTGTGTACATACTTAATTATGACAGAACGAATATATTCATCAGGGTAATAGCATTTTTTTTTCGCTAAAAAGTAGCTGGTACACAATGAATACAAATACTTATATTAGCCCCAAGAATCCAGAATCTAAATAATTCAATTGCAGTTTGCTATTTCAGGTACACAGCAGGACTCTGCACATGCCTGATATAAGCCTCTGCAAATTTACAACCGGATTCCATTCCCCTGAAAATTTCCATTTTCCCGTGATCATCAGGATAGGTTTCCTGAATTTTCTGGCTGACATGAACAAAACAAGCCTGGTGCTTTTGATCTGCCACTTTAGTGATATCAATATAATCGGTGGGTGTAAAATTCTGCGACTGAATGCCTGTCATTACTTCACCATAATAGAGTGCCGCCCTGCGACCAAGTGTAAGCCAGGCATCGTAAACCAAAACTGAACAAATACGGTGATCGCGGTGGGAGTCAATGGGCCAGTGGGTAAAAATGATATCCGGGTTTTCTTTTTCTAAAAATCCAATTACCTGGGCATAAGCGTTTTTATTAATTTCGCAACTTCCGTCAATCTGGCCAAGAAATTCAGGTCGTACTTTTAAAATTTCGCAGGCTTTTTTAGCTTCCTCAGTGCGAATTCGTGCCGACTCTTCATGCGATTTGCCTTCAATTCCGGCTTCGCCCCTGGTTAAATAAGCCGCAACTACTTCATGCCCCATTCCGGAGTACAAAGCCATCGCCCCGCCGCTCATTGTTTCAGGATCATCAGGATGGGCACCTACAACCAGGATTTTCATTTTGTTTTTTGGCATTTCACTATAATTGTTTGCAAGTACATGGGTGGCAGATAAGCCAATTGTAGTTCCAATGGCAGCTGGTATGGAATTGGTTAAAAAATGCCTGCGTGATAATTTTGTCATATATTTCAGATTTAATTTTTAACTTCTTTAAATAGAACTTAATTCATGAGCAAAGTGAATAAAAGTTGTTTTTATATGTTCAGATGCCCTTCTGACCGGTTTCTTTGCCGGGCTGGGAACCCAAAAAATAAATGCAGGGTTCGTTCGCAAGCTTTTGTGCCAAGCGGAGTAAGCAAAATACATGGAGGTTTCTTAATACTAATTTTAATCAAATTATCCAGTTGTAATAGTATGAATTTAATTTTAAGATCAATTTGGTTTTAACAAGATTTCAAGATATCAATCAATATCGGTTTTAGACCGCTAAAAAAGAACTCCACGGCAATTACCATAACAATTAGTCCCATAATCCGCATCATTACATTAATTCCGGTTTGTCCCAACAGCTTTATAAGTTTTGAAGAACTATACAGTATCAGGTAAGTAACAAACATAATAAGGACGACTGAAATTATCAGTACAGCTTTTTTGGGAATAGTATCCGCATCTTCCATTAAAACAATTGAATTGGTAATGGCTCCGGGGCCACAAATCATTGGAATTGCCAGCGGGGTGACCGAAATATCGCTAATGTATGATTTTACTTCGCTACCTTTAATCTTAATGGGTGTTAGCCGTGCCTGTAGCATATCCATTCCCATAATAAAGAAAATAACACCTCCTACTATTTTAAAACTATTTACAGATATTCCGAAAAATTTAAACAACAATTGGCCTGTAAATGCAAAAGAAATTATGGTAATTAAGGATACAATTGAAGCTTTTTTTGCAGTATTATTCCTTTCTACGGTAGATAATTCAGCTGTCATAGACATAAAAACAGGCATGGTGCCCAATGGATTGATAAGCGTAAAAAAAGAGGTAATGCATAAAAGTGCAAATGAAAGGGTATCGTTCATAGGCATGTGTAAATTTTAATGGAAAACAGTTTCGTTAATTGTTACACAAAAAATAAATAGTTTACTTTGAACATATACTGGCAAGCGCTATATATGTTTCTGTGCAAAGATAGTTTTTTAATATTTAACACTATCTCAATATAGTGAGAAACTTAGGGTTGATAATTGCTTGATCCAGGTTTTATTCTGACTACAGGGGAAAATTAAATACCCTGATAGTAATAAAATAGTAGAATACTCTCGCAGGTTTTAAAAATTAAACAAAAAACTTTTTCAATTATTTGAACATTTCTAACTTTTGACAAATACTTAACATCAAAGAAATATACAGCGAAAAATAAAATAATTCCAGGTAAAAGTTTGAAAGCCTAGAGTTTAAAAGCTGTTTGAATATTTGTAGCATCAGAAATGTCCATTAGAGGCTAACTTCAAATAAAAAATATTAGAAATTTCTATTGTGCACTGAATTGTTTAAACTGAAAGCATGACATTTATTTTTCGATAGCTGAGTGACTATATCCCTGGCTGAATTGGTTAATGTACTGGCCACTTTGCTTATACAATAGGGACAAATATGGGCATCGCCATCTGTATCGATATAAAAAAAGCGATCACCTCCACCAAAACAACCCACTTTGCGCTGATGAAAACCTAAATAGTTGATGATAGGATAATCTTGAAAAGCCTTTGATCCATTGTATTTCAGATAAGTTTTTTCTAAAAGATTTATTTGCTCATCATCTAGTTCTACATCTTTCCCTTTATAGTGTCCAACAGCCCTGGGTTCAATAAACTGTACAAAAGAAACGCCCAGGTTCTTAGCCATATCCATAAATGCTATAAGATTATCTTCATTAACCATATTTTTAGTAGTGCAAACAGAAATTGCCGACACCAAACCTGCTTTATTACTATTTAATATTGCCTGGCAAGCCATATCGAATATTCCAGGTAACCCTCTGAACCGATCATGCTTCAATCCATCATAATGATCAATACTGACCATGATTCCGGTTAATCCTCCAGCTTTAAGTTTGGTAGCTTTTTCAAATGAGAGCCCAATACCTGAAGTAATGATCCAAAAATCAGTTCCTGGTCTTGCAGAATTTAAAATTTTATAAATATCATTGATTCGTTGCAGTGGTTCTCCGCCGCTAAACATCATTTGAGTTGTGCCAAAATCCTGGTATTTTTGTACAATATTTATGATATCCGAAGTTGAAAGTGTTTCTTTTTTGTTCAGGTTTTCCCATTCAAAGCAATGTTCGCACTTTAGTGTGCATTTTTTGGTAATTGCAAATAAAACTGAACGCATTCCGAAGTTTCCCTTGTTAGGTAGAAAACGGTTCATTTCATTTTCGTGCATTTTAGATGCAGCCATTGAAGGAAAACCAGGAGTAGCTAATCGCCAGAAATACCTGTTATCAACTTTTGCTGCTTTTGTTATTAAAGGTTCTCCAAATACAGATTGATATTTTTCTTTAATCTGGCCTATAAGTTTTATGGCTTTGAATAGATGACCAGTTCTTTTGAGCATTAACCAAAACAGCCCACTTAATACCTTAAATTTTAATAATTTTAGTTCGAACCGTTTTGTAACAATTGGCGAATGAATCTCATTTATTTTGAAAGATTGATTTAATAATATAGCTTGCGTTTTCATGAGTTTAATTTTTATTGATAGTTGCAACGATTTCTTTTGAATTTTTTGTTTTCAAATACTCAATCCTTGAATAATCTGAAAAATATCCAGGTATTTTAAATTTATTCAGTTCATTAATCTGAGGGATACCTTTAAAATTACGGATAAGTTCATAGTATCCTCTGCTATGCAGGAAAACTGTCTGATTTTCGTAAATTTGTCTAGGAACTTCCGTAAATAGCAATTCAGTGAATTCTCCACTGTTTTCCTGAATCATATATTGATTATCTATATTTTCCAATGCACTTTTCCAATTCTTTAAACCTGTGCCAATTGCCTGCTTTGGTTGTATTGCAGCAATGTTTAGTTCTGAATTGGATGAAAAATCAATGCATGCATAATCTATTTCCCAGAACATAAAACCTGTTTCAATTTTTATTTCAATTTCATTGTTTTTAATATCGGAGAAATCAACCGGTATAACAAAATTCCGTGCAGCAAGTGGGCCAACAGTGTTTAAATAGTCTACCAATTTCCATTGGTTATTTGATTTAATGTAAATTGAAAGCGGAAAATCACTGTCGGTCATTCTTTGTATTCTTTCTTCCTTTGGAATTTGTTCCTGTTTTTTCATCCATGTATTGTATGATACGCCAAATTTGCTTAAAAATTTCCCAAACAAATAATCAAACCAAAGTGAATTCGAAGCATTAAGCAGTAATTTGCCTTTATTTATTCCCTCTGGTTTTGAGAACTTTATTATTATTCCATTTTTCGAGAAATCTTCATCATTAAACATATACACGCTTTTATCAACTTTTGACAATATTGGGAGTAAATTTTCACCACTATACGAATTGGCAAATTGAGGGGCAACCGGTTTATCAATAATCTGTGGATTTCCATACTTGTCTAATAAGATCTTTGTATTCTTTGGATGGTTAACAACAATTAGCTGAGCCAAATCGGTATATTGTTTTTCTTTAAGCTCGTTGCTAATTCTTAAATGGTAATTTCCATTCGCGGGTTCTATTGAAGGGAGAGGCATATAATCATCTCTTGCCAGATTTTTTGCAATAGCACCACCAAATATTTCACCCTCAAATACATATCCTTCTCCATCATTGACATAAACAAACGGACAGGAACTTTTTGTAAGTGCAACTATTACGGACACAAGGACGAAAGCTCCGGCTAAAACACCTAAGGTTCCAATGATAGCGCTAAAAGTAGTTTTCCCGGTATCCTTTTCAATAATCCTGATTTCATTTATACATTCTAAAGGAATATCAACTTGCCCTATATTCAAATCGTTCATACTGTTATTGAGATAGAAGTGGATCTCGTTCAAAATATCTATTTCAGACTTTTTAATGTTGGTGTTAAGGTTTTGGTTATAATAAATTTTTTTTTGTGGGAGTTCAAGTCTCCCCGAAAGTTTGGTTGAATCTAAAGAAATGTCTTTTAGACAAAATGTTTTTTCTTTAATATGAACAATAAAATATTTATGAATTTTACCAAGGTCATACATATTCAAATCGTTAGGATTCGTTATACTGTTGACTTTAAAATATTGACATCCTATTGAATATAAGAGTGTCAAGAATATAAAAAAGTGTACGATTGCCTTTTTATAGATTTCTTTGTTTTTCTTTTTCATTTGCCTCTTTTTTAATTGATTAATTTTTGCCAGATAAACTCCATTATACTGGGCAATGTTAGTGGTGTCGTTTTAGGTTTTATTCTTTGAGATCTCGCTCAGAATAATATTATGTTTGTTTATTTTCCAATATTCATGAATTATTCAGTGCTGTCTTATTTCATGAATAATTAATTGTAAGTCTTAGATAACAGCTTTTTTTTCTGAATTTCAGGCAACAATTTTCCTGATTAAATAATTGTTTTCCTGAAACCAACTAACTGCCTCCATTATGGCACTCTCAATGGAAGATTGGGGCATCTTTAATTCTTTTACCGCTTTTTGCGATGTATAATACTGATTGACAAAGGAAGCCTGCACTATATTTTTAGAAATAACCGGCTGAGTTCTGATGATTCCGCTAATCAACCCGTTCAAATATCCCATTAACAGCATTATTCCTTTCGGAAGCCTGAAAACCGGCAGGGGTAAATTGAAAAGCCGGGCAGCAATAACGAAAAACTCTTTATACGATAAATTCTGGTTTCCGAGGATATAGCTCTCCCCAGCTTTCCCTAATGTTATAGAATTGCAGATGGCTGTTGCCACATCCTTCACACTTACAAAATTCTTCCCGCCTTCGGGCATTACAGGTACTTTTCCCTCAATTAACGAAACCAGTAATTTGCCCGATCCCGGCTTGGAATCGTAAGGCCCAATCATATAAGTAGGATTGACCAAAATTGCAGGTACACCGCTTTTTGCAGCTTCGAGCACCATTTTATGGGCTACAAGTTTTGAGTCGATATAGTCAAGGCCATAATTAAATTTTGTAAATGAAGCTGTTTCGGCTGCCGGGCTTTCAAGCGTACCCGGTGAAAAAACACTTGCTGAACTCACATAAATCAATCTTTTAATATGGTTCAGTTTACAGGCGTTAATAATATTTTTGGTCCCGGTAATATTTACATCCCTGACAAGCTTGTTTTTTGAGGGCCAAACCGAATTACAAGCCGCTGCATGTATTATCACATCCGCTTTTTTACTCAGGTAATATACATCTTCGAACCTGAGCACATCACCAAAATACCTTTCAATATTCAGATCTTGCAACGTATAATAATTGCTTTCGGGATGAATTAAGGCCGTTACCCTGGCGTTTCGTTTTAAAAGTTCCCGAACGATATTGTTCCCCAGGAATCCATCGGCCCCTGTTACCATTATTTTCATGATTTTTTAGTTTTTGTTGTTTTGGATATAATCTCCATCTTTAGGAAATTCTATTTTTCCACTTTTTATTCTATTCAAATGCATCACCTCATCCTTTTAAATTTTTTAAATAATCGAGTACCTAGGAATGGTTTTCCTGACTTGAAATGGAATGTTTATACTCTACGGTAATATCAGTCAGGTTGCTTAAACTATACGAAACCAGTGCATGGTAATGGTTAAACTGAGATTCTTCAAATTTGTCAGCATCGTGTAGATTTACTGTATACCCTAAAGTACCTGAAAATCTGTTTAAACCGACATTTCCTGCACTCTGAAACTGGGATAAAACAGGTGTGCAAAAGCACAAACACAGGATAATCCCTGCCTTGGCTAAGATTTGATGGTGTTTTTTTGTTTTCATAAGTCTAATATTTAAAAAGTTATTAATTTGTCCATCGTCATGTTTTTTTTATTAGTTTTTATTCCATTCAACATGCGATTTTTTCTTTCCTAATGAAGTTAAATCGAAATCAATAAATCTGTTAACAGATTGGTTGCAGGAATTAACAAATTTGTTGCAATCTTTAAAACACATTGCAATACTTTGTTTTTCTTTATTTTACCAAAGGCCCAGAATGCAATTTTGATTAAACGAACTGTATTTATTCAAATATTATTCTTGATTTGGCTACTATCTGCTCCCCATCCGGCTTTTTAAAATGCTAGATTCCAAATTATAGCTCAATTTTTCAGTTTCTGTTTCATTAAAAATACATGGCACAAGGAAAAAAATGTGTTTGTTTTCGTCTTATTGGTATAGGTTTGCTTGTGTGCCATGTATTTTATAAAATTTATTCCTGTGTTTTAGCCTTGCCGAGGAAAATGCTAAAGCCAAATTTCAAACCAAATGTTTTTGCAATATCACGGGTATTATCAGGATTATCATCCTTTTCCTTTACTGTAATTGAAGTATAACCGGCCAGTACATCAAAAGTTACCCTTTCGCCTAGCGGGGCAGCAATTCCAATACCTCCTCCCCATGTCACAATGCTTGATTTGGAAGTTTCACTATCAGAGTAATTCGCAGAACTAAATTCACTTTTGTAAATTGATGAACCAAACGAACTTAATACCTCAAAATAAGGCCTTACTTTTTTTGCCGGAAAATAATACCTTATAAAAGGTCCGGCACAATAAACCTTATTTTTATCAATTGATTCGTAATCAAATTCGGTAGAAACCCTTTTTGATTTTGTAAAAGCCATAGTTAAATCAATGCCTACCAGGAAATCATTGGCAACAAAAATTCCAATTTTCGGGAGTAAATTAAAGGCAGACATTTTTACCGGATCTTCCTCATTATCTTGAGCATCGCTTTTCTCAATATTTTTTGAAAATCCAAAACTTATAAGATCCGGGCCAGTACCAGCAACGCTAAGTGCAGATGATAACCCTAAAAATACTTTGCCCTTTTCAGTCTGGGCATTTGTCATTCCTGCCTGATAAAAGATAAAAATGACAACAAGGATAAAATTTGATTTCATGTTTGTTTGTATTTAATTGGCCTACTCTTGAGTTTTTCGGCATCCACTGTATTCATTTATTCTTAATATTTAAGGGTAACCTGATTTGATAACAAAGTTATGTTGTTAATAGATAAAGAATTAACCCGATTGATGCAGTGATTGACACGAATGTTGCAATCGATAAGAATTTTCGAATTTTTTTATAATATGGGCTTTAAAATTGGGATTTCATATAAGAAAACAATTCAATATCGGGGGATATTAAGAAATGGAGGGTTTAAAAACCAAATTGAAATCAAATAATGTCAGTTCTTTAGTTTGAAATTAAATCATTGTGGACAGGTTTATTCTCCAAATAATTTTCTATCAGTGAATTAACAATTCCGGGAGATTCATAAGCGCATAAATGTCCAGCATTTTCAACTATTTCAAACTGTTTTGATTTTAATATACGCGCAGAATTCCATCCAAATGATATAAGTGGCACTACCTTGTTTTCTCTTCCCCAAATCATCATGTGTTCCGGAGGTACATGCCCTTTTAGGATGGTATCAAGGTTGTAGGTAAATACCGAAAACAAAAGATTAACCCTGGATTCAGTCTGGTCTGGTTGCTTGAATTTTTCAATATATTCCAGGGCTAACGCATCATCCGGATAGTAACTTTCTCCAAACAAAATTCCCGGAAATTTGTTTTTCACCCATGTTTTTAGAAAAATAAATTTCAAAATGTTTTCAAATAATGATTTCAATACTCCTGTTTGGTTAAGTTTACGGATTAATTTCCTAAAAATCCAGCCAGGGATAACCTTATCACCGGGACAAATGTTTAAAAGAATTAACTTATCAACTTTATCCGGAAATAGTATTGCAAATTTTAAGGTGGCTGAAGCCCCGATGCAATTCCCAATAAAACATGCTTTTGGAATATTCAGATTCAGCATGAACGAGCTGAGTATTTCAACCAATAAGTCAAGCGACAATAGACCGTTGGGAAGTCCTGACCCGCCAAAACCCGGCCAGTCAATGGCATAAACCTTGTATTTTTGCGAAAAGTATTTAATTTGGTAATACCAACTTTGCCAGAACCCTCCTCCGTTATGGAGAAATATCAATGGATTGCCATTTCCTAATTCTGAGTAATTAATAGAAATATGGTTCAATATAATTTTTTTTTCTTCACCTGCCATCTAAATCGGTATTAACCCTATCTGATCCTGTAACTTATTCACGTTTTTTATTGCTTCGGTACTTGAAAAACCAAACCTTACAATTATCCAACATAAGCTGGTATCCAGAAATAAATATTTATTATTCAGATGATTTTTCTTTTTGTTCGACAGAATGAAATACGTTTCCCCTGCCTTATTTAGTTCTTTGTTGGTGATGTAACCAAGTACTTCTGTATTTTTGTTTAAAAAAGCCACACTAAAGTAATCTTTAACCTCTGGAATTTTCAATTGATAGCTGCATTTATCCAATTCAATAAATGAAGTGGAGTATAAAGTCTCGCAATTGGGCTTAACAATCAGCCTGCTGGTGTGATCCATCACGTTTCGGTAATGCATCCAATAGCTATTCAGATTAAGCCTGTTTTTGTTAAAAATCCGGTAAAGCCGCAAAACTTCTTTTTGTGGAAAACGATATACCGAAACCACTAAACCTATAATGAATCCAGGTAGAATTGATAAAATGGCAATTAAAATCATACTATTCGGTTTATTTGAGGTAATTCCAGTTGTGCGCAAAGAAATTTGCTTCTCATTTTTTCCAATGGCCTGTAGCAACGAAGGGCCAATGAAAATTTTTGTTTTTTCAACGATAAAGGAATCAAGGCAAATTCTGTGGAATTGTTTATATGCCTGCTCAGTTTTATCTTAACCGGATATTTATTCTCCCCAATTTCCTGGTTCCGGACCAGGTATTTTTTAAGCGTATTTTCCATTAAAAATTTATCTTTACCGTAAACAGTGATACTCCAAAATCCAAAGTTTTCATAATCAACGGGAATAGGTGTATTTATTATAATTTCATATTCAAATTGAGTATTTAATTCCTGCCCGGAGGAGTCAAAAAATGCATTCCAGTAAATTGTTTCTTCCGGCGAATTTCCACCCAAACCAACACGTGCAATGGCAGCCTTCTCAATTATATTTGTTTCGCTGCATCCTACCCCAAAATGAGTTTTCCACTGACCATTAAAAAATCCCCGTTTCCTTGATTTTTCAATTAAAAAGTCCAGGATAAAAGGGAGTAATACGAAGGCAAGAAAATACCCTCCGGCGAAAGCAAATAACAGGATTATAATTTCAGGCATGTTCATGGCAATATGATTTCAAATGGGTAAGCTTTTCTAAAACTGCATTTAATTCTAATTCAGATAATTTACTATATTTATTCGAACTCACGTGAACTTTATCAGAGCTTTCGGTGTTTCGCCCATTCAAAAACATCTCTGTATCAAGAGATAGAAAACTACAAATCTGGTTTATTTCTGTTTCATCATGCCTCACCAATTTTTTGAAATTAATCCTGAGTAAATTTTGTGGATGAATATTAGATAATGCATTTTCCGCCATCTCGTACCAATTGATAAGGAGATTTTTTATTTTGCTGTTTACCGCTGTTCCTCCTTTAATTGAAGTAAAAAGTCCAAAAAGTCTATTAATCAACTGAATTGAAGAGGGAATTGTTTCTTTTGGACAACGGTTTATGTTTAAAACCAGGGCATCAGGAAATATTTGATACAGACTTTCGATTTTGCCCATCATTATTGGGTTTTTTGAAAGAAACTGTTTTTCGCAATTTCTGTTAAAAACAAAAGCATGTCTTTTTAAATACCTAAGGTATTGATCCATTATCATTTTCTTGAATTTTAACGCAAGCGCCTTATCAAACAGCAGGTAATCATCGAAGAAATCAGAATCAGGATAAAAAAAATTCAGGTAGGCCGAAGAAAGACTCCACAATAATACCGGTTCGTCCTCTTCTGGCAAGCTTAGTCCAATTAAATGAATATTGCTGAGTTTTGAGAATATTAATTTTTCGGAATAAAGGATGAGCTTTTTAATAGGTCCTCCAATCCATGCATCTAATCTAAAAAAGCTGATGTAAAAGTACTTTTGAATTACCGAAGGTGCAAAAACTATTTCCCATAACTTAAAACAGGTGAATTTACCAGAATTAAAGGCAAGTTTATGGAAAAGAAATGTGGTACCGCTTCGTGGTGCTGCTATTATAAATACGGGTTTAATTATTTTTTGTGATAAAAATTCAGGATAAAACAAGTAATCCAATGCAAGAAAAATTCTGTTAATAAGCAAATTTATCAAAAAAATTGGCAGAAACAGGCAAACCATAATTATCCGGCGTAAGTTTAAATTTCGCATATTCCCTTTCCGGAATGAAAATAAACCCGTCACCAAATTAAACCAAAGTGAATTGTTCATATTTAATGTTTATTATTGAATATTAATATTTTAACAATAAACCCCCAATTGAAAAACCTGCCGAAGTTCCGGCCAGAAAGCAGGTATCACCTCTCCTTATTTTATTTTGTTCAATGCCATCATGCAGCAGCAAGGGTATTGAAGCAGCTATACAATTTCCGTATTCCGAAATATTTTCAAGCATTTTGCCTTCATCGAGCTTGCATAACTTTTTAAACATCGACAATCCTATTTTTGAAGCCTGATGAGGTAGAATCCAGTCGCAATCCTTAACAGTCATATCTAAATCGGAGAAAAACCTGTCAATAAAGCCGGGTATTTTTTCTATGGCCAGTTTTAGCAAATTTTTACCATTCATAAAAAACGAATGAAGCTTTTTATCGTAGGGATGGTCCCTGAAAAAATACTGGTTTCCGCCACCCCTGATTATTGTGTCGAACACGCCTTCGGTATAGGTATTGAAACTGCTTTTTATTAATCCCGAACTTGCCGATTCATCGTATTTAATTATAGCGGCTACTGCTGCATCGCCAAACAGGGTGAATGTTTCCCAGTTATCGGGGTTGAGGCCTTTCGACGAAATTTCAGATGAAACAATTGCCGCTGTTCTAAACCTTTTGCCATCGAGAAAATGTGCACAATAATCGAGTGCACTTACAAAACTCAGGCAGGTGGTGTCAACATCAATGGCAGGAAAATCTAACTGATCCCCGTTTTTCAGCTCATGCTTTATTAAACTTGCCCTGTTGGGTATAGGATAATCGTAGGTAGAAGAGGCGGAAATGAGCATATCAATTGCCGATAATTCCACTCCTGATTTAGCCAGCGCATTTTCAACCGCTTTTGCCCCCATATAAGCGTTTGATTCCGTTGTAACGTGATGTCGCAACAAAACACCGGAATGACGTAAGGACCAGCCTTTTGATAAACCGCTGTTTTTTTCAAGCTCGTGCGAACTTATTGCCCTGGGCAGGTATTTGCCCATAGCTTCTATGCTAAATGGTTTTGCAATTTTCATTTTTAATCCTCCTTAATTTTTCACCATGGTAAAATGGTTTTTCGTTAATAAAATCAATTTCAGGTTCATTTATATTGTAATAACTGAACAATGCACCTAATTCATGTTTTACTCTGCTCCTGGTTTTTTCCTTTGAACTATTGATATAAACTTTCAAATTTCCTGGTTTTGATTGAATAACCATGTAGTCCGTTATTTCGGGATCAGAAAAAAGAATGGCCCTTCTGAAAAAATCAGGAAAAATTCTTATTGGCCTGTTCTCCCGGTCTTTGAACAGCAAAATATCATCCGATCTTCCCTCAATTTTCTCAGCGGCCAGGGTTTGAATGCCACATTTGCAATCTGGTTTTTCGATAATAATATCATCCAGTTCGTACCTGATTACTGGCTGTGTTATCCGGTATAAATCGGTGATGATGGGATGGAACCGCGTTTTTTCCGCATCAATGTATTTCTTTTCCACAATAAGTAAATCTTCGTTAAAATGCAAGGTTCCATATTTACAGGTACATGCCAGAAATCCTTCGGTACACTGGTAAACCTGATGAATATTTTTGCTAAATGCCGCTTCGATGAAACCTTCATCTTCCGGTGTTAAAACTTCAGCCACTGAAATTATTTTTTTCGGATGAATATTTAACCGGCCTAATTTTATTTTGGTTGCCAGTGCCATAAGCAGGCTGGGTTGCCCTACCAAAATATCAGGATTGAAATTGTTCAAATCATTTATCTGGTTTTCGAGAGGGCTTATTAAATCAAAAAACCTGAATTTTAGAAGTGCCGAATTTACTGAACCGTACAAATTACTGTTTGATCTCAGAAAAAAAGCTATTTTTCTTTTCCTCAGCGAAAACCCTATCACCCTGTTTAATATTATTGCAACCCATTGTGCCCTTTCGCGTTCGCTTACAAGAAACAGACCCTTGCTCCCTGATGTTCCCGACGACAAGCCTACAGTTATTCCTTTAAAATTTTCTGAAAAGTCCCTGGTTTTCTCCGCTTTAGTGGCCATTTCCATCACCTCGTCCAGCGTAATGCCCCTGGTGTTTATTCTGTCAAAATTCAACATAAATTCTTTCTTACCTGTTACAGGAAAATCAGACAATTCCGTATTCCCATTCAGGAATTTTTTATAATATTCCGATTTTCGCAAATGAACCAGCAACCTGTCAAACCCCTTTTTCTGACTGCGCATAATTTTTTTACGGCTATACCTCGCGTTTCTCCTGAAAAAGAATACGATTAAATAATAGAAGATATACAGCTTAAATTTCATGGCGGTTCTGGATTAAAGGTTCAATGGTGGCGCAATGGCATGGAATTAATCTTAATTCCGGGTTGTTTTTGTACATCAGGTTCAGTTTATCAATTGTTTCCTTAAGTGCGCCGTAATTATCAATAAACAATGAAACTATTCTTGAAGGGTAAATTTTATGTTCTATTGCCCTGATTGACCAGGCTGCATCGGCACACAACAAAACCTCGCCCAAATTCGTGTTTTTAAGATACAATCCTGTTTGTCCCCTGAAATGTCCGGGCAAATGAATAAAATACATGTCCTCCGTCCATTTCCAGCCATGCAGGGAGTAAAAATCAACACTTTCAAACTGGTCTTCGGGATACGTACTTTGCGATAATATGTTTTCGGGTATTAAATCACGTAAAACCCCTTTGATAAACCCTGTCATACGCTTTCGCGAAAGTGCATAGGCAAGGCCTGATTTATTGCACCAGATATTGGCCACGGGGAAATCCTTTAATCCTCCGATATGGTCTGCATGAAAGTGAGAAATAATAAGATTTTTTACCTGTGAAGGAGTAATATTCCTTTTTGCAAGTTGGGCTGTGCATGAATTTGTAACTTTATGATTTACAGGTGTGGCCCAGCGGTAAAATCTGTTTGGAAAATACCTGGTGGCTTTAAAAAAACCAGAACTATAACCCGTATCAAAAATTATATACCCAAGCAAAGGATGGGTTATTAATGCCCATACAGCATGGAATTTGAGTTCTTTTGCCGGTTCATCCGGAAAAACAATTCTGCTGTTTGCCGTGCAATACCCGCTTGAAAAGAGTTCAATATGTGTTTTAGGCTGATTCATTTAAATAATTAATTATGAACTCATTAATGCTTTCTTCTGAACTGATTATTGGTTCGTAATTCAAGTGTTTCCGGGCCTCGGAAATATCAAGGGTAAGTGAATATTTAAGTGCCGCAATTCCATACCGGGTAAGAACAGGTTCATTTCCGGTAAAATGCCTGGCATATAGCTCTGAAAGTGCAGCCAGGGCATAAATTAACCTGTAATTTATTTTTTTTAATTTCCGGGTATGTCCAAGCCTTTTGAGCGTTGTTTCAATCCAGGGCCATAACTTCTGCGGACTGTTGTCAGTGAGGTTAAACCGCATGCCTTTCACCTTTTTGCCGGCCTTAATTGCCAACACAACTGCGTGGGCCATATTTTTTACCGAAGTAAAATCGCAAAGATTGTCTCCGGCGCCTATCACCCTTAATCTACCGGCATTATAGGCATTGAGCAAACGAGGCATTATCACTGTATCCCCGGCTCCAATAAGCGCCCTTGGCCGAAAAACAACGCCAATAACTCCATTGTCGCAGGCTTTTAATACCTCCAGTTCGGCCAGGTATTTGGTATGCGCATAATGATTAACAAACCTGACGGGTAATTCAGCATTTTCCTTTACCATAAACCGGTCAGAATAATTAAAATAAATGCTGGGGCTGGAAATGAAAATCAGATTTTCGAGCGCAGTTATTTGATTTATAAGATTTTGTGTGCTTAAAACATTGTCGTGGTAAAAGGACTGAAAATTACCCCAGGGAGAAGCTTTTGCTGCACAATGGACAATATGGGTAAAATCATTCAGGTTTACTTTTACAAATCCGGGATCGGATAAATCTCCAAACAGAAATGGATAACCTTTCTGAATTAAAGTATTGCCAACGGCTTTATTTCTACCGGTACCCCAAACTTTGTCTTTACCAAATTCTTCACTTAACCGGTAAAGCACTTCCTTACCAAGAAACCCTGTGGCTCCTGTGACTAATATCTTCATCTGTTTTCAAATTAATAATTTTAACAATTTCTTTTGCCTGACGGATTATTTGCTTAAAAAAGTTTTAACCGTCGGTATTGTTCATCGATTTGTATTCTGCTTGTTTATGCAGTTCAGAAGGATGAATTTTGTAATGTTCGTAAAAGCATTTTGAAAAATAGGATAAGTTCTCAAAACCAGTATCGTATGCAATTTCTGATACATTTCCAGCACCAGAAGTTAAGCGATGATGTGCTTTTTCAAGTTTATACAGTCTTATGTACTCGTTGGGAGTCAGGTCAGTTAGTGCCTTAAGTTTCCTGAATAACTGCGATCTGCTTAAAGCCATTTCACGGCTTAAAAACTGTACATCAAGCTGTGGATTGGTTAATTCTTTTTCAATAATCGTTTTTATTTTTCTTAAAAACTTATCGTCCACAGAATCCAACACTTCGTGCTCAACACCCAGAATATTTTTTCCATATTTCTCTTTCAGGCGTTCCCTTTGTTTCAAAAGGTTTTCGATGGTTGCGAAGAGTTCATTTGTATCAAACGGTTTTGCCAGGTATGCATCTGCCCCGTTATTCAACCCTATTAGTTTGCTTTCCATATCTGCCTTGGCCGTAAGCATGATAATGGGTATATGCGAGGTCCGGAAATTTTCCCTGGTTTTTAAACATAATTCATCCCCGTTCATCCCTGGCATCATCCAGTCCATAATTATTAAATCAGGAATTTCTTTCGTAGCCAATTCATATCCCTTAATTCCATCGGCTGCATATGAAATTAAAAATTCACTTTCAAGGTCCGACAATGTATTTCCTAAAAATTTCCTTAATTCCTCATTGTCTTCAACAATTAATACCTGTATTCCAGAATATTTTACTTTGTCACCTGTTGATTTGGGAATTTCTTTTTTAATTAATTTAACCGTTGTCAATGCCTCTGGAATGTTATTAGAATCTGAAAAAAAGTCCTTTTTGTATATTTCCCTGTCTACCGGAAGGTTCACAATAAACTCGGATCCTTGCCCGGGTTCGCTCTTAAAAGTAACTGTACCGTGATGCATTTCAACAAGTTCCCTGGTTACAGCAAGCCCTATTCCTGTTCCGGTTTGTATCGTACCATTATTGCCCCCGGATTGAAAAAACCGTTCGAAGATCATGGGTTTATCTTCTGCGTTTATTCCTATTCCGGTATCTTTAACCCTTATGGTTAAAAAGTCTTTTCCGCAATTGGTTTCAATGAAAATTGAACCTGTATTTGTAAATTTTATAGCATTCGAAATCAAATTATTAATTACAATTTCGAGTTTTTCCGGGTCAAAAATCAAAATATGGTTTTCAGCATGAAAATGAGCATTGAACTTTAATCCTTTGTTTTCGGCAAGAGACTCGAAGGCATATACCCGAGGTTTAAGAAAACAAATAATGTCGTTTTCAACCAATTCCAGTTTCAGTTTGCCTTCATCCAGTTTCGACAGATCAAGAATTTGATTAATAAGCAATTTCATCCTGTGTGCATTATTCATAATAAGGTTTACCGGTTCTTCCCCATTTGTTTCTGTTTTATGTTTTCCGGTTAATTTGCCAAGATATCCTATGATAAGAGTAAGCGGAGTTCTTAATTCGTGCGATACATTCGCAAAAAAACGTGAATTTATTTCTTTTTGCCTGCTTATTTCACGATTGGCAGTTTCAAGATTTTTCGATTGCACAAGCAGTTTTTCGTTCTGTACCTTCAATTGAGAGGTCCTTTCCTCTACTTTTAATTCCAGGCCATTTTTAATTTCCTGAAGCTGAATTCCACGCTCAATGGAAAGGTTGAATGCTTTGGTTTGCTCAATGGATAAGATGAAAAATATGATAATGGTAAAGATTAAAAAACCATGAGGAATTCCCCAGGTATAAGGGGTAAGATCCATCAGGTAAATTCGCGTATCGGCTATTACTGCAACAAACAGGATGATAAAGCCCACCACGAAAACAAAACTCGATTTGCTCCTTTTGCTGTAAAAGCTGATAATCCCCAATATAAAAGCAAAAATCAGGTAGGGAATGTTTACAAAAGCAACATAAACCTTAAATACTTTTTCAATCTGGTAAACCGACTCACTTATCACAAAAAATGGAATAAAAGCAAGTATTGGAATCGCCAGCAGGATTACACTTTTTTTGTCGAAACTTATAATTTTTGTTGAACTAATGGTATAATAGATTAAAAACAGGCACGAAACCGGCAAACTCACCCTTGAAATTTTATAAATAATAAGCTCATCGGCGTAACTATATGAAAAAGAAATATTACAATACCCTACCCCTAAAGTAATGCAACAGATGCCAAACAACAGGTACTTGATATTTCTCATGCCTTTTTTAAAAGCCACTAAAAAGAAAAAGTACATTGCCAATACAACTGAAACCAACAAAGTAGCCTGAATCAGGTTTAAACTGAAAAAATTTCGTACAAAAGTGTATTTGTCTACTATTCTCTTCGAAGAAATAAAAACTTTATCCAGGGCGGTAGATTCATTATATCTTTGGTAAATCTGAATTGAGAGTTCATTAATGCTGTCCATCCGAAGCATGGAAGGAGATAGCAAAATTCCTGAGGCAAACCTCAGCCGCGATGTATAATGATCTTTGTAGCTTCCCAGGGTGTGGATTAATTTTCCATTACAGAATATTCTGCAAGGATAATTCAATGAACCAATATGAAAGGCAAGTTCTTCATTCTTTAGCAACGAATCGATGGTAAAAAATCCCCTGAATACATAAATGTTTTCCGCTGCGTTTTTTTTGGCGGGCAATGATTTTCCATTGTATGCTTTCATGATATCGGTTCCATGTTGATATGGGATATAATTGTCGTTTAGTTTGTGCTCGCTGATGTAAAAGTTCAAATAGTTTTTTTGCGTGGGATCATTAATTTTTAAATGCTTGTATTGCCCATTAAGTCTTGCATATAGTATTGACAGAAGTACAAATAAAGCCATACATTTTATAAATTTTGCGTAATCTGTATTTACATAAAATATCCGTTTCCCTTTTTTACAAATCCGGGTTTTAGCATTACCGTTAAAATTAATGTGCCGGTTTGAGAAACTCAAATCATTCAAACTGAATACCGGAATTGTCAATTCTTTCTCCCTGAGCCCACTCAATTCTTGCTTTGATTTGTTAACTATTTGTTTCATGTGTTCATTTTTTTATGTGCTTCACGAATCAGTACCTTAAAATTGCAATCATTTCAGTAAACAGAATTAAAATACAAGTTAAAAACATCAGGGGTTAACTGCTTTAAACAACCTGTGACTAAAGGAAGGTTATTGAATATTTAATTTAATGGGTTTGGGTTGATTCCTGTATAAATATTTTGCCTTAAATCTTAAACAAAGTTAATACACAGCCCGGAAATGGTATTAACGTATTTAGTGCAAAGTTTAACAACTTTGTTGCATGACCTCCTGAAGCAGACTATACCTATCACGGTTAAAGTGATTTTATAACCCATAGTATTCAGAATTAATTTATAATCTTGCTTTGATGGATTAATAATTTATTAGGTTTTTCGACATTCTCCACCCCGATAATTAAGGGCATAATCTTATAAGTAATAATGTTCCCTTTTGGGATTAATGGAAAAGAATAATTTTTCAATAAATTAGTTATAAGCTTCTCATTTTTAGTACTAATCAATTTTATATTTTCCATATCATTTCTTTAAGTACCTCTTAATGTCCTCTAACAAAATAATTTTGTCTATTCGTACATTAAATTCTCACCCCCAACACCAAAACATCATCCGTTTGTTCATGGCCTTTCATCCAAGAGTTGAATTCATTTTCGAGCTTTTCTTTTTGAACCTGCATTGGTTTTTCGTGAATTTCGAACAATAGCTTTTGAAAATTTGAAGTGTTGAATTTCATGCCCTTTTCTCCTCCAAATTGATCTTTATAACCATCGGAAAATAAATACAGAATATTCTCCTCTTTCAGTTGAATTTCCTGGCAGCTGAATGTCGGTTTTTCGTTTGGATAAAATCCGATGGGCATGCGGTCTGCTTTAATCTCGATTAAATTTTTATTTTGAAAAAGATAAACTGAATTATTCGCCCCGGCATACAGCATTTTATTTGTTTTCATATCGAGCGAACATAAAGCTATATCCATCCCGTCTTCAACTGTTCCTGATTTACCTGTTTGTTTTAGTGCATGTTTTACCTGCTTTCGTAATTCGTTTAATATCAGGTCGGGCCGTGTAATTTCTCTTTTTTGAACAATTTCGTTGAGCATTGAAATACCCAGCATACTCATAATTGCCCCTGGAACCCCATGTCCGGTGCAGTCGGCAGCAGCAATGACAACTGCCTTGTTAATCTGCCTAATCCAGTAAAAATCGCCACTAACCAGGTTGCGCGGCAGGTACAAAATAAAATTATCAGGCAATATTTCATCTATGTACTCCGGTCTGGGCAATACTGCAGATTGTATCCGCTTTGCATATATTATACTTTCGGTAATTGAATTGTTTTGTTCTGCCAGCTGGTCGCGCTGAACAATAATTTCTTCGTTCAGGGCATTTAAGCTTACATTTTTTTCTTCAATAAGATTTTTTTGGTGTTCAAGTTCCACATTTTTTTCTTCCACTATTTTCTTTTGTTCTAAAAGGGAATTGTTAATGGAGCTTATTTCAAAATTGGCAGTTTCAAGAATTTTCGATTGCACAAGCAGTTTCTCGTTCTGTATCTTTAACTGAGAGGTCCTTTCTTCGACTTTCAATTCCAGCCCATTTTTAATTTCCTGAAGCTGAACTCCACGCTCTATGGAAAGGTTGAATGCTTTTGTTTGTTCAATAGATAAAATGAAAAATATGATAACAGTGAAAATTAAAAATCCATGAGGAATTCCCCAGGTATAAGGGGTAATATCCATCAGGTATATTCTCGTATCGGCAATTACAGCTACAATCAGAATTTTAAACCCTACCACAAAAACAAAATTCGATTTGCTCCTTCTTCTAAAAAAACTTATAACCCCTAATATAAAAGCAAAAATCAGGTAGGGGATATTTACAAATGCAACATAGACCTTAAATACTTTTTCAATCTGGTAAATTGACTCACTTATCACAAAAAAAGGGATAAAAACCAGTATTGGAATTGCCAGCAGGGCTGCACTCTTTTTGTTTAAACTTATAATTTTTGTTGAACTAAGGGTATAATAGATTAAAAACAGGCACGAAACCGGTAAACTCACCCTTGAAATTTTATAGATGATAAGTTCGTTGGCGTAACTAAATGAAAAAGAAATATTACAATACCCTACCCCCAAAGAAATACAACAGATGGCAAACATCAGGTATTTAAGGTTTCTCATGCCTTTTTTAAATAACACCAAAAAGAAAAAATACATTGCCAATACCACTGAAACCAGCAAAGTAGCCTGTATAAGGTTTAAACTGAAAAAGTTTCGTATAAAAGTGTATTTGTCCACTATTTTCTTCGAAGAAATAAAAATTTTATCCAGGGCGGTAGATTCGTTAAATCTTTGATAAATCTGAATTGACAGTTCATTTATGCTATCTAATCTAAGCAGGGAAGGTGACAGCAAGATTCCGGATGCAAACCTGAGCCGCGAAGTATATTGATCTTTATAGCTGCCCAGTGTATGGATTAATTTTCCATTGCAGAAGATCCTGCATGGATAATTCAATGAACCTATATGAAAGGCAAGTTCTTCATTCATTAATAACGAATCGATGGTAAAAAAACCCCTGAATACATAAATGTTTTCCGCTGCGTTTTTTTTTGTGGGCAAAGATTTTCCATTGTACGATATCATGGTATCCGTTCCGGGCCGAAATGGAATATAATTGTCGTTTAGTTTCTGCTCACTGATGTAAAAGTTCAAATAATTTCTTTGTGTAGGATCATCAATTTTCAAATGCTTATATTGCCCATTAAGGCTTGAATATACAAGTAACAGCAGTACTAATAATACCTTGCAATTTTTAAATTTAGCATTATATGTATTTAGATTTAATACCCATTCACCTAATTTACAATTCTGGGCTTTCGTATTCCCATTAAAATTTACCTGGCTGTATTGAAAATTCAATTCGTTAAAACTGAACACCGGATTTGTCAATTCATTTTTCCTGAACCCACTCATTTTTTGCTTTGCATTGAAAACAATTTGTTTCATTAGTTCATTTTATTATGTGCATCACGAATCAATATCTTAAAATTGCAATCCTTTCATTAACCAGAATTAAAATACGAGTATTAAACATAATAGTTTATCTGCTATAAAAGTACGGTGAATAATGTAAGGTCACTGAATTTTAAATTTATTGGGTTTGGATATATTCTTGTATAAAATTCCAGCTATAAATCTAAACCAAAGTTAATGCTCTGACCGTAAATGGTATTAACGTATTTAGTGCAGAGTTTAACAAGCTTGTTGCATTCATTCCTGAATCAGACTATATCAATAACTGTTAGAAGGTTTTTTAAGCTTTTGTATTCAGAATTAATTTATAATCATCTTGATTTCGGGGCGCCCTGGATTACCTACCTTATAGGTGGGTCACTGATTCGGCCACTGAGCCTGTTGAAGTGGTAGAAGTAAAACCTTTGAGTTTTTTGATGTCTGGCCATGTATATTGGCTTATTGACAGTCCTTATCTAATTTTATTAAAATCCTGCTTTAAAATGCAAGGTAATTATTTGGAAATGAGAGGGGAGAAAGGTAATTTTAAGGGCTGAATAAAAAGTATTGGTATATAGAAAAAATATACTCGACCAGATATTGAACTGCGGTTATATGGATGCTGGCGGTCATTGTGAAGAACGACAAAACAAATAATGAAAGATAATAGAAATGAGAAAAATAATTGCATTTTTCAGTTTGACACTTTTCACTTTGACAGCATGTAACGAAAACAAAACAGAAACTAAAAAAATGGAAATAGCATTAACAGACGAATTGACTTTTGATAGTGGATATTCCGAAGTGAATGGACTGAAAATGTATTACGAAATTTATGGACAAGGCAAACCTCTTGTTCTTATTCATGGTGGTGGTTCGACAATTCAGTCAAACTTTGAAAAAGTTATTCCGTTATTCGCAAAAAACAGACAAGTAATTGCAGTGGAACTTCAAGCACACGGACGGACGAGTGACAGAAACGCAGACTTGTCATTTGAGCAAGATGCAGATGATATTGCAACACTTCTCAAAAACCTAAACATTGACAAAGCGGATTTTTTTGGTTTCAGCAATGGTGGAACTACAACTTTGCAAATTGCAATTCGACATCCCGGAATAGTTGATAAAATTGTTTTGGGTTCAGCACTTGCCAAACGAAATGGTGTTCCGGAATGGTTTTGGGGTTTTATGGAACAAGCTAAATTGGAAAATATGCCTGAACAACTGAAAAAAGCCTACAAAAAGGTTGCACATGATACAAGCGGTTTACAAATAATGCACGACAGAGACGCAAAACGAATGGTAAATTTCAAAGACATTCCGGACGAGCAAATCAAAGCCATCAAAGCACCAACTTTAATTATAATTGCTGACAAGGACATTATAACGCCAGAACACGCCATTGAATTACAAAGACAAATTGCAAACTCTGAATTAGCAATAATCCCAGGTGGACATGGAGAGTATATCGGAGAAATAACCACAATTAAACCTGACACAAAAGAAAATGAATTTGTTGTGCCAATGATTGAAAAATTTTTGAACAAACCGAAAGAATAAACAACGAGCTGACAACAATGGCTTTACATAATGCCGGCGAAAGTGCTAAAATGAAAGTAATAACATTTAATAAACTAAATGCTATACGGAAATTGGAATACCTTGCAACCCCGAACTACGCTTGGCCGAAACTGAACCTATACTCCCGTTCAATAAACAGTTATTGAAAGCAGTGCACTTTAAAGTTTTAGTGGTAATTTTAAGATGAAAAATCAAGTACGGATTACAATATTTCAAGTATGGAATGCAAAAACTTAATCCGGACACCCTATTTTAAGCCCGGAAAGGGAAAAACAGGTTCTGACCGGAGTATTTTTAGTACGGAACCAAAAAAACCTTGCACGGAAAACAAAAAACCGGTTCCGGACAGGAAATTTTGAGTACGGAAAGGGAAAATTGATTCTGAATAATATATTTCGTTACGGATGAAAAAAACTGCCCTTATCTGGAAAAAGATAAACATTAATAAATTCTCTTTGAATCATTTTTTCATTTCCAAAAGAAACTTTCCGAGCTTTTCCACATTCTGTTTCATGCCTTCGTCGGCTTTAAAAGCGATTACCACGTTTTCAAACATTTTTTTGGTTTCGAAAACCGAACTCCATTTTATCCTGGTTTTATTTTCTAAAGCTTCAAAAACAATAGTTGCCGTGAAATTCGGATTGTAATGCCGATAAACTATCTTTTGCTTTGGTACCACTTCAACGAAAGTACTTTTGTTGGGATAATCCTTGCCATCCGGTCCGTGCATGGTCAAAAGCCAATCGCCCCCAGGTTTCAAATCCATTTTATGAATTGTGTTTGTAAACCCATTGGGGCCCCACCATAAGGCAATATGTTCAGGATGGCTCCATGCTTTCCAGACCAAATCCAACGGTGCATTCAACACTTCTTCAATGCACATATCCTTTTCGCCAATGGTAATTTTGGTTTTTTCCATAGTTTTTTCTGCCTAACTGATTTATATACGAATTCAGGTTCTTAGATTCAGTTTATTTCATCCATGCCAATTTCCTGATATCAGGCGCTTCCAGAATTTTTACCGGATAATCCACTTTCAGGCTGTTTATCATGGCCAGTCCTAAATCGCTGAGCTTTAAAATATAGTTCGGGAAAACCGGCCGGAGCAATAACAGCAGCCACTTTATATATTTAACGGATTGATAGGTTTGTGTTGGTTTTACTGGTAAATATGGAATAAGCATTCCTGGCCTGAAATTGTACACTTTTTTGAAAGGTAGCTTAATTAAATCATTTTCCGTTTTTCCTTTTACCCTTGCCCACATCATCCGCCCTTTTTCCGAAGTGTCGGTGCCAGCACCCGAAATGTAACAAAATGTCATATCCGGATTAATTTTTGAAAGTTGTGTGGCAAATTTAATCGTGAGCGTGTAGGTTAGGGCTGTGTATTTTGCTTCGTCCATTCCCAGGGCCGAAACACCGATACAAAAAAAGCAGGCACTGTAACCGCTAAGCTGGTCTGAAACTGTTGATAAATCAGAAATATCTTCAAGAACAATTTCACTAAGCTTTGGATGTTGCATTCCTGAATTTCGCCGGTTAATCACCAGTATCTTTTCAATGTTTTCATGTTTTAAACACTGGTCTAAAACACTTTCGCCAATCATTCCGGTAGAACCTGTTATGATTACTTTTGCTTTTTCCATAACGCATTAACTTTTTTATAAAATAAAACAAAAAACTTCAAATGGCCTTGTTTTTATTTGATAATTGAATTTCAAAATTACCAGGCGTATAAAGCAGAATACTTAATTAAACTAAGGATTGGTAACCATAAAGAAAAGAATCCAGCGTTAAATCATGCATCCTACAGGTCCGCCTGGCTTTAAATTATTATTTTCAAATGCTTCAAACTTCTTTTGGATTATTCAGCAACTTTAACACACATCAACCTGCTTTGATCCCTGATTAACAGTTTTCCATCAGCCAAAGCTATAGGTGCCCAGTTTTGTGTTGGACCTCCGAAATTGGTCATTCTATTTCTGGCGTCCACACCTCCCTGCTTAAGTATATCTGCTGATGCAAGGGATTTAAATGCTGAAGGATCAGGTTCAATGAGGTATAATTTTGTTGCACCATCCGTTGCCAGAATCAGTCCATCAGCAAGTATCATACTGCCCTTATCAAACTTAGGCGCATTTTTGGTTTTCCACATTATTTTTCCTTCCATATCCATACAAACCAGGCCATCGCGCTTTCCGTTTGTTGTAAATTGTCCATAAAAATATCCTTTAAATATAATCGGTGGTTTTGTATGGTCGCCAAATTCATTGTGCTTAAATAGCTCGGTGACTGCAAAGGAATTGTCTGCCTTTTTTTCAACTTTAATCATTACGCAACCCAGTTCATAGCCCCCCACCAGCAATAACTTATTATCACCAGCTTCCACAACATTTGCAACTGAAATATGACATTCCCACTGATTGTATTCCCACAGGACTTTTCCGGTCAGGGGCTCCATACCAATAATCTTACCCAATGTTTTAGCTGCTTCGGGATGTCCGAAAGGGTTGGTAGAAGAAGTAACCATTACTACCTGGTCTTCGCCGGATATTTTAATTATAGATGGACTAACGTAAGTTTCATTTCCCAGATTGGGTGTTTTCCAGACCAGTTCACCGGTAAGTTTGTTAAAAGCAACCACACCGGCATCCGGAGCATGTGAGGATACAATTACCATATTCTTATAAATGAGCGGACACTGCGAAATGGCCCAAATTGGAAGATCTTTGCCACCAAAATCTTTCCATATATTTTTGTTCCAGACCGGTTTGTGGGTATTTATATCAATGCAATACAAATCGCCTGCAGCCCCGCAACCATAAACATAATTGCCATCAATAGCAGGGACACTTCGTGAGCCGGGAAATGGGAAATCTGCGGGAGAAGTGGTTGCAAAATTCCAAAGTTCTTTGCCTGTAGGCAGGTCGAAACACCGCATAATATCGCCAATGCTATCCATCCGGTCAAAAAGATAAATTTTTCCGTCTTTCACCACCGGGCCACCATAACCAATTCCAATGCCAGCTGTCCACAAAACCTGCGGGCCTTCGGCGGGCCAGGTTCGCAAAAGTTTCTTTTGTGGTGAGGTACTGTTTCTGTCTGGACCTAAAAATTGAGGCCAGTCCTGGGCATTTACATTTATTATACAAATTAACACCAGGAAAAATAATGAAAACCAATTTTTACGTTTCATCTTGTTTATTATTTAGGGTTGTACATTAGTTATATTATGATATCAAAAAAGCCGAATTCTTATTGTTACTATTTAGAATGATAAACTGACAACATTATCTGGGTTTGTTGTCAATTAGGTCATTCAAATCACAACATCAATCAGGTTTTAAAGTATCTGAACTTTATTAAGGACTATTTTGCCAATAGAGATCTTTCTGTTGTTTTCTATTTAAAATTACATTTTCATTTCAAAAATACTTTGATCGATTTCCTTGTTTACTTCTACATTTTTTACCGTAATCGATATGGCGAACTGGCCCCAAAGTCTATATCTGTAACATAAGGTATTAAAAATCCTATGCTGGTTTTCTGATAATTGCTGAAATTGGTAATAACATCAGTCTGCTGGCCCATCATGTCAACTTTTGCAGTTACTTTTAAAATCAGGTAAGAGGTTTTATCAACATAATAAAAACTTTCACTTTTATTTGCGATGTTAGTAATCTTAATTTTAAATGCATCTGCATCTTTAACTTTTTCGCTACCAGCTAATTCAACAGTAAATCCTTTTTCAGAAGAATTTATTAATGGATCAGATATAAAAATCTGGTATTTACTCCTATTGTATTCCTCTTCGGGCATTGCAGCCGGTGTTGTAGCTCCCATCATGGGATTTACTGACCAGCCTGATTTTTCTGTAAAACAATTGATCATTTTAGCGCCATTTATCTCACTCACACTTTTATAACCTTTGCCATTTATAATACTTACGGTATTTGGCGACTCATTGCCCATAGCCGCTATTGAATTCTCTATATAAATGGAAGTCAATTTTTTAATAGTATTAATTCCGCCAACGGCTTCAGCATGTTTTGCAAGAATTTCATCAATGGTTTGAGCATGAATAGCAGCACTAAATAAAAATGCTAAAATTACCAGAAGATTGATTTTTAATGTTCTCATTTTCATAGGTTTTAAATTAATTTTTGAAAGAGTTTTTTAATAAAATAAATTGTTAATGATAAAGATTTTCTAATATTTATTCGAGTTATGAGTTGATTTGCATCGGCTTTAGTCAGCGGTTATTAAAAAAATTCTACTCTAAATTCGCATTATTTATTTTTATTTTATTCCTTCATCCCAAACTACAGGCAGCAACTAATCGCGTTGTATTTCAGCCATGTATTGAACCTGTTTTTTTGCTTAAAGAAACCGAATCCTGGTGCCGTACTTTACTTAATATTTCGGCCAGAATCGAAATAGCAATTTCAGAAGCACTTTCAGCTCCGATATATTCCCCTTTTTCACTGATAATCATTCTTACTCCGGGTCTCCGGTAAGAAGATCCATCAAGGGCTACTACCGAAACAAATACAGCTTTTTTACGAAAATGTTGCCATAGGTTTAGCGTTTGAAACAATAATTTAATTTCGTGTGTCATTTCAATTGGGAATCTGCAGAAATAAAAGGTTTTTACATCTATTACGCGTCAAAACTATTCTTAATATATGGCTGGTGATAATATCGCTTTCCGGTTGCTTTATAAAGTGCATTTGCCAATGCTGCAAAAGCAGGTGGATAGGGTGGTTCTCCCAAACCAGTTGGTGGAAGTCCGTTCTGAACAAAATAGACTTCAATATTTTTTGGTGCTTCATTATTACGTATCATGCGATATTTTGAAAAATTATCCTTGTCTACCTTTCCGTTCGTGAATGTCATTTCTCCATACATTGCCATTCCAATTGCATCAACTACATTGCCCTCAACCATATTTGCTGCAGCATTTGGATTCACTACAATCCCGCAATCAAGCACACTGTATACATTTAAAACAACCGGCTTGTCGTCCTTAATTTCTACGTCCATAACATGTGCCGCATAACTATTATGACAGAAATAAGCTGCTACACCCCGTTTTTTGTTTGTCGATTCTTTCGTCCAGTTCGATTTTTCACGAACTAATTCTAGAACTCCTGCATAGCGTGATACATCATAGTTATTTTGTTTTCCAACAGGATTTTCCTTTGCCCTTTTTAAAAGTTCAAGGCGGAATTCAATAGGATCTTTCCCAGCAAGTTCTGCCACTTCGTCTAAAAAAGACTGTTCAGCTCCTCCAATGAAATTACTACCCGGAGCCCTGAAAAAACCCACTGTAATATTAGATGGAACAGTCCAATCTTCTGCCAGATAGTTTTCTACTGCTCCGGCGGGGAAAGTAGTCTCCCTTAATGGGCTTTCCGGTATTCCTCCTGCCTTCACATGATAAGCAATAAGGTTGTTTTGTTCATCCAGTGCAGCGCGATAAGTTATATAATAAGCCGGACGAAAAACTCCGAACATGGTAGTGTCTTTTCTATTATATACAAGCTTTACCGGGGCTTTCATAGTTTGTGATATAACAGCAGCTTCTACAGCGCTGTGGGCATAAGAGTGCCTTCCGAAACCACCTCCCATGCGGGTAAGTTTTATTTCAATTTTTTCAGGTGGCAATCCAAGTCTGGCAGACAATGTGCGCATTGTGGTATCCGGGATTTGAGTTGGACAAGCTACAAATGCCTTGTCATCGGTTACATGGGCAAAAGCGTTAATGGGCTCCATCATAAAATGCGACAAAAATGGTGCGCTGAATGTCCGTTCAATTGTTTTGGCCGCTTTTTTAAAAGCTTCTTCGGGATTTCCATCCTTTCTGATTTGCCTTCCGGGTTTAGCTGCCGCTTCTTTCATTTTAGCTTTATGATCAGAAGTGCTTTCCAGGCCAGCTGGTACAGTAACTGTCTGGTCGCCGCGCCTGCCTTCCATTACAAACTGAGTTTCTGAAATTGGCTCCCATTCTGCTTTTATCTTATATTTCGCACTCTCCACTTCATCAACAGAATTTCCTACTACAGCTATTAATTCAGGAAATGCATTGGTATCCAGCCAATTTCTTTTATATCCTTCGTTATAAGTTTTAAATGAAAAAATATCTTTAATGCCAGGCATTGCTTTAGCTTCTTTTGCATCAAACGATTTTAATTTCAATCCAAATGCCGGAGGGATTACTACCATGGCAATCAGCATACCTTCTTCGGCATAGTCCATAGTAAAAGGAAGTTTGCCGGTTACCAATTTTAAGCCATCTACATTTTTTTTTGAAGTACCTATTATCGTGAATTCTTTTGGATCTTTTAATTTCACTTCGGTTGGTACTGGAATTGTTGCTGCTGCCGAAGCCATTTCGCCATATCCGGCAAATTTCCCTGAGCTTTTATGATAAAGTATACCAGATTTGGTGGTAATTTCTGATACGGGGACATTCCATGCTTTAGCTGCAGCTTCCATCAACATATACCTAGCAGTAGCTCCGCTTTTTCGTAATCCCTGCCATCCCATTAAAAGTGCCATACTACCACCGGTAAATTGTCTTCCATATTTTTTTGGATTGAAATCACCCTGTTCTACAATTACTTTTTCCCAATCTGCATCCAGTTCTTCAGCCAAAACCATTGGCATTGAGGTTTTAACCCCGGATCCAAATTCCGGATTTTGTGAAATTATGGTTATTTCGCCTTTTTCGTTAATTTTTAAAAAGGAATTGATTTCAGACCAACCCGCTGGCAATTCTTTCATTTCGCCAGCTTTAGCACTATTGAGTGCAAGCCAGTTGAATCCCAACATTAATCCGCCACCTGCCAGTACAGAACTTTTAATGAAAGATCTTCTGCCGAATTGTATTTTTTCTGTTGTCATTTTATTCTGTTTTAGTGATAAAATAGAAAATTTAAATCCAGGAAATCTAAGATTTACATTTTTGAAGCAATTTTAACAGCCTCATTAATGCGCTTATAGGTTCCACATCTGCATATATTTCCACTCATTGCCTCTTCAATTTCAGTTTCAGTAGGATGTGGATTTCTTTTCAGCAAAGAGGTTGCTGCCATTATCTGTCCGGGCTGACAATATCCGCATTGTGCTACATCCAGTTCGAGCCATGCTTTTTGTACCGGGTGATCTCCTTTTTCTGATAGTCCTTCAATGGTCGTTATTTCTTTCTTCCCAATTGAGTCTACAGGCAAAGTGCATGAAGTTGTTGCCACTCCATCCAACAGAATGGTACAAGCCCCACATTGCGAAATTCCACAGCCAAATTTTGTTCCGGTAAGTTTCAATTGCTCTCTTAATACCCAAAGCATTGGAGTTGAAGGATCCACATCAACCTGGTAATTTTGTCCGTTGACTTTTAATTTGAATTCTGCCATTTCAATTCGATTTAAGTGTTAGAATTTATATTTATCAATTGATTTTATAAAAATAACCAATGGGGTTCCGGTTTTTTAATTACGGAACCCCTTTTCTGTTTACTAATCACTTTAAACAATTATCTATCTTCAATCAAATTTAGCTAAACTGAACAATTTAAAGCTAAAATAATGCGTGAAAAAGAAAATATAGTGTATCATCACGAATTGCTATAACTATCATTTACTAACCACGCTTTAAACTCCGCCGCTTTATTTTTACTAACATAAATCCTCTCCGGCGTTTCGATGTCGAGGGTAATCAATAACCGGTTATCGAACCATATGGTGATATTTTTTACACTGTTGCGGGCAATAATATATTGTTTATTGGCCCTTATAAAATCTTTCGGATTCAGGTTGTTTTCAATTTGTTCCAATGTTTTGGCATAGGCATAGGCAGTCCCGTTTTTTAAAAATATGCTTGTGTTTTTATCCGTTGTATAGAAGCACGAAATTTCATTTAATCCAATGGGTAGCAATTTATCTTTAACCGATATCAAAATCTTATCTTTTTGTTTATTTTCTGGCTGTAAATGAATTAGTTGCGACAAATATTGCAATATATCCTGACGGGTCCATTTTTTAAATTTCTCAATGGCTCGTTGTAATTCTTTTACTTTTATTGGTTTAAGAAGATAATCAATACTATTAACCTTAAAGGCGTCAATTGCATAATCATCATAAGCAGTGGTAAAAATTACCGGTGTTTCAATGGCAATACTCCTGAATATTGAAAATGCAGATCCATCAGATAAATGAATATCCATTAAAATCAAATCAGGAAGATCATTGTTTTTTAACCAATGAATGGTTTGCTTTATACTTTCAGTATTCCCTGCAACCTGAATGAGCGGATCTATCTCCTTTAAAATATCCACCAGGTTTTCATAAGCAGCCGTTTCGTCTTCAACTATCAATATTCTCATGTGCTTCTATTTTAAAGGCATATATACACAAAATATTTTGCCATCATTCTCAATTCTGATATGTTTATTCATGAGCAAAGAAAAACGGTTTTCAAGATTTTTTAGTCCGGTTCCATTTGTATCAGCCGGTGCCAGTTTTGGAAAAATAGGATTCGATACAACCAGCTCTATTTTATCATTTAACCAGATATTGACTTCCATTTTATGTTCGCTATCGATGGTATTGTGCATCACCACATTATCGATTAAAGGGAGCAGTGATAGAACCGGAATTTTCAAATCCATCATTCCTTTATCCACACTGATATTAAATACCAGTTTAGTGGCAAAACGGACTTCCATCATGTAACGGAAAGAATTCATAAACTCCAGTTCTTCCTCCAGGGGAACAAGCCCTTTCTTCTCGCTTTGAAGGATATAGCGAAATACATCCGATAGTTTATTTACATAAGCCAGTGTATTTTCGTCATTTTTTTTCCGGATTAACGATGTGAGACCGTTTAATGAGTTAAAGAAAAAATGAGGGTTTATTTGATTGGTGAGCGCAGTAAACCGACTTTGAAGGTTTTCGATTTTTAATTGCTCAATTTCCTGCTCCTTTCTTCTTTGCTCAGAATAAAGCTGGGCAACATGTCCGTTTAGTGCACTTAAAATACAAACGATAAAGAACTGGAAAAGTAAAATGCCTGAAATCCATTCAGGTTTTGGACTCAGAAGAATTGAAAAACCAATATAAATAAAATAAGCAACTGCGGTTATCAGGAAATTATGAATCAACCGCTTTTTTAAATCAGAGGCTAGAATTCTCGACAGATTATGCCGTAGTAAAAGCAATATCAGAATGGTAAAAAACAAATAACGGAAAGTAAAAAACAAGATGATTGCTGTATACTTATCTTTTCCCAGGTAGGAGAATTCGTGGCCAACAAAAGCAATATTAGGATAAATAATAAATGCGGCAACTACCAGGCTAATCAATAAAAGTTTTGTTGGGGAGTGTTTCTCCAGAAAATCTAATTTGATGTCGCCTGTTAAAAAATCGAACTTGTTCATTTAATAGTTTGGTTTCTAAGATAATATGTAAATATATAAATCAAATTTAAATTTCAGTGTCGTTAAAGAAATCACGGATAATCGCAAATGATTAGCTATTGATTATATTAACTTCCACCATTATTGTTGCTTTCGCCTTGTTTTACATCGTCGTTGTTAATGCTGTTTTTCACTTTTTTAGGCTGCTTGTTCAATTCTCCAAAGCGATAGCTTATATTAAAGCTTAATGAACGTCCCGGCCAGTAATTTTCTGTTTTCTGGTAAAAATAGGTGTCAAAAGTCTCTGAGGTGAATCTTATGTTTTTCCAAAATACATTTTGAATATTTAAAGACAGGGTGAGTTTTTTCTTTAATAATTCCTGGCTTACATTAAACCTTGCAAAATAAAATGGAGAATTCTTGCTTTGCAACCTGACAGGCGGTTTAAAAAGTCCGCCAGAACCTGATACCACAAGGTTTTTACCAATACGGTACTGCAAATTGGTAAAACCATTGGCACCCCATCCCTGCATGGAAAGTTCAGAATTATCAGTGCTGTTAATATTATTGTAATTGGCCGATGTATTTACATTCCATGTTATTTTTTCGCCAACACGAAGTGAAAAATAAAGGGAGGTTCCCAGGGTTTTTATAAGGCTGATATTTTCAAATGTGGTAACTTGTACATTCTCATCTGTAATCGAGGATACGCGGTCGATACCATTGTTTGAGAATGAATAATAAACGCTTAGGTTAAAATTGGTTTTTTGACCAAAACGACTGAAATTCAAATCGAAATTATAAAAATGCTCCGGATCAAGATTGGGATTTCCATAACTTATGTTTTGCGGATCATAATCGTTTACATAAGGGTTGAGGTACCAGATTCCCGGCCTTTGTATCCTCTTTGTAAATGAAAATCTTAATGCCTTAACCGGTGTAAACTGGTACGAAACATTGAACGAAGGGACAAACTCTAAACTTGTGTTGTTAAAATTCAGTGAATCGTTAGAAGCAAATTCACCTTTATTTTCAGAATATTCTACTCTCCCTCCGGCTTTTAAACTCCATTTTTTTAACTTTAAATCATACGAAAAATAAGCTGCATCAATGTTCTGAATATTGTTAAAATCATCCGCATCTGAAATATCAGGTAAATATTCACCAAGTGCATAATCATAAAAATTGGCATCTGTAACACTATTATTATTGCGGAGTATATATTTTAAACCCATTTCAAATTTATTGTTCTCATTAATGGGTTGAACATAATCGGCCTGATAGGTTTGTTCTTTGCTAAACGCCACATTGTTAGACCTTTGTTTGGATGAAGAATAATTATAAATACTATCAATGGTTGATTCACCATTGTTTTCAGACGGATTGAAATTTATCTTGTACGATAATGTCAGGGTTTGATCCTTACTCTGTTTAAAGGTGTGCTGAAAATCCAGACTTGCTTCCTGAGATCCAAATTTGAATGTATTGCTGCTGTTCAGCAAATATGACTGGTTGAGAACCTCAGATAAACTTCTGTTCTCATATAGCTGGTCAGAATAATTGTTAAATTTTCCTCTCCAGAAAGAAAAAGAACCACTTATCAAATTCAGGGTATCAATTTCGTAGCTGATTTGTCCGTTACCCATTGGCATTAATCCCTGTCGTTTTGATTGGCCGGTGTAAGTTGTGAATTTTGATGCGGTATCGGCATAATTATCGCGAAAACTGTTATTGTCTAAATATGGGTTATCGAAATAATTGGCTGAGATATTGGTTGAAAAACTAAGTTTTCCGTGTGTTACAGATAAGTTTACGCCACCGTTAGCACCTCCCAGTGTATTTGCTCCAGCATTTATTGTAGCAGAATATCCGTTCATTGTAGCCTGCTTCATCACAATGTTTATTATTCCGCCAACACCTTCGGCATCGTATTTGGCACCTGGCGAAGTAATTACTTCAATATTTTTAATATTGCTGGCCTGAAGGTTTTTTAAAAAGTCTTTTGTATTGTTGTTTGCCATGGTTGAAGGTTTTCCATTTACAAATATTCTGATGTTCCCGGAACCTTTTACCTGTACATTATCATCCCCGTCAACCGAAACCATTGGAACTTTTCGCAACATATCCAGGGCATTGGATGTTTTATTTTCCGGATCATTTTCTGCACTGTACGAAAGTTTATCAGATTCTATTTTTATCAGGGGCTTCTCTCCTGTGATTTCAACTGTACCTAATTCTAATGCCGATGATTTAATTAAAATCCTGCCTGTTTCAAACGATTTTTGATCCTTGCCAACAATAATATCCATTGTTTGGATTCCATAACCTAATACATTAACAGTCAACAAATAATTACCCGGCTCATTCACGGTAATTTCAAATTTTCCATCTTCGTCTGTTATAACAGCCTTTTTAATGTTTTTATCCGATTCCTTTTTTACTGATATTGTAGCAAATGGAACACTTTTGTTTTCCACTGAATCGATTATCTGACCTTTGATTTTAAAATCAAATGAGCTCTGTGCTGAAATTGAACCAACACAAAGCATTACAGGAAATATGATTATTATTAAATTTTTAAGATATTTCATTTCGCCAAATTTTAGTTTTCAAATTATTTAAACTCATCAAAGGCAACAAAAGTAGAAGCAGTTTTCCTAAACTGTGTATTTCAATTTCTTTAAAACGAAAATTTAGTTATTATAACGAAAATAGCACAGACAATGCAAAATAACCGGTAAATAGGTCGGCATTGGTATTATAAGGTGGCCCATTTAACAGAATGCCCTGTTGTTTTTAGTTCACCCATTATAAAATTTGATTTTATAAATATTAAGATGGCATCATTTACCAGATTTTTTAATGGTAATGAACGAATAATGAGCAGATTATGATTGGCAAAATTCGATGGGAATATTGGCAAACAGGATTTTAAATATTCTTATTTTTTCACTTTTGGTTTATTATTCCAAGAGCTTCAATCTGTTATAAAATCTTATGCAATATTATTTTTATTTTCAGCGTAGAATCGGGTGACACATTTGGCGGATAGGATTTCCGCTTTACTAAATCAGGCGTTGCGATAAGTTGGCGAATCTCACCTTCCTGCATGCCCCTGAGGCCTTCGTCAACCGCATTTGTTGCCTGGTTACCTCCAATTAAAACTTTTACAGGTGTTTGAGAATTTTCATTTGAGTACAAAACTGTTCCGTCCAGATAAGAGGTTGTTTCGAAAATTAAAACTTCTTGTCCGGCTTTCGATTTCTGTCCACTTCCCTTTTGAAGAATTTTATATTTAAGGCCAGTTTCGGTAGTCACGTAATCATCCGTTGTTTTTGATTTTGCCAGTTTGTTTTGATGAGAACAACTCATAAAACAATAAAAACCCAAAAGAATTAAAAAATATTTCATTTTTTTATTTTGTAAGTTTAATAAGAAAACTGTCTGTCTGTTTTACAACTCAGTCAGAATCCGGACAGTTTAATTGAAAAACACCCGGATTTTCATTTTAGACCGGATGTGATATTCTAATTTTAAAAACCTGAATTTGCAATGAAGGATTAAATATTAAACTAAAACCTTACTTTGCCTTTATATCATAAGCCATTAAAGCGTTTTGATGTCTTAAGTAAAGAATTCCGTTGTGAATTACAGGATGTGCCCAAAATGGACCGGCGCTTCCCTGTGTAACCTGAAAACTACTTACCAGATCAAACTTTTCAGGAGTGGCTTTGAGCAAACCTACAGTTCCTTTCTTTTCATCGTAAATGTATAGCAGCCCTTCAGCGGAAATGATTGAACCTTTACAATTCCAGTGTTCTTCCCATTTTTTTTCTCCGGTAGTCCAGTTGATACAGCACCAGTTCCCATCACCATTGTTCAGCCAGTTAGAGCCATATATAAAATCGCCAAGCTTAACAACTCCTCCATGATGAACATCTAATACCTTATCTGTCCATTTTACGGCGGCGCTTTTGCCATCTTCACCAATTTTAATCATTATTCCGCCAACATCATAACCACCTGTTACATATACCATTCCGTTATCATACAATGGGGTAACACACATAATGAGATCCCAACCAAAACCTGCTGGTTTTTCGATACCAACTTTCCATAATATTTCGCCATTTGAAGCATTAACAGCAAAAATATTATTCATTGCTACATTGATAATTGTTTTAATTCCGGCATAATTTACCAGTATTGGCGAAACATAACCTGGTTTGTCATCAATGCTTTTCGATTTCCAGATAATTTTTCCATCAGTTTTATTCAGTGCAATGGTCATGGTTTCGGGTCCGCCCGGCGAAAAATAAAGCTTGTCGCCATCAATCAGCAGCGATTCTGCAATGCCCCATCTTCCATAAGTACCTTTATTTTCCTGGCTTGCTTTGTACGACCATATTATTTTACCCGTGCTGCCATCAAAACAGGCAAGGTCGCCTAATCCACTGCAGGTATAAACTTTATCGCCTTCTACAGTAGGCGTGGCCCTGCTTTCGGGGAAAGACTCGTTCCATGCCCTGCCCATAAAACTTTGCCACAACAATTTACCACTCATATCCAAAGCATATAAAATATCAGCTGTATCTTTAGTACCGGTAATATAAATCATATTTTTACCAAAAGAAACAGAAGAATTCCCTTTCTGAAGTTCAATATTTGACCATAGCAATTTTGGGCCTTCTGCTGGCCATAATTTCAATAATCCGGTTTCTGATGAAACTCCCGTTCTATTTGCTTCGCGCCATTCACTAATTTGTCCATTACAAACCTGTGAGAATACTAAAACTGATATTAAAATTAAATTGATAACTTTCATAGGATACATTTTAGGGATTTAAATTATAATATTTTATGTTTCTAAATTCTTCATTGATAATTGTTTGTAACCAATACACATTTCTACAACCGGCACAGAGAGTGTCTTGAAATATCAATGTCGCACTCTTCCTTATCAGAGAATTTACTCAGCAAAAAAAGGCTGGTTGTAAAATCGTTTCCCGGTAGCCTTGTAAAGTGCATTGGCAAGTGCTCCAATAACTGGTGGATAGGGTGGTTCACCCACTCCTGTCGGATCTAAATCGCTTTCAACAAAGTGCACATCAACTGATTTTGGCGCACCACTGTTCCTAATCATCTGATAGTTATCCAGATTAGTCTGATTAGTTGCTCCTTCTCTAAAGGTTAGTTGACCGTACATAGCCACTCCAATACCATCCACAATACAGCCTTCTGTCTGGTTGGCAGCTCCATCAGGATTGACCACTATTCCACAATCAATTGCACAGCATACCCTTGGTATTACAGGCTTCCCATTTTCCATTTTTAAATCCAGCACTTCGGCAACGTAGGAGCCTTGACAATAATATGCAGCAACGCCCCGATGAAGGGAGGAATTGTCTTTACCCCAACCGGATTTTTCGCGGACTAGTTTCAGAACACCTGCATATCGCCCGGCATCATAGCGATTATTCTTGCCTATAGGGTTAGTTCGCGCACTTTCAAGGAGTTCCAACCGGAATTCAATCGGATCCTTGCCTGCAACTTCCGCCACTTCGTCCAGAAATGATTGTTCGGCTGATGCCATAAAGTTATGTCGGGGCGCCCTGAAAGAGCCAGTGGTTATGTTGGAGGCGATGGACCAGGTCTCTGCAAGAAAATTTTCTACCGCACCCGCAGGGAATTGATCTGCATTGATTAGTGGGCTTTCAGGAATACCTCCGGCCTTTATGTGAAAAGCTGTCATATGATTGTTAACATCTAAAGCTGCCCGATAGGTAATACTGTACGAGGGACGGTAAATGCCGGAGGTCATATCATCTTCACGCGTATATAATAGTTTAATTGGAGCCTTCATTTTCTGTGAAATGAGTGCAGCTTCTATAAGCCAGTGTGCGTAGGAACGCCTGCCAAATCCCCCGCCCAATCGTATAATTTGTATATTAATTTTATCTACAGGTATTCCCAGCCTTGCTGCCAAAGCTCTTTGGGTGTTTTCCGCTTTTTGCAGAGGCCCTGCAAGCTCAACTTTTTCAGGCGTAACATGAGCAAAAAAGTTCATCGGTTCCATGCAATTATGGGCCAGGAATGGGGCTGTATAGGTACGCTCGATTACTTTAACTGCATTTTCAAATGCTTTTTCCGGGTCACCGTCTTTACGGATTACTTTTCCCTGTTTAGTAGTCATTTCTGCCATCTTAGCAATATGGTCTTTCGTGTTTTCAAACCCTGCAGGAACAGTCACTGTCTCTAACCCATTGTAAAAATCATTCCGTGTCAGTTTATGTTCGGTTATCGGCTCCCATTCTATTTCAAGCGCTGCTTTCGCTTTTAGAACTTCCCATGTTGAGTTACCAACTACAGCTACCAGATCAGGAAAAGTGCAGGTATCGAAATGCTGTCTTACATATTCATCATCAAAAACTTTAATGGTGAAAATATCTTTGATTCCAGGCATAGCCCTCGCAGCAGTGTCTTTGAAAGATTTTAGTTTCAATCCGAATGCCGGTGGATGTACAATCATGGCAATGAGCATACCTTCAACTTTAATATCACTACCAAAGAGGGGTTTGCCAGTCACCATTTTGATTCCATCCACATTTTTTAATGACTGGCCAACGATTCTAAACTCCTTAGGATTTTTAAGTTCAACTTCTTTAGGAATTGGGATATTGGATGCTGCTGAAGCCATATTACCATATCCGGCAGACTTACCACTCTTTTTGTGATACAGCATACCTTCCGAAGTAGTTATCTCAGTCATAGGAACCTGCCAGGCATTAGCAGCAGCCTGTCGTAACATATATCGTGCAGTGGCCCCAGCCATCCTGAGGGTTTTCCATCCCTGCCGAATAGCATTACTGCCTCCTATGGTCTGGCCCGTATACAATTTTGTATTTAAATATGCTTGTTCAACAATTACATTTTTCCAGTTAACATCGAGCTCCTCAGCCACAATCTGAGGCATGGATGTCTTAACATTCTGCCCGGCTTCCGGATTAGGCGATATAATGGTAACAATACCATTCTCGCCAATTCTCAGGTAGGCATTAATATTGTATAAGTTATCCGATTTTCCTTGTATTCGTTTTGGATTGTTTTTACCGGTAGCCTGGATATTAAATCCGAGCATCATTCCTCCTCCTGCTACGACAATACTTTTTATAAAGGAACGTCTGCCAATAGTACTTTTTGTATTATTCATTTCAATTCATTTTAATGTTAGAAAATGAAATATTCCTGTATCTACCGGGTATTGACCACGGTTTTAATTGCAGCATTTATACGCATATATGTTCCACACCGGCAAATATTATGTTCCATTGCCACTTCAATTTCTTTGTCAGTTGGGTTAGGGTTCTTTTTCAATAAGGCCGCCACTCTCATGATCTGGCCCGGCTGGCAATAGCCACATTGAGATACGTCATGCGCTAACCATGCTTTTTGAATTGGATGATCCCCATTTTCAGACAATCCTTCAATGGTTGTGATCGCTTTTTTGCCTACTTCTGATACAAGAAGCTTGCAGGCTGGTACAGCTTCATCATCCAGATGGATTGTGCATGCACCGCATACCCATTGACCGCACCCGTATTTGGTGCCAACAAGACCCAGGTTATCTCTGAGTACCCATAGTATTGGAGTTGACGGATCAACATCTACTTGGTACACTTTCCTGTTTATTTTCAATTTAAATTTAGCCATTGTTGTAAGATTTTTAAGTTTTAATTTTGTTTAAGTTGATGAGCAATTTTTAATTATTAATACATTTAATACTTTATCAGTCAACCACTTTAACACATATTTACTGGTTTTTATCCCGTATTTAAAATTTCCGATTAACAAGTGCTAAAGATGCACCGTTTTGGGATTTTAATCCAATTCTTTTTCTTATTTAATGATTTACAGTATTTTGGTTTATTGTAAAAATACATTATTTGGTGGACTGGTTGTACTCTTCATCTGTAACAGGTTTTAGCCAAACCACACTTCCTTTTTGCAAATTAGGACTAATGGCAATATGTGTAAGCCCTTTACCGGGTGCTGCGCCGTGCCAGTGTTCTGCATCAAGCGGAATTTTTACCACATCACCTTTTTGAATCAGTTGGGCAGGTTTGCCTTTTTCCTGGTAATAGCCTTTGCCTTCGGTTACCAGCAGAATTTGCCCACCCGGATGTTTGTGCCAGTTGGTCCTGGCTCCTGGTTCAAAAGTTACATTGCCAATTGATGTATTGTAAATACTGTCGTTGTTTACAAACATTTGCAACCATGCCGTTCCGGTAAAATTATTGTTGGTAATTTTATATCCTTTGGGAAAAACAAGTTCTTTAGTCTGTTGTTTCGTATTGCAAGCAACAAATAAAACAGCCAGAAATAATATGTTTAATATAAAAATGTACTTCATTTTTTAATAAGTTTTAAATTAACTTCTACTTTACGAACTTATATATTAATGTCATTTAGTTAGTGATACATTGTATATTAAGTTTTAAAAAATTGGTGTAATTTGGTGCATTTGTGTATTGGTGGCTAAATATTTTTGCCACGAAAACACTGAAACACCAAATTTTCACCAAAGATTTCTTTATCTAAACGACATTGACTTATATATTGTTAATATTGAACCCAATAGCGTATTTGAAATTTAACTGCAGAGAGCCGCTAAGAAAAATACGCTAAGAAACGCAAAGAATGATAACCGAAGGTTCTTTCTGCGATTCTTTGCGTTTACTTTGCGTTCTCTGCGTTAAAAAACTTTATTCATGTTCAATCCTATAAAACTATATATCATTGTTTATTGATCATTTTCAAATTCGTAAAGTAGAATTACTTACTTTCTATTTTTGAGAACTTCATTTAAAACGGCCTGAGCATCTTTTGCTTCTTTTTTGCCTATAGTTGTTTTTAATATTTTTACGAATTGTTGTAATTGTTCAGGTGTTAAACCTACATTCAGGCAGATTTTTAAATGTGAATTGAGCATGGGTTCCGCACCGCCAATGGTGCTGATTACAGAAATGGTGACCAGTTCCCTTTCTCTATAGCTCAAAACATCGCGTTCAAAAATATCAGCAAACAGATGTTCTTTCAGAAAAGTATCTATTACAGGGGCAAAGGCCGAATAGCCTGAAAGTTTTTCGGGCTGTGGCAATTTAGTAAGTTCTTCTAAAACTTTTTTGCCACGTTCGTATTTTATTTCATTTTCATTAATAGGAGATGCTTCTTTGCCATCTCTGTCAATAATTCCATTTGCTTTTCTTTCATCCAGAACTTCCATAAAGGTTTGTAATCCGCGGATACTTCTCGGGAAACCACAATAGGCGTACAAATGAACAAGTTCTTCTTTTATCTGGTTGATGGTAAGTCCTGCATCGAGACCCGCCTCAAATTCTGTTTTTAATTTTGATAAATCGCCTTTGGCCGTTAATGCAGCAATGGAAATGATGCTTTGTTCCTTAGCACTTAATAATTGGATATTATCCATATTGTTTTGAGATTTTAAATGATATGAAAAACAACACGCTGATATCATTAGCCCTACAAATATTTTGAATGAGAATGTTTTCATATTCCTGTTTTTAAATGCCCTCTCTGGAAGAATAGGTGTTCTATTTGACAATTCGCACTAACTAACTTCCACACTGGTTGTTCTTTAATTCTGAAATTTATAACTGATTATATAATAATAAGTTAACTTAATTAATCTAGTGAACTTCAGTATATTTTTTATTAAAAGTGTAAGTTAATCCAACATTCCAAAGCAATCCGTAATTTGTTGGAATATCTGATTCCAGTGGATTATTAATCAATCCTGATATTGAAATCGGGAAATTTTTCTTACTGATTAAAAGGGTGGCGTTTAAATACACACCATCGTATTGATCCATTTTTAAGTAATATATCTCAGGAACAATCCGTGCTCTAATATTTTTTGTGATTGGAATGTTTGAAAAACTTGGTCTGAATGAAGCCATATAAGTATTTCTGGTTATAAATTTCTCAATACCATAAGTATAAAAAAGATAAACATCAATGCCTATATATTTATTTAACTGATAATTAGACAACATGGTTGCTGCCAGATACCTGGTTGCCCTAATCATTTCAACGGAAGGCTCTGGAACTGTATCAATAATTGACTTATAGGCCAGTGAATAATTTGTACTAAAAATCATTTTGTACTTTTTACCGACCGATGCATAATATCTCCACCAAAAAACCATAGCCCAGGGTTTTCCTTCGAGCGAAAACCTGAATTGTGGTTCGAAAGTCAGTTTTCTGCCAATTTTCATGTCGAATATTACTGCAGGTTTTCCTAATGTCAGGTTTGGAATGGTTGATATACCTTTGGTTTGAACCGTAACCACAGCCGCAAAATTATTTATTTTGGGAATGATACTGTCTTTATTTTGTGCAATGATATAACCTGAAGTACTCATCAAAATCAAAATTACTTTTAAGTAATTTTTAATCTTGAGAAAAATGGTAATATCTTCTTTTACTAGATTCATTATTATTATTTGAAATGATTATTTTTTAATTGAAAAACAGAAATCATGATATGCGAAAACTTTACTTTCTCTGATCAGGATTCCTGTCATTCGGTTTAATTGCATCTGAACGAATAGTGTGTTTTCTAAATTGAAAATAAAATTCACGGGGTGAGTTGTTTTATAAGAAACATATTATTCACCCCGTAAATGCATACTCATAGTCTAAGGTCGCCTTTTAAATTCCATTTGGTTGTAGTTTATCGCCTTTGTTCACAGCTTTTTCAATCACGTCAAGTCTCGCTTTCCTTGGATCAGTTTTGCCAACTGGTTTACCATCCGATTGGATTTCCAGAATTTCGTTCGTTTTGAGATTGTACAGAGGCCATTTTGGAAGTCCATTGCCATTTGGATTGCCAGTTTTGGCGAAATTAACCCAATAGGCGTTCACCATTTTGGCAACAGCCTTGTCCTCTTCTGATGGAGGAGGTGGTGGTGGGCCAAAGCCTCCTATTCCCAGGTTGTCGAACGCAAAAGAAATATCGGTTCCGTGACCGGGGCCATACTTCATCCGATCCTTCATGGCAGTTGGTACGTAAGAGAAAAGAAAAATCCAGGCAGGATCACCATTTGAAGCAAAAATACCTGCGGTAAACCTTGCCGGCTCTGCCCATACTTTATCCGTATTAAACCTTGTTTGTATTTCAGAAAATTCCTTGGTACCATCAGGATCATAAGCAGCTTTTGCCTCATCCTTTAACTCCCCGAACAGTGAAAACAGTTCTTCCTTTGTACTGCTTCTGTTAACAAAACCTCCGCCTATTTCAGCACTGTTACATCCAATCATGAGCGGAACGTGTGAATACCTGCCTGCTTTATAAGCACTCTCAGCAGTTTCCGTAACAAATTTACCATCGAGAATCGGGCCTGAATAGATACGTACACCCCCCTGACCATCATTTTCCTGTCCACCGTCTACAATTTCTTCAACTTTCAACGCACGCAGTTTGGCCAGGGCAGCTGCATCTGTACCCTCGATTCCATGTTTACGTGCAAAGTTTACTCCGATTGTTTCTGCTGAAACAGGATAGTAAGGACTTGCATTTTCTTTGTTGATTGGCCTGCCTGTTAAAACGCCATCACGTCCACCACCAGAATGACTGATTGCCTTTTGGAAAAGACCTTGCGCAGCTGGAATGGTTAAAAGTGAATGTACTGAAACCCCGCCGGCAGAAAAACCAAAAATGGTTACATTTTTAGGATCGCCCCCGAAAGCGGCAATGTTTTGCTGTACCCACTTAAGTGCAGCAATCTGATCCATGAAAGCGTAACTGCCCTTGGGTTCTTCAGGATGCTCCTGGCTCAAAGCAGGGAAAGCAAAATGACCGAGGCGCCCCAGCCGGTAATTGATGGTAACCAGGATAATACCTTTTTTGGCAAACTGACCTTCAATACCTTGACCGGAACCGCTACCACCTACAAAAGCACCTCCGTGAATCCAGACCATAACGGGTAATTTTGCATTCTTTGCTGCACCTGAAGGTCTCCATACATTTAAGAATAAGCAATCTTCTGATGAGCCAGCCTGAATGGATCCCGGAGGGCCTCCCCATCCTGCTGCTGCGCAATTCGCACCAAATTTGCCTGCATCGCGCTCACCTTCCCATGCAACTACCGGTTGTGGAGGACGCCAGCGAAATTCACCAACGGGCGGAGCTGCATAAGGGATTCCCTTAAAATAATCTACTTCTCCATCCTTCACACCACGCAATATCCCGGAAAGGGTTTTGACCTTTGGCGCCATGGCTGTAGAATCTTTCATATTCGTTTGCTGTGCCTGCAAACTGAAAGCAATCATAATGGTTAAAACTACTAATAACTTTTTCATATTTATCGAATTAATTTTAATTATTTTACTTTTTAGGTGGAGCTTCAACTCCCGAAAGAGCTTGTACAAATGGAGGCAGACGATCTCCCTTGATCTGAATAGCTGCCAGTTCTTTATTGAACTGATTTAATTCTTCAACTGTAAAACGTACATCATTAGCACCAATATTCTCAAGCATGTGCGCCATTTGTGTTGTACCTGGAATTGGTACAATCCATGGTTTCTGTGCCAGGAGCCATGCCAGTGATATTTGCGCAGGAGTTGCTGCTTTTTGTGTAGCCCACTTCTTTATCAAAACGACAAGTGCCATATTATTTGCTATGTTTTCTGTTGAAAACCGGGATTCCATACCACGAATATCGCCCTGGGCATACCGTGTACCGGCATCAATTGCGCCAGTCAGGAAACCAACACCAAGAGGGCTCCAGGGAACAAAACCAATACCTAATTCTTCGCAAAGAGGAATAATGTCGCTGTCTGAACCATGATACAATAAAGAATGTTCATTCTGGATGGCGGTAACCGGGTGCTCTTTGTGTGCCCGTCTGACAGTTTGCACACCTGGTTCTGAAAGCCCATAGTGCAATACCTTTCCCGCTTTAATGAGATCTTTAATCGCTCCCACAACATCTTCGATTGGTACCTGTGGATCGACACGATGTTGGTACAACAAATCAATGCGGTCGGTACGAAGACGTTTTAACATGCCTTCCACCACTATTTTGATATGTTCTGGTTTGCTGTTTAATCCCTGTAAGAATTTTCCGGTTTCCTGGTCTAAATTCCAACCGAACTTAGTGGCTATAACAACTTTATTTCGAAAGGGCTCAACGCCTTCACCTAATATTCTTTCAACCTCAAAAGGACCGTAAGCCTCGGCTGAATCAAAAAAAGTAACGCCATTATCAAAAGCTGTATGTATGATTTTGTGCATTTCGGAGCGCAAAGGAATAGTGGTTTGATAGGTTCTGCTCATATTCTGACAACCCAAACCTACTGCTGATACTTCCAGTTTGCCACCAAGTTTTCGTTTCCCGCTAGATATAGTTTGCGAAGTATTTTTATTTTTTTGCCTTTTCAACAACACTTTATCATCTTGCCCCATCACATTTTGTAAACCGGCAGCAGAAGCTAATAGTGTGCCTCCGGCCAATGTAAGCCCTGTTTTAAAAAAGCTGCGACGGTTTAAATCTCTTCCTGATTTCTCATTGATTAAATCTTCCATATTATTCATTCTTTAGTGATTGTTGTTATTAGGCGGAGGAGCAGGCAAATGCGAGAAGGACAAATCTCCAAGTTTCCAGCTACCTTTTTCTTTAAGATAAACCTCGGTGACGACAAAATCATTGCTGACTTCCCTGCCACCCACAACGGCTAACAATGTAATTCTGTTTAAGAGAATAGCAGTATTTTCAACAATATTCACTGTTACATCATGGATATCTGCCTTCTTGTACCAAATAAATCCTCCCTTGATGATATTGACTTCCTGTTCTTTCCCCCAGCTACCGCCCATGTGAACAAACATAGCTTTATCGTGAAAGAAATTTCTAAGTGTATCGGCTTTTTTTTCTGCCATCCACTGCCATTTATCTTTCGAAAGATTGATAATTTCCTGTTCCGCAGCAGTGAAGGTTCTGTTTGTAGGATTTAGAGCAGGATATTGTCCAAAGGACATTTGTGCACTAATTAGGATTAAAAATAATCCAAGAATTGTAGTTTTCATATTTGATTTTTTTTAAATTAATTTACTTTGTTATAAATTACGACGTTACAATTAATATTTGTTAATTGATTCTGTTAATGTACAATAGTGTGAGTTTCCCGCACACTGCTAAAAGTTAAGTCTAAAAGTTTCCAATCTTTACCTTTTTTTTGAAAGATTTCAGTCACTGTAAATTCAGTTTTAGCTTCATTTTCCCGGACAAGAGCTTCAAGCGTAATTCTGCTCCAAACTATCGCAGTTTTTCCGAAAATTTCTACAGCTACATCATGGACATCGGCTTTTCTGTACCAAATTCTTCCGGTTTTAATGATATCGAGCTCCTCGTTCTTTTTCCAGGTTCCGCTCATATGGACAAATTTTGATTTATCGTGGAATAAGTTAGCAAGCTTGTCCACATTTTTGTCCGACATCCACTGCCATTTGTCCTTTGAGAGATTTACGATTTCCTGTTCTGCCCTGGTGAAACTCTTTGTGATAGTATCTTGTGCTAAGGTCCATTCAAGACTCAGGATGATTATTAAGAAACCAATAATTGTTGTTTTCATACTAATTTATTTTATTATTAATAATCTTTAGGGAGAATATTCACCGGGTGATTCATTGATATTATTTATAAGCCCCCGGTGAATTGTTTACAAAAATTTACCAAAAAATTCATTGAGTTTATTCATTACCTGAGCTACATATTCAGGAACATAATAGGTTTGAATGTGGGTAGCCCCCGGAATCAGAAATAATTCTTTATCTTTTGTGCCTGTTGCTAATTTGAACGCTTCGTCAGTCATATAATAGCTGTCGGCTTTGCTTCCGGCCATCATCAACAAAGGCTGGTTGATTAAATCCATGTTGGTGGCTGCGTCAAATTCCATCAGGTCGAGCAGACTGCTCATAGTGTATCTGAATGTGGAATTGGGGTGCGCATGTGTCCTATTGTAATAATAATGGCCTTCGCGGTACAAATCAAAAGGCATTTTGTCTGCCATTTCATCAGTTATTTCTGTATCGGCTGCATAGCGAACTTCGCCCCCTGCTGCTTCCAGGGCACGGGCATCCGAAGCCTGTTTTAAACGTTGCTGAATAGTTGCCAATCCTGAATTCATAAAGCCATTGCGCCTTACTACACCTGAATTAAACATGCTTAAGGTAGCCACAACTTTAAATCGTTTGTCGGTTTGAGCTGCTTTTAATGAGTAACCTCCGCCACCACAGATACCCAATAAGCCAAGGCGATTGTCATCTGCACCAGCATAATGGGTGATGAAATCTGCCATTCCTCGAATATCCTCAATCCGAAAGGCAGGTTTATCAATATTACGGGGCAATCCACCGCTTGCACCCTGATACGAAGCATCAGCTGCAATTACAATATAACCCAATTCTGCCAAACGCTGCGAATACAATCCTGCGACTTGTTCTTTAACGCCACCATTGGGATGGGCAACCACCACAACCGGATATTTCTTCGATGGGTCGTAGTTTGCAGGTGTATATACATTGGCTGCGATATCAATGCCGTTGAGTTTATAGCTTACCGGATGAATATTCACCTTGCCGGGCAGATTTTCTGTAATGGCACCGCCGTAAACCAGGCCAAAAGGATTTTTAAGTTTGGTTTGACCAATTAAAATAATACTTGTTGACATAAATATAATTATCAAAAAATGGTTTTTAAATTTTCTTTTCATCTGTTTATTTTTTTATTGTTTTTCATTTGTCAGATGGAACATTCATATAATCATTCACTTGTGTTTGGAAACTTTTTATACATGGATGTTTCATCTTTAATTTCCTCCCTTAATCTTTCAGATTTAAATTGTTCCCACAATGACACAAAGCCTACAAAGATTGGTTTCTTTGTGATATTGGTGGCTTAGCGGGAAATAAATGTTTTGTTTTATAAAAACTTAATTATGAATTTATTTGATGGATAACTATTTTGTAAAAAACAATTAAATTTTAACGAATAATTCGCTTACTTATCTCATTTGTCCAATCCCTTCTCCTTTAACCATTTCGACATCAGGTCTGCAATTTCAACATTGTTTAAATCCGAAAAAGGGAAATGCGTATTGCCTTTGATTCCAATTTCGGGCAGGTGAATAACGGTAACATCTCCGCCATGTTTGTTTACAACATCCCTCCACAACCTGGCCATTTCAAGGCGTGCCCGCCAACCATCCTGTCCCGGGTTATCCATTGGTTTATCGGGAATATTATCGCCATAATAAATAATGATTGGAATCTTGGTAAGCTTCATAAAATCTGATAAAGGAACTCCAAATGCAGCAAGCGAGCCTCCTGCCATTGCTATAGGTTGCGGCACTTCTCCTTCGGGAAACACGAAACCGCTTCCCGGTTCATAGGAAACAATTGCTTTAACATTCTGATTTTTAATAGCTGTTGCCCAGCCCATTCCACCTGAATGTGAATGTGTAACCAGTATTGCCGGTCCAATTTTATTAAAAAGCGCCGCAATGGCATTGGTATTTACATTCATATCAATAGGCCCAATATTGGGCACCATTTGTCGGAAATACTGGTTCAAAGTATTGGTATCGCGGGCAAACTGAACGCCATCGAAATACTTTGGCCAAATTCCTACACGGAAAGTATTGAACCATTGCTGCTCGTCGGGAGTTGGATTAATGGTAGCAGCAGCCATACTACGTCCAGCATTGCCTCTTCTGGGCTGGTCTATCAGGTACACGCCAAAATTCCTGCGTAAAAATATATTCAGATATCCTTCGCGCCCGTCGGGTGTGGTTTCCCATGTTTTGGAAAACTGTCCGATACCATGCCACATCACCAAAGGATATTTGCGTGCTTTAACGGGAATCTGATAAAAAATGTAAGCATGATCGCCATGAAAGGTTTGTCCATCGGGAGTTGGTTTGTAAGGATCGAAGGTGCCGGAATTGCTTATCATGGTGCCGCCCACAGCAAAACTACCTTGTTCCTGAATCTGAATAGGCTTTTGTTTTTCTTTCTTTTGAGCTGAAGCAGATGTATGAATAAGAAATAGGAATATTACAAGCAAATGACCATAATTACTTGTTTTGAATTTTAATGAGAATCTTTTTTTCTTCATAATTTGTTGAATTAATTAGTATGCTTTCTCTTTTTATGAATATTTATTCTGATTTTAATAAGGTAATAAGGTCAATTCCAATATCTTATTATTTTCTACTAAGGTTATTTTCTGAAAATAAGGTTTTTTGTGCATAACAAACCTTATTTTTTAATTCAAGACCTTAGTAGCATAATTTATGAAAGGAATATGCAACCTTATTAGCTTATTAATTAATAGCTTAGTAATACTTTATACCTTCATATTTTTTAAAACTTGATTTTCATTGGATATTTAACTTAGAATCATTTAGTTAATATCTATTTCCTTGTCTAATCATTATATATCCAGTTTTCTGCTGCCCATCCACTTTATAATTTCAGGATCACGGTGATCAAAAAAGCTACTGGCTTTTGTATCGAGTGTTGTTATCGCTTCCATATCTTCGGTGCTTAATTCAAAATTGAAAATGTCGAAGTTTTCTTGTATTCTTTCTTTTTTAACCGATTTAGGGATAACAATTACGCCTCTTTGTGCCAGCCAGCGAATAACTACCTGGGCAATGCTTTTATTATACTTTAAAGCAATGGAATGGAGTAATTCGTTCTGAAAAAGATTGTTTCTGCCCTCGGCAAATGGTCCCCAAGATTCAATCTGTACTTTATTATCTGTTAAAAACTTTTGAGTTTCAATTTGCTGGTTAAATGGATGTGTTTCAATCTGGTTCACAGCCGGAACAATTTCGTTAAAAGTTATCAAATCCATCACCCGGTCTGGTTGAAAATTGCTGATGCCAATTGCTTTAACCTTTCCTGCTTTGTATAACTCTTCCATAGCCCTCCACGAACCATGCACATCTCCATAAGGCTGATGAATTAAATATAAATCCAGGTAATCCAGTTGCAGCTTGTTTAATGATTTTTTAAAAGCCTCTTTTGTTTTCTCATAGCCGGTATCCTGAACCCATAATTTTGTGGTAATAAACAAATCTTCTCTTGCTATTCCACTATTTTTAATTGCATTTCCAACCGCAATTTCATTCATATATGCTGCAGCTGTATCAATCAGGCGATATCCTGCGTCAAAAGCATTTAGTACACTATTTTCACATTCTTTTGGGTCTGGAATCTGGAAAACTCCAAAACCCAATATCGGCATTTCTACACCATTATTTAACTTAACTTTAAGCATTTTAATCTGTTTAATTAACTTTTGCTGATGAATCAAAAATTTATAGTACAAAGGTCTGGTTAAAAAACAGATAAGTATGTATACAGATTACTGTTTTTTGTACCTGAATCACGGATAATGAATTTCGTTATTTTTTGGGTAAAGAGATTCTCTCCCAAAGGTGCGAAGGCGCTAATGGGATTAAAATTCTATTATCGTTTCCAGGTATTCTTAGCGTCTTAGCGTCTTAGCGTGAAACAATTCTCTCGTAAAGGCGCGAAGGCGCTAAGGGGTCTAAAATTTTATCGTCCTTTCCAGGTATTCTTTGCGTCTTAGCGTCTTAGCGTGAAACAATTCTCTCGCAAAGGCGCGAAGGGCTGAGGGTTTTAAAATTCTATTATTCTTCTGGTATTCTCTGCGTCTTAGCGTCTTAGCGTGAAACAGCTCTCTCGCTATTAAAGCAAATGAATTAAAGATTATTTACGATTCTTTGAATTCCTTCTTTTATGAGAGCGACATTAAAGTTGATTAATAATCCAAGCTTTAAATTCGTAAGTTTCAAGTAGGTTAATAATTGTTTTTGATGAACAGGGGCAATATTTTCAATTGACTTAATTTCAATAATTACTTTATTCTCCACAATTAAATCAGCTCTGAAACCAATTTCCATTTTTAAATTATCCCAATAAACAGGTATTGCTTTTTGTCTTTCTACATTCAAATTAAGCTTTTGAAGTTCATAAAATAATATTTCCTCATATACCGACTCAAACAAACCAGCTCCAAGCTGTGAATGTATTTGATAACATATATTTACTATTATTTTAGACAATTCATTTTCATTCATGGCTATTCTTTTTTTAATCTTCGCGTCTCTGAGGCTTAGCGTGAAACAATTCTCTCGCCAAGGCGCAAAGGCGCAAAGGTTTTAAAATTCTATTATTCTTCTGGTATTCTCTGCGTCTTAGCGTCTTAGCGTGAAAGTAATCTCTTGCCAAGGCGCAAAGGCGCTAAAGGTTTAAAATACTATCGTCCTTTCCCGGTATTCTCTGCGTCTTAGCGTCTTAGCGCGAAAAAATTCTCTCGCCAAGGCGCGAAGGGCTAAGGGTTTTAAAATTCTATTATTCTTCTGGTATTCTCTGCGTCTTAGCGTCTTAGCGTGAAACAATTCTCTCGTAAGATACCCAAAGGTATTTGAATTTTCTTAAAATTAACAACACTTTATTGTATATCTATAATTGGTTGAAACTACCTGACGACTTGTATACAGATTACTGGTTTTTGTACCCGGATTACGGATAATGAAATTCAATGTGTATCAAATTGAAAAATTAACTCTAATTTTGAATTAATTTAAGATTAATCAAGGCTATGGATGATATCATAAAACTGGATAATATATCTCAATACAATTCATTGAGAGGAATGGAAACGCTTCACCCTTTGGTAAGTGTATTTGAGTTTTCGAAAATGAAACTCATTCCTGAAGCCAAGGCAAACTACGGCTTTTATTGTGTCTTTTTGAAAGATGCGGTATGCGGTGATTTAAAATACGGATGTAATTATTACGATTACCAGGAAGGAACACTCGTTTTTATTGCCCCGGGACAGGTAGTTGGAATTGGTATCAAACCCGGAAGCACCATGCCCAAAGGCTGGGGCCTGCTTTTTCATCCTGATTTAATAAGGGGAACCTCACTCGGCCAACATATCAAAGAGTACACATTTTTCTCCTACGAGGCCAATGAAGCCTTGCATTTATCGGAAAAGGAACGTCAGATTATATTGGATTGCCTGAAAAAGATTGACTACGAACTGCATCAATCCATTGATAAACACAGTAAAAAACTGATTGCCAATAATGTTGAATTACTTCTCAATTACTGTTTGCGCTTTTACGATCGACAGTTTATTACGCGCGGAGAGGTAAATAAGGATATATTGGTCAGGTTCGAAAAATTGCTTGACAGCTATTTTCAATCTGAAACTTTACAAACTGATGGCTTGCCAACCGTTAAATATTGTGCAGATCAGCTACACCTGTCTGCCAATTATTTCGGCGATTTGATTAAAAAGGAAACCGGAAAATCGGCACAGGAAAATATACAGCTAAAATTAATTGAGGTGGCCAAAGAAAGAATTTTCGATAAAAGTAAATCGGTAAGTGAAATAGCGTATGAATTAGGTTTTAAGCATTCGCAGCATTTTTCAAGGATGTTTAAGCAACAAGTAGGGAAATCGCCGCTGGAATACAGGGGGGTGAATTAATACCGATGATTGCATTTTTACAGGACTCATTTGTAAGGTGCTTTTGGCTCAGCAACTTTGTTTAGTCCATGAAAATGTGCATTTTCTTCTTCTGTATTTTTAAGGATTTCATCTAATTCCTTAAATTCCAAGATTGGTGCTTTTCCTACAGCCAAAGAAAGTTCTATAAGTTTTTTCAAAGTATAATTAAAATTGCCGTTCATGATTTGTGAAATATATCCTTTTGATACACCAAGTTTTTCGGCTAACTGACTCTGGTTCATATTTTCTCTTGCAAGATAGTCTGCTACCATGCGGTAAATCTCGTTTTGCAGGGTTTCAAACCAGTATTCTTCTGTTTTTATTAATTCTTCCTTTTTTATCATTGTTTGCTATTGAAGTATTCTTTTTTAATGGTTCTGAAATGTTTTATATCCAGCTTTTGGGTACCCTTTTTGCCTCCTAAAACAATAATACGGCCTGTATTTTTTTCATGAAAAAGATAGATTCGCAAATGATGAGTTTTAATTTCATATTCTTTGTTTATATCTCCAGCCGGGGTAATATCTTTAAATTTACTACCAGGCATTGATTTACATTCTGCCATTTCATAAAGTCTTGTTTCAATTGTCCTTAGTTCTGAAACCAGATTACCTTCTGTTCTGATCTCATTCTCAAATTCATCAAATAAACAAATATCATTTACCAATAGCTTGAAAACTTTAAGCTTTCCATTTATTTCGTCTATTCTGATTAATGCAAATTTATTCATAAAAGTTTAGTTATAACTTAATATTTTGACGAATAATTGTAAATTTGGTAAAAAATTACGAAAACAGTATGCAATTTTTTTGAGTATGAGCAAATCCATAAGCGAAATCGCTTACGAGTTGGGTTTTAAGCATTCGCAGCATTTCAGCAGGTTGTTTAAAAATATGGTTGGCCAAACACCATTGGAATACAGGGGGGTGAATTAAAAGTATTTCAATCTCAAAACAGTTAAGTCCGGCAGTGCCCTTAATATTGAAGGGTTTGATTTGTTGATTGAAGGATTAATTTATGGGGCTGTATCAAAAGTGATTCAGAATTTGATTCACCAAGAAATTGGAAATTGATGTTAACTATTCGCTTTTTAAGCGAAATTTTCAAATGATGCCCCTTTTTATATTTATTTTACTTATCTCATAGTTTCCCCCCTGATTTTTGTTTTTAAGCAGCTTTATTAATTAACTTTTGATGTGCTTTTCTCAGATTATAACTGATAGCCAGCCAGTTTATCTCAAGCTCTGCTTTTTCAAGGCCTCTTAACCTTATCCTTTTATATTTTTGATTATATTTTAAATCGGCCCAAAAGGTTTCAATTTCCCTTTGTTTTCTTAATTCTATCCCTTTATCGGAATTGAGGTTTTGTCTTGCTATTTCTTTATGCCTTTCAAGGTTAGGGTTAACTTGTATTGTGCGGTTGCCTCTTGGCTTTTGTGCATTGCTCTTTGAGCGGGCATGCTTCGCAGTTTTCAGCCTCGTATATTTTGATGGTTTGTGTGTAACCATTAATTGTTCTTTTCTCTATGGTTTCCCATAAGCCAGTTTCATTTTGTTTGGGCAAGTATAAAATCCCCATCGCTGTTATATTCAAAATTATCCTTATGAAAAATATCTTTTTTGTGTTCCTTTTGAGATTCCTGATGAAACGATTGGAATTTAAGGTAACTTTTGATGGAGGCTTGCTCCAAGGCTTCATAGTTCTCTTCGCTGCCAAAACCTGCATCTCCGACAAAATTTGCAGGAACAAACTTTTCTCCACGCTTAATATTCTTCTTTAAATGTTCGGGGAAACAAACAGAATCTGATGCATTTTGACCTACACTTGTATTGGTTACAAACTGGTTTTCGCTGCTTGCTATCACATTATACCCAGGGCGTAGCTCATCGGTACCTTTCATGCGCATCATACTGGCACCATGATCTGTTTTTGAGTATGAGTTCCTCTGTCCCAAAATTGATTCCTGCTCCTGGTACTTTTCTAAATTTTCTTTCTCTTTAATAAGTTGTGTGATTTTGCCCTTTATTTTCCTGGCTTCGTTTTTTTTTATTCCCACCTGCTTTTCTTCAAGTTTCCTGTTGATGTTTTGGGCCAGTTCTTCCACTTGCTTTGAATTGATATTGCTCTGTTCCCCTAGTCCCGAAGATTTTTCTTTTCATATAACTTGTCTTCAAGCTCGTTCAGTTTTTCTATTTCCCCCATTAATGCTTTTACCCTTGCCTGCACTGCAGCTTTGAAGCGTTCAGTGTTACTTTTTCCAAACATAGCTGTATTTTCCTGCATCTGCTTCTAATTTGGTGCCGTCTACAAAATAATTCTCAAACTTTATAAATTCGTGCTCGTGCAAAAAAAGCAATACTTCCGAAAAAACATCTTCTATTACATCTTTGAGATATACTGAACGGAACCGGTTAACTGTGTTAAAGTCAGGTGTCTGTATGCCTGACAACCACATGTAAGTTATATCCTGCCTCAACAAGGCTGCTATGTTACGGCTGGAATAATTCTTGTTGAATATGCATAGATGATAACCTTAAGCATCATCTTGGGATGATAAGATGATGCCCCATTTTCGGAAAAAGGTGTTTGTAACTTACCTGTCTGGATCCTGTCAATAACCAAATCAATCTGCCTGACCAAATGGTTTTGGGGCACAAGGGCAGATATGTCCAATGGAAAGAGACTTGCTTGTTGTCCTTGTTTATAATCTTTAAACTTGGCATCGCTTTTTTTATTTAAAGATACTAAATATTTGTATATCAGCAAATTGTTTCACGTGTAACATCACTAGCCTTTGATATTCAATGAATTACAATTAATCACAATGTGCTAAATATCAGCACATTTCAATATGGCACTTAATTTATATTCATTCTAAATAAACCGACCTGATTTAAGGATATCTGTATCTTTTTTACTTTTGATACAACCCCACCATTGATATTTTATTTGCCTTGAATCCAGTATCGGGAAATACTTGCTTATGAAATTCAAAAATTATAATCATAAAATGAACAATTCATGCTTATGAATTTCTAAAAACATAACTATGAAATTACAAAAACATGCTTATGAATTTTATTTTTCCGGGCATGAAATTAAAAAGCCCCGGGTGTCTCATTTTAAAAGCATGCCCGGGGCTGAATAATTATGTCAAATTATCAAAAAGCCTACATCTTTTTATAATCAAGGGTCAGTAACATTTTTTTTATCATTTTGCCTGGTGTAAACAATACTTTGGCGCTTTTAATGCTTTTTGCATTTACCAAATCTTCATTATCTAAGCCTTCGCTGCTAAAGCTTACACGCAGGCTGCCAAGTTCACCAAGCCTGATAATTTTGCCATCAGCAAGCATATCGTCCATAGAATCTACCAGAGCGTAAAGAACCGCCCGTATATCAGCACCACTCACCGTGCTAATCTTTGCAATTGCTTTTGTCAGCGCATCCAGGTCAATTTCGCCATCGGTTACCGGCGAAGCATAGAACTTTTTCAGGCCACCACCCTTAACTCCGGGTTCGCCACGTTCAATTACTTTGAATTTTATTGACATAAATTTTAAATTAAATGGTTTAACATCTTTTTCTCACGGGATCTTTCACTAATACAGTAAACGTAATTTATAACCGTTAATTGTATCTGTTTATAAAAAATTAACGGTTTGATAAAAAAAAATTTGGAAAATCTGCCATCCTAATCAATAGCAAATGTTTTCCGGCTTGTAAAAAGTTTAAGGTGTTTTTCCGAGTTAAACCGGTATATCGCGGGCGCATTCAAATAAAACGTCCCTGACAGGCAGAGCGGATATTATTTATCCCTGAACATCATTCTGCTGTTATTATTAAAATATTGAAATATTTCTGATACCAAAACCGGGACTATGTTTTATTCTTTGGGTTTGGTTTCTAAGTTCCTTGTAAAAATTGTTGTAACATTGCCTTTAAAAAAATGATTGCTACGGAATATTCATTGCGCAATCTAAACTTTTAGTTTTACAGTTTAATTGGTTATTCAATCTAAAGGACGGTATTTTATATGTAGCAATCAGTCGCCGGTCACAAATCCACTTCCGGTTCCTTCAAATCCTTGTAAAAGAGCCCTATCATTTTATCCCGCAACATATAGGCCTGCCTTGCCATTGAATAATCGAGGTAGCGGATTCCATTGCCCGATAACAAAGGTATTTCATGAAAAACTGTTGTAAGGCAGTTAAGGATGGCCTTTTGCAGCACTACATTAAAATAGTATTTATGGTTCAGCACCCTACGGCTATGCATACTGGATTTTATTGAGAATTCCCTGTCTTCTCCTGATAAGTCTTTTGCTTCTCTAATGGCTTCTTCGAGCACTTCTTCTTCTGTTAAAATGCCCCAGTTCCATTTTTTATCATGATCGAAATGGTCTGGGTTTTCGAGGTATTTATATACAATATCGAATGTCTGACTGAAAATTTCACCGGCAAATTCGTCGATAACTTCTTCAATCGCTTTGCGAAGGGTTATTTCTTTTGGCTTGAGTTCGGGATAATAGGAAAAAACAGCATCGGCAACCTGTTGTTTAATCAATCGCTCAAAGTCGTCCTGCGCTTTGACCAGTTCGGGATTGGTTTTTAGATATTCTCCTGTTTCAATAAACAAATCATGCAAATCGAAGATATTCGATGCATGGTTCATGGCGGTCCTCAATTTAAGGTAATTTTTCACAAACATGATTGTGCCAATTTACCAATTTATTAGATTTGTTTTCGATTTTGGATGAATATTTAAAAATGAATCCATAATCAGACTACGAAACTGCCAGGGTCTGAAGAATGTATTTGATTGAAATTGCCAAAGATTGTATTTTCCACAGTACCAAATCAGTAATCGAACTTGCCTACGGATTGGGATTTAAACATTCTCAGCATTTTACCCGGAGGTTTAAGAGTAGTGATGGGAGTTTCGCCGGGAGAATACAGGTCTTCGAATTAGTTTGAAGTTGAATGGATTTGAAAATACTTTTACTTTCTGACTAAATATCTCAATATCAGATTATTTCAAATTCAAAACAAAAGTGAAGTTATAAGATAATGTTCCTCATTGTCCTATTTGATTGCAAAGATGCACTTGCTTTGAATTTATAAAATGCAAATAAATTGAAGAACTAAATTAACTATTCATATACTCTTTTGGCGAAACACCCGTCAGTCGTTTAAAATATTTTCCAAAAAAGGTCTGAGAAGCAAAATTCAGATGATCACTGATTTGCTGAATGTTCATATTAGTAGATTTGAGTAAGGCTTTTGCTTCGAGAACTACATGTTCGTTAATCCAATCGTTTGCAGATTTGGTGCTATTGTCATGGATTATTTTTGATAAGTATTTGGGAGTAAGTTTCAGCTTTTCGGCATAAAATCCTACTTCTCTTTGCTCCTTATAATTTCTACTCACCAAACGAAGAAACTCTTCCAGGAGTAATTCATGCTTTGATTTTTTATCATTTTCCAATACTTTATAAAATTTGTATCCCGTTCCATAGAACTGAGCCTGAATCAAATGCTTAACAGTCTCCAGGCGATAAGGATTTTCTTTTTTTCTCATTTCCTTTTGCACCATGGAATAATAATTTGTTAATACATTTAATTCGTCAATATTTAATGTAGCCCACGGATTTTCATACACAGAAAGAAACAGGGGAATCCGTTCCTGAGGTCCTGATAACATATTTTCTAAAAATTTATCGGACATTAACATGATTAATCCTGAAAAATCTTCGCTAATGCTTTCAAATTGAACATTTTGATTAGAAATAACTACAAAAAGCCCGGGTGATTGAATTTTAAATTCTTTCAGATTAACAGAAACATTCATTTTTCCTTTAATGCAGATAAGGGAAACGGTAACATCAAATTTTATTGGGTAAGAAATGCCGGTAGGCAGTAACATGTTGTTTGATATTATAATATCATTGTCAATAGAATCTACATCGAAATTTTCCAACTCTGCACGCCAGTTGAAAGGAGAAACTTTATTCTTCATATTGTTTTTCTATAAAATTAGGACTAAAAGTCGAATATAAAAACAAGATTCGACCTTTAGGCCAATTTTACGTCTTAATAGACCTTTTTTTAGTTTAAAGACACCGTATCTTTGTAACGTTTTAAAAACAATATTTTTCTAAATAGAAATATCAATAACATTTAAAAACTGAAATTATGAAAAAGATATTTATGGTAATCGTTGGAATGTTTTTATTCCTGACCTCAATTGATCTACAAGCACAAACCAAAACCGGATTTGAGTATTTTAAAGGTAAATGGAATTTGGTGGTAAATGCACCAAACGGAGATACAAAAATAGTAGTTTGTTTTGAACAAAAAGATGGTAAAGTAGTTGGAAAAATTACTGATGCTGAAGGCAAAGAACTTTACCAGGTTACCAACATCGAAATTAAAGACAAAACCGCAAACATTACCTTCATTGGAAGTCAAAGCTCAGATGTTCCGTTAGAACTTAATATAAAAGACGATGACCATGTAACGGGTAGTATTATGAATATGTTTAACGCTGATGGTGAACGCATTAAAGAAATTAATTAATTACTATTACATTTTTTAATTCCTTCAATCTGTATGCTAACTATAATTCATTAATAGTCAACGGGTGACTTCTTTCAATCTGATTTTGTAATTATCATTAAACCAATTGGTCACCACGTGGCTTGCGGATTTAGGGTAGTAAAAAAATATAATCCTATGAAACATCCATGTATATAAAGTTTCTACACACGACTTGTCCCGATTAACCGGGGAGGGAATAATTATAAGGATGTTCCCCTGTCCGGCTGCGCTGGCCAGACGGGCTGTCAGTTCGGCCAGACGGGCATTTGACCTTTAAAAAGCAATAAAAAATAAACAAATGAAAATTTATCGGCAATTATCAATAGTTTTCATTTTATTAATTTATCCATTTTTTTTATTTGGACAGATTAAAAATGATACAAATAAATTAAAGGATTGGTTTCCTAAATACGACTTCAATCCGGCTTTTTTTCAAAATCCTTCACATGAATTTGCTCCCTTTGCCCGCTGGTGGTGGCCCGGAAATGCGGTCACAAAAGAAGAATTGAAACGTGAAATAAAGTTGTTTGCAGAAAATGGTTTTGGCGGAGTTGAAATTCAACCTTTAAATCTTTTTGTTCCTGGAACAAAGGAAGTACAAGAAAAAGTTAACACGTGGGATTCACCTGAATATTATGAAAACGTGAAAACTGTAATGGAAGAAGCCCGAAAATATGGATTAATGGTTGATATGACAGATGGAAGCGGTTGGCCTCCGGCTGGTTTGCATCTTTCGGCAGAAGATGGTTTTAAAAGCCTGAATTTTGCTGCAGTTGATGTAAAAGGTGGTGAAAAAATCCACATTGCTGTTCCAAAAGTTAAAAATAATACAGATGTTTCGGCAAAACTAATTTCTGTAAATGCCTACAAACTAGTGCCTAAAAATGAAAAAGATAAATCCATAACAGAACTTTTAGAATCGTCAACTTACATAAACCTTACCCGAAATGTTACAAACGATTCGCTGCTTTGGAATGCACCGGTTGGCAATTGGAAAATAATTGCCTTTTGGTGCAAAGCAAGTGGCGAAAAAGGTATGACAGCCGCATCCGTTCAGGGATATGTGATGGACCATTTTGATTCGACCAAAGTGCTCAAAAATTTTAATTATTTATTTGGCGAAAGAACAGGTTTGCTTCCTTATTTTGGTAATCCTATGCGTTCTATATTCGACGATAGTTATGAATTTAAAGTGGACAGGCATTTTTCGCAGGATTTTATATCGTATTTCAAACAAAAAAGAGGATACGATATTACAGCCTGGTTGCCGGCACAAATGGAAAATAAATACAACTATGTCGCTTTTATGCGTCCACCAAATACGGCTCCGGATTTTTCTTTTTCAAAGAACGATTGGCGTTTACGATACGATTATGATTTTACGTTGAGCGAACTTTTCGGTGAACATTTTCTGAAAACAAGCAAAAACTGGATGGAATCGAAAGGATTGCTTCACCGCACCCAAATTTATGGATTAAAACTGAATATAATATCGTTGGCTGGTCTGGCATCGATACCTGAAACCGAAACCATGAACGGTTCTGAATTGAATCTGAAAATTATGTCGTCTGGTGCTCATCTTAACAATCGTCCGGTTATTAGCGCAGAATCTGTGGTTTACAATGGCATGGCATATACCAATACGCCTCAAAAACTTAAACTTTCTGTTGATAAACTATTTGCATCGGGAATTAATCAAATCGTGTATCATGGTGTTCCTTATCGCTATACGCCAACGGAACTTGGACAGGAAGGCTGGTTTCCGTTTTCTACCCCTTTAATGCAGTTTGTTAATTTTTCATCGAACCTTGGTGAAGGTAACATTTTTTGGAAATATCAAAAGGATATAAATGAGTACGTTAATAGAACTCAATATGCATTACGCTCAGGAAAACCACACGCTGACGTGCTTATTTATGTTTCTTTTTTTGATATGAATGGAATGCCTTCTAATCCTGAAGAAATTTTTACAAATGGATATATTGAGGACATAGACGGAGCTTCGGCAAAAAATAATAAACCAGAAAATCAACCCAAAAATAAGTGGAGCGAAACAATTTTCCCATTAATCAATCAATTGGAAGCGCGCGGAATTACCTGGGATTGGGTAAATGATGAAGCGATTCAAAGTGCAAAATTGACAAAAGGCAAGGAAATTGACATTCAGGGAAATCACTATCAAGCGCTAATATTGGCAACAGATTCAATTATTCAGCTCAAAACGGCAGAACAAATTAATAATCTGGCTTCAAAAGGTATGAATTTAATGGTAACAGGTTCTTTAAAATTCGTACAACCATCGTATCTAAACTGGCAGGAAAACGATAAAAAAACAAATGATTTTATTCTATCTGCGCTAAAATCAAAAAACAGCAAATACATTAAAAATGAAGCAGAACTATCTGATTGGATGAAGAAATTAAATTTAAACGTTGCTTTTAATGAACCGTATCGTTTCACAAGGCAAGTGCAAAGAGAAATGAGCGATGGCAGCCAGTTGCGCTTTTTCTGGAATAAAAGCAACCAATGGCAAACGCTTTCATTAACCCTCGATAAAAAATTCACCGAAAGTTATTGGATGAATTCCGAAGACGGAACAATTCTGAAAAACAAAAGCTCCGTTATTACTTACCAAATCCCGCCTTATGGTTCTGTCATTCTTCTTGCTTCAACAAGGAAACTGGAGTTTGAAAGCAAAAACCAAATTCCTGTTTATCAGCCAGATAAATCAAAAGAAATCCTATCAATTGAAAAATGGAATTTAAAAGCAGATAGTATTGATTTGAAAAACATTTCGTTGTTTGATTGGAGAACCAATGAGCAATTGAAATTCTCGTCTGCTGAAGGCGTTTACTCTGCCCCTTTTCAATGGAATACCTCTATTGCAACTTCACATTATTATCTCGATTTGGGAAAAGTCTGTTCAACAGCCGAAGTTTATGTAAATGGAAAATTTGCCGGGAAACGGATTTTTTCGCCTTATATTCTTGATATTACGGCATTCCTTCAACAAGGCACTAATAACATTGAAATTCGTGTAATTACCAATCAATTAAATGGATTTATAGGAAAAGCCAATCAAGGCGATACCAAATACAAGCAATTTAAGGGAAAGGAAAATCAACTATTGCCAGCCGGATTATTGGGTCCGGTTGTAATAAAAGGGATGTAAAAATTTGAAGCAATTAATAAAAAATCATGAAAAAAATAATTCTTGTCATTGGTTTAATTTCATTTTTGGTTTTCGGTAAAGCACAAAATATGGAAACGCTGCGTACCATTCCTTTCGATGACGGTTGGTATTTCAAAAAGTCAGATATTGCGTCAGGTACAGACATATTTAGTTTCGATGTTTCCAGCTGGCGTAAACTCGATTTGCCACACGATTGGAGTATAGAGGATTTGCCCAATCAAACACCCGACACTGTGGTTGGACCATTTTCAAGAAACAGCATAGGCAAAGCTGCAACCGGGTTTACAGTCGGCGGATCGGCTTGGTACATTAAAAAGTTCACCACAAAGGAAACATGGAAAGATAAAATCGTAAAGATTTTATTCGACGGGGTTTACATGAATTCCGAAGTATGGATAAACGGACATTATTTGGGAATCCATCCTTACGGTTACACTGCATTTTATTACGATTTAACTACTTATGTAAAACCAAACGGACAAGAAAACACCCTGGCTGTAAAAGTACAAAACGAAGGAAAAAACTCGCGTTGGTACAGCGGATCAGGAATTTACCGGCATGTTTGGCTTTCGGTAACTGAAACAACTCATGTTGAAACCTGGGGCGTTTATATTACAACTCCTGAAGTATCGGCAGACAGCGCTGTGGTGCAAATAAATACAACGCTTACGAACCGGAAAACTTCATTAGTAAACATTAGTCTTGTAACAAGCATTGTTTCACCTGAAGGAAAACAAATCACACAGATTGAACAGAATTTGGCAATTGGCGCAAGTGCAAACAAATTAAATACCTGTAAATTAAACGTTCTAAAACCAGCATTATGGTCAATTGAAACTCCATTTCTTTACAAAGCTATTACAGAAATAAAAATTGGCAATCAATTAATAGACAGGGTTGAAACTTTTTTTGGAATCCGAAATATTCAATTTGATGCAAATAATGGATTTTTACTGAATGGCAAAAAGGTACTTTTAAAAGGCGGCTGTATTCATCACGACAACGGAATTCTGGGTGCAGCAGCTTACGATAGAGCAGAAGAACGCAAAATTGAAATTCTGAAAAATAACGGGTTCAATGCAATTCGCACCAGTCACAATCCGCCTTCACAACAACTTTTAGATGCTTGCGACAAAATGGGAATGTTGGTCATTGATGAAGCATTTGATACATGGGTACGACCTAAAAATCCTGAGGATTACAACCTTTATTTTAACCAGTGGTGGAAAAAAGATCTTCAATCTATGATTATGCGCGACAGAAATCACCCTTCTATTATTATGTGGAGCATTGGAAATGAAATTTATGAAGCGCCCGATTTGCTTGGGCAGGAAACTGGCAAAAACATGGTTGACGAAGTTCACAATCTGGATAAAACCAGACCAGTGACAGAAGCAATGGTTTATTTACCACCGTACACAAAAAAATCGTGGGCTGATTATGAACCTCACATTAAATACCTAGACGTGGACGGATATAATTATTTTCTGGAAAGTAAATCCATTCACTTTCAACGCGACAGTGCAACGCTCAATCGTTTTGATACAGAACATAAAAAGCATCCACAAAAAGTATTTTATTCTTCAGAATCTTTACCACAGGAGGCCCTGGAGAACTGGAATAAAGTCGAAAAAAATCCTTACATTTTAGGATGTTTTAAATGGACAGCCTTTGATTATATTGGCGAAGCCGGACTTGGAGTTTCAAGATTAATTGGAAAAACAAAGCAAATTCCAGGAGGATTAATGGGAATGGGCTTGTTTTTCAAAAACGAGTGGCCAATTGTAATCTCAGGTTCAGGTGATTTCGATTTAATCGGAAATAAAAAGCAGGCATCTTATTATCAGGATGTTGTTTGGAATAGGAGCAAAATTGAAATGCTGGTTCATCAGCCAATTCCTGATGATAAAAAAGAAGCAGTGGCTACCTGGGGCTTTCCTGATGAATTAAAATCATGGACCTGGCCCGGACAGGAAGGAAAAAAAATGCAGATAAACGTTTATACCCGCAGCGAAAGAGTGAAACTGGAATTAAACGGGAAAGTAGTTGCAGAACAAGATGTTCCAAAAGAAAGTATTACCGCTCAATTTGAAATTACATACAATCCTGGAGTTTTAATTGCCCGCTGTTATTGCAATGACAAAGAAACTGGTTCAGATACTTTGAAAACTGCTGGTAAACCTGTTGCAATTAGATTAAAAGCTGACAGAAATTCCATAAAAGCCAATAGAAATGAATTATCTTTTATTAGTGTGGAAGTTATTGATTCAAAAGGAAATGTAGTTTCAAATGTAAACGATTTGTTGGTTAAATACCAAATTGAAGGGAACGCTGAAATTGCTGCGGTTGGAAATGGAAATCCGGCAGAAGTTGGCAGCTTTCAACAAAACGGAAAAAAGGTATATCATGGACAAGGTTTGGTAATTGTTCGCCCAAAAGGAAATGCAGGAAAAATTGTTTTAAAAGCAGAGGCAAACGGATTGAAGAATGCACAAATTGCTATTTCTACTTTTTAAGTTGATAAATTTTTGTAAAGTTCAAATTAAATACAAAACCCGTAAAGAATTGATTTCTTTACAGGTCAATATATAAATTAAATTTAATTACCTGTTGATCAATTTGGCACTTCCTCCCGAATATCTATCACCCTGAACTGCAATTTTAGATGAACCAGCGTTAAGTTCCTGAAGTTCTTCTTTTGTAAGTTCTACATTTGCAGCGCCGAGATTTTCTTCCAGTCGGTGCAACTTTGTAGTACCCGGAATTGGAACAAACCAGGGTTTTTGTGCCAATATCCAAGCAAGCGCAATTTGTGCCGGCGTTACATTTTTGTGTTTTGCTACTGCTGTAACTAAATCTACAAATGCCATATTGGCTTTGATGTTTTCGGGTGATAAACGCGGAACAGTACTTCTGAAATCTTTGCTGTCGAATGTCGTATTCGCATCGAATTTTCCGGTAAGGAAACCCTTGCCAAGCGGACTAAAAGGCACAAAACCAATTCCAAGTTCTTCGAGGGTTGGAATTATTTCGTTTTCGGGTTCGCGCCACCAAAGTGAATATTCGCTTTGTAGTGCCGTAACCGGTTGAACAGCATGTGCGCGACGGATAATTTGCACACCGGCCTCGGAAAGACCAAAGTGTTTTACTTTACCTTCTTTAATCAGGTCTTTTACTGCCCCTGCCACATCTTCGATGGGTACATTTGGATCTACACGGTGCTGATAAAACAAATCAATCACATCTGTTTTAAGGCGTTTTAACGATGCTTCTGCCACTTCTTTGATATGTTCCGGACGACTGTTAAGGCCTGATGTACCGGCACCGGTTGCAAAACCAAATTTTGTAGCAATTACTACTTTATCCCGATAAGGTTTCAGGGCTTCACCCACCAGCTCTTCGTTGGTAAAAGGGCCATAAACTTCAGCGGTATCAAAAAAAGTAACACCCTGTTCAACGGCTTTGTGGATCAATTTTATCATCTCTTTGGTATCTTCAACAACACCATATCCAAAGCTCATTCCCATACAACCAAGGCCAATTGCAGAGACTTCAGGACCACTTTTGCCAAGCTTACGTTTTTCCATATCGATTAGTTTAAAATTTAAAACAAATGTAAACAAGCAATTTAATAAAAAACAACCAAAACAAAACAAGAACTTACGAAATTCAAACAATCTGAATCAATGTCATTTAGATAAAGATTTTTTTCGTGGAAGTTGGTGTCTTTGTGTTTTAGTGGCGAAAACACTTTTGCCACCCAATCACAAAATCACAAAATCTCACCAAATCTTCAATAAATTGATATTTTATATTTGTCATTAACTAAACAACATTGCAATCTGAATATAAATTTGAGTTGTTTCTAACCATCTAAAGTTCTTTTGTATAGTTAAAACTTTTATTAAAAAACAAGTTAAAAATAACTAAATCATGTTTCAGTAAACGCCTGATTTACCTGGGGAATTGTCATTTTCTTTTGCATTTTCCCATTCAAAAACATCCCAATAAAAGTATTTCTCACCAGCAAATGGTAACTAACAAAGCAGATAGTTGTAGTGAAGGACAATGTAATTAAAAACTTTAAAAAAACAGGCATTGCAAGGCCTGCCATTAATCCTGGAATAAAGGCAACTATTGGTAGATGAATAATATATACCCAATAAGCAGCATCCATCATGTAACTGAGCTTGCTTGAATATTTGTTGAAATAGCTCATAAACAAGGCAATAAAACCGAAAATGAATAATGTTCCAAAAAGAGCTGAGAGAAACTCCCTGACGTGCAGGCCTGTCTGCGAATCAGGCCAGGGTATTAAAATGAATGCAAAAAACAAGATAATTGATAAACTTAGTTGCCATATAGGATATGCTTTTAATTTATCAAGACTGTTTGTTTTAAAAATAACCCAGCCGGTTAAAAAAAACAGGAAATAGGTCATAAATATTGGTGGGTCAATGCTCCATTTGTTATTGGTAGTCAGCGATGGTTCCCCAATCCATAAAAGGCAAAGAAAAAACAGGAATGTAAAACCCAAGATTCTAAGCCAGAAATTTTGAAGTATAAAAGTAAATACTTTATTTGCTGTAGTAGTTAATGCGGTATCTTTATCGAAAATCCTTGCAATCAACCAGCCCCCAACGGCATAGAAAATAAGGAAATACAAAAACCATAAGTGGAGCAGCTGAAAATACAAAAATTGACCTGATAATATTTCATTCCATGCCATAATTAATGGAAATAAAGCTCCCCCAAAAGCAGCCTTTGTATATGCATAGGCAAAAACAGCCATTGGATACACTGTTATTACACTGGCAATTAGTGGTAATAATATCCGCTTTATACGATTCATAATCATTTTCTGTGGTCCCTTTTTATAAAACAAAAGAGCAGCAAAATAGCCTGAAACCACAAAAAACACGGGCATTCGGAAAAAGTGAATGATTGAAACCATGATATCAAATCCTATATGGTTATCAGGATCTTTTACTGGCCAAAATGCTGTATAATCGAAACTGGCATAGGTAATTCCAGCATGAAGGACTATTCCTAAAAGCATCATAATAGCTCTGAGTGCATCCAATGCATATATTCTCTCTGAATTTGTTGTTTTCATATTATTTATTTATTGACTTTTGTAATTGGGTTCCGGCTTTCTCAACACCTCAACAATTAAGTTGTTGCACTGTAAATCTCAATTGAACCATCCCACAACCATGATAACCGGAAAGCCCCATTTTGCTATTTTATGGAACTTCTTTTTGGGATTTAAATCGATGGTTTGAGTTGTAAAAACAGTAGCATCAACCTTGCCTGTATTGAAAAAGGTATTAATCAGCCTATAATAGTTTTCTGGCTGTGCCATAGCAATATCGGCATGCGAAAAATTCTCCAAAATCACCTGTTGCCCATTCGGCAGATACGGCATCAGCTCATCCCTTGCAAAATCTGCCGGAGTTGAAGTATCCAAATCTCCACTTACAATCAAAGTCTCGGTTTGCGAAAGCCTCAATTTCCTGTATTCCTCTGGAATCATTAATTTGTTAAAAGCCTCAATGCTTCCCCATAATAGCAATGACATATTTGGCCCTAAAACAGTGGTTTTATCATAAGCCCGCAACATTTCGCGATAATTTATATTGAATTGAAAATCAGCACTTGCACCTTTGGAATACATATCGCCCCATATTATTTTTTTCATATAAACATCATAAAGCAGCTGAATCATATACAGGCCACTGTAATCATGGTGACTGGCTGCCCTGAAATAGGAATCGAAAACCATTACAGCCATTTCGTTTTGCGACATGGATGTAAATGTTATTGCCTTGATTTTATCTTTATTAAGTTTATAAAACGTCCATCTCTCAGGCATTTCAGCATAAGCTTTTACCATAGCTTCCTTGAGCGATCCTTTTCCCTGGGCTTTGTATTTTTCTTCCCACATATCCAGAATCTGCTCAGTTTTTTCGGGATACCATAAAAAATGGCCGGGAGGATTTGCGCCTGCCATGATGCTGCGGTGGATAGAATTGGGATATCTATAACTGTACAATAATGCCACCCGTGTACCATAACTGAAACTTAAAATGTTGATTTTATCGTACCCAAGCGTTTTTCGTGCGTATTCCAAATCATCAGTTACCTGTATCATAGTATATTGTGTGATGTCGATTCCCTTCTTTTCTGTTTCGTCAAAATAGGCTTGCATGGCGGTCACAATTCCGTCAAGGGATTCATCACTAAGTAGTTGATTGTTTTTACCCTTAAAAGCTTTGTGCAACTTCTTGGAATTTAGAATAAATGAGCCTTCTGCGCCCCGATAGCCCACAAAAACAAAATCGTGGTTTTGAAGCAGTTCAATGTTTTCAGTTGTGCCAATATTTGTATAACCCGGACCACCATCGAAGTAAAAAACAGGTTCCAGATTCTCATTTTTAGAGGATTTGATGACCCGAACGGGTAATTTCAATTTTCTTGAATCAGCTTTGTCACGGTTTTCCAATACCTCAATGAATCCATCCATCTGAATGAATTTTTGTTTGTTTATTTCAATGGATTTAGATTTTTGTTCCAACAGTTTTTGAGAGAATACATTGGAGAACCCATTCAAAACGAGAAGGAAAATGATTAAATAAATTCTTTTGGATTTCATACTTTTTATTGATTTGATTAAGCACCAAAATTGTCCTTATCAAAACTGTAAAACGCCCTTGCTTGTAAGGTGAAACAAATCTTCTCGCAAAACTGCAAAGAATCAACTGTTTACAAGATGTGTCTGTTTTCAGGAAATCAAATAAATACCAATTCCCTGAGAACCGGCACTTAAAAATGGATTCAAAAATGTATTATTTGATATTTTTGAAGTATTCAGTAGGAGACAGATGCGTGCTTTTTTTAAAGAAGCGGTTAAAGGCCGATTTTGAATTGAAACCACAATCGTAAGCCAAAGCGGTAAAAGTGAATTTTTGATTTTCGGGTTGCGAAATCATCTTTTTAAATTCTTCAATCCTTAATGTGTTGATATAATCGTAAAAATTGACACCCTCCAAATCATTAATAACCTGCGATAAATAATTAGGATGAATCTCCATGCGGTTTGCCAATTCAGTTAAAGACAATTCCGGCCGGGTAAATAACCTTTCATCTTTCATTACCGACATTAACTTTTGATGTATTTGTTTGGCTGTATCTTCGCTCAACCCTGATTTGGCATACTTTTTTTTTTCAGTGCCAGCGTTATTTGTTGCATTTTGGGCAAAAACCTGCGGTGTTGGTTCAGCTTCCGGAATATCTAAATTTTGGTTGGTAAATATTCCGGCTTGTTTAATACCAAAATATCCTATAAATATCAGAAAAACAGTTGAAATGGAGAATATCCATTCATCGTTCCGAACAAAAATAATGATTATCCATGTAACCAACATACCATAAAACAAAACGCGCAGCCAGTTAAGATTAATTTTTTCCTGATAAGAGAACTGATTGACAATCCGTTTTTTGTGTTGGTAAAGCAGTATATTGGTAATTATTATATAAAATATGCCTGAAATGGCAATTAAAATTGTCCAGTCGGGCATAAAAGTCTCATATCCCTTACCCTCGTTTTTATAAATCATAATTCGCTCATTTTCGGGCAAAAACATAAAGGGTATTATTGAAATTACCATGATTAAAGGAAATACAAAATGCAACAACCACTTTTTATTTTTAAATCTATCGGGGTGGGTAAGTGCTAAGGTGTACAGGTAAAGTATTGGCCCATGCACAAAAGCATAAGGCAGGTTAAGCCACATCAAACCAGGGTATTTGAAAACAATTCCTGATACAAAACTGTAATATCCAAAAATATGAATACCAATCACTATCATCCAAATTCCCAAAATAGAATCAGCCCTGTTGCGTCCTTTTTTAGTAAGGATAAGCAAAGCGAGAAAAAAAGCAATAAATATTCCAATGATATATTGCATGTGATTGTAAAAAATTACTTTAATTATGTGCTAATTATCTGCGATAAAATTACTCAAATCTTCTGCTTTACTAAATGATATTTAAAAAATAATTGACCAGTTTTCAAATGTTCCCAAAATGAAAAAGAAAAGCTTATTATCAAAGAAATTTGCTTTTTAAATTCTTTAGAAAGGGTTTCTACTTTTCAGTTGCATCAATATCTTCAGGCACCTCAAGGTTTTTTACCGGTACCTGAGTAAAATTTAGAAATATATTCAGTACCTTGCAGTTGTTTGATTTTAAAGTAATTTTAATAATAAAGTATGGATTACATATAAGCAGATGTTGTTTCCTGAACCACTCCAGTCCAAAGGAGAGGATGCCTTATTGAAAAAGGAAGGCATTACAGGATTCAGGATAAACTGCGAAGGACAAGCGAAGCACCTGGTCGGGTTACATTAACGGAGGGTAAAGGACGAACTTCCGGCAACAGTTGTCAGGAACCGTTGTTAACTTAGCGAAGAGTTCTTATAGCCTGCCCCGATTTTTCATCGGGAAAGGGTTCTGTAAGAACGGCGGAGTGAAAGTCCTTGTCGCCACACGGCTTGTCCTATGCCAAAAGACAATACAAAAATTAAACAATTTAATATGAAAATAATTTTACTATCGATTTTTACATTAATTCCAATCCTGAGTATTGGACAAAATTATACATCTTATTTTACTGGTAAAGCAACAGACATTGTTACAATTCCAGGTGGTGGCGTATGTTTAATGGGTGGTGCAACAGAGGACGATAATGCCATGAAATGGTTTCTGCAAAGAGCTGACGGGGGAGATGTATTGGTCTTAAGAACTACCGGTTCCGATGGATACAACTCATATTTATATTCAGGATTAGGTATTAAGATAAATTCAGTTGAAACTATAGTGTGTAATAATGCATCTGCGAGCAACAACCCGTATGTCCTTAAAAAAATACAGCAGGCAGAAGCCATTTGGTTCGCCGGCGGAGACCAATGGACTTACATTTCTTATTGGAGAAACACTCCGGTTGATAGTGCAATTAACCAAGCGATTTCTGAACGGAATATTGTTATAGGTGGAACAAGTGCAGGTATGGCTATTCAAGGGAAATACTATTTCTCGGCACAAAATGGAACAGTGACTTCAAATAGTGCATTAGCCAATCCATTTAGTAACTCAGTAACTGTTGACTCCACTCATTTTATTAGTAATTCCTATTTAGATAATACCATAACAGATACTCATTTTGATAACCCCGATAGAAAGGGCAGACTAATTACATTTTTAGCAAGAATAAATACAGATTATGGTGTTTTTGCAAAGGCAATTGCTTGTGATGAATATACAGCAGTTTGTATTGACACGAATGGCATTGCAAGAGTATTTGGTGGATATCCCACTTATGCTGACAATGCCTATTTTATTCAATCGAACTGCGAACTTCCAATAAAAACGCCAGAAAATTGCTCATTTGGGAATCCGTTAACATGGAATTTGGGAGGATTAGCAGTTAAAGCATATCAGATAAAAGGCGATAGCGAAGGAAGTAAAACATTTGACTTAAATAATTGGCAGAATGGTACTGGAGGGGTATGGTATAATTGGTTTGTTTCTAATGGAACCTTTTCTCAGCAAACCGGTACAGCTATTAATTGTTCTCCTTTAGCAACTGACAACAATTTTATTAATTCTGCAATTAATTTATATCCAAATCCGACCAAAGATAAATTTAGAATTAGTGCGAACGATTTAATTATCAATGACATGAATATTAATTTATATAACATTCTTGGTCAGAAATTGGCCATAAAGCCAACCCTGGAAGGAAATGAATACATTGCAGACTTAAGTGAATTTTATAAAGGAATATACTATTTGATATTACAAGGAAAAGATGGTCGAAAATACTTCAAAAAAATAATAAAAGACTAAAAGTACGAAGGCATAACGCGGGTTTTATGTCAGACGGACTGAAGTGCAAACCTAGAGCTTTGTGTTTCTATTCAAGTTTAGTGTTGGTTGACAGTTTAGTACTCCGAAACCTTCCCAAACGCAAAGTCCATAACCGTTGTGTCCTGAACCACTTCAGTCCAAAGGAGAAGATGCTTTATTGAAAATGGAAGGCATTACAGGATTTAAGATAAATTGCAATGGAGAAGCGAAACGCCTGGTCGGGTTACATTAACAGAGGGTAAAGGACGGACTTTCGGCAACAGTTGTCAGGAACCGTTGTAAACTTAGCGAAGCGTTCTTATAGCCTGCCCCGATTTTTCATCTGGTGATGGTTCTGTAAAAACGGCGGGGTGAAAGTCCTTGCCGCCACGCGATATTGTGAATTCCCCTTATAAAATTCCTTTGATTGATTTTTTCAGTTAACCTTAAAGGACAAATTAGTGAAATTATCTTTTACATATAAATACCAGCATATATGCCTGATGAAAATGGAATTGAAAGAAAACAACACTTATAAATATTCAAATAAGATTAAAAAACATAAGGCTATTTTCTACTTTTTACCACTTTTAATCTGGATATTTAACCTTTGTGATAAGGACGGAAACAAAAAGGATTTCATCTACATTCCAGATAATACATTTCTGGAAGCTTTGTTGGCAGCTGGGGTTGATTCGGATAAGGATGGTTTTATAAGTAAAAGTGAAGCTGAAAGTACAGAAAAACTTATGGTTGCTGACAGGCAGATTTCTGATTTGTCAGGCATCGGCTACTTTACCAATTTAAAAGAACTCGTCTGCAACGAGAACCTGTTGACTTCAATAGATGTTTCAAAGAATGTTTCATTGGAGATTTTAGAAATGTCCCGGAATCAAATCACTAACCTTAATATTTCTAATAATACTGAATTAAAAGAACTTTGGTGCCATGATAACCATATTTCGGAATTGAACATAAGTAATCAAAAACTACTTGAATTGCTTTATTGCAGCGGCAACCAAATATCTGAACTGGATGTTTCACAAAACAGTGGCTTACAATACCTTTTTACCGGAGGCAACCCGCTGGAAGCCCTTGATGTTACAAATTTAAAGGTATTAAAGCAATTAAACTGCAGTGGAAACCCGCTACAAACCCTCAACTTATCTCTTAATTCTGCGTTAACAGCAATTTATCTTTTTAGTATGCCTGATTTATCTGAAGTTTGTGTCTGGACAGAACCTTTTCCGCCCGAGGGGGTTTATGTTGTCACCGATGGTAGTCCAAATGTTTATTTTACAACAAACTGCAAGTAAAGTATTTTTGTATATAACTGGTTTTTATCGCATTACCAGCGTTAAATGAATTTTAATTTTTTAAAAACCTTTTTTGTTAATTCAATCCTGAAATTCCTGCTTAAATCATTAAAGTTATTTACAATAATATTCATGGCAAATATTTTTGTTCCGGTACTGGTTTCCAAAAAACCTACGTACCAACCAATTACTTTATTATCCATGCAATCGCCCGTACCGGTTTTACCATAAAGTTTGTATTGTGGTGTGGATTCGTATAACATGATACTTTTTACATCATTTGTCGTATTGGTTGAAATTCCTGCCAACTTCTCAGAATAGAATTGTTTTAAAAATTCTACCTGTTCATCAATCGAAATTTCCAGGGAACTACAGAGCCAAAAATTATCTATTCCGCCAGAAATATCTTTGTTGCCATAATTAAGGCTTCTGACCAACTCCAGCATTTTGTCCTGCCCTACACGCCTTGCCAATTCCTGGTAATACCAAACGCAAGAATATTTAAATGCATTTTTTAAAGACAAATCTTCATACCAATGTTTAAATGGCTCAGTCTCCATATTGTTAGCATCTTTGGGATGCCGGATGCTATCGTACTTAATCACAAAAGCTGTATCGGGAATAACCCCTGTTTCCAGCCCGATTAATGAATTTGGTATTTTAAAGGTTGAACAGGGCGAAAATCTTATTTTACAATGTTCGGGATTGTATTGGATGTATTTATCTGTTTTTATATCGTAAATACAAAAGCCGCCTGTGAAATTGCCATAGAAGGATTTTAAATCAATGACCTCTTTTTTTTGGCCAAACAGGCTAAAGGTGAACAAAACCATGCTTAATAATACAGAAAATTTCATTTTGATTTTTTTTAAAGATTAAGACTTTTTTTTTAGTTGAAGAATATGATTTTTGGACTGTCTGTTTATAATTCAAAACTAATGTGACTGAAGTTAATTTCCTTATTTTCTGCCCTTTATTCAAATTAAAATATCATTTTGTTTAATTTTCGAGACAATAAATTTTTCCGTTTGTGCTTGAAAATACGATGAAACCATTTACTATAGCAGGAGTTGAAAAAATACCCCCCAGTTCGCATTCTACTTCCAGGAATTGTTCGTTTGACTTTATAATTGAATAGATATCATCCCTGTACGAATCATCGGGTTTAAAATACTTTTGTTTGTTCTGTAAATAATTCTCGGTTTCATAACTCCAGATTTTTTCGCCGGTATTTAAATTTATACCATGCAGTTTTCCAATGGTTGTGCCTACATACAGCATGCTGTCAGAAAAGGCACAATTTCCGAAAACCAGGAATTCCATTTTTTTATTCCAGAATTCAGACCCGGATTTAGGATCAACAGCTATCAGTTTTCTTTCATCGGCTGATCCAATATATAAAATTCCATTGTTTAACGTATTGCATAATCCCCAGCCATCTTTAAACGCCTTGTTCCAATGGCAGAAACCTTTTTCCTGGTCAAGGGCATAAACATTATAATCCCTTGCCCCGATAAATACTTTTCCGTCATAAGCAGCTGGCGAACCCTGCACTTCACCCAAAGGAAAATACCGGTGCCCTACTGTTTTGAATTTCCAGGCAAGGGTGCCATTTTTCAGATTTAGTGCATAAACATAGCCATCGAAGGAGCCAAAAAAAATCTTTTGGTTGGCAATTACGGGTGTTGAATGAACAATGCCATTTGTCAGGAAAGCCCATATTTTATTACCAGTTTGTGCATTTAAAGCATAAAGATTATGGTCGCCGGAACCAAAAAACAAAATGTTTTCGAACACAACGGGTGATGAATTAAAATAATCGGCAAAATCGTATTTTTTCTCCCCTTTGGTTTTAAAAATCCATATTTTTTTTCCAGTCCTGGCATCAAGACAATAAAGATTTCCGTCGCCGCCATTCAGATACAGGTATTTGCCCTTCGCACAAACCTGTGAACGAATTTGACCCTTGCTCTTAAATTTCCAGTTTTCAATGCCACTGTATAAATTAATTGAATAAAGGGTGCTGTCGAGCCCACCAATATATACTATACTATCGGTAACCAGCGGTGATGCATAAACAGAATAATTTGTTGAAAAAATCCAATTTACCTGTGGTTTTGTTTTAAAATCAGGCCTAGTGGTTTTTTCCTGCGATTCAAGATTGGCTTGAATACAAAGTATTAAAAGTAGTGCAATAAATCTCATAATTTTTATTTTATTTCAATCTCATTAAAACCAATTTTTTTAACTCTAATCAGGTAGATTTATGTAAATGAAATGCTGATTTTTACGACATTACAAAAAATCAGATGCAAAACCATAATCCTATCTGTTTGTATTTCTTTCAAACTTTTCAATTCCGAGACAATCAAACACCTTTTCCAATGAATCTTTGTTTTCGGACAAAATATATAATTTGTCTTCACTCAATATAGTTGTAGAACCGTTGGGAGTTATATATTTATTGTTTCGATTGATAAAAGAAATCAGGGTCGTTTTAGGCAATCCAAGTTGAACAATCTGTTTTCCAATTATAGCGCAATTATCGGGTATTATAATTTCTGTTAAACTCGACATTATTCCATCGTTCAAAACAATATCGGTTTGGGTTCTTGGCTTAAGTTTTTCGGGCAAAGAAAGGTGTAACCATTTGGCTACCAATGGAAGCGTTGTGCCTTGAATTAATACTGAAGTTATAGAAATAAAAAATACAATGTTAAAAATCATATTGGCTTTTTCAACACCAGCTAATAACGGATAAATAGCAAAAACAATAGGCACAGCACCTCTTAACCCCACCCACGAAATGAACAAACGGCTGCGGTTTTGAATTTTAAAAGGTAAAAGGCTGATAAATACGCTTACAGGTCGGGCAACCACGATAAGGAAAACGGAAATGATTAACCCAATACCAATTACAGGTATAATTTGCCTTGGAAAAACAAGAAGGCCTAAGGTCAGGAACAATATAATCTGCATCAGCCAGGCAAAACTGTCAAATGATTTTAATATTTTTTTCTTGTGAATCAATTCCTGGTTACCAATGTAAACCGCAGAAATATACAAAGAGAGCAATCCATTGCCTCCGATAAAATCGGTGGCTGAAAAGCTGAAAAACATAATGGCAATCACCAATACAATATATAACCCTTCATAATCCAGCTTAATCCTGTTAATTATGATTGAGCCAATTTTTCCGATAACAATTCCTGCTATTGCGCCAAGTATAAGTTGCCGAAAGAATAGTGGTAAGATTGAAATTAGCGTTGAATCCTTGTTTATGACCAACCCTGTAAATACAATGGTTAAAATGTATGCCATTGGATCATTGCTCCCGCTTTCTAACTCAAGCATTGGACGCAGATTTGCTTTTAAGGCAATACTTCTGGATCGTAAAATTGAAAATACCGCTGCAGAATCTGTTGATGAAACAATAGAGCCTAACAACAAGCCTTCGTAGATACTAAAATCAGTAATGAGCCACACGAAAATTCCCACCGTACCGGCAGTTAATAATACCCCAAGTGTTGAAAGTGCAATTCCCTGCCAGAGAACAGGTTTAACGGTTTGCCACCCGGTATCGAGCCCGCCAGAGAACAGGATAAAATTTAAGGCCACAATTCCAATAAATTGTGCTGTTTTAGGATTGTCAAAATAAATTCCGCCAATTCCATCCGAACCTGCCAACATCCCAATGCCTAAAAACAGGATTAAAATAGGTACTCCGAATTTGATTGAAGTTTTCCCTGCTATTAATGAAATAAACAACAATATGGAACCAACCAATAATATATTTTCTGTTGAAAGGGTCATGCCATTATTTTAGTCTGAAACATACTTAAAGTTATTGTTGTAGTCCTGGTGTAAATTCTGTAAATAATATGCAACTGTTTAACTATTATAGAATTATGCAACGTTCTTCGTCCTTATCGTATCAAATGTATTAAATTTTATTCATACAAATTCATTTCAAATTATGACTTATCAGGTAAAAAGAGCATTAAAGCAGATATATAATAAATTGCATTGAAACAAAATTGAATACCTGGTTTAAATAAGAAGGGGATTATTAAATCGATAATAATTTAATAATTAAAAAAAATTATCTTTATCATTAATAAATTACTTGTCTGTCTTTATACCAGTAATATCAAATCGATTTTCTTCATTTACCCCTGCATTAAGGGAGTGAAGAAAATCAATTTGCTCCCTACAGGGCAGGGGTAAACAAATTGATTTTCAATTTTTTAACCTAGTTGCTGGTATAATAACGCATAAGCAATTTAATAAAATAATTAAGTGAATGCATGTCTGCTTTTTCGAATTAAATTTCAAAGCGTAGTTAAAATATTTAGAAGAATAAAAATCTAACTACTTTTCAATTGCGGAAAGTTTTACTTTTAATTGCAAATTAACCATTTTATGGGATTTCATTTATAATGAAAGTGACTTTAACAAATATTACCTTCGAAACCACTTCGGTTTGTAACTTAAACTGCCGCTACTGTTATAATATCTGGAAAAGGCCGGGAGTCTCCGGTTTCAATCATTTTAATTCCTACCGGCAGGCACTGAAAACACTTAAAAAGCTATTTTCGTTGGCAGATGTTGAACATGTTACTTTTACGGGCGGTGAGCCTTTTTTGTCCGAAAGGTTTAATGAACTTGTGCTTTATGTCAGACTTAAAAAAAAGTCGGTTGCTATTATTACCAACGGAAATGTGGCGACACAAAACGATTTTAGACAAATGCTGGATTTAGGTGTAGGGCTGTTTGAAATCCCGCTTCATTCGGTTGCGCCTGAAATTCACGATTTTATGACCAACACCCCGGGTTCGTGGCTGAAATCATTGAATGCACTGAGTTATCTTGTTTCACAAAATGCGAATGTGGTTGCTGTAATTGTTATTACCAAAGCCAATTTTAACCAGGTAAAGCAAACCCTGGCATTGATTAAGGAATTAGGGATAAACCGTATTATGTTAAACCGCTTTAACATTGGCGGCGAGGGGATTACACAAAAGGAAAATCTATGGCTTAATCACGATGAATTAAAACAAGCATTTAAATCTGCCAGCCAGGCAGGACGTGAATTAAAACTTCAGCTCTCGTCAAATGTCTGCACGCCTTCGTGTGTTTTAAATCCGGCTGATTATCCCGGTATCGGATTCACCCACTGCTCGCCCGAGGTAACCCGAAGGCCGCTTACACTGGATATTATGGGAAACCTGCGGTTTTGTAACCATTCCCCCACCATATTAGGAAATATTCATTTCCAAAATCTCAAGGAAATGTTGAATTCTGATGCGGCAAAACTTTGGGGAGAAACTATACCTGAATTCTGCGTTAATTGCGATTTATATAAAAAATGCATGGGCGGTTGCAGGGCAGCATCCGAACAGCTTAATTTATCCCTTCACCAGGTGGATCCGGTGGTTAAAGTTTTAAAGTAGATTTTTATACTTCTCTACAAGTTTTTGTCTGATGAATTCTTTTTTTTCGCCTGAAACAAAGGCATGTTCAAGTGCCTGCAGGTTACAATTCATGAAATCTTCCGTTTTCCATCCAAAACTATCAGCCAGCTTTTTATACTCACCAGAAAGGGTTACAGCTGAAATGGTCCGGGCATCTGTATTAATGCCTACAGAAATACCACTTTTGTACAATTGGTTTACAGGATGGTTTTCAATTCTATCAAATACATTTACTTGAATATTGCTTGTTGGGCAAATTTCCAAATGGATATTTTCTTTCAAGAGGTAAGCCAGTAATTCCTGATCTTCAATACTTCTAACGCCATGGCCAATCCTTTTTGGCTTAAGCTTTTTAAGGGTTTCCCAAACACTTTCGGCCCCTTTGGCTTCACCGGCATGGGCAGTACAGTCAATTCCGTTAACATGGGCAAATTCAAAAGCTTTTATGTGCTCATCAACCGGAAATCCGGCTTCATCGGCAGCCAAATCGAAACCGACCACCTTTGAACCTTTAAAATCTTTAACCAGTTCAATGGTTTGTAGGCTTTGCGATTCGTTATAATGCCTCAGGGTGCACAGAATTATTCCGGCTTCAACACCGGTTAAACGAATGCCTTCAACAACTGCTTCATTTACCGATTTCACAACTTCGTATGCTGATAATCCCTCATAAATATGTTGCAGTGGAGCAAACCTTATTTCGGCATAAATAACCTGGTCTTTTTTAAGTTGTTCAAATAAATCGAGGGTTACAAGCCGTAAACTTTCTTTCGACTGCATTAGCCTGAAACCCTGCATTGCCCTTGAAATATAATCGGCCAGGTTAAGGCATTTCTGAGGGGCTACAAAATTGTTAAAGAAAGTGTTAAAACTAATCGCCGGATTTAATTTCTTTACTATTTCAAAGCTTAGTGAACAATCAAGATGAAGATGTAATTCTACTTTTGGAAATTGGCTGAAAGGATTCATTTATCAAAAATTTTTAACACATCTGTAATTTTTTCAAGATGGCAGAATTTTGGGTCTTCTATTTTTATATCTACTATTTCGTGCGCCCATGTTGTATGGTACGGAACATGAATTCCGTAGCCTCCAATATTTAAAACCGGGAGTATATCTGATTTTATTGAATTCCCAATCATAATAAAATTTTCAGGCAAAATATCCAGATGGTTTATGAGCTTTTGGTAATCGTTTTCTTTTTTATCACTCATAATCTCGATATGATGAAAATAATGTTCAAGGCCTGAGTTTTTCAATTTCCGCTCCTGATCGAGTAAATCGCCTTTTGTGGCAACAACCAGTTTATATCTTCCTGTTAATGATTCAAGAACGTTTAAAACCCCGTCAAGTAGTTCAACTTGTTTGCTTAGCTGACTTTTCCCCAGATTTAATATTTTGCTTATAATTTCATTGTCAAGCGAATTACCGGCAATCCCTGTTGCGGTTTCAATCATGCTTAGCATAAAGCTTTTGGTACCAAATCCGTATAAATTAAGATTCTCCATTTCGGTTTTAAACAATTCCTGCGATACCTGGTGATGTGGGAGAAAATCTTCAAGCAGTTGGCAAAATTTCTGTTCCGTTTCCTGGTAGTAAGGCTCATTTACCCAAAGGGTATCGTCTGCATCAAAGGCAATTACTTTAATAGTTGAAATATTCATGGTTAAAGGAAAACATTTATTATTTAATTGTTCTTTTTCAAGATTTTACATTGTCTGTTCACTGCAAGGTTATTTCATTTGCAAAATTAACCGGGCTTTTAATTTTGTTGTTCATCAGATAATTCATTAGTCCCTGAAGCGAGCGGAAATTTAATGATGGCCTTGGTTCCTTTGCCCAATTTTGATTCAATTTCAATAGTCCCGCCATGCGATTCAATTATTTTATAGGTTATCGAAAGGCCCAATCCTGTTCCTTTACCCGGTTCTTTGGTGGTAAAGAAAGGATCAAAAATTCTGGCGAGGTTTTCTTCACTTATTCCAGAACCGGTATCTTTTACTGTTATTTTCAGATTTTTATCATCAGTTTGGGTTGAAATACTTATTTCACCTTCATTTTCGATGGATTGTGCTGAATTTGCCAGTATGTTAAGCATAACCTGGTGAATTTGTCCTTCGTTGGCTACTAATGAGTAACCATTTGAGCAATAATCCTTTACAATCCGGATCCTGTTTTTTATCTGGTTCTGAAGTATTTTCAGGCAGTTGTTTATCACAAGATGAATATCACAATTCTCCCTTTTCATTTTATCCTGACGGCTGTAGCGGTTTAAACTTAAAACAATGGAAGCAGCCCTGTCTATTCCTGTTTTTATTACATCAATGAGGGGAATTAGTTTCTCCTTATGTTGCTTTAGATCATCATTTAAATATAATTCAAGCGCAGTAACCCCACCTTGTATAAAATTTAACGGGTTGTTAATTTCGTGCGCCACACCAGCTGAAAGTAAACCGAGGGAAGCCATTTTTTCAGCATGAATAAGCTGATCCTGGGTTGATTTCAATTGATTAAGCATTGCTTCTATTTCACTGCGCTGAAAGGTTAGTTCCTCGTTGGTTATTTTAAGTTCCTCGTTAAGCGAACCCAATTCATCGGTTTGGATTTTTAATGATTGATTTAATTTTTTCTTCTGTTTTAAACTTTTAAATAGAAAATATAATAAAGCCAGGAGTGCCAGAATTATTATTCCGGTTACAGCCTGGAAAAGTTTTTGCTGGCTTATTTTTTCTTTTTGAATATTGTTAATTCTTTTCAAAAGGTTTAATTTCTGAATTTCGTTTTCTGCATTGGCCAGGGTTTTAAGCTGGTCAAATTGTTTAAGCCTGTTCAATTTGTACAAACTATCTCTCATGGTTGAATACCTGCTTCTGTAAAAGTAGGCTTTCCTGTAATTTCCAATTTCAGAATTATAAATTGCCAGCATATTAAGGTTGTTCAACTTCAACTGATCCGCTTTTACCAGGTTTAAAATTTGGCGGGCACTGTCAAGGAATTGTTCTGCATTCTTATAGTCTTTTAATAGGATAGAAATATCTCCCAAATTGTTCAAATTGTGGATTTTATCATAATTGTTGTAAATTTCATTATTTATAGCCAGGGCTCTTCTGTAATAATCAGCGGCTTTTGTATACTCTTTTAAATCTTTGTAAACATTTCCTAAATTGTTCAAATCCTGGGCTTCATACTTTTTTTCACCGTTTTTAACATTAATAGCCAGTGCTTTCTCAAGGGTTTCAATGGCTTTGTTATATTCTTTAATCCCTCTTAAACTAAGTCCAATATTATCAAGTAATATAGCTTCGAAACTTTTATTGCTGCTGTTTTGCAGAATACGAAGGGCTTTATTAAAGAAATCAAGTGCTTCGTTGTTTTGATCGAGGTTTCGCAATACCAGCCCTATATTATTGTATTCTCTCCATAATTCAGATGTATCTCCTGAATTTTGTTTAACCCTTACTGCCTTAAAATAGTATTCGAGCGATTGGTTATAATCTCCCAGATAAAAAAGCGATACCCCTTTTCTTGTTAAGGATTGTGCAATTCTGGACGAATCTGACAGTTTTTCAGCAAGAAAAACAGCTGAATCGGAATAAGTAAGTGCAATATCCGGCTGATTGGAGGCGTAAAGGAAAATTAACTTATTTATTTTATCGATTTTTACAGTGTCAATATTTGTTGAACGGATACTTAGCTGAAATGAATCACGCAGGTTCACCTGTGCATAAATTCCATTTAGCAGAAAAATGGAGACGAACACTATAAAAAGATATCTTTTCAATTTTTATTTTTATAAAAAACTACCTGTTAAAGTCATTTTTTCCTTTTACTGAATTGCACCTGTTTTCGCGGGTAAACTAATTGTTACCTTTGTTCCAATGCCTTCGCTTGAACTTAAATCTATGGTTCCATCGTGTTCTTTTATAATATTGTATGTAATGGCCAAACCCAAACCGGTTCCTTTTCCGGGTTCTTTGGTGGTAAAAAACGGATCGAAAATCATAGGCATGGTTTCTTCGCTTATTCCGTTACCGGAGTCTTCAATTATAATTATAAGTTTGTCGGCTTCAAGTGTTGTATTTATTTTAATCGTTCCTTTTTTATCTATTGCCTGTGCGGCATTGGCCAATATATTTAAAAGCGCCTGGTGCATTTTACCTTCGTTACAATTAAGCGAATGCGGCGCCACTGTAAATTCTTTTGTCACCACTATCCTGTCTTTTATATGATTTTGCAGTATTAACAGGCAATTATCAATAATTTTGTGAATGTCACAATTTTCGCGCTGAAGTATATCCTGCCGGCTGTAGTGATTCAGGCTGGCCACTATGGCTTCAACCCTGTTTATTCCTGTTTTCATATCATCCAGTATCCTGGAAAGTGATATTTCATGGTTTTCCAAATAATCGGCAATATAGTTTTCGAGCCTGTAAATGCCTCCTTGTATAAAATTAAGCGGATTGTTTATTTCATGGGCCACACCTGCTGCCAACACGCCAAGCGAGGCCATTTTTTCAGATTGTATGAGCTGATTCTGCGTTTTCTTTAAAGAATCAAACGCGGATTCCAATTCCGTTCGTTTGGTGCTTAATTCAATATTTTTATTAGTAAGCACTTCGTTCATGCTCTGTAGTTCTTCTTTCTGGATACGGATTTCCATTGTTTTTTCATTTACCGCCTCTACAAGTTTAAATTTTTGATCCTTTAATTTTCTTATTCTGTTGCTGTAAATTAACAGCAAGGTTAAAACCAACAATGTTATGACTGAAATTTTAAAAATCAGTGTTTTCCAATAGGGTGGCGTAATTATAATTTTTATCCGTGTTGCGGTATCATTCCAGACACCATCGTTGTTAGAAGCTTTTACATTAAATGTATATTCAGCTGGTTCGAGATTGGTATAGGTCACAAATCTTCGCTTTGCATCGGTAACAATCCAGTCTTTGTCAAAACCTTCCATCATATACATGTATTGGTTTTTCCCGGAATTATTATAATTAAGCGCCGAAAACTCGAATGAAAAAACATAATCGCTATACCTGAGTTTAATTTCGTCAGTAAGAATTATATTCTTTTTTAAAATTGACTGCGTATCAATGGGTACCGTTTTGTTAAACACCTGGAAATCGATGATAAAAGTTGATGGCTTTAACTGGTTGTCCTGAATTTTTTCTGCTTCGAAAGTTGAAAAACCTTTTGTACCGCCAAAATAAATTACATTGGTTTTACTCTTAAAATAAGCGCCTTCGCTAAATTCATTGGATTGAAGCCCGTCATTTTCGTCGTAAATTTTTAATATTTTCCCTTTTTGAGGATCAAATTTACACAATCCATCCGAAGTACTAACCCAAAAATAACCATTCGAATCTTCAATAATTCCGTAAATCACATCACCTACAAATCCATCTTTTTTAGTGAAACGTTTGAATGTTAAATCTTTTTGATTTAACCTGTTTAAGCCTGTTCCGGTTCCAATCCAGATTGTTCCGTCTTTTTTCGATTGATAAATGCAATGAACACGGTTGCTTGATATTGTATTTGTATCTATGGGATTGTTTTTAAAATGTTCGAATTTTTTTGTCAGTTTGTTGTATTTATTTAATCCCTGCCCCGAAGAACCTATCCAGATATTGCCCTGTAAATCTTCCATTAAGCCCATAACACGGTTGTCACTTATTGATCCCGGATCACTTTTATTATTCCTGAAAATGGAAATTTCACCTGTTTCAGTGTCTACACAGTTTAACCCTCCCCCCGATGTGGCAATCCAGATTAATCCCTTGCTGTCGCAAAGTATCGACCGGATATAATCGTTGCTTATCCGGTAGCCTTTACCAGCCAAAGAATTGTAATGCTTTGATTTATTGGTTTCCGGATTAAAACAAATTACCCCTTCGCCCCAGGTAGCTATCCATAAATTTCCTTTTTTGTCGAAATGAAGTGAATTGACAAAAAGTGTTTTCTGAACTGAAGGATGGGTTAAAAAACTTTTGTATGCTCCGAATTGTCCTGTTTTAGGATGAAACAGGTTTAATCCACCACTGTAAGTTCCTATCCAGATATTACCTGATTTATCTTCGGCAAAGCACCTTACAATGTTGTTATTAAGACTGTTCCGGTTCCCGGGCTCGTTACTGTATGACCTGAATTTCGGGCCATTTGGTAAAAAATAGTCCACTCCACCCGAAAAACTTCCAACCCAAATTATTCCTGAATTGTCCTGAAATATACACCTTAGCAAATTATCTCCCAAACTATGTGTTTGCAATGGTTCGTTGGCATAATAAGTAAAATTTAGGTTGTCCCTGTTTTCTTTTTTTAGCAAGGCAAGTCCTCCATAAGTTGCAAACCATAAATTCTGTTCCTTGTCTTCAAAGGTAAAATATGTTTCGCTTGAAGGAATTGAGTTTTTAGAAGCAAAAATTCTTTTAAACTGCATATTCTCAGGGTTTAATCGATTTAACCCTTCATCTGTCGAAATCCATATCATTCCGCGGCTATCGGTCATTACATGGTTTACACGATCGCTGCTTATACTATTTGTATTTTTCTCATCTGATTTGTAATGGTAAAATATATTCTTTTTTGGATCGAAACAGTCCATTCCACCTTCATTGAGTGCAAGCCAGAGTTTTCCTTCTTTGTCAGGACTTATTGAAATAACCGTTTTGTATCCCAGGCTTTTTGAATTGGCAGGATCGTGAATGAATCTTTTAAATTTTTTATTTTTTACATCAAACCGGTTTAGCCCGTTTTCAGCTGTGCCCACCCATAAGTAACCTTCTTTGTCTTCATAAATTGACATGATAATATCATTGCTTATACTTTCCTGATTTTTATCATCGTACCTGTAAGCTATGAAATCGTCAGTTTCGTAACGGTATTTATTTAGTCCCCCACCCAGCGTGGCTATCCAGAGATTTCCCCTACTGTCTACATACATGTGATAAATGCGGTTGTTGCTTAAGGAGTTTGCATTATCCGGATCGAAATAATATTTTTTCAGCGTGTACCCATCGTAACGGTTCAGTCCGTCTGCCGTACCTATCCATATAAATCCAAACTTATCCTGTACAATCGAATAAACCGTGCTGTGCGATAGTCCTGTTGATCTGGTAATGTGCTCAAACCTCAGATTGAGCTCCTGTCCTTTAAAAAGTCCCTTCCCCGCGAAAAAGAGGAATAAAACAATTAAAATCTTTTTATGCATATTCAGGTAATGGTACAATTAACCAAGGTAAAAGTAAAAAGTTTAATTAATATTCTTACTGTAAATCAATTAATAATATCATAAATCATTAAAAATGAAATTCAGAGTCTTTTTTCATCGTAAATATAATTTACCCGTGAATTAATTCAATCCTAAAATTAAATTTTTGATACTTTTCGTATTCATTTTCTAGCTCTGAATTTTTACGAACCTCTTGTATTATGGAACTAAAAACCATGATGCAAAACAGATACTTTTCTTTGGCTGTGAAACGCCATTTTCTGTTTAATTTCCAGATTAAATGATTGAAAATTAAAAATTCTGGAAATTTAATTTGAATAGATCGAAATATTTTGAGGCATACAGTTTTCAATGAGCCCAAATTCTTTATAATCTATTAATTAACAATTATTTTTTCATCTCTAACAGCACTTTCCCCGATTCTTTAAGCAAACCAACCGACCATTTTATAATTACCAGTGAACTTATAATTGCACCTAAAGCATCGAGCCATATAATATTCCAAATCATTGCAGCTGTAAGGCCTATAATAGCTGTTACACTTGTCAGGGCATCGGCAACAACATGTAAATAAGCTGCTTTTATGTTATGATCGGAATGTTCATGCTCGTGGTGCAACAAAAAAGCACAAACAATATTTACAACCAGGCCAATTATGGCAACCAGAATCGCTTCTGCAAAATGGATCTCGGCCGGATTAAAAAGCCGTTGAATAGCGCCATATAATATCGCAAACGCAAAGATGAGCAATATCAAGCCACTGCTGTAACCCGAAAGGGACAGAATTTTTTTCGAATCGCCTGTAAAATTTTCGTTTGTACTTAATTTTCTTACTGCAATATAGGCCAGCCAACTGAGCCCAATGGCCAGCACATGAGAACCCATGTGAATTCCATCGGCAAGCAGGGCCATGGATTTGGTAGTCAGGCCAAATATAATTTCAACCAGCATGGTAATTGCAGTCAGCAATACTACCATCCTGGTTTTTTTTTCGTGTTGAAGTAAATGATCCTCCATTTTATATGTCACCGGATTATTAATTCACTTTTAATTATTCATTCAACTTAAAAAAACAAAAAAATTTACTTCATCGAAAATAATTGTATTGGCTACAAATAAGAAAATGGCAAGATTAAAAATTGGAACTTGTATGATTAGGCAATGCAGGAAAAGAATTGAAGAGATTGAAACTACGACAACTTATCCAGAATCATTTTTCTTGTTTTGACCTTAATGTTCCAATATGATTTTTATCACCTTTTGCCCTTATCTCGAATAATTCAGATTTAATTCAGAATTGGGGCCTAAGTTTGCTCCCTGAAAATAAAAAATGATTTGAATATCCCTTTAATCATCTGTTAACCTTTGAATTGAATAAAATATTAAACATGAAGGATAATTGTACAAAGGAATTTAGGTTTAACAACAAAAGGAATTATTAAAAACCATTTAAAATGATGATGACTATGAAAAAAATCTTCTTATTCTTAATTTTAGCAATCGTGGCTTTTTCTGCATGTGATAAAAACGATGAACCAACAACTGAAATAAAACCTGTAATAGATAGTCTTGTATCAGGCGCCGGATATGCAAACGATGTATTTTACAGCATGGAAAACGGTGTGGTAAAAACCCAACCCAGGGCCGAATGGGACCTAGCATTTGCAACCATTGCCCAAAGTATTTCAATACATGTAAATACAGGCAGCAAAGATTCTTTGTTTTTATGGAAAGGTGGAGATATTAATGATTTTGATATGGCTGAAGAATTGGATAATTCTGATCGCCTTGCCTCCAATTTTGACACCACCTCCTGGTTCAACTATAGTGCATTTGAAATGGGCCGTCTCGAAGACGACGTTTTTGACCAGGGATGGGGCATATACAACATGACAACACACGATGTAACAGGCGATTCATTGTTTATTCTTAAACTGGCAAATGGCACATACAAAAAAATTGCCATTATGAAACGTTTTGCTGCTGATTACAGCTTTGTGTTTAAAATTGCCGATTTGGCCAAAGATGCACCAGCTACTGAAGTTACAGTTGCCCCCGGGAAAACTTCAACCATGAATTTTGTATACTATTCAGTGGCTACAAATACCGTTTTCAACCGCGAACCCGATAAAACCACCTGGGATTTTGTATTCACCAAATACGATTCGAGAATTCCGGGTTATCCACTGGTGTCGGGTATTTTAACCAACGAAGACATAGAAACAGCTAAAATTGCTGAAGCGGATAGTACAATTTCTTACCTTGATGTTGATTTTTCGAAAAAAATAAGCAATATCGGATTTGACTGGAAGCATTTTAACGGGGCAACCTACGACATTACAAATCCATATTATTACATCCATGCCCAGGATGGTAACTACTACAGGATTAAATTTTTATCATTTGATTTCTCAACCGGAGTTACTGTTTTTGAGAAAAAATTATTGAAGTAAAATATAAAAGGGGCTGAAAAAGCCGGGAACAGAGTATACCTGCAAAGTCAGGTTACTTTGTTCCCCTTTTTAGTATTCTTACTATTGTATCAAAGCCATTAGGAATTTGATGAACTTATTTTTAACTCAAAACTATAGAAATGCGTATTATTACTCTTGTAATTTTCGTTCTCATTTTCAATGCCCTAAATGCACAAACTAAAATTAAAGTTTTAGATAAAATTACTTCCGAACCCATTCCCTTTGCTATTATCAGATTCGAAGGCCTTCACAATCAGTTTAAATCAGCTGGTTCCACCAATGAATTGGGAGAATTTGAAAAAGTGCTGAAAGACACCGTAGTTATTACAGTTTCGTCAGTAAGCTACATTACAACAACCGATACCCTTTTCCCTCAAAAGGAGCATATTGTTTATCTTTTGCCCCTGGACGAAAAATTAAATGATGTTGTGGTAACTGCAACCGCGGTGCCCATTTCGCGCGATAAGTCCATCTATAAAATTGATATGATAAGCAATGTACAGATAAAAGAAAGGGCTTCGAACAATATGGCCGATTTGCTTTCTACGCAATCTGGCGTAAGGGTTGAACAAAACGGAACACTGGGTTCATCGGTGCGTATGCAGGGATTATCGGGCGAACAGGTTAAAATTTTAATTGATGGCGTACCTGTTGTTGGCAGGGTAAATGGCAACATTAACCTTAACCAGCTTAATCTGCAAAATGTTGACCACGTAGAAATTATCGAAGGCCCCATGTCGGTAATATACGGCAGCGATGCCATGGGCGGGGTCATCAACATAATAACCAAAGAAAACGCAAAAAAGACCATCAATGGAACAGCAGGTTTTTATTACGAAACCATTGGCAAATACAATGGAAATCTTGCCTTTACGCTTTACCGAAATAAACACACTTTAAATTTTTCGGGCAACCGGAATTTTTTCGATGGGGCTGAACTTGAAGGCGATCCAGAGCGGACTTCGACATGGAAACCCAGTTTACAGTATAATTTCGACGCTAGTTATATTTACACTCTCCCTAAATCAAAAATTAAATTATCAAGTTCTTATTTTTACGAAGAATACCGCATACTGGGTACGCCCCGTAAAGACGGGGAACCGGAACAAACAGACTCTACCCTGGTTTACCATGCCATTGCCAACGATGCCTATAATTTTACTACCCGGTTTGTAAACAAGCTTGATTACACCTATAATTGGAATAAAAGTGCCTTAAACATTGTGGGTTCGTACTCTAATTATAAACGTTCGCTGGTTACCTATAAAACCGATTTGACCCTGATGCAAAAAACGACCGAAGGCGTTGCAAACCAGGATACTCAAAAAATAAATTCTGTAATGGTACGCGGAATGTGGTCGAACCACCGGTTTAATAAATTCGAAATTAATGCAGGGCCCGATTTTAATTATGATCATGCCATTGATGAATCTGATTTTGGTTCGAAATATATGACCGATATGGCAGCGTTTTTTAATTTAAAATATTCACCTGTTCAAACTTTTTCCATTCAGCCCGGAATAAGGATTATCTACAACAGCCAGTTTAAAGCCCCGGTAGTGTATTCAATTAATTTCAAGTATAATCCTTCGCAGCCATGGGCCATGCGATTGTCATTCGCCAAGGGTTTCCGGTCGCCTTCATTAAAAGAATTGTACTTTAATTATACCCAGCTCGACCACCTTGTATATGGCAATCCAAACCTTAACGCTGAATACTCTTACAATTTAAACGCTGCACTTAATTATACCATCCCGGCAAAAGGGAGTACGTTAGGGTTTGGATTAACCGCTTTTTACAACCAGATAAAAAATAAAATTGATTATATCCAGGATCCGAACAACCAATTGCAGGCTTATCTCGATAATTTACCTATTGATTTGTATAAAAATTATGGTGGTACATTTATCTTGAAATACCAATTCCTCCAGGTTTTAACATCAGAATCTACATTTGGGTTAACTGCCGTTTCAAAACTTGAAGACGAAACGGATTTTAGCCATAGCTGGGATTTTACTGAGAACCTGCTGTATAAAAATGCAAAGTACAAGTTCAATTTCTCAATTAACTATAAATACTACGGGCAATTTACCATTTACAATGCCATCAGGATGAACGACGGTACCATGAATATTCAGAGCGAATCGCTTGCCGGAGGGTATCATAATCTCGATGTTCAGTTTACAAAGCATTTTTTAGATGGTAAGCTGAGCACCGGAGTAGGCGCTAAAAACCTGTTTGATAACACCCGTATTGAACTTTCGACGACTACCACTGCCGGAAAAAATTCCGGACTGGTTGGCTATGGCCGTACTTATTTTATAAATCTCACTTATACTATTAATTGATTAAAATGAAGTCAATCAACATATTAAGATATTTTATAAGAACTAAATTTTTATATTTTGTTTGGGCGTTAGCCATGCTTTTTTCATCCTGCTTTAAAGAAGAAAGTCCCATTTACATTGTTGAGTCCAAGGCTGATCAAGATGTAAATACTTTGGCTGTTGAAAGTCCATTTACCATTTACAATTATTATACTTATATTGATTTAGACAGTGTAAAAACAATTAAGAGTGTGGCCATCGCATCGTGGGATTTGGGTTTTGAAGCCTCACCTTCGGGTTATCGGGTTATTGTTAATTCTGCCATTGGAAACGAGATTTATCCAACAGGGCAGACCGATTTTTTAAAAAATTATTCCAATACCAACGTGCCAAAATGGTTGTTCGACAGTTCAAACGGTCACCCCGATTCAACAGCAGTTGGCAATTGGGTGAGCGGAACATCACCCGGATATACCTATACCGGGCAGGTTTATCTTTTAGGCAAAAACAATGGCGATGGAACTTATGTAATTATAAAGAAACTTGTATTTACAATGCTCTCCGATACCAGCATTGTTTTTATTGCTGCAAATCCTGAAAGTACTGTGGCCGATACCATTACCATTAAAAAGAACCCAAATTTTCAATTTGTTTATTATTTATTCGACAGTCCGAATCAAACCCTTTATATTGAGCCACCTAAAGATCAATGGGATATTGTAGCCGGCTCGTACCGGACTATTATTTATACCGACGATGGAGTGCCAACACCTTATACGGTTCGTGGTGTTTTGAGCAATTACCCTTATGTTAAAGCAGTTAAGGTGAATAAGCCTGATTTTTATATTTCAGAGCCTTCGGATACCACCGGTTTGGTATTCAGCAACTATAAAGATGCCATTGGTTACGACTGGAAAGAATACAACAGCGCTGAAAGTACGCCTTACCGCGTTGTGCCTGATGTGTATTATTATATCATTACAAAAAAGGGCAATCTGGTAAAAATGGAGTTTACCAATTACGTCAATGCCAATGCGGAGTTTGGCTACCCTGTAATGGCAACGGTGAATTTTGAATAAATAATGTTTCTCACCTTTTATATGCCAGTGATGGAAGGGTTTCTTAAAGTTAGCCGATTTTAACTCAGCGTGTGTTAAACCTGGACTTCCCGTTTAATCTTGCGGCCCTACGGGACGTTTAATTTAGAGGTTTTTATTTTTTTTTACCGATCTCCGGTACCTACGGCACTGTCCCGTTAGGGACAAAAGATCGGTAGAAATTGTGTTATAAAAATTAGTGATCGCCCTGTTAAGGGCGAAACAGTTTTCTCAGAACCAGCGATTCGTATATAATTCGTATTTAATAAATGTAAATTCAATGTCGTTTAGATAAAGAAATCTTTGGTGAAAATTTGGTGTTTTAGTGTTTTTGTGGCAAAAATATTTAGCCACCAATACACAAATGCACCAAATTACACCAATTTTTTTAAAACTTAATATACAATATATCACTAACTAAATGACATTAATTGTAAATTCAAAACCTCAGTATATAAATATTAAACTTCTTTTAGCAAAGCTTTCCAAAAGTTCAGTTCTATTTAAAAAAAAGACTATAACAGGCCTGATGACCCTGCAAGATCAGATCAAACATTCTGCTATTCAGATTGCAATTGTTTGAAAAACCTGCCAGGTTTTTGTTAACTTGGTTTTTTCGGGCAGGCTACTTATAATTATTTATCCCGCCATTTGCCTTACCTGCCTGAAAACCCGCATAAAATTGCCGCCCCAGATTTTTTCAATGTCTTTTGCCAGGTAACCTCTTTTTACAAGTTCAATGGTAATGTTTGTGGCTTCGCTGATATCGAAAAATCCTGAAATGCCACCACCTCCGTCAAAATCGGTTCCAATGCCCACATGATCAATGCCTGCTGTTTTTACCATGTGATCGATATGGTCAACCGCATCGGAAACCGTAGCCAGCTCTTCGGGAAAATCATCACTTATTTTCTGCCATTCTTTAATAGCTTCGCCTTTTTGTTCGGGCGTTATATCCACAAAATTATTGTATTTAAGCCGTAATGCTTTAAAAGCTTCTTCGCGGGCAGGATTTGGTTTCTGTTCCTTAATATAGCTGTTTAACACGCAAAGTTGAACAACGCCCCCTTTTTCGGCCATGGTTTTAAGCATTTCGTCGCTGAAGTTCCGTGGATGATTGCAAACGGTCCGGGCTGACGAGTGCGAGGCAATTATCGGCGCTTTAGATAGTTTTACCACATCAAAAAAAGATTTATCTGAAATATGTGAAACATCTACCAGCATTCCCAAACGGTTCATTTCTGCCACCACTTTTTCGCCAAATGGGCTCAGGCCGTTGTGTTCGGGGCCTTTTTCATCGGTGGACGAATCGCAGATATCGTTATTTCTTGAATGGCAAAGGGTAATGTACCTTGCGCCCAGATTATAAAATTCCTGGATGTTTTTGATTTCATTTCCAATAGGATAGCCATTTTCTATCCCAATATAAATGGCCCTTTTACCTGTTTTGCTAATCCGGTACGCATCGTCTGGTTCGAGTGCCAGTTCTGCCTGCCCGGGATATTTTTTCAACTGTTGTTTAATGGCTTCGAAAATAGCAAGGGCATCTGATTTTGCTTTCAGGTTTGATTCCGGATCGCGCTTGCCCTGCCCCAAAAATACCGCAAAAAAAGAAGCATCAAGGCCTCCTTCTTTCATCCGCACAAAATCTACTTTTGATCCTGTAACCTTTACATCATTTCTTACTCCCATTTCTATTTTGTCGTACATAATAGAAAGCGGTGTATCGCAATGTGTATCAACAGTTAAAATACGCTGATGAATTCGCCTTGCCTTTTTGAGGTTGTTTTCGTTGTACGGAAATAAAAAAGTATTGGCAAAGGCCCGTGGTAAAAAAGAAAGACCTGCCAAAGATATTGCTGAACCAGCGATAAATTTTCGTCTCGAAATTTTCATTTTTTTTAAGGCTAATGTAAAAACAAATCCGGTTTTATCTGCAATCTGGATAATTTTCTTGAAAAAAGTTAAAACAAAATCAAATTAGTTTTTATTCCTGGTTATTCCCATCATGTCGACATTGACAAAACCCTGAGCCTAATAGACAATGAAATTGATTATCTTTACAATAAATTTAAACCTCAACTGAATGAATAGGTTCAATATTGCCGGCTATCATCTCGGCGAAAGGCTGGATTTGAAGAATTTAAAGAATAGCCTCGCTTTTAACTGTATTTACGAAGATCCTACTGAACTGGTTTACCAAAAAGACCCAAACAAATATTTCCAGGTATTTGATTATGGCAGTATTGTTTTTTTTGGAATTGATTCGATTCAGCAAACCGATATTATCGGTCTGATAAGGAATATTCTGGAAATCGGGAATATTGAACTTACCGGCGAATTTTACGATGTTGAAGTTTTACCCGAGGCACAATATAAAGTCTTGTTCGACAAGATAGTTATCAATGAGCTTAATCTGGATTTGATTAAAATTTTGATGCTGAACATTGCCCAGTCGGCAGCCCTTGAATATTATACGCTCCAGTCAAACATTCTTTTGTCCGAAACTTCTAAATTTACTGACGAACTCGAAGAAAAAGGTGTATTTACAATCAGAGGGAAAAAACTGCTGAAATACATTGGTCGTACACTGAATCTGCGGAATAAAATTGTGAATAACCTTTACATTTTCGACAGTCCAAAAATTGCATGGAACAACGAATTTTTAAACCAGGTTGATATAGATATGAGCCGGGAGCTTGATATAAGCCTAAGGTACAGGAGTCTTCAGGAAAATTTAAATGTGGTAAAAGAGAACCTTGAAATTTTTAAAGATTTAAACCAACATTCGCATAGTTCGTCGCTCGAATGGATTATCATTATCCTTATTGCAGTTGAAATTTTAAACCTGATTTTTGAGAAATTTTTCTAGCCCTTCGCCTATTTCCTGTTTTTCTCATTGGCGTCGGTTAAAATAATGTTCTTTATTTCGCCAAGGTGAAGCTTAAAATGACTGAAATATCCGTTAATCACATCGGTGAGTGTCAGTAATTCGTTTTCGCCATTGAGCCAGCTGTTGTTCAGCTCAAATTCATCCACATTATCAATAATATAAGCAAGGTGAAGGTTATAATATTTCCAAAGTTGTAAAAGAATATTCTTGTCTTCATCCGCGTAGTGCTGAATACGTATCCAGGTATCGTTGTTAATTGTATAATCAGGAAAAATAAGGCTTTGGTTGTATTGGAGCCTCACAATGCGCTGGTGATTATTTGAGGCAGAATCAACCAGGTGACCAATAATCTGTTTAATGGTTCGCCCCTGATGGTTTTCAATGCCTGAAAAAACAGTTTCGTCAAGATTTAATAGAATCTTTTCCCATTCTTTCACTGTACGCCTTAAATCTTCTGTTAAGTTCGAAAATCTCATGATTGAAGAAAATTAGAATTCAATCTCAAATTTACCAACTTTTTGTCATTATTTTAATTTTTATCGTGTTACCAGTTTTTTAATTTCTTCCTTTTAAACGTATGCAGCTCAGTTACTGCAATCCTGGGTTACTTTAATTAATTTTTCAACATCAAAACCAAATTGCGCCGCTTTCGAAACCAACATGCTATACGTTTGGTCATCCATTATTTTATCCCGGCCCAATATCCAAAGATATTTTAAAGTAGGATCGCCAACCAGTGCAAAACGGTAATTTTCATCAAGGTGTAATATCCAGTAATTTCCGTAAAAAGGCCAGAAAAATGTTACTTTCAGTTTTCCCGGTTCATTTTTATCCGGAATATATGCCATACCCGAAGCGGTTTCAATTTTTAAACGATTGGCAGCAGAATAACCGGTGTTGAGCACTTTTACCTTACCGTTTTCCAATAAGGTGTATTCTGCGGTAACGCACTCCAATCCTTCTTCGAAGGAGTTTGGAAGACGGGCTATTTCATACCATTTTCCCTCGTATTTTTTTAAATCAACGCTTTTAACTACTTCAAGATGCGTATTTGTTGATTTGCATGATCCAAATAAGAACATAATCATTAAAATTACAGCAGTGTATTTCATTTTGTAAAATCATTTTATTATTAAACAACCAATATCGCTAAAATGTTTTCTTTATCCTACAAATTCAAATTATAAATAAGTTCAATAAAATGAATACAAACATTTATCCCTTTTTTGCCTGATTTGATGTAATTAAGCCCAAATATCTTGTATAACCTAAAAAAACATCATCCCATATTGAAATAAATTGCCTAAATTGCCTGTCGTTTAGTTTGTTAAATATGAAGCGTAAAAAGAGGAAAAAAAGTCACGACCCTGAACATATTGAGTTTATTGGTGAGAAGTATCTCGATGAATATTATATCCAGGTATTTGAGTATGACAAACTGAAGGTTAAGGAATTGCACGATTTTTCGAAAATTAATTTTATCGAGTTTGCCAGTCCAAACAATGTTTCGTGGTTAAATGTTAATGGACTTCATGATTCAGTTCCGATAAAAACCATTTGTGCGAAGCTTGGAATACATAAACTGGTTTTACAGGATATTCTGGATACCACACAACGCACTAAACTTCAGGAGTATGAAAATTACATTCAGTTTTCGGTTCGGTCAATATTGCCGGGGACTGAAGAACTCGATTCTGAACAAATAAGTTTTGTGCTTGGAAATAGTTTTTTACTGTCATTCCAGGAAAAAAAGGGAGATCATTTTGAACATATCCGGAAAAAAATCCGCGATAGTAATGGTGTGATAAGAGAAAGGACTGCCGATTATTTACTATTTACATTATTAGGGGCAATTCTTGATAATTATTACGAAACCGTTGAAAATATTGAAGACCAAACGTTGAAAATTTCAAGTATAGATCCAAAAACTAATCCCCATCCCGATACCATTATTCAACTCGAAAAACTGAAACAGCAACTTCATTTTGTTAAAAAAAACATGGAACCTTTTAAAACTTCAATCGGGGCTATAGAAAAGGGGACAAGTTTTATTGAAGACCGGCACCTTAAATATTATTACGAACTTAGGGATCATAGCAGCCGGTTGCTGGACGAAATTTATACTCTTACCGTCAGGCTGGAAAGTGCAACGAACCTTTTCTTTTCGCTTCAGGGTTACAAAATGAACCAGGTAATGAAAACCCTTACTATTATTTCTACCATCTTTATTCCATTAACATTTATTGTTGGCGTTTATGGAATGAATTTCAAGTATATGCCGGAATTAGGTTGGCATTGGGGATATTATACTATCTGGGGAATTATGCTCTCTACCATTATTTTGATGCTAATTTATTTCTGGAAAAAAAGATGGTTTTAAATTCTTTGCTTTTCTGTTCAGATTAAATTCCGGCTTTTTGATTTAAACCATGCGCTTTACAATGTTATATGAAACTACCAGAAACTGATTCAAAATGAAAATAAATATTCAAACTGTTTTCAGATCATTTTTTCCCTTCGTTATAGCTTTAATGTTCATTTCATGTGTACATCAGAACAAATTAGGGCAGGTTTCAAATCTGCCACAAGGCCAGGCATTGTATGATACCATTAAAAAACAGGACAGTTTGCTTTTTGTGGCTTTTAACGCACGGAATTTTGAAAAGTTTAAAAATTTCTTCACACCGGAACTGGTTATTTACCAGGACAATACTGGGGTAAGAAATTATAAACAATCCATGGAAGCTTTTCAGTCCCTTTTTAAAGGCAATTACATTTTAACCCGAAACCTTGTCGGCGAAACGCTCGAAGTGTACCCCATTAAAGATTTTGGTGCCATTGAAACCGGCCAGCACACTTTTTGCCATACCGAAAATGGCAAACCGGATTGCGGTACCTTTAAGTTTGTGCATATCTGGGAATTTAAAAAAGGAGAATGGAAAATTGTTAAAATTATAACTTACAACCATTGAATTTATCATAAATAAAAAAATAACCAATCATAAGTATTGGCTTGAATATTCATAGAAAATTAGCTTTCAAATCAATATTTTAGAATTTTTTATATGTGCTATCGGATGCCATATTTATAATTATTTACCGGCTTTTTACTTGTAAGATTTTAATAGAAGTTTAGCCGATTCACCTCCCATTGATTCCGATAATTGTAAATCTTTTAATCCATTAACTGAATCTTTCAAATTTATTTTTAGTTTCCCTCTTAAATAAAAAAGATAGCTGTCATATTTATTTAATTCAATGGCCCTGGTATAGTCCATCAGGGCAGAATCAAACTGGTCAGAATGTTCCCTTGCTTCCCCTCTTCGCATATAATATACATATTGAATACTATCGGCCTCAATTGCATTGGAATATTCCACAATTGCCCCTTTATAATCACCCTGAAGAATTTTATCTTCAGCCAGTTTATAGGCATTATTGAATTTATTATTGGGGTTTGTATCTTTATCCAATATTATTAATAATACTATAATTACCGGAATTGAAATTAAAACTGCAGCTTTATATTTTGTTGCTATTTTATCCGAACCGCATATTAATGCAATTAAAAAAAGAAAGATGGACAAACCTAAGAATACAATTACCGAAACCCAATCTTCGGGAAAAGGAACGTTGAATTTATTCACCATGTTTAAACTGAAAAGTGTATTGAAAAAACCAATTACTGTCAGCAACAAAAAAAGGAATACGAACAGATAAAGAATTCCGGCAAGATTTTTCATTTTTTTATGCTTTTGCGGTTAGTTGATAGGTTATTTTACCAGAAATAATTTGACTTGATTTTCAATTAAAAAATAAAATGTTTTATATTACTATAAATCAAATATTTCGCAAGAGATTACAAACAATATGCAATATAAAAAAGTTATAAAGCAAGTTATTTAAAATTAATTTTTCTATTAAAAAAGGACCCACGTTATTTATAAAATCCATGATAAATTAATTGATAAACAAGGTTTTCGTATATATAAAAATACCTATTAATCCAATTTATCAGTTATTTATATCAACTTTTTGCTATTTAAACTCTATTTAGATGTAAACGATTTGATACACAATGGTTTAAACTAGCCACCTGCAATGATTTATCCATCCAATACTGGTTTGAGTCCGGAAACGGGCTCACTTATTCAGAATTTAAATACATTGAACTAAAACCGGATAAGAAAAAAATTAAACCAGGCGATAAAATTGAAGTTTAGAAAACATAACCAATACAAGCAAGTATGATGGAAAAGAAATTGTACAACTATATATTAAAGACCTTATGGGCTTAATTGCACACCCTGCAATGAAACTAAAAGATTTTGCCAAAATAAAATTGTCAAAGGGCGAAACCAAAACCATTCAATTTATTATCTACAGGGAAAAGTTGCCCTTTTATAACCAGAAATGAGAATGGGTTGCCGAAACGGGCGAATTTGAACTCATGATTAACGCCTCCTCGCGCGATATAAGGTTAAGTAATCGTTTTGAATTAATGTACAAGTTGCTGAGTTTGCCTTTACAGAAATAAACCGTTGATCTTTTTAAAGAAATATTCATGTTTTGGGTTTCATACACGTTGCTTTTTTCCAGCAAAGCACTATAAACCAGCAAGCCTGCATTTTTTTTGCTTTGTAAAATAACTTATATTTGCAGCATGAAAATGAAGAATCGCATTTGGTTTATTAGTTTACTTGCTTTAATTTATTGCTCTACCTTTAGTGCAGTATATTTCAGTAAATTAGATGGAATTGATGATTCGTATTTTAATTTATCAGGTAATCAAAAAGAAGCCGATCCAACGTTCTATTTTCGGAACTATAGTAATTCTCCATTTCTTTCTTTACTTCCTGAAAAAGTAAACTTAATTGGTAATCCGTTAATAAAACGCGTTTTAAATTCATATTGTGGAGGAGATGGGTTAGCCAAAATGGATAAAAATGCTTTCTATCTGTTTTCAAGCCGCTACCAATCCAACAACCGCTACATATGCCTTAAATTAAAAAAGGCAGTTTTGTTGTTTCCTTTCCATTTTTTCTTTTAACCCCCTGGTTAATTTTACCAGTTTTAATTCCGTGAGTGGGCCTTTAGACTAATTGAAATATAAGTAAATAACATAATATTTATGTTTTGAAGTTCAACAGGTCTAGGATAGAAAATATCATATTCTCAATCAAATTCTGATTGACTCGGAAACTTACATTAAAATATTTTTTGTTGTTAAAGCCGGATAGAATCGAGCCTGCACAATGCTTTTCAGAAATCTTTTCTGTAAAACATTGAATTCGCCGGTTTGTTAAGCTAATTAACGGTTTTAATAACTGTTTGATTATTAATTAATTTTTAAAACAAAGCCAATGAGCATAATTATAGATATTATTATTTTAGCTGTTCTGATTTCAGTTATTATACTATTGGTTTGGTACAGCCATTATTTGCAAACCAGGAAAAAGAAGAAAAAAATTGAACATTTTTTGAAATTCGTCAATAAGAATAATTATAACATTAACGAGTGTGAAGTTTTACACGATAACCTGATTGGAATAGATACATCCGCGAAAATGTTATTTTTTCAAAATTTGAAAAAGAAGTTTGAATTCGTAGTGGATTTAAGTATATACAACAGATGCCATTTAAATGAAACTTCCCGATCGATTAACGGTCAAAACAGTAAAAGCAGGATAACTGACAAGCTAGAACTTGCCTTTTCACCGGTTAATCCAAAACAGCCTGTTCTGTATTTGGAATTTTACAATGTTGAAAACGGCGATTTCCAGGTATCGGGCGAATTTGATTTGCTTGAAAAATGGATACAAATTATCAATAAACAATTTAAATAAACTTGCTTGTTTCTGGTGCGGACTTCGATGGTCTGCGCCAGATTTTACTACAAATTTCGTAAAATCGATTGTTGAAATTATAATTCATCTACATAGGTTTAGGTTTGACAGAGCAATAATCTAAATTAAATCGCCTCATTGCTAAATACAATTTCTATCTCATTTTCTGCTATTTTCATCCGCTAAATATTAATTTGCTAAGTTTTAATTCCGGAAACGTTTTATCCTGATTTAACTAATGTAATAAAAATAAAACCTCTTGTATTTGGTATCGGTTAAAGACATAATTCAAATTAAATTAACTGGTAGAAAATGAAATAAAAATTAGTATTCCGGCTGTTTTTGTAAATGCAATAATTTTATTTATTGGATTTTAAATTGGATAATTTTCAAAGCCTTCGCCAACAAAGAAAAAAAGAAATTTTTATTCAAACCGTGCAGAAAATTCTGACAAGATGACGCTGGTAAAAACAATTGAATTCAAAGATTAGCCCATTAGTATTATCCTGATATTTAATAGAGAAACAATTGAAGTGTAGTTTCCTGCCCACGCTGCAAAAACCCTCGAATCATTAATTATTATCCATTATTTGTTATTTATATTTCACAAAATCAATAATTTTACTGAATCAATAATTATTTGAATATATGGAAACAAAACGCTTAATTTCACTTGACGCTTTCAGGGGTTTTACCATCGCGGCCATGATACTGGTTAACAATCCGGGCAGCTGGGAACATGTTTACGAACCCCTTGAGCATGCCAAATGGAACGGAATAACGCCTACCGACCTGGTTTTTCCTTTCTTTTTATTTATTGTGGGTGTGGCCATAGCCTATTCTTATACCCGGAGGCTTGAGTCTGGCGCACCACTCAAACAGGTTTATATAAAACTGGTTTCCAGGGCATTGAAAATTTATACGGTGGGTTTGTTTCTCCATATTCTTCAACCGCTTATTGCTTTTTTAGCCGATACTTCAAAAGGTTTCGATTTTACCGAAATAAGATATACAGGCGTTTTACACCGCATTTCACTGGTATTCCTTATTTGCGGGTTCCTGTTTTTAAAAACCAAATGGCGTACACAAGCCTTAATTGGAGCTGGTTTATTGGTTGCCTATTGGCTGGCAATGACCCTGATTCCTACTCCCGGGTATGGAAAAGTAATGTTCGAACCCGGTCAAAACCTGGCAGCATGGTTCGACAGCAAATTTCTGCCTGGTAAAATGTGGGAGGGTACCTGGGACCCAGAAGGTTTGTTAAGTACTTTACCTGCCATAGCAACCACAATTACTGGTATGTTAACCGGGACTTTCCTTTTAAGCAAACGAAGCTGGGAACAGAAGGTAATTTACATGATGATTGCCGGTTTTTGCCTTACCGTTTTAGGAACTATCTGGAGCTGGAACTTTCCATTAAATAAAAACCTCTGGACCAGTTCGTATGTGCTTTTTACCTCCGGGCTGGCTTTAATGACCCTGGGTTCGCTGATTTTCGTGGTTGATATACTGGGCCACCAAAACTGGACTCAATTTGGGGTAATTTATGGTTCAAATGCCATCACTGCTTATGTACTGGCATCGCTGCTTACCATAGTTTTTTACTATTTGCCATTGGGAGGAAACAGCCTGAATAACCATTTTATGGTTTTATTTTCTGAAAAAATGGGGCTTGCACCCAAATTTGTAAGCATGGTTTATGCATTGTTGTATGTTGGTGTGAATTTTATTCCCGCCTGGCTGCTGTACAGGAAAAAAATATTTATAAAATTGTAATTAAAAAATATTTAAATCACTAACCTAAAATCTGTTATTATGGAAAAAACCGTTCTAAACCGCCGCGATTTTTTAACAACTACCGGAGCTTTTGCAGCAGGTGCTGTTTTAACATCAGTTAGCCCTGTAAATTTGTTGACCAGTGAAAATGCTAAAAGAAGAATGGCAGTCATCGGTACAGGTGTAAGAGCTGCCGGTATGTGGATTAAGCCCGTTATTGAATCGTATGGACAGTACGTTGAATTTGTCGGGCTTTGTGACATCAATCCCGGAAGGGTTGAAACAGTGAAAAAATATTGCGGGCTAACTTGCCCGACTTTTACCAGCTTTGAAACAATGATGGCCGAAACCAAACCGGATACGCTGATTGTAACCAGTGTGGATGCAACTCACCATCAATATATCGTTCGTGGAATGGAACTTGGAGCCGATATAATCACAGAAAAACCAATGACTACCGACGAAGACAGATGCCAGGAAATTATTGATGCCGAAAGGCGAACAGGGAAAAAAGTAATCGTTACTTTTAACTACCGTTATTCTCCTCATCGGCAAAAATTGTGGGAGCTTTTAAGAAACGGATCCATTGGCAAATTAACTTCTGTTGATTTTCACTGGTATCTTGATGTTTATCATGGTGCAGATTATTTCAGACGCTGGCACCGCCTGCGCGAAAAAAGCGGAACCCTTCTTGTCCACAAAGCTACCCATCATTTCGACCTTTTGAATTGGTGGATAGATTCTGACCCTGTTGAAGTCTTCGCTACCGGAAACCTTGAATTGTATGGGGCCAACAGTACTTTCAGAGGTGAAAAATGCCGGGGTTGCCAACATGCAAAAAACTGCCCCTTTTTCTGGGATATTACCAAAGACAAAGAATTAATGGCCCTTTATGTTGATAACGAAAAATACGACAATTACTATCGCGATGGTTGTGTTTTCCGCGAAGACATTAATATTTTCGATAAAATGGCGGCTACCATTAAATATGCCAACAAGGTACACGTAAGTTACTCATTAACAACTTATTCACCCTATGAGGGTTACCGGATTGCCTTTAACGGGACCAAAGGCCGGCTCGAAGCCTGGATAAAGGAACGCCAGCCCTGGCAGGAAGAACCATTTGATGAAATCCACCTGACCACAAATTTCGGGAAGCGCGAAATTATTAAAATTTCGAACCAGGAAGCCGGCCATGGAGGCGGCGACGAGCGCATGAAGGACAAAATTTTTCTGCCGGACCAAAACGATCCATACAGGCAAAGTGCAGGGGTTCGCGATGGTGCTTTTTCAATTCTTATAGGTATTGCAGCACGTAAAAGCATTTATTCAGGCCAGCCTGTTTCCATTGCCGAACTTACTGATTTGGTGCCGATGGCGCAAAAAGTGTAATCTGTAAATTAACTATTGAAAAGTCTGGATGTGACCAGTATTTGAAAGTTATAAATTTTCAAATAAAAGTCACACCCCGATTAAAAAAATAGCTTTGGTTAAATCAACCTGCAAACTTTTATAATTTTTTAGCCAAAAACAAGATAAAAAATCCAATAAAACTGATTCTTATTAAAATTAACCTATAATGAAATTAATCCTTCTCACTTGTTTGCTTTTTTACAGCAGTTTTATTTATTCACAGATATCCAAAATAGCCCGAATTCACAAAAAAACACAGACAATTACGGTGATTGATTCGGCCAAAGGTTTCTATTCCGAAACCAGCATAGAATTTTCGACAAATCCTGAACGGAACCTGGTTGAAATTGATTATAACGGGTTGTATCCAATTGATGACTTGAAATTGTTCAGAGTAAATAAGAAAAAAATACTCCCGGATTTCAATTATTTAATTTCTGATCTGGACATTGAAAATGAGTTTTTCTACCTCGATTCAAAGTATAAATTGATTGAATGCGAGCCTAATATGAAATATGTCTGCAAATACAAGCAGCACTCTGATGAATTAATGTATTTGTGCGATATTCAATTAAACCAGGCGTATGAGGTGGACACATTTGAATACTTTATAAAAATCCCTCCAGGTTATCAAATGATATTTAACAAGGTGAATACGGAACTACTTAAATACTTAAGTATTGACAGCAGCAAAAGCGAAAATAATTTCTTGGTTTATCGAATTGTTGCGCAACCCGCGGAACCACTGAATCCCTATACTGCATTCAAACAAAATTATTCACTTATCAGAAATCCCGAGCTCAGAATCCTGGTAACGCCTGAATCATACAAAAACAACGAAAATGCATATTTCAGGAAGTGGTATAATGAATTACTAAAACCTGTAAGCATACTTTCACCTGTATCAAAAAAACTGGCAGATAGCCTTACCAATAATTTATCAGATAAAGATTCCATAATAGACAGGTTTTATTCTTTTGTTCAGCGATCAATCCGATATGTAGGACTTTATAAAGGCATAGGGGCTTTTCAGCCTCATGATGTAAATTCGGTTATTTCAAGTCAGAAAGGGGATTGTAAAGATGTTGCCAATTTACTATGCCAGCTATTAAAATACAAAGGCATCAATGCAAGTCTGGCACTTACAAATATTGGTAATACTGCAAATATTTTTGACTTTCCCTCACTAGCTAGTGCAAATCACGTTGTATGTGCGGTAATAAAGGACACTTCATGGTTATTCCTTGATGCTACCGACGATTTTAACAAAATGGGTGCTCCTTTATTGTCGCTTCAGGGAAGGAATTTATTTATAATTACAGAAAATGGATATCAATACTTTAAATATCCGGTATTGAATTGCGAAAAGAACAATAAATCAATGCTTTATAACCTTAAATACGACAATAATAAATTTCTTGGAGACTTTGAAATAAAATACATTGGATTGAGTGCTTATTTTATTAAATACCTTAAGAATACCTTTTCAGGCAAAGATTTCGGTTATCTCCTTAAATCTGATTTAGAAATTGCTTCAGCTGCAATTGATTACAACAACATTGCCTTGAAAGAATCGGAGAACAGCATAAAATTAACCGGAAATTCAGAATTGGAAGGGAATATATTAAATCAAGTAGGTGATAAAAAGTACCTGCTGCTTTCGTTTCTTCCTTTTCCAATTCCCCAGCTGGTATACCGAAGTTCTATCTCGGATGAATTATTTCTCGAAAACACAATCAACAATACGGTTGAAGTAACCATTGATCTTCAAATACCGGTTAACGAAGTTATTTTCAAACCAATTGACTTTAGTGCACCTAATATTTTGTTTAAAATGAATGCATTTAAAACAGATAAAACTAAACTTAAAATATATTATGAATTCAGCATTAATGAAGTTATCATCAATAAATCTAATATTTATGAAATTAACAAAATGCTTTCACTCTATAATTCCCAAAAAGCAATCATTATTAAGTAAATCTATCTTGTTTGTCATTTTGATAGCTGTTTTTGTTTGTAACCTTAATGCACAACGAAGGCCATATTCTTGGGAACTTCCTTACTTTGTTGAACCAGATATCCCTGAAAATTTATTGACCGAAGACGCAATTATCCTAAACCAGATAGATGTTCTAAGCGTTGAGCCTGCGAAAGTCTATTTTTCACTTCCGGATGCAGTATCCAGTAATGATTATGAGTTAATAACTTTTAAATACGTTAAGTTGAAGATTTTAACACTGAATGGACTGGAAAAATATGCCAATCCGGAATTTTTATTAAAGATGGGATCCAGCATCGAAGTTTTGGATGGAAGAGTAATTAAAACTAATCATTGTCAGTTCTTTATTGATTCTGCCGATATTGTTGAAGCTAATGCACGGAATACTTCGGGTACCCTATTTTCGGAAGACTTCTTAAGCCAGAAAATAAAAATTGCATTTCCAAATGTGGAGGTAGGGGACGTTATAGAATATGTTTATAGTTATAAAACGCCAGGTTTTAAGCCTACTAACCTTTCAGGCGAAGTTGTTTTAAATGCACAAATTCCAATCCTTAATGCGGATTACTTGGTAAGAGTCCCAAGGGATATGGAGATATTTTACAAGCTTTACAATAATTTCAGAAAACCTGAGGCCAACGCAACAGAAACTGATGTAAATTGTAAATTCAACCAGAAAAATATTCCTTCCTTATACAATTCCGAATTGTCCAATTTGCAATCGCAAATGCCTTTTTTTTATTTCCAGGTAATACCCGGGGAGGTTAAGAATTTGAAAATGGACTGGGATTTTATTTATAAAACTACCTATACTTTTGCTTTTAGCGAAGTAAATCTAATTCCACTCAATAAAAATTACTACAAAAAATGGAAAAGTAAATTGCTCAAGGATTATAAAGATTCTACCAAAACTTTAAAATTCAAGGTTTTGTATAATGATATAAGAGATAATATGGTTGTTAAAGATGCAATGTCTGAATTTGAAATGGCCTATTCATCGGGTTATTTCCTTAAAGCAGGTTATATTAATAAGTTAAATCTTATGCGGTTATATAAAAAAATATTTGAAGACCTGGGAATCAGTTATTATATCTGCTTTGCCCGCAATAAATATAAAGATCCAATTAATTATGACGATATAAGAAAAGATGAAGCAACAGATATTTTTTTCATTTATATTGATGAAAACGGAAAAAACCACTTCGTATTTCCGGGCGATGAAATTCAAAGCTTCGAAATTGATGAATTACCAAACAATCTGTTAGGTACCGATGCTATAATGATGAAACATACTATTGATAAAACGAAACCATTTTCGCTTTGTCTTCCTGATCTGGCAGATTTTATAAAAAAAGTTTATAAACAGAAATATGATTTTAATATTGAGAAAAAAACAGTTTTCCTTCCTGAAGGCAAGGTAAATTCAAATTATATTACACAGCAGAATTCAATAACAATTAATTTGGATGATTTAACCAATCAATATAAAAATAACATCAAGCTTAGTGGTGCCTTGTCAACCAAATACAGAACCTTTTTTAGTCTGATGGATAAAAACAGGGATTTGAATCTCTATTATGCAACAGTAACCGATGATCTATATAAAAATTACCAGAAAGACACTTCCTATGTTGAAAAATTCAAGCGTAGTTATCCCTTTGAATTTAAACTGGTAAACAAAGGTGAGATAAAAAACCTGATAGAAACGATAGATACCAATCTCTACTCCATTTCACTCAAAGACGTGATATTCCACGATATTATAAATCTGCCTGATAAGGAAAGGATTTTTAATGTAATTCCTGAGTTTATTTATACTGATATGGTACAGGTGTTTTTTTACTTTGACAAGCCTGTAAAACAAATAAATTCAGGGGCTTTCAATTATAATGTTGAAAACGAGTTTGGTTCCTACTCTGTCAGTTCAAGGGAAATGTCAGATAAGAGCATAATGGTAAGTTCTCAATACACGATTAAGACGAACCTGTTACCATACGAAAAATTTAAATTTCTTACAGAAATTAACCAGTCATTTAAGAAAGCAGTCTTAACAAAGCTTGTAATCAGAAAATTATAGCAAATTGTTTTTATCATAAAGTGGGAATGGTTTTGTAATTAAAAGTTCAAATTAAAATTACAAACTAGCCCTCAAAATTATCTGCAATAACTAAATGCAGAATATTATCATAAAGAAACACTAGTATTCTTCTAATTAACCAAAATGCATTCTTTTAAAGATTTATTATTTTTGAAACATAACCTTTCTAAAAATGCAGAATGAAAGACCAAATCAACTTTTTTGAACAAAAACTGGAATTTGAAACAGATCCATCAGATTTAAAATCAGCTTTGGATGCGGGTGAAAAAATCGTAGTTATTGACGCCCGAAAACCTGAAGCTTACGAGAAGGAACACATTCCCGGGGCCATTAACCTGCCTCACCGGAATATGAATAGTGATTCCACATCGGGGTTTAACAAGGATTACCTCTATGTTACCTATTGCGATGGTATTGGATGCAATGCCTCAACCAAAGGAGCCTTAAATATGTCAAAACTGGGATTCAGGGTGAAAGAACTGATTGGCGGTCTGGAGTGGTGGAAAAAGGACGGATATTCAACTGAGGGTGCCAAACCGGGTACTGATTCAAAAGCTTCCTGTGGTTGTAACTGATAATTATGGATAAATTGTTATTTATGTAGGATTGAAAACATCTTAATGCTATGATTTTGGAAAATTTATCTGCTTTAAGCCTCAATTAAACCGGGAATATTTAGAAATTCTTATAAATAATTAACAAACTGAATGAACCAACTATGGTAAAATGTAATCTACCCAAATTGCTGTTCTTCTGGAGTATTTTTACTTTCTGCCTTTCGTGCCAGAATAGCGGAAATAGCAATAAAGCAAATGACGAAAATACTGATTCTGTTGTTGCAAACCCCGAACCGGCCCAAAAAGATCCTGAAATCGGTAACCAGGAGCTAATCATCATTCACGGAAAAGATATCTGGATAAGAGATTTACCTGTAACCGGACAGGTGGTTATGAAACTCAATGAAGGTGATGAATGCAAAATTATCGATAAAAGTGAAATGATGTTTGTTAAAAACCTGCCCGATTACTGGTACAAAATTGATTTTAACGGAAAACAGGGCTGGGTTTTTGGCAGTCAGACCAGCATGTCGCTATTTACACCATTAAATGAACCAATTATAGGCAGTTTAACTGTTTGTGAAGACGATATTGTTAAACTATCAGAAACTCCTCCTTCCTTTTCGTATACCTTTAACAAAGATGGAAACTTTACTTTTAGTGTGGCGGCCGGCTACAATATAACAGGTAAGTATTTGTGGAACGAAAATCATCTTACCTTGAATCCTTCTTCGCTTATCATGAGCACGCCCGATGGGAACCAGGTGAAACAGGTTACAGGAAAAATCGTATTTAATGTTTGCAGGAAAGCAAATATCATTTGTTTATCCGGGTTTGAAAATAAATTTTCAGATAAAGATTATTCTCCTAAACCTGGATGTTTTTGCCTTGAATAAACATTTTCAAGAAGCAGTCAGAAGATAATTGATTTTACTTGTGCCCGCTGAAAAAAGCCATAAAAAACAGGATATCCGCTGATCCGTCCATTGTGGGCTCATTGGTAGAATAATCCGCATAATCGTCCCAGTATTTCAGATGAGGTGGCTGAAATTTATCGTATTCATCCGGTTCATTAAGTTTAATCCCTAGCATTTTTCCGTGTATCGTTTCCCAGAGTGGTCCATCCACCAGGCTTCCTGAAATGGATTTTTTCTTTAATACCCAAAAAGGCATATGCACATCCAAAGGATAATCGCCATTTTCAGGAATACCAGTTATCATACTGGTTCCCCATGGATTTCGTCCCAATAACCAGTCGAGGTGAGTGTTCAATAAAAAATGAAACTGCCTGTCGCCGGTCATTTTTTCATAAAGAATAACCTGGGTTATCACAGCAGCAGCAAGGTTATTTGAGCACCATATAAAAATATGTCCAACCTGGTAAGGGTTTTTCAATGCCCTGGCTTTTATTTTTTCAAGGTTATGCCTGTAATATTCCGAAACCATTTTTTTGGTTGCTGCATCGCCAATTTCCCAAAGTGCATAATGCCCAATGTTTATAAAAGGGTACATTTGGTAATGGCTGGCCGAATCCATTTCCATCCACGAAGCAGTATTTATTATTTTTGCAAACCTGATGGCATCTTTAAGATATTGCTGATTCCGGGTGACTTTGTATAATTCTGCAGCTGCCCATTCCATGTCATCGGCCCAGGTGTCTTCGTAATAACGGTAAGGTTCGCCATAGCTGTTACCTTGTTGGTAGCCTTCCTGCTTTTTTCCCATCTGGTATAAATCCAGCGCTGCCTGCAAACATTTGTCTGCATAAACTTTGTCCTTTAAAATATTTTTCCAGATCCGGTAGGCAATGGTCATAGCTGCCGCCGACCGTCCGGCAATATTTGAAACACCGGTAGCCTCGCTCTTGTATTTACCTGCTCCCTGGGGTTTCCCTGTAGCAAAATAAACCGGTCTGTAGCTGTTTTTTCCCCAGCCATAGTCAGAATTATCATTATCAGGCATTTTAAATCCACGATGGTCGCGGTCGTCGGCCACCTGATGGTAAAGTTGTCCCGGAGCAGGGTGGAGTTTGTGAATCCAGTCGAGGCCCCATTTTGCTTCATCAAGCACATCTGGAATCTGATTCGGAAAAGGCTGCCCGAGTGAATTTACTTCATCTGCGAATTTATCGGGGCACCATTCGTAGGCCAATAATAAACGGGCGGTGGCATTACTCGATGTAATCAGGTATTTAAGCTGATCACCAGCATCGTGCCACCCTCCTGAAGCATCCAGGTAACTGGAATCAGGCACAGGCCCAAAAAAAGTAAGCCCATCGTGGGTGTGGCAAACCTGTTTAATTTCCGGATTGTATCCGCAGCGTTGCGAGCGCATAAAATGAAGTATTTCTTTTTGGTACGACGGGTAATTTCCTATTTTAAAGTGTTGGGACTTTACATCTCCCTGACCGGTACATAGAAAATATTCGCCTTCCGTTTTAAAATCTGAAAAATCTATTTCATAGTAGTAATTAAAAGGCGGCCAGGGTGTCGATGGGTCCGGATTAACTTTACAGTTTGCTACTTCTGTACCATCCGATGCTTTACAAAGACTGATTTTTTCTTCAAAAACATTTTTCGAAATAAGCAGCGCTTTTTTGGTTTCAGTGACAGGATATCCCAGCTGGTTTATCCTGAAAAAAGTTTCCTGGCTAAAAGAATTCTTTAGTGCAAGAATAAAAAGAATTACAATTAAATTTTTTGTCATGGTACTAACAGGTTTTGCTTGGTGTTTCAAAGTTAGTCAACTCCTGCCAGAAAACAAAAAATCAGGACTTTTGGCCCTGATATTTTGGTTTTTATCCCTTATTTGAATCTTATTATTTTTTCCCAACAAGCGGAAAATACTTATTCATCAAAGTATGGTCAATATTTTCGGGCTGTGAATGGCAACCATTGCAGGATAAGCCACGGTTCGAAGCCGGTTCAAAAACAGAACCGTCAGCGGCCTGATTGCTCCAAACCCATCCATATTCATCGGCATTAACATCTGAAGGATTTTTATACATAATTGCATAAACTGTTAAAGTTGAGTCTTCTTCGTAAAGTTCTTTAACAATAAGCGAACCAGCAGCAAAGGTGGTAGAAGTTGACACCATAACGTTTGTATCCAGCGAACTGGCTGCAATACTGTTGTATCTTGTTCGAAGAAATGGTTGACCATGGCCGCTTCCAATGCTCTTTGGCAATAAATTTGCAGAATTTTTATACCAGGTAAAACCCTCTGTTTCTTTCGCCATTTTAAACAATTCCAGGTCAGTATCCGTAGGAGTGCTTTCAATTTCGCAAGCATTTAAAAATACCAAAGCTGCTCCAACTAAATTGAAAATAATTATTTTGGCTATATTACTTTTCATCAGAACTATTTGATGCCGATACATCTGATTTACTTTTCAAGAATACTTTTTAAATTTCCCAGTCCTGTATTAAAATCTTTTCCTATTGCCGCTTCCATGTTCATAAAAAGAAGCATAAGATTCATGGGATAATTCATTTTTCCGCTAAAACCCCATTTTACCCTGGTTTGATTTTCAGAAACGGCTTCAGTAGTCATAAATGCCAGGCTTGTGGATTTAAAAGGTTTCAGAAACCTGAGTTCATAGTCAATTCTTTCCCCTTCCTTTATCCCTTTAATTTCCTGCTCCCCAGTACCGACATTTTTATGAAGGCTTTCCCAGGTTGAAATGCAGCCTGCTGTTCCGTCAATGCCAGAAAAACCTTTTTTCATGTTTGGATCCATCAATGCCCAGACACTGTAATTGTCCTGGTTTTTTAACAATTTTACATAATCAAAAACCTGTTGTTTTGGTTTTTCAATTAAAATTTCTTTTACCACTGCATAGTCTTTTTTTAGAAAAAGAGGCACAATTAAAACCACGGCTACAAGCCCCAAAATAATGTAGAGTATTATCATAATTTAAGATTTAATAGTTTTACGTGTAAAAATGGCCACAACTGCACTTGTTAAAATGCCCATCCCAAGAGCGCCAATGAATCCCATAAGAATATAATTTTTAAGATTGAAGAAATTTTCTGCTTCTATTTGTGTCATCCTCCCAATTTTTACCGCGTATTGAATGGCATTTTGAAAAAACTCCGGGGTAATAATTTTAGAAGTGATGATTTGGGTAAGCGGACTTAAAACTGTTACCACAAGGGTAATTATCAGTCCACATATAAAGCCTTGTTTATAAGTCATTTGCCCGTTGTAATAGTTTTTCCTTTTATCCAAAAGGGCAATTACATACAAAGCAATAGCGGGTATAGCAAAAAAATTGGTATACATTTCCTGTTTATCAATATGTTCACTGTGCCATCCCGAAAGGTATTCAAACCACATCCACAACAAGCTCATTATGGCAAACAGTAAACCCCATTTAATTTCAATTGAATATTTTTTCATTAAATTGCAATTTGAATATCCGAAATTTACCGGTTAAAAAAACAAAGCGGGATTGTCTATTTTGAAACAAAGACTTTACCCGGCACTTTTAACTCAATGCTATAAAGAGCTGGTGCAGGTTATAGAAACCAACTGAATTTTTATACATTTAATTTATTTAACCAAATTTTCGGGCAGCATGTCTTTGTATTTAAGCAAATCGAGATTACCGGGAACAATAACGAATCCGGCAATTCCAAAACTTATGCTTTCATTGGTAACCGAAATTTTCCCTTTCGAAAACAGGTAATAGTTGTCGTAGGATACAATTTGTTTCACAAGTTCACCCGCCCCCAACATTCCCGAAACAGGATTCTGTTCTTTAAATTTTTCGGCAATTTTATCGCGGTGTTTATTGATATCAGGATTGGAAATAATTAACGCGCCCGCCATTAAAACGAGCAAAATAATTTTACCTCTCAATGTTCTCATAATTAAAGGATTTAAGTTAGTTTTATTCAAATATACAAAAAAGATAATGCGCTGAAAAGGAATTGTGGTTTTAAACTTTTATTTATTCCAGTTTTGTTTCATTTTTTTTATAAAAAGAGTCCCTTTGTCTTTATTTCTTGGTAAATTTACGGTGTATCCCATTAATTAAAATTAAAATGAAAATTTGCATTTTTTTGTTTATACTCTTGTTTTGTATGAAGTTACAAGCCCAGGAGGACAATAATTCCGGGCACTACGTGTTTAAAGAATTCACGAAAGGTAAAGTGCTGATGACCAGCGGCATAACAGAAGAATACCAGTTGAACCTGAATGCCATTACCGAAAAAATTATTTTCCAGCGGGGCGGACAGAACCTTGAAATTGCGCGCCCCGACCTGGTGGATACGGTTTTTATCGAAACCAGGAAGTTTGTGCCAGAAAAGCAGGTATTCTATGAATTTATTACCAACCAACCGGTGGAATTTTTTGTGGAGCATAAATGCAATGTGATTCCCAAAGGGAAGCCGGCCGGCTATGGTACCTATACCGAAACAGGTGCTGCAACCGCCATTCACACTTTAACCGGCAGGGGACAAATAAATTCCCTCCGTCTTCCGTCTGAATACAATATATCGCCATTTAAACTACTTTGGGTGAAAAAGGAGGGCGAAATGCACGGGGCAAACTCGGTAAACCAGTTGGTAAAAGCTTTTCCGGATAAGAAGGATGCCATAAAATCATGGAGTAAAACCCATAAAACCAATTTTAAAAAACCTGAAGAAGTGCAACTGCTTTTACAAAATGTTTTGTAGGAAACAATAATAAATATTTTCATTAGAAGTGAGGTTTTCAGGTAGAATAAATTACCGGAATTGTTCTATCAGCAACCATTGGAATTGTAAAAATGTAAATTAATCCATACCAAATAAATTTAATTGGTAACCCTTTGGGCGTATTGATGGAAAAAGTTAACTTTAAGCCATAAATAAAGTTTAAAACCGGAAAGGGTATCATACAAGTACAAAAATATACGCATGTTTGGTTAAGAACTTTTGGATACAAAGATGTTGTACATTATTCAAGGAAAAAATATTGCATTCTTTAATTTAACCTAAAATATGAATTACCAGTACCATGACAGAAAAAATATATTGTCCATTTTGTTCTAAGGTTGCATATGTGGAAGTCCCCGGTAAGTTTGAATGTCAAGAATGTAATACCAAATTTATAGTCAATAATAAAGACGATGTTAAAATAGTTAAGCAGGGAAATTTAAAGATATTGACAATATTGATAAACTTGTTATTGCTTCCTGTTGGCTCTGCATTGGTTATTATCTTTGCGACAAAATCAAGTGATTTCTTTTCAACGACTAGTTTGAAAATTCTTTCTTTTCTAATGATTGGTCACCCTATTTTGATGGCTCCGAGAGAATTATGGTTAAATTCACGTTATAATGACCCTATCTTGCTTGAACTATATTTTGCTTCTCTGAGGGGACAATTGAATCGATATGGTTCGATCCAAAAAATGTATTTTTATTCGTCTTTAGTAGTTTTTTGTGTTGGACTAATTTTCTTGCTGATGTCATTCTTGTAATTGAAACAATTTACAACAAGAGACTATACCCAATTAAAGGTGCATAGCGGGCTGAACGGGTAGTACTTTCCCGAAAGCCCACCAACGATTCCCACGACCGAAGGGAGTAAATCTTTGATTTGGCTTTTGAGTTTGGATTTTTTATGTCAAATCAAAAATTTGGCTGCTTACAAACCGAAAGTTTTGTACTTTTAAATCTTTACCTAGGCATAGCTCAAATGTTGGCGACAAGCAAAACGGACACCATGCAATAATGACAACAAGATAATGATAGAGAAAATATTACAAAGCCAAAACGATAATGGTGGACAATTTTGGTCAAGAGCAGATGGAGACATTCACGCTCCTTTCGGATTTTCGACCATTGATACTTTATCAGTTCTCGGGGAAATAGGTTATTCTATTAATGATAATTCACAGATTGAAGATTCCATTGATTTTATTTTCTCTTACCAAACCCCAGAAGGCTGCTTTAAATATTCACCCAAAAGCTCAAAACTTCCTTGTTTAACAGCTCGGATAATTGCAGGATTAGGTAGACTTGGTTTAAAAAATGATAAAAGGATGGAGACAAGCTATAAATGGATGCTTGACACCCAATGGAATGATGGCGGTTGGAGATGTGCGATGGTTAAACTTGGAAAATCTCCATTGACTGATACAAGCAACCCTGGAACAACTTTATATGTATTAGATGCTTTTCGATATAGAGATAATTCTGCTGACGACATAGAAAAATTGAATAAAGGAGTAGATTTTTTATTGCAACATTGGGAGATACGCCAGCCAATAGGACCATGTAGCTTTGGGATTGGTTCAACTTTTATGAAAATAGAGTACCCATTTTTACGATATAATCTATTTTACTATGTTTATGTTTTGTCATTTTATGATATTGTAAAGAATGACAAGCGATTTCATGAAGCTTATAATACACTAAAAGCCAAATTAAAAAATGGCAAAGTTATTCCTGAAAATCCACATAGGGCATGGATTGAATTTGATTTTGCAAAAAAAGGACAAATAAGTGAGATTGGGACAAAACGTTGGATAGAAATTAAAAATAATATTGATAAATGAATGATTGCCAGCCACTAACCCACAATATCGCCAATAAGGGTGTCAGTGTTACGCGAAGGGATATAGACCGCTTCAGCATTTCTTATACCCTGATAATAATAAACCATCAATCATCTGCTAATCAAACCATTGAAGATGGACGGGCATTTTAAAGAACATCAAATCAACAGACAAAAAAAAGGAGAAAATGTATAGTTTTTCATATTTCAAAGAAAAAAACAGGCAGACAATTAAGAATTTCATTGAAGAAAATCCGTTTGCCTTTTTGACAGGAAGCTTTTTGTCGGGGACCCAGGTTGCAACACAAATTCCTGTTTTACTTGATGAAAGAAATGGGGAACTGTTTTTGCAGGGACATATTATGCGAAACACTGACCACCATAAGGCTTTCGATGAGAATCCCAACGCATTAATTGTTTTCACAGGACCTGGTTGTTATGTAAGTGCTTCCTGGTACAGCAATCCGCAAATAGGTTCAACCTGGAATTATATGAGTGTTCACATTGAAGGACGGATTAGTTTTATGACCCATGAAGAACTAATTGTCTTTATGCGAAAATTGACCTTAAAATTTGAAAAAGGAAATACTCAGTCCCTCACAGTTTATGACAATCTTCCTGACGAATTTTTAAGTAAAATGATGCCGGCAATAGTTGGATTTGAAATTAAAGCAGAAAAAATTGATAATGTATTTAAGCTCAGTCAGAACAGAGATGAAAAAAGCTACCTTAATATAATTTCAAAACTTGAAGAACTGGGTGGAAATAGCGCTTTGGTGGCTGCTGAAATGAGAAAAAGACGAGCGGATCTATTTCCGGCTGGCGCTGAATGGGATGCTTCAAAGTTTGATTCATAATGGCTTCCTTATTTTTTACAACAAACAATGAAAATTAAGAAACCTGATAAAAGCGAATCTACTGAATTCAGAAGCCCTATTGAAAACTTTAAAAATGTTTTTAAAAACAGGAACAGATTGGCATTTAATGTATTTAAATGGAGTTAAAAGGAGAATTTTCAAAAAGAAAAAATAATATTTGTTTGTCTGTCAAATCAGTTTTTTTATTTGTACACATTCGTCCAGAATGAAAAGTACGCTATCACCTGAATATTCAAAAGAAAAGGATGAATTGGCTAAATTAATCAAAACAACAAGAAACCCGGCCCATAACATGGTTATGACCAAAACAGGGCTGAAGGAATTCTTCAGTACTATTTTCCTATATTTGAACCCAGGTATTTCTATCGAAGTTCAGTGTTAAAAAATACAGCTTCAGGCAATACCAAATTATTAGCGGTCAGGCAATAACAACAAAGAGCAACATTATCTACAGCAATATGACATCGGAAAAAAATAAAGCATCAGCAAGACAAATGGAGATAGTTGCCCAATATCTTCAAGAGCTGGATAAACATTTGGCGGACCTTAAAACAGGTAAAGCCGACAAGACTTTTGAAATAAAGGATTTGGCAGAATTACTGTTCATACATCCTAAACATTTGAGCAACACCATTCAGGAAGTATTGGGAAAATCACCATGCGACATTTATGAAGAACGATTAATTGAAATTTCCAAGGAATTAATACTCACCACCAACAAACCAATTTCACATATTGCGCAAGCCCTAACATTTGATCCCTCTAATTTTACCAAGTTTTTCAAGAGTTATGAAGGAATTACACCAAAAAAATTCCGGGAGCTTAATTTAAAAACTGAACTTAATACCAAATAAACTGAACTTAATACCATATCCAAGCCATTAATTATAAATAATTTTGCTTAAACAAAATTTAACAGATTATGGCAAAAAAAATAATAATAACAGGAGCAAGTGGTGGGTTTGGAAAATTAACCGTATTAACATTACTACAAAAAGGACATAATGTTGCAGCTACGATGCGTGACATAAATGGTAAAAACAAAAACGTTGCTGACGAACTAAGAAAAGCTGGAGCAAAAGTACTTGAAATAGACGTTACAAATGACACCAGCGTAACTACCGGAGTTAAAGCCGCCATTGCCGGACTAAACGGATTGGACGTTTTAATAAACAATGCAGGTGTGGGTGTTCTGGGAATGCAGGAGTTTTTTACACCGTCAGACTTCCAAAAAATATTTGACATAAATGTTTTTGGCGTTCAACGCATGAACAGGGCTGTTGTTCCCTACTTTCGTGAACAGAAAAGCGGGCTCATCGTTTACACTTCAAGTTTACTTGGAAGAATCGCATTGCCTTTTTATGGCACCTATCAGGCTTCAAAATGGGCATTGGAAGCATTAGCAGAAAATTACAGGGTAGAACTTTCAGCTTTTGGAATTGAAAATTGCATTGTTGAACCCGGTGGTTATCCAACAGCATTTTCTGACAATCTTGTAAGACCAGGCGATAAAAGCCGCGAAATGAGTTATGGTGATTTTGCAAAAGTGCCGGAGGCTGCGCTTCATAATTTTGAAAATGTTTTAAAAAACAATCCCCAGCAAGACCCGCAAAAAGTTGCAGAAGCTTTTGCCGAACTTATAGATAAACCCAAAGGTGAAAAACCATTCCGCACAACGGTTGATTTTATTGGTATGGCCGACCACATTCAGAAATACAATGAACACCTTGAACAAATTATGACAGGACTTTACACCAACTTTGGAATGCAGGGAATGTTGAAAGTAAAGTAATATTTAAGAAACTCCAACATGTAGCAGAAAGGTTAATACTTCGGGTATTAACCTTTTTTGCATTAATAAAAACCCGAACTGCCGGCACAGGCTTTACTTAAGAGCGGCTGATACACTTGGATGAATTATTTGTAGAAGTTTCAACAGTATGAATTCTACTAAATTTGTATATTAAAAATCCACTGCAACCTAAACGAAAAAAATGTTTTGTGTTAATCGAAAGACCCAGCAATCAATTAAAAAAGGCTGATTCAAAGATTATTTCATCCTTAAAAAATTTATAATAAAAAAATTGTTAAAATATTTGGTTTGTATCTCAAACCTAATTAAGTTTGTATTGCAGACTAGTTTTATTAATTTAACTTAAAAATCATGGAAACAAAGCAGGAAAATACTGATTCATTTGATGAAAATCAATCATTTCAGGTGATTAAAGAAATGATTCAGGTTTCTCAAAAAAAACTTAAAAACGATGGTGTTCTGTTTATCTTATGGGGATGGATTATTTTTTATAATTACGTTTCATTTTATGTGATAAATAATATGGTAACTACCTACCAAATCTATAAGGGATTTGAATACTTTGCTAAAGGCCTGGTAGTATTCGCATTTGCTTTTACTATCTATTATATATATAGAAAAAGTAAAAAAGTGACTACTTATATTGGTATTTCGCTGAGATATGTCTGGATTACATTAATTGTATGTCTGTCATTGGTCAATATGATTATATTTAATACGATACATGAATTTAATCCTGCATTGCAACATCCTGTTTTTATGGTATTTATGGCCTTTGCAGTTGTGGTTACCGGAGGGATTTTGCGTTACAGATTAATAATATCCGGAGGTATTGTATTTGGCCTATTGGCTTTTCTTTGTACTTATCTTAGTCTTGAGAATCAAATGCTGATTGAAGCCGTTGCCTGGTTAATTGCTTTTATTATTCCCGGCCATTATTTGTATGCAAAACGTAAAAGTTAAATACTATGTTCAAGGAATTAGACCCAATATTGCATTCACAGGTAAGGCTTGCCATAATGTCGTTATTGATGAATGTAAAATTTGCTGAATTTGGTTTTTTGCTTGAAAATATTAACACAACAAAAGGGAACCTGAGTTTTCAGCTAACAAAGTTGAAAGAAGCAGAATATATTAACATTAAAAAATCTTTTAAAGGTAACTATCCATTAACAACTTGCGAAGTTACTCAAAAAGGGATTGATGCTTATGAAATTTATGTCAAATCTATTGATGAATATTTTAAAGAATTTAAAAACAATAAAAAGTAAATTTATGAAAACAACATTTTTAATGTCCATAACATTTCTATTTTTCCTGATTTCATGTGATTCACAGACAAATACAAATAGAAAAAAAGTTGAATTTGGGATACATGTGGTTGCAAACCCGGGTGAAATTCCTGCTGCAATAATTGATACCCTCAAATCTAAAGGTGTTCAGATTGAAAGCAATCAACAGCAGCCTGTTCTTGGTTATATTTCAAACGCAGATTCTATGGTTCTACAAATTGATTTATCCGGGCAAAACATTAAACTTGCTAAAACAATTTATCTTGCCGATAAAGAACAAAAGTATTATGGCCTGGTTGGAATTATACCAAACACTGTTATGAATATCTCATCAATAAAAAACACCAAAGCCAATGGAAACAATGTGGAGATTTATTTTAATTTGGAGGGTGCTAAGAAATGGGCGGATTTTACAAAGCAAAACATTGGAAAATCAATAGCGTTCACTATTGACAATCAAATTTATAGTATGCCCGTAATTATGGGCGAGATTAAACAGGGAATTGCAATGATTACCGGACTTAAAAGTGAAGAAATGGCAGAGAACATTTCGGAGTCATTGAATTTAAGCCTACCAGAATGATATTTTTATTTCAGATAAAATCGGATTATATACAACCCCCGGCACAAAATTATTAGGAATCTGAGCATCCTGTGTGGACAGGCAAGGATAACCGGGCGAAATACTTTTTAAGCAATATTGACTTACATTATTGACGGACATCATCCGGAAAATAATATTTTATTAATCTTTATCCCGGATTGATTTTTAATATTAAAAGCTCCGGCGGGGCGATATATTTGAAATTATCTAATTTTATTAGTTCTTTAACAACATTCATTATTTTACCCTGATCACACAAGTTTTTTAACAAATAATTCCTTCCAAATCTCTTTTTTATCAGGCAGTTTAATAGTATTTTTGAGAGACCAAAAATCAATTATATGAAAACAAATCTTTTCATTAAACAGGCTTTCGGGATGCTTGTTTTTTTTTCGGCCATATTTATTAGTGCTGGCAGTTTTTATTACTGGCAGGGTTTGGCGTATGCCGGAATTGGCTTGTTAATGCTGATTTTAAATTACACTGTTTTTAAACTGGATGAAGAATTATTTAAAGAACGTTCGAAACCCGGCGAAGGTGTGAAGAAGTGGGATAAAACCATTCTGGGATTGTCATTCTTAGCTACTATTGCGATGTTTATAATTGCAGGGCTGGATTCCGGACGTTATCACTGGTCGCCGGAATTTCCGGTTGCCTTAAACCTGCTGGGTATTTTACTTACCATGGCCGGTCAACTTATATTTATGGTGGCCCAGCAGCAAAACAAATTTTTTTCAAGTACGGTCAGAATTCAAACCGACAGGGGGCATACTGTTTGCGAAACCGGATTATATAAAATAGTCAGGCATCCGGCCTATTTGGGCTCTACAATTCAGTTAATCGGTTTTCCGCTTTTATTTGGTTCAATGTGGAGTATAATTCCGGTTTTTTTATCGCTGATTTTATCAATAATCCGAATCCAACTTGAAGATAATACACTTATACAGGAATTAAATGGCTACAGCGAATACGCTCAAAAAACGAAATTTAAATTAATTCCTTATTTCTGGTAATAATAGTCTTAAGGGCAAAATGCAATCATGATCCGGCAACAGCCAGGATTTTTTATTTTATCTCCCAGTCTGATTTTAAAGCAGTTAACCTGTAATTGCCTTTATATTTCCTGAAACTTTTCCCGAATTTAAAAATTGATTTTAATAAATTTATTTAATTTTAAAACATACTAAACTTATACCGGTTTAATTAAATAAAGCAATAAATAAATTGACCAATCTTAAAAAATATGAAACAAATGCGCATTCTTCACCGCTACCTGGGCTTTTTTTTGGTAGGTATTATGAGTATTTATGCAATCAGCGGTACTATTATGACTTTCAGGGATACCGATTTTCTCAAATCGCAAAAAAGCATGGAGCGACAGCTAAAACCGGGAATAGCTGCCAAAGATTTGGGCAAGGCTTTGGAACAAAGAAACCTTAAAGTTACAAAAGAAGACAGTTCATTTGTTTATTTCGAAAACGGAGAATACAATAAGGAAACTGGTTTTGCAAAGTTTTCGGTTAAGGAATGGCCCGAGGTGGTAATAAAACTGACTAATTTACATAAATCCCGTTCCGGTGAACCGCTTTTTTTCTTCAACCTGTTTTTTGCTTTGTCACTTTTCTTTTTTGTAATTTCCTCTTTCTGGATGTTTCCTGTTCAATCTGCAAATTTTAAAAAAGGGATAATTTATGTCGTTGCAGGATTGGTGCTTGCCACGGTATTGGTTCTTTTAAAAAAGGCTTAAGAGTAGTTTTATACGAAGTCTAATTAATTAAAAACCAGATGGGAAAAGATTTAATTATCCGGGGCATATCAATATTTTGGAATTTAAACTAAAAATGAATAAATATGAAATCAGTATCACCAAACATTTTTGTAAAGGATATCAGTGCTACCATTGAATTTTACAGGCAATTGGGCTTTAACATCGTAACCACGGTGCCTGAAGAAGGAGACCTTGTATTTGCCATGATGGCATGCGGGAATGTTATCTTTATGTTTCAGACCTTTAAAAGCCTGGGCGACGATTTACCCATGATATCCCGCAAGGATGGTGGTTCGTTGTTGCTCTATATTCAGATAGAAGGTATCCGGAATTTTTTCGCTAAAATAAAAGACAGGGTAAAAATTGTAAAAGGGCTGGAAAAAACATTTTACGGAGCCACAGAATTTTCAATTGAGGACAACAATGGTTATTTACTCACATTTGCCGAAGATGAATGAAGAAGCTTAACGTAAGGAATTAGATTACCGGTTTATCCACTTTCTGAAACTGCTCATGCGGTTGAAACTAACCAGGGTTTCTTCTTCAGGTTTTGGAGAAAGTTCAATCCCAACCCGGCTTTTGCTTAGCGTAAACATTTCTTTAATGGCTTCGATATGAACAATATAGTTGCGGTTAATCCTGAAAAAAATATCAGGGTTGAGCAAGTTTTCGAGTTTATCGAGCGAAAACTCAACTGAATATTGGTGGTTGGTAAATGTGCACAAAAAAGTACCATTATCGCTTCCTTTGAACCAGGCTATTTCTTCTGTTTTCACCATTTTAATTTTCTGCCCGGCATGAACGATAAAACGTTTCTGGTATTCTTTCTGGTTTGTCAACGATGAAATGAGCGATTGAATATCAATTGGCAGGCTCGTTTTAAGTTGAGTAAGGTTTTTAAATTTAGCAATGCTTCTTTTAAGTTCTTCAATATCAATTGGTTTTAACAGATAATCGATGCTGTAAACTTTAAAAGCCTTCAGGGTATACTGGTCATAGGCCGTAGTAAAAACCACGGGAACTTTTACTTCAATCTGTTCAAAAATGCTGAAGCTCAATCCATCGGACAGGTGGATGTCCATAAAAATAAGATCTGTGGTATGGTTTTGCAACCACGCTACAGTTTCCCGTATCGATTCAGTTTTTGCCTGAATTTGAATGGCAGAATCTGATTTTAACAATAGTTTTTCGAGATTATCGGCCGCAATGGCTTCGTCTTCAACTATTAAAACTTTCATTAGCAATAATTATTCCTCAGTAATTACAGGCAATTTAGCAATATAAATTTCATTTTCGATATTAAACGTGGGTTCGGAATTGCACAGGTGTTTGTATCGCTCAATTAAATTGTTCAATCCTATGCCGGTCGATTCACTTTTCACGTCTTTCGGGCTTAAATTGTTTTCTACAAACAAAAAATCGTTTGTATTGTATATTTTTATTTTCAATGGGTTTGCCCTTGAAATTTCGTTGTGTTTAATGGCATTTTCAATCAATAACTGGATGGATAAGGGAGGCAAAAATTTATTCAGACAATCGGAACTAATTTGCTTTTCGATAATTAAATTATCGCCAAACCTTATTTTTTGTAAAAAACAGTATGAATCAGCAAAATCGAGTTCATCTTTAATTTCGCATACTATTTTGTCCCTGGCATCGAGCACGTAACGGTAAATTTTCGAAAATTTATTAACGAATTCCACCGCTTTTTCCGGCGATTGTGGTATTAGCGAGGCCAGTGCATTCAGGCTGTTAAACAGGAAATGCGGATTTATCTGGTTCACCAGCGTGGTATATTGCGATTCGATGCTTTGCCGTTTGAATTTTTCGGCTTCCACAGCGGCTTTTTTCCACTCCCGTGTACTGTGCCGGATAACAACAAAAGCCCCTACAAAAGTATTGATTACAACGGCTGTAATGATATTGTTGTATACAACATAAGCAATTCCGTATCTTTCAATATCTTCGTTCTGGCAAAAGGGATTAATGGTAAAATAAAAAATAAATACCCAAACCGTAATAATAGCGGCAGCTGTGATAGAGGTAATTAAAAATCCTATTAGAATTGATGGAATTATTTTTCGGTTAAATGGAAAACCGGATTTAATTTTATCGAAAAGCGGGAAATTAACCAGCACAATATTGATTGAAACCAGCAGGCTAAAGAGAAATTCGACTATGACATCAGTTGAATAATTTTTATTGCCAAGAATATTCTGGATGCTAAAAAAAGCAAGAACAGTAATGGCAATGGCTATGGATAATATCAGGTAATTTTGATATTTATGAAGCTTCATAAGAAAATTTACTTGTTTGGATAATTGGCAACGAATTTAGTAAAAAGAAACCATTTTCGGGTTTTCATTGCCAGCTGAAAATGGTTTCATTGGGCATAATAAGATAACAAAATCAAAAAGTTATCCTGTACTGAAACATGGGAAAAATACCCAGTTGGTAAACGGTTACTATTTCATTTTTATCCGGATCGTACTGGTTGTACAAAGGATTTTTGGTATTGGTAACATTTTGAACATCAAAGGCCCATTCCTGACTGGCTTTTTTACCTTCGAGCCTGAATGCCAACCTTACATCGGCACGGAAATAGTCTTTGAATTTTTCCGAATAGGCTTTTGATTCGTCGTAAACAGTGCTGTTGGTCAGTTCCGATTGTTCGTAATCAATTGGGGTATAACGCTGTCCGCCGGCAGTAGTTATTTTAGTATCCAAAGTTAGCCATTTACGAAATTTAGCATCGGTTTTTTTTAATATTTCCACTTCATTTCCAAACAGAAGGTTTACAACATATTTCGAATCAAAAGCTGTAGAGCGTAAAACGCCGTCGCTTCCTTTGTATTTAGAGTCAAACAACGAGGTGGTGAGCAAAAAATAAAAACCTTTGTCGAGGAATTTTTCAAGGGTTAGTTCTAGTCCGTAATTCCGGCCCGATCCCCCGTTCTTAAGGCTGTCGGGAATTCCCCAGCTAAAAGAAGAAGCATTGAGCATGGAATAGGAACTGGCTGAAGTTTCAACAATAGACCGGAAAATATCCTGGTAATAGGTTTCAACTTTTAAATGCAGGTTCGGCGTAATGTTGTAATCATAACCCATTACAAAATGCTGGGTTTTCATAAAACCGAGGTTTTTATTGGTTTGGATGGAAACGCCTGGTTCAATTTCTGTTTTCTGGTAAAATACGTAAGTAGCCGCTGCCTTGCTGTGGATGCCATAGCCAAAACTCAATGTCTGTTTAGGCGCCAAATTCCATTTAATTCCGGCACGTGGTTCAAGGGTAAAGTTGCTGTTCAATCCAAGGGTTTGATAATGAAGGCCGAAATTAAAAGTCAGTTTGTCAACTGGTTTATATTGGTATTGGCCGTAAGCGGTATACATCCAGGCATTATTATTTTCATCAAATCTGTTCCTGAAGCGGCCTTCATCATAAAGAAAAACGCTGTCGATATAGCTGTACCTTTCCTGTGTAGCTTCAATACCAAACCTGATGTTGTTTCTGGGATTAAATTTTTTATTGATGTAAAATTGTGCAATTATCTTATAATCAATATAATGTTGGCGCATTAAATCATAGGTTGTCCTGTCGGGCAAACTAACTGAATCAACTATGGTATGGTTTGATATTCTTGATGCGGACAGATTGAATTTAGAATATGTATTTTCATCGAAAAAATAAGTATGGTTGAGACCAATAACCCCCATGTCGTTGTTTGCATATACATCGTAATGCCTGTCGCCATATAAACTTTCACGTGTGTCGGAAGAATCTTTCTCACTGTTCACAAAATCGATGCTGTTAATACCACCCAGACCGAAAAGGTTAAATGTTCCGGCATTTTTTGTGGGAATATTGACTTTAAAAGATAAATCAGAGTATTTTGGAATTGCGGTGCCGGTTCCAAAATTCATTCCCATTTTCGACATCAGTTCGAGGGTTGAATAGCGGCCACTTATGAGATAGGAAGCTTTTGAATCTTTTGAAAAAGGGCCCTCAGCGCCAAATTCAAAGCCATTAAAACCTATTTGTCCTGTAAATTCGTGTTTTTCGTAATTTCCTTTTCTCATGCGTAAATCGAACACGCCCGACATGGCATTGCCATATTCAGCAGGAAACGCGGAAGTCATAAAATCGGAATTCGAAAGCACATTGTTGTTAAGCATACTAACGGGTCCACCAGTAGCACCCTGACCGCCGTAGTGGTTGGGATTTGGAATTTCAACCCCTTCGAGTCGCCATAACAGGCCATTTGGCGAATTTCCCCTGATAACAATATCGTTAACAGCATCGTTGGCGGTGCTTACTCCTGCAAAGTTCGAAGCCATGCGCGACACGTCATTGCGTGCCCCGGCAAACCGCTGGCTTTCTTCAATGGTAAAAGTTCTGGCACTTATGGTAGCCATTTCGTTGTTTACCTGCGTTTTGTCCTTTTTGCCTTTAATCACTACTTCTTCGGTTTTAATAACCTGCTCTTCCATTTCAATGTTTAAAACAAGTTCCTTTCCCGAAATAAGGCTTAAATTGGCAAGGGTTTGTGTGTGATATCCCATCATACTTACCTGAAGGCTTACCCTTCCGGTTCTTATGCCGGTTAATTTAAAATAGCCATCCAGGTCTGTAACGGCACCCACCAAAGGATTTGAACCTTCAATAATTACATTTACACCCGGTAAAGGGCTTTGGGTTTGCTGGTCAACAATTCGCCCTTTTACGGTTTGGGTAAAATCCTGTGCTCTTACTCTGTTTACCGATACAAGCGAAGCTGTACAGAGAATTGCTATTTTCAGTAAAACCCGAAAGTTTAATTTTTTCAGCGTTTGTTTCATTTTTCTTTTGTTTAATTAAAATTTAATAAATCAGTGTTTGTTTTTGGTTTTATGATTTCACTTTTTTTGTTGAAAGAGCTATCTGGTTCATCTTTCTTTTACACTAAATTCGATACAAAAAAAGCGGGCATTGGTATTTTTATAAAAAGAAAATCGGTGAACGTGGAATACTTTCGGGTAAGCGAGGAATTTTATTGTTAATTGGGAATTGTGGTGCCTTAAAAGAAGATTTAAAACTTACGGGATTAAATTATTTTAAAAATTATCCGGGTCATTTACTACGTGTTTAATTTGTTGAAATACAAAAAAATAATAATATATTTCATTATTTGGGAATTTCAAAATTTGATTTGAATTGAGGTGAAAAAAATAAAAATTTATGGTAAATTGGTATTCAATTAACTTAAAACGTAACGAAATGAAAAATTACCTGAAACGAACCTTTGCAATGGCAACCATTGTAATGTTTGCTTTTTACATGAATGCCCAGAAAAACAACATTCAAATTTCGGAAATACCTGCTGATGTGAAAGAATTACTTGGCAAGTACTTGGAAATACTTTCTTCGGGAAAATCGGTGGAAGAAGTGGCCAATACTTTATACAGCGAAGGAATAATTGGTGGCGGTTTGTTGAATACATCAGCCACAGGACCATCAGACGACATTATCAGGTTCAGTTTAAAAAAAGACTTTGACAATGTGAAATTTTATGATGTTCCGCCTGTAATTACAGGGGTTACCTTTACTGCCGACACTTACGATGGCTACCAAAATACGTTGATAAAGGGCGATTTATACAAAATTTGGGTTAAAAAGAAAAACGGGGTTAATGGGCGTCCAGCGCCAATTCCGGTTCTTAAACCTAAAAACGGGAAACCTGTGGTTGTTTCGGTAATTGGTAGTTTATAAATATTTGCGGATTACAATTTTTAAGGGGATCAAGAAATATTACCAGTTACCAATGAAGTATTTTGAAGGATTTAATCCCAGGAATACATCAAAACTTAAATTGTACAAAATGATTAAGAATTCATTTGTTATAATTATTCTTCTTACAGGTATTTCAATCCATTCGCAGCAGATAAACAACAATTATTTTACCGTCAGCTTCGATAAAAAAACCGGTTACCTGTCAGCAACAACCAGCAAAGGTGAAGAGTCTTTTCGGGGTGCAGTCAATGCTATATTTCCGGAAGGAAATTTATATTTAGCTTCGGCTGGAAATTACCGGTTTAAAGCAAGACAACTTACTGAAGGCAATGGAATAAGAGTATTGGAGATAAACGGAACCGACAGAAAAAATGAACTTGATTTTGTTCAGCGGGTGACACTTTTCGATCAACATCCTGCCATTGGTTTTGAAGTAATCTACAAAAACGTTTCAGGTCAGGAAATCAATGTAAGAAGTCTTGAACCATTGCGGCTGATTAATCAGAACGGAGGTGGTATTTTTTTCAATCCATCTGAAAAATGCCTGACCAACGGGGCCATGTATTACGATGCCGGAAATATACAGGATCTTTCTAAGCCCTGGATAAAACCCGAACCCTATGGTGAAACAAAGGGTGGAGTTATTTCAGATACAGTAATTACATCCAATCCATTGACAGTGCAAAGCTGGTGGAATATTTCGGTTTTCAGTGATTTGCAAAATGAGACCCTTACAGCAGGTTACCTTCTCAATGCCAATTCATTGGGGAGGGTGCAGATATTAAAAAACGATAACAATCAACTTTCGCTGGTAGCCGAATCGGTTTTAAACCATGGGTTTGTGCTAAAACCAGGTAAATCAATAAGTTCCGATCAGTTTATAATCGTTACCGGCAAAAATATTTTTGAAGCCAATCAGCTTTACGCCGACCTGATGAAGGAAAAAATGAATAACCCCATTTGTACTGCTGTAAACGGGTGGTGCAACTGGTTTTATACACTGGACGCTTTCGGCGAGATTGAAATTCTCGAAAATGCAGCTTTCGCGGCAAAATACCTTAAACCTTTTGGGATGGAATACATCCAGATAGACGAAGGGTTTCAGACCACCCATGGAAACTGGCAGGGCAACCAGCAATTTCCGCACGGGTTAAAATGGCTTTGCGACAGTATCAGCCACTTGGGATTAAAACCTGGCATCTGGATTTCACCCTTTGTGATTTCCGAAAATTCGGAAGTGTATAAAAATCATCCCGAATGGCTGCTAAAAAATGAAAATGGGGAACTCAAACGTATCGGGCCCTGGCCTTCTGAAAATACCGACTGGTTCCGTAACGAAACGCCGAAAAGATATTGCCTTGATATCACCCATCCCGGGGCGGAAAAATGGTATAAAAATCTGGTAGACACCATCGTTAATAATTGGGGCTTCAAAATGATAAAAGTTGATTTTGTAGCCTGGACCGTTTTTTCAGCAGAAAGATTTTACGATCCTACAGCAACTCCGGCCCAGGTGTACCGCCACGCCCTGGAAATGATGAGAACAGTGGCTGGTACTGACTGCCATATTCTTGATTGCGGCCCTGGTCATGTTTCAGGGGGGTATATCAACAGCTTGCGCATAGAATATGATCAAAACTACGGAAATGCAGACAATGCCTGGACCCAGTATTTCAGGGGAAACTCATGTAGTGCCGGCGCCGCTGGTAAAAGGTGGTATTTTCATAATAAAATCTGGTCCAATGATATTGACCATCTGTGCATGGATCTTTTATCGGATAATGAGGCAAAGGCTGCTGCCACCCTGATCGGTTTAAGTGGTGGCAATGTGATGTCGGGCGACAGGCTGATGAATCTTACTCCGGAAAAGCTTTCCATTCTCGAAAAAATATTTCCTTCAACTTCCGAAAATGCCATTCCTGTTGATTTAACCGAAAACGATCCGCCAACCATTTTTACTTCCAAAATTAAGCGCCCCTTTGGTGAATGGCAGTTGGTAGCCTTTTTTAATCCTGATAGGGAAAAACCAGTTCAAAAAACCATTCGGATTGAGCAGTTAATGCCAGAAAAGTCACAGGTTTACCTGGCTTTTGATTTCTGGAACCAGCGGTTTGTGGGCGAAATAAAAGATACACTAAAAGTTAACGTTAATCCTGCCAGTACTGTGCTTTTGTCGCTTCATATAAAGAAAGGAATACCCCAGGTTATTGGCACAAGCCGGCATGTTAAAATGGGTGCCGTTGAAATAAGCAAAGAATCCTACGACGAGACAACCAAAACATTAATTGTTAAATCTCTGGCGCCGGCAGGTACATCGCACAGTGTTTTTGTCTACCTTCCTGATGGTTACGGATGGCAATCGAAAAATGGTAAGATTTACGAGTACAACCCCAATTATTCTATCCGGCAAACAGAGCCTAATTTAGTAAGGGTAGATTTGAAATTTGATGAAACAGGACAGGTGAACTGGCAGTTAAAATTCTTCTTTTATTAAAAATCATATTGAAATTAGATCTTTTTGAATTGCAGCGCTTTTTAAAATTCAACCAAGGCAACAGAACAGGTACACACTATAGGATTGTATTTTATGGATTGGATTTATAAACCATCATTTAGCCTGGAAGAAGTGGGTTTTAAACAATGATTGTGGAAAATCAGAAATAATAGGTAGTTTCACAAGAGATTTAAAGCAATTAAGTTTGTAGAGGGAAAAAATCTGCTGGTTCATTCCGGTCATCTAATCGTGTTTTTAATTTAAAATTAGATTGTATTATGTTAAATGCTTTATTTTTAATTGGTGGCTTAGTTTTAATAATTTTTAGTGCAAACTGGCTGGTGGATGGCGCTTCTTCGCTGGCAAAAAAATTTGGGATAAGCGATATGGTTATCGGACTAACCATTGTGGCTTTTGGAACTTCGGCACCTGAATTAACAGTCAATATATTTTCGGCTGTAAATGGTTCTACCGATATAGCTATGGGCAATATATTGGGAAGCAATATTGTAAACATTTTTTTCATATTGGGTATTTCTGCCATTATTTTTCCATTAAGCATTCAATCCGGTACAAAGTGGAAAGAAATACCATTTAGCCTGCTTGCTATTGTGGTTCTTGGAATTCTCTCAAATGATATTTTTATCGATAAGGCTGGTGCAAACATCATTTCACGCATTGATGGCTTGATATTGTTGTGTTTTATGGTTCTTTTTTTAATTTACACTTTCGAAATGGTGCGAAAAAATAGTGCAGAGGTACAAACCGATGGAAGTATTAAGGAAACATCAGGCATTAAATCGTTATTTTTAATTATAACAGGGCTTACAGGTTTATTTTTTGGTGGAAAGTATTTGGTCGAAGGGGCCGTAAATATTGCCAAATTAATAGGGATGTCGGAAAAAGTAATTGGTTTAACCATAATTGCAGTTGGTACCTCATTGCCTGAATTGGCCACTTCCGTTGTTGCCGCCATGAAAAAGAAAGCGGATATCGCCGTTGGAAATGTGGTAGGCTCTAATATTTTCAATGTATTTTTTATCCTGGGGGCCACAGCATGTATAACCCCCATTCCATTTGACCCGTCGATAAATTTCGATATATTTGTAGCGCTTTTAGCGAGTTTTCTCTTGTTTATAACAACAATTACCCTGTCAATAAACCAGATTTCAAGGGTTGAAGGATTTATTTTTGTTTGTATTTACATCGTTTATATAATTTATTCAATATTAAAATAATAGGATTTTAATCCTGCAAAAGAATTAAGATTTTTATTAGCTTTTCAACCTTAATGAAATGGGTTGTAAAGTATTAAAAATCATTTTCTTCATATTAGCCACAAAGTGTTAAGAAATAGCAGGGTGTGTTAATCTGCAATAAATTGATAAATTTGGTATTTTATTAAAATTTGAATTGAAAGAAACCATCCTTTTAGTCATAGCTGTTTCGCTGAGAATTGTATCCAATCCGCTGGGAAATGTGTACCAGAAACGCCTGACTTTAAATGGATGTCATCCGCTCGTGGTCAATTTTACTACCTATTTGTTGCTGGCCTTTTTTTGTATCTTTACTTTGGCGTTTATAAAACTACCCTATCTTTCTGCTTCATTTTGGCTCTATTCAGTTTTGGGTGGCATAGCAGGTGCACTGGGCAATGGTTTCCTTGTAAAGGCGCTTCACCAGGGCGAACTTTCAGTTCTGGGACCGATTAATGCCTATAAATCTGTGGTTGGAATGATTACAGGAATATTCCTGCTTTCAGAAATACCCGATGTTTGGGGCCTATTGGGTGTAATTTTAATTGTTTATGGCAGTTATTTTGTTTTGGATACCACTGATGAAAGATTTACATGGGCCTTACTAAAGAAAGACGAGATTAAGTTTCGCCTTCTGGCCATGATTCTTACGGCCATCGAAGCAGTTTTTATAAAAAAGGTGATTCTCGCTTCAGATACATCAATGGCTTTTGTTAGCTGGTGTTGCAGCGGAGCAGTTTTTTCCCTGATTTTGCTTATGGTTTACAAAGTTGAATTGAAGAAGGAATTCAGCAAAAGTCTCAAAATGAGCTATCTCTCAAAGTTTTTACTGTTGATTCTTTGCATTGGAACCATGCAATACAGCACCAACTATTCCTTTAATCATATGCCCGTCGGCTATGCCTTAGCACTATTCCAGTTGTCCGTTATACTGAGCGTTTTATTTGGCTACCGTTTTTTTAACGAAAAGGATATTTTAAAAAAATTACTTGGTTCCCTGGTGATGATTTTGGGTTCAGTTCTGATTATTCTAGTCAAACATTAATTAGTTAAAATGCTGATAGTAAGTAAATTTATAGCGTTTATTCAAAACTTGTTTTCAATTGCCTTGCCCTTCTTCTAATTTATACCTGATTCTCAATACCCCGTTTTCGTGGCTTACGGTAGAAATGGCAAATTTCCCTATTTCTGAAGTGTTTTTTACATGCTCTCCGCTACACGGGCAGCTATCATAATCTCCAACTTTTATTATCCTTATTGTTTCTCCTTTTTCTTCGGGAAGTTTTGAAAGGTCAAATTCTGCCGATGCTTCGGGCCTTGATATAAAATGTTCTGTTACATCGTACTTTTTTAAGATAATCTGGTTTACCAGGGTATTAATTTTTTTAATCTCTTCATCCGTCAGCGGCCTGTCGAACTGATAATCGCATTTTGACTTTTTTCGTTCAATGTGGTTGCTGAACGATCTTGAAATCCCAAACATCCTCACCATGGTCTGGTTTAGAATATGCTCTGCGGTATGCATAGGAGCGTGGTAATTTTTGCTGTTTTCGATCATACTGGTAAATTTTAACCAAAAATAAATTATTTCGTGGTAAGATAAATTAAATCCGGATTTAATACTGAATTTCTATAAAAGTTGCCCTTTATTTTAACCAAATGAAGTTAACGAACAAAGCAGGCTATTTCTACTTTGGCAGATTGGAAAATCAATCCGTCTTTACCCCTTACCCCTAAAGGGAACTGATTGATTTTCAGCTTTCCCCTTCAGGGGCTTTGGGGTAAATAAGCTGAAAATCAATTTAAGATGGTTAATCTGTTAAAGTAGAACTAATTACATTTCCTTTTTAAAATAAAAATCTCCTTCCAGTGCTGAATTTTCCCAGGGTATTTGCTTTCCGCCCGAAATGGACTTTACCTGCGTGCGTACCCGCTTAAATAAATCTTCAATTTTTATATTTGGAGTTTGCAGGGCTTTCACAAATTCCTGTGTGTAGAGTCCGTTATTACCATCCCCATCGGCGGCCACAGAACCGGGTGCAGTGGCAAATGCAATAATAGTTCCCGAAGGTGCATTTATGGTTGCCAGACCTGTACCGGCCTGCGAACGGAAGCCCCGGCCAAACGGGTTGTTTCGGCAGGCATCGAGTATTATCATATTTAAATTGTTCCCTGCATATTCCATATTGGCCAAAAGTTCATCCATATCTACACAGTAAACCACCAGGTCGGCTTCTTTTTCAATCTGGGCATCGGTGGGGACAATATAATTTTTACCTTTTGCCTGTATGCCATGGCCGGCATAAAAAAACAAGCCAATTGCATTTTTATCAGAAGCCAGTAAATCGCCAAACTTTGATATCGCCTGTTTCATTTCTTTCTGGCTGCCATTGGTAACGGTAGTAACTTCAAAACCAAGTTTCGCCAATTCACCTGTCATCAGGTTGGCATCGTTTACCGGATTTTTCAATGGGGCAGATGAATAGGCTGCATTTCCTATCACCAGGGCATAACGTTTTTCAGTAGAATTGTCCGGCAAATTATTTTCGACTACCTTATTCGTTTTCCGGTTCACAAAAAAAGTATATTCCGAAGTGTTTTGTTTTTTATCAACAGCCTGCACGGTAATGGTGTTTTCGCCATAATAAAGGTCAACAGTTGCCCTGAAAATTCCATCCTGACCAAAATTAATACTGGCGCCATTCACCTTAATATTGTATATACCGCTTGCATCTGTTGCTTTTCCGGTTATACTCAGTTTATTGTTCTCTTCGGCCATTTTAAATCCTCTTTGCACCTGCGGCTGTATTATGGTGATGGCCGGTCCTTCAGTATCCTGCCCCGAAGCCTGGTAACTAATTGTCAATTCGTTACTGATTGTTGATCCTTCAGGATTAATGGCTACAATTTTAATTCTATTTTCTCCATCAACAAGGTAAACACTTTGTTCAAACACTACATCGCATTTTCCGGATTGCACTACATTGTAACCGCGTCCACCTTTATCGGTAACCAAAACATTATTAATATAAACCTGGAGATCGGTAAGCGGTTTTGATGATTTTATACATGCTTTAAGGGTGAAATATTCCTGCGTAGACACAGCGTAAAGCGAAGTGGGATTTTCCCAACTTATTACCGGCGCCATTCCTGGCGTTTCCGACATCATTGCCAACAAAGCCTGAATTTCTTTTGTATTTAAAGGCCTGTTATAAATGCGCAGTTCATCTATTTTTCCACGCGTCATGAGGTTTGTAGGTGGATTTTCCCAGCTATTGGTTCCAATTACCAGTTTACTTGAATTATTGTCAAGCGAGGTGGCCATAAACTGAACATCTGTCACCATTTTTCCATTAATGAAATATTTGATCCTGTCTTTGTCGTAAATCATGCCAATCAGGCACCATTCCCCGCTTTGGATGGTTTCGCCCTTAAGTCCGCCGTATTTTTTTTTCCATTTGTCAAACACTTCCGGATAGAGTTTTCCTTTGTCAATTCCGAATATATAGCCTCCATCCATGCTGTTTAAGTCAATTTTTGATATAATTTTCTGGTTCTGATTCGCATCATCAAAATTTACCCATGCAAAAACCGAAAAAGAAGTGGAAAAATCGAGGGAATTGTTGTCGGGAACCACAATGTATGATTTACCGTCGAAATAGGCGGCACTGTTTGGTTTACCCAGTTTATCACCAGTTAATTCAACCCCGTTAACTGTTCCGTTGTTTTTATTTACACTGGCATCGTTAAAGTTGCCATTAAAAGGATAATAAGCTACAAGTCCCCTTTTAAGGTCAGTTTCCTGCGAGACCAGATAAAAACTTGAGGATAAAAAGATAAAAATAAGCGAAATTCTTTTTGGCTGATTTAGTAAAAAAAGGATAATACTTTTCATTGAACCTTGTTTTTTGTTAGATTATATTCGTGTTTTCAAATATATATTCATGTTATTTTTTTAATATTCAGAAAGAAAGAATGAAAACAGTAAATAATAATTTTAATTCCTGTGCTTTTGTAATCAGAATGGCTTTTCAGGCTTAATTTTGGTTTTAGTTAATTTAGAAATTTAATTTACTCCTTTTCCCGAATTTGGAAATTTAAGCTTAGTAATTACATTTGATATAAATATTTTCGTATGGATATTTCAGCATTAATTTCTCAGATTAACTGGCTTGCCGTGCTGGTTATGACAATACTTTCGTTTATTATCGGGTTTTTATGGCACCAGTCCTTTCTGTTCGGAAAACTTTGGAAAGCCGAAAACAGGTACGATATGGAAAAAAAGATAAATGCCCCGCTGATATTTGGCGGAACAGCCCTAATGCATTTTACAGCCTTTGCGGGTTTAAGCGCATTGGTTTCTGGGGCCGGGGCAGGCGAGGGTTTTAGAACCGGACTTTTGGTTTCTGTTTTATGGATATTGCCAGCCATGACAGGCACCTACCTTTTTGCCAACCGCTCATTAAAATTATTGGCCATTGACGCCGGCATGTACATTGTACTTTTTGCCTTAGCAGGGTTACTTTTTGGCATTTGGTCAATTCAATAACTATTTGGATCAAAACTATAATTTAACCATTTGATCTTTTAGGAGAAGTAATTTCTCAAAATTCTACCTGCTTTATAGAAACCAGAATTTATTTAATTTTGGGGCAAATTAAATTTATTATAATTCACAAATGCCGATAAACGTTCCAAATAACCTGCCCGCCATTGAAATCCTGAAAAGAGAAAACATTTTTATAATGGAAGAGTTGCGCGCCATTCACCAGGATATCCGCCCACTTCGTATTGCCCTTTGCAACCTGATGCCCCTTAAAATTATAACCGAAACCGATTTTGTGCGGGTGCTTTCAAATACCCCATTGCAGGTGGAACTCGATTTTTTCTACATGGATAAGCATGAATCTAAAAATACTTCAAAAGAACATCTTAATATTATTTATAAAACCTTTGAACAGATAAAAACCAAAAAATACGATGGCTTGATAATTACTGGTGCCCCGGTTGAAAACCTTGAATTTGAAGCGGTAGATTACTGGAAAGATCTGACTGAAGTAATGGAATGGACCAAAACAAATGTTACAAATACCTTGCATATATGTTGGGGCGCACAGGCCGGAATGTATTATCATTACGGGATTCCAAAATATCCAATTGGTAAAAAGCTTTTCGGGGTGTTTGAGCACCGGGTAATGGATCCGAAAATGCTGCTTTTCAGGGGTTTCGACGATGTTTTCGTTACACCACACTCCAGGTATACCGAAAACAGGCTCGAAGATATTGAAAAATGCGGGCAGCTTAAAATTGCAGCCTGGTCAGAAAAAGCAGGGGTACACGTGGTGGTATCAAAAGACAACAGGCAGGTTTTTGTAACCGGACATTTTGAGTACAACGCCAATACTTTGAAAAGCGAATATGACAGGGATGTAGCCAAAGGGCTCAATATTGACATTCCCGAAAATTATTACCCCGGAAATGACCCTTCAAAAAAACCGATGGTAAAATGGCGCGCCAATGCCAACCTGTTTTTTATAAACTGGATTAATTACTGCGTGTACCAGGAAACACCTTACGATTGGAAATAAATTCCTATTTTTTCCTGAAAAACTTTAAAGTAAATTCCCTGTCGAAATCAATGGCATAGGTGATGTACGGTAAAGAATCGCAGCGAAAAAGGATCATATCCCCTTCAATTTTTCTCTTATCAAGCTGGGTAATTGTGCCATTTTTTTGTTTAAATAAGAGAATGTGCTGATTGTCAACATAATCGTTGGTGATTTTAAACGAATCAAGCACTTCACCGGCTACACCGGGATACCAGGTAATGTCGGCCACAATTTCGCTGTAGTCTTCTTCTGAATTTTCTTTTTGCATTTTTTCGATTTCAATCGTGTCGGGCATTAGAAAAATCACACACGATTGGTCGGTTGTAAAAGTATCGCTTTGCGCCTGAACAGTTTCCTTGCTTTTATCTATAATTGAACTGTCCGATTCAATATTTGACGAATTGGTTGTGTTTTGCCCGCATCTTGCATAAAGAACGGTAATGGCGATAATAAACAGGCAGGTCCTCATAATTTAGGGATTGGTTAAAGCAAATCTATATAAAAAAGCTGACTTAATCTTTTTTGTCCGGTAAATATTTCACTCCTTCGGAGTTCAAAACTTTATTTATATTAAACCTTGCCGGAATCCCGAAGAGATGATATTGTTGTAGATTTATCGGATATTTCGGAAATAAACCCTGAAAGGGTGATACAGTCCGCGTTTTTAGTATTATTTTAATCCGGATATTTTATTCGCTTTCAATCCATTTTATAATTTCAGCATCGAGCGGAGAAGTAGAAGATGGAATTACCTTTGACAGATGGCCTTCGCGATCGATTAAAAACTTCTGGAAATTCCATTTTACCCCTTTGTCAGAAATTCCGTTCCTGCTTTTATCTGTGAGAAACCTGTAAATCTGGTGTTTATTCATTCCCCTTACCTGTATTTTAGCCATCATGGGGAAAGTAACCCCGTAATTTAGCTGGCAGAAACTTGAAATTTCGCTGTTTGTTCCGGGTTCCTGCCACATAAAATTATTCGATGGAAATCCAACAATAATAAAATCTGAATCTTTATAGGTTTGGTAGAGTTTTTCAAGATCGGCGTACTGTGGGGTAAAACCGCATTTTGAGGCAGTGTTTACCACCATAATTTTTTTGCCTTTAAGTGTAGAAAAATCAAACGGTTTTCCATTAATATCTTCTACTATAAATTGATATATATTTTCTTTCATGGCATTGTTAATTTTATTATTCTGGCTGTTGCATGCTATTGCAAATAAAACGGGCAGTAATATTAAAATCAATTTATTCATGGCCAACAACTTTTTAATAAAACAATTAATTGCTGAAATAGTTCCTGTAATAAGGCAAATTTACGAAATATTATTTCTTTTTTTGGCTGAGTTGTATGTAAAATGTATTTTTTCAGCGAAATAGGAAATTGTTGAAAGAAAGATTATTTCGCCCCGGCTGGGGCGAGACAATCGTGGATATTTATCTTTATATCGCTGTTAGCCCCATCCTTGGACAGTTTTTCTGAATAATAAAAATAATGACAAATGAATCGAAATATTAAAAATTTTACCCTGACAACGGTGATTTCTAATTAATAGCTGTAAAAATGACTAAATTATCCATACACACATTGTTCATATTAAAATTATTATTGTAAATTTAACCGTTGAATAATACAACAGATGCCCTAATTAAATAGACCAGGAAGCGCTTTTAATTCAAAACATATAAATGGATTTGAATGAAAATATAGTTTTAACCAAAAGATGGCTGATATACCTTATTGCCGCTTTGATTATTTTTGGATACCTGATTGACCTTGGCAATGCCAAATATGCAAACTCAAGTATATTTCCGAATATCATTTCTATTGGGATAAATATTTTAGCAGTTGGGGCCCTGGTATTTGGTTTTATGTCTACAACAAATTCCTACCTGGTTATAATTTACACACTGGTTATCAATATATTAATCAGCACTTTGATCAATCATGGGAATGTAGATTTTTATGAGGCGGATATTTTGCGGTCTGTTTTGTTTTTTTGCCTTATCATGACCATTTCCGGATTTGTGTCAAACAAAAGGAACCTTTTATTAATTGGAAGCATTTGCTTTACCTGGCTTTTTTTAATTTTGATATTTGACAGGAATAAATTTCTGATCGACAATGCAATTATTCTTTTTTTGGTGATTATAAGTTTTACAATAGGCTTGTACGTGTTGCATTCCCTGCTTGAAAATGTCACAAAAACAAAAAATTTACTTATCAGGCAATTAAAGGAAAAATCGGAAGAACTTGAAAACTCAAATAAGCAACTAGCGCTCGAAAAAGCAATTTCGGATCATCAAAAAAGTGAACTTGAAAAATTAATTGAAACCAGGGAAAAAATGTTCCGTACCATATCGCACGATATTAAAAACCCTTTAAGTTCGATTATTGGATTTAGTGAATTGCTCGAAGGCAGAATCCAACAGCATAACTATGATAAGGCCCTTGAATTCAATAAAATTATACATCATTCTTCAAGTAACCTGTTCAATTTGCTTAATAACCTGCTCGAATGGACCAAACTACAGACCAGTAATATTCAGGTGCACCCGGAATGGATTAATACAGACGTTTGTATCAGGGAATCGATGGATATATTTATTACAGCCATTGAGTTAAAACAAATAAAAGTAGAGGCCTATTTGTTAGCCGGAGAAAAGATTTTTGCCGATAAAAATATGCTTAAAACGGTAATCCGGAATTTTTATTCAAATGCCATAAAGTTCACCGAAAAAGGTGGAAAAATTACCATCAGGGCAGGCATTGAAAACGGTATTTTTGATTTTTCAATTACCGACAACGGGATAGGAATTGAACCTGTATACATCGAAATGCTGTTGCATTCGAGTGGCAGCTATATCACAATTGGTACCGAAGGTGAAAAAGGTACAGGATTTGGCCTGGTTCTTTGCAAGGAATTTATTCAAAAACACCACGGAACCATTTCAATAGAAAGTGTACCTGATAGTGGTTCGACATTTTCGTTTAGTATTCCTGTTGAGTATGTAAATCAGTAAAATGAATATACAGGATTGGGTTTGAATTCATGAGTTGCGCCAGCGGCTTCGAATACATGTAATAAAGATTATGAAAGTCAGCCACGTCAAGTTGGGGCTATTTCTATTTTAAAGGCAAGCATAATAATTTTCCTTTTTCTGTTTCATCGGTTATAAATGCAAAGTTATATTCAGATATTCCAGGCAAAGATTTCCTTTGGAATATAAGTCTTACCTAGTGGTATTAATTCGTATTTTTAAGGTTTAATAAAAATTATAAGGTTATGAATACATACTCAGTTAAAGCATTTGGTACAGAAGCCCCCCGGGCCGATTTAAAACAAATGAACATCCATCGCAGGCAGGTAACTGCGCACGATGTAGAAATAGATATATTATATTGCGGAGTTTGTCATTCCGACATTCATACAGCCCGCAATGAATGGCCCGGAACCATTTACCCCAACGTGCCCGGACACGAAATAGTAGGGAAGATTACAAAAGTTGGCAACGCGGTTACCAAATTCAAACCGGGCGATTTGGCAGCTGTTGGCTGTATTGTGGATAGTTGCCGAGAATGTGAAAGCTGCAGGGAAGGACTTGAAAACTATTGCGAAAATGGGATGACAGGTACCTACAATTCACACGACAAACATTTAAACATGCAAACCTTTGGCGGGTATTCCGAACGGGTTGTGGTGGACGAAAATTATGTTTTAAGTGTACCCAGAAACCTTGATTTGGCATCAGCAGCGCCTTTGCTATGTGCGGGTATTACAACTTACTCGCCTTTAAAGCATTGGAATATTGGTCCGGGCAAAAAGGTTGGTATTGTTGGCATAGGTGGTTTGGGGCACATGGGCGTTAAACTGGCAAAAGCAATGGGTGCTTATGTTGTAGTAATCACTTCTTCAGCCGCTAAAACCGGCGATGCAAAACGGTTGGGAGCCGATGAGGTGATCCTTTCAAGCGATAAGGAACAGATGAAAAACAAAGCCGGCAGCCTTCATTTTATTCTGGATTGTGTTTCTGCCCAACATGATATTAATGCCTATTTAAGTTTACTTAAAAGAGACGGACAGCTTACACTGGTAGGCGCACCTGCAAACGCGCTTCCGGTAGCTCCTTTTAGTTTAATCCCGACGCGTAAGAGTTTTTCGGGTTCAATGATAGGTGGCATTGATGAAACACAGGAAATGCTTGACTTTTGTGGTAAACATAATATTACTTCCGACATTGAATTAATTAATATCCAGGAAATCAACAATGCTTACGAACGAATGATAAAAGGCGATGTAAAATATCGTTTTGTGATTGATATGGCTTCGTTAAAGCACTAAATTAATTTTTATCAGACTTAACATGATGATTAATAGGAGGTTTCGAATCATAAATTACAAATTTTAAAACTCAGAAAGGATTTAAAATTTACTCAATATCAAATTATTAATTACCATAAATAATTTTGTAAATCCATACTTATTTCGTCTATAATTCATTTTCAGGATGGTTTTATTTTAAATTTCCTTTTAACTTTGGCCTAAAACCTTTTAATCTTTATGATTGACCTGAGATTGTGCACATCTTCCGATTTGGATGAACTGGTTTGGATTTCCAGAACCACCTATTACGATACGTTTAAGGATTCAAATACCGGCCGCGATATGGAAATTTACCTCGAAAAAAACATGTCGCCACAAGTGCTTGAAAAAGAGCTTGACAATCCTGATTCGTTTTTTTATTTTGTAACTGTAGAAGGACAATTGGCCGGCTATTTTAAAATGAACCGGGGCGCCGCCCAGATAGAACAGTTCAATGCAAATGCAGTGGAGCTCGAAAGGTTTTATTTACTTGAAGAATTCAAAGGCCGCAATATAGCCACCCTGATGCTTGGTAAGGCCATAGAATTTGCCCTTTCAGAAAAAGCTGAATTTTTATGGCTGGGGGTTTGGGAACGAAATTTCAGGGCCATGAGGTTTTATGAAAAGAATGGTTTTGTGAAGTTTGGAAAACACGATTTTGTGATGGGTGAAGATGTTCAGACCGATTACCTGATGAAACTAATACTTTAATTTAAACGGAAAGTTTTTATAGCTGCAAGTAAAAGAATTTCAAAAAGATATTAAGAAAAACCTGATTTTACCACGATGAGATTTGAAATATCTAAAGTTTCAATGAAAGATGTGGATGAACTCATGGAGGTTTTCAGGGGAAGTGTTTCAACGGTTTGTAAAAATGACTATTCTCCCTTACAAATTTCAGCATGGCTCGAAGCGGCCGCCAACAAAGATAAATGGATAAACAGGATAAATTCGCAATACTTCATTAAAGCTGAAAATGGTGATGGAATTCTTGGATTTGGCTCCCTCCAAAATAATGATTATATTGACTTACTCTATGTTCATAAAGATTTTCAGCGCAAAGGGATTGCGGGCGAAATATTCCGGCATCTTGAGGCAGTTGCTTTAAAAAATGGGAGTAGTCTGCTAAAATCGGATGTAAGCAAAACAGCCAGACAATTCTTTTTGAATACGGGATTTAAAGTTGTTTCAGAAAATGTACAACGTATTGGAAATGTGGATATTGCAAATTATACCATGATAAAAATGCTCAGGTAATTTTACTGTTAAACCAGAAATCATATTTACAGGTATGGAAAATCTCTCAATTAAGGCCGGACAAAGACTCCCAATGGTTGAGTTTAATGCTGATACAGGTATTTTAGAAATAAAAGGAAGATCGCTACAGGGCTCTGACCCTTTGTACAAAGATTTATACGATTCGATTTTCGACTGGCTTGATAAATATATACAACAACCTGCACCTAAAACAGTTATCAGCGTTCAGCTCGAATATTTTTGCACTGCCACATCAAAAAATCTATTGAACATTTTCCAGATTCTTGAAAAAGTATTCCTTGCCGGGCACGATGTTTCGATAAACTGGTACTGCCCCAAAGAAGATGAAGATATAACTGAAGCCGGGTATGAGTACAAAGAACTTCTTAAAGTGCCGGTAACCCTGATTAATTATTGAAATCATAATCTGATTAATTATGCCCTGAAAAAACGTGCGAATATGAAAAAATTACTGAAAATTATAAGGAACATTATTTTAATTCTTGTCGGATTGGTGCTGGTAATCAGTATATTGCTGATAGCCTATTACCATGCCAATTACACCGAAACTCCTGAAGCTGTCGGCGTTACACCCAAACCATCCCTGAAATCGCAATTGGTTAATGTGGATACTTTGGGCATTTTACCTCTCCCTCAAAAAGTTATACTACGCCTGGGAACTTTTAAAATTCACGAAAACATTTCTTATAGTGCACCTGAAGAAGATATTCAGGCAATTGCATCCGCCCTTGGAATTCAGTTTCAGAAAAATTCTATTTCAAAAAGCCCGTCTGACTTCATGTTTGTAAAAATTGAAAAACTTCAAAGCCAGGCATATTCCTTAGAAATCAACCCAAACCAGGTAAAAATTGAGTACAGCGATTTACCAGGTATGTTTTACGCCCTTACTACATTGAAACAACTGGCCATAAAATACCGGAACCATTTACCATGTCTGGATATTGAAGACGCACCTGATATGAAAATCCGCGGTGCAATGCTGGATATCAGCAGGAATAAAATACCTAAAATAGAAACCCTTTTATCCATGATTGATTTTCTTGCATGTTTAAAATACAACCATTTACAGCTTTATATTGAAGGATTTTCGTTCGCTTATCCCAGCTTTAAAAATTTATGGGAAAAGACCGATACACCTTTAACCCCCGACGAGATAAAACAACTTGATACATATTGTAAAGACCGGTATATTGAACTGGTGCCTAACCAGAACTCGCTTGGACATATGGCGCAATGGCTGGCAAAGGATGAATTCAAAGATTTGGCCGAATGTCCCAAAGGTTACAAGTTGCTGGGATTGATTGAAATGAAAACAACGCTTAATCCAGATAATCCTAAAAGTCTTGAATTGGTTAAAAAAATGAGTGACGATTTACTTCCAAACTTTACTTCGGAGAATTTTAATGTGAACCTCGATGAACCTTTTGAACTGGGAAAAAGCAAAACAAGGCCAATAAAAGACGAAAAGGAAATTGCGAAATTATACCTCAGCTATGCAAAAAAACTCAACGAATATGTAAACGCCAGGGGTAAAAAAATGATGATGTGGGGTGATGTGGTTTCCCGGAATCCCGATCTCATTCCTGAAATCCCTGAAAACATTACACTTCTTGAATGGGGCTATGAAGATGATCACCCGTTTAAAACCAATTGTGGTTATTACAGCGCAGCCAAAAGGAAATTCCTGGTCTGCCCCGGTACAAGTTCATGGTCGAGCTATACCGGACGCACCGACAATATGATGGGAAACATTGAAAACGCCGTTGAAAATGGAATGGCAAATAATGCCGGAGGGATATTGGTTACCGATTGGGGCGATAATGGCCACTGGCAGTACCTTACGGTGAGTTACGCCGGTTTGGCTTATGCTTCGGCCCTTTCGTGGAATTCTAAAAGCAAGGGGAAATTTGACCTGGGTGGTTTTCTGAGCACTTATGCTTTTCGCGATAAAAACGGGATAATGGGTGATATTGCACTCGAACTTGGCCGCTACAACCAATTCGAAGAATACCCGATGATGGCCATGACCACTACTTCTATGCCTTATATGTTAGGATTTATGGACAAAGCCATTCTCAATGCAGTTAATGAAAAGATGCAGGAGGGTTTTATGGAATTGCTTTCAGGCGATACGGCCTATAAAGAAAAAATAATGGCTAAGTTCAGCCATCCTGCATTTTACAATGCACCTGCCATCCTTAATTATGTCGACAGCCTGGGCAACCTGCTATCGAAGGCCAAATTACAAAGATCTGACAGTATGCTGGTTATTGATGAATATAGAAATGCAATTCGTATGATAAAGCTTGGTGCAAAAATCAAACAATACAACCTTTATCACCTTCAGCAAGCAAAAGCTGAAAACCTTGAACACCTGAATGAAATGAAATTACTTTGTGAACAAACCATTGCTGAGCACAAAAGGTTGTGGCTCGAAAGGAATAAAACCGGCAGACTGGACTTAAGCCTCCAAAATCTTGAAAAGATACAGAAACAAATTGATGCTGAACTGAAAAAACAGGAAAAAAACATCGTTTTGGGCTGGTTTGCAAGACAAGGTGAAAAAATTGTAAGTGCTGTTGCGGTTTTGTATCTGAAATAAAAAAGGCTGTTTAAAAAGAATTTTTTTTAATAAACGGGGCTGTATCAAAAGTGATTCAGAATTTGATTCACCAAGAAATTGGAAATTGATGTTAACTATTCGCTTTTTAAGCGAAATTTTCAAATGATGCCCCTTTTTATATTTATTTTACTTATCTCATAGTTTCCCCCCTGATTTTTGTTTTTAAGCAGCTTTATTAATTAACTTTTGACGTGCTTTTCTCAGATTATAACTGATAGCCAGCCAGTTTATCTCAAGCTCTGCTTTTTCAAGGCCTCTTAACCTTATCCTTTTATATTTTTGATTATATTTTAAATCGGCCCAAGGTTTCAATTTCCCAGCCCCTTTGTTTTCTTAATTCTATCCCTTTATCGGAATTGAGGTTTTGTCTTGCTATTTCTTTATGCCTTTCAAGGTTAGGGTTAACTTGTATTGTGCGGTTGCCCTTGGCTTTTGTGCATTGCTCTTTGAGCGGGCATGCTTCGCAGTTTTCAGCCCGTATATTTTGATGGTTTGTGTGTAACCATTAATTGTTCTTTTCTCTATGGTTTCCCTATAAGCCAGTTTCATTTTGTTTGGGCAAGTATAAAAATCCCCATCGCTGTTATATTCAAAATTATCCTTATGAAAATATCTTTTGTGTTCCTTTTGAGATTCCTGATGAAACGATTGAATTTAAGGTAACTTTTGATGGAGGCTTGCTCCAAGGCTTCATAGTTCTCTTCGCTGCCAAAACCTGCATCTCCGACAAAATTTGCAGGAACAAACTTTTCTCCACGCTTAATATTCTTCTTTAAATGTTCAGGAAACAAACAGAATCTGATGCATTTTGACCTACACTTGTATTGGTTACAAACTGGTTTTCGCTGCTTGCTATCACATTATACCCAGGGCGTAGCTCATCGGTACCTTTCATGCGCATCATACTGGCACCATGATCTGTTTTTGAGTATGAGTTCCTCTGTCCCAAAATTGATTCCTGCTCCTGGTACTTTTCAAATTTTCTTTCTCTTTAATAAGTTGTGTGATTTTGCCCTTTATTTTCCTGGCTTCGTTTTTTTATTCTACCCTGCTTTTCTTCAAGTTTCCTGTTGATGTTTTGGGCCAGTTCTTCCACTTGCTTTGAATTGATATTGCTCTGTTCCCTAGTTCCGGAAGATTTTTCTTTTCATATAACTTGTCTTCAAGCTCGTTCAGTTTTTCTATTTCCCCCATTAATGCTTTTACCCTTGCCTCTGCACTGCAGCTTTGTAGCGTTCAGTGTTACTTTTCCAAACATAGCTGTATTTTCCTGCATCTGCTTCTAATTTGGTGCCGTCTACAAAATAATTCTCAAACTTTATAAATTCGTGCTCGTGCAAAAAAAGCAATACTTCCGAAAAAACATCTTCTATTACATCTTTGAGATATACTGAATAAGGAACCGGTTAATCGTGTTAAAGTCAGGTGTCTGTATGCCTGACAACCACATGTAAGTTATATCCTGCCTCAACAAGGCTGCTATGTTACGGTTGGAATAATTCCTTGTTGAATATGCATAGATGATAACCTTAAGCATCATCTTGGATGATAAGATGATGCCCCATTTTCGGAAAAAGGTGTTTGTAACTTACCTGTCTGGATCCTGTCAATAACCAAATCAATCTGCCTGACCAAATGGTTTTGGGGCACAAGGGCAGATATGTCCAATGGAAAGAGACTTGCTTGTTGTCCTTGTTTATAATCTTTAAACTTTGGCATCGCTTTTTTTATTTAAAGATACTAAATATTTGTATATCAGCAAATTGTTTCACGTGTAACATCACTAGCCTTTGATATTCAATGAATTACAATTAATCACAATGTGCTAAATATCAGCACATTTCAATATGGCACTTAATTTATATTCATTCTAAATAAACCGACCTGATTTAAGGATATCTGTATCTTTTTTACTTTTGATACAACCCCGTTTTGGCTTTTTTTACAGCCTCTTGTTTTTCTGTATTTTTTGGTAATAGCCCCATTTTACCTGTAATTATAAACCAATCCGGCAGCTCCTAAAATAGCGCTGTTTTTCAATTCAGATTTTTCAATTTTAAGCGATTTCAAAACCACAGGAAAAGCAAAATCCTGGAGACCTTTCCAAAGGGCATCTATAAAAAACCCGAAAGCATTGCTGATAGAACCGCCTAAGATAATTAATTCGGGATCGTAGGTATAAAGTATAATTTTTGCAGCATCAGAAAGGTTTTTTCCATATTCATTAAAAATTTCGAGGGCTTTTTTATCCCCGTTAGTGGCAGCTTTATAGGCTTCTTCGCCGGTAGTTCCATGAATTTTAAAAAAACCACTTGCACAGTAATCTTCAATGGTGCCGTTTTTATAGGCAATGGTGCCCACTTCGCCTGCCCCGGTATTTACACCGCCATAAAGCTTATTTTCAATAATCACGCCCGAACCCAGGCCGGTACCCACAGTTACAGCCAGAAAATTGGAAAAATTCCTTCCTTTCCCGAAAAATTTTTCACCCAGGGCGAAGCAGTTTGAGTCATTATTAACAAATACGGGCACTTTAAAATGTTTTTCAAGTATTTCCTTCAGGTGCACTTCTTTCCATGATGGGATAAAAGTAACATCGTAAGCAATACCCCTTTTTGCATCCACCAGGCTGGGCACACCAATTCCAATGCCTTCGCAACCGGGTTCAAACACTTTTTCAATGGTTTCAATCACACGGTTTACCACTACCTGCTCTGCTTCGTGGGCAAGGGTGTCCATTGTATTTTCGGCCACGAGTTTATCACCAGCTACAAGCCCTGCATGGATTTTGGTTCCACCCATGTCCACGCCAATTATTTTTGATGGGTTCATTATTTTAAAATTTTTAAAATTATTCCTTTTCTTTCCTCAGTTTGATAGTGGCATTATTTACCAGCGGCCTGGCCCAGAATCCCATGCTAAGAATATAACCAAGCGTGATGTAAAGCAGCATCATGCCTGTTCTGAGTCCTGCTATATCGCCCAATTTTCCTATTACCACCGACATAACTGCCCCGCCCATAATACCGGTACACAAAATACCTGAAAATGCACCGTGGTGGCTTTCGAGCGAGTTAAGCGCCAGCGAGAAAACGATAGACCACATCACCGAAAGGGCAAATCCTGCCAAAGAGAAGGCATACAGTGATACCCCGGCAGGTCCAAACAATCCAAGTGACAGGCAAAGGATAGCACCCAATGCAAATATTATTATTACTTTACGACTATCAATAAATTTAAGAAAGACAAGGCCCAATATGCAGCCGGCGGTCATGAGCCCCCAGAAATAAGCTACTGCCTGCGCCCCTGTGGTTTGTGGATCGTATCCATGATAATCGCTCAGGAATTTCGACATCCAGTTGGCAAAACCCTGTTCAGTGCCCACATAAGCAAAGGTTCCGAGAAAGAAAAGCCATACGGTGCGTTTTTTTAACAAATCCCTGTAAACACTCCAGGTACCGGCTTTTTCACTTTCAGTGAGCTCTACCACCGGAAATTTAAAAAGTAGGATAACAATAATCATTAAAAATGCCGTTACCGAAAAAATCCAGTACAACGAAACCCAGTTCAGGTTTTCAGGAACCAAACCAGACATAAATTCCAGGAAAGCATTGGCATTGGTGCCGTCGTGTTTTAGATTCGTAACCAGGTAACTATAAACCAGCGGACTTAAAAAGGAGGCCAGCCCGAAAAAGAGCTGCGCCATCACCGAATTAAAGGCAAAATGCTTATCACCACCTGCCACACGCAGCAAAGGGTTAATAACCACCTGAAGGGCGGCCATGCCAATACCTATCATAAACAATGATACCAGCGCCATGGAATAAAAAGGAAACAGTCCGAAAAGCAACGAACCCAATGTGGCAAGTATAAAAGAAGCTGCCATCACTTTCTTTTCCTTGTATTTTTCAAGCAAAACACCGGCTGTGGTTGACATTACACCATAGGCTACAAAAAATGAAAATGGCAGAAAACCAGCCATAGCCATGGAAAGATTGTAACTTTTTATAATGTCAGGAACCAGCGGACCCATGATATTGGTTAAAAACGAAATCACGAAAAAAGTCAGGAACACGAGTCCCACGGTAGGATAATTGGTTTTCATCCGGTCAGGTTTTTAAGTTAATTGTACAATTACTGTAAATAATGGTTTTATTTTAATCCAAAACTAAAAATTATAATAGCGATAAAGAAAAAAACTTTTAATATTTCCGGTGGCTTCGAGCGCCTTAGCCACCGGACGATTTTTACTCAAGATTCCAACCTTTGTATTTGAATAAAGGTTTTTCTCCTTTCACCGCGGTTTCTGCAAACCGGGCTTTAATAGTTCTGCTTTCTTTCGGAAGAAGTGAAACATAATTATCCTCCCAAAATACGGGCACAACTGATTTTCCTGATTTATCACCAACTACACCCAGTTCAATTAAAAATGCCACTTGTTCGGTCGGGTTGTTTAATTGCACGGTTAATTCATATTCCCCATTTTCATTTTTTAAAGAACTTGTCATTTCTACCCTTACTTTTGGCAGATTGTTCAAATCTTTAAAATCGGCATAACCCTTAAGTGGCGTGTAAAACCATTCTGTTTTTTTGAAATCGGGCACATCTTTTTGTGTAGATAACCAGTAAAAATTGTCAGCCACAAGGTTTCCCTTATCATCGTTCAGTTTCAGGCTTAGGAAATAGACTTTTGTGTACTTCAGGTTTTCGGGCAGACTGAAAATTTTAACCGAATTATTAGATTTTACCGAGGCTACAAATTGTTTTTCATCCAGCAATTTCCCGTCAAAACCGTAAATTTTTACATTGGCTTTGTAATCTTTATAATCGTTTTGCGATAAATTAGTGGCATATACTGAATTATCGCCATAATTATAAGCAATACTAACAGGGCGTGCGCCTATTCGTGCACCATACAAAGCCGCATTGGGCATCAGGTTGTAATCCCAGAATTGCCAGATAAGTTTTGGCCATGCTGAGTTGTACATCCATTGGATAATTCCGGTAGTATTGGTCCGGTTAATGGCAAAAGCTTCATACATCGCGCGCATTGATTCCAGGTTTGAAGCCTGACTTTTAAAAGTAAAATCCTCAACATTAGCCTGCTGTCCGTAGCGGTTATTAAAGGCAATCACATATCTGTCGAGGGTTTGGAACTCATTTCTACCACAGTGGAAATTCCAGATATCGTTCAGGGGCCAGAGCTTGTCTTCGGGAATCATACTTTTAACCACTTCGAGCGAGGGTACCTGTGGTCCCGGGCCTGTTTCTGTATTAAACCCGAATGCCCCACCATTTTCGGTATCAATATACCAGTAATTCGGCGAAACATAATCGTAAGGACCGTTCATTTTAACACCGGTTTTCCCTGAAATAGTGCTTTTAAGCCATTTACACGACATCAGCAATGGTCTGGATGGATCGAGTTCTTTGAACAAGGGATAATATTTCTCTTCCAGCTCCGGGCGGGGCAATTTGTCACTTCCCATTACCCACACAAAAATACTGGGATGATTCCGAAGCCATTGTACATGATCGCTTGTATAGTTAAGAATGAGATTTATGTCTTCAGGGGTTTTAATCGACATAAAATCATCTTCGGGTTTGGCAAGGTAGCCATTCCATTCCCACTGGCAGCTCCATCCACACATAATTAATAAACCCATTTCATCGGCCATTTCATAAAAACGTTCACTGTTTCCCCATAATCCTTCGAGCCGTATGGTGTTCATATTGGTGTGCTTAACATATTCGAATTCGGCTTTTACTTTTTCTTCGGTGTCGTTCAGGAACATCCCGTCTACCCAGCCGCCGCCTTTTATAAGGATTTCCTTGCCGTTTAATTTGTATCCGCGGTGCCCGTTGGCATTAAAATAATCCTCCACTTCGCGTATCCCAAATCGGGTTGTTTTGGCATAGGATAATCCTTCTCCGGTTTCAGCCTGCATTTCAAGATTGTACATTTCGGGTTTGCCCAAATCGTAAGTCCACCATAAACGCGGATTTTCAATTTTAAGCTGCGGATAATCAGTTACATTAAAAGTTAAAGTCTGTTTTTCACCCGGTTTCAGAGTTACTTTTTTCTCGAAAATGATGTTTTCAATTTTACCTTTAACGGTAGCATCAACCTGTTCGTTGGAGTTATTGATGACATCTGCGCTCACATTTAATTCGGCGGATTTATATTCTGCTTTATCAATTTTTGAATAAATGAAAATATTATCGAGACAAACCTTACCCGAAGTTCTTATTTTCACAGGCCTCCAAAGACCCATCATGCGATCGGGAGCCATGGGTGCCCAGTCAACAAAACCTACTGATGGTTCGTCAGGTTTTTGGTGAAAAACTTCCACCGCCAGCACATTTTTTCCCTGAACCACATTTCCGGAAACATTGAGTTTAAAAATTCTGAATCCGCCAAAAATACTGTCTGAAGAAGCAATTTTGTTTCCATTGAGCCAGATATTTGCACGGTAATTGATTCCTTCAAAAATGAGTTCGGTGGTTTTGGCTGCATCGTCAACCATAAATTCATTCCGGTACCACCACGAAGTCCTGAAACGTGACGTGTCTACTTTATTGATATTATCGCCCATAAAAACATCGGCGTATTCTCCATTGCTTAATAATGCAGCCATTATGGTGGCCGGCACCGTGGTTTTGTACCATTTCGAAACATCATAATCCGCTTTTGAAATTATATCGCCAGCGGCGTTGGCTTTGGCCGATGATTCTATGGCCCAACCATCTTTTAAAACCAGGTCGGATTTGCCTGTGGATGTATTGCCAGTTGTTTTACAGCCCGTAAAAATAACGGTAGTAAAAATTACTGGTAAAAACAATAATTTAAAGGTTTTCATAAAAGTTGATTTAGAAATTGAAAATTAATGATATTTAAATATTTATAATCTCTCAAGGAGTATTTCGTTCATTTCATTTTGCGAAAAACCAACCGGATTGTTTTTGTTTTCGGTTATCGCTGAGATAGAATGAATGTCATTCTCTTTTATTCCAAAAGCGCTTAATTTGGGAATGGACAGAAAAGCAGTCATTTCATATAATTTATCTATCAGTAAATCAATGTAATAATCATTATTTTTTGATTTATTTTCTGTGAAAAGTTTACCAACTTCAGCGTATTTTTCAAGCGAAGTGCATTCCGGTGCTTCCTGCCGGAGTTTTTGAACATTCATTTTGTTACAGGCAGCCATTAAGGTTCCGCATACTACACCATGCGGAATTTTAAAAAGCCCACCAATTGAAGATGCAAATCCGTGTACTGTTCCCAATCCGGCATTTGTAAGTGTGATTCCAGAAGTCATTGAAGCGAACGAAAGCGATGCCCTGGCTTCTAAATCCTTTCCATCAAGGTAAGCTTTTTTTATTGCCTGTATGGAATGTTTTATTCCCTCAAACGCCAGAATATCAGTGTAAACCGACGATTTTAAAGATAAGTACGATTCGAGCAACTGGGTGAAAGCATCCATTCCTGTAGCTGCCGTTAATTCTCTGGGGCACGACAAGGTAAGTTCCGGATCAACAAGGGCCAAATCGGGTACAAAATTCGGGTGGCGCAACGATTTTTTAAAACCATTTTCGCCGGTTTCGGTTAAAACTGCATTCGCAGTAGTTTCGCTTCCTGTGCCAGAGGTAGTCGGAACAGCCAGGTAAGGAATTTTATTCCCCGTTGGTGATTTGGTACCCACGCCCTCCAGGTAATCTTTTACAGATCCTTCCATCGTGAGCATGGCTGAAATTGCTTTGCCGGCATCCATTACACTTCCCCCGCCAATTCCTGCCACAACCTGGATTTCTTTGGTTCTGAATTCACTGCATATCGAATCGATTTGTGCCGGGGAGGGCTCGTTTTCAATTTCTGCAAAATCTGCCTGAATTCCGTTTTTTTCAATTATAGCTTTTATTTCTTGGCTTTTAAAGGATTTTTTGGAAGTCAGGACAAGCGCTTTTTTCCCAAACTTTGCCATTTCACCACCAAGCAATTGTATTTTGCCTTTTCCGAAGTAAATCCGGGGAATCCTGGCCAGTTGAAAAGAAGAGTTCATTTTACTTTTTTTTCGGATATAAAAGCAGGTGTTTTACGCCTTCCCTGGGTTTAGCCATAAAATCTGCCACTGTATCGCGCCATACTTTATAATGATTGGTTTCTTTATGGTCATTCGCCGCTTCCTGCGATTCGTAGGCTTCGTAGAGTATAAACTTTGAATTATCAGTTGCATCCTGGAGAATATCAAAACGAATATTGCCCTTCTCTTTAATGCTTTGTTCATGGTTTAAGGCGGTGGCTTCAATAAATTCGCGAATGAATTCCGGTTTAACCTGGACGTGTACGAGTGTTGCAATCATTTTTCAATGGTATTTAAACTGGATTTAGCGTTTTCATAATCAAATAAATATCAGCCAGGTAGCGCTGACGCAAATTATGGCAAAAGCGGAAACAGCAAATTTTACCGCAAAGTTCCTGTTACCCTGTAAATACGAATACATCGATTTACTTAATAAATTGGTGGCATTGACAAGTATAAATGTCAGGAAAGCAAATTTATAAGTAATGGAGTTGCCAGCCATATCGGCCAGGTTTACCATTATGGCATCAATTCCTGCAAAAGAGGCGATGACTGAACTAATAATAAAACCAGATTTTCCGAACAGGATGAGGCAGATTTTAGTTACAATTTTAACCACGATGAGAATTCCGGCAAATTTAAGGGCCGGTAAAAGAGAGAAAATCTTGGTCGGTTTCTTTTCATCGCCCGATTTTTCATCTCCAGGTTCTTTTTTTCTCAAAAATAAAAAGGTAATAATACCGGCTGTAACTATCATTAATAAAATACTCGGTACTATTGAAACCAGCCATTTAGGGTTCAAGGGGCCCACCAGCAGGAATATCTGAATAAAACTGGCAAGATTTGCAAGTATAGCTGCACCTACCAGGTGATTGACAAAACTGGTGTTTTTGCTGCGCTGGGCCAGCGATTGTGTTGCAGAGGTTGAAGAAACGAATCCGGCTATAAAACTGGTCAGGGCAAAACTGCTTTTATCACCCACAAAACGGCCTAAAATATAACCAAAAACATCAATACCCGTTATTAAAACCACAACCAGCCATATTTTACGGGGATTTATTAAATCCAGAGTGCTGAACTGACCCAGGTCCACTTTTGCGCTTTGTAACATATCTGCCAATAGCGGAATGTCATTGAGTTTGTAGGCTTTATCAGGAAGCACGGGCATTACAACCAAAGCAATAATGGCATAACTGATAAACGATTGCAATTCCTGGCTCGAAACCCCGGCTACAAGTTGAGTGGTTTGCGACTTAACGGATAAAATAAACATCAGGATGACAAAAATGGCCACCGTGGTTTGTAATGGAATAATGTTCAAAACAAGCAGTAATCCAATCAGAAAAGTGACAATGGCTGAAAGTTCGCTGGTTAACCCAAAACTTTTACTGGTATAGGATCCGATAGTATAATACGAAACAACCAATAAAAACAATCCAGCCGCGATAATTATAGCAAAAGGAATATAATTATTGATATAGAGAATTCCGGCCAGCGAGCCACAAAGGGCAAGTATAGCATAAGTACGGATGCCGCCAATATCGCTGTGTCCCTTTTGGGTGCTTTCGCGTTCAAGGCCTATGGTAGCTCCAATTATAATCGAAAGCACTAAATTGGTAAATAGTTCTGAAAGCATAAAAAAGGTTTTATTAAGTTCAGGTTTTAACAGTTTAAGATGTAAATATAAGAATTTACTTTGAAATTTCTATTTCGAATAAAATATTAAAAATCAGTACGATTAAGGGCTTTAAAAGATTTTAAGATACAAATTTACAATTTAGAAATATTGAATAGGAAAATTATTATTTTTATACCGATATCTAATTCATAAAACATGGGCAATTTTTTCTCTTCCATCCGTAACAAGTTAATCCTGTACATGGGAATAGCGTCATCATTGTATTTCCTCATGATAATAGGATATTATTTTTACAAAAGGGCCACTTCATTCGATAAAGCCAAAAGCGAAATTAAAATGCTGGCAGAAAGGAGTGTATTAGAAGTAAATAATGAACTTTCAAAATACGTTGGCATTGTTAAAGGTTTAAAATTTAACTTTTTACGAAGTGATTTAACGTCTGTTGCCGAGAAAGACAGGGTTTTTAATCCTTATTTCGAAATTGCCCTTGCAGAGAATAAAAATTTTTTAGGAACCTGGTACAGCATGGAGCTAAGTAAGTATGATGACGGATGGGGAAATGAACCCGGCAGGCGGAGGGTTTCCTATTTTCGCGATGCAAACGGAGCCATTGATGTTAAAATTGATACTTTGGAAATTGGAGGGATAAAAAAATTAACTGGTTATCATAAAGTTAAAGCCGCCAGAAAAGATGCAATTATGGAACCTTATTGGTGTGATTATACCATGGAAGGGGTGGAACAATTTCTTGAAACCACCCTGGCTTCACCGGTGCTGGAGAACGGTGAGTTTGTGGGCCTTGTTGGGGTTGATTTGGAACTGAAATCATTTAAAAACATAGTAAATAAAATTAAAGTTTATGAACAGGGGTACGCTTTCCTGGTTTCAAATACAGGTATTTACGTGGCGCATCCTGAGGACAGTTTGGTGGGAAAAACCTTTGCTGAGGTTAACCCCGATGAAGACAAGCAATATGGGATCTCAGAAAAGATTCTAAAAGGCGAAGGATTCGATTTCCTGGCTAGTTATGATTATACGGGAGAACAAATTTACCTGCTCTTTGTTCCGTTAAAGGTAGAAGAAACAGAAACTCCCTGGGCGATGGGTTTTTTAGCCAAAAAAAGTGAAATTTTAGGTGACGCCAATAAAGATTTACGAAATTCTATAATTTTCGCGTTGATGGGCTTTGTCATCATGTTGCTTTTTATTTTTATTTTTTCAGCCAGGTTAACAAATCCGCTAAAACAAGGGGTTAATTTCGCTAAAGCAATTAGTGAAGGTGATTTGCAAACAGAGTTAAAAATTCACAATGCGGATGAAACTGGTATTCTCACCAATTCGCTGAACACTATGTCCGGTAGGCTCAAAGCAATTATTTCGCAATTAAAAGAGAGCATTGAAAACCTTGGAAATATGAGCCTTGCGCTTAAAGAAAGTTCAGCTGACATATCTGACAAGGCAGGAAGACAGGCCACAACTTCGGAGAGCATAATAATATCGGTAGAACAGGTGGCCGAAAATATCAGAAACAACCTGAACAATTCAAAGCAAACCGAGGTAATTGCATCTAAAACAGTTGAAACGGTGCGTGAAAGTAACCAGACTTCGCAGCAAAATATTGGGGCAATGCAGGAAATTGCAGGAAAAATAGGGGTAATATCTGAAATTGCATTTCAAACCAATATACTTGCGTTGAATGCTGCCGTTGAATCAGCGCGGGCAGGTCAACAAGGAAAGGGTTTTGCTGTGGTTGCCACTGAAGTAAGAAAACTGGCCGAACGAAGCCGCGTTGCAGCCGACGAAATAACAAGGCTTACTTTGAATAGTGTTTCCACGAGCGAAGTGGCGGGGGATCAATTGAAAAAAGTAGTGCCGGAAATTGAAAATATTTTAAAACTTGTAAAGGAAATTTCGATGGCCAGTTCAGAGCAGGATGCAGGGATTAGCAGTATTAACCGCTCACTTAACCAACTCGACCAGATTGCAAGGAATAACGCCGAAACGGCGCAACACCTGGCTCAAAATGCATTGGAATTAAACCAACTTTCTGTTGAGCTGGCAGAGATGATTAAATTCTTCAGGATATAAAAAAACGGATGGATAAAAATTTTCTTTGGTTTATTGTTTGGTGTAGGGACAGCTTGTCCGCACAACCTGGGGATTATTATTTTTCTACGCAACTATCCTGGTTTGATAAAAAATTTTCAGATTAGATTCATTATACTCCTCTGGCGATAAATTAATGATATCCATTGGTATTTTAAATTTCCTTAAGGTTTCAGTTTCTGGTTGCATGGTCATTTTAGCTCTTTCAAACATATCAAGATTGATGAAATCTGAAGAAATTATTATCAGGTCAATATCGCTGTCTTTGTCCATGGTACCTGCAAGTGCAGATCCAAACAATGCAATGGAGTCAACACGAATGCCATATTTAATCAATGACTGTTTTAAAAATGAAATCACTTCATCTATTGTTGTTTTATCCATAATTGCACCTCTTTTGTTTGATTTAGAATTGAACTGGTCCTATCTTTGTTAAATGCAGCAAATAGTTTTCTCAAATCGTCAGGATAACGGGTTGGAACAGAAATTTTGTTTAACATAAAAATAAACTCATAGAAAGAATCATTCAATTTTAATTCTAGTTTTTCAACAAAATAAATCAGACTATGGGATTTTGTGGGAAATTCGCCAGTTTTCCTGATTAATAGGCCTTTTAAAGCTTTTTCCAAAGATAAGTGGCACATAAAGATACAATATACATTCCTTCCTGATTTTAACATATCAACCGCTGTTTCTAAATCATAATCAGACTGAAAATACCATTCTTTGTACTTCTCTCTATCTTCCATAATACAAATTTATCAAAAAATCATTTAACCCGGCAATTTAGACATCGTTTTTAAATATAGCAGATTATGGCCTAATGTCAATGTGTTTTGGGATGAAATTGAAGGTTAAATTCATAGATGTTTTTTACATTCGCATAATTTTAAAAATTTTCGTTTCCGGTTTGTCAAAGAATCAGCCATTTCCAAACAGGAATCACCTGAATAGTTTTACTATCCAGAATTATTTCATTCTCTTCATCATAAGTAATTATTTGTCCGGTATTCAATGAATGTGTTTCCATCGCCTCAATCAGTCCATGTATCTCCCGGTTAGAAGTCTTTTTGTCATTTAACGACCAGCTTACCTGGATCGCCATCAGCGCTTTGCCCTTTTCAAAAACCATAAAATCACATTCGTGCTTATTTTTGTGATAAAAGATTTCTTTATAAGTGCGCCGCAATTGAATGTAAACAAGATTTTCAAGCTGTTGGCCCCTGTTATCCGTAAAACTGAACGAAACAGAATTTGCAAGTCCGTTATCAATTACATAGATTTTTTTAGGATTGAACAATTGTTTTTTTAACGAATAATCGAACTTATTGACAGTAAACAGCAAATATGAATTTTCGAAATAGCTGATATATTCTTTCACAGTTAATGCATTGGCAACCCCAATTGTGCGTGCTAATGAATTATAGCTATGTTCCTTTGAAATATTACTCACTAAATAGTACAACAACTCTTTCAAAGGAGCTTCATTTTTTATTTTATACCTGGCTAAAATGTCTTTATATAAAATATTATCATAAAGGTTCTTAAGGAAATCAGTCTGTTGGGTTTGCAAATATTCAGGAAAACCGCCAATGGTTAAATAGTTCAGAAATTCCTTTTTTAATAAGGATGTTTTTACAGTAGAAAATAAATCATTTTTTTCAAATTTGTACCCTTTAAAATCCAGATACTCGGTAAACGAAAAAGGAAAAAGTTCAATCTGTATATTTCGTCCGGTTAAATAAGTTCCTGTTTCTTTGCTTAATATATGAACGTTTGAGCCTGTAATATATACTTTTCTGCCTTCGTTATGCAATCGCCTGACAAACTTTTCCCAACCTTTAATATTCTGAATTTCGTCAAAGTAAAAAGTATTTTCTTCACCAAACAGCTCAATAAATGATTCATAAAGCTTTTCAAAATCTTCAACTTTAAAATTTACCAAACGGTTATCATCAAAATTGATGGCAAAATTGTTTTTACTTTTTTTTCTAATCAATTGCAAAACCGTTGATTTGCCGCATCGCCTGATGCCTGATAAAATGATTACAAATGGTGTTTCAGTATAATCCTGAATAATAGCCATTTTACTTCTTAATACAGGCGATTTTATCATTAAAAACTCCTGTTGAGAAACAATTGTTTTCTTTATTTCATCTTTATTCATTTCAATATTCACTAATTTTAAATTAGCAAATATACTAATAATTACTAATTGATATTTAGTAAATAATCGAATATTTTCTAATTATGAATGACTAATTTCAACAATTCAATTTTAATTTCAACCAAATATGAAATTCTCTGTGTCTTGCGTAATTGTCTAGAATAATGATAATAAAATGCAAAAGATTTTAACAATAATTTTTTTGATAGTCCTTATAAACAGTTGTAGTTCGAATAAAAATCTGCTTTTTAAATATGAAGATGTGGATTACAACATCGGTTACATTTCATTTTTTAATTTTAAGGTATAACTTGCTGGATTAAAGGGATAATAAAGTTGAGATGAATTAGTGTCCTGCTTAAAATAAATTAGATGAGAAACTTAACTTTCAATTGCTTGCTTTTTCATAAAACAGTAATAAAAAAACCGATAAACGAAGTATTGATTGTTTACCGGTTTTATTTTATGTTTAATCAGTTGAATATTAATTCAATTCTTTCAGGTAATCGTCTTTAAGCAGCATTTCGAACTGGGCTTCCATTTCGCTGAGCATTTTGGTTTCGCCCGAAAAACCTACTGTTTTAAACTGAATTTTTCCGTACCTGTCAACAATGAATTTGGTTGGAATTCCGCTTACTTCGTATTTGGTTACAAAATCTTCATCAAACAAAACGGTAAAAGTATATTTGTTCGATTCAATAAATTCTTTCACCTTTTTTGTCCTTTCGTCACCACTAACCTGCTCCCAGGTGTCGAGGGCAAGAATCACAATATTGGGATTGTCTTTGTATTTTTCGGTAATTTTTTGCAAAGTGGGAAAAGAAGCTTTGCAAGGTCCGCACCAGGTAGCCCAGAAATCGATAACCACTATTTTTCCTTTTAAATCAGAAAGTTTAACAGTTTTACCATCCAGACTTTTTAAGCTGAAATCAATAGCAGGTTTGTTTACCATTTCCTTTTTCATTTTTTCAAGGGCTGCCTCTTTTGCGTTGGCATTTAGCTTTCCAACTTTGGCATCAAAATCGGCTTCGCTTTTTCCAAGCTTTAGCCATGCAATTTTATAATTTTTAAGCAAAGCCTCGTTAGTTTTTTCTTTTGAAAGGCATTCATCCGAAACCTCTACCGCTTTGGCATAATTTCCATTGTTTATAAGGCAGGCAACGTATCTGGAGTTTACATCTTCGTCATCACCTTTCAGTATAGTAAAACTTTTTTCGTATTGCTTTTCAGCAGCAATTGAATATCCCAGCTGAAAAAGTCCGTAACCATAGGTATCAGAAATCATTCCGAGCGATTGCTCATTTTGCTGTTTCCAGGTTTTAGTTGAATAGTATGGCGGTTTGTTTGAAGGATCAGGGTTTTCGGCCAATTTCATTCCTTCATTCGCCCATTTGGTAGCCTTTTCGAGTTGTTCACCTTTTTCTATCAATGGCCAGGCAAGGGAGTTGTAAAGTGAAGAATTTTTAAGACCTGATTCCTTTAGCATTTTTTCGGCATTCTCATAGTCTTTCAATCCTACATAAGCTGAAATCATCACGCTGTACACAGATTCTTTTTCTTTAGGCTCTAAGTCCGGATAGTTGTCCAAAAGATTTTTTCCCAATTCCACTGTTTTTTTACTGTCTTCAGTATTATAGAAGTCTTCGATGGCAGATGATTTTGCCGTATATCCTTTTGGATTTTTCTTTATCCATGCATTTTTGATTTCATTGGCTTTAGCTTCCTGTTTGGTTTTTGTATACCAATAGGATAAAGTGTAAGTAGCTTTTTCGTCGTTTTTGTTCAGGTTATATACTTTGTCCAGTTCTTTCTTAACAATATTTATGGTTTCGTCACCTGGCTTTTCACGCAACATCGAATTCCATTTTGTTGAATTAGCTTGTATTGAAGCCGGATAGGCAGCAATTTCCTTAGCAATATATTCATCACTTTTTTCTTTTGATTTGGTGAATTTAAAATCGATAAAACCTCCGTTCCGGTATAAATTTGCCATAAAATAATTGGCACCTTGTAATGGCTGGCCTTTGGCATTGTACACCATACTTACCCAGGCGGCATCGTTGTTCCAATCCTGGTTATTTCCGTCATCAAAATAATAAGTAAAAAAAACTTCTTTATTCAATTTAACCGAAGCAGTCCAGATGCTGCCTGATTTGGTCATGGGTATCTCTTTCAAATTGTACATATAATCCTGGTCCATTGCCATAAGATAAAGCATAATATTTTGAGCATCTTTAAGTATTGCCTGTCCCGATGCTGTATTGTATGTAATTGAAACATTATCTCCCTGTTTTGGTTTTTCTGGGAGCTGAATTGCAATTTGTTTGTCCTGTGCCTGTAAAGCCAGGGTAAATATCAAGCCCGTCAGGGCCGCGAGGAGATTTAATTTTTTCATTTGTATACTTTTTAGTTTATTAATGATTTGGCTAAATTGAAAAATATCATCCAAAGATAATTAATTTAAACAGTTTGGAAATTTTCATCAGCAAAATAAAGAACGTTAAGCGGCTAAAGATAGCAATAATAGAATCAATTATCTATTACTTTTCAAAACAAAATACCGGATAATCCAGTAAATACTTAAAAATTAGCGGTTTAGATAATTTGCCATAAAATGTTTGCAATATAAATTCTTCCCTGTTTGATTAGATTCAAAATTATGGATTTTGGCTATAGGTTATCCTGTAAATAACCCCGGCCATATCATCAGACACGAGCAATGAGCCATCGGGCATTACTAAAACGTCAACCGGCCGGCCCCAGACATTTTGAGTGGCTTCGTCCAACCATCCGCCAGCAAAAATTTCATTCGAAGTAGCTTGATGGTCATTTAATTTAACTAAACTAACATTGTATCCCGACTTTTTTGTGCGGTTCCATGAACCATGTTCGGCTATAAAAATCTGGTTTTTATATTCCTGTGGAAACATGTTGCCTGTATAAAAGCGCATTCCCAATGCTGCCACGTGTGCGCCTAGATTTCTGGCCGGAGGGGTAAAATCGCTGCAAGGCTTTATTGAACCAAATTCGGGATCTTTAGTATCGCCCTGGTGGCAGTATGGATAACCGAAATGCATTCCTGCCTGGGTGGCGCAATTCAGTTCATCCGAAGGTAAATCATCGCCAAGCATGTCGCGGCCATTATCGGTAAACCAAAAACTGTTGTCAACAGGATGCCAGGCAAAACCAACAGAGTTGCGCACCCCTGAGGCAAAAACTTCAAAACCACTGCCATCATCATTTAATCGTGTTATGGATGCATATACCGGATTATCAGTTCTTTCGCAGATATTGCAAGGTGCTCCAACCGGAACATATAGCTTTCCGTCAGGCCCAAAGGCAATAAACTTCCATCCATGATGATCGTCTGTGGGGAATTTATCATAAATTAAAACCGGTTTGGGATTTTTATTATAGTTATGATCGATATCGCTGAATTTCCATATTTTGCTCACTTCGGCCACGTACAAATCTCCGTTTTTAATAGCTACACCATTGGGCATGCGCATATTATCGGCAATAATATATTTTTTATCCGCTTTAAAATCCTTGTTTTCATCCACTACCGCAAACACTTTGTTCCCTTCCCGGTTCCCTACATATAAAATGCCGTTATCGCTCAATACCATCGAACGGGCATTAGGGATACCATTGGCATAAATACTAATTTTAAAACCAGCGGGCAATTTAATTTTTTCCAGGGGTAGATTAGCAGTATCCGCCAGGGGCAATCCATTGTCGGTTGAAAGACTATCGGTATTCAATTCAGTTCCGCCTGAGGTGTTTTTGCAAGATGAAAATCCTGCAAACAGGATTATTGCTATGATTATATTTTTTATCATATTTTTAAAGTTTTGGTAATCACCATTGACAAAATAATTAATTCTGCTTCACTGCCATAGATAGTTATAATATTGTAGAGATTTTTCGTAAATATACTTTAAATCTGAGTTTTGAATATTTTTCTTATGTACTTTTTTTATTTAAACAGGGTGGCTGAACTATTAAAGTGTCAGGATGGAAGGTAGTTTCAGTAAATATCCAATTTAGGATAAAGTATGGAATAATAGGAAAAAACCTTCCGGCAAAGGATAGCCGGAAGGTTTTTTTATCATGTCAGTGCACAACGAGGATTAAAGCCAAGCATTCAAATTAAAAAATTGTTTTATTGTTTGATTTTAAAGTTGTTCAGAATTTTGTTGAAATAAGGATTGGTTTTTGTTTTTTTCTCTAAATCTATAACGTTTAGGTACTTTGTAATTGCGCCTTTGTATTGACCACCAACAATTCCTGTTTCACTGTATACTTCAAGGGTTTCGTTATAATTGCCAACACTTATTTCATTAAAATTAATGTCGTATTTTCCGGATTCATAGCTGACTTCAAGCGATCCTCCATCACCGGTAAGATATGCATAACCGTTCTGGAACATTATCCCACTGGCAGCAATAAGGCCAAATGGAATCAAAACCCTGGCATTTGATTCAACTTCAGTTTGTTTTACTGATTGATAAACCCCTCCCAGCTGGTTCGAAAGTGTGTCAAGTGCTGCTAACAACAAAGCAGTAGTATCTTCCCCATCAATACTTAAAAACAAAAGCTGGAAAATTGAACTTTGATCTTCTGTACCGTATCCAACAACAACTTCTTCAATTACAGCACTGTCAATAATATAATTTTTTCCGGCATACGAGAAATAATTATCGGGATCATTGTTTTTATCGCACGAAGCAATTACAAACAGTCCAACAGAAACTAAAAGGAATGTAAAAAACTTTTTCATGTTGATATAATTTAATTTTACCTACTCATAAGCTTTTCGGTTTCGGCTTTCCTACAATAAACGAAAATTTCTCAAAAATATTTATTAATTATTTTTCATACAAAAGCATTTTGCAGCTTGACTTACCTGTAAAAACTTAATTCTGATTTCGTTAATAATGAACCAGCAACTCATTATACTTTTCCAAAAGGGCTTTTGAAACAGGGCCAGGCACGCCTTTTCCTATTTCTGCATTATTAATTTGAACGATGGGCATAATTTTTTTTGTGGTGCTGGTAATAAAAACCTCGTCGGCCCAAAACAAATCACGCACCGAAATAGCTTGTTCGCTGATTTTAAACCTGTCTTTTGCAAGGTCAGATACAATACTTCGTGTAATTCCTTTCAGAATTTGCCTGTCGGGGGTATAAATTTCATTTCCCTTGGCGATAAACAAATTTCCACGTGAAGTTTCAAAAACCTCATTACCTGTAAAATAAAGCACATCAATGGCATTTTTCTGGTCCATTTCGTATTGCCAGTATGCCGAAGCAACGTAATTTGTAGTTTTGGCTTCTGGTAAAAACCGGGCATACTCTTTCATCAGTAAGTTTGAACCAGTCAGGTAGGTTTCATCTGAATAATCCGGATAATGAAATGGAATTATGTAAAAAGCCGCAGGATTAAGCAATTGGTTTGAACTGGCTGGAATAGCAAAAAATTTAAGATAGCCGTTCTGCATATTATTTTTTTCGGCAAGCTCAGCAATGGCAATTTCAATTTCCTTTAACCCGAAAGTAATGGTTAAACGCATTAATTCTAAGGTTTTAAAGAACCTCGCCATATGACGGTCGAAATAGAATGGCTTGCCATTTTTTATCCTCAGAAATTCATAGGCTGCATAAGCACGGTTCACCGCCAGGCTGTCGATGGAGGTGATTATTTGGTCAGGATGGGTAAAACTGCCGTTGTTAAAACCTGTTGTAAATTTATTTTCAAGCATTTCAGAAATTTTGGATTAAAAATCAGTTAACTATTTCTTTAATTACAAATTTTATTTTGATTTTGAAATTAAACATTAACTCAGAAAAGAAGCATTCCTGATTATCTGACAAAGTTAATCGCTTTCTTAACAGTTCTAAATAATTTTCTTTACGAATCATCATTTAATACTATTTTTGCCATCCTTGAAAAATCGCTATGGAACATATCCGTTTAAACCCAATTTACCGTTACCTTATGATACTTGTAATTTGTGCAACTGCCGGGTTACAGGGATGGATGGCGTTGTTTACAAATTTTGCAAAGGAAGTTGTGGGTGTAAACGGATTCCAGATTGGATTATCACAGGCCGTAAGAGAAATTCCGGGCTTTTTATCGTTCCTTGTCATTTATGTTCTTTTTTTCTTTAAAGAACACAGGTTATCCGCCTGGTCTGTTATCCTGCTGGGAATTGGCGTTGCATTAACCGGATTTTTTACTTCGTTTGGGGGGCTTCTGATGTCCACTTTCATCATGTCATTGGGCTTTCATTTTTTCGAAACCACCAATAAGTCGCTTACTGTTCAGTATTTCGATACCAGGGAATCGCCGGTGGTTTTTGCACGGTTAAGAGGCTACGGCGCTTTGGCTAATATTGTGGTGGGATCGATTATATGGGCACTTACTTTTGTATTGCCTTACGTATATATTTTTCTTATTTTGGGTATTTTTATCGGAGGTTCAGGTATTTACATGCTTATAATCGATCCGATTAAAGAAACGGCACCTCACCAGACAAAAAAAATTATCCTGAAGAAAAAATACTGGTTATTTTATGTACTGAATTTTTTAAGTGGCGCACGGCGCCAGATTTTTACAGTTTTTGCCATTTTTCTTTTGGTTGAAAGATTTGGCCTTGGGTTAAACATTGTTGCCGGAATTTATGTTTTGAATTATTTTTTAACTTACCTGTTAAATCCGCAAATATCTAAGGCCATAAACAATTATGGTGAGCGGGTGGTGTTGTCGCTTGAAAGTGCCAGCCTTGTTGTGCTTTTTATAGGGTATGCATTTATTGATAATGTTTGGGTAGTTGTAGGCCTGTATGTTCTTGACAGTGTTTTCTTTAATTTTGCTATTGGTTTAAACACCTACCTTCAAAAAACCGCCGAACCTGTTGACCTGGGCTCATTAACTGCTGTGGGATTTACCATTAACCATATTTCTGCAGTTATCATCCCCATTTTTGGTGGTGCCATGTGGATGTTAAACTGGAGATTGCCTTTTCTCATTGGTACAGGACTTACCATCCTATCATTGTATTTTACACAAATGATAAAAACAAGTTACCATACCGGCAGCCTTGCTACGATGGTTAAAAAATAATGAACTTGTTTTAATTTCTGTTTACCACAAAAGTTTTAACATAAACCAGACCTTTATTGTCTTTTAGTTTTAAAAAATAATACCCCTGTGGCAATCTGCTACAATCTATTTCATTAAAAGGCTGATTGCAAATCTTTTCATTTTCTACTGGCTGGCCATTTTGATTGTAAATTGAATAAGTTTGAATTTCAGGGCCTTCCACAACTAAAGTATGAATGGTAGGATTTGGATAAATTTTTACTTTTTCATTTCCATTTAATTCTTTTAACCCAGCCGGAAACGACTCCCTGACCAATATGTTGTAGAAATAAAAACTGCCGGTATTTTTACCCAGGTTAAACAAAAACCGGGCGAACAAATCGGTGTTTTCGTTCATGGTGAACTGGTAGCTGAATTTGGTTCTGACTGTAGAAGTGGTAATGGTTTTATCAAAATAAGAAGTATACGGCGATCCGTTCATTCCGATTGTAACTCCTATATTCACAGCTTTGTCGGCTTTAACTTCAAATTCCACGTCGTAGGTTTTTCCCTTTTCTATGACAAAACTGTTGTTCATAAGCTGAACGTGCCAATTTTCAGTACCTCCGCTTGTTATATTTACGGTGCATTGTTTACCTGATACCGAATAACTAGCGGAAGCCCCGGTATTTACATAAGTTGACCAATTGCTTTTGCCATATTTAAAATCACCGTTTACCACCAGGTTTCCAGTATATCCATCAGCAGGTTCGGGCATGGGATCAGTTAAAAGCGCATTGGTAAGCGAATTGTTCCATGTTTTATTTGTGGCATTGTAAATTCCGAATCCGGAACAAAACTCCCAGTAATTCCAGCTGAAACCCTGCGATTCAAAAAAACGGGCACAAAAGTTTGTCCAGGCCGTTCTCGATGAAAGGTTTCCTTTGCTGTAAGATCCAAATTCGCCCACATTCACGGGGATATTGTGTGCAGAGGCATAATTGATAACAGCCTGGAATTCATTTTCAACAATTTTTCTTTCTCCTAAGGTATTGTTCCAGGTTGTTCCAAGCCATTCGTCCGAACCGCTTACCCATTCGGCGCCCTGGTGTGTAAACGAAAATGGGTTATAATAGTGCACTGTTAAAATCATATTTTCTTCGCCATCCGGTAACGCTAATTTGTTTAGGGCACTAATACCTCCCCATTCTGCAATTCCCACCAATATTGTTTTGTCCGGATTTTCTTTCCTGATAGTATCCCTGGCTTCGGCCAGATAGTCGTTCCAAAGCTCGGCAGTTAAATTACCGTGCGGTTCGTTAAGGGGTTCAAAAATCACACTGTCGTTATATTGCGAAAACCTGTGTGCAATCTGTGCCCACATGGATAAAAACCTGGCTTTATGACCAGCAGGGTTATCAAATATCTCATCGTAATGGTGCATATTTATAATCACCATAAGTTTGTTTTTGAGTGAGTTTTGAATCGCCCAATCAATCCGGTCGAGAAATTGGCTGTTTATGGTATAAGGCGCAGAGGCGAGAGCATGGCTCGACCAGCGTATTGGAATTCTGACAGAATTAAAACCTTTTTCAGCAATTTTGGTAAAATATTCTTCCGTAAGGGTAACCCCCCATTCTCCTTCATTGGGTGCTTCAAGGGCATTGCCAAAATTTACACCTTTTCCAAGTTTTTGATTATTTTCAAAGGCTTTGTTCTGTGAAAACATCAAATTATCAATACTATACATAAAAAGAAACAAAAGAATTATTGTTGCGTTTTTCATCGGTTAAAAATTTAAAGGTCTGCTTGCTAATATAAGATAATTCTTAATAACCATTGGAAATCCTTTAAAAAAAGTATACTGGATAACTTAATAAATATTAACATGGTGCATATTGCAAATTAAAATTAAAGTACTACTTTTGCGCAAATTTTTAAATTTAATAATAAGAATTATGCCTGTAAAAATCAGATTAACACGACAAGGTCGTAAATCACATGCGTTTTACCACATTGTGATTGCTGATAGCAGGGCGCCACGGGATGGCAGGTATATCGAGCGGATCGGATCGTACAATCCGAATACCAATCCTGCCACTATCGTATTGAATTTCGATAGTGCGCTGAAATGGGTGCAAAATGGAGCACAACCCACAGAAACAGCCAGGGCTATCCTATCGTACAAAGGCGTACTGCTAAAGAACCATCTTTTAAACGGAGTAAAAAAGGGTGCCCTTACCCAGGAACAAGCGGAAGCAAAATTTGCTACCTGGATGAATGAAAAAGAAGGGAAAATCCAGGCCAAAATTGATGGCTTACTCAATAAAAAAGAGAAAGAAAAGAAACAACGCCTCCAGACAGAAGCTAAAATAAACGAAGAAAGAGCTGCTGCTTTGGCGAAGAAAAAATCGGAACTTGCTGCACAACTGGCCAAAGCCGAAACTGAAGAAGTTGAATCGGCTGAAACCCAGACTGAACCAGAACAAGAAACTCCACAGGAGTAAGATGGCTCCGGATGAAACAACTGAAATTAAAACAGATTGGTTCATTTGTTAAGAAACACGGAGTTCATGGCCAATTGGTGCTTAGCTTCGGGGAGAATTTGAGTTTCCGTTTGATTCAAAAAAACATTAAAGAACAGGAAGCGGTATTTGTCGGAATGGACGGAATACCGGTTCCTTTTTTTATTTCAGAAAACAGCCTGCGATCATTAAACAATGACAATGCAATTTTTTCACTCGATGAGGTGGATGATTCCCTTGCGGCGGAGATGATTGGGAGTCCTGTTTTTGTTGAAGAATCTAAATTAAAAACCACTACGGGGAAAAAAGATATCACCATTGATGATTGCATTGGCTACAAAGTTTATGACACTGTTTTGGGATATATCGGATTATTTAACGAATTGCTGGAATTAAGAGGAAATCCATTATTGAGTCTTGATTTTAAAGGAGAAGAATTACTTGTTCCGCTGGTTTCAGACTTTATAAAAGATATTGATGTTGACAAGCAGGAAATCTGGTTAAAATTGCCTGAAGGTTATCTCGATACCCTTTTATCATAATGAAATTTAAAAACCTTTTTGTGGTTCGGAATTTATCCTAATTTTGTACTGAACTTATGGAAAAATACACTAAATTTTATTTTTAAAAACTACAACAAAAGAAACTATGGACGAATTGAATTGCTTTGTTACCCAAATTTTGCAGGTATCACCCATAATGAAAATTATAAGGATAAAGCCAGATGGCTGGCAGCTTCCTGAATATAAACCGGGACAATTTATTGCCCTCGGGCTGTATGCTTCGGCCCCCAGGTGCCCGGAAGCCACCCAGGAACATACACAGCTTGAACCTGATAAACTAATAAAAAGGGCTTATTCCATTGCTTCTTCATCTACCTTTGATTTTATTGAATTTTACATTACCCTGGTTCATTCCGGCTCCTTAACCCCAAGAATTTTTAATTTGAAAATCGGAGATAAAATCTGGTTGGGAAAAAAAGCAACCGGCATGTTTACCCTTGAAGAAGTAGAATCCAGTCAAAATATTGTCCTTGTTGCCACCGGAACCGGTGTTGCACCTTATATGAGTATGTTGAGAACCGATGCTTTATCCCGGAAAGGAAATATTATGGTCATCCACGGGGCAGCAAACAGCTGGGATTTAGGTTATTCCTCGGAATTAAACCTGCTCGATTCCATTTTCCCGAATTTCTTTTACCACCCCACCATTACCGAGCCCGGAAGGGAACCCGCCGGATGGAACGGGGATATCCGGTTTATACAGGAAATATGGAAAGACACCATTGTTGAGGATAAATTTGGATTTAAACCATCTGCCAATGACACACATGTTTTTCTTTGCGGAAATCCGTTGATGATTAACAGCATGGTTGAATTGCTTGTAAAAGACAATTTTAAGATACATAAAAAGAAAGAACCCGGACAAATTCATATTGAAGAATTCTAAATTGATTAAAAGGCCTGAAAAGGCCTTTTTTTTTATAAATTTAAACCTGGCATGGTGATAAAAAACCAATTTTAAGTATTTTTATATCCGGTTTGTTTTATTAAAATAAAGGAGAAAGCTGAAAATCCATTGAAACAGAGTAAGCCTAATGCTAATTTATTGCCATGAAAAACCTTATATCCTGCAAAAAATTGATGCTTTTATTTTTTTCATTCGTTGGGGGACTTTCAATACTCACTGCCCAAAAACCTGCTATTGAATGGGCCGAAATTCCGGCAGGGGAGTTTAAAATGGGCAGCCCGGGTAATGAAATTGGAAGAGAAACAAATGAATCTATTCATAATTTAAAAATGGGTGCATTTAAAATGAGTAAATATGAAATTACTGTTGGCCAGTTTAAGTCTTTTGTCGATGCCACAGGCTTTAAAACGGATGCTGATAAAAATTCAGGCGGCGTTAAAGGAGGGGCAAAAATTAACGAAGATAATTTTGTATATACTGAAGGTGTAAACTGGAAATGTGATATAAATGGGAATATACGTCCTGAATCTGAATACAATTATCCGGTAGTAAATGTTAGCTGGAACGATGCAAAAGCTTTTGCAGATTGGATGGGCGCCAGTCTTCCAACAGAAGCCCAATGGGAATATGCTTGCCGGGCAGGCACAACAACTGGTTTTTATACAGGGGAATGTATTACATCTGATCAGGCAAATTTTAATGGTACACAACCTTCAAAGGGCTGTGATAAAAGTAATTATAAAAATAATATTACCCCGGTTGGTTCGTACCCGGCAAACGCCTGGGGCTTATATGATATGCACGGAAATGTTTGGGAATGGTGCAGTGATTGGTATGCTATTTACGATCAAAGGCCACAAAATGATCCAAAGGGACCATTAAATGGGACTAAAAAAGCAGGGCGTGGTGGTTCATGGTACAGTAATGCCCGCGACTGTAGGTCGGCAAACCGCAATGGACGTATACCAGAATATAGAAATTTTATGTTGGGATTCAGGATTGTAATGAATTAGAAGGCTTTGTTTATTATAGCCAAAAAAAAAGATCCATCCGGTTATACGATGGATCTTTTTTTATTTACAGGAATGTTATTTTTTACCAAAGCCTTTGGTGAAAAAAGAGGAATTGAACTGCCAGCAAAGTGAAAGGTAAAACACCTGCGATTCCTGGTATCTTGAAAGATCACTGATGCTATAAGTTGACCCGTCCTGCGAATTTTTTGAAACTTTATAGTTATTGTCAAGGAAATCAGTAAGATAATATTTAAATCTCAGGTTAAATCCTCCTGGAAACTGAACACCTGCAAATGCTGACGGCAGGAAGAGAGGTGTCTGATCAGCAAACCACTGGGTTGATTTGGTTTTTGATCCGGAACGATCCCAGGTATCGGTCCAGAATTTTTCTTTAAAATGGAAGGCCATTTCATATTCAGCACCACCAAAAAAGTAAAAATGCTTGCCAAATGAGCCTAATTTAATGGCTAGTGGCAATCCCAAGGTATATTGGCGCCTTATTATTTTATAATTACTGTAAGCCACATCAGCACCTGTCAAAGTAACTGTTTGAGGTAACGTTTCATCTGTAATCATACCTACATTTCGAATGGCTAACCCGGTGAAAAGGCCAAAATTGTCACTGAAATCATAATGTAGATACTGCCCCAGATGGAAAAAGCAGGTAAACCTGGTTCTTGATTCGGACATAACAGCTCCCGGATATTGTTGAAGGAATTCTGGGGTAAAAGAAGTATTGTTTTGACTGAAAATGAGTTCGCCGCTTGTTATAAAATAAGGGGTTTTAATACTCTGTGCATGAAGTCTTTCGCTGGAATACAATCCCAGAATTAAAAAAACAATTAAAAGTTTTCTTTCCATAACAGTTATTTAATTTGTTAATAATATTCTTAATTCCAGGCAAAATTAATCAGAAATGTATAAACAGGATTCAGTTTTCTGTAAAAATTTAATCAATTAACTATACCAATTAAAACAAAAGTCCATCCCGCAAAAGAAAGTTTCACCGGTAGCACTTTTATCTTTAATTCTAAAGCATCTATATAGTCGCTCCTTAACAAGCATTTAAAATTTTGATAATTAATATATTAAAGTTAAAAACTTGTCAAATTCATATGACATTTTCTGCAAGAAAATTAGTAAATTGCCATTAAAACCATGCAGAAATGATAGGAAAATCACCAGACCAAAACCAAATGAATTTGTTTAAACCGCTATTAAAAGAGTTTATCAATCTTAAGCATGAACTGGTAATGTTGGCGGAAACTATAGACTGGAAATACTTTGAGAATTTATTTTCAGGCATGTATTCTGAAACAGGACAACCATCAGTACCGATACGAATGATGGTTGGATGCCTAATGCTAAAGAGGTTATACAATTACGGAGATGAAACTTTGGCATCTGCCTGGATAATGAATCCATACATGCAATATTTTTGTGGAGAAGCGCATTTTCAGCACAAGTTTCCTTGCGATCCGAGTGATTTTGTTCATTTCAGGAAGCGAATCGGGGAAAATGGAATTGAAGCCATATTCACGTATTCGGTTAATTTACATGGCAATGAAGCTAAAAGTAAGATGGTTTTATCTGACACAACAGTTCAGGAGAACAATACCACCTTTCCAACTGATTCCAAACTTGCCAAAAAGATAATTGATAAAATAGCAAAAATAGCCAGGCAAGAAAGTATAACCCAGCGTCAGTCCTATAAAAGAAAAAGCAAACAATTGCTAAGAGAAACATTCAATAGTAAACATCCCAAAAGAATAAGAAAAGCGCAGAAAGCCCAAAAGAAATTAAAAACGCTTGCAGGTCGTGTAGTAAAGGAATTAGAGAAAAAATTGCCAAACCATGTCCTGAACCTGTACACAGAAGAACTGGCAATTTATAAACAAGTGCTGGCTCAGGAAAAATTAACAGAGAATAAAATTTACAGTTTGCATAAACCATTTACAGCCTGTATAGCAAAAGGCAAAGCACATAAAAAATATGAATTTGGGAATAAGATAGGATTAATGATCAATCCAAAAAGTTTAGTGATATTGGGCATTGAGAGTTTTGAAGGGAATCCTCACGATGGAAAAACAATTGAACCACTATTGAATCAAATGAAGATGAATTTGAATTATCAGCCTCATGAGGTAATTTACGATCGCGGTGGTAGAGGACAAAGCGAGATTAATGGCGTAAAAATCTCCACCCCAAAACCAACAAAAAAGTCGTATAGTGCTTATCAAAAAAGAAAAATAAGGCAAAAGTTTAGAAGAAGGGCTGCCATTGAGCCAGTAATAGGACATTTAAAAACCGATTTTAGAATGGCTCAAAATTATTTGCATGGAAGGGCCTCTCCTAAAATTAATGCAATGTTGGCAGCTATTGGCTGGAATTTGAAAAAGAAAATGGAGAAGTTAAAGCTGGAACTTCTCCAGCTATTTTCTTTTTTCTTTTCAAATGATTGTAAAACAATTTTATTCTTGAGTTCGTAAGGAGCGACTATATATAAATCAGGTTTTATAAGAAAAATAAGGTGCTTTGGAAATTAAAAAGCCCATCCGGGTAACCGAACGGGCTTAAAATATTTCAAAATATCAATTTATTTTCCGGCTTTAATAGCAGACTGTGCAGCAGCCAAACGTGCAATCGGTACACGGAATGGTGAGCAACTTACATAGTTTAATCCTGATTTAAAACAGAATTCAACAGATGCAGGGTCGCCACCCTGTTCGCCGCAAATACCAACTTTCAAATTGCTGCGTGTAGCACGGCCTTTGGTAACAGCCATTTCTATTAACTGGCCAACACCTTCCTGATCAATAGTCTGGAATGGATCGGCTGCAAGCATTTTCTTATCCAGATAATCATTCAGGAAACCACCAATATCATCGCGGCTAAAGCCAAATGACATCTGGGTTAAGTCGTTGGTACCAAAAGAGAAAAATTCAGCTGTTTTAGCCATTTTATTAGCCAACAAGCAAGCACGCGGAATTTCAATCATAGTTCCGTATTTGCAGTCAATCGAAGCCATTCCAAATTTTTTGGCTACTTCAGCACCAACTTTATCAAAGATAACTTTGGTTACATCAAGCTCAGAAACATCGCAGGTAACGGGAACCATTAGTTCAGGCATTGGTTTTTTACCTTCTTTAATTAATTCAGCAGTAGATTCGAAAATAGCGCGAATCTGCATTTCGGTAATTTCAGGGTAGGTAACACCTAAACGTACACCACGGTGACCCATCATTGGGTTGCTTTCGTGAAGTGCTTCACCACGTTTTGCAATAGCTTCGGCACTAATTCCAAGTGCTTTTGCCAATTCAGCCTGCTTTTCAAGACTTTGAGGAACAAACTCGTGCAATGGAGGATCCAGCAAACGGAAAGTTACAGGAAGTGTGTCCATTACCAATAAAGTTTCCTTAATGTCTTTCTTTACAAAAGGATATAATTCGTTAAGCGCACTAATACGTTCGGCAGTAGTGTTGCTCAAAATCATTTTACGAAGCAAAAACAAAGGCTGCTCGCTGCCTTTACCATAGAACATGTGTTCGGTACGGAACAAACCAATACCTTCGGCACCAAAATTACGGGCACGTTGCGCATCTTCAGCAGTTTCGGCGTTTGTACGAACACCCATTGTGCGGAATTTGTCAACAATTTTCATATATTCCTGGAAGCTTGGGTTATCAGAAGCATCCATCAAAGGAATTGCACCGGCATAAACGTGTCCTTTTGTACCATTTAAGGTAACCATATCGCCTTCTTTTAAAACGGTATCAGTTCCTTCAACTTTTGCTGTTTTAGTATCGTTATTGATGTGAAGTTTACCTGCACCAACAATACAGCATTTACCCCATCCGCGTGCTACAAGTGCAGCGTGTGAAGTCATACCACCACGTGCAGTAAGAATACCGGCAGCAGCGCTCATACCTTCAACGTCTTCGGGATTGGTTTCTTCACGGATCAGGATAACCTGAGCTTTAGGATCTTTACGAACAGCAGCCACTGCATCTTCGGCGGTGAAAACCAATTTACCAACTGCAGAACCTGGTCCGGCTGGCAAACCTTTTACCAACACACTGTGTTTTTTCTCTTCAACCGGGTTGCAAATTGGGTGAAGAACTTCGTCCAACTGTGAAGCTTCAACGCGCATGACAGCAGTTTTCTCATCAATTTTACCTTCTTTCAGGTAATCCATAGCAATTTGAACAGCTGCTGTACCTGTGCGTTTACCTACGCGGCACTGCAACATGTACAACACTTTTTCCTGGATGGTGAACTCAATATCCAACATATCTTTAAAGTGATTGTCAAGAATGGTACGGATGTTATCAAGTTCTTTATAGGTCTGGGGCATGGCTTCCTGCATACTTGCAAGGTGCTTATTTTGCTCATTTTTAGTATCATCGTTCAAAGGACTTGGGGTGCGGATACCAGCCACAACGTCTTCGCCCTGTGCATTAACGAGCCATTCACCATAGAAAAGATTTTCGCCGGTAGCAGGGTTACGGGTAAATGCAACACCAGTAGCAGATGTATCGCCCATGTTTCCAAATACCATGGCCTGAACGTTTACAGCAGTTCCCCATTCATCCGGAATTCCTTCAATTTTTCTGTATGAAACTGCCTTTTTACCGTTCCAGCTTTTGAACACTGCTTTTATACCGCCTTCGACCTGGGCTTTTGCATCGTCAGGAAATTCTGATCCCAATGATTTTTTAACAATGGCTTTGAATTCTTCGGCCAAAGTTTTCAATTCTTCGGCTGTAATCTGAGTATCTTCTTTATAGCCTTTGGATTTTTTAAATTCATCTAATTTTTCGTCCAGAATCTTACGGATTCCTTTTCCTTCAGCAGGTTCAAGACCTTCTGCTTTTTCCATCACCACGTCGGCATACATCATAATCAAACGACGATATGAATCCCAAACAAAGCGAGGGTTATTGGTTTTTTTAATTAATCCGGGGATAGTTTTTGTGCACAAACCAACGTTCAATACAGTGTCCATCATACCGGGCATAGAGCTGCGGGCTCCTGAACGGCATGAAACCAGAAGAGGATTTTCTGCATCACCATATTTCATTGCCATCATTTCTTCAACCTTTGCCATGGCTGCCCAAACTTCGGGCATTAATTCTGCCGGAAGCTGGCAATTATTTGCATAATACTCTGTACAAACTTCAGTTGTAACAGTAAAACCAGCTGGTACAGGTAAGCCTAAAAGGCACATTTCTGCCAGGTTGGCACCTTTACCGCCAAGCAGATTCTTCATGTCTGCTTTGCCATCGGCATGCTTTTTCCCAAAGAGGTAAACACGTTTTTTTTCCATAGTCCTTATTAAAATTTTGATTTTCTAATTTTTGCAAAATTGACCGACAAAGGTAATCGTGATTTTTAAAATGCAAAAAACATTTTAACATTTTTAAAACATATGGCAAAATTATTTAGGGATAAGGAATTAACCAGCTATCAGGATAGGAATTTCAAATATGAATTGATGTTTTTTTTTGTATTCAAATCTATAGGTTTTAATCATCAGAATTTATCTTAAATTTTTAAGAGTTTAGCTATATTTGTTCAGATATTTATAATTCAATGCATTTAAATTTACCCAGGCCATTTTTAAAATGGGCAGGAGGGAAATCTCAGATATTAAAAGAAATAGAGCTGAGTTTTCCGGATTCTGTCTTTTCTGCCGAATTTACCTGTATTGAACCTTTTATTGACAGGGGTTCTGTATTTTTCCATATTTCAGACAATTTCAAAAACCTGAAGAAGGCCATTATAAATGATTATAATTCTGATCTGCTGATTGTATGCAGGATTTTGGCAAGCGAACCCAAACGGTTGGGTAAAACAGCCAGTTTCAATGCTTATTACCATGTTGGTTTTAATGATGACCAAAAGGGAAGGTGCGTGTTTTTTGCCGCAAACTGTATGAATCCGGTTTTAAGTGGTTGCATGGTAATTCCGGCATACGAAATGTAAACCTGAAGATTCTTATTTTGACGATTTAAATGACTGGTATACATTTCAAAGAATAAAAGACAAATGAAAAATTAATTCATATCCGCAAAAAAAACTGCAATTAAATGAATTGTTGATTTTTAATTACTAAATGCAAATAATTGCAAGTATTTAAACTGAATCCAGGTTGGTTTACATAGTCAAATAAAATATATTAAAATGCGAAACATTATTTTACTGAGCATTGGAAGTTCAGGAGATGTAAATCCATTTGTTTTCTTAGGAAACGAATTGGCAAGGCGGGGCTATAAAGTAACCTTAATCACAAATAATTACTTCAGGGAATTGGCCCTGGAGGCAGGAATTAATTTTGAACCGGTTGGCACTGCGGATGAATATCTTGAATTAACTGCAAGTCCTGAACTTTTTCACCCACAAAAAGCTTTTGGCTATGTGGTAAAAAATTTTGTGCTTCGCTATATGAAGCACAGTTACAAGGCAATTGAAAAACTCGCTGATTTAAATTCATTGATTATAGCACAAAGCATTGCACCTGCCGCCCGTATTGCCCATGAAAAACTAAAAATCCCTTTGTTAACCCTTAACCTTCAGCCCGTTTCGTTCTGGAGCGTGGAGAATCCACCCGTTTTTTCAGGGCTGAAACTAAAGCCGGAATGGCCATATTGGTTAAAAAGAAACCTTTTGGGTTTTGTTGAAAAACTTTTTATCGATCCTACATTTTCAAGTGGGATTAATCCATTTTTAAAAGAACTGGGTTTACCTGCACAGAAAAATTTTTTCAGCAAATGGATGTATTCTCCCATGGCAGTAGCCGGATTATTTCCGGAATGGTTTGCTACACCTTCGGCAGACTGGCCTTTGAATACCAAACTAACAGGCTTTGTAAACCAGAAAATTACCGGAAAAGCGGATGAAAATTTACTTTCTTTTATTGAAGGTGGAGAACCCCCGGTTTTATTTACAGCTGGTTCGGCAATGCAGCATGCTGGTGCTTTTTTCGAAACCGCTTTTAACTGGGCTGAAGCAAATAACAGGAGAACAATCATGATAAATGCATTTAACAAACAATTTCCGCAAAAAAACAGTAAAAATGTCTTTAAATGTTCCTTCGCACCTTTCGGTGAAATTTTTCCCAAATTAGCCGCTGTTGTTCATCATGGGGGTATTGGCACAGTGGCGCCTGCAATTGATGCAGGAATACCTCAGTTAATTGTTCCTTTTGCCCATGATCAGCCCGACAATGCTGAAAGGGTTGAAAAACTGGGACTGGGTCTTAAAATTAAACCAGGTAATTTCAATATTAAAAATCTTGATTCTAAACTCGGTTATATTTTAAACTCGCCCGAAATGGCTGAAAGTTGCAGAAGATATTCCACTAAAATGAAACAGGATAATGGTTTGGAAAATCTTATTCAATACATCAGTTCAATCTGTTGAACTAAAATTGGTTTCAATGTATCCGATGTAATAAAAATATTTTCAGCAATTTAATAATGAACAATTTGAAATGGAAAAAAGAAGAAACAAATTTCCATTTTTAAATATCTCCTTTGATATTCCGTTTAATCCATTAGTTTTGCCATCTTAAATTTAAGCTTACCCTATTAAAGATTTAATATGCAGGAAAATGTTCAGGGTTTGAACAGGGCTTTGGGGCTCAGGTACGTAGTAGTTGTAGTGGTGGCCAATATTATTGGTTCAGGGGTGTACAAAAAAGTGGCACCAATGGCCACTGAATTGGGTTCGCCCGGATGGATTCTGATTGCCTGGATTTTGGGAGGTATTATAACCCTATTTGGCGCTCTGAGCAATGCCGAGGTAGCCGGACTGCTGGCTGATACCGGGGGCGATTATGCGTATTACAAAAAAATTTATAACCGGTTTTTTTCTTTTATGTACGGTTGGTCACTTTTTACTGTTATTCAGACTGCGGCAATTTCATCGCTGGCCTGGGTTTTTTCACAGTCCTTGAACAGTCTGGTATCTTTTCCTGAACTATTCAAATCTCTTAGTGACTATAGTTTAGGCGGTGTTTTTTATCCATTCAGGGATTTTTCGGTAAAACTGGCAGCGATAGTTTTAATAGTGCTGTTAACCTTGATAAATACACGGGGGATAAAGACTGTGGCTGGATTCAGTAATTTTATCCTTGTACTTGTACTTGCAGGTATTTTTATTATAGTTGCATTTGGCCTTTTTAGTAATAATTCAAACTTACCGCAGGCTTTCAAATTGACCACTGTTGAATCATCTTCAACATTAACTGTGAGTTCAGTATTTACAGCCATGCTGGCTGCATTCTGGGGATACCAGGGCTGGGCTTCGGTCGGATTCATTGGTGGAGAAGTAAAAGATGCAAATAAGAATATTCCACGGGGAATAGTGATAGGTGTACTCATGGTGATTGTTATTTACCTTGCGGTGAATGTAACCTATCTTTCACTCCTTTCGGTTGTTGAAATTAAGAATGTAGATGCTGCCGGAAATAAGATTGCCGCCATTGAAGCTGTTCGCGTTTTTTGGGGAAATGCCGGAGCAATGTTTATTTCGGTGCTTATTCTTACAACAACGCTAAGTTGTGCCCATGCGACAATTCTTGCCAGTGCAAGGCCGTATTATGCCATGGCAAAGGAAGGATTATTTTTTAAGCCTGTGGCAAAACTGAATAAAAGCCAGGTTCCACAAAACTCTTTAATCTTCCAGGGCTTTTGGGCTTGTGTGCTTGTACTTTCCGGCACTTTCGACCAGCTAACCGATATGATCATATTTGCGGTTTTTATCTTTTATGGAGCCACGGCACTGGGGGTATTTATCCTGCGCCGTAAAATGCCCGATGCGGTTCGTCCTTATAAAGTCTGGGGTTATCCGGTTGTTCCTGCCATTGTAGTGATTTTTTGTATTGGCCTGCTTTTCAACACCTTTATCACCCGGCCCCGCGAAGCTTCAATTGGTTTAGTACTTATGCTATCTGGTATACCCGCATTTTTATGGTTTGTAAAGCGAAATAAACTTAATGTAAAATCGAATCAATAAAGCCAGAACTTCTTAATTTATCAATTTTTATTATTTAATTGATTAAGTTAAAAATGGCTTTTGAGCATAATGTAAGTCAGTTATTCCATCTGATTTTCAATAGTTTGTTAAAAGGAAATTATTAAATGGCATTCAAAAAGGCAAACCAGTTAAGTTGGTTGTTCATTTTAACCTTTAAATAAATTTTTTGTTTTAGTTAAAAAAATCATAATATTGTGAACCAAAATTCCGTAAAAACAATAAACACCTATTGCTTTAAGAGCAAGCTTAACCTACAGTAAAATTACAAAAACCTAGTGTTTATTTATTTCTCACAATGTTAACAAAAATAAACAGGTATCTTTTTAATGTACCTGACAAAGTAGGATTTGACAATTATATAGTGCTTATCCTGAATTTTAATATAGCAGTTGTTGCACTGCTTGGTAGCTTCATTAATATAATACTACACATGGGTATGGTAAGAATTCTACTTACCCTGGTGCCTGCTTTAATTTTTTCATTTGTATACTATATGTCAAGGTTTCGGGAAAAAACTATTTTGCCGAAATTCTGGCTCGCTCTTGCTGCCATCATCATGATTAATTTACAATGGTGGCATAATTTCGGAAGTTACGGGCCTATTTTATATCTGTTTGTTGTTTTGCAGTGTTTTATACTTATTTTGTTTGATAATAAAACTAAAGTATTCTTTACCGTTGCCCTTTTGGTAAATATAACAATACTATTCTGGTTCGAATATAAATTTCCCGACATTTTTGGCCACTACAGCAACAATACCAGCCGGTTAATAGATCTTTACGTAGGTATTCTAATTTATTTCACCATTGCTATTTTGTTGATTAACATTGCGGTAAGCTTTTATATAAATGAAAAAGAAAAAGCAGAAAAGGCCGACAAGCTCAAAACTTTTTTTCTGGCTAACATGAGCCATGAAATAAGGACACCCATGAACGCAATTATTGGTTTTGGTGATTTATTGTCAATGACAGATTTGGATGACAAGCAAAAAAAATACCTGCAGATAATAACGAACAATAGCCAGCATCTTTTAAAACTTATAGATGATATTATTGATATCTCAAAAATTGAATCTAACCAGTTAACTATCAGCCCGGAGCCATTTCTGCTCAACGACCTTTTTAATGAGACTGAGGCTGTGATAAATCAGTTAATGAAAAAGCTTAATAAAGTAAACATAGAACTTGTTTGCCAGCGACCAGAAAAAATGATAATTGTAAATTCTGACTTTACGCGGATAAAACAGGTTTTAACAAACTTACTCTCAAATGCAGTTAAGTTTACTGAAAGTGGAACAATAAAATACGGTGCCGGTATAATTGATAATGGGTTAACTTTTTATGTGGAAGACACAGGAATTGGGATTAAAAAGGAAATGCATGGTGAAATTTTTGAAAGGTTTAAAAAGCTGGATAATATTCAGAATGAAAGAAAATTTAAAGGAACAGGCCTTGGGTTATCCATTTCGAGCCAGATAGTTGATTTGATGGGCGGCAAAATCTGGGTAGAATCTGAACCTGGGAAAGGGTCAAAATTTCAGTTTTTTGTTCCTGCCGAAATTATTGTTCGTGAAATTAACCTTAAGAAGGATGAAAAAGCCGTAAAAGAAATAATTTTCTCGGGCGAAACCGTTTTGGTGGTTGAAGACGAAGACAATAATTATGATTTGGTTGCACAATTGATTAAGACAGCAAATCTTCAATGCATTCGTGCGGTCAATGGCCTCGAAGCCCTCGAAATTTTCAGGTCGGGATTAGACATAAAACTTATTTTAATGGATATTAAAATGCCCTTACTTGATGGAAAGGAAGCGGCACGACTTATAAAATCAGCAAATTCGCGGATACCAATAATCGCACAAACAGCCTATGCAATGGAAAATGATCGCAGGGTTATTCTGTCAGAAGGCTTTGATGACTATATAAGCAAGCCAATTGATATCGATATGTTTTATGAAATCCTTTCCAGATTTTTAAAACCAGCCTGAAATTAGTGTGCCTTGTTATCTAGTTTTGTAAAATCAACTGCTTTACGAAATTGAAGCCGGTTTTTTTTGATTTTAAGTAAAATCTTTTGGGATAAAAAAGTTAAATCGTACAATTTAAATATCTATATATTTATATATATTTGCCAAAATTTTTTTTGCACAATATGAAAATCTATTTTGGAGAAAATAAGCAGGTTTTTGCTGATATTAAGGGTTTTACAATTAAAACAGACCAGGCAGTTGAAAATGGCGGACAAGGTTTAAATCCCGATCCGTTTACCTATTTTCTGGCTTCAATGGGAACCTGTGCCGGGATATACGTAAAGAGTTTCTGCATGCAACGTGGAATTCCAACCGAAAATATAACATTGAGCCAGGAAAATCATTGGGATTCAGCACGTAAAATTATGGGCAAAATTGAAATCACAATTCATGTTCCTTCAGATTTTCCTGAAAAATATGAACCGGCAGTTATTCAGGCAGCCAGTTTATGTACTGTAAAAAGGCATATCCGCGAAGATATTGAATTAAATATCAAAGTACTAAGGTCGTAGATTTGTAAAACGCTATGATTTTAGTTCACTATCAATCCAGGCGTATTTAACAAGCTGATTAAGAGGAAAAAACTCGAGCATTTTTTCGTGTGTGGCTTCAGGAATGATAAGCGGAGCCACTCCGGCTTTCCATGCTTCTACCCACCGCGAAGCACAAAGGCACCAACGATCTCCTGGTAAAAGGCCCGGAAATCCCCATTCAGGCCTGGGTGTACTTAAATCGTTTCCAACCCTGGCAGAAAATTCAAGGAAACCAGCAGTAACTACAACGCATACCGAATGCATACCTGCATCATCATCGCCAAAAGTACAGCAGCCATCCCTGTAAAATCCGGTTAAAGGTTTTTTACTGCAAATTTTAAGGGGTTCTCCAAAAATATTTTTCTGCATTTCTATCTGTTTTGAGATTTAACTATTTCAATACATTATTTAGCCGAATTGAGTCAGCACAATACTTATAATTTTATGTTATAGGCCATTAAAGCTTTTCCGTGTCTTATAAATAAAATACCATCTGAAATTACCGGATGAGAAAAATGTTCCTTGTTCCCTTTTGGAATTTTAAATTTACCATTTCCTCAAATGTTTTTCCATTAAAACCAATCAGCTTCATCTGTCCATTTTCATCGTTACAATAAAACTGGTTACCGGCATAAATCAGGCCTCCTTTGCAGGGTTTTAATGCAGCAACCTCTTTGCCATCCGAAACATCGAAACTAACAAGTTTTTTCCCGTTTGTGGTTAAGAAAAGTCTATTTTCGAGCAGAACCATTCCACCGAAAGCACCTCCTGTTTCTTTGTTTCTCCATATTTCAGTAATTGATTTTCCATCCTCAGAAATTTTAAGACAAACTGTGCCATTCCCGTTTTCATCAGCGGTAGTGTAATAAATAAAACCATTGTTGTAAACAGGTGTATTGCAATGTTCCCCTTCGTATCGGAATGCAGCCAGGTGTTGTTTCCACAATAATTTTCCATTTGTTGCATCCAATCCATAAATATGGTGACGCGAAATATTTACAAAAACCTTAGCTTTAGGAAGGTTGATAAGAATTGGAGAGCAAAACGAAGTTGTATCACCCGTTGCTTTTGATGTCCAGAGAAGTTGACCGGTGAGGCGGTTAAGGGCAACCACGTTATTTACCTGACCTCCCGGGGAACAGAACAAGGTATCGCCTGATATAAGTGGAGATTCAGCATATCCAAACATATTTTCAAAACCACCTAATTTAGCAACAAGATCTGATTCCCATTTTGTTTTCCCGGTTGACAATTCAAAGCAACCAAGGTGTCCCTTGCCTGAAATTGCATATACAAGGCCGTCAACCACTGTAGGAGTTGAACGGGCTCCCGGATAATTTGCTGAAAACCCGTCGCCGGTAAACTCCCCTCCATTGGGTGATTTCCAAATCAGGTTCCCCTTTTTATCGAAAGCAAAAACAAAACTTTTTCCTTCACTTTCACCATTAATTACAATTAAATTATCAGTAATTACAGGTGCTGCATAACCCTGACCAATATTTTCGACAGCCCATAAAAGGTCCGGGCCATTGGCCGGCCACTTTTCGAGCAAACCCTTTTCGTAATAGATTCCCTGACGGTTTTTTCCACGCCATTCTTCAATTTTTTGCGATAAAACCGATGTGGAGTTAACAACTATTAAAGTGAATAAAAAAACCAGGTTTATGCTTTTCATTGCTATTTATGAGGGTTAAATAATTTGTTAAGAATTTTTTTAAAAAACCAAATATAGGGAAAATCAGATAAAAATAATATTCATCATTAAGAACATAAGGTAAAATGCCTCTAATGAATGTTTTAAATATTGTAGCTTTTTCACCAGGGCAACTAAGACTTTTAGCATTTTTTTAATATCTTTACTTTATAAAATACTATAAAAAACCTAATCTTAAACGTATTATGAGTCAAAACAATAAATTTATCCTGGCGTTGGATCAGGGTACAACCAGTTCAAGGGCAATTGTTTTTAATCATTCAGGTGAAGTTGTTTCCGTTTCACAACAACCCTTTCAGCAATTTTTCCCTAATCCCGGTTGGGTGGAGCATGATCCTGCAGAAATCTGGAAAACCCAATTTGATGTGGCACAAGAGGCTTTAAAAAAAGCTGGAATTTTAGCTTCATCAATTGCTGCCATTGGAATTACCAATCAAAGAGAAACAACAATTGTTTGGGACAAAAATACGGGAAATCCGGTTTATAATGCCATTGTTTGGCAGGACAGGCGTACTTCCAAATTTTGCGATGAAATCAGAGATATGGGATTTGCATCGAAAATAAGAGAAAAAACAGGATTGATAGTAGATGCTTATTTTTCAGCTACAAAAATAAAATGGATATTAGACAACGTTAGCGGTGCCAGAAAAAGGGCTGAAAAAGGTGAACTTTGTTTTGGAACAGTTGACTGCTGGCTGGCCTGGAAATTTTCAGGTGGAAAAATTCATGTTACCGACGTGTCGAATGCCAGCCGCACCATGCTTTTTAATATACATACGCTGGAGTGGGACAAAGAGTTACTTTCCCTTTTCGACATTCCGGAAAACATATTGCCACAGGTAAAAGCAAGCAGCGAAGTATACGGTAACACGCTGGAAGAAATGCTGGGTTCACCTGTTAAAATTGCCGGAATTGCCGGTGATCAGCAGGCTGCATTGTTCGGTCAGATGTGTACAGAGGCCGGTATGGCTAAAAATACTTATGGAACAGGATGTTTTTTGGTGATGAATACCGGCGCAGTACCAGTAGAATCGAAAAACAACCTGCTCACTACCATTGCCTGGAAAATTGGCAACAAAACCCAATATGCCCTCGAAGGCAGCGTATTTGTAGCCGGAGCGGCCATTCAATGGTTGAGGGATGGAATACACCTGATTCCAAATTCTGCTGAAAGTGAAAACCTGGCCATGCAGGTACCCGACAATGGCGGAGTTTATTTTGTTCCTGCACTTACCGGTTTAGGTGCACCTTATTGGGATCAGTATGCAAGAGGAACGCTTATCGGGATTACCAGGGGTACAACTTCTGCTCATATTACCCGCGCTGCACTCGAATCCATTGCTTATCAGACTTATGATGTACTAAAAGCCATGGAATCAGATTCAGGAAAACCAACCCTCGAACTAAGGGTTGATGGCGGGGCGGTTTCAAATAATTTACTTATGCAATTCCAGGCCAATGTATGCCAATGCAGGGTAGTGAGACCGAAAATTATGGAAACTACCGCTTTAGGAGCAGCTTACCTGGCTGGGCTGGCCACAGGATATTGGGAAAATATTGAAAGCATCCGGAGCCAGTGGGCCGTAGACAGGTCTTTTGCACCAAATGTGCAAACTGCAGAAATAGAGAGAAATATTAAAGACTGGCACCGTGCGGTAGAAAGATCAAAAAATTGGATTGAAGATTAAGTTTAACTACTAAAATACTATATATGAATGAATTTACTGCTGAATTACTCGGAACCATGTTAATGATTCTTATGGGAGCCGGTGTAGTTGCAAATGTTGTTTTAAAAGGTACTAAAGGCAATAATTCTGGTTGGATAGTGATAACCACTGCATGGGCATTGGGGGTGTACATAGGAGTGGTGGTGGCAGGTCCGGTGAGTGGAGCGCATCTTAATCCCGTGGTTACGCTGGCATTAACAATAACCGGAAAATTTCCTGTGGCCAAGGTTGGAATGTATGTTTTGGCCCAATTCTTAGGTGCAGCCATAGGTGCATTATTGGTTTGGATTTCATATAAAGACCACTTTAATTCAACTTATGACCAGGCATCGAAATTAGGGGTTTTTTGCACCAGTCCTGCCATAAGGAATTATCCGATAAATTTTATCTGCGAACTCATAGGTACTTTTGCGCTTATTTTTGTAATTCTTTATATAACCGGACCTGAAATTAATGACGCCAGCCATACTCCAATCGGAATGGGTTCGCTGGGCGCTATTCCGGTTTCTTTGCTGGTTTGGGTGATTGGCCTTTCACTTGGAGGCACAACAGGTTATGCGATAAACCCGGCCAGAGATTTGGCACCCAGGATAATGCATGCCATACTGCCTATTTCAAATAAAGGGGGCAACGACTGGCAATACGCGTGGGTTCCAATTTTGGGTCCAATTGCCGGATCAACGCTGGCAGCACTTGTTTTTCTTATTTTAAAATGATCAAATTCATAAAAAAATAAATAAAATTATGACACATCACGAAAGTAATGAAAACCTTAGCCCGGTTGAACTTGAGTTCAGGGATGTATTAAGACATGCAGATGACTTTATGAAAATCGAACTTCTGCGTCCGGCAAAAAAATGGTACCAGAAAGCGCTGACTTATAATATTGACAAAGAAAAAATTGAAGGTAAAATTGGGGAATGCGATAAAAAGTTGAAATTTGAACGAAAAATCATTGCAGTAGTTGTAACTATAGCAGTTTTGGCAATTGTGGCTGCAATAATTTTTTAAATAAGTGGCGAATTAAAATTTTGAAACCTTATTTTTCATCGCCACCAAACCATTCTTTAAAAGCCTTCACTTTTTCGCGACTAACAATAATTTCATGTTCGAAGGGAATAGTAAGGCTTATTTTTAACCGGCTGTTTGAATAAACAAGGGTATCGGCAATTGAATGGATGTTAACAATAAATGAACGTCCCACCCTGAAAAACAAGGACGGATCGAGCATGTTTTCCAGTTCTTCCATTTTATAATCCACCATGTATTTTTTTTGTTGACTTGTGATTAATGTTACATCTCTACCTTCGGAATAAAAAAGGTTGATATTTTCAGTGGGTACTGATCTCAGGTGTTCTCCAATTTTTACAAGAAAACGGTTTTTATAGTTTTTTGCAGGGTTTATATTTGCAAATACTGATTTTAACTGCTCAAATTGGCTGGTTTCAGCAAAATTCTCACGCAATGATTCCAGTTTTTTCAGGCTTCTTATAAATTGTTCATAATCAATTGGTTTAAGAAGGTAATCTATACTGTTTTGTTTGAAAGCTTCCAGGGCATAATTATCATGCGCGGTGATAAAAATTATTGGTTTTTTAATTTCAATTTCTTTAAAAATTTCAAACGAAAGCCCGTCAGTAAGCTGGATGTCCATAAAAATAAGGTCGGGCATTGATTCCGACTGTTTAAACCATTTAACCGCACCAGTAACCGAATCAATAACATTTAAAATTTTTACTGATTGGTTGTACCTGCGCAGAAATCCTGCAAGTAAATCTGCCGCGGGCCGTTCATCTTCAATAATAAGAACTTTCATGTGTTTAATTGTCTGATATTGTTCATTTTAAATAAGCACCTAATGATCTTCGTTTTTTATTACCGGAACATTTATTTCAACCAGTTGTTGGTGTTTTTCGAATTTAAGTTTTCTTTGGCTAAAGAAATAAAAAACTTCAGCAATCTTTTCAATTTCATCGCTTTCGGAAGCTAAAATTTTTTCCTGGTAAGGATGTAAAACGCGCAACAGGTCTTCTTCGGGGAATATCGAAATTTCAAATTTACTCTCCTCCGTTAAAATGTTGGTATTCGCAATTATCGTGACAATTCTGCAAATTAATCCCGGAAGAATAGTAAATTCAGGGGAAACTTCATTTTTAGCGGAATGAAGAATGATTTTTCCCTTGTTTGAAAAATTTAATAGCTGAACAAGGTTTTCGGCTGCTTCGAGTTCGTTTGATAAATTTATAAGTTCGTTAAATTTATTATTTAACCTGAACCTGTAAAAAGAAGAAAGACAAACAATAAGACCGGAAGCTTCATGCTGGTTGTACCTGGTTTTTATAATTAAAGCTTCGAGTGATGAAAAAAGCAGCTCAGGATTAATTTCGTTTTCAAGGGATTGTATGAGTAAATCGTTTTTAAGCGCAAGTTCTGTTTCAAGTTCCGTAAGTTTTGTGTTTTCTTCGTTAAGTAGCAAAAAGCTGAAAATGTACATGTTGTAAAGAATTGCAGTGATCATGAAAAAAGTTTCGAATACCCGAAGTTCGGCGGTGTACACGGAGAAACCTTCTATTTTTATGAAATAGAAATGGATACCTGTTAAAACCAATAAAAAAACCAAAAAACACGACGCAAGGAATTGAGCAGTAATATAAACCGCAATATTTCTGCTAAAAATCAATTTTCGTGAAATGAAAACCGCAGTAAAATGCAATGATTCAGACACAACAAAAGTAAGGGAAACCGTAAAAATCCACTCGTTACTGAAAAAACTCGTTGAAACGGCCCCGAAGTTTTCGAAGACAAGCAAAATGAGCAAATAGACAACAGAACCATAAATCAACGGAAATATAATTCTGAACAGGTGATTTTTAGGTAACTTTTGTTGCATTTTTTATTTTAGTTGACGGGATGATCGGAATTTTTACCGTAAAATTTCCATTGTTTTCAATCAGCAAAGGTTTTGAAGTTATAAATTCAAATCGTAATGCCAGGTTGCTCAGCCCGGTTCCGGTACTTTTTAATTCAGGACTTTTTGCCGGTGAAGAACCAAGATTTAAACTAGTTGGACTGCCTGTAATGTTGTTTTCTACCACGAGATAATCGTTTTTTTCGTTGTAAATTTTAATGTGCAAAGGTTGCTGTATATTCAATGTGTTGTGTTTTATGGCATTTTCAACCAAAAGTTGAATTCCAAGCGGAGGTACAGACAGGTTTTCAATACTACCCTGAAATAAAAATTCTGTTTTGAACATTCCTTCAAACCTTGTTTCCATTAAAAAAACATAGCTTTTAACAAATTCAATTTCGCGCGAAAGCGGAATCAACAAATTCCTGCTGTTTTCGAGAATAAACCTGCATGAAGCGGCAAAATGCCGGATATAATTTTCAGCTTTTACAGGATCGTTCAACCCCGAAATGGTATTCAGGTTGTTAAAAAGATAATGGGGCGTAATTTGATTTTTTAAAGCTTCGATATGCAGGTCCATTTGTTTCCTTTTCAGCATTTTTAACTTAAGGCTGCTGATAAAATAGGTTTGATAGGAATAGAGCGTAAGATGCAGAATATTGAATATCAACAGAATGAATCCGTAAATCACGGCTAACTTATAATAAATCTGCAACAGGGGATTTATTAAAACCGGAGTTTCAGGAAGGCTTTTACCGAAAGGGTTTAAAATTGCACCCGTCACAAAAACCAGCAGAGCAGTTGTTATAAAACAAAGTACGTATCCGGCACAAAACCTGGCCAACATAAATTTTTTCCAGGGCAGCTTTTGGTTAAGGACGTTAAGGATAAACTCGCAGCAAAAACCTGATGATATAGAAAGCAAAATAAAGAAAAAGGCAATTCCGGCAAATGAATAACCCTGGAATTCATCCAATGCACGCAGACTGTTAAACATAAAAATCCCCGTAAGGTAGCCGGTTGCAGAAAAAACTACCAGTAATACGGGGATTTTAACTCTTAATTTATCCATAAAAAAACCAGACCACAAGTTTTCTTAGAACCAAAACCTAAAGTTAGGAATGTTTTTCAGAAAACAGCTTTCATGAGGTCGCCAAATTCTGTGCTGCTATTGATAGTTTTGGCAGCCTTAATAAATTCTTCTTTTACTTTGTCGGTCTTAGGCATTTTTCCAGCCAGAAGCTTCAATACATTGGCTTTTTCAAAATCGGACGAAATTGAAGTGGTTGAATTCAAGATCATTAAAGTCAGAGGTTCGTCAATATTGCTATTAATTATCAATGATTTAAGTACTCCGGAAAGTTCAAAATCGCTGTTAATGGTTTTGGCAGCATTAAAAAAATCCTCATAAACTGTTGAACCCTGTTTAAAATTTCGGGCGGCCGATTTAAGTACATTTGCTTTTTCAAAGTCAGAAGCTATTTTACCTGCCGATTTGAAAATTCTGGATGTCAATTCATCGCCCGATAAATTTGAAGCCGAAACGGCCTGTAAAACCGATCCTTGCTCAAAATCGCTGTTCATTGAGTTAACGGCATTAAAAAAGGCGTCAAGCAAGGGCGTTGTAGTTTTGAGTTTGGACACGGATTGTTTTAAAACGTTGCTTTTTTCAAAGTCGGAGTTCATGTTTTCAACTGCGTTAAATATTTCAACCAAAGATTTGTCGTCAGTGGTTTTTGACAAAATCTGAATCAGGCACGAAGATTTTTCGAAATCGGAATTAATAATTGCAGTAGCTTTAATGGCCAGCAATATGGTTGAAGCAGGCAAATTTGTGCGGTTCACGATAAACTTAATCACATTCGATTTTTCAAAATCGGAACTTATCGTGTTGGTTGTATTAAGATAATAGCTTAACTGGGTTTCATTCAGCTTTTGAATGTCGAGATTTTTTAAAACACGCGATTTTTCAAAATCAGAAGAAATGGACGAAACGCTTGTCAGATAGGCTTCAGTAAGGCTGTTTTCATTTTCATAAATATCACTGGCAGCAATAAAAACATTCGATTTTTCGAAATCAGAGGAAATTGTTCTTGACAAAGCAATAATAGCCAGTTTATATTCGCTATCGGTTAGTTTTTGCTGTAATATCAGCACCCGGTAATAATTGGCTGCCACAAAATCGCTTTCAATGGTTTTTATTTCGGCCAGAATAGAATTAATCCCACCTTTGCTGTAAAAACGCTGAACCCTGCCTTCCACGTCAATGCCTGTGTTTCTGATAATGTCAGGAAGAATTTCCTGCATCCAGATTCGACCTTCGGGTTCGAAATTTTTCTTTGTAAGACCTTCGTAATATTCATAAACCAAAGTGCCAGAAGAGTTTGGGTAAATATTTAACCGACGGTTATTGCCAAAAGTTTTCTTTTCAATTTCAAGAAATCCGCCCTGCGAAATGGATTGGATGCCTTTGTCGTCGTCAGTTACTTTAATGTTACCTTTAAAATTTACATTAAAATCTCCGTTAAGCCCTTCGAAACTTACCTTGTGTTTAGAGGAATGGAAGTTATTCTGGGCCGAAACTATTGAAATGCCGGATATCAATAGTATCATTAGTTGTAAAGTAATTATCCTGTTTTTCATAAAATTTATTTTAAAAATGATATGGATAAAAGTATGGCGAACTGAATTGGTAATCAAGCAGTGGGACATCAATTGCCGGATAAGGGCAATAAATTGTAAATTTTAGGTATTGAATTGAAAGCCCAGATTTTGTTATTCTAAAACCAGGTTGTTAAACATTTATTCCACTATTTTGAAAAATAAAATGTTTTCTTTCAGGTTGTTGGCACGTTCTTCTACATTCGTGGCCGCTTCTGACATGGTATCTGATAAGGCATTATTTTGCTGAATAATTCTTGAAAGTTCAATAATAGCCGTATTTACCTGGTCTACGCCGCTTTTCTGGTCGAAACTCGAAGCCGCAATTTCCTTTATCAGGATGGTGGTATTTTCAATTTCAGGAGCCAGGTCATTTGTCATGTTTCTTGCTTTTTTTGCAATTTCGAAGGTGGAAGCCGAGAGTTTATTAATTTCATCAGAGGCAAGGGCGCTTTTTTCGGCCAGTTTGCGTACTTCGGAAGCCACCACAGAAAAGCCTTTTCCGTGTTCTCCGGCACGGGCTGCTTCAACAGCCGCATTTAAAGCCAGCAGGTTGGTTTGAAAGGCGATTTCGTTAATTACTGATATTCTGTCGTTAATTTGCTTTACAAATTGCAGGCTCGATTCCATTTCGGCAGAAAGCTTTTTTATTCCTTCGGAAATTGAAATGGATTTTTTTTCAGTTTCAGAGGCATTGTGCGAATTTTGCTCAATGGTGCTGGCAATTTCTTCCATTGTGGCTGAAACTTCTTCGGAATTTGAGGCTTGCAGCGACGAACCGGATGCCACATTGTCGGAAATTGATTTCATTTTAATACTCGATTCAGAAAGTGCCTGGGCCGCTTTATAAATATTGCCGACAATTGTAATGAGCTTTCCGTTAACATATTCAATTTTTTGCTGTAAAATGCCAATTTCATCTTTTGTATAATTTGGAGAAACCCTGGCCAGGAGTTTTCCTTCAGCCAGTTCACCCAGTATATGCATCACATTTGTAAGCTTTTTAATTATCTGGCTGCTAAACAAGTAAATAATAGCTACAGAAGTAAGAATAATACAAATTAAAGACCCCAGGATAAAAATCAAAATCACAGATGTTTTTTGTGCCGAAACCTTATCGGCTTTGGCTTTGATATAGAGAAAACCAATAAATTTTCCATCGCTGAAACGAATGGGAGAAATACTTTCGTAAAATTTGCCTTCGCTGCTGTTTATCTTGTTGAAAACAGGTTTTTCGAGTTCCACCGTAAATTCTTTATACCCGGACAGGGATGTCAGGTCTTTAATATTTTTGTCCTTAAGCGCCGAATCGAGAGAAAAATAGATATTTCCGTTTACACCAATGGCATAACATTCAGTAATACTCTCTCCCACAATACTTTCAAGCGTTTCCTTGTTTTCTGCCGATTCGTATTTCAGCACTTCTTTCGACATTAATTCCCCGGGCGATTGAATTTGTTTTTGGAGCCTTGTTTCAATTTCATTTGTAAAATGGTTTATATTGTACACACCAAGTGCAAAAAGGGCAATTATTTCAGTTATTATTATAATGGAGCCAAGTTTAAAAGTCAAACTTTGCCTGTTTATTTTGAACCAATCCATAACAGCTATTTTAGTTTAGATTTTACTTGTTTAATAAAGTCATCGGCAGTAATTTCACCTGTAAGCAAGCTCTTGAAATTGAGGCTGATATTACTGTTTTTATCTCCCAGAAACCAATTTGTGGTTAATGCCCATGGCACTTTATGTTCGCCAAATTTGGAAGTTATTGTATAATCATAGTTTTCGTAAGGATCCATTCCCATTCTGGTAGAAACCAGTGTGTTTTTAACCCCGGAGGGACTTTTTGCATACCGTACCCATTTATCGCCCACTTCTGGTGTGGCAATAAATTTCATAAGCCTGATTGCCTGCTCTTTATGAGGTGAATTTTGGGGTATTATCCATTGTATGGCATACACACCGGGGTAGGAAACAGATGGTTTAAATTCCGGCAATTGCATTGGCCTCATTTTAGATTCGGCCAAACTGTCCATTTCAAGCCAGAGATTATAACAATAGGAGGCCTGGGGATAAAAAAGGCATTTTCCCTGCAAGGGGACAATTTTATCCGTATCCCACGAGTAGGAAACATTTTTTTCAACCGGCTGGTAAGGGGCAAGGCTGGCCAGAGCCCTTACTGTTTTTTCAAAAGCATTCCATTTTTGCGTTGAAAACTGGCCGTCGATGAGGGATTCGTAATTGCCCACTTCACTTTGAAAAAGTTGTTGCGGTATCATATTGAACAGGGTCCAGCTTGTAACGTCAAGTATGCCTATGATATTTGTATTGTTTTTTTGGTTGTACTCGTAAAGCGCTTTTAAATAGCTTTTAAAATCATCGAAAGTCATTCCAAACTGCTTGGGTTCAATGCCAATTTCCTTTGCCACTTCCATATTGCACCACAATACCCCGTCGGCACCATCGAGTGCGGTTCCCGGAATAATATTGTTCCATTTTTCATTAAAGCCAATTGTTTTAAAAGCACCGGGAATATGGTTGGCTATAAATTCCTTGTCATTTTTAAAATCAACCAGGTTTTTGGATAAAAAATCGGGATCAGAAGAATAAGATGAAAGTTCTTCCGCTCCGTCGTTGATTCTTAATAAATCCCATTCTGATTTTTCGGCGGTAATAATTGAATAGTAATATCTTATTTCATTGGGGACATCAACAAAAATATCCTGTGGAAACTGAAGGTTTACTTTAATATCCGGATTTTCGAATTCAAACTGCCTGGCAATGTCTTTCACCAATTTTTCTTTCAATCCTTCATTTTTCCATTGCCCTATCCAATTTACGGTAACTGGTTCTTTCAATTCAATAGGTTTGCCTGTTATTTCATGGTTTTGAACCGAAACATCCGAGCAAGATAACACTGTAGCTGACAGGATGGCTGTGATAAAGAGTTTATGCTTACAGGTTATAATTCTCATCATTAAAATTTTACAATTAATTATTTTAAGTTTTAGCTAAAGAAAAGAACACAAAACACCAATTTAATAAAATTAAAGGTATTCAACACTATAATTATTAAAACTAAACTAAACCTGCACCAGTGTATGCAGTACTTTCCTTCATCAATAGATGGGGTAAATTTATTAAGTATTTAGATTTTAGAAAGATATTGGCTTAACAATTTTTCATGATTTTTCTACATGATTTACCAAACATGGAAAAAAATGATATGGGGAAGGAAGAGCTAAATTTGGCTTAAATCAAGAAGTTTGTACAGGTTTCATTCCAAATTGTAAAACAGGGGACAATATAACAAACCCCTGTTTTTTGCGAAAAAGTAAAAAGAACATTCTTTAAACTTTAAGAAAAGTTCCCTTTTTATACATATAATAGAGAATCACATAAATAATGGTAAGGCCGGCAATGGATTTTAAAACCGGGTAGTATATCCCTAGAAATTGTTCGGTACCAAAAATAACGTTTTGCGCAATGTCTTCAAAATTAATAAGATGAACAGCCATATAAACAAAAATACTGTTCATTCCAATTACCCGCATCCAAAATGCCCAGCGTGCGTAACCCTTTACATCTATAATAAAATAAAATACGGCCATAAGCAGGTAGCTCAGTCCGCTTGAAAAGAGTATAAATGATGGGTTCCAGATGTGTTTAATAATGGGGAACCAGATATCAGCCAGGCGACCGGCAACTACAAAAGCCATCCCTGTTATGGCCAGGGCATAGAATTTATGAATTTGTAAATCGTTGGTTTTGATAAATTTAAGTTTCAGGTTTTTTGACCGGAGAATAGTTGAGGCAAAAACACCTGTCATCACTGTAACTATAAAACCGAGGGAGCTTAAAAACCAGGTATAGTCTGAAGGTCCGTCGTCGAAGCGGCCAAAAACAAATTTTTCAATATGTTTGGCAATATTGTTTTGCGGTAAAAGCTGACCGGCTGGCTGGCCCGGAACCGGCACAAATGTAAGGACGGCCCAGAATACCAACAAAATTGAAGAAGTAAGAATGATTTGGTTTTTTAACTTTAATTCCGAAAAAATAATAACACTGAAAAAATAACCGATGGCGATAGATTGAAGTGTATCGTGTATCACGTGCATCTGGCTGATATCGAGGGTGAGCAGGTGGCACTGGCTTATCATCCCGAAAATAAAAAGAATGACAGCCCTTTTAAAGGAATGCAGGTAAATCCTACTTTTTGATTCCCCTTCCGACAACCGTTTTGATAATGCATAAGGAATTGACATCCCTACCATGAAGAGGAAAAGTGGCATAATTAAATCGTAAAACCTGAACCCAATCCAATCCACATGTTCGAATTGCAACGACAAAGATTGAAAAAAAGGCAGATTTGTGGCTTTGGCGAGGTTGTGTACCACATTTTCGCCACCAATTATCCAAAACATATCAAAACCCCTGAGGGCATCGAGTGATTTAAGCCTGGGGTTAGGGATTTTAATTTCGTTCATAACAGGGTATTTTAAATTTTCAATGAATCGAAAAAAAGTTTAGATTAGATATATTAAAGTTTTTGAAATTTTGTAACGCTTATTTCCCTGTTTGAATAGGTTATTTTTAACAGGTAAGTATTTGACGTCAAGGGTGCTACGTTCACATTTAACAATCCTGATCTGTTGTGCGTACCGGCAATCAGTTTTTTCCCGTTCAAATCAAATATTTCATACGATGCCACTTGATTTTCAGCACTTTCGATGGTTAATTCATCAATGGCAGGGTTGGGGAAAATTTTCATTGCAGCAGAAAATAAATTATCATTTACCCCAAGCACCAGGTTCGAAGAAATGGTCCAGTTTTCGGGCAGGTTGTTGTCGAGCGCCACATCATTTAGCTCCAGAAAATACCCTTTTCCGTCGGCTTCTGAAAACCAGGGGGTGTCATCGGAATATTCAACAAAATCGATAATATTTCCCCATGCATCAGAAAGCACCAATTTTTGCGAGCTATTTGACAGGTTTCTGGTAAATTGGCCAAAAGGAGCCCTGCCATACATCTGCTGAAAAGCGCTGGAATTGCTTGCCAGTATAATTTTTTCATTTGCACCAATGGTAGAGTTGGCGGGAAACTGATAACTTATTCCCAGTTCGCTAAAATAAACACCGGTGAGATTAGCCATTTGTGATCCATTATTTGTGATTTCGATAAATTCGAGATCACTTCCCTTAATTCCCTGGGCATCAACCGGGTTAAAATTTATTTTTGATATAACAAGTGAAGGGAGTGAAGGGGGAGTGCAGGTATTTGCATTTTTCAACTGGTTTGTTATCCATGAAATTCTTGTATTTAGCCAATTTCTAATAAAGGCAACGTTTGACCCAAAGTTTCCAACTGTGCCCCATCTTTGGTCTTCCCGATCTGCAGCTTCAGAAATCAAATCCGCAATTCCGGTAATTTTATCGTTTATAACGTTAATGTTTAAGGCTGCACCAGTGGCTGTGAGGCTTTGCCATCTATTAGCCAGATAGCATTTGTATGTGCTGTTGTTATAAAAATCTTTCCAGAATTTTGAGCCGGTGTTGTCGCCATTGTCAAACTGCCATACATCGGTGTGGCTGCGGTCCAATCCCCAAAAAAACAAATCATTGCCGTAGGTTAAATCGTAATCCCAAACTGGTCCGGCCCTGAGCTTGCCGTTTCTGTCCTTATGAAAATAGGTACTATACTGGTACGAATCAGCATTTGAGGTAATTTCGCTTATAATCATATAGTTGATAAAACTCGGAATATCTATCATAGAAGGGAAACCATTTGATATTGAGGTGTTTTGGGCGGTAGCTGCGGATTGCAAAGAGATAAAATAGTTTTCTATGTAATTGCCTTGTTGGGGAGTAATATCATTTGAATTGGGGTCGTCGTACAAATAGTCAACACCCCCTGTATAGGATTCCATCCACCAGGCCACCGGATCGCCACCTGTGGTTTTATCGGCTTTAACTAAATATCCACCTGTTAAATCCGGATTGGAATTGTCGGTATTAGACATTTCCACAATATTCACCCTGTTTTTATCAATTTTAATTTTTTCCATCAGAATATATAACCCGGTATAATTTCCATTGATTACCACTTCACAATATTCGCCCCTTGCAGCATACTCGCCAATACTACGGCATAAATCATAAGATAAATAATTACGCATAAGCGAATTGTCGAAAGCCAGTGAATTAAGAATCCAGTCGTTTTCAGATGGCATTCCAAGCAGGCTGACATTGTTGTTTGTTACATTATCACTTTGTAAGGTTGTAAATCCGTATGGTTTTTTTTCAAGAACCTGTGAAGAAGAACCCCTGATTTCAATTCCAATTCTACCATCATAATTTAAAAATTCAGAATTGTTCTGATCCGTAACATAATTGCGCGAACCATCAGGATGGTAAATAATTTTCATGGTACCGAGCACTTTTGGTTCATCCGGAATTTCGAGATGATTACCATTACCATCCGTATCTGTTTCAATTAAAACAATAGGCAGGTTGCTATCTGTAAAAGACTGTGCCCAAATTCTTCCGGTAAGAATCAGCATTAAAAAAAGCATTACCGCTATCTGCTTCATAAGTTTTCAATTTAGAGTTGATGTGGAAAATCCAATAGGTCAACGGATTTACCTGGCAAATATTTTGAAAATGAATAGCTAAAAGTTCCGAAATTAAACTTTCTAAGCTAAAGTAGCAATAATTTTTACAGTTAGTTTAACAGGTATAAAAGTTTTGAATATATGAAAGAAAGGATTTAAAAAGGATTATGCGTTTTTTGAAATATATTCTTCAAGAGTACCTTTTTCCTTCATTTTCAAATATTTTTCAACGTTTTTGTCTTTTTTAAGCACAGATTTATTTTTGACATAAAAATCCATAACAGCATTAACTCCGGCCAGGTTTCCGGCCACCTTATTGTTTTCATCTTTTTTTTCGATAGCATATTTTGTCCAGCCACCAATAAAAGCCATCAGCAATTCTGGCGAGGATTCAACAAAGTTTACAATTTCAGGCTTTATTTCAATACGAACATCGGGGCTGCCCGAAACCCAGGCCAGCAGAAAGGCATTTGCATCTTTTCTCTTCTGTGCATTTTCGTTTACCGGTGTGGTTTGCAACCAATCAATGCATTTTAAAATTTCAGATTTATATCCGGCATAATCTTCCAGCTTATCGAATTTAAAATTTTGCGGTACTTCAAATTCCTGGGCATTAATTACAAAAGGAAATAAACAAAAAAGAGCAATAAAACATAAGTTTTTCATAATCTAATTTTTAAGGGTTAAAAATGAATTTAAAGCAAGATAAAAATGATAAATATTCAAGTGTTTTCCAATCCTGGGATGAATTTTATAAGTCAAACATAAATAAATCAACAGTTTAAAAGTTTTATATAAGATTAAGATATTTCTCTTTTTCGATAAGGTTTCCAAATCAGGACAAAAACCAAAATGGTAAATAAGATACTGGTTACAGCAAAAGCCCCGTAATTGGTTAATTTGGATGTTACCGAAACCTTGTAATCTTTAAAAAAACATTTCATGACTGTAAAATTCCAGGATATTTTATTTCCATCTGCCTGATTTATATTGGATTTTGTGATTTTACCAGGCATAATTACAGTATTATCTATATCTTCAACAATGAAAAACGATACTATTTTTTCTCCATTTTTAAGATATTGATCAAAGGCATGGCTTTTAGACGGGCTAAGCCTTTTAAAGCTCTCTGAATTAAAAATGGAAGAACAATAATTCAACATGGAGTCTACTTCGTACATGACAAAATCAATATCATCTTTTTTATGAGGGATTTTTAACCATAATTCCTGTTTTTTTTCCTTTATAGTTTGTGGGGTAATGGCCGGATTTTCTAGCAAGTGGGCATTTTTTGACAGAGTTTGAATAAAATCCTCGTAAATACTTTCATTCAGCCATTTTACAAGTTTTAAGCTCAGCGTATCTTTAATTCTCGAAATTTCTATACTGTCTTTTCCTTTCAAGAAACCGGACGTATCCTCTTCAATATATTTCAATTCTTCATCCGAAAAGTATTCAGTAACGGGAACCTGATTATATGGAATTATTTTTTTATAATTCTCCGTGTAAGTGAAATAAGTATAAAACCATTTGATATTTTTTTCGAAATGTAAACCATGTTCAACTTTACTCAAATTGCAACGGTCGTTTGGTTTTAAATGATTTATGTCATTCACTTTTGCAAATTTACGACTTACTGACAGTTCCGATATGTTTTGTAAAGTATCAATAACCCTCAATTTTTTCTCCCAACTTGTATCAACGATAACATCAAAAACCAGCGAACCTGTTTCGCCTGAATCAACAATCGCCGACATAGTTCTAATGCACGAACCATCTTCAAAAATTTCGGTGGTATATTGGTAATTGCGTGATGTGCACGAATTGAACGTTATCAATAAAATTAAGAAATTGTGGAGGATGAGCTTTTTCATATTTGTCAGGTTATTAGTTCATGTTCCATTCAATTCCCATAGTCATTGCATAATCATCGAGCAGGGGGCAATGCACCTGGCTAAAAGTATTGGTATTGCTGTAGTTTCTGTAAAGTACCGAAATGTAATCCGCTTTAAACGGCAATAGTTCAGCATCCCAGCCTAATTTCATATTGTTCCAGTTGTAATTGGCATAAGCACAGCAATGTTGCATAAATGTAATCATGGCCAGGAGTTCTTTGCTGGATGTATATTTTTCAGCTTCCTGCAGGTATTGGCCTGCAAGCTTACATTCAAAGAAATTGCCGACATAATTTTCAGCATTCTGGTTTAAATTTCCGAATAATACATCGTAATAGCCAAAAGTAGTGCTTTGATAGAATGCACCTGTGGTCCAGCTGTAACTTAGCATCATCCACGAATTGCCCCAATAGGAACAATTATAGAGAAACTGCCCAATTTTTAGATAATTCTCTGCTTTTTTCAAATCATTTTTATCGGCTTCTTCATTTAGTCTGACTATTTCTTTCAAAACATCCGACTTGTTAAACATGTAATTTGTATCCACCGGAAGATTTGGCGCTGTAAAAGGATTGAACCTGAGGTATTTCGAAAACTCATAATTGTTTTTCCAATAATCGTGGGGCAAGGCAGAAAATGCTTCCGATGAGGTTTTAAAATCGCCCATTCGCAAAGCAATAGTTCCTTTCAAATCGAGCAGGGCTTCTTTTGTGGTTGTGCACTGTTTGAGCAGGTAGTTTTCAAAATTTGTACGGTTCTTTTTTTCCATAAGCTGTATCAGCTTATCAATATCAGTGGGCCTGGCAAACCTGTCGGGGTAAGCAATTTGCCAGTAATAGTCTTTTATAACATAGGAATCGGGCCACCAGTCCTCATTTGCAGAAAGCATTTCGAATTTTGATTTGAAATTTTCGGCATACATTTTTAGAAGAAAAGCAGTAACTATATCGCCCGTTTGCCTGTATGATCTGCTGAGTACTTCGCAAACTGAATGAAACTGTTTGATATAGCTTATGTTTCTCGTACCTGTTTTTTCTAAATTCTGTAAAACAGAAACTATTTTTTCCTTTATTTTTTCATTGTTTACATTTTTCTCAAAGCTGTAAAATAGAAGCAATTCGGTGTCTTTCTGTAATAAAACTGAAGGTGAAGCTTTATTCCCAATTTTGCTAAAAAGGGCTAGGGCTTGTTGGTTTTCGCGGGCTATTAGATGTAAATGTGCACGGGCCAGTAAATAATAGTCATTTAATCCGGGGCCGGCATTTTGTTGAATCGTGGTAAGAAACCTGTTAAATTCGGCCAGGTAAGCCAGGTCTTTTTTTCGGTTCACCATTTTGATGCTGTCATATTTTTCATCCCACTCAGAGTAGTGAATGCTATCTTTTATTGACGGGGAATGAGCGGTAAATTCAGGCGTAAAAATCCAGTCTTCGAGCTTGTTTATTTCGCGCATAATTAAAATGGGAAGGGCTTTATGAGTGGAATTTAAGGAAGAAACTTTTTTAATTTGCTCAAGGGCAGGACCCGGGTTTTGAATGGCTGCCAATGCCCGGATTCCTGCCTTTTCATCATTGTTTTTAGTAAATTTCAGTATTTCTTCCAGGTTTTTATGGCTAAACAGGTTGTAACACCTCATTTTCTTTTCATCACAATTGTTAATTACTACCGAATAGAGGTAGTTGGCTTCTGCTGATTTTCCCATTTCGTCAAGCGCTTCGGCTTTATGCAGCATGGCCCAGTATTTCAAAACACCATTGTATTCATTCTTATCAAAATATTGATTGTACAGTGCAATGCACCTTTCGTTATTGCCGGTTTGCCTGGCCAGCCTGATAAGCTGGTAAGCGTAACGCCGCTTCAGGTTTTCATTTCTTGTTTTTTCAAGTAGAACTTGTGCATCGTCAACCAGTTCGAAACTGTGATGGCCAAAATCTAAATAATAATCGTTGCCCCAGGGATCGCTCAAAAACTGGTTGTTAAACTCATTCTTTTTGGCAAATACCAGGTAATCAAGCCATTCTTTGTTTTCGGGTTTTAAAAGAAAATTGATAAAAGTGTTGTCAAGAAAAGTGGAATTTAAATTGCCATTGTTATAAGCCAGGAAAAACATATCGGGGCTTACTTTATAAAGAATACAATAGATATCCCTTGTATCTGTTGAAATATCAGTTTCAGCCTGCCATTCACGGCAGTTGGCTTCCCAATCATTATTCACAATAGACGGAAAAGACCGGTTCCAGTATTCAGAAGTATAGTAAAACGGCCTGAAAGGCAGCAAAGCCGGAATTTCGGCCCTGAACATCGACATGCGGTAAGTATCGTCGTATTCATACCATCCGCAGGCTTTTGAATAGCCATTAATTATAATAAGGTTAATTAAACAAATTGTAATATTTCTTAAGATTTTCTTTGCCATAATGGTTGATATAAGTGGTATCCCAGGAGAAAAAAGCAATAGTTGAATTCTTGGAATAAAAAGGCGTTTTTTTCAATATTTTAATCAGATTTTCCAAATCAGCGGGTTCGAGGTTTTCATACCTGAGTTCGTCGCCAAACCTGATGTACTGGTTTCCAATTACCGTATCGGTTAAAAACTGGTAGGTGTTTTCGCCTTTTTTAATAAATTTTTGAGGGTCATTTTCAAGCTCTTCTATGTCTAATCCGGTGGCGATAGTCCTGAATTTTTTATTTCTGAAAATCACTCCCCAACTGTATACTGGAAGCGCAATATCTACCGGAAGGCTGTAATCCTGGTTATGGATATATTTTTCAATTTCACTCACCGAGGCAATGGAATTTTCAATACTGTATTCCTTCGGATTGCCAATACTGTAGCACATCAGCATCACCTTGTCGGCGGGAGGGATTCCGGACATTTCTTTGTTTTTTAGTTGCCATAGCCTCAGGGTTACAGCTATTACTTTATCAGGAAAAAGTTGCTTCATTTTTTTTACCAGGTAGAAATACCTGCTTTTTGAATCGGGCGTCCAGTCGCAATCGAACTGTATTTCAGGCCATTCATTTTTTATTTTGTTTTTCACCGAGTCAGGCTGGTCCCATACTTCCCATTTTTTTTGCTCAAAAATATCATGGCTAATGGCGTCAATTTTTAATTTCATTTTGTTTGCCAGGGTGTCCAGTTGTTGCAAAGAACATTTTAACACAACTGTGTTTGTGATGAAAACACAGGGAACAAAGTGGTCTGGCATTTTTTGCTGCCAGTTATAGTGGAATTCAGATACCGGAATTGGAATTTGCCTGGTTTCGCTCCAGTCTACATCAAAAAACCGCAGGTAGAATTTTTTTACATTCAGCGAATCGGCCAGGTTTTGGTCGTTATTACCGAATGTATATTTTGTTTTCCAGTAGTAAAATGCATTGCGGTTAGTATTTTTTTGCTGGCACGAAAAAAAGATCAATACAAATAAAAACCATTTGATGAAAGGTGCATTCATGGGCTATGTTTTAGGCTAAATTATCGAATTTTAAAGAGAAGTGTAAATTTATTTTATGAATATTCAGTTAAATTCTCCAAATGAATTCGCTTAATAATCAAACTTTGTGCATAAAAAACTGATTTTATTTGTATTGAATATTTATGCAAAATACGGATATTTTTTACAATTTATTTCAATGGATTTCATCTTTGGTTATCATTATAAATTATTAAATATCAAACAAATACAACATATTTTAGTTAAAAAAACAAAAAATAAAATAATTGCAAAAGAATTAAAGATTTTTGTGTATAGTTTTGCACTTCTATAACTATTTGAACTGATTTGCCTTATGAAAAACACCTATTTTGATTTGATTGAACAGAGTTATTATTTTCCCCAGGAAGGATTTGATTTGCGTGAGGGATATCTCACCTTTCATGGCATTTCGCTGAAATACCTGATTAAAAAGTATGGAACACCCCTGAGGGTAATTTATCTTCCACGCATCAGTTCGCAGATTAAAAAAGCCAAGAACCTTTTCAATAAGGCAATAAAATCCAACGACTATAAAGGAGGATATTATTTTTGCTATTGTACAAAATGTTCCCACTTTCATCATGTTGTAAAGGAAGCCTTAAAGCAGAACGTACACCTCGAAACTTCTTCGAGTTTTGATTTGGATTTGATAGAAAAACTGAACCAGAAAGGAGAGTTGAACAAATCGCGTTTTATCATACACAATGGCTACAAAACCACGGAATACATCAGGAAAATAATCAGGTTCCAGAAAAAGGGTTTTAAAAATTCCATTATTGTACTCGATAACAAAGAAGAATTAAACTACGTGGAAAAATACATCCGCGATGGCAAAGTGAAAATAGGAATCCGCATGGCCATTGCCGAAGAACCGCAATCGGCCTATTATACTTCGAGGCTGGGCATACGTTCGAACGAAATTATTGAATTCTATAAAACCCGTATTGCCGATAACGACAAAGTGCAGTTGAAAATGCTTCATTTTTTTGTGGATTCGGGGATTAAAGATAGTTTTTATTATTGGGGCGAATTTAAAAAAGCCCTGCAGGTGTTTGTTGAACTGAAAAAACTTTGTCCCTCGCTCGACAGCCTTAACCTTGGCGGAGGTTTTCCAATCAGGAACCATTTGGGGTTTGAGTACGACTATGAGTATATGATAAACGAAGTGGTGAAAAACATTAAAGACACCTGTAAAAAGGATAAGGTAGAAGAACCTCATATATTTACTGAGTTTGGTAAATTTACCGTGGGCGAAAGCGGGGCCAATATTTTCTGTGTACTCGATCAAAAGCAGCAGAACGATGCAGAGCTCTGGTACATTATTGATAACAGTCTTATGAATACCATTCCCGATTCCTGGTCTATTCACGAAAAGTTTATTTTACTGCCAATTAATAAATGGGCCAACGAATATACCAGGGTAAACATTGGAGGAATTAGTTGCGACCATTCCGATTATTACAATTCCGAAGATTTGAACCAGCAGGTTTTACTCCCGAAATTTGACAAAACGGACAAGGAACCGCTTTACCTTGGATTTTTTCATACCGGAGCCTACCAGGATGCCATAAGCGGGTACGGTGGCATTAAACATTGTTTAATTCCTTCGCCAAAGCATGTAGTTATTGATAGGGACGAAAAAGGCAATACCATTGATTATGTTTTCCGCAGTGAACAAACTGTGGGAGAAATGCTCCAGATACTTGGTTACAGGAATATCAAGAAAGCCAGTATGGATGAAGATTAGCAGTCAATTACGAATTATGAATTAAGAAATGCCTGGCGATCCAATTTTAAATTATCAGTTAAAAAATTACAATTACATTCACTCAATTTTAAAAAGACATGAACACAAAAGGACCTGTATCGCAATTTATATTAAAACATTACCTGCATTTTAATGCCGCTTCGCTGGTAGATGCTGCCAAAGCATACGAAGAACAGCTTCAGCAGGGAAATAAAATGATGGTTACGTTGGCTGGTGCCATGAGTACGGCTGAATTGGGAATTTCACTTGCCGAAATGATAAGGCAGGGAAAAGTGGATATTATTACCTGCACCGGCGCCAACCTCGAAGAAGATGTATTTAATCTTGTGGCCCATAATTTTTATAAAAGAGTTCCGAATTATCGCGACTTGTCGCCACAGGACGAGGAAGAGCTTCTTGCCCATCATTTTAACAGGGTTACAGATACCTGTATTCCTGAAGAAGAAGCCATGAGGAGAATAGAAGACCACCTGGTTGAAGCGTGGACAGAAGCAAAAAATAAGGGAGAACGGTATTTCCCTCATGAATTTTTCTATAAAATTCTGCGCAGCGGAAAGTTAGAATACCAGATTGATCCCAAAAACTCATGGTTACTGGCAGCTGCTGAACGGAACCTGCCTATTATTGTGCCCGGCTGGGAAGATTCTACCTGTGGTAACTTTTTTGCCGGACATTGTATTGAAGGTTTGATACATCCCGGAATTTTAAAAACCGGAATTGAATATATGATTTTCCTTGCCGACTGGTACCAAAAAAATGCCGGGCAAAATGGCGTTGGATTTTTCCAGATTGGCGGTGGTATTGCCGGCGATTTTCCAATTTGCGTAGTGCCCATGATACACCAGGATTTACAATTGGAAGGTGTACCGGTGTGGTCGTATTTTTGCCAGATTAGCGATTCAACCACAAGTTATGGATCGTATTCAGGCGCTGTTCCGAACGAAAAAATTACATGGGGAAAATTGCGTGCCACTTCTCCAAAGTTTATTATTGAATCGGACGCCACCATTGTTGCCCCGCTGATTTTTGCGTATTTGTTGGGTTGGTAGTTCTGTTCAGGATAGAAAAAGGTGAAAATGGCTTTTCAATTCATCAACTTCGAAAATCAAAAATCGTTGTTCAATATTCGTTATTGAAAAAATGAATTTAAGTATAGAAAAGAAAGCTGCCTTCGGGTGGCTTTTTTTAACTGACTTCGACAATACGACACTTTAAAATATGTTTGATTTTAAAATATTTATCTATCAAGGCATTTTAAATGTCTTTGCATTTCATCATCTTCGAAAATCAAAAATCGTTGTTCGATATTCGTTATTGAAAAAATGAATGTAAGTGTAGAAAAGAAAGCTGCCTTCGGGTGGCTTTTTTATCTTGAAATAGTTTCACTAAGTGAAACCTAATTTATATATTTGCGTTGTAATCTATGAAAATCCATTTAATAAAAAAACAGACTATTGAAGACTATGTCAGAAAAAATGCCCAGTGCAGGGCATCTTTTGAGATTTAGCTTTGTATTCTAAAAGGAGCAGATTGGAATGAACCAATTGATATCAAATCGACTTTTGCAAATGCAGATATTTTAGGAAATGGTACAGAAAGAATAGTTTTTAATAAAGGAGGAAACAGATATCGAATGATTTGTCGCTATAAATTTGGAATTAACAAAGTTCATCTTTTCGTAAAATGGATAGGAACACATGCTGAATATACAAAGGTTTGCAATGAAAAGAAGCAATATGATGTTGATTTATATTAAATTATGAAAATAAATCGGAGCAAAATGGAAACAATTAAATATACAATTATTAAATCGAGAAATCAGTACGATGAATATTGTACTATGCTTGAAAAATTGATTGATAATGAAAATGCAGGTGTTCAGGATGAGGTAGAACTATTGAATTTGCTAATTTCGAAATGGGATATGGAACATAACTCATTTGCAGATTTAGATCCTGTTGAATTAATCAAAGCTTTAATGAATGAAAATAATCTTAAAGCTGTTGATTTATGTGGAATACTGATTTTATCGAAAGGGTCGGTATCAAAAATTCTGAATTATCAAAAGGGGCTATCGAAAGTAACAATAAGAAGGCTATCGGATTATTTTAAGGTGTCGCAGGATTTGTTTAACCGACCCTATAAACTCATCAATCAAGTGAATAAACATTTTCGTAATGAAAGCCTTATGAATACAAAAAAGGAAATGAAAAATACGGTGTCAATTTAAAAAAAACATCAACTTCTTATGAATAGGCGCCCCGCTGATTTTTGCTTATTTACTGGGCTGGTAGGATAATGTAAGATAAATAACTTTTGTGGTCCCGGGTCTTTAATATTGTTTGGCCCGGGCTTTATTTTAAGTTTCTGGACCTTTAATAATCAACAAATCAATTCTTACTTTTTTAAGCAGGGCAATTAAAAGAGTATATTTACTTATGTATCAAACAAAACGAAACTACCTGGTTGTTTAAAACCTTTGCCTTATCTGCACATTCAGCCTGCTGCTTTGTGTGCTGTTTTCAAAGCAGGTTTCTAAGTTTAAAGCTATTGAAGTTTTGCTTGCCACAAGGTAATTAAGCCCAAGATTTACAATGTTTTGAACTGTAGGTGTTTCGGTGTCAAGGTAATCGTAATAAACCAGTTGATAGCCCAGGTCGGAATAAAGTTTTCCTTTAGGTCCAAATTGCGAAAGGTTTATACTTAAAATCTTTCCGTTGATATAGCTTGTTTCAAGATAATTGGCTGCTGCTGTTAAAGAAAGATTGAAGTCAGTAAGATTATTATAGGTAAAATAACCATAAAAGTTCATTGTTTCAGATGAATTTTTATTGGCAAGGCGGTAACCAGCCCTCATGCCGAACGATATGTTTTTAAGGCTATGATAACCAGCCTGAAAGCTAAATCCCTGCCTTGCTTCAATTTCGAGCAATCTGTTAATATAGCTTTTATAACTTTCGTAATAAATTACATTTTTACGGTTATCGTAACTGGCTGATATATTGAATTTTTTGTTTATCCTGTAGGTTAACAGCAGATACGCATTGGTCAGATCAAGTGTATTTTGGGCCACGCTGTCGATATTTTTATAAAGATCCATTTCTGCAGAAACAAATAAAGACAGGTTTTTAGCCAACGAATTTAAATGTTGAAAATAAACAAATCTACGATCAGTCATAGTGTTGTTCCTTTGTTCAAAAAAAGCCAGCGTATTCTGCATCTGGCCATTATTATTTGCTAAAACATGGCCAGCGTAAATTCCGAACTGGGGCAGGCTGAAGTTAAAGCTATAATCCTGGTAATCGGGCCTGAATCCTGCAATTGCTCCACCGTAAAATTTACCTGTATTATGTTCAAATTGAAGCCCGTCAATTGCGCCAACATTTGAAATTTTCGGGTTTATTTTTCTGCCCAGCATTACTTTGGTTTTCCTGTTGTCGTATTTAACGGAGAGGTTATAAATTTTCAGGCCATAAAACAGGTTATCCTGCACCAGGTTCCATTTGTCGGTTTCGTGCCTGAAAAGTGTATTGACTTCAGTCGATATTTTCGAGTTTCCTATATTTCTGGCATCAAGGATAAACTGGTACTGAAACCGGGTGGTTTTAATATCACTGAAATTTGAAAACCAGGAGTAACTTGACGCTGAAACACTCCCTGAAATCCTTTGAGGAAATTCGGGAAGTTTTGATTTTTCTTCAGGAACAGGAATAACGCTGTCTTTTTTATTTTCGGTGACGGGAGCTATAATTATTTCGGTTTTATTTTCCACAACATCCTGTTCAGGCTTAATCCTGGCAAAAATCGACATGGAAGTCGAAAGGCTGTTCTTCGCTATTGGCAGGCAAACACAGGAAGTGGAAGAAAGATTACTTACAATTAAAACGGGAACCAACCTTTTGTTGTCTTCGAAATATAGTGTATCACCGGCTTTTATATTTTTTGTAGATTCAAACCGAACATATACATTTTGCGAACTCATGTATGTTATTTTACCAGCCAATGTCTTTTCACCGTTTTGGGCACTGATTAACATGGCATTTAAAAATACAAAAATGGTTAATATTGATTTTCTCATCATTTTTGACTATTTGTTTGCAGAACCATTCGGATGGCAATTCAGGCATGCATCACTCGAATAAATGTAGTCCTGTTCATCTTTATGCTTGTCATCCATTTCATTTTTATTATGGGCATGGCAATCAATACATGAAATTACTTTGTAGTTGCTGGCATTTGGATGACATTCAGAGCAGGCCGACCATTCACCTTTGTGTTTGCCCGAATAAATTGGAAATGAAAGGGCATCATGTTGTGTATATTTAGCTGGTTTCCAGCCAGGATCAGTTGTATGGCAATCCTGGCAGTTTGTTGAAAATCCTAATGTTGAATGTTGAGGATTGGTTGTATTGTTATAATCATTTTGATGACAACTTACGCATACATTAGAGGTATTTGAATAATTCCCGTTAATATGGCATTTCGTACAATCGTCAATGGCGTGGCCAAGTGTGAGTGGAAATAATGTATGATCAAAACTGGCTGGTTTCCAACCTGGTGCAGTGGTGTGACAGGTTTTGCAATCTGTGGAAAAACCGGCCTCAGAGTGATTGGGGTTTGTAGTTGAATTGAAATCATTTTGGTGGCAACTTATGCAATCCGGTGATGTATTTGAATAATCTCCATTTATGTGGCATAGGCTGCAATCACCAATTGCATGGCCCTGTGTAAGGGGAAAAATGCTATGATTAAATCCGGCTTCATTCCATTCTTTAGCGAAAATAGAATGGCAATCGTTACAAACAGTTGAAAATCCAGCTGTAATGTGATTGGGCTCTGTGGCACTTTCGTATTTGTCCCTATGGCAGCTATAACATTCTGTTCCAATTACATCAAATCTGAACAAGGTTTCAGACAAATGACAACTGTTACAATCCACGTTGGCATGCACACCAACAAGTGGAAACCTGCTTTGTTGATGAATCTGAGTAATATTGTTTACCAGCCATGAAAATGCGTTATGGCAACGACTACAATCCTTACCAACCGTTGATTCGTGCATATCTGTGTGGCATTCATTGCATTCAGTTTTGGCTTCTGAAAAAATAAGGGTTGGATGACATGATCTGCAATTTACCTGTGTATGCTGACCTTTAAGCGGCATGGCTGTTGAATCGTGGTTGAAGGAATAATGTTCCTTATCAAGTTTCCAGCTGTCTGTACTGTGACAAACATTACAGCTGATATTAAAATTTGGGCCATGGGGAGGGGTTACAGGATTTAAAAGATTGTTTTTCCATTGGTACCTCAATGAAAAAATGGTGCACACAATTAGTGTAAGTGCTATAGTTATTTGTGACAGGCTTCGCATCGGTAGTCTTTTATTTTATAAATAACATATTTCTTAACCGGGTCTGGTTTATGGCATTTTGAACATTCCAGGTTTTCATGTTGGCCATCGAGTTTGAAACCTGTTTTGTTATGATCAAATTTTTTTGCTTTCCAGTTTTGAGATTCATGGCAGAGACTGCAATCGGTAACCCCGTTTTTATCGAATTGCCTGTTGTGGTTATCATTATGGCAAACGTTGCACGAGGTGGCTAATCCTGAGAATTTCTGTACAATTTTGTTTGTTTTATCTTTATTAAAATGGCAACTACGGCAACTGGCAACAGTATGCGCCCCGGTTAATTTGAAATTTGTTTTGGAATGGTCGAATTTTACATTGTTCCATGCAATATCAGTATGGCATGAGTTGCAAGTTCCGTTGGGATAATATTTTTGTGAAATATAGTTTTTATGTATATCCTGGTGGCAGTCACTACAGTTTTGTCCTATTTGCCTGAAATTCCAAGCCCCCTGTTTTTTATGGCAGTCTGTACAGGCTACAGCTAAGTGAGAACCTGTTAACTTAAATTTGCACTGGTTGTGTTTATCTATCGTAAAATTTGAAGGACTAAATCCTTGAACTGTATGACATTCAATACAGTCGGGCGATATACCTGATTTTGCAAATTGACCTTTATGGTAATCAGGGTGACAATCAGTGCAATTATCGTGTTTTAAAGGATCGGTAAGTTTCCTTTTGTGACAGGCTGTGCAGGAAACATTAGCATGCATTCCCTCCAGTTGAAAACCCGTGGAGGAATGATCAAATGATTTATTGTTTTTTATGGTATGAAACGAAACTTCGGAATGGCATTGTTTGCAGTTTTGTCCGAATTTGTTTTCGTGTGGATCGGTATGACAGCTCGTGCAATTATTGAATTTAAGCCCTGTAAATTTTTGAAATGTTTTTCCTTCCCTGGTTTCTGTTGGATGGCATTTCGAGCAGGCCACTGTCAAGTGTTGGCCAATCAAAGGAAACTTAGCATCTTTATGGTTGAATTTAGTAGCAGGTTTAAACGATTCCGTGCTATGGCAGCGAAAACAGGAACCCGTTAAAGTTTTCTGGTGATAATCGGTATGGCACGAAAGACATTCCGTATTTAATCCCAGGTAAGTATTGGTTTTTGTTTTTAATTTTGTATTGGTAATAAATTTTGACTGATGGCAATCCTTACAGTCTTTTTTAGCGTGGGCACCTTCAAGTTTATAACCTGCTTGTGTATGTTGAAATTCAGTGGTTTTAAACCTGATAATCTGGAAGTTTTTGCCATGGTGGTCATTGTGACACGAAGCGCATTCCTTGCCCTTTACAGCTGAAGATGAGTGATATCCCTTCTGAGCCCTGATTCTTTCATTAATTTCGGTATGACAGGCCAGGCATTTATCATTTGAAACTTTTGCGCCAATGGTATGGCATTTGGTGCAGTTACTCATTCCTTCGAGATGTGAGTGAACTTTGGCCAAATCGCCCGGAGAAATCTGGGCAAAAGAGCTGTTAATGAGGCAGGTACCAGATAACCATATCAAAACAACGAATTTTAATATGATTTTCATAAGCATTAGATTTTTAGTGTTTTAAAATAGCTTCGCCGAATTTTTTGGTTATTTTTATTCCGACTTTTTCCAAAAACTGGGTTGGCAGTTCTCCTCCAGCAAAAATATACACAAGGTCGTTTTTCAGTTTTAAAGTATTTCCTTCTTTATCAAGCGATAATGTAATTTCATCCTTTTCAATAGTGATAATATTCGAATTAAGTTTCACGTCCAGAATACCTTTCGTAATGGCTTCATTTAATTTGGTATTGTTGAGTGGTTTAAGCCTGCTAAAGGCATCACCCCTGTACGATAGGGTCACTTTGTTGTTATCAGCAAGCAATAATGCCGATTCTATTGCTGAATCCCCACCACCAACCACTAATATGTTTTTCCCGGAAATATTTTCAGGTTCCAGAAGTCGATAGGCTACTTTTTCTGATTGTTCTCCCGGAACATTTAATTTACGGGGTGTACCACGTCTTCCTATAGCTAGAAGAATTGATTTGGCAGTGTATTCATCTCCGGTTAGGGTGGTAATCCTGAAATGCCCGTTTACTGGCTCAATTTTTTCAACTTTGCTTTTTTCTTTGATTTCAATATTATTTTTTGAAGTAACAGTTTTCCATAATTCGAGCAATTCACCTTTGCTGGTTTGAAAAAGTTTTATTTTCCCATACAATGGCAAATCCATTGGCGAGGTCATCACTATTTTAGCCCGTGGAAAAGTAAAAACGGTTCCTCCCATGGTGTCTTGTTCAAGTACAAGGGCTTTTAGATTATGTTTTTTTGCTGTAAGTGAAGCAGAAATTCCGGCAGGACCTGCACCTACAATAATTAAATCGTAATCTGCCTGGTGATTTTTGTCAAGTGACTTAACAATGTTCTCGGTAGCTTGTTTTCCCTGTTCCACCGCATTTTTGATAAGGCCCATCCCGCCAAGTTCACCGGCAATAAAAATTCCGGGTACATTTGACTCAAAATTCTGGTTCACATGTGGTAAATCAACTCCTCTTTTTTCGGTGCCGATGCAAAGTGTTATTGCCTGGGTGGGGCAGGCATGGAAACATGCGCCGTGGCCAACGCATTGGGAAGCATTAATGGTGGTAGCCCTTCCGTTTACAATACCAAGTACATCGTGTTCCGGACAGGCTGAAATACATGCACCAGACATAATGCAATTGTGATTAACCACCGGATGCAAAGAAACTGGTTCAAAGAGGCCTTCCTCTTTGGCTTTATTGATTTTTTCCTGTGTAATTTTAGATTGTTTTTGGTGTTTCCGCAAGTAGATAATTAATACCACTAAAAACAATAAGCCAACAATTCCATAGGTAATAATTTGTTCCAGTGCCTGTTCCATATTAAAAAATCCATTTATAACCGAAAGTAATGGTAACCACAATATGAATTATCATAATGATAATCATTATAATAGCAAAAGGCATATGAGCTACATGCCAGTAGGTAAAAAGTTTTTGCATTAATACAAGTCTTTCAATTTTTCGCTTAAGGGATAAGTCCCTTTTTATCAATTCCACTATATTTGCTCTTTCTGCGCCGGGTATATCGTTTTCTTTTAATATTTTCCTTACCCTTCTTATAGCCTGAAAATTATGTAAGCTTTGTTGAAAGTTGAGAAACCCTTTACCACCAGCACTGCTATGCATTGACGTAATGATGGTCTGATAGGTTGCATCGCTTAGGTTATAACCGGTTTTAAGTGTTTCATCAAGTTCCGATTTCAGGCTGTTTACTTCACCCAGGCTAAGCTCCCTGCCTTCAATTGACCTTGGTATCTGGATATAGATAAATCTCCCGATGACACCACTTGCAAAAACGGCAACCATACTCCAGAAGCTTACAGCAACAATACCGCCGAATTTAAACGAAGTATGGAATAAAATAAGCAGGGGACCCATGGTGCAAAGAAAAATATGGATCTCGAGCCAGTATTTAAGGCTACCCCATCGTGCCATTGATTTTAATCTTTTTCTGATAATGTACATCAACATCCCGAAAATCATCAGGAAAGAACCGATAACCCCTAATCCATGACCGATTATACCGCTCGGTTTTAGTGATTCATTTTGCGGATGAAAATACCTTTCTTCCATGGATGTTTTGTAATAGGAAAATCCACTCCGCCACAGCTGGAAAAAGGTAATAACAACAATTAAAACCAGGATAGTTATGAAAATTTTGTGACCAATTCGCTGCATGATGAAAGAGTTTGAAATTGAAAAATAAAATTAATCATATCTGAAACTCTTTTTATTTAATTTAACTATAAGTTGTATTTTAGCGTCTTATTTAATTTTAATCTAAATAAAAAAAGCAAGCAAAATCAATTGCCTGCTTATTTTATTTATGATTTTTATTTTTTATAGCTATAAAACTTTTTTTAGCATGGCATCTTCGAGCAAAACTTCATATTTATATCCATAACCGAAATCTTTGTCGAGAACAATTTTCCCTGTTAGCGTAACTGTCTCTCCCTGTTTTACTACTTCCTGTGAGGAAATGGTAAGATCGAAAAGGCCATTTTTTTCTGTTCCGTCCTGGATGTGAATCCAGTTTTTTCCCATAATCTGGCTATTGAATTTTGTAACAACGCCCTTTACGGTAACCATGGTACCATTATATTTGCTTTTATTGGCATACAGATCGGCAATGGGGGTAATTCCCTTTTCAAATTCAATTTTAATATTTTGCCTGGTAATTTCAGGTTTTGGCATACTGCCATGTGGCATATTGCCTTGTGGATTAAGCGCTTCAGCAGAAGTGGCAATTTTCTGTACAAAGAGTATTACATCAAAATATTTGTTCAGCTCTTTACTCTGAAAATTTTCCATGCGCATGTTTTCAATATAATAGAACTTCTGACCAACCGTGGCTTCCATGGTAGGAACAGCAATCCAGGTATCTGTGCCATTTGAATTCATCAGCAGGTAAGTGTAATTACTGGTTTGCAATACTTCTTTAGCAACCCCTTCAAGTGTAGCTCCGGCCATACTCTGCAAATTCTGCCCGTTTTGGACGGCCTGTTCTGATTTTGTTGCAGTTGGAGTGTTGAACTGACAAGCAGCCAGCAAAAATAGGAATAATAAAATCAGAATATTTTTTTTCATTTTTTTTTGGTTAAAGTTTTAAGAGGACAAAAGTAGATTAAAAGATTGAAATTCATCCAGATTTTTTATTTAATCATTCAATGATCAGTTGATAATACATTTATAGTTCACAATTCAATGTCATTTAGATAAGGATTTTTTTGGTGGAAGTTGGTGTCTTTGTGTTTTAGTGGCGAAAACACTTTTGCCACAAAATCACCAAATCACAAAATCTCACCAAATCTTTAATAAATTGATATTTTATATTTGTCATTAACTAAACAACATTGGTTCACAATTACATAAAAAAATCTACCACCCTTTTTACTCTGGGAATACCAGTTAAAAAGGGTGGTAGCAGAAGAAATTTTAGTTGTATTGTCAATTAGAAAAATTCTAATAACAATTTTGAATTTAAGATAATCGGACCTTATAATTAACCAACTTTTGCCGAGGTCCTTTTTAATTCCAATTGTTCTGCAATTTCTTTCACTTTTTTATCCGAAAGCGGATAAAACCACATGCCTACAAAGGCAATCACACAACAAACGGCAGGTATCAGGCTTATCATAATTTGTTCGCCCCAAATGGTCTGTGCACTTTGTTCAACAGCATCAGGAACATAGTTGAAAAGGGCCAGAATCCACCCGCTCATGGCTGCACCCAAAGCCCAACCCAATTTTTGCGACATGGACGAAGAAGAGAAAATTAAACCTGTTGAACGCCGTCCGGTTAGAATTTCCTGGTGGTCAACAATATCGGCAAACATCGACCAAAGCAATGGCAGTACATATCCTGCAAATATAGAAATCGTAAATTGAAGTAGCAGGATTAGGGTGATGTTGTTCGGGATGAAAAAGAAGAATGTACTTAAAATGCCTGCAATAAGAATAGCAATCATATAGGTTTTCTTTTTTCCGTATTTGGCTGAAACCGTGGGCGCTGCCATTACACCAATCAGGTTAGCGGCCTGGCCCACAAGGAAATAGATAGTGGTCATGTCCCAGCCGGTGCCTCCCATCCTGTAATTAACTTTAACATGATCCCTGAAATAATAAATGGCCACGCTGTCGCGGATGGCATTAAATAGCAGGGCAGCCAGTCCGGTAGCTACCAATATCCACCAGGGTGTATTGTGCAGTAATCTTTTCAAATCCTGTTTAATAGAAACGTTTTCTTCGCTTTCAATCTGGGTTACCCTTTCTTTGGTCCAGCTGAAACATAAAAGAAACAGGGCAACACAAATTAGGCCTATAACCCCAACACCCATTACCCAGCCTACCGGTGAGGTACTTACTGTAGTTTCAACTGCTTTTGCCGTTTGGTCAACACTCTCGTTTCCAAAGGTTTTGGAAAAGAAATCGATAAGCGGTTGCAAAAGCATAAAAGTTACAAAACTGCCGATAAATGCAAACGACATCCTGTACGAGGCCAGTGAATTTCTTTCAACAGGATCGGCAGAAATGGCACCGAGCAACGAGGCATAAGGTACATTAATCATTGAATACACCACCATCATAAGTGAATAGGTGATGTAGGCATATACTAATTTGGATGTTTCGCCGAAATCGGGCGCAAAAAAGGTGATAACACCCATAACGGCAAATGGCAATGCAAACCAAAGCAGGTAAGGCCGGTATTTACCATAGCGACTTTTAGTGCGGTCGCTTATTATTCCGACAAAAACATCAAAAAATGAATCCCATAAACGGGCAACCAGGAACATGGTTCCGGCGGCTGCGGCAGTTATACCAAAAACATCGGTATAATAAAACAGGGAATACATTCCGAAAATTTTCCAGAACATGCTGGAGGCCGCATCCCCGAAGCCATAACCAATTTTCTCTTTTAGTCCGATTTTTTCCATAACATTCTTTTTGTAATAATTTGGTGATTAGTGGAGGTAAACTAGTTGAATTGAACTATTAATAAACTTAATATCAAATATTTAATTATAAAAAGTGTCAATTTAACACTTTCTCAAATCCATTCAAAATTAAAAAAATATTTGACAAAAAGCAGATGATTGTATTTTTTTAATTAGCGTGGATAATTTTATGTTATTGGGTTAAAAATCAGCACTCTAAATTTTATAATGAACAGTAAAGCCAATAAACTTTCATAAAATTTAATAGAGGGTATAATTTAAAGTTAAAAATCAGGTTGATAATTCCTTAGCCTGATTATTTACTTTCAATTTTAACATATTTAAGTACGATGTTTTTCAAGTCATCTGCAAGAACGGGTTTGGTAAGGTAATCGTTAAAGATGCCTTTAAATTTGGCCTGTTCATGTTCCAAAGCATAGGCCGATTGCGCAACAATTGGTGTATCCGGCGAAATAACCCTGATCTTTTTTGCCGCTTCGTATCCGTCAAGAATAGGCATTTTTATGTCCATCAGAATCAAATCAATGGCCATATTATTTTTGAAAACATCCACGGTTTCCTGTCCGTCTTTTGTATGTATGATATTAATGTTAAGCGTTTTAAGTACTTCTTCGATGTACAGGTAATTAAATTCCTCGTCTTCGGCTACCAGAATAGTTTTTGAGGTTATTTTGGAATTTTGAACAGGAGAAATATCCGATTCCTTATTGACCGGCCGATAGGGAATTGTAAAAAAGAAAGTAGCCCCTTTTTCGGGTTCCGATTGTACACTTATTTTGCCGCCAAGCAATTCTACAAAAGCTTTTGAAATGGCCAATCCCAGTCCGGTTCCACCATACAACCTGTTAATTGATCTGTCGGCCTGGTGAAAGCGTTCAAATATTTTATCATGAAATGCTGGTTTTATTCCTATACCGGTATCTTTAACAAAAAATTCCAGCCAGTTTTCTTTTAAATGATATCCAAATTCAATAAAACCTTCGTGGGTAAATTTAATGGCATTTGCCAAAAGATTCGATAAAATCTGGGTTACTTTTGTTTCATCGGTATATATTTCTGATTGATGGTCGTTTAAAGACTGTTTTGTATAAATTGAAATTGATCGGTTTGAGATTTGTTGTTTATGTATGGCCAGCAATTCAATAATAATGTTGTTTATACATACAGGCTTTATATTTAGTTTTTCCTGCCTGGTTTCGAGCGATGAAATGGTAAGAATATCAGTAACTATAGAAATTAATTGCCTGCTGCTGTTTTGGATAATAGAAACAAAGTTCTGCCTTTTTTCGGGCGATAAATCTGGTTCAACCAATAGTCCTGAAAATCCCGAAATGGCATTAAGCGGTGTACGGATTTCGTGGCTCATGTTTTGAAGGAAGGCGGTCTTTAACCTGTCGCTTTCTTCAGCATGTTCTTTGGCTGCTATTAATTCCAGTTCAGCATTTTTTTGGTCTGTGATATCAAAAGTAAGTACAATTATTTTATCGAGCTGATTTTTCTCATTGTATCCGGGTACATAGTTTACATTGGCGTATCTGACCCCTTCAACAAGATTAAATTTATTAACGTACGAAGCGGTTTTTCCCTGTCGCACCTGCTCAATATATTCCAGCGCAAATTCGTAGTTTTTTTGTCCTATAATTTTAGAAATATGCGAACCAACAATTTCATTTCTTTCCTTTCCAAAGCTGTTTACAAATTTTTGATTGATAAACCTGTACTCCAATGAGTTAATATCCACAATTGCAATAAAGGCAGGGATATTATCGGCCAAATTTTGTAAAAGGGCCCCGCTTTCTTCGGCTTTTTCTTTGGCAATTCTGAGTTCGTTTTCATGTTTTTTTCTTTCGCTGATGTCGCGTGTAACTGATAAAATATGAGGTTCACCACCTAATAGTATAATTTTTGCCGACATGAGGCCTGTAGCTAAAGTTCCATCTTTTTTTCTGAATACAGATTCTAAATTTTCAACCACACCATATTTTTTAATTCCCTCTACCAGTTTTAACCTGTCTCCGGGTATTTCCCAAATATTAATTTCTGACGAAAGTTTGCCAATAACATCCTCGTTTGTATATCCTGTTAATTGTGTGAACCCTTCGTTTATCTCAATATATTCACCACTTAACTTGTTAATATTCACCGAATCGGGGCTTGTATAGAAGGCAGCCATAAATTTTCCCTGGATTTCTTCTGCTTTCAATTTAGCCTTTACTAAATCGTCATTGGTTTGTAATAATTCCTGATTTAACTTTTGATACTCCTCATTTTGGGCTGCTATTTCTTTATTCTTTTCGTTCACAAGTCTTTCGGCATTCTTACGTTCCGAAATTTCGCGGGCTACGGCAATAATTACAGGCCTTCCAAAATAAGTGCCCCTTGTACAATTAACTTCTTTTGGGAAGATAGTGCCATTCTTGTTTTTACCCCAAAATTCAAACATTTGGGCTTCTCCCCCGATAACTTTTTGCAAATGGACTTTAATTTTATCCATATCATTTTTGTCTGGGGCCGAAAGGAATTCAGGACTTTTTCCAATAAATTCGTCCCTTTTATATCCGTAAAGGTTCTCGGCAGAGCGGTTAACCTCAAGAAAAGTACCATCAAAATTTTGAATATAAACCGCTTCGGAAATACTATCTAATATTCCTTTGTAAGTAATTTCAGAAATTCTGATTTCTTCCCTGGCTTTTACCAGTTTTTCATTCGTTTGCCTTAGTTCTTCATTAATAACTTCGTATTCTTCGTTTTTAAGTCTAAGGATTTTTTCGCTTTGTTCAACTATTTCTTTGGCTCTTAAAATTTCTATTTCTGCAAGTTTTCTGAAGGTAATATTACTTCCAAAGCACGATCCGCCAATCACTTTGCCATTTTTAACAATAGGATTAAAAGTAACCTGGATATAAATTGTGCCAATTTCAGTTGGTACGGCATCTTCGAAAGTAAATTGTTCGTTGGCCAAAACCCTGTTGTAACGGGGAATCCAAATTGGCTGAAGCGCTTCCGGCAAAGCTTTTATAAGGTTACTTCCTTTTTCAAGCTTAACGCCAAATGCTTGTTGAAATTCTTTCTGAAAAAATTTATTTATATAGAGTACTTCAAAATTTCTGTTGAATGCCCATATACTATCCGAGGTTCCTTCGATGATAGCTGTTATGTTGGCATTGTTTTCTTCGGCAATTTCTTTGGCCAAATTAAGTTCTTTTTCAGCAATTTTCTTGTCTGTAATATCTTGTATCATTCCCCGCAATGAAGATGGCAAGCCTTTTTCATTAAAAGAAATGTGGCCAATCACCTTTACCCATATTTCATTTTTTTTAGCTGTGACAAGCCTGGCTTCAAAATCAAAACTCTTGCCTTTTTCTATGGCCTGCTTTATAGCTTCATAAACCCTGCTTCTGTCATCCGGATGATAGAATTGAATTGCTTCATTGTTATCGGGCGTTTTGGTACTGTCCAGTTCATGAATCCGGAAGGTTTCTTCTGTCCATTCGAGCGAATTGTACTCCAGGTTAATTTCCCATCCGCCAACTTTGGCTATTTTTGCAGTTTCCCTTAGTTTTTCATCGCTTCTGCGAAGTGCATTTTCAACCCTTTTCCGTTCAGTAATGTTTTCGAATGTTACGCATACATGGTTCCCCGGAAGAGGAAATGCCTTAACACTAAATATGGCAAGAGGAATCCTGTTGTCGCCATAAATAACATCTTCAAACGATTCCGCCCTGTTGTTTCTAACCACTTCCGCATATCGTCCGGGAATTCCCATATCACGCAATCCCGGAAAGTTTTCATCAATTGTTTTACCAATAATATCTTCGGGACCTACGCCTGTAAGTTCTTTAACTGCCGGATTGGCATACACCATCCTCAGTGTGCGGTCATCTTCAATATTTTCGAGATGATAAAGATGAATCCCGTTAGGGACGTTTTCTGTAATTAACCTGGAATTATGCAATTCAGCTTCCATTTCTTTCTGGCTGGTAATATCCCTCAGGTTACTTTGGATCCCAAGGGGATTTCCATTTTTATAGAAAATGCCGGCAGATTGTTGTACCCAGATAATTTCTTTGTTTTTTTTGTAAAACCGGTATTCAAGATTTGAAACATTCTCTCCATTCTTAAGTTTTTCCTTCGCCATCCTGAACTTTTCGAGGTCCCCGGCTAAAATATTTTTGAAGGGGAGATTTTGTTCTATGAATTCTTCCGGTGTATAACCGGTTATTTTTTCTCCCTGCGGGCTTACATAAGTAATCCGGCCTTCCAAATCCTGAATTATTACAATATCCGGACTATTGTTGACAATCAAACTGAATTTTTCTTCACTTTCTTCGGCCCTCGATTTTGATTTCAGGTTTTCAAGCTGTGATTTTTTCAGAAGGGTGATATCGTTAAATATTGAAACTACCTCAAATGGCTCTTTTTCGTGATTTTTAAACCTGGGAAAAGAATCAATATTAATGATGGTGTAGGATTCATTAACAGGATTAAAAACGTGCATAATCTGGTCTTCAACCGGTTTGCCGGTTTTAAGTGCAACCATGGCAGGGTGGCTTTCTCCCGGAAATTTACTTCCATCTTCGTGAAGCGATTTCCACCCGGGATCAATTGATTTTCTTCCCTGCATTTGTTCGAACGATAGGCCCAGGATTCTTTCTGCCGCTTTGTTGCAATAGATAATTTCCCCTTTGGCATTTTGAAAAACAGCACCCAACTGCATATTTTCGAAAAGAAAATGGTGTTTGGCTTCAAAGTCGTTGAGCGTTGCCTGTTCCGATTCTATTTCAGCCAGCTTAACAGCAGTGATATCCTGATGGGTTCCAAGCATCCGGTAAGGTTTCCCTTCGTTATCAAAAATGACCGAGCCCCGGCACCTGATCCAGACAATGGAACCATTTTTATGCCTGTAGCGTACAATCTGATCATAAGGATTAGCCGGATTTTCGCAATGCCTTTTTATGCTTTCCATGGCAGTTTTTAAATCGTCATGGTTAATAAGGTTTTGCCATGCGCTTGATTTATGAGGCATTTCTTCAGGGTCATAACCAAGTACAGACCAGAATTTTGCGCTCATCCATTGGTTTTCAGGATTATTCATGTCCCAAAACCATATCCCATCCAACGATGTTTCCTGAATTAAGTCAAAAATACTTTCGTCTTTTTTCATTAATTCGTAAAGCTCGTTTTTTAAGTAACTTTCTTTGGTCATCGTAGCTTTGAATTAAACATAAATTCCTGTCATTTAAAACAAATGGTCCTGAATTTTCATTATAATCACAAACAAAATTTATGACTTATCCCGTTTCACTCCAAATTTAATGAATTTCTTTGTCTTCCGGAAAACTGGGTTTATTTTTATTCGGGGTATGAATTATTTAATTAAAGCAGTGCCTGACCCAATTCTACTTTGACTGATTGGAAAATCAATCAGTCTTTACCCCTTACCCCTAAAGGGAACTGATTGATTTTCAGCTTTCCTCTTCAGGGGCTTGGGCGTAAAAAAGCTGAAAATCAATTTAAGATGGTTAATCTGTCAAAGTATAACTAAGTAATTAAGAAATACCGGGAGTGTTTTTAAGCTGAATTTCTGGCTATTTAAGCTATTGATATGTGATTATTCATTTGTACAGGTAAGGTTCATTATTTTGAATCATTTTCTTTATATTTTCTAAAACCTTTTTCATGTATTTTTTCCAGAAAATATTGGCAAACAGCCAGTTAAAAGGATAAAGCAGAAGAGAACCTGAATAAAGATAGTAAGTATAATCTACCAGAATTTTATTTGGTTCAAGTTCTTTTGTTTTCCATTCCCCTTCAAATTTAAAAAAACCAAGCATCCAGGCCTGAAAATTGTCAACGCGGATTTTCCAGTACTGATTTTCAATCCGCTCAAGAACCCAATCTGTTGAAGCAAAGCCGCCCTTATGAGTCAGTGATTTTGCGGCATATACTTTTTTGCTTGAACCCGGTTGTCCCCAGTTTTGATCATCACTTGTATGTGTAATTTTCGGCATAAGCCCAAAACCGGTATGTACTTTGGTGACATCGCAAAGCATAGGTGTTTTGAATGCCCGTTCAATGCTGCATTCGAAAATTTCGGTAACAGAGACTTTAAATTTCATCCGGTTTAGATTCTAATTCGTAATTCTTGTATATTTTTATTTTCAGCTTATAGCAACCAATACCTTAAATAGATTTAAAGCAAAATCAAAGCGTTTTCCGTTATTACAATTTTATTCGCGTGCAAATTTCAAATTTTCTTTTCCAAATTTAATCAATATTCGGACGGAAAGTAATAGTCAGGCTGGAAAATATCATTAAAACCTGGCAATTGATTTAATTAAGACAGTAAACAAAAAAAACCATTTAAAATCTGGATCGGGGATAATTTAGTTTTTCAAAAACCTTTGCCTGGTAATTCGGCCCAATGGGGATTTCTTTATTTCCTACTTCAATAGTCTGTGAATTAAAACCTTTTATTTTTGAAATGGATATGATAAACGATCTGTGTACCCTTACAAATTCATCTATAGGCAATAAATCCTCAAAAGCGGACAGGGTGTGTTTTGCAACAATTTCGCCCGAGATTGTGTGAATGGAAAGATAGTCTTTAATACTTTCAACATATACAATTTCATTCATCTGTATTTTATGAATTTTTTTATTGATATTCAGATAGATAAATTGTTCAGATTGAAGATTTGCATTTTTCCTGGGTTCGAGGATTAAAAATTTGTCAATGGCTTTGATAAACCTTTCGTAAGGAATGGGTTTAAGCAGGTAATCCACTACATTCAGATCATAGCCTTCAAGGGCATAATCGCGAAAAGCAGTGGTTAAAATAACTTTTGGAGGGTTTAACAGGCTTTTAAGAAAATCAGTGCCTTTAACGCCTGGCATCTGAATATCGAGAAACATCAGGTCAACTTTTTCAGCGGTAAGTATTTGAAAGGCTTCAATGGCGTTGCTACATTCGCCTGCTATCCGGAATAACTTTAATTTTTCGACATGCGATTTAATCACTTCTATTGCAAGGGGCTCATCATCCACAATAATACATGTGTAAACCATGTTGAAGCGGGTTAATTGGCTATTCGTTCAGTTCCATTGTCAGATTCACATCAAAAATATCATTTTTTGGTATTATTTCCAACCTGTGTTTACCGGGATAAAGCAATTCGAGCCTCCTTTTCACATTTTTCAGCCCAATCCCTTCTTTAAATCCTTCTGAATTTCCTGCCTCGCGATGGTATGAATTTTTAATTGAAAATTGCAATTGATTTCCGGATACCAAAACATTCAGGCTGATGAACGGCGACTTAAGATCCTTACTCGCCCCGTGTTTAAAGCTGTTTTCCACAAATGGAAGCAACATAAGCGGTGCAATATTTAAAGCTTCCATATCGCCATTTATTTCTACATCTATTTTAAGACGGTGGCCAAACCGGAGTTTTTCCAAATCTATGTACCCTAAAATCTGTTTTACTTCTTCATTCAGGCTGACTTCATTTTTTTTATCGCTGTAAAGCGAATATTCAAGAAGGTTCGAAAGCTGGATAACCATTTCAGGCGCTTTGTCCGATTTTTTTAAGGTAAGGGCATACAAATTATTGAGTGTGTTAAATAAAAAGTGGGGATGTATTTGAGATTTAAGTAGTTTTAATTCCGATTCCAGCTTTTCGTTTTCGAGGCGCAGAGAATATTGTTTGATTTTATAAAATCGTTTAAAAAGATAAATGGCGGCAGCAGTGGCCGGAATCTGGTAATTGAGAACCAGTGGCCGTATAAAAGGCATGGTATCAAATGATTGAAAGCCGGAGTAAATATAAAGAACAAGCCATACCGATAATCCGAACAAAACAGCATGTATAACAGCAATTACGATAAAAAGAAGGTGTTTTTTCTTTAAAAGAAATTCAGGTAAAATCCAGTAAATGAGGGAATAAGTTGCAGCCATTCTTACAGGCAGAAGGTAAAAATTCTGGATAAACTGAACTTTTTCCAATCCACCGGTGCTGTAGGTAAAGGTGTAAAAGAAATACCATACTATCCAGAAAATAAAATGCCACATCAGCCTGTATCTGAAAAGCAGGTTCATAAGATAAATTTATTGGTTAAAATTGTTTTACAGGTTTTTAACATACAGGCAAATATAGGAAAACCTGACTGTTAAATAAAATGAGGGTGCTTCCATACCGGATTGCACCCCCAGCCCTCTTCTTAAATATAATAAAAAAATTACGATGGCATATCCGGAAGTTTAAAGCCATTCAGGTATTCGTGTTTCACCAGCGAAGCAACAAACTCCCTGGCGTTTCTTTCACTTGGATCGTTTTCGGGCCTTCCGAAACCGGCAGGGGCCCCTTTTCCACCTCCCGCTGTTTTTGCTGCTGCCCTTGCCCTTTCCATCATTTTAACAATGTCGAACATTTCAGACCAGATTGAAACTTTATCTGTATCTAAAATATTTGTAAACTTCATATTGGGCCCGTCCCATTCCAGTATTCTGTTCATTTTTTGTAAACGTACAGCCAGCACACCCATCAGCACAATTTCGTTGAATGGTCCGGCTTCGCCGAAATGCGAGGCTATTTTATCCTGCAAATCAGGATTTTTACATGCATTCACCCAGTCGAGATAATGGTTGTTATCCGGAACCACCCTTAAAACTTCCGGAGATTTCGGAGTTCTGCCCGAAAGCAGGTAAGGATTGGTGCCGTGGCTTCCAAGTATTAGTGTGTCTTTGGTTCCATAAATAGCACAGCCTTCGCCATCCCATTTTTTACCATCCGGAAGCACATCCGGAATCATGGCATGGAAACCACCATCGTACCAGGTTACTTCCACTTCGGGCATGGCCATATTTGGCAGATTAGTCCTGGCTGGGAAAATCATTTTAACAATCTGGGCATGCGGGCAGGCATCTTTTTTCAGGGTAGTGGATTGCCCCTGTACCTTAACCGGATATCCCAGTTTTAAAATTTTAAATACCGGATGCATATTATGGCAGGCCATATCGCCAAAAGCTCCGGTTCCAAAATCCCACCATCCGCGGAAATTCCAGGGTGTGTAAGCTGAATTATATGGCCTTATTGGCATGTGTGCCAACCATAGGTTCCAGTCAAGATTTTTTGGCACTTTTTGTACATCTGTTGGGGTATCAAGACCCTGAGGCCAAATCGGCCGGCTAGACCAAACATCTACCTTACGTACATCGCCTATTTCACCAGCCCACGCCCATGCACATGCCTGACGTACCCCTTCGCCTGATGAACCCTGGTTTCCCATTTGGGTGGCAACTTTGTATTTTTGAGCCAGTTTGGTTAAAAGGCGCGATTCGAAAATAGTATGCGTAAGAGGTTTTTCGCAGTATACATGTTTACCGAGCGTTATAGCAGTAGCGCTTGGGTTGGAATGCGAATGGTCGGCAGTGGCAACAACAACGGCATCAATGGATTTTCCCATTTCATCGAACATTAAACGCCAGTCTTTGTATTTTTTTGCACTTGGGTATTTGGCAAATGTTGACAATACCGGATCATAACCCCAGTCTACATCGCAAATGGCCACAAGCTTTTCGGTTCCTGGTTTTGAAGTCATGCCAAACATGCCACCACCAGTAGTTTCCACTTCGGCTTTACAAATGCTGCTGATATCGCCTGAGCCCTGGTTGCCGGCACCAATAAGTGCCACGTTAAGGGTGTCACTGGGTGCCAGGTGGCCAAGCCTTTTTCCCATAGCTACGCTGGGTATAATTGTGAAAGCGGCTGATGCAGCCAGAGAAGTTTTTAAAAACCCTCTACGCGAGTAGGATTTCTTTTCATTCTCTTCCTTCGTTCTTTTTTCATTATCCATGGTAATTCTTATTAATGGTTTTGATTAAACTAAGATTCTGACAATACTCATTTGATGGTTCTACAAGATTATAACCTGATTTATTTTACAAAATCTGATTTATTTAGGTAGTCTGCACTGAGTTTAATGGCTTCGAGCGCATTTTTCAATTGTTCGGCAACCACTTTGGGATCCTGCGGTCCAATACCAGGTCCCGGGCCTCCGCCATTCTTGTCATCCTTAGGCCTGTTTTTAGCAAATTCTGCCATTAAATCCTGCATGGTTCCTCCTTTTTCCTGTATGGCTTTCATTTGTTCCATCATGGCCATACTGCGTTCCTTTTGTTCGGGCGTTTGTTTATCTTCAATTTCTACAAACCAGTTTTTTCCACCATTTTTATAAAACTGGGTGAAAATATTTTTAAAATCAATTTTACCTGTTTCGCCTAAAACATAATCGTCTTTTATATGCAGTAATTTAATACGGTTGGCATATTTTTTAAGGTAAGCGACCGGATCTTGTCCTCCAACAGTGGTCCAGTATACATCCATTTCAAAAATCACTTTTTCGGGATTGGTATTGGCAATAAGCAGATCAAGGTAATAGTCTTGGGTGTTCTGCATTTTTGCAAATTCTATGCTGTGATTATGATATCCGAATTTGATACCTCTTTTACTGGCTTCATCCCCGATTTTATTCATCAGTTCGCATTCAGCTTTAAAGCCTTCCATAGTTCCTGACCACAAATTCATAGGAAGGATTACATATTTGCTGCCCATCAGCTTATGATCGTCGAATACCTTTCCCCATGCGGCAAGGGTTCCTTCAACATCGTTCACATCAAATTTGGCGCGCACATGGCTTGAAATAATTTCGAGTTTGTACTTTTTTGCCAAAGCAGCGTAATCGGCAGGAGCATAACCGGCCACCGTTCCTTTTCCGGCATCGTAATTGGAAATTTCCATATACGAATATCCATCTTCGGCCAGTGCTTTGAACGAACCTTCAATATCCGATTCGAGTCCTTTTACAGAGTAGGTGGCTATTCCAAGCTTTTTTTTCGGTTTAGGGCCTCCCTGTAAATCTGCAGTCATAAAAAACAGGGCCATCATTACCACTGTTGCGGAAAATAAAAATTTTTTCATCGTCTTATCAATTAAATTTTCAATTAAACCAATTGTTAAAATTCCTAAATTAAAAATTTTGAATACCAATTGCCAATCTTGTCGACAGAACCAATGTTACCGCTGATATAAAGCAATTTCGTAAAGACTAAAAAGATGGATTACTTCTAGCAAAATTTTAAATCCTTACAAAGGGGATCATCAAAAATAAAAATGTAAGGTATTGAAAAACAAACTAAAAGGGTGAAATTTCCTTAATGGTTAAAATTGTCTATTTTTACTCTGAACATTGGCAATTAAATAGTTTATATATGATTTACAACGGAATAACTTATGATGTTGGTACAGAATATCTTCCAAACATATTTTCAAGAACCGGATTAAACAGCTCAATTGTAAGATCGGACATGGATGCGATAAAAAACCAGCTTCATTGCACCACAGTGAGAGTTTATGGCAAAGATGTTCAATTGCTTATCATGGCATCGGAAATTGCGCTTGATTCTGGTTTGGATGTTTGGATTTCGCCCAGGCTAATTGATGGAAACCAGCAGGATACACTGGAATACCTGAAAAAAGTAGCCATTGAATACCAGGTTTTAAAGGAGAAATATCCCAAAAGGGAACTGGTGTTTATAGTGGGTTGTGAAATGACCATTGACATGAATTGCTTTGTACGCGGGGCTACCCTTAACGAAAGGGCAAAAAATCTGTTGAAACCCATTTTTTTTATTAAAAATATTTTTGGAATAAAGCAACCCTACCAGGCCTCTTTTAACCAATTTCTTGAAAACGCGGTAGAAACAGTGCTCAACGAATTTATGGGAAAAATTACCTATGCTGCTGCTATTTGGGAAGAAGTAGACTGGAGTATTTTCGATTTTATTTCGGTAAATCTTTACAAGGCCTCGTTCAATGCAACCTATTACCCAAAAAAAATAGGCCAGATGGTTCGGTTAGGGAAGCCATTTATTGTCTCGGAATTTGGCTGTTGCAGTTACGAAGGTGCACACAACAAAGGGCCTACGGGTCATTATGTGCTGGATTATTCAAAGCGGCCGCCGGTATTTAAGGAAAAATGCATTCGTGATGAAACCGTTCAGGCTGAGTACATTACAGAATTACTTGACATTTACAACCGCGAAAAAGTAACCGGTGCCTTTATATTCGATTTTTACAGCCAGCGTTATGTTTACAACGAAAATCCCGAAAAGGATTTGGACATGGCCAGTTATGCCATCACCAAATCAACCGGCGAAAACACCTGGGAACCGAAGGAATCGTTCCGGAAAGTGGCGGAGTATTTTAAAAATGGTTGATGGAACAGGATTGGAATTAAAATCATCCATTTCCAAATTGGATTTAACTATTAAATGGATATTCAAAACTATAAACCGAACCTCAAACCGGAATTTAGATTAGTTTCTTTTTGATACCGGTAATAGAATTTACCGAGAATCAGTTTTTTAAAAAAACCTTACTGCGATTTGTATTTTAAGGTATTGAAAGCAGATTAAATGCTTTGCCCAAAAGTAAGTAAATTATAATCCGGATCGAGAATTGAAAATTCCTTTTGCCCCCATGGCTTAAACTGTAAACTGCCTGCAGGGTGAATTTTCACCTTTTTTTCAAGTAAAGCCTGGTAGAAGGTTTCGATATCGTTCAAACGGATGTATACCTGCCCGTAGTTTTCCTCTGGTTTAAGGCCGGCAAACATAAAAAAATGGATTTGAAAATTGTCCTTTTCCAGCATCAGGTAATCCTCATAATCTGTAGCGCCAAACAATTTAAACCCTAAACTCTGAATATAAAAATCCTTTGTTTTTGATTTGTCGCGCATGGGTAGTTTTGGATGTATGGCAGTAAGCATGTTTTCTATGTTTTATCAAGATAAAAGTTATTAAAATTCCAAAAGCGAACTTCAATGTTGGTAATCATTAAAACTTATGATTATCAAAAATAATTGGTTTTATTCAGATATCAACACCATAGCCAAATTGGCCGTCAGGTTATGTAATGCTGGATTCAAAGAATAATCCGAAGCGATTTTTGAAATTTCATCGTGTATTTTCATTCCTCGCAATAAAATTGTAGTTTTGATCAGCTCAAAATCTCAAATCGTCATCCTTAAAATTTCTATTATGAAAAACTTCATTTTTCTTCTTTTCACCCTTGCTTTTTCGACATATACAATATCACAAACATCGTCCGTTCTCTGGCTCGACGAACTTGATTTATCAACTGTAACTGCCGGTTATGGTAATGCGCGTGCCAATAAATCAGTTGAAGGAAATCCACTGAAAATGGGAGGAAAAGTTTTTGAAAGGGGAATCGGAACCCATGCTGTAAGTACTTTTAAAATTGATTTAACAGGCTGCAAGCCTGAGAAATTTGAAGCTATTGTTGGGTTGGACGATGAAATCCCGAAAAATGGCAGTGTTGTTTTTTACCTGGTGGGCGATACCAGGATTTTATGGCAAAGCAATAAAATGCATAAAGGTGATAAGGCCATTAAAGTGTCAGTAAGTTTAAAAGGAGTTGAAAAACTGGGCTTATTGGTTACCGATGCCGGAAATGGCTACGATTACGATCATGCCGACTGGGCCATGGCAAAAATAATTTACAAGGGTCAGAAACCAAAAGTGGTTGAACCTTTGACTGTTAATAGCGAATATCTGCTAACTCCGCCTGCTCCCGAAAATCCAAAGGTAAACGGACCCGGAATTTACGGGGTAAGGCCTGGTTCACCATTTCTTTACCGCATACCAGCCACAGGGAAACGACCTTTAATGTTCAAGGCGGATGGCTTACCTGGCGGACTTACCCTTGACAGTATTACGGGAATCATTACCGGTAAAATCATGGATAAAGGGAACTATGAGGTTATTTTAACTGCACGGAATGATGCAGGTACAGATAGCCGTAACTTTAAAATTGTGGTCGGAAATACGCTTGCCCTTACCCCTCCAATGGGATGGAACAGCTGGTATATCCATTATAACCGGGTAACTGACTCGCTTATGCGGCAATCGGCCTATCAGTTGGTAAAAAGCGGAATGGCCGATTATGGTTATCAGTATGTGAATATAGACGATTGCTGGATGGTACAGGCCAATTCTAATGATCCTTTTATTGGCGGAAAGCAGAGGGATGAGAGTGGCAAACTCTTCTCAAATAAAAATTTTCCTGATATGAAAGGGCTTTCGGATTATATACATTCAAAAGGGTTAAAGGCAGGACTATATATTTCACCGGGGCCGCAAACCTGCGCCGGGTATACAGGCAGTTATCAGCACGAAGTACTGGATGCTGAAACTTTTGCCCAATGGGGTTTCGATTTTCTTAAATACGATTGGTGTTCGTACGGAAGTGTGGTTAGGGCAAAGACAACAGATGATTATATTGCACCCTACAAACTCATGTGGAATGCGCTCGAAAAGCAACCACGCGATATTGTCCACAATCTTTGTCAATACGGGATGGCAAAAGTATGGGAATGGGGGGCCACTGTGGGCAATTGCTGGCGTACCACCGGTGATCTGGGACTCGAATCCGGGCAATCCATGCCTGGGTTTTACCGGGTTGGGATTAGCAATGCCCGGCACTGGCAATTTGCAAAACCAGGTGGATGGAACGATCCGGATTATATCCTGATTGGCTGGGTTGGTGCAGCTTCTCAAATGGGTGAAGGGACAAAAACCAGACTTACGGCCGATGAACAGTATTTTTATATGTCGATGTGGTCGTTAATGGCTGCTCCGCTTATTTTTAGCGGGGATATGGCCAGGCTCGATGCCTTTCAGTTAAATATATTATGTAATAATGAAGTAATTGATATAAACCAGGATGCACTTGGGAAACAGGCCGAAATTGCAAGGGAAACCAAAAATGAACTGGTATTGGTTAAACCATTGGAAGATGGCGGTAAGGCAGTGGGTTTGTTTTATATTACACCCGATTCAAAGGAACCCCTCGATTATTTCAACTGGAACCCTGTAATGAACCGGAAAATCACCATAACAGCCAGTGAATTGGGAATGAATGGCAAAATGAAAATCAGGGATGTATGGCGGCAAAAAGATTTGGGTGTTTTCGAAAACAGTTACACTGTGGATGTTCCTTATCATGGAGTAATGATGCTTAAAATTACTCAGATAAATTAGAATTATATTAATATTCGCTAAAATAAGCATATGATGAAAGGAAATTTTTTGACCCTATTTTTAATTTTATCCGGATTTATTGGTATTTCGCAGGATACAACCTATTTGAACAGTAAAAATCAAAATGTTTCAAAAGCTGAAGATTGGGAAACTTTTAAAATAGTTATTCAACAACAAAGTGATGCTATAGAAAGAATTTATTATAAAAGTGGACAAATTAAATCATTAACTCCTTTTTCAGATTACACAAATCATATTTATCATGGAATTTCGAGGGAATGGTTTGAAAATGGGTTATTGTGTGCTGAAGTTCCATATAAATCAGGTGTTTTGGATGGGACTTTAAGAACATTCTGGCCCTCTGGTATACCTAAAAGAATAGATATTTATGGACAAGGAAATTTTATCAAAGGTATTTGTTTTGATTCAACAGGTATACAGGTAGACCATTATGCTTATCAGACAAAACCGGAATTTCCTGGTGGAGATATCGCTTTGATTCAATTTATTGCAAAAAATGCAAAATACCCAAAAGAAGCTGAAAGTACAGGAATTGAGGGAATTGTATATGTCAGAATTGTAATTTCGAAAGAGGGAAAAGTTATGGAACCAAAAGTGCTTAGATCATTGCATCCTTTGTTAGACAATGAAGCCCTGCGGGTTATCCAGCTATTGCCTGATTGGAGGCCAGGTACAAATGATGGAACGCCTGTGAACGTTTGGTTTATCATTCCAATCAAATTTAAACTTCGATAAAATTTAAGAATACGATAACTCAACTTGTCAGAGTTTAAAGCATCTGAAAGTGTTGGGACTAATTTTACCAGGAATTTATTCGCTGTCTGCCACACACCTGAAACCCACGGTTGCATTACGCTCAAATCCGGGCGAAACCCTTAACAGGTATTGCCTGTAATTTAGCTGCCGTGGTCCGCCCTGCACATACCACCAGCTCGATGAGGGTTCGAAATAACTTCCCCCTTTGAGCATTAAATATCTGTAGCTTCCATTGAAATACAAATCATTCGTTAATTGCCACACGCAACCTGTTAAGTCAGTAAGGCCGTACGGATTTGTACCCTTTGTGTATTGTCCCACCGGATAAAGTTTTCCGTTTCCGGGGTTGCACCTGGTACTGTCGATATTCTCCAAATCGTTCACTACAAGGGTATTTGTAATTACCTGCTTTTTCGTAGTGATTTTATTCTTCTGTTTCCACGGCCACAAAAGTGTGTCAGGTGTTTGGGCAGCAAATTGCCATTCTGCCTCGGTGGGCAATCGTTTTCCCGCCCAGCGGCAGTAGGCCAGTGCGTCTTCGTACGAAACATAAACCACGGGAAAATGTTCTTCGCCGGGCTTAATTTTTCCGTTTATCCAGTGTTTCAAATAGTTGACAGTATCTTCAGGAACATATTGTGCAGATTTGACGAAAATCTCATATTCGGCATTGGTTACCGGGTGTTTGTCAATATAATAATTTGGAAATGAAAGCTTTTGATTTTCATTGTTTTTGGGATAGGGGATAAACTCATCGCCATGGGTAGTTTTGAAAATAAATGAACCTGCCGGAATTTTTACCATGCCTGCCGGAGCTTTCGAATATAATTTTGTTTTAATGACTTTGCTTTCGAGCCTTGCCGTTCCTGGTTCAATGCTAAAAATGCGTTCATCGGCAAGCTGGTCGCCCCTGAACGCCTGGATAACAAATTTTCCTTCGTACCTGCCAAAATAATCAAGCAGCCTGATGGAATTTACCCCTCCTTTTAATACCACCGGCTTTTTAGAATATTCAGGGTTTCCGGCCCAAACCCGAATTGTAAGGGTAGTATCACATTTAATATATAATTCATCGCTGTTTAATTGGTAAGAAATAAGTCTACCCAGTTTTGCGATACAATCCACCTGGCTTTCGTTATTGGTGCCCAGCCATTTTGCGCTAAAAGCATCAGTTTCTGCTTCTATCATCCATTGGCTGCCAGTTTTGACAGGCGTTAAATCCTTATGGTGCCAGATGTCTACAAAATGATGGTTTTCATCTGGAATTACATGAAAAAGGTAGTTTTTAAATCCCTGGGGGATAAGACTATAAATGGTGTAAACTGTTTTATCAGCAAAATTCCATTCATTTACCCAAATACTGTCAAATCTCGTCTCAATAAGCGGGATGAAATTGTTTACAAACACATCGCTGTTTTCGCGCAAAATGCGACTGGTTTTTCCCAGATGCAGGTATTGTTCGCCGGTCCATTCCGGTTTTCCGGGTGCAAAAATATTCAGTTCAACGCCATATCCGTTAAAAAAGGATGTATTGAATTCCCTGAGAATTGGTTCCTTGTAAATTTCTGCTACCCTGAAGATTGAAAATTCAGGTTTTATAAGCTTGTTCAAATTCAGCATGGGACAATAATAAAGTGCATTATGAACCCGGCCGGCTACTATTCCCTGCATGTGTCGTGGAATGGCCATGCCTTCGCTGTACATAATTACACCGCTGCGCACACTGTCAGCCGCGCGCTGAAGTTCCAGGCTCGACTCCCCCCTGGTATCAAGCACAACGCCGTCGGCAGATGTGGCTTTAATAATATCCGCCATTCCTGAAGTGTGGCTTTCTTTTCTTGTACTTTCGTCCCACGGATTGTAACAGATAAAAAGTCTTGAATTCTGTTGATGCAGTTGTTTTGAAAGTTCATCCAGTTTTGCCATTCCGCCGGGTAAATCACGGAACAAATCCCACTGGTTTCGCTGATCGAGCCCCAGCGAAGGCCACGTAGGCCAAATGCCAATAAAATCATCCCCGCCATACAGTTCTTTACCTTCACTTACAAAATCAGGCAGGTTAAATTTACCTGTTTTATAATCGTAATAACGATAATCCCAGGCCTGGATTAGATGCGAAACATAAGCTTTTCTGATCCACTTTAAGTCTTCCCGTTTATAAAGATGATTATCGAATTTTCCGGGATCTACATCATACATCATCCTGTCGTGAAACATGAGTTTTAACCCGCTGTGCCAGTCACCGTAAAATAAATCGGCATACAACAGGTAGGAAACAGTACCGCCTGGGGCAATTTCAGTTTCGAACCGCCGGCGGGAGGCATTTTTCATGCTTTCCCGCACTCTTCTTGTTAACGCACAAACTCCGGTTCCGGATTTGGTTTCAATACACGAAAAGCCAGATTCCCAGGCATTGTCGGGAAGTATACAGTTTACAGGTTGCCTGCCCGGAATAAACAAATAGGATCGCGAAAGCCAGTGATCCCCAAGTCCTGTAATGTAGACTTGTTCAGGCAGGGCACCGAAAGGCACTACATTCGTGAGCCATAAGGTATCGGCAGATATATTTTTAAAGGAAATCAGCATTTTAACTCCTGTTTGCCATGCTGTATCTGTGGTTGTTTTATATTCTACAAAAGGGCAGGGGGTGAGCGTTGAAAATTTCTTCCTGTATTGTAAGTCTTCTTTTTTCGACAACTCGAATGAAAACAAAGGAAGCTGACCCTCAGGCACTATAATTCTGTTTTTAACATCTTTAAATGATTTTACAGCACCTGTTTGCATTTCAATATCAATCCCTTTTAATTCCTGTGCTATCAAAAGTTTGCTGGAACATTGAAAAACAAAAAACAAGACGAACGATAAAAAAACTTTAATTTTCATTTTTATTTATAAAAGATTAAAGATAAAAGATTTGAAATTATAAAATTTTCAGATAAGAATCAACCTGTAAATCAATGAAGTAAAATTGATGTTTTTAAGGTACCGTAAATAATTTCAGGTTTAAGTATTTTTAAAGTAAAAAGTGAGGTAATTTTATGAATAGTTTATTGTCAGATAAAGCATTTCTTTCTATCATTGAATGAAAAGTACATTCATAGCACCAAATTTTGGGATGCCGGATTAATGATGAAACTATCTATCAACATATTGGTATTTACCTGTTTATTTTCTGGTTTTTATTCCTGCGAAACTGAATTTTCCCATCCTGATTATAAAACCAGGAATATTGTGATTGTTGTGGTAGATGGGGCCAGGTATTCCGAAACCTGGGCGGACAGCGGAACAGCCAATATTGTTTATATGCGCGACGAACTCTCAAAGCTAGGCTGCATTTGTACCAATTTCTACAATAACGGCCCTACTTATACTTTAGCCGGGCATGTGGCCCTTACAACAGGTGTATACCAGGAAATTAACAACTCAGGACAGGAAATCCCTTTTTTTCCTTCGGTTTTTCAGTACTTTGACTATAAAAACAAGCAGGATTCGATGGTATCATATATTATTTCGAGCAAAGGTAAATTGCAGGTACTTTCCAATTGCCAGGACGCAGAATGGACCCAGAGGTTTATGCCCAAAACAGCCTGTGGCATGAATAACGAAGGTGTACAAAGTGTTTCACGGGAAGACAGTCTTACTTTTATAGAAGTCATAAGAATTCTGAATACCTGTCATTCAAAACTTACCCTGCTTTCGTTCAGGGAGCCCGATTATTCAGCACATCAGGGCAACTGGAACAATTACCTCAAAGGCATTTCAGATACAGATAAATTGATTTTCCGGCTTTGGAATTTCTTACAAAACGACAGCGTTTACAAAGAAACTACAACATTATTCGTTACCAACGATCACGGCAGACACCTCGATACCATCGCCGATGGCTTTATTTCGCACGGAGATGGCTGCGAAGGTTGCCGCCATTTGTTTTTTTTCGCCGCCGGACCTGATTTTAAGAATAATGAAATATTGAAAAACAGGCACGAATTAATTGATATACCTGCCACTGTGGCTGAATTATTGCAAATAGACCTTCCTCATTCAAACGGAACAATCATGTATGATCTGTTTAAATGATTAATCTTCAATAAAAAAATGAAAAGTATTTCCTGAAAGATTTAATTTATGAACAAGATGAAATTTTTACAGTTAATTTTGTAATACAGGTATATAAAATCTCAGAAATCAGAATTAAATATAGAAGTTCATGAATAAAATTGAAAAAAAATTTAATGAAATAAGGCTTTTTTGCGAACAACATGCAAATGAAGCGATAGTGAAAAAGTACTCGAAGTTTTTTACCGAAGGGTACAATGCTTATGGACTATCACAGGAAATATTTGAAACACAGCGCGATAAATGGATCGTGGATTGGAAAAATGAGATGAATATAGATGATTACCTGGCATTGGGCGAAAAACTGGTCTCCTCTGGCAAGTACGAAGAAGCAAGTTTTGCCATTACATTTATAATTTGTCAGCTTGAATCACTTGAACCTAAAATGTTTGAGGTTTTTGAACTTTGGCTTTCCGATTATATACTCAATTGGGCCCATACCGATGTTTTAAGCGGAAGGATACTTTATCATTTTATCAAAACCAAAATGGCAAATCCCGGACAGTTTAAGCCATGGACCAATTCGCCTTCGGTTTGGAAACGCCGCGCTGTTCCTGTCACGTTCGTAGAAGTTTTAAAGGAAAAATTTGATATTCAACTGCTTCTCGGTATTATTGAACCACTGATGACAGACAAGGAAAAAAAAGTTCAGCAGGGCCTGGGATGGTTTTTGCGCGAAGCCTGGAAAATATCTCCCGTTGAAATAGAAATTTTTCTTAAAAAGTGGAAAGATACCTGTGGCAGGACAATCGTACAGTACGCAACCGAAAAAATGGATAAAAACCACCGCTTGCAATTTCGTAAAGAAAAAAACAAGTTCACTGATTAAATTGCCCAAAAGATAATTGAATTTATATCTCTATTTTTACAAAAACTGCAAAATAAAAAACCATGGACATAGAAAAAATCAAGAATTACAACCAGAAAGTACTGGCGCTTGTATTAACCATTTTACTGGCATTTGCTGCCGTTGGACTTTTGTCGCTTATCGTTTACCTTTTTATTGGAGTTTTCGATTATTCAAGAAGTTCCTCTGCTTACCAGCCCGAAGGTATCCAGGCTGAGGAATACCAAACCCAAAACGAACAGCAATCTGATCCTTATCAACTTCATGCCTGTTATGAGTTTCCTGATCTGGTAGATACTCTTAACCAATTGTTTATTATTCCTGTAACACATAAAACTGAATATGAAATTCAGGATAACCTTGTAAAAAGAGGTGGTTCATGGGGAATTAAAAGTGCAGATTCTTACTCTTCTTACACAGATTATTATTCTCAGCCTACCTATATTAACCTGCTGATTTACGATGCAAAAAGCGGAAGCCTTGACAAAATGTTCAGCCAGCAAATCCTTACCGGACAATACAACAAGTATTATTATAAAGATGATATTATTGTAGTATTTGAGGCAGCCGGAAAAGATTCGAACAAAGACGGAAGGATTACCCTGAATGACGAAACTTCACTATATTTTTACTCGATAAAGAATAAAACAATGAAACAGGCTGGTATAGAAGGACTTTCAGTATTGCAATATTCATTTGTTGCAACAACGAAAAATGCAATTATCAGGTTTGGGCTAAACCCGGACAAGCGTTACGAAAATAATAATGAAGACAAGATGCTGAATGGAATTTTGTGTCAGTTTAGTTATGATACAGGTAATCTTCTGAAAATTAATGATGTTAAACTCGACAAGGAACTTGAAACATTGGCAAAAGGCGATAAAAATCAGAAATAATCCAAACTTTTTGAAAAATGACAACAAACCAGTTTACCGACCAGATAGAAAAATTGTACAGCGAAATTTCGGAAAAAAAACTTACCAACCGCAGGTTCAAGCACAGGGAAACTCACCTGCTGATAAATAATTTAAAAAGCAATGGAATGTTTGAAGTGGATGAAATTGGCAAATCCACAGAAGGAAGATCTGTTTACATGATTAAAGCCGGAAACGGAGAAACCAAAGTATTGTTATGGTCGCAGATGCATGGAAATGAGCCTACAGCGACAGCTGCTTTGTTCGACATTTTTAATCTTTTTCTTTCAGGCTTTTTAAAACCTGAGGTCGATGTTATCCTCAAAAATCTGACCCTTTACTTTGTGCCGATGGTAAACCCTGATGGTGCTGAGGTTTTTAAGCGCCGTAATGCACTAGACATAGATCTTAACCGCGATGCCGCACGTCTGGCTGCTGTTGAAACACGTTTTTTAAAAAAATTGAGAGATGTAATTGAACCAGAATATGGTTTTAACCTGCACGACCAGGAAATTTATTATTCTGCCGGTAATACGTCAAACCCGGCTGCGATTTCTTTCCTCGCCCCGTCGTTCGATCCTCCTAAAACAATTGACGATGGCCGGAAAGCATCTATGCAACTTATCGTATTAATGAATAACATTCTGCAACAATATATACCGGGAATGGTGGGCAGGTACAGCGATGAATTTATGCCAACGGCTTTTGGCGATAACATGCAGAAATGGGGAACAAATACCATTCTTATTGAATCGGGCGGTTATAAAAATGATCCCGAGAAACAGCTGATACGGAAAATGAATTTTCTGTGTATAATGGCTGCTTTATATGCCCTTGCTGCTGATAAAAACAATTTACCGGATTTTAATCCCTATTTCAAAATTCCTGAAAACAAAAAGGAAAAACTTTTTGATTTGCTCATCCGCAATGCACAAATACAAAAGAACAACCGACATTTTAAAATAGATATCGGAATCAGGCGTAAAGAACTGGACAATGAAAGATTTACCGATTTTACTTACCTGGGCGAAATTTCCGAAATAGGAGATTTGAGCTACTATTTTGGTTTTGAAGAATTAGATGCTTCGGAATTGTTGGTGGTTGCTAAAGATGTTGAACTGCTAATTGGAAAACACGCCGATTTTCAACTTGTTGATAAGAACAATAAAATCAGGTATAAAATTAAAAATGGATTTCTGACCATCTGAAATTTTAGCAGAAAGTTAAGGAATTCAAAAAAATCTTGTTAAATAATTCGCCTTCGTGTAAGGGTATTTTGCTTCTTGCTACTCTTAGGATTAACAAGCCCGTCATATAAAAATAATGACTTGACTGCTTTGTTAGTATTGCTTATCTTTATAGGTGGATAAACTAAATTGGGGAGATTATGAAGAGATTTAAATTTTACCTCGGCTTGCTTGCTTTATCTCTTACACTGTTTACCTTAGGGTTTACGAATATTGCAGACAAAGATTACTGGTTCGAATACATTTCAGGCCACTTTGATGAGTATATTCTTAAATACCCGCAACAAAAGGTATATTTACAGCTCGACAGGGATGAATACGAAACCGGTTCAACCATTTGGTACAAAGCATATGTGCTTGACGATACAAAGAAGCTTCCGGACAACAGGACTAAAATCCTTTATGTGGAACTGATTTCCCCCACAAAAAAAGTAATCCTGAACCGGTTGCTGAAAATAGAAAATGGATCAGCACGTGGTGATTTTCCGGTACAGGATACCATTGGTACAGGTTTGTATTTGGTTAGAGCATATACAAATAGCATGCGAAGCGCAGGAAAAGATTACCTGTTTTCAAGAGAAATCAGGATTGTAAATGCGCAGAAACTATATTACAACAGGGATTTTAAAAGGCTGGCAAAAAAATTCAATCGAAAAGACGATGACATTGATTTCCAGTTTTTTCCCGAAGGAGGAAACCTTGTTGACGGGCTTAAAACAAAACTCGCTTTTAAAGCGATTGACATCGATGGTTTAGGGCTTGATTGCTCGGGTAAAATTTATAACAGGAAAAACAATTTAATTGCCGAATTCAAAACAAGCCATCTTGGGATGGGTGCGATTGAATTTACCCCCGTTGCCGGTGAAAAATATTATGCACGTATCGAGACAATGGACCATAAAAATAAAAAAGTTGATTTGCCCGAAATTCTTGAAAAAGGATACGTGATGAACATTTCTGAAGATACCGAAAGTTTCAGGGTATTAGTGCAAACCAATAAAGAAACAGGTTCCGATCCTGTGGCAAAAACTGTTTATCTCTTCATTCAAAACGGGGGAAAAATTTATTATAAAGAACAGATTCAAATGAACGATAATAAATTAAACCTCGAAATAGAGAAAAGTTATTTTCCTTCGGGGGTGATGCATTTTACACTTTTCGATGGCCATGGCATCCCGCAATGCGAAAGACTTGCTTTTCTGGATAAAAATGATGCAATGCGCATCACCACAAGTTTCGACAAAAAAAATGTGGGGAAAAGAGAAAAAGTAGAATTCGATGTAAGGGTGACCAACTACGAAGGAAAACCGGTTTTTGCAGACTTGTCCATTTCAGTGAAAAACAAAACATTATTAACCGGTGAGTACCCTGGTAGTTTAAACATAATAAATTATTTTCTTTTAAAATCTGATTTAAAAGGAAATATTGAAAATCCGGGTTACTATTTCAGTGGTCATCCGGAGGTTAAATCAAACCTTGAAGTGTTATTACTTACGCAGGGCTGGCGAAAATTTAACTGGAAAGACATACTCAGAGATTCCATTCCATATTCACCTTATCCTTTTGAAAAAGATATAAATATAACCGGAAGGATAACTAAATATTATTTAGATATTTCAGTGGAAGATGCAAGTGTAACGCTTACCCTTCTTAACAAATACAACGATGTGTTTACCACAAAATCGGGAAAAAAAGGTCAATTTGGTTTTTATGGTATGAACTATAACGATACCATGGATGTTTTAATCGAAGCCAAAAGGCAAAACCTGCGCAAAAATATAATGATCCTATTAGACGAAGCACTTCCGCTTGATGTTGATTTTCATGCATTTAAATCTTTTTACCAGGACAGCCTGATGATGAAAAGAAAAGCGGTGTACGAAAAATATAAGGAACCTGAGCCTGATCCAAACAAGCCTGTGGATTTTAAATTGTACAGCCGTCCGGACCAGGTAGTAAAATTCGATGACAGGAATTTTTCAGCTTATCCGAATGTTATGGAAGCATTAAAAGGCAGGGTTCCGGGGCTTCAGGTTGGCAACAACGGCTCAGTAATCAGGGGACCAAGCAGCTTTTATGGCAGCAATGATCCATTGTATCTAATTGATGGTATTGAAACAGATTTTTATGGGATTAATGCAATTAATATTAACGATATTGAATACGTGGATATACTTAAAGGCCCATCGGCTGCTATTTATGGGATGAGGGGTGCAAACGGGGTAATTGCTGTTTATACAAAAAAAGGGTTTTTTATGAAACGTGGAGAAATCAGATTTAAAATGCTTGGATTTCACACGCCAAAAGAATTTTATTCACCCAAATACGAAACCAAAACCATTACATCAGGTTACAACGATTTTCGTAAAACAGTCTACTGGAAATCAGATATAAAAACCGACAGGGATGGAAAAGCACGGATAAGTTTTTTCCAATCTGACATAGAAGACGATTTTGAGATTGTAATTGAAGGTATGTCAAGAAACGGGCAGGTTGGGAGTTATAATTATAGTTACACTGTGGAATAAGCAAAAAAACCTGAGAATTTATTCAATTTCCAGGTTTTTGTAGCCCCACCAGGATTAGAACTTTTTATGCTTATTTTTGCTAAATATTTGTTATTCAATTTAAAATGTCTAATTTTACAGGACTTTAAAATATTAAGAAATATTAAAAAATAACAAAAAAAAGTAAAAACTGTCCCCAAAACTGTCCCCTCTAAATGAATATAAATTTTTATCTGAAAGACCCGAAATCAAAGGGCGAAACAACGATCTTACTTTCTTTCACGTATAAAGGATATAGGCTGAAATATCCTACAGGAATTAGCATTCCAAAAAGTAGTTGGAGTAAATCGAAACAAATCATCTATTCTGGTGTAAATAATAGTGAGAGCCTAAATGATCAGTTAAGGGAATTAAGAAATGACCTGGAAAAAGAATACCTGAACCAAATAAATAATGGTACTGTTCCAACACCTGCTTACCTAAAAAAATTCCTTGATGAACGAATTAAGGACGAGAATGTGGAAGTAGAAAACTTTTATACTATTTACGACAAATTTAAGGAGTACAAAGAACAATTAATAGGAGAGCTCACATTTAAAAAGTATAGCACCCTGAAAAACCATCTGATTGCAATAGAAAAATATTATAAAATCCGGTTAACAGTCAATTCGTTTACCAAAGAATTCTATTACAAGTTTATTGATTATTTTATCTACACTGAAAAGCACATGAATAGTTCCATAAAGGAAAAACATCTTAAAACGCTAAATGTTTTTATTAACTGGCTTGTTGATAATGACTATATAAGAAAAAATGAATTTAAAGGGATTAAATTTCCTTACACTACAAATCCTGCAGACACGATATCGCTTTCCGAAAACGAATTGAATACTCTATTTAACCTTGAATTATCAAAAAATAAGAGGCTTGAGCAAGTCCGAGATGTTTTTTGTATTGAATGTTTTACCGGATTAAGGTATTCAGATACCAAAAAAATTCAAAACCACAAAATTAAAGGCAAGGTTCTCGAAATCTATACGCAAAAAACTACAGATAAAATCAGGGTTCCATTACGGGAGGAAGCTGAGGAAATATTAAACCGATATTTTAAAAAAAATCTACCTCTGCCAGTAATCAGTAATCAAAAGATGAATGCTTATCTTAAAGAACTATCCCAGTTGGCAGGATTCGATGATGAAATAACAATTTTACAAATTTCAGGAAAAGAAAAAAAGGAAAGTGTTAAGAAAAAGCATGAATTGGTTAGTACACATACAGGTAGAAGAACTTTTGTAACGATAAATTACAAAAGAGGATTGAAGCCATTGGACATCATGAAAATTACAGGTCATAAAAGTTACGCCACCTTCATGAAATATTACAGGCTGGATGAAATCGATGTGACTGAAAGCTATTTCAGTGCATGGGAAGAAATCAATCCTAAATACAAAACTAAGGATATCATTCAGAATTTACTAAAATCGGGCGTTGATAAAGAGCTTATTTCCAGGGCTTTTGGTATTGAAATAGAAAAAATTAGCTTAATAAATTAAACCCTGATATGAATCCAAATGGAAAGAAAGGATGTCCGGAACATCAGCAAAAAATTCTGGAAATTGGAAAAGGTATCGAAAAGAAAGGATTGATTGTCTTGTATGAATATCTTTTTAAATCCAGATCGTCAAATACAAAAAAGAGATATGCGGATGTTGTTGGGATGGATTCGAAAATGAAAATTAAAGAAATTCATCAGGTTGGAAGAAGAAATAAAAACGGCAGCCCGGTTAAGCGTGAAAGAGATGCTATAAATGATATAGAACTAAGCGATGATAGTGAAAATGTAAAAGTGCAATTTCATACTTTTATAAAAATCATTATTTTACTTTTTACCTTTGGAACAATAGCTTATTTTTATTTTTAATGTAAATTCAGATGTATGAATAGCAAACAATATAATTTTTTCCCATCGAAAACCGAGCTTCAAAAGTTTGATGATTACCTGAAGTCTAAAGGTTTCATTATTTTATCAATACCTTCGCCTGAATTGCCATTTAAAACCAAACAAAACTTATTGGACAACATGGAAAACTGGCCTATGTGCATAATAACCAGGACTCAATATCTTGACAAAATTGATCCGAAATTTATTGAAGAGCAAAACTATTATACCATTGATGTGATAACATCTCATGTGATAGAAATTTTACTTCCAATTGGCCTCAATGAATTTGCAAGGCCTAACAGGGCAAGAATCTATTTTACTACTGCTTATTATAACGAGAAGCAAGAATGGATTGATAAAGATGCTGAGTTTATAAAGGAGGCGGATAGTGTTTTGATTTGGTGTAAGAGGAATTTTCTGGAAAAGTATTAAAAATAGACCATTTAATCCTTTGATAGTGTATATTTAATAAATGATTTAAAAAATGCACTTGTCATAGGTAAGTCAAGACTGGACAAAGATGATTGAAATTTGTTAAATAAATCATAATTGTTAAAAGGGATCGCATACCAATATGTGTTATTCCAATTATATGAAACTGCTTTGACAATTATTCCAGCATAATCTCAATCCTTTTGCCTCTTAAATGGTGTAAAATAGAATGAATAACCATATTTAACTCCATAATCTATCGGAACAGTTTTTTCGGTCTCATAACCTGATTTCACATCAAGCCCTTGCTCTTCAACAGTTCTGAAGCCTTTTTCCATATAATTATATTCTTCTTCAGTAGAGTAGTTGATAGGCCTGATTTTAAACTCTGTGAAAATAAATTGGTTATAAAAAATAAGAGTAAATTAGTTGTTAAATAAACTAACTTCATAAGATTCAGTTTTTAAGAAATACTAAGATTAAATAATAATTTTAATGTTCTCGGACTAATAGAATATTCCACATTAGTAGCTGTAATAATGTAAATATAGGTTTCTATTTGATTTTCCCAAAATATTTTTCTTTCTTCAACTTATCCTGTTAAAGCAGTTTATATTTGATTATTAAAATTAAGATTTTACAATATAAATCCAAGAAGTCAAACAACCTAAAACCATTCCTCTCCTTTTTAAAATAATCCCAAACTATTTTATTACATTAGTAATCAATTAAACAAATAAAACTATAATTATTTTAAACATGTTTTGATATTGGAATTAGATAAAATCCTTGCCAATTAATTGAATTATAACTTTAAACAATGAATATATTTAGAATATTATCATCAAATGATGGTTCTATAAATGAACCAAATGTAAGTTCATTCCTTGCCTATCTGCTTAATCCAAATGAAGATCATGGAATTTCGAGTCTTTTATTGCAGGAAGTTTTAAATGATTTTCTTCCAATAAACAAGTTTTATTTGGAAAAAATCAGGTTTGGTGATAGAATTAAAGATTTATCTAATTTTTCAGGATTCTCAGTAAATATTTTACCAGAGCTATCTGTAAACATTGAAACAGAAAGTAAACGAAAAAGAAGGGATATAGATATTGTTCTTGAAATATATGAAAGTAAGAATAATAACCTTATTTATGCTATTTGCCTTGAAAATAAAATTTCTGACGCCTCTATTGGTAAAAATGATTTTCAACTTGAAGATGAACTGGCAGGATTAAAAAGTTATTATTCCGAAAATAATCTAAATCCTGAAATATATGTGATTTATCTAACTCCTACTCCATCTGAAATTTCAGTAAAATCATTCGAAAAACTTATTTATGAAAAGAAATATCATCTTTATTGGGATAATCATGAATCATCAATTTTTAATAAACTAATAAAGATATTTAATAATGAAAACCATGGTTTAATTGATCCTATTAATGACCAATCAACCTATTTGGTAAAATCCTTCCTTTCATTTATAAAAACCAATTTCAAAAGCTATTTAGAAGAACGCTTTGAGAAACTTGAAAAGAACAATTATGGTAAACCAGTTATTGATTTTCTTAACGATTTTGTAAAGGTCTTAGATAAAGATATAATATACTCAATATATGATTTAAAAAAAATGTTTGGAGAATATGTTTTAAAAGTTGCTGGCAAAGAATTACATCATGCAACCAGAAATGCACATTTCATCTTATCAACAGTAAATGATAGAAATAGAGCACATTACAATGTAAAAAGACCTGATGATGAACGAAAAAATTTGTTTTATTATGCAGACAGTTCTAAGAAAAGAATTAAAATTTTCAGGTTAGACATAGATGAAAATATTCCAATTTATTACCGAAATGAAGATGAAATTGATAGTATTACACTTCGTGAATTACGAAAAGATGGATAGATTTTATATAAATATTGAAATTTTCTCACGAAATTTCCGGAGAAATAATTAAATTCTCCCTTTAAACAAATTATTATTCAAAAAGTTATATTATGAGAACATTAAATCCAAACTTTATTATTGAATTTAAAAGTGGAAAATACAAAAGACTTATAGATAAGGTTATTACCGATAGTGATCTTGATTTTCAAATAAGGGAAAATTACGTTAATATCTATTACAAAGGAAATTCTATTCTAAAATTATGGGAGAACAGCACTTTTGAAATTCATCAGAAATTTGTAAAAAACACTTCTTTACCTGAAAAGGGAACGTTTTTGATTAATGATTTCCTTTCGGCATTGCCAAAGATTAAAGAAAACGTAAATGAAGTAAAATCAAAAAGACCAACCCTTGAAATTGAGTATGAACAATTGTTTATTCGAAGCAATAATACTGTGAATAGTGAACTTTTTATAACTGATCGACAATTTGCTGATAAAGAAGATGGTGCGGATATTCGATTTGATTTAACCGGAATTACATGGAGTCAACCAAGGAAAAGAGGTCAAACTGTTCCATTGACTTTTGTTGAAGTTAAATATGGATTGAATAATGATATTAAAAATTTATCCAATCAACTACAACGCTATTATGATAAGGTTAAAAGTAAAGTAAATGATATTGTAAAAGAAACCCAATCATTGCTTGATCTAAAAGCTGATTTGGGATTATTTGGTTACAAAGGACCTTCTGCATTGCAATCATTAACGGTTTCAAACACCATTGAACATGCAATATTTATTATTGCCCTCATTGATTATAATCCAAATAGTAAACTCTTTGATATTGATAATATTACATCCCTTTCATTTTCAAACCAAATTAGGATCTTCTATTGTGGATTTTCTATTTGGGACCAATACTTGAAAGAATTATAATAAAATTTGTTATGAATTTTTTTTTCTTAAAATCTTGCTGTATAATTTTATTAGAAAAAATAATTATTGGGCCATTATAAGGGAATTAAATTCGTCTCCATCTATCATATCTCCCCAATTTTTCCTAACTTAACCACCAGAAAAATTTGACATTACCAAAATCAAAAATCGCTAATCTACACCAGTAAATGGATGCTTTCAAAACCCATAAAGAAATAATTGAAGAATACAAAAATTATCTACAAAGCTTTATTGATATAAAGGACAACAGGATTAAGGAAGTTGTTTTAAAAGCTTTTTCGGAACATAAGTTTTTGCCTGAGCCCTTGATTCAGTTCAATCCATCATTCAGTAGCGATCGTAGTTTAAAAGATCTGATAAATGAAGGCAAAGCACATCCTGAATTATTGAAGATATTCGGAGCATACAATTTGTATGTGCACCAGGTGGAAGCACTTGAAAAAGGATTCACAGGGGAAAGTTTTATCGTTACTTCAGGAACAGGATCGGGAAAATCGCTGACTTTTCTGGCAACCATTTTTAACAATATTCTGAACATACAGGTAAAACAAAAAGGAATTAAAGCCATACTGGTTTATCCAATGAATGCTTTGATTAATTCACAGGAAGAGGAGATAAAAAAATACGAGATCAATTACCTGAAAACCTTTTGTATGGCTGCTGATTTAATTGGAATGCCTGATGAAAATAATGGTCTGGACGAAGTAATAACTTTTCTTAAAAGCAAGACAAGCCATCGCTTTCCTGTTTCGTATTCAAGGTATACTGGTCAGGAAGACAAGGAAAAAAGGGAGAAAGTCCATGATGATTTGCCGGATATTATCCTAACCAATTACATGATGCTGGAACTGATCATGACTCGTAAAAATGAGCAAGGAATCAGGGATTCATTGAAGAGCTTTTTGCAATACCTGGTTTTCGATGAATTACATACTTATCGTGGACGTCAGGGTAGCGATGTGGCAATGCTTGTGCGTAGAATAAATGCTCACATATCAAATAAACTGGTATATATTGGCACTTCTGCTACTATGGCTTCGGGAGGTAGCAGACAGGAGAAGAAGGAAAGCGTTGCCAAAGTGGCCTTTAAAATATTTGGTCATGCATTTTCTACAGATCAGGTAATTGGAGAAACCCTTGATAACTGCACACAAGGCGATATTAATAAATTAACAAAATTTGATTTGCAGGAAGCCATACAGAATGTGAGCGATATTGCCGGCGATGCAAGTAAATTTATATTTCATCCGTTAGCTGTATGGCTTGAAAGCAGGATAGCTCTGGAAAAAAATAATGACAAATTTATTGAGCGCGGAAAACCTAAAAGCTTTTCATCCATTAGCAAATTATTATCGGAAGAATCCGGGGAAATGCTGGAATCATGTAAGCAAGCACTTAATAAGTTGCTTAAATGGTCGGAGCAATTAAACATTGAAGCTGTCAGACTAAAAACACGGAAATCCTATCTCCCTTTCAAAATACATCAGTTTATATCGCAAACCGGAAGTGTTTACGTAACCCTCGAACCTAAAGAAAGCCGCTATATTACCGTTGAAGATGGCGTTCATATCAGAAAGGATAAAATAGACCAACCTATCTTTCCTGTTTTGTTTAGCAGATATTCAGGACATGAATTTATATGTGTTACGAAGGATTTTGAAAATAAGAAACTTAAACCACGGGATCCATACGAATTACCACGAAGGATAACTAAAGATGAACTAAAGGCTGACAGTGAAACCGGAATGAGCCGAAAAATTCTTAAAGAAGAAGACTTTCCGATGGGCTATATTATTATTCCGAACGAGGGTGAAGATTTATGGAATGATGAAGAACGGGATAACTTGCCAGATACATGGTTTAAGACAAAAAAAGGTTCAATTGAACTGGACGATTTTTATTTTCATCGTGTACCTTCAAAAATATATTTCGATAGGTTTGGAAACTACTCCAACAAGCAGGATTTTGATATATGGGCCTGGTATATTCCAGCCAGGTTATTGTTTGATCCTACATCGGGTGTAATTTTTGATTTGCGCACCAGTGAAAATACTAAATTAATGCGCCTTGGAAACGAAGGCCGGAGCACAGCTACAACCATCATATCTTACAATATATTAAAAGAATTGCATGGTCAGGGCGAAGGAATTGAAAGACAGAAATTGTTAAGTTTTACAGATAACCGCCAGGATGCTTCTTTACAATCGGGACATTTCAACGATTTCCTGACCATTGGAAGACTTCGTTCCGCCATCTATCATGCCCTAAAAAAAAGCCCCGGGAACCAACTTACCATTGATGGCATAGCCGAAACTGTTTTCAAGGTACTTTCATTAAAAGAGGATGAATATGCCCGCATACCTGCTGAAGATCCGAAATGGCCCAATCCTAAAAACGAGAGTGCTTTAAAGGAATATTTGCTTGTCAGGATTTTATACGATCTAAAAAAAGGTTGGCGTTATAACACTCCAAACCTGGAACAATGTGGTCTGTTATTTATAGATTATTTCTTGCTTAACGAGGTAGCATCGGATGAGGATTCCTGGGCGAAAATTGAATTATTGAAAGATTATAACCCAGAGGAGCGCATAGATTTTGTAGTCCAGCTTTTAAATTTTTTTCGTACATCCTATGCCTTTGATTATAACAAGCTAAACGAAGATCATATTTTTGAGATGGAAAACCGTTTGAAAGAAAGATTGCATGAAGATAAACTCTGGTCACTCGACAAGAATGAAAAAATTGATCGTCCATTTTACCTGATGCCACGTTTAGGTGGAAAAAAGCCCAAAAAAACCTATACGTCAGGGCTCGGTCATACCAGTTACATGGGAAAATACATCAGAAAATTATTCTATTCCCAAACCAACAAAAAATTAAGTAAGGAAGATTATCTTAGTTTTATTGATAGTGTTCTTGATGTATTAGTAAAAAGACATTTTATAAGTAAAGAGATAATTAAAGGAGGAAAATCCGACGAATACGGCTATCGTTTGCACCTTGATTCGGTAATATGGAAATTGGGCGATGGCAAAACAGTTTTTACTGATAAAGTGAGGATAAACAGCCACAAACCCATTGAACAAAAAGCCAACAATTATTTTAAAAAATTCTATCAACAGGATTTCTCCAAATACAATAAAACCTTTGAAGGGAGAGAACATACCGGACAATTAGGTAATGTTGACAGGATTGATCGCGAGAACCGATTCAGAAGCGGAGAACTATCAGCTTTGTTCTGTTCACCCACAATGGAATTGGGTATCGACATTGCATCGCTTAATATTGTTCACATGCGCAATGTTCCGCCTAACCCTGCAAATTATGCCCAGCGAGGTGGAAGAGCTGGAAGGAGTGGCCAGACTGCTTTAGTATTTACCTATTGTTCTGGTGGTTCTCCACACGACCGGAATTATTTTAAAGATCCTGTTAACATGGTAGCTGGAGTTGTTTCACCTCCACAGATAGACTTAATCAACAAAGAGTTGATCTCCTCACACTTGCATGCCTTTGTCATGATGGAGCTCAGGCTTGATCTAATACAGTCTGTATCGGAACTAATTGATCTTGAAAAACAAGCCGAATTGCCAATGAAAAGTGCAATTAACTCCTTTATTCAGGATCAGCTTGACAGGTATCACAAGGATTTTTTTAATGGTTTTAAACAGACTCTGAGCGATATAAAAGATGAATTGGACAAAAGTTATTGGTATTCTGATGAATGGCTGCTTTTAGAAGTTAAAAACTTTCTTAATGATTTTGATAAAAGCCTCGATAGATGGAGAACTTTATACAAAGGAGCAATAAGGCTCTTAGAAATTGCAAATTCTAAAATACAGGATCCAACTTTAGCTGCTGATAACACATTGCTAAGGGAAGCAAGGGACGAGCAAAAAGTTGGATTAGATAAACGAGCAAAATTATTAAATATCAGAAGTTTTGAATCTAATAACAATCAATCAGAATTTTATATTTTCCGTTATCTTGCTGCCGAAGGCTTCCTGCCTGGCTATAATTTTACCCGTTTGCCAATTCGCAGCTATCTTGGGTACCGAAGTCAGGATCAGGGGGAATTTATTTCTCGTCCAAGGTTTATGGCTTTAAAGGAATTTGGCCCGCAGAATACGATTTATCATAATGGTGGTAAATTCCGTATTGTTAAAATGCAGCCTCCAGAAGCTGAAATCAAGTCGCATCAAATCAGAATATGCAGAAAAACAGGCTATGTCTATCTCAACGATGAAGGAAAAGGAATAAACAATGATCCAATAACCAACCAGCCATTAAAAGGAGAAGACACCATTCAAATCAGGAACAATATGGTGGAAATGTCAGAAGCAGAAGCCATTCCCATCGAACGCATATCATGCGAAGAAGAAGAACGTACTTCTACAGGCTATGATATTCAACAGTATTTTTCTGTTCCACAAGGCTTTGAACATTGTAAAAAAGTAATGTTAAAGGCCGATGGTCAGGATATATTACAATTGATTTATGCACCTGCTGCCCGTCTGTTGCAGATTAACAAAAAATGGAGAAATTCAACCGATACTGAAGGATTTGCTATTCACAGGACAAATGGCACCTGGATGAGAAAAAAGGATTTAGAAGATCAATCTGATACCAATCCTTCAATGAATATCCAGCTTTATACCACTGACACTGCGGATATTCTTTATATTCAACCTATTGAAGCACTTGGGTTGGAAGGCAGCGCTGGGGCAATTACCCTTATGTATGCTCTGAAACGAGCCATTGAAAAAAAATCGCAAGCTGAAGAAAACGAAATTGGCACTTGGTTGATGGGCGAAGGTGAAATGCCAAATATTATGATATTTGAATCGGCAGAGGGAAGTCTTGGAATTTTATCACAATTGGTGGAAAATACCGAATTGCTCAAAATTGTTTTTAAGGAAGCATACCAAATATGTTATTTCGATCCTGAAACAAGGGAAGATAGCAAACCAGATTTGCCAAAGGCTTCGTATGATGATCTGCTTTCGTACTACAACCAGCGCCATCACGATAAAATTGACAGGTACAGCATAAAAATTGCACTGGAAAAATTAATGAATTGCGAACCTGATAACGCCCAACATCATGCATCATGGGACAAGCAGTACGAATACCTGCTTAAACATTATGACAAACAATCGGTTTTGGAAAAAAAACTGTTCGACTACTTATACAAGAATGGTTTAAAACTACCTGATATTGCACAATTTAATATACCTGAATATTATATCAATGCCGATTTTGTTTATAAAGACGAAAGGGCTTTGATATTTTGCGATGGCTCTGTTCATGATAATCCTGAACAGAAAAATGAAGATAGCCATAAACGGCAATTGCTGATTGATGCAGGTTATGATGTGATTGTCTGGCACTATATGGAACCAATTGAAAAACTGGTTGAACGAAGAAAAGATATTTTCAGAAAAGTCAGGTAAATGTATTTCACAACCATCAATATAATTCCTTTATAGCCAATGAAGAATGATGCTTTATTTTCATTATTATTTATAAGGAACTTTCGGCAATAAATTTATTTATTGCCGAAAGTTCCTTAAATTTGAAAAGTGATAAATCACTTAATATATGGGCACAAGAACAGATGTTTTACATATAAAAGAGTTGAAAGAATTTTTTAATTCCAATCCTGGTTTTTCTTCCGGTGATATAAAACTTTTCTTTGAAAATTATCAGGATGAAATTAATCCAACAACCTTAAAAACAAGAATTTACAGATTGATTAACAAGGGAATTATAAAAAGAAGTGGTACGAATTTATTTACATTAGGAAACGAAAAAATTTTTACTCCCGGTATCGATAAGCAAATTAAATCTTTACATAAAAAGCTTAAAGTTCAGTTTCCATTATTGAAATTCTGTATTTGGGACACAAGAATTATTAACCATTTAATGCTCCACCAGCCTGGGATTTTCTACATAATAATTGAAGTTGAAACGGATAAGGAACAACGATTAATGTATGCTCATTCTGTTTTCAATTTTTTAAGTTCATTTCATAAGTCTGTTTATCTTGACCCTACAAGTGAAATATTTGACTTGTACACATCACCAACCCAGGATGCATTAATTGTTATTCCAATGGTTTCAGAAGCACCCTTGCAAAAAATTGATAATATTCATACCATTACCATCGAAAAACTTTTAGTGGATCTATTTTGCGAAAAAGTTTTATTTACAGCTCAACAAGGTGCTGAACTGGCAACAATTTACAACAACGCATTTGATACCTACACCATAAACAGAAATAAATTATTAAGATATGCTGCCAGACGCAATCAAAAAAAACAACTAATGGAATATTTACATGATTTAAATTTGGTTTAATTTTATGATTGATAATCAAGTATATACAATTGGGTGGATTGAGCAGGTTTCCAAAAAACACCTTAATGCAGATAAAATATTAATTGAAAAAGTCATACGTGCATTAAGTCTACTTGAAGAATTAAAAAAATCAGGATTGAGCTTTGTTTTTAAAGGAGGAACAGCATTAATGTTAATGCTTGGTGTCCCAAAAAGGTTATCGATTGATATTGATATTATTTTGCCTGAAATACCTGAAAATATGGAAACTATTTTCGATAAAATCATTATGAACAGTCCTTTTAAGAGATATTCGCAACAGGATAGGATTGTTGATTCAGGTATAGAAAAAGCCCATTATAAGTTTTATTATGAACCGGCATTTAAAACATATAGCGACGAAGATTATATTTTACTCGACATCTTATATGAAGCAGTCCCCTATAACCAACGAAATGAAATTCCAATAGCTTCGTCATTTATTAAAGTAATTGGTGAACCTGAAACGGTAAACGTTCCTTCATTTGAGGATATTTTAGCCGATAAGTTAACTGCATTTGCTCCAAATACAACAGGAATTCCTTATTTTAAGAAAGGTCAGTCCATGAGTATGGAAATTCTCAAACAACTTTATGATATTGGCAATCTTTTCAACGAAATCAACGATATTTCTGAAACAAAAGATGTATTCAATCATTTTGCAAAAACTGAATTAAATTATCGTCGTTTGATTGATTTAAATCCGAACGATGTTTTGGATGATATTATCGAAACGGCTCATTGTATTAGTGTTCGGGGAACTTCCGGGAAATGCAATTTTTCAGAATTGCAAAGTGGTATTCAAAAAGTTAAACAGTTTATTATATCCGGGAAATTTCAAATTGATCAGGCTATTGTTGCAGCTTCTAAAGCAGCATATCTGGCAGCACTAATTAAATCAGGAAAAACAGATTTGGTTAAGTTCACAGATTTTGGTGATATTAATAAGCTGTTGATTTCAAATGAAAAATTCACCAAACTGAATAAACTAAAGAAAAACAATCCCGAAGCATTCTGTTACTGGCACCAGGCAGCAATGTTTCTTGAATAATTTGATTATTTATATTCTATGGCTATAGATGCAATAAAACCCGGCAACCTGGTAACCCTTCGCGGTCGTGACTGGATTGTTTTACCTTCAGACGATGCTGATTTGCTGATTGTAAAGCCACTTAGTGGTTCCGATGAGGAAATAACTGCCATTTATAAACCACTTCAAATTCAGGGCGATAAAATTGAAAAAGCCCAATTTGATGAGCCTTCCGAAATGGACATTGATGATTTTGAATCGGCAAAAATGCTGTTTGATGCCACAAGGCTCTCTTTCCGGAATGCCAGTGGACCTTTCCGCTGCATGGGAAAACTATCGTTCCGCCCGCGTTCTTACCAGCTTGTACCGCTTGTTATGGCTCTGAAACAGGAACTGGTGCGCCTTTTAATTGCCGATGACGTGGGTATTGGTAAAACCGTGGAAGCTCTTATAATCCTGAAAGAAATGATGGAACGTGGCGAAATAAAGCGTTTTGCAGTTATCTGCCTTCCTCATTTGTGTGAACAATGGCAACAGGAACTCAGAGACAAACTGGATATTGAAGCCGAAATAATCCGTTCAAGCACAGCTGCATCATTGGATCGCAAATTGCCTGATGATCAAAGTGTTTTCTATCATATTCCCTACCAGGTTATTTCTATTGATTATATTAAAGCCGACAAGCGTCGTGGGGTATTTTTAAACGATTGCCCTGAATTGGTAATTGTTGATGAAGCCCACACCTGTGCCAGGCCCAAAGGAAGTAAATCTTTATCGCAACAGCAGCGCTTTCATTTGCTGCACGATATTGCTGCCCGCGAAAACCAACACCTGTTATTGCTTACAGCTACCCCACACAGCGGGAAAGATGAAGAATTTCAAAGTCTGTTGGGATTATTAAAACCCGAATTTGCAAAACTCGATTTTACCGATACCGACCAGAATCTTCGCAGGCAAATTGCCCGGCATTTTATCCAGCGTAAGCGCGAAAGCATCCGCCGCTGGCTGCACGAAGAAACCATTTTCCCCGAAAGGGAATCGAAAGAGGTAGCCTACGAATTATCGAAAGAATATGCAGATTTTTATACCAATATGCTTCGTTTTGCCAAAGGCATAAGCCTCGAAACCAAGGAGAAACGTGGCAGCAAAATCAGGCACTGGACAGCACTGGCCTTGTTGCGCGGTGTAATGTCGAGCCCGGCAGCCGGACTTGAAATGCTCAAAAACAGACAGAACAAGCATCAGGATAATATAGACAATGAACTTTCTGAAGCAATAACAAGCCTCGATCGCCTTGAATCGGACAGCGATATAACCGAAGTGGATTTAATGGAACAGGTCGATTTTGATAGCCGCGAAATAAACGAACTGAATAATTTAACCGTAAAAATTGAGCAATTACATGGTTTAGCGAAAGATTTTAAAGCACGTATGGCAATCGACATTTTAAAAGACTGGTTGAAAAGGGGCTTTCATCCCATTGTTTTTTGCAGGTATATTGCCACCGCCAAATACTTTGGAAAAATACTCCGTGAAATTTTGCCTTCATCGGTAAACGTGCAAATCATCACTTCGACCCTGCCTGATGAAGACCGACGAAAAAATATTGCCTTAATGGGAAATGAGGCTGGTAAACAACGCATTATGGTGGCTACGGATTGCCTCAGCGAAGGAATAAACCTCCAGGATCAGTTTACTGCTGTTTTTCATTACGATTTGCCCTGGAACCCAAACCGGATTGAACAGCGCGAAGGCCGTGTTGACCGCTACGGACAGGCTTCGCCTAAAGTTTTGGCCTATTTACTCTGGGGAAAAGACAACCCCATCGACTCCATTGTGTTGAAGGTTTTAATCAACAAGGTTCGCGATATACAAAGGGCAACAGGTGTGGCCATCAGCCTGGGCGACGACAACAAATCCATCATGGATGCGGTGCTTACAGAAGTTTTACTCGATCCGGATGAAATTGTGGCTAAAAATGCCCAGACCACCATCGATTTTGGAGTGGAATTGCGAAAAGCCGATACTTTTTTCACCAACGAACTTGACCAGGTAAGGGTAAAAGCCGAAAGTCTGCGCAGTATTTTTGCCCATGAATCCATCAGGCCCGAATCCATTGAAGCCGATTTAAAGGAAGTGGACGAAGCCATTGGCGATGTTACTACCGTAGAAAATTTTGTGAAAGCTGCTATTCTTCATTTGGGAGGCGGAATCATTAAGGATAGCAAAGGCTATATCCTCGACCCCATGAACCTGCCCGACCATATTAAAGCCCGCTTCAATGGCCGTAAAAAAATAAATATTTCGTTTGAATCGCCTACTCCGCAAGGCTATCAATACATTGGACGGAACCATACATTTGTGGAACAGCTTTGCCATTTTCTGATGAGCCTGGCTTTTGAAAAACACCAACAATACAGGCCAATTGCCCGTGCTTCGGTTATCCAGACCGATAAAGTGCAAAGCAAAACCACGCTGATCCAGTTCCGTGTGCGCAATGTGATACGGGAGAAAAAACGAAAGCGCGAAGTAATTTCAGAAGAAATGTACCTTTGGGGCTATTCCGGAAGTGCAGGAAATTCAAAAGCCCTGGATTATTCCGAAACTAAAAATCTTTTGCTCGGGGCCGTGAGCATCAACCCAATAAGCATTGAAAGGCAAAGCGCCATTTTTCTGGATGAAAAAACCTTGTTCAACCAAATGAAACAGGATTTTAACAAACTGGCCGAAGAACGTGCCATTCACCTTGTTGAGGCACACAGCCGTTTTAAAGAACTGGTGGGTGGATTTCAGTACGAAGCTGTTTACCCGGTTCTGCCACCCGATGTGCTTGGCGTTTATATCCTGATTCCCAAACCCAAAGATTTGTTCTGATTATGAGTTATTCCAGCATCAACATACAAGGAAACATAGTGTCGGGCGAGGTTTTGGATAAAATCCGAAACGAGGAAGATTTCCGCTACCAGAAAGCCACTGATTTCGGGCTTGACAAGAACATCCGCCTCCGCGAGTTGATTGGTTCATCGTGGGCTATTTTGCGTTCGCAATGGCAGTCCTTTCAATTGCGCCGCCAACGCCTGAAAGAGGATGATTCGGCTACTACTGAAACCCGCAATTACTGGATTATTCCATTGCTTGAGGAACTGGGCTATGTGCCGGAAAAAGCCATTGCCGAAACCTTTGCCGATAAAAGCTACGCCATCAGCCACCGGGCAACAAACCTCGATGGTTTTCCGCTCCACCTGGTTGGATTTAACGACAGCCTTGATAAACGGCGCGAATCAGGCGGACCAAGACTTTCGCCACATGCTTTGGTGCAGGAATACCTCAACAATACAGAACATTTATACGCACTGGTAAGCAATGGAAGGTACTTGCGCCTTTTGCGCGATGCCACGCGGCTGATAAGGCTCAGCTATATTGAGTTCGATCTTGAAAAAATGATGGAAGAAGAACTTTATGCCGAATTTGCCATCCTGTTCCGTCTGTTGCACGTTAGCCGTATGCCGCAGAAAATAGACGAAGGCGAGACTTCTTTTATTGAGTTTTACCATCAGGAATCGCTGGCTTCGGGTTCGCGCATCAGGGAAAAACTGAGTAAGGCCGTTGAAACTTCGTTAAAGCAACTGGCCAATGGCTTTCTGAACCATCCGATGAATAGTGAATTAACCAGCCAGGTAAGCAAAGCTCAGATAAGCCCACAAAATTATTACCTGCATTTGCTGCGGGGCATATACCGGATACTGTTTATTATGGTTACCGAAGAAAGGCAACTGGTTTATCCAAAGCTCGATGATGCTGCGGTGCAGGCCAAACGCAAAATATATTACCTGTATTATTCGCTGAATCGCCTGCGGAAACTGGCCGAGCGGATGGTTTATGTGGATGGAAGCAAGCACGATCTTTGGGAAAGTTTGAAAACCACGTTTTTACTGTTTGAAGAAGAAAAATTCGGACACTTACTGGGTATCAGCCCTTTGGGTGCCGGACTTTTTGGAGCCGATGCCCTGGGAAACTTAAGCAGTTACAAGCTAAACAACGAGGCCATGCTGAACGTGATTAAAAACCTGACCTTGTTTGAAAACGAAAACAAACAGCTGGTGCGTGTAAACTATGGCGATTTGGATGTGGAAGAATTTGGCTCCATTTACGAAGGTTTGCTCGAACTGGAACCGGTTTTTAAAGAAATTAACGGGCAATTTACCTTCACTTTCGTGGAAGGAACAGGCCGTTCTTCATCAGGCTCGCATTACACGCCCGAAGAACTGGTGCGCCCATTGATTAAACATTCGCTCGATTATATAATTGAAGATAAACTGAAGTTGGCGAATAGCGAGTCGCAAGTGGTGAGTGGCGATTGGCAGATAACGGGTGGTTTGATAAGTACTTATTTGATAAATTTTATATCTAATTGCATATTTTACGATGAAGACATACAGGGAATTGGAGATTTGGAACGTGGGGATGCAGATAGCCGCATTGGCTTATCAGTTGACAAAACTATATCCGAAAGAAGAATTGTTTGGAATGACTTCGCAGCTTCGCCGTTCAGCAGCTTCTATTCCGGCCAACATAGCAGAGGGCTGGGGACGAAACAACAACAACGAATTTCGTTATTTTTTGAAAATAGCCAACGGAAGTCTCAAGGAATTGGAAACCCATCTGCTGCTTTCGGAAATGACCGGACTCTGCAAAGCGGAACAGGTAAAGGAAATACTGGAACTCTGCACACAGGAGGGAAAGATGATTCTAAGCTTTATCCGTTCCATTTCAGCGAAAAAATAATCAAGCAAACCTTGCAGAAGTTACCCCAAACCACTCGCTATTCACTATTAGCCACTTGCCATTTGCTCTCAATTAAAGTTGCTGACGTAGCCTGCGGTTCCGGCCATATCTTGTTAAATGCCGCCAGACGGATAGGCACCGAACTGGCACGTGTGCGCACCGGCGAAGACCAGCCCACGCCACTTGCCATGCGCCAGGCAACCCGCGATGTAATTAAAAATTGTATTTACGGTGTAGACAAAAACCCCTTAGCCGTAGAGCTATGCAAAGTGGCCCTTTGGTTAGAAGCCCATAACCCCGGCGAACCCTTAAACTTTCTCGACCACCACATTAAATGCGGCGATGCCATTGTAGGACTTGCCCACAGGGAAGAACTCGAAACCGGAATAGCCGACGAAGCTTTTAAAACCCTGCCCGGCGATGACAAGGAAATTGCACAGACATTTTCCAAAAAGAACCGACAGGAACGTAAAGAACGCGAAGCCAAAGCAATACAGCTTAAAGCTGATTTTGAAAAAACAACCGCCAATTCGGTGCAGGAAGCCATGGCCAAATACAAAACCTTTAACCAATTGCCCGAAACCACACCCATTGAAATTGAGCGCAAAGCTCAAGCCTACCGCAAGTTTATGGATGGCAAAGGTTTTACTTTTTTAAAAGCTTTGGCCGATACCCAGGTAGCCCAGTTTTTTATACCCAAAACCACCGAAAATAAGGACAATTTAATGACCGATGCCGAGTTCCGCCTGATATTGAGCGGTTACCAGGGCTGGCAGGACAGAAAAACGGCCAAAGCAACCGTAATTGCAAACGAAAACCGTTTTTTCCATTGGTTTTTGGAGTTTCCTGAAATCTTCTCTCCCCCGGCTGGGGGAGCCGGAGGGGGCGGCGGATTTGATTGTATTTTGGGGAATCCGCCGTTTTTAGCTGGAGCAAGAATTTCAACTCATTTTGGAAACTATTACTTAAAATATATATTAAGTTACTTTGAAAAATCAGGTGGACAAAGTGACTTTGTAGCTTATTTTTTCCAAAGAGCATTCAAACTTATTACTCCTAAAGGTTTTTATTCACTTATTGCGACAAACTCAATTTCTCAAGGTGATACAAGAGAAAATGCATTAGAATATATTATTTCAAATAATGGTAATATAATTTTTGCAATTAAATCAACGAAATGGCCTGGTAATGCAAGTTTAGAAGTATCATTGGTTTCTATTTATAAAGGCTTGAATTTTAAAAACATATACTTAAATGGGAAAGAAGTAAATTTTATTAGTTCATACCTTGATGATGAAGGGGTTGTAAAAAATCCATTTGTATTGAATGGCAATCAAAACTTGTCTTTTCAAGGTACATATGTTATGGGTAAAAGCTTTATACTTACCAAAAAAGAAGCGGAAGAGATTATAAATAAGGATTTTAAATATAGTCAGGTTATTTCTTCTTATCTAATTGGTGAAGATATAAACAGCTCTCCAGATCAAAGCCCTCAAAGATCTATTATAAATTTTTATGATTGGAATGAAGAACGTGCTAAAAATTATGAATTGACATATAATATTTTACTTAATACAGTGAAAGAAGAGAGAGAAAGAAACAACCGAGAATCAAGAAAAAAGTATTGGTGGAGGTATGGTGACAGAGCAGTAAAATTATATGAAAGTATTAAAAAGTATGAATTTGTTTTTGTAGTATGTAGAGTAACGAAATTTTTATGTTTTACAAAAGTTCCAAGTACTTATGTCTATGATATAGGTACCAATACCTTGATTTTTAATCAATTTGCCGATTTTTCTAAATTGCAATCATCAATTCATGAATTATGGGCAAGGAAATATGGAAGTTCCTTAGAAACAAGGCTAAGATATTTAAATGAAGACTGCTTTGAAACTTTCCCCTTCCCTCAAAATCTCTCAAAAGAACAAGAAATTAAATTAGAACAAATCGGCGAACACTACCACGAACACCGCCGCCAATTGATGCTGGCCATGCAATTGGGCCTAACCAAAACCTACAATGCCTTTCATGCCAAAGAAGTGCAGTTGGGCATAACATCAGCGGCCCTGCAAGCCCTTGATAAAAAAGCCATAGAAAAGCAATACGGCAAAGAAATCTGGAATTTATGGAACCATTTGCAAAAGACACCAAATACCTGCACCATAGAAGAAGCCATTGCCGGCATAGTAAAACTAAGGCAATTGCATGTGGAAATGGATGAGGCGGTGTTGGGGGCTTATTGCTGGAGCTCCTCTCATTCAGGAGAGGCGGGGGTGAGGTTAAGACACGATTTCTACGAAGTAGACTACCTACCCGAAAACGACCGTGTGCGCTACACCATCCACCCCGATGCCCGCAAAGAAGTGCTCAAACGCCTGCTGCTCCTCAACCACGAGCGCTACGAAGAAGAACTCAAACAAGGACTGCATAAAAGAGAAGATGCGGAGAAGTTTTATAAGGAAAAGGGGGTGGAGATGCCGGAGGAGGTGAAAAAGCATTATTTGGTGCAATACAAAACTGCCAAGGGGAAGGTTAAGAAGGTGGAGGAGGATAAGGAGGATTATGGGCAGGGGAAGTTGGAGATTTAAATAATTTTAATTGATTGATTATGGAACTACTTTATTTGTGGGTGGAAAATTATAAGAATATCAAACGGCAGGGGTTTAATTTTAGCAGTAAGTATAAATTTGATTATGATCCTGATAAAAACAAAATAACTGTTGAGGAGAACAAAAACCATATTGAGGGATTTTTTGGGGAGCATATTTTGAATATTACTGCTGTTGTTGGGGAAAATGGGAGTGGAAAATCTACTTTATGTCAAATTTTATATGGAGTTCCCGATTTGGAATTGTTTTATATTGCTTCTAAAAATGCAAATGGAGTAACCTACTTAAATTGTTATTATAATGGATTCAACAAACCTTTGATAACTCTTTTATTTCACAGTGTTAATTGTAAGATTGGACTGATAGAGGAAATGAAACCAGTTAAGGTTGTTTATATTGAATCTACAATGGTATTATATTCACCTGTGTTTTCTGTAGAATATGCAATTGACGGCAGAGGTTCAGGTGAGCCTGATATTTCAACAAATAGCCTTTTTTATAGGGCAAACTCTAAATTGAATAAATTTTTAAATGAAGAAACTTATAGGCAAATTGATTTTCTTGTTCAATCAGATTATAAAAAAGCAAATATAAGGATACCTAAATCTATCAAATTTTGGGGTAAACATGAAAATTCAGATGAAATTGAATATTCTAATGGAAACGTAGTTGAGTTAATTGATAATAGAATTTTAGAATTTTTAAAAGCAACTCGTACTGAAGAAATATGGCTAAATCAAACATCGGTTCAAAACAATTTCTATTATGCATTTTTTATGTTCTTATTAATCGAGATAGGGAAGACAGAAAATGGGAAATTGCCCTTTGATAAGTATATTATTCAGGAAAAATTTACTTTGGGTGATTATAATTATATTATAGAAAGTAATAATAAAAGTTTGAGGAATAGCATTTTTAATTTTTTTGAAAGGTATAAAAAACATTTGCGTTCAATAAAAAAAAGCGCTTTTGATAATTATGTATTAAATGTGCGTGAATTATTTGAGATAATTGATAAGTATAGCCTTGATTATCACGGTTCAAATGCTTGGTATAACAACCATTTAAATTCACAAAATTATAGAGGTAGATATATAGAGATTCCAGAGGAACAATTAAAAGATTTAACGACATTCAATAAGGAATTTTTGGATAGATACAAAAAAACAAAACTTAATTTCATAGATTTTGAATGGACGGGATTAAGTTCAGGGGAATTAGCAAACTTAAACTTATTAGCAAGATTTCATTCAATTAGAGAAAAGGTTACAAATCAATTGTTGATTATTATTGATGAAGGTGAACTATATCTTCACCCTAAATGGCAAAAAGAATTTATCAATAACTTAATTTCTGGATTAAATGTAATTTTCAAGGGAAAGAAGATTCAACTAATTTTCACCTCCCACTCACCTTATATAGTTTCAGATTTGCCCAAAGACAACATAATTTTTTTAAAAAGAGGAACAGAAAAAGACAAACCAATTGACAAAGATATTTCTGCTGAGGGCAACTGCATTGTAGTTAAAGGTGATGAATTGAGAAATATGGAAAGAACTTTTGGTGCCAATATTCACACTTTGTTAACTGATTCATTTTTTATGGAAGGTGGATTGATTGGGGAGTTTGCGAAGAAGAAGATTGAAGAAGTTATTAGTACCATAAAAGATAAACAAACAGAGAAAAAAGATGAAATAGTGAAAATTATTAATCTGATTGGAGATGAGTTGATTAAAAAAAGGTTGAAAGATATGTACGATGAAGCTTTTGGTAAAGTTGAATCATATGAAAGCGATAAGGAGTATTTACAATGGTTACAGGATGAGATGAACAGAGTTAAATTAAAAAATAGCAAATGATCCTAATATCTAAAATAAAGCCCATTGGTCAGGATAGTTATATTGATATTTCAAGTATTGAAAGTCTTTATTTGGATAAATTTAGAAAGTATTCTAAACCAGAACAATTGTTAACTAATTTGTATTCAAGGAAAAGAAAAGAAGATGGATATGTTTTATATAATCCGAAGCAGAAGGAAATTATCAAATATCTCATTAAGCATTTTAAGGAAATTTTATTGGCACCACCTCTTAAACTTACTAAAATAATCCATGAATTTTCAGTTAATGGTTGGAATGATGAGATTAAAAACCATAGTGAACCTAAAAGTGTTAAAATCAAAAGAGGAAACTTTAGAGAAGCTTTATTAGATGTTTTTGGTTATGATGATAGGTTTAGAAGCAATGAATACAGAGGTATTTGGCTTGCAAAACAATTAAATATTAAATCCTGTCCATACTGCAATGCTCAATACACTATATTGGTTGAAGATCATACAAAAAAAAGCATTGCTAAGTTTCAGTTTGATCACTTTTTCCCAAAAAATGAATACCCTTATCTATCAATTTCTTTATATAACTTAATCCCTTCTTGTGCTAATTGCAATATTACAAAGAGTAATAAACCATTGGATTTAAGCAATCATTATCATCCTTTCTATAATGATTTTGCAATCAGGTCAGAATTTTATCTAAAATATGATCCAGATCCATCAAAACTAACGGTAAATGAGGTGAAAAAACAGAATCTGGAATTAGAATTTAGAGCAAAACCGAAATATCCTGATAAAGATAATTTAGTTGAGAAACATGATCATCTTTATGATATAACCGGAGTTTATAATAGACATCAAGATGTTGCAGAAGATTTATTAATTTCGGCAATCCTTTATAAAAGTGCAGCAAAACATTATGCTTCAATTGAAGGATTGTTTCCCCCGAATGATTTATTTAAAAGATATTTAATTGGGACATTTCCTGATAAAGAATCAATATTAGAAAGGCCCTTGACAAAATTCAGGCAGGATATTGCAAAGCAATTAGGGCTAATTTGATGAAAATGATTTATCAAAACGCCCCATGTCAAAACTTACAAGGGATATTGCGGATGAGTTGGGCTTGTGAAAATTAAATAATGAGTGACTATTTTTAATTTCAATTTTAGATCGCTTATTTGAAAAAATTGAAATTTTAATATTTTACCTTTGGTTTTGTTTTTAATATGAGAACCACTTTAATATATAAATAATAAAGTTCGGAATAAAGTTCGTAGAAAATACTATACGTAAAAGACCAATAATATTAAATCAGTCAATGAATTGGTTTGTATTATTAAAATAAATCCTTTAGTATTTGAAATGCATAGAAAGATTAAAAAAAAGAAGCAAACAACTATATGTGACTAATATAAATTGATCATATTTTAATGGAAACCAAATCGTACCAGACCGTTAAAGAATTAATCAAAGACATCAACCGTCAGGGAGATAAGATTGCTATGTTATTTGGTCATAGAACATCGCGGGTGGTGCGAGATGATTTATTGGGGCTTTCGGACAATGATTACGAACAATATGATCAATTGCTCCAGACCGGTTTTATCAGGGGCGACGAGCAAACCGGCTTTTACCTTGATGACCGGTTGATTGAGTTTCTTGAGAAATTCCTTGAAATTGAAGAAGACATTCACCCGGAATACCTCGAAATATTTTTTAAAAACATTAAACAAAACATCAATTATTATCAGACAGAGCGGAATCCTCGTGCCAGAGAATCCTATTTTTACCAGATTCAACGGGATTTAAGATCCACAGGTCGCACAGCTATAAGGCACACAGCCAAACTGAACCAAAAAGTTCAACTGGTTTTTGAAACCGAGTCAAACACCGAACTCAAACAAAAAAAACTGGAAGATATTCGCGAAAAGCGAAACCAGATTGAACAGCTCATTAAAAAAGTAGAACATCTGATTGAAAACGAATTGTTTTTCAGGGGGGCAGAATCTGGTCGTCTGGAAGAAACAATTATTTCATTACGTGCTGATTTAAGCAATGCAATGAAATACCTGATTGAGGTACAGCAACATATTATTGAATACATCAACAAAACCAAATATTTGTCGGATGTATTTGAGAAACTCCAGGTATTGAAGCGTTTAAAAGACAGGCACGAGTTAAGGCAAAAATCAAGCATCAACCATGTTCTGGAAAACATGAATGATATTTGCATCAATCAGACCAAACAAAAAAGCTTGTGGCTCAATACCGAGAACTTTGAACTGGAAGAATACCGCGAAGCAGTTGCAAAAGTCAATCAGCGCTTAAAAAGACAATCTCATTTGCAATTGTTAAAAGCCCCGGAATTAGAAGATGGTTATTTTGATAATGAAAATGAGGAATCAGCCATGATTAAATTGAATGAATTGAAAATGGCTTTTGTTGCTCAAAACAGTGATTTATTCAGCTTTATTGTTTCTCATCCATTGCCTGGGCAATGGGAAGATAAGTTTGTTGATATTAATCACAGGGCAGGTTTGTTTTGTAAGATAGCTTCGCTGTTTGAAGATGATTTTTTATTTTCGGAAGAAACGAAAGAATTTATGAATTTTGAATACGCTGTAATAATGCCCAGATAAAATGAACAGGATTACCAATATATCGACACAAACCCTGAAAATATATGAAACCTTGATTCGGGGTAAATTTATCAATGACAACTCGGTAAACAATGAAAGCAAGCAATTGTATAACCTGATTGAAAAGGAAATTGATTTGCTTTATGAATATTTCAACATCATTGGAATAGAACTTTGCAAGGGCGATGGTTATTTTTACTTTTCAAAAGAAACCGGTAAAAACCTGCTGGAGAAGAAAATTGAAAGAGCTTATAGATGGATTGATTTGCTGGATTTCTTTAAAACCTTCAATTCAGGTTTTACACCCGGAACAAGGTTTACCCCAGCCCAGGTAGCTGAAAAAGTGAGGGTTGATGTTGGTCTTGAAGAAAAACTAAAAAACCTGCAGTCGTTCTTCCAAAAAGAGAATCTGAAAACAATTGAAAAGGTAAATATCCTGATAAATGCCTTACAGGAAGACGGATTTATTGAACAGGAAAATAAGACGGATGATTTATACAAAGTATTGTCATCATTCCGGTATTTAGAAGAATTGGTCACAAAAATAGAAATTGAAGAAGCTGAAGAAAATGAATTATCTGAATAAAGTAATACTAATCAATAGTGCGGGCATACCTTATCGTGAAATTTCATTGAATGGCAACATTCACTTTATTGGTACCCAAGGAACCGGGAAAAGTACCACCCAAAGGGCGATTTTATTTTTCTACACGGCTGATTCAAGACGGTCAAAATTAGGAATTAAGCCTTCTCAAAAGAGTTTTATTGATTTTTATTTCCCTTTCGACAATTCTTTTTTAGTTTATGAAGTAAAAAAAGGCAACGACGCTTTTTTTATTTATGTGTATAAAAGATCGAATGCACTAAAATACTTATTTGTAGAAGGGGTCTATGATAAAAACTTATTTTGGGAAGAAACAACTGCATTGAATAGAAAGGAAGTAGCCCATAAAACAAGTCTTTCTGAAAGATTCCATACCAGGGTTATAGAAAGCACAGAAGAATACAAAAGCATTCTTTATGGCAGCAATAAACAGTACAGGAATTTTTCGATAATGCAAAGCAATGCTTACGACAATATTCCAAGAACCATTGCGAATATATTCTTAAATTCAGGACTTGACAGCAATGTGATAAAAAAAACGATGATTGCTTCCATTGCAGATTCCCCGCAGGAAATAGAATTGATTTCGCACGAAAAGCATTTAAGGGATTTTAAAAATGCCTTTGATCAGTTGACTGTCATGGGCAATAACCTTTCGTTTGCCGGAAGAATATTGAATAATTACAAGCAACTGAAAGATGACAGGGAGCTTGCCTGCAATCTTGCTCAGAATGTTGTAAATGCTGCATATGGAACGGAAAATGCCCTGAAACTGGAACTGGAAGTTGCGGAACAAATAAAATCTGAATTAGAGCTGCATAAAAATGAACTGGAAAGCTACGAAAAGCAATCCGGAGAAAAGCTTCAGGAGCTAAATAGTCAAAAGGCAGTTATCGGGAATTTCCTGAAAAAGCTGGAAGAAAAGAAAAATAAATACAAAAGAATAAATATTGATGACTTATTAAAGGAACATCATTTTGAAAAAGAATATATCCTTAAAAAGGAATCACTAATCGCTGAAAAAGAAATTCTTACAGCAAATTTTAGGGAACTTGAACAAAAATACAATGCAATAAAGACCCAGGCAGAAAATACCTTCAATGCCGCTAAAAACAGTATTGAACAAGAATATACATCCTTATATCATCAGCATCAAAAAGTAGAAAATAGTTTAAGGGATGAGTCCCGCAAGGTAATTGAGGAACTTTCAGGAAAATATAGTCTTGATAATGAGCAACTAAACAAAGAATCAGACTCCATAAAAGGACAAATCCACGATAATCAGATACAATTGGTAGAATTAAAACACAAAGTGTATTTCGGGAATGAAATTTCTCAAATTGAGTGCGAATTATGCCAAAATAATGAAAAGCAAGCTGGCCTTGAAAAATCTCAAACTGAACTTTTGCAGGAAATAAAAAAGATAGAAGATAATCTGAAGCTTGATGAAAGAGAGAAAGATATTGAGATTAAAAATATAGAAAACAAGTATAAACCGGAAAAATTAAAACTGGAGGATGAATTAAATAAACTGCGAAAAAAAATTAGCTCCTTCGAAGGGACTATTTATAATCATTTGAATAAACACGAGCCCGATTGGCACCAGACATTTGGGAAAATCTGTTCGGAACAATTCATTTTTTCTGATGAAACCTACTTCAAAAAGGAGCAAGAAGCAAGCCAGACAATTTTAGGATATACATTTGATCTCGGCAATTTAAAGAATCCGTTTAAAAAGCCTGAACAGTATCAGGTACAGGAAAATGAGTTATCAAATAAGCTGGAAATACTATTGGCAAAATGGGAAAAGGATCAGGCAGATTTAATAAATAAATTTGAAAAGAAAAAGTCGGATCAGGGTGGAAAAATTAAAAAGAACAAGGCTGAAATCGATGCGCTTCGTTACCAAAAGGAGACCCTGGCCAAGAAAATTCAATTACTGAAAACTGAATATAAGAACTTCCAGGAAAGAATTGCTAAGGAAAAAGAAAAGGAAGAGCAATTTATAAGGGAAAAAATTGAAGTACTAACAGGTAAACTGGAGAACAAAAATAAGGAGAAAGAAGGGCTTAAGCTGGTTTTTGAAAAAACAAAGAACGAGAAAATTAACATTTTAAATGAAAAGCTTAAGGATAATGCCAGGGAGGTTTCAGACCTTGAGCAAAACAAAAAAAATAAGTTGTCTGAAACAGATTTGATTTACAGAAATGAATTGGATCGGATTGAAGGCGAAAAAAGAAAAGAACTTAGCGGCTCTGATTTGGATACTGAAAAACTTAAATTGATTGACGGGGATTTGGATGAAATCAAAAACCGCCTCAAAAACATTGATGACAACAAACAAAACGTTCATGAATACCTGTCAGATGAAAAGGAATATTTTAGCAAGGAGCAGGAGACAATCTACAATCTTCAAACAATAGAAAAGAATATTGTTGATGAGGAAGCCAAAAACAAAATAATTGTTGATAAGAAAAAAATGAAAATAAACGCAAAACAGCAATTATTGCAGGAGAAGAAAACTTTTATCACAGAATGGACAACAGAAATTAAATATTATAATGATTATACATCGTCTTCGCTTTACAATTATTACAAGGAATTATTAAAGGAAAACATAAAACCTTCAAAATACAGGCAAATCAATGAGCTCATCAGTGGTTTGAGAGAGCAACACGATAAAAATACAGTAAACGAGGAACGTCTGTTTACCCATGTAAGTAATTTTTGTGGAAAATTTCCTTCAGATAATCTGTTTGGGTTTCCTACCCAATTTGAGAGTAATGTGCAAAAAGAGGAGTTTATTGAACAGCTGAAAGATTATATTGAAACAAACAGGCTTGAAACGCACAGAAAAGAAGCGCAGAAAAAATACTCTTTAATGACAGCCAGGATAAGTAGTGAATACGAAGACTTATACAAATACCGGCGTGACATTGAAAAAATTATTGGCAAGATTAACCAGGCCTTTCGGAGCGGCGAAATTTTTGTTGGTGCTGTGAAAAATATTGAATTAAAAATTTCGGAAAGCAATCATTCCGTTATTAAAACAATGAAGAGAATAAAAGAATTTTCGGACGAAAACAGCCACCTCCAGGGGGAAGTCAACTTATTTAATGCATCCGACCAGGAAACCGCGAATATAAAGGCCACACAGTTACTTACTGATTTTTATGAATCAATCACATCCTATCGACAGGAAAATATAAGTGTTGAGGATAGTTTTGATATTCAGTTAAGAGTGGTTGAAAATGATAATGATACAGGTTGGCTTGAAAAGCTGTCAAATGTTGGTTCAAATGGAACGGAAATACTTGTAAAAGCCATGATTAACATTATGTTATTATATGTGTTTATTGAAAATGCGACCAAAAGGAATGAGAAAGAAATTTTTAGCCTGCATTGTATTATTGATGAAGTTGGCGTGCTGCATGACTCGAATGTTAGAGGATTATCCGAATTTGCCAACAGAAAAGGCATCTGGTTGATTAATGGTTCACCAAATGCAAACGATGCCAACAGCTATACCCATATCTATAAATTCCAGAAAATCATCGATAATAAAACCAAAATTATAAAACTCCTTACAAATAAAGAATTAGACCATGTATCCCAAACTGAATAAATCACTGGCTATTTCGTTAAAGCAAATGAAGGAGGATAACATTCATCTTCCTTCAGGCAGAATTAAGGGTGAACTGGTGCCGGAATTAATTGAACGATCGATACTTTACAAAAAAATAAAAGGGAAAGGTTTTGTGTATGCATTAAATTCGGGCTTACTGGATAAATTCCTTCAAAATGAGTTGAAG
>JAXLTR010000004.1:0-448420 GCA_046329965.1 Bacteroidales bacterium | reverse complement strand
TATTATTTTTTCGAAAACCTGTTTAAGTATGAATGGGAACTTACCACAAGCCCTGCAGGCGCCAAACAATGGGTGGCAAAAAATGCAGGTGAAATTGTTCCTGATGCGCATAATCCATCTAAAAAACATGCCCCGACCATGCTTACCACAGATCTTTCGCTCCGCTTTGATCCGGTTTATGAGAAAATTTCAAGAAGGTTTTATGAACATCCACTGGAATTTGCAGATGCCTTTGCCCGTGCCTGGTTTAAATTAACCCACAGGGACATGGGCCCTCTTTCACGCTATTTGGGGCCGGAAGTTCCTGCTGAAGAACTTATATGGCAAGACCCGATTCCTGCAGTAAACCATCCTTTGGTTGATGATAAAGACATTGCTGAACTAAAATCCAAAGTTTTGAAATCAGGGCTTTCTGTTTCCCAACTGGTTTCGACTGCCTGGGCTTCAGCCTCCACTTTCAGAGGTTCAGATAAACGCGGAGGAGCAAATGGGGCGCGCATTCGCCTTGCTCCACAAAAAGACTGGAAAGTGAACAATCCTGCTCAATTGGCAAAAGTGCTGGAAAAGCTTGAGGGGATACAGAAAGAATTTAACAGTGCGCAGCCAAGTGGCAAAAAAATATCAATTGCCGATTTAATTGTATTAGCGGGTTGTGCCGGGGTTGAAAAAGCCGCAAAAGATGCAGGTATTGCCGTCACCCTCCCCTTTACTCCGGGGCGAATGGATGCTTCCCCTGAACAGACAGATATAGAATCATTTGCAGTTTTAGAACCTGTTGCGGATGGCTTTAGAAATTTCCTCAGGAAAAAGTATTCGGTGTCTACGGAAGAACTTTTAATTGACAAAGCACAATTACTAACCTTAACTGCCCCTGAAATGACAGTTTTAGTTGGTGGAATGCGTGTATTGAACACGAATTTCGATAATTCTAAAAATGGTGTATTTACAAAACGACCCGAAGTACTCACCAATGATTTCTTTGTAAACCTGCTTGACATGAGCACTGCCTGGATGCCTGCATCAGAGGATAAGGAAACATTTACAGGTCGTAACCGTAAATCGGGTGAGGTAAAATGGACTGCAACCAGGGCCGATCTCGTATTTGGTTCCAATTCAGAATTAAGGGCAATTGCTGAAGTTTATGGTAGCGCTGATGCACAGGAAAAGTTTGTGAAAGATTTTGTAGCTGCCTGGAATAAAGTAATGAACCTCGACCGGTTTGAATTGTTATAAAAGTTTAATTTACAGTTATTATTTTCTATTAAGAGGTTGTTTCAAAACAAAAACTATTCAATCTATTACCTGCTCAAAACTTATTTAATATTGGGCATTTTAGCCCAACTATCCAGATAGATATTTGAAGTTTTAAAAAGGCGGATATAAATAGTTTAATCAGTTTTGAAACAACCTTTTTTATATTTGAAGAGGTAAAATTAATTATAGTTTTGCCGGAAATTTAAAATTATGAACCAATTCTCCAACTTATTGATAACACCCGAAACAGAAATTTCCGAAATCGTATTTAAATATCCCAAAGCAATTCTATTTCTTGAACATTTCGATGTAAAATTACCTTTACAGGCACTTACGGTGAAGAAAACCTGTGAAGTTTATGGCATAAGTTCTGATTTATTTATTGCCTTTGCAAACCTTTATATTGACAAGGGAAATGCCCAAAATCCAAACCTGAAAATTTCGGACCTGCCACTTATCATAAACTATTTAAAAAACAGCCACAAATACTATCTGAATGAAATTTACCCCAATATTCAGCAATGTATCCAAAATATTCAAAGTTTAAATGATTTTAGTGAAATAAAAATGGTCGACAAATTTTTTAAAGATTATTTTAAGGAAGTTGTTGAACATCTTGATTATGAGAATAATGTTGCCTTTCCTTATTTTACGGATTTATACAATCGTTTTACCAAATCTGGTGCGGACGAACTCGCTAAAAGTTATTCGGTAACAGATTATAAAGAACACCATAGCGATATTGAAGAAAAACTTGACGACCTGATGAGTTTGTTAATCAAATATTTACCTGTTAAAAATGACCGGCAGGAGAGAAGAAAACTTTTTCTGTACCTGGTTCAGCTCGATTTTGACCTGAAGGTGCATGCGAATATTGAAGACCTTATATTAGTTCCTTTAGTGGAAAAATTAGAACATCAACTGAGGCGGATTTAATGGCAAAACACTTAAATATCATTGTTGTTGAAACTTCATATATTCTTTATCAGGGATTATTGCAATTATTTTCCCAATCAGGATTTTTATTTCATTCCCGGCAAACAGGAAACATGGGCGAAACTGAAAAATTTATCTATAAAAATCCCGATAGCCTTGTAATTATTAATCCGTCTATCATACAGCACAATTTAAAGGAATTTCAAACCCTTAAAAACAATTGGGAAAATGTACGCTGGCTGGCACTGATTTATCTTTATTACGAGCAGCATATTTTATCACATTTTGATGGAATTATAAGCATTTCTGATTCTCCGGAGACAATTTCTGCGGTAATTCATAAAGTGCTTACCAGTGAAAATAACAAACCTTCTGAAACCTATGATAATTTACTTAGTGACAGGGAAATAGAAGTATTGCAACAATTGGCCATGGGCTTATCCAACAAAGAAATTGCCGATAAATTAAATATTAGTGTAAATACGGTAATTACACACCGGAAAAATATTTCGCACAAAACCGGTATAAAGACCGTGTCGGGTTTAACTATCTATGCGGTAGTACATAAATTTATCGTACTTGATCAAATAAATCAGCCTCACCAATTTTAATGACGATAAACTAAAGAATCATCATTTTTTAGGATTTCACAGCTTTTTCCGTAAATCTACTTTTGTTGTGTAAAAAATGAATACACAGCAATTATGAAAAATATTTACTTTTTAACAATCTGTCTGCTGCTCAACGCTGTAATTAAGGCACAGCAAAATGACGACCCTGAAAAAGCCCTGATTTTAGAAGCATCATATACCGGTGATATTGTAAATAACCTTTCGGGAGGACTTAAAACCGGACATTGTTATTTAGGCATGGCCAATGTCTGCCTGGGATTTGATGTGGAAAAAGCCGGCTTTTGGAAGGGCGGAATGTTTTATATAAATGCTGCAAATACGCATGGATCAACCCCTTCAGCAATAATGTTGGGCGATATGCAGGTGGCATCGAATATTGAAGCTGGCAATCATACTTATATACAGGAATTATGGTACAAACAATCTATTGGTAGGATTGAACTTACTGCAGGTTTACAGGATTTAAACGTTGAATTTGCCAATTCTGATTTAGGTGCATTGTATTTAAACAGTTCGTTTGGTATTTTACCTGTTATATCAGGAAACCTGGCCGCTCCTATTTTTCCGCTAACTTCATTGGGTTTAACAGTCAGGTGGAATATCACAGAAAAAACAACATGGATTAATGCTTTATATGATGGTAGCCCAACAGATTTTGATTCAAATCCTTATAACATTAAATGGGAATTTCAATCTGGGGATGGAATTTTAGCCATTACCGAATTTCAGCATCATCAGGAAATAAATAACCTGAAAGGAATTTATAAATTGGGATTTTTTTCACATAACCTTTTTTTTGAAAGTACTTTACAATCAGATTTCCCGGATTCGCTAAATAATTCTATTATTGGGGCTTACTTCTATATTGACCAACAATTTTGGAAACAAAAAGACAAAAGTATTGGTGCTTTTTTACATCTTGGTTATAGTCCTTCAGAAATGAGTAAAAACAATGCTTATCTTGGCCTTGGAATCAACTTTAATGGGTATTTAAGCCGGGCCAAAAACGATATTTTAGGAATTGCTGTAGCTTATGAACATTTTGTTGAAGGAATAGGTTGCGAAACTGCAATTGAATTAACATGGAACAAAATCATCCATAAAGATATTTATATCCAGCCTGATTTACAATATATTATCCATCCGTCGGGCACTAAAAATAATCTTAAAAATTGCCTGGCTGCAACACTTAGACTTGGTATGTCTTTTTAACCAGAAATTCTGGTGTGCAATTGGGTTTGTATAAACCTCAAATGCTTATTTTTAACTTTCAGACAATCTTATTTCAAATTTTTTTACGCTTGTTTTTTTCCTGTAAAAAAGAGGCTGAACTCTATTATTCAGCCTCCCCTACCATGAATCCTTGCAACAGGGTAAATATTTAACTGCTTATTCTTTTCTCATCAAAATACAGGATTTTGCATTTTAATAAACCCATGAATATCCTGTACTTAGTGATGCACCCACATCAACCCCAACACCGGGAGTAACCACAATGCCGGCAAAACTAAATTGAGGAACTTTATTCTTATCCAGCGAAACATTATAAACAATAGATATTCCAACTCCAACTCCATCGCCAACCGAAACATTAACTGCCACAGAATTTCCGTCCAAAGCATTGGGTAAGCTATTCCATATTCCCAACTGACAACCCAGGCCAAGACCTCCCTGCACACCCAAACTGGCATCGAGCCCTGCATATCCTTTAACCATTTTGCCATCGAGCGAAATTCCATAGCCATATGATCCTGCCATTCCAATTACTGTAGAAGCATCGGCAGAAAAACCAATACTTAAGGTTTTAAAATCCAGACTTTTACTAATCGTTTGCTGAAGTTCTGACCTGGCTATTAGCTGTTTCATATAATCTGCAGCTATTTTGGGTTCCTTTGATTTTGACAAACGATAAAGTGATTGTATAAATTCTGCATCTAATACCAGCTGACTTGCATCATTTGCAAATGTCAAAATGAAATCTTTTTTCGACTCAAAATCATTTTTAGCCATTTCTTTCACTATGGCATCCTGAGCAGATTTAAAGTTAGCAGTAAAAAAATCGGCAGCATCCTCAACGGCACCGCCTACTTTATCATTAAAAAAACTTGTAACATCCCCTATAACATCCGTGGCTTTTTTATCCACTTTGTAGTCGGGCTTAATTGCAGTACCATACACTTTATACCATTTATTTGGTGGAGCTACCATGCTTTCTTTAAATATCTTATCCCCATCGTGATCATCCGTCAATAAATCGTATGTATAAGCCGAAACAGTAATATCGGTAGCGTCTTTTGGCAATTTCAAGCGTTTACCATACGAAATGGCCGCTCCCTTTTGACTCCAGCTGTCTGATTTGCCGCCTGATTTCCATTTTACATAAAAATTAGCTACATATCCTCCTTCATTTGCAACCCCAATAAAATTATCGTTTGATCTTTCGGCCCATTCAAATCCACTGGGACCATCGCCTTCGTACCTGCGGGGTTTTGTGCCTTTTTTAATATCTTCACCCTGAACTTTTGTCATATAAAAATCGTCCCAGAAAAAGTAATATTCTTTATTATCAGCACTATAATCAACATCTTTTATTGGTCGTTTAGGATTAAGATTAACAAATCCATCAGGGGCGTCAATTTTTTTGATTTTGGTATTTAATGGCTCGCCTCTTTTTTTACTTACGTATTCATTTCCATTAAAAAAATAATACGTCTGTGTATTTGAATTATACACTGCTGCATCTAATCTATTCCATGGAATACCGCCCCACCCGTTTTTGGGATCATTTAATTTCATTGGTTTTCCCATTTTTTCGCCCTGGGGCTTTTCGCAAAATTCATCTCCTTTAAAAAAATAGTATTTCTCGTTATCGCTGCTATAACAAGCTGCATCAATGTTACCACCTTTCCACGAGGCTGGGAAATTTTCCCATTCTTCAGTAATCAATAGAGGAAGGCCATCTATGTATTTTCCTCTTTCTTTTATTACACAATACTTGCCAAAAAAGAAATAGTATTTATCGGTTTTGTTGTTGTAAACCACGGCATCCAGTGAAGCCCAATTTTGTCCGATGGACTGAAAACTAAAAATCAGCAATAGTAATGTGCTGATTATTGAAATTGATTTTACCCTGTTCATATAATACTTTAGTTAATTTGTAAAAAAAAGTGCTGAAATTCAATTAAATAAAGGTAAATATAAATTAAAGTAAAATAAGATATTTTTATCTGTTATTATTTTAATTTGATAACCTAATGGAATTTTGGTTTAAATAATGATTACCGATAACCAATCTGAAAATTGCCGGAATAAGAAAAATCAGCTCATCGGAATAAACGGTAAATCGGCAAATAAGTCTACTTAGCAGTTCTAAAATCCAGGTAAAAAGTTTCTACCATCGGATATATATTTTCAGATCGGAAAAACTGTGCCGGAAAAGATATAGAATATTCCCGGTCAGGTTTAAGAATTACCGGAAATTTCCATTCCATCCTTGTAGAGTCGGTCCAACCGGCTTTCTCATTTTCCGGAAATTCCGGGAAATACTTTTCGCCCCTTTTGCCAATAGAAGTTCCATACATGCCTTCGTACATCGGCCGGCTAAAACGCAGGATAATTGCCTTATTATCCGGGTTTACATTTTCTGAATTGTTTTCAATATTGCAACTTACCACTCTTACACAGCTGTCTTGCCAGTTCTTCTTTATTTCATCAGGATTTAATGAATTCTGAAGTTTTACAATTTCAGGCATAAAATCGTCCAGGGCTTTGTATTTATGCCTGTTTTGTATATAATCGTTCAATAATTCAACTAATTCCTCTATCCATAAAAAGCCCCTCGATTTTTCATCCAATATAAGTTTCCTTACTTTCAGCTCCGGTGTATTTTTTTGCTGATAGTACTTGATTACACATGCTCTGACTAATATTTCGTAACTCATAGTCCGAGCGTTTCCGTAAGCCTGTTCTTTTAATATTTCAGATTCTGCTTTATAAAAACCAATTGCGTTTTGCTCCATAGTCTTGAAGTTTTTATCAATCAAAGGGTTGCAAAATGAATGGTTAAACTCGTGTATGATAAGCTGTATGGTGCTTTTGGAATAAGCTGGTTGTCCAAGGCTATCTAAGTGCCAGGTTCCTATAATGGCATATAAATCTTCACTTCCATCATTGTACCTGATTTTAGGGCCATAATTTGAACCGCCGTTGAGCATACTTAATACCAAATTGAAATTTGAATTTTGTGATTTTCCAAAAAAGTCCGGAAACCAATAGAAATCAACATCCCTGAGTATTTCTTCGAAATTTTTTTGGGCCTGGTTATATAGCTCTTCATGTGCAATAAAAAAATCATGAAATTTCGATTGATAATAAAACCTGTTAAGCTGAACAATAAAATTTTCAATATCTTTCCTATTCCATCTTTTATCAATACTTTCTTCCTTTATGTTATTTTTCAGGCTTATTTTATCAGTAATTTCAAGATGAATTGCCAGTGACATCACGGCATCGAAAGAAACGCCATCTTTTTTTCTCAATTGTTTGGCTATTTGAACCACTTCTGAATTTTTAAATGCCTTAAAACTGCTGTCCAGTTCATTAGTATAAGATTTAAGCCTATTATTGATGTATTCATCTGCCCCGGCAAACCTGAAAACGGCACTCAGTAGTTCAGTTCTTTCGTCTACCATCGGAACCATAGCATTTTGCTGTGCAAAGGCTATTCTTGAAAATACAAGAACAAACATTAGAATTGCTTTCTCATTCATTTATTCTGGATTAGTTTGGCTTTTATTTTGGGCTATTGTTAAACATGGATCATGGAATTTCCTGTCCTTCAATCCACGGGGCACCTGCCTGAACCAATTGTTTTTCAATAGCTGGTATTTCTGTTTTAATTAATTTATCAAGTTTTAATTTTATGACCGACAATTGTTTAGCAGCCAGTTCAAGGCTTTTCCGATGTGTTGGCGTTGGTCCGTAGGTACTTGAATTAATGCCCATCTGGGCCACCGATAAACGACTATAAATCGTGGGATTGTTTTTTTCGCCCACAGCATCTTTAGCTTTATTCCCTGTAAATTCAATATCCAGCTGTTGAAGAGCCCGGCGCACATTATAAATTTGGCTATCCAGTGCACCAGGCACCAAATTAGCCCTGTTCAGTACATTTTCCATGGCTTTTATCCGCTTAAAGGCATTGTCAAGCGAAATTCCAACTGACTGTGCAGAATTCTGCACTTTTTCAACTTCCTGCCAAAATGCATAAACCTGTTGTGGATCAGAACCTTTTAGGCTGCCCTTTTGTAAAAGTTCAACTTCAAATTCTACCGGACCACTTAAAACAGAAATTTTACCTTCCACTTGTTTAACCAACAATGCCTTGTACTTGCCAGGCGGCATCATTAAACCATATGATCCATCCGGGAAATTTGATTGCGAAGGGCTGACCGGTGAATTTGAAGCCCGTTTCAAATCCCATGCTATCCTGTGAAAACCTTTTCCAGCCGGCGCTTCAATCCTTCTCAACAAGTTTCCTGCACTGTCCTGAACAAGAAGCCACAATTTTGGTTCTATCTGTAATCGCTCATTTTCAACTTTTTCCCAACCCGGAAATGATACATCCTTGTTTTGTTTTATCAATTCCTTTTCTTTTTCCTGCCTTTCGGATTTTAATGTTTTATATTCTTTAGCCAGGTAATAGGTAAAAACGGCGCCAAAAGGCGGATTAGGAGCAAGAAACAAATCATTTCCCATCATTCCCTTGTCATCGCCAATACTTGATTTTTGGATATACCACCAGGCTTTTCGCGGTTTAAAAAGAGTTGCTTCATTTTTAAGCTGATCATTTGTTATTTCACGCAAAGCACTGTAATCATCAAGTATATAAATACTCCGGCCAAATGAACCACAAATCAGGTCGTTCTCGCGCCGTTGTATGGCCAAATCCCTGAAAGAAATAACCGGCAATTTTCCGTCCAGCTTTATCCACTGCCCTCCGCTGTTAACTGTAAAGTAGATACCAAATTCTGTTCCCGCAAAAAGCAGCTCTGGCTTAACATGATCCTGAACCAACCTCCATACTAATGTTCTTTTAGGCAGGTTTCCTGAAATGTTTGACCAGGTTTTTCCTTTGTCGGTACTTTTATACAGATAGGGATTAAAATCGCCAAACTTGTGGTTATCAAAAGCAATATAAACAGTAGCGGCATCAAATAAATCGGCCTTTATATCGTTCACAAAAGCAGTTTTTGGAAGACCTGGAAGGCTACCTGCTTCTATTTTTCTCCAGTTTTTTCCACCATCTTCGGTTACCTGTATAAGCCCGTCGTCAGTACCGGCATAAATCAAACCCTCCTGTTTTGGTGATTCTGCAAGTGAAGTAATGGTATTGTAGTTCGACATGGCCACCACATCCCAGGCATTGTCCCAGCTCCAGGTTTTATCCATTACAGGCAGCGTAAAACGTTCCTGATTTCTGGTCAGATCCCCGGAAATTGACTTCCAGCTATCCCCCCGGTCTTCACTTTGCCAAACCCGCTGTGATGCATAAAATATTCTTGTATTTTTATGCGGACTTACCAGAATAGGTGCGTCCCAGTTAAATCTTTCATAAGGCTCCCCTTCGCCCGGCTGAGGCTGTATAAAAACAAGTTCACCGGTTTTACGGTCAGCCCTGACGAGGTTTCCTTCCTGCCATTCTGCATAAACTATATCAGGATTACCAGGCTCGGTGGCAGGTTGGTAACCATCAGCAAATAAAACTATTTCCCAATCGTAATTCATAATGCCTCTCATATCGGTGGTTCGCGATGGCCCACCTTCTGTGGAATTGTCCTGGGTACCCCCATATACATTGTAGAATGGAAAAGCATCATCCACTGCAATTTTATAAAACTGGGTAACCGGAAGATTGGCCATAAAACGCCAGGTTTCAGCATTATCGAATGTTTCATATACTCCTCCATCGCAGCCAACCAATAAATAATTCGGATTGTCCTTTTTAAAAACGATGGTATGGTTATCGCTGTGTTTTTTATCTTCTTTCACACGTGTGAATGTTTTCCCTCCATCTGTTGAAACCTGTATCTGGATATCTACAAGATAAATTTTATCAAACTGGTGTGGTGAGGCATACAATTCCTGGTAATAATGCGGCCCTGTTGCACCGGCTACAGCATCCGATCTTTTTTCCCAGCTCACGCCTTTATTGGCCGAGCGAAAAACGCCACCCGTGCGTCTGTCGAGTTCAATGGCAGCATAAACTACATCCGGGTTTTGGGGAGAAATGGCAAGCCCGATTTTTCCCATATTGGAGGCAGGAAGTCCATTGGTGAGCTTTTCCCAGGTTTCGCCGCCATCCAGCGATTTATAAATACCAGAACCTGGTCCTCCTCCGAGGTAAATAGCTACATTCCTTGCACGCTGCCAGGTAGCAGCATAGATAATATCAGGATTGGAGGGATCAACAACTATATCGGTAACCCCTGTCCATTCATTATCTCCTAAGGATTTCTTCCAGGTTTTACCTCCATCCACAGTTTTAAATAATCCCCTGTCGCCCCCTTTTTTCCACAATGGGCCTTGGGCCGCTACCCATATCACTTTTGAATTAGAAGGATGAACTATAATTTTTGAAATATGTTCAGATTCTTTCAAACCCAAATTCTTCCAACTTACTCCGTCATCATCACTCCTGTATATTCCATCGCCATAGCCAACATGACGGCCTCCTACATTTTCACCGGTTCCAACCCAAACAGTATGCGGGTTAATCGGATCAATGGTCACACAACCTATGGAATAAGAACCCTGGGTATCGAAAATAGGTTTAAAAGTAACACCGGCATTTTCTGTTTTCCAGACCCCACCAGAGCCAACCGCCACATACCAGGTACTATTGTTCTGCGGATGCATGGCAATGTCGGCTATCCTGCCTGACATAAAAGCAGGTCCGATATTTCGGAATTCAAATCCCGAAAATACAGTGTCGGTTAAAAGACCTGGCTGAAATGAGTTCGTGTTTTGTTTCTTTTTATCCTGTGCGAACAGCAGGTTTATTGGCAATAAAAAAACAACAATAATTAAGCAAAGTTTGTGGTTGGTTTTCATTTTATTCCAGATTAGGATTTTATAAATCTAAGGTAGAATTTTTTATTTAAAACTGCTAATCCCAATTCTGATTTAAAAATCCATTACCATTGATTTATAGTATTTTTTATAAATATATCGTTGGTAAACTCAACAATTTGATAAATTTTAATTTTTTCAGCTTAACCATTCGATCGAGCTTTAATTAAAAATTAGGAAGTTTAATTCTAACAAAAAAATACTAATTTAGGAAGCTGAGATTTCGTCTGATTTATTTATAACTAACCCTATAACTATGAAAAATGCAATAAGGATAATAACCGGGCTGATTCTTGGGTACTTATTTTTTTCCTGTTCCAAGGAATCTTCAAACTCTGAAAAAGTTGACTTATTAACCAGCCACATCTGGATAGCCGACAGCCTGCTTCTTGATGGTGAAGATGCCGGTGGTCCGGGGGGAATGCTTGAAAATTTCAGTGGCGATACCAAATTCAATGAAGATGGAACTGGTTATGTTGGTGAAATTGAGGGAACCTGGGAGTTTTTTAACAACGAAACTGAAATTGTGATTAATTCCGATTCACTTGCTATTCCTGTTTCCATGAATATTGTGGAATTAACTGCCGAATCGCTAAAACTTACAACTTCATTTCCAATGCCGACTCTACCACCAACCACTGCGGCTGTGAGATTGACTTTTAAGCCAAAAGAATAGGATATTACTACTCTTGTAACTACCCAGGTTATGATGCGAAGGTTTATTTCCCTTGTATTTATATGTATTGCCCTGAAAATTAATGCACAGGAACCTCAATATTTAATAAAAGGGAAAGTTTTGGATGCCAAAACAGGCGAAACCATTGCCGGAGTCGAAATTATAGCAGGTTCAAAAACTTTGGCCACTTCAGATGCCGACGGAAATTTTGTTGTTGTAGCTGACAGCTCTGTTATTACCCTTACTTTCAGGTATTTGGGATATATTTCCAATGATTTGAAAATTAATTGCAAGGACAGGGAAACTTTTATTTTGATAAAACTTGAACCTTTCGAAAACCAACTCAACGAAGTAGTGGTGAGTGCCGGAAAAACTGAACAAAGAGCTTCAGACCTGACTGTATCCATGAGCATTATAAAGCCTTTGGAAATAACAAAAACGCATATTGTAGGTGCCGAAGAATTAATTAACCGGGTGCAGGGGGTAGAAGTTATGGATGGACAAGCATCTATACGCGGAGGGAGTGGCTTCAGTTATGGTGCCGGCAGCAGGGTTTTGGCTTTGGTAGATGGTTTACCTGCCATTTCTGCCGATGCCGGCAATGTAAAATGGCAATATCTTCCAATTGAAAACCTGGAGCAGATAGAAGTACTAAAAGGCGCTTCATCCGTACTTTACGGATCATCTGCATTAAATGGAATTATCAATTTCCGGACAGCGGCAGCAGATACAATTCCGGTTACACGGTTTTCTGTTTCTTCGGGAATGTTTGACCAAACATTAAATAAAAACTGGATTTGGTGGATAAATCCAAGATTTTATTCCGATGCCTCTTTTTCGTTTGCCAAAAGAATTAAAAATACTGAAATAAATTTAGCTGGTAATTATTTGTCAGACAATGGTTATAGAAAGCTGAATGATGAAAATTCGGGACGGTTAAATTTAAAAATAAAGCAACACAGCTTCAAATATAAAAACCTGGAATATGGAATAGGTTTAAACGGTGGACTGGACAATAAAACGGATTTCATATTGTGGGAAAACGCAGATTCAGGTGCCCTGAAACAAAATCCGGAAACAGCTACTAATTTGCATGGCTATAATTTCAGCGTTGATCCGTTTATCAAAATGGGAAAGGCTGAAGTTGCCCAACACGAAATCAAAGCCAGGTTCATGGTCTCTGAAAACAGATTTCCTGAAAACAGTCAGAACAACAGCCAGTATATTTCAAATTATTCGGAATACCGTTTTTTTAAAATATTTAGAAATCTGTTGGATTTAAATGCCGGATTTGTGCATGATTTCAAAAAAATAAATTCAAATTTCTATGGCGATCACCAGGGCAATAATCTGGCAGCTTACACCCAGGCAGATCTCAACATTTATAGAAAAATTAAGTTTAGCGCAGGGTTGAGATTGGAGTTCAACGAATTGGATGGAAACACCGACAATCTGGTTCCGGTATTCAGAACCGGAATTAATTACCACGCTGCCCCTTACACTTTTATAAGGGCTTCATTCGGACAAGGGTACAGGTATCCTTCAGTTGCCGAAAAATATGCTTTTACTACCCTTGGTGCAGTCAGAATTTATCCAAATCCTGAAGTACGTTCAGAATCAGGCTGGACCTCAGAAATTGGTATAAAGCAGGGCATAAGATTTGGAAAGCTGGGTGGGCAGGCCGACTTATCCATATTTTATTCGCATAACTCAGATATGATTGAATATATCTTCGGCCTTTACTCCGATCCTTTAACCCAGGTGGTCGATTTTGGGTTCAGGGCTTCAAACTTAGAAAACTCGAGGGTTTATGGCGCTGAAACAGAATTGATGTTTACCGGGTATATTGGTAAAATAAGAACCGCCTTTGGAGGTGGTTATACCTATATTTACCCTGTTGAACTGGACAAGGCTACAAATCAATCTACTGAAATCTGGCTTAAATACCGTAGAAAACATGCTGCAAAAGTGAATTTGTCTTTTTCCTATAAGAAATTCGAATTGGGTATGGTCATGTTTTACAAATCAAAAATTTTAAATATTGATGATGTTTTTCTGAACCCGATGACACGGGAGAGCCTATTACCCGGTTTTTATGATTACTGGCAAACCCATAACACCGGAAGTTTTGTGGCCGATGGCTATATTTCATGCCTGATAACGCAAAACCTTAAGTTTTCAATTGCTGTTAAGAATTTTACCAATACAGAATACATGGGCCGTCCAGGAGATATTCAGCCACAAAGGTTTTTCAGTCTTCAATTGAGCGGGGTTTTTTAAATACAAAATTTCTATGGCTGATGTTGAATTTTGTTTACAATTCATTTCGTGGTTAAGTTTCAGATCTTAATTAATTTATAAAATTCCAATCAGATGAAGATTTAGTTATTAACCTCCAATTTTTGTTACGAATATAGACGACGAAGAATTACTGTATCAAATTAATTGCCTTTATTTTAAATATTAAATGGTCTAAAGTACTTTGACAATTTGACCTTATTCTTTACTAAAATTATTTTAAATCAGTTTATCCGGGAATCCCAGAGGATGAAAATGAAAATATTAAAGCCCATCTTTAAAAAAAAATGGCAAAGAAAACATTAAATACCTGCTTAAAAGGCAGTTGCGACGAATGTGAAATCAAATCTAAAATTACCTGCAATTTCAGGTTCATGCATTTTATCAGGTTTTATTCCCTTTCAGCACCTGCGTATATACTGGGAGGATGGAGCATGTATTCAAGTTTCAGCATGTTCTTTTATTTATGGTTCATAGCAATAGGTTTGTTTTTTCTTTTTGCAGGCACAAGGGTGCTTTGTACCCATTGCCCGCATTACAATACTCCGGCCAGGTATTTAAAATGCCATGCAAATTATGGCATTCCCAAATTGTGGAAGCCAAAGCCCTTCCCTATGAACAGATGCGAAAAAGCAATCCTTATCGCCGGACATGTCTTAATCTGGACTTATCCGATGATATTCATGGTTTATGCTCAAAGTTGGATTTTATTTATCCTGTATTGTTTTTTTGTTATTTTCTTTTTTATTATGCACCGCTGGTTCAACTGTAAAAAGTGTATCCATTTTTCGTGCCCGTTTAATGCGGTAAATGAATTAATTAAGAATGAATTTTTAAACAATAATCAGGCAATCAAACAATTTTTTTAATTTTATCCCTTACTAATCCCTAAATTATTACAATTATGAAAACTAAAATTTTAATCCCAATCTTTTTGTTTGCCTTGGTTGCAATATGTTATTCGTGTAAAAACAGCAACAATGAAAGTGTTGAAACAAAAGATTCTTTGAAAGTAACTTCCGAACCCGCTTTAAAGAAAATGATGATTATAGCCCACATAACTGTAAAACCGGAAAAAACAAAAGACTTTATTGAAGCAGCCAAAGAAATGATTGAAAAATCGAACAAAGAACCCGGCTGCAAGTTCTACCAGCTCTACCAAAGCCCTTACGACAATACCAAAATGGTTTTTGTGGAGGAATATGTTGATTCAAACGCTGTAAATGCACATTTCGGGGCAGAGTATTTCAATGCCTTTGGCCCTAAAATAAGTGATATGCTTGTTAATCCCGCTGAAATAAAGATAATTACGGTGGATAAAGAGCAAATGAAGTAGAAAAGATTTAGAATTTATTAAATATAAAATTCCGGAGTCAGCGTATACACTACCCGGAGTTTTTTAAATGTAGCCTCTATAAAAATTGTGAAAGATATCCCAGCGCTAGTATTCCGGCAATAATAATCCAGCTGTAAGGGTGGGCAAAATTCAAGGTCCATCCCATCATTCTGTTTCTTTTAGGGAGAATAAATCGCCTGTCCCTTTTGTTAAAATAGAAAATGCCCCATTTATAATTCTCAGGGTCTTTACGCATGTTTTCGTTGTCAAATTGTTCAAAAGGATTATGGGTCATAATAAATTAATAATGATTTAACATAAGTAAACTAGAAATTCAACTATGAGTAAGATGAAGGTTCAAGAATTCGGCAACATATTATTCGTTCATTTTAAAGTTAGGTTGAGATTTATAATTTAAAAATTATATCCAAGAGATAGAAAAAGTCTGTTTACTTTGGATGATAATGTTTTGAGGTCAGACATTCCTGACCCAATATCATATCTTACCTGTAAATTGAATTTCATAAAAGATATACCTAACCCGGCAGTCAATCCTCTCTCCCATAATTTAGTTTCCTGAATAGCTTTATCTTCGACAATAATCTCTGAATTCGATAATTTTGTTATTACAGTTTGCTCATTTGTTTCCTTTACTGCATAACCATATGAAATACCTGCATTTCCAAACATTTTAACTTTTCCTATTGGAAAACTATATTGAATTAAATTTGCCATTTTAATATATGAATAATTCAGTACCGATATATATGTATTATTAGTTTCAGTATAAGTGCCTTCGGTATTGAATGAAGTATAATATAACTCGTTATAAATCGACCATTTCTGTTGGTTTCTAGGAAATATTAAATTACAAAAAAGTCCTCCATAGAAATCAGATGTACTTTTAAATTCAGAATTCACAAGACTTTCAAAACCTCTCCCTTCAAATTTAATATTCGTAAATGAAACTCCAGCTACAACTCCAAATTTTGCTTTTAATTTATCATGTTCTTTATAGAAAGTCATTTTAGAATCAGTACATTTATAATAATCTATAAATAATTTTGCTAAGCTTTTTTTATCATATTTAAGATTGTTAATTTTCTGTGTGATAATATTGCAATCTTTAAGATAAAATGTTAGTTGTCCTTTATATTTGTTGTTCACAAAGGTATAGCTATTTCCTACTGACATTTTTTCAATGCCTTTTTCAGTCTTATATTCTAAACTTTCACCTTCAATTTCTTTTAAATATTTTTTATATACCAGCAACTCATAAATTGTATCTTGCAAAATGTAAAATTCCTCTCCTAATTCATTAAGAAAATAATACAATGATTTTGGACCATCAACAATGGTTTGAAGAAATACTGTATCCAAAATGTAAACATTGTCTGATTTCGTTCCTTCACCAGTTATTTGAGATTTAATAACAGAGCTTTTATACAATTCATTACTTACTGAAAACTGTTTTATTTCGCCAGGCCCTTTAAGTTCAACCTGATCTTTCAAATTAGTTTTAAATCGAAAGTATTCGGGATTTCGTGACCAGTTACGGTAATCAATAAAGCCATTAATTGTATCCCCGTTTAGTTGAATATAATAACCCGGCAGAAAATTTTCCTGTGATAAAAGACTTTGAAAAACAAAGAAAAACAAAGGAATTAAGAGATTTCTTTTATTTACTTGCATATAAAATAATTTAAGATTATACAAAAGGTTAAAGAGTTTTCAAAATCACTGTCTGTATGGTGCGGTGCTGAATTTTTGAAATGCAGATTTCGTAACCTGAAATGGTGAATTTCTCGTTTAATTTTGGGATTTTATCCAGGTTATAAAGCAAAAATCCCGAAAGGGTGTTATAGTTATCGCTTAACGGAAATGGGTGCGGAAGAAGTTCGTTTATATCTACAAGCGGATGTGTGGCCAAAACCAGGTAACTTCCATCTTCTTTCTTTTCAACTATAAGGTTTTCGTTGTCGTCTTCGTCCTGAATTTCACCCACCAGTTCCTCCAGAATATCTTCGAGGGTGATAATTCCCTGTGTACCACCAAATTCATCAATTACCACGGCAAGGTGAATATGTTGCTTTTGAAATTCTGCAAGTATTTCGCTAATCAACTTTTCTTCGTAAACGTAATAAACAGGGTGTAACAAATCTTTTACCTTAAAATCAGGATTTTTATAATAGGCATTGAACACATCTTTACCATAAATGATACCTATGATATTATCGAGGCTGGCTTCGAAAACAGGAATTCTTGAGTAACCATTTTCAAGGATATTTTCAATTATTTCTTTTACCGGCATTTCTATGTCGAAAGCAAAAATTTGCTGGCGTGGCACCATAATCTGTTTGGCACTGTAATCGGTAAAATCAAAAGCGTTTTTTATAATTTCATAATTTTCAGCCTGGATTATTCCTCCTTCCTTACTTTGATCAACAAGAAGCCTTAGTTCGTCTACACTATGTGTTTCATGTTCGCCAACAGGCTTAATGCCAATTAAATTCAGAAACAGGTTCGATATTGCATTCATTAACCAGATAAATGGCCTGAGCAGCATATAAAACCAATAGAGTGGGTAAGAAACAGCTAATGCAGTAGGTTCAGATTTTCGGATGGCTACAGATTTAGGCGCTAATTCTCCAAAAACAATATGCAATATGGTGATGGTTAAAAAGCCAACGGGCAGCGAAATTGAATGCAGAACACTTTCTGAGACCGTTAATCCGATTGCTTCTATAAATGCCCGAATTATATTGGCTACCACAGGTTCGCCTATCCAGCCCAGTCCAAGACTGGCAAGGGTTATCCCCAGCTGGGTGGCAGAAAGATAAGTATCAAGGTGATTTATAATGTGTTCTGATTTCCGTGCAAATTTGTTTCCCTGTTCAGCTTTAAGATGTATTTGAGAATACCGGACTTTTACAATAGAAAACTCTGCGGCTACAAAAAAACCATTTAAAAAAACCAATAAAAGTGTCAGTAAAATATCTAAAAACATTCTTTATTTTTTTGTCAAATTTATAATAATATTGCAATTGTTTAAATTAAAATGTAGTAAATCTCTCAAAACAGATTAATAATAAGCACTTTCCATATCATTAAAATTGAAACCTCAGAAGAAAAAAGTAAAAAATACCCAGCTGGTAATCATATTTTATGGTTCCTGTTTCTGAATCGTAAGTTTCGAGTAAAATATTCTGGTGATTTGTTATATTTTGTATATCAATTGCAAATTCTGCATTAAATTTTTTCAGGTTCATTTTAAAGGAAAACCTGGTATCAATCCTGAAGTAATTTGGGTATTGCGGGTTGTAGGCATTCTCGTAATCAAGTACTTTTTTGCCCGCAAATTGCGATTTTTCCAGATCCACAGGTATGTACCTTCTGCCACCGGCATTTACAATTTTAAAATCAAAGTTCAGCGAATTTACTTTGCCTATTTTAAAAGTGTATCCCGCCAACAGGTTGATCACATAATTGCCGTTAAAGGTGGTGTTTCGCTTAATTTCGTCGCTGCCAGTGTAAAAAGAATTAAACAAAGAACCGGTGGCCAAAAAATAATAGTTATTGCCAAGGAATTTTTCAAGGGTTAGCTCAAGGCCGTAATTCTCTCCGGTTCCATTATTTACAAGGCTGTCGGCCCTTTCGGGATAATAATCCGAACCGTAATTTATTAGCGAATAATAAGAAGGCCTTTTTTCAACCGGAACCTGGTAAAGATGTTGGTAATAGGTTTCTGCTTTAATTCTGAATACAGGATTTACCAAAAAATCGTACCCCAAAACATACTGGTTACTTTTGGAGAAACCAAGATTCAGGTTAGTATTGTCAAAACTTCCATCCGGATAGGTTGTTTGTAAAAAATAGAAAAGCCGGGGTTGTATCTGGCTGTGAAAACCAAACCCCAGGTTAAAGGAATGCCGTGGATTTAAATTCCATTTTAAACTCACCCTGGGTTCGAACGATTGTGAGGAATTGAGCGTATAAAACTGGTAATGAAGTCCGCCATAAATCAGTAAATCATTGGTAAACTTATGCTGGTATTGAATGTATGACTGTAACAGAACTGAATTTTCGCCCTGGGCTTTGGTTATTGTTTTAAAATTATAATCTTCTGTTAAAATGCTGTCGTGGTAATCGATTTGGTATAATTCTGACATTAAACCAATATGAAAAGTATTTTTAGCGTCAATTCTTTTGACAAATTTTGTTGAGATGGTGTACCTGTATTCGATTGATTTTTCGCCATAATAATTTAAGGATGGGGCATTTTGATACGCTGAGTCGGCTTTTGCAGTAACCCTGCAACCCGAAACAGCTACAACTGTTTGAATTCTTGTGTTCTGATCGAAAAAGAACAAATGTGAAACGCCGGCCACCCCCATATCCGAGCCCAGAAACATATCAATATTTTGCCTTCCGAATGTCCAGTCGTTTTCTTTCCTGTTTTTATCCAGTAATTCAATGTAACTGTTACCGGCAATTCCAAAAAAAGAAAATTTACCTGCCTTTGTTCCCGGAATGTTAATATGAAAGGATAAATCCTGGTATTGAGGAATACCGGAAACACCAAAATTAATTCCAAGTGCATCAAATATGGCCAGGGTTGAATATCTGTAGCTCATGAGGTACGAGGATTTCGAGTTTTTCGAAAAAGGCCCTTCGGCGCCAAGTTCAAATCCATTTAATCCAACCTGGGCAACAAATTCATGCTTTTTATTGTTTCCGTACCTTAAGTTTAAATCAAAAACTCCCGAAAGGGCATTGCCATATTCCGCAGGAAAAGCACTGGTAAAAAAATCGGAGTTACTCAGCAAATTATTGTTTAAAATGCTTATCGGTCCACCGGTAGTGCCCATGGTGCCAAAATGATTTGGGTTCGGAATATCAACCCCTTCCAATCGCCATAATAATCCGAGCGGAGAATTTCCCCTGATAATGATATCGTTTCTTTGATCATTCGCAGTAAGCACCCCGGCATAATTCGAAGCCATTCGTGCCGGATCAAATAAGCTGCCCGCGTATCTTTCAGTTTCTTCCACTGTAAATGATCTTGCGCTTATATTGGCCATTTCATTTATTGGATTATCCTTTCGCCCATGTGCCTTTACCACTATTTCATCGGTAACATAAACCATTTCTTCGAGTTCAACTACCAATACCATTTCTTTGCCAGATTTAAGCTGTTGATTGGTTAAAGTAACAGGTTTATAGCCCATGCTTGAAATTACGATGCTGTATGAACCAACCGGTATTTCGTTAAACTCAAATTCACCATTTTCATTACTGATTGTTGTTTTAGAAAGATTCTGCCCTTGTAAATTTACAGATGCTCCAATAACCGGGCTTCGGGTTCCTGCGTCAACTATATTGCCCCTTATCGTCTGTGAAATTGTTTTGTTCTGGCTATAAATTTTTGGTACAAAAAAAAGAAATGTGAACACCAAATATATAAACCGGGTTTTAAAAATACTGTTCATCGTTACAAAATCTATTTTACTGCAATTTCATTAACCAATTGAGATAATGCGATGAATACCTTCAACAATCTATACTATTTTAGGCAAGGAAATAAATACAGTAGTACCGGAATTTTCTTCAGAGTCAATCTCAATAACACCGCCATGTTCATGAATAATGTTATAGGCTATTGAAAGGCCTAAACCGGTTCCTTTACCAGGTTCTTTTGTTGTAAAAAAAGGATCAAATATTTTTTTAAGATTTTCCTGGCTTATTCCATTTCCGTTGTCCGAAATATTAAGCACAATTTTGTCATGTTCTTCGAATGTTTTAATACCAATTTGTCCTTTATGTTCAATCGCGTGTACCGAATTTATTAAAATATTGAGAAAAGCCTGGTGCAATCGTCCTTCATTGCCAGATACAAGGGCATTTTCATCATAAAATTGTTTAATTATTTCTATCCTGTTTTTGGTTTCGCTTTGTAGCATTACCAGGCAGTTTTGAATAATTTTATGAAGGTTGCATTTTGTTATTTCTTTATCGTTTTGCCTGCTGTATTGGCTTAAACTGCTTACAATAGTAGCTGTGCGGCTTATTCCGGTATTTATTCCCTCAAAAATGTTCCTCATCTTTAAATGATAATCCGGAAGGTCTTCTTTGATGTTCGTTTCCAGTAAAAAAATTCCGGAATGGATAAAATTTAAAGGATTGTTAATTTCATGGGCTACACCAGCAGCCAAAATACCTAAAGAAGCCATTTTTTCGGATTGAATAATCTGGTTTTGCGCTGCCTGCAGGTTGTTAAGGCTCGTTTCGATTTCTTCTTTTTGTAATAAAAGTTCTGATGTTTTTTCAAGCACCACTTTTTCGAGGTAAACTTTTTGCTTTTTAAGATTTCCAACCCGCCATAAATAAAAGGATAAGGTAATTCCAATTACGAACAAAATAACAGAAGATACGAACCACCATGTTTTCCAGTAGGGTGGATTTACTTTGAAATAAAATTTTGAAGGCTGGCTCCATAATCCCTGGCTATTCATTGCTTTTACATGAAAAATGTATTCGCCGGCCGGAAGATTTCCATAAGTAGCCTGGTTTTCGGTGGTGATATTGCTCCAGTTTTTATCGAAATTTTCAAGAAAATACCGGTACCTTATCATACTTGATCTAAGCTGTGTAATGGCAGTATACCGGAAGGTAAGGTAATTATTGTTGTATTTGAATTCTGGAAATTCGGGCAAACCATACCATTTGGTTGTTTTTTTAAATTTCAGCTTCGAAACTTTTACACCGTTTCCGAGATGAAAAGTTGTATCGGCGTTGTTTTTGAATTTATACCATGGCAATCTTTCATTGAAAAGTTCCACCTCGTTAATCTGTATCGATGGTGGAAAGCTTTCTTTCAAATCCCCTTCGGGAAGGTATAAGGTAATTTTATCGTTTGCCCCAATCCACAAATGCCCTTTCCTGTCGATGAAAAGTGCATTCCGGTTACAACCAATACCAGTAAAACCCTCGTTATAGGTATAATTTTCAAAGTAAATGGAAGAACCCGGTTCCAATGAATATTTCGGTGAAGTGCCGGCCCTGTAAAGTTCTTTCAGTTTTTTGGTAATCAGCCTGCAAAGTCCAAACCGGGTACCCATCCAGATATTTCCTTCTTTATCTTCAATAATGCTCATTACATTATTGTTTAACATGCCATGTTCTTCGTTGAAAAAAACAAACGACGAATCCATCCCTCCCTGCTGATAGTCAGGATTTTTAGCCTGGTACCTTAAAACACCGCTTCCATTGGTGCCAAACCAAATATTATTTTCCGAATCCTGGTAAATGCAATTTATAATTTTACTTCCAAGACCATCCAGTTCAGGGTATTGAATTACGCGGTAACTTCCTGTATCCTTTCCTGAACGAAAATCCAACCTTGTAATTCCCCCACCCGATGTTCCAATCCAAATATCGCCCGATTTATCCTGTAGAAGGGAATATATTCTTTTCTCCGAAAGTCCCTGTTCAAGGCCAAATCTGATAAATTCAACCCCATTGAAACGTACGAGGCCTTCTGCTTCTGTTCCCAGCCAGATATTTCCTGAATTGCTTTTAATTATACAGTTAATATCTTTCCGGTTTAACCTGAAATCAAGTTTGTAATCTGTTGAAAATGTACCGTCGTATTTAAAAAGATTGCCCTGCGACGAACCAAACCAAATATTGCCCGAAGTATCGGAAACCGAACAATATATGTTGTTTCCCGGGAATCCGGAATTTGTGTTTATCTGTTTAAATACAAAATTGTTATCTTCAAGGTAAGAAGCATCCAGCACTTCTACCCCGGCGCCTTCGGAGCAAAAATAAAGATTGTCATTTTTATCTTTTAAAATACTGTACACGGTAGAATTTACCAGGCCTTCGTACTCGGTAAAATTCCTGAAAATCATTCCGTTGAATTTATTCAGACCATTATCGGCACCAAACCACAAATTACCAGAATTATCCTGCAAACAGGCGTAAATAATCCCGTTACTCAAACCCTGACCCACCGAATAGTTTTCGAAGCGCTGGCCGTTAAAATAGGAAATTCCGGCCCCATTGTATGCTATCCAGACAGAACCATCTTTATCGCAAAAAACAGAATTTACTGAATCATCTGTAAGCCCTTCGGCTGTTGTATAATTTTCCACAACAGCTCCGTTTACCCTGAAAATACCCGCATTTTTTGATGCAATCCAGATTGTGTTTTCAGAATCGCCCGTTATTTTTGAGATATTAACAACCTGATCGGGCACCGATATTGTGGAATTTTCAATTACAAGATCAAAGCCTTTTGAATTTTTACTCATCTTCACTTTTGAATAGCCAGAATCGATATTGCCTATCCAGATATCGCCATTTTTATCGCAATAAAGCGAAGAAATATTGACGCTTTCAAGGCCTTTTTCCTTGTCAAGCAGGATAAAAAATTCCCCGTTATAAACCAGCACCCCTTTTCCGGGAATTGCAATCCATAAATTGCCGAATCTATCTTCCTGTATGGCAGTTATATTATTGCCGGTTATAATTTTTTCCGAATCAAAATTTATAAAAAATTCTCCGTCGTACCTCGAAAATCCTTTCCCATTTGAGGTGAACCAAATATTTTCTGCTTTGTCCTGCAGCATATCCGAAATAAAATTGCTGCAAAGCCCCATTCTGAATGAAAAGTTTGAAAAATCCGTACCATCAAAACAGGAAACCCCTCCCCCGTTAGTTCCAATCCAAATATTCCCCGTTTTATCCTGAATTATGCATTTAATCACATCGTGCCATAGTCCCTGCAATTTTCCGTAATAAACAAAATTTCCGGAATTCATATCTTTTGAATGCGGGTACTTTGCCCTTTCTGGATAGGCTGGCAACGCCGGTATAATGGTTTGATTTACCAAAACACTGTTTTCTTTGTTAAATTCCAACCGGTAGGTTTTTGATATGTTGGTTTGAACTTTTATTTTTTTAGGATTTGTAACCGGTTTGCCAGCAAAATTAAACGCTGTTTTTAATGGAACTGGATGGACTGCAGATTTATGGACAATGAAATTAACTTTTTCGGGAGGCTGAATATTTCCGGGTAAAATTTCCTTTTCTTTATGATTGACCGGCACAGGAAGAACAGTTACTTTATTTTCTTCGGCAATTGGTTCATTGCAGGCAAAAGTAAGTACAATTAAAGAAATTAAAATTATCTGTTTTCTCACTGTTTAATCTGAATTTTAACCGAACTCTTTTATACGAAGGCAATAAAAATAATAATTTTTTGCCAGAATGGGATTTCACATTCCAGAAAACTAAATTATAAAATCGGCAATTCCAGTCCGATTATCCCAACCTGAAAAATTCCATGGCGCGTTTTAGTTTTTCCGATTGCACGGTGAGATGATTTGCAAATCCGGCAATTCTGTCGGCTGCAAGTGCATTGGTTTGGGTGGATTGGTTAAGGGTCTGTATGGAAGAGTTTATCTGCATGGCACCTTCACTTTGCTCGCGGCTTGAAACGCTTATTTCCTGGATAAGCCCGCTGGTTTGTTCCATCAAGGGCAAACTGCTTTTTAATTCATCGATGGCTTCAACTGATATCTTACTCGCTTTGTCAGAAATTTGTTCAATATGTTCCGCAACTTGCTTGGTTTGGGCGGCTAGTTTCCTTACTTCGGCAGCTACAACGGCAAAGCCTTTTCCATGTTCGCCGGCATGCGAAGCTTCAACAGCGGCGTTCAGGGCCAGAATATTTGTTTGAAAGGCAATTTCGTTGATCAATTTAATGTTTTGCGAAATATTTTCCATGGATTCAAGGGCATTCAAGGCAGAATGATTGCCTTTATTGATTGCATGGTTCGTTTCAATGGCTATTTTCTCTGTTTTCACTGAATTTTCGCTGCTTAGTTGTATATTGGCAGCCATTTCTTCCATAGATGCGGATAATTCTTCAATGGAACTTGCCTGTTCGGAGGCACTTGAACTCAAATTAACAGTATGTTGCTGCATTTCATGGCCTACTTTTCCTATCTCTCTTGATATTACTGATAATTCATGATATACCCTGTTGAAGTTTCTTGAAAACTGAACCAAAAGATTATGTAACTGGCCAATCTCATTTTTCGAGGCAGCAAGTGTTGAATCTTCTTCTACTTTAACGGAGCCCTCTACCATACTTTTTACATCATTTATGGTTCTGTCGAATGGTTTTCGTACCATTTTATACACATAATAAATTAATCCCATAGTAGTGAGTATTACAACAGTCATCCCTACCGGAAGCGGGTAATAATCAGGGAAATTATCAACAAGCCGCGTACTTACATTGGTAATTAAGATACTTATGGTCCACAACCAGCCAATTTTTAACAAAATGCTCCCTTTAAATGCAGCTCTTAATACAATGTAGGCCAATGGTAAGCCAACAGCCAGAATAATCAGAATTCGAAATAAAACAGGGTTCATATTTTTATTTTTAAGAGATGATTAATGGAATTTTTCAATTCAGTATTTTGCCATTTTATATTTTAACTAAGGATTAAGAAACTAGAATTTCTTTTAAATAACAACTTAATTCTCAAAGTCAAAGATAATCAAATCGGATGTAAATCTACTGCAAGGAGAAATCTTTTGACACTGTACAATTTTAATGCAAAAAAAGTTCAGGCTGCGTTCTTGTGTATTTGCAATGTACCACCCTTTCAGGGTTTAATGCTGGCAAGGCTGGTATTTCTTTCAATAACCGCCTGCTTTAGCTGGCGGTCTGGAATATACTATGATATTGGCTTTAGCTGAAACTAGTTGGGCTAAAGCCCTTATTTATTGGCATTCCTGATCCACCGGCTAAAGCCGGAGGTCATTCAATCTTTAATTCGCGTTAATAATTAAAGAATATATTGCAACGGATGGGGCAAAGTCAGGTTCTTTCCTGAATTGGGAATTAAATTGTACTCTTTATCTTGTTGTGAAAATTTTTGGTGGTGTTTGGTGTTTTCGTGTTTTAGTGGCAAAGAATGAGTTGCCACCAAATCTCTAATTCACCAAAATTCACCAAATTATTATCGAAATTCTATAAGGTCGGGAATAACAATTGGAATGTTCTTCGGGATGGTGTCACCCTTTCAGGGTTTAATGCTGGCGGGTCTTGTAATTCTATAATCTTGTCATCCCTTCGGGATTTATCAAAATTTATAAAATACAAATGTCAGGCTTCATAAAATAGTTGTTCATTGTGGTTATTGCTTCAGGTAAATGCAATAAAGTCTATGAGCCCTGGCGCTGCATAACAATTCTAAACCAAAAAATCTAATCCCTTGTTAAAATTTATTGTTTTCCATAATGCATTAAAAATACTTTGTTCATTAAATGAAAAACCAGGATACCCGCCACCAGTCCTACAAAATAGCCATACTGAAGTCCGTTGGCCATTAAAGCCACCATGATGGCAATGAAAAAATACTTTTTATCGGTAATAATATCTTTTACAAGAATAATGAGGGCCATCCCTTCAAACAGCAAAATGGTACCCAAAACGGGCTTGGGGAAAATCTGTATGGTTTCGAAAAAACTTGAACTGAACAAAAGTCCCAGCAAAACATATAATGTTCCGTAAATCACCACCGAACCTCCCGTACGCCCGCCAAAGGTATAATGCCCGGCCAAGCCACCGGAACCATGACAGACAGGCAAACCTCCAAAAAATGCAGAAGAAATATTCATGACAGAATAGGTAATGCCAATTTTTTTTACCGAAACTTTTTTTTCCGGAAAAAGATCTTCAACTATCTGGTTTGTGGCATAAATGGAATTGCCCAGCGAAAGAGGAATCTGCGGAAGCGTTAACAGAAAAAACGACGACCATATAGTGCTGAAATCCAGTTTTGGAAAAACAATTGTGGGCAGGCTTAACGTAAAAATTCCCGGGTTGAACCTGAAAACCAGGGTGTAAACAATTCCAAAAAGGATGATGAATACAGCAGGTGGATATTTTCTGTTTCCAATAAAAATAAGGGCAAGTATAAATGAAATTCCTGCCAGAAAGTATCCCACGGTATTTTCAGCAGGAATGTAATCTTTCAATGCAATGAGCGAAAGCTGTATTCCCAGTCCCAATTGTATGCCCCTGATTACCGTTTTGGGAATAATCCGTTGAAAAAGTCCCAAAAGATTTGATATGGATAAAATAAACATAATTATCCCGATTAAGAGGCCCCCGACCAAAACCGTGTTTCCTGAAACTTTTTGGGTTATCACAATCATGGCCACGGCTTTTAAGGGCTGTACCGCCATGGGAATTCCGTATAGAAAACCGGTGGCTATCTGCAAAATACCAAAAAAGATAAGCACGTTGGAGATATGAAAATCGGAAGCAAGCAACATGCCTATGATTAAAGGCAAATCAGTGCCAATATCGCCAAAAGCACCTGACAATTCATTCCGGTTTAACTTTATTTTATTTGAAAAAATATTCATCAAAAAAACGGAGTTTATAAAATTAATCCCTCTTTGATTCCGGCAGATACCCCCATCTTACCAGTTCTTTTTTATCTTTAATTTCCTTTATCGCGCCTTCGTAAATAAGGCAAAAGCGGTTGGCTATGTCAAGCACATTCCGGTAATCGTGGTCGGTAAGAATAATCCCTTTCGATTTCGAATTCTTTCTAATCAACTCCTTTATGTTTTCAATCAATAAAGGAGAAACACCATTAAATGGCTCGTCCAACAATACAAATTCAGCATCCAGGCTCAACAGCAGTTTTATCTCAAGGTATCGCAGCTCACCGCCTGACGTTTCGGCGATTTTATTATCCCATATTTTGGTTAAAACTTCCTCGGCCCTGAAATCAGAAAGTCTTTCTTTTCCCATGTATAATTCAACCGCCTTTCCCACTTTTAAATGGGCGGGTAAAAAATTGTTCTGGGGCAGATAACAAATCCTATCCATTGTTTTATAAGGCTTATCGTATATTTTATCATTCAGCCTGATAAACTTGTTTTCGGCTTCGAGGGTTCCAAAAAGGATTTTAAGCAGGGTAGATTTTCCGGAGCCATTACGGCCTAACATGCCTATGATATCTCCAGTTTCACATTTCAGGTAAATATCGGTTAAAACATCGTGGGTTCCAAAAGATTTTCTTACGCTGTCAATTTCAAGCATATTAGCCGTAGTTTAATATCGTTAACAAAACGGTTCCCATTCCAATGCAAATGATCAAACTGCTGATAAGTAAACCCAATCTGGTTATTGCGCGGTTGTAATAAAAATAAAATTCATCCTGTCGGTTCAGCATTTTGTAAAAAAAATCAAAAAAGGGCCCGCCAAACATAAAGCTATAAATGTATAATATGTAGATTGGAATATCTTTATCGCGCAGGGACAGAACCATTTTTAGTATCAATGTAAGGAAGGCCGAAGTGGAAAGGTTAAAAACAAGGGTGCTTTTAAAATAGGCCCAGTACAGTTTGAGTTTATACATGTAAACGAGGATAAGTGTTTTGATTATGGTTTTAATTTTTGACAAAATAATTTAATTTGATTCGTCGCGATTATGCCAGATTAGAAAAATTAACTATATTATGAAAAAATTTTTGATGTGAATATAATCAAATTTATTGAACAATTTCCCGACGAAGCAAGTTGCAAGGCGCATTTACGCAAATTAAGGGAAAGCAAAGGCATAAAATGCAAACACTGTGGCTGCGAGAAGCATTATTGGTTAAAAGCAAAAAACCAATGGCAATGTTCGTCATGTAATTTCCGTACCACTTTAAAAAGCGGGACAATGTTCGAGAATTCGAACCTTCCTCTTCGCAAATGGTATTTGGCCATGGCATTCATGAGCTTTAGCAAGAAAGGCCTATCAGCCATGGAACTGCAAAGACAATTGGCACATGCCCGTTACCGAACAGTTTGGAGTATGATGCACCGCATCCGGGCCGCCATGGGTAAACGGGACAGTCTTTACGAACTTGAAGGCATGGTTGAGTTCGACGAAGGGTACTTTTCCACCGAAACCGATGAAAAAGAGAGACAGAATCTTAAGCGCGGCAGGGGAAGCCAGCGTAAAACCAACGTAGCTGTGATGGCAGAGTCGACGCCATTGGAAGATTTGGATACAGGGAAAGTAGAAAGGCATGTGCGCTATTTTAAAATGAAAGCACTTGAAAGTCACAAAGCAACAGGTGTGACGGATACGATCAGAAAAAGCCTTGCAGAACAATGCATAGTTTTTAGCGATAAAAGCACGAGTTATGTTGATATCTCAGACTATGTGGAAATGCATGTTTCAGAAATATCGACAAAAGAAACAACCAAAAAAAACCTGCCCTGGGTACACATAGCCATCGCCAACGCAAAGCGCACTTTTTTAGGCATATACCATAAAATAAATGGAAAATATCTACAATTATATTTAGATGAATTTTGTTATAAGCTTAACCGTAGATATTTTGGAGAAAAGTTGTTTGACAGGCTTGCAATTGCAATGTCTGACAACTACTGGCACAAATGAGACGAATCAATAATTTAAAATAAGCCGCTTTATTCGGTTAAAATTTCCCCAATTAAGTAAAGTTTTGCCTTACCTCCTATCAGGCAGCGTGTTCCGTTATTTTTACAGACAAGTTCGCCACCGCGGGCCGACAATTGCAAGGCTTTCATCTCGTTCTTTTTTAGTTTAGCCGACCAGTAAGGAATTAGTGAAGTATGGGCCGAACCGGTTACCGGATCTTCGTTGATTCCCGATTGTGGGGCAAAAAAGCGGGAAACAAAATCAACATTTTGCCCTTTGGCGGTAACAATTAAACCCCTCGCTTTTAGCATGGCAATTTTGGCAAAATCGGGCTTCAATTCGCGCACAATGGTTTCATTTTCTACTAAAGCAAAGTAATCCGATTTCCCCTTCAATACCTCAACAGGGGTTGCACCGATGCATTGGCTTATTGTTTCGGCTTCATCTGTTTTTTTAAGTTTATCTGCCGGAAAATCGAGGTAAAGAAAATCTTCCTGTTTAAACACCCGCAATTCTCCACTTCGCCTGGATTGAAACTGAAGGGGCGTGCGGATGTAATCGAGACAATTGTATAAAACATAAGCCGCGGCAAGGGTAGCGTGCCCACATAAATCTACTTCAACCACCGGCGTGAACCAGCGGATTTCAAAATCGTGAATGCGTGAAACCATGAAAGCGGTTTCCGGTAAATTGTTTTCGGCTGCAATGGATTGCAAAACAGAATCGTCGGGCCAACGCTCGAGCATGCAAACAGCAGCCGGGTTACCACTGAATAGTTTATCCGTAAAGGCATCTACCTGGAAAATTTTTATTTTTTTCATATCTGTTCTGTGAAAATCTAAATATGAAATTAATTAATTTTATTCAAACAATACAAATTAACTTTTCTGCTGTACTTGTCAATCCTTTTAAATGCCAGTCCAGAACTGATTAGAACTTTTGACAAATGCAACCCCGGAATGTTTGACACGCCTGAACAAAAAACATTTTTAAATTGTTCATCGGAATTGGACGGACGAAATGCACCTATCTGATTCATAATAAGCGATAGGTCAAATCCATGTGCCTATTCGTGTTAAATTGAGATTTTGTCTCACAATGGGTGTGTAAATGGTTTTGGAAACATATTTAGGCTCATAGTAAGAATTTTGATCCCGAGTGCAGGGAATAAATTTATGATTATTCTTTTAGGATTTTCAGCCTGATAATTTGGAACCTTTAAAAGTAGTATTCATGCTATTTAAATTATGCTATCCGTTTTTTTATTAATCTTACATTCAGATTAGCAACAAATATCAAATACAAATGAAAAAAATATATATCTTATCCTGGTTCGATAAAAGCACTGTAAAGCATCTCCGGATTCCATTTTCATTTTTTTTAATGCCGGTTTTTCTTTTCGCTTTGAGTCAGGCTGATACAGTGAATTGGCAAACAACAACGGTAGCTTTTTTCATTTTGCACTTTCTTATTTTCCCCGCCAGTAACGGGTACAACAGTTATCAGGATCGCGACGAGACGAGTATTGGCGGTTTAAAAAACCCTCCAAAGGTTACTGAAAACTTATTCAATGCTACTTTATTAATGGATATTATTGGCGTACTAGCTGCCTGGTATATTTCAATTTACTTTTCGCTGTTTGTTCTTATCTTTATACTTATGTCGCGTGCCTACAGTTACAGAAATATTCGTTTAAAGAAATATCCTGTAATTGGATTTCTAACAGTATTTATTTTTCAGGGTGCATTTGTATTTATGATGGCTCTGTTCGCGATCACAAATTTTTCGGTTGAAGTTTTTATCCTCAACAATATCATCTGCATGTGCATAGCAAGTCTGTTTATGGGCAGCATTTATCCGCTCACACAAATATATCAGCACCAGGCCGATAAGAATGACGGTGTCATCAGCATCAGCTATAAACTAGGATATATTGGCACTTTTGTTTTTTCAGCTGTGCTGTTTTCAGTAGCAACTGCCTTAATGTTTTACCTATTTGGTTTAAAACATCAGCAAATGGTTTTTGTGTTGTTTATATTTATTATACTGCCTGTTGTCGTTAAATTGTCCATTTGGTTTAATAAAGTTCGCCGGGATACAAAACATGCAAATTTTGAAAATACGATGGCCATGAACCTGTTGACATCATCGTGCATGAATTTGTATTTCTTATTATTGATTTTAAACAATCATTTTAACTGGTTTTACCAATGAGCAAAATTATTTCCATAGGGACGGCAGTTCCAAAATATCATTCCAATCAGAGTTCAATATTAGAATTTATGCATGAAGCATACAACAATGAGATTGCTTCCCGCAAACTAAAAATTTTATCCCACCAAAGTGGAATTAATACCCGACATTCGGTTGTTCCGGACTTTGACAACGGAGAATCACCGGACAATTTTTTCATCAAGGATCAAGCTCCTCCTACTGTTGAAAAAAGATTAAACTTATATAAAAAACATGCGGTTTCACTTTCAATTGATGCCATTCAGAATTCATTAAGAAAGCTTGAAAACACGGTTGCTAAATTTGTTCCTACCCATTTAATTACTGTTTCATGTACCGGATTATATGCACCCGGATTAGGCACAGAAATAATAGAACAAATGAACCTGCCCAACGATATCTTTCATACCTCCATTAATTTTATGGGTTGCAACGCGGCATTTCAGGCACTAAGAATTGCCGATATGATTGCCAAAACAGACGAAAAGGCAAAAGTACTTATCGTTTGTGTGGAGCTGTGTACCCTGCATTTTCAACCAAAGAACGATAGCAATAATTTGTTGTCGAACACTATATTTGGCGATGGGGCTGCTGCAGCTGTTGTTGTTCCGGACTCCATCGCTAAGCAGAATAATCTTGCCGGATTGGCTATAAATGGATTTTATTCCTTACTTCTTAACCGTGGAAAGGATTTAATGGCCTGGAACATTACACCCCTTAATTTTGAAATGGTTTTGGATGCACGGGTTCCTGAATTTATTGGAGAAGAGGCAAACAATATTATTTTGAAAGCCGGCAAATATTTTAATATAACCCCTTCATCTATTGATAAATGGGCTATTCACCCGGGTGGAAAAAAAATATTGGATGTTGTAAAGAAACAATACTTACTTTCAGATACCGATTTACAGTTTTCATTTAAAGTGCTTGCCGATTATGGAAATATGTCGTCAACTACCATTTTGTTTGTATTGAATGAAATGATGAAAACGCAACTCAAACCAAATGAAACCATATTCGCTTTGGGCTTTGGTCCCGGAATAAGTATAGAAACTGCCTTATTTACTTATGGCGAATAAATTTACATATCGGAGTAACGAAAAGGAATTACTCGACAGTACTGATGTTCCTTCGGATTTACTCTATAAAAACCTGAAAGAATTAGCCATTCTTAATCAGAAAACCGGTGGGCATGCTATTTCACTAAAAGGGGTAAAACAATTGATTACCGATAGGCATAAAACATATCATTTGGTTGACCTGGGCTGTGGTGGTGGTGATTCGTTGAAAGCCATAGCAAACTGGTCAAGGTCAAACGGTTTCAGGATCAAACTAACGGGTGTGGATATGAATGCCAACGCAATTGAATACATGAAAATACAATGCAAAGATTATCCTGAAATAACAGGAATTGTTTCAGATTATCAGGATTTTTTAATTAATAATACCTCCATTGATATTGTGCATTGTTCGTTGTTTTGCCATCATCTGACAGATGAAAAACTGCTGGAATTGTTTGCTTATTTTAATCAGCACGTTCACACAGGTTTTATTATTAGCGATTTACAGCGTAATTGGCTGACCTATTATGGTGCATGGCTATTTACAAGATTATTAAATGGAACAGAACTGGCAAAAAACGATGGGCCGGTTTCTGCCCTTCGGGGTTTTAAGTTCAAAGAGCTTGATGCACTTTTGAAAAAAGCATACTTTAAGGACTATTCTATACAAAAAATATGGCTATTTCGATACTTAATTGTTGGAAAAACCACAAATCATGAGTCAATTATTAACTAAAAATACCGAAGTTCTTATTATCGGTGCCGGACCAACAGGCCTGATGATGGCTTGCCAGTTGGCTATTCATGGCGTCGCATTTCGTATTGTAGATAAAAATGAATCATCATCAAAAGCCTCTGGGGCTTTGATAGTTCAGGCGCGTACCCTTGAAATATTCGCTCAAATGGGCATTTCTGCCGAGGCAGTGAAGGAAGGGATCATTGCGGATAATCTAAATATACGATTCAATGGAAAAAAAGTCGCCGGAGTTTCTTTAAAAAATATTGGAGCCGATCTTTCCCCTTTCCCTTTTCTTTTAATGCTGGAACAATCAAAAACAGAAAAACTATTACTTAAATTTATCGGGGAGCGCGGACATACGGTTGAAAGAGCCACTCAGTTTAAAAGTTTTACCCAGGATAATGAAGGGGTAACTTCGGTGATAATTTTACCCGATAAATCGGAACAAACTGTTTGTTCTAAATACATTATAGCCGCTGATGGAGCTAAAAGTAGCATACGGCAATCCCTTAATATCCCTTTTAATGGAAAATTATACCCTAAACCAATTTTCATCGTTGATTGTAAGGCAACTACAGATTTTGCCCCGGATGAAATTAATTTTCTGTTTACCCAATCCTATGTTGCAGGATTTTTTCCATTAAAAAATTTCCGATGGAGGATTGATAGCAATCTGCCCAAAGCATTGGAGAAAATGGATTTCATATCCTTCGATGATGTTGCTAAAGATTTTTCTACCTGGAATAAAGCAAAGATTACCTTTCAAAATTTGGAGTGGTTTTCGGTAACCCATTCGCAACAAAAGTACGCATCGGTTGTTCGCGTCCACAACTGTTTTCTTGCCGGAGATGCTGCCCATGTGAATACTCCTGTTGGTTCCCAGGGTATGAATACAGGTTTGCAGGATGCGTATAATCTGGCTTGGAAACTTTCCTTTGTAATAAAAAATAAGGCAAAACCAGATATTCTGGACACCTATTCTTCCGAACGATTAGCCATTTCTAAAGGTTTTGGGCGTTATGCAGACTCCGTTTTCAAAATACTTACCAGTAGAAATATGTTGGTTAAAATATTCCGTTTTTTTGTGCTAAGAGTGTTACTAAGATTGGTATTTCCAGTAGTTGAAAGTAAAATAGTATTCCGTTTGATGTTTTTTAAAGCTATTTCTCAGATAGGCATTCATTACCGTAAGAGTATTTTATCATACCGGGAAACGGAAGACGTTTTCTCACCTAAAGCCCCCAAACCCGGAGACCGTCTATTATATGCCGGATTTCTTTCAGATGGAAGAATCACAAATAGTTATGAAATAATGGATGGCTCTTGTTTTAATCTCTTTGTTTTTGCAGATGCGATGCCGTTTGAAATGAAATCACTAGCCGAGAAATATAACCTACACGTTTTGTTAATAAAAAAGCTACGAAAGACAAATAGTATTTATGAGAAGCTTTATATAAAAGAATCAGGCTATTATCTTGTTCGGCCCGATATGCATATTGCATTGAGGTCGGCCACATTAGATACAGCGCACTTAATCAACTACTTGCAACAGCATTTGATTTGAGGCAGCCTGCTGAAGCTTGCATGGTGTTGAGAAAATATGCCTTAATCATTTTCCCAATTCGTGGATTCTTTTTCATTATTATTGTTTGTTGATTATTTTAAGAAAGGGTATTCAAAAATATTAAGAATTGTGACCACTCGCAATCTTCGATATGGATAAACACATGAAATCATCGAGGTAAAAATCTTATCCCGCCTGCAATCTGCATTTGCCATTTCATTTCATTACTTCTATCCACCTTTAAATATTAGGTTAGGAGCTGTATTGGAGATTTTCGAGGGAATGTACCTTCGCACCGGATACCGTAATTGGGAACAACTTACAAAATTCTGGATCAATATTTTTGCACTGATATTTGGAATTGGAGTAGAAAATAAAACGAAATACAAAACCAAAACCCCGAAAAGGTTAAATAATTGTATAATGTAAACGAAAATAAAAATATCGAGGCTGCCTTGGAAGGTGAATAAATCGAAGCAATACTTTTAAAATGAAAGCCACGGATGCACTAATTTTATTTTTCCTTTTATCAAGGAACTTATATTCATTAATTAATGCATTGTATATAAATGATATACACGAATTAAATTACCCTTTGGTAAAGTTGTATAAAAGTGTTTATTCGAGTATTAACTTCGTTGAGGGCGTTGCCATTCGTGACAATTTTTTTAAAATTTAGTGTCAAAATGAAAGTAATTATAATAGGATAAACATTTTTTAGACCGCCTCTTAATTATCGGAGTGAAATCAATGCCATAAAAATATCAGTCTTTCAGACTTAACAATAAAAAACATATCAGACTCTGCAATTATATCAAAACTTTGGTTATTAACGACTGAAAATTTTGTACTTTTAAATCCTTTACTGTGCTTAGCTCTGTTCGTATTGTGGCATTTTAATTAGTAACTTTTGAATATTTTGTTTATTTTTTAGTTTTAACTTTTTTATGGTTCTTAATTAAGATTTTTAAAATTAAAAGTGTAATCGATGATAAATTACGAATATTTTGACAATAGTAGTTTACTTATAGTAAAATTTAGAGGTAAAATTGATAAAAGAACTTTGTATTCGTTTATCGAATTTATTTATACAAAAACAAATGTGGAGCATTTGACAAAATGGGTCTCTGATTATCGTGATTCTGATTTGATTTTCAATGCGAATGATTTAAAGGACATAACTGAATTAAGATCAAAATATTTAAAAGGATCAAGTTATAATTCAACAGTATTTTTAGTGGGTAATCCTAAAGATACTGTTTTTTCAATAATAATTTCAGAGAATTATTACGCAGGATTATCAAACTGCAAGATATGCTCTACATTAGAAACATGTTTAAATTTCTTATCTATTGATATAAATATTGAGGAATTTAGAAATAGAATTAATAATTTAAAATTTGAATTTAAACTTTAATTACAAATAAAAAACGCCAAATAACAATTTGTATCGGCCATACTTCAACGATACTGCATAACAGAATTGAAGACTCAGTAAAATCTGTGGCACAGCAGGCTACAAGTTGCCAATTTGCTTCCTGCTAAAAAGACTGTTCAACCTGAAAAAATCGCAATTCAAATACCGATGAATTGAATTTACCGGGAAATATTTTAAGATATTTCCCTTTCTGCTGCATTCTTGTATTCCGAATTATTGTATGCGTATTTAACAAAGTATTGTATTTATAATTACCATTTTTGTTGTACTTTTATTTTGCCAGTTCTGGTTGGAGGACGAATTGGTGAAAGATAAAGAAATGAAGAAAATTTCAAGAAGTAAATTGATTAACTAAACAATTGATAATGAAGATAAAAGCACAATTTAAAGTAAACATTAATGCACCTGCATCTAAAGTTTTTGATATAATGCTGGGCATTAGCCATAAATCAACTTATGAGCAATGGGCTGCTCTGTTCAATCCAACCTCTACCTATGAGGGAAGTTGGAATAAGGGCAGTAAAATTCTATTCATAGGAACAAATGAGAAAGGAGAAAAAGGGGGTATAGTTTCAGAGATATTTGACAACATTCCCAACCGTTTTGTTTCTATCCGACATTTGGGGCTTTTTAAAGATGGTGTAGAAATCACAGAAGGACCAGAAGTAGAAAAATGGGCCAATGGGTTTGAAAATTATACCTTCGAAGAAAACTACGGAATTACTACCGTAACGGTTGACTTAGATACACCGGAAGTTTTTTTGGATTATATGAACCAGACCTACCCAAAAGCCCTCGACAAATTGAAGGAAATATGTGAAGATTAAAATTGGCTTGAAAACTCCACCATGAAGAAAAAATAAGCATCACTTTTAATCAAGTATAAGACTGGGTAGTGAAATGACTACCTGGTCTTTTTGATTTCAAGCGGCGCCCACTTCACAGGGCATTCTACCTCTTTTGTCTTCCTTTAATGGCAGGCCATAAATAGAATTTTGAAAATCCCGGCCCAAAACAGGAAGAAATTATTTGGAGATAGGTGGGCATATCGTTAATTTTAACGACCCGACAGAGAAAATGTAATTCGTACATAATAGAAATATGTGAAGGTGGATTTAAAATTGGGGGTATTTAGATGTTAAGCTTCACTAAAAAACAAAAAATTATTCATGTATTATTGTTTTAGATTTTAAAAGTACTTATATTTGTACTTTAATGAATACTTAAATAATACTTCTATGATAGCTGCAAATTACACAGAATTTAGGACGGGACTGAAAAAGTTCCTCGATACAGTCGAAAAAAATAATGAAACATTAATTATAAAAAGGGGAACTGGAAAGGGAACAGTTTTGATTTCTCTGGATGAATATAATTCAATTATCGAAACTATGCATTTATTAAGTTCAAAAGCAAATGCTGATAGATTGTATGAATCAATAAACCAAATGAAAACAGGTAAAGTAGTTAGTAAAAAATTAATTGAAATCTAATGAAAATTCCTTTTTCCGAAAATGCATGGGAAGATTACATTTCCTGGCAAAATGAAGACAAGAAAATGTTGAAAAAAATAAATGAATTGATCAAGGATATACAAAGACACCCATTTGAAGGAATTGGTAAACCTGAACCATTAAAATTTGATTTAAAGGGATTTTGGTCAAGAAGAATTGATCGAGAACATCGAATAGTTTATCAGGCTATTGAAAGTGACTTATTGATATATAGTTGTCGGTTTCATTATGACAAATAACAAAAAACGAGAAGCTTAACATTGTGTAACCGGCCATTGTAAACGAATATGTTACGAATTATGTTGAACTGGTAAATTAAACAACACTTTGACGCAAATGCCCCGAAAATTCTTGGACTGAATACTCATAAATGATAAACAGGAAAAATTATTTTGAAAAATATTTGAATAAAAATGGACAATGAAACAAATTTTTATTAATCTGCCAGTAAAAGATGTGGAAGCATCCATGAACTTTTATATGCAATTAGGCTTTACAATCAATTCCTTATTTACTTTTGACGATCAAAAATGTATGGCATGGAGTGACCTAATTTATTTGATGGTACAGAAATACGAAAGGTTCAAATCCGGGATTAAAAAAAATCTTCCTTACACTAACAAAAATGCAATTGCAACTTTTACGCTTCCAGTAGAAAGTATCTAAAAGATTAATGAAATTATTGAAAATGGCTTAAAAGCAGGAGGAACGGAATCAACACCTATACTTGATGAAGGCTTTATGCAAATGAGAAATATTGAGGATTTAGATGGTCATAATTGGGGTATAATATTCCTGGACATTGACAAATTTAAACAAATGACTGGCAAGCACTAATTGACGGAAGAACAACGAACTGCAAACATAAACGCAGGAGGCAAGGCGAGAAAAAAGACACAATTCATGGATACTAATGATTTATCACGAGAGACTCATATTTCGATTATTGATACAACTGAGAGATTTCATCATGATTTAACTTTGCAATTTGGCGTATTAGCCAGTGATTGCGAATCAGACGATGAATATCTTGACCATGCAGAATCAATGATTAATGAATGGTTGACAGATTGGGATTTAGAAGATGTAATGATGGATATTTTCTTTGACGATCCACCGGGAAAAAAAGAGTTTAAAAAAGTACTTGAGAATATATTGACAAACATCGAGAAAGTTAGAAAAATACCAATTGAACAACGTAAATTTGACCTTTGGTAAACTGATAAATTATGGATATTTCAGAACAATACAAGGATTTAACAACAAAGATTACGGATAATTTACCTATAAAAGCATTTCCGATCCGAGAGTTGGTGCAGATTTTTCAAAAGAATGGACACCCAATTACCTTAAAGACAGAGTTGACAATTACGAGTGTTCATAATAGCGGAGATATTTCCGGGATAATCTGCGCAGTTGAAATAGCTGATGGATATAAAATGGCTTGTGCATTGACTCAGCTAATATTTTCAAAAACTGAAAAACTTTACACTGAGATTACAAATTATCAAATAAAGCGAGAGAAACGGATTAAACAATTAAATTTGAAAGGATTGAATTGAAAAACGCCCGCCAATATATAAGAGCTCGAACAGCCTGCAAAGCCAAGAGAGAACTCCCGGTTGAACTAAATCCATACAGTAGTTTTTTATATGAACTTATCGACCGTTTGCTTTCTGTAATAAATTAAATAATAAATATATAGAATGTATATTTTAGTTTCTTATTTTACTTAAATGCAATCCTGTTTTAATATAAACAAACGTTTAAACAATGAAGAGTGGAACTTTTTACTTTAAAATTAATTTTATATTCGTTTAAAACCAAAGTAGAATCCTTTTAACAAATAAAAATAGGAGGAATGAAATTATGGCCAGGAGTAAATGAGTTGAATTATTTTGTAGACAAGCAATAATAAATTAATGCAAGACTTTCAGTTGTGAGGTGACCAAATAAAACTACCCTTTATCCTTTTGCCATTCACCAATTATTTTTTCCGCAAGCCTGAAAACCAATTCACCCGAATCTGTTTTCCGTAAGACTGTCTGAAATCCGGATTACATTTTGCCTGCGAATTTCACTATTCGTTCCACAGCAAGCTTAGAACTGATAATGGCCATAGGCAAACCTGCTCCGGGAATTGTCGATGCTCCTGCATAAAAAACATTCCTGAACTTTTCATCAAAATTGGCAGGCCTGAAAGCGCCTATTTGCCCCATATTGTGCGATAGCCCCAATCCACTGCCGCGGTGCAGGTTAAACCTGTTTTGCCATTCTACCGGCGTGTAAATGGTTTTTGAAATAATTTCAGGTTCAATATCCTGATTGATTCTTCCAGAAAAATCTGCAATAATACTGTTTACGATGGCATCTTTATCGTCCCAGTTTGGCTTATGATAAAGGTTTGGAACCGGACAAACAAAAAACAGGCTTTCGCAGCCTTCGGGCGCACAGTCCAAATTGTGTTTCGAGAGCACATTCACATAATAATAAGGCTTTTGCAATGTATCGGGATTTTGAAGTACATTGTTGGCGTATTCTTCAAAATTTGAACCCAGAAAGTAATTGTGATGGTTTACCTGTGGAAGTTTTGTCTTAATCCCAAGATAAAAGGTCAAATAGCCCATGGTCCAGTTCATTTTATCCAATTTTGCTTCTGAATATCTTTCGCGTTTAAAAACTTTGCTTCTGAACACAGCAGCATCGCCGTTGATTAAAATAATATCAGCAGTCCATTTATTTCCCTGTTTATCAATCAGATAATCCAGTTTTTTACCATTGCCTGCATAATCTACAATTTCTGTATTATAGGTAATTTTGACATTTTCTTTTTTTAGTTCGTCAACAATTCCTTCCACAATTTTATACATGCCACCTTCAACATTGTAATATCCATCGTGCTTGAATTCGGTATACGAAAGCAAAGTATAAATAGCCATTGTGTCAAACGGGGTGCGGCCCAGGAAAAAAGCCACCAGCGAAACAATCTGACGCGCCTCTTTCGAAGAAAAATTTTGTTTTACCTGCGTCCAGAAACTTTTCATCAGAACTGAAATATGAATTGGATTGACCCGCATGAGCGTGGTTATGTATGAAAAAACAGAATCGAAATTATTTTTGATCACCAAATCAACCGTATCGTGAAACAAAGCACCAGATTTTTTCAGGTATTTGGTCATTTTTTGTTCAAAATCGGGTTCAATTTCTTTAAACTGCTCTGCCAGTTTTTTAATATCCTTGTACAAATAAAACGTTTTGGGATTATCGCTAAAATTAACCGTATACAATGGATCGAGTTCAACATACTTAAAAGGCAGGTTGATATTACATTCTTTCGCAAATTCCTTAAACTCGTAGGACATGCTGAAAAAACTAGGCCCGGTATCGAAAGTAAAACCATCTTTTTTAATCTGGTTTAAACGCCCTCCGGCCTGTTCGTTTTTTTCAATTATTTCAACTTTATAACCTTTTTTTGCCAGTCGTAAAGCGGTAGCTAAACCGCCTAATCCGGCACCTACAACCAATACAGATTTTTGCATAGTAATTATTTTATTTTTTTTAATAATTCAGGATACAATTCGTTTTTAACCCAACCAAATTCAGGCTCTATTCTTAGAATTTTTTCATAATAAATTTTAGCGGTTTTGTAAAATTTCAATTCCGTATATGCCTGGGCAATCGTTGCCAAAAGGCTCAGGTAATTCCAATCATCTTTTATCTGTTCAGGATTTGCCTCCATCAGTTTTTCAGCCTTTTCATAATATTCAACTGCCACTTTTTTTGAACCTCCAAACATTGCTGGCATATAAAACTGGCTGTTTCCATACTGAATAAAACCATAAGGGTTCTTATCATCCTGTTTCATAGCAAGTTCTGAACAATCAACACTTTTAGGTCCGATAAACGGAGCCTGCACTTTGTTTAAACCAATGCGATATCCATAAAATGCTGATTTATAAGAATTAACATAAGATATTTTGTAATTGCTCTTTTCAAGGATTTCAATGTTTTTTTCGCCGAGTTTCATATATTCTTCAGCAATTTTATTCTTTTTGTTTCCAATGCACCAGGCAATATAACCATATTGATAATTCAGCAGTTCCATGACAAATTCATTGCTTTTGTTTTGTTGTAAATTCATTTCATCAATAACTGATTTCCATTTGGTCATATTGTTGCTGATATAAGCCTGATAAATATCTGATTTATAAGATGCTTTAACGTTTAAAACAATTAAAAACAATAAAACAATAACTACGAAATATTTCGACCTTTCCATTGGTGTTGCTTTTTAAATTTATTCATTACAGATTTATAGATAAACATTCCCAAAGCCAGTTGCTGGGGAATTATCAAAAGTATATTGTATAATACCGATTGCCTGCTGGTTAATGAGATCATGATCCTTGTAAACAGAATTATAATTAAATAGAACATTAGAAATTTATAATCCATGCTGAAAAGTATCACAATAAATCCGAAACTGGTTATCAACCAAAACATTAAGGTTAATAAATAAGAATTTCCGAAAAAATTAACCACATTTTTCGAAAATCCATTCACTGCCTCTTTAAAACTTTGATACATGCGGCACGAAATGTTTTCATTTCCAGCCAAACACGCGATTGTTATTTTTTCCGATTTATAAAAACGTGCAATTTCAATATCCTCCACCTTATTGTCTTTCATTAATTCGTGCGGCTTATATTTTTGGTATATTTGTGCATCGAATAACATGAATTGCCCATTGGCTGCTGCTAGAGATGAAAATTTCAATTTTCGCACCAAAATCAGGGGCAACAAAGACAGTAAAATAAAATTCATATTGGGAACTGTTATCCACTCTCCCCATGTTTTCATGATTTGTTTTGGAAAAATGGTTAGCAAACCCAGCTTATATTTTTTCAATTGATTTACAGTATTGATAATAATGTCTTTACTAATTCTCACATCAGCATCAAGAAATAAATAATAATGTCCTTTTGCATTTTTTGCCAATGAATGACAGGCAAAATTTTTACCCAGCCAGCCTTCGGGTAAATCATCTGAATTTATGAGCTTTATTCTGTTGTCCGATTTTGAATGTTCCAAAACAATTTCTGATGTTTTGTCGGTTGACTGGTCATTAAACACTAAGATTTCAATGTTGTGATATTCCTGATTTTGAACATCATTTAAAAGATTGCCTATATTTTTTTCTTCGTTGCGTGCAGGAATTAATATGGAAACCAAATCACTTGGCTTGTCTTTGGTTTTGGAAAAACTTTGTCCGAAAACCAGGTTGACAAAAGCGACCAGCAATTGAAGCAGTGAAAATCCGAATATGAAAATTCCAAAGTAAATCATTATTATTCAGTTAATTGCTTTTGATTTTCAACAGATTTACTGTAAAATTCATTGTACGAGTTTTGAATAGCCTGATGACTGAAATTCAATCCGTTATACTCTTGAATATAAAAATAAATACCAGGTTTTCGATTGGAAAAATAATCAACCAGATTGGCCAGAAACACAATATGAACCTGCCCTGATTTATCATTTAAAATCCTTTCCAATCCATTTTCAAACACAATATTCTGGTTGTGCATGCTTTGAATTTCGCCTTGAGGAAAAAGCAGCACCATGTTTTTATTATCCGAAAGCAGTTCACGGGTGTAATCAATTGTTTCTAAAACACTTCTCGACTTTTTATTGACCGAGAATCCACCTGTATAATTGAAAAACCAATATTTTCGCAATTGATCTTCGAGCATCATGAAATGATATTTTCTTTTTAAAACTTTCAGGTTGATGTACATGGCCCAAAATCCATCCCACCAGCTTATATGGTTTGAGATGAGCAATACAGGCAATCCTTTGTCTTCAAATTTGCCAATTGTCTTAATCGTTTTATAATGTCTTTTAATAATCCAAACGGCATACCGCTTGAAAAAAGGATGTATGATGAAATTATGTTTTGCTCTTAATATCAATGGTTTATCCTAATAAAATTAACAAACTTAAAAAGAAAAGAAACTGGCAAATTAATAGTATATGCGCCAAAGCATTTTCTGTTTTTATTTTTGAAACCTTAATTACTGAATGAAAAAACACAGCTATACCAAACCAGGCCAGATAATTCTGAATTGGAATAAGATCATTTTTCCAGTACCACATATCAATCTTTGGCGCAACCTGCTCAAGCACAATGTCATAAACAACCATTAAAAGCGAGGCCAGGATTACTTTCAGCAGGTTATGAATTTTGAACTTTTCCAAAACTGAAGAGGTGGTATATACCAAAAACAACCAGTTTAATCCAATAATAACAGGTGTGCTGAAAAGCTTAAATCCCAAACTTTTACCGTATTCATAATGGCCAAAAATAAGTCCGGAATTAACTCCAATTGCTTCAATTATAAAGCCGGTGATAAAAATTCCAATAAAAACCAGTATTGATTTTTTATCTTTTTTAGAGGGATGAAAGAGAATAAGCCCTAAAAAGCTAAGCAATAGTGCAAAAGGAATTAATTCTAAAAACAGAGGAAATGAAAATGATAAGCTCAGACCAATAATTCCCACCAAATAAAAGATGACGAAAAATACACTGATTTCTTTTTTCCTGCTCCCTGTGAATTGATCTAAATCGATTTTGTTAAGCGACATGTTAATTGGATAATTGTTTGGGTTTCAACACTTTTTTAAGTTTGTTTATTAAAAGCAGATTGAACAAAATCATGCTGAATCCGTAGGCAAAATCTTCAACAGGAATGGTAAAAAGCCGAATTCCAAGATTTTCATTATTGTTGTACCAAACCACCTCACTTTCAATAAAACTGCCTGTTAATATTGAATTTACTATTAAAAACGGGATTAAAATCAACAAAAATGTGATATAAAAACTTTTCAATATGGAAGATTTTCCCAAAAGTGATAATATCAGGCTAAATATCATCAAAGCAGATGCATAAACAGTATACGTTTTGCTTAAATTGAAAACAGCCAATAAAATCAAAATAACAATAAAAATGATTGTAATGGTTTGTGATAATTTATTGTTTAACTGTATTTTAGGAAAATATAAAATAAAAGCTTCGTGTAGAAATATGCTGGCATAAGGTATGATAATAAAAAACAACCATTCCTCAACCGGCAAGCCAATTAAAAGTATATCAGAATGATAACGTGGATTGAATCCCCAAACCCCTGCCCTGGTTAAATAAATGTCGCAAATGATATAAAAAGCTGCAACAATTGCAATAGATGGCAGTACAAACTTCCATTGTTTATAAAACTGAAGTTTTTTATCAAAACTCAATAAAAGGGGAACAGCAATTGAACCTATCAACAAAATAAAATAAAGTGACATGCTTATTTTTGGTTTACCGTTTCGTGAACCTTCCTGAATATTCTTTTAAACCACGCCGTGTATAAATCAGGTCGTTGCCGGACTTTGTTTTCAATTTCTCCGAAATCAATATAGGCATAATCCTTTACTTCGGCGGTGTTAATTTTCGGTATATCATCAGAATAGCCCACAAATACATGATCCAATTCGTGTTCTGTCAGGTTATTGTCGAGCTCATCCCTGTAAATAAAATTAAAAACCGGTTTTAGACTGCAATGCATTCCCATCTCTTGTATCAACCGTCTTTCAGCAGCTACCGCTGTGGATTCACCGGGGGCAGGATGACTACAGCAGGTATTCGTCCATAAACCGCCCGAATGGTATTTGTCTGACGCCCTTTGCTGTAAAAGCCACTCTCCCTTTGAATTGAATACGAAAACCGAAATTGCCCTGTGAAGTATTCCTTTTTTATGAACTTCCAGCTTATCCATTATTCCAATTTCCTGATCACTTTCGTTTACCAGTATTACTTTCGAAAAATCCATTAATTATTCCATTTTAAGATTATACACAAATACAGCTTTCAAAAGTAATCCCATTTTTTGAGCATTTGAGATTCTTATTCTGCTTTCCATGACTTTTGAGGCAGGGCTACACTTTATTTTGTTGAGCAAAATCCTGTAATAATAGTAAGCCAGTAAAACTGCTAACTTCGAGCGGCCCGGAAGTTGCTTTATTCCCTGGTATGCCAGCCTGAAATCATTTTCAATGTCTCTGATGATTACATCTTTACTTTCATCATCGAGGCTTTTTGCTGAAACTTCCGGGAAATAACGCCGGTCCAGCATTTGGGTGTCGTGCTTTAAATCCCTGAGAAAATTTACCTTCTGAAAGGCTGAACCCAATTTCATAGCAGGTTTTACAAGGGATGCATATAGTTGCTCGTTTCCATTGCAAAAAACTTTTAAGCACATCAGGCCCACAACATCGGCTGAACCATAAATGTATTGGTCGGCTTCGCGTTTTGTAGTATATTCTTTCTTTTCCAAATCGAATTTCATACTGTTGAGAAAAGCCCTGATATGTTCGTCTGAAATATTATACTTTTTTACTGTTATCTGAAATGAATGGAGTATAGGATTCAGGCTTATTCCATGATTGAATGCTTCATAATAGTCTTTCTCAAATTTGTCCAGCAGGTAATTCTTATCGTACCCATGAAAAGTATCAACTATTTCATCAGCAAAACGAACAAATCCATAAATGCTGTAAATAGCTTCGCGCATTTCCTTTTCAAACAAACTGGTGGCAAATGAAAAAGAAGTACTATAGCTTTTGGTTATTAACCTTGAAATCTTAAAAGCTGATTTGTGATAGAGCTTTATCATTTTTTTTGTTTAATTTATTCAGTTTAGAAAATTATTGTTTAATCTAAATTTACTATATGTTAAACAAAAAAGTAAATAAGATGTTCATTCAATTTAAAAAAAACTACGAAGCAATTGCTTTAAGCATTCTACTGAAAATATAAGTATGAAAAGGCAATACAGCATACCAGTAGATTCTTCCCATAATGCCCAATGGACGGTAGGTTGCCGTTTGACAGACTGTATTATCTTTAATTTCAAATTCAAGCCAGGCCTCGCCCGGGAATTTCATTTCGGCATACAATAAAAGCCTTTTTTCTTCTTTATTTGCATAGATTACGCGCCAGAAATCGAGCGAATCTCCAACGAAAATGGTATTGCTGCTTCTTCTTCCCCTGTTTAACCCTACTCCGCCAAAAAGTTTATCGATAAAACCACGTAAACTCCAAAGCCAATTTGCCGAATACCATCCCTTTTGTCCACCAATACTCCAAATTTTGTTTAAAGCGTTATTGATGTTATCAGATTTTCTTTTTCTTTTATCAATATAGCATCCATAAGTCGGAACTTCAAGCAGTTTAGAAATTCCCAAATCAAAAACGCTGCTAGAAAGTGCATCTTTCCAACTCGATACCACTTCCTGGTTCTGAATTTTTCCAAAAGCACGTTGAATAGAATCCTCATAATCAATCAGTTTTATGCCCAGCATATCTTTCAGATCATTCTCACGACAAATAACTTCAACGCTCATACTTTTTACAAGATTGGCAGCCAGGGTAAACGATGTGGAAGTTACCAGATACAACCAGTAAGAAGATAATTTGGGGGTTAAAACGGGAACAGTAATAATTCTTCTTTTTAACTTCCTTACTTTGGCAAATTTTAATAGCATTTCCTTATAAGTCAGTATTTCAGGTCCGCCAATGTCAAAGCTTTTACCATATGAATATTCATTAAATAAAACCCCAATAAGGTATTCAATTACATTGCGGATAGCAATGGGCTGGGTTTTGGTATTCAACCATTTTGGAGCCACCATCACCGGCAATTTCTCAACCAAATCGCGGATAATTTCAAAAGAGGCACTTCCGGAGCCTAAAATTATTCCCGCCCTTAATGTTGTAAGATGGAAACTGGCAGCCGACAAAATTTCTTCCACCAGCTTGCGCGATGAAAGATGTTTTGATAATTTTTGGTCGTTTACAATTCCGCTGAGGTATATTACCTGTTTTGCTTTGGTTTGCTCAATCCGTTCTTTAAAATTGGTGGCTGAAATTTCTTCGAGTTTGGCAAAGTCAAAATTTCCTGTCGACATTGAGTGAATCATATAATAAGCAGCATCAATATCATCAGGAATATTGGATAAAGTTTGCTTTTCTAAAAAATTTACTTCAATAACCTTTATCCTGTCAGATTGATATTTTTGTGCATTAAACCTTTTTTTGTCACGAACGCAGCAAATCAACTCATGGCCTTTTTCCAGGAGTGGTGAAATTAATCTTTGCCCAACATAGCCTGTTGTTCCGGTAAGTAAAATTTTCATATTTGCTTATTCTTAATAACCTAAAGAAAAGTAGATTAAGATTTTCTATTTAATGTAAAACAAAAAAAGATGTTTATTGTTCAGGATAAGTTATTTTAGCCAATTTGTGATTCTACTAAAATTTATTTAAATTAAAATTCATTTATAAAAATTTATCTATTTATCCAGAATAATTCATCAATCTAAAGAATTTTTAAGATTAGTAAAAAATAAGTAGGTGGCATAACTTAAAATTTACTTATTATATAATAAAAAGTCCGGATTTTATTACCAGCCTAAAACCAAAAATTATTTTGTCAGAAAAATGTTTTAGAATTAACTTAATGAAGTATTATTTATCCTGCATCATACGCACTACTTTAACAATCACTGAACGAGGTGAAAATCTAACCATATTGGCCATTAAATAATTCATGAAGCCATGGATAGCCACCGTTTTCCCTTTCATCATGGCCTTGTAGCCAAATTCGGCAACTTCTCCGGATGAAGGAAGTTTCTTTCCTTTAACAAGTTTACTTTCGTTCAGGGAAGCTGCATCCTGAAAACCGCTTTTGGTAGGACCGGGACATAATGCAGTAACTGTTATTCCTTTCTCACGCAGTTCATTATCAATGGCTTCTGAAAAATGAAGCACATAAGCTTTAGTAGCATAATATACCGCCATGGTTGGTCCGGGTTGAAATGCAGCAGTTGAGGCCACATTCATTATTTTTCCATTTCCCCGTTTCACCATTTCTCCGGCAAATAATTTTGTAAAATGGGTTAAGGTATGAATATTCAGGTCAATCATCTGCTCTGTTTTTCCCCAGTCAGCATCAGTAAACATCCCGAAATCGCCAAAACCTGCGTTGTTAATCAGGTAATCTATTTCAATGTTTTTTTGTTTTATTTCGTCGAAAACCTCCTGGGCAGAGTTTCGTAAAGATAAATCCCTTGCAATATTATAAACCTGAACTTTGTACTGATTTTCGAGTGCAGTTTTTAATTCATTAAGTTTACTAAGGTTTCGGGCTACCAAAACGAGATTATCGCCATTTCGTGCGTGTACCCTGGCCAATTCCAGACCAATTCCACTTGAAGCCCCGGTAATTAATGCTGTTTTATTCATTTGTTTGTTTTTAAGTTTATTGTTTTAATTTTTAAAATCGCAAATATGTGAAAGAATGGATTATTTTATCTGCCATCTTTATTTTCTTATTTAGACAGGCTAAGAAAAATCAGACAGAAATTGATTTATCCATGCAGGTGATTTTTTTATGGATTTTAGAATTTTATAATACCAATTACCACTTTTAATATTCAGATCTAAAAATCTGAAATCACTTTACCCCGGTAAATAATTAAAAAATGAATCCGGATACATTTTCTATGCAACGCAAAAACGAAGCACTGTTTTTAATTTTTCCGGATCAGTTTTTCTTGCATCCGAAAGGTATATTTCTCTGTGAATCAGCGATTTTCTTGTTAATCCATTTTTTTCAGTAAATTCTTTCATTATCGCAAAACTTTTGGGTTCATCATCATAACTACCCAAATGGAGCATTTGAACGCATTTACCTTCGGCTATTGTTTTGAATTCAACATTTGAAATTAAAGGATCGGGTTTCTTTCTACTGGTCAGCTCCATCATTTTAGCGGCAAAATCAGGAGTTACAAAATCAGGCTGACGAATCATCAGTTCAAAAACCAGTGTATCCTTGTCCAGCACACCCTTGTAGTTTTTTTTCCCTTCTTCCGAAATATCCCAAACCCCTTCGAGCGGATAAACTGTATAGTCGTAATAGCCAGAAGGTGCGGTTCCTGATTTCGGACTCATTTTTACGGCATAAGACAAAGCATAAAGTGCCGAAATATAATTTCCAAATTCCGGATGATTTGGATTTCCGGAACCTCTTATTGTAAAAAACCTGAAAGCCGGAATTACTATAATTTCCGGTTGATTTTTAGGAAGGTAAATTTGTTTCTCGTCTTTTTTCCATTCGTGCTTTTTCATAAAACAAGGTGCTAATTATTATTTGCAATACGATTTTAAAACGGCCTGTAAAAAATCAGCCGACTTTTTATAATCCCCGGCCTTTACATTATTGGCCTTTTGCAGTTCATCCTTTTTTATAATGCATTTATTGGAGGTAAATTTGATAAAATCGCAATAATTTTCACCACATTTTTCAATGGCAGGTTTGGTTTTATCATAAAATGATTTGATTATGGTTTTATCAACGGGTTCCGATTGCCATTCTTTATTTATTAACATCGTTTCGTTCATCAGGTAAGTGGTTAATAAATCCTGCGCTACCAGTTGCCTGTTCAGCTTTTTATTCACCATGGCGCTTATTTCGGGATGATTTTTTTCGGTTTTGTCGGCATAGAAGCTTAAGCAGATATTTTGTTCAGGATTTTTCTGCTCCATGCAAAAATTCATTGCTTTATCAAACATATTGTTATTGATAAATGCTTCAATCATAATTTCCTGCTGTTTGTTTTTAGGAATGGCAAGGCTGTCGAGAAAAAAGTTAATAAACGACTGGTTTTCCCCCTTTTCTACCATTTTATCAATTACAGTTCCCTGTATGGACATCTGAAAACCTGTTTCGTTGTAATCCTGTATCATATAAGCAGTTTTATATGCACTTTTGTCATATACCAGGGTTAAAACCTTCTGATTGTCAAAGAGTTTTCCTTTCGATTTAGCCCTGGTATAAAAATAAAGCGATTCACTTATTTTGCCCTGGTTAAACAAACTGTCACCAAAATTCAATTTTAGAGCGATTGAGGCACAGGTAGCGGCAGATTCTTTGTATTTGCCCTGGTTAAATAAAATTCTGCCGGCTTTATCGAATTCTTTGCCGTATTTGTATAGCGTTGCTGCCATTTCAGGATTGTAATCTGAATCGGAAGAATTATTAAAAACATCGGCAATTTTAATGGCTAACTTTAAATCACCCGATTTTTGAACTTCCTCAGCTGCAAGGGAATATTCTTTTGCATCGTAATAGGCATTGGCCATAACGGCGTGAAACCGTGATGCTGATTTTTCTGACATGGGTCCGGTTACTTTGGTGCAATAAGCCTGTGCTTTTTGAAGGTTCCCTTTTTCAACAAGGTTTTTTAATTTATCGAGTTCATCACTTTGACCATAACTCTTTACATTTACAAATACGATTATCAGTAAAATAGAAATAAAGAAATTTTTCATTGGGTTACACTTTGATAATTAACATTTGATTTTGGATTAATTTTAAATTTCACTTCCATATTCCGATTCAGTTTTCAGATTCAAAATACAGATATTTTAGCTTTCGTTGGATTAAACTTCATTTGCCACAGCATTTTTTCCCAGTGTATAGCGAAGAAATAAAAAACCTGTTATACCTGACAATAGTGAAGCGATTAGTATTGAAATTTTGGAGCTATTTACAATATCCTGGTTTTGAAATGCTATGAGGGTAATAAATATGGACATAGTAAAACCAATTCCCGCTAAAAAACCGGCGCCTAAAATATTTTTCCATTTCATTCCGGGCGAAAGGGCACATAATCCCAATGCTGTGCCAATAAGGGTAAAAAGAATAATTCCTAATGGTTTGCCAATAAACAAGCCAATAAAAATCCCTATGGTATGGCTTTGGATAATAGTGGCCGGATCAAGGTTAAAGATTGGAATTGCTGTATTGGCCATTGCAAATAAAGGAAGAATAAAGAGGGCAACAGGTTTATGCAGGAAATGTTGCAAAACATAAGAGGTTGATTTTTCACCCCCATCGCCAAATGGAACGGCAAAAGCGAGCAATACGCCTGTAATGGTGGCATGTATGCCGGAATCGAGCATAAAATACCACATGGCAATTCCCCCTGCTAAATAAGGTAAAAGATTGCGCACTTTTAACCGGTTAAGAAATACTAAAAAAACAAAAATTCCAATGGATATAAAAAGACTTGTAAAATTCAGAGTGGCAGAATAAAAAACCGCGATAATTATAATGGCTCCCAAATCATCAATAACTGCAAGTGCAGTTAAAAAAACTTTTAAAGCAACCGGCACTCTTTTGCCCAACAACGACATTATTCCAATAGCAAAAGCAATATCTGTTGCCATTGGAATACCAGCGCCTGCCTGATATTCAGTCCCAAAATTTAACGAAATAAATAGTAATGCCGGTACAATCATTCCTCCCAAAGCACCTATAATTGGCAAGGTGGCATTTTTCAAATCAGATAATTCCCCTATGTACACTTCGCGCTCCAATTCCAAACCTATCAGCAAAAAGAAGATTGCCATCAATCCATCGTTAATCCAGTGCAGCAATGAATGTCCATTTGTTTTTGTCGCCCAGAAATTAATATAGGTTTCTCCGAACCCTGAATTGGCCAAAACTATTGAAATAATAGTGATGAGAATTAATAATAATCCACCGGCTTTTTCGCTGTTGAAAAACTCGAGAAATAATTTGGTCAATCTCATACTTAAAGTATTTACAACCTTTTTTTAACTTAATTTATGTAGTTCCAACGCAAATTTTAAATTCCGGGCAAACCTATTTCACTGTGTATTTTACGATATACTTTTTCAGGAAGTTGAAGAATAACTGTTGAATTATCAATCCATTCAATTATTTCGAGTATATCTTTTTCATCCACGGCGGTGCATCCACCTGTTCCCTTTCCATTGGTATTCCTGATGTGAAAATAAATATTGGATCCCCTGCCCCTAACCCTTTTTTTGTTATGCTCAATTACAAACAGATATTTATAAACAGGGCCCATGTTGGCCAAATCTTCATATGAATTGTAGTAATTCCTGAAACCCGATGGAAAACTGTTTGTGTCAACAATCTGGTTATAATATAGCGAAGAGGTATCATCAACAGCATGCATTGAGGCGTGTAATTGAACATATCTTTTGGCTGTATTTACCGGTAAAATTGAATCGTACCCCATTACACTGTCACTCAAGGTATATAGCCCTGCCGGTGTACGTAAATCCCCTTCAAGCTTTGGCCTGTATGGAAATCTTTTCTCCCAGTCCACTGAATCGTGCAAACCAAGTCCCCAGCCAAAACCATTCCGGCCAATAACACCTTTGTATTTTTTACCATTAAAATTCCATTTGTTATCTTGTTTTTCGAGCAGATAAATATTGGCTGCGGTAGAATCCCAACCATCTGTAACAACCAATATTAACTTATGCGCACTGAAAGGAACAATTGATATATTCGTACGAACACACGAAAAGGTAACTAAAATTACCAAAATCCCCAGAAAATATTTAATCTTAAAACATTTCTTCATAATACCAAATAAGCATAAAACCCCGGAAAGGTAAATATATTAATGCGAATAAGAAAATCCGGAAAAGAAGGGGAATAGATTGTTCACTGTCCCCCCTCTTTTCTAATATACGCTATATGACTACCCTTGTTTGAGGGCCTCCAGTATTCTTTCCGGTGTCATAGGCATTCGGAACATTCTTGCCCCTGTTGCATCGAAAATTGCATTGCCAACAACTGCCCCGACTGTGATAATAGCGGGTTCACCACCTCCGTGCGGTGGTTCGTTTATCCTTTGAATGATGTGGGTTTCAATCTTTGGCAGCCACGAAAACCTTGGAATATGGTATTTTGCAAAAGAAGGATTCAGAATTTTTCCACCTTCAAAAAGCAGTTCTTCAGCCAGGGTATATCCTAATCCCATTGTAATGCAACCTTCCATCTGTAAAGTAGCACCTAGTGGGTTAATACACAAGCCCATGTCCTGCACACAAACTATTCTTACAACATTTACCTTTCCTGTGGATTTGTCAACTTTTACTTCGGCAATCTGCACTACATAGGTTCCAACATCAAGCCCCAGTGCAATTCCGTACCCTCTTCCACTAGGGCCTTTTGCAGGCGTATAGCCAAATAATTCTATAGCTTTTTTAATACAATCAATCGCTTTTTGATCTTTGAGGTTTCTAATTCTGAATTCCACAGGATCTTCGCCAAATTCATGGGCCATAATATCTACCTGAACTTCGCGGACGAAAGTGTTGGTATTGTTATTAGGTGCACGCCACGGACCTGTCGCAAAAGGATGAACCGGAGGCGCCCCGTTTTTTGAATTATGATCAAAAACCTTGAAGTTCGGAATATCATAAATAACTTCAGTTCCGCGGGTTCCGCAAAAATAGGCATGGTAATCCCATGCAAACAGCTTGCCGGATTTATCCATTCCCGATTTCACCTTTATCACCCCGGCAGGGTGGAAAGTATCGTGAAAAAACTCCTCATTCCGGGTCCAATTAAGCATTACAGGTTTGCCTGCCAGTTTTGCAAGTTTAGCCACTTCTATTCCTTGCCGGTGATCAATCTTTCCACCAAATCCTCCACCTACAAAAGGGACAATTACCCTTACTTTATCAGATGTTAATTTCATCTCGCGAATTAAATCATCCTTTAATCCAAAAGGTGATTGGGCTGATGCCCAAACAGTCAGTTTTCCATTTTCGAACTGTGCTAAGGCCGTATGCGGCTCAATAGGGGCATGTGCAATATAGGGATCATGAAATTCTGATTCAACAATTTTATCACAACCTTTAAAACCGGCATCCAAATCGCCGGCAGATGCATCTACTTTGCCATCGGTTTCAGCCTTTAACATCCATTCAAATATGGATTTATCGTCTACTTTCAATTCATCAAAGGTATATTCGGCCTTTATCAATTTCAGCGCCTCTTCGGCTTTGTCCCAGTTTTCGTGCGTAACGGCAATTAAATCGCCCTCCCGAAGCACTTTAGTCCCTTCAATTTTTTCAGCCTCTGAGAAATCGACAGATTTTAACTTTGCACCATGCGATGGGGGCCGCAAAATCCTGGCAAATACCATTCCCGGAAGTTTTAGGTCGCCTGTATATTTAGCCTGTCCGGTTACCTTGAGAAAAGCATCCTGACGGTTGGCTGATTTCCCAACAATAGTGTACTTATTGTAGTCTTCGGGTGTTGGTTTTTTGCTCAGGTATTTGTTAATTCTTTTCCCATTTGTTAGTTCAGCATACGAAACAGTTGAAGTATTGTTTTTCGTGTCAAACACTACTCCGTCCTTGACTTCAAGCTGGTTTACCGGAACTTTCAGTTTGTCGGAAGCCAACTCAAGTAAAACTGCTTTTGCCTCTGCAACAGCCACAACCATGAGTGGTCCAAATTCCCGGATTGATAATGATCCCCAGGTGCCTGCGTCATAAGGACAAAGATCTGTATCGCCCATTACCATTTTAATTTTCTCCAGTTGCACATTCAACTCTTCGGCCATCATTTGGGCCAACGCTGTGTGTATTCCCTGTCCCATCTCAATTTTTCCTGTAAAACAGGTAATGGTTCCGTCCTCACCTACCTGCAAAAAAGCATTGAAGTCTTTTGACAGTTCGTTTTCATTTTCACCTGACAAACAATTGGGAAGTAATAAAATAAATATTCCTCCTCCGGCGAGTTTAAGAAAATCTCTCCTGTCTAATTTCAGGCTCCCTTTTTTGGTTAAAAGGCCTTCGTTGTATTTATCTTTTCCTTCCATGGCTATTTTCCTCCTTTCATTTCAACAGAAGCAGTTTTGACAGCTTCAATTATTCTTACATGCGCACCACAGCGACAGAGGTTTTCTTCCATTCCATCTATAATCTGCTGTTCCGAGGGAGATGGATTTTCAATTAATAAACCAGTGGCATTCATTATCATACCGGGTGTACAAAAGCCACATTGTAAGGCATTATGTTCAGCAAAGGCTTTCTGTACAGGGTGTAACTGTCCGTCTTTTAGCAAACCTTCTATGGTTACTATTTCCTTCCCGGAAATATCTGCCATGGTTAACATACACGAACGTTCAGCTTTGTTATTGACAAGGACAGTGCATGCCCCGCAATTACCAATCCCACAACCATACTTGGTTCCGGTGAGATTGAAATTATTCCGTAAAACCCACAAAACCGTTTGTTCGGGTTCAATGGATATTTCCGTTTTTTTTCCATTTAACTGAAAACTGATGGTTTCTTTCATTTTCAATAATTTTAAGATTAGAACAGGAAATTATATTTTAATAGGATTCAACATTTTGTAACGCTAACCGCAATATAAAAAAATTATCTATATCATAATGCATAATTCAGAAAAAATCATTGCGTCAAATTTCATAATTTACATTTCCCTGAAATTACTTTGCAGGAGTTGAAAAAGCAGGTATTTCAATTGATTTGACACCTTCTTTTTCCAGTAATAAAAGGGCTTCTTTTACTGCTCTTTCCAATTGAGGATCTTTTCCATTTACAAAAGATTTTGCGTCTAAAATTACTTCTATATCAGGTGCAATCCCTTCGTTTTCAGCAATCCATTGTTTTTTCACCGGGTCAAATACTGCATTATCAGGTGCTGTTAATGCCCCCCCATCAACAAGGGAATAATGTACAGATGATTTTACCAATCCGCCCCAGGTTCTGGTTCCAATAAGTGGTCCTGCATTCTGATGCCTGAACACCCAAGGGAAAAAATCACCACCAGAGCCTGAAAGTTCATTAATTAATAAAACCTTTGGACCCAATATCCCAGCAGGTAGCATAAAAGGTTTACCTTTAGGTACTTCGTTGGTAATTGCTGCCCTTAGTTTGCGGGTCATCAAATCAACCATGTAATCATCCAGTAAACCGCCCCCATTGAACCTTTCATCAATTACAGCGCCTAACTTGTCCTGCTGCGAAAACAAATACCTGTTGAAAGAAACAACCCCATTTCCACCTGTATTTGGAACCCAGACATAAGCCAGTTTTCCACCGGAAAGGCTGTCGACATATCGCCGGTTATCCTCAACCCAGGCTCTTTGCCGGAGAGAATATTCACTTTGCACCGTTTCAATAGTTTCTTTCCATGCTCCTTCTGATGTTGGCCTGGAATTAACAAGCAGAAGTACCTGCCTGTCAGCAGTACCATCTAAAAATTTATAGGGATCATCCTTATCGGTAATTTTTTTACCATCAATTTCCAAAATATAATAACCGGGTTTAATTTTTAATCCAGGCCTGTCGAGAGGTGCTTTTAAACCCGGGTTCCAACTTTCGCTCGTATAAATGTGCTTAATCATCCACAACCCATTTTTTGCCGATAAGTCAGCCCCTATCAGTCCAACCCTAGATGTATCCACTGACGGATAATCGCCTCCAAATACAAAACTATGTCCCACAGACAATTCGCCATTCACCTGATCAAGAATGTATGTTAAATCGCAGCGATGTTTTATGTAGGGAATTAATGGATTATAGCGTTCATATACTTCCGTCCAGTTTCGTCCATGCATATTCGGATCGTAAAAATAGTCCCTTTCGTAACGCCAGGCTTCGTTAAACATCTGTTTCCATTCCGCAATCCTGTCCAACTGCATCCTTAAGGTCATATTTAATATTTTTGTATCCGGGCCCGGAGGATTTTCTGTTCCAACCACTTTCCATGCACCTCCGGTTAAAACCAGCATTTTTTTACCATCTCCCGAAATAGTTACGATTTGGGCATTTGAAACAAAAACCTCAGATTTTTTATCGGTCAGTTTAAATTTATTTAAGATGGTTGACCAGTTTTCTCTTGACCTTTCCCAAATAAATACCGAACCTGCCGGACCGCTAAAGAGCTGGAAATAATTCTTCGATGGCAGTGGCAGGGCAATTGTCCTTCTTTCGATACCTTCAAAGTCTATCTTAACCGGTTCCTGTTTTTTGATGTCTTTTTTTTCCTCATCATTTTTCTTTTTTTCTTTGGCTTTATCTGACTCAGCTTTTGACTTCTGATCTTTTGCAACGTTCGATGAATCAGATTCTTCATCGCTTAAGGGTTTAAATGGGGAAACTTCATCACTTTTAAGATTAATAAGGTAAACTGCGTAGTTTGGCGATGCACCCATTGCGCTTGTATTAGCCCACCCGGATCCGAGTCCCAGGTCAGTACTTGCAAGAAAATACAAGTGCTTCCCGTCCCTGTCCCAGGCAGGTGAATAAGAATCGGCCATAAAATCGGTAATGGCAGTCTTTTTCTTTGTTTCAACATTCCAAACAAAAATCCGCCTGAAATTATTGGCCCCTGTTTTACTGTACGCGAGCCATTTTGAATCGAAGGACCAGGTTAGTCCCATTCCTCCACGTTCAATATTTGTTCCCCCTGTATCAGCAGTTTCAATGGTTCCTTTATCAACATCCACAATCCTTATCCGCACATCGTCGTCTTCAAACGCAATTTTTTTTCCATCCGGTGACCAGGCCGGCTCCCAGGCCATTTTTGAATCACCGATATTTATTTTTTTTGGTTCAGATAAACCATCCTGGTTGGCAATCAATAAGGCATATCCACTGCCCCCTTTATCAGAAAACCAGGCCACCTGACTGCCATTGGGTGCCCAAACAGGGGCATGGTCAGCTGCATCAGAGCTTTTACTGAGATTCCGTGCACTCCCGTTTTCAACCGGAATGGTGAAAATTTCTCCCCTTGCCTCAGCCAAAGCTCTTTTACCTGTGGCTGATAATGAAACAGATTGAATCATGTTGCTCACATTTTGCCAAACAGTTTCTGACCAGGGAAAATCGCCGTTTACATTTATTTCAAGTTGTTTTGAATTGGCTGTTTGTAAATCGAACAAGTAAAGATATCCATCACGTTCGTAAACCAGGTTTTTACCATAACCCTCTAATGATTTAATATCAGAACCTTTAAATGAAGTAATTTGCTTTAAAGTACCAGTGCCTGTTTCATACGACCAAATATTCATCACCTTGTCCCTGTCAGAAAGAAAATAAATTGTATTTTCGAGCCAGACTGGTTGTAAATCCATGGTTCTTTCGTTTGGCAATAAAACCTCACCTAAATTATCCAAATCTAAAATTCTGATGGATGTATTCTGTCCCCCTTTGTAATTTCTCCATTCCACATCCCATCTTGAAATTGGTTCAATCGCTATTTTTTTACCATCGGGTGAATAACAAGCTTTGTTTCCACGCGGAGCAGGAATTAATTCTGAAGGTCCGCCGTTAACAGGCACCGTCCATAATCTGTTAAATCCAACCGGCGCAGTTTCACGCGAAGTTGAATAAAGAACTTTTTTCCCGTCGGGTGTCCATCCGCAAGCATTAGAAGGTTGAGGATACCAGGTAAGGCGAATTGGAGTTCCGCCTGTAACAGGCAAAACATAAATAGCTTCTACCCCTGATCTGTTGGATGTGAATGCAATCGATTTGCCATCCGGTGAAAAATGAGGATCACTTTCCACGGCGGGTGTGCTGGTTAGTCTTCGGGCTTCACTTGATCCTAAATCGCAAATCCATAGATCACCGCCATACGTAAAGGCTATTTGCTTATCGCTCAGCGCAGGTTGCCTGAGTAAGCGGGTTCCTTGTGCAAATAAAAATGTTTGACCGATAAGGAATAGAATAATTAAAATTGTTGATTTTTTCATAAATGTTTTTTTTGGATATAATGATTTAATCTATAACACTTCCATAGAATTACAATTAAAGATAGCAGTTATATTTAAAACTGAATCAAATACTTGAAAAAAAATTCAGTTTTATAAAAAATCCTGGCCAAAAACAATTTTTCAAAAATCAAAATCATATATAATGTACCTTATTTCAACACATTCACCTTAATATTCGAACTATTCTTTTTATCAAAATAAATCCGCTGCATGGCTTTCTGGAAATCAGCTTCGGTACATTTATAAATATCAACAAATTTCTGCGGATTACGATCAACCAGCGGAAACCACGAATTCTGCACCTGAACCATAATCCGGTGCCCTTTTTTAAAGGTGTGGGCAATATCAGGCATTTCAAATTTGACTTCTGTAATTTTATTTGGGATAAAAGCTTCGGGTTTTTCAAAACTGTTGCGGTATTTTCCACGCATCACTTCACCCCTGACCAGCATTTGATAGCCACCCATTGGAATTTCGATTTTTTGATCAGGATCTGCTTTAAAATCTTCAGGGAAAACATCAATCAGTTTCACCACATAATCGGCATCGGTTCCGGTTGTTGAAACAAATAACTGTGCATTTAAAGGGCCGACAAAAGTCATATCTTCAGTTAAAACATCGGTTTGATAAACCATCACATCCGGACGCTTTGATGCAAAGCGCTGGTCGTCTGTCATGTATTCGCGGGTTCGCCTTTGATGCACCTTTTCGGAATAGGGAACAGGCTTGTTGGGATCGGTCATATATTCATCAAATGCGCTTGTCTCAACCGGAGCAGATAACGATAGTTTTCTATTGGGCTGAAAATAGAGTTTTTTCTCTTCAACATTTATCGGTGGCCAGGTTTTAAAAGTTTTCCACTGGTTTTCGCCAGTAATAAAAATGGTGGCTTCATCGAAACCCGCATCACCTATATCCTGCAAATAATAATCGAAAAATTTAACTTCAAGCTCCTGGTATGATTTATTGGCATCCTGTCCCCAGGAAATGTTGCCTAGTTTTTCACTTTTACCCGATGACCACTGACCGTGCGACCAGGGGCCCATAACCAGATAATTGGGATGTGTTGAAGGATTTTGCTTTTCAATTGAACCATAAATATGAAGCGCACCGTATAAATCTTCTGCATCAAACCAGCCACCAACGGTCATTACTGCTGGTTTTATGTTTTTAAGATGTTGCTGAGGATCACGCGTTTTCCAGAATTCATCGTAATTGGGATGAGCAAATGCATCGTTCCAGAATTTCAAAGTATCAGCAAAAAATTTCTTTTTTATAGAACTTAAACTGCCTTGTTCAAGAAAAAACTGGTAATTATCCTGTACCTTCCATCTATAACCTGAGGGCCCGGTGCGTGAAAGTCCATTTCTTGGTTTTCCGAACGAACTGTAAAAAGTAAAACAATCTAACAAGAACATGGCCCCGTTGTGGTGAAAATCATCCCCCATAAACCAGGCAGTTACAGGCGCTTGGGGCGATACGGCTTTTATGGCAGGATGACCGCTTAATATGGCCATGGTTGAATAAAACCCAGGATAAGAAACCCCGGTTACCCCAACTTTTCCATTGTTATACGGCACATTTTTTATCAGCCAGTCAACGGCATCATACGTGTCGCTTGCCTCATCAATATCTTTATTTGTTTTTTTGTTTGGGTTATATGGCCTAATATCTTCAAATTCGCCTTCACTCATATACCTTCCGCGAACATCCTGAAATACAAGAATATAATTTTCTTTTACGTATCTGTAATATCCTGACAAAAAATAATTGAAATTCTTTTCACCGCCCGGTTCAATATTGTAGGGAGTCCGGAACATCAGCATAGGATAGGTTTTTGTGCTGTCTTTCGGAATATAAAAAGAGGTAAATAATTTTACGCCATCGCGCATGGTAATATATACTTCAGTTTTGGTATATTTATTCTGTATACTGACAATGCTGGTTTGAGAAGGTGGAATTGAATCTCGGGTAAAATTAAGGCTGACCGAATACCCGGTTTGACTATAAATTCCAGATATTTTTGAATATTTTGCATCAACATTGCCTTCGTATTTTGTATTTCGGGTTGACAGTTCGAATTTCAGGTCAGGAAAATTGAAGTTAAAACTGGCCGGAATGATGGGATCAGGAGATCGGTCAGGACTAAACAATCTTGCCTTGAAGATATCCCCTTCTTTATCAACCTGTAAAACAAGCCTGAATTCATTGTTTGGAGATTTAACCAGTCCCCACCATTTTCCAAAAATGGATTGGGAGAAACTTTGGCTGCCCCAAAGAAGCAATGCAAGGAATAAAATTCCTATTTTGTGTAGTTGGTTTTTTTTCATTTTGATTGGATATAAAATTAAATTTGAAAATGATTTATTTTTACTTTTACCTCCACCGGGTTTTACAAACACCGGCGGGTTCTAGCTTACTGAAAACCCAACGGTGTCTTTAAGACCCGTTGGTGTTTAAAAAGTCCGGATACAAATATTTATCCTAATTTACTAAAAAAGTTATAATTAAGATCAAACCCGTTATCAATCCAATCTCACATACTTCTCAATATTCAAATTCTTTTCATCAACATTTCCATTATCATCAGCAGGCCAGCATTGAATCAGGGTGTCGTTTCTTATCTCCAATACCATTTTATAAACCATTGAATCTTTTTCGCCCTTGTAAACTTCCCGATATTTCTTACCATCCAATTTATAAGTTGCCCAGCCATAATTGTTACCTTTTGTGGTATCCGCTGTAAATGGACCTGCAAAAACAATATATTTCCCCGACCATATTTTAACCTGATCAATTTTCAAATTCCCAGGGAATTCGTATTTAAGGGTATCACCAAAAACCCATTTTGCATAGACCATTTTCCATGCACCTTCAAGTTCATTTTTGTTTTCTGTTTTGCAGCTCATCATCACAATTAGGACAAGCAGACTTAGTTTGAATAGATTTTTCATGTTTTGTAGTTTTTAAATTAGTATTGGTATTCGTTCATCATTTAAAATTATTTATATTACAGCGTTTTTATTGGTATGAAAGATGTTCATGTTTGATTTTCCAACCATCAGCTTCTTTTGTTAAAATAATGGTACACATGGCATTTATAGTGCGTATATCTTCAGAATCTTTATAAAAATCGTTTATATTCAATCTGAAAGTTGAATATGCTGAATTTAAAGATATTACTTCAGTTTTGAGGTCCTGAACCGTGGCTTCCCTCTTTAATAGTTTTGCATAATATTCGGCATAAAACTTTTCGGTAATTGAATCATTTGGATCGTAGGATGACATTCCCTCGATATTAAAAGCAACTTTCGAACTGAATGCCAAAGTACCTTTGTAGTCAAGTGCAGGATACTGTTCGTAATAAATTTTGTGGACTATCCTTTCCACTTCAGTTTCAATAACGTTTTTTTCATTATCGCTTAATTCCGTTTTGGGCAGTGTACAAGCTGAAATAGTGACGAATATTGCAAGGATAAACTTTTGATAATAAATAATCTTTTTCATAGTTTAGGATTTTAAGTGAATATTATAATCTTTAATGGAATCTAACTGCCACTGAGTTTTCAGGTATCAAATTCAGGGTATTATCATAAGTATAGCATTTGTCTGAAAGTTTAAATTCCTGGCCCACTGAAACACTGTTCCAACATTCTTTTTGTAAATAAATGGTTCTGAACTTTTCTCTATTATTTTTGTTCAGGCTTTTTATTTTAATACAAAAATCCTGACCATCTTTAATCAGGTAATTTACATTGTGTTTGTAAATCTGATTATTAACAAAAGTGGTCTCATACATACTTATTTTTTTAAGGTTTGGCAATTCATACCATTTTTCAACTATTACACCCTGCTGAAGAGTATTGCAATTGATTATGCCCAATATCATTCCAGTCAAAAAAGATAATCTTTTTATGATTGTTAGTTTTTCTGTTTTCATGATTTAGGATTTTTAAGGTTAGTAAATACTCCATTCAATCAGTAAAATCTTTTATGTCTATTTTATTTCCCCAGCAGTAAACAAAGCCCACTTCTCCCCCGGCATATCGCGCAAAAATTCTTTTTGGTAGCTGAATTCGGGATGGGCAGCCAGAAAATCTTTGGCAATAAATGCTTCACCACATGGATGTCCCATGATTGCCCAGAGTTTCATATCTTTTGCCAGCGAACCATCGGTAGCTTTGGCCTGTACTGCGCCTGTGGGATAAAAGCTGGTAGATCCCCAATAAGTTGCTGCTACTTCGTCAACATCAAAATGGCCACAAAGCGAAAGGCCACTTACTTTATCCTGTTTGCGCCAGGTATCGTAATGATCGCCCATGAATTTCATGGCGGCATCCACATCAATTTTGCCCATGTTCTGTTTTACCAGTTCTTCCCATCTTATTTTACGTGCATTGGGCGAAGTGCTTAAGTCTTTTACATCGAAGGTAGTTTCCTCTTTAATCAGCTTTTCATTAACCGGGAAATTAGCGCCAACAAAATAACCATCCTTAGTTTTTTGCAGGATTTGATTTTTTAGTCCCAGCTCGAGGTTTGCAATTTCACCGGTTTTATTATCTCCAATCAGCCAGTTGTTGGCATAGCCACCATTGTTTTTTTCTTTCATGGTGGCCACCCATTCATCAATTGACGAAGAGTATTGAATGGCTTTCCGGGCACGTATAAATTCTGCAATTCCGGTTGTGTCGAAACCACCAAACTGGGTTATTGTGGTTTCTGTTACAATCAGTCCGGCGCTGTTTATATAAAAATCGTCACCACTGTGAATAAATCCGGGCAGTACATCCATCAATATCCTGTTCCCTTTTTCAGGAACAATATCCAGGATAACATTCCACCTTTGCCCTGTTACGTAATCTGTCCAGCAACTATGTGCCATCACAATTTTGCCGTCTTTTGTCCACGAGCCGGTTGCGGCAATGGCACTGCAATGTCCGGGTGGTGTTGGATTGGTTTGTGAATCGTGCCAGGGAACATAATAAGCGGCCATTTCAATGATAGAATTCATGGCAATCAGGTCTTTTCTGTCAATGGTATCTTTTTCAAACCTGGCATTTACTCCCGAAACTATTCCATCCAGCTCTTTCCTGTATTCTTCTGGAATTTTAGACCAGAAAAGCCTTTCGGATTCATTACGGAAAAATTCCCAGTTTTTACCTGTTGTTTTTTCATTCATCATAATTAAGGCGCCACGGAGGTCAATGATTTCATCAGCAAGCAGGTATCCATGCTGAAAACCAATGGCATCGGAAGTTCCTTCGAGATGAACAGCTATCCAACCATTTTTTTCGTAGCGGTTGGCTTTATCGATCCAACTTTTTTGTTCGGCTGATAAGGATTTGGAATCCTGGTTTTTGCTGGTGCAGGCAGTAAAAAAGAATACTGCGACAATGCTTAGGTAAAAAATATTTTTCATAGTTAAGTATTTAGAGTTTAATAATTTAGGTTAATAATTAGTATTTTTTCAATTATTGATATACAATTGTTGGTATTTCCAAAAAAGGTTGTTTCAAAACTCAGTGGTACTCTGCATCATCTCAGTGTAACTCTGTGTAGTTAACTGTTTCACAGAGTATCACAGAGAATAAAAAGAGGGTCACGGAGTTAAAAAACAATCTTTTATCATATTTTAACAAAGCCCTTTTTTCTATTCATTTACTAAGACATAGGGCCAGTCAAATTATTTTTTCTTGGTTCCCTGGGTTGAAACACACTGCCAGCGTCCATCGCGCTGTACAAATACATCAACAAAATAGTAAGAGCCACTTATATCTTTTCCTTCGTAAGTTGCTTTTACTGTATTAAGTCCTTTTACTACTGCAACAGTTCCATATACATTTACCTTGATATTGCTTAATACTTGTGGTGTTAGTATTTTAAACTTATCGGAAATTATGTTTTTGATATCCTTTTCTTTACCTGTTAATCCTTCATCACCAGTTGATTCATATTCAGTTGCAAATAGTTGTTCCATGGCTTTTTCATCTTTCTTAAGGGATGCTTTGTTCCAGTCTTCTTCAATTTTTGTAAATTCTGCAACCAATGCAGGTGAAGTTCTCATGACTGTTAAGGCCTTATCTCCGTTGCCAATACTTGCTACGGCCTTCCACTCTCCATCAATCTTTTTCCAGACATCGATACCTTTTCCAGTGCCTTCAACAATGCCAACGGGCGTTTTTACCGCAAATTTGCTTGAACCACGCACATAGGCAAGGTCTCCCGAAGCTGAAACTTCAACAGATTCATTGGTCCACGAAAACTTATCCCAAATGGTAGTGGTATCTGCAAATGCCTCTTCCTGTTTTTTCCTGAGGCTGTCAATGCCGGAAATAATAGCTTGATCTGTTGACATGCCAACCGCATCCGTCGCAAAAAAACTCATGGTTTTTTCCAGATCTTTTGTTTGCAAAGCCGCCGTCCACTGATCCTCAAGCTTACGGATTTCATCCGCTTCGGCTTTGGTATCTACATTTGAATTGTTTGATTTACAGGCGGTAAACAAGGTTACGGCCATTAGCATGATGTAAATTGATTTTTTCATTTTGTTTGGATTTAAATGTTAAGTAATGTTCTTATTATCATAGTTTTATTTTAATTAATTGACTTTCCCCCATTTTCTTGTTTCTATTTTTTAATTTTATTCTACTGCCTTAAATATTTTACCTAAATCCTCATTTTTAGGAATTAATGCAAAACTGATAAAATTGTATTGCCAGTTATTATCAACTTTAATCAGTTGGGAGATTAATCGGATTTGAATCTTTGAACTAAAATCTGTAATTGAAAACTGCTCTGCAACCAAAGCCGAGTTTCCATCTTTAGCAATCTTTATTTCTCGTTTATCAACTGTATAATTGTAATTAACAGATGTATCGGCAAATTGCTGTGAAAAAATTTCCATCATCTTTTTTTTATCAAAAAATTCACTAGGATCGGTTCCCAGATAAAGGCCATCATCGCTAAATAATTCTGCAATTGCTTTAGTATCTTTTAATTTCCAAGCCTTTAGATAATCATCCAGAATTTTGTTTACCGATTCTTTTGCTGCAGCAGTATCAACATTTGCAGTTTCGTTCTTTGGTTTGCAGGCTGTAGTTAAAAGCACTGCGAGTAATGTGATGTAAATTGATTTTTTCATTTTGTTAGTCTTAAAGATTAATAAATTTTTAATATTTAAAGTTTATTTTAACTATGAAACTAAAGCCTGTAGCTGTCTTCAACTTATACAGGCTATTAGTTAAATCAATGTTCAAATCAATCAAGCATTAACTTTCCGTCTTTGACCAACACTTTTCCATCAATTTTAACGGTGGCATTTGTTATCGGAAACCAATAAGCATAAGCCCCATTTACCTTGTTTTTACCACCGCCCAGGAAATTATCTCCAAAAACGATATAAACCATGCCCTCTGCATTGGCAGGCCGGTATTCTGCATTGTCTTCCATTACTTTCAGCCCGGGGTTCAATCCTATCTGAAACCCGCTAATCATGTCCTTTGGTCCTGTGTACTGGTTCCAGCTTTTCATGAAACAATCTCCTCCTTTTTCGGCCTTATAGTCTGAAAGCTTTCCGTTTTTTACATTGAAAGAAACATTCTCCAGGGGCTCATAATTACAGACATCTTTAGGCACAAATACTTTACCGTTACCTGAATTTTCAATTGCAGAAACATAAATATTTCCATCAGGAAAGCTCAGCCAGTTTCTTACAAAGAGGCCACTTTTTTCATCTTCCTTATCTATCATTCCATCGCCAATGACACATTGCCTTCCGGTTACAGAAAAACTAAGCTGTGTTCCCTTTTCAGTTGTAATTTCAACCTTTTTTGAAGCTTTTAGCAGTTTTTCAATCTTTTTAGCATTTTCAGAAATTTTAGTATAGTCGGCATTGATTGCGTTCCATTGCATTGTTTTGAAAACTTCAAAATCGATTTTATACACATCGGCCATACTTTTAGTGGGGTATTCAACATAACCGCCTTTAATTTTGAAAGTGTTATAAGTATCTAAAAAACTTTGATTAGCCTTGTTCATTTTGGCTACTTTTTCGTCCGATACGTTCTTATATACAGCCTCATAATTTTCGATTTCCGGCAGATTGATCCAGACATTTACCAGTTTTAACCATTTCATAAAATAGGGGGTGGAATTTCCATAGTATTTTTCCGGAACATCCTGAAAATAAGACTGGGTAATCTTGTCTGTATTAATTCTGGTTGTTACAACAGCCCCTAATTTTGAAGCTTCCATTGAAATTGCTGCAAGTAAATCCAGGGTATGTTGTCCGCCATTAATTACAATTACATCGCCTTCCTTTACATTAAAGGCTTTTGTCAGGATTCTTTTTGCCAGTTCGTTATTGTCAATTTCCTGTGCACTAAGCAGGCTGGACGAGAAGATGAGAATGAGCGCTGTGTAAATTAGCTTTTTTGTTTTCATTTTGTTTATTTTTTAGTTTAATAAAATGAATTTTTTACATTTTAAATCAATCGCCTCCTTTCTTTGTGTTTAGATTGGTATTGAATAAGTTGTAAAGTGTAGATTTTAAAGGTTTTACTTCCCCACCCACACATTATTCTCTTCATCCGCATCCATAAAAATCCCGCCTTCGAGCTTCATGGATTTTACGGGCTTTTTTGAATTTATTTTTATTGAAGTGTTTTTTTGATTGACTTTCCAGACAGCCGGAGTTTGATGAATACTTTCTTTGGAACCATCTGTATAAATTATCTCAACATCAAATGGAACAGCCATGCCACCAATGTTATCGATTTTTAGATTGTAGCTATTTCCTGATTTTTTAACATCCTGAAAACCAATATCAATATAGTTATTGGAGAAAAACCAATTGTTCCAGAACCAATCGAGGTTTTGACCAGAGGCATTGTTGAATGAATAGAAGAAATCCCAGGGAATGGGGTGCTTTCCATGCCAGCGATTCATATATTCGTGCAGGCATTTTCTAAATATTTCATCGCCTAAAAAATCTTTTAAAGCAAGGTAGCCTAAAGAAGGTTTACCATATTCATTAAATACATTTCCATAAAATGAATTGCCCAACGCAATGATTGGCAAGTCTGTATCTGCAGAAAAATCATGAGAACCTCGCTTACTGTGAGCCCATCCGTCCACCCTGTCTTTTTTGTACAATTCTTCTGCTTTATCTTTACCAAAATTTGCGGTATTTATCAGTAGCTCAAAAGTTGTGGCCCAGCCTTCATCCATAAAACCATATTGGGTTTCGTTGATTCCCATATAAAAAGGCATATAGGTATGTGAGATCTCATGCCCTGCTATCCATCTTGTGCCAATGGTATCTAGGTATGACTCGTCGTTGACCATCATCGGGTATTCCATTCCAGCGAAGCCTTGGAAAATTGTAGTTTTCTCGTAAGGATAAGAGATACCAGGCCAGTTATGTGAGAACCATGCCAGATCTTCCCTGCAAAACCTTACCATGCTGCGATAGTCAACAGCCGTATCGCAGTATGCTGCCTGAACAGAGGCTCGCCTTTTTGTTTTATTATCCACAATCACACTTGAAGCATCCCAATTGTAATGATCGCTTATTGCCAGCGCCGCATCGGTTATATTTTTTACCTGCCACTTCCATTTATTCATTGGATTTTGTTGTGTTATTTTTTTTGAAGTCCAATCCTCTTTGCTTACAATATGAATTATTTCATCTGAATTCATGGAATTAGCTAGTTTGCTTGCATATTCAGGCATTAACACTTCATTGGTATTCTGCAATGTTCCGGTGGCCCAAACCAAATAATTTTTCGGAACTTTAACGCTCAGCTTATAATCATTGAAATCGTTATAAAATTCCAACCAATCGTTAAATTCAGATTCATCCCATCCCTGATAGTCATCATAGACTGCTATACGAGGATAAAAATAAGCAAGAAAGCAAGTTGTAGAATCTATCATTCCTTCCCTGTAACTTTTCCTGGAAATTTCATAGTGCCATTGAAAAGAAATTTGGATGGAATCTCCAGGCACTATAGGTTTTGTTAAATCAATTATTTGGTAAGTGTTCGTATACTGATTTTCCTTCCATGGTTTCGTTACATCATTTTCAGTATAAGAATCTATATGCACCCCTGTTGTCAAATATGAAGAATCTACTGTCCATTCACGGACCGCCCCTGGTTTATGTATATTCGTGATAAGTTTGATTACCAGGTTTTTAAGCGTATCGGAGCTGCTGTTAAAATAAGTGATATTTTCACTACCTTCAAGTGCACGATCTTTTGGAACAACAGTTATATCTATATCATACCGTCCAAAATTTTGCCAGTAATTTTTACCGGGCTTGCCGTCCATGGAGCGAGTGCCGTTTTTATAAGCCTGTTTGATGTTACGTGGGATGTATAATTCTGTGGATTGATTTTGGCCAAATGCATGTATACAGGACATAATTAGGATTATTGTGATGATGGATTTTGTTTTCATAGCTGTTGTATTGGTTTGTGAATATTGTCAATTGAGTATTATTTGTAGAACAGGTATTTATAAATGGTCAGACATCGGATGTCTTAGAACCGATTATATTATTTTTTCTTCTCCAAATTTTTTAATTTTTCAATGGTAAAAGGCCTTTTACCAAAACTCAGGGATTTTTTAAAGTTCACAATCGCCAATGCAGTATCCTTTTGAGCCAGATAGTAATCTCCCATTGCATCATAGGCATTTGGACTATCAGGGTAATTTTGAATATTCATATTGAAAAAATAATAAACAATTTCATTTCTTTTATAAGCTAAAAAATAGTAACCTAAGGTATTAGCAAGACTTTCAGAGGTGTTTATTTCAAAACCAAAATGGGAAGAAACTGTTTTTGAATAGTTTTCAATCATACTTTTAACCTGTTCTAAAACCAGCGTGGTATCAAGTATTTTATTCCACATGTTAAACTTATACCAGGAGAATAGAAAATGCATGGCATCAATTGACGAAACCAAAGGAACACTTCCATGATCATCATCGGGATAATATTTCCATTTGAAGTTCAATTTGTTTTGAGGGTTTGCTTCTGCCAGTTTTGTAAATTCCAAGATTGCCCTGGTATAAGCAGTTGCTTGTGTTGTATCTTTTTCAATATCAGTAAATTTCATTTCCTTTTCCATGAAATTTGAAAGAGACACATAAAGTGATTTCTTACTAAAATCCGTTTTGCCAATCAATTTTCTGGATTCATCTACCACCCATTTTTTGTTCCATTCAAGGTACGGGTCAATGGCAATATAATTATTGAAAAGATAGGGACGATGAATTAAGGTATTGATTGCAAACAAGCCACCACGCGAATGACCAATTAGGGTGCGATAAGGCAAAGTCGGATAGTTTTTATCAATATAAGGTATCAATTCTTCTTCTATGAAATTGGTAAACATTTCGCCACCACAGGAGTTTTTAAGAATTTCAGGGTCAGTTGTTGAGGAATCTGGTATAGTTGGAGCCAGGTCTCTTTGCCTGTCGGTATTGGGTATTCCTACCACTATCATTTCAGGGCAAACCATATTTCCATTTACCATGCTAAACTGATCTACCAATCCAACTACTGAATAAAAATGCGAACTTCCATCCAATAAATAAACAACCGGATATTTTTTTTTACCATAAAAAGGATTGAATTCATTGGGTACATAAACCCATATTTCCCTTTGTTCATTTAGTTTTTTCGAAAAAATACTGTCAATTGTGCCTATGATTATCTTGTTGCTTTGATTGATTGTATTTTTTTCTGTTACTTTATAGCCTTGGCAGGATAAAAGGATTAAAATGCTAAAGATAAGCGATGTTGGAATGATTTTTTTTGTTTTCATAAGTTTAAGATTTAGTTTTTGTTTTATGATTGAACCGGATCATACTTTCAGGTATAGAATCCAGACATATATTAAGCGGAATTTTTATTAGGCATTCAATTAAATCATGAACAATTTGTAAAATAGTTTAACCCTATAATCATTTATATTCCAGAATATTATTATTTTTCATTCTAAATAAGATTAAAAATAGCGATAAATTTTTATTGTACCTTTTATCTGTATATATCAACATGTACATTTTTGATTTTACGATTTGATATAATTACATTAATCTGATAATCAAATGTATAGTATAATCAGGGAGGTAGCCATATTTAGTCCTTTTGTGGTTAGCCTGAATACTGCACTTTACCTTTTTATAAAAGGCTGGAAGAAAGATCAGGCTAAACTGATTCTTTGTTGTTTTATGCTTGTAGGTTCAATTTTCTATGCAATTAATATCCTCAAGGAGATTGGTAACCTGGCGGTATATAACTATCTTCACACTGTCTACATTGGTTTACTGACAATCGGAATTCCTCTCATCTATTTTTACATCTGTTCACTTACCCGGTGTAAGGAAAATAGTAAATACTTAAAACTGCATTTTATCCCTGCCATTTTTATTTCTGGTATTAGCACCGTGCTATACTTTCAAATGAATTACCAAACGCGGATAGATTTTATTCAAAACATTTCCCATCCTGATAAGCCGTTTTATCTTTTTCTAATCAATTTTTTCATAGGCTTTAAACTCGTTTTCTTTGCCCAACTGTTATTTTATTTCTTCAGAATCCGAAAAATCCTACAAAAACATAAGCATACCATAAACCAGATATTTTCTGATGGCTCGGGATTTGATTTGAACTGGGTTAATTTATTTTTTAAACTTCTGATTGTCTGGGGTTTGTTTGCAATTATCGGCTATTCCTTTTTAATAAACAGTTATATGCATTTAGACAGGCTAAGCTTTCTTACAAATATTGCAGTGAGTTGTTTGTTTGCCGGACTATATATAATGGCTTCGATGCAGGAGAGTTTGAATAACAAAATTAATGAAAATAAAGATTTGGAATTTGAATCAGAAACCAACTATACTGCGCCTAATCTTAAAAAGAAACTTCTTTGGTGCTTTGAAGAAAAAAATATCTACCTTAAAAAGGATTTGACCATCTGGGATGTTTGCCACGAAACCGTTTCGAACAGAACCTATATTTCCAATCTGATAAATGATGAATTCGGGATGAATTTTAACTGTTTTGTTAATAAATACCGGGTAGAAAGAGCTACTGTTATTTTAAGAAGTAAGGATTATAATCATAAATCGCTCGATGAAATTGCCCGTCTTTCAGGATTTAACTCACTTGCTTCATTTAACAGGGCATTTAAAAAATTCACTAACACTTATCCCGGAAGTTTAAGGTGAATGCTTTTAAAAAAAACCGAAGTTGCTTAATCCCAGGGCTTTAAAATCAAAGACAATAATGATAATCATAAATCTTATCTGGTAAGTTATTTACTCAATCAAAACTTTTTCAACCGAACTTTTGCCATTTGCTTTAATTTCCAGAAAGTAGATTCCTTTAGAAATTACCGCCCTGTTTAAGCTGTAATTTTCATCGTATTCGCCCTTAGTTCTATTTCCTGAAAACAAAACAGAAGTATTTTTCCCACCAAGTGAATACAATTTAATTTCAACTAAACCATTTATTGAAATTTTGTATTTAAGATTGATTTTATCAGAGGTAGGGTTTGGATAAACTTTCACTGCCTTTTTAGATGCAATAATATCTTCGATTCCCACTGTGGTGTTTTCTGATACCGTTAAACTGGATGTATAGATTATATCTCCGGTGGTGGCATTGTCAGAATTTGTGGCATTGAATGCGCCGTAAAAAGTAACCTCCCCGGTTCCTTTTGCAGGTGCAAACCAATTAAATGTCCATGATTTTGAACTATTTGAACCTGTTGTACCCGAACTGGTGTGCGTAATGTACTTATCACTTCCTGTAAGCTGTGTCTGGCCCGAAGTTGAATTCAGCGTTCCTAAAAGTTTCCCTGTACCATCCTGTGGTGAAACCTGGAATCCAAATTTAGAACGGCCAGAACTGGTAACAGTGGCAGTTATAGTATAAGTTTCACCCGGAACATATCCTGTAACCGGAATATTTGAAGTTATCCAGCCTGCCTGGAATTCACCGGTTGAACCAGTGTGGCATTCCGTACAGGTTTTTCCATCAGCGGGAGAACCAGTATGTCCTGCGGGGGCGCCGGTAGGGTATTGCACTTCAGGTAAGCTATAACGCCAGGAAATCAATCCTGAAGCGGCCATTAGAATTATTAAAACCGGCCAAAAGGAGAAAACCTTTTTTATATTCATAACCAATAGATTTTTTATTTGTATTCATTCTATTTTTTCGAAATTAATCATTCATTAAATTCGGTTAAAAACATTTATTTTTATTCAGTTTAAATGAGAATTATAAAAACTTGAATAAATAAAAGAAAAATGTGAATACCAATTGGATTTTTATTTATCAAAATTCAACTTTTATAATTAATTTTCCACTTCAATCTAAGTCATCCTATAAAAAAACCAGTTATGAAAAAAATAATTCTATTCTCGTTGACAATTATTTTTGTATTTCTTCCTGCTTATGGGCAAAACTTTTTTACAAATCCGGTAATACCAGGATTCAACCCTGATCCAAGCGTGTGCAGGGTTGGCGATGATTTTTACCTCGTTACAAGTACTTTTGAATATTTCCCGGGTGTACCCGTTTACCATAGCAAAGATTTAATAAACTGGGAACACATCGGATACTGCTTGACCCGAGATTCACAACTTCCGCTGAAAAACTGCTGGTCGTCGGGGGGTATTTATGCCCCTGCTATCAGATACCATGATGGAATTTTTTATATGGTTACCACCAACGTTTCGGGGGGTGGTAATTTCTATGTATCCACGGCTAATCCGGCCGGGGAATGGTCGGAACCTGTTTGGGTAAAGCAGGGCGGCATTGATCCTACCCTGTTTTTTGATGATGACAATAAAGTTTATCTCACCTCCAACGCAGCAGTAGATGGAATGGATGGAATAGCCCTTTCGGAAATTAATATTAAAACAGGAAAATTACTTACATCTGTTAAGCAAATCTGGCGCGGAACCGGAGGCAGGTATCCCGAAGCCCCTCACATCTATAAACTTAATGGATGGTATTACCTTATGATAGCGGAAGGCGGAACAGAGTACGGCCACATGGAAACCATTGCACGGAGCAAAAACATCTGGGGCCCCTATCAATCCAATCCGGATAATCCTATTTTGACCCATCGGGGCCATGCCGGACAGAATTTACAAATCCAGGGCACTGGACATGCTGATATGGTTCAGGCCAAAGATGGCAGCTGGTGGATGGTTTTCCTGGCGTTCAGAAAATCAGGCGGCGATTTTCATCATTTGGGAAGGGAAACCTTCTTAACCCCGGTGACCTGGAATAAACAGGGCTGGCCGGAAATAAGTGCTGCTGACACGGTAGGTCCGGTGGTTAAAGCCGGTACACTTCCGTTGTTCCCATTTAAACCGGTTGCTTTAAAAGATGATTTTTCGGGAGAAAAACTTGCACTTCAATGGAATTTTTTACGAAATCCTGATCCTGATTCCTGGTCACTCAATGAAAAAAAAGGTTTTCTTCGCTTAAAAGGAAACGAAGTTACTTTAAACCAGGCTTCCACTCCCGCCTGGATTGGCAGAAGGCAACAGCATTTCAGTTTTAACGCTTCGGCCATAATGGATTTTAAGCCTATAAAAACAAATGAAGAAGCCGGAATAACCGTCTGGATGAACGAAAAGCACCACTACGATTTACTGGTTGGCTATGAAAACAACAACAGGGTTATAAAGTTACGGTACCGCATTGGAAATATAATTCATACAGAAAAAACAGAAATAATACCAGATGGCGAAGTATTTATGTATGTTTCAGGAACACCCGAATGGTACAATTTTACGTACAACGTTGCTGGTCAGAAATCTGTGACCGATATGGGCAAAATAGAAACCAAATACCTTTCATCGGAAGTTGCAGGCGGATTCACTGGAGTATATATTGCCATGTTTTCTACCGGAAACGGCAGTAAATCAACAGTTCCTGCAGATTTTGACTGGTTTGAATATAATGAAACCGGAAAATAAAAACTGAATTTTCCGACATTCCGGGTATTTATTGTTGCAGGTTCATCCCTGTCAGGTCCTTTGGTCACTGACAGGTCGCCAACCTGCCTTATTTTTCCAATTCATCTTCAAAAAAACACAATTCTTTTTAACAAAAATCTAAGGAAATATCTCATCATCCTTCAATTCCCTATTACTTTTTTTATTACTTTTAGAGTTTAACTTAATTAATTCGGTAACTTTTAAATTTTAAATTATGAAGAGAATTTTATTAATGCTTTTTGCGCTAATGCTGATATTTCAGGGAATGGCGCAAAATAACCCGTTATGGCTCAGATACCCATCTATTTCGCCCGACGGAAAAAATGTATTGTTCTGTTATAAAGGGGATATTTATAGCGTTCCGTCCGGGGGTGGAACGGCAATACCTCTGACTTTAAGTGAGTCGTACGAATTTAACCCGGTGTGGAGCCACGATGGAAAGTCCATTGCCTTTGCCAGCGACAGGTACGGGAATTTTGATGTTTTTGTAATGCCTTCAACGGGCGGAGAAGCCAAAAGGCTAACTTACTTCTCCAGGGGTGAAATACCAACCTCCTTTTCTGGCGACGACAAGGCGGTCTTTTTTATGGCAAACCGACAGGATTTGGTCACGAATGCACAATTCCCTTCAGGAAATATTAATGAACTATACAGTGTACCGGTAAGTGGGGGAAAAGTAGGTCTGATACTCCCAACACCAGCACTTGATGCTGTTTTAAGTTCAACCGGAGATAAAATTCTGTTCCACGACCTGAAAGGCTATGAAAATTTATGGCGAAAACATCATACTTCGTCCATAGCCCATGACATTTGGATGTATGAATTTTCTTCAAAAAAATACACCCAGCTCACCACCTTTGCCGGTGAAGACAGAAATCCTGTATTTGATACAAACAACAGCGATTATTATTATTTATCGGAACAAAACGGTGATTTTAACGTTTTTAAAAGTTCCATTTCAAATCCCACACAAAATACACAATTAACAAAGTTTTCGAAACATCCGGTAAGGTTTCTAAGTATCGCAAAAAACAATATGCTTTGTTTTGGTTTTGATGGGCAGGTTTACACCATGGCCCAGGGCGGGGAACCAAAAAAGCTTGAGGTCAATATAGCATACGATGGGAGAAGTAATCTTGATAAAGTAGTGCCTGTAAATGACAATTTCAGGGAAGCAACCCTCTCACCAAACGGAAAGGAATTTGCATTTGTTTTCAGGGGCGAAATTTTTGTAGCCAGTGTAGAAGGCGGAATTACCAAAAGAATTACAAATACTCCCTGGCAGGAGCGCAGTGTCAGTTTCAGTCCCGATGGAAAATCACTGCTTTATGCCGCTGAAAAGAACAACAACTGGAATGTATATAAAACTTCTATTGTTCGAAAAGAGGAACCTTACTTTTATGCTTCTACCGTATTAAAAGAGGAGCCTGTAATTGCCACCGATGCTGAAGAATTCCAACCCTCATTTTCACCAAATGGCAAAGAAGTGGCTTATCTTGAAAACCGGGTCACACTTAAAGTTGTGAACCTTGAATCCAAGGTATCCCGCACCATTATGACGGCTGATAAAAATTACTCCTATGCCGACGGCGATCAATACTATCAGTGGTCGCCCGACAGTAAATGGTTTCTTGTACAATACGGTCTCCCCGAAAGGGTAATGAGCCCGGAAGTTGGGCTTGTCAGCGCTGATGGGAAAGGACAAATTACTGATCTGACTTTGAGCGGTTATAATGATTATTTGCCAAAATGGGGAATGGAAGGAAAAATGATGATTTATGGATCAGATCGCACCGGATCGCGTCAGCAGGCGGGCTATCTGATTACAGGTGATGTATTTGCTTTGTTTTTCAGTAAGGAGGCTTTTGACAAGTTCCAGCTTTCGAAAGAAGATTTTGCCCTTTTAAAAGAGATGGAGGAGAAAAAGAACACTGATAAGGATAAAAAAGGGGACGAAAAGGATAAAAAAGACAAAAAGGAAAACAAATCGGAAAAAGAAAATTCGGATACCGTTAAACCCATTGCCATTGATTGGGATAATATTACTGAAAGGAAACTGAGAATAACCACTCATACTTCATCGGTAAACGACTGGCTGTTATCAAAAGATGGCGAAAAGCTATTTTACCTGACCAGTTTTGAAAAAGGAAATGATTTGTGGGTAACTGAAATCAGAAAAAAAGAACCTAAGCTTCTGACCAAAATAGGAGCCAATTCTGTGGGAATGGAATTGTCGAAAGATGGTAAATTTATCTTTTTACTCGCCGATGGTAAGGTTTCAAAAATCAACGTAGAGGATGGGAAAATGGAGCCTTTGGCTACCAATGCTGAAATGATTCTGAAATTACCAGATGAACGGGCTTATATTTTTGATCACAGCTGGCGGCAATTGAAAGAGAAGTTTTATGTTGAAAACCTGCACAATGTAGATTGGGATTTTTACTACAAGGAGTATAAAAAATTCCTTCCCTATATCAATAATAACTACGATTTTACTGAAATGCTGAGCGAAATGCTGGGTGAACTTAATGCTTCGCATACCGGATCAGGGTATGGTTTTAATATGCCCAATTCAGATCAGACCGCTTCATTGGGACTTTTTTACGACTATAATTACGTTGGTAAAGGGATTAAGATAGCAGAAGTTATTCAAGGCGGACCGATAGACAAAGCAAAATCAAAAGTAAAAACAGGAAACATTATTGAAAAAATTGATGGTCAGGATATTAACGATAGTATTGATTTTTACAGGCTGCTTAACAGAAAGGTCAATAAGCTTACTTTACTTTCTATGCTTGATGTATCAACAAATACAAGATGGGAAGAAACCGTAAAACCTATTGACCTTGGGGCTGAAAACGAATTATTATACAAACGCTGGGTGAACAACAGACGAAAAGAAGTTGAAAAGCTTTCAAACGGACAAATTGGTTATGTCCATGTGCGGTCGATGAATGATGGAAGCATGCGGGTTGTATACGAAGAAGCTTTAGGCCGTAACCTTGGTAAAAAAGCGCTTGTAATTGATACCAGGTTTAATGGTGGTGGAAATATTCACGAACAATTGTCAGACTTTTTAAGCGGGAAAAAATATTTTGATGTGATACCCCACGGGCAAACAGTTGGATATGAGCCGGATGAAAAATGGATCAAACCTTCTATCGTGATTATTGGCGAAAGTAATTATTCCGATGCCCACCTGTTTCCGATGGCCTATAAACTCAAAAATATTGGTAAAACGCTTGGTATGCCAATTCCTGGAACGGGAACTTTTGTATGGTGGGAAACCCAGATTGATCCAAGCATTTATTTTGGAATACCAATGGGTGGTTGGCGAATGCCGGATGGAAAATTCTGCGAAAATAACCAGATGGAACCGGATATTAAAGTGCGCAATGAACCCGATTTGCTCTCTTCCGGCCGCGATCAGCAACTGGAAGAAGCGGTTAAGGAATTAATGAAATAAAAAGAATATCACGAAATATTTTAAATAAATGAAAAGCAATCAAAATTTTGGTTGCTTTTCTTATTTAATATTAATAAAATGGCAGGTAAACCGATTTAATCTTTCGTATTTTTTCATTGGTGAAGTTAAAGCCTCAATTTTAATAGGACTTTAAATATATGCTAGTACACAAAATTGATAATTTCATTAACAAATTTTTAAAAAAAACCCTGCCATTCCTTTAAAGTTCCGGCAGGGTTTCATCTAAATACTCAGAAAATACTAATTCTTTATTACCGTTAAAACCTGTTCATTATCATCTTTCGAGATTTTAATCAGGTAAATTCCATCAGTCATGTTCGATAAATCAATTTCCTGCTTAGCTTCCCCGGTTGAATTTAACTGATCGTAAACCACGTTGCCTTTCAGGCTGGTAATCTTAATTAAGGCATCATTGCGTAATAATTCCGGTAATAGCAGACTAATCTTGCCTTTGGTTGGGTTTGGATAACAACTGGCTTTATCCGTACTTAAATTTTCAAATCCTGTAGGATAAGCGCTCACTTCAAACGAATGTGTGGCAGATAATCCGGCTGCATCTGTTCCGGTTATGGTTATGGTAGATTTACCAGGTGTAACGGCTGTAATAATAAGTCCGTCGCTGGCCAGGTAAATTTTTATGGCAGCCTCGTTGCTCGAAGTAACTTCATATTCAAGTACTTCTCCATCCGGATCTGCAATAATTTCAGCCAGGTTCATCACCGGCATTTCACTCTGATCCATACCTTTTGAAGCTATCGGATCGACTACCACCGGTGCCCTGTTTACATTTTTAACCACAACATTAACAGCTATTTCTGTTTTATTGTTCAAGGCATCTGTTCCTTCAACTGTAACCACATATTCACCTGCATCATCGTAAGTTGGATTACATGTAACGCCCATGGTATTTCCACTTACGGTTCCTGTTACAAATGAAGGTTTGTCTTTAAGTGCCAATGTAAAATTGTCCCCTTCAACATCAGTGGCTTCAACATTAAAGCTGATGGTTCCGTTTTCAAATACATCGTATAAAGTTTTATCTGCTTTAAATTCCGGACCATTGTTAAGGTGCAGCAATAAAGTCACTTTTTTCTTCAGCTGTGCCGGATCATTCGAATTAATGATTAAATCTGCAAGATTATCGCCCGGTTTGGCAAAAGCAGCATTAAAATCAAGCGAAACTGTTCCTGTTTCACCTTGCGCAATGGTATCGGTTAACGGCGTGGAAACTGAAACCCAGGCTGCACTTTGGAAATTTTCCTCAAGTGCCCGAACCATCCAACCGTACAAATCAAGCCCTGTGCCAGCATCTGCGATGTCATACCAGGTTCCATTGCCATTTCCGTATAAATACCTGTTTTGAACCCTGTTGGCCATAGTTACAACACCTTGCGGATAGACAGCCCCCGATTCGTACCCAAAACTAACAAAGAAATATTCATTGGGATACAAAAGAATATTTTTATCCAAATGAATAGTAAGCATTTCCCCATCAATATTTGGTGAATTAAGGTTATAATCATAGGTTTGGCTATGTACAAGTTTGGCCTTGTAAATATCGTTACTTCCGGAATAAATATTTACTACAATTTTAGATTTTAACCAATCGCCAGCCCTGTACCAGGTTTGAACATCGGTAAGGTTAAACCCGTCAGAAGGTGCCTGAAAGGCAGTTGCAGAATAAAATGCAGAACTACCGCCATATCCGAGCGCTGTTTCTGGTACCTGTGCCGATTCATAAGAAAGCTCCCTGTTAAAACCAGCCTTGGTCCCTTTTTTTACCGAAATTGGTTTTTCAAATCTATACGATTTCAATAGAAGGCTTTCCTTTGCAGACTTAAATTCAGAAGATTCTGAAACAGCAGATTTTTCAGTGCGCTTATAATCAATTTCCGTGTTATAGGTCAATTCGTATCCACCAGCTGTGTTGTCAAGAATTAAATCTTTGATTTCGGTATGGCTTGTATTTTGGGCAAACACTTTAATAGTATCTGCGCTAACTGCCATAACAGGTGGCATATATGCTTCAGCGAACATTGCAACGTTGTAAGTGCCTGCGTCTGTTATTATTGCGAGCGTATCTTTTATAGGTCCCTGTGAAACCGGCATCATCGACACTTTAAATTTCATTGTCGTTTTTGGTTCCAGATAAAGTGGTATTGTTTCCCAGGTATTCCAATCGGTCATGGGCAGGTTTGCTACATCCATCCACATATACTCTGGTCCAAACCATCCATCTCCCAGTATCCATGCATACACTGTTGAATTATACATTTTCGACCTATCAAACTGAAGAATTTCTGCTTTGGCTGTTCCGCTGTTTGAAACTTCAAATTCTTTTTCGTACGATTTGTAAGGAGAAGACCAATCATCAGGTGTTTCAATAACCAATAAATCACCCAATCCAACAGAGTCGGGCACTACAATTTCCGGTGCTCCGGTTACTGTAAGACTCACTGGTATTGAAAATCCCTGCGATGCAGGTGCATTATTAATTACAACCAGATTGTCGTTATATTGGCCGGCAAACTGTTCTTTAGCATCCAAAATTATATTAAATTCCTTATTCTGTCCGGCTGCAACAGTATACTTTTTAACAGGATACAGTTCGTATGCCAGGCCATCACGGCTAGTACTGTTATAATAAGATATTTGCACACCATCGGTTCCATCTGCATTTTCTACACCAATGCTTCCGAATCCGGTAATCGCATCGCCATCACCAGGAAAATGCATTTTGTACTGGTATTTAATGTTACCGCTTTTATACAGGATAATTTGTAATGACATGGGGCCAGACATTCCAAAACCTGTATTAAAATCAGTAAACTGAATAACCGCCTTGTCCTGATCAGCCTGGTAATAATAGCCTGAATTTGGGTATTCTTCCACCCATGAAGGGCCAATAAAACCATAAAGTGCAGCAATATAATTATTTGGCGAAATGGTATCCGGAATGGCATCCCCGCCAAATGCGTTCAATTCCTGGTTTGGAGTGAAACTAACAAGTCCGTTATATCCAATATAAATTGAATCGTAAGTGTTTCCATAAAAATTAAAACTAAAAGGGAGTGCAATTTTTTCTGTCCATGGATTCTCGCCCGACCAAATATCTCCTACTTCTACCTTATTCGCTTCAGAAGTTATATCAGTCCAGTTGAAAACCGGGCCTTCTGTTTCCAAACTGTTCCTGAATACATAGGTATACTCCTGAATTACAGGAACTTCTTTAGTTACCTGGTCGGTTACATACATCCATGAATTTCCTTTAAAGGCCAAATCCAAATCATGACCACCCGGATTTCCAATGGTCACCTTTATGGCTTTTGTTTCACCAGATGCCAGAACTTCATTAATGTCAGTAATATCAGATGTAAATTCAGGTGCCTCAACTACTTCACCAGTCAGGCTTATTACATATGTATTCGGTTCACTTGTATTTAAAGTGAGATTATCTGCATATATGCCTAAATTAGAAGTATTTATCGATACATTGAAAAAGAGGGACCTTCCTGGTTTTAACTCTTGTGGATAATTGCCGTCTATTGTATAATAATTATTATCGAAAGTTACTCCTGTGATGGTTACAGGGGCTTTACCCTTGTTCGACATAAAGAAAGTCAGGTGCTTGGAATCGTTTAAAAAGACATTTCCAAAATTCATATCCGTTTCGCTTATGGTCACATCGGGCACTCCACCAGAGGTAATGCTGAAATTGGCAGTATGAAGTCCCGGATTATTAACCGGATCATTTGAAATAACAGTTAACTTTTCCGTATAATCAGCAACATACAGGTTTTCTGTATTTATTGTATAATCAAGCGTAGCTGAACTTCCCGGCTGAATACTTCCATAAGGATTGGTAAGCGTAGTAAATAAACCCTGTCCGGGACTTACAAATTCAATGGCAGAATTATCCTTAACTGCATCGGTATAAGGTGTTCCATAATCAGTCACCAACAGGCCATCGTTTTTGGTCTGATCTTCAATACCAATATACACCTGACTGGCAATATCATCCCAACTTATCCAGGAATCCGAAACCAGGCTTTTGATATAAACATTTATATTTCCATTATCATGCAATACCACCTGGTAACTACCAGTTGCAAATCCAGAAATCGAAATATTTTCCCATTGCACAATAAATTTATCCGGAAATCTCTGGTAATAAATCTGTCCTTTGGTTTCCACTTCTGTTTCGTAACCCAAAACCGAAATTATCCGGTCTGGCAATCCTTCCCATCGCGATTGAATTGGGTTCCTGCTCCAGATATAACCTTCGGTATCGAAACTTAAAGTACTGTACCTTGAAACATATACTGAGGTTTCATTTTTACCAAAAAATGGAAATTCAAATCCCAGGTCGACCTGGAAAAACCTTTTATCCCAAGCATTGAGCTGGGAAGAAATATTTGTACCTGTGGTTGAAATATCTGTCCAGTTATAAACCGGCGAAGGATTTAATCCCTCCGGGTTGACTTCTTTTGTATAGCCAAATTTATGCACATTTGCAGGCACGTACTCCATATTTGAACCATCTGCAAAGGCTGGTACATAATAATCAAGCGGATAATTCCCGGTATTCGAAATTGTGATCTGACCGGTTACCACATCTCCAATTGCAACATTGTTGGTAGTATTTGATAGGGGTGAAATTTCCATTACAGGGGGATCAATACCATATCCGAAAAGTTCAAATGAATATGTATTTCCCTTGTTGTCCTGCATATGTACAATAGAAGTTGAATTACCTGCCATTGATGGCTTAAACTTAAACCTTACTGTTTGTTCAGTTTTAGCATCAAAATAGGAATTTAAGCCTGATACATACGAAAACTGAGAATTGCTAATATCAAACCAAACAGGGTTCCAGTCGGCATCATAGCCATAACTCTCAAATTGAAACCTTCCCAAACCAGTATTTTGGAGGTTTATATCGAAGGTTTTTTCCGCACCTACCAATACACCTCCGGCATCAATCCGGTTTAAAGATTTTATAACAGGTTTATGACCGGTAATGCTTAAATTAACCGGTAAACCTAAAAGGGGCTCGTTGGTTTCGTTCGTTGAAATAGCAATTTTTGCAGAATAATCGCCATTTATCATGTTTGTTGCATCTACTGTGGCACTTATTGTTTCGGAATTATTTGCAGAAACTGTTCCTGACAAAGGATTCAAAACGATATATTGATCGAGGTTTTCATAAGTACTAATAGCATATACTGCCCATACCAACTGATTATCGTAATATACATCTTCAAATGAAGCCCAGGTTTTTCCCAAATCAGAACTGTAATAACAGTTTTTCGAATCCTCTTTGTTGGCTTCAAGACCAGCACCAAGTGGATACAGGTTCATAGACGGAACATGGAAAACTATCCAGAAGTATTTACCCTGCTCAAAAAATAACCGTTCTTCCAATTGAATAGGGGTGTATCCATAATCAGATGAATAACTTACTTCTTGCCTGTACATTAACCTTGCATCATCAATTTGCTGTCCTTCATATACTTCAAGAATAATTGGACCGGTTGACTCCTTATGAACAAGGAAGGCATCTATTTCCGTTAAATTGAAGCCTTCGGCATTATCGATATAATATCTTGTTGCAGAGGAATTGGTATAAGTAGTATCGGTTTCGCCAACCACCCACAAGCTCCAGGTATTTGGATCCAAGTAAGAATGTTCTGAATAGGTAGGATTATCGATGGCAAAAGGCACCATTTTCGAAGCTTCTTTTGCCTGGTTTGAATTTAAATTTTTACCATTAGAGTAATGGAAACTCTGAATTACAGGTAAATTTATATTTTTAACGGAACTGGGATAGGCATACTTTTGATGGGTCTCGGCGCTCCATTTTAATAAACCTTCGCCATTGTTTAAAAGACCAAACTGTAATTCCTGAACCGGGTTTTGGGTAATATCGATTGTAAAATCAAGCGATGAAATGTTAGGATCTATTTGTGCATCAGGCCCGGCATTGGTTGTTCCAGTAACCTGGTTCGATAATTCTGACTTATTTCCCCACCTGTCTGTTGAACGTACTGCAAAATAATAAGTGGTTAGTGCTTTCAGGTAAGGTATTTCAACAGAATCCTGCTCACCTGGTTCAAGCATGGTGTTAAGCGTGATTAGCTTTGCCGTATTTATATTTGCGGGCGTAATTTGCTGGGTTGAGTAAAATACCTCAAATTGCACTGGCTTTTTATCGTCCTGGTCTGTTGGGACATTCCATTTCAGGTTTGCAAAATCCTGGGCTATTCCGGTAAGCTCAAGATTGTTTATTTTTTCAGGTGCAATTTTATTATCGGTTGCCAGTGCTAGTTCTGCATCAAGTGAACCACTTCCTAATTTACCTGCATAAGGTTGATTATATGCTATCGAATCCAGGAATCGGGTTCCGGTTAAAAGTCTGTTTTTTAAATCATTAGCTGTAAATCCCGAACCACCGAATTTTGAAACAATTAAGGCTGCAACACCCGAAACATGAGGACAAGCCATAGATGTTCCATCCATAAAACCATATGAATTATTGTCGAGGGTACTTAAAACGCCGTTTTTAAATGGTGAAGTGGGATCGATGTTCGCATTATCTTCTTCTTGTCCGCCTGGTGCTGAAATGTCAACCCAATCGCCATAATTTGAATAAACTGTTAAATGCGAGGAAGAATTTAATGCTGCAACGGATATAACTTGATCATAATAACCAGGATACCATTTTGCATCATACGAAGAATTTCCAGCGGCAAATATTACCACTCCGCCTTTCATTGGACTTCCGCTATAACTGCCTGCCTCAGCTATAAAATAATCGATAGCATCGAGTACAGCCTGTTCGAAATATTCAGGTGCCTGGTAACCCCAGCTGTTTTGCGAAATAAGGGCACCCATGTCAGCGGCATAAATATATGAATCTGGTGTATTTCCTGAACCAGTACCGCCCAGAATCTGGCACGACATCAGTCTAACGCCGTTACCATTGCCTGAGCCACCGGCAATACCTGAAACACCTGTTCCGTTATTGTTTACAGCTCCAACTGTACCTGCCACATGCGTACCGTGATACATTCCATCTATGGTACCTTTATTACTGGCAAAGTTAAAACCGTATATATCATCTTTATAGCCATTTCCATCATCATCTACATTGGTCACCCCGTTTAATTCGGCTTCGTTTATCCACATGGCATCTTTTAAATCTTCGTGGGTAACTTCAATACCCTGATCGTGTATAGAAACAATTACATTTTGTGACCCTTTTGTGATGTCCCATGCTTTATACAAATTAATGTCAGATCCAGGTGTACCTCCTGATTGCCCGGTGTTGTTATAATGCCATTGACGGGGCAGATAAGGATCATCAAAATAAGGAGCACCGTCTGTCGTTTTAAGAGGGCTGCTTAGGTAGACAGGTGCGGTGCTCCCATCAATAAGTTTTTTTTCACGGATGGGTTCCGCAATTGAAATCTCTCCCAATTGCGAATAAGCTTTAACCACATCCAGTGCCGATTTTTTATCGTCGATGGTTATTTCGTACCATAGGTTAAGCCCGTATTTTTTATGCTTTTCTTCAAAAGCTGGTGAATACCTAAACACCCGCTTCATCTCAGTTACTTTATACTCGTCGTTAAGTCTGTCGAGAGTGGAAATACCAGTTGAAATAATGCCTGTGCCAGTTGATTTTGTAATTTTCATGGCCGACATAAGTTCAGGTTTCATTTTAATCCTGATAGTGCCCTGCATGACCCCGCTTTTATATACCTGCGAAGTGGCAATTTCGGGCCATATGCAAATTATTATCAGGTTAAATAAAACAAAAACTGATAAATAAGTAGAAATTTTTCTCATATATATTGATTTAGTTAATTATTTACATTTTGATTTCTTATCACGCGATTCTTGAAGGTTTTTAAGCAATTTTTCAAGCGCCTGGTTTTCTTCTTTGCGCTGATTCATTTTTTTCAGGATTATTTCATCATTTTCAAAGCTCGATTCATATAAGTTCAGCTCGTCTTCAGGATTTTTATCTGAAATTGTCTTCTTCCTTCCCATGGTTTAGTTTTTTCTTTTCAAAACTATTTTATGTACAATAGTTTTAAAAATATTATTCCTATACTAAACCTTAACAAACGAAAAATAACACCTGAGCAAAACCACAGCAGTGCATGGTTTAGTGTTGAATATCAGACGTATACGCTATTAATTCCTAAAATTGAAGTAAAAAGTTTACCAGGTTAACTTCCTGGTTGGTTATTCCTAATTTTTTTCTAAGCCGGTAACGGGCGGTTTCGATGCTGTTGGCAGCCTGTCCCGTAATTGAGGATATTTCTTTTGTGGTCATGTTAAGCTTTAAAAATGCAGCAAGTTTAATCTCTGCAGGCGTTAAATCCGGAAACCGTTTTTTTAAATTATCATAAAATCCCTGGTGCACATTTTGAAAACGCAATTCAAATTCCTCCCAAATATCTTTATCGGCTATGGATTGCAAATCGTGGATAATTCCCTGAACAGCTCTTTTGTTTTCTTCCTTCATACTGTCCTTAAGCTTAAGCAATCTCACGGAAATATTATTAATTAATTCATTTTTTTGAAGCAGGTACATTACATTGGTGGTCAACTCTTTATTTTTCATTATCATATCCTCTTCAAGTTTGCTTTTCTCCAGTTGAATCCTGGCGTTTCGGCTACGTGCCAGAAAAAATAACAATATAAAGATTAATACAATAACAACCAGGCCAAATACAGTAATAATATATGTATTACGTAAGGTTAATCTTTGTTCTTCTTTTTCCTTTTCCGCTTTTTCATACTCGAATTGCATCTGTAACCTTGTCATTTTCTCAATATTGCTGTTACTGGTCAGGCTATCACTTGCATTCTTAAATTGAATATGGTAATCCAGCGCTTTTTTATAATCACCCAGCGCATAATAGATTTCAAAAAGCATTGAATTCGAATTTTCAATCGTAAGCATTTCATTCATCTTTTTAGCCATTGTTAAAGATTTTTCGGCATAAAAAGCAGCACTGTCTAAATTACCAGTTGTTTTGAAATAATTTGCGATAAAGAGGTAAGACTTTGATATTCCGGATTGATCATTGGCTTCGATGCGCGCTTTTAAAGCTTTTTTAAGGTAATAATAGCCGGTTTGATGATTTCCCCTCTCTATTTCGAGTTTACCCATATTATTACATATTGCACCGATATTAATCTTGTCTTTTTTTTGTTCCGCAATATCAAGGCCTTTTTTATAATAGCTTATTGCTGTTTCATACTCTTTTTTCGAATTGTAAATGTTTCCAATGTTGTTGTACAAGGGATGTATGTATTTTATACCATCAAGTTTAATCCCTTTTTCCACGGAATTGTTGTATATGGCAAGTGCTTCAAAATAATATTTAAGTGCTTCGTCAAACTGGTTTAACCTGTCTTTTATAATTCCTATATGCGTGGTAGAAATAAGTTCTTCAGATATAAAATTGTTTTTTTGGGATTCTTTTAAAACCTTGAGATAACTGTCTAACGCCTGGTTATAATTTCCAAGAAAAAGAAAATTATTGCCAATGGTAATTGTGGCCCTTAATTCAAACAATTTTACCCCTGATTTTTTTGCATAATCGAGTGAAAGATTAGCATATTCCATCGATTTTTTAAGATTATTATTGCTGTAGAGCTCTGCAATTTCGCGGCATATTCTGAATTTTATGCTGTCTGCTTTTGAATCAGGTAGTTTCAAAGAAAGACTGTCTATCTTGGGTTGGTCCTGTGCTTTTAATCCAGAAATGATATGAATAACCAGAATGATGCTTATTATCTTCCTCATTTTAAACTTACCATTTTCAAAAATCCGGTTAAAGTTAATCCATTTTTTGAATTAAACACAAGTTATGCTCATATAACCTATTTTATGAGAACCTATTTGAAATTCACAAATCGAAATTTCAATATTCCAATATGGACAAAAACTGGCTTTGAATCTATAAAATGTTAAAATCCATATAATTAATTCTCAAATTCCATTTCAGGCAGAATTCTGCCGAAGGTAAAAATTCATACTTAATCTAAACTGAATTTTGGGTTCAATTTGTTTTGGTTTATTTTGTAATTATCTCCATTGCAGGATCTTTCTGATAAACCCTGACATAATCAATTTCGTACGTAAGTGGAAACTTGGTTTTATCAGGATTTCCACCATTTTGACCAATAGCCAGATTGAGTAAAATATAATGAGGCTGCAAAAACGGATTGCTGCCGTCGGCATTAATAGTCTGGCTTATCAAAGTGCAGTTCATTAACTCACCATCCAGGTAAAGACAAATAGAATCGCTTGTCCAGTCCATTCTCCAGATGTGAAACTTTTTTGTCCATTCTGTATCCTTGGATAGAAAATGTGTAAGTGGAATTTTGGCATCATCCCATTTTGCTATGAACCGCTGACTGGTGCCCCACGCCATATTAGCCAACAAAGTTGGTTCATCTTTTATCCTGTAAAACTCCATAATGTCAATTTCACCGTTCGAGGGCCATTCTTTTTCAATCCCAAGTGTCCAGATAGCCGGCCAACATCCCTTGTCTACTGGAATTCTTGCCCTTATTTCAAAATGACCGAATTTAAAATGCTTCTTGTTTTGCGTAGTAACACAAGCTGAAGTGTAATTTGCATATTCCCTGCTTTCGGTCCATTTATCGCTGTTTTTAGCGAAATTTGGATTTTTAACCTTCTGTTTTTTGGCCTCAATTATCAATACCCCATTTTTACATATGGCATTTTCCTTCTGATAAAGCTGCAACTCTCCATTCCGCACAAATCCCGTTTCATAAGTCCAGCAAGTATCAATAGGTTTACCATTGTAATTAAATTCTTCGTTCCAAACCAATGCCATACCCGGGTAATTTTCGGGCATATTAGAGCACGGTTTATACGGATCAATTTGCTGGGCATGAACAATATATATCTGTGATATAAAAACTGTCGTTAACCCTTTAATTAATACTTTCCCTGGCTTCAATTTCATTTTATTTTATTCTAACCTTTAATACTTCAAATCCCGTTGGTCTCAAAATGCTGATTTCATTTCCTGTAGGTTTAATTCTGAAAGTTTTTGATTCCCCGGGTTTTAACTCATCAATCAGCACTTTATCTGTGCCGGAAACAAGAAAATAGTTTTTAACGACATATTCCGGAATTCCCTTTTTACCCGTTAGTTCCAGCACCAATTCCTTGTTATCTGTTTTCATGGATTTAACAATAACCGGCGAACTGATGATTTTCAGGGTATCGTACGATGGTTTTGGTTTCAGATTTATATCCACCACCCCGTGTACCCTTTGCGGATAGCTGTAAGTAAAATCTTCTCCCATATGTGTCCGGTAATCATTTAAACAGAAATAAATGGCGCCGGCTACGTAGTCTTTTGAGCTATAAATTTGTAATTGCTGAACCATTTCTTTTGCCCTGCGGGTATCACCGCCTTTGTGTACAGGTTCACAAATTCCCCATTCCGAAATGGTTATGGCCTTATCGGGATAATTTTGATGAATGGTGTCGAGGTAATTTCCTACTACGTCTACCGATTTTCCGTACCAGGTGCTGAAATATTCGTTAAACATCATGATATCAAAATAACTGGCTGCATCTGGAATCTGATAATTATTAAACAGGTTATTGGTCACGTAATCTACCAGCCTCGAATCATCCAATGATTTAGCATAATTGTATAGTTTTTTCAATGCTGTAATGTTAGATGTATCATGACTGTTCAACTCATTGCCAATTCCCCATGCAATGATGGAAGGGTGGTTAAAATGATCCTCAATCATTTCATCCATATGTGTTTTTCCAAGATTAAGCATGGTGTCATTTAGCATGGTGGTCCAGCCCCAGTATGGAATTTCTTCGTGAACGAGAATTCCATTTCTGTCGCACCAATCAAACACGTAATCATCTTGTTGCCAGTGAAACCGGGTAAAAATGCAGTTTACCCCTTTCATCAGTTTAAGGTTGTTTTCCAAATCCTGTTTGGTTTCTGCCATGCCATGTTCAAGGCTGGAACCCGGCATCCATTCCAGTCCCATCAGGCGGACAGGCTCGCCATTAAGCACATAGCGGTTGTTCTCCACTTTTATACTCCTGAAACCAAAGCAGGCAGACATCTCATCGACCACTTTTCCCTCAACAGAAAGGTTTACAGTTATTTTATAGAGATTAGGTGCATCAAAATGCCATGGGTTAATTTTATCGAAACTTAGTTCCGAAATAAAATTTCCATTTTCAAATTTACCTTTCAATTCTTCATCAAAAATGGTTTTGGAAGTTTCCTGGTTTTCTTCAGAAATTGCAGCCTTTAGTTTAACATTTTTACCACTGATTAAATCAGGTTTTAGGAAACTGATTATAATATTGGCCGTTCCTTTTTGTCCATCAGGAGTTCCAACTACCAGTATATTTTTTATAGCACCTTTATTGGTTATCAACATTGAAACATCTCTCGTAATCCCTCCATCGTTGGACCAGTCGTAACTTTTAAGAAATGGAACTGAATTCCTTGATGCGTAATTATCGGCCATAACTGTCAGCCTGTTTTCTCCTTTTTTTATAAAACTGGTGATATCGATATAAAATTTCGTATAGCCTGATCCAATGTGTTCCCCTGCTTTCTTGCCGTTAACAAATACAATGGCATCGTGATAAACCGCATCGAACTGCAACCGATAAGTTTTAGAAGAATCAATTTCCGGAACTTCAAAATTTCTTTCGTACCAGGCTTTTCCCCAGTATTTCTCCAATCCTTTTTCTACGTTCCAGGTATGAGGTACCTTCACCTGCCGTGTTTTTTCCTTTGGTAAGCCATTTTCGGCCCAATTTTCACTTATCCCCTGGTTAAGTGAATCTATACAAAAATTCCAGTTTCCGCTAAGGGTAAAAGTATTTCTATATTCATCAGGTTTGCATGAAAATAATAAACCTACAATGGCCAGCACTAAGAAAAGTTTTCTATTCATTTTGTATTAAGTTAAGAATTTGAGCTACTTCAATTTATACATCACCGGTCTTTCGTCTTCAAACATTATCAAAGAATCGTTTTTAAAACTAATAAAATCTGAAGCTGAGGGATGACCGGGGTAAGGGGCATAAAAATGACTGGTCGAAAAATTTCTCCAAACCAGCAGCCAGGCAATTCTGGAAGCAATACTGTCTGATTTCAAAGGATTTAATATTCTGGATGTATACCAATTAATCTCTTTCATTGTTCCGCAACCGGTTTCAGTCAAAGCCGGAATTTTGTTTTTCTGCATGGCCAACTTTACCAGTGCATGTAAGCCTGCTAAAAAAAAGCTGTCCTGTTTTTGTCTCGAAACAGTTTTGTCGTATATTTCAACGGCCCCCACATCCCAATAATTATCAAAACCCATGATATCTATATAATCATCACCCGGATAGGCATAGAGCATATCATGTTCGAACTGATTTGGATTCATCCTGCTCCTGTCAGGCGAAATGGCATACAAAAGCTGGTGAATATTCAGGGTATCTCTCAGGTAATTTTCTGTATAGCGAAAAACATCAATATATTCCTGTTCGCTGAAAGATTTGGTGCCCCACCAGAACCAATCGCCATTATGCTCATGAAAAGGCCTGAAAATGATTGGAACCGGATTTCCTTTTTCATCCTTCAGTTCTGTAAAAAAATTACCTGCCGCATTTAACAGTTCCTTAAAATGTTGGTTCAGGTCACCACCGGGCAAAATTCTTTTGGCCACAGGAGTCAAGTCGTTTACATTGCCTGTGCCTGCAGGGTTCTTTTCGTGCCAGCTTAAAGTGATTATCCCTCCCCGCGAATAAGCTTCCTTTATCATCCGCTTCATTTTGGTAAACCGCACACTGTCCACATTTGTACTTTCCATAATGTGGCCTATGTCCCAACCATATACAGCCGGATACGCCCCACAAACATCTTTTATATCGCAATAACCGCTATCGGGATGATTACGCCCGACACCATAAAGCACGGCATCCTGCTGACCGAAAAGAATTCCTTTTCCTGAAAGATTCTTCAGGTTTTGGTAAAGCGCCACCGTTTCGGAGGTGGCTTTTTTATCATTGGGCAAATCTTTATTAACTGATTGGGGTTCAGTTTGCTTACATGCAGCAAGACAAAATAAAGAGCCAATTAATAATAAATTGAAATAGATTTTTGAAGCCATTTTAGTTTGATTTTGGGTTAAAAATTCATTACCAGTTATCTGTTCGGAAGTTTGAAGCAGGTAATCCCTCTCCGTTGAAAAGTGTTCCTTCTGCATCATTATTCCACAAGTACCTAACAGCAACAGGTTTTTTCACCAATGGATTTTTTACAATCAGCTCACTTCCGCTGATAATAGCGGTGGCAGGAAAGAACTTTTTATCCTCGCCGGCTATTTCAAAATTCTTAAGTCCGCCTTTTTTGGCCACCAAACCTCCATCGGCATATTGAAACTTAACAATTATCTCCTCCCCTTTTATTTCCATTGAACTATACAAAGGGCCTGAAAACTTCAGGTTTTTACCATAATCTTTGGCCAATGCCCACAGAGCTAACCGACGGCCTACTTCGGCTTTGTTGGCTGGATGTATATTCACCGGATTTCCAATATCGTTGGTAACAGCCATTCCGGTATTTTTTATTGAAAGCGTTTTGGTTTGGGATTCACGCAATCCGGCAGCGTTCGATTGAGGTCCATAATTCCAGGGAGCAATTTGTACGTAATAAAACGGAAAATCTCCCTGTCCCCATTTTTCACGCCAGCCTTCAATCATAGCCGGAAATGCCCTCGAATAAAGTTCTTCATTGCCTACATTCGACTCGCCCTGGTACCATATGGCACCGCGGATAGTGTATGGTAAAAGCGGGTTAATCATACCATTGAAAAGGCCGGAAGGTGTATTTGGGCCCAACTCAACCGGAAGCTTCGGTATAGAATAAAAACTTTGAGAAGGGATATCAAAAATCCTGAATGTATTTTGATAGAAAATGGCCACTGGCAAGTATTTCCATTCTCCCTGCAACGCAACTATATCTTTTGGAGAATTGGCAGGGTAAATTTTTAAATCGGAATCTTTCCCATAAATACCGCCCCCGCCTCTGGTGTCAATTACCCTGACAGTCAGTATGTTTTGTCCTTCTTTTACAAATTTTGCAGGAATTTCATATTTACGCATGGCCTGCCATTCTCCATCCAATTCATGAGTTCCAACCTTTTCGCCATTAAAATAAGTAACATCCATATCATCAATGGGGCCAAGTTCTAATACCAGGTTTTTTCCTTTCCATTTTTTCAGGAATTGAAATGGCTTTACGAAACCATACAACACCATCGAACTGGCCTATTTCAGAGTTCTCGAAAGTATTTGGAAGGTTCATGGCTTTCCAGTTGTTATCGTTGAACTCCGGTTTTGGGACAGCTTCGTCCTTGAAATTCAGGTTTACCCAGGGTGTTTTTGAATTTAGATCGGGATTTACGGAAGGTAATGAATCGAGCCACGATTCCATCTGTTTTACTTGTGGGCCTATTGAATCAAGCTGGGCGATAATTTTTTCATATTCCTTGAATTTGATCAGTTTTTCTTTCGTAATCCATGATTCAACCGGGGTTCCTCCCCAACTGGTGTGAATCAGTCCTACCGGAACACCAAGTTCTTCATTTATTTTTTTTCCAAAAAAGTAAGCTGTTGCGCTGAAATTTCCGGCGGTTTTATCGCTGCTCACTTCCCACGATCCAGTACAATTGGCTTCAGGTAAGGCAGAAAATGATCTTTGAACGGTAAACATCCTGATAGCCGGATTATTTGCACTGGCTATAACATGGGCGGAGTTTTGTATAGTATCCGTTGGTGGCCAGCCTGCAAGGGGCATTTCCATATTTGATTGCCCCGAACAAATCCAGACTTCACCCACCATCACATTTTCAATTTTTACAATTGTATCGTTGTTTTTAAACGACAGGTTAAATGGGCCTCCGGCTGCCGGGGTTTTTAATTTCAGGCTCCAACAACTATCGTCACCTGTTTTGGTTTCGGAGGTCAAATTCCACGATGCCTCTGCGAATACTTTACTTCCCGGATGTGCCTTTCCCCAAAGCACTACTTCCTGGTTTTGTTGAAGTACCATATTGTTTGAAATAATGGCCGGCAGTTCAAATTTTCTCTTTTCGCCTGAACAGGCATTTAAAATGAATGCGCTTAAAAGCACAATAAAGAAGATGTAATTGGTTTTCATAATGATTTGGATAGATTGTTAAACGGATAGCTAAATTACATAAAAGCTGGCTGAATTTGTATAAAAAAAGTCATTTTATGAAAATTAAACCAAACTTTTCATTTAATTTGGATCTAAAAATTGATACTTATGAATAAAATTATTGAACAGGTAAGAACGGAATTAATAGAAAACGCTGACGAAAAGACCAGAGTATCGGGCCTGAGGTTTTTTAAAGAAGAGGTTAAAATTTATGGGCTTAAGTCGGCCCATGTAAGCACAATCGCCAAACAGAATTTTCAAAAAATAAAAAACCTTTCAAAACAGGAAATTTTCGAATTATGTGAAGAATTGTGGCAATCGGGCTATATGGAAGAATCTTTTATAGCCTGTAACTGGTCGTATGCCATGCAAAAACAATTTCAGGAAAGTGATTTTGAAATTTTTGAAAATTGGGTGGGTAATTACATCGCCAATTGGGCCAGTTGCGATACTTTTTGTAACCATACTGTTGGTGAATTTATTGAAAAATTTCCTGCTTTTATTGAACGGCTAAAAAAATGGACAAGATCAGAAAACCGCTGGATGCGCAGGGCCTCGGCTGTTTCGCTGATAATTCCTGCACGAAAAGGAAAATTTCTGAATGATATATTTGAAATTGCCGGAATTTTACTTCCTGACAAGGAGGATATGGTGCAGAAAGGCTATGGCTGGATGCTTAAAGAAGCCAGTAAACCCTACCAAAAAGAAGTATTTGAATTTGTTGTAAAAAACAAGGCTGTGATGCCCAGAACTGCTTTACGCTATGCCATTGAAAAAATGCCTGAAGAATTGAGAAAAAAGGCGATGGAGAAATGAGTTCTATTATAGATTAATATCCAGAGATTTAAATATTTAAAAGAAAACCTTAATCTGTCTTAAGTTGAATAATCATCATCCTCAACTAAATACCATATATTATTCAATTTCTTAAAGTAGTAAAAAGTATTAAATCCGTTGTCAATTCCACGAAGGTAAATGAGCACTTTATCAGCATTAAGATAATTTGCATCATGAAAGAAGAGAATTTCAGAATTATTAAAAAAATCATAGTCCGGAACATTTTCGCGGGTTAAATAGTCGCTCCTTAACAAGCATTTAAAATTTTGATAATTAATATATTAAAGTTAAAAACTTGTCAAATTCATATGACATTTTCTGCAAGAAAATTAGTAAATTGCCATTAAAACCATGCAGAAATGATAGGAAAATCACCAGACCAAAACCAAATGAATTTGTTTAAACCGCTATTAAAAGAGTTTATCAATCTTAAGCATGAACTGGTAATGTTGGCGGAAACTATAGACTGGAAATACTTTGAGAATTTATTTTCAGGCATGTATTCTGAAACAGGACAACCATCAGTACCGATACGAATGATGGTTGGATGCCTAATGCTAAAGAGGTTATACAATTACGGAGATGAAACTTTGGCATCTGCCTGGATAATGAATCCATACATGCAATATTTTTGTGGAGAAGCGCATTTTCAGCACAAGTTTCCTTGCGATCCGAGTGATTTTGTTCATTTCAGGAAGCGAATCGGGGAAAATGGAATTGAAGCCATATTCACGTATTCGGTTAATTTACATGGCAATGAAGCTAAAAGTAAGATGGTTTTATCTGACACAACAGTTCAGGAGAACAATACCACCTTTCCAACTGATTCCAAACTTGCCAAAAAGATAATTGATAAAATAGCAAAAATAGCCAGGCAAGAAAGTATAACCCAGCGTCAGTCCTATAAAAGAAAAAGCAAACAATTGCTAAGAGAAACATTCAATAGTAAACATCCCAAAAGAATAAGAAAAGCGCAGAAAGCCCAAAAGAAATTAAAAACGCTTGCAGGTCGTGTAGTAAAGGAATTAGAGAAAAAATTGCCAAACCATGTCCTGAACCTGTACACAGAAGAACTGGCAATTTATAAACAAGTGCTGGCTCAGGAAAAATTAACAGAGAATAAAATTTACAGTTTGCATAAACCATTTACAGCCTGTATAGCAAAAGGCAAAGCACATAAAAAATATGAATTTGGGAATAAGATAGGATTAATGATCAATCCAAAAAGTTTAGTGATATTGGGCATTGAGAGTTTTGAAGGGAATCCTCACGATGGAAAAACAATTGAACCACTATTGAATCAAATGAAGATGAATTTGAATTATCAGCCTCATGAGGTAATTTACGATCGCGGTGGTAGAGGACAAAGCGAGATTAATGGCGTAAAAATCTCCACCCCAAAACCAACAAAAAAGTCGTATAGTGCTTATCAAAAAAGAAAAATAAGGCAAAAGTTTAGAAGAAGGGCTGCCATTGAGCCAGTAATAGGACATTTAAAAACCGATTTTAGAATGGCTCAAAATTATTTGCATGGAAGGGCCTCTCCTAAAATTAATGCAATGTTGGCAGCTATTGGCTGGAATTTGAAAAAGAAAATGGAGAAGTTAAAGCTGGAACTTCTCCAGCTATTTTCTTTTTTCTTTTCAAATGATTGTAAAACAATTTTATTCTTGAGTTCGTAAGGAGCGACTAAATAAATTATGGTGTCGGAATAATCTTCTTCATCATTTAATGCTCCATGCTTAAGAGGAAATTGAATATGTTCCATCCGGTATGCTGAATCTTTGGAGAAATGAAATAGAAAGGTTTCGAAATCGGTGACAGAATCTGTATTAAATTCATAACTAATATAATTGGTAAGAAACCATTTATCGCCACTTTTCTCAAAGGTAAATACCTCTTTGGTTCTGCTATTTAAATTAATTGCCGACAGGTATTTTTTTGCAGATATATCTGAATTAAATTCATTATCAGGTATTTCAAAAGAATTCAAGAAATGTGTGGTATAATCGTATCCTTCAAAATAATTTTTAAATTTCCAGCCCTGTACTTTAGCTCTTTCTGCCTGAATTTCTTCCTTGAACATAAAATCATAAATGAAATTATAGAAAGTTTCGGGTTGAATTTGTACATCTTTTGTGGTGTCGATACTTGCTGAATTACGCTGCTCTCCCACGCTATTGCAGGCTGTAATGATCAATATCTGAAGAATTGCCAATAACATTAAAAAGTTTATTTTCATTGAAATACAGATTTATTTGATTTATAAAATCATCTTTTTTTTTGATTAAAAAATCACACCTTCACCTTAAAGCCCAAATCAATTTCATCGGCAGGATAGCCGCCCCGTACACCCCAATTACGCAGGGGTTGTTCGTTCAGGATAATTAAAACTTTTTCCCCGGCTATATTGCATTTTTGCTGGAGAGCTCCAACAATATTGGAGTACAGTAATTTTTTCGTTTCTTTGGTTCGCCCTTCAAACATTGAAATCTCGATGAGTATCTCGTAGGGTGGTTTCATCTGGAATAAATCCTTTTCATATTCCATAATCCTGATATTCTGGTCGTTTTGCGGTAGTTTTAGCGATTCAACCAAGGCTTTTAACACTGCGTTTTTCATTTCCAGTAGTTGCCGAAGGTCACGGCCTTTCTGTAGTTCAATTTTTACGGCTGGCATAAGAATGAAATTTCAGTTTATTAAATATTGGTTTACTCAATAGCTTAAAAACCCTAAAACTATAAATCTTTAAAGAATTTTTCACTCTTATAGATTTTATTGTTTACATCCAGGCTTTTAATCAGGATTAATTTCTTTCTTGCCCAGGTGCGTTGAATTTCAATTTGTTCCTGGTTTTGAAACATTGTATATCCGGAATGTGAAACATAATAATCTTTTTTTTTAGACGTCCGCAGGATATAATCAGGCTTATTGTTTGAATAGGTCCGGCTTTCCCTGTCGATTAGCCGGGTTTGCAATATATCTTTTTTCCCGATTTTTATATCAAGGCTGACCTTGTAAATGGCAAAATAATAAACCAGAAGATAAATAAATCCCAGGGATGCGAAAATGGGAATGACAAAATACTGTTTACTGTTCCAGTTAAATAAATCAACGTACCAGAAAAACCATTCCAGACCAACATAAGTAAGTGGGAAAACAACAAGGAAATACATAAAAATTCTGGTGTTTTTCTTCAGGCGGTTGTTCAGGCAAACTGTTTCATCATCCTCAAGATAAGTTTCCCCTTTTAAATCCTGCGGAAATTCTACCTTTTTCAAAACCTCGTTATACTCCAGGTTTCCGGTTCCCTTCAGAATTTCTTTTTTAAGAATTATCTTTTTTACGGATGATAAATGCACTTCTACTTCATCATCATCTGCAAAGCTACTGTATAAATCCATGTTTTCGAGGGTTGAATCTCCAATTCTTACTACGTAAGTGGTGGTTTTGCTCTTTCCACTTCCAGAGGTATAGGTAGATTTCCGGACTTTGCCGCGGTAAATTAATTTTTTGTTCGCATCGAATTCCTTTTTGTATGATTTTTTTAACAACCACCAAATACCAACCGTGATTATAATTGCCCCTGAACAAATATAAAGCGGTTCATAATAACCCGAACCCCAGGCCCATAATATTCCTCCCAACATAAATGCAATTGTAAAAAATCGGGTGACTTTAAAAGCCTTATTTCTTTTTTTCTGCAGGAATTGAATATCATTATCAGCTAAAGGCATAGTGAATGTTTCAGCTTTAATGTCTCCACTCTTATTCCCTGAAAATTCCGGAGACCAGGGCGAAGCGTCTGGCTTTGTCATCTATTTTTAAATTTAGTTTGATTTATCATGTTAAAAAAAATCGTACTTTATTCACATAATAGCCTACTAATCAAATACATGTCTTTTTATTGCCCTTCCTATAAATCTGATTTTTTCCTTTAAAGGAAAGCGCGAAAGATTCGTTTTTACAACACCTTTAGTAAGCATGGTTTTCTGCGAATAATCAATTTTTACGTCCACCAGAACTACTTTCCCTTTGTTCATGCCTTCAATTGCTTTTTCTAAAATAGCATCAATTTCATTATCATTATTCATGGCTAAGAATTCTGCTCCTGTAGCAATTGCAATTCCTTCCACATTCAGCATACCAATTTTTGTACAGGTTTTCCTGTTTAAAGGAATAGACTGAAACTGACTGATTTGTCCCAATTCCCCATCGTGAAAAACAAAAATTATAAGTGGCAATGCGTTGGTTACCGCCGTAATGAGTTCCATACCTGTCATCATAACAGATCCATCCCCTACAATTCCGATCACCTGTTTTGCGGGATTTACGAGTTTACTACCTACTGCTGCAGGTATACAATAACCCATGGCGTTAAAATCGGTAGGAGAAATAAAATGCCTGGGATGATAGACATCAAATAATTCAGCTGCCAAAAAGGTATGAAGCCCGTCATCCACAACCATCAAGGCATCGTTGGCTACTTTTTCCCTTAAAGCTTTGAAGAAATAACCGGGCGATACAAGATCCTGTTTTTTTTGTCCCAGCCATTTTTCAAAATATTTATCATTATCTGCTTTTATCTTTTTTGCTAACGATTCCAAATCTCTGGATACTTTTAATTTTCTTTTTTCCAGTTCGTCAGCTATGGCCTTTAATACCAAGAAGGCATCTCCTTCGATGGAAAGCACTGCTCTGTAGTTTTTATTAAAAACATTGGGATTGATATCAATGTGGATAAGATTTTCCGGTTCCGGAATTCCGTAACTTCCGGTAGCCAGCTCCGAAAACCTTACGCCAACAGCCAAAAGACAATCGCAATGGGCAAAAGCATTTTGACCCGCAGGTTTGGCTGCTGCCCCAAATCCAACACCTGTATACATAGGGTGATTGGCAGGGAAAGCACTTTTCCCCTGGAGTGTGGTTGCCACTGGCGCTACTATTAACTCAGCAATTCTTTTGGTCTGCTCAGAAGCATCTACGGCTCCCCATCCAACGTAAATACCTGGTTGTCTGGCATTAACCAGTAATTCAACTGCTTTGTTTATTTTATCGGAATCTGGATTTGCAATATGAGATTTTTTTTGATACAAGGGCAGTTCATCCACTTTTCCGCTGAAAAGCTGCAAATTTACAGGAATTTCAATGAAAACGGGTCCGGGTTCGCCCGAGGTAGCCAGTTCATAAGCTTTATAGATGGTAGGTATTACTTCTTCGTATTTTTCAATTAAGAAAAACCCTTTGGTAATACTCCCCACCAATTTTGCCTGATCCAACTGATGAAGCTGGTAATAACGGCCACTGTCGTTCCGGGTTCCTCCAATGATTATCAGCATGGGAATTCCATCCAGAAAAGCTTCTCCAATTCCGCTCATGGCGTGGGTTGTGCCTGCTGCAGGAACAATTATCAATGTACCGATGGTTTCAGAGGTTCTTGAAACGGCATCGGCCATAAACGAGGCGCATCCTTCGTGTGTAACAAGGATAGGCTCAATTAATTTGCTACTGTTCAATCCATCGTATAGTTCAGTGTTATGGACACCCGGAATTCCAAAAGTATATTTGACCCCAATTTGCTCCAAAGCAAAAATGGCAAGTTCGGCTGCTGTTTTATTCATTTTAAAGATTTTTATTGTTGATTGAATTGGCTGTCACCCGGGCAGTTAGAACACATGCGCTTAAAAAAGTGCCTTCGAGGGTGCCTTTGCCGTGCATTCCGCCTCCGCCGAAACCTGCAGCTTCGCCTACAGCGTAAAGTCCTGGTATAATTTCAGCATTTTCTTCGCTGTTTTTTAATACCCTGCAATTTAAATCTGTCTGAATGCCGCCGAGGGTTTTTCTCGACAATATGCTTTCGCGAATGGCCACCAACGGCATGGCTTTGGAATCAAGGATTTTCTGAAATTTACAGGTCCTTATCCTGTCCCCCCGGTATTGGCGAGTATGGGCTATTCGTCTTAGCTGCTCATCGTTGAAATAATTATATCCCCTGCTGATTTGTTCATCATACCCATAAACACTTTCTTTTACAGCATTCAGGCTGACATCTGAATTTCCTTCCAATGCATTCATTTTATCTACAAGTTCTTCAAGAGAATTGGCAATTACAAAATCAGGACTATTCAACATTTCACTGACCAGTTTTTTGTTTCCAAAAAGCAAAATGTAAAGAAACTTTAACAGTTTCTTATCGCGGATGGCCTCATTGCTCTCAGCACCGCTAATGGCAAATTCTTTGAGCATAATTTTCATGTTCAGAATCTGCCAGCTGAATTTTTTTTCCTGTTTGCAGATTTCTTCCACCGTCCATCTGGTATCATAAGCAGTAACAAGGGGAATTGGCCCAAACCTTTCTCCCCTGTAATTAAGCCAGAGTGCTGATTTTGGCGGAACCAGGCTCAATCCATGATCTTTCCATCTGGGCTTTGGATGCCTTACTCCTGCTGCATAATGCCAGTGCCAATCGAGATGGGTGACATTTCCGTTCATATTCAATACTGCTTCGTGCAAATCACCTGTGTTGTAAATATTACAGCCATTCAAAATGGTTTCGGGCGGAGTTCCCCAGGGTTTGTACCAGTATTTCCTTACCTTTTCAATATTACCCCCCATTCCACCTGCTGCTATAACAGTATTTTCACCCTTAGCGGTAAACAATTCCCCTGATATTTCATCTTTTCCTGACACACCGGCCACTCTCCCGCTTTCAAGCAGCAACTCCAAAGCCCTGTGCCTGAAAAATTTCTTTATAAGTGTATCTGCTTTTGGATGACGGTGTAGTGATTCTAACAGGTTATCCACCAACCCTTTTCCGGTACCCCAAACCATGTGAAACCTGGGAAAAGAATTTCCGGGTTTAAACAGTCCGCGTTCCACCCAATGCACTACCGGGAAATATTTTACTTTATGCTCCCTGGTTAACCAATGATATACTTTATCTGTACAATTGCTGATAAAATACTCAGCCCATTTTTTTGGCAATAAATCCTCGTTTCCAAAACCAGCCACCGAATACCAGTCTTTTAAAGCGACATCCACATTGTCTTTTATTCCGGCCCTACGTTGTAATGGAGAATCAACAAAAAACATCCCGCCAAAACTTAAGCTGGCCAGTCCGCCAATTTCTGACTCGTTTCCGCGATCAAGCAGGATAACACTTTTACCGGCATTCAATAATTCAATGGCAGTAACAATGCCCGCTATACCAGCTCCAACTATAACGACATCGGCTTTGTATTCTTTTTTCATGTTCAATGTAAATTCATCATTTTACAATCTGAAAGTTGTTGACATGCATTGAATGAAAGACATTTAGTAACTACTTTACTTTAGTAAACCATAATGGAATATATTCTAGCATCATCTCTAAAATTATCCGTTTCAGGTGAATCTTCCATTGGATTGGCATAAACTCCAACTGGCTTATTAGGATCGTACTCGAAAATGCAACTAACTTTTGAATCCTCAAGAAATGCTGATTCTGAATCATTCTCCATACTTTTTACTATTCTAATTCCAGGATAAACCGATTTTAACTTTTTTGCATCAATTCCCGGCCTAATGCCAGATTTTGTATGGTATTTTGAATTTAAACAAACAATAAAACGTACCTTTTCATCTGATTCATCACCAACACAAAAAAGATAATCTGTTTCGTTCTTTTTTATCAAAGTTCCCGTTCCTTCCCCATCAAATCCATAAATAAATGCTGAATCTGTTTCAAAATCGAAGTTTTTATATATTTCTTTTACTTTTTTAAACGACATTCCAATTTTTAGTTTACCTACGGATTTTTCTTTAATCAAAAAAGTATCAATTTCCATATTAAAAATATCAGCTGCATCATTGGAAATATAATGGCATCCTGAAAAATGAATACACGATATCAATAAAATAATCTTAAATCTTTTCATTTAATTCTTTTTATAACTAATAGCCTGAATAATTCTATTGTCTTTATCTTTTCATTAAAATTTAAGTAGAACAGTTTATTATCAGAAGTTTTAAAAACTATATACGGCGAGCACTTTAAGTTGACATATAATTTTGCTTCTCCAACTTCTTTCAACCTGAAATTGCCCTTACAAACTCCGCCTGCAGCGAATCCATTGGTACGCATTTCAATTTCGGGCAATGTTGAAACCGTATCTACCATAGAAATAGTATTCAATGGTATTTCCTCGCTGTACATTCCTTTGATTACCAATGAATTTTCATTCACTGAAACTTTTGCTTCCTGTCTTCCATAAACTACAATAAAAACCGGTACAACAATTACCAACGACACAATTGACCAAAACAGGAGCAACCTCCATCGTGAAGGACTTTCCTGAACAAAGCTTACAGGTGCTGTATTTTCAAGTTTTGAATTGATATAGGCAGACACTTTTTCAGCTTCGTGGCTCCCAATGCGCACAATCCGGTTTTTACCTTTAAAACTTAATTCTATTGCCGATAATCCCGAAACATTATATAAAATGCCATTTGGTAAAAATCGCACCCCTATTCCATACAATACCGAATTTCGAACAGGCCGGCATGATTTAATATCAGAAATTTTATATTTTTTTCCAAACCAGCCCAAACCAAATTTAAACGAAACAAATTCATTATCAACAGTAATGGTGAGCTGATAAAATATAAGCAGACAAAAAAGCATAACCAAAGAAACTATACCTGGTATCAATACAGGCATTAAATCTGAGGTTTCGGTGCTTAATTTAATTCCCAAAAAAATAAGAAGGATAAAAGCACCCGTAAAAACAAAAACTGAAAAAGTTCCGAACTGAGTTGATTTCATTTGATTTGCTATTTTATTGTTACTTTTTGTCTTTGTATTCCCTGATTAATTGAAGGGTATGGTCCAGAGCCTGGTCACTGTGCCAGTCCTGGTGTCCGGGAACGATAAATTCCGGTTTTCCGAATTTCCTGCTCAAATTTATAATTGAATTTTCCCATGCTTCAACGTCAGCATCTTCAAGGTTTCCAAGCCCGTTTGCTTCCATACTTTTTACAAAACAACCACCATAAAGTATTTTTTCTTTTTCAAACCATACCACAATATTGTCAGGCGCATGCCCTTTGCCAGGATAGTATACCTGGAACCTGTACTTACCTACATGAAAAACAGTATCTGAATAAATAAGATATTCAGCTCTTTTTTCATTTTTTACTTTTGAAATATCATCGGTTTGCTTTGTGGTATAGGTTTTAATTCCTTTGCCACGATAATATTCAAGTCCGGCTGTACGATCAGCATGAGAGTGGGTTGAAATACAGATTATAACTTCTTTTTTATGCCTGCGCCATATACTGTCCAATAAAGGCTGAAACCGGGTTTCGTCCCAGGGAGTATCAAACATTACAACACCTTTGTCAGTCACCAGGTACATACCATTTGAAGGAAAAAGTGTTTGATCATATTTTTTCCACGTTGTAAAAACATAAAAATTATCTGTAAGATGAACAATTTTTAATCCCGGGTTTTCTTCCTGTCCTCTTAGTAAACAAATAAAAACAAAAAGGAAAGCGAATAATGAAAGTAGTGATTTCATTCTTATAAAAGTAAATTTATACTATGTAATCCAATGTAAATCTGCTACAGTTATTCAGATTTTACAATTACAGAAGCTTCTTTTAAGCCATCCGCCTTTGCAATTACTTTTATTTCACCAGGTGTTTTTTCAGGCTTAATAATTAGCAGGCATTTCCCCTGATAGGTCTTTTTATGTGGTTGCTGAAAACTTGATATATCTGCCGGGTTTCCATTACCCACCCCGGCAAGTTTTCCTTTACCGCTAATTTCAAAATTAACATCAATTCCATCGGCAAATGGCAATACATTACCTTCTTTATCCACAACTTCGGCCATAATATACGACAAATCATTTAATCCCGGCTTAATCAGGGTCCGGTCGGCTGTTAGTCTTAATTCGTAAGGACTTCCAAGCGTTTTAAGGGTCTGTGATGCTATTTCATTTCCATCCTTGTCAAAACAGCGGGCAATTAAACTACCTTCCTCGTATGGAACTTCAAATACAGCAGTAATGGTTTTGTTCTCGTCCATTTTTTGCTCACCAACTGGTTTTCCGTTTAATTCGAGTTTTACCAACTGACAGCGGGTATAAACATACACCTGAAGTTTTTTGCCTTCATAGCCTTTCCAGTTCCAGCTTTTTAAAAGATCAGGAAATCCCCAGGGACTTACCATTTCTTTCATGCCTTCGGGAACTGGCCTGTGTACGAACATTTCAACCTTACTTTCGCGCCATACAACGTGCTGGTAATAATACGGAACTTTTGGATTTCCAATTAAATCCAAATCTCCCTGGTAATCATTGAATATTGGCCATGAATCAGGATTAAAAAATACCATTAATCCGGCCATTGGATTGGAAGAATTATTGCCCCTGACAGGCACATTCCTGGGGTAGCCGACTCCTGCCTCACCAAGATAATCCATTGCTGTCCATGTGAAATTTCCTAAAACATAGGGTAGTTTTTCGTTCATTGTCCAGTTTTCAAACGAAAAAAGAGGCATTGATTCAGAGGCAAAAATTATTCTTTCGGGATATTTCTGATGGTCAATTTCATATTTATCATATCCGTAGTTGTATCCCACCACATCCAGTAAAGACATGTGTTTTGCCTGCTTTTTCCAACCACTTTTTCCAGTTGCAAATAATTCCATATCTACCATAGCTTCGGTAATGGCCCTGGTTGAATCAATTTCCCTGATCGCCGAAGTAAGGTTTTCCGCGATTCTCACCGCCGATGTATCTGTTGCTTCGGGAATTTCATTGCCAATGCTCCACATCATTACCGAAGGATGGTTACGATCGCGTAAAACCATGGAAGTAATATCTTTTTTCCAGTTTGATTTAAAGTAAGCGGAATAATCATCCGGTGAAATTTTCGATCTTTCCCACATGTCAACAAATTCGTCAATGACCAGCATGCCGAGTCTGTCGCAAACATCCAGTAAATAAGGCGAAGGTGGATTATGGCTGCACCTGATGGCATTAAAACCAGCTTTTTTAAGCAATTCAATTTTGCGTTCTTCAGCCCTGTCAATAGCTGCCGAACCTAACGGTCCATTATCGTGGTGAAAACAGCCTCCCCTGAGTTCAATTTTCTCTCCATTCAGCATAAATCCTTCACTTGTGCTAAACTTTATTTGTCTTATACCGAATTTTACAGATACCCTGTCTATAACTTTTTCATTTTGGAAAATACTTATATTTGCACTGTACAAATTTGGATTTTCAATAGACCAAAGAGCTGGATTATTGATACTTACCGATTGACTAAGTTTAACTGTAGCATTATTAGTAAGGCTTACTTTATTATTTGTATCTCCAACAATCTGTCCCAGGTTATCAGTAATTTGCAATCCCACCTCAAAGTTCTGTATCTGGCTGGTTTTATTTTGAATATTTATTGAAACAGCAACGTTCGATGATTTCGCATCCACAACCGGCGTAGTTACTGCTATTCCCCATATATCAAAATGCAAAGGATTTACCAGTGTTAACCAGGCATGCCTGTATATACCCGAACCTGAATACCATCTTGCATTTCGTCCTTCGTTTTTAACCTGAACTGCCACCAGGTTTTTTTCTCCGGCAGGGTTTAAAAAAGGAGTAATATCATAATAAAATGAAGTGTAGCCATAAGGATGATTGCCCAAATGTTTTCCATTTATCCAGATATCGGCATTCATATATATTCCGTCGAACTGCAGGTAGGCAATTTTATCCTTATCCTGGGGATCGATGGAAAACCATTTTCTGTACCATGCAGTGCCGCCAATTGTATAACCGGTACCCATTTTTCCAATAGATGATTTTGAAAATGGGCCAATAACAGTATCGCCTCCCTGACCAGGTAAATCTTCAATGCTCCAGTCGTGCGGTAAATCAAGTTTACGCCAGTTAGAATCGTTAAAATTAACCATTTCGGCACCTGTAGGATTGCCATTTATAAAGAGCCATTCTTCATCAAAACTTGTGGTTCGTAAATTTTGATTATCCACTTTGTTACTTTCGCAACTATTAAAAAAGAATAAAATAATTGCAGACAAAATTCCGATAGTAAATTTAATTGCTTTCATGATGGTTTGGGTATAGTTTTGATAAAATTATAATTTTTCAATGAATCTACGAAGAATTCGTACTATTTCTTTGCGATTCCTGATTTACCTGATTTAAATTCAACAAGCCATGGGGATTTTGCGCGGCAAGATTTAATCTTACATTGAAAAACAAAATCAAGAGCAGTCATTTGAACATGAAAGGAAAACCTCCCACAAAAACATAATTTTTAAAACATTCCGTTTTCATTCAGCGAATCAGTAGGAACCTGCTGCGCCAAATCCCACAATTCGTCAATTTTGCCGTTTTCGAACCTGAAAATATGTACCAGGGCATATCCGGCTTCCTTTTTATGATGGACAACATGTGAATGAATAATTACGGTATTTTTATCCTGAACTATATTTATTATGGAAATGGCTTTATCAGGAAATTGCTTCGCGTTTTCATCCATCGCTGTCATAAGGCTTTCTGCATCACCTTTAAAATGAATATTATGGTGTTTAAAACCAGAAGAAATATATTTGGGAAATGCAATATGGGCTTTGCCTGAAGCACATAATTTTAAAAAATCTGTTGCAATTTCCTTTAGGTTATCATAATTATAATTCATACTGATTTAAATTATTTCATATTTTAAAATAACTCACGGTTTCTTTTAAATAATCGGCCTGAGCCACCAACTCTTCGGCACTTGAAGCAATTTCTTCACTTGTAGCAGCATTTTGTTGGGCAATATTATTAATTTGCTGGATGTTGTTGTTAATTTCGGATGTAGCTGCCACCTGTTCTTGTCCCCGTGTTGAAATATGGTTAATGGTTTCAGCTATTTTTTGTAATTCGGGAATAAGGTTTAACAATAAAGTACCGGTTTTTTCAGAAAGTTCAAGACTGCTTTTGGCAAGATTGATGATTTCATCTGCAGCTTGTTTGCTCCTTTCGGCTAATTTTCTTACTTCTGCGGCAACCACTGCAAAACCTTTTCCTTTATCACCTGCCCTTGCAGCTTCCACGGCAGCATTTAAGGCCAAAAGGTTTGTCTGGAATGCAATATCATTAATGATCAATATTTTATTTGAAATTGTTCGACTGGCTTCCTTTGCTTTTATTGACATCTCAGAAACCTGCCTAACCTTAACCATGGCTTGTTCGGAATAACTGGCAATATTACTTGATTCTTCCGAATTCTCCCTGATGCTTTCAAACATTTCTTCAATGGTAGCCGAAACCTCTTCAACCGAAGAGGCCAATTCACTTGAACCCTGCGAAAGGACCTGTGACGATAGGTCGAGTTGGCTGCCGGCTGAATGAACATTTTCAGAACTCCCGGCTATTCCGCTTACGATTTGGCGGATTTTTTCGACCATTTCACTCAATGCATACAGAAGTTGCCCGGTTTCGTCTTTTCTTTTTGCCAGCTCTGCTTCAACCATTAAATTTCCTGAGGAAACTTCTTTCGAAAACTTTACACTTTCTTCAATAGGCCTGGTAATAGTCCTTGCTATCAGGGTAATCAGAATAAACAGAATAACCAAACCTGCAATTCCAAGTATCAGCGAAATTCTGAAGTTTTTAACTGAATCTGATAAAATAACTTTCAAGGGCACCGCAATACAAAACGACCAGGGTGTTTCGGATTTTCCAACTTTTATAGGTGCAAAAGACATTAATACTGCATTGTTTAAACTATCTGTTCCATTTATTGAAAATAATTTGCCTTCGCGAATATTGTTATAAACCATTAAAGAATCTTTAAAATGGTACCCCGAAAGGGTTAGTCTTTCACCAATATGATTTTGCTTTGAATAGGCCACAATTAAACCACCATTTGAAATTAAAATAGCACTATTTTGTTCAATTGCATTAATTCCATCCACTACCTGCTGATGGCTTTGAAGTAAAAAATCAATTCCAATAATTCCTGAGAATTTATTGTATGCCATTATAGGCCTGACAATATTTGTAAGTAAAACTTCCTCTTCCTTTTTCCTTGAATAAGAATAATAATAGGGATCAACAATTAATTCTTTGTGGTTTTTTTTTAGGTTTGAATATAATTTCCCGCTTAAAACCTGGGTCGAATCCTGTTCAATATATTCACTCAGCTTTATTTCATCATTCAACTTATAATACTCATATCGGAAATTACCCAAAATAGTGCTTCCGGTCTTATTCCTGTGTTCATTGTCATAACTGTCAATTGAATTGGTTTCCCAAATACTCCAGACTGAAAGAAGCTCATTGTTTGATTTTAAAGTATTTCTGAGCATTTCTGAAAAAATGTCCCTCCTGATTTCTTCCGGAATGTCTTTGTAATTTTCGAAAATATCACCTAATGTTTTTACAATGGCAGAGTAGGAATTAAAAGTGACATTGGCCTGACTGGCGTATTCAGCGGCCACTGATTCGGTGAGTTTAACAGCATCCCTGTATCCCGATTTTTCTGTTCTGTTTAGAATTATTCCAAAAGTTACCAGGTAAATTATTGCTATTACCGATAAAACAGAAATTGTTAAGCGGTTTCTTAATTTAAAACCATTTGAGAATGCAGCTAATTGATTTTTTCCCATTTTAATGGATTTGTAAAATCCAAATGTAAAAATTTATTATAAAAAAGTGATGGGGTAAGTTGACTTTCTCAATAAATATAAGCCCCTGCCGTTAAACTGACAGGGGCTGTAAAACTTGGAATTTAAAAGTTTACCTGATGAATTTTAGATTAATCTTCGCCCATTAATTTTTTAAAAATGTCTTTTCTCATTTTATCATATTCTTCATCAGTAATCAGTTTTTTCTCCTTCATTTCGTCCAATTCCTTTAATTTTTTAATAATACTCCTTTCTTTTTCTTTACCGGCAGGGGTTTCAATAAGTTTTAAGTATTCTTCCTTGAGTTTTTTGGCCAGTTTTTTACCTTCGGCTACCTGGGCTTCGTAAATTTGTTTTACTTTTTCTTTATCAAGGGTTCCGAAAGTACCCCCGTTTTCGAAATGATTGCTGAATGCTTTACCTAAAGCATAGGTAGATGCGCCGGATAAAACAGCCATTGAAGTGACCCCGGCCAGTGTGCCTATTAAAGGAATAAATTTTACGGCTGAAGCTCCCATTCTTGCTACAAAACTTGACAAAGTAGAGGTAACCAGGGCACTTATCCATGCCTTTCCGCTTTCTTCAGAATAATCAATTTTGTAATAAGTACAAATTTGTTTCAGCATATCAAGCTGAATGGCTGTAACTGCAGCTATATCAACAACAGGCAAAGGGATAAGCCCGGCTCCGACTGCCCAGTAAACATGCTTTTTGACAATTTCGTCAGCATTTTTTTCTTTATTCTTTTCTTCTGTATTTTCCATATTCTTTTTTTTTAGCGAAAATTACAATGGTTGTGATTGTAAATTTACTAAAATTAGATGAATAACTTCCCTTAAAAGGGGAAATGCATTTTTTTACCGGTGATTCTTAAAATTTAACCTCCCGCCTAAAAAATAAAAAAGCCTTAAATAAGCTGTTTATTCAAGGCTTTTTATTTAATTAAACGATATTACACACCACTTAAATCGGCATCATTAAACATTAACGATGGAATTTTCAAAGATCTGTTCTCCATGGTATCCTTGCCTATTTCAGCCAATTGAAACCAAAACTGGTTCATATTGCCCGTTATGTTCATTTCATTTACAGGATGAACTATTTTTCCATTTTCGATATAGAAACCTTCTATTCCGTATGAAAAATCGCCTGTAGTTCCATTACAGTTTCCGCCATTGAAACCTGTGATCAAAACACCTTTTTTCATCGATATTACCATTTCTTCCATAGTTCTGGTTCCTTTATCAAATACAACATTGGAATAGCCGCTGTTTGTAGGTTTCATTCCCAGTTTTTTTCCATAGTAAGTATCTATATAATAACCTTTTAATATCCCTTTTTCAATAATAGGGCGTTTCAATGCCACCAGGCCTTCATCATCAAAATTTCTGGAACCCGGACTTCCTGGAAGGGTCGGATCATCAACAATTGTAAGCAATTCGCTGGTAATCTTCTGGTTTTCTTTGCCAATTAAAAACGATTGTTTCTGATAAATATTCCATCCCTGCATTGCACTGTATAAGGGATAAATTAACTGCGAAGCCACCCTGTTTTCTATAACTATTGGATACTTTCCCGATGGCAGTTTTTTAGGATTAAGCTTTTTTAATACCCTGTCGAGTGCTTTTAGGCCAATTCCATCGGTTTTAAGTTTATCTGTAAATAATTCCGATTCATACTCATAATCATTAGGCCTTCCTTTTTCACCTTTTACCGAAACAGAACTACTCAAGGAAACATACGTTCCGGATGAAACACCTTTAAAACCGTTACTGGTCACCAGCACATTATGATAAACACTGTCGCTGTAACTGGCGCTTACTGATATAATCCTTTCGTCCTTACCATAAACTTCATCCATCACCTTGTTGGCTATTGCAATCTTATTAGCGGCATCCACCGAATCCAGTTTATCATCAAATACTTTAAAGTCAGTTGCTTCGCCTTTAAAATACAATTCAGGATCAGGCAAAGTACGAAACTCATCTTCAGCCAGATATTTTGTTGCGATTATTGCTTCTTCAACCAGTTTTAAAAGTTCTTCCTTTTTTAACCTGTTTGTAGAGTGCGATGAGTATTTCTTATCCACATAAAGCGAAACGGATAAAGAACTCTGGTTGGATTCCTTCAGTCTGTCAATTTTTTTATCCCGGATCTCAATTTCAGTACTCCTGTTATCTGAAATTGAAACCGAAACCTGGTTTGCACCATTTTTACCGGCATGTTCAATTAACATGTCAGCCAATTCATATTTTTCTTTTAATTCCATGTTACAACTTTTTATGCATTAAGGCCACCAACATTTAGTTTTTTAATTTTAACAGTAGGCAATCCCATTGTAACAGGTGCCCCCTGACCATCTTTTCCGCATGTCCAGACTCCGTTATCAAGCAGAAAATCATCAGCAACCATGGTAATATCAGCAAGTGCCTGTGGTCCGTTTCCGATGATATTCACATCTTTAATGGGTTTTGTAAGCTTTCCATTTTCAATAATGTAGCCGAATTTTACAAAGAAAGTAAAATCACCGGGCCCAATATTTACCTGTCCATTGCTGAAACTGTCTACATAAATACCGTTTTTAACACTGGCAATAATTTCATCCTTTTTGTGCGGGCCATTTTCCATATAAGTAGAGCGCATCCTGGGTATCGGAATATTCCTGAAATCCTGTCGGCGTCCGTTTCCTGTGGGTTTTACCTTGTAAAAGTCTGCACTTATCCTGTCGTGCAGGTAACTTGTGAGTACTCCTTTGTTTACAAGCACTGTTCGTTCAGTTGGATTTCCCTCATCATCAAAATTCAAGGCTCCCCTGTCATTGGGTAAGGTTCCATCATCAACGATGGTTACAAAGTCCTCTGCAATTTTCTTCCCCATTTTATCTGTAAAAATGGATAATTGTTTCCTGTTAAAATCAGCTTCAAAAGAATGTCCCATGGCTTCGTGCAATAAAATTCCTGATTGCCCTGCTGCCATAACCACTTCCATTTCACCTGCTTTTGGTTTTCCGGCTTCAAAGAGTTTTGAAGTTTTTTCAACTACCTCTTTAGATAATTCATCAACCATTTCATTGGTCAGGAATTCCGAACCTTTTCTGTACGATCGGCCAACAAAAAAGTTCTCAATCCTCCCCTTATCGTCCATAACACAGTTTGCATAAAAAATAGCCATCGGCCTGTAATCCCAGGTGAGCAAACCTTCAGAATTGTAAAAAAGGATATATGAAGTTTGATCACTCGCCCCAACATTTACTTTTATTACACGGCTATCTGCAGCAAATACCTTGTCATTCATCTGCTGTATGAAAGGAATTTTATCCTTTACCGAAGTCTTTTCCCATGAATTTGTAACGGGATAGTATTTTGGCGCAAGGAATTCTTTAATATCAACCGGGGTGTATTTTCCTTTTGAATTTGCTATGTTTGCTGCTGTTTGTGCAGCTTTCAACATTGCTTCTTCCGAAACATCCTCTGAATAGGCATATCCAGTCTGATCGCCTTTGAGAACCCTTATACCAACTCCATAAGCAATATTTGAATAGGCACTGCTTACCTTTTTGTCTTCCAAATTGGTATAATTCTGAATGCTGTGTTCAAAATAAAGATCCGCGTAGTCAGCTCCTTTTTCCATGGCAGCTGAAATAATCTTTTGCAGAAGCGAACGGGTGACTTCAAAATGGTTGAGATACCCCTCAGCATCGTTCGAAAGGGGCCCTCCATTGCAGGATTGCAACCATGGAGGGATCACCATTGCACCGGCAACACCAATTCCTCCGATTTTCATAAATTCTCGACGTGAAATGTTCATAATCTTTATTTAAATAATTTAATGGGTTAAAATAGGATAAATAAATTTCTAAATTCTTGATATCTATATATTTAATTAATCGTTAAACATTTGATGGCTTTGTAAAAGAAAATTTCCGGTCCTGTCGTTCAATTCTGCTATCATGCCTGAAATGGTCTCAAGACTAGCGCTCATTTCATTGTTGAGTTGAGTTGATGCCTCAAACTTAACCGAAGCATTATTTATCTTAACTTTTATGTCATTAAAAAGTTTGGAAATCTCATCAAGGTAGGGCTTTATTTTATCTGATTCATTTCCTGAAGATTCCGCAAGTAATTTGACCTCGGCAGCTACCACAGAAAATCCTTTTCCATAATTTCCTGCATGGGCAGCTTCTATGGCAGCATTTAAAGCCAGTATGTTGGTTTGCCGTGCTATAGAGGAAATACTGCCGGCAATGCGGTCGAATTCATCCAGCTTTTTAGAATTTTTATTCACAACGTCGAGTAAATTACTGAATTCTTCTTTTAAATAGCCCGTAACCCTATGCATCTGGTAAATGAATGATTTTATCTTATCGCTCTGAATATTAAGCGTATCGGATGTTTCTTTAACACCTGATGCAATTTTGCTCACCTGGTCTGATTTGTAGTGATAACAGTTCTCTTTTTTGTTCAGATTATTGTGGATGGCCACAGCCATTTTTTCGCAGGTATCGTATCCACAGAAAGCACAATTATAAAAATCCTCAGGTTTTAATTTCTGCATTTCAATATAAATATCATTAAATTCATCCTTATCTGGCAGAAATACCGAGTTATTCCCCGAAAGATTTCTGTAATTTCTTTGGTACAATTCCTGGTTCCAATATTTATCAAGCAATTTATCAATTTCTTTTTTCGATTTATACTTGCTTTGGGCTGCATTACTTCTTTTATCTATAAAAAATTCAAGTTCATCGGGGTGCTTATCCCTGTTTGGCGTACCCGGACCGGCATTGCAACCTGAATGACAATTAAGGCAGTCGATAAGAACAGGTGCATACCCTGCTTTAATCTGCTGGTTTAACCCGTCCAGGTAAGGATAAATTGCTTCAACTCCTTCAATCTTTCTCGAAATCCGAGCTATTGTCGGAACTTCACGTTCTGCGGTACGCAATAACCCTCCAGGTGTTGAAAACAATACGGCCCTTTCTGCCGGAGGATTATCATAATCTGTATCAGGGTATTGTGATAAATCTATCTTGTTTTCGTCCAGAAATTTCTTTAATGAATTTAGGGTTACATTGTAATTGCCAAGGCCGACTTCGGCAAATTCTCTTTTTTTTGCCACACAAGGCGAGATGATAACTATTTTATGGTTTGAATATTTCCTGTAATAATTTTTAATCATTTTCATTGTATGCATCATCGGGCTGTCGCATGGTGCGAGGTATTCGATTAACTCAGGACGATACATTTGAATATAGGTAACAATTACAGGGCAGGGTTGCGAAATAATTACCCGCGGTTTATTTTTTGAAAGATGATCGAGATAGGATTTTATGGTTAGTTCTGCACCAAAACTTACATCAAATATGGCTTCTACGCCCAATTCCTTTAATACAGTATTTACTTTTAAATAATGTTCCGGAAAATTAGATGCAATAGCCGGCGCTACTATGGCCACCATAGGAACTTTATTTGCCGCAGCATCCAGAAATTCATCCAGATCATCATGATAGTTCCTTGCTTCATGTGTACATGCTTTTATGCATGCACCGCAGGCCAGGCACATATCATTGTTTACTTTTACTGTGGTTCCGCTGCCATCATTGCAATATTTTATGGGGCAAACTGAAATACATTTATGGCAATTAACACATTTCTCCTCGTCTACATCGAGGACATGACTTAGGGTGGTATTTTCCATTGATTGAGATGATTAAGGAATAAAAATCACTGATTTTATCCCTTTTATTTCCCGAAAATTATTAAAAATAAATGAATTTATATATATAATGGGTGTAAAAGAACAGATTTTTTTTTACTACTCTTTTTGAATTTCATTTAAAAACAGAATTCTTCCTCTTTTGTAAAGTTCAATAAAATCGTCGGCACTTTCCTGCCCGGGAAATGGGGCGAAATAATGTTTTGGTGCATTGCATGCATTTCGCCACAGCAAAACATACGAAACTGCATATTTTTCAATTCCCGGCCAAAGAGTTTCCGTCCACCATTTTTTATCAGGGATAGATTCAAAACCAGTTTCTGAGATTGTAGCCACTTTATTTCTTTTTTGCGCCAGATTTGTAATGATATCCAGGCATTTATCCATTTCATTAAGATATTTGTTTCTTCCTTCAAGGCTTTGCTGGTAAATATCAAAACCAAATATATCGATGTAATCATCTCCGGGGTACCTTTCGAGGTAATCCGTTTCTTTTGCGATATTTGAAGAGGAAGAATAAATATAAATTACATTGTGCACCCCATGCGTTTGAAAGTATTCAATTGTATATTTCCAAAGCGCTACGTAATCGGTTACGGTACATAATTTTTTTCCCCACCAAAACCAGCTTCCGGTATGCTCATGCCAGGGCCTGAAAAGCACAGGAATTCCTATTCCATTCTCATCTTTAAGTGAATTTAAAAAATCGGCCACCCTGTCAAGCATCTTATTAAATTCCGCATTCCTGCTTCCTCCCGGCAAAATACTCTTCACCACTTCAGCAGATGAAACATCCCAGGCATTTCCCCCTGTTAACGGATTATTGCAGTGCCAGCTAATTGTATTAATACCCTTGTTTTTATATACCCATTTAATACCTTCGCGAATTTTATCAAAGGCAACAGAATCGAGGCTATATTGATGATTTAATTCCAAATCACCCAGTTCCCATCCAAACACTGCCGGATAATCCCCTGTTAATTGCCTGATATCCGGGTTTCCTTGTAGTTTCCAGGCATGACCATATGCAAGGGCGTCCTGATGGCCAATCATAATGCCTTTTTTAGTTAGTTCCGATATTCTGTTATACAAATCCATGGTTTCTCCTGTTGCTGATTTGTCAGCAGGCTTTTGTGCATAAGAATTTTGAATTAGAAGTAATAAAATAAGAGTGAGAAAAATTCTGGTTTTCATACATTAAGGATTTTTTAATTTTAAGATTTAAACATATTACGGTTTCTTTAGGATGAAATGATGTTAATGATATGCAGACAATTATAATGTAATTTTCTATTTCGTGCACACTTTTAAAAAGTATGGATAATCATTCTTTAGGGGCTATTTTATTTACCTTTCTTTTCAGGTAAATAATAAAAAAAATACAAAAGAAAGAAGTGAGAAATTTTGTATAAAGGCTATTGTATACGGCCCTCCATTCTCCCGTTGTTTCACTCCATGGCGGTAAAAGGTTCAATCCCTTCGAAGCTGTATTAACCACGTTTCTGCTTACATAATCCTGTTTTATATCATGCAATGCCAGGAAATCTAAAACAACAAGTAACATAACCAGCACAAACACAATGGTTAAAACAGCTAAACCGGTTTTAATTTGCTTTATTTCTTTTAACATAGTTTTTCAGTATTACACTTTATTTATACATAAACAAGATTAATATATTGTTCAGAACGCGGGATTTAAACAAGAATAAAATTACTAAGATTATACAACACTAAAGGTAGAAAAGGAAAAAATTAAGTCGCCTGCATTAAAATACATGAAGCATGCATGAAACAAAGCATAATTATATTTCTATCCGGACTTTAAGAGGTTTCACCATATTTCTCTGAGAAACCGTATAAAATTTTCACTGTAAATATTCCTGATATCCTGTTCATTATAGCCCATTCCGTTAAGCAATACACTTAATTTCTGAAGATCGGCAATGGTGTCCAGGTCAGAAGGGCATTGTTCTGTTCCGAAAGCCCCGTCGAGATCGGAACCAATTCCTACGTGTTTTGAATTTCCTGCTATCTGGCAAATATGGTCCATATTTTCAACCACCTGTTTTAAAGTAACGCCGCGGTTAACAGGAGTAGAAACTCCCCTGACCCAATCAGGAACAAGCATCCAGGCATCAAGTGCCACACCTATTACAGCACCTCTCTCAATTAACTCTTTAATTTGATCATCATTAAACTGCCTGTTGTGGGGAACAAAATGCCTGCAATTCGAATGGCTGGCCCATACCGGACCGTGAAATATATCCATGGCTTCCCTGAAACATTCATCATTTAAGTGGGAAGCATCAAGAATAATATTTAATTTTTCCATTTCTTTTAGCAATTCACGACCCTTACTGCTTAAACCTCCGGTTGAATCGGTTCCCTGTGCATAGGTTCCGGGGCCATAATGTGCCGGGCCGACAGCCCTTAGCCCCTGTCTGTATGAATTTTCTAAATAATGAATGGAAATTAATGAATCCGCTCCTTCCAAACTAAGAATATATCCTATGGGCTTTTTTTCATCCTTTTTTTGCCATAAAGCCAGATGATTCTCAAGCTCTGTGCGGTTTGCAATTTGAACCATTTCACCAGATTCTTCCATGGCCCTGTACCAGGCAAGCTGCCCCTGCGTTTGTGCCCAGGCCTGTTGCGGTGATTTCCAACCTGGTAAACGGTTTCCCCTTTTCACATAACGCCCAATCTGGGTAGCCACACACAAACCTATATTACCTTTTCGCATTTCGGGCAGGCTTACCGTTCCCTTCGCCCGGTCAGGTTTATCTGTCATTCCTACCTCAAATTCACGTATTTCTTTTAGCGGCCATGTTAATTCGCGGTTCCATTCCATGGCATTCATCGATAAATCGAGGTGCGCATCGAAAATAAAATTACTGTCATTCATTCTTATTTGTTTATCAGATGGTTAATTTGCGGTCCCTGGCTGTAATTTTCCATTCATCAGTTAATTTATTGTCTTTTACAACAAAGGCTGAATTGTAACGAACTACCGTTGGACAAATGTGATAAGGTATTCCAAAACAAAAATCACCAATATTCCAATTAGCAGCCTCATGTGTTTTTATAACCAGGTGCTCTTCGTTGTGCTTTATCACTTCAAACTCTTTAAAACCCAAAAGGTATACCCTCGGATTTGGCATATCGTCGCCAATTGCCTTGTGACCCAAATCGAAGCATAACAAATCGTTGCCTGGTTTGCTGATTACACGCGTAAATACAAGGGCTGCAATCTTAAAATCAAGATCAGGAAAAGCGGTGCCATAGCCATAATCCCATAGAATAGTAGTTCCAGGGCTTGTTTCGGTTGATTTCCTTTTAACATGGATTGAAAATCCTGGTGAACCGCCGGCTACAATGGTTTTAATCTGAATACCAGCCTGTTGAAGTTTTTCAACCAAATGAATTACCGGCTCAAATGCTTCATTGCAAACCAGTTCTCTTTTTAGCAAATCCGGTTCGCGAAGGTTCCCGTCGTAAACATGCAAACCTTTCAGTTCCAGATTCGATTGATTTTGAATCTTATTACAAAGTTCAATAGCCTCCTCCCCTGGTTTAATCCCGGTGCGGTTCATACCGTTATTTATGTCAATCCAGACCGGTATTTTAACATTCGAATCTTTTGCACTTTCAGATAATTGATTTAATATTATTTCAGAATCTATTATGGTACTGATGGTTTGGCCCGGAAATTTATGTATTAGCTTTATAAATCGCTGAATATTAGGACCTACTGGTTGAAAAGCCAAAAGTATATCTTTTGCACCACAATTTGCCACCATTTCAACTTCGGCAATGGTAGAGCATTTAAACTTTGATATCCCCCTTTCCATTTGGAGTTTAACTATTTGTTCCGTTTTATGTGTTTTAACATGTGGCCTCAGAAACTCAGGTTTACCGGCTATCTCAATCATTTTTTCAATATTTTCAATAATGCGGTCGTAATAAAAGATCAGCGCTGGCGATTCAATATTTTCCATTCCGGCAAACTTCATCCAGGAACCTTCGACAAATTTATTTATCTCCATTTTCAGATATTTTAATAAAGTTCAAATACAGCTTCCACTTCAACCGCTATGTTCATGGGCAGAAGCATACCAACAGCGCTGCGTACGCCAATTCCGTTGTCATGACCAAAAACTTCGGCAAACAACTCACTAAAGCCATTTATCACTGCCGGATGTTGCTCAAAATCAGGTGCACTATTTACCATGCCCAGTACTTTTATTACCCTTTTGATTTTGTTTATATCGCCAAAATGCTCTTTTATCGTGCTTAACATGGTTAATCCCACCTGCCTGGCTGCTTTTTTGCCCTCTTCAAGCGTAAGATCAGCGCCAAGTTTTCCTTTGAATAAGGTTCCATCGTTATTCACTGGACCCTGGCCAGAAACGTAAAGCATTTTGTCAACTACCAAAACTGGTTTATACACCCCAACGGGTTTTGGTGCCGGAGGCAATATTAAATTCAGTTCTTTTATTCTCTCTTCAGGATTTGTTTTCATTTTATAAAGAATTAGATGATTGATATTTATACAAACTGGTTCATAACAAGCACACCTATTAAGCCGATGGTTCCGACCATTGTTTCCATTACCGTCCAACTTTTTAAAGTATCTTTTACGCTCAGGTTAAAATACTCCTTAAACAGCCAGAAACCTCCATCATTTACATGCGAAAACATAAGGCTGCCTGCACCAATGGCAATCACCATTAGTTCAGCATTGGCAGTGCCGGTTGTAACCATTGGGGCTACAATTCCGGCGGTGGTCAATCCGGCTATTGTGGCAGAACCTACGCAAACCCTTATAATGGTGGCAATTAACCAACCAAGAAACAAGGGTGAAATACCCGATTTGTTGAAAAGCTCTCCAATATAAACACTTACTCCACTATCGCTGAGAACCTGGCTTAGCGCCCCGGCACCTGCAATTATAAATAAAATCATGGTTATACCCGATACCGAAGCTGAAATTGAGTTCATCACTTCTGTCATGGTTTTTCCACAAAACAATCCAAGTGAAAATACTGAAACCAGAACTGAAATCAACAGTGCAACAGCCGGATGGCCGATGAAATTAACAATATCTTTGGTGGTTGTGTTTTCATCGACAAAAAAATTGAAAAGGGTAGCAGAAGCTATTATCAAAAGCGGCAATAATGCTGAAAACAAACTGTTCCAGAATCCCGGCAACTGATATTCATCCATTTGGTCAGAAACCGTAAATTCTTTTAAAGGAACAGCCTTTATATTTTTTAAAGTCCTTGAAAACAATGGCCCTGCTATAGTAATTGCCGGAATTGCAATGGCTAAACCGAACAATAATGTTTTACCCAAATCTGCTTTAAACATTACGGCTATTGCAGTTGGCGAAGGATGCGGTGGTAGAAATCCATGTGTTACCGAAAGTGAGGCAAGCATGGGAATGCCTATGTATAATAATGGTAATCGCGTGTTCAGGGCTACGGCAAAAATCAGGGGAATAAGAATAACAAAGCCAACTGAGTAGAACATGGGAATTCCAACAATAAATCCGGTTACAACCAGTGCATACTGTATATGCTTAACACCAAATAACCTGACCATTGAAGTTGTCAGTTTTTGGGCAGCACCACTGTCGGCCACCAGTTTTCCAAGCATAGCCCCAAACCCAAGTATTAATACCATTGAACTTAAAGTATTTCCAATTCCTGATTGTAAAGATAGTAGTACTTTTCCGGGGGTCATTCCTTCCGCAATACCCACAATTATTGAAACGATGATGAAAGAAATAAATGAATTCAGCTTAAATACCACGATAAGGAGCATTAATATTAAAATTCCAAAAGCAACAATAATAAGTGGCATAGATGGCTGATAAAGATTTAAAACCCCTGCAATTTAGCTAAAAATAAGAATAATTTTCCTATTAAAATCATTCAAATCTTAAAGTTAATTCTGTTATCGCCTATTTCAAACAAACAAAAGATTTAATAGCTCTTTTTTTAAGGAATCGTGACAACATAAACGCTTTAAGGTTTGCTGCATGTAACAAAATGTTATGGTTATTTACCTGATTGATAATGCAAAACAGCAACTCGTATGGCAGGGACGCGGCGTTGGTACATTTGACCCGCAAGCAAGCCAAGCTAAAGAGTAAAGAACATCAATTATGTTATGAAACAGATATTTCTGAAATATCCGCCGGTGATAAAATAATAGCGGTTGATCATTATTAAAGAGTCTGTATTTTTATGTAGGCTTTTTTTGTCCGGCTTTGATAAAACAATGTTTAATACAGACTGAGTGCAGAAAAATCCATCTGTCGACCAAACAGCAGAACAATTGACTATTCCACAACAAAATCCAAAACTTAGCTTTATCGTAAATGTACAGGTTTTATAGTCTGATAACTATCTTAGCCAGGCTGTTCCAAATACAATATAAAAGGCAAAATCATCCTGGCTGAAAGCAAAATCTATTCCCATATTGGCACCGAATTTTCGTGCAAGTTTATACCTGAAACCGCTTCCTATGGTTCGAACGCTTTTTCCATTTTCAATTTCGCTTATGCTGGAATAGGCATTACCTAAACCGGTAAACCCAATCAGACTCCATCTTTTATACACATTCCATGATATTTCGGCTTCCATTAAAGAAGTATTTTTATCCTGGTATTTCATCAACGGGGCACCTCTTAATTGAATTATTGGTCGGGCATAAAATGGTAAATCACCCAATGAATATTTACTTTCGGCGCGTAAGCTTACCATAATCTTATCTCCGGCAGGTAAATAGGCAAGTGCATCAAAACCTATTCTTCCATAAAGCGCATCACTTCCCATCCAGGTATCACTGTAAGTGGAATTTAATTCAAGATAAAAACCTTTGGTAGGTGTAAAAACATTGTTTCGGGAATCATAGTTGAGAATTAATGAAGCCTCACTTAAAGTAGATGCAAATTCATTACCTGTAAATTCAGGAATATCTATAGGTATATCAAAAACATTATATGTACTTAATAGGATGTATTTCCCACCAATAAAGAAATTTGATTTCCCGAGTCTTCCTTTTAACTGTTGAAGTACTACCCAAGCATCCAAATTTAAATTAACTGATTGTTCATCCTGAAATAAAATTTTACCTGATCCATAGAAATCCAGGTTTGCATTGGTTCTTAAAACTACGCCTGTATATCTTAATCTGTCGTGCTTCCAATATCCAATATGCACGATACCAGCAGCCCAGGTCCCATTTTGGGTGCCCGCCCCCAGAATTCCTGACATGGAGGGTGGACCCTTTTTTTCAGAATAAGAAGAGTGAAAATACACAACTGCACCTCCTATTCCATAACCTACGGTGGGTTCAGTAATTAATGACGGAACTATTAAAACCCCTTTTTTGTTTATCAACCAGTCACTTATATCAACTGCATTGTCAGTACTATCCCTGAAAATCGATATTTTTTTATTTGGTTCCTGTGCTTTGGCAAATTGAAATACTGTGATGAAAAATAAAAGTGAGAGAATTTTACAGGTTTTCATTTTGGGAGATTTTAAATATGAAGAAAGTGGTTAAGAAAATAATAACCTAATGTAAAAAAAATGATTCAATTAATAAATAATTTTGAGTAATTTAAAATAAGTTCTCCAAAAAATTTGCAGGTCAGGTAAAACGCATGATTCATGATACTGAAATTCGCTTTTTATTAATTACTTTTATCTAAAAATTAATCATTGATAGATGTTGCGAAAAAATCAAGCTTATGTTCAGTAAATCAAATATATTGCTAAAGAGAAGCTTGATAGGGATTGTCTTTTTTTTTGTGTTTTACCAACATGACTTTTCGCAAGAAAAAATAAATATTTCCAGCGACAGTATCCTGGCAAGAAAGGATATACTTGATGTTTTTATAAGAAATTCAAAATGGTATTCAAAAAAACATCCTGAACCGGGTAAAAAAAAGCTTTTCTTTTCATTTATGCCTTTTTCAGGAAGTTCTTCCGGTGAAGGAGTTGCCATTTCTGCCATCAATGCTTCATTCTACCTTGGAGATAGAAATACCACCAAACTCTCTAATATTCTTTTTTATCCAAGTACCAATTTTAACTCACGATTTCAATTTAAAGTATTCCCAAATTTATGGTTTAGAAAAAATAACTGGTATCTGGCAGGAAAATTTGAGGTTTCCTACATGGAACAGAAAACATATGGTTTGGGGGGCAATACTTCAATCGACAGCCTTAATATCATCTATTTTAATGCAGTTAAATCATACCTGATTCTTAACCGGAAAATATTTCCAAACTTTTACCTGGGAATAGGCCATGTTTTTGATAATTTTTACAATATTGATGAAGAATGGGATGAGCCCTGGAAAAGCCAGTTTATGCAATATGAATATGGCACTTCTGAGCAAGCTTTTTCATCTGGTGTAACCTTCAATATTTTATACGACAGCCGAAAAAACATTATTAATCCTTTAAGCGGATTCTATCTTTCGCTTCTTTATCGAATCAATACATCCTTTTTTGGCAGCGACTACGACTGGGCCAGTCTTACTCTTTCGGTTAAAAAATACATCAATTTCAGCAATTTAAGGCACCGTACACTTGCATTCTGGGGATTGTACTGGGGAAACTGGGGCGAAATCCCATATTTAAACCTGCCCGGAACAGCACTTGATTACACTGGATGGACAGGTAGAGGATATTACAGAGCGAGATATATCGGTGAAGAAATGATTTACGCCGAAACAGAGTACCGCTTTGATATTACCAGGAATGGACTGTGGGGAGCTGTTGTATTTGCAAACGCTCAATCATTGATTGAACCTGACATTAACAGGTTCAGACATGTTAAACCGGCAGCAGGTCTTGGACTAAGGCTTAAATTCAATAAATATTCCGATTCGAATATCTCTTTTGATGTTGCTTTCGGGAAAGAGTCTTTCAACTGGTATGTCTGCCTGAATGAGGTGTTCTGATTTATATTTCACCAGGTATAACTGTCTCCAGTCCTTATATCCTCAATTTCATTGAAAAACCAATAAGCCTCTACAAATAAAGTAAGGATTCACACATATTTTTTCCCATTTATTCCCAGTCTGCTCCATCCTGCTATTATGTCTTCAATTTAAAGAATTTTAGCATAAAGTATATTACTGCAATTAAAAAACATACAAATAGTAATCCCGTCAAATTATATGTGCGTATACGCTTCGCAATGTTTGACTTTTATCTTAGGAGAATCTGATTTAACTGACAGAAGTATTAAATTAACATGGGAATTTATGTCATCACAAAATTGCGCAAAAACATGAAGAATTGCCTGATACATGTTCACGATCGTATAATCAAAAAGTCCGGGTAATTTTGAACCAATTTGAATTATTTGCTAAATAATATTTAAATTTGTTTTAGGCCAAGCTTACTATTAAAATGAGAAATGGGTTATAGCATAATTTGATATTCCGGGTGCAAAATTACGAATCGAATCTATTCGTAAATTTAAACTCCGGAAAAAACGAAACTTTAAAATCAAAATATTTAAACTAAAATTATGAAAACCATCTTAATCATTTCACTTCTGATTATTTCAATACCTGCCATTTCGCAGTGTGACATATTGAACCACCTTTTGCCGGATGGAACTATGTATTACTATATGGAACCTACTGTTTTTTATTGGACAAAAAAGAAAGAATTGAGGGGTGGTATTGTTACAGACAAAGAAAACTATTTTATAGCACTTCAACCCATTCCTTTTCCTGAAAAACCAAAAGGAAGAAAATTAAACGCTGATCTGGAGCTTAAACTGTCAAACAACAATATTTACAGGCTTAAGCATTTCGATACACAATACATGGATAAAGATACAATAATGCAGTTACTATATATTATTGAGGAACGGGATGTAAAAGACCTGATGAGTTATGAAGCAATTGAAGCCAAAATAGACATGAAAGGTGAGGAAGGCATCCGGACATATACATTTAAATTGCATAAAAATGCAATCCAGCAGCAATTAGATTGTTTCCTTAAAGAGAAAACAGAAAAAAATTAGAATTATTCCTGCTCATCAGGTTGCATAAAAAGATCGGTAATTTTTTTCCTGATTTTTGGGGCCATGTTGTTCGTGGTTATTGTAAATGTTACAAGATTATTCAGGGTATTGCCGCTATCCCGCGGTATAAATTCGTGTGTATAAGTTAATTCTACCTGAAAATCATCAGTAATTAAATAGCCACCGCCAAAAGCAAACATATTCCTGTCGAAATACTTACAACCTGTGCTCTTTGATATGGTTCTGAAAAATAATTCTTCAGAGGCTACTGCATAAAAAACACCTTGCCGAAGTACCTGGCTGTTAAGGGGTTTTACATATTTGAGCATTTGCCGGTAACGGTAAGAATCTTCATAAACACCGGATTCATTCGTCATAAAACGTGCTTCCATTCGCAGCCTTGTGCTAAGTGTAAATTTTATTTTATTAATATAATAAATACCCTGCAAGCCAAATCTCCATTCCTGGTTGTCATACTGTCCAATTTCCGGAACATCGTGATTGTAATAATAAAATAAGCTTGAGGATAATTTCCATCGCGGAGAAGCAAAAAAGTGGCCCCAGAACATACTATATCCCTGAATCAGTGTTTTTAAAATATTGTTTTCTTCAGGTGTATTGCTAAATGTATATCCAAGGTCGAGTTCTAAAGCCCATTTATCAGAAATGGCCCGGTTAAACTGAAATTCAGGATTTAATTGATTATATACTGTAGTTTGGGCATTTGTTGAACACAGCGAAAAGTTAAAAACAATCACAACAAGTAACACATTCATTACCAATGCATCTGGCTTTAGATAATTTGCAAAATTCATTTGGTAATCTAACAATCTATTTTTCATATCCACAAGCAATTTTCAGAATTTCGATCTTTGAATGATCATGCTTTTCTACACTTGGATGAACCTGTTCCTTTAAATTTCAATAATTTAATAACCATTAATTTAAGAGAATAATTGAAAGTGTAAAAGTAACCAAGATATAGTGAAATTCTTTGGATTAGAAATTTATTGACCACAATTATTTAACATTTCAATTCGGATCCTTGCTCACTTTTAATAAAAAACGTTTTTCAATAGAAAAAACAGGGTTGAATTCATAAGGCTTAACCGAAAAATGAACTCCGGTGATGACTTTTGCTGTTTAAGATATTTCATATTTCATTGATTTTAACTATGTTATTTTTTTTGGTCGGGAAATCGGTATTTCCTCTGTTCAGCCAATAATTTGTAAGTTTAAAATAAAACTGCACCAGGCCTGTGATTGCTGTATTTGGATACCTGAATGGAATATTTATAAATAATCCGGGTTATAACGAAATGATGAATACAAAACATCTAACATTTTCAGCAACAGGTGAAATCAGAAACTAAACATACCAATCATTGAAATCCGCGTGGCATTACCTATTTGATTGTCCTCATTAATTCTTGTTCCTGTTGTAACTTCAAGTCCAAGACTGATAGTTTCAATCGGATTGTAAAAATAAGTCACTGCCAGGTATTGACTCGAACTGAACGAATCGTCAGGTTCAAATTCATAGTTTTTCATAAAAGAAACACCGCCAGTGAAGGACAATGTCATTTTATTGTTGAATTTATGGTTTAAATTAACATATCCACCATGAATCATTTTAAGTACCATATCCCTGCTATCAGGATTATAAACAGCATCCAGCTCCCTATTGTTGAAGCCAACTATATAATTTGCAATTCCATTGCCTATTGAATATTGCGAATAAAATGTGTTATTCTCATTTATATTGATAATGGTGCTAACCAGTCCTCCCCAACCATATAATTTATCCATGGTGGTTTCATGAAGATAGCTTATACGCCTGAGTATTCCTGCAAACTGCACATGTCCCCAGTTACCAAAATATTTGTACCGTGCAACAAGATCAAAATTGCCCTGGATATTTTTGTCCTCAATCAGCGTATCAGCAGGATTGTAATAATCGGTGTACGGCGCTTCAATTGAAAAGCCGGCAATACTACTTTGGCTCAAAATCTTTTCATACCTGATTAATCCGTTTCGTTTGGTTAGGGCACTGTTCGGACCTTCAAAATCGACCGTTCCCGGAAGAGATGAATTGTCCATAAAAGTGCTCCAGGTATAGCCAATCCTGAAATAATTCCATTGCACATAGGCTTGTCTCAAACGCCAGAAGGACGATGTGGAAGATACAAAATCAACCTCCAGGTAAGTTTTAATAGTACCAACCCTGGTATTGGCATTTCCTTCCATCCCAAAACGCGATTGCCTTGCCCCGATATAGGTACTCGATAATCTTTCAATTTTTTCCACCCCTACCGGAATGTCATAGGGCAAAAAACCTTCGGTACTTGTCATTCCGTCAAAATCGTAATAAGAATTAATCCTTATGCTTCCCAGAAATTTGATTTGGTACCTGGTTTCGTCCAAATCCTGAGGGTTTACATCTTTTACAATTTTGCTCGTATCAGTTTTAATTGGCTGTAAGGCAATGGTGTCAATTCTTGTTGAAAAAATAATTACCGTGTCTGGAGGCTCTTTTTCAAGCTTTTTAATGGTGAGTTTTAAGGTATCGCGCAATTGTCCATAAGAATTTAAAGCTATAAAAAAGCTGAATGCTAAAAAAGAATATTTTCGCAAAATATTCATCCTTAAAATTTTATGATAATAAAAAATTAACAAATTCAATTTATAAAGCAAAATTCCAAACGTACGTATTTCCTTTTTTTAGCCATTCTCTGCCGAAAACCGGGAATAATCCCGGAGTTGATGCAAAATAGATAATCTCTTCCTCTTCCATGATCAGAAATTTTTTTTCGTGAGGAGACAAATCATACGATATTTTATTTATCCAGACATATAAAGGCTTGCTGGTTTTATTTATCAGGGCAATTTCAATTTCGCCAGGTTCGTTTTCGCCGGATTTTTCAAAAAAGTTTTGTTTACCAAAATAGAGTGTATCCGTAATCTGGATGAGAGATTCGTAAACAAATCCACGAGAACTGGTTTCAACATCAAATGCTTCAAGAAAACCATTTTGTGCTTCACGGGGTAAAATCACCAGAAGGTTGGAATGATTGACCGTTTGCATAATTTTAAAATTCAAACCGGGACCTTCCCTGAAATTCACTTCCGAAGATGCTGAGGCAATGCGGAGTTGCGCAGCTAATGGAGGAAAGTAACTTAATAAAATAATCAGCAAGCTGATTGGTTTTATGTTCATGACCCCTTAATTATAAATTGAAATAGAAAAACTTATATGATTTGAAAAGCATTACATGTTAATTTGTCTGTAATCTAATGGGTAATTATAAGAAAAATCGCATTCTTTCAGTTATTTTATGAAATTAATATGCTTCATTAAAGTTAAAGTAGAATCCCTGACTTTCAGCACCCCAACCATAATCAATTCTTAGATTCATACGGGGCTGTACAGTAAATCTATATCCAACTCCAAGGCAAGGCAACCAGTCTTTAAAGTCGGAAACCTTCTGTCCAATGGTGCCTGCACCAGCAAATAAAACAATGCCATGAGGACTAATTTCGCCATTCTTTTTTAAAAACATATGCCTGTACTCTGATAAAACAAAAAACATGTTATTTGCCCGGTACCTTCCCCAGGTATAACCGCGTAAATCAAAAGGTGTACCAGGTTGCGACATCTCGCCATAAGGCATATCGTTCTGTCCAAACCTTCCCCTCAGTTGCACTGCCAGCGTTTTACCTTCGCGTTTTATCTTCCAGTATTTTCTGACATCAAAATTATATTCCTGGTAATTGTTCTGACCCCCCAAATATGAACCAAAAAAAGTTGCCGAAGCTTCTAAAAACAATCCTGTCCAGGCATTTACCGGCACATCACGTGAATCGTACTGAAAAACAATTCCCAGGCCGCTATTATAAGGTAAATCATTGTATTTTGAATAAATTTCGTCGCTTTCAACCGCTTCACAAGCCTCGGACCCTTTGGTGTAATTCAGGTTGAGAATAGGGCCTGCAAACCAGTTTTTCTTAAACTGCCATAAAAACTTTGGGTTAAACTGAAACCATGTTCTTTTATATTTTGTGGTGGTATCGCTTTTATAGGCATTTTTTGCAGCATCATAGCCCACACCCCAATAATTATCAGGCATTTGTTTAAAATTCAGATCGGAATAGATTCTTAAATTGTCGTGTAGCCAAAATGTGGTCCATTTTGACTGAATAAAATAGGCCCCTGTTGATGTTATCCCAAGCATAATAGGGGCTGAGGACCTTTGAATAAGGCTGTCCGATTTATTGGTTTTAAATGAGGTCATAATACCTCCGGCAAGGGTAAAACCCAATTCAGGCGTATAAGCCGGTCCTGCAAGTGGGGTTATCATCAGCTTGCCGGATTCTATTTTCTCTTGTTTCTTTGCTTTTCTTGCTGCTTTTTTTTCTTCTTTACTTAATTCCTGTGCAAAAACAGTTGAAGTAAGGAAAATGGCTAAAATCAAACCCGAAAAACTAAAACAGAGTATTTTTTTTAAATGGTTCATTGACTTTATGTTTTTTGTGAAACTGTATAATATTTTTGCTTTATATGAAAATTTGAGTTAACAATTATTTTTCTTTTCCTTTCATTAGAAAAAGTGCTAAAGAAAGAATCAGGATAAAAGCAGGATAGATGAGTATTTCCCATGACACCATTTCCTTCTTGATAATAGGATTAATACTAAGGATAACCAGGGTAACCAAAATCGTTTCCCATAATAAAACCTTTAAACCTTTCAGATCATGAATATGTAACCAGGAAGGAACGTTTAAATCTTTATCCTTATCAAAAAGAAAAAGTCGGGCTATTCCCATTCCAAAAATCATAAAAATAAGGGCAACCATAAAAGCATCAAGACCCTCCAATAGCTTTATTCCCGGCCTGGCATTTTCATTGGGAACAAAACCAACCTGAATGAATTCAATAATTCCTTCGAAACTGTGAACTGCCCCGGCAATAATAAAAACGAATGAACTAATCAGAAGAAAAAAAACTGCAATAATTAGAACATAGCGAAAACCTAAGATTTTTTGAAACATTATATTTACATTTTAAAATCCAAAAATATTAAAATTATAAAGAACAGGAAATTTCCGTACCTATAATACAAAGCGATATTGCAGTCCAATAAAGAATTGCTGTCGAGAGCCCAGAAATCCATATTCTGATAGAACCATAAAATGTTTATTTAATGATGAGATATATATGAAATACTCATAAATTCCTGGTCATTTTTATTGGTTATTACGATTTTTCTAATTCTATTTTTAAAAATTCCAAATAATAAAAATCATATTTTATTACCTGGAACCTCCAATACCCAATGAATCAGATGAGTTGGCAAGCAATAAATCTTTCGGATCCTGAAATTCCCGTTCCACACTTCTGTTTAATGCATCAATTTCAACCTGAATTGATTTGACAAGCTTTTGGGGCACAATACCCATCAGATTCTCCAACATGGACTTTAACCGTCTAGCAACCTGTAAACTATCCCTGCCATATTGCCTGATTTCGGTTATTGCCAGGCTTAAAAAATCTTCCCAGATAGGAGTCCGGTAAATGAGGCGCAACTGGCCGGAATGATCGAATGTCTGACCAGAATCCAATTTCTGTAACGAAACTGTTCTCAATAACCTGTGAATCTGATCAATAGCAATTACAGCGGTGGTTGGATCATTGATTGCCGGTGACAATGCTTTTGAAGCAATATCAACAATTATTCTAAATGCAAATCCGGGATCTTGTTCCAATGTCCGTTCGGGACCAATGGCAATAGATTGTTGCAATTGCAGTTCACATTTTTTGCCATCACCCCGTTTTATTTTGAAAAGAGGTTCGCCATAGGTTACAAAATCGCCAACCTGAGGAATAAGTTCGATCACAAAGCCCTTATGGCTGGCCAGTTTCACAAGTCCTTCCATATCAAAAGCAAGAACAACACCGGTTCTGGAGGATTTTATAATGGTATGGGATTCTCCTTCAGAATTAATTGTTTCACTGCTTTTCTGTTCGTCTGCTTCAGTAAAAGGAAGCGGATAAACATCGAGAATGACTTGCTGGCCTTTGCTGCCTATTTGGCTCAAAAGGCTGATTGGCCTGAGCGATTTCCCCACATTATCAATCATATAGAGAAAAATTCCAATACAGGCCAGGTTGCTGTATACCGCTATCCAGAGGGATACAAGTGGAACTGTTTCTGCAATCCTGAAAAGTACCGCAAGAGAAAAAGTAAATGAGAACACAAAAACGGTTAATGAAAATTTTAAAACCGGATTTCGATAAAAGAAAGCAATTATCCTCGGAGTGAGCTGGGCGCTTGCAAGTTGAACGGACAAAAGCAGGATTGAAAAAACAAAAACAATGAATGTAAACATGGATGCCGCCAGCGCACCCAGCAATGCCCTGGCCCCATCAGTTGTTACATCTGCATACAATCCCAGGCTTAAATCTGTTAACCTGATGAGCCGGTGAAAAATTACTGCCGCCACCATACCGAGGACCGGGGGAAACCATACTGAATTTTTTAAAAAATTTCTGATTCGATACCGTTGTGACCAATTCAATAAGTGCATTATATTAGTTATTTTAATTCTTCAGGTTTAAATTTGTAATATACAATTTTTCTAATCTTAAAACCAAAATTACAGATATTCCTTGATTTAAAAATCTTATTTATCAAAGTTTATCCATGCTTCCATTATTTGCTTTCCTGCTATTAGTCAACCGGATTTGGCGAACAATAACATGCCGGGCCGGTAAAATGATAAGATTTAACATCCATATCTTGCTTTGCAATGTTAACCGCATCAAAATGAGCCAAATGAACTTTTCCTTTAAGTTCTTTCATAAATTGTTTGTTTTTCAATTTCAGAAATGTTTCATTTTTCCTATTTGGATTTTTTTTCAGCCCCTTTTCTGAAAGCTGCGCTTTTTCCACTGGCAAGCAACTTATCTGCATCAATATCTCCGTAAAGCTGAATGAGCTTTGCCACCAAACCGGTCCAGCCAGTTTGGTGACTGGCTCCAAGCCCTGCACCATTATCTCCATGGAAATACTCATAAAAAAGAATATAGTCATTCCAGAGTGGATCAGTTTGAAACTTTTCAGTACCACCATATACGGGACGTTTACCTTCTTTATCGCGTGTAAAAGTGCTGGTCAGCCTGTGGCTTAGCTCTTTACTCACTTCAAACAGGTTCATTAAATTACCTGATCCGGTGGGGCATTCAATTTTAAAATTGTCGCCATAATATAGAAAGAACTGCTGAAGTGCCCGCATCAGCATCAGGTTTAAAGGCATCCACACCGGCCCGCGCCAGTTGGAATTACCGCCAAACATTCCGGTATTCGATTCGGCAGGCAGATAATCAACACGATATTCCTGTCCATCGGCATATAAGACATATGGATTTTGTTCATGAAATTTAGAAATTGAGCGGATACCATGGGGACCAAAGAATTCATTCTCATCAAGCATCTTTGAAAGGATTCTTCTCAGCCTTTCGGGATTAACAAGGGCAAGGATTCCGCGCTCGTTTACACCAAAATGACCAGGCCCTGTCGGGTGGATGGAATCCATGAGTTCAGGCATCCTGCGCTGATTTTCACGTATAACTTCCATAGCAGCAGGAACACTTTCGCGCTGTTCTTTTTCAATGATACTTGTAGCGCACAAAGGCAATAATCCAACCAAAGAGCGCACCTTAAGTTTGGTGGCCTGTCCGTCGGGCAGGCGCAATAAATCGTAGTAAAAACCATCTTCTTCATCCCACATACCCTCAGACCCTTTCTTGTTCATAGCAGCGGCAATAAATAGAAAGTGCTGCGAAAATTTTACAACCATTTCCTGGTAGGTATCATCGTGCTCAGCCAATTCTGTAGCCAATTCGAGCATATTCTGGCTAAAAAGGGCCATCCATGCAGTACCATCGGCTTGCTCAAGGCTTCCACCGGTTGGCAGAGGGGCACTTCTGTCAAAAACCCCTATATTATCGAGACCCAGGAATCCGCCCTCGAAAACGTTCTTACCAAAGCGGTCTTTTCGGTTTACCCACCAGGTAAAGTTTATGATTAATTTATTGAATGTAGATCGTAAAAAATTAAGATCTGCCTTTCCTTTTAAAGCCATATCAATCCTATGCAGGAATAAACTGGCCCAGGCATGAACCGGAGGATTTACATCACTGAAATTCCATTCATAAGCAGGCATTTGTCCATTTGGATGTAGGTATAAACCCCTCAGCATCAATTCCATTTGATCTTTGGCAAAATCGGGATCAACAATTGAGAGCGGAACAGTATGAAAGGCAAGATCCCAGGCTGCATACCACGGATATTCCCATTTATCGGGCATGGAGATAATATCCTTGTTCAACATATGGTACCAGTCAGAATTGCGTGAATTTTTATAACCTGAATGCAAAGGATTCGAATTGTGTTCATCCAGCCAGTTGTCGCCGTCAAAAAAGAAAAACTGCTTGCTCCAGAGCATTCCGGCAAGGGCCTGACGCATTACATTGGCTTCATCCCTGCTTACAGATGCCGGGGTTACCGACTTGTAAAATTCATCCGCTTCGCTGAGCCTGTCGTTAAATATTTTATCAAAGCTTTTTCCAAAGATTTCTGTTTTGCTTTCAACTGTAGTTTTAGAAAGTCTTAATCGAATCACTGAAGTTTCGCCGGCACCAATAGTCAGATGGTAATGGGCGGATGCTTTTGTACCCTGTTGTTCCGGGTTTACTGCATCTTTAACACCCTGAACAATATAGTCGTTAATTCCGTCTTTCACATGGACGTTTTCGTTTTTTGTACCGGGGAAAAGTTTTTCATGATTTGTTTCATTTTCGGTGAATAACAAAGGAACTTCGCCTTCGCATGAAAAAATAAATTCACCAAGGAGTGAATGACTGGCGGTGAGGGCGCTCAAACCCTTTTTTGTTTTAACTTTTGCAAGTTTTGGTTTTACTGATGTCCTGTTCGAATCAGCTATCCATTTTGACCAGTTGTTGCGAAACCATAGCGTAGGCAATAAATGGAGATCAGCCGCCTCCGGGCCCCGGTTGATAGTGGTTATTTTTACCAGAATATCTTCGGTATCACCTTTGGCGTATTCGATAAAAACATCGAAATAGCGGTCTTCATTAAATACTCCTGTATCGAGCAGTTCATATTCCATTTCCTCACGGCTGCGCTGTCCGTTAACGCGCACAAGTTCTTCGTATGGAAATGCAGCCTGTGGATATTTATACAGGTATTTCATATAAGAATGTGTAGGCGTGGAATCGAGGTAGAAGTAATATTCTTTTACATCCTCACCATGGTTGCCCTGGCTGTTGGTTAAACCAAAAAGCCTTTCCTTGATAATAGGATCCTTACCATTCCATAAGGCAAGTGCAAAACAAAGGTGTTGTTTATCGTCAGAAATTCCAGCAATGCCATCTTCGCCCCAACGATAGGCGCGAGACCTGGCATGATCATGGGTGAAGAAATTCCATGCATCACCGTTTGGACTATAATCCTCACGTACTGTTCCCCATTGACGCTCACTTAAATAAGGTCCCCATTTTTTCCAGGGAATTTTTTTGTCGCGGGCTTCCTGCAATCTGGTTCTTTCCATCTTATTTATTTTATTGGTTTTGTTAAATATTAATTTCCAGGATTCAGGCCTCAAAGGTGTCCAAAACCTTTGAGGTCTACTTAAGCCGACACTGAATAATCAAAGAACATGATCAGTTCAGCTTACAATCTCGTTTAGTTTTTCTTTTGAACAAATGGAATCTGATCAAGAACCTGGATGCGAATGGCTGTAAGAATGAAGCTTTCAATCTGGTAAAACTGTGTGGCAACCAATCCATCTGATTTTGCTTTAATTTTGTTATAATAGGTTGAAATCAGGTTATCTGTCTTCTTCTGAAGCTCCATAACCTTTTTTGTCCATGCATCGGCCTGTTCGGCAGACATTGTTTCATATTGTTCAGCATACTGCTCTAATAATGCAATTCTCTGTTTCCCAAGTTCTTTTCGTTAGACTTCATATTCATCATACAATTGCCAGAACGCCGTTTTCTGTGCATCGGATGGTTTGACAAATTCAGCTACTCCTCCTTTTTTTTGTCGCCACCACCCAATCCAATCGGTTGTTTTACAAAGAAGTAAACGCCTGAGTTTTTTATGGTAACATCGGGTAATTTGCTTACATTGACCAAACCATAGTAATAACTAACACCCAGGCTCATACTCTTAAGGATTCTTTTAAATTTAAAGCCAATACCACCTACCAGACCAGCATCGAGGGCTTTGTACTCGTCCTTTACATTGCGGGTAAAAGTAACATCTCCGTTAAGGGCTGATTCTTCGAAAATATCCGTGGCTTTATATCTCAATCCAAACTGAGGCCCGGCTTCGATGTACATAAAATTGTTGAAGCGCTGGTGGAACATTACCGGAAGATAAAAATAGTTAATTTTCTTTGTCAGGGTGCCATTCTGAAATATTGTATCAAATGATGCATCATTCATCGAATAGGTGGGCATTCCGGTTGCCCCGTAAGTTGATTTTACTGAAACTCCTGTGCTTAAAAAAGAACTATTTTTAAGCATAAAATGGAAATAAAATCCTAAGGCGAATTGATTCATCCCATTCGAATTTTCTATATCATTGATGTAAGAACGAGTCATTCCACCTTGTAATCCAAACTCTATTTTTGGGGTGTTAAGTTTTTCGCCAAACAGCAAAGTTATGAGAATCTGCGCATTCATCATGCATGAAAAAAGCAGGAAACATATGGAAAGGATAATTTTTAGCTTTTTTTTCATCATTTTTAATTTCATTAAGTTTGAGATGGACTGTTTTAAATTCTACAAAAAAAAAATTATCCAGAAATTAATTAAAAGTTCATTTGTGGCAATCTTTCATACGAAATTAGTAAATCGTAACGAACATGCAAGTTTATTTAAGAAAAAGCAACTTTAATTCAAAATTACTTCACTCTTTGTAAAATATCAACATTGAATCCAAAACATAAAAAAAGCCTGTACAATCCAGGCTTTTTTACATTTTAAGCGCAACTACTTACCAACGACCGGTGGATATTTTTTAAATATCTGGTTAACTGCATAATTGATGTTTTTCTCTCTCTTGGCCTGATTTGCTTCAGGATCTAATGTTCCAACTCCACGTCCCTGCCATACAAGTTGGTTTTTGGATGCATCAATCATATCCACAAACAAAGTACCTTCGATGTAACTGTCGTAATTGATTGTGGTTGTCGAAAATCCACCACCCCATCCATATCTGTAACCATAGCCATAACCACCGGAAGTGTTCGCAGTCGCTGTTTGAATATTTTTACCTTTTAAGTTTATTTCGATCAAAACATCAGGTGTTTCAGATTTGGTAAAACCTTTCAGACCCAATTCTTTTTCGACCGCTGCAATCAATCTGTTTTTATTCAGATCGTCAACCGGCAATTTCATTGCTTCATCAGTAAATTTATAAGTTTTGTATTTTGTAAAATCTATTGTTTTATCAAAATCACTTGAAATACGAACAGAAGTGCATGAAAATGCAAACAATGCAAATATTAAAACCAATATTAAATTCTTCATCGTTTTTTAAATTTAGTTTTTGAAAATTGAAAAAAATCAAAATAATATTTGAATAAAATTATTGCTTTAGTACAATGCCTACATTCAGGGTAAAATAACCTTGTCCTTTCAAATCACCTGTTTCGAATCCATAATAGTATTTACTTCCAATTAGAATTCCCACGCCAGGGTTCGGTTCAATAATAATTCCCAATTCAGGTCTTAACGCAAATTGCCATGAATCAACTTCAAACGTATACATATTCATATCTGTGTTTCTTAATGTATACATTGTTCCTAATCCAACACCAACGTAAGGATTAACCAATTGATCAGGTTTCAGGTAATAACTGGCAGCCAAAAGCATGGGAAAACAGTTATCGTACCTGTATTGCTTTCCGGAGTAAGTCAGATTTTCATATTCATAGGTATCGTATGGTTTTTCTTCGTAAAAAACGTTCCAGCCGATATCAAAGCCTACCCCAACATTGGGGTTGACAAATTTACGGTAATCCATTGTAAAACCACGGAAGCTAGCTTTTTGAATATGATCATGCAAATCACCGGTTGCAAAACCCATTGAGTATTGCATTGAAAATAATCCTCCCTGTGCAAATGCTGAAGAAGAAAATATTATAAACAATAAAATATAAATTAAATTTTTCATAATCTGCAGATTTTCTATTTGGTTAATAAATAAGGTGATTGAGTAAAGGCCTGATCAATGCCCTTGTTGGCCCTGTTTAAATCATAGGTATATGTTAAAAGGCCGTTAATTGCTGCGCTCCATTGAATAATGGGCTTTCCGTCTGCAGAAATTTCATCCGGATCAGCCAATGTCCAGAACAATGTTCCGGTTGAATAGGAACTGTAATATACCGGTGGGTAATAACCCCAGTAAGGGTAATAACCTCCATACCACCAATACCAGTAATCGTAATAATAATAAACCGTGGTAGTTTCCCAGGCTGCGGGCCTTAAAATCAAATCCGGATTTTCATCTACCCCAACCCTGGTATAGCCCATATCTGCCATATTGGATGCAATTCTATCCAGCATTGGACCAGCATATACATTGGGAATAAATTCAGGCAATTCCCCTTCAATAAGATTTCCGGTTACCGCAACAATTGAATCAGGCATTGCATAAGTACTTTTCGCCGAAAAATCATACTGATCATTGCTTTTGGTGATCACCACATCTAAATCTTCGGCATATTCTGCACCTTTTGGATAACAACCCAAAAGAAGCAATCCACTCAAGATGGTTAATAGTGTTAATGTCTTTTTTTTCATAAAATTTAATGATAAGGTTAATAAATAATTTTAGACTATAAAATATGATAAAACCAATATAAATTTCTCGGTCATTCAGATTTCAAGATATCCTCAATGGTACTATTTTTTTCACTCTTTAACCAGATGCACATTTACGAATATTCAGTTCACAGTTTAGATCTTGACAATTATTATGTTTTTATTTTCCACGCATCAGAAAAAGAGCTATAGAAAGAATTAAAATAAATACAGGAAATATAAGTATTTCCCATGAAAGAGCTTCCCCGCTAACGATTGGATTGATACTAAATATAACTAATGTAACCAGAATGGTCTCCCACAATAGTACTTTCAATCCCTTCAGATCATCAATCTGAAGCCAGGCAGGAACATTAATATCCGCACTCTTGCTAAAAAGGAAAAGACGTGCTATTCCAAGACCAAATATCATAAAGATTAATGAAAACATAAAAGCATCCAAACCCTCTAATAATTTTAATCCTGGTCTGATATTTTCGTCTGTCTGAAAACCTGTATGGAAAAATGAAATAATTCCTTCAAAACTTTTTACAGCTCCAACAATTATGAATATTAACGAGCTTAACAATAAAAAGATAACTGAAATTGCCAATACATATCTAAAGTTCAGTATTCTCTCAAATATTTTGATCATTTTAATCTTTTGGTTATTTTTTACAGAAATTGAGTTTTTGGAATTTTATTTTTTATTTTATTTACCCACGCAAAACTTTTGAAATATTTCACATAAAATCACAGATATCATGAATCGCGCAGATTATTTACAGCATAAAATATCGTTATAATCCAAACCGGTATTGAATTCCACAATTAAATTGCTGGCGGGTTCCCAGAAATCCATATTCAGCTCTGAACATCAGGTGTTTGTTGAGCTGAAATTGTGAACCAACTATAAAATTCCACATATTTTTAGGCCTTTTTGTGAGTGAATATTGAACTGTTGCGTATTGATCATCATTTAATGCTCCATCCACTGTATTTAATAAGCCAGCTGCAGCATCTATTGTTCGATTAGCTGTCTCGTATTTAGCCTTATTTATCGGATTTTGCTGCTCGGTTGAAGACAATCCGTTCCACCATTCTTCAACGGATGCCTGGGCATCTTCTACTTTTGCAAGGCCTTCATCCACTTTAGCCTGCATTTCATCAACAGGAAGAACTTCATTTAAGTTTAAAGAACCATTGGTTTCAGAACTCATGTGAATCCTGAAGCCTCCAACCCAAACTGCAATATTCCTGTCCTTTTTTTTCATTTTGAATGATTTGCCAAACCTTGGTCCGAAGACAAAGGAAAAAACAGGTTTATCCAATGCACTGACATCAGTCCATGCCATATTCATATCAAATGCCATAAATCCGCCGGCAACCCCAACAGTTGGAGTGAATCCAAAACCTGCAGTGGTTACATCAAAATTTGCAACAGAAGAAATTGAGGTTATTTCCTGCCAGACATTGGAAGTGTCAGGTAACCAGACCCCTGCATCAATTGATGTGGAAGATTTTCCCTTGCCAAAAATAGCATAGACATTTAAAAAAGGTAAAATCCAGAAATCCGGCCGGATACTTAACGAACTTGCAGTTGAGACAGCGCTTTTAAAGCGGATAATTTCTTCCAAATCATACATTGGGCCATTGTTGAAACCAACCATCAAATCTTCAATGATGATATCTGATTCCTGAACAAAGTAATTCATGCTAAGTCCTGCAGAATAAGGAAGCTGAAAGCCTTTCTGTGTAACTTTTTCCCCCCAGATAGGCAATATATACGGATACTCAACAACTTTCAGACTATCAGCAATAACTTCGTTTTTCTTGCCTGCTTCTTTATTGGAGAAAACCTGTGCATTTGAAATGTTTGTTAAGTAACATGCAATTAAAAAAGTAAAGAAAATTCTTTTCATAATAAAATTTCTTGGAAAGTTAATTTGACCTTGGTTTTAGTATTACGAAACAAGTATCCAGTGATAAACTATAAACTTGACTTTAATTTCAACAAGTGAAAGCATTGTTTGATTTTCCAATTATAATCAATCATTTCACCCTTTTCGAATAATCTATATTCTGAGCATCAATTTTCATATTCTGAGAAGGCATGTTCAGTTTGGTTACTGAACCGTGGTTTATTCCAGAGCTGAATTTTTCATATTTTATTTCCCCATTAATCGGATCTTTTCCAAGAAAACTGGAGAATGTTTTATCCAGGTATAACTTTGTGTCTGATTCTATCCGGATTATTAATTTGTCGCCTTTAACTTTAACATTTTCTGAAGTAGCTTCTATTATTCCATTCTTTTCAGTTAATGTGGCCTTGCTAAAAAAATCTATCAATTCTCCTTTGCTCATATATGTATAAGAGAGAGAAAGTTCAAGCGCTTTTTGAACATATTCAGCTTTGTCTTCAGCCGCATTTTTTTGCATATTACCGCGTATTCCAGGCTTTTTCTTTACTGTACTTTGTTCATCGATCACTTTTGATACAAGTTTTCCACTTTCATCAAAACTAAATTCTGAAAGGACTGTTAATTTTACTTCTCCACTTATCGAAACAACAGATTTTCTTTTCCAGATAAATTCCTTAAGCTTTTCAGTATTAGCTGCATCGGCTTTATTAATATCCAGTGCGAGTTGATCTTTATCAATTTGAGCGTAGCCTGATAAAGATGAAATCAATAACATAATTGTAAGGGTGGTTATTTTCATTTAATCCTGATTTAAAGTTAATTTAATAAGTTAATACATTCTTTTTTTGGAAAGATTTAATGACAAGAAAGTTAAAAATGAATCGGATAATAATACTTAACCCACTCAATTAAATTGTACTGAGAAATGTTTCATTATCCAATTCATTTAACCAACTATTAGAATTGAATACCTATGCCACCCATTGCTGAATTTATCCAGCCATCTCCATACCATGCATTTGAAGCCCAGGCTATTTCATATTCAGCATGGATAAATAATTTATCACCAAGAATCAATTTAATACCACCGCCTCCTCCACCATAAAATCCAAAGTCATGGTCTTCGAGAGTGGTCAAATTACCTTCGCGTTTAAAGGAAGCAAACTGAGTTCCCAAGACACCTTTAATATATCCTTTAAATTTTTCGGTGCCGAACATAAATTTCGGTGCATAATAAAAAGGCCAGGAATTGATTTTATAAGTAACCGGTTCAGCAAATAATGTCCCTTCAGCAGATAGTCCTATGTAAGATATTGCGAACCCATGGGCAAAATTTCCGGCATGTGGAATATATTCATACAAACCGTTTATTCTGAACCCAGTCCCTTTTTCGTCAGAATCCTCAATATTTGCGAACGAATATCCGCCACTGATTGTAAAGGCATTTTCCTGCGCCGACAGTTTTATAAAAATCAATAACATTATTACTACTAGAAAGTTTTTTTTCATGATGCAAAGTTTAAAGTTTAGTATTTTATCTTATTTCAAAAATTATAACAAATAATTAATTACCTGCAATGCAAAATTACTTGATTTTCCTAGTTAAAAGCCTTGCGAATGGATTTAACTGTTAAATATTGCAGATTTGGAAGGTGGTGTAAAAGGATTTGGAATTTGAAATTTAAAAAGGATAATACCTCTTCACTTTTAAGCTTAGAGATTTTTTTCTTTAATTTCCATTTCTTTTTCAGAATAAATAGCTGGAAAATAAGTTATTGATACTCAAAAAATAAATAAATCCTCCTAATCAAAATTTAGATAAAATGATAGGTAAAATTATCCCTGTAGTGGCTGAGGGAAATAAACAAACCAAGTATAGAATTATGATTTAAATCCTGCTAAATTAAGGCCTTCGAGGATTTTTAGCTTAAGGTCCATGTCAAATAGTAACCTGTCAATAATTATTGCAGCCATGGGCTTAATTTTTGGAAAAACCCGGTACAAGTCCTTCAGGGCTTCAGCTGCCAACTCTTTTTCGCCTATTAATCCCAATATGGATGCTCTGATGAAGGGATCCCATACAAAATCCGGACGGTTTATTTTAGTAGCCCAGTGTAAAGCTTCCAGGTAATTGTTGATTTTTATGTAATAAAAACAAAAGCCCAAACATGTGGCCCAGATATAAAACGGGCTGTCATTTACAGCTTCATTTAACTTCTGAAATCCTGTTTCGTATTCACCCAGGCAAATATTCCCGAAACCAATAGATTTCGAATGAATGGGATCAAGAGGATGAATCCGGTAAATTTCGTTAACTGACTTTGTAAATTCATTTAAATTTTTATTTAAAACACCTGCCAGTGCTAACATAAGAAATGAATACTGGCACATTGGATTAATTGTAGCGGCATTTTTGGCATACTCCTGGCCCTTTTGCAAAGAGTCTTTATTAATTTCAACACCGGCAATATAACTGTTCAGATGAGCAGAAGCGATCATTGCACTGAGCAACGAGAATTCCGGATATTTTCTCTGAACAGGATGAAGCGCTTTATAGGATTCGAGAAAAGCTTCAGGGGTAAAGCGATTGGAAAAATGATGTCCCCAATAAACTACAAATCCATAACTGTTTTCAGGATAGGTATAGCCAGGCTGGAGAGAGAGCAGATTTCTGTAAATTAGTCCAAAATAACCTCCAACCATGCACAATGTTTTCCTGATAACAGGTTTATAAAATTCAGGCAGCTCTGTATCATCATTACGCTGAATAAAGTTTTCAGCCCATAATTGCTGCATGCCTTTTATGAGGATAAGTTTAACGGTTATTTTAACAAATTCACCCATAATGAAACAACTGACTGTTAAAAGATAATCTATTTCAAGGTGTTTTGAAGTATTTTCAATATTCCCTTCAATCTGAAAAATTTCACCGATAACCTCATAAGGAATAACAAAAAATTCCTGGTAACGGGTAAGTATTGTACCTAGGTCCTGGCAAAGCATGGAACTTAAAAAGTTGTTCCTTTCGTCATTAGGCAAGCTTTTGAAATGAAAAACGCCGACATAGGGTCTCTGATGAATTGCCGGTTTTTTGACAGAAGGATTAGGTTCCAAATCATCAACTTTCCTTATCATTTCAAAATGCGGAAAATATCTTCCTTTTGGAATGGTAATAATGACTTTGTCATCAGAATTCCTGTTCAAATAATAGTTTTCAAGGGCATCTCTCAATCTTTTAGCATGAATCCGGACCAGGGACGTTAGTTGAGGGTTGAACTCATAATCTTTTTTCAAAACTTCGGTTGCGATCACAAATTCTTTTAATTCATTGCTTTTACCATTTAGGGTTTTTGAAACAACATAATTAAGAAAATTAGACAATATTGGAGATTTTTTAAATGGAGGAGATGTGATAATTTTCTCAAGTTGCTCTTTGACTAATTCTTCATCAATGGTTTCAGCAAAATTCATAATTCAGTTAACTGTTAAATGATGTTAACAAAGATACAGATTATATTGGTAATATAATAGCTGCTGTCGATATTATAGCCTCATTCGGCAAATTATTGTTTGCCAGAAATTGAATATTATCAATTGAAAAAAGTTCAGTTCTCTATATAATATAATTCTGAAGTATCAATTAACAAGTGCTTTCCATGCTATTTGCGAAAAAATCAATTTGATGGACTTATCGTTTAACAGTTAAATTCCTTTTGAATACGTCAATATTTCCTTAAAAAAAAAATAACCATTACTTTGCATCTAAATAATAGTAAGGAAAGTTGTATCTTTTTGCAATTCTGTTTAGATTAAATCAGAAGTATTGTATTGCCCAATTTTAATAGGAAGATACATCGGTGTTCAAAAATTTATTTTGTAAATTTCTACATCTTATAAATAATAATTTTAAAAGCAAGGATAATGCATGTTTTACAAATTCCAATTTTCAATATAATATTCATGATATTAACAATCGCAGAATTATCAAACTTAAACTTTATAAAATAATGAAACAAATTCTTTTAGTTTTCTTTACAGTATTTCTTATACCTGTATATAAAGAAATTCAGTCCCAAACCACGGCAAAGCGGCCCAATATTGTCGTAATTCTTGCCGATGACATGGGTTATTCCGATATGGGCATGTTTGGTAGTGAGATAAAAACCCCGAATATGGATGCCTTGGCTAAAAATGGTGTTCGTTTTACGAACTTTTACACTCATGCAAGTTGCTCCCCCACAAGGTCTATGTTATTATCGGGGCAAGATACGCACATGAATGGTTTGGGTGCCATGGATGAGTTTACTGCCCCCAACCAGATGGGGAAAGATGGATACGAAGGCTATCTGAACACCAACCTGGTAACCTTGCCTCAATTGTTGAAAGATGCAGGATACCACACCTATATGGTTGGCAAGTGGCACATGGGTAAAGCGCCTGACAAGATTCCTGCTGCCCGTGGCTTTGAAAGGGATTTTACCCTCCTTGATGGCATGGGTAGCTATTGGGACATGACAAACATGACAGCACTCAATCATACTTCAGTGTTTACAGAAGATGGAAAATACCTGACCAAACTTCCTAAACACTATTATGCCACGAAAACTTATACAGATAAGCTGATAAGTTTCATTGATGAGGGAAAAAAAGATGGCAAACCCTTCTTCGCCTATATGTCTCATCAGGCGCCCCACGATCCATACCATCTGCCCAAAGATTGGAGAAACCGCCATGTGGGTGAGTATGACAAAGGTTGGGATATGGTCAGAAAAGAACGGCTGAAGAAACAAAAGGAACTCGGTATAATTCCGGAAAATACCCAACTCGCAGAGCGGCTGTGGTACATTCCTGATTACTCCATTCTGGCACCTGCAGCCAGGGCCCTGGTAGGGAAAAAAATGGAGCTCTATGCCGGGTTAATTGAAAACATGGATTATCATATTGGAAGGTTAATTGACCATCTGAAAGAAATCGGAGAGTATGAAAACACCATCTTTATAGTATTTGGCGACAATGGTGCGGAAGGCACCGACCTGGGCGCCATGATAGCTGGCACACCCGGCACCCTCAATTACCTGTTTTTTGCCTCCAAATGGTCAAACAACGATCCCAATGCATGGGGAGAACCGAACTCTTACGTGGGCTATGGCGCAGGCTGGGCACAGGTTTCAATGACTCCTTTCAGTCAGTTCAAAGGCTGGACTGCCGAGGGCGGCATAAGGAATGCATTGGTAGTAAGTGGTCCGATCAACAAACTGCCGAAGGGCAGCATAAACAATGGCCTCATGTTCGTGGCCGATATTATGCCGACTTTGCTTGAAGTAGCAGGTGCAAGCTATCCCGACAACTTTAACGGCAAGGCACAACCGAAATTAATTGGTAAATCCTGGCTTCCTGTACTGAATGGGCAAGCTCTAACTCCACGAACAGATCAGGATTACATAGCCTGGGAAGTATTCGGTAACTGTGCTTTAAGGCAAGGCGACTGGAAAATACGCTGGGAGATAAAACCACTTGGTAAGTCGGATTGGGAATTGTTTAACCTCACTCAAGACCCTGCCGAACTATTTGATTTAGCGGCCCAAAACACTGATAAGCTAAAAGAAATGCTGATACTTTGGGATAAGTATATGAAGGAAAATAATGTGATACTGCCTGATCGTACTCCTTTTGAAACATTGGAAGGTCAATTACCCAAAAGGTTCCCTGTTCAGGATGGCTATCCTCCGCTTCTCAATATCCGACAATTTATTCCGCCTGCAGACATGATGGCCAATCCTAAAGAAATAAAGAAGAACTAAAAAAGAAATAATCATGAGCAACTATATCAAGTTTTTCAGCATGCGTGCAGTTAATTTTTCAATAGCACTAATTATCGTCATGCTTAGTGTATCCATTTCCACTATGGCACAGGGAGATGGCCCTCGTTTCTACTGGAAGGGTATGGCAGGATTGAATGCAATTCCTGTTATTGGTTCCAATATAAGTGGCAATGCCAATCCTTCGGATCCATCGCATACCGTCCTGCCTGGGTCTAATGTTCAATCAACTATGGTAATGGCAGGTTATGCCAAAGTATTACCGCTTTTTAAACGTTCAGCTATGGTATCTGTAATTCTTCCAATGGGTAGAATTTCGGGAGACATGATTTTGGGTGGATTAGATTACAGCCAATCTACACGGGGATATGGTGACCCAATGTTGCAGCTTAGTGTAAATATTATAGGCCCAAAAGCCATAATGAATTTACCGGATATGTTAAGGTACGAACCAGGATTTTCAGTGGATCTTATGGGTAGTGTTGCCATTCCTATTGGTGAATACGACAACGAAACTCCGCTTAATATAGGACAGAACCGCTGGTATGGAAGAATCGGGGCACCTGTTGTCTGGCAGCTTGGTTCGTGGGTTCCGGGAAGAAGGACAACCCTTGAGTTCCTTCCGGTAATGTGGATTTTTGGTGACAACAAAGATTTTGTAGGTTACAAAATGGAAACCAAACCCATGTACCAGGTCGAAGGTCACCTGACACGTGATTTTATGGAGAAGGTATGGGGTTCACTGAATGTGGTCTGGTATAAGGGAGGCGAGGCCACTATTGACACGATACAAGGTACGGAATTAAATAATTTAGGAATTGGCGGAACAATCGGGTACCATATTAACGATAATATGGAACTCCAGGTTGCATATATGTCAACTATTAACGATCCTGAACAGGGAGACCTTAAAATGGATACCTTTAGACTTACTTTGCTATTCGGATGGCATAAACTGATCGAAGGTATGCAAAGACTAAAAAGCAACGAATAATTCCATCTGAAATTATAGCAACGACATTGTTTTGTTAGTTGCTTAATTTGTGTAGGAGTTTAAAATTAAAAGCCTCAAATTTGATTTAAAATTTCAATTTGAGGCTTTTGCTTTAGCATTTGTGTGACGGATTATTGGGATTCGCTGGTCAACACTTTTTAGATTCCTGATTTCTGGTGAATTATTCGCAAACTACTTGAAATCGATTCGCTAAGTCAGGGATAGAGAAGCAATTAACCCTGCTTCAATAAAAAATGATTCAGTTCTACTTTACCCTTTGCGAATAATCGATATTTGAGGCATCAATTTTCATTTTTTGAGCCGGCATATTCAATATAGTTACAGAACCATGATTTATCCCGGAATTGAATTTATCATATTTAATTTCTCCACTAATTGGATCTGTGCCCAGAAGACTGGAAAATTTTTTGTTCAGGTAAAGCTTTGTTTTTGAATCTAAAAGAATTGTCAGTTTATCACCTTTTACATGTATATCAGATGCAGTGGCTTCAATAATTCCATTGTTTTCGGTAATTGTTGCCTTGTTAAAAAAATCAATCAATTCTCCCTTGCTCATAAAAGTATAAGCCAATGAAAGACCTAGTGCTTTTTCAACATAATCGACTTTGTCCTCAGCGGCATTTTTTTGCATTTTACCCCGAATTCCACTTTTCTGTTTTACTGTAGTAGAGGCATCTATTACTTTTGCCTTTAAATCACCTTTCTCATCAAAACTGAATTCAGTGATGGTTGTCAGTTTTACGGCACCGTCAATTGAAACAACTGATTGTCTTTTCCAGATAAAAGATTTTAATAGTTCTGTATTGGCAGCATCAGCCTTATTTACATCGAGGGCAAGCTGATCTTTGTCAATTTGTGCAAAGCTCATAAATGCCAGAATTGAGAACAAGATTGTAATAATTAAAGATTTCATGTTTAAATTTATTAAGTTAGTTTTAAGATGAACGGGTTTATATATCACATTAACATTCAGGTATTTTCAAGGTTAATCTATGGCTATTCCCTTATTAGTATTATGAAGTCATGTAAAAGCCTGCAGAAATAAGTCCGACAGAGGCAGAACCTTTGTCGGACAACTATAAATCCGGCCAGTTTTAAAACCTGATGCCAATACCACCCAGGGCCGAATTCATCCATCCATCGCTGTACCATGAATTTGATGCCCACGCAATTTCATATTCGGCGCTTAAAAAGAGTTTTTCACCGAGGAATAACTTAAAGCCTGCACCACCTCCGCCATAGAATCCAAAATCATTATCGCTGAGTGATGTAATGGGCCCTTCTCTTTTCAAACCCGCGAATTGCATGCCCAATGCTCCTTTTACAAATCCTTTGAACTTTTCATTCCCGAACATAAATTTTGGCGAATAATAAAGCGGATATGAGTTTATTTTGTAAGTTACCGTTTCGTTAGGCAATGTACTTTCAGCAGACAATCCTATATAGCCAAATGCTATGCCATGGGCAAATGGACCACCGGCAGGGTTGAATTCATAAAGCCCGTTAATTCTCCACCCTGTACCTTGCTGATCTGCATCTTCGATATTTGCAAAGGCATAACCGCCACTTAGGCTTACCATATTTTCCTGCGAAAAAACAGGCAGGGAAATCAGAATCATTAAAATTGCTACAAAATTGTTTTTCATAATAAGTGGATTTATTGGTTTAAAATTTATACTTCCATAAAGATGTTCAATTTATCTTTCTGACATATCCAGGTAAGCATGCTTGCACAAACAACAAACGATTATTTTATCATCATCATTTCTGTTTGTCTCTTTATTTCAGGATATTACATTTGACTAATTGAATCAATCTAAAAATTAATAGCTGAAAAATAATTGATAAAAAAAGGATTAAACTCAATTTACCAGGTATCAAAGTTATATTCATTTGATTTCCTATTCAATACTTATTATTAGGTATTTTATTGAAATGAAAATTTTCGCACCTTTGCTATATTGAAATGAAATAAACATCTTCATATTTTAAAAATGGATTTAATCCTAAAAATTAGCTTCGCTGAGGACTTCGTCGTTCACGGAATTTTTTCAATCACTGATTACGACTAAGTTCAGCTAAAATTTTGGTAACCCCAGTCCTTTCGGCCAGCCCGTCTTTCCCGCCGGACAGGACGGGCAAAATTAAGCATCACTAAGTTGGGGTTTCCTGCATTTAGATTCATGAAATGAAAAATTCAAGAATAATGCGGGTTAATATGATGATTTAACTAATTTGATTAAATTATTTCTAATGAATATACTAATTCTTAAAATCTAAACAATGAAAAAAAACAAGTTAATCTCCGTGTTACTGATAATGGCAATGCTTATCGGCTTCATTTCATGTAAACAGGGTGGACAGCAAACCTTAGGGTCCGATGGCAAACTGTCCTCTGATGGGCTGGACCGGACTGTTCTTCCTATAAAAGAACCAAAAAGGCAGACTTATAAAGAGCTGGATGTTAGAAATGCCAAAGCCCCTGAAAGATGGGAAGTAAAAGCGCCTGAAGGTGCTCCCAATGTGGTTGTTGTATTAATTGATGATATGGGATACGGGGTTTCCGAAACTTTTGGGGGACCTATACATACACCAACCATGGAAAAGCTGGCAGGTAATGGAATCAGATACAATAATTTTCACACCACGGCGCTTTGTTCACCAACCCGTGTTGCTCTGCTTACAGGCTATAACCATCACAGCAATAATATGGGTTGTATTGCCGAAGCGGGAACAACATTTCCCGGAAATACAGGCGTAAGGCCCCAGAGTATAACACCAATGGCAGAAGTATTGCGCCAGAATGGTTATAATACAGCTGCTTTTGGTAAATATCACGAAACCCCACCCTGGGAAATTGCGATTACCGGTCCGCAGGATCGTTGGCCAACCCGTTCAGGTTTTGAAAAATTCTACGGATTCATCGGTGGCGAAACCAATCAATGGGCCCCGTTGATTTACGATGGGGTAACGATAGTAGATACGCCCGAAGATCCGAATTATCATTTTACCACTGACATGACCAACCAGGCCATTTCATGGGTTCGTTTCCAAACAGCCCTGGCACCGGACAAACCTTTCTTTATGTATTATGCACCGGGTGCTACCCATGCACCACATCATGTTTCCAAAGAATGGATTGAAAAATACAAAGGTAAATTTGACGAGGGATGGGATAAAATCCGCGAGTATACCCTTGAACGCCAAAAGAAACTGGGTATTGTTCCTGAAAATACAAAACTGGCACCCAAGCCTAAAGATATTAAGGACTGGGAAACTCTTTCTCCAGATGAGAAAAAACTATTTACCCGACAGATGGAAGTTTATGCCGGATTTGCCGAACAAACGGATTACGAAGTAGGAAGGCTGATGTCCACTTTAGAAGAATTAGGCGTTATGGACAATACTGTAGTTATTTTTATTGCAGGTGATAACGGAGCCAGTGCCGAAGGACAGATGAATGGTATGTACCAGGAGATGACATATTTCAGCGGAGTGGCTGAAACAGTTCCGGATATGTTAAAACATTATGATAACTGGGGTGACCCGAGTACTTATCCTCATTTTTCAGCTGGATGGGCTGTTGCCATGGATGCACCATTCTCCTATACAAAACAGGTTGCTTCTGATTACGGCGGAACAACCAATGGTATGATTATTCACTGGCCTAAAGGGATCAAAGCTAAAGGTGAAATACGTGCCCAATTCGGTCATGTAATTGATATTGCTCCAACCATTTTTGAAATTGCAAAATTACCTGCTCCTGAAATGGTAAATGGAATTCAGCAGGATCCTATCGAAGGAACCAGTTTGGTTTATTCTTTCGATGATGCAAAAGCTCCGGAAAAACACAAAGTCCAGTATTTCGAAATGTTCGGAAACAGGGGTGTGTACAGTGATGGATGGTTTGCAAGGACAATTCACAGACCTGCATGGATGCAGAAACCGCTGAATACACTGCAGGAAGATAAATGGGAATTGTACAATACGAATGAAGACTTCAGTCTTTCCACTGATCTATCCGCTCAAAATTCCGAGAAATTAAAAGAAATGCAGGATCTGTTTATGAAAGAAGCTGAAAAATACCACGTACTTCCATTGGATGATCGCCTGCTTGAGAGGACCAATGCTGAATTAATGGGAAGGCCGACTGTCATGGGCAGCAGAAACAAAGTAACTTATGGCGAAGGAATGAGAGGTATGGGTGTTGATGTTTTCATTGACCTTAGGGGCAAATCTTACACCATCACCACCGAAGTGGCAGTAGATGCAAAAGGAAACGGTGTAATTGTTTGCCAGGGCGGACGGTTTGGAGGTCTTTCTTTTTATGTAAAGGATGGAAAACCTGCCTTTACCTACAACCTGCTTGGCATGCAATCCACAGATATCATATCTCCCGAAACGCTGAAACCCGGTAATTATAAACTGGTATTTGATTTCAAATCAGATGGAGGACTTGGGAAAGGAGGACTTGGAACCATTTTGGTAAACGATAAAAAAGTGGCTGAAAAGAGGCTTGAGAAAACCCAACCCGGTATTTTCTCGGTTGACGATCTGGCGGATGTTGGTGTGGATGACGGAACACATGTTGCAGATTACGGAAAATCTTCGAGATTTAATGGTAAAATTCAGTATGTAACCATTGAACGTAAATAATTAAGATAAACACAAATTGAGAAAAAGACCTTCCATGTTTTAAAAAATATGAAAGGTCTTTTTTTACCTTTTGAAATGTGTGAGACTTTATTTTCTTAATCAATAAATATGTTCTATTTTTAACATTGCAAAATATGACTCCGTAGCTCAGCTGGTAGAGCAACAGACTCTTAATCTGTGGGTCGAGAGTTCGATCCTCTCCGGGGTCACAAAAATCCCAAAAGAACCCTGGTTGAAAACTATGGTTTTTTGCATTAGTTAAAAATCAGAAAAATCAGCCAATTCATTTTATAGCTTAAAGTTAAAAACTGGTTCTCTTTAAATGTTAATTTGTAAGATTACCATAAATAATAACTTAGATAGAAAAATGCACCGGTATAATCCATTTTAACAGAACCAAAAAAATCAACACCCGGATAGTCTTCTCCTGTGGCAGAAATATTTAACCGGTTTGCATTAATCCCCAATCCAATACCAAAATGTTTAAAGGTGCGATGTTCAACAGCAAAGTTCAGGTCAATAATCCCCCCTTTAAAGTTATCAACCTGAAGGTATAACAATTCGGCGCTTTGTTTCATTACCAGTTTTTTAGTGATCATGAAGTCAGAACGCAATCCTAAAAGCGGTAAAGGTGCCACCATTGTTGCGCTCTGATCATCAATATTGCTTGTTTCCAAAGAAAAACTAAGCGGCATAATAAACAATCCTGCAGAAAATCCAATGGAAACCCTTTCGTCCTGTACAAAAGTATACTCGTATTTGGCCCGTATTATAGACATGTACAATTTACTTTTAATCGTTTCGCCAATAGGATAAATATTATCTCCGAATTCCAATTCTGCTTCCAAAGTTTTTGTAGCCTTGCGGTTAATATTAAAATAATCTACTACCAGGGCATGCTGTCTTCTTTTTCCGTAACTGAAAATTGCATTTCCACGAAATACAAAGTTTGAGGCTTCCAATCCAAGAGCATCCTCAAAATCAATCAGAACACCAAGACCTGCCTGTTTGCTGCCAAAGGTAATTTCAGCATTATTTCCGGTTATGAAATATCCAAGGCACAAGGATAAGCGTTCCTGCTTGTAGTATTCACTTTTTTCTTTATCGGTATGAATTATTTCCGTAAGGGTATCAGTTTGGCTGCGCAATACCTGACAAGCAAGTAAAAAACTTAAAAGAAAAAAAACAAATAATCTGATGTTCCGGTTGTAAATGGATTGATACATGGATTTGATAAATTAAATTTCTTTTTTATAAGCAGGCTGAAGTGCAATATGATACTTAAACCAATCCGGTTTTAATTTTTAGAATTTGAACCATTTAAAAGTTGAAATGTGTTTCATGGTTTTGAACTATTGCAACCTTTAATTTTTTTTAAAATTACTAAATTATATGATTTAGCCAAGTAAATAAAAAATCCGGATAAAAGGTATGTAAGTCGTTAATTAAAAGATATCGGGACAACAATTGAAACTGAACTACAACATCATGCACTAAGAGGTCAACCATTTAACCTGACCCGGAAATATCCTGCACTTAGGGAACAAAAAGTTTACCTGGTATAAGTACAGGTACGACTTAATTTTCTTTATGTTGGAAATTTTTCTTATACCTTTTTGTCACCAATCACCTCATTATTAGTTAATACAATTAATAATCAGGTTAACTAACTATAAGCCAATAAACTGCGATCAGAAAAAATCTGAAAATAAAAAATGCCATTAAGGAATTGTTTTAAAATTGTTTATTTAACATTTTAAGTCATCTTTTTAAAAAAAAAGTTCCTAAATAAATTGTTTGAATTTATTTATTAATCAGAATGAAAATTACATAACTACTTATGAATTTTTGGATAAATTAAAGTAAATTTGAAAGAAATCTATCATTGGCCAGTTATTCTATTCAAATATCCGTCAGCGAAGGCAAAATAATGAACCTTTTAAACCAGAATTAATCTGCAGAAATAAAGAAATCATTTACCTAAATACTGGAAATAATGAAAAAGAACAGCTTAAAAGAAATGAAAAAACCAGCATCAAAAGTAAGATCACCAAAGGAAAGTTCCAGTCTTGATCAGAAGCAGTCAGAACAACTTGCTTACGGTAGGCAATTAAGGGAAATTTATCCTCGTAATGATCATAAAAAATGGGAAGGCTTTGTAAACAGACCAGATCCTGTTCAACTGATTCAGCAAACGAATAAAGGCCGGATTCCTGAACTCATTCCTTTACGCCATGGCAGAATGGTTCAGTCCCCATTTACCTTTTACCGCGCGGGAGCTTATAATATGGCCGTTGATTTGGCTAAAACACCCAATACGGGGGTTAAACTGCAATGCTGCGGCGATGCACACCTCTGTAATTTCGGGGCTTTCGCCACACCCGAAAGGAAAATCATTTTTTCTGTAAACGACCTGGACGAAACCCTTCCTGCACCATGGGAATGGGATCTCAAACGTCTTTCAACCAGTTTTGTCATTGCCTGCAGAAATAATGGGCTGAGCGAAAATGCGGCAAAAGAAACTGTTCTGGAATGTGTCCGCTCCTATCGTGAAAGCATGGCTACTTTTAGTGAAATGACAACACTTGCAGTTTGGTATTACAGGATCGATGCTGATATGATCCTGGATATGATAACGGATCCATCCATGAAAAAACGTGCCCTAAACAGAATTGAAAAAGAAAATAAAAAGAGAATAGCTGAAGAAATATTTCCAAAACTCATCACGAATCAGGATAATAATTTATTTTTTAAAGATCAGCTACCCACAATCTTTCACTGGGAAGATCATAAACCCGGTGAAATTAATTCAATTGCTAAACAGGCTTTTAATGATTATAAGGAAAATCTTCCCCCTGCTTACCGTCATTTACTAAACAAGTACGAATTTAAGGATTTGGCCATTAAGGTAGTCGGGGTTGGTAGTGTTGGTACTGCATGTTGGGTGCTCCTTCTTGTTGCAGGAGATAAAGATCATTTAATCCTGCAAGCCAAGGAAGCAAGGCCTTCAGTTTTGGAAGAATTTGCGGGTAAAAGCATATATCCGAACCACGGACAGCGGGTAGTTAACGGCTATCAACTTATGCAACCGGCCAGTGACATTTTTCTCGGCTGGACATCAGGCAAATTAGGAAGAAACTTTTATATCCGTCAGCTCAGGGATATGAAAATCAACTTTATAGTAGAAACTTTTAGAAAGGCAGAGATGCTGATTTATGCTAAATTGTGCAGCAAAGCCCTGGCATTATCTCATGCACGTTGTGGCAATCCGAGCGTGCTAAGTAGTTACATGGGTAAAGGCGATATATTTGATAGAGCAATTTCGGCCTTCTCAATTGCATATGCGGATCAAAATGAAAGGGATTATACGCTATTCAAAAATGCCGTTAAAAATGGTAAGCTGGAGGCAATATATGAATAAGTAAACTGTCTTCTGTATAATTGGAAAGGTTTAAGATACCTTCCATGTCTGAATTTTTAACCCGGATTTGTCATCATAAAAATACAAATGACAATTTTGGGTTTAATTTTTCCAATATTAAGCCAATGTCGTTTAGTTAATGACAAATATAAAATATCAATTTTTAGAAAATTTGGTGAGATTTTGTGATTTGGTGATTTACTCACTTTGTTCGTGATCGCTTCGCTAGGTTGGTGGCAAAAGTGTTATCGCCACTAAAACATAAAGACACCAAATTCCACGAAAAAAATCCTTATCTAAATGACATTGAATATTAAGCTGATAATTTTATTGTTTTACTGTTCCTGTAAAATACTTCCAGTTCTGCAATCCCCTTTACTAAATCAATCTTTTTAATAGTAACCCTTTCAATTTTTTTTCCTGTTCTGGAAGAAATATCTGTTAAAAGTTCATCAATCTTGTCAGGGCTCAGCAATTCAAGTTTATTGTACACCAGCTGGTGTTTAATCAATTCCTTTTTAGTAGAATAAATTTCAAGTATCAGGATGAGTATTACAACAACTGAATTGACAATAAGCGGGCCTCTTACAATATATGGAAAAACAGACATGGCATTTATTGCTGAAATACCAATAATTGTAAAAAAGTAGGCCATCGCTTTTATAGGAAGATTTTCTGATCTGAAACGTATAATTGCAAATACTGCAAATAGACTAAAGGCCAGTCCTATTGTAACTTCAACTGTTTTAAGCAAAGCACAAATCAAAAAAATCATGGATCCCATCAGGAAAAAGGGAAATAATAGCTCGTGTTTTTTAGAAAAGCCTATATAAATTACCCGTATCAGAATAAAAATAACAAACAGGTTAAATGCAAACCGGACAATTATATTCCACAAGGGATCGGAATCAAAATCATAAAAGAATGGGGCCATAATTATTCATTTTAATTGGTTACAATTCAATGTAGTTTAGTTGAGCAATTTCAAATTCGAAACGTTCAGGGTACTAAGCGACTGACAGTGTTCAATAGTCTTACCTAAACTAAATTGGTTTATAATTTCCTGCATTCGTTTAAAAGAGTATATACAATGGTATTGCTTTTATCAAACTTGCTAAAAAAAGAATCAAGATAATCGATCATGTCCTTCTTGTTTTTTTCATTAAGATATTGAAATTCATTTATCACTCTATAAAATTCTTCTTTTTTCTCCAGAAATTCTTTAACAGCATTCTTAAATTCCTGCTCGGTCCGGCACATTCCCAGGTATCTTCTTTCACGAACGGATGCAAGCCCCAAACCTTCGTATGGAATGGCATAATGCGCATTAACAAGGCCTGAGTAATCAAAATCATATGGCACAATCATACCGCGGGTAGGATCATCGGAATTTGGACGGGAAAGTATCTTGCAATTGTGCTGGTTTGGAACTGACCAATCCGTATTTCCAATCATATAGCAGAAAATGGCCATTCTGTCCATAAATTCAGGAGCAATATTTACCATTCCCAACTTTGTGGATTCAACCGGAAACGTTTTTGTTCTATCAGCCAGCATTTCAATTGGTTCAATGAAAAAAGCAAAGGACTGGATTGGCTTCTTCTTCTTGTTCGTATCAATATAGGTAATCCGGATTAACCGGACACGAAAACTATTATCTGTTAATACATTAAATAATTTATAAATTAAGTACTCCTTCAGCAAATAGTTTTCATTGCCTGATACACAATGAGTAACTACCTTAATCTTGCCTATTTTTTTCAGATCTTCTTTTTCAAAACCTGCTTTTTTGAAATTTAATCGTAAAGGGGGAAAAGAACAATAATCATTTCTGAATTCCCCTCTCGATTTTAGCCTGATTTCGTGGTTAACAGAGTCTTTTTCATTGATATGATACGTTAAAACCGCATTCATGTATTCATCCTTTGGTTTTTTCTTCCGGTAATTGGTAATATCAAACCGGAGCGAAATGTTCAGGATTTCATCATTGGTAAACAGTCCGAAATTTTCATCCAGGGTATCCGTTGCGTCGTAGGGGCTTTCAATCGTGTCGTTCTGAGCATAGCCCTGAAATAAAAAGAATACAAGGAATATTAAACTAATAATTGCTTTTTTCATAGAATACACTTTAAAATTAATGAAAGGAAAGGAATACTAAGTTAAGTAAAATATTAAACTTTCGGTACCTAAAAATTAGTTTTTTTTTGAAAAGTAGCAGGTTTTGTCTTGATAAATTATTAATTTTAAAAATTATTAGCACAATTGAAATGCTTTATCGAAAAATGCCTTTGCCAGGTTCTTCAAATTTAGCACGATGAGAAAAGCGAATAACAGCAAAAAGATAATTCTCTTCTTTCCATTTTTAATAATGGCTCTTAATCCAAGGCCTTTATTATCGCAAGATTTAGATCCCCGGGCATACGCAAGGCTTCCAATAAATGCCACCATTCTCATATCAGGGTTTAATTATTCACAGGGTGGCATTCTCACAGACCCTACCCTGCCTTTAACTGACCTTGAAGCAAAAGTGGAAATGTTATCTTTAGGAGTAGCACATACTTTTTCCCTTTTTGGCCAGACTGCCCAGGCTTTTGCGGTTCTTCCATTTGGCTGGGGACAGGCTTCAGCATTAATCGGAGGACAAAGTGAAAGTACAGACAGAACCGGTTTTGCAGATATGCGTATAAGATTATCAGTTTTATTACTTGGAGGAAAGGCTGAACGGCTAAATGAGTTTGGTAAAAACCAAAAGCGAACCATACTGGGCACAAGTTTGACTGTAGTGGCCCCTACCGGTCAGTATTTTAGTGATAAACTAATTAACCTTGGAACATCCAGGTGGTCGTTCAAACCGGAAATTGCATTTTCTCAGCGTTTAGGAAAAAGATGGATGTTTGATGCATATTACGGTGTCTGGTTTTTCACAACAAATAATTCATTTTATCCCGGTTCATCCGCACGCAGGCAAGATCCACTCCATGCGCTTCAGTCGCATATAAGCTATAATATAACTCCCCGTGCATGGGTCGCATTCGATGCCACATATTATACCGGCGGACAATCTACAATCAATGATGTCCTGAGTGACGACAGGCAGGAAAATTCGCGAATTGGTGCTACACTATCTTTACCAATAGGGAAAAAGAACTCCTTGAAAGTTGCTGTCAGCAAAGGTGCTATTATAAGGATTGGCGCTGACTTCACTTCAGTCTCGCTTGGATGGACTGCAGTATGGTTTAAAAAACCGGACATAAAACAAAAGGTTTCTGAATAATTTTTTGAACCAGGAATTCATTCAGATTAAACATATTACACAGCCTCACGGCTACTTTATTACCGACCTATTGTTGCTTATTATAAGAAAAACCTGATTTAAAAAATTAAACTCAAGATAAGGTACATTTCTATGGCTAAAAATTCATCCTTTAATTAAACCTCAAACTTAATAATTTATATATTTGAAAGGTAATTTCATTAACCCTATTACTACCTTGAAAATGAGAAAAATTGTTATCCTGTTAATTGCCATTTTATTATTATCCTGTTCAAAACCAAGCCGTTTTGATTTAATTTCTTCTGAACAAACCGGTATTGAGTTTAATAACACCATCAACGAAAACGACAGCCTGATTATTACCGGAAACGGTGCCGGTGTGGGAATTGCCGACCTAAACAACGATGACCTTCAGGACATCATTTTTGCAGGAAACATGGTTTCAACCAAAGTTTACCTCAATATGGGGAATTTTAAATTTAAGGATATTACAGCCAGCTTTAAAGGATTATCAAATATACAATGGTATAATGGAGTTACCATAACAGATATAAACAACGATGGATGGGCTGATGTATACCTGTCATCGGCAGTTGGACTAAACCCTCAGAATCGAAAAAATTGTCTATGGGTTAATGATGGTGTTTCGCGACCAATCCCTTCATTTACTGAAAAAGCTGAAGAATATGGAATTACCGGCAGGGATGCCACCACTAACTCTGCTTTCATGGATTACGACCTTGACGGGGATCTCGATCTATACCTGTTAAACACCACCATGGCCCAAAGGGTAAATTCAAGCTACCGCAATAAAATAAATGATGGTTCGGCACAGAACACTGATCGTCTGTTTAGAAATGAGGGAAATGGCAAATTCACCGATGTTTCAAAAGAAGCGGGAATTTTACATGAAGGATTTGGTCTCGGAATCGCTGTGGGTGATGTAAATAAAGACGGCTATCCTGATATCTATATTTGCAACGATTTTCTAACCAACGACCTGTTGTACATAAACCAGGGCAACGGAACATTTAAAAATGAAATTAGAAAATATATTTCTTATCAAACCCTATCGTCCATGGGAAATGATATGGCTGACATTAATAACGACGGCAACCTGGATATTTATACCCTGGATATGTTTCCTGAAAAGTATGCCAAAAAGAAACAAACCATTAACGGTTTCAGCTATATTTATTATCAGCTCGACCAAAAATTCAATTACGAACATCAGTATATCCGTAACATGCTGCATGTGCACAATGGTTTTTTAAATGGCGGAATGTTGCCCTTTAGTGAGGTTGGACAATATTCCGGAATTTACCAGACAGAATGGAGTTGGTCGCCCCTGTTTGCTGATTATGATAACGATGGTGACAAAGATCTACTGGTTTCAAACGGGTATCCCAGGGATATGACAGATAAAGACTGGGCATCGATGAAAGACAGGCTTACTAAAAGCAAAATCTGGGACAAGGAAGTAATAAATCATATGCCGTCAGTCAAAGTAACTAACCAGGCTTATGAAAATAAGGGTGCCCTTAATTTTGAGAAAAAGTCGGACTGGTTGCCGGATGTCCCGTCCTATTCGTATGGTGCTGCATTTGCCGACCTCGACAACGATGGCGATTTGGATTATATCGTGAACAATTTAAACGATAAAGCCATGGTTTACAGGAACAATACCATCGAAAACAGCAAAGAGAACAATCACTTTTTAAAGATAAACCTGAAGGGAAAAAACGGAAATACGATGGCGATTGGCGCTAAAATTGAACTTTGGTGCAATGGAAATTACCAGTACACTGAACATTTCCTCTCGCGCGGATATGCTTCTTCGATGGACCCTGTTGTTCATTTTGGCCTAGGAAGCCATTCAAAAATAGATTCCATAAAGATTACCTGGCCTACCGGTGACCATACTTCTATTCTTAAAAATATTCAAGCCAATCAAACTATAGAATTAAATGAAAATGATGCTATTCAATCCGGAAAAACTAAAATCATAAACAATTCTGACAATCTGTTTTTTATTAATGTGGAGAATGCATTAGAATATACCCATGAGCAAACGGATTTTGTAGATTATTTTCTTAGTCAAAAAGTTATTCCACATAAATTTTCTCAAATTGGGCCATGCATGGCAAAGGGAGATATTAACGGGGATGGAACTGAAGATTTAATAATTGGCTCAACTAACCTGCTTCCATCCTTTGTATTTTAAAAAAAAGGATTAAGTTTTCAAATTACAAATTTTGAAGGATATTCGAATCAAAAGGAATATTCCGAAGCGGATATTGCTGTTATTGACATTGATAAAGATGGGGACAAGGACATATTAACCATTGCGGGCGGATACGAATCGGTAAAAGAAAGTAGGGACCAGGAAAACATGTATATTGCGATAGCAAGCGGTTATGGCGGGCAAAAGGTAAGCGAATTTAAACATTACTTATATGAAAATAACCAGGGAAAATTTACAAAAAAACAGCTTCCCGTACCTCCTTTTATTGCCTCTGTAATCAGGCCTTTCGATTATAACCACGATGGCTATCCTGAAATCTTCATCGGTGCCAGGGTAAAAAAAGGTGTTTTTCCTTCTTCTGAGTATTCATGGATCATTAAAAACGATAAGGGTAGGCTTAAATCTGATACAAGTTCCAGATTTTATCCCGGTATGGTTACCGATGCAGTATGGACGGATTACGACAAAGATGGTTGGGAAGATTTACTGGTTACCAGCGAATACAATTCTCTTTTTCTACTTAAAAATATAAATGGTCAAATGCTTGTTCCGCAAGAAATCCCTGAACTCTATAACCAACATGGATTTTGGTATTCAATTGTGGCCGCCGATTTTGATAAAGATGGCGACGATGACTATATTATTGGTAATCTTGGTGAAAACAATTCGTATTCATTGGGCCACGAATACCCTTTAAACCTTTATGCCATTGATTTGGATATGGATGGAATATTAGATCCCATAAGAAGTGCATACTGGAAAGATGACCAGGGGAGAATGAATGAATATCCTGTGAATTACCTCGATGAACTTCGTGAACAATCTTCGTATTTCAATACAAAATTTAGGGACTATTCCTCTTTCAGCCGTACCTCTATGGAAGATATCATGACCAAAGAAATGTATAAACGGCTCGAATTCAAATTACATGTTAACACCTGCTCCAGTTATATTTTATGGAACGATAAAGCTTCCTTCAGGTGGGAAAAACTGCCCCAGGCAGTGCAAGTGTCTCCTATTACAAAAATGCTGGTTACAGATTTAAATGGCGACACTTACCCTGATGTCTTGCTTGGGGGAAACGATTATACTTACGAAGTTGGGGTTGGTTATTTTGATGCCAGCAAAGGATTTGTATTGATAAATAATGGTAAATTCAAAGAAAAGAATAAATCTGCATTTGAAGTCCTGACTCCTGCTCAAAGTGGTTTATTTCTACAAGGCATGGTTCAATCGTTACTCTATTTTAATGGGGACACTTCGTTGGTAGTGGCTGGAATAAACAGATCCAAACCATTGGTTTTCAAACAGATTTCAGGTAAAAAATAGCAACCAGAACTTTGTTTACAAGGTATTTCTGTCCTTCAGGTAAAGATCAATAAAAGCCGAGTGGCGGCAAGGTCTTTCACCCCAATGCTCTCACAGAACCGTTTCCCGATGAAAAATCGGGACTGGTTTTGTACCTTATCGGAGCCCGAATAAAATTTAAGATTCATTTACTAAATGTCATACTGTTTGTAATCAGGTTGCATTACATCGACTATCTCCCGGTATCCACCTGTACCTTGCTCCCTGCCGTAACGTTAAGCGTCTGGTTTTAACATTGCCTTTCAATTAACAGGATTTGTATCTGCGTTTCACACTATTCAACTCTTTTATTCTCACCTGAACTACTTATGTAATCCGTCTTAACTTATCGTTCACCACGGCCCCTCTTTCGCGGAACCACAGCATAAGCCCGGTTATTCGCTATCGCTCCCCGATGAAAAATCGGGGCAGGCTATGAAAACGCTTCGCTAATTTGCCAACGGTTACTAATATTCATCCATTACCCTCTGTTAATGTAACTCGACAATACACTTCGCTTGTCCTTTGCAGTCTCAATTACCCTTTAAAGTCTTCTATCTCCAATAACGTATTCAACTCTTTTAATTCAGTCTTTGAGGTTGATTCACGGCATACACGGCAACTTTTAGCTGCCGATTGCCCTTTGTACCATGGTTTCGCGCGGCGAAACCGCCGGAAGGGCAATTAGAGGTAAAAAAAGTTTGGGCATTTTTCTTGATTAATTACAAGTACCATAAGTAAGAATTAAATATCGAATTGCCATTTAAAGTTGCTTTTAAAAGGATTATTCAAATGTTCCCACTAATTGATAATTTGTTCCAATGCCGCCTAATATCGTAAATAAGTTATTTGGTATATTGTCAATTAATAATTCAAACGCGCTCCCAATGAAGGCACTGTTAACCAAACAATCTTTTCTTCACATTCAAATCCAATCCTTTAATTTTAAAAAAAATTACCTGGTGATTGAACAGAGATTGTTTTTTGTTGAGCATAATTTTTATTTTTATGCCCTTTGTATTTAAAGCCAAATTTGAGCAGGATTAATCTCAAGTAATTTTAATTCAATTAGTTGTGTTAATAATCAATTTATTTTATTCTAAACCAAAAGAACTTATATGTATTTAGCGACTAAAAAATCAGAAAAGAAAAGCTTTATAAACATTATGATTATTGTCATGATGTTTTTGTGGCTTCCGTATTATGTTCAGGCCCAGGGCGGAGGAATCAAATGGTCGAACGACGGCAACTCTTATTACAAAATCGAAAACAATGAATTGATTCAATACACTTTGCCAAAGAACGATAAAAGAACAGTTATTACGAAAAAACAACTTACCCCGCAAGGAAGCGACAATCCTTTAAAACCGGGATTCTTTGCTTTCAGCAATGATCAACAAAAGATGCTTATTTTCACAAATACAAAAAGAGTCTGGCGATTAAATACAAAAGGAGATTATTGGGTTCTGAATCTGCAAACCAATACTATTCAGCAATTGGGGAAAACCCTTCCGGTTTCATCGCTCATGTTTGCAAAATTTTCACCCGATGGAAAATCTGTTGCCTATGTAAGTGAAAATAATATTTATGCTGAAGATTTGGCAACTTCACAAATTAAACCGCTAACTACCAACGGAACCGTAACCTTAATTAACGGAACTTTCGACTGGGTTTATGAAGAAGAATTCTTTTGCCGCGATGGTTTCAGATGGAGCCCCGATAGCAAATCAATTGCCTATTGGCAACTGGATGCCAGTCATATTAAAAAGTTTTATATGATAAACAATACCGATTCGGTATATTCCAGGCCAATACCCCTGGAATACCCCAAAGTAGGTGAAAAACCTTCGTTATGCAGAGTCGGTGTGGTAAATGTAAATGATACAAAAACAACGTGGATTAATATTCCGGGAGAACCAGACAATAATTACATTGTACGGATGGAATATATTCCCAATACGAATAACCTGTTGATTCAACAATTGAACCGTAAACAAAACGAAAGCAAATTATATATTTCGGATGCGGGCACGGGCAATTCCAAAGTAATTTACCAGGAATCGGATGAAGCCTGGGTAGATATCTATCAACCCGGAAATCCTTATACAGTTGATTTTACCAATAATTTTATCTGGTTCAATGAATTAAAAAGTATACTCTGGACATCAGAAAAAGACGGATGGAGGCATTTATACGAGGTTTCGCTGGAAGGTAAGCCGGAAAAACTGATTACGAATGGAAATTTTGATATGATTGATTATAAATATCATGATACAAAAAGTGGAATTGTCTATTTTATGGCTTCGCCAGATAATGCTACCCAAAAATACCTCTTTAAAACCAAATTAAACGGAACAGGGAAACCAGAATTGGTCAGTCCGGCCGTTTTAAAAGGAACACACGATTATTCTTTTTCGGCAAATGGCAAATACGCTTTTCATACTTTTTCAAATTATTTTACCAAACCCGGAAGAGAATTTATAACAGTTGCCGATCAGAAACCATTGTTCGACAAGGAAGGTATCGAATCCCATCAAGATTCACTTAAGGTACAAACCAACACTGAATTTTTCAAAATTAAAACTTCCGAAAATATTGAAATGGACGGATGGATGGTAAAACCCAAAAATTTTGATCCTACCAAAAAATATCCCCTGGTTTTTTTGGTTTACACCGAGCCCGCTTCCACAACAGTTAATGATCAGTTTGGAGCAGGTATTAACCGCGAATACATGGGTGATATGGCCGCTGATGGTTATATTTATATTTCTCTGGATAACAGAGGTACACCAGCACCCAAAGGAAGGGAATGGCGAAAATCCATCTATAAAAAAATTGGACAAATTAACATAAAAGATCAGGCAATGGCCGCTAAAGAAATATTGAAATGGGGTTTTGTTGATCCGGAAAGAGTTGCGGTTTGGGGTTGGAGCGGCGGTGGTTCTGCAACCTTAAATTTAATGTTTCAATATCCCGAAATTTATAAAACCGGTATTGCCATTGCTGCTGTTGCCAATGAGCTTACCTATGATAATATTTACCAGGAAAGATATATGGGGCTTCCGCAAGAAAACAGAGATGATTTTATAAATGGTTCGCCGATAACCTATGCAAAAAACCTGAAAGGAAACCTTTTATATGTTCATGGAACCGGCGATGACAATGTTCATTATCAAAATGCAGAAATGCTTATCAACGAACTGGTTAAGTACGGAAAACAATTTCAGTTGATGTCTTATCCCAATCGATCGCATGGCATATTTGAAGGCGAAGGTACTTCGAAACACCTGGCAACACTGTATACTAATTTTTTAAAAATGTATTGCTCGCCTGGTGGCAGATAAGAAAAAACATAAATCAAAAAAACCTTGCAATAGCAGGGTTTTTTTATGATGTTTCTGTTATTTAATGCCATTTTTCCTTTTCTTTAAAATGCTGTCAGATAAAAATACGCTGACTGGTTTTAAAACTGAAAAGACCTGTCAGTGTTGAAAACCTGACAAGGTGTGAATGGCGCTATTAATTCAAAACTGAAACTTTCTCAACGGTCTTTCTGTCCTTCAGGTAAAGATCAATAAATAAAGCAGTCGGGCCCACCATTGCTAAGGCATAAAATGGTGCATAAATCACCTGGTTTAATCTTAAAATAAATTCAACAAAGGCAACTAAAAAAACAACCAGAATCTGGCCTTTAAAACTTCTGACTGTGGTAGGTGGATCAGTAATCATAAAAAAGATAAACAACTGGTACATGGGCCCTGTTAAGGGGGCAATTTCTGCAAAAAATGAATCACCTGTTATCTGGCTCCTGATAAAAGAGAAAAAAATAAAACTGATAACATAAGTAAGTGTGATGTGTAATTTTTTCACCCGCCACACAATTAAAAGTCCGAGTGTCCATATCACCAGCATGGGCCAGATGTTGTTCCCCCACTGAATACCCAACGCTGCGGCTTCGGTAGGTAAAAAAAGCAACACCCATGAAATTCCAAAATTGGAGGGGTTCCACAAATGCTTTCCTTTGTATCGTAAAACATATTTCGACATTACCGAAATAATGGCAGCCAATGCAAATGGCCATAAACTGGTAGATCGGATAAGTATACTTACGCTGTTGCCCGTAATATATGAACTTGAAATATTCTTGAATTTTCCCAGGAACAATTTTGAAAGTATCAATTCGGTTACAACACTAACGCCGATGGCCAGTAAAATAGCCCAAAAACTCTCCAATATTCCAAATCCGTAATGGCCTATAACTAAAATTAATGTGATTAAAAACGGTGGCGCATAAATAATTTTAAGTATGGCATTATCTTTAAACCACGATTTTTTCACACTTTCTATCTTGATCGCCTCACTCATTTTTCTTTTCGATTAGGTTTAATTTATCTACTTCCGGGTTTTCAATTACCAAAGACTGTCCACCGGGCCAGGTTATTATCGCTTTTTCCACTTTTTCAGATTTACCGAGGCCAAAATGAAGTCTTTTCTGGTTTTGAGCGCTGAATCCAATGCCACCGGTTACCGTCTGCGATTGAATTTTCGAGTCCCAATAAATAGTAATTATAGTGCCTATCGCGCTTTTTTTCCCATCCTCAATAACCGGCTCAAAAGCAATCCAGTGGTTTTTTCCGTCCAGCATGTTTTTGTAAACCATTACCCTGTTGTTCTGATTGGCTACTATCAAATCAAGTACGCCCCTGTTCCAAAGATCAGCTACGGCAACTGAGCGGCTGTCGAATTCTTCTTTTTCGGCCACATAATTACTCACATCGCTAAAGTGGCCGGTTCCATCGTTGAGCCAAATCCTGTTTTGCTGATAGCCCGACTGGCTCCTGCCTTTCATGGCCGGCCAGTTTTTTACATCTGAAATAATATTGGCATTTCCTCCGGTAACTTTTGTATAATCGTACCAATAGCTTGTGCCAGGCTCGCCCGAAATATATCCGTTTGCCACATACAAATCCTGGAAACCATCGTTGTTAAAATCCGCAAACTGAGCGCCGTAACTCCAGCCTCCTGATTCTATCCTGGCTTCACCAGCTACATTAATAAACATTAATTTATCCCTGTCGGGGTAAGGACTCCAGAAATTATTTCCCTGCAACAAAATTCCCGGTTCAGTGATATTCGATACATAAAAGCCTTGTTTTCCCTTATTATAAATATCACCTAACGAAACATTCATACCGCTTTTAGGAGTTAAGCCCACCAGAATTTCCTTGCCCATTTCAACAAATTTTTCACCTTTCTGGTTAAAATGTAATTCACTAATTCCGTAATCATTGGCAATAAATAAATCAGGATAGCCATCGCCGTTAACATCGGTTGCCGCGGCTGCGAATGTCCAACGGTTGGAATTTAAACCCACCTTTGCAGTGATATCCTTAAATGTTCCATCTCCATTATTTTTAAAGAGATATGATTTTCCGCCGTTTTGCGAATATTCAAAACTCTCGGTAAGAATTCTGGTGGTTTTCAGGTGCCATAAGTCAACATCTTCACGGAAATACCCACCAATGAACAAATCGAGCCGCCCATCCAAATCAAAATCGAACCAGATGGCCGAATTTGAGTTCAACCAGGCGGGTAAACCACTGCCTTCCGTAACATTGCTGAAACCGGATCCACTGTCGTTCCTGAACAATTCTGGCTTTCCCCATTTGTAGACGAACACATCATCAAATCCATCGTTGTTATAATCTCCCCACACTGCACCCATTGAAACCCCGTTTCCTTCATAATTTAACTTTGCAATGCCTGTTTTATCCGCAACATCAGTAAAACTTCCGTCTTTATTATTGTGATACAGGCAATTGTTAAAGCCAAAACAGCTGTTGGTAACATAAAAATCGTTCCATCCGTCATTGTCATAATCTACCACAGAAACAGAGGCACCCACTGATGCAACCTGGGGTAATATATGATCAATTTTGGGATCTAATTTTGGTGAATGATGTACGAAGTTTACCCCAATAGTTTCAGAGACCTCTTCGAAATAAAATCCATATTTGGCTAAGGCTTCCTCTTTTTCAAACCGGATATTCGTATCCTGCATTTTTTGAGATAAATAAGATAGAAGTACCGGCACAACCAAAAGTCCCAAAAAGATAATCCGGGTTGTTATTTTAAGCATTTGAAACCTTTTTCTTTTTCCGTTCCATCATTTTTATAACAAATTTTCTTAAAAATAACGGTGGATATTTATATCCTTTATAAGCCATCATTTTACCCATATCAAGGTAATCCGTTTTATCAGCCGGGACATTTGTACCCATTCCATCCACGTACCTGTTGTACATGCAAAAAGCAGCAGCGATAAGCACTGTATCATGTATTTCTTCGTCGCTGGCCCCCAGTTTTTTCGCTTTATCAACATGCTCCGTGGTAACTGATTTTCCACCCTGCTGAACCATAGCTGCTATTTTTAAAAGCGCTTTCATTTTATCAGACACAGGGGCTGAATCAAGATCTATTTTTACTGCATCCACTTTATTCCCCTTATCACCAAAATGCTCGTTGGCACTAGCCCTGTGCGAATCATGACAAAAAGAGCAGTTGTTAAGTGAAGATACATAAGAAGCAATTAATTCCCTGTCGCCTTTACTCATTGGCGAAGGCCCGTGCAATAATGTATGTGCAAGAGAAGATAACGCTTTGCCGGTGGGGCCTTTGTAAAACAAAAGCTCAAGAATACCGGGCTGATCAATACCAGTTTTAATGTGAGTCATAAAATTAGTTTAGGTTAAGTTATTAAAATTAATGCTTTCGCAACAGTATAAAATTAGTCTTTTGCCGCTCCTTTTGTAAATCGCTATTTTGATGGTATTTAGAACAAAATTGTTTTAATCTCTTTTTAAAGCTAATTTAATGTCTATACTTCTTATAATCAATACAATAATGAATTTTTACCTGATTTTAGGTTTTAACAAACATTAGAAGAATTTTATGTTGCAGAAACAGTCAACAGGTTTTAAAATTTCCTGACTTGCATTCATTGCTTCAAGCCGACTTAACCTGGGCTCAAAACAACTATCGCAGGTATTAAAAAGACGGGCATCCCATAAATCTGCAAATACTCTTCCTTTTTTAAGCGAAATTCCGTATTCCAGAACAGATTCAAGCGAAGCAAGTACAAGTCTGCTAAAATGCCCGGTAGCAGAAAGATGCTCCATTGCCCCATTGCCTTCCCTTACCGGGATAATGGTACAACATTCCACCCCACTTTGAAAGGCAAAATCAATGGATTTCTTTGCCCAAAAAACGCCTTCCTCTTCGGTCATAAAAGGAGTTTTTAGAAGAACAAATGCACGTACCCCAATTCCATTGGCAATTAAATACGAAACTGAATGTTCAAAATCCCGGAGGGTCATTTGTTTGTTCAATTTTTCAAGAATGCCCTCATGCACCGTTTCCAGGCCAATGGCTACTTCCAGTCTGGGCTTCAGCATTTCTTTAAAGTTGAGTACTTTTTCGTTTATCAGTCTGGCGTGACTTTCAACAATCACAGTTTCAAACTTATGCAACAATAAGGCAATTTTGGGATAATCGCAATCCGGAATGGCCTTTGTATCAAAAAAACTCCCGCTATTGTACAATTTTACCTGCCTGGCCCCTGAAACCTGATTCAAAGCCCATTCTATCTGCATAGGAATGGCCCTTTCAGGAACTGAAACATTGGTAGTGTTTTTCCACAAATCGCACATTAAACAGTTGAAAGGGCATTCTTTATTGGTAAGAAATATAGTGGCCGTATCCACAATTTCCCCTTTTTCGGAACGCTCCTTTTCAACCAGCCAGTGATAAGGCCTTTGCCAGTCAACCTTGTTCTTTTTTCCCCGTAATGATTTTATCCAGCTATCAGAAATAACCGGCGTTGAATCATTCTTCATAGCGGGCTAAGAATTCTTTTCTGTAAGCTTTTTCGTTTTCAGGAAAATAGCTGTTGAAAAGTTGTTTGGATGCCGCCCCGTGCTGGAACCTTCTTTTTTCGAAAACGGGCATATTCATCCCTGTTATTGCCTTTACGCCATCCGAAACTATTTTGCCTTTAAGTTCATAGAGTTTCTGGTGATCCCAGTTTGTTAAATCAATAAACGGAATTCCTTCAGCAATTTCAATTACATTAGGTAAGGTATAAGGACTGAATCCTTCAAAACCCAGAAAATCGCCGGGCGAATAAGTACGCATGTAACCCCTGCTAAGACCACCCGAATAAGTAAGCGAATGCTTTATCGACTCAACGCCCCAGCCTTCGTGGTAAAGCATTAAATTATTCAATACAGAGCGAATGGTTAATTCCGGATTTTCTTCAATAGGATAATCTTTAAGGTTTTCGTCCCCTCCATCTCCATCTAAAATATATTTCCAATCGGGGTAACGTGAGCGAATTCCCTGTAAAAGTGCAAGGTTCATTGTGGCTGATTGTATATCAAGTGGTTTGTAGTCTTCCACTATTTCCACTGTCTTTTTCCAATCCAGAGAAGAAAATTCGGCTTCAACAGGTTCGAGGAACATTTCCAGGCCCAAATCGCCAAGAAATTTTCTGGCCTGTGCCAGGTCCTCGCCACCTCCTTCAACAGAAAGGGTAAATGCTTTCAACCTCGAAGGGCTTTCACCAAGCTCACGAAGGGCGTGGTAAGTAAGCAGAAATACAGATCCGCTGTCAATTCCGGCTGAAAAAGTAACCCCGATTGGTCCAGTTTTGGCATGGTTGACAAGCCATTTTTTAATTTCATTATACACAGTACCGATATATTTAACGGCTACGGATTCCATATTATCAGCGGTGTATTTGTTCCTTTCGGGATAGAAAAAGCGACTGTATTTCGGATTCGGATCCGGACATCCCAAAAGTTCAATAGTGGTGATATAATGGGCAGGAACCATACGGGTGTATGAAGGATGGAACTGATCATCCATTCCTTCGCGCTTAAGATATTCGTAAATGGTGTCTATCCGTTCGGCTATAATCAAACTCGGACCATCGGTTTGTTTTGCAATAAAATAACGCATCGGGCGGCCAATGGACCTTGCCATCCGGATGGTTTTTCCTTCTACTGAAAACAAAGAAAACTGCCCGTCAATTTTTCTTACTTCTTCAATATTACCAGTTTTCAGCACATTTACTGCCTCATCGTGAGACATATTGTAAATAATATTTTTTTCAGGATTTGTTAAATCCACCACTTTTGTTACATACATACTGTTCATAATTCTCAATTTTTATCTTTTGTTCATTTTAATTTTCGCATCCAGCATGAGTCCTTCTCCTTCAACATAAGTAATCATTTGTGCCAGTGTTTTTTGTGAAAAAGACCTGTCGCCACAACACCTGTTGGCACATGTGAATGCAAATTTACGAAATTTGATTGTAGCCAGTGAATCTTGTAATATTGAACCCAAAGAAATATTACCTTCCTCATCCGGAGCAGTTTTCCAAATGGGTTCTTCTTTTGAATCAGAAGTTTGAACCCATCCTTTAAATATATCGTTTTCTATTCTAAGCTTGAAATGTTGATAAAAATTTCCATTTGCCTGGTAACCTGTCCATGTTCCCTGTACATCTGCCAAAATTGCTCTTTCGTTGTCAATGCTCACAGGAGGGGCGCATGATAAAATACCTGTCAAAAAAAGAACGAATCCCAATTGGTAATGATACAATTTATTTTTCATATACTCTATTTTAATAAATGAAACTTTATTTATTCAAACTAACTAAATTATTTAGCCGTAGTCCCTTTTCCCTGTTCAATAACAATGTACTTATCGATAGCTGGAATTTTAAATATTTCCTTTTTCCCGTCTGACCAGTTAATTTCAATCTGCTCCACCGATTTTTGTTGTCCAAGGCCAATATGTAACCGGGGATCATTATTTGAAAGATAACTTGTGGCCCACTGGTTTATGTATACTTTTTTCTTCCCACCGGCTGTAACAATAACTTTGGCACTTACAGCGGCAGCCGGACCATTTTTTCCCTTTAAAGTCAGTCCCATCCAATGGTTTCCAGTTCCCCCGTTATTTTTTAATAGGGTTGCTGTTGCCTGCTTATCTACGTGAGAGACAATGATATCAAGGTTTCCATCGTTGTTAAAATCGAGAATGGCCAGGCCACGGCCCGAACGTTTTGTATTAAAATAGGCACAGGCTTCTTTTCCAACATTTTTGAAATGTCCCTTTCCATCGTTCTCCATTAACAATGGCAGTTGCAGGATTAGTTCCTCAGCTGTTCCGTTTGCAGCCACTATATCAGGATCTCCATCGTTGTCGTAATCGAAAAGGGCAGCCCCCCATGAGAATTTTCCGTTCATGGCCATAGCCAGCCCGCTTTGTTCGGTGATATCCCTGTAGGTTCCATTTCCCATATTCTTATACAAAGCACCATAATCCAAATCGGTAACCAGAATATCAATTAAACCGTCGCCATCAACATCAGCAATAGAGCCATGCATCGAACCTGTCGCTTTACCTTTACTGTTTGCAGCCAAACCACTTAACATCCCTACTTCTTTATAAATTCCCTTATCATTTCTGAAAAGAAAGTTCATCTGGTGATCATTGGCCTGGAAAATATCCAGATCACCGTCATCATCCGAATCAAAAATTGTTAAACCCATGCATTTTGAATCAGGATAATAAAGATTGTTTTTCCTGGTTACATCTATGAACTTACCATTCGATTGCTGTTCGTAAAGCATGGAAGCCTGGCCTTTATATTCTGTTGGACTGGGCATTACATCAGGTGAAGAAGGAGTAAAATATTTCGGATCAAAAGCCATGAAATTTCCAACCATAGCATCAAGTCTTCCATCAAGGTTATAATCCCAAAATGACACCCCAATGCTCCATTTTTCAAACCCGTTGAGCAATTTAGGGCCTGTAAGTCCAAGTTTATCGGTTATTTCAGTAAAGGTTCCATTTCCATTGTTGTGAAAAAACTGGTTTGGGCCGTAGTTCAGCACATAAAGATCCTGAAAACCATCCTTGTCCAAATCAATTGCACCGGCTGCCATGCTCCATCGATGACAGGCTATACCAGCTTTTTCAGAAATTTCTGTAAAAGTTCCGTTGCCATTGTTCTTGTAAAATTCGTTATGGGCATCTTTGTACATTTTTCCATCTGGGTCTGATATTCCTTCGAGGTATTTTCCATTCATTAAATAAATATCCATTAACCCATCATTGTTGTAATCAAAAATTGTAATACCCGAACCGCTACTTTCAACTATGTTTTTATACGTATTGTCGCCAATGGTGTACCTGAAAGTAATACCGGATTTTACCGTTACATCCGTAAATGTAGAACTTTGACCTTTAACCTGTACAACCAATGTACATATTAATGGGAAAATGAAAAGCAAATTCAGTATTTTAATCATTTTAATTTCATTGCTTTAAAAGAATTCTTGTATTCTGCCGAGCGAACAACCCTTGTGTTGTAAATTTTATTATACTCCTGTAAAACAGCATTTTTGGGATAATTATCAGTTGCTGAAGGCGGATAATTTTTCATTCCATGATATGGCAGGGGTGAAACTGTTTGTCCGTAAGCCGTATTCAAATCGCCGTCTTTTACCCATCCAATGCTATGAATAAGGAAATCGCGTTTCCACCCTTTCTTTAATGCTGGTAAATTTTTTGTATTGAATTTTATGGTTGTTTCATCTCCAGCGTTGGATATAATATATTGGTTATCAGGTTCTTTCAAAAGAGATAAAACATCGCCGTAGCGAGTGTAATTTCCTTCCAAATCGTGCCATTTTTTATTTTTATCTACTTTGTAATAATCGAACCAGTGGGGCCCGAATCTTCCACCTTTGCGGAAACTTTCAGAAAATCCCCGGTAATGAATATCCGCATAAACCGGGTTTAGTGCATTTACAACGTAGCTATGTTTCTGAATCGCTTCAGCAAAGAATACTTCGTCCCAATAAACTTCCATATTTGTACGAATTCTAATTTTTCTGTCTCCGGATAAAAATTTTCCTGTTAAATCCACAATTACCGTTTTGTCTTTACCCATTGGGAAACCTGCTACTTCTATCTGTTCCCAATTTCCTTTTTTATTTATTACTTCGATTACCGGGGGTTGGATTAATAGTCTATCTGATTGAGAAATAGCAACATTTATGCTGGCATCGGTCGGAAATATCCAACCGGTAAGGTATAAAACCAGGTTTGACGGATTAATCCCTGTTCCGGGATCAAGGATTAAAGAATGCATTTCAGTAGTTCCCTGGTATTTATCCGATTTAAAACCTGTTACATAGATATCATCCTTTTTCGAAATTTCTTTTGTTACTTCATTCCCATCCGAATCAAAAGCCGAAACAGGATAAAATTTTCTTCCTGCTTCAAATATTTTCATTCCCGGAAATGGCGGTGGGGTAAACTGCTCAGGCACATATACATCAACTGAATCGGGATGATCAATGGCAATCAGTTCAACTTTGTCCATATATATGGTTTCCCAAAGCTCGGATGTCACCTGAATGGTATATTCCCCATTTAAAGGTTTAATAACATCTCCGGGTATTTTTATATAATCGTCTGATGCATCCGGAAAAGCATATTTTGTTGTTCCACCCATTATTCCAAGCGGCATTCCAAGTGCACTGCGCCAGGTAATATCTTTTACAAAAACAAACTTCTCGCCATTCCAGCTGTAAATAAACGGGCAGGAACCTTTCAGGGTTTGGGCTTCAATCAAAGATTGATCGGCGCCAGGGGTGAAAATATTCTGGGGAACTCCGTTGGTCCAGGTTATGCGTATAACGTCCGCATTTTTACGGTTTCCAATTCCAAATTGTATATCTGGATCAGTAACAACCATGGATTGGTATAAATCACCCGCCCTCATTTCTATTTTGGCACCTATTCCAAAATGATTATTTTTTGCACTTCCCGCCCTTAAACCAACAAGCTTCATTTTGACATAGTGGTTGGCGTTTCCACCATCGTTCCGCAAAAGGTTTATGCCCCCATTTAATCCTGAAACCAGGATATCAAGATCACCGTCCTCGTTATAATCAAATACCTGTACTTGTCTTGTCGCCTTTAATTCATCAGGCAAAAGTTTTGAAACATCCTTAAATTTTCCGTTTCCTTCGTTATGAAATAACATTAATCCTTTTACTTTTGCGTCTAATGGTTCACCTGCAATAACAATATCCAGCATTCCATCATTATCGAAATCGAAGAAAGCAGCATCTAAAGCTTTTAAATATTGAACAGTTGAAAACATTGATTTGCAATCCTTTACAAGCTTAAAATTTCCATTCCCGGAATTCTGGTATAAATCTAATCCATTCGCTGTAGTTAAAAGAATATCAAGAAATCCGTCATTATTAAAATCACCCACTGCAACACTGCCGGCGCTTGTAACATTTTCAAGACCGCTTTCAATGGCAATGTCTTTAAAAATGCCTTGTCGCTGGTTCGAATAAAGGTTCAAAGGCGAATTTTCACTCACCACTACCAAATCAATATCTTCATCTTCATCAAAATCGCCAAATGCAGCGTCCACAGAACCGGAAGCATTACCTGAGAGTCCCATTTTCTGGGCCATTTCAATAAAAGTCCCATCACCATTGTTTCGGAATAACTTGTTGGCCCCTTTTGTATTCTCAAAAATATCCAAATCCCCGTCGTGGTCGGCATCAAAAAATAACGATTTTACGCCATCGCCTTTACTCCCCGCTTTCGAAGTATTGGTTACATCGCTGAACCTGCTTTTTCCATCATACCGCAATAAAATATCCCCGTTTTCCTTCGACACAAATAAATCGGTGAAGCCATCATTATCGTAATCTGCAAAAATGGCCGATAACTCCTTACCACTGAAATTTAAGCCAGTTTCTTTTGAAACATCACTAAACCTGCCCGATTCATTTTTGAGCAAAAAGTGCCTGAAAGAAGACGATGAAGGGTCGAAATTCCCGGCATAAATGTCCGCATCCCCATCCCCATCATAATCAGTAATTGTTGCAAAGGAAGAATTATATATTCCTGGATTACTGTTTTGTGCAAAAACCGGAACCTTATCCAATGATGAAGTAGTGGTAACATCAGTAAATTTAATAATTTCGAGCAATGATTTATTATCGTCGGATTGAAAACTGGTTTGCTTATTATAAGTAATCACCGGAAATCCGATTAAAGAACCACCAGGGCCTTTTAAATCCATGATACCAGCCTGATATGGCGAACTTACTTTCAAATAATTATGAAATATAGTGAATTGAACCAGGGAATTTTCTTTATCTCTTTTTTTTAACGACACTCTGCTTTTATCGTAATATTCCACTGCTTCTTTAGGAAATTCAGGAAACTGCTTATGAATTATTTCAAGCCTTTCAAGTGCTTCGTCTGTTTTTCCGTCTGCAATTAGAATTTCAATAAGGCTGAGCTGAGGGACAAGGTTTGCAGGGGCTATTTCAACAAGTTTCTCAATGCAGGCTTTTCTTTGCTTTTTTTCTTCTTCAGTGGTTCCTGATGAGTACAATTCTGAAAGATCATATAAAATCCTTACATGGTTTGGTGCAATAACCAGGGCACTATTAAGTTCATCAATTGCTTTCTGTCGTTCATCGTTTACCTGGAAAACGGTGGCTAATAGAAGTCTGATATCCGCATCCTTCGAATCAATTTTTATAGCTTTGGCCAATTGTTCTTTTGCCTCGGGATATTTTCCCATTCTTAGATAAACAAGCCCAAGGTTGGCATATCCAAACTTTTCATTGGGCGAAAGCTCAATGTATTTTAAAAATTCCTTTTCAGCCTCATCAAGTTTAAACTCTTCGAGGTAGGCTAAACCCATGGTTTGGGAGGTCATTAATTGAAGTGATTTTTCCTTACTGTCAGCAGGTTTATTGTTACAACCAACATAAAACAGGCCGAGAAGTAATAAAATGTAAGAGATTTTCTTTTCCAGCATTTGAATTTTATTAAATTTTCAGGGTCAAAATTATTAAAATTAATGAAGCAGAACTGATCTCCCTTTTTTTATTTCAACCAATCCCGGATTACCTATCCTGTTGCCTTTTTCATCAAAACGAATGGTTCCGGTAATACCTTCGTAGTTCATTTCCGACAGCGCATCTCTCAGCTGATCCCGGTTAAGCTTCGATTTTTTTATGGCACCCATTACCAGTTTTACTGCATCATAAGCATATAAAGCTACGGCACCTGGTTTTTTATTATATGTTTTAACAAAGTTTGCCTGAAAATTGTTGAATTGTGCCGACCGCGAACCAAAAACATCTATAACTACGAATTCATTAACTGATTGAATACCTGATATTTGTATTCCATTTTCTCCCATGGTCGACAAATTGCAAAATACAACTTGTTTTTGGTTCGATTTGATGATTCTTTTAATAATTTGCACTGCACTTGATGGTTCCAATAATAAAATAATTGCTTCGACATTTTTAACAGCGATTTGTTCCATCAAACTGTCCTTTCCTGGCAAAGGGTGCTTTAGCGAAATAATGTAAGGTTCCTGCTTATTGTTGTTCTTTACTGTTTTGATAAAATTTTCAGCCGCTTTTTTAGAATCATAGGTTTCATCCTGCACCAGGAGTATTTTATTAAGTTTTCTTTTTTGGTAAATTTCGGCAACAAAGGCCTGGGCCTGCTGCCTGTCGGTTGGGATGCAATTAAAAAACCAGGGTACAAAAGCCTGCGATAAGGTTGGGTCGGCAGACCATGCTGAAACAAATACCTGCCTCGATTTTGTGGCGACCTGCTCGACCAGGTGTGCATTCCTTCCATCGTGTGAGCCAATTATGGCCCAGACTTTTTCAGAAAAAATCATGTCAACAGCTTGTTTTGAACCAGTGCCCCAGGGACCTTCCATCGTCCGGACAACCAATTTTACGGGATGGCCGTCAATTCCACCCGCCATATTTGCTTCTTTAACAGCAAGTTCTGCTGCCTGAATTGCTTCTACAGCGCTATTATCCTGGACGAGCAATCCAATTTTAATTACTTCTTTACTTAATAAACCATTCTTTTGATTTGGTAAAACAATAAATGGGTTAATCCTGAAAAATAGAAAAAGAAAAATTAATAAAACGAATACTTTCATCACCTAGCAACAACAATTTTAATTATTCACTTTATTATTCAGACAGACCTTCCGATGGCTTTTGAGATCTTTTCCAATTCCTGCATCATTAATTCAAACTCATCGGGACTTAATGACTGATGACCGTCACAAAGCGCGTTTTCGGGCCGGTAATGAACTTCAATTAAAAGCCCATCGGCACCTGCTGCGATGGCTGCCCGCGACATGGCAGGCACCATCCATCTTATCCCGGTTCCGTGACTAGGATCTACAATTACCGGCAGTTTTGTGCGGCTCTTAAGCATCGGAACAGCATTCAAGTCAAGCGTATTCCGTGTTGAGGTTTCAAAAGTCCTGATTCCCCTTTCGCAGAGAATTACATTCTCGTTTCCCCCGTTTAGAATGTAATCGGCGGCTAATAAAAATTCGTCGATGGTGGCCATCATTCCTCTTTTTAGCAGCACCGGTTTTCTACATTTTCCCACTTCTTTAAGCAATGGAAAATTCTGCATATTTCTTGAACCAATCTGGATTAAATCTGCATACTCTGCCACCATTTCAACATGCCTTGTATCCATTAATTCAGTAACAATGGGAAGACCTGTTTCGCGTTTAATTTCTTTCAGCAGGTCTAAACCTTCAATACCCAGTCCTTGAAAACTATTTGGTGAGGAACGTGGTTTAAATGCTCCACCACGCAGTATTCTGGCTCCCATTTTCTTTACAGATACAGCTGTTTCAAAAAGTTGTTCCCTGCTTTCAACAGCACACGGACCTGCCATTATAACTATTTCAGTACCACCAACTTCAACACCACTTACATTTACAATAGCTGTATGATGGTTGTTTTTTCTATTTTGCGTTGCAAGCGTTGAACAACTATCGCCCTTAACTTCGCAGTGATTTATTTCCATTGAGAATTATTGTTTAGTTAATAACTTCCTGTTTTGCTACTCACTTTTAGCTTGGGATCTAACGGAGGAGCAGGATTAATTATAAATTTACCATCCTTAATGTTCACCATCCAAATGTCCCTGACATTATTCCATGACCCATCAATTACCATTTTACCAGTTACACCCTTATAATCCTTTAAGGAATTTAAGTCTGTGAGCCAATCCCTGATAAGTACCCTGTTAAGTCCTGCTTTCTGAATAGCTTTAATAATAATATTCATCCCATCATATGCATGTGCTGCAAATGCATCAGGTTCCAGACCGAATCTTGCTATATAGTTTTTCTTAAAAGTTGTATATAAGGGATCAGTTGAGTTGGGATTGTATTGACAAGTGGTAACAACTCCCTCAGCATCAGGCCCTGCAATTTTAAGGAACTCGTGATTGACCATCCTATCTGAACCATAAACTGATTGCTTAAATCCCATTGCACGCATCTGTTTTAGAATCAATGCAGATTCTTTTGCATTTCCCCAGACAAGAATTGCATCAGGAGAAGTTGTCATAATACGCTCCAGTTGGGTTTTAAAATCGGTTTCTCCATCTTTGAACCGTTCTTCAATTATTGGAGGATTACCAATCCGAGTAGAAGACTCAATAAAATGCTTTGTGCCTACTCTTCCATATCTGTTATTTGCCCTGATAATTGCCACCCTGGAATGATTATCTTTTTTATAAATCTGATTCACCAGATGGTAACTTGATTGCCTGTCATCAGGAATAACACGCAATACCCATGGTATATTTGTTTCAGTGAAAGTAGGATCAGGATCACCGGAATTAACGTTGAAAATTTCTAATTTTAAGGTGGCACGAATTGCAACATGAGAAACTATATCATCAATAGACCCTAACCATGCCCAAACTTTTTCATCATCCATTTTCACTACTTCATTGGCGGCTGCCCCCCACAAACCCACATCGTTATGAATCATCAATTTATAAGGAATTCCTTTATATCCACCTTTTTTATTTGCCTCTTCAATAGAAAGAATACATCCGTTTAACATTTGGGTGCCTTGCTCCATCATTATCGATCCTTCAAGTGGGCCCAGAAAGCCTATCCTGACTTCAGTTAGATCAGTTGGTGCCTTTTTTTCGCGACCAGCTCCGTAAAATTTCATCGGGGTAAGAAAATGGTATTTGTACGCCTTCTGGTACTTACCAAAGGTGGTTAACTCATCAGGGGCTTTCCCGTAATTTTGGTTCTCAGTTTGTCCTATCAAATTTTGATTTTGAATGATTAAAACAAAGAGAAAAAGTACTAATATTCTAATTTTCAGGTTCATAATCTAATATTTAATTTGATTTACAAATAGCATAAACTTCAATTTCAACCAAGAGTGTTTCCCAGCATAAACGAGCCTGGATACCTGTGCTTGCAGGCAGAGGATCAAGTTTCATCCACCTATAGAATGATGTACGAATTTTGTTGAATTCGTCATAATCCCTTTCAATATCCCTTAGATAATTTGTAGTTCTTACCACATCGTGCCACGACATTTGTTCGGCAGCCAACAGGCTTGTAATATTTACATATGTTCTCCACAACTGGGCTTTAAAATCGCCAATATGTTCAGGTTTACCTTCTTCGTTAACGCTTGCAGTTCCTGAAATGAGAAGTACTTTATACCCACCTAAATCAAGGCGCAGAGCCCTTGAAAAAGAAGATGGTTTTTTATAGTCGTAAGCTTCGTTAATTGTATGAGGAGCATGTGTTACGTGTTTTTCAACTGGTGGTCGATTGGCATGCACCGAAGGATAGACAAAGTCCTTAACATTATTATCGTTTGATAAAATCCCAAGTTTTTTCATTTCTATACGTTCACCATCCGTAAGCTTTGAAAAATCAATCAATAATTCCGGAGAATTAACAAGTTCTTTGGTTTCAATAAGGTCTATAGTTCCCATATATTTTTTTTTAGTATATTATTTGAATTATAAAATCATTACAAAAATTTATTTGATCAGTTCGCCGCAACTTACACCTTTTGAAGTAGCAACCCATAATTTATCTCCCTCGGCATCAACCCCAATAATAAAATTGTGAGAAATTGAAGGAGATAAAGGCAGTTCTTTCTTTTCATTACCGGTTGTTATAATTGCCTTCCCATCACTATTGTTATCATTTTTCTTGTAAGTAACCCAGTTTTTACCATTGGTACAGCTAAGTCCATTATCACTGCAACAATAAACTACTTGGCCTTCGGCGCGTATAAAATTGATAAAATTGCTTGCCAGACCACTATCGTGATCAAAATATCCTTTCCAGTTTGTTCCATTGTAGCGGCTTAATCCAAAGTAGGATGACACCCATAAAACACCGTTTGCATAGCTTGTTGCTGTTGTTATATCATGAACAGGACCATCATCAGGAAGAAGGTCAATTTCCATTTCACCATCCGGATCAACATAATCTTTGAAATGTTTGGTTTTTTTATCGAATTCGATAACTCCTCCACCCCAGGCAGCAATGAATATTTTTCCATTTCCTGCAGAAACCCCATAAGTCCAGGGCTCATGCATAGGGGCATTCTGTTCTGTATAGATTCCCCATTTTCTGCTATGAGTATCATAATGACCTGCACCTCCACCAGTAGCAGTCCAGATGTCTTTACCATCACAAATTACCATATAAACCAAATCATTTGGTAGTCCACTATTTAATTGATTGAAATTTTCAAATTTACCTGCTGAGTACCGGCTTAAGCCTCCCAGTGTTCCAATCCAAACATCCCCGGTTTCCTTGGAAAAATCTATAGAAACAATCCCATTATGAGGAAGGCCGTCTTCGGTGGTAAAGGTTTTCCATTTACCATTTTCAAAAACGGCAAGACCATCATGTGTACCAGCCCAAACTTTGTCACCTACAACCCTAACACAATATGCTTTGTCCGAAGGCAAACCGTCCTTTGTTGTATAGTTTTTCCAATTGCCGTATACCGGAACAGGATCTGTGTAAGTGCTGAGATCAGCTGTATTCCATTCTTCTTGTGTTGTATCTTCATCTAATGTTTCCGATTCTTTATCAGAATTTGCATTTTGGTTTCCACAGCCTATAAATACAATAGAAAAAGAAGAATAAATGAGGATATTAAAGATAATTTTATTTAGGTTTAACCCTTTTTGTAATTTTTTCATATTTTAAGATTTAGTAGGTTTTAAGCTTAGTCTGCTTTGCAGGTTCAAATTTATTGTTATAAAGATTCCATGAGCCAAGGGATTTCAGGTATTCAACCAATTCGTTAAGTTGCATTTTCATTAAATCGTTTACTCTGCCATGTGTATCATGATGGGCATATTTTGTCCAAATCTCCTCTAGCGTTACAGCGCGCCCATCATGTAAATAAGGTGCTGAAGCAAAAAGACCGTTTAAATGCGGTGTGTCGAACAACATTGAGTCATCGGAGGCTGCAAGTGTTCCTACATCAGCAAACTGAAAGTTGCTAAAATAGGGAGGTGGATGACAGGTTATGCAGCGATCTTTTTCAGGAATTACTTTACCTTCATTGTCCACGCTTCTTTCAAATATTGCTTTACCTCGAAGCTGAGATTCGGTTAAGGTGCCATTTGGAAAGTATTGAAGATTTGGAGGATTTTTAATTCCAGTTAAAATAAAGGCAGTTATAGCATCCAAATCGTTATAACTAAACGCCTCATTTCTTGTAAGAATTGTTGAGAAGCGCATTCCGTCCTGTTTATAAACTGTTTGGTTCTTACCGTTCCATTTAAAAGGGGCTGTATGGTTAATCTCTCTTAAGGATTGTGTATTTGCCATATTCCGTCCCATATCTTTACCGGCCATATTGTATACCAGTCCATCTTCGTGCATATCGGGATGGCATGTATAACAGGCAAATTGATTCTGAAATGCATTGCCCGCGCTGGTAAATAATCTTCGTCCCTGACGGTTTACAGACACCTTTTGAGTACTTTCAAGACGAATATTATTTATCGTTTGAAGGCTTTCGGTATTAATTACTGCAATTCTGTCCTCCAGTTGTTCGGCAACATAAAGAAGTTTACCATCGGGAGAAAGTTCAAGACCTTTTGGATTCGATCCTGTATGAATCCTTTTTATAACGTATTGGCTGCTAATTCCCAAATGGTTAGGATAAGTTTCTAACATTTGGGGTGTAGCTTTGGCTATTAAAGATCTTACAGAATCAATATCAATTACAGAAATACAATTTGAACCCGAACTTGAAACAAAAGCCTTTTTTCCATCAGGGCTAACAACAATATCAAAAGGATCCGAATAATAAGCGTTTGGCTCATCAAGTAATAATTGAATTACTCTGCCGTTTTCCTTTTGTTCAATTATACCAATTCCATGAGTCATAATCCATCCATGATCAATCTGTATTGATGGCACCATGTTTTTGGGCCGGATTAGAGTAAATAGTCCTAAATCACCCGAAGGAGTAAATGCAATATTCTCAATCATATAGGCTGATTCTATTTTCTTAAATTCGGTAACCTGCTGAGTAATTCCATCAATAACAGTAAGTTCACTTACAAGTGGTTCTCCATAAGGGACTATTTTAGCCCTTCGGCTGGTAACATATAGAACTTTGCCGTTTGGTGATATCTGAATTCCTGTGGGGTTGTTTCCTGACATCAATCTTTTTATTTCTTGTTTGGAAGCCAGGTCGATAACAGAAATATCTGATGAAAAGGTATTTACTACAAAAAGTGATTTTTCATCGGCGCTAAAAGAAAGGCCGGAAGGACCGTTTCCTGTCTGAAGTATATCAACCACTTTAGCAGTTTTCAGATCAATTACCGATACATTGTCAGACCATTGATTGCTAACATAAGCTTTCAGTCCTTTATTATCAAGTATTACGCTATGCGGAAACTGTCCAACTGTGATCTTTTCTAATTCTTTATGTGTTTGTGCATCAACTACCAATAAGGCATTTGCATCCTGCGCAATAACATACAACCGGCTACCATCATTTGATACTGCCACGTTAAATGGAGAATAATAATCTTCATCTAAAATTTTACGAATCACCGAATTATCTGAAGTGAATAAATGACATTTATAACAAAGAAGAGAATGATCGGTTACAGCGGTTTTATAATTAACGTGTTCCCTTGCCCATTTGCGACCAGGGAAGCCAATTAATAAACCAATCGCAACAAGAATTCCTAATATCCAATATTTTTTCATAGACCTTATACTGTTAATCCAATAAAACATTTTTTTCAACAACCTTATCCAAATGAACAGGAATAATAACCGGGTCTTTTTTAACTGCCAAGGGTATTTTATTTTCCGGGACCAATTCGGGATCCTGATGGCAACCAATACATCCTCTTCGCTCCAGGGGGCGAAGATACAACCAACTGCCAGGGCCTTTCAAAATCTTTCCATCCTTATCAATTGTCTGGATCCGAAAAGGTTTATCAGCTATCACTTTCAAATAAAATGAACCATCTTTTTCCACACGTACTTTGCCCATACTTGAGTCAAGTCCTATAACTTCAATACCATAAGCCTCAGTAAGCGCAGTATCTCCGGTTATCCATTCAGGATCCCCAACATTTATATCCTGGCAAAGGAGCAAGCCGGTTTTAACTTCCATATCTACTTCGCTTGGAAGTTTTTTGGGCCTGGTTTTCTGTTCGACAATTATTGCATCAAGCACTTCAAATTCCTGATCTCTGTAAATTTCTTTACCTAATGCTTTATTCAGTAAATCAAATTCATACAAACTGTGGCGCTCCAGGTTTGATTTACGAAAAGAAACCAGCAATTTCCCACTTTCAACAGGGAATACCGATATAAAATCACCCTCAATGCCTTCTGCAAGATCTGTCCTGGAATGTAAAGGCCTGTTGTAAGTAATTGAAATTAATTTTCCGCCCGGGTCTTTGCCATTTTTCGATTCGATAAACAGGATTTTGCCATCCATAGTCTCCCTACTTTTTGTAAGTATATTGCAGTCAATGTCACCATTATAAAACATTTCGGCTTTTGTACCATCAGGCCGCATTACCATAAGTATCTGATCGCCTTCCTGAGGAAATACTTGTTTTCCCAGGGTTAAAATCCGGCCATCATATAAAATTCCGGACGCAAAATAGGTCAGGGGATTAAAAGTAATCCTCTTGCTTTCAGAGCCATCAGATTTACAAGTATTTAATGAATGTCCGGCTTTTAAAGAGTCGTTGTTTTCTGATTTGCTGTAAACAATCCTTCCATCTGGTAAATAATCTGGATCTGTGCAATTTATATCTGAATTTGTTATTTGCCTGGTTTTTAAATTTTCAAGATCCATTTCCCAGATTTGCCAGGGATCATTTTCTTTTAGCTGACCTGAAAATAGCATATGCGTTGCATCATACGAAATAGCTGGAGCCTGGGCTGAAAAATAGTCTCCGGTAAGCACTTTTAAAGATTCTTTGCCTTCTTTGGGGTCAATTGCAACAATCTGTGTTTTTGGAATATATCGCCATCCATTTCCAGAAGCAAAATTTTCAACCGGAACTGTACCTGCTACCCTGGTGATTATAATCATTCCATCCATGGTTTTATCTTTGCACGATGTAAAAAAGATAGACGAAGAGCATAAAACCATTAGGATGAAAATAATGGTTGCCCTATTAAAATTCAGGAATTTCATTTAATTTTCTTTAACAGTGAGAATCTGGTTTACTTTTACATTTTCCAGTACCTGCAATTTACCAGACGGCCATTTAATTTCAATTTTACTCACAATGCTGTCTTTTGCAAGTCCAAAATGCAACCGGGGGTCATTTTGTGACAAATATCCCGAAGTTGTTCTTCTTTGTGATGATTGTACCTTGTCTTTGGTAAATACTTTTACCCTGGCACCTATAGCGTCTCTGTTGCATTTTGTCCCAATCAAATTGATAATTAACCAGTTGTTCATGTTTCCTTTGTTATTCCTAAGGAAAGCCCCACGATCATCAAGGTTTACAATGTATCCGTCCAAATCGCCATCATTGTCATAATCGCCAAAACATGCACCCCGGCCTACCAGTTTTTTCATAAAATATTTTCCAAGCTCAATGGATACATCTTTAAATTTTCCATTTCCAATATTTTGAAATATCTGGTCTTCCTGTCCGTATAAATGTTTTAAAGCTCCGTTTACTTTATATAAATCAGTAAAGCCGTCATTATTATAATCAATAAAGGAAGATGTCCAACCGACAAACTGCCCTGCCGGCATGGCTATTCCTGCCTGGTAAGCCTGATCATTAAAAACCCCATTTCCAATATTTGTATATAAAGAACAATACCTGTCATCCGAAACAAATAGATCCTGCAATCCATCACCGTTATAATCATTAAAATCAACAGACATGCTAACTGTAGATTCTCCGGAATGACTAAATGCTGTACCAGAAGGGGTTCCCATATCGGTAAATCCTTTTCCTGCATTATTATGCCATAAATAATTCAGGGAATGGTCGTTGGCCACATAAATGTCAACAAATCCATCGTCATCATAATCTATTGCTCCGGAACCCATTGCTCTTCCGTCAATATCATTTATACCCATTGCTTTGGTAACATCCTCAAAAGTGCCATCGCCTTTATTCCTGTAAAGAATATCGGGTTGTGCATCGTAAGCAAGCGGACCGGGAAAACCGTCGGGGGCATAAAAATATTTATAATTTGGATCAAAATTCAAATAATTTCCGACGAACAAATCAAGGTAACTGTCGTTGTCGAAATCAAGCCACACGGCCCCCACACTAAAATCAATTTCCCTGCCAGCAACACCGGCTTTTTTAGTTACATCATCAAAAGTACCGTCACCATTATTTTTATAGAGTACATTTTGTCCATAGTTGCTTATAAACAAATCCGGATAGCCATCGTTGTTGTAATCACCCACGGTAACTCCCATGCTATAAAATGGATTATCCAAATCAGCTTGTTCCGTAACATCTTCAAAGGTTCCGTTACCCAGGTTCCTGTATAAATGGTTGGTAGGCAATACCTCGGGTTTTTCGCCACTACTCAGATTTTTAAGCCAGGTGCCATTACAGGTATACAAATCAATGTACCCATCCTGATCAAAATCAAGAAAAGCAGCACCAGCTCCACTAGATTCTACAATATTGGTGAGTTCTTTATCTCCAATTGTATGGAAAAAATCAATTCCTATTTCTCTTCCTATTTCCTGAAAATAGTCCCCATTTGCCGGCGGGGAAATTAATAGTTTTTTATCCTTGTTTGAATTGCTACTTCCCCCATGATTACATCCACATAGCACCACCGACAATGGGAATAATGTCATTAAAATTAAGGTGGGTAATGGTTTTAGAACATAATTTTTTTGATTTAACATTGCAAAGGTCCAGATTAAATTGGTTACTTAATTTTTGTAAGCAATGTTAATTAATGTTAATTAAACGGGGATTAAATGAATATTAAAATGTGATTAAAATGACCAATTCATTTATTTTTAATCACAGGTTTGAATCAACTTTATGGTTTTATTACTTTTAAAATAGGTTAAAGTTGCTGAACAACAGACTTTTCAAGCAAGAGATTAATTAAAACAGTGGTCCCTTTGCCGGGTTGGGATGAAATTTCAATAGAACCATTATGTATGGTTATAATCTGTTTGGTTAGGGCAAGTCCAATACCATGGCCTGTTGCAGGAAATGTATTGTTATCCCTGAAAAACGGGTCAAAGGCTTTTTTCAGGCCTTCTTCACTAATGCCTATGCCTTTGTCAATAAATTCTATTTTTACGTAATTACCCGATGGATAAATATTTACATGAACTGATTTATCTGCAGAATATTTACAAGCATTGTCTATGACATTCGAAAAAGCCAGTTTCAGCAATTGTTCATCTCCTGTAACCTTCATTTGTTCTTCATCGTTAATAGATTCGTCCATTTCAATAATAAGATTATAGTCCGGGTTAAACCTTTTTAAATCTTCTTTTACCTGCCATAAAACTTCATCTGCACGGATAATTTCTGTATGTGAAAGTGGAATTCCTGTATTCGTCCGGGCCAGTAATAATAACCGGTTTAAAAGGTGTATGAGCGATTTTATATCATTGAGTACCGAATCAACACCAAGCTTGTATTCTTCTTCCGTCCTGTTCTTCATTATCAGAACTTCAAGTTGACCATTAATTGATGTAAGTGGTGTACGCATTTCGTGCGAAGCATTGGATATAAAGCTTTTCTGGCTTGCAAAGGATTTTTCGAGCCGTTCCATCATCCTGTTAAAAGTTCGCGATAATCTATCAATCTCATCGTTTGAAGAACCCGCATTCAACCTGATATTAAGACTTGAAGCTGTTATATCTTCTACTTTTTTAACTACATCCGAAAGTGGTTTTATTGCTTTGGCAGTTGAAAACCAGCCTACAACAAAAAACAGCAATAGACAAACCATCGTAACCAATATAAGTAAAATTTCCAACTGCCGGAGATGTTCCAGTCCCTCTATATCCAGGGCCGCGGAAAAAATTACAAAACTGTCGTAATTGGTAAAATACCTGGTTCCAATAATTTCATAATCTTTATTAACAGCAGTGTAATTAAATCCTGATTCGATTTGTTGCACATCCTGTATACTTGCATTTATTATACCTGATGTATCAGAATTATAAATAGTATCTCTTTTTGAATTTAAAACCAGGATTTTTTCATCGTGAAGGCTTACAGGATTGTCCTTATCATACCTTAAAAATCTTTCTGCATCAACTTCGTATTGAACAAAAAAAAGATTGGCTGTTACCAGGGCATTTTTTTTCAACCTGCCCTGAAAATCATTTCGTCTGAAATTAACCGAAAAAAAATAAATGGTGATTGAAGCGATAATTAGAATAATGGCTCCGGCCAAAATAAACTGTAAAGTAAGCCTGGTTCGAATTTGCATATCAGATTTCCCCAAAAATATAACCAAACCCAACTTTTGTATGGATTAGTTTTTTATCAAATCCCTTATCTATCTTTTTGCGCAAAAAGTTAACATAAACATCTACAACATTTGTGCTGAAATCAAAACTTGCATCCCAAACCTTTTCAGCGATGTCGTTTCGCGAAAGAACCCTTCCCGAATTTCTGATAAAATATTCAAGAAGTTGAAATTCCTTGGCTGTTAAATCTATATTTTGTGACCCACGCCGGGCGATTTTCTTATCTAAATCAAGTTCAAGGTCAAATGCCAGGAGCTTATTTGTGTTGGTAAATGTGACCGGGCCTTTCTTTAACAGCACTTTCACCCGCCAAAGTAATTCCCTGAATTCAAATGGTTTAGCCAGATAATCATTAGCGCCCGATTCAAACCCTGTTACCTTGTCATCTGTGGTATCAAGCGCCGAAAGCATAAGCACAGGAATTTCGTGGTTGAAAGATTTAAGCCTTTTACATAATTCAAGGCCGTTTATTCCCGGAATAATAATATCCAAAATATATAAATTATAATTTTTTTGTTTTGCCAGTTTTTCAGCCAGCACTCCATCGTAGGCCAAATCTACTTCAAAATCATTTTCTTCAAGTCCTTTTTTTAAAAACGACGCTACTTTAGGTTCATCTTCAACTACCAGTATTTTCATTTTTTCTGTCTTTTTCTATTTTGCCTTCATTCAGATGAAGGTTTTCGTACAAATGTAAATTTACAAACAAAAAACATTGTATTTCAGGTAATAATTTTATTTTATCTGGTTTCAGACATGCTGAATTACCATAAGTTAAAATTAATAAAGTTACGATATTATTTATTTTTTTCTTAAAAACTCATATTCATGGCAAATTCAGTAATAAAATCATCGTCGGTTGCCAGTTCTACATGTATGCACCTTTTTGCAAAACCGATCAGCATTTCTTCAAATTTTTCAGATTTCAAGGCACATACTGCACCAGTTCCTGAGGAATTACCCAGGGCAACTGTCTTGTTTTGAAGTTGAACTGGTAATAACCCAATTTTAACCGCATTTTCTATATTAATATAATTTCCAAATCCACCGGCTAAAAAAAGCTGGTCTACTTCCTCAAATCCAATTCCGGCCTTTTTTAATAGAATATTTACCCCTGAGGCTATGGCGGATTTTGCCAGTTGAACTTCACGGATATCATCAGGACTAAGATAAATATCAGATCTATTTCCTGAAATCTTCGAATCAGCTATTATAAAATCATTTTCCATCTTTCCGTCCCTGTCAACTATCCCATTTTCAATCAGATAAGCTACAAGATCAATTAAACCTGAACCACAGATACCGGTTGGTTTTTCATTTCCTATGGTAATATATCCTTCGTTATTGAATGACGAGATTGCTCCGGCTATTGCCCCCATGCCACAGGCAATTTTTGCCCCTTCAAAAGCCGGACCTGCTGCCGCGGAGCAGCACCAGATTTTGTTATTTTTCACCAATGCAAGTTCTCCGTTTGTTCCAATATCCATCAACAAAAAGGTTTTAACTTTTTCCGTTGGATTTATAGAAGCAAGTCCAGCCAATAAATCCGAACCTACAAAAGCTGAAACTGAAGGTAAAGTTTTAATGACGGCTGCAACATTGCAATTCAATCCTGATTCAGCTCCAATTTTTGTTTGCATATCCAGAAATGCAGCTTTAAAAGGGTATTGGGCCAGTGAATGAGGATTTACACCCAAAAAAAGATGGAGCATGGTAGTATTGCCCGCTACAATTATTTTTACAATGTCGTTCAATTTAATCCCTTCAAAATCTGCCAGTTGCTTTAGTTCCTCGTTTATTGCCCCTAACAGGGCATTTCTGAGCTTTGGCAAACCCTCTTTTTCCTGTGAGGCAAACTGAATCCTTGAAATAACATCAGCACCATATTTAGCCTGGGGATTTAATATTGCCCGTGTTCCGGTTAAAAAACCGCTTTTAAGATTTACCAGGTAAAATGCCAGGCTCGTGGTGCCGATATCAATAGCCACGCCATATGGTTTATCAGAAAATTCAACTGATTTTCCCGGAATTAACGGCAATTGAATTGTATATTCGTGTTGGGCCACCAGAACTTTGGCTTCTACAGGTTCAGGTAAAATAATTTCAATTGGTCCGGTAACCTGGTAAAGACAAGAAGTAACATAACCTTTACCTTTGACAAAAACCCTGCAATTGCCGCAGGTACCATTCCCTCCGCAAGGTGCCTGTAATTCAAAATTATGGAATTGCAACATTCGTAATAATGTTACATCTCCTTCACTCTCAAGCGTATACCTTTTTTTCCCCTGGTGCACTACAATTGGAATCATAGGAATGGTTATTTCACGGCCTAAAATTATCTTACTTTAGTGAATTAGAAAACTTTGGATATTTTTTATCGTTTGAAGGATTAAAAAATCTCTAATTAATGATAGATTTGTCTAAAGAAATAGACATCGAACATTTCTTTTAAAGTCAATCTTGATCGCAATAAACCATATAGTAATAAAAATGAGATCCACAAAGTTTTTCAGACGCATGGTGATAATCATGTATATAATTTTAATTTCTGCCACCCTTCAGGCCCAAAACAAGCAGTTTAACCACCAGGATTCTTTAAGGGGATCCATCACAAAAGAAAGACGCTGGTGGGATTTAAAATTCTATCACCTTGATATCAGAATTAATCCAAACGACAGTACAATCCATGGCCAAAATACAATTCGTTACCTGGTGGTTTCACCATACCAGATCATGCAAATTGACCTGCAAAAACCTTTAAAAATTACAAAAGTAACACAGGATAGTATTCCGCTTGATATTTTGCGCGATGGCAATGCATGGTTTGTAAAGCTTAAAAAAAAGCAAAAAACTGGTGCAATGAACCAGATTTTAGTGGAGTATGAAGGAAAACCGGTAGTAAGTAAAAACCCTCCCTGGAGCGGAGGACTGAGTTGGAGGAAGGACAGCCATGGTAAAAATTTTATAGCCACCACCTGCCAGGGCGATGGCGCGAGTATCTGGTGGCCTTGTAAAGACCATCAGTACGATGAACCTGATAGCATGAAAATCAGTCTTACTATTCCGAAAGGGCTTACCGGGGTATCGAATGGTAGACTTTTAAAAAAATTTGACGAAAATGATTCATTGACCACCTATGAATGGATGGTTTGCAATCCAATAAATAATTATGGCGTGAATGCTAATATTGCAGATTATGTTAATTTTTCAGATACTTACAAAGGATTAAATGGCGACTTAACCTGTAATTATTATGTATTAAAAGAAAACCTGGAAAAGGCAAAAGTTCAGTTCAGGGAAGTAAACCGGATGCTTGAAGCTTTTGAAAATTGGTTTGGGCCCTACCCTTTTTACCAGGATGGGTATAAATTGGTTGAAGTACCTTATCCGGGCATGGAGCATCAGAGTTCGGTTACCTATGGCAATTTATATAAAAATGGTTTTGGAGGTTTCGACCTGAGCCGCACCGGCTGGGGAATGAAATTTGATTTTATTATTGTTCACGAATCGGCCCATGAATGGTTTGGTAACAACATTACATACAAAGACATAGCAGACATGTGGATACATGAAAGTTTTGCAGCCTATGCTGAATGCCTGTTTGTGGAATACTGGTTTGGCAAACAAGCCGGATATGAATATGTGAAAGGTACACGGGCAAACATCAACAATAAAAAACCTGTCATAGGAATATATAATATTAATTACCGCAGTCCGGACAACGATATGTATTATAAAGGTGCAAATATGCTGCATACCTTACGGCAATTAGTGGAAGATGATAGAAAATGGAATTCAATACTTAAAGGACTTAACCGCGATTTTTACCATCAAACAGTTGCTACAGAACAAATTGAAAATTACCTTTCAGACAGTTTGTGTTTCGATTTAAAACCTTTCTTTAACCAATACCTTCGAAATACTAAAATCCCTGTTTTCGAATACAGTGTAATTGATTCATTGTTAGAATATAACTGGGAGAATTGTGTTTCTGGCTTTGACTTTCCATTAAAAATTAAACTGAATGGCCAGGAAAAATGGATTTCACCTACTCAGAAAAGGAAAGAAATGGTAATTGAAAAAGGAGCTAAAATTGAAGTAGATCCAAATTTTTACATCACTACAAAAGAAATAAAGAAAGAAAATTAACGGTGCCATCGGGAACCTCAGGCACCGCAATAAATTCTCTGAGACGCCCGATAGGTGCCTGAGGGGCTCAAAAGGTGTCTGAGGCGCTAGAAGACACCTTGCCCTGCCAAATCACATTATTTTTAAACAAAATTTGCTTTACTTTTACTGTTCTTAAACTTAAACCTATGGTTATGAAATACAAATCCTTATTTATTTACCTGGTATTTATGCTACTAGGCACTTTGATATATGCACAATCAGGGAACCCAAACAACAAGCTAAACACTTTTACCCTCGGTGATAAAGATTTTCTGCTTAATGGAAAACCATTTCAAATCCGTGCCGGTGAAATTCATCCAAACCGGATTCCAAAAATCTACTGGCGCCAACGCATTCAAATGGCCAAAGCAATGGGCTTAAACACCGTAGCATCGTACATATTCTGGAATTATTTCGAAACCGAAGAAGGCAAATTCGATTTTACATCAGAAAACCGCGATATGGCAGAATTTTTTAAAATTGTTCAGGAAGAGGGTATGTTCCTTTTTCTTCGCCCTGGTCCCTATTGTTGTGCAGAGTACGATTTCGGAGCTTTACCGCTTTATCTGCTCAAATACCCCGATATTAGAATCAGGTGCATGGATCCCAGATATACTTGGGCTGTTGAAAGATATGTTACAGAACTGGCTAAAATTGTGAAAAATTATCAAATCACTAATGGCGGTCCAATTTTTATGTTACAAATTGAAAATGAATATGGCAGCTATGGGAATGACAGGGATTATCTTAACTGGTTAATGCAACTCTGGCGAAAAAATGGCATTGATATACCTTTCTCAACAGGTGACGGACCTACAAATTATATGCTTGATGCCGGTGCACTACCTGGTTGTGCAGTTGGGCTCGATTCGGGTTCGGAAGAAGCACATTGGGAACTTGCTTACAAAATGAACCCCGGTGTTCCGGTATTCAGCAGCGAAACTTACCCCGGCTGGCTAACGCACTGGGGTGAAAAATGGGCCAAAGTAAGCACCGATGATATTGTGAAAGAAGTTGACTTTTTGATGAAAAACAAAAAATCTTTTAGCCTCTATGTTTTCCATGGAGGCACCAACTTTGGCTTTACAGCAGGGGCCAACGCCTTTGCTGATAAAAATCTGCCCGTTGGAATTACCCACAATTTTATGCCCGACGTTACAAGCTACGATTATGATGCCCCACTTACAGAACAAGGAAGGGTAACTGAAAAATACCTGGCTTTGCGCAAATTAATTCAGCATTACCTTAAAAACGAAAAGCTACCTGATATTCCTTCTGAAATACCGGCCATAACCATTCCGGAAATTAAAATGGAGTATTTTACAAGTATTTGGGACCATCTGCCCAAGCCAGTCAGAGTTTCTCAACCCCAACCCATGGAGTACCTTAATCAATACCACGGAATGATAATGTACCGCACTTCGCTTGTGGGGCATAAGAGCGGAAAACTTGTGTTGCGCGAATTGCACGACTATGCCCTTGTTTATGTGGATGGAAAATTTATTGGCACCATTGACAGGAGATTGAACCAAAATTCTATTGAAATTCCCAAAACGGAGGCTAAAAATCCTGTGCTTGAGATATTCGTGCAGGAAATGGGCCATATCAATTTTGCCGAATTTATGATTGATAGAAAAGGAATAACTGAAAGAGCTGTGCTGAATGGAATGACACTTATGAACTGGGAAGTTTTCCAGTTTCCGATGGATGAAAAATGGATTGTTTCGTTGGAAAAAAGCCAGACAAACCATAATAAGCAGCTGAATTTTTTTAAAGGCAGCTTTAGAATCGACCAGGTAGCTGATACTTATTTTGATATGTCGAATTTCAAAAAAGGTTATGTTTGGGTAAATGGTCATAACCTTGGCCATTTTTGGGAAATTGGCCCACAAAAGCGATTGTATTGTCCGGCTGAATGGTTAAAAAAAGACCTCAACGAAATTATTGTTTTTGATTTATTAAATAATGCGGCATATCCAATTTCAACAGCCGCCAGCTTATAGAAAATTTTGATTATTAATGTTTTAATTTCCTGATATGTCCCAATCTTTTAATATTAAATACATTACCATTATTTCGTTGATTTCAGCCCTGGGTGGATACCTTTTCGGGTTTGATTTTGCTGTTATTTCGGGTGCTTTGCCTTTTCTGCGCGAGCAGTTTGGATTAAACGAATACTGGGAAGGATTTGCCACAGGCTCGCTGGCCATTGGCTGCATTGTGGGTTGCCTGGTGGCTGAAAAATTTTCGGGAAAATATGGCCGGAAACCTGCTTTAATGCTGGCAGCATCAATTTTTGCCATTTCATCGGTAAGCATGGCAGCCTCTCCTACCCTTGGAATTTTTATTTTTTTCAGGTTTATGGCTGGAATCGGGGTCGGAATGGCATCGCTCCTTTCGCCGGTTTATATTGCCGAAATATCACCAGAATCGGTAAGGGGACGCATGGTGGCGATTAACCAGCTAACCATTGTTACTGGTATTTTAATTACCAACCTGGTCAACTATTCCCTCCGCAACAACGGTACCGAAGCCTGGCGCTGGATGTTTGGCCTTGGTCTTGTCCCATCTCTGATGTTCCTGGCTGGTGTGTTTTTTCTTCCCGAAAGCCCCAGGTGGCTTGTTAAAGCGGGAAAACCCGAAAAAGCCGCTAAAGTGCTTGGTTCAATATCAAATTCTGAATACGCAGTTAATACGCTCCAATCGATTCAAACATCATTACAAGGAACTAATAAAACTGGGTTTTATTCAATTTTCAGTAAACCGTACGCCGGTCTCCTGCTTTTAGGTATTTTCCTGGCTGTTTTACAGCAATTCAGTGGTATAAATGTGGTTTTTAATTATACTTCAAACATTTTTGAAAGCATTGGTGCCAGTAAAGATGACCAATTACTGCAAACGGTATTTATTGGTGGGGTTAACCTTGTTGTTACTATTCTGGCAATGACGCTTGTAGATAAAATTGGCCGAAAGCCACTTATGATTTTAGGCACTGCCGGGATGTCTGTTATTTACCTGTTTATTTCTTATTTTCTGTACATTAAATCTGCACAGGCAGCCTGGTTTCTGCTTTCTGCCATTGGAATTTACGGATTAACACTTGCCCCTGTTACCTGGATACTGATTTCTGAAATTTATCCAAATAAAATACGTAATGCCGCTACTGCGATAACTGTAATCTCTCTCTGGATGGCTTATTTTATTCTTACCTTTACCTTTCCTCCACTGGCAAAGGCAATTGGAATGGCCAATACATTTTATATCTATTCAGCCATCTGTTTTACAGGAGGTATTATTATTTATTTTAAAGTGAAAGAAACCAGGGGCAAAACCCTTGAGCAAATGGATAGTGTTTTTAAACATTGAACGGTACATTTTAAATATATTTTAATTCGTACATGTAAATTCATTAGCTTTTTTATAATTTCGGTATTCAAATATAATTAAACATGGTATTTATTCAATTCACAGGCCTTTCGGGTGCCGGTAAAACCACACTGACAATATTGGTCAGGAATGAGCTTTTAAAATCGGGTTATAAAGTTGAAATGATTGATGGTGACGAGTACCGTAAAAACCTTTGCAGCGACCTGGGCTTCTCGAAAGAAGACCGGATGAGAAATATCAGGAGGCTTGGTTTTGTTGGTAAAATTCTATTGAGAAACGAAATTATAGTGCTTCTTTCGGCCATTAATCCATATGAAGAAATAAGAAAGGAAATTAAAAATATGGCCCCGGATATTTTTACTGTCTGGATAAATTGTTCGCTTGAAATGCTTATCCAGCGCGATACAAAGGGTATGTACCACAGGGCGATGCTTCCGGACGGACATCCTGATAAAATTTACAATCTCACAGGGGTAAACGATCCATTTGAAATTCCTGAAAATCCTGATTTAATCGTGAATACACACCTCGAAACCATTGAAGAATCGAAAGAAAAAATACTTCAGTTTATTTTCAACCACCTCAAAAAATAGTTATCTAACTTAAATAACCAGGCTATGTTTTCAAAAAATACCTATATCTCCCGCCGCGAAAAACTTCGAAAATCTGTTGGTTCCGGCATCATCCTTTTAATTGGAAATGACGAAAGCCCCATGAATTATGCCGACAATGGCTACCACTTCAGGCAGGACAGCAGTTTTTTGTATTTCTGCGGCTTAAACCAGCCCTCCTTTGTTGCTGTTTTCGATTGTGAAAGTGGCGACGACTGCCTTTTTGGCAACGATTTAACCATTGACGATTTTGTATGGATGGGTCCGCAACCTTCAATTGAAGAACAGGCCTTAAAGGCAGGTATATCAAGAACAGCAGCACTTGATACATTACCGGTATTTCTAAAGGAGGCCCAACTTAAAGGAAGGAAAATTCACTTTTTACCTCCCTATCGTGCCGAACATAAAATCAAGCTCTTTAACTGGCTTGGTATACTTCCCGGTGAAGTGCATACAAAAGCTTCACTGGAACTGATTCTGGCCATAATTAACCAGCGCAATTATAAATCGGACGAGGAAATTAAACAAATTGAAAATGCCTGTAACACCAGCGTGGACATGCATACACTTGCCATGCGCCTGACAAAACCGGGTGTAAAAGAAGCCGAAATTGCGGCCAAAGTAACCCAGGTAGCACTGGAATCAGGCGGTCAACTGGCATTTCCGGTAATTGCTACCATAAACGGGCAAACACTCCACAACCATTTTCATGGAAATATTTTAAAAGAAGGTGATTTGTTTTTACTTGATGCCGGGGCCGAAACTGATATGGGATATGCAGGTGATTTATCGAGCACTGTGCCTGTGAGTGGAAAATTCACACAACTTCAGACTGATATTTATAAGCTTTGCCTTAAAAGCCATAACAGATCAATAGAATTATTAAAACCTGGTATACCTTTCGGGGATATTTATTTTGAAGCATGCAGGGTAATAGTTGATGGGATGAAGGATTTAGGATTTATGAAAGGAAATACCGAAGATGCGCTGGTAAATGGTGCACATGCCATGTTTTTCCCATGCGGACTGGGGCACATGATGGGTCTCGATGTTCATGACATGGAAAATCTTGGGGAAATTTATGTTGGTTACGACGGAAAACCAAAAAGTACCCAATTCGGATTAAAATCATTGCGACTGGCCCGTAAACTTGAACCCGGCTTTGTGTTGACCATTGAACCCGGCATTTATTTTATTCCCCAGTTGATTGATCTCTGGAAATCCACCAAACACAATGCAGAATACCTGAACTTTGATAAACTTGAACAGCATAAAGACTTTGGCGGACTCAGGAATGAAGAAAATTTTTTAATAACTACCGATGGCTGCAAACTTTTAGGTAAACCAAAGCCAAAAACCATTGATGATGTTTTGAATGAATGGGCGAAAGGAAATTAATCTCTTACCCTGACATATTTTTCAATATTAACCTGTTCAATTCCTAGTTTTTCCACTTTTTCAATTCCTTTTTGGGTTAGGGTATCATTTTTTAACGTAACGATAAACCTGAAATCATTCCCCTCCCATTCGCGTGCACTGCAATATTCAAGATGTTCGGTATAAATACTGTCTTTAAGTTCGTATTTTCCTCCACCGGCAACAAATACAGCCCCTGAGTCTTTCCCATTTTGCAAATCGTGCTGTAAAAATGCAAAATGTGAATTGTTGATAATTTTAACAAAAGAAACATTTTTGGTATAATCGGTCACCGTGGAATCTCCCTTTAAAATTATGGTTCCTGAAATAAGTTTCCATGTCCCGTTTAGCTGAATTTGATTTTTATCCGACAAATCTTCAGTTTCCTGGGTGGTACAGGACAAAATGATTGTGATTAAAAAAAACAAAACTGATTTCGATTTCATAAAATTTTATTTTAAATTATACTACAATTGAATTTTTGTTAATTTATCCCAAATTTCTGTTTTGTGATAATTAACGAGACTGTTAAATTAAGGATAAAATATTAAGGATTTAACTTTTTATCCCCTTTTTTAAACCATTTAATTCGATTTCATACCCGGCATTTGATAAAGAAAGAATATCTTACCTGGCAGGTTTGTTGCGTTTGGATGAATCTATGGCTAAAACACTAACAATCAGCAATATTCATCTTTTTCAGGGAAGTTTAAGCCCTTTTAAAATTTTTAATAAATGCTTCTCCTTTTTTCTGTAATTCATCGCGGTGTTCAGGTGCTTTCAGATTCATAATCAACTCCATGGTATGCTTTCGGAGTTTTTCCATCGCGTTGGGTTTTTCCATTTCAAGCCATTTATCATACGAAAGATTGGTCCAGATTTCCTGGCTACTATAACCTTTTAATACTGAATTTAATGTACTTTCGGAAGTAAGAAAATTGCCTCCCGGGCCTGTCTGTTTAATTTCTTCGAGGTTGAAATCATTGGCCGATAGTGAAAACCCCCGGACAAACTCCTTCGATTTGCGAATCACATAATCGGAATAAACAACCAGGTTAGGTGAAAAGGCGAGGCTGTCGAAATTTCCGCCCACAAACGGTACCAATCCCACTTTTCCCAGGCAACTGGTTAAATGATTCATCCAGAGGTGACCGGCTGCAATCAAATCGGCGCTCCAACCTATTCCGCTGCCTGATGTTCCGCAATGCGGAAGATTATAAAACTCCATCATTTCGGCACAGGCAATATTTAACAAAAAACTTTGCGGGGTATAAACACTTCCCATAGAGTTCATATCGAAACTGGCAGGCAGGCTACCCAAAATTACAGGCGCCCCTTCCTTTACCAGTTGACTGAATACCAGGCCCGCCAAAAGTTCTGCATTCAGAATTGCCAGGGAACCTGCAGGATTAATGGGTGATGTAGCCCCGTACATGGCATAATTGCTAAAAATTACAGGAAGATTTTTTTCAATCGAGAAAACCATCTTTTCAACCGTTCCTTTGTTCAAAACCATCGGGGTAACCGGATTAAAATAGGGAATTATAAAAGGCTTTTCGCTGATATTTCCGTGTAAATGTTCAAGTAAACGGATAACCGGTTCAAATAAATTCTCGTCCGAAACCAGCAAAACCATTGGTTTTTCAGTATTTGTATATACGTCCAGTGCAGAATATAAATCTGATATACTACTTTCAACATCTTGCGGATAGCCGGGTGAAGAAATCAAATCGAAACTACCCAGTTCATTTCCAAGCCTGGCGGCAATTCGGGTATGTTTTCTTAAAAAAGGCATAACCGAATCATCTTCAGGATGTTGGTAATACAAGTTGGTAACCCCTACGCCAAATATTGCCGAAGCGTCATTTCCCGAAAGGGTAAAAGCGTATTGACCTTTTGTATTAAATATATCAAATTTTTTCGGACAAAGGGATACAGCCTGACTAACCAATTCTTCACCCATAAAAACCGTATTGCCCGAAATCTTCGCCATGCCCGACTGTTGGAATATTTCCATGGCTCTGGGCGATTCCACTTTTAAACCTGTATGTTTCAGAATTTCAATGGAATGCCTGTGTACCAATTCTTTTTGTTCCTGGGTTAAAAATTCAAGTTTTGGAATTGCAAGTAAATTATCGTTCATACTATTTTTTCTTTACCAGTTTAATAATGAAATAAAGAACTGTAAGTGCAGCCATGAATATAAATAATCCCAGGGCTTCGTCTTTTGATAAATTTGAAAGCAGCCAGATGATGGTAATTATAGCAATTATTGGAATTGTATAGCCAAAAGGCATCCTGAACGTATCCTGACCACAGGTTTCCTTTTTTAACCTGAACTTTATTGTGGATAAAACCACGCCCAGATAAATAATAAGAATAGCAGCACTTGAAATAGTGGCCAGAATTTTAAATCCTCCCGAAACAGAAAATACAAAAATTAAAATGCCATACACAATTATAGACCAATACGGGGTAGCATACCGGGTATGAACAGCAGATAAAAATGAGGGTAAAATGCCATTTTTTGAGGCAGCAAACAGGTTTCTTGGCCCTCCTAAAACATCACTGCTTATGGTTCCAAAAATGGATATGGCCGCACCTAAAGTGATGATTATTACCCCGGTACTTCCCAACAATCGCATAGCCATTTCAGACAAAGGTGCATCCCGGTATTTTGTTAAATCGCTGCCAAGCACCGCCTGGGCAGAAACTTGTATTAAAATGTAAAGAACAACTGTAATTATAATCCCCAGAAGCATACCAACGGGTATAGTTTTATGCGGATTTTTGATTTCACCCGCGTTCGACAGCGCATTTTCTGAACCTATGTATGCAAAAAACAAAACCAGGGTTACTTCACCCAATGTTTTAATGTTTGGTAACTGACTGATACTAAAGTTGGATGTATGGACATGAAAAAAACCTAAAACAATGATCAATAATAAGGGAAACAGTTTTGCGAAAGTGCTCAATTCTACAACCATTACGCCTTTTTTTACACCTTTGTAATTAATATAAACCAATCCGCCAAGTAAAACCAAAAAGAATATACTTCTGTAAATTAACTTATTAAGTGGAGGAAATGCAACTGCAATAATATCAGCAAGTGCATTGGCAATAGCAGCATCGCTGATTACCGCGTATCCCAGCCAGTAAAGGATATTGGCCAAAAATCCGGCAAATGGTCCAAATGCTTTTTCGATATAGCTGTAAGCCCCGCCACTGACCACTATTTTACTCCCGGTTTCAGCAAAACACAAAATGATGAAAAAAATAAGTACACCACAGATAAGATAGGCAAAGATAGCCGATGGTCCCAATGATGCAGCAATAATAGCCGGAAGCACAAATATTCCCCCACCTACTGTATTGTTTATCGCGCTGGCGGCAAGCGCCCTCACTCCTATTACTCTTGGTAAACCTTCATCCGTATCTGTCATCACTTTAATAAAACGGCATTTCTGAATTATTCTGCTATCAATTCAAAAACAGCACTCGATAATGGATCGACGGATGAAATATCCAAACCTACCTTGCCAAGGTAACCTCCGCTAAATGATTTTCCGTTGAAAGGCAACCTGGAGTTCTGCCCGGGCATCAGATTGGTTTCCAGAATTTTGTAATTTTTTGTTTCGTCCAATCCTGAAAGTTTAACATTTGTGAACCTTTCTCCAAACCTGGTATTAAGGGTATAACTAAAAAGAACTGCCTTCGATTTGTCGTCAGAAACATACATCAAAACAGCCCTGTTTTCCTGGTAGGGAGAAACCAGCCTGTATAAATCGCCATTCCAGATCACCTGGCTTAACCGTTTATAGTTTTTAATGGCTTCCTGGCTGAATTTCAATTCATTGTCTTTTAAGTGTGAAATCTGGATATCATATCCCATTTTCCCCATCATGGCCACATCGGTACGGAATTTAATCGATTGTTTTCCCCAGGAGGTAATATGGCAGCAAGTAGCAATGGCGGGTAAAAAATTGGAGTATCCCCATTGGATAAAAACCCGGTTAAATCCATCGGTATTATCGCTTGGCCAAAATTCGGTGAAGTATTTAAGTGCTTCCATGTCAATCCTGGCCCCTCCTCCCGAACATAACATCATGGGTAAATGCGGGTATTTCTGTCTTACACGATCCAAAACCCTGTATAACCCTTTTACATAATCGATATACAAATGTGACTGGTTTTCTTTTAAAAAACCGGAATACATATTGGTCATCATCCGGTTACAATCCCATTTGAAATAGGCTATTCCGGGGTTCTTTGTCATAAGTTCATCCACAACACCAAAAACAAAATCCTGCACCTGTGGATTGGTTAAATCAAGCACCAGCTGGTTCCTGAAATAATCTTCAGCGCGGTTGGGCAATTTCAAAATCCAATCTGGATGTTTTTCGTACAATTCGCTTTTTGGATTCACCATTTCCGGTTCAATCCAAATGCCGAATTTAATCCCCTTCTGAGTGGCTGCATCAACCAACACCTTAACTCCATTGGGCAATTTTAACTTGTTTTCCTGCCAGTCGCCCAAACCGGCCATATCTCCATTTCTGGGATATTTGTTTCCAAACCAGCCATCGTCAAGCAAAAACATGTCAACTCCCAGCTTTTTGGCATCATCCATTAATTGCACCAACTTGGTTTCATTAAAACTAAAAAATGTAGCTTCCCAGTTGTTTAAAAGGGTATACCGTGGTTTATCCCCGTCAAGCAGACTATAATTCCTGACATATTTATGCAGGTTACGGCTGGCTTGTCCCTTACCCTGGCTGGAATAGGTAAAAATGAACGATGCAGTTTTAAAAATCTCACCTGGCTGAATAGTATATTCCGAGGCAAAATTATTTATTGTGGGCACCAAACGCAGGTAATTTCTTTCATCCACCTCAAAGGTAAATTTAAAATTACCAGTCCAGGCTAAAGTTCCTGCAATCAACTCACCGGTATTTTCATCTGCAGGTTTATTCAAAGCCAGGAAAAAGTATGGCGATTGATACATAGCTGCCCTTGTACCCAGCTTTGAATCAATAATTTTAATTCCCGAACTAAGCCTGGTTTCGTCCATTTGCATTTCCTCGGCCCAATCGCCATGAAACTGCGTTAACCAGTAATTGCTGGCATCGAAATGCAGCATGGCTGAAGCGTAATTATATAAGGTAAGTGGCTTCTTTTCCTGATGAGAAATATTTGCCCATTGTTCAACTACATCAGAATTGTAATAAGCTTTAAAATGTAATTCAACAAACAAAGGGTATTGCGGATCCTTCAATTTTATGATTGTTTCCGTAACATCATCATTTACTTTATTTTGCAAATAACTTTCAAACAATAATTCAACAGAAGGGTTTCCATCATCATGAACCGTGCGCAATGCCGGCTCAAATAAATTGTTAGTCCCAAACGGCATGTAAATTTCATGGTCCTGCATATTTATTTTTGAATATTCCGCTTTGTCGCTGATCTTTGGTCCAAGGTACAATTGGCCTACTTTTTTGTTTTTCTGAACCTGGTAAACCAGTGCATTGTTTTTTGTGTCAATAACAATAAGATCCTGAGAAAATACATTATTAATTACCAGGCAGATAGAAATTAAAACTACCAGGCGGTGCATTAAATTTTTCATGATAATTTGTATTAATGAAGAAACTAAACATTTTTCGGTGCTTTATACCTCCGCCAGAATTTGTAATGGCTGGGCGAAGTGTAGATAACAAGTTTATTAAAGAAATTAAATCGCATAAGAAAATGTAAAAGCCTATAGGCTAAGAAAATAACCAGTAAACCACCCAAAGTCTGAATTAAAAATTTTACAATTTCAAGCCAGAATGGATTTAAATTTAGGTCAGTCCAATCCCACTTTACCAATTGATTAATTACCCAGATTGGCAAAGCAGAAAAAACAAACCACCACAAAAGGATAGTAAAACTAAAGGAAGTTTCAATGGCCCGGCTTGGACAATAATTCATACAATGCATACAACTTTCGCAATTGAAGGTCCAGTAAGGGCGGTTGGCAACCATTTTAACACCGTTAACCGGACAATCATTCACGCAACGCATACACTGGTTACAGTTGAAATTGGCCACAAAGGTTTTGGCTATTGCAAATCTGCCAATTAGGTAATACGCAAGCGAAACAGGGGCAATCAATAAGTCAAATGGCAGCGACCAAAAGGCCGTATATACTTTTTTACCCGATAGGATTTTTTCAGCAAAATGGATGGTTTTTCTTTTGCATCTGGCAAAAATTGAATCAATTACTTTTTTCCTTAACCCCGGATGAATTGAAATCCAGTTCGAAGGTAAATCCATGGGTTGCATCCCAACAATTTTATACCCTTTAAGCATAAGAATCAGGGCAGCAAAGTATTGTGCCACCCCACTCAGGCCCGGAAGAAATATTTTGTACATTTTCATTCCTGCCCTTGTGTTTAAAATAAATACCTTGTTTTGGTTTGAAGCAGGTAACCTGAAAATAAAATTAAGCGTAATTGGCGGCAAATTAAACCCATGTGTTGGAGAACATATTCCAATTAAAGCGCCGGGAGGAATTTCAGGCAAATTATTTCCTTTCAGGTTTTCAATATTTTTTAAACTACAACTTATGCCTTTTTTTTCTGCTTCGGCAATTATCCATTCCGCAGCTTTCCTGGCATTACCGGTTCCGGAAAACGAGAATATAATTAATGCTGAATATGATTCCATAAATTTGTTAATTTAATTCTTCAATTTTCTAATATACAATTAATTTAAGCAATAATGAAGAATTTTTAATACCAGGATTTCTTAATTATTCAATATAGTCTATGCTAAATGGTTGAATTATTAAAAATTATCCGTTTATGCATTTCCTTTTATACATTATTCAAGTAAAATTAAAATTTATCCCAAAATCGATATTAGAATTTTTCAAAAGACAATACGACTATGAAAACCTAATCAATTCAATGATTTGAAAAGAAAGTTTTTTTAAGTCGGGATTAACCTGGTAAGCCTCGCGGCTGTTGCCATTATTAATATTGAAATATTTCTTAAGACTAATCCGGGATTATATATTTCCGGAATGAAATTTAATAAATATTTATTTATCCTGAAATACATATTTCCCGAATAGAGTTAAAATGCTCATATTTAAATTTCCCATGAAATAAATTCACAAATTCCACTTTATAGCAATAAAAGTTCACAAAATTTGAGTTGCTAATATAGCAGGTTAAAATTTCGATTTTGAAAATTTTCCGGTTTAGAAAATACTTTAAATTGTTTTTTTAATATTTCAACAAAAAAAGCTTCAAATATTTTTTTAATTAATCGATTAAGCATATCTTTGGATTTCAATTCACAAAATCTGTGTTTTATCAGAAATAGAATGTTTTAATAGAATTTCGATGCAAAAAAGAGTGTCACTAAAAGACATAGCAGCTAAAGTTGGCGTTTCCGTAGCACTGGTTTCTTATGTAATGAATGGTCAGGAAAAAGAAAAAAGAGTTGGCAGGGAAGTAGTTGAAAAAATAAGGAAAGCCGCTGAAGAGTTAAATTACCAGCCAAACCAGATAGCCAGGAGCTTAAGGATGAAATCAACCAAAACAATTGGTTTGATTGTGGCAGATATTGCCAATCCATTTTTTGGTCAGTTGGCCAGAATTATTGAAAATGAAGCAGCCAATCTTGGTTATACAGTTATTTTTGGTAGTTCAGATGAAGACAAGAGTAAATCTGAAGCATTGGTTAATTCCCTGTTAAACAGGCAGGTAGATGGCTTTATTATAGTTCCTGCCGAAGGTTCGGATGGGCAAATTAAGAACCTGATGAAGAGAAAAATTCCGTTGGTATTGGTAGATCGATATTTTCCTGATATCAATACAAATCATGTTGTTCTTAACAATTTTCAGGCTACCTACGATGCAACCATCCATCTGATTGAAAATGGAATACAGAATATTACGATGATCGCGTACAAATCAGAACTTATCCATATGAAAGAACGGATAAGGGGTTACCTGGATGCAATGAAAACATCAGGGTTAACTGAGAACTTGGTGGTTGAAGAAATACGGTATGAGGCTTACAAAGAAGACATGGAAAAGGCTTTTGAAAGGATTTTAAAAATTCCATGGGTTCCAAAAGGTATCATTTTCGCCACTAATGCCCTTTCCGTTTCTGGCCTTTACAGCATGAGGGCCAAATGTTTAAAGATCCCTGAAGATATTGCATTCATCGGATTTGATGGAGGTGAAAGCTTTGATCTCTTCAACCCTCCATTAAGTTTTGTTCAGCAACCTCTTGAGGATATGGGTAAAGAGGCATTCAGCCTGCTTTTGGGACTTATCAATGGCTCAGCTAAAACCACGCAGGTAATGCTTAATCCCAGCCTTGTTATCAGGAACAGTGGAGGATGCTGATTTTTTTTTGCTCTTGGTGCTTAATCGATTATACAAAAATTAAAAATCCCATATAATGAAAATCAAATAAAATATCCAGGTCTAAAAATTAAAATAACCCTCATGGATACTTATTTTCAGGGAATTGAAATTCTACTGGATTTAATCCGGATGATTAAAAAAAAATGAAAATTAAATATAATATAAATGCTTAAACCATTAAATAAAATGAAAAACAGATTAATAGGAAGGATGCCCAAAGTCGGGATTCGTCCGGTAATTGACGGACGTGAAAGCGGAGTGCGCGAATCACTCGAAATACAAACCATGAATATGGCCAAAGCTGCAGCGCAGTTTATTGAAGAAAACCTGAGGTTTCCATCAGGAGAAAAGGTGGAATGTGTTGTTTCTCCAACTATTGGTGGTGTGGCTGACGCAGCTCATTGTGCCGATCTTTTCCAGAGGGAAGGCGTTGGCGTTTCTTTAACTGTAACTCCCTGCTGGTGTTACGGAACCGAAGTCATGGACACTGATCCTTTGATCCCGAAAGCAATCTGGGGATTCAATGGAACTGAAAGACCAGGTGCAGTTTACCTGGCTGCCGCCCTGGCAGGCTACAACCAAAAGGGGTTGCCCGCATTCGGCATTTATGGCAAAGATGTACAGGACAAGGGGGATACCTCCATTCCAAAAGATGTTCAGGAAAAGCTGTTGCGCTTTACAAAAGCTGCACTTGCCGTGGCCATGATGAAAGGTAAATCCTATCTATCTTTGGGCTATACTTCTATGGGAATTGCTGGCTCAATGGTCGATTCACAATTTTTCCAGGATTATTTCGGTATTCGTACTGAGTTTGTTGACATGACAGAAATAATCAGAAGAATTGAGCAGGGCATTTACGACAAGGAAGAATATGAAAAAGCCATGGCCTGGACAAAAGCAAACTGTAGGGAAGGAAATGATTTGAACAAAAATCCTTCTGACAGGAAAAGAAAAGACTGGGAATGGGAAATTGTCGTGAAAATGACACTGATTTCGCGCGATTTAATGATTGGCAATCCAAAACTGGCAGAAAAGGGTTTTGGCGAAGAAGCAAAAGGCAGAAACGCAATTTTAGGCGGATTCCAGGGGCAACGCCAGTGGACCGATTTTTATCCAAACGGCGATTTTACCGAAGCCATTTTAAATTCATCCTTCGACTGGAATGGTATACGCGAAGCCTTTGTTTTTGCAACTGAAAACGACAGCCTGAATGGAATTTCAATGCTCTTTGGACATTTGCTTACCAATACTGCACAGATTTTCTCTGATGTGCGAACCTACTGGAGCCCTGAATCTGTAAAACGTGTAACGGGTTATGAACCAACCGGTCTGGCATCCAATGGATTTATCCATTTGATCAATTCAGGCTCTACAACGCTGGATGCTACTGCACAACAGACTGATAAAGAAGGAAATCCGGTCATGAAACCATTCTGGGAAATTACTGGTGAAGAAGTTACAAAATGCCTTAATGCAACTACATGGTACCCCGGAAACAAGGGATATTTCAGAGGCGGAGGATTTTCATCCCAATTTAAAACTGCGGCCCAAATGCCTGTTACGATGTGCCGCGTAAACCTTGTTAAAGGCCTTGGCCCGGTGCTTCAGCTGGCCGAAGGCTGGACCATTGAATTACCTGATGAAGTACATGCCACCCTGGATAAGAGAACTGATCCTACCTGGCCAACTACCTGGTTTGTACCAAGAACTACCGGAACAGGCAGGTTTAAAGATGTATATTCTGTAATGGCAGCCTGGGGTGCAAATCATGGTGCCATTTCGTACGGGCATATTGGTGCCGATCTGATAAGCCTCGCTTCCATATTAAGAATACCGGTTTGTATGCACAATGTTCCTGAAGAATCAGTTTTCAGGCCGGCTGCATGGAATGCCTTTGGAAGTGATCCGGAAGGCAGCGACTACAGGGCTTGTGCTGCATATGGACCATTATACAAATAGTGTATCATGATATTATTTCAAGTTTAAATCTTATAAATATAAAGAAATGAAACATAAACTACTTTTCTTCATCATTATTATCCTGTGTACATCTGAACTATTCTCCCAACAAGGATTTAACGGGTTGGAAATGAACATGGGAAACCTTTATCGATTATCAAATGCAAAAACCCGTTCAATAAGCCCTGAGAATTTCACAGGAGAAAAAGGAAAAGCCGGCATGGCAAAGCCCGAAGATAAAGACATTAAGAATGCTGCCAATGCTTATAATGCATCACGGGATTTGGGACAAGGCTGGAAAGTAAATCCTTTTATAAAAATTCAATCAGGTGAAACATTTACCCTTGCCGAAATTGAAGGTCCGGGCGCTATTCAACATATATGGATGACCCCTACAGGAATCTGGCGATTTTCAATTCTACGTATTTATTGGGATGATGAAGCTGAACCTTCTGTTGAATGCCCGGTCGGAGATTTTTTTGGAATGGGCTGGAATCAATATGCCCCGCTTTCCTCACTTGCGGTTTGTGTTAACCCTGGCAGTGCTTTTAACTGCTATTGGGCCATGCCTTTTCGTAAAAAATGCAGAATCACGATGGAAAATGTCAATGATAAAGAAGCAATGACTTTATATTACCAGATTGATTACACTTTGACTGATGTTCCGGCAGATGCTGCATATTTTCATGCTCAATTCAGACGATTGAATCCAAATACTACTTCAGATTATACAATAGTTGACAACATCAAAGGGAAAGGTCACTATGTCGGAACCTACCTGGCCTGGGGCGTCAACAATAATGGATGGTGGGGAGAAGGCGAAATCAAATTCTTTATGGACGGAGATACCAGATTCCCAACCATTTGTGGTACCGGTACTGAAGATTATTTCTGTGGTTCATACAATTTTGACCGCGACGGGCAATACAAAGAATTCTGTACACCGTATTCCGGATTGGCACAGGTAATTCGTCCGGATGGAGTTTACAAATCGCAACAGCGTTTTGGCCTTTATCGCTGGCATATTATGGATCCTATCCGGTTTGAAAAAGACCTGAAAGTTACCATTCAGGATTTGGGCTGGAGACAGGGAGGCCGCTATTTGCCGCAGCAATCTGATATAAGTTCAGTATGTTTTTGGTATCAGACAGACCCTCATCATAAATTTCCAAAATTTCCTGCCTGGCAACAATTGGAAGTGAATTAGTTTTTATTTCCAAACGTAGGCAGGTAAAAAAATTTGGATCTGATAAGATATTAAAATGAAAAATTTTCGTGTACAATATTTAAAACCAATCAATAAAATGTATAAACGTAAGCTAATTTATTTGCTTGTAGCTGCATTATCAGCAATTATGACTTCATGTTCAAATTCCGGAAATAATCATTCAAATAATTATTCACAAACGATGGATTCAACATACGAGAAAGGTCAATATGGTTTTGATCTTCAGTTTCTTACAAAGCATATAAAACCGGTTGAACTAAAAAACGGAAATGCTTGTCTTTTAATTGCTCCTGAATACCAGGGCAGGGTCATGACCAGCTCCGCACAGGGAAACAATGGAAACAGTTTTGGATGGATTAATTATTCCTTCATTGAATCAGGTAAAAAAAGCACTCAGTTCAACCCCTATGGTGGAGAGGAGCGATTGTGGATTGGACCAGAAGGAGGACCATTTTCAGTTTATTTTAAAAAAGGCCGGGAACAGGTTTTTGAGAATTGGGTCGTACCAAAGGAAATCGATACCGAACCGTTTGAAATTGTTTCACAAACTTCCAAATCGGCCACTTTCAGGAAAGATTTTATACTTGTAAATGCATCAGGCACAGAAATGCCGGTTGGTATAGAGCGGAAGGTCAGTATTCTTGCAGGCAGCCAGGTTGAGCAGGCCTTAAACCTGAAACTGGATGATTCACTTTCGTTTGTTGCCTATGAATCAGAAAACATTCCGATGAACAAGGGAAAAACGGGCTGGGATAAAACTTCCGGTGCATTATCCATCTGGATGCTGGCCATGTTTAATCCGTCAGAAAATGGTGTGGTTTTTATCCCATTTAAGAAAGGAGATGAAAAGAGTCTGGGAAAAAAAGTCACTGATGACTATTTTGGTAAAGTTCCGGCAGACAGGTTAATTGTAAAAGACAGCCTTTTGTTTTTTAAAGTGGATGGAAAACACCGCAGCAAAATCGGGATTTCTCCTTTAAGGGCATTACCATATTGTGGCAGCTATGATCCCGATAAACAAACATTGACCATTTTATGGTATTCAGCACCTGAAAAACCGGCAGAATATGTGAATTCAAAATGGGGAAAGCAGGAGAATCCTTTTGTCGGGGATGCCGTTAACTCCTACAACGATGGCCCGGTAGCCGATGGATCCATTATGGGACCCTTTTACGAGATTGAGAGTTCTTCACCGGCTGCATTTCTTGCACCGGGGAACACAATTGTACATAAACAAAGGATTTTCCATATCAGTGGAAGCGAAGCCAAACTCAGCCTGATAACTGAAAAACTTTTCAATCTCACCATTTCTGAAATAAAACAAGCTTTTAATCAAAAATAAAACCATCATGTCTGAAAATAAAAAAAGGATTTCATTAATTAAAAGTCCGGATGGCACAAGCTATCTGATTCCTTTTGCACTGGTTACAAGTTTGTTTTTGTTGTGGGGCTTTGCCCATGGCCTGCTTGATGTATTGAACAAACATTTCCAGAATATTCTGCACATTTCAAAAGCTCAATCGGGATTTGTTCAGTTTTCGCTGTATATCGGGTATTTTGCGATGGCAATCCCTGCCGGGTTAATCATGAAACGATATGGTTATAAACGCGGAATAATACTGGGACTATTACTTTTTGCCACCGGCGCATTTTTGTTCATCCCGGTTGCCAAAATAGGATCATTCTGGCCTTTCCTGTTTGCCTTGTTTGTAATTGCCTGTGGATTGACATGCCTCGAAACAGCAGCAAATCCTTATACAACAGTGCTTGGTCCGCCTGAATCGGCATCGCAGCGTATCAATTTTTCGCAATCTTTTAACGGGCTCGGTTGGATTTTAGGACCACTTATCGGAGGATTGCTCATTTTCGGGGCTGCTGAAGCGGACGGTTCAGAAAAATTCGATTCACTTTTAACGCCTTATATGCTCATTGGAACAGTTGTACTGGTAGTTGCCATAGCTTTTTATTTCACCCATTTGCCTGATATTAAGGAAGCTGCAGTTGATGAAAAGGAAGAAAATCCACCCTTGCGACTGCTTTTAAAGCACCGTTATTTTGTACTTGCCGTGGTGGCACAGTTTTTATATGTGGCAGCGCAAACCGGTGTTAATTCATTCTTTATCAATTACGTAACCGAAGAAATGCCAAATATTAAAGATCCGGTTACAAACATTATGCAAAACCTCGGAACTTTCGGCCATGTGTTTATGCCAAAAAATCCGGAACAGGCTGCTTCATTAATACTGGCTTTCGGGGGCATGGGACTTTTCTGGATTGGCAGGTTAACAGGTTCATGGTTGCTTGGCTTCGTTCAGCCACGAAAACTGCTGACAACCTATGCCTTATGCAATACAATTCTTGTCCTGCTTGTTGTTCTGGGTTTTGGATTTATTTCAGTGGTAGCCTTATTCAGTTGTTATTTCTTTATGTCGATTATGTTTCCGACTATTTTTGCTTTGGGAATCCATGATTTGGGAACACTCACGAAGAAAGGTTCATCATTCCTGGTGATGGCAGTTGCCGGCGGAGCTTTTTGTCCGCCTTTAATGGGTGCAATAGCCGACAATGCCGGAATGGCAATTGGATTTATCATTCCGCTCCTTTGTTTTGCATTTATTTTCTATTTCGGATTGATAAAGCCCGAAAAAAAGACAATTACTGTTGTCGGTTAATCTAATAATCAATGTTTAAAATGCTACAAATGAATAACTTTAAAAGACAGTTTCTGATTATTGTTTTTATAGCCGGATTAACAAATAGCTGCACCTGTCAATCCCTTGATAAACAGAAAAAAAATGCAGAAATATTATGGGATAATTATGGAGTCCCTCACATTTATGCCGGAACTGAAAAAGAAATGTATTATGCTTATGGGTGGGCCCAGATGAACAACCATGCAAACCTGATTTTAAAATTGTATGCCCAGGCTCGTGGAAAAGCTGCTGAGTATTGGGGTAACACCTATTTTGAATCCGATAAACTGGTTCACTTGTTCAATATTTCCGAACTGTCGCAAAAGTTTTACCAGTCTCAGAATACGCAAACTAGGGAAAACATAGAGGCGTTTGTTCATGGAATCAATGCTTTTGCAAAAGAGAATCCGCAATTGATCGGGGATGATTTTAAACAGGTTTTACCTGTATCGGCACAGGATGTTATTTCACATACTTTGCGCATCATTTACCTCGAATTCATTTCTAAAGAAGACATTTATACTTCACAGAAATCAGTTGATGCAGGTTCAAATGCCATTGCCATTGCGCCATCCAGATCAGCATCAAAAAATGCCATGCTTGTCATCAATCCGCATCTGCCCTGGTCTGATTATTTTCTCTGGTTCGAATCGCACCTGGTGTCAAAGGATTTCGATTTTTACGGAGTTTCCCTTGTCGGGATGCCAACTCTTACCATGGGTTTCAACAGCACGCACGGATGGGCACATACCATTAATCCTATTGATGTTTCAGACAGGTACGAACTGACCCTCGATGGAAACGGATATAAACTCGATGGCAAAAAGCTTGATTTTTCTGTAAAGGAAGATATCATCAGGGTAAAGCAAGGTGATGGAAGCCTGCTTGAGACGAAAACGATATTTAAATATTCAAAACAAGGCCCTGTTGTTGCAGAAAATGATAAGAAAGCCTTTGCTGTAAGGATTGCAGGACTTGAAAACTATGGAATTTTTGAGCAATATTCTAAAATGGCTAAAGCCAAAACATTTGCTGAGTTCGAAACTGCAATTAAAATGCTTCAGATTCCCATGTTCAATATTGTTTATGCCGATAACCAGGGCAACATTTTCTATCTTTTTAACGGAAGCATTCCGGTGCGCAACGAAGGTGATTTTTCATTCTGGAAAGGAACGATGGATGGTTCTCAATCAAAATATATCTGGAGCAAAACCAATTCATACAACGATTTGCCCAAATGTTTGAATCCTGCAACAGGCTTCGTGCAGAATTGCAATGATGCTCCCTGGACCTGCACAGAACCGGCCGTTCTTGATCCTAAAAATTATGCACCATATATTTCATCTGTTGGAACTTTTTTAAGGCCGCAAAGATCTGTGAATATGGTAAAAAATGATAAATCAATAACTTATGACGAGTTGATCAGCATAAAACTTAACACCGGCATGGAAGCAGCCGATCGGTTTCTTGATGATTTGCTGGCCGCCGTTGAAAAATATCCTGATTCAACTGCTAACAAAGCGGCATTAATACTAAAAAGCTGGGATAAGAAAACCGAAGTTAACAGTCGGGGCGCAGTTTTGTTTGCCAGGTGGTGGGATTTTGTGCGAAGCGATATATTTGAAATCGGCTGGAATATAAAAAATCCGAACGCAACGCCTGATGGGTTAAAAGATCCTGAAAAAGCAGTTGAATTGCTTGTTAAAGCTGCAAATGAGGTTAATCAAAAGTATGGTTCCATGGATATAGCCTGGGGCGATGTTTACAGGTTCAGATTGAATGGTAAAGATTATCCTGCCAATGGTGGCGATGGAAACTATGGAATTTTCAGGACTGTGTATTTTGCCGACGACAAAGACAATAAGAAATTTGCTGTTGCCGGTGAAACTTTTACGGCAGTGACAGAATTCGGGCCAAAACTGAAGGCAAAAGTACTTCTTTCGTATGGAAATGCTACTCAGCCAGGAAACAAGCACATTGGAGATCAGTTGCAAATGCTTTCTGAAAAACAATTACGTGATGCCTTAATGGATAAGAATGATGTTTTGAAAAACCTTGAAAAAAGAGAATTACTGATAATTGAAAATCAATAAAAACTTTGTAAACCTAAATATTTCACCTTAAAAATAACGAAAACTAATGGAAAAAAAATCAGAAATCGTAAATCAGGCGTTCAATAGAGGAAAATTGGCAGTGCTGCTCATCCTTTTTTTCAGCCTGATCGAATCATTGTCTGCTTTCGCCGAAAGGCCTGACAATGGTGCAATTTTGCAAAATATTGTAAAGGGAAATGTTACCAGCACTGAGGATGGATCAGCTCTTCCGGGCGTTAATATCCAGGTAAAAGGAACAACCAGCGGAACAGTAACAGATTTATCGGGCGATTATACCATTAACATTGAAGATCAGAATGCTGTGCTTGTATTCAGCTATACCGGATACAAAGTGCAGGAAATACCTGTGAACGGTCAATCTGTTATTAATGTGCAGCTGGTACCTGATGTAACCAGTATTGATGAAGTAGTGGTAGTGGGTTACGGAACCCAGAAAAAAGTCAATCTATCGGGTGCTGTTGATGTAGTAAGCTCCGAAGGAATCGAAAACCGTCCGGTTTCAAACCTCACACAGGCGCTGCAGGGAGCCTCGCCCAGCCTGAACATCAGTGTAAGCAATTCAGGAGGCGAAATGGGTGCAAAAATGAACATGAACATCAGGGGTATAGGTTCTATCAATGGTGGAATGCCTTACGTTCTGGTTGATGGAATGGAACAGGATATCAATAATCTAAATCCAGATGATATTGAAAGTATTTCTGTACTGAAAGATGCTGCATCATCATCCATATACGGAGCAAGAGCCGCTTTTGGCGTAATACTCATTACAACCAAAAAAGGAAAAAATGATGGCATCTCAGTGAATTATTCAAATAATTATTCGTTTGCAGCCCCTACCATTGTTCCCCATTCGGTTGATTCGCGCAGATTTGCAGATTATTTAAATGTTGCTTCTGTAAACGATGGCAGTCCTCCCCTTTTCCAGAAAATAATTCTTGATTATATGGATCAGTACCTTGCCGGTGAAATTGATTACTGGACCATTCCATTTCCACTGGCCCCTCAATACTGGCTTTTAAACGAAGGCGCGTGGGCAAACACTGATTGGTATGATGTAAACTATAAAAAATGGGTGCCGAATAATATGCACAATCTGAGTATCAGCGGGGGAGATAAAAGGACCCAGTTTTTTGTTTCAGGTTCCATTTTTAACCAGGAAGGTCTTTTAAATTTTGGTACCGATAATTACGGACGAAATACCTTAAATACAAAAATCAATACAAAAATTTTCGACTGGTTGCGCTTTAACCTGGTTAGCAAATACAGCAGCGTTAGCATTGAACGTCCAAGTTACGACAAGGATTTGCTTTATGACAGGCTGGCACGCCAATGGCCAACCAATGCACCCTATTTTCCTGACGGAACTTCCAATTACGAAGCCGTACAGATATGGCTTGAACAGGGTGGAATGTACAATGAAAAAAACAATGAGTTGAGTGTAATTCCCGGCATTGAAATAGAACCTGTAAAAGGTTGGGTTATTTATTCAAATTTCAGATGGCGAATGAATACCGGAGGAAATTCAAACCACGAAGCCCAGGTAATTGGTACTTTGGCCGATGGTACCCAGGGATTTTTAAGGGCCGAAAATAGTTATGCCACCAATGCCTATTCTACCTACTATACTTCGCCGAATATCTATTCAACCTATACAAAAAAAATCGGCAAACATGATTTTACCATCATGGCAGGATATGAACAGGAATTGTACAAATACCAGACTGTTTATGCAAAACGATATGGACTGGTGAGTGATGAGGTGCCCTCGTTGCAAACCGCAACTGGCAGGCAGGAATCAAATGGAAACATCGGACATTCATCTACACAGAGCTTTTTTGGCAGGTTAAACTATAATTTCAGCGAAAGGTATTTATTTGAATTTTCAATAAGATACGATGGATCTTCAAAATTTCCCGAAGGTTACCGGTTTGGAACATTTCCTTCGGGTTCACTGGCATGGGTAATTTCAAAAGAAAACTTCTGGGCTTCAATTGCTCCTGTGGTTAACAATTTAAAAATCAGGACATCGTTTGGTTCACTTGGAAACCAGAATGTAGATAACTACCTGTACGTTGAACGTTTACCAATTTCTACAAATCTTGCCTATATTATGGATAAAGAAAGGCCAAACTATGTAAGCATGGCAGATTTGGTAAGTCCCGGGTTAACCTGGGAAAAGGTAAAAACCCAGAATGCAGGGATTGACCTTTCATTTTTGAATTACAGGTTGAGTGCGTCGTTTGACTATTTTATCAGGAATACCTATGATATGCTGGGCCCTGCCGAGTCTTTGCCTGCTGTATTGGGCACAGATGTTCCAAAATCGAACAATGCCACTTTACAGACCAAAGGATTTGAGCTATCGCTTGAATGGAAAGACAATATTCAAAACTTCAGTTATGGAGCCAGGTTTATCCTTTCTGATGCAGTTTCAACAGTCACCAAATACTACAATCCCCAAAATCTCCTGAGCGCAAGTTATTACGAAGGCATGGAACTTGGCGAAATATGGGGCTTCAATACGGTAGGTTTGTTTGAATCAGATGATCAGGCCCAGTCAGTTGATCAATCGTATTTTTCGGCAGATGTTTTAAGGGCTGGTGATGTTCATTACCAGGATTTAAACGGAGATGGAAAAGTTGATATCGGAAAAAACACAGTTGATGATCCGGGCGATAAATCGATTATTGGCAATTCAACACCCAGGTATGCATACAGTCTTGCATTGAACGCAGCTTGGAAGGGTTTTGATTTGAATGTTCTTTTCCAGGGAATTGGAAAACGTGATTTATGGCTTGACAGCCCGATTTTCTGGGGTGCAGGCGGTAAATACTGGTTAACTGCTTACGAAGAGCATATGGATTACTGGACTGAAGAAAATACCGATGCTTATTGGCCCAGACCTTACATTCAGAAAGGATACAAAAACAAACAGGTTCAGACACTCTATCTTCAGAACGGGGCTTTTCTAAGACTCAAATCAGTTCAACTGGGATATACTCTGCCTGTGAATTTAACCCAAAAAGTAAAAATAAAAAATCTGAGGGTATTCTTTTCGGGTGAAAACCTGCTGACTTTCACAAAACTGTTTGAGGCATTTGATCCGGAAGCAACCGGAGGCGCAAGGGCCAACGGATATATTTATCCTTTGCAAAAAGTCCTTTCGGGAGGTATCAACATTACTTTCTGATACCAGCAGGGTGATTATGATTATCTGAAAATTATAAATTAAAAAAATATGAAACATTTAATATATTCCATCATTATTATTACACTCCTGGGATCTTCTTGTTCAGAAGATTTTCTCAACAGGGTTCCTTTGGATGAACTTTCTCCGCAGGAGTATTTCAAAACTGCAAACGACCTGAAACTCTATGCCAATCGTTTTTATCCGCTTTTGCCATCTCACACAGCTTATTTTCCAACTTTCTGGGTTGATCAAAACAGCGATAACCTGGTACCAGGCGAAGAAGATAAACGCCTTGCCGGAACCCGCACAGTTCCTTCTTCCGGTGGTGGCTGGGCATGGGATGAAATACGGCAGGCAAATTATTTCCTTGACCATTGTTATATGCATCCCGGCGAGGAAGATTTAAAAAAAGTTTATATTGCCGAAGTTAAATTCTTTAAGGCTGCTCTTTATTATGACAAGCTAAGAACATTTGGAGATGTACCCTGGTTTAGTAAAGCTTTGGAAACAGATTCACCCGAACTTTTTGCACCACGAGACAGCAGGAATGTGGTTGCCGACTCAATTATAGCCTGTCTCGATTATGCCATTGAAAACCTTAAACCCCGCAGCCAGGCTGAACCATTCCGTTTAAACAAGGAGGCTGCTTTGCTTTTTAAGGCAAGAGTTTGTCTTTACGAAGGAACCTGGGAAAAATACCATGCCAATACCCCATTTGGTGTGGCAGGAAAAGACGGAACCGAATTTATTCAAAAAGCTGCAGATGCTGCTAATCAGTTGATTCAGATGAATACCCTCAGTTTGTATAAGGGATCAGCCGGGCAGGAGTATTTTTCGCTTTTCAATCAACTCGATTATACCGGTAATCCTGAAGTTATAATGTGGAAAAAATACGATGTCGGACTTGGAATTTATCATTATGTGAACCAGTTTCTTCCTTTTGGAAACGGAGATATCGGGGTTTCGAAAAGTTTTATGGATGATTACCTGTGTACTGATGGACAGCCTATTTCAACCAGCCCCTTGTTCCAGGGATACGATTCGATTCAGCTCGAAGCTGCCAATCGCGATCCGAGACTGGCGCAATCTATTTTGCTGCCCGGCGATTATGTTACCATCAATTCACCCGATGGATTGAATGACAAACAGTTTGTAAAGCCTGCGCTTGATCAGAGCAGTGCATTCAGGGCAACAACCGGCTATTGCATGAAAAAGGGAGCCAATCTTGATTATTACCAGCAATTGAGCTCAGGTGGCTGGATGGCTTCAATTATATTCAGGTATACCGAAGCATTGCTGATTTATGCCGAAGCCAAAGCTGAGCTGGGCACCATCACACAGGATGATATAGATAATACAATAAATAAAATCCGCGACCGGGTTGGCATGATTCATCTCGATATATCCAATATTACCACTGATCCTGACTGGGATTTCCCATCTCTATCACCGATTATAAATGAAATCAGACGCGAAAGGCGTATTGAACTTGCCTTTGAAGCTCAGCGCTGGGACGATTTGGCCCGCTGGAGGGCTCATCATCTGATTGTTGGGAAAAGGCCAATTGGTATACTTTATATTGGCTCCAATCTCGAAGGAACTTATACAGATTATCTTGGCAATCCAACCATTGTTATTGGTCAAAACCTCTTTGTTGATGCAAATGGCAATGTTGATCCTTACCAGATTAAGTTCCCATCGGGACTTGGTTTTAATCCCAATCGAGATTACTTGTCGCCCATACCAAGTGATGAAATTACCCTGAATGAAAACCTTGTTCAAAACCCGGGATGGTAAATTCAAAAATAACCTGTAAGTGTTCATAAGAACCTGACAGAGTTATATTTAACAGATTACTATGAATCCATGAATTGTCCGTATTCAAAACATAACCAATGAATAAATTGCTTTTTTTCATCATCGGATATTCTTTACTATCCTGCCTTTCCTGTAATCATGATAAAAAAGAGACCGTCAGCATACAGTCTTTACTAGTTGAAATGACCAGTCGCGAAAATTTAACTTTTTTCCCGGCAAAGCCATTTTTCCATAAACAATTCAGCAGTTACAACAGGGCATCGGTTTCTAAGGCCGATTCGGGATGGTTTGCCAACCAGGATATGTCGCATTTTATAAGGGTTGAACAGAATTCCGGAAGAAGGGAATTTGTAATGCTTGATGCTGATGGTCCGGGCGCAATTGTGCGTTGGTGGATGACTTTTTACAAGGCACAAAACGGAACAATCAGGATTTATATTGACAGGGATTCGGTTCCTGCTCTTGAAGGGCGTCCGGATAGCCTGCTGAGCGGAAACCAGGTAGCTTGTTATCCGTTTTCTGCCTCCCTGCAAAAGGGTGCACCAATTGGCGAAGTTGGCAGGGATTACGACCACAACCTGTATTTTCCGGTTCCATTCAGCAAACATTGCAAAATTACATACGAATGCGATTCGCTTCGTCTGCTTCATGATTATGAAGGAACAGCTGTACCAGAAGGCTACTGGTGGCCCGATGTATTCTACAACATTGGATGCAGGTTTTACAAAGCAAATACACCTGTTCAATCTTTCACCCTGGAATCGCTTGAAAAATGCAGGCCAATGATTGCTCAGGCCGGAATATCGCTTCTATCGGACAAAATTGAGCTGGATGAAGAAAAAAAGTTTGAAAAAAAGTTAAATGCAGGTGATTCGCTGGTCCTTAAAATTGAAAGAAATGAGTCTGCCATTAACAGGCTTATGGTTAATTTAGAAGCAGTTCATCAAAACCAGGCACTCCGGTCAACTGTTCTGAAAATCGCTTTTGATGAGAACCAAACAGTTTGGATTCCGGCGGGTGAGTTTTTTGGATGTGGCTACAGCCTTGCTCCGCACAAAACTTTTATGAATCAATCAGATGACAAAGGTAAGATGGAATCGTTCTGGGTAATGCCATTTAGGGAAAAATGTGTTATAACCCTCGTTAATTATGGACAAGAAACTGTTTATGTTTCAGGAATTGCAGGTATAAAAGATTACCATTGGAAACCTGAAAGCATGTATTTTGGAGCCTCGTGGCATGAGTATTATAGGATAAATTCTAGAAATGAAAGAAACCAGCCTTTCGACATTAATTTCATCAATATCAAAGGAAAAGGGGTTTATGTGGGCGACCAGGTGAGCCTCTTCAACAATACCTACGAGTGGTGGGGCGAGGGTGACGAAAAAATATTTGTGGATGGCGAGTCCTTTCCATCCAGCTTTGGAACGGGTTCGGAAGATTACTACGGATATTCATTTGCACGACAGGAACCGTTTTCGCATCCCTTCCTTTCTCAACCTGTTGGGATTGGTAATATGGATTGGGGAATATCTGTAAACATGCGTCACCGCACGCTCGATGCCATTCCTTTCAACAATTCAATCAGTTCAAATATAGAGCTTTGGCATTGGGCATCCATTCAAATGAATTATTCACTAACTTCGTACTACTATGTTTTTTCACCTTTTACAATCAATATAGTTCCTGATATTGAAAGTGTTAAACATCCGGTTTCTTTAAAAAAGCAGGATTTCAACAAAACGGAAGAATAAATACTAATGTTTGGCATATGATTATTTATATTATAAAATACTAGTTATCATGAATATATGAACTTTGTGCTTATTAATTATTTCTATGTGGCCTTTGCGTCTTTGTGGGAGATTTATCTAATTTTTAATCCCGCAAAGCCACCAAGAGCACGAAGATTCATTATATTTTAAGATGAGACTGGTGCAGTTAAATTTCAGATAATCAATAATATATATAATTATCATTTATAATACTTTGAATTATAGTTTCTTATCGTTAAATGTGAAACTTCAATAAATATTTTAAAACCAAAACGATGATGAAAAGAGCAGATTTTTACCATATAATTTGTAAGCCGTCAATTCTTTTTATTTTGATTGTGCTTTTTTCCTGTCAGACTGAACAAAGTTATTATACTGCCTCTGATTTTGAAAAAGTACCCAAAATAGATGCTCATTTTCATTATCTTACCAAAGACACAAGTTACATCAACTTTGCCAAGTCGATTAATTTTAAACTTATTACACCTATTTGGGAAGGCGAAGAAGTGCCGATTGACAGTCAGTTTGTTTTTTCATCATTTATTAAGAGAAAGTATCCAAACGATTATGCATTTTTTGCAGCCTTCCATACCGACAGCATTAACAGTCCAGAATTTGCAGAAAAAACGATCAATCATATAAAAGAATTAATTAAAAATGGCGCCAGAGGAATTAAAATCTGGAAAAACATTGGGATGGTCATTAAATATCCTGATGGTAAGTATATTATGATTGATGATCCGGTTTTTGAACCCGTCTTTCAGTTTCTTGAAAAAGAAAAGATTCCAGTTATTGCTCATCTGGGTGAACCAAAAAATTGCTGGCTTCCACTTGATCAGATGACGGACAGGGGTGATTCATCTTATTACAGCAATAACCCTCAATTTCATATGTTTAAGCACCCTGAGGTTCCAAATTATGATCTGCAAATACAATCGAGGGATAATATTCTGAAAAAATATCCAAATCTTGATTTTACAGGGGCGCATCTCGGAAGTCTGGAATGGAGCGTGGATGAGCTTGCAAAAAGACTGGATGCCTATCCCAACTTCAGGGTTGATATGGCTGCCCGTTTGGGGCATTTGCAGAATCAATCCAGGGTCGAACGTGAAAAAGTGCGCAATTTTATGATCAAGTACCAGGACAGGATTGAATATGCAACCGATAGTGAAGTGTATGATGAACCTGGTTTAAATCCCCAAACAAAAACCGAAAATTTATTAAGAGGATGGAAAGCCCAGTGGATTTATCTTACAACCGATTCTATTGTTGATAATACCATGGGTTTAAAACTTCCGAAAGAAGTGATTGACAAAATCTATTTTAAGAATGCTTCACGATATTTTTAATGACAACAGAACTTAATGAATCCCAAAATAAAAACCTGAAAATGATGAAAAAAATACTGATTCTTTGGCTGTCGGTTTTGACCATGGCAGCTTATGCCCAAACCAGCTCAAAATTCAAATCATTGCCACTTGCAAACGGCTCGCCCGAAAGCGTGGGTATGTCATCAGAGCGTCTTGCAAGAATTGATAGTTTTTGCTTAAATGCAGTTTCTGAAGGAAAAGTTCCTGGTATTGTGGCCCTGGTGGCCCGCAATGGTAAAATTGTTTACCACAAGGCCTTTGGAATGGATGATAAAGCATCGGACAAACCGATGAAAAAAGATGATATTTTCAGGATTGCATCGCAGACAAAAGCCATTACCTCAACTGCAGTGATGATGCTCTGGGAGGAAGGTAAATTCGGTTTGGACGATCCCATCTCAAAGTATATCCCTGAATTTAAAAATCCGCAGGTACTCAAGACTTTTGAACCAAAAGATACCACTTACACCACAGAACCTGCCAAAAGCGAAATCACTATCCGGCAGTTGCTTTGCCACACTTCGGGGCTGGGTTACGGATTTATTGACAGCGATCCCCGCATTAAAGCAATTTATGCCAAAGCAGGGATTATAGAAGCATGGACAACAGAAAGAGTTTTAATTTCAGATAACATTAAAAAACTGGCTAAATTACCCCTGCGAGCCAATCCAGGTGAGGCATACAACTATTGCATGGGTTTGGATGTGCTTGGCTATTTTATTGAAGTGGTTTCAGGAATGCCATTCGATGTATTCCTTAAAAAAAGATTATTCGAACCGCTCGGAATGACTGATACCTGGTTTTACCTGCCAAAGGAAAAAGTTTCGCGTCTTGTAACTGTTCAGACATTAATTGATGGAAAATGGTCAAAACTGACCGGTTCTGGTAGTTTTGATCCCGATTATCCTGTTAAAGGAGCAAAAACTATATTTTCAGGCGGAGGTGGACTTTCAAGCACAGCCAAAGATTATGCAACATTTCTGCAAATGTACCTCAATGCAGGGGAATTAAACGGAAAGCGTTTTTTGAGCCGGACAACCATTCAAACCATTATGGCCAATAATATAGGTAATTTATGGGGCGAAAATCCGGACTTGTTCTATGGACTGGCTTTTGCAGTGGTCACACAAAAAGGCCATGAAAAGGGCGGACTGGGAAGTGCTGGTTCATTTGGCTGGGGTGGCGCCTTCAATACGCAATATTTTGCAGATCCAAAGGAAAAAGTCATTGGCATTATTATGAAACAAACTTATGGCCAGGTTGCCGATGACACTGACTGGAAATTTCGTATCCTGGTCAGCCAGGCCATTGACGATTAAAATAAGTCAATAATCTTAACCAATTTCAATTTCGTACAATATCTGTCAGGATTAAAAAGCCTGGCTGTGCCTTATTAAAAAACATTTCTAAACTTAAAATTGTGAAAACCATCATTCACTTTACCCTGGCTGCCTTTGCATTGGCTGTTCTGTCAACCTGTAAGCAAAATACCCGAATCATCACTTTCACAAATCTTTTGGATGAAATGACTGATTTGAAAAGACTCACCGTTTTGCCTGATCAATCCTACAGAGCCATTCAATTATCATCATACGACCGTCGAAGTAAAACTCCCGGCGATACGCTTTGGTTTGCCAACGAAGATGGTTTCGGAGGAGAACCCGTTCCCGGTTTCGAAAAAGTACTCAAACAACCTGATTCATCTGGAATTGGTGAATATCTTATTTGCGATATTCAAAAGCCGGGCGTTATTCAGCGATTGTGGACTGCTGCAATGACAGGCAAAATCCGTTTTTATCTCGACAACATCGAAACACCTGTTTACGAAGGCGATGCGGCTGATTTTTTCTGGAAACCGCTTGAAAAAATTGCAGGGATAAATGACTCAGCGAGATATGCCGGGACATTCCGGCAATTTGATGCAACCTATCTTCCCATCCCTTTTGCAAAAAGTTGCCGCATTGAATGGATTGGTAATATCAAAGATCCCCATTTTTACCATGTTGGAGTCAGGGTTTACAATCAGGAAGTTAAATTAGAGGCCTTTAATCAATTGGATTCCGGCGAATATCTTCAGAAACTCAATCAAATAAACAGGATACTGCAGGATCCGGAAAGTATAAATCCGGGGGAAAATGATGTTTTGCAGAAAGCAAATGTTGTATCAAATGCAGGTTCAGCAAAGGATTTGATGAACCTTGAAGGCGCTGAAGCCATTGAATATTTTAGGGTAAAAATAAAATCAGAAAATATTGAAACAGCACTTCGCCGGTTAATTCTTAATATTTATTTCGATAATGCTGCAATACCTCAGGTTCAGGCGCCAATTGGTGATTTTTTTGGAGCAGCGCCGGGTTTAAATCCTTATCAGTCGCTACCCTTTTCAGTATTGAAAGACAGCAGCATGATTTGTCGCTTTGTGATGCCTTTTAAAAATTCAGCCCGCATTAAAATTGAAAATCATTCAACCGAAAGCACTGGAATTTCTTTGACAGTTAAAACCTCCCCTTATCATTGGGAAGAAGGAAAATCAATGTATTTTATGACCAGGTGGAAAATCAGTCATGACCTTACTGCACGCAACAGCGATGCCCAGACCGTTGATATTCCATTTTTGAAAGCAAAAGGATCCGGGCGAATGGTTGGAGCGGCTGCCTATATTTATAATCCATGCAATGCCACAAATTCCTGGGGAAACTGGTGGGGCGAAGGCGATGAAAAAATTTTTGTTGACCGGGATAGTTTTCCTTCTTTTTTTGGAACAGGTTCGGAAGATTATTTCAACTATTCATGGTCATCGCCGGAGATTTTTTCTTACCCTTACTGCGGACAGCCCCGAAATGACGGGCCCTGCAACCGGGGTTATGTCTCCAACTTCAGGTGGCATATTGCCGATGATATCCGCTTTTCAGAAAAAATTGATTTTTCAATGGAACTCAGGCATCACGACGTAGTTCCGCATTTTGATTATGGACGTATTGTTTATTTTTATGCATTGCCTGGCTTGTCTGATGATTACAAAAAAATCGAAGCTTCCGATATCCCGGATATTAACTATTTGCCATGGTCGCCCAAAGCATACCTCGGAAGTGCCGGTTTTTCATTTATCCAGGCCGAAAAGCTGGCAGAGAAAAATGAAAACGCACGCACCGAAAAAGGCAAAATCTGGGCTGAGGAAAATATCCTGGTCTGGAATCCAAAACAAAATACCGAAAAACTGAAATTTACCATTCAATCCAATCAAAATAAGGAAAATACAAGGATTGGATTTACAATTGCCCATTGCCCCGATGGCGGAACCATTTCGCTAGTGCTGAATGGTAAAAATGTAAAATTTGACAATTTGGAAACGCTGAACCTTTCACTGCAGGACAGAACAGTATTGGATAATCATTTTTCGGAGCCTGTCAACCTTAAAAAAGGGAAAAACGAAATCATCATGACAATGCCCGATGCTGATGGGAGTAAAAAAGCCCTGGTAGATTTTATCTGGCTCAGATAACAGGTATTGAAGTAAAACCTTAAAAAATAAAATGAATGATTGCACAGACAAAGAATTTTTTCAATGGTCTTGAAGTATTCCAGGTTCGGAATAAAACCATTTTATCAAAAGACAGGGTCATCTCGGTTGATGCACTGAGGGGTTTCGATATGTTTTGGATTATGGGCGGGGATATGGCCTTTAAAGGGCTGGACAACATTTTTCAAAACAAATTTTCAGGTTTTATAAAAGAAAATATGGATCATGTTGAATGGTTCGGATTTCATTTTTATGATATCATTATGCCCCTTTTCCTCTTTCTGGTAGGCGTATCGATGGTTTACTCCTACAGGAAAAGGCTTTCAACGGCTTCTTCTGATAAACCGCTCTGGAAGCACACCATTAAAAGGATTCTCATATTATGGATACTTGGAATGATGATCCAGGGTGATTTACTGAAATATGATCCAAATCATATCCAGTTCTATACCAATACATTGCAAGCCATTGCGGCTGGCTACCTGATTGCCACCATTTTTGTACTTTATCTTCCGGTTAAACATCAGATTTCTGCTACTGCTGGTCTGATGGTGGTTTACTGGCTGATTCTGGCTCTTATCCCGATAGGTGGCTCAACAGCAGGAGCCTATACCCCCGAAGGCAATGTGGCTTTTTATGTGGAAAAATCTGTAATGGGCCGCTTTATTGGCTGGGGAACCTATACCTGGATTGTTTCAACGCTGAATTTTGGCGCTACTGTAATGCTGGGTGTTTTCTCCGGCTATTTGATGCAGGCAAACGTGGATAAGTTTATGAAATTCAGGAACTATCTGCTCTTTGGGTTAACATTGATTTTATTGGGCCAGTTTATCGATTTCTGGCATCCAATCATTAAAAAAATCTGGACGAGTTCATTCGTTTTGTTTTCAGGAGGAATCTGCGTACTGATGCTAGCCTTTTTCTACCTTTTAATTGATGTGTGGGGTCTTAAGAGAGGAACAAAATGGATGATTGTCCTTGGTTCAAATGCTATTGCAGGATACGTTGCCTGGCATTTGTTCGAAAAGCAGTTTCTGGGCATGGCTGAAGTTTTTCTGAAAGGTTTAACACCATACATTGGCGAGGCATTTGAAACCCTCAGGTATTTGGGTGGTTTTGGAATTATTTACCTGCTTTTGTGGTATATGTATAAAAATAAAACTTTTATTAAAATCTGATTTTTTTCATTCAAAAAATTGAATATGAAGGCAAACAGACGAAATTTTCTTAAAATTCTTGGACTTTCAGGTGCCGGAATGGTCACAGGATCATATGTTTCTTGCAGTCCAAAGGAAAAGAACATTGCAACCGGACCGCTGGCTATAATTAAGGAGTCAGCCGATAAACAGCACAAACAGCTTTTTAACATGAGTGGTTATGCTGCCCCAAAAATCGACACCGTCCGGGTAGGTATAATTGGGCTGGGAATGCGCGGTCCCGGTGCTGTTGAAAGACTATCAAATTTAGAAGGTGTTGAAATCAAAGCACTTTGCGATGAAAGAATGGATAGGGTTGAAAATGCCCAGAAGATTCTTTCGAATTATGGATTACCACCCGCAAAAGCCTATGGCGGAAACAAGGATGTATGGAAAGAACTTTGCCAGAACAACGAAATTGACCTGGTTTATATCTGTACACCATGGAAACTTCATACCCCAATGGCTGTTTTTGCGATGGAAAACGGAAAACATGCAGCTTCTGAAGTTCCTGCTGCAACTACCCTTGATGAAGCCTGGCAACTGGTTGAAACATCCGAAAAAACAAAAAAGCATTGCATGATGCTCGAGAACTGCTGCTATGATTTCTTTGAACTTCTTACACTCAATATGGCAAGACAGGGATTATTTGGTGAAATTGTGCATGTGGAAGGAGGATATATTCATGACCTCAGGGAATTAAATTTCAGCAAAGAGGGTTATGCGGATATGTGGCGACTGAAAGAAAATCAGCACCGAAACGGAAACCTTTATCCTACCCATGGATTAGGCCCGGTTTGCCAGGTATTGAACATCAACAGGGGCGACAAAATGGATTATCTGACGTCCATGTCGACAAACGATTTCATGATGGCATCAATGGCCAGGGAATTTGCTGCAAAGGATGAATTTTTTAAAGAGTTTGCCACCAACGGATACCGCGGAAATATGAATACTACAATTGTTCGCACTGAAAAAGGAAAAACCATTATGATTCAGCACGATACAACGTCTCCCCGGCCATATTCGCGTATTCACCTGGTAAGCGGAACCAAAGGTGTAGCCATCAAATGGCCTGAGCCCGAAAGAATTGCACTGGGACATGAATGGTTAGAAGAGGCAAAAATGAAAGAAATGTACGATAAATATACCCCAGAAATTGTAAAACGGGTCGGTGAAATGGCAAAGAAAATCGGCGGTCATGGTGGAATGGACTTTATGATGGATTGGAGGCTGATTGACTGCCTTCGAAATGGTCTTCCACTTGATCAGGATGTTTATGATGCAGCCCTTTGGAGCAGTATAGCCCCGTTAAGTGAATGGTCGGTGGCAAACCGTTCGAATTCGATTCAGATTCCCGATTTTACCTGTGGTTCCTATAAATCAAACCAACCTACAGATTTAAGTCTTACAAAAGGTGGTAATACAGGAATCAGGACAGCTATCAGTAAAACATCCAATTAGTTTAATATTTAATAAAGTCGTAATAACTCAGAAATGAAAAAACTAAACAAATTATTTATTTCCGGTTTGATATCATTGCAATTCATTGGTTTATTTTCGTTTGGGCAAAATAAAAATGATGTAAACGGGCATCAGTTTAACAGTTATTATACAGGAAAGAATCTTGATCATATTGCCTTTCCTGTTGGAGGTCTTGGTGCCGGCATGTTTTGCATGGATGGAACAGGTTCCATATCAAATTTATCGGTACGCAACAAACCCGAATTATTCAACGAACCGGTTTGTTTTGCAGCTATTTCAGTGAAAGGTTATGAAAACGGAGCTAAAGTTTTGGAGGCACAGGTTCCTGAGTGGAAAATTTTTGGACAGGCAGGTACCGGATTAGGTGCTCCGGGAAAATTGTATGGACTGCCCAGGTTCGAAAACGGACGCTTTCTGGCAAGGTTCCCTTTTGCTTCGCTTGAACTTGAGGATAAAGATATTCCACTTCAGGTAGAAGTTAAGGGATGGAGCCCTTTTATCCCTGGAGATGAAGATAACTCAAGCCTTCCGGTGGGAGCATTTGAATATAAGTTCAAAAACAATTCAGCTAAAGAAGTGGAAGCCGTTTTTTCGTGGAATTCAAGAAATATCCTGGTTGAATGGGGCGGACCAATTCTCGAAACGAAAGGCGGATTTATCATGTCTGAAAATCTTCCGGATAAAAATGAATTAGGAAAAACAGGATTCGCAGTTTTTACCGACGATCCTGCAGCTATTGTTGACTATTGCTGGTTTCGCGGCGAGTGGTTTGATCCTTACATGATGCTCTGGAAAAATATTGAAAACTGCTCAATGCCGCATAATCAGGCTAAAAGTGAGCCCGTTATGGGCGCTTCGGTTTATGTTCCGTTTACTTTGAAACCGGGAGAGGAAAAGACAATAAAGCTTAATTTCTGCTGGTATATGCCTCAATCGAATCTTTCCATTGGAAATGTTCCGGGTACTGATAAAAAACTTCCTCCGTACAAACCCTGGTATTCAGCTAAATTTCAAAATATGGCAGAAGTAATTACTTATTGGACAAATAATTATAACGATTTGAAAACAAAAAGCGAACTGTTCCGTGATGCTTTTTACTCGTCAAGCTTACCTCCGGAAGTAATCGAAGCCGTGGCTGCAAATCTTACCATTCTTAAATCTCCGACTGTCCTGCGTCAATCCGATGGAAGGCTATGGGCTTGGGAAGGATGTGCCGACAACGAAGGTAGTTGCCACGGAAGCTGCACCCATGTCTGGAACTATGCTCAGGCATTATCACACCTTTTTCCAGGGCTGGAAAGGACTATGCGGGAAACCGAATTCAAAGTAAGCCAGAATGCAGAAGGTCATCAGAATTTCAGGGTAAACCTGCCCATTTCTGAGCCTCCACATAATTTTTACGCGGCAGCCGATGGTCAGTTGGGCGGAATTATGAAAGTTTACAGGGATTGGCGTATAAGCGGAAATACCGAATGGATGAAAATGCTTTATCCAAAAGTAAAAACGAGTCTCGATTATTGCATTAAAACATGGGATCCCGATAAAAAGGGATATCTCGAAGAGCCACACCATAATACCTACGACATTGAATTCTGGGGACCCGATGGCATGTGTAATAGCTTTTACATGGGAGCATTGACTGCCTTTATTGAAATGAGCAAGGCAATCAAAAATCCTTACAAGGAATATGAAATTCTGTTAAAAAAAGGAAAAGCATTTATGGAATCGGAATTGTTCGACGGGGAATATTTTATTCAAAAAGTGAAATGGGAAGGATTGCATTCTCCCAACCCTGTTGATGCTGCCAAAGGAAGTTACAGGACTAATTATTCCGATGAAGCCCTGGAATTGCTAAAAAAGGAAGGCCCCAAATATCAGTATGGAAAAGGCTGCCTTTCGGATGGTGTATTGGGCATGTGGATGGCTAAAGTTTGTGGTTTGCCCGAAATCATTGACAGCGAAAAGGTTAGAAGCCATCTTAATGCTGTTTACAAATACAATTTAAAGACAAATCTGGTTGACCATGTAAATCCGCAAAGACCCACCTATGCCATTGGAAATGAAGGAGGTTTACTGCTTTGCACCTGGCCAAAGGGTGAAAAATTGTCGCTCCCTTTTATTTACAGCAACGAAGTCTGGACAGGCATTGAATACCAGGTTGCAGGACATCTGATGTTTAAAGGTGAAGTGGACAAGGGAATTGAAATTGTCCGCACATGCCGGAACCGATATGAAGGCAAAATCCGGAATCCATTCAACGAATATGAGTGCGGAAGCTGGTATGCAAGGGCTATGTCTGGTTATGCCATGCTCGAAGGGCTGACCGGTGTGCGTTATGATGCGATTGATAAAATTCTTTACATTGACTCAAAAATTGGCGATTTTACATCATTTCTGAGCACAGAAACCGGTTTTGGTAATATTGGGCTGAAAAATAATGAACCGTTTATGAAAGTAGCCAGTGGAAGCATTGAAGTCAAAAAAGTACTTGTATCGGGTACTGAAAAAAAATTGAAGTAAACCATTAAAAATAGTTGAGATGAACCGATTTTCACTTTTTCTTTTTATGATGATATTTGCCAATTACCTGTTTTCGCAGGAGCCCGGCAATGAAATGATGCAGTTAACTAAAATAAAATCCGGGTTGAAGACAAGGCAGATTGGCAGTCACGACAAAAGCGGCGGAAATGCTGATTTTATTGGTAAAATTAAAGATGGTGACAGGTTTGAACTAATGAATATTAAAGGAGCAGGTGTGATTAACCGAATCTGGATAACCATTTCCCCCGAAGGGAGCGAGTTAAGCCGTTACGATATCATCCTTCGGATGTATTGGGATAGCAATTCCTACCCATCAGTGGAATCTCCGCTGGGTCCATTTTTCGGAAATGGCTGGAATGAATCCTACAATTTTGTTACTGTTCCGCTTTCTATTGCGCCGGGTGCTGGTAAATCCTATGTCAGCTATTTTGCCATGCCATTTGCAACCGGGGCAAAAATTGAGATTGAAAACCAGTCGGGGAGGGTTATCGACAACTTTTATTACAATATTGATTATACCGAAATGGAAAAATTGCCCGAAAATACAGGTCGGTTCCATGCCTGGTTCAACTGCGAATTAACCGAAACCCTCCCTGAAGGAGAAAATGAATGGAGTGTTTTAGGTCCACAGGGAAAAAATACTAATGGGAAAGACAATTACCTCTTTGCTGATATCAAAGGGAAAGGACATTTTGTAGGCGTAAACTATTATGTGAACAATCCATCGACCATGTGGTATGGCGAAGGCGATGAAATGATTTTTATTGATGGTGAAAGCCAGCCACGTATGATTGGAACCGGAACAGAAGATTTTTTCAATACTTCCTGGTGCCCAAAAGAACTTTTTTCGCACCCTTATTACGGATATCCACGCGTGAACAACGAAACCGGATGGCTCGGACGGACCCACGTATACCGTTTTTTCATTTCCGACCCCATTTATTTCGACAATTCCATCAGGGCAAGCATTGAACATGGCCACAACAATTGCCTGACGCTCGATTTGCAGTCGGTAGCTTACTGGTATCAGGATAAAGCCGAAAAACTGCCACGCTCTTTTACCAAAGAGGAAAGAAAACTGATGCCTGTTTTGGGACCAACCGATATGCATCTGTGGCGTAACCAATGGCGTAAAAGCAGGGGGAATAATCAGAAAGAATGGTAGTTAATTGTTAAAAGAATATCTAAATTATGAAAAAGACATTATTAATCTGCATGGTTTTCTGTAGTGTTTCCTTAAGCGTTCTTGCTCAAAAAACCAACCAGAAAACAATTCTTGCAATTGCAGAACGTGTCTTCGACTGGCAACAGGCTAATCCCACCGGTATCAATTTGTGGGAATGGCATTACGGTACCTATTATTCAGGATTGATTGACTTGTATAAAGTTGACCCAAAAGTGAAATACCTTCAGGCTATGTATCAAATGGGTAAACAATACCATTGGAAGCTCAGGCCCCGGCCGTATGATGCCAATGTATTTGCAATTGCTCAAATGTACATTGATTTGTACAGCATTACCGGCAATCCTGAAATGATTGACAATACAAGGTACTGTCTCGATGCCAATTTTGAGCGGCATCCTGTCGAACCCGATGTAACATTTACCGGAAACCGCTACTGGCATAACTGGTGGAGCTGGTGCGACGCCTTATATATGGCGCCCCCGGCATACGCTAAGTTTTCAAGGGTTTCAGGTGATAAAAAGTACCTCGAAAAAATGGATGAACTTTGGACAATAACACACAACTATCTTTATGATAAAGAAGAACATCTTTATTTCCGCGATGACAATTTTTTCAGTCAGAAAACTCCAACGGGGGCAAAGGTTTTCTGGTCGAGAGGAAACGGCTGGGTAATGGGTGGGCTCGCTAAAGTATTACAGGAAATACCTTCAGATTTTAAAAACAGAAGGTTCTATGAAAATCTGTTTCAGGAAATGGCTGCAAAAATTATAACCCTTCAGCATGCCGATGGTTACTGGTCTGTCAGTTTACTCGACCCATTACATTTTGGTGGTGTTGAGACTAGCGGTACTGCTTTCTTTTGTTATGCACTGGCTTACGGAATTAATTCGGGATTGCTCGAAAAGGAAAAATACCAAAAATCAGTATTTAAAGCATGGCAACTTTTGGTGAAAAATGTAAACAGCAAAGGGCGCCTGGGATATGTGCAACAAGTTGGACATAGTCCGGGGAATGTCAGTCCCGATGACAGTGAAGCTTATGGTTCAGGTGCTTTTTTGCTTGCCGCAAGCGAGATGTATAAACTAGTGAAAGAATAGAAGAATGGAGGAAATTGCTTTGGGAAATACAAGCGCGACTATTAGTTGCCTCGGGCTGGGAACCATGTATATCGGGTCAAAGACCGATGAAAATACTTCGTTTTCGTTACTCGACAGCTACTTTGAACATGGCGGAACCTTTCTCGACACTGCGAATAAGTATGCCAGTTGGGTTCCGGGATTTCAGGGCGGCGAAAGCGAGCAGAATATAGGAAAGTGGTTAGCCACAAAGAAAAACCGCCACAATTTGTTTATTGCTTCCAAAGAGGGTTTCCCTTACGGTACAATACCCCGTTCGCTGAAAAAGGAGGTAATTATTTCGGAATATAAAACTGAACGGTAGCCTTTCGGGAAAAACCAATATGATACTTAAGCCAGAATAGCTTATTGGGTGTTCCTTGTTAGTTCGATCCTCAATCCTGTTTTGTTGGAGAGACAAGGACACCGGATTTTACAGTAGTTTAACTTCCGGGTTTTTGAATCAATCAACAATGGTTTTGATAAGAACCGGTGTAATTGGATTTGATTGTTTTCAGACTGTTTTTTTCGTAGTTCCAAGCAAATATCCGCCCAGTCCCATTATCCAGAATACTTCAGGATAAAGCAGCCATCGTTCCTGTCCGCCAACGCCGAGCGAAGGCACAAAGAATTTTCCAAAGAAAAGGAAAATAAGCGAGGCAATTCCAAAACACATCAAAACATAGCGTAGCGGACCGACAACCATTTTAAATGACATGATAGCCCCCATTCCGCCTGAAAGAAATATCAGAAGCGCAAAGATAATATGATAAGGCGGCATATCGCCGGGGAATAATCCGACTCCCAGGAATCCGAGTCCAAAAATACCTAATGGTATTGTAAGAAGCAGTTTTTTATTCGACTTTAATATCAAATAGGCCGGAATCATAATCAGAACCCCTGAAATGATGCAGGTCCAGTTAAATATATTTGCCGATAAAACAGGGGTAGGATTCGGAGGCAAGGCAGCAGCGAGTTCGCTAATGTAGTTGGACCGTGTGCTAAACGGAAGGGTATAAAATATTTCACCGGTTATAATGCCCATAAAAATGATAAATCCTGCCAGAAATAGCATCAAACCTGATTCAGAATAACCTTTTAAATGTAATGTGTTGGATTTGTCAGTATTTTCCATCATGTTTTTTTCTAAGGATTATTTACTTTTTTTATCCGAAATTTTGTAAACCGGAAGATTAATTGAAGAGGGCGTTTTAGCTCCATACCACACAGTTTGCTTAGCCTTTATTATATTTATTGCACTTGAAAGGGGATCGCAATTGTTCAGGTTTCGGTTAAACCTGGGAAACCACGATGATGTTATTACGATCCTGAGTTTATGTCCCGGATTCAGCTGGTAGCCGGTAGCCCAAACTGAAATTTCAGTTTTTTGGGGCATCTCGTTGACAAATTTTACTTTGGCTCCACCTTCCTGGATATTGATAATTTTTCCGTCGGGGAATTCATCCTGGAGGAGCACAAAGAAATCGGTGCATTTGGCTGATGATGTGAGCCAGACTGTTGCACTTACAGGTCCAAGCAGAACGAGTGGTTCTTTTTCAATATTCATTTTAAAGACCAATTGATCTGCCCGACTGGTGTTTGCATTCTGCCTTGCGGGGCCTACTCCCTTTCCAAGGGCAGTGCCTCCATGGCTGGGATATGGATCGGCAGGGTCATAGTCATACCGTAGTTCTCCTTCGGTGGATGGCACTGACTTTTCAAGGTATCCATGCGGACCGATATAATAGGGAGTAACTGAAGTTTCTGCCGGAGGCCAGGTTTCCGATCCGACATATTCATTTCTCTCCATTACAAACAGGTTGTATTTTGCATCCTTAAGAGGATCAGAAAGCACGGCTTTTTTGCCTTTGATAATTTTTCTAGCATATTTGAAAATAAGTTTTGGATCTCCGGTTTTATCAAGTCCTCCGTATTCGTTTGGTTCCCCAATCGGACCGTGGGCAAATGGACCTATTATCATCCTACCCGTATTATTCCCCATTGCTTGAAGGGCTTGAAAATCAGCAATCTGTGTTTTCAGGAAAAGATCATACCAACCGGCTATTGAAAGTACAGGAACATTTGATTTTCCCCTGAAATCCATCTGTTTCCAGTAACTGTCGAATTTCTCATGCGCTAACCAGTCGTTATAGTACTTAACATCCTTTACTGTGGAATCATCGGCTGAAGAAACAGGCAGAATAAAGAGGTTATGTCTTATACTATCTTCATTTAAACCATTAAGCATATTAGAGGCATTGTCGAAACCCCAGATTCCTGCAGTTTGCAATGAAAAAAGCGAATCGGGATAAACAAAGTCGTAAAGCCTCGATCCGGTAAGCAGAAGAGTCATAAAGTCGAGCGAATCGGAAATAGCCCATTGGGTGTATCCTACATAACTGCCTCCCCATCCGGCCACTTCCCCGTTAGACCAGCTTTGCTTTCTTATCCAGCGAAGTGTTTCAAGGCCGTCCTTTCGCTCGTTGATGAAAGGATAATATTCTCCACCTGATTTGTATTTACCACGCACATCCTGCAATACAACAGCTATTCTGAAAAGGTTAAATGCCTGGCCCATCCATTCTTCGGCTGTTTTGTTATAAGGAGAACGAACAAGAACAGCAGGATATTTACCCCATCCTTTCGGCACAAACAGGGTTGTGCTAAGCCTGACACCATCGCTCATCACAATTTCTGTTTCTACTTTTTGAGCTTTCAGTTGGTTGATCACCAGAAAGATAATGATTGCAAGAATTCCTATAACAATCAGGATTTTAAAGAGCTTTTTCATCATACAAATCATTTAATTAATAAACTAAAAATAATAAAACTGGCCAGATTTACCTGAAAGTTAATCTAACAGATTTGCTGGCCAGTAAAAATCTAATCTAGAAGAGTCACTTATGGTTTTGCCTTAAAGGTCATATGGAAAATATGAGTAGGCAGATTTGCGTAAGGAATCCCGGTTCCACTAGGGTCGGCAGCACCTAAATACATACAAAACATCAAAGCTACTTTCATTTCAGTTGCAGAGATTGATTTGATTAGGATGTGGCTGGATGTTGTAAAATCAAGATATCCAAAATACGAACCAGCTGAGAAGGACAACCATTTTTTTCCTGAAAAAGTTACATTTCCGTGTGCGGGCGGAATTGCAATTTCTGAAGGATTTGTAATAGCATCAACTGTAAAATCTTCATCATGCAATGTCCATGTAGCTCCGGCCGGTTGTACAAAAGGTGTTATCCTGCAAGTGCCATAAGGTGTATTGCTGTTTAAAGCAGTAACATTATTGAAAAATGCAAATAATGAAATACCTACTATTGTATCGTTTTGGCTATTAATGGAATATGATCCATCATATTTGAAGGTGAATTCATCTTTATATGCATCAAGTTTTTCTCTTCCCATCCATGCGAAAAAATCAGCAGGTACAGGTATAAGTACGAGCATACTTGGCTCAACAGCGCTGGCACCATCGCCTTCATAATTAGTGGTGTCCAGTACCCAGGTTTTTCCATTGGCATCGCCGGAGCCCCCTGTAAGAAAGTTTTTAACATCTTCGAGTGAAGCAATTACATTAACCGTTTCTTCTTTTGAATCTGTGCCGCCATCACCTGTTGCTGTGAGTACTACATCAAAATCACCTTCACCGGCATAAACGTGCACAGGATTTACTTCGGTACTTGTTTCTCCATCGCCAAAATCCCACAAATAGGTAGAAGCATCGGTTGAAGCTGAGGTAAAGGTTACTGTTAGTCCGTCAGCTACGTAAGTAAAATCGCAAACAGGCGGAGTAGGATCTTTTTCGCAGGATGTCATTCCAATCAGTAATATTGAGAACAATATGCATCCAAAAAATAGTTTCTTTTTCATAATCTGTAGTTTTAATTTATATCCGGGATCAAATTTATGCTTAATCGATTAAATAAACAAATTTTTTCTGTATTATTTTAGCTTTAATTCGTATTTTCAGCAAAATAATTTTGACCACTTTTTCGTCCGGGAAAATCATTTTATTAAAAAAAAAAAATCAATTTTATAAAATTGGAATGCGTAAAATTTTTTATTTATTATTTTTATGCATTGCACTATTTTAACTTTTGGAAAATTAACAGGAAGAAAACTCAAAATGATAAATAAAATACTAATTGCCAATCGTGGTGAAATTGCTTTAAGGATTATGCGGACCTGCCGCGAAATAGGAATAAAAACAGTGGCCGTATTTTCTGAAGCCGACCGCGCATCCCTTCATGTAAGATTTGCGGATGAAGCCTATTGTATTGGTTCTGCTGCGTCTTCAGACTCTTACCTCAGAAAAGAAAAAATAATTGAAACTGCTAAAATAGCTCGCGCTGATGCCATACATCCCGGTTATGGATTTCTTTCTGAAAATTCCTCATTTTCAGCACTTTGCGAAAAGGAAGGAATTATTTTTATCGGACCTTCTGCCCATGCCATTTTAACCATGGGTGATAAAATTACAGCCCGAAAAACCATGATTGCTGCCGGCGTACCGGTGGTGCCAGGAGGAACCGAAAAAATTAATTCGGAAGACGAAGCGCTTAAGTTAATCCGCGAAATTGGTCTCCCGGTAATGATAAAAGCATCAGCCGGCGGGGGCGGAAAAGGAATGAGGCTGGTAAAGAATGAAAGTGAAATTGTAACTTCAGTAAGAAGTGCCCGGAGCGAGGCCATGTCAGCCTTTGGTGACGATTCAGTGTATATCGAAAAGTATATCGATTCTCCGCATCATATTGAATTCCAAATTCTTGCCGATAATTTCGGTAACACGGTACACTTGTTTGAACGTGAATGTTCAGTTCAAAGACGGCACCAAAAAGTGGTGGAAGAAACCCCTTCGCCAATTATGACAGACGAAGTAAGGAATAAAATGGGCGAATGTGCGGTGGCAGCAGCTAAAGCGGTGAATTATTCAGGTGCGGGTACTATTGAGTTTATTGTTGACGACAACCTGAATTATTATTTCCTTGAAATGAACACCCGGCTCCAGGTTGAACATCCTGTTACAGAACTTGTTACAGGTATCGACCTGGTTAAGCAACAAATACTGGTTGCCAGTGGCAGTAAGCTTCAGTTTGGTCAACAAGACTTAAAACAGCACGGACATGCCATTGAATGCAGAATTTATGCCGAAGATCCCGAAAATAATTTTATGCCCAACCCGGGAAAAATAATTTACCTGATTGAACCCGAAGGCCCTGGCGTAAGAGTGGATGGGTATGCTTATAATGGTTTTACCATTCCCGTGTATTACGATTCCATGATTTCGAAATTGATAACCTGGGCCCCAACACGCATTGAAGCCATTGACAAAATGAAAAGGGCACTTTCAGAATATCGGGTTGGCGGAATTAAATCGTCTATTCCTTTTCTTGAAAGGATTATGAACACCAGCGATTTCAGGCTTGGAAAATACAATACTCATTTTATTGAAAATAACAGTCATGAACTTACCCTGAAAACAGATGAAAACCTTGTTCTTGAAGATATAGCTATTATTGCTGCCCTGATTGATTTCGAAGACAGACAGGCGGAAGCCATGCAAACCGGCACTTCGATCGATCGCAATTCATTTGCCAGGTGGAAATTAAGAACCCGGTACTAAAATGTTAATTAACAGTATAATCCCTAAGTATGGAAATAAAAATTAACGACAGGAAATCTGCTATAAACCTTGTTGAACGAAAAGGAAACATGGTAAAGGTAGTTTTGGATGGAAAAGAAATTGAATTGGATTTGGTTAGGATTGAACGTGGCTATTACTCGGCCATTTTTAATAACAAATGCATCAATGTCTGGCTGGAACCAGGGAATTCTATAAAACATTATTCCGCTTTTTCAGGAAAATATGCTTATAAAATCGAAATTATTGATGCAGAAAGCAAATACCTTCAAAGCCGGAACCTGGGTGGAATTCAATCTGATTCAGGAGCAATACTGACCCCTATGCCTGGAAAAGTCGTTAAAATATTGGTTAAACAAGGAGAAAAGGTAACCGCTGGTCAAACTGTGATTGTAATTTCAGCCATGAAAATGGAAAGTGAGTTTAAATCGCCAAAAGATGGAACTGTAAAATCTGTTTTTGTTTCAGAAGGGGATTTGGTGGATGGAAACCAGGTGGTGCTTGAGATAGAGTAGTTTAAGAAGTATTAAGTTTAGAGTTTAGAGTTTAGAGTTTAAAGTTTAAAGTTTAAAGTTTAAAGTGTAGAGTTTAAAGTTAAAAGTTTAGAGTTTAGAGTTTAAAGTTCAGAGTTTAAAACATAAAGCATGGAAGAAATATACAAACAATTTGATGAAAAAAACCGACTTGCTGAATTAGGCGGGGGACAAGACAGAATTGATAAACAGCACAATGCAGGTAGAAAAACAGCACGTGAACGGATAATAGATTTGCTTGATCCCGGCTCCTTTGTTGAAATTGACAAATTTGTGCTCCACCGTACCCACGATTTTGGCATGGAAAAGAACCGCATTCCGGGCGATGGAATGGTTACAGGATATGGTAAAATTGACGGCCGGCTGGTTTATGTTTTTGCACAGGATTTTACAGTATTCGGAGGCACCATGAGCAGGGCCAATGCTGATAAAGTGGTTAAAATTATGGATTTGGCACTTAAAATGGGGGCTCCGGTAATCGGCTTAAACGATTCAGGTGGTGCGCGTATACAGGAAGGTGTGGAAAGCCTGGCTGGATATGCCGATATTTTTTACAGAAATGTAATGAGTTCGGGTGTTGTGCCACAGATTTCGGCCATTTTAGGGCCTTGTGCCGGTGGAGCGGTTTATTCTCCGGCTATTACCGATTTTATAATTATGGTAAAAGACACAAGCTATATGTTTGTAACAGGCCCTGATGTAATTAAAACTGTAACCCATGAAGAAGTTTCAAAGGAAGATCTGGGTGGTGCCATTACCCATAATGCCAAAAGCGGGGTAGCCCACCTGATTGCCGAAAACGACGAACAAGCCATGGTAATGATTCGTGAACTTTATAGTTTCCTGCCGCCCAACAATATGGAGGAACCACCCGCTAAACCCTGTCTCGACGATATAAACAGGGCCGATGAGAAACTGCAATCCGTAGTTCCCGATGATCCGAATAAACCCTATGATATGAAGGAAATCATATCTACCATAGTTGACAATCACTATTTTTTTGAGATAATGCCGCTGTATGCACAAAATATTTTAACCGGGTTTGCCCGGCTGGCCGGTCATACAATTGGCGTTGTTGCCAACCAGCCTCAGTTCCTGGCAGGTGTACTCGATATTAACTCTTCCATTAAAGCTGCCCGTTTTGTGAGATTTTGCGATGCTTTCAATATTCCATTGGTTACCTTTGTTGATGTTCCGGGATTTCTGCCTGGCACAGCCCAGGAATTCGGAGGAATTATAAAACACGGGGCTAAATTACTCTATGCCTTTGCCGAAGCTACTGTTCCCAAAATTACCGTAATAACCCGCAAAGCTTATGGCGGTGCTTATGACGTGATGTCGAGCAAGCATATCGGTGCAGATGTGAATTTTGCCTGGCCCAGCGCAGAAATAGCAGTTATGGGCCCTGATGGAGCTGTCAACATTATTTATAAAGACAAGTTAAGTGAGCAGGAAAGAACCAAGGCAGTTGCCGATTACAGGGAGAAATTTGCCAGTCCGTTTAAAGCAGCAGAATTGGGGTACATTGATGAGATTATTTTGCCCCGCGATACGCGTAAAAAGCTCATCCAATCGCTGGAAATGACACGTAATAAATACAAAACCAATCCGCCCCGCAAACACGGAAATATTCCATTGTAAACTTCATTTTTTATTAATAGGGGAAATTGTTATTAAAAAACTGAATTTGGTATTGGTTGATTTTTATGTAATATAAAATGGAAAACAATAAAACTTCTGATAAGATAGGGAACTCCGCCGGATCGTTTGTTGTAAAATATGATTTAGCTTTTTGCGCCATCGTACTCATTTTTAGCATTTTTGACGGCTTAAATATTTTCCTGCCCGGAATTTTGAAAATTATTGTTCTTTCCGGAATCGCACTCCTTTATTTTTTGTCGGTGTATTCATCTGGCAGTAATGATAAAATGGCGCCCATTGAAGTGTTTATTAAAAAATTTATGGATTTATCTTCCTCCGTAGTTCTGATTGGCTTTCTTTTTCTTACCATGAACTGGCCAAATAACCAGCTCATGATTTTTGTTTCCATTCCTGGTTTATTGATTCCTTGGGTATATATTGTTATCCAAAGGATTAAAAACCAGAGTAATATTCAATTTGGTACTGTATCGATTGTTCGGACGGTTTTTCTTTTTTTTATTGCTGTTTACACTCTTCTTAAATTAAATTATGTTGTAAATTTTTAAGCCACCTAAATCGAAATAAAGAATATTCATCCAAATATAAAAAATGAGTCTTGGAAACTATTCATCTGGCGGGATTTAAATTTCTGCTCAAATCTGTTTTTATTTTTCAATAATAAAAAATGGTATTTCTTTTATTTAGTTTAAAAAAAATCAATTAAACTTAACATACTGTCTGATTTTAAATTCTATGTGGATTTCTTTTGTTTCATTTCTTTAAACCATTTTGTGTTACTGAAAATTTTTTAAAAGTTCCTTGCAATAATCTTCCAAAAAAGAGCAAATTTCTATAAATTTAACCAGCGATAAATTGAAATTCTATTTTAATTAATACTTTATAGATCAAGAAAGTAATTTTATTAATTGCCCGGCTTTTAGTTAGTAAACCTAAAGTTTGTATTTTTTCGATATTTTTTAAAATTGTATTTGCAATTAAATTGCATAATAAAAATCAATTGAAACCCTTTTCCCCGACCCTGAAAAAAGAAAAAATTAACCTGTATGTTGGAAAAAATAATTCATTATAGCATTAAAAATAAGTTAATTGTCATTTTATTTACCTTAACAATTGCTGCATTTGGATTTTATGCAATCACACAAATACCTGTAGGCGCAGTACCTGATATCACCAATAACCAGGTGCAGGTAATTACTACCTCGGGCAATCTCTCCACGCAGGAAATAGAGCAGTTTATAACTGCCCCGGTTGAGCTTGAAATGTCTAATTTACCAGGCGTTAAAGAAATCCGTTCTGTGTCAAAATTTGGACTTTCTGTGGTAACAATTGTGCTTGACGAAAACCTGGGAACCTATTTACCCAGGCAACTGATTGCCGAAAAAATAAAAATTGCCGCAAGCAATATTCCCGAAGAATTTGGTAATCCTGAAATGGGCCCAATTACAACTGGCCTTGGTGAAATATATCAATACATTCTTGATGTAAAACCAGGATATGAAAACAGGTATTCATCCATGGAATTGCGCTCCATACAAGACTGGATTGTTAAAAGACAACTATCTGGAATTGAAGGTGTTGTAGAAATAAATACCTGGGGCGGCTTGCTTAAACAATATGAAGTTGCCGTAAAACCAGACCGGCTATTAAGTCTTGATGTTACCCTGATCGACGTTTTTAACGCGTTAAAAGAAAATAACAGCATTTCTGGCGGGGCTTATATTGAAAAAAGCAACCAGAGTTTTTTTATAAGGGGCGATGGGATTTTAAAATCTCTCGAGGAAATTGGCCTAATTATAATAAAAAACAGGGATGGTATTCCTGTATTAATAAAAGATGTAGCAGAAATTAGGCTTGGGAATGCCAATAGATTTGGGGCAATCACTGCCAATGGACAAGGCGAAAAGATAATGGGCCAGATTATGATGCTTAAAAATGCGAATTCGAAAAAAGTAATTGATAATGTAAAAAAAAGGGTGGCCGAAGTGCAGAAAAACTTGCCGGAAGGAATTTATATAAATCCAATCCTCGAAAGAAGCGAACTGATTGGAAAAACTTCCCTGACTGTTGCCGAAAATTTAATCCTGGGCTGTTTAATTGTAATTATAAGTGTTATAATAATTTTAGGCAATCTAAGATCTGCGCTGGTGATAGCTTCAATGATTCCGCTTGCATTGCTATTTACAATTTCGATGATGTATATTTTTGGAATTGATGCAAATCTCATGAGCCTTGGTGCTCTTGACTTTGGAATAATAATAGATGGTGCTGTAATAATTGTTGAATTTATTGCCATCCGCATTACAACAGCAAATTATAATTATAATACCATGGGCATTGAACAAAGGCAAAGCTTAATTGATAAAATTTCATTCGAAGGTGCATCAAAGATGATGAGTTCGGCCATATTTGGACAGGTTATAATTCTTATCGTTTTCATTCCAATACTTTCTTTAAGCGGGGTTGAAGGAAAAATGTTCAGGCCTATGGCAATGTCATTCAGTTTTGCCCTTATGGGGGCCATGTTGTTTGGTTTAACCTGGCTACCTGTGGCTGCGTCAATTTTTTTAAGGCCAGAAAAGCCAAAGAGAAAAAGCTTATCAAATTGGATAATGAATATTGCCTACCGTTCCTATACACCCGTTATAAGATGGTCGTACAACCATAAAAAAGTTATTTTTGCCCTGGCATTATTATCTCTGCTGCTTACAGGAATTTTATTTTCTGTTATTGGCGGTGAATTTGTTCCTACCCTCGACGAAGGTGACTTTGTAATTCAACCAGTACTAAAAACCGGTACTTCATTGTCAAAAACAATTGAACTCACCACCCGGATGGAAAATATTTTAAAAGAAAACTTTCCGGAAATAGAAAAAACTGTTTCGAGGATAGGTGCCGCCGAAGTACCAACTGATCCCATGTCAATGGAAGAAATTGATCTTATAATTAAACTAAAGCCTAAAGACCAATGGATTAATGCAGAAAGCAAAGAAGAACTCGCCGAAAAAATTAAGGCTTCATTATCTGTAATTCCCGGAATTGAATACGAGTTTACCCAGCCCATTGAAATGAGATTTAACGAATTAATTACGGGGGTAAGGGCGGATATCGCAATAAAAATTTTTGGTGAAGATCTTGATTATTTGAATTCAAAAGCCATTGAAATAAAAAACCTGATAAGCGACATTCCTGGTGCAGCAGATATTATTCTTGAAAAAACTGCCGGATTGCCACAAATGATTGTGAAATACGACAGAAATAAAATTGCCAGGTATGGAATTAATATTTCGGTCCTGAACAACTTCCTGTCTATGGCTTTTGGAGGTGCAATTGCAGGGAATGTATTTGAAGGCGAAAAACGCTTTGACCTGGTAATAAGGCTGCAAAAAAGTTCCCGTACGGATATAGAAGATATTAAAAACCTTTATGTTCCTCTGCCCAATGGCAATCAAATAATGTTGAGCGAACTTGCCGAAATTAATTATGCAATGGGCCCTGCAAAAATTTCGCGCGAAAATACACATAGACGTGTTGTGGTTAGTGTCAACGTGCGAAACCGTGATTTGGAATCTGTGATAAAAGATATCCAGCGTAAAATAGATGCCAGCGTGAAACTTCAGCCCGGAAATTACATTAAGTACGGCGGTCAATTTGAAAACCTGCAAAATGCGACAAAAAGGTTAAAACTTGCTGTGCCAGTGGCATTGCTTTTGATTTTCATTTTCCTTCATTTTGCTTTTAATTCTTTTAAGGATGCCGCCTTGATTTTCACTGCAGTACCACTTTCGGCTGTAGGTGGAGTAATTTTTCTATGGATAAGGGGAATGCCTTTCAGCGTATCCGCAGGGATTGGTTTTATTGCCCTGTTTGGTGTGGCGGTGTTAAACGGCATTGTTCTGATTGAGCATTTAAAAGAATTGAGAAATCATGGAATTACGGATATGAAAGAACTAATTATGAAAGCGACCAAAGAAAGGCTCAGACCCGTATTATTAACAGCAGCTTCTGCGGCTCTTGGTTTTCTTCCCATGGCTATTTCATCATCTGCCGGGGCTGAAGTTCAAAGACCCCTTGCAACAGTTGTAATTGGTGGTTTAATTACTTCTACAATGCTAACTATGATTGCTTTGCCATTATTGTATGCTGTTCTTAACAATGTTAACGGTGTGCGGCTCAGACCACCCGTATTAAAAAAAATGGTTCCCGTAGTAATTTTCTTTTTTGTACTAAATCCTACATCAAATGTAGCCCAGAACAGAAATCTGGCAATGAATGAAGCGGTTGATTTGGCCTTAAAATCAAACAAAGAACTGAAATCATATGAGCTGAGGGTGAATCAAAGCAAAGCCGCAATTCCGGTGGCCTTTAATATCGATAAAACAAATATTTATTATTCGAGGGATGAAAATAATATCGCAGAAAACGGTTACCCTTTGGATGTTTTTGGTGTGGCCCAGAATTTTAATTTTCCTTCCGTTTACTTTTCACAACGCAAAATAAATAGAAAAACAGTTGGCATTGAAGAATTTAACTACGAAAAACAAAAACTTATTTTATCGAAAAATGTTTCGTTGTCATATATTGAACTGATTTATTTGTTTAATAAGCAAAATCTTTATAATAGGATTGACAGTCTTTATACAAATTTTGACAAACAGAATGAAATCCGCTTAAAGCATGGTGAAATAAGCTATCTTGAATCACTAAACACAAAGGCAAAAAAACAACAAATTAAACTTCAGGCCGAAGAAATAAAAAGTAATATTGAAATTGCCTACCAAAAACTAAACTCACTTATACAATCCGACAGTTTATATTCAGTGGGTTTTACGGAATTAACCGAATTGGAACCAATGCCGGTAAATATTGAGAATGAACCAGGATTACAAATAATGAAAGAAAATATCTTTATTTCAACAGAATTGGCCAAACTCGAAAAACAAAAATATCTTCCGGATATAAATATTGGAATTTTTAATGGCTCAAATAAGCAATCGGGTTCGAGAAATTACACAGGTTATGAATTTGGAATTGGAATACCACTTTTTTTCGGTGATCAAAAAGCCAAAGTGAAACAAAGTAAAATAGGAATGTCAATTGCCGAAAACCAATTTGATAATTACACCAGGCAAATCAATAATAAAGTTTTTGAATTGAATGCCCGGCTAATAAGATATAAAAAGCTTATTGATGATTATAATCAAAACAACAACCAATTAAGTAACGAAATTCTGAAATCAGCCGAAGTTAGTTTCAGAATTGGTGAGATTAATTTTTATCAATACATTCAAAGTATCGAAAACGCAACCGAAATTAAAATAAATTACCTGGATAATTTGTATCAGTATAACTCTATAGTATTAGAATTAAATTACTTAACCTATTAATTAATTAATTTATGAAATTAAGCGGTAATTTCAGCTTACACATATTGTTAATTCAAATCTTTATTTTACAATTTGCCTGCACTGGTAAGGATGAAAGTAAGGAATCAACTGAAAATGAAGGTTTAATAGCCATATCCGATAAACAATTTGAATCGGAAGGCATGGCATTGGGAAATTTACAAACAGTTGATTTTGAAGAAATAATAAAAATTAACGGAATCATCAAAGCCCATCCTAAAGGAATTGCTATTGTAAGTTCACATATTTCAGGTTTAGTATCAAACATTAGTTGTTCAATAGGCAATTATGTGAAATTAGGGCAGGTACTTTGCTCGCTTTCGAGTAAAGAATTAATTGTACTTCAACAGGAATTTGCCGAAACATCTGCGATACTGAAAAAATTAGAACTGGATTTCCAGAGGGCAAAAGTTTTAAATGACGAAAAAATTGGTTCCCAAAAAGAATATATTTCTATTGAAAGTGAATTTAAAAGTACATTGGCCAAGTATGAAGGGTTAAAATCACAACTGAAATTATTGAATATTAATACGCAAAAAGTTGAAGGAGGTACCATATTTTCATCCATACCTATGTATGCCCCAATAAGCGGATATATTACAGCACAGAACTGCGTTTCGGGCCAATACCTGGAATCGAATGTGGCTCTGTTTGAAATTGTTGACATTAATCAGTTGCAACTTGAATTAGCTGTATATGAAAAAGACCTTTCATTACTAAAATCCGGGCAAAAGGTAAGGTATTATAACCTGAATGATAGAAACAAAATATTTCTGGCAGAATTAATCTCAATTGGGAAATCCATTGATCCTGAAACTAAATCAATTCCATGCATTGCCAGAATAAATAGTGAGGATTGCAAAAATTTTGTAAATCAAATGTTTGTGGAAGCAATAATTATTACTAATCAATACAAAGCCCCTGCTGTGAATAGCGAAGCAATTGCCAAAGCCGGTGAAGAACTATTTGTTTTTACCCAGGAAAAAGTGAGCAACAACATTCATTACCTGAAGAAAAATAAAATAAAAACCGGAAATGTTTCAAATGGTTTTACCGAAATTCTCTCTGATGAAAAGCTTGAAAATATTGTTATAAAGGGTATTTACAATATTCCTGTTGATTGATACTCTACAATTGAGAAATAGAATTCAATTTTAACTGACAAATCACTTTCTTGCCTTTGCCGGTATTGATCATTGATCAGCTAAAATGTATCCTACTGTAGGAATTCCATCTATTTTAACTGTTGGATCTTCCCTGAGGTATTTTCTAAGCTTGGTAATAAACACATCCAGGCTTCGGCCGGCAAAATAATTATTATCGCCCCAGATATTATTCAGAATTTCATCGCGTTTGGTTATCCTGTTTTTCGACTGGCAGAGCATTTCCAGCACCTGACATTCTTTTTTCGTGAGCCTTTTAAAGTTATCACCAAAAATAAGGGCTTGATTCGATGCATCAAATTTATATTTTCCAATCTGGCAGGTTTGTTCTTTTCTTTCATTTGTCTTATTTGCAGTCCTTGTAAGTATTGCATTTATCCTGCATAAAAGCTCTTCTTCATCAAATGGCTTTGTAACATAGTCATCAACACCCATGTTAAAACCCTGAATTTTATCCTCTTTCATCGATCTCGCGGTAAGCATAATAACAGGCGTTTTCTTGTCTTTTTCCCTTACTGCCTTTAACAATGAAAAGCCATCGAGCTTTGGTAACATAATATCGAAAATACAAAAATCGAAATGTCCATTTTTCCATGCAGCTAATCCTAAATCGCCATTTTCACATGCAACTGCTTCAAATCCATTGTCTTCTAAATATTCTTTCAAAAGAAATGAAAGATTAACATCGTCTTCAACCAATAGGATTCTAATTTTCCTGTTCATAAAATATTAGTTTAGTTAAAGGACAAAAAACCAAAAAGCCTTAATTTATAATCTATTCACGGGCAATGGACGGGAGATAAATTCTAAAAGTAGTACCTTTTCCTTCCGTGCTTTCGAGTTCAATTTTTCCATGATGAAGTTTTACAATTTCTTTAACATAACTTAAACCTATTCCAAAACCTTTAATATTATGGACATTTCCCGTTGGCACCCTGTAAAATTTATCAAAAATATATTTCTGGTATTTTTTTGCAATCCCCATTCCATTATCCGTAAATTCAACGATTAACCAACTCATTTCCTGACGAATAACAATATTTATTTTCAAAATTTTATCAGAATATTTGCACGAATTATCTATTAAGTTGCAAAAAGCATTTACCAGGTGCACCCTGCTCCCCGATATTTTCGGGAAATCATTATAATTTTTAAAAACAATTTCTCCCTGGTTTTGCTCAACATTTGGATGCATGGCCTCTATACATTCCTTAATTATTTCAGGTAAACTTAAATTTTCAAATTCCAACACATGATGACCTGACTCAAGTTGCGCAAGATCTAAGATATGCCCGATATTTTCTTCCATTTTCCGTTTTTCGGCCTCAATAATACCAGAGTATTTCAGCAATTTTTCTGTCATTACCAACTCCTTACTGCTTTGGATGCGATTGTTGGCAAAACCAATTGAAGCCAAAGGCGTTTTAAATTCGTGCACCATATTATTAATGAATTCACGTATTCTTGCGGCAAGTATTTTTTCTTTCAGGTATAAGCTAAGTGTAATAACAAAAGAAACAGATACAAGTAAAATGAGCGCAATTGAAGATATAAACAGGGGACTGATTCTTTTAATGATAAATTTATTCATTTCAGGAAATTTTACCATTAACTCAATACCTGCTTGCTGCAACGCTATTTCAAGACTTTCGGAATAACAGACCTCGCAAGTATCGCCAATTCCCTGGGGCAGGTTCAATTGTTTGTTTATAATCTCAAAATCATAAGCCAGGTTAATATCGTACTGATCAAGATTGATTCGGATTATCGAATCTACCTTATGCCATTCTGTTCTTCTTAGTTCCTGGGTATTTACCATCTGGGTGTCAAGCAAACAATACTGTACATTTTTACACATCAGCCTGTCATGCGACATTTGTTCTGCCACCAGGTTTAACGATAATTTCACGCTCTGGGCAAAATGCCTTTTCTCGGTTTCAGCAGTTTCAATCAATTGCGATATTTGTGTGAATACCAAAAGAATAAGAAAAATAAATGTAAAAATGATGAGTGGCAGGTATGATTTTCTTTTTTCCATCCAGGAAGCTGCTAAATCAATGGTTTTGATATGTTTAACAAGTAAATGTCTGCACAAAGATATCCAAAATAATTGTACCCGGTTTTTTTTTAACTTAGGCTTAACACGAATTATACTATTTCGGATTTGTTTCTAAAAAAAATAATCTATTTTTGAAACCATAATTAATCTTAAACTAAAATTTAAAAAAATGAAGAAGCTTATAATAGTTGTTTTAATTGCAGGATTAACGGGTCTGGCTTTCGCTTTCACCCCTGCCTTATCTACTTCAAACCAGGAAGTGAATAATACAGGAATGTTTACCGATTCCACCAAAACAAAAAAGAAAAATACAACTACAACTAAAAAAGAAGGCTGTTCTAAATCAAACAAGTCTTGTTGCGATAAATCAAAACAATGTTCTGACGACAAGACTAAAAAATAACTGGTTTTATATTTAAAAACGTTGAGTCCACCCATTTTCAGGTGGACTTTTTTTTGCCTTAATTCTTAAATTGTTGATTAAAATATTCTGCAATTTTAGTAGATTTGATTTTTATACCAATAACTAAAAAATATAACAGTATGAAAATTAAATTTTTAGCAATCTTTTGTCTGGTTTTGATTTTTGCTTGTAATACAAATAATAAAAACACAGCCGACAAAGAAACTTTAAAAGCACAGATTATGCAGGCGGAAAAGGATTTTGAGAAAATGGCTGCTGAAAAAGGAATACCCGAAGCATTTTCTTTTTTTGCCGACTCAAATGCGGTTATTCATCGTGGGAACAAGCTTCTTAAAGGAAAACTTGAAATTAAAGAACACTACGAAGGCAGCAATTTTGATAATGTATCTGTGAAATGGACGGCTGATTTTGTGGATGTTGCTTCCTCAGGCGATTTGGGTTATACCTATGGCAATTATACATGGTCTTTTACTGATTCAACTGGGAAAAACATAGAAGATAAAGGCATTTTTCATACTGTTTGGAAAAAACAAGCTGATGGCAGCTGGAAATATACCTGGGACTAATATTTTTTCGTTTCTCAAAGTTTTAACCATCGTTATAATGTTAAAAGCAGGAGAATTAAAAAAAGCTCTTTTTTCTATCTCCTGCTTTTAATATTTTTAATATTCCTGTTGAATAAATCCTATCTCCATGTAAGTTTTACAGGGTAATCCTGAATTGATTTGCCAATAAAAATATTTAGATTTTCTTCAGTAATTTTCTTTGCCTTATCAATGGATAAAGTTTTTTCAAGTTCAATAGCTATATATTTATACAGATCAACCGATTTTTGATCGGCCAAATTGCAGGTTAAAATCAGGTTTTCAGAACCCAAATCATTATAAAGTGCTTTTATGATATCCAAATTTTCCTGAAATGTAGATTGTACATCAACAAGGTACGAAATAAAATGACCATTACTTTTTACTAATTTTTTGATTTCATCTGTAATTTTCTGATTTGAATTTGTCAGAACCATTATAGGAAATTTTGATTTTTCGAGCGCAACTTTAGTTTTTTCTATATCATCAGCTGAAACTAAAACACCAATATTCAGTTTGTTAACAAGGTTTAAAAATTCTTCCTGTGCTTTCAAATCCTGAAGGTTTGCAAACCCTTCATCAATAATTCCCAGTCTAAAACCATTTTTAGATAATGCATTAATATAGAGATGGTTAAAACCCACAGCGCTAAAATTAAAACCTGCCAGAATAGAAGTACCAGCGTTTCTTCTCATTCTGGTTAAAGCATCAAAAGCGGTATATTTAAAAGACCATTTTATAGATAACTGAGTCCTGTTTTCTGCCTCGTAAAGACTTTTCAAAAGTGAAATAAAGTTTTCTTCTGAAGTGCCTTTCAACCCATCAGAAAAATTTACAGAAGCAAGTGATACTTTTGAATTTTCAATTATCCCGGCAAAATTATTGTATGAAATAGGAAAAAGAGTTCGTAAAGCTTTAAGCTGAGCTCTATTTTCATTAAATCTTTTTTGTGAAATAAAATTATTCTTCGAATTAGCAAGGTTTGCAGCTGAAGTTCCAATAAAATCACCAACAAATTCAACAATTTCAGGTTTTATTTTATCCGGATCATCCGCCGGTTGATGATAGTCAGGATGATCACCTGAAGTCATACCGGCAAAGGCTGGAATTCCCTTCAATAAAAATGGATTATGATCACTTCCTCCCAATCCACCATCGCTCCAATGAATTTTTTCGAGTTGATCTTTTCTTGTATTTTGTTTGATAAATTCAGTTACTTCAGGCGCAAAAAGTGTTCCGGGCATATTTAAACCCCCATCACCAAGTCCCACCATATCCAAATTAAAATATACCACAGTTTTGTAAAGGTTAATTGTTGGTTTTTCGCACCAGGCCTCTGAACCAAGTAAACCCATTTCTTCACCCGACCAACAGGCAAATATTATGCTTCGTTTTGGTTTAAATTTATTCTTTGCCATTGCTCTTGCAATACCAAGTGTAACTGCTACTCCAGAGGCATTATCATCGGCTCCATTCCTGATTTCATTTTTCGCATTTACACCAACATGATCCAGATGCCCGCCTATAATGATGAATTCGTTTTTTAGTTTGGGATCGGATCCTGGTAAAACAGCAAGTACATTTCTGGCTTTCAACTTTACATCGTTTATTTCAACTTTTAAGGTAGCAATTTTCCCGGTATTCAATGAACTGCTTTTTTCATCAATTGTCCTAATCATTCTGGAATAAGGTAATTGAGTACCATTCAAAATGTACTGTGCTACATGTTCGCGAATGTTTAAAACCGGAAAATCTTTCACTTTCTCATACAAAGCAAGTCTGTTTTCGTTAAACCTGTATTGATTTATATTGTAATTAGTTGGTTCAAAAAAAAGTACGGCAATGGCTCCCCTTTTATAACAATCCATTACTTTTACCGAATCAATGGCTTTTTCTCCCCATTTTTCAAAATTATTGGCCGGACAACCTCTTAAAACCAATGCGATTTTCCCTTTTAAATCAACGCTGTCAAGGTCAATCCTCATTTTATCCGGAGCATTAATTCCATATCCTACAAATACAATTTCGCCGGTTCCACTTCCACCTAAACTGTTATATGCAACATTAAAATCCAGGTCGAACCCCATCAGGCAATTGCGGTCTCCAATTTTTAATTCACCGTTTTTTACTTCATAATCTGAAATGTTGTAAGTGTGAAAATATGTAGCATTCTCTCCTGCAGGTTTTAGTCCGAGTTTTTTGAATTCTCCGGCAAAAAACTCCTCCGTTTTAATTTCTTCAGGTGTACCGGTTTTTCTGCCTTTAAATTCATCCGAAGCGATAAATGAAATGATGGCCTTTGTATCATTTCCGTCGGTATGAATAATAATCTGTGAAAAAATAAGGGTGGTGCTTAATAAAAGAAGGGATAAAAGACTAATTTTTGTTTTCATTGTATGCAGATTTAGGTTAAATATTTTTATTGAATTACCAAACTATACCAATTTTTCCAATGGTTTTTCTATTCTCGAGGTCAGTATGGGCTTCATTTAATTTTTCAACCGGGTACATTCCCCCGACATAAGGATCTATTTTTCCTTCCGAAGCCAGTTTTACAACGCTTTTCATGCAATATTGAAGTATATCCGGTTTAAACTTTCCAATTTTAAGCATATTTACACCAGCAAGCGTACGCGAGTTCATTATAAATAAAGCAGGATGGTAAAATCCAAATGACAAGCCAAATTTTATCCTGCCAAATATGTTGCCTGCTTCAAGTTGCGAGGCAGCGCCATAAGCAACCAGTCTTCCACCATAATCGAGCATTTTTAAGCCTTTTTTTAAAGTAGCCCCTCCAATTGAATCAAAAACCACATCCAGCTTTTCATCAATGACCTTGCTAAAATCCTGATCCCTGTAATTTACAGCCACATCTACGCCAATTTTTTTTAAATATGCTAATTTTTCATCTGAACCCGCAGTACCAAAAATCTTACAATTTTTTAATTTACATAATTGTACAAGTGCAGTTCCAACACCACCGGCAGCAGCATGAACCAGAACTTTTTCATTTTCAAAAATATTGATGGCCACATTCGAAGCATAAAATGCAGTACAATACTGAACGGCCAATGCCAATGCCTTACCTGTATTGAAATCATCATCAATTTTGACTACCCCTTTCGCACTGGTATTAACATGTGTGGCGTATCCACCAAAAATAGTAAATCCCACTACCCTGTCCCCTATTTCAGGTTCTGCCACACCTTTGCCTTTGTTTATTACCCTTCCTACTACCTCATATCCAACAACTGCAGGCAATGGAGGACATTCATGGTACATCCCTAAACGGGCCACTACATCTGCAAAATTTAGCCCAAAAGCTTCCACTTCAATACTTACTTCTCCTTCAAGTGGTGCCGCAAGATTTATGCTCTTCCTTTTAAATGCTTTTTCCGGTTTTCCGTTTCTTTCGATAAATATCGCTTCCATTAAATTTTGTTTTTTTGGATTTGTTAATTTTTATTCTGTTAACAGGGTTTAACAACTATATACACCATTTGTTTTTTAAATTTTTTTATGCGCCTTACAAATGTAGAATTTAATTCAATAGTTTTGTCAAAAACCATTAAAATGAGAAGAGCAGATAAAGAAATTGTTAAAAAAGAATTAGTGGAAAAAATAATTGGCGAAGCTCTGGTTTGCAGGGTTGCATTTTGTAAAAACAACCAGCCCTATCTGGTTCCTCTATCATTTGGATACGATGGAAAATGCATTTATCTGCACACGGCAAAAGAAGGTAAAAAAATTGACTACATTGAAACCAATAATCGGGTTTGTTTTGAAATGGACATTAATGTTAAAACGATTGAACACCCTTCAGTTGCTTGCAAATGGAGTACAATTTATCAAAGCGTTATTGGATTTGGACGCATATACGAAATTATTGAAAGCAATGAAGCTGCTTACGCCTTAAATAAAATTATGCAAAAATATTCAGGAAAAGACTGGGAATTTACGGATAAAATGATTGCTACAGTCCGGATTTGGAAAATAGAAATTGACGAAATTTCAGGTAAACAATCGAATATGGATTAAATTTTAAAATAATACATTATATTTATCCACATTTGAGTAAATAAAATAAAAATGGTAATTAATTATATTTCAGCTTATTAAAACTTCTTTTTCTTTTTATTCATAAAACCGATTAAGTTTGGGTACCAGGATTTCTTACGCTTCATACATAAATTTTTGGCTTAATATCGGTGCTGTTTCTGTTAATGGGTTGAATTTTAAAAATTTAATATTTAATAAAATATGTCATTTCTTGCTTACACCCTAAAGATTGATTTAAACCATTCAGTTCCTAAAATATGGAGAAGAGTAGTTGTAAGCCCCGATACAAGCCTTGAAAAATTGCACTGGATAATTCAGATATCCATGGGTTGGACCAATTCTCATCTCCACCAATTTATTCATGGCAAAAAAAGCTATGCCCCAAAGGATCTTTATATTGAAAACACTCAGGATTCAGCAGATATTAGGCTCAACTCCATCCTGAAACATGAAAAGGATAAGTTTTATTATGAATATGATTTTGGAGATTCGTGGAACCATACCATTACACTCGAAAAGATAATTGAAAATGAAAAAGGATTACTTATTCCAAGGTGCACAGGTGGCAGGAACAATTGCCCGCCTGAAGATTGCGGAGGAATAAGTGGCTATGCTGCATTGTTGAATACATTAACGAATCCGGAACATGAAGATTTTGAAGAAACACTTGAATGGCTCGGCGAAGATTTCGATCCTTATTATTTTGATATTGAAGAAATTAATGAATTATTTGCAAGCTGGAACTAATCAGAATTTTTCTGTTTAATATAAATTGTTATTAGTTGAAAAACAATAAGTTAATTGTTAATCCGATAGTATTTTATATTTTGAATATTTACGAATTAGTTTGCTTTTGTCTTCATCCAGGATGTCACATTTTCTTAAAATAATAGTTTTTAAATTAGGATTCCTGGTAATTTTTGTTAAAATCCTGTCTATACTCTTAAACTCAAAATAATTCATCAGCACAAGGGTATTTAACTTTTTAAATCCTTTGAAATCAAATGCTCCTTTATAATCCCACTGAAAATCAATTACCAGAGTTTCTATAGTTTCATAATTGAGGGCAAACAGTGCATTCCACGATTCAAAACCATCAAAACCATAGCCCAATAGAAAAAAAGTATCGCGTTGGTTCTCATAATCAAAAGGTTCAGTGGTTGAAATACACTTATATTGCCGGTCAAGATCGGTTCTGTTTCCCAAAAAACCAAACTTTACTTTTGGCAACAATTTTTTTAGTTCAAGATAATTTTCAGGCGAAATATAGTCTGATCCTATTACAATATTCTGAACTCGAGGCAGTTTTTTCCTGATAACTTCAGCCAGATCTTTTCCCCAATAATCTGTTTGTTTTTGAATGACTGAAAGCGACTTAATATTTTCAGGATTTTCATAAACGGTTTCAAGCAAAGCTTTTTCAAAATCGACATCAATAAGTACCAGGTTTTGAACCTGCCGTGAGATTTTAACTCCTTTTTCCCTTTCGGTATACCAATCAATCGAACAGGTATCATTTTTTATCCAGGATGAATCTATGGCTGTTAATACTACCGTTTTACAGTTCTGTGCGCTTAAAAGGACAGAAAGGTTTATTAAAACCAAAAAAGTCAGAATTCTTACCATTTCAAACTAATTAATTTATTCTTTTACAAGCAAATGACTATTTATTTTTCCTGTTCGTCAACTGTACATATTATTGTAAAAATTGAATATTCGCGATTAACCGGTTTAAAGTCATACAAGAGTTTATTCATTGAACGCCTGGCCAAATCAAGTACGCCTACGCTTACCCCTCTTTTTGTCATGGGGGTATTTTTGAGTTTATATTTATACCTGAGTTGCAATTCTTCTTTAGAATCTGAAGCATCAAAACAACTGTTAACTTCCATGAATTTAAGATTTATCCTTTCAATTTTATTGTTCGGGGCAAGATTTTGGCTCAGAAGGTAGAATTTACCATTGTGCCGGCTAATCTTTACGCAATTGGTAAACAGATTATTATCAAAATACCCGTTATGCACAACCGCCTGTACGAGTTCAGAACTAATAAAATAAAGATTTTTCGTCAGTTTTTCATTTATTCCGAATTTTTCATCAAGGTTTTTAACAGCATCAAAAAAAACTTTTGTGCTTGTCATAAAATTTTTATCCTCAGGCAAATCGAGTTCAAGCAAAATGTTAGCATTCGCAATGTCGTAAACTTTTTTAAATTCCTGGTCCATTTTTATATTAGTTTGGTTTTAGCTATTGTTTTTTTTATTAATTGTTCTACCTTTTAATCCAAGGGCAGCAAGGCCCCCGAGCGAAGTTTCCCTGTATAGGCTGGGCAAATCATTTCCAGTTTGTTCCATCACTTCTACCACATTATCGAAAGATACAAAATGCCTGCCATCCGAATGAATTGCATAAAGTGCGGCATCAAGCGCCCTTTGTGCTCCAAATGCATTCCGTTCAATGCATGGAATCTGCACCAATCCTGCTATTGGATCACAGGTGAGGCCAAGATGGTGTTCCAAACCTGATGCAGCCGCGTATTCAATCTGATAAATTGTGCCTCCAAGTAATTGGGTGGCTGCCGCTGCTGCCATTGAACAGGCTGCTCCTACTTCGCCCTGGCATCCAACTTTAGCACCGGAAATTGAAGCATTTTCTTTTATCAGGTTTCCTACCAATCCAGCTGTAGCTAAGGCGTGTATAATTTTATCATCCGAAAATTTGTAGTTTTTTGCAAATAAATAGAGTATGGCTGGCAAAATACCTGATGAGCCACAAGTGGGGGCAGTTACCACCCTTCCTCCTGCTGCATTTTCTTCTGAAACGGCAAGTGCATACGAAAAAAGATAGGTGTTATCCTCAGCAAAACGATTCTGCATACGGGCCTTCACATAATATGACGATGCTTTTCTCGGCATTTTTAATATACCCGGCAAGGTTCCTTCGTTATCCAGCCCTTGTCTGATGGCACTTTTCATAGCAAGCCACACGGTCTCCAAATGCTGTTTTATTTCTTCGCCTTCAAATTTATATACATATTCCCAAAAAGTGCCCCCGTTATTTTCCAGGTAATCCAATATTTCGTGCATACTTTGGTGGGTATAAACTTTTTTAATATTTTTTTTTGAATGCTTATCAATAATTGCACCACCACCAATACTGTATACTTCCCAATCCGCTATTTTTTGATTTGCGGCATTGTAAGCCTCAAAGACCATCCCATTTGGATGAAGAGGAAGTTCTTCATCGTATTTCCAGATGATTTCAGTAGGTTTGGGCAAAGTTTTTTGAATTACCACCTCGGTAAGATGACCTTTTCCCGTAAGTGCCAAACTACCATACAAATAAACCCTGAAATGATCAGCATCCGGATGACCTGAACTGAAAATAGCTGCGGCATTCTGAGGCCCCATTGTATGACTGCTTGATGGACCATTTCCTATTTTATATATTTCTTTTATTGATTCCAATTTTTTTTTTTTAGATAAAAATACATTTTTTTTTAATAATATTTTCTTTGAAATACTTATATCTCTTATTTCCTGTATGTAAAATGATTTTATCGATAATTTTAAGATAAAAAGGTCTTAATTTAAATCTCACCCAATTTGCTTACCTGAAAATCTAAAAAATACATAATTTCGTAAATAATATCTGGTTATTTTTCTCAAATTTATTTCTTTTGTTGCAAAATTTATGAACGAATTTACTCCATTCAAAAACCTGGTTTTAAGCAATATAATTAATCCTAATCCAGGATAAAAATTAAATCTTTGGCTAATTATTAATTAGAATGAAAATATCAAATTCAACAAGATCAATAATTTTAGTGACACTGATTTTATGCGTTGCAGCGGCCAGCATTTCGCTGTTTTATTATAAATCTGGCAAAGATTCATTCGATCCCAGGATTGCAAAAACCAGGGAAGAGTACAAAACCTACAATAAGCTACTTAAAGAAAAAGATTGCAGACAAATTGCCATCACACTTAAAACCATTGAAAATATTTATTTCCAGTTCGAAGATTACAGGAATTCATATGAAACTGGCCTGGTACTAAATAGTGAAGCTGTTAACTGGCTCACCATGGCTACTTCTGAATTTAATGATTCACTAAGGACAATTTACCTCGATAGTGCAAAATTATTTTCAGTTAAAAGCATCCGTACTTTCGAAAACTGGCTCGAGGAATACGAACATTTGTCAAGAAATGAAATAATTATTAAAATTGAAAAGTATTATAATACAAACGACAGCATTTTTTCCAATTGTAATATTGTGGAAGTAATCAATAAAAGAGCGGATGGAATTGTTTTGGCGCAAAAAGATACCCCGCGGCAATTGTCGCTGGCTTATACAAACCTGGGTTCAGTATTCCAATATTATGGTGAATACAAGCTGGCCCTTCAGACTAACCGCAGGGCCCTTGAAATTTGGGGAGACAATGAAACTGCGAAAAAAAACATTGTATTTCTGAAGGAAAGGGCATTCAAATAGACAAAAAAAAGGGCAGCTAAACTGACTGCCCTTTTAAATTTTATATGGTTTATTCTTTTACAAATCTCTTGTAAATTGTTTCCGAATTATTTGTAAGTTTAATTATATATACGCCTGAATTTAAATCGCTTACATCTATATTTGAATTGTCATAATTTAAATATACTGATTTCATCAAACTACCCTTTAAGGAATAAATTTCCACTTTTGATGATTCAATTTCCGCGAATCCAATATTTAAAATTTCGCGCACCGGGTTTGGATAAATGGAAAGTTTGGCTTTCTGATTATTGGCCATTTTAAAATCAGAATAATCATTCAATTTTTCAATTGTATTTTCAGCCAATTTTCCTGTTCCGGTGATTCCGCTAATTACAACAGCATCGATATAAATATCATCATCATTATCGCTGGCATCGCATTGGAAGGCAAACCTCGCATTGGCAGGGAAAGCATAATCCGTTTTATTAATTACCACATTTCCGTGATAAAAACTGCCATTAACAAAGTTAGTCCCTGACACATAAGATCTTATGTTTCTCCAGGCCACTCCGTCATAATACCCGACGAAAAAATCTTCGCCATTTTCCATGCTGTTTGCATAAAAATAAAAATCTATTGAAATCTGATCATAATTACGTACATCCCTTATCTGAGATAGCGTAGCTGAAGCACCTCCGGAATTATCCTGTAAATTAAGGGAATAACTACCTTCGTACGAAAATGATCCATTATATCTCTCAACATCAACGCCTCCATCAGACCATCCGTCCCAACCTGTTTCAAAATAGCCCTCAAGTAAAACGGTTGTTTGTCCACCAGAACCAGAACTTATTGTGGCCGTTGTCTGATCAACGTCTGTGGCTCCGTCATCATCTGTAACAGTGAGACTTACCGAATATGTTCCTTCAGTGGCAAAGGTATGGGATGGATTTGCTGAGCTGCTGGTACTCCCATCCCCAAAATTCCATAAATAATTTACAATAGTCCCGTCATTATCTGTAGATCCTGCACTACTGAATGAAATTGAATTATTAATACTTCCCGAATAAGGACCATTCGAAAATGCCACAGGAGGATTATTTACCGGGTTATTTGTGGTTATGGTTGCAGTGGTTGATGATGTAGAGGTAGCCCCCCGGTTATCAGTAACGGATAATACCACCGTATAGGTACCCGGGTTTGTATAGGCATGTGTTGGATTGGCAACATTGGTAATAGTTGTACCGTCCCCAAAATTCCACAATCCGCTAACAATTGTACCATCAGGATCTGAAGTACCCACACTGCTGAAATTTATTGCTACACCAACCAATGCGGCATATGGTCCGTTAGCATTTGCCACCGGAGGCTGATTTGTAGGCGTTCCACCAGAAACTGTGGCTGTTGTACTTGCCGTAGACGTGGCACCCCTGTTGTCGGTTATTGAAAGTACCACTGTATAGGTTCCTGCACTGGTATAGGTATGCGTCGGATTTGTAACATTAGCAACTGTAGAACCGTCCCCAAAATTCCATAAACCGCTTACAATTGTACCATCCGGATCTGAAGAGCCTGCGCTGCTGAAACTTATAGCTGTACCAGCAACTCCAGTATAAGGTCCATTTACATTGACAATGGGCGGAAGATTTGTAGAACCAGCAGTAATAGTGGCAGTTGTGGTATTTGTACCTGTTGCCCCTTCGTTGTCAGTTACGGTAAGACTTACTGTATACGTTCCGGCGGCGGTATAGGCATGTGTAGGATTGGCAAGTGCACTGGTAGCCCCGTCTCCAAATGACCAGGAATAGCTGGCAATTGTTCCGTTTGAGTCAGAAGAGCCGGCACTGCTGAAACTGATGGAAGTATTTACTGTTGAATTATAAGGTCCATTCGCATTTGCAACCGGTGCAGGATTGCCACCTGTAGCTCCCAAATTAATCCTGCTCGAATTCAGGCAGGCCCACATCCTGGCTTCCTGTCCCTGTGAAAACATATACATACATGGATCATCTACATAATCCATGTAATTCATGAACATATTGCTTCCGCCACATGAAACCTGAGGATAAGATGGGCATCCGTAATATGGAGCCTGCGAAGTTGGCGTATCATCAACATAATCATTAGCACATGGGCCATCACCCCAGATATGACGCAGATTTAAATAGTGCCCTATTTCGTGGGTTGCTGTCCTGCCCTTATCAAAAGGAACGCTCAAATAAAATGACCCATCATTGTAAGTTGAACTGCCAAAATACTGCGGGGATATTACAACACCATCGGTTGCCCAGTTGCCCCCTGGAAATTGAGCATAACCTAGTATCCCTCCGCCAATATTACAAACCCAGATATTTAGGTGTGTTTCTGGTGTTATCGGTGCAACTCCATTTTGAGAAGGCATTTTCATGGCATCGTTGGTACCCCAGGCAGTACGGTTCACATATTTACGATCAACACCTGCCAAAACATACTGTATTCCGGTACCGGGAGATGAAACCCCTGTAAATTCAGCAGGAATCATTGTAAAATCAGGGTTGGTTGACCCATAATCCAAATTTAAAACTGTTATTTGCGATGCAATCTGGGCATCGCTTATATTTTCCTGCGAAAGTCGGTAGATTACATGGACATAAACAGGAATTGTCCTGGTTTCACCTGCTTTTAAGGTAGAATGAGTTGCGACATATTGCCTTGTAAAATTTTCCAGTTCAATAGATTTTTGCAACATTACAGGATTTTCTGCAAATTGTTCCAGCATGTGATCATGTGCTGCACAAGTTCTTTGCGCACTGATGTTTAGAGGAAAAAAAATGACAAGAACAAAGATTGCATTAATTAAAGTGTAAAGTTTTTTCATACTTCCATCGGTTTTAGTTATCTCCCGAAATTTAATTCAATTAAAACTTTTACGATTGAAAAAATTTAGAAACAAAGTAATTCTATTCATTAAAGGACAATTTTAATTGACCAAATGGATGCAGGTGTAGAAAAGTGTATGAAAATTAATGATTTCAAAAAAATTCCCAGCTGAGTGTATTTAGAAATAAAATGATGATTATTTCATAACCTGTTGATTCTTTATTATTTAATTTGTGAAAACCCATTCACGGGCAATAATTAGGTTTTTAAATTCACAAAAATCATATCCGGATGGCAGGATTTGATTCCATTAAGAGTCTTTCTCTTAAGTATCCGGTTATCACTAAATTTATTGTCAGAAGATCTAATTTAAAATTCAATGTGGCCATTATCAGTGCCCTTAATTATCAACAACTAGAATTCAGAATTTTGAATTTCCTCCATAGTTAAGAACCCATCAGCAATTACTGTTGTTTCAAGGTTGTCCTTGTCAACGGCTACCGGATCGAGCATGAGTGACGGGATGTCATTTCTACCATTGTTTATTTTACCCAGTTTTTCTGAAACTGATGATTTTCTTGCTACTTCCATGGCAAGTTCAGCTGATTTGTAGGCCAGTTGCTTAATTGACATATAAACCGTCATGCTTTGTTCGCCAGATAATATCATACGACAAGCTCCGGCTTCGGCATCAAGACCGGTTACAAGAACTTTACCGGCAAGATTTTTCTGACGTAAAACCTCAATTACATTTTTAGCCATGCCATCGTTGGCTACAAAAATGGCATCAAAATTCTTTCCGTAAAGACCTATAATTTCATTCACAGTAAAGGCAGCTTCGTCACCAGACCATGAATCCATAAAACCGGAATAAATGATTTTCGCTTTTTTTGAATCTACCATAGGATCAAGCACTTTTCGTACTCCATTGTATTCTTTTACCGCATTTATATCTGCAATATCGCCATTAATGAGTATAAACCTGCCATTTGGAATTCTGGAAGTGATAAAATTTGCCTGTAATTCTCCAATTTTTTCAACATTAAAAGTGGTATAATAATCCAAATCGCAATTGTTTATGATACGTGCATAGGCGATAACTTTTACGCTCCTTTTATGGGCTTCACGTACAATTGCAGCTGCTGTGTTTGAATTAACTGCAACCACAACCAGGATATCCACTTCCTGATCGAGCAATTCAATAGCCTGGTTAAGCTGTGTTAAATCATTTCCATCCGCCGATTTAACAACAACATCGCCCCCAAGTTTCTTTACTCTCTCTTCAAAAAAACTGAAATCCCTTTTCCATCTTGCAACAGCAAATGAATCCATGAGAAATCCTATTTTAACTTTCTTTTCTTCTTCCTTGCATCCAATTGCCACTATAATCAATGCAAACAAAATAAATATGAGTTTTTTTATTCTATTAAAACCTATCATAACCCTACGTTTTAAGCCAAGTAAAATTAAGAAATATTTTTGTTTTCCTCTCTTGAATTTTTAATCTTCGTAATTATTAGAATCAAATGCAAAAGTACAAAGGCAGTATAAAACAATTTCGGGAAGTAAAAAATCAAAGAGTACTTTCCGATTTTTCAAATTAGTTCATATATTTAGGATTAAATAATATAATACCCTTTTCAATGAAATGGAAAAATATCAAGCTTTCAGGTAAACTGGCAATTGCCCTGTCTGTCACAATTTTATTGTCGCTGGTAATAGGAATAATTTCCATTAACAACCTTAACCGGATTAATTCAAACACGAAGGAACTTTCTGAAAAATACCTGCCCGTAGTAAACAATATTTATAAAACCGATAAAAACTGGCATGAGGTGCTGTATTATTTAATGGGCTATCAATATTCCGGAAATAGTTTTTTCAGCGACAAGGTGATGATGAGAAAAAACTGGACCCGGTCGGCAGTTGAGCTTATCGAAAAGAATGCTGAATCGGCCCGCCTTTCTGAAGCCGCCCAGGAAAGAACAAAACTGGTTAAAAAACAACTTGAAGAATTTGATCTCCTTTTTGAAAAATACACAGCCAAAGCATTGCAATCTTTTGGCTATGAGGACGAAATTCTCAGGTTTTCAGCCGATGGAAATGTAAACCTTAGTGATATCCAAAGAATTCTTTATCTTATTAAATCTGAGAAAACAGAAAGAAATATTGGCCGGCTGGACGAATTAGAGAATTTTATTCAAACTTCAGTAAATAATAACAAGTTAAACGAATTGGTTTTAAAATATTCTGCCAACCAAAAAGAAACCAGGTTGCTTGAACTTAAAACAAAAGAGTTGGCTTTGAACATTCTGGGAAATATACTTGCCTTATCGGATACCATTTTTGATTCATTTTTTGAAAATGCCGAAACAACCAATGTAATTACTTCCGCTTCTACGCTTTACCTTTCAATTGCTTTGCTTTTAATCGTGATTTGCTCGGCCATTTTTGTTTACCTTATCAGCAATTCCATTCGAAAACCAATTATTGAAAGTGTTAGGTTTGCCAAAGAAATGGCTGCCGGAAACCTTGCCCTGAGTTTTGATACTGAACGGAAGGACGAAGTGGGTGAGTTATTAAGCGCCCTTGGAACTATGGCCAGAAATACCAATTCAATAATGATAAAAATTAAAGAAAGTGCCGACCAGGTAACTTCGGCCAGTGTTGAATTGAATTCCAAGGCACAGAGTTTGGCCAATGGTGCCACAGAGCAAGCCTCATCGGTGGAAGAAATGGCTGCCTCGATGGAAGAAATGAGCGCCAATATTCAACAAAACAGCGACAATGCTGCTGAAACCGGGAAAATAGCAAAAAAATCAGCGGTTGAAATTGTTGAGGGAACACAGTCTGCCATGACGGCCATTTCATTTATGCAGGAGATTGCATCCAAAGTTAACATTATCAACGATATTGCATTTCAAACCAATTTGCTTGCCTTAAATGCAGCTGTAGAAGCGGCCCGTGCAGGTGCTTCGGGAAAAGGGTTTTCGGTAGTTGCCACAGAAGTGCGTAAACTGGCTGAAAGAAGTAAAATTGCTGCCATTGAAATTGAAAAAGTATCAAAAAACACAGTGCAGAAATCAACCAATGCAGCCAATAAACTTGAGAAGCTTGCTCCGGAAATTGAGAAAACGGCGCATTATATCGCCGAAATTGCCAATTCAAGCCTTGAACAGATTAATGGCGTAAACCAGGTCAACAGGGCCATGGATCAACTTAATTCCGTAGTACAGCAAAATGTTAGTAATTCAGAACAGGTAGCTTCATTTGCTGAATCGTTAATGGTTCAGGCTGAGAAACTTAAAGAAATTACATCGTATTTTAAAACCACAAAGTCAGAAGAAAATTTTGAATCCATCATCGAATCTAACCAGGCCGAAATTCCGGCTTATCAGTCCAATAAAGAAATATTAACCGAAAAGACTGACGAACATAACTTTATCGCAAAAAAAATGGAAAAAAACGACGATTCTCAAAGAGGATTTAAATTTAATCTTCGTGACGACGAAAAACTGGACACCGAATTTGAAAAATTTTAATTAATCAGCAATTAACGAATAATAGATTCGAATGTAACATTTAGCGGCATTTTATTTTCAAAATCGAATAAGGTTAATGCCCTGATGTAATAAAAATAATTCCAGTAAAGCCTAAGCGATGCAATATAATTCCGCATGGCACCATCTTTTTCTTTAAGTGCCAGATTCAGATCAGTTACAGTAATTTTTCCAATATAAAACCTGCTTTTTGATACATCAAAACTATTTTTGGCTACCTCATTGGCTTTGGTGTTGGTTTTAACCTGCTCGGCCTGCATGTTAAACTGTGCCACCTGAAGCAAGACATTTTGCTCAAAATCAATTTTTTGCTGTTCTATCAGGTTCTTTACCACTTCCTGATTCGACCGGGCCATTTTATATTTTCCTTTTCCCTGTCCCCAATCAATAATAGGAATATCAATACCAAAACTAATCATTTGAAGGTTTTCTGGTTCTTTATAAGCTTCATGCGCTGTGGGGGCCGTCTGGGTAAGCCCGAAATTGGCAATAATACTGGCATTAAACCTGTTTTCGGCCCTGGCTCTTGAAACTTCACTTTCGGCTTCGATTAACTCGCGCGACATGCGCACTATATCCGGGTTGTTTTTCTTGGCCAGGTCAATTGCTTCGCCTGAATTAATTTCAAGACCTGGAATGCTGTCGGGCAATACCAATTCTAATTTCGCATCGTCAATTATCCTTAAAAATGATTTCAGATTAAATTCCTTGTCACGTAATTCAAAACGAGCCACATTCAACGCTGTTTTTGAATTCAATAAATTCAATTCCATCTGCAACAGGTCATTTTGGGCTATTTTGCCCATATTGTACCTTCCCACAGAAATATTATAAAGCGTATCGTTGTTTTTGTAGTTTGTCTCTTCAATAGAAACATCTATTTGCGCCATTGCCAATTCAAAAAAACGGTTAACCGCTTTTAATTTAATGTCTTCGAGGCTCCGGATGTAGGTTTTTTTTGCTTCTTCATATTTTAACGGCTCAATTTTCTTTTCCCACTTCATACTGTTATAGGCAAAAATAGGTTGACGCAAGCCTATGTTAATGGGATTTGTCAAGTAAGAAGTAACCACACTGTCAGTTAAAACATCGAGCCGCTGGATATTTGTATTTATATATAATTGCCCTCCTGTAAGAGGAATATTCTGATTGATATTAAAATTCAGGTAATTGGTCATGTTGGTCTGGTTCGCAAATTGGACTGATCCATCAGGCAACGTAATATCTGCAATTCTACGGTTAAAATTTGGAATAGTTGCATTCATATTCAACGATGGAAGTATAGATGCTTTATAGGACCTGAATTGCCAATAATCAGCATTAAAAGTGTTTTTGGCAATTTGGGCATCCAGCGATTGATCTGTTGCTATCCGGATTACATCGTTGAGTGTAAGCCTATACACTTTTTCCTGGGCTATACCATAATTTAATGAAATGCAAAAAAATAGTATAAATAGTAAATATAATTTATTCATGATTCTCAATATCAATTAGTTGAAATTTTTAATTACTCGTGCCTCAACGACTCTACAGGATCTTTTTCTGCTGCCTTTTTTGCCGGCATGTAGCCAAATGCAATCCCGATGGTAACAGATACGCCAAAGGCAATTAAAACTGAAACCGGAGATACAATGGTTAGAATATCGAAAAACTGCGTTATCATCTTTGAAATCACAAATCCAAGCAAAACACCTATAAGTCCACCAATAAAACTAATCATGGTTGATTCTGCCAAAAACTGCACAATAATATCCAGCTTGCGTGCCCCAATTGCCAGCCTTGTACCAATTTCTTTAATACGTTCCATTACCGAAGCCAGCATGATGTTCATAATTCCAATTCCGCCTACAACAAGCGAAATTCCGGCTATAGCCCCTAAAACTATATTAAAGATATCTTTGGTTTTTTGCTGTTGTTTTAAAAGCAATTCAGGAACTGTTATTTCAAAATCGCTCACTTCCAGGTGCCTGCGCATTAAAAGTCGTTGAATGATTTCAACTGTAGGAATTAAATCATCGGTTTCTTTAACCTGCACTACAATTTTATCAAGTTGATGGTAATTAACAGGTTGTTTATTGTTTGAAGATTCATCATCAAAATTATTATTTGCGGCCCTTATTTTGGTTGTTGTGATAAGCGATCTGTTTTTATACCGCATTAACATGGTATTGATTGGAATATAAATTATTTCGTTCGAGGTATTCAGGTGAAGGTTTTGGGTGTTTTCGGCCAAATATCTTTTTTCAAGCACGCCAATTATTTGTAACCAATTGTTTCCGCACTTAATTAGCTTACCAATAGGGTTACTATCGCTGAATAGCTTTTGTTTTAACCCATCGCTTATCACACAAACCTGCTTGCCATAAATATTGTGGTAATCGGAAAAAAGTTCCCCTTGTTCAACCTGATGCCCGAAAATTCTAAAATAAAAAGGAGTTACTCCTACAAGGCGGGCCGATTTCCGTTTTCCATTCTGAATAACATACGAATCATCCGAAATCTCTGGTGAAACTTCCTGTATAGTGGGCAAAATTGTTTTGATGGCTTTAACATCAAGCATGTTAAGACCAGGTGAATACTTTTGCTTCATTTTTTCATCCGTGTTACCGGATTGTTTATCTTCATCTTCGTCAAGTACCGGGGTTATAATGATGTTATTAACCCCAACCATTTTTATTTGCTTTAGAATTTCTTCCTGTGCCCCTTTTCCAATGGCAAGCATACTAATAACCGCAGCCACACCGAAAATGATCCCGAGGGCTGTGAGTATCGATTTAAGTTTGTTGGCCAATATTGAATCGAAGGCAATGCCGATATCATGAATATACCTTTCCATTTTGTCGTTATATTAATATTATTCTTTTTTCGCTTCTATAGGTGCATTCAATAATATCACATCATTTTCCTTTAATCCTTCGGTTATAATTATCTCATTATCGTTTGATTCTCCGGTTTTTACAGGCTGCTTTTTATGTCCAAGTCCATCTTCGAGATACACATAAACTAAACTGTCGCTGGTTTGTAATGCTTCTATTGGAATATAAAGTACATTTTTAACCGTTTTTGTGATGATGGTATTGCTCGTGGTCATCGAAGGCCTTAAAACCGTGTCGGTACTGTTTAATTTTATTACTACTTCAAACACTTTGGCATCGCTGTTAGGAAGTTGCTCGCCAACATTGGCCACAGTTATTATTTCTCCCTTGAATTTTTTATCCGGAAAGGCATCAATTCCAACATTCACCTTTTGCCCTTTTTCAATTTTTCTTATGTCGATTTCATTTACATAGGTTTTCGATATCATACTTGATAAATCAGGTAATGTAGCTACCGTATTTGACCAGGGATCGATACTTGATCCGACTTTTCTTTTGCTCCCGTTCCATTCTTTCAGGTAAATTACCATTCCCTTTTTAGGGGCTCTAATCACAAACTGGTTTATAATATTGAGAATGTCCTCCCTTGCCCTTTGTTGTTTCTGAAGTTCAATTTCGGCTTCTTTCATCTTTACCTGCGATTGTTGCAATTTCAGATTATAACTCTTTAGTGCCTGATTATAAGCCCTGTCCGATTTTTCAAGTTCAATTTCTCCCTGTCTGATTACTGCGGGCGCTTCGTACTTCATTTGCTGAAGGTTTATTTTTTTCTCTTCAAGATCGTAACTTTTATTTATGAGATCATCTCGCAGGTTTCTTAATTCCAGGGTAGTATCAAGTTGTACTTTTGTATAATTGGATTGTGCGGTTTCAAGGGCCGATTCCGCATCTTTTAATTTTCCTGATATCTCAGACCTGTCGAGGGTTGCAACATAGGCCCCTGAATCGATTACTGTTCCTTCAGGTATTATATCGGTAATTTTAACATTATACACTCTAATCTGCATCAGACCCTGTGGACCCATTATATTTTCTGAATTCTCAGCCTCAAGTTCGCCACTTGAAGTGACCCCAATCTCAAAATCTCCTTTTTTTACTTTTACAGTTATTTTTTTGGCTTCCTCGTTTTCGCCCGAAAACATAAATGCCATGATAATAATTCCAAGTATAACAATGCCTGCAATAATGTATATTTTTTTATTCATATAGTTTGTTTTTTATGTCAGTTGGATATAGTAATGTGGTTGATTTCTTGTAACGTAAATCTATAAAGTAGTGAAATTAGTAATTTCGTATCACGAAAATACAATGTGGAATCTTCAATCCAAAACATTTTAATAAATATTTTCCATTTTATTAATATTAACCCTAATTCTGGATATTTTTAATTCTCTCAATCATCAGTGGCATAACTGCATTGGCAAGTTCTTTTTTATCCGCATCAACAACTGTAATTTCCTCAAATATAAACCTGTTGCCCGGTTGTGAATTCTTTAAAACTTTTAATACCGGGGGCGAAAGCCGTTGATTTAAACTCCTGATTACCGGCATTTGTTCATCATCCATTGAAGAAAAAACATAGTAAATAACCCTGTATTTTGCAAACTGAACACCCTGATTGATAACCACAATCTGGTTATTACGAATAATAGCTTTTAATTTTTTTCCTGATTTTGCTTCTAGCATCCTGAATGTTTGTCCTTCTACTACACAAGTATCTTTATTGTCGTATATATCAATTGCAGGCGAATCTGAAAAATTCCTGACCGGATTTTTAACTTCCTTCGGACTGTAAATCCATGTGACCAATAAAATCAGAAATCCTTCTATTACAAAGCTATACATAGCAATAGTTTTTAACAATTCAGGTGATGAATAACAAATGCCTTATAAAATAACTAAGAATTCCCTAAATTATTTTAGAAATTTTTGTTCCTACAGTTTTCGCAACATCAGTTCCCAGAAAAATTGTAATTCCATTTTGAATTGATTCTGAAAACTTTTGTATATCAGCATTTGTAAGTGTTTCAGGATTTTTCCCGACTTTTAATGTATGTATATTTATAATGCTCTGGGCCATTATATTACCCAAAAGGGGAGATAATATTTCGAAAACCTGTTGTGAATATTTGTTAGTATATTGAGCCATATTTTTCTTATTTGATTGCTATCATTATTCTTTTCTGTTGACATCCTGCCATACCAATTAAAAGGTACCCGAGGTGCCAGCCAACATCAATCAGGTTTCCATTGCCATAAAAATCGCGCCAGCCCAGATAAGAGTACATTAAATCGGATACTGTTATCAGCATAAAACCCATTGAAAGGTAACGCCAGGGTATTGAAATTCTGCCCGGGCCAAATAAACTTGTAATATACATAAGTATTATTGAAGGAAGAACTAGTATTAAATCTGCAACCGGGTAATACAGGTAAACCAGTTTTGCCAAATCAGAAGTATCTTCATCTCTTAAAATCGGAATTAACAAAAAATTAATCACCACAATTGCAATTATTAGAAAAAAGAGGCTAAAGAACAGATATAGCATGAGATCACCAAATGGCAACCCGCTTTTTTTGTATCCATAAAACATCATTGTTATTCCCGCAATCATTGGCAAATATCCTATGCACCAGAATATATCAGCATAAGTCGGAAAGTTTTCGTTCATATCTATTTTGAAAACAAACTCTAAAACCGAATAGGTGGTTTCGGCTAAAAAAAACATTAAAACCCCCGTCAGTATTAAAAACCAGGCCTTTTTTGCAATGTCATTTTGTTTGAATTGTTTGAAAGTATCAATAAGGAATACAACTGCAATAAATGAACATATTATTGGCAATACATCGCTAAAAATTTGTAAAGATTCTGCATCTCCCCAATTAACGGTATAACCAACAATATTTAAAGAAATAATTAAAACGATTAAAATCCAGTATTTAAAAGGTGTTCCCATGGTTATTATTTTAGTATTTATCTAATTCATAAAAATTTAATTCCGTTTACCCTGTGTATTCCTCATCCTGCACTATCCTGGCCAAAACCCATGAAAAATCGCCGTGACTTATTTTTGCACTACAATACGCGCATACGGCTGCCTGACCCATTTTATCAGCTGGAGCGCCGCAGTTGGGGCAATTGTAAAGGCTATAAGCCGATTCCTTTTTCTCTACCCCGGTTCTTCTAATAAATGTCCAGTACTCGCTAAATACCCTTGGTTTGCTTTTTGAACCTCCAATTAGCTTTCCAGCAGTGTTTTCGGTATAATCCAGGCACGAAGCAAAAATGCGTACAGTAAATGATTCATAGAATTTGTCGGTTTCAATAGAAGCCATATCAATTCTTTGGATTTTCAGATTTTCGAGTTTGTTCCTTAATTGATGGCTTTTATAGGTTTCAATCCAGAAATTATAAGATTCATACAAACGATCTGTCAATAAGTGCCTTATTTTGCTCCAGCTAAGTAAACTCCAGTTTTTGTATATTTCCTCGAAATATTTAGCTGCAATGTTGTCGGTAAAATTATTCCAGTATTGGTTCCAGTCAGCCAGCTGATGGTTTGCCGTGAATTTATCAATGTAATAATTAATATCCGGTTGAACAATGGTTGGATAATCAGTGCCAACTTCCTGTGCGTAAACACCAAGGCCCTGAGCAGAAAATGCTTCCTGTTTTATAATTTTTATATTGTTTAAGCTCCATTGCATTTCTCCACTCTGTATCTGAGTGTTACAGTATTGACAAACACCGGTATCAGAAAAATCGGCTGGTGCACCACAATTCGGGCACTTTAAGTCCTGCATTTTTTCAGGTCCCTGCGAAAGCAATCCGTTTTTTCTTGATAAGTTCCATCTTTCAATAAGCACAAAACGGGTTGATTTTCCGCCCAGGGTGACCGTATAATTTGAATTTATATCAGATGTAATATTCAATTGATTTGCAGATTGGCTGATAGAGATAATGTTAATATTTCCAATCACAATTTCTGAAATATTACGGCTTCCTATTGGGATGCCGGCCATGCTTTGAAAAATGCTGTCGGACAAAAATGGTTTTAAATCCTTAAATTCCTTTTTGGCTATATTTCCATAATATTTAAAATAGAGCGAGGTAATGAAATCCAGAAAAAGTACCCTTGAAAAATTAGGATCATTTTTTTTCAAATGTTCAATTTTTGTTTCAATTTGCTGTAATTCAGCACTCTTATTGTGATATGTAGGCACTGAAACCACCGAAACCGAACGGGTATTTTTACGCCTGTTGCTTAGCCAGTAAAGAAGGATTATAACCACCACCAGTGGAATAGAAATTTCCGGTGGCAACGACATCAAAATATAGAAAATTAATCCGGCTATGTCGCCACCACCTCCGCCACCTCCGCTATCATTTCCACCGGAGTAGGAATGGCCACCGCCCGGCCTGGCTTGTATTACTTCTGGAATTAAGAGTAACAGAAAAAATGTGATTGCCAGAAGACACAGCGTTTTTAAATAAATACCCTTGTATAAAACAGACTTTTTCATTCTTTGATTAAGTGAAATTCAACTATATTTAAATACTAACATCCAAATTATCAGGCAATTCATTTATATCATTTTCTACAGGAGGCAAAAACTGACCAAAAACAGTTTTAAAACCTGAAAGTTTTTGAATTATGGCAGCAGCTCTATCTGATTCATTAAAAACAGATTGCATTTCTTGTTCTATTTTAGTCCATTCCTGGGCAGGAATTGCATTTTTAGCACCCCTGTCTGGTAAAATAAAAACTTCTTTTTCAAAAAGTGAAATATAGAATAAAGTCCCTACCCGTTCAGAAGTAAATCTTATTCCGGCTTTTTGAAAGATTGCCCTTGCATAAAGTTCAACATTTCTGCGCTTTCTTTTGGCCGAAATAAATTTTGACTCTAACAGCGGAAAGGCTGAAAACAAAACATAAGCGACCACAAAGGCAAGTACTGTAGAAAAATAAATTGAGTAAACATCAATATTAACAGGGATAAACATCAACGTGGAATAGATAAAAAACGAAAAAATAATTCCCGCCCACAATGCAACATCACGATAACTGCCTGATTGGGGCTTAATTAAAACAACTATTTCAATGAGAGAACCTGATTCAATATCTTTAATTGTATTGTAAAGCCGGGTTCTGAATTCCTCGTTAAACTCTTTCATTAGTACAAAATTTAATTCAGTTTCTAAAGATACAAATTTTAGATAATTCTGGTTGAATTTCCCTGCAATTTCGTAATTACCTTAAAATGTAATTATATTTACCTGAAAAAAATATGGGCAAACTCCTTATATTTTCAGCCCCGTCGGGCTCAGGAAAAACCACAATTGTAAAAGAACTTTTAAAACGGGTTTCAAATCTCGAATTTTCTGTCTCTGCCTGCAGCAGGCAACCACGAGGAAACGAAAAAAATGGCGTGGATTATTATTTTCTTACAGTTGAGGATTTTAAGGAAAAAATTAAAAATGATGATTTTGTGGAATTTGAAGAGGTATATCCAAACCAGTATTATGGTACACTTAAAAGTGAACTTGATAGAATCTGGAACAACGGAAATCACGTGGTTTTTGATGTTGACGTGGTGGGGGGATTGAATTTAAAGCAAAAATTTTCTGATAAGGCTATGGCTGTATTTATTCAGCCACCTTCGATAGAAGAGTTGAGAAAAAGGCTCATAAACAGGGGAACTGATAGTGTTGAACAAATTAATAAAAGAATAAAAAAAGCAGAATATGAGATTGGATTTGCAAATAAATTCGATTTGGTAGTACTAAATGATGATTTACAAAAAGCTATTTCACAAACAGTTGAAAAAGTAGTTGATTTTATCAACAAATAGCTAAATTTGAATTCATTAAAATTAAATTGTTGAAAACCGGACTTTTTTTTGGCTCATTTAATCCTGTACATATCGGCCATCTTGCCATTGCCAATTATATGTGCGAGTTTACTGATTTGGAGCAGGTTTGGTTTGTAGTTAGCCCTCAAAACCCGTTTAAGGATAAAAAAAGCCTTCTTCCGGGCCATCAGCGGCTTGAAATGGTAAGGCTTGCCATAGATGACACAATCAAATACAAAGCATCAAATATAGAATTCCAATTGCCACAACCATCGTGGACCATCGACACCCTGGCCTACCTCTATGACAAATATCCCGAAAGAAATTTTGCCCTTATTATGGGTTCAGATAACCTGCCGGGTTTTAACAAATGGAAAAATTACCTTGAAATTCTTAAAAATCATAAAATATACGTTTATCCGCGGCCCAATAACCATTATGGTGAATTTGGCAATCACAATTCCATTATTAAAGTTAATGCCCCCCTTATTGAAATTTCATCCAGTTTTATAAGGCAATCGATAAAAAATGGCAAGGATGTCCGGTTCTTTTTACCAGATAAGGTTTGGGCCTATATCAAAGAAATGCATTTTTATGAAAAATAAAACTTAAAAAGTTTGGGTCGAATTCCTGAACCAGTCTAATATTGATTTTCGAAATTATAAAATACGCATTTACCTGTATTTAACTATAGAACCTAATTGAACGGATGAAAGAACATGCTTTTTATTCGATGGAAATTACAGAAAAATCGGAGAATTTTTTCAAGATTAAAATTAATTCGGGCGAATTAGAATGCTTTATTGAATATAATCCATTAATTAAAGAAATCAGGTTTCACCAAACCAACGAACTTTCGAAAATTCTTTTGCTGAATCTTTACCAGCTGCGAAAAATTCTTCATAATAAAAGACCTGAAACTTTTTTCCCGGGATTTAATCTTAAATTCATTTTAAAAAACAATGCAGATGCAATTGCTTTTAATGATTTAAACCAGTTGATTGTGCTCGACAGGCGTAATGGTAACTATTTTGTATCGTGCAAAGAGAAAGATGAAAGGCAGATTTTAAGAGTTTTCACGGATGGATGCTATCTTGAAAAACTAAAAAAAGGTGCCTGGATTGCCTTAATTAAAAGTAAGGTTGGACTCTTAAACCTGCATTTCGGTAAAACAAATGAAGCAACCAGTAGTTTAATAGAACTAATGGCGGTTATTGGTGGTTTAAAACATTGCCCTGGAACAGATGCTGTAAGGATTTCAACCGATAGCAGGTATGTTATTAAGGGTCTGACAGAATGGGTTTTTAACTGGAAATTAAACGACTGGCAAACTGCGCAGGGAAAAAAAGTTAAAAATATTGAATTTTGGATGGAATTGGATAAACTGACAGAAAACAGGTATATCGAATTTGAGTGGATTAAGGGCCACTCCAATCATTTTGAAAACAGCATTTGCGATTATTACGCCAAACTAGCGGCCAGATCAGAAAAAATACCTGTTATTACCTGACATAAAAATCCAGAAGAATTTCATCCTCAATCTTTCCGGTAAGCCTGTCGCCTTTTTTTACCGGTCCTACACCAGCAGGAGTTCCCGTAAAAATTAAATCACCGATTTTCAAAGTTACAAACCGCGAAACATATTCAATTAAAACATCAAAACTGAAAATCATATCCCTGGTATTACCTTGCTGTACATTGTTTCCATTAATATCGAGACTGAAACGAAGGTTATTTAAATCCGGAAACTTTCCCTTTTCGACTGTTTTGCTGATTGGTGCTGAACCATCAAAAGCTTTGGCCATTTCCCATGGTTTTCCCTTTTCTTTACAAACCTGTTGTAAATCCCTGGCAGTAAAATCAATACCTAAAGCAATTTCATCATAATACCTGTGCGCATATTTTGCTTCAATGTTTTTTCCAACTTTGTTTATCACCAGCACTATCTCCGTTTCATAATGTATTTCATTCGAAAAATCAGGGTAATAAAAAGGTTTGTTGTTTTTAATAATTGAAGTTTCTGGCTTCATAAAAAACATGGGTTCTTTGGGTATCGGATTATTTAATTCTTTGGCATGTTCAATATAATTCCGGCCAATAGCAACTATTTTCATTTTATATACTTTATTGAAGACAATTTGTATGTATATTTTCTGTCAATGGATGTGTTCATTTAGAGCAGAATTCGGTTAAAATACCAAAGGTTGATTTTGGATGTAAAAAACCTATATTTAATCCTTCGGCTCCTTTTCTGGATTGCTTATCAATTAATGTAACGCCTTTTGCTTCAGCTTCCTGCAATGCCTGACCTGCATTTTCTACGGCAAATGCCAGATGATGAATACCCTGTCCGCGTTTCTCAATAAATTTGGCCACCGGACTTTCAGGGCTGGTTGCTTCAAGCAATTCAATTTTTGTCTGGCCAACCATAAAAAAAGCCGTTTTAACTTTCTGATCAGCAACTTCTTCAATTGCGTAACATTCAAGTCCTAATATATTTTCAAAATAAGACCTGGCTTCGTCAATACTATTAACAGCTATACCAATGTGTTCAATATGTGATGGTTTCATATTAAATTGTTTTAAATATCAAATTAGCAATAAAAATAATTGTTGTTTAATTTTATTTTGTTGGCAAATTTATATGCATTTTTACTTTTGTAAAAGCCAATTAGAAATTAATTAAAATATAATGCAATGAAATTGGTAATACTAGATGCATTAACTCTGGGCAACGATTTAGATATGAGCTGTTTAAATGATTTCGGAAAATTTGAATCATTTCCGTTAACTCCAAAAGATGAAACTCTTTCGAGGATTATTGATGCTGATATTGTGATAACAAATAAAGTTATATTAGGTAAAAACGAAATAGAAAAGGCTACAAATCTCAAATTAATTTGTGTTGCAGCCACAGGATACAATAATATTGATATTGAAGCTGCCCGGCAACAAAATATTGTGGTTACCAATGTTAAAAATTACAGTACAGAATCGGTGGTTCAACATACTTTTGCGCTTATGCTTGCCATACAGAATTCGCTTGTCGAAAACATTACTGATGTCAGAAATGGCAAGTGGTCGCTTTCGCCTTCCTTCACCATGCTGAATTACCCTTTAACTGAACTATTTAGCAAAACATTGGGAATAGTTGGTTTTGGAAATATTGGCCGGAGAGTGGCTGAAGTGGCCGGGGCATTTGGTATGAATGTACTTGTGGCCAAAAGACCCGGAGTAGTTTATAATGACTTTGACAGAGTTGAACTGGATGAAATGCTCAAAAAATCTGACATTGTTTCCATTCATACTCCATTGTCGGACAATACTTTAAACCTTATAACACTTGAAAAATTAAAGTTAATGAAGCCGAATGCTATTTTAATTAATATGGCCCGCGGTGGAATTGTTAATGAACCAGATTTAAGCATTGCCCTCACCAGTAAAATAATCCGTGCTGCAGCTACTGATGTCTGCACAACCGAACCTATTCCGGGGAATCATATTTTCAATGGACTTAATAACATGGTGATTACTCCTCATATTGCCTGGGCCTCGCTTGAAAGCAGAAAAAGATTACTGGATGGAATTGTGAATAACATTCGTAAATTTATTTCCGGAGATACAGAAGAGATGAACCTGGCCTTATAATTGCATTTCACCAAATTCTGGGAAAAAGGTTCATATTTGCAAATAGAATTCCAAATGCAGAAAAGAAGCGAAGAAGAAATTTCAAAGTGTTAATAAGATCTAAAGATAGATAGATTGAGCAGAATTTTAATTTAATTTTGAATCGTATCTGATAGTGCTTAAATGTACAGAAAACTTAATTTTATTGTATATATCACAATTATCTGGATAACAGTAGATTGTTATGCACAAAAAATTTATTACGTCGGAATTCCCGGATCAAAACTTAACTATGCAACTTCTGTGCAGAAAAAACCATTATGGTGTTGGGCTGCATCCATACAAATGGTTTTAAACTACTATAATGTGGCCATCACACAAGAACAAATTGTTGAACAAACCTACGGTAAAAATCCTGACGGAAGCATTCCAAATTTACCTGCCAATCTCGAAACTCTGCATAGAAACCTGAATAACTGGGGCATTGATAACAAAGGAAAAAGATATTTTGTAAATGCGGAATTTGGATTTGGCCCGCCTGAAGCTATTTTACTCATTGAAGAATTGAGTCAAAAAAGACCCGTAATAATAGGATATAAAGGAAATGTAGGCCATCATATTGTGGTCATAACCGCTCTGAGTTATTACGAATCGGAGCTGGGTCCTGTTATAAACACTATCATAGTCAGAGACCCATTACCCGATGAATCATCATGTACAAAAGACGGAAGGGTGGAATTTGATGCAGGCACTCTGGCAGGCAGGATTACTGCATTTTGGTTTATACATGTTATGCTTGCCGATTTCTAGATCTATTCTGCCAAATTTTCCAGCCCAAGCGCTTGTATAATTTTAAAGAAAATCTCATTGTTTTCATAAATCCCCATAAATTCCTCAGCGCCAGGACCAAAGGCAAAAACAGGAACCATTACACCCGTGTGGTCTTTGGTTGAAAACTTTGCCACAACATTCCCGTTTTTTATGTCTCCACCTGATATAGCCATTCCACCCGTTTCGTGATCGGCAGTTACAATAACCAGCGTATTTTTATCTTTTCGGGCAAAATCCAGAACCTGACCAATAACTTTATCAAAATCAATTAATTCTGAAGTTATATAATCCGTATTATTGTCGTGGCCTCCCCAATCAATCTGTGAGCCTTCAATCATAAGGAAAAAGCCTGTTTTATTTTGGCTTAGGATATCAATAGCTACATTCGAGGCAACGGGAAGCATTTCACCTCTGCCATTTAATATCGAAGGATTGTGACCTTTGGCTGTAAAACCTGCTAACCGTTTTGTTTTTAGATTTACAAAATCCGTAATTGTATCTGTTACTGTATACCCCTTTTTCTTAAGCTCTCCAATCAGGTCTTTGCCATCTTTTCTTTTGTTAAAATTATTTTTTCCTCCACCAATAAAAACATCTATGTCCGTTTTCAAAAAGTCATTTGCAATCGACTCATAATCATTTCTATCAGCACAGTGTGCGATAAAACTGGCCGGGGTGGCATGTGTTATTGAGCTGGTGGCAACCAGGCCGGTCGACATTTTATTGTCTTCGGCAATTTCAAGCAGCGTTTTTAAAGGTTTTCCAGCTGTATCAACTCCAATATAACCGTTTTTGGTTTTTTTGCCGGTAGAAAGTGCTGTTGCACCAGCCCCGGAGTCTGTAATATAGTTACTTGCCGAATAAGTTTTACTAAATCCAATAAATTTGAATTGTTCAAAATTCAATTTACCATGATTGGCCGTTAAACCTGAATAAATCTGGGCTACTCCCATTCCATCGCCAATGAGTAAAATCACATTTTTTGCTTTTCGTGAAACTATCCATGCACTTGTGTCATTCCTGATTTTAAAAGATTCGGCCTTTAATTCACTAATACCGGCCAATAACAAAAAAAAGAAAATAAAATATTTACGTCTGAATACCATACCTGTTTTATTTTAAAATAAATTTTTTAAGTAAATTTTTGATTATCATTATTTTTTCTTCGAGTAATTGATTTGTTTTTGCTTCAACCAACAACCTCAGATAGGGTTCTGTGTTCGATGGCCTTATGTTAAACCACCAATCGCTGAATTCAACCCTGTACCCATCAAAATCATACACAGCCGAAGGTTTTTCAAGGGAGGTAAAATAGGATTTTACTTTTTCTATGGCTTCTGCTTTTTTTTCAATATTAAAATTTATTTCGCCTGAATTGGCATATTTCACAATTTCCTTTATCAAAGCTGAAATTGTTTTGCCTTTTGATTTAAGGTCCTTTACAATTCCAAGCACAACCAGGCAGGCAAGCAATCCTGAATCGGAAAAATAAAAGTCCCTGAAATAATAATGCCCGGCAAGTTCACCTCCAAAAAGTCCGTCAATCTCTTTTAGTTTAATTGCAGCAAATGCCCTTCCTACTTTCCAGATATACGGTTCACCCCCGGCCTGCTTAATATACTCTATGGCAGATTTGGATGTCCTTATGTCGTGAATAATCAAGGGTTTATGTCCCTTGTATTTTTTTATAAAATAAGGGGCCATTACCCCAATCATTAAATCAGGAGGGATAAAACTGCCATTTTCATCTACAAACATCACCCTGTCCCCGTCTCCATCGAAAATAATGCCCAGGTCGCTTTTGTTTTCAATAACAGATTTTTGTAAATCCTTAATATTTTCAGGCGCTAGCGGATTAGGGGCATGACCAGGGAAATGTCCATTCAGGGCTTCGTTTAAATATACCGGCCAATTACCTATCAATTTTCTAATAAACAATCCTGCCATTCCGTTAGAACAGTCAATACTAAGTTTTAAGTGTGACAAATCTTTGAGGTATTTATTTAGAAATTTGAGATATTCGCTGCTTTTATCAAAATCAATTATTTTTCCTTGCTGGGGTTGGATTTCTATTTTTTCATCTTGAATAAGTCTTTCAAGTTCTTTAAGCCCTGTATCGTAGCCAACCGGAGCAGCACCCGTAGTTGAAACTTTTAATCCATTGTATTCCTTACCATTGTGAGATGCGGTAATCATCACCGAACCTTCAAAATTATATTTTGCAGTAAGAAAATAGACCAATGGTGTGGTTGCCAAACCTACATAATAAACATCAGATCCGCTGTCTGTTATACCTTTGATAAGGTATTCGGATATCTGCGGTGAAGAAACCCTGGCATCGCGGCCCACCAGAATTTTATTGGTTTTAAGAAGCTTTGGCAGGAAAAATCCTATTTTATAAACATCTTCCCTGTTAAAATGGGTATTGTATATTCCCCTGATATCGTATGCGTGAAATGCTTTCATGGCTTAGCTTTAAATTATCTTTTTATGTCCCTGTTATTGAGCGCAATCTGATAGCGCCTTGCGTATATATTGTGCTGCGAAAGATTGTCGGAAAAATAATGATATCCCGAGAAATCGTCTTTTGCACACATAAAAATATAATTGTGATTTTCGTAATTCAATACGGCATCAATGGATGAAATTTCCGGAAGGTTGATAGGACCCGGCGGCAATCCGGCATATTTATATGTATTATAAGGCGATTCTATTTCTTTATCCCTGTTTAAAACCCTTCGGATGGAAAAATCACCAATAGCATAAACTATTGTTGGATCTGATTCAAGCAACATTCGTTTTCTCAACCGGTTAATATAAAGCCCTGCCACCTTTGGTTTTTCATCATTCCGCACCGATTGTTCTGCCTGCACAATTGAAGCCAGCGTAGAAACCTGAAGCTTATTCATTTTTAAAGATTTGAGCTTTTTTTCCCGTTCAGGTGTCCAGAATTTATTGTATTCCCTGTTCATCCTGGTTACAAATTTGTCAGCGGTTGTATTCCAAACCATTTGATATGTATTGGGAATAAACATACTGATTACTGTATTAGGATCAAAGCCTAAACTTTTCAAATAATTCTTGTCATTTAGCAAAGTTATCAGTGAAAGTGAATCAAATTCAAGCTGATTTGCAATTTTGCCTGCCAACTCTCCCTTTGTCCTTATCGAATTAAAAATCAGGTTTATAGGTTTTTGATTTCCAACCCTTAACATGTTCAAAATTTCATTGTTGCTCATTCCGGATTTAATCTCGTACCTGCCCGGCTTTATCTTTTTTACATATTTTTTAAGTTCGGCTACCCTTATGAAACTTTTTTCATTCAGCAATATTTTATGCACAGAAAGCGTATCTAAAACTGCATTAAAGTTACTTCCTGTAGCAATAAAAAGATAAAATGTCTTTTTACCATTTAGCTTAACATTGTTTGAGTATACTTGATTGTAAACAATATAGGTCAATAATACAGCAGCAATGACCAAAAAAGCGAACGTCCCTTTTAATATTTTTTGTAAATTGGTTTTCATTTTTTAATTCCTTAACTTTATCATAATCAGTTTAGAAATAAAATGTTTATATTATAATTTTCGTAATAATGAAGCGGCTAAGATAAATAGAAATAGAAATGAATTCCCGATTTTTAAGTTTTTTTATTAAAGAATATTTAAAGTGAAATTTATAATTGTGATATCAATAGCAACAATAATTGGAATTTCAAATCCAATGGATTGCCGTTCGCAGATTAGTGAAATTAAAGCACTTGCCGATGGTGCAGGTAGTATTTTTTCGGGATGTTCAGGAAGCGATATTGATGCCGGTTTTGAGTTATTTAACTGTTGCTTAAACAGCGGTTTATATTTTGCTGAATTCTTTATCGATCATCATAAAGAAATTATGGATATGCGTTTTCTCGATCCCACGCTATTATCTCTCGAAATTACTCCACAGGCCGCATATGCCCTGCATTTCGAAAAAAATAAAACCTACACTTACATTAATTTTCTGCCCCAGGTAAGGGCCAACCTCGGGATAATTTCTACCGATTTCAGGTTTAATATGCTTACTGAATATACCAATGACTTCCCAAATGCATTCAATTCTTTTGAAATGTTATTCCTTTTCAACCTTATTACCCAAAAAAGCTTTCGATTTTCAGTTGGTTCAGGAGCAGATTACGAATTCTTCACCGAAAATTTTTACAACGAACATTATATTCAGACTAAAATATTCTTACCAAACCATCCGGATTTTTTTGATATAGATGGCAGACTGTCATGCGATTATGAACGTGGACTTTTCCCTTTTGCCGAAGCTGGAATTCTATATAGTTCCAGAATTTTCAATTTCACACATTTGAATACAAATCTCTTTATTGGAGGTATGTACCAGAATTATTACAGTGCCCACGAAATTTGGGCAATTAAAGGGGGAATATCTTTAAACATTCATTAAAATAACCTTTTGATTAACTGGTCTTAAAAAAAACTATTATGAAAAAACTACTTTTACTGATTGTTTATTCTGCTTTCCTTTTTTTAATAAATCAGCAAAATATTTTGGCCCAAATCCAGGACATTAAAAAAGAGTCGAACCAAAACAAAAACAACAATTCAAACAACTCATCTTCAGATGATTCTTTTGGGGAGTCATTTTTTGAAGGTTGCCTGGGTTCAATTTTTGAAGGATGCCTGAGTTCCCTTTTTGAGGGATGCCTGTTTTCGGGAGGAAAAAATTCAAACCAGAACAACTATCAGAACCAAAATCAGAATAACTATACAAACAACCCGGATTCAATTCAAATAGTTGAAAACCAGCCTATATTTCAAGACACAACTGTAAATCAAAACTTTGACAATGAAGTTATGAAACCAACAAAAGAACCCAGCGAATTTTCGTTGGACATTAAACCCAATTTCGGCTTTGGTTTTGAATTTACAAGTAATGAAACCTACAAATATGTGGATTATTTGCCGGGGCTCAGGGCAAACCTGGCATGGTTTTTAATCGATTTCAGGTATAACCTGTTAACAGAAACCACAGGGTCAATGCCCGACGCTTTTAAAACCTGGGATTTGACGTTTTTAATAAATCTGAAACCTGCGCCGGAAGCTTCCATATTTTTTGGTGCCGGAATGCATCACGAAAACTATATTGATACCAATTTTATTGAATTTCATTTTGGTTCAAAGATTTTTACAGGGCAAAAACGTGATTATATTATGCTGGATACAAGATTTACTGCTGATTTTAACGAATCTGGCAATCCTGATGATAATGCTTACCCGTTTTCGGAAGTTTCGCTAAATTACCACCGTAGGTTTTTGAACTCAAAAAACCTGAATGGTTATTTCTCTTTTGGTGGCTTTTATCATAATTATTATCATACCGTTGATATTTGGGCTTTCCAGGCCGGTATTGTGCTAAACTGGCATAATTGATTGTGGATTTTTTATCCAAAACTAATTCTAAATCTTACTAAGATGTAATCTATTCAAATGATTTTCTGGTTTTTTGATTTTTTTAATTAAAATATTACTAACAGTATAAAAATTAAAGTGAATTTTACGTTCATATGGTTACAATGAAACTTGTTTCTTTTATACACAAACCCTAAAATCCATGAAACAAAAGCTTTTCATTATTTTATTTTCTACTTCAGTTTTCTTACTAAGCCACGAAAATATTTTATCCCAAATTCAGGACATTAAAAGCATGGCCAATGAAAATAGTAACAATAATTCCGGTAATTCATCGTCTGGTTCAGGCAGTTCTTTTGAAGATAACGATTCCTTTGATAATCCATCAGGAAATCTGACACTAAAAGAGTTCTTTGAAGGCTGTTTGGGCTCATTGTTCAAAGGTTTCCTGTATTCAAAAAAAAATAAATCAAACCAGGACACTATTCTAAACAAGGTTCAGAATGTAAATAATCCGGATTCAACTGAAATTACTGATTATCAGCCAATAGTTCAGGATACATTATTAAGCCATAATGATACTTTTGAAGACGAAAAGCACACAAATGGAAAATTTAAATTTTCGCTTGATATCAAACCTAACTTTGGTTTTGGCTACGAATTTTCAAGTACTAAAACTTATAGGTATATTGATTACTTACCAGGCTTGAGAGCAAATCTGGCCTTTTTTCTGATAGATTTCAGATATAATATGTTAACAGAAAATACAGGTTCCACCCCTGATGCTTTTAAATCCTGGCATTTGACTTTTTAGGTTAACGCAAATCCGCTTCCTAAATTTAATTTTTTTATGGGTTTAGGTAATTACCACGAAAATTATACTGAAACAAATTTCTTTACAGTTCATTTTGTGCAAATTATTATTTTAACCAAAAACGGGAGTATTTGTTATTGGATGCAAGATTCACAATAGATGAAAACAATCCGGATATTGAGGATGATAATGCTTACCCGTTTTCGGAAGTTTCGCTAAATTACCACCGTAGGTTTTTGAACTCAAAAAACCTGAATGGTTATTTCTCTTTTGGTGGCTTTTATCATAATTATTATCATACCGTTGATATTTGGGCTTTCCAGGCCGGTATTGTGCTAAACTGGCATAATTGATTGTGGATTTTTTATCCAAAACTAATTCTAAATCTTACTAAGATGTAATCTATTCAAATGATTTTCTGGTTTTTTGATTTTTTTAATTAAAATATTACTAACAGTATAAAAATTAAAGTGAATTTTACGTTCATATGGTTACAATGAAACTTGTTTCTTTTATACACAAACCCTAAAATCCATGAAACAAAAGCTTTTCATTATTTTATTTTCTACTTCAGTTTTCTTACTAAGCCACGAAAATATTTTATCCCAAATTCAGGACATTAAAAGCATGGCCAATGAAAATAGTAACAATAATTCCAGTAATTCATCGTCTGGTTCAGGCAGTTCTTTTGAAGATAACGATTCCTTTGATAATCCATCAGGAAATCTGACACTAAAGAGAGTTCTTTGAAGGCTGTTTGGTACCATTGTTCAAAGGTTTCCTGTATTCAAAAAATAAATCAAACCAGGACACTATTCTAAACAAGGTTCAGAATGTAAATAATCCGGATTCAACTGAAATTACTGATTATCAGCCAATAGTTCAGGATACATTATTAAGCCATAATGATACTTTTGAAGACGAAAAGCACACAAATGGAAAATTTAAATTTTCGCTTGATATCAAACCTAACTTTGGTTTTGGCTACGAATTTTCAAGTACTAAAACTTATAGGTATATTGATTACTTACCAGGCTTGAGAGCAAATCTGGCCTTTTTTCTGATAGATTTCAGATATAATATGTTAACAGAAAATACAGGTTCCACCCTGATGCTTTTAAATCCTGGCATTTGACTTTTTAGGTTAACGCAAATCCGCTTCCTAAATTTAATTTTTTTATGGGTTTAGGTAATTACCACGAAAATTATACTGAAACAAATTTCTTTACAGTTCATTTTGGTGCAAATTATTATTTTAACCAAAAACGGGAGTATTTGTTATTGGATGCAAGATTCACAATAGATGAAAACAATCCGGATATTGAGGATGATAATGCTTACCCGTTTTCGGAAGTTTCGCTAAATTACCATCGCAGGTTTTTGAACGCAAAAAACCTGAATGGTTATTTCTCCTTTGGTGGCTTTTATCACAATTATTATCATACTTCTGATATTTGGGCATTCCAGGCCGGTATTGTGCTAAACTGGCATAATTAAGTGTTAATTTTTTTATCTTCCTTAAATACTATATCTCATTAATTTGCAATATCTTAAAATGGTTGTGAAACTATTCTTTCTGCTAAAATAAAAAAAGTATAAATTTGCATGTAAATTAAACTGTATTTTATGTTTCAATTGTTAAAAAAAGAAATCAGCAGCTTTTTCAGTTCATTAATCGGTTACATAGTTGTTATTGTTTTCTTGCTTTCCACCGCCATGTTCCTGTGGATTTTTCCGGGCGATTTTAACCTGCTCGACAACGGCTATGCAAGCCTCGATTCGTTTTTTATTCTTGCCCCCTGGGTCTTTCTGTTTCTGGTTCCTGCCGTAACCATGCGGCTTTTTGCCGATGAAAAAAAATCAGGTACCATTGAATTGCTTTTCACCAAACCGTTTACCGATTTCCAGATTATAGCTGCAAAGTATCTTTCTGGTTTATTGCTGGTACTTTTGTCCCTTTTACCAACATTTATCTACTATATCTCAGTGTATATGCTTGGAAGTGAACCCGGAAACCTCGATACAGGAGGAACATGGGGCTCATACATTGGTCTGTTTTTCCTGGCTGCCATCTATGTTGCTATCGGTCTTTTTTCCTCTTCACTTTCCGAAAATCAGATTATTTCCTTTCTAATTGGTGTATTGCTCTGTTTCTTTTTCTATATAGGTTTTGAATCTATCAGCAGTTTTAATTTTCTTGAAAGTATTTCTGAAATTATAGTAAACCTGGGTATTAACGAACATTACAAATCCATGAGCCGCGGGGTTATTGATATTCGCGATTTGGTATATTTCATCAGCGTAATTGTACTCTTCCTTTTCACCACCAAAACCAAGCTCGAAAGCAGAAAGTGGTAAATAATTAACTATGAACTAAATAAAAAAAGCATTACTTTAAAATCCTTTAAAAATGGATAGAAAAAAAGTCAGAAAACAGAATATCATTCAACTTGTAATCATTTTTGTGTTTATACTTCTACTGAATTACATTGTTTCATTTCTGATTCTCCGGATTGATTTGACTTCCGAAGGCAGGTATACATTATCTGACAAAACCATAAAGTTATTGAAAGATATTGATGATCAGGTTTATGTAAAAGTTTATCTCGAAGGTAATGATTTACCGGTGGGTTTTAAAAGAATGAGGCGTGCTTTAAACGATATGCTTGAAGAGTTTAGCAGTTATTCTGGAAAAGAATTTAATTTCAGGTTTATAAATCCGGGAGAAAATCCGGATAAAAAAGTAAGATTTGGGCTTTACAAACAATTGTACGACAAAGGATTGGTTCCAATTGAATCCACCGAAACCACAGAAGAAGGAAAAACATCTTCAAAAATGGTATTTCCGGGAGTTGTTATGGTGTACATGGGCAAAGAAATTGGCATTAACCTGTTAAAAAACGATCCGCGTTACCGTAACGACAGTGAAGATAATATCAATAATTCCATTCAATCAATTGAATACGAACTAACAAATGGTTTACGCAAACTAACTACCGATAAAAAACAGAAAATAGCGTTTATCGAGGGCCACGGCGAATTAAATGAATACGAGGTTATGGACATATCAACCGCACTTTCGGAATATTACGAAGTTCAGCGGGGCAATATGAGCGGAATGCCTGGTATATTAGATCAGTTTGCAGCCATTATTATTGCCAAACCTCAAAATCATTTTTCTGAAAATGACAAACTTGTTATAGATCAGTATATTATGCAAGGTGGTAAAGTCTTATGGCTTTTAGATGCAACAAAAATAGATCTCGACAGTATGAGAAATGTGCCGGTAACTGTGGCCATGCCAATGGATTTAAATCTTGAAGACCAGTTGTTCAGGTATGGCGTAAGATTAAATCCCGGGTTATTACAGGATATTCAAAGTGCTGGTATTGCGCTGGCGAGGGCAGGATCAGACAATAAACCCAGAATTGATGTATTGCCCTGCACTTACTTCCCTGTTATTCTTTCAGATAACTCTCATGCAATTAATAAATATCTGAATCTTTTAAGATTTGAATTTGGAGGCACCCTCGATACTGTTTCTTCATCGCAAAATGTAAAAAAAACTATCCTTTTACGCTCATCCGATAAATCAAAATTTGATTACGCGCCCGTTCAGGTAAGCCTGGATGAAATTCAAAGAAAACCAAACGAGGGCGCTTTTAAAAGCAAAAACCTCGCGGTTGCCGTTTTAATTGAAGGAGTATTTGAATCGAATTTTAAAAACAGGTTGCTTCAGGATTTGGTACTCACTGATGAAAATATAATTAAACAGAGTAAGCCTACCAAAATGATCATTGCTTCAGATGGCGATATTCCTTTAAACCAGGTTTCACCCAAAGGTGAAATTTATCCGGTGGGTTACGATATAAATACACGACAGACTTTTATGGGAAATAAGGATTTTATGCTGAATTCCATTAACTATTTATGCGACGATGAAGGGCTTATGAGCGTTAGGCTACGTGAAATTAAAATGAGATTGTTGAGTAAGGCAAAAATTTCAAAAGAAAGAAATTACTGGAAATTTATCAATACTGTGTTGCCTGTCTGTATTGTAATCTTAGCTGGTTTTGCCACTACTTATCTGCGAAAGAGAAAATATTCGCAAACCTGGTAACCGGTTCTGCGATATGAACATCTCTTATTCACTGTTATTATGCTCAAAAATGCTATATTTTTCTTTCACGATCATAAGTCCCTGATGAAATGAAAACAAAATACATTCTCTATGGTTTACTTTTGCTTGCGGTTATAACAAGTATCTATCTTACAATTCATTACAATAATCCTGACGATGGTTTGTCGGGCATTAACCTTGCCGACACTTCGATGATAAATTTTATAAATATTAAAAAAGGAAATGCAGAAATAAAACTTCAAAAAAAGGGGAAAAAATGGACCCTCAACAATGGTTTTGAAGCCAATACAAGTTCAGTAAAAAAACTATTGAGAATTTTTATGAACCTTGAAATTTCTGGTTTTATTCCGGAAAATGAAAAAGAAAACACCTCGAAACTTATAAAAGAACAAGGAACTCTGATTGAATTTACAAATAACAATAAAACCATAAACAGTTACTGGATTGGAAATTATGACAAGGTTAAAAATGCCACTTTATTAATGACAAGAAGTGGAGATTTAATGTATGCTGTTGCCCCCGGCCTTACTAAGAATTTAACCGATTATTCTTCGTTGGACCTTGTTATTTGGCGAACCCGTAAAATATTCAATTTCCCGGTTGAGGATATAGAATTGTTAAGTTTTATTGACCAATTGAAAAAAGAAAACTCATTCTCTATCCATCGGAATAATGATTCACTTATTTTACTGGATATCAATAAAAAACAGGTTAATTGTGATAAAAATAAAATAAGTCTTTACATGAGCTATTACAGTAGTGTAGAGTACGAATCGGTTATGGTACAAAAGCCGGAAATTGAAAAAACCTATTTCATAAAACAAAATCCTGATTTTACAATTGAAATTAAAGGTAATTCGGGCGTATACTGCAAACTGGATTTGTATCCAATATTTAATGATAAATCATTTATTACAAAAGATTTAAATAAATTAGCGGCGATAATTAACAACGAAAACCAACCTGTAATCATCAGTTATTTTAGCATTGACCCTGTTATAAAAGAAATAAGTTATTTCAAAAAATAGTTAATTTTATTCTTCAAATTTTTTCATTTTTATTAATGTAATTCATTTTGCTTCATGAAAAAAATTGCAATTGCTGTTGGGATTCTAGCCCTAATTATATTATTGGTTATATCGGCCAAACCGGGTAAAAATATCGCAACTGCCGAAAATTCAAAACATTATAAACAAAATTCTATAATTGAGAAACCAAAAAAAAATATTAAAGTAAACGGGAAAATTGTTTTCCAGGATAGTTTGTTAACTGTTATTAAAGTCTGGGGTACACATTACGATAGAGGGCTGGCTTATGGCTACCTGCTCGGAGAAAGAATTAAAATCGTTTATGAGGGTTATATTGGTAAAGCAATGAAAGAAAATTTAGCCAAAGCTAAAAAGGCTGTGGCGTCTAATAAATATCTCACCATTGATGAAAAGTATATTGAGGAATGCAAAGCAATTGTAGCCGGGATGGATTCTGCAGGTGTCGATCTTTCAGGCTTTTCATACGAAGATTTAATAGTTGCAAATTCATTTCTCGATTTACAATCCATTATTAAAGGCTATAATTTATCGAATGGATGTTCGAGCCTGATGGCCTGGGGCAAAGTCACTGCAGGAAGCGAATTAAAAGGAAAATCGATGGTTACACGAAATCTGGACTGGACTGCGGCTAGCAAACTGCTTAGAAACAATCTGATAGTAATCCACATACCCGCCGAAAAAGATGAACAGCCCTGGTTGTCAGTTGGTTATGTTGGTCATGTAGGCGCTTTATCAGGAACTAATAAAAGCGGATTGTCTGTATTTCAACATGTAATGTACGATGATATTAAGGTCAAAGATTTTCTCACTTACGAACCGGTTTGGTTTTCGATGCGGAAAGCCTTGGAACAAAATGATTTCGATAAAAGCGGACAAAATGATGTGAATGATTTAAAATCAGTTTTAATACAAAATAAAAATGGCTATGCAGCAGGATATATACTTTCGGCCCTGGCACCCTCCACAGCAGGGGCAGACAGCCTTATAGCAATGGTGGCAGAGCTGGCACCTGATAAACCTTTATTTACATTCCGGAATTCATCATTCGACGATAAATTTAACCAAAATATGCTTTACGCAGCCAATTACCCAATTTCAAGAAATAATGAAAAAAGGTATTGTAAAAGGTATGATGGAACCATAAATGCGGTAAACAAAATCCAAAATCTGGATCCAGAAACCGCATGGCAGATAATGGCCAAAAATTCATGCCTGCCCGATGTTAACCTGCAAATGATACAAGTAATTCCGGAAATGTCAGTTCTTAAAATTTCATTATGGAAAAGCAATAAAGGAGCATTCAATTATGCACCTCAACTTTTTAATCTTAAAGATTTATTTGCGCCTGAAAAAATAAAAAAATAACCTATTCAAAACATGTTAATAAGTTTTTTCATTCAATAAGTATTGATTTATCGGCAATTCAGCAATTACGGATTAAAAAAATTGAACCCTGACCTAAAAAAGATTTCAAAATTTATTTATTTTGCACCTGCATTTCGGGCATTAAAAGTAGAATTTAATCGAAGAAAATATCCCTGTTTTTAGGGGATTTCAGTATAAACTTAAACAATTTTAAATTAAAGAACATGAAATTTGTTATTTCAAGTACAGAGTTGTTAGGACATCTTGCTTCTATTAATAAAGTCATTAGCAGCAAGCATACTTTACCAATTTTAGATAATTTTCTCTTCAACCTTAAAAATTCAGAACTTGTAATCACTGCTACAGACCTTGAAACCACTATGATTACCAGAATTGAGCTCGATAATTCGGAAGGTTCCGGAATCATCGCACTTGAAGCCCGCAGGCTTACAAATATGCTCAGGGAATTTTCTGAACAACCCCTTACTTTCGAGATTGAAATGGAGACCCTGAAAGTGGACATTCTTAGCGATAACGGGAAATTCTCAATTGTTGGACAAAACGGAGAAGATTTTCCTCAACTACCTGAAATCCAGGAAGAAAATAGCACTGATCTGAAATTAAGCTCAAATCTATTGTCGGTTGGAATTAATAAAACTTTGTTTGCCACAGCTGATGATGAACTCAGGCCAGTTATGAACGGTATTTTCTTTGAAATTTTACCTGACAGCATTACTTTTGTTGCTTCCGATTCGCATAAGCTGGTTAGGTACCGCAGACTTGATACAAAACCAGGTAATACAACCAAATTTATTCTTCCCAAAAAGCCGGCTTCGCTGCTTAAAAATATTTTACCGTCTGACGAAACTGAAATCTCATTGCAGACAGATAAAAACAATGCATTTTTCACCATTAATGGCTATCAGTTGATTTGCAGGCTGGTAGAAGGTGAATATCCTACTTATGATGCGGTAATACCCACCAATAATCCTTACAAGGTTATTGTTGACAGGACTTCTATCGCAAACACTATAAAAAGAGTTGCAGTATTCTCAAACCAGGCAAGTAACCTGGTAAAGATTAAACTTGAACCCAACCAAATGGTAATTTCTGCACAGGATATTGATTTCTCCATCTCGGCGTACGAAAAGCTAAACTGTCAGTACGATGGCGAAGAAATGGAAATTGGTTTTAAATCTGTTTTTCTGACTGAAATATTGGCAAATATTAATTCCGGAAGTGTCGTTTTTGAACTTTCTGATCCCAGCAGGGCAGGACTGGTACTCCCACTCGAAAAAGATAAAACGGTAGAGGATGAATTGATGCTGCTGATGCCAATGATGATTAATTCATAACCTTTCTAAATAATCTATAAAAGGCCGTTAATGCGGCCTTTTATATTTTTATTCCCTTCAATTTCGTTTCCAAAACAAATTAAAAGATGAAAACATAAACTAATGGTTTATTGCTTTTGTTTTCTTTTTTTATATTTGTTCAGGATACACGCTAGTTTAATTCGCTTATTATCAGGTGTTATGAAGTGCAAGATAATTCCCACAGCAGCCTTTGTTCTTATTTCGGCCTATAATGTCATTTCGCAGGATTCGAAAACCAACACCGAAGAAAGCATTCAATCAATAAAAAAAAGAGGTTATAGCATAGAAGCGTGTTACCGTCTGGCCGATGAATTCCTAAACAGCACAACTGAACAGCGCAAAGGGATTCCTTATTATGAGTATATTATTGCCAATGAGAACGAACCAAAACCTGAAGTTTACCAGAAACTTGCAAAATGTTACTATTTCAATGGCACCTACGAATTGGCCGTAAAATTGCAAAACGAATACATACTTAAAGAAAAAAATGGAAAACTAAAGAAAGAAGCGAAAACTGAGCTGGAAAAATATGAAAATGCAATGAATATTGCTTCCCGTCCCATTGATCTCATAATGGTGAATTTAGGGCCACAGGTAAACAGCAAATCAGCCGAAATTAATCCTTATGTTTCAGCCTCCGAAAACCTGCTTGTATATAGTTCAAACCGGGGAAATGATTTTAATATCTATGTATCTAAAAAACCAAATAATGCTTCAAACTGGGACCAATCAAAACTTGCCGGTAATTTAGTAAATACAATAAATGATGAATTTGTTGCCGGGCTTTCCGCCAACGGCTCAAACCTGTTTGTTCATTATAACCAGGTAAGTGGTTTCGAAGACATTAATGAAAGCATGAGGAGCAAAGGATTGTTCCGGGAACTTGAAGATCCGGGGAATAAAATAAATTCCACCTATCGTGAAGAGGGTGCATGCATTTCGAAAAATCAGGATACGCTTTATTTTGCAAGCGACAGGCCCGGCGGTTTAGGCGGATTCGATATTTATTTCAGTCTCAGACTTCCTGATGGCAACTGGGGCCCGCCTATTAATATGGGTCAACCTGTAAATACTGCTTTCGACGAAAATTATCCAAATCTGTCGCAAAATGGCAGAAAACTTTATTTCGCATCCAAAGGTCATGGATCTATTGGCGGTTATGATCTTTTTTACTCCACATTCAATGCTCTGGCTAACAGCTGGTCTGCCCCTGTAAACCTTGGTTTTCCTATTAACAATGCTTATGATAATAAAAACATTTCGTTCACCGAAAATGAAAGATATGCGTATATTTCATCTACCGATAAAAATTCATTGGGTGATTTCGACATCTACAAAATTATTTTCCTGAAAAATGAACCCGATTTGTTAATTATTAAAGGTCAGGTTTATATCACCGAAAACGAACTTTCCGTTCCATTCAATTCTACAAATGAAAACCTCTCAATTACTGTATTTAAAGGCAATAAAATATTTGGAATATATGCGTTGGATAAAAGAAATAATACTTTCATACTCGCTTTGCCACCGGGTGAGTTTGTTCTGGAACTTAAATCAGATAATTTTGAAAAAGTAAGGAAAAAAATAAAAATAGACGAAAATTACTACTCTGATAATCAAAGGGTTGTTAAAATAAACCTTGTAAATAGAAAGTCGAAATAACAAATCAGTATAATCCTATAGCATTATTTCTAAAATTAACTTAATTTGCCTGCGAAATATTTATTTAAAATTATTAAACCTTTCACTTCTTTAAATGTCAAAATCTCATGAAATTAAATTTAAACAGACCTATTGCTTTTTTTGATTTAGAAACCACTGGGATAAATGTAACCAAAGACAGAATAATTGATATTTCAATTTTAAAAATTTTGCAGGATGGAACAGAAATCCTGAAAACATGGCGGATTAACCCAACCATTCCAATACCTGAAAAAGTATCTAAAATTCATGGAATCTATGATAAAGATGTTGTAGACAAGCCTACCTTTGCCGAAATAGGAAACGAAATAAACCAGTTTATCGATAACAGCGACCTTGCCGGTTACAACTCAAACAAATTCGATGTTCCCTTACTGGTTGAAGAGTTTTTAAGGGCTGATATTGATTTTGATATAAAAAAGAGAAAATTGATAGATGTACAAGTTATATTTTTTAAAAAAGAACCACGTACACTGGGCGCAGCCTACCGGTTTTATTGTAATAAAGACCTTGAAAATGCCCATACGGCTGAAGCAGATGTTTATGCCACATTTGAAGTGCTAAAAGCCCAACTCGAAAAATACGATGATTTGAAAAATGACATTAACCAGATTTCTAAATTTTCATCTCAAATTAACAGTGCTGATTTTGCCGGCATGGTTTTGTTTAACGATCAGAACAAAGAGATATTCAATTTTGGCAAATTTAAAGGAGAAACCGTGGAATCTATTTTCGAAAAGGAACCAGGTTACTATAATTGGATTATGAATTCTGATTTTCCACTTTATACAAAGAAAATACTAACTGCAGTAAAATTAAGGGCCAGTTTTGGTGATATGGTAAAATAAATTATTCTATTATAAAAAGAAGCAGTTGAACCCACCCTCTTTTTATTGAATGGTCAACCAATATAGGGATTTTAATGATAAATACTTTTTCTGGTTATCCACCTATGTATTTAATTTGAATAATTACTATACTTGACTGGCTCTTGAACTTTAATATCTTTGCAGTTAAAGATTTTATTATGCTAAAAAATTCAAAAAAACTGATTCTCGTAACGAACGATGATGGCTTTCAGGCTAATGGCATAAAAAGCCTTACAGAAGTAGCCTCAGAATTTGGAGAAGTTGTGGTTGTTGCACCTGAAAAGAGCCAGTCAGGAATGTCACATTCGGTGAGTCTTAGTTCCCCCTTGTTTCTAAATAAGCACCATAGCAATAATGGTTATAAAATATACAGTTGTAGCGGCACTCCTGCCGACTGTGTTAAAATTGCCATTCATAAAGTACTCGAACGCAAACCTGATTTAGTAATTTCTGGAATTAACCATGGTTCAAATGCATCGGTAAGTGCAATATATTCCGGAACCCTTGCCGCAGCACGAGAAGGAAGCCTTAACGGGATTCCATCCATAGGGTTTTCTTTACTAAATTATTCAGCCGATGCTGATTTCACAGTTTCGGCGCATTTTGCGAGCATTATTATCCAAAAGGTTTTTGAAAATGGTATTCCAGAGCAAACATGCTTAAATGTTAATATTCCCGACCTGGAACTAGCTGAAATAAAAGGGATTAAAATTTGCCGGCAAACAAGGGGTAAATGGGTTGAAGAATTTGATCAACGTCACACACCTTCAAAAAGGGAATATTATTGGCTTACAGGGCAATTTGACAATTTTGAACCCCACGCTACTGACACAGATGAATGGGCCCTTGCAAATAATTATGTTGCAGTTGTTCCTGTTGAAGTGGATCTTACTTCATATCATGTTTTAAATGAACTAAAAAAGTGGAATTTTTAAAATGGAACTTTCGAATCAGAATAAATTAAATTCCGATAAAATTGGCATTGCCTTAGGCCTGATTTTACCGCTCACTGCAATTATTGTATATTATATTATTGAAAGTCCAGGAAGTTTAGGGTTATTTTTCAAAGAAGTATTTATCTATGGCATTCATACTAAGGTAATTGGACTTACTATAATTCCGAATTTTGTAATTTACTTTATAGCAAGATTAAAGAAATTGTTTAAACTTTCTGAGGGAATTAGCATAATTTCGCTTGTATACCTGGTTATTATAGTAGTATTAAAATATCTTACTTAACCAGTAAATTTTTATCCCACAATAAAGTTATTTTTCCAATAATCTGGTAGTCATTAATTTAAATGAACAAGCATATTTAAAATATGAAATACTACATCATTGCAGGTGAAGCATCAGGCGATTTGCATGCCGCCAATCTGATGAATGAAATAAAAATTCTTGATAAGAATGCGGAATTCAGGGTATGGGGCGGTAACCTGATGGAAAATGCCGGAGGTATTTTGGTAAAACACTATAAGGAGCTTGCTTTTATGGGTTTTATTGAAGTATTATTGAATATCAGGACAATTTCGAAAAATTTAAACTTTTGTAAGTATGATCTTTTGAAGTATAAACCAGATTTGTTGATTTTGGTTGATTATCCTGGTTTTAATTTACGAATTGCGGAATTCGCCCATCTGAATCAAATAAAAATTTATTATTATATCTCGCCAAAAATCTGGGCCTGGAAAAAATCAAGGGCATTTAAGATAAAGAAATATATCGATAAAATGTTCGTGATTTTTCCTTTCGAAAAGGATTTTTACCGCCAATACAACTATGAAGTAGAATATCTTGGCAATCCAATATTAGACGAAATAGAATCCAAAAAACCCTTGCTATCTGAAAAAAAAGTATTCCTTGAAAAAAATAAGCTGGAAAATAAACCAATAATTGCTTTGCTTGCGGGTAGCCGAAAACAGGAAATTTCACTCATTCTTCCTGAAATGCTTAAAGTTGTTCAATATTATCCGGCTTACCAATTTATTATAGCAGGTGCGCCATCATTTAATTTAGATAGTTACAAGCCATTTATTAACCATTTAGACATAATGGTTGTTTTTAACCAAACGTATGATTTATTAAAACATGCCGATTATGCAATTGTAACTTCAGGCACTGCCACCCTCGAAACCGCCCTTTTCGGAGTGCCACAGGTTGTAGTTTATAAAATGCTGAACATACAATACGAAATAGGAAAATTCTTTATCAAAGTGAAGTTTTTTTCTCTGGTAAACATAATTATGGATAAACAGGTAGTTAAAGAAATACTGCAAAAAGATATGGAAAATCAGATTAAAACTGAACTTGACAAAATGATGAACAATCCACAGTACAAAAATGAAATCCTCGACAACTATAAAGAATTAGGCCATTTACTTGGTTCAGCAGGAGCCTCTAAAAGAACTGCTGAAGTGATTATCAGAAATCTTTTACCATTAAAACAATAACGACCAAAAAATATGTACCTTAAAATTAGACTGTTAGTAATAATATTAGCGTTTCCATTTAAGTCTCTCCTGTCACAAAAGATTGAAATTGGCATACTATCTGAAAAACAACCAAAAAAATTCCTTATAGAGGCGACTTCGGGAAAATACAAGATTAAATCGGGGAATAAAACAATCTACAGGCTAAAAAAAGAAAGGTCAGTTATTGTAAACATTTATAAATCAAACATTAACCTTAGTAACGCCAGGAGAGATTTTGGGTTATTCAACGAAATTTCGGTTTATTCCAAAAACTACAGTTACGAAATAAGTCATTTCAAAGAAAATTCAAGAAAAAACTGTGAATTAAACCTGCAATTAATTGAACCAAAATCTGATAGCAGGAAATATGCAGGAAACATTAATATCAAAATTCTGGAAAACGGTTTGAGAATCATCAACCAGGTAGGATTTCAGGATTATATTGCCGGGGTAGTTGAAGCTGAAAGTGGAACAAATGCTGAGCCGGAATACTATAAAAATCAGGCAGTTATTTGCAGAACCTATGCCCTTAAAAACATTGATAAACATAAAAACGAACAGTTCAACTTGTGCGATGGTGTTCATTGTCAGGCCTATAAAGGTAAAAGTACCGGAAATAAATCTATACAAAAATCTGTTGACCAGACAGATAACCTTGTAATTGTTGATAAAAAAGGAGAACTCATTTCGGCCCTGTTCAGCGCAAATTGTGGTGGTCAAACCTGCAATTCCGAAGATGTCTGGACTTCAAAGGTTGATTATCTTCGTTCGGTAAAAGATGATTATTGCATTGATCAGCGACAGGCTACCTGGAAAAAAACAATTGCAAGAAATGATTTTGTTTCTTTTTTAAAAAGCAAAAATCTGAATGTGCCAGATACAATTTCAATCGATTCATTGGCTTTTGACCAATCCTTAAGAAAAGTGAATTATGTTATTAACAACCAGGAAATTAGATTAACATCGATAAGAAGCGGCTTCAACCTCCGGTCTGCATTTTTTAACATAATACCAAATGGCGACTCGCTTTATTTTAAAGGCAGGGGTTATGGACATGGCGTGGGTATGTGCCAGGAAGGTGCCATGAATATGGCTAAATCAGGGTTTAAGTTTGATCAAATAATTAAATTCTATTATACAGGAGTTGATATTATTCCATTAAAAAAGGCAGGCATAAAATTCCCACTTGAAAGTGGAAAAAAGTAAAATTATGTTCTGTTCAAAATCAAAAAAAAACCATCCGGACAAGGATGGTTTTTTTTAAGTTTTTAGCTGGCAAATTTTACTTTAAAATCTGGCCCTTTAATCCAAACGCTGCAGTTTTGGTAGTTTCAACATTGTTTTTGCTTACTGTTGATGTAGAAACAACTACCTGTTTATTAAACTCACCATCTTTCATAATTTTAGGATCAACTGTTACCAGGATTCCACCTTTTTCACCTGGTTTTAAAGTTTCTTTTAACAGTGTAATTCCAATACCTTCAGGGGTTGAAACCCTTACGATTTTCATGTCAACATCATTTTTGTTTTCCAGTTCAATTGTATAAGTAGCAGGAGTCCCTTTTATCTGTTTAAAATCATGAACGTTAGTTGCCCCGATGCTCCTTGTTCCGCTAAACGAAAACATTTGAACTTCTTCGTCTTCAACCTGACTAATACCTACATATGAAAATGCAAATAAAAAAAGAAGTAAAGCAGAAATGTGTTTAAGTTTCATAATATCGATAATTTAAGTTTATAATGCAAATTTACGAAAAAAACAATTGTTTAATCAGCTAAACGGATGTTTTTAATTTTTAATTGCTGTTGAGTTTATATTACTTGATGAATGTAAAAAATTTAGTGATAAATGAAGTATTTTCTGAACAGTAAACTTTACTTTGTATTTATTTTCAAATCTTATTGCTTAGTATACTGCACTACCATTTTTTTTAAAATATAGAAAATCAAGATAATACAATATTCTTAATGAAAATGTATTGTATTTAGGTCCTTCAAACATATCCGTAATTGTCGCGAAATAATCGTTGGTATAAGGAATTCCTTTTTTTGAAAAGAGATTTTTCCATGTCATGGTTAAAAAGCTTCCGGGTGCAAACTCCCATTTAAACTCGCAATCAAGGTTTAACATTTGAAAATCAACGTCTTCGTTAAATGGATAGTCTTCAATACTTTGTAACTTTCCATCTTCCTGTAGGATATAAAATTGATTGTGTATTGCCCTTGACCAATAATGTCGCACCCTTAAATTTATCCATGCTTTATTTGTAAATGAATAAATGGCAGATATGGTATTTGAATATGTTTCAATATTTCTTTTTCCTAAATAAATGGTGTCGTTGATTGTATTTACGTAGCCAATAGCATTATTGAACTTATCATAAAACAGGTCCAGCCCAAGCTGAAAACGGTTTAAAATCCTTAAATACGGTGTAACGCCCAATGTGTGCCAGGTCATCCCGATTTTTGCAGTGTTCCCCCAGTATTTATAATATAATCCGGCTGACAGGTTCTTTCGTGAATCGCTGTTGAATCTGACAAATCCTGAATAAGAAGGTGCTTTTTTAAATACTCTTCCGGGTTCGCGGGCTTCGTAATAATCATGATTTCCAAAAGGCCTGACAAAAGCATTTACAACCAAACTATACTGATTTGAAAATAAAGCTTCTGAGTTCAGACTGATTTTAAAATCGGTGAAGGAAACCGGCTTAAATAATGTGGAATATTTAAATTCAATATAATTTTTTAAGCTTAAAAATTCGCTGAATGGATCATAAATATTATACTCGAATTTAGCCAGGTTATTTATTTCATTGACAAACGGAAGATAACCCATTTTATTCTGATCATATTTATCACTAATAATCTCATTTCCAATGTGAAAAAGAAATTTTCCACTTGTTTTATCAAAAAACAGGCTTGATTTAAAACCTGATTCAATTCCGTTAATTGTATCATATAATTGGCTCACAGCCCCAATACCTGCTAAGGCATAGGAATTTTCGCGGTTTGCAAACCTGAATTCAGTACCGGTTACATTCGAGATATAATTAAATTGATCTTTTATCAAATTTGTATTAATAAGGCTTATAAATGAGTTATTCTGAAGCGATTTATCAAAAGCAATGACATTGTAGTTTGTGAAAGACTGGGTTTCGAAATTTCTGATAACACCGGTAATTGTATCTTCTATTTGTGCAATTCCGGGCTTTGTCATAGCGTTGACTATCCCAAAACCATATTTTTTGCTCGTACGGCCGGTTAATTTTACTGCGTTTATTATATCCAGTTTTGACGGGTTATCCAGAATAATTTCATTGGAATCCAAATCGGATGAAACAACATCATAATTGTCAGGAAACAGGGCAATTCTCCTCGAATAAAAAACATTGGCCTTTGAAAACATTTCTGCCCCTTCGCTAAAAAACTGCCGGTGTTCAGTGTATCTTGTTTCAAATGGGGAAAGGTTGAGAACAACGTCATCAAAAGGTACCTGAGTGAAATCTGGCAAAATAGAAGCGTCGAGTGTAAAAGCCTGATTAATCCCATATTTTAAGTCTACTCCTGCTTTATAAAAATCGTTCCAATTATCCTGGTTAGGTTTTTTTTCAATATTTGCACTTGCCCAGGGCGAAAGCGATAGTCTTAAAGGGGCTTTTACTCTTTCAATTCCAATCAATTGGCCTGATTGATTTGTAATTCCTACTTTATCACGTTCAACCAGGTTCCAGGTAACTGTTTCTTCGTTTCGTTTTATATACCTTGATAAATTAAGACTCCAAACCTGAAAAATCTTTTCAGAAAAACGGATGGCGGAATATGGAATTTTTAACTCAACTACCCAACCATTACTAAGTATCCTGGTTTTGCTTTTCCAAACTGCATCCCAATCTAAATCCCTGGTATCGAAATAGTTTTTATAATCTGATTGCACCCCGGTACTCGAAACCATAAATGAAAATGAATTAATCCCATCATCATAAGGTCCTATTTCAACAATAAACTGGTCTGCATTCATATCAAACGCGTCATCGCGTCGTCCTAGTCCACTTCTTATCGAATCCGGAATATCAAAAAGAAGCGCAGCAACATACAAAGCCTTGTCATCGTACAATATCCTGAATTCTGTTCGCTTGCTAGGTTTTCGTCCATTATACGGTGCATATTGGCGATCAAGCGAATCAATATCAGCCATTTCCCATACAGTTTCCCCTATATAACCATCTATATCCGGGGGGGTAAAAATTCTTTTGGCAACATAAATACTTCTGGGTGCCTGTGAAAATGAAGGTAAAACACTTATAAGCAGTGTGATAAATAAAATAATATGTCGTATCTTTTTGATCCTCAATTCAGAATAATAAGTTCAGTCTTATTTTTATAGCCATGTCCGGGATTAACGTGTTTCTAACCTCCTAATTATCAAACTTATTATTGCATTGCAGAAATTATACCATTTTTATTTTAGGATTTGAAAAGATAAAATATCAAGTGACAATGTTTTTAAGACAAAATGATAGAATTAAAAAAGATCAGGAGTAATCCCCTGATCTTTAAAATCTTACAGAATTGAACACATGTTTAATGTTTTACTTTCAAATGGTCGCCTGTTTGTTCAATTACAGCTTTTTTCCATTCCAAATCGTAACCTGGCTGCGACAGTTCGGGAGCTATATATTTATAATTCGCAGGAACTTCCTTTTTGGTTTTAATGTTTCCATCCATATATTTGGTAAATAAATAAACGTATAAATCCTGCCATTTTTTTAGTGTATTTTGTCCCTGTTCCACTGAAAAATCAGTCAAATATTTTATAGCATCCTGCTTACTTTTATTATAAAGCTCATTTGCTTTTTTATCTGTTTCGGAGGAGAGATTGATGTAATAATTTTCAAGTTCCTGCTGTGCTTTTTGAATTTCAGGGTGAATAATATCGTACCTGGTATATGCAAAATTACTTACCTGGTTAAATACCCAAAATGCAGCTTTTGGTGAATATTCCATCATGGAACCATTTCCAACTGCAAAAGCTTCCGGTACTTTAGTAATACTGCAATACATAGGTGTATAAACCGAACTGGAAGCATCATCCACTCCAAACCACAGAATTCCTCCTATTGCATCAGGATAAGCCTTACGACTCTGGGCTACAAATGAAAATCCGGTTTGCTGGGTAGCAATTGCCCTTTCATTGCAATACTCCACATCGTTTACTTTCCATGTAAGTGGCCTCCACCTGTATGGATTTTTAAATGGTCCGGCCCCAACATCTTTGGTCATATCAAGAACTGTTCCTTCATAATGGTCGCGCATCATATTCATTACATCCTGTAAAGAAATTTTTTGATCGGGTTTTACCCAAAGCGGCATGGGATTATTGGCATTGGCGCCAGTGGCATAATCCTGGTATGCATCCATTTTGCTGTTCACTTTTCTAAATCCTGCCCAAACTCTGGCTTCACAAAAGCGCATGGTATGAAAATCGGTTGGAGCGTAGGCATCTACAAAACTAAAATCAGTTCTTTTCCTGTCTTTACCAAAATAACCTTTACTTTGGGCAAATGTTATAATATCTTTCTCGTACAAGCAATTATTTGGGTCATTTAATGGAAATTGCCTTATCCTGGAAGCATTTGCATGTCCGGAAATATATCCGTCAGGTATCCTGCGGGCAACCCAGTTTGCACTTTTATTTCCGGGCCCTTTTCCAATCATATCCATAATCCATACTTCATTTGGATCTGAAATAGAAAATGATTCACCTGAACTTGCATAACCATACTCTTTTACCAATTCGGCCATAATCTTAATGGCTTCGCGGGCTGTTTTTGCCCTTTGCAGGGTAATATAAATCAAACTTCCGTAATCCATAATTCCTTCAGGATTCACCAGCTCATCTCTTCCTCCGTAAGTGGTTTCAGCTATTGCAAGTTGAAATTCGTTCATATTCCCAATTACAGAATAAGTATGGGTAACCTGTTTAATTTTTCCCATGTATTTTCCAGTATCCCATTCATAAATATCAAGCCAGGTACCTTCAGGATAATCTTTTGCAGGCCAGAAATAAAGCTCTCCATAAAGTGTATGTGAATCGGCAGCATAAGTTATCATACACGATCCATCTTTTGAAGCGCCTTTCGAAATCAGAAAATTTGTGCAGCCAACGGATATAAATTGCGACTGCAATAGAATCAGAATGCTAAAAAAGCTTACTGTCAGTAATTTTTTCATATCTAAAAGGTTTTATTTTTAATGAATACGGGCAAAAATAGGTTTTTTATTTTTACTTTTTAAAGATTTTAATCATAAAACTTAATCACATAAGCTATTATTTGTTAACTTTTTTGAATATAAAGAATTCAAATTCTGCCATTTATATTAAAAGCCAGCAATACCTTTTTATTAAAGCTATTTGATTATGAATTTTTCTTATGGGTCAAATACTGATAATCAAGATAATATAAAACCCTTAATGAAAAACTGTTTGTTTGCGGCAAACGCATGGTTTGATTGAGGTTATCGAAGTAGTTATGGATGATTTGATCAGAATTTTGGTAAATGGTATTTTTCCAAACTAATGACAATTCACTTCCCGGTGCAAAAATCCACCGGTAAGCCAAATCGATGGTAAAATAATTGAAATTGATATCACAATTATTGGTATAGTTTTCATGTTTATCTAAAGTCCCTTTTTCATTAAGGATATAATAGTCTTTGTAATCAACGGTAGACCAGTAATGGCGAAGATTAAAACTCAAAGAGGCAATTTCATTAAAAATATATCTTGCCTCAAGCATATTTTCTATTTCAACTACATCGCGTCTTCCAAAGTAAACAGTATCGGCGTTTACAGATTGATCAACATAACCAAAATCATCAAAACTGTTGTCTAACCGGGCTCGCAATACAAACAAAAGTCTGTCATTTGGCTTTAACCGAGGTTCAAAAGAAATGCTGTAACTGTAAGTACCATAACTGTTTTTTGGCGATCCGCCTACAATGACTTCTGCCGCGATTTTTTTCCTGAAATCGGTCGAGAAAAATGATTCTAATTCCACAGAGGGCGGTACTATAAATAATCGTCCCGGCACTCTTGCTTCAAAATAATCGTGCTCTTCAACAGGCGATATACCAACAAAATAACCTAACGACAAATAATTTTTAAAGGTGGCAAATGAATTAAGGTAAACCTCGAAACTATTATATAGAAAAGGATTATACAACGATCGATGCCAGATACTCAGATTATTATATAAGTTTAAAAACCTTCCGAAAGGTTTAAAGAAATTGTACGAAAACCTTGCGCTATTAGAAATTTCATTGGGATTAGTTATATAACCCAGGTCATTTGGATTATAGGTGTCACTTTCTATCCTGTTTGATAAAGCAAACCTGAATTGTCCGCTGGTTTTAGAAAATGAAAGATTTGTATAATATCCTACATCAGCACCAGGTACAGAATCATAAATCTGGTTTACTGCACCACTAAAAAACACTGAATACGTTGTTTTTTTGTTATTAAACAACATTTCAGTGCCGGTGACATTGGCCATGTAATTGTTTCCGAATTGTGAAAAATTAGTATTTATAATACTGGCATAAGAATTATTTTTTAAGTTTTGATCAAAAACCACCACATTATAATTGGTAAATGGTTCGGTCAGGTATTCCCTGTTGTTTCCTGAAATTGTATCTTTAATTGTAGCATAGGTATTCAAGGTCATTGCATTTAGAAAACCAACGCCCAACCCACCCGGACTGCGGCCAGATACCTTTGTGGCATTGATAATTTGGGCTTGTGGCGGGTTTTTTTCAATAATTTCATTTTCCGATAATTTATCACTTACTTCCCAGTATTTTGTTGGCATATTGCCAATTCGCCGGCTATAAAAAATATTAGCCCTGTTAAATAATTCGTTCCCTTCGATAAAGAATTGTCTTTTTTCATCGTAAAAAACTTCAAATGGCGAAAGGTTTAAAACGACATTGTCGGATTGTACCTGGCCAAAATCAGGGACCAGCATCATATCCAGCGTGAAACTTTCGTTAATGCCATACTTTAAATCCATGCCTGCCCTGTAAAAATTAGTCCAGTTTTGAATTTCAGGATTTTTTTCAATATAGGTGGATAAATAAGGTGTAAACGAAAGCCTGAGAGGCGGTTTTACGTTTTTAATACCAACCATATTTCCCTGTTGTCTTATCCAGCCTTGCTTCTCTCTGTCGATAAAACTCCATGACGTATTTTCCCTGAAGCGGGCAATGTTTCTGAATATATTTAAACCCCAGGACTGAACTTCTGCTTTTGGAAATCTTAAAGCAGAGTATGGAATTTTAAATTCAACACACCAACCTTTTTCATTTATACTGACCTCGCTTTTCCAAACTGCATTCCAGTTTTCGTCTTCCATTCCGTTATTGGTTGCAGCCATGTCAACCTGAACATTTACAGGTGTAACAAAAAATCCATAAGCACTTAAACCACTGTTGTAAGGATCGAAATATACACCGAAATAATCAGATACATTTATTTCGTCACGGGGAGAATATTGCTTCATAATACTGTCAGGATGTGGATCAAACAACATCGCACCTACATAAACAGCTTTGTCATCATAAGCAATTTTTACTTCCGAAGGAAAACTTGCCTCTTTTCCGTTATAGGGTTGCAATTGCCTGAAATCTTTAGCCGGTTCTATTCCTTTCCAAAAATCTTCATCCAGTTTACCATCTATAACAGGTGAATTTATAATACGCACTGCCACTACTTGCTTAATGGTATCCTGAGCAAAAACAACCAAAGGCAGAAATAAAAGAAATATAATTCCGGCTAATTTCATCCTGATAATTCGTTTCAATAAGTTATGTTTTGAAAACCTTACTTAAATAATACGGGTTAATTTGAAATTGGACAATCAATCCAACATATTTTGCTGAAATGCATTCGATCGGGTTTTATTTTTTAACAGACCTAGGCTAGTTCGACTTTGGTTTTTGGACTTCTTCCTCCAATAAACCCGCTTTAATTAATTTGTTTGTATCCAGTCCTTCTATAACTTCCACGTTTATCCCATCCGAAAGCCCTGTTTTTATAGGTATTTTCTCAAAAACCTGTTTTGAAGTTTCTATTTCCACAAATGCAGAATCCTTATTGAACACAACAAGACTTTCCTTTACCGCCAAAACCTTATCCTTTCTTTCAAGAACAATATCAGCATTAGCGCTGTAACCTGCCCTGATAAACTGAGATGGTTTAAGTTTAACGTCAGCTTTTATTTCAAACTGAATAGCCCCGTTTTCTTCAACTCCTTTTGGCGCAATGTATGCTAACCTTGCATAAAAAGTATCTGTTTCAATAGCGCCAATTTTAAGCAATAAATCCATTCCCTGCTTTATTTTACCTACTTCAGTTTCATCCACCTTCCCTTTGAAAATCATATCATTCATATCTGCCACTATTGCAATTGTGGTTCCCGCATTAAATGTATTGCTTTCTATTACCGAATTTCCCACTTCTACTGGCACTGAAAGTACCATTCCTTCAATTGTTGAACGTATAAGTGTATTGGTTGTCTTGCCTGATCTTTTCAGCACACCTTCTTTGATTAATTCCAGGTTATTTTCAGCAGCATCCACTTCTTCTTTGGCACTGTTGAAATCAAGTTCATTTTTCTGAAATTCAGCTTTGGCAATAACTCCTTTTAAAAAAAGTTCTTTCTGCCTGTTATAAATCAGTTCAACGTCTTCGTATTTTATTTTTGCTTGTTTTAAGCGCGATTCCGCATTGTTAAGGCTTAACATATCAGGAATTATTGTAACTTTGGCTATTAAATCGCCTTTTTTAACATTCTTACCTGCCTCCACGTATATTTGATCAATAATCCCGGAAACCTGCGGTTTAATTTCAATTTCTTTGCGCGGAACAACAGAGCCTGTAGCTACTGTTTTTTTAACAATATTGGTCACAAAAGCTTTTTCGGTTTTATAAACTTTTGGCTTTTCCTTTGATTTAAAATATAAAAATGCAATGGTTGAAATAAATATCAACGTAACTACAACTATCAGTGTTATTCTGACTACTCGTTTCATTTTTTAGATGGTTTTAATAAGAAAAATTGATTTTTGATTATTCATCGCGTAATGCGTCGATTGGTTTTATGCTGATGGCCCTTTGTGCAGGTATCATTCCGGCAAATATTCCTGAAACAACCAATATAAATAAAGCGGTTATCGCTATGTTAAAATCCACTTCCGGGTGCCTGAACATTTCTGTATCGGCACCTGACTTTTCGAGAAGGTAATTGACCCCTTCTATCAGGCCAACTCCAAATACTAATCCGATGTATCCTGCTAAAGCTGTTAGAAATACCGATTCCATTATTATCTGGCTGATAATTTTCATTGGAGTTGCGCCAATTGCCCTCTGAATCCCAATTTCCTTGGTTCTTTCCTTAACAATAATAAGCATGATATTACTTACTCCAATAACTCCGGCTAAAAGGGTTCCCACTCCCACAATCCACATCAATGCGGCAATACCTCCAAACAATCCTCGCATTTTCATGAATTCCTCTTCCAAATTAAACCCTCCTACTGCTTGTTGATCATCAGGATGAATATGATGTCTCTGCCTTATTAATGCCCGGCATTTTTTATCCACTTCAGATACAGGAATATCACCTTTGGCGGTAACAGAAAAATAATGAACTTCATCACCAAAGTTATAGGCTTTTTGAAGTGAAGTGAAAGGAAGAAAGATGGTTTGTTCTTTCTCTCCTCCAAAATTTATCCCGTTTTTAGGCTCAAATACTCCCACCACCTGAAAATACACTCCCTTTACCCTTATATATTGCCCAATAGGTTCCTCGTCTTTATCAAATAAAACTTCCACAACCCTGGTACCAACTACGCAAATTTTACGGCTTTCCTGAATGTCTTTATAATTGATAAATCTTCCCTTTAACATTTTGTTCGGATCAATCCTGTTTATTTCAGGGTAATCTCCCTGAATTGTAAACGCCCCGGTTTTTAATCCCCTCGTAACATTATTCTGACCATCTCCAGATGACCATCCCTCCAGCCTTGGGGCTAAAATGTCAATCTCAGGTATATTATCTTTAAGGGCCTGCATGTCGTCGTTGGTGAAATTGTAAAACCTACCGCGAGGATACCCTTCGTATGGCATGGAAGTTCTTTGTGCCCAGATAAAAGCACTATTGGTGGCAAAATCACCCAAATCTTCAAAAACAGAATTTTCCAATCCTTTTCCCGACCCTAGCATGACCATGAGCATGAAAATTCCCCAGAATACACCAAATGCAGTTAAGAAGGTTCTTAACTTATTGCTTTTTAAGGCAGAGATTATTTCCTGCCATCTATCTTTATCGAACATAAATTTATTGTTCTTGATTAAACATTATTCATCACGCAATGCTTCAATGGGTTTTATCATGGCTGCCCTGTTGGCAGGAACAAAACCTGCAAGCGCCCCGGAAACAATTAACAATAGGGTTGCATAAATGGCTACAGAAAAATCGGCCTGGGGATCTTTAATAAATGGTACGCTTTCCATCGCCTTTGATAGTAGCTGAAGCAAACCAACCCCCAATACAAGTCCGACATAGCCAGCAAAGCCGGTTATCATAACACTTTCCATAATAATTAAAGATACAATTGAACCCGGAGTAGCACCAATCGCTTTTCTGATACCTATTTCTTTGGTTCGTTCTTTGACAACAATCATCATAATATTACTTACCCCTACAATTCCGGCAATGATAGTACCTATACCGATAATCCAGACGAAAATCCTAATTCCTGAAAACAGGTTTTGCATTTGTTTGTACTCTTTCAGGGTATTTCTAATGAACATGGCCTGCATGTCAGCAGGATCAAAATTATGACGTTTGGCAAAGTCTTTTCTGATTTGCTCAACCAATTTTTCACTCTCTTCGGGTGTTCCGGAAGTGGTTAAAGAAATTCTGTTAATCCTGTTTCCGCCATTAAAAACCATTTGTGCAGTTGAAACCGGAATATAAATTCTTGTCATATCCCGTTCGTTAGGATCTGTAAATACACCCACCACTTCGAAGGGTATTCCGTTTACTTTGATATATTTTCCAATGGGATTAGCACTGTCCTTAAATAATGCCTCGGCAACTTTTTGCCCTATACTGGTAACCTTCCTGTATTTTTCTATATCCGGATTATTTACAAACCTGCCTTCTTTCAGTATTGCATTTTCAATTTGTTGATATCCTGGATGACAGCTAATAATATCGAAGGTACCATATTCATTTTTATACGAAATAGTCCCATTTCCCCGGATGTTAAACCCAGCGGAAATATATTCCAGGTCTTTTGTATTGTTGGCTACTTCATCATAGTCATTATTGGTAAACCTTATTTGCCTGCCAAGCGAATACCCCTGGTATGCCACGCTTGTTTGACCAGGATACAACCATATACTGTTTACGGCATCTTGTTTGAATTCGGTCTCCACCCCGTTTTGCAATCCCTGCCCTGATCCCAACAGAATTATAAGCATGAAAATACCCCAGGCGACACTAAATCCGGTCAAAAAAGAGCGTAACTTGTTTTTTTGAATTGTACTGAAAATTTCCTGCCATTTATCTTTATCAAACATGGCTCATTGTTTTAACTGGTTCATCAACCATTATTTTAGCCCCATTTATTGATTCAATAATACCATCTTTTAACCTGATGATTTTATTTGTCATTTCCGAAATATCTTTTTCGTGGGTAACAATTATTACTGTTATTCCCATGTCGTTGATTTCCTTGAACAATTTCATAACTTCGTATGATGTAGTGGTATCAAGTGCTCCGGTTGGTTCATCGGCCAGGATAATTTTGGGCTTGGTAATCATAGCCCTGGCAATGGCAATTCTTTGTTTCTGACCACCCGAAAGTTCATTCGGCAAATGATTGGCCCAGTCTTTTAAACCCATCCTGTCTAAGAATTCAATCGCTGCAATGTTCCTTTTTTTTCTGCTCACCTTTTGGTAATACAAAGGAAGTGCAACATTTTCCATTGCATTTTTGAATGAAATAAGGTTAAATGATTGAAAAACAAACCCAATATACTTATTGCGCAGCAATGCAGCTTTTTTTTCCGACATATCAGAAATAAGCATATTATCCAGATAATAACTTCCTTTGTCGTAATTATCGAGAATGCCTATAATATTGAGTAAAGTTGACTTGCCTGAACCAGAAGATCCCATGACTGAAACCAATTCTCCTGCTCCAATTCTTAAATCAATTCCTTTGATAACATGCAGAACATTCAGCCCGGTTACATAGCTTTTGTGGATATTCTCTAATCGAATCATTTAAATACGTATAAAATAACATTAAAGCAGCTTTGGCAGTTATCGTGCCATATTTTACAGAGTGCTTAATTCTAAATACTTACATATTTTTTATTCTTTGATTAAAACTAGAAGACTGTTCGATTTTGAACAGTTGTTTCCGTATTCGAACATTATTATTAACACTAATTTTACTAAAAAATTTATTAATCATCTGATTTAGTGCGACTTGAAATTTTTGGCATATTACTTGGTTTTATAAGACCGGTTAATGAAGTTATCCTATTTGGCTAAACATTTTCAAAGGAATATTGTTTTGTTTGGTTAATAAACAGGGTTAATAATTAAAGGTAATAGGTTAAGAAAGCCACTCAAATGGGTGGCTTTTTTAGTTGTTAGGCCATATAACTTTTAAGGTCAACTGTTTCTGTAGCAATATTTAAAATCAAACCAAAAACTTTTTATTATTTTTGAGCGTTTTTAAATCAGCGTCCAATATAAAATATTATTACCATTTGGATTGTTTTAGACTTATTATTAATTTTTATTGGTTAATCTCAAATTAAATTTGTTAGAAGTGAAAACTATAAACACACAAATGGCTTTAACAGTAGGGATAATATTGCTGTTTTCTGCTTGTTATCCTTTAACCACAACAAACACTGCATCTTCCAATAAAAACCAGACTACGGGTTCAATTTATAATCCATATATTTATCGTCTGCATCCTGAATATTTTGTTTACCACCCTACTGGCCAACCCAGCCGTTTATACATTAAAATATACCTCGATGAACTTATGTTTGCGCCAACCGGGCCAAACAAAGCTGCCATGGCCAAAGTAAGGATAGATTATAAGATATTTCCATTTACTGATCCATCAAACTATATTGATACAGCTACTTCAAGCATTGATATCAGAAAAAGGAAGGATGTTAACAATGCTGTTACCTACCTGAATATTAAAGATGGTGGACTAAAAAAATATTATTTATACATAATTACCACCGATTTGCTCCGGCAAAGCAGGGTGGAAGACTACATTCTGGTTGAAAAAGATGGAATTGGATTGAAGCAAAATTTTTTGATTGAGCAAAAATCCTCCAACCTCCCCTATTTCAAAAATTATTTCAGAAACGACCAGGTATTTTCCGTAAGGTATAATAATCCTGTAGATAGTATTTATGTGAAATATTCATCCATGCCAACACCTTTACCTTATCCTCCCTATTCTTCTACAGCCAGAGACGAAATCGTATTCAGAATTGATTCTTTATTGTCGTTCAATGGCAAGGATGATTTTCAATTTAAGGAAACAAAAGAGGGACTGTATTTTATACAGGTAGATACTTCTTCGTATTATGGTGTAGCTATGTTGAATGCCGGTGCAGATTATCCTTATCTTAAAAACAGTGAAAATCTTGCATATCCGCTTGAATATCTCACTAGTACCATTGAATTTAATGAAATAATTCAGAGCCAGAATAAAAAGCTTGCTGTTGATAAGTTCTGGCTGAGTACCACCAAAGAAGTAAACAGGGCCAGAGAACTTGTAAGAATATATTACAACCGTGTATATTATGCCAACACTTATTTTACCTCATTTACTGAAGGATGGAGAACAGACAGAGGCATGATTTACATTATGTTCGGACCACCAAAAGCAGTTACCAAAACGCCCGAAAAAGAAACCTGGATTTATGCAGATAAAATTAATTATAAAGTGTTGCAATTCGTTTTTAACAGGGTTCAAAACAAATACAGCGATAATGATTTTTTACTCGAAAGAAGCATTGATTTCAGGCAATTCTGGACAAAAGCTGTTAATTCATGGAGAAAAGGACTGGTATACAATGTATTTGATTAACGGATAAGATTAAAGCAGTTTCTCCAATTTATTTTTTTTTGTGCCTGGTTTAGCTACTATTAAAACTGACATATATAATATAAAATGCTCAAAAACAGAAATATTATTTTTGGGATAAGGCCAATTCTCGAAGCCGTTAATTCGGGAAAAGATATTGATAAGGTGCTAATACAAAGGTCGACAAATAATCCTTTAATTAAAGAATTGCACCTGGCTCTTAAAAATGCATCCGTTCCATTTCAATATGTCTTGCCGGATAAATTGAAAGCATGGAATTCAAAAAACCACCAGGGTGTTGTTGCTTTTTTATCTGAAATAACTTACTACAACATTGAAGATGTAATTCAGCAGGTTTATGAAAAAGGGGATGATCCGTTTGTGCTCGTCCTTGATCATATCACAGATGTAAGGAACTTTGGCGCCCTTGCCCGAACTGCTGAATGTGCCGGGGTACATGCCCTGGTTATACCTGAAAAAGGAGCTGCTTCCATTAATGCTGATGCCATTAAATCCTCTGCCGGAGCTTTACTCAAAATTCCGGTTTGTAGATCCAAAAACCTGGTAAATACAATTAAATCACTTAAAGATAATGGATTACAGATTATTTCAGCCAGTGAAAAAGCCGAAAATCATTATTACCAACTTAATTATAAAATTCCTTCTGCACTCGTAATGGGTTCTGAAGACACAGGAATTTCTGAACCTTTGCTACAACTTTCCGATCAAATTGTTTCGATTCCCTTGGCAGGAACTATACAATCGTTAAATGTATCAGTAGCCACTGGTATAATTTTGTTTGAAAGGCTAAAACAAAAAGTTATAAAAAAATAGTCATAATCAAATTGAAAGACATTTTTGAAATCCCTGGCTTTTAGCTATTTCTTTTCAATTATAATTTTACCGGTCTCAAGGATTTGATTATTACCAGACAAATTATAAATGTATATACCGGGTGGTACGTCCAAAAATGAAATCTCAAATTCATACTGACCTTTTTGCATAACCGACAACAAGGGCTCCTTTACCAGTTTTCCTTCTGAACTGAAAATCTTAATGCTTACTTTTGAAGTTTGATTTACGGTTAGCTTAATTCTTGTCATTCCTGAAAAAGGATTTGGAAAAATCTGAACAAGGTTATTTTCTTTCTCCTGATTTACAACAGCTAATCCAACGGAATTCGGATTTATGGCAAACCATCTTGCGATACCATGAATAGGAACAGCAAGGGTAGCTATTGTTGCAACAGCGGCTTTTACATTATTTGCCATAAATGTATAATTCAGGCTGTCGAGCAAGTCGTTTTCCGTATGGTAGTTTAAATTCCGGAAATTAGCCCCATCATTAATCATAATGGCTTTATAACCTCCATCCCAAAAATTGGAATGGTCGCTTCGTCTTAAATCTGGTGTTAAGTCTCCATTACCAGGCGTTGCCAGGGAGTAAACTTTTAACGCAGGCACATATTGTTTGGCACAATTGTCGAAAACAGTTTTTAAATCGTTTGATGCTACATTGGCAACATTAAAGGTAAAATCTCCTTTGAAATTATTTGCGGATACCTTCTGATAAAAATCAGGGAAAAGGGTTTCGAATCCTGCCGGAATTTCCTGTGAATTTGGCCTGGTTGTATAATAACCAATCATTTCAAAATTAATTACGCCATCTAATTGTTCATTGGCAGGAATAGCATTGGTTACATAATTCCGGCTTCCTATTATCCGGGTTTCTTCCATATCGAAACAAATAAACCTGATGTTTTTCTGAAAAGGGACAACCGACAATATTCTTGCAGCTTCGAGTACACCCACCACTGCCGATCCATTATCATCGGCACCGGGCCCCCAGCCTACTGAATCATAGTGACCGTCTAAAATAAAATAAACCGTTTCGTCGTAATTTCCACATTGTTTACCAATCAGATTTTGTGCGGTATACTTACTTCCATCATCATTTGTATAAATAAATTCATCTTTTTCGGCATAAAAACCAAAGGAAATAAATTTATTCCATATCAGATTTTTAACAGCATTTAAATGTGCCAAGCCTTCAGTTCTGTGCCTGATTCCCTGTATTTTTGATAAATCATTCAATAAAGCCATACTGTCTACCTGATCAACCAGGTATTGTATGTCAAAATCGTGTAAATCGTCAGCAACCAGCCGCACAATAAACCTTCCAGATATCAGGCTGTTGTAACTAACAGTATCGGGGAAATACCATAAAATTGTTTTAGTTTTTCCCGGTTTTACAGGATAACCAACATCACCGCTGGTTTCTCCAACAGGAAAAGTATAATCTTTACCTCCATTGTTAGAAATCTTTAAAGTAATCTTAATATCGTCGTTTTCCTTGTCGGATAAATCGTAAACTATTTTAACAAAGTTAGATCCCTGATTTAATTCTGTTCCGTATTTAAGGATATCAGGGGCTGAGTTTTGTGCTTTTAAAACTGAAAAAGACAAAATCGCTAGCGAAAAAAATAATATTCTCTTCATTTTATTTGTATTATCAAAGATCAATTTTGCAAAATTAAACAAATTATTAAACGGGATATTCTCTTTTTTATTTGACACATTTTCTCCGGCCAATTCATGAAAATAATCCGGGGCCCAATGGATGAATATTTTAAAATTAACAACTTTTAAACCTTATTTGTTTTAAAGAGTTTTCTAAAAACTTGGTATCAAATAAGGAAGTAACTATATTTGAGCACTTTTTTATTTTTTGGTAATCAACCATTTTTTCTTGTACTCAACATTTTTTAGTTAACAAAATGATAAAACTTATTGAAAAAAAGCCAAATAAAAAACAGATAATTTGGTTTTCCATTGTTTCTGTGCTGTATATCCTCTGGATTATTTGGATGCGTAGTTATTGGATGTTAATTGGGCTTGCCATTATTTTCGATATTTATATTTCCAAAAAGGTAAACTGGAACATTTTTAAACAAAAACCCGGTGAAAAAAAGAAATGGAAAGAATGGGCAGATGCCCTGGTTTTTGCGTTGGTTGTTTCAACCCTGATTAAAATATTTATCTTCCAGCTTTATGCTATTCCAACCGGTTCGCTCGAAAAAACATTACTGATTGGCGACAGGCTGTTTGTGAGCAAACTTAGTTACGGCCCGCAAATGCCAATGACCCCTGTGGCGGTACCTTTGGTTCACAATACAATTTTTGGGGTGGATTCTTATATTGAATGGCCAAAATGGGATTATAAACGACTTAGCGGACTCGGACAAATTGAACGTGATGATATTGTTGTATTTAATTTTCCGGTGGGTGATACAATTCTGGTCGGAAATGAAAATCCCGACTATTATGCGCATTTAATTCTGCATGGTAGGGAATTTGTTGAAAAAAATTACCAGGTAAAAACCAGACCTATTGACAAAGAAGAAAATTTCGTAAAAAGATGTGTAGCAATTCCCGGTGATACTTTAACAATTGTTGATACAAAAGTCTATATTAACGGTACCCCTCAAAAAGATTATAAAGGTATAATGTTTAAGTACCATGTTCAGACCGATGGTACATCAATAAACCCAAAGACTTTTGAGCGGCTCGGAATAAATTCAAATGATGTAAGAATTGAAAGTGCCCAGGATTATTTTATAGATTTAACTGACGAACGTGCAGAAGAATTCAGGAAATTTCCAAATATTAAAAAAGTTAATAAGTTAATAGAAAAGAAAGGTGAACCTGATGAATTTAACCTTATTTTCCCTCGCGATTCTGCTCATTTTAAATGGAATAACGATAACTTTGGTCCATTGGTGCTCCCTAAAAAAGGAATGACCATTACACTAACCGATGAAAATATAATTCTTTACAGAAGGGTTATTGATGTGTATGAAAAAAATAATTATGAAGAAAAAGGTGGAAAGGTATTTATTGATGGCAAACAAATTGACTCCTATACCTTTAAACAGAATTATTACTGGATGATGGGCGATAACAGGCATAATTCAGCCGATTCACGTTCGTGGGGATTTGTACCTGAAGATCATGTGGTGGGAAAACCTGTGCTTATTTTTTATTCGCTTGATGAAGAAAAAAGCTTTCCTTCAAACATAAGATGGAGCAGGCTATTTAAGCTGGTCCGGAAAGAATAATTAACTTTATTTCCATATAGTTGCCTATGAGTCTGAGTTATATTAATTACAAGGGTAAAACCATACTTTTTGTGGATTACAAAGGCTGTAAAACTGCCAGCGAGATGATTGGAATACTTGAAAAAGTAAAAGAATTGTATGAGAAATCGTCAACCCCTTTTCTTGCCTTAAATGATTTTACGGGAACCTTTGGAAGTTCAGAATTTTTGAATGCAGCCTCAAAACACAAAGAATTATTTGACGCAAAAACTATTAAAACTGCGGTTTTAGGAATTACCGGGTTAAAAAAAGTACTTTTAAATGGTTACAATGCCTTTGTTAAGAAGAAACAGGTTCCTTTTGATACAAAAGAAGAAGCTTTGGAATATCTTGTAAGCTAGTTGTTTAATTTCAAAACCAATAAGATATTCAAAGCTGTTCAAATTATTTTTTTCTGATAATTAAATCAAGGCTTTTATCATAAAATCCATCGTGTAATCCTGGATATGCTGATTTGAGAAAAGATTTAAATCGTTTTTCAATCTTTGACATTCTTAACCATTCGTAATGCTCAAATTTAACTTTACTGCTCACAATATTGAGTTCAGCGGTCTGTCCCATTGTTAAATCAAACTCATGAAAACTTAATCCCCTTCCCCTTCTTAAAAAGTGAAGTCCGGTTTCTGAATTGTATTCCCGGTAAATTCCCGAAAATTCTTTGCGCGGACTAAATTTTGAATATTTAAAAGCCAAATCGTCAGGTAACCATTGAAAAAACGGGAGTCCTGATGTATGTCCATCTAAATACCAAAGTCGGTTTGGCGTTTCAAGCACTACCCATAAACTCCCCGGCTTTAGCATTTCCCAGGTAGTTTTTAAGGCCGACATTCTTTCTTCGTGGATCATGTGTTCAATGGTGGCGAAGAAAATGATGAAATCAAAGTTTTCTCCGGCATATCGCTCGTGTACTTCAACCGCATTGGTAAATTCAAACCTGATATCGAGGTTATAAATCCTTTTCCTGTCTTCGGCTACTTTAAGCGCATCTGCATCCAAATCAATACCGGTAACAATTGCACCCTGCTCGGCCAGGGCTATTGACGATGATCCCGTTCCACAGCCAATTTCAAGTATTTTTTTCCCCTTTAATGGAGATGCGGCGTTTAACCAGGGTATTATGCGTCTTCTGTCATCCTCCAGGCGGTTTATCAAATGGGCCTTTAAATCCTCCTTATAGGCTTCAGGGGTAAATTTATCTTCGCTGCGCCATCCGGTATGAAAATTCTTCCTGATGGATTGCTCAAGTTCATTCATCTTATCATTTGTAAGATAAATATGGTTTTTCTTTAATTCAGCAGGAATCGGGAAAAAATAATTTTTAATATTTTCTTTGATTTTTGATTTTATACTCATTAATAGCCAATTAAATTAGTTTTGTTCTGATTTTGGAAAAAAATGGTTCAATAAAACTTCTTTTCTTTGCATGGGTGTCATCTGCTTCGTATCTACCCTGTTTTTGTTTTTTGTAAGGAACATTTCTGCAATGCTTGTTTTCATTACAACTTTGGCCGGGTTTCCCATAACAACCGAATCATCAGGAATTACTCCCCTGACCACCGAGCCGGCACCAATTATACAGTTACTGCCAATCTCTGTACCTGCCAGTATGGTACAATTCATTCCAACAAAAGTATTGTCGCCAATTGTAATTTTACCAAAAACAGTTAGGTTTGGATGCTTTTCGCGAAAAACCCAAACCGCCCCGTCGTGCGTAATAAATGTTGTACCAGCCGATACAACAACATGGTTTCCAATTTTAATCAAATATGGTTCAGTTGAAAATGCAATGGTGAAAATCAGGCAGTTTTCGCCAATCTGAACCCCACGCGACCGCAGGTAATCGATGCGAAATTTATTACTCGCTGTTTTAACCCTTGCCTTAAGAATCCCGTTTTTTACTTTTTTATAAAGTCCGCCAAACATTCGTGTTTTATTTTCAATATTTAACTGCTCTTTCCGGTAAGCGAACCAGTATCTCCTTTGCCTGTCATCACATCAATTATCCTTTGGCCGAACAGCGGGGCCATTGAACCGGCAAATGGCTTACTGGGATGTGAATCCTTTGGACTTGAGGCATATTCGTCTTTAAAATAAAGTCCTCCTTCTGTTTCAAGTTCATAAAAGTCCCAAAGAAAAATATTATCGCCTTTTTCATCCCATACATTTTTTACCCACTCTGTCCATTCTTTCATTCTCAAAGCCTGCTCTTCAGTAGTATTGGCCTTAACATGGGTGGCACCGGTCCAAACCAAAAATTTAGTTTCAGGAAAACTCTTCATTTTCGCTTTAAGGGCTTCGTATTGTAATTTATAATTCTGAAGCTGTTTTTTTTCTGATTCAATATTCGCTGTGTCGCTATCTGGTTCAATGCTGCTCACCGGATAGCAATGTTTGAAAATAATAAGTCCGTACTCCTTTGTAAGCATCTCAAGTGTAGGTTCTTCCATAAAAGGCTTGTCCCCTGCATTTCTTACCCAGATATTGTAATAATCAATTGGCTGATTTCGCCATCCGTAAGGCTCTTTTTTGGGAAACGGCATTTCATCAATAACAAAATCTGAATTGTTTTTTTTATTATACGCCTTAAGCCATTTTATAAAAGATCCTTCTTTAAAAATCTTCCAGGAGACTTTGGAAACATCACCTCTTAACACAGTTTGACCTGTACTATGGTGAAGAAAAATTGCCTTATTTGCTTTTGTCATTTGATCTGTATTTTGATTTGATTTATTGCAACTAAATAAGATGGCCAAAAATAGGGAACTGAAAGTTGCTAAAATATATGTTTTTTTCATAGAACTACTTTTTTAAGATTAAATACCTTATAAACAACACCCGATATTATCAATAGTAAAGGTTATTTTTAACAAATTTAAACTGAATAAAAGCCGGGATAGAAGCATTTTGGTAAAGTATTATAAATTTTTGATGTACTTTACATTTTACTTGAATATTGTCCATATTATTTGACAACGGATTGTAAAAATTAAGTTCATATTAAAATCAGTCAGTTATTTTTACAAAAAAACAACCTTTTTATTTTTTTAATTGTCATACTAATTTAATTAACAAGAGGCGCTGATGAAAATACTTTTTTGTTCAATATTTACCATATTTATGGTATTCACTTCGTATTCCCAGCAAGGTTTTGTTATTGATCATACCAGTTGCGACATTTCAATCATCCCTGACAACTGGATTGATTCAGCCAAAAAAAATCTCAAAATCAGGTACTTCAGGCGCTCGCACGGAAGCCAGGTGGATAAAGGCGGAATGGCCGCACTAAGAAGGTTTTCTGTTGAATACAATCAAAAATATGCATATAATGCTACGGGTGCGAATGGTGAACTTTTTCTTTCAGCCCCTCCATCAACCGAGTGGGTTAGCCTTGATTTTGAAAACGCTACATGGGTACAAATTACACGCGATTATCTTGATAATCCGGCCAATTCCGAAATAAATGTCATAATGTGGGCATGGAGCAGTAATTTCTATGCCTGCGATCCCCAGCAATATGTTGATGATATGGAAATGCTTATAAGTGAGTATGGTCACGGGGGTTCCAAAAACAGGCCGGTACCAGTAACTTTTGTTTTTCAAACCGCATGTGGACAGCAAAATCAGCCACGCAACAGCCTGGTATTTGCGGGAAACCAGTTAATTAGGCAACATTGTTTACAAAATAACCGGATACTCTTCGATTTTAATGATATTGAATGTTACGACCCGGATGGCCATTATTATGGCGATGCAGATTTAAATGGCAATTATACGAATATTCGTCGTTTGGCCGATGACTTGTCGTACAATTCCGATTCAACAAATGTTTCATGGGACGGTGAAAGAGGAAACTGGGGCATTGAATGGAGATCCAGGAATCCGCAGCACGAACTTACCGCTCTTTCAGCAAATAATATTTGCACTGAATGTGCCCATTCTGATGGAATTGAATCAAACCAGGAAGACAACTCACGCCTGCATTGTGTTCTTAAAGGAATGGCTGTCTGGAATTTATGGGCAAAAATTGCTGGATGGCAGGATAAATATGCTACCATTTCAACCAATTCACCTCTTACCGAAGGAAACCTGAATGGTTCTTTAATTGAGCTGACTTTAAATGGAAAAACTTTCAAAGATGCTGCACTTTCAACCTCCGGATTCAGACTTAATGGTGCTCCTTCCGGTACAACAATCGGTTCTGTTACATATATTTCTCAAAACAGTGCACAGTTGACAATTCAATATACCGGTTTGGATTTTGATTCAAATTATCAGCAATTTTCAGTTACTACGCTGGCAACGGAACTCTCAGATAATAAAGACATAACAAGCAATTCTATTCCAATATCTGCTTTTATTGAAACGCTTACCATTTCAACAAGTGTTGATCTCAATGAACACAATTTGATTAATTCTTCACTGGACATCCAGCTTTCAGGAGATTATTTTATTGATAATACGATTTCAATAGCTAATATTCAATTAAATAATTCACCTTCAGGACTTACAGTAAATAATGTTACGTATGTCAACAACCAACAGCTTACCATCGGATTAAGTTATACTAATGCAGATTTTGATGTTTCTTACCCAAATTTTAGTGTAACCATCTCTGGCAATGAATTATCGGGTGGGGATAATTTAGTGAGCAATGAATTGAATATTGAGGCTTTCACCGAAAATTTAACTGTTTCTGTTTCCCCAAATCTAACTGAAAGAAACCTGAACGCTTCCACGCTGACTTTAGAGCTTTCGGGTGATAACTTCACCGATAATACAATTAGTCCGGCAAGTATTACTTTTAACAATGCGCCTCAGGGACTTACAGTTGAAGCGATACATTACATTAACAACCAGCAAATTACAGTTGATTTGGCGTATACTAATGCGGATATAGATGTTTCTTACCCAAATTTTAGTGTAACCATCTCTGGCAATGAATTATCGGGTGGGGATAATTTAGCGGGCAATGCATTGAACATCGAGGCTTTCATCGAAAATTTAACACTTTCCGCTTCAGCTAATCTAACCGAAAGAAACCTGAACACTTCCACGCTGACTTTAGAGCTTTCGGGTGATAACTTTATCGATAATACAATTAGTCCTGCAAATATAACACTTAACAATGCACCACTGGGATTATCAGTTGAAGCGATACATTATATTAACAACCAGCAAATTACAGTTGATTTGGCGTATACAAATGCGGATTTAGATGTTTCTTACCCAGATTTTAGTGTAATCATCTCTGGCAATGAATTATCAGGTGGGGATAATTTAGCGAGCAATGCATTAAACATTGAGGCTTTCATCGAAAATTTAACCCTTTCCGCTTCTGCTAATCTAACCGAAAGAAACCTTAATACTTCCACGCTGACTTTACAGCTTGCAGACGAAAATTTTATCGACAATGCAATTAATCCTGAAAATATAACATTTAACAACGCACCGCAGGGACTATCGATTGAAACAATACATTATATTAATAATCAGCAAATTACAATTGATTTAGCATATTCAAATGCCGATTTCGACATTTCATATCCACAATTCAGTGTTACCATAAACGAGATTGAATTGTCCGGATCAAACAATTCAATAAGCAATATTATCGCCATTGAAGGTTATAATGAAGTTTTTTCCATCTCAACAGCAACGGCACTTAACGAAAATAATTTAAATCAACATGTACTAACCTTGCAACTACAAAATGAGTTTTTTATTGAAAACCAGTTAAATACAAGTTATTTTGAACTCATCAATGCCCCTGAAGGTTTATCTGTAGCTTCAATTAATCCCGTGTCCAACCAGCAAATCCAGTTATATCTGGGTTTTAACGGAACTGATTTTGACATAAATTATTCAAATTTTACAATAACAATAAACGAAGCTGCCCTTGAAGGGTTTCATAATTTAACAGGTAATAGTCTGGTAATTACATGCATTCATGAAGGCAGCTATCCAGAAGCCCATTTAATTTCAAATAGCAATTTAGTTGAGTCTACATTAAATGGATCAAAAGTTAATGTTTCTTTAAAAGATGAAAAATTTAACCGGCCAGGGCTTTCGCTAACCAACTTTGTGCCCGAAAATGCACCAGAAGGGCTTTCTTTCAGTCAAATTACTTACCAAAACGATACTTTGGTGGAATTGGGAATATTATTTTCGGGCCAGGATTTTGATGCGGACAGTATCCATTTTTGTGTTCACATAAAAGCCGGAGCTTTAAAACTAAATTCTGCCTTAAAAACTGATTCATTAACTATTTATTCCGAAAATGAAAACGGATTTACTGAGCCTGATAAAAGCAATAATCTTCATGTTTTTCCAAACCCGGCACGAGATTTTATAAACATTTTGGTTAAGGAACCTACAAGCGATAAAATCAGAATTTCAATTGTCAATGAATTTGGACAGTTTGTTTTTAAAAATGTAGATTATTATCTTCGAAACGAGAAGACAGAAATTTCATTGGCAAATTTGTCAAATGGAAAGTACATTTTAATTGTTGAAAACGGCAAAGGAAAATATCAAAAACTTATTATACGCGAATAAAAAATAAGATATGGCACTGAAATTATACCTGCTAATTTTTATATTTCAATTTTCTTTAAGTATGAATGCTCAAAGAGGATTTGTGATTGATCACAGGAATACGGACCTGTCAAAAATTCCGGTAAAATATATTGAAGAAGGCAAAAAAAAGCTTAAAATTCAGTATTTCAGGCGTTCGCACGGAAGCCATTTAGATGTTGGGGGTATGGCAGCTTTGAGAAGGTATTCTGATGAATATTCAAAACTTTATGCCTACAATCCGAAAGGCACAAATGGAGAATTGCTATTTTCTGCAAGCTGGCAAAGTCTTGATTTTGAAAATGATAAATGGGTTAAAATCACCAGAGATTTTTTGGATAACCCGGCAAACAGCCAGATTAACGTTGTAATGTGGGCCTGGAGCAGTTACCTCTACAAAGCTGATGCTGACCAATATATAAAAGATATGGAGGCGCTCATCGCCGATTATGGTCCTGGCGGGACGTTTGTAAAGAATAGAAAAAGAAAGACACCTGTCGTTTTTATATTTCAAACTGGTTGCTCTCAGTCTTCTGCCGAACGAAACAAAGAACTTTATACAAAAAACCAAAAAATCAGGGAACACTGTAAAAAAAACAACAGGATTCTTTTCGATTTTAATGATATTGAATGTTACGACCCGGATGGCAATTATTTTGGAGATGGAAGTCCGGACGGCAAATACCTTGGAAAAAACCTTTTGGGAGATGATTTAAATTATAAAACACCTGGTGGTAGGGCAAATTGGGGAATTCAATGGATTCAAAAAAACAAAGATTCGGAACTTGCCAAACTTTCTGACGACAATATTTGTATTAAATGCGAACATTCAATGGGCGTTCATGAAGGTGAAACCAAAGCCAACTCAAGATTACACTGTGTATTGAAAGGTCGTGCAGCCTGGTGGATGTGGGCTAAATTAGCAGGGTGGAACGATGCCTCAATCAAATAGAAAATCAAAATTGTAATTCATTTAATTAAATAAATAAAAAACTTAAATTATGAAACTATTCCTAATTCTCGCGCTATTATTGATTTGTCCGGTAATTTTCGGGCAAGGTATAATTATCGACCACACTTGCACTGATTTAAGTCAGATACCAGACGAATTTATTACAAAAGCCAAATCAGATTTGAAGATCAGGTATTTCAGACGTTCGCATGGAAGCCAGGTTGATAACGGAGGTATGGCAGCCATCAGAAGATACTCCGTAGCCTATGCAGAAAAATATAATTTTAACAAAACTGGTTCAGGGGGAGCCCTGTTGTTGTCCACCCAGTTATCGTCCGAACCTTGGAATAGTCTGGATTTTGAAAATGCTACCTGGGTTTCAATCACCAGGTCGTACCTTGATGATCCCGCAAATGCTCAAATTAACGTGATTATGTGGGCATGGAGCAGTAATTTTTATGCCTGCAGTTCACAGCAATACCTGGATGATATGGAAATGCTGATTGGGGAGTATGGCCCGGGCGGCTCAAAAGGCAGGGCAGTTCCGGTTACTTTTGTATTTCAAACGGCCTGTGGTCAGAAATCATTGGATCGGAACAGTATTGTTTTTGCTGGTAATCAGCTAATTAGAAATCATTGTAAAACCAATAACCGTATTTTGTTCGATTTCAACGATATAGAATGTTATGATCCCAGTGGTACCTATTTTGGTGATGGTTCGGGAGCTAACAATGCCACCTACACCAATGCCAGAATGCTTGGTGATGATGTTGCTTACCTATCAAACAATCCAGGCGGTTCAGTATATAATGATCGCAGAAATTGGGCAATTGACTGGATGGCTGCAAATCCGAACTCTGAGCTAACCAAAATGACTGCAGATAATATTTGCCAGAGTTGCGAACACAGCCAGGGTGTTTTTGAGGGTGAAACCAAGGACAACGCCAGGCTGCATTGTGTATTAAAAGGCCGTGCTGCCTGGTGGTTATGGGCCACCCTTGCCGGCTGGAACAATAGTAATCCAACGGGGATTGCAAAAAACGAGAACCAAATTGAACAAAAGTTGAGCAATTATCCTAATCCGTTCAACACCAGTACTTTTATAGAATATGCATTGACAGAAAACGCAAAAGTTAAACTCGTTATCTGGAATAATTCAGGACAGATGGTTAAGGTTTTGGTAGACCAAAATCAACCGAAAGGCAATTATAAAATTCCGGCCGAAATTAATAACAGCAATGGTATCTATTACTATACGCTTGAAGTTAATGGCAAGAAATTAGCAAAAAAAATGGTTAAACTTTAATCATGTTTAAAATTGAAAAACTCCTGGCATCCATTTCCAGGAGTTTTTTTTAACGATACCTATGGAAACAATACAATGGGATGATTTTGAGAAAGTTGAACTCAGAACTGGAACAATTCTTGAGGCCAGGGCTTTTCCCGAAGCCAGGAAACCTGCCTATAAACTTTTAATCGATTTTGGACCACTGGGCATTAAATCTTCAAGCGCACAAATTACTCATCTCTACTCAGTTGAAGAACTAATTGGTAAACAGGTAATTGCCGTTGTAAATTTTCCTCCAAAACAAATTGGCCCGTTCAAATCTGAATGCCTTGTTACAGGCTTTATGAATGAAAAAAATGAAATTGTTCTTGCCGTTCCGGAAAAACCAGTGCCAAACGGGCTAAAACTTTTCTGAATTTCTGTACATAAAATAATAAGGAGATTTCGCTCCGCTCAACGCCTACTTAAAATTATCAATCAACTGATATTTTTACGCTTGTTATTTGTATAAGATGGAATAAAATCAACAGATTTGCCCTGTCTGATAATATTTATATATTTGCCAAAAAAACAAATTATGAAAAAAAATGATTTTAAATATCTGTTTCTCAATATTTTATTAAGCCTTTTTGGATTAATTCAACTCAATGCCCAATCTCAAATTACTTCCAAAGAATTATTTGACCATAATAAATTTTTAGCTTCTGATTCTTTAAAAGGCAGAAAACCGGGTACTTCTGAATCGAAAATTGCAGCCCAATACATACTTGATGAATTCGTGCAGGCAGGCCTTAAAAAATCAGGAAATAATGGTTACCAGTATTTCGAAATTAAGTCAGGACTTAAAATTGGCAAAAACACTCTGAATATAGCAAATTATCAGGCAGCTTTTGAAAAGGAATTCACGGTACTGCCCTATTCGGAATCTGTCGATATTAAGTCGGATGTGGTTTTTGCAGGGTACGGATTAAGTATAAATGAAGAAAAACTTAAGTGGAACGATTACGATGGAATAGATGTTAAAGGGAAATTTATTTTAATACTTCGTGGACATCCGGAACTGGACCAACGATCGAGTTTATTTGAAAATTACGCGGACGACAGGGCTAAAGTTCTAACAGCCAAAGACAAAGGCGCAGCCGGGGTTATATTTGTTTCGGCTGTTAAATTAGACGAAAAGGATGAGCTTATTCCTTTGATTATGGGCAGGGCTGATGCCAAATCAGGATTGCCGGTTTTACAGGTTAAAAGAGAAATAGCCAATAAAATCCTTGCTAAATCTTCAAAAAAAATAGAAGAACTCGAGTTGTCCCTGAATCAAACAAAAAAGTCCTTGTCATTTGATTGTAATACTGATATTTCAGTTAAAACCGAGGTAGAATTTCAAATGGCAAAAACCCAAAATGTGGTAGGATTTATTGAAGGGAATGATCCAAAACTTAAAAAAGAATACATTGTAATTGGTGCACATTACGATCATTTAGGTTATGGCGGGCCGGGTAGTGGTTCCCGCAGACCTGATACGCTTGCCATACACAACGGAGCTGATGATAATGCTTCAGGAGTAGCAACAATTCTGGAAATTGCTGAATATTTAGGATCAATCAAAAATAAATTAAAAAGAAGTATACTCTTTATTTCTTTTGATGCAGAAGAAGAAGGCTTGTTAGGTTCGCAGTTTTTTACAAAAAATCCTTTGGTTGAACCAAAACAAATTAAAGCCATGTTGAATTTCGATATGGTTGGAAGGCTGAATTCCCAAACTAAAGAACTTTCGGTGGGTGGAACAGGCACAGCAAAGGAATGGGAAGATTTACTCAATACCCTGCAACCCAAATCAGGTATGAAATTGGCTTATTCAAAAGAAGGTTTCGGGCCCTCTGACCATTCAAGTTTCTATTCCTTAAATATTCCTGTTTTGTTCTTCAATACAGGAGTTCACGAAGATTACCACACCCCTAATGACGATTTTCAGTTTATCAATACCGAAGGACAGGAACTGGTTAGTAAATTAGGTGCAGAAATAACCCTGAACCTGGCAACCCGCGATTCTGACCTGATTTTCCAGGAAGCCGGACCAAAAACAAGGAACGAAGGTCGCAACGGAATGAAGGTTAAATTGGGAATTATGCCCGGATTTGCAGCAACAGACAACAACGGGGTTAAAGTTGAAGGTGTAACCAAAGGAGGAATTGCAGATAAGGCTGGTATTCTGAAAGGCGATGTAGTTGTTGGTATTAATGGTGAAAAAATAGAAAATATTTATGATTATATGAACCGCCTCAAAAAATTCAACCCGGGCGACCGAATTTCTGTAGATATTTTGAGGGGACAGGAAAAAAAGGTATTTATTGTTGATTTATAGTAATTTATAAAGATGAACACGCAATTGAAGAAAACTTTACTTTGGACATTGGCTGTTGTAATAACTTTAACAGCAGTAATTTACCAAAGAATGACCGGTCCTACCTATCCTAAACGGGTAAAAGTGGAAATTGACGGTAAAACCTATAAACTAAGATTAACCAGGAGCCATGGAGGTAATGATGATGCCACTGTTGAATTAAATATCAGCGATTCGGTTAAGGCCGTTCTTCATTACAAATTTTACCCTATTCACGAAGGGGAAGAATGGAAAGACGTTGTTTTTCATCAAACCGAAGGAAAAATGGTAGCAGACCTTCCAAACCAACCGCCTGCTGGTAAACTTATGTATTATATCACCTTCGAAACCCAGGGCGGAAATATTGATATTTTAAAAGAAGAACCCGTGGTAATAAGGTTTAAGGGCGGTGTTCCTGATTTTATTTTGTGGCCCCATGTTTTCCTTATGTTTGTAGCCATGCTATTGTCGAACGTTGCCGGATTATTTGCCGTAGCTAAAGTTGACCGCTATAAATTCTATACTTTTATTACCCTCGGTGCTTTAACAATTGGAGGAATGATTCTTGGACCTGTAGTTCAAAAATATGCCTTTGGCGAACTATGGACAGGTGTCCCCTATGGCTGGGATCTTACTGATAATAAAACACTTATTGCATTTATCTTTTGGGTACTGGCCGCTTTGGGTAACTGGAAAAAGAACAGGCCTTATTTAACAGTGATTGCTGCAGTAGTGATTCTTGCTGTTTATTCTGTGCCTCATTCTATGTTTGGTTCAGAATTAGACAGGTCTACAGGTAATGTTACCCAGGGAATCATCCATTTGGTTAATTTTTTACATTAAAATAGCTATACAACTAAAAAACCACTTTCCCTTATTCAGGGTTGGTGGTTTTTTAACTGGTAAATAGCAATATTTTAAGGTTTTCCCCTTGTCAATTGTCTTAGTTCACCATTAGGCGTTAAAATATAATAATCATTTTTAAAATCTTCAACCGGATTCTTCATACTAAGCTTTACTTTCATATTCAGGGCGTATTGGATAACGGGTTCGGAAATTACAGGATTGTAAACAATATCGTATCCTTTTGCTGATAAGGGATTATAATAATAAGTTACGGTTTTACTTACATTATTAACTGTTGAACCTTTTTTTAAAACATCCATTGAATTGCTGTTAAACGCCTGGTAACTTGAATATTGCTCGTTTGGATACCGGACCAGGTTATTTTCCGTAACCTGGAAAAAAGCATTGTCCGAAATCACTCCCAACTCCTTGTATTCCTTTAATCTGTCTTTAATGAGTTTTTTTACCGAGGACCTTAGCGTGTCGTAATATTCTTTTGCATTTAAAGAATAATATTTCACGGATGCCAAATCATAAACCTCATATTTAGAGCAAATAGTAATCAATTGGTCAAACATCTTGCTTTTTTTATACCTGATGTGAATATTTTTCTGAAGCCTGAAACCCTTGGGTATTTCGTTATAACTCTTACTGAAAAGTTTTTTCTGGGTTTCATATTCATATTCAGGAACAAACGAAATCATATCTACATAAATATCAGCAGGTTGTACTCCAATACTTTTTAAATCCTGAACAATACCATTTAACCGGCTGTCCATCAAGGAATTGGCCATTGCTGCGGTTTCTCCAAGCTGACTTATGCAAAAAACCGCCAGATATTCGTCTGCAACTGCATTGTAAAGCGCGTTTACATCAATTACAACTTCATTTTTTCCTGAAAAATCTGAAGCAGGAACAATTTCTGTTTGCTTTCTGTCAGAATAAACTTCATTCCCTACAGCCTGGGCTGCAATAAAATGCTGATACAAAAGAAAAATACCAGCAAAAAACACAAATGATTTTATTTTCATATTCTGTTGTTAGAATTTAATTATTTATACTATGTATAAATATACGATAATTATAAATTCGGATTTCTTTTTTTTGACCATATTCCTTATTCATGCCCAAAGCTTTTGAATAAAACTTTTAGCGACCATTAATATGTGACTAAATAATCAAAAACGAATTTAAATAATTTCAGTATATTTGTGATGATGAACAAACAGGAAAAATTAAATAAAAGATGTTGCATTTCCACCTGATTCTGTCTGGAGGAAATCGACCCTGAATTATAAATTCGCAACCCGGACAGTCTGATTCCGGGTTTTTTTATACTAAAAAGTAAATCGATGAAACAACAACTGACCCTTGAACAAACGATTTCAGAACTTTCGGCTGACAAAGATCAATCGGTTTTTTATACCAGCAAGAGAAATGAATCGCCAATGCCAGATATTGCAAGGCTAAGCGAATTGGTTATTTTACTCAATAAAATTATTTTTCCGGGGTTTTACGGGGAATCGTCAATTACCCCCGAAAATCTGAAATTTTATATTGGCGTTTACACCGATCAGTTGCACAATTTATTAATTGAGCAGATTAGCAGGGGATTAAGTTTTGATTCCGGCATTGAAAACAGGCATATTGATTATACCCCCGAAGCAGAGAGAATTACTATAGAATTCATTTCAAAACTACCTGAAATAAAACGTTTACTAAGAACCGACATTGAAGCCACATTCCTGGGTGATCCGGCTGCAAAAAGCCGCGGTGAAATAATATATTGTTACCCGGGCATAAAAGCCATTTCCAATTACAGGATTTCGCACGAGCTGGTAAAATTAAAAGTTCCGCTCATCCCGAGAATTATATCAGAAATGGCGCATTCTGCAACCGGAATTGATATAAACCCGGGCGCAACCATTGGAGAATATTTTTCTATTGACCATGGGACCGGGATTGTAATTGGCGAAACCTGCAGAATTGGCAACAATGTGAAGATTTACCAGGGCGTAACACTTGGTGCTAAAAGTTTTCCGCTCGATGAGAATGGAAATCCAATAAAAGGTATTGATCGCCATCCCATAGTTGAAGACAACGTAATTATATATTCCGGGGCTACAATATTAGGCAGGGTTACAATCGGACATGATTCAGTAATTGGAGGAAATGTCTGGCTTACCCGTAATATTCCGCCCGGTTCTAAGATTATGCAAAAAAAACCGCGTGAAAATTTATACAGTGATGGAGGCGGTATTTAGCCTGTGACAAAAATATCTCAATTTTTTAATGAAAAAATTTTAGGTATTAAAAAATTGATATATCTTTGCCGCACCAAATGCGAGAATAGCTCAGTTGGTAGAGCACGACCTTGCCAAGGTCGGGGTCGCGGGTTCGAGTCCCGTTTCTCGCTCATTTTTTTTAAAACCTGGCTGCCCAGGTGGCGGAATTGGTAGACGCGCAGGACTTAAAATCCTGTGTCCATTGCGGACGTGCCGGTTCGATCCCGGCCCCGGGTACATTAAAACAAAAAAAGGCCTTTTACAGGGCCTTTTTTATTTTTACCAACTTTCATAAAGTTTAATACTTATGGAACCTTACCTATCTTAAAGCTAATTAATTTCCGGATTTTAACCTGAAAATAAGAATATTGCGGTATTGTCCGACTTTTTTGTCCACTGCATTTTTTATGTATTCTTTTTTAACAATCATGGAATCGTTGAGCAACAGATAATTTACAGCTTTTAACCGATTTTTAACTTCATCTCCGGTATGTATTGTCTCTGCAGTAAAGCCTGGCCGGTTCATCAAATAGAGAGAAATATTAAAACTGGCATCGTTCATGAATAAAACCCGGTCAGTTTTCCCTATTCCGGCAGAATCAAGCACCGGACCTATCCCTTCAATTGATGAAAGAAGTTTTGCCGGGCCATCGTTCATCCATCCAAAATACCTGGTTTCAATATTATTCCTGCAATGAAAAATGTTTTGGATAAGCACGAAAACAAGTATAATCCTTAAGGTATAACTTCGGAATATTGCTTCTTTCTCCGTTTTCAGAAATTGAAAAAAGATGACAAAAACCACAATAATAAGCAACAATTGATTCACAAGGTAATAATCATGATCTTCGAAAACATTGTACCACAATACAATAAATGATAAAAAACCAAGGCTCATCAGAAGCATAAAGATTAAAAAAGGCCTATTAATTTTTTTATGCCGGAGAAGTATGTAAATCAAGGCCGCAATTGCAAAATACTGTATATAAGCCGAAAAATAACTTTCGAACCACCATTTGTAAGCAAATTTAGCTACATGAAGGATTCTTTCAGTTGATAATTCCCAAACCGGTAAAATTCCTATAAGAAAAATTCCTCCGTTGTTTGCTTTGTTGTAATTCAAGGCATAAAGATACCATGCCACTACAATTATTATAACAATCAGGAATCCAGCTATTTCCAAAACCGGCCTTATGAAGATTGATTTACCATTTTCTGATTTAAGAAAGCCTTTATTTTCCAATAGAAACAGACAAATAATTACCGTAAAACTGCTTAAAGCGGTTATTTTTAATAAACTGGCAAGTGCATAAAAAAACATTGAAAAGATAAAATAACCTGACTTTTTAGTTTTGAAATACCTGTAAAAAAGAGACAAACCCATTAATTCTACTGAAAAAGAAGGCACATTCATCAGAAAATTATTGGAATAGTAAACCAGTATTGGCGAGGTGTATAAAAGAAGTGTAAGAAAAATAGCCATGAAAGAATCCTTTAATATATCTTCTATGGTTTTAAGTAAAGCCATTAAACCTATAAGCGTCAGAATCAATACAACTGCACGGTAGATATATTCATGGTAACCAAATAACTTCCAAAGCTTTGCAATTCCATAATATAAAATTGGACAATCACTTACCGCTTTTCCATTTCCGCTGCTTCCGATATAATGAATCTGTGGAGAGAAAAAATCAAGATTATTTTGATAATAGTTAAACGTGGTGGAAAGACAATCGCATTGTCGCCACTGGTGCACGGATTGTGGCCTGAAAAAAAGAATTTGGTTAAAATGGTAACAATAAAACAGAACAATAAAGAATCCAGCGAATATCCATAATGACCATTTGGGAAAATAATGTTTTCCACTTATAGATTTATTAATTTTGTTTTTGAAGAATAAATCCATGCTACTTTTTTGGCCTTATTGAATCATAGAAAGGAAATCCTCCTCGTTGATTATTTTAATTCCAAGTTTTACCGCCTTTTCGAGTTTACTGGGCCCCATTTTATCACCAGCCAGCACGTAATCGGTATTTGCTGAAATTGAACCGGTGTTTTTGCCGCCATTCTGAACAATCCTATCTTTGAGCTCATCGCGCGAATGTTTTACAAAAACTCCTGAAATAACAAAAGTTTTACCTTCAAGTTTATTGGTTTTTGGTATATCGTTTCCTGCTGATTCAAATTGCAATCCGGCTGCTTTTAACTTACTGATAAGTAGCTGGTTGGTTTCATTTTTAAAATAACTTACCACACTTTCGGCAATTTTTGTCCCGATTTCTTCCACTGCTAATAACTGCTCAAAAGTAGCACCTGAAAGTTCGTCAATGTTTGAGAATGCCGCCGCAAGTTTTTTTGCCCCTGTTTCGCCTACATATCTTATTCCGAGCGCAAAAAGCACTTTATCGAAAGGAACTTTTTTTGCAGATTCAATGCCGGAAATAATATTCTCGGCCCATTTGTCTCCTGATTTTTTAAAAGGTAACAGGTGTTCTTTCTTAAGATCAAACAATCCCGAAATATCGGAAACAAGTTTGTTGTTGTACAAAAGTTCAATGGTTTCTTCACCCAAAGCTTCAATATTCATGGCTTTTCGGCTGACAAAGTGAATTATTTTGCCTTTGATTTGTGGCGGACATGAGGTGTCGTTTGGGCAATAATGCTTGGCTTCACCTTCCATTCTAATTAGTTCAGTTCCACATTCGGGACAATTAGTTACATAAACAATTTCCGAAACAGTATTGTCCCTTTTTTCGAGGTCTACGCCAACAATTTTGGGAATAATTTCCCCGCCCTTTTCGATAAAAACCAAATCGTTGATTTTTAAATCGAAAAGCTCAATCTGGTCGGCATTATGCAGCGAAGCCCTTTTAACAGTAGTACCTGCAAGAAAAACCGGTTCAAGATTCGCCACAGGTGTAATGGCTCCAGTTCTCCCCACCTGGAAATCAACAGAAAGCAGCCTTGTACTTACCCTTTCGGCTTTAAACTTATACGAAATTGCCCAGCGCGGTGATTTTGAAGTAAACCCGAGTTGCTTTTGCCTGGAAAGTGAATCTACTTTTATTACAATTCCATCAATATCGTAGGGCAGATTTTTTCTTTCCTTGTCCCAATATTCAATAAACTGCCAGACTTCGTCAATATTTTCTGCTTTTCGGGTATGTTCCGATATTTTAAAGCCCCATTCCCTTGCTCTTTGCAGGTTTTCATAGTGTGAATCGGAAGGCAGGTTATCGCCCAGCAAGTAATACAGGTATGAATCGAGCCCCCTTTGAGCAACCATTGACGAATTCTGCATTTTAAGCGTTCCGGCCGCTGCATTTCTTGGATTTGCCAATGGTGGTTCACCACTTTCTTCCCTTGATTTATTAATTGCATTGAAAGCTTTATGAGGCAAAAAAATCTCTCCCCTTATCTCAAATTCAGCAGGAAAATCTTTTCCGCTTAATTTCATCGGGATACTTTTAATGGTGCGGACATTCGCTGTAACATCATCGCCAAATTCACCATCCCCGCGGGTTACAGCCCTCACAAATTCACCTTTTTCATAGGTGAGGCCAATGGCAGTACCATCAAATTTCAATTCACAGACGTAAGTTGCCGGTTCAAGCAATAATTTATACACCCGGTTGTCGAAATCCCTCAATTCCTGTTCATTGTATGTATTTGCCAGCGACAACATGTCATATTTATGCTTAACCTGCACAAATTCAAGGTTTATGTCGCTACCAACCCTTTGTGTGGGAGAATTTGGATCAAAATACTCAGGAAACAAGGATTCCAGTTCCTGCAATTCCTTCATCTTCGAATCGTATTCAAAATCCGAAATTTCGGGATTTGCCAGAACATAATACCTGTGGTTATGATAATTCAGCTCGTCCCTGAGTACGAGAATCCTCCCTTTTGCTGTTTCGCTGTTCATAAATTTTAAATTTTTTTATAGAGTTCGGGACGTAGTTTTTTTGTCCTTTCAATGGACTGGTCCATCTCCCATTTCTCAATTTCTTTTGTATTTCCCGAAAGCAGAATTTCAGGTACTTTCCACCCTTTATAATCAGCAGGCCTTGTATAAACCGGCGGGGCCAATAAATTATCCTGGAAAGAATCACTCAGGGCAGATGTCTCATCAGAAATTACGCCGGGGATTAGCCGCACGATGCTATCTGCAATTACAGCAGCAGCAAGTTCCCCGCCAGTCATAACAAAATTACCAATGGATATTTCGCGGGTAATCAAATGCTCCCTCACCCTGTGATCAACCCCTTTGTAATGTCCACAGAGAATAATCAGGTTTTCCATGCACGATAACTGATTGGCCATCGACTGGTCAAAAATATCCCCATCGGGCGAAGTATAAATTATTTCTGCGTAATTGCGCTGGCTTTTAAGATGTTCTATTGCCCGTTCAACAGGCTCTACTTGTATTACCATTCCAGCCCCTCCGCTAAAAGCGTAATCGTCAACCCTTTTATGTTTGTTGGTGGTGAAATCGCGTAAATTATATATTTGGATGGTAACCAACCCCTTATCTGATGCCCTTTTCAATATGGAATGTTTAAAAGGGCTTTCAATCAGTTCCGGGAGTACTGTGATAATATCAATGCGCATAACAGATTTTTGAACTACAAATTTAAAATTTTTAATAAACATAACCCAAATCACAATTTTTCATCGAAAGGATTTAAAATCCATAAAATAATTTTAAAGTTAAAAAATTAATTCCCAGGGTTATATGATTTTTAATTATAGATTTTTAACCTAAACTTTCAGCTAAAATTACTTTTATTTATGTTAAAATTTTGAGGTTTAGGTTCGAAATATGTACTTTCGTGAGTTTTTAAGAGAGGAATAATATTTATAAGTTACTATTAACCAAGATCATAGATAATTCGAATGAATAATTCCGAATTACTTTATAATTAAACATTGTTTAATTACTATATTTTGAAAGCGATTTTTTAATGCTCCAGGTATTCTACCTGTCTAAAATTATGGAATATGAAAATTGACGATTTACTTGAACCTGCTGAAGAACTTAACAATTCCGAAAATACCGGAAATGATAATGTTGAAAACTCAGAAACAGTTAACGAAACTAATGAGAATAAATCAGAAACTGATCCGACAAAAAACCAGGATTTGGAATTCCTTGAAGAAAAGAAGGAAAGTGCTGCTGAACTTATAATAAGGAAGCTAGAGCAAAACAAACTGAAAAAGGATGAATCGGAGGAAAACAAAAATGATGATAATTTAAATCATACAGAAGAAGTTCAAGAAAATGAAAAAGAAGTTGAAATTGAAAATATAATCAATTTCGACGAATTCCATGAGCATGAAACAGAACACGAAGAATTTGAACCTGAGGAAGTTGATTATTCAACACTAACAAACCAGGAGCTTGTTGACCATTTGAAAATTCTTCTTGAAAAATCAAATATTCAGAAATTCAAAGACAAAATAGAAGCCATTAAGGTTAATTTTTATAAGAAACACCACGCAGAACTTGAGGGGAAGAAAAAGCTATTTATCGAATCAGGAGGCAAAGAAGAAGAATTTGTTGCAGAAACCGACCCTCTGGAAGATGAATTTAAAACCCTTTATTCGGTTTATAAAGAAAAAAGGGCCGAATTAAATATTAATACCGAAAAAGAAAAAAATAATAATCTGGCCCTTAAATACCAGATAATAGAGAAAATTGAGCAATTAACAAATGGTACAGAATCGCTGAATAAAACTTTCCACGAATTTAAAGAATTACAGAAACAATGGCAGGAATTGGGACCTGTGCCTCAATCGGAAGTTAAGAAACTTTGGGATTCCTACCATTACCAGGTTGAGAAATTCTACGATTACGTTAAAATCAATAAAGATTTGCGGGATTTGGACCTGAAGAAAAATCTCGAATCAAAACTTGAACTTTGCGAAAGGGCCGAAACACTTTTACTCGAATCAAAAATTGTATCTGCTTTTAGAGATTTACAGAAACTACATGCGCAATGGCGCGAAATAGGGCCTGTTCCGTCTGATAAAAAAGAAGAACTCTGGGAAAGGTTTAAACAAGCCACCTCGAAAATTAATAAAAAACACCAGGATTACTTTGAATTTCTAAAAAGGGAACAGTTAAATAACCTGAAAGCCAAAACCCTGCTAAGTGAAAAAGTAGAAGAAATTAATTCCACCCCCATTACCACAGCAAAATTATGGGAAGAAAATGCCAAAGAAGTTGTTGAACTTCAGGGTTTATGGAAATTAATTGGTTTTGCTCCAAAAAAAGAAAACAATAAAATATATGCAAGGTTTAGAAAAGCCTGCGATACCTTTTTTGATGCAAAAAGAGAGTTCTATTCAAAAAACAAAGAAGAAGAAGAAAACAATTTTCAGCTGAAAACTGATTTGTGTATTCAGGCAGAAAGCCTTAAAGAAAGCACTGATTGGAAAAAGGTAACTGAAATTTATATTGAATTGCAGAAAAAATGGAAAACCATAGGTTCTGTTCCCCGCAAACACAAAGATGAAATATGGAACAGGTTCAGAAATGCATGCAATACTTTTTTTGAGCGGAAAGCGCAACATTTTTCATCAAGGGATGATGAACAGGAAAAAAATCTTGAATTAAAGCGCAACCTGATTGAAAAAGTTAAAAACTTCAAGAATTCTGAGGACAATCATGTGGATATAAAAAGTCTCAATGAAATTCAAAAAGAATGGACAGAAATTGGACATGTGCCAATTAAATTTAAAGATGAACTATTAAGTGAATTCAGGGAAGCCATTAATAAAGTTTTTGAAAAGCTTGAGCTCAACGAGAATGAGAAAACAAACCTCAAATTTATTTCCAGGATTGAAGGAATGAAAAATACCCCACAGTCATTTAATAAGATTAAAAATGAAAGGGATAAAATGATTCAGAAATTAGAAAAGCTTAGAAATAATATTGTACTTTGGGAAAACAATATTGGTTTTTTTGCCCGATCGAAAAATGCTGAATCGATGATAAAAGATTTTGAGTTAAAAATACAAAGTGCCAAACAACAGGTAAAAGACCTTGAAAATCAGCTAAATATGCTTGATGAAATGTTGTAATTAAAATTTAAATACCTTGTCGAAAACGAAGTACATATTTGTAACAGGAGGGGTGAGTTCCTCTTTAGGAAAAGGGATAATTTCAGCATCCCTTGGCAAATTGTTGCAGGACAGAGGCTATACAGTTACCATTCAGAAACTCGATCCATATATTAATGTTGACCCCGGAACATTGAACCCTTATGAACATGGGGAGTGCTATGTTACCGACGATGGAGCTGAAACCGATTTGGACCTTGGCCATTACGAGCGGTTTTTGAATCTGCCCACTTCACAGGCTAACAATATTACAACCGGCAGAATTTACCAGTCGGTAATAATGAAAGAAAGACGGGGAGACTACCTGGGCAAAACTGTTCAGGTTATTCCGCACATTACCGATGAAATAAAACACAGGATAAAAATACTCGGAAATAAGTTTAAAAACGATTTTGTAATTACTGAAATTGGCGGTACGGTTGGTGATATTGAATCGCTTCCCTACATTGAAGCTGTAAGGCAGCTTAGATGGGAAATGCCCGGCGAAAGCCTTGTTATCCACCTGACCCTTGTGCCTTTTTTAGCCGCATCGGGGGAATTGAAAACAAAACCTACCCAGCATTCGGTTAAATTATTGCTCGAAAATGGAATACAGCCCGATATTCTTGTTTTGCGCACGGAACATCAGCTAACACATGATTTAAGAGCAAAAGTAGCCAGGTTTTGTAATGTTGATATTGGTTCAGTAATTCAATCCATTGATGTTTCAACCATTTACGAGGTTCCTGTATTAATGGCAGAAGAAAAATTAGATGTACAGGTTCTTGACAAACTGAAACTCGAAATTAAAGAAAAACCAGAATTAAAAGAATGGAAGGCCTTTCTGCGAAAAATGAAAAATGCTTCAAAGAAAGTTACGGTTGCCCTGGTTGGAAAATATATTGATTTGCAGGATTCATATAAATCTATTGTTGAATCGTTTGTGCATGCAGGGGCTGCCAATGATGTAAAGGTAAAAATTAAATGGGTTGATGCTGAAATAATCGACAGCCAAACTGTAAACAATATACTTGATGAAGCTGACGGAATATTGGTGGCGCCGGGTTTTGGACATCGGGGCGTAGAAGGTAAAATTCTTGCCGTTCAATATGCCCGTGAAAAAAAAATTCCTTTCTTTGGTGTTTGCCTTGGAATGCAATGTGCGGTTATTGAATTTGCAAGAAATGTACTTAAACTTGAAAGTGCAAATTCAACCGAAATGATACCCAATACACAACATCCCGTAATTGATTTGATGAACGAACAGAAAACAATTACTGATATGGGCGGGACCATGCGATTGGGTACTTATCCCTGTAAACTTAAAAAAGGAAGCTCTGCAGATAAAGCGTATGGAACCAATCTGGTAAACGAACGACATCGGCACAGGTACGAATTCAATAATGCTTATTTAAAGGATTTTGAAAAAAACGGGATGATTGCCTCCGGGATAAATCCCGATACCGAATTGGTCGAAATCATGGAAATTCCGCAACACCCATGGTTTATAGGGGTGCAATTCCATCCTGAATATAAAAGTACGGTTGTAAATCCACACCCGTTATTCGTAAGTTTTATTAACGCCACAATCAAGAATAAAAAAGATAAAAATTAATTAATTCAGAAATTATTTTACTCAAATGGATAGAAATCAAGTTATCGGGATTCTCCTGATTTTTGTAATCCTTATTGGTTACAGCATTTATACCCAACCATCAAAAGAAGAAATGGAAGCGAAAAGAAAAAAGATGATGGTTCAGGATTCCATTGCTAAACTTCAAAAAGAAAGCGAAAAGCAAAAAGCGGCCGAATATTCAAGCAACGAAAATCAATTGGTGAATCGCGAACAAATCGGACAATTAGATACAACACTCTCCGATTCTACAAAAATTCAGAAAATGAAATCTTCGTTTGGCTCGTTTGGTGAAACTTCGGTGGGTAATAATAAGTTTATCGTTATTGAAAATGATTTGATAAAGCTGACTATCTCAACCAAAGGAGGAAGGCCATATTCTGTGCAGCTTAAAAATTATATGCGCTTTGATTCCATGCCACTTATTCTTTTCAATGGCGAAGAAAATATTTTTGGCCTTAATTTTTTTGCCGAAAACAGAAAAATCTCCACCAACGATTTATTTTTCAATCCTGATGTTAAGGATTCAGTTTTAAATGCCTCGAAAAGCGGTAAAATTCTTAAGCTTAAACTTGATGCCGGAAATAACCGCTATATAGAATATGTTTACAAACTTGTGCCCGGTGATTATATGGTTGACTTTGACATTCGACTGGTTGGTATGGATAAACTCCTGACAAAAAATACAGGATTTATTGACATGAACTGGTTTATGAGGGCTCCGGGGCTTGAAAAAGGCAAAGACTGGGAAAACCAGAATTCCCACCTTTTTTATAAATACTTCGAAGATGAAGTTGGAGAACTTTCACCAACTAAAGATGATGAAGAAGCACTTACTACAAAAGTAAAATGGATTGCTTTTAAACAACAGTTCTTTTCATCGGTAATTATCGCCAAAACAGCAATAATGAGTGGTAAGGTTTCGCAAAAAAGAATTGAAAATGACCCAAAATACCTCAAAGAATTTAATGCTGTTTTCAGTATTCCTTTTGAGGGCACCAGCGATGAGAAATTTTCATTCGGATTATTTTATGGTCCAAACCAGTATAAAATACTCAACAACATGCATCTGGAAGAAGGTGATCACCTCGATTTAACGAATATGATCCCTCTTGGGTGGACAATTTTCGGATGGATCAACCGGTTTGCAATTATTCCGCTATTTAACTGGCTTGGTGGCTTTATTACAAATTATGGCCTCATTATTCTCATTATGACCATAATAATAAAGCTGGTTCTGTTTCCACTTACCTACAAATCTTATGTTTCTTCAGCAAAAATGAGGGTTTTAAAACCAGAAATTGATGCTATTAATGCTAAAATTCCAAAAGATAAGGCAATGGACAGACAACAGGCAACCATGGCCTTATACAAAAAAGTTGGGGTAAACCCTCTTGGAGGCTGTTTACCTATGCTGTTGCAGTTTCCAATATTGATTGCCATGTATAGGTTTTTTCCCGCTTCAATCGAGTTGAGGCAAAAAGCTTTCCTGTGGACCGATGATTTGTCAAGTTACGACTCTATTTTAAACCTGCCATTCAATATTCCTTTTTATGGCGACCATGTGAGTTTGTTCACTCTTCTAATGGCGATATCCATTGTGGTAAGTTCAAAAATAAGCGGGGCCGAAATGCAGGGTAATACACAAATGCCAGGCATGAAAGCTATGATTTACATGATGCCGGTAATGATGCTTTTATGGTTTAATAATTATTCCTCGGGATTAAGCTATTATTACTTCCTTTCAAATGTAATCACAATTGGCCAAACCCTCATCATCAGAAGGTTTGTGGATGATGAAGCCGTACTTAAAAAGCTGAATGAAAACAAGAAAAAGCCCCAGAAAAAATCAAAATTTCAGGAAAGACTGGAGAAAATGGCCAAAGAAAGGGGATATAGTGCTAACAGGAAATAATTAATCTGATAAAAAGCTGTTTCAAAAAAAGGAACAGCTTTTTTTTACCAGGGCAGGCTAAAAAGCATACCAGCCATAATTTTTTCATTGTCTACCCAGCCAAATAACCTGGAATCATTCTGGTCCGTCCGGTTATCGTTTAATACAAAATAATAGTTTTTTTTAATCGTGTATTCCTTCAATGGTTTGTTCTGAATAAAAAAGGAATTATCTACCTGTTTTAGGCTGGTTCCGGTTTCGGCTTCAATAATATTTTTATAGAGATAAAAATTTTTTCCGCTAATTTCTATTTTTTTACCTTTTCCCGGTAAAATTACAGGTCCAAAATTGTCATTGTTCCAGTATTGCCCCGGAACCTGAAATGCAAACGAATCGTTTGAAACCGAGAATTCCTTTGTAATTCGTTTCATTTTTAAAAATTCTTTATGTTTTTTCAATTTTTTAAGCTGGCTCAAATTTGCTTTAAACTGAAAAACACTTAATCCAACAAGTGAGGTATCCACAATAAGGTTGTTTTCTTTGAATATTTCCAAGATTCTATCTCTTTCGCCTGATAATAACCTATATTCAAACTGAACACCGGGCTGTTCGGTAATTCTCGTGCTATTCAGGTATAAAATGGAATGTCTTGCCCAAATCGTGTCTCCGGGTAAGGCCATAATTCTGGAAAATTGTACATTTTCTCTTCCGGGGAATTTAATTAAAACAACCTGTTGGTAATGGTAGGAACTCATTTTCCGGCATAAGACCCTTTTCCCTCTCTCCAGGGAGGTTTCCATGTTCGAGCCATTCACTTTATAAATATCAAAAATAAAGATGCTTAGCACTAAATAAAGGCATATTGCTATTAATAATGAAATGGTCCAGGAATTAAACCATTTTGACATCATGCAGTTTTATTGAATTTAGGTAAGCGCCAATAAATCATCCATTCCAAACACGCCCGTTTTTCCGAGTAAAAATTCAGCGGCTGTTATAGCACCCATAGCAAGCCCTTTCCGGCTTTTGGATGAATGTTCTATTTCAATGGTTTCAATGGGTGAATCGTACTTCACTATATGTGTACCAGGTACTTCGCCCACTCTAATTGAATGGATAGGAATTTTGCCCCTTTCATTCTGCATTTCTCTAATCCAGCCATTTTTGTGTGGATTGTTTTTTATAATGTCCTCTGCAATTGTTATGGCTGTTCCACTTGGCGCATCAAGCTTATGAATATGATGTGTTTCTTCGATTGAAATGTCGAATTCAGTGAAACCTGCCATAAGTTTCGAAAGGTATTGGTTTATCTTGAAGAAAATATTAACACCAAGGCTAAAGTTCGATGCATAAAAAAGGGCGCCATTTTCAGTTTTACAGAGCTCCACTACCTCGTCAAATTTCGACAACCAGCCTGTAGTGCCTGAAACCACCGGAACACCTGAATTTATGCATTTTATAATATTCTGGTAAGCAACATGTGGTGTCGAAAACTCAATGGCAACATCTACCCTGCGCAGATTTTCTTCGGTAAAGTCTTCGATATTGTTTTCATCAATTTTTAGTTCAATTTTATGATCTCGTTGAATGGCAAGCTCTTCAATAGTTCTGCCCATTTTTCCATAACCAATTAGCGCTATTTTCATAGGTTTATTTTTATTTCACCAAATTAAGGTAAATTTAAGTTATCACGCAAGATAATTCAAATTTGGTAAAAAAAAAGCTGCCTCGATTTTCGGGCAGCTTTTATAACATTCTAAAAACTTATAGTTATTTTACTTCATTAACAATGGCTTCAAAAGCTTTTGGGTGATTCATGGCAAGGTCAGCCAACACTTTACGGTTCAGCTGAATTCCTTTTTTATTAATTTTTCCCATGAACTCGGAATATGACATTCCATGAAGCCGCACACCTGCATTAATCCTTTGAATCCAAAGTGCCCTGAAACTTCTTTTCTTCGCTTTTCTGTCGCGATATGCATACCCTAAACCCTTTTCAAGTACGTTTTTTGCGACTGTGTAGACATTTTTATTTGATCCGAAATATCCTTTTGTCTGGTTAAGGATTCTCTTTCTTCTTGCTCTCGATGCTACCGAGTTTACCGATCTTGGCATAATTTTCTGATTTTTTGAAATTTAGCGTTTTACTGTTTCAAAAAGCTTGGTTACTAAATTCCTGGTTAAAACTCACTTTTATTAATAATAAAATTTTACTTCATGGCAAGCAACATCTTCACGTTTTTCTCGTCAGATGCACTTACGGTTGTAAAATAAGAAAGATTTCTCTTCCTTTTGGTCGACTTTTTAGTCAAAATATGCCTTTTAAAAGCATGTTTCCTTTTGATTTTTCCGGTACCGGTCAAGGAGAACCTTTTTTTGGCACCGCCTTTTGTTTTCATTTTTGGCATTTCGCTTCCTTTTTTAAAAAGTTAATTAGAATGTTATCCTTTTCGGGCATTTGCCCATGTATTCTTTATTTCTTTGGTGCAAATATAACTATCATCCTTTTACCTTCCAGCCTGGGCAATTGCTCCACTTTGGCGTATTCTTCAAGTTCCTGTGCCAATTTTAGCAAAAGTACCTCGCCTTGTTCCTTGAATAAAATTGAACGGCCTTTAAAAAAAACATATGCTTTTACTTTGGCGCCTTCATCAAGAAACTTGATGGCATGTTTCAGTTTAAAATTAAAATCATGCTCATCGGTATTGGGTCCAAACCTTATTTCTTTTACAATTATTTTTGAAGATTTAGACTTGATCTCTTTTTGTTTCTTTTTTTGTTGATACAAAAACTTCTGAAAATCAACTATTTTACAAACTGGTGGACTTGCATTTGGTGATATTTCCACTAGATCCAGCTCCAATTCGTCTGCTATCTTCAGTGCTTCATCCAAAGGTACAATTCTCGATTCAATATTTTCTCCCACCAATCTTACTACCTGGGCTCGGATGTACCTGTTTATCCGGTACCTGGTCTGGTCATTATCGGTTTGGTTTTGACCTTTCTGGGGTATTTCTCTGATTGCTATAGTTCTGTCCTCCAACTATTTGTTAAACATATTATGATAAAAAACTCTGCAAAAATATAGTAAAGTTTCTAAATTTCAAATCTTTAACTTGATAATTGTTCACGAATAACTTCCTGAACATGATTTACAAAGGCTTCAATTTTCATTGAGCCCAGGTCGCCATGCCCCTGTTTGCGGACTGATATACAAGTTTCCGATTCTTCTTTTTCACCTACAATTAAAAGAAAAGGAATTCTCTTCAACTCATTGTCCCTTATTTTTTTACCAATTTTCTCGTTCCTTTCATCAAGTATTGTGCGAATATCGTAATTATTTAATTGTTCCAAAACTTTTTTAGCGTAATCATTATATTTTTCACTGATGGGAAGTATCACTGCCTGTTCCGGGGTTAACCACAACGGGAATTTTCCTGCTGTATGTTCAATCAGCACCGCCACAAAGCGTTCCATGGAACCAAACGGAGCCCTGTGAATCATCACCGGCCTGTGCTTTTTATCATCGCTACCAATGTATTCGAGTTCAAACCTTTCCGGCAGATTATAATCCACCTGAATGGTGCCCAACTGCCATTTCCGGCCAATTGCATCTTTTACCATAAAGTCGAGTTTGGGCCCGTAAAAAGCAGCTTCGCCATAAACGGTTACTGCTGTTAATCCTTTTTCTTCCACCGCTTCTACTATTGCTTTTTCTGCTTTTTCCCAGTTTTCTTCGCTGCCAATATATTTATTCAGGTCGTTTTTATCCCTTAAAGAGATTTGGGTCTCAAAATTAGCAAAATCAAGGGTTTTAAAAATGTAAAGTACTATATCGATTACCTTTATAAATTCTTCTTTCAACTGGTCAGCACGGCAGAAAATATGTGCATCGTCCTGGGTAAATCCGCGCACCCTTGTTAAACCATGCAGTTCACCGCTTTGTTCGTAACGATAAACGGTACCAAATTCAGCAAACCTGAGCGGTAAATCTTTGTATGAACGTGGTTTGGTTTTGTATATTTCGCAATGATGCGGACAATTCATGGGTTTTAACAGAAACTCTTCGCCTTCGGCCGGAGTATGTATTGGCTGAAAGGAATCTTTTCCGTATTTCGCATAATGTCCCGAAGTAACATACAGTTCCTTTTGTCCTATATGCGGGCTAATAACCGGATCGTAGCCATATTGTTTTTGCACTTTCCGGAGAAAATTTTCTAAACGCTCACGCAATTGCGCCCCTTTTGGCAACCAAAGGGGTAAGCCCTGCCCCACCCTTTGCGAAAAGGCAAAAAGTTCGAGTTCTTTTCCAATTTTCCGGTGGTCCCTTTTTAAGGCTTCTTCAAGCAAAATAAGGTAATCATCCAAAAGCTTTTGTTTTGGAAAACTAATGCCATAAACACGGGTCAGTTGTTTTCTTTTTTCATCGCCTCGCCAGTAAGCGCCTGCAATTTTCATTAATTTAACCGCCTTGATAAATCCTGTGTCGGGCAAATGGGGTCCGCGGCATAAATCGGTAAAATTCCCCTGTTTATAAAAAGTTATAGTTCCATCCTCGAGTTCAGAAATTAATTCAAGTTTGTATTCATCCCCCTTTTCGGTGAAATATTTTAATGCTTCCTGCTTAGGCACTTCGGTACGTATAAATGGGTATTTCCCTCTTGCCATTTCAAGCATTTTTTCTTCAATTTTTTTAAAATCGCTGTCGGATAAGGTAGCACCTGCCGGTAAATCAACGTCGTAATAAAATCCATTTTCAATGGTAGGGCCAATTCCAAGCTTTACTCCCGGATAATAAAACTCAAGTGCCTCAGCCATCAAATGTGCCGATGAATGCCAGAATGCATGTTTTCCTTCCTCATCTTCCCATTTAAAAAGCTTAATTTCAGCATCCTGCAAAATCGGACGTGTAGCATCATAAATTTCTCCATTTACGCCAACTGCTACTACTTCTTTAGCTAAACTATTGCTCAGGCTGTTTGCAATTTCAAGGCCTGTCACTCCCACCGGGTATTCACGTACCTTTTTATCAGGAAAAACGATTTTCATGGTTCACAAAATATGCTGTTATATTCCTTAATCCTCTCATTCTTAAAATAATCCGAAAAAAACTATTTAAATGACTATTTTAAAAAACAAGAGTGCAAAAGTACAGAATAATTTTATTTGATCAAGCGAGATTTTAAAAAATAGGCAAAATTTTGATGGGTGACCAAACTAAAAGCAAAAGGCCGAAAGATAAAAACTTCCAGCCCCTGCCAATTTATAATATTTTTACAGATTGTTTCAGATTCTCGATTCAAGCAGTTCTTCAACATCAGGCAGGGAAATATCCTGTTGCATTCCAATTGCAAGCATTTTCCTGTCTTTAAACCTTGTCACAATTTTTGTTATGGTTTCTTTCCCCACTGAGTGTTCTGAGAGAAGGGTTTTAGCGCCAAGTTTACGGAAAAACTCTTCTGTTTTTTTTATTGCAAATTCTATTTTTTCATCAGGGGTGCCGCTTCCAATTCCCCAAACCCTGTCGGAATACTGGAGTAAACGTTCTTTGCGTTTCGTTTTCATTTTTTGCATCACACCCGGTAAAACTATTGAAAGTGTAATTGCATGGTCAATTCCATGAAATGCAGTGAGCTCATGACCAATGGTATGTGTTGCCCAATCGTGTTTTACACCTGCTCCAATTATTCCATTAAGCGCCATAGTAGCAGCCCACATGATGTTTGCCCGGTTATTATAGTCCGGTGTCTTTAATTCCATAGCTTTCTGTCCTTCTTCAATAAGGGTTATAAGTATTCCTTCGGCAATACGGTCCTGAACCGGTGAATTTACCGGGTAGGTAAGGTATTGTTCCATTACATGTACATAAGCATCAATTATCCCGTTAATTACCTGTCTTACGGGCAAAGAATAGGTGAATTCCGGGTCGAGTACTGAAAATTTTGGTAAAAGTAATGGTGATCCAAATGCAAGTTTTTCTAATGTTGATTTTCTGGATATTACTGAATTTCCATTCATTTCCGATCCGGTTGCCGGAAGTGTTAATACTGTTCCAATGGGCAGGGCTTGCTTAACAGCTGCCCTTTTTGCCAGTAAATCCCACGGATCGTTTCCCTGGAATTTCACGGCTGCAGCTATAAATTTACTGGCATCCAACACGGAGCCTCCGCCTACAGCCAGAATAAAGTCTGCATTTTCTTTTTTAATTAACTTCACTGCCTCCATGCAGGTTTCGTAGGTAGGATTTGGTTCTATCCCTCCAAATTCAATTGTTTCGAAATTGGCGATGGATTTCTTCACCATGTCGTAAACCCCGTTTTGTTTTATGCTTCCTCCTCCGTACAAGAGTAAAATCGTCGAATTGGCTGGGATATGGTTCGAAATTTCGGTTGTTTTTCCTTTTCCAAAGAGAATGGTTACCGGGTTATAAAAGTTAAAATTTTCCATAAAAGTTATTTAATATCAAAATAAAATTGAACTACTGAAATTATAAATAAACAATCAATACCGGTTAGTTAAGAAATCTTTGGTGAAAATTTGGTGTTTTAGCGTTTTGTTGGCAAAAAACAGCCACAAAATCACCTATACACCAAACTAAACTAATTTTTAATTAAAATAAAATGTTTTACTAACTAAACGACATTGAATAAACATTAGTTAATCTGCCTGATCAACATGCCGGGATAAAATTTTCCCGGTCCACTGAAAATCGTAAATTCAATGGTCTGAGGCGCTTCTCCGCTTTCTTCCCTTTCTTCATCAGCCATAAAACGGTTGTCCCAGATTTTATCCTTATCTACTTTTATTACCCCTTTTCTTCTGTAACGGGTACGGCCTTCATCGTCCTGCACCTGTTCAAGCACTTCGTACCTGTCGCCCTTTTCCAGGCCTTCTTTTAAACCAATTTTTGCGCCAAGGGGCTCGGTGCTAAATAGTGGTGTTTTTGTTCTGAAAACCTCGAATTTGCGTTGAAGTTTTGCTATTACAGCATCAATTGCCCTTACTGTGGCAACTGCAACCAGTTGCTCTTCGGTTTTTTTTGTACGGCTGGTTGATTGTAAATCAGCCAATGCCTGTTCAGCTCCAATAAATTTAAGGGTAAATATATCCGAATTATCAAAGGCCCTTTTTTTCTTAGCATCAAATGAATTTTCGTCCATCCAGTAATCGTTGTAAAAAACAGCTGCTACAGAATCGTTCCAAACCAGCTGGTATAAATAAGAAATGGTGCGAACCACATATCCCTTTCCAACAAATGTGAGACTTGCATCTACCCGGTTTTCATTTTTAATAAGGTTGTCGCCCACCTTATCGGCTACTTTATTTAGTATACTAATTCCCTGTTTTAACTGGTTGGCCACTTCTTCCTTATTCACGTAATCAAAATCGTTTACCACTACAAAAGTATTGGCAATTAATTCTTCGCCAGCATCAGACAGCATCGCTAATCCCCTTTTACTGCTCTTTGCTATTTTCACATCCATTTCTGAAGCATTGTACGACCCGCGCCGGGCAATTAATTTCATATCAAAAGTTCCTTTTGCGGTCCGGTTAAACCACTTTGCCACCATGTCCCTTGCCACTTTTTTTTCTTCAAGGTAATTTGCAATATTGGGCTCCTGTATCTTTATTTTTTCATCCTTTTCCCTTACTGAAAAAGGAACTGCGTTATCAATTTCCCGGGATCCAAGCAAATGATCATTAAATTTATCCGGAATCGGGGAATTTATAAAAGTCTGCGTGATAACATCAGCATGAAGCCGGGTTGGTTCTTTTATCATCATGGTATATAATGAACTCCTGCGATAAATCGCATTTGTTTTATCGATTTGGGCCATTAATGATAATTGCATCGCCAATAAGAACAAGAGGACAGTATTTTTTTTCATTTGTTTATTTTTTAATGTTTTTTAAGGTCAGATGCCCGAAAAGCCACGAAAGTAAGGCCGGGAATCGCATAATTGAAATAATCATGCCAGTTTCATTTTACAATGGTTTAAAAATTTTATATTTTCAAGTTTTATACAAATTTACATTGATAGAATATATTTTTAACTAAACAAGGTGACTTTTATTTAAAATCTTCGTAACTTTTTACATTATTTTATTCAGGAAAACCAATACATGAAGCTTACTGAAATGACCAACGCCGTAGAAAGAATAAAAGATTTAATTATCAGCAGACAGGAATCTTTGCTCGAATGTCTTAATTTTGGCGCCTGTGAAGCCTCTTTCAGAACTTTTAAACAAAAAACCGCAGTTTTGCTGCCGGAATCTTTTTATGATTTTTATACTTTGTTTAACGGGGTTTCTCTTAAAACCCTTGCCATTTGGTCGAATGCATCGCTTTTACCTTTAAGCGATATTGTAACCGAAAAATTGAAAATAGATAAATTAATGGCTGCAGCCCCTTTTAATCAATCGGTTAAAAACAACCAAAAGCTAATACCTTTTCTTTCTGATTATAAAAAATCATTTGTTTGTATCGACACTTCAGGTGTATTTAATCAGCTATCAGGCAGTATAGTTGAGCTTGATTTTGAAAATGGCAATTTTTCAGTGGTGGCTGAAAACCTTGACGAGTGGTTTGAAATATTATCAAAACTTCTGGAAGAATTCGATAATGATATAGTTATTAAAAACAAGGAGTTTAAAGATTTCTTCAACCTCAATTCCGAAAAAGTTATAAACAATTTAAATCCTGAATTCCCATTGCAAATAATATAATTTAATAAAACTTCGCTTTAGATTTACTTAAATTTAAATGCATAAGAATTACCAAAGTGTAAACCAAACCTGCTATATTGTTTATAACATTTTTATCCGCAAAAATCATATTTTATTATTTTGGTCGGGTTAATGCCTAAAATATTCAAAATGAGCACACCCTTAATAGTTGCTAAAGATATTTCGGTTGTACAGGACGAAAAAATTATCCTTCAGAATATTTCATTTTCAATTCATAAAAATGAACTGGTTTACCTGATTGGCAGGGTTGGAAGCGGAAAAACCAGCCTGATTAAAACCTTTTATGCTGAACTTCCTTTGCACAGCGGCCAGGTGATGATTAATGAATTTGAACTCGAAAAACTAAGCCATAAAAATATTCCTTTTCTGAGAAGAACGCTGGGCATTGTTTTTCAGGATTTTAAACTTCTTACCGACCGTGATGTTCACGAAAACCTTAAATTTGTTCTTGAAGCCACCAACTGGAAAGACCAGGATGCAATAAATCTGAGGATTAAAGAAGTTCTGCGGGAGGTAAACCTTGTGGAAAAAGAATTTAGTAAACCCAACGAACTTTCAGGTGGAGAGCAACAAAGAGTGGTGGTAGCACGGGCCATGTTAAATAAACCAAATATCATACTCGCCGATGAGCCGACAGGAAATCTGGATCCGGAATCCTCGGCTCAGGTAATGAAGATTTTACAAAACATTGCACAAAAAGGAAGCGGCGTTCTTATTGCCACCCACCAGTACAATATTATCCGTCAATATCCCGGCAGGGTGCTTAAAATCGAAAACAACCAGCTCAAAGAAATCAGAATTGAAGAGATTGCCAATTGAAATGAAAATCAAATCAGCTTTTTAAATCTGAATAGACTGAAAACAGTAGATTTTCCTGGTTTTCCCAATAGTACTTTTCTTTACAGGCAGAAAGGTTTTCTTTCATTCTTTTTATTTCATCTTTATTATCAAGAAGCAACCTGATAACATTGAGCAGATGTTCGGGTTCCATATTGTCAACCAGTACACCTATTTTTTCTGCTTCCACAATTTTTTTAATTTCAGGAAGGGACGAAGCCAGCACGGGTACCTCCGCTTTTATAAAATCAAACAGCCGGTTTGGTAATACATAACGGTAACTCAGGCTTAAATCTTCCTGGAGGACAATCCCAACATCAGCTTTCTGTGTTAGATTGTATAAATACCTGAAATCTATCCTCCCCATTAAAATAACCTTTGGACCCAGGTTCAATTTCTCAATCATTTCCCTGATTTGAAGCTCAATAGATCCAGTGCCAATGATTACAAATACCGCGTTTTCAATATTTTTCATTAAAGGAACCAGGAAATCAATGCCCCTGCCAATGTTCAATGCTCCCTGGTATAAAATTATTTTTTTATTCACCGGCCATAGGGTTCTATAAATGAAATCCTTATCATCCGGTTTTTCTCTTAAAGGATAATTTTTAACCACCTTCATTTCAATTCCATACATTTTAAAATAATACCCGGCTATTGAATCGCAAACCGTGTATGCATTTTTCAGGTGTGGGAGAATCGCTTTTTCCAGTAACAACCATGTTTTTTTTGGGAAAAACCGGTTGTTTAATTCCGGAAGTTCGGTAAACAACTCGTGGCTGTCGTAAACCAATTTTAAATTTCTGTTAAAAATTCTTTTAATCAGGTACACTAAATAATTGGCAGGTAAAGTATCCAAATCGTTTGAAACCAGGATATCTGCCTTCTTAAAAAGTAATAAAAAAAAGAGCCTCGCATTAAACTCTGCATAAAAAAAAGGACCCTTTTTAACCAGGGTGCTAATCCGTATCTGTTTGTAGGGTGGACTAAGGTTAGATTTTAGAACAGTATTCAACTCCCTTCCGGCTACAGATGGCATAAACCCAAATTTCAACAAGCTCATGGCTACTTTATGTACCCGCTGATCTGTAGACAAATAACCAGTTGTAGAGAGCACTATCTTTTTTATTTTTCCTTCCAAATTTTAATGGTATTAAATTTCATTTTAATCTGCACTTCAAAAATAGTAATTTTACAGCCCTATTGAACAAAAAGAAATGCAAGTAGTAGAAAACTTTAACCTGGCTAATTTAAACACCTTCAGGATAAATTCGGTAGCCAGGTATTATGTTTCGGTGAATAAATCTGAAGATTTAACAGGAATTCTTTCTGAAAACAAATTTAAAAACCTGAAGAAACTGGTTTTAGGCGGTGGAAGCAATATACTCTTTACGCAAAACTTTGATGGATTGGTGATTCATATGCAAAACCTGGGAATTGAAATTTTGGGCGAAAACGAACAAAATATTATGGTTTCGGTGCAGAGTGGGGTGAACTGGGATGAATTTGTTAAATGGTCGGTAAATAAAGGTTTTGGAGGCATAGAAAACCTTTCCCTGATACCGGGCAGTGTGGGCGCCTCACCGGTCCAGAACATCGGGGCTTATGGGGTAGAAGCCGCGGAGTGCATTGAAAAAGTTGAATTTATAGAAATTGAATCCGGAAAAAAATATGTTCTGGGCAATACGGAATGCAGGTTTGGTTACAGGGACAGTATTTTTAAAAATGAACTGCGAAACAACGCCATAATTACATCGGTGGTTTATAAACTAAGCCTAAAACCTTTGTTAAAGCTTGATTACGGCGCTGTTAAAGAAGAACTTAACAAATTTCCAGGGCAAAATCTTCAATCGGTCCGACAGGCCATTATAAATATAAGATCAACGAAACTCCCTGATCCTGAAATTATTCCGAATGCCGGAAGTTTTTTTAAAAACCCGGTGGTTACAGCCCAAAAAGCCCATGAACTGAAAGAAAAATTTCCGGGAATAGTAACCTATCCAGCAGACAATGAAGGTGTTAAGATTGCGGCTGGTTGGTTAATTGATTTTCTGGGCTGGAAAGGGAAACAATCAGGAAATGCAGCTGTTCACAACGGGCAGGCACTGGTTTTAGTGAACAATGGAAACGCTTCGGGGAATGAAATTTTAAATCTTGCTGAAAAAATACGTGAAAATGTTTACGATGTATTTGACTTACTCCTTGAATTTGAAGTTAATATAATCTGAACCAGAAAATCTGTTTTTTCATCCTGTAATTACAATTTCTGACTTAATCTTCGGAAAGATTTTCAGTGACTTCCGCGTATTCATTAAATTTAAGTACCGATCCTGCCTTGTAAACTTTTTCCTTCCCCTGGTAGTTTTCCAGATGTTCACGGTACTCAATGGTGCCCCGGAGTACAGTTCCCGATTCGGCAAACTCCATTTGCTCGCCCCTTCTGAAAGTTACCTTTTTGTTCTTTATTGTAAATTCCTGGTTTTTAGAAAGCTCCCCTTCAAGTACACTGCCATTGTCACTAAAAACAATAAACGATTCTCCTCTCAGATAAATGCTTTCATTGCCTGTCCAGGCCAGGGTCCTCTCAGTTAAAACACCTGAAACCACATACCCGTCTTCGTTAAACGTAATACTATTGTCTTTTTTGAAATTTATAAGTCTCCTGGCTGTCCATAAATAACAATCTTCTGCCAAAACAGCCTCTGAAAGAAGACTATTTTTATCCATTACAACCCGGGTACCTTTTTTACATTTCACCGGTTGAAGCTTTCCCCAAATCAATGAATCTGATTGCAAAAGCAAGGTGTCCTGGCCAAACATCAAAGTTATCCGGCTGGCCATTATAAACATTATACATAGAACAGTTTTCGATGAATTCAAAATATTTTGGGTTTAGATTGTCGGACAAATGTACTAAAATCCTTAAATATAAACCATAACAGCACTCTTTCACCTCATCATTTTATTGACTGTTATATAGGTACTTATTAAATCATGCACCAAAGTTTTTCTCCAATTCAAAATCAAACCAGGATGAAATTTTAAAAACCCGGTTCAACCTTATACTATCCTACCTATTTATTGGTATCAAATACCAGTTAAATTACCTATTTTTTGGTATTTGATAAAAGTCAGATTCGCTGTTATTTTGCCAACAAAATCATATTCAAGAAATTAATCCGTATGACAAACAAATACAAAGTTATTGTTATTGAAAAGGGAAAAACCAGTTTTTTCTTCCTTTTATTCTTTTTAATTAGCTTAAATGCATGCAAAGAAAAGGGTTCAAACACAGAAATTGAAACTTTAGCTACGAATCAGAAGATTGGAGTTTTACTCGTCAACCACGGTTCACGTTCCGAAACCTGGCGTAAGGCATTGATGGACCTTGAGGCCAGTATACGCGATTCCATGCTTTCAGGACAATTAATAAGGGAAGTAAAAACTGCCCATATGGAATATACTGAACCTTCGATAGCTACACGCTTAAAAGAATTTGACAAAAATGGTTTTACGGATATAATTATTGTTCCTGTTTTTTTAACTGTCAGTCCCCATTCGTTTGAAGATCTCCCAACCATTGTGGGGCAAAAAGAAGATCCGGAATCGATGGAAATGCTTAAACTTGAGAAAATTGAGCGTTATACTCCCAAAGCAAAAACTCATATTACTCCATTACTTGATTTTTCAGATCTTTTACAAAAAAATATACTGCGCCGGTGTAAGGAACTTTCCAAAAATCCTGGTAAAGAAGGAATAGTATTAATTGGCTATGGCGATGCAACCTATGAAAAAGAATGGGAAGACTTGTTTCACAAAGTTGGTGAATATGTTAAAAACAATTCCGGAATTACTGAACATAGTTTTGGATGGTGCGGGCACATTGCGCATTATAATCCCGAAGAAACCACCAAAGCAATAAACCAGGTATTGGCTAAAAAAGAATTTGCCATTGTAATTCCGGTACTTGTTGCACACGATGAATATTTCCAGATTGAAATAATAGGTGGTGGGATTGAAAAGATTAAAAACCACAGAGAAAAAGTGCTTTATAGGCCCGATGCCATTTTACCTGACAAAAATATTGAAAACTGGATAATCCGCATTAGCCGGGAATATGCAAATAAAATTAATTCAAATTCAATTGCAGCTTTTTAATTATGGAGAAAGATACCCGGAAGAAAATAAGGAAATTTAATATTGTCACACACCGCGATTTAGGGTATTTCCTTTCGTCGCTCATCATTGTGTATTGCCTGTCGGGCATTGCACTAAACCATATCAACGAATGGAACCCCGATTTTATCATCAGCAAAAAGACCATTCAGATAAAGGAAAAATTTAATAAAGAAACTATAACTACCGTGGCGGTAAATAATTATTGTAAATTGGTAGGCGAAGATGAATATAAAATTTATGATTTTCCAACCTTAAACCAGGTAAAAATTTATTTCGACAATGCCTCGCTCCATATTAATTTTGAAAAAGGCGAAGGCGTTTACGAAAGAGTAGAGCGACGGCCTTTGTTTTATCATTCCAATCTTATACACCGCAACAGTGTGGAGGGATGGAAATGGGCATCGGATATTTTTGCTTTTTTGCTTATCCTTATCAATGTAACAGGTTTGTTCATTTTAAAAGGCAGGCAGGGCATTTCGGGGCGTGGAAAATGGCTGATAATGGCCGGTGCATTGCCACCGCTTATTGTGCTGGTTTTTAGCGAAATGCTTTAGCCAACCAGGGTTTTTGTTTTATTAAACAATCTTGAGTACCAGATTAAACAAAAGGAGCGTTTTTCGAACTTAAGTTTTTTTTGTTGCCGGGCAAGTTAAGCAACTTTTTGGGTTAAGCAGAAACTATTATCTCTTCAATCGGGCGTGCAAGGGCAACCAGTTTACCTTTTTGGCGTTCAATGCTTTATAAATTTCGTTTTGATCAAGTATAACTTTTTGGTTACCAGATAAATTCTTCCCATCCGGATCGCCATAATAAAACATTTTCAAAACCGGTATCGCTTTTTCGGAATTAATTTGACCCAGGGTCCAAACTGCAATATGAGTGCGGTTATATGGTGAATTGGTACTGTCGAGCAAATACGCAATCAAAGCGTTTTCTGCCTTGCCGGGGTATTTTTGTTGGGCAAGGGCAATATTTTGTTTAACAACAATGTCAGTCCAGAAATATAATGCCAAAACGCCCAAAACCAAAAAGGCGACAAAGCCTCCAATAATAATGATTAGTTTTTTCATGGCTGATGAATTTAATTATATTGTTTGCTGAAAGAGTTAATTTAGTTTAAGTTTTATAGTTGAACCTTTTTATTTTTCCGGACCAGAAATCCAATCAACATGAGCAATAATCCTGTGGCATAAAGCGGATAATGCAATACCGGCACAAAAAAATCAGGATTCATAATAAGCTCAATTGAGAGCCACCCTGCCAATAAAATGCCCTGAAATACCAAAAACCAGTTGTAATTTTTTAATCCAATAAACATGGAAACGATTATAAAAATAGGAAATAAACCATTGACAATCAGAAGTATAATGCCAGGGATAAGGTAATCGTTAAAAGGGGTATTTTTAAGGTAGTCAAGCGACATTTTTATCTTTCCCCCACCCGGATCAGAAATAAACATCCAGCTGCCGTATAATGCACCTATACCGAGATACAATAGCAGAATTACAGCCAGTACTTTTAGAAAGGTTTTCATTGGAAATTGTTTTTAAAGTTAATCGATTTGGTATTATATCCAACCTAACTTGAAAAGGAGATATTATCCTCTATAATAATGAACAACCAGGCTTCAGGTTTTTAAGGGCTTAAACAATATTTGTCATTAGTTACCTACGCCGGCTCATGTCTTTCAAACCCTGAACCATGAATTGGATATTAAACCTGGAGCTTGTAGGGGGCTGTTCCTTATTTATCTAAACCTGTTGCCATTTTATAAGCCATCGCTGTTTCAGGAAGCGGGGAAAGGGCATTAAGCAAGATATTGTAAGTTCCTTTTCCCGACAATTCATCTGCCACTTTTTTAATTAAAGTCAAAGTGGCTTTCATTAAACCCGAACCCAGGCTTAACCGGGCAACACCTAAATCCTGTAATTCGCTTACAGATGGAGGCAATATTCCTGCTCCAATTCCCGGGTTTGAAAGAATATTAACCGGGGCATTAATTTCCTTAACCAATGTTGCAATTGTCTCTTTTTCCCACACGGGTTGCACAAATATGCAGTCTGCACCAGCTTCCCGGTATTTGTTGCCACGCTTAATTGATTCGGCTAATTTTTCCTTTTGCGAACCTGATGATGTATAGAATGAATCTGTTCTTGCATTAATAACTAAATGAAAGCCCAGTGAATCAGACAATTCACGAATTGCCAAAATCCGTTCGCAAAATTCCATTTCATCCATTAATTGGGGGCTTAAATCTACGCTGTCCTCAATGTTAATTCCAACAATTCCCGTTGTAATTATTTTTTTTACCGATTCAATTATTTCATCTATAGTATTTCCATATCCCGCTTCTATGTCTACAGTTACAGGAACTTGCACTGCCTTTGTAATCCCTGTTATAGCTGCAATCATTTCAGACAATTTTATTACCTGGCAGTCAGGATAACCTAAAGAGGCTGCTATTCCCATACTTGTGGTAGCGATGGCTTTAAAGCCACATGCTTCTACTAATTTCGAACTTCCGACGTCCCACGAATTTAACAGAACCAGAATTTCTTTGTCATGGTGATATTTCAGGAACAACTCAGCTTTTTGTTTTTGAATACTTGAAACCATAATCATACTTTTTTGTTTTTACTTTAGAACCCTGTAAATTCTCAATAAATTGTCAACTTTCGGGCAATATAGAGTAAAACTTAAATTTACAATTTTTTATATTTGGCCCGTAGGCATCAATTTATAGTGAAGATAGAATGGTTCAGATAGAAATCGGATATGATCCTGTATTTGTGTCTGGTACCAGATATTACACTTTCCGTGCCATCTTAAGATTAGACCCGGCTTGAAAAAGAGATATTTTTCCTTATAATTAATATTCCGCCCGATAGCATTATCCACCTGAAAATGAAATATCCGGTTAACCTGTCGCTTTTAACTGTGAAATTGCTGGATGGAATTATTCCAGGAACTATGAACTACCATGTTGCTGGGTTTTAGGGGCTTAAACAGGATTTAACAATTAGTTTTACCTTGAGATTATCATTTTGTTTTTTATTCATTTAACTCTTTATCTTCTCTTTTTCCAAGTTCTTTTGCATTTAAAGGACTTATTATACTTTCACCTAATTTCTTCTCCAAATCTTTTCTTGCATTTCCGGCTACAGAACCACCTTTTCTTGCAACTTTCTTATTTTCAATTAAGGTCTTAGGTTTTTCTTTTTTTGATAATTCTGTGGTTGAAGTTTCTGCAAGCATGTTTAAAATTAGTTCCAGATTTGTCATATTATCCCTCAGATTTTCCTTTTTTAAATCTTTGAAATCTTTATACTGTTTTGTTGTAAATCCAGCCCAAGCTTTGGTTATCTCATCAGTTAAAATTGCATATTCGAGTCCCTTTTTTACGCCTCTTTTATCCCATTCATCTGTTAGCTCTTTTCTAACCTCAATGCTCTTCAGCCTTTGATTGATCCAATTTTTAGAATATCCCTTTTTCAAATATGTCTCCATTGCCCTGTCGAAAGCCTTTTCCGGATCTTCAGTCTCCTCAATTCTTTCGTATCCAACCTTTGCTAACCAAAGTTTAAAAGGCTCTGCTTTTGGCGAAGGTATAGATTGTATTATTCGCAATATCCCTTCTGTATCAGCACAATCAGTCATATATTTTTTTCCGTCAGAAGATTCTAATTTTAGTTGTACGATAATTTCGTACAACTGATTGAAGCCTTCTTTTGATAGTTTTCTCTTTAAATCACTCCAGTATCGACGCGGATTATTACTGCCAGTCAATGTTTCAATGATATCAATAATGGAGAAATACCATTTTTCTTCATCATCATCCCAATAAACTCTTATCTTTCTGGATTCGAATAGTTTAATAGAAGTCTCCTTTGTCATTTTTTCTCCGCTTTGTCCGATAAAGATAAAAAATCATTTTATTCTGATTTCATTTTAAGTACTTTTTTTAAATGAATGGTAACATCCAGCTATAAAAGTCTAATCATATGAAACGTCTTTATTCACAAGTGCTTTATACATCTTTTCATGGGTAGGCATAATTGTTTTTTATACAAAATTATCCGCCTTAAAATGAAAAATCCTGTTAACCTGCCGCTTTTAAGTGTAAAATTGCTGGATAGAATTATTCCACGAACTATTAACTATCAGGTTTTGGGGTTTTAAAAGCTTAAACAGATGTTTGCGTTTAGTAAGTATAAAGTCGGATAATATGGGAGCCGACTGTCTAGGGTAGGACGAAAGGGCTACATTTAAGTCGAATCTCATCAAGCTCTTTCAATACTGCCGCCAGGTCTATCTTTTCGCCGCGAAAAGTCAGAGTCTGCGTCACAGAATTATAAGCACGGTGATAGTTGTTAAAGGAGGACCCAAAGATCGATGGAAATGGATTCATTACCAAGTCAGTGTAAACAGCAGAACGGTCTTCTGCAAACCAATTATCGATTCGCTCGTCGTAATGCTCGAAATGATTACGGAATTTGCGATCGGAGAGAAGATAGTTGTGATCATCTTCTATATTAAGTACTTTCCGCAACGCTTCACCTCGCACTGCAATCTTTTTCTGCGGCCAGAGAATCTTCGAGACATTTCCGGCAGCCACAAGTATTGATTGTATTGAACACCAGACTTCGATACTATCGAAGTTCTCACGGGTTGCCAAAAGTCGCTCATTAGCTCGCTGTGCAATCTTTGACTGCAGCACAATTTCACCGATAAAAACCGTTTCCTCAAGTGAGTTTAGGGTATATTGCTGGTCCATACTTTTATAAGAAATTAATTTCACCTTTTTATAAACTTCAGGTAAACCGAAGGCAATCAAATATTCACTTTATGAGCAAATAAACTTCAGATAAATCCAAGTTAAAATTATGTTATTTCTGCCTTATTCCCGAACAATTACTACACTTTTTACGCCTTTTTCCTAACTAATTTTTAAACGCTTTACACAACAAGTGAGCTCAATTGGGAAATATGCATTCAATAGATGTAGGAATGGTCTTTCGTAATAAATCTAAATCAAATTTCAAAAATTAAGGAATCCATTGTCGGGTCAAGAAATACTGTATTAATAGTTGTATAAATTAATTTCATTCTAATTCCAATTAACACAAGAGATCTAAAAGAATTATGGTTCTCGTTATTTTCACACAAACTTTAATTAACCATGTTATTTTTTAAAACATATAAACCCTCTGACTCTCAGAAAAACATCGTTCGCGAATTCCAGCTACTACACATGAAGTGGAACGAACCAGAACCTTTACCACCGCCGTTTATCACCTGCCTGGCTAATACCGAACAAAATCTTTACTTTTATCCAAAAGACAGCGTAAAAGTTATGCAAAACATCAATTCCGAAGGCATAACCGCTGCAAAAGCCAGTATTACAGGTCCTAAGAATAAGCCTGTAGGGTTGAAGTTTGGAAATGATTATTTAATGATAAAAGTCGCTTTTCTTCCTACAGGTTTGTACAGATTACTTAAAATACCAATGCAGAAAACCGTTAATACCGGGCTGAATGCTGCTGAATTTTTTACAAATGAAATAGAAGCTGTTAATATTCAATTAACCTGTTCTGAATCGTATGACGATATGATAAACATTATTTCAGGCTTTATTGATAGGCAATTGAAGAATGGAGTGGCAAATGAAGAGCCGATTGACCGTGTGGCAATTCAAATGCTTGATCCGTTTGCAAAATATAGTACCATTGAATGGGCATCTATGGCCTGTCTTAGCCTGCGCCAGTTTGAGCGCAATTTTACGGCACGGGTCGGCATATCACCTAAAATGTACATCAGGATTGTGCGATTTGAAAATGCTATGAAAGTCAAAAATAAATCACCAGAAAAAAGCTGGTCTGATATTGCCCTGGAATGTGAATACAATGATGCTTCGCATTTACTTCGTGAATTCAGACAATTTGCTGATTTTCCTCCAGGTACACTAATGCAAAAGCAAACCAGCGGATACGGAGATTTCCCCACAGGATAAAGAATGTCGTTTTTTTCCTAAACTCTGCACTTTTTTTAGTCATAATTTTGAACTGTGATTCAGTTTATTATGAATCGATGTATAATTTATAATTTAAAAATATGTACTATGGAAAACAAACATTTATCAATTATTCAGATAATTATGGAAGAAGGATTTGGTAAATCAAATCTTAAAGTAATAGATCAATATGTGAGTGACAGTTTTAAAGAACATCAGTTTGGGGGTAAAAATGGTAAAGAAGGGTTAAAAACCATCATTCGCCAGTTGAATGCTGCTTTCTCCGATCTTCAATATGTATTACAACAAAGTCTCTGGCAGGGCGATACAGTTTGGACACACTACAGGGCAACAGGGTTTCAAACAGGAAATTTTATGAACCTGCCTGCTTCCGGTAATCAGATATCAATTGATGTGATGGATATATTCCGGTTCGAGAATGATTTGTTGGTTGAACATTGGGGAATACCTGATCGTTTCGCGGTCATGATGCAATTAGGTATATTAACTATAAAAGAACAGGTATCATGAAAACACAAGATAATCCGGGAATACTCATCCCACCGCCACTGATTTACGCTGCTTTTTTTGGATTGGCATATTTGGTTAAATCTATATATCCTATTAATGTGCAAATACTTAAATCTCATAATTTCCATATTCTGGGATGGGTATTGATATTGATAACCCTGGCAATATTGCTGCCAGGCTTATGGAAATTCTGGCGGACTAAAAATACCCTGGTAACAATAAAACCTGCAAATTCTTTACAGACTAAAGGTATATATGCTTATACCCGAAATCCAATGTATTTGGGTTTACTGCTTTTATACACGGCACTGGCGTGTTTTTCAGGAAATTGCTGGACTTTAATTTTTCTGCCGGTTTTGTTCATTATTGTACAAGTTTACATCATACGTCGCGAAGAAAAGTATCTTGACAGGGCCTTTGCAGAGGAATATAAAATATACAGAAAGAAAGTAAGACGATGGATTTAATGTTGATATTCTGTTCTAAAAATGATTATTAGCTATTACTGAATCAATATGTTCCAATCCTGGTAGTAACATGGCTTCAGGTAACAACATGAAGGCAAAAACAGCTTGGTTTTTTTTAATTTTTATAAGTAGAATTTGTACTTAATTTGTATAATTGTATGACTATCCGCATAAAATGGAGATTAAAATTATCTTTCTTGCCGATTCGCACCTCGGCTTTGATTTTATTTTGAAACCCAAAAAAGAGAAAAGAAGAAGGGGCCCCGATTTCTTTAAAAATTTTGATAAAATCATCGAATATGCTAAACAGGTAAAAGCCGATTTAATTATACACGGAGGAGATTTGTTTTACCGTACCCGCGTTCCGGAGCCCATTATCGATTTGGTTTACGAAAGAATTTTTAAGATTGCAAACTATGGTATTCCTTTGGTAATTGTTCCCGGAAACCATGAAAGTTCCCGACTGCCTGCATCGCTGTTTATGCAGCACCCCAATATATTTTACTTTACAAAACCACAGGTTTTTAAGTTTAATTTACAGGGAATTAATTTCGATATCGCAGGATTTCCTTGTGTAAGGGACGATATAAGAGGCAAATTCCCTGAAATTGTTAGGGAAATCAATTATAATTTTAAAGAAAATAGTGTTAAGCTCCTTTGTATGCACCAAACCGTTGAAGGTGCAACGGTTGGTCCTGCAGACTATACCTTTAAATCTGGGAAAGACGTGATTCCCAACAAAGATATCCCTTCCAATTACAATGCAATTCTTTCGGGGCATATACACAGAAGTCAGATTCTATGGGTCAATCAAATTCCTGTAATCTATCCGGGTTCAATTGAAAGAACTGCTTTTACCGAAAAGGATGAAACAAAAGGTTTTTACGAAATTACGTTTAACCAAAGAACCGTAATGAACTACCAGTTTATTGAATTGGAAACAAGGCCCATGATTGATATTGAACTTAACAGCGAAGATTACGATCAAAACCAAATTGAAAAGGACATATTATTCCGGATAAAAAATATTCCTGAGGATAGCATTATTCGCCTGAAAATGAAATATCCTGGTAATGTGCCGCTTTTAAGTGTAAAATTGCTGGATAGAATTATTCCAGTAACTATGAATTATCAGGTTTCGGGTTTTTTGAAGGCTTAAAGAGGAATTTGTTATTATTTTCCTGCGTTGGTTCAGGTTTTGCAAACTTGACCAAAAGTATGATATTAAACTTGGAGCAAAAGAAAGGGAATGCAAAATACAGTTCTAATGTTGGGGTGTATTGAATTCTAAAGGATCAAGGATGAAATTATTTCCCGTTTTTCTTTTCCAATCCTCAATGGACTTCAGTGTTTCATTTATACCATTAGTATAATCAATTAACTTTCCATTGTTTATTTTATGCAAACTTAAAACGTCCTGAATCTTATATCTGCGAATTATCCCAAAATCAATTATCTGAGGTTTTTGGGAACTAATATCTCTTTTAAGAAGCAAACAACCATCTTTAGAGTTGTCTTGATTAATTATATTATCTGGACATACTACATAATCCTTTGCCTTTTCACCTGTATTGTAAAACAGATCATCATCATTTCCAAACATTACCAGTGTTTCAAGACTTTTAACAATTTTGATGATCGCATTGATATAATTTGGTTCCTGGTTTTGGATAAAAAAGGGATGTTTCAAGGTTTCCTTCAACTTTTCTATATATCCTTTCCATTCTTTAAAAACTGTAAAACCTATGTAATTTCTTTCAAAAAGTATTTTTTGAATATCGATTAAAGTTAATTTTAGCATATCATGTATGCTCTGAAGTGAATAAATATTTGAATATCCATAAAATATTTTAAAAAGATGATTGCATATTCTATTGATTTGGTTGTCAATTTGTTTCTTTATGTAAATCTTTATCTCATCCTTTTTTGTCTCTTGCTCAAGTATGGCAATCAGTTCATTTTTTATTCTATCAATAAGTATTTTTCTATCAGCAGTTTTGTTTTTTGAGTTTATAATTTTGTAAAGAATTGGTCTTCTAAATTTTAAATCAAAGGGAAGTTCTTCAATTTTACCGAATTCAGTATTAAAAATGCAAATAATATTACACCATCCAAGTGTCTTAGCAGCATATCCAAGTTCAATTAAAACATTAGGATTTGGGGTTTTCCTCTTTGTCGAATCCGGATTAACTATACTTATATCAGCAATAAATATGTTTGAATTATCTATTTTGGAAAAAATGGTTGAAGCGATGTCAGGAGTCCCAGTTACACCTTTTGTATCCCTATCAACAGCAACTTCAAGATTTAGCTTTTCAGATTGGATTAAAGAGACTGATTTCTCTATGCACTCTTCTATAAATCCTCTATTCTTATTGTTAGGTAAATCAGATTGCCATGAATAAAATATTGTCTTGTCCATTAATTTGATTTTTTTGTATCAAAGTATCAATTTAACACGGTTACTTAAATCTTCAATTAAATTTTGAATGCAAGAATTTTGAAATCAGTCATGTCTATTTTTAAAAATCTAAAATTACCTTAGCCATCCCTCATTTCCAAATGATTACCCGATATTTTATGATGAGATTTTCAACAATTTATTTGTCGGTAGAAAGGAAATATAAATGGAGAAAATGCAAATAACTATGAATATTAAATATAGCCTTTATCTTGAAATAATTGCAAAATTTTATCTTCAACTCTTTTTACGTTCTTCTATTCTCAAGCGGGTCATTCTTTCACGGAAACCACCTTCTTTAATAAAGGCTTCACTAAGCGCCTTTATTTGACGACGAAGTAAGTATGTAGCCTGGTTTATCATACTTATTGCCATATTTGCTATTGTTTCAGGTGGCCGGGTTTGGGCCAGCTGCATATAAAAAGCGCTATCGTTGTGTTCTTTGCCGAGTTTACGCATGGCTGTAACTTCCTTTGAGTCAGGTTCCCAAAGTCTGTGATTTCGTGTTCTCAGGTAGTCTTCATAATCCAACAAAAGTTCTTCGAGACTTGCTTTTGCGACATTCATTAGTTTTATTTCTGTTTCTTTTGAGGTTGATGAAGCAGCGCTGCCTTCGGCAATATTTTGTTTTCCAGAACGGGCCGCTTGTATCATTTGGTCAATCGTTCTATCGCCTCTTTGCAAATATTTTTTGCAAAAGTAAAAGGTCAGATCGTACACTGCTTCTGCCTTTTGATAAGAAATTAGCTTCCGGTATCCTCCACTTTTTGGCAACAAGGGTTCCGTCATGGGTTAAGTTGTTTGAAGTTTCCTTTTTATAATATCAATTCCAAGCTTTTACCTGCAGGATAAACAAGATTTGTATGTCCTGCTGGTATTATTTTGATAATAAAGACTATTTTGTTATTAACATAAATCAAAAGAATTGGCTTTTACCTTATTTTGTTTTATGAATATTTTAGATAAAAATACCCTTATCCCCCCTAATTCCCAAATATTTACCCCATATTTTATGATAAGATTTTCACCTATTTATGTATTGCCTGTCAAGAATGAATCATAAAAGAGGAAATGAATACATTTTCAAATAGATAAACCTTGTAAATAATCATTTAAGTAAGACATTTTCAGGTAATTCCAAATGCCTTTCGTGATACTTGATCAAGTTTAATATAACAGGGTTCAAATCGTTGTTTTAATTCATAATTCAGCGATTCCTTAATCTCCTTGTTTAATGTCCTGATAATTTGATACCAATAAGATGATAAAGCTGCATTCGTAGCTGGAAAACTATATTTTTTGGTTAAAATTTCTGAGTGTTTATCACAAAATTCATCCAATGATTCTTTCGTTAAACCTGATATCAATGCTTTTTCGAAATAAACAATCAATTCTTTGTTGACCATAGATATCTCATCATAAAATATCTGATAATCAGAAGTATTATTATCATGTCTTTTAATTATTAATCTAAATAGCTCATCATAAAAATCCGCTTTTTTATCCTTAATGAGGAACTTAGTTTTATTCAGAAGCGCTTCGATTTCTTCTAAATGTAATTTGTCTGAAGATTTGAAGTTGTTTAATAATCTTTGTATAATTTTCATATGAAACCTAAAATTTATATTGCAATAAAAGTAAAATTTCTCCCCCCTAATTCCCAAATAATTCCCAATACTTTATGCTAGGAATTTCAACAATTTATATATTTCCTGGCTATTGAGTCCAAACACTGACAGGTCTTTCAGACTCTGTCAGGTTTCCCTGTCAATTTGTAAAATCATAGCCATCAAACAAAGTTCTTTGGTATACATCGCCGTTGAACTTATTAATTAATTCCCGGACAAATTCATAATGTTTCACATATTGATTGGGAATAAAAATTTTGGCATTTAAAATCGGTTCGTCTTTGGTAATATTGAATATGTTAACATAAAGTTCATCGTTCGCGTTAATATCCAGTATGCATATCCAAAATGGAGTAATTTCCCCGTTTTTATTTTTGTAAGTAATATTAAGGTATTTCCCTTCCCGAATGGCCTTTCCTATAAGCGATATGGTGTTTCTGTCCATCATTTTACCGGATGGTTTGTTTTCATAATTTTGAAAAGGCATTTTATTTTTTAGCTTTGGCAGGTTATATATTTTTTCAGACTTGCCAATACACTGTTAGTTGTTCTTTGTTTTTTTTGTTGGTTCATAGTAAAGCGCGACTGCACCCCCATTAAATGTTTTTGTTCTGGTGAGTTTAAAAACAGCCCTGTCGTTTATGTTTTCAAATAACGGCAGTCCACTACCTGCTACTACAGGGTGAACACAAAGCTGAAATTCATCAATCAAATTGAGTTTTATTAGTTGAATAATTAAACTCCGGCTGCCAACCAAAATATCTTTGCCTGATTGTTGCTTTAGTTCTAAAACTTCTTCTTCTAGGTCTCGTTTTGCTAACCTCGCGCTTTTCCATTCTACTTTTTTAATTGTCCGGGAAAAAACTATTTTCTGAATTTTATCAATAGCCTTAGCAAAGTCATTCATTGTTTTTTCATCGGAAGGATGTTCCAAAAGGGTTTGCCAGAATTCCATAAGTTGATATGTAGTCCTGCCATATAGAATTACGTCTCCCTGGCCTAATAGTTCTGTATAATGTTGATGTATTTCCTCATCGGGTATTCCGGCAGTATGATCGCAAATTCCATCAAGTGTCATATTAATTCCTGCAATTATTCTTCTCATCTTTCGTATTTTTAATTGCTCGTTCTTAGTCAGTGGGTTTTGGTGCGTTTCTCTTTATTTTTACTAATATTTCAGATTTACTCTCTTTTTCCTCTTCAATGTCGAAATCATCTTGTAAGCCAAGCCAAAATTTTGCTGAATTTCCAAAATAAATGCTTAATCTTAATGCTGTGTCCGCAGTAATCCTCCTTTTACCCTTAATGATTTGAGAAATTCTTGTTTGAGGTATTTCTATGTCCTTTGATAATTTATAAGCTGTAATATTAAGTGGTTTTAAGAATTCCTCCAATAATATTTCCCCAGGGTGAATATTTGGCAATCTTTCCATGTTGTTGTCCTCCAGTTTTAATGATAAACCATTATTTCTAAATCATGTGCATTATTTTCTTCCCATCTAAATACTATTCTCCATTGGTCGTTAATTCTAATGCTATAAAAATCAGTCCCCTGCAATTTTTCAAGCCTGTTTGAAGGAGAAATCATCAGGTCAGTCAAATTTTGAGCGTTGTTTAACATTCTTAATTTTCTTCGACCTATTTGCTGTATTTCAATTGGAATATTTTTAACACGTTCACTGAGCCAAATTTTTTCGGTATCCTTTGAACCAAACGAAATGATCATGATGTCATTTTAAGTTACTGACGCTAAAGATAAGTAAATATTCTCTTTTATGCATATCAAATCTATTAAAATGCACCATGTCGTTGGTGTATAAGCCGTTGGGCTCTGAAAGCATGCCCTATCATTAACAACCAAATTTTCAATTTAACAACATTCATTCGTATAACACACTAAAGCCCAATGGCTTATTTGCATTGTTAAGCAATGTATTTTAATTATTGTTTTACTTCATTTACAAAATACCTCATCCGTTCATATCTATCCTCTTTAACCCCAAATTGATATCTTTTGTTTTTAATCCTTACTTCGAATAGAACATCATTATATTCTATATTGATTCTCTCTATAAATAAATCACAATCATTATCTCCACTATAAAAAAGAGGTACGTTGTTTATGAAATATCTTTTCTTATATAAGGGGCTTTCAGGCTGAAATGAACCACTGAAATAAATTGTATCACTCTTTTCTATCATATTATTTAATAAAGGGATTGTAAAACATGAATCAAAAACAGTCTGTATATTATATTTCTTCACATTTGAAATATGATAAAAACAATAAAAACATTTGTATAAATGAATAGTTATGCTTGTCGGAATATATGTGTAAATTAGCTTTTTATTTTCTTCACATAAATCATTAAAAGATTTATTGTCAAATAATTCATTTGCTTTTTTTTCTCTAAGCCTACTATATTCTTGCTTAATTCTTTTAATACTCTCAACTAGAAATTTCCATTCATCATAGCTATAGTTATGTAATTGCTTGAAATTACATGAAATATTAGTTAATATTCTTTTAACCTGAATTTCCTTTCCATTAAATTGTTTCTTATATGTTTCAGAGTTTTTATATACAAGGCTATTTGGCTCAAAAAAACCTTCTTCAAAACAATCATTTGAAATTCTTTCATCAAGGTAAGTTAATATGTAGTTGAATGAAGAGTCTAAAACAACATCAATCATATTTATATATTTAAATTCTATTGTGTTTTCACAGATAAAATCATATTTCAATTTATCTGTTATAACAGAATCACGGTTTAAATCGTAATATTCTTCGAAAGTGAATGCTCTACATTTTTCATTTAACAAATACTTGTTTAATCTATCAGCAGCGATTCTAAATAAACTGTCATTTTTACATTCAACTAAAAACCAAAAAACGGAATTAAAATCACCAGAATTTATTTTCTTATTCCAGTTAGTCGTTTCAGAATTTTCAAAGTTTATTTGTCCAAATGCAACTATGAATTGAATATGAAATACAATTAATATGTAAATGTGTTTTTTCATTATATTGCATAACGGCCTTGCATTAGCCGCCTGTGCCGCTTTTTCCAAATGTTTTTTAATTCAGTACCGCCGTTTCATGCGGCATGGGCGGTCTATCGCATGTTAGGCACTGTTTATCAATTAATTAATAATTTCATTCTTTTTTTGTAAATATTGGAAATTTTCGCTCATCAAAATTATCTATTCTTATCCTAAAACGATTTTTTGACAATAACATACTAAATTTCAAAGAAGTATCTAATTGACAAAATGTTTTTTTGTATTTTTCTAAAATGAACTGATTAAGAGTCTTCTTATAGACCTTAAATAAAATATTAAAAACAGGTAAAAATTTTGTCCTAAAATTAAAAGTGTCTGTCATGCAGATATGTATCCAACTATTATTAAATTCATTGAAATTATTTGCAGTTTTTCGCTTCTCGTCATAATAATTGAAAAAAAATTGTGTAATCATTTCATTTTCAGTATACAATAATTCTGTCGTATCTTTTTTTAATAGTATTATTTGAATTGTATCTGCATTTGTTAAATATATTGTCAATTCAGGTTTGGGTATTTCAACTCCACAATTAGGATTCCAAGCAGTCAAGCATGGTATAACAATATTTTGGCTTGAGTCAGAATTTTTAGTCAATGATAGATTTTCGATATTATAAATAAAACCATATTGAATATAACAACCGCTAATTGTGTCGTCAATCTTATCTGCAAAATCGTTAAAATCCTTTAAGGTTTTAAGTGTATCTATGTCTATAGGGATGACCCTGTTAATAGTAAATAAAGATTTTTCCCGATTACATTCAAACCATTCATTTGTATTATTGGATTTGCAACCAATAAAGTGTAAAACAAAAACTATTGGAAAGAAAGTTTTAATCATAGTTTGAAAATCAATGTGAAAATGCCAATAGTGCCTAACATCTGTATACACCCCATTTTAAATCCTATTTTGTATATTTTTTCAATGTAAGAAATACATCTTCATAATCTTGCATAAAATTACCCTTCTCCCCCCTAATTCCCAAATAAATACCAATAATTTTAGGCAGGGATTTTCAACAATTTACAAATTGCCTGGCAAGAATGAGATACTAAATTGGCAAAAGGTTCTTTGAGTTAAATTTTGTGGAATTCAGATAAAACCGGAAATTTTTGGCTAACGGATAATCCTCATTGGTTGGCGGACTATAGAAGAAGAACTTACACCCCTTATTGCTTTCGTATAAAAAGAAAAATGTTGAAACTGAAACTAAAAACCTTGTCGTAGAATCACAAAAAGGGCAATTGTAGTTTTCTGGGCGGATCATTTGAAACAAAAATGGGTACCCGGACTTTTCGGGGCCCTGCTCTTCAACTCAAAATTGCCGGTTTGAAATTTCCATGCATTGCACCTGGTTAAAAATTAGGGAATAGAAGTTTCCATGACGGGAAATTTGACCAGAATTTTGAATTCTGACAATTACAAGTCAATAAAATTAAGCCGTGTGCAATACCCGGAAACTTTCATGTCCTAAAAAAACTTTAGGTGCACCACATGGAAAGATTAATGTGCCAAAATTGAAAGCCGGAGAAACGTTTTGAAAACTAAATCCTATAATTTTGTGTCAATCCACAGCCCCTTGAATACTAAAACCAGACAAAACTTTCTTATGACCATGCCTGGTTTCTTTTCAGTTATTAAATCAGCTGCAATTCCCTTTATAGGATTTCAAACCACAATAAAGCGGCAAATTTACACATCCTTTTAAAAGTTAGAACATTAACCTGGTTTTATAAAATTATAATCATAAATTTATCACTCAATCATGGGCAGGTATTTTTCACGATTTTCAATAATTACCCATATTTCTATTGCCAACAGTACAAGTGCAAGCGGAAGTCCTGGTAATAACCCGCTAATTTTCATTGTCCAATCTCTTATCATGTGCTAAAAACCAATCATACAATTCCTGATTTGGATAAACCAACCAGTGAATCCAATGTCCTACGGTTGGTTCAGAAGTAAATTTCAGATACTTGTTTTTCTTTTGGAGCTTTTTCACCATTCTTTCAGTCTCTTCAAAAGGGACTGTCAGATCCATCTTACCGTGGAATGCCCAAACAGGCATATCTTTTAATCTGCCAACATTTCCGGAAATAAATTCATTGTGGCTTGTGAATCCGCTCATTGGTGCAATTGCCGCAAATCGTCCGGGATATTTGGTTGCAATATACCACGTCCCCGCCCCTCCGAGGCTGTAACCTGTTAAATAAATCCTGTTGGTATCAATTCTGTACTTTTGAGTAATTTCTGTATAAAGAGACTCGAACCAATTATCGGTCTCCCATCTGATACTTAATGGACATTGAGGGGATATTACAATAAATGGAAAGTTACGCCCTCTGTAAATCTGATCAGGGATGCCTGAGGAATATAACTTTTTTAAGTTGGCACCACGATCTGAGCCTCCATGAAGATAAATGATTAAAGGCCAATGTTGAAGAGTGTCCAGATTATAGCGCTCAGGTAAATAAGTTAAATAGTTGTAACTGACAGTCTTTTGATTATTATTTTCGCCATGTGTAAAGTTTAAATCATACTTTAACTCTCCGTTTTCTGCCCAGTATCTTGTTCTTCCGTTTTGCTGTCCGTTTTTCCATTCTTCCTCAGCTTCTTTCTGTCCGTTTAAATACCATTCCGAGCAAATGCCGTTTCGTTTGCCTTTCTTAAAATATCCATCATATTGTATTTGCCCGTTATAATACCATTGCTGATAGCGTCCTTCTTTTGTATTCGACCAGTAATTACATTGGTAATCTTCTTTGATGAATTTATCAAGGGAGCTATAACCTGCTTTCATTTGAATTTGTCCGTTCTTATAAAAGTCTTTTACTTCATACATCTTTGTCTTACTGTTAAAGGAAATGATTCTTTTATAGACAATTGTATCCCCCTTGGATTTTACATAACGCAAAAAAATGGTATCTGAATTCTGACAGAAAGCAGAATTCCAAAAAAATGTCAACAGGCAAAGGATTATCAGGTATTTCATACTCGTGGGCTATGAGTCGGGTCGTTTCCCTTTCATTCAATTATTAAGACTTGCTGCAATCTGACTGGTTTTTTCATCAGCACATAATTCCAGGCTCACCTTCCATAATCTGTCTTGCAACCCTCTATCCAGCACATTTGTATCTTCTTCAATACCAATAAACTGATTCGATTTCCAGGTAATTAATCTTCCCGATTTTTTCAGGCTTTCTTCCTGGTTTTCAGTAAACAGAGGGGCCATTATTTCTCCGCATTTTTCTATTGAAATAAAAGTACCCAACCATTTCATTATAGTTGCCATTATTCTCATAGAAGTTGGTATAATAGTAAGCTGATTACTCCAGACAGTTTTAGGAATCTGGAACCCAATAAAAGATATTTTTGATTCTTTATTATCACTATACAAATTATGCAACCTGGCAAGAAACATTCTTTTTGCAACCATAGCCTGGTGAATGCCAGCTTCAAAACTCCATTTCTTTTTCATTTGCATATCATCCCAGAATATTTTCCCCCTTTGGGTTACATTAAAAATGATTTTTCCTCCACTTTCAGATTTTTCCAATAAGTTCAATAAATTTAATGTCAGCATAAAATGAGAAAGATAATTCACCTGAAAATGTGAATCATAACCATCTTCGGTTTCTATCCGCTTTGCAGCATAACCCAGTCCTGCATTTATAAATATACCATCCAGAAATTCATGTTTAGCTTGAATCTCTTGAATTGCATTTCTTACATCACTAAGTTTTGTCAAGTCACATAGAATAAAAGAAATTTTCTTACCCGAAGTTGAGTTTTCAAATTCTTCAATCAATTCCATCCCAAGTTTTTTCGACCTGCCCAGAATAATTATTTCATGTGATTGATTATCAGTGGCTGCTAAAACCTTGGCAACCCCTTTTCCCATTCCGTTTGTGCCGCCTGTTATTAATATTTTCATTGCTGGTTCTTTATTTAATGTATATATATTAACTGATTCGCGTTGGATTTGTAGATTAAACAATATCTTTTTATTGCTTTTTATCCAATGCTGATGCTTTTTCCAGCATGTCTTTCGAAAGTTGATGGTTAGGATCAATTTCAAGGGCTCTTTTAAATTGATGAATGGCCTTTTTATATTTACCCATTTTTAAATAGCATTCTCCAATCGAAAATTCGGCAAGTAAAGTACCGGGATTTACCTGCAGCGAAAGCTTAAAATCCGCAATGGCTTCTTTCCACTGCCCCAAATCCATTTTACAGAAAGCCATATTATCAATTGCCTCGTAATAGTCAGGTATCAGATCAATTGCCTGAGAATATTTCAGAATGGCTTCTTCATATTTTTTCTGGTCGGCAAGAAGGTAAGCCTCTTTATAAAAGGTGGTGGCAATTTTTACTATTTCATCGTAATTCTGTGTCTGCCTTAAATATTCATAGTATCCGCTAAAATCATTGTCTGTAAGTTCACTATTACATAATAGTTTAGGTTCATTAAATCCATTTGCCGCAATAGGTGTGTGGTAAATAAATACTTCGAGTTTATCCGTTTCATCCGACCTGGGAACCTTATCAACCGGTTTATAGCAGAGCACATGATAAATGCCATAATCAATATCAACTTTAAGTAGCTTATAAAAAAGATAGCGATTCTGGTAGGAGGTATAAAAAATATCTCCCTCTGAAAATTCATATTTAGGTGGGTTTTTCTTTTTCAGGCGTTTTTTAATTATTCCCATCGTTTTTATTTTTATTGGATAGAGTGAATGTTCTGTCTGGTTTCGCTATAATTATCTTATAAAATTACCCTTCTCCATCCTCATTTCCAAATAATTACCCAATATTTATGCATTTATTTCAGGGCACTTATTCTATTCTGATGTACCAATGGGCCTGTATTACACTTGCCAAATTAAGTCCCGGGTACTCAACCCGCCCCAGATTAGCAATATTCTGCTCACTGGGCCATGAATCCCTTACAACGATGGATTGAATAATCGGGCCATAATAGGACTCCGTATAACTACATGCGGTTATAACTACAGCATGACCGGAATTTGGCCCGGATTGATAGCCAATTAATACAGGGTGCTGCGTATAAAGTTCCTGAATTAAATAGGCCGGCGTTGGGGCGCCCCAGTTTAATGACGCGCCTACAACGTATTGCCGCCCATTGTTATCAACATTCCAATTATTTAAGTTGGCGGTAATTACCGGAAAACTTCCTGCCCAGTTAGGTAAATTTCCATATGCGTCAACACCGTAACTCCGTGCTACTATTTGCTCCTGCGTAATGTTAATACCATAATAGTTAAATATCATTTGCAAAGAAGCTGCCCAACACCAGTTTGAGTTTCGCTGGCTTGAAGCAAAATAGTTAAATCTTTCACTGGGTATGCCAACGTAAATGGCTTGTTGTCCAAAAACTTGTTGACAGGTACCAATTGTTAGTAAAAAAAGGAAAATCAATTTTATTTTATTCATATTGCCTGTTTTTGGTTTAATATTCCTGGTCAGTTCAGTTCTTATATGTCGGGAGGTATTGGTAACTTTTAGCTTCCGTACAAGGACAAATGGAGGCAATAAAATGTTATATGTATTTTTAATAAATTTCATATCCTTCAAGTCCTTCTTTATTAAGCAATTCCTTCAATAAATTATTGTTTTTATATTCGTCTAAATTTTCTATTAGGTAGTTTGGCATATTCACAAGTCCACCAAATCCATCTTCTCTTAAACAGCAATCTTCTTCCAGATAATAAATAAAGCTAAAAGGTTTGTCCCTGTCATAGTCATATTCCAATAATTCAAAATAAACTAAAAGTTCTCTTTCAATTTCATCCCAAATAGTCGGATTAGAGTCAAGATACTCTTTGTAATAGCTTAAAATTAAGATTCTTATCTCATCATCCTTGAAATTCCATTCAATATTTTCAGAAAGAATTTCAATAATTTTATTAGCCGAGTCAGCCAACGAAAGGTCAAAGAACACACTGTTTTCATTCTGTTCGTTTATTTTTCTGTCCGCCCAGTCAATCACTGACTTAGAAGTCATTTTTTTTGCCGTAAGTCCAAAGCGGATTAAATGAGATATTTTTTCAAAATCGGTCAATTCGCTTCATTTTAGTTCAATTACACTTAACGGTAAATTGCAGAAGTAGTGGCAAATTGCAAGGCAGTTTCCTGTCAAACCGCTAACCAGTTTGGGCAGGCTACAAACTTTGATATTTACCATATCGCTTGCCATTACTTATACAAAATGTTGGCGTTTCATTGTTTTTCTTCCTTACATTATAATTGGGTTCCAACTGCCCAATAATTACCTGCAAAGTCCTTAAAAGTTCCTCTTCTATCATGGTCACCGTCCTTTTGGACTGGTCGTTCTACAACTTCACAACCATATCGAACGGCTTTATCAAATACTGCGTCAACATCCTGAACGTATATATGCAACCATAATTGATAGGAAGGATATTTGTCATTCGCTTCCGCCAGCATGATTATAGAATCATCAACCTGAATTTCTGCGTGCATTATAGAACCATCAGCACGTACAAATTTTCGCATTTCTTTGGCATCAAATATTTGCAAAAGCATGTCCATGAACCTTTTAGGATCATCAACCATTATGTAAGGTGAAACTGAATTATATCCGTCAGGCTTAAATTGTTTATTCATAATTATTCCTTATTAATGTTTATTTACAATGACCGCTATGGCTTTGCCTGGTTTTGGGATTAAATATACAAAAATATCGGGTAACCTAATTGCCAGATTTTTGATTTGACCATTAAGATCCATACTCAAAAGCCAACTGCCTTAAAAATTATTTAAAGGGGTGCGAATGCATCAAAGATTCACTCCCATCGTTCGTGAAAAAAGTTGGCAGGCAATCAGAATAGTACTGCCCTTTAAACTCGCAATGTTGCTTTTATCAGGTATAGCTTCATGTTTAGGGCGTTTTTGTCTAATTAAATTACAATGCCGTTTAGTTAAGAAATTTTTGGTGGAAACTTGGTGTTTTAGTGTTTTGGTGGCGAAAAATAGGGCCGCATAATCCCCAATACACCAAGCTACATTAATTATTAGTTGAAATAAACTGTTTTACTAACTAAACGACATTGAATTAAATTATTTTGAATCTATTCTCTTTTCAATTTGAAGTCCAACTTTTTTTGATCGATTCTCACTCCAGCCACCTGTAATGTCTTGTGTTATCTTAGTATTTATATAAATTTGTATTCTATTTCTTTCCGGGTCTAATTTGTAATACACTCCGGTAATTGAACTCCATTCATTTGCATACATCCCCCTTTTACCTAATACATAGTCATTTACAAGGTCTATTTCATTTATAGCATAGCCTTCGTACATCATGGCTTTTTTAATAATATCCGTTAGGATTATTTCTGAAATAGTATCTCTTCTTTCAAAATAATATTCATTCGAAGTCTTTGCAGTCCAATATGGTTCACTTTCTTCTTGATACTCCATGGAATATTTATCAAAATTAATCGCGGTAGATGTTTTCGGAAAGTCGCTCAACTTGGCAATCGAAAGACAACCATTTAAAATCGCTAAACAATTCAATGTGATAAATGTCTTTATTATGTTAAATTTTAATTTCATTTCAAATTGATTTTAAGGGTAAGCCCCTTTTCTAAACGCCCTAGAACGTTGCGCTATAAATAGTTGCCGTTTGCGGGGTCTATGCGTGACACAGTCCTTGAAGCACCCAATGAACCGGCAATTATTTTATAGCGACGCGTTGTAAGTATTTGATCCTCTCACTTCTAGTGTTAAACCCTCATTCTCAATAACTATACTGCGATTATCATCAAACTTAATATACATTAAAAATCTTTCCTTTGATTTCACACCATAAATATCATCATGAATTTTGTCCAATTTATCTTCTGGTAATATTAATTTAAAATTAACTCCTTGGATATCCAATCCTATAATACCATTCAATATGGTGTCTGATTCTGAGAGATTTTCAATATATCTATCTGGTAAAATTACAAAGTCATAAAAATCAGATGAATTTTGGACAAATGTTACCGGACTTAATCGTTTTAATGAATAGTGAGGATTCGGCGCTGGAATTATTGTTAAAGAAGTATCCCCTAATGTTGTTACTAAATTCAAACCAGCAATTTTATCTATCCCATTTACATTTCTAATTAGTTTCCGGATACCAACAATCTTATAGTTATTAAACAGCATAAAGTCTGTTGAATCTAATTGTTGGATATTATCTTCCCAATTTACAATATCTGCCCAAAGATCCAACTTAACTATATCTTGAATTTTGTGATATATTCCATTCCCCTCGTAAGGTTTTATTGTCAATTTTAAACTATCGTTTTTAAATGTGTAGTCATAATCATGATACCCACAACCAAATCCATCCTTTTCTATATTTTTGTCAGGTTGATGGATGTTTAATAAGTCATTAAAATATTTATAAAGGCTATCTCTTCTTGATTCATTCAATACCCGTATGTATGTTTTGTCTCGAGATTTAAACATTAATGTGTCTTTATCAAAAATGATAATCTCTTCTTCGCAGCCAACTCCACCAACTATTCCTCCATGACAGCCCTTAATTATCAGTTCGAATTTTTTCGAGTCGAGAATATTTTGCAGGTCGGTTCTATTTGGTTGAATTTCGTCTTTACACCCAAATATCAGAAAAATCAATATGCTTAAATATATCAGATTATGTCTCATCTTAATTACTTACAAAGGTAACTTATAGCCACCTGTGCCGCAGATTGTACCGCGTTTTCAGTTCTGCTCCGCTGTTTCCCTGCGGCATGGGCGGTCTACCGCATGTTGTAAACATTTTCTATTTTTTCTCAATTGCTTTTCTTATTAAAGACTCATCTTTCCTTGGGTCAGTGCCGCATTTAAAACCACCTAATCCAAATTCAAGTTTTAACTCATTTTTGATTGGATCTTGAAAAGTCCAAACTCTATCACAACCATATGAAGAAACCATATTCCATAACCACGCACCATAAATAATTACTCCATTAAGCTTTATCACAAAAGGCAATCCTTTCAACGGTACTTTTAGTTCTTTTATTTTTTTTATTCCACTTTGTGTTAAGTAAATCTTACTTGAGGTCCAGTCAAATCGGTCAATATCATATTTGTCAAGCAAAGGTGTTTCGTTCACCTCACAATTTTCGAGATCTATGTAATTAACGCAAAGGTTTTGTGGTATATCACTGACATTTTGATACTTCTTCGAAAATTCTTTTTGTTCCGCTTCTGTCTTAAAATTGTTGTATGATTTTTCATTTCTACATTCAGTCTTGAAAATATAAATTTCTACCTCCTTTAAATTGTTCAAATCAGTCTGAATCTGACAATTTAATGCATTCAAATTAAAAGCGAATATTAATATAAGTAATATTTTTTTCATAATTGTTTACAACGTCAACCTGGAGCCGCCGTTTGCCTTTTTCACCGCGGATTCATACCTATGAAACCGTCGGAAGGGCAAATGGAGGCTACAAAATGTTCCATGCTTTTCTATTCTTTTAAGCGTTTATAAATTATTGATGATTTTGTCGGATCAGATTTCCCAGTGCTGAGACCAAATGTATTTTCGTCTTTAAATTGAACATTAAAATCAGTCGTAGTTTCTTGTCCATACAATGCAAACAAAGCACTTCCAATCTTCTTTTCGGTAAGTTTGAATTCAAAATTTGAAGATCGTTTAATCTCGGTCACCCAGGTTTCATTGGAGTCAACAAGCATTTTTACATATTTGTTTTCATTGATTTTAATTATTTTTCCGATTAGTTCACCCTTTTCGCTTTTTTCAATTTTAATATTTATTCCATTAAACATAGTTCTTCCTTGTAATTCCCAATTACCTATAAAATTTTCAATTGGTGTTTCATTTAATTTACTTGTTTCACAACATATTATTAGAAGTCCCAATAAAATAGTAAATGCAAGTTTCGAAATTATTGATTTTTGTTTTTTAATTTTCATGGTTCAAATTAACTTCTTTATATTTTATAATTTTAAATTCAATTAGTCTTAATACTCTAAATTCCAACTGTTTGCAATTAAAGCAAAATTTACTAAATTCCTTCGCTGGTTAGCTTAATAATTTAACGGAATTTTCGTCTTCCAAAATGCATGGTAACGTATAGCTATAAGTGCCTGTTTGGAGGTTTAGCCGCTCCGCGGTTTCAAGTTCGTATTAAATTTCATAAATTGCATTGCGCTTTCAACATGTAATACCCGCCAAATGGCATTTATAGCATGTTAGCCACAGCTTTTAATAGATATCATCTTTTTTTACTTTGATTCCTGAAAGTTTTAATAAATATAAGCAACATTCTTTAAAGTAATCGCTTGGTTCATTCGTATCATGTGCTTTAAATTTTGTATTAGTTTTATTTTCAAGTGTCCAACTTGCGCCGTCACACATTGAAATATATTTTTGATTTGGCAAGCTTTCAAATTTTATTTTATTTACAAGTTTTATAAATTCCGCCCAATCATGTTCTTTCAATTTTTTCTTTCCATTTCTTTTAAGCCCTTCAGGTTCATAACCTCCAGCGCCTTTGCCAACTTTCCAATATAAATACGCTTTTTCATTAGACTTTTCAACCCGAATACTAATTGGATTATGAAAGCTCCTTAACCATGTAAATCTATATACTTCTTTCTTTTCAGAGAATTTGGAATTGTATAAACATGGTTCTTCTAAATCTTTTAGTTGTCTTTCTATTCCTTTCGAATTCATTTTAGATAACTCAACTTTGAATAAATAGTCAACCGAATAATCACATTCCCAATTTTCTTTAAGATTAGCAAAGTACCATGGTGGGAAATAACAGTAATCATTGAATGTAGTGATATTTTCTGTAATCGGACTAATTTTATTCTTTCCAAGAAAGCATTCCAGTTGCCTTATTGGGAAAAAAACAACTTCTCGTGTTTCATTGTCAACTTGCCAAAGAATATAAAAATATTTCAAAGCACTATCCGCAGAATGTTCATAAGCAGATTTTTTTTCTGCTTCTAATTTCTTGATGAAAGTTGAATCTATTTCTTTATCACCAGGATCAAAGAAAATTCCATAATCTACCTTTTCTAATGGCCAAATAAAGTCTTTATAATAAGTTTCAGATAAATCGTAAAGTGTTTTTTTATTTGAATTATCAATTTGTAAAGCCAAATTCAAATACTTAATTTTCCATTTGATATATTCTGGCTTATCTTTAAAGTCGTGCTCAAAGTAGAGAAAATCTGAACGCAAAAGCAAGGGTTCAATTCTGTCAGGATACTTATTAATTAAATTGTCAAAGAATACAGAAATAGAATCAATTTTTCTTTCTGTATAATATCTACAAATGAAATAAACTGCGTTGTAATTAAACGGATCTATTTCTATTAATAGTTGGGCTTTATCAATTTTGTCACTATATTTTTCATCACCAATGAAATATGACAATTCTTTTTCTAATTCTTCTTTTGTCTGTCCTAATAGAGCAGTAAAAGAAGATAATAAAACTATTAATATAAGAAATTTCTTCATTCCTTTTAATCCTCTAGTTGTGGCTAACATTTCAATAGCCCCATGTCAACTATTTCTATTATGATTATGACTTTAATTTCTTTTTCGCCCTTAAAATTAACCTTCTCCCCACATAACTCCAAAAAATTCTTACTTTTTTGGGCTATTGTTATCAATAACTTATTATTATGAAAGGGGCTACGGTGGTCTTTGACTACCGGCCATCTAATTGATTGGCATTAGTTTTTTATTCTTTCTTTTCGTTTTTTTCAAGCAAAGAGTTTTCAATTTGAACAACTCTATCGAGCTGCTTAGAATATCCGTTTATTGATTTAGTTGCTGGCAAGTTTTCATTTTGATATTTCTCAATCAACGGTAAAGTTGTTGTAATAATCAACATTTCGTGTAAATCATATAAAGTCAAAGTTTTCTTTTCAATAGACTTTAATATCTCTGTGTGTTGATATACTTTAGAGTTATAATTTGTCAAACTTAAAGAAATCAATGCCTTCATTTTCTTTCTCAATATTGAATCGTTGATTTTATCTAAATGGTAATCGGCAGAACTATAATATGATCGATTTTTTCTATTGTAATTGTCGAATTGTTCTGTCGAGTCGCTTTTACTTGCTGAAAGATCATCTAGTTTAGTTTCTAAGTCCTTAAGTTCGGGTGTCTTGTCGACAAGTTCTTTATATAAACTTTCAATTATATCGTCATACCCCCTTTTCGAAATAATCTCATATGATTTTTCTTCCTGCAATGCTTTAGGAGTTTCTTGTTTTTGCTCTTGATTATCTTTTATTCGGTCATTGTTGCAAGAGACTACCGTCTGTAAAATCAATGTTGTTATAAAAATTAGTTTCGTCATATTTTTCTTTTTAAAATTAGTGCTATCGATTTGATTGCCGCATGTCAACTATTTCTATTATGATTATGACTTTACTTTCTTTTTCGCCATTAAAATTAACCTTCTTCCCACATAGCTACAAAAAATTCTTACTATTTTGGGCTATGGTTGAGGACAATTTATTATTAAAACACAAAATGGCACGGAAGTAATTTGGTGAATGGCCATCTGCCTGAATACCTGCAATGCTTTATTCATGACCATATAATTCAATTGCAAGTTCTTTACAATAGCCATCAATCCAGGTTCCATGTAATTTTCTACCATCTGGAAATGTATAAATTCCTTCACCCTGTTGATTATCATTTTCCCAAAAACCTATATAGTGACTACCATCAGGCCAGTCATATCTCCCATAACCATTCATTTGATCATTCTTCCATTCACCTTGATATTTATGATTGGCGTTTTCACCAGCAATACCCCAAAATATTGTTCCATATCCATCTTTTATTCCCTCTTTCCATTCTCCGTCATAATATTGCTTTGGGTATTTCGATTTATCACCCCACCTAGCGATTCCTTTACCATCAGGTTTTCCATTTATCCATTCTCCTTCATATTTATGGATATTTCGGTGATACTGACCCCCATTTCGGTGATATTGACCCCCTGCGGTTTTAAATTTCAAAGAACTGATAAAACTGACATTATTTCCGTTTTTTTCTTAAAGTATCTCCTTTTAGCTCGAAGCGGTATGAAGTGTGAACCAAACGGTCTAAAATAGCATCTGCTATTGTTGCTTCGCTGATTACATCGTACCAGCTTGCTACCGGAAGCTGACTCACTATAATTGTTGAAGCCCTTCCATGCCTGTCTTCCATGATTTCCATCAGATCAAACTGTTGTTGTTTTTCCAGATGGGTCAAACAAAATCATCTAAAATGAGCAAAGAACATTTTGCAATTTTATCAAAAAAATTCAAAGGCTACCATCCAGGCGGGACATTTTTATGCGTATCATAAATTTCTGGGTATTAAAATACATCACTTTATAACCATGCATACAAGCTTGATGGCCCAGGGCAGAAGCCAAAAACTTTTTCCGCAACCAGTTGCACCTGTGATTAAAATAGATTCTCCGTTATCGATATATTGACATGAAGACAGGTCAGAAAGCAGTCCTTTTGTCCAAACCTCTTGAAGGTTCAAAGTTAATTTCTGGGATACTTGCCTGGTAGCGGAATTTGGCTCCTTTAGAAGCCTGTCATACCGATTGTTCTGACGTTCTTCCTGCTCGCCATGCAATAAGATTTCCAGTCCTTCACTAAAGGATAGTTCCTTTACACGGCGTGTTTCGCACAATGACTGCCAACTTTTGGCCATGCCACTTAATCGCAGTTCTTTTTAAACTTGTTTCAATTTGTTGATTCATAAATATCAAAATTTAATGGTTAATTGTTCATAATATTCTTTTCCCCTGATATTTGAATGTTTAGGTGAGGGTGCATCAGGGATTAATTTTGGTTGGCCTGTTTTATTAAAGTTTTCGATTATTTTTAAAATAAATCTGTAAGAATAACATTTACAGTCAAGTGCCTGGTTACATGCCTGGTTAAAAACATCAGGATTTGTTTTGGTGTAAAGGCTTAATAATCCGTCGCAGGTCTTATAGTTCTGCTCTGGTGGCCTTCCCCATCAAAAAGGAGCTTGATGATTTTATGTAAAGCTTCAGAGGTTTTTTCGGCCCGGTTGATATAATAAGCGGGGCTTAATTTTTTATAATGTTGGTGCGTGGAACACAAATGGTCTGTTATTGTGGTATATCCACCCTTTTGATAATTTCTTGGATGAACGGCCACCATTTGCTCCGGGCATAAATACGCACAATGGAACGGGTATAAATGACCTTCATTTCCTGGCCAATGTATTGAAAAGGGGCACTATAATAGTGGTGGTCACATCTCAGGCATATATGGTTGTTCTGTTCAAGTTTTAAGTTGCGGTAGTATTTTACCTCGTAATCATCCTCGGGCAAAGGCTGGAGCAAGGGCTTTTCATTGGCCAGAAAGCGTTCTTCCCGGCAATAGTCCCTTTGTTGCATCCGGGTTTGGTTATGTTTTTGTATTTTCTGTTTGATGGCTTCATTTAATGATAGTAAATCAAAAAACAGTTGGTTACGGAGTTTTGCATACACCCGGGTATAAATCAGTTTAACCTGGTTTTCAACCAATGCTTTGTCTTTGGGTTTAGCTACACGTGCAGGAACGATTGCTATTTTATAATAGTTGCAAAATCTTCAGGGCCTGATTAAGCTCAGGTTCATATTTGGAAGTCTTTATCACCGCAGCTTTCAGATTATCAGGGACAAGTATTTTGGGACTACCCTCAATAGCTTTGAGGCAGCTTTGCAAGGCATGGATAAAATCTTCGATACTTTGCGACCTCACGGCCATAGCAAAAGAATAATCCGAATGGGGCAAGCAGGCTACAAATACCGGACATTCAATGATTTCGCCGGTTTGTTTGTCAACATATGAAAGCTTTTTGCCAGCAAAATCAACAAATAACTTTTGTGCGGGTTCATGCGTTAATACCATTGATGGTTTACTGGCTTTAAGCTGTTGGTTCAGGTGGAAAACGAACTGTGTATAACTGTATCCCCAGGATTGGAAGATTTATATTCCTCCCACAACAGATAGCGGGTAACACCCGTTTTCTTTAGTTCTTTCTGGTAATAATCCAGTTGTGATTTAAGGTACTCGAACCGGGGTTCTTTATATGCCGGGTTGCCTGCATGAAATTTTGATTCCAGTTCAATTTCATCCATTGCCAGTAACTCGTTAATGTCTATTTTCATGCTTGTTAGCCTGTTTAAATAGGATTTAACGGTATTCTTGCTTATAGAAAGTGTACGACTATAAATTTGATTTTATTGCCTTGTCCGTGTAATTGTAATAATTGTTTAATCTGACTCATAGGTTTTATTTTTCCAGCCATTGCTCTTTGTTCTTAGGGTTAAAAACCGCTAAGAAATTAAAACCTACAGTTTATCTGATTAAGGGGTCAATATGCTCCGAAATATATTAATTACCAGGATATTTGATTGGCAATAAAAACTCTCAAATGGGGGTCAACATGCTCCGAAACAATTGCCGCCGCTGCTGCTCTCTTTGTTTTTTCTAACAAAAGTCTGGTTCTTTTAAATTTAAAAGAGCTATTGGACTCAAAAATAAAAAATACCATAAACTGTTGTCCACAAAAAATGAGATTAGAGGGGTCAACATGCTCCGAAACAGAGTGCCGCTGCCGCCCGTTTTCTCTTTTTTTAAAAAAGAACATTTCCTTTATCTGATAAGGGGTCAATATCTGCCCAAATGACAGGTTAAAATAAAAGTATTTTTACTAATTTTATTTGCTTTTTTGAGGGGTCAGCATGATCCCAAATATCCATATTTAGCATCTTCACTTTTATCATAGTATGTTCCCTGGCCATTATATATATCATTCACAAATTCACCAATATACGTGTCGCCCGCAAAATCAGAATTAGAACCAAAAAATTGTTCACCTTGTCCATTCAGCTTTCCATTTATCCAATTCCCTTTTTCAAATCCTCCATCAGCCCACTGTTTTGTTCCTACCCCATTTATACAATTACCTTCAATACATTTCCAATTATTTTTAAAATGGCAGGCAATTGAGAAAAGCAAAATGAAAATGCAGATTTTTTTCATTCAGATTATAATTTTTCTGCCTTGGTGGCAAGATCCATATCCCCAATTCCAATTTCTTTTTCGCCCTTAAATTTAACTTTTTCCTCACATAGCTACAAAAAATTCTTACTTTTTTGGGCTATGGTTATCAATAACTTATTATTATGAAAGGGGCTCCAACGGCCTTTGGATTTAGGCAATATAGTCGATTGGCGTTTCTTTGTTTGTTTTTTTAATCTATTTCAATATTATTTTAGTTCTATCTGAAATTTGATAAGTTTATTTTGCTTAGCAATTTTGAATATTAGTATTATTCCAAAAATATCTGATAAAGCACCTAATGCAAAGTAAAGCATAAAGAATACTGTTACTATTACAGAGTTGGAATTATATTTTGTTCCATATAAATCTCCTAAGAAAAAACCATACAAAGCAAAACCAATAGGATTATACTTAATTAGAGACCATATTCCAATAAAATATTTCCTTTTCTGTGTTATTTTATTAAAAGAATTAAGGGCAGCAACAACCGTTATTAATCCTGGAATAATTGCAAAAAAACTAGTAAAAATAAATACATAAACAATAATCTCAATTATTCCTATTACTATAAAAAATAATAAAAATTTGCCAATTTCTTTTGAATTCTTTTCTAACTCATCCATTTGTTTGATTTTTGATTATTTTATTTTCATATAAAGTCAAATAATATTTCTATTCATCAATTCTAAATATCTTTTTTTAATTCGTTGATTAACTGCAAATTGTAGTCAATCAAAAATAGTCAATTTTATAACTTTTTGGCCCCATATCATCATAAGAAATTAACCGATTTCTTTCGGTATGGGGAATTGTGTGCAACGGACATGTGTAACCGACGTTTGCCCTTGTACAGCGGTTTCGCGCCGCGAAACCGATTCAAGGGCAAATGGCTGGTCTACAAAATGTTAGCAGTAGATTCTATTTTCTTCTTAAAAGTTTGTCTAACCATTTAATTCTTTCTTTTACAATTCCAATTTTTTTCTTTTGCAGATTCCAAAGTGCATTAGTCTGGGCTGTGGCATTCTTTTCTGCAAGAACTGCATAATTTTTTGCTTGTTCCAAGTTCCCTTTAAATTCTGATATAACTGTCATTACAGAATACATGATATAATTTTGAACTGGAAACTTTAAGGTATCTTCGTTTATTTTTCCAATTAGTAAATTTTCAACTTCGTCATATAAGTCCGTTCTTTCGGCACGAATAACTGTTTCGGAAAAGTTTAAATAAGCAGTCGATATTACATTAGGGAACTCCTTTTCAAAGTCAAGCGATTTCTGAAAATACTCCAATGCAATTTCATATTCTTCTCTCAGCTTATATATTTCGCCTATTGAATTATATGTTTGACTTTTTTCAATTCTGTTGTCGGGATAATCTGTTAGAATTTTGTTTAAAAGAGTTTCTGCAACGTACAATAATTTTTTATCCTTTGTTTCTATTAGTTCAATGGCTTGAATTTTTAAATATTGAGCCCTTCCGTCCTTCCTTGCACGTCCTAGTTTTGCGAAGTATTCATCTTCGTCTGATTTTGTCCAAGTTTTTCGTCTATACCAATCTGTCATTAATATTTTTATTTTGTTTTATTGGTGTTATAAAATTACTGCTAACATTTCAATAGCCGCAAGTCAACCCTATCTATTAGATTATGACTTTACTTTCTTTTTCGCCTTTAAAATTAACCCTCTTCCCCCAAAGCTCCAAAAAATTCTTACTATTTTGGGCTATGGTTGAGGACAATTTATTATTAAAACACAAAATGGCACGGAAGTAATTTGGTGAATGGCCATCTGCCTGAATACCTGCAATGCTTTATTCATGACCATATAATTCAATTGCAAGTTCTTTACAATAGCCATCAATCCAGGTTCCATGTAATTTTCTACCATCTGGAAATGTATAAATTCCTTCACCCTGTTGATTATCGTTTTCCCAAAAACCTATATAGTGACTACCATCAGGCCAGTCATATCTCCCATAACCATTCATTTGATCATTCTTCCATTCACCTTGATATTTATGATTGGCGTTTTCACCAGCAATACCCCAAAATATTGTTCCATATCCATCTTTTTTCCCCTCTTTCCATTCTCCATCATAATATTGCTTTGGGTATTTCGATTTATCCCCCCACCTAGCGATTCCTTTACCATCAAATTTCCCATTAATCCATTCTCCATCATATTTAGCATCTTCGCTTTTATCATAATATATTCCTTTGCCACTGTATAAATCATTCACAAATTCACCAATATACGTGTCGCCTGCAAAATCAGAATTAGAACCAAAAAATTGTTCACCTTGTCCATTCAGCTTTCCATTTATCCAATTCCCTTTTTCAAATCCTCCATCAGCCCACTGTCTTTTTCCTACCCCATTTATGCAATTACCTTCAATACATTTCCAATTATTTTTAAAATGGCAGGCAATTGAGAAAAGCAATATGAAAATGCAGATTTTCTTCATTCAGATTATAATTTTTCTGCCTTGGTGGCAAGATCCATATCCCCAATTCCAATTTCTTTTTCGCATTAAATTAACCTTCTTCCCACATAACTCCAAAAAATCATTTCCTGTTTTAGCTTAAGATTGGTAAGCTTAGCATATATGGTTTGTCAATAAATACAGTTTGTCCGTTAGATTACTATTATCACTTGAAACGATGAATTAAAACCTCTGATTTCCATTCAACCTCAAATTTGCCTGTCAGGGGTCTGCTATTGTAATATTCACCTGATAAAGTTTTTCTGTCGGGATAGTAAATACAAACTGTTGTTCCTTCATGTATATTTAAAGCCGGATGTAATCTTCCTGGCGTATTTGTAAATATGTAATACAGAAGAAAGGAACCGTTCTTCTGTTTCTCAATTAATTCAATTACACTGTCTGATTTTGAATTCTCATTTGTCATAGGATTAAAAAAGTAAGCAGAAATAATAATTTTTGATGCCGTTTGTTTTACTTCTACTGCACACTGAATAATTGTGTTTGCACCATTTGTCTGAAAAGATGATTCTAAATGCCCTTCATATCTTCCATTTAGGTTGGGAATATCAATAAGCCATTTGAAAATTTTCTTTTTCCAACCAATTTCATTGATGTAATAGAAAACTAAGGAAATGAAAAACGGAACTGAAAACAATTCTGTAAACACAATAAAATTGCGAATTGTTTCGGGAGCATGTTCAACGCATGGATGAACAACGAATGTTACAAATGCCCCTATCAAAACAGTCAAACTGATTAAAAACAAAATGAGTTTCTCCGATTTGTAATATCTAAAATGCATTGTTGTCTCTTATGAAAATTAAACCAACAAGATATTCTCTGCAAAGTGCCTTTGACCAAGTTTTATCACTAAACAGTTTATCAATTCCATTGGCACATTTATAATTATCAATTGATCCACTTTCAAAGTCAATAACTAACTTGCCAAGAATACTCTTGAACCTGTCAGTGAAATTACCGATAAAGTAATTATTTGAAAGATTGAAAAGCATGTTTTCAATGAAGTATGACTTAGCACATCCTGAATTTATTTTTCTTTTATCAATCAATTGCTCTCTCAAATTTTTAAACATGCGAACTGATTCCTTGTAATTTCCAGATGTTGCTTGACTTTTATTTGTAAGTGAAATATAATGTTGATGAGGAAAATTTACGATCCATTCACCGCTGTCTGCTTGGAATTCAATTCCTTCATGAGCTCTTGAATTGGAATAGCTCTCGTAGAACAAGTATTGCTTATAGGTGCAGCAAGGAATAATATCAGCATCTATATAGTTTTTATGACCACGGAAGCGAAGGCATTTGTTATCACGTTTAACTATTGAATTTCCAAAATCTTTTACAAGTGCTGTTAAAACCGCATTCTTGAATTCGGCAAAACTGTATTTGCTCGGGTTCCTTTCTCTTTCCATGATTTGCTTTTGCGATTCAGTTAATAATTCAGTGTTATAGTAATACATTGAAGTAAGTTCTATTACAATGTCAACATCGCTTGAATTGGCAATGTTTGTGCTATTCTTGTATGAACCTTGCAGATAAATTTCGTAATTGAAGTTATCCATTTCAAACTGCTCTTTAATTTGAGCATTTGGAATGTTCTTCTGCAATACTTCCTTAATAGTTTCCTGTGTACGTTTAATTTGGTCACTTTGATACTTTGGTGGTGGATTACTAAATCTCTCTAATTGTTGTTCTGAAAAAATCATTTTATGCCTCCTTCTATTATTTTTATTTCTTCTTCCGTTAAATCATACAACTTGTAAACCATTTCATCTATTTGCTTTTCTAATTCAGAAGTGTCAGTAGAGGGTACAGTTTTTTTTGCAGAAATTATTTGGTCAACTAGGCTTATTATTTGTTTCTGTTTGTTTGCAGCAACATTAGGAATTGGAATATTTCTAATATGCTCAGGATAAATATGATAATCGCCACCACGTAAATTAGTGAGTAGAACAGAAGCGTATTTTGAGTTTAATACGCCAAGTAAGTAACGTAAATTTATACCTACTGATAATTTACTCATTTCTTTTCTTGAAAGATTTGAATATCTTTTTACGCTTGCTGAAATACTTTTGTTTACAACGCCATCTAAGTCTTTCCATAATACTGCTGAAAACATTGAGTCACTGTGCAAATATTTTATTTCATCATCTAAAATAACCATTAAATTACCAAGTCTATTAAACATCAACTTTGGTTGCTCATATAACTCTCTGAATGTAGGCCGACTTAGATTTCCGGGGCATCTTTTAGTATTATATTCAAGATATCTTTCTTTTTTCACCCTGTATCTTTCAATATCCTTGGCTTCTATATATTTACGACAGTGTATTTTATCGTAAGTTTCACTAATCAAATCGTCTTTTGAAAACTCTCCTTTAGCAGTATTTTCATCTGCATTTAATACCATTCCTTTGCTTATGTAACAATAATCTCCCAGTACATTAAATTTAGAATGTTTTGTGGTATCTCTTTTTTCGGAAGTTAAGTTCCAGACTAAAGTATTTTTATCTTGAACCAAATCATTGTTAGCTTGAATAAATACTCTTTCGATTTTCCCAAACTGATTGACATTTGAAACATAGCAAAAGGTTTGAGGTTTCGACTTTGTAATAAATGGAATACAGTTGCTAACTGTAGCATTTTCAAAAACCTTTGTACCATTCAAATCAACGATTTCTTTTAAACAGTAGTCATTTATTATTAACTCCCGCAGTTTTAACCCATAATTTTGATTAGTAAGAGGATATGGGACTATCATAGAAAAAACTCCATGCTTTGATAGAAGTTGTAATCCTAGTTCCATAAATGGAATATACAAATCCCACTTTTGATAGAGTGATTTATATTTTTTTGAATCAATAATCATCTGTCTCAGTTCACGATAACTATTAACCATTGTTGGAGCACTTACATACGGAGGATTACCAATAACTATATTAAAACCACCCACAAAGCCAAACATAGTTTCAGGGTCAAAAAACTTGGCCGATTGCATGGGGTCAAAAGGATTCCAACCTGCGATTTGCCCAGCTACGTTTTTACTAAATCCGCTTTGAGTAAGAACGGTTTGCAATTCTTCGCGTTTTTCCTTTTCTTTTTTCTTTAATGCTTTTTTAGCATAATATTTTCGTGTAAAGAATATTTTATGACGGATTGAGGCAAGTTCTTTTTCCAATCGTTCTACATCGCCAGCCATTAAGGTCATTTGCTGTGGTTTATCTAAAGCTATCAGCGTATTGGCAGCCACAAACTTTGTTTCAAGGTTAGGCATGCTCAATATATTGCGGTTGGGTTTGCTGTCGTTTACCTTTTGGTCAACAATAAGTGAAATAAAGAACCTGAGTTTTGAAATTTGTATGGCAATTTGCTGAATATCTACACCGTAAATGCAATTCTCAATTAAAAATAGTTTACGGGCATAGTCGGGGTAGTTCATACTCAAGTCAAATGCCTTGTTTATTTCATCAAGCCGTATTTTGCGTTCTTCTGTATCGCCACTGTCAAACACTTCGGCAGTTTCTGTAATGGCACGTTGTTTTTGCAGTTCGTTCCAGTGTTTGTTTTCGGGGTCGAGTTTGTTCAGTAAGTCAACCAATCGGTGCAATACACCCATAGGGAAAGCACCTGAACCACAAGCTGGGTCTAGTATTTTAGCTTCGCTTATTGCATTTATTAATGCGGCGTTTTCTGTTTTTGAAAATTCGGGTAAGTTGGTGGTATGAGCAAATAAATCACGTAAGCGTTGTTCAGTTTCATCGCTGTTATCCAACTTTTGTTTGAAGTAAGCAATCAAACTTTCGTCCACCATATAATTCACAATCTCACGTGGCGTATAAAAACTACCTGTTTGCTTACGTGCGGTGGTTTGTGTTTCGGGGTTGTAGCTGGCTAATAGATTTTCAAATACCTTACCCAGCAATTCAGGGTCGAGTGCAATTTCTTCTTCAAGCGGTGTATTTTCGGCAATGGTAAATTTATAACTATCGAGAATGTTTATCAAACCTTCAACCTTATATTTTTTGCCTTTTGTGCCATATTCAGCATTTAGGTCTAATAAAAATTCATCAGCAAAAAACAGTTTATCAGGTACAAATGCCTGTCGTTTCTCTGTACTGCTAAATCCATCAAAACGTATTTCTTTGTTTCCTTCTTTAAAATCGAGGCACTCAAATAAACCGCCATTCAAAAAAGGTATGGTTGCAAATAATTCGAGGGCTTTGTCAGGATTAATAAAATAGTCCTGATAACGATATTTGGTTTGGTCAAGATATTGTTCTTTATTTGTTTTTGTATCTGGATTAATAAACTGACGTTTTTCGTCTTTGTTTTCTTCTGTAATATCTTTGTCCATTGGGGTATTGAGTGTTGCAAAGAATAGGTTTTGCAATATGGCACGATAATACACCGAAGTTTTTTCCGATTCGGGTTTTAAATCTTTCAGTATGGTTTTCAGTTTCTTTACATTAAATAATGTTTCGGGAACCAAATTCTTTTCTTTGATAAACCACACAAAGATTAAACGGGTAAGCAAACGGATTACGCTTTCAGCGTTATAAACATTGTCATCTTTATCATCGTTTACATCATTCGGAAAGCGCACCGTTTGCACGGCCCACAAATACCAGTTAAACAACTCACTGTAGAAACGTTTATTGAGTTCTTTGGTGTCGAGTGTTTTTTGCCAGGCATTGTGCAATTCAACAAAGTTTGTAAACTGATGTTTGTTTAGTAATTCCTGAAACGATAAATCGAAAAGAATTTCAATGTGAGCACGCAAAGGGCTTTCGATGGAAATGTCTTTAATCAAGGTAACTTTTTCAAGGACATCTTTACTTTCGTCACGTTTGTGTAATCGGCGATTAATAACAGAAAAAGTAAGTTTGTTCACATGCTTAAAAAGAACCATAACGGGCATAGGAAATAATCGGTTAATTTCTCGTGTTATGTTCGACAAATCAGTACGGTTGTATTCTTCGCCTGTTAATTCAAGTGCAAAAAACAAATAGGTTTCAATAATTGTTTTGTCAACTTGTTTGGTATCAAATAAACTTGCTTGTTGAGATACTTCTTCTCTGGATAATTGGAAAAGTAAATCAACATATTTCCATTCCTTAACTTTTGCTTTATTTATATCAAACCTTTGGTCTGAAATATAAGTATCCTGAAATTCCTCAAAAGTAGGTTTGTCAAGCGGAGCACGGCGTTCGGTAACGTATCCGAGTTTACTGAATAACTCCAAACTGGTTTTAGTCAGGTTGCCTTTTGCAAATGCTCGTAATGCCTCTTGTATGTTTGTTTTAAAATCTTCAGTTGTCATAAAACCTATTTTATTATTAGCCATGTAACCAGTTCAAAATTGTTTGTTTCGTTAATTCTTTTTGATTTTGGAATTAACAATGCCCCACGGTCGTTTCCTGTGATTTTTTGATTGCTTCGCTTATTGAAAATTCTGCTTATCTCATCAATAGCCTTTGCCAAAAGTTCTGAATACTTCTGCATATCTTCTCCCTGCTTGGTTTCAGTATTAAATATTTCGCATAATTCTTCAAATGCCTGTGATTTACCTGAACACATCAATCGATAAATTTCAAGTATCTGTTTTGCGTTTGTATAATTAAATCTTACTTGTCCGTCGACTCTTATATAGACAAGAAAATATGGTTGTAATGGATTTACTTCTTCGTTGCCATCGGTATCGCCTTTTTGCTTCAAACAATACACAACACCGGGTTTTATAATTTCCTTTTCAGCAGTTGAAAGTTTTTCGGTATCAAGCAAATTTGCATAGTTGCCCGATGGTGAAGGAACAACAGCATACAAACCAAACGGAGCATCTTCAAGTTTTTTTTTGTTATTTTCAATAAAATTGAGAAGTTCAATTCTAAAGTCGTCCAGTGTAAAGTCAGTAAGCGAAATGCTTTCATTCATATCTTCGAGGTCAAGTACTTCATCACGTAATTTTTTTAACTGCTGATTTCTGTACTTCAAATCGTCCTCAATTAACTCTTCAATTTGGTCGGTTGCCAATACGTTGTCATCAGCAGTAGCAGTAACATCAACCAATGCCATTCGGGCTTCAACCCGTTCTTTAAGATTGATGTAATTATCAAGGTCTTTTGTTGGCCAGAAATTTACCAACTGAATTTTATCGTTTTTACTGCCTAAACGGTCAATTCGTCCGAATCGCTGAATAATTCGAACAGGATTCCAGTGAATGTCATAATTTATAAGATAATCGCAATCTTGCAGGTTTTGTCCTTCTGAAATACAGTCGGTTGCAATTAAAATGTCAATTGTTCCTTCTTTCGGCATTGACTTCATTTTGTCTCTGTTCTTTGAAATCGGAGAAAAATTTGTCAGAATATTGTTATATTCGTTTTTGCCGAAAGTGGTTTTAGTTTGTGAACCAGCGACCAAAGCAATATTGAGTTTTAATTCATTCTTTGCCCAATCTTGCAAACAATCATATAAATAGTTGGCAGTGTCGGCAAAGGCAGTGAAAACAACCACTTTATTATTTCCAGTATTTAGATTTTTTTGGATTTTATCATTAATAAGTTTTTTCAGATCTTTCAGTTTTGCATCTCTTTTAACATCAACATCTTTAGCTCTTAAATAAATATCATAAAGTGCATTGGTATCTGATTTTAAATCATCAAGCCAATCCGCCAAATTTAAATCATTCAATTTGAATTTCAATTTCTTACCAATTTCCCATCCATCTAGTTCATCATCATTTTCGTCTTTTTCTTCATTATCAGGTTCATATTCTTGTGTTTCGTATGTTACTTCTTTTTCAATTTTATCCTTTTGAAAATCTTTAATTAACTTTTCTAACTTATCAATTTTGTCCAAGGTACGTTTCATGGAAATCTCAAAAGATTCAATTGAACTTTCAAGACGTTTCAGAAAATTTACTTTCATCATTCCAATTAGAAAGTTCTCTCTATCACTTTGATCAAAATCTGGCTCTGCAGATTTTTGGTCAATAGTTTCGCCTTTCTGTCGTTTGTTTTTTCTTTCCTCTTTTTCTTTTCGAGCGAAGTCCTTCTCTTCTTTTGTTTTAATACCATATTTTTTTTCTAAGCCTATCTTAACATATTTTGAAGGATTGAAAATTGAAAGTTTATATTCAAGAATTTTTTTATTCAGTGCATTATACGTAAAAAATTTATCTTCAGTATCAATGTTTGGATAAATGGCAATTGGTTTTACCCTTTCTGGAAATTTACCAACCTCAGCTTCTGCCTTGTAGAAACTTTTAATGTGCTTTCTGCTTCGGGCAATGGTTAATTCATCAAGTAATTTGATGAAATCAGAACCTAATTTTTGGATTAACTCATTTTGTTTCTTATTTGGATTCTTTTTCTTGTCTGCCCAATTTGTGAACTGCGTCTGGGCATTTTTCATTGTCAACGCAATATTTTTCACTCCTGTACTTTCAAACATTGCATCGTTTCTGCCTTCTGTAATTAATGATATTTGGTTTCTAAGGTCCTTTAAATTATTGTTTACTGGTGTTGCCGAAAGCATTAAAACCTTTGTCTTTACGCCACTTTTGATGATTCGTTCCATTAACCATTTTGCACGATTCATTCGGGTTGTTCCATCGTCTTTGATTTTTTCCATTGGGTTTCCCCTGAAATTGTGGCTTTCATCAATAACAACTAAATCATAAGCACTCCAGTTGAAATTTTCTAAATCAATCCCGTTAGCATCTGACTTTCCCGTTATTCTGCCAAGGTCGGTATGATAAAGCACATTGTAACTGAATTTGTCTTTTGAGAATGGATTTAAAGTATTATTCTGACTTGCCTGATAAATAGTCCAGTTGCTTGAAAGTTTTTTCGGGCATAAAACTAAAACACGGTAATTGAGCAATTCAAAATATCTGATAACAGCCAAAGCTTCGAATGTTTTACCAAGTCCTACGCTGTCGGCGATAATACAACCGTTGTGTCTGAGTATTTTATTTATTGCACCTTTAACACCATCTTTTTGAAATTCATAAAGCATTGCCCAAACTTCGCTTTCAAAAAATCCTGTCTGACTTGTGAGTAATCCGCCTTTTTGTTGCTCATCAAGATAATTTTCAAAAATGTGAAACAGCGTTTTGAAATAAATAAATTCAGGTTCGTTCTCAATGTATAGTTGTTCAAGATATTTAAGAACTTGTTCTTTTACATCTTCAACCAATCCTGTGTTATCGTCCCATAATTCCTGAAACCAAGCTTTTAAGTCTGCCCTGTCACGGTCATTGTCAACAACCAAGTTTAATTCGATATTCGGACTTCCACCAAGACCAAGTCCATTGACCGTAAAATTCGAACTTCCTACAATAGCTTTCTCTACTCCACTTTGCTGTGTAACATGATACATTTTGCCGTGAAGAAAATTTGGTTTCACCATTGATTTGATTTCAACCTTCTTTTGAATCCATTCTGAACATTCCTTTGCAATGGATTTTTGTGTCAAACGGCTTTCAATAGGAATTACAATTTTATCGTCTTCAATTTTAAAGTCCCGCTTATTTATTTTTGTTGGGTCAAGTGCTCTGATGAAAGTCGGCTCTCCAAAAAGAAATTTCAAATTACTTATTGAGTCTAGTTCATTTCTTAAATGACTGTAAGCATAAATTGTAAAGTATGCAGAAACGATTGATAAATCTGAATCTGATTTTATAATTTCTCTAAGGAATTGACCAACAGAACCTCTGTTTTTATTATCTCGAATGGAAGAAAGATTTATACTCATATTTGATTCATTAAATGCTAAAAATATTCAATTTATTAGGACCTGACTTCAAATTGGTTGGAAAAATTATACTTTTTGCCAATGCTCTGGTTTCAGTGCTGGCTTTTGAGGCTTTGTCAATGTTGGCAATGTGTATCTGCAATTGTTTTAAAAAATATACAGTGGTAAAAAAATAAAAAACATCAGGTCGGCTTGTATGATTGCTTTTTTGTCTTGTAAATATTTCGTTTTCTTGTCCTATCAAAATGACTTACTTTTTAATTTTGTAACGTATTCTGTTTTTTTACATTTGATTCAAACACTTTATGATAGGATGTTGTGTTGGATTACGAAGCTATTTATTATCAGTTTACACCGACTTTTATTTACGAGTTGCAAACGCTCGAAAACCGTTGAAACCCGCATGCACTATACCATGTGTTGGGCAAATTTATTTTTCTCAATCTTTCCATGGTTTGACAATTCGTCTATCTTCATATAAAATATCTTTATATTCTGACAATATTCTTGCATCTACAGCCAGTATTCCCTTATCCTCTCCTTGAAATTTATTGTCATGAAAATAAATGGTATAATCCTTCCAAGTTGTGGTATCATAAGGTATTGATAAAAGTTTCTGGTCTGAAACTAACAGATTATCGTTGTTAAAATTTCTCACTAACAATTGAAATATTACACTCCTATCTTTTAATCCTGCAATTTTTATATTAAATGGGAATCCAAGAAATTCTTTTTTAAGATCAAATGGCCCATCTCCTGTTTCCCATTTCCAAGTATATGTACCAACATCAAATACGCCATGGCCAATTTGACCATTTCGCTTATTTACAGTAAAATCACAGGCATTTGTGTATTGTTGAACAACTTTGTGACAGTTTGGACATTCCAAGTAATTTTGTTGTTCGTTACCAATCGATTCATCTTTTCTTTGTCCACAAATACTACAACTAAATACAGTATCAAGAATTCTACCAAAGCCCCATCCAAGAGCTGATTGTAAAAAAATACTAAATAAGTCCATAGTTTATTAGGTTAGATTAATATTTTTGTTAATATAATTTTGCCCAAAGTTTCAATAGTCGCATGTCAACTATATCTATTATACTTCAATACTAATGTTTAACCCTTAAAAATACCTTCTCTCCATAATTCCATATTGCCGTACTAACCATTTTACACGGCCCCATCACAAAAAAAGCGGGGCAACCAAACCCCGCTTCTATTCTCAACCCATACAAATTTAATGGAAAGGGTTTGAATTTCAAAATTATACCGGCTTGATTTGTTTTATTTATTGTCACTTATGTCATGTTAAAATCTTTTTGATATTAAGAATGGCTCTTAAATATGGAAATTAAATGAATTCTAATGGATTGTAATATGCTTTATAATTTGAAAGGATGTTATTTAATTCACCGGCCTCCGGTAAAATGTTATGTAGATTGAGCGAAACCTTAGAAGGCAGGGAAGCTGAGAACTTGTTCGAAGATCACCCTGCCGCACTTAGGTTTTGCGAAAATCGGAATAATATTTTAACGGGAGCCTTGACCTTTTTACTCGTTCTTTCAGAACTTCGTGAGATCGGCTTTGCCTTTGTTGTTTCTTTTTTGGGTCAAGCCAAAAAAGAAAGCAGAAAACAAAGGTAAAAAGTCTTCTAATTCAAATACGAATATACTCGCTTCAATGTATGTCATTTATAAAAGAAGAATTGTATTTAACAAGCCATTAATGTAATATTTTATTGTTTCCTGGATTACATTTAGTTATCATAGCTACAGTATTTGTCACTGCCTTGTCAGTAGCCCAATTTTAGCATTTAAACCCTGCTGGTTTAGCATAAAAAAAACAACAGGAATTGAAGTTCCTGTTGCTTTGTTTATTGGCTGTAATTTACGCATTTTGACCAGAGGTCAACAGTAAGGGCAATTAAAGGGTCTTTTCCGGGGCAGTTTTATTGCCGGCGGTTTTTAATTCTTCACCGTTCTTCACATTGTCCTGGGTTTGCCTGAGATTTGTTTTTCTGCCGGCAATCTCCACAATGTTACGGGCATGTTCGTACGACCTGTAAAATTCAGGTTCAGTATGCTCCAGGGGCTTAACCAGTACGTCCATAAAATTTCTTAACAAATCATCTATCTTTTCTATGGTCTCGACAAGACTTTGGGTCGAGAGTACTGCATGTCCCTTTTTTTCACGCTTTTTGGGAAGGGCCTCATTAAAATTATCAGCCTTCTCCTTGAGGCCGTTTACCTCGGCCTGGCTTGCAAATGGTTCTAAAAGGGCAGCATGGGGCAGGGCATCGCCATAAATTTTGTAAGCCAGCGCAAACAATTGCAGGTCGCGCAGCTTTAAAATTTTGGAATCTGTCATCTGGTACTTTAATTTCAGCGACTGAATTTCAGGATTTCCTGAAGAAGTGGCAAAGGCAGCCAATGCAGCACTTAATTTAATCGTCGCGTTTTCGAGTTCACCCCGCAGGATGTTTTTTTTGCGGGTAAGTTCAATTCCGTTGTCTAACTGGGCCTGACTGAATTTTTGGGAGTCGTCAATCAGGGCGTCCAGTTCGGCATGTTTTTCAGTCAAACCGGGAATGTTTTTCACTTTGGTATCAAAGGCAGTTAATATTCCCGATACAGTGTTTGCCATCTTAATTTTGGCTTCCTGGTTTTTATTCATATTGCCTAAATTTAAAATTAATGAAATCGGGTACAGCCAATTACCAGAATAACGTATTTCGTGTACAAATATTTTTATGCCTGTATATATTTCTTTCTTTTATTTATTCTAATTTAATTGAATTACAATAGTACAACCTGAATATTAGATAAATGCGTATAGAGTATGTGGAATGTTAAATATTATTAAATAGTTTAAAAATAAAACGAAGGATTATAATTAACGGTTACGCGTTCGCCCGGAATATATTGTACATGCTTTGGTATAATTTTAATGAATCCCTGATTGCAGACAACTTTGCGTGTTTCTTCCGGTCATTTACGCATAAAAATCTGCCATTGCTTCAGTTCAATGCTTCATTGTCTGACTTAAATCTGCCATTGTTTCAGTTAAATCCTTCATTGCATAACCTGAAGCATTCATTTCTCGGGTTTTACCCTCCATTTCACGAAGCAAATTTTTCTTTGCTCGGGGCGAATGTCTCATTTCCGGAAACGGAGGGTTCATTTCACAAACAAACGGGTTCATTTTGTTTTACAAAGCCTTTAAAGACGGAACAAGATCAGGTGTTGAAAACAGCAAAAACACCGGTGCAGATAAATACAATTAATCCCGAAGGTACGAAACGATTATAAATATAGCATCCGGCCTGGAACAAAACCCTGAAAGGGTGATACCTTCCAAAGCTTTTTCTTACAATTGTGCCACTCATTCGGAGTTCAGTAACTTTTTATGATTCAGGCACTACATTTTTTATAAGAAACAAAACCTCTAAAGGGAACTGATTGATTTTCAGCTTTCCCCTTCAGGGGTTCGGGGGTAAAAAAGCTGAAAATCAATTTAAGATATTTAATCTGTCAAATTAGAATTATTTACCTGAATTTTATTAATCCCGAAGGGATGAAACGATTATAAAAATAGTATACAGCCAGGAACAAAACCCTGAAAGGGTGATACAATCCCGAAGAACATTCTGTTTGTTTTTTCGAATCCTATATTATTCCATTGATATTTTGATGAATTTTGGTTAATTGGCGCTTTATTGGCTCCGTCTTATCTGCCACCAAAACACGAAAACACCAAACAACACCAAAAAAGATTATCTAAGCAAATAAGTATACTACCAGGTAAAAATATCTTTTGCCCCAAAGGGGCATAAGCAAAAACAGGAAGCAAAGCCTCCTGAAAAATGCCCAAAGTACCTGAAGCCCTGCAGGGGCGAAAGCCAATTAATGAATAACAGGATATTTTACCCCTCCGAAGCAATTACAATGAAACAAACAACATGTTCAAAGCCCGAAGTCGGGATACAATCCAAAGCTTTTTCTTACAATTGTGCCACTCCTTCGATGTTCAGTAACTTTTTATGATTCAGGCACTAGATTTATTATAAGAAACAAAACCCTTAAAAGGAACTGATTGATATTCAGCTTTCCCCTTCAGGGGTTCGGGGGTAAAAAAGCTGAAAATCAATTTAAGATGTTTAATCTGTCAAATTAGAATAATTTACCTGAATTTTATTAATCCCGAAGGGATGAAACGATTATAACAATAGCAAACAGCCAGGAACAAAACCCTGAAAGGGTGATACCTTCCAAAGCTTTTTCTTACAATTGTGCCCCTCCTCCGGAGTTTTCATCAAAACAATTTAATTCTTCTACAATCCTTTCACTCCTTCGGAGTTCTAAGCCTTTTTCTGATTTAAGCGTTACATTTATTATAAAAAAACACTATTGCCCGGATATTATATTTTTGAAATTGAGATTGGCATTCAAATTTAAAATATACACGAATTTAAATTGATTGCAGTTTCTTAAAATTTTGAATGGATGTTAATTATTTCTCCGGCCTCCGGGAAAATATTATAGACAGAGCGAAACCTTAGAAGGCAGGGAAGCTGAGAACTTGTTCGAAGATCGCCCTGCCGCACTTAGGTTTTGCGAAAATCGGAATAATATTTTAACGGGAGTCTTGACCTTTGTTGTTTCTTTTTTGGGTCAAGCCAAAAATGAAAGCAGATAATAAAGGTAAAAAGTAACCTCTGCTAACTCAAATATGCTTATATTCTTTTCAGTATATGACATTTATCAAAGGAGAATTAAATTTACCGGACTGTAGTTATGTTTTATATTTATCACTAACTAAACATCATTGTAACTTAAATTGATTTTCAGCTTTTTTACCCCAAAGCTGAAAATCAATCAGTTCCCTTTATCAAACGGTAAAGACGGATTGATTTTCCATTCCGTCAAAGTTGAATTAATTATCAATGGAAATTATCCCTGTTAAAAGGTGGCCTGTCGAATCCATCCATTCCTCCGGGAGGCCTCATACCGGGGTTGTTTTTTGCATTGTAAGACCTAAAAGTATAAGTAAATGTAAGCATTCCATACCGCCCAATTGTGTTCGACCACGAATCTGCCACGTAAAAGTCGGTTACTGTGCGCGAAACGTCCTTGTTCTGGTCTAATACATCATTAACCTGGATGGCAATCTGACCATTTTTATTTTTAAATAGTTTTTTTCCAAGAGTGATGTTCCAGATAAAGTAATTCTGGTCGTATCCCGAACTGTACCCGGTAAGAATTTGTTCAGAAAAATTGTTCCCAAATACAAATCCTTTTTTTGAAGTAAGTTTACTGCCGAGTCCGATAATATGGTTCCAGGTATTGCTGTTGAGTCTTTCTTCAATAGTATTTCTTGAAAAAGTAGCATTGCCGTTGTACGAAACTGTGAAATCGACGTATTCACTTATATTACTGGCTATTACGATGCCCTGCATGTAACTGACCGATTTGGTTGTTCCTAAAACATCGTTAACATAACCCGGAATTGTTGAATAACCAGAGCCCAACATCAAATTAATATTACATTTAATGGCTTTAAACAGGAACCCGTAATTAACAAAACTCCTTATATTCCATGAATCAGGAAGATTGAGCAGGCTTGTGAGCTGTCCGTTCTGAAGCAAAGTTTGTCCATGTATTACCGTATCCTTATCCATTATACTGGTTTCATTCCCAATAGGATCGAGGGTATAGTTGCCATAAATATTAAATACAAAATTGGTAAACTTCTCGGGGTTGGCGTACCTGAAATTGGTTGATAATCCATGATTGTACGAAGGTGTTAAATTCGGATTACCAAGACTAAAATAAGTAGGATTTGAAATGCTGATAACCGGCTGAAGTTGTAAAACAGACGGAGCATATGTGGAAGTCCGGTAATTAGCCCTCAGGTTAATAAGTTTATTTATTTTAAAATTTAACCTTGCATTTGGAAGAAAATTTCTAAAAGTCCTGTCCACCTGGCCCAATTCAGGATAAATCTGCTCCCCTTTTAAATCGGCATCCTGGTATTCAATACCAATTGACGCGTTGAGTTTTTTCTCTTTCTGGATTAAAAGGCTGAAACCACCCCGCTGGGTAATATAATTACTGGTCAGGTCATTTGATATAGAATCGAGCAAAACAGGCGGATCAACAAGGTTATCGTAGACATATTTATCAGATTTACCTGGATTAATACCGGTATTGTACGAAAACATCAATAAGAAATTATTATTAATTGGTTCAGTATACATAATATTCGATGAGTAGCTCCGGTTGTTGGTTCCCGTGTTCGAAAGCTGGTTCATGTCCGTTACACCTGAAAAGTTTTGTACGGATGAAATATTTGTATTATCAATGTCTTGGTTACTTCCTGAGTATTGCAATCCGATTGAAAAAGTACGCCCTTTTTTCATGAATTTATGCCTGTATACCAGGTTACCGGAATAGTTAAAACTATAATTATTTGAGCTATTTTCGCTTAATGAGGATAGGAATGGTTCTGTTATCTGATTGTATTTGAGTGCGTTTACCAAAGAATTTATATCACTGGTCTGGAACGAAAGATTTTGCCTGTAAGTAATGGCGTTTAAAGTATCAATATTGTATTCAAGAAAAAGATTTAACCTGTGATTTTGGTTGATTTGGTTGGTACTGTCGCCCTGATCTTCGTACCTTGCCTGGAAAAGAGTATCAATATCACCAAAATAGGCTTTGTTCGAGATTTTATTTGTATAATTGTCCTGCATATTAAAAAAGTAACTTACATTTAGGTTAACCTTGCTTCCCAGTGTTCCTGAATAATTAGTACCCAGGGTATGCGTAGTGTTAAGGCCACTCATGCGCCCGCTGAATCCCCCGCGATCACCGCCTCCACCACCGCCTCCCTGAAAAGTATTGCCCCCTTCCTGGATATAATTTTGCTGGTTTACATTATTGCTCCCGCCCGAAACTGTAATGTTGTTTTTTTTGTTTGTAAAATTCCAGCGCCCCACTACCTGGTAATCCATATCAAGTCCGGCCCCGGCAATAACTTTACCGTTTTGTCCTACTTTCCGGTCACCCCTTGTTACAATGTTCATTACCTTGTCCGAGTTTCCATCATCAAATCCAATGAACTGGGACTGATCACTTAATTTGTTATATATCTGAACCTTATCAATCATGTCCGCGGGCAGGTTTTGTAACGAAAGTGAAGCATCGTTGCCAAAAAATTCTTTTCCGTCCACCAACACCTTTTTAATATTTTCACCATGTGCTTTCACCTGTCCGTTTTCAATGGTAACCCCCGGCATTTTTTTAACCAAATCCATGGCATCTGCATCGGTATTTACCTTATAAGCCTGGGCCGACATTTCGGTGGTATCGCCTTTTTGGGCAACCGGCGTAATATGGCCCACTACCTCAATTTCGCTGAGTTTTAAATCGGAAGGTGAAAGTTTAATTTTACCAAGATTAATGGTTTTGTCAACAAGAGTTATATCTGTACTAAAATTATTATAAGAAATAAAACTGATTTCAAGATGGTAAGTCCCTTTTTTAAGGTTAGGAAAAGAAAAGAAACCATTTGGGTTGGTAACTACAGCCGTTTGAAATGAATCGCTTTTAAGAACCACAGTAGCCTGGGGTATTGCTGAATTACTTGCTGAATCGTTTACCTGACCAATGATGAGGAGTTTTTGTCCATAAGAACTTACAGTCCACAAAAGACATAAAAAGAAAATAAGTTTTTTCATTTACTAAGGATTAGGGTTTTTATAGATTAATAAAATTCATTTATCAGACACAAATATTTGATAAAACCAGCGGTAACGGGAAATTATTGAAGAGAAAAATACTAATGTGCTGATTATTTAATGTGCTAATTATTTAATGTGCTAATGTGCTAATTATTTAATGGGGTAATGTGCTGATTATTTAATGGGTTAATGTGCTAATTATTTAATGGGCTAATGGGTTAATGTGCTAATTATTTAATGTGGTAATGGGTTAATTTGCTAATTATTTAATGGGTTAATTTGCTAATTATTTAATGAGGTAATGGGTTAATGATTAACTTACGTTTCATCCTTTGTTTTAGTGGAATTGGTTCTTAAGAAATTATAAATTTTAGATTATAGATTTTAGATTAAGAATGTTTCAATCCTTGAATTGTAAGAATTAAAGAATTTAGAATTTAAAATTTAAAATTAATAGAGTTTCAATTCTTGAGTTGGTGAAATTGGTTCTTAAAGTATTCTAAATTTTAGATTATAGATTATAGATTAAGAATGTTTCAAACCGTGATTTGGTAGGGTTCTTAAAGAATTTAGAATTTAGAATTTAGAATTTAGAATTTAGAATTTAAAATTAAAAGGGCTTCAATCCTTGTTTTGTTGGAAGTGGTTGTTAAAGAAGTTGGAAGTCGGAAGCCGGAAGTGATATCCGTTTTTTTTCAATTCTTGTTTTGTTGGAATTGGTAATTAAAGAATTTAAAATTTAGAATTTAGAATTTAAAATTAATAGAGTTTCAAACCGTGATTTGGTAGAACTTGTTCTTAAGAAATTATAAATTTTAGATTATAGATTATAGATTAAGAATGTTTCAATCCTTGATTTGGTAGAACTTGCTCTTAAGAAATTATAAATTTTAGATTATAGATTTTAGATTAAGAATGTTTCAAACCGTGATTTGGTAGGGTTCTTAAAGAATTTAAAATTTAGAATTTAGAATTTAAAATTAAAAGGGCTCCAATCCTTGTTTTGTTGGAAGTGGTTGTTAAAGAAGTTGGAAGTCGGAAGCCGGAAGTGATATCCGTTTTTTTTCAATCCTTGTTTTGTTGGAATGTTCTTAAAGAATGTTTTAATGCAGCACAACGGCAAGTGTAGTCACCGTACCGCAATCTGGTACTGAGTTTTCAATTCAGCTCCGCTGTTTCCTGCGGTATGGGGGCTACACAGTGTTTCCTGCTTTGTTTTTTTGTCTGTTCATATTGCTTTGTCCAAATTTACAATTCCTGCTTCTAATAGCATAGTCGTAAATTGTTTTCCGTCTATTAGCTGAACTTTTGCCTCTTTTGCAAAGTCGTATGATTCTTTAGAGAAATTGTCAGCCGAAGAAATAACCCAACTTATTTTAGAGTAACCGTCATCCATTGTATCTTTTTGTTCTTTATAATTTTTTATTTGCTCGATTGCCCAAGATGAAGTTTCTCCTGCGTGGAATTTTACTTGTGAGTAAATAATCGTTTTTATCTGTTCAAAAACGGCAACAACATCAGCATCTCCTTCCTTACCGCTTTCATTCTTTGAAGGAATGTAAACCTCAGATGCACCAATTCTTTGAAAATACCACTTTACTAATATTTCAAACTTATCAGGCGTTAATTCGGTTTTGATAGTGTCAAGAATTTGGTGGCGAGTTTTGGATATTATTTGCGAATATATGTTTAGCGGCTGTCCTTTATCAAATGCTACTATTGCTTTTTCAATGCTTTCTTCCAAGTCGGTAATACATGCATTTGTAGAACGAATTTTCATTCGTGAGGTCAATGTAGCATCTGCATATTCATATCTTGAAATTTCTTTTTTAATGGGCTTAACTCTTCTTACAAAACCGAGATCAATAAGTTCTCCGGTATCTCTGTACAGTAGTCCGTCATCTTTTTTAATAATTTTGTTTCCATGCCAGTCTTTAATTTCGGAGAAGACAATTTCAGAAATAGGTTGAGCCATTTCTTCAGTTAATTCGTAAACAGAAAAAGTTCCCCAACTTGGAACTACAATCCAATCGCCCATGTCCATTTCCGCAACGAAACGCCAAAGGTTGGTCCTTGTTCGAGGTCTGTTGCCCCAAGTATCATCGAAATATTTTTCAAACTTTTGCCAACCATTTTCGCTGCAAATGTCATTTATAAAGTCGAGTTCGCTGAAATCTGAAAACCCTATTGACAAATAACCATTTTCAAGAAGTGGATAAGCAACTTCTGAGTGATATGAAATTCTATGTAACCAACAATTCATCAGCTAATTTTTTTTACATCAAGATAAACACTTGAATTACCACCATTTTTCTTTAAATCAAGTCCATATTTGCGCATAAAAGCATCTTGAACTTCGTGCCCACCATTTGTCGTTAGTGGATTAGAGTAGTTTGAAGAAACTTCAACACTCATTCCTTTTTCAAGCTTTATTCCATTGGAATACTTGTATTGTTTGACTGTGATTAAAAATAGAGCCATGTTTATTTGTATTTAAATTTTGCCTACTCTTTACGTTTTTCGGCTTCCCCGTTAATTTTATCTGCAAAGTTAAATTTTCAGTCTGTCAAAATGTATCGCAGTATGTGGTCGTATTTTTAGCATAGCAGGTAACATCTCAATACTCTCCATGCCTACTATTTCTCATTCTATCCATCCTGTTATCTTGTTTATTCTCTTGCTGTTTTGAAATTTAGCCTGACTATTTTTTGTTCTGTATAAAACCGTATAGCTACAATATGCTTGCCCGTTTTCTTTAATTGTCAATTGTTATTACTATAAAAATATCATTACTTTTTAATATTGTTCTCCATTCTGTCAAATACAGAGGCGATTGCTGATGAATTAAAACCTTTAATAAAAAGCCATATTGGAAGAAATAATTCAAATAAACCTCCTGGAAGATATAAAAGCATACCTGCACCATCATTAATATTAAAAATGCTAAACATATCCAACACAACTCCAAGAAATAACATTAAGTACCCTATTATTCCAAGTCCAGACAAATATCGCGGAACAAGTTTTGACAGATATAATAAATAAGAAAATATAAGTCCTCCCAGGGCAGTGAAAACAAAAATTATCATTTCGTATTTCCACATATATTCTAAGCATGATAATAGGTAGATTCCGCCAACAATTATAATTGTGCACTCAATAATTCTGAATATAACATATCCAAGTGCTAGTTTTTTTTTAAACAGTTTTAAAATCGGAAACATCAAAACTCCAATGCCAACAACAGCAACTCCACAAATAATTTCAAGAATAACACCCAGAAATAATGGGGATTTATTTTGAGATACATCAATTAAAAAAGATCGTATCTGGTTACTCCCTATCATAAACGTTAATGTCGATACCAGAAATAATAGACCGACAATTACTGCAATTCTTTTAGTTGATTTCATTTTTTTATTTTTTTAATTGTCTTATCCTTAATATAGACTTATCATCCAGTCAAATCAATTTCATTATAGGCATCAATTTGTCGCATCTAAAATGGGCTATAACTTGCCACCTGTTTGCTTTGTTTGGGGAATTGGAACAACTTATTTATCCACTCGATATAAAGCTACCCTTAAGCAATCAGCTTCCCAAGCCATCTTCAGCCCAAATAAAAAGAACAAGCTGTTATAGGTTGGACGATAATATAATCCGTTTTATTAGTTATATGGTGTAAGTACAATATTTCTAAATTCTATTGGTTCGTGATCACCCTGAAGCATTATTGGCCCAGGTTCACCTTCATTAGCATCTAACGCTCCTCCTGTAATTCCGGGAATCACTTGTTCTGTAATAACTGCTATCCCATTCGCAATAATTGTGACTTTCCTGCCTATAAGTATAATATCATATATTTGCCATTCTCCAGGTTCTTTTGCTACCATTTCATTTGGGGATAACAAACCATATATACTTCCAAACTGGTCATCTAAACGGTCAAGTCCCTTGCTGTCAGCTATCTGAACTTCATATCGACCGCGAAGGTAAATCCCGCTATTACCTCCTTTCTGGTATCGAAACTCAATATGTAACTTAAAATCAATAAATTTTTCATCTGATATGATATTTACTCCTGATTTCGGACTCTTAAGTACACCAGATTCAACAATCCATTGATTGTCACCTTTTGTATACCAGCCACTTAAGTCCTTCCCATTGAATAGAGTTATTGGAGTTGATAATTTCAGAGTTTTGTTTCTTTGGAGAGAAGGTGCTTTTGTACCAATCCAATGATAAATCTTGTTATCTACATATTTTACACTTCCCTTAATTGAATCACCATATAACTCCCCTTCAAACTGAATGTCTGAATCACCATCATCCCACTGTGGTGGAATTGAAAAGTTAAATTTTCCATCGGAGAAGTTAATTTTTGAAATCGGTCTTGCGCTACCAACAAAAAACATAATGCGACCAACAAGTGTGTGAAATCCTGAATGCCTTACTTCTAACCAAGCGGGATAATGATTATTAAATATATTAACTGTAATATCCCATCTCCCTTCAAGTGAATTTTCTTGTTTTTCTTGACCTAGACAAATATATGTATTGAAACTTATCAATAGGCATATGAAGAAATAAATATTTTTCATTGTCAAATATTTTATAAATAGTTAATTAAGTATAAAGTTAATCTATGATTTTGAGCTTTCCAATATTTATTAAAAATGTAGGAAGCTTATATACTGTATTCTATTTTGTCTCCTACGAAAATTATCAATAGCCTTGCCCATAACGGCCTTGCGCTAGCCGCCCGTGCCGCAGCTTTCACCGAGTTTTCATTTCTGCTCCGCTGTTTCCCTGCGGCATAGCCGGCTAACGCATGTTAGCGGTTCGTTGTTTTTCATTTCCTTTCATTTACAAGCAATTTAACTGTTGTTTCAAGGGTATCAAATGGGAAAGGTTTATTTAAAGGAAACTGATAGGTTGCTTTTGAAATATGAAACTTTTTCATCTCAATAGGAATAGTTTTAGAGTCTCGTGGTGTAATAAATAGACTGATATGTTTCTTGAATGCTGCAAAATAAATAAGTCGCCCTTGAATACCCTTACCACCATATTCGTAAAATGGCATACCATAACTGATAAGTTCACTAGCTTGTGGTGCAGTTTTCATAATTATTTGTCGAATCTTTTTCAGTATTGCCTGAGTTTCAGACTGAAAGCCTTCTATATATTCTTCAACTGTTTCAATTTTATTTGCTGGTTTCATACTCATTTTATTTATTATTATACTAAATTCATTTGGGCATAAACTGCCCCTTTGTGAAAATATGTCTGTGCAAAAAGCATCGCACCGTGTCCTTTTGATTTTTGTTAGCTGTTCATTTTTTATACTTTCTAATAAATCCGAAATAAAGAGTAAACAAAAAAAGACCAAAATGAAGAAACCCACGAAAAGCCAGGAATTCATGTGTCATAGTAGTTCCCATAAAAGGTAGGTCAACTTTATACCATGCAAAATACCAACTTGCTCCTGCTGTTACAAAGAAAGCCCCTGATAAAAATTTGCATATATCTTTCCAGTTTATTCTATTCATATTGTCTGTTTACTTAACACTTCAATGATGTTTGTAATTTCGTTCTACAATGACCGCTAACGTCTCAATAATCTCCATGCCGACTCTTTCTCATTCTATCCATCAGGTTATCTTATTTATTCTCTTGCTCATTTGAAATATGGCCTGACTATTTTTTGTTCTGCTTAAAACCGCATAGGTACAATATGCTTTTTAACCTGTTTTACGTATTATTTTTTCTTTAAAATTAACTTTCTCCCATCTCATTTCCAAATATTTGAGAAATTTTTTATGGGGATTTTATCAGACTATTGGTTGGTATGGGAAATGGTATGTGTTTGGGCACAAGTCGCAGCGTTGCGCCATTTTGGGGGTCCCGGCTTATCGGTACTGATTTTGTCTCTTTCGTTCAACTCCTCTATTCATACCTGATATACTCTTGGTATATCTTTTCCCAAACGCTCAGCACCATAGCCTGCCCCGATTTTTTCGGGGGCTCTTTACCAAAGCAACTTTAGGTGGTTTGCTTCCTCTGCCTGTACAGCGAAAGCGGTGGTTCGACCTTACAACAGGTTTCCTCCATCTTATTTACAGCATGCAGAACTGTTTATTGCCGTTGTTCTGCTTCTCGGCACACTATAAAACGTTTGGCATTTCGAAGCTAATTTCTGTCAAGTTACAACTACTTTTGATATGAACTGAAACGCTTGGTAAATCACTGACTGCCAAATGTTTTATTCTCGTTATTAGCGGCTGCCATTTTTTTATTTCTTATCAATTGTACAATCTTAAAACTAACTGCCAATTATTGGCATTGACCTAATATATTGTTTGGCTTGTATCTGATTAAATAAAAAATCGGCAATATCAGCTCGGGAAATTCCCCAACTTATTTTTGTGTCACCAAATGATACCTTAATTTTCTTCGATTTAGGTCTATTGTTCGGTGCAATAAATCTAACTATTGTCCAATCCAATTGAGATGCTTGTACTACCAATCCTACCTGAACAATTTCTTTATAGGCACTCGGAAAAAATAATTTTGCCATAAGCGTTGGCATTTTTGTAATCAATGCAGGTTTGTCTTCTGTCGATTTTACACTTGGTGTTGCAATTGTAATAAATCGTTTGACATTTTCCTTTTCCATTGATTTAACTATATTCTTATGACCTTCGAGAACTGCAAAATCTTTGTATGTTCGTTTAAGTGGTGGACCTAAAGTGCTTATTACGACATCAACTCCCGATACAGCTTGTTTAATTTTATCGAAATCTCGCAAATCTCCCTGAATAATCAATAAGTTTTGATGCTTTAAATCAAACTTTGAAGGATTACGCATATATGCCCTTACATTAAATCCTTTATCGAGAACCTGTTTAATCAATAAACGACCAATAGCTCCGCTTGCTCCAAAAACTGTAATTGTCATGGTATTAAATTTAAAATCTATAATAAGCAACAAAAGCCGAAAGAACTAATAGGACAGCATTAAACGCTACTTCCTTAAATTCATTTTTTCTAATATGATGTGAAGCGGCCAAAATCATAATTATAACTAATCCAACTGCGGCAATTGGCGAAAGAATAGGCAAAATCCCTGTTACTTGTGGTATTATTATCCCAATAGCACCTGTCAACTCAGAAAATCCTATAAAACGAACTGTTTGTAATGAGAAATCATTTACCCACGGAAGGCTTTTTACTAATTTGTCTTTCGGTTGAGTTGATTTCATTATCCCTGCCATTAAGAACATTAATGCAAGAATGCCTTGAATAATCCATACTGTTAATTCCATAATTTTTGAAAATAAATGTGTACAAAAATACATATATTTGCTTTCTAAATGTAAGCAGTTACCTTTAGGTAAGCAATAATTATGGAAAAACCAATACGAAAAAGACATACAGAGTGTTCGTCAATGATGCTCCCTGTTAGGGATGCATTAGATGTAATCAGTGGAAAATGGAAATTAATGATACTTATTTCTATATCTGCTGGAAATAAAAGGTTTCGGGAAATTGAAAGAAGTATTCCAAAAATTAATTCAAAAGTACTAGCTAAAGAACTAAAAGATTTGGAAGAACATAAATTAATTAAACGAACAGTATTTGATGATTCTCCTGTTTTGGTTGAATATACATTGTTGTCTTATGCTGAATCGTTAGGCGATGTAATTAAAGCCCTTAGTGATTGGGGTACTAATCATCGCAAATATATTCACGGTTAACAATTAATATTACAAATGTCTGCTTGGAGTGGTTTTCCATGGTTGCCGCTATCGGCTTGATGTACGCCAGTGCTGCCGTGAGTTGGCTTTGAGAGTTTGCTTCGGCGGCATGGACGTACATCCATTGTTAGCGGCTTTTCTTTATTTTTTTCGACGTATCGAAGACTATTCTGCTAAATTTGTCACTCCTCCTATTTACTCACCAGCGGTTTTTCATGTTTACTTTGTTCCGAACTTCCTTCCTAAACCGTATTATGTTTATTATATAGAAATCATTTACCTTAAATCAAAAAAATATTGTGGTTCCAATTGTTATCATTTGCCTGTAAATTAAGATAACGATGATAAACCCTGACAATACACCCACCGTTTTCAATATAGTTCTTGGCAAGGAACAGTCATATACCCGCCGCACCGACAAAAATAGAAAAATAAAAAATACAATTAGGAGCGTTGGCAGGATGATGCTTTTTTTGGGAGTTGAAAAATCTACAATTTCAAGGACAGTGTGTATTGCAAGGTCTGCCAACATATAAAAGGTTATAGCGTGCATTGCAAAAATGAGGTGCGGAGCAAGCCAAGGCATTTTCTTTTGAAAAAACATGTAAATCAGCCCTCCCCAAAAAGGAATGACAAGAAACAGCAAGGTTTTCGAGTTTTCCGATGCCGTTGCCGCAATATTGATTTTCAATGATTCTTCATCCACCTGATTGACAATTGCCTTTTCCGACAATACATTTTTAAAATCGTAATAAAAGGAGTTCATTAGCACTTTATGCTCCCTATACCCGACAATTAAATCGTCTGGGGTGCTAAAATAAACTGGCGTGGTCGGCAAAAAGAAATAAAAAAGCAATCCCGCCGCGATAAATAACTGCCAAGGTTTCATATAGCCTACCCGCCGCCCGACAATCCATTCGTTGGTCAGAAATCCGGGCTTTGATAATAATAGCCAGCCACTCCGCAGCAATTTGAAATCAAGATGCATGAAATGCCACAAATTTTGCTTCAAAAACTTATTCAAACTGAAATCCCGTTCCGGAATAATCTTTTTCTCGCCACACTTACGGCAGTAATCACCTTTTAGTTTCGCTCCACAACTTGCACAAGTTTCCGCGACCAGGGACTTGTCTATTTTTTCTTCCATTATAGTCTAATTTAAATTGATAGTATTATTGACACATTCGGCGCATTTGTACGAAATTACTGCTTGCTCTAACGTCTCTGATACCTCCCGCAATGCTCGTCCATTTGATGCCATTGACATTTTAGGGGCTACATACTTTTCATATTTCATATTTTCTTTTTTAATTGCCGCTAACATTTGCATATACGAACTTTCTGCAAAACGTTCTTTTATTTTTTTAGAGTACGAAATACAAGTTTGAATCAAAATTATTTATTACATTTTCTTTAAAATTAAAATTCTGCTGTCTCCTATCCAAATATTTGAGAAATTTTTTATGGGGATTTTATCAGACTATTGGTTGGTATGGGAAATGGGACTTTATTATAAATTCAGGCTTTTGTATAGGATAAAAAACGGTCGGTAAGTCCATAATGAAAACGCAATACCCGTAGATTTAGTTCAACCGGTAGTTCAAGCCTGGTTTTGTCAGCCGCCCGAACTCCTAATTATTATCGCTATTTTCATAATTTTTTTTGCTTCTATTCCAATTCAATTTTTGTTATTACTTCAAATTTTTCCAAATCAACTTTCAAGTAATAGAAATCTTTATCCTTATATGTGAATTGTGAATCTTTATTGTAGTCCCGCTGCATACGAATAAGAATAAAATTCAAGGATTCATATAATTCAAACGAAACTGCATTCTCTGAAATAGGTGTTATAGCTTTCAAGTTGTTTCCTTGTAAATCACACACATAAAGGACAAACGGATCTGTGTCATTGATTTTATTATTATTATCAAAGTCAATATTTTTCACAAATAAGAATATACTCCTTTGCGAAATATTTGGGATTTTCAGCTTTTCATTTTCTCTATTGTAATAGTAACTTCTATCTATAAATGGTTTAATGTAAGTGTTTTCATTGAAGATTCGTTTTTGTTTATTTTCCTTATAGTTAAATAAAATTAAATCAGCGTAATAGCTTTCAAAAGACCATTTAGAAAACAAGTCAGAGTTATATTGTATTGGTATAATTATAGAATTCGCTGAATCTATTCTATATGAATCACCAAAATACTTCGGCATTTTTTTGATATCTTGTCCAAAAGAGAAATTAGCTGTAATTAATGTTAATAGTATTAATAAGTATTTCATATTTAGTTGTAGTTTTAATAGTGACTAATGTCAAATTTGTTTAACGTTAATGTATTTATTTTCAATAGTTTATACTTTTATTCAAATTCCGACTATTCAATCTCTCATAAGTGTTAGAATTTATCAGAACTTTTCAATGAATCGAATTAGCATTACGTGAATTTGTAGCCTCCGTTTGCCCTTGTACAGCGGTTTCACGCCGCAAAACCGATGAAAGGGCAAATGCACTGCTAAACAATGTTAGGCACATGTATTCGTCATGTTTTTAATTAGTTGTCCACCAAAATTAATGAACATATCTAAATCGTTGTCTTCATAAAGCCAATTATTTGTCTCAATTCCAATTATTGTCTTGCCTTTCAGTTCGTTAACAATTGGAAGGTAGTCATACTGAATTATAATTTTAAGCGGAGAAATTTTGTTAATTAATTCAAGGTATTGATTAACATTTGTCAAATTCAACAGGAAAGCTGGAGTCCAATTAGTCGATGATGTTATAGTAAAATTCTGGTCGATGTAATTGATTCCAGTTTTTTGCTTTCGTCTTCTTAAAATAAAGTCAGTCCATTCCTTTTTATAGATATTGCATTCTATTTCATTTGGCAAATTAATAGCAGAATAAATTCCAGTAAAAGTCTTGGAAGAATAAGCACTTGTTCCAAAAGAATCATAAGCACAAAAGAAAAAAGAACTATTTGAGGCTATAATATATTTTGTGTTCAGTAATCTGTCTTTTCCTGGCACAATAAAAGTCTTTGCGGAAATTTGTGTTTCTGGCTTCATACCTTTAGCATGAAGCTTGTCAAAAAGAATGTCAAAAGCGGTTTTCTCTGTCATTTATATTAATGTATTTCATTGTTTCATTTTTTTCTTACTTGTACACAACGTCTCAATAATCTCCATGCCGACTATATCTCAATCTATCCACCAGGTTATCTTATTTATTCTCTTGCTGTTTTGAAATATTGCCTGACTATTTTTTGTTCTGTATAAAACCGGTTAGCTTCAAAATGCTTTTTTAACCTGTTTTAGTTATCATTTTTATTGCATATGCGTTATTATACCGGCAATTAGGTTAAAAAATTAAAAATCAATTTGTTTACCCCGTCCCTGCAGGGAGCAAATTGATTTTCTTCACTCCCTTAAGGGCAGGGGTAAATGAAGAAAATCGATTTGATACTTCTGGTATAAAGACGGACAAGCGATTTATTTTTTCTTTAAAATTAAATTTCTGCTATCTCATTTCCAAATATTTGAGAAATTTATTATGGGGATTTTATCAGACTATTGTTTGGTATGGGAAATGGGACTTAATTATAAATTCAGGCTTTTGTATAGGATAAAAAACGACAGGTAAGTCCATAATGAAAGCGCAATATCCGGAGATTTAGTTCAACCGGTAGTTCACGCTTGGTTTTGCAAGCCGCCCGAACTCCTAATTATTAGGCATAGTTTTTATTATTTTATCAATTTCTTTGCTTTAATTTTTTCCAAAATGAATCTGCCTTCAGCTTCGTCTAATCCATTTGCAATCTTAATGGTCTTTAATCCATAATCAAACTTAAAAATTCCATTATTACTGAGATTCCAGACATCTTTTGAACTCGTTCCGAATAAATTGTCTGAATTTGTATTCGGATTAAGTGTGAAATTCTTTACTTCTTTTAAATCATATATTTTAGGAGAATATAGTAGAGCTGCCTTTTTCTCTATCCTTAATTCATTGCTCTCAAAGGTGAGAATTTCTTTTCCTGCAACCATCCAAAGCCACGATCTTATTGCAAAAAATCCCCCTACTGTCCATCCTATCAGCCAGAATAGAATGAATAATGAACCGAAACTGTCTCCAATTTTTCCTATAATTCCGCCTATTAAAAATCCTAAAGCGAATAATTCACCTATTAACCAACCTCCTAACCAAGCAGTTAAAAAAATAATCGCAAACCAATTCCGTTTAGAGGGTATCTCAATTGAGAACCCCTGAATTGTTTCATTTATTAAAGCGCGTCCTGAATAAGGTCTTTCCATCAAAATTTTGTTTTATATTATTTTTAAATTTTCTTTTATCATAGTCAATATGCTCATAGTTTCTTTTTAATATTAACTAATTTCAAATTAATTTAGTGTTAATACTTTAAATTTCAACCACTTGCCATTAAAACAAAATTCGTTCAATTTATTTACTTGTTAGTTTAAGAATTTACCAGAACTTTTCCATATGTCGAATTATGCCCAACGAACATGTGTTGCCACCGTTTACCCTTGCACCGCGGTTTCACGCCGCGAAACCGATGAAAGGGCAAATGGCCGGTCTACACAATGTTAGCTGCATATTGCCATTAATATTTCATTTTTTAATCTCTCTGAACAAACTTTCCAAATCTTCTTTTTTCTCGTAATAATCATAATAAATTTTCTCTTTTAAGATTGAACCTAATAATAAGTCCATTCTCTTTTCTTCATCCTTTTTGTCTTGACTTAAACAAATTAAATGTGATATTAAAGTCTTATAATAATTATTGATATAATATTTTTTATAACTCTGTTTCTCTTTTCCAATTGTCATTTTAAAATCAGGAAAATTCAAATCTAAAAATTTATAGTATTCTAGTCCGTTAAATTTAGGATATTTTTTAATCTCTTCGATCGCTTTGTCATACTTTGGGGGCTTAACAATATTCATGTATCCAAAAATAAATTTACCACAAGTATTCATGATTTCTAAGAAAAATATTCCTTTCTGAGTGTCGTCAGTCAAATTATATTGGTTTAACTGAAAGTCAGTCTTTGATAAGTCCAATGGCTGGTTTTTATTTCCTATACCAGTTATTAATAGACTATAATAGTTGTCGACTAATTCATAAAACGGGACTTTCTTTTTAAGGGATTCTTCAACAACTTCCTTATTGTCAGTGGGTTTTTCCACTCGAAGGTTGTGGTTAACTTGTACAATTGCATATATAAATTTTAAAGTTGCAGTATCAGGTCGGGTCAGATATTTTTTATCAGTTAAGCTATTATTTGTTTTTATTATTTGTCCAATAAAATCTGCAGTTTTTATTAATTCAGGTGTTTTTAAAGTTTCTAATTGTTCATTAATATTGTCAGGTGGCGCAGTCCTAAAAGAAAAATTTCTATATATTTTGCCTAATTCAATTAGGTTCTCGACAGTGTTTGTATTTTGAGAAAAACCATTTATACCTAAAAGCATTATTAATAAAGCGGTTAATTTAAATTTTGTCCTCATTCTTTAATTTTTAAAGTTGTTAATATTAGAGTCAATAAATTCTATTCAGCTTAGGCTTCTAAATTCAATTCATAATTGCAGCTAACGTCTCAATAATCTCCATGCCGACTATTTTCTAATATATCCACCAGGTTATCTTATTTATTCTCTTGCTGTTTTGAAATTTGGCCTGACTATTTTTTATTCTGCTTAAAACCGGATAGCTTCAATATGCTTTTTTAACCTTTTTTATGTATTATTTTTTCTTTAAAATTAACTTTCTGCTGTCTCCTATCCAAATATTTGAGAAATTTTTTATGGGGATTTTATCAGACTATTGTTTGGTATGGGAAATGGGACTTTATTATAAATTCAGGCTTTTGTATAGGATAAAAAACGGTCGGTAAGTCCATAATAAAAACGCAATACCCGGAGATTTAGTTCAACCGGTAGTTCAAACCTGGTTTTGCAGGCTGCCCGAACTCCTAATTATTAGCGGTAGTTCTTTGTTTCTATAAGTTTTCCTTCTAAGTACATTTCTTCTGATTCCAATTTTCCATTCTCGTCCCAACGTTTCCAGATACCATCTTCTTTGCCTTGTTTATAATTTCCTAAACAACTTAATTGTCCATTTGGATGCCAATACTTATATTCTCCATCTCTTTTTCCTTCCACTCTTGTTTCGGATTCTTCGTTTTTCCCATCTTGATACCAATGTTCCCATTTTCCGACTCGTTTCCCTTTAGAATACAATCCTTTAAACCGCACCTGTCCGTTTATAAAATAGAAAATATATTCTCCATCTAGTTCTCCATCCACATAATTTTCTATGTATTGTAAATTTCCATTTTTATAATACCATGTCCATTTACCTGTTTGATTCCCATTTAGATATGTTCCATTAACCTGCAAATTACCATTAGAATGATAAGAAAGATAATTGCCTGTCCCATTTATTATTAATTGCGTTCCTTCTTTTGACCAGTAATTAATTTTAGTGCATTTAGAAGAAAACAATTTTGCATTCTCAATTTGACAATTACTTTCAGATTGCTTTATCCCACTTTCGTACCATCTTTCGTTTAAACCTACCAAACATCCGTCCTGATATAATCCTTTTTCTTGAACATTACCATTTGGCCAATACGAAATTGTTTCTCCATTTCTTTTTCCATTTTTATAATGCAGTTTCAATCCAACTTGAGTTGCATTTGCTTCGCAATATGCAATCCAAACACCATCAGCTAATGAATCAGGTCGAATAAAAATCCCATTCTTAGGAAATAATTTATCAAAATAATGAATCTGCTCATTTTCTATTTGTCCTGAAACTGTTAGATTAATGAAAATGTAAAATATTAGAAATATATAAGTTCTCATCTTTGTCAAAATTACCGCTAACGTCTCAATAATCTCCATGCCGGCTATTTCTCATTATACCCACCTGGTTATCTTATTTAATCTCTTGCTGATTTGAAATATAGCCTGACTATTTTTTGTTTTACTCAAAACCGGATAGCCACAATATGCTTTTTAACCTGTTTTATGTATTATTTTTTCTTTAAAATTAGCTTTCTCCCATCTTATTTCCAAATATTTGAGAAATTTTTTATGGGAATTTTATCAGACTATTGTTTGGTATGGGAAATGGGACTTTATTATAAATTCAGGCTTTTGTATAGGATTATTAACGGCCGGTAAGTCCATAATGAAAGCGCAATACCCGGAAATTTAGTTCAACCGGGAGTTCACGCCTGGTTTTGCAGGCCGCCCGAACTCCTAATTATTACAGGTATTTTATCTATTAATGTATTTTTCAATCGTTTTCAATCCACCATTTAGTATTCTCAACGCTTTGAGCTTTTTCCCTTTCCTCTTTGCTATTTCCTCCACTATAAGCTTTTATATAATTTTCCCAACCATTTTTCTCATATTTCTTGTTTGGACAAAATTCACTTGTACCAACATCTAAATCACCACAAATTGGTATTCTCTTTTCTCCCCAATTTGCATTTTTTAATTTGCCCTTTTTATATTCTTTCCATATTCCTGCAAATTTGTTTATTTGATATTCTTCACTTACACAAGGCAAATCAGGTTTTAAAATATTATTTTTTGAATCAGTTTCCCAATAAGTCACAAACCTTCCTGAAAAAATTCCAGAATGTATGTTTTTCATGTCCTCATTTAGTTCGTATTCTCCTACTAAAATACCAGTTGAGTTCTTTAAACTATCAACTGAAACTAAAAATGAATTCTTTAGTCTGAGAATTCCCTGAAAATCACAAATATTGTTTCCTACTTTACTTTTTCCATACACAAAATATTCTTTTTGGTTTTCCTTGTTCTTAATTACTGAGATGAAACGTATATTCATTCGACTATAGTTATCCCCGATGAAACCTAAAATTGAATTTTGATTTTGGGTTTCCCATAATATTGATAAATCAGATTTTATTATGTCACTAAAGTTGCTTGTTATTTTGGTTTCAAATTCGAATTTCTCCAATATATCTTTATAGTAATCTAAATTACTCTGTCCAAATACATTAAACAGTTTTCCAAAAGTTAGAAATATTACAATAAATGTTAATCGCATTTTTTAGTTTTTATTACCTGTAACGTCTCAATAATCTCCATGCCGGTTATTTCTCATTCTATCCATCCTATTTTCTTATTTATTCTCTTGCTGATTTGAATTATAGCCTGACTATTTTTTGTTCTGCTTAGAACCGGATAGCTTCAATATGCTTTTTTAACCTGTTTTAGTTATCATTTTTATTGCATATGCGTTATTATACCGGCAATTAGGTTAAAAAATTAAAAATCAATTTGTTTACCCCGTCCCTGCAGGGAGCAAATTGATTTTCTTCACTCCCTTAAGGGCAGGGGTAAATGAAGAAAATCGATTTGATACTTCTGGTATAAAGACGGACAAGCGATTTATTTTTTCTTTAAAATTAGTTTTCTCCCATCTCATATCCAAATATTTGAGAAATATTTTATGGGGATTCTATCAGACTATTGTTTGGTATGGGAAATGGGACTTTATTATAAATTCAGGCTTTTGTATTGGATAATAAACGGCTGGTAGGTCCATAATGAAAACGTAATACCCGGAGATTTGGTTCAACCGGTAGTTCAAGCCTGGTTTTGCAGGCTGCCCGAACTCCTAATTATTAGAGTTCTTTTTATTAGTATATCCATTTATAATCGAAACAATTATTGATAATGGTATGAATAATATAATTGTAAATTCCCAAAATTTCATAGTGTCAAATGCATCCTTTGTTAAATAAAAAGGTTTATCCTGATAAAGATATTCATAAACATGTAATCCTGAGGGACGATCCATTGAGTCAGCAAAAACAACAAAATGCAAATAAAAAAAATAAAAGAAAGAAGAAAGTGCTATAGTATTCAGTATAAATGTCAAGAAAGTCAAATCTTGTCTTTTGAATATCTTTAGTGCTTCATTTTCTTTCTTTTTCCATATAATAGTCAAGAAAATGTAGCCTCCTCTAATTAAAAATACTAAAAAAATAAAAATTATATAAGAATAGCTTCCATGCAAAAAAGGTGGATAAAGCAATTGTAATAAGATTATTAAAATTCCGAGTCCCAAGGAATATAGATTTAAATTTTTCCACATAGTCAATTGTCAATCATGGATGTGTTTTTATTAGTCAAATTTTGAACTTATTTTATTGATAATACAAATAGCTTTAATTATTTATATTTCATTAATTCTTACACCAGTTAGAATTAAAAATTAACAGAAATTTCCCTCTTCAAATGAACTCTAACCAACATGTGTAACCGCCGTTTGCCCTTGTACAGCGGTTTCGCGCCGCGAAACCGATTCAAGGGCAAATGGCCGGTTTACACAATGTTAGTGGTATTTACCTCAATATTTTTATTTCACTAATTTTATAAGTTTCATTTTGTTTATCCACGATTACTTCAAGAGGGAAATTACCATTTGAACCATAAACTCTTATAGTCAATTCTAAATGCACGCTGTCTTTTGATGTAAATGATGATCCTCCTTTAAAAAAACCAAAACCCTTAACGTCACCAATTCTTTCTGAAACAAAGCTATCCCTTTTTATAAATTCTGTAATAGTAGTATTCATTGATGGAAAAGTAAAAGAAGAAACCATTGTATAGGTCATGATAACCCATAAAACTGTCAATGCAGTAATCCATTTAGGGAAAGATTTCCAAACTTTGCCACTAGTCCATTCCTCCATAGTTGGTGATTCACCTTTAATGTCAGGGAAAAAGTCCATGACATATTTGATTGATTTAAACTTGATGAGATCGTGAATTATCAAAAGTATAATTAATACTATTAGTCCTGACGCTGAATAGGTTAAAACTATTGTATTGAATGGATAAATATTCAATAATTGTAATAGAAATGTTCCAAGCCACCAGCCTAATACTGTCAATCCAATTAATAGATGAATACTTTTTCTTAATTTCATTTCAAGCCGATTATTTCTTTTTTTCACTAAAGTCAAATTCATTCAGTTTTAATGCCTTCAATTTCAACTATTTTTAATATGAACTATAAATAATCAATTCATTCACCCGTTAGCATAAGAATTAAACGGAACTTTCAGTGTACCAAATTACCACTAACGTCTCAATAATCTCAATGCCGGCTATTTCTCATTCTATCCACCAGGTTATCCTATTTATTCTCTTGCTGATTTGAATTATTACCTGACAATTTTTTGTTCTGCTTAAAACCGGATAGCTGCAAAATGCTTTTTAACCTGTTTTACGTATTTTTTTTGCTTTAAAATTAATTTTCTCCCATCTCATTTCCAAATATTTGAGAAATATTTTATGGGAATTTTATCAGACTATTGGTTGGTATGGGAAATGGCAGGTGTATGGGTACATGTCGAAGATTTGTGCCATTTTTGGGTACTTCTGCCAGGTTACAAAACACAAAATGCAGCATGCAAATTTAAAAATTCATTTTTTTTCTTGCCAGGCAGCCTGCCCCGAAGGCATACGCAGTACTTTATTATAAATTCAGGCTTTTGTATAGGATTATAAACGGTCGGTAAGTCCATAATGAAAAAGCAATACCCGGAGATTTTGTTCAATTGGTAGTTCAAGCTTGGTTTTGCAGGCCGCCCGAACTCCTAATTATCAGGCAAAGTAATTCATTCATTATCAGTATGGTAATCCTAATTTTTCAAATAAAATTCTATTTCTCATTTTTGCGTCTTTAAGTAATTTTTGATACGAAATTACTTCTATATAAGCATTATATTTATCATGGTATCTGAAATATCCCAATCCGTCAGGTGTTATTTTAAAATCTCTCTCTTCAATAATTTCGTTCAGTTTAGAGTTGAAATCTACGATTACATAAGCATAAAATGGAATATTCTGATTATTATTTATAAATATTTGTTTATCTCGTCTATCAATTGCTTTATTTTCTCTAATAGTTCTGATATATGAAATTACTTGGTCAATCGGATTTTTTTTAACTGAATTTGTTGTATAATCCTTTCGTTCAGGTCTTTTGAATTCAATTATTACAAAAGATTGATGCGGTGCATCGTCGTTTACAAAAGCAAAACTATCATTGAATATCAAAATGTCTGGTCGGTCACCATTTTCAGACTCGGTGAATTCCATACTTTTAAACGACTTATCAGATGAAAGATAATAGTGGTAAGCAAGTCGTTCATCAATTAGCCAAAGATTTTGTTGTTCGTAGCTAATTTCATCAGATTCGGTTTTTATTGGAAAAAAGATATTATGAATAGTTTCTTCCGTTTGAAATTTATCGTCATCAATGCCAATGAATTTATCCAATAATTCAATAACAGCCTTTCTATGAACAATATATCTCGCCAAATTAGCTTTTCCAATATCATTGAATTTTTCAATATATTTAGTGTACTTTTCTAAATATTCAGCCGTATTTGTGACTTCATCGGTTGAATTCAATATTTCATCTCCTAATTCTTTAACTTCAACTTCCAATTCATTTTGAAGTTTGAAAAGCTCAATATTTAATTTATTCCCTGATAGATTCGGTTGCATTCGAGTAATATATTCAGGTTTATATTTAAGAATTGGCTTAAATTGTGGTGCTGAATCGTAAATATGAGTTTTATATTCTTGAAATTTTTCTTCTCTCGTTATTTCTAAATACGGTTTTAACAGAGTTTCAATATTTTCAACCGCCTTTGAAACAATATTTTTGTAGGTCACTAATTCTTCTTCATCTTCGAGTGGAATATCAAAATCGGTTCTTTCTGTATCGACATTTTCATTCAGGTAATCGCTTGTTATATAAGCATGATAAACAAAATTTCCAGCGTCATCTTTTAAATATTTGCCTAAATCAGGAAGCAGTTTAAAAAGATTTTCTGTTTTTACATTTCGTTCATTTGCGCAAAAATGAATATTATGAGTAGTTCGTGTATTGAAAACACGTAAAAGAGATGTTTTGAAGGTCGCACCATTCAAAGAAAAATCGCTATTTTTTATTGAGCCTTTTATTGTCGTTGCATAATGATTTTGAAGTAATATTTCCTTTCCATTTACTTCTCTCAATTTTATATATGGGCATTTATCAAGTAAAAAACAAATTAGAAAATGTTCAACGATTTCATCTGCAAGTGTATCAAGATGTTTTGGACAATTTTTTTGATATTCTTCGTAGAAAGTATTTAATGTAACTATCGTTCCTTGTTTTTTATCTTTTGTAGGTTCATGAATATAATCGAAAATTCCTTTTTCATAAGGTCTAAATGTAAAATTTCGTTTATAATAATCACTATCATTTAAATAATTGCTTTCAATAATTACAGTCTTAAATGCTTTTAAGCATACAAATCGCCCTATTCCTTTAGCACCCTTTTCACTTTTGTAATCAGAATCAGAAGTTAAAAAAGAAATGAAATTGTTAGTATGAAATCCGATTCCATTATCGGTAACTTTGAAAGATTTAATTGGATATTCATCAATATTTGATAAAGATGCAAGAGTATTTTGTGAACCATTTCTGATAATGTCAATATTTATAAATGCATTATCTTTAAGTTCACGTTCCTCAATTGCATGAATAGAATTACTAATAAGTTCAAACAATGGCCACAATGCTTTAGTTTTAGGAAGTTTTGTATTTTTTACTTTTCCAGAAATATTAGTGTGGAATTCAATTATTTCGTCCATTTTCACATTTGATTTTGTTTTTTGAACCAGATTTTTATTCAGTTTTCAATATTTGGTTTTCTATTCTGCAATTTTGCCTAACGTTGGCGGTATGGCCAGTAAGGGATTGCGGAGCGACGTTCCTATCAACCGAGACGAAAGATTGATGCGGGCGATGAACTTCGCATACCACTGAAACCCTTATTGACTATACCGCGTGTTACCGGCTGGCATTTTTTAATCATAATACAGTTCTCTCAATTGTCAATGATAGAATTTTACCTTGTAATAGATTTACTAATTCGTCTGTATTCTTTAAAATTTTTATCTCTTCACGATTTAAAAGCATCACAGAAACCTTATCTCTAACCACAGCGTTAATCACTTCGCTATGAGCGTTGCTTAAACCATCAGCCACTCCAGTAATACCACTTAAAGAAATTAAAATCCCATTTGATACCCCGCAGTCTCGTAATTTATCAATGAACCAGCGTACGCCCATACTTCCTAATCTATTTCCAGTATTTTTACATTCTGTAATTATTACAAAATCAAGAAAGTATAAATCAGATACTCTTTTGTCATTTTTGAATACAACATCAAGTTCATGTGCTCTGACACCATCTAAAACGTTTTTTTTATGAAAGCTAACACCTGGAACTTTTCCAAATAAGTACTTTACTAATTCTTCTAAAATATCACCTTTTTCGTCAGATGTTGGTGCATTGTCCGAATCATCTAGTAGCTTTCTAATATATGCATTTGAATATTTTGCCATAACTAGAGTCCGTGAGCAATTTGATTTCTACTAGTCAGAATTACATTTTCAAAGCTACTTTTAAGCAAATCACAAATAAAATCTTCTATGTCATAGGCAATTATTAAAGGATTTAGTGATGTTTCTATTTTAAATCGTTTTCCAGATTTATCCAAATAAAGAAGTAATGCTACTTTAGCTTCTGACTTGTCTGCATATTGTTTTATTTGTTGTTCAGCCCTTTTAAATGTATCATTAGCTAACTTTCCAAATTTAACTTCTACAATTATAGGGTTACCTATTATTCTACCGAGTTTATTACTCCAAAGAGCAAAATCAATTCCTAAATCGGGACCACGACTGTTATCAGCATACTTGAGGTCAATAGTTTTAAATATTTCTCCAACAATATATTCCAATTCTATCCCTTGTCCAGTTTCTCTAAGGCTTTTTGTTTGCTTTAATAATGAATTGAGAATATTCTTTATGTTTGAATTATAACTTTCCGTTTCTTTATTATCTATTATTTTTTTTCTAACGATTGGTTTTCGTTTAGATTTCATCTCATCAATGAATCCTAGTAAGGTTATTTTTAAAAATTCTCTATCATTAAGATTTGCAGTTAATGAAAGTTTATTTTCAATATAAAATGGCAAATTTGCTCCTTTGTCAATAATTATTAAAGATTGTTTGCCAAGCCCTTCGGCAACTCCTATTTCATAAAGAACATTCTTATTATCTTTAGATACTACAAAGATTGCAAAGTCAGATTGCCTTAATTTTCTTTTCAGTATTTCTTGAATCGAACTACCAATTGAAAAATCATATAGGTCAAAAGTCTCGACATCATTCTCCGATAATACTGATTTTATTGCAGATAGGTCAGTATCATAGGAAGCTGAAATAAAACATTTTAATTTTCTTTCCATTTTATATTTTGAATGTATCAATCATTATGCAGTGTCTTTTTATGCTTGCCACCAACGTCTCAATAATCTCCATGCCGGCTATTTCTCATTCTATCCATCCCGTTATCTTATTTATTCTCTTGCTGTTTTGAATTATTGCCGGACTTTTTTTTGTTTTGCATAAAACCAGATAGCTATAAAATGCTTTTTAACCTGTTTTACGTATTATTTTTTCTTTAAAATTAACTTTCTCCCATCTCATTTCCAAATATTTGAGAAATTTTTTATAGGAGTTTTATCAGACCATTGGTTGGTATGGGAAATGGCAGTTGAAAATCGTACAATAATTTAATTCTACTTTGGTAAATTAGCTTTTTACATAATTTATCAACTTTTTTTTACCCCAGCCCTGAAGGGAGAAAAGTCGAAAAATCAACATGTTCCCTTTAGTTATGGGTAAAAACATGGTGATTTTTCAATCTACCAAATTAGAATTAAGATTCAGCACATTTTACAGTAATTTTTATCCGGTTGATTTCAATAGAATTATTCTTCCATCTTCACAAAAGTTTGGCGAATCCAAATGAAAAGAAAATATACAATATGTTGTAAAACATGTTTCTTTTCAATTCCAATATTTACAATCCATTCAAAAGAATTAAATGCCTGATCACTTCACCTTGTATATACCCGACAAAAGAAATTTAACCAGCTTACGTTATATACCCAGGAAGTTATTTTAAGAGGGCAATTATAAACTTTTAAATTTTATAGTATGCAAAAAATTGTTTTTTATCCCTCCATCTTCACACCCGAAGAAAGCAATTCAATGGCAAAACAATTAATCGTAGCCGTTGATTCATCGAAAAGCGCTGATGAAATTCTGCTAAAAGCAAAAGCAGCGCTTGAAACAACCAATGGAAAATTAACGAGTACTTTAAAAGCCTTATTGGCCAATCCTTTTACACAACAGTTAAACAATGCGGATGGCTGGCGCGACAGCGTTTATGTTGGCGGCAGAAATGCCATTGAAGCCTATACCCATTGGGTATTTGATACCGCAAAAAAAGAAGCCGCCGAAAGATTGATAGAAGTGGTTAACAGGCATGGCTGGAGCTTGCAAAATTTTAATTATCAGAAACAAAGTTCAGCTACCAATTCATTGCTGAAAGAATTGCAAAGTGTAAAAAACCAGGCTGATTTAGCTTCTCTCGGACTAAGCACCTGGTATGAAGAACTGAGTAAAGCCCAGCAAAACTTTGAAAATTTGTTTAACCTTAAAGCCGGTGCGAAAAACAGCAAAGAATCAATAGAGAAAAGGGATGCACAGATTCCTGTAAACCAGGATATCGAGAAACTGGTTACCTACATTAATTCCATTATTATGTTTAAAAATGATAACGAAGAATGGAATAAAATTTACAACGAAATAGAAGGAATCGTTAAACAAATGTCGGCAGCAGCCAGGGCCAGGCGCTCAATTCAGAATAAACCGGAAGAGAGCAAAACCAAAGTAGAAACCAAATAATAGTTTTATCGATTCTGATATATAGGAGAGTGCCTCAAAAGACTTGTTAAACCTCAAAGGTTTCAAAAACCTTTGAGGTTTTGAGTTTTGAGACAGCCTCTTTTTTTTTTAACTAAAATATTTGTTTAGCGCAAGGTGAAGTTTTATTTCATATAAAATATTGCATATACGTTATTATACCGGCAATTAGGTTAAAAATTGAAAATCAATTTGTTTACCCCGTCCCTGCAGGGAGCAAATTGATTTTCTTCACTCCCTTCAGGGCAGGGGTAAATGAAGAAAATCGGTTTGATACTTCTGGTATAAAGACGGACAATCGATTTATATAATTAACAGCAAGGTCTGTTTCCTAATGGTTATATGAACATAAACTTTTGAAAGAGATTGTGGCGTATTAATTTGCTTGTGCCCTTTCAGGGCGGTTTGACATTTCCATTATTTTCACGGGGCGTTGCCCCATGTTACTGCTTATGCCCCTTTGGGGCAAATACATTGAATTATAGTAAAAATAGTTTTAGGTTTATAATCCAATGTCGTTTAGTTAAGGAGATTTTCTTTAATAAAATTTTAACGCAAAGTGCACTAAGAATTCGCAAAGTGCCGCAAAGTCATGATTTAATAGCCTTTTTTTTCAACTCTCTGCGAAAATCATTGCGTATCTCTGCGGTAAAAAATGTTCATATTTAATAAATAAACGACATTGAATCGATAATTTTAAAATTTTCGGACTTATTTGTCACCAAAAACATCCAATTTGAACTTTTTGATAATTTTTAGCCGCGTTAAATGTTCCCATTTTAAATTTTGAAACATTTTATTCGCTTATAATTATTCCTATTCAAATTTTTGAAGTTTTACGTCACATAAAACTATTTCTTTAAAGCAATTTGAATTTTTTTGTCTGTTGAAATCATTCCAATTCAAATTTTTGCATATGCGTTATTATACCAGCAATTAGGTTAAAAATTGAAAATCAATTTGTTTACCCCATCCCTGCAGGGAGCAAATTGATTTTCTTCACTCCCTTCAGGGCAGGGGTAAATGACGAAAATCGGTTTGATACTTCTGGTACAAAGACGGACAACATTTATAAAATCGATAATCAATGTCGTTTAGTTAAGGAGATTTTCTTTAATAAAATTTTAACGCAAAGTGCGCTAAGAATTCGCAAAGTGCCGCAAAGTCATGATTTAATAGCCTTTTTTTTTCAACTCTCTGCGAAAATCTTTGCGTATCTCTGCGGTAAAAAATGTTCATATTTAATAAATAAACGACATTGAATCGATAATTTTAAAATTTTCGGACTTATTTGTCACTTAAAAACACCAATTTGAACTTTTTGATATTTTTTAGCCGCATTAAATGTTCCACTTTTAAATTTTGAAACATTTTATTCGCTTATAATTATTCCTATTCAAATTTTTGAAGTTTTACGTCACATAAAACTATTTCTTTAAAGCTATTTAAATTTTTTTGTTAATTGAAATCATTCCAATTTGAATTTTGGTAATTTTTTGCCGGCAATAATGTTCAATTTAAAAATTTTTGAAGTTTTACCTCATATAAAACTATTTCTTTAAAGCTATTTGAATTATTTTGTCTGTTGAAATCATTCCAATTTAAATTTTGGTTATTTTTTGCCGGCAATAATGATTCTGATAATTTTAACTTAAATACCTGACAACATTTGAATAATCATGTAAACTTGCAGTTCAATAATCTTTAAACTATAAATTTGGATACTCCCTTAATAAAATTAACCGAAAAAACGGAAATAAAAACAGAAATTCAGGCAACACATCTTATATTTGTAAAGCAACTTTTAAAACCCAAACCATGGAAAAAAACATTAATAAAAACAGTACCAAAACTGAAATACTTGAAGCTTATACTCAACTGCTTGAACAATTGGAGGACAAGGAAGGACAGCAGCCCGAAAAACAACAAACCCTTAAGCTGGAGAAAGAAATTGTGGCCAAAGCCGGCAATGCACCTACAGAACAGATTATAAAAGGCATTTCTGAATTAAAAACCCTGCTTACCGGAAGCCTTGACAAGCTTGAATCATCGATGATAAATGAATACAAAAAGTTCGAAAACCTTCAGCAGGCGATAAAAATTGAACAAAAAAACATTGAAGAACTGTATGGCATAAAAGTGCAGGCCAACTCTCTGAATGCTTTAATTTTAGCCCAAAAAGAAAACAAAGAGAAATTTGAAAAGCTCATGCAGGAAGAAAAAACTGCCTTTGAAAAAGAAATGGAACTAAAAAGGGAAGGCTGGAAAAAAGAAACCGAAGAAACAGAAAAACTCTTTAAAGAACAAAAAGCTGAAAAGGAAAAGCTCCGTAAACGCGAGGAAGAAGAATATGCTTACAAACTTGCCCAGGAGCGCAAAAAAGAGTCCGATGCCCAGGCTGAAAAACAAATGCAGGCCGAAAAGAAAATGGCAGCAAAACTTGCCGATTTTGAAAAATCAATTGCCGAACGTGAAGCTAAAGTAGTGGCTGCTGAAGCCGAGCTGGAAAATTTAAGGGCTAAAACTTCTGATTTCCCGGCTGAACTTGAAAAAGCCATTAAAAATGCCGAGAAATTGGTTACAGATAACCTTACCCGTCAGTTCGATTTTGAGAAACAACTTTCGCAAAAGCATACCGAGGGCGAATTGAAATTAAAAGATCAGACCATTCAGACCCTGAATGCACGAATTAAGGAATTAGAGCAGTCCATTAAAGATTTGAACTCGAAAGTAACGAACGCCGACAGCAGTGTAAAGGACATTGCCATTAAAGCCATTGAAAGTTCAGGTAAAATGAGGATTCTGGAAACAGTGGGTAAGAAAGAAGAAAGGGATTAAAGACACGTGAGTTCGACCAAATTATAATTGCAAATAACCTTAAATAAGCTAATAAGGTTGATATCAAAAAAAAAATTATTGGCTACTAAGGTTTAAGAAAAATCAATAAGGTTCTTAAAGACCTTATTTTTATCTAAACAACTTAGTAGTCAATTTTTATAAAGTGAACCCACCTTATTACCTTATTATTAATAAATTATAGATATGTTTACATCGAACTCACGTTAAAGACAATAAATTAAAAAATAAGCGTAAAACCCTTTTCATCCTTCTTCATTCTGGCAAACTATAATTGGTTTACCATACTGTTAATTATTATTTTATGGATAAGAGGCAGTTACAACGCTCTTCAAATAGGTGTAACATTCGCTGTTATACTTTTAAATTTAATATTTTTTCTCCACTTTCAATCAATATTGCATTAAGTATGTCAATTGAATAAAACCGCTTATTCTTTAAAAAAGTTTCGAAATAAGGTTTTAAATGCTTTATAAGCCCTTTTCTCTTTGCTGTTGAAAGTAGACCTAAGGTTCCAATACAATTAATATTTAAAGTCTCTGCTATTCTCCTTGCCTTTTTATCATCAACAAGAAGAAAATCTGCTTGTAATTCTTTGTATAATATTAATGATTCAGATTCTCCAAAATCCATTACAAAGGCTAATTCGTTCAATCCTGATATTTCCTGAGTCCTTGCTTTGAAAAAATTATATATTTTCTTGTAATCATCTTTCGATTTATCAATTGTAATTTCTTTCCAAACTGCTGCAGGAATCCTTATATCATCGAATAGGCCAGTTAAAATTTCCAGTTTGTTTATAATGCCAATGAAAATATTGGCCCTGAATCTGCAATTACAAGCCCATTTTTCATTCTATTTCAATTTTTTACAATCATTTAAAACATCGCTAATTGTGAGATTAGAAATTGGTATTTCATTTTCAGAAAGCAATGTTTCAAATTCAAATCTGCTTAGTTCTGATAACTGAGTTGCTTTTCCGATTGTAAGTTTTTGCAATTTATACAATCTTATCGCTAAATCAATTTTAATTCTTTGCTTTAATTCTGCTTCAGATTCATTCAATGCAAGTAAGATGTCAGAAGGAAGATCTATTGAAATTGACTGTGTGTTCATATATTGAATTTTTATTCAAAATTATAAAAAATTACGATAGCTAGTTTTGAATTTTGTATGTACGATTTTAGTATAAATTACATATATCAGGTCTGTAGAAGATATTAAGTATAAAACACTACATTGCTTTGCCAAATAAGAAAAGCAAAGGTAAAACAAGAGCATGGGGTAAAGCCAAACATTGACAGTTGCAAGCACACCGGCAAGTTTGGCTTAATTAATTCTCTGCCACCGTCTGTCAAAATCAATCTTTCAACACTACTTTTTCGCCGGTTAAATTAACAAGGGTAGAAAGCACCTGACCATTGGCGATGTTCCTGGCTTCTGGTTGAAAACCACCTACATAAATATTGTATTTACCGGGTTCTATCACGCGGTTATAATCCTTGTCAATAACTGAAAAACTTTCTGCTTTCAATACGATTTCCACAATTTGGCTTTCGCCTGATTTTATCGACACACGTTTAAACCCGCACAAAGCATGAATTGGTACTGGCACCGTGGCGTCTTTGGCTTCTACATATACCTGCACCACTTCCTCGCCATCCCGGTCGCCGGTGTTCTCTACCTGAACCTTAACTTTTATATCCTTCCCGGTTTTTGTTTCACCAATTGCCTGAACATTGGCGTATTTAAATGAAGTATAGCTTAATCCAAAACCAAATGGGTAAAGCGGTTCGCCTTTGAAATAGCGGTAGGTGCGGCCTTCCATGACATAATTTTTAAAATCGGGCAAATCATTTACCGACTTATAAAAAGTAACCGGCAAACGGCCGGAAGGATTTATTTTTCCTGAAAGCAGGTTTGCCAAAGCAGTTCCCGTGGCTTCGCCGGGATAAAAGGCCTGCACAAGGGCAGGAAGGTTTTCGTTTTCCCAGTTTAAAGAAATGGCGCTTCCGCTGAAATTGACATACACAATGGGTTTGCCAGTTTTCTGGAGTTCTTTAAGCAGTTCTTCCTGAATTTTTGGTAAATCGAGGCTGGTGCGGTCGCCATGGCTGAAACCTTCAATTTCCAGGGGCATTTCTTCTCCTTCGAGATTGGCTGAAATCCCGCCACAAAATACAATTACGTCGGCCAGTTTGGCTGCTTGAAGAGCTTCGGTTTTTAAATCTTTCGAAGCATCGGTCCAGCTAAGGTTGGCAAACTGCTGCTGATGGTTGTTGGTCCACCACATGCCTGCCAGACTAAAAATAGCTTCGAGTTTATATTGTTTTCCTTTTTCGAGCGAAATACCTTCAGCGGGCACGGTTTTATCGTCCACTTTTAGCTGTAGATTTGTAGAAAACACATATTTTCCTGATTTTACCGGTACAATAACGCCAGTCCACCGCACCCCAAAGGCCTCGTCAAGCAATTGATTAATTGGAGATAACGGCCATACAAAGTCAATATTTTTATCAATCCGGGTAATTTTGGGTGTTCCTTTTAAATCAGGATCCTGAAAATATTCTGCTTTTAAGCCTTTAGCGAGTTTTCCTTTTTCGAGGTGGAACAGATTTTCTTCATTTACAATTTCAAAATCGGTAAAAACTCCGGGAACTATAGGACAACCAGCGCTATACAATACATTTTCCTTTCCAAATTGTGTTTGTAAACCTTTTAATGGTGTAATAGGGTTAATCGGATCGCCATTGTAATTTCCAATTAAAATGGATGGATTATTGGCATTGGGACCAATCAAAGCAATTTTTTTGACATTTTTCAGAGGGAGAATCCCGTTGTTTTTAAGCAAAACCAATGATTTTTCGGCAGCAGTAAGCGATAGTTTCAGATGCTCTTCTGAACCCACTACCGACATCGGGATTTTAGAATAAGGAACCATCTCCTCCGGATCGAACATACCCAATTTAAAGCGGGCTTTGAAAAGCTTTTTCAATGCTTCATTAATATCTTTTTCATTAATAACACCATTTTTAACTGCATTTTCGAAATCATTTTCAATAAAAGCCTTGTTTTCCTCGCAGTTTAAATCAGTACCCGATGCCAGAGACCAACCCCAGGCCCGCGAAGGAGTTTCAACTACGTGGTGTGTATTTTTATTGTAAAAATCAGAAATTGCGCCACAATCTGAAACAATATATCCATCAAATCCGTATTGGTTGCGGAGAATATCGTTCAACAATAAATCAGAGCCACAGCAAGGCTTATCGCGAAAGCGGTTATAGGCACACATTACCGATTGAACGTGGGCTTCTTTAACAGTTGCCCTGAAAGCAGGCAAATAGGTTTCGTACAAATCGCGATCGTTTATAAAAATATTATCGATATGACGGCTAAACTCAGGTCCGCTATGCACTGCGTAATGTTTAGCAGTGGCAATTGTTTTAAAATATTTGGGATCATTCCCCTGTAAACCATTGATGAAATTCACAGCCATGCGTCCGGTCAGGTAAGGGTCTTCCCCATAAGTTTCCTGTCCCCTTCCCCATCTGGGATCTCTGAAGATATTGATATTTGGCGACCAGAATGTTAACCCGGTATAAATGGAATGAACATTATTCCGGAAAAAATTATGGTGCTTGGCACGTCCTTCGTCAGAAATTGCTGTACCAATCTGTAGCATTAAATCCTGGTCGAAAGTAGCAGCCATGCCAATTGCCTGGGGAAAAACAGTTGCTTTTCCGGCGCGTGCCACACCGTGCAAACACTCGTTCCACCAGTTATAGGCCGGCACACCAAGCCTTTCAATAGCCGGTGCCCCGTTAAATAATTGCAAAGCTTTCTCCTGCAAGGTCATTCGCGAAATCAAATCATTTACCCGCTCGTCTATTGTCAGATTTGGATCCTGAAATGGAAATTCGTACTTTTTCTGGGCCAATAGTTTTAAGTTCAGAGCAAAAAATGCTATAAAAACAAAAAAGGAAATTTTTTTCATTGATTTTAAAATTAGGTTCTGTGCAAATCTATTCAATTTAAGCCATTTTCACTACCGGTATTAGCTTTTTTTTACAGATTCAAAAAACTATGCTCAATGAATTTTTGCCCTGATACGGCTGAGGGTTTCGGCACTAATTCCCAGGTACGAAGCAATATAATTTACCGGAACCCTTTGAATTATTGTGGGCTGTGCCTTAACCAGGTTTTCGTAACGCTGCTGTGCCGTTTCGAACTGCAACGATTCCATTCTAAGCTGCGACAGGATAAGGGATCCTGAAATAAGTTCAAAGGCAAAATTTGAAATTTCAAAATTGGTTTTCCGTAATTTTTCCAAACCATCATGCGAAATTGCTAAAACCTCAGTATCTTCGAGGCATTGGATGATTAAATGGCTTGGTTTTTTTGTAAAATAGCTTACTATTGAAAAACAAAATGAATTTTCGAATGCAAACCATTCCGAGATTTCTTTATCCTGCTTGTAATAGTAAATCCTTACTAATCCTTGATTTACAAAATAAATGGCATCGCAAACCGCACCCTCCTTTAAAACAAATTCGTTTTTTCGAAAAAGAGTTAATTCAGAAATTTTATCAAGTTCCCATAAACTTTCATCTGAAATGGAACTGATTTTTCTAATTGCGTTATGAAAACCATTGTAAGTCAAAAAATTTTTTGCCTAAAAATAAAACTAATGCCCCTATTTTCAAAACTGGTTACCATATCAAACATGTATCTTTAAATGCATTTTTTAATTCTTCTTTGACAAATTAGTCAATAAATTAACCCTGAAAGAGTTTTCAGCAACAAACCGGGGCGCAGCCCTGTTCTGCAAGTAAAGGAAAAAGACTGAGCCCTGAAAAGGCGTAAGCATATTGCTAATCCCATACATATTGTTCATCCTGTCCAATCTTATCTTGTTTAAGAAATGCCCTGTATTCATCTGAAAAGAAACCTTTTATGATGCTTCACCTGGTTCATTATATAAATTGCATATCCCTTATTATACCAGCAATTAGGATAAAAAATTGAAAATCAATTTGTTTACCCCGTCCCTGCAGGGAGCAAATTGATTTTCTTCACTCCCTTCAGGGCAGGATTAAATGAAGAAAATTGATTTGATACTTCTGGTATAAAGACGAACAATCGATTTATATAATTAACAGCAAGGTCTGTTTCCTAATGGTTATATGAACATAAACTTTTGAAAGAGATTGTGCAATATTGATTTGCTTGTGCCCTTTCAGGGCGGTTTGACATTTCCATTATTTTCACGGGGCGTTGCCCCATGTTACTGCTTATGCCCCTTTAGGGCAAATACATTGAATTATAGTAAAAATAGTTTTAGGTTTATAATCTGTCAAAGTAGAATTGAAATGATTTTTTATTTTTGCAAAATCAAATTTTAAATCACTATTGTCAGGATAAAATATTTTTGAATTTGAGATTGGCTTTCAAATATTGAAATTACGCGAATTTAAAATGATTGCAGAATATTAAATATTTTGATTCGATGTTTGTTAATATGCCGGCCTCCGGGAAAATATTATGGAGATTGAGCGAAACCTTAGAAGGCAGGGAAGCTGAGAACTTGTTCGAAGATCGCCCTGCCGCACTTAGGTTTTGCGAAAATCGGAATAATATTTTACCGGGAGCCTTGACCTTTTTACTCGTTCTTTCAGAACTTCGTGAGATCGGCTTTGCCTTAGTTGTTTCTTTTTTGGGTCAAGCCAAAAAAGAAAGCATAAAAATCCAGAGAAAAAGTAACCCCTATCAATTCAATTGTTCGTTTGTGTTAGCTAAGTACGACTTTTATCAAATGAGAATTAAACTTACCTGACAGTAATGATTTTAAATTATGAAATGCCCATATATGCTTTACATCAACCAAAATAATCTTTTTCAATGTGCATTCCATCTGACCAAATAATAACAACTTTTCTCTTTAACGAAGTTAAAAATTAAAAAAGAACACATGAAATCAACAATTACAGGTTTTACAGCTAAAAGAATAATAGTTTTTTTATTTCTATTTCAGGCTTTATCCATTTATTCCCAGGATTTATCTTTAGACAAAAAACTTGGCGAAGAAGGAAAAGCCATGGTTGAATCTTCCATGGGCTTTTGTGAAGACCCTGAAAGGCTGGAAGTTATTAAGCAACTCGGATCAAATCTTACCAGCCATTTGGACAATAAATTATTTGATTATCAATTTTACCTGGTAGACATGGGTGAACCCAATGCTTTTGCTTTGCCCGGCGGCTACATCTTTGTAACCCGCGGAATTCTGGCTTTGGCAAATACCGAAGATGAACTGGCGGGCGTTATAGGCCACGAAATAATTCATTCAAACAACAGGCATTCGATAAAGCAGCAACGCAAAGGAATATTACCAGGTATTCTGGCTATTCCGCAGGCTGTTACAGGAGCACTATTTGGACAAAATGTAGGACAGGTTTTCAGTCCCTTAAGCCAGGGCGGAAAAGCATTAATGGCTTCGCACAGCCGAAAAGATGAAAATGAAGCAGATAAACTCGGGACAACCCTGGCTGCAAATTCAGGCTACAATCCGGCATCTCTGGCTGTAATCCTTAATAATTTAAACCAGACCATTGAAGTTTTTACAGGTAAAAAAGAAAAACCAAGTTATTTTGCAGATCATCCGCTAACAGTAGACAGGATTAAGAAAATTAACAAAGAATCAGCAAAATTGATTCAAGCCCAGCAACTGCCAATATTTAAAGACAGGAAATCATTTCTTTCGTTTATTGACGGGATGCTTGTGGGGCCAAATCCAAAGCAGGGGATTTTCCAGGGAAACTGGTTTCTCCATCCCGAAATGGATTTTAAATTTAAAACCCCTGATAAATGGATTCAGGAAAACTCCACATCTGCAGTTGCCACGGGCGATACAACCGGATTGGCCATTGTAATGCTTGAATTGGAAACCGAATTTAAAACTGCCAAAGAAGCCGCAGAAAATTATGCTTTAAAAATTGAAAAAAAATCAGGAAAACCGGTAAATGTAGAAACAAAAAATCTGAATGGATTTACGTCAAAATCAATAAGTTTTAAAGGAAATCAAAAAAATCAGGTAATTGAATTTACCATGCATTGGATTGAGGATAAAAACCTTATTTACAGGATTACCGGTGCATCTGTGCCTGAACATGTATCAGAAGTGAAAGAGACAATTGAAAGTTTCAGCAGATTAACAGATTCTGACAGAAATTCAATAAAAATGAAAATTTTAAAAGTTGTTGAAACCCAACAGGGAGAAGACTTAAAAACCATATCCGATAGAACTGGAAATGTTTTACCGGTTGACCTGATTGCTGCTGTAAATGGCATTAATAAAGATAAAATCTTTGTAAAAGGTGAACTTGTCAAAGTGGTGATTACAGTACCTTATAAAAACTAAAATAAAAACCCTTGTCCTGAATCTTTTTTATTCAAAAGGTTACCGTACTTGAAATATTTCTATAAAGTAGAGTGTCAAAAATTAATTTATCTTCAAAATATTAATCGTTCCATTATTTAATAAAATACTACCTTATTTAAATTTTTTACTAAGGTTAAACAAATGAAAATCAATTTGTTTACCCCGTCCCTGGAGGGAGCAAATTGATTTTCTTCATTCCCTTCAGGGCAGGGTAAATGAAGAAAACCGATTTGATATTTATATTTTGAAAAAGCAGACCCCGACAGGTTTAAAAACACAGTCAGGTCTGCTCCTGAAGCTATTAAACAATTATTATTTAGTAACCCTGTCAATCGGGGTTAGTTCAAGTTTACGGAACTCAACTTCGGAGCCTTCGGCCTGAACGGCAATTTGTCCTTTCTGAGCAGTACAGTTGTATCCGAAATTAACCAATGTATCATTTACCCAGACTTTTATGGTATCAGCCACACATTCAATCACCATCTTGTTCCAATCGCCAACAGGTTTTTCCGAACCATTGGTTAAATTTGCTATATGCCGGTTTTTATCCTCTGTTCCGCCCCAGGTTTCTTTTGGACCACGACGGGCTTCCATATCAGGCACTGCTATGTCTTCTGCTATACACCAAAAATCACCGGCATTTCCGCTTTCCATCTGAACTTCGAGAGATTTTGGGAACATTTTGTACAAGGCCCTGGGCGTAGAGGAATGGACAAGAATTCCGCAATTCCCGGGTGTTTTGCTAAACCGGTATTCAACAATGATACGATAGTTTTGATACACCGAATCGGTAATTAAATGACCACCTGGTGTGCCTAGGCTTACCAGCATTGAATCGCGGATAATAAAAGGATTGATGGTGTCAGGTTTTACATCCATGGCAGGTACATCAACATGCCAGCCGGTTAAGTCTTTACCGTTGAAAAGGGAAATAGTTTTTGGGCTTTCTTTGGTAGAACATGAACCGATAAAAGCAATCAGCAATAAAAAATAGAACAGGTTTTTCATATTATAATAGTTTTTAGTTGTTTGCATAACCGGATTTAAAAATAAGTTGTTTGGAAGTTAATACTTTAAACTTTTCAAGTAGGCCATAGTTTTGGGAACCTGTCTGGCATAATCGGGACTTTCATCCTCGATATAATAATGTTCAACTCCTGCTTTTTTGGCTGCTTTCAGGATTTCAGGGATATTAAGTTGCCCGGTACCAAGCGCTACATCATTTTCAACAGCGGTTCCTCCGGAAAGGTCTCCTTTAATTCCCTTACGCAGGTCTTTCAGGTGTAAAAGCTTAAACCTGTTTCCATATTTGTTGAGTAATTGCACAGGATCAGCACCTGGGAAGAAAGTCCATAAGATATCCATTTCAAAACTGACATATTTGGGATCGGTATTTTGTAGGATGAAATCGAAAAGCGTCCCGTTTTGGTAAGGATAAAATTCATAGCCATGGTTGTGGTAGCAAAAAGTAATGCCATACTCTTCTTTAAGGATTTTACCGGCTTTGTTGAAATCTTCGGCTGTTTTTTGTGCCACTTCAACTGTAAATGGAGCCGTATGCGGAATCCAGGCCACGCGGACAAATTTAGCGCCCAGTGCTTTTGCATTTTCACCAACTTCATTTGTTTTGTTAATTAAGTCAGGATAACTTACACCAAAAGAACTGCAAAACATTCCCCTATCATCAAGCATTTTCCGGATTTCAGAAGCTTTTTTTCCGAATAAATTAGAAAATTCCATGTCTGTAATTCCCAGAGCCTTTATAGAATCAAGCGTTGCAGCCACATCTTTTGAGAAACTGCTCCTGTAGGTATACGAAACCATTCCCGGAGTCTGAGGAAATAATAGAGTTTCCTGTGCATTCAGGATTATTTTTGCAAGCACAACCATCAGGAAAAGCAGGTTTAATTTTTTCATCTTTATAATACGGTTAATATCAATATATTAAATTTAGCAGGTAATTTCAGTTGAAAAACCAACGAAAACAAAAATATCAATTTTATTCAACTATTTGTCTTCAATTTGTTTGAATTCAGTATTCTCCTTTTCAGGAACCGAATAAAATAAAATGTGATGATGAATTAAAATAAATACAGGAGAATAGAAGTAACCTTATTATCCTAAATTCTTTTCTAGGTTTTGTGAAATTCGCTTAAAAAGTTATAGTCTAATTCATAGATTAATATAAACAAAGGAAATTTTTAAAATTAATTATTACATTTAGTATTTAAAAACAATTGAAAATTCAATATCAAAGATTTAAAAATAACTTTTGAAAAATAAAAATCTATATCTCCTTTTGTTGTCTTGCCTGCTGCTTTTCAATTCCTGTGAACCGGAAAAGAAAAAAATAAAGGTTGGTTTCCTGTTCAATGATTTTAATTCTCCCCGCTGGGAAAGGGAAAGTATTTTTTTCAAAAACAGAATTGCTGAACTGGGCGGCGTAGCTTTAATAGCTGTTGCCGGAGGCGATGAAATTAAACAGTATAACCAGGCCATGGACTTCATTGCTCAGGGAGTTGATGTCATTGTTATTACCGCTTCCAATGCAAATACTGCGGCTATTATTGTGCGTGATGCTCACAAAAAAGGGATAAAAGTTATTGCCTATGATGGCCTGATTCTCAATTGCGATTTGGATTACCTGGTTGGATTTGATCTGGAAAAAGTCGGGGAACTCCAGGCCAGTTACGTACTTAATTTGAATCCAGCCGGTAATTATGTTATTTTGAATGGAGATAAAATTCACAGCGCGGCAGTAGAAATGAATAATGGCATCTTAAAAGTTCTGAAATCACCAATTGAAGCGAAAAAAATAGATATAATTTATTCAGGCTGGATTGAAAACTGGTCATCCATTAATGCACAATTTTATGCTGAAAGAATCTTTGAATTTTCTGTCAGGAAAATTGACGCTGTGATTGCTGTGAATGATGGAATTGCTGCTGGTGTAGCAAAAGTCTTAAAAGAAAAAGGATTGGAAGGTCAAATTACCCTTACAGGTCAGGATGGGGATATAGATGCCTGCAATAGAATTTTAAACGGAAAACAGACCATGACAGTGTACAAATCGAGCAGACTGATTGCTTATTCATCAGCAGAGCTTGCTTTTAAGGTTGTACAAAATGAAAAAATTGAAGGATTGAAATATCTTTTTAATGGGCGGCTTGACGTTCCGACTTTGTTACTGGATCCGGTTTCGGTTGATAAGTCAAACCTGGAATCAACAATTGCAAAAGATGGCATTTATACGATGGAAGAAATTCTTAAATATTCAGAAAGTAAAGAATAAAGGTACAAGATTAAATTATTCTTTATTCAAAGAAAGCGAGTTAAAGATTCCATCAACGATTAAAGTTATCAGCAAAAATGATTATTCCCGGGCTATCTGTTTTACCAAATAAACTACAAATAGTTAAAAACCCCGGAATTCCAAAGCAGATTGATTAAGGATTATCAATCCGATCCAGGAAATCTTATTTGCCAGAGTTTTTAACTATTACCATGTCAATGTCGTTTAGTTAGTAAAACATTTTATTTTAATTAAAATTTGTGTAGTTTGGCGTATTGGTGATTTTGTGGCTATATATTTTGCCACCAAAACACTAAAACACCAAATTTTCACCAAAGATTTCTTAACTAAACGGTATTGATTATCATGTTTCTATTTTTAGATATTCATCTGTTTAAAAGATTTCAATAATTAAGGTGAATACCTGATTTAGAATTACAATTTCAATTCACCCCAGCCTTTTCTGTATTCCCTTTTTACAAACTGGTTGGCAGGTTCAAAATTGGTTATTTTCATGTTTTCGCCATCCCATTTATAATTGATGTACCTTCCGGGAAATACAAAACCTTCCATATCACCATACACCGGATCTTTTCTTTTCACTTTTTCGCGAATATTGAAACACCTGAGCAGCAGGTTTCCCATTAAAACAGTTTCGGTAAGTGGACCGGCATAGCCAATAAACGGCGAAGAAACCTCCATTTTTCCATAACCGGCAATACAGGCATCCACCCATTGCCACCAATGTCCGTCCATATCGCCTTCAACACGTGGGTATTTTTTGGGAATATTAATATCCTTATTTTTCGAAAGCGGTAAAAGAATAGGGTTACGTCCGCCCCAACCGCAGGCAGCTTTGCCTTTGGTGCCGATAAAAAGTGTAGCGCCTTCAAAATCGTAAAGTCCTGGCCAGTCGCCCATAATATCATTCATATTGCCTTCACCATCAAGTTCAAGCGGACGTTCAGGCGTAATTCCACCATCCATCCAGTATAAGTACATTTTTTTCCCATTTTTCAGTTCATAGGTAAACCTTATTGAACTTGCCACCGGTCCGCTTTCGGGATAAATTCCCTCGGTGAAAATACCATCGTAAACTGTGCTTGCACTTCCTGAAACTTCAGTTGGATAACCAAGGTTAAGCAATTTAAATGGCGGCCCCATAATATGGCATCCCATATCACCAAGGGCACCGGTACCAAATTGCCACCATCCGCGCCAGTTAAACGGAACCATATTATCAATGTAATTGGTTTCCTGGGCTGTACCCAGCCATAAATCCCATTTTAATTCTTTAGGAACCGGAGGTTTGGTTTTTGGCCATGGAATTCCCTGGGGCCAGACAGGCCTGTCGGTCCAACAATAAACTTTTTCAATATCGCCCAATACATCGGCTTCAATCCACTCCCTGAGTGTACGCATTCCATCGCACGAAGCACCCTGATCGCCCATCTGGGTAACCACTTTATATTTTTCTGCGGCCTGGGTCAGAATCCTGGCTTCATAAATATCGTGGGTTAATGGTTTTTGCAGGTATAAATGTTTGTTCATTTGCATGGCCTTTAACCCAACCAGGGCATGATTATGATCGGGAATTGCAACTGTAACGGAATCAAAATTCTTATTTTCTTTTTCGAACATTTCGCGCCAGTCGTGATAAAATTTAGCTTTAGGAAATTCTTTCCTGCGGGGAGCGGCCATTCGGTCGTCCACATCACATAAAAAAGCAATTTCGGCATTCTTTTTCGGGGCCTGGGCAAAGTGTTTAATGTCGTTTTCACCTTCGCCTCCACAGCCAACCGCTGCAATATAGAGCTTATCGCTGGGCGCAACATGCCCTAAACCGCTAACAGTATAATTTGGAAGAATGGTAAAAGCAAATGCACCGGTAGCGGCTGTTTTAACAAAATCGCGCCGGGTGAATTCACTCTTTTTCTTTTCATTTGACGAATTATTTTCCATAGTCAGATATTTAAAGGTTTAGAAAAGTAACTTTCAAATTATTTGGATGTCTTTTTAAGCGACTTTACTGCCACTTCTTTAAAATACACCACATCGGCATCGCCATGATTTTGCAATCCAATATATCCGGAATTGGGACGCGGCCCCCTGAAAGGTTCAAAATCGAATTTTCGCTCCGGAACAGGGTCACCTTCTTTATAATCGGTAACTTTAACCCCGTTTACTACTACTATGGTTCTATCCCCCTTAAGGGTAATTTCCATGGTATTCCATTCCGGGCCGGGTTTTCCAGGTTTTGCCAATGGCTTTGTAAGCGAGTACAATCCACCTGTATAGTGATAATCATCTTCATCAGAAAGTTCAGGATGGTTGTCAATTTGCACTTCATAGCCATAAAAAACCGGCATCCATTCTTCGCGGGGTTCAATCGGGATACGGATAAAAACACCGGCATTGCTGTTGGTATCTTTCATTCTATAAGTTACCCTTATAATACAGTTCTCAAATTTTTCAGCAGTCCAGTAAAGAAGTCCCATTCCGCCTTTTCCTCTTATTAAACCATCTTCGACAAACATTGATCCACCGCCTACATGTTTCCAGCCGGTAAGATCTTTGCCGTTAAATAGTTGTCTCCATTTCCCCGTATCGGCATTCTGAGTGGTTATTCCGGGAAAATAAGAATTTATATCCATTTTATTGGCAAATAGCTCTAAACGGATTCCGGCAAGAATAAACAGCATGATTAGAAATTTTAAGAAATGTGTTTTCATAAGTAAAATATTTAAAAGGTTTATAAAAATTTTAAATATACAATTGAAAGTCATCCACTTACAAGATGGGATTCCTTGCATTTTTTATAATAAAGTTAAACTAATTTCATTAAAATACCTGATGAATAAATAAACTTCTGAAAAATTGGTTCAAAATATTGATATCCAGTATTTCAAAGAGGGTTTATCAGTTTTACCTTCCGCAAAGGCCCAATTAAGGTGATAGGGAAATAAAAAGTACGCAAACCAAATTAGGTTTTGATTTTTTAACCGAAATTTTAAATTAACGTGAGTTCGACCAAATTTTAATTGCAAATAACTGTAAATAAGCTAATAAGGTTGATATCAAAAAAAAATTATTGGCTAC
>JAXLTR010000003.1:0-483971 GCA_046329965.1 Bacteroidales bacterium | reverse complement strand
ATTTCTGATGAATATGAAGACTTTTGTAATAATTACACATGTTCGGCTTGTACTTGTTTTCCTCTTTTACGGAGTTGGAACTATTGTGCAAGCCCAGGATAAAAATCCCCTGGCCAACGAAAAATATGACGGACCTTATCTTTTTTATAAAAGCGATTCAGTTAAAATTCTTTCTGTCCAATTTGGTAACAATGAGATATTTTTATTGGAAGATTCTTTCCCTGCGCATAAATTGGAATCAAGAAAAATAAAAGTTAAGCCAAATGCTTCAATGCCGGCATTTCAGGTGAAATTGTTTAAATACGATACTGATTCTACCTACCTGCCAACGCCAGGTAAGATTTTCCTGGTTTCTGATATCGAAGGGAATTTAAAAGATTTTGTGGATATTCTAAAAGTAGCAGGGGTTATAAATAAAAAATACGAATGGACTTTCGGGGCTAATTACCTTGTAATTAATGGCGACTTGTTCGACAGGGGGAATGATGTGGCCGCTTTTCTATGGCTGTGCTATAAACTCGATGGGGAATCAAGACTTTCAGGGGGAAAAGTATTAATCAACCTTGGAAACCATGATATAATGAACCTTAGGGGAAATACAAATTATGTGATTGATAAATACCTTTACCTGGCACACGCCCTTGGTGTTAATTACAAGACGTTTTATGATCAAAATACAGAGCTGGGACGATGGTTACGAACGAAAAATACAATAACGGTGATAGACAGCACTGCTTTTGTGCATGCCGGATTAAGCTATGAACTTACTTTTGCCAATGCAGATTTTGAACTGATTAATAATTCAGTTCGCGAAAATATAGATATACCAGATTCTTTAATGGAGAATTTACCCAAATATCTTTTTGGTAATTTTGGACCCTTTTGGTATAGGGGTCTGGTTTTCAATAACTTGAAATTCAGACCAATTTCTGAAGAAAAATTAAATAAAGTACTTGATTATTTTAAAGTGAAACGGATTATTGTCGGACATTCTATTGTACCTGAAATTGTTGGTCTACATAGCGGAAAAGTAATTGCCGTTGATGTGAACCATTACGAAAATCGTGAAAATAAGAGGGCAAGAGGATTGCTGATAACCAATGGAAAATATTATACAGTTAACGATGATGGTAATATTAATGAACTTAAAATTGTTGATGGTTTTAACCAGAAAATAACGGAACAGTATTAATTAATCCTTCATATATTTTCAGCTAAAAATGAATTCAAAAAAACCTTATATGAATCCCTACCTGGCTGGTTGTCTGCTGGGTACAGCGTTACTGGCGGCCATGTATATTTCAGGAAGGGGCCTTGGGGCCAGCGGGGCAGTTAAATATGCGGTAGTATCTGCCGTTGGTGCAGTGAATCCTGCACACGCGGAAAAATCACCTTATTATAGTTCTTATTTTAAAAATAATGAAAATCCGATTACAAACTGGCTGGTTTTTGAGGTATTGGGTGTTTTAGCCGGGGGATTTCTTTCAGGTGCTATTTCGGGCAGGCTTAAATTCAAAGTTGAACGTTCACCCAAAATAAGTTCAAAGCGCAGGTTGGTTTTTGCCTTTTTAGGGGGACTTTTTTTTGTTTACGGCGCTCAAATGGCACGTGGTTGTACAAGCGGGGCTGCATTATCAGGTATGGCAGTGCTTTCAACGGCAGGATTTGTGACCATGATGGCCATTTTCGGTTCGGCTTACGCTTTTGCCTGGTTTTTCAGGAAGAACTGGTTGTAGGAATTGTTGGATTTGAGAAGCTGGAAGACGGAAGTCAGAAGATGGAAGTTGGGAGATGGAAGTCAGAAGATGGAAGTCAGAAGATGGAAGTCAGAAGATGGAAGTTGGGAGAGAGAAATCATTTGAATCATTAATAACATATTATAAAACAGGGAATTCTAAACGTTGATTCAATTCTCTGAAAACCAAAATAAAACAAAAACTTGAAACATAAAACATTGCATTATGGGACCAATCTTACCACTTATTGAAGCGCCTCTCTGGCTTAACCTGTTAGCTGCTTTTTTAATCGGCATCTTGTTTGGATTTGCCCTTGAACAGGCAGGTTTTTCTTCAAGCCGGAAACTGGCCGGAATGTTTTACGGATACGACACAACAGTGTTAAAAGTATTTTTTTCAGCGTCTATTTTTGCCCTCTGCGGCTCGCTAATAATGAATTATTTGGGATTAATTGATTTGGATTTGGTTTATGTGAATGAATACTATATTGGTTCCTCCATTTTGGGTGGAATTATAATGGGGGCAGGTTTTATAATGGGTGGATTTTGTCCCGGAACCGGGATATGTGCATTGGGAATTGGGAAAATAGATGCTCTTTTTTACGTATTTGGGGCCTTTGCCGGCGCATTTCTATTTGCTGAGTCTTACCCTTATATTGCCGAATTTGCCACATCAGGATATATGGGTACTGCAAAAATTAATGAATGGCTGGGAGTTTCACCCGGTGTATTTGCCTTATTTTTAATCCTGGCTGCCGTTGCTATGTTTTGGATGGCGGAAAAAGCTGAACAAAAATTCCCAAGGCCTGATATTACAAATGAAATATAAGGTGAATTTATGTTGTTGAATATTTTTAAAAAGCAGGGCCAGTTAAACCTTTTTACCTACCTGGTATTCATACTTATTGCTTTGGTCGGGATGGTATTCGGAAAATTTATTTCTCAAAATTATTCTTCATTAAGGATTTGGGAAATTACCGACCTGCTTGTGTTATTGGCCGGAATACCTTTTCTATTTTTTATGTCGAAAGCAGGCATTCCTGATTTCTGGCAACCCGAAATCACCAATCGTTATCGTTTTTTAATTCCGGCACTCCTTGGATGTGTATTTGGTATTCTGGATATTTTTGTTTTTAAAATTTTATTGCATCCCGAAGCATATAAAGAACTCCCGCCATTTTTACAACCTTTTCCTTATTCTGTTTTTCTTTATTTTTCCGGCGCTTTCGAAATTGAGATTTTTTACAGGCTTATTCCACTTACACTTATTTTACTCCTGGGGATATGGTTTAAAAAAGGAAAATACTCCACAGTCTTTTTCGTGGTTGGTGCTATAATTACTTCATTAAGAGAACCTTTAGAACAAATGCCCGAAACAGGAACCTTGATTATTATCTATTCGCTGGTAACAGGTTTTGCCATGAATTATATCCAGGCCATCTGGTTTAAAAGAGCAGGTTTTTTAAGCGCATTGTCTGTGCGCCTGGGTCATTACCTTTTTTGGCATATTCTTTTAGGGATTTATGTACAATTTATTGAATTGTAAACCTTTTTTTCCGTTTAAATATGAATGCAAGGATAAAATTTTCGATACTTATAATCACAATGGCATTAATCACAGCATTTATGCCATACAAACACAATAATCCGGGTGAACTTAAACCTTCTGAATTGTCAAAGCTTTTGCCTGACGACAAATATTTTATTTCGGTGGATAAAGTAGCAAGAGCTATTGCTTTTGAGGATACCTCTTTTCAAATAATTGATTTAAGAAACACTTCAGAATTCCTTGAATCCGCCATCCCTGGTTCGGTAAATATTCCATTTCCTGATTTATTAAACAAGGATTTTGAATCGTACTTCGATCAAAAAACCATTAAAACCATTTTGTATTCAAATGGTGATGTTTTGTCTGCCCAGGCATGGACAATCTTTACAGCAGTTGGCTATCAAAATCTTTTTATCATGAAGGGGGGCATGAATGAATGGTACGAAACAGTAATGAATTCAAGTTATTCAGGCGAAAGGATTTCTGCAAAAGAAAATGCATTGTTTGAAGCAAGGTACAAGGCACGTAAATTGTTTATTGAAATGAACAGCCTGCCCGACAGCTTGAAAACCAAATACTTTAACAATAAAAAAAGCAACAGGAAAAAACTTGATGGAGGATGTGGCTAATTTCTGAATTGTTTTTTACATTGATTTAGACCTGCTACAATTCTGGCCAAAACATATTTAAAAACATAAAACCATTGGATTTCAGTAATCTTTAGTAATTTTATACCGTATAACTCTTTTAAGGGTTGGCAGTTTTAAATTCATCCTAAAGAAAAATGCTTTTTTATGAACTGGTTCATTAAAAAAAAGCAGAATGGCATTCGCAATTACCCGCTAATACGGCAATACATAAGGTTTCGGGCTTCAATTTATGGTCGGGTGGTTTTAATTATTACCCTGTTGTCTCTTTTCCTTTTCATTTCATTTGGTTTTATTTTTAGATCTGTAAACAATAAATACCTCAATTCTGTTATCCTTCAAAATGTTAACAATATAGGCTCTATTGTTGAATCTTCGCTGTATTATTCAATGCTCGACAACGATAAAAGCCGGTTGCAAAGTACCTTAGATGTAATAAATACAATGTCGGGTATTGATGAAGTAAATATGTACGACAGTAACGACAGCCTGGTTTATTCATCCTTTGCAAATGATACAACACGAAAGCACGGAAACCCTGATTGCAGAAGCTGTCATAATGATTTAAAAACAATGTTTCCTGCTTTAAAGAAATCATATTGGATTCTGGATTCAAAGCACCAGTGCAAAATGCAACAAATTGATTATAACCACCGGCATTTATTAATCAAGTCACCTATATTAAACCAGAAATCATGCTATTTAAGTTCGTGCCATGCGCATAAAGCTTCGGATAAGGTTTTGGGCTCATTGGTAATTAAAGTTCCTCTTTATGAACTGGATTCTGCGTTGGAAAAATTTACAGCCAATTTTTATCTTTTAGCGGTGATTTCTACCCTGACACTTGCGGTATTTTTAATTTTGTTTACCAATAAAAAAATAAAAAAGCCGCTAAACGAGATTATTAATGCGAGCAAAGCTGTGGCTAAAGGCGATTTGAATATCCGGCTCGATGTAAAGCAAAAACAGCTCGACGACATGCGAATGGTTTCGCATGCTTTCAATAATATGCTGGATAAACTTCATGCTGCTTCCGTTGAACTCCAGAATTGGTCGTATCAGCTCGAATATAAAGTACAAAAAAAATCAGAAGAGCTGCTCGAAGCCCAAAATGAACTAATTCATATTGAGCGAATTGCCTCAATTGGCAAATTGTCTTCATCGGTGGCGCACGAAATTAACAATCCCCTTTCGGGTGTTCTTACCTACACTAAATTGGTACAGAAGCAATTAAATAAGGTTGAGATGGAAGAGAACCTTAAAGAATCTGTACTTAAAAATCTCACAATTATAGAATCGGAAACCAAACGATGTGGCGAAATTGTTAAAGGATTGCTCGATTTTTCAAGAAATGATCAACAGAATTTTGAAATTGTTCATTTACATAAAATTCTGAAAGAAACTTACGACTTAATGGTTCATCAGATGAAAATTTCAGATATTAGTTTTCTTACAGATTTCTCTGCCACCCAGGATTTGATAAAATGCAGTCCTAATCAGATAAAACAAGCTTGTGTGGCCTTGCTCGTGAACGCTTCGGAAGCTATTTTTCAAAATGGCGAAATTGTAATGAAAACTTCAAATCCCAACAACCAAACTGTTAAAATAGAAATCGGCGATAATGGTTCTGGTATTGCACCCGAGGATATGAAACATATTTTTGAACCTTTTTTCTCATCCAAACAAAAGGCCAGTGGAACAGGACTTGGACTTGCCATTGTACACGGAATTGTGCAAAACCATAAAGGTGTAATTGATGTGGTATCTGATGTGGGCAAAGGAACCACAGTTTCTATTGCGTTACCTGTAGTGAAAAATAAGGAGGTATAAAAATGAATGAGAAATATTCAATACTTATCGTGGACGATGAACTTTCTGTCCGGGATTCGTTGTATAACTGGTTCATTGAAGATGGATATATTGTAAATTGTGCCGAAGATGCAAAACAGGCATTAAATATACTTGAAAAAGATAATTTTAATATTATTCTGGCAGATATTAAAATGCCTGGCATGGACGGCCTCGAAATGCACCGCAGGATAAAAAGCCTGAACAATGAAGCTATTGTAATAATTATGACGGCTTTTGCATCCGTGGAAACAGCTGTACAGGCATTAAAAGAAGGGGCTTTTGATTATGTGACCAAACCATTTGATCCGGACGATCTATCACATCTAATCAGAAATGCCACAAGGCAGATTTCTTTAAAAAATGAAAATGTAGCCCTTAAAGAAAAAGTTTCCAATCTCGAAAATGTTGAAGATATCATTGGCGAAAGTGAGGCCATTAAAAAAGTCCTTTCCGAAGTGGCTTCCATTGCTCCCTCTTCGTCTTCAGTTATTATAACAGGTGAAAGCGGCACAGGTAAAGAACTAATAGCCAGGGCAATACATTCAAACTCTCCAAGGAAATATTTTCCAATGGTAAGCGTACATTGTGGGGCATTAACCGAAAGCCTTTTGGAAAGCGAACTTTTTGGGCATGAAAAAGGAGCTTTTACAGGCGCTATTCTTGACAGGAAAGGCAGATTTGAAATGGCAAACGGGGGCACTATTTTTCTGGATGAAATTGCTACCATTTCCACTAAAATGCAAATAGAACTGCTGAGGGTACTCGAAACCAAAAAATTTACACGCGTTGGGGGGAATAAGGAAATCTCATCCGATTTCAGGGTAATTTGCGCTACCAATAAGGACCTGGCTAAAATGGTTGAAAAAGGTTCTTTCAGGGAAGATTTATATTACCGGTTGAATGTTGTAAACATTGAAATTCCTCCATTAAGAGAGAGAAAAGAAGATATCCGGTTGCTTGCTGAACATTTTATTGGGAAATATTGCAAAGCCATGAGCAAAAACCTGGTAACAATAGACCATGCAGCATTAAAAAGACTTGAAAATTTCGAATTTCCAGGAAATGTGCGAGAACTTGAAAATATGATTGAACGTGCCATAGTAGTCGGCAATGGAAGAGAAATTAAACTGAAGGACCTTCCCATTGAAAAGGATATTCCAACATCCGGTATCGAAAGCCTCGATGAACTGGAGAAAAAGCATATTCTCCAAATTCTTAAAAAATACAACTGGAATATTTCTCGAACGGCAAAAGCCTTGAATGTGGACCGGGTAACCCTTTATAATAAAATAAAAAAACATGGTTTAAAATCCAATGAATAAATGAAGGTTTGAAATATTTGTTTATTCTTAAAATACCAGGTCTGAATGGAGCATCCAACCATAAAACTGATTTCTTACGGGCAATTTGAAGCAGGCCTGGTTTCTGAATTGGCTCTGAATATCCGTTACGAATTTAACCTTAACGTATCTATTGAAGAACAGTATCTCGATTTAAGCGATTATTACGATCCTGCCCGCAGACAATATGATGCCAACAAACTACTGATGGAAATCGACAGTTTAGTAGCGCCTGTAAAAACAAAGACAATTGGACTATTCAGGGTCGATTTGTTCATTCCAATCCTTACCTATGTTTTCGGTCAGGCATTTCTTAAAGGGAATTCCGGAATAGCTTCTGTATACAGGCTTAAAAATGAACTTTATGGTTTGCCTCCCGACCCACAGCTTTTAAAAGAAAGATTCAGCAAGGTTGTGAAGCATGAAATCGGACATACCTTTGGGTTAATACACTGTCATGTACCTGGATGTGTGATGATTTCGGCTACCTACATGGAAGACATTGACCAAAAAAAAGATGCTCTGTGCCCCAAGTGCCGTGCTGAATTCTATTCCCTATTAAATGACTGACCAAAATCATTCCCGAAACTTACCACCTTATCTTTCTTTTATTGCACAAGTGTTCTAGAAGTAGTGTATAAAAATTCACCACGTATTGAAATTTTCAACACTTTTCTAAATATCTAAAATTCAGAGCAATACTATTTTTATATTTAAATGTGTTGAAATATTAAACACTTGTAGTTGTAAATTTATTCAGCAGTAAGTGACTTAAACTACAGATAATCAGCAATTAACAGATATTGGCATTTTAATTGGAAATCAGAAATGGAACTCTATTTATTGCTAATATTAAATACAAAATATCATGAAAACGAATGGAATTTTTGTTAAAATTTTAATGTTGCTTTTACTTCTGGTTGCAGGCAATCTTTTAATAGCCCAGGAGAAACCCGTTGAAAAAAGCGATATAAAAGTAATGGCTACCCACGAATTAGTTAACCTGGCTCAAAAGTGGAGCCTGCAATACATTGACCAGAATCCTGGAGTTAATATTTCGATAAACGAATTTGACGGTACATTCAAATCCTCTGAAATAAAAGGGAATGAAGTATTTTTATTTATGCACAGCGCTGGTAATGTTAAAGAAAATCCTGAATTGACAGAAATTATGCTGGGCAAGGATTTACTTGTACCCATAATGAATTCGAAAAATCCTTACCTGGAAACAATCAAAAAACTAAATGTTTCTGAGGCATTGTTAAGTCAGTTCGCCGGAAAAAGCACAGATCATTATTGGAGCGTTCTTTCAGGCGGTCAAAAAGCTTTGAAAATGAACCTTTATTACACAAATTATCCAGAAGAAAATAAATTGATTTCTTCTTATTTATCATCAAAAAATAACTTTTCGGGAATTGCCGTAAAAACAGATGAGCAACTTATTTCAGCAATCAGCAAAGATTTGGGATCGATAGGATTTTGCAGGTTGAGTTCGCTGCTAAATTCACGACAACCGGATATTTATCAAACAATTACAGTTTTGCCAATGGACAGGAACAACAATGGTAAAGTTGATGATTTTGAAAATAATTATCCTAAATTCCAGGATTTTGCCGAAAATGTTTGGGTAATGGGAACACCTGATAAATTAGCACTCCCAATTTATTCAATTGCTACAAAATCTGCAGAACTTGATCCTAAAACCGTTTTTTTACAATGGATAACCACAAACGGACAGGCAAGTCTGAATAAAAGCGGCTATTTCACATTGGTATCTGCTGAGAAAGAAGTGAATCTTTCGCTTTTAAACCAGAATAATTCATTTGTTGAAATAAAACCGGAGGAATCATTTTTTGCCCGATTAGGCGGGTTCTTTGGCTCTATTTCTCTCTCGGTTTATTTGTTTGTTTCATTTATTGTTGTGCTCATCCTTACATTCTGGTTTATGAATGCTTATTCACACAAAACAGCTTTTGATGAAAAACAACAGGAATTTAGGACGAATATTGACGAAAGCACCATTATGGCGCCAGGCGGATTGTATTTCGATAAAACACATACCTGGGCTTATATGGAAAAAAGTGGGCTGGTAAAAGTCGGGATCGATGATTTTATTCCACATATCACCGGTACCCTTACACGGGTGAAAATGAAAAATCCGGGCGATGCGGTTAAAAAAGGAGAAGCTGTAATTACCCTTATTCAAAATGGGAAAAAGCTGAATATATATTCTCCGGTTTCAGGAAAAGTTATAAGTCAAAACACACAATTAATTGAGGAACCCACGCTTATTAACCAAATGCCGTTAACCGAAGGCTGGGTTTACATGATAGAACCTTCGAACTGGCTTCGTGAAATTAAATTTTTTACCATGTCGGAAAAATACAGGGAATGGATAAAAAATGAATTTATCCGGCTGAAGGAAATACTGTCTTCTTCACTGGCAGAGAAATCACCGGCATTTGCTCCGCTTGTCCTTCAGGATGGTGGCGAAATAAAAGATATGGTGCTTTTAAACCTTGGCCCGGAAACCTGGGAAGATATTCAAACCCATTTTATTGATACAATGAAATAAACTTACCTGCCTTAAAATATATAAATATGAATTTGAACAGACGCAATTTTTTTAAAATAGCAGGGGCTGCCGGTTTAACCCTGGCCACCGGCCCTATGTTGAATGCCAGGGAAAAAAACGAAACAGATAAAGAATTTAAAGCAATACTCTTTGATTCGTTTCGGTGTTTGGGCTGTCAGGCGTGCGAAAGAGCCTGCGCAAAAGAAAACGGGCTTCCCAAACCCGAAGAAAAGCCCAAAGTGGGCCTTATCAGGGAAACAAATGATAAACGCCGGACTGTTGTGAACACTTTTAACACTCAAAAAGGGGAGTTTAATATTAAAAAGCAGTGCATGCACTGTAACGAGCCTGCCTGTGCAGCAGCCTGTCTGACCCAGGCCATGTTTAAAACCAAAGAGGGTCCGGTGATTTGGAGAGGCGATAAGTGCATGGGCTGCCGTTTTTGCATGGTTTCCTGTCCATTCGATGTCCCAAAATTCGAGTACCATAGCTCAAACCCGGAAATTGTTAAATGTACCATGTGCTACGACAGGCTTATTGAAGGTAAAATTCCTGCCTGTGTAAATGCATGTACAGGCGATGCACTAATGTTTGGGACAAGAAGGGAACTGATTAAAGAGGCACGGAAAAGAATTCTTGAAAATCCTAAAGATTATGTTGATTACATTTATGGCGAACACGAAGCAGGTGGAACTTCATTTCTTTACCTTTCTTCGGTGCCTCCCGATGAACTTGGTTTAAAAAACAGCGTGCAGAAAAAATCCTATCCTGAACTTACCAAAGGATTTCTGTATAGCGTGCCAACCATATTTGTTTTATGGCCATCTATATTGCTTGGTATATATGAATCAACAAAAAACAATCGTTTAAAACCCACTGAAAATGAATAGTATTGCTTCAATTACAAAGGAAAATAACAATATCTCTACCTTCAGGTTTTTTCTTAATGAACTTAAACCTAAGGGAAAATGGCTTACTCCGTTTAATATCATTTCTATTCCTGTAATTATAATAGGTATTACAATAATTGTTGTCAGGTTTATAAAAGGACTTGGCGCAGTTACCAACCTTACACAAGATGTGCCCTGGGGACTTTGGATTGGGTTTGACGTGGTTACGGGAGTAGCTTTTGCAGGTGGGGCTTATGTACTCACTTTTATGGTATACATTTTAAACATGAAAAAGTACCATTCCATTGTAAGGGTTACTGTTTTAAACGGATTTCTGGCTTATGTTTTTTATGCCGGGGCTTTGTTACTCGATCTGGGTCGCCCGCTGAATGTGATAAACCCTATAATTGGCAATGGTTTTGGGGTGAGTTCGGTTTTGTTTCTTGTTGCGTGGCATTTTCTGCTTTATATGATAGCGCAGCTTATTGAATTTTCTCCGGCTATTGCCGAATGGCTTGGTGCAAGGCGTATTCATAAATTGCTTTCTGGAATGACCATTGCAGCTGTAATTTTTGGGATAACCCTTTCCACCTTGCATCAATCAGGCCTGGGGGCGTTATTTTTAATGGCGAAAGATAAAATCCATCCCTTATGGTATTCAGAATTTATTCCCATCCTGTTTTTTGTTTCAAGTATTTTTGCCGGCCTTTCTATGGTGATATTCGAAGGTTCCATTACGAATAAAGTATTTTCAGATCAGACAAACGGAAATGGGCATTCAAATCACAATAACATCCTTCAGGGGCTTGCAAAAATTTGTGCGGGATCAATGTTTGCCTATTTTTTCCTTCAGCTGCTTGTATTTATCCATGGAAAACACTGGGATTTACTTAATACAAGGATGGGCTATCTTTATCTAACCGAAATGATAGGTTTTGTTTTTTTACCAATGGTTTTGTTTTTTATCAGCTACCGGCGAAAAAATGTTTTACTCATCAAAATTGCTGCTTTGGTTACTATGCTGGGAATTATTCTTAACCGGCTGAATGTATCTGTCATTGGCTTTAGATGGGATGCCCCTGTACATTATGTACCTACCTGGATGGAAATTGTAGTAACACTTACCGTAATTTTCATTGAACTCTGGATTTTCAGGTGGGTAATTTACCGGATGCCGGTATTAAGAGAGCCTCCGGCATGGGCAAATAAACATGCTTTATCAGAATAAGTAAATTAATAATTTAAAATAATTTGTTATGGACAGTTTTAGTTATACAAATATTTTCGACACAAAAGGAATTGAATACATTGTAATTATTGGTTTTCTTTTGCTGTTGGTTCCTTTTTGGATAATTCTTAACAAAAAGGTAAAATTTGCTGACAGAATTAAAAAAGTAATCGCGTTTCTGACGGATTCGGATTTAAAAATTCCAATGGGAGTTTATCACAGTCCCCAACATTCGTGGGTTTTTCTCGAGCGGAAAGGAAATGTGAAAGTGGGTCTTGACAGCCTGGTAACAAAGCTTACAGGCGAAGTTTCTGTAAAAATGCTGAAAGAACCAGGTGATTCTATTATAAAAGGAGAGCAGGTGGGTGAAATTCTGAAAGATGGTAAAGGTTTGCGACTCATTTCGCCTATTTCGGGGCAGTTAGTGGAATCAAACCCTGAAATATCCGAAACCCCTGAATGTTTAACTCAGGATCCTTACGGTTCAGGCTGGATTTACAGCATCAGTCCGGCGAACTGGAAGGCAGAAGTGAATTCATACTTTCTTGCCGGCGAAGCTTCAGCATGGATGAAAAATGAACTGGGAAGGTTCAGGGATTTTATAGCTGAAATTTCTGCCCGAAATTCTGAAACTCCGCAGATGGCCATTTTACAGGATGGGGGGCAACTGGTTGAAAATACCCTGGAAACATTTCCGGAAGAGACCTGGATTGAATTCGAAAAAAAATTCTTACTTACTGAATGAATTTGATATGAAAAAAATACTTATATACAGCTTTATATCGATAATGTTTTTCTTTCTTTATTCATGTAATAAGGAAAAGAATAGTTATTTCAATGCAAAAAAATCAAATACGGTTCAAGAACTTAAAAAATTTGTCGTTAATTTTCCTGATGGAACTTATGCGGATAGTGCAAGACAATTAATAGAAAAACTGGTTTGGGACTCGGTGACAAAAGAAAACAGCCTTAAAATTTACCAGGCTTATGTAATGGAGCACACCCCGGGAAAATATACCGATAGTGCCAAAGTTCTGCTCGACAATATGTTGTGGCAATCTGCCAAAAACAGTAATACGGCTGATGATTATGAAGTTTTTATCGATGAGTACCCTGACAGCAAATACATTGACAGCGCGAAAATCTTGTTTGACAAGCTGAAGGTGAAATGAGCGGTAAAATCAATGATCTTTTTATCATTTAAACATGTTTACAATGGAATTTTAGATTAATCACTTTTGCATAATTTGAAACACGTAGTGATTTAAATGCATTGATGCGTTAATTTTCCTTATTTGTCAATAAAAGTAAGACTGCCCTGAAAAGCAGTCTTACCTATTTTTATAGCTATACGAATTCCATTTCTTTGTTTTTTAAGTAAATATTACACCTTTTTTGAATATTCCTAAATATAACTATTAGATAAATTAAAGTTAAACATAATCAGCATAATAGATAAAACATTATGAACACAGGTTCAAAAAAATAACGAAATAATTTGGATTATGAACGTAAGTTCATTAAATTTGTCATAAAATTGAAATATGATAACTTCGTTAATGCTTAAAGTTTTTGTTTTATTGCCGGTTTTAATTTTCATTGATTACATTTTAATGGTAATTATCGGCTGTGCAACTTGTTTGTTTGGATTAGGGGATGATTTTTATTGTGGTCCTTATTGTTTATTTGGGAAGATAATTTTGGGTTTATCTGCAGCTTTTTTTATATTTATTATCTTTCCGGATATAAAGAATATTATAAAGAATAAAAATGTCGCGTCCGAAAAAAAGTAGGAAAATTTTAATGCCACCGGCCATGAGGGGTTTTAAACCCTATGGTTTACCAACTTGCAAAATAGAAAGCATTCAGCTTACTTTCGAAGAATATGAAAGTATAAAGTTGGTTAATTATGAACAACTTGATCAGGATCAGGCAGCATTCCAGATGAATGTTTCGAGGCCTACTTTTACAAGAATTTACAACAAAGCATTGAAAACCATTGCACAAGCACTGGTTGAAGCAAAAGCAATAACCATCGAAGGGGGTAATTATCAATTGGAAGCAGACTGGTTCAGGTGCAGGAAATGTCATAAATTGATTGAAGGATTACAAAACCATGTAAAATGTGAAGATTGTGAAATGTTTGGCAACAATGAGTTAATTAGTTTAAAATCATAGATTTATATTAAATATTTTAAAATTAGTTTTAACAATAAAAAAATATCAGAAAATGAAAATTGCAGTCCCGGTTACTACGAATGGTCATATCGACGGACATTTTGGCCATTGTGAATTTTACAACATTTTTACAATATCAGAAAATAATGAGATTAAAGAAATACAGACACTGAAATCACCCCAGGGTTGCGGTTGTAAATCAAATATAGCATATACACTTTCTGAAATTGGAGTAAATACAATGCTGGCAGGCGGCATTGGAGGAGGAGCCATAAACGTATTAAATAATGTTGGAATAGAAGTAATACGCGGGTGTGCAGGAAAATCGGAAGAAATTGTAAAACAATATATTGAAGGCCTTATTCAGGATAGTGGCTCCAGTTGTCAGCACCACGAACACCATCACAGCGAAGGTCATTCATGTAATCATTAATTTAATTTATTTGGCTTAGCCTAAATATTATACTTTTTATAGCCATGAATGATAATTGTCATTTGGACAAATAGATAATACAAAAATCCTTATTCAACGATCAACAAGGTCCATTTAGACTTAGTTAAGAACTTATAATATTTGGTTCAGGTGAAGCTGGCTGATCATACAGACCAGCTTTTATATTTTACAGGTATCTCATTCAAGGTTCATTCCATAGAATTACTTTAATATTTTCAATTCATTTGATTTTATTTGGCTTGCTCTGATAAAGACCTATATACCAGTCAGTTAAAAGGTATTATATTACATTCTTCGTAACTGAAATAATGTTAATACCTTTATTCATAATTAATGCACTTAATTTCATAAGTGATAACATCAATACATAATTTTATTACAAAATTTTATAAGATTTATTTGTCTAATCAATTCTATTTTTGTATTCATAAAACTATATCTTCTTTTTAAATGGTTGAAGAAACCCTGCATATCAAAAACATGTTATGTAATTGCTGCATAAAGCTCCTGAAAATGGAATTTGAAAAGGCAGGTATTGAAGTTCTTTCTTTCAGACCCGGAGTTTTTAATATTAAATATAACCCTGAAAAGATTGCACATAAGGAGATTGAAGCTATTTTATCTGAATTGGGGATGGAATTGATAAAATCAAGAGATACTAAAATTGTAGAGCAAATTAAGACAGCTGTGATTGAGTTGATACATCATTCAAACAATGTGGATTCACTTTTACGTAAGTCGGATTACCTGGTCGAAAAACTTGCCCTTTCCTATCAACAACTTTCAAAGCTATTTTCGAAACATGAACCCATTACCCTTGAAAAATATATCATATTAAACAAAATTGAAAGGATAAAGGAACTCATTGACAGCAATGAGTATACACTCAGTGAAATTGCCTATATGATGGATTACAGCAGCGTACAATATCTATCAAATCAGTTTAAAAAAGAAACAGGCATGTCCGTGAGTGATTATAAAAAAAGTGATCAATCAATAAAAAGAACATTGGACAACTTATACTAAAAGAAATATGGAACTTAAAAAAAACATAGCAATTTCGGAAAGCGGATTTATTTTTGATCCAAATACTGGTGATTCATTTAACCTGAATCATGTAGCCCGTGAAATAATTTCCCTTATGATAAAAGGTATGCAAGACAAAGAAATTACTGAATTTGTTTTAGGGAAATATGATGTGGATGAAACAATTTTTGAACAGAATTTTTTTGATTTTAAATCAATGCTGTCCTATTATAAGCTTATCAATGAAAAATGAGTTGATTGGATTATGTTTTGGTTGGGTTATTTTATTTGAATGAATATGGAAAAACTAAAAATAACGATTGGAATTACAGGATTGAACAATACAGATAATCCTGGACCTGGAATACCGGTTATCAGGGGTTTACGTGAATCAAAAGAAATGGATTTCAGGATAATTGGATTGGCTTACGATAACCTTGAACCTGGCATTTACATGGAAAATATGGTTGATAAAACTTATCAGATTCCCTATCCATCAACGGGGAGCGACGATTTTATCGATCGTATTAAATACATTCATGAAAAGGAAAATCTACAGGTCATTATTCCAAATTTTGATGCTGAATTGTTCACTTTTATGAAGGCTGAAAAGATTTTAAATGAATTGGGCATCAGACTTTTTCTGCCTACCGCTGTTCAATATGAGGAACGAAGTAAAACAAATTTGCCGGAATACGGCGAAAAATACAATATTAAAGTTCCTTTTAGTAAAAATATCACATCGTATAACGACATTGCCGACCTAAGGAAACATTTTGATTACCCTCTTTTGGTCAAAGGTAAATTCTATGATGCTTATCTGGCATATAATCCAGAGCAGGTAATAGGATATTTCAATAAAATTACGGCCAAATGGGGCCTGCCGGTTATTGTTCAGGAATTTGTCAGGGGAACTGAAGTCAATGTAGTAGCACTTGGCGACGGTGAAGGGAATACTATTGCAGCCGTACCAATGCGAAAACAGTTTATCACCGATAAAGGTAAAGCCTGGAGTGGAATTACTTTAGGTGATGAAAGAATGCTTAACTTAACTCATCAGCTTATCCGGGATACGAAATGGAGAGGCGCAATGGAACTTGAGCTCATAAAAACTATTAGTAATGAGTTTTTCCTGATCGAGATTAATCCCAGAATTCCGGCGTGGGTATACCTGGCAGTAGGAGCGGGTCAGAATATTCCAGAGGCCCTGGTTAAACTTGCTCTTGGGAAAAAAGTAGAACCTTTTAAATCATATGATGTGGGTAAAATGTTTATCCGATATTCATTCGATATGGTTGGGGATATGACAAAGTTTGAAAAACTATCAATGACAGGAGAACTTTGACAATCTTGTTTTGTGCTATGGTTCTAGAATGCGGTTAAATACAAGGCCAGGTTAAATAAGCCTGGACAAAATTGGAAAAAATGAAAATAAAACTAATAAGTATTCGATAAAGAATTTAAAATGGAAAAATTGAAATACGAAAGACCAGTTATTAATAAAATTAGTGCTGGAGTGCCGGATAAGTTTGGGATGAAAATCCGCGTAAGAAATTTCCCAAAAATTGATGGAGTCGATATTGACAAATTATTATCGGAGTTTGGTTCGCCCTTATTTGTTGTTTCCGAAAAAACTATCCGTAAAACATACCAGGAAGCTTACAATGCCTTTTCTTCACGATATCCCAAAGTTCAATTTGCCTGGTCCTATAAAACCAATTATCTGGATGCTGTTTGCAGAATATTTCATGCTGAAGGATCCTGGGCAGAAGTTGTGAGCGGATTTGAATTTCAGAAAGCGATTGATAATGGGGTTGAAGGTTCAAAAATTATTTTTAACGGACCTGATAAAAGCGAAGATGATTTGTTAAATGCTTTAATAAAAGGAAGCTATATTCACATTGACCATTATGATGAGCTGTATTCATTGATTAAAATTACCAAAACCAATAATTTAAAAGCTAAAGTTGCTATCAGGATAAATATGGACACGGGTATTTATCCTCAATGGGACAGGTTTGGATTCAATTACGAAAATGGAGAAGCATGGAATGCAATAAGCCGCATAATGTTATCCGATTTACTAGAATTGGTAGGTTTGCACACCCATATCGGCACATACATTTTGTCGCCAAATGCATACGCTGTTGCAGCATCCAAGCTTGCAGGCCTGATTGTTTCAGTTCAGCGGAAATTTAACCACCAGATTAAATACATTGATATGGGTGGGGGATTTGCTTCAAAAAACACCCTTAAAGGTGCTTATTTGCCAGGTAAAGATACTTGTCCATCTTTTGATGATTATTCGGAAGCAATAACTGGGGCTATTATTGCTTCTGAAATTGATCACCAGAAATTACCTGTACTAATTCTCGAAACCGGAAGGGCTTTGATTGATGATGCAGGTTTTATTGCAGGAACAGTATTGGCCAATAAACGACTCGCAGATGGACGTAGGTCAACCATCATTGATATTGGGGTTAACCTGCTATTTACCAGTTTTTGGTACGAACATGAAATATTTCCGGTTAAAGAAACGTCTCAACAAACCGAAGACACTACGATATATGGTCCTTTGTGCATGAATATTGATATTATCCGTGGGGCAGTTCAGTTTCCTTTATTACAAAAAGGTGACCAGGTTGTGATTCCTAGAGTTGGAGCCTATAATATGAGCCAATGGCTCCAGTTTATAACCTTGAGGCCAAATGTTGTTCTGATTGATGAAAACAATAAAATACATATTATCAGGGACAAAGAACAAAATATGCTATTCAGGCAAATTGAAAAAATACCGGAGCATCTTAAATAATATTAACAATTGAAAAGCATTAGTTTATTATATGCTGAAGAATAAATTTGAGATATTAAAAGCAAACCTGCAATTTTTTATCAATAGTACCCTGAACAGTTATTCATTGATATTTTTTTCAGAGAACAAGTTATTTGGGACTATACTGTTGATAATTAGTTTTATGGATGTCTGGGCTGGATTAGGAGGATTCTTTTCTGTTCTTGCGGCTAACCTCCTTGCCTTTCATTTGGGATATAGCCATTTTCGGATAGAAAAGGGATATTATGCCTTTAATAGTCTTTTAACAGGATTAGGAATTGGTTTGGCATTTATTCCTGCGTATGAAGTTTTTGCAATAATAATCATAGCTTCGATATTTGCGTTCCTGATTAGTATTGCCATGGAAGGAATATTGGCAAAATATTACCTGCCATTCATAAGTATACCGTTTATTATTAGTCTTTGGATAGTTGTACTTGCCACAAGAGACCTATCGGTTCTTGGAATCAGCGAACGTGGAATTTATACAACGAATGAATTATTTAATCTGGGAGGTAAACGCTTGTCGGATATTTATATCTGGATAAATAATATAGAAATTCCGCATATTATAGAGACCTATCTTTTGGCTTTGGGCGCAATTTTCTTTCAGTACAACCTTCTGGCAGGATTATTAATTGCTTTGGGTTTGTTCTTTTATAGCAGGATATCATTTGTTTTATCAATTATCGGTTTTACCGTAGCTTATTACTTTTATCGAATAATGGGTGCTGATATTGCATTATACGGTTATTCATATATTGGTTTTAATTATATCCTTACAGCAATAGCGATTGGTGGTCACTTTTTAGTGCCATCAAAACAATCCTTTATCTGGGTCTTGTTATTATTGCCAATAGTGGCACTTGTTGGATTAGGATTAAGCAAAGTTCTGATAGTTTACCAATTATCAATTTACTCTCTTCCTTTCAACCTGGTAGTTCTTCTGTTCTTATTTAGCCTGAAACTTAGATTGAAACCAAATCTAAAATTGAGCGAGGTTTTACTACAGCAATACAGTCCTGAAAAAAACCTGTATTTCCATTCAAATGCCCGTTCAAGATTTAAATGGTTGGAGTTTTTTCCTGTTTCATTGCCTTTTTATGGCGAATGGACTGTTTCTCAAGCTCAAAATGGTGAATATACACACATAGGCGAATGGGCAAATGCCTGGGATTTTGTTATTACTGATAAAGAAAATTGTCAGTACAGGAATGAAGGAAATATTCTTGAGGACTATTATTGTTACAATAAACAGGTTCTTGCACCTGCTTTTGGTACCGTTGTTGACCTGGTGGATGGAATTGAAGACAATGAAGTTGGGAAGATAAACATAATCCATAACTGGGGAAATTCTATTGTCATCAGGCATGCTGATTCTATTTTTACCCAACTAAGTCATTTAAAACCAGACAGTATTAAAGTAAAAAAGGGCGATTTTGTAAGAAAAGGTGAAATTATTGCACAATGTGGAAATTCAGGAAGATCGCCCTATCCTCACCTCCATTTTCAGGTGCAGACAACCCCATTCGTGGGATCTAAAACTTTGGAATATCCTGTCGATCATTATGTAATCAATAAAATTAAAGGATTTGAATTGCTTTCATACTCAAAACCATTGAAAGATGACAGGATTTCGAATATAGCAGTAGAACCGCTTTTAAAGGAAGCACTTGAATTTGTGCCAGGTCAGGAGCTTTCTTTTTTATTCTGGTTAAAAAACAAAAAAATGCAAAACTTGAAATGGGAGGTTAAAATTGATATTTATAATAATACATATATCTATTGTAAAAAGTCGGATTCGTTTGCTTATTTTTTTACCGATGGCAATCTGATGTATTTTAAAAATTTCATTGGAAGTAAAAAGTCAGGGTTGTACTATTTTTACCTTTCACTATATAATGTTCCGTTTGGATTTTACAGGAATATGACAATAGAAGATACCTATCCTATTCATCTGGTTTATAACAAGTATTTGACCTATTTTCAGGATTTTATAGCGCCCTTTTATTTATTTCTAAAAGCACAATACAGTTTAACATACCTATATTCTGATAATACATTGTCACCTACTGAATTGAAGATTGAAAGCAGGTTGAAATCGTCATTTTTTGGCCTGAAACGGAATGATTTGTTTCAGATATACATTGATAACAAAGGAATTTCAAGTATTAAGAGCGACTTTTTCATTTTAGAAGTAGACCATAGTAGTATGTGATTTGCAGAAAAGTGTTACCATATAAAGATTTAAATTATTTAATAAGACGATTGGTCCTGTTGATTAGCAGTAAGTTAAATTCTACAGTATTTGACATAATTGCAGTTCTAAACCGATTTATTTAGTTAATGATAAAAAAAATAAAGAAATGAATGCGCAGTTGTTAAAAATTATTCTATCCATAAGCTTTTTTTTCTTCTTTTCCAAGGACTTAATGGCGCAGGAACAACTGAATTTCCCGGCTGTCAATGAAAAAACCTATTCTTATTATCTGAAAGGGGAATGGAAAAAACTGATTGAAACAGGGAAAATAGCAAAAAAAGCAGGAATCGATTTTTATTTTCTCAAATTGAGAATGGGGATCGCTTATTATAGCCTAAAAAGATACAGGCAGTCAATACCTTATTTTGAAGCCGCAGCAAAAGAAAGTCCTGATGACGAATTTGTGCTTGAATACCTTTATTATGCCTATCTGTTTGCCGATAAACACTCTGAAGCAAGAAATCTTTCTTCAGGTTTCCCGACCAAATTTAAGGAAAAGCTAAGATTAAAAGAAAAGGCAGGATTATCAGCCATTGAATTCGAAACAAAATTTGATACATGGGACGATTATACTGTGGAAGGATTGGATACCGATACAATTCAACAGGCTGTCCAACAAGGATTTAATTACTATGGGTTGAATGCTATTATAAATTTTAGAAAAGGTTCTGTTTTAACAAGTTCCTATTCATGGACTAAAATTAAAGAAGAAGGTATGTGGTTGAATTCGTCAGGCAACACTACATATTACGACAGGAATGTTTCACAAAATCAGATTTATCTTAGCTTTCAGCAACGATTGGGCAAAGGATGGGATTTGACAGTTGCTAACAATTTGTTGTTTTATGCGCTAAAAGATGAATACAACGAAGTTGTTAATTCATCCACACTTAAATCCGGCCCTGGTTCAGGATCGGGACAAGGAAGTGGAAGCGGATCGGGTTTTGGAGGAGGGTCTACTTCTGTATCAACATCTGGTAGCGGTTATGGCTCAGGTACAGGCTCAGGCTCAGGCTTTGGCAGTGGAATATCTGCATTCTCGGTGTATAACTCCATATTAGACAATAGTTTTGATTACGTATTTTACTTTGGACTTTATAAGGATTTTTCTCTTTTTAAGACCGGAATCACTGCAAGTCTGGCTGGTCTGGATAATAATTTACAACTTCAACCAGGTTTGAACTTTACCGTTTATCCGTTTGGAAATGCAGACTTCTATTTAACATCCAGATTTTCATGGTTATATGAGAAATTCTACACCTCAGAATATTCACAATTGGTCTTTAAACAAAATTTAGGAATTAAACTCTGGAAAGTTTATTTAGAACCTTCCTATACTTTTGGTGAAATGTTCAATTTAATTGAATGGAATGGTTATATAATCAACAATTCAAATGATATTCAAAGGAATCGCTTTGAATTACTTACCTATTCTTTTCTATTTAAAGGCAGGCTAAACTTATTTTTCAAATATCAGACTTTTGAACGCATTAATTATTATATTATCAATGATTTAACTCAATCAATTAATTATCAATACCAAACGTTTACAGGAGGGATAACATGGAAATTTTAAAAACGATTAAATTTAATGCATCGCTAATATGTTTGATGATTATTTCGATGAATATAATCTCGCAGGATGCTGTTTATAATGCTTTTAAACAAAGCTATACCTACGAAAAAAGTGGGGATTTTAAGAAAGCTGTTGAAGAATTGAAGAAGGTTTATGATGAAACTTCTTATGAAATTAACCTTAGGCTTGGATGGTTAAATTATCAGGCGGGAGTATTTACAGAATCGGTTGCCCATTACCAAAAGGCGGTAAACCTGATGCCTTATTCTGAAGAAGCCAAATTCGGTCTGATACTTCCCAAAGCAGCTGTGGGCAAATGGGATGAGGTTATTGCCATTTATCAGAAAATCCTTTCAAACTCCCCCAACAACACAGTAGCTTGTTATCGCTTAGGCTTAATTTACTATGGGAAAAAAGATTATGATCAGGCATACAAATATTTCGAAAAGGTAGTCAATCTTTATCCATTCGATTACGATGGTCTGATTATGTATGCCTGGACTAATTTTCAAATGGGAAAAACGAGGGAAGCAAAAGTATTGTTCAATAAGGCATTGCTTTATGCTCCAGATGATAAATCAGCTGCTGAAGGATTGAAATTGATTAAATAAATTATTTTAATTTTCTTGTAGTTGGGCTGCCTGTTGTCAATAGGCAGCCTTTTACATGTCAACCGTATTTTATTTTGAATACAGCGGATAAAAATCAGAAATTAATTTTTACCTTAGTTATTTATAGAAAAAGCCATGGTATTAACTCTGATTATACTATTTGCAGGTGCTTTATTTGCAGGTTTTATAGGGTCATTAACTGGACTTGGCGGTGGCGTCGTTCTGGTTCCTCTTTTAACCCTTGGATTTGGTGTAGATATCAGGTATGCAATTGGTACTTCGCTGATTTCTGTTATAGCTACTTCATCCGGGGCAGCTTCAGCTTATTTAAAAGAGGGTCTTTTAAATGTTCGAATCGGAATGTTTCTTGAAATAGCAACCACTTTAGGAGCCATTGTTGGTGCAGCTATTGCGGTTTTTGCACCTACTCATGCAATTGCTGTTATTTTTGGTCTCGTATTACTCTATTCTGCCGTTGATTCGTTTAGAAAAAGGAAAGATGCCGGAGATTCAATTAATAAACCATTAGAAAATGGTTGGTTAATGAAGTTCCTGAGAGTAGAAGGCTACTACAATACTGGTTCAGAAAAGAAATATTATAAGATGAATAATGTGGCAGGTGGTTTTTTAGTCATGGCACTTGCCGGTATTTTATCGGGACTGTTGGGAATTGGGTCTGGAGCGCTTAAAGTTATAGCCATGGATTCTGTCATGAAAATTCCCTTTAAAGTATCTACTTCAACGAGCAATTTTATGATTGGGGTTACAGCTGCTGCCAGTGCAGGAATTTATTTAAACAGGGGTTATATCGATCCGGTATTATCTATGCCTGTAATGATTGGGGTTTTGTTGGGTTCATTAATTGGTGCCAAAATTTTGCTTAAAGCCCAAACAAAAAATATTCGGATTGTGTTTGCTTTTGTAATCGCTATGCTAGCTTTTGAAATGATTTACAACGGGTTAGTTAAAAATATATGATATGCGTAAAAAGACCAACACATGGAACGACCAACAAATGAGAACCATTATGGGATTATTGTTGCGCACAGGGGTTCTGTCATCTGCTTTATTGGTGGTGCTGGGAGGCATTTTATTTTTCTTTCAACATCCGGCGGAAACATTCAATTATTCAGATTTTCAGGGTGAACCAGCACGTTTGACACATCTTAAAACTATTTTAGGACAGGCATTTAATTTTCATAGCCGGGCAATTATCCAACTGGGACTTATTCTTCTTATTGCAACTCCTGTGATGAGGGTAATTTTCTCATTTTTTGGATTTATATTTGAAAAGGATTGGGTTTATACAATAATAACATCTATTGTACTTATCATTCTTTTTTATAGCTTGTTTGTTTAAAATTAAACTCTTCCTGACCTTTAAATCATATAATTGAATGAAAAAAAAAGAGCTGTCCTTTAAGACAACCCTTTTTTACCTTTCTAGGAATGCTATAAGTATCGGATTTTTTGATTATTGTTTATTCAGATTTTCCCGGAAATCACAAATCCCATTATTATTTTTATCAACAAAATTTCTTCCTATTCCATTTCCTTTGCCATAGCCATTACCTCTTCCATAACCTCTGCAATTGCCATTTCTATATTGCCTGTTTGTATTTCCAGTTCGGGTTTCAAAATTATCGCAGACTCCGTTTTTGTTATTATCCACAAAATTTCTAACCTTTCCAATTCCAGCCCCTGTTCTGGCTTTTGTTGTATCGGAACGATTTTCAAAATTATCGCAAATTCCGTTTTTATTATTATCTATAAAGGTATTGTTTCTTCCTCCGCAACGCCCGTTTCCGTTTCTGTCTCCATGACCGTAACCCTGGGCATAAAGTGATGCTGTGATAATAAATAATGCAACTGCTGTTAATAAAAGTTTTGTTTTCATACTATAATTATTTTGTTAAACCATTAAAATTTTAAATTTCATCTACCGCGATGCTGTCTGCTGGCACCTCTGCCTGGCTGTTCCTTTCGAAAATCGCCGGTGTAAATATCACTGAATATCTGTTCCAGTTTTAATTTCTGTTCTTTATCACAAATACTTTTTATTTCTAGATAATATCTGTAGGTAAATCTTTTCAACTGACTGTGTAAAATGCCTATCGAATCTGAAAGTATATTTAGAAGAATTGTATCGCTTTTTTCGGACGACATTTCATCAAGCATTCTGTATCGCAAATTTTCAAGATTTATTGAAATTGATCTTACCTCTTGCCTGAAAGCAGGATTAAACGATCGGAATTGATTCATCTGTTCCCTGTCGAGGTTTAATCTGTCTCTGAAATAACGTCCACTGTAATTTAAAGATTCTGATTCTGTCAATTGTTGGTTTTTTTGATTGCCTGTTTCCTGATTATTATGATAAATTATTGTAGCAATGGTGGATAAATTCATAATTGCCAGTGCAACAATCGCCCAAAGCATCCAGGTTCTTTTTTTTGTTTCCATTTTGCTTAAGATTAATCGTTGGCCAATAATTCAACAGATTCAATCGATGTGTCATCGATATACCTGATTTCATAAGGTATTTGGGAATTTGCAGATGGTGTTTGATAAAGATTACCTGCAATTATTCCAACAAATACAGCGATAAAAATTGAAGCAGTAATAAATACAGGTTTTAATACCTTTGGATAAACCGGATAATTTATCTTTTTTTCCATAGTTTCAAGCTGTTCCACTACCCGGGTGCCAATAAAAGGGTTAGGGTGCAATCCTTTTTCTTCGTTTATTATCTTTTCGACAAGCGTTTCGAATTTAAAAAAAGTATAACATTCCACACAGCTTTCAAGGTGGGCTTTTACCTGTAGCGTCATACCCTCTTGCAATCTGCCTTCGCGGTAAGCTTCTAATTCTGATTTGCATGATTCACAGTTCATTTTAATTGATTTTAATAGTTAGAAACAAAACTTATTTTTTTCCTACGGCAATTTTTTATTTTTTTTCTTCTCCGGAACTAAAATTGCACGAAGATTGGCTTTCGCTCTCTGGATAAGTGCTTCAACTGCTCCTTCGGTTGTATTCATTATTTCGGCAATTTCTTTCTGCGATAGTTCATCGTATTTACTCAGCACAATAGCAGTTTGTTGCTTTTCAGGTAATTTATTGAGTGCATTTTTCAACCATTCACGGTGCTCCTGAAGTATTAATATAGTTTCAGGATTATCATTTTCTGAAAAAGTAATTTCAGATGTTTTCTTTTTTTCCGGATCAAATATGGATTCGATTTGTTCGAAAATTAAGTTTTTCCGGCTTTTTCTTACTTTATTGAGCGCAGCATTTACTGCAATCCTGTAAATCCATGTTGAAAAGGCAGAATCGCCCCTGAATTTTGAAAGGGTCTGATAAACCTGGATAAAAATCTCCTGGGTAAGGTCATCCGCATCGTTTTTATTATGTAAAAACCCCAGGCAGGTGCGAAAAATCATTGATTGGTATTTTTCAACAAGAAATTTATACAAATTCCTGTTACCTTGAAGAATCTGAATAATTATTTCACTTTCATTCAACATCTATAGTTATTAATTTCCAATCGTTAAGTTAAATTGTATCCGGACTGAATTTTACTTCTGAACAAAATAATATAAGCATTTTCCTTTACAAACCGGAATAAAAAGTTATAAATTAAAGATGGGACCATCCAAAAGAATGGATAGTCCCCAAATAAATGAAAATCCTAGTTATCGATCTACAAATGGCCAATCGGATCAGCTATTCCGTCCGGATCGTTATTAACATATCCATCTGTTTTTGGATTACCATTGGTTAAAAGTAGTACACCGCACATATGAGGTGCAGCCATTGAAGTACCACTCATAGTAGTATATCCTCCACTTTTATATGTTGAGTAAATATTCACCCCAGGCATGCAATAATCAACCGGAGGATTACCATAATTTGAAAAAGATGCCCAAATATCTCCGGTACCCATGGCAGAAATTGTCCAGATATATGCACCATTTACACGGGCAGGTGAATGATTATTTGCATCATCAGATTCGTTTCCTGCAGCCAGAGAAAAATAAATTCCTTTGTTTGAAGCAGCAAGCACAGCATCGTCAATAGGTTGATAAATTCCACCGCCAAGACTCATATTTGCAGCATCACCAGGCTTTGCGTTTGTAGCAACAAAATCAACCCCTGCAATAATTACCGAATAAGCACCACTTCCTCTTTTGTCAAGTACTTTTACAGGAACAAGAGTTGCCCCATAGGCTACCCCGACAACACCAATGTCATTGTCTTTGGCAGCTACTATACCCGCACAATGCGAACCATGTCCGTTATCGTCATCAGCTAATGCATCATTATTGATAAAGTCATAACCTTTCGATGCATCAACAGTTAAATCTGGATGGTCAAGATCAATACCAGTGTCAATTATCCATGCAGTTTTGCCAACACCGCTTGCTGATCCCACCCTGGTTATTCCATAGGGAACAGTCTCTGCAGGCGGAGGAGGAACTGGTTTGGCCAATAACCAAATATCTCCATGTGTGTAAATTTTATCCTGTACAATGTACTTTACAGATTCATCTTTTCTTAGCAATTCAGCCTCTGAATCTGAAAGACTGGCTGAAAAGCCACGTAGAGCTGTTCCATAAGTAAGATGCAAAGCATTTTCTGAGATGTTATGTTTCATTAGCATTTGCCTTGATTCTACGCGAACAACTGCCATCCTTTTTTCATAACTTTCATTACTAAAATTTTTAAATGAGGATTCTTTTAATACAACAATGTATTTACCTTCGATCAATGATTCTCCATGGGGCGCTTGATCATTTGTTAATAATTGGTCTTCTTTTTGACAGGACATAATGCTCAATGTCAATAATAAAGTAAAAAGTAGAATTCTTTTCATGGGTAACAAAATTTAGTTAAGATGAACCAAAGTTACTTTGAACCTTATTTTTAGAGCTTACAATTTGTGGTGTTTGTTTAATGAATTCCATAAAATAATTATAAAATTAAGTTTGAATTTTATAGTATTTTAATCTACCTCAATAAAAAAATTGGGCTATTTCAATTTGTAAATTGTCCGGTAAAACCTTTATTCCTTTGATAGCTTGCGGGCGCTAAGTAATTTTGCATCGTTGTTTTAATTTATTTTAATTATATGGAAAAAGTAGTTTCACTGGCCGACTTTCTAAACAAAGCAAAGCAAAACGATAAATCATTCCTTTTACTTTATAAATCCGGGAAAGAACAAAGTAACTGTGCTTACCAAAACCTTGAATCGGGTGTCAAGGACCAACAGGTAATTCCTGTATATACAGCTGATGTAGAGACCATTAAGGATATTCATCCGAATTATAACATTACAAGTGTACCCACTCTTTTAATATTCGAAAATACGAATTTAACATCCGTTATTAAGGGTTGTAATTCAAGCGATTATTATAAGGCGCTTACCCAGGAAGCAGTGTATTATGCAAAAGCAAAAGCCGAAGGAAAATCGGTAAAGCGTGTTACGGTTTATTCTACCCCGACCTGTTCCTGGTGTAATACACTAAAAGCCTGGTTGCGTAAAAACAGTATTCTTTTCAGGGAAATTGATGTATCACGGAATCAAAGCGCCGCAGAGGAACTTGTTCGCCGGTCTGGCCAGCAGGGAGTGCCGCAGACAGATATTAACGGACAAATAGTTGTTGGTTTTGATCAGAAAAGATTAAAAGAACTTCTTGAAATTCAATAACATTTATTTTATAATTTGATAAAAATTCGAAAAATGAAAGAACTACAACCGGTTAACCAACAAGTTTTACTCGATATTTCCACATCAAACAAAGAACATGTCACCACTTCGGGTATTTACATTCCGGAAACAGCGCAGGAAAAATCGCAAATAGCAAGGGTAATTTCAATGAGTTCAATTGAAGGTGCAGAAATCAGGAATGGAGACAACGTTGTATATAAGCCTTTTAGCGGAACCGAAATCGATTTTGAAGGTAAAAAGTATCTTATTATACCTTACGCAGATATTCTTGCGGGTGTTGTTGAAACGGATGAAATATAAAGATTAAAACCCTGTAATTCTTAACCCAGGCAAAATTATTTTAATGAAAGATACAATTAAAAATGTTGTTTCGAAACGAACACTGATACAGGTTGTTATAGGTGTTTCTATTTATGCAGGCATTCAATATTTTAATATATCTTTATGGTATGTCGTTGGAGCCGGGGCTGTTATCGGGGTTATTTTCGGAAAGGTATTTTGCCGTTGGATGTGCCCGCTTGGGTTTGTTATGGAATTACTGACCGGAATGAATCCAAAGGGTAAATTCCAGCAAATGTATATGTACCATAAAATTGGATGCCCCATTGCATGGATAGAAGGTTTTTTGAATAAAACATCGTTGTTTCAGATAAAATTTAACGCCGAAACCTGCAAAAACTGTGGCATTTGCGATAAAAACTGCTATATTGCCACAATTGAGCCTGCAAAATATAGTTTATATAAACCCGGGAAAGAAACACCCGGCCAGAGTTATACCTGCTCTAAATGCTTAAGCTGTGTTGCTGCCTGCCCTAACGGGAGTTTAAAATATACTGCCAAATTATAAATCTTTTAATCAGGAAATTATGATTATCACAAAATCATCCACCATTGAAGAAATTATTAATGAAAGTTCTGAATTTGTTGACTTTCTGTTCAAAAAAAGCATCAGGTGTATCCGGTGTGGCGAACCAATCTGGGGGACCATTGAAGAAGCCGCTTTGCAAAAAGGATACAATGATGAACAAATTACACATTTGATTGAAGAAATGAATACACTCCTGGTAAAACAATGAAAAAGAATGTATTAATACTGGGCGGTGGTTTTGCAGGCATTCAGTCTGCCATTTTACTTCAAAAATCGGGGAAGTTTAATGTAACATTGGTTTCAGATCGCGATTACCTTTACCTTTACCCAATTTCCATCTGGGTCCCGGTGCGGATAAAGGAATTTGAGGATGTTAAGATACCACTGGAAAAAATCCGGAAAGTCCATCCGTTTAATCTGTTGGTGGATGCTGTTCAGGAAATTAACAGCAAGGAAAATAAGGTTATTTGCAGGAATAATGTTCTAAATTACGATTACCTGGTTATTGCCTTTGGGGCTGAGAAAATAAAACATAAAGGCATTGAAAATACTTTATCCGTTTGTGGAAAGCCTGATTCCAGCCTTGATATCCGTAAAAAGCTTGATGAGATGATTAATCGTGGTTCCGGCAAAATTGCGATCGGTTTTGGCGGAAATCCCGGCGATAAATCGGCCGTAAGGGGAGGTCCGGCCTTTGAATTTATTTTTAATATCCATCATCTGCTAAAAAAGAAAGGGATTCGAAACAATTTTGAATTGACATTTTTTGCACCTATGGAAGAGCCGGGTGCCCGCATGGGAAGAAATTCACTGAAAATGGTGGACAAAATGTTCACCCGTTGTGGGATTCAGAAAAAATATGGTAAAAAAATTACAGGGTTTGAAAACGATGGGATTCTATTTGAAGACCAATCAAAACTGGATTCCGATTTTACAATGTTTATTGCTGCAGCGGCAGGCCATTCCGCATTAGAGCATTCTGATCTGCCTTTGAATTCGGGAGGATTCATCCTGATTGATGATTATGGAATGGTTCAGGGATTAAAAAATGTTTATGCTGTTGGAGATATTGCTGCAATTAAAGGCCCCGAATGGATAGCAAAACAAGGGCATATTGCCGAATTGATGGGACGAAATGCAGCTTATAATATTATTCAGCAGGAAAAAGGATCAGCTAAAAGAAAAGGGTATGCAAAGCACCTTAACATTCTATGTGTAATGGATACCGGAAATGGTGCAGCTTTTGTATTCAGAAACAGCAATAGGGCATTTGTAATTCCGCTGCCTGTTTTTGGGCACTGGCTTAAAAATGCCTGGGGTGTTTATTCAAAACTGACAAAAACAGGCCGGTTTCCGAGGATACCGGGCTTATAATATAAGATAGTTAATCAGGAAAACGTATAAATATATTTTACCAAAATAAAATTGAACCATGAAAAATTTACTGTTTATTCTACTCGGAGGACTTTTAGTTTTTAGCAGTTGCAATGCCAAAAGCCAAAAAAATGGAAAAATTTCAGAAACTGAACAAGGTTCGGTACTGGTAATGACAAATGAAATTTTTAAACAAGAAGTTTTCAATTACGAAATAAACAAATCATGGAAATTTCAAGGCGATAAACCGGTTATTATTGATTTTTATGCCGACTGGTGCAAACCCTGTAAAGCACTTTCACCTAAAATTGAAGAGATTGCCAAAGAATATGAGGGAAAAATAACAGTGTATAAGGTAAATACAGACAAGGAAAAAGACCTGGCCCAAAGTCTTGGAATCAGAAGCCTTCCAACGCTTATTTTTATACCAACAAAAGGGCAACCGCAGGCTACCATGGGTGATTTGCCAAAAGAGGATATCGTAAAAATAATTAACGATTACATATTGGTGAATTAACAAAAAAACTTTAAGATAAATTTTCGGGCTCTGCTTAAAGGATGGTTGAGTCCGAATTTTTTTTTAGCCCTTTTTACTGATTTCAATTAAAGAATTATTGTCCTTAATAAAAATATCCTTTTCGTGAAGTTCAATCAGACCGTCTTTTTCAAAATTTTTCAATAGTTTCACTGCACTTTCTACCGAAATTCCGGAAAAATCTGCGATATCTTTTCGCGATAGCAATTGAAAAATCTCCGGATTTTCATTTTTCAGGTTGTTTAAATAGAGCAGGGTGTCTGCAATACGACCGTTCATCTGCTTGTTCAAAACGTTTTGAAGGGTTTCGAAAAGGTTGGTATTCTGTTCGCAATACCTGCGGATAATATTAAAGCTAAAATTTCCATTTTGCTTAACAACTTTGGCAATTGCTTCTTTTTCAATTAAATAAACCTGACAATCGGTAATAGCAACCGATGAATAGTTAAAAGTATTTTTAGAAAATACAGATGAAAGGCCCACAAAATCACCTGGTTGTATAATTCTCAGGTTATAGTTTTTGTTTCCTTCGCTTTCGAGGTATTGCCTGGCCAGGCCTTTTATCATAAACAAAACATAAGAAGCAAATGCACCTTGTTTGGTAAGTGTATCACCTTTCCGGAACAACACCTGGGTTTTGCTTTCTTTAACAAGTTCTGTTTCTTCGGCAGACAGCATCTGGAAACAAGGTGCCTGGATGTCACAGATAAAATCGCAATCATTTTCAGTAAGCGCTTTCATAATTTTTTAAATAATTTGCCAAAGTTAATCTAATTCAATAAAAAAATTGATTTCTTTCAATTGAATAATTGTTGCACTAACGACCAAAAACCTTTACCAATAAGCACTTTCGGAATAATTTTGCACCATAATCTTAAATTTTAAAAATTATGTTGTACACAAATTTAAAACACATCGAATCTGCCGAAGAGCACGCAAGAATAATTAACGAAAACGAAAATGTTATGGTAATTTGTGGCCGTATGGGCCCAATGTGTATTCCTGTTTACGGAATTGCCGAAGAACTTGAAAGTACTTATCCTCATGTTAAATTCTGCGATATGGAATTTGATAATCCTCAATCGTACGTAATCCGTAATTTACCTGAAGTTCGTGGTTTTATGGGTATTCCTTTTACCATTTATTATAAAAACGGAAAAGTTGTCAAAGCCACATCAAGTATCCAAACCAAAGATCAGGTAACTGCAATTTTAAATAAGGAATTCGCCCAAACTGTTCACGCTTAATACTATGCTAACAAATCATTTTGATGCCATTGTGATTGGTGCAGGCCCAGCCGGACTAACTGCCGGTATTTACCTTTCACGGGCAAAATTAAGCACACTGATTTTGAATGAAGGCACTGTCGGGGGCCAGATGGTGCTTACCCACGAAATTGCCAATTATCGGCGTGGAAAGTATTAGTGGTTATCAGCTTGCCAATATCGCGAAAAAGCAGGCGGTAAGATTTTGGATGTACCATTAAATCAAATATTACCATTTCCAGTCTTTCCTTAAAAAATGAGATAAAAGAAGTATTCCTTTCAGATGGGAGCAGATTTACATCCGACGTTGTAATACTTTCGCCGGGCGGGCGTTCCAGAACAATAGGCGTACCTGGTGAAGAGGAGTTTAAAGGAAAGGGAATTTCGTACTGTGCCACCTGCGATGGCGATTTTTTTACAGATAAAGAAATTATTGTAGTAGGAGGAGGAAATTCTGCCCTCGAAGAAGCAGTTTCGCTCACTAAATATGCAAGCAAAGTTACTGTAGTTCATCAGTTCGATCATTTTCAGGCCTTTGAACATGCGGTGGAAGAAGCAAAACAAAACCCTAAAATTCATTTTATAATGGAGTCGGTAATATCGAAATTCTATGGTGCTGAAAAACTCGAAAGTGTTGATATTAAAAACCTTAAAACAGGGCAAAATCAAAATTTTAAAATCGACGGAACTTTTATTTTTATTGGATATGTGCCTAATACTGAATTCCTGAAGAACAAGGTTGAATTGAACAAATGGGGCGAAATTGTTGTAAAACCTGATATGTCTACCAATATTGAAGGTGTTTTTGCCGCCGGAGATTCCATTTCAAAGAGATTCAGACAGGTAACCACAGCGGTAGCCGAAGGAACCATTGCTGCCTTATCTGCTTCAGGCTATTTAAATGAACTTAAAATAAAACAAAAAGATCTAATAACTGCTTAATCATGCAAACAGCATTTATCATTACAGGTGTTATATTGATTTCATTAATAGTTATGTCTTACATTGCACGTGTAAGAATGAAGAACATTCCTCTTGTGGCCGACCACGAGAAAATAATTACATTAACCGAAGCCAATTTCGACCATCAGACCAAAAACAAGGTTGTATTGGTCGATTTCTGGGCCAGCTGGTGTGCCCCGTGCCGAATTATGGCCCCTGTTTTGAATGAATTGGCCGGCGAACTGAACGGAAATTCGAAAGTCGGGAAGGTAAATATTGAACAATACCAGGCTTTGGCTGGTAAATTTAAGGTGAGAAGTATCCCAACTTTAATTCTGTTTAAAAATGGCTTGGAGGTGAAAAGATTTGTAGGTGTAAAATCAAAAGATTTTCTATTTAAACAATTACAAAATATTTAAAACAGGAATTATGAAGGCTAATTTCGACAGGATTGTTAATGTGGACAAACCCGTTATTGTTGATTTTCATGCAGTATGGTGTTCACCTTGCCGCGTTCAGTCGCCAATTTTAAAAGATTTGGCCGATGAACTTGGTGAAAAGGTAAGGATAATTAAGATTGATGTGGACGAAAACCCTGAAATTGCAGGAAGATATAGCATTCAGGCAGTTCCTACCCTAATGGTATTTAAAAACGGAAAGGTGGTACATAAACATTCAGGGGTTCATTCTAAACAGCAACTTCTGCAAATAGTGAATAATTCATAAACGATATAGTTAATAAATATAATGATGGAAAACAAGATTGAATCAGATTCAAACAACAACGATTTAAAGAAGGTTTTAAAAACCTGGGGTTTCTGGAAACCTTTTGTTGCAATATTTGTAGGCGGTACCCTGGGTTTTCTGTATTATTTTTTTGTAGGATGTAATTCCGGACAATGCGCCATCACAAGCAATCCGTATTCAAGTATAGTTATGGGAGGCTTATTCGGTCTGTTTTTAGTTAAAAGCCCCTGTAGCCAAAACAAATGTTGATAACAAAAAATGGTTAAATTAGCTATTCGATAATTTTTACTCTATTCTTAACTTAAAACAAAAAATACGATGAAAAAAAACATGGGTTCCGTTGACAAGATTATCAGAATTCTGATAGCTGCAGTAGTTGTTGTATTGTATTTTACCAATGTAATTTCAGGTACACTTGGAATTATTTTATTAATTGTTTCAGCCATATTTGTGCTTACAAGTGTAATCAGCTTTTGCCCTTTATACCTTCCTTTTGGGATTAATACCGGGAAGAAGCAGGAATAGGTTTGTTGATTTGAATTTTTATAAAAAAAAGGCTGCCCTGTTAATCCGGACAGCCTTTTTTGTGGGCCCACCAGGGCTTGAACCTGGGACCCCCTGATTATGAGTCAGGTGCTCTAACCAACTGAGCTATGGGCCCTGAAAAATTTATTTTCGGATTGCAAAAATATAAATTTTTTTAAGATTTGTTACTTTTATGGTCATTAATTCTAAAAATTTGTAGGTCCAAAACTTTAATTAAATTTCACATTATTTTTTTAAAATGAAATTCAGCGATTTTAATGTTAAAAATATCATTTTCGACCTCGGCGGTGTAATTCTTACCATAGATATTAAAACCACTTTCGGTAAATTTGAAAATCTTGGGCTTGGAAATGGCCTTGATGGTTATCATCTGATAAATCATAACCATGTTTTTAAAAAATATGAAACTGGGATTTTTTCTACTCATGAATTCAGGGAAGAATTAAGAAAAATTTCTTCAAAGCAATTTTCAAATCAGGAGTTTGATGATTTATGGAACTCAATTATTGTGGGTTTTCCACAAGAAAATATAGAATTGCTCCAATCTTTAAAACCGCATTACAGGCTTTTTTTAATGAGTAATACCAATGCTTTGCATTACGATTTTTACAATGATATAATACAGCAACAGTTTAATCTTAATTCGTTGGATGATTTGTTCGAAAAGGCATATTATTCACACCTTTCAAAAATGCGAAAACCTGACCCCGGCTTTTTTGAACTCATCCTTGATGAAAACAAACTTAGTCCGCAGGAAACCTTGTTTGTGGACGATTTTATAGAAAATATTGAAGCCGCTTCAGCCCTGGGAATTAAAACTTTGCACCTTACTGAAAAATACAGGCTAAATGATTTTGTTTAGATATGGCTTCCAGATTTATTGGCGTTGTTTATTACTTCCTGGCTCAAAGGCAAAGGGTTGGAATTCAATAATTTAAATTGTTGTCTGTTCCTGAAAATATCTGTTGCAAGGTACATTGCCCGCCTGAATGATTCTTCCGAAGCTTCATTTTTTCCGGCCAGGTCGTAAGCGGTGCCGTGGGCCGGCGATGTCCGGACATATGGAAGTCCGGCAGTATAATTCACCCCGGTACCATATGTTAAAGCTTTGAAAGGGGCCAGGCCCTGATCGTGGTACATGGCAAGTATAGCATCAAATTTGGAATATTCTTTCGAACCAAACAATCCATCGGCAGAGAAAGGCCCAAGGGCAATCATCCCGGTCTCTCTTACTTTATTAAGCGCAGGAATAATGATGTCATTTTCTTCAGTACCTAGCAATCCATTGTCGCCACAATGAGGATTAAGTCCCAAAACAGCAATTTTAGGTTTCCCTATATTGAAATCCTTAATCAACGATTGGTTCAAAATATTTAACTTACTGATTATTTTTTCGGTGGTAATGGCTGAAGGTACATCTTTTAGCGCAACATGCCCGGTTACCACGCCTACTTTTATTCCCTCGCCCACCATGAGCATTAGCGCATCCTTTGCCCCAAGTTTATGCACAAGGTATTCGGTGTGTCCGGCAAATTTAAATTCAGGCGATTGGATGTTGTCTTTGTTTATTGGCGCAGTTACAAGGGCATCAATTTCGCCGTTTTTTAAATCTTCCACAGCTATTTCAAGGGCTCTGAGTGAGGCTTGTCCTGCAATTTCCGTTGATTTACCGAGTTCAACCCTGATGTTTTCGTCAACACAGTTTATAATATTTGATCTTTTGGCGTTGGCTTCCGAAGCCACTCGTATACTGTTTAAGCTGAAATTTTCAATATCTATTGCCTTGCGGTGATAGGCAAGTACCTTTGATGATCCATAAATAACAGGTATAAAAAGTTCATTTATCCTTATATCCATTAATGATTTGATAATAACTTCATATCCTATTCCATTTATATCGCCATGTGTGATGCCAATTTTAATTTTTGGTAGTTCTTCTATTGAGGTTACTTTCATTCTTTTATAATTTATAATGTTTGCCAACCAAAGGGTACCGTAACTTACAGTTTTTCCTTGATTTCCCTTTTTGTTGTATGGCTGCTAATTTACAATAAAATACCGAGATTATAGATATAATTCATTAGGCCGGCGGGATCAATATTTTAACAGAAATGAAAATTTCAATTGAAAAGTACACTTTAACCTAATTGCCAGAATTTCTGACAATTAGTTCAACATGTTCCACCGGTACATGGGTTTTTTCTGAAATTTGATTGGGGGTAAACCCATGTTTGTAAAATCGCATGACAAATTCTTTCAGGCTTTCTCCAATTTCAATAAGGTGGCGATCGGGATCAAAAAAACGAACAGTCCGCTGTCCCCAATCTTCCTCATGGAGATGGTGCAAAAATTCTATAGGTTCAGATTTTAGTTTTTCATACACCATTTCAATGTTTTCAGTTTCGAAATAGATTTCGTTTCGTACTGAGGATTTATCTGTTATTTTATCGTAGCCAAGGGTTTGGGTTATAATGTGGCTGCGGCTTATTTCCCAAATTGAAAAACCAGATTTGAAAATGATATTTTTTCCAAAATCAAGTGAAATTTCCTGGTCTAGAATTTTTGTATAAAAAGCGCGTGAAACCTTAATATTTTTTACAAAAAGGGCTGTGGATAAATTACTCAATGGCATGGCTATTCCCGGTTTTTTCCAAATTTAGAAATAAATTGTTATTAGCCTGTATTTTCAGCTTGTTTAATTGAAATTTTCAAATTATGTAATGTCCTTTAGGCTGAAAAAATCTTTCGCTCTGACGCCTTTTTCAGTAAGATTTAAATCACAACATTCGTGGTAAAGATCGTGTTCAAAAAAAAGAATATAATTATTTGCCAGTGCTTCATCGAAAAACATTTTCCTTTCTTCGAGGGTTAGCAAGGGCCTTGTATCATATGCCATAACGTAGGGTAAAGGCAAATGTGCCACAGAGGGAAACAAATCTGCACAAAAAACAACTGTACGGCCTTTGAATTGAATATGTGGAATTATTTGTCCATCGGTATGACCGTTGAAAAATTTTGCATAAAATCCCGGTAAAAGGGCTGTATCTGAATCAATTAAATTCAATTGACCTGATTCTTTTACAGGATGAATATTTTCGTGCAAAAAAGAGGCTTTTTCCCTTTGATTGGGATTATTTGCCCATTCCCATTGCTGCCGGCTTACATGAAATACTGCATTCGGAAAAGCCGGAACAAGTTCTTTTTTTTCGTTATACACAATACTTCCACCACAATGGTCGAAATGAAGATGGGTAAGCACTACATCTGTTATATCATCAAAGGAATAGCCATTTTTTTTCAATGAATTTTCGAGGGAATCGGTTCCATTCAGATGATAATGCTTTAAAAATTTTTCGTCCTGTTTGTTTCCAATTCCATTGTCTATGAGTATTTTTCTGTCACCATCCACAACAAGCAAACACCGCATGGCCCAGTTACAGAGATTGTTGTCATCGGCCGGATAAACCTCGTTCCAGATTTTTTTAGGAACTACACCAAACATAGCCCCGCCATCGAGCTTAAAATTTCCAGTTTCAATTGCAAATAATTCCATTTTCTTTTTTTTGTAAATATATTCTCTGAATTCTTTCATCCGCCAACACTGTTTAGAATCTTCTTTTAAATGTCAGGGAAGGGATTCTACAAATTGCATTAGCGTAAACTTATTATCTACCACATATCCTTTGTCTGTTTTTATTAGCGTACAACATTCTGTATACAGGTCGTGTTCGAAGAATAAGACTGTATTTTCGGGGTCAATTTCATCGAAAAACCTTTTTTTATCGTCAATGGTAAGCAAAGGACGCGTATCGTAAGCCATGTTATAGGTTAAAGGCACATGCACTGTCGAAGGGAACAGATCAGCACAGTAAACCAGGGTTTTGTCTTTAATTCTGATAAATGGAATTATTTGTCCATCGGTATGTCCGTTAAAAAGTTTTATCTGAAATCCCGGGAACAATTCCTGTTCATTTTCCAAAAAATTTATTTTATACAGGTCTTGCAAAGGCAAAATATTTTCGGACAGAAAAGAAGGCGCCTCCCTGAAATTTGGATTTAACGCCCAATTCCATTGCTGCCTGCTGACGTGTAGCGTTGCATTTTTAAAAATTGCAAATGGCTTTTTTTCAGGGCTTAAGTTTACACATCCCCCGCAATGATCGAAATGGAGGTGTGTAAGTACAACATCTGTAATATCATCTGGGCTGAATCCTGCATTGTGTAATGAATTTTCCAGGTTAAAGCTGCAGGGTTCAGTGTAGTATTTCAAAAAACTCTTCGATTGCTTGTTTCCAATTCCTGCGTCAATCAATATTCGTTTTTGTCCTGTATCAACAAGCAGGCATCGCATAGCCCAGTGGCAAAATCCCCTTGCATCGGCGGGGTATTGTTCCTGCCATATTACCCTTGGAATGATTCCAAACATGGAACCTCCGTCGAATTTGATTATTCCAGTGTCAATTGAGAAAAGATTCATTTTAGATTGGTTGAAGAAATTCCTGATAAAGAAAATTAATTTCAATAAAAATAATAAGTTTTACATAAGTAACATTTAATTTGCTTAATTTGGATCTAATCTAAAACTTGCGAATTGTTTGTTGAAAAAAGAAATTCCAAACTTAACAGGTTGATTTTAATTCGAAAGAAAAAGTTTTAAAGGAATAGACCTTATTTTTAATCTAAACTTTTAATTCGTTTACGTAAGTTATTATAAGCGGCATTTCCCTGGCTTTTGTGCAGTATTCCAATAAAAATGAGCGATTCTTTGAGTACTTTATAAACTATTTTAAATGACTTCATGAATAATTTATACCTGTATCGTAAGGATTTATTTGGGAAATTCGTTACTGGAGGATTCGCTTCAGGGTTATTTTCAATGGTTTTTATTTCATTTATAAGTTTGTCAATGAATCTGTTTGCATTTTGTGGAGAATCATTTTGGATAAAGTTGAAAATTTCTTTTGCCTGCTCCCTGAAGTTTTTAGTTATTAGAATATTACGTTTCATTAACTTTCCAGGTTTTTAAATCCTCGATAAATTCATTATAACTAATTGTGCCACTTTGTTCAGCATCCCAAAAGAACTTTCTGAATTCAAAGGAGGTCATTCCCCATTCTGGTAAAAATTCATCAGGATTCTGATATTCAACGGATTGCAGATAATCATTCCATTCTTCAAAGCTGTTAAAATTCTTTGTATCTGAATAATCCTTAATATCCTCATTTTTCAACAGCCTGATTTTTCGAATAGCTTTATTAATCGTCCTGCTAATTTCATCCAGTTTGGATTTATCATTAATCAACAATATCTGCCGGATGATTTTATTTTGATATTCAGCTAATGTCATGTTTGTATTATTGAAGTGTTATACAAATTTAGTTAATGCCTGAAAATTTAACAAATGGATATTTCCAGCAATTTATAAAATAATGTATCCGAAAGCAAACAAAAAAGGCTTCCTAAAACTCAGGAAGCCTTTCAAAACTCTTATATATAATCACTTACAAACTACTTACATGTTTTTGCAATTTCGATTTTAAGTTCGATGCTTTTTTCTTATGGATAATATTTTTCTTAGCCAATTTATCAAGCATTGAGGTTACCTGCGGAAACAATGACTCTGCTTCAGCTTTATCTTTTGAACTTCTTAATTTCTTTAAAGCGTTACGGGTTGTAACAGCAAAGTACCTGTTAATCAGCCTTTTCTTTTCGTTCTGCCTTATTCTCTTCTTTGAAGATTGATGATTAGCCATATTATTTATTTAATCTTTATAATAAAATTCGCAGTCCATAGGGGAATCGAACCCCTGTTACCGGGATGAAAACCCGACGTCCTAACCGCTAGACGAATGGACCGTTTTCCAAAAATTTTTCCGTTTGGGTGTGCAAATGTAGGGCAATTTTTTATTTTGACAAAAATTTTCAGGCAAATTTTTAAAAAGTTTTATTAAAAAAGTGCTATCAATCAGAAATTCAACCTATTAAATACTGTAATCCTGTCATTTTCCGGCTTCTATACTTTTTACAATGGTATCGTAATCTTCAGAAAGGTAAAATGAAAACAAATGGGCAATTCTCAACGCCAGGTCCTGGTGCCTGAAATTCCCTGATTCGTCCTGTTTCATAAAAAACGCTTTCAAACCATATTTTTCAATCACCGATATTTCCGACGAATATCTTTTCGAAACCAAAAGCATTGCCCTTATCGCGTCTTTCAGGTTTTTTGTGAAAATCATGGCACACCTGTCGGCCGTTAATTGCATAATTCTCGAAGTAACCAAAATTTCCATTTCGCGGTCGTCTTTGGCTGTATTTGCGAATTTTGATTTATAAAGATTTACAATTTGTTCCGAACTCTTTATCAAATCCCTGCTTTTGCCGGATATTTTCCCAATTTTTTCTGTTTTTTGTAAAAAGGATGATATTGTATTAAATTGCCCAATGGTTTGAAGCGATTTGCTGAAAATTCCAACTGCAGGAAACAGAGAAAGTACCGTATCCAGCACAAAATATCCCTTTTCAATGGCACCTTTCCAAACATCACTCGAGGTTATCCGTGCATGCTTAAAATAAAGATGGGCAAGCTCTACACCTATAGCAAACCGTAATTCTTTATGATTAAGATAATTTGCAGATTCAGGGTTAAGATGGTCACCCCCTATAATCAGGAATAAGGGTTCGCTCTCGAACCCGTTAATGCCTAAAGATTTTTCGCCGTGAGATATGTAAACATCCAGGTTTTCTAAGTTGAGGGTGTATTTTATATCTGTAATTACAGCATTTAATTCGGGATATTTCTGGGGTGAAAGTTTTTCGGAATAAGATTTAAGCACGGTATAATCTGGTATATTTACCGAGGCAAGCCATTTCTGGAAATTTGAAAAACTACCGTCTTTCCTGGCTGCCGGATGACGCAGGTTTTTATCAGCAATTTTTTGGTCCAGTATTTTATATTTTACAGGTGTTGGTTCCGATTTATCCGGCAAAAGGCCATTGGGTTGTAAAATTAGTTTTATTTCTTTTCCTTTGGTTGAGAGCATTTCATCCGAAACCTGAATTAAAGTTTCAATACGCTCATCAACAAGTGGTTGCAAGCGGGCTATTTGCCTTTTGATTGAAATTGCGTTTTTTTCAGTTTCTACGCCGGCTAAAATTTCCAGCAGGGTTACTTTCACAATCTGCCCGGCAGCCCTTCCGGTTAAATCCACATCACTGGCCGGTAACAGGTCCGAAACCGTTTCATCCGGTAATTTTTCCAGGCAATTCGACAGAATTTTCTTTGCTTCTTTTCCAAGTCCGCATTTAATTAAATGCCTTGAAAAAGTAATTTCAAATATAATTTCGCTAATGGCATCTTTGTTTTTTCTTGAAAATTCTTCCCTTACCAGTCGGTGGAAAGGGAGAATATTATTTGCCTGTACGGTATCGGAAATGGCTTTAAGAAAAAGATTATTAATGGCAATGAGGTCGATGTACGATATTTCCCATTCTTTTACCCATTTTGTCAAAAACTCGTTGGTTCCGGCGTAATTTAGCATGTGATTCAATAATCCGGAAAGTTTTTCATCCTCGTTGTACCTCGAAAATACTTTTTCCCTGTTATCCCCTGAGTATTGCATATAAAAAAGTGATAACTCATCAAACGGGTATTTATAATTTTGCATCAGGTATTCTATTAAATCAATGGCAAAATCATTGCTTTTGTCGTTTTTCTTGTCGTACAACCAGTTAAGCCTGGCTATTTCCCTAATCCTTTCATCAGGCTTGAGCTGGTTAATTTTTTGAATATGGTAAAACAAAACTGCGTTTGATCTGGTGCTCAACAATTTTATATCTCCAAATTCAACCGGATTTCTGCCCAGTTCATTTTTTACCACTATTGCATTATTTTCAAGATTTACTGATTGAAATTCTTCTTCCCTTTCGTTAAAAGAAACCAATCTGGTATCGCTTGAGCTCAGTACCAGGTACCATTTTAAACCTTCTTTTTCCTGAAGTTTTCCATCGTTTTTCTTTATTGCTGATATTTCAAGGAAAGCAAGCAGCAAATCGCCCTGTTTAAAATGAGTGGTAAACCATATTTTCTTCTTTTCTGAAATAGCATCAACATAATGGTTACGGGTATCAATCCTTAACTTTTCTGACTGATTGGCCAAAAGCAGGAAATATTTAAGCAAAAAATCTGTAATTTCTTCTTTAAATGAATCGCTTAAAAGATTGCCCAATAACGAGGATTTAGATTCAGGATTTTCGAACCATTTTTGTGGTTTGATATCAAAATAAAGGATGTCTTTGTCGAACAGGTAAAAAAGACAATATCCCTGGCTAATGCCAAGCGTTCCTGATATTCCTGTTTTTTTACGGTATTCGATGAAATTAACATTCCCGGTTTTTCTGTAATTTGTTTCAAGCGATTGTGTTTTTTCAAGCCATTCCTTCACAGTTCCCGAAAAATTTTGTAAATTAAAATTCGGTGCAACGTAACAAAGGCTACCCTGGTTGATTAAATGATACATCAAATCAATTTTGGTTGGAGGATGAGGGTTTTTTTTATCGTCAGTCGGGTTCATATTTGTTTATTTTAGCTTAAAAATTCATTATGTAAATTTAATCTTTTCCTGATTATTTGGAGAAGGTTTATTAAACTGAACAATATTGGACAACAATCGAATCCCTGTCTCAGAATTTAATAAACAGTGCCCGTCATAATCATAATTTCCGGGATAAGATAACTTTATTCATTTTTTTATCTTTTATGAAAATTTAATTTCTTAAAAAATGTTAATATTCAAATTTATTCCTATTTTTGTAAGAACACAAAACATTTTTAGGCTGAGTAAAGCTCCTGTTAACAAACACTTTAACCGTAATTTGAATTTAGGGGGCATAATATGTTAAATATTGGTTATAATACTGAATTGGGCCTCATTTCTGAAAATTCTGATATTAAGGGATTTGATATTGGAAGTGAGGTATATGTGTCAAGCGATCACCTTTCAATAAGCATGGTTGAAAACCACAATCTGCCTTCATGGTCGAATTTTTGGAAAGCCAGGACCGCCGAATGGTTTTACGTGGATAAATTTTGTAATGAAGTGGTTGATTTTGCACGTAAAATAGGTTATTATTCAGAATAAGGTCTACTTTTAATCTTATCATGTAAATAATAATGCGATAAAAAAAGCAGTGTCGCTTTAATAGGTATTTTATTTAAATCATCCATTATCATTCTGCCTTTCATTAATATTTATTTGTTCATTTTGTTGAAGCTTCCTGTTGCTTTGAAATTGTTTTGGGCTCATCCCGTACATATTTGAAAAGCTTCTGCTAAACTGCGGCCTGTCAGAAAATCCAACCATTAAAGCTACATCCGAAACTGCATTTCTCTTGTCCATGAGCAACCTGTGGGCTTTTTGCAATTTTTGGTTTCTGATGAGTTCACCTACCGGAATACCTGCCACTGACATTACCCGCTTGTACAGAAGCGACCGGCTCATTCCCAGTTTTTCTGCCAGGGTTTCAACCCCAAATTCAGGGATATTCATGTTTTCTTCGATAAGCTTATTTACAGAATCAATAAGCACTGTATCTTCAGTTTCGCCTGATTCATTGGCAGCCAGTAAACTCTTATTGAGATTAAATTTTTCAAGTATTTTTTTCCTGTTCAGCAAAAGGTTTTCAATTTGTTTAACCAGGTGTTTTATACTAAATGGCTTACTGATGTAGGCATCGGCACCAATTTCAAGTCCGTGTATAAGACTGGCTTCATCTGACTTGGCAGTGAGTATAAGAATGGGGATGTGACTCGTTTGCCAGTCGAATTTTAGCTGACTGCAAAGTTCAAAACCGTCCATTTGAGGCATCATCACATCGCTGACAATCAAATCGGGAATTTCGTATTTTGCCAGCCTGTATCCCTCTTTTCCATCTCTGGCTTCAACCACTTTATAACTTAACTTTATTTCGTCCCTGATAAAAGCCCGTAAATCATCATTGTCTTCAACTATTAAAATCTTCGAACCGTCGAAAAGGGTTTTTGGTTTCAATTCTTCTTTGTCAGAAATAAACTGTGATTGCGCGTTCCATTCTTCGGATCCGGAAATTATTTCCAATAATGGCTCAGATTTATCAGAATGTACACCAACAGGTAAAAGAACTTCAAATTCACTTCCCTGTCCGGGTTCGCTTTTAACTGAAATTTTGCCTTTGCTTAATTCAACCAGGTGTTTCACCAGCGACAGACCAATTCCACTTCCCTGGTATTTTCTTGAATAGGCGTTGGAAACCTGGAAAAACCTTTCGAATATTTTTTGCTGATCCTTTTTATGGATGCCTATTCCATTGTCGATAATTTTTATAATAATTTGATTAACATCCTGTTTTTCATTATTTTCTGAAAAATTAACGCGTATTGAAATTTGTCCTTCGTCGGGGGTGAATTTAAAAGCATTAGAAATTAGATTATATAATATTTTATCCAGAATATCCGGATCAAACCAGGTATAACAGGTATCTTTTTTTGATTCAAATACATAATTTATATTTCTCTTTTCGGCATTAAGTGCAAATGAGTCAAATACATTTTTAATGAAATTTACCACATCGTGGAATTCAGCATTTATTTTGAGTGATTCTGTGTCAATTTTTCTGAAATCGAGCAATTGATTTACCAGCCTGAGCATTCTACGCGCATTTTTTTCAACAATTGTAATCCGGCTTGAAAGAAATGGATTGCCTAAAACTACCGGCAACACCGATTCAATTGAACCCAGGATTAAGGTGAGCGGCGTCCTTAAATCATGCGAAACATTGGTAAAAAATCGCATCTTCATCTGGTCCGATTCGTGCAATTTGCTTGTAATTTCAATTATTTCCTGGTTTTTAACTTCCAATTCCCTTTTTTTCTGGTCTAAAATATCTCTTTGATGGACAATGGACTCGTTCTGGTTCAATATTTCCTGCTGCTTTTCTTTTAGGATGAGGTTTGCCGCTTCAAGTTCAATGGTTCTTTCCCTTACTTTTTGTTCCAATACCAGCCTGTTTCTTTTAAACTGTTTTATCCTTAATTTATAGATCACCGTTAAAAAAGCCACGAACATCACTGACATTAATATTCTGAACCACAAGGTTTGCCATAATGGTGGTACGATTACTATATGAATACTTGCCGGTATTTCATTCCATAATCCATCATTATTGCAGGCTTTTACCATAAAGGTATAATCGCCGGGGTCGAGATTGGTATAGGTGGCGAACCGCCTTTGGTTATCCGTATAATTCCATTTTTTATCATAGCCTTCCATTTTATAGGCATACTGGCATTTTTGGGGATAGGTAAAACTAATGGCCGTAAATCCAAATGTGAATTCTTTTTGATAATAGGCAAGGCGGATCTCGGAAGTTTCTGTTATTGAATGCTTTAACGGAGAATCTTTTGTCCCCGGCCAAACTGTTTCGTTCGAAAGTTTAAACTCATCTATATAGATTTTAGGTGGGGTGTTGTTCACTTTTATTTCTTCAGGTTTAAAAGTATTGAATCCGTTGTAGCCGCCTATATAAAAAGTTCCGTCTTTTGCTTTCAAAAACGAAAAGGTCATAAATTGTTTTCCAACAAGTCCGTCATCCTGGTTAAATTGCCTGAATTTTCCACTGCTAATCAGGTATTGAACCAAACCTGCCGAGGTTAAAATCCATATATTCCCGTTTTTATCTTCCAAAAACCCGGAAACCGTATTGGATGGAAACCCGTTGGATTCATTATAATATTCAAAAGTTCCGTTTTTTCTTGCTATCATCAACCCCTTATTTGAAGTGCCTCCCCAGTAATTTCCTTTCGAATCGAGATAAACATCCAGCATATTGTCGTTGCCAAATATTTCTGTTTTCCTGAACCCTTCAATTTTTTTATCGTAAACATAATAGCCTGTATGACTGGCCAATCCGGTTTCACCATTCAGATGTCTTACAATCCTGTTTGTCATCGAAGGGCTGTACATTTTCGGGTAGTTTTTATCCTGTCTGAACCTTTTTACAACCCCTTTTTTTATGTCGAACAAATCGACCCCGCCATAATTATAGCTAATCCATAGTTTTCCTGTAGAATCGGGGTATAAGTCCCAAACATTTGGGTTTAATATGGAAGTAGTGTCCTTATCGTCGGGCATATAATGGTAAAATTTTTTAGTTTTCCTGTCAAAGCGGTTAAGGCCTGCGCCCCAGGCCCCGATCCATACATTATGTTCCTTATCCTCGGCAAATGCATTAATGGCATTTCCACTTATGCTATTCGGATCAGACGGATTGTGGCGGTAATTGGTAAATTTTCCGGTGGCAGGGTCAAAAATACTTAACCCCCCTCCATCGGTACCAATCCATATTTTACCTTCTGAATCTTCAAAAAATTTAAAAATTACATTATAGATAAGCGAGTTTTCATCAGATGAATTACTTTTATAGGTTTTAAACCGGTTGCTCTTTGGGTTGCTGATATTCAGACCGGTTACAGATGTTCCCGCGTATAAAATCCCCTCATTGTCTTTATAAACCGACCAAATTGCATCGCTGTTCAGGCCGTTTTCATACGATTTGTCCATCCTGCAATATTCAAATTTACCAGTGGTCAAATCCAGCCGGTTTATCCCCCCCAAATCGACAGCAATGTATAGGTAACTGCTTCCTTCCACAAAGAGCGATTTTATAAATTTTCCCTGTGTTCCCGTATTGTTTCCATTGGTGCTGAGATGGTTAAATTTACGGTTTAAAGGATTGTATGAAAAAAGACCATTGCCCTCTGTTCCTATCCAAATAGTCCCTGAAGAATCGATGGCAATAGTTTTACTGTTTTCAAGTGCTTTGCTGAATATTTCATCCGTAAAGGATTCATATCTTTCAGTATTTATGTTGAATCGCCAAAGTTTCTCATTTTGGTTCACGAGCCATATTGAACCGTGTTTGTCGAAGCAAGCCCTTACAGGATGTTCATCCTGCGAATTTATGGCTTTTTCAGGTAAATCATATTGTAAAATCCTGCCCGTTGTTACATCAAGTTTTTTTAACCCGGTTTCTGTTGTAATCCAGATATTACTTTGTTTATCAGGCATTACGGAGAAAACACTGAAGTCCCCGCGGCTCATTAAATTATTTTCCTTGTATTGTGGAAAATATTGTTTAAATGAACCAAATATTCTATCATATATAAACAATCCATTAGAAGCCCCAATCCAGATATTACCTGATAAATCTTCGATAAGGCATTGAACATTGGCCGGAAGTAAGGTATTTGAATTTGATTTTACGTTTAAAAAATTCTGGATAATGAGTCCGTCAAATCGGTTCAGTCCGGTGGGCGTCCCAATCCAAAGGTAACCCCGGCTGTCGCGCAGAAGGGCCTGAACCCGGTTATTTGAAAGCCCATCGTTTATTGTAATCTTTTGAAATTCATAATTTTGAAACTGGCCTTCAACTTTTCCAAAATGATAAAAAGCAGACAGAAAAGTAAAGAGTAAAAAAAATATAATCTTTTGCACCATGCCACCTAAAATAAAAAAAAAGGAAAAAATTGTAAAAAAATGTTAAATTGTAATTGTAAATATAACAATTCTTTACGGTTTTGAAACATATCGTGTATACAAAATGCTACATAATTTGAATAAAATGCTACCTGACTTTAAATTGTAATAATTTACCTTTGAGTTTATGCAAATTTATCCCTTCATGATTTGGGATGATTTGCTGCTAAAAATCTAACTTTAAATAAACTTAGTATGAAAAAAAAACAATTTAAGGAATCGCCATGGGCGAGAGCTCTTTTGGTATTGCTGCTGTTCCTTGTTACCGGATTCCAGTACGCAGGGGCGCAGATTAAGGTAACCGGTGTGGTTACAGACAATAATAAAATGCCCATGCCAGGGGTAAATGTTCAGATAAAAGGAACAACTACTGGTGGAATGACGGATGCAGAAGGAAAGTATACCGTCGACGTTTCTGATCCGAATGCTACCCTGGTATTTAGCTATATTGGGTTTACAAACCAGGAAATAGCATTGGGTGGCCGAACCTCTGTTGATGTTGAAATGCAGGAAAGTTCGGAAAACATTGAAGAGGTGGTAATTACCGGTTATGGTACCACTAAAAAAGTGACCAGCACCGGGGCGGTTGTTGCTGCCAAAGGCGAAGATATCAAACGTGCACCTGTTACCAACCTTTCACAGGGTCTTGTTGGTACTTTACCTGGTCTTACATCAACTACCTCCAGCGGTGAGCCCGGATACGACGGGGCCAATTTGATTGTTCGTGGGGTAAATACTATTGGTGACAACAGGCCTTTGGTGGTTGTGGACGGAATTCCAAACCGCGATTTGGAAAGGATTAATCCCAATGATGTAGAGAATATTACTATTTTGAAGGATGCTTCTGCAGCTATCTATGGATCGCAGGCTGCCAACGGGGTTATCCTGGTTACCACCAAACGCGGGCAAACCGGAAAACCCACCATTACTTTTAATGGAAATATGGGTTGGGCCAAACCTACAAGGGTACCCGAAATGGCAGATGCACAGCAGTATGCTTCCATGCTGAACGAAATTGCATATTATGGCGCTCCCCAATTAGGACGTAATCAGAAATATACTGAAGAGGACTTGCAGTTGTTCCAGGATGGGTCTGATCCCTGGGGACACCCAAACACCGATTGGTTTGGAACCGTTTTCAAACCCTGGAGTGCCCAGAACAATGCAAACCTTTCCGTAAACGGAGGTTCCGAAGCTTTAAAGTATTTCCTTTCGTTGGGAACCAAATTCCAGGATGGGGTGTACGAAAACAGTGCTACTTATTACAAACAGTATGATTTAAGGACCAATATTGATGCTAAAATTACCAAAAGCATCAGTTTAGGTCTCGATCTTTCAGGCCGTATGGAAAACAGGCATTTCCCCACCCGTTCGGCAGGTTCCATTTTCAGGATGCTGATGCGTGGTAAACCTGATATGCCTGCCTTCTGGCCCAACGGCGATCCGGGGCCGGATATTGAATATGGTGACAATCCTGCCGTAACCTCTACCGATGCGACCGGGTATGATAATGATAAAAGGTATGTATTTAACTCAAACCTGAGGCTGAATATTCAAATTCCATGGGTAAAAGGTTTGACCATCACTGCCAATGGCTCTGTAGATAAAGATGTCAGGTTTGACAAAAGGTGGGAAACTCCCTGGTACTTGTACACCTGGGACGGCAACGATGAACATATCACCGTTAAAGGAAAAAGAGGTCTGGATGCTCCCCAACTTACAGAAACAATGGAAGACCAGCAGGATTATGCCATTAATGCCTACGTCACTTATGAAACTTCTATTGCAGGCATGCACAACCTTAAAATAATGGCCGGAACAGAAAGAAGAACCGGGAATGGTGATGATTTCTGGGCTTTCCGTAAAAATTATATTTCTACGGCTGTTGACCAGTTGTTTGCCGGAGCTACCGACGAATACATGTCAAACTCGGGAAGTGCCTGGCAATATGCCTTAATGAGTTATTTCGGCAGGGTAAATTACGATTATGGACAAAAATACCTTGTTGAATTTGTATGGCGGTACGATGGTTCTGATAAATTTGGATCCGGCAACCGTTTTGGCTTCTTCCCCGGTATTTCTGCCGGATGGAGAATGTCTGAAGAAGGGTTCTGGAAAAATAACATTTCTTTCATCAACAACTTTAAATTGAGAGGTTCATGGGGGCAAACCGGGAACGACAGGATTGATCCATACCAGTTTATGTCAACTTATGGATATGTTGACAACAGGTCTTATGTTTATGGACAATCTGTTGATAATAAACTCCTGATTGAAACGGTGGTTCCCAATCCTGCTGTAACCTGGGAGGTGGCCACTTCCAGCGATATCGGTTTCGATGCCAACCTGTTAAACAATAAGCTGGCCATTTCCTTCGATTATTTCCATAACTACCGGAAACAAATGTTGATTAGCAAAAATGCCTCCATTCCTGCTTCAGCGGGTATTACCCCTCCAAAAGAAAACCTGGGCGAAATGTCGAACAATGGTTTTGAATTTATGGTAGGGTATGCCAGCAATATTGGAGAATTTAAATACAATGTGTCCGTAAACGGAAGCTATGCCAAAAACAAGATTGAATTCTGGGACGAAACTCCAGGTATTCCGGAATACCAGAAAACAACTGGATATCCTTATGGATCAGAACTTCATTATGAATCCATGGGTGTATTTGCCGACCAGGCAGCTGTGGATGCCTATCCCCACTGGGCCGGTGCACAACCCGGGGATGTTATTTTCAAGGATTATAATGATGACGGGGTTATTGATGGTTTGGACAGAAGAAGAACTTATTTAACCACTACACCCAGATATGTTGGTGGGCTAAATATTTCCCTGCAATACAAACAATTCGATTTTGCCATGCTGGTGCAGGGTGCAGCCGGAGTTATCCGCTATATCAACCCGGAATCAGGAACCATTGGAAATTATTATAAAGAATATGCCGACAACAGATGGACGCCTGAAAATCCTTCCACTACCTACCCACGGGCATGGGAAAGGGACAATGAATATTGGAGAAGCCAGGGTAATACCTTCTGGGTAAAGAATTCTGACTACCTCCGTGTTAAAAACCTTGAACTGGGCTATAATCTGCCCGCCAGCATCAATAAAAAAATTGGTATACAGGCTTTCAGGGTGTATTTCAGCGCCTTTAACATGATTACCTTCGACAAACTAAAACTAATTGACCCGGAACTTGAACAGGGTACCTCTTACCCGTTATCTAAAGTACTTAACGGTGGTATAACATTAACATTCTAAAAATTTGAATTATGAGAAAATTTATTAATATAATGGTCATGGCGGCAGTGCTGGTGTTGGCTGCATCTTGCCAGAACCCTGACGAATTTTTAAACAAACAACCGCTCGACAAATTTTCGGAAGAGGCGGTTTGGAGTGATCCGGCCCTGATTGAAACATTTGTGAACACAATGTACAGGAATTCTTTGGGATGGCCTTTTGCCATTGAAAGATTGTCTGACTATTCCGATGAATCCTTTTTTACTCCTGATTGGGATGTGACCAATTTTAATAAAGGGCTGATAACCCAGGATAGATTACTGGGTTGGCAGGTAGATTGGGCTTCAAAACATACCTTACATTATCGTTGGGAACCCTTGTACCAAAATATAAGGCGTACCAATATTTTCTTTTCGAAAATCGACGGTCTCGAAACCGATGAAACAGAATGGGTGGAACGTATGAAGGGTGAAGTTTATTTTACCCGCGCCTGGACCTATCATTTCCTGACCTGTTTGTATGGAGGTGTTCCGATTATAACCAAAGTATATGGTTTAAATGAAGATTATTCCGTAGCCAGGAATACCTACGAAGAATGTATTGATTACATTATTGGCCAGTGTGATTCAGCCGCCATGTACCTGCCTGAAGTTCAGGAAGGTGATAATGCCGGACGTGCTACAAAAGGAGCTGCCATGGCCTTGAAAGCCAGAGTGTTGCTTTATGCAGCCAGCGATTTACACCATTTACAAAACACTTATGCTTCCGGTTTTGCAAATCCGGAATTGCTAGGATATGTAGGCGCCAACAGGACTGCTTTATGGACTGAAGCACGCGATGCTGCCAAAGAAGTAATTGATATGGGAATGTATAGTTTGTATAAAGCAGATCCAGATCCAAGCGATTCGATTGCTCAAAACTTTGTTGAATACTTCACTTCGATGGGAACCGATGAAGATATTCTTTTACAATATTTTACCCCGAAAACTGATGAGGATTGGGATGGATACAACCCTGCTCTGTATTGTGGGCCCAATGGTTACCACAACTGGGGAAACAATACACCGCTTGGTGATTTGGTAGATGAATACGAGATGAAGGATGGAAGCAGTTTTGACTGGAACAATCCAGCGCAGAAGGCAAATCCCTATTTAAACAGGGATGCCAGGTTCTATGCTTCAATATTATATGAAGGGGTACAATGGAGAACCCGCCCTTCAGATGCTTTGACAATTGATCCTTATAGTAAGATACAGGTAGGACATGTGTATAAAACTGATGCTACAACCCTTGCTGTTCCCGGTTTGGATACAAGACAAGGCCCGATTGAAGACTGGAACGGTGGAAAAACTGGCTATTATTTAAGGAAATGGGTCGATCCTACCAAAGATCCCCAATATGTAAAACAAACAGTTCCGTTTAAGCATATCCGCCTGGGAGAAGTTTACCTGAACTATGCCGAAGCTTGTAATGAACTCGGCCAGGATGCTGAAGCGTTAACTTACCTGAATATGATAAGGAAACGTGCAGGTCAACCAGAATTGGTTGGTTTAACAGGAAACACGTTGCGACAGGCCATTCGGCATGAAAGAAGAATTGAACTTGCATTTGAAGATCACCGTTTCTGGGATGTACGCCGTTGGATTATAGGCCCCGTAGCCTATCACCAGACATCTGCAGTTGATGTAAAATATTTCTCTGATGTTGCCACATCTTATCGTCAACCTGATGGAACTACCTGGGGTAATGCTACATTTACTAAAAAAGACACGCCGGGTGATGCCAGGGCATGGGACAACAAATGCTATTTCTTCCCGATTATGAGGGACGAGATGAACCGGAACACTTTATTGATTCAGAATCCCGGTTATTAAAACAATTACAAAAGCTTTCTATTAACGAGGTTTATTTTGGGGCTGCTGCCGGTTTAGGGCGGCAGCCCCTTTGATTTTAGAATTTCCAGGCTGCGATCATATAGAGTCGGTGAACAGGTGAGGAGGGGGTGTTCATATTTGACAATCCTCCGTTCAATTCGTACTTTAAGCAGAAAGAAATATTTTTAAATAAAAATCCCGGGCCCAATAAAAGGCCAAATTCTCCTTTTCTGGTTGATTTCAAAGCCTTCTCCTCAGAAATATTTTCAACAGAATAAACATGATCTACAATGGTTAATTCGTTGGTTTCAGACAATTCAATGCCGCTTGAAATCCCACCATCTAAAAAGAAAAATGATTTTTTTACCGGAAATTTATACCTGAAAAAGTTGTTTAATTTCAGATACGAAGCACCAATTTTGGAACTATAAACCGAATAGATATTCTGGTTTTCAGTATGGGTGTATTGACCAGTTGATTCGTACGAAACATAGAATAACTCATTATTGAATGAACCTCTTCCATGGTTTCTGGGAAAACTGAAATTCAAAAACACACCGGCGGTAAAATCAGCAGATTTTGGAAATGAAGTTTTTGTGAGATAGTCGAATGCAGACGATGACGATTTGAATGTTGGGAAAGTTAAGGTTGCCCCTGCTAAAACGCCAAATTCAGGTTTTGCCTTATTCGACTTGTCTTGAAAATTGGTTATTTTACCGGTCATCTTATAATATTTTTTGAAAATACCAGTCAGGTCTTTTCTCTTGTATTTAAGTGTTGCGATTTCAGGATTTATTTCGGGACAGTCGTTCAGATAATAGGTCAATTGGTTTCTGAAAAGGCTGATTATCTTTATTTTAACAGCAGGTGCTTTCATGTTTTGTGTAAAATCGTCGTAATAGGTTGCTGATTTAAAATGTTCTTTATACCGCCTGTAAATAAGGGTTTTTATTGTACTGTCCTGGTAAATAAAAAAATGTTCCTTTAAGTTTTGATCCTTGAGGTAATACAAGCTTTTGGGGCCTTCGACCAAAACCTGTAAAAATACAGTGTCTGTGAGATAATTTGCTTTGTCAGAAAAGGGTAACTCATCATCACGGAAAGGATCGTTGTCGATGGTAACTGCATGGCTTTGGTATTTTTCGTTGTTCACGCCAAATTCTTTAATATCACAGGGTTTGTACGCTATTGTTTTTTCGCCTGACTGACTTTTAAAAGTGATGGTTTCAGGATTTTTAGGCCAGTCTTTAAATTCGATGAAACCCTTTATGGTATCCCCATTTAAATGAATTAAATATCCGGGAAGAAAACTGGTTTTATTTTGTGCGAAATCATTCAACGCCAAAACAATAAGGAAACTTGATAACAAAAGCTTTTTCATAATTTCAGGGATTAATTTAAAAAATTTACGAAAGATAATAAATTGATTACGGTTTTAATACATAAGTAGTACTTTTTTTAAGTTTCATTAAGCGTTAATTACTTATTCAGGTTCTAATCTAAAATATTTAAACAATTCCACCAGGAGAACGTTTTAAGTCAAAATTTCCTAAAAAAATTCCTACCTTTACAATGAAAAAGAATTAGAGGACGAACTCGGTTTGGATTGGTATGATTATGGGGCCAGGTTTTATGATGCGGTGATTGGGAGGTGGCATAGTTTGGACCCACATGCTGAAAGATATTACGACTGGTCACCATTATGTTATGTACTTAATAATCCTCTTGTTATCATTGATCCTCAAGGGATGGATCCAGTGACAGCTCAGATGGATGATATGATGGGTATATCTAGAGGGATTAACGCATTTTTAAAATCGTACCTTGAAAGTGATCCTCCGCCGAATTTGTATCTTGCGGTTTTTAAAAATGGAGACTTCCCTGAGATTAAAAATGGTAGGCAAGGTACATTTGAAATCATAAGAAGTTCAAATATTCAAAAAGCATTAGCCGCTGTAAAGGAGAGATATGGCAATAAATTCCCATCAACAATAGTTTTAACATTACATGGTGTTAGAGTATTCAAGGGAGGTGTGGATACGGGCAAAAGAAAAATGTTAACTAGTCCTGATAATAGTGATGGTTTTATAGATCCTGCACAAATTATGGCATACTTAAATAATCCTAGTAAGAATTCAACTGATAAAAACAATGATATTACTGCTTTATTTGATCTAATGGTTGGTACTGGAGATAATGGAACTTTTGTTTTTAATGCTTGTAACCTTGCTGACGACCAAAATATGGTTAGTGCAATTCAATCATTATCAATGGTCTCTTTTACTAATCAGACCATTTATCTAAATGGAGACTATGGCCCAGGTGTGATGCGTGAAGGACAACCATTGGATATTTGGACTGGAGAAACGCCTTTGTCGGTTAAAAATGATGGAAATTCAATCGGAATTGAAGAAGGATGGACAAGAATAAATGCAGCTGGCCCTACTCAATTGAAAAGCGTTCAAGGACTTAATGGTTCAATTTATTTAGATCCTCAGCCCGGTAAAAAAGCTATAAATGAAATGTAGTTTTTTATTTTTAAAAGTGCAATTATGAGAAAAATAATTTTAATTCTATTATTATTTATCCTAAATAACTATTTATTCCAGGCTCAGATTGATTTAATTTATGCGGATAGTATAACATATGCTCAACCAACATATCAAAAAAATAATTTCCTATTTAATATTGGATATGATAATTTGGTCAAGGAAATTTATGATATTGTTAATAAACAAAAGATTGAAAAAGTTTTATTATCCAATAAATCTATATTATTCACAATTGAAATAGACTCAACAGGCTTAATAAAAGAAATTATAATTCGTGAGCTTGGGATTTGTAATAAAGAACTTGCAATGGAGATACAAAATTTAATTATTATGATGCAACCGTTAAATCCCCTTTATTTAATAAGTAAAGAAAAACGGATAAATAAGATTGTTGATTTTTACTTCGTTAATTTTCATTTTTATGATAAAGAAAATTTAAAAATATTTATTTCTACTTTAGAAGAATGACATTATTTGCTAGCTGGCATAAGCTTGTATCTGGTTCCAATGAAATCCTTTAATGTTCCAAGCTTAATGCAAGCATTATGGTTTAAGTTTTCAAAACCTGGGCAAGAATAGCAAATACAACAATTAACCAAATAGAAACATCCCAATTAGGGGTGTTTTAAAATTTATAAATAAAGGCATTTATTAAATTAACCTGACTTGCCTTGAATTAACTATCCAGGCTATCTCGGACAATCACCCGATAGCGCGAAAGTCCCCCCAGGCTAGCGCGGACAAGCTGCCCGTGCCTGTAGCCATGAACACCATATGTTGCAAGCAAAGCAATAGCGTAACTTGTGCCACATCGTTTTCAAAACCTGAACCAGCGTAGCAACCTCAAAGGGAGATTAGAATATTATCTGGCCAGTACAATCATAACTATTTCACAAAATAGACTTGCAATTGTTTGAGAATTCAATAAGAGATAAGGTCAATTGATAATCTGAAAATTGCATTTACATCGAATTTTAGTATTTTTACATCAAAAGTAAGAATTTGATAAAGTTAGAGTATGATAGCATTTGCTGATATACAATCAAAGTTAAATGACTATAAGTCATATCTTCTTCAAAAATATCATATTAATTATCTGGCAGTTTTTGGATCGGTGAGCAGAAACGAAAATACAGAAAACAGCGATATAGACATCCTGGTAGATTTTACACAGCCAATTGGAATTGGATTTATTGACCTTGCTGATGAATTGGAACATATTTTAAATCAAAAGGTTGATTTAGTTTCACGCAATGCAATCAAACCAAAATATTTTGAACACATAAAAAACGATTTAAAATATGTCTAAACGAAGCGATATTCTTTTATTAGATGACATTGTTGAAGCATGTGGGAAAATAGAAAAGTTTGTAAAAGGCCTCGATTACAATGAATTTTTGGTTGATGATAAAACAACTGATGCGGTTATTAGGAATTTTGAAATAATTGGTGAAGCAGCCAATCGCTTATCTGATAGTATCTTTACAGAGTTTGAAAATCTAAATTGGAAACAAATAATTGGATTGCGCAATCGCTTAATTCATGGATATTTTGGTGTTGATTACCAAATTTTGTGGAATATTATTAATGAAAATCTTTCCACATTCAAACAGCAAATTGAAGGGATAAAAAAAAATTTAGAGTTTAGGAAGTAAAAATGAGAGTACCCCGATAGCGCGGGCGTCCCGTCCGTGCTGCTATAAGTAAGCCAATGTAAAAACTACAACAAGTAACTAAATATAGACATCCCAATTCGGGGTGTTTTGCCTGACTCACACCCCTTCCCCTCTCTGCAAGGCAAAGAGGGGTGACTGTTTGAGGGGAGGCTTTATTTGGCTTTAAAACTTTTCGGTTTCCGTAAATAATTGACCCCAAAGGTTTTAGAAACCTTTGGGGTCTGATTTTCAAGATGATAAGCGTTAGAAAAATTTTCAAATAAAGTGAATGGTTTAGGCGTCAGTCACCCTGGGCCCTGAGCATATTGTCGAAGGGCCTAATGAATTAGAGAAGGGCCGGGGATGAGTTTGAAAAGGTGGTTTTACTAACTCACCCCCTTCCCAGGCTAGCGCGGACAAGCTGCCCGTGCCTGTAGCCATGAACACCATATGTAGCAAGCATAGCAATAGCGTAACTTGTGCAACATCGTTTTCAAAACCTGGACCAGCGTAGCTACCTCAAAGGGAGATTAGAATATTATCTGGCCGAAGCAATCTTAACATATCCTTTACCATCGGAATAATCAACAGCGCACTAAATGTATAATTTACCGGATTATCTACAAACCATGCCAGCACAGGGTTTTCATGGATATAATTGAGCTTTTGTTCAAAAGCAAATGAATTACTCAAAACCAATAATAATTTCATATATTTGATTGGCATTGCATTGTCTGTTAATTCTATGCTGGCACTAGTTAATAAAACTTCCGCTATAATGGAGCAAATAGTAATAAATATGATTCTGCCAGCGGAAATATTGAAAGTTCAGTTACTTCTTAATAATGAATTCGTTATAAAATTTTATTTATGAGAAATATTGACTCGAAAGTGATTTTAATAATTACAATAAATTGTCTTTTCTTTTTTAGTTTATTTAGTAATACAAAATATTCCGATAATTATAAAGAAGGAACTTATCCTGACAAACAAAAGGCAAATAAGGTACAGTCTTTAAATGCGACACCACCGAAACGCATTGCATTAATTATTGGAAACTGCAATTACAGCCGCGACACATTTAAATTTGCTGCAAATGATGCCAAACTAATGAAGGAAACATTGGAAAAAGTAAATTTCGATGTTACTATATTGATTGATAAAAAATACGATGAAATTGCAAATGCTATAGATACATTCCTTATTAAATTGCGGGATGATAAATCTTTAACAGGATTGTTGTATTTTACTGGTAACGGTATTCAGGTAGATGGTAGAAATTATTTTATTCCTATTGACAAAGAAGTCAATATTATTGAAGAAGTTTGGACCAATACCATAAGTATTCATGATATTTTGGAAAGACTTGAGAGAATAAAAAATAAATTAAATATTATCATCATAGATTTGCCTAGAACCAATAAAAAACGTTTCACAACAGGTCCACATTTAAATATTGAGGTCTTTTTACCAAATGAGACATTTATAATTTATTCTTGTTCTCCATGGGCACAACCTGTTTATATTAGTGAGGGCAATAATAGTATATTTGCATTTGAATTAAACAAAGCCATTCTAGAGGAGGAAATTGATTTGTCTATTGTAGATAAGATTGTTAGGGAAAAAGTCTACAATAAAACAAATAAAAAGCAGGTCATTTGGAGCTCATCAAGTTTAAGTAAAAAGTTTTATTTTAAGGAATAATTGCCCAGAATGGAGCAATTTTAGAGATAGCGTAACTTGTGCCAGCATAGCAAATACTAAAAGTAACAAAATAGTAACATCTCAAATCGGGGTGTTTTAAGATTTATAAATAAAGGCATTTATTAAATTAACTTGACTTGCCTTGAATTTACCCGATAGCGCAGACGCCCCGTCCGTGCTTAAAATTATACTTTAAATTTCTATAACTGCTGCCAGCATAGGAATTACAAAATTTAACAAACCAAAAACAGCCAAAATCCGGAATTGTTATGTTTTTAAATGCCAAAAAAAGTATAAAATGTTAGGTTTTTATCATTAATAAATCAATTATCTTTGTAAAAAAGAACGTTATGGGAACAATGGAACTTAAATCGGAACTCATTAATTTAATAAATGAGATTCAAAACGAGAACCTTCTAAAAGCAATCTATGTATTGATTACCCATAAGCCAGTACCTTCAGCAAAAGGACTTAGATGGGAAGATTTACCAAAAGACCTGCAAATTGAAATTGAAGAAGGTCTTGAACAAGCTGAGAAAGGTGAAGTTGTTGAACATGAAGAAGTGATGAAAAAATACAAAAAATGGCTCTGAAGATACAGTGGACTAAAAGGGCTGTGGACAGCTTTGAAAAAATTGTAAATTATATTGAAGAAAACTGGTCAGAGAGCAGTGCCAAAACCTTTGTGCAGAAGACCAATAAACTAATTTTCCAGATTGCAGATAACCCTGGTATGTGCCCAAATATAGTGGGTAAGGAAGTAAAAAGAGGTGTAATTACCAGGCAAACATCACTTTATTACCGGGTTATGAATGGAGTTGTTCGTTTAATAACATTTTGGGATAACCGACGAAACCCAAAGAAGCTGCGACTTTAATTTGCCATAATATTTCCCCCGTAAGCGATTGTACTTTAAGGGTTTCATAATTTGTGCCAGCGAAAAAAAGATAAAGAGCCTTGCCAACGCAGGGCTTTATAGCTTAACTCACCCCCAACCCCTTTCTTTGGCAAAAAGAGAGGGGCGTGGAGCTTTGCTTATGCTGCTGAGTTTAATTTTATGGCTTATTGTAGTTTCGAAAAAAGTTACCAGGCAAAGAGGGGAAATCGATATTCCAAATTAGCTCAACAGTTTTAGGCGTCAGTCACCCTTCCCTAAAGCCTTAGGGAAGGGCCGGGGATGAGTTTGAAAAAAAATTCCTACCTTTACAATGAAAAAGAATTACAGGACGAACTCGGTTTGGATTGGTATGATTACGGGGCCAGGTTTTATGATGCGCAGATCGGGAGATTTTTTACCCAAGACGCCTTTGCGGAGAAATATCATTTCATGTCTCCTTACCAATATGCTGCTAATAATCCAATTAAGTTAATTGATGTAAATGGTGATTCATTAGAGTTAATTAGTGAGAATACTCAACTTCAACAAGATTATTGTGATGTTGCAAATATTGGATTAGGAGGGTTTTATAAAGCTAGTATGAATGGGAATATACTAATTCTCACTAAAACGACCAAAAAAGGTCCTATGACCCCAGAACAAGAAGAGTTTTATAAATTACTTAACTCAGCTGCGGATCTTTCTACATCAAAAATAACAATTAATTTGGTAGATGACTTACCAACAGGTTTAGATTTTTACAATCTTGGAAGAAAGGCAGGTTCATTTTTAGATGTTAAACAATTAAAACTATTTGGTGATGAAGGTTTTGGCAATTCTGTCGTCCAATTAAGCCATAATTTATATGAACAAATAAGAAGACAAAGAGAATGTGATGATTTCCCATTTCATCATAGGGATGCAAGAGATATTGAGAATTTAATGTCTACAGATATAAGAATTGGAGATGAAATTTACTCTAAAATTTACATTATGTCAACTACAAATTACAGAGGTTATAATGTGGATATTGGAACAGGAAAAGTTATTTGGCCATATATACTTTCAAATGGAAACAAAGGCTATCTTGAGGCTTCCATTGAAAATGGCAAGATAATTAGTATTAAAAGATTACAGATTACTAAAAGTCTCAATTCTATTGAAACAATTAATTATATTAATAAATACTATAACATAAAAAAGTAATGAACTATAGAATTATTACAATTTTGGTGGTTATATTCATTAATAATCTGATAAATGCACAAAAAGATTGTATTAACATTGCAGATTCAATATTGTCATCTAAATTTCAATATCTGGATTCGTTATTACATATAAAAGAATTACCACCAGAAATTTGTTCAGAATTATTAAACAGATGCAATGAAGAAGTAAATTTTATTGTTCAACTTACAGGAATTGAAAGTAATAGATCCGTAAGTGGTTTCATGGGTAGATTAGGAATATCTAATGAAGATTATCTAAATTGGAGTCTTTGGTATTTTCGAAATAAAAAATATTTATATGTTGAAGATGATATGTTAAAGATTAAGAAACATTAATTTTAATTGTTTTAGAAATGCAAGCCCCAGGCCAGCGAAGACTTGTATGCCATGCTTATGATTATGCTTTAAGTTTCCTTTATTTTTGCTAACATACCAAATACACCCTGATAGCGCGGACGTCCCGTCCGTGCTGTTATAATTAGGCGTAAGCCAATGTAAAAACTACCTCAAGTAACCAAATATAGACATCCCAATTCGGGGTGTTTTGCGTGACTCACACCCCTTCCCCTCTCTGCAAGGCAAAGAGGGGTGACTGTTTGAGGGGAGGCTTTATTTGGCTTTAAAACTTTTCGGTTTCCGTAGATAATTGACCCCAAAGGTTTTAGAAACCTTTGGGGTCTGATTTTCAGGATGATAAGCATTAGAAAAATTTTCAAATAAAGTGAATGGTCTAGGCGTCAGTCACCCTGGGCCCTGAGCATATTGTCGAAGGGCCTAATGAATTAGAGAAGGGCCGGGGAGGAGTTTGAAAAGCAGTTTTACTAACTCACCCCCAGCACCCCTCTGCCTGGCAAAGAGGGTAAATTGTTTGGGCAAACGCGGGAATTGGTTTTGAATTTATTCGGTTTTCGCAAATGAAAACGAAATATTTCTTAAACTTCCCGGGTTCTTTATTTCTGGTTATTTCAGGTATCCCTGCATAAGTCTTTCATAAATGAATGAAAGTATAGAACAATGTTTTAATAGATTTTTATTAACCCATAAATGGTTTAAATTTTCAGATCTTACACAAGTCCGTCAAAACAATAAAGCTATGAATCATAAACTGCCTGGTTCCGGGTTGGTTTCAGCTGACTCACCCCTGTAACCATTCCGTATAGTCCATTTTTCTCATCGAAATCCCTTTATGTGCAGGATTAAATTTTTTATACGTAGCCAGAAATTTTTTTAAAATAAAATAGGGTAAAATTCAGGTATTAAAACATTTATAATTTAATTAAAAAACTAAACCCATTTGATTTAAAAGTTATGTCCAATAAGGAATCCTATTTATTAAAATTCAAATATTATCAATCTTTTTATAAATAAGATTTAACCGGTTTTAAATGGCAGATTATATTTATAGCTTCTTTAGGACTTTAATATTCAATTAAATAGATTAAAACAAATGGAAAATAATAAAAACAACAATTCAGGCGAAAATCAAAACAATGCCGATATTTCTGATATCAAAATGAATTCCTTTTTTAAAACCATCATTACGCACAATACCACTATTATTGCTATTGTGATGTCGGTTGTTTCCATCATTGCAACAGGGATTAACGATGATTACGATAACGCGCAATTTCTGCAGGAACAAGCCATGAACGATAGTATTGAAATTACCAATGCTTACGAAGAATTAAGTATGGAAGAGGATGAATTAAATTTCATTACAGATACCCTTTCTGAAGAATATAAATACCGAAGGGAGTACTTTGATCAAAAATTAGATTCACTTACTAATGCCGCACAGGAATACTATTCCAAGCTGGACAACAGTCAGGCTTTATTGGAAGGAGCTCATTCCAAACAGGAAAACACGGATTATGCAAAATCAATTTCTGAAATAGCCGTGCTTTTAAGTGCTGTAGGTGCTTCGAACAAGAAGAAATTCCTGTTGTATACTGCAAGTATTTTAACCATTGTCTGCATTTTACTGGTACTGTTTACCTTTCTGATTTAAAATACAGCAGCAGGCTTTAAAAGATAAATCGAAAGCAAATGGATCCGGAATGAACTAAAATTGAACAAAAAAAAGCAACTGCCTGCGCAATTGCTTTTAAGAGGACAATAAATTTAATTTTTACTCCCTGTTGAAAAAATCGGTCAGTGTTTGTCTGTTTGTGTTGTTCATTTCAACAATGAGCTTGTCTCCTTTAAATACATAATACCTTCTGGACTGTTCGCCTGATTTTTTACTAATGTATTCGTATTCGTAAAGTTTCATTCCATTACGAACAGAAACAAGTTTCATAAATTCCTCTTCGCCTGTTAACTGGTTATTTTTGTAAACAGGCATTTTTTCGTACATAGCCCCGTTTTTCGAAAAACTGATGATGTCGGCTTTCTGAAAATTCATATGTTCCCCTTTATCAGTAATACCAACAAGACAGCAGTTAACACCAAAACGGACTTTTTTCATAAAATAAACCCCTTTTGAAGTTTTTACATAGTCGCCTCCATGTGCAAAAACAAAAGTTGCGCTTAGCAGCGCCATTACTAAAAGAAATGCAATTTTTCTCATACTATTTCCCCCCAAGTTGATTTAGTTACCAAATTACACTTCATTAGTTACCAATTCAAATGCCAAACAGGACAACTATTTGTTTATCAAAGTATTGTGTACAATGTTGTCAATAAATAAATATTCGCGGATGTACGGTTTTGGTACTTCGGTGTACTTTTACGTACATTACGAGTAATTATTGAAGCAATAATTCTTTCAATTCCTTTATTTTCAGGTGGCGTTCGTAAGGAAAATCCATTTCGGATTTTAACAGGTACTGGTATATATGAAGTGACCGGGTGTAAAGACGTTTAGCTGTTTCTTTTTCATTTACGTGTTCAAATAATCGACCGGTTTCAAGAAACAATTTTGCCATTAATTCAAGATTTTTACTGTTTATACCTGTCTCTGTCAATAAGCCAGGCAAAAAACTTTCGGGGGGTGTATTTGTCAGCTCTTCAATATTTCTGTTTAACAATTCAAGCAATCCCAGATCAACTTGTTGGATGGCTTCTTCAAATTGACCGGATTTTTTATTCTTTTCAACTTTGGTCAACAGTTCCTCAATTGATTTGGCAAATTCAAGTATCTGTCTTTTAATATAATCGCTTAATTCCATTATCAAATTTTCTAAACCAAAATTAAGGAATATTCTTTAAAAAGGAATAAAAATATTACCCGTAAATGAGTTTCCGAATTTCGGCAGTGCTTAACTGACGGGCATGGTGTGTTGAATACGCTTTGGTATTTGTGGTATTTCTTTGGCCTGGTTTGATAAGAAAATAATCGTCGTATTCGAAAGCAGAATACTTTTCATTCTCCCCAATCAATTCCTCGTATATTTTTTCGCCGGGGTATACCCCGATAATTTCAAATTCGTTTTTACCGGTAATTACTGTAAGTATGTCCTTAATTTTTGCCTTGTCCATTTTCGGAACATAAATTTCACCCGCACCGGCCACTTCAAATGCTTTTACCACAGTATTTACTGCATCCTTGAGGGTGAAAAAAAACCTTTCCATATCGTTGTGTGTCAACCTGATATCTGATTCAGGATGGTTTTTCCACCAGGTTACCAGGGAGCCGCTTGAGTTAATCATATTTCCAAAACGCGTGGTAACAAAGTGTGTCTTAGAGTAATTACTGGCTTCAAAAAACAATTGTTCCATAATGTACTTGGTCATCCCGTAAACATTCGAGGGCGATGCAGCTTTATCTGTGCTTATTCCAACCGCCTTTTCAATTCCTGCATCATCAGCAGCTTTAATAAAACTCCTTGAGCCTTCAATATTATTCAAACAGGTTTGGGCAGGTTGCGCTTCGCAGAAAATAACATCTTTCATGGCTGCTGCGTGAATAGCCAGGTTACATTTTCGAAGCGCATATTTCAGCGTGTCTGTATCCCTTACATCACCAATGATGAATTCAACATTTTCTGAATTCAGCTTTTGTTTTAATAAAAACTGCCGCTCTTCGTTCCGGCTGTAAACTACAATTTTATTTTCCTGCATCAGATTTTCGGCAAGCACACTGCCTAACGAACCGGTTCCGCCGGTGATAAGTATGGTTTTATTTTTTATCATATTTTAAAAATATAGGCTTCTGAGTTTCTTTTTCAATGCTGGATCATCAATGTCTGAAAGGATTTTTTCCATTTCATCCACAGCTTCTGTACCATATAATACATCGCCGGTTCCATCACAAATCCCAATTATTTTAGTTGGATTTTCAGGATTGTCAACAAGAATATCGCCGCGTGTTCCTAAAATTCCGGGCGAAATGAGCGAAACCAATGAAGAAACTTTTTTTATTTTCTTCCTTTCGTTCATCGCCATTGTTTTTATCCAGTTTTCAATCATTCCGTAATAGCCCGGAAACGAAGATAAAACATAAATGGGTTTGTTTGTTTCTTTGGCACAGGCAATGGCCTCGCCTGTGAAACATCCGTTTCCGGCATCCACCAGGTAATTTTTCGTTTTTATCACAATTTCTTTAGTGATAGCTTTAATTCCTGGTGTACAGCCTATTACAATGTCAATTTCCTTTATTTCTTCCATTGTTGAAACAGGAATTATTTTTTGAATGCTTTTTGCCACCAGGTTGAACCCTATTGCCACTTTTTCGGACTTTTCAGCATCTTTATCGTATAAATAAACATGTGCGCCCCGTTCGCAAAGAACAAGCGCCGTTTTTGCACCGATATTTCCGCTTCCCAGAATTGCTATTTTTTTTCCGGCCAGGCTTCCCGATTTAACGGCAATTAACATGTCCAATGCTGCTACAGTAAAATCGTTGGGCTTGTAAACCAGATATTTACTTTTCTTAATCCACTTTTTCGCATGCTGTTCAAGATCATGCAATTCGTTCTTCACTTCCGGGTCGAGCAGAAAATAATCTACCAAGCCATCAAAGAAACTTATAATTTCTTCGATATAATTAGCGGATCGCAAAATAATATTGCCAGCAAGGGTAGTTTCGGTTTCACGCAGCGAACCCACCACAAAATCAGGATTGTTTACGTTGGCAGTAGTTGAAATGCTGAGCAGCTTCTTTTTATCTGAAGCCAACAGTTTTTCCTTTATTTTATGCAATTCTTCTTTTATCACAAATCGTTGATTTTCTGAATATTATCTTTTAAAATATACGAAAGGCTTTCGGGGCCATGGTTAAAATACAGGTCAATGACCGAAAGATAAGGAAAAAAACTTTTTGCATTCATTTGCCTGTATTCCGGATGTTTGTATTCCTGGAAATAAACCTTAATTCCTTTTTCCTCAAAATCGCCCGTGCGCAGGTAAGTTTTGCCCCCGCTTCCGCTAAGGTATATTTTTGCATTTAAAAATTCAGCTATTTCGAGGGTTACCTCGGTACCTCCCTTTGTTTTACCATTTAATCCCAATGCTGACGAAAGAACGGTTTCTGTTTTTATCCCAAGTTTTGCAGCCATCATGACAATAAACTCTGAATTAAATTCAGATAAAAACAACAGGTTTTCGTTGTATAATTTTTCCAACATGGGAAACAAATCGCTGAAAAACGGGTGTTTACCGTAATTTTGTGCTATGGTTTTTAATTGTTTTTCGGGTTTAAATACGGTTTTATTTATTTTAATGTCTTTAATCAGCGTGGCAAGCGGCGCTTTTTCCAATGGCAGGCTCAACCAGTTGGGTTGACCGGAAATTTGAATGCGGTTCCTGTTCTGAAAATTGTTTTTCTTGAATTGTACCGTATCCAGCAATACCATCCTGTCTGCCAGGAACATTTTATGAAAAAATCCCAGGTAGGGCATAAATTCAGGCTGATGAATGGTAACTATCATTTTTGCCATTGATTGTCGGTTTTCATGCTGAAAAATGCCTCCCAATAGCCCTTTTCAAGGTTTTTATGATTCAGTAATTCAGCTGTGGATGAGACCTGATTATCTGCCCTGCCACGGTAAAATGCCTTTTCAACTTCGTAACCATAACCTGCCAGATGCTTCACAAATTCTCCGGCAGAGCTGTTTCTTCTGTGTAGCAATTCTGAATGGACTTCAATAAAAAGTCCGGCTGGTTTTCCTGGCCGCGAAAGGATTTCGTGCATGCCTTTAATGATATCAGTTTCAAAGCCTTCTACATCCATGCGCACAAAATCGAGCGGTTTATCCTTAAAATAATCATCTGCTTTAATTACCTGAACATCAATTACTTCTATGTTTTTTATTTCCCCGCTTTCTTCGCGTTCAATAAAGCTGCTCATGTTTCCTTTGGTTGAAATATAGAATTTCATCACCGTGTTTTCGGCTCCAATGCCTTTGTTGATGAGGTTGAAATAACTTTCTTTTTTATTCAGCGCAATATTTTGTTCAAGTTCCTTGAAATTAACGGGTGATGGCTCAAAAGCATAGATTTTGCCGTTGTTTCCGACAAGGTTTGAAGCCAATAATGCGTAATAGCCAATATTAGCGCCAAATTCTCCAATTTGCATGCCTTCTTTAATAATGGTTTTGAAGTAAGCGGTACTGTTTTTTTCATGGATTCCTGTTAAAATCAACTCTTTTGAAATACCAACATCATTGATATTCAGTAACATCCTGTTTCCGTGGATGGTTTTAAGGTATCGGCCATTCCTGGCTTTCAGCTTATGAAAAAAGAAAATGAAATTTCTCCTGAAAGCCTTTTGCCAGTAATAAATGGCAAGGTATATTTTTTGAATGGTTTTTATAAAACCCTCATTTTTAAATGATTCAATGGTTTTTTTTATCATGCCTACGATTTACCAAACTTATTAGATACTCGTTTAAATTATTAAAATTCAATGATATAGAATAATTTTCATCAATGTATTTCTTCAGGTTTTGGCTGTATTCGTTTCTTAACCTGTAATCCAAAATTAAAGATTCAAGGGCATTGTACCAACCCTGAGCCGTGTGGGCCAGTAAACCCGAATATCCATGCCGTATAAACTGCACTGCCGACGGAACAAAATCGGAAACTACCGGAATTCCAAGCTGGCTGAAAACATAAATCCTGCCCGGGTTGGTGTTGTATTTATAACGGGTTTTCAAATCCGTATAATCATAGCCATAACCCCTGCCAAAAATCTCTGACCAAAAGGGGTGTATTCTCAGGTTTATCAAATTGTTCCGTATTGGTTTCAGGTTATTTACAATTCCGATGTCACATTTTGATAAATCGTTAATGTATTCATTTTCAATCCATTGCAAGTGGTTCACTTTTATTTTTGCCGGAAGACCTTTTTTCCACTTTCCCAGTTCGTTGATGTTATAAATAGCGGTAAGTTCAATATTGTACTTTTCTGAAAGAAGGTCGAGGGCTTTTGAAATAACAGGATAAAAAGCATGCAGGTGCAGTTTGTTGCCATGGTAACCAATCAAAATCTTATCCACGGGCTGGTGAATTTTTTTAATAACCGGTGTTTCAGGAAACATGTAATAAATTACAATATTGGGATTGATGGAAAGTAAAGCATCGCGCTGTTCAACAGAACTAACCAGAAGAAAATCAGCGCTTTCCGATTGATGGTTTTTATTCCTGTCCAGCTTGGGATCCATTATTCCAACTACAGCCTTAGGGTTTTGTCTTCTTACCTGCTCTATTTCAGCATCTTTGGCCATAAAAAGCACCAAATCACAGTTTTTATAATCGTTCCAATGGTTGTGCCTTACTTCATGCCCGGTTTGTATGAGTTTGGGAATAAGGTCGGTAACGCAAACCTTTGTGGCAGCTGAATTGTAATTGGTATTGATAGTGATTTTCATGCCATTCAATGTTTTTCTGCGATTACATAGGCCCTGTTTTGTCCTGCCGACAGAATTTGTTTTGAATAGCCAAATTCCTTGCAGATTTTATCCACAGCCTTTACAATTCCCGGAAACCGGTTTTGTGAATAATCATCAAAAAAAATAATATCCCCTTTGATTTGCCTTTTTTTCAGATAATTGAACTCAAACATCACATCTTTAAAACTATGCGACCCGTCTAAAAAAGCGAAATTAACCCTGTCGAGATGCATTTTGTTTAATTCAATCCTTGTATTGCCCTGTTTAAAAACTATATAGCGATTGGTATACACACAATAGCCCGCCAGAAGTTCTTCGCGTGTCATTTTTCCTTCATGGTCGGCAATGCAGTTCCAGTACATTCTGGTTTGATGCGGTAAAACGTCAAAGGTAAATATTTTCCCTTCAACATTACTGTCTTCAAGGGCTTTAGCCATGCAAACCGATGAAAATCCCCTGGCTGTACCTGTTTCCAGGATATTTACCGTATAATTTCCATTTTTTTCCAGATATTTTCTAAGGCAGGCATACAACAGTCTTCCATGGGCATAGCAAATTTCAGATTTTTTTATCACCACCTGCGTTCTTAAGGCTAGTGTGTGAAACCATTCAGCATCAATTGCATAACCGGTTTCTTTTTCGTAAATACCGGTTTCGGGATAATTTACTGCTTTGGCTTTTTCTGCCAGTTCAAGGTATTTTTCTTTTGAGGCTAGTATTTTAGATGTAATTGGGGAATGGTACCACCTGTAATTGACATAAAAATCAACTGATTTAACCAAAAACTCATCAAAACGTTGTAACAAACGTGGATACATAAATTAGTTATTTTTTCTTAAAACAAGCAAAATTGAATGTGAAGCAAATTTACTTATCAACAGCGAAATTATTTTAGCAATTGCCATTCCAAAAAAATTGCGGCTGTCGTAAAGCTTTTGCAAAGGTTTTCTAAAAATTCCCAGTTCGTCTTTTAAACCTTTCAGCCCATCAAGTGATTTTTTGAATACCAGTTTAAATCCTTCACTTTCAAATTCTTGAGCAACTTGTTTAAAATCAAGGGCAAACTGATAAAATTGTTTTAATTCCGAGGGTTCTGGTTTAAATTCTTCGTATTTATTAAACTTTATTTTTATTTTTCTTAACCTGCTTAAGTGCGGAAAAGTAAGGAAAACAAACCCTCCGGGCTTCACAATTCTTTTCATTTCAAGCATTACAGGTTTATAGCCTTCATAAAAATGTTCAATTACACCAAACGACCAATACCCGTCGAAATAATTATCAGGAAATTCAATGGCTGTGATATCGCCATACCTGATGTCGAGTTCCGGCATTTTTTTATTCACCAGTTCAACTGTTTTTGTAGCGAAATCAATTCCGGTTACCCGGAATCCCTTTTTTTGGAGTTTATAAACCTGCTGACCCAGTCCGCAGCCACCTTCAAGAATTAAAGCATTTAGCGGGAGGAAACTTTTGGTGGTTTTCGTTACATAATCCTCAATAAAACTGTACTTCGGAAGCGTATTCAACGGGTCATAATTTTTCCAGTGATCATCCCAGAATTCTGCATTGGCCTGTTGCTGAATAAAAACCAGCCGGTTGTTTTGCCTGTCGTAATATTTTTTCATTTTAATTTCGCCAAATGCATTAGTTTATTACTGAAATCCAATGGATTATGATTCTCCGCCGCCATCTTGTAAGCATTTTCTGACATGTTTTGCCAAAGTTGCCGGTCCGAAACCAGCTTTTCAATCTGAAGGGTTAAGTTTTCAAGATTTTTTGCCTCAAAAATAAATCCATTTTTCCCATTTTCAATATAACACGAAGTTCCGTTTTGATGGCTGCAAATTACCGGTAAACCGTTGGCCATGGCTTCAACGGGTGAGTAAGCAGCCGGTTCGGCGTAGGCTGGTAATACAAACAGATGGTATTGCGGATAAAGGCCGCAAATTTCAGGATAGGACAAATTGGTGCTTATTGTCGCAAATGGAGAGAGCGAATTTTCATTAATGTAATTTTGAATTTCATTAAAATATTGAATATCTGATTTTTCACCAATTATATGCAATCTCAGCCTGTATTTTTGTTTAAGTATCTCTACCGCTTTCACCAATAGCATCAAGTCTTTTCTCTTTACAAATTTACCCACTGAAATTATATTAAATCCTTCATCAAATCCCGGCTTTATGGCCAATGTATTAACCGGATATACAAATGGCAGGTAATGAACATTCTCAATTCCGGCTTTTTTAAATGCTTCAAAATTTGATAATATAGGCGTAATATAAGCTTTAACACCCATAATCCTGAATAGTTTCATATTAAGTTTAAACAACCAGGCAGCGCCTTTTATATGGGCAAAGGGCGTTTGGGTCATCATAAAAACCCTGATATTAAGTCTTTTGGCAACAATGAGCACTTTTATGGCCAATAAATCCTGGTAGGCTTTTAAAATTATAACATCCGGCTTGTAGTCAATCAGTTGTTTCTTTAAAGCCCTTGCCGGACTTTGTATCCGTAATTCAAGGTTTGATTTCAGGTAGGTTTTCCGGAAGAATGAAACCACTTTTAACAGCATTTTGCTGGGTAATGAAAGGCCGGTTTCCTGTATATCAATACCATCGTAATATTCTGAAACTCCCTTGTATAAAACCAATACCTTTACCTGGTTTCCGGCTTCAATAAGTGAAATGGCCTGGTAATAAAGGTTTGTATGAAACCGCGGGGCAATAAAAAGGAATTTCATTTCAATAAACGATGAATAAAATTAACCAATTGTGGGCCTACTTTTTCAATATCATGGTTTTCAGCCAGGTAATTGTAAAAGTTCAGGCCTTTTTTTGTCCTTTCTTCCTGGTTTTCCATCAAAAACCTTACCGCTTCAATCATCTGGCTATAATCGCCATGGCAAAAAACGCCGGAGTCGAAAGTATCAATAAAACCATCGGGATTTACATTTAACGAAACAACCGGTGTTTGGGCAAGTGCCGATTGCAAAAAAGTGTTTGGAAATCCTTCGGAATAGGAAGTATTGACGAAAAGCAAGGCCTCGTTGAATATTTTCTGAATTTCGTGAAAAGGAATTTTTTCAATTAAAGTCAGATTACTTAGTTTTTCAGCTTTTGATTTTAATTCCTGCCAGCCTTTTGTATAATGTTTATCGTACGGACAAACCATTTTAAACTGATACATTGGCAAATCCCGGCACAGTTGAATAAATATTTCAGGCTTTTTTATCGGGTCAAACCTTCCAATCCATAAAATGTAGTTTTTTTCTTCAATTTTCTGATTTTCAATGTGTAATACATTTCTTAAAACTTCGGCGCCTTTCTTATTGTTTTGAAACAATAGTGTTTTATGGTAATTGTTTTGGACCAATGCCAAATCAGCATTTTTTAAGCCGTAACTGTAAATAAATCCGGTAATATTGTTTTGTTTTATCCAGCTATTGTCTACGTCCTGAAGTGAGGCCGTTCTGTGAATATGTTTTTTTCTGAATACAGATTTATATAGGGACACCACGCCCGGTAGAGCCGAAGCGCCCGTTGTGAAAACCAACTGAGGGTTTATACGTATAAGCAAAGTGAATAATTGGATGGCTTTTATCAGTTTATGAAAAAGATTTTCGGCAATTGGGAGGTTAAATCCTTTGTAAACATTGACATTATTATGGATTTCTATTTTTTTCTGACCATAATTTCCTACAATTACCGAAACTTCAAAATTGCTATAGCGGGCCAGGAAAGTTGAAAGCAGGTAAATCTGAAGTTCTGCCCCTCCATGAATTATTGAGTTGTTTTTTGAGAAAAAACTGTACGCCTCGGCAGAAAAGAAACAGACTTTCTTCTTTTTCAGCATATTATAATTTATTTTATACCTTATTCCTTAGCTATTGCCGGATTATTTTTAAAAGCATAAAGGTAACTTTTTTCAAACTTAAACCGCATTTTTAATCCATTTACCTTTTACCAGTAAATGGCTAATACAAAATATTTTAAACCAGTTTTTTGTTATGAAGATATTGATTAATCCTATTTTAACTGATAAACAATTTATCATATTTTTCAGCTTTTTTCATCCCGGCCCTGCAGGGTGAAAACAAGATGATTTTTCAATATAGCAAAGAAGAATCAGGTTCGATAATTTTAACCAAGGACCAGGATGTTATGCAAAAGTTAAAGAAATGGAAAAGACTAATTTTTGTAATTACAGGTTTCAGAATACTTTTAAAATCATCGTTAGCCATTAACTTACCTGAATTCAGGCACTTAAGCTGGAAAAGAGCGAAATTTTATTTTTTTTAATTTTACGAGAAATTGCTTCCAAAATGGAAATAATAACATGATTTTAGTTTCAAATTACCCGTGTAATTAACCTTTTTTTGCAATTCTGTAATTTTTTAAATCATATTATTAGGAAAATATTGAGTATATTTGTCCAATTTTTGTACTGAATTATTGCTCCACCATGGAGCAATTTTATTGTAAAGAAAACTACTTCATCACCATAACTTAAAACAAAATGTATATTACTGGCAGACCTGTTCACGGACTTACTAAAGATGCTTTGGCTTTTATTGATCTTTACCTTACCCTGGGCGAAAATGCAGAAAACTTTGTGCCTGCTTTTTTCATCGAAAAGCTCACCAATTTTGTTAAACTCTGTTACCAGCAGCCTATTGATCCGGCCATGCAAAAAACAGAGATTGAAAGGGCTTTGAATGATTTAAAAGAATCTATACCAGGGTATGTGGATGTTTCGCTCATGCTTTATCCTCACGAAGATTCCAAGGCATTTATCTACCAAAACAAAAAACTCGAATTTGTAAAAAAACTTAATTATTTAATTGAAACAGAAGCTGTTGATGGCGAAAAGAAAAGTCAGGCGCAGAATATCCTTAATTCACACGATTTTTCGGTGGGAACTCCGCCCGTAACCCAAAAACAGATTGATTATATTTACCAGTTATTGTTGGGCGATAAAGCCGGGGAGCTTAAAAAATTCCGTGATGTTATTGGCGTAAATGGTGATGAAGAAGAGGCCCAATGGAATTATTTCCTTAATGTGCTTGACCAGATGGTTATCCAAAGCTCGCATTATACCACTACTGCCGAACGCAAGGATTTTTTGAACCAGACCGAACTCACCATCAATTTTAAGGGCTTAAACGGGTTTATTCGAACTGTGGTAAGTGGAAGTGCCGACACAGCCATAAAACTTATAGCCGAAGAAGTTTTCAGCCCAAGTAAGGTGAAAGTGGTTGATTTTGTTTCGGAACAGGATTTATACGATAAATTATCCGACGATTACACTTCGGTATTTGTGGTTAAGGTAAAATCAATGCGGCGGAACATTTTCAATAAACGCCACTGGTTTCCTTTCCTGACCAGAATTGTAATTGTTGACGATTCTGTTGAATCAGTAAGCACAAATACTTCACTGGTATTCGCTTTTCACAACGGAATTATCAACACTCTGAATAAAATACATACAAAAAAACTGGGGGCGCTTGCCAACAGCCAGTTAAACTTAAGGCTGATACTCGATAAAATAAACACAGGGAGTCTGGAACGATTCCGCGACCTGGCTTTGGCCAAAATTAAAGATTACGAAAATGAACTCCTTGAATTAAAGAAAGATCAGCTGGAGCTAACCAACAATCCCGACAGGGACATAGTTCTTTTTAAATTTGATGAGTTTTCGCGCCAGATTATTAAGGACAAATACGCGCTTACCAAGCTGGCTGGGTATATCGACCTGTTGCTTACTACCAAGGATCCTAAAAAACTCAAAGAGCAAAACATCGACCTTATCCATGAATTTGAAGAAAGAACCAGGCAGTATTTTTATGCCGATTTTAAAGATATTTATATTGCCACCATTAACGAGGGCGGTGGGCGCAACCAGATAAAAACCTACGGCGAATGGCTTTTACAGCGACCGCTGAAAAAAGTGGATCCCAAAATTATGGAACAATGCCGTGTTTTGCTCGATATTTTGCCGAACAATTATTATCGTACCTTACACAACCATTTTCATAAAAATTTCGGGTTAAACCTGTTCCTCGAAAAATACAAGGAATTTATTACAAAATCTGAAAATCCTGCCGACAATACCGGTCGTTTTGCCAATTTCCTTATTGATTTGGGAATTAAAGATCAATACGACAAGCGTTCGCAGGAACATAAAAACATTATTAAAGGCTTTATCAGCGATTTGGCCAATCTAGATAAAACATCCATTTCGGATGATGTGCAGATGATTATCCGGGACATTATGTTTCACCGCGATACAAGCTTAAGGCCCTATATTTTGTACAATAAAGATTTGGCCTGGGAATACCAGGATTTGTTCCCTGTAGACCGTTTTGACCTGAACCCGTTTGACCTTGAAATTGGGAATGATGCCGAAGGCCGAATCGATTTTGCCCGATTGCTGGTTAAACTGCAGCGGATGAAAAGCACTTTCCAGCTTTTTGATGACACCGGCAGTTTGTGGGATCGTTTCTGCGAAAACCTGACTATAATTATCAACGATCCGGCCAATCCAAGCGGGTTTACTAATTTCAATGATGAGGATTTGCTAAGTTTTCTTAAATTTATCAATTCAAGTAAAATTACCCTTTTCCTCGACGAAGCCTATACCGACAGCGTTAAATCGCTCGACAAGGAATTTCCCAAATGGATAAATATTTCACGTTACATTATTAATAATATTTCCAGCCTATCGAACCTGAGTTTCGTTTCATCGCTTTCAACCACTAAAAACCTTGGGGGGACAGGAATCAGGCTGGGTTCCATTATTGCCTCAAAAAGCAAAAAAGCGGTTATTGATTATGCCCGTACACAAAATCCGCCCGAAAGCTGTAACACTAATTCAGTGTACATTCTGGTAAACATTATTGAAGCAGGCCAATTGGCCAAACGTATCAAAGACCGTGTTGAAGAACGGCTGGCCAAGAATGCATCTATTCAGCATTTTAAGCGGTTTATTGCCGAAAACATCAAATCGGAATTGTCGAAATACGAAGAAAACCTGAAAGCCAAAAAAAATCCGGGCAAAGAAATTACCCGTTTTTCCCCATTCGAAGGTAGCCCGCTCCATATTGCCCTGCTAGAGGAGTTGGTAGCCCTCGATAAACTGGAAGTGCTCAAATTGCCGGATGATTTTATTTATAAAGCACAGCCATTTTTCAGGTATTACCAGGAGCAACTGGCCAAAACACTCAACGCTTTCAGGATTAATAAGCTTTTCCGCGATGAAGCGTTCAAGCGGATGCAACTGGGCCGAAAAGTAGTAGCCGAAGTTTTAGAGAAAAACAATTATGACCAGTACGCCCGAATTGTTGAGTCAGACGGTTCGTATCTTTTCAATTTACAGCTTACTGATTTGCCCTCTTTCCAGGGGTTGGAGAAATTTGCATTGAAACTGGCCGAACAAAGGGGAATTGCAATAATTCCATACAGAATTGGATTTCTCCGCTTTTCTTTGGGCGATTACCTGGATGGAAGCGAAAAAAGCTACGCCATTTTTGCGGATGAAATCCGAAATGCCATGTGCATTTTCTTTAAATACTGGTCAGCTTATTATACCCGCAGAAAATCAGACGATTACCAGGGTAAAACCACGGAAGACATTTTGGAGGAAATTTTCGGCACTAAAAGCGACAGTGAATTTACAAACCGAATTCTCGAAGATTTCACACTGGTGAAAGACATTAAAAAAGTTAAACAGAATTCTTTAAAAATCAGCAAGTTAGACACTCTTTACCTGGTTTTCCCCGAAAAGAGCGGTATGACCATCAATTCCATCGGAGAATCCAAAAATTCGGTGTTCGAGTTTTACGAAAATATAGGTAAATGCGCTGATGTAAGGGATTTTATCAGAAGTATGGCCTTTACCAAAGTGTATGAAAACCTGTTGCCCCAGATTTACAGCAAAATACCACAACTCAGTCACCTGAGTTTTGATACCATACTGGCACGGTACGGAAAATCTGCCATTTTGAAATATATTGATAATAAACTCAGCTATCAGCCGCAATCGTATTCACTGGATGATTTGGATGAGCTGGATACCATGAAGGAAATCCTGATTGAACTTGAAGATATCCTTTTTTCAGATTCAAAATTCAAAATTATGGCGGTGGATGCTAGCAAAAATGTGGCCACTGATCAGCAGAAACTCGAAGGGGTAAATGCCATTCTCAAAAAGAACATCCGCGAGTTAATGATACATTTCAACCTTCCTTTCGAAAATCCTGGCATTGAGCCAAATATAAAAGAAATTGTAGATGCCACAGTTGAACATTTCGAAAATATAACAGGGATTAAAGTGGGGGTATTTGGCCTTACCACTTACACCGAGGCTTTGATACGGAAATTAAGGCAAAATGAAAATTTTACCAGCTTAAGCCTCTCGGAAAAGGTAATCGGTTACATCCAGAATATATTGACAGACAGAATTATAAATCATAACCAGGTAAACGAAAAAATCCTGTTTATTTATTTATTGATGCAGGGCGACCGGTTTGAGAAACAACTTGTTAAACAGGTCAAATCTTATAGCTCATATCTTGAAAATACTGAGGATGAAGAAGTTAAATTAAGTATTGAAAACTATATCCTCAATACTTTACAGGAAGAACTGAATAAAATTCTTGATGAAATATTTGCACGTAAAGATTTAAAAATCAATCAGAAACAACTGCGCACCGAGGTCCGTGCCATTGGAAGACTGTTTATTGATATTATAAATAAAACAAGGGCCACCGAATATTACAACCGTTACACGCACAGGTTGATCCGGTTTGTTGAAACGGTTTTCAAAACGCAGAATTCAAGTATCAACGAAATGATACAACACGGGATTTCTGTTTACAGGAATTTTGATACAGGAACGGATGTATTGGATACTTACAATAACGGTGCATTGAAATGGATTAAGGATGTGATGGTAAAATGCGGTGTGATTTCAGCAGAGCAATCCGTTCAGGTGCATACCAGGCAGGTTACCGATGCGAAAAAGCGCGAGTTTGCTTTTCACAAAATTGATATTGTTGACGAAGAAATTGCCCTAAGGCAGGAAAAGAAAAAACAGGCTAAAAATAACGAAAATGCATCTCCCAACGAATACATTAAAAACCTTGCTACCAGGCCTAAAGCCGAATTTTTTGGGCGCAGGATGCTGAAATTTGTCGAACACCTTGATGCACAGGACTACCGCTGTAAAATCACAGACAAGGGACTGTTCAAAGAACTGGTTATTTTCCAGAAATCGTATTTGAAATACCTTTCGGACAATTACCGGATTTTAGGCCCCGATACCATTCATTTGGATGAAATTAAGAACTTTGTGCCCGATGTAATTCAATTTTTAGGTGCACCGGAAAAAGTAATCTCTTTTCCAAAAGTGGGTTATTTTGATTTGGACGGGCCTAACGGTAAAATTAAAACCCTGGTTACCCCGCTCGATTTAAAAGGCGATTATTTTGGCAATGTAAAAAAGCCCCGCCTAACCATGATTAATGAAAAGGTGAAAGAAATGGGCGGATTACCAATACACGGTTCTTTGTTTGCCATTGAAGAAGAAGACGGAGGAATATTTGTAGTACACGTGGATGGCGACAGTGGCGTAGGTAAATCTGAAATGCTGGCGGCCATGCAGTTAAAATGGATGAAGAAGGATTTAACAGGAATCCGTTCTATCAAACTCATTGCCGGCGATATGTTTCATATTTTTCCCGATAAGGAAGGGAATTTGTATGGCATTGGCACTGAAGTAGGTGATTTTTCGCGTGTTACGGATTTCGATCCCGAATACATTAAATATTACAACTCTCTGTTTCAGAGCAGCAGCGACAGCAATGTAACTGACTTAAATTCAAGGAGTACCATTGGGGGTTTGTGCGATATAAGCATGCCTTACAAAATTGACCTGATTCTTTCGGCCAGCAATTATGCACGCGAAGAGGCAGGAATTACGCGGTATGATAATCCCGAAAACTTTTTGTTTTACCGCGATTCGCATGGCGAGCGAAAAGAAAAAGCTACAAGTGGCGACAACCCTCATTTTCAACGCACACTTTTGCGCTATCCGGCTAAGGCCAACGTGGTTTCAGTTTTGGAAAAACACGGAAATTATATTGACGATATTATCGACTGGGATTTTGAACCCGGAAATGGCAAATTCTTTCTTAGTTCTTCGTACAAAATGATTGATAAGATTGATGTGGAAGAAATTGTTTGCCAGATATTTAAAGGCGAAACCTTTAAAAAGGACAAAACCAGGTTTACCGTTGCCGATGTAAAATTTGATATTATAAAAAACCGGTTTAATGTAATTGCAAAAGATGCAGAAGAAAACACCATTGAATTCCTGCTGGACAGGGCATTTTTTAATGGCATTTTTAATGCATTGGCCAGCACACCGGGCGGACAGCCTTTTATTTCGGAATATGGCCAGGTTGAAGGTCGCCAGCACATGCTTAACATCTTAAGAGGAAAATATGGCGAAAAAGGCCAGCGAATTGCCTTTGGTGTGCTGTCAACTGATTTGGGAAAAACCGGCCGGGAAATATCTGGTCCCCAAAAAGCGGCTGAAGAGCTTAGAAAAATGATACAGATTTTGCGCATCGAAAACAAACAGGTAATAAATAATAAGCAAAAAATCAGGGCGTTAATTCAGGAAAAATACAGCCATATTTTTAAATCGTTCCGTATTAGTACCGAAATTGACCGTTACAATTACATGCTTTGGCAAATAGAACAAATGAGAAAGGCCCAGTTTGTGCGGATAGACGATATGGAAACCCGGGTCGATTTATCAAGGCTGAAAGGCTTTAACCCTCTACCGTCTGATCATGAATTCTCGCCCATTCTGGTTACCCCGAATATTAATTTTGAATTGGCAGCGCATTACGAATCGTACGAACAACTGATGAACCTTCCCAATATTCCTGAGTTTGCCGGGGAATTTTACCGCGATTGTAAAAATCTTTATTTGGCCACCGGGTGCAGCGAGGAGACGATTATCAACAACATGATTATCCAATTATTGCTGGTAAGCGGGTATATTATGGTTGAAGATTTGAACCGTGGGCTGATTACCGAAAAAGTAAACCGCGAAGTCATTGCCGCAGCTAAATCGGCAGTTATCAGGTATTACAATGAAAGGAAAGAAAATACTGAAGTTTCGAATAAGGCAGAGACCAAAGTTGTAAAAAAGAAACCTGGAGGGAAAAAGAAATAAGCAGAACTGAAAATCTTAAATGTTGGTCATCAATAGTTTATCCTGGTGACTAACATTTGAGATTTATCCTCATAATATCCTTCCTTCATTTTCTGAATTTCATTAAACCTATCGCATGAGTTGGTCCACCTGCCTCACGGTGTTTCGCCATATTCCGCAACCAGCGGGATTAAAATTTCCTTTTTAAGAACAGAGTTTTTAACATCAAATAATCTAAAATTCAGGAAATATTTTATTATTGATGTAACTTTTATACCTGCTTATGCAACTTATACGAAAAGAATACTTATAAATTGAAAGATCAGGATAAAATAGAATTCTTAAAATTATACCAACCGGTTCATGAACAATTTTGCCGTTTTTGCAGGTTTATTTCAGGTAACACCGAAGATGCAGAAGATCTTGTCCATGATAGTGTTTTAAGCGTGCTTGAAAGTTTTGAAAAAATCAAGGATAAGTCAGCTTTCAAATCTTATTTGTTTTCGGTTGCTGGTAACCTGAATAAAATGAGATTCAGGAAAAGAAAATTCAAAGCAATATTTGACGAAAAAGAATATAATAAAATAATAGATGTCGGTCAAAATCAGGAATATATTGTAGAGTTTGGGTTAATCTATGATAAAATTTTATCTCTCCCAGCAAAAATATCTGAAGCACTAATTTTATTTCACATATCAGATTTATCCCTTGAAGAAATTCAGAAAATTCAAGGTGGAAGCTTGTCTGGGGTAAAATTAAGGCTAAAACGTGGCAGAGAAAAACTCTTATCTTCGTTGAGTTCTCCTGCAGAATTAAAAATGGCTTTAATCTTTTTCACATTTTAAATTTAAAAGCCATGCAAAACCAATATTCAGAAAAACAAATCAATCAATTCTTAAAGACTTTTAAAGAACTCCCCGAGAATATAAAATTTGAAGATATTCAAAAATTAGTTTTAGAAACAAAAAATTTCAGTACTAATCAGTTCCGCTTTAAATTCAAATTAACTAAAATTATTATTGTTATGACAAGTTTTATCACAATTGGTTTAGTTTCTTTCCTTATTCTGTGGAACAAGGAAGAAAATGCAGGGTTAATCATTCAAAATGAGTTAACGACTGAAAGCAAATATTATCAAATCAACACCTTAAAAAACAAAGAGGATTTTAAAATTGTAGTGCAGGAACAGGATAAAATGACTGAAAAAAAAGGAGCATACAGAATTGTTATCGATAATATTGAAAATGAAGAGGTGGATACCTTAAAAAATTCACCTCAAATGGAAAAGGATATTCAAATAATTGAAGAACAAAATGATATTGAACCTGATTCAGGTTCTGGATATATAGAGGGAAATTATTCAAACAGGATTAGTGATGTGAATAATTTTGGAATTGAAGGAATACATTTAATTGAACTCGAGAAAAATGAGTACGAAAAGCTTGGATTCAAAATCGATAAGGATAAACTTATAATTCAGATTAAAGTTAAAGGATGGGAAGTTTTTATTACTAAACAAGGTATGGGCTGCAGAAGCCAAGATATTTTCCACAGGCAAAGGCCAGATGTAAAACTTGTATTTTTGTCAGATACTAAAGGATTGCAGCGTATTAAATGGTCTGCACCGGGCGATGATAAAGATAAATTCGAAGATGAGTATTTTGAGAAAAAAATTCCATATCTGGTGCCAATCTTAATGCGTCAGAATAACTTTCCTGAAATTTTGGAGGAAGATGAAATTTTCTGGTTTGAACCTTCGGAACCGCTTTTTGAAGCACTACCCGAGCGTATTGGAATTCCATTAAGAAAAGAATATTCTTTATTGCAAAACGATGATATATCTATATCGCCGGAACAAAATAATGACTGTAATTTTTATGAAATCTGTAAATCGACTTTAAGGTTACATGATTGTAAAGTTTATCCAAATCCTGCAAAAGATTATATAACTCTTGAATTTAATTCTGAAGAGCAGTTTAATGGAAGTATTTCATTAATAAGTATTTCAGGCGTAATTTTAAAACAATGGGATTCACCTAATTCATTTAGTTCAGGATACAACTCATTAAAATTGGATTTAACAGATTTAAAAGAAGGAATTTACCTGTTAAGAATTAATTCATCAAATAGATTTAAAACGATGAGATTAATGGTAATAGATTAAAGTTTCATGGATTTTGTATTGATAAATAATTTGATAAGTCTGGTAAATGTAATTAAAAACTAAATTTTGAAGGACTATTGTTGGCTTAAAACCTTCTGCTCCACTTGATTTCTTTTGTAAAACCTGTTTATCCAGATAACCCACATCAAAAAAGTGAAAACCAGAACCGGGTAAGTAAAAACATCATGAATTTCGAAAGGTAAAGTATAACCATTGTGGTTGGTGGTGTTCACAAAAATAAGGATAACCCGCAGACAATTGAGAATAATTATTACGCTGATTCCCGTTGGAATAAACCATATTTTATGTCTCACTGGTCCGGGCATCATACCTATAAATGAGGCGAAAAGAAACATGAGGTCAATGCCAAGGCAGGCATCATCCATGTATAATACAGCCCCGGGGCCGGTAATGTACTTACCACTTACCGTAGCAGGGTACCCGAAATTTTCAAGCCAGTATTTGCTGGTATTTAAAACGAAATCGACAAGTAAACGGCCGTTGATAAAGAAAAAATTGTTAAATGCAATTATCACCACAAAATAATAAAGAATAACCAGGCAGGCGATTTTGATGAAACTTTGATGAATGAATTTATTAGAAAAGTTGAATTTATTCATTATCAACTCTTTCAATGATGGAAATTTTTTCCAGTATAAATGGACAATTAATAAAACCAGCAACCACCTGGGGATTAAGAAAATATTGAAAATCCAGTGATGCACTGAAATGGTTTCGGGCCACAAAACATGCAACGACAGCCTTATTGAATTGTAAACCGTGAATATCAGCATTGTAAATATTAAATATAGAATTTTAAATTTTATGGGCGATTTGGTGATTAGTATAATTAATATTGCTGTAAGTATTTGATTGACTGAAAAATAAAATACATCAACCTTTATTGTATGCAGTGAATTTATAATTTGATGGCTTTCGTAATTAAAAATCAGGGTGGTATTGCTAAATTGCAGCAAAACCTGGCTTATGGCGATAAGAATATCTGAATAGAGATTTAAGAAATAGGAAACGGGTATAATTTCAATTCTTTTATGCAATAATATTTTAGTGGCAATTATTGCTAAAATGAGGAACGAAAGGAAAATCTTTCCTGCTGATAGATTTACTTTATCGAAAAATGGTATTTTTTTTATTTTCATTCCGATATCACTTCAGTTAACTGATTTTCAGCTTAATTATCAAGCACAAAATATTTATTATATCGTATTCATGAAACAAATATTCGGCCTGATTTGTTTAAAAACATTCAAAAAGCACTTTCTAAAATCAATCCGGTTTTTATTTCGTTTACGGCTGTTATTTGCATAAATTTTTATATACTTTACCGGCTTCTTTATGACCAAGTTCCATAGCCATTTTATAATCAAGGCAGGCTGTAACCTTTAGTCCAATTGCAAATTTAGCATTTCCCCTGGCAAAATACGATTCAGCATCGTCAGGGTTTAATTCAATGGCAATATCATAATCAGCAATTGCGCCACTGTAGTCCATCATCTCTTTTTTTGAATAGGCCCTGTTAAAATAGTAATCAGCATTATAGGGATTAATTTCGATGGCTCTGGAAAAATCATTCATTGCCTCTTTGTCTTTATTGATTGCCAGCCTGGCATTTCCCCTGTAAATCCACGACATTTCATCATTGGGCACTATGGCCAGTGAATTTGTAAAATCTTTAATGGCCTCTTCGAAACTGCCAAGATGATAATCAGCAACCCCTTTATTATACCATGAATCAGCACTACCCGGTTTTATCCGGATTGATTTTGAGAAATCTTTCAGGGCACCTTCATAATCTGCATATTCCATTTTTAACAAACCTCTTGAATTCAGATTTTCTGCATTGTTTGGGTTAATTTCCAAGGCTTTATCCAAATCTTCATAGGCACCATTTAAATCCTTCATCTTCTTTTTGTAAACTGCCCTTTTGCTATAAGCCCTTTCACTTTTTGGATTAATTTTAATGGCCATTGTGCAACTAAACTGCGCTGCACTGTCGTGATGAAGCGAATATTCCGATTCTGATCTGTTGATATAGGCATCTTCGAAAGTCGGAACGATTTGAATAGCCTTGTTATAATCATTTATGGCTCCCTCATTATCCTTTAAGTAAGATTTTGCTACAGCCCTGTTGTTATAGGCCATGGCATTTAAACTATCTTTTTTAATGACAGATGAAAAATCTCGGATTGCTTCTTCGAAATTTCCGCAGTAAAGCTGTATACAACCACGATTAATTATTAATTTAATGTTATCTGGTTCAATTTCAATAGCTTTAGAATAATCAGCAATAGCAAGGTTATAGCTTTTCAAATTATAATAGGTGTCGGCACGGTTTGCCAGGGCTCTGGTATTGTTTGGTTCCATAAGTATTGCCTTACTAAAGTCATTAATTGCTCCATTATAATCTTTTATTTCAAGTTTGGCAAGCCCCCTGCGGTTGTACACATCTTTAAAAAGTGAATCGAGCTCAATGGTTTTATTATAGTATTGAATTGAACCATAATAATCATTAAGGTCGAATTTTGAATTAGCCCTGATAAAGTAATCTTCAGCTGTTTGGCCTGAAATATTCAGGTTAAACAGCCACACAACTGCGATAACCAATAAAAGTTTCATATTGAGCTTTTAAAACCTGCCTGAATACTATTCTTTCATATATTCAAGCTGGGTTTCTTTGTCCAGTTCGTTAAAAGCTTTTTTCATTAAAAAATGATAGCCCGTGGTGGTTCCGGAATTCATTTCGGCATAAGCCTGTACAAATTCCCATCCCTGCCGGCCCATAAAATTTAAAGCATCCACCATTGAATTGAATACCATGGGTTTGCCGGTTTTGGGATCGCGCATCCGGTTATCGGCAAAAACGCTTAAATTATCTCCAAAATCAATCCGGATGGTGACTTTGTTGCTCATTAATTTCGATGTACCGTCAATTATACAATAAACATATTGTGGCTGTTTTTGTGAAAAAACTGAAATTGACAATACAAGCACCAGGGCAATAAAAAATGTCCGTTTCATAGTTTTAAATTTAAATTGTGTATTCGCATTTGAAAAAGTTTTTATTTAAAACGCAAAAATGACTATTTAATTCGATGGGGGTTTTTACTCAAAAAATCTTTCCAACTTTTTGATGAAGTATTTTCTCCGGCAACCTGGTTTTGGTAAAAGTGGCAAACCGCAGCAGCAAGTCCATCCGTGGCATCCAGCAATTGGGGCATTTCCTTTATTTTAAACATGGCCTGTAAAATAGCCGCTACCTGTTCTTTGGATGCATTTCCATTTCCGGTTATGGCAATTTTTATTTTACGGGGGGCATACTCAAATATAGGAATAGTGCGGTAAAGTGCTGCCGAAATGGCTACACCCTGTGCCCTTCCAAGTTTGAGCATCGATTGTACATTTTTTCCAAAAAATGGGGCTTCTATCGAAAGTTCATCCGGGTGGTATTCATCAATTAATTCAAGGGTGCGTGAAAATATTTCCCTAAGTTTGATGTAGTGATCACCCAATTTTTTTAAATCCAGAACACCCATTGTAAGGAGTTCGGGCTGCTTTCCTTTTGAAAAAACCAGTCCGTAGCCCATTACTGTAGTTCCCGGGTCAATCCCGAGAATAATCCTTTCTTTATCCATTTTTTTCAGGATTTTTTATTTTGTATTGTTGTATAACAATCCCTAAAACTATAAAAACCAGGCCTATAACCGTACTTTCGTAAATGTTCTCTTTCAGGATAAGATGAATCCAAATCAATGAAAAAAATGGGGAAATAAAAACCAGGTTGCTTATTTTATCACTACGGTCGATCATCTGCAATGCTTTGAGCCATAAAATAAAAGTAAAGCCCATTTCAAAAAAACCAATATAGGTAGCCGCCAGTAATCCTTTTATTTCAGGGATACTGAAATCGGACATAAATATCATAGCCAGAAAGGTATAAATAATTGAAAAACCAAATGAAAGGGTTAACTTTATAATTTCGGGCCTTGAATCGCGAACGTTTAAAATCCAGAACAAAGCCCAGATTACTGAACTTCCGGTGGCCAGAAAAATTCCCAGGGGCTGTTCAATTTTAAAATCGAAAATATGATTGCCCGAAGCAATTAAATAAACGCCCAAAAAACTAATAAATATAGCCAAAAGGCTTTTTGCTTTCAATTTCTGCTTGAGTAAAGGGGCTGAAAGCAAAACCAGCATAATGGGCCAGGTATAATTCAAGGGTTGTGCAAGCTGGGCAGGAAGAATGGAATATGCTTTTAAAAGGATCATATAATAGCCAAACGGATTCAGGAATCCAAGCATGGCCGAATTCAGGTATTGCCTTGGATTGTAGGTGAAAAGGGTTCGGATATTTTTTCGCCAGGCAAGAACTGATACCAATATGATAAATGAAATAAGCGAAGCTATGAATAGCAATTTAATGTAATCCATATAATGCAGGGCTATTTTAAAACCAACAGCCACCGTTGACCACAGCATTATTGAAACAATGGCATAAAGATATGCCCTGGGCAGGCTTTTAATTTTCTCCATCATTATACTCTTATCCCCAGCACCAAAATATCGTCAACCTGTTTGTATTGTCCACGCCATCGCTCTATTTTGTCTTGTAATAAAAGGCTTTGGTTTTCAAGAGGTTCCTGAGAAATTTTTAACAAAAGGTATTCGAAATTTCTCGATAAAAATTTTTTACCGTCTTTTCCTCCAAACTGATCGGCAAAGCCGTCGGAATACATATAAATCATATCGCCCTTTGAAACGTTAAAAGAAATGGAGGTATACTCGTATTCAACCGTGCCAATCAGGCTAATTGACTGTACATCGGAACGGAGTTTTTCAATTTCGGGCTTTTTATCTGTAAATTTTCTGATTATACAAATTGGGTGCATGGCGCCTGAAAAATCCACACATTTATTTTTTTTATCAATTATGCACACCGAAATGTCCATGCCATCGTATATTCCCGAATCGGTTTCTGCTTTTATCAGTGAATCCATCATTTTAACCCTAAGCTTATTTAAAATAATTGCCGGGTTCAGTTCTTCTTTATGTACAATTGAATGCTGAACAATTTCGTTCAGGAACGAAATGCCCAAAACACTTACAAATGCACCTGGTACCCCGTGTCCGGTACAATCGGCTACGGCTACTATTATTTTATCTTTGTGTTCGTCAATCCAGTAAAAATCGCCACTTACTACATCGCGTGGTTTAAAGTACAGGAAATGGTCTTTCAGTAATCTGCCCATTTTTACATTCGATGGCAGTAAGGCCGACTGAATGCGGCTTGCGTACCGGATACTGGCTTTTAAATAGTTGTTTTGTTTTTCAATCTGATCTTTTTGATCTTCAATTTCCCTTTTCTGCTGACTTATTAAATCGAGTTGTGCCTTAGTGAATTGCGACCAAAGGTATTGAGTTTCAATTATGATAAGAAAAGTACAGGCAAGGCTTATGTATTTTGTATATTTTGCATGAAAAGCAAGTATTTCACTGTCAATATGTTCTTTAAACTCGTATGAGAACAGAAAAACGGTCATGAGAATAAAAATAGTGAGGAAAACCGTCTCAAAAATCAGGATTTGTTTTTTTGAAAGATAGATTAATCCCCAAACTTTAATTTTTATTTTATCCATTTCTAACTGAAATAATACCTGCCTAAATTAATTATTTTTTTTGTCCCTTAATAAAAATAATGATAACAAATCCAGTTAAATAGATGATTGGCTTCCTTTTTAAATGAATACACTTTACCATTCATTATACTTTGGGATTTGAAAGAAATATTAAATTAATTTATTTTGGTGAAAAATTGATTTTTATGAACAAAAAATGGTATTTACTAATCTTCGCTTTATTGCTTTTAGGAATTCAGGCAATCAGAATTGACAAAACAAATCCGGAAGTTAAACCGGAAAAAGATTTTATAAAGGTGACCAGCACCCCGGATGAGGTTGCAACTATTTTAAAAGCAGCCTGTTACGACTGTCATTCCAACCAAACCGTTTATCCGTGGTACAGCAACATTGCTCCTGTTTCATGGTACATTAAAAATCATGTTAATGAGGCTCGTGGCAGGGTAAATTTTTCAAACTGGGCTGATTATCCAACTGAAAAAGCTTTACGAAAACTCAAAGCCTGTTATAAAGATATTGAAGAAGGTGAAATGCCACTATCAGTTTATAAAATGGCGCACAGTCAGGCCAAATTAAGCGAGGATCAGGCTAAGAAACTGACCCAATGGTTTTTAACTGTTTCTGAAAATATTAACCAGGAAAAAAAATGAACCAGGAATTAGATATTAAGCATTTAATTTTGTTCGATGGCGTATGTAACCTTTGCAACAGCAGTGTTCAATTTGTCATCAGAAATGATAAAAAAGGAATTTTCAGGTTTGCTTCGCTGCAATCCGGTTTTGGACAAGAACAATTGTCGAAATTTAGTATTGACAATAAGTCCATGGATTCGTTTGTTTATATATACCAAAATAAAGCATATAAAGAGTCCACGGCTGGTTTAATGGTTTTAAAACACCTTGGCCGGGGATGGAAATTTCTTTATTTTCTGGTAGTGGTGCCTGAATTTATTCGTAACCGGGTATACAGATTTATCGCCCGAAACCGTTACCGTTGGTTTGGTAAAAAAGATTCGTGCATGATTCCTACACCAGAACTAAAGAGCAGGTTTTTTTAAATATTTATTTTATCAAGGCACCACCTCCAAAATCATCGAGCGAAGCTATAAAACTGAGTTTACCTTCTTTATTTTCGGCAGTGAGTATCATACCGTTCGATTCAATGCCTTTTATTTTTCTTGGGGCAAGATTAAGCAACAGGCATACTTTTTGGCCAATGATTTTTTCGGGGCTGTAATGTTCGGCAATTCCTGAAACTATGGTCCTTTTATCCACACCAGTATCAACCAGCAGTTTAAGTAATTTTCCAGTTTTTGGTACCCTTTCGGCTTCAATTATTACACCAGTCCGGATGTCCATTTTTTGAAATTCTTCATAAGAAATTTCCGGTTTAACGGGCTCCAAACCAGCGGTTTTCTCGTTTTCCTTTTTTGTATTTAAAAGCTTATTTATCTGGACTTCAATTTGTGTATCTTCTATTTTTTCAAACAACAGGGCTGCTTTTCCAATTTTATGTCCTTTTGCAAAAAATTCTCCGGTTTCCAGCTTGTTCCACTCCAGCTTTTCAATATTTAAAAGACTTCTGAGTTTATCTGTTGAAAATGGCAGAAAAGGTTCAAGAACAATGGATAATGCGGCAGTAATATCAAGCGATACAGACATAATTGCCTTCACCCTTTCAGGATTTGAATTAATTAATTTCCAGGGCTCGGTATCGGCCAGGTATTTGTTTCCCAGCCTGGCAAGGTTCATGGCTTCTTTTAATGCCTCCCTGAACCTGAAATTTTCAATGCTGTTTTCAACATTGTATTTAATAACCGGTATTTGTTTTAATACCTCTTCATCTTCGGCTGTTAATGCAGCTATTTCAGGTACTGTTCCGTTATAATATTTTTCAGTTAAAACAAGGGTTCGGTTCACAAAGTTTCCAAGAATAGCAACCAGTTCGCTGTTGTTTCGCGACTGAAAATCTTTCCAGGTAAAATCGTTGTCCTTGGTTTCGGGCATGTTTGCAGTAAGTACATACCTTAAAACGTCCTGTTTTCCTTTAAATTCCTCAAGGTATTCGTGCAGCCACACAGCCCAGTTCCGGGAAGTGGAAATTTTATCACTTTCGAGGTTCAGAAATTCGTTGGCGGGCACATTCTCCGGCAAAATATATGAACCTTCCGCTTTAAGCATGCAGGGAAATATAATACAATGGAAAACAATATTGTCTTTCCCGATAAAATGGACAAGCCTGGTTTCTTTGTCTTTCCAGTATTTTTCCCAATCTGGTGTAAGTTCTTTGGTTGCAGAGATATATCCAATTGGGGCATCGAACCAGACATACAATACTTTTCCTTCGGCATTTTCAACAGGTACAGGAACACCCCAGTCCAAATCGCGGCTTACCGCCCTGGGCTGCAGACCCTGGTCAATCCACGATTTACATTGCCCGTAAACGTTTGGCTTCCATTCTTTATGCCCTTCAAGTATCCAGTCTTTGAGAAAAGTTTCGTATTTATCAAGGGGTAAAAACCAATGATTTGTCGATTTAAGCACTGGTTTAGCGCCACTAATGGTTGATTTTGGATTAATTAAGTCGGTAGCGCTCAGCGAAGTTCCGCATTTTTCGCATTGATCACCATAAGCCCTTTCGTCGTGGCAGTGCGGACAGGTTCCTGTTATATAACGATCGGCCAGGAATTGGTTGGCTTCTGGATCGAAATATTGTTCTGTAGACTTTTCTACAAAACCGTTTTTCTCATAAATGGTTTTAAATATTTCAGAAGCGGTTTGGTAATGTATTTTTGAACTTGTGCGGGAGTAAATATCAAATGAGATTCCAAATTCGGCAAATGATTTTTTAATTATCTCGTGGTAAATATCCACCACCTGTTGCGGAGTTTTATTTTCTTTTTTGGCTTTCAGCGTTATTGGTACCCCGTGTTCATCTGAGCCACATACCCAAATCACATCCTGGTTTCTAAGCCTCAGGTATCTTACGTAAATATCTGAAGGTATGTATACACCGGCAAGGTGGCCAATATGTACAGGCCCATTGGCGTAAGGCAGGGCGGATGTTACAAGGTATCTTTTAAAATTTTCCATTTGTATGATTTCCTTTATGTTGGAATTGTTTTTAAAAATTCAGGACTGCAAAATTAATAAAGTTGAAGCTATTTCAAGTATCCTTTACCAATATTTTTAACAGGAAGGGAAGTCTAGTTTTTTTGGAACATCCGGAAACCTTCTGGTATTTCGAACAAGGACACAGGTAAACTTTTTTTCTGGAATTTAATTACGGTCAATTGCATTCGCAATTCCCTGAGGAATGACCTTTCAACAGAAAGCATCGGAAAATATCCATCTGTTTCAGGTACCATAAGAAAATAGATAGATGTTTTTTCAGAAAGATTGATGGTTTTTAAAAACTCCGGAAAAATATTCACGGGTTCATTGGCAACCCAATAGGCTACTTCGGTATTTTCTTTTTTATTCTGGACCCGCCACTGAAAACATTTATATCCTTTTATAAATTGATAATTTCCGGTTTTTAAAATCGTAAAATCTGAAGTGTCCTTGTCTGCTCTCCAGTAATGAACCGGAATATCTGCATACAATTTTCGTCCGGGATTTAATGCCACAATTGACCTTTCTGAAACATCAACTATCATGTAATTGACCAACTGATAGTTATGGTTCAATTCTTCAATCCTAATCTTGTTCCCTTTTATTAAATAGTTATATATGGTCGTGTCTTCAGGAGTTTCTTTCGAAAATAAAATTTCACCTTCAAAATTTTGCGCGGAAATTTTCTGGTATACTAAAAGTATAATTATCAAAGGAATCAACTTGCTTACAGCTCTTTTAAAAACTTGCATTTTTAAAATGATTAGTGTAATTTTAAGATTGATTGTAGTATTCAACAGCTTTTCTTTTATTGAGAGTAAAAATATAAATAAAATGGCTTTCCACAACATACTGGGCGAAAAAGGTGAAGAAATCGCCGTAGATTACCTGCAAAAGAAGCAATACAGGATTGCAGACAGAAACTGGCGCTACAAAAAAATGGAAATTGATATTGTTACCTTTAAGGACGATTTGCTGGTGATTGTAGAAGTAAAAACGCGTTCAACTGACTTTATTGAAAACCTGAATGAACTTATTACAAGGAAAAAACAAAAATTTTTAATTGAAGCCGCCAATGCCTATGTTGAAAAAAAAGAAATAGATTTGTGCGTGAGGTTCGACGTAATTTTCGTTGTTATCAGAAACAATGAAACTAAAATTGAACATGTTGAAGAGGCTTTTACTGCCATTGGCTAAATTCTGAAACTATGAATATAGAAGACTTTAGAGAATACTGTATACAAAAAAAAGGAGTCACCGAGAGTTTCCCTTTTGGCGATGATACGCTGGTTTTAAAAGTGGGGGATAAAATATTTGCCCTTGCAAATCTTAACGGACCATTTACCATTAACCTTAAATGCGACCCGGAAAAAGCTATTGAACTCAGGGAGAGATATCCATCTATAAGACCGGGTTACCACATGAACAAGCAACACTGGAATACAATAGAAATGGACGGAAGTTTACCCCAAAAACTGGTAAAAGAAATGATAGACCTATCCTACAGCCTTATTTATAATAAACTTCCGAAATCAGTCAAATTAAGGCTTGGTTAATTTTCCAGCATAAATTTGTTTAATTCTTTCTTCATTTTGGTGAACAAAAATTAAACAGTTTTGTTTATATCTAAAATTTCAAATTCATTAAAAATTTTTAAAATGAAGACTTTTTATAAGAGCGGAATATTACTCACAATTGTAATTTTTTTATTTAGCTATTGTACTCAAAATAAGGAATTAGGTTCGAAATTAACAACCACCGGGGATACAATTTTCATGAATTTAAACGGCAATGAATATAACATTACCTTAAGTTTTGAAAAAGGAAAATTCCATAATCATCCAAGTTTTGCTGTTTGGATTGAAGACCCCGAAGGAAATTTTATTCAAACCCTGTTTGCCACAAAATCGGTTGTTACTGGTATTTTTAATTATGGGTATGCAGGAAACGGTTCCTGGAAAAATGAATCGGGCAAGGCGGTATATCCGGCGGCGTTGCCATACTGGAGCAATAAAAGCGGTTTAAATAAAGAAATCCCTGATAAATCCCAGACTGACGCTATTTCAGGTGCTACGCCAAAGGGGAATTTTGTTCTGAATTCAAAACTTTCAGAAAGCAACGGAAAAAAATTCAGGATTCTATTCGAAGTCAACCAAACCTGGGATTGGAATGAATACTGGAACAACAATAAATATCCCGATAACCAGAATTATAAATCATCCTGTCAGCCCTCGTTGGTTTATGCAGTTACGGTTGACCCAAATCAACCTGAAGATGAATACTATCTTAATCCAATAGGACATGGACATTATGCGGGTGAAAATGGTAAATTGTATACCGATTTAACAAGCTTTACCACGGCATTAAAAATTTTTGAAAAAATAAAACTTGACGTAAAATGAAATCCAGAGATATAAAACGTTTAATTCAATTTAGAATGAAAGCATTATTTGCTTTTCTTATTCTGATATTTATAGTTAGCACACCTGTTTTTGCACAAAATGGAATCATCCAGGGCAAAATACTGGATAAAACAACAAATGAACCGCTGCCATTTGCGAACATATTGTTAGAAGGAACAACCATTGGCAGTGTAAGCGATTTGGATGGTAATTTTATTTTTACCGGGCTACAACCGGGTTTTGTAAAACTGAAAGCTTCTTTTGTTGGATACAGTCCGGCGTTATCTGCTGATATTCAGGTTACAAACGCTAAAAAGGTATATCTTGAAATTTTATTGGAGCCTTCCACCACTCAATTGCAAGAAGTATTGGTTAAAGTATCGCCATTTAAAAAATCGAACGAAGCACCCGTTTCTTTACAGAAAATCGGACTTGCAGAAATTGAAAACAGTCCGGGTTCTAACCGTGATATTTCTCTTGTTATCCAGTCATTTCCCGGAGTTGCTTCTGTTCCTACATTCAGAAATGATATCATTGTTCGTGGAGGGGGCCCTTCTGAAAATGTATTTTATTTAGATGATATTGAAATCCCTACCATCAACCATTTTTCAACGCAGGGTGCATCAGGCGGAGCGGTGGGAATCATCAACGCTGATTTGTTGCGCGAAGTTAATTTTTTCACTGGTTCCTTTCCTTCAAACCGTTCAAATGCGCTGAGTTCGGTTTTTGAGTTGAGCCAGATTGAGGGAAACAAAGAAAAACCAAAATTCAGGTTTTCGGTTGGGGCTTCTGAAATGTCATTAACCGCCGATGGACCGGCAGGGGATAATTCTTCCTATATTTTTTCAGCAAGGCGTTCGTATTTGCAGTTTTTGTTCGATGCACTCCAACTTCCTTTCCTGCCAACTTTTACCGATTATCAATTTAAATGGCAAACCAGGATTAACACCAAAAATGAGTTTAAAATTATAAGCATCGGTGCCCTTGATCAGTTTGATCTGAATAAAGGAATTGAATCACCCAACGAAGAACAGGAATATATTTTAAGCTATATCCCAACCAACGAACAGTGGAATTATACCTTTGGTGGCGTTTACAAGCATTTCAGCAAAAATGGTTTTCAAACCTTTGTGTTAAGCCGTAATATGTTAAACAATGTTTCATACAAATATCCGGAAAATGACGAAAGCCTGGCTAAAATTTTTGATTATAAATCGCAGGAAATTGAAAATAAATTTCGTTTCGAAAATACTTTTATTAAAGGCAATTTCAGGCTCAATTACACTTTTAATACCGAATATGTTAAGTATAACAATTATACAAACCAACAGGTTTATTTAAACAACACTGTTGAAAACTTTACATACAATACCGATATGAAACTTTGGCGGTACGGGGCTTCTGTTCAACTAAGTAAAATGTTTTTTAAGGAAAAACTTTCATTGTCTTTTGGTTTGCGAACCGATGCCAACAGTTATTCGAAAAGCATGCAAAACCCTTTAGACCAGCTCTCGCCAAGGTTTTCTGCCAGTTATGCAGTTTCTGAAAAATTCAAAATAAATGGAAATATAGGCAGATACTATAAACTTCCGTCCTATCCGGCCCTTGGATTCAAAAATGAAGAAGGTGAATTTGTCAACAAACAAAATAATTTGAAATACATTGGAAGTGACCATTACGTTGCCGGCATGGAATATAGTATTGGTGAAAACAGCCTGCTTTCGGTTGAAGTATTTAATAAAAATTATTTTAATTACCCTTTTTCACTGCTCGATTCTATTAGTCTTGCCACCAAAGGTGCCGATTTTGGTGTGGTGGGTAACGAACCTGTAGTTTCAACCGGCAAAGGAAAAGCTTATGGTTTTGAAGTGCTTAACCGAACCAGAATTGCCGGAAAATTTAACCTGATTGTTGCTTATACTTTCGTAAGAAGTGAGTTTAAAGATAAAAATGATATTTATATCCCTACGAACTGGGACAACAGACAAATTTTAACCATTACTTCAACCTACAATTTTGGTAAAAACTGGATGGTGGGAGCCAAATGGAGATATGCCGGTGGATTACCATATACACCTTACGATATGGAACTTTCGTCACAAAAATCTGCATGGGATACCCAGGGAAAAGCATTTCTCGATTATGACCAGATAAATTCCCTGCGTTTAAATGCATTTCATCAGCTCGATGTCCGTGTTGATAAAAAATTTTTCTTTAAAAAATGGTCGCTTATGTTATATATCGACATTCAAAACCTTTACAATTTTAAAGCCCAGCAGCAAGATTACGTTGTAAGGGAAAAGGACGCCGATGGTAATTATATTCTGGTTGATAATGATTCAAAGTATGTGCTTAAAACCATACCAAGTTCTACCGGAACCATATTGCCCACAGTTGGAGTTATGTTTGAATTTTAAAATAATTTGCAATACTCTGATCCACTAAATTTTAGCAGTTTAGGACAAAAGACCGGCAAAATTTGCTGGTCTTTTTTATTGTTAATCAAAAATTGCATTGTTAGATTTTTTTTTTTCAGATATTTATTGCCGATTGGGTTGATAATCAACTCACAATTTATTAAGAATTTTGAAGTTTTGCCCGTTTTTTGTAACGATTTTAGAATATTTCTGATCCGGATTTTACGAGATGAATTCTTTTTTTTACAACTGCTGGATTTTTTCCCGGTTAACTTTAAAACCTGTTGATTCGCTTTTTTTGAGGAAAGCACTTTTTATGGTATTTTTATTATTTGCCACAGTTACCTTTTCGCAGGAAAACATTTCTTTTACTCATTATTCGATAAACGACGGATTGCCAAATAATACGGTAAATTGTACTTTTGTTGACAAATATGGCTTGTTATGGGTAGGTACAAACAGCGGACTTTCGCTACACAGTGCCAATGGATTTGTTACTTTCAAAAATAAAAATGGCGATACCACTTCGATTTGCAATAATATGGTCACTTCAATTTGTGATGATAAAGAAGGCAATGTGTGGATTGGTACTTCCAATGGATTATCAAAATTCAACCGTAAAAACAACTCTTTTATCAATTACTTTCACAATCCGTCCAGCCAAAAAAGCCTTCCTTCTAATTATATCTATATTATTTACCAGGATGAAAACAAGGTAATCTGGTTTGGTACATTATTGGGACTTTCGTCTTATCAAGCAGAAAAAGACTCTTTCTATACCCCTAAGATTAGCTACCAGGTTGAAGGCGGTGCAATTTATCATAAAATTAACTGTATTACAGGAGATAAAAAGGGAAATCTGTGGTTTTGCACAAATGGCGCTGGTATTGAACAGTATAACATTCAATCCGGTAAATTAATCCATCATTTAACCCGCGAAATACCAACCACCGGTGTAACAAAAATCGTTATTGTTGATTCAAAGGGCACAATCTGGATAGCTAATCTGGGGAAAGGGCTTTCCTGCTATAAACCGAACACCCACGAATATATATCCTACCAGCAACTTCAAGACAAGGATCAAAAACACAGCAATTTTATTACAGATATTGTCGAATTTGACGATAATACTATATGGGCATCCACCGATGGTGGTGGTTTGAACATTTTTAAAAAAAATCCAATACAAATAAGTGTACTGGATTATAAACCAGGAAAACCAGGAGGCCTTACTTCAAATACCATAAGGAGTATTTCAAAAACACGCGATGGAAATATCTGGCTTGGTACCATAAATGGCGGACTTTTGGTATACAATAAATTTTCAAGGAATTTCAAACAATACACTTCACATTATCAAATTCCATTTTCTATTTCAAACAATGCTGTCAGTTCTGTTCATCAGGATAAAAACAACAGGATTTGGGTCGGTACACATGGTGGCGGACTAAATGAATTTATAAGGGAAAAAGAAACTTTCAGGCATATCAAACTTGAGGTGGTTAAAAATGAAAAAACAGATATCATCTATTGTCTCGAAAGCGATAATAAGGGCAATATCTGGATTGGTACCTATTCGTTTGGTTTGATTTGTTACAGGCCAGAGGATGGGAAAATTGAATCGTTTATGAATGTTCGCGGAAACAAGAACTCGATTGGCAGCAACAATGTTTATGATATAAAAAGATTGCATGACGGGAATTTAATATTGGGAACAAATTTGGGCGTAACCCTATTTAATCCAGAAACAAAACAATTTACACGGTTTCATCATATTGATGTTGATTCAATGCCTGTTTTAACAATATTTGAAGATTCGCGCCATAAGATATGGATTGGATCCCAGTTCGGTGGTTTATATTTACTCGATCCCGAATCAGGGGTTTACACTAAAATAAGAACTTCTGGCACTGATAATAACAAGTCTCCCAACATCATTGCGAAGATTATGGAAGATTCCAAAGGGTCGATCTGGGTTTCGAGCACCCGCGATGGTTTACTCGAATTTATAGAGGGAAATTCCGAAAATATGAAAAGGCATTATCCCGGTATAGACATTGTGTATTCCTTGCTCGAAGATAGCCGGCATAATTTATGGATTGGCAGTAAGTATGGCCTTGTAAAATACAATCCTACAACCGGGACAACAAGGATTTTCGATAGGCAGGATGGTTTGATTCAACCTGATTTTATGAGGGCATCGGCAGTTGAACTTACTGATGGTTCGTTTATATTCGGTACCACGGGCGGAATGCTTTATTTTAATCCTGACGACATTTTACCTGATCAAAACCCTGCGAATGTTATATTCACTAATCTCTATATTAATAACAACCGGGTTGAGCCTGGTCAGATTATTAATGGTAAGGTTATATTACCAGATGCTTTGTATGCGATTGATGCAATTACACTTACCTGGCAAGAGAAGGAGTTTAGTATAGAAATTTCTGACTTTAATTTCGCAAATCCAATACCTACTGATTGCTATTATAAGCTATCAGGAATAGATTCTTTGTGGAAAAAAATAGAATATGGTTCACACCGGATAAAGTACACCTTTTTGCCACCCGGTAGTTATACACTTCAGGTTAAAACCGTTACCAACGAAGGGATTGAAAGCAAAACAAACGCTCTCAGAATTGTAATGAAAAGCCCTTTCTGGAAGAAGGCCTGGTTTATTATTTTATCCATGATGGTAATTATTGCTATTATTTCCGGCTGGATGCGGGCAAGAACCTACTATTTAAGGCTCAAAAAAGCTGAACTTGAAAAAATTGTTAAGCAAAGAACAACCGAGCTTGAACAATCTGCCAAATTATTGCTTCAAAGACAGGAAGAAATATTGATTCAAAAGGAAAATCTTGAAAAACAAAGCGTTCATTTGCAGGAACTTAATCAGGAACTGGAAACCCAAAAAGAAGAAATTGAAAACCAAAACGAACAACTTTTTCAGCATAAAACCAATCTTGAGCAAATGGTGAAAGATAGAACAATTGAACTTGAAACCGCGCTAGTAAGGGCTGAAGAATCTGACAAGCTTAAATCATCTTTTCTTTCGAACCTTTCGCACGAAATACGAACACCAATGAATGCTATTATCGGTTTTTCAAGCCTTTTGGAAGGTGAAACAGAAATCCCCGATTCTTCAAAAGAATTTTTAAGTCATATCCAGAAAAACGCCGAAGGTTTAATGATATTGATTGACGATATTATTGATATTTCTAAAATTGAAGCCAATACGCTTGAAGTTAAAACCAGGACTTTCAGTTTTGATAATATGATAAACGACTTTTATCATTTTTATGACCCTCTTGCATCCTCTAAAAATCTGATTTTCAAGATAGAAAAAAAGAATATTGATAAAGAAATTGTATTAAATACCGATCCGGTACGGTTAAAACAGATAATTGCTAACCTTTTATCAAATGCAATTAAATATACAGAAAAAGGTGAAGTTTTACTCATGGTAATATTGAATTCACAGGCAGGGATAACTATCAACATTAAAGATACCGGGATTGGAATTAATGAAGAAAAACTATCCTTAATTCTGAAACCGTTTACCAAACTTGAGGATAATAACGATAAAATTTTCAGAGGAGCAGGACTGGGCCTTTCGATAGCTTACAGATTGTCGGAAATTTTAGGATTCAGATTCACTTCTTTTTCAGAACCCGGAAAAGGATCATCTTTTACCATTGAAATTCCAAAAGAATATTTAATTTTAAGATAATTCAAATTTGGAAATTTCTTAATAATTAAGCTATTTATGGAAAAAAAAGATGGTTACAAACTTAAATTTTCTGTTAAACATTTAGTTTGGTCTATTGCGCTCTTCAATTTTCTAATTCATTTCCTGGTTATCAATAACCTGGAATACATGCGTGACGAACTTCTCTATTTTTCAATGGGAAACCACCCTGCAGCCGGATATGCCACCACGCCGCCCCTGGTAGGATTATTGGCTGGCCTGCTTCAACTAATAGCCGGAAATTCATTATTTGCAGTAAGATTATTACCAACAATTTTTAGTGCACTTATCGTAATTATTACTGCTGAAATTGCAAAGGAACTCGGAGGAAAATCGTGGGCTATTTTTTTAGCGGCACTTGGAGCATTGGTTGCACCTTCATTTTTAAGGGCATTTATGATGTTCCAACCCGTTTTTCTCGATATCTTTTTCTGGGCCTGTCTTTTTTACTTATTCATAAAGTATATAAATTCCGGAAAAGATTTTTATCTGGTATGTTTCGGAATTTTATCCGGCCTGGCGATGCTTAACAAATACCTTGTGTTAATGCTTATTGCAGCTGTATTGGTTTTTCTGCCTTTTAGCCCATATAGAAATGTTTACCGCAAAAAGCAATTTTATTTTGGAATGGGGGCTGGTTTCCTTATATTTTTACCTAACCTTATTTGGCAAATATTAAATAATTTTCCCGTGCTTGGTCATATGAGCAAACTTCACGATACCCAACTGGTGCACGTTGACAGGGCTTCTTTTTTGATCGATCAGGTTTTGTCACCTTTCTCTGCCAGCTTGCTGATTATTCCAGGATTGATATTTCTCCTGGCCGATAAAGAAATGAGAAAATTCAGGTTAATAGGTGTGATGATAATTGCTATAGATTTGATTCTATGTCTTTTAAAGGCAAAAAGTTATTATGCTTTTGGCGTTTTTCCGGTTTTAATTGCTGCCGGTGCTGTTTATTGGGAGCAAAAACTGAAAAGAAAATCAATTCTTGTAGCTTTAATGGTTATTATGATAACTATAAGTTTACCGATATTGCCTCTTTCACTGCCCATTTACAATGCTCAGGGGCTAACGAAGTATTTCAGCAATATGGAAAAAGCCACCGGCCTTACCATAGGCCGCAGGTTCGAAGATGGCTCCATTCATAGTTTGCCACAGGATTATGCCGATATGATAGGATGGGAAGAACTTACATCGGTTACTGCCAAAGCGTGGCAAAAGGTTGAAAATAAAAATTGTGCACTTATTTACTGCGAAAATTACGGTCATGCAGGAGCCATTACTGTTATTGGTAAAAAATATAATTTGCCCGAACCAGTTTGCTTTCACGATGCTTTTAAAAGCTGGCTTCCAGATACATTAGCCTGCGAAATTAATGAGTTCATTTACATTAACGATGAGTTAGGTGAAGATGTGGCGCAACTTTTCGGATCGGTTGAAAAAATTGGCGCTATAACAAATGTAGATGCCAGGGAATTTGGAACATCAGTATACCTGTGCAAAAACCCGCATTCCAGTTTTAATAAGTTTTGGTACGGGCGGATTAAAGAATTGGATTAGTATAATTTATTCATTCATTTATTTTTTTTCGGTTTTTATTGATTTCATAACCGATAAACAACCAGAACAGTACCACAGCTACCAGCGAAATGGCAGATGTAATTTCTGAATAGGCAGGGATATAATACAATTCTATATCATGGTTTCCCGGAGGTACAATTATTCCTGTAAATCCAAGATTTGCAAGTGATAATTGCCCCTGTTTGTTGTCAATTTTAACTTTCCATCCTTCATCAAATGGAATGGTGAAAAACAGCATTTTCTTTCTATCGAGTTTGATAATCCCTTTTATTTTTTGCTGGCTAAATGAGGTAATATTGAAGGTATCTTTTTTTAAACTGTCGGTAAATGCTTTGTATAAGGTAAAGTTAAATTTATTTTCAGGCACTAAAATCGATGAATCGGATGATTGAATTGTGTTAAATCCAATCGTATCGAGCGCAGTGTTTGGTTCTGCTACAAAGCCGTTCAAAAGCGCCAGCTGTTTTTTAAATAAAGGGAGGGATTTAAAATCTTCGTACCTGATAAATTTATTGTAAGTAAAGCCAAAAGGGAGGTAATACTTGTTTTTCAGTACTTTAACCGAATCAATCATTGCAATTGAATCGAAGCCTAAATTTTTAAAAACCGGATTTGTTGATTTACTTAAATGGTATTTTACACTTCCAAACGACTGTAAAAGCGGTTGGCCTTTAAAGCCCGTAGCCCATCGGGTCGAAGTTTCGTTGCCTTTTTTAATTAAATCTGTTTCTTCAAGAAACCTTATATAATTCAGTTGGTTAAACGAAGAATAATTGCTGGTTCCATAATATCCCTGCGCCATAGCATCGTTCAGGCTTCCGTGCATGGCTTTTCCTGACTGATAATCTTTTTCAATCCTGTAGAACAAGGTAGGGTCTTTTTCCTTTAAATATTTAACTGCCTGTATGGTTCCATCGTTATACCCGCTCTTGTTTTGAATAAACTCTTTTCTGCTTACGGCTGCTCTTTTTTCGTAAGATTTATAAGAAAAAAAGCTCAGTTCAAAAATCAGAATTACTAAAATTGCCGGTTGTGCTATTGATTTATAAGCTGGTTTTGAGAGGAGTACAATAAGTGCAGCATAAATAAATATCAAAAGAACCACCACACTCCTGAGTTTTTCATCAATTGCCCCCGATGGTAACGCTGAATAAGGGAAAAACAGACCTATGAGCAGAATTAAAACAGTGGCACCAAGTAATATGTAATTGATTTTAAAAGATTTATCAATTTCCTGTAACGACGAAATGGTATAATACAAAAGTACGAACGGGATGAAAAAATCGAAACCAAAGCGGTAATAATCTCCTGTAAAGGCAAGAATGGCATGCCTCAAAAAGGGAAATACCAAAGTTAGGAACCAAAATCCCAGAAAGCTTCCAAATATTATTTTCTTTTTTTTGGTAAGATGAATAAAAACCTGTGGAAAAGCCACCAGGGCTAGAATTCCTGTGTAAAACAAAGGTGCTTCGAAATAATTGAACCAGCCCTGGAAAAAATTACCGGTTCCGAGCAAATCGCTGGAGAAGGTTCTTAATAAGGTGGTTGGCCATAATAAATCCTGGTTTACTATATCGCTGCCGCTTGACAGTGTTTGTACAAATGATGCATTTCCGGCCACCCTCGGGCTGTTTACCATCGATAAAATTCCATTCACCAACCTGTCGGCATTCATTAACAGACCGGTTAAACCAAGAACAACCATTTTGCCCGCCAGTTTTAGGTAATCTTTAATGGTGCCGGCATTATCGGACATAAACCTGAAAATGCTATAAATGAACAGAAAGAGGGAATACAGGTAGAGCATAAAAAAGTTACCACTGGAGTAAATAACAGCAAACGGGAAAAAGTACCAGCGCTTTTTTAAATAAAGCTGTTCAAAGGCAAAAAGCAGCGTGGAAGCCCTGAACAAATGGCCTGCAAAACCCCAGCTACTGCCAACTACCATGTATCCCGAAAAGGTAAACATTAATGCGCCCACCAGCGATGCGAATTTGTTTACTGACATGGTGCGCAGGTAGAAATAAAACACGATACCACTTAGCAGGATACTGAAAATAAAGGTGTTGATAAATCTCGATTTTACAAGGTAATCTTCACTTAAATAATTAATACTTATGTAATTGGTCAAGGTTCGGAACAGTCCCAGTGGTTCATTCGGAAACTGTGTATAAAATGAATCTCCCATGCCAATATAAAAAGAATATTTCTGGAAAAAACTTTCTTTGGCCAGGTTCAGTGTATGCATGATGGAGGGATAATCCTGGTTAAGTGAGTCGCTGCCAATGTCTTTAAAGAAAAACAAATAATCGAGGCTGAAAAATTTTCCGAAAGCCAAAACACTGATAATTAGCGTAAGGCATAGATAAAGAAGAAAATGGTATTTGGAAAGAAATTTATCTAATCCGGTTTCTTCACGTAAAGGAATTTTGTTTTGTTTCAGATTTTTCGAAATACCTTGTTTTACGTTGATTTTCTGTCTTTTCATGCCATACAGGATTTTGAGAAGTACCAAAAGTACAAAAAAAGCTTTATTTTTTTGAATTTGATTAAAATCAGGGATACTTAAAATTTAAAAGCCTGTGAAACAATGATTCTCAGTATTCCACAGGCTTAGCAACAATTACAGGTATTATTGAGAGGCATGAAAATTTCAGGTAATGGCCAGAATTTGCTGTTTTACATTTTCCGGTTCAAATATTTTGCGCCAGTCGTCTTTTATAAATTCTTTAAGGCCCCGCTGAAGGGCTTTATTTGCAGCATCAGAAAATACGGCGCCCGGAAGTTCCTTAAACAAAACCGCCATTTGAATTCGCAAATGACCAAGCAGGAAATCGCGGGCTGCTTCGGCGGGAACTCCTCTTTTTATAATCTCTTCCATGCCTTGCTGACAGATATACACACAGGTTGAGGCAAGGGTTTCTACGAGGGCTGGCTCAAGCAGGCCCATTTGTTCAACTGTTATTCTGTGTGCTTTCGAAACCGGGGCATAAAAAGTTTTAGCCAATTGTTCCCCATTTTTATAGTCTGCTTCAATTCCTTGCATCAGTGCGCACACTATGGTTTGTTTTGCAGCTACACCGCCAAAATGGTCTTTCATGGCTTCTTCTGTTGGCTCCCAATTGAAAATAGATGGATGAGATGGATGGGCAATAAAATACGAAATATCATTCCTTTGATGAAGCTTTCCTGCAAGGGCTGCCGCCGGATCTAAAGTTACTGCCATTGAACCGCTTTTCATTTTTGGTACCCAGGCCGAAGTTACCTGACCGAGGGCCACATCAGGCACAGCAAAAATTACTGCATCGGCCGCCGGAATTGATTTTTCGGCTTCGCTGACATCAATGCCAATTGACTTTAACTTTTCAATACCGGCTTGGCTTATTTCAATGTAACTCATGCTATAGTCCGATTTTAGAAGATTATGGGCCAGCCTCATTCCCATTTTTCCGCCCGCGCCTAACAATGCTACTTTTTTCATTATCTTATGTATTATTGGTCTTTACAAAAAATTGTTCATATCAATTACTGAATTGGTTTTGGCAGATTCATAGGCCGCCCAGACCAGTTTTACAGTTTCGAAATTATCATCACCGGTAGTTTCTGCCTTCGATTTTCCGAGCATATCCTGTAATATGTCATTGTTACAGGCCACTATGCTTGGCGGCTCAGGTTCAAGCCTTTCGGTCTGCCACTTGTATTTTTGCATGGCAATTTTTTCATAGGTTGTTTTATCGCCCACAGTTATAGCAAAATTATAATCGGCATCCAATCTTACGCTTCCTTTGTTTCCTTCTACCAGAAGCAGTAACTGTGGAAAAATTTCCTTTTCAAGTGGCGAACTGAATGAAATTTGTTGCACACTAACCAATCCGTTTTTCATTCGTAAAATGCTCGTAGCCACATCTTCCCCTTTAATTGTCGGATTAATTGTCTGTATTTGGGTATAAATACTCTTTACTTCTCCGAAAAGGTAGCGCAATACATCAAACTGATGCGATCCCTGATCCGTTAATGCAAATTTTTCAAGTGTAGCAAGGAATGGCTGTGTTTCAAAAAGTGGAAATGCTGTATTCCATTGCGAAGTGCACCTGAAAGGCGTTCCGATAATTCCGGAGTCAATGATGTTTTTCATCTTCCTTATCTGGGGTTGCCACCGATAGTTTTCGTGGATATAATATTTTACACCTGCCTCCTTTGTTACCCTCATCATCTGTCTGGCTGTTTCAAAATCAGGGGCCATCGGTTTCTGGCAAATTACATCTTTTTTATACTTTGCAGCGAGTTCAACATATTTTGCATGTGTATCCACATCTGTAATAATATCAACAAAATCAAGCACTTCGTTTTGCAGCAATGCTTCGGCATCATCATATACCTTTGAAACACCGAACCTTTTGCCAAGGTCTTCTGCCCTGGATTTTGTCCTGTTAAAAAGTGCCACGCATTCCACCCCTTCGAGTTCCTGCCAGCCTCCAAGCTGAAACTGTGACCAGAATCCGCATCCAAATATTGCAAATCGTAATTTCTTCATAAATGGTTATTATTTAATTTTAGTTTTTAAAAATTGCAGACTTTCTTCTACCCAAATTTTTTCTTTTTCTACCGTATTGACTAACAATTGTTCCGGAGGTGTCCACAATTCCAGAATGGCCGATTTGCAATTTCCTTTCTTTTCCACTTCCTTTATCAACCAGTCAATGTTTAGCATTCCTTGTCCGGCAGGCACTCCTTCAATTACAAAGCCCATTTTATGCCAAACCCTATGGATACTGAAATCTTTGAGGTGAAGGTTTATGGTGTACGGGGCCAGGGCATTAACCACCTCACGTAAGCCTTCACCGGCACCCATAGAATTGACAGAATCGAGACAAATGCCTACCATTTCCGGATCTGTTTTTAAAATCATCTCAACAAATTCAGAAGTTGTAAACCTGTCGTGGTTTTCAATGGCCAGTTTAATATTTTCCTTTTTTAGTTTTGGGATGAATACCTTCATAATGCTGATTACTTCCTCTAAATTCGGCTCAAATCCGGGACCATCAATAACCACCCGCAATAAAGGTGATCTGAATTTTGAAGCAATTTCAATATACTGATTAAGGTTATTGGGTGTTAAACCCCTTGTACCAACTTCAATTTCTATGTTTTTTTCTTTTGAATACTTATAAAGTGAATCGAGCGAAGCAGTTTTTTGTAAATGAAGGGGTAAATTATCAGCTATCTGAATACAGGGTAAACCAAACCTGACTGCTTCGTCAACCAAAGCGAAGGCCGACATTGGCTTTTCAGGCATCTGGCCGGGTACGCCAACCGCCCATGTGAACGAATAACTTGATAATCCTAATCGCATGTTTTTTATTTTTTGGTACCGGGTGCAGGGTAATTTTTCGAAGCATCATCCAATACCAGAATCCAGTCGAGGCTTTCACCCGGAGCAGGTGAAATAAACGATTGAGTGCCGGTATTGGAGAATTTTCCTGCCTGTTTTGCTTCCCCGTTTCTGGGATTGTACCACCAGCCAATCACTTCTTTTCCTTTGATAACATCCATTTTAAGCGAAAATTTTCTTCCAACCGGTACATAAACCATGGCATAGGTTCCTTCCTGATCGCGTGTGGCAACAAAGCGATACGCACCAGCGCCGGGAACCGATGTGGGGACATTATCCTGTATAATTATTGAATTATCGGGAATTCTGGAAAGGTAGGGGCGGGATTCCATTAAAAGCCTTCCGTATTGCATCTGGCCGGCACCGGGCTGGTTGATGGCTTCGTACCAGGGCATTAAAGGGCGATTGATTGGAAAACGCTCCGGAGCCCACATCTGCCAAACAGAGTGATGTCCGTAGGTATGTCCGCAAGCACCACTGAACAAATCCCAATAAAGGGGCCTCCTCACATCGCTGGCCACAGAATGCCCATTTGCATCAGGATTAAAATTTATAGGATGGTCTTCATAGATAGGTTCGGCATCTATAACCGGTTTTACCGGTATAAGGTTATAATCCTCTGAAGTGGCATAATATCTTTCTGAATAGCTTGGACTATGCCCGTTCTGGCGCATATTAAAATCGAGCCAGGGTTCATTATGGAAATACTGTGAAGAACCTTGTCCACCTTGCGGATGAAAGCTGATGAGGTGTGCACCGCCATCGCCTTCTTTAAGTCCAGTGGCCATTGCACAAACAGTTTGCCTTTGAATTTCAAGTTCCACAGGCCTGTCGCCCCCCAATATCCAAATTATATTGGGATAATTTTTATACCTTGCACCGAGAAATTTTCCCCAGGCTTTTGCATTTTCAGGATTGAAAATTTCAGGGCCATTTCCCCATTTTCGGTTCCATTTGTCGCCCCAGGTTGGTAAAACGCCTATAAAAATACCCTTTTCGGCAGCTTTTTTTATTACCCAGTCTACATGTTCAAAATATTTTTCGTTGGGTGCTAAAGGGTTATTGTTGATTAAAGGTTTTTCTCCTTCGGCGTTTGGGGTATTAAGCCCGTCAAGTTCTGCAAGTATTACAGCCTGTATCACTGTAAATCCTTTCGATCGCCTGTTTTCGAGGTAGGTTTCGGTTTCTTTCTTGTTCAGCCTGTGAAATAGTTCCCATCCTGTATCGCCAAGGTAAAAGAAAGGCGTGCCATCTTCAAATACCAGGAACCGCTTGTTTTCACTCACTTTTAGTTTACCATGTTTTAAATCCACCGAAGGGCCTTCCCATGTTTTATCATTTTGAGCGTAAGTTATCTGCATTATGCTAAGAATGGCAATAATTAAAATGCATTTTTTCATGATTTGCTGATTTTTAAGCGTTTGCAATGGTTATTAATATAAGTCCAACCAGGTAAGCCCCAAACATCAATGAAAGATATAAATTGGTGCCTTTTGGGGCTGCTTTGAATTCTTTCCAGGCGAAAATTCCCCACAAAGTTGCTACCAGTGGAGCAGCATTGCTTAATCCGTAGGAGATGGCAGGGCTTGCGGTATTGGCGGCCATGAAACTGAGAATATTGCCGGCGCACCAGATTGCTCCTCCTAAAAGACCATAAAGATGAGCTTTTGTACTGCCTTTAAAATATTCACCAATGGCAACAGGTTCTCCCTGAACTGGTTTTCGCATAAAAAACGGGTTGAAAATTATTGTACATACCAGTGCTCCTATTGAAAACAGGAAAACCGCCGTGTAAGGCGAAAGTTTTCCGGCTTCGAGTACTATCTTTCCGGACTCATCTATGTTATTGGCAGCCAGCGAACTGGCAACAAATTTATAGAAAAAGGCAATAAGCAGACCTGCCAGAAAGGAAAGCAATAATCCTTTAAAAGTGGTCTTCTGTTGCTCTTTTGCCAGTTTTTTGTACGAAATCATGCTGAAAAATATAGCCATTGCCAAAACAACAAGGCCAATGAACAGAGCCTGAGGATTTTTAACCTGATCACTATTGTAATTAACAATTATCCCTAAAAGCCAGCCTATGCCGCCCCCAATTGGGAAAGCAACCGACATGCCGGCTATTGAAATAGCGGCAATGAGCAGAAGAGTTCCAAGGTTCCATATTGCCCCGCCAAGCATAGCCGAACCAATGTAAGGCAATTCTGCCTGCATTATATCCTGCATAAAAGTTCTGCCCTGGCTTCCAAGACTACCAATTGTTAAAGCCGAAACCAGTGAGGTAAGTAATATTCCAACGACGAAATCCCAGTAATAAAGCTCAAACCGCCAGGGTTTTCCAATCAGGTTCTGTGTATTTTGCCACGAACCCCAGCATACCATGGCCATGATGCATAATAAAATGGCCAAAGGGTAATTTTGTATAACAATCATGATTTATTTTTTAAAATTAACTTATCTACACCTTATTAAAGTTTATCATACTTTATCATTACAAAAATATGTAATTATTTTAGATTTTTATGTAAGTTTGTTTAAATAAAAAAGCGCACGGTGTTTAAATTTTCATACATTTAGTTAAATCATTGTAAATTAATTTATTATCGATTAATCATGTTCAATATCTTCAGGCTTGATCAGAATGCAATAACACCTCTTTATCAGCAGATTAAAGACAGTGTAATTGATGCTATTCATGTCGGTAAGGTAAAGATGGACGATAGGTTACCTTCGATTCATGGTATGTGCAGGGAGTTTGGGCTATCGCCCGGAACTGTGGCAAAAGCATACGATGAGCTCAGGAAACAGGGAATTATTGCATCAAGGCAGGGAAAAGGATTTTGTATTGCTTCGGTGAATACGGACAACAAATTGAATATTTTTCTTTTGTTCGACAGGCTTAATTCATACAAGGAAATATTGTTCAGCTCGTTTGTTGAAAATCTTGGTAATCAGGCCAAAGTAGATATTTATTTTCATCATTATGATATAAAACGGTTCGAACACCTGATTCTGGAAAACCTTGGCAATTACCATTTTTATGCTGTAATGCCTCATTTCAATGAAGATGTTACTGAAATTATAAGGAAAATACCTGAGGATAAACTTCTTGTATTAGATAAGCCTGTTGAGAATCTTGAAGGAAATTATATTTCTGTTTGCCAGGATTTTCATCATGATATTTTGAATGCGCTTGTACCCAAAACAGATATATTCAGAAAATACAAAAGCTTTAATTTTGTAGAAGCAGTCGGAAACCCGTTCCAGTTTATTCCCGATGGTTGTTTGTCAGGATTTGCAGAATTTTGTGATCGTTATTCAATCCCGAACAAATTTATTGAAAGGCTGGAACCGGAATTTATAAACAAAAATGAAGCATACCTTGTTTTTGCCGAACATGACCTGATTCAACTCATCAAAGTAGCTGAACAAAATGGTTATAAACTTGGGAAAGATCTTGGCATAATCACTTACGACGATACTCCTGTTAAAGAAGTGCTGGCAGGTGGAATTACCACCGTTTCTACCGATTTTTATGAAATGGGTAGATTCGCTGCCGATTGTATCCTGAACAAAAAGAAAGAGAAAAAATTCAATCCTTTTAAATTAATATTGCGCAATTCATTATAAACCTAATTTTATTGATATGCCTGGAAGTTTAATCAATCGCCGACAATTTATAAAAAATACAACTTTAGCCGCCGGGGCCATTGCTGTTTCATCTCCATCATTTTTAGGCAATGCTTCAATAGTAAAGTCTCAAAATCCATTACCACAGTGGAAAGGCTTTAACCTTCTCGATTTCTTTAGTCCCGAGCCCTGGGATGGTTCCGAAAAAACCACCGAAAATGATTTGAAATGGATGGCTGACTGGGGCTTTAATTTTGTAAGAATCCCAATGTCTTATCCCAGATACCTCAATATCAATAAAAAAGAAAAAATAAGGCCAGATCAGGTAACAAAATTCGACAATGAAGTACTCGAAGAAATTGATAACCTGGTAGATAAGGCAATAAATGCCGGATTGCATGTTAGCCTTAACTTGCACAGGGCGCCCGGTTATTGTATAAATGCCGGATTTTATGAACCATTTAACCTCTGGAAAGACAAATCTGCTCAGGAAGCCTTTAATGCCCATTGGAGCATGTGGGCAAATCGTTACAAAAGCTATTCCCGTGAAAAGCTAAGTTTTGACTTGCTGAACGAACCCGCATATAAAGAAGATCTAAATGATCAATTTTCAAAAAGCAGTCAACTTCCTGGCGAATTATACAGGAAAATTGCCGAAGGAGCTGTAAATGAAATAAGAAAAGCTAATCCCGACAGGCCTATTATTGCCGATGGTAATAATGTTGGATCCGCAGTTACCCCGGAATTGATTGATCTTAATCTGGCCCAGAGCTGCCGGGGCTATTTTCCTCATTATATTTCGCATTACCAGGCGCCCTGGGTTTGGAAGGATCCCTCTAAAGCCCCTGAAGCGGTTTGGCCGGGAACAATGGACGGGAAATATTTCAGCAAGCAGAATCTTGAGGATTTTTACAAACCCTGGCTCGAACTTGCTGACAAAGGGGTTGGTGTGCATTGTGGCGAATGTGGTTGCTGGAGAAATACCCCTCATCATGTCTTTCTTTCCTGGTTTGGAGACATACTTGAAATATTAAACCGTGGGAAAATTGGATTTGCACTCTGGAATTTCAGGGGTGATTTTGGAATTCTTGATTCAGGACGCAAAGATGTTCAATATGAAGACTGGAATGGGCACAAACTCGATAGAAAACTTCTTGAATTATGCCTTAAAACCCGGTTTTAATCTGATGTAAATCAGTTTTATTGAATTTTTATTTTTGATTCTAAAAGAAAACTTTTTAACAGATATTGAGATGAAAAAAATTTTTCAATTGTTTTTTTTGATTTGGGGTTTTTCTTCTTTTGCCCAGCAAAATATGATATTTACCGCACCTGCCGGTGATAAGTTTTGCCAGATTAATAAAACAGGTATTACAGTTATCCCAAATGGAAGATTCATAAAACCTTATGGAAAATGTTTTATGGTTGCCCCTCATCCTTACGGATTGGCTGTAAGCAACGATGGGAGTGTTGCGGTTACTGCAAATTCAGGAACCAGTCCTATTTCAATTACCATTCTAAGAAAACTTAATACCGAAAATCCTGAAATACAGCAGGTTCCACCAACTGTGGATGGAGATAAGGGTATCCTTGAATCTGTATTTATGGGCCTGGCTATTTCACCTGACAACAAAATGGTTTATGTATCAGGAGGTCAGGCAAATAAAGTGTTTATTTTCGACATCGCAACCGGTAAACCTAGGGGTTCCATCAATTGTAGTTATAAAAAAGACGGGCTGGACTATTCGCACGGATACATAGGTGATTTAGCCCTTTCGCAGGACGGGAATTTTATTTATGCCGTGGATCAGATTGGTTTCAGATTAATAGTTTTAGATGTTAAAGAGCAGAAAATTCTGGCCAATCTCCCGGTTGGCAGATATCCTTTCGGGATTGCCCTTTCGAAAGATGAAAAAACGGTTTATGTTGCCAATGTTGGAATGTACCAGTATTCATATATAAAAGGAAAAAAGAAAGGGGAGTGGAAAAAAGTTTCTTTAGCGGCCCCACCCTTTGAATACGGAACACCTGAAGCTGAAAAGGGCATTTCGAACGATACCTTACAGGTTCCGGGCCTTGGACCACAAAATGCGGAAGAATCCTTTTCGGTTTGGGCAGCCGATATCAGCGATAAAATAAACCCAAAAATTATTTCGAAAATTAAAACAGGAAACCTTGTAGGCCAAATGGTTGAAGGAATTCCTGCTGTTGGTGGTTCCAGTCCCAATTCAATTGTTGCGGCCGGAAATTACGTTTTTATCAGTAATGGAAACAATGACAACATTACTGTACTCGACAACAGAAGCCAGAAAATTGTAAAACACATCAAGCTGCAACCTGTTGAAAACCTTGGAAAACTTAGAGGGATAATTCCTTTTGGACTGGCTGTTTCGCCCGATGAAAAAACCGTTTTTGTGGCAGAATCTGGCATCAATGCCATTGGGGTAATTGATGTTCAGGCACTGGAGGTAAAGGGACATATTCCGGCAGGTTGGTTTCCAGCAAAGCTAAAGGTTAGTCCCGATGGCAAAAAATTAATTGTAGCTAATGCAAAAGGATTTGGAAGTGGGCCCAACGGAGGGAAAAGTTATAAAACAGGAAGCGAAGGCAGTTACATCGGAAACCTTATGAAAGGATCTGTTCAGGTTTTGAATATTCCTGACGATGAAAATCTAAAGAAATTAACAAAAGAAGTTATTGAATATAATTTCAATATTTCTAATGTAAACTTACCATTAACCGGTTTGAGAAAAGACAGTCCTGTGCCATTATTTCCGGGCGAGAAAATTTCTCCGATAAAACATATTGTTTTTATTTCAAAAGAAAACCGTACTTATGATGAAGTGTTTGGTCAGTTGAAAGGGGGGAAAGGCGATTCGGCAATTGCACGGTACGGGCGAAATGTTACCTTCAGAAACCAAAATCGGAAAGTAAAGGTCGAAAATGCTACCGTTATGCCCAATCATCTTAAATTGGCATCAGAATTTTCGTTTTGTGATAATTTTTATGTAGACGCTGATGTTTCGGCAGATGGCCACCGATGGCTGGTAAACACATATCCCAATGAATGGGTAGAATCTACCACTCCTGCTAATTATGGAGGAAACCGCGATTACCGCGAAGACTCTAATGCCCCTGGTAACCTTGGGATTAATGGCGCTTCAGGGGCAATTTTCCCCGAAGATTATAACGAAGCCGGCTCCATGTGGGATCACCTTTACAGATACAAAATTCCTTATTTTAATTTCGGATTCAGTGTAATGTTTGAACCAGCTGATTACCAGGATAGTTATAAATATGGCGGTATAAGGCATATAGCGAATTTCCCCCTGCCGGCATCCCTGCTTAATAACACTTCGTTCAGTTATCCTACTTACAATATGGCAATCCCTGACCAATTCAGGGTGGACATGTTCAGAAAGGAATTTGATGAAAAATGGATCAAAGGTAAAGATTCAATGCCATCGCTTGTAACTGTAATTATTCCTAATGACCATGGTGCAGGTGAAAGACCGGATGCCGGCTATCCTTTCCGCGAAAGTTACATGGCCGACAACGATCTGGCTGTAGGAAGAATTGTTGAGTATCTTTCACATACACCGTATTGGAAAAATATGATGATTGTGATTACCGAGGATGATGCCCAGGGCGGTGTAGATCATGTGGATGCACACAGAAGCATACTAATGGTAATTTCACCCTACACCCGGCGAAACTATGTAAGCCACATACATACAAGCTTTGGCAGTATTTTTAAAACCTTCTGGAATATTCTGAATCTTCCTTATTTAAACCAATACGATGCTTGTGCCAGCGACCTGGCAGATATGTTTACTTCAACGCCTGATTTTACACCTTATGTAGCTTTACCTGTAGATGCCAGAATTTTTGATCCGCAGAAAGCACTGGATCCTTTAGACGAAAAATTTGACTGGAAACAGTTGAAACAAGGTCCTGATATTGACGATCCCGAAGACATGAAACGCGAAAGCAAGGAACAGGACGAATGGCGCAAAGAGGGTCATAAATAGGATTTGAATTTTAGACTACAGGGGAGTCTTCAGTTGAAATCTCCACTTTAGGTACTTTGGCTAAATCTTTAACATAAAAGAAAGAACCGGCAAAAAACAGTACACCAGCCAATACAAGCGAGAAAGGCAACAATTGAAAGGCCGTTTGAATATTGGTTGCATCGGATATTGCACCCATTACAATCGGAGCTGTTGTAGCACCAAATAAGTTTTGAATTACAACCGCAAGTGCATACGATGTAGCGCGTAAGCCGGCATGCACTACATCCTGAGTAACAGCAGCTGCTGCCGGAAGGAATATAGTTATTGATATTCCAAATGAGAGTAAAACCAGGTATTGAAATTGTCCGGGTTTAACAGTAAAAGCAAAGAATAACAAAAAAGCAGAAATGAAACTACTAATCGCGGGAACCAGCATGCGTGCATTTCCTTTTTTCTTATTCCATCTATCGGCAAGAAAACCACCCAATGGAGCACCAACAATAGCCAGCAGCATAACAACACTTGCTTTCAAACCGGCAGGACCTATTTCCATCCCCTGAACTCTTATAAAATAGGTCGAAAGCCATGTCATAATTGAAGTTGTGACGAAAACAACGGCAGTCATCCCAAAATAGGTAAGAATGAGTGAAGGTTTTTTTATGAATTCAAGAAAGATGTCTTTAAGTGACATTTTCAACTTTTTGTTTTTTCCAACAGAAATATCCTGGTTGCCATTTTTTTCCAGAGAAATTGTTTTATAATCCTTCACAAAAAAGAAAAGCACAGCGATGATAATTCCGGGCAGGGCTACAATTCCCAGCGCATGGCGCCATCCCCACTTTACAGCAATTAATCCGCCAAGTCCTATACCCAGTGCACTTCCAAGTGGTATGGATGCATTCCAGAGACCCATCATCCACGATCTTTTTTCTTTTGGATAAAGCGCTGAAATAAGGGCTGAGCCACCTGGTGCATATCCGGCTTCGCCAATGCCTATAAGGGCACGCACAAATTTGAGTTGGCTGAATGTCTTTGTAAAAGCGCCCAGCCCCGTAGCTATACTCCATATCAGGGCCATTATACCTATGGTTCCTTTTCTGCTCCATCGGTCAATTATTATAGAAACCGGAAAAGTAAAAATTACTATGAAAGTGTAAACTGCCGAAACCAACATGCCACATTCTTTATCAGTGAGTTTCCAATCGCTTTTAAGGAATGGAAAAAGTGAAGTAATTACTGTCCTGTCAACATAATCAAACATATACAGTAAAAATAACAGGATAAATATATAATTGGTGTATCTTTTTGTAAAGATGTATCCTTCAGGGATTTGCCGATTTTTCATAGCCAGGTTTTAAAGAAAAGGTTTTAATGGTTTTCAATTCAACATCGTTTAAACCGGAAATCCTTGAAATTAATTGGTGACTTATTGTTTTGGTGGCGGAAAACTTATTGCCATGAATTCACAAAATCACTAAATTTTACCAGATTTTGATAAAATAATTTTAGAATAAACTTTAATCTAAACGACATTGCATGACAAATATAAAAATTTATAGGAGAAAGTAAAAAAGCATAAAATCACTAAGTAAAAGAAAATCCGCTGTCATTATTTAATTGGTTCAGGTTTTTCTTTTTGCATAATATTTTAAATTCAATTTCCTCTATATCAGTCTTTTAACTTTGCTTTCAGGTTTCAATTTCAGTTGGTTCAGGTCGAGCCCGCTTATCAGATTAATGCCAGGTGTTTTCCCCGGTTCAATACTCCCCTTATTTTCTGAGATTCCCAACGCTTCTGCACCATTTATTGTAGCCCAGGTTATTAAATTTTCCAGATCAATCGCGGGAAAAGCAGATTGTATCGTCTTCATTTCTTCTAGCACAGAAAGCTTATGGTTCGATGCCAGCGAATCGGTTCCAAGGGTAATTTTTTGGCCCATTTCAAGGAATAAAGGAATATCGGGTAACTTGTTTTCAATATAACGATTAGCGTTGGGACAAAAGGTCCAGTACAATTCTGAGAAATAGGAAGAAGCTTTTTCAATGTCTTCCTTAGTTGTGTAAGTGTTATGTACCAGCAGGGTTTTAGTATGTGGATGAAGGTATTCCATTACTGAGCAAAGGGAGTTTTTGCCGGAAATTTTAATACCGGTTAAATCCAATCCAATAGAAATAAATAATTCGGCTAGCTCCCCTTTTTGAACCCGGTAAAAATCGTTTTCTGATATGGTTTCCTGGTTGTGCATGCTGATTACTTGATTGGCCGAATGGTTTTTTATAAGTTCAAACATTTCCGGGGTAACCGAATAAGGTGCATGGGGCACAATAGATGAAGTCAGATTTAAAGCCGATAGCTCTTCCTGCAATTTTTGAGCTTCCCGGAATTTTTCATTTGCCAGCCAGGGATAAAGCGAGAAAATTTCAATTAAAGTATGGTATTTGATTTTTGATTTACTTTTTATCCCAAAACTTGTGTTATAATTTGAAATGTCTGCCACAGCAACAATACCTTCATAAAACATATCAATATCAGCTTTTTGGGAAGCTTTGATTAATTCGGGTTCAGCAATATGCCTTAACTTTCCGATTTGTGAAATAAAACCCGGAAGTCCGGTATGTTCCGGAATTATTGATTTAAGGTGCGAAAACTCCAGGTGGCAATGCGTATTTACAAAACCGGGAACCAGTATTCCATTGTAAAATTCCAATCCTGCAATTGAATCTATAAGCCCGGATGGCTGTGCAACTTCGAGTACTTTGCCAGTTACATCCACCGTTACTATTCCATTTTTAAGGGGTTTGTCTTTTCCTGTAAACAGATAATGGGCAGCAATTTTACGTTTCATTTTTATTTTTCTTCCTTTCGCGGTAAATATACTTAAATCTTTTCGTCTTGTACCCCGTTACGTTCATCGGACTCAGCTTTGCATTTCCTCTTAATTTTAATCCGCATTCGGGACATTTTAAATAATATTCGGTTATTTCTTCACCACAGGCCGGGCATTTTTCCGGATCTTTTAACCAATTTAACTGTTCTTCGGAGAATTTTCCCTCATGGGTTTTGTTTTCATTATAAAAAAGCGGAAATGATTCAACCTGTTTGGCCAGCAATTTTTCAGTAAAAACAAGGTTAAAAAAATAAAATATAATCAGGAAGATGGACGAAAACCATAAATATCCTGAAATCCTGAGTTTGGAAAATAAAGCAATAAATAGCGCAAGTGCAATGCATACCTGGATAAGGTGGGTTAATTTTATTTTAAATTCCGGTGTTGGTTCATTTTTGGATGGAAAAAAAATTTCTACTTCGTAGGGGATTGTAAAAAGCGATTTAAAAACGAATCCTAACCTGTTATTGTCAAGTTTAAGATGTTTAATTTGGTTTGACTGGGCGAGAAATTGATACATTTTAGGCAAAATTTCTGAACTTGCCTCCGTATGAATTATTTTCACATCGAATTTGCCTGTATAATCAAATGGCAATGACACAAATAGTTTTATTAATAGATAAAAATATGAATGTTGAGTCTACTCCGAAAATTCTTTTTAGCCACGAACGGCGAAGCCCTCAATGAAGTTAATGCACGAATTTAATCCTCCTTATTAATTTGCAACTTAATGTTTATCAATTCATTACAATTATACAAATTATGTTTTTCTACCAAAAACGACTTATCTGATCACACTCAATTTTAAATTTTAGAAATTTGGGCTCATTGTCAGCAATATATACAAGATAATTTCTTTTATTTCTAATTTACTGAATTTATTATTTCACCACCCGGTTGGTTTCGTCAAACAATTTGGTTTTGGTGGCAGATAATATTTGAATTTGCTTTTGCAGCTGTTCGGTTAATTCAATATCTTCTTTCGATTTGTTTAACAATTCAAATTTTTCATCCAGCGCTTGTTTTAAAATACTTATTTTATAATTGCTTATTGACCTGGGGACATCAGTTTTTAATGTCATTTCGGGGGTTTCAAGCTTTTTACCTCCTTTTGTCCAAATGGCACTGGGCTTATAGCCTTCGCTAAAAATATGGGCGGCCATTGTTCTCACCTTTTCGTCCTTATGATGTATAAAATACTTATTGTCAGGAAATTCTCCCTTTAAAAAGTGAGCCGTGTAATCTTCGAAAACCTGTTTGTAGATTAAATTCTTAAATTCCAAATCATCGTTGAGTATTTCCCTGATGATGTATTCCGCCACAGACAAAGATTTATGGGAAAAAGGATCATCACCCGGAATTTCGAATAGCTCATTTTCGCCATATTTTATAAGAAATTTTATAATTTCTTCTTCATTTACTTCTGAATATACATCTTCAATAAATCCTGGCAGCGCTGCACCCTGATGTTGCTTAATTTGTTGCTGTGTTTCAGTAAATTGCCTTTTACGATCTGCTTCCCTTTTTTGAAACATTATGCGGTTAATTTCCGCATAAAGTGCGTCTTCCTGTACTTTTAACAATGTACTGCATTCTTTAATATAAACGCTTCTTATTATAGGATCAGGAATTACACCAATCGAACGGACAATATTGCTAATCAATCCGGCTTTTTTCACCGGATCATTTTTTGCATCATCAAGCAAAATACTGGTTTTGAACCTTATAAAATCATTCTCGTTTTCAGCAATGAAATCTTTAAGTTCTTTTTTCGACATTTTTTTTGAAAATGAATCCGGATCATCCCCATCGGGGAAAAGGACTACTTTCACATTCATGCCCTGCTCCAGTACAAGGTCAATTCCCCTGAAAGAAGCTTTAATTCCTGCCGGATCACCATCGTAAAGTATGGTAATATTGTCAGTAAATCGTTTAATGAGCCTGATTTGATTTTCGGTAAGTGAGGTGCCGGATGAAGCCACAACATTCTCAATTCCTGCCTGATGCATTGAAATAACATCGGTATAGCCTTCAACAAGAAAACATTTGTCCTGTTTTACAATTTCTTTCTTTGCAAAGAAAATTCCGTATAAAACATCGCTTTTATGATAGATTTCCGATTCGGGTGAATTAAGATATTTTGCTGTATTTTCAGCAGATTTTAAAATACGCCCCCCAAAAGCAATTGTATTTCCCGAAAGGGCATGTACAGGGAATATCACCCGGCCGGCAAACCTGTCGAAACGGTATTCGTTTTTTTCAATCGAGAGCCCCGTATCACTCAGGTATTCAAATTTATAGCCATTTTTAAGTGCATAATCTGTAAAAGCAGTCCGGTTTTCAAGACTGTATCCCAATTGAAATTTTTCTATTGTTTCAGTGGTGAAACCTCTTTCTTTAAAATAGGACAATCCAATAGCCCTGCCTTCTTTGTCGTTGTTGAGTATATTTATAAAGTATTTACGTGCAGCTTCCGTAACAATCAGCAAACTTTCGCGTCGATTTTGCTGTTCAAGCTGTTCGGGGGTTTGTTCCTCTTCCTTAACTTCAATATTGTATTTTTTAGCGAGGTATTTCAGGGCTTCGGGGTATTTCAACTGCTCGTGTTCCATTATAAAACCCACTGCATTCCCCGCTTTTCCGCAGCCAAAACATTTAAATATACCTTTTGAAGGTGATACTGTGAACGATGGTGTTTTTTCTCCATGAAACGGGCACAATCCCAGGAAATTTACCCCTCTTCGCTTCAGATGCACAAAATCCTGGATTACCTCTGTAATTTCGGCCCTGTCAATTATTTTATTTACCGTTTCCTGGTCTATCATTATTTTAAAATAAACAGGGTAAAATTAATAATCATCCTTCAATCCATCCCTGCATGCTGAAAAAATCTTATGAACACCAATAGTTTTTATCGTTTGGTTTAAGATAATCGTTTCATATTCAATGTTCTTTTCTTTTTTGTAATTCATATCCTTTGATTGTAAAAATCTGATTCGTTTTCGCAAAATTCGTGGTTCATCGCGTACCATAGCTCAGCCTTTTCCCATGCTTCGTCCGTGTTTTTGGTCTTGTTCCAGAATTCATACGCCATATCAATAATTATTTCAATATCAGTTCCGTATGTGTAAAACAACTTTTTAAATTTAATCGGATTGGGCATTATTTGTTTTGCCAAATCATATAATTCATCTGCATATTCCATAATCCGGAGTGGATTTGAAATATCAGGCAAATCGCTGCCCGAAAATATTGTTTTTCCAATTAGGCTGTCTGTTTTACAGACTTTAGTGGTTTCGTTAATCAACTGGTTACAAATTTTATTTGAATAGTCAAACCATTCCAGCAATGGCCGGTACTTAAGAAGAATTTGTTTTTTACCTGTATAAAAATATATCCAGAACTTATTTTGGTACAAAGTACGGATGGAATTGTTTTCCCACGGATGGATTAAAGATTTATCCAGTTTAAAATTCAGGAGTTTTTGAATAATAAAGTTAATCATCTCTTCCGGAACCAAAGGAACAACGCCTTTAACCCGACAGTCAAAATAAATAATATCGAACCAGGGAACAATAAAGATTTTTTTTTCTTTGTCTTCGTAAATTATGTTTTTTTGAATATTTAGCCCTTTGGCAGGATAAGTAAAAAAGTATATTTGATGGTTGCTGTGCAAGATTGAAGATTCGGGTGCACTTTTTTTTATAGGGTTTTCTTCGTAAAAGGAAAGTATATTTTTGACAGAAATTTTAACCGGATCTTTCACGGGCTGCTTTAAAATGATAGTACTATATCCATTTTCATCAATTTCTTCAACAGCGAATTTAGCATGTTGAAAAACACTTCCGCCCGATTTTACGGCTTCTTTTAATAAAGCTACTGTCATTCTTACAATTGAGAATTTATATCCTGAAACCTGGATGTATTGAATGCTGAATTGTCCGGGATTAGATTTAAATATTATGTTTTTTCGTATAAAAATAGCTTTTAGTTTTAGCAGAATTTTCTTTATCGGATTCATTTCCACAACAAACTCCGATTCTGTTGCTAAAAGCATGTGGGCAAATGATTTCCTGAGATTTTTTATCAGGTATTTGTATTTCAGCAAGTTTATTGAATAAGGCTCAACAATCTGAAAATGATTTAGATCAAGACTTTCCAGGGCACTTCCCTTTGAAGCCAGGGCTACTTTAAGTCCTTTATTTACAGCCTGTGCAAAGATAAGTGAAGCCTGAAACCCGTTGCCAAGTATAATTAAATCGTAAATTTTAGTTTCCATTTCTTATTTGATGAAATGCAAAAGTCGTTTTATAATGGTTCAACTTCAAATATACAACCTGTTTGATATCCGTTTGGCAGATGTCTTCAATTATTTTTAAATAGATTTCCTAAAACTTTCATTGTTTGTATCTTTGCGCTTTTCATATTATAAATATGTATAAAACAATTAAGGTATCAGGAATAGTAATAATTTTATTCCTTTTTATGCTGATATGGGGCTCATGTGCCAATGTTGGTACCATATCCGGAGGTGATAAAGATTCAATCCCGCCTGTAATGGTAGGGAGCAATCCTGTGATGGCAGATACTTCATACAAAAAAGACAGGGTTACAATTTATTTTGATGAGTTTTTCAGCTTAAAAGACATCAACCAGGAGTTTTATTCTTCGCCACCTTTTAAAAAAATACCTGATTTTAAAATTAAAAAGAAAAGCCTGATTGTTAAATTTAAAGAACCGCTGCACGACAGTGTAACTTATTCTTTGTATTTCGGTAAAGGAATTGTCGATTTTAACGAGAACAATGTACTTAAAAATCTCAGGTTCATTTTCTCGACCAAATCTGTAGTGGATTCATTTTCGGTGTCAGGAAACTTACGAAATGCTTTTGACCATTCAGTTTTGGAAAAAGCGGTTGTAATGCTTTTCGAAAACCATGACGATTCTATACCTTATAAAAAATTGCCCGATTATCTCTGTAAAACAGATACTTCAGGTAATTTTTCAATCGATTTTATCCGGCCGGGTTCGTACCGTATTTTTGCCTTGGATGATAAAAACAGCAACCAGGTGGCAGATTTTTTTGAACCGCGTGCATTTCTCGACAGTCTTGTTATACCCAGGCGAAAAACCTGGTATTCAATAGATTCTCTTAAAGCCGGAATAATTTTGCACGATACCATTAACAATCTTACCGATAGTCTTGAAAATGACAGTGTTATTGTTTCACACCATTATTCAAACAAGCCCTCAAACCTTCAACTTTACTTGTTTGCCGAAGACAACCAGGTGCAGAAAGTACTGGATTACAGCAGAAAAGAAAGGGGGAAAATGTCAATTAGTTTTGCCTTGCCGGTTACAAAAGAATTTGAAATAAAACCGCTGAATTTTATTATTAATTCTGATAGTGTACTTACCGAAAAAAACCCTGCCAACGACACCATTACCTGGTGGGTAACCAGCAAAATGGTCCAGGCCATGGACTCTGTGCAGGTTAAAATATCCTATCTTTCGAAAGATTCAATAGGCAATCCTCTGGTTAAAGCGGATACCATAATCTTTGAATTCAGGGAAAAAAAAGCTGATGATGCCTGGAAAAGGAAATCAAAAGACGAGAAATCTGTTAAAAATGAATACCTTAAACTGGAATTCCTGACAAGAGAAAACAAAGTGGATCTGAACAAACCTTTAAGGATTTCTTCCCCTTTTCCTTTAGAAAGCATAGATACCAGCCGTATGAGGCTTTTTGAAATTATTGATACCAACGTGGTGGATACTAAGGAACAGTTAATGCTAAAGGCCTTCAGGCTGAAAAAAGATCTTCTCGAATTCAGGTTTAAACGCCCATTGGCGGGTGAATTTTATCTCTACCCAATGAATTTTAAATCGGAAAACTGGTATTCTACCCTGGCTTCTGATTCAAACAGAGTGTATACTTGCCAGATTACAGACCCGTCTGTTTTAAAAATGGACACCATAAAAGTTAAAGTGGAATTTGATAACCACTTTTTTCTCGATCAGATACAGGTGTTGACAGATACAGCCATTTTACCGATTTCATCGCAGAAAATTCTAAGCAGAAAAAGATCCGAAGCCAACCTGATTAGCCTGGTTTTTAATAAGCCGCTTAACAGTCAATTAACCGTAATGCCCGATGATTTTACTGCACCGCAGGGTTGGTACAGAATATCAGCTGTTCCGGGATCTGATTCCATAAATATATTGATAACGGATAAAAATGTTTCAAATAAAGATACGCTTACTTTATCAGTAAGATGTTTTGATCATATAGGCATGGCTGATGATAGTATCTATTTTAATGAAACCATGCGACTGCTTTATAAAGAAAAAGAACAGTTTCTCGTTTCCGCAGCCAGAACAAGCGACAAGGAGGTTAAATTGGCTTTCAATAAAAAAATCCCGGAAGATCCATTATTGGAACCACTCAATTTTACGCTAAATAACAAATGGTACCAACTTTCAAAAAACATTACCGGAGACACTATTTCCTGCTTACTTACCGATGAAATGGTAAGTACTATGGATTCCTTGAAGTTTTTACTTAAATTCAAGGAAGTGACCAGGAAAGGGAAAACTCTGGATTTTTCAGACACCGTTTTTATTCCTGGCAAAAAATTGGTACAATACAACTTGAAAACCAATGTGGCAGCCGGTCAAACCCAAAGGCCCGTACCAAAAAAAGTTCAGATTTATTTACCCGCTGATTACAAATTAATGCAGGATTCCATTTATACAAGGCACCGGCTGGTTACAAAAAAATGGAAAGAAAATACTAAGTATTTGTTCAGGCTCGATTCATTGGCATTTAAAAGCATTTTTGGTATTTACAACCAGGCTTCCGATTATGAATTTTCTACCCCACAGGTTGACAGCTACGCCATTTTAATGTTGAAATTTACAAATTTAAAACCCTCTTTGGATTCAATTATAAATTTAACAGTGAAAAAGGATACCTTAGGGGTACCCGATCAAAATCTGGCAGATATATTACCAACACAAAAGGAAATTGATGGATTTATTGGAACCGGAAATTTCATATTTCAGCTTTTAGGGGAAAAAGATATTGTTTTGTCGGAATTTCAATTTTCCAATCCCCAGCGTTTGAAACTTGAGTACCTGAATCCTGCAAAATACAGGTTAAAATTAATTTTCGACCGGAATGGAAATGGCAAATGGGATACGGGGGATTATTTTAAACATCTGCAACCCGAAAGGATAATTTTAAATGGCGAACCAATAAATCTTAAATCAGGAAATGAATTTGAGCTAACCTGGGATGTGGGCGAAGGACTTATAAAAAGCTTTACAATGCAGTCAGAGGGGGCTAATCTAAAACCTGAGGCGGATAAGGAATAACAAATTCAATTAAAAATTTAAAGGAAAGATATGAAATCAATATTTCGTTTAACATGTGTTATATTGGTGAGTATATCAATATATTATGCAAAGGGAAATGCACAAAACCTTCTTGAAAATCCGGAACTGGATAAAAAAGTGCAAGCATTTCTTGACAAAAATGAAGGCAACTGGCACGATTTGAATGTACCCCTTGAAGATGGCAAAAAACTATATGAATTAATCATCAAAAACAGGTATAAAGCTGCCCTTGAAATAGGAACATCCACCGGTTATTCTTCTATTTGGATTGCATGGGCCCTTTCAAAAACAGGAGGAAAACTCATTACAATTGAAATTAACAGGGAAAGGCACCAAAAAGCAATTAATAATTTTAAAGAAGCCGGTTTATTACCTTATATTGATGCCCGATTGGCTGATGCCCATCAACTTGTTAAAGAACTTAAGGGCCCGTTCGATTTTGTTTTCAGCGACGCGGATAAAAACTGGTACCTTCAGTATTTTAAAGATATTGAACCAAAACTGATGGATAACAGTTGCTATGTGAGTCATAATGTATCTGAGAAAAAATATGTACCAACGCCTTCTTCCTACCTTCAGTATTTACAAAAACTTGCCGGTTACCAAACAACAATATTTGATGAAGGCGCCGGAATGAGCATAACTTTTAAAAAAAAGGAAGTTAAATAAAATATAAAAGTTATCTGAATTGGAAAAAAGTGTAGGATGTTTGTCAAAAAAAAAAAAATGGTATTGTATGAAATCAAACCTCCAAAAGTTTGAATTATTAAAATTTCGTCACAAAAAATAAGCTTTTTATGTAATAATTAAAAAGCTTCGCACGTTATAATTCCACCACAAACTAAACAAATTCTTACCTTTTACCTTTTAGAGGGCTTATAATCATTTATATTACTGGTAAATGCAACCATTGCTAATGAGGATTAGTTTATTTTACTAAAGATTATTTTTATTTTCGGACATGAATAATTTTTTACATCGTTTAATTGTTGCTGTTTGTTTTATAACAGGTACTGGCATTGCAGTAAATGCGCAAACTTTTGAATTGTATCGCTCCGATACCATTAACAGAACCGATGCCTCAAATTTTAAACAGGGCCGCTGGATTGAGTTTTTTTCTGATAGCCAGGGAAAAATTGAGAAAGAAGGCTATTATGAAGACAACAGGAAAACAGGGGTTTGGAAAACTTATTATCCCACCGGTATGCCCAAATCTGAAATTACATATAAAAATAATCTGCCCGATGGGTTTGCTAAAATCTATTACGAAAATGGAAAAATTTCAGAAGAAGGTATATGGAAAGGTTCTTACTGGGTAGGTGATTATACCTATTATTATCCAAGCGGACTAAAAGCCTATGAATGGAAATTCAGCGAATCAGGAAAGAGATCAGGCATTCAGAAATACTATTACGAAAGCGGAAAATTGTTGATTAAAGGGGAATGGAAAGATGGAAAAGAGAATGGTACTATTACCGAATTTTATGAAGATGGAAGTGTCAGGTCAGAAAAGAATTTCAAAGATGGACAGTTTGATGTTGAATCTTCGAAATATTACGCAGAAAAGAAAGTTACTGTCGACGAAATTCCGGATAATAATAACGCCACAATTGAAGAAAAAAAGCCTGAAACAAATAACCAGGTAAGCAACAGTCAGACCTTTGACGGAAACGGCTACCACAAACTTTACAATGCCTTTAAGAAAATTGATCGCGAGGGCGATTTCAAAAATGGCCAGCTTTTGGATGGAAAGCGGTATTATTATAATTCCGACGGCCAACTGATTAAAACAGTGGTTTATAAAAATGGCACTGTGGTAGAAACTATCCGCGAAAACTAGAATTCCGGGCTAATTTTCTCTTTTTCTTTCAATAATGCATTTTTAACCTTAAGTTTTTTATTTTTGCATTCTTACTAATTGCAATCGTTGAAATAAAAAATGTTTTCCGGGTATGGTTAAAATCCTCAAATATTCTTCAAGTGCTTGCCCTTATTGTTGTTGTTAAACAATTTATTTCCCCAGACATTGGTTTTCAACTCTTTTATTAGCTGTCACCCTATTTCAATTTAGTATATGAAACTCTCCATATTTAACAGTTTAAACAAGAAAAAAGAAATTTTTGAACCGCTTAATCCTCCATTTGTTGGCCTATACGTGTGCGGGCCCACGGTTTATGGCGATCCCCATCTGGGCCATGCCCGACCAGCAATAACCTACGATGTTCTTTTCAGGTACCTTAAATACCTTGGATTTAAAGTAAGGTATGTGCGAAATATTACTGATGTCGGTCATCTTGAAAATGACGCAGATGAAGGAGAAGACAAAATATCTAAAAAAGCAAAGCTCGAAGCCCTGGAACCCATGGAGGTGGTGCAGTATTATACAAATTCGTACCATAAACAAATACAGGCATTAAATGTGCTTTCGCCAAGTATTGAACCACGGGCATCCGGACATATTATAGAACAGCAGGAGCTTATCCGTAAAATCCTTGAAGCCGGATATGCTTATATTTCTGATGGTTCAGTTTACTTTGATGTTGAAAAATACGATAAAGACTTTGATTATGGCAAATTATCGGGCAGGGTGCTCGAAGATTTAGTGAGCAACACCCGCGAATTAAGCGGCCAATCTGATAAAAAAAATAATTTTGATTTTGCACTCTGGAAAAAAGCCGAGCCCGGACATATTATGCGTTGGCCATCGGAATGGAGCGAAGGCTTCCCGGGATGGCACCTTGAATGTTCGGCCATGAGCACCAAATACCTGGGCGAAGTTTTCGATATCCACGGGGGAGGCATGGATTTATTGTTTCCACATCATGAATGCGAAATTGCCCAATCTACGGCTGCTTTGGGAAAAGAATCGGTGCGGTACTGGATGCACAACAATATGATTACCATCGAAGGGACCAAAATGGGCAAATCGCTTGGAAATTTTATTACCCTCGAAGAACTTTTTACAGGAAATCATCCAAAGCTTCAGCAGGCATACAGTCCAATGACCATCAGGTTTTTTATTTTACAGGCTCATTACAGAAGCACCCTCGATTTTTCAAACGAAGCACTTCAGGCTTCCGAAAAAGGACTTGAACGGCTTCTTAAAGCTTATCAACTTATTGAAAAGCTTACCGTTTCAGAAAAATCGTCGTTTGATCCGGCTGCACTGAAAAACAATGCCTTTGAAGCCCTGAACGATGATTTGAACACGCCCATCATGCTGGCTCAATTGTTCGAAGCCGCCAAGCATATCAATTCTGTGGCAGCAGGCTCAGCTACCATAAGTGCAGAAGATAAACAGGAATTAAAAAAACTGTTTGAGGACCTTCTTTTCGAAATTGGCGGGATAAATCCGGAAGACAAATCGAAATCGCAGGATGGCGGTAAATTGGGCGAAGTGATGGAAATACTGCTTAATTTAAGGATAGAAGCCAAAGCCAATAAGGATTTTGCCACGGCAGATAAAATCCGCGATAAATTAACCCATGCAGGTTTTGTCATCAAAGATAAAAAGGATGGGTTTGAGTGGGAGTTAAAGTAAAAGGATATTATAAGAAGAATAAAAGACCTGCCTGTTTAATCATCGGGCAGGTCTTTTTGTAGAGTTAAATCAGCTTTTCAAGCTTCGATACCGTTTTGGCGATTTCAGCATCCGAAATGGTAAAATCGGTGAGCTGACCTGTCATGTACTGGTCGTAGGCCCCCAAATCAACAAACCCGTTGCCCGATAAGTTGAAAAGGATATTTTTCGATTTTCCTTCTTCTTTTGCAATCAGGGCTTCACGAATGGCAGCAGCAACGGCATGGTTGCTTTCCGGGGCCGGGATAATCCCTTCAACTCTGGCAAAATCAATACCTGCCTTAAATGTTTCTAATTGCGGTACCGATTGGGCTTCGATAATTTTATCTTTCAGCAATTGGCTTACAATTGCTCCTGCCCCGTGGTACCTTAACCCTCCGGCATGAATGGCCGCCGGTTTAAACTCATGGCCCAGGGTATACATTGGTATGAGCGGGGTCAGACCCACCACATCGCCAAAATCGTACTGGAATTGTCCCCTGGTAAGTTTAGGGCACGAGGCTGGTTCAACGGCAATAACCCTTGTTTTTTTTCCTTCTGTTAAATTGTATCGGAGGAATGGAAAAGAAATGCCACCGAAATTAGACCCACCGCCAAAACAGCCAATCACAATATCCGGGTAATCACCGGCTTTTTCCAACTGCTTTAGCGATTCGAGGCCTATAATGGTCTGGTGCAGTAAAACATGGTTAAGCACACTGCCCAATGAATATTTGGTATCCGGATCTTTGGCCGCTACTTCAACAGCTTCTGATATGGCTATACCGAGGCTTCCGGTTGAATTGGGATCTTCAGCCAGGATTTTACGTCCTGCATCGGTAAATGGGCTTGGCGATGGAATTACCTCTGCACCCCAGGTATTCATCATAAATTTACGGTAAGGCTTTTGCTCGTAGCTAACTTTCACCATGTACACCTGGAGTTTTATCCCGAAAATCTGAGAAGCAAAGGCAAGTGCAGATCCCCATTGTCCGGCGCCGGTTTCGGTAGAAATTTTCTTAACCCCTTCTTTCCAGTTGTAATAGGCCTGTGGAACAGCAGTGTTTGGTTTATGAGAACCTGCGGGACTTCCGCCTTCATATTTGTAATATATTTTTGCAGGGGTATCCAGGAATTTTTCGAGGTTATAAGCCCTGTAAAGCGGCGTAGGGCGCCAGATACGGTATATATCGTATACTTCTTCAGGAATTTCAATCCACCTTTCTGTGGTAACTTCCTGTTTGATTAATTCCATCGGAAAAAGGGGTGCCAAATCCTGCGGCCCTACAGGCTGCTTGGTTCCGGGATGTAAAGGCGGTAAAGGTTTATTGGCCATATCGGCAACAATGTTGTACCAGTGAGTGGGCATTTCATGGCCCTCGAGGTTGATTCGGTTGATTTTATGCATATATTTAAATTTAAATGAACTTGCAGAAAATAAAAAAGCATGATGTGCAAACACAACATGCCTTAACCCAAACCGCCTTTTTATTAAAAAAGGGAGTTCAGACCAAAGGCATTTTGGTAACGATATTTTGCCAATAACCCCTGATATAGGAGCTTAAAATTGCTAAAGCATTGGTTTTCATTGTACTAAAATTTTAGAACATTACAAATTTAAACAGTTTTAATAAAAAAGCAAGATTTTGGCTTTTCAATTCATTGAAAAAAGCCGAAATTGATGAAACCTGAATAACCGTATTAATATGCTGATATATTATAAGATGCGATATTTTTAATAAATTGATAATATTAATTCTTCAGATACAATTTTTCTATTTTCCAAGATATCCCTGCCTTTGCCATAAACCTGTTAAATTACCCCATTCCAAAACCAGCTGTTTTCCTTCGTCTGAATTCCACTCTTTTTCAATTTCCAGATGACATTTTTCGCCCTGACCGGCTCTTTCGTGGTGGCAAAAACGGCATTCAAGCGGTTGAAGCCCGGAACCAAACAATTCGCACAGGTCATTTTTTAAAAATGTACAGCCATTTTTAGATAAAATCTTCAACGAATAGTTCCCCTCATTTCCTTTGAACGCGGGCGATAAAACGCCGAAATCCCTTTCGGGCGAAATCTCAAGCATCATCCTGAATGCCAGACCTGCATAAATCGCGTTACGGGCTTCAGTTACAGTCCACCATCCCGGACGAATGCAATAACTGCGGCAAACATTGCATGTGCAAGGTTTCGAAGGCGGGTATGCCTTACTCAGAATATTATCTTTTCTAATACAAACCATCGGGTCAGGGATTTATGAACTCTGAATTTTGGCCATTCATCCCATCCATTTATGCATTTGAAATGCCCGGTTTTTGTTTTATAAAAAGTCCTTTTTCTATGCAATCTAATATAAGATGGGCCATGGCATTGCGACTTACCTGCGATTTCAGTTTACCCTCTTTTCCAATTCTGTGCATAATAGGTATCAATTCATTTTTATCGGTAAGCATACCAGGCCTCAGTATGGTCCAGTCCAGATTTGAACTTTCAAGCATTTTTTCCTGTTTCGCATGATCAATATAAGCATATTTGATGTTACTTATTTTCACCAGAAACCTGAATAACCATGGCACTTCATTTTCAGAATCAGCTACACCCAGTGCTGTCATCAGAACAATTCTTTTTACCTGGTTTTCATTCATTAATTGAATGGTGTTTTTCATGCTCACCGACATGATATCAAGGGGGCCTTTAACTTTACCAAAAAGTCCCTGGCTGGCGGGAAAGCTGCTTAATACACCCACTACTGCATCGCACCCTGAAATTGCCTTTTTCACAGTTTCAAAATCATAGGGAGTTCCTGCAATTATTTCAACTCCTTTCATATTTACCTTATCAGGGTTACGGGCTATCCCTACTACCTGGTGACCTCTTCTGACTGCTTCGGTTGCGGTGAGAAGGCCAGTTCTTCCTGTTATTCCGAGTATTAATAGTTTCATAAAGATACAATTTAAGGATTAATATCATTTCAAAGTTAACTTATCTTTTCCAATAATAACCAATTATTGATAAAGATCGTTCGATTGCGAATGGATGAATCAAATTCAATTATTCTTAGTTAAATGGTTAACCGGATTTGAATCAGGGTTTGATTAAGCTGGCGCATTTCTAATCTGGTTTTGTTCTAAATAATTTAATTCATAAATTGGCGGAATTCCTGTAAAGTAAGCTGTTTAATCATCGTTGATGTTAAAATAAAGTTAAACAGGCAGGAATGAATGGTTATCTGACAGGTTAATTCTAATTTAGTGACATTTAAATAAAGAAAAATAATGGACCGGAGAGAATTTATCCTCAGTATTTCGAGGTATAGTTTTTTGGTTATTTTGACCTTGATTGGCGGATACCTGGCATTCAGGCCAAAAAGTAAAGAGGAATGCAATTTCGATTTTGTTTGTAAATCATGCAGGCAAAACCATTCATGTACTTTGGATGAGGCCTTAAAATACAGGGCAGGGATTAAACTTTAAGCGTTGAGGAATGAATAACGCATCTGATAAAACAAGTCGCCGTGAATTTATTTCAAAATCTCTACGAATTTCAGTGGGGCTTACCATTACCGGTTTGGGAGGGGCTATAGTTTACAGGTCAACCGGAGATGATATGGTTTGGCAGTTGGATCCGGAAAAGTGTGTGGAATGTGGTCGCTGTGCCACAAACTGTGTTCTTACCCCTTCAGCAGTTAAATGCACACATGTCTATAATATGTGTGGGTACTGCGATTTATGTGGTGGTTATTTCAGGCCCGATTCAAAAAACCTGACCACAGCAGCCGAAAATCAGCTGTGTCCAACAAGTGCTATTGAGAGAAGGTATATTGAAGAACCTTTTTTTGAATACCATATTAACGAGGATTTATGCATTGGTTGCGGAAAATGTGTTAAAGGTTGCGGAGCTTTTGGAAATGGTTCCATGCAGTTACAGGTACGTCATAATATCTGTGTAAACTGCAACCAGTGTTCCATTGCCAGGGATTGTCCTGCTGATGCTTTTACCAGGGTTCCTGCAGGCAATCCATACATTTTTAAAGGCTTTGCCCCGGATGAAAAAGTATAAAATGCAGAAAGTAATTTGATCTTCCCCTTAAAAACATGATACGAAAAATTATATTCACTTTCTTCTTTTTGGCTTTACTGGCTCAGAATGTAATTCTTAATGCCGGTCCCAGGTTTCCAATGCCCGAATTTGAAAACGGACATAAGCAGCCACCAACCAGCCAGCCAGCTCCAAGGTCTGATTTTCTTGAATATTTGGATGTGGTAATATTGATCGCAACGCTTTCTGTTATTACCTATTATGTTCACAAAAAACGCTCAAGAAGAGGCGTTTTCTGGATTTCACTTTTTTCACTGGCTTATTTTGGCTTTTACCGCGAAGGTTGCATTTGTTCCATAGGGGCCATTCAAAATGTAACTTTTGCTCTTTTTAATCCGGGTTACCAAATTCCTTTAACGGTCATCGCTTTTTTTATCATCCCGCTGTTTTATACTTTGTTTTACGGACGTACCTTTTGTGCCGGAGTTTGCCCGCTTGGAGCCATCCAGGATGTTTTTGCACTCAGGCCCCAGGATTTAAATTCCTGGATACAGAAAATTCTGGGCCTGATTCCTTTTATTTATTTAGGACTTGCCATATTATATGCAGCAACTTCTACTGACTTTATCATCTGCCGGTACGATCCCTTTGTTGGAATTTTCAGGCTTGATGCAACATTTTTTATGTTTTGCATTGGGGCTATTTTTCTGCTTACTTCAGTATTTATTGCAAGGCCTTATTGCAGGTTTTTTTGTCCTTACGGAGTAATCCTTAATTTAATCAGTAAAGTATCAAGGAAACATATCACAATCACGCCAACAAAGTGTATCCAATGCCGGCTCTGCGAATATTCATGTCCATTTGGCGCTATTGAAAAACCTCTTCCTGTTAAAGAAATTGGAAACCGACAGGTCGCATTAAGCAAGTTTATAATGATAAGTTTAATTATTCCGGCTTTAATTTTTTTGGGTGCATTCACGGGATACCAGTTTCACGAAAATCTTGCCCTTGTTAATCCAAAAGTTAAACTCGCCAAATCTGTTATGACCACAAATCTGCAGGATGAAACACTCGTGCTTACCGAAGAATTAAAGGCCTTTAAAACGTCAGGAAAAACTGTGGATGAAGTTTACAATGATGCCAGACTAATACTTGATGAATTTAAAACCGGTGGCACACTGTTTGGCGGTTTCATAGGCCTTGTATTTGGGTTAACCCTTGCAGGGGTTTCTGTTTTCAGGTTCAGAGAAGACTATGAGCCAAATAAAGGTACCTGTTTCAGCTGCGCAAGATGTTTTGATTATTGCCCTGTAAAACCCGGAACAAATGTTTAAATTAATTTTTATTCCAAATGGAAAATAACCAAAAACAAACCAATATCAATGTAAGGCTTTGGAGCAGAATTGCCCTGATTGCCGGAGCCTTTGGTTTTATTATCAGTTTGTTACTCATTGCCAATTACATACAAATAAACAAAATTGATCCTATAAATACAAAAACAATAAATCTTCTTGTTGAAAGGTTAAATCAAAATCCAGATGATGAAGAACTTCGAAGCCAGATTAGGGAACTCGATCTTTTAGCCAGAAAAGCCTATTTTACAAGTCAGTGGCAGGTACGTACCGGAGGCTATTTACTGCTAATCAGCATAATAATTATTGTTATTTCTGTTCAGCTTATCAATTCTGCAAAAAATAAAGTTCCTGTTATTGCCGATTTTAAAAATCCTGAATTCCTTGCCCAGCAGGTGATAACTAGAAAATGGGTATCTATCTCAGGAATTTCGCTGGTAGCAATAGCTTTGTTATTTGCATTTTTAACCCACCATCAACTTGGGAAAAATTTAGCACTGGCAATTACACCTGGTACTGATTCTAAAACACTGGCCAAATCTGCTACCGATAATATCCAGGATACAAGTGCAGGATTCAAAACTGAAACACCGGTGGCAGATACTTTAAATCAAAATGCTGATACAACAAAGCTTTTAAGTGAGTTTCCTACCTATGAAGAAACAATTAAAAATTTTCCTGCATTTCGTGGACCCGGTGGACTTGGAATTGCTTACCAGAAAAGCCTTCCAACCAGCTGGAACGGCACTTCCGGGAAAAATATTAAATGGAAACTGGCGATTCCTTTGCCAGGCTTTAATTCTCCAATTATTTGGGAAGATAAAATATTTATTTCAGGGGCAGATGCTACAAAGCGCGAAGTTTACTGTATTGACAGAAATACCGGTAAACTTTTATGGAAAGTTCTGGTTTCAGGTATACAAGGTTCTCCATCAGGGGCACCAAAGGTTTCGAACGATACCGGATTGGCAGCTCCTTCTTTAACAACAGATGGTAGGAGGGTGTATGCAGTCTTTGCAAATGGCGACATAATTGCCATTGATATGGAAGGCAAAAAAGTTTGGGCGAAAAACCTCGGAATGCCTGCGAATCATTACGGACATTCCTCTTCATTGCTGGTTATTAAAAATATGCTTATTGTGCAGTATGACCAGAAAAACGGACCAAAAGTAATGGCTTTGAATTCCAAAACAGGCCAGGTGGCCTGGAGCACCAACCGTGAAGTTAAAATATCATGGACATCACCGGTTATAGCTTATACCGGCAAGCAAAACGAAGTAATTCTCTCGGCCGAACCTTACGTGGCAGGTTATAATCCATTTACAGGAAAAGAAAACTGGAGAATCGACTGCATTTTTGGTGAAGTGGGACCATCCGTTGCCTATGCCGACGGAATTGTTTTTGCCCAAAACGAATATGCACGGCTTGTCGCCATTAAACTTGGCGAAAAACCTGAAATATTGTGGGAAGACACTGAATACCTTTCGGATATTCCAAGTCCGGTGGCAACCAAAAAGTTTCTTTTCCAGGTTACCAGCTATGGAATGGTAGTGTGCTACGAAGCAAAAACAGGGAAAAAGTTATGGGAGAAAGATTTTGGCGGAAGTATTTTTTCTTCTCCCATTCTGGCTGAAGGAAAAATTTATCTTATCGATAAAAAAGGGGTGACGCATATATTTTCTGCTTCAGAAACATACAATCAGATTGGTGAATCCCCATTGGGCGAGAGTGTTGTTGCCTCACCTGCATTTGCTGACGGACAGGTTATTATCAGGGGTGAGAAAAATCTTTATTGTATCGGGAAATAGTTAAAATTGAAGCATTGAATTTTTAAAATCTAAAACTTCAAACACCACGGGATGTCAGACAATGTACAAGAAATAGTAGCTCAAATATTAAAGGAGAAAGGAACGAAAAGTGATGCCGTAATTCCCGTTTTGCAGGCTATTCAAAATAATTTCAATTACCTGCCCCGCGAAGCTCTTGAATATGTTTGCAATCATTCTGAAATTACTGCTTCACAAATTACAGGTATTTCTACTTTTTATTCGCAATTCAGACACAAGCCTGTGGGAGAGCATATTATAAAAGTATGTGTTGGAACAGCCTGTCACGTGAAAGGGGCCTTGCTTGTTTATGATTCTTTAAGAAGGAGTTTGAAGCTTGAAGGGTCGGAAGATACTGACAAAAACGGAAGGTACACCATTGAAAAAGTCGCCTGTCTTGGATGCTGCACAATTGCTCCTGTGGTACAGATTGATAATATTACCTATGGAAATATTGAATCCGAAAAGGTAAATGACATACTTGAAGATTTTATTTCAGCTAAAAAAAATTCCTCCACTACTTTTACAAAAATAGAAAATCTTAACAGTGGAGTTCAAGGTGAAATAAGAGTGGGACTGGGCTCATGCTGCGTTGCCAGTGGCAGTGCAGAAGTAAAAAAAGAACTTGAGAAAACGCTGTCGGGCAGTAATATAAATGTTGACATTAAACACGTGGGATGCGTTGGGGTTTGCAACCAGGTGCCACTGCTCGAAATACACACACCCAATCAGAAACCGGTTTTTTATTCAAAAATAAAGCCCGAAGAAGTCAGGGAAATAATTCACGAACATTTCAGGCCCAACCGGTTGATTGACAGGCTTAAGGACAGGTTCCTGCTGTTTTTCGAAAATATGCTTGTTTCCGGTCTGCCAGACAATATTAAAAGATATCCTTCGGACCAGAGAGATTCTCCGATTTCTGAGTTCTTAAGTGGTCAGGTTTCAATTGCTACTGAACACAGGGGTGAACTTAAGCCTTCTGATATCGAAGAATATAAAAACCATGAAGGATTTTCAGCACTTAAAAAATGTCTTACAGAATACACGCCTGAAAATATTATCGAAATAGTTACAAAGAGTGGATTGCGCGGACGGGGAGGCGGTGGGTTTACAACCGGGTTTAAATGGAAACTGGTACGCGAAGCCTTGTCCGACAAAAAATACATAATTTGTAACGGAGACGAAGGTGATCCCGGTGCTTTTATGGACAGGATGCTTTTGGAATCTTATCCCTACAGGGTAATAGAAGGGATGATAATTGCAGCCTTTGCTGTTGGCGCTTCAGAAGGGATTTTTTATATCAGGGCAGAATATCCTTTGGCAGTAACAAGAATTAAAGAAGCTTTGGCAAATGTTTACCAGGAAAAATTATTGGGAAAAAACATTTTAGGGACTAGTTTCTCGCTGGGAATCAGATTGTTCGAAGGGGCAGGGGCTTTTGTTTGCGGCGAAGAAACTGCTCTTATTGCATCTGTAGAAGGGAAACGTGGCTTACCTTCGATGCGGCCACCTTATCCTGCCGAAAAAGGGCTCTGGGATAAACCTACACTTATCAACAATGTGGAAACATTATCATTGGTTCCGTGGATTATAAGACATGGAGCGGATGAATTTAGTAAAATTGGAACAGAAAACAGCAAAGGCACAAAGGTTTTTGCCCTGGCGGGAAAAGTAAAAAGAGGAGGGCTCATTGAAGTTCCTATGGGTACTACAATACGACAAATTGTTGAAAAAATAGGCGGAGGAATTGCAGACAATAAACAATTTAAAGCTGTGCAAATTGGTGGCCCATCGGGGGGATGTATTCCGGCCAGCCTGGCAGATACTCCGGTAGATTTTGCCTCTCTCGAAAAACTTGGTGCCATGATGGGTTCAGGCGGGCTTATCGTGCTCGATGAAACCGACTGCATGGTGGATATTGCCAAGTATTTTCTTTCATTTACGCAGGATCAGTCATGTGGAAAATGTACCTTTTGCAGGGTTGGTACCCGGCGAATGCTCGATATTCTTGAAAAAATATGTGCCGGCCAGGGTTCACCATCTGATCTGGATGTACTTGAGAATCTTGCACATAGTACACGAAAAGGGAGTATTTGCGGGTTGGGGCGCACTGCTCCCAATCCGGTTTTGTCTACCCTTAAATATTTCAGGCATGAGTATGAGGAACACATTAACGGGAAATGCCCATCTGGTAAGTGCCAGGGACTTATTAAATATCAAATTAATGACTTATGCATCGGATGCACCATTTGTTCACAAAAATGTCCTGTTGACGCTATTCCGCTCAAGCCCTACCTTAAGCACGATATAAACAATGAAATCTGCATCAAATGTGATGTTTGCAGGCAGGTTTGTCCGGTTAACGCAGTTTTTGTAAGCTAATCCAAACCAGATTGAATTTCACCGGTCAGTCAGAAAATGAATTATGATTAAACTTAAAATAGACAATATACCAGTTGAAGTACCTTTCGGAACATCTGTTTTGCTGGCAGCACAAAAAGCGGGCATTAAAATTCCCTCCATGTGCTTTAAGGAAGGCTATTCCAATCACCCATCGTGCATGGTTTGTATGGTTAAAGACTCAAAAACAGGAAAACTTTTTCCATCTTGTGCCATTGCTGCCACCGAAGGGATGGAAATTATTACTTCTGACGATGAAGTGTATGCTTCAAGAAAAGAAGCGCTCGAACTTCTGTTGAGCGATCATGTGGGCGACTGTGAAGCACCATGCCAGCCCTCTTGCCCGGCCGGGATGAATATTCCGCTGATGAACAGGCTTATAGCCCAGGGGAAATTCGATGAATCGCTCAGAGTGGTTAAAGAAACCATTGCCCTTCCATTTATACTGGGATATATTTGCCCGGCTCCCTGCGAAAAGGCCTGCCGCAGGGGACAGATTGACGAGCCGGTTTCCATCTGCCTTTTAAAAAAATTTGTGGCACTCAAGGATTTGGATCATGAAAATACTTTTTTACCTGATAAAAAAATTAGTTCAAATAAAAAAGTAGCGATAGTAGGAACTGGCCCTGCAGGATTGGCTGCCGCTTTTTATACCCTGAAATTTGGGCATGAAGTGGTTTTGTTCGATAAAAATGAAAAGCCGGGTGGAGCCCTTCGTTACCAGATTTTGCATAATCAGTTGCCCGACGATGCGGTGGAGCGCGAAATAAATGTGTTGATTAAGTTTGGTGCTAGATTCAAACTGAATTACAATATTACCAAAGATTTAATTTACAGTGAATTAAAAACAAATTACAATGCTGTAATTCTGGCAACCGGTGATTTTGAAGGTTCGGAAGCAGTTCATTTTGGACTGGAATCGGGAAAACCCGGTATAACAATTAATAAAGATACTTACGAAACCAGTGAGGAAGGTATTTTTGCCTGTGGAAATATTATCCGCTCCAGGCGAATGGCTATCCATTCCGTAGCCCAGGGAAAAATTGCCGCTACTTCGGTTAACGCTTACCTTAATGGTCAAAAACCTTCGGCGGAACATCAGTGGTTTAATTCAAAATTTGGTAAACTTTTCGAATCTGAATTTCATGAATATTTAAAAGAATCTATCCCTGAAAAGAGGAAAGATCCGGACGATGGGAGAATTGGCCATTTTACCAATGAACAGGCCATGCTCGAAGCCCAAAGGTGTTTGCATTGCGATTGCCGTAAAATTGACAATTGTAAACTCAGGATTTATTCTGATGAATATGATGCTGATCGCCGGAAATTTGCATTTGGTGAAAGAAAAGCAATTAAAAAATACGACAATCATGAGTCGATTATCTATGAGCCTGAAAAATGTATACGATGTAATCTTTGTGTGGATATTACTTCAAAAAACAAGGAACTTACGGGTCTTTCAGGCGTTGGGAGAGGGTTTACCGTTGAAATTAACATTCCTTTTACCCGTGCACTAAGCGATGCGCTTACTAAAACTGCGTTGGAAGTAGCGGAATCATGCCCTACGGGAGCTATTTCGTTAAAAAATGAATGATAAATAATTGCATTATTCAAAGAATGATTAAACAAAAAGAATTTTATTAATCATAGAAAATGTCAGTGAATTGACAAAATTTATATAAATTATGTCAGCAAGCTATTAAAATTTATATTAAACTTGTCAGTGAATGAATTTTAGAAATGAAAATTTTTTTAACAAGTTATATTTCAAAAGATAAAATGAAATTCAGGCTACTATATATCCTTATTATTTTTTTTGAAATTGTTGCAACTGCCCAAAGTTCCGATTGCTGGCCATCTTTTAGGGGCAATACTTTTCAATCCGGTTATACAAAATCCGAAATACCTGATAAACTTAAACTGCTTTGGAGTTTTAAAACTGAAGATGCCATTAAATCTTCACCAATATATTGTAACGGAGCAATTTATGTAGGTTCGAACGATGGATTTTTATATTCCATTTCACCCGAAGGAAAATTAAATTGGAAGTATAATGCCGGAAACGCCATTGAAGCCGCCCCGCTTTACCTTCATTACATTGTTTATGTTGGTTCACTTGAAGGGGAATTGTTTGCCATTGATGCCAAAACCGGCCTACTGGTTTGGAAATATACCACCGAAGGACAAATTTCAGGTGCATGCAACTGGGTATATGCACCCAATAAAAAATACAAACGAATTCTTGTAGGAAGTTACGATTATTTTCTGCATTGTGTTGATTATAAGACCGGTAAACTTCTCTGGAAATACGAATCTCAAAATTATATAAATGGTACACCCGGGTCAAATGGACAATTGGCTTTATTTGGCGGTTGCGATGGATACCTTCATTTAGTGGATGTGAACACCGGAAAAGCAGAAAAAATTAATCTCGAAACTTATATCGCTGCTTCGCCCGCAGTTTCAGACAATCAGGCTTTTTTTGGAAACTACGACGGTGAATTTTATTGTGTCGATATCGCGGCAAAAACTGTAAAATGGAAACATTCCGGCGCAGGTGCTTTTCTTTCATCTCCGGCAATCAGCGAAAATAGGGTAATTATCGGGTCACAGGATCAGTACATTTATTGTTTTAACAAAGACAATGGAAAAGTACTGTGGAAATTTAAAACACTCGGAAAAACAGATGGTTCACCTGTAATTGCAGGTAAAAAAGTAGTTGTGGGTTCGGGCGATGGCAGGCTTTATATTCTGGATATCGTTACAGGAAATAAAATCTGGAGTTATGAAATAGGCAGTGCTATTGTCAGTACACCGGCTGTAGTTAAAGACAAAATTATCGTAACTGCCATGGATGGAAATGTTTATGCTTTTGGAAAATAATTTCATGAATATTTCAAAGGTTAATTTATTAATTTAAATTTTAAAACTAACTAAGTGAAAATTGTAAATATTGTACCAGGCTTTGGAGGCTCTTTTTATTGTGGCAATTGTCTTCGCGACAGCGGATATACAAAATCCCTCCTTAAAATGGGACATCAGGCAATGATGTTGCCAATCTATCTTCCACTTAATTTCAACCATGATGTTACTGATAGCGATACCCCGATTTTTTATGGAGCAGTAAATATTTACCTGAAACAAAATTTCAGGATATTTAAAAATATGCCTCACTGGCTTGAAAAATTCTTTAACTCAAGGGCAATTTTAAAATATGCAGCAAAAAAAGCAGGTTCTACCCGTACCGATGGGCTTGAAGAAATGACGATTTCGATGTTGAATGGCAGCGAAGGTCAGCAAAACATTGAACTTCAGGAACTGATTGATTTTTTAAAACACCATGAAAAACCCGATATTGTTCATCTTTCAAATGCTTTACTGCTCGGACTTGCAAAAGAAATACGCTCACAACTTAATATACCTGTTATTTGTTCTTTACAGGATGAAGATGTTTGGGTGGATGCCATGAAAGATTTTTATCGCGAAAAAACCTGGAACCTTATGGCCGAAAAGGCCAATGATGTGGATGCATTTATTGCGGTGAGTAACTATTATGCTTCAGAAATGAAACTTAAAATGAAGATTCCTGATAATAAAATTATTGTAGTTCCTATTGGCATTGAAACAGATCTTTATTCTTACTCCGAACCTGTATTTAATCCACCGGTATTGGCATACCTGTCAAGGCTAAATCATGAAAACGGATTTGAAATTTTTTCTGATGCATTTATTTTACTAAAGAAAAACGACCGGTTTAAAAATGTTAAAGCCAAAATTTCAGGCGGTTATACTTCTGATGATAGATTTTTTATTCATAAACAAATATCAAAATTTAAGAAAAATGGGATATTTAATGATATTGAATTTGTTGAAGATTTTGATAAAGAATCGCGAAGCAGGTTTTTCGAAAATACCACCCTTTTATCTGTTCCTGTATTAAAAGGTGAAGCCTTCGGAACCTACCAACTTGAGTCACTTGCCTGCGGCACACCATTGGTTCAACCCAATTTAGGCGCTTTTGGCGAGATAGCGGAAAAAACCCTAGGAGGTAGAACTTATTCTCCAAATACAGCAGAATCATTATGCAAAAAATGGATGGAACTGCTTTCGAACCCTGAAGGAATTAAAAAAATGGCCATGGAAGGGCAAAAATCAGTTAATCAGAATTATACAAACATCGGACTGTCTGAAAAAGTACTCGATGTATACCAAAAAGCCATTTTAAACGAAATTTAACTTTATAATATAATTTTAACATGCTTGTTAATCTCGATCGCATTTCAAAATATTACGAAAATCCTGTGTCAGGGTTAAAAAGAGAAGTGTTAAAAAGTGTGAGTCTGGATATAAGACAAGGAGATTCCGTGGCAATTGTAGGTCCTTCGGGTTCGGGTAAAAGTACACTTTTAAATATTCTTGGCACGCTTGACAGTCCATCTTCAGGGAGGGTTCTTCTGAATGGGAACGAAATTCATACCTTAAACAATGAAAAACTTTCCGAAATCAGAAACAGTAAGATTGGATTTGTTTTCCAGGTACATCATCTGTTATCGCAGCTAAACCTGCTCGAAAATGTATTATTGCCAACCCTGGTTTTAAAAGATAAATCATTAAAAGCAAGTGCAGGAAAAAGGGCTATGGAAATACTTGATAATCTTGGGCTTGCGGATAAAATTTATCAAAAACCGGGTCAGCTTTCGGGAGGAGAATGCCAGAGAACGGCTGTAGCCAGGGCGCTGATTAACCAGCCTGAAATGGTTTTGGCCGATGAACCTACCGGATCACTTGATAAAGGTGCCGCTTTACAAATGGCTGGTATTTTAGGAAAATTAAACCGTGATTTTGGCGTGGCCCTTGTTCTTGTTACCCATTCTTCTGAACTTGCGGAACAAATGGGAACCATTTTTGAACTTTCTGACGGTATTCTTCATCTCACTAAAGGAAATAATAGTTAAACCAATGGATTTCCTTAAATTTATAAGTAAAAGCCTGGTATTTTTCAGGAAACAACAATTTGCGCTTCTTGCAGGGACTATTCTCAGCACAGCCTTAATTACAGGTTCTCTCATAATTGGCGATTCTGTAAAAAAAAGCCTGAAGGATATTGTTAATTTCAGACTGGGAAATGCACGTTTCGCTCTTATTACAGGAGAACGATTTGTAACTGCAAACCTGGCGCAACGTTTGGAAAAAGATCTCGGTTCAGAAACTGCTTCTCTTTTGCAGATTCCTGCCATAGCCATCAATCCGGAATCCGGTATAAGGGTAAATTCTGCCCAGGTAATTGGTATTGATAATGATTTTAATACTATTGCACCCGATAGCTTACCAGAAATTTCAGGTCAAGAGGCATTCATCAGCGATAATCTGGCTCAGAAACTAAAGCTTGAACCTGGACAGGAGTTTCTGTTGCGCATAGAAAATATTTCATTGGTCCCTTTAAATGCCCCTTTTTCCAACCAGGAACAACCATCAATTTCGCTCAGGTTAAAAATTAAATCTATTGTTGGCAAGCATCAAATGGGATGGTTTAGCCTTAAAAACGATCAAAAACCCCCATTCAATATATTTGTTCAAAGAAGCCTGATAGACAAAGAGTTGAAAATTAGCGGATTGATTAATATTATCCTGCTGTGCGAAAACAGTAAGGAAAGATTATCAGAAGAAAAACTACAGCAATCGCTGAAAGCATCATGGCAAATGAAGGACGCCGGCCTCGGTTTTAAAAAAACTGAAAATGAATTTGATTTTGATCTTGTTTCTGACAGAATTTTTATAGATAATGAAGTTGTTGATTTAATTGATAGTTCAGGCTTAAAATATCAGCCGGTTTTGACTTACCTTGTCAATAGTATCAAGGCCGGAATAAAAAATACACCTTATTCATTTATAACAGCTTTACGTGACCATGATTTAGTAAAAGGGTTGAAAGAGAACGAAATTGTTATTAATGAATGGCTGGCAGATGATTTGGGTGTAAAGACAGGAGACACGCTGACTTTAGAATTTTTTGTGATAGGCCCTTTCAGAACTTTAAAAGAAAATAGGGCACCATTTATCATTCATAAAATAATTCCGGTTCAAAAACTCTCATCAATGATGCCAGATTTTCAGGGACTTACGGAAGCCGGCCATTGTCGTGACTGGAAAGCGGGAGTGCCCATTGATTTTGACCGGATAAGGGATAAAGACGAAGATTATTGGAACAAGTACAGGGGAACTCCAAAAGCCTTTATCTCGATTGAATCCGGTAGTAAAATTTGGAACAATAAAATTGGTGAGCTATCGGCTATGCGTTTTAATATTTCAAAAACCGACAGTAATTCAATTAAAAAAGAAATTCTTCAAAAATTAAATCCAAAAGATCTTGGTCTTGCCTTTTACCCGGTTTTCAATCAGGGACTTGCTGCCACAGTAAATGCCGTTGATTTTAGTCAGCTTTTTCTAAGCCTTGGTTTTTTTGTAATTTTGGCTGCGGTTATCCTCACCATGCTTATACATTCGTTAAACATGGAATCGCGATCTGTCGAAACCGGAATTTTAATGGCGCTGGGATTTAATCCATCTACTATTTTTAAAATCCGGTTATCCGAATCGATGATTATCATAATTTTAGGAAGTATAATAGGTTCTTTGGTTGGCATATTGTACAACTTTGCCTTACTTTCCGGTTTAAATACGGTTTGGAATGATGCAGTGCATACTAACATGATTGAAGTATATATCAACCCTTTAACCTTATTGTATGGCACACTCTCCGGGATTGTGATATCGTTGGTTCCTGTTGTTTTCATTACATGGAAAAATCTTACCCAGAACATCACCAGCCTTGTAAAAAACAACGTTTACGACAATTTAAAGCCTTTAACCGGAAACATACGTAAACAAAAGCTAATCCTGCTGGCCGGAATATTATTGTTTATTTTGGGAATGGCCTATGCCTCTAAGGCAAATGAAGCATTAAAGCCTTTAATTTTTATGGCTTTGGGAGGACTCTTACTCGGATTGTTTTTATACGGATTGAACTATTTGTTTAATGCTTTCTCATTTTCTTTTGTTAAACTTGAAAGTATCAACCATCTGGCCCTTAAAAACCTTGCCAAATATAAGAAAAGAAACCTGGCTACTATTGCACTCCTTGCCCTTGGTGTTTTTGTTATAATTATTACAGCTGCCAATAAAAAGAACATAAATGGCGATGAAGACAAAAATGAATCCGGAACAGGAGGTTTTCTCTATTGGGCAGAAACAAGGCTGCCGGTTATTCACAACCTCAATACTCCCGAAGGAAAACTTGAAACAGGGCTTGATCCGAATGCTTTTCCACGTGAAATTGAATTTTTCCAGTTTCATTCCTTGTCGGGCGATGATGCCAGTTGCCTGAACCTTAACCAGGTGCAGAATCCTCAAATTCTTGGTGTTGATGCTGATGCTTTTAATAAGCGTAATTCATTTTCTTTTTCGTTGCTTTTAGAAGGGATGAATGAAAAAAATCCGTGGAATAACCTGAACCATTTAGTAAATAACAATTTAATTCCTGCATTTGCCGATCAGACGGTACTAACCTGGGGACTAAAAAAATCGGTAGGGGATACACTTTTTTATCTCGATGAACATGGGAAACAAATTGGCCTGTTAATAATAGGAGCGCTTAATAATTCAGTATTTCAGGGCAATTTATTGATCTCCGACAGCCTTTTTGCCATGCATTTTCCTTCTGTTAGTGGCTCAAGGGTTATGCTTGTGGATGGACCAAAAAATAAAAAAGTAGAAATAGGCGAATTACTCTCCGAAAATCTGATTGATTATGGACTCGAAATGAGTACTACTTCATCCCGGCTTGCAGAATTTAACTCGGTAACCAACACTTATCTTTCTGTTTTTATGGCACTTGGAGGGCTGGGAATATTAATTGGAACCATTGGCCTTGGCGTTATACTTTTACGTAATATGCTGGGAAGAATTTCTGAACTTGCTGTTCTCCAGTCGATAGGATTTAATAAAAAAGAAATTTTTGGATTGATATTTAAAGAAAATTTCATTCTATTATTTTCAGGGATATTGGCCGGTTTATTATCAGCTACTGCAGGAGTGTTGCCGGCATTGATTAACAAACAGTCAGCGTTTCCTTATGCTTTTATCGGCATTTTAATTTTGCTTATTGTGTTAAATGGAATAGCTTCCATATTTATACCCGCAAAGCAAATTATGAACTGGAATTTAATCAGAAATCTCCAAAATGACTAAAGTTAAATTTTTTTGATTTTTGCCAGCAGCTATTAAATTAAAAGCAATCAACCAAATATCATTTGCCCAATTGTTGTTTGATAATTTTTGCTATATATTTTCCAATAATATCAAATTCGAGGTTAACTACAGTTCCTACTTTAAAAGTATGAAAATTTGTAATTTTGTAAGTATAAGGAATAATAGCCACCTGGAAAGAATCGTCCTGTGAATTAACAACGGTAAGGCTTACACCATTAACTGAAATTGAACCTTTTTCAACCGTAAGGTTTCCGAGGCTGGGATCATATTTAAAGGTAAAATACCAGCTTCCATCTGCTTCGTCTATTTTTGTGCAGATTGCAGTTTGATCCACATGGCCCTGCACAATGTGCCCATCAAGCAGGCTGTCGGGTTTCATGCTTCTTTCTAAATTCACCTCCGAACCAATTTCAAGCATACCCAGATTCGATTTAATAAGGGTTTCCTGTATGGCAGTAACTGTATATGTTTTATCTTTAATGTCCACAACTGTAAGGCAAACCCCATTGTGCGAAAGACTTTGGTCTATTTTTAATTCTTTGGTAAAAGAACATTCTAACTTAATATGGAGATTTTCCTTGTCTTTTCTAAGATCAATTACTTTTCCGGTTTCTTCAACAATGCCTGAAAACATAGGATTATTATTAATTTGGGACAAAGATAATTCAAAAAATAATTTCTGTTTAATATCTGTAATTTGCTCCAGTACTGACAAAGATGAATTAACTTTTCATAATTTTATTGAAATTCAAATGATTACGCTTTAAGCAAAACCCAAATTAAATTTGAATGAAGCATTATTCGCTGATATTCAATAATTTTAATTAAAAAAATTACCTTTTCTATTAAAAATTCCGGAACTTTGCAGCAATAAATCTTAAATGTGCGTATTGGAGATAAAGCGCTTTAATTAAAAACTTTATTAATCCATTAATTTTAATTGTATGAGAAGGAATGTATTATATCTGATTTTAATATCTTTCATATTTGCCGGGTATAGCGCATGCAAGAAAGATGATAATATGCAGCAAAACAACGAAAATGATATTATTAAAAAATACCTTGAAATAAAGTATAAAATGTCATCTTTCCAAAACACCAATAATAATGCGAATTTGGAAGCACTTGGCGCTAATATTATCAAGCATTTTAAGAAAAGCACACACGATGATCCAAATACCGGTGGAGGCGTGGATACTGGTTCATCAGGAACTTTGAATGATACAGTTTACTGGCAGGAGTGGACCTGCGCCAATGTATCAGAATATGTGGACGACGATGGAAATTTTGTAACAGTATATGATTATGGTGCAGAAGGTTGTAATGATTGGGGGAGCCTGATAAAAGGGAAAGTTACTTATATCTGGTCGCAAAACAATGAAATCTATTATTCGAAAGTAATTTATGAAAACTATTCGGCATGGGGGATGAGTATGAATGGCTACTCTGAATATACTTATTCCGTTGATAATATGATATTTGACTATTCCGATACGGCTAAATATGTCTTAAACTGGTCTGGTACTTTCACTTGTAACGAAGACATGGAAATGTCGTATGATGGTGGAGAATCCTTCCATTATACCTCAAACTCGTCCTCCGATTGGAACAATGATTCTTATACTGTTCACCAGGGAAATTATACTTACGAAAGTCTGACCGGTAATTATAAATACAGCTACAGTGTTACCGAAGATCTGTTCTATAATTATACTTGTGGATATGAAGTTTGGGTTCCTGTTAAAGGGATTGAAGAAATATATTACAAAGATGATACCCTTGAAACAACTTTTATTACCAAATATGGCGATGGCACCTGCGATAATATTGCTGTAGTGATAGAAAATGGTATTGAATATACAGTTGATTTTGGAAATCAATGGTATTCAAAACCATGCGAAGAAGCCAATTGCGATTCAGTGGTAGTTTACACTGAAAATGCCCTCACAAATTCCAACAATTAATTTTTAACCTAAAAAAGTAAATTATATGAACCAGCTTAAATCTCTCGTCGTTCTGTGCATTCTTTCAATCGTTCTTTGGGGATGCAAAGATAAGATCACAAAAGAGTACACCTATATGGCCAATGTTCCGGTTTATATGTCAACCGAGGAATTTAAATCTGCAGTTAAAAAATCGGCAAATGAGGAGGTTAAAGAACCTGGTAAAATCTATCTCAAAGATAATTATCTGTTTGTAAATGAGGTAAATAAGGGAATACATGTTTTTAACAATTCAAATCCATCAAATCCTGTTTATGTGTGTTTTATAAATATTCCGGGCAATGTCGATCTGGCCATTAAAGGTCATATATTGTATGCCGATAGTTATACCGATTTGGTGGCAATAGATATTACGAACCCTGATAATCCATATGAAATTGACAGACAGGATAATGCATTTCCCAGATATTACCCGTCTTTTGATTTCAATTACCCTGTAACCGAGGTTGATCCCGCAAAAGGCATTGTTGTTGGTTGGAAAATTGAAGAAGTAACCGTTGAACAGGTACAGAATATGTATTATTACCGCGAAGGTTTGTTTTTTGCTATGGATGGGGCCAAGGCTAACAGTACTTCTCCAATTACAAGCGGGGCAGGCGTTGCAGGTTCAATGGCCAGGTTTGCCATAAGCGAAAAATCATTGTATGCCATAAATAATGGGTATGAACTTAAGGTATTTGATATTTCAGGAGATGAAATTGTGAAAGGCGACAGCATTTCCATTTTTTGGAATATTGAAACCTTGTTTACCTACGATAATAAATTGTTTATTGGAAGTAACAATGGAATGTTTATTTACGATATAAGTGATTCGCCTCACCCGGTTTATATTTCACAATATAACCATATCACCAGTTGTGATCCTGTAGTGGTTCAGGGTGAATATGCATTTGTTACCTTACGCTCGGGCACAAATTGCCGTAACAATATTAATGAATTGAATGTGGTGTCGTTGGAAGATATTCAAAATCCTGTGCTTTTAAAAACTTATCCAATGTATAACCCTCATGGACTGGGAATTGACAATAATCTGCTGTTTATCTGCGACGGTGATGCCGGATTAAAGGTATACGATGCTTCAGATGTTATGAATATCGATCAGAAATTAATAAAACAATTCGAAAACATTAAAACATTTGATGTAATTCCTTACAATAATATTCTGATTATGACCGGCACCGATGGAATTTTTGAATACGATTATGCTGATCCGGACAATATAGTGCAAATTAGCCATATTGCTTTGTCCAAATAATTCAATGCAGGATTTTACAAGTTATTTAACCAGCGATGAAAAAACAGAAACAGGCACTTTTTATTTTAATTTTTGCATTTTTCAGTTGGGCAGATATTACTGCCCAACTGATTACCGAGGATATTCTCTATTTGAACAATGGCTGGATTATTAAAGGTAAAATTATTGGAAACCTGAATGATTCAGTGAAAATAGAAAGTTATGGCGGGAATGTTTTTGTTTTTGCCAATAGTCAGGTGATTAAAAAAGATTCTATTTCTTATAAAACCTCCCAGCAAACTTTGCGATCATCTATAGTGCCTGAGATAAAAGGTTTTTATAACCATACAACATTGGGATTACTCATTGGGAGCAGCACCAATGAAGAAAGTGCTTCCTTTAGTTTTCAATCTGTATTCGGATATTCTTTTAACAGGTTTGCCTCGGTTGGTTTAGGAGTTGGAGTTGAAAAACTCAGAACTGAAATTATCCCGTTATTTGTGAGTTTCAGGTCAGTACTTGGCGAAAGATTTAATGCACCGGTTGTATCAATAATGACAGGCTACTCGTTTCCGATGAACAAAAATAAAGAAGCTGCTGATAACTATGACCAAACAGATTATTCATATACAGGTGGATTCAATTTTGGCGTTGATTTGGGTATTTATTGTCACAGAACCCAAAACCGTGCTTTTACAATTACTGCTGGTTACAGGTATCAATATGTTCAGGAAACACAAAAACTTGTTTACTGGTGGGAGAATTCAACGGAAACCAATACTTACAGGTTTAACCGGCTTTCGGTAAAAATAGGGTTTTTGTTCATGTAACGCTCTTATTAAAAAAACCATTCGTCATGAAAAAACTAATTTTTTTAACTTTTCTGCTGATCATCCTTTCATTTGTAGGATGCGAGAAAGAGAAATCCTATAGGGTTTTTAACGAAGTTTCTTTTATTTCAGACGAAAAAATACTCCAGGAATATTTTGTTACGGCCATTGATTTTGATAGCAAAGGAGTGGCTTGGATTGGAACTTTTAACCAGGGTTTGATAAAGTATGATCACGGCTACGTAACAGTTTACAATACCGAAAACTCTCCGCTGGATTCTTCCTATATTTATGATGTTAAAGTTGATAAAAAGGATGTAGTTTGGATTGGTTCGAATGGTTTGATAAAATTCGACGGAAATGCATTTACACGCTATGATAATTCTAATTCTTTAATTCCTGAAAATTTTGTAAGTGCCATTGCAATTGATAAAATCAATCATCTCTGGTTATCGTCAAGCAGGTTCCAACAAGGCGGTCTTGTTGAATTTGATGGCACAAACTGGAAATTGTTCACCCCGGACAATTCAGCTATGCCCTGCCATTTAATTACTGATATTGAAATAGATAGTTTAAATAATATTTGGATTGCACTTGGCGAAAAAGTCAACCATGTAAGCCTGGTAAAAATTTCAAACCAAAATTGGAGCTTGATCACAGATGAAAATTTCGGATTTGAACCTTACTACTGGGGGACCCTGGTTTCTACTCCCGACAATAGTGTTGTTGCTTCTATTGATTATGGATTGTCGAGTTTGTTCGATATTTCGAGGCCAAACCTTATAATTGGCAATAAAAACAAGTGGAAAATAAATAATCCCACCGATGCCGGAGGTAATTCTCTGGGGTATGTCCGCACCCTTTGTTGCGATAAAAAAGGGTTAATTTGGGCTGCCCTCGATTTAAACCCTGAATATAAAAAACTGGCTGTATACAATGGTCAAAAATGGTTTGTGAATAACGACAATCTCGAAAGTACCGATATTTTTACCATGAAAGCGGATAACGAAAACAGAATTTGGCTGGGTACCGGCTCTGGTATTCAGATAATAAAATCAATCGAATAGAAATTGTAATAAAACAAATCTTTTACTTATGAAAATACATCTTTTCCACGGTATATTTCTCATGATATTTTTTTCTTCGTGTCTGAAATCTAATCTTCAAAAAGATTATACAGTATTACTTGACTCCATTTCATCTCAAAAATATTACCAGTACGAAGAATTATTTGCTGAAAACCTTCAATTATACGGTACCTGGAAGGTAATTGGCACATCTGGTGGTTTTTCCGGGCAAGGGTATGAAGCTGATTTTGATTACCTTGTAGTTAAACCTTATCTGATATTTGGTATTATCAGAAACGACAGCCTTATTTCTACCGGTAAAATAGAAATCCTCAATCAGGATGAAAATGAATTCTTTGTTAATTTTAAATCAGATCAGGAGCCTGAGAAAGTTGGAATTCAATTGATATATAATTCAGAAAAATATATCTTTTTTTCAAATGATTCTCTTACTCTATATGCACCTTGTTGCGACAGGTACAATACACATTTGAAAAAAGTTAAATAAGAATGAAAAAATTTGTTTTGATTTTTTTCCTGGTTACTTTGGTTCTTGCTTGTGAGGTGGAACAACCGGTTTACAAATCATTTCCGGAAGGAACTTATACCGGCACTTTTCAGAGGGAGTACGGTGCCCTGCAAACCGATATAGTAACAGTTACAATTGAATTTTCAGGAAATCATTGGTCTGGATCAGGAGAATTGGCTAAATATCCTGCTTTATGCCACGGTACCTTTTCTATTACAAACAATGCCATTGTTTTTGTGAATGAATGTGCCTGGACCGCAGAATTTGACTGGAGTCTAATTCTTGCAGGGGAGTATGTGATTACAGAATCAGGTAAAACGCTCGAATTTTACAGGATTAATAGTGTAGGTAACTTTGGTTCAACAGACATATATAAATTAACAAAAGTTGAAGAATAAAAGATTATGAATAAATCATTTGGCTTTACCTTGTTTTTGTTTTGCCTGGGATTTATGGCCTGCGATGATTATTTTAATGGCTTAAATTCAGGTTTTCGGATCAGGTTTTCAGATGGGACAATTTTTCATGAAAAAGATATTGAGTTTTATGATACTTCATCGCACATGATTTTTTTAAAGGATGAAATTCATGTAAGTAAGGATGTTAAAGATTTTGATGTGTTGGTAGGAAGGGAAAATATTTATCATGGGGTTGTTTTCCCCTCATATATGTCATCAATGCCAACTGAAACAGTTTTTATTTCAGATATTGATTTGAATGATAATGCAATAATTCATCTAAATAGTTACACATTTCAGGAAGATTTCAGAAACGACCCGCGAATTATCAATGCCCTGAGAAAGAGCAACAAAATTCATTATGGTTTGGACTGTACCATTGATAAAATAGAAGTTTCCGCTTCGGGGGATCATTCTGCAGTTAATTGCACCATTACTGTAAAAAACAACGACAATTTCAGTTATTACATTATTGATCCCATGAAAATGGGAAATATAGATTTTAATTATTATACAGGTGGACTTTTTTTCAATAATATGGAAACAAAAGTCAGTTCATTTCTAATATGGAGTTCGCCCAATCCTGATTATAACAACCTGACGATGGATGACTTTTCAATCCTTAAAGGTGGCCAGAAAGTGCAGTATACTTTTTATTCCGATGATTATTATAAAATGGAACCGGGTATTTACAATGCTTCATTCAGGTTTGCCGGATACAGGGAATATTTTAATACTTCTGATTTAGTTAAGCCTAACGGCACGATTTGGGTTGGAAGCCTTTATTCAACTCTTAATGGTATTGTTGTAAATTAAACAATTTATGGAAAAATATTTTAAAATTCTGATTATTTGTGGTTTAATCTTGACAGGATTATTGTCTACCTGTAAAAATGATGAAATTCTACTGAAAGGGAATGCCGAAATTATTGGTTTCGTTGGTGATAAATGCATGTGCTGCTGGGGGTGGGTAATTAAAATAGGAAACGATACCATTAAATCAGACAATGCCATTATTTCCGAAACATTAGGCAACGATATTGCTTATCCCGTACAAGTGTATATTGAACTTGGGAAACTTGAACAATCCTGCTCAGATATGGGATATACCAACTCTGCAAGTTTGAAGGATTACTACGAAATAAAAAAAATTAAAAAAATCAATTAAAGTGGTTTCAGTTATTAAGATCAGGAATTTTATAAAACATTTTTTTCCGGTTGTCATTTTTAAAACAAACAGATTCGGTTTTAAGATTTCTAAATCCGCTATTCTAATTATCTGCCTGCCCATAAATATATAGAAGCCATGTTTCTCCAATCAAAACCTGACTCAGCCAAAGATGTAAAACCACCTTTTTAATCCTTGTTGTTTATTACCATCAGTTCTTTCCGGAATTCCTTTTTTACAAGTTTATTAACATAACTTTCCGGTAACAATTTGTTTAGCCCTAATAAAATCCTGTTGGCCCTTTTTGGAACGCAAACCTCTTTCCTTTTAAACAGCGCATCTATCGAAATTTCAGCCAGCCTTTCAGGGGTGACCGACAACAATCTCCCCATAAAGCCATGTGCTTTAATTCTTTCAAATATTTCGTCGCTGGTATACACTCCGTTTGGATTTATCACCGTTACACTAATTCCGGTTCCTTTTAATTCGCTGTTTATCGATTTTGAAAAATTTAAAAGATAAGCTTTAGATGCGGAATAAACCGATTTATAAGGAAAAGGAAAATAAGCGGCCATGCTTCCCATATTAAGAATATATGCATTATTAAGTTTTCGGAATTCAGGAATAAAAAGCCGGCACAAAATGGTTAAAGTTTTGATATTTAAATCAATAAGTTTTTCGTAATATTCAGGCACGGAAGCATCGAAAACCGAAATACCAGTTAAGGCAGCATTGTTTATTAAAACATTTACAATGTATTGATTGGATTTGCACCATTCGAAAACTTTTTGCGCTGCATGCTCAGTTGTAAGGTCAATAGCAAAATACCTGGCCTCTACTTTGTATCTATCAGTGATTTGGGTTGCTGTATCACTGAGTAAATGAGAATTTGAAGCAACGAGTATCAGATTTTGTCCCCTTTTGGCACATTCCATTGCAAGCGCTTTACCTAATCCGCGCGAAGCTCCTGTAATCAGTGTATAGTTTTTTTCTTCCATAAGCTTAAACTCAAAGATGTTTGTTATAAAGATAAAGTTTTAATGAATGAAATTATTCCTATTTTTACGGCCAAAATTAAAGTAAATGCCCGGAATCAATATACAGGCAGCTCATTCGTTAGGAAAAGAAGCTGCAATGACGAGAATTAAATCTCTGCTTTCGAAAATGAAAGCCGATCATGGCGATATGATTAATGATTTGGAAGAAGAGTGGAACCATGAAGGGTCAGTTTTTTCTTTCAGGATTATGGGAATGAAGGTAAAAGGGAATTTTAAAGTTTCCGCTGATCACGTAATTATACAAGGAGATTTGCCTTTGGCAGCCCTGCCATTTAAAAAAACAATTGAAGACAGGATTCGGGAGGAGGCTGCTCGATTGCTTAAATAAATTAAATAATCCCCGGTTTTCGGTTTTCAAATGCAAACTGAACGATATTGTTAATCCTCTTTTCACGGGTTTCAGGTCGTTTGGCACTATTTAGCCAGTAAATATAAGTAGTTTGGCTGCTTGCAGAGAAATTTTGAAAATTATAAAAGGCTTTTTCGTTTTTTTGAAGGGCTTTTCTCAAATCTTCCGGCATTTCGGGTTTTAATCTTGCACCATACGCTTTTTCCCACTGTCCGTTTTTTTTGGCTTCTTCCACTTTTGCCATTCCAAATGCTGTCATTTTCCCTTCCTGAATCATTTTTTCAACCCTTTCCCTGTTTACTTTCGACCAAAGGCTGTTTTTCCGGCGGGGGGTATATTTCTGCATATACCGCTCATTATCAATTGATTTTATTCGGCTATCAATCCAGCCGAAGCAAAGGGCTTCTTCAACGGCCTCACCATACGATATACTTTTTTTCTTGCTTTGTTTTTTATAATAAACCATCCAGATTCCTTCACTATTATTGTGGTTCGCGATTAACCATTCCCGCCATAAAAAGCGGTTTTCAAAATATAATCCTTCTTCCTGATGAGCAGTCATTTCGTTTCGGATTTTCTATTTTTTAATTTTGGCTTGCTTTGGTATTTAACTTATCCAAAGATAGTCTTAATTTTTACCTATCTTTGACTTCATGAACAGATTATTGCTGAATAATGGATAAAATGATTAAAAAACGGGACTTACTTTTTTTGGCTAAATTTAATAATTCTGTTATTCATTCTGTTCCTTATTAAATCAGAAAAAGAGCAGATGACTTTTTTAAAATTGCCAAAGCTTTTTAAATGACTTAAATAAATTGGTTAGAATTGTCCAGACTATTAAATATTAATCACTTAAATTAAAAAACCATGTTCATTAAAACTTTAATTTATGCATTTATTTTTTTGTTCTTCTTTTCTGCATGTACCAACCAGGTTAAAAATGAGGAACAAACTTCAGCTGCAGTTAAAATCAGCCACGAGGTTTTTGGTAAAACGCCGGATGGAAAAGAGGTACAATTATTTACCCTTTTAAATAAAAACGGTATGGTGGTGAAAATTTCAAATTATGGCGGAATTATTACTTCCATTCAGGTTCCCGATAAGGAAGGCAAGATGGAAGATGTGGTGCTGGGGTATGATAATTTCGGGGGTTATTTAGAAAAAGGAAATCCATTTTTTGGTTGCCTTGTTGGGCGTTATGCCAATCGTATTGCAAAAGGGAAATTTGTAATCGATGGGGTTGAATACAAACTTGCCCTCAATGATGGAAAAAATACCCTGCATGGTGGGCTGAAAGGCTTTGACAAACAAATCTGGGATTATAAAGAAATTATGGATTCGGTTTCTGTTGCACTTGAACTTTCTTACCTGAGTAAGGATGGAGAAGAAGGTTATCCTGGAAATCTTAAAGTAAGGGTTGTTTACACCTTAAACAACGACAATGAAATAAAAATTGAATATTTCGCTGAAACCGATAAACCAACGCCTGTTAACTTAACCAACCATACATATTTTAATTTAACGGGAAATGCCAAAAGCGATGTATTGTCTCACGAAATTAAAATTTATTCAAAAAGTTTTACGCCGGTTGGTAACGATTTGATTCCAACAGGTGAAATTAAACCAGTTCAGGGTACTGCTTTTGATTTCAGCGAATTAAAACCAATTGGAAAAGATATTGCTGCTACAGGAATGGGATATGATCATAATTTTGTGGTAAACGAAAACCAGAAAGGACTGGAAAAGATTGCCGAAGTTGTTGAACCGCAATCGAAACGAAAAGTTGAAGTGTTTACAACCCAACCGGGAGTTCAGTTTTATACCGGAAATTTTCTGGATGGAACCGTGAAAGGAAAAGGCGGGCAGGCCTATTTAAAAAACTATGGCTTTTGTCTTGAAACGCAACATTATCCTGATTCTCCAAATCAAAAAACTTTTCCAAATTCTATTTTAAAACCAGGAGAATCTTACAACCAAACAACTGTTTACCGCTTTTCTGTTGAAAAATAGCCAGTATATAAGTGCCAGATTTTCAATTTATTGATCACAAATAAAAAAGGGGGATTTTCCCCCTTTTTCTGAATGCAATAATTAATCAAACCAATTACCGATAAAACACTAATTAGAAGACAACCTGTATCAAAATTACTCCTTTTCAATGAATGTTTCCTAATTTTAGGCTGATCATAATTATTGCTTTAATTATGCACATAATTTTATCTGAATGTTAAAAAATGATCATTCTTTTTAAAATCTGTTTGAGCGTTGGTAAACAAACAATTTAAATGAGCTACCCGGTTTTTATCAAATTGCGTTTAATGCCTGCTCCAAATCGGCTTTAATATCAATTACATTTTCAATACCCACCGAAAGCCTTAAACTGCCCGGAACCACTCCTGCATTGATTTGTTCTTCGGGTGAAAGTTGTTCGTGGGTAGTAGTGGCCGGATGAATTATTAAAGTTTTAGCATCGCCAACGTTTGCCAGGTGACTGATAAGTTTAAGATTCTCCACCAATTTGTCGGCTGCTTCTTTTCCAGCTCTTAATTTGAATGAAAGAACCCCTCCAAAACCATTTTTCAGGTATCTTTTTGCCAGCTGATAATACGGGCTGCCAGACAGACCAGGGTAATCGACATATTCTACTTTAGGATGTTTTTCGAGCCACTGGGCAATTTCCAATGCATTATCAACATGTCTCTGTACCCTGAGTGAAAGGGTTTCAAGGCCCTGAATCAATAAAAAAGCATTAAAGGGACTAATAGCAGGGCCATAATCACGTAAACCCTCAACACGGGCCCTTATAATGAAAGCAATATTGCCAAATGGACCAGGTGTACCAAATACATCCCAGAATTTTAAACCATGATATCCTTCTGAAGGATTTGTAAATTGGGGAAACTTACCATTTGCCCAGTTAAAATTTCCACCATCAACAATGACACCTCCTATACTTGTTCCATGACCACCAATCCACTTTGTAGCCGATTCAACCACAATGTTTGCCCCATGTTCCAATGGCCTGAAAAGATAGCCTGCTGCACCAAAGGTATTATCCACTATTAATGGAATGTTATTTCTTTTGGCAACTGCTGCAATTGCTTCAAAATCAGGAATATTAAAGCGCGGATTCCCAATGGTTTCAAGGTAAATGGCCTTTGTTTTATTGTCAACCTGTTTTTCAAAATCTTCGGGTTTATCGCCGTTTACAAATTTAACCTCTATGCCCAGCCTCTTAAACTGAACTTTAAACTGGTTGTAAGTGCCTCCGTATATATACGAAGTTGAAACAATGTTGTCGCCAGATTCGGCTATGTTTGTAATGGCTAGGAATTGAGCAGCCTGTCCCGATGAAGTTGCCAGAGCAGCCACTCCCCCCTCAAGTGCAGCCACTCTTTTCTCAAAAACATCAGTGGTTGGATTCATGAGCCTGGTATAGATATTACCAAATTCTTTGAGACCAAATAAATTAGCGGCATGTTCAGAACTGTTGAAAACATACGAAGTGGTTTGGTAAATCGGAACCGCCCTTGCATTTGTTGTGTTATCGGCTACTTGCCCTGCATGTAATTGAAGTGTTTCAAAGTGTAAGTTTTGTGTTGACATAATTATAATTTAAATTTATATTCGTTAATCCTTCTTAAAATTCTATTTTGAGATAAATATTACAATTTAAAATACAGTTTTCGAATATTTAGCTGTTCTCATCAAACTGATATAAAATGGTAGAAAGATATCTTTCGCCAGTGTCCGGTACAATTACAACAATGTTTTTACCTTTATTTTCAGGCCTTTTAGCTAACTGTAATGCCGCCCAAACGGCTGCCCCGCTCGAAATCCCGACAAGCAAACCTTCGCTTCTGGCTAGCTGGCGGCTTGTTGCAAAAGAATCATCATTGGAAACAGTTATTATTTCATCATAAATTGATGTATTTAAAATGCCAGGTATAAATCCTGCCCCAATTCCCTGTATTTTATGTGGTCCTTTTTGTCCACCTGATAAAACCGGTGAATCTGTAGGCTCAACAGCTATTATTTTAACATCTGGTTTCCTGCTTTTAAGAATTTCACCCACGCCTGTGATTGTTCCACCTGTGCCAATTCCTGAGACAAAAATATCTACATTACCGTCTGTATCTTTCCATATTTCTTCGGCTGTTGTTTTTCTGTGTACTTCTGGATTGGCAGGATTTTTAAACTGCTGGGGCATAAAAGAATTTGGCGTTTCCTGGTGCAATTCTTCTGCTTTTTTAATTGCACCGCCCATTCCTTCACTCCCAGGTGTTAAAACAAGCTGGGCACCAAGCGCTTTTAACAAATTCCTTCGCTCTATGCTAAATGTTTCAGGCATTGTCAGAATTAATTTATAACCTTTGGAAGCAGCTACAAAGGCAAGTGCTATTCCGGTATTTCCACTTGTTGGTTCTATAATAACGGTATCTTTGTTAATCAAACCTTTTTTTTCCGCATCAGCTATCATTGCATTTCCTATTCTGTCTTTAACGCTGCTGGCCGGATTAAAAAACTCCAGTTTGGCTATAATTGAACCTAATGCTCCATTATTTTTGCCAAAATTATTTAATTTTAACAGGGGAGTATTACCTATTAAATCTGTAAGTTGATTTGCAATTCGTGCCATATTTGTAACTATTTAGTTGTTGCGCAAAGGTCAGGATAAACAGGAAGATAAAAAATCCCGTAAATAAGTCATTTTTTCTAACACTTTTATGGTATACCCCCAAAAAATGATTGTATATTTAGCTAAATTTGAGGTTTGTAAATTTTGGGACAAAAAAATAACAGTTGGCAGACAAAAATTAATATACTTTTGAATGAACTTACCTCCGGAATTAAAAATAAAATATATTATAGCAGATTCTCTTTACTTGTTTGCAGAAGGAATTAAATCTGCATTAAGCATTCATCAAAAGTTTGAGTTAATTAAGATCTTTTACAACCTTGAAGATGTAAAGCCTTTTCTATTAGAGGAAAGATTTGATTTACTTATTGCAGACCATTTACTTGTGGATCAGGAATTTATATTATCTCTGAAAAATTTAAAAGCAAGAAATAAAGAAATCTCAATACTTATTATTACAAATGAAATTACTTTGCATGAGATAAATGAACTTTCCAAAGCTGGAATAAATACTATTATTAATAAAAATTGCGATTTAGATGAGTTAAATTCGGCTATTGAATCATGTTTGAAAAAGAAAAAATACTACTCGGGTGAAATACTTGATTTAATGCTTAACAATCAGTCAGTTAAATCCAAAGTTACCCAGATAACACAACTTACAAGCGCGGAGCTTGAAATAGTAAAAGCAATAGCCGGAGGGTTTACTACAAAAGAAATTGCCAGTCTTAAAAATGTTAGTTATCATACAGTTATGTCGCACAGAAAAAATATTTTCAGGAAACTTGGGATTGGAAATGCGCCTGAATTGCTTATGTATGCAGTAAAAAAGGGAATAATTGATACAATCGATTATCATATATAAATTTGAATATCCTGTTTTTCTCTTGTTAGGAATTTTCGTTTGCAATATAAATTTGTGATAAATTATTTTGACGGTATCAAATTGCAAAGCTAATTAAAGGGAAGTTGTTAACTATTTGTAATGATTGTACTTACAAATAAAAATCCTTGTTAAAAAAGTGTAATTTGTAGCCCATTATAAAATCATAAAACAGAAATTAGTTTAAAAAATTATCATATTCAAAATTAGTTCTATATTTGCACAAAATTTTATAATAATTTAATATGAACAACGGAACAGTAAAATTCTTTAATAAAACTAAAGGATTCGGTTTTATTAAAGACAATCAATCAAACAAAGAGTATTTTGTTCACATTTCAGGCTTGGTAGATGAAATTCGTGAAAATGATGAAGTTACATTCGATTTAAAAGAAGGTAAAAAAGGATTAAATGCAGTAAATGTTAAACTAGCTTAGTTAATATTATACAATACATTTAATAAGTTTGAGCCTTACCAGAATTGGTAAGGCTTTTCTTATAATAGAGACATTTTATTGTTTTTTCCCTTCTACAATAAGGTAATCAAGAAAATTCTTCCATTTTACAACAGAATAAGGATCTTCTTTTCCAGCTCTTGCGTTTTCTTCGAGCAAATCAATTTTTGATTTAACTGTGCAAAGTAAAGCATAACTAATCTTCGCACCTCTTTTTACAAGATACTCAACAATGCTACGGTGACCATTTTCAGCAGCATTAATTACAGGAGTCTGATTCTTTAAATCTCTCTGGTTGATATCAAATCCTTCATCAATAAGCTGGATAACAATATCCATTTTTCCCTGAGAGCATGCCTCACAAAGAGGTGATTCATCATTTCTAACTTTTAGGGACGATTCAGTGTGTCCGAAAACCGAAGGGTTTACACTTGGAAAGGAACCATACTGTATTACGTCCCATTGACGATTACTGTAACTGTTTACCATAACTCCTCCTTTCGTTTTATCCACCTTTACAAGGTACAAAAAAATGCAATTAATAACAAGTTATTAACAATTTTTATAAATTAAAGGAATAATAATTCAAACAATACTTGAAATTAAGTATTTAAAAATTTGCAGATTTGCACTAAAAAGACAATTATTTTTTTTAGGTGTTGAACTAAGATTAAGCTTTATTTATCAAAATCATTTATTGATTGGACATTTTTTTTTGAAATGTGGAATAAAAAATAACTCAGCTTAGTATGGGAAAATTAATTTCGGGTTAATTGCTTAAAAACTTCTTCAAGGCTTTTTTCCTGCTTTTGCATTGATAGTACTGTCAGTTCATGATTTACAGCCAGATGAAAAATGTCGCCTCTGATGTCTTTTTCTGACGGGGATTCTAAAAGCCAGGTTTTATCTTTTTGTTTCATGTACTTGATTTGACCTGGTAATTCTTTGAAAATAACAGGATCTATTTCTTTATTAAATTCAACAATTACTACCGATACCTTATCATCCAGTATATCCTGAATATTGCCCGGTTTTTCGTCGGCTACAATTTGTCCCTTGTTAATAATTATTACCCGGTCGCAAATTGCATCTACCTCCTGCATAATATGCGTCGACAATATCACGGTTTTTTCTTTACCAATTTTCGAAATAAGGTTTCTGATTTCTACTATTTGGTTTGGGTCAAGACCAGTGGTAGGCTCATCCAGAATAAGTACCTCCGGGTTATGTATCAGTGCCTGTGCCAGTCCTGTTCTTTGCCTGTATCCTTTTGAAAGTGATCCTATTTTTTTATTTTGTTCAATGGTTAACCCTGTTAAATCAACTATTTCTTTTACCCTGCTTCGGATTTTTTGTTTTGGTAAATGAATGGAAGCCATAAATGAAAGGTATTCTTTAACATACATTTCTAAATAAAGTGGGTTGTTTTCGGGCAGGTATCCTATTGTTTTCTTTACCTCCAGGGCATTATTTAGAATACTTTTACCATTTATCATTACGTCTCCCTCTGACGGAGGAATAAAACCAGTCATAATTTTCATCAATGTTGATTTTCCTGCCCCATTCGGACCCAGAAACCCAACAATTTCACCTGATTTAATGGAAAAAGTAACTCCGTCGAGTGCTCTTTGCTTATCATATAACTTAGTTACATTTTGAACATTTATTGACATTCCTTTGTTTTTTAGGTTAAACAAAATTAAAAATTTAATTTTGAAAGACTATTAATTAAAAAAATTCTAAGTTATAGGGTCCTATTTTTAAAAAGGAATAGTCATTTTTGTAGAAATTTGGTATAAAGAATTTTGATAGGTAAAAAATATGGATACAGATATTAAATATTGTTGTGATATAAATAGTTATAAGAGGTTTAATACCAGGGAAGTTAAAATTGGTAATATCCCTCTGGGTGCAAATAATCTCATCAGGCTGCAATCGATGACAACTACAGATACACTTGATACCTTAAGCAGTGTTGAACAATGTATAAGAATTTTTAATGCAGGGGCTGATTATGTAAGATTAACAGCCCAAAGTCCGAAACATGCCGAAAATCTTAAAAACATTAAGAATGAACTGAAATTAAGGAATTATAATAATCCCTTAATAGCCGACATACATTTTAGTCCTAAAGTGGCTGAAATTGCTGCTGAGCTGGTCGAAAAAGTCAGGGTAAATCCAGGGAATTTTGTCGACAGAAAGAATATTGGAACCATTGAGTCGCAGGAGCAGTATGATGAAGAAGTATCTAAAATTGATGAACAGTTCAGCCGGTTGATAGAAATATGTAAGAAAAATAAAACAGCCATCAGGATTGGTTCAAACCACGGATCGCTTTCAACAAGAATTGTAAACCGCTACGGAGATACTGCCGAAGGTATGGCTCAATCGGTACTTGAGTTTTTAAGAATTGCCCAAAAAAGAGATTTTCACGATATTGTGATATCTTTAAAAGCAAGCAATACAAGGGTAATGGTTTATGCTTACCGTACCCTTATGGGTAAAATGATAGCCGAAGGGATGAATTATCCTTTACACCTGGGAGTTACTGAAGCAGGTGAAGGGGAGGACGGCAGGATTAAATCAGCGATTGGGATTGGAACTTTGCTCAACGATGGAATTGGCGACACTGTGAGGGTTTCTTTGACCGAAGATCCTGAATTTGAGATTCCGGTAGCCAGAAAGATTGTTGATTATTGCACAAACAGGGTTTCGGATGTTCAAATTCATGGAACAGAAAAACTTTATAAAAATCCTTTTGATTACGCCCGACGCCAAACTTTTGAATTTAATGATTTTGGTTCAACACGTATTGTTAAGGTAATTGCTGATTTATCTCAGAAAGCATCTATTATTAATGCCGATATTTCTAAACTTGGTTTTATAACAGATAATGAAAACAAATGGATTCCTTCTGATACTTCACCAGACTTTATTTATACCGGAAACGCTTTGATTTCAACTGAGCCTTCATTTGGTTTAAAGTTTATATGCAATGCTGAAGATTGGGAAGACCATCGTAATATATTTCCCCTGTTCAGTAATGTTGCTTCTTATATTTCGTCACATAAGAGATCAGCGAAGATTAACTTTGTGGTCGTTAAAAATGAGGCAGATACCATTAACACCCTGGTTAAAATTATTGACGATCAATCTGTTGTGCTGATTCTGGAATCAAATCATAAAAATCCGGTTGCAGATCAAAGGGCATTTTTTCAGCATTTAATTGTCAATAAATTATTGTTTCCTGTTGTTTTAAAACGTACTTACAGCCAGCCTGAACTTGAAAGTTTTCAAATTGAAAGTGCCTGCGATACAGGGCCAATGCTGATTGACGGTTATCTTGACGGTTTAATGCTTTTAAATAAAGAAGAAAAAAACAGCATGGAAACGGTTAATACTTCATTTTCAATACTTCAGGCCAGCAGGACAAGGATGGTAAAAACCGAATTTATTTCCTGCCCCTCTTGTGGCAGAACTTTATTTGAAATTCAACGCGTTACAGAAAAAATTAAAAAACGTACAGGCCACCTCAAAGGTTTGAAAATCGCTGTAATGGGATGTATCGTAAACGGACCGGGCGAAATGGCTGATGCCGATTATGGATATGTTGGGGCAGGTGCCGGAAAGATATCTCTCTATAAAGGAAAAGAAATTGTTAAAAAAAACATAGACTCAGACCTGGCCCTCGATGAACTAATTCAGCTAATTAAAGATAAAGGGGATTGGAAAGAAAAATCATAAAACTTTGGCATGATTTTTCATAATATATATCTTGTAAGGTTAACTCGATAATTGATTTATGATGAGTTTTTTACTTTTTTTTTAATTTTTGAAATTTAAATTTTCAGTTTTACCTTTACGAGATTAAAACATACCATTTTTAGAATGAAACGATTATTAGGTGCATTGGCCTTTTTCTTTCTGACTGCATTTACTGCTCCGGCCGGAGAAATTACATTAAATGGGATTTACCAGGGCGAAAATTTATTTGTCATGAACCCCTTTGCGGCAACTGGCGTTGGATTTTGTGTTTATGAAGTAACTGTTAATGGTCAGATTACAACCGATGAAATCAATTCTTCCGCTTTTGAAGTTGATTTAAGTGTATATAAATTTGAAATTGGAGACAAAGTCACCGTTGTGATTAAGCATAAAGACGGATGTACGCCAAAAGTATTGAATCCGGAAGTATTGCTCTCAAAAAGTACTTTCAAAATTGTTGATATTATTGTTGATAATAAAAATGGTGTTTTAAAATGGACAACCAGTGGTGAAAAAGGTGCACTTCCTTTTCAAGTTGAACAGTTTAAATGGAAAAAGTGGGTAAGTGTTGGAACAGTTGATGGGAAAGGAACCAATGGGCCTAATAACTATTCAATTGAAATAACCACCCATAGCGGAATGAACAAATTCAGGGTAAAACAGGTTGACTTTTCAGAAAAACCAAGATATTCGCCCGAAGTTACCTACCGTTCGCTTGAACCTGAAGTTACTTTTACACCGGAAAAACCAAAAAATGAAATCAAATTTTCAGCAGTTACCAGCTACGAAATTTACGATTACTACGGACGTCTTATTACAAAAGGGAGAGGCTCACTGATCGATATTACCAAACTTAAAAAAGGCGATTATTTTCTGAACTACGACAACAGTATGGGACAATTTTCCAAAAAATAAAATTTTACTTCTTGTGCTTTAAGTTCTTAAAAATTGGAATCAGGCTCTATTATTTTAGCGATTAAATTAAAATGCAATCAACATTATCATAAACATTCCAAAAATCCCTACAAGGTAACCTGCATAAATCTGCGAAGGCGTATGTGCCTGAAGGTTAAGTCGTGAATAACCTATTAAACCAGCCAACAGAATTATTAATGGAATCAGGAGGCTGAAATCCGCATTTAAATACATGGCATAAAACAAAAGACTGCCTGTTAATCCTCCAATACCTGTAAGATGGGCACTAATTTTCCACTTTATTGTAATAACCAGGTCTACAATAATTAAAACAAAGGAAGCAAAAATTAGAATTCTTATAAAAGCCAGTGTACTTACCGGAAGCCTGTACAACAAATAATACGAAAACAGGTAACAAACTGCGGTTATAGCCAGTGGTATTATTCTTTCTTTTGATTTATCAAGTCCTAAGCCCGTAATTAATTTTAAATTAATAAGGAATGGAATTGTACTTACAGGCAAAAGGAAAGTAGAAAAAAACACCAATAAATAAAGAATTTTCTGTGCTTCAAAAGGCATGTAGGAATAATGTGTATCTGAATTAAAGATTATGAGTAGGGTATAGGTTGGCATTAATAAAGGGTGAAAAATTACAGATATAACTTTCGATATATTTTTTTCTATTCTATCCATTTTCTATTCAATTTTAATTGAGAATATTTTATTCTCAGATTATTATTTTACCAAGTTTAATTAATTGTATATTTCTGAAATGCTTTAACATGGCGCGATTGTCGATTCGTCCATATCCTGCAATTTCTATGTTAACAGTGGCAATACCCTCCTCGATAAAATCAAGTTCCCGGGCAGCTTTTTTCGATAAATCCATAATTCTGTTTTTCGAAACCGGCCCCCGGTCAATTATTTCCACTACAACCTGTTTTTTATTTTTTAAATTTGTGATTCTAACGAATGTACCAAATTGCAGTTTCCGGTGGGCTGCCACCATATTATTCATATCGAAAATGGTTCCACTGGCAGTTTTTTTGCCTTGCAACCCCGGACCGTACCAACAAACTATTCCCGTTTCAACAAATACATTTTTAAGCGTTTCTTGAACAATCCGTGTGTCATTTTTTTTTGACATCAGAAAAATACCAAGGATAATTATGGCAAATTTCTGTAACATATCATTATAATTTGATGTATTTAATTAACATCCAATTGTTTAATAGTTCTGAAGATTTAAACACCAGCTTAATTAAAGTGGCAGTTTTATCCAAATCTTCAAAATCGTGCTTGTAAAATCCGCTTAGTAAAAGAACGGCTCCATTTTTCATAAGCTTAGTATAATGCGGAATATCAGCAAGTAAAACATTTTTATTGATATTGGCCAAAACAATATCGAACTGCTTTTCTCCTAAATCGGAAATGTCTCCATGTATTGTTGTGATATTTTGTACCTTATTTAAAGCAATATTATCAAGCGTATTTTTATATGACCATTCATCATTATCCACCGCAATTATATCTGAAGCTCCGCGCATTGATGCTAAAATTGCAAGTATACCGGTTCCGCAACCCATATCAAGAACTGTTTTACCGGCAAGTTCCAATTTCAGGATTTCAGAAATCATCAGGCTTGTAGTTTCATGATGACCGGTGCCAAACGCCATTTTGGGATCAATGGTAATTGAATATTCAATTTCAGGAAATTCTTCATGAAATGAACTTCGAATTACACATTTATCGGCTATAATTACAGGGCTAAAATAATTTTTCTCCCAGGTTTCGTTCCAGTTTTCCTGTTTTATTTTTTGATGGGTTAATTCTATTTCGGAATCGAAATTGAAATCCTGAAAAACAAGCCTAACCTGGTTTATTTTAAATTCATTTTCAATAATATAAGCCTTTAGGCTGTCTTCCGATTCAACAAAGCTTTCAAACCCGAGTTCTCCAAGGGTTGCCATTATTATTTCGCTTATTTCATTGTTGTATGGTTTTATTCTGCAATTTAATTCTATATAATCCATTCAATTTTATTTAGATTAAACAGCAAAATTACCAAATAATTTCGATTTAGATTTACTTACCGGAAATGGGCTTAATTTCTGTTTACAGGTATGTAGCTGCTTCAATTATTCAACGAAGAATTTTATTTCAAGTTTTGTTTCATTGCCAAGCAGGTCAAGAGCCCTGATAGTGACCGTATTAACTTCGTTTTTTGTAAAGCCGGTTATCATAAGGGCGTATTTTTTTTCTGGTCCACCATTAACGGAATAATAAATTTCCTTTGCACCTATAATCTGATCAGTTGCGCCAAGGTAAAGGGTTACATGATAAGGATAAATAGGTAAATCATCTTTTATACCCTGGGGGACTATACTGAAATTATATTTAATATCCGGACCTTTGGCATCAACATAAACAAATAATTCTGCCCTGTTCCTGTTTTTAACATTGTCGTACCCATAATACACCACATGCTGAAAACCTTCATCCTTAATCTGTATAGGTTCAGAATAGGCCCTTTCCTCGGCCTCATCGTTTAAGCAAAAGGTAATAAACTGCACTCCGGATTCCTGGTCTGTAGCTGAAAATTTGATATTAGTTTTATCACTTACAAACAAAGTATCCCTGGCTTTAAAAGAAGGACCAGTAATGAGATGGCTTAATATAGGGCCAGTCAAATCTACATAAATCCGGTTTACCACATGCTTGTATTGTTCAAATTTTGATTTGCCGGCTTCAGAATTGTTTTGCATCCTGTCTGTAGCATAATATTTTACAATGTGAATTCCCGGAATGTTGGGGAGATAAAATGGTTGATCATATTTTTGAAATTCGCCCTGGTCAACTGAATAAAAAATATCTTGTACTCCAGATTTATTGTCTACGGCCGTAAGCTTCATTTTTGTACGTCCCGAAAAGAAAACTTTATCACCCAAAACATACCTGTCGCCCAAAACATCTGAGGCAACAATTGGCGCTGTCAAATCCAGGTAAAAGGGAATTTCGTTCACATTTTCTTTGTTTCCAACTTTGTCTACCGAATAAAAGTATAATTTATGGTCTCCATCCTTTAAATGGTTGATAGGGATATAAGTACCCGGGGAATATTGTTTTTCAGCTTCATCATCCAGTTTATAGAATGTTTTAATGCTTCCGGGTTTAAGGCTGTCATCCGTACTTAAATATATTTTTGTAGAAATTGCAATTATATTCCCTTCTGAAATTCCGGTTATATTGTAATAGCTTTTCGGAGGTTCAATATCTATCATGAATTTTTTTTCGTGGGGTTTCTCCACATTTCCAACTTTGTCCACCGAATAATACTTTATGGATTGAAACCCTTGTTTATCAATATTAAACGGACCCTGGTAAATTTTATAGCTTTCACCATTCAGCGAGTAATATACTTTTTCAACGCCTGAATTTTCATCTGTTGGGTTTAACTCAACCATAAGGTTTTTACCGTAAGTCATTATGGTATCATACACTGCACTTTGCGTATTTTTCATGCTTATGGAGGTAACAGGTGCAATTCCATCGACGTATACCTCCCAGATTACTTCAGTTTGAGGCACAATTGCCTTATGCGATTGCTGATCTGTGGCCCATCTTGTCCTTATTCTGTTAATCCCCTCGGTATCAAAATAATATGGATTTGTATAGGCTTTTGATACCTGGCTTTTCATCACCAACCCGGTATCGTTTGGATCACTCGAAATCTTTATGTAAACCGGAAGATTTTTATTCCAAAAAAGATTCCCTTTTTCATCCACCGTGAATTTGATTTTTTCTTCTGACTGTTGTTGTGCATTTACCAATGTTACCAAGGTTAAGAATAAAAACAGAGTCGAAAAAACAGATTTTGCAAAACAGTTCATTTATTCAGTTTTAAATAGTTAAGACAAATTTTACGAATTTTTAAAGTTCCAGATGCATTCCTATGATAAGAATGTCATCGGTTTGTTTACCGTTCCCTTCGTCCTTCCAGTTTTCAATCGTTTGGTTCAATATTTCTTTTTGTGCAGCCATATCTTTCTCATGGATTTCGAACAATAATTTGTTCAGCTGATTTTGCATGAATTTCCTGTTCCGGCTTCCTCCAAACTGGTCCTGATAACCGTCAGAAAAACTATAAACCTTCATTCCATTGCTCAGAGGGATGGACTTCTTTGTAAACTTGTCATTCTTTTGTCTGTGGGTACCACCGATTGAAATTTCATCCCCTTCAATCTCGGTCATTTCGCCATCTTTAATAATTACAAGGGGGTTACGTGCCCCGGAAAAGGTGATCAGTTTTTTCTTTTTATCAATAACCATTACAGAAGCATCCATACCATCGTCATTTCCTGTATGATGCTGGTTTAATGCAAGATTAATCCCTGTATGCAGTTCTTCGAGTATTAAGTCGGGTTCGGTGATGTTTTCAAGCAATACAATCTGGTTAAGAATATTGGCGCCTATCATTGACATGAAGGCACCCGGAACCCCATGTCCTGTGCAATCAATAGTGGCAATTACAAGTTTGTTATTTTTGTTCGTGTACCAGTAAAAATCACCACTTACCACATTTTTAGGCTTAAACAAAATAAACGAATCCGGGATATATGAATCGAGTGCTGTTTCCCGCTGGAGCATGGCAGTTTGTATAAGTTTTGCATAATTTATACTCTCCATAATCTGGTTATTTTTCCTGTATAATTCTTGGTTTTTCAAATCCAGCTCATCCCGTTGTTCAGCTATTTCATTTTTTTGGTTAAGAATTTCAGTATTTTTCTGCGACAATAAAACATTGGCCTTCTGTTTTTGGCGGAGGGAGTAATAAAAGAACAAAGCAATTATGGCTACAAAAGCAAATGCCAGCGTAAAAATTATAATATTCCTTTGTTTTTGAATTTTTTCTTTCAGGGCTTGTTCTTCAAGATATTTTTGTGCCAGTTGGGCTTTGGAAAGGTTATCAGCCAATGAATCAGCCTTTGATGAGTAGGCTTTCACCTGCATTTCCTTTTTTTCGAGTTCCACGGTTTTTTCCTGGAGTTCCATTTCTTTTACTTTTTTTTCGAGCTCAATCCTCGCAGCACGGAGCATTTCGTTTTCCATAGCCATTTGGCTTTTGTTTACTTTTTCGTCCTGCATTTGTTTGTAAAAGATCAGGTATTTTTCAGCATAGCTTTTCGAGAGGGCTTCGTGTCCTGCACTTTCGTGAACTTCGGCAAGCTGAAGGTAAAAAATAGCTATTTTTTCTATGTTGTTACTTTCTTTAGCATAATCAAGTGCCTCTTCAAGATATTTAATTGCAGGATCGTATTTTCCCAGTTGTTTTAGCGCTGCAGCCAGGTTTAATAATGAATTGAAAAGGTTTTCGCGGCCGATTGGCGTGTTTTTTTCAAGCCTTCGTAAAATTACAGCCTGCTCCAGGTGATCAACAGATTTTTGGAATTGGCCCATATCAGAATAAATCATTCCCAGATTACTATGAATACCGGCCATGCCGTTTTTGTTGCCCAATTTTTCGTTTAATTCCAACGATTTCAGGAAATATTCGGTTGCTTTTTCAAAATTATTGCGGTTCCAATATATATTGGCAATCTGATTCAGAAAATCACTGGCATTTCTTAAATCCGACTTTCCATAATACATTTCATAATTTTCAGTGTATTTTTTTATTTGGGCTGAATCGAGCGAAGTAAGCGGTTGTTTGGTATAAACCTGGGCAAATGTGCTGCCCGCTGATAAAAGTAAAATATAAATAATAAAGATTTTATATACCAGTTTTTTCATAAAACAGAATTCTAAACTCTTCTTAAATTAGTGATGTACTTTTTCCATTCTTGACTCAATATTACATTTATTCCATTGAAAACCTTCTAAATAAGGAAGAATATAAATGTGAATTCAAAAATAATTATTAAATAATTGATATAAAGTAACTTTTAGTTAACAAAACCAATACCAAATTAAACAAAACCTTTCACAAAAAACGAATTTTCATTCCACCAAATTGATTATTTATTTGATTGCCTTAAAAGCAATTAGTTTGAAGAAATAAATTTTATAATTATGTTTGCATCCTGAAAAAGTGGAGAGATTTGATTGATTGCAACCACGTAAAAAATGCTAAAACAAAAATTGCCATCCAATCAATGAAGGTTCCCGACACATTTAATTTCTAAATTTAATAAATAATATTATGTCATATCTATTTACTTCAGAATCAGTATCAGAAGGACATCCGGACAAAGTTGCAGACCAGATTTCAGATGCCTTGCTGGACGAATTTTTAAGACAGGACCCGAATTCAAAGGTTGCCTGCGAAACTTTGGTTACCACCGGTTTAACAGTTTTAAGCGGCGAGGTGAAAACCAATGCTTATGTTGATGTTCAAAAAGTTGCAAGAGAAGTTATTAAGAGAATTGGATATACAAAAGCCGAGTACATGTTCGATGGTGATTCATGCGGGGTTATTTCTTCCATTCATGAACAATCTCCTGATATAAACCAGGGTGTTGAAAGAGAAAAAAAAGAAGATCAGGGAGCTGGCGACCAGGGAATGATGTTTGGCTATGCCATCAACCAGACAAGCACTTACATGCCAATACCACTCTTTATTTCTCACCTTTTGCTTACCGAACTGGCCGCTATCCGCCGCGAAGGCAAAAAAATGCCTTACCTGCGTCCGGATTCAAAATCGCAGGTAACAGTGGAATACGGAGATGACCATCAGCCTTTACGTATTAATACAATTGTTGTATCTACCCAACATGATGATTTTGCAAAACCTGCCAACAATTCAAAAGATGCACAGAAAAAAGCCGATGATATTATGCTTAAGCAGATATTTGACGATGTAAAAAATATTTTAATTCCACGGGTAATAAAAAAACTGCCCAAAAATCTGCAAAAGCTTTTTGATAATGATATCAGGTATTTTGTAAATCCAACCGGTAAATTTGTAATTGGTGGCCCACACGGCGATACTGGTTTAACCGGCAGAAAAATTATCGTTGATACTTATGGCGGAAAGGGTGCACACGGAGGTGGTGCTTTCTCTGGTAAAGATTCATCAAAAGTTGACCGTTCAGCTGCTTACGCTACCAGGCATATTGCTAAAAACCTTGTAGCTGCTGGTGTTGCTGATGAGGTTCTTGTTCAGGTGGCTTATGCCATTGGTGTTGCCCAACCTGTTGGACTGTTCATTAACACATATAATACATCAAAGGTTAAGAAATCGGATGCCGAAATTGCTAAAATGGTACTGGAATTGTTCGATTTACGCCCGGCGAAAATTATTGAAAGATTTGGGCTTACCAATCCCATTTTTCTTTCAACGGCTTCTTACGGACACATGGGAAGAGAACCATATACCGAAAAGGTAAAACTTGTGGTGAAAGGCAAACCCATTGAAAAAGAAGTTCAGTTTTTTGGCTGGGAAAAACTCGACTATGTGGATAAAATAAAAGCAAAATTTAAGCTGAAATAAACATTCAAAGAGGCTGTCTCAAAAGTCCTTTGTGGTACTTTGTGCTTTCCTTTGGGTTACTTTGTGGTTAAGTTAAATAATTGAACCACAAAGACTCACAAAGTACTTCACAAAGTCGCAAAAAATACTATTGATCAATTTTGACCTTTTGAGACAACCTCTTTTTTATATTAAAGGTTTACGTTAAAGTAATAAAGGGTGACCAAAAAAGTAATTACTGAAATAACAAAACCTGAGAGGAAAATAGTATAAGAAATGTTTACCAGTTTAAATTTTCGTCCAAGTATTTTGCCCAAAGTGTATTGATCACGATTGAGGTTACTTAACAGCAAATCCTGATCCTTGAGCATATCCATAACAGCTCTTTCGTAATCCTCATATTTCATTTTAAAAAAATTACCATAAAAAATCAGGCTTACTTTTTTATTGTAAAAATCATCCATATTAAAAGTACCTGGTCTTATCTGGGGCCTGGTGGCCAGAATGGCAAAAGTTACGGAAACCAAACAAAAGGATAGTGTTACAATTGCTGGAAAAATCAGGTATTTTACATCATGGAATTTAATAAGTGCAAATGTAATTACGGCTGATACAATGAGAGTATTTAAGGATATGAGAATGTGCGATTTATTATCTGCTATACTACTCAGGTTTACCTGGTTACGCGAGGTAAGCCTGTAAAGGGTATCAAAACCCCGGTACGATGAAAGGCGTTTTTCAATCCGCAGGTTTATCTGGTTGAGCTCCTGGCGCATTTCCTCAATAAGCATGTGGTTGTTTACCGGAAGCTCTTTTGTTAATTCCTGGGTTAAAACCAGTTTAATTTTTGATTCATTTTTTTCCTTTCCTTCTTTAAAAAGATTATTGCCCGAAACAGTAACAAATTTATGTTCGTTTAGAAATACCTGAACAGTTTGCCAGAAACTTCGTTTGGTAAGTTTAGGGGTTAAAAAGTAATTGCGCTCTTTACGGTGGTATTTTACCCAAAGTAAAAAATCATCGGCGGCAAGGTAAAATTCAGAAGCATCGTAAAGTATTCTTTCATAAATGTTTTCGCAGGGTTTATTGAATAAAACCACTTCAATTACGCTTAATATATTTTCAGTTTTTTTGCTGTCTATATGAAACTTTGAAAGAAAAGTTTCAGCGGTTTTTAAACCTTGTTTTTTAAAATCTTTATAATCAAATAAATATCCTGTTGAAAATAACCAGCCGGCTACGAGTATAATTTCTTTTTCCGAATCACTTACTTTTTCCATTTCACAAAGCTGTTCTGCATAACCAACCGTACTTTTTATATAGCCAAGATTATGGAATAAAAGCAATTCGTTTTTATTTTCTACGAATAAGTTCTTTACAAATAATTCAGCTTCTTTGACTAAATCTGTCATCGTGTATTTTATTATAGAAATTATTAGTTTAATGGCCGGAATTTTCTCATAACGATTTCTAATCAAACTAAAGTAAAATGTAATGATATAAAAATATCATTTATTACTACTTAAAGCAAATAATTGGATAAAAAAGTGCTCGGAATTAAAGCACCGGACTTTTTTTCAGTTTTAAGGTTAATTATTTAAGCAATTAAAATTGTCAATTATAAATCAAATATCAACATAATAATAACTAAATATTACAAAAAATACAGAATGATAAGTATTTTTTTTTATTTTTTTCATGCATTTTATAACAAAGGCCTGATATTTGTAAATAATTTGTTAACAATTAAAAAATTAAAATGCAATTACGTTTTTCCCTTTTAATACCTCTGTTATTGAGTGTTTTCTTAACATTTGGACAGGATAATATTTCTGATTGGTCAAAAATTGAATCGCATCTTCAATCTTCCTTATCTGAAAAAGACAGGCAAAAACTAAAGGTCCTTGCTAAAGAAGAACAGGATGCTTCGAAACTTATGGCCAAAGTTGAACAAAACTACCAGGAGCTTGAAGGCTATAAACAACAGTTGGATTCTATTAAAGATAAAAAGAAAAGGGAAAAGATCCTGAAAAAAATGGCGTCTATTGAAAAGAAAACAATCAGGGACCATGTTGCTGCATTAAAATACTTGTCCGATATTTATGTTCGGCGTTACAACGTATATGAAAAGGAAATAAAAAAATATTCAACACTTTCAGCCGATACAAATAACCTGAGTGAAATTGAAAAACTTGGACTACAAGCTTATAAAAACTACGAAACCGCCGATTTATACGCGCAACAGGTTTTTTATACTGTTAATCCGAATGATTTGTTTAATTACTTTACCGAAGCCTTTAAACTAGAGCAATTGGGACTGCTTTATAAACAAAAGTCGATTGCATTGCAAACGAAAGCCGATACTGCAATTATTCAGGAAATAGGCAATAAAATTATTGCATTTGAAACCAACAAACCTGAAGAAAAAGACCAGAAACTCAATGTTTCCAGCCTTCCAAAAGATTCATTTGCTGTTCAAACCATTTATGTTCATGATACTATTAAAATTGAACAGGTTTATTCAGGTTTGGTTATTTACAAAGTACAAATTGCTGCTTCAAAAATACCCCTTACAAAAGAAAGCCTCGCAGGAATTTACAAAGAAAATTCGTTAATTCAGTTCGAAATTGATAATAACTGGTATAAATATTCAGTGGGTTATTTCACGAAATATTCCGAAGCCCAGGATTTTAAAAACCGGATTGGTGTGAGAGGGGCTTTTATTGTTGCTTATAAAGATGGTAAAAAAGTGCCTATACCTGATTTAGTAAATGATCCTTCTTATAACAATAATAGATAACTTACACAGCTTAATAATAAGTATTGATCTTAAATATCATTATCTATTTAATTTGAATTTCTTTCATTTACTTACCAGATTTTCTTTTTTTTAGTTCAAATTGAAACAAATCCTTACGTTTTCTTTTAATTTTGGTTAAAAGATATTTCGTGTTTTAAAATCGTTTACTTAAAATCTATTCTATGAAAAACCTGCTAAATGTTTCAATTGTTTTATTTTTTCTGATTTCTTTTTCATTCTGTAAATCAGTAGGTAATGATCAAAATTCAAAGTCCAAGGATTCTTTACAACTTATTGAAGTTATTTTTGACACCGATGCCAATAACGAAGTGGACGATCAACATGCATTGGCATATCTGATACTTAACGATACCACATTTCATATAGTTGGCGTAACTGTAAATGCAACAAAAAGTGGTGGGAGTATTGAGAAACATTACCAGGAAGCTGACCGTGTAATAAGATTATGTAGCAAAAAAGGGAAATTTCCATTGTATAAAGGTGCCAATGGCAGTTTCGACAGTATTACTCCTTCTCTTTCAAATCCAGGGTTTGACGGACATGAAGCAGTGGATTTTATTATTTCGGAAGCCAGGAAAGACAGGAAAAATAAACTTGTACTAATTCCGGTAGGGAAGCTTACGAATATTGCCCTTGCCATGAAAAAGGCCCCGGAAATTGCGCGAAATATCAGAATTGTATGGCTGGGTTCAAATTACCCCAAACCCGGAGAATATAACCAGGACAACGATATCCCGGCCCTCAACTATATACTTGATCAACCTGTGGATTTTGAAATGGTTACGGTAAGATTTGACGATACCACCGGTTCTGCAGCTGTCACCGTTACACCGGATATTATGAAAACAAATATGCCGGGTGCAGGGCCATTGGGAGAAACTATCGAAGGCAGGCACGGAGGCAGCTTTAACCACTTTGGAGATTATTCACTTGACCTCTTCAACCATGCCGAAATGTATGGCAATCCGCCTTCGCGTTCGTTGTTTGACGTGGTGGCGGTGGCTGTGGTTAAAAACCCCTCGTGGGGGAAAAAAACCATTTTACCTTCCCCTCATTTTGATTTAAAAGCAGGCAAATGGGTAGAAAGAAAAGAAAACCCAAATAAGCTTGTTGTCTGGGAGTATTTCGATAAGCAAGCCATTTTAAATGATTTTTTTGAAGTAATAAAAGCTGGAAAATAGAATTTCCATGTATCAGCCTTAACTGCCACATTTTTCAATCTTGTGGCAGTAAGGTTATGAAATTTAATTATTTACAGGATTACATCCAGTCAAGAATTACTTTTCCGCTGTTTCCTTCGTCCATCACATCAAACCCTTTCTGGAAATCATCGGCTTTGAAACGATGGGTTATAATGGGTGATAAATCCAGGCCCGACATCAGCATCTGTTCCATCAGGTACCAGGTTTCGAACATTTCACGTCCATAAATGCCTTTAAGCTGGAGGCCTTTAAATATCACCTTATCCCAGTCAATGCCTGTGTTTGGAGGGAGAATTCCCAGCAAAGAAATTTTACCTGAATTGTACATGTGTGCCAACATATCGTTAAAAGCTTTAGGAGAGCCTGAACATTCCATTCCTATATCAAAACCAATCATTCCCAATTCTTTTATAACATCATCAAGGCTTTCGTGGAGCGGGTTTACAACCCTGGTTGCCCCCATTTTTTTAGCCAATTCAATCCTGAATGGGTTGGTTTCGGTAGCTACAATATACCGTGCGCCTGCAAACTTTGAAATGGCCACACACATGCTTCCAATCAGACCAGCCCCGGTAATTAAAACATCTTCACCAATTAATGGGAATGAAAGTGCTGTATGAGTGGCATTTCCAAACGGATCCATGATGGACAGCAGTTCATCAGGAATTTTTGGGCTCATTTTCATTACATTACCAGCCGGCACCAGCACATATTCTGCAAAAACACCATCGCGGTTTACGCCAATTCCAATTGTATTTTCGCATATATGTTTTTTGCCACGCCTGCAATTACGGCAATGTCCGCAGGCAATATGTCCCTCACCGGTTACCCTTTCGCCAATCTTAAATCCGGTAACTCCTGAGCCAAAACCGGCTACTTCTCCAACATATTCATGGCCAATGGTCATTGGGGTTTTAATTGTTTTTTTCGACCATTCATCCCACCTGTAAATATGTAAATCGGTTCCGCAAATGGCTGTTTTTCTTATTTTTATTAAAACATCGTTTACTCCCGGTTCGGGTATTGGAATATTTTCCATCCAGATTCCTCTTTCCGGTTTCGACTTAACAAGGGCTCGCATAGTTGCCATATTTAATTTTATTTAAGTTAAATATTAGAAATTCAATTATTTATAAATTTTATTCCTCCAATAAAATTAAACCAATTTTTATTTCATCACGATGACTTTTATCAAGTGGATAATTTATATCCCGGTTTTAAACCTTAAATTTTTCCCTGAATTCTGGTTTTAGCCTGTTTTTTGTAGCCTGTTCATAAGCATACGCGATAGCCAGCAATTGTGGCTCGGTGTAAGCTGTTGAAAAGAAGGACAATCCTACGGGTAATTCGTATACAAACCCGCACGGGACAGTGATATGCGGATAACCGCTAATGGCCGCCGGCATAGTAAGTGAAACATCGCCCCATTTATCTCCGTAAACCACATCTATGCTGCAAGCCGGGCCTCCCGTCAGGCCACAAATAGCATCAAGTTTATTGGCAGAAATAAGTTCAGATAAAAACTTTTGGGAACCCTTATGGCATTTTTCCAAGGCATCCAGATAAGCTTTTTCCTCAAGTCCCCCTTTGGCTTCGCACATTTCAAGAATCTCCTGCCTGAAAAAGGGCATGGCTTTTTCTTCGTTTTTTAAATTGAATTCTATTACCTCCTTAAGAGTTTTTACCTGGGCATTAGCCTGGGAAAGGTATTTATTCACCCCGTATTTGAATTCATATTTAAGAATTTCGTACTCCGCTTCACCGAGTTTATTAAAATAATCAAGGTAAGAGATTTCTATTATATCAGCACCTGACTTTTTTAACGATTCAAGGGCAATGGAAAATAGCTTGTTAAGATAAGGGTTACTGCTTTGTGGTTTTTTTTCAATCCCAATTCTTTTGCCTTTCAGGGCATCTGTTTTAAGAAATTGGGTATAATCGCTGAGGATTTTGTCTTCAATTCCTGCTGTAGCCTTATCTTCGTTGTCCTTGCCTGCAATTGCGGCCAGCAATATGGCACAATCGCGCACTGTACGGGTCATAGGGCCGGCAGTGTCCTGTGTATGCGAAATTGGGATAATTCCCGAACGACTAACAAGGCCTACCGTTGGTTTTAAACCTACCAAAGCATTTACTGACGAAGGGCATGTAATGGAACCATCTGTTTCCGTACCGATACCAACCGCACAAAGATTCGCAGCTACTGCTGCACCAGTTCCTGAACTGGAACCACATGGAGATCGATCGGTAAGGTATGGATTACGCGTTTGTCCACCACGACTGCTCCACCCACTGGATGATTGCGTTGATCTGAAATTGGCCCATTCACTCAGGTTTGTTTTTCCAAGGATTAAAGCACCGGCATCGCGGAGTTTTTGGACCAGAAAAGCATCCTTCGCGGCAATATGGCCCGATAAGGCCAATGCACCCGCTGTGGTTTCCATTTTATCAGCCGTATCGATATTGTCTTTTATCAGTAAAGGAATTCCATGCATAGGCCCCCTGATTTTTCCGTCTTTTCTCTCTTTGTCAAGAGTATCGGCAATAACAAGTGCATCAGGATTGAGTTCAATCACTGAATTCAAAGCAGGGCCATTTTTATCGAGTTTTTGAATCCTGTTAAGGTACAACTCAGTTATGCTGCGGCATGTATGTTTTCCCTCAGCCATCAGTTTTTGCAGTTCATCGATGGAAAGTTCGTCCAGTTCAAAATTAAAATCCGGAATTTCTTCTTTTTTCTGGTTTGAATTTGAATTTCCACAGCTTTGCAGAAATGGCAGCGAAGTTAGGGATAATCCTGCAAATGAGCTGGTTCTGAAAAATTTACGCCTGTTCATTTTGTATAGTTTTTGAAATGAAATATTTTAAAATTACTCAGCAGTTATTTCGCAATTCCCTTTTTCCAATCCTTCCGAAATGGCTTCAAGTTTTACTGAACCAACTTTTCCATTTGAACGGATGATAATTTGACCAAAACCATCGAAAGTGGTAAATTCATTGTCAGTGAAACTTTCCATGCAATTCGGACATGCTGTTCCTGCTGCCAGCAGCGTAGCCTCGCCATTTATTGTAAATTTTACCGGAACTTTAGCCAAGGGAACGCTATTGCCATCTTTATCCAAAATCTCAACCCTGAAATAGGCAATATTTCCTTTCCCGGCCTTTATGCTCTGTTTTTCCGCGATAAGCTTAATCTTCGCCGGCATACCTGCTGTTTTAAAGCTTTTTTCAGCAACCACTTTTCCGTTTTCAATGGCCGAAGCTTTCAATTCGCCAGCTTCGTATGGTACTTCAAATGTTGCGGTAAGTTTATCTTTTTCAGTAATCGATTTTTCACCAATGAGTTTTCCGTTCAATTCAAGTCTCACTTTTTCGCTTCTTGAATAAACATTGACTTTCATTTTTTTGCCTTCCGATCCGCTCCATGTCCAGCTTTGGTATTCATCGGGCCATCCCCAGTACGAAATTTTTTCTTCCACACCTTCTGCCAGCGGATAATGAACGGCCATTTCTATTTTGCTTCGGTGCCATACCACATCCCTGAAATAAGATTGTAGCTTTTTATTGCCGATTATATCAATATCGCCACACCAGGCATTAAACCAGGGCCAGGGCATACTGAAATGTGCTCCGGAAGTATCTGTATAACTGTGACCAATACCGCTTTCGCCCAGGTAATCCATGCCAGTCCATACAAAATCACCTATTACATAGGGCTTGGTTTCTACTTCGTTCCAGTTTTCGTAAGCTTCAAATGGGACAGATTCTGTGCCCATCATTATCCTGTTTGGGAATTGTCTGGCATCATTGGTATATTCTTTCCAGGTGTAATTATAACCTTGTACGTCCAGAATTGAAAAAGCCGGAGCAGAATTTTTCCAGGTGTAATCAGGATGATCCCAAAAGAAACAAACGGCTGCAGTTACCGGCCTGGTCTGATCCAAATCCGTAACAATTTTTTTCAGGTAATTTCCAATACGAACGCCATTACTGTCTGCTCTTTCGTATATTTCATTGCCAATGCTCCAGATGATAATGGAGGGATGGTTCCTGTCGCGTAAAATCATTGATTCCAGGTCCTTTTTAGCATTTTCTTTAAAATAAAGATGGTAATCTTCAGGATTTTTTGGGTGTTCCCACATGTCAAATGCTTCATCAATTACCAGCATACCCAACCGATCGCAGGCATCGAGGAATTGAGATGAAGGTGGATTATGGCTGGTTCTGATGGCATTAAAACCATTCGCTTTCATATTTTCAACCCGTCGCTCTTCTGCCCTGTCGAAAGTGGCCGAACCTAAAATTCCATTGTCGTGGTGCATACACCCGCCATATAGATGTGTTTCCACTCCATTGAGCAAAAATCCTTTTTCGGGACTGAATTCAAGCTTCCTTATTCCGAAATTGCTTTCTTTTTTGTCAATAATATTGCCATCTACTTCAACCTCCTGAACCACAGTGTACAAGTCGGGAGTTTCGCAACTCCATAAATCCGGATTTTGAATCAGGGTTTCCTGCTTAATTTCGATATCAGCCGATTTTTGAATCAGGGTATCTTTGCTTAGCAGTACAACCTGATTTTTATTTTTGTCCAAAATCATGGTTTTTAAAACCAAATTTGCATTTTCATCCTTTTGGTTTTGAAGTTTTGTAGAAATCTGCACTTTTGCTTTTTCTTCCGAAACCTCTGGCGTAGTTATAAATGTTCCCCAAACCGGAATATTTATCTTTTCTTCCACCAAAAGCCAAACATGCCTGTAAATACCTGAACCACTGTACCATCTGCTGTTTTTTCCTTTGTTCATCACTTTTACAGCAACCAGGTTTTCTTCCCCGGTTTTGTTTAAATAAGACGTAATATCAAAATAAAAAGGCGTGTAACCATAATAATGGGTTCCGGCTTTTTTCCCGTTTACCCAAACTTCCGAAACCATGTAAACTCCGTCGAACAGAAGTTTTACATTTTTACCTTTGGTTTTGCTGCCAAGTGTAAAATGTTTCCTGTACCAACCAGTGCCACCAACAACATGGCCTGTGGAAAATTTACCTTCGCTCTTTTTCGAAAATGGCCCAATGGCTTCAGGATCAGAGGTTTTATCCACATCATTGATACTCCAGTCGTGAGGCAAATCAACGGTTATCCATCCTGAATCGCTGAGAAAGAGACTTTCAGCTCCAACAAGACTGTCTTTCCTGAATTTCCATCCTTCGTCGAAATTGTTTTTGCCAATATTGTATTGGGAAGTTTTTAAATCGTTACAACTGTATACCATTGCCACAATGATTATACATAAATTAAATGTTAATTTCATACAATGATTTTGAATTAGGTTTGTATTTTATTTTTTTGAAAACAAACAGTTTTGATTAAATTGCAATTTATAAATTATAGCATTAAGATTTACACTTCACGGCTTATTTTATACATTTAATTTCATAAAGTCATGGTAAAAAGATACCGTCATTTTAAGTTATACTTATGTTAAAATAAATAATAAAAGATAAACTTGTCTGAAATTTAATAATTTTGTTGCAGTTTAACAAAAAACTACTTTTGATCAATTTAAAATACTTAAAAATCATGAAGAAAAATTTAGCAATTTCCGGCCTTATTATAATGCTGGCCATATTTTCGTGTGGAGAAAATAAAACAGGTAAAACTGACCAAACTTCGAATGTGAAGTATTACAGGCAAATTATGTTTAGCGAAACAAATTTCGACAACATCACTGGTATTTATGAAATGACGGCAGAACAAGCCAAAACCGTTAACAATTATAAGTTTACTTACGATGAAAAAGGCAGACCCATTAAAATTGAATACTGCAGGGATTCTGTTTTGTTGGGATATGGCTCAACAGAAGCTGCCCGTATACTAATCGAATACACCGATAGTACCGAAACACGCACTTATTTTGACAAAGACAATCAACCCCAGGAAATTGAAGGGAAAGTTTTTAAATCGGTTTATTCTCTTGATAAAACTTCTGGTTTGCGAACAGGACTTAAATTCTATGGGAAAGATGGCAATCTTGTAGAAAACCGCAATAAAATTGCCTATTATACCTGGGCAAAACTTCCTGATGGAATGATTAAAGAAAATCGTTATAACCTTGAAAACAAAGAAGTTATAATGAATGAATTTTGTCCCTTCTACGAATTACGTTTTACTTATAATGACAAGGGACATGTTATGCGCATGGCCAATTACCAGGCAGATACTTTATACAATTGTACAGCTGAAAATTGTGGCGATATCGGGGTTTCTTATTTTTCTTTCGTAATGAGTGATAAGGGAGATTTGAAAGAATTCTCGGTTCACAATACAACCGGCAGATTTTCAAATCTTTACTGGGGATGGGCAAAGTTTGTCAACCAGGCTGATTCTCTGGGATATGTAACTGAAAGGGCATTCTGGGATCAGGACCAGGAATATTTGTCAGGAAAAAAAGTGCCGGTTCGCCAGTATAAATATGATGACCACGGGGCAATTATCGAAGAAATAACTATGAACGGGAATAGGGAGATTATTAATGATCCGAATTCAGGAATTGCCATCAGGGAATTTAAATACAATGAATTAGGACAGCCCACCGATACTTTAAATTTTGACAACAAACGTGTGGAAATCAAAAAGAAAGGTTAATTCCTTACCATGAAAACAAGAATTCTTTTTATTGCAATTGCTTTAATTTTTAATTCAACTTTTTTTGTAAAAGGGCAAAGCAATACGCTAAAGAAAGAAAAGTTTCATTTTGATAAAGCTTCTGAAGATGAAATAGGATATTGTGAAGCCGTTAAGGTTGGTAATACCATTTATATTTCGGGTTCAGTAGGATGGGGCAAAATGGATCAGGCTTTGAAACATGTATACGATCAGCTTGGCAAAATATTAAAAAACTACAATGCCACATTCGAAAATGTTGTAAAAGAAAACCTTTATACTTTAGCGCTTGATTCAGTAATAAAATATAAGGATATCAGGAAGTTATACTATAAAAATGATGATTTTCCGGCTGCCACCTGGGTTGAGGTTAGCAGGTTATACACTCCCGGCCTTGTACTCGAAATTGAACTGATTGCTATTTTACCGGATAAAAGGTAAGTATGATAAACTGCAAAATCTTCCGGATTTTTTATAAACCGGAAGATTTTTTTTTAAAACAAGCATAAAACACAGATTATGAGATTTATAATGTATTTTTTGATTATTACGTTTGTATTTGCATCAGCCTGTACCAATACCACGCCAGCGAAACAAAATACCGATTCGACAGGGATTGCAGCAAATAAGACAGAAATTAGCTTACCTGAGGATTCTAAAAAATTACTTGACTATTTAAACGAAACCGGGGATTATGTGAACAGCCGTGAATTTCCTTCGTTAATTAAGGCTTCGATTGTATTTGAGGAATTGGGTAAAAAAAACCTGGTTATCGATATACGAAATAATGATGCTTATAAAAAAGGACACATTAAAGGCGCCGTAAATGTTGCTTTTGCAGCTATTCCTGAGTATTTTCAATCTAAAATAAAACCCTTTGAATACGATAAAATAATAATGGTTTGCGAAACCGGGCAACACGCCAGTTATACCACAGCATTATTGCGTCTTATGGGCTACGGAAATGTATATGCCATGCGTTGGGGCATGAGTGCATGGGATAAGAATATTGCAAAAGAAAACTGGTTGAAAGGGATTTCATCAACATTTGAAAATCAGCTCGAAACAAAGGATATTCCAAAACCTGGAAATGGAAATTTCCCTGATCTGCGCCTTGGGCTCAATACAGGTGAGGAAATTTTGAACAACAGGATAAAAGACTTATTTTCAAAAGGTTTGGATAATACCTGTATTTCAGCTGACAGCGTATTTAAAAACCCATCGGCTTTTTTTATTATCAATTTTGAGCGGAAAGACAAATACGATAGCGGCCATATACCTGGTGCCATAAGGTACAAGCCAACCGGCACCCTTGGAATAGTTGAAGAAATGGCATCCATACCGGCTGATAAAAATATTGTTGTTTACTGTGGTACCGGGCATAACTCTGCATTTGTAACTGCCTATCTGCAGCTATTTGGTTACCATGTAAGTACATTACAATATGGGAATAATAGTTTTATGCACGACAAAATGCTTAAGGATAAAGCAACCCTTTCGTGGGTTTCGTTTACCGAAAGTGATATCGCCAATTATCCCCTGGTTAAATAATTGAATTCAAACACCTTATTCCGGCTTCGACAGCGTGTCGGGCTGGAATTTGTATTTTAGTACTTCGCTTTTTTCAATAGAAGTATCTTTATTAAGCAATTCATTTCCAATTAATTCTCCGGGAACATCCAAAATATAAAGCTTTTCAATTCCCAGCCGGGTGAACAGCGCCCAGGCTTTGGCAGAATTCGCCACCGTTTCGGAATAAAGAATTTTTTCGTTTTGCTCATTTAAAAGAAAATCTAATGATTTTTTTTGTTGCAGGTTTTCTAAAGGTATATTTTTGGCATTTTTGATGTGATCCTTATCGAAATCTTCTTTTTTCCTGAGGTCAATGATAACGACAGCGTTGTTTTGAGCGAGTTTTTCTTTAAATTCTGCAATCGAAAGTACATGTTCCTGATTGATACTTTGCTTTATCACTTCTTCAGCGTCAAGCTTAAAACTATCTTTATCAAGGGCTTTGTAAATTACCAGAATTAGAATGACAGTCAGTGGAACTATTATAATTAGCAGGTTTTTAAGCGTTTTCATGTTGGTAAGATTTTAAATTCTAATCATAAAATATCCTTAATGGAGAAAGGTCATTTTTGTAAGTTCGGAAGTTATGTATAAAATGCATTTCCATATCAATATCATAACTTTAAAAAGGCTAAACAAAATATTTCTGTAAAGTTAAAAAAAGATTGTAATGTATTAATTATCCAATATAACCGGTCAAGCTTGCCCGATTTGAAAAAATGTTAAAAAAATTCGGATCAGATGCTATTATTTTATACTTTTGCAGTCCAACAAAAGGGTCACGTGGCCGAGTGGCTAGGCCCCGGTCTGCAAAACCGGTTACAGCGGTTCGAATCCGCTCGTGACCTCTCGAAAATAAAAGAGTTATGAAGCGATTCGTAACTCTTTTTTATTATTTAACAAGCAAGTCCGATTTATTGAGGATTTGAGGCAATACAAAACAAAAATACAGGGGCAACGAAATTAATTTATAGTGCAGGGTATCCTCAGTTTTCATATTTTTCAAAGAAATAGAGAATTCTCCAATAGTTGGTAAATCAAGGTTAAACCGGATACCGGTATTTAATTTTTTTTCGTACAGGTATATGTGCATTGATTTTAATGTGCCGGTTTTTCCAGCCTTTACTTCTACAGGATACAAAGTATTGTTGTGCTGAAAGATGTAATCGGTTTCGGCATTTGAGTTTTTTTCTTCCCGCATCCAGTAAAACAATTTGTTGTCGAACCAGGGTTTTCCGGTGGCAATTAATTCCTGTCCAACAAATTGCTCTGCCAACATGCCTTCATTTTTTGTAATCAGGTTTTCAATATCAATCAGTTGAATTTTTCCTATATGGTTTACCAATCCTATATCGAGAAAGATTGGCTTGAAAATATCATTATTGATGAAGTCATCTATTGGAACGCCTGATACATTTGTATGTCTAACAAGGTGAATAACACGGCTTAATTCGAGCCGGTAAAAGGCTTCTTTCAAAAAGGTAGAACGAGTTTCTTTGTCAATGTTTACATATTTTATTTTTCGCCCGACATTGGAAGCCGTGTATAGTAGCACAGTAGTCATGTTTTCCTGTTGTTTGCGGGTTCCATACTTTGCAAAGTCATAAATCAGTGATGTGATAATGTTGCTGTGAATTCGTTCTACCTCAGTGAATTTGCCGGTTTCGATGTAAATGCGCACAGCTTCAGGCATTCCACCAATAAAGAAATACAAACGCAGGTATTCAAGTATTTTTTGATGGATAACCAGACTGAATTCTTCCTGAAAATTGAAGTTCTGAATATACTCAACCAATCGAATCTGCGAATTGGCTAAAAGAAATTCGCTGAAATTCATCGGATACATATAGCAAAACTCAACCCGGCCAACCGGCATGGAATACTGCATGTCATTTAGTGCAAAATCGAGCAGCGAACCTGCAGCTAGAATATGTAAATCAGGCATTTGTTCGTAAAAATACCTTAGGGTTTGTATGGCTTTTGGATAAGTTTGAATCTCATCAATAAACAACAAGGTTTTGCCTGCCGAAATATCGATATCCAGAATTACAGCTATTTGGTTTACAATAAGTTTTGCATCGTTCTGGTCGAATAATTGGCGCATTTCAGGTTTTTCTTCCAGGTTTATTTTTACATGGTTTTCAAAATGTGCTTTGGCAAACTGCTCCACAGTGAAAGTTTTCCCGACCTGCCGGGCACCTCTCAAAATAAGTGGCTTTCGGTTGGGGCGAAGTTTCCATTCTAATAAGCTTTGTTCAATTTCTCTATTCATGTCAAAACACTATTGGAATTTTACATTTTCTATGCAAATATACAACGGTGTTTTTGTAATTGCAAGTTTATTAACGAGTATCGGGGATTGCAATTGGTAAATTTTGAAAAAAATTTCAAAATCCTTAACTTTTCAAATATTATTGAATAAATGGTTTATTGAACGTGGAGTTTTTTTTATACAACAAATTATCGTAATGACTAAAAGTCATAACTTTTAGTCATTATAATATCGCTTTACTGTTTTACCCTGTTTTATTCAACTTTGAGTATCAATCATTCAGGGTGGACAGGTCCATATTGCAACTCTTATTGAACCCGGGTTTCCCGGAACAAAGGGCAAAATCTATAGATTAAATAAAATGCCCGGACTTGCAGGGCATTTTATGATATGACAACAACATTTCCACGTCCTTAAATAAATATTATTAGTCCTAAAGACAACACTACATATAAGATGACCAAGAAGTTACCCGTTTTTCTGCTGGTGTCAGACTCTTTCTTATATCGGTCCATAATTTCTTTAACCCGATTCTTATTTTGGAATAATATAGCATTTGCAGTATACACACAAACTATCACTATTCCTAAGATGATTTTATATAGACCTTGAGAGTTTTCACTTGTTATGTGAAACGATTTTACATAAATAAAAACAATATTCATTAAAAGAATAATAGTAATCGCATAAATTGCTCCCATTTCATTATTCCCTTTCTTGTTCAGAAAACGGGATAGCTTATAAAATAAATAGTAGTTGGATTCATGTCTATTTTTTCAATTTTAAGCAATATGGAATGCCATTGATTGAAAGGAATAACCCTCAACATAGCTCAAGTCTGTGACATGTGCCAGGAAATTATGAATAAAATGATTTTATTAGATATTATCCTGTCAAAACAGTCTTTGTGCACCTATTAAAATTGGCATCATCAGTCTGTTTAAAAATTTCATTTTATAAATATATCTGATCCCGGAATTTATGCTTTTATCTCATAAATCAAATGTACAAAATTGATTTATTTTTTGAAAATCAGTTGGAAGCCATTGGGTTAAAAGCTGGTACAAGTTAAAAACTTGCGCCATTATTGGGATCAAAAAAGCCGGGTTTCCCCGGCCTTTAAAACATGTTTTATCAGAATTAGTATCCTTCGTTTTGTACGAGGGAAGTATTTACTTCTATTTCACGTTGCGGAATCGGAAAAAGCATATCTGGATCATTGTAAGGATAGGAACCTACAGTTTCCTTTAGCCTTTTAGCATCATGAAACCTGAATCCTTCATGTGCCAATTCAAGCCTCCGTTCCAACAATATGTCATCTAGTATAATACTGGCTGCTGCTGGTAATCCTGCTCTTGTGTGGATGGTATTATAATCATCCAATGGACTTGCACCAACATTACTTGCTAGTCTCTGATTACATTCTGCCCTAATCAGATACATTTCAGCCAATCTAAAATGATTTACTAGGCCATATTGATTATTCCATTTACCAGATCTCACAGCATCATTTCCAATCCAGAAAAGAGCCAATCTTTCATCTGCAGGATCATAAAGATTTAAATGTCCGTCCAGAATTTCAATATCGCCGTCCCTTCCTCCATATTCAGTTGTTGACCAGAATTCGGTCATGGGACTCACTCCATCTGCTGAGGTAAATTTGGTAACAAAAATATCTTCAGATGTGGCTTCATCATTATTAAATTCCTCAGCATAGGTTGCAGTAAGAGCGTATAAGCCCGATTCTAAAACCTCATTTGAAGCTGCTAAAGCGCTGGTAAAATTACCCTGTTGTAAATAAACCCTCGCCAATAATGCTTTAGCTGCTCCCCAGCTTGCATAATATCCGTTATCTTCGGGCAATAATGTTGCTGCCTTCTCCAAATCAGTAATAATTAAATCATAAACCTCTTCAACAGTATTGCGTGGTAGAAAATTTTCTTCTCCAATACCTCTGGTAGGGGTAAGAACGATAGGTACTCCGGGTTGTGAATTTTCCTGGCCTGATTCATAGGTTTCGCCAAAAAATCTTACCAAATCAAAATACATCAAACTCCTGAGAAAAAGGGCCTCGCCTTCAACAGTCCCCTGATCTTCTTCGTTTACAACATCTAATGCAGATAGAACATTGTTACAAACATTAATACAGTCATAACTTTCCATCCATTGGCTTGTAATATCACCATTTGAACTAATAATCTGGTGGTTGAAAATTTCACGTGGTGCATTATATGTGCCTTGCCATGATAATTCATCAGCCCCGGCGAAGAGTTCAGAGTTTCTTATATTTATACCACCAAAAATATAATCCTGCTTAAATCTGTTGTAGGCACCTATTAAGGTCGATTTTACATTCGCATCAGTGGTAAGGACTACACTTTCATCCAAACTCTGATATGGTTTAAGATCTAATTTGTCTGCGCAAGAGAAAAATAGAATCGAAACACTTGCTATTATTATTAAATATTTAAAATTTCTCATATTCATATATCTTTAATTGATTATAATCCAATGTTAATACCGAAAGTAATTGACCTTGGCTGGGGTGCTGAATAAAAATCAACTCCGGATACCACATTGTCAACAAAATCATCACTCGATACTTCCGGATCCCATCCGTTATATTTAGTAAAAGTGAGTAAATTTTGTCCTTGCAGATAAATTCTTGCATTACTGAATTTAATTTTATTCAGTATTTTTTGAGGGAAATTATAAGCAAGTGTCAAAGATCTTAATTTAATATAAGCGCCATCGGACAAATACCTGCTATTACGTGCATTATCGCCATTACTCCAACCAAGGCGGGCTTCAGGCACATTGGTAATGTCGCCCGGATTTTTCCAGCTGTTCAACTGGTCTTTTGTTTGATTATCGTACCAAACCCCATTTGCGGCCATATAGGTATCACCTACCAGGTGAATTTTGTTTCCTCCAACACCCTGAAAAGTGAATGCCAGTTCAATGCCTTTATACGTAAATGTATTTGTTAATGCCCCCATATAATCCGGCGTTGGATGACCTAAAACAACAAAATTCGCACTACCAAAATCGTTTGTTGTGGAATCACCGCTTGTAATGTTTCCTTGCTCGTCCATCTCATTTCTATACCATAGAGCATCACCATTATCAGGGTCAACCCCTGCATATTCAGCACCATAGAAAACACCCAGTGGTTCACCAATTTTAACCACATTCATCAACCTGGAACTTCCTCCATCAATAATATCCTGTCCACCAAGATTCGTAACTTTATTTTTATTGATTGAAAAATTAAATGAAGTAGTCCACCTGAGTTCACCAGTGAGGTTGGAGGTGTTTAATACAAATTCATACCCTTTATTTTCAACAGCCCCAATGTTTTGTATCTGGATGTCGAATCCACTTGTTCCCGGAACCGGCACATTTAATAACAATTCATCGGTTTTTTTGCTATAATAATCAATTTCACCGGTTATTCTGTTGTTAATAAATCCAAAGTCAATTCCGAAATCTATCTGTGCTGTACTTTCCCATCCCAATTCAGGATTTGGAATTTGTGATGGTACAAAACCAGGATTTGCATTATAATTTTCTACACCATATAAGCCTAAATGTGCAAAATTTCCAATTCCTGCATTACCTGTAACTCCATAACTTGTTCTTACTTTTAAAAAGCTTATCACACTTGAAGAAGAAAGAAATTCTTCTTTGGATAATACCCAACCAGCTGATGCTGCAGGGAAAAATCCCCAACGATTATCTTCTCCAAATCGGGAAGAACCATCCATTCTTGCAGCAAGGGTAACCAAATATTTGCTTTTATAATCGAAGTTTAACCGCGAAAAATAAGACAAGAATGAATATTCGGTAAGGGTTTGGGTTCCATAAGTTATTAAACCTGCACTTGCCAAGGTTTTTAAATCATCAGTCGGAAAATTTTCACCTTCAAACCAGGAGTTGTCAACAGATGTTTTTTGATATTCTGTTCCAGCAACTACATTTAATCCATAATCTCCTATTTGATTTGTATAATCCAAATAGGATTTCAATACAAGATTCTGGGTCTGACCGTAGTTTGAAAATCCATATCCTGATTTGCCTTGTCCTGCATCAGTACGTTCTCCATATCTTGCATTTTCTTTTAAATTGTATAAATCAAATCCTATTTCATTTCTCCAGGTTAAACCTTTGTAAAGCGTAAACTTCAGGTATCCGTTTGCAACGGTCCTGTTTTCTAAAATGTCACGGTTTGCGTCTTCTACATCTATAAGCGGGTTATAGTAAGTGGTTGTTGGAGTTCCATATAATTCACCATCCAAATCGCGTATAGGCGTAATTGGGGCTAAAGCCACTATTTGCATTGGGGTAGAAAAGGCATTATCCCCCGCAACCTGGTCAATTTTAGTATGTGCATAACTGAGGGTAAATCCAAGGTCCAAAAAGTTATTTACTTTATTATCAACATTTAACCTTCCGCTAAATCTTTCCAGTCCGTTAGAAACAATAATACTTTGCTGCTTATTGTATGAACCGCTTGCAAAATATTTCAATTTTTCGGTACCGCCTGAGGCAGAAATATCAACCATTTGTAAAGTACCTTTCTGGAAAGCTTCTTTTTGCCAGTCAGTATCTACTTCTGAGCCCAGGTATGCTGAGGCAGGATCATTCGGATCTTCCAAAATTGCTGCCCAACCTGAATACCTTTTTAACCTTCCTTCTACCCTTGATTGATAGTAAGTACTTGTACCAATTGGGTATCCATACAATCTATCTTCAAAAGCATCTCCTCTTACAGCTGCATCCCTGAAATAATCAATATATTCATCAGCATTCAGGAATTCCCTTAAGTTCGAAGCCTGGCTGTTTCCGTATTGCAAATTCACATTAAACCTTGTATCCCCGGCCTTGCCTTTTTTTGTTGTAATCAAAACTACACCGTTGGCTCCCCTAGAACCATACATGGCTGTTGAAGATGCATCTTTCAAAATATCAATCGATTCAATGTCATTCATGTTGATACTGGTAAGCGGATTAATTGCCGCACCAGACTGATTCAATGATTCACGGGTTAGTGGTACTCCGTCGATAATGAATAATGGTTCATTATCAGCCGTAATTGAGGAGGATCCACGGATTCGCATTCGAGTTACCCCTGATACTTTACCGTTTACTGACTCAATAAATACTCCCGCAGTTTTTCCCTGCATAGCCTGTTGAACTGAAGGTACCGGGGTATTTTCCAGTTGTTCTCCCTTTACCTTGGAAATATTTCCGGTTACTTTTGATTTCAACTGCGTACCATAACCGGTCACCACCACTTCTTCAACAGTAGTTGCATCGGGTACCAATACAATGTCAATTGTATTAGATGTACCAACAGCTACTTCTTGCGTGGTCATTCCTAAAAAAGTTACTACCAGTAACTGACCTTCTGAAGGCACTGAAATCTGGTATTTACCATCCAAATCGGTTAAAGTGGCAGTTGATGTGCCTTTAACCGAAACAGTAGCCCCCACTACAGGGCTTCCATCTTCCGAAGATGTTATCACCCCTGAAATTTGCCTGTTCTGGGCAAAAGCTGTGTGCATCATAACGAAACACAACAGCATCATTAATACTAAGACCTTTTTCATAAAACTAAAAAATGTTTGGGTTAATTAATAAAACTTTAATATGATAAAACATAAACTGAAAGCAAAGTTAATAAAATATCTTCAAAAATAAAGTACTTTCACCGAATCAAAGAGAAATTTACACAATATATCCTTATTTAATATTAAAATTCCAATTAAGTGTATTGTTCTTGTTTTAATTTTGAGAATTTATTAAAACTTCTTTTATTTAATTTTTACTTCTGTCTATAGCGTGTCTTGCAGCTGAACTTCTATTTAAAATCCTTTTTCTGTTTGCTTATCAGGAGCAAGATTTAAATTTAAAATTTGTCTTTTTTAAATGATGAAGTCTTTTTAATTCAATTTTATTTATTTTTGATTTCACCAAAATATAAAAATTGGATAAAATTTAATAATTTTTAACACTTTAAACGATGAAATTCAAATTATTCTTCCTCTTCTTTTTATACTTCATTGCTTTTAATTTCGCTTTGGGTCAGAATAAAGCAGGTACTTTATTTATTATTGGTGGAGGTGAAAAAACCGATGAATTGATGAAAGACTTAATTGCCACTTCAGGAATTTCGGAAAAAGATTATGTTCTAATTCTTCCTATGGCCAGTGAAGAGCCTGATAGTTCAATAATCTGGGCAAAAGAAGATTTTATTTCGGCAGGCATTAAAAATGTTGTGGGTTTTAATTTTAAAGAAAATGAACCGGTAAGTCCTTCACGGCTTGATTCTTTAAAAAAAGCAAGACTAATTTTTATTTCAGGTGGTGACCAGACAAGGTTTATGAAAGCCATTGGAAAAGGGCCGGTTTATACTGCAATTCACGAAGCTTTTAAAAATGGGAGCACTATTTCCGGAACGAGCGCCGGTGCTGCTGTAATGAGTAAAAAAATGTTAACTGGTAATTCGTTGAAATACCCTGAATATACAGGCAAATATCCAACTATTGAAGCCAATAATATTGAAATTACTGAAGGTCTCGGTTTATTAACCGGGGTTATTGTTGATCAACATTTTGTTAAAAGGCAGCGCCTAAACAGGCTTATTGCTGCTTCAATTGAAAATCCAGATGAAACCTGTATTGGAATTGACGAATCTACTGCCATTGTTGTAAAGGGAAATAGTTTTAGGGTAAGCGGATCAAACCAGGTAATTGTACTTAAAAATACCAAAAAAGTGAAGAATGTTAAATCTGGATTGCTTGGTACCAAAGGCTTAATTCTTGATATTCTTTTACCTGGCGAGACTTATTCTTTGAAATAGTAACAAGAAATTGGTGATATCAACCTGATAGTCCAGGCTTGATGCATCTCTTGGCTAAGTTGGAAATTGGTCTTGTTTTTCCAATGAGATCACCAGGTTATCAGTTCTCTTGCTGTTCTTATTGACCTTACTGGTTTATTTTAACTGATATTGGCATCCTGCTCCTAATAAAACTTTCTTCGAACTCCTCATAGTGACAATATGCTGTTTTAGTTTTTGTAAAAGCCAGGGTTTGTTGTAAGGTCGATTAAATACTAAGTATGCTCTTTCTGCCTGTGGAAAAAAAAATTGATTACACTTACCACCGGTTAAAGTATAAATAATCAATTCATAAAAACCTGTTGACCCTGAATTTGAAATCTGTTATCAATATCATTTAGTTAGTAAAACATTTTATTTTAATTAAAATTTGTGTAGTTTGGTGTATTGGTGATTTTGTGGCTATATATTTTGCCACCAAAACACTAAAATACCAAATTTTCACCAAAGATTTCTTAACTAAACGGAATTGAATCTGATATACTAATTTTTCAAAGATTATTTAAAAACAAGTCGCGTTTTAAAATTATTTCCTTTTTTAACTTTGCGAATTTAAGCTTTGGTTCCAGAATCATTTCAGGCCAATCATCTTTATTGATATCTTCAAAATAAGTTAGGCTTTTTAGCGCATGGAACTCATTCCGGTTTCCATATTTTTTTTTATAAAAACCAATAAGTTGCCCAAAATCATATTCTTTTAAAAGGAAATATATATCAATAAAATCTTTTAACCTGGTACCATTTCCGGAAATTGCATTTATTTTCATTGCTGCAATGTCTGATTTGCCTAACATGTTTATGCCTTCGATTTGAATTGGAGCTGATACGTAAGGATAATTATGCGTGATAAAATCAACAAAGATTCCGTTTATTATGCCTTTTAGAGTATTTGTATGCATATATTGAACGGAAAAAGAGAATTTATGCTCAAGGTAATCAGAAAATACGACATGATCGAAAGGTTCCTGCGAAAATAAATCAATATCAATGGATTTACGGTGCCCAATCTGTAAAGACAAAGATGTACCGCCAACAAGAAAAAATTTTTCGAATAATGAATCAGATTGCAGCCTTAGAATTAAGTCCAGTGTTGCAGGTTCAACTGTCTCTTTGCAAAGCATTTCATGTCTTTTGGGTTTAACTTAAAGTAGCTTATTACAAATTCAAAAGTTTTTGGATCAAGATAGCCAATTTTTTTAATCACTCCTTCAATTTCATTTTTTCCGTAGTATCTTTTTAACAGTAAAAATTCAGATAGGTTTCCAAACATAAGTATCCTTTCTATAATAATATAAATATTCCTTTCAGCATCTAATTTGCTGGTATCCATATCCCAGAATAATTCCCGGCGCAGGTTTTTGATCCATAAATTTTTTGTCATATCTTCCCAAAGTTATTAAATTTTTCTTTTGCATTATGAAACCAGAAATAAAATGACGAAAAAGTTTTATTTTCTCAAAATTAATTTCCAATAATACTGCAAACACTTCTATAAAAACCCTTACCCTACCAGTATACTGTTGCAAATCTGCTTCAGAAATTTAATAAATAAATCAGTAAAAGTGATATTTTATTTGCGAAACCTGTTTCTATTTCATCCGTTGTTATCCATGGGTTAGGAATATCTACAATTTATCTGATTTTTTTACCCCCTACTACAGGTAAACACCTGGAACCGGCGAAGAAATAGGTCTATTTTGAGATACTTACATGAAACATCCATATTTATTTAAAAACACATAAGGGCATGATTACTCACATGTTCGTGAAATCGCTTCGTTAAGTTATTCTGAGCAGATGCATAGCATAAAAGTGAATCAAAATGTGGATGTTCCTCTGGAAGGCTGCTCTGGCCAGACGGGCTGTCAGTTCGGCCAGACGGGCATCTGTTCATTAAAAAACAATTAAAAAATAAACTGATGAAAAACTGATTTAAGATGAAGATTTCACACGAATTTCTTTAGGCATCGGCAATTAATATGCGATTCATTCGGTGCATTCAAAAATTTAAACTCTCACATAGTTTACCTATGCTGCAGTTTAAATTTTTTCACTTTTTATTTTATATGGTATTCATGAACTTCCTACGGAAGTTACTCTGCGCCTTTGACTAAAGTTTTTCTTAAAAATGCCTTTGAAATTTTATATATATTTATAAGAAAAAATATTTTCAGAATCATGAAAAAATCTAACTTAATTTTAATTCTATTCCTTTTATTCACAGGTATTTCCAAATCGCAGCTTTTACAGGTCAACAATCCAAAATTGAATGATTTTGAAGGGATTTATAAATTTCTTGCCTCCGATTGGCTCGAAGGGCGCGAAGCTTCAGAGAAAGGGAGTTTTATTGCCGCTGATTATATTGCTTCACTCATGCAAACTTTTGACCTATTGCCTTTTGGGGATAAAAATTCTTATTTCCAGGAATTTAATCTGGTGAAATATAAAATTGATAATTCAGAATTTTCTATCGTCGAAGGTTCAAAAGAAAGCAATTCCAGGCTTATTCTAACCCAAAATATTGATTACGAATTGATTTCAGGAGCTTCTTCTTCTGAAGTTTCGGCCCCGGTTGTTTTTGCCGGTTATGGGCTTAGTCTTGACGATAAATCATACGACGATTACCGGAATTTACAGGTAAAAGGGAAAATTGTTCTGGTTTTATCAGGATTTCCGGGTGAAAGCGATTCACTTTCAGCCGGTTGGAAAAAAATGGCAGGTATTTTCAGCGACATCGATATTCTGGAAGAAACAAAAATTAAAAATGCCACTGATCACGGTGCCCTTGCTATAATTATGATGGATAGCAATGAAAAACTCAATCCAGTTTTAAATAATCAAGTCAACCTTGAATTGGCTGGTAAATCAATGAACAGCAACAAGTTCAGCGATGAAATATACAAAGATTCCTATTTTGAATTTCCTTCACAAATAAAGAACAGCGAGATTCCATGTTTTAAAATGTCAGTCTCTGCAGGCAAGTATTTCATTGATAATTTGGGATTAAATAGGGTTGATTTTGAAAAAAAAGCATCTCAGATGTCAGCCTCTTTGCCGGTACAAAAGGAATTGAGGGCTGAATTTTCTATTCATGTTCAGAAAGAATCCGTTATTGTTAAAAATGTAATTGGAAAAATTGAAGGTAAAAATCCTGCCAAAACCATTATTGTTGGTGCGCATTACGACCACCTTGGCGTCCGTGGAAATAACATTTATAATGGAGCCGACGACAATGCTTCTGGAACAGCCGGTATGCTGGCCCTTGCAAAAAATTGGGCATCAGTTGGGCAGAAGCCTGAATACAATCTTATTTTTGCGGCATGGACAGCAGAGGAGGAAGGACATTTCGGAAGCAGGTATTTTGCAGAATCATACAAATCTTATCTTAAAAATGTTCAATTGTACCTGAACCTGGATATGATTTCGCGAAGCGTTAAGGAAGACCGGCAACAAAGGCAGTTGAGTATTGGTACAAGAACCCCTGATGAATACCTGAGAGAATTATCCAAAAAACTGAATTCTACACTTGAAAAGCCTTTTGAACTTGATTTATGGGATGTTACAGGCCACCATGGAAGCGATTATGCTTCTTTTTACCCGCATAATGTCCCTGTAATGACCTTTAACACTGGTTTACACGATGATTACCACACGCCCAGGGATGTTTCTTCAAATGCTGATTTTAATAAAATGCTTGATGTGATAATGCTGGTTAACGAGATAATGCTGGCAAATCCTGAAAAAAAGAATTAAAATTTTATATCATTTTCTTTGTTCACATTTTTTTACGGTTACCTTATCGAGCATTTTCCTATTGATATTTACACCTATTCCCGGTTTTGACGGAACATCCATGGTGCCATCGGAATTGACAACAAATTCAGGCTCAACAATATCTTGCTTATAATATCGCTTGCTGGCTGAAATATCTCCCGGAAGGGTAAAATTGGGCAACGAAGCCAGGGCCACATTTCCGGCACGGCCAATTCCTGATTCAAGCATACCTCCGTGCCAAACCGGCACTTTATTGCCAGCACAGTAATCGTGAATTAATTTTGATTCAGTGAATCCGCCCACCCTGCCAGGCTTGATGTTAATAATCCGGCAACTGTCCAGCTCAATGGCGGCGCGGGTATCATCAAGCGAATGTATGCTTTCATCCAGGCAAACCGGGGTTTTAATTTGTCGCTGTAGTTTCGAATGATCATAAATGTCTTCATAACCTAGTGGCTGTTCAATCAGTAAAAGGTTGTATTCGTCCATTTGTTTAAATATATTGATATGATCGAGCGTGTAGGCCGAATTGGCATCAACCTGCAACAATAATGACGGAAACTCTTTCCTGAGCGCTTGTACAAATTGTAAATCGTACCCCGGTGCAATTTTTATTTTTATCCTTTTATAGCCTTCAACTAAGTAACCTTCTACTTTTTTAAGCAATATTGATACTGAGTCCTGAATACCAATGCTTACGCCCACATCCACCTTATTTCGCACCCCGCCAAGTAGTTTCGACAACGATACCTTTTTCGATTTGGCAAATAAATCCCACAAGGCGGCTTCCAGGCCTGCTTTTGCCATCATATGGCCTCTTACTTTTGAGTAAAGGGCAATGGCTTCTTCCACATTTTTAATATCTTTCCCTAAGACAGATGGGATTAAAAAATCGTTTAAAATATGCCAGGCAGTACTTACTGTTTCGTAGGAGTAAAATGGAGTTCCTTCAGCCACACTTTCGCCCCAACCGGTAAGGCCCTCAGAATCAACCCGCACAATAATGTGTTCCTCGTCATATTCTGTGCCCATCGAAGTAACAAAAGGACTTACCAATATCATTTTTATATGACGTAATTCAACTCGCTCAATTTTCATATTGATTTTAGTTTATTTGTGATTATTCTTCTATTCTTAATACAGGGAAAGTGGTTCCGGCTGTTAATAACTCTTCAAACTGTGTGTATGTGCCTAGTCCAAGAATTGATTTGGGTTCCAGGGCAAGTATTATCATGTTCGATTTAATTTGATGAAGTGGAATATAAACGTAGTTCTGCAAATCAGTAAATTCCGTTTTGGTTTTCTCATTTAAAACCGGATTTGCGGTCTTATCTCCTTCAAAATCAATAGAATCAATACTAAGAATTTCGAACATGGTTATTTTTTGGTTCCGTTTAGTTTCCAATTTTCCTGTAACCAGGTTTTGTCTTTTTGCCCAGTCAGTAAGTTTTGTATTGTTTTTAGGGATTAAATACCCGATTGGTTTTTTTATATCGAGTAACGATTTTACAACAGGCCTGTAATCTTCAACAATTACCACTGAATCAGTTTTTGTGGTATAAGAAAAAAGTGGTATCTGGAGCTTTTGTCCGTTTCGTACATGTTCTGATATAATCGAAATTTTTTCCAAATCTTTTCCGGAGCTCAGTTTTTTTCTCTCTTCTTTCACTATTTTTTTTATTTCACCAGCATGTTGGTAACAGCTTAAAAGCATACCAAACATTCCTTCCATCTGGCTTATGGCGCGCCTTTCCAAATTGTCGGTAAAAGTGTCGAAGCCGTTCATTCCTTCCTGTATAAACCCAAATCCATTTAAAATACCGAAGCTCTGCCGTCCGTCGTTGACATCAAAAGTACTGTGCCTTATGTAGTCAATGCCAGGAGGTCCGCCCGGACAATATACAAAGGTAGAATACCCTTGCTGGTTTACGTGTTTAAAAACTTCGGAAGTAATGGTTTGGTTTGAAAAATCTCTTATCTTTTGCGAAGTAGCCAGATTTGTTAAGGTTCCTAGTGTAATATCTGCATTTTTCCGGTAACCATATTTCAGGTATTCATCGCCAAAAGGCCAGTATTCATGAACATCCATGTTAACTTCAAACATATATTTTTCATAAAACCTGTGGAGGGCAACAACTTCAGGTTCGGTCATTATCATGTGGTTACGGTTTAAATCCATATTATTTCCATTTCTGCGGCTGTTTATTTCAGATCCATCCGGATTCATTTGTGGAACAATGGCAAGATCAATTTTTTCAAACAAATACCTGTATTCTGGTTTTGTTAACCGCTCTGCCAGCAAAAGGGCACCTTCTTTTCCTGATTGTTCGTTACCGTGCTGCTGGGCAAAAAAGATGACTTTTAGTTTTTTATTATCGGTACCAAATTCCGAAATTGAAAATTTTAGAGCATAAAGATCCCTGTTTTGTACAGATTTTCCTATTGTTTCAACCTTTACCAATTCTGAACTTTCATCGAGTTGTTTTACAAAACTGCTTATTTCCGCGTAACTGGTTACCTTTTTATAGCCATTCTTTTTTACCGGAACTTTACTATCCTGCGAAAAGCCCATCATATACAGATTTAAGGATAGAAATAATGCAATGCAAAAGGAAATAATTTTCATATTCAGGTATTAGTTTTGATTTACTAAAGTATAGAATTTTATCAATTTACCTAAAAGAATTCAGCTTTACAGTTTTTGATTTTTTTAAAATATTTTAGATGGCTGAAATACGATTCTAAAAAATTCTACTTTTATATCGAAAATTTAACCAATGATAAAGTTCATTTCCTGGTTATCAGAAAAATTCGGTCTGGATTTAAAATTTCTATTTAAAAATTCTGCCTGGGTAACTTTTAACCAGGTGGTTGCCCTGATTACAGGACTTGCTATTTCAGTTATCTTTGCCCGTTTTTCGGATAAAAATACTTATGGACAGTATTCTTTTCTGTATTCATTGCTGGGAATATTTACCATATTCTCAATTCCCGGTTTAAGCGGTGTGGTTTTCAGGGCCCTGGCCAGGGGTTTTGACGGAACCTACCTGCCTTCTGTAAAACATAGCTTAAAAATGGGACTTATTGCTGTACCAGTTTTTCTTACCATTGGTTTATTATATTGGTTCTCTGACGCTGCCCTTGGCTATTCATTGATAGTGCTTTCTGTTGTTTTTCCCTTCGTTTATCCTTTTCAACTGTGGACAAATCTTTTACAGGCCAAAGAAAAATTTAAACAATTGGCTGTTTTTAATTCAATAGTACTGGTAATCAATTTTATAGCCATTGCAATAGCTATTTATATAAAGCCGGATAACCTATTCCTCATTTTTACGGTTTCATTGCTAAGTACTTGTATTTTAAATCTATTCTTTTATTTCAGGACGAAAAACCTTGTTTCAAATTCAAAAGTGGAAGAAGGATGGAAGAATTCAGCCTACCTTTTGTTGCTTCCTTTAATGTTTACCCAGTTTTATGATTATATCGACAAAATAATCCTTAAATTTTTTATGGGAAATGTGGTTCTGGCTGAATACACCATTGCCGTGCTTCCGGGCGATAAACTCAGATTTTTTCTGGCTGCCTTCCTTATCATGTACCTTCCAAAATTATACCGGGCTGATACGGGCCATTTAATCAGGTTTTTCAGGGAAAGGTTTGTTTTTCTGCTTATCTTTTCCTTTGTTTTTTCTTTTCTTCTGGCTTTGATTTTGCCTTATTTTATCAGGTTTTTTTATTCTTCTGAATTTAATTCAAGCATCCTTCCGGCACAAATTTATTTAATGATTCTTCCATTTTATTTTATTACCGTTTTAACCGGAAACATTCTGATTAAAGAAAAAGCTGAAAAATATTTTACATTTTCTATTGTTATCAGCAGCATTGCTAACCTTGCAGCCTACTTTATACTAATTCCTCTTTTTGGGATTATGGGCGGTGTGGCGGGTTCGTTTGTCTATTTCATGGTTCAGGCTTTGATGCGATTGTATTATATTTTCAGGAATTTTTCTTAATGGCAAGGCTTTGCTTTACAGCCGATGAAAAGGAGTTTATAAATCCTTTTAATGTGTATTTTTCAGATTCGAGGTAGGTTTTCAGTGATTTTTCAAGATAGGTTTCATCATCAATTGTAGAAATAGCCTGGATTTGATTTGTTAAGCTTTCATTAGATAAATCGTTGATTATATATCCAAAATCGCCGGTATCAACACCCGATTCATAAGTTACTACAGGAACAAGCCCACAACGCATGCAGGTTACAACTGATGTGGCAATTCCTTCGGAACAGGAGGGAAGAATTACAAAACCACAAATCTTCACCAGGTATTTGAAAACCTTTCCGCCTGGTTTGATAAATCCAATGTAATGGATATTGGTTGCTTTTTTTAGCATTTCAAGGTAAAAACTGTTAAAATCGTCTTCGCCGGTGGGGGCACAAATATACAGGTTTAGGTGTGGCAGTAATGAAAACGATTCTATCAATAAATCGAGTCCTTTTACAATGTTGCCGTTTCCCCCGAAATAAAGAAAATTCCTTATAACCGATTTATCAGGTTTGTCGTTAAATTTTAGTATGGGCGATGTTGATGGGTAAATCGGGTAAACCGGAAGGTTGAATTTTTTGTAACTGCTTATCGAAAATTCATTTCCCACTACAAACAATACATCAGCAAGTTTGACAAATTCTCCGAAATTAAAGGCCGTAATCATTCTGCGAAGTACCATTTCAGTACCCGGATGTCTTTCAGAAAAATATTTGTACCGACTTTCAATCAACGCGTTGCTTAATGAAGGTTCCGGGCCGGCAGCATAAAGTATTTTTAACGCCATGGGATATATTCTGGCCAATTCACCAAAATATTTACCCGAATTCCCGGCGCCCAGTCCTATAAACAAATCGTACGAAGCTTTGAGCTTTCTAAAATCTTTTTTCCGAATGTCGCGATCGGCAATATCGACAATGAAACCTTCATTATTCAGTATTTTAACAATTTCAAGTATTTCCTGTTGGTTGGTATGATGGTATTTTTTTGCCAGAGATGGATTTATAAAAGGATCAATTTTGTAGTAAAGCAGTGCATTTCCTGATGGATTGGCGCAATATTTTTTATAGTTAAATATAATTCTGCGCTTCAGTATTCTGAAGACAAAGAATTGGTAAAACCAGTAAAAAATATTAATAAAAATCATTACTGTAAGGTAAATTTAATTCTCATTTGATAAAAGTCGTTCATAGCTAAGCAGATATGTACAATTGAATTGATAGGGGTTACTTTTTTTCTGGATTTTTCTGCTTTCTTTTTTGGCTTGACCCAAAAAAGAAACAAAAAAGGTCAAGGCTCCCGGTAAAATATTATTCCGGTTTTCGCAAAACCTAAGTGCGGCAGGGCGATCTTCGAACAAGTTCTCAGCTTCCCTGCCTTCTAAGGTTTCGCTCAATCTACATAATATTTTCCCGGAGGCCGGCGTATTAACTAACATCGTATTAAAATATTTAATATACTGCAATCAATTTAAAATCCCGTAATTTCAATATTTGAAATCCAATCTCAAATTCAAAAATATTTTTTCCGGACAATAGTGAATAAAAATCATCAGAATTTTAATTCAAACCTTAGTGCTTCAAAAACTTCGGCATAGCGGTAATTACATTCAAATCCCCGCATCCTGGCCCGTCCCGTGATCGCTTCAATCCAGTCTTCGCCATATTTTGCGTGCTGGCTTTTGTGCGCTTTCATGGCTTCTATTTTTCTATCCAAAGTGTCAGTAATATCAATATAAACCTGGGGCTTAAATGCTACATACGATCTTCCGGATGGCGGAAAGGGCTCGTACATCAGGATATTATTAAAATTCCTGGCCGCTGAAATGGTAGTCTTTGATGTATTGTTATGATCCTGATGGGTATCGAATGGGGAATGGGTTAATATCAAATCGGGATTAAAATTGTTTAGTATTTTGTCGAGCGCGGTAACAGATTCGCCGGAATAAGGAATGGCAGTGGATTTGAAATCCAGGATTTCAATGGAATCAACACCTATTATTTTTGCAGCATATTCTCCCTCCATCCGCGCCTCCTCTTTGGTCCTGAGTAATTTTCCATCGTAACTCTGGTATGATGACTCACTCAGAACCACCATTTTTACCTTGTGCCCTGCCCTTACTGCTTTTACCAATGTTCCTCCGCAGGCAAGTTCTATGTCATCAAGATGGGCACCAATCGCTATAATATTCATAATTGGTTTGCTATCAGTTATTTGAAAATTCGTAAATATAAATTGTTGTATAAGATTCCGGACTGGCAAATATTTCAGCCCAGGCATGCCTTAAACTTCTGTATTTCAATATATAGTAACCGGCATAAAGAAATCCTTTAATCGAAAAACCTTTTGGAAATAAAACCAGGTAATTACGCAGAACCAATTCTGTTCTCAGCGCCATTTCATGGGCATGAATCGGACATATGTACATAATGTGTTCCATATTGTCGACAACAGTTCCATGTTTTTTCTGAATGTGGATGTAATTGAAATTGTATGGATTAGGTGTTCTGACAATAATTTTACCACCAGGTTTTAAATGCCTTTTTGCAAAATTCAGCAATGCCACCGGATTGTTCACATGTTCAATCACATCGCCAATGTGTACCAGGTCATATTTTTCGCCAAGATCAGTTTCAGATGTAGCATCACAAATTTGTACATTATATCCTTTTTTTAACAGTTCATTGATTAAAACTGAATCAATATCAATTCCCAGGCAATATGCCGAATTTTCGGCCACAATCTTATGTTTCCAGGTATCAGATTCTATTCTTTGCATCGTATGTTCACAAATACCAATATCCAACACCGCTTTTCCTTTTACTTCATTTGCAATGTATTTTTCGTAGTCCACCATTAATGGCTTTCGAATTGATAACAAATATGAAATCATCTGCATGCGGACGATTGCATCAACCGGGTTATCAGTAAGTTCTCTCCATTTAATCATATTCTGCTGAAATTTACTGTCTGTTTTCGAAAACATAAAGAATATAACCAAAAATGATGGAAGACAAAAATAGACTCCGTGAAACAAGACCATCAAACCTGTTTCTTATATCGCAGGTAAAACCAATAAATTTAAATCCTGTAAGTTCTTCGGTGCGATTTATAATATATTTTGGTTGACCCTTGAATAAAATTCCTCCGCCTAAAACATTTTCTTTTGCATAATAATATGGGCTGAATGCCCCTTTAATATTTCTTTTGGTATGGAAATTTTTATACGAAAATGCAAAAGCAATGTTATTGTGCGATGAAAAAGCCAGAATTCCTCCTGGTTTCACTTTTATAGACAACTCGAGTATTGCCTTTTCCCTATTTTTTATATCCGAAATCAAATCAATTCCATTTTGAGGAAAAAATGCCAGATCATACTCCTGATTGCTGAATTTGCTTAAATCTGTGACATCGCCATGTAATAAGGTAAGGTTTTTAAAGTTTTCCTTTGGAAAATTCTCATTTGCTTTTTGATTTAAATTCTCCGAAAGTTCAATACCTGTTACTTCATTGCCGAAAAGAACCAGGTTTGCAGGTACCCTTCCGCCCCCGCTACCGGCTACAATTATTTTTTTATTATGAATTTTAAATCTGTCAATTAAGGCCTTTTCAGCATTGTTCAATTGTCGTACACGGGTTGAGTAAGACGTGTATTTATTAACTGTTTCTGGATCTTCATATAGCCTTATATTGTCCGTCATCCCTCTGATCTTACCTGTTTTACCGTTTTATTAACCATATAACAATATAGTGCAAATAGCTCAAAGGTTTGCATTCTTCGCGGAATATGCTGAAAATAAAGCCGGTATCAAATCCTTCTTTGTCAAAATAATTTCTGTAGAAATTCATGAGAAAAAATAAGGAAAGCTTTGATGTATCCGTGATTTTGTAAAATTCCTCCCTTCTTTTTTTCCAAATGGGGTAGTTTTCTAAATCAAAAGGTTCACTGTTAACATTAAATATTACCAGGGCTTCTTTTTCAATTACATTATTAATATTGGGCAATATATCGAAATGTTCACAATATTCATTGTTTTTGCCAAAAGTATTCTGCGGATTATCTATTACAATAAAGCCAAATTTACCATTTATATAGTTTTTAAGTTTTTCTACCGAATCAACAATTTCTACCTTCGCCTTTGGCAGGTTTCTTCTTAAACCGGCTTCGAACTCCCTGTTTATTTCCCAGGCAGTAAGGCTCTTCACCTTTCCTGAGTAAACAAAAGTCTGCCAGTCACCTTCGCGTGCAAATACTTCAAGGGCATCCAGGTTTACCAGATCAATACCTTTGTTTAAAAGTTCCCTGCATATTTGCTTCATTCCAAGGCTTCGGTCAATTGACATAGTGGATAAATTTTAAACGAATTTAGTGTTTAAATTTTAAAAAACCGGTACTTTAAAAGCATTTTGTATGCACGATATACTAAAAGCGGTGTTAACTTTATGTTAACTGGTAATTTTTTTATGATTCTTTTTGTCTTTAATTTTATATTTGACCAAAATTTAATCCTGAATTAAAATATGAAGACGCTTTTCTCTATTGCTTTATTTTTTTTCATATTCTCTTTATCCGCACAGGAGTTTAGCCAATGGCGGGGCGTTAACCGCGATGGAATTTACGATGAACCGGGTTTATTAACCAGCTGGCCCGTGGATGGACCTCCCCTGCTGTGGATGAACGAAAGCCTGCCTGATGGTCATTCGTCAATGGCGGTTACCTCAAATTCTGTTTATCTGACCGGTAAGGTTGATACCATGGATATTTTAGTGGCTCTCGATTTAACAGGAAAAATCAGGTGGCAGGTTCCTTTTGGCCGTGCCTGGAACCAGTCATTTCCCGAAAGTCGCTGTACTCCTACTGTTGAGGGCGATAAAATTTATGTTTCCAGTGGATTGGGCGATTTGGCCTGTATTGATGCAAACAACGGAAAGATTATCTGGACAATGAATGCGGCTGAAAAGTTTGGTGCCAAATTTAATGATTGGGGAGTGGCCGAGTCATTGATCATTAAGGGAAACCTGCTCTATTTTTCACCGGTTGGTAAACAAACCACTACAATTGCTTTAAATAAGCAAAACGGGCAAGTAGTCTGGAAAAGCGAATCAATTGGCGATTCACTCGCCTATGTTTCACCAATTCTGGTTAATTATGGCGGAAAGGAATTCCTGGTAAATGTTTCGGCCAGCAATATATATGCAGTTGATGCCAATGACGGGAAAATATTGTGGAAGTTCGACTATTTCCATCTTTCTACACCCAAAGATCCACCCTGGCCCCCTGTAATTAATTGTACAACACCGGTTTATTCCGATGGAAAAATTTATATTTCAAGTGGTTACAACCACGTGGGTGTAATGCTCAAACTGAATCCTGATGCCACTGGTGTTGAAATGCTCTGGTATGATAATAATTTAGATAATCATCATGGCGGAGTGGTTAAAATTGGAGAATTTATTTATGGTTCAAACTGGATTAACAACGGAATGGGAGAGTGGTGCTGTATTGACTGGAATTCTGGTAAAACCCTGTTTCAGACAAAATGGAACAACAAAGGTTCAATTATTGCCAACAAGGATATGCTTTACTGTTATGATGAAAAATCGGGAAATGTAGGCCTGTTTAAAGCAAATCCTGAAAAATTTGAACCAGTCAGCACTTTTAAAATAAAAAAAGGAAACGGTCCTTTCTGGGCTCATCCCGTTATTCATAATGGAGTATTGTATATCAGGCATGGAAAGGCTTTAATGGCTTATAATATTAAAGGGTAAAAAATTTAATAAAAATAAATGGTTTTTTCATATTTGAAATTTTTATCATGCTGAAAATCAAGCTAATTTATATAATTTGTTTTTTTCTTTCGGTCTATATTTCTCAGGGACAGGATAAGTTTGAGTGGAGGGGTAATGGGCGCACCGGTATTTATAATGAAACCGGGCTTCTTGAAAAGTGGCCTGAAAACGGACCAGAATTGATATGGTCAACTGACAGTTTGCCAGATGGATTTTCATCTGTTGCTATTTCTGAAAAAGCCATTTTTACGACAGGTTTTGTTGATAGTTCTGACATTGTAATAGCACTTGATAAAAACGGGAAAGAATTATGGCGCACAATTTACGGAAGGGCTTGGGATGGTTCGTTTCCAAACAGCAGGTGTACACCCACTTTTGATCATGGCAAATTATACCTCTCAAGTGGAAAAGGAGATTTGGCTTGTGTTGATGCACTGAATGGAAAAATAATCTGGCAATGGCAGGCTGGACAGGAATTCGGATTGTCCCCGGGCCGATGGGGCTTTGCTGAATCGCTGGTGGTGGATGAAAATAATGTTTACTTTACTACAGGTGGAAATGTAACAAATACAATAGCCCTTGATAAAAAAAGCGGGAATATTGTATGGAAATCCAAAAGTTTAAATGATATTGCTTCTTACACATCTCCGCTGGTTGTCAACTATAAAAATAAAAAAATCATTGTCTCCGTTACCCAAAATTATATTTTTGGCTTTGATCCCAATTCCGGAGACATTCTTTGGAAGTTTGATTTTGGTTCATATGCCGGTGGCGAAGGTAAACGAAATAATCATACAAACACACCTGTTTTTGACAACGGTTGCATCTATCTGGCAAGTGGGTATGATCATTCGGGTGTAAAACTAAAACTAGCCGGTGATCTTAAATCCGTGTCACTTCAATGGGCAGATACTATTTTAGACACTCACCACGGAGGAAATGTTAAAGTAGGAAATTATATCTATGGATCTACCTGGACCCATAACAGCATGGGAAAGTGGGCCTGTATCGACTGGGAAACGGGAAAGTTAATGTATCATACTGAATGGATTAATAAAGGATCCGTAATTTCAGCCAATGGAATGTTATATTGTACCGAAGAAAAAACAGGTAATATTGCACTTGTAAAAGCAGATCCTAATGAATTTAAAATAATCAGTTCTTTTAAAATTACTAAAGGTATCGGTCCTTTCTGGGCTCATCCCGTTATTCATAATGGAGTATTGTATATCAGGCATGGAAAGGCTTTAATGGCTTATAAAATAAAATAATCAACATCAGAATTCATGTATTGAATTTTTATCCGTTTTATGCAACGCTATTTTAAAGAAAAATATATTATTGCAGGTTTTATTTTAACCGGGCTGGTTGCCTTCCTGTTCTGGTTTTTCTATAACCCTGTCTCTTCACTCACAGTAAGTTTGCCGGGCCTTGATAAAAGACCCGATAGCAACGAAATAGCCACTGAAACTGTTAAAATAGGCGAAAGTTTTGAACAATTTGCGGCTGAAGAATCCTCTTTAACAGGAAAATGGACCAGGCTAAGAGGGGCAGATTTCGATAACATTAATAAAGAAAATATAAAACTCATTGATAAATGGACCTCTGATGGGCCTAAAATTCTTTGGAAGCATGACCTTGGGGAGGGACACGCTGCACCAGTAATTTACAATGGAAAAGTGTATATTCTCGATTACATTGAAGAGAAAAAAATGGATGCACTCAGGTGTTTTTCGCTGGAATCAGGCAAAGAACTTTGGCGTAGGTCGTATAAAGTGCATGTTAAGCGCAATCATGGAATGTCGCGCACTGTGCCGGCTATAAATGATAAATACCTTGTTACTGTTGGTCCCCGTGGGCATGTAATGTGCGTAAGTCCCCAAAATGGCAATTTTTTATGGGGAATCGATATGGTTAAGGAATATAAATCAGTAATTCCCTTTTGGTATACAGGCCAATGTCCGCTAATTGATAATGATACGGCAATTCTGGCCCCCGGAGGCAAATCTCTTTTAATAGCTGTAGATTGTGCTACTGGTAAAATAGCCTGGGAAACACCAAATCCTGATAATTTCCAAATGTCTCATTCATCGGTAATGCCCATGAAATTTGAAGGAAAAAAAATGTATGTATATGCTGCTGTTGGTGGGATTTGTGGAATTTCAGCAGAAGGCCCGGACAAAGGAAAATTGTTATGGAAAACCAACGAATTTGCTCCTTCTGTGATAGCTCCATCTCCTCTCATTCTTGAAAATGGTAAAATTCTTATTACGGCCGGATATGGTGCAGGTTCTGCGGTGCTACAGCTTAAAAAGGAAGGTTCCGGTTTTTCGGTAAAGGTAGTTGAAAAATATAAACCCTCCGATGGAATTGCTTCTGAACAACAAACCCCCCTTCTTTTGAATGGCTGTGTACTTGCCATTTTACCCAAAGATGCCGGGGCTTCACGAAATCAACTTGTATGCAGTAAACAAAGCGATTGCCGTAAAATTTTATGGACAAGTGGAAAAAACGAACGTTTTGGTTTAGGACCGTATATCATTGCAGATGGAAAATTATTTATTCTCAGTGATGACGGTACTGTTACAATTGCCAAAGCAAGCACTCAAAAATACCTGCCCCTGGACAGTTACCGCGTCATAAAAGGACAGGATGCATGGGGCCCCCTGGCTATTGCTGATGGCCGGCTCATTATGCGCGATTCAAAACAAATGGTATGTATTGATATCAGGGCTAAATAATTGTGAAATAAATGAAACAGAAATTTATTATTGTATTGGGTATTGTCCTTCTTTTGGTTTTAATACTTGTTATGTCCTACGATTTATTCATTAAAGAGAATTCAAAGAATTCAAATGTTTATGAATATAACCTTGATAAATTAAAAAAAACTGATACCACACTTGTAAGTTATGCCGAAACCAGGCAGCTGGAAATGCAGGAAAATAACCTTTATGGAATAGCCATTGATAAAGATGACAATGTTTTTGTTTCGGCAGGTAGTAAAATTCTTTTATTTAATAACAGGCTTGAAAAGCTTAAAACCTTCTCATCCACCGACAAAGTATTATGTATGGCAACCGGGGATAAAGGATTGGTTTACCTGGGTTGTAAAAACCATATTGAAGTAATTGATACAACAGGGAATCTAGTTAAAAAATGGGATATAATTGATGGTATTCCATTTATTACCAGTATTGCTGTTGATAAAACATCAGTATTTGCTGCCGATGCTGGTAATAAAGTGATCCATCAGTTTAACCTTCAGGGCGAAAAAATAAATGAAATCGGGAAAAAAGATCCTGAAAGGGGAATTCCCGGACTGTTTATTCCAAGCCCTTATTTTGATGTTTTAATTGGTACCAACGGTGAAGTCATTGCAATTAATACAGGCAGGCATTCTTTCGAGTTTTATACACAAGAGGGTGATCTGGTTAAGACTTTCAATAAAACGTCCATGTCAATTGAAGGATTTAGTGGTTGTTGTAATCCCTCTAATGTGGCTATTCTTTCCGACGGGTCTTTTGTTACCAGCGAAAAAGGGATTGAAAGGGTTAAAATTCACGGGCCCGATGGGGAATTTAAATGTATAGTGGCTTCTCCTGATCAGTTCAAACCAGGCACCAAAGGGCTTGATCTGGCAGTGGATTCGAAGGATAAAATTTATGTTCTCGATCCCGAAAAGAAAATGATTCGTATCTTTGAAAAAATCTGAATATTTAATTGTTGAACAAAATAATTTTAAATTATGAAGAAAAAAAGTATTGAACTTTTAAACAAAGCATTGGCAGATGAGCTATCGGCGGTTCATCAATATATGTATTTTCATTTCCATTGCGACGACCAGGGCTATGATCTTTTATCAAACCTTTTCAGGCAAACTGCCATACAGGAAATGATGCATGTGGAAATTCTTGCAGAGAGAGTATTGTTTTTAAAAGGACAGGTTGACATGAAAGTTGCCGGTCAGGTAAAACCTATACATGATGTTAAAGAAATGCTGAAACTCGCCTGCGAGATGGAAGAATCGAGTGCCCTGGATTACAACAAATGGGCCAATGAATGTGCTCAGAATGCAGATTCTGTCTCAAAAAAACTTTTTGAAAATTTGGTGGCTGACGAAGAAAGGCATTTTGACCAATATGAAACCGAAATTGAGAACATGAATAAATTTGGTGAAAATTACCTGGCGTTGCAATCAATTGAGCGGAGTAAAACTATTGCCGGAGCAGGAAAACCGCAAATTCCGTAAATCTATCCATTCTGTTTTAGCCTTGGAAGGGTAAAATCATTTGGCTGTCCGGGATTCTTTGATAAGAGTTAAAAAAATTGCGCTTAGTTATACAATCCCTGGATTAAGGTAAATTGTTTTTTAGTCTTGTAAGGCTTTTTCTTAATAATTTGCCAATTCAAAATCTATATTCGAATAATCACTTTCAATAAAATTGAATTCAATTCCGGTCAAATCCTGGAAATCCTCTCCATATTCCAGCATATCTTCATCAAAATACAACCAGTTTACAATTAGGGAAGTAATGCCTTGTTTATGGCTTACAACCAACCTGTTTATGAGTTTCATCAACACTTTGGTTGTACTTGAGTTAAAGTATTCAAAATGAAAATTTACAGTGGTTATTTGATTGGGATTTTTGAGATAATTATCTATCCATGCAAGCACAGGCAAATACACTTTGTCAATATCTTCGGGTGTTGAGCGTCCTTTAAGCTCTATTATTCCCCTGCCAGCGTCAAGATGAATCAATGGTGTTTTAGAAGAAGCCCCAACCAGCAATCTTTCCATTTCTTCTTTATTTAGTGATAATGTTTTTCAATAAAATTAAACGGAATGTCCAAAACATCTGAAAAATCTTTTCCATATTCAAGAACATTTTCGTCATCAAAATAATAATTTACAGTCAACCTGCTTTTTTTCGACAGGTTTTTAGCTATTGTAAGAAACCTCACAAGTGCCTTTGCAGTGCTCGAATTAAAATACTCAAGGGAGATATTTATAACAGTTTCTTCCCTTGGGTTTTTCATATATTCTTCAAGCCACTTGTTCATTGGCTCAAAAATATCTTCAGCAAACTCCAGTAATGACCTTCCATAGAGGTTAATTGTTCCTTCTATGCTATTGAAATTTGCCCCTGGCCTTAACCGGCCTTGTTCCAATATTAAATCCTTCATCAATCTTTAAAACAATTTGTGAAACCGAATTTTGTAATTCAAAAGTTTCTTCTCTATCGACTATCCAAATATATAAAAAAATTAATGGAAAGGAAGCAAATTTTTTATGATATCTTCATTTTTTGGGTTGACACTTGTTGTCCTTCCTTCGCTGTACATCTCGTTTATATTTAATTGGTAGGCTTCAGCTATTTTATACCGGACCATTTTTAACATTGAATTTATCATCTTGTTTTCTTCAGAAAAGGGTTCTTCCACTATGCTAAAAACCGAAGGAATCCACTTTTCAGGAAACTTATTTTCGTAATCCTTCTCGTATTTAAACTGATAAAAAGAATTTTTGATCTCTTTCATTAAAACCTGAACATCTGTAATATGTTTATCATTAATAAGTTTTTTTACATTTTGCGTATCAAGGGTCACTATGGCAGTGGTAAATTTTTTGTGATCGTTATAAATCATTACCTGCGCTATCAGGGGTGAACAATTTACAATTGCTTCTTCAATTTCTTCCGGTGAATATTTTTCCCCGTCTTCCGAAATCAGCAGTGCTTTTTCTCTTCCCACTACCATTAAAAAATTATCTTCTTCAATATAGCCCATATCACCTGTATAAAGCCATCCATCACTTAACACTTCCATTGTTGCTTTTTCATTTTTGTAATAACCGGCCATCACATTGTTGCCTTTTATTACAATTTCTCCTTTTTCACCTTTAGGAAGCTCAATTCTGTTTGGATCCACAATCTTACATGTGATTCCCGGAATTACAGGGCCCGATGTACCTAATTTATGAGTATGTACCGAGTTGGCTGAAATAATAGGCGCTGCTTCTGTTAATCCATATCCCTGGTAAACAGGTATTCCCAGGGTATAAAAAAATCTTTGTTGCTTTATATCAAGAAGTGCCCCACCTCCGACACAAAATTTCATGCTGGTTCCAAATATTGAACGTACTTTTTTAAAAATCAGGGCATTGGCAAGTTTATACGGGATGTAATTCAACATCCGTGTCCATAATCCCGCTTTTTTAAATCCATTTCCGTTTATTTTAATTCCGGCATTCATTCCTGAATTAAAAAGCCAACTTATAAATGCGCCTTTTTCCTTGATGCCATCTGTTATTTTTTTCATCAAATTTCCTGTAAGTGCCGGCACAGTTAGTAAAAAATCAGGGTTTACTTCTTTCAGGTTAATCGGAAAATTTTTTATCGCATTCATTCCTCCCCCCCTTGCATCAACAAAATAAATCCCTATGCCTTTTATTAAAGTAATATATGTGCCCACTGTATGTGCAAATGAATGGTCGAGTGGAAGTATCAGCAGTGTCTTGTATCCTTCGGGGAGTTGAAAATAATTCATGGCATCGTTGCTGTTTGAATAATAATTCAGATGGGTAAGCATTATTCCCTTTGGATTTCCCGTTGTTCCAGAAGTATACGATATTGTTACCACATCTGGTTCTTCAATGCTTTCTGCAGAATTTTTTACAATTTCCAGGTTTTCAAAATAAAATTTCTTTCCTTTTTCAAGCATGTCTCCGTACATCACTGCATCTTTCTCAATCTCAATTCCGAAATCTTTAGCATCTTTTTTTAATGTTTCTAAATCATTGTCAAGATAGAAAATACGAAATCCCTTTTGTTCAATTTTATTCCAGATAGAGGCAATTTTTTCGAAAGTATTGTGCGACACAAATATTCCCTTTGCTTCTGAATGATTGAGCCTGAAAAGTACTTCTTCGGGCAATAATTTTATGGAAAGCGGCACTGAAGTAGCTTGTGACTTCAGAATGCCATATTCGCCAATTACCCAACCTGTGCGACCTTCAGCTAAAACCGCAATTTTGTCCCCTTTTTTTATTCCGGTAGAAATTAAATATGCTGCTATAAAATCCGATTCTACGTGCACTTCATTGAATGTCTTTTTCATCCAACCTTTGTCGGTTCTATCAAAAAGATAACCTATATCTGAATATTTTTCAGCCGCAGTCTTTAGCATGTTTATTACGGTCCTTTTCATTTTCAATGATTTACATTTCGGTTTGTCGGAATATCTATTTTGAGAAAAATACAAATTTTTTTTAACTAAAAAAATGAATTTGAGTATTTTACATCTTCTTTTTTAAATTTAAATGATTTCATTCGGATTTATAAACAAGAAAAAAAAATTAATGCCTGATTAGATTTAAATATCTCATTCATTATTTTAAAAAAAAGCTTTGTATCGGATTTAATTATCTGATGGCATCTTTCTTTCCCATATTATTTTTTTACCAAAACCCAACCTGTTATCTGTCATTTTAATATAGTTCATTTTTAAAATCCAGAGTGTTGTATCCATCAAAGCTGCAAAAGGAAACCTTTTCAAATAAGCTTTCTCTGCTTTTGTATAAAGTGGCCCCTGGGGTTGTGTCAATATCCCTGAAAACTGAATTCCTTGTATTTTGCCCACGATATTAGTTTCAAGCACTATGGAACCTGCAACCTGCACTTGTTCAAGCGCTTCTCTGATATGCCTGGTTTGTATATCTGATGTAAATACAAGCGAATTCTCTTCTTCCATTAATGCATAAAAACAATTGGCGCACCAGGGCGTATTGTTTTGCGACGTGGCTAACGTTAAAACATGATGTTTTTTAATAAAGTCAACTATTCTTTTTTCAGGTTTTTCCATATCTGATTTTTCAATTGTTAAAAGTAAGCATTACAAATTGATTGTTAAAATAGAAATGTTAAATGTTTATGAATAACTTAGGTGTTCTTTGCCTTTAAAAATAAAGAAATTTATTTCTGCTCTAAAAACAACTATTTTTGCAAAAACTTTCGAAATAAGAATTGAAATAATACTTATTAAAGTGGCGTTGATCAAATACTTAAAACTTCAACAATGAAAATCAAACTTAAAATTTGTCTTCTGTTTTTTCTTGTTTTAAACAAAATGTCGGCCCAGCAAAGTCCTAATCCCGAAAATGGTTCAAACATTGATGTAACATATCATTATCTGCAGGTTGAGGTTGATCCGGCTGTTTATTATATTAAAGGAATGGTAAATACTTTTTTTAAAACAAAAGTGACCGGAGTATCTACAATTACCTTTGATTTATCTACTGTGCTTACTGTCGATTCTGTCTTATTTCATGCTAAAAAAACCTCTTTTTTGCATTCATCCGAAAAATTATCCATTACCATTCCTAAAATACAGGATATAAATTCTATTGATTCGGTTTGCGTTTTTTATCATGGCGCACCTAGTACAGGAAATGGGTTTGGAGCATTTACCACAAATTTTCATAATAATACACCTGTTATGTGGACGCTTTCTGAACCATATGGTGCAAAAGACTGGTGGCCATGCAAACAATCGCTTGACGATAAAGCAGATTCTATAGATATCTTAATCATTCATCCTGCTCAATATAAGGCAGCTGCCAATGGTGTTTTAGTTTCTGAAACCATATCAGGAGACAAAATGATTACCCACTGGAAACACAGGCATTCAATCAGCGCGTACCTGGTCGCTTTTGCAGTTACAAATTATTCGGTCTATTCCGATTACGTGCCAGCAGGGGTAAACGATTCCATCGAAATTCTTAATTACGTTTACCCCGAAAACCTTCAGAAAGCCAAAACTCAAACTCCGGCCACTATTGGAATTATGCAATTATATAACAACCGGTTTATTAAATATCCGTTTGCGAATGAAAAGTATGGACATGCACAGTTCGGTTGGGGAGGCGGAATGGAGCATCAGACCATGAGTTTTATGTATGGTTTTGATCCGGGGCTTATTGCTCATGAATTGGCACACCAATGGTTCGGGGATTACATAACTTGTGCAGGCTGGAAAAATATATGGCTCAACGAAGGTTTTGCCACCTGGTGCGAATCATTATGCATTGAAAACGGATTAATAAACAGAGACTGGAACAGTTGGAAAAGGGGTGAAATTGAATTCATTACAAGTGAACCTGATGGTTCGCTAATCGTTGATGATACTAATTCAGTATATAGAATTTTCGATTCGAGATTATCTTACACAAAAGGAGGGATGGTGCTTCATATGCTAAGGTGGGAGCTGGGAGATTCAGTTTTTTTTAAAGGTATATATAACTATTTAAATGACAGCAGGGTTGCAAATTCTTATGCCAGTACTGAAAATTTCCAACAAATATTGGAAGCCTCAAGCGGAAAAAATCTAAGCTATTTTTTTAATGAGTGGGTTTATGGACAGGGATATCCAACTTATACCATTACCTGGGGGCAGGACGATAAAAAATTCGGGGTTGTTAGGATTAACCAAATTCAATCTCATAAATCGGTTAAATATTTTGAATTAAATATTCCGGTTAAATTTGCCGGCGAAGGAAAAGATACCACTTTGGTTTTCAGAAATACTTTTTCGGGGCAGGAATTTCCGTGGGAACTCAACTTTAAAGTAAGTTCAGTTTATTTTGATCCCGATGTATGGCTAATTTCGCCCCCTGCTTTAATTCAGCAACTTAAGCTGGCTTCGCAAAGTGAAAAAATTATTTTATCACCTAATCCTGTTAAGAATAAGCTAAGCGTCAGAACTTATGAGAATTATTCTTTCGATTCAGTGGTTATTTTTAATTTATCTGGAAAAAAGGTAAAAGAATATGGCAAATCCGAATCGGGCAAATCTTTTATCTTCGATGTTTCTGATTTACCTCAGGGCTATTATTTTGTATTGTTAAACTCAAAAAACAATAAAATAGTTAGAAAGATAGTGAAGGAATAAATTACTAAAGTTAAATAATTCAATGTCATAGCGCTTAACCGCATTTAATAAAAAGCCTGGCCCAGAAAATAATTAAACTTAATTTTCGGATTTAAAATTAATGCATTATATTTGCAGACCCAATTTTTAGAAGAATTTATACATAAAATATATTGCGGGGTAGAGCAGTTGGTAGCTCGTCGGGCTCATAACCCGGAGGCCGTAGGTTCGAGTCCTACCCCCGCTACTAAAAAGACCAGTAATCATTTGATTTACTGGTCTTTTGTTTTTTCAGGGGTACAGAAATAGCCTTTCTCCTGGGATAACTAAAAGTATCATGAATTGACTTAAAACAGGCAAATTAATCAATTAAAGCAACCATGTCCGTGGTGAAATAGTATCAAACCAATAATCCAGTAATAAATCCGCGATGCCGGAAAATTTTAACCGGGACCAGGTGGACTTAAGCCATTTCCAATTAGGTTTCATTTGCCTTTATTTACCAGTGCTTTGAAGTATAAAAAGATATTTTGTAAAGTATAGTTACATGCAGTTTTTTTTGCATATGTTAAAATATTATTTATAATGCAAGATGTAAGGATTAGATAGAAAAAGGCTTAAATATCCAGGTTTCGCAAAGTTTAAGTAATTCTAAATGCCTTTGGTTAATTATTTCCAAAAATTGATTTGGCCGTTTTTTTAGATGAATTTACGCTGATTTTCACGGTCAATTTCAAACATTTCACAAATTGGGTGGATGAAAATGCATGTCATATTTTCATTTATTAATTAAATTGTCTTCAGACAAAGTAATCAAGTGGACCAACCATGCCCGTGGTAAAAAGCATCAAACCGATAAACCAGTAATAAACCTGCAATGCCCGAAAGATTTGTAATGAGAGTTTAACCGGGAACCAGTCAGACTTAATCCAGGCATCAGTCAATCTTTGTTCCTGAAATACTAAAAGTTACTATTTTTTAACTGGGCAGGAACCCGCAAGAAATCAATGAAAGCAAGAAAATTTTCCAACATATAAAAATGAATCCATTTGAATATTTAAGGTTTAATTCTAGCCTTTAAGCCTACAATGGATTTCAGTTACTTTTTTTAAATCTTTATTGGTATAAGCTTTATATAATTCTCTAAATATTTCTTCGCCATTACAATTTTTATCAGGATGACAAAGCATTGCAGCACTTCTGAAAATAATTTTTAAAGTTGTAAGCTGGGATTTGGTCAGATTTTGATTTGTTGGTCTATCGTCCTTTTTATAGATAATTTGTCTTCTGTTTTCTTTAAAATCGTATTCTATCTGCCTTTCAAGCATTTGTTTTATTAAATCCAAATAAATATCTATAAGCCTTTTCTGAAATTCATCCAGTTTGAATTTTGCTTTGATTGTCTTCAGTAATTCAATAAATATGTACCTGGATTCGTGCCTTATACTATCAAAACTATAGTATGGTTTTGCAGCTGCCTGTTCCCTGTTTGTATCATTGGTACATTTTGCCGAACTATAACTTGTATTGCAGCAAAATTGAAGGCTGCAAAACTTAAATAAGTCATAAACATCTATATTCAAAACATTGGCTATATTTAAAGTATTAAGTGCATGAGTATAGAAATGCCCTTTTATTTTTTCATAAATATTCAACTCAAAAATGTATTCCGGTTTACTGAGGTTCCTGAATGTAAGAATTTTTGATTGGAGAATGGTTCTTTTGTAATCCAGGTATATTTCTGTTATTTGCGCATAATCTGAAAGATATTTTTTACAGAATTTATAAAACAAGTCCCTGGTAATATAATAAACATTGCATTTTCTTTCATTTACTTTTTCCCTGGGCCGAATTATAATTTCATTCATAAACTCTTTTCGCTTCAAAATCCTTATAAAATTATTATGCCTGGTAAAACCAAAAAATAAATACAATTCATTGGAGCTAAAAGGATAGTTTGTATTTTCAATATATAGTAACTCTTTTATTCTATCTGTTTTCATGATCATTCTTTTAACCGTTTTTTGAATTGTTAATACTCAATATTTAGAAATATTTTGAGTATTAATGATTTTAAAAATTTACCATGTATTCGATTAAAATTTATTAAAATTCTGTTCATTTTTTAAGATTGTAAAAACATAAGTAATTGATAATCAAATATTGTTTTTTTTAACTAAAAAATATTTTCCTTTATTTATGCGGGTTTGGTAAGAAAATACCTGTTTTTGTGTTCTGCTAATATATTTTTTTTTGTTACAAAAGTTACAATTCTGAATTTCAGTAATTTATCTGTAACTTTTGGTGTAACTTTTATTTTTAATGGAAAAAATCAAGGATTTAGTTACAAAAGTTACATTTGTTACAAAAGTTACATATAATTAATTTATTATCAATATTGTAACTTTTGTAACTTTTGTAACCAATTATTTATAAATTTATTAAAAACCACAGTCTCTTTCATCATAGCATTCATCTTCAATTTCTTGATTATTTTCATATTCTGTATTATTTGCTTTATTGTTTTTAGGTTCATTTGAACTGAAAGTTTTACTATTTGAATTGTTTTCTTTTGGTAAATTTATGGGATCATTTATATTAATTATTTCAACGTCTGAATCATCTGAAATCCACTCGTAACGTTCAAAAACATATATTTTTCCAGTTCCTTTTAATGTACTGAATTTTACAGTATCTTTTATGTCATCAAATCCAATGATAAATTCAAATCTTGATGTATTTTTTGAAAGGGTCTTTTTATATACATCGGATAATATTCTTCTTATATCGCTTTTAGAATGTGAATATTTGCAATTCTTTTTAATCTGTTCCACCAATTGATCTAAATTGATCTTCAAATTTGAAACCTGGTATTCATAAAAATAATTATACAGGTAGTCTTCAATATCCCTTTCTATTACTGGTTTTGTTGTGTTTATTATAATATTCCTTTGTTCAGTTTGAAGGTATTTATCATTAAACCATCCACGATCTTCTTTAGGATGAATTATTTCTCTGTTAATAATAAAATGCAGGAAAGCCGGTATTTCTTCTTTCATTTTTAAAAGTAATTCAGTATCCTTTTTTAATAAAACAGGAACCTTTAAAACCCAAAACCTGACATCCTGGCTTTCAATTTTCATAAAATCACGTTCATCATTACTTGCCATCAATAATTTTGTATATGTATCTATTTCTTTAGGATCCACACCTTTAAATTGAATATGGTTTTTGCCGGCCGTAACCATTTGTTTTATTTTATTCTTTTGAACTTTACTTTCAATTTTAACTTCATCGAGCATTATTACCTGTTTTTGAATATAATGCGCATTGAATGGCATATCAAATAGTTCCTGACTTAAAATTGTTGCGTTTGGACCGTAAATAGACTTGATTAAATCAAATAATGTAGTTTTGCCTGTTACCTGGTCATTACTTACTAATGAAATAACGGGTAAAATCTGTTGTGGGAATCTGTGCAGAATGCTAAAATAATCAATGAGAATGGTAAACTTATCTCCAAGTATGCCAAATTTAGATCCGTCTGAATCAGCAATATGTTTGAGATAATTGAAAATATGTTCAAAATTACCTTCTTTTATAATAAATTTCGGTTTAACGTATAGATTATAATTCCTGCTCTTTTTTTCATCATTAATTATTTCATGCACTTGTTTATAGTTTTCGCTATTGTCAGGAATATTACAAAAAGTATCATACTTTTCAACCTGGTTTAAAAAATCTGGAAAACCATTTTGAATATAATCGTTTGTTATAGCTCCTTTTTCCCATTTTTCAAGGTTTTCTTCAATTTCTCCATATCTGTTAATATTAAATATCCTTTTGAAATATTGGGTTCCTATTCTCATATATAAATCAGAATCTGAATGCTTTTTTAATTGTAGCCTTTCTCCATTATGTTGGTAAATATGGTTTCGAAAAGTAAATTCTTTTTTTTCTATTATTTCTTTATGTTCTTTATAAAAGCTTTCTGGACTATCAATTGAAAAATATTCTCTTAAATCTTGAGTACTTTTTCTGCCTAATGGAAAGCATTTAATATATTTTCGTTTATTACCTGAAGCCAGCTTTTCTAATTCTGAAACTAACTTGTTTTTATCTGTTTCTGGATGAATGATCAGATCGTCAATTCCTTTTGCAGTTTGACTTAAATCTGTGTTTAGGTGGGAAAAGAAAAGTTCTTTTTTTAATGGCTCAATCAATTCTTTAAATTTGGCTGCAGCCGTGAAAAAACTAAATAATCTTTTTGACAGGTCCTTTTTTTCTTCATATTTGATAGTTAAGCAATCAGCATCAAACAATAATACAATATTAGTTACTGAGCAAGCTTTTATTAGATCAATTAAATCACTATGTATTTCGTTTGCATCTTTATCTATAAAATTATGAATTCCACCGATTCCAACAATGTCAATTTTTAAGTGTATATCAGCTACAAATGCCTTAAATTCACCTTCAACTATGTATAATGTATCAATTTTTGTTTTTTCCTTATATTTAGTAATTATTGAAGGTGTGAAATAAATATGAACTCCGCTTTTAAAGTCTTGCTTGTATTTAAATCCATCAGTGCTTTTATTTAATCTGAGCCTTTTAAAAATTTCCAGGGAAGGTTTTCCATTCTTTGTTTTTTCATATAATTGATAATTCCCATTTAAATCAATATAATTGATTATAATATTGTCATCTTTGTCCGATTCAAAGTAATGTGATTTAACTGCAGCTTGTGGATGATCGTATAAATGTAAAGGGATACCAATTTCAACTTCATTATATTTGCTTATTTGGAATTTTTCAAGTCTTTCCTGTAAATAATTCATGGCATTTCGTATAAATTAATATCTACCTTTTTAGTGCTTTCGGATTAAAAGGCTTAACAATGCCTTTGTAAATGGCATTATCAATTTCTTTTGACGAATAATAGATCCGCCTTTTAAGCTTGTATTTTTCAATTGTGTGTTCTTTGGCCAGGGCTGCAAGTGTTTGTTTGTCGATTCCGTATTTTTCCGCTGCTCTTTCAGCTGTGAGTAGATCCGGCATCCCGTTCTGAAGTACAATTTTTTCAATTGCATTTAACTTTTCAAGTACTGTGCCCAGTTCTGGTATATCAAAAGTTGGCATAATTTCAATTATTATTGTTTCTAATTTTTCCTTATCATTTCATCCAGGCATGCAGCTGCATATTGTCTTAATATATTTTTAAGCCGGGGATCATATTTTTCCGAAACTCTATTCCAGGTATCATTAATTATTTGGAATGAACTTTTATGGGTGCGCAAATATTTAAAGCAAACCATAGCCATTTCGGTTATTGTATCTGTCAGTTCGTCATCATTTTTTGGTGTTGAATTTTCCAGGATAGCTGTAAGTTCGGATTCAAGAACAGAATCCATAGGAATTGAGGTATTCATTTCATTTTTATTTTAATATATCTTTAAATAGTTAGATTTAGGACAAATTAATGGTTTAACTGGTGAAATTTATTTAATATCAAATAATCAATCAGTTATTAAGTTAAAATAGTCTCTTCGAATAATTCCGATACTGGTATTTGCATAATTTTAGCTATAACCGGCTTTGCAAGTTCAGGAACCGATGTTTGTCCTGTAAGCCAATTGTAAACAATAGCGGTTGAAACCTTACATTCAAAAGCAATTCTATTCCTTATTTGAATATGGTAGCGATTTTTCCGAGAAAGTTTAAAATACGCTTCAGAAAATTTTTCGTTTTTCATACTTAATATGTTTTGTTATAATTTGAATTCAAAATTTGGTATTAAATTTTATATCATAAAGGACAATTAATGGAATATTAGTAAGATCTTTAATTTATTAATAATCAATACTTTAAATTTTATTGATATTATTGTATTTTTTAATCATAATTATCAATATTCTTATTTTATAATCCTTTAAGTACATTTTACTTTAATTATTTTATGGACAAATTTCACACTTTTGTATGTAAGTTATGATTGACAGTTAATTAATTCAGCTTTGCTATTATATTTTAAACTCATATGCCGGGCTTAATCCATTTTTAAAAATATGAGCAGTTGTTATATCAATATAATTATTCATTCCGTATCTGTCCATCGCCGAAATAAATTCAGATTTATTCTTAAAGATTCCTATTAATGATCCTGTCATATGGTCAAAATAACCTATATGATTATTAATATTTGCCGAAAAGAAATAAAGGCCAGAATGATTAAAAAGTTCGATTGGATTAATACATTCAAATGCTGTATTTATGTTGTTATTGAATAAAGGATGTTGGCAAATTGCCTGTATTTCATTGCGTGTATTTATGTTTTTATTTTCGGGTTTATGAACGAAACTAGATTTACATTCATTATCATGTGTTATCTGTATTGATAAAATGACCTTTTTCATAAATATAACTGGTTATTGGTTTATAATTCATTTTCTTCAATATCTTCCTGGATTATTTGCATCATCTCAATGGCATTTGGGTTTTCATCCAGGTAATCAACTTTTAATATTCCGTTTAAAAAGTACTCTTTAACATTTGGATTATCATTAATGGTAATTTCTTCCTCTTTTGTTTTAATTATTATCCTGTCTTTTTCAGATAACCAGGGATTAAGTTCTTTTGCCTCTTCCAATGTTACATTAATCAGAATATCATAAATTCTTCCACCTTTTTTTTTATGATAAACCCTTTTTACTTTAAATTTTTCAGCTTTCATATTATTTACAATTCAAATTTTCTATCCAGGATTGCAGTTTTTCCCTGTTATTCCTTATTATGATATTAAAAGCTGTTTTCATTACGGCTTCAGCACTTTCATAATGAGTTGTATTATCTTCAAACCAGTCATCAATAAGCATTGAATCTGTGGTTACATAATTTAATACAATGGTATCTTTTAAAGAATAACACGAAATTAATTCAGCAGATAACTTATAATGTCCATAGCCTGTTTTTTTATAGGTTAATGTCCAAACAATCAAACCGGCTTCTTTAAAACCATTATCCGAAAGAACATGTTCAGCATTTTCATTGCTTAGTTTATATTGATTTGATATTGAGTTTACCATAGTTTTTATAATTAGTTCTGAATACTTATCAATGTTTTATTTTTCTTTCTTCAATTTCCTGGTTAAATGTCAATTCAGCTTCAGACAATTCAATTATCAGGGTTTCATAATCTTTATATAAAAATTCAGCTTGTGAGCATGTCTCACCTTCATTATTTATGTTTTTACATTTTATACACTTCTTGAAGTGATTCTGATATTTATTCAAAGCTTTATCAGATTCCTGTTTTATTATGCTTGTAGTTCTCATTTTCATGGTTGAGTAAAAAAAGTAATTATATGATTTATTATTAACGCCCTGCCCACTGTTCAAACTGGTAACATTCTTTTATTTTGTCACCTGCTATCCTTATTATTGAGTTAACAAAAGGAAGCCTTGTTTCAGGATGTAATAACCTTTTCGCATCAACTTTTTCGAATGTAAGTGCATATGCAACGCCATTTTGTCTTGTAAATTTAAATCCCTGTTTTGTCAATGCTGTACAGAGCTTAACAAATTGGTACATCTTTTCATTTTGTTTCCTGGTCGATTCTATTGATTTCATAGTATTTCTGTTTTACATGGTATAAAAAATATAAGGGTGACAAAAGCCACCCATAAAAGTTTAAACAGCTACAGATTCAATAGTTTTAGACTGTCTTGAATTGATTGCTGTTTTCAAATAATTATCAAAATATTCAATTATACGTTCTACATTGAAATGTGAGTAATGTTCATTCCCAAATTTTGTATTGTACTTATCCTTATCAAAATAGATTGTAGTCTCAATCATGTAAGAATTAGTACTTAAGGATATATTTATATCATGTATAGAATGATTGCAGGAAAGATCACTTAAAATTTTATTCCGGATCTTGTCAAGATAACTGCTGATTACTAACAATTCAATTGGAATTTCTTGATCTTCAATATTCTTTAACATGCTTTCTGCAATTGTAGGAGAATTCTGAACAATCCAGTTTTCTATACTTTTTTCAATTAAGTTTTTCATATTCAAAATTTTTAATGTTTTCTTTTTAGGAATTTTTCAAGTTCAAAGCCATTATTTTTCTTATGCCAGGTTAAACGGCATTCTTTGGAACAAAAAACCTGAACAATATTATAAGGCTTGAATTCTTTATTACAGTTCTTACATTGTGCAATTGCCTTTTTTTGATTCGAAAAAAGTGCAATTGAATCAAGTTTATTGTCATCTGATAGCGTCTCATTATTTACGCTATCGTTATTTACGAGATCTTGATTTTTAAAACCAATCTTTGTTTTTTCTTTTTTTATAGCAGGAATAGCCCTCTTTTTATCGTTTTCATCAAGCTGAAAGGTTAATGCAGATAAGTAGTTAAGGTATGAATTACTTATATTATGTTTGATAAGTTTGTCTGTGGTTTCACCTATATCAGATGCAAACTCTCTGACAGTCTCTTTTGCCAGGTCTTCTTTATATTTCTCCTGGTATATCTTACTGTAAAAGAACATAATTAAACCATTTACTGCCAGCTGAACGAGCATAATAAGTGTAACTACTCTGTAAAACTTTTTTTCAATGTTGGTTATGTTACCAGAATTTGCTTTTAAGTCATTCAGCTTTTTATCATTCAGCTTTTCAATATCGTTCCGTAATTCCTTATTGATAATTTCAATTTTTGCATAATAATCGTTTATTTGCTTAAGCTGGTCCGGTTGTAAAACATCTCTTTTTCCGGATCTCCACCCTTCAGGATTTGATTTAATTGTTTCAATTGCCTGTTTGATTTCAATCTTTGCAGTTTCGGCTTCTTTCTTTAGCTCTGATAATTGTAGATTGAATTTATCAATAATGATTGCACTATTGTCATTCTTTGTGCTTTGCCTCTGAGCCAGGCCAAGAGTTGAAATATAAAAAGACAGGCCAAAAAAGATAAATGACAAGAGCATGAAACCAATTGCGGATTTTATATTTCCACGCAATGAAGTCTTATAAAACTTTGAAAGGCTAATATTTGTTAGAAATTCAATCAATACCAGGCTTAAAACACTAAAGAACAAAGCCTGATTGACATTGTTTAAAACTTCCAAAAACAAATTATTAACATAATAAAAACCTGCATAAGCTGAAAACAGAGAGGTTGCAAGCTTTACAAGCAATACAAGTGAAATAAAGAAACCGTATTCTTTAACAAATTCATGGGCCCTGTATGTTTTAAAAGCCCTTTTTTCTATAATATTCAGTATATTTGCCATTGCATTTCATTTAAAATTTCAGATTATTTGATAAGTCCAGGATATGGCCCTGGGCTTATTCGTTTTTAATAGTTTCAATAGGAATTGAATCAAGTAAAGTGTAAGCATGGTTCGCAATGGCAGTGGTCAGATTGCTGTTAAACCTTAATAATGTAAGCATTTCATCTGTTATAGAATCCATTTCAGTGAGGCTTAAAACAGAAGAAATAGCTTCGAGTAGTTCAACAAAATGGCCATCCTCATAAAATCTCATTTCGTAGAATAGGTTCTTATAGATCACAGACATTTCTTCAAGATTTTCACCCTCTTTATAAAACGTGTTGACCTCATTACTTTTTAATAAGCAATTTTCACCCCTTAATTTTTTTATATCAAGCAACAGCTTTCTACAATTATCTTTTTCACGTTCATACATATTTCTATAAGAAAAATGCATCTTTTCTGATTCGTTTAAGGCTTCTTTGTACCATTCAATTGTTTTTTCTTTTTTCTCAATTTCATTTGTTGTTTTCATTTTGGGCGGATTTATTTGTTAATACTAAAAACTTGATTCATTTTCCGGGAAAAGCTCACTTTTAGGGATATCCAATATTTGAGATATTTTTTCCTGGGCTAGTAGAGGAATTTTTTTTCTTCTTATCCATCCAAAGAAAGTTGGATAGCTTATGTAAGTGGCATCAATGATTTTGTTTCTGAGAGTTTTTCTCTCTTTGCCATCTTTCAGGCTCTGGTAGAAATCAATAAAATTCATATCTTTACTAATTAAATTAAATAATAATTATCAAACAAATTGTTTAAAATATAATGCAAATTAAATCATTTATTTGATATAATCAAATTATTTATTTGAAATAAATTATTTATTTGATATTTTTTTAAACAAATTATTGAATGACTCTAAATAATTTTAATTAATTAATGTATATATTTTTCATAATCAGCTATATATTTATTTATCATGATTAAGGTGGGTGAGATTGTTAAAGGATTTATTGACAAATCAAATTTTTCAGTTAGCGATATCGCTAAAAAAATTGGTACAACTAATCAGAATTTGTACAGAATATTGAAAAAAGATAGTATTGAAACTGGTATTTTGGAACAAATTGCGGAAATTCTTGGGATAAAAATAATTGACTTTTTTATTGATGAAAATGACAACGAAAACAGAAGAAAAATAGAACTTGAAAAGAAAGATTCTTGGGAGTTCATTACAGAAACATATTCCAAGCTTTTTACATTTATGCACTTAATTGAAATGTCCAATTGGGAAAAACTAAAACCGGAAATGGAATCAGTTATAGGTACAATTCGAATTGTTGAAGTCCCTGATATTTATTCTATTTGGAAGTATTATAAAAGTTTTAACGGGGGTGACTACTATTCCACGGTTTCACGGTATCTTGAATTCAAGAAAGGTGTCAGTAATATTCAGTTATTAAGCGAAATACGTGAATTTTGGGAAAAAAATAAAAAATCAAAATCTTAATATTTTGTTAAAAATTTATTCCTGGAACCTGCTTTCGCAGGTTTTTTTATTTTGGCAGTTGACCCAAATTATCCGGTTTTTTACATTCCATTTTAAAAAACAAAATAAAATCAGTAATCTATTGAATAATATATATTTAAACTTAAATTTCTAATCTATAAAAATAAAATCTTTCCGTTTTTCAGCCCAAAAACCACGCTGTGCCCTATCAAGAAAGGAAGTTGAAAACCTGATTTTTTAGGCATATATTATAAAGCCGGACCATATTGATCCGGCTCTCTCTCTAATAACAAATTAAAACACGGGAAAATTTTCACATTTGGATTTTATTTTTCTTCATTCTCTAAGCAATTCAATTGCTCGATTAGAAATTTCTATATCAACAAATCCATCATTCTTAATACTCACTGTAAATAAATTTTTTGGAATATCCGCGGCGCTTAATAGTTGCCAGTCATTTATCATTGTCATAAATAAATGACTCATTGAATTTAAATCCCTTAGATACTTTAATTCAGCTTCAGTAACTATTATTTCTTTCTCACCTGGCTTCGTATTAAATCTATGTGGCATTGCTTGAGGTGTAAATTTGTTTCTTTCTAAAAGCTTTTAAAGCTTGCGGCAATGGTGTTAAATACTTAAAGCCGTCCTGATCTTCAATCTTTATCAATGGCAATGGTATAAGCTGAGTACTCATCTTATACTTATTTACAAGTACTTCAAATGTTTTACAAAGATTGTCAATGATTTGGAAATATTCATTTTCTTCTTGAGTCTCAGTCCTTAGTGTAAAGAAGCTGTTTACTCTTTTAGTTATCTTGCCATACTCGTTAAAAAGGGGATTAACTACCCTGGATTCATTATCAAAGAATTCATTAAAATCATTAGGAGTTATAAAGCTGGTTAATGAGTTATAATCCAAACTGGAGATAAAGGCAATAATTAAACCCGACAACTTGGAGCAATCAGGAATTGAATATAAACCTTTTTCAAGCATTTGCTGAACATCAAAGCCTATTGTATTTATCCCCTGGACCTTCAGGTATTTTAATCTAATCCAGTTCTCTGGATTTTCATTAGAAATCAATTCAATAAAATCAGCCTTATTAAATTGATTGAAATACTCTATGTACGTTTCTTTCAATTTCATCATTGCAGCTGTGATATTCGAAATTTTTGTCGATGTTCTGTTCAACTCTTTGAGATCGCAAAACTCACGGGGAATAAAGTCCACCGAATTTTTTTTTGTTTGGGCATTTGTGTCCATCATTTTAAATTTTAAAGTTGTAATTTTTTAATAAGTTGCTCATAATCCTCTGATTGTTCAAATAGATTTCCTTTAAGGAAGTTGGTAACAGGAGAATTTCTTATGATAAACCTGAGAATTCCTGTATTATTAGGAACCTCTAAATTTATTCGGGCTTCGTTGATCAGGTTAAAATCACTTTCCTCTATTCTGAAGCTGATAGTCTTAGAATATTTACCTTTTGTTTTTCTGGAATAACTTCTTTTTTCCATTTGATTTTTTTATGTAAAAATGCAAACAGAGATTAGAAATGTAAAGGACAATTTTTGCATGCAATGTGATTTTATATGTTATATTACTGATATTCATATTATTATAAATAACGCTATTAATATATATGTTTTATATGTCCTTTGAGCAAACAAGATTTTTCAGTTATTTGATGAAAATTTATTTACTAATACTAAAATTTTTCATCATGGAAGCAAAAGCAAGAAATTCAGAAATTGGGTAAACAACTGAAGATATTATTTCTTCTGGAGGTGTTATAATACTTCCAATCCAGGCAAGAATTCATTCAATTGTATCTGATAATGCAAATGATACATTATTGGGTACAGGTGCAAGGGTTATTGAGGTTAGTGGGATTACTATAAACGGATATTTTGAAAAAGAGGTTATAGAATTAAATGGTTTAACACCAGTGAACACTTTTTATAAATATAACTGGCTAAAAATGAAAGTTAAACAGGCAGGCATATTAGGCAAAAATGCTGGGATTATAACAGCTACAGCTGCTACTGATTCGACAATTACTTGTAGCATTCAAGCAGATCGCAATAAATCGGAGCAGGCAATTATTATGATGCCAAGATCTTTGGAAGGATTAATAAAATACTTCTATGTTTCAGCTAAAAATGAAACTTTAGGTGCTATAACTTATGTTACAATATTAACAAAAGAAGAAGGTAGGGTATGGAAACCTGAATTTGAGATTGATTTAACATCTAATAATCCTGTTTTTGAAGACAAAAACACCGGAATACTTCCAAAAATAAATCCACTTTCCCTAATGAAAGTTTCAGCTATCTCATCCGATGGTTCTTCTGAAGTTTATGTAAACTTTAGGGTTAAATATATCTAGATATAACTAAAATTCATTTATTTAAGTGTTAAAAATAAAGGCTGTAAGTTAATTTTTACAGCCTTTTAAATTCTGTCCGTAAAATTGAAGGTCAATTTTATAACTGTACAGATAAAAACGGGTCCGTTTTAATATGAATTTCAGCATTATATCAATCAGGTTCAAAACATATTATGTAAAGTATTGTTACATATAGATATTTGCATATGTTAAAATATTATTAATAATTCAAGATGTAAAAACTAAATAGAAAAAGGCTTAAATATCCAGGTTTCGCAAAGTTTAAGTAATTCTAAATGCCTTTCCAAGTTAAAATGTCTTCAGACAAAATATTAAAGTGAAGCAAACAGGTCCGTGGTTCAAAGCATCAAACCAATAATTCAGTAATAAGCCTGCAATGCCGGGAAAGCTTTCCAGGGAAAGTTTAGCCAGGAACCAGGTGGACTTTAGAACGGCATCAGGCAATCTATTTTCCTTTACTATTAATTATTCCAATCCTGGTAGAGTTTAAAATATCATGAATTGATTCAAAGCAGCCAAATTAAATAAGTGAAGCAAACAGGTCCGTGGTTCAAAGCATCAAACCAATAATTCAGTAATAAACCTGCAATGCCGGGAAAGTTTTCCAGGAAAGTTTAACCAGGAACCAGGTGGACTTTAGACCGGCATCAGGCAAATTTCAATTTCCTGTTTTTACTATTATATAAGTTCCTATCCTGTATAAATTTGTTGCCTTATTTTCCGCTTCTTCCTCAGTATTAAAAGGACCTTTTATTTCACATGTTAATTCAAATTTTAAGATATAACTCAGGATAAGCCATTTATCAGGATATAATAAGTATAATTCATTTTTATGAAGCTCATAATATTCAAAAGCCTTTCCATAATAATCTATTTTTAATCTGTTCTTTTTCATTAATTTTTATTTTTTTCCCAGCTCTCTCTAATTAAAAAATCATTTAATGCTTTCAATCTCAATTCCAAAAGCCTCTGCAATCAATTTTTTATCAATTTCTTTGTTAACCAGATTTTTAATAATTTCATTAATTGAATAAGCTGGTTTTATTGTAGCATAGGCGTTAAAAAAGTTTTCAGATACCTTGCTTTGTCCAGGCTTGTAATATTTCATAAAAGTCTCTAGTTTTTCATGTCCTGTGATTGACATAATATCAAGGTAATTCATTCCACGCTGCACACTTAAAGTTACAAAAGTTCGCCTGGCTGCATGTGTCGAAATCAGTTCAAATTTTTTGAAAGTTTCTGTTTGTTTATTCTTGCCAGATATACTTAATGTTGGAATCAGTTCATTAAATCCTGCAATCTCACAAAGTTCTTTTAAATAAACATTCAGTTTTTGATTGCTTAAATATGGAAATGGATTCGCCTTATCGAAATACTTATTTATAATTTTTAAGGCTTCAGGTCTTAACGGAATAATTAATTTATTGGATCCTTTTTGCGTATATAGTTCTAAGTGATTTCCTTTCAGATTTTCGGGTAATATCTTGTCCATATCACTATATCTTAAACCGCAAAAACATTCAAGGCAAAAAATATCACGTGTCCGATCTAATCGTTCATTTTTTAATTCAAGGTTGAAAAGTGTATTCAGTTCATTTTCTGATAGTGATACAGTGTCTGCAGGATTTATTTTGTATGGAAATCTGGCATTTTTGAAAGGATTTTTATTAATGTACGATTTCTCAACACACCAATTAAGGAAAGAAGCAAGAACAGATAAATGCTTATCCTTAATGGTCCGGTTTTCATGTTTTAACTGAATTACAAAGTAATCTATGAATTTATTATAAAATTCGTTATTCAAATCAGTAAACTTGTACTTTTCATTGTAATGTTCCTGGAAAGAAATAAAATGATTATAAAATGTATTATACTTTGAATTGGTCCGATCAGAAACTCGGCGATCACGATCAGAAATATATTCCTTTATAAATTCATCAATAAAAACGGGCTTTTTTATATCATTCCTGTATTTCTCTGTTAAAAACTGTTTTAAATAATCCAGGCTAAAAGGCTTTGATTCGTTCTTACATCTATAGTATTCTTTTATAGCTGCATCCCTGAGTTTATAAAGATATTCATTTAATATTTCTGAATCTTTCACACCTGAAGCGATTAATTGAGTATCTTTATTCCATTGTTTGGGTTTGATACTTATTCCGACAGGATATCTTAAAACCTGGTTCTTATAAGTACAATGCAAACGAATTGAATGATTTTCCTTTTTTTTGTCACCTTTTAAATAATAATTTGCTTTCATAATTAAAAAATTGGGAGTACAAAAGGGGGTACAGTTTTTTTAAATTATAACATAATTCAAAACAATTCTGTATTATTTAAGGCTGTAAAAATAAGACAATTAAACATACAATCAAATACTGAATTATGTATAAAATAGTCCTACCCCCGCTACACAGGCCTTCCGAATTCCACGGAAGGCCTTTAATTTTGATAAAACTTCATCTAAATTGTATTTCTGCCCCTAATTAGTCGCTCCTTACGAACTCAAGAATAAAATTGTTTTACAATCATTTGAAAAGAAAAAAGAAAATAGCTGGAGAAGTTCCAGCTTTAACTTCTCCATTTTCTTTTTCAAATTCCAGCCAATAGCTGCCAACATTGCATTAATTTTAGGAGAGGCCCTTCCATGCAAATAATTTTGAGCCGTCCAAATCGGTTTTTAAATGTCCTATTACTGGCTCAATGGCAGCCCTTCTTCTAAACTTTTGCCTTATTTTTCTTTTTTGATAAGCACTATACGACTTTTTTGTTGGTTTTGGGGTGGAGAGATTTTTACGCCATTAATCTCGCTGTCCTCACCGCGATCGTAAATTACCTCATGAGGCTGATAATTCAAATTCATCTTCATTTGATTCAATAGTGGTTCAATTGTTTTTCCATCGTGATTCCTTCAAAACTCTCAATGCCCAATATCACTAAACTTTTGGATTGATCATTTAATCTATCTTATTCCCAAATTCATATTTTTTATGTGCTTTTGCCTTTTGCTATACAGGCTGTAAATGGTTTATGCAAACTGTAAATTTATTCTCTGTTAATTTTTCCTGAGCCAGCACTTGTTTATAAATTGCCAGTTCTTCTGTGTACAGGTTCAGGACATGGTTTGGCAATTTTTCTCTAATTCCTTTACTACACGACCTGCAAGCGTTTTTAATTTCTTTTGGGCTTTCTGCGCTTTTCTTATTCTTTAGGATGTTTACTATTGAATGTTTCTCTTAGCAATTGTTTGCTTTTTCTTTTATAGGACTGACGCTTCCCAGGTTATATATTTGCCTGGCTATTTTACTATTTTATCAATTATCTTTTTTAGCAAGTTTGGAATCAGTTGGAAAGGTGGTATTGTTCTCTGAACTGTTGTGTCAGATAAAACCATCACTTACTTTTTAGCTTCGTACTAATGTAAATTAACCGAATACGTGAATATGGCTTCAATTCCATTTCCCCGATTCGCTTCCTGAAATGAACAAAATCACTCGGATCATAAGGAAACTTGTGCTGAAAAATGCGCTTCTCCACTGCAAAAATATTGCATGTATGGGTCGTATGAGCAGATGCAAGTTTCATCTCCGTAATTGCATAACCTCTTTTAGCATTAGGCATCCAACCATCATTCGTATCAGTACTGATGGTTGTCCTGTTTCAGAATACATGCCTGAAAATAAATTCTCAAAGTATTTCCAGTCTATAGTTTCCGCCAACATTACCAGTTCATGCTTAAGATTGATAAACTCTTTTAATAGCGGTTTAAACAAATTCATTTGGTTTTGGTCTGGTGATTTTCCTATCATTTCTGCATGGTTTTAATGGCAATTTTTAATTTTCTTGCAGAAAATGTCATATGAATTTGACAAGTTTTTAACTTTAATATATTAATTATCAAAATTTTAAATGCTTGTTAAGGAGCGACTAATTAAATAAATTAGCAAACTCCAAAATGCTAACTTTTTAAATCATGGGTTTTAATAAAAGTATCTTCAGTAAATTTCCTCAAACTTTCTGGGTTGCCAATTCAATTGAACTATTTGAAAGATGGGCGTGGTATGGTTTTTACATGCTTTTTGCAAATTATCTTACGGGTTCAGCAGATGTTGGTGGTCTTGAGTTATCTCAGATTCAAAAAGGGACAATAATGGGCGTAGGCACTTCTGTATTGTATTTATTGCCAATTCTTACCGGTTCAATTGCCGACAGGTATGGTTATAAAAATGTGCTCATTGTAGCATTTATAGTATATGTATCAGCTTTTATAAGTATTCCATATTTTAAATCATTTGCAGGTGTATTTTCAATTTTTCTTTACCTTGCAGTGGGGGCCGCTCTTTTCAAACCGGTTATTTCTGCTACCATAGCCAAAACAACTACGGATGAAACTTCTTCTATTGGGTTTGGGATTTTTTATATGATGGTAAATATTGGAGCGTTTTTAGGTCCCCTGATTACCCTGGTGTATCGCGATACATCTCAATGGATTTTCTATATTTCTGCCGGATTTATTATGATTAACTTCATCCTTTTGTATTTTTATAAAGTACCATCCGATAATATCCTGGAGACAAAAGAAAATCTTGTTTTTTTAAAAATTTTAAAAACACTTGCTGTTTCAATATTGCTTTTTGTTTCTGCATTTGCAATATTTTTAATTTTTTGGATACTTGATGTACTGCTTTATTATCTGAATAAGGGTAAAAAAATTTCCCGCAGATGGACTGAATTTGTTATTTCACAGCCTATTGGAGATTCAAACAGGAAAATATTTGAAAATATTACTGGTATTTTCTTTGATACCCGGTTCATTCTATTCCTGTTTATCGTATCGGGTTTCTGGACCATGTACTACCAGCTTTTTTATACCCTGCCGGTGTTTATTTCTCAATGGGTGGATACTTCAGTTTTATACGATTTCTTTAATAATATAATTCCTTTCATAACCCGGAATTATTCTACCGTTTCAGGGCAGCTTGATGCCGAGTTTATAATCAATTTCGATGCTTTATATATTATTTTGTTCCAGGTGCTGGTTTCGACATTAATCATGAAACTTAAACCGCTTCACTCCATGACCATCGGATTTATAGTTTGTACTGTAGGGATGGCTCTGACCCTTTTGTCCCAAAATGTTTTGTTTACAATCGTTTCCCTTTTAATTTTCGGATTGGGCGAAATGTCTGCTTCCCCAAAAATTACTGAATATATTGGGAGAATTGCACCAGCTGACAAAAAAGGTGTTTATATGGGATATTCATTCATTCCTGTTTTTATAGGAAGTTTACTTGCAGGTTTATTAAGTGGTGAGGTTTACCAATCGGTTTCTGATAAAACGATGATGGTAAAAAATGAAGCGGCAAAAATGGGCCTATCATTAAATCCATCACTTTCTATTAATGAATCGTTTGCCGCACTGGCAAAACAAACCAACATGACTCCTTCACAGCTTAACACTTATCTTTGGGATAAATACCAGCCTTCAGATATTTGGATGGTAATTTTTGCAATAGGGTTTGCCGCTGTTATTGCTTTGTATTTTTATAACCGGTATGCATTTAGCAAAACAGGGGATTAATTTTTCAAAGGAACTCAGAATTGTTTTAAAAACCGGACATCGTTTTCGAAATATAGCCTTAAATCCCTGATTCCGTATTTAAGCATAGCAATTCTTTCTATTCCCATCCCAAATGCAAATCCCGTATATTTTACACTGTCAATGCCATTGCTTTCAAGTACATTGGGGTCAACCATTCCGCAACCGAGAATTTCGAGCCATCCTGTGTGCTTACATACATTACATCCTTTGCCTCCGCATAATGAACATGAAATATCCATTTCGGCCGAAGGTTCTGTGAACGGGAAAAAGGATGGCCGTAATCTTATCTGGGTACTTTCACCAAACATTTCTTTGGCAAAATACAAAAGGGTTTGTTTTAAATCTGCAAACGAAACATTTGTATCAATATAAAGTCCTTCAACCTGGTGAAAAATACAATGTGCACGGGCAGAAATGGCTTCATTCCTGAAAACTCTTCCTGGTGATACTGTTCTTATGGGTGGTTTTTCGTTTTCCATAACCCGCACCTGCACCGAGGATGTATGCGTTCGTAAAAGAATATCAGGATTTTTTTCAATAAAAAAAGTATCCTGCATGTCACGGGCCGGATGTTCCTGCGCAAAATTCAGTGCCGAAAACACATGCCAGTCATCCTCAATTTCAGGTCCCTCTGATATTGTAAATCCCAATCTTGTAAAAATCTCAATAATTTCATTTCTCACAATTGATATAGGGTGTCGAGTTCCATGTATCTCAGAATCACCGGGCAAACTTAAATCTATTTTTACTTTGTCTTTATCATCTTGCTCAAGCGCTTGCCTAAGAATCTCAATCTTCTCCTGCGCTTTATTTTTAAGAATATTCAGCACTTGTCCAAACTCCTTTTTTTCTTCGTTTGGGATACTCTTAAATTCACTAAACAAGTCGGTGAGGATTCCTTTTTTTGATAGAAATTTTATTCTGAATTGCTCAATTTCATCCCGCTTCTTTGTCGAGAAATCATCTACCTCCTGAATAAGTTCTTTTATTTTATTAATCATTTGATTTTATTTTACTATTTTCATCGATATTATTTTAACATCTTCAACCGGACGGTCGTTCTGGTCAGTTTTAACATTTGCAATTTTATCTACCACCTCAATTCCTTTTATAACTTCTCCAAATACAGTATAATTCATATCCAGAAAAGGGGTCCCGCCAACAGTCTGGTAGATATTTCTTTGTGTCTGGCTAAATTTAAATTCTTTAATTTCCGGATGTTTTGGCTTTATTTTAACAATTATTTCATTCAATAACTTGTTTACACCATCCTGATCTCCAATTTGCTGTTTTGCTTTAACTTCCGACAACTTTGCAGAATTTTCAGGCTTTCCCAGGTACTCCCTGATGTAAGGCATATAAGGTCCAATTTTTAATTGTTGTTCAATCTGGTTGAGTTCGGCATTGCTATATTTTTTTCCCTGCACTATATAAAATTGTGAACCGGATGATTTTTTCTGCGGATTAATCTCGTCCGATGTTCTTGCGGCACTTAAAGCGCCTTTTTTATGGTAAAGTGTTTCTTTAAACTCCGCATTTATTGTATAGGCTGGTCCACCATCTCCAAGCGATTGTCCCTTTTTAGCAGTTTTTGAATTAGGATCACCGGTTTGAATCATGAAGTCTTTAATTACTCTGTGAAAGAGTTGGCCGTCATAGTATTTTTCATTTACAAGTTTTATAAAATTGGCTTTGTGTAAAGGCGTTTCGTCGTATAGTTTTAATACTATATCGCCAGCTGTTGTTTTTATTTCAATTTTTACTCCTTTTTGAACTGTTGTCTGCCCGTAAGCAGAATAACCAAAAACCATGATTAAGAATACTAAATTCAATATTTGATTTTTCATACACTTCATTAATTTTAAATCCTTTCGCGATTCAAAATTAGGTTCAAAATCTCAGAATACAAAATATTTAAAACGTGCTGTATTATTAAATTGCACGATTAAAGAATTATTTTTTAATTTTGCTTTGCAAATTAAACGGGCATTTAACTCAGTTGGTTTAGAGTGTCACCTTGACAGGGTGGAAGTCACTGGTTCGAATCCAGTAATGCCCACTTTTTTTTTTGATTTATCCCATTTCATTTTTCATCGTGTGACTAGTGTTAATGTAACATTTGCATCATTCTTTCCATAACTTTTTCATCAATATTTATCAAACTTTTATGCATTTCGCAGTATTGATTTAAATTTGCATTAATTTCATAAAAAAATTAAAATGTTGTACAGAAATATCATCTTTGGATTTTTAACTTTATCCTTGTTTAGTATTGCTAATTGTACCAGCAACGATAATCAACTTATCGAAAGAGATAAATTTGTAAAAATTTTAACTGACCTTCAAATAGCAGAAGGAATTATGTCAACCAAAGGATTGTTCGACGGTTCACTAAATAATCCGGAAAAATCATATTATAATTTTGTATTAAAAAAATACAACGTTTCCCGAAGCCAATTTGATTATTCTCTGGAGTATTATGACAGAAATCAAAATGAATTGCTGAAAATGTTTGAAGAAGTGATTGAAAACCTTCAGAAAAGAATACCTAAAAAATTAAGCCCGAACAGTATTTACATTATAGCTGATAAAATAAAGGAAGAAGCCAGAAAAACCATTGATCCTTCGCTTCGATTTGGACCAACAGGATACGAACTCTGGCAACAGAAAAATATATTTAATTTTCCAGGCGATACTGCAATTGACCAGCTTACAATGAATAAAGAGATAAAATATCAGTCGTTGATTGTGTTTAAGGCTGAATTCAAGTCGCTTGCAAAGAACAAAACGAAAAAGCCGGTCATGAAATTTTTTATTCAATATAATGATTCTACTTCCGATACAATTGAACAAAAATTAACATTAAAAACCAATGAATGGCAGGATTATCATATTGTATATAAAACTGACAGTTTAAAAACTCCTGTAAGATTAAAATCTTCAGTAATAGACCCGAAAAGTATTGACAATAATACTTATATAAATATCCGGAGTGTTTCTTTACGGTTATATGTAAGGAATAGGGATACTTCAGATTTGTTTTCCAGAAAAACAATTCCCCTTAAAGATAAACCCCTCGGGAAAAAAGGGAAACCAGTTCCCAATACTTCTTTGGTAAAATAAAAAAGCAGAAAATTAAAATTATCATTTTCTGCTTTAAAGTAAAATTCTATTTAAAAACGTTCATCATCCGGATTGATATAATTGTCATCATCCGGAATTACTTCAGAATATTTACTGCAATCCATCGGTATTCCATCCGACGATTCCGGAAGTTCAAAATTGTCTTTGCTAATATCCAATGTTCCATCTTTGTATATTTTTTGCATATACAAAGCCCAAATTGGCAATGCCATATTTGCACCTTCACCCAGGGCTCCAATGCTGAACCGGATACTTCTTTCTTCACCACCAACCCAAACACCTGAAACCAGGTTAGGAACCCCACCGATAAACCAACCATCAGAATTATCATTTGTTGTGCCTGTTTTTCCTGCAATGTCGTTTGTAAGCTTGTATTTATATCTGAGCCTGACACTTGTCCCCATCTGCACTACTCCCTGCATCAAACTAATCATCCGGTAGGCAGTTCCTTCACTTATCACTTCATTCTTTTTTGGCTTAAAAGTTTGAATTACATTTCCATTTTTATCTTCTATTCGTGTAACCATCATGGGCTCTGTATACACTCCTTTGTCAAAAAATGTTCCGTAGGCACCCACCATTTCAGAAAGTTTTATATCTGCTGAACCTACACACAGTGAATAAACTTCAGGTAAAGGACTACGAATTCCCATTTTCCGCGCAAGGTCAACGGCATAGGAAGGACTGTACTGTTTCAATACCCATGCTGAAATCTGGTTAAGGGAATAGGCCAGACCCATTCTCAAAGGAATTAATTTGCCTTCATATCCTTTTAAAACAGAGTACCTTGGAGTATATTCAGGCTGTCCATTAGGCATTTCAAAGCTTACAGGGATGTTCGGGACCAGATGACACGGAGAATAACCACCCGGCATCATGGCCATGGTGTAAATAATTGGTTTAAAGGTTGAACCAACCTGTCTCCGGGTTTGCATCACATTGTCGTACTTAAAATGATAGATATTTATATCTCCCACATATGCTTTGACATATCCGGTTTGCGGCTCCATGGATATGAAACCCGTATGCAGAAAAAATTTGTAGTATTTAATAGAATCTAAGGGTGTCATTATTGTATCTACATCGCCACTCCACTTGAAAACCTGCATGTGAGTGGGGGTCCTGAAATTTTTAATAATATCGGCAGAATCCATTTTTGCCCTTTTCAATCTTTGGTACCTATCACTCCTTACCATTGAATTATAATAGATTCGCCCAATTTCCCTGTCGGTCATTTGCCAGTCGAATGGTGCTTTTTTATTTCCTTTTTTATGTTTATAAAACAAAGGCTGAAGTTCACCTCCCATATGTTCTGCTACTGCCTCCTCGGCATATTGTTGCATTTTGTAATTTATAGTTGTATAAATTTTCAAACCATCACTGTATAAATCATAGGGTTCGCCGTTTGGTTTAAGCTTCTTGTTGCACCATCCATATAATGGATTGTTGACCCAGTCTATCGAATCTTCCTTATACTTTTCATAATTCGATTCACTGTAATCTTCTCTCTCGGGCTTTTTCTTGTTCATCGTAGTTCTAAGATATTCCCTGAAATAAGTAGCTTTTCCTTCATTATGAGATTGGATACGGTAATCAAGTTTCAATGGAATCAATTTTAAAGAATCAAATTCTTCTTCAGTAATAAATCCATATTTTTCCATCTGACTAAAGACAGTATTTCTTCTATCAAATGCATTTTTTGGATTTCTTTTTGGATTAAATTTTGACGGACCTTTAACCATACCAACAAGTGTTGCTGCTTGCTGAATATTTAAAGAATCGGGAGAAGTGTTAAAATAGGTATGTGCTGCAGTTTTTATTCCAAAAGTTTCACTTCCAAATGGAACTGTATTTAAATACATAGCAAGAATTTCTTCTTTCGTATAATTACGCTCAAGTTTCACCGCTATAACCCATTCTTTGAATTTAGTAAGCGCAAGATGAAAAACGGATCGATCAATAATTGAGTCCCTTGGGAACAGGTTTTTTGCCAATTGCTGGGTAATTGTGCTTCCTCCTCCTCCGCTTTTGTCTCGCAGAATTACTGTTCTGAATAAAACCCTGAACAATCCTCTCACATCAATTCCTGAATGGTCATAAAACCTAATATCTTCTGTTGCCACCAAGGCATTTACAAGATGAGTAGGTAAATTTTCAAATTGTACAATCGTCCTGTTTTCACGGTAGTATTTTCCCAACAATTGCCTGTCAGAAGAAATAACTTCAGAAGCCAGGTTACTTTCAGGATTTTCAAGTTCTTTGAAATTGGGCATATATCCCATGTACCCGGCCGAAATCATCATAAATAGAACAAACATTAAAACTACCGGAACTATAAAAAGTATCCAGAATGTTTTAATCGCTTTTTGGGTTTGATATTCATTCATGGTTAAAATGTCATGTAAACTTAACGACAAAGATAAAAATAAAATTGAATCAAAAATTCCGTGCAAATTTTGAATAGCATCATTTAACTAAAATTCACAATCGCCGGATCAATATAAGATAGTTAATAAATCGACATGCCAAATTCCAGGAATTCAATTACTTAATAACAGTTCATAAAAATATTTATTGCAAAATGTTTTGAACTTAACTTTCTAATTTCTTTATTTTGTGCATTTTTTACCAAAGAACATTGGAATAGTCATGCAAGAGAATTTAGTAATCGTCGAGTCACCTGCCAAAGCCAAAACAATAGAAAAGTTTCTGGGGAAAGATTTTGTGGTAAAGTCGTGTAATGGGCATATCAGGGATTTAAAAAAGAAAGATTTTGGAATTGATATTTCAAAAAACTATGCACCGGTTTATGAAATTAGTCCCGAAAAGAAAAAAATTGTAGGTGAACTTAAAAAAATTGCAAAACAATCTAAAGTGATATGGCTTGCCTCCGATGAAGACCGCGAAGGTGAAGCAATTGCATGGCATTTATCCGAAGCCCTTGATTTGAAAAAAAATAATACAAAGCGGATTGTTTTTCATGAAATTACAAAAGATGCAATTATTCATGCCATAAAAAATCCCAGGGGAATTGATTTGGACCTTGTTTCTGCTCAACAGGCACGAAGAATTCTCGATCGTCTTGTAGGTTTCGAGCTTTCTCCGGTTCTTTGGAAAAAAGTAAAACCTGCACTGTCTGCCGGCAGGGTGCAATCTGTTGCTGTCCGCCTCATTGTTGAACGCGAAAGAGAAGTTCATTCATTTAAAACAGATTCTGCTTTTAAAATTACAGCCGTTTTTAAGCTTAAAGATAAAAAGGGAAACCTTATCCAGCTTGCTGCTGATTTTACCGAAAGGCTTAAAACTGAAGAGGAAGTTGAAAAATTCTTAAAATCATGCATTCATGCTGATTTTATCGTTTCTGATGTTCAGAAAAAACCTTCTAAAAAATCACCCGCCCCTCCTTTTACCACTTCAACACTGCAACAGGAAGCAAGTCGTAAATTAGGTTTTTCGGTTTCGCAAACTATGACTGTTGCACAAGCCCTTTACGAAGCGGGTTATATAACATACATGCGTACCGATTCTGTAAATCTTTCCGATTCTGCCCTTGATTCAGCTAAAAAACACATAAATGCCCAGTTTGGTGATAAATACTACCAGCTCAGAAAATTTAAATCTAATATTAAAGGTGCCCAGGAAGCACACGAAGGTATTCGTCCTTCATACATGGAGCAGGAAAATATTAGCGGGAATTATCAGGAACAGCGTTTGTATGAATTAATTTGGAAAAGAACAATTGCATCCCAAATGGCTGATGCTCAAATTGAAAAAACCAATATAACTATAAATTGCTCAACAAATAACAATAAATTTGTAGCTACCGGTGAATTAATAAAATTCGATGGTTTTCTCAAAGTTTATCACGAATCTACCGACGAGGAAAATGGAGGCGAAAAAACTATAATTCTCCCCGAAATTGAAAAAAACACAGTACTTGATTTGCAAAAAATGGATGCAATTCAAAGATTTTCTAAGTACCCGGCCAGGTATACCGAAGCAAGCCTGGTTAAAAAACTCGAAGAACTGGGAATTGGAAGGCCCTCAACGTATGCACCTACTATTTCTACAATCCAGAAAAGAGGTTATGTAATAAAAGAAGACAGGGAAGGTGTTAAAAGAAATTACTTCCATTTTGTTTTAAAAGACAGCAAAATATCCAAAGAAGAAAAATCAGAAATTGCAGGCTATGAAAAAGCCAAACTTTTCCCTACAGATATTGGAATAGTAGTAAACGACTTTTTGATCAGGTATTTTGATAATATAATTGACTATAATTTTACTGCCGAAGTAGAGGAAAAATTTGATGAGATTGCTTTAGGGAAACTTGACTGGACCAAAATGATTGATAAATTTTATCATCCTTTCCACCAAAGGGTTGAATCAACGCTCCAGGAATCAGAATTTAATACTGGTGAAAGAGTTTTAGGTAAAGATCCTCAGTCGGGCAAAGTAGTACTTGCCAGAATAGGCCGGTTTGGACCAATTGTACAACTTGGTGATGCGCAGAATGGAGATCAACCGGTTTTTGCAAGCCTTGGTAAAAATCAGCTAATTGAAACAATTACCCTTGATGAAGCCATTACTCTATTAAAAAATAATAAGGATGGCAGAAAATTAGGAATTGATCCTCAATCGGGTAAACCTGTTTTTGTTAGAGTGGGCCGATTCGGTCCCATGGTGCAGATTGGTGAATCAGATGACAAAGAAAAACCCCGCTATGCAAGCCTTTTGCCTAATCAGGATATTTCTAAATTAGACCTGGAACAGGCTTTGAAATTATTTAGTCTGCCAAGAGGAGTTGGCGATTATAATAATTTACCGGTAACCATCGGCACAGGAAGATTTGGGCCTTATATTCGTTATAATTCCAAGTTTACTTCGCTTAAAAAAAATGATGATCCGCTTACCATTACTTTGGAACGAGCTGTGGAATTAATTGAAGCCAAACAGATTTCGGATGAAAAAAGAATTATTAAGTCTTTCGATAATGAAAAAGATATTATAATAATGAAAGACAGATGGGGAAAACCTTGTATTAAGTATAAAACCAAATATTTAAAAATACCTAAAGGAATTTCGCCCGAGGAACTTACACTGGAAAAATGCCGGGAAATAATTGATGCTGAAATTAAACCAGCCTCCGCGAAGAAAAAACGCAAATAATAAATAGTAAGTTTAAAAATTATTTTCTTTTAAATCAATAGGTTACTTTTCTTATTGCACTGACAATATGACGATTACCTATACCTGAATTTACCTGTATTAAAGTTATCGTCCCATTTTAAAACATTGGATTTCATTCCCTTTGTTTATAAAACATTTAATACATTTTGTAATATAATATTAATCTTTTTTAAATACTGCTTGTAATTTTGTAACGCATACCTTATTTTTGTTAAAAATCAAAATAAAATGGATTTTAACGATTATTTCGAACCTGTTGACGTTTCAAAACTGGATCTTAGCATTCATGAAAGGCAGGATAAAAATTTGTACAGCCAGGTAAATAAAGAATTTTCTTCATTTAACCTGGAGGATCTGGATCTTGCAATTTTTGGTGTTTGTGAAGAAAGGAACAGTCGGAATAAAGGTACTGCCGGGGCTCCAGACAAAATCAGGCAACAATTTTACCGGCTTTGCAAATCAGAAAGAGCGGGAATCATCGATTTTGGTAATCTAAAACCTGGGAAATCTCTAAAAGATACCTATACCGCTGTTTCCGAAGTTACCAGTGAATTTTTATCAAATAAAGTAATTCCTGTTGTTTTAGGTGGAAGTCAGGATATTATGTATGCTTTATATCTTGCTTATGATAAATTGAACCTTCCAATAAAATTAGCAGCAATTGATCCTAAACTGGATTTAGGATATAAAAAAGATGATTTTGATTCCGATTCGTACCTTGGTCAAATAATATTGGAAAAAGGGAAAAACCTGTTCAATTTTTCCAATATTGGTTACCAATCCTATTTTTGTAACAAAGATGAGCTGCAGTTATTAAATAAACTGAATTTTGACGCGTTTCGCCTGGGTTATGTCCGGTCAAATTTATCGGATATTGAACCGGTTTTACGGGATGCCAATATTCTGGGGATTGATGTGTCAGCGATTAAACAATCCGATTCGCCTGGGCATAAATTCCCTTCTCCAAATGGCCTATACAGCGAAGAAATTTGTCAGCTTGCCCGTTATGCAGGAATAAGCGATAATTTATCAATATTTGGTATTTTCGACATGAACCCGGTTTTTGATGTAAATGAACAATCAGCCAGACTTGCAGCACAAATAATCTGGCATTTTATTGATGGTTTTAATTCAAGGCAAAAAGATTTTCCTTTAACCGATTCGCAGAACTATACCAAACATATTGTTTCATTTGAAAAATCTGATCAAAACATAGTTTTTTATCAGAATAATTTCAATAAACGTTGGTGGATGGAGGTTCCTTATCCTAAAAATCCTCAGAAAAATATGACTATCGCCTGCACCTATAACGACTATAAGATGTCATGTAACCAGGAATTGCCGGAGCGATGGTTAAAAACTATCCAGAAATTAAACTGATTCAAAATTCAGATATACAAATTTTAAAACATGACACATTATTTTTTAAAAACTATAATAAGAAATCAGGAACTACGTTATCTAATTCCCTGAATATCCATAATTAATTCATTTTATTAAAACAGGAGATTTTAAAATCAGAATAAACTGAAACAGTATTTTAATAGAGAAATTAAGTTGTATTTATGGCACATTACTTGCATATTCTGTGTTATTTGTATAAAATTGATTAGTTTGTATTAACGAAAAAAATTATTTACTTTGCTTGGATTTGGTAAAATATTTATCTCTGGGATGAAAAAGATTTTAGTTATCCTGGCATTGTCATTTATAATGCTAAATGTTAAGGCACAACAGGATCCGTTATTGACACATATATTTTTCAATAAAGTTTTTTTAAATCCTGCATTTGCAGGTTTACAGGAAGAGATCTGTGCAAATGTTATAAGTAGGCAACAATGGGTTGGTTTTGATGGCGCACCTAAAACAAATGCTTTTACTCTTAATTCCCCTGTCAGGGTTTTTGGGATGAGTAGTGGAATAGGGCTGGGCTTGGCAAACGACATACTTGGCTTTGAAAAGAATTTTGCCGGAAATTTAAACTATTCATATATACATTCAATTGGATCAGGGAGCCTGAGTGGTGGAATTCAATTGGGCGTGTATAATAAAGCTATTGATGGTACCTTTACAGCTCCTGATGGAATTGATGGAGATGTTATAATTCCTAAAAGCAAGGAACAAAGTATGGCCTTTGATATGGGATTTGGTGCAGCCTATTTAATCAATAATCTTTATTTTGGTTTATCAATTACCCATCTACTTCAACCAAAATTTAAATTCTCAACTACAGAAATAAATTATCTTCGCAGACATTATTACATTATGTCGGGTTATAAAATGGCGCTTTCAAATAGTCCAATTGAACTCGAACCGAATGTACTTATAGCATATGATGGTGGTTCACCACAATTTACTATTAATATGAATATGATATACAATAAAAAATTCTGGGGGGGCGTTACATATAGAACTTTAGACGCGATGGATTTAAATGTTGGGATAGAATTATTTAATGGTATGAAAATTGGATGTGCTTACGGGTTGAATTTTTCGAAATTGATAAGTACAAATTCTGGAAGTTACGAAGTGATGTTAGGTTATTGTTTTAATTTTGGTAGTGGAAAGGAACCCCAGAAATACAAAAGCGTTAGGTTTTTATAAAATAAAATTAAACAGCATTGGCAATAAATTAAGGTTTGACATTATGAAGAAGATTATCTATTTAGCAGTTTTGGTTACATCAATTGTGGGCTGTAAAAGCAAAGGTCCTCAGGGAGAGTTGATTGGAGTTCAGGACAGGAAAGAATTCTATGAAACTGATCCTTATGGAATGACTTTTATTCCAAGTGGATCGTATACAATGGGACCAAATGATGAGGATGTGGCATTTGCTATAACCGCGCAGGCAAAAACAGTATCAATTGACCCATTTTGGATGGATATTACTGAAATAACAAACAATGAATACAGACAGTTTGTTTTTTGGGTAAGGGATTCAATAGTAAGGAGAATGCTTGTTAAAGCAGATATGCAAGAGTACAAAGCAGAAATTGATGATCAAAAAACCTACGAAGGCTACGATCATGATGATCCTGCAACTTGCTACCTGAACTGGGAAAAAGAAATCGAATGGAACAGTGGCGATGAAGAATACCAGGACGCTATGAAAGATATTTTTCTTAAGGTAGAGGAGAGATTTTACAGGGCCAGAGAAGTTGATACACGAAAACTTATTTATGAATATTACTGGGTTGACTTAAAACAGGCTGCAAAAAAATCGAATAGATATAATTTTAACGATGATTTTACTGGTGGCGAGTATAAAGGTGAAGTAATAAACAGTAAAGGTGAAAAAATTGCCATTAAAGACCGTTCGTCCTTTATAATGTCTGCCAAGATAAATGTTTATCCTGATACTTTAGTTTGGATGTCAGATTATACTTATTCTTACAACGAACCACTTGCCAAAAGCTATTTCTGGCATCCGGCCTTTGATAATTATCCGGTTGTAGGAGTAAACTGGAAGCAAGCCAATGCTTTCTGTATTTGGCGTACTCAATTAATGAGGAATTATCTGGCCACCAAAGGACAGGTTCCTTACCAGGATTACAGGCTTCCTACTGAATCTGAATGGGAATATGCCGCTCGTGGTGGATTAATGTTGTCCATGTACCCATGGGGAGGTCCTTATACAAGAAACAATACTGGTTGCTTTATTGCCAATTTTAAACCATTACGCGGTAATTATGGCGACGATGGTGCAAATGAAACTTTACCTGTTGCCAGTTATTCACCAAATGAATGGGGGCTTTACGATATGGCAGGAAATGTTGCTGAATGGACATCAAATGCCTTTGACGAATCAGCATATAGTTTCACTCACGATTTAAATCCTGATTATGTTTACAATGCACTAGCTTCTGATCCTCCGGCTTTAAAACGTAAAGTAATAAGGGGTGGTTCTTGGAAAGACATAGGTTTTTATTTACAGGTTGGTACAAGAACATACGAATATCAGGATACTGCCAAATCATATATCGGATTCCGTTGTGTTCGTTCATTCCTTGGCAGGGATGAAGGTCAATGGGACTTTAGCAATTTTAACTAGCAGATAATTAGATTTTTGTAATTAATACTTTTTGATTATATTTAGCTTCAAAATCAATTCAATTTTACTAACTAAACAAATATAGAATTATGGGACTTGCTCAAATGACTCAAACACATGCGTGGAAAAACTTTATGGCTAAGCTATATGGGTGGGGCGCTTCAGTTGTTATTATCGGTGCTTTATTTAAAATAATGCACTGGCCTTATGCAGGATTGTTCCTTATTATTGGTTTGGGAACAGAAGCCACCATCTTCTTTTTCTCAGCATTTGAACCATTACACGAAGAACTAGACTGGACACTCGTTTACCCTCAACTTTCAGGACTTGATGAAGGGGATGAACTTGAAATTACTAAAGGAACTTCTGGCCCTGTTTCATCGGGCGAAGCGCTTGCAAAATTTGACCAAATGCTTGATAAAGCAGGAGGAGCAAACCTTTTTGATAAACTCGGCGCAGGAATTGAAAACCTAAGCCTCAGAGTGAGCGAAATGGCCAATATTTCAAATGCAGCAGTTGCTACCAATGAATTTACTGAAAATATGAAGAAAGCTTCAGGTTCAGTAGTTGAATTAACAGGTGCTTATAAAAAATCAGTAGGTGAAGTAACTACTTCTGTCTCTGCTCTTTCCGATGCTTATAAACAATCTACCGAATCCTTGAATTATTCAGTTGAAAATTTATCTGATGCTTTTTCAAAATCTGCACAGCAAGTAACTGAAAAAGGTGGGAACTTTATTGCCGCTTATGAAAGATTAACCGATAATATGGAAGTTGATTTTTCAGCACTTAAAACAGGTAATGCCGAATACAGCGAAAGGGTTGGCGTTCTTAACAAAAACCTGGCTGCTTTGAATGCAATTTTTGAATTGCAGTTGAATGAAGCAGATCTTGACAAGATGATGGAAGATTTAAATGGTTCAGTAAGCGAATCCAGAAAATACCATACCGAAATCAAGAAACTTGGTAAACGCCTTGAATCATTAAATAATGTTTATGGTAACATGCTTGCTGCCATGAATGTAAAAGTTACAGACTAATTGTATTCATATTAATCATATAATTCTGAATTATTATGGCACACGGAAAAGAAACGCCGCGGCAGAAGATGATTGGTATGATGTACCTTGTTTTAACTGCCCTATTGGCGTTGAACGTAGCTGCTGAGGTTTTGAACGCGTTCAGCCTTATTGACAGCAGTTTACGCAAAACAACAGCCAATACTGTAATTAAAAACGATAAAGTCTATACCGATTTTGAATCTGCAATGCAAACCAATAAAAGTAAAACCGAAAAATGGAAAAAAATTGCAGATGAAGTTAAATTGAAATCGCAGGAACTTGTTGTTTACATTGATACGCTGAAATATAAAATCGTTCGCACCGTTGAAGGACCAAAAGGCGACCCGAACAACATTGAGAAAAAAGATGATATAAATGTTCCCGGCCAAATTATGGTAACAGAAAAGGAAAATGGAAAAAACAGGGGAACAATTTTAATGGAAAAAATAATTGCCTATAAGGAATTTCTTACCAGCAAAGTGGAAGACAAGAAAAAGTACGGGGAATTAATTAATAATTTCAATAGTGCTCTTAATACTGATCCTATTATTGGCCAGGAAGGAAACAAAGTTCCCTGGGTTGCCGCTAATTTTGATCAGTTACCCATGGCTGGTGTAGTTGCCCTTATGTCGAAAATGCAGGCTGATATTAGAAATGCTGAAGCTGATATGCTTAACTATCTGTATAGCCAGATTGATGTAGGGTCATTTAAATTCAATAAACTCGAAGCTGTGGTTAGTTCGCCAACCAACTATGTGTTAATGAACCAACCCTATAAGGCTGAAGTATTCTTGGCTGCTTCTGATACAACTGCCGTTCCTGTTATTAAACTGGATGGTGGAACAAACCTTCCGATTGAAGGTAGCCGCGGTATTTACACCGGTGGTACCGGATCGCCAGGTGACAAAACCTGGGGTGGGGTAATTGAAATTAAATCACCGGCAACCGGCGAAATATTGAAATTCCCTTTCAAAAGTACTTATACTGTTGGACAAGCCGCATTAGTTGTATCTCCTACAAAAATGAATGTATTTTATATTGGGGTGGATAATCCGGTGGATGTTTCAGTACCTGGTGTACCTCCTGGAAATGTAATTCCATTCATTACCGGTGGAGGAAGTATTACACGCTCAGGAAACAGCTGGGTCGTTCGGGTTAAGGAAGTAGGTAAAGTTTCAGTAGGTGCTACTGCCAAGCTTGAGGGTCAAAACAAAAATATGGGATCAAAAGAATTCCGTGTTAAAAAAGTACCCGATCCAAAAGCCATGGTGGGAGGAAAAGCCGGAGGAAGTGTTGCAAAAAATTGGCTTGTGGCTCAAACCGGGGTTTCTGCCGTTCTCGAGAATTTCGATTTCGACCTGAAATTCCAAATCAGAAGTTTTACGGTTTCAGCAACTGCAAAAGGTGGTTTCCTTGAAGATGCAAAATCTAATGGGCCCGCATTTACTGCACAGCAAAAGCAATTGATTACGAATATGACACCTGGCAAAAAAGTCTACATTGAGGATGTAGAAGCCGTTGGACCTGACGGAACTGTCAGGAATTTAGGTAGTATTACCTTCAGAGTTCAATAATGCAGTATTTTATAGAAGCATTTAATTTTAAATTTACATAATAATGAAGAAAAAAGGATTGTTATCAATCATTCTGCTTGTTACAGTTTTTAGTTTAACCGGATTAAAAGCGCAGGAAGTATTGGATGGAGTGTATGTAAAACAACATATAGCGGATAAAAAGCCCGTTCCATATCAATATTTACGAGAGGCAGACGTTATGTGGTCAAAAACCATCTGGAGAACATTAGAATTAAGGGAAAAAATGAATTTTCCGCTTTATTATCCTACCCGTCCTATTGGCGACAGGATGAGCCTAATTGATCTGCTGATGTGGGCAATTCAGAACCAGGGGCTTACAGCTTATAATCAGGTTGGGGATGATGAATTTGGCACTGTAATGACTGTAAAAGACATTGAAGATAAATTTGATGTGAAGGATGAAAAAATAATGGTTGAAAACGTTGAAAATCCTGATGGCCCTATGATCGAGAAAACGATTGAAGGGAAAGTAAATACTGCGGAAGTAAAGCAATACATGATAAAAGAATTGTGGTTCTTCGATAAACAAAGGTCCGTACTCGAAGTAAGGATTATCGGAATTGCACCAATCAGGGTATTTGCAAAAGAAAGTTCTGGAAGTGAAGCGGATGAAGAAGACGAAGAAAATATGCAGCGAAAAATCCTTTTTTGGGTATATTTTCCGGAAGCAAGAAAAATCCTGGCCAACCACGAAGTTTTTAATGCCCTTAATGATGCAGAAAGAAAGTCCTATGATGATATCTTTTTTAAAAGGATGTTTTCAAGCTATATAAGCATGGAATCGAATGTTTACGACAACAGGATGATCGGCGATTATACTGTTGGTTTGGAATCACTTCTTGAATCAGAACGAATTAAAGAAAGTATTTTCAATTATGAGCAAGACCTTTGGGAATATTAATATTTAAAACGATAATTTTTAAAAAGCCATCTTCGGATGGCTTTTTTATTTCTAAATTTGCCACCTAATTTTTTCAGGATGGGTTGGCTAAAATATAATTTTGAACACCATATAGATTCAGTTGAAAGAACTCTTGAACATCGGAAACTGATTAAAAATAAACCATTTCTGCATAGAATTTACCTCGATTGGTACAATTGGTTTTTAAAAATAATACCAGAACTTCCACAAGGTAAAATAATTGAACTTGGCTCGGGGGGAGGATTTCTTAAAGAGCTTGCACCACAGGTAATTTGTTCTGATTTAATTGACCTGCCACATAACGATTTGACATTTTCGGCCCTCGATATGCCTTTTGAAGAAAATGAAATTAGCGGAATCCTTATGGTTGACACTTTCCATCATATACCCGATGCCGAAAAATTCCTGGCTGAAGCTGTAAGAGTGATGAAACCCGGGGCAGAAATCTTAATGATTGAACCTGCCAATAGCATTTTTGGAAGATTTATTTATAAAAATTTTCATCACGAACCATTTTATCCTAAAGGTACATGGAAGATTGAACCCACAGGACCTTTAAGCGGAGCTAATGGTGCATTGCCCTGGATAGTTTTTGAAAGGGATAGAAAAAAGATGGAAAAACTTTTTCCTTCTTTAAAGATTATATCCATTCGTTATCATAGCCCTTTTATTTATCTTTTTTCAGGAGGAGTTTCCTATAAACAGATCCTGCCTTCAAAATTGTACCCATTGGTAAAGTTTATTGACAATATCCTGACTTTTTTTTCAAAACACTTTTCAATGTTTGTAAGCATAAGGTTGCAAAAGAACCTGTTGTAAAAAAGTAAGGAAATAATTTAATTCTGATTATCAATAGTTTAATATTTAAATTAAGTTTTCTGACTAAATGCTGATAGCGGAATTTTTTAGAAAAATTCTTTTTTTCAACATCAAATTTTTAAAATTTAATATTGGTAATCAATAGTATAAATAATGATATCAACAAGGTAATTTTTTTAACAATTTTAGATTTATAAGATGCTGTTTTTTAATTTAATAATTAATAAATAAATTGCATATAGCATATAAAACTGTAAATCGTTAATTATCAACTAAACTGTATTAAAATTCTACTATAATGTACATTGAGCCGATGACCATAAAAAATTCGAAGAAAGAAAAATCTTACACTTTTGATGAAGCATTTTCGAGTGCACTGGAGTATTTTGAAGGGGACGAACTGGCCGCCAAGGTTTGGGTAAATAAATATGCTTTGAAAGATTCAGATGGCAATATCTTTGAAGCCAACCCTGATGATATGCACAGAAGGCTGGCCAGGGAAATTTACCGTATTGAAAAGAAGTACCCTAACCCGATGAGCGAAAATACCATTTTTGAATTGTTAAGAAATTTCAGATACATTATTCCCCAGGGAGGACCTATGACCGGGATAGGGAATAAATACCAAATCGCTTCCTTATCAAATTGTTTTGTAATAGGCGAAGAAGTTCCTGCCGACTCTTACGGCGGGGTGATGAAAACTGACCAGGAACAGGTTCAGCTTATGAAAAGAAGGGGAGGGGTTGGTCATGATTTGTCACATATCCGACCTAAAGGAAGCCATGTTTTAAATAGTGCACTTACATCAACAGGCGTTGTTCCTTTTATGGAAAGGTTTTCAAATTCTACCCGCGAGGTTGCCCAGGATGGAAGAAGAGGCGCATTAATGCTAAGCATTTCGATTAAACATCCTGATGCTGAAGATTTTATTGATGCTAAACTCGAAAAAGGAAAGGTAACCGGAGCCAACGTGTCTGTTAAAATTGATGATGAATTTATGCGTGCCGTAGTGAGTGGTACAACCTATATCCAGCAATTTCCGATTGATGCCAAGAAGCCATACATAACTAAGGAAATTGATGCAAGAAAACTTTGGGCAAAAATTGTTGAAAATGCCTGGAAATCAGCTGAGCCCGGGATTTTATTCTGGGATACAATCATAAATGAATCAGTTCCTGATTGTTATGCTGATTTGGGTTACCGCACAGTCTCAACAAATCCTTGCGGCGAAATACCTCTATGTCCGCACGATAGTTGCAGGTTGCTTGCAATCAACTTGTACAGCTATGTAAGTAAGCCATTTAAGCCTGATGCAAAGTTTAATTTTGAACTTTTTAAGGAACATGTCGGATATGCACAACGAATAATGGATGATATCATTGATTTAGAACTTGAAAAAATTGATACCATTATAGAAAAAATTAATAACGATCCGGAATCGGAAGAAGTTAAAAGAACAGAAAAAAATCTTTGGTTGAGTATTCAGAAAAAAGCCCAGGAAGGAAGAAGAACAGGTGTTGGCATTACAGCTGAAGGCGATATGATGGCAGCCCTTGGTTTAAGATATGGAAGCGAAAATGCTATTGATTTTTCCGTTGAAGTTCATAAAACACTTGCTCTTGCAGCTTATCGTTCATCTGTTAACCTGGCTTCAGAAAGAGGGGCATTTGCAATATACGATACCGCAAAAGAAAAAAACAATCCTTTTATTTTACGACTTAAAGAAGCCGATAATGATTTATATGAAGCAATGGCAAATTATGGCCGGAGAAATATCGCCCTGCTTACAATTGCGCCTACCGGAACAACAAGTCTTATGACTCAGACAACTTCTGGCATAGAGCCTGTTTTTATGCCTTTTTACCGTAGAAGAAGAAAGGTAAACCCCAACGACAACAATGTAATAATTGCATATACCGATGAAGTTGGCGATTCATGGGAAGAATATAATGTATTCCACCATCATTTTATTACCTGGCTAAAAACAAACAATTATAATACCGATGAAGTAAAACGATATTCAGATGCTGAAGTAAATGCGATTGTTGAAAAATCACCTTACTATAAAGCCACTTCAAATGATGTAGATTGGGTTGCAAAAGTTAAAATGCAGGGAGCAGTCCAAAAGTGGGTTGATCATTCTATAAGCGTTACTGTTAACCTTCCTGAGAGTGCAAAACAGGAATTGGTTTGGGATTTATACATTGAGGCATGGAAAAGCGGTTGTAAAGGTGTTACAGTTTACCGCGATGGTTCAAGAGACGGAGTATTACTTACCGGTAAAAAAGAAGCCAAGGAGGAAGGTTTTGTGCAGACCCGTTCGCCAAAACGCCCGGTGGAGATTGAGGCTGATATAGTCAGGTTTCAGAATAACAATGAAAAATGGATAGCCTTTGTTGGTTTACTTGATGGCAGGCCGTATGAAATTTTTACTGGAATTGCTGAAGATGATGCCCTTCCAATACCCAAATCAATTGTAAAAGGGGTTATAATTAAAAACCGCGATGATCATGGAAATAAGAGGTATGATTTTAAATATACCAATAAATACGGATTTCATGTTACCATTGAGGGTTTGTCCTATAAATTTAACAAGGAATTCTGGAATTATGCCAAATTGATTTCTGGTGTTTTAAGACATGGCATGCCAATCCAAAATGTAGTTAATCTTGTATCTTCCCTTCATCTTGACAATGAAACAATTAATACCTGGAAAAATGGGGTAGAAAGGGCTTTAAAGCAATATATTCCTGATGGAACAAAAGCAAAAGACGGGATTGTTTGCGAAAACTGTGGATCAGGGTCACTTATTTACCAGGAGGGCTGCCTGATTTGCCAAAGCTGTGGCACTTCGAAATGTGGTTGAAAAACCTGTTTCGACAAAGAATAGGATGACCTCAAACCTCATCCTATTTTTTTTTAAAGATTGAATTCAGCCAATGCAACCATTAATTCTTCAAGTTTATTTCTACATTCAGAATCAGAACAATTGTAATTTGAAATATTAATACTAAAAGCCAGCTCTCTGCCCGATTTGGTAGTTACATATCCAGAGTAGGCCCTTACCCTGTCGATAGAACCACTTTTAGCCCTCAGGTTACCATCCGCAGCGGTGTTTTTCCCTATTGATGTTATTGTTCCAGACTTTCCGGCAATTGGCAATGAATTGTAAAACGCTTCAAAATTCCTGCTCTTTTTCTTCATAAAGGTTAATATAAAAACCATCTGGTTGGCGGTTACAGCATCAGATCTTGATAGTCCGCTTCCATCATAAATATAAAAACCGTCGGTGTCCATTCCTTTTTGTTGCCAGAAATTAATAACAGCCGAAAGACCGGAATCATAATTGCCAACTTTGTTCACCGCATAACCAATTTCAATTAATAAATGTTCGGCAAATAAATTAATACTTTTTTTATTTGTTTGGTATATAATTTCTTCTAATTCAGGTGAGTAGGTAGAAAAAAGGGTTTTTCTTTCTTCCGTTTTATAGTTATTTACTAGTCCTAGTAACCTCGAAGTGGTAGCCTTACCATTGATTTTTATATTCCGTATTTGTAATTTTTCAACAAAGTAGTTGGCCAGAAAAAGCGGGGGATCGGGCATGGCTCCTTTTATGGTAAAATCATTTCTGTTTTTTGGAATGGTTCCTCTAATCTCATGTAAATATTGATAAGGGGAGCCATATACATAAGCCCGGTCTTCATTGATATTTGAAGATTTCACTTCGTTGTGGATTTCAAGTCCTTTTATTTCAGGTAAAGTGTAGATAACTTTGGTTAAAGAATCGGGTTTTGAAGGGGATGAAAAATGAATCTCATAAAGATTATCGAAGGCAGATAGACCTATGGCGCCGGCACCGTAATAATTACCAACTTCTTCCCAAAGCCATTTCGGGCATGCAATTTCATTACCATATCGCGAAACATCCGCAATTACTGAACCATTAACAGAATCTATCCCTGCTTTGATAATGGCATTGGTCCAGGTGTTCAGGAATTCATATTTTTTTTCTTTATCAAAATGCATTGAGCCAAGCGTTGGATCACCTCCACCTTTGATATAGAGATTCCCGTTTAAAACGTTTTTTACTGTATCTATTTTTCCTGAATATTCCAAAGAAGTTGAAAATCTGTAATTCCGGCCCAGAATTTCGAGGGCTGTTGCTGTAGTAACAACTTTAAGGGTAGATGCTGGCATTAAACTTAAATCAGGATTCAAAGACGCTATTGTTGCTCCAGTTTTTATATCTTTTGCAACAAAGCCAATTGATGCATTTTTGAAGGACTTGTCATTTTTAAAACCGTTTAAAATAGTGTTTATTTTGTGTTGTTTTAATTCCAATACAGTGTCCTGGGCATTTATATCAGTTATGATAAAAGCCAATACCAGCGTTAAAAATAATTTCATTTTTGATCGTTTATTGATTAAACAAAACGGGCTTTCTGTAAAAAAAACAGAAAGCCCATTAAGATATTAAAAGTAAATTATTTAAATCGAAATATTTAAAATTTCAAATTCCATGGTGCCATTAGGTACCTTAACCGTAACTTTGTCCCCTACTTTTTTTCCAAGTAAACCTTTAGCAATCGGGGTTTCAACAGAGATTTTCCCTGCTTTCAGGTCAGCTTCGGTTTCGGCAACAAGTGTATATTCCATAACTGCTTTATTTTTAAGGTTTTTTATTTTTACCCGGGTCATAATCTGAACACATGAAGTATCTATCTTACTTTCGTCGATTATCCTTGAGTTGATAATCAAATCCTGCAGTTTCGAAATCTTCATTTCAAGTAAACCCTGAGCTTCTTTTGCAGCATCATATTCAGCGTTTTCAGAAAGATCTCCTTTATCCCTCGCTTCTGCAATTTGTGCTGAAATTCTTGGTCTTTCAATTTTTGTTAATTGTTCTAGTTCCTCTTTCAGCTTTTTCAATCCTTCCTCAGTCATGTAGGATACTTTTGCCATACGGTAATAATTAAAGTTATGTAAATAAAAAAGAATCCACACTCCTTCTGGAATTTGGACTCTTTAGGACGCAAAGATAAGTATTATTTTATTAATGTCAAATTTTTATCCTGAATATTGTATCTTAAAATATTAATAGCTAGGATTTAAGCAATTATCTTCTAAATTTTTTTCTTTCCAGAATTGATGAATAAACAATAGCCGATTTTATATCAAAACCATCGTCAGATTCCTTTTCTTCTTCTTTAATTTTTTCAGTTTTACTATGATTTTTTTGTATAAGCTCGTTGTTTTCAATTTTATCATTTTCTTCTGAAATATCTTCTATTTCTATTGTTTCCTGTTTCCTGAATTCTTCTTTGCGCTGTAATATTTTTTCAAAATCATTCAAGGAATAATTGACCCCATCTTCAATGACAGGTTTTTCCAACTTCTTTTTTTTACTTTGTCCTAACAAACTAAATATGAAAATCGAAACAGTTATAATAATGTAAATCAGGTTGTCCAGTTCCATTTTGCGTTCGTTCAATATTTATTACCTGAAATGATTGAAAAATGATTTTCTTTTTCTCTTCTTTTTTTCTTTCCGGTATTTTGAGTCGGCTTTTTTTTTGTTTGCCAACATTCTCTCTTTGGTTTTTTCCGATTGTTTATTTAATACCTTTTTCTCTTTAAATTTATTAAATTTTTTCTCACGCATGTAATCTTTCCGATTTGCCCTGAGTATATGATACTTATCTCCTAGTCCTATTTTTTGTCCACTTTTTTGTTTTGACCGGGCTTGTATTTCCTTCTCATTAATTTCATATTTTTTATTTATTCTGTCAAGCTCGTAAGCCTCTTCTTCACTGAATTTTGCACCAAGATACTCTTGTTTTTCCTGTTTTTTTAATTCCTGCGAAATCGGATCGTCCTGTGCAGTTATTTCCAGCTTTAAAATAAATAGATACACCAGGCATACAGATAATTTTAGTACATTTGTATCAAAAATTATAAGTGTCATACAATGTCAAAATTACGATTATTTTTTCTAATTATACTTATACAAATACTTTTTTTTCAATGTAAAACCGATAACCCGGTTCCAAATGTATATGTTTATATTTACCTTGAGTTAAATAACCCCGTTTATAATGCATTAAACTCTCCAGGAGGGTCAATTATTATCCCGAATGAAGGATATAAACAAAGAGGCGTAATTATTGTTCGTACAGATTTTGAATCTTTCATGGCCTACGATGCCACCTGTACCTATGATCCAGAAGATGCATGGGGAAAGGTTGAGATAGATAATACCGGAATTATTGCCTACGATAAAATTTGTAATTCCAAATTCAGTCTCATGCTTGATGGTACCCCAATGGAGGGTCCGGCAACAATCCCGCTTAAAGTTTACCAGGTGCAGTTCGATCCTAATTTAAACACCCTTACAGTTCGTAACTAAAAATTGAACCAAAATTAAAGTTATTGATCCAGGTGATTTGAAATTATCCTGTTAAAAAAAGAATTATATGGAAGTGCTGTCTTAATCGCCTTCCGGAAAAAATCTTCAAAATCAGGTGATAGCAAAACCTTGTCAGAAACCGGGCAAAAAACTTCAAAACTTTTTAACTTTATTATTTCTATTCCTTCAAAATCTTTTGGAAATCCCTGCGGCAATGTTTTAAGTTTTTCACCTCCAACAGATGGGAAAATCTTTTTAAAGTTTTTATCTTCTATAATGGCTTTAAATGCAGGGTAATTATCAACAATTTCGTGTCTTATTTCTTTTAAAAGGGCAGGTTCGGGCATGTAAGCACCTGCTGCAACAAACGATTCGCCTGGTTGTAAATGAAAGTAGTAACCTGCTTTTTTACTTTTTCTTCCTCCATCAGAAATGTAAGCGCCATAATGAATCTTATATGGATCTTTATTTTTCGAAAATCTAACGTCCCTGTAAATTCTGAATACACATTCTTCGGGTTCAGGCAAACCGATGGAAGGATCAATTTCATGGATTAACTTAATCAGGTGGCCTGTAATTTTATCAAACTCAATTTTTGTTTTGATGTAATTGTCTTTATTTTTATTAAACCAGTCCCTGTTGTTGTTACTTTTCAAATCGTTAAGAAACGATATTATGTTTATAAAATTCATTTCCCTCAAATATTTTAATTAAAACTACTAAATATCATATTATGAGATAATTACTATTTCAGAACTTAATTCCATGGCGGGCGCATAACTTGCCCTGACACCGCAGTAGTTTACCTCCGACAGATTTACTGCTTTTTGTATTTTATCCAGGGGTAAATCTTTACCTTTAAACTCATAAATGACCTTCATTTTGTAAAATGATTTTGGATGTTCGTCCCTGGTTTCGCCTTCTACCCTAATATTTAATTCATCGAATTCAACCCTCATTTTTTTTAGAATGGAAACAACATCCATTCCAGTACAACCCGCTAGAGCTGCCATCATTAAAGGTTTGGGCCTGGGACCAAGGTTGGAACCGCCTGAGGCTTCATCTGAATCGAGCATTAATTTATGTCCGCCAATTTCTGCTTCAAAGCACATATTTCCTTTCCATTTAGTATTTATCGAACTTTTCATATTTGAATTTTAAAGTTTAAAATATCGGTTTAAAATTGCATCATTTTAATTTATTGAATAAATAAACCAAATTTTGGATAAAAATGCTTAATTTGGTTGCTCATTTTAAAAGTTATATTTCACACAAATATACTTTATTATTGAATTTTGTACAAAATTGAAAGAAACGTTAATTTTTTGGCTGTTAAATTATGGCAATGAGAAATCTGGAAAATATTCCCGCTTGTAGTACTTGTTTTAGTTCCAATTCAATTTTCAGGCATCTTACCAAAGAAGAAATGAATCTTCTTAATTTTGAAAAGGGTTGTAATTTTTATAAAAGAGGGCATATTCTTTACCACGAAAGAAACAGAATTAGCGGGATTTATTGTGTGAATAAAGGGATTGTTAAGTTATATAAAACCGGAATTGACGGGAGGGAACAAATTATCCGCTTTACCCAGGCTGGTGATATTATGGGTTATCGCTCCATAATAAGCCAGGAATTAGCATGTACCACTGCAAAAGTGATAGAAGATGCTGTTCTGTGTTTTATTCCGTCCGGTCTTTTTATTGACCTTATTAAAGGGAACAATGATTTTTCGATGGAGGTTTTAAAGCTTTCGCTTAAGGAACTTGGTGATGCAAACAAGTATATAATTGATATTGCACAAAAAAACGTCAGGGAAAGACTTGCAGAAGTTTTGGTAATACTTAAGGATACATTTGATTTGGATGACAGTAGTTTTTTGAAAGTCAGCCTTACCAGGGAAGAACTGGCAAATATGGTTGGAACTGCTACTGAATCAGTAATACGGCTTTTATCAGAATTTAAATCTGATAACTATATTGAATTAAACGGGAGACGTATAAAAATTTTAAATCTTGAAGCATTAAGAAAACTGGCAAGGATTAAATAAATCTAATAATACTGTATTCCTATTACCACTATATCATCCGTCTGCTCATGGTTTTGTGTCCATCTGTCTAATTCCTTATATAAAATTAACTTTTGCGATTTAAGTGATTTTCCCTGACATTCGATAATGAGTTCCATTAGTTTTTTCTTCGAAAACTTCTTTTCTTCGGCTCCTCCAAATTGATCAGTTATACCATCCGAAAAGAAATAAACGGTATCATCTTTTAATAGTTGAATATCCTGGTTATTCAATGTACCTGGGGCTGATTCGAGATCGAGGGTAACAAAATCACCACGAATATAAAATAAATAATAATCGTTCTTGTTCATTAAAGAATTCACCTTGTGTCCGTTTATTTCAATGTAATTCTGACCTTTTCGAACTACAATCAATGGACGTCCTGCACCAACAAATTTCAGGATGTGCGTCTGTTCGTCAAATTCGCTGAGAATAGCATCAAGACCATTACTCGAAGCATAAGTATCGGTTGATTGGCCCAAATGGTTAATGAGTTCTGCTTTAAGGTTATTCGCTACCTGAATTGGCTCTGTAATATTTGACTTGTTTACAATCCAGCTTAATTCCATGTATACAAGTATCGAAATCATTGCGGCCGGCACGCCATGACCAGTAGAATCACATACACTCAGGAATTTTTTGTTTAATTTTTGGGATACAAAGTATAAATCACCCCCAATCATGTCTCTTGGTTTAAAAAGAATAAATGAATTAGGGAAAATTCGCGAAAAATTCTGCTTGTCGGGCAACAAAGATTGCTGAATTCTTTGTGCAGAAATCATACTTTCGTGAATATTTGCATAAACCTGGTATTCAAGAATTTGATCCTGTGACTTTTTAAGACGCGCGTGAATATCTATTTTTGTATATAGTTCTGTAGCATCAATCGGCTTTTTGATGTAATCATCAGCTCCAAGCAGCATTGCTTTCTTTACATCATCTTTTTCAACTTTCGCAGTAATCATTATCACAATGATGTTGGCAAGGTTTTTATTTGTTTTTATTTTTTCTAAGGTTTCGAAACCATCCATGTACGGCATTAAAATATCCAGAAGGACAATGTCAGGTGGAGCTTCTACAATTTTATTATATGCCTCTAGTCCATTTTCAGCTGTTATCGTTTCATACTTGCTTTTCAGCAGGCTTTCGAGTAACAGCACATTTATGGGCTCATCATCTACAATCAGGATATTCATATCTAAAATTAAATTTTAATTTTAGTGTATATGCTACAAACTTAGCAAAGCTATTTTGTATTTGCAATATTAAAAGTAATCTATTTACTGTAAAATCAATTATTTTCTAATCAACACTATTTTAAATCACAGTGATTCAGATTTTTGTTAGCAATTTTTCTATTTTAATTCACCCAAGTTTATTAAGGAATGCTTGTTTTGCATTAAACAATTAAACAGGTGGTTTTGTTTTCACTTTTTCAAAGTATAATAATCGAGCACTTTTAAGGCAAACCTGCTGGTAACAGTGGCAGGCCCGCCTCCCATTTCAATGGCGACTTCAATGGCTTCAATTATCTCTTCGCGAACGGCCCCGGAATAAACTGCCTGTTTGATATGCCATTCAATGCATGATTCACAGTTAATGCGTACAGAAATTCCAATGGCTATAAGTTCTTTAATTTTTTTGCTCAGGCTTCCGTCAGCATATGTTTTTAATTCCATTTCAACAAAACTCCTGTACACTTCTGAATTATCAGTAAAAAACTGATGTGCTTCTTTTCTATCGTTGATGATTTTTTCAATTTTATCTTTATCTGAATTTTCCATATATAACTTTATTTAAATTAATATTAAGTAGGATATAGAAAATAGGGTTGTCATTCATTTTAATTTTATATATCTGAAACCAGCAGCCATTTTTTGTAAAGCTTTTTCGTCGGAGGCTTTTAATACAAAGATATATCTGTTGTTAATCCATCCGAAACAAATACTATCCTTATTTCCCGATTTTGCATAAAACTGTCCGCTAATACTACCTGTATAGCTTATTGCCATTTTTTCAAAACCAGGCAAAATAGTTTGTTTAAAAAATTGTGTTGCTTCCTTTTCATCTTTTTTTCTGCCAACATACAAAGTACCTTTATCCTGGTAAACTGCAATGGTTCCACCATATTCTGCTGTATATGTAACTGGCTTAACACCTTCTATTTCAGCCGGATAAATGTCTTCGGGCCATGCACTATCCGGGGGTGGCGGAAGGTTAATTATAAAATCGGGGGCATTGTTGCAACCGCAAACCAATATAAAATAAATCAGCAAAAGGATACATGACTTTCGATTCATATTAAACTAAGCTTTCAGGATTTTCTCTTTACTTGACAAAAGTATTTATTATCATGTTTTCAATTATAAAATTAGAAAAAATTGTTCTTTTATCAATTTTTTTGTCATTTTATCAGCTATCATTTTTTAAAATCAAATTCTTTAGTTTATTCAGCTGCATTTGCCATTCTGTTTATTTGTTTGAATTTAAATCTTAAATTTGCAATAAATATAGATTTATGGATAAAATTGTGAATCCATGTAAGCTAATTTGTAAATATGATGATAAATCGGTTTGCATTGGGTGTAAAAGAACCAGGCAAGAAGTGATTAGCTGGCCGGAATACAATGATGAAGAAAAAAAAATTGTATTTAAGAGAATTATTGAACGGGGAGGAAATCCATACGAAAAAAAAAGATATACTTTTTAAAATCGTTTAGATATGCACATCGACCTTCAAACCTTAAAAGAGCTTGAACTTCTGAACTTTGATACCGGAGGTAAGAACATTTTCGAAATGCTCGATCAAACCGAAACCCCCGGTGGTCAATACAGGTTTAAGCAAAACTTCAGAAAACCACCAGATGACCTTAAAGAAATTATAGAAACCCAAACTGCTGTAAAATACATCATTAATGACATTAGAAACTGGGAGCTTCCGGTTGATGCGAAATTAATGGATTTATTGGATGTTTATTATTTCTCAAAATCAAAACCTTTAATTGGAAGAAATTTCATCTCCAGGTTTCTTGAAAATATTTCGTATCGATTTATATACAAAGATTTTAAAGCAACTTTTATAAGGGGTACCAGATATGCTGTTCAATTTTTAAAGCAGGTAAATGAATTCAATCATAAAACCGAAAAAAAAAATTTACCGGAACTTCTGTCAAAAATTTTTTCGCATATAACAGAAATCATTGAAATAAAGGACTTTACTGAAGCTATAAACGTAGGACATGTTTTAAATATCTCTGTTGGTAAACTTTTAAAACTTGACCAGGCTTTCCGTGATAATTTTAAGGAAGACTTCCTGCAACTCATTGACCTGGTATATCAACTAGATGTTTTGATTTCTAAAGCAAGGGCGACCATAAAATATAAACTGAATTTCCCTGTTTTTTCTGAAGTAGAGAATTCAAGTTTCAGAGTTGAAGGGTTATTTCACCTTTTTGTGCACGAACCTGTTGTAAATTCAATAGGAATTGAACCAAGCCAGAATTTTATTTTTTTAACAGGGCCGAATATGGCCGGAAAAACTACTTTTTTAAAGGCTTGCGGCGTTTCTGTGTTCTTAGCCCATTTAGGAATGGGTGTACCTGCCGAAAAAATGGAATTAAGTTTATTCGACAGAATTTTCACCTCATTAAATGTATCCGATAACCTGCCCAAAGGTTACAGCTACTTTTATAGTGAGGTTAAAAGAGTAAAAGAAGCTGCAATGGCATTCAGGGAAAGTAAAAGGAGTTTTGTTATATTCGATGAGTTATTTAAAGGTACCAATGTTAAAGATGCTTTTGATGGTTCTTTTTTAATAATTCAGGAACTTGTAAAGTGGAAATCCTGTTTTTTTATTCTCTCATCACATATACTTGAACTGGGAAAAGAAATAGAGAAATTCCCACAGGTCAGGTTTATGTGTTTTGATTCAAAAGTTGAAAATGGGAAACCCTATTTTAATTTTAAAATTAAAGAAGGACTTTCGGATGAACGTCTTGGTCTTATTATTCTTAAAGATCAAAAAGTATTTGATTTACTCGATCCGGAAAAGCCTTTAAATTAGTTATTTCATAGTTTTTTTTGTTTCTGATGGATATTGATAAAATCCAAAATTATTTTTTTATAGGGATTGCCGGTACCGGAATGAGTGCTATTGCGCAATACTTAAAAGGCATCGGTAAAGAAGTATCAGGTTCTGATAGATTGTTTGAAAAGGGTATTTGTGATATTGAACAGAAACTGAATAACGAAGGAATTTTAACCTTTAAGCAGGATGGAAGTGGAATTAACGAAAAAACTTCGTTAGTCGTGGTTTCATCTGCTATTGAAGAGAACAATATTGAACTAAAAAATGCTGCCCGAATTGGTATTCCTGTTGTACACAGGGCCGATCTGCTTGCCTCGCTGGCCAAAACAAAAAAAACAATTGCTGTAACCGGTACTTCAGGTAAATCAACAACTTCGGCTATGATTTGGCACATTTTGGACAAATCCGGAATTCCTGCTTCTTTTATAGGTGGGGCCGGCCTGGTTGAACTTCAAATCTACGGAAAGATTGGAAATGCTGTGGCAAATAAGGGCGAGTGGCTTGTCATTGAGGCAGATGAATCGGATGGTTCGCTTGTTAAGTACTTTCCGGAAGTGGGAATCATAATAAATATCGATAAAGATCATAAGGAAATTGAAGAACTCGAAAGTATTTTCAATATTTTTAAGAACCAGATAAAAGGTAGATTAATCGTTAACCAGTCGCACCCAAGGGCCAGGTCGTTTTCGGTAAATAGAAACAACGATTTTGGTGTTGAGGCTGAATGTGGCTTTAATGCTAAAAACTTTGTACAAGAAGGGTTTAAAATAAAATTTGAGATTAACAATGTTGGTTTCGAGGTACCTGTAATTGGGAAACATAATATGGAAAATGCTGTAGCAGCAGTTGCTGCATGTTCAGTTGCAGGTGTTGATTTAATAAAAGCCAGCGTTGCACTTAAGACGTACAAAGGAATTTATCGGCGTCATCAGTTTTTAGGATTAATAAATGGCGTGTATCTGATTGATGATTATGCCCATAATCCTTCTAAATTAGCTGCCTCTGTAAGGGCATGCCAGTTCGGGACAGGAAATTTGCACCTTTGGTTTCAACCTCATGGTTTTCAGCCTACAAGGTTTTTAAGATATGAATTTGTTCAGGAACTTTTAAAGGTTTTAAGGGAAAATGATGGGGTATGGATGTCGGAAATTTTTTATGCAGGAGGCACTGTTTCAAAAAATATTTCTGCAAATGATTTAATTAAAGACCTTGAAAAATCACATCAAAAAGCTTATTTTATTGAAAACCGGAATGAATTTCCCGATAATCTGAAACCGCACCTCAGAGCAGGTGATATTGTGTTACTTACCGGGGCAAGAGATCCTTCTTTAGACGATTTTGCCCAATTTGTAAAGAAAAAACTCATGGATTGACAAATACAAATTGTATTTAAATGAAATTGCATATGCGTTATTATATCAGCAATTAGGTTAAAAAATTGAAAATCAATTTGTTTACCCCGTCCCTGTAGGAAATATATTGATTTTCTTCACTCCTTTCAGGGCAGGAGTAAATGAAGAAAATCGATTTGATACTTCTGGTATAAAGACGGACAAGCGATTAAATGAAATTGTAATCGAAAACTTAAACTATAAAGATATGGATTTTGTAAAGGAAAACCACAGTAAGGTTTTGGAATTCAAAAACCTGGTTGAATACCATAAGGGTTCAATTGTTAGCAAATCAATAATAGATGACAAGGCTGGCAGGATTACACTTTTTGCTTTTGATAAAGGTGAAAAACTTAGTCCGCATACATCACCCTATAATGCCTTGGTTCAGATAGTTGAGGGCATGGGAGAAATTGTGATTGACAATAAACCATTTCAGATTAAAGAAGGGGAATTTATCCTGATGCCCAAAAATATCATACATGCTGTAAATGCACATGAACCGTTTAAAATGCTCTTAACATTGATAAAATCAACCATTCCTCTTTAGTCCCCCAAAAAATTAACATTAATTTAATCAATTTAAAAATAATGTAATAACATCTTTACATAGCTTTGCACCGTAAATTTTATCTAAAAATGGAGAGATATAAAAGAAAGAGAATTGCCCTTGTGGCGCACGATAATAAAAAAAAGGATTTGGTAGAGTGGGTGTCTTTTAACCGGGAGGTACTTTTAAAGCATAACCTTGTATGTACTGGTACTACTGGTAAACTTGTTGAGGAGGCACTAATTCACGATCAGATAATAGATAGCAGTGAGATTAACATAAGATTACTTAAATCTGGTCCGTTGGGTGGTGATCAGCAATTAGGATCTTTAATTTCGGATGGAAAAATTGATATTCTGATATTCTTTTGGGATCCTATGCAGGCTCAACCGCACGATGTTGATGTTAAGGCACTTTTAAGAATTTGTGTATTGTATAATGTACCTACCGCTATGAACCGATCATCTGCCGATTTTATAATATCCTCATCTTTGTTTGAGGTGGATTATAAACCAACAGTCAAAGACTATTCCGATTATATAGGGAGAAATGTTCCATAGTAAACCCGAATTCTTATTTCACCTTGTTCATAACGTATTTCATCAGTTTATTTTTAAGGCAGAAACGGGTTTTTCACAGCTTAAATCTTTAATTTGAAAAAAGGCTGTCGCATTAGTTGAGACAGCCTTTTCCGGATTATTTATTGAACAATCCTTCGCGGTATTCATCAATTGGTGCACAGGTACACATCAGGTTCCTGTCGCCAAAAGCATCATCAATTCGCCCAACAGTTGGCCAATATTTGTTGTCTTCGATCCATTTAAGCGGATAGGCAGCTTTTTGTCTTCCATAGGCATGCTTCCAGTTATCCGAAGTTACTTCTTTAGCTGTATGAGGTGCGTTTTTAAGCACATTGTCCTCTTTGTCAGCTTCGTTGGTTTCAATTTCTTTAATTTCACGATAAATATTGATCATTGTTTCAATAAACCGATCGAGTTCCTGTAATGATTCACTTTCTGTGGGTTCAACCATCAGGGTACCATGAACTGGAAATGAAAGAGTTGGAGCATGAAAGCCGTAATCCATAAGCCTTTTAGCAATATCCACCTCTGTAATCCCTGAACTTTGCTTAAATCCACGGCAATCAAGAATCATTTCGTGTGCCACGCGTCCGTGGGTCCCGGAGTATAAAATCTGGTAATAGTCTTTTAAAATGGCTGCAAGATAATTGGCATTTAGTATGGCAACTTTTGTAACATGGGTTAAGCCGTCAGCGCCAAGCATTTTTATATAGGCATGCGAAATGGTTAATACAGAAGCACTGCCCCACGGAGCGCTTGATATAGCAGCTATTCCTTTTTCACCTCCTGTTTCAACCACCGGGTTTTTGGGAAGGAATGGAACCAGATGTTTAGCAACCCCGATAGGGCCTACACCAGGGCCTCCTCCTCCATGAGGAATGCTAAATGTTTTATGTAAATTCAGATGACATACATCAGCACCAATTAAAGCAGGGTTTGTTAATCCTACCTGTGCGTTCATGTTAGCTCCATCCATATAAACCTGTCCGCCAAACTGATGTATAATATTGCACATGTCAATAATTGCTTCTTCAAATACACCATGTGTTGAAGGATAGGTAACCATAAAGGCAGCAAGATGATCTTTATGTTCTTCGGCTTTCTTTTTAAGATCAGTAACATCAATATTTCCATTGCTGTCGCAGTTTACCACAACAATCTGCATACCTGCCATGGCAGCGCTTGCAGGATTGGTTCCGTGGGCTGATGATGGGATTAACACTACATTACGGTGCCCTTGTCCATGATGTTTGTGGTATTCCATAATTACCATCAATCCGGCGTATTCACCTGAAGCCCCGGAATTAGGCTGAAGCGAAATATCAGCAAATCCTGTAATTTCACACAAATCGTCAACCAGTTCTTTAAAAAGTTCGTGGTACCCTGCTGCCTGTTCAACAGGTACAAAAGGGTGAATACCGCCGAATTCAATCCAGCTCAAAGGGAGCATTGAAGTGGCTGAATTGAGTTTCATGGTACACGAGCCCAGCGGAATCATAGAATGCGTGAGCGATATATCCTTTTTTTCAAGCTTTTTGATGTACCTCGACATTTCAGTTTCCGACCTGTACTTTTTGAATATTTCGAGGTTCAAATAACCTGAAGTTCTTTCGAAGGGTTTGCTGAAATAAATTTTCTCATGAATTTCGGTAATTTCAGCCCGCTCTTTGTTCATTGCCCTGGCAAATACATTCAGGATGTTATTGATATCAAAGATATTAGTAGTTTCATCAACACTTATTCCAATTTCTTTATTGCTGATATACCTGAAATTCATTTTACCATCAACTGCCATTCTCTTAATATCAGAAACCTTTATATGATCTGGCAGGATAATGTTTAAGGTATCAAAAAAATCTTTGTTTGTTTGCGCGTAACCCAATTTTAGAATTTCATCTGAAATTACGCCGGCAGTGGTGTGGATATTCAGGGCAATTCGTTTAATTCCTTCAGCACCGTGGTATACGGCATACATACTTGCCATGATGGCCAGTAAAGCCTGGGCAGTGCATATATTTGAAGTTGCCCTTTCGCGTTTGATGTGTTGTTCGCGGGTTTGAAGTGCCATACGAAGGGCAAGGTTTCCATGTACATCTTTTGAAACCCCTATAATCCGCCCGGGCAAATTGCGTTTGTATTCTTCTTTGGCAGCAAAATAGGCAGCGGCCGGACCACCGTAACCCATTGGAACGCCAAATCTCTGTGTGGTTCCAAAAACAATATCAGCACCCCATTCACCAGGTGGTGTGATAAGGGCAAGACTCATCAAATCTGCAGCTACCCCGACCATTATTTCATGTTGGTGCATTTTCTCAACAAATGGCTTATAATCAAATATTTTACCATCGCAGGCCGGGTATTGCACAATTGCTCCAAAAAATTTACCATCGGGCTCTAGTTCGCTGAATTTACCTGGCTTTACTTCAATTCCCAGCGGCACTGCCCTGGTTTGAATTACTGCCAGGGTTTGTGGGAAAATATTTTCATCTATAAAAATGACATTCCTGTTTTCTTTCACTGCATTGCGCGAGCGGGTATTAAACATCATAATCATGGCTTCTGCTGCAGCTGTACCTTCATCCAGCAATGAAGCATTTGCCAGTTCCATACCGGTTAAATCACAAACCATGGTCTGGAAATTCAATAACGCTTCCAGCCGGCCCTGTGAAATTTCTGCCTGGTAAGGCGTATAAGATGTATACCATGAAGGGTTTTCAAGAATATTTCTTAATATTACCGATGGGGTAATGGTATCGTAATAGCCCAGGCCAATATAAGTATCGAATACTTTATTTTTTGCTGCTATTTCCAGAATCCTGCGGAAATATTTCCTTTCTGTTAAAGCAGGGGATAATTTTAAAGATTTTTTTAAACGGATAGAAGCAGGAAGGGTCTGATTAATCAGTTCATCGAGGCTTGAAACCCCTATTTTTGATAACATCCGGGGAATTTCTGCTTCCCTGGGCCCGTTGTGCCTGTAAATAAACTTATCTGTAGCCATTTTTTTACCTTTACTATTATTTTTAGAAATTTGAATGCAAAATTATAAAGAAGCTTTTTTATAGACTGTATATTTGGTAAAAATATCGATTTTTGTCCCTATGATTTTAATCATGTTTTAAAACTCAGAAATTCAAACATTTATAATATTTGGTTTATTTAATTTTAATTGATGCAACATGAAAACATCCATTTTATTTTCTATCTTTTTTTGCATGAATATTTATGTGATGAAAGCCCAGAATACGCTTTGGCTGAACAATGGGAAAAAAATTGCAATTGGAGAGTACAAAATTGAAAAGAATGATTTTATTTCATACAAAACATTGAAAAATAAATTAAAATCCATTGAAACGTATGAAGTTTTTTCAATTATCGAAAAAGAAGGCAACGAAATCGTAATTTATAAACCGGATTCATTATTGCAGGGTTCATTTAACCTTATGGAAATGAGAGCTTTTGTTCAGGGACAATCTGATGCTATTCAAAATTTTAAGAGTCCTTTTATTACGGCCGGAGGAATTGCAGTGGCAGGTATTTCATCGGTTATCATCAATCCTGTATTTGTTATACCGGTTTCGGGCGTTTATTGCGGAATAATTGGAATAACAAAAACTTCGGAAAGGAAAATGGTTATCCCGGAAAATTACAAATCCAACGAACATTATCTGCTTGGGTATAAAAAAGAATGTAAGCATAAAAGAATAAAAAATGCGATTATTGGCTCAGGAATAGGCCTGGTAGTTGGTTTTACAACTTTTGCCATTGTAAATAAATAAACAAAATGGCACTTTGAAATACTCAGCTCAGAAATGGATTATAAACCCGCTCTCTTCCAATTGTAGTGGAAGGCCCGTGGCCCGGATAAACTTTTATATTGTCGCCAAGCGGGAATAATTTATGTTTAATGCTGTTTATCAAAAGGTTAAAATCTCCTCCGGGTAAATCAGATCGACCTATACTGTCTTCAAACAGTACATCGCCAACAATCATAAAAGCCTGGTTTCTATTGTAAAATACTATACCTCCCGGCGAATGCCCCGGAATGTGTATAATCTCGAGTTCTGAAGTGCCGAATGAAATTTTTTCTTCTTCGTCAATAAAAATATCTATTCCCGGAATTTCTTTTATTTCCATTCCAAATGCAAATGCGTGGTTAACAGCATTTTTAACCAAAAACTCGTCGGCTCTATGGGCTTTAATTGGTAAATTATAGGTTTTGGAAACAAATTCATTGCCTAAAATATGATCTATATGGCCGTGTGTATTTAATAAATGAACCGGCGTAAGATTATTCTGGCTGATATACTTATTTAACAGGTTTTTTTCTTTTTCTGCAAAACAGCCCGGATCAATAATTACTGCCTCATTGGTTTCATCATAAAGCAGGTAGGTATTTTCCTGGAATGGATTAAATACAAATTTCTCTATCTTTATCATATTCAGCAAATTTGTTTCACAATTTACGAAACTTATAAATATTCCGGATCAAAATCCGATTTTCCGGTTGTCGTTATTCTCTTCGAAATTATTGCTTTCGTAATTAAAGATTTCTGCCAGTGTTTTAGGGGCTTCGGGAACTACATTATGTCCAATTTTGTTTAAAAGGTTGGTTGTTTTTTCCACCGATAATTCTTTGAATTCGTAGCGGGCCACCAATCTGCCTTTTCTTAAAATTGCCTTGTCAATATTTTTTAAATCAGCATTAAAGGTACAGATTAGTTTGATTGACAAAGCGTCTGAAAGTAAACCGTCACCAAGGTTTAAAAGGTTAACCAGAGAGCTGTCAGAATTGCCTGTTTCGCGCTGTTTTATTATAGTTTCGCAATCTTCAAGCACTAAAACACTGTTCCCGTTTTTTGATATAAATGGCAGGAAATTGGGCGAGCTTATTGATTCCATCATATTTATTGGTAAAAAGATAAACCGCCTGTTTATAGTATTCATCAGGTGCCGGATGTATGAAGTTTTTCCTGTACCATATTTTCCGTGCAACAATACAAGTCCGTTTGTTTTGTCAGCATTCAGGAAATTCCTGATTACCTGGTCTACTTCAATAAAATCGTTGTTGTAATTATCTGTTAAATTTAATTCCTGCTTTTTTATGTTAAATTTTCTGAATTCAAAACCATATTCTGAATGAGAATTTGCTGAAATCATATAAAACTTCTGTTTGTGCTTGTTTTCTTTTTTGTTTTGTTTAACTAAAGAAATAATTTTATTGATTTCTTCAAAGGTTATTGACTCTGAAGAATAATAAAACACTATCTTATAATTATTTACTGAAAGAACCAGCTTTTCTTTTAATAGTATCAGATAGGAGGAAGAGTTATAATCAATTTCGTCAATTTTTTTTTGTTTAGAGAATTCTTCTTTACGGATAAAACTTTTTTCAGAAAGTTGATAAATTTCAAATATCTGTTTAAGAAACGAATCTGAATTTATATTGGCATATACAGCGTATGAATTGCAGAATTCACCATAAAGGTAAATAAAGAGTTTTCCAACATGCAGTTCATCATCAAAATTTGAAAAAAAATCCTGTCCCTGCATCTGCAATTTATCCATGTTGCCATTTCCCGGTAAATTTATTACCTGTTTTGGCTTATCAAATATTTTCATTTATCTTAAATTATTGTAAATCTTTTGATTAATATATATTGAATAATTTTTAAGGTGTGCAAAAGTACAAAAAGAAACTTTAATAATAGTTTGCTCCCATAAACTTTGGAATTTGATGACAATTAGTTTAAAGCGCTGAAATATGTGTAAAATAATTTCCGAAAGCTGCGCTTTTCTTTGGTTTTTCACTAAAAATGCCAAAAATACTGGAGCCACTTCCCGACATGGAAGAATACAAGGCACCCATCTTGTAAAGTTCTTCCTTTATGCCCTGGAGCAAAGGAAATTGAGGGAAAATATTATTTTCAAAGTCGTTCATTACAAATTGTTTCCAATCCGAAACCGGTATGTGAACCAGATCTTTAAGTGAATACTCCGGATGTTTGGGCTTTACTGAACTATAAGCCTGAACAGTACTTATAAATACATCTGGTTTCACAAGGTATAGGAAATAATTTGTCAGGTTAATTTGAACAGGTTCAAAGACTTCGCCACGTCCCGATGCAAAAACGGGTTTATTTTTAATAAAAAAGGCACAATCACTTCCTAATTTTAGGGCTTTTTGTTCCAATATTTCCTCTGTAAGCGAAAGCGAAAAGTATGAATTCAATGCTTTCAGAAAAAAAGCAGCATCGGATGATCCGCCACCCAAACCTGCCCCCGAAGGTATAATTTTGTGCAGGTAGATGTCAAGAGGGGGAAGGTTGTACTCCACCGACAACATTTCGTATGCTTTAATGGAAATATTCATTTCACCAGGTATATCGAGCGAAATTCCTGTAACTTTTATAGATGTTTTACCCTCTTTGGCAGGTATAAACTCAAGAACATCATTCAGCAGTACCGGGTAAAAAACAGTTTCAATGTTGTGGTATCCATCCGGCCTTTTTGAGATTATATTGAGTCCCAGGTTAATTTTTGCATTAGGAAAACAAATCATAAATCAATGTTTATTTGAAATGTAAAATTAAAGTTTAAAAGTCAATGTCGTTTAGTTAAGGAGATTTTCTTTAATAAAATTTTAACGCAAAGTGCGCTAAGAATGCGCAAAGCGCCGCAAAGTCATGATTTAACAGCCTTTTTTTTCGACTCTCTGCAAAAATCTTTGCGTATCTCTGCGGTAAAAAATGTTCATATTTACAAACTAAACGACATTGGTTTAAAAGTTATTAAAAAGCGATGTTCACAACTAATTTTGACAATGTTCAAGTTATAAGATAACTTTGGACTTTTAAGATTTCATTAGGGGGCTACTGAAATTTTTGAAAAGGAAGTTTGATATGCACATAATCAAACATTTAATAGATGGCATCGCAAGGAATTGGGTGCCATTTTTTTTGGAATAATTAGCTGATCAGAACTTTTATATCTTTAATTCCCCATGCTGTCGCTGACGTCTCGTTCGCGCCTTAATTATAAACCCTTCCGACGCTTATCGTCCTGGAAATAAGACCCCAAAGGTTTCTAAAACCTTTGGGGTCAATAAACTACAGAAACCGAAAAGTTTTAAAGCCTAATAAAGCCTTTTATCAAACAGTCACACCTCTACGCCTGGCAGAGAGGGGAAGGGGGTGAGTCAGTAAAGCAGCCTATTCAAACTCATCCCCGGCCCTTCTCTAAGGCTTTAGGGAAGGGTGACTGACGCCTAAAAAGCGGAGCTGCTAGATAATTTTGATTCACGCTCAAACAGCGGTGCAATTATTTTGCAACCCACAAATCATAAAATTAAGTTCAGCTTCATAAGCAATGCTCCTCGCCCCTCTCTTTTTGCCCAAAGAGAGGGGACGGGGGTGAGTTAGTAAAGCAGCCTATTCAAACTCATCCACGGCCCTTCTCTAAATCATTAGAGAAGGGTGACTGACGCCTAAACCATTAACTTTATTTGAAAATTTTTCTGACGCATAAAATCAGATGGTTAAAAATTCCGGAAACCGAAAAGTTTTATAGCATGCAACTAGCTCCCCTCAAACAGTCACCCCTCTATGCCTGGCAGAGAGTGGATGGGGGTGAGTCAGTAAAACTACCAATTCAAACTCATCCCCAGCCCTTCCCTTAGGCTTTAGAGAAGGGTGACTGACGCCTAAAAAGCAGCATTGTTATATAATTTTGATTCACGCTCAAACAGCGGTGCAATTATTTTGCAACCTACAAATCATAAAATTAAGTTCAGCTACATAAGCAAAGCTCCTCACCCTCTCTTTTTGCCCAAAGAGAGGGGTTGACGGCTATGGGGGTAAGGGGTGAGTAAGATGAAAACCTTCATTTATGCTGTTTATGATTTTTTATTTGCTAAAATTACTACTCAGGCATCAGTTATGGAAATTAATACTTTAAAGCTAAGCACAGACAATAAGTCTGAGTAGACCGGGGTTATTATTCACATTAAATAACTTACAGGAAAAGTAGCAATAGGGAATATATTTGTTGCTATTTTATTTCACATTTTTAATAGTATCCAATACCTGTTTCAATAATGATTTTTTGATCCAAAATCCTTTATTTATTGCTTTATTTAAAGGTTTCTCGATGTCGTCTAACAATTTCAATTTATAAGCTTGTAATAAAATACCTATAAAACCGGTTTTTTTTAACCCATATATATCCGCAAATTTGCGGCCTTCACTTTCATCTATAATCAATACACAATTCTTTATTTCGGTAGCTAAAACAATTGCTTCTGATTCACCAAAATCAAGTTCTGTCTGCAGGGTTTTGGCTAATAATGTATCTTTTATTTGCCTGATTTTAATAGTATTATTTTTAATTAACGACTGAACATCAGCAAATCCTGATTTATCCTTACCTTCAACAATGATTTCGTTATAAACAGCTTCAGGAATGTAGCAGAAATGGAATAATTTATTAATCAATTCCAATTGGCCTGCTTTTGCAAGATTAATCAACGGAGATGAATTAAATACCGCTATATCCTGCATAGTTAAGGTCTTCATTTAAATTATTCAGTTCATAATGGCGTTCAATCTTCCGTTTTCCTAACTCTTCATGAAATTCCCACTTAGTCAGTTTTGAAAATTGTCTTGCCTTACCGAACGATAAAATACCTTGCTCATATAACAATAATGCAAGTTCTTTTATCAGGTATAAATCCCTGTCTTTGGCTGGTAGCTTAAGCGAATTATATATTTGTTCCGGTATTTTTATTGTCAGTTCCATCGTATCTAAATTAATATTTACAAAAATAGCTCTTGTAAATCAACTAAAACCATTTAAGCCTGTAATATGCTTTGATACAAAATTAAATATTTAATTGTAAATAAAAGCATATTTCCACCGGATTGAGACATTCGGTTCAAATTGCAGGAACAGAGGGCAATCATGCAGCCACATTTAAGTTGTAAGTTTTATTGATATATGTCACTTGCGAACCAGGGAGCTTTAGAATTAAATCAAATACTTTATTTGAAAATCTTTCTGATTCTTATCATCCTGGAAATCAGACCCGAAAGGTTTCACTTCGACCACTTCGACAGGCTCAGTGGCCGAATCAGTGACCATCCTTTGGGGTCAATAAACTACAGAAACCGAAAAGCATTAAAGCCTAATAAAGCCTTTCCTCAAACAGTCCCCCCTCTTTGCTTTGCAGAGAGGGGAAGGGGGTGAGTCAGTAAAACTACCAATTCAAACTCATCCCCGGCCCTTCTCTAAATCATTAGAGAAGGGTGACTGACGCCTGGACCATTAACTTTATTTGAAAATTTTTCTGACGCATAAAATCCGATGGTTAAAAATTCCGAAAACCAAAAATACCCAAATCCAGCCTCCACCTCCCCTCAAACAGTCCCCCCTCTTTGCTTTGCAGAGAGGGGAAGCGGGTGAGTCAGGCAAAACACCCCGAATTGGGATGTCTATATTTGGTTACTTGTTGTAGTTTTTACATTGGCTTACGCTTAGTTATAGCAGCACGGACGAGACGTCCGCGCTATCGGGGGGTGACTGACGCCTAAACCATTAACATTATTTGAAAATCCTTCTGACGCATAAAATTCGATGGTTAAAAATACTGGAAACCGAAAAGTTTTAAAGTTAAATACCGCTTTCCCCTCAAACAGACCCCCCTCTTTGCTTTGCAGAGAAGGGATGGGGGTGAGTCAGGCAAAACACCCCCGAATTGGGATGTCTATATTTGGTTATTTGAGGTAGTTTTTACATAGGCTTACGCCTAATTATAGCGGCACGGACGGGACGTCCGCGCTATCGGGAGTTAAAAAAGCCCTGCTTTGGCAAGGCTTTTCATGTTTTAAATGTGGCAGTCTTATTCAATAACTTAGCAAAAGACGATTTTCATGAAAGAAGGGAAAAAATTGCATCAGATGGGGATTGCCTTTTTTGAGCTAAAATCGTATATTTGCATTTTAACAATTTAAATCGTTTTATTCAAAATATTCGATTATGGAGCAGATATTAGTTAAAAATATTCCTGAAAATAAGTTGGATTTCTTTTTGGAACTAGTCAACAGCCTAGGCTTTACAACAGAAATTAAAGCCGAAAAGAAAAAACTTACACGCAAACAACAAGAGTTTGTTGATGGGCTAAAGGAGGCCTTAAACGAAGTGGAACTTCACATGAAAGGGAAAAAGAAGTTAAAAGCACTTGAAGAGCTTCTTAATGAACTATAGCATTTATTCCACTAATAATTTCGACAAGGAATTAAAGAAGCTAGCCAAAAAATACCCTTCATTGTAAACCGATTTAGAAGAGCTTGCCAGCTCGTTAAAGCAAGACCCACAACAAGGCGACCCATTGGGCAAAGACTGCTATAAAATACGAATGGCAATTGCCAGTAAGAACAAAGGCAAAAGTGGTGGTTCTCGTGTTATTACCTGCGTTAAAGTAGTTGAACATCATGTTTATTTGCTTTCCATCTATGACAAATCTGACAAAGAAAATATCTCCGACAAAGAACTTGATGCGCTGCTTGGTTTGGCTGGGCTGTAATTAAAAAGCCCTGCATTGGCAAGGCTCTTTAATTTTACTACGCTGGCAGCAGTTATAAAAATTTAAACATAATTATAAGCACGGGCAGCTTGTCCGCGCTAGCCTGGCTTACTTGTTTTAGTTTTTACATTGGCTTACGCCTAATTATAGCAGCACGGACGGGACGTCCGCGCTATCGGGCCGCAAGTCCGCGCTAGCCGGGTTTTTTACCTGTTATAATTACAATGCTGGTACAAGTCACAGAATTGTGACATGAAAGGGGGACGCAATGCCGGGTAGAAATTAATATCCAAATCTTCCTTCAATAATGCCGGTAATTGACAAATCTTCATCCAGGTCAGGCCAGTGAAGCCCGGTTCCATTACAGATAATTTCAATATTATTGCGCTGCTCCTGTGTCGCTAGTTTTAATTTGGAATTAAGGGCGACTGGAAACCTTATTTCTTTTTTATCTGACAACAGGATACATATCATCTCATTTTCGCACCAGGCTTTCTCTGCAATAAACATCAATTCAGCTAACATGTATTTCATGCCATTTCTTTATTATTTATTCCAAATGCCCTATTATAAGTTGTTCAGCGGTTTTAAGATCGTTTAATTTCATGCCCTGGGAAAAATCCAATTCCACTGGTTCAATTCAGTATTTTGCAAAACCTCCTGCTTTTCTTACATGAACATGAATTGGTTCTGAACCTTTGTTGGCATAAAAGAAAAATACAAATCCAAATTCTCTGAAAATTTCAGGCATAACTTTTTGATTTATTAAAGCTAAGATATGGAATTTATCTCAATATTATTAGGCTATTTACTTACCATCAGAAGCTATATAGTAAATTCAAGGCAAGTCAGGTTAATTTAATAAAATGACATTATTTATAAATCTTAAAACACCCCGAATTGGGATGTCTATAATTGGTTACTTGTTGTAGTTTTTATATTGGCTTACGCCTAATTATAACAGCACGGACGGGACGTCCGCGCTATCGGGAGCATTAAACGATGTGGAACTTCACATGAAAGGGAAAAAGAAGTTAAAAACACTTGAAGAGCTTCTTAATGAACTATAGCATTTATTCCACTAATAATTTCGACAAGGAATTAAAGAAGCTAGCCAAAAAATACCCTTCATAGAAAACCGATTTAGAAGAGCTTGCCAGCTCGTTAAAGCAAGACCCACAACAAGGCGACCCATTGGGCAAAGACTGCTATAAAATACAAATGGCAATTGCCAGTAAGAACAAAGGCAAAAGTGGTGGTTCTCGTGTTATTACCTGCGTTAAAGTAGTTGAACATCATGTTTATTTGCTTTCCATCTATGACAAATCTGACAAAGAAAATATCTCCGACAAAGAACTTGATGCGCTGCTTGGTTTGGCTGGGCTGTAATTAAAAAGCCCTGCATTGGCAAGGCTCTTTAATTTTACTACGCTGGCAGCAGTTATAGAAATTTAAAGCATAATTATAAGCACGGACCGCAAGTCCGCGCTAGCCGGGGTTTTTACCTGTTATAATTGCAATGCTGGTACAAGTCACAGAATTGTGACATGAAAGGGGGACGCAATGCCGGGTAGAAATTAATATCCAAATCTTCCTTCAATAATGCCGGTAATTGACAAATCTTCATCCAGGTCAGGCCAGTGAAGCCCGGTTCCATTACAGATAATTTCAATATTATTGCGCTGCGCCGGTGTTGCCGATTTTAATTTGGAGTTAAGAACAACTGGAAATCTTATTTCTTTTTTATCTGACAACAGGATACATATCATCTCATTTTCGCACCAGGCTTTCTCTGCAATAAACATCAATTCAGCTACCATGTATTTCATGCCATTTCTGTTTTATTTGTTCCAAATGCCCTATGATAAGTTGTTCAGCCGTTTTAAGATCGTTTACTTTCATGCCCTGGGAAAAATCCAATTCCACTGGTTCAATCCAGTATTTTGCAAAACCTCCTGCTTTTCTTACATGAACATGAATTGGTTCTGAACCTTCGTTGGCATAAAAGAAAAATACAAATCCAAATTCTCTGAAAATTTCAGGCATAACTTTTTGATTTATTAAGGCAAAGATATGGAATTTATCTCAATATTATCAAGCTATTACTTACCAGCACAAGCTATATAGTAAATTCAAGGCAAGTCAGGTTAATTTAATAAATGCCTTTATTTATAAATCTTAAAACACCCCGAATTGGGATGTCTATAATTGGTTACTTGTTGTAGTTTTTACATTGGCTTACGCCTAATTATAGCAGCACGGACGGGACGTCCGCGCTATCGGGGGGACAAATCTGACAAAGAAAATATCTCCGACAAAGAACTTGATGCGCTGCTTGGTTTGGCTGGGCTGTAATTAAAAAGCCCTGCATTGGCAAGGCTCTTTATTTTTACTACACTGGCACCAGTTATAGAAATTTAAAGCATAATTATAAGCACGGACCGCAAGTCCGCGCTAGCCGGGCTGTAATTAAAAAGCCCTGCATTGGCAAGGCTCTTTAATTTTACTACGCTGGCAGCAGTTATAAAAATTTAAACATAATTATAAGCACGGACCGCAAGTCCGCGCTATCGGGGGAAATGATGCTATTTTATAACCGTAGAGTCAATGAACTTGGCAAAAATAAAATGAGTACAATTAATATTATCCGTAATAAAATAATCCATAGGGTATTCGCCGTTGTTAAAAGAGGGACGCCTTATATAAATTTATTTCGTTTTGCAGCTTAAAGAAAGTTGTTAATAATTTGCTTTTGTCTTAGAATACGGGGATTATTTGACTTGTTTATGATATTTTTATCAGCTATCTTTGTCTAATCCTTATTATTTCTATCATTTTGCTGATACATTAGTATGAATTTAGGACAACATTTTACAACCATTAGAAAGGGAAAAAAGGTTTCACAAAACGAACTTGGAAAGAGCGGAACTTCAGGCGATTTAATTGGAAGGCCTGAAAGGGACGAAGTAAAGCCCTCTATAGATGTGATTATCAAAATTGCCGATGCCCTTAATGTTTCTATTGATTACCTGTTAGACAAAACCACTTTTAAAATTGGACAATGTGCTTTTAAAACTGATACAGGAAGTTTCTGATTTGCCAGAAGAAGCAAAGAGCCAGGTCTTTTTGATTATGGATGCCCTTTTCGTGTTTTTAAAGCGAAACAAGCATACACACAATAAAAAACTCCTTTATAGTGATAACTATTCATAAAGAAACGTTTATAATAAATTCAGTTCCTAGTAGGATATATGATATCTTGAAGTGGCAAGTTGATTATTCCAAAAGAACGATTTTGGGTAATAAATATGCTTCTAAAAAGCCATTTTATGGAGAGATTAGTAAATCTCACATCAGAATAACCAGAAATAAAAATAAATACTCTCCATTACCCGATTTATTATTAATTGGTAATATTTCTCAATTAGAAGAAGGAAAATGTAAAGTATTTGTAAAGTATAAGTTAGATCTGTTGACAATTATTGTATCAGCCACTTTTATTTCTCTTATAATTGCCGGTTATTTATCAATACCATCAAACTCAAATTTTGAATACAGTTTATACATACAATTATGTATCTCGATTTTGTTAGTCTTACTTACAACAATACTACTTTGTATTGTCGAAAAAAATATTATAAAAACGCAAATATTAAATATTCTAAAGTTAACAGAACAAGACAATGCACAATCTACTGATCCATAACCTCTTTAAGGAAATATAATTTTACAGATTCCTCTAATTCGTCAATGACATTTAGATCATAAGTGAAATTATGTAACACCCAATTTCCATTATTGTAAAAAGTAAAAATAAACCTAATTGGTTGTCTTTTATACTTGAGCATATAACTATACAAAACTATACTTTCCCCTAGAGTTTTTTTTGTTATTAACTCAATTCCAACAAAACTATCCATTTTCCCAACAACTTCTTTTAATTCAATCTTCATCTTTGTTACTTGTTCATTTCCTTCAGTCAAATATTTATTTGTATTGAAAATATATTTAAATGCAGAATCAATATGTTCATTTGAATATTTCTCAAAAAACACTTTCAGAATCTGCTCTGGCTGCTGCGAATAAGATAAATGAGCTACACCAAATATTATAAAAATGAAAATAGTTCTATTAATGCTGTTCTTCATATGGGTTTCCTTTTCCATTAAAACTATTATTTGTTGTATTATTAAAATAATTTTGAACATGGTCAATCGTAGCCTGAATTGAATATATACAATAATCTAAGAAATTAACAGGGTTCACATTAATACCAACAGAAATATTTCCATCAGATGTTTCGAAACCAAGATCAAAATTGTCAGAAACATTGACGTTTCCCCATTGCACCGTAAATGCACCGTCTACCGAAGTAAAATCAGAATTACCTTCAGAATCTTCAGTTCGAGAAAGATATGCGCTTGAACCTGATATTGGTAACACACCCGCATCTATACTAGATGAGACAGTAGTTGCAGTTCCAGTAACTTTTCCACTTGGTGAAAACTCCCCACTAATTGACCCAAAATTAATACCAGCGCCAAATTTTAATGGACCAACTTTGAACGTCTTTTCTTCACCGAAAACTTGTACACCGCCAGTTAATTTCATTGCCTTCTCTCCATTATTATTTGCTTCTTGGGCATTTATGTTCTCTTTTCCTAATGCTTTTACAAGAGCACTTTTATTGTTAAGTTCCTTTGAAACTGTAGCATTTGAATTTGCCTTTGAATTTGCTTTTGAATTATTTCGAGTGGTCTGAAAATGGATTTTTAAATCGGTAATTAATTGTATAGCCTGATAACCTGCCGCTTGCAAACCCCATAAATCAATACAAGCAATTGGAGAATTTTCAGCATAATTGTAAGGAGAAACCCAAACAAATTTATCAGCTAGCGGATCAATACATGGAAATCTCCCAATCTGCGGATCATAGAACCTGGCGCCATAATCATACCAATCCAACCCTAGCTCGTCCTGTAACTCTTTCCCATTGTAAAGGTAGTCATTTTTTTTGTCGGTTATATAAGTTGTAAAACTTAAATGGTTAAGCGCATAGCCAAAAGGATCGTAGTGGTTCTCCTGTTTTATGGCAGCCAGGCCCGATGAATCCTGCACCGTTAACCTGGTATTTCCCAAATGGTCTTTGATAAAATATTCGAATTCAAAACTATTTCCTTTTCTAACCAGGCGGCCCTCGTCGGTAACAATGAAATTCAGGGAATCTTTACCTTTATATATGAAATTGCTAATATAGTTGGTTTCTGAATTTAAGCTTCCATCAAGTTTAAATTCTTTTTGCCGGAGTTTAATCCCTGCTGCGTCATACAAGTATTCAATCTTTGCTTTTTGCTCAAATCCAACCGTATCAGGTAAGTTTAAGGTATTATAGTATATTCGGCTTATTTTTTTATTCAAATCTTTTTTAAGGTTGCCGTTCAAATCGTAGGTATATTCGTAGGACAAAGGGTTTGATTCGTTTGCATTAAGGAAATTACCATTGTCTTTAAATCCATTTTCGTTAAAAACAGGGTTATTTTGTTTATCGTCAACCCCAATCAATTGGTTTCCTAAATACGCATATTTCAAACTATCTATTTTTGAATAATTGGTACCTCCTGTCCAACCATAGCGGTCGAGATGGGTAATGTTTCCATTGGCATCGTACTGGTAGCCTGTACTGTAGTTTTCGCTGCCAGTACCTGTGTAATTTGCCCCTGTAAGCCGGTTTAAGGCATCGTAGGTAAAATTATAAGTTTTCAGGTTATTCAGGATTTTACTGTTCCATGCCATGGATGATATGTTGCCATTGAATTGCGGGTTGGAACCACTGTTATACCCCAAATCGAGTTTAAAAAGCCTTTGATTGTTATTACTGGTATCGGCCATTGTTGTCATCCAGCCCCGGATATTGTACCTGTAGGCTGTCCTGAACAGATATACAGAACCAGAAGTATTGTGAACATTTTTATTTTGTAATTGCCCGATGGCATTGTAGGAATTTTTGGAAATTATTTTATAACTGCCATTGTTCACTTTCATTTTGGTTTCGAGTAACCTGCCCATTTTATCATAATCAAATTGTTTCATAATGCTGTCGGTTCTTCCGGAAGCAATGTTTACCTGCTTTGTTTCTTTAATCCTGCCTACAAAATCGTATTTATTGCTTAACACGGTTGAACCGCTTAAATGGTTTTGTGCTATGGTTTGAATAACCCTGTATTTATCGTCGTAATAATTCACCGTGGTCAGCCATTTTCTTGAACCATCGTTGTAGCGTATTTTAGTATAAGTAATTTGGCCTTTAACTGATGAATTATAAGTGGTTAGGTAAACAGGCTGGTAATTATAACCAGAAAGTCCTGTATAATTGTCATAAAAAGTTTGACTAAGGGTGTCATTCAACTGGCTGGCCTGGATATAATTCAAACTACTATTAAATGAATTCTGTAATGCATTACGGGAATTATTGCTGTTGAATAATCCTGTCATTACCGGTCTGTTGAAATTGTCATACAGGGTGGCCAACCATTGCGAGGTTGGGGTTTTTGCCCTCATATTCCCATCCTGGCTCAAAACCAGGCGGTCGCGCTTGTCGTAGACCAATAAAACGGAATCGGCCCCCGGTATTTTCTTTGTAACCATGCGCTTGCGTTCGTCGTAACGATAAAAATAGCAAAGCTTGTCATCAACTGTACTGTTTGCTTTTGGGGGCACCACGCAGCGAAGCAGGCCAAAATCGTCATAAATATAATAGGTGCGGCCTCCCTTTGCATCTTCTTTCAATACCACCTTCCCTTGCAGGTCTTTGTACTCTTTGGTCGGCTTTTGGTTTTCATCGTAAACTGTGTTTAAATACAAAGTACCGGCATTATAGGTTCCACTTTCGGTATAATTTGCAGCCTTTATACCTGGTTCGATAATGTTCCATTTCTTTACAATGCCTGGATCATTGGTGCCGTATTCAAATCTTTGGGTATGCAACCCATTTGCCTGGCCTCTTATTGGCTGCCAGTCCTTACCGGGAGCCCCCTGTTCAACCGGCCTGTTTAGAGGAGAGGGTTCAAAATCGGTAATGGCTGTGCAAAACGTATCTTCTACATTATTATAAAAGCTTTTAAAATAATTTTTGTTTTTTACTATGGCTCCCGAAATATACCCTCCGTTATTATCTACAGGATAGGGCATAAATTTTTCAGCTTCACGGCCAAAATCATCATAGGTAATTATTTGCACCATATCCATGTTTTGCCCAGCCTGGTTTTTATAAGGGCTTGCCCCTACCGAAACATTTTGCATGGGGCGGCCCAACCCGTCGAAATACTGGTAATTAATCAAACATTTGTCTTCCGTTACCAGGGTTATTCCTCCTTCCTGTGGTTCGGTTATTTTAATATAATTCTGGTTAAAATCCCCAAAATTGTCAACAGAATACGATGCTGTTTTTTGCTTACCTGCAGCATCAGTAACAGTTACTGTATAGGTTCCGTTTTGGGTAGCAGTAATGCTGCTCCCCGTTTGTCCGTTATTCCAAATATAAGTGTAAGTACCCTTGCCATATTGCGCTGTAACAGTCAGGTTGGGCCGTGCATAGCTAATGGCCACTTGCATATTAAGATATACTTCCACAGATTTGGAAGCATTACAGCCATTGGATGTGCCAGTTACTGTATATGTAGTGGTAGTTGTTGGGGTAACTACCAGGGGATTAGATGTAGATCCCCCGGGCGACCAGCTATAGGTAGTGGCCCCCGAAGCGGTGAGGGTAACGGGGGTACCATTGTTCACTTCCAATCCCGGGCTGGCGGTTATATTTACGGTTGGTGTTGTATTGACTGTAATGTTAGCGTAACTGGAATTTACTTCAGAACAAACACCACTTTTCACCGAGGCCCTGAACCAGGTCGTCTGGCTAAGTGCTCCCGATGTATACGATGTCGATGTATTGGATATATCAGTCCAGCTTGTACCGCTATTGACAGAACTCTGCCATTTTGTAATTGTTCCCGTATAACCACTTAAGGTTAATGTGCCACTATTTAAGCCAGAACAAATGGTTTTAGTACCAGAAACTGATCCACCTACACTAGCAGGGTTTACTGTAATAACAGCATTACCGGAATTTGCCTCGGGACATGTACTACTCTTTACTGTGGCCCTGAACCAAGTTGTCTGACTAAGAGCTCCTGAAGTATACGAAGCCGATGTATTGGAAATATCAGTCCAGCTTGTACCGCTATTGACAGAACTCTGCCACTTGGTTATTGTACCGGTATGTCCGCTTAGGGTTAACGTACCGCTATTAGATCCGGAACAAATGGTTTTTGTGCCTGAAATTGTTCCACCTACACTACTAGGGTTTACTGTAATAACAGCATTACTGGAATTTGCTTCAGTACACACTCCACTCTTTACCGTGGCCCTGAACCATGTTGTCTGGTTAAGGGCTCCAGAGGTGTACGAAGATGATGTATTTGAAATATCTGTCCAGCTTGTTCCGCTATTGACGGAACTCTGCCATTTTGTAATTGCACCGGTGTGTCCGCTTAGGGTTAGAGTGCCGCTATTTGAACCAGAACAAATCGTATTCGTGCCGGATACTGTTCCACCTACGCTGGTGGGATTTACTGTAATAATTGCATTACTGGAATATGTTTCCGGGCATATGCCACTTTTCACTACTACTCTGTACCAAGTTGTCTGGCTAAGAGCTCCTGATGTGTAAGAAGATGATGTATTGGAAATATCTGTCCAGCTAGTTCCACTATTAACAGAACTCTGCCATTTTGAAATAGACCCGGTATGCCCGCTAAGGGTTAGGGTACCGCTATTAGAACCAGTGCAAATGGTCTTTGTGCCGGCTAATGTTCCACCTACGCTGGTTGGATTTACTGTAATTATTGCATTACTGGAATTTGCTTCAGTGCACACTCCACTCTTTACCGTAGCCCTGAACCATGTTGTCTGGTTAAGGACTCCAGAGGTGTAAGAAGATGATGTATTTGAAATATCTGTCCAGCTTGTTCCGCCATTAACAGAACTCTGCCATTTTGTAATTGAACCTGTATATCCGCTTAGGTTTAATGTACCACTATTAGAACCGGCGCAAATGGTAGTTGTGCCTGATACTGTTCCCCCCACGCTATTTGGGTTTACTGTTACTACAACTGAAGCACTTGAGGTGGACCAAATTCCACCACTACTCAATGCCCTCAAATAAGCGGTGCCTGAAGTAGTAACGGTTAAGGTCGAATTACTGTTTGAAGTACTGGTTCCCGATGCTGAAGTTTGCCAATACCAGGTAACGTTTGAAGGAGGGGTTCCCCTGGTTAACACGGAGTTTCCGCAATTGTTTACAACTGTAGGCGTTGAAGGGGTAGGTGTTACAAAGGCAGACTGTGTAATACTGAGTGTATAACTGCCAATGGATATACTGGCAGATCTTGCGTTGCCATAGTTGGCCTGGCAGGTAATTGTAATTGTTGTGCCACCCGTCCCCGATGTTTGTGAAAAACTTAACCAGGAGTAACTATTGCTAAAGGACCAGGAACAGCTGCTGCTTGTGGAGATATAAAATGTACTTGAGCCTCCACTTGAAGTGAAACTCTTGCTCGTAGGGTAAATGCCGGTTATACATTGGCCTTTTACATACTGGACAGAAAGGGTCAATAAAGCCACAACAAAGATGGTTAGTATATTTTTCATAAATAGTTTACTTATTCAGAGGTTAATGAATCATTGGTTTTTATACTTATAGTCAATTTCTTTGATAATATTCTGATCGTTGTCGCGGATTCTTACCAATCGCCCAAAACTGTCGTATTCGTAATAGGTGGTTTTGCCGTTGGGATCGGTTTGGGTTTTTATCCCGACTAAAGGTTTATAAGTAAAGGTGGTGACCATTTTATTATTTAAAGAACTATAATTCCTTATTGAATTGTTTAAAGATTGTAGTTCTGAATTTGTCAAATTGATATCATCTAATCTGTCAAGTAAAGTTTTAAGGTTTTGATCTATTTCAGAATATGCCAAATTTTCTATCTTAGCAACAGGATATTGGTTGTTATAGCCCCAATAATAATAAGTATTTATATTATTTGTTTTGTGATACTGTATTATATTTCCACCTTCCCCATAAAAATCATAAGAGATCCTCTCTTCCAATAATCCATTTTTATATTTGGTATATATTTTCCCGGGTAAATATACCGGATTACTTGGGGAAGTTACTAGATTATAATCAGTTTTCAAATAATCAACCTGTGTTCCATCTAATAGATTAGTTTGCTCAATAACAGGATTAATTTGATTTAGCGATACCATTGAAGGGTAAACCGAAGTTGAAAAATCATGAGGATATGAGTATTTAGTATTTTTTAATTTACCATTACTTGTCAATTCAATTACTTCATCTAAACAGTAATTGATTGTATCATATGAGTACTCCGTAAAACCGGACAGTTTTCCACCTAAATAGTCAAATGTACTTTTCTTTTGTAAAAAATGGAAGAAACTTTTATTTAGGTAAACTAATATTGAATATTGAGTAAAATCACCCATTTTATGTGTATCATCACCATAGTAATTATTACAAAACTCTGCATTTAAAAACCTTTTACTTACGCTTATTTCATTATATTCAAATTGTTCTTTTCTTACGGTATCATTTGTTTGATTTAAATATACTCTTTTAGTTAAATCACCTGCTGCGATTAATCCAGGCTGAACATAAAAATAACGATCTCCCATAAGCGTTGGTTGATAAAGGTTATAAAAAGCAATTTCCTTTCCATTGTTTGCACCATTATTGGATCTATTTTGAATTTCTACTTTTGAATATCCTACAGATGATCCTACATCATAACCTGACATCTGTACCATATTATCAGAGGAATAGGTGTATTTATTCCCCAAAGAATATAAATAAAGGGGAGGATTTTTATTCCCATATGCATCATAACCAGTTTCTACAACTTTCGTAAAACCATATTGGGTATGGTAATAAAACATTGATGGTTTTAGTTCTGAACCATTATCGTATAAATATGATTTGATAGAGGTTAGATTATTTTTTTCATCATAATTGGTTAATGATTTGATCCTTAATCCACCGCTATAATTTATCAATAATTCTGGTGGTAAAGAATTTTTCACAGTATATGTTAAACTTGCATAAACTATAGGTTTCATATTTACGACTCCAGGAAATGGAATATTATCATCGAGATGACATAATAATACATAAGTCCCGGGTTGTAAAACAAAATCTTTAATCCATAAACTAGTATCTGAAAAGATATCATATCTTACAATTTGTTGACCTGGGTTATTAACTTTTGTAAGTGTAATATAAGTGTTAGATATATCCAGATAATTATAATCGTAAGCGTTGAGATAAGGCTTTATAATTATTTCTGTCGTGTCAGTTATGGTGAATACTTCTGCCGGGTGTGAAATGCTGGGTACTAAATTATCATTATAATCCGATACCAATAAATTAAATGTAGAAAAAAGCGCATTTTTACCCTCAGCAGTACCTCCATATTTGGAGTTTGAAATATGAGGTTCAAATTCAAATTCAGTTTTACCACCAGTCGGATATGTTATAGATTTTAAAATTCCTAATACTGAAAAACTCTTACTCATGCTTCTATTTGCTCCTTTAAATGTTTCATAACCTTGAGGTATTATTTCTGAATATAATTTAGGATCAGGTATTAAGGTATGTTTTGTTTCAAACTCTAAATCAATATTGTTTTCCTGACCATTGTAAAACCCCCAAAAATCTTTTGAAAATGAAGTTTTCCATGGCAAAGGAAATGTTTCATCATAAGTAAAATGATATTCTGGTCCATATATTGTTGTATCATCAGGGTTTAATTGTTTCATTCCAATTAACTTTAGACGATAACTCAAGCTAACATCGTCAGGCATTGGATCAACGTTGCCAATAAATATGTGATCATTTAAATAATTACCTCCTGTGGTATTTCCAATAAAATAGCTATAGTCAAATTTATATACTTTAACATTTTTATTGTTCAATTTATCTTTAACAATTACTTTGTCTAAATGTCTTTTTCCTGGACCTGTTAAATCCCTCCTTCCTTCAATAAATTGAAAATCAACTTTTTCCAAATTAGTTTCAATACCTGTAAGGTAAAGATTGTTGATACTTCTATTATTAACACTGAGATTCCTGTTAAGACCGCGCCCTATATCTTGATCAGCTTCAACATAGATTTCACTTAGTGGTGGAATAGAATATATAGATCCAAAATTTTGATAATTAAACTGTATATAGTTACCTTTAGCATCCTGAATTAATGATAGATACCAGCAATTAATCATATTACTATTAGTTCCAACCATTTCTTTATCGTTGAAATAATATTTAATACCATTTGCATCGATTATTATAAAATTCGAATAAGAATATTGAATTCGATCTTTGGTCTTTTGTCCCAGAAAAATAATTTCGCCTGTTGACGGATGCCTAATAAATTTGAAAGATCTCCCTAATATATTAACAGAATAAATATCCTGTTCACCTTCATGTGTATTTGCACACCAGGAAGCCAATACATTATCTACTATTGCTGTTCCAAGTTCAGGAGCAGAGGCCTTTTCCGCATATTTTAAGAAGAAACCTGTTGAATAAGTTTGAGAATAATTAAATGGTCCATTCTCACCGAAAAGATATCCTTTGTCGAGATCAAAAACAGTTTGCCATTGAGACCAATTAAAAAAGGTTGAGTATGAAACATTGCCCCAAATCAATCGTTCATCTTCACCCACAGGTATATAAGAAATTGATCCGCCAGGAAAAATATTCCAACCTAAACCCACAAAAGTAGATTCTTGGTTAACTTGTATTCCTGAAGCATGATAGTTGAGTGTAATTGGTACTTCTAATCCCCCAATACTAATAGTGTGCAATGGGATGCTTATATCTGGCGTGCCAGTAAACTCATTTACAGGTATATCTCCAAACCTTCCTAAACTAGTGGCTTCAGGTGATTTGCCAATTACATCTGGTAATCTTAATGGATCATTTGTATTTTCCTGTCCCTTACTACTATATGGAAATATAACCGCAAGTGAAAGAATTAAAGATATTATTTTGATAGTAATTTTATTTATGATATGCATATTATTGATTTAAATATTATTAAGTATAATTATGTCAAATTTCAAAGGAGTAACTATTCCAAAACCACCTTAATTTCTTTCGCTGTTTTTTCATCACTGATTTGAACCAGATAAGTGCCTTTGGCTTTTCCTGTAAGGTTTACTTCAACAGGATAAACCGTAACATTGGTTATGCTTTTTACAAGCTGCCCCCGAGGATCAAAGACTTCCACCTGTTTTATGCCTGATTTTCCTATGGGTTCGATGTAAAAATGCCCGTTTCCGGGGTTCGGATAAATCCTGTAGCCTCCATTTAAATCATTATCGTTGTTATTGCCTCCAAAAGCATTGGGTTTTAGCAAAAGGCTTTTGGTGCAGCTGCACAGGTTTTTGTCGCTCAGGGTAAGGCTTATTTCGGCCGGTTCTTTTAGCTGCCCTGAAGAGATTTTGAATTGAGCATTGTTACTGCCGGTGCTCCAAACGTAATGGTAATCGCCCTCTTCTATTAAAGCTTCAACAGTAATGGTATCCCGGTCGAGCCAGCCATTGTCGGTTAATAAAAACTCAGGGATTTCGTTTACTTTTACCAAAATACTGTCGGTAGCCGTGCAGCCCAGCGAATCGGTAACCTGTAAACGGTATTTTCCTGTTCTTTCCACTACCCGGTCTTTCTCCCCACTGCCGTTTTCCCAGAGGTATTTGGTATATCCGGCCCGGGGAACGATTATTTTTTTGTTTCCCTGGCACAAGGCTGTGTCAGGGCCCAATTCTACAACAGGTTTCGACCTCAGATTTACTTTTATTGTATCTGACGACTCACAGCCATACCTGTCGGTGGTTTGCAAAGTATATATTCCTTCCTCTTTAACCTGGATTGAATTGCTCGTCTCGCCTGTGTTCCAAAGATATTTTTTAAAATTCTTTTTGGATTTTAATACGGCACCCGCGCAAACGGAGGTATCCGGCCCCAGTTCGGCCTTTGGCACCAGGTCACAATCGGCAAGGTTTCCAAAAAAGATATCTTTATAATTCTGGTTTTTAAGTTCGTAACCCCCAATGGAAAAATCTTCGCTGAAATACCCGCTGATAAAGAGTCCCAGGTCTTTTTTATTTAACCTTATCCAGAGTTTGTTTTCGTTCATGGAGGTGGCACCGATGGCCCAATTCCGGTTTCCGTCGGTATCGAACCTTGCCAGGAAAGCGTTGCCACTGTTGCCTTTGGTTTTTACTTCAGGGCTGTTTTGAAGTTTTCCCCTGAAAGTACCGGTTACAAAAAACTTTCCATTGCCTGTCATTTCCAGTTGGGTGGAGGTATTGTACGATTCACCTTCTGTGCCCATTTGCCTGCTCCAGGCAATCTGTCCATCCGTATTATACTTTATAATAAAAACATCGGTATTCTGGCGGGCGGTGTATTCTTTGTCGAGCATGATATTGTATTTGAAATCCCCGGCTACATAAAGGTTCCCTTTGTCATCAGATGCCACGCATTTCACACAGTCATCATACAACCCGCCTACCCTGTTCAGCCAAAATGGTTTTCCTTCTGTATCGGCCATCAATACGAACCCGTCAGTTTTTCCTTCGGAAATGATATTTTTCCCCTGCACATCCAGGCTTTTATCAAACCATCCCGCAAAGCAAAGGTTACCGGCACTGCTAATACAAAAACTGCTGAGCATTACTTGTCCATTCCCATTTATATAGCCGCTGTTTTCAAGTTTTCCGGTATTGTTGAATTTTGTGTACCAAACTGTTTCTTTTCCTGACAAACCAATTACAGTTCCGGAGGTCTCAACTTCGCCTTCGCTTGAACCGGCCATTACCAGGTTATGGTCTTTGTCTGCGGCCAGAAATGCCTTCCGGGCGGGTGCACTGCTAAGTACAGGATTAGCCCATTGCAGGTTGCCATCGGGGGTAAGTTGTGCCACAAATACATCAGTAAGCCCTTTGCCTTTTAATTTAATAGTACCATTGTTGAACCCAATTTCATCCCTGAAGCTCCCTGCCAGGTATATCTTACCATCCAGTTCCAATAAGGAATAGGCATTATCGTCTTCTTTACCACCGAGGCTTTTGGCCCAGATTAACTTCTTTTCAGGATTAAACTTAGCCAGGAAGATATCCCGTTGTCCGAAGGATTTGATTTGTTGGTGACCGATGGTCATTTCTCCCGAAAAACTCCCGGTTACATAAAAATTGCCTTCCTGGTCGGAAATCATATCGGCCGGGAGTTCCCATCCGGTTCTTCCCCAGTTGAATATGCTGTCGGTTTTAAGGTTTTGGGCCCTGGCAAGTCCTGACAGGCTTATGCAAATCAGCAGCCCGGTTAGTTTTAGAAGTCTTTTCATTTTAATTCAATTATTTGCTTTTATTTAAGTATCAACACAATAATTTCTCCATCCATTTTTTGGCCACAACAAGAGCCGGTATTGAGGTTAATGGAACAAACATCAATACTATTTTTGGTTTAATTATAATAAGGAGGAGTACGACTTTTTAACCTGAATTATTCATAAACTTTAGATTTTTTTAAAGTTTTTGATTAGTTCAGGTTAACCCCGACTTTGTAAATGTTGGCGTTTCAGTTTTCTGAAACCCTTACATTTTCATAGTCGTCAGAATAATTCATAAATCTTATGAATTATTCGGGTTAAGAATTTCCCGCAGCACTGTACCAAAAATACCTTAAAATAATACAAGTGTTCAACTAAGGTAAAATCAAAAGAAAATAAAAAGTATGATAAAAATCATGACTTTGCAGATGGTATATTCTACTTTATAAATGGTATGTTTTATCCTATAAATGGTAAGTTTTAACCAATAAGTGATCAGGTAGCACCATGAAAACTGTCTTTCAATACTTTTCTGGTACTTTTTTTGCGGGGATGTTCCCACCTACCTAAGTGATTACCATCACCACATCAAGATGATTACCATCACATCGGCAACATGATTACCATCACACAGGCTATGTGATTAGAATCACCTTGTCGTTGGGTAAAATTATAATGCTGTATTTGATTAATATTCATTGCATTAGCACAACTGAAAAAGAAGTGATTTAAAAGAATCTTAAATGCCTTTGGATATATTTTAACCGGAATCAGAATCCATAAAAAAAGCCCGGTAATCCCGGGCTTCTTAACATCATAGGCATCATTTTATTGGTCTATGCAACATTTAAAGTAAAACCAAGTACACCAGTTCTCAGATTTTTCGCACTATGGGCTCGGTTACGAACTTCAATTTTATAGCTTCCTTTGGCAAGTGTTTCAGGAATTTCGAATTGAATGCTTTTGGGGAAATTCATGTAAAGATAGCTAACCCTGGTTTCGCCGCCTCCGTTGGTTGAAAGGATAAATATTCCCTCATCCTGCATAGTTTCGTCCACTTTTAACAAAGCGCCCTGCAATTCGGCCATTCCACCAGGCGATAAAACCTGGTTATTGGTTTTCGACTTTAAATCAATAAGCATTTCCGGCCTGGGTTTGTTTTCTTCGGCGGTTACTTTTTCGGGTTTTACATTTGAAAGTAGTTCTTTCCATGGTTTACCAGGGTTTAAGTTTGGATAAATCAAATGCCTTTCAGCATCAAATTTATCTTTATCGCTTACAAATACGCCTGAAATTTCAATTCCTACAGAAAAATAATCACTGTGGAAACAAATTCCTTCAGCCAGGTTTTGTCCGATTCTCTTAAAAAATGAATCGATTACCGCGTTACATTCAGTTTCTTTTAATATAGAACCTTCTCCGGTAATCTGTTTAACAACATCTTCTACCGAATAAGTGGTCCTGTTTACAATAATTGCCCTATGGGCATCAGGTTCTGAAGTAATCAGGTTGGGGTGCAATACATAATTAATTTTCATGGTTTTTAATTTTAGTTATACAATCTGAACTGTTAATTAATCATGAACAATAAACGATTGCAGGCAGAAGCAGATTTTATCACTGACTATCTTTATATATAGCTATAATTATGACTTTAATTATTACTTTACTGTCTTTAATTAAAAATTAGTTTAATTACACTTAGGTTTGTATTTTCACGAAATAATCTATTCATCCTGGTCCGCGATAAGGTATATTCATTATATCCCTGATATAGAGAACTTTTGAAAAAAACATCATTCCAATGAACTTATTATATCTTTAATTACCAGATAAAAACATTAGAACCACTTCTTATTATAAGTCAGCAAAATTTATTTCTAAAACTTATTTTGGGATTTAATAAACACGTGGTTCAAATTAATTGTAAATTTGGTAAAGCTAAATTTTTAACCATGTATACAGCGATGAAAAAGGGTATTAACTATTCCTTATAAGAAATGTTCTACCCATAATTTTTACGTGATTAATATAAGCAGGAAGTAACCAATTACTAAATTTAATTCAATGTTGTTTAGTTAATGACAAATATAAAATATCAATTTATTGAAGATTTGGTGAGATTTTGTGATTTTGTGATTTACTCACTTTGTTCGTGATCGCTTCGCTAAGTTGGTGGCAAAAGTGTTTTCGCCACTAAAACACAAAGACACCAACTTCCTCGAAAAAAATCCTTATCTAATTGACATTGAAATTTAATTTTAAAATTTATTTTTAAATATGCCGATATTCGCCGAAGGACAAAGTGGTTTGATATTAACAATAAAAAAAATTCGTGTTGATAAGTCGGTATTTGTTTTTGTAACAACTTTGAATTCAATTAAATACATATACTGAATTGTATATTGAACGTTGAATTATAAACAGCAGGGAGCATCTTTTTCAGAAATTTATAAATTTGTCGCGTTTCAACTAAAAAAATATGGTATTACTTGATTTCGAATCAAAAATTGGTGAGTTGCTTGATCAACTTGAAAAAGCAAAGGAAATTGGTGAAAGAAGTAACGTAGATGTTAGTGTTACTATTAAAGAGCTCACCAATAAGCTCGAAAAAACCAGGATGGAAATTTACAATAACCTTACCGCCTGGCAAAGGGTTCAGGTTTCGCGTCATCCGGAAAGGCCTTATACACTGGATTATATCGAATACCTTACAAAGGGTAGTTTTATTGAATTGCATGGCGACAGGAACGTACGCGATGACAAAGCCATGGTTGGTGGATTTGGTATGCTTGAAGGTGAAACAGTTATGTTTATTGGTCACCAGAAAGGAACTACCACTAAAATGAGGCAATACCGGAATTTTGGGATGGCAAACCCCGAAGGTTACAGGAAAGCACTGAGATTAATGCGACTGGCGGAAAAATTCAAGAAACCAATAGTTACACTTGTTGATACCATGGGTGCCTATCCGGGTCTGGAAGCCGAAGAACGGGGACAGGGAGAAGCCATCGCCAGGAATTTGTACGAAATGTTTAATATAAAGGTTCCTATTGTTACAATTATTATCGGCGAAGGTGCTTCGGGTGGCGCCATTGGAATAGGCGTGGGAGACAAGGTTTATATGCTCGAAAATACCTGGTATTCTGTAATTTCACCAGAATCATGTTCGCAAATATTATGGCGTACCTGGGATTATAAAGAAGATGCAGCCGAAGCCCTTAAGTTAACAGCAAAAGATATGTTTGAACAGGGACTTATTGACGGAATAATTGAAGAGCCCCTTGGTGGTGCACATACAAATCCCGTAGAAATGTTTGAAAGAACTAAAAAAGTACTAGTTAGGGATCTTCGTGAATTAAAGAAAATAATGCCTGAAAATCTTATAAAAGCCCGAATTGAAAAGTACGTTGCCATGGGCAAATATATCGAAGAATAATAAAAATTCAAATTTAACCTTAAAATTGGAGAGGAGTAAAGTCCTCTTTTTTAATCACTTCTTTAAAACATAAGCAAAATGGCCACCAAGAAAAAACCTGTTATCAGCGAAAGGATTGAGGATAATGAATTAGGGAAAATACCCCCTCAGGCCCTTGAACTTGAAGAAGCAGTTTTAGGTGCGATTATGCTTGAGAAAAATGCTGCCCTTGAAGTTTTGGATATTTTAAAGCCCGAAAGTTTTTACTATCCATCTCATCAAAAAATTTTTAATGCCATTGTTGAGCTTTCAAAATCCTACAAACCTATTGATATTCTTACGGTTACTGAAGAACTGCGTCAATCAAAAGAGCTCGATGAAATAGGCGGGGCTTATTATATTTCCAAGCTAACAAGTAAGGTTGGTTCGGCTGCGCATATCGAGCATCATGCCCGGATTATTGCTCAAAAACACATTCAGCGGGAATTAATTAGGGTTGCCGTTGATATTCAAAAGCAGGCTTATGACGACAGCATCGATGTGCTTGATTTGCTGAATTTTTCTGAAAGTTCTATCTTCCAGCTTGCTGAAGGCAATATAAAAAGCGAAACTGTAAAAATTTCGGAAGTTTTAGGGGCGGCTTTAGATAAAATTGAAGAAGCTTCGAAACGCGAAGACAACCTGAGCGGGGTGCCTTCGGGTTTTACCAGCCTCGACAGGATCACAGCTGGATGGCAACCTTCGGATTTAATAATTATTGCCGCCAGGCCATCAATGGGTAAGACAGCCTTTATTCTAACAATGGCCCGAAACATGGCGGTTAATCACAAGGTTCCGGTAGCCATTTTTTCACTCGAAATGTCAACTTTGCAATTGGTAAACAGGTTAATTGCTTCAGAAACTGAACTTTCGAGCGAAAAACTAAGGAGTGGAAAACTAGAAAATTACGAATGGCAGCAATTAAGCGAAAAATCTCAAAACCTTAACGATGCACCTTTGTACCTTGATGATACTCCGGCTATTACATTATTTGAACTCAGGGCAAAATGCCGTCGTTTAAAAACCCAGCACGATATTCAAATGGTAATTATTGACTATTTGCAACTGATGACCGGTACCCCCGAAACCAGGGGAAACCGTGAGCAGGAAGTAAGTAATATTTCAAGGGGTTTGAAAGCTATTGCCAAAGAACTCGATATTCCCATTATAGCCCTTTCGCAGCTAAACCGTTCTGTTGAAATGCGATCGGGGGATAAAAGGCCCCAGCTTTCTGATTTGCGCGAATCCGGTGCTATTGAGCAGGATGCCGACCTTGTTTTGTTCATCCATCGACCAGAAAAATATGGAATTACCGAAGACGCTGAAGGAAATTCCACACTTGGCCTGGCTGAAATTATTATTGCAAAACACAGGAATGGAGCTGTTACGGACATAAAACTTAAATTCAGAAACGAGTTGGCCAAATTTGAAGAATATGAAGGACTGGATTTGGCTGCCATTGGATCAGAAATTTTTACTACCCGCACCATTAGCTCAAAAATGAACGAAGACATTAAAAGCAATACTGATTTTACGGGATACCAACATTTTGAACAGGAGCCTCCATTTTAGCTTGAAATCTAAATAAAGAAAATTTGAAATTGCGCATTTTCACTGGATTGTCGTTTATTCAAAACATTTAAGTTCAGTATAATTTCAATACTTGCAGGCAGGTTATTAATCGTTAATAAGTAATTTTGAAAAGTTATGAAAATAATTGTTGAACCAACTTGCGATGGTAAATATTAAAATTTTAATATTATCAGAAAATGAAACAAATTCTGGTTTTAATTTTTAGTATTTTTTGTAATTCAGTAAGTGCATCCTCCATTCTGATACCCATGGATGATGTACAAAAAAATCATTTAAAATCGTATGGAATTGCATACTGGGCATTGCAAAATAACATTGAAGTAAGTTGGTTGTTGAATTACCGGGGCGGAAGTTTTATCACCGATTACAGAAAAGAAATTGAAGACGAGTGTAAAATCAGGGGGGTAAGTTTTGAAATACTGGCCGATTTTCAGGCTTCACAAATATTTGATGAAATTCAACGACCTGATGTAAATATGGACAGGGTAAAGCTTGAAAAAGCCCCTAAAATTGCAGTTTACTGTCCAAAAAGTAACCTTCCGTGGGATGATGCAGTTACGATGGTTTTAACCTATGCCGAAATTCCTTATGATGTAATTTACGATAAGGAAATAGTGGAAGGGGATTTGTCGAAATACGACTGGCTCCATCTTCACCACGAAGATTTTACAGGACAATACGGAAAATTCTACGGGAGCTATGCCAATACCGCCTGGTACCAGAATGCACAAAAAGAACAGGAAGATTTAGCGGCTGAATTAGGCTATAAAAAGGTTTCGGAATTAAAAAAATTCATAGTAAAAAGTATTAGAGATTATGTTTTTGCCGGTGGATTTTTATTTGCCATGTGTTCGGCAACCGACACCTATGATATTGTTCTGGCAGTAGGAAATACTGATATTTGTGCACCCATGTTCGATGGCGATCCGGCGGATCCTGATATGCAATCAAAATTGGACTATAAAGAAACCTTTGCTTTTAAAGATTTTGTATTGAACCAAAATCCTTTTGAATATAAGTTTTCGGATATTGATGTTACCACCTACAGAAGGCTTTCGCAGGGAAACGATTTTTTCTATCTTTTTGATTTTTCAGCCAAGTGGGATCCGGTTCCAACCATGCTTTGCCAAAATCATGAAAAAATTATCAAAGGATTTATGGGCCAGACAACGGCTTTTAATAAAGACCTTATAAAATCGAACGTATTGATAATGGGCGAAAACAAGCCCGCAAACGAAGCAAGATATATTCACGGAGAATTTGGAAAGGGTACATGGACGTTTTACGGGGGTCACGATCCTGAAGATTACCAGCATTTTGTGGGCGATCCGAAAACGAACCTTGATTTACACCCAAACTCACCCGGTTACAGGCTGATATTGAATAATATACTATTTCCTGCTGCCAAAAAGAAAAAAATGAAAACCTGATTTAATGAGCAAGGATAAATTAAAGATTTGCAGGGGACATTCATGCAAGAAAGCAGACCCTGAGAAAAAGCTAAAAAAATATGCAAAAGCATTCTTAAAAAAGAGAAAAATAAAAAAATCAAATTGTCTGGGTATTTGTAAATCAGGATTTGCAGTAAAATATAATGATAAGGTGTTTTCTTGTCCTGAAAAGAAAGATATGAAGAAAGTTATAAAATCAACTTGATCTATTTTTTCCTCATCAGCATAATCCCATCACGAATAGGTAATATCACGTTTTCAACGCGCTGGTCGTTTTGTACCATTTGGTTAAATTCAATAATGGCTTTGGTATAATCATCGTTTTGTTTTAGCGGTTCAACTACCTTTCCATTCCATAAAACGTTATCAGCCAGAATAAAACCACCATTTCTTACTTTATCGAAAACCATTCTGTAATATTCAGGGTATTCGCGCTTGTCGCCATCTATAAAAACCAGGTCGAATGTAATATTCAGTGTTGGAATTATATGTTCCGCGTTTCCTGCATGGAATTTAATTTTATCCTCAAGACCTGATTTTTTGAAAAATGATTTTGTAAAGGCCTCAAGTTCATCATTTATTTCGATGGTATGAAGTACGCCTCCTTCGTGAAGGCCTTTGGCCAGGCAAATGGCTGAATAACCTGTAAATGTTCCTATTTCAAGAATATAGTCGGGCCGAATCATTTTACTAATCATTTCAAGTACTTTTCCCTGCAAATGTCCTGATAACATTCTCGGATTTAGTATTTTATGATTTGTTTCCCTGTCGATAAGTTTTAAAATTTCATCTTCAGTTTCGGTGTGATCAAGAATATATTTTTCAAGTTTGTTCATTAATATATTTTATTCGTATATTAACATCGAAAGTTTTTCTTCATCGAGGATTTCATTGGCAACATCAAGTATTTCAGAGGCGGTAACTTCTAAGATTCTCCTGTTTATTTCAGTATAATCGTCAATTTTATCAAATAACAACAGGCTTTTACCAAGATTCAACGATAAATTTTCTTTATTTTCAGCCCCAATGGCAATCTGACCAATTAATTGCTGTTTTGCCCGGTGTAGTTGCTGAACACCTAACTTATTATATTTAAGTTTATTAAATTCTTTCTTTATCAATCTCAGACTTTTATCCAGTTTATCCTTTTCGGTGCCAAAATACAAGCTGAAAATTCCATTGTCAGAATATCCGGTGTAATTTGACTCGATATCGTAGGCAATACCACTTTTTTCACGGAGGGCCATACTTAATCGTGAATTCATGCTGTTTCCCCCAAGCAGATTGTTTAACAGGCCCAGTGTAATTCTTTTATCATCGTAGTAGTTATAGGCCAGGTTTCCAATAATGCAGTGCAGTTGGTAGGTATTCTTCCGCCGGGTTATTGAAAACGGTGTATATTGTGGATTTTCTTTTTTCCTGGAATCTGCCGGTTTTGCCGGTTTATCAGCAAAATAAAGGTTTACAATACGGCTAAGTTTTTTAAAATCTATTTTTCCCAACGAAAAGATAACAAATTGATTGGTAGAATAATTTTTTTCTTTGAACCGGAGAAGATGGATGCGCGTGTATGACTTGATTTTTTTTGGTTCTCCAAGAATATTCCGGCCCAACGAAAGGTTTTTAAACATTAAATCTTCGAATTCATCAAAAATAAGTTCTGATGGATTGTCTTTGTAAGAATTAATTTCATCGATAATCACATCTTTTTCCTTTTCAATCTCATGGGCAGGAAAATTTGAATTGAACATCATATCTGACAATAGTTCAATGGCCCTTTCGTATTCATTATTTAAAAAAGCAGTATGTATACATGTTTCTTCCTTGGTTGTGTAGGCATTAATATCGCCCCCCACGGATTCGAGCCTGTTGAGTATATGATAGGATCTGCGGCGTGTTGTACCTTTAAAAACAGCATGTTCAATGAAATGGGCCAGGCCATGTTCATTGCGCAATTCATCCCGCGATCCGGTATTTACTATCAACCCGCAATAGGCAACCGGCCCGTCAGTTTGACAATGCACCAGCCTGATTCCATTTGGAAGGGTTTGAATCTGGTATTCCATGCTAAGGATTTATTTCAGGGAGCAAAAATATATAATTCGTTGGATATATTAAATTTAAGTAAAATATGTAATTCAGCCTGTTATCAGTCAAATAAACTAAGCTGTTGGTTTACAGGATAATATCCTTCGAGTTGCAGGAGTTTCTTTTTGGTATTAAGCCCACCGGCATATCCAACCAAACTACCATCGGTACCAATTATTCTGTGACAGGGCACAATGATGGAAATTGCATTAGCTCCATTGGCCGAAGCCACAGCCCTTATCGCTTTTTCATCGCCTGTTTTTTTGGTCAAATCCAAATAACTCATTGCTTTTCCGTATGGAATTTTGATAAGTTCGTTCCATACTTTTTCCTGAAATTCCGAACCTGACAATAATAGTGGGAGGTTGAACGATTTTCTTGTTCCCGAAAAGTATTCATTCAACTGACGAATGGTTTCTTCTGTAATATCTGAGTTACCTTCTTTATAATCGGATTTTAAATTTTTCTTTATCCTGTTATCAACTGAATCTCTCATTTTCCTGTATTTCCAATCGCATAGACATAACATTTTATTGTAGGATCCAAGCAAAAGGTCACCAAACGGCGATTTAAACGTTTTTATAATTATAAATTCACTGGTCATTTTAATAGGTCTGTTTTAAATCAGATAATAATTTTACAAATTTAAACAGTTTTAATAGTATTTATTGTAAAGTAATTTAGAACTACTTAAAGGTCTTTGGGGTAATGCACTGGTGAAATAGCAATTTGGGCTGAAATGAAGAAACGATGGAGTTAACCCCGGCTTCAATTTGTCTTATATTATTTAAACCAAATATATTGTAGGTGATGAAAAGTTTTCAATCTGATAAATGGTTTTAAAATGGATTTTTTCGGTTATTCATTGCCCTAACGCTTAATAAACCCTACAAATAATGCCGGTTTAACCAAATCAAAACGTTGTATTTATTTTTAATTCTTATTCAGTTGCGTGAAGAAAATGATTATAGGTTAGGTAAAAAATAAAATGCGATGTTTGTTTTTGCATCGCATTTTTTTGTTTAGTATCCAAGATTTGCATTCAGGTATTTCTCAGCCAAATCTGTTGAAATATCTTTTCTTTTTGCATAATCCTCAAGCTGATCTTTATTTATTTTACCAATATTAAAATATTTCGAAAACGGGGAGGCAAAATACAAACCACAGACCGTTGCAGCCGGCCATACAGCGAAATTTTCAGTAAGCACAAGGCCCAGTTTTTCTTTGGCATCAAGAAGGTTGAACAATACCTCTTTTTCAGAATGATCAGGACAGGCCGGGTATCCAAAAGCAGGCCTGATTCCCTGGAAACGGGATTTGAGTAAATCATCCAATCCAAAGTTTTCGTTCGGGGCATATCCCCAGATTTCTTTCCTGACTTTCAAATGCATTAGTTCCGTGAATGCTTCGGCCAACCTGTCGGCTAGAAGTTTTATCATAATGGCATTGTAATCATCATTATCTTCTTCAAATTTTTTAACCCATTCATCTACCCCAATGCCGGCAGTGACTGCAAAAGTTCCCAAATAATCAGTTAATCCGCTTTCTTTAGGCGCTATAAAATCTGAAAGCGAATAATAATCCTGGTTATCTTCATTGTCGAGGTCGGTTTGCTGGCGTAAATGGTGAAATACAGCGATAACCTTTTTATCATCTGTATTGTTGTATACAATGGTTGAATCTCCATCGCCAACAGCAGGGTGAATGCCAACAACGGAATGGGCTTTAAGCATTTTTTCATTTATGATACGGTCGAGCAGCCGGTTGGCATCGTCAAACAGCTTACGGGCTTCAGTTCCCTTTTCGGGATGATCAAATATGGCAGGGTATTTCCCTTTTATTTCCCATGCATTAAAAAAGAAGGTCCAGTCAATGAATGGTCTTATTTCCTGTATGTTATAATCTTTAAATTCTTTAAACCCGATAAAATTTGGCTTTTTAATAAAATCTTCTTCCCAGTTAACTTTGAATTTGTTATCCCTGGCCGTGTGGATATTTACAAATTTTCTGGTTTTTCCCTGGTAATTTTCACGAATTTGCGCGTATTCTTTGTCTATTGCTTCTGTGTACCTTAATTTATCAGCAGTTGAAACCAGGTTGCCTGCCACCCCCACGCTTCTTGATGCATCCAATACATGTATAACTGGTGAACTATATGAAGGCGCTATTTTAACAGCAGTATGGATTTTTGAAGTAGTGGCCCCACCAATTAACAGCGGGATAGTAATATTTCTTCTTTCCATTTCTTTGGCTACATGCACCATTTCGTCAAGCGAAGGGGTAATTAACCCGCTGAGTCCAATAATATCAACTTTTTCCTGTAAAGCAGTATTTAATATCTTTTCAGCAGGAACCATCACACCAAGGTCAATGACTTCAAAATTATTGCAGGCTAAAACCACGCCAACTATGTTTTTTCCGATATCATGCACATCACCTTTAACCGTGGCCAGCAGAATTTTACCTGCCGAACTTCCTGTTCCTTTCACCGCTTTTTCCTGTTCTATATAGGGTAGTAAAACTGCCACCGCTTTTTTCATCACACGCGCACTTTTTACCACCTGAGGAAGGAACATTTTTCCGCTGCCAAACAAATCGCCAACCACATTCATCCCATCCATCAGCGGCCCTTCAATTACTTCAAGGGCGTAGCTATGATTTTTTCTGGCTTCTTCCACATCTGCCTCAATAAATTCTGTAATACCTTTTATCAATGAATGTTTGAGTCTTTCATTTACCGGATTTTCCCGCCAATCGTCCTTGACCACCTGTTTTTCTGATGATTGAACAATTTTTTCGGCAAAACTTATGAGGTTTTCAGTAGCTTCGGGCTTTCTGTTTAAAACAACATCTTCTACCAATTCTAAGAGATCTTTTGGAATTTCATCGTAAATCTGAAGCATACCCGCATTTACTATTCCCATGTCAAGCCCGGCCTGTATGGCATGATACAGGAAAACCGAGTGCATGGCTTCGCGGACCACATTGTTCCCTCTGAAAGAAAATGACAGATTACTGATTCCACCGCTTACCCTGGCATGTGGAAGATTTGCCTTAATCCACTTTACTGCATTTATAAAATCAACCGCGTAATTATTATGTTCTTCAATGCCGGTGGCTATTGTAAGGATATTGGGATCGAAAATAATATCCTGGGGTGGTAATCCTGCTTTTTCGGTAAGCAATTTATAAGCCCTGGCGCAAATTTCAATCTTTTGTTCATAAGAACTTGCCTGTCCTTTTTCATCGAAAGCCATTACCACTACAGCTGCACCATAGCGCTTAATTTTTTTGGCCTGTTCCAGAAACACGTTTTCGCCTTCTTTGAGGCTTATGGAATTGACAATGGCTTTTCCCTGCAGACATTTTAACCCTGCTTCGATTACATTCCATTTCGAGGAATCTATCATCACCGGAACCCTTGCAATATCGGGCTCTGACATAACAAGGTGAAGGAATTTCACCATTTCTTTTTCCGCATCCAGCATGGCATCATCGAGATTTACATCAATTACCTGCGCACCCGATTCCACCTGCTGTCGGGCAATACTAAGGGCTTCTTCGTATTTTCCTTCACGGATTAGCTTTGCAAATTTAATGGAACCCGAAACATTGGTGCGTTCCCCGATATTTATAAAATTACTTTGTTTGCTTATGGTAAGCGGTTCAAGTCCGCTAAGCCGCGTTTCAATATGCAGATGAGGAATTTCATGTTTTAAGGATTGTGATGCCAGGCGTGAAATTTCATGGATATGCTCAGGCGTGGTTCCACAGCAGCCTCCAATAATATTGACATATTTATTTTTCAGGAATTCGTTTATCTGCAATCCCATTTTTTCAGGTGTTTCATCGTATTGACCCAATTCATTCGGCAAGCCGGCATTAGGATGCGAGCTGATGTAAAAAGGCGATTTTATTGACAATTCCTCAATATATGGTTCCATATCGGCTGCACCAAAGGCACAATTTAGCCCTATTGACAGAAGTTTAATGTGTGAGAGGGAATTCAGAAATGCTTCTATGGTCTGACCCGATAAAGTGCGGCCACTTTTATCAGTGACAGTTCCGGAAACCATCACCGGAAATTCTTTTAATCCTCTTGCTTCTAATTCTTCATCAATGGCAAATAAAGCTGCTTTTGCATTGAGGGTGTCAAAAATAGTTTCGACCAAAAGAATATCAACGCCTCCGTCGAGTAATCCTTTTACCTGTGTAGTATACGCCTCCTTAACTTCATCAAATGTAACAGCCCTGAAGCCCGGATCATTTACATCGGGTGACATAGACGTGGTCTTGTTCATCGGGCCAATGGCACCGGCAACAAATCGTGGTTTTTCAGGATTTTGGGCAGTAAATTTAACCGCAGCGTGCCTGGCTATTTTTGCAGACGACAGGTTTAGTTCATAAGCCAGACTTTCCATTTTGTAATCTGCAAGCGATATTGCATTGGCATTGAAAGTATTGGTTTCAATAATATCTGCACCTGCTTCAAGGTATTGTTCGTGAATATTTTCTATTATTTCAGGTTTTGTTATTGATAATAAATCGTTATTCCCTTTCAGGTCTATGGTAAAATCCTTAAACCTGTCGCTCCGGAAATCTGATTCCGTGAGTCTGAATCTTTGAATCATGGTTCCCATGGCGCCATCGAGCACCAAAACCCTCTTTTTAATTTCGGTAAATATGCTGTATTTTTTGTCCATTTTTTAAAATTGCTGATTTTCAGGCCGTAAAATTACAATAACTAAATGATTCTTTTCATGGATTCCTTGAGCTATTTGATCATTCAAATGCTAAATTTTATTAAATGGCCGTATTGTTATACAGGGAATAATACCAGGTTGTCTTTTTTATAAGATTTTATGCCTTTGAATTTTGTTTTGTCTCAAATACCTCGAATCTGAATCAAAAGGATTCTAAATTGTTTGTTATTTGTATTTTAGAAATTTTATTCATTAAGAAGTTCTTCAATTTTCTTCACCATTTCATTAAATTCATTTTCATCGAACAGGCGGGTAAGGAATACAATTTTTCCCTCTCTGTCAATAATTACGTTCCTGGTAACACCTGCTTTCGGGTCGGCGTATTTTTCAAAAATACTTCCGTTTTCATCCAAAATCAGAGGGTAGGAAATTTTCATTTTTCCGGCAAATTTTATTACCTCCCCGGGCTTTTCTTTGCGGTCAACCCCAAATAAGACAAGCCCTTTGCCTTTAAGGGGTTGCCATATCCTGCTTTCGATATGGGGCATTTCCTGGATACAAACCTTGCACCAGCTTGCGGTAAATTGTAACATCACAATTTTTCCCCTGTAGTCAGATAGTTTTTTAGCAGGATTGCCATTTGTAAAATTTATGGTAAAATCAGGCGCAATTTGGCCTGTTTTAACGATATAACCCCTGTCATCGGGCAATTTTGAATCATTTTGCGAACTGCACTGAATGCTGAATCCTGCAATAGCAAAGCAAAGAATAATATTCCGTATCATTTTCATCTGAAATTTTTTCAAAAATAAATATATTTATGAATGGGAAAAATACGCTCCTAAATTGCCAGAACCCATTCCTCATTTTTTTCGCTGTAATACGAGCGACAATGCAGCGGAAACTTTGGATAGGCTTCCAGAAACTGCTTATACTGTTCAATATCAAAATTCACTGCCTGAAACTTACATTCTATAGCAAAACCATTGTCTAATCCGTGTAAAACAATAAAATCAATTTCTTTCTGGTTTGTAGTGCGCCAGTATCTCAGGTTATCAGCACTATACAACCGTGTAAGCCTTAAGAACAAATAATTTTCTAATAAAGCGCCTTTATCAAATCTCTGATCCACCTGGAAAAACTGGTTTAAAAGGATATTTCTAAGACCTGAATCGCTGAAATAAATTTTAGGCATTTTGGTTAGCTCTTTTCTGAGGTTTCGGTAAAAAGGTTTTAACAGCCTTATATGGAAACACTTTTGCAGGATAAGAATATAAGCATTTATTGAGGTTACCGATAGTCCGAGAGTTTGAGATAATTCATTTACATTTAAAAGATTTCCTGTTTGCTCAGCCAGGATTTGCATGAGATAAAAAAATTTATCCGGATATTGAATATTTGCCTCCGAAATATCCCTTTTAACATAAGAATTTAATAATTCCCGCAGAATCGTTGTTTTCTTTTCAGCAGTTGACGCCAAAACAACAGAAGGATATGATCCAAATGTCAGATATTCTGTGAAATAGCCCTGAATTTCCCTTCTGCGTGCAGAGATGTAACCTGAATTTGTACGGATTTCATTCAATTCAAGTTCAAGTTTATTATCCCCGGTTTTAAAAAGCAAAAATTCTTCAAAATCAAGGGTTCCCAATTCGTAAAGTTGCTTCCGGCCGGCTAATGAATCCTTAAATTTTAAATCGATGTAAAATGCACTGCTTCCTGTGGCAATTATCTTTAAATCAGGGCTATACTTGTCATAAAGTAATTTTAAAAAATTGGTTGGATCTTTCAGGTATTGAATTTCGTCAATAAGTACAAATAACTTTTCATTTTTTTGAGGTTTTGGAACGAAACTGAAGATATTTTCAGGATGTTCATTCAGTTTTGTTAAAATGGAAAAATCTTCAAGCGTCAGGTCAGAATATTTTATCTGCTGGTCTTCAAAATATCCGGCCAGTTGCTTTAAAATAGTCGTTTTACCTGTTTGTCTTGCGCCTGCAATGATGACAAATTCTTTATCGTTAATCTGTGAAACAATTTTGTGATAAAGTTTTCTTTTAAATAATTCCATATCAGTTATTTATTTTATGTAAAGATAATTCTTATTTACAAAATAAAAAATATCCGATAATTTTTATTTTTCAAGTAAAAAATATCCGAAAGGAAATTTTCATTTAATGCAGTTTTACACGGATCTCTTTTTTACTCCAACGAATTGCTTGACTTTGGCTAAATTAGTTTGGCTTTTTTTAAAACTCTTTCGTATTTTTACTCAATCATCACAACTGACAAAAAATGTATTCGTTTGTTATTCCGGCTTTTAATGAAGAAAAAAATGTTGAAATTATTTACAACAGGCTCATTGATTTACTTGTAAAACATGATACCTGTTTCGAAATTATTTTTGTTGACGATGGAAGCCGCGATAAAACCAAAGAAGTGATAAGCAAACTTGCTGCCTCTGACAAGCGTGTCAAACTTTTAAGCCTGAGCCGTAATTTTGGGCATCAGTCTGCTTTAACAGCTGGTCTTAAATATGCAAAGGGCGATGCTATTATAAGCCTGGATTGCGATTTGCAGGATCCGCCCGAATTGATTGATCAGATGATTGAAAAATGGAAATCCGGGAACGACATTGTTTATGCCCGCCGCACCAATTTCAGAAAAGACAGCTGGGTGAAAAAATTGGCCTCCAGATTTTATTACCGTATACTTGCACGGATGGCCGACATTGATATTCCAAGGAATGTAGGCGATTACAGGCTGATAAGCCGGGCAGTGCTTGAGGAGATTAACCAGATGGATGAAAAATCGAGGTATCTGCGAGGAATGGTTGCCTGGACAGGTTTTAAGTACGATTTTGTGGATTATTACCGGCCCGATCGCGAACATGGAAAACCTGGCTATTCATTTAAAAAACTGGTTACTTTAGGCATGAACGGTTTTCTTGATTTTTCTTTTCTTCCGCTGCGGATTGGTTTTGTACTTGGTCTGGTAAGTATTTTTACCGGAACCGGACTTTTAATTTACCAGCTGTGGGACACGATTGCAAATGATGTATATTACCATCTCTATAAATGGCTGGCTGTAGCTTCATTTATTTTACTTGGCTTTATGTTTATGCTCGTCTGGATTATTGGTGAATATATCGGAAAGATATACAACGAAGTAAGATCAAGGCCAATTTATATTATAAAGGAAAAGTTTAATATTGATGAATAACGATTGATTGCCACAGATGCACAGATGCTGTGCGTAAGCTAAAGAAAAAGATGTGTGCAAGAATAAATAGGATATTGATAAAGTGGAAAATTGTACCTTTTGTGAGATTGTAAATGGAAAAAGAGAAAAAGAACAAGTGGTTTATGAATGCCAAGATTTTATTGTAATAACAGATAAATTAAGAAAGACCAGAGTCGATGGAATTTATCTGGTAATTCCGAAAGAACACAAAAGAAATATTTTGGAACTAAGTGAAATAGACAATATAGGGTTAATTAAAACAATAAATTTAGTAACCAAAGCAGTCCAATGAGCATTTAACTCTAACGGAATTAGAATTTGGACAATTGTAAATAAAGAAGCAGGACAATCAATATTTCATTGTCATATTCATATATTACCTTTTAAATCATTAAATGACAGATTTATTGCTTTTTTTCCTGGAATTTATAACTTGAAAAGACGAATAATATGCAAAAAGGAGCTTAATAAAGATTTGAATTTTCAACTTGCTGAAAAGATAAGAGAAGAAATAAAATAATGAATAGAAAAACTGCAAACGCACAAGAAGCAATATAAAAGACAGGGGTTGACAGGTAATTCAAGGGCAGTAGCGCGCTGCAAGTTTTGTGGAACTTGATATTGAATCGTTCCAAATTCCCTGGCTATCTATATTGCCGCCTAATATGTATTATCTGAGAAAATGGAACCATTATAAAAGTAAAAAACAAAGAATGGAAGATTATATTTACAAAAATGATAGCTACAAAATAATTGGGATATGTATGGAGGTACACAACAATCTTGGTCCAGGATTTTTGGAAATAGTATATAAAGATGCTATCGAAATGGAATTTAAACAGGCAAATATACACTACGAAAGAGAAAAAGAATATGTTGTGAACTACAAAGGTCAAATATTAAAACACAAGTTTTACGCGGATTTTGTGGTATATGACAAAATAATCCTCGAAATTAAAGCAGTTTCGGCCATCGTAGACGAATTTGTTGCCAGGGCAATCAATTATCTTAAAATTTCGGAAAACAAGCTTGCCCTTATTATTAATTTTGGAGAGATGAAGCTGAATACCAAACGAGTAGTTCTTTGACTATCATAAAAAATCTGTGTATCTGTGGCTAACAAATCCCTACTTAAAATCCTTATGTTAAACAATGAATATCCCCCGCTTGGTGGTGGAACAGGTACCGTAAACCAGGCCATTCTGCAGGGTTTTGTTCAACATCTCGATATTAAAATAGATTTGATTACCACCACAATTGATAAAGAAAAAAAAGTGACCCTGCTTTCTGATAATGTACGCATTTTTTTTCTGCCACTTGGGATTAAAAACATTCATCATGCCAGTAATTCTGAACTTATAAAATATGCAATCAAGGCTTTTTTTCTTGCCTTTCAACTAAACAAAAAGGAAAAATATGATTTTTCAATGGCATGGAGTACACTTCCGGCTGGCTTTGTATCGTGGTTGCTAAAAAAAACATTGCGGTTAAGTTATATCATTAGGGTGGGCGGGCCCGATATTCCGGGATTTGAAGAACGATACACTAAAATTTATAAACTACTGGGACTGGTTATAAGAAAAAGCTGGAAAAACGCTGAGTTCATCATTGCCAAATGCAATACTGAAATGGTAATGATCAATTCATTCCAGCCAAACCTTAAGACTGGTCTTATTTATAATGGGGTGAATACCAATTTGTTTTATCCTGTTCAAAAAAAAGTCAACACTCCTTTGAGGATGATTTGCCCTGCCCGGCTTATTAAAAGAAAAGGACAGGATTTACTTATAAAAGCCCTGTCAAATCTTAAAAATAATGGAATTATCCTTCAACTTGATTTGGTGGGCGAAGGCGACGAAAAAGAAAATTTTATCAAGCTTGCCAAAGAATTATCAGTAAATGAATTGATTAACTTTAAGGGCTATATTCCACGTGAAAATATGCCTGAAACTTATCATGGTGCTGATTTTTTTGTTTTGCCTTCTTACAACGAAGGAATGAGTAATGCCCTGCTCGAAGCCATGGCATGTGGATTAACCCCTGTAGTTACCGATGTAGGCGGTACCCGGGAGTTGGTGAAAAATGGCGAAAACGGCTTTGTATTTAGCCCAGGTGATTTAATGGGGCTTACTTCAATTTTATCAGAAATAGCCAAAAATCCGGAAATTCTTGGCAGAATGGGGTCAAAATCTGCCGAGATGGCATCCAGACTGGATTGGAAAGGCATCGTTAATGAATACATCAATGTTTTTAATGCGTTTAAAACGACTCTAGTCTGAATGTGCGGAATAGCGGGATTTAATTTTAATAATGAACAATTAATCAGGCAAATGAACCTGGTACAACAGCACCGGGGACCTGACGGTGAAGATATTTATATCGATGAGCATGTAACGCTTGGCCATCGAAGGCTGGCAGTGGTGGACCTTTCTGAAAATGCCAACCAGCCAATGATTTACAAACATTTTGTAATTGTTTTCAATGGCGAAATTTACAATTTTCCTGAAATTAAAGACGAACTAATCCAAAAAAACCATTCATTTTCAACAAATTCAGATACCGAAGTCATTTTACATGCCTATGAAGAGTGGGGTTACAATTGCCTTGAGCATTTTAACGGGATGTGGGCTTTTTGTATTTACGATAAAGAAAAAAATATTCTTTTCCTCGCGCGCGACAGGTTTGGGGTTAAACCTCTTTTTTACAGGATTTCAGGGAGTGATTTTGTATTTGCATCTGAAATAAAAGCAATTACTTGTTATTCAAACGCTTTAACCATTGACAATAAAAGCCTGAACCAGTATTTTTACCAGAAGTATATTGGACCAGGTAAAACCATTTTCAAAGAAATAGAAAAATTGCCCGAAAGCCATTATCTGGTTTACGATTTAGCCTTTAATACTACTCAAAAAAAGAGGTATTATCATCTTGAAAACGAGATTGAAAAAGCCCGAAAAATCCCTTTAAATGTCCGGAAGAATAATATTTATGGGTTAATTCACGATGCCATTGAAAAAAGGTTAATTGCCGATGTGCCTGTGGGTAGTTTTCTTTCGGGAGGAATTGATTCATCGCTGGTTTCATCGGTAATAGCTTCCAGACACGCCCATTTTGATACTTTTTCAATTGGTTTTGAAGAAGAATCCTTCAATGAACTGGAATATGCCAAAGAAGTTGCCCAAAAAACAGGCGTTAAACATCATTATCAAACACTTACAATTGACGAAAATTTCATTTTTAAAACAATTCAGAATATTGACGAGCCCTTTGGCGATCCATCCATCATCCCAACATCGTTGTTATCGGAAATTACACGGAAGAAGGTGACTGTAAGCCTTTCGGGCGATGCCGCCGACGAATTGTTCGGGGGCTACGATACCTACAAAGCTGCCCTTATGGCAAAACTGTTTCCGGAATTCTTACTGAAACCGCTAAAATGGCTGACTTCTTTTATTCCTGCCAGTGATAAGAATTTAACCGCGGGATTTAAAATAAAAAAATTTTTCTCCGATTGGGATAAAAACCACCAGTTGAGGCATTTAAACTGGATGTCGCAAACAACTGATTTTCAACGGAAAAATCTGCTGGGTGAACTTTTTATTCCCGGAAACGGATTGTATGAAAGTTCAATTTATGAAGGACTTTTAGGTTTACAACTCAACGATTTTTATAATTATCTTTCAAACGATATCCTGCGAAAATTAGACATGGCTTCCATGGCCTGTTCACTCGAAGCAAGGGTTCCTTTTCTCGATTACAGGCTGGTTCCTTTGGTACTTAGCCTTCCGGCGAATCTTAAAATCCGGGGATGGGTAACCAAATTTTTTTTAAAAAAAATGGCGGAGAGATACCTTCCGCCCAGGATTATTCGCAGAAAAAAATATGGTTTTTCAGCACCAGTCGGGATTTGGATAAAACAATCCGCCCGGATTCAACAATTTATTATAAATATTGAATATTACAACCATCAATTGCTTGATTATGAGTATATTCAAACATTATTCAGGGAACATCTCCAAAAAAAACAGGATCATTCACGTATTTTGTGGCTTGTTTTTGTTTTTAATTTTTGGTATTTTTCATCTAAATCTTCGATAAATAATGGTTAAGGTAAGCAAAACAGTTAAGTCAGAATCTGGCAAGGGAAAAACGAACAAAAAAAATCTTCCCGGTAAAGCCGGAAAAGATAAATTAAATAAACCAGGAATTTATTCTTTTATAGCTGCCTTTTTTGTTGTTCAGCTTGGTTTTTGGTTTATTCCTGACAAAGAAATTTTAAGGAATTATGAAACAGATCGTCTTACTTTTATATTGATTGCCCTGCTAAACGGAACCCTTTTTTTTCTGCCATTCTTCATAAAAAAACAAGGGCTTCCGGAAAAAATCATAAAAGGTATTTTCTTTATCCTTTTGATTGCCTTCATTTTATTTGATTTGATAAAAAATTCAGAAACTGATGTTATTGAAAACATACTTACCGGAAAACTAAATCTTTATCAGAATATTTTGGTGATTACCTTATCTGTTTCAGGTATTCTGACTGTTTTAAACCATCGTATTTTAATTACAAAGATGATTGATTCAAGATTCGGAACCGAAAATAAGGAAAATGAAACTTCTTCAACCAAATTATTGATTAAGTCTCTGAAATTTAAAAAGATTGAAACCGTTTTCTTGTTTGTTTTAGTGCTGACATCTGCTATTTTACTCTATTACAGGCTTGATTATTTTGATTTGTATTCTGATGAATCGGAAGTAACCCAGGGAGCTGCCGGATATTTCCACAGCGGAGAGTTCAAATACTGGAGTTTTACAGAAGACAAAATGCTGCCGCAGAGTGAAAACCGGGCTGAACTCCACCAGTTTCTTGTTGCCCAATCCTACAAATTATTTGGAATAAATCCCTGGGCATCAAGGTTTCCTTCGGCTTTGGCCGGAATTATTTCAGTATTGCTCGTTTATTTTTTTAGCCGTTTTATGACCAGGGATCTGTGGTTTTCGCTTATTATTTCGTTGTGTTTTGCCTTTTACGCCGATTATCTTTTACTTTTCCGATGGGCGAGGATGTATGCCATTCTTATTCCTCTATCGATAATAGCAGCTTATTTGGGTTATAGGTTTTTAACAGGCTCATTGAAAGAAAGATATAAAATATTCAATCAATCAAAATTTTTATCTTTACTCGATTTTAATTACTTCTTTTTTCCTTTCCTGCTGTTTATCCTTTATGTAAATCTTGGAATTCATCAGAATTCTGTTGTAATTCTGCCTGTATTGCTGGTTTTTAGCATTTTTTTGTTTATAACACTAAAGGAAAAAAAATATTTGGCAATCAGCCTTTTGGGGCTCTTTTTATTGATTTTACAATTTATCTCTCCCTGGGAAATCGATTTAAGCTGGTTCACTTTCTTTAAAATGAAAAATGACATAATTTATAACCGGTTCTTGTTCGGATACCCGTTTTCGGTGGCAACCAGTTTAGGATTATTGATTCCCGGAGCCAGCCTGGTTTATTTTGTCAATAACAATGAATTCAGGAAAAGAATGCTTTTTTTAGTGAGCATGGGATTGGTTGGCTGGATATTGTTCTCATTTATAATCGATTATCCGGTTTCATTCCGCTATATTTCTAATTTGGTTCTGTTTATGGTTATCCTGGTTGCGTGGATTTACCTTTTCCTTTCAAAAACTTTGCTTAAAAAATACGAATATGCTTTTTTTATTGCACTGCTTGTTTTATCGGTTGCTTTTGGTTTTAACAGGAATTTTGAAAAGGTTTATGAAAGAAACTACGAATCGCCTGCCAAACCCTCTGTTGCCTGGAAAAGTATAATAAAAAATTACCAAAAAGGAGAAATTATTTACAGGCATTGGGGACCAGCTTATTATTTCGATTCGATAAACCCTGCGGCTAAATTCCTTGAATTGGGCGGATACAAAGGTATTCCTTTTAAAGAAGTTTATGACACACTTAAAAAACACGACTCTGGTTGGCTTACCTGGTACACTGAAAACGACTGGCGAATGGACAGTAGTCTCAGGGCTTATGCCAATTTTTATTTTAAAAAATACAATGGGTTTGGCCTGGACAGTTCATTTGTTGAAGTGTTTTATTACAACAAAAATATGCTCATTGATTCGCTTAAATTCAAGAGCGACAGGATGTTGCCGACAGCCAACCTTAACCTTCAGAAAAACTATTCCATTGCATTTTGGATAAACAACAGTGAGAGAACAAGGCAGTCGCCATTTTATATCCAATCAGACAGTTTAATAGAAATTAATATCCAGTCTGATATGAATTCAGTTCTTTGCAAATACGGCATTGGTGATTCTGTAATGGCTCCGTTGCCGGCCGATGGAAACTGGCATCATGTGGTTTGGTACCAGCAGGTTGAAGGGAATAATCCCAAATTTGGGCTGGTTATTGATGGCAAGACAGCAATTTCAGGCCATTTTAAAATACCTGTGAATCATCTGGCCAAATTCAGGATTAATCCATTTTTTAAAGGAAATCTGGATGATTTAAGGATTTATGATTTTCCTCTTACCCAAAAACAGGTGGAAATTATTATGCAAAACCGTGGACTTGCCAATTCCGAAAAGCTTTTATCGGAAGGCAAAGCATTCCAAACCCTTTACCATTGGCAAAAAAAGTAGATTTCTGAATGAATAAACCATTATCGAAAATTCTAAAATTATGTAACCACTACAAGAATTTAGCTAAATTTGTGCATCATGGTACATGAATTTACGTGAATTTGTGTACCAGACGATATTAAAGCTTTAAGCAAATCTATCCAAGCACCTTATTTTAAGCTATTTATACAAACACTTATTAAGAATTCAAAGGATTATGAAATTTTTAAACCAATTGAATAGTTTTGAATCCAATCATCCAAACATATCCTGCTTCTTCAATTTTACGATTTAATTCATGACCGGGAAAATACAAAGAATTTGTTTTGTTGTGCCCAGGGCTTACTATCTTTTTAACCCGCCATCAGAAAATTATGCTGATAAAGTGGGAGGCGCACAAAAACAGACCTTTCTGCTTAGTACTGGAATTGCCATGAACCCAGGATTTGATGTGCATTTTATTGTTGCCGATTTTGGCCAGGATAAACTTGAAATAAAATCTAACGTAAAAGTTCATAAGTCATTCAGTTTTAAACAGCCTATTCCCCTGAGATTATTTTACCTGCTCAAATCGTTGAAAAAGGTGAATGCGGATAACTATATTTTCAGGGCAGCCGATGCAGGTGTGGCCGTTGCTGCGCTTTTTATCAAAATATTCCTGCGGAAAAAAGTTATTTATATGCTGGCTTCTGATGCCGAAACCAATTTCAGTCAATTGCATAAAATGCTCGGAACTTTAACAGCCCTTGCAATGCCTTTGGTTTATAGAATGGCAGATAAGATCACAGTTCAGACAGAGCAACAATACTATTTGTTTTTAAACAGTCGAAAGCGAAAGCCTGATGCTGTCATTTATAATATTGTAAACCAAATAGATAATAATAAATTAAATGATAACAGACATTCGGTATTGTGGGTGGGAAGGCTGGTAAAACATAAAAATCCTGGTATTTTTATCGAACTTGCAAAGTTTTTTCCTGAACAAAAATTTATTATGGTCGCCCCTGTTGTGAACGAATCATCGAGGTTTGAGAATGAAATAATTACTTCAACAAGGCAAATCAAAAACCTTCAACTCATTAATTTTGTGAGTCCGGATGAAATAAACAGCTATTATTCAGAAGCGCTTGTATACGTGATTACATCGGAGTCAGAAGGTTTTTCCAATACAATGGCGGAAGCCATGGCCATGGGTTGTGCGGTTTTAAGTTATAAGGTTGATAATGACTTTATTATCAGTAATTATAAACTTGGATTTTTAGCCGATGGCAATTTTGAAAATTTAAAGAAGGGCTTACGTGAACTTTTGGATAACCATGAATTAAGAAAAAGATGTGCTGAAAATGCAGTTCAATACATTAAAAATTTCCATTATGGCCCCAAAATAGTAGCTGAATTTATTAAACTATTGAGCTGAATCGCAAATTATGTGTGGAATAGCTGGATTTTCGTGGAATAATAAAGAAAAAGCCATTCTTGTGGGCGAAAGCCTTAAGCACAGGGGGCCGGATGACGAAGGATTTTATTTTGAAGAGGGTCTTACATTTGTTCACCGCAGGCTTTCCATCATTGATCTTTCCAGGGCAGGCCATCAGCCCATGTTTTATCATCCTGAATCTGGCGCCTGTTCTGAAAACTTCCGCAATGAATTCATTGGTAAATCATTGGCTGCAATCGTTTATAATGGCGAAATTTATAATTTTAAGGAGATTAAAGCTGAACTTGAAATAAAAGGTTATGTATTTACTTCAAATTCCGATACTGAATTAATCCTTGCTGCTTATTTTGAATGGGGATGCCATTGTGTTGAAAGGTTTAACGGAATGTGGGCATTTTGTATTTTTGACAAAAGGAACCAGACACTCTTTCTTTCGCGCGACAGGTATGGAATTAAACCACTTTATTACCATCGTTCCGAAAAAGGATTTGCTTTTGCTTCAGAAATAAAACCATTTTTACACCTCGGAAATCCTTTTGAGATTGATAATGAATCACTTAACCACTTTTTTATTTTTTGTTACAGTCCACCAACCAAATCTTTAATTAACGGGATAAAAAAACTTGAAGCCGGAAATTACATGGTTTACAGTTTGCACGAGAATAGAATTGTTCAACAAGTAAAGTTCTGGAAACCAAATATTCAAGCCGGTTTTATCTCTTTAAATGATGCCAGTGAAAAGATTCATGCTCTTATTGAAGATGCGGTAAAAATGCGGTTGCTTTCGGATGTAGAAGTGGGTGCTTTTCTTTCAGGTGGGCTGGATAGCTCCATTGTTTCGTATTTTATGAAAAAAAACCTTCCGGGGCTTAAAACTTTTTCAATCGGATTTGATGTTAAGGATTATAATGAAACTGCCTGGGCAAAAAGGGTTGCAGATTATCTTGACACCAGTCATTACCAAATATCATTCAATGCAGGGGATGTAAAAAAATTGGCGCTTGAACTTCCTTATTTTTTTGATGATCCTTTTGGCGATGAATCCATGCTGCCCACCTTTCTTGTTTCACAGGTAGCCTCAAAGCATGTTAAAGTGGCCTTATCAGGCACAGGGAGCGATGAATTATTTGCAGGCTATAAACGCTATCCTGAATATCAGTTGCTGACCCGCCTAAGAAAACTGCCCCCGGTTTTAAAAAAAATGTTGGTACATTCTTATCAAATTATTCATCCTGACCGGGCTGGGAAGCTCGAAGAACTGATTTACTCCGAAAACAATGCAGTACTGTATTTCAAGCTTTTAAGCAATTTGTTCAGGGGAAAAGATGCCATTGACGTAGACATCAGTAAGATATTCTACCTTCAAAAATATTTTGACCGGAAGAACCATCTTTCAAATGTGTTGAATTTTGATCAAAACCACTACCTCACTGATGATTTACTTGTTAAGGAAGACCGGGCAACCATGGCGCACGGACTTGAAGGCCGGATACCTTTTCTTGATTACCGGCTTGCAGAGTTAGTTAATTCATTGCCTGATAGTTATAAATTCAGACATGGAGAAGGAAAATACATTCTAAAGAAAATTTTCAGGCAATTTCTACCGGAAGAAATAGTTTATCGCAAAAAACAAGGATTTGGTGTGCCATTAAACCATTATTTCCGTAATGAACTCAGGTCATTTTGCGAAGAAATTGTATTTGATTTTAATGGCCTGGATTATTACGATAAAGAAAAGGTTAAAACAATGTGGAACAGTCATTTAAACAGGAAATCGGATTATTCTTCCTTTTTCTGGAACCTGGTTATTTTTAATATTTGGTTTGAAAAATTTAAAAATTTCAGGTAAGATCAATGGAGCTTATAATTTCTTTTTTCAAGTTCTGATGCTACCAGCTCAAGTTCCGCATACCAGTCTTCACCATATTTTCTGGTTAAAGAATCTTTTAAAAATTTGTATACGGGAATATTGTTTTCTTCTCCAAATTGCCTTGCTGGGGCGCATATCTGCCACTTATCATAATTTACGGCATCGTAAATGGCAAGTTTTTGAATTCTTACCGGGTATAAATGACATGAAACGGGTTTTCTGAAAGAAATCAAACCCTGGCCCCAGGCTTTTTCAAATATGCAGCCTGCAATGCCATTTTCAAAGTATACATAAGCACATTCCTTATTGTCAACAAGCGGGGTAACTTTATCCTTATCTGAATCAATAACGAATTTGCCCTGTTTATCAATGGCTGCTAATCCTTTTTCGGATATTAGCGGCCTTATGGTTTCAAAAATTTGTTCAATAATACCGATTTCTTCATCTGTAAGCGGCGCACCCGAATCGCCATCAACGCAGCAGGCACCCTTGCACCTGCTGAGCTGGCAACAGAACTTTTTTTCAAAAACATCTTTGCTTACAAGCGATTCCCCAATCTGGATCATTTTTTTTTCTATTCAACAAGTATTTTACCTTCCATTTCTGAAGGAACTTCAATTCCCATAATATTCAGAATGGTTGGTGCTACATCAGCCAATATACCGGGCTTAATTGACTTAAACCTTTTACTTACCAGAATACTTGGAACAGGATTTAATGAATGGGCTGTATTAGGACTTCCATCAGGATTTACTGCATAATCGGCATTTCCATGGTCGGCAATGATTAAAGCTTCGTATCCGTTTGCAATGGCGGTTTCCACAACTTTTTTCACACATTCGTCAACTGTTCTTACAGCTTTCGAAATTGCCTCATATACTCCTGTATGTCCCACCATATCGCCATTGGCAAAATTTAAAATTACAAGGTCGATTGTTTTCTTGTTTAATTCTTCAACCAGTGCATCTGCCACTTCGGGGGCACTCATTTCGGGCTGCAAATCGTAAGTAGCCACTTTAGGCGATTGAATCAGTATTCTGCTTTCTCCTTCAAACTCAGCATCCTGTCCGCCTGACATAAAAAAGGTAACATGGGCAAACTTCTCTGTTTCAGCTATTCTTAACTGTTTGAGTCCAAGTTTCGAAATTACTTCTCCCAACGTATTTTGCACATTGTCTTTATCATATATAACATTGATGCCATTAAATCTTTCGTCATAGCGGGTCATGGTAATATAATGGAGGTTCATGGTTTTCATTCCATGTTCGGGCATGTTCTGCTGGGTTAATACTGTGGTTATTTCCCTGAGCCTGTCTGTTCTGAAATTAAAACAAATCACCACATCATTTTCATGGATAGTGGCAACTGGTTTGCCTGTAGCGTCCACTTTAATGCTGGCTTTGATAAATTCATCGGTTACGCCTTCATCGTACGATTCTTTCATTGCCTGAAGAATATTGGTAAAAGGTTTCCCTTTTCCGTTTACCATTAAATCGTATCCTTCCTTTACACGTTCCCACCGTTTATCGCGATCCATAGTATAGTATCTGCCTATAAGGCTGACAATTTCCCCATTTGAATTTTTAAGATGGTTTTCAAGATTTTCCATGTAGCCAATTCCGCTTTTCGGATCTGTATCGCGGCCATCGGTAATGGCATGAATATATACTTTTTTTAACCCGTACTCTTTTGTAATGTCGCAAAGCTTATATAGATGAGTATCAAGAGAATGAACTCCACCGTCAGAAATAAGTCCGATAAAATGAACAGCTTTGTTGTTATCTTTCGCATATTTAAAAGCATCAACAAGGGTCTGGTTCTTTTGAATGGTGTTTTCCCTGATGGCTTTGTTTATTTTGACCAAATCCTGGTAAACTATTCTTCCGGCACCAATATTCATGTGCCCAACTTCTGAATTGCCCATTTGTCCATCAGGTAAACCGACATCTTCGCCCGAAGTTAAAAGATAAGAATTTGGATAATTTTTCTTTAAACTGCTAATATAAGGTGTTCCTACGGTGGCAATCACATCCGATTTTGAACCATCGCCAATGCCCCACCCGTCGAGTATGATTAGTACGAATTTTTGTTTTTCCATTGTTTTTGTTTTTCGTTTTAAAGCTGCAAAAGTAATAATATTTTCATAGATGGATTTAAGATTGGCTACAATCCATTTTAAAATTAATGTTTGTGTTTTATCGATGTAATCATTATATCAGATGATATTCAAAGATTTAATATACTTTTGATTTTTAATTGAATGGATTGGTAATGGAAAAATTATCTGTTGAAATAAAAAAAGCAGGAAATATTTTATTGGAAATTGGCGCATTGCTTATGAGTTCCGGAGCCAGTACAGGCAGAATAAGGGTCACCATAAACCGGATATCAGAAAGCCTGGGATACCGCTCAGAACTTTTAATAACCCACAGGGCTTTAATGATTTCAGTTTCTGACAAAGAAGGAAATTTACAATACAGCAGCCTTAAGAGAACTTCGCCTCATGGGGTTAATTTTAAACTGGTTTCAGGCATTAGCCGGATGAGTTGGAAAATTGTGGATGAAAAGTGGCCTGTTGATCAAATCATCAAAGATGTTAACAGAATAAAAACCCTGCCTCATTATCCACGAATTGTAATCCTTTTGTTTGTAGCATTGGCTGGTGCCTCATTCTGTCGTTTATTTGGTGGAGGATTAATAGAAATGCTTGTTGCTTTTACAGCTACCTTTTCAGGCTTATTTGTGAGGCAGGAAGCCCAAAAAAAGGAATTTAACCCCTATTTGTGCGTTTTGTTTGCTGCTTTTACGGCTACTTTTATTGCAGGAGCTTCTGTTTTTTACGGAATCGGCCGAAGTGCCGAAGAAGCTTTTGCCACATCGGTGCTCTTTTTAATTCCGGGCGTGCCATTTATTAATGCATTTACCGATATGATAGATGGCAATATATCGGCAGGCATGGCCCGCATGATACACGGACTCATTATTTCATTTGCTATCGCATTGGGAATGGTAATTTCAATTCTGATTTTCAATCTTTAATACAATGGATTATCTTGTTTTATCTGAAAAAATAATTTGGTTTGGTCTGGCAGCCGTTGGTTTTGCTATACTTTTTAATGTTCCTTCAAGGGCTTTGCCATCTGTGTTTATTATGGGGGCCACCGGGGGAATATTAAAAGTTTTATTTATGAAATGGGGTGTAAACATTATACTTGCTTCTTTTATTGGCGCCACTATGATAGGAATTATTAGTGTTTATGCTGCCCATCTGAAAAAAGGGCCTCCGCTCATATTTTCAATTCCTTCTGTAATTCCATTGGTACCAGGCGCTTTTGCTTATCGTATGATGCTTGGCCTTATTAAGCTTTCGGGTCAGCAAACGGATAAATATGCAGAACTTCTGCAAGATACCGTCCATTATGGTTTACTTACCTTGTTTATCCTGATTTGCCTTGCCGCTGGCGTTTCTTTTCCCATGCTGATTACAAGGAAAGATTCGATTAAAAAATGATCGCCTGTATTAGTAGCGTGGTCATGTAACCGACAATTGCAAATGATTTTTAAAAATTAACACTTTTTAAAATTCTATCAGCAAATCATCTTTTACATATTATTACATTTGTTGCCATAAATTTTAAACCTGTACAATATGTTGCCACAAATTAATCCCGCAAACACCAAAGCCTGGAACGAACTCTCTGAATATTTCAGCAGTTTTAAAGAAACCCACATGAAAGAACTTTTTGGAAAAGATGCCAAAAGGTTTGAAAAATATTCTGTCCTGTTCGAAGATATTTTAGTGGATTTTTCGAAAAACCTGGTCGATGAAAAAGTATTTTCTCTTTTATTGCAACTTGCCAGTGAATGCCGGTTAAAAGAAGCCATTGAAAGTGAATTTAATGGGGATAAAATAAATCGGACCGAAAACAGGCCAGTATTGCATATTGCTTTGCGTAACAGGAAAAACACCCCGATTTTTGTTGATGGGAAGGATGTAATGCCACAGGTAAACAGGGTATTGGACCAAATGAAAGATTTTTCCGGGAAAATTATTTCGGGTGATTGGAAGGGATTTACCGGGAAACCAATTACGGATATTGTAAATATTGGAATAGGTGGTTCGGATCTTGGTCCGCTTATGGTTACTGAAGCACTGAAAGCCTATAAAAAGAACCATATTCATTTGCATTTTGTTTCTAATATTGATGGCACTCATATTGCAGAAACTTTAAAGATTGTAAATCCTGAAACTACCCTCTTTATTGTAGCTTCAAAAACTTTTACTACCCAGGAAACCATGACCAATGCAAACACTGCCAAAGATTGGTTTTTGAATAAAGCTAAGAACAAAGAATACGTAAAATTCCATTTTGCAGCCCTTTCTACGAATGCCAAAGAGGTTGAGGCTTTTGGAATTGATACCAAAAATATGTTTGAATTCTGGGATTGGGTCGGGGGAAGGTATTCACTCTGGTCAGCTATTGGCTTATCAATTGCCTGTGGTATTGGATATGATAATTTTATTGAATTGCTCGAAGGGGCTTATGCTATGGACAGGCATTTTGCCGAAACCCCTTTTGAACAGAATATACCTGTAATACTGGCACTTATAGGAATCTGGTACAACAATTTCTACAAGGCTGAAACTGAAGCCATTTTACCCTATGATCAGTACCTGCACAGGTTTGCTGCTTATTTTCAGCAGGGAAATATGGAAAGTAACGGAAAATATGTAGATCGCACCGGGAATAAAGTAGATTATCAAACCGGCCCGATTATCTGGGGAGAGCCAGGTACAAACGGACAGCATGCATTTTACCAGCTTATTCATCAGGGAACAAAAATGATTCCATGCGATTTTATTGCGCCCGCCGTTAGCCATAACCCAATCGGAGATCATCATGCAAAGCTTCTTGCCAATTTCTTTGCCCAAACCAGTGCATTAATGTTGGGTAAAACCGCCGATGAGGTTGAAAAAGAACTTAAAGCTGCTGGAAAAACTGATGAACAAATCAAATTCCTCAGGCCATTTATGGTTTTTGAAGGCAACAAACCGACAAATTCCATCTTACTGAAAAAAATTACACCCCGCAGCCTTGGATCTTTGATTGCTCTATATGAACATAAAATATTTGTTCAGGGGGTGATCTGGAATATTTTCAGTTTCGACCAATGGGGCGTTCAGCTTGGGAAACAACTGGCCAACCTTATTTTACCTGAACTTGAAGGAAACCATAAAGTTACAAAAATGGATGCTTCAACTAATGGATTGATTAACCAATTTAAAAAAATGAGGTAAAATAGTCAGTATTCAACTTGAATGCTACAACATTCTATCAATTATTATAAGGTTTAAAAATGACTTTACTTAATTTCATTAGATTTTCAATCAATAAAGTTATTGATTTTTTTTATCCGTATTTCAAACGGATTATGCCAAAGGAAACTTTTAATTATGCATTTTGTGGAGGATTGAATACTGCTTTTGATATTTTTCTTTATTTCATTACCTATAATTTTATCCTGGTAAAACAAAACCTTCATTTAAAATTTATAACATTTAGCCCGCATATAGCAGCTTTTTTATTGGTATTTCCTATCACTTTCAGTTCAGGATTTTTTTTGCTTAAATACATCACCTTCACTAAATCTCAATTAAGGGGAAGGGTACAATTGTTCAGATATGCCCTTATCGTTTCTGGAAGCATAATTCTAAACTATATACTTTTGAAGCTTTTTGTGGATATATGCGGTTTTTATCCAACTCCTTCGAAAATGATGGCCACCATGGTGGTGATTATTTATAGTTACTTGTCGCAAAGACATTTTACTTTCAGGAGCAAAAAACCTTTTCTCGAAGACGTGGCAGAAAATGATATTCCTCCAACAAATTCATAAAAAAGCTGACTGTAAAATCCATTTACAGTCAGCTTTTCATTTCAACCATAAAATTAATCCTCGTTTAACAGTTCCTCTTTTAGTTTTTGAAGTTCGTCGACCTTTTCAGGGGTAACTTTTGGATATTCAAGATGAAGTGAATGTAATGCACTAATAATGGCTGAAGCAACAACCATACGGGCATAGGGTTTATTGTCGGCAGGTACAACATACCAAGGTGCATTTTCGCTTGCTGTATTTTTAATCAATTCATCATAGGCATGCATATAATCTTTCCAGTATTTTCTTTCTTTTGCATCGCTTACACTGAATTTCCAATTTTTATCAGGATTGTCAATTCTTTCGATGAATCTTTTTTTCTGTTGATCGGCTGAAATGTTAAGGAAAAATTTAACCACCATTGTTCCGTTACGGTTCAGGTATTCTTCGAAATGCCTGATATCTTTTAGCCTTTCGTCCCAAATATTTTCTGTTATAAGTTTTTTAGGTAATTTTTGGGCATGAAGTATTTGTTCATGCACCCTGACTACTAAAACCTCTTCATAATACGAGCGGTTAAAAATACCGATGGTTCCTCTTTCGGGCAATGCTTTCATACATCTCCACAAAAAGTCATGATCCAACTCTTCGGCACTTGGTGCTTTGAATGAATGAACACGGCAACCCTGGGGGTTTACCCCCGACATCACATGTTTTATGGCACCATCTTTTCCTGCGGCATCCATCGCCTGGAATATTACAAGCAACGACCATTTATCCTGGGCATACATTTTATCCTGCATGGCGGCAAGGATTTCTACTCCCATTTCCAGGGCTTCTTCGGCCAGCTCCTTTTCTTCTTTATTCAGTTTTTCATGAACATCAGTTTCGCAATCTTTTAATTTAAATTTTTTGCCGTCGGTTATTTTAAAAGGTTCAGAAAATTCTATGGCTCTTTCGATGAACTCTTTTTTACTAAGCTTTTTTAAATTTGATAAATTTTCAAAGGTCGAATTCATGGTTATTTAGTATTTTGTGAGTAAATCAGTAATTTATTCCGAAATTTAATTATTATTTTTTAATTCCAAGGCAAACCTTCACTAAATTATGTACTTAACTAATGAATTAATAATAAATTACGACAAAAAGTAATACATGAACGACTTATTTCTATCTTTGCTTAAATCAATTAACAATGGAACAGGTTTTATTTTTGATAATTGGGATTGTAATTGGCTTTTTAATTGGGAAGTTCTGGTCAGAAAGCAATTCAAGAAATAATTCAGGAACCAGCCTTAAATTACTCGAAAACCAGTTAAATCAGGAAAAACTGGTGAATATGCAATTGAAAACAAGGTTCGAAAGTGAACAACTCATGTACAAAAACCTTAACGACCAGTTTAAAACTACTTTTGAAGCTCTTGCTGCCAAAGCAATGCAATCGAATAACCAGGCCTTTATCCAGCTTGCCAACGAGACCCTTAAATCTTTATTGGTTAAAGCTGAAAGTGATTACTCAAAAAAGAGCGAAGCCCTCGATTATATGATTAAGCCCTTGAAAGAAAGCCTGGAAAGGCATGAAAAACTGGTGATTGATTTTCAAAATGGCAATAATAAGGCCATGGGAAGCTTAAAATCATACCTCGAAGAATTATCGAAAAGCCAGAAAAGCCTGGAGAAAGAAACCGGGGCCCTGGTTTCTGCCCTTAAAAATCCTAAAGTACGCGGACGCTGGGGTGAAATAGGATTGAGAAGGATAGTGGAATTTTCAGGTATGTCATCGTATTGTGATTTTGAAGAACAATCGGGGAGTAACACCGACTCGGGATTTTTAAGGCCCGATATGATAGTAAACTTGCCCGAGGGCAGAAAAATTATTGTCGATTCAAAAGTACCTTTGAATGCATACCTCGATTCACTTGAAACCTCTGATGAAAAAGAAAAAGAAGCATTTATTTCGAGTCATGCCAAAGCCGTTGGAGTACATGTTAAAAATCTGGCCGCTAAAGCTTACTGGTCGAAATTCGATCAATCTATAGATTTTGTGGTAATGTACATTGAGGTGGAATCAGCTTTTGCGGTGGCCATGCACGTAAATCCAAGGCTGGTGACCGATGCGCTTCAAAACCGGATAGTATTCGCGACACCCACTACTTTAATTACCCTACTTCAAACTGTTGCCTATAGCTGGAAACAACAAAAGGCAGGTGAAAATGCCAGGAAAATATTTGAAAGTGGGCGCGAACTTCACGAAAGACTTACAAATTTTAATCTTTACTTAAATAAACTTGGCCAGAATATAAATGGGCTGGTTGGAATTTTTAACCAGGCTGTTGGTTCCTGGGAATCCAGAATCTCACCCTCAATTAAAAAAATGGAAGAGCTGGGCGTTGTATCAGATAAAAAGTCAATACATGAACTTGAAACAATCAACACAGTTACAAGGGAAATTAGTACCCCAGAATAAAAAAGGACGGTTGCCCGACCGTCCTTTACAAACTCAATTAACCTGAGATCCAATCATAACAGCTAAAACAGCTATCCATTAAAGCCTGAGATTAAATCTGGTGTTACAAATTTAAGTAAAATCTGTTAATAAATGATCTCTCATGGTTAAATTTTGTTAATACCCTGCATCAGTGTAGGTAAATGTTATAATTTTGTTTTGGAAAAGCAGAATTTATTAAGCATTGGCTTGCTTTTTTCAACTTATTTAAAGTCGTTTTAATAATAAATTATTATCTGTGAAGCGAAGATACATTTGGGTTCTTATCGTTTTAATGACAATTGCCTTGTTAGGCCTGATTGGAGTGCAATTCAGATGGATACAGAATGCCATAAAAGTTGAACGGAAAAAATTTGATTTATTGGTAGAAAAAAGCCTTTCTGAAGTAGTGCAAAAAATTGCTGAACACGAAACCGTGTTTGCTATTCAGAAAGAAACAGTCTCCTTTAGTACTAAAAACGATAATTACAAATTTTCGGATAATACAGATAGAAAATTATTTGATAGTTCTGCCCAGATTATTAATAAACCTCTTTTTTTTGTAAGATCGCAGGATACAATTTATTACACGCAGAAAAAGGATTTTGAGTCTTCCGATACAGCCAGTGAAAACAAACTCATTTCAAAAGAAGAAATCAGATCAAACTTGCTGGATAAAATGACCAACAAATCCATTTTTGTCGAAAATATCGTTAATAAATTAATCCGTAAAGAAATAAAACTCAATGAACGAATTGACAAAAAAACACTGGAGCTAATTGTAAAAGCGGTATTTAAGAATAACAATATTGAGCTTCCATACGAATATGCAGTGGTTAAGGAAAATGAAAAAGAATTTTTTAAATCTTCAGGCTTCGATAGTAAAAAACAAACCAAAAAATACTCCAAACTTTTATTTTCGGATGATGCCCTGGCAAATGATATCATTAACCTAAACGATAAGTATTTTCTTATTATTTATTTCCCCAATTCAAATGCCAGTTTTGAATCTTTACCCGCCATTGTATTCACATCGGTAGTACTTACCCTGGTTATACTTGGAATTTTCATAATTACGCTTTACATTATTTTCAGGCAAAAAAAATTGTCGGAAATTAAAAATGATTTTATCAATAATATGACACATGAGTTGAAAACACCAATTTCAACAATTTCTCTTGCTTCACAAATGTTAAATGACCCAAATCTTTCTGATAAAGAAAAAAACTTCAGGTACATTTCGGGAATTATTGCTGACGAAAGCAACAGGCTTGGTTTTCATGTTGAAAAAGTACTTCAGATGGCCATTATTGATAAAGGAGGGGCGGAACTGAATTGCAAAGAAATTAATGTACATGAGATAATTAACGGCCTGGTTAAAAACCTTGATTTAAAAGTTAAAGATAAGGAAGGTAAACTTGTTAGTGAGCTTAATGCTCAGAAAGACCTCGTTTTTGCTGATGAAATGCATTTGGCAAATGTTTTTTCCAATATCCTCGACAATGCAATAAAATATACGAAAGATAAACCACTTATTGAAGTGAAAACCTGGAATATTAACGGACATATTGTTATTTCGGTGAAAGACAACGGAATAGGTATAAAAAAGGAAAACCATAAAAAAGTATTCGAAAAATTTTACCGCGTTCCTACAGGAAATTTACATGATGTAAGAGGATTTGGTTTAGGCCTTAGCTATGTTAAAAAAATTGTCGATCAGCACAAGGGAAAAGTAAATTTGGTCAGCGAAACTGGTAAAGGTTCAGAATTTGAAATTTATTTACCTTTATACAAGTTATAGTTTATTTCACAATTGCAATGCAAGTACAATCATTGTTTGTAACAAAACAAATGAATTTCTTTGAATGGTAATAATAAATGCTTCAAAAACAGAATATTGGATTGATTCTCCATCTTAAAAACTTTTCTTAAATTTCAATATTCATTTCTTATTTTGGTTATTTTTTGAGAATTTTAGCTATATTTGTTAACAATATGTATCGGATGCTTTTATAACAAACAAACCATGGAAGAAAAAACAAAAATTCTACTTGCAGAAGATGATATCAATTTGGGGTCTTTACTTACCCAATACTTAAATGCCAAAGGTTTTGAAACTGACCTTTTTGCCGATGGCGAAAAAGCTTTGGATGGTTACATGAAAAAGCGTTATGATATTTGTATACTTGATGTTATGATGCCTAAAAAGGACGGATTTACACTGGCAAAAGAAATTAGGCTTACCAATACCAAGATACCTATTATTTTTCTTACAGCCAAAACCCTGAAAGACGACGTGCTTGAAGGATTTAAAATAGGTGCTGATGATTATATTGCCAAACCTTTTGTTATGGACGAATTGTTGTTCAGGATTGAGGCAATTATGCGAAGGGTAAATGACAGTTCGGAAGGCAAACCTAATAAAGACAGCTATAACATTGGGATTTATCATTTTGATATTAACAAACAGCTACTTCAAAAAGGGGATTCCACCATTAAACTTACCACAAAAGAATCGGAATTGCTAGCTCTTCTTTGTGCCAATAAAAATGCAATTCTTGAAAGAAATTATGCCCTAAAAGCCATCTGGAAAGATGATAATTATTTCAATGCCCGAAGTATGGACGTGTACATTACAAAACTCAGAAAACACCTGAGCGACGATCCTTCCATTGAAATTATTAATGTACATGGAAAAGGGTATAAACTTATTATCACCTAAAGCTGCAGTTTTCAAGCTATTTTAATCTATGCAAACCAAATCGGGAAGCTTTTAAGATATCCTGTTGTTAATTCATAATATTTACTGTCCAGTAATTTATCTCCCAAATACCATTTCCGGAAGGAACAATTTAGAAATTGTTTGTAAGTTTGCGCATTAATAAATTCGTGAATGATTTCAATAAACCAGGTTTCTGTAAATTTTGGGGCATTTTACCTGTTCAGGGAAATTTCTTTTCTGATAAATCAAAAAGACAGGATTGGCCTTGTTGGTAAAAATGGGGCTGGAAAATCAACACTGCTTAAAATCATTCTTGGAATTGAACAACCATCTCAGGGAACTATTGCAAGGCCCAAAGACTTAACTTATGGCTATCTTCCTCAACAGATGAGTTTTACCGAAGGCAATACTGTTTTAGAAGAAACCCTGTCGGCTTTTAATGTTCTTAATAAAATAGAAACCGAAATAAATAGTCTCTCAGACGAAATTGCCCACAGAATTGATTATGAATCTGCTGAATATCATTCTCTTATTGATAAACTTACTGAATACAACGAGCGCTTAAGAATTTTAGGAATTTCTGATAAAGAAGCAATTACAGAACAAACACTTAAAGGACTGGGATTTTTACCTGCCGATTTCAACCGTCAAACTACAGAATTTAGCGGAGGATGGCGAATGCGGATTGAGCTTGCTAAAATTCTCTTACAAAAACCCGATGTACTATTGCTCGACGAGCCTACAAACCACCTGGACATTGAATCAATCCAATGGCTTGAAGATTTTCTTAAAGATTATTTTGGATCAGTGATTATGGTGTCACACGATAAAACTTTTCTCGACAATATAACTAAAAGAACAATAGAAATTTCATTAGGAAAAATTTATGATTATAAAGTTCCATATTCAAAATATGTTGAATTAAGGCAGGAGCGATATGAGCAGCAACTTGCTTCTTTCGAAAATCAACAAAAAAAGATTGCCGATACGGAAAAGTTTATAGAAAGGTTCAGGTACAAAGCAACCAAGGCTGTTCAGGTTCAATCGCGGATTAAGCAACTTGAAAAAATTGAAAGAATTGAAATTGATGAACAAGATGCTACAGCCATCCATTTCAGGTTTCCACCGGCTCCCAGGTCTGGTCAGGTAGTTATTGAAACCATTGGTCTTTCAAAAAGCTATGGCAATAAAAATATCCTTGATAAAATTGATTTTATTCTTGAAAGAGGTGAAAAAGTTTCATTTATTGGAAGAAACGGGGAAGGGAAAACAACCCTGAGTAAAATTTTGGTAGGTGGGCTGGAATACGAAGGGATTTTGAAAACCGGCCATAATGTAAATATTGGGTACTTTGCGCAAAACCAGGACCAGCTGCTTGATGAAAATTTAACAGTTTTTGAAACTTTAGACATTGTCGCAGTGGGAGAGGTAAGGACAAAAATCAGGAACATTCTGGGATCCTTTCTTTTTAGTGGAGAAACAGTTGAAAAAAAAGTAAAGGTTTTATCTGGTGGCGAACGCTCAAGACTGGCTCTTGCCAAGCTCCTCCTTGAACCTTATAACCTGCTTGTACTCGACGAACCTACCAATCACCTGGATATTAAATCAAAGGAAATACTTAAACGGGCGCTTAAAATGTTTGATGGTACTTTGGTGGTTGTTTCGCACGACAGGGATTTTCTCGACGGCCTGGTTGATAAATTATACGAATTTAAAGACAGGAAAATAAAAGAACATTCCGGGGATATTTATGAGTTTTTAAAAAAGAAAAAAATTGAAAATTTGAAGGAAGTAGAAAGAAAAACTTACCAGAAACCTGAAAACCAGGAAATTGAAATTTCACAAAACAAACAGGAATATCTTGAAAGAAAAGAATTTGAAAAAATAAAAAGGAAATTGGTAAACCAGGTTAAAGAGTCGGAAGGTAAAATTGAAAAGATAGAAGCCAAGATCATTGAAATTGAATTAAAACTTGCCGGTGGAAGCCACTTTGACGACCAGTCTTTATATCAGGCGTACGAACAGTTAAAAACTGATCTTGAAAAAGAAATGTTGAACTGGGAGAAACTCCATGACGAACTCGAAAAACTGGAGAAAATATAGAATTCAAATTATTTCAAAACCTTTTTAAAATGTTACAACTTCAGAATATTAAGATTGAAAAGGTTGTAATTGAATCTGAAAATCTTGTTCTAAAAGAAATCCCGTTCCAATATAAAACAAGTTTTTTCGGGTTATTTTCTGATCTTGAAATGCTTAAGTTCACAGATAAAAAACCAACCCTGTCGATCGATGAAGCTTTACTTTACCTTAAAGAGTGCATTGATAAAAACAAAGAGAAAAAGCATATCTATTTTGGGATTTTTACAAAACCAGACCATGGCCTGCTTGGTATTGTAAGCCTGTATCATATTGATTTTAAACACAAATTTGGTTCTTTGGGCATATTGCTCGACAAAAAAAAATGGCGACAGGGTATCATGACTGAGGCACTTACTGCATTTCTGAAATTCTGCTTCGATGAGGTTAATTTTCACCGGATTGAGGCACAAACCTTTGTAAATAATATAGCCGCAGTTAAGTTTTTTGAAAAAATGAAATTTAAAAACGAAGGCCGGTTACGCGAAAATTTTCTTATCAGCGGAAAATTCGAAGACTCGTACTTATTTAGCTTGCTAAAACACGAATTTGGGCCATAACAGGAATAAATTATTGATTTTATTACATACTGACAATTTAATTTGGAACAATTAAATATAATTCTGGGCAATTTAATGTACTTTAGGTGCGATTAACAAAGTAAAAATGGTAAATATTCGTTTGGCAAAGCAGGAAGATATAGTTAAAATTCTTGATATTTATAACCAGGCTATTCCCACCCATAAATCTACAGGGTTTATCAGCCTGCTTACAATTGAAGATATACAGGATTGGTTTAACAGGCACAGGCCGGATATGTATCCTATATATGTGGCTGAAATTGACAACCAGGTTGTGGGCTGGAACAGTATTAGTGCTTATCGCGAAAAAAGACTTGCATTCAGGTTTTGTGCGGAAACAAGTTATTATATTGACAATGCATTTCATCGCCAGGGAATTGCTACAAAATTACTATCGCATGTAATTGATCAATGCCGTGCATTGCAGATTAAAACCTTAATTGCATACATTCTTGAACATAATATTGCCAGCATCGGACTTATGGAAAAATTCGGATTTGACCGATGGGCATTTTTGCCAAACATTGCCGATTTTGATGGAAAAGAAGCCGGTCATACCATTTATGGCAAAAGAATTTTTTAATAAACTGAAAGTCTCATTTTTTTCTCTACAATGCACTGGTAGCAGCATGGAGCCATAGATTTTCTTTTTTGCTTAAATAAGGTGAAATCTTGCTGTAAACCAGCTTATGATAATGGTTGAGCCATTTCTTTTCTTTTTTGTCAAGAAGCTTTTTTAAAATCAGATTTTTGTCAATCGGGCATAAAGTTAAAGTTTCAAATTTCAGAAACTGCCCGAATTCCGATTTTCTGTCATCAACTACCAATAATAAATTTTCTGTTCTGAATCCATATTTTCCCTCCCTGTAAATGGCAGGTTCATCAGAGATTACCATTCCGGGCTGTAAAATGGTATTCAAATCACCTGATGCACTTGTTCCAATAGTTTGAGGACCTTCATGTACATTAAGGAAAAATCCCACACCATGCCCGGTGCCATGTCCATAGTTTAAATAATTATTCCACAAAGGCTGACGCGCAATAACATCAAGCTGGTAGCCCCTGGTTCCAAATGGAAAAACCGCCATTGCCAGGTTTATTGTGCCTTTAAGGGCAAGAGTAAAATCAATTTTTTGCCTTTTTGTGGCTTTCCCCAGTACCACACTTCTTGTAATATCGGTGGTTCCGCCAAAATACTGACCACCTGAATCTATCAGGTAAATTCCCGGAACAGAAAGTGGAGTATTTGTTTTTTCGCTTGAACTGTAATGTGGCATTGAGGCATGTGAGTTATAGGCTGAGATAGGGGCAAAACTTTCATCAAAAAAACCTTCCTGTTCTTTTCTGAAATTACGAAGTTTATCAGCAGCTGAAATTTCTGTAATTCCCTCATTACCTGCATTTTTACTTAACCAATATAAAAATTTCACCATAGCAGTTCCATCTTTTACCATGGTTTCGTTTAAGTTTTTTATTTCAATTTGATTTTTAACCGATTTTAAAATCGTTGTAATATTTGTACAATCTTGTAATTCAAAATTTTTAGGAAAGGATTGGAACAATTTATAGTTCGTTTTTGAATGTTGTACAAGAACTTTTTGTTGATCTGTTGCATCATTGAAAAAGATGAAAATACCGGAGTAAGGAAAAACTTCAATTCTTTTTTGGATCAACCCTTTTTTTGTTATTTCATTGATTTTGTAATCTTCGATAAAAAGAATGGCCCGGTGCTCAGTAATCACAGAATAAGCTAAAACAACGGGTACGTAAGGTATGTCATTGCCCCTGATGTTATAAAGCCAGGCAATGTCTTCGGGCGAAGAAAGCACCAACGCGTCTGCAGACAATTCCTTCAGATGTTGTTGTACTTTTAAAATCTTTTCTGACGTAAGCATTCCTGCATATTTTAAGTCGTGGAAAAATACTTCTCCGGCTGGTAATCCAGGTCTGTCAGTCCAAATCCCCGATATTAAATCTACCTCAGGGCGAAGTTCCAATTCTTTCTTTTTTAATTTTTCCTGCATCATCTTTACAAGATTTACAGACACTAGTTCACCATTAAATCCTATTTTGCTCCCTTTAGGCAAATTTTCGTACAACCAGTCAATAAATTCAGGCTGATGAGGTATTTTAAGCCTGACCAGTTCAATTCCACTACCTTTTAACTGGTCTTCTGCCTGTAAAAAATACCTTGAATCGGTCCATAGGCCTGCAAAATTTTGGGTTATAACCAGATTACCGGTTGATCCTGTGAAACCTGATAACCAATTAATTACACGCCAATGGTCTGCAACATATTCACTAAGGTGTGGATCAGACATGGTAATGAAATAACAATCTAACCCATTTTCGATCATTAATTTCCGGAGGTTTTCCAACTTTTGTAATTCTGACATTTTATTTTTATTGTGAATTTGAAACCAAATTTAGCTAAATCATTCCAGATTAAAGTGTAATTTTACTGTATATTCAATTTGCAGTCTTGTGTTTGGCAAGGCAAATATTTTTCTGAAAATAATTTTCAAATGAAAGATTTTTATTTACATTTGCATCCCGAACTAAAAGGTGCCATAGCTCAGTTGGTAGAGCAACGGACTGAAAATCCGTGTGTCCTTGGTTCAATTCCGAGTGGCACCACAAAGCCTGGTAATTTGAATTGCCAGGCTTTTATATTTTACTAACCTGATTTATAGTATTATGACAGAATTGAATATAACCACGCCAGCCCTGATGTTTTCAGCAGTATCGTTAATATTATTGGCTTATACAAACAGGTTTTTAGGGTATGCCACTGTTATCAGGAATCTTTATGCCGAATATAAAAAAGATAAGGATGCCGTTTTGATTGATCAAATTAAAAATCTACGCAGAAGGCTCTATTTAATTAGGTCGATGCAGATATTCGGTGTAATCAGTCTTTTTTTAAGTATGGCCTCCATGCTTTTTTTGTACCTGGGTTTAAAAATTCATGGTGCAATTTGTTTTGGATTAAGTCTTTCAGCCATGATAATTTCACTTGGAATTTCAATTATCGAAATTCAGATTTCGGTAAAAGCACTTGAAATGCATTTAAAAGATATGGAAGAATAATCAGGCTTCAATTAAGTCTTTTATCATCCAAATGTCACAACCGCAATGACCAGTGTTTCCCATAGGGTTTTTAACGAATATAAATCCGTATTTGGAATAGAGTTGAATGGCTTCTTTCATTGTTGGAAATGTCTCGAGATAACAAGCCTGATAGGATGACCTGACAGCAAAATCGAGGCAAATTTCGAGTAATTTACGCCCTATACCTTTTCCCCTGTATTCTTTGTCAAGATAAAGTTTTTGTAACTCGCAAATATTCTCATTGCAGTTTTTTAGTTCTTTAATCCCACTTCCTCCAATTATTTTTCCATTGTATTCCGCTATAAAATATTTTTGTTTGGGTGCCTGGAAAGCCTCGAACATGTGGTCTGTATCGTAATCATGAAATGCCGTGCCAGGTTTATCGCCGCCATATTCAAGCAGCGAGGTCCTGATAATTCTGGCAATAATTTCATTATCAGCGGGTAATATTTCCCTTATTTTTAACAATTCCATGACAAATAGTGAAAAAAAAAGCGGCAAACCTGCCGCTTTTTTCTTTTCTTTATTTATTCAACTATGGTTTTAAACGTTTGGTTTTCCCAATACTTGATAAATTCTACATCGCCTTTTGCATATGCTTTTATTTCAGCATTTTTACCAACTGCGGTGCGGAGATTTTCAAATGTAGCATCGTCTTTTGCTTGTTTTGCAGCAACAATTGCTTTCAAATAATAGAACCATCCACTATTGTTTTGTCCCATTGCATTCAGCGTAGATTCTGATTCTGCATTTTGTTTATTCAAAGTCTGGGCTAATGCTTTATTGAATGAATTTTCAGAACCAAAGTTTTGGATTGCTTCGGGGTATTGTCCTTTAATGATGTTAATTACACCCAGGCTGTATCCAAGATTTGGAGACTGACAACCGGCGGCTTTGGCATCGGCATAGAATTTTTCAGCTTTGGCCAAATCACCTTCAAGGAAAGCTATTGATCCCAGGTTATAAAGAATTGCTGGATTTCCGGCTTTTATTTGATTTGCTTTTTCGAAGGATGCTTTTGCACCAGCTGTATTGCCACCTTTGCCCTGTGTAACACCAAGATTATTGTATGCCCTGAAACAATTTGGTTCAACAACCAAAGCCTGATTGTAAATTTTTTCCTTCATAGCCAAATCGTTAGTCAAAGTTGCAGCATAAAGCAATTCAGGAAGTTTTAATTTTGAAATATCACTTCCGCTTGCCATTTGAACCAATTCTTCGTTTGATTTTACTTTTGATTCAAAATTTGCTGTTATTACAGACCTTCTTAATTTTGGCAATACATCATCTTTAAGATCAGTGTAAGCTTCTGCAATATTCTTAATTTCTCTTTCACGAACAACCGGATCTGAATACATTGAAAGTACCCTTAAAATAAGTTCTTTGTCTTTTACATTCGAACCTTCAACTTCTTTTTTAAACCCGTCCCAGTCTTCAGCAGGAGTTGTTTCTTTAACTACAAAAGCAGGATCTTTAACTTTTTCAGATTTAGCTTTTTTCAACGATTTTGATAAGAAATCCTGGGTTGATTTTCCACGGCCATCAACTAATTTTTGGTTCATGTCCTCTGGTCCGTCTGGAGAGGCATAACTTGAAATCTGGACATTTACTAAAGCTTTTTCTGAAGAATCATTATTTGTAGTTAACATGTTCATCAGATTTGTAATTTCTTCTTTTTTAAGCTCAGTCTTCCTGATGTCTGATTTTTGAATCAAATAAAGAATTACAGCCGATTGAAGATCTGACATCTTGGTCTCTGAAGAAACAGGGATTTCAACAAATTTAGCACCATCTACTTCAGTTCCATATTTAACCAATCTTGGAGTAGCGTTAACGCCTTTTGCTACAACAACATTAATAATATCAGCCTGATCATCTCCCCTAGAAGCTTTCATTCTTAACTCAAGTTCTGCAACTCTCATATCATCAGTGTAAGGAATTACATCGCTGTAATTATAACTTCCACCTTCTTTATATGAAATAACAGGATTATTGTCTTCAACTTTTTCTCCCTGAAGTGTTTGTGGTTTAAGAGAATATTCTCCTGTTTTGTATTTCAAAACTGGCGTTACTACAAGAATCGCTTTTTTATCAAAATACTTAGGAGGAATAGTTCCGGCAATGGAAACTGGAACCTTATCACCATGCATTTCAAGCGGATTTGGAGTAACATTGTTTCCAAGCTCTTTAGCGTGATCTGCCATTTTATCAAGTCCGCCACAACTGCTCAGAAAAACTACAGCTGTAACAATTGATACCAGGTAATTGAATGTTAATTTCTTCATAATTGATAAATAAAATGTTTGACTAAATGATTTTCGGTTAATATATTAATTATTGCAAATCTATACAATGTTTTTTACAAATGAAACCTAAACTGATATTTTTTTCTAATTTTTTACAGCACTTTTAATCATTCAGCAACATGTTTTATAACAATTTTTATAAAAATCTTGTATTTATTCCATATGCAAGATCATTATCAAATATTGCGCCTGTAATGCTTTCAAAATCATCATGCTTATTGACAAAATCAATGCCATTGGTTTCAATTATCAAAAATTTTACCCCTTTTTCCTGCCGGAAATATTCAAAATAATTTTTTTCGATGCGTTGTAAATATTCTTTGGTTATGGATTGTTCATATTCCCTGCCTCTTTTTATAATATTTTTAATCGCATTTTCGGGCTTTATATGTAAATACACATATAAATCGGGTTTGGGTAATGAATTATGAATAATATTGTATAAATTCCTGAATAAATTATATTCATCATCCTGTAATGTTGCCTTTGCAAATATTAACGATTTTGGGAAATAGTAATCGGCAATTAAAAAATCTTTAAACAAATCTCCTGTTCCAAGCTCTTCTTTTAGCTGTTTATACCTTTCTGCCAAAAACGAAAGTTCGAGCGGGAATGAATATTTTTCAGGATCTTTATAAAATTTAGGTAAAAACGGATTATCTGCAAATTGTTCCAAAATGAGTTTGCCATTGTATTTTTCTGCTATTTTTTTTGAAAGACTTGTTTTTCCTGCACCTATTAATCCTTCAATTACAATAAAGTTATATTTCATTTTTAATTTCCTGATGTATTTTTATACATTATTAATGCACCTGGTTTAAATATCAAAATTCAAAAATGCACATTTGATCCCAATATCTATTCCTTTCAACTTTTATTTTTTATGACAATTTATTAAAGAGCTGAAATTCAGAATTTCAAATTAGCTCAAATCATTTTCGGATTTTGTCAATAAAAATCATTTTCTTATAAATAAGCAGATTATTATTGAATTTATTTTCTTTAACTTTGGTTGAGTTAAACTTAAACATGTAATAATATGGAACTAGAAACTTATTTTGGGATGGTAGAAAACTGCATCAAAAACCTTGGGGTTGATCCGGCAGTTTGTAGGCTTGAGAAAGCCGGGCAATGGGATTTGAAAAAAGGATCGGCCAGTGTTTGGATTGATGTATTTAAATCTGAAACAAATAATTTTGCTGGATATTTTCAATGTATGGCTCCCGTGGTGCAGGTACCTACCTCGATGACCAAAGAGTTTTACGAAGAAATACTTGAAAAAAACCATTCTTTGTATGCTGTTTCTTTGGTAAAATACAAAGACTGGATTTATATAAAAACAATCAGGGAACTCGAAGGAATTGACCAGAATGAAATGTTTGCTTTGATTACCAGGGTTGGCAATTATGCTGATGACTTAGATGATTATTATAATAATAAATACCACGGAGGAGGATTTAATTCCCCTAAATCAGTATAAAAAAAAAACCTCAAGGCTAATTTGCTTTGAGGTTTTTAATTTTAAATTGATTTTATTTTCCTTCGGGTTTTGGCAATAATGCTTTTCGTGAAAGTTTTAATTTACCCGATTTTTTATCAATTTCGATTAGTTTTACTTCTACAAGTTCTCCTTCTTTAAGTGCTTCATCTACTGTATTTAATCTTTTCCAGTCTATTTCAGAAATATGTAAAAGACCATCTTTGCCTGGCAGAATTTCAACAAATGCGCCGAAAGAAACAATAGATTTTACTTTTCCGGAATAGATATTTCCAACTTCAGGAACTTCTACTATTCCCCTTATTTTCATTTTTGCCATTTCAATGCTTTCTTTGTTGTCAGCCGAAATCAGCACTATTCCCTGGTCATCCTTTTCTTCAATGGCAATAATTGTTTTGGTAACCGCCTGAATTTCCTGGATAATTTTACCTCCGGGGCCAATAATGGCGCCAATCATATCTTTTGGAACCATGATTTTTTCTATTCTTGGAACATGGGGTTTATAATCTTCGCGCGGTTCGCTAATGGTTTCCATCATTTTCGAAAGAATATGTGCCCTTCCTGCTTTAGCCTGGTTAAGCGCTTTTTCGAGAATTTCGTACGATAAACCGTCTATTTTAATATCCATCTGGCAGGCGGTTATTCCATTTTCAGTTCCTGTAACTTTAAAATCCATGTCTCCCAAATGGTCTTCATCACCCAAAATATCAGACAATACCACCCATCTGTCAGGATTGTCCATAATTAAACCCATGGCTATTCCTGAAACAGGCCTTTTCATCTTAACCCCAGCATCCATTAATGCAAGGGTACCGGCGCATACTGTTGCCATTGATGAAGAACCGTTCGATTCAAGTATTGTAGATACCACCCTTATTGTGTACGAGTTGTCTTCTTCGGGGGGTAACATTCTTTTCAATGCCCTGTGGGCCAGGTTTCCATGCCCAATTTCACGACGGCTTACACCTCTGTCGGCTTTGGCATCGTTTGTGGAGAATGGAGGGAAATTATAATGGAGCAGGAATTTATCCCTTCCCTGTTCCATTACTTCGTCAATTATTTTTTCATCGAGTTTGGTTCCAAGTGTTACCGTAGTGAGCGATTGGGTTTCGCCACGGGTGAATATAGATGATCCGTGTGTGGCGGGCAAATAATCAATTTCACACCAGATTGGCCTTATTTGATCAGGTTTTCTCCCGTCAACCCTTATTCCTTCATCAAGTAAAAGATTCCGAACAGCTTCTTTTTCCAAATCATGGTAGTATGAATTAATGGTCAATTCAAGTTCATCAAGTTGTTCTTCTGTAAAACCTGCTTTAAATTCATTTTTAATGGCATCAAAAGCATCTACCCTTTGTTGTTTTGGAAGGCTGCTTTTGGCAACATTATATAGTCGCTGGTATGCAAACGATTTTAATTTATCAAACAATTCCTGGTTAAATTCAGCTTTTGTATATTCACGTTTTGTTTTACCTACCTCTGCAGCCAGTTCAAGTTGTGCCTTACATTGCATTTTTATGGCTTCGTGGGCAAATTTTAATGCTTCCAGCATCTCCGCTTCTGATACTTCTCCCATTTCGCCTTCAACCATTATAATGTCTTTCATTGTTGCGGCTACCATAATATCAATATCTGCTCTCAGATTGTCAGTAAGAAGTGGATTAATTATAAAATTTCCATCAATTCTCGCAACGCGGACCTCGGAGATTGGTCCTTCAAATGGCACATCAGAAACGCTCAAAGCTGCCGATGCAGCCAAACCTGCCAGTGCATCCGGCATTATTTCTTTGTCTGCAGAAATCAGGTTAACAGTTACAAAAGTTTCAGCGTGGTAATCTTTTGGAAATAAAGGTCTTAAAGCCCTGTCAACCAAACGTGCAACCAAAATCTGGTTGTCGCCCGGGCGGCCTTCCCTTCTTAAAAATCCACCCGGAAACCTTCCAACTGCTGAAAAACTCTCTTTATACTCTACTGACAGGGGCATAAAATCAACATCTTCTTTAATTTCTCTTGCCGAAACAACTGTAGCAAGCAACATGGTTTTTCCCATGCTTACAACTACTGCACCATCAGCCTGCTTGGCAAGCTTTCCGGTTTCTATGGTGATAACACGTCCATCACCGATATTTATATCTTTTTTTATTGATTTATACATAAATTTAATTGATGTGTATTTTGTTTTAATTTGGGATTCTTTGTATTGCCTTTGTAGAAGTTTTCTTCTTCTGAAGGGTAGGTATAGAGCTAAAAAAAGGCAATAAGAATTGCCTTTTTTATCTTCTTAAATTTAAAGTTTTGACAATTTCCCTGTATCTTTCAATATCAATTCTCTTAAGATAATCAAGCAATCTTCTTCTTTTACCAACCAACTTCAACAAAGCCCTTTGTGTACCAAAATCTTTGTTATTCGATTTTAAATGATCTGTTAAATGGTTGATACGATAAGAAAAAAGTGCAATTTGTGCTTCAGAGCTTCCAGTGTCTTTCTCTGATTTTCCATGAGTTTTGAAAAATTCCTTCTTCTTTTCAAGTGTTAAATACATATTAATTCTCTTTTAACTTTTTCAATTTTATAATAGCTCGCAAAAGTAGCTAATTCTTTTTAATTACCAATTCTTTGTTGAAAAAATATTTATTGAAATTATTACATATTTGATAATCAGCATTTAAGACTTTTTTTATTCAGCCGGATATTTAAATTCAACAGACAAATTCAATAGCTTTCTTTATACGACCGTATCCATTCTGGTTTTGAAATCAAATAAAGTAATTTAAATGCATTTTCACCAAAAATATAGTCACTGAGTTTGTACATCCCGAATTTTTCGAGCAATTGCATCTGGGTAGCCGATGGAAGAAAAGAAATTGAATCATTGGCCGACCATCCCAGTTCAATTCTGTCGTTAGTAAAATATGGATACTCTTTATATCTTAAACGCCAAAGATCATCTATAATATTTGGATTGTCAATCTGGTATTTTTTAAATAAATTCACTTTACCCGGATTGGCCTGAGATTCTGTTGTACCAGATGCCTGGGCAATGAATTCATCCCTGGACAACTGCTTTATTTTTCTGGTTCCGTATTCTCCTGGTTTTATAAGGACCAGGTGCACCAAACTTCCCATGGCGTTTGGAATAAGGTTGAATCCAAAAAAATACTCAATTTCTCCCGATTCATCTCCAAAATTGTAAATGGTATCCTTTTGCGCTTTTACCACTTTACTAAATAGAATTGAGGAAATTAAAAATATTACAATGAAAATGTTCTTTTTCATATCATTGAATTTATTAATAAACTGATATAGATTAAGTTAAAAAGTATATTTAAAAAAAGCCAGAACAAAATACAAACGATGATTATACCTTAAAATTGTAATTTTAAAAAACATGGAATAAATCATTATATAAAAAAATAAAAGATTGTAATTTTAGGATATATTTACTGAGTAACCTAAACATTCATACTATGGCAAAAATTAAAAAAGAAGATGCTTTAAAGTATCACTCCGAAGGCAGACCTGGAAAAATACAGGTAATCCCGACAAAACCCTACAGTACGCAAAGAGATTTATCTTTAGCTTACTCACCGGGCGTAGCAGAACCCTGCCTTGAAATTGAAGCTGATCCTAAAAACGTGTATAAGTACACTACCAAGGGAAACCTTGTTGCTGTTATTTCAAATGGTACAGCAGTATTGGGATTAGGCAATCTGGGCGCATTAGCCGGAAAACCAGTAATGGAAGGTAAAGGCCTTTTGTTTAAAATCTTTGCGGATATTGATGTCTTTGATATTGAGGTAAATACAACAGACGTTGATAAATTTGTGGAAACAGTGAAAGAAATTGCACCTACTTTCGGTGGTATAAACCTCGAAGATATTAAAGCACCTGAATGTTTCGAAATTGAAAGGCGGCTTAAAGAAGAAGTGGATATTCCTGTTATGCACGATGATCAGCATGGAACAGCTATTATTTCTTCAGCGGGAATTATAAATGCACTGGAACTTGTAGAGAAAAAAATTGAAGAAATAAAAGTTGTTGTAAGTGGTTCAGGGGCTTCTGCATTGGCTTGTACAAAACTTCTCATCTCGCTGGGGGTAAGAAAAGAAAATGTGGTAATGACAGACAGTAAAGGGGTGCTCAATAAATCAAGGAACGATTTAAATAAATACAAACTTGAATTTGTTACAGACAAAAAAATAAATACGCTTGAAGAAGCCATGGTAGGTGCAGATGTTTTTCTGGGCCTGTCTGTTAAAGATTTGGTTACCAAAGATATGGTAAAAAGCATGGCTCCAAACCCCATTGTATTTGCAATGGCCAACCCTGATCCGGAAATCAGTTACGAAGATGCCATGGACGCCAGGAAAGACATAATTATGGCTACCGGCCGGTCCGATTATCCAAACCAGGTTAATAATGTTTTGGGATTTCCATTTATATTCAGGGGTGCTTTGGATGTGAAAGCAACCACAATTAACGAGGAAATGAAAAAAGCAGCCGTAATCGCCATCGCTTCACTTGCCAAAATGAATGTACCTGAAGATGTAAACCGGGCTTACAATCAGAAAAACCTGAAATTTGGGCGGGAATACATTATCCCCAAACCACTTGATCCAAGGCTGATTACTGTTGTTCCACCGGCAGTTGCCAAAGCTGCAATGGATTCGGGAGTTGCAACACATCCTATTACAGACTGGGAAGCCTATAAAGAAGAATTGGCAAACAGACTGGGCAAGGGAAACGAGCTTATCAGGGAGATTACGGAAAAAGCGAAAAAAAGCCCTAAATCTGTTGTGTTTGCCGAGGCCACTAATTTTAATGTTCTAAAAGCCGCACAGGTTGTTCATAATGATGGTATTGCAAAACCAATTCTGCTGGGCAATGTTGAGTTTATTAAAAAACTTATTGCCGATAACCAGCTGGATTTAGAAAATGTAACGATTATTGACCCCAGGTCTGAAGCTGAAAACGACAGAAGGCTCCGCTATGCATTAACCCTTTGGGAGAAAAGGAAAAGAAAAGGCTTAACCTATGAAGAAACAAAAGAACTGATGTTCAACCGCGATTATTTTGGTATAATGATGGTTGAATCCGGTGATGCCGATGCCTTTGTTTCTGGCACAACAGTGAGGTATTCCCAAATTTTAAGACCGGCCCTTTCAATTATTGGCACCAGTCCAAAAGTAAGACATGTGGCTGGAATGCATATTATCATGTCGAAACAGGGGCCTTTATTTTTTGCCGATACTACTGTTAACAGAATGCCCGATTCTGATACACTGTATGAAACAACGCTGCTTACAGCTTCAAATGTCAGGAAATACGGGATTGAGCCGGTAATTGCTATGGTATCGTATTCAAATTTCGGCTCAGTAAAAGGTGGCAGCCCTGAAACCGTGAGCAAAGCGGTGCAAAAATTACATGCTGAGCATCCGGAGCTGATTGTGGATGGCGAAATGCAGGCTAATTTTGCCTTTAACGTCGAAAACCGTCAAAAACATTTTCCATTTACAAAATTAGGAACCAGAAAGGTTAATACCGCTATTTTTCCAAACCTTAGCACTGGTAATGCTGCCTATAAAATTATGCAGGAAATCAGCGATGGCGAAGTGATTGGCCCTATTTTGATGGGAATGAAAAAACCAATTCAGGTTTTACAAATCGAAAGCTCAGTGCGTGAAATTGTTTACATGGCCACTATTGCCGTTATCGACGCCATTGGCATGGAAATAGAAAAAGATTAATCTTACAATTAAACTATTCTTTTGCTCCAAATGCAAGGTCCCCGGCATCACCAATTCCGGGGACTATATAAGCCTTGGCTGTTAATTCATCGTCAATGGCTCCGAGCCAGAGGGTATAGTTTTTGTCCCTTATATTTTTTTTGAGGAATTCAACGCCTTCTTTGCTCGCAATAACCGAAACGATATGTGTATGATTGGGTTTTCCTTTTTCAAGCAGGCTTTTGTATGCCAAAACCATTGATGATCCCGATGCAAGCATAGGATCGGATAGAATTAGTGTTTTTCCGTTTATACCGGGTGAAGATAAATATCCAAACTGAATATCGAAACTTCCATCTTTATGGTATTTACGGAAGGCTGAAATAAATGCATTTTCAGCAGCATCAAAAACATTAAGCATCCCGTTATGCAATGGCAAACCGGCCCGCATTATAGAAGCCAATACCACAGGGTTTACGGGCAGGGGTATATCTAATTCGCCAAGCGGGGTTTTTATCAGCTTGCTTTCGTAGGTAAAAGTTTTGCTAATTTCATAGGCAAAAATTTCCCCGATTCGCTCCAGATTTTTTCGGAACCTCATGCTGTCTGATTGTATATCTTTATCGCGAAGCTCGGCAATGAATTGGTTTAAAATGGAATTAAATATTGATGGAAGTACTGTCATTTTCTTAATAATAGGTTATTAAAACATTTGTTAAAACCCAGAATTTAAAATTTCGGATTTTACAAAAATAGTTTTAAATCTTAATCTGCCCTAATTTTTTAATAACCGGAATGGAAATGGCAGGCGGTTAATTTTAATTGTCTGATAATTAAACGGGTTTGCACCAAATCCTCCGTAAAATCTTGCAATTCCTTCAATGTTTGAACCTTCAAAATCAAGAATTAAGTTTTCGTTAGAATGGTCTTTTATAAAATCATCAATAAGTAAAAACATTGCCCTGTTTTTTATACCGGTTGTGCTTGCTACTGAAAGAATGAAACATGCTTTTTGCATTGAAAAAACAAATACGCCTATAGCACAAAGCTCCATGGTATTGTTATAAGCCCCGTATATTTTCAGGTTTCCGTTGCTTTGTCCGGCTTTTATAAGGTCAAATAAAATTTCCAGTCTTTTGCTGTTAATTCCGGGAATTTTGCACCATTTTGTAATAAATTCTTTTATTTCTAAGCTGAGCTGCTCAACTTTGATTGAAATTCCAAATCTTATGGCTTTTTGGATATTTCTGATATTGTTTTTTCCATATTTTCTGAAAATATTTTCGTAATTGTCAATTAAATCAAGCTCATAGGTAATGTTGTTTTTAGGGTCAAAATGCTCACTGGTAAGTAGATTGAACTTATTTAAATTAATCTCTATATACTTATACTTTTCAGGAATTACGTTAAGAAAACCCTCCACTTTATATTTATCAATCGTGCGCGTTGAAAAAATACCAAGCTGCTGGGTAAAAAATGGCTGATATAAATAATTTACCTGGTATTTTTTTCCTTTGGTAAGTGGCATCACAGTTTCGTAATCGCCCTGTATTAAGGCTTCCCACTCATTACAAACTACATTCAGATACCATGAAAAGGCATATACAATGCCATTTACAGATGATTGAATGCATTTGTCCCATTTATTAAAATCAATTTCGTGGTGTTTTCTATAATGTATTTCTACTTTCGACTTCATTTAACATTATTTCGTAAACTTTTTTCCAATCCTCACCCAGGTTTTCGTTGTGCCATAAAGTTACCAATATTCCTTCAACATTTTTTACTGCTTTCACTATTTTGATAATTTTTTTAATGGCTTCATCTGTATTGTATTTTAAATAGTAAATGAAAGTGGCATCCATTAATGCAAGCGGAAATATTTTCAGTTGGGTTTCAGCATTTTTTTTAAGGTCGAAAAAATTGAATGTTGAACATGTGCCTGCCCTAAAACCTGGCATTGAAGCATATCCCATTGTATAATCCGAATCAATTTTTAATTTGGTTAAATTTGAATAAGTTTCGGGTAAACTAAGCTTTAGAAAATGCTGACGGCTTTTAGTAATTTTTCTGCCAATAATGCTTTCAAGTTCAGTTTTTTCTCTTTCTATTATTTTTAATGATTTATGTGATTGATAAGAGGGGTGAATTCCTATTTCATGGTTCGAGGCAATTTTTTTAATGAGTGCAATGAATTCCTTGTTTTTTCGGGGCAGGTTTTTATCATATCTTCCATATTTTGAATAAAGAATAAAATAGATTGGTTTTATTCCTTTTTGCGAATGTATTTGTTCAAAATAATCAAATTGGTCGTAATCATCTCTTTTTAAGTAACTTAAAACTTTAATTTTATCCATCAATGATCTAAAATTAAATAACAAGGATAATTTCAAAAGTGAAAGGCTTGTTCTGAGGATTCCTTTGTGTAAATCCGCAAAAGCATTGTCAATATCGATGGTTGGGAGGTATCTGAATTTTTTATGTTTTACTTTAAGTGCCGGAAATTGTCTTAACAGGTACTTTTTAAATTCAATAATCCAGGCGTCAATTACAGGCTCTTCCAGGAAATTTTCTTTGTATGCCATGCTTTCTTCCGGCCTATAGCGACCATGTTTGTCTGGCCTGGAAGGTAAGTATTCCTCGTAACGACTTAAAAGATAGAAACTTGCTGAAAACATATCGAATGGAAAAAATGAGCGCACACTTGTTCTAAAAAATGCTTTTTGATTTTCAAAAACAAAAGTCTCAATTTTAAAATTTTTGATGTTTTCTTCCTGTAAAAGTCCATTTGCTTCTATAAAAGGAATGTCCGGGAACAAATCTTCTGTTGAATAGGAAAATTTGTATTCATTTGCAGTTTTAAATTCTTCAATACCGGAACAAAAATCGCAACTAACCCCTAATTGTTCAAAAAAAACAAAATTAAAAATATAGTTTAATCTACTGGTAACCAGTGGGGTATAAATCAAAATCCTATTGTTTGAAGCTGTCTTCATAACAAACCTTCGTCGGCAAAACTTAAATAATCGTGATTTGCAATGATAATATGATCTAATAGATTGATATCAAATAGTTTGGCTGCTTCTGACAGTTTTTTGGTTATTTCTAAATCCTGTTTACTGGGTTGCCTGTTACCCGAAGGATGGTTGTGGCAGATAATGATTCCTGAAGCCAGCCTTTCAAGGGCATTTTTAAGTATTATCCTGTTATCGATAACAGTTCCGGATATTCCACCCTGACTTATTTTTTCTTTTCCGGTAATTTTATTCGACCGGTTGAGGTAAATTATCCAGAATTCTTCGTAGGGCAAATCGCCAATTATTGAAACAAATAATTCAAAGGCATCCTTACTAGATGAAATTTGCTTTTTATCCAGTATTTCCGAAATTTTCCTCCTTTTGCCAAGCTCCAGGGCCGCAACAATTGAAATGGCCTTGGCCTCACCAATTCCTTTGTATTCCTGCAAACCAGTAATAGTAAATTTTCCAAGTTCATTGAGATTGTTCGATACATCATTCAAAATCCTTTTGCAAAGTTCAACTGCAGTTTCTTCCGTATTCCCCGAACCAATTATAATTGCAAGAAGTTCTGCATCCGTGAGGCTTTGTATTCCTTTTGAAAGTAGTTTTTCCCTTGGCCTGTCTTCAGGCGCCCAATCAGTTATTTTAAGCTTTTTGTTCATTAAAATATTTTAAACGAATATAATCTATTTTTTATAACTACTGTCCGGTAAATTTAATTCTCCTTTGATAAATGTCATACGCTGAAAAGAATATAAGCATATTTGAGTTAGCAGAAGTTACTTTTTACTTTTAATTTTCTGCTTTCTTTTTTGGTTTGACCCAAAAAAGAAACAAAAAAGGTCAAGGCTCCCGTTAAAATATTATTCCGATTATCACAAAACCTAAGTGCGGCAGGGCGATCTTCGAACAAGTTCTCAGCTTCCCTGCCTTCTAAGGTTTCGCTCAATCTACATAATATTTTCCCGGAGGCCAGAGAAATAATTAACATCCTTTCAATATGAATAACATGCTGCAATCAATTTAATTTCGAGTATTTTTTATATTTTAAAGCCTATTTTGATTTCAAAAATATTTTATCAGGACAATAGTGATTTTTTATATAGAATTTGCATATTTTTTCTCCATTTAATTGCCATTGATGTATATTGATTTGGAATCAATTTTTAATAAATTACATGTGTTTTGGTTCATTTATCCGGAAAATCATAATTTTGGCATCTCATTTTTTAATTATGCATAGTTCAATCGCGTTTGATATCTGGGCTGAAATTTTTACCCGGTCAGGTGGTAATGCCAGGCTAATGGAAAAATATTGGGAGGAATTGAAAAAAGCTTATTCCGCCAGAGGCAGGTATTATCACAATCTGGATCATATCGGTAGGATGCTTGAATCGTATTTAAAATTCAATAATCAGTTAAAAGATCCTGTAAACGTGGCTTTTGCCATTTTTTTCCACGATGTGGTGTATTCTGCAAAACGAAAAGACAATGAAGAAAAAAGTGCTGTATATGCGGAAAATATTCTCAAGCAATTGAATTTTAATATTTCAGGAATAAATAAATGCAAAGATTATATTTTAGCTACTAAGACACATATAAATATTAAGAAGGATAGTGATTTGGATTTCTTTCTCGATTTTGATCTTGAAATTCTGGGTTCCGGGTGGGATAGCTATTCTTCTTATATTGACAAAATAAGGAAAGAATATCGGATTTACCCTGATTTGGTTTATATTCCCGGAAGAAAAAAAGTGCTTACGCATTTCCTGAAACTTGAAAGAATTTATAAATCAGAAATTTACATTGAATTATTTGAAAAACAGGCAAGGGAAAACCTGGAAAAAGAACTAAAAATGCTCTCCGGGGTTTGATTTTTGCGCTATTAATAGTATTATGAAAATATCAGAAAATCCTCAACTGCTTTGTATCTATAATAAAAGCGACGATGTTTATTTTAATCTGGCACTTGAAGAATACCTGCTTAAAAATTTTGAACAGAATATTTTTATGCTTTGGTTTAATCAGCCTTCTGTAGTGGTTGGCAAGCATCAAAACACATTTGCCGAAATTAACCATAAATTCATAAAACAAAATAATATAAAAGTAGCCAGGCGCCTGTCGGGGGGCGGAACGGTATATCACGATACAGGAAATCTGAATTTTACCTATATTATGAATGCCCTGCCGGGTAAAATGGTCGATTTTGTTAAGTACACCGAAGATATTCTCGAATTTCTACACAAAATTGGGATTCCCGCCAGCAAGGACAAAAGGAATAACTTAAATATCAATGGATTAAAGATTTCCGGCAATGCCGAACATCTGTTTAGAAACCGAGTTTTACACCATGGAACGCTACTTTTTAATACAGATTTACAAATGCTTGAAGAAGCTATCAGGGTTGACCCGTACAAAATAACTGATAAAGCCGTTAAATCCATTCGCAGTAAGGTGACCAATATTTCTAATCATCTCCATGAAAATATTAGTTTTGAAAGCTTTAGCCTGTCATTATTTAATTTTATGGTTGGTAAAAACAAGCATGCTGAAAAGTTTGAACTTTCTGAAAATCAAATTATTGAAATAAACAAACTCCGCAATGATAAATATTCAGGTTGGGAGTGGATTTATGGCTATTCGCCAGGATTTGAGTTAATGATAAACCTTGTAAAAAAAGACAGTATTTCAAGGCTGGACTTTAAAATTAAAAATGGAATAATTAACTCTGTTGAAATCACAGAAGGCTTATTTTCTTCTCAAGAAATTGAAATTTTAAAAACAAACCTTATAGGATTAAAATTCACTAGGGAAGTGATTGTAAATCAACTTAAAGAATTTGAAAATGAGCTATTAAGTAAAGGTTTTACGAAAGAGGAATTTGCTGATTATTTGTTCTAAAAATCAAATTTACATATTTCAATTTCGGTTTTTTATTGGTTAATTTTAAAAAAGTAACGGGAAATGCAAAAATACGTAATCATAGTAGCCGGAGGGAGAGGCAACCGCTTTAACAGTGCGGTTCCCAAGCAGTTTGTTAAACTTCTGAACCTACCTGTATTGATGCACACCATTTTGGCATTTTACAATTACAGTCCGTCTATTAAAATAATTATTGTCTTGCCCGAAGATCAGTTTAAATACTGGGAAAAACTATGCTTAAAATATAATTTTTCTATCCCACACAGGGTGGTAAATGGAGGGGTACACCGGTTTCATTCCGTTAAAAATGGCCTGTCGCTAGTTGGTAAAAATAGTTTGGTGGCTGTTCACGATGGGGTTAGGCCCTTAATTGATGCAAAAACCATTGATGAATGTTTTAAAATGGCTGAAAATGAAGGAAATGCAATTCCTGTGGTTGAACCTGTTGATTCTATTCGGGAATTGATGAATGATGGCTCAAATAAAGTAGTTGACAGGCAAAAATTCAGGTTGATTCAAACCCCGCAGGTTTTTAAATCCGATTTAATTCAACTGGCTTACAAGCAGGAATACAACAACAGTTTTACAGATGATGCCGGGGTTTTTGAAACTTGTTTTCCGGGTACAATTAAATTGGTGGAGGGAAACCGGCAAAATATTAAAATTACCACTCCGGAGGATTTAATTTACGCAAAGGCAATTCTAAAAAACAGGTAATTTGAATTGACAATAAACTCATCAGTAGTTCTTTTTATTTTTGAACAAATCGAGTTCATCTTTTTTAAGATTTCTGAATTTATAGGTCCACGAAATATCTAACAGAGGATAAATCCCAAATTTATTTCCTTCGGGATATGTGCCAAACGATAGCCTGTATCCGGCCACCAATAAAAGGCTGTTGGTGATTTTTGTCATTATTAAACCCTGGTTTTCAATTGCCCAATCGTCAATGGCCATTCCAACCGATAAAAAATCCAAATCAACAGCATAGTTCAAAAAACTGTTTAAATGAGCATCAAGGCCCACACCGGCATACCACAACGGCTGGTCAAGCAAAACTGAAGTGCGTGGATAAACAATTGGTTTTTGAATGGGAGGCATGGTTCCATCCTTGAATTTAACTGCAAAATTGATTCCCAGTTTAACTGAAAGTAAATAATTGGCAGCTTCACATGAAGTTGCCTCTTTTAACATTTTACTGGCAATGACTCCATTTTTAATTATAATTGCGTTTGGAATTGTTGAATCAACCGGAATCCATCCTTCCTTGTTTCTTTTTCTGAGCATATTTAAAGCAATAGTAGGGTAGTTGATTCCGTGAAAAGTGGCAATTGAGAATTCCTTATCGTACCAGTTTTTCTTTACCTGTGCATTTGGGAATATGGGAAATGCAAATGGCTGGGCCGAAACTTCAAGCGATTTTGTAATTCCGTACCTTGCCGGTCTGAATAAGCTGATTTCGAGGTGGCCTTTGGGAATTGTTTTGGCTGTGCCAACAGTAAGCAATTCAATTTGTGAAAACGAATAAGTTGTTTCAAAAAGGATTATTAAAAAAAGGATGAATTTAAAGTTTGGTACCATTGTTCAATTGCTTAAAATAAATTTCCCCGCCAATAACCGGATTATAAAGAGCGGGGAAATCATTCTGCTTCAATTTTTAAGCCAGACTTATGGGCCTTATCCAATGTCAGCTTAGTTTCATAAATCAATTCATGTTTAAAACGTATTATTAAACAAATTATTCTTTATTTCAAAAAAAAAATATCTGGATTTAAAAAAAGGGGCGATTTTTCACTAATATTTTATAAAGCTCAATATTTCAGTCGCTTAAGCGTTTATTGTAAAAGATTTTATATCCGATAGATAATTTCTACCAATTCTTTTTATGCATTCATCAATGGGATTAAAGCTGTAGTCAAGCTCTTTTTTTATTTTTTCATTTGAATATTTATCAATTTTTATCCCCGAGGCAGCAGAATTTTTTGTTAAAAGAGGATCTTTCCCGGTTAAAATGTATTTCAAATATTCTATTCGCCAGGCTAAACCTAAAAGATATGGGCCTGCAACATATTTTGGTTTTTGAACTTCAAGAATTTCGGCCATTTTATCAAATATTTCCTTAAAGCTTAGATTTTCAGAACTTACAATGTATCTTTCACCAAATGTTTTCTTTTCCATAAGTAAGATCATTAAATTTACAACATCTATTACATCAACAAATCCCTTCATGCCCGGGGGATAAAATTTCATTCCTTTGTTTACATTTGAAAAAAATGAAGGACTTCCACTTTTCCAGTTTCCGGGGCCAAGAATTATAGAAGGATTTATAATAAAAGCAGGCAGACCCTCAGTTATTCCCCGCCAAACTTCAAGTTCGGAATAGTACTTGCTTATAGAATAACCTGAATATTTAGCCCTTGGATTTCTGAATGTGTTTTCATCAATCATTTTTTCTTTATCTGCTGCTCCAAGTGAAGCAATAGAGCTTACATGGCAGAATCCTTTTACCTTGTTTTCAAGTGCCGCATTTACCAGAATTGTAGTTCCTTTTACGTTATTTTCAATCATACGGTCCCTGTCCGATGGATTAAAAGAAACCATGGCCGCTGTGTGAAATACATTTTCAATGCCTTGCATGGCATGGTAGATTTTTTCATTATCTAATAAATCAGCATCCATCCACTCTATCTTCGAAAATAACGTTTCAAATTCGTTGGAATAATAGCTGAATATTTTTTTAACAATCTCTATATTGCTTGTTTTCCGTTTTATAGCCCGCACCCTGTGCCCATCTTTAATAAGCCTGTATAATAAATGGGCACCTACCATACCAGTGCCTCCGGTTACTAATATCATAATTTATTAATTTATAAATTCCAATGCAACTTTCTGCTTCCTGAATAGATCTATTGATTGGTAATTAATGGTTTTCAATTGATAATTCGATATTTTAAAATTACAAAAATAAAATCGTATTCCATTATTTTGAATGTTTGATTATTTTTGAATGATTTTTTTAATGAAATGAAATTCATCCCGGACATCGTTAATTTTGCCCTGAGCTTTTTCACAGCTTTTATTGTTACCTATGTTTCGATACCCACCATTGTTAAAGTTGCACGTACAAAACACCTTTTTGATGAACCTGACGAACGAAGTTCTCATACCAGGAAAACCCCTACTTTGGGGGGTTTGGCAATATTTGGCGGCTTTGTTATTTCAACCGGGTTATGTATAAATATTGCCGAAATTCCTGAATTTCAATATGTTATTCCTGCCTTAATTATTGTTTTCTTTATTGGTATTAAGGATGATATACTAATTATTGCCCCCATAACAAAATTTGCCGGTCAAATTGCTGCAAGTCTTGTTATAGTTGTAATTGGAGGCATAAGAATAACTAATTTTCACGGTTTTTTTGGAATAAACGAAGTAAATTATTTAGTAAGTGTTGCCGTAACTTTGCTTACCATTTTAGTTATCATAAATGGTTTTAATTTTATCGATGGGGTAGACGGCCTTTCGGCTTCTATAGGAATTATTACTTCTTCCACTTTTGTTGTTTTTTTTCTCATTGCAGGAAAAATTCAACTCGTAATAGTGGCTCTTGCACTAATTGGTGCGCTTTCTGCCTTTTTCTGGTTCAATGTTTACGGAAAAAGAAATAAAATATTTATGGGTGATACCGGATCTTTAATCATAGGGCTTATTCTTTCTCTGCTGGTAATTGCCTTTAACCAATACAATATTGATAAAACAAGGTCGTATGCCATTTATCCCGCACCAACTGTATCGTTTGGAATACTTATTATTCCGTTGTTTGATTTATTAAGGGTTATGTTTATCAGAATAATTATTAAACGGCCTTTGCTTAAACCCGATAAAAATCATTTACATCATCAACTTCTCGAACTAGGACTTAAACATAAACAAGTAACTTTAATCATTTCCGTTGTGAATATATTTTTTATTCTTTTTGTGTTTTATACAGCTACATTTATCAGCATAAGGAGGCAGCTTTTACTTATTCTTTTACTGGCCATAGGTTTGTCATATATCCCTCCATATTTAATTAGCCGGAAAAAGAAAAAGCAGGTTCTGCATTTGTAATTTTGAACAACAATCTTTACATGGAAAGTCATAGAAATCAAACTGATTTATCAAAATATAACAATAGCTTTTTCAATCCGGGCAAAAACCTGTTTATCCGGACATTATGGTATTTTGTAAATGCTATTTTTTTTATAAACCCATTAAACCCATCCAGTGGTTTAAAAATTGTTTTACTCAGGCTTTTTGGGGCCAGAATTGGGAAAGGCGTTGTGATTAAACCTGCAGTGAATATTAAATACCCCTGGAAATTAAAAATTGGTGATTATTCCTGGATTGGAGAAAAAGTGTGGATAGACAACCTGGACAATGTAATAATAGGCGATAATTGTTGCATTTCGCAAGGGGCAATGCTGCTTACAGGAAATCATGATTTTGCAAAAAGTACTTTTGATTTAAAAACAGGCCCGATAATTCTTGAAAATGGAGTTTGGATAAGTGCGCGATCGATTCTTACCATGAATACAAAGTGTTTCAGCCATAGTGTTTTATTGGCTGGTTCTGTATTGCGTACCAATATGGAAGCTTATTCTGTTTATTCAGGAAATCCGGCAATTAAAGTAAAAAATAGAAAAATTGAATAAGAAAATTACAATCATCACTGCTACCTATAATTCCGGACATGCATTAAAACAATGCATTGATTCGGTATTGAACCAAACGTACAAAAACATCGAGTATATCATCATTGATAATTGCTCAACTGATCAAACCCTTGATATTGTGCGTACATACGAAGAGAAAATAAGTAAAATAATTTCTGAACCTGACAAGGGCATTTTCGATGCGTTGAACAAAGGAATAAAAATAGCCACAGGCGATGTAATTGGTTTTTTACATGCCGATGATTTTTATGCCAATAATTTTGTACTTGAAAAAATCATGAATTTATTTGATGATTCAGGTGCTGACTCTGTATACGGCGATTTACAGTATGTGTCAAAATTAAATCCTGATAAAGTTATTCGAAATTGGGTGGCCGGGCAGTTTTCAATTCAAAAACTGAAGAAGGGTTGGATGCCGCCACATCCTTCATTTTTTGTAAGGAAAAAGGTTTATTCCGAAAATGGATATTTCAATTTAAAATACAGCATTTCAGCCGATTACGATATAATTTTAAGATTATTTTATGGTGCGCGTATTTCAACAGCTTATTTGCCGGAGGTAGTAGTTAAAATGCGTGTTGGAGGTACCAGTAACCGAAGTATTGGTAACATTATTAAGAAATCAACCGAAGATTTAAAGGCAATTAGAAAAAACCGGGTGGGGGGATTTCACACTCTTTTTCTTAAAAATATCAGAAAAATTGATCAATTTTTTAAATAAAAAATCCTGCCTTTCAGCAGGATTTAACTCCAATTATCATTTAATCAAGCATTTACATGCACTTTATAAGCATTTACATCTAATAACGAGTTTACTTCCGATGGATTGGTGATTTTAATTTTAATCAGCCATCCTTCGCCATAAGGATCTTTATTAACCACTTCGGGCTTATCTTCAATATTTGGGTTGACATCAAGCACTTCGCCCGAAACCGGCATAAACAGGTCAGATACTGTTTTAACGGCTTCTATGGTTCCAAAAACATCTTCTTTATTAAGTGCTTCTCCCTGGGTTTCAATTTCAATAAATACAATATCGCCTAATTCACCCTGGGCATAATCGGTAATTCCAACATAGGCTTCGTTGCCTTCTACTCTTAACCATTCATGGTCTTTTGTGTACTTTAAATTTTCAGGTAAATTCATTGTTGTAAGTATTATTTTAAAATATTTTTAACAGATTTCAGCCTGTGAAAATATTAATAATTTAGCTTCAAACCCAATAATCACTAAAAAAATTATGGGATTAAAGTAAACCTCACACTTACCCCGAATTTCACATTTGAGGTTCTGAAAGAGGTTGAAATCCTTGGTGAAGTGATGGCATGATCGTAAAACAATTTAAGGTTAAACCTTTCATTCAGTGCATAATCGGCTGAAAGTTTGAGCGAAAAAGCTTTTTGGCCGGCTGTAATCTGGTCGTTGCCCACTTCTTCAATTTTTCTAATTATGGTAAGCATATCAATAATTGATAAATCGCCACGCAGGTTTAAATCGCTTTCAAACTTTTTTTGTTTGGCACCTTGTTGGGTTTTTATTACAATGGGTAGTTTTTCGAAACGATAGCCCAAACCAATAATTAAAGCCTTATCGCTCAAATCAATAATCTGACTGTTTGAAAAACTCATTGTAATACTTCTGCTCCGGTTTATTTCTATTTTGGAATTGAAATTATTAATCCAGGTAACATCGGCACTAATCAATGGTTTAAATTCTTCAATTATCGAAATTGAATTGGCATCCTGTGCCGGAATAAACATCCCGTTTACTTCCCTGGCCCAACTCATTCCATCGGCACTAATATCTGTCCAGCTGTAATTAGGATTTGTGTTGTAGGAGCCTAAACTATAACTAGAGGTATAAATGTGGGTAAGACTGATATTTTTAGCCACCCTTTTTACCAGGTCTAATTCTGATAACCCGTCGTAGGTAACACTCCAGTTTGGAAGAGGAAATTTGGGAAATGGAGATAAGGTAACTTTTTCGGGTGATCCGCCGGAATAGGCAGCTAATAGCGATGGAATAAGAACTTCCTGTGATGAAGGTCCGTAACCATTTGGAAATCCATCATTTGTAGGTAAGCCGGTTTCGGGGTCAATGTTCGGCTGGCTTGGATCGTAATCGGGGCTTACACCCGGTATCATGGATGAAACCCTTTGGTTTGCAAGCCTGTTGGCAATAATTATTCTGTTCGCTTTAAACCTGTCGTAGGCTTCTGACGAATAATTTGCGCCAAATTTCATAAAAGTTGTGTTCAGCATAATGTATGTCATGCTAAAACCGCCATTAAACATGATGTTATGGGCAGAAAATACATTCCTGTCGTCAGGAAACCAATATTCATTTTTATTGCTTGATTGTCTTTTTGAAGCCGTGATGTCAATTTTTAATCCCCTGAGCGGTTCAGCTGTAGCTCTTACACTATAATTTACGGTAGCATTCATTACATATGGGGCAGTCTGTAAGGTGTCGCTCGTAATCCAGTGGTTGGCAGCAGCATATTTTGGAAATTCTTCGTCCTGAATACCCAGCACAAAAGGAAAGCCAGGGGCATATACATTATTGGGTTCCGACAAGCCAAAATATTTTGTGGAAGGCAGATAGCCGGGCAAAATAGTTCCATTTATCTCGCTGTAAGAAATGGATGCATTTTTCAGTCCCATCAAAGCATAAACTGTACCTTCGCCAAGTTTCCTCAGAAAGTTTTCTTTTATTTCGCGTTTTCCATTTACCTCCACTAATGTATTCGGGTAGTTTCCATTGGCTTTAAATTTTACTTTGTTTTGATTTACAATGATAAGTTCTCCTTTAATTTCTTTTCCAGCTGTATCAAGCACTTTAATCTGAACATCTTCTGTAGCCAGGTTATGCGTGATGGATTTCGGGATGTCCTTTTTTAAATTTACTTTCTCTTTTGTAAATTGGACATCCTTATACTTTTTCTGGGTTTTGGCCCCTGTTTTCATTTTGTCATTTATTTCCTTTAAAAATGGAATTTTATCGTACAACCTTGAAAATGTTAATGTTCCATTTAATTGTATGGCATTTGAATTTGAAATAATGTTACCAATACTTGAATTCCGGTTTGTTGTTAATGGTGCTGCGCTCCATTCATAGGTCGATTTATACATTGCCTGTGCTGAAGTCCATCTTAAAAACGGAAGCTTGTTTATAGGAATATTGTAAGTAGCATTGAATGTATGATTGTATTTGGTGTTCCTGCCCAGTTTCAGAAAATTCTGCCAGAGGGTATCTCTCTTATACCTGTAATATTGGTCGTTTTTATCCATCGAACCGTAGGGTTCATCAATCCTGGATTTGTTATTGGCATTAAATTCGAATTTCAGTGCCTTGGTGATACTGTATTTGACATCGTAAATCCGGTTCCAGTCAAAATCCTTTTTAAAGGTAGGCAAAATCACTGCATTTTCCTGTGTAATATCGCGTGTTTTTGTTTCCTGGTAGCGGCGCACAATATCAGTCCTGAACGATAACATATATGGGGCAAGATAAAGATTTGCTTCCTTGATGATCTGAAAGGTTTTTTTCTGGAAAATTTTCATTTTGTTAAAGGGTTCCCAGGGTTTTGGCTTGTTATTATAAGTGTAGGCAAACGATCCGGCATAGTTTCTTTGATCGTTATACTCTGTTTTAATGTTTCGGCCATAAATTTCGCTAAAAGCAAAACTTGTAGAGAAATTTGAAATATGATAGAACCGTTTTTTCTTTCCTTCGAGACGCTGTGCATCCCCTTCAATCTTCATATTTGTGATATTAAAACTTTTGCGCTGCGAATAATCCAGGGCTACTCTTTCGAGTTCGCTTCTCTGCGAATTGGAAAGTTCGGGATCATTAAGGCTTGTTTGCATTAAAATGTCCGGATCGAGCGGGTTGTACTGGGGTGTTTTAATGTTTTCAGAAAATCCGAGAAATAATGGAATCCTTACCCTGGTTTTCTGCGGGAAAAATTTGCCGAGTTCAAGATTCGACTGAATATCGTAAGAGGTAATGTCTTCTTTTTGCCTTTCGTTTATTTTCTGGTCAATACTGCCGAACCCATGGGTGCTTTTATTACCGGCAATGGTGATGCTTCCAAAATCGGCCAGTTTTGCTGTCATGTTCGAAGTAGCTGCCCAACCCCCGTTTTCAATAAAATCGGTTACCCTGAGTTCATTAAACCAGATGATACCTGATTTTGGAAAACCATCGTCGTCACTAAATTTATTGTTTTGCTTACTTGGGTTACGTACGCCCAGCATTACTGTTTTAAGGTTGCTTAAATTCGGATCGCCAACCACTGTAATTTTCAACCCATCAATATACTCAACATAAGCTGTGGAGTATTGAACAGTGGAACCGGGTTCGTTCATTTTGTTGTTGCGATGTTGCTTTACCAGTTGAAGCAATTCAAGCTCAAAATTGAACTTGTTTTCTTCGGGCCACACAAGCCTTCTATCTTCGTCTACCTGGTCGTCATATGATCCATATGGGGTCCATTTTAATGGTTTTTCAATTTCATAATAATTTTGTCGATAATCAGAACCAAGCCTTATAAATGCTGTTAAATCATTGTCCTTCAAGTTGTCATATTGATCAATTTTTTCAAGATGTACTTCCATCTGCAGCTTTTTATACTGGCGGATGTCTATGTCGATATTTTTATAGGCAGTTTTGGCTTCGCCATCATTCAGGTTTGTTACTTTAAAAGAAATGGATTGTTCATTGAGCTGTCTGAGGTATGGATTTGTGGGATCTACCACCCTTGAAACGCCCGGAGGTAAAACATAATTTACAGGTTGGCGGTTCCCATTTTCCTCAATACTTACCACAGATATATCAAAACCATCATCGTCAGAAGGTTGCGGAATACCTATGTCTTCATTCCCTTCTGTGATGTTTCCTTCGTAAGTGCGCCATTCACTACGCACCAAATCGAGGCGGGCCAGCCTAAGTATAATAGTATCATCAAAATTTTTAAGAAACATTCTCATAAACCGGATGGACTTAAAATCAGAAATCGGGCCTATTTTTGTATCGGGTTTTCGGATTGGAATTTTAAACTGGTACCAGTTTACACGTGTTTCTTCACCGTTTTTCAATTTTACCTTGGGTGTAATTTTATCTGTAATGTAGTTTTGGCCAACTATACTATCTTCTGGTCTTAAACTCACCTTGTATTGAAAATATGTTTCTTCTTCGTTAAGGGTATTATCCAGGTTAATGTCCTCAATATCAGGCAAAAGGGTTGCCGAAGTGGGGTAGGGTTCCGGAGATTGTGATGCTGTGGGAGAGTTGCCTTCCAATCCATTGAATTTTTTGTACCTGTCGAGAATTGATACGCCATCCCTGTCGTAATCGCTTCCCCTGAAAAAATGGTAATCATCGCTCGAAGGGTCTTCATTTGCAGAAGTATACGCTTTTGAGTCGGGATTGAACCTGGTTAGAATTGAATTCAGGTAACTTCCAAAAAAAGTCCTTTCCTGTTCATCCGAAAGGCCATCCATGCCCACATCCTGGTATGATCTCGAATTTGGATCATTGTCGAATGCATTGACAAGCGATTGCTGTATTGGAACCAAACCCCAGGTAGTGGTATCAACAAGGTTTGAGCTGGTTGAGGTAGGCAAACCATTCTCAAAGCTTTTTCTGCCATCTTTTAAAATATCTTCCGAAATATAACCAAGGTTAAAATACAAATCGCCCCCGGTATGGTTTTTTTCATATACAAACGGGTCCATTAACCAAAATTCAATGTACTCAATGTTTGATGCTTCAAAATCGTTGGTTTGCAATTCGCGCATAATTCCACCCCAACGTGTTTTAGGATCAATCAGCTTTCCATTTTCGTCAATTCCCTCAGAAATGCCTGGTACACCATTTACATCGTAATTATACGGACCTTTTTCATCGGGATAAAAGGCAATATTGGCTACATTTAAAACTGTTGGATAACCTGTTATACTTTCTTTGTTCGGAAATATTTCTTTTTCAGGCACTTCCCTTACAAAATGGTTTGATTGATCGTCAACAGTAATGTGGTCGGGGGTTACAGAAGTATTTCTTAATAAATCAGTATTTACGTTGTACCAGGCAATTTTTGCCCTGTTAAAACCATTTACCAGTTTATTAATGCTATCCCCTTCAGGGAACATTTCGGGCTGGGGCTGGCCCTTTGGAGTACTCGCTATGGCCCAGGTATATTGCGCTTTAAGATCAATGGAAGTTTTTGTTCCTTCAAAATCATCAATATATGCATTTCCGTTTTTCCCAATGGTTTTGGAATGTCCGGGAATTAAGTTTGCAAATTCTCCGCTTACCTCAATGGTCGATGATTCCTTGGTTTCCAGAAATGGTAAAGCGTCAATTAGTCTTGTTAAAAATGGAACGTCGGTGCTGTAGCTTCCATCTATTCCCCAAATAGTATTTGAAATAGGTTCACTCCCAATGTTTACCTTATTTGTCAGTGGTTTTTCTGACAAATGAAGTATGGTTCCTCCCAAAGCAAAATTATCTGAAAAAATATAATCGAGGTGGGTGCCTAACAGGGTTTTCCGGTTAATATTAAACATGCTGTTGTTTTCGAGCGAAATCCTTATGGGTGTTCCTGCCTGCAATAAACCCTGGTTTAAAATAGTAACCTTTCCGAGGTTGTAATCCACAATATAATCGACCCCTTCGGCAAGTTCAATTCCATTTGCAGTTGCTTTTACTGAGCCTTCCGGAATATTGAAAGCATTCAGGTTAATTTCGGCGCCACCTGCCGATTTGTAACTCCCTTTAATAATAAATTTGTTTTTTTCGGCAATCTGCCTGGCTTTGCTTTGTGAAGAATCGTACAATTCTTCAAATACATATTTATCGGCAACAATTTCATCGTTGATTTTATCTCTTAAATGTTTGCCAAAAGGTTCTTTTACAGGAAATATTATTCTTCCGGTTGCTGCGTTAATTGTCTGCTTATCCACAAAATCAAAATAGCCATCCGGATAGGGATCAAGTTGTGAATTCAGTTGATCAAGACCCATCACTTTTAAAAGGGGTTTTCCTGCAATTGCCCCTGCATCGATATAATTTACGGTTGTTCCGGTTTTATCGTCATTGTAAAAAATATCCAGCTTGAAATCTTCACTGTTAATCTGGTATGAACCAATTGAATATACGTTTTTCATCATCAAATCCCAGGTCGGAATTTTTGGTTGAAGGGCCGGTCCTTTAATTAGTTTAAGGATAAGTACATCCGGAGGATTAATACCCCTGTTCGAAAATTCACCAACTGTATATGTTTTTCCTCCAACTGTGTATTGATAAGCCACGGCAAGCACTTCATCATCGTTTAAAGGAGAATTCAGTGATATGTATCCAAGCTTTGCATTCAGTGTATACTCATTGGCCGAAAGAGGGCGGGCATTTTCAATTTTAGCATAATCAATTACCGGAAGCAGTTCCGGGGGCATTACTGTACTAATTTCATTAATATTTCTTACCCCGGTAATTCCATTTATCTTTTCAAAAAGATTGTTTATTTCATTGTAGGGATATTCTCCCGGCCCTGTCTGACTAACATAATCAGTTGAATAAATATTTTGGTCGTTCTCGGCCAAATCCATCAGGGCAAGTATATTTCTCGAATTTTCGAAATTCTGCGATTTGTTGGTTACCCAAACTTCAATATCAGTAATAGTTATTCCTGAATTGATCACCGGCAGGTTTTGCAAAGCCTTGTCATAATTATCGGCGAAATAATGAGAAAGGAAAAAATGTTTGTTCGATTCGTATTCATCCACCTTTAACTGGTAATCGCTGGTCTGTGCCCCTCCTTCGACCTGGATAACCGAAGATTCCGACTTTTGCTGCGAAAAAATACTTGTTACCTTTAATTTTCCGAACTGTAAAGCAGTTTTTAGCCCAAATAAGCTCTGGCTGCCGGTAATAAGGGTTCCTGTAAGTGGAAGCGACACATTACCTGCTTCTATACTTTGAATAATTTCATCTTCATCTCCTGTATAAGAAATATTGGTTTGGTTTTCAAAATCAAACTGGGCTTCGGTATTGTAGTTTATTCCCACCTTCATTTTATCGCCAATTTTACCTGTTACCCCCATCTGAATTTTCATTTCAAAATCGAAAGTGGTGCTTCGCTGAAGGTTAATTGGCAAAGTCGGGTTTTCTATTTTTGATATGTTTACCCCAAAAATCAGTTCTGCCGAACCCTGCGGCTTAATGTCAATTACATTGCTTCCGAAAACTTTATCGAAGCCTTTTATATTTACATTTAGTTTTGGATTCAGATATTTTTCAAGAAAACTTTCGTTTGAATTATTGCTTTTTATGGCTTGTTTTCTTTGTTCAATCCAATAATCTGATATTGATCCTGACCTTGAATAATCGGTGTATTCAGAAGAATTCATTGGATTTGAACTTCTTATTTCCAGATCACCAATTTTTTCGCTGATTACATATTCGCCTGTAATCGGGTCGTAATCAACCGTGGTTTGTACATTTGATGGATTTTTCAAATACATCGGGGAAGTATGGTTTCCTTTTTGTGCAGGATCTTTATAATCCCTGAACGGATATTTCAACCTTGTGGTATCATCCCTGATTGTATCTTTAACACCCGGCAATAACGGGGTGTTTAGACTTAATTTACTGTTTTCGCTAAATCCCCTCCACGAAGGATGGAAAAAGGCAATTACTATTGGTGTAAATAAAAGGATTTTTAAAATATTTCTACCTGTCCTTTTCAAGAATCAATAATGGTTTAGGTTTCTTATTTTAGAGAATGACTTATTTGTTTTGGTTTTCGAAAGCTGAAATTATTATAACCTTTTCAATGCCAGCTTAATCAATGCCTCTACACTTAAATCGGCTTCTTCCTGAATAATTTTGTCGAGATTTTTCTCTACTGCAGCTTTATTAAATCCTAACATGACTAATGCAGATAACGCTTCTTCTCGTCTTGTATTGCCTCCGGAAACAAAAATTTCTCCATCCGGCTCAGCTTTAACTACTTTGTCTTTAAGTTCAATGATTAGGCGCTGTGCAGTTTTTAAGCCAATACCTTTTATACCCTGCAATACATTTACATTACCCGTGAGTATAGCATTTCTGATGTCTTTTGATGAAAGTGATGACAACATCATTCTTGCAGTATTGGCACCAATACCTGAGACGGTTATTAAAAGCCGGAAAAGGTCCCTTTCCGATTTCTCAGCAAATCCGAACAACAAATGGGCATCCTCCCTGATTACCTGGTGAAGATATAATTTTTGTTCAATCTTTTCGGTTAGTTGCGAGTAAGTGTTTAACGAAATATTTATAAAATAGGCTATACCTCCATTTTCTATTATTGCATAGGTCGGATTGAGTTCTATTAATGTACCACTTATATATTCAAACATAATTCAGTTTTTCAAAATTAATTTCTGTGCTAAAATAAATAAAATTATTGGAGTTATTTAGTTGTGAAAATAATTGTTATTCACACACTTGAGCTTTATATTTTCAACTATCATTTAAGATTTATCCTTATTCTTCCACAGAATTAACCTGTTTTTCAACATCTTTTATCCGGAACATTAATACAAGGTACTTATATTCAAAATTTTATATTGGTTTCCTGAAATTATAAACATGGTATAAAAATTCATGAGATTAATATTTTTTTCTATATTCGTGGCGACTTAAACTTGGACTATTCAATGGATGTTTGTTTGATTTAACTCTCAAATAAGGCATTTCAGTTGATTTAATCGAGAGGATTAAAATTTAAACTTAATTAAATTCTATTTTTATGAAAATTAAATCTCTAATTGGCACAATAATACTTTCGTGTGCCATACCCCTGCAAACTTTTGCAAGTGAGGCCGATTTGAAGGTTCCTGAGGGGATCAAATCTGAAAGCATCCTTTATTATGGATTTATCATTACCATTTTGGGTATGCTTTTTGGCTTCATCCAGTTTATGAAAGTTAAAAAATTACCTGCACACCGTGCAATGTTGGATGTAGCTGAGGTGATTTATCAAACATGTTCTGCTTATTTAAAGCAACAAGGCAGGTTTCTTGCAATCCTGTTCATTTTTATCGGAGCGGCAGTAGCCGGGTATTTCGGATTCCTGGCCAAAGATCACGAAGGGCATGCCCTTTTCGGCTTTGGCGGAGTTTTACTCATCCTTACCTGGACTGTAATTGGCATTTTGGGTTCTTATTCTGTAGCTGCTTTTGGTATTCGGATGAATACCCTTGCCAATGCAAGGATGGCCTTTGCTTCACTTGAGAAAAAACCACTTAAACTTTTAAATATACCCCTGACTGCTGGTATGAGCATAGGTGTTATGCTTATTTGCATCGAACTTATTATGATGCTTGTAATTCTTCTTTTAATGCCCGGAAACCTGGCAGGGGCTTGCTTTATAGGATTTGCCATTGGTGAATCCCTTGGTGCTTCCGCACTTAGGATTGCCGGTGGTATTTTTACCAAAATTGCCGATATAGGGTCCGACCTTATGAAAGTGGTTTTTAAAATTGGTGAAGATGACCCACGGAATCCTGGCGTAATTGCCGATTGTACCGGAGATAATGCTGGTGATAGCGTTGGTCCGACCGCCGATGGTTTTGAAACTTACGGAGTTACAGGTGTAGCACTTATCTCTTTTATTTTGCTGGCTGTTGGTACAGGAAGCGTTGAACTTACTTCATTGCTTCAGGTAAAATTACTGGCCTGGATTTTTGTAATGAGAATATTAATGATTGTTACCTCTATTGTAGCTTATTACATTAACGGGGTTATTACAAATGCCAAATATAAAAACAGTGATGACCTTGACTTTGAAAAACCGCTTACTTCATTGGTTTGGATCACTTCAATCCTATCAATCATTGTTACTTTTATTGCAAGTTATGTAATGATACCTGAATTGAAATATCTTAAAGATGGTGTTGAACAGGTAAATACTAATATGTGGTGGATATTGTCGGTTATCATAAGCTGTGGTACAATTGGCGGTGCTCTAATCCCTGAATTTACCAAAATATTCACTTCACCTAAATCTTCTCATGTGCAGGAAGTTGTCTCAGCCGGTAAAGAAGGCGGTGCTTCATTGGTCATTCTTTCAGGATTTGTAGCTGGTAATTTCTCTGCTTTCTGGATGGGCCTTGTATTTTTCTTCCTGATGTTTGTTGCTTATTTTGCCAGTACTTTTGGGTTACACGATATTATGTCCTATCCGTCAATTTTTGCATTCGGACTCGTTGCTTTCGGATTGCTTGGTATGGGGCCGGTTACTATTGCTGTTGACAGTTATGGTCCGGTTACTGATAATGCCCAATCGGTGTACGAACTCTCACTTATTGAAGAAGTACCAAATGTTAGCGAAGAAATTGAAAAGGAATTCAAATTCAAACCTGATTTTGAAAAATCGAAACATTATCTTGAAGCCAATGATGGTGCCGGAAATACATTTAAAGCCACAGCCAAACCTGTTTTAATCGGTACTGCTGTTGTAGGTGCCACCACCATGATTTTCTCCCTCATTTTAATGGTTCAGAAAACGACTGGGGTAAGCCCCGAATCCATTCTGAATGTGTTGAATCCTTATACCATTCTTGGATTTATTCTTGGTGGTGCAGTGGTTTACTGGTTTACCGGAGCTTCTACACAGGCAGTTTCTACAGGTGCTTTCAGGGCAGTTGAATATATCAAAAAACACATTAACCTCGACCCAAATGCGCCTAAAAAAGCTGATCCCAAATCATCAGTTGAGGTTGTGAAAATATGTACACAATACGCCCAGAAAGGAATGTTCAATATCTTTATTTCTATCTTCTTTTTTGCATTGGCCTTCGCCTGTCTGGCTGCACCAAGCGGGCTCGACTCAGGAATTGTAAAAACTATTGCTGACGGAACCGCTTCCGCGGAACAAATCCAGAGTACTGTGCTCAGTTCACAACCCATTTCTTTGTTTATTGGATACCTTATTGCCATTGCCGTATTCGGACTTTTTCAGGCTGTTTTTATGGCAAATGCAGGTGGATGTTGGGACAATGCTAAAAAAGTGGTAGAAGTTGACCTGAAAATGAAAGGTACTGAACTTCATGCTGCAACAGTGGTTGGCGATACAGTGGGTGATCCTTTTAAAGACACTTCTTCCGTAGCTTTGAACCCCATTATTAAATTTACCACATTATTTGGCTTGTTGGCCATGGAAATCTCAATTAGTGAGGCATTCAGGAACGTTGCCCCTTATTTCGGTCTGGTTTTCCTGCTTGTTGCTTTGGTTTTTGTATGGCGCTCGTTCTACAGGATGAGAATTGAATCTGCTCAGGTTGAAAAAGCAGCTTAATTACTTGAGATAAAACAATTTAATTAACCCAAATTATGCAATTTTATTGTATAATTTGGGTTTTTCGATCTTTAAAATACTACTTCATTTGGCTTTAAATTCGGCTTTTATTTGCTAAATAAATACCGGTTCCATTCTTAGGGAGGTTATCAATTTCTTTAAAATTTTTAAACCAGAGGCCTTAAATTCCCTTTCTAATCCAATTAAATCAGTTATTTACATAAAAAAAAGCTCCAGGGAAATTTCAAGGAGCTTTTTACTTTTCGGAATAAGATTTCTGATTATTCAATATTTATAAAAACCAAATGGTTTAAAATGAAATTATGTAAACTTTTTTTTTCTTATCTGATTTTTGATTCAATTTTATATTTGTTATTCACTTCTAATTTTTCTTTACCGGCTGTTTTTTGTTTGAACGCAGGGGCCAAGATAATTGCAATCACTATAATTACTTTCATCATGACATTAAGTGCTGGCGAAACTGAATCCTTAAGCGGTTTTCCTGTTTTTTCACCAGCCAGTGACGCCTGGTAGGCCATTGATTCTTTTCCGTAGAATTCCCCATTGTGCTCAACCCCGCCTTCAATTCCAATTTTAGCTGATTCCCACTGACTTCCCGAAGTGGAATAGAATAAAGACAAAACGGTTCCGGCTGCTATACCCCCCAATAAGAAGCTTGCCAGAATTTCTGCGCCTGCCAAATATCCGATTAAAATCGTAACCAAAAAAAGAACACCTGTAGTGATAAGGGTTTCCCAAATAGTAGAGTAAGCACCAACTTCTACACATTGTTGGTAATCAGCACTATCTTCAGCAGCTTTAACTATTTCTTTTTCTCCTTCAGTTGCATAAGTCAAATCCCCATTGTATTTATCCAGAATTTCTTTTGCTGCATTAAGTTCATGAATTTCTTCGAATTGCCTGTTTGTTTCGTTAAGAAGTTTCCTGCTTACCCTGTTTACAGCGGCAAGGATATTTGAAGATAAGATAACCGGTAATGTAACGCCTACAAATAGCCCTGCCACGATAAGCGGAAGTTTCAAATCAACCATTTGCGTGCCCGATACCTGCATAAACGCAAACAATAAAGCAATTACCGAAACTACTGCCGATAGGGTAAGATATCCTTTTGACCTGGCAAGGGCTTCCAATCCTGAAATTCTTAAATTGTTCGTTTGATTAATGGTTTGTTCAGTTAATCCGCTCTTTATCGCAATTGTATTAGCATTATCAGTTATGGGCGCAAAGGCATTTATTGCATTCTGCAATCCCATATTGCTTAACATTCCAACCGAAGCAATTCCAATTCCATAGAACCCTGCAAAATAATAGGAACCAATTGCAACAGCAAGGATAATCAGAATTGGAATTCCTGTTGAAATAAATCCCTGTTCAAAACCACCGAGGATATTACCGGCAGGTCCGGCAAATGAATTGTCTATCACTTTTTTAACTGATTTGCTTTTGGATGCTACATATAAGTCGGTAACCCATGCAATGCCAACTGAACCTATTATACCAATAAGGGCTGACCAAAATATCCCTAATGATTTATATGTTGTGGTTATCAATTCATTGCTGGTTTTTGTTTCTACATCCCACTCCAAAGGCAATAGAAATTTTGTAACCATAAAGGCACCTCCCAGCAAAATTAAAGCGGCACTACCTTCGGCCAGGGCTATGGCCTTTTTCGAAGCTGTTTTTTCTTTTGCATTAAGCAGGTAACTTGCACCAACACTTGTAAAAATACCAATTGCAGTAATAATCAAGGGAACCAGCAATGGTCCGAATTCAAAATGGTTAACTATTGCATTGGAATCCAGAAATATCAATCCCAGCATCATAGATGCAATAAGGGCAATGCTCAGTGATTCATATAAATCTGAACCAATTCCAGCAACATTATTTATATTTTGACCTGCATCATTAGCATACGAAACAGGATTGTACAAGGATTTGTCCTTAATTCCCTGTTCATTTTTAACAACATAGGCTTCTGTTAAATCTGCACTTTTGGCAAAAATGCTTCCACCCATCCTGGTAAAAAGTGAGATAGTTGAAGCTCCAAGGGTAAAGCCCGCAATTACATTCAATAAAGTAGATGTTTCCCAATTTTTGCCTATGAAATTTAAAGCCAACAACAACCCTGATAAACCGATTACCACAAACGAAATACCAATAAGCCCGATTGAAATTCCTCCGTAAAAAGCTTTTGAGTAAGCTGCTCCGTAAGAATTCTGGCTTTGAATGGTCACTTTTTCGTTCGTTTTGAGCGATACCTGTAGTTGCAGATAGCCTGTAAGCGCCGACAATCCTGCCCCCAATATATAGGTTCCCACAATGAGCCAATTCGAATCTGTTTCTGATTTTCCTTTGAAATATAAAAGTATAGCTATTGCTAAACCCGCCAGTAAAGCAAATTTATATTCTGCTTTCAGAAAGGTAATTGTACTCACCCTGATGGATTTGGTAACATTGGAAGTAGTTGGGGTGCCAGGTTCTAACCTGTTTATCTGGTACGATTTCCAGTAACTATAAGCAAGACCAATAAAGGCTGCGGCTATCAGATAATAAAGTATATTTCCCATTTGGTTGTATTATAAGTTCAACTAGTTTGAAATTGCTTATAAAAGTACACATATTGTTACAAAAATCCAATTTTACTTGAATATTTTATTTAAATTTTCTTTAAAGTAATACACTAATTCGCTATTATATCTTACTATAATTAGGGCATTTATACTAAAATAAAAACGTGGTGATAAATTAGAAAACCTACTTTAACGATTTTTAAAAATGAAAAAAGGAAGGTATACCAGTTTTAAATGTTGCAAATCTTTTGCAAAATCTAACTCGTTTTAATTTTTACCTAATAAATCCAATTCTTTTGATTTAAGGGTATTCGTTTCAATTTCAAATACGGTCAGGATGTTCTTTAACTTTTTAATCTTGCTTATTAAAACGGAAATTTCGGAGGCTGAAATAGTTCCTTCTACTTTTAATATATAATCCAGATTTTTATGATCTTTAACCAGAATGGCATGTTCAGACCGGTTTGATATTAAAGTAAACAATGCCCCGGATTCTATTTCGTATTTAAAAGTTGAAAACTTTTGTATTCCGGATTTTGAAGCTAATGAAATAACCAAATCATCTGATTTACTTAAACGAAAATGAAGTTCTTCATTAAAGAGCCAGCTGATTTTATAATCACTTAAGTGCGAGGCAATACCAATTAACCTGAAATCAGCTTCTCCTGAAATTGTATGTACTTTGGTTCTCAAAATTCTAATTTTAACTTACAATATGCCAAAAGTATAAAGTTTAGAACAAATTTCAAATTATACTTAGATTTTTCGAGGTTGGAAAGTAATTAAATCAAACCTTGCATTTTCATGTAAATTAGGGCCTCCTGGGCGGCATTTTGTTCGGCTTCCCTTTTCGAATATCCTTTGCCTGTTCCAATATTTTTTTCTTCAACTACTACCTGTGAAATAAACATATTGCTATTTTCTTCATCGGGAATAGACTGGAATTCAACCGGAATTTTGGTTTTTTGCGACCATTCTATCAACTGGCTTTTGTAGTTCTGATTAAGAATTTCGAGTTCATTAAAATCAATATGTCTCGACAATATTTGTAGGTCGATGAATTTGTAAACTGTATTAAATCCTTTATCAAGATAAATGGCTCCGATAAGGGCTTCAAATGCGTCTTCATAAATCCGGCTGCTGGCTACAGGATGGCTCGTTTTTTGACTTATATAATCGTCAATTTTCATTTTTACAGCTAATTCCTTCAACTTATCCCCATTTACAATTTTTGAGCGCATTTCCGTTAAGAATCCTTCTTTTTCGTTGGGGTATTTTTTATACAGAAAGTCGCTGATAACAGCATCTAAAATGGCATCTCCCAGGAATTCGAGCCTTTCATTATTTACTCGTTCACCTTTTAAATGGTAAGAGGCTGATTTGTGGGTAAGCGCTATTTGATATAAAGAAAGATCCGAAGGATAGAATCCCAGGATCTTTCTTAGTTTTATTTGAAAACTTCGTTTTTTAAAGCCAAGCGACCTGAATGTCAGAAGCTTACGAAGCACAATTGAAATTTTAAAGTTTTCTGAATATCACACTTGCATTGTGTCCACCAAAACCAAAAGTATTGCTTAATGCTACTTTAATGTCCCGCTTTTTAGCTTTGTTAAAAGTAAAATCAAGTTTTGAATCGATATTTGGATCTAAATTAAACTGATTAATAGTGGGAGGTATAATTCCGTATTTTATGGCCAGAATGGATGCCACTGCTTCAATAGCTCCTGCTGCTCCAAGTAAATGGCCGGTCATCGATTTTGTTGAACTAATGCTTAGCTTATAGGCATGATCTCCAAAAACCTTCAGCAGAGCCAGTGGCTCAGCAATATCTCCGAGCGGGGTAGAAGTACCGTGAACATTGACATACTCAACGTCTTCCGCTTTAATTTCAGCATCAATTATTGCATTTTCCATTACCAGGGCTGCCCCGATTCCATCGGGATGAGGTGCAGTTAAATGGTGCGCGTCAGCTGAAAGTCCTCCACCAATCATTTCGGCATAAATCTTAGCCCCACGTTTTACAGCGTGTTCATATTCTTCGAGAATAATTGCAGCTCCACCTTCACCCATCACAAATCCGTCCCTGTCTACATCAAATGGTCTTGAAGCAGTTTTTGGATCATCATTACGGGTTGATAATGCTTTCATTCCGGTAAATCCACCAAGTCCTGCTTCATTTACTGAAGCTTCTGAACCGCCGGTTATAATAATATCTGCTTTGTTTAGCCTAATATAATTAAATGCATCTATAATTGCGTTTGTTGCAGATGCACAGGCTGAGACAGTAGTAAAATTGGGCCCCCTGAAATTATATTTCATTGAGATATGTCCTGCGGCAATATCTGAAATCATTTTAGGAATGAAAAATGGATTGAATTTCGGAATTTCCCCGCCTTTTACGTATTCTTTTATTTCCTGAGTAAAAGTTTCAATTCCTCCAATGCCCGAACCCCATATTACACCTGACCTGTTGTGGTTGATTTTTTCTAGATCCATGGCAGAATCTTTCATGGCTTCGTTAACCGAAATCAGTGCATATTGTGCATACAAATCGAGCCGCTTTGAATCCTTCTTTTCAAAATATTTATCGGGATTATAATCTTTTACTTCGCAGGCAAACAGCGTTTTAAACTTGCTTGCATCGAATTTCTTTATGTAGTCGGCACCACTTACGCCTTTTACCAAATTATCCCAGTATTCTGATACAGTGTTACCTATTGGCGTAATTGCGCCAATACCTGTAACTACAACCCTTTTCAACTCCATAAAACAAAAGTTTTGTTTTTGTGGTTACAAAAAATTAAAAAATAAGGAGCATACAGATTTTTAAAATCAAAATCCGACGCTCCATGCCCTACAAAAAAAATCGTATTATTTTACGTTATCTGAGATATACTTTATGGCATCTCCAACAGTTACAATAGTTTCAGCCTGATCGTCTGGAATAGCAATGTTGAATTCTTTTTCAAATTCCATAATCAACTCTACAGTGTCAAGAGAATCGGCACCTAAGTCGTTGGTGAAGCTTGCTGATTCAGTAACTTCGTTTTCGTCAACTCCAAGTTTGTCTACAATAATAGCTTTAACTCTTGATGCAATGTCTGACATAATTATAAAATTTAGTTAGTAATTAATTAATTATTTTCATTTTAAAGGTGCAAAGAAATAATAATTTCAATGAAAAAAAAAATTAATAAACCTGAAATCTGATTATTACTAAAGATTTTTTTTATAAGTATCAGGAATACAATAGTTTTTATTTTACCTTTTTTAATCTTTAATTCCTATGTGCTCAATGTTAAGGAATACTTCTAAATTTGCATGGTGTTAATGCTTAACCTTGTATTAAATATGAAAAGGATTGCCATCTTTGCTTCCGGAAGCGGAACAAATGCTGAAAATTTAATTAACTACTTTAAAAACAATCCGTCAGTTTCAGTTTCAATTATTCTGTCCAACAAACCTGATGCTTTTGTTTTGCAAAGAGCTTTAAATCATAATATTAAAGCTTTTGTGTTTAACAGGAATGAGTTTTATGATGCTGGAACTGTTGATGAAATTCTGGCAAATAATAAAATTGATTATATCGTTCTGGCTGGATTTCTTTGGTTGATGCCACCGCGGTTAATTCAAAAATACCTAGATAGAATTGTTAATATTCACCCAGCCCTATTACCAAAGTACGGAGGAAAGGGAATGTATGGCATGAAAGTACATGAAGCGGTTATTCAAAATAAGGAAAAGTTGAGTGGCATCACTATTCATGTTGTAAATGAAAATTATGATGAAGGTAAAATAATTTTTAGTGCTTCCTGTTCAATAGAACCAGGCGAAACTCCGGAAACCCTGGCCGCAAAAATTCATCAGCTTGAATACAAGCATTTTCCAAGGGTAATTGAGCGATGGATTTCTGGTGAGCAGGATCAGTTGGGGAAGTAATTTTTATTGAAGAAAACCTGGTATTTGGCTATCTCTTTGTTCTTTAAAAAAGTTTTTAAATTTCCGGATGAAATTACAAAATGGATTGGTTTATATTTCTGTATGTCTTCGAATAAATTTTTAGTAATAACAGTCTGAAAATACAGCATTGCTTCTGTTGAGTTTTTGAAGGACCTGATTGTCATTATATCATTTTCATTATCAAGGTTTTGAATATCAATAATAAAATCGCTTTGCGTGTAACTATCTGCATTCAGTTTGATAAATTTAAATTTTAATTTGTTGACATCTATTTTATCCTTGGGATAAATTACTGCATAGGTATGTATTGAATCATTTTCTAAAATATATATTTCTTTTTCAAATTTTTTACTGTTTATAATATTGAGTGTGCCTTCGGCATTCTTTGCTAATTCTGCTTTTGGATATTTATTTACAAGTATTTCCAGGTATTCTTTAAGTTTATCTTTGTTTCCAATTTCTCCAAACGACATAGCAGTGAGATAAATAAAATTCGGGGACAATTCATTGTCAGGAAATCTGTTTTCAGCTTCATTGCAATAAACTATTGCCTGATCATATTTTTTAATCCTGTACGAACTTAATGCAAAAGTATAATAGTTCTCAACGTTGGTTTGTTGTTTTTTAAGTGAATCAATATAGCCCGGATTGCTTAGCATTTTTGCATATGTTGTTTCAGGAAATTCTTTAACCAGTAATTGTTTATATTTATCGGTGGCCGTAAAATCCATTTTCTTACCTGCAATTGTATACAGGTATTTTAAAGTTTCGAACCTGTATTCTGTTCCGGGAAAACGGCTTAATAGCTTTTCAAATTGATAGATGGCTTTATCCGTTTCGTTAAATTCTTTATAATAGAGTTCACCCGATCGAAACATTGCCCTGGCTATTCTCTTGTTCGACTCTTCCAATTTATCACTGGTTAAAGGGATTTCCTGCAGGTAATAATCACGCGATTTAATATCGGTCACCTTTTGGTTTTTCTCCGCAATAACCGTTGAAACGGTATCGGTTTTTATATTGTTGTCAATATTTGTTTCAAGCGATATTTTATTGGTTCTGCGCCAGTTATCTTCAAGCTTTCTGTCTCCCCACTTTTTTTTAAAATCCGTTAAACCAATGCTGATAACCTGGGGATTATAAAAATAATACTTACCGTTTGAAACCGGATTATTCACGTTTTGCGAATAATCGTTGTCAAGATAAGGATCGTATTGCGAATTCTCATTCGTTTTGTTTTGGATTTCTTCCTGTTCTTTTTGAACTATTTTCTGGATAATATTGTCTATAATTTTATTTCTTTCTGCTTCGGGCAATTTCGCCAGGAACTGAACACTGTCTTCTTTTTCAACTGTATACAAGTTTTCACTTAATTCTTTAAAATCAGAAATAGATTTATTAATCAATTCATAATCCTGCATGGAATTGTCAATTGTACGCGCGGTAGAGTCAAAATAAGCCGAAGCCAGCCTGAAAACATCGTTGTAATAATAATAATTGGCAAGAACCAGAAAAGTTTTGAATTTTTGAGCATTTCCTGATGAAGGGGACCGGGCAGATAATTCGAAATATTCAATGGCAGATTCAAAATTTTTTTCTCCCAGCTCAATATATCCCATTGCATAATACAGCTGATCGAGGTAGTCTATATTTTTTTCATCTTTAATCATTTTTACCAGCTTCTTTTTCAAATCACCCGAAGGTGCGCCACTCTTCTGATACATTTCTGCCAGACTAATATTGGCAGCAAAGGTCATATCATATTCCGAATTGATTCGGATTACCTTTTTATAGTTTTCAGCGGCCAGTTTAAACTTATTGTCTTGTTGATAAATTTGGGCCAGAATATACAAATACCTGTTTTTTTCCTTTTTATTATTTTCAAGTTTTAAGGCCGATTCAATTTTTATGGCTGCATTTGTGAAATCTTTTTGTTTCAGAAATATGGAAGCCCTTATCAGGTCCGATTCTTTCCGGAATTTATTGCTTGTAGTATTCAATTTTTTAAGTTCAATTAATGCATTTTCTGCATTCTGATACTCGCCTGTTTCAGCATAGGTTTTGGCAATCCAGAGTTGTGCTTCGCTTACTGATGATTCTAACTTATATTTATTCACTATCAGCAAAAAGGTTTGAAGGGCTGTTTCAAATTCCCTTTTATAAAAATGTGCTTTTCCCATTAAAAGGTAGGCATCATCAATTAATTTACAATATTCCTGTTTCGACATGAATTCTTTTTCCTTCTTGCTCAGACCTTTACTGTCTTTTTTTGGTTTCGCTGTAATTGAATGTGATTTAATTGTTTTGGCGCATTTTTTTATGGTTAAATCCATCTCTGAGCTTACCATTGTTGAATATTTTTTATCCTCGTACCTGAAAACAGGTAGGGTTTTGGAATATTCTTCCTTGTATGATTTTTTTGCCTGGCGCAAGCCTCTTTTCAGGCTTTCGTACCCATTGAAGTATACATTATATCTTGCTGTTAAATTGTGGTATGCCCTTGTGGTGCTTGTGTTTTTTTTGGTACTGCATCCTATTACAACCAGTGCTATCAGGCTATATAATACAACAGATTTTATTATTTGGTATTTCTTCAAAATAAATCGCATTAATATTTCAACAAAAATATAAAAAAAGGTTTGTAAACTTTGGGTACATTTAAATTCATATTCCTAATTATAATAGGTAACGGAACGTAGTATAAAAACTTATCTGTTCAACCTGTTATTTATTGCTGACTGATACTTTTTTAGACTTAAATCATTAATATTTGAATTTTAACCATATTAAAACGTTAATATTGCCGTTTTGAATATTTAAAGTTTTCTGTTTTATCTTCATTTTTGTTTCAATCCTTTGGCGAAAGGTTCAGATTAATTAAAGTAATTGTAAAGGTTTTTGACATATTTCAATAATGAATAAGCGTAAGCATACCATCAAATATTTGGTCATAGATTTTATTGCTGCAATTTTAGCCTGGTATTTTTTTAATCTTTACAGAAAAGCCATTGTTGAAACCCAGTTTTATGGTCACGAAGTAAAGCTTACCCTCGATTTAACCTTTATTATAATATTAATTGCCATTGGTTTTTATTGGATTATAATTTATGTTTTTAGCGGATATTATCATCGGATTTACAGGAAATCGCGACTGCAGGAATTTAGCAAGACCCTGGTTTCTTCAGCAATTGGTATCATTTTAATTTTTTTTGGGATACTTCTGGATGATGTTGTGAATGATTATACTGATTATTATTATTCGTTTATAATTCTTTTTTCTCTGCATTTTGGATTTACTTTTATTCCGCGCACAGTACTTACTTCGTTAACCATAAGAAATATAAGAAAAGGTGTAATAGGCTTTAATACAATTGTAATTGGCAGCAACGGAAAGGCTATTGAAATTATAAATTCTTTTTCAGGAAAAAACCATAAAGCCGGTTACAGGATATTAGGATTTGTAAATGTTTATAAATCAATTAACCCACAACTTGAGAAGCTGACAAAAAATCTTGGAAACTTTGAAAATGTTGATAAAATAATAGTGGAAAATAAGATCGAGGAGGTAATCATTGCCATTGAAAGTAATGAACATTCTGAAATAGAAAAAATAATTGCTCAATTGCAAAAGAGTTCGGCAGATATTAAAATTATTCCAGACTTATTTGAAATTTTAATCGGTAAAACAGAGCTTTCTTTCATTGAAGGAACACCACTATTGCACGTTACCAGCGAATTACTTCCGATATGGGCTAAAAACTTTAAATGGAGTTTCGATATTTTTGTTTCTGTTTTATTTCTCGTTGTTTTTTCTCCTTTATATCTTATTGCAGCAATAGGTGTCAAACTTTCCTCTCCCGGTCCTTTAATTTACAGGCAAACCAGGGTAGGGTTGCATGGAAAGGAATTTACCATTTTCAAGTTCAGATCAATGGTAAATAATGCTGAAAAAAACGGGCCAGAATTATCGTCAGTTGCAGATAGCAGGGTAACCCGTTTTGGTCAGATAATGCGACGTACCAGGCTGGATGAAATTCCGCAGTTCATTAATGTGTTAAAAGGAGACATGTCTGTAATCGGGCCACGACCTGAAAGAAAATTCTATATTGACCAGATAGTTGAAAAGGCGCCCGAATTTATGCTACTCCTTAAAATAAAACCAGGGATTACATCACTCGGGCAGGTAAAATTCGGGTATGCAGAAAACATAGATCAAATGCTTGAAAGGTTAAAATACGATATTATTTACATTAAAAATATGTCACTCTACCTTGATTTTAAAATATTGATTTTTACTATTTTAACCATTATAAAAAGAAACGGGAAATAAAACGGGCCTGAAATGAAAGATAAAAATTTAAAACTACCTGATATTGAAGACATACTTGATGCACATGACAGGATAAAATTATTTATAAATAAAACACCTGTAATAAGTTCGGCTGGAATTAACAAACTGGTTGGTGCGGAAATTTATTTTAAATGCGAAAATTTTCAAAAAGTCGGGGCATTCAAATACAGAGGTGCGACAAATGCAGTACTTTGCTGTTCAGAAAAAGAAAGAAAAAGAGGTTTTGCCACCCATTCATCAGGAAACCATGCAGCTGCACTTTCACTGGCAGCTAATAAAGCAGGTACAAAAGCTTTTGTAGTGATGCCCGAAAATGCACCTGAAATTAAAAAGGCAGCGGTAATCAGCTATGGTGCTGAAATTACTTATTGCTTTCCAAGCCTCGAATCCAGAGAAACCACACTTAATCAACTTGTTGAAAAGACAGGGGCTATTTTTGTTCATCCTTATAATAATACAAATGTAATTGCCGGGCAGGGAACCGCTGCACTTGAACTTTGCGACGAAATTAAAGACCTTGAAGTGATTATTGCGCCTGTGGGTGGAGGCGGCTTGTTGAGCGGAACTTCGATTGCTGCCCGCTATCTAAACAAAAATATAGAGGTAATAGGTGCCGAACCCGAAATGGCCAACGATGCTTTCCAATCTTTTAAAACCAGGAAGATCGTTCCATCAGTTTCTCCAAAATCAATAGCAGATGGACTTTTGGCTTCTCTTGGCGATCTTACTTTCAATATTATCCTTAACAATGTCGATCATATTTTCACTGCTCCTGAAGCATCTATTGTTGCTGCAATGCGACTAATTTGGGAACGGATGAAGATTGTGGTTGAACCTTCTTCATCAGTGCCTTTGGCAATAATTATGGAGAATAAGGAATTTTTTAAAGGAAAAAAAATTGGTATTATTATTTCCGGTGGCAATGTTGATTTGAACAAACTCCCTTTTTAATCTGCCGATTTTGTTAAAACTGCTTCAACCGGGTAATGGTCTGATAATTTGATACGCATGGTTTTATAATTTACAGTATTAAAATATTTTGAATGTAAAATGCAATCAATTCTAAAGGTAGAGATCCTGTTTATGTATGTACTGCTGATGCCATTCCCATATTCACAAAACGAATCAAACAGGTTTTCGGCAAGTTTTTGGTAAGCATAAGAAATGGGTGTGTCGTTAAAATCCCCGCACACAACCACCGGATATTTACAGGCTGAAATATTTTCTGATATCAAATCTGCCTGCTTTGCCCGTATTTCAAAGCCTTTTTTCAACTTATATACAATCCTTTTGATCCGTCCCATATTCGGTTTTTCATTTGCCTTAATATTTTCAATCAATTCATAATCATCATAACCAAGATGAACAGATTCGAGATGGATATTATAAACCCTTATAGTATCATTATTTACCAGCAAATCGGTGAAGATACAGAAATTGTCTGTTTCAGAAAGTTTTAAATTGCCTTTGTTTACAATATTAAAGGTAGAAAATGTAGCAATACCGTGATTGTAGGTTTTCCCGTTTTTTTTTGTATAAGAGATATGTGCAAATTTAAGTACTGAATCTTTTAAAAGACTGTCTTTTGAATTTTTGCCTTTTATTTTACTTGAGTAAAATTCTTGTAAACAAACAATATCAGCTTTACTTTCCCTTAGGAATTTGTAAATTTGGGACGCCCTGTCCTTATCAGATGACCAGTTCCATAAATCAAATACCCTTACGTTATAGGTAAGCACTTTAATTTCATTTTCAGTTTTAGCTTTTGTCCTTTTTATAAAATTAAACTGGATAAAATCAGTAAGCAGGTTAAATCCGGAAATTATGCTAATGGCTGAAATCAGAAAAAATTTTGATTTTGTGAAACTCCAAAATACGAGGAACACAAAATTAAGAAATAGTAAAACTGAGAATCCCAGGCCTAAAAACGCCAGCAATGGGAAAACAGACGGATTAACATACACTGAAAAATAGGCCAGTAAAAGGAGAAGGGCAAAAAATAAATTTACACAAATAAGGATATTTTTCAGGTATTTTTTAATTAAGCCTAAAAATTTGGTAATGAATGATTTGCCTTCTTTTGTTTGTTTCAAAGTTGTTTACTATTGATGATTTGCTTTAATTTTTTCAGCTTTTGTTTCACTGTTCAAAGTTTGCATATTATAATCCGAAATCCTGAATTTCAATGCATCCTCAGGTTCAATTATTTGCTTTTTTTGGGATACAGTAAATTGAAGATAATTAATTTTTTGACCGGAAACCATGAATTTTTTTTCATAAAATGTCTGAATTCCGGTTACTTCTTCGGGAAGATTTAAATCTGAATATATATCTGTACTTTGAATGTTAATTATAAAATTGTTATCATTTGCCAGGGCAAGGGTATATTCAAACAAAATCCGGTTATCGGTTTTTAAATGAACAATTCCATTCGGTTTTAAAAAATTCAGGTATTTGTTTAAAAAAACAGAAGATGTAAGTCTTTTTTTTGGTTTGTTTAATTGAGGATCAGAAAAAGTAAGCCAGATTTCATCAATTTCATTTTCAGCAAAAAAAGAGCCTATTGGCTCAATAGCGGAGCGGATAAAGGCTACATTTCCAAGTGATTTTTCTAAAGTAATTTTCGCTCCTTTGCTTATCCGGGCGCCTTTTATGTCAATACCAATATAATTTTTACCAGGATTTCTTTCTGCCAACCCGGTTGTATATTCTCCTTTTCCACATCCCAGCTCTAAAATAACCGGATTTTGATTATGGAAATAATCATTTGCCCATTTGCCTTTTAAATAAAAATCTTTTTGAAAAATATCCATAAAAGCTGGCTGAAACACATGTTCATAGCTTTTCATGAGATTAAAATTCCGGAGCTTGTTTTTTCCCACTTGTGCTGATTTTAATACATTTCAAAGATTTGATTTTTCAATTTCAAAACCAAATTTATCTATGCCTTGCAGAGCCGCATCCCGCATTCCCTGCCAAATTTCGAACTTGTAACGGCCCGCTTTGGGAAATTTTACACTTTTTCTAAAATAAATTTCAAGCGTCCATGCATCACCTTCTTTTTTTCCGAGCCATTTTCCATCCAGGTCAGCCAGTGCTATTTCGAGGGTATCACGATGATAAACCCCGTCTGGTGCCTGAGACCGGATAAAAAACCAAATATTGCTGTACCGGTATTGTCCTGAATTTGTCACCATAAATTTCAAATTGTATGACTGCGCGGTATCAGTAATTTCCGGAGAGAATTCGGCGGATTCCTCCATTTTCCAAATTCCTTGTGGAATATCGAGACGGGACGAATAGGTTTTATCGCTGTTACAGGCCGATATAAAAATAAATAGCTGAACCAGTGCGATATATGGGATTAGTTTCGGTGTAAACATAAAAAATTTAAAGAGTTGATGGTTCAATTTTGTGGTTTATCCTCTCTTGTTTGTTTATTGTTGTTATTGTTCCTGCGGTGTGGTTTTCTTTTCTTCCTTTGTTGGTTTGAATTAACCCTTCCCAGGATTTTATCATTTTGTTCATCTTCGTCAAAACCTAAAATATCTTTGTCTTTTGGATCGCTACTGGTCAGCAGGTTATCGACAGTAATTCCTTTTTTGTTCAGATTAATTATTTCATGCACCCTATCAACATCCACTGCGATAAGATTTGTAGCCGCACTTTCGTCGAATGAGTACCACATCAGCTTTTTGTAAATATCTGTCTTTTGGTGATAGGCTCTTCCGGTTTTTGTTTCCAGTACAAATGTTGTGTCAGGAAAGTCCTTTTGGGCGTCAACATAGGAATCGAATTCGTAATTCAGGCAGCATTTCAGTTTTCCGCACTGTCCTGCCAGTTTTTGAGGATTTAATGACAACTCCTGGTGTTTTGCAGAAACTGTGGTTACCGAAACAAAGTTAGTTATCCAGGTTGAGCAACAGAGTTCACGTCCGCATGAACCAATTCCTCCAATCCGTCCGGCTTCCTGTCGTGCCCCTATTTGTTTCATTTCAATGCGGATTTTAAAGGTTTCAGCGAATCTTTTAATAAGTTCTCTGAAATCAACCCTTTCATCAGCGATATAGTAAAAAATTGCTTTTGTCCCATCGCCCTGGTATTCAACGTCCCCAATTTTCATATCGAGTTTTAAACTTTCGGCAATTTGCCTGGCCCTAAGCATAGTATTGGGTTCCAGGGCCGAAGAACTTTTCCATTTCTCAATATCGGCTGGTTTTGCCTTTCTGTAAATTTTACGGAATTCTGTTTCAAAAGGGACCCTGTTTTTTTTCAACTGATAAAGCACCAGCATTCCAGTTAAGGAAACCGTCCCAATATCATGGCCTGGCGATGCTTCAACTGCAACTACGTCGCCAGTTTTGAGCTTCAGGTTATTTACATTTTTAAAAAATTCTTTTCTTGTGTTTTTAAACCTTATTTCAACTATGTCTATATATTGCTTGTTTTCCGGCGCAAAACTCAGCCAATCATATACCTTTAGTTTACTGCACATCCGGGTGGCACAACCCGAACCCCCGTCCAGGGTGTTGCATCCCCTTGTATAATCTATATTGTTGTTCATTTTTTTCAGTTTTGTGATTAAAGAATCCAATTTTTATTTTTCAGGTTTATACCTGAGTAATTTAACGAGTTTCAAGGCTAAATCAAGAAAAATAATCTTATCCGTCCCGTTTCTCTCTATATGTTTATAAGCCAGGTTAAACTCGTCAGAGATTTCTTTAATATTATTTTCGTGTATAAAAGTATAAAATTTTGATGAGAAATTTAGTTCTTCATTTGTAAGACTACTCAAATCGTGGTTCTGTGCTTCCATAGAATTTAAAATAAAATTTTCCCTGAAAAGCCTTAAAGAGTAGGTTATAAAGTTTTTTTGCCTTTCACGGCCTAGGGCACAGATTTGATCTACCCAATTGCTTATATCAACAAGTTTAGCCGCATAGCATAAGCGCATAATATCCACATACATTTTAAAATTGTATTGTTCTATTTCGCTCATATTAATAATTTCCAGCGCTTTGTAATAATTTCCATTCGCAAGTTTCGAAATTCGGTCTGCCTTTTCCTTGTCCTGAAAATGTTTGCTGACAAGCATTTCAGATATACTGTCATTGTCTATTTTCGGAATTTTTATAAACTGCGATCTCGACCTGATGGTATTGATAATTTGATCCGGTTCTGATGAGACCATTAAAAAAAGGGTTTTGGCAGGTGGCTCTTCTATCAGCTTTAAAAGTTTATTTGCCGAAGTGGGGTTCATTTTCTCCGGCAACCAAATAATCATAATTTTATATTCCGATTCAAAGGTTTTCAGGCTTAGTTTTCGTAAAATTTCATTGCTCTCCTGCGCAAAAATGCCGGCCTGTGAGTTTTCGTTGTTCATGAATTCAAGCCATATTTCAAGTTGGTGCTTTTCGTTTTCAAGAACAAATTTCCGCCATTCTACTAGGTAATTGTCACTTACCGGCTTGTCGAATTTTTTCGATTTAACCACCGGAAAAACAAAATGTAAATCGGGATGAATCAGCTTTTCATATTTTCTGCACGAAGGGCAGCTGCCGCACGAATCAGTTGAAGTCCTCTTTGTACACGATATATATTGAGCATAGGCAATGGCCAGTTTTAATTTTCCATTTCCATCGGGGCCGTACAATAATTGTGCATGGCTTATCCTGTTGTTTTCTACTGTCTGAATAAAAGATTCAATAGCAGCTTTTTGCCCTATAATATTTCCAAATCCCATGTAATTAACGAATTTGAGGCAAAAATATAAAATTCCATCGATTATATTTAATTAGTGCATTTGTTCTGATATTTTATTAAATTTGAAACCTTAATCAAATTATTAATCTTAAAATTATAAATACAATGCAATTAATTGACAATTTTAATTTTGCAGGGAAAAAAGCCATTGTCAGGGTTGATTTTAATGTACCGCTTGACAAACAAAATTTCAGTGTTACCGATGATACCCGTATTAAAGGGGCTTTACCTACCATTAATAAAATTTTAAACGAGGGTGGGTCTGCAATCCTGATGTCGCACCTTGGCAGGCCTGATGGAAAAAAACAAGACAAGTTTTCGATGAAGCATGTTATTTCATCTCTTGAAAAAAATCTTGGCAGAAGTATAAAATTTGCCGGCGATGTAATTGGCGTTGATGTTAAAAAAATGGCTGATGAATTAAAACCCGGAGAAGTTTTATTGCTTGAAAATCTCAGGTTTTATGAGGAAGAAGAGGGAAAACCATATCACCTTGCTGCTGATGCAACTGAAGATCAGAAAAAAGAGGCAAAAGCAAAACTTAAAGAATCGCAGAAAGATTTTGTAAAAACCCTGGCCGGGTATGCAAATGTTTATGTAAACGACGCTTTCGGTACAGCCCACCGTGCCCACGCTTCTACAGCTCTTGTTGCAGACCATTTCGATGATAATCATAAAATGTTTGGTTTCCTGATTAACGACGAACTAAATGCCATGGACAAGGTGCTGAGCAATGCACAAAAACCATTTACTGCTATAATGGGCGGCGCCAAAGTATCGGATAAAATTCTGGTTATTGAAAATTTACTATCCAAAGTTGACAATTTAATTATTGGTGGTGGAATGACTTATACTTTTATCAAGGCACAGGGCGGAAAAATCGGAAATTCCCTTTGTGAAGAAGATAAATTGGATTTGGCCCTCGAAATTCTGAATAAAGCAAAAGCAAATGGGGTAAAGGTTTATTTGCCTACCGATGCTGTAAATGCCAATAAATTTGATGCAGCTGCCGATACAAATTATTCAAAAATTGACCAAACACCGGATGGATGGATGGGCTTGGATATTGGAAAAGAAACGATAGAAACTTTTACAAATGTGATTAAAAATTCAAAAACTATATTGTGGAACGGACCAATGGGTGTTTTTGAAATGGAGAAATTCGCTGCCGGTACTACTGCCGTTGCAAAAGCACTTGCCGAAGTTACAGCCGTAGGAGCTTTCACACTTATTGGTGGCGGCGATTCTGTTGCAGCTATCAATAAAAATAAACTGGCCGACAAAGTTAGTTATGTTTCAACCGGAGGTGGTGCCATGCTCGAATATATTGAAGGCAAAATACTTCCGGGCATTAAAGCCATCAGAAAATAGATTTTAAATAATAAACTTACTCAATTAAGATATTTTTGCCCAATCATCAGGAATTTTAGAGTTCCTGGTGATTTTTATATTTCGTTTTTTTTAAGAATACAGCATTATTATTATTGCTTTTTTTAGTTTAATTGCATAAAAACAAGTAAAATGGGTAAAAATATTTATACAGTGATAACTGGCTCAGGGAGTTATATACCTTCACGAATTGTTACCAACGAAGATTTCCTTAAAAATGAGTTTTATAATTCTGACGGCGAAAAAATTCTGGTCCCAAATGCTGAAATAATTGAAAAATTCAGGCAAATTACCGATATAGAAGAAAGGCGCTATATCGAGGACCAATATGTAACTTCCGATATGGGCGCAATGGCCGCAGAAGATGCTATTAACTCTTCAGGGACAGACCGGGAATCGTTTGATTATATTATTGTTGCCCATAATTTTGGAGATGTAAAGTTTGATAATATTAAAATTGACATTATTCCTACCCTGGCTTCAAGGATAAAGCATAAGCTCGGAATAAAAAATCCTGATACGGTGGCCTACGACTTGCCTTTTGGCTGTCCGGGGTGGCTGCAGGCGCTTATACAGGCCGATTATTATATCAAGTCGGGGGATGCCAGAAAAGTACTTGTGATTGGCGCTGAAACACTTTCGCGCATTTCAGATCCGCACGACAGGGATAGCATGATATATTCCGACGGAGCTGGCGCTGTTATTGTTGAAGCTGTTGAAAGTGAAACACCGGTTGGCATACTTGCCCATAAAACCCGCACAGATGCAGTAGATCATGCCTGGCTGCTTAACCTCGATAAATCCTATAATCCTGCCATGAAAAAAGGGGAGATTTTTCTTAAAATGAATGGCCGTAAATTATATGAATATGCCATAACCACTGTACCTCAACTTGTTAAAGATACATTAGATAAGGCAGGCATTGTACTTTCGCAGGTGAAAAAGGTTTTAATCCACCAGGCCAATGCAAAAATGGACGATGCCATGTTGCACAGACTTTTTAAGCTTTTTGGCGTTCGGCCTATTCCTGAAAATATAATGCCTATGACCATTTCTAAACTCGGAAACAATTCAGTAGCTACGGTTCCTATTTTGTATGATTTAATCATGAAAGGGAAAATGGAAAACCATTCCATTAATGCAGGCGATTATATTGTTTTTACCAGTGTAGGGGCAGGGATGAACGTAAATGCCGTGGTTTATAAAACAAGGTAAAACAAAACCGGAAAGCAGTAAAATTGGCCACTGGCCAGAGATTTTGAGCTGAAGAAAGGCAATCACATATTATTTAATCAATCCATCTTCATCATTTTTCAGCAACCTTGTAGTTAACAGGGTAATACTTGCACCGGGTAATTTTAATTGCTTCTCTTTTTTCCAACTGGTGAGTTTCTGAATAGGCTCTAATTTGAACGAAGAAAGTGAAACAGCATCTTCAGTTAACTGATAAAGATAAAAAACTGTTTTTGGATCAATCCCTGTAATACCAAGGTTAACCGGAGATTCTTCGAGGTTTTGATTTACAATCAGGATAACAATGCTTCCATCGGAATTTTTAAATGCGGTGGGTTTAATTCCATCAATGCAATAATCGGTATGCCATTGCAGCATGGAGGCATACTTCGACTGGAACCTTGAAAGCATGGCAAAACCGTAATAGGCGGTCTTTTCAGGAGTAATTTCTGACAAATGCACTTTTTTATCAATATCAAAAGTTTTTACAAGTTGCCATTGCCCGTCCAAATCGCCACGGTTAACAAAACTCCAGCGGTTAAACCCATCAACACCTGAATTCATACCTTTTACTACGTCCATGGCGTTTGAAAGAGACGCTGCAAAAGTTTTCGGACCTTCGTTGGTTCCTCCCCAACCCAGGTTCATATTGCCAAATTCAGAAATAAAAAAAGGCTTTTTATGCTTGTGTGCCCAACGCACCCAATCGTACATAATCATTTCATCTTTATTACCAATTCCACCATACGAGTGGATATCGTAAGCGCCAATAAAATCGTCAAAATCAATTTTTGATGCATCAAATGGCGGCAGGCTGGTCCAGTCGGGGCCTGACAAAGGAATATTTATCCCCCGTGAATCAAGCGTTTCGCGTACTTTTTTCCATGCAGGCGTTACAGCGCCCGAACCTGAACCATAACTCCACCAGTAACCCCAGGTTCCGCCGGGAGGCTCATTGGTAATGCAGAAGTATTTAATACAGGTATATTTTTTTGTTTTGGTAAGATACTCCAGCAAGGTGGCAATGCCATTGGCAAAATCATCAAGCGATTTAGGCGCACTAAGCAGTGGATGTACACCAGGAAAGGCGTTCCACTCCACATGTCCCCACATTTGCTGCAAAAACACGTCAGCGTCGTTGGCCTGACACCAATCAAGGATTTTATACAATACCTTCATTTCTTCATTATCCCAATCAAAAACTTCACGCTGCGGCTCGTACATGCGCTGGCTTAATTCAACCCTTAAAAAATCCAGGCCCAGCCAACTGGCATGATTATACAACTGTTTCCATGCCAGGGTATCAGTTAATGGTGGATTGGCGCCATAACCACTTCCACGTGGATTTATTATCCTTACCGGGTAATCGTATTTTTCATTTTCAAGAGGAATTTCATTTACCATGGCATGCCACGATGCGCCAATTCCTCCCTTCATTTGCGAGACCACCAGCGAGGCATCCACCGTAAGCTTTAGTGAATATTCCTGCGGAAAAAAAAACGTAGCATTAAAAGTTGAAAAAATAAGTACCAAGGCTATTTTATACATTTTCTGGTTTTATTTAAAAGTTATTTTTTTTAAGAGCTGAATTTCAAGTTCTTCGAGACTTTTTCCTTTGGTTTCGGGAAGTTTAAAAATCACAAACAGAAGGAGTACCACACACATCACATCAAAAATAAGAAAGGCAATGCCACCCCCTAATCTGTTTAGTACAACCGGAAACAACAAAGTAACTACAAAATTAACAGTCCATAATGAAACTACTGCTACCGACATGGCCTTGCTGCGCATGCGGTTCGGGAAAATTTCTGAAACCACCACCCAGGTTGCAGGCCCCAGTGAGGCTGCAAATGATGCAATATAAACAAGGATAAAGAAAAAAATGAGGTAACCCTCCAATTTATTCAAAAAATAAGCTATGGCTACCGATGTGAGTGAAATAGTCATTCCAATAACTCCGGTGATTAATAAAGGTTTACGTCCCCAAATATCAATCAGCCAAATGGCGACCAGGGTAAATAAAAAGTTAATTCCACCTACAATTGTGGTCTGGATAAGGGCAGAATCAACCCCATTGCCCAGGCTCTTAAAAATAACCGGGGCGTAATACATAATGGAATTGATACCTGTAATCTGCGAAAAAACGGCGAGAAAGACCCCTGCAAATAGCAGAGGCCTCATTTTTTTTGAGAATACTTCTTTATAACTTCCTTCTTCAACATTTAAAAGTGAATTTTCAATATTCAAAATTTCCTGTCTGGCTTCTTCGGTTCCGTTTATCCTTTCAAGTACCCTGAAAGCTTTGTCTTTATAACCTTTTTGTACCATCCATCGCGGACTTTCAGGTACAAAAAAAAGGGTTATTAGGAATAAGAAGGCTGGCGCACCCATCACAGCAAGCATCCAGCGCCAGCTATTATCGCCAATGCCTGAAAGCAGGTAATTTGAATAAAATGCCATTAAAATACCTATTACTATTGCCAGTTGGTTTAGCGAAACCAGGGTTCCGCGAACTTTTGCCGGCGAAATTTCGGAAATGTACATGGGCGAAAGCATGGAAGCCACACCTACAGCAATACCCCCTAAAACCCTGAACAGAATGAATACCGCTAATTTTGTTGAAATTGCCGAACCAAGTGCTGAAATGAGAAACAGAAAAGCTGCAACCATCAATGTATTGCGTCGCCCAAATAAATCACCCGGCTTTCCTGCCGACAAGACCCCAATAATACATCCCATCAGCAGACTGCTTACTGTCCATCCAAGGGCAATATCATTGAGTTGAAAATAGGGTTGTAAAAATGGGGTAGTTCCGGAAATGACGGCGGTGTCGAAACCAAAAAGCAAACCACCCAGGGCGGCCACAAGGGCAATTACAAACAGGTAAGGATTTCTTGGCATAGTTTAATTTATTAAATTCTTGATTAACATTGTTTTATAATTCATGAACAGGTATAAAATTAATTTAAACCGGCTGGTTTTATCTCAAAAAAGTTATACTTATTTGATTTACCAATTTTTATGTATCTTCTCGAGATAATGGGGGCTGTGGCTCCTTCGGGTAAAAATGCTGAAACCATCAGGTAACCGCCTGCTTTTTCAGGTAGTTTTAAGTTTACCGGTATATTTGTTCTTGTTAAGGGTGCCAGATGAACATCAAATTTTTGATTTTGAACTACTATCCCATTTTCATCATAAATAGAAAGCTGGATACTGCCTGTTTCAACTTTATCCAGATTGTTTATACCTGCCAGGTTAAAAACCAGTTCTGTTCCCGGGGTGTGTGGCAAAACATGTTTTGTATATCGTTCATCAGTAAGGTTTATAAATACCGCTGCCGGTGCAAAACAATGCCTGAACCACAGCATGGTTGGGCCGGGTTTTAAATCTTTAATATTATCTGTAAACCAATCGCCGGTATAGCCATAATTATTTGCGAGGTAGCAAAAGGCCAGCACTCCGGCAACATTTGTATTGCTCCGGAGCCATTCGGTTTCGAGTTGTGACCAGTATGCCTGCAATTCTCTGTTTTGCTGAGCTGTAGAATTTTCACCAAGATAATATTTATAAATATTAACCGTAAGCTTGCTGGGTGCGCCATTTCTCCAAAGCCAAATCCATCCGTATTCGTTAACCAGTTGCGCCGCCCCAGAAATTTCAGCATTCCTCATTATTTCAGGTTTAAAATCAAGGTTTCCGAGCGGATAAGGATTTTTTTCAAAATCTTCCTGCTTGTCCCAGGGTAAAAATCCCTGGTAGGGATGTGGTTCGTCCATTTCGTCCATGGTCATTTGATCACCTGACATATAACCTGCATCCCAGATACGGGTTGGATCCAATTTTTTTAGTTCCGGAATCAATTGGTTTCCAATGTAATCGTCCCAATTTTCGTTAATAGCATCCCAAATGGCAATGCTGGGGTGATTCCCATCGCTCCAGACCCAGTCGGTGTATTCTTTCCGGATTTGATCATCCCATCCATGGTTTTGCCAGTAAAGCCATTCATTCTGGAACATTAAACCATATTCATCGGCTAAATCGTACCAAAAATCAGGCACTATTCCCACGCAAATCCGCATGGCATTCCAGTTCAACTGTTTTGGAAAATCGATAAGAAGCTTTTTTACCCAGTTTTTATCCCAAACTAAGTCCGAACAATCGGGGTCTTCGAAAAAACGTTGCAGGGTAATGTTTGTACCTCTTAGAAAATATTGTTTTCCGTTCAGGTAAAAGAATTTACCGCGACGCTCAAAATCGCGCATACCAAAATTTTTGTATAATTGATCCGATAACTTGTTTTTGTAATAGATTTCAAGTTTAGCAGTATATAAAAAAGGTGATTCAGGCGACCAGGCTTTAAAATCATTAACGGGTATAATCAATTCTGCCTGGGTCAGATTGTCTCTTTTTACCTTAATTTTAGATGAATGGGTTGCAATTTCCTTACCTGTAATTTTTTCTGAAATGATTGTTTTAATAAGAATGGAATCTGTCATATCATCTCCATAAAAAATCTGGGAAGGAAGAAAATTTCTGATCAGCGTTTTAACATGAATATTTTTATCTTTTACTGATGGTAATACTAAAATCCTGTTAACCCTCATTTTTCCTGTAAAGGTGAGTTGTACGTCGTCCCAGATGCCAGGCAGATAATGTTCCTTTTCCTTGTCAGTTCCACCGGCAGCTTCAGAGGGCAACCAAACCCTGTCGCCTACTTTTATAAGGATTTCATTTTCTTCTCCGAATTTTATGGCATTGGTTGCCACAAATTCAACAGGTGTATAACATGCCACGGAAGTTCCTAAATCAAATCCATTGATGTATACCTGGGTTACATACTGACTTTTTTTTAAGGTAATCACACTTTCGCTTCCTTTCAAATCTGCCGGCACAAAAATTTTCTTTCTGTACCAGTTGTATTTAGGTCTATAATCTATATTATAAAGGTTGTGTTGCTCTTTGGCTTCAACTTTTTCGGGCCGTCTGAAAAATTTATCATAATCGTCAATTTTTGGAATGGCCAGATGAATCAGCCCCGGAACAGGAATTGTGCGAGTGAACTTGTTGGGAGGAAATGCTTTTACTGTTTGCTCAAATTCCCAGGTGCCATTCAGGTTAATTGTGGTTCTGGATATTGGCTGTGCATTAGAGTAATAAATACTTAAAACAAATAGAATTATAAAATATGATTTCATCTTTTTGAAGGTTTAAAGGTTTCAGGATATATCTGTTCAAAAACTTCTATTCAAAGGCAATTTAGCAAAATCATTTGAAATCTGTAAATAAAAACATCTGCTTTAAAAATAATTATCGGGAAAGGTAAGAATTGGTGAAAATAAAAAACTTATCTACCTTCATGTTCCTGATTTTTTTTTAAACCAGGATAAATTTTGTTTTTAAATTCAAGGGTAATAAATAATTTATGCCAGGTATTAAATTCAAAGTTTTCATTCTCTTTATTTTTTTTATTTCCATTGCTTTAAAAACCGATATTAACGGGCAAATAAAAAGCATCGGGATTCCCTTTATCCAGAATTATAAAAAAACACAATATAATGCCGCTACACAGAATTGGGCTATTATGCAGGACAAAAGAGGAATTATGTATTTTGGCAATAATGAGGGGGTTTTGGAATTTGACGGAAACAACTGGAACCTGTTTCCCATACCAAATCATTCAATAGTGCGCAGTCTGGCTGTTGATGAAAAAGGTACTATTTGGGTTGGCGCAGATAATGAATTTGGTTATTTAGCTACTGATAATCAGGGTAAAAGGTATTACCAATCGTTAAATTCAAAATTTCCGGATCGTTACAGGGAATTTGGTGCCGTGTGGAAAATCTATCCAACAAAAAACGGAATTTATATTCAATCAATGGTTACCGTGTTTTATTACGATTTTGAGGAGATTACGGTTATCGAAAATTATGGCGATTACCAATTCAGTTTTTTTGTTGATAATCGTTTTTTTATTCAGAAAAGACACGAGGGCTTGTTTGAACTTAGGGGAAATAAGTTTTATAAAATAAATGGCGGTGAAGTTTTTAGAGATAAAACTGAAGTTTGGGCCATGCTGCCTGTTGGACGTGATAGTATTTTAATCGCCACCCAACAACAGGGTTTATTTATGTATGATGGTTATATTGTAAAAAAATTTAATACCCCAGTTGAAAATACACTGATCAAAAACCAGGTATTTTCAGTAATAAAACTTAAAAACGGTCATTTTGCCTTTGGCACTATTCAAAATGGTCTTTATATTACTGACAATAAGGGCAGAATCAAACAACATATTGATAATTCAAAAGGGCTTCAGAACAATACCATTTTAAGTATATTTGAAGACATGGATAATCAGTTATGGCTGGGACTGGACAATGGGATAGATTATATCGAAATTCGTTCACCATTTACGGTGATTAATCAAAGTTACGGTGTTTTTGGAACCGGATATACCGCCAAACTATTCAATAATCAATTGTACCTGGGAACAAATCAGGGATTGTATAGTAGCGATTGGGCAAAAGTTTCAGGCGAATTCAGCAGCAATGTCAATTTTATACCGGTTGAAAATTCTAATGGTCAGGTGTGGAAACTTGAAAATATGGATAATCACCTGCTTTGCGGACACGACAGGGGAACTTTTGAAATTGTTAGCAACAAAGCAGTGCAAATTGCAACAGAAAAAGGAGGCTGGAACTATCTTTTCCCTCTGGGTCGGAATGATTTAATAATTGGCGGTACTTATGCATGTATTACTCTTTATAAACGATCAAGTTCGAATTCCTGGCAGTTTATGTACAGAATAAAAGGCCTTCATGATTCATCCAGGGATATTGTATTCGATGAAAACGGGAAATATTGGATGAGCCATGGTTTAAAAGGAATATTCAGTTTCAGGATGAACGAAACGCTCGACAGCATACAAAACCTGAAACTTTATACATCGAAGGACGGGTTGCCTTCAAGTTTTGAAAATTTTACTTATAAAATCAATAATGATGTCATCGTATGCGCGGAAAAAGGGATTTATCAATACAATGAAACCACCGATAAATTTGAACCATCTGCGAAATACAATTCTATTTTTGGAAGCGAAAATAAAATCAGGACACCAAAAACAGATAAAAATGGCAATATCTGGTTTTACAAAAACAACCATCCCTGTTTATTGAAAAAGGAGAAAGTGGGATTTAAACTTGTTGAATCTATTTTCAGAAAATTTGAAAAAACGGCCATAAACAGTTTTGAGAATATCGAAATTTTAAACGATTCAAATATACTTTTCGGCACAGACCAGGGATTTATTCATTATAATCCTTTAATTAACGACACTGCACAAATCAAATTTAAAACCCTTATCAGAAATGTAAAAGTAACAAGAAATACTGATTCGGTGATTTATTCTGGAAATGATGATTCTCTTGAAAACAGCTATTCGGTTCAGATAACATTGCCATTTAGGTTAAATGCACTGAAATTCAGCTTTGTTGCACCGTATTATTCTGATATACATAGAAATCAATATCGTTATAAACTTATTGGTTTTGATAATGATTGGTCTGATTGGCAGGCAATTAACGAAAAGGAATACACCAATCTTCCCCCCGGAGATTATATATTTATTGTGCAATCTGTTAATATTGCCGGTCAGAATGGAGATATTGCCGAATTTAAATTTACAATTCTGCCTCCCTGGTACAATACTGCCTGGGCCTATCTGGTTTATTTCTCTCTGATTTTGATTATCATTGTTTTAACCTCCAGATACTTAATTTACAGAATAAAAAAAGAGAGAACGATTTACCAGCTAAAGCAGCACCAAAGATTAAAGCAAAAAGAGGAGGAATTTGCCAAGGATTCACTATTAAAAGAGCAAAAAATAATAAAACTAAAAAATGAAATGCTTGAGGCCGAAGTGGCCATTAAGAGAGGTGAAATGGAGTTAAAAAACAGGGAGCTGGCCTCCATTGCTTTTCAAATTACGCATAAAAACGAAATTCTATCAAACCTGAAATATACTATTGATCAGCTAACAAATAAGGTAAATGAACAAACGCAAAAAGAACTGAAACAACTAATTAAAACAATTGATGCTGATTTAAAGCTGGACCAGGATTGGGAACTTTTCACAAAACATTTTGAAGACGTACACAGCGATTTTTTTACAAGATTAAAGAGTAATCACCCCGATCTCACCCCTAAGGACCTTAAGCTCTGTGCTTACCTGCGTATGAACCTTTCTACTAAAGAGATTGCCCCTTTAATGAATATTTCTGTTCGTGGCGTAGAAATAAGCAGGTACAGATTGCGGAAAAAGTTAGACCTTGAAAAAGATGCAAATCTGATAGATTACATGCTAAATATTTGATTTATAGGATTATAAAAATTTATTAAGCTTCCTTTGATAAAAATCAGACTTTAATTTACTGAACAATTTAATTTTTACGGAAAGGTGGCATATCTGAATTTATCCCACCTTTTCCGAAGTTAAATATCTAAAATACAGAACGTTACAAGTTTTTACCTTGTAATTTTCCAATTCACTTTTCCCTGGTAAGGATCGGATACCAGCTTATAGGTCTGTCCGTTTTTCGAAAGTTCAAGTTGCTGAAGAGCCTCAGTTCCCGGCAGGTAAATTTTTCCGGTGATTTTTTGGTTTTCAGAATTGAAAACTTTAAGCGTTATTTTCGACCAATCCATAAAAGCCGTTGATTGTGCAAGAGCAATATGCGGAATAACTGACCCGTCGCGCACTAAAACAACCACAGGAATTTCTCCGGCTTCAATATGTTGCCAACCCGCGTTGTATAATTTACCGGTCTGATAATCAATCCATTTTCCACCGGGCAAATAAACATCCCTTGATTTTACATCTTCAAACAAAGGGGCTACCAGCATATCAGTACCAAAAAGATATTGGTCGTCAATTAACCATGCTCCCGGGTCATTCGGATATTCAACAAATAAAGCCCTTACCATTGGTAATCCTTTTTGTGCGCAATCTTTGGCCTGTGCATAGATATAAGGCATTAATTCATATCTCAGGTTATCCGCTTTTCTGAATGCATTTTCGAAATCTTCACCATATTCCCAGGGTTCTTTAGGAGGGGCACCGTGCGATCTTACATGCGAAGTAAGCATTCCGAAAGGTGTCCACCGGCGGTATAAATTTTCGGGGGTTTTGGTCACAAATCCGCCAATATCATGGCTCCAGAACGAAAATCCTGATAAACCGAATGAAAGTCCTCCCCTTAGTGTAGCAGCCATGGCACTATTGGTATTGGCAGCATCGCCGCCCCAATGCAAAGGGTATCGCTGGCTTCCGGCCCATGTGCTCCTTCCCCAGATAATTCTTTCGCCGGTAACAGATTTCGTAATGTCCGACACTGCTTTATTATATCTTAGTGGATAAAGATTATGCTCATAAAATCCGGTTTTCCCTGATGCATAAATCCCTTTGGCAGGTGCCGCTTCGCCAAAATCTACTTTAATAACTCCAACTCCCATATCAAGAAGGCCTTTTATTTTAGATTGGTACCATTTAACCGTCTCGGGATTTGAAAAATCAAGGACTGCGTCTTCATAAGGCAGATTTCCCTTATCATTTTTAACATAAAGATTTTTTTCAATAATTTCTTTGAACAGTACATTTTTTGGCACAAAATAGGGCAATTGCCACAAGCAGATATTTAAACCCTTACTTTTCATATACTTAATCATACTTTCCGGATCTTCGAACCGGGTTTTTGAAAAACTGTAATCGCACTGCCAGTCGGTTTCAAACCAACCTGTATCAAAATGGATTACATCAGCAGGTATTTTATGTACCCTTAGTTTATCTGTAACTTCAATGCCCTCTTTTTGCGAAAAATAGGTTATCCGGCTCATCCAGAATCCAAACGACCAAAGTGGAGGCATTTCAGCTTTTCCGGTCAAATTGGTGTATTCATCGAGTATTTCTTTTGGTTCTCCGATAAAGATAAACAAATCAAGGGTCTCATCTCCAATCATCATGGCGTTTACCCCACTGAAATATTTACCGAAATTGCAGGTTATAGGGGTACTTGTATGCATGAATACGCCATAACCCCTGCTACTCAGGTAAAAAGGAACAGGTTTGTATATTGATTCGTTTTGAACGCCGTTTGCATCATCCGTCCAAAGCACAACTTCCTGTCCTCTTTTATTAAAGGCCTGAAAAGATTCCCCGCAACCAAAAATTTTCTCGCCAGGTTCAAGTGAAAATGCAGCGTTGAAACTCCTGGAATAATCGTTGACCCGTCTGACAAATGAAAATGGCAGCACCGGAGTAAAAGTTTTTCCATTGTTATCGTCGTGATGAACGGTAGATGTAAGCAACTTTCCTTTTGAATCAAAAAATTGAATATGCAGCGGGGAAACCGTAATTTCAACCGAACCAAAAGCCGAAGTATACTTGTGTCCGTTTGGTGTTTTTGTGTATTTCCAGGACTTATCTACAGGGGCTTTGCCATTTACCAGCATCAGCGATTCTTCGTCTTTTTTGACTTCAAATCCCGATTGTGCTTTTATTCTTACCGTTTTTGGTGAAACAAATTCAATTTTAAAAGGCAGTTCCGGCGAAGCCTGGTATTCGTTAGCAGGAAATTCATTGGCAGATACGGGTTGCAACACACCCATCATGTTATCAAATGCCATTCTGGTTGAGTATTCATAGCGTTTATAAACAATTTTACCCACACCTGTATTCGGATCAAAGTCTTTCAAATTATCAGCCAGGTAATAGGTATTTTTAAAATCCCTGAAATCAGGGCTTATATCAATAGGTTCATTTAAAATTTCAAACCCTTGCCGTTGGGCCAGAATTTCAAATCCTGTGTTCATAAAGAGGAGTAGGAAAAAGCATCCTAAAAAGCCATTAATTTTATTCATATTTTAATTTTTGATGGATTGAGAATTGAGTTAACCTTTATAAATAGACATTTAAAGGATAAAAATACCGGAACTTTCAACTAAGTTATGCAACAAAATAGACAAGTTTATGAACTATCCGGCCATTCCCATTACCTATTGCCACCTTTAAACTTCACATTATCATAATTAATAGGTTCAATTACCAGGGAATTAACAATTTTTAATACGATGAATTTTAAAAGATATAAGGCGAGTATTTTGCCAATGATGAACTTAAAAAATTCAATTGATGTAGTAATGATGTATTAAAATTATGAAAATACGGGGTAAAAATGACACTAAGTAAAGAATATTTTATCTTTTTGATGTAGTCAAGATGTACCGATAAAGTTGTTTTATAGTGCCAATAGCCATACTTTTGGATGTTAATATTTGTTAAAATCTGTAAAAGAGATTTAAAGGTTCATCGCATAAATCTTATTATTTTTTATTCATTTATTATTAACCTAACACTTATGGAGGTTTTATGAAAAAACTTTTAATTTATTTATTTATTACCAGCATTGGCTTATTTCAATATGTCAATGCCCAAACGGTACAAGGGGTAGTAATCAGCTCCGAGGATGGTCAGCCCTTGCCGGGAGTTAATGTACAACTAAAAGGGACTGAAAAGGGAACTATCACTGATTTAAATGGTGCCTATACTATTGAAGCAGGTGGTAGTGAATCAGTTTTGGTATTTTCATTTATGGGATTTACAACCCAGGAGGTTGTGGTTGGTAGCCAAACCACTATTGATATAACGCTCGAGGTTGAATCGTTGGGTATAGACGAAATTGTTGTAACCGGATATGGTGTACAAAAGAAAAGCCTGGTTACTGGTGCAATTGCTAAAGTTAACGGTGAAGAGCTGACGAAAGGTGCAGATTTAAAAGTCAATCAGGCTTTACAAGGTAAAACAGCCGGTGTCGTAATTTCAACCAACTCTGGCCAGCCTGGAGAGTTTGTGTCAGTCCGTATCAGAGGGACAGGAACAAACGGTGACGCTGAACCACTTTATATTGTTGATGGATTGCCAACCAATGGATGGGGTATAGACTATCTGTCTCCTCAAGATATTGAATCTATTGAAGTATTGAAAGACGCGGCATCATCTTCTATTTATGGAGCAAGAGGAGCTAATGGTGTAATTCTTATAACAACAAAGAAAGGAAAAAAAGGAACGAAAACCCAATTTACTTATGATGGTTATTATGGATTACAAAATCCATGGCGAAAAATTGGAGTTTTGGAAAAAGACGATTATATAATGCTTATCAATGAAATGGCAGCAAATAATAATCAACCTGATGTTTTTTCTCCTGCCATGATTGATACATTAGCGAATACCGATTGGCAGGATCAGATGTTTTATAAAAATGCGCCAAAAATGAATCATGTACTAACCATGACAGGAGGTAGCGATAAAATGACATTTTCATCTTCATTATCTTACTACAATCAGGATGGGATAGTTGCAAAGGGGTATTCAAATTTTGAAAGAATTAATTATCGCTTGAATACTACTGCAGATTTTGGATTTCTTGAAGTAGGCGCATCTCTTAATATTTCCAGTATGACAAGTAAGGGAATTGCCGCGAATGACCAATATGCAGGTACTAGTCTTGATCAGGCCTTAAATATGCCCCCTATCGTTGCAGTTAAATTAAGCGATGGAAGTTGGGGTACCCCAACCGCCTATGGAATCAGCATGCAGGAAATTACGAACCCAATTGCCATGTTAAGTTATCAAAATAGCGAAACTAAAACTAAAAAGTTGATAGGCGGTATTTCAGGTGATTTTGATTTTGGTGAGTTATTTACAGCATTAAAAGGGTTAAAATTCCGTACCAGTTTCAGCACAGAGTTTACTCTTGGAGCCAACAGGTATTATACACCTCAGTATTTTCTTGACCCTTTGCATTATTCAGCAGTAGACAGGGTTGGCAATACTGACAATAAATGGGCGCGATGGAATATTGACAACACATTTACATATGATAAGACTATCGGAGAAAGCAATTTTACAATTCTTTTGGGTCATTCTGCCTTTAGAGAATGGTCAGAAGATTTAGGAGGTTCAAAAGACAACCTGATTTTTAATACTTATGACAAAGCTTATATTAACAACGCAGTAGACAATGCCAGTATGAATGTTTGGGGAGGATTTTCAGACCACACTTTATTATCTTACTTCGGACGTATAAATTACGATTATGCTGGCAAATATATGTTGACTGCTATTTTAAGGGCTGATGGTTCTTCAAGGTTTGGTTCAGAAAATAAATTCGGATACTTTCCTTCAGTATCTTTGGGATGGGTGTTCTCCAAAGAAAGTTTTATGGGCTTTATGGGCGATGCAGTCAATTTTGCAAAACTGCGTATTAGCTGGGGACAAAATGGTAACGAAAATATCGGAGACTTCAACTATATGTCGGTTATGTCAAATAACAGTATATATTATTATGGTTTGAATAAAACACAATATAATGGAGCCCAACCTTCAAAAATAGCAAATCCCTTGCTAAAATGGGAAACTTCTGAACAATTCAATATTGGGCTTGATTTCCAGTTTATGAACAACAAGTTATCATTTACAACCGACTTGTATAGCAAAACAACCAAGGATTGGTTAATTAATGCGCCTGCACCGGCTATGATTGGTAACAATCCGCCGACTGTGAATGGAGGAGATGTTCAAAACAGAGGTATTGAATTTGAATTTGGATATAGGGAAAAATTTGGAGAGTTTCATATTGATATTGATTTAACAGGAGGTTTCAACCAAAACGAAGTTTTAGATATTCCGAACCAGGAAAAAATGTTGGAAGGAGGAACTGGTGGACATGGTCAATCCGGTATCATTGTGGCTAAAGTTGGCGAACCAATGGGTTATTTTAGCGGATATGAAACACTCGGTTTATTTCAAACTCAGGAAGATCTTGATGAACATATAGATGCGCAACCAAATGCTAAACTTGGAGATATAATCTTTAAAGATCAAAACAATGATGGTGTTTTAAATGACGATGATAGAGTAAAGTTAGGTGATCCTAATCCTGATTTTACTGGTGGTCTTAACATATCTGCTGATTGGAAAGGATTTGATCTGAATATGTTCTGGTATACAGCTCTTGGACAACAGGTTTGGAATGCAACTTATCGATATGATTTGTTATATGCAAACTATAAATATGAAGCTTTGGGTAGATGGACTGGTCCGGGAACTTCAAATTATTTCCCTAGACTTACCATGAACGATGCCAACAACAACTGGAAAACAGCAAGCGATTTCTTTGTTAAAGATGCAAGTTTCGTGCGGTTACGTAACCTAAGTTTAGGATACACCTTACCAACTAATCTTTCGAAAGTTGCTAAAATAAGTAAAATAAGGATATACATTGCAGCTGAAAACCTGCTTACATTTACAAAATACAAAGGATTTGATCCTGAGATTGGTGGAGGCCCATTCAGTCTTGGAATTGACCATGGCGTTTACCCTCAGGCCAGAACTTTCCTCGGTGGATTAAGCATCACTTTCTAAAAAATATTTAAAAATGATGAAAATGAAAAACAAATATATTATATCAGGGCTTTTATTAGCTCTTTTGGTGGGGTTCCAGGCATGTACAAAAGATTTTCTTGAATTGGAACCTAAAACAAACCAGTCGGAAGCCAACTATTACACTAACGAAGCTGAAGCATTTCTTGCATTAACTACGGTTTATGATGCACTTTCAGTGCAGAACTGGGCTTTTGTACCCATTATGTCTGATATTTATTCTGATGATGCTTTTGCCGGTGGTTCTAGTGCTACTGACATGGAACAATGGCAAGATATTGAAAAATCTACTGTAATTGCTGAAAATAACTCTGCCAGTGACTTGTGGAACAGATGTTATACTGGTATTTACAGGGCAAACCTTTATTTACAGAAACAGGACCAAATTCCTTGGAAAACAACAGGTCTCAAAGAAAGGTATGAAGCAGAAGCTAAATTTTTAAGGGCTTATTTTTACTGGGATTTGGTAAGGCATTATGGCTGGGTACCTATAGTAACGCATGTTTTAACGGTAGATGAAGCTAAAAATCTTCCTCAGAATACGCCCGATGAAGTTTACAACCAGATAGCTTCTGATCTTTTAGCATCAATTGCAGTTATACCGGAAACTGTTCCCGCAGATGAGGTTGGTAGAGTTACCAAATACGCTGCACAAGCCTTGTTGGCAAGAATTTATTTGTACCACGAAGGTTATGCAAAAGTAGTGCTTGGAACAGGCGAATGGACTGACGGAACAACTGTTATAAATAAGGCCTACGCAACTGCGGCCCTTGAAGAAGTAATAAACAGCGGACAGTATAGTTTAGTTGCCAATTATGCCGATGTATTCGATTGGTACAATCAAAACAATGAAGAATCTGTATTTGAATGGCAATACTCTGAAAAAGCCAAGTCTGATGATTGGGGTGGCTGGGGTATTAATGGAAATTTCTCTGTAGTATTCTATGGCCCTCGTTCGCCCGCAGGTGATCCTTTATACAATTCCGCTGGATGGAGTTTCGCTACTTGCACATGGTCGTTGTTTGATGAATTTGAACCAGGAGATCCCAGGCTTGACGCATCCCTTTATAATGCTGATGCCAATATGACTACTTATCTTAAAGCTTTTATGAATACAGGTTATTTTAATAAAAAATACATGCCTTTCACTCCTTTTCAGGCTACCGCCGGAACGACAGATCACAACTGGGCAAGAAATTATATCGATATTCGGTATGCTGATGTACTTTTAATGGCTGCTGAGCTGAACCTTGGAACCAACGATGCCAAAGCACTCGATTACCTTAACCAGGTAAGAACTAGATCACTTGGTGATGGTGCAGCACTTTCATCGATTGATTTGGATGCAATATACCATGAGCGAAGAGTTGAATTATCTGGTGAAGGGCATCGCAAATGGGATTTATTAAGAAGAGGATTGAGTTACACTCAGACTATGATTAATGCAAGCTTTGATATTCCTGGAGGAGTTCCAAATGCCAGCGATTTCGCAAACAGAGATTATAAAGACGGTTTCTGGGGTATGTTGCCAATTCCTGCAAGTGAATTAAGAAATACAAACCCTGGGGTTCTAAATCAATTTGTGCCTGCATACCAGTAAAACAAATTAATTCGACAAGGAAGGTATAAAAACTATATTTAACCTTTCTACAGAGAAGTTAAATACTAAAAGACATTAAAATGAAAAAGATCAATATTTTATTAACATTGTTTGCTGCAATGATGATGATTTTCATGGCTTGCGAACCAACAACAGACACCAGACCAGACACTGCTCCGGCTCCAACTGAGGATCAGTTGGGAATAGAAATAAGTGCCGGTGCAGATCCTTATCACTGGATATTAAAAAATACTTCAACAATTACAGGAATTGCCCATTGGGATTTAGGCAATGGATATACTGCCGATGGTGATGAAGTGGTTGTGCATTATCCTGATGTAGCAACGTATACAGTTAAATTAACACTAGTTGCAAACGGAGGTAAAACATCAATAACTACTGAACATACTCAAACTGTTCCCGATCCGGTAGCCGGTAACCTGGTTAAAGGAGGTAAGTTTCTAACCGCTGAAGACTCTGCCCAATGGACCATCCAGTATCCTGATTTAGGAAATAAACCCAGTGTACAAATGCACGGAGGATGGGCAATGTGGGATAATGTTCCTGGCACATGGGCACAGGCAACCATTTACCAGCCTATCGAAGTTGTTGCTGGTCAGCAGTATAAAGTTGATTTATATTTTGAAACTGCCGGTGCAGTTGGCGGCTGGTTTAAAGTTTATGCTTGTTTGAGCCAACCTGTTGATGGTACTGAATACACTGGAGATATATTAGTTTCCGAGATTGGCATTTGGAAAGACTGGAACGTTGACAGCGGACCTGTTTCAGGATATTTTTCAGCTATCCACACTGCGGCTGGATTAAATTCAAATATTGTATCTTTTGATACCAGCGGAACCATTTGGCTTGAAATTCAATGTGGAGCCAATGATTTACAAAATGGTGTCAGAATTAAAAACGTAGAATTCAGGGGTTATAATCCTTGAATGTATAAGATAAGTTAAAGATAGTTAGTGCTTTAACAAATAATTTTTTCATAATGCTTTTTTAATATTTCGTACTACGTTAGATTTAGGTTTTTAAAATGAGTGATTTCAGCATTCTTTTCCCTGGGAAAAGAATGCTGAATAACTTTTATTTCTAAATTTGTTTTAACCATTTTAATTAACCAAAAAAAAATATTCGTATGAAAAATAATGTTTATTCGCTTGTAATTATAACTATTCTGCTGTTTCAAGCCTGCAATAGTCAAACAGGGAAAAATGACAATAATTCTGATACATTGACCAATCATTACCAATTGGTTTGGAGCGATGAATTTAACTACACCGGCCTGCCTGATTCTACGAAATGGAGCTATGATATTGACGGAAACGAATGGAACTGGGGCAACAACGAATACCAGAATTATACCAGGGCCCGCAAAGAAAACGCATTTGTTGACGGCCAGTATTTACACATTGTTGCCCTTCAGGAAAAATGGGAAAAAAAAGATTATACTTCTGCCAGGCTAATCACCAAAGGAAAGGGCGATTGGTTGTATGGAAAATTTGAAATTAGAGCAAAAGTTCCAGGTGGAAAAGGCATCTGGCCTGCTATCTGGATGCTCCCAACCGACTGGCAATATGGTGACTGGCCGAAATCGGGCGAAATTGATATTATGGAACATGTTGGCTATATGCCTGATTCAATTTTCGGCTCTGTACATACCGAAACCTATAACCATGTAATCGGAACCCAAAAAACCAAAGGGTTTTATTTGCCCGACTGCGAAAAAGAATTTCATAATTATGTTTTGGAATGGGATTCAACAGATTGCAGGATTTTTATTGATACGATTCAATACTTTCAATTTAAAAATGAAGGAAATGGTTATAAAGTATGGCCTTTTGATAAACGTTTTCACCTTTTGTTAAATGTTGCTGTAGGAGGTAACTGGGGCGCAGCCGGAGGTTTTGATAAAAGTATTTTTCCGTGCGAAATGCAGGTTGATTACGTGAGAGTTTACAAGAAAGAATAATCCCAATTCGTATTGGATTGCAAACAGTTTTCCTGGGCAATTCAAGTTTAAAAAATATTAATAAAACATTGATTTACCGGGTTAACCAGAGGAGGAAACTGGGGTTAGTTTAAAAACAGGGCATTGTGAAGCATGGATTCAATCAATAAAACTTAAACAGTTTTTCCTTATTTTAAATGATCTGATTCATTAAGGGTTTTAATAAGTACTGTAATCCTTTCAGGTTTATTATCTTAACTTTTTATAAGCAGTGGTTTAGAAAATCTCCCAATGCGATTTAATTTATAAAATTATAACAATGAAACCTAATGTAATTTGTCTTTTACTTTTTGTAGTCACCATAACTGGTTGTATTTCTAAACAATCTGCTCAAAAACTGACATTCCTGAAAACTTCGGGACAAGATATAATAAATGAAAAGGGCGAAAAAATTTACCTTTTGGGTGTTGGGCTTGGAAATTGGATGCTTCCGGAAGGATATATGTGGAAATTTGGAGGAGAGGGTGATCGTCCGCGCAAAATAGAACAACTTATTGAAAATCTTATAGGTAAAGAAAAGGCAGATAAGTTTTGGAATGAGTTCAGGAAAACTTATATCACAGAAGCCGATATCCAAAAGATAGCTGAACTGGGGTTCAATTCTGTGAGACCGGCACTAAATTCCAGATTATTTTTAACCGAAGGCGAAAAAAAAGAATTTAAAGACGAAGGATTTCAGTTGCTCGACAGTCTGGTAAAATGGTGCAGTAAATATAATATTTATGTAATTATTGATATGCACGGTGCACCTGGCGGACAAACCGGGCAAAATATTGACGACAGTCCCGAAAATCAACCAGAACTCTTCATAAAACCTGAAAACCAGGATTTACTGGTAAAACTTTGGTTAAAAATTGTAGAAAAATACAAAGATGAGCCAACAGTGGCAGCTTACGATTTATTAAACGAACCTTTGCCAGTTGTGACTGGTGCTGCTGATAAATACAAGCATCTTCTAATTCCGGTGTATCAAAAGCTTATTACCGAAATAAGGAAAATAGACAAAAAACACATGATTACCCTGGAAGGCTTCGATTGGTCAAATAATTGGGAGTTATTTGACAAACCCCTGGATAACAACTTGTTTTATCAGTTTCACTATTATTGTTGGGATAATCCTTCAAACCTAAAATCTGTGCAGTATTTCCTTAATAAAAGAAACGAACTGAATACACCCATCTGGGTTGGCGAAACCGGCGAAAAAGAAAATACAATATATTGGGGTACTTCGCAGTATTTCAAAGCAAACAATATTGGATTCTCATTTTGGCCCTGGAAAAAAATGGATACTAAAAATACACCTTACGCTATAAAACGACCTGAAAATTGGGAACTAATCTCAGCTTACTCAGAAGGAAATCAAAAACCCGATGCCGCCGCTGCCGAAAAAGTGCTTGATGAATTCCTCAATAATATTAAACTGGCTAATTGCCAATTCTATCCTGAGGTTAGTAATGCCATTTTCAATCGCGTTCCCGGCAAAATTGAATCCGAAAATTATGGACACAACGGCTATTTAAAATCTTATTTTGTAAAAGATACAGCTACTAAATCACAGTTTTACAGGCTATTGGAACCTGTGAAAATAAAACTGATTGGAGATGGTCAAAAAGGGGAGTTGAATGAACAATACATTGAACTTAATGAATCGGAATGGACGGTTTACCAATTTAATTCCCTGGAACCAAAAAAATGTCAGCTTTCTATTAAAGTAGCGGCTGAAATTGTGCCCACCCGAATATCGCTGCAATTAAACGGAAATAATTCTGAATTCGAAGTCATAAACAAAGACTGGACAGAAGTAACCGTTTCTGAAGTTAGCCTTAATGCAGGAGAGAATGAATTAAAAATTAAGGTAACTTCCAACCAGATTAAAATAGACTGGATTTCGTTTAAATAGACATAAATAAAATGAGAGAAAGAGCTAAATATATTATTACATTTCTTACAATAATTGTAACCATTCAATTACGTGCCCAGGGATATCTGCATACAAGTAATAAACAGATTGTTGATGGCACCGGCAACGAAATTATTCTTCGGGGTATTGGCCTGGGTGGATGGATGTTACAGGAAGGTTACATGATGCAATCGTCTGATTTTGCCAATACTCAGCACGAGCTGAAAAAGAAAATCTCTGATTTGATTGGTGAACAAGGCATGGAAGATTTTTACGATACCTGGCTGAAGAATTATATCTGTGAAAATGATGTTGATTCTATGGCGGCCTGGGGTTTTAATTCCATACGATTGCCTTTGCATTATAATTTATTTACCCTTCCTATTGAAGAGGAGCCAGGCTCTGGTAAAAATACATGGCTGCAGAAAGGTTTTGATCTCACTGACAGTCTGTTAAAATGGTGTTCGGAAAAACATATTTACCTCATTCTCGATTTGCACGCAGCTCCTGGTGGACAAGGTAAGGATCAGGCCATTTCAGATTATGATCCGTCCAAACCATCATTATGGGAGAGCGCCCAAAATTGGAAAAAAACGGTTTCGCTTTGGAAAAAACTTGCTGAAAGATACGCTAATGAACCATGGATTGGGGGTTACGACCTGATTAATGAAACTAACTGGGATATGCAGAACAATTCCCTTTTAAAAAACTTGTATCTTGAAATAACAGATAGCATAAGGCTTGTAGACCAAAATCACATCCTATTCATTGAAGGCAACTGGTTTGCCAACGATTTTACAGGACTTACTCCTCCCTGGGACAATAATATGGTCTACAGCTTTCATAAATACTGGACTTTTAATACAAAAGATGTAATTCAATGGATGATTGATATCCGGAATATTCATAATGTACCGGTCTGGCTGGGCGAGAGCGGTGAAAACTCAAATACCTGGTTTAATGAATGTATTAAACTTGCAGAAGAAAACGACATTGGCTGGGCCTGGTGGCCCTGGAAAAAAATTAGCTCAATTGCCGGACCCCTATCAGCAACCAAAACACCTGAATATGAAACTTTATTGAATTACTGGAAAGGGAGCGGGGCAAAACCTTCGGTTGAATTTGCCACCAATGCATTAATGCAAATGGCCGAAAATTTAAAAATGGAAAACATTGAAATTCATTATGATGTAATGGATGCCATGTTCAGGCAGGTGCACAATTCCGGAACCAGGCCTTATGCAAATAACACAATTCCGGGTTTGATAAATGCATCGGATTTCGACATGGGTAGAAATGGAGAGGCTTATTATGACAACGTGGTGGCAAATTATCACCTTTCAACCAATACCTATACTGCCTGGAACAGTGGATGGGCTTACCGGAATGATGGGGTAGATATTGAACCATGTAATGATGTTTCTTCAAATGGTTACAATGTTGGATTTATTGACGAAGGCGAATGGATGGTTTATACTGTGAATACTTCGGAAAATGCTTTATATTCAATAGATTTGAGAGTAGCAAGCAATAGTAATTCTGGTATACTAAGGATTCTTGAAGACGGAAATGAAATTACCGGACCTGTAAGCATTTCAAATACTGGTGGATGGCAAAACTGGAGTACGGTTTCTATAGATAGTATCATATTAAAACAGGGAACCCATCAACTTAAACTTTTGGTAGAGAAAGCGGGTTTTAATATCAACGGATTTGATTTTATAAAATCAGGGAATACAAATGAAGTTAGTTTCAAGGTTGTTTCTGCTATTACCGGCGAAGATGGCTATACCATTCATCTCTACTTAAATAAACCAGCTATTTCAGGTATATCAGAAAGCAATTCTGATTTCAGGATAACCGTAAATGGCACTGAGATTCCGGTTGGTTCAATTCAGCTAAACCCTCTGAGCAGCAATGTAATAGATATTTCCGTTTCGCAACTTTTACTTAAAGGCAATACAATTTTAGTATCTTATTCAGGGAACAAAATAAATTCAGACGACGGAACTCTCTTACTCAATTTCAGCGATAAACAGGTTTATAATGTAATTCCCAAGAGGTACCAATTGCCTGCTAAAATTCAGGCTGAAGATTATTACACGAATAGCGGGCTCACTGTTGAAACCTGCTCTGACACGGGTGGTGGAAAAGATTTAGGTTACACCGATGCTGGCGATTATTTGGATTACCTGGTTACAGTTTCTGAAAAAAGTAATTTTACGGTAACATACCGGGTAGCAGCATTATCTTCAAGCGGTCAAATTGAACTACAGCTTGTTGAAGATCCGGTTAAATCCTTGCATATAATAGATTTACCTGTAACAAATGGCTGGCAGACATGGACAAATGTGTCTAAAAATGTTGAACTGGATGCAGGTACCCACAAAATTAGGGTTTTAGTTAAAAAAAGTGGTTTTAACCTAAACTGGTTTGAATTTGACTTTGTTAGTGGTGTGAAACATTTAAATAAAAATGATTTGGGATTTTATACTTATCCAAACCCTGCCAGGGATAAAATTTATATTAAAAATCCAGGACAGAATTTATTTAAATGGGAAATATTGGACATGGCCGGAAAAACTATAGTTTCCGGAAGGCCGCTTAATTTGAATAATACTGTTTGCGAAATAGATATTTCATCAATTTTAAACGGGTATTACATTCTTAAATTATATACTTCAGACAGGGAATCAGGCAATTATAAAATTTCAGTTGAGAAATAGGTCATTTAATCAGGAAAGGAATGAAAATCAATACTGATAAAGTTATTGAAGAATTAAGCCCTTGAATTAATTCAATTTCGGGGCCCCGGAATTATTCTTTCAAACAATAGGTTTAGAAACGATTTTCTATTTTCTACGGTTTAATTCGTCCCTTATTTGTGAGGCGAGTTCGTAATTTTCAGAATTTACAGCCTCTTTTAGCATTCGTTCCAATTCTTGTATGTCCCTCTCTTCTAACGATTTTGAGCTTTCTAAATCTGTGTTGTCCCCGGTATCATTCATGGTTTTACCAAAATCATTCGAAGAAATGCCGGCTGCACTTAGAACAGATTCATTTGCAAATATTGGGCACTTAAACCTGATGGCCAGTGCAACAGCATCTGAAGTTCTTGAATCAATTTTTATTTTGTTGGCAAAGCTTTCACAAATCAGTTCAGCATAGAAAATTCCTTCTTCAAGCTTTGTAATCAAAACTTCCGTAACATTTATATTGTAGGCACTGGCAAAACTGACAAACAAATCGTGTGTCAGCGGACGAGGAGGATACATACCTTCAAGGGCAATGGCAATGGCCTGGGCTTCGGCAGTACCAATTACAATCGGCAATTTCCTGTTCCCGTTTTCTTCTATCAGCACCAACACGTAAGCGCCCGACTGTGCCTGGCTGTATACCAGACTTTCTATACTTAATTTAATTTTATTCATTTACGAAAAGGCAAATACAAGTAGCAAAAGTAATAATTTTGGTTAATTATTCTACCTAATGAAATTTTATATGATCATAAACATTTGAAATTGTTTTCAACAACCAGGAGCAATGATTTAATATTTTGATTTAAATATTTTTACGTTTAATTTGTCAATAATATTATTGTTCAAACTGATTACTTTTTAGCTTTCAAATGTTAATTTCATGATTTAAATAAATTTTATCGGCTAAAACTTTTTGAGGAGTAAATTATTTTTCTACTTTTGCAGTCCGAACATTCCTAAGGTTATAAAGTGATAACAGTTAGATAATCAACAATTTATAATTGTACCACCTTCAGGAGCAAATTTAATAATATGTACGCAATAGTAGAAATAGCCGGACAACAATTTAAAGTTGAGAATGAAAAGAAAATTTTCGTTCACCGCCTGGATAAAAATGCAGGTGATGCAGTAGAGTTTGACAAAGTTCTTTTGGTTGATAAAGATGGGAAGGTAAAAATTGGCGCTCCTACCGTAAAAGGAGCAAAAGTTTCTGCCAAGGTAATTGACCATGTTAGGGGCGATAAAGTTATCGTTTTCAAGAAAAAAAGAAGAAAAGGATACCAGAAACGCAATGGTCACCGTCAGGATTTTACACAAATACAGATTGAGACAATTACTTTGTAATTGAATAATAATATTAAAAGAAATAAATTATGGCACATAAGAAAGGTGTAGGTAGTTCCAAAAACGGCCGTGAATCACACAGTAAACGATTAGGTGTTAAAGTATTTGGAGGTCAGCTGGCAAAAGCTGGTAACATTATAGTAAGACAAAGAGGAACCGTTCACCATCCCGATAAAAATGTTGGAATAGGTAAAGACCATACTTTGTTTGCTACTGCTGACGGTGTGGTTAAATTTACCAAAAAGGCAAACGATAAATCCTATGTTTCTGTAATTCCTGTTGCAGAAGCGAATTAGTCCAAAAAAATTAGTTTTCAGATCTCCTGATTTTATCATTATTTATGATAATTTTAGGGGATTTTTTATTTTAAAATGCTCAACAAATGCTAACACTAAAACTTATCAGGGAAGAAAAAGAAAAGGTGATCAACCGCCTCAAAGTTAAAAATTTCGATGCTTTATATCTTGTAGATCAAATTATCCTGAAAGACAACCAGCGCAGGGAAACCCAGGTTAAACTGGATAATTGCCTTGCCGAAGCCAATAATATTGCCAAACAGGTTGGGCAGCTCTTCAGGGAAGGAAAGAAAGTTGAAGCAGAAAACATGAAGGCCAGAACTGAAATCCTGAAAAATGAAGAAAAAAGCTTAAAATCTTTGCTTGAAACTATCGACAAGGAACTCAACCAGATTTTAGTCCAATTGCCAAATCTGCCGGATGAAGCTGTACCAGCCGGAAAATCGGCCGCCGATAATATTATTGTCAGATCTGGTGGGCAAATTCCATCCCTAAATAAAGACAAAGCCCTTCCGCACTGGGATTTGGCCAAAAAGTACGATATTATAGATTTTGAACTTGGCGTTAAGATTACCGGTGCCGGATTCCCCGTTTATAAAGGAAAAGGAGCGCGGCTTCAACGTGCATTAATAAGTTTCTTCCTCGATAAAGCTGTTCAAAATGGATACATTGAGGTAATGCCTCCGCTAATGGTTAACGAAGATTCCGGATTCGGAACTGGTCAATTGCCCGATAAAGAAGGTCAGATGTACCATGTAGGGATTGATAATTTTTATCTTATTCCTACTGCCGAGGTTCCGGTTACAAATATTTTCAGGGATGTAATTCTTAATTCGGATGATTTTCCTGTAAAAAGAGTTGCTTATACTCCCTGTTTCAGGCGCGAGGCCGGATCATATGGAAAAGATGTGAGAGGACTAAATCGTCTGCACCAGTTCGATAAAGTAGAAATCGTCCAGTTACGCCATCCTTCCGATTCTTTCAATGCCCTTGAGGAAATGGTTTCCTACGTCGAAAGCCTTGTCTCTTCATTAGGATTGCCATATAGAATTGTAAAACTTTGTGGAGGCGATATGAGCTTTACTTCAGCTCTTACCTACGATTTTGAGGTTTATTCCGCCGCGCAGGATAAATGGCTGGAAGTAAGTTCGGTCTCAAATTTTGTTGATTACCAGGCCAATAGGCTAAAACTCAGGTTTAAAGAAAAAGGCGAGAAAAAAACCCAGCTTGCACATACTTTAAATGGCAGCGCACTTGCTTTGCCCCGAATAGTTGCTGCACTTTTGGAAAACAACCAGACTGAAAACGGAATTTCTGTGCCTGAAGTGTTGATCCCCTTTATGGGATGTGATATCATTAATTAGAGAATTAAAATTAAATCGTTCAAAATGAATAAATTCATCGTTTTTTTATTCCTGCTGTCAACCACTTATATTCATGCCCAGGTAAATTTTGATACATATTTTCTTCCCAAAACACTTCGGTTAGATTATACAACTGGTGGTAATTCAGATACAACTAAAATTTACTTTGAACAATTAAAAGAAGAACCTTTTTGGGGCGGATCAAGAAAAAACCTAGTAGATATATTTAATTACGGCGATTACAGGTTACTTGTTTATGATTCAACCGGAACGGTATTGATTTATTCGAGGTGCTTTTGCACCCTTTTTCGTGAGTGGCTCGATACACCTGAAGCAAAAGAAATTTCAAGAACATACTATGGATCGGTGGTAATGCCTTTTCCGAAAAATAAGATAATTGTAAAACTTCAAAACAGGGATTTAAAGCAGGTTTTTCATACAGTTTACGAACTTAAGGTTGATCCGAAAGATTATAACATAGTTAAAGATCAGGCCAATCAATATAAAACCGAGAAAATCATGAATTCTGGTGATCCGGCGGTAAAGCTTGATATAGTAGTAATTCCCGAAGGTTATACGGCTGAAGAAATGGATAAATTCCGCAACGATGCTAAAAGGTTTATGGGTTATTTCTTTAAGGTATCACCCTATAAAGAAAATATGCAGAGCTTTAATTTCTGGGCAGTAATTGCACCTTCAGCAGAATCGGGTACAGATGTTCCCGGCGAAAACATATGGAAAAATACCATTCTGAATTCCCATTTTTATACCTTCGGCTGGGACAGGTATCTTACATCTAGGGATGTAAGACAAATAAGGGATTTAGCCGGACTTGTACCCTACGATCAGATTTTTATACTTGTTAATACAAAAAGATATGGTGGCGGCGGATTTTACAATTACTATAACCTTTGTGCCAGCGATAACAAATATTCCGAAGAAGTTTTCACGCACGAATTCGGACATGCCTTTGCAGCACTGGGTGATGAATACGATGGCAATGCTTACCGCGATTATGATATGACCGCCGAACTTTGGGAACCAAACTTAACCAACCTTGTTAATTTTGAAAGCAAGTGGAAAAGTATGCTTGACGAAAAAACGCCGGTTCCCACTCCGTTAAGTCCTCAATATATAGGCAAACTTGGTGTTTTTGAAGGTGGAGGTTACCGGGAAAAAGGTATTTACCGGCCTGTATTTGATTGTAAAATGCGTTCAAATTCAACTAAGGAATACTGTCCGGTTTGCCGCGATGCTGTGCTAAAAATGCTTAAATTTTATTGTGAATAAACTTTTTTTGATTATTTATTTTTCCTGGAAATTGGCTAAATGAACGTTAACCTTCTTGATATTTTGTCTGTTTTTATGGTATTGTTTGCTGTAATCGATATTACAGGATCCATCCCAATTATTATCGATATTAAAGAAAAAGGAGGGAAGATTGATGCCGGAATGGCTTCGATGGTGGCCTTCCTCATCATGATTGTTTTTTTATTTGGCGGTACTTCGGTTTTAGCCCTTTTTGGGGTCGATATTTCTTCATTTGCCATTGCTGGTGCCATCGTCATTTTTTTTCTAGCCCTCGAAATGGTGCTGGGTATAAGCCTTTTTAAAGATCATTTAACCGGAAGCGCATCCGTAGTGCCACTTGCTTTTCCATTAATTGCCGGCGCCGGTTCTATGACTACCCTTCTTTCCTTAAGAGCTGAATACGATGTAATCAATATTGTAATTGCGCTTATTCTCAATATGATAGTGGTGTATATTGTTTTACGTATAACCCATGTTTTTCAAAGATGGCTGGGCGTAAGTGGCATTCATATTTTACGGAAAATGTTTGGCATCATCTTATTGGCCATTTCAATCAAACTTTTCATGTCGAACATGGCTGTTGCTATTGCAAAGTTATTTCCACATCTGATGGCTAAATGACCCGGGTTACAATATATACCGACGGTGCTGCAAGAGGAAACCCCGGACCAGGGGGTTATGGTGTTGTTTTGCTTTCGGGCAATCACCGAAAAGAAATGTCAGCCGGATATGCACACACTACCAACAACAGGATGGAACTTTTAGCGGTTATTGTTGGATTGGAAGCCCTTAAAAAAACGGGTTGTGTTGTAACCATTTATTCCGATTCAAAGTATGTAGTGGATGCTGTAGAAAAAAAATGGGTTTTTGGATGGCAAAAAACAGGGTTTAAAAAGAAAAAAAATGCGGATTTGTGGAGAAGGTTCCTTGCCGTTTTTCCAAATCACTCAATTAATTTTATATGGGTCAAAGGCCATTCCGAAATTCCTGAAAATGAACGTTGCGACCAGCTTGCCGTACAGGCCTCATATGGGAATGATTTGACAGAAGATATCGGATACCTGCAATCGCTGGACGAAGAAAATACGCTTTTTTAAACTTCTGACAGTGCTGCAAGCTTTTCGAGCTTAAATTTGTTTATCAATGGGTTGGCGTATATCCCGAGAAATATTCTTTTTAAACTTTCCTTATCACCTTCAATTCTGTTCATCTGGTCTTCAACATGTTCTGTAAACCTTTTAAGTTCTGAGGGAGTGTATTTATCTTTAAATTTCCCTGATTTTGTTAGCATATCGTAGGCCATATAACTTCCCTCGAACAGTTGGAACCCCTGGTGTATACTGTTGTCAATGATTTGGGCCAGTTTAGTGTATTGGTCATTTTTGTGTTGAATGGTGTCCAATACATCAAGTTCTTCATCCAGTATTTTACCAAAAGTAAAGTGCACCCTCCCTTTAAAATCAGTAAGTCCCCTGCTCATGCTTAATAAATCTTCCTTTGGATCCTTAACATAACTGCCATCACGCATCCTGGCATACAATTCAGCCGTTTTTGATGCATCGCAGGGCTCAACTTCGTATGAAATTGAAACAGGCACCAGCTTTAGTTTTCTGAAGTATTCCGAGGCAGGCTCTTCACTACTCATATGAATCATTTTTAAAAGGCCCGAGTGGGTACTGTCGTCACCATCTTTTGTTCTGCCTTCTTTTTGTGCAATCCAAACAGAATTTCCCTGTTCAAACATGGTGTGTTTAATGTATGACGATAACACCTTTGAAGCCTGAAGCATATCCTTTACCGGTAAATTACGCCTTACAACAAAGGTCTTGTTGAGCTTTACCAGCATTTCAATCCACGGGAAAATCAACAGGTTACTGCCAATGGCAATTTCAGTGGTTTTTATTTCATTTTCAAAAAGAATAACATTTAGCAGGGCTGAATCTAAAATAATATCCCTGTGGTTCGACATAAAAAGATACCTTTGGTTTCTATCCAGTTGTTCGAGACCTGAGAAACTCAATTTGTTGATGGTTTTATCTATTATCATTCTCAGATAATAATAAACTACATTTCGCTGGAAATCTTTAACAGTTTCTATTTTTCTCAGGTGGTGAATAATTGTATTGATATTCAGTTTTGGATATACCACTGAAAGTACTTTCAGAAAATAGGGTTCTTTTAGTAATAATTCTATTACATTTTTTACTTCATCATCTCTGAAAGGCCTTATTGATTCAAAATTCTGCTCTTCCTCTTGCATATTCAGGTTATTTGTATCCTGTGAATTAATTAGATCGGTTAATTATAGGTTTATTGAGAGTGCAACAATTTAACGGCTTTATCAAACAATTTGGCAAAAGTATCAAAAATCAGGATTATTTATTCAAATTCTTCCTTTTTTTTCGGTACCAGGCAATGAGCCACCACAAAAGGGCAACAAATACTAAAATCGGCCATAAATAGGTTATACCAATAATAAAGGCTAAGATTCCTTTCCAGCCGCTTTCAAGGCCGTCCAGCAGTTTTTGACCGAATCCCCTGTAGGCTTGTTCTGATTTTTCATACTGGTAAAGATTAATAGTACTAAAACTAACCTGGTTCTGCAAATATTTCAGACGGCCTTCTTTGGCTTCAATTTCTTCGCGAATTATTCTAAGGTGCTCATTTACATTTATAATTTCATCAATGGAGTTTGCTTTTTTAAGCAATTCCTGGTATTGAAGTTCAACCTGCTTTTTATTTTTTAACCTGGCTTCAATATCAATAAATTCTTCGGTTACATCATTGGTGTGTACAGCTTTGGAATTTACCCTGTAAGCAATAGCACAAATTTCTTCAAGAATCGCATCAAAGCTTTCAGCTTTCACCCTTATTTCCATTGATGAGCTTAGCTCATAATCCGAATTATTTTGTTTTTCACTTGAAATATAAGCCTCGTATTTTTTCAAAATGAGTTCAAGCTGTGCACGGGCTTTTGCAAATGATTTTACTTCTTCTGAAACATCAGCAGTTTTAATAATTTTCCGTTCTATTGTTTCTTCATTTCCCGGTGTATTGGTTTGCATTTCCTGCGATGGGGGTGAGGCGGCTGCTATTTCATTGCTTTTATAGGCCAAAGGTTCCGACATTTCACCATTACCTGCGCCACCTCCACATGAAATTAAGAAAACGGTGACAACGGATAGTTGTATTAGTTTGTTTATCATTGGGGTAAATTCTGGTTAAAAACTCTGATAAATAATTTTTTCGTCAATTGTCTATACTAAAATCGTAAAAACGAATGATAAATCAAAGTTTCGGGAAGATTATTTTTATTCCTGAAACAAGAAATAATTTTTATCGTTTATTTTATAAAATTGGATTAATAAACAATCGAATAATATGCTTAAGTTCGCAATGCTTATAATTCAGGATATGCATTTAAAGTTAATTCTATTTATATTGTCAATAAGCCTGCCGGTTTTGGGGCAAAACACAAATGTTCAGCTTGCATTTCAATACTACCAGGGAAAGGAATTTGAAAAGGCTGCAGTTTTATTCGAAGACCTTTTTAATGAAACCAACGCCCAGGTATACCTAAGCTATGCAATTAACAGCCTTATAGAAATTAAAGATTTCCAAAAGGCAGAAAAAATGATTAACAGGCAAATTCGGAAAAACAAGAATGAATTACAAAATTATATTGAACTCGGTTATTTGTACAAAACTATGGGAAAATTATCCGAAGCCAACGACCAATTTACCCATGTAATAAAAAACCTGCCTGCTGATAGAAACACAATTTCTTTGTTGGCCAACTCCTTTTTATCAAAAAAAGAATATGATTTCGCGGGTCAATGTTACGAAAAGGGAAGAAAACTCCTTCCTTATGGCTTTCACAGCGAAATGGCAAATGTTTATGCTTTTCAGCGCCGAAGCCAGGAAATGATTGATGAATACCTTGATTTACTTGAAGAAGATCCGGCCCAGATGGAATATGTGCAGAACAATGTTCAATCGCGGATGGTTGGCCTTTTTGATGAAAACCTGAAAGAAATTTTTAAAAAATCATTAATAAAAAGGATTCAGAAAGAAACCAACACCTTCATTTATAGCGAAATGCTGGTGTGGTATTACATGCAGGAAAACGACTTTGGCAATGCCATTATTCAGGCCAAAGCTTTAGACAAGCGACGCAGGGAAGGAGGGATGAGACTGATTGAACTTGGCAGCATTGCACTTTCAAACAATATGTACTTTGAAGCGGCAGATGCCTATAGTTATGTATTAAAATATGGCGAAAACTCACCTTATTATATCGAAGCTAAACTTGGATACCTCGAAGTTATTTACCAGCAGGTAATTATAGGTCAAATTAACGGAGAAGAAGAATATAAAAAAGTGGAAGATCAATTTGTAAAAACCATTAAAGAACTTGAATATCAAACCACTACAATCAGAATTCTTAAAGATTTGGCACATCTTAAGGCATTTTATCTTGGAAAAAGTGACGAAGCCATTGAAATACTTAAAAATGCAATTGAAAATGAAAGGATGGATGCTGCTTTCAAAGGGGCATGTAAAATTGAACTGGGCGATATTTACCTTTTAAAAAACCTGGTTTCTGATGCCATTCTTGAATACGCACAGGCTGCCAAACTAAATGAAAATAACGATTTGGGCGACAAAGCCAAGTTTAAAAGAGCAACACTTGCTTTTTATACAGGTAATTTTGAATGGGCACAGGCCCAATTGCAGGTTTTAAAAGAAGGTACTTCTAAACTTATTGCCAATGATGCATTTCAGCTTTCAATGCTGATTGAAGACAATACAGGACTTGATTCTGCCGAAACAGCCATGAGATATTATGCCAGGGCTGAAATGTGCCTTCAACAAAACAAAAAAGAGGAAGCCATTAAATTGTTGGATACACTTGATAATAACTTTCAAACCGATGGTTTAATAGATGATGTGCTTTTTTTAAAATCTAAAATCTTTGAAAGTGATGGAAACATTGACAAAACAATAACCTGTCTCGAAAAAATTGCCAACAGTTATGGTTCCGGATTGCTTGGTGATGACGCAGTATACAAACTGGCTTGTATTTACGATTATCAGTTGGAAGATAAAAAGAAAGCTTCAGAATTTTATAAAAAAATGATTTTCGATTATCCGGGAAGCATTTTTGTTACAGAATCCAGGAAAAGGTTCAGGATCCTCAGGGGTGATAAGGTAGAACAATAGTTTATTTATTGGCCTCGACATCATTTTCTGCGTATGATTTACAATTTTTAATTCCTGATATTATTTTAGCCAAATATTATATATTCGGTTAATACAATACCTAAACATTAGGTCTTACAGCGAATTATCCGCTACTTTCAGAAAAAAACAACCCAGGAAACTTTTGGTTATGAACACATGCCCAAAACCCAAAAATGTGGATTGAATTCATTATTCTTCCTAAAATTATACTTTTCCGCTTAAGTTTTCTACTTTTGCAATCCATCAAAAACTATGGTGATCTTATATAATTAATAACCTGATTTCAAACAATTTATAATAAAATATGGATTATAATTTTAGCCAAATAGAAAAAAAATGGCAGGAATACTGGAAAAAAAACGATACTTATAAAGTTGAAATTGATTATTCAAAACCCAAATATTATGTACTCGATATGTTTCCCTATCCATCGGGTGCTGGTTTGCATGTAGGCCACCCACTTGGATATATCGCCTCTGATATATACACCCGCTATAAAAAAATGAAGGGATTTAATGTTTTGCATCCCATGGGATACGATGCTTTCGGTTTACCTGCCGAACAGTACGCCATTCAAACTGGCCAACACCCTGCTGTAACTACTGAAAACAATATTAAAAGATACCGCGAACAACTTGATAAAATTGGTTTTTCGTACGACTGGAGCCGCGAGGTGCGCACTTCAGAACCCGGTTATTATAAATGGACGCAATGGGCTTTTATTCAAATGTTTAAGCACTGGTTTAACAATAATTCCCAAAAAGCCGAACCCATTGAAAAACTGATTACAGAATTTGAAACAAACGGCAATTTGAATTTAAATGCAGCCACATCGCAAATTGAAAAATTCAGTGCTACCGACTGGAAAAGTTTTGGCGAAAAGAAACAACAGGAAATACTTTTAAATTATAGGCTGGCTTACCGGGCTGTTACAAAAGTGAACTGGTGCCCTGAGTTAGGAACAGTTCTGGCCAATGACGAAGTAAAAGACGGTTTTTCGGTTCGTGGTGGACATCCTGTGTTACAAAAGAACATGGAGCAATGGCTGCTCCGTATTACGGCTTATGCCCAGCGTTTGCTCGATGGTTTGGATACCATAAACTGGACCGATTCGTTGAAGGAAATGCAACGCAACTGGATAGGCCGTTCCGAAGGCGCCCAGGTATTTTTCGAAATTAAGGGAATGGATGAAAAAATGGAAATTTTCACCACCCGTCCTGATACTATTTATGGGGCTACTTTTATGGTGATTGCACCTGAAAGTGAATGGGTTTCGAAACTAACCAAACCTGAACAGAAAGCCAATGTTGAAAAGTACCTCGAAGAAACCAAAAAACGTACTGAACGTGAAAGAATGGCGGAGGTTAAAACAGTAAGTGGCGTATTTTCAGGCTCTTATGCAGTTAATCCATTTACTAACCAGGAAATTCCAGTCTGGATAGCCGATTATGTGTTGGCTGGTTACGGTACCGGGGCCATAATGGCGGTTCCGGCCCACGACAGCCGCGATTACGCTTTTGCCAGACATTTTAATCTTGAGATAAAACAGGTTGTTTCTGGAGGTGATATTTCCAATGAATCGTACGATGCCAGGGAAGGAAAAATGATGAATTCCGGACTTATTGACGGACTGGAAGTGAAAGCGGCGATTTCTAAAATCATAAAAATTATTGAAGAACTGAAACTGGGAACAAAACAGGTTAATTACCGGCTCAGGGATGCTATTTTCAGCCGGCAGAGATACTGGGGTGAGCCTTTTCCGGTATATTATAAGGAAGGGATTCCTTTTATGCTTGATGAAAGCAAATTACCTTTGGAATTACCTGAAATAGATGCGTTTAAGCCAACCGAAGATGGTGATCCTCCACTCGGAAGGGCTAAAAACTGGAAATCTACCGAAGGTTATCCGCTCGAACTTAGCACCATGCCCGGATTTGCAGGCTCTTCGGCCTACTATCTCAGGTATATGGATGCAAGGAATGATAATGCACTTGTTTCAAAAGAAGCCAATGAATACTGGCAGGACGTGGACTTGTACATCGGTGGTACCGAACATGCGGTGGGTCACCTGATGTATTCAAGATTCTGGAATAAAATTTTGTTTGATTTGGGTTATGTGGTTAAAGATGAGCCATTTAAAAAACTGATTAACCAGGGTATGATCCAGGGACGTTCTAATTTTGTTTACCGGATTAAAAACTCAAATACCTTTGTTTCGCTTCATTTAAAAGATAAATACGAAATAACTGAAATACACGTAGATGTCAATATTGTGCATAATGATATTCTTGATATAGAGGCATTTAAAAAGTGGAACCCTGATTTTGCCAATGCTGAATTTATACTCGAAGACGGAAAATACATTTGTGGATGGGCAGTGGAAAAAATGTCAAAATCAATGTATAATGTGGTAAATCCCGACAGTATTATTGAACAGTATGGGGCCGATACCCTTAGGTTGTACGAAATGTTCCTTGGGCCCATCGAGCAGGCTAAACCCTGGGATACAAACGGGATAGAAGGGGTTCATAAATTCCTGAAAAAGTACTGGAGACTGGTATTTGACAGGGATGGACTTGCTGTTTCGGATGAAAATCCTACACAGGAAGAATTAAAAATACTGCATAAAACCATTAAAAAGGTTCAGGACGATATTGAAAGGTTTTCGTTTAACACATCGATAAGCGCTTTTATGATTTGCGTAAACGAATTGGGAAGCCTGAAATGCAATAAAAGAGCCATTCTCGATCCTGTTACACGCTTGCTTGCTCCATTTGCACCTCATATTGCCGAAGAAATTTATAAAGCCTTAGGCAACAATACATCCGTTACATCTGCCGCTTTTCCGGAATATGATATGGCCTATTTACAGCAGGATTCTATCATTTACCCGGTTGCCATTAACGGTAAACGCAGGTGCGAAATGGAAATTGCCACATCAGCGACTCAAAGCGAAATTGAGAAATCTGCACTTTCCAACGAAATAGTTTTAAAATGGCTCGAAGGTAAATCGCCTAAGAAAGTAATCATAGTGCCGGGAAAAATGGTAAATATTGTGATCTAAAATAATTTATAAGAATTTCTTCCCAATTTATACTATCTTTTAGTTAAGACATTAGGATGTTTTAGTTAAGTAATTCATATTAAATTAATTAGAAAAATATTAATTAATTCTGGCAAAATATTTGAATATTTAAATATTAAAGAACAACATTGATATAAAAAAGTAAATTTAATTTGTCAATTTGTTAATTATATAATAATTATTATTTTAGCAATAAAAATATTGTTATGAAACGTAGCCTATTTCAAATCATAATATATACCCTTCTCTTTATTTCGATATTTGATTCAGATTGTCTTCAAAAAAAGGCGGGTGAGAAAACAAAAAACCCGGATAATATTATTCAAACTAAGCTTGAGTATGGCATTCCGGTTGATTCTTTTATTGTTGAAGAAAAAGTAATTAAAGCCGGAACAAGTCTTTCCACTTTAATGAATGGACTTGATATAGCCGCTGACCAGGTTACTTCAATCATAACAAAGGCTGCCGGCGTTTTTGATTTAACCAAAATAAAGCAGGGAAACACCTATAAGGTTTTTCATTCGAAAGACAGCTTAAAAAAGGTTAATTACCTGGTTTATGAGCATTCCCCTACCGATTATATTTTATTCAACTTTACGGATAGTATTCAGATAGAAAAAAGGCAGAAAGAAATTGTTAGTAAAACACTTACGGCCAGCGGGGTTATTGAATCTTCCCTATGGGAAGCGATTACCGGAAGCGGCGCAAGCCCTATGTTGGCCCTTAAATTGTCGGATTTATATGCCTGGGCCATTGATTTTTTTGGTTTACAGAAAGGCGACCAGTTTAAAGTATATTACGAGGAACAATTTGTTGATGGACAGTCTATTGGCGTTCAACAGATTTATTCAGCCTGGTTTAAACATATGGGAAAAGAATATTATGCCATTCCTTTTGTGCAGGACAGTACGGTTGAATTTTTCGAAGAAAACGGGAATAACCTGAAAAAGGCGTTCTTAAAAGCACCTTTGAGTTACAGCCGCATAGCATCAAGATTTTCAAACAGCAGGTTACATCCTATACTTAAAATTCGCCGGCCTCATCACGGGGTTGATTACAGCGCCCCTAAAGGAACACCAGTTCAATCGCTTGGCGATGGTATAGTTATTCATGCAAGTTATACCGGTGAAGCCGGCAATTATATAAAAATACGGCACAATAGTATGTACACTACCGGATATATGCACCTTTCGGGATATGCTAACGGCTTAAGACCTGGCAAACACGTTTCACAAGGCGAAGTAATCGGTTATGTTGGTAGTACAGGCCTGGCGACCGGCCCTCATCTGGATTTCAGAGTCTGGAAATTCGATCAGCCCATTGACCCGTTAAAACTGGAATCACCACCTGTTGATCCAATCAAAAAAGAAAAAATGGAATTCTTCACCAAAATACGTGACGTTTGGATGAAAGAACTGGCCAAAGTGCAGGTGGATACGGTGAAGATACTGGTATCAAAATAATCAGGAAAACTTAGTCAGACTTAACTTTTAAGAATTGAGGCGCAATAGAATCATTTAGTAGGGTTTGATAATTGGAACGTTTGCAGGATTTTCCACCAATCAAAGCATAAGTATAAATTCTTTACCAAGTTTTTTATACTTTTCAATTTCAGCTTTCAGGAATTTAATTTCCTGATTTGCTATAAAATTTCTAAAAATTTCTATGCTTTCCTTTTCCTCTGTTTCATTAAGTGCATCAATATATTGTGACCTGTCTTCGGTGAAAATTTTTATTAGTGGTTCGTTATGATACAACTGAATGTAATTCATTAATAACCTGGCGGTTCTCCCATTTCCATCCCCGAAAGGGTGAATATTGACAAAATTATAATGCACATCGGCTGCAAGTTTTAAGATTTCTGGTCCTTTAACAATGTCAATCCGTTCATTTGACGATTTACATAATTCCTCCAATAAATTTGGAACTTTCTTAAAATCAGGGAAATACTTTTTATCAACATAAAACTGTGCAAGCCGCAAATCACCTTTTGAAGTATCAAAACTTCCTAATGCTGAATTGGTATAGCCTCCGGTATTTTTCATCACCAATCCGCCTATTTCCCTGATAAAATCAGGTGAAAACCTGCGTTTTTGTTTTGCTTGTTCTTTAATATACTGGAATGCAGCAAAATGGTCTTTCACCATCAGATGGTCTAAAAGTGGTTTTCCTGAAGCGGTTATATCATTTTCCAATAAAACCCTTGTATCCGTTTCTGTTAACGCGCAACCTTCAATTTTTGTAGAATGCCAGACAATTGAAATAATGCAAAATTTCTCATAATCAATTACATCCTGCAAATTGAGATTTTTATACTCGTTGAACAAATCTTCCAATTCAGTCCACATCAATTTCAATTTAAATTATTTAAGAAATTCAGGATTCTATCAAATTGTCAGCAAGTTAGTTATAATTTCTCAAATAATTGCTTAATCATTTGCAGGGTCGAATTAAAGAAAGGAGCAGAATATTTCATTTCTAATTTGTTTTGATCGATTTATTTCTGGAAAAAATTGCCAGTGAATATTTAAATGAGTCAGCGCAAATTTAATTCTCCTTTTTAGATTTGATATTTTTTATTTGAAGCATATCCAGATTGCAGCCAGTCCACAAAGCACCAATCCCGGGATTCCCGACCATAATACACCTAAAACCGGGATAAACAGCATGGAAACTAAAATGGCGCCTATGGCTGATCCAAACAAATCAGCACTGTATATTGAGCCGGTTAGGTTGGTAACTTTTTCCTGGTAATTTGTTGTTATCTGTTTAAAAATGAATCCGGTAAGGAAAGCCACAATAAAAATTAACCCAAAAAATAAAATATAATTTACTGCATTGGGTAAATCGGACCTGATTGATATTTGAAGAATCCAGGGATTTAGAGCAATAATAATTCCCAGTATTACAGGTGAAAAATAAACTTTTTTTGAAGATGAAAATCTGTTGGGCAACCACGGACCAAGCGAAAGGCCTGCCATAAATACAGTAAATGCAAGGCTTGTGTAATAATAGGTGTTGCCATACACCATCTGAAGCATATAAATAATGGAAAGTTCAGCCGTAATGGAAGCAAATCCTGCTGAAAACATAACAAAGCGCACTTTATTCATGGTTCTGAAAACCAATACAACCAGGATTAAAATGAAAAGTCCGGTGAGATAATAACTTCCTTTAAAGATATTCCATTGCTGACGGATAAACAACAGGTATGAAACCGGTTTTAGGTCAAGGTTTAAAGCAGATTCACCAGATACCTTCCGTGTAATTTCTTTTGAGCGACTGATGAGAGACGCATCATCAAGGTAATATCCAACGTACTCAGTCTGAATTCCTTTAGCGGTCAGAATTTTAACAATTGAATCGTTTATTTCATTATCAGAAGCAATAAAGTAATTTTTCTCACCGGTAAAGATTTTTGTCTCCTTAAAATTATTACGTAAAGTATTATACAAAACCCTGTTAATGATCAAAGAGAATTCATCGGGATAATTAACTGTTGAAGGGAGTGAAATGGAAAGATAAGATGTTGGAGACATTCTTTTATGCAACAAATGAAAAAAATCCAGGGTAAAAAACCTGTTGGTTTCAGTCCCTGAAGGTGGCGGGACATCAATTATCACAACATCATATTTTTTATCATTTTTTTTTAAATAATTGCGGGCATCAGCGTTTATGAGCCTTACTTTTTTATTAGCAAGCGATGAATTGTGGGTTTTTGCCATTTTACTTATTTCAGGATCAATTTCAACCACATCAATACTTTTTATCGGGTATTTCAGTATTTCATTGATAGCACCGCATAAACCATTTGTGATGAAAAGAATATTTCCTGATTCAGGGTGTTGAACCAGTGTAAAATGAACCATTTCCTCATCCGTTGCAAAGTTGGCATTGACCGACCAAACAGAATCGGATGAAAAAAGATATCCTCCGTTTTGATAAAAGTTCAATTGCCCTGAATTTTCAGTTACAATAATCTGCCCGTATGGCGAATGATGTATTGATTGAATGCTCTGGTTCTGAAAAAGAAAACCTTTTGCAAATCTGTCAATATCAATTGAAAATCCTAAAAAAACAATAAGTGCAAGAAAAAGCACCAGTGATATAGTAGACATTATTCCGGGTTTTTCGAAACGTATATAAAAGACAACTGCAAGGTTGATGAGTAAAATGAGCATCAATATCTGGAATCCCGAAAATATAAAAACCAGTATAAAGCTAAAGATGAAACCGCCGGCAAGACTTCCGGCTGATTCTAAGGAGTAAGCCAGTGCTCCGCTTTGATTTGTTGAATATCCTGACAACATACTGCAAAGTAAGGCAAACATGAATCCCGAACTTAAACAGAAGGGCAAAAGCAGGAAAAAAGTAAATACAAAAAGTTCAATATAGTCTACCTGAACGCCTGGTTCAAAAACGGAGTTACGCAATGCCAGCATTCCAAACAATGTGAAAACAGGCAGAATTCCGATTAATAAATGAGCAGTCAGGTGTATATTTTCAACCTTCCATTTTTGAGAAATCTTTTTTGCGACGAATGAACCTGTCCCGACAAGGATGAGCCAGATAGAAAGCAGCATTCCCAGCAGAAGCTCGTTACCTGCGAATACAGAAATAAACTCCCGGTAAAAAATTATTTGTGTAATGATGGAAGTAATTCCCAGTATTAGCAGCGAAAACAGAATTACCCGGTAGTACGATTTTGTTTCAGGATAAGAAATATTTGTTTCCATTTGGTTGCTACCGGATTTGGCAGACCTGGATTCAAAAATATTCCTGAAATAATTAAGATGCAACAAGATATGAAACAAAGCAATCAGAAAAAGGGCAATCCCAAAATCTACATGAAACAAAGTAATTGAATCAATGAAGGAAATATTGATTTTATAATTGACCTGGATTGCCATAAAAAAACCTGTAAGTCCGGCAATAGAAAAACTTAGCAGAAGTATAAGGTTCCAGGATTTCGAATGTAGTTTTTTAGAAATGATTCCGGTTCGGGAGGCAAAAAAACTTAAAAAGTAAATAATGGATAACAGAACAGAAATGGAAAGTAAATGATATTTTCCCTGCATGATAAACCTGTTTTAATCGTCCCTGCGTTTAATTATTTTTCCTTCTTTTTTTCATGAAATACAATCGCCTCGTATACAAAAAGTTCCGAATTTTTAATTTCTTCTTCAGCAATTCCTGCCTTATACAGGGCGCAATATTTCACAAATTCTTCTGCATTCCAGTTATTCCCGGGGGCAACTTGTGGAAGTAAAGTTCCTGATTTGTACCCGTTTTTTATATATATTCCATGCTTTCCAATCTCTATTTGTTTGATGGATTCAATTTTTTTCATCGGGGTAAGCACTGAAATTTCTATTTCAATTTCATCAAGTTCAGAAACCTTGACTTTTTGAAAGCGCGGATCTTCGGATGAAGCTGCTATTGCCATTTCGTGTACTACTTTATATAAAGGAATTTCAGTTGAAAATGAACCTATGCATCCTCTTAACTGTCCTTTAATAGTGAGTGTGACAAAAGCACCGCATTTTGCCTTTATATTTTCTGACAGCGATTCAGTTTCAGGCTGGTATTCAATTCCATTTCTTATAAAATCTTCAAGTGTTTTACGCGCGATATATAACAAGCGGGTTTTATCGGATTCATCAAGCTCAAAACCTGATTTATTTGAATCAGAAAAACTTTTTTGAACCAAAGAAATAGCACAATATCCAACTACCCTGCTTTTATCGCCGATGCCAGAATCGCCGGAGTTTTTATAATCAATCAGTTTATACTCAACATTCAGCATATCGTGCGTCATGTATAAAAGGCACATAATGCCGGCTTCGCCACACATACTCGTTACAAGATTTTTAACATGCTTGTTTTCGTTTATTACGAGCTGGTTTTGAAGCTCTTCCGGTGAATTCTTTAAGATGGCTGATGCTGATGCTTTATCGCAATTTATTGCATCGTTGTACGAGGGATAATGTGAAAAATCAGAGCTTATCACAAAAAGATTTTCATGGGTAAGATAAGGTTTTAGGGCTCCGGCAATTTTTTTAAGTATAACAGGATCTTGTGTACCAATTATGACGGGAATAATTTTATATCCTGTTTTAATTCTTTTTTGAAGAAAGGGTAATTCTACTTCTATGGCATGCTCGCCCTGATGTACTTCAGGTAGATCCTGGAAAACCTTGTTATTTTTAACCAGTTGGTTAGAAAGCTCGCAATCTACATCAACCTGTCCAAGAGGAGTGATGTAATTTCCTTTACAATAAAGGGCTGCACCATCAATGGCGAAATGGTGGGAAGGGGCAAGGATGAATATTTTTTTATAATCTGCTTTCGGATCGAGTTGGTTAAAAGCATCGGCAGCTACCTGGCCTGAATATACATATCCAGCGTGAGGGGTAATGATAGCCAATACTTTTTCCTTTGCAGGAGGAACAGCTTTTCTGAAATATTCATCTAGTTCATTACTCAATTTGGTTGGATTGGCTTCGTAAAACTGGCCTGCATAGGCAGGTTGTCTGTTTTGGTTGCACATAGTTTTGGATTTTTCCTGCGATTGGCAACTCAACTCCATGAAGATCAGGCATGAAGTCATCAATGTTATTTTTGCCAAAGAATTCATATTCTGAGTTTTGATTTTGTCATCAGAAAAATTTTTCAATCCCACACACCTGCTATAGGTTTTCCACATAAACCACATTTGCCTGAATTCACGATGTTTTTTGTAATCACAAATCCTTTTCGTTCAATTACAGAAGCTTTGCACGAAGGACAAAAAGTATTTGATGATTTGGTTCCGGGAAGGTTATCGGCATAAACATAATGCAGGCCTTCTTCGAGGGCAATTTTCCTTGCATTTTCAAGTGTAGCAGCAGGTGTGGGCGGTAATTGCGTTAATTTGTATAAAGGAAAAAATCTGCTGAAATGCAAGGGAACATCATCAAGACCATTTGTTTTAAGCCATTTGCACATTTCACGGATCATTTTCAAATCGTCGGTCCACGAAGGGATCACCAGGTTAGTAATTTCGAGCCAGACATTTAATTCTTTCATTATTTTAAGGGTTCTTAAAATGGGCTCTAGTTTTCCCCCGTTGAGTTTAAGGTAAATATCTTCAGAAAATGATTTCAGGTCAACATTAGAAGCATCAAGGTATTTACAGAGTTCACGCAATGGCTTTTCATTTATATAGCCATTTGAAACCAACACCGTTTTTATCTTTTTTTCGCGGGCAATGATGGCGCTGTCACGTACCCACTCAAACGATACTATGGGTTCTGAATATGTGTAAGCAATTGATTTACAGTTGTTTTTTATGGCCTGATCTACAAGGTCTTTTGGTGACAGGTTGTAGTTTTCAGTTTTATCAGGACCTGTTTGTGAGATGGTCCAGTTCTGACAATTCAGGCAAACCAGGTTGCATCCGGCTATTGCCACTGAGTAGGCTGTGCTGCCAGGGAAAAACTGGTACAAAGGTTTTTTTTCTATTGGGTCAACATTGATGGCACAGGGATTTGAGTATGCCATTGCATATAGTTTGTCGTTTTTGCGCAGCCTTGTGTGACAATTGCCTGTTTCTCCAGGCTTTATATCACATTCGTTAGGACAAATCTGGCATTTTATTCCACGCGGTGTTACTACATAATAGGAGGCTTCTTTAAAAGGCGGATTATTAAATGAAGAAAAAGTGTTAACCGGGTTGAAAATCACCGCGCCACTGCCTAAGGCCATGCATTTGATAAATTCTCTTTTTCTCATACCTGTGGAAATTGAATTTAACAATTGATTCCCAAATATTCTGGTCTTTCTACAAATTTACCAAATTTTAGCCAACTTTTCTGATTTAATTGCCGGGTTTTGACAAGAAAAAAAATCGTTACCAACAAAGGAGGTAACTATATTCCTGCATATATTTGAATGAAGCCTGAATGCACAAATCCCGGAGTTTTAAATTCCGGGATATAAGTGAATTCAAAAAGCAAATATCCGGTTGCTTTGATTATACAAGTTCTTTAACTAAATCTGCAGCTTCTTTAAGTGTAATGGCAGAGTGTACCTTAAGTCCTGAATTGTCAATCAGATCTTTGCCTTCTTTTGCATTTGTACCCTGTAACCGCACAATAATAGGCACCCTTATATCTCCGATTTTTTTGCAAGCTTCCACAACCCCAAGTGCAACCCGGTCGCACCTTACAATTCCACCGAAGATATTAAGCAGAATGGCTTTTACATTGGGATCCTGCAGAATAATTCTAAATCCTGCTTCTACCTTTTCGGCATTCGCACCTCCGCCTACATCAAGGAAATTGGCCGGTGAGCCACCCGAAAGTTTAATAATGTCCATGGTAGCCATGGCAAGACCAGCTCCATTAACCATACATCCTACATTTCCCGAAAGTTTTATAAAATTTAAGTCATATTTGCCGGCTTCTATTTCGGTAGGATCTTCTTCGGTTAAATCTCTCATTTCAGCAAATTCTTTCTGTCTGAAAAGGGAATTGTCGTCGAGGTTTACTTTACAATCAGCAGCCAGTATTAAATCGTCAGAAGTTTTAAATACCGGGTTTATTTCCAGCATTGTAGCATCGCTCGAAATATAGGCATTGTATAAAGCAGGTACAAATTTCACCATATTTTTAAATGCATTCCCGCTTAATCCCAGGTTAAAGGCTATTTTTCTTGCCTGAAAAGGCATTAAACCTGTTGTGGGTTCTATTTGTTCTGTAAAAATAAGATGAGGTGTCTCAGCAGCCACTTTTTCAATATCCATACCACCTGCCGGTGAGTACATGATAATGTTCTTGCCCGTAGCCCTGTTAAGCAATACACTCATATAATATTCAGCTACGTCTACTTTTCCTTCAGCATTTGGATAATAAATACTTTGTTCGATAAGAATTTTATGGACTTTTTTTCCTTCTGGACCGGTTTGGTGCGTTACCAGTGTCATTCCCAAAATCTGTTTTGCATAAGTCTCAACTTCTTCCATCGATTTGGCAATTTTAACGCCTCCGCCTTTTCCTCTTCCACCGGCATGTATCTGGGCTTTAACTGCAAAACTGTTCACCCCTACCAATTTCTGTATTTCTTTGGCCGCCTGTATTGCATCAGCAGGAGTCATTGCAACTATGCCTTCAGGAACGGGAACCCCAAATTTTTTAAGGAGCATTTTTCCCTGGTATTCATGTAAATTCATTCAAAAGCGTTTTTAAGGTTAAGAAAAAAAGTATGATAAAAATAGGTTAAAATCCATTTACTACCAATATTTTTGCGATTTTAATTAAGATATCATGCGGAAATTAAAAACATGGGAACTGAACAGGAAATCAATAGAGCAGTTTAAACTTTCTGATAAAATACCACTGGTTGTAATACTTGATAATGTTAGAAGTTTAAACAATATTGGTTCTGTTTTCCGCACCTGCGACGCGTTTCTTGTAGAGGCGCTTTACCTGTGCGGGATAACTGCCTGTCCGCCCAATAAGGAAATTAATAAAACCGCACTTGGGTCTACCGAATCAGTGAACTGGAAGTATTTTGAAAATACACTTGAGGCTTTAAATGAACTGAAAGAAAAGGGTTACGTGGTGATTTCAGCTGAACAGGCCGAAGAAAGTATTAAGCTCAACGGCTTTTATCCGGATAAGAATCTGAAATATGCTATGGTGCTAGGCCACGAAGTAAAAGGGGTTCAGCAGGAGGTGGTGAATTATTCAGATTTTTGCCTCGAAATTCCTCAACTTGGAACAAAACATTCTTTAAACGTGGCTGTTGCGGCAGGAATTTTAATATGGGATTTTTACGTAAAATTTGAAAAAAGAAAAATTTAGCGAAGAATATAATAATAGAAATAACTCAAAAATATAATGTTGTACTTAGGCAAAAGGTAATTTACCTCTTAATCTTTCCAATTTCCGATTAAGTTCTTACATTTGCATCCTGAAAATACAATGGCTCCCTAGTTCAATGGATAGAATGTCAGATTCCGGTTCTGATGATATGGGTTCGATTCCCGTGGGGGCTACAGATTAATTTTATATTCCGCTGTAAATAAACAAATTGCAGCGGTTTTTTCTTTTTATAGGGACAGTTTCAATTCAAATGATGCAAAACGATAAAAAACGTTCAATTTATCCGGAAATTTTCCGTTGATAAACAGGAAATAATTTAAATTTGAAACAATAACCTTAAAATTGAATTATAATGAAAAAATTCCTACTTATAACCTGGTTTTGTATGTTGGTTTTTAGCTGTTTTTCTCAGAAAACTGGACAGCTGGTAGACAAACGGGATGGGAAAATATACCGTACGGTTAAGATTGGAAACCAATGGTGGATGGCACAAAATATGGCCTGTAATACCGGAAATTGCTATCCCTACAATAATGATGAAAGCAATTTGCCGGCATACGGTTACTATTATAAATGGAGTTCTGCAAAAGATGCATGTCCTGCCGGTTGGCATCTCCCAAATATGGAAGATTGGACTATTTTACGTGATTATTTGGGTGGAGATAATGGAAGTGGTGGAAAAATGAAAAGCTTAGAAGGTTGGGACAGCCCAAACAAAGGAGCAACGAATGAATCTGGATTTAATGGAATGGCCGGAGGTGACGGTAATTCACAAACTATGAAATTTTATAGTATGGGCAGATATGGGAATTTCTGGTCAGCTAAACCATACGGCAACAATAAAGCCCAGTATTATTTTCTGAGTTTTGAATATGACGTGCTTTATGAAACGGCTATCGATCCAAATACAGCCCTTTTAAATGTGAGGTGTGTTAAAAACTGATATAGAATAATTTTCATCTCATATTTGTGGGCATCTGGTTTAAATAATTGACTTAAATTACTCTAAATCAGTGAAATAATTTATATAAACAGGCATGAAGGAGACCAATATTTTGATATTTGCCCCGTCTTTTACCGTTTTGTTCAATTCATCATACTTGCTTCCATATATAGTTTGAAAGTAAGTCATATTTCGGATTTTAGTTTTAAAATTTTATAAAAAGTAAATCAACACTAAATCCAAAACCATCTTAAAGTATTTAAAAAACTAAAAAAGACTGCCGAAAACTGACAGTCTTTTTAATAAATTGTTGAAAACCGGAATTCATTCTTTTTTCGCAAAATTTGATTTGGGGCAGCCAAATTCCCTTTCGAAAAAATCATCCATTTCATCTGCTTTTAATAGCAAATGAGCAATATTTTCCTTTATCTTGTCAGCAGCACTTGAAAATACATCGGACAGATGAGCCCTGTACGAAATAAAAATTTGATTTTGGTATATACCCAGCTGGTAAGGCGAAATGGGGTTACTCAACAGGTATTTAAATAAATTTTCTAAATTGGTAGTCGGTAAGTTGTTGATGGGCGAGGTAGCATATAAATAATTTTTACTAAAAACAAATACCCTTACCAACGCACTACCCCGATGAAACTCCCAAAACTCATAGCCAGTCCGGGTCATTACAGGATCCATTCCTATTTGTACCATTGCACTTTCGACATATTCTTCGATTTTACTTGGACTCACTTTTTCAAAAAGTTTGGCATCGATTGAATTACCGCAATTGGGACAATACTCCACTTCTTCTGTAATTAATGATTTGCAGGAGTTACATTTAACTGAATACAGCATTGTCTGATTTTGAGCAAAAGTAAAAAGTTCTTCTTTTAGAATATCAACCGGTACCGCAAAGCCCATATTATCAGCTTGTGTGAATTTACAGGTTGTAATTCCTACCACTCTTCCATTTTCATCCACTACCGGGCCACCACTGTTACCCGGATTAACAGCAGCATCTGTTTGAATATAATAACTGCCCTCCATAAGTTGCCGGGGTGCAGAAACTATTCCGTTTGTTTCGGTATATGGCATACCAAATGGAAATCCAAGTACAAATACTTTGTCGCGACTTTTCAGGTTCGAAATATCTGCAAGCTCTACTGCATATGTATCGAATTCATTTTCAGGCTTTAAAAATGCAACATCTGCTTCTTTATTTACAAAAACAACCCTTGCTGGATACCTGTTATTCTTGTGATCTTCGAGGGCAACGTTTCTGTATCCCAGTATAACGTGACAATTGGTAACAATTATCCCCCTGTCTTTTAAATAAAACCCTGATCCACTGCCCGAAGAAGTATTAATTTTAAATACCGATCCGGATATATTACTTATTTCGCTCATTTTTAATATTTTAATTGAATTTTAATTTTTTTTTGTATTGACTAAAATGTATTCCTGGCAAATGAATCGCCACTGCTGTCTGAAGTTTGACGGTTAGCCTGCTGACCTGTATTTCCGGTCATTATCTGGTCTATAGCCTGCCAAAGGATTCTGGCGGCTTCGTCCCAGGGCTTTGAAGAGGAATTCTCCAGTGCATTGGTGATTATTTCCACAATATCATCAGGAGCATATGAATAGTAAAATTCGTAAAGAAATACATATCTGATGGACAAAGCAGCTCCCATATAATCAGAATTGTTCATTTCTTTTTTAGCAGTTTCATATTGGTTTGAAAAGGTATTCCGAACATATTCAAGCGAAGCTGCATATTTTATAGGAATAAATACTTGAGAAACATAAAGGTTTGAACACAAATCGTCATGAGAGATTTGTTGTAGTTTTTTAAAAAAGGCCTTTCCTTTTTCATTTTTTTCATGAAGGCTATAATTCCCATCCTGCATGTAATTGACAACATTTTCCATATCAGTCCGCAGGTATCCCTGAGGCGCAATATAATAGTCGATATTTAGGAAAAGTTGAATGAGTGCATCCCATAAAAACCCGTCGAAACGCTTGTTTTCGAAAAATTCAAGATATTCTTTGGTTTCATTTAAAAGAAACTGAAAAGTATTCCAGATTTCTTCTTTTTTCTCATTGGTGAAATTAACTATAATGGGTTCTTTTATTCTTGCTGCACCAAATTTGTGAATAAACTCATCATCAAAATTATCAGCGTTTACGCAAATTTCGCGAAAAACTGAGTACATTTTCCATGGTTCGCAAAGATGGAGTGGGGTTGAATACCTGAACGACAGCTCATTGCCTTCTAACACAATGGTAGCTATGTTGAGTGGTGAAAAATTAATCTCGGTTGCCTTGCGCAATAACGGAATGACATTTTTTTCAGGCAATCTTAGGAATGGAACGTTAATATCAACCTGAGAATCTGAAATTTTGATAATTACATCTACTGAACCATGAGGTACTGTAAATTCTGTTTTCGCAGCGTTTCCATACTGTCTGACCAGGTTTCCGTCAACATAATCGAAAAGGCGGAAAAGGGAGTCTTTAAATTTACCTTCTTCATAAAGTTTAACAACATTTTCCCAAACGTCAAACTGAATTTTGCTTTTCGATGGTATCAGGGTCCTTCTGAACGATTGAATGTTTTTCATTACAAATTGATTAGAGTTTATAAATGTATTTTATTGCTGAAATGACAAGACAGCCACCATTTTAATAATTATCTAAACATAATATTTAAAACATGGAATTACAAATGATTGTTTTGAATTATTATGACTCGTTTCCATTTATTGATAAATCAATCTGTTTTTATTTTGTATGATTATTAAACTATTCAGGAATTAAATTTACTAATCGTCAAATACAATAAATCAGATTATTGACAGTATTTCAGTCTTTATTATTTTTAATAATAGAATCCTGCTGAATATTGAAGTAACAGTCCCATCGCGAAATCTGGTATTTTTAACCAGATTAAGTACTTGGAAACTTTTCTTTAAAGGACATGAACTTCATGATTTTTAATTAAAATGTGGTACTTTTTTATTTGTGATGTTAAAGATAGGAAGTCAGACAAATTCAATTGTAATTGACAAACTTTAATTTCGTATTTCAAAAAAAGGGTATGTTAATTGATTTATCAATAATTTCTGGGTTAAAAATGGTTTTTCTAAAAATTTTTGCTGGTTCAAGCTGTGATTTCTAAAATACTTTTTGTTGCATAATTGTTGAGGTACAGAAATGATTTTTATAAAATACAATGAAATAACATTTCCATTATTTTTTCCTAAAAATTGAAAGTTGTCGAATTAGTTGATATCTCAATAAATCTTCTATCTTCCTTTAAAATAATGCCATTCAGATTATCGTTATAATTAAAGCCATAATTAAAGACATCGAAGTTGTTTTAAATTGTCGATTTCTTGACTTATTTTTGAAAAAAGAACGTTAATACCCTTAAAAAATGAAAAAAATTACCCTCTTTTTATTTGCCAGCTTTCTAAGTTTTAGCTTATTTGCCCAGGAAATAAAACTGGTGAAAACAACCGGAAAATCTCAGGTTCAATGGTATCCCGACAGGGAATCAATGAACGATGCCAAAGACAAAGCCCTGGAATTAGCTAAAATTAATGCCCTCGAAAATGCTTTTGGAACTCTAATCATTCAGGGAAATACTGTTTTTATCGAAAACAAGAAAACCGGCGAAAAAGTGGAAACCAACACCACTTTTAAAATGATTGGAAATACTGCAGTAAAAGGTGAAATTATCCAGGTATTGAAAACCGGATATAAAGAAACAAAAAAAATCGAAAGAATTAACCGGAAAAAAGTAGAAGTAACCTATATTAATTGCGATGTAACTATTGAAGCGAAAGAACTTACTGATTCTAAAATTGATATTCAAAGCTTTACCTTAAAAAATCTTGAAATTATTAAACCCTCCACCGATTTTTACGAAGGTGAAGATTTATTTCTTTATTTTAAATCGCCTGTTAATGGGTTTCTGGCTGTTTTTCTCGACGATGGTAAACAGGCACAATGCCTGCTTCCTTATCGTAAAATGCCCGTTGGAATGGAAGAAGCCATGCCAATTACCGCCGATAAGGAATATATTTTCTTTTCTGATAAACCTCAGTTTAATTATTTTACTGATGATTTTTTTGCCGAAGATCTTTACGAATTGGTAGCTGGTAGTGACAAGGATATGAACCGTTTATACGTAATATTTTCAAAACAACTCCTCAATAAACCAATTCTTAATCAGGATAACAAGGATAAAACCGAGGTTTCACTCGATAAAAACAATTTTGAACTTCCAAGGGTCATAAACACGGATGTTTTCCAGGATTGGTTACTTAAAATTCAGCAAACCCGCAACGATATTAATATCTCAACAATAATAATTACTATTGAAAAGAAAAAATAATTCAGTATTTTAAATTCAATTCAATTCATCTTAAATGCTTTTTGAATAAAATATCTATATTTGGCTAAAAACTTGAGCAATTTCTGATGGAAAGTTTAAAGTCAGATTCAGAGCGGCTTATCGAAGCAATTAGTTCGAATTCATCTTATAATTTTGATCAATATTCTGAAAAATCCTTTCACAGGAGAGTGGAAAAAATATTGTCTGACCATAAACTATCGATGGACCAGATTATTGAAAAACTTTCCAGGGATAGCGAATTCCTTGAAGAAATTGTAAAAGATATAACCGTAAATACCACCGAAATTTTCAGGGATACCAGTACATGGCTGATATTGAAAGAAAAAATATTGTACAAATTTGCTGATAAACAGGTAATTGACATCTGGCATATTGGCTGTTCTACAGGTCAGGAAGTATATTCAACTCTTATCTTACTCAACGAATTAAACCTTTTTGCAAAATCGGAAATAATTGCCACTGATTTAAACGAAGACGTTCTTAAAATAGCCGAGGAAGGAATTTATAAGTTCAGGGAAATAAATGAGTTTATTGAAAATTACGAAAAAGTAATGCATTGTAATTTGTCGGAAATCAAACATGAATCTGGCGTGCACTATGATAAGTATTTTGTTGTAAATCCTAAAAAAAACCTTATTACCATAAAACCTTTGTTGCTGAACAAAGCTGTTTATCGCAAACACGACATAGTAAACCAGGGGAATATATTTAATAAAAAGTTTGACATTATTTTTTGTCGTAATGTTTTGATTTATTTTAACCATGAACTTCAGAACAGGCTTTTTGAATTTTTTTACGACAACCTGAACACCGACGGAGTTTTGGTAATTGGCCGGCACGAAGGGATGCTCGGCGATATTGCCTATAAATTTATAAAAGAAGAATCTGTTTACATTAAAAAAGTAACCTGAAGATGCAAATTAATATTAATTCGGAAACAGGTAAGCTTGAAGCTGTTATACTTCACACTCCCGGCCAGGAACTTGAAAATATGACCCCTGAAACTGTTCAAAGGGCCCTTTATAGCGATATTTTAAACCTGAATGTTGTACTTGAAGAGTATCGCCAGTTTAGCGAGGTTTTGTCAAAACTAACCAAAACTTACGAAGTATCTTCGCTTTTGGTGGATGTGCTGAATGACGAAAAATTAAAAACCAATCTGGTAAACCGCATTTGTACATCAGAAAATGTTTTCGAAATCAGGGAATTTTTACTTGAACTTTCGCCACAGGAGCTTGGAAGACAGTTAATTGAAGGGGTTGTTATGAAAAAGGAAAGCCTGACAAAATTTCTTTCAAAAGACAAATATTCACTTCAACCACTTCATAATTTCTTTTTTACCAGAGATTCAGCCATAGCAATAGGAGAAAGAGCGCTTATTAGCCGTATGGCCAATCATGTTCGCCAACGCGAATCTGTTATCATGGAACTTATACTTGCCAATCATCCTGAATTTAGTGCAAAAACCGTTAACCCTGAATTTTACCCTGGCTTTTTACCCGAAATTACTATCGAGGGTGGCGATATTCTTGTTGCCCGCGAAGATATACTTTTGATTGGAAGCAGCATCAGAACCAGCACCCAGGGAATTGATTTTATCATTGACCAGTTCAAAGAACGAAAACTCGAACGCGATATCATTATCCAGGAATTACCCGCTTCGCCTGAATCTTTTATTCACCTCGACATGGTGTTTACCTTTTTGGATAGAGATACCTGCATGGTATATGAACCACTGATTCTTAAACCAAACAAGTACCAGACCATCCATGTTCATTTAAAAAACGGGAAAGTGCAATTTATTGAAAGTGTTGAAAATATTCCGTCTGTTTTGCACAAACTAGGAATGGAAATAAAAGCTTTAAAATGCGGCGGATCAAAAGATGTGTGGATTCAGGAAAGGGAACAATGGCACAGTGGGGCTAATTTTTTTGCTGTTGCCCCTGGAAAAGTTATTGGCTATGGCCGTAATCTTTATACCATGGAAGAACTAAACAAGGCAGGCTACGAAATCGTTCATTCTGAAGATGTTATTGAAGGGGAGATCAATATTGACGATTACAAAAAATGCGTTATCACCATTGATGGTTCTGAACTATCGAGAGGTGGAGGAGGTGCAAGGTGTATGACCATGCCTTTGAAAAGAGAAACTATTTACTGATGGTTTTTAAAATGATATCATTTTACTTTCAGTAATAACTGAATAGACGATATAACTATTGACCAGAACAGTATTGAGCCATACAGATAAGCAATAATTCTTTTTTTATCGTTAAAATATCTGACCGCCAGAAAACAACCAAGTGGAATTGGTATAAAAAATGGAACCAGGAGAGCAAATCCCAACAAACCAAATTTTTGCTTAACGGTTACAATTGTTTTATTTCTTCGGGTAAATTTCTTTTTTTGCTTTATTTTCGGATGGTTAGCAAGGTACCTTTCCCTACGTCGGTATAAATATTCTAAAAGTTTTTCGCTTAAGGTAACAAACAGGAAAACCCCTGTAAAACCCCCCGCTGAACTAACAATAACCGCCTCAATAAATGAAAATTTGAAACCAATAGCCATAGGAACTCCACCAAAAACAAACTTTACTGAACTCAAAAGATACACACTAAGTATTTCCCACCATGTTTCCATTCCTGGATATTTAATTCTGTTTCATTTAATTAATTCTTATACAAAAATAGAAGTATATTCTATCTTTAATCATTAATCTTTGTTAATAATCCCAAATAAAAATCCGTATCCATCAGCTATTAGTAAATTTTATTTCAAATGTCATTTTTTGGATTTAATTTTAAAGTTTAATAAAACAAAAAGTTGGAAAGAATGGATTCGTCCTTTATTAAATATGGTTTTATCAAATTAATAATCGTGTCTATAAACAAGTGCAGTGGTAATTTTGTTCGTGTTGAATAAAATTTAATTTGCTGAATGAGTGAAGATTACTTAAAATGAAGGATGACTCACATTAATTTTTAAAATGACAATAGGATTTGCTTAGGTAAAAACTTTATCTTCAAAAGCAATGAAAATGATAAATTTGTTATATTCAATTAAATTACTAAATTCCAACAATTTAAAATTAGAAACTATGAAAAATCCTGTAAAACTAATTTTTTTATTTTTCGCGTTAGCCCTTTTTTCAACTTGTTACATGGTAAAAAAATCAGAAAATTATTATGGAATCGAAACGGGCTCGAGTAAAAAAATTGTCTACATTATTGATATTTCAGGTAGCATGGAAGGCAAAGCTGAAACTGACCTTCAGGGCAATGTAATAGCAACTGCAGGCTCCAAAGTTGGAAATGCAGTTGGAAATAAGGTAGGGGGCACTATTGGAAATGTTATTAGCAAACAAACTAATAATCAGCTTACCAAGCTTGGAAAAGCAAAAAAAGAACTTATGCCCTCGATAAGAGGATTAAGTGAAGATACTTATTTTACTATAATAGTTTTTGAAAACAACATCAAACAGTTAAGCAAACAACTTATGCAAGCCACGCAAACCAATAAAAACCTTGCTGTTGGCTACCTTGAAAAACTTGAATCGGGTGGTGGCACCAATATGTCTGATGCTTTGGAAGAAGCATTCGCAATTCCGGAAGTGGAAACCATGTTTGTGCTTTCTGATGGTGAACCTAACGGTGGTAAAATTCCCAGCAGCCAGGGAATTCTCGATGCCCTTACCAAATGGAACAGTTCCCAAAAAGTAAAAATACATACCATTGGATTGGGCGAAGATTGCGACAAAGATTTTATGAAAAAAATGGCAGATGCTAATGGCGGCCAGTTTATTGATAAATAAATTTAACCAATTAGGCTAATTAAAAAGCAAGAAATCAAATTTAAACTTCGGAGATTTCAAATCCAGAAAGGGTAATCTTCTTTCAGTTTAAAAAATTGAAATTTCAGTTGTTATTGTTCCTTTTGGGATATTATAGAATAAAATTTGATGTAAAGGAATTGTGTATCTTTAAAATGTCACAATTCCTTTTCTTTTGGTTTACATATTAATTGTTTCCCTTTACTTTGCAAATCATTTTTTCTTTTTATTTTAGCTTCCTTCAGTTGGGGTTACCATTTTTACACTTAATATCCTTATGAATATAAAGCTAAGACTTACTATCATGAGCTTCCTGCAGTTTTTTGTGTGGGGATCATGGCTGCTTACTATTGGCGCTTACTGGTTTCAGACCAAACACTGGTCAGGGACTGAATTTGGAGCTATTTTTTCAACTATGGGAATTGCTTCACTTTTTATGCCTGCCATTGCCGGTATTATTGCCGACCGATGGATAAATGCTGAAAAACTTTATGGAATTTTCCATTTGCTGGGTTCCATTGTCGTGTTCACTGTACCTTTCATTAACGACCCTTCGCTTATGTTTTGGGTTATGCTGCTGAATATGTGTTTTTACATGCCTACAATAGCACTTTCTATTACAGTAGCTTATTCCGCGCTTAAAAGCAAAGGATTGGATATTATAAAAGAATATCCTCCAATCAGGGTTTGGGGAACCATTGGATTTATAGTAGCGCTTTGGGTTATAAGTCTTTCGGGCTTCGAAAAAAATGCAGGGCAATTTTATGTTTCCTCTGCATCGGCATTAATTTTAGGGTTTTATTCCTTTACCTTGCCCAAATGCCCGCCACTTGGAAGCGGAGCTAAAAAATCAATAATTGAATCATTGGGACTGAATGCCTTTTCTCTATTTAAAAACTCAAAAATGGCATTGTTCTTCTTTTTCACCGTTTTGTTAGGGGCATCTTTGCAGCTTACCAATGCTTATGGAGATACTTTTTTACACGATTTTGATTCAATTGCTGAATACAAAGATTTGATAGCGGTAAAATATCCTGCTATTATTATGTCTATTTCTCAGATTTCCGAAACCCTTTTCATACTTACAATACCATTTTTTCTGAAAAAATTTGGAATTAAAAAAGTAATGCTGATTAGTATGTTGGCCTGGACCTTCAGGTTTGGCTTATTTGCATTTGGAAATCCCGGAAATGGGCTATGGATGATTGTACTGTCATGTATTATTTATGGTATGGCTTTCGATTTTTTTAATATTTCAGGTTCGCTATTTGTTGAAACACAATCAGATGAAAAAATCAGGGCCAGTGCCCAGGGTTTATTTATGATGATGACCAATGGTGTAGGTGCTTTTCTGGGCAGTCGTATAAGTGGAATAGTTATCGATAGGTATTACACTTTGGCCGATGGTTCTTTTGACTGGAAAGGGATTTGGCTTGCTTTTGCAGCATATTCGCTTGTAATTGCACTGTTTTTTGCATTACTTTTCAGGCATAAACACCAGGTTGCAGAAGCAAAGTAAAGTACATATTCATGATTTATATATAGTTTTGTTTTAATGCTCAAAGATACTTACAAACATAGGGGACAAAGGTTAAAATTGGTTGAAGAACTTATTCAGCAGGGAATTACCGATGAAAAAGTATTAAAAGCAATCTCCAGGATACCAAGGCATTTATTTCTTGATCCGGGCTATGATAAGCTGGCCTATGAAAACAAAGCTTTTGAAATAGGAGCCGGACAGACCATTTCACAGCCCTATACTGTTGCGTTTCAAACCCAGTTGCTTGGCATTGAAAAAGGCGAAAAAGTTCTCGAAATCGGAACCGGTTCAGGATATCAAACTGCTGTTCTGTTGGAACTTGGCGCACAGGTTTACACCATAGAACGGCAAAAAGAACTTTATTATAAATCTCAGGCACTTCTTAGCCAACTTGGTTACCATCCCCAGTTTTTTTATGGCGATGGGTATAAAGGTAAACCTGGTTACAGCCCTTTTGATAAAATAATTGTCACAGCTGGCGCTCCTTTTATCCCCGAAGCCTTACAGAAACAATTAACAATTGGGGGCATTTTGGTAATTCCTGTTGGGAATCAGCTAAAACAAACCATGTTTTCAATTGTAAGGGTTGGGGAAAATGAATTTCAAAAAACAAATTTCGGTGATTTTCTTTTTGTTCCAATGTTAAGCGGCAAACAATCAGTTTGATTTTATTCTATTTTGATTTCCCCATTTCATTATTGTACAGTTTACACTATCTGTCAAATCTTTCCTGTACAGATATTTTTTTCGCTTAATTAATATTTATTGAAAATATTGAAATTCAATATTTTTAGTTTGTTGTTTGCCTTTTTGCTCAAATGTTTTTCCTAGACATCAAATTGGTGTCAGATAAACACTAATCCCCTTCCTTTATTTTGAAATGGGAAATTTAATTCTTAGATTTGTATTGTTTTTATTGCAATTTGGACAATTGAAGGAATTTTCCACCCATTAAAATTATTTGTTAAAACCAACTAAATTTAAATTATCCTGTTATGAAATACGGCTATTTCGACGACAAAAGCAGGGAATATGTGATTACAAATCCTAAAACCCCCTGGCCCTGGATTAATTATCTCGGGAATGAAGATTTTTATTCGCTCATTTCTAATTCCGCAGGCGGATACTCGTTTTACAAGGATGCAAAATTCAGGCGCATTACGCGTTACAGGTACAACAATGTTCCTATGGATGCCGGGGGCAGGTATTTTTACATTAATGATGGGGGTATTATTTGGTCGCCAGGCTGGAAACCCTGTAAAACTGAACTTGACAGTTATGAATGCCGCCATGGAATGAATTACACCAATATAAAAGGGGAGAAAAATGGCATAACTGCAAATGTTTTGTTCATGGTTCCGTTGAAAACATGGGCCGAAATCCAAAAGTTATCCTTAAAAAATAATTCAAACGAGGTAAAAAAAATTAAACTCTTTTCATTTGTCGAATGGTGCCTTTGGAATGCTGCTACAGATATGGAAAATTTCCAGCGTAATTTTTCAACAGGCGAAGTGGAAATTGAAGGCTCAACTATCTATCATAAAACAGAATACAAAGAAAGACGCGACCATTTTGCCTATTATTCAGTAAATTGCCCCATTCAGGGGTTCGAAACGGACAGAGAAAGTTTTATTGGTTTATATAATGGTTTTGAAGCGCCACAAACAGTCCTTGAAGGTAAGACCAGGAATTCGGAAGCGCATGGCTGGTCGCCCATCGCCTCACATTATCTTGAAATTGAGCTTAAACCAGGTGAATCGAAGGATTTTGTCTTTATTTTGGGATACGTTGAAAACAAGGAAGATGAGAAATGGGAATCAAAAGGGGTCATTAATAAGTCGAAAGCCAAAGATATAATTGCAAAATTCAGTAAACCTGAAAACGTAGATCTTGCCTTGCTTGAACTAAAGCAATACTGGGATAAATTATTGAGCATTTTTACCCTCGATTCAGGTGATGAAAAGCTGGACAGGATGGTCAACATCTGGAATCAATACCAATGTATGATTACTTTCTGTTTTTCACGTTCTACTTCGTTCTTTGAATCCGGCATTGGACGAGGAATGGGATTCCGGGATTCAAACCAGGATTTAATTGGTTTCGTCCATCAAATCCCCGAAAGGGCGCGTGAAAGGATCATTGATATTGCTTCAACCCAATTTCCTGATGGCGGTTGTTACCACCAATATCAGCCATTAACTAAAAGAGGCAATAATGATATTGGAGGCGGTTTTAACGATGATCCGTTATGGCTCATCCTGGGAACTATCAGTTATCTTAAAGAAACAGGCGATTTTAGCATTCTTGATGAAAAGGTACCTTTTGACAACGACTGGAATGTTGCCCGTTCTTTATTTGATCACTTAACGGTTTCGTTCGACCATGTTGTAAACAACTTAGGGCCCCACGGGCTACCTCTTATTGGACGTGCAGATTGGAACGACTGCCTTAACCTGAATTGCTTTTCGAATGATCCAAACGAATCTTTTCAGACTACGGAAAATAAATCTGAGGGTTCAAAAGCGGAGTCTGTAATGATTGCCGGGATGTTTGTAATTTATGGCCGTGATTATGCTGAATTATGCAAAAAGCTGGGTAAAAATGATGAGGCGGCCCGTGCACTTGCACTTGTAAACAAAATGTCTGAGGCCATCATCCAATTTGGCTGGGATGGTGAATGGTTTATCCGGGCTTACGATTATTTTGGCCGAAAAGTGGGAAGCCGCGAAAACGAAGAAGGGAAAATCTTTATCGAATCTCAGGGCTTTTGCACAATGGCCGGAATCGGACTCCACGAAGGAAAAGTTAAAAAAGCACTCGATTCGGTAAAAGAACGGCTCGACTGCCAATACGGGATTGTTTTAAATAATCCTGCTTTTACAAAATACTACATCGAATACGGTGAAATATCTTCGTATCCTGCCGGATATAAAGAGAACGCCGGAATTTTCTGCCATAATAACCCCTGGATAATGATTGGTGAAACAGTTCTTGGACGCGGGAAAATGGCCTTTGACTACTATAAAAAAATTGCCCCTTCGTACCTTGAAGAAATCAGCGATTTGCATAAAACTGAACCTTATGTGTATTCGCAAATGGTAGCCGGAAAAGATGCTTTTAAGCCAGGCGAAGCAAAAAATTCATGGCTCACGGGAACTGCATCCTGGAATTATTATGCCATCACCCAGTTCATACTTGGAATTAAGCCCGAATACGACGGTCTTTTAATAAATCCATGTATTCCTGAAGATTGGTACGGCTTTAAAGTAACCCGGAAATTCAGAAATTCCACTTACCAGATTCATGTCGAGAATCCCAATCATGTTTCAAAGGGAATAGTCCATTTGTTTGTGGATGAAAAAGAGATTGAGGGAAAAATTGTACCGGTTTTTGCCGATGGGAAAATCCACCAGGTTGTTGCTGTTATGGGCTAAATTCAAAATTTAAGTTTAATTTATCTAATTCAGTTTGAATTCCTTGTGACCAATAAAAACAACTTTTATTCGCAATGCTCATGAAAGAAGTTCTCATGAACGAAGTGAACGGCGAAGCCCTCACTGAAAGTAATAATTAAAAAAGAACATATGAAATCAATTTCTTTAATCCTGGTAATCGCCATTGCGTTATTCCTGTCAGGCTATAAGAGCGGCGATAGAAGTAAAATGGCCGAAATTCGTATAAACCAGCTTGGGTATTATCCAAAAGCCGTGAAAAAAGTGATTGTAGCAAATACTTCAGCCCGCACCTTTCAGATTACAGATACTTCGGGTAATGTGGTTTATTCAGGTAATTTATCGCAACCGGTTTTTTGGGACAAATCAGGCGAAAAGCTTTGTATGGCTGATTTTTCTGCCCTCACAATTCAAGGCACTTACTTTTTTAAAGTTGAAGATGCCAGCGAACCTTCAAAATTCAGTATTAAAACCAATCTTTATAATGATGCATTCAAAGCAGTTTTAAAAAATTATTATTTTCAACGTTCCGGGATGGCACTTGAAGAAAAATACGCAGGCAAATGGAACCGCCCGTCCGGCCACCCTGACACCTCATGTTATTTTCATCCTTCAGCTTTGCGTGGAGTTGGCAAAATGTCTTCGCCAAAAGGCTGGTACGATGCCGGCGATGACAATAAATACGTTGTAAATGCCGGGGTATCAGTAGGAACTATTTTAAATTTATATGAAATGGTTCCCAGCCTTGTTCCTGATGGATTTACAAATATCCCGGAAAGTGGAAATAAAATCTCCGACTTGCTTGATGAAATTAAGTATGAACTGGATTGGGTACTGACCATGCAAACCCCTGATGGTGGCTCAAATATGAAACTCACTTCAAAAAATTTCACGGGTTTTATTATGCCTGCCGATGACACAACCAGTCGTTTTGTGGTTGGCAAAGGAACCGGGCCATCGCTTAATTTTGCGGCCATGACAGCCCAGGCTGCCCGAATTTACAAAAATATAGATACGGAATTTTCTAAAAAATGTATTACTGCTGCTGAAAAAGCATGGAACTGGTCGGTTAAAAACCCAAATGTAATCTATAAAAATCCTTCTGATATTTTTACAGGCGAATATGGCGACAGAAACTTTGAAGAAGAGTTCTGGTGGGCTGCCTGCGAGTTATATATTTCGACCGGAAAGCCTATTTATCTCGAATTTTTTAATAAAAACAAGCCTTTTGCACGTTTAAATGTAGGCGAAAGCTGGCGTGGATTTATCGGTAACCTGGGAAGTTTTTCGTTGCTATTGCAAAACAAAGGTGTGCCTGAAGAATTAAAAACAAATGTTAAATCGGCAGTAATTCGTTTGGCGGACAGCTTGTTGGTTAAACAGAATTCAAATCCCTATAGAATTTTCCTAGATAACTTTCAATGGGGTTCCAACAGCGATATTCTAAACTCTGCCATGGTTTTTGCCTATGGTTATAAATTGACTGGAGATGTCCGCTATTTGGATGGAATATTAGAAACAACAGATTATATTTTTGGCAAAAATGCAACAGGTTATTCCTTTGTAACCGGTTTTGGCTCAAAATCACCTATGCATATTCATCACCGGGCTTCGGGGGCTGATAAGATTGAAGATCCCATTCCGGGTTTTGTGGTGGGCGGCCCAAATTACGCGAAACAGGATAAGGGAAACGGGGTGAATTACAGTTTTAATGAACCGGCCCGAAGTTATATGGATGTAGAGGCAAGCTATGCTTCGAACGAAATTTGTATTAACTGGAATGCCCCTGCAGTTTTTGTTCTTGGTTTTATCTGCGCAAACAGTGATAAACTGAACTAACATTATTATTGCCTTATAAAAGCCTCAATTCATTTAAGGATTGGGGCTTTTGGTTTTTAACTTGGGCACTTTTTAAAGTTACCTATGAAATTGATACTTTTTTCAAATTCCAATCTAAGCTGATTTTCTTTTTATACAATCAGGTAAACACTGATAGGTAATTGTGATGCGTAAATTAGGCGAATTTGTAAGGCCGTGCAGCATCATAATAATTGTTTCGTCTCTTAACTGTTATTAAATTAAAAATTTGAACTATGAAAAGTAAATTTACTACTCAAATGTTAAAAGGAATATTGTCTGTAATTGTAATGGTAACCTATGTGGGCGTACTTGCACAGCCTAAAATACCTGATATTACTGGTGTTAAGGATATTTCTGTAAACCTGGCCTGTAAACTTACCCTTTTGCAGGGTGAAAAGGCTTCATTATCCATTAAAGGAGATAATAAGGACCTCGAAAATGTTGAAATCAGTTTATCAGGCAACAGGCTTAAAATATTTAGTGATGCCAGAAACCAGCATAAAACAGATATTTCAATAATAATTACAGTTCCTGACCTTGAAAACCTTTCGATTGGTGGCGCTGTTGACATTTTTACCCCCAATATACTTAATTTCAATAATTTAGAAGTTGAAGTCAGCGGGGTTGCCGATTTCAACCTGAATTTAAAATCAGAAATCTTCAAACTTGAAGCAAGTGGTGTGATTTCAGGCAATATAAAGGGATCTTCGAAAGAATTTGAAATTGAAATAAGTGGAGTTGGGAAACTTGATGCTTCGGAATTCAAAACAGTTAATTGTGATGCAGAAGTCAGTGGAGTGGCTAAAATTTCAGTAAATACAAGTGAAAAATTAACCGCCGATGTTTCGGGAATGGGGAAAATTTATTATACCGGAAATCCGGTTGTTCGGGCAAACTCATCTGGTGTAGGAAAAATAAGCAAAATGTAAGTGGATAAATGCCGGTAAAATTTGAATAAGAAGGAGGAGTCAGAATTTTAACAATAGCACGAAATGCCTCTTATTGCTGAAAATCAAATTATCAAAACAAATATTTTTTAAAAAATTAAATCCGGCATTGTGCCAGAATAAAATGGTTCAATGTTGGGTTTAATACTTATTGTTAGATTATGAAGATGAAAAAAGTAAAAATTAATGTTTTAAGTATAATAAAATCAATTCATTATAATTTTTTTTTACCTGAATTGTAACCAAATTACAGGTTCAGTCGTCAAAGAGATTAAGAAGGCCAACTTACCCATTACCATTAACCAAATTCATTGACCATTCGGGGATCATTCCCTTTAGATTTATTATGGAATATTGTAGTTCCTGTTTTTTTTAATTACTATGCTGCATAGCATAGATCTTTGTTTAACATTTAATTTGAATGGTTATGAGAACACTGAAATTAAAGATTATTTTTATCCTGATTCTTACATTTTCATTCGGGTGGATTTTTGCCCAGGACCAAATTGCTTTGGAAGGAAAAATTATGGACGATAAGAGCCAGCAACCTGTTTCATTTGCCACTGTTTCGCTTTACAATAAACTAGATTCGAGCCTTGTTAAAGGAACACTTACGGATGAAAAAGGACAGTTTACACTTTCGTTAGTTAAAAACGGTGATTATTACCTTACTATCAGTAATGTAGGCTATCAAAATAAAACCTTTGATAAAATTGAATTCAACCAGGGAAACAAAAAACTTGATTTGGGAAATATCGCCATTTCAACCCAGGAAACTGAATTAAAAGAGGTTGTAATTGTTCAGAATAAAATGAAAGGTCAGGAAAAGGTCGATCGCACGGTTTATAACATTACTGATAAAATTAAAGAGATTTCAACCAGCGGTCTTGATGTATTAAAACAAATTCCTGCTGTTAATGTTGATTTTCAAAACAATGTAACCCTTGAAGGACGTTCGGATATATTATTTTATGTAAATGATATTCAAAGGGATAAGAATTTCGTGGCGCAGATAAATCCAGCTTCTATTGAAAGAGTTGAAGTGATGACCAACCCTTCTACAAAATACGATGCCGATGTTTCAGGCATTATTCATTTTTATCTAAAAAAAGAGAGGGCTTACGGGATGAATGGATCTGTAGCACTAGATATTCCTTCTCCTCCTACTTACATTATGGATCCAATGGCCAATCTTGAATATGGTAACGACAATGTAAGATTTTATGTATCTGACAATCTTCACTTTGAACAATTCAATGGTTACCAGGAATCGAATACCATAAAATACTTACCTGGTAGTACCGAGGAACAATTGAAAAAAGGCGAAGGAACGTTAAGTTGGCGCAGCAACAGCCTGAATTATGGAATAGACTGGTTTATAAACGAGAAAAATACTATTAATTTTTATGGTGATTTTAATTATTTCCAGTCTATTTTCAGAGATTTTAATTTTGATAACAGGTATTATGTAAACGATGTTCTGACCGGAAGGGAAAACATTCTGCAGAACAACAATGAAACAGGGAAAACTAATTATTATTCAATTTATTATAAAAATAAGATGAATGATAAAAAAGAGTTATCCATGCTCATTGGATATTATAATTATTCTGGCGAAAACAACAACAATTATCATCACGATGTTTATGATTTAGCAAGTGACGAAATATTAAACAGTTATTATCGCGAGGATAATGTGAGCAATCATAGAAACAGTGCTGAATATAAAGTGGATTATTCTCAGGCATTTGAAAAATCAAATTTCGAGGCAGGCTTAAAATCTTATTACCAGTGGATTGACAATAACCAGAAATATAGTTCAGATGCGGAGCCTATTAACTTTGTTTATGACGAGTTCAGGCAGGCAGCCTATGTAAACTATTCATTTAAAGTTAAAAAAGTGATGGTGCAAACAGGACTTAGGACTGAATATTCAAATATAAATATTGATAATAATGAAGATAACGAATATTTCTGTTGGTTACCACAAATGAGCATGAAAAGGGATTTTGAAAAAAACCAGAGTCTTAAACTGGGTTACCGCAGGCGCATATACAGGCCAGGGATCGATGAATTAAATCCATTTGAAGTTTGGTACGATTCTCTGCATTTTTATCATGGAAATCCTGAGTTAAAACCCTCGTATTCAAACGATATGGAACTGGTTTATAGCAAAAATTTCAATTCCAGCATGATTTCTCCCAAATTGTATGCAAAATATGTAACAGACGATTTCCAGAATGTAACTTTTATAAACGACGAAAATATTACAGAAACCTATACTGATAATATTGGAAAAGTCTGGGAATACGGACTTGGTTTCAGCTATGCCATTCAACTTACAAAATGGTGGAATATTAATGGTTACCTGAGTGTTTACGATAAAATTATTGATAGTCAGCCTTCACAAGGTTCATCAAACAGTGAGCCACAGGAAAAAGTTTCTTATCAAATCAATACCAATTCCGTTATGACTTTCTTTAAAACCTGGAATTATTTTATGATGGTGAATTACAATTCGCCTACAATATCTTATCAAAGAACTTCATCGCGCGATTTATTGTGGATAATAGGTTTTGAAAAGGAGTTGTTTAAAAATGGAAAACTTCAGGCTATTTATTTTCCACCTTACACAAATAGGTTTATGTTTCATCAAAACGAAACTGAAACTGCCGAATTATATGATATGTGGAAAGGTGAAGTATTGGTTGATTATCTGTTTTCGATAAAGTTTACCTATAATTTCAGCTCAGGCAAAAAAACAAAAAAACTTGAACGAAATGTAGAATATGATTCTGATGGAAATAAATCACTCTTTTAAGAAATAGTCGCAAAGTTCTATATATCCATTCATTTGGCACGGGCAGGTTATTTGGGCTTGCCCGTTTTTTTTATTTTCCGCTGTAAAAAAACGGTGCATAAGTATTTTAATTAAAAGATTTCAAATTTGGGGTAACTTATTTTTGGTCTTAATCTTAAAATAAAAAAAATTAACTGGTTTTAATTGAATAAGTTACAAAAAACTAATTCGCACTTTAAAAATAAACTTAAGTAGATTTAAAACTTTTTATAGTTTTGAAAATAGAATTTGATATTTTGATTCGTCGCGATTATGCCAGATTAGAAAAATTAACTATATTATGAAAAAATTTTTGATGTGAATATAATCAAATTTATTGAACAATTTCCCGACGAAGCAAGTTGCAAGGCGCATTTACGCAAATTAAGGGAAAGCAAAGGCATAAAATGCAAACACTGTGGCTGCGAGAAGCATTATTGGTTAAAAGCAAAAAACCAATGGCAATGTTCGTCATGTAATTTCCGTACCACTTTAAAAAGCGGGACAATGTTCGAGAATTCGAACCTTCCTCTTCGCAAATGGTATTTGGCCATGGCATTCATGAGCTTTAGCAAGAAAGGCCTATCAGCCATGGAACTGCAAAGACAATTGGCACATGCCCGTTACCGAACAGTTTGGAGTATGATGCACCGCATCCGGGCCGCCATGGGTAAACGGGACAGTCTTTACGAACTTGAAGGCATGGTTGAGTTCGACGAAGGGTACTTTTCCACCGAAACCGATGAAAAAGAGAGACAGAATCTTAAGCGCGGCAGGGGAAGCCAGCGTAAAACCAACGTAGCTGTGATGGCAGAGTCGACGCCATTGGAAGATTTGGATACAGGGAAAGTAGAAAGGCATGTGCGCTATTTTAAAATGAAAGCACTTGAAAGTCACAAAGCAACAGGTGTGACGGATACGATCAGAAAAAGCCTTGCAGAACAATGCATAGTTTTTAGCGATAAAAGCACGAGTTATGTTGATATCTCAGACTATGTGGAAATGCATGTTTCAGAAATATCGACAAAAGAAACAACCAAAAAAAACCTGCCCTGGGTACACATAGCCATCGCCAACGCAAAGCGCACTTTTTTAGGCATATACCATAAAATAAATGGAAAATATCTACAATTATATTTAGATGAATTTTGTTATAAGCTTAACCGTAGATATTTTGGAGAAAAGTTGTTTGACAGGCTTGCAATTGCAATGTCTGACAACTACTGGCACAAATGAGACGAATCAATTTGATATTTACAAAATGGATCAAACAAACCAAAAATACAGGGAAATTTTTTTAAACAAAACAATCGACAATATTCGATTTTACAACATTAACGAAAACTATATGGTTTTCGATCCCGAACACAAATGGGTTATTGAAGTTGGGATAGAAATTGTAATGGGCGGTAAACTCATTAGTTTTGCGTGGAATTCCGAAATGCTTTTATACGACATAACCGAAGGCGAAATAACTGACCTGACCGGCGAATTAAACATTTTCGAAATTGATTTTTCTGACCATGAAAACATTTTAAATTTAAAAGGAAAAATTGTTAGGGATGTGATTTTAAAATGGTCATGGTACCAGGAAATGGACGACGAAATGGAAATAAAAGAGGAAAAAATTTATATCCCACAGGAAATCAGGCTCGAAACCGAAGATGGCCAGATTCTTCAGATTGCAACCGTGGTATTTAAGCTTAAAGATTTTGAAATGAAAAACCTGATGTACGATTCTCAAAGTATGATGCTGGTTACCTTAAACCAGCCTGTTGAAATATTAGAACCTGAGCCCTCGCCCGAGATGCAGGAAGAAGATGAAGAATAAATTAAAATAAAAACAGTATGCAATATTTATTTAAAAAAACTTTGGCAGGCAGAAATTTTGATGAGTCCATTTTATATGTAACTGAAACTTTGAAGACCGAAGGATTTGGAATCATTTCGGAAATTGACATTAAAAAAGCCTTAAAAGATAAAATAAATGTCGATTTCAGAAAATATATAATTTTAGGGGCATGCAACCCACATTTTGCTTATAAAGCTTTAACGCTCGAAGAGGGAATAGGTGTTTTTCTTCCCTGCAATGTTGTAGTTCAGGAACTCGAAAACGGATCTATTGAAGTAATGGCCGTAGATCCCATATCAATGATGATGTCGGTTAAAAATGCTGATTTGGAAACTTTAGCCCAGGAAGTGAAGTTGAAATTAAAAAATGTAATTAATAAACTTTGACTTTTCTATTTTTTAAAAATAAAATAAACTGCCAGAACCAGAAAAGCAAAACCAATCAGGTGGTTAAACCTGAAAGTCTCGTTTTTAAACATAGTTACTGTAAAAATTGAAAATACAACCAGGGTGATCACTTCCTGGATGACTTTAAGTTCAACAAGTGAGAAAGGACCCCCGTTTTCCTTAAATCCGATTCTGTTGGCGGGTACCTGGAAAAAATACTCAAAAAGCGCTATGCCCCAGCTGATAAGAACTATAGCTACCAGAGATAATGCTTCAAACCATTTAAATTGTCTGAATTTAAGATGACCATACCAGGCAAAGGTCATGAAGGTATTTGAAAGGATGAGTAATCCAATGGTATATGCAGCTTTCATAATTTTATCAAAAAAAACAGGCGCAAAAATAAAAAGTTTTTAAAACTAACAGAATCATTATTTTATAAAAATTATTATAAATATTTTTAAAATTTCATTGAATTTAAGACTTTTGCAGTTTTTGATCTATTTGATTTTGCAAATATGCTATTTTGTAAACAAACATCATTTTTGATACCATCTTTCCACCCAAAAGCAGGATTGATAAAACGTTATAATTAAAATGTGAATCTATTTTAAGCAGAAACAAGTGAAAACTAATTTATCGTTACTGACAAACCCTGGGAAAGAAAAGGCCAGCCATACACAATTAACCCTAACCGGATTAATTATTACCCTCGGAATTGTTTATGGTGATATAGGAACATCGCCGTTGTATGTAATGAAAGCAATTGGTGTTGGGCTGGATGTTATTAATAAAGATAGCATTTATGGTGCCGTTTCATGTATTTTTTGGACACTTACCCTTCAAACTTCACTGAAATATGTAATTATAACGCTAAGGGCCAATAATAAAGGTGAAGGCGGTATATTTGCCTTGTTTGCCCTACTAAGAAAAAGGCATAACTGGGCTTATATATTTGCACTTATCGGGGGAAGCACTCTCCTGGCGGATGGTGTTATAACACCTTCCATTACAGTAACATCAGCAATTGAAGGATTAAAAATTCTAAATAGCGATATTCCGGTTACTGCAATCGTGATGGTTATACTTACCATCTTGTTTTTTGTACAGCAATTTGGCACAAGTTCCCTTGGAAAAGCTTTTGGCCCATTAATGTTTATCTGGTTTTTCATTATTGCATTCTGGGGTTTTCTTTATCTAATCAAGGAACCCGAAATTCTCTATGCAATAAACCCTGTTTATGCTATTAAATTATTGACAAGTCACCCCGGAGGAATAATTATACTTGGAGCAGTTTTTCTGGCCACCACCGGGGCTGAAGCTTTGTATTCCGATTTGGGGCATTGCGGTCTTCAGAATATACGTATTTCCTGGATTTATGTAAAATCAACCTTGCTTATAAGTTATTTTGGACAGGCTGTTTGGATTATCCATCACCCAAATTTTGTGCAACAGGATAAAAATCCTTTGTATGCAATAATGCCCGACTGGTTTATTTTACCAGGAATTATTATAGCTACCATTGCCGCAGTTATCGCCAGCCAGGCACTTATTTCAGGTTCATTTACACTTATTAGCGAAGCAATTTCCCTGAACCTATGGCCAAAAATGACTATAAAATATCCAACTGAACTTAAAGGGCAAATGTATATTCCTCACCTGAATATTTTTTTGTGGATTGCATGCATTGGCGTTGTTTTACTTTTCAGAGAATCTACTGCCATGGAAGCTGCATACGGGTTGTCAATCACAATTACCATGTTAATGACAACCATGCTTTTACTTCTTTACCTACGTAAAAGGATTCCTCTTCCTTTGGTGATTATGTTGGGTATACTTTACTCAACCATTGAACTTGCATTTCTAATTGCTAACATGCATAAGTTTAAATATGGAGGGTGGTTTACGGTAATGCTGGGCGGAATTTTGGCTGTGATGATGTACATTTGGTACAATGGCCGAAAAATCAAAAACAGCCTGATGAGATTTATACCGATTTCTGATTTATTGGTCATCCTTAAAAGTGTCAGGGAAGATACAACCATTCCGAAATTTGCTACTAATCTTGTTTATATAACAAAAGCCAATAAAAAGCTTGATATTGAAGCTACAATCTATTATTCTATTTTGGATAAGCAGCCTAAAAGAGCTGACAGGTATTGGTTTCTTCATATTAACATAAGTGATGATCCTTATGCTTACGAATATGAAGTAACTGAATTTGTAAAAGGGGCTATCTTTAAGATTGATTTTAATATTGGTTTTAGAATTGAAACTCAGGTAAACCTTTTATTCCGGCAGGTACTTAACGATTTAAACAGAACCAATGAAGTAAAACTTGAGTCTGGTTATCCATCGTTGAAAAAATTCCATATTCCCGGAGACTGCCGGTATGTTATAATTGATCGTATTTTAACAGAAGAACATAAGTTCAACGCCAAAGAAAGGTTGATAATGAACCTGAGCGATATTATGAAAATACTCGCAATTCCTCAGGCTAAGTACATGCACCTCGATGCCAGTAATATTCTTGTTGAAAAAGTACCCTTAGGTAAATCGGATAAACTGCCTAAAAAACTTAATAGAGTTAGCCATTTGAGAACCTGATTTTAAAATCCAGTTTTTTTTGAAACTGAAGTTTTAAATAAAAAGTAGAACTTAATTCATTAATTTATATGTCTCATACTCACACTGGTGAAATAGCAGGCTTACTTACTGCTTTCTTTTGGACTTTTTCTGCCCTGGCTTTTGAAAGGGCAACCATTAAAGTAGGTACTTTTTCGGTTAACCTTATCCGGCTTTTTATAGGATTCATTTTTCTATGTGCCATGGCATGGTTCGATCGCGGAATTTTACTTCCTACCGATGCCGATTTTCATACCTGGTTCTGGCTATTTCTTTCAGGTTTGGTAGGCCTTGTGTTGGGCGATCTTTTTCTTTTTGCCTCTTATCCTATTATTACTTCCCGCATTGCCATGCTGGTAATGACACTGGCTCCTCCGATGGCAGCTGTTTTGGGCTGGATTTTACTTGATGAAACTATGGGAATCCTGAGCATTACAGGAATGATAGTGGTTATTGCCGGAATTTCGATTACAATCTGGAGCAGACCCGAAGGTGAAAAAAAACTTAAACTTAATTTTCCGGTTAAAGGTCTTTTTTATGCGTTTTTAGGCACGGTTGGGCAAGCTGCAGGCCTGGTATTAAGTAAACTTGGAATGAAAAGTTATAATGCTTTTGCATCCACACAAATAAGAATAATTGCAGGAACTTTTGGATTTTTAGTTTTAATAGCGCTTTTAAACAGGTGGAAAAACCTGGCTAATGCGCTTAAAAACAAAGAAGCCATGAAAAGTATTGGAATTGGCTCCTTTTTTGGTCCCTTCCTTGGCATTTCATTTTCACTTATTGCGGTGCAGCACACAAAAGCTGGTATTGCTGCTACTTTAATGTCTATTGTACCTGTCTTAATCATTATCCCATCCATTTTAATCTATAAACAGAAAGTAAGTACAAAGGAAGTTTTAGGAGCCATATTGAGTGTTGCCGGGGTTGCACTTTTTTTTCTGTAATTTTGAAAACAAATAACTAAAATAACTTACCATGCTATTCAATGATTTGTTTACACTTTTAATGCTTGTTATTTTACAGGCAGTTTTAAGTATTGATAACTTACTCTACATCTCCATGGAGTCGAAGCATGCACCCGAAAACAGGCGGAAATATGTTCGTAAAATGGGTATCGGTGTAGCCATTTTGTTGAGGGTAGGGCTTTTATTTCTGCTTACAAGCCTGATCAAAATGTTTGAGCAACCTTTTATCTCGTTTCATTTTGATGGAATAATTTCTGCAGGGATAAATGTACATAGCCTGATTGTATACTTTGGAGGCGGATTTATTCTATACACTTCAATTAAGGAAATTTGGCACATGATATCTTTGGAAGAACAACAAAAACTTGTTGTTAAAAAACCTGATTCAGTTGTAAAACTCATTTTTTTAATTGTATTAATGAACCTTGTTTTTTCTTTCGATTCCATTTTAAGTGCCATTGCCCTTACCGACAATATTTTACTTATGTCAATAGCAGTAGTTGTGGGTGGAATTTTAATGATTTGGCTGGCCGAAAAAGTTTCTGCATTCCTGCAGAAAAACAGGATGTTTGAAGTACTCGGACTTTTTATTCTTTTCCTGGTTGGCGTGATGCTATTAACCGATGCAGGCCATTTGTCGCATTTAACACTGTTTGATACCCCGGTTGAGCGGATGAACCAAACTACATTTTATTTTATAATTGTAATTCTTATCCTGATAGACCTTGTTCAAAGCCGCTACCATAAAAAACTCCTGAAAATTAAAGAAAAGAAAACCGGGGAGATTTAAATAAATATTAAATACCTTTATCTCTAAAATCTGATTTAACGGATTGAAAGAAATTAGTGGTTTTAACCTTAATCTGGATGCTTGAAATCAGCAGTTGGTATTTCATCCTAAAAATGGAATGAAATAACGTAAATAGCAGAAATTAAGGCAGACAATTAAAGAAGAATTAAGAAATTTTGTAATCAATTATTTGAGAAATGGGCGTTTCACTTCAATTTTTGGGTGCTGCAGGCACAGTAACAGGTTCAAAATACCTGGTTAAAACCGATAGCAAAAAAATTCTTATTGATTGTGGAATGTTCCAGGGCCTTAAAGAGCTTAGGGAACTTAATTGGAAAAGTTTTCCGGTTGAGCCCAGAGATATAGATGCGGTGCTTTTTACACACGGCCATCTCGATCATGTGGGATATCTGCCAAGGCTGGTTAAATTTGGATTCAAGGGAAAAGTTATAGCAACTGAACCAACTATTGAACTTGCCGGAATTATTCTCGAAGACAGCGGTAAGATACAGGAAGACGAAGCAGCAAAAGCGAATGAATTGGGTTACAGTAAGCATTTCCCTGCCCAACCGCTCTATACTTCACAAGATGTAAAACATGCCCAAAAGCTCTTTCAGCCTGTAAAACCAAATGTTTGGTACCAGATGGATGATAATTTCAGGTACTGTTTCAGACCTAATGGTCATATCATTGGATCATCTTTCATTGAGCTTGAAATTGAGGGTAAAATAATACTATTCTCAGGCGATATTGGAAGGTTTGATGATGAAATGTTTTTACCACCTGTTCAACCCGAATATGCTGATTTTCTAATAGTTGAGTCAACTTATGGAGACAGGCTGCACCCGCGTTCACTTACCAACCTGAAAATTAAAGAAGTAATACTCGAAAATGAAAAGAAAAAAGGCACTCTTATCATTCCCAGCTTTACTGTTGACAGGGCCCAGGATATAATGTACGAAATTTGGGTTCTCAAATCAAATGCTGATATTCCAGACGTGCCGGTTTATTTGGATAGCCCTATGGCTTCTTCGGTTTCAAAATTATATTTCAAATATTCTGACTGGAATATACTTGGCGAACATGTTCTAAAAAAAGTAATTGAAAGTGTAGAATTTATAAGGTCAAAGGAAGAAACCAGCGAATTATCAAAGGTTTCATCTTCGAAAATTGTAATTGCCGGCAGTGGAATGATGAATGGGGGCAGAGTGCTTGATTATCTTAAAGAGGAGCTTCCAAATCCAAATTCTACTATTTTAATAACAGGATTTCAGGCCGAAGGTACACGGGGCCGGATGCTTAAAGAAGGCGCCCACGAATTAAAGATTGAAGGAAAGTTTTATCAGGTAAATGCAAAAATTGAAAGTGTAACTACTTTATCTTCGCATGCCGACCAGAATGACATTGTTAAATGGCTTGAAAAGATCAAAAAAAATCCGGGTAAAGTTTTTATTTCACATGGTGAACCTATGGCCGCCAATGCACTTCGGGTAAAGTTGAAAGCTGTGTATAGCTGGGATAATATCTTTATACCAAAATTATTTGATGAATTTACGCTGTTTTAATTAAATTGAAATAAAATGAAACAAGCATGAAAAAGCTTGCTTTTTTTGTGGCACTAATGGTTGGATTAAACGCCAATTCAGTGGTTCGAAGACCTGAGGATGAAGAAATGCAGGTAATTGTTACAAATGCTGTTCCCGGAAGAAGCAAAGCCGCCTGGATTCAAAGGTTGGCTGCAAAACTCAGGGCCTGTTTCTATGGAATTACTTTCGAGGGCGATGTTCATGAAATAAATTATTCCTTTTCCAATAAACATGATGTAATAGCTTCTGAAAAATCAAACAGTAGCCTTAAGTCAGAATGTAAAATTGAAAAATCTCCCGCCAAATCTATTTGCATGACTTTTATTTACTCATTTATAAATGACGAGGAAACATCTGCCACGCATATTTATTAGCATAAATAAGGTATTTAGAAATTATGGAATTTAAAATCAGGTTAACTGGCAATGTCAGGTAAAAAAATCTTTTATGTAGTTTCAACCGGTGATGTTCTTTCTGGTGGTGTCAGCAGCTTGCATCATTTATGCAAGGCCCTGATAGATAACGGGTTTAATTCTGAAATGTATTATGTTCGTGCCAATGAAGATTTAATTCAACAGAAATTCCAACCCAGGTTTAAAGTTCCAAGATGTAATGAAATTGTTGATAATGAAAATAATGTAATTATTGTCCCTGAAATTCTTCCTTTCATTTTTGAGGATTATCCAAAATCAGCAAGAATTGTGTACTGGCTGAGTCTGCAATTTTTTTTCAGAAATGGATTTGCGTATCAATGGCCTATGAATATTAAATTGGTTAGGAAACTTTTCTATCTAAAGGATTTTAACGCTTTAAAACCCGGTTTAATTGGCACATTCAAACAAAAAATTTTGTTTAAGGCTGTTTCCGGATCAAATGCCTGGAATCCTGAAATTATTCATTTGACCAATTCATTTTATACGGCTACTTTTTGTAAAAGAATGGGCGTGGAAAAGGTAAATATAATATATAACCCAATTCTGGAAGAGATTTTTTCAGTTCCGAAGCGCGAAAAGAAAAATCAGATACTGGTTGGCGCTAAAACTTCCAAATTGCTTATTTTTCTGCTTAAGAAGTATTGTTCCGGATTTAGAATAATTGTATTAAAAGGTTTACCATTATCGCGGGTTTATGAATTAATGGCCGAATCGCTGATATTCGCAGAATTTGGTATTTCAAACAGGGATCGGACACCCCGCGAGGCGGCCATACTCGGCTGTATTGTTTTTACAAGCAACAGTGGCAGTGCATTTTATAACGAAGATGTTCCAATTCCTGCATTCTATAAAATCAATCAGCATGTTTTTAATTTTATTAAAATTGTAAGGAGAATTCTGCATTCTGCTACGAATTATGAAATTATGAAACACGATTTTGAACCTTACAGAAAATTAATTACCGATGAAGCCAATACCTTTACTCTCCGTGTGGGAAATTTATTTTTGGAAATTCTGGTTAAAGGATTCAATAGATTTTAAAACTATTTTTCCAGTATTTCCTTATACAATTCAATGTATTGATTTACATTTCTGTTATAAGTATATGTATTAGCATAATTAAACTGAAGTTCTAAATGATTGGATTCCTGAGCAGTTATAATGCCTTTGTCGAATTCCTCTTTCATATGAACAGGATCAAAATCGTTCCAGAAAAAAGCAAATTTATTTCCTATTTCTTTTAAACTGGTACGGTTGCTGCAAAATACCGGCTTATGACAGAGCATGGCTTCAACAACCGGCAAGCCAAATCCTTCGGCAATTGAAGGAAATAAAAATGCTTTGCAATGATGGAATAGATAATTTTTTTCGTTCTCGGGAATCCCGCCTGGTAAAATTATCCTGTTTTCGAGTTTATAACTCCCAATGAGCTGCCTAATCCTGTCGCCATAGCTTGTTTTATTTTCACCTGCTATCACAAGCCTGATATTTTCCGGTAATTCCAATAAAAAAGGAATCAATACATGAAAGTTCTTTTTCTCAAGAAACTGACCAATGGAAAAGAGATATTCATCTACCTGAAGCCATTTTGGTTTTTCATTGTTATATACCGGAGGTTCAACACCATTGTAGATTACTCTCGAAATTACTGATTTCGGGATATTGATGTGTTGTAGGCAGGTTTCTTTTGTAAATTCTGAAATAAAAACAATTGCATCTGTTTTATATATATTGCTTTGTACTTTTCGAATATATCTTTTCGATTTTCGCTTATTTTTAGTAAAAATAAAATTCAAATCGTGAATGGTAAGAATTTTTTTCTTTGCCAGATTATACGAATATCCAGGCAATTGATGTGTGATATGCACCAAATCATAATTCTTCATGTACAAGGGGAACAAAATATTAATGAAATTTTGTCGGATAGAACTGATTTTGTTTTCAAATTCAGCAAACCCATTTTGAGGAAGCAACAAACTGAAGTTTAACTGGTCATTGTTTCTTTTTACAAGGTTTTTACCCAGATGATAGGAAACCTGACCCAGTCCACAGTTCAAATATTTAAGCCTGTCGAGGCAAACAAGTACCTGTGGTTTTTTATCTTCCTGTACCATTGAAAAAAGTAAACCTTTTAAGGTTAAAAACCTCCTTTTTAATTTCTGAAAATTTTCTTTTCCTGAATACTCAATAATCCTGTATTTAGAAGTTAGCACTTTTGTTGATTCTGTCTGCAAATCTTCTTTAAAAAAAGAAACATTGTTTAATTTATTTAAATTCAAAAATTTATTTTTTTTTCGATGTTTTATTAAACATGCCTTTAACATTAAAAATCCTAATAACTTTATTTTCATGCAGATAAAACTGAAAAGAGGTAGGTTTATTCTTTTGTTCTCCACAATATCTTTAATCTCAGTATTTTTTAATAAAACAGTTTTTCCAAGAATAATTTTCTCTTTCCTTGCCTCATTTGAATGGGCCAATACAAAATTTTTACCGGGTAAATTTCCCGATTCAATGAATATATAGTATTCATTTTCAGATACTTTTAAGACTTTATCCAGCCATTTTCCTTCCTCAAAATCCTGCGAAGTACATTTTACTTTTACAATGGGCACAAAACTTTGTTTATCGCAATTGTCTATTGATTTTTCAGTTTCTTCAATCTCCGGGTTAAAGGCAATTATAATTTCGGCCGGTGGAACAACTTGCATTATGATGTTTTGAACAGAATATTTTAGTAACTCCGGGTTTTTACCTGCATTTATTACAAGACTGATCCTTTTGTGATTTTGAAGATTTGCTTCATAAAGCTTTAGATATTTGTAAAAAGTGACATTAGCGTTCGATACAGCAATGAGTACTCCTCTGTATCCATCAAGAAAAGATGCTTTTATAAGAAAAGTATTCAGAAATGCAAATGTTCCTTTTAAAAGGGCAAGCGAAAGGGATGATTTTCTTTTTCCAGCATTTTCAAGTGCAAATAGTTCAGAATATAAATCTCTTTTCCTCACAAAATCGGAAACAGAATGGTAACTAAAATGCATCAATTCGCCTTCAATGGTCCTGGTTTCGTAGCTATTTATTTCTAATTTTTCATGTACCAGCCTATGGTTATAAGATACATTTTTTCGGTTATAAATGCGGGTAACATACTCTTTTCCCCAACCTGAAAAGTTAATTCTGTTGTTCCGGTAAAAATTTGTTCTTTTAAACCTGTACACAAAATCTAATTCAGGTACCATATTTTTTATAGAATTCAGCAAAACCGGTCCTACCACTTCATCTGCATCAATGGATAAAATCCAGTCGTACCGGGCAAGTTTTGCAGCAATATTTTTTGATTCTCCAAATCCGTAAAATGCCCCCTGGAAAAGTTTTACATTTTTGTAATTTCTTACAATTTCTAAAGTATTGTCTAATGAACCAGTATCGTAAACAATCACTTCTTCGAACCACTTGAGACTTTCGAGGGTTTGGGCAATTGTTTTTGAAGCATCCTTTACAATAATTACGGGAGTTATCATTTCTTATAACGCATATTCTGCTTATACCCTTTGATTGTTGGGTAAATATTTAATACTATCCACAATAATGGGAGCACATTTTTATCCTATTTTACTAATTTTCTTTAGTTTAGGCAGGTCCAGAATTTTAATTTTTCTACCGTTTAGTTCTAGAATCTCTTCACTTGCAAAGGCGGATAAGGTTTTTATCGCATTTGAGGTGGTCATGTTCGATAAACTGGCAATATCTTCCCTGGAAAGATATATTTTTAAAGTTTTCTTATCTTGTTCATAGCTAAATGTATCGGCCAGAAACAAGAGCGATTCTGCTAATCTTCCGCGAATATGCTTCTGGGTAAGGTTTACTGTTCTTTCGTTCGAATGACCCAGTTCTAATGCCATTTCCTTTAACATGGCCAGGGCCAGCTTTCCATTGCGTGAAATTATTTCGAACAACACTTCCTTTTCGATAATGCAGATTATACTGTCTTCAATCGCTATTGCTGATGAAATATAATGATCCTCGGCAAAAAGTGCCCTGTATCCAATAATATCATTCGGTTTCGACATTCGTACAATTTGCCCGCGACCCCCTACACCTTCCTTGATTACTTTAACCTTGCCTTCCGATAAGCAGACCAATCCGGCTGGTAAATCACCCTCTTTGAAAATTATTTCACCTTTCTTAAATAAGGAACAATAGTTATGTTTTCTGATTATTTCTTTATCCGGTTCATCTAATACGCTGAATATAGAATCTTTATCATCCAGTAAACCAATTAAATTTGATTTTGTGCTAGACATTTATAAAAAATTTATGTTTTATAACACAAATATAGTTCAATACTCAAAATTTAAAAAATGTGAGTTGCCTAACTTTTTAAATATTATCACAAATCTTTAATCCTCCATGGATTTATTACTGTATTGATTTTTTAAAATTTCAATTCCAACGCCACACTGCAGGCATTTTGTTGCATTGCAATAAGCCGATTTTAACTGTAAAAGGGCCTGGCTGTAAAATGCGCTTTCTACTTTAATCCCAGTTTCTTTCCAGTTTGAAATAATATTATTTTTTTCTGGTTTGAGTTCTTCTAAATAATTCAACGATTTTTCTTTTAATTTTTCATTTCCGGTTTCTGCACCATATACAAAAATTACTGGTATAACCGTGTTTATTAATATGTTATTTATTGATTCATTGCCTAAAACTTTCTTTTTTGAAGGTACCTTTTTACCAAATATAAAATGTTCGTCCCAGTAATCTGAGGTTCCACATTGGAATAAGTTTTTGATTTCCTGTAAATTACCACAATCTATTACATTCGAAAAAAGCGAATTGGATTTGCCTGTTAACATTGCAAACTGCGAAATTCGAAGGGTAGGAAAATTGAAAGGCCTTAATCTTAAAAACTTCCACAAATATTTCTCCAGTGGGGTAAGCTGGTATTTCGCTTTTAAAAATTCATATTCCTTTTTTAAGCTTTGATAATATTCATCCTCCAGTCTTTCTTCAAGAAACCCGGCTTGTCCGAAAAATAAAGCTTCTATTTGATTTGAATTATTCTTGTGTTTTGCCAAGTATTTAACAGGCAATGATTTAGCCAGCCATTCGAAAGGTTCTGCATTTACCTTGAATCCAAAATTCCTGGCGAGCAATTGGTAGAAAGTTTCTTCCCAGTTGTTTTTATTTTGAATTAGCAGGTTTTTTATTAATTCCGATTTTTCGCCCAATCGTTCTATTAGTATGTTTCCCAGCCATAATTTAAGCTTAAAATCGTCTACATTTTTAATATCTTGCTGGCAAGGAATCCATTTTAAATTTTTTTTGAATTCCAGATGTTTTTTTTCTAACGATTTGTCAATTTCAATTTCTAAAACAGGGATGGTTCTTCCATTTTGAGTTTCTACTTCTTTATCAAATTCTGTAACTACCTGTAAAATTACATTGTTGTATGCTTTGTCTGTGTGGTGCCCATGTGTATACCAATCGGATGCTTTTAAATGTATTTCAACATTGCCCGCCCAAATTGTTGTTCCAAACTTAATTCTGGCCCCAAAAAAATCCGGTCCTGCATTTTTATTTTGAACGCCACGGTTTAAAATCTCAAAAATTTCGTCAACTTCTCCATAAACTTTATAGGATTTAAAGAGTCCGAATTTCCATATAAACTGAAGTAACTCTTCGTTCATATTTTAATTAAATTACTATGGCCTTTTTGATCATGGTTTTGTTATTTCTTCCACCGACTGATTTTTTTCCCTGATTTCTGCCAATTGCTGGCCTGTTTGTATTGAAAATTCAGTGAGGATTTCTTCCCAGAAAGAATCAAATTTGTTAAACGAAGCAATTTCAATAATCCCAATCGACTCATTATTGTACAATACCGGAAGAATAATAAGGTGCGAGGGTGTTGATTTTCCAAGGCCGGAATGAACAGTGATGTAGTTTTCGGGAATATTTGAAATATTTATCAGTTTCTTATTTGCTGCTACCTGACCCGATAACCCAATATCTTCAGTAAATTCTCTAAGTTCATCTTCCCTGTAAAAAGCATACGAACCTGCTTTTCTAAAAACCTTATCGTTTTTGTCTTTTACAAAGTAAAGGGCCTGCATAATTGCCAAATGTTTTGAAAGATTTATTAATGTCTTTTCGCAATACGACTGTAGGTTTAATGAACTGCTCAGGTCCTTTCTAAGTTCATTTATTATTGACTTTTTTTGCTCGTTAAGGGCCAGCTGCCTTTGTCTTTCTTCTTCTTTCTGAAGTTTCTGTTCTTTTTTGTCTCTGGTTTCGGCCTTTAAGTCTTTATCTGACAATGCATTAGAATTTTCCTTGTTCGTTCTTGATATCAATATTATGCAAATAACCGAAATGACAAATGAAATTACGATAAATAGATAAAATGCAATTTTGTTGATCAGGGCTATTTCAAACTCTTGACTTATAAAGCCCTGTTTAATTGGAATAAGCAATTTAACACCTGCCAGAACCTGTGCAATTATCAATAAAAGAATTAATATTTTGAAGATTGTATTTTTCATAACTGGTTGTCTTATAGTTTTATATATATTTTTTAACTAATGTCGCATATTTAGGTTGAGGATGAAATCAATAATTTCATTTGATTTTAAAATATGATCAACTTTTGTAGATGAAATGGCAGCAGTTGTCATGGTTTTTACCTGGCATTCATCAGGATCCTGAACAATTGTGAGGCCTCCATTTTCTTTTACCTGGCTTAAACCATAAGCACCGTCTTTATTTGCACCTGATAAAACAATTCCTACTAATTTCGATTTGTAGGTATAGGCTGCAGAAGCAAATGATATGTCAATGGAAGGGCGGGAATGGTTTACAACCGGCTCGGTAGAGAGTGAAATATAATTTCCGAGTTCAAAATACATATGGTAATTGGCTGGCGCCAGATAAGCCTTATGCTGCCTGATGTATTCCTTATCGTTTGGTTCAACCACTTTCAGGTTCGATTTAATGGACAATGCTTCCACAAAACCAGCACGCACATGTTTAAGTCTGTGTAAACAAAGAAAAACCGGCATTGGAAAATTATAAGGTAGAGCAGCCAGAATATTTGTTACTGTTTGAAAACTGCCGGCAGAACCTCCAATTATTATGTATTTATATTGCATTTTACTCCTTTGTTAAAATCTTCTTGAATATTCTTTCCGATTCATTAATCACATCATACTCCAGCTCCCATCCGGGATAATCGCAGGTTTCTTTTATGCCCAGGGCTAAAAAACCACCAGGTTTAAGTGCCGAGTTAATAATTTTAAGTGCTTCAATTTTTAAAGTCGGATTGTAATAAAGCATTTTATTCCTGAACAATACAATATCAAAAATTGAAGGGATTTTGTCTTTAAATAAGTTATGTTCTATTATCTCAACTTTTTCAAGAAGTTCATAGTTTAATTTATACATATTTGATTTCTGGGAAAAATAATCGAGCAGTTTTCCTTCTTCCAGATATCGCTCGTAATTCGCAACATTTGTTTCCATTTTTTTTGGATCTACACAGGCTGAACTTATTCTTTCAACATTAACTTTGTTTAAAGTACTTACAACAATATTGAACTTTCCATCTAATCCCAATTCATGTAAAATTATTTTAAGTGTGTATAATTCATCCCCCGAATTACACTCTGGAATCCAAATTCTGGCTCCTGAATTAGAATTTATCCTGTGTAAAACCTGTACCTTAAAAAATCCCCAGAAATCAGGATCCCTGAACATCTCGGTGGTATCGACAAGTAAATTATTCATGAGCAGCTGAAAAAAATTCCTGTCCGCTTCGGTTTTATAAATCAAATCATCAATGGACGACAACCGGTAATTGAACATGAATTCTTCTACCCTGAATTTAAATGAACTCATTGCAAAGTTCGAAAAATCAATAGAATAGCATTTATTAATACTTTGAAAAAGTGCTTTTATATCAGATATTCCAAGAATTATTTTTTTTAATCCCGACATTTTCAGGTTTTTATTTTAAAACTCATTTTAATCTTTTCGCAGGTAAATTAGCCCTGATTTTACAAACCGGTTAGCTATGGGTCCAATTATACTTTCATGTATCCCAATCATAAGCACTCCACTTCTGAACAGACTATGATAGAAGGTTTCGAAAACACTTGATTGTAAATCAGTATTAAAGTAAATAAGTACATTTCGGCATACAATCAGGTCAAATTTTGTATTAAAAACATTTCCTTCTGTTACCAAATCATGTTTTAACCAAATGGGCTTCTTTCGTAAAAAATCGTGAACTTTTATTACATCATTTACCTTATCAATTTCGAAATATTTCGTATAAGGCACATCATTGATTATTTCATAATTAAAGGGGTTCTCTTTAATTACCTTATCAAAATTTTCAAAATATTCCATATTGAACCGATAGGTATATTCAGCCTTTTTTGCAGTTTTAAGCACATCGTCATTTATATCGGTGGCAAATAGGTTTACCTTTTCCAAAAGGTCAAGTTCATTCAGTAAAATCAGCATGGAATAAACTTCCTGTCCTGTTGAACACCCTGCATGCCAAATGTTAATTCTTCTTACTTCGTTAAACTGGTTAAATATTTTGTATTTAAGCGCGTGCCAGGCTTTGGGATCGCGAAAGAGCTCTGTGGTATTTACAGTGATGTTCTTAACAAGTTTTTCGATAAAAAAATCTTCATCGTCTTTAATTGCTTTTAATAATTTATCAATATCCAGCTTAAAATCAAATAAGGATTTCTCAATCCTTCGGGTAAAAGATTTCATTGAATAGTTGCTGAAATCGTAATTTGAACGGTTTTTAATAGCAACAATTATTTTGTTAATATCATCTGGTGTTACCAACATTGCGTTTTCTGTGCTTTATCCTACATTCAATTTTCATACCGCAAAAAAGGCCAAAAGTAAAGGGATTAACCGATAAAACTGTTTTAAATATACTTTTTTTATCGATAATTTATTACAGGAAGTATAAAATAATAGAAAAAGTTTTATAAAACCTTAATAATGAATTAGTAAATATGTACACTCGATAGTTTTTCCGGAAGTATTTTTAATTCATTTTTACCAATTCCCAGGTTTTCGAGGTTGGAGAGTTCCGAAAATTCAGCCGGAAGCTGGGTTAATTTGTTGTTGTATAGATTTAATTCTTTCAGATTGCTCAACCTGCCCATTTCTTTTGGTAAATACGACAATTGATTATCGGAAAGATAAAGGTTTTGGAGCGCACGTAGTTTTCCTATTTCCGGTGGCAAAGTCTTTAACTGGTTACCTGATAAATAAAGGTTCTGTAGTTCAGCTAAATCGCCTATGGTTGAAGGTAACTGGAGTATTTTATTGTTTGCCAGTCCTAATTGCTGAAGATTGGTCATATTGCCTATTTCCCGTGGGATGCTGTAGAGTAAATTGTCATCTGCGTAAAACTCTTCAAGATTGAGTAACATTCCAACTTCAGCAGGAAGCTTATTTATCCTGTTTGCCGTTAAAAATAATTGTTTGAGACGATGTAGCTTTCCAATTTTTTTTGGCAGGGTGGTGAGTTTATTGTAGGCTAAATCTATACTTTCAAGATTCGTTAATTCACCAATTTCTTCAGGAAGTACAACAACCTGATTTTCAGTAAGAATTATTGTTTTTAATTTTTTTAAGCCAACTATTTCTTTGGGGAGTGTTTTTAGTTTGTTGCCATGCAGACCAAGTATTTCTAAGTTATTGAGTTTTCCTATTTCGGGAGGCAATTGTTCAATTTGGTTTCCATCCAGGTAAAGCTCCTGAAGGTTAATTAATTCCCCTATTTCGGGAGGCAGACTTTTAAGCTGGTTTTCGTATAAAAACAATCGCTGAAGTCTTTTAAATTTTCCGATACTGGCTGGTAATTCTTTTAATTCGCTGGTTAGCAGGTCGAGCTGGTATACTTTGTCAGGCGTTCTTAAGGCCTGATCTATACTTGTAAATACAGTTGTTTTTTCTAGCTTTTCGGGCGATAATAATTCCTGTCCCCGAGTATTTTGCCACAGCAAACCGGAAATTATAATAAGTCCTATTTTAAACTTATAATTCGGCATTAATTTTTTTTGTTCAACCCTCTTTTTCTCTGCCATCATTGTTTAACAATCATGGCTATATTTTTGTAATTTCGCTTCATTCTGAAAGTAAAATTATAAATAAAACTCAAATCAGCCACTAAAATTATTATTCAATGATTAAAATATTATATGCTGCTTTTCAATTATTAATATTATCATTCATTCTGATTGTGTATCCATTCGTAATTAAAAGTTATCAAATTTGTTTTTTGATGAAATAAAAAAATCCTGCTGATAATGATTTTAAATTAAGAATTGCTGAAAATTTGTTAAAATAAGGCTTCAATTGTTAATTTTAAAGAATATCAAATGCAATACGCTCAATTTTAATTAAATTTATACGTTTATTTTTTTTATAAAAACCAACCATGAGAATGACTTTTAAAACATTGATATTTATTTGTCTATCAATAGTTTTAGCCCAAAATAGTATGCTTGCTGATGGGGGTTTGGTGGCTTTTTACCAGTTGGGGTATCAGAAAGGAACGCTCAACCACGTTGATTCAGCGGTTCGCGCTACTCTTCAGTCCGAAAAATTCGACATTATAGGTTCCTATCATCCGGCGAAAGACGAAAACCTTTTGGTGATTACTTTTACAAGGCAGGATTTACTTTCATTAACCCTTAAAATTGGTAATACTGCTATAATGGCTGGTGTTATGCGAATTGGATTAATCAAACAAAACGATTCTGTTCAAATAAGCCTTTTAAATCCTGAATATCTTTTTTATGCCTATTTAAGAGATGAAACAAAAAAATATGAAATTGAACTTAACCAGATTTCAATTGAAATAAAATCAGCATTGCTCCCAGTGGCCACAGAGTTTACTCCATTCATAACCAGCAGTTTAACCGAAAGGGAATTAAAAGAATTCAGGTTTCTTGTACATAACCCTGGCTTTGATGATGCCATTTCAGTTATGGAATTTGAATCTTTTAATAAAGGGGTTGAAACTATCAGGAAAAACCTGCAAGCCAGGAAAGATGAGACTTATAAAGTTTATGAAATGATTTTTAAAGACAAGAAAGTGGCTATTTTTGGTATCGGACTTTTCGATGCAAGAAATGGTGAAGCATTTTTTCTCAATAAACTGGGTAAATCCCACCTTGCAGCGCTGCCCTATGAATTAGTACTTATCGATAATAAGGCTTCCATGCTTCATGGAAAGTTTTGGTTTCCTCTTTTCTGGTCAGACCTGTCGATGAGCGATTACCGAAAAATCTATAAAACCCCCAGGGATATTGAAGAAACCATGAAGTCAATTACAAGGTAATACGGCTTTTTTATTTGAATACACAGTTTGAGTTTAATTATTGCAAAATACACCGTAAGATAAATACTGGATGCCTAAAAATGAAAATATTTTTTTCAATATTGATAATTATAATTTCAGGGTTTTTGGGAATTTCTGCCCAGGAACCGGTCAAAGCTGATACCGGTGCTGTTAAGGAAAAAATTGATGGTTTCCTTGTAGAAGGCCTTATTGAAAATAATGATACACTTTTGCATTTTACCTACCAGCCAATCACTATTTTGCCTCCCTACCAGTTTACCTCTAAAAAAGAAATAAACAAATATTCAAAACTGGTTCTCTATGTGAAAAAAGTCTATCCTTATTCGAAAATTGTTAGTGAACAGGTTAATGAAATTCATTCACAGCTTGTACTTTACGATTCTAAAAAGGAAAAAAGTGCTTATATCCAGAAAAAAGAAGAAGAGTTGAAGGCGGAGTTTGAAGGCCAATTGCGTAAACTAACTTTTAGCCAGGGGCGTATTCTTATTAAACTTATTGACCGTGAAACAGGTACAACCACTTACGAACTTGTAAAGGAACTTAAAGGTTCGTTAAATGCCTTTTTCTGGCAATCTGTAGCCCGGCTTTTTGGTTCAAATCTTAAACTTGAATATGATCCCCAGGGTGAAGATCGCATGATTGAAGATATTGTGGTAAGGATAGAAAATGGTGAATTATAACTACGAAATCAGTTTACATAAGACTTAACATTTTTTTTACAACATTGTCAGCCCCTTCTGCAATTTGAATAATATTGGCATCCAGCATATAACACGGACTGGTAACCAGTTTATATTTTTCGTCAACTACTATTTCGCCATGGTTGGTCGTTTTGTGTTTTGAACCCATAAGTTCAATATTTTCAATCGTGTCTGCATCGTTACCGATGGTAACCATTGCATCTTTAAGTATCCTTGCCATTAAAGCCGGAGCTATGCAAAGTGCACCCACTGGTTTACCCTTTTTTACCATAGCTTTAACAGCTTGTTCTACAGTTAAATCTACCGAACATTTTGAGCCGTTAAATGCATAGCTCGAGAGATTTTTAGCTACGCCAAATCCTCCTGGAAAAATTATTCCATCAAAATCCTCCGCATTAAAAAAAGCTATATTTTTAATTTTTCCTCTCGCAATTCTGGCCGATTCAACCAAAACATTTCTTTTTTCTCCCGATTCCTCGCCGGTTAAGTGATTAATAACATGGAACTGTTCAATATCCGGAGCAAAAATTTCGTAAACAGCACCATTCTTTAAAATGGCATAAAGTGTCATTACTGCTTCGTGGATTTCAGCGCCATCAAACACGCCACATCCTGATAATATGACTGCTATTTTTTTCATGTGTTAGTTTTTTATTGATTCATTTTCCAGATGCCGTCAGGCCAAGCTTGTCGGGTTGGGAACCGCCTGATTATAATAATCAATGTTGCGTGTATTTAATGATCATTTTAATCAAAGCCTGCCCCGATAATCTGGGCTTGTTTCATCTTTGGTTTGATTTGAACCGACAATTTATCACAAAAATAACAAATTCTTTACTTTATCAGGCAAGTCGTATTAACTTATCTTCAATAACAATAAGTTTTTTCTTGTAGAGTGCACCCAGTGCCATTTTATACGTTTTTTTACTAACTTCAAATCGCCTGTAAATTATTTCAGGATTACTTTTATCTGTAATGTCTGTTTTCCCTCCGTTTTGCTTCAAATATTCAAGGATTTTTCCGGCAGTTTCGTCTTTTTGTTCTAGCACTTTCTTTTGCAGGGAAAGATCGATTTTAAAATCAGCCCTGATTTTTTTTATATAGCCTTTTAATTTCTGTCCCTGCTTTAAGGGTTTAAATACTTCATTTTTATAAATAATTCCGGAATGTGTATTATTTATAATGGCTTTATACCCCAATTCCGTTTTTCCAGCAATCATTAAATCTACTTCTTCTCCAGTTGTAAACAGGGGTGGCACATTGTCAAGAAATTTATCTGTTTTTGTTGAAGCCACAATTCTTTCAGTTTCTTTGTCGAGATAGATATGCACCAGATATTTTTTACCTATTTCCACGTTGTGCGCCTGTTCGCGGTATGGTAGAAATATATCTTTCACCAGTCCCCAATCAAGAAATGCCCCGATAGTAGTGATTGCCACTACTTTGAGAAATGCAAATTCACCAACTATTGCCAGGGGTTTTTCAGTTGTTGCAATCAGCCTGTCTTCACTATCCCTGTATAGAAAAACATCAATAATATCCCCTTGTTTAATACCTTCCGGTACATATCTTGAAGGGACAAGAATTTCACCATAATCGCCACCATCAACATAAATGCCGAAATCGAGCTGTTTTACAACTTGCAGACTGTTCATTTTTCCAATTTCAGCCATTTTATTCTAAGTTTAAATTTTTGATTTGTTGGTTATCCGCCGGCTTTTTTTACTTTGTAACCCTGCTTAACAAGTATTTCAATTATTTTATCCACAAAATCGCCCTGAATAATAATATCGCCGTCTTTAGCAGTGCCACCCACTCCAATCTTACTTTTAATCATTTTTCCCAGTTTTTTCAAATCCTCTTCACTTCCGATAAAACCGGTAACCAGGCTTACTGTTTTTCCTTTTCTCTGTTTACTGTCGCGCATTACCCGTAAATCTTGCTTTGAGGGTGTTAATGTTTCCTGTTCTTCCTGCTTTTCATTGTATTGAAACTGAAAATCCGGATTGGTTGAATATACCATACCCAGTCTGTCTTTCCAATCTTTTGCCATTTTTAAAATTTAATTAATATTTTAATAAAGCTGATGGTTTGCTAAATTAATTCCTTACAAAGCTATTCTTCTTCATTTTGTGGATACCATAGAACTTTTTCGAAATTCTGTATCTTGTTATCAATCACAACTATACCCTCCGATTCAAGCAATTCTTTCATGGTATTGGTATTCGAAAAGTGATTTTTTCCTGTCAGCAATCCATTTCTGTTAACCACCCTGTGTGCGGGAACCAGTTCTTTTTCCAAACCAGATTTGTTCATGGCCCAGCCTACCATTCTTGCAGCCTGTGGCGAACCTATTTGCCTGGCTATTATACCGTAAGTACAAACCCTGCCAAAAGGGATTTGCCTGGCAATTTCGTAGACTTTCCGGAAAAAGCCTGTATCCTCATATTTTTTACTATTTTCCAGCATTGAATAAGGTTTCCTTCTCTTCTTTTGTAAGGCTTTCGTATCCGGATTTAGAAATTTTATCAAGAATTTTATCAATTACAGCCTGCTTCTGGGCTTTCATCCTGTTATATTCCTGGTCACTCTGGCTTTTTGTATCTTTACCTGAAGCTGAAGGATTTTGTTTTTGCTTGTATTTATTAGCGTGTACCTTCATTTTTGGCGATGGCTTTAACAAAGTAAATATCGCATCCATTATATCAGAAAATATCTTTGTAATATCCTTTCCTCTTTTAATGCTTACAGCAAATAAAAATCCAAACAAAGCCCCTCCAAGATGTGAAATATGTCCGCCTGCATTTCCCTGTGGAATACTTGCCAAATCAATAATAATTACTATGAGGGCAATATATTTCAGTTTAATTCTTCCCAGGAAAAGTAATCCAATGGAATAATCAGGAATATATGCAGATATCGCTATAACTATGGCATATACCGAAGCGGATGCTCCTAAAAGAAATGAGGCTGAAACCACTGGTTCGAAAACGGGGAATAAATTATAAGCACCAATATAAAAAGCAGCACCTGTTAAGCCTCCCAGAATGTAAAGGCTTGTCATTTGCCTGGAAGTAAAGTAGCTCAGAAATATATTGCCGAACCAGAACAGCCATAGCATATTAAAAAGGATGTGCATAAAATCCCTGTGCAGAAACATGTAAGTGATCAATGTCCATGGTCTGTAAAGCAAAAGCTTCATATCTGCGGGTAATGAAACCCAGTTGGTGATAGTGAATTTTTCAGAATCGCCTATGTTAAAAAGAAAAAAGATGAGGGCTAAAATACTTACCAATAAAAATACTGCAGTATTTATAAAAATAAGCCTGAATGTTGTACTTCCTTTTTTATAGCGGTTCCGGAGTTCTGCTATTAGTTCCATCGGTTTAACTTTTTTCTATTCCAGAATTTAATAAGAATAAATCCAAATATCATGCCTCCGAGGTGGGCAAAATGGGCCACATTATCACCAGGTGTTGCAGAGAGCCCCGACCAAAGTTCAAGTGCCCCATAACCAATTACAAGCCATTTAGCCCTTATCGGGATAGCGAAATAAAGGTAAATTAATGCATTTGGAAAAAGCATTCCAAAAGCAAGTAAAATGCCATACACTGAGCCTGAAGCGCCTACAGTTGGTACATTATAAATTGAATAGAGGGTAAAAAGTTTATCCTTATCCATAAAGGCCAGGATATCAGGATTACATTTTCCAGTAGCTATCATTTCGTTAATTGCTTCTTGATTAACACCATTTTGTATAAGGCCATTAATCACAGATTGTGCTTCGAAATGCATGACCAATTGATGGATAATCGCAGCACCAATTCCCGTAGCAAAATAATAAATTATAAATCTTTTCGGACCCCAGAAATTTTCGATGGTATTTCCAAACATCCAAAAGGCAAACATATTAAAGAAAAGATGCGTGAAATTACCATGTAAAAACATGTAGGTGATAAACTGGTAAGGTTTAAATAAATCAGATCCTACGTAATAAAGTCCATACATTTCATTTAAATCCAGATTTAAAACATTTTTAAATGCAAGTATGGCAAGAAAAGCCAGTCCATTAATGATTAAAAGATTTTTAACCACCAAGGGCAATAAACTAAAACCTCCTGGTCTGAATTGCGAATCGTTCATAAATATCAGTTATTGAATATTGGCCATTTTCAGGCTAAAGGCTACAAAAATCGTAAAATTAATCAACTAATAAAAATACCTTTCTTGTTTTAACAAATTATAACATGTAAATTCCCTTGTATTTATGATTAAAATAAGAGTTTCAGGAAAAAGAATTGAACTGGATTTGCCACTTCTTTTTAATTTAAGAATCAATGTTATTTAGTTAGTGAAAAATATGATTTTAGGTTTATAAAATTGTTGTAGCATGGTGCATTGACAATTTGAGGACTATATATTTTACCTCTGAAACCCTGTATCCAGATTTTCAACATAGTTTTTTTTATCAGAATAATATTAATTGGTTAACCATAACTAATGGCCAATCCGATTTAAAAGATATCAGATAAAGCTTTCTGTATTATGGCATTACATTATAATTCCGGGGTTTACTCAGAATTTGGATCAGCAGTATATTTTTTTTAGTTAAAATCTAAATAGTTATACAAATAAAACAACCTGTTTTCTGGTATTTATGGAGTTCATTTTAAATTACGCAATTGTAAAGGGATTATTTTGGTTTACGGACAAACTATTTTTTTCACTATTTTTGCTGTTGATTTTGACCATGAAAAGGATTTTCGCCATATTATTTTCGGTAATTTACCTGTTGCTTGTAACCGGTATCAGTGTTTCTTTTCATTATTGCCATGGAAAGCAAAGCTCATTTTCATTTACCGGAAATAAAACTTGCTGTTGCGAAACAAAAGAAATGAGTAATAATTGTTGTTCAAACAAAAAAATCCTTATTCAATTCGATTCTGATCAAAAGCTGGTTAATTCTTTCAAAATTAATTTTAGTCCTGATGAAATTGCTGTATTGGCAGGCATTTTACATTTAAATCTTATAAAATCCAACAACAATTCCATTCCATTCTATTTTGATGATAATTCACCTCCTCTAATTATTCCACTTTGGAAATTAAATTGTTCTTACCTTTTTTACAGTTGACATTTTATTGACAAAAGCAGGTTCTGCTTGTTGAAGAAACACTATTTCGTAGAAATTAGTATTAATTTATTTTGTCATAATATGAAAACTATATTTTTTTCACTCATCATCATGTTTATTTTTTTAAGCATGTCAATTAATTTAAAAGGCCAGGCAGATACAAAGGGAAATATCACCCAGGAATTTAAAGTTTCAGGAAACTGCCAGCAATGTAAAGAAAGAATTGAAAATGCAGCCCTTATTAAAGGGGTAAAGTTTGCAGAATGGAACAAGGAAACGGATATGCTCAAAGTAGTTTTTAATCCTTCTAAAACAAACCGTGATGCTATTGAACAATCTATTGCGAATGCAGGTCATGATACTGAAAACCATAAAGCTACTGACGAAGCCTATAAAAAACTCCCGGAATGCTGCGCTTACAGGGATGGTGTTGAAAAACACTGATTATGAGAAGTATTTTTTTGATTTTCAGTTTTCTTCTTTGCTCATTATCGGTTTTGGCGCAGCAAAATGATGATAAAATTCAGGGAGAAGTTTACAGCTTAATTGAGCAGTCTAAAAAAGAGCCAATTACAGGAGCAAATGTATTTTGGGCCAATTCAAATGTAGGAACAACAACTGACGGAAATGGTAAATTCAGCCTGAAAAGGGTGATCTCAACAAATTTACTAATTGTCAGTTCTGTTGGTTATCTTAACGATACACTGGAAGTGACTGATAATAATAGCATTGAGGTTATTTTAAAAACATACCTTCAATTGCAGGAAGTTAACGTGGTTTACAGACGAAAAGGCATTGAAAATGAGTTTCTTAACCCGATTGGTGTAAAAAAAGTGGGGGAAAAAGAACTAACCAAAGCTGCTTGTTGTAACCTGAGCGAAAGTTTTGAAACAAATCCGACTGTGGATGTTTCGTATACGGATGCGATTACAGGTACAAAACAAATAATGATGCTTGGGCTTTCCGGGCCTTATACCCAGATTACACGCGAGAGTATGCCCGATATCAGGGGACTTTCGGCCATTAATGGTCTGACTTTTATTCCCGGGCCCTGGATTGAAAGTATACAGCTTATTAAAGGTACCGGTTCGGTTATCAATGGTTTTGAAAGTATTGCAGGTCAAATAAATGTGGAGTTGAAAAGGCCCGAAACAATGGAAAAAGTATACTTAAATGCTTTTGCCAGCGAAGAAGGCAGAATTGAGGCCAACTCGAATTTTAAATTTGGAATTTCTGAGCATCTGGGAACGGAACTTTTACTCCATGCCAGCAATAATTCCTTTAAAATTGATAACAATAAAGATGGGTTTCTTGATAAACCATTATTTCAACAATACATTCTGCTAAACAGGTGGAATTATGAAGGCCACGATGGACTCCATTTCGAAGCGGGTATTAAAGGCACTTATGTGGATAATGTGGGGGGACAACTGAATTTTGACCCTGAATCTGACAAAGGTTCTGATTCAATCTGGGGTATGAATGCCCTGCTCAGGCGGGTTGAGGGTTGGACAAAAATTGGAAAAGTCAGCCAAAACAGGCCAGGGAGTAGTTTTGGTTTACAGGTTTTTGGTGCTTACCATACACAGGATTCGTATTACGGATTAAATGAATACGATGCGAGCCAGGAAAGTTTTTACTCCAATTTTATTTACCAGGGTATAATTGGTAATACCAACCATAAATTTAAAACCGGGATAAGTTATCAATATGATAATTATAAAGAAAATCTCAACCAGGTGGATTACAACAGACTGGAATCGGTACCGGGATCTTTTTTCGAGTATAGCTATAACTATTTGGAAAAACTAAATATTGTGGCTGGTTTAAGGGCCGATTACCATAATCTCTATGGCGCCTTTGTTACACCACGATTACATGTAAGGTACGCACTTTCAAAATCAACTGTAATCAGGGTTTCAGCCGGAAGAGGGCATAGAACAGCCAATATTTTTTCTGAAAACAATAACTTATTTGCCAGTTCAAGACAAATTTTGCTGCTTGCTCAAAACCAAAACTATCCGTATGGTTTAAATCCTGAAATTGCGTGGAATTACGGAATTAACTTTAACCATGAATTTACCATCGATTACAGGAGAGGAACATTAAATATTGATGTTTACCGCACTGATTTTATAAACCAGGTTATTGTTGACCTTGATCAAAATCCACAGCAGGCGCTTTTTTATAATCTTGATGGAAAATCTTATTCAAACAGTTTTCAGTTTCAGGTTGATTATGAATTGATAAAAAGGCTTGATGCCAGAATTGCCTATCGTTGGTTTGACGTAAAATCTACCTATTCGGGCGAATTGTTGCTAAAACCTCTTGTGTCTGAGCACCGTGCATTTTTAAACCTCGAATACCATACAAGGAAAAACTGGAAGTTCGATTATACACTCAACTGGCAGGGAGAAAAAAGAATTCCTTTCACTGGTTCGAATCCAACGGAGTACAGACTTTCAGAATATTCGCCCTCATTTATTCTGATGAATGCGCAAATATCAAAAAAATGGGAAAACCTTTTTGAAGCCTATATTGGTGTTGAAAACCTTACCAATTATATGCAGGAAAATCCTGTTTTATCGAGTGATAATCCTTTTGGACCTTATTTTGACAGTTCATTAATATGGGGACCCATTATGGGAAGAAGTTTTTATGTCGGGATAAGGTATAAAATCAAATAATTGAATGAGGCTGTCGTAAATGTTGTAAAAATCGTAATATTACTTTTAATATAAATGCCATGAATGCACGAATTTTATTATTATGAACTTATTTTGAATATTTAATACGTTATTTATCAATTATATACCAATGTCGTTTAGATAAAGAAATCTTTGGTGAAAATTTGGTGTTTTAGTGTTTTACTCACTTTGTTTCCCGCTA
>JAXLTR010000021.1:0-8050 GCA_046329965.1 Bacteroidales bacterium | reverse complement strand
TAATTTAGACTAATTCTAAATAGCTCCGTTTTGAATAATTAACAATTCAGATGATTAAATTGTTTAAAACAATTCAATGGCTTGATAATAAATAAGATGGAATTTGTCAGGAAAAAAAGAAAACCAGTTACTGCTGACCATAATTCCTTGTGCCAACTCTTAATCGCCTGATTTATCAGGATTGTTAACCATATGATATATTTTCATCTGGTTGCTCATGATATTGGTGAATCCGACTACGTCCTGGGCGGTCCACATTTTATTTTCTTCGCCATAATTGCCGAATTTACTGGACATCAGGTCAAATTCCGACTCAATCCCCTGAACCTGAAAATGATACGGCATTAATTTTAATAAAACCCTGCCTGTAACATTTTGCTGGTTGCTTTCAAGAAAAGCTTCAATATCGCGCATAACAGGCTCAAAATACTGGGCTTCGTGCAGCATCATTCCATAAATATTTGACAGGTATTCCTTATAATGAAGTTGCCATTTTGTAAGAACATGTTTTTCAAGAGCATGGTGTGCTTTAATAATCACAAGTGCTGCAGCCGCTTCAAATCCAACCCTGCCTTTTATTCCAATAATTGTATCTCCAACATGAATGTCCCTTCCAATGGCGAATTTTGAGGCTATGTTTTCTATTTCATTTATCAGTTTAATTTTATCTTCGATAACTTGTCCGTTTACACTACAAATTTCACCTCTATTAAAGCCAAGTCCAATGTTTTCGGGGATGGTTTTTAATAGCTGACCCGGAAAGGCTTCGTCGGGCAATGGTTGGTGTGAAGTAAGGGTTTCTTTTCCTCCCACACTGGTGCCCCAGATTCCTTTATTTATTGAATAAGCCGATTTCTTCCAATCGCCATCAATATTGTTTTTTTTCAGAAATTCAATTTCCTGTTGTCGCGAAAGCTTCATTTCTCTAATAGGGGCAATAATTTCGAGTTCGGGAGCAAGAATTTTAAAGGCCGAATCAAATCTAACCTGGTCGTTCCCGGCTCCTGTGCTGCCATGGGCAATTGCATCGGCATTATTTTTTTTTGCATATCGCACCAGTGCAAGTGCCTGAAAAGTTCGTTCGGAGCTCACTGACAAGGGATAAGTATTGTTTCTTAACACGTTGCCGTAAACCATATACCGAATACAATTTTGGTAATACTCCTCCATTACATCGAGCACAGTATGGCTGCTAACGCCTAATTTTAAGGCAGTTTGTCCGATTCTGTCAAGTTCACCTGACGAAAATCCTCCGGTATTTACAATGGCAGAATGGACATCAAAGCCTTTAACGGCAGAGAGGTATTTTGCACAATAACTTGTATCAAGTCCGCCACTAAAGGCCAGTATCACTTTTTTCTTCATCGGTTAAATTTACAATTTCTATATTTTTGTATTCCATGGTTTCGTTTTTCATTTGCTCAGGCTCGTAAACCATTGCTGTGCAAAGACAATGTTTTCTTTTCGTTCTTTCAAGGATATCAAAATATTTACAGGTTTCGCATCCTTTCCAGAAATTATCGTCCATTGTTAATTCTGAAAAAGTTACCGCTTTATACCCAAGTTTTGAATTTATCTTCATCACAGCAGCACTTGTTGTTAGCCCAAATATTTTTGCACCGGGAAATTTTTTAGAAGAAAGCTGAAAAGCCATTTCTTTGATTTTATAAGCCAATCCGGTTTGCCTGTATTCAGGAGAAACTATCAGGCCGGAGTTGGCGACAAATTTACCATGTTCCCAGGTTTCAATGTAACAAAAGCCGATAACCCGTTTACCATGCAAAGCAATAATTGCTTTTCCCGAGTTGATTTTTTCTTCGATATAAGCTTTTGTCCTTATTGCAAGGGCAGTATTTTTATCTTTTGAGGCATCTTCAATCATATTACACACCGCCTGGGCATATTCTACAAATTCCTCAGAACTTTCATAAATTGCTACTCCCTGTACTTCCTTATATTCTTTCATTATATTTTTTCGTTTAACACCGGAAATTTTTCTTTCAAAGCAATTATAACATCATATTTGGTGTACCCTTCGCGGGCGATTACAAGAATTGTATCGTCGCCGGCAATGGTACCGAGCACCTCTTTTATATTGGCTTTGTCAATTGCTACAGCAATTGGAGACGAAAATGCCGGTAAGGTTTTAATTATCCCCAGATTCCTTGAAAACTCAATTGAAATGAAACCGCTCATTGTATAGCCACCATAGTTAACAATTGGTTTTTTTTCTTCCGTTTCCTCGTTAATCACATATTTATAATTTCCCTTATCAAGAGGTACCTTGCTAGCCCTTAGTTCTTTCAAATCGCGCGACAGCGTTGCCTGGGTCAGTTTATGGCCTTTTACTTCAAGTATTCTAAGCAATTCATTCTGCGAGGTAATGTTTCCAAGTAAAATGATTTCTTTAATTTCTTCAAGTCTTTTGTGTTTTTTGGGCATAGCGTATATTTATACATTTAAGCGGCAAATATACATTTTATAACCAAATCATACAAATATCAGGTATATTTAATTCCCATTTCAAAAAGTCCGAAAACAATGCGATTTTAATAAGTTATTAATTACTAGTATTTTGCTTCAATCTGTTTGCATTTTAAAACAAGTAAGTTATTTATTTAAATTTATTGTGATGTATATTTATGCAATTCCGGTTTTAAAAACTAATTATTGTTTAATTTTTGACAAGAATAGTAGAAAAAAAGGCATTCCTACTTTTTTTTTCTGGAATTTAGTTTATTTTTGTTTTTCAAACTATCAGATGCAGATATCAGAACTAGATGCTGAAACAAAAATTACAACAAAAACTCATACAGAAACTGTCGCCGCAGCAGATTCAGCTTATTAAACTGCTGGAAGTGCCTACCATTCAGCTAGAACAAAGGATTAAAAAGGAAATTGAAGAAAATCCGGTGCTTGAGGAAGGTCGTGATGAAGACGAAGATGGCGACCAGGAGCAGGATCAGGAAGATGAATTTGATTCAAACGATGATGAGTTTTCGCTGGAAGATTACCTGCCTGATGATGAGGACACTCCCTCTTACAAGCTCATTTCAAACAATTATTCAGCCGACGATAGAAAAACTGAAATTCCATACTCAAGTGGGACTTCTTTTCACGAGCACCTTGAACAACAGCTTGGTTTGCGCATTTTAACTGACCGCCAACGAAATCTGGCCGAATACCTGATTGGCAACATTGATGAAGACGGTTACCTTAGACGCGAAATTGAAGCAATAGTGAATGATGTGGCTTTTGCCCAAAACATTATAACTTCAGAAGCGGAACTACTTGAAGTGCTTGAAATTATTCATGATTTCGATCCACCGGGAGTTGGTGCCAGAGACTTACAAGAATCACTGCTTTTACAACTTCAGTATAAAATTAAAACAACCATTCACGAAGGAGAGCTGACTATCTTTAAGCTTTCGTACAAGATTATTAAGAATTACTTTGGTGAATTTATAAAAAAGCATTACGAAAAAATTACCCAGAAATTAAATCTAAGTGATGAGGATTTGCGCGATGCTGTAGAAATAATACTCCGGCTTAACCCAAAACCGGGAAGTGCATATTCAAATCCGCTCAACAAAAATTCGCAGCACATAACCCCTGATTTTATTATCGAAAATATGGATGGGGAGTTGATACTGAGCCTGAATTCAAAAAACGTACCCGATTTGAAGGTGAGCAAAACCTATGCACACATGCTTGAATCATACCAACAAAATAAGGCAAATAACACCAGGCAGCAAAAAGAAGCGATTTCTTTTGTAAAACAAAAACTCGATTCGGCCAAGTGGTTCATAGATGCAATTAAACAGCGCCAGAACACGCTAATGCACACCATGGAAGCCATATTGGACTTTCAGCATAATTATTTCAGAGAAGGAGATGAAACCGAACTCAGGCCAATGATATTGAAAGACATTGCTGAAAAAACCAATCTCGATATTTCTACCATTTCAAGGGTGGTGAACAGCAAATACATACAAACCCATTTTGGGATTTTTCCTCTCAAATACTTCTTTTCGGAAGGGATGCAAACGGACAGCGGGGAGGAAGTTTCAACACGCGAAATTAAAAAAATCCTTCAGGAATGTATTGACAATGAAAGCAAAAGAAGGCCACTCACCGATGAAAAACTCGCAGAAATCCTCCAGGAAAAAGGGTACCAGATTGCAAGACGTACAGTAGCTAAATACAGGGAGCAATTGAATATTCCTGTGGCCAGGATGAGGAAAGAACTCTAAAAAATACAAGTCAAGTCAAAAATTTTGTTTTGATTGGCCTATAAAATATCTTATTCCTGTTTTTCAATATTGCACTATGTTTTCAATAAAAAAACAGTTATTAAATGTTTAACCAATCATTAGATTTAAAATTAAAAACCAAAGAGTATGAAAAAGTTTTTTTTAGTATTTGCTGCTTTCTTTTCAGGCATTGTTACTTCGCAGGGTCAATCAATTAATCAAACTGGTTTTGTGAAATTTTTCCCTGTTTCTTCCGATGAAATGAAATTCACGCAAAGTGGATTTGTGCCGGACGGTAAAATTTATTGGGTTGAAACCGATGAATCATTTGGAGAAGTTTTTCTTAGTTTTTCCAATATCGCCCATCCCGGCAATCCAACCTCCGCCAGTTTAATTTTTAACATCCCCCAGGTAACTGATGCTCAATCGTCAACAGGTGTGAATGTTTATTTCGAAAATAAGGTAATTGGCAATGCCGGACAGGCATCTTCCGGATCAAATCTTAAAATAAATCTTGATATAAGCCTATTAAAAGGGAAAAACCAGTTTACATTGGTTCTAAAAGGAGGTGGGCCTGATGGACTGGCCATATTTTCAAAAGCTTCAGGTTACGGTGCTTACCTTGAATTTATCTATTGATCCAAAGCATAGTTAAACCATTATTCAATTGATTTTGAACTGATTATTGAAATTTCCAAGAAAATTATAATTAAGCATGTTTGTAAATGCAGACAAAAAGATAATTTTCATTCTATTAATCTGTTTTGTTGATGGTTGATAATTCATTGATTATAAGACCCAAAGCTTTAACACAGGGGAGCCTGATAGCCTTAATTGCACCTGCAGGCCCCATTGTACAAGAACAACTTGATAAAGCACAAAAAACTTTATCTGATTTAGGTTTCAGAAGTTGTTTTACACCTGACATTCTTGCCAGAAAAGGCTATCTTGCAGGAGATGATAATATCCGTCTGAATGATTTACACCATGCATTTGAAAGACAAGATATTGACGCCATCCTTTGTATCCGCGGAGGGTATGGCGCTGCCAGAATCGTTGAAAAAGTTGATTATAAGCTTATTAAAAAAAATCCTAAAATTTTTATCGGCTACAGTGATATTACTGTGTTATTGAATGCCATTAACCAAAAAACCGGTCTTGTTACTTTTCATGGTGTGTTGGGAACCTCTGTATTTAATGAATATACAAAAAGAATTTTCTCAGCTGTTTTGACAAACAATACATCGGGTGAATTGATAAAAACAGTTTATCCGGATGATATAAGCGTAATAAACCCTGGCAAGGCCAGTGGAATTCTTGCCGGGGGAAATTTAAGCATAATCGCTTCACTGGCCGGAACCAACTTCCGGGTTAATTTTAAAGACAAAATTGTTTTTCTTGAAGATATTGACGAAGCCCCTTACAGGATAGACAGGATGTTGACGCAGCTTTTGCTGACCGGAAGTTTACAAAATGCTTCTGCAATTGTTCTGGGTAATTTTAAAGGTTGCGATTTAGACAATCAGAAAATAACTGCAGGGAATTCACTATCCCTTCAGGAAGTATTTGCTGACCGGTTATCAAACCTGAAAATTCCTGTAGTTCAGGGTTATTCGTTTGGGCACTCCGAAAATCAGGCCCTGTTCCCGATAGGAGCCAAAGCGATTATTGACAGCAACGTAAATGGATTAATGCTTTGCGGGCCCGCCGTTTCATGAAGATTAAGAAATTTTATACAAGCTCCGGTCCGGTATTTAAACTATCCGCCAACTCCCGTAGGAATAATATTATAAAATTTTAACTATTTTTATAAAATCAGTAATGTCAACGAATTACCTGGTTTTGAATTATGAGATTAGTTTTCAACAATTTATGTAAATTCTTTGTTTTGACAAGTTTGCTGTTTCCGGTGGTGCTCTTTGCACAATCAGGGTACCTGGACCTTAATCTTGAAAACAACCTTAGATTTGAAAAGCAAAAATATTCAGACAGCAATTTTCACAGTAATATAAAGCCTTTTCTGTTAGCCAGCAATGGCTCCGAGGATAGTCTGAAAAGAATGATTGACATAAAAACCGCAAAAAATTCAATTAACATACTGTTAAACAATAATTTATGGATTAAACAAGGCCAAGGTTTTTCTGTTTACGTTAACCCGGTTTTACACTTTTCGCCCCGATTCAATATTTCAACAAATGAAATTTTAGAAGATTTCAGGGCAGGACTTTCAATTGGCGGAAACATAGGAAAATCTTTTTCATATAAGCTAAACGGAATATATGGCACAGCGTCGTACACTGATTATATCTGTCAGAAAGCAGATACATCGGGTTCTTTGCCCGAAATTGGCCCTTTTTTAACCAGGCATGCGAATAGATATAATTACACCGATATTACCAGTTATATTTCATTTACACCCTTTAAATCCCTGAATTTGAGTGCAGGAATTGGAAAAAATTTCTGGGGCGAAGGATACCGTTCCCTTTTTCTTTCGGAAATTGCACCAGAATACCCTTTTTTTAAAGCATCCATTGATGTCTGGAAATTTAAATATATCTGGCTGATAGGCTATTTAAAAAATTTTGAGACAACCACTGCTAAAATTGAACCCAAGCTGCTTTTTTCGCATTACTTGAGTTGGAACGCCACAAGGTGGCTCAATTTCAACTTTTTCGAATCAATCATTTCAAATCCAGTTGATTCAACAGGGGTTGCTTATTTTAATTTTAATTACCTTAACCCGGTTATATTTTTCCGTCCGGTTGAATTTGCAGGCGGATCTGCCGACAATGCCCTGCTGGGATTTGGTTTTAAAGTTAAAATTTATAAGAAATACCAGGTTTACAGTCAAATGGTAATTGATGAATTCATCTGGTCAGAACTAAAATCAGGTTCAGGATGGTGGGGGAATAAATTTGGAATCCAGGCTGGAATTAAGATTTTTGATTTATTCAGAATTAAAAGCATGTTTCTTTTAACAGAATTAAATGTTGTAAGGCCCTACACCTATTCTTATTCAAACAGTATACTTAATTACGGAAGTTATTACCAGCCACTGGCGCATCCTTCGGGTGGAAATTTTAAAGAATGGGTTATTTTATCCCATTATCATAAAAAAAGACTTTCGGTACAGATAAAGGGAATTTTTTGCAAAGCCGGTATGGATAGTGATAGCATCAGCTATGGGCAGGACATTCATAAATCATATATTTCCAGGGTATCCGATTACGATAACAAGCTTTTACAAGGATACAAAAGCAATTATTCTCATTTCGAATTGAAAATTTCCTGGCTGATAAACCCATCCATGAATCATACAGTATTTATAGCATTGTCACACGAAAAATACAAGTATCCTGCCACAGATGCGGGAGTTACCTATATATCTTCAGGTTTGAAATGTAATATATGGAATACAGCTGAAGATTATTTGCAGTAAATCAAATTTTTACAAAATCAGGACTAATTTTTACAATTATTTTATAAGTATTTAGAAAATAATCCCTACATTTGCAATACACAAAAGAGGAAAGTATTTATAAACAGATTCTTAGCAAATTTTAACCGTTATTGAACATGTTCAATAGATTTAAGTTGTATTATTTAGTAAAACTATAATGAAATTTGAAAAGAAATGTTTTTATACCAATTGGCTAATCTGATAATAAATTTTAATTATGGAAAAAAACACATTTTGGAATGAAAAATGGGTACCCATTGCTGATGAAGAAATCAACCAGCAGGAAAAGTATGAAATTTCGAACTTTGGACGTATAAGATGGTTAAAAAAGGAAATT
>JAXLTR010000020.1:0-9349 GCA_046329965.1 Bacteroidales bacterium | reverse complement strand
AATAGTTGCCGCGGATATCATTATATCCCCTTTTGACGTTTCGTACATAAAAAAATGTTCATACAACAGTGCTGGGGCTTTTGTTTCGAACACAATAGTCGAATCAAAATTCAGCATCAGGTAATACTGCATGGCATTGCCCATGTCAGTGTACAAAAATAAATTTTGGTTACTTGTAAGAAAAACTTCTTTAATCTCCCTTGCGCCTGGAATTCTGAAATATGTATCCCCAACAAAACTTCCGGTATTGCCGTATTCCGAAACCTGAAGATAAGTTACCTGGTCAGCATTACTTCCCTGGGCCGAAATTATCATATGTGTTCCGGATGAAGTATGTACCATGTCCACATAACGGAACAGGGGCTCTAATTTTGCTGTATCAGGGCCATTTATTACTTCGGCAGGTTGATGAATGGTATCTGTAATTTGCCATTGATTTATCCCTGTTGAATCAAATCCTGCTGCCCTTATTACCTGGAAAGGGTAAGCCTGACTGGTGGACTGATAAAACAGGTAACTGTTCAGAATTGTTTCTTTGTCAAGGCCTTTTCCCAATGAAACTTCAGTACAAAAATCGAAACCAACATCCGGAATACTATATTCATCAGCAGGGATTTGCCATTTTTGGTTCCCAATCTTATCATAAGCCGTAAGGTAATTGGCACCTCCACTTTTTGTAAGTGCCACAATAAAGTTACCCATCGAAACCGGCTGGCACATAAAAGTTTCACTGTATCCTATTACCGAAAGTTCATTTTTTGGGGCAATTTCGGTTTCAATCTTTTCGCAGCCTGAAAAAATCAACAACAAAAACAAATTAGCAGTAATGAAAGTAATAGATTTCATGCGGGGTGTATTTTAATATTTTGATTTTACTTTATAGGCAAGATGGAACAAAACTCCGGCAGATATATCCAGGTTGTCAAATTTCAAGTCGCCAAGTGTGTAATTATTTCCAAGTACAAGATCGGCATCGGTATACCTGAAATCAGGATTGTTGTATAGCCCAAATTCTTTTATATACCTGAAATCGAGATAAAAACCGAATCTTTCGTGGTTGTAATTCAAGCGTACCCCTCCTAAAGCGGCATATCTATATTTGGAACGCTGTGCACGGTCAATAACCACGTTGTTTCTTTTTCTGTTTAAATAAAAGGCAAAATCACGCGAAATATCCGCGTTACCTGTGTAGGCATAGCTATAGGTAGCACTTGTAAACATTTCAAGTTCACCTCCCGCGTACAAAGCTGGTGAAAAAGATCCACCTGTGGGGATTGAAAACTGCAAAACCACCGGGAAGTTGCTTGTATAATTTATTTCTTCGTAATTAAAATAAATCTGGTTGTACTGGGGCACCTGGTGCTGAATTTTTGTAACCCTTAACCCTGCGCCAATGTTCAGCGAAATAAAGCTGTTGAGGTTCCATAAAATTTCGAGCGAGACAAGAAATGAGGGCTTAATGGTATAGGGTTGGCTGTAATCCGCCGAATCGAGCACCGGGAATATTTTTAACGTGTTCACATAACCAAACGGAACACCGCCCCTTAAACCAAAAGATAGCCTGGGAAAGGATTTAAGCTTACCGATAGCTTCGCGAAACTGAACCGGATCATTTTTTTTACTGGGCCTGTAATAGGGATTTTTTTTCAGGAATTTTTCAGCAAATTCATCCCCGAGCTCAAGTTCATCCATTTCGTAATATACACTTGCAATTAATTTAAGCAGCTCGTTTTCCTGCGTTTTACTCAACTGACAATTCTCCAGGGTTTTTAAAATCAGCTTTTCTGCATCTCTATAAATCCCTTCGTTATAAAGCTTATTGGCCTCATCAATATCCTCCTGACATTGCGCCATTAACTGGTTCCCTGCCTGAAAAAGTAACAAAATCAGAAGAAAAAGGGTTCTGGATTTAATCATAATCTGTTGACAATTAAAAATTTCTATTTCGACACAAATTAATAAATTTTTACTATTTAAGCAATTAGACCAAATCTTTCAACTTTATGTTGTTTGGCCTTATTTTACTTTTTCATACTTAACATTGTCTCCAATGTATATATTCCACTCCGATTCACTCAGATTTCTTTTAATCAATGCTTTAACTGATTCCATGTAGGTTTTATTGTCTTTTTCCCAAAACCGGATGGTGTTATCTTCGCAAAGCCCATATAGCCTATCGTTTTTACCAAACAATAAATTATAAACCTTCACATCGTGGTCCATAATATGAATGGTATTTACATCCATTTCGCGGGTATTGTTTATATCCACTCTTTTATTTTCTTTCGATATGGATAACAAGGAACCATTTGAGCTGAAATCAAGCGCTTTAATCCCTGTGTTGCTCAGCAGGTAATCTTTTTTGTTAAAATTTTCTTTTGGATAAAAAACAATAATGCTCCCATTTTCAAATCCTACAGCCATAATGTCTCTTTTGGCATTCTGTCCAATTGACAAGGCCCTGACCCCTTCCTTTTTATCAAGAAGGCTTTCTTTGCCACTTTCAATGTTCCAGATGGCAATGCTTCCATCATTTGCCGCAGCGATAATGTTTTTACCATCGGCAGTATACCGTATGGCATTTATCCTTGCCTTGGCCTTAAAGCTTTTCAGGGGTTGCTGGTTTTTGTTTTCAAGCTTCCATATGTTGATTTTCTGATCCCGACCGGCGGTGGCAAATTCATCGGCTACGGGGTTCTTATCAGCTGCCCTTATGAGTTCTGTATGTCCCTTTAGCTCAAATTTTGCATTCGATGAAATTACATACAGTACCTGTGTTTTGTCTTCAAAACCTATTACCAGGTAATCGTCGGTTAAAAAATAAGAAGTATTAACCGGTATTTTCGTTTTGTAAAGCAATTGCTTACTTTCAACTTCGTGGTTTTTAACATTATAATAAATGATTTCATTGTCAATGGTATGAAGAATTAAAACCTGTCGCTGAACATAAAAGGAAATGATTTTCTTGTTTTTAATTTCAATGATATTTGAACTGCCGTTTACCGAAAGAGCAAATCTGAGCGCGTTGTAAATATCGGGGTTTCGTTCTATTCCGCCGTATTGTTTATTAAATTTATAAGCCTGAAATGCAAGCAAGAGATTTACCTGCGGATCTTCATAACTGTTTTGGGCTTTTAAAGCCAGGTTGCGCGCAAGTGTGAGATAATTCAATGTTTTTGTACTATCGGTAGCAACTTCGGCCTGGTTTTTTGCTTTTTCAGCAAGTATTTTTTCCTTGTCAGCCCTTTCTTTTTCTTTTCTTGCCCTTTCAGCTTCCTGCTTTGCAATGGTTGATTGTTCCTGGGCCAATAGTTGTAAAAAGACTGCATATTTTCGGGCACTGTCCGATTGGGCCTTGGCCCATAAAGCTTCACGGGCGCTCCGTTCAGCGTTCATCTTTTCCTGTCGTGCCAGCTCGGTAGCCGATACAGCTTTGTTTTTTTCGTTTTGTGCCAGTTGCTTTTGTTCTTCCGCCTGTTTGGTTTTTATTTCGGCTATTTTTCTTTGTTCAATGGCCGAAAACCTTTCTCTCATTGCCCAAAAGGTAATTCCGGCCAGTATAATTATTATAAGCAATGAAGCTATTCCTAAGGCAGTGCGGCGGCGCCTTTTTGCCTGTTCTGCTTTAATTATGTAAACACGACTTTTGTGTAGATATTCTTTTACTTCCACAGCAATTTCTTCTGCGCGTGCTAATTTCACTTCTTTGGGTTCAAGGGTATTGTCGTATTTTGCAATCCAGTATTTGTTCGGCCTGTGTTTATCGTACCATTTTTCGAAATGGGCCAAAGGACCCAACGACAAAAGAAATTCATCCGATTTGTGGTTCGCTTTCCATCTGTCGAGCTGTATTTTAAAGTCCTGGTAATTGTTAAAATTCTCTTTTTCTTCAATTTCCCAATAGGTCAGCACTTCCCAATTCCTAATCAAGGCCTCGTGTGTAATATCCAGCACGGTGTTGGCCGAAAGATATTCCGATTCCAAATCGTTTGGATCGATATAAGGCCTGATAAAATTGTTGCCAGGCAGCCTGAATATATTTAAAACCCCGCACACCACTTCATAAGGAATTTCGGGCCTGTTTATAATATCCGTTATTTCACGCAAAGTTACACGGTTTCGTACGGCCCGGCCCTGGTCAATCCTTGTCAACGACTGGAATGCGGTTTTTATAATATACCTGGCATCTTCTTCTGTAATATCGTGACTGGCCCATTCTACAAGTTCCTCGAAATAAAGAAATGCAGTTTCGTATAAAATATTGGCATGGGTGTTCAAAACATTCGAAAGACTTGTATTCTGAAAATATTTCTGTTTAAATGCTTCCTGTTCGTTTACCCATTTTTCGAATTTTTCTTTGTCGTCGTGCGATAGATACCGGGTAGGCAAACCTGCAAGTTTAACAAGGTGTACCAAATCCATTTCATCCTGTCCGTTGCTGGCTACTTTCCACAACTGGCTCAATGAATATTGAATAATTGGCAGCTGGTCAAATCCATCCCTGAGTTCGTTTATCAGCGTTTCGGTTAACCGTTTTGAAATTGAACCACCGGCAAGCCTGGCAGGATCTTCAATTACCTGCTGAAGCTCATTGCGTTGCAAACGGGGTACAAAAAACTGGCTGTACCCAATGTATTCGGGTAATCCTTTGTACGAAACGCTTTGGCTTATATAATCCGAACGCATGGTAAAAACAATGTACACCGGAAGATTCTCGTTAATGGCCAATCCGGCTGATTCCAGCAAGAGATTTACAGTAAGGTAGGCATCTTCCGAAGGAACCCCGCCTGAATAATTCTCAGGATTGGTAAAAAACTCCTCAAACTGATCGGCCAGTATAAACAAATTGGCACCTCCGGCTTTCATTTTCTTTTGTTCAGCTGCACTTGCCGATTTCCACCTTTCAGATTTCCTGTCGATATAATATTGTGAGTTTTTATAAATTCTTATTAATGAAGAAAATCCAAGATTGAGTTCATCCGCAATTTTTTCTGGTGCAATTTTAAAATTTTCCGAAAGGCTTTTTGTTAGATTGGACAGCGGCGTTCTTTCAGGCCTGAAATCGCAAATGAGCCAGTTATTGTATTCTGCTTTAAAAAAACCAGCCCTGGCATTAGGAATAACCCCTGCATAAACAAGCGAAGATTTTCCATCGCCTGAAGCACCGGTAATGACAACGATTTTATTTTTTTCGAGTTGTTTGATTATCTGACGAATATGCAAATCGCGCCCTTTAAAGAAAATGGACTCTTTTTCAGTAAATGGGCGCAATCCCGGATATGGATTCGTTTTCTGCATCGTCAGCTATGATTCTGTAATATTGTCTAAATGGACCTTAATCTCTACAGGTATAATTTCGTGAGGGACAATTTTTTGCACCACCATTTCTGCCTCAAAATCTATGGATTGGTTTGATTCAATATTTGCATCTCCAATAAACAGGATGGGTGTTTCAGAGGAGGCACCCCCGGTAAGTTTCCATATTTGCTGAATAAATGGCAATGCCCAGCTGCCTGTATTTTTAAAATAAACAACAACCATTTTCGATTTTTTCGATTGCTGTACAATGAGTTCAGAATAATCTGTTTCTGCACTGAGAATAATTTCAAGTTTTTTAATACTTGATACATCCTCAATAAAACTTATAATTTCTTCGGCAGAATCCTGATCAATGGCATTATAAACAAAAAATATTTCTGTTTCTTCTGTTTCAAGCAGTTCAGGCTTGCCACCAAACATCACCGAGCGTAAATCTTCAACAAATGCAACTATGGAATTCCGGTTTGAGTAAATCATATTGGGCATAATTCCCTGCCTGATATCAGTGATGAAATCATCTTCATCCTTTTCTGTATCTTCGTTAAACTGCGAAGGGTGCCAGATAAATATTTTAAAATCTCTCCACTCAGAATTATTCCTGTTTTGGGCTTCTAAAAAATGATCTTTTGCTAAATATTTTTGTCCATCTTCACGGAATGCACTAAAACTTTTTCCAATAAGGTGTACAGAGCAATCGGCCTGCTGGATATACTGTTTAAGTTTGGCCAGGTTTTCTTCAAAATCCATAGCCTGCCCGCCTGCGCAAATAACATCCATTCCGGCACTGCCCAGCACTTTTATCAGCCTTTTTTGCAATTCCTCAACATCGGGATTTACATCAGCGACAAAAACTTTGATTTTTTTGTTGTAAAAATCAAAAATCATAATTGTTCATGTCAAACTTATAAAATTGAGTCATGCCAAGGATTTTAAGCTGTTATTGAATTTTTTTTATTTCCTAATGCCCCAGTCACAACAAGATTTTTTCTTTTCTATACTAAAAATGTACCAAATTATAGTAATAAATTCATTTTGTAAAGTATTGTTGCTATTTTTATTAGGATAATTCTATTGTAAATTGCACTTCAAAAAAGTATTGAATGGCTTCTTTACAATTAAAATTCCCTGGTTATTGAAAATAAAAAAAGAAAAAGTATTTGCTATTTTAAAGCCACAGTTTTGTTCTCTTTATAAAACTGAAATCAGAATGATTATATTTGCAGGAAAAAAAAGTATGGTCAAAAAAGTAAGGGTCAGATTTGCACCAAGTCCTACCGGGCCGCTTCATATTGGAGGTGTTCGTACGTCGCTGTTTAATTATCTGTTTGCAAAAAAATTCAAGGGTGATTTTATTCTGCGCATTGAAGATACCGATCAAATCCGTTATGTTCCGGGTGCTGAGCAATATATAATCGATTCTTTGAGTTGGTGCGGCCTGAATTTTAACGAAGGAGTAGGGGTTGGTGGACCTTTTGGTCCTTACCGGCAGTCGGAAAGGAAAGAAATTTACGAAAAATATGCCTGGCAATTGGTTGAAAGCGGTAAAGCGTATATTGCCTTTGATTCGCCCCGTGAATTGGAAGAAATGCGCGAAAAACTAAAACTGGCCAATGATTCCAATCAAAACTACGGTGTGTTTACCAGGATGAAAATGAAGAATTCATTAACCCTGCCGGCTGATGAATGTAAAAAAAGGATAGAAAATAAGGAAGATTTTGTAATCAGGCTTAAAATGCCCGAAAATGAACAAATTCAGGTGAATGATTTAATCAGGGGAGAAGTTGTTTTTGATTCAAACCTGCTGGATGATAAGGTTTTGTTTAAATCTGACGGGATGCCAACTTATCACCTCGCCAATATTGTTGATGATCACCTGATGGAAATAACCCACGTAATCAGAGGGGAGGAATGGCTGCCAAGTTTGCCGCTTCATAAACTCCTGTACCAGTATTTTGGCTGGGAAAAAACCATGCCTGAATTTGCACACCTTCCCCTGATTCTTAAGCCCAATGGCAAAGGAAAACTGAGCAAGCGCGATGGGGATGCAGGTGGATTTCCTGTTTTTCCGCTTGAATGGAAAGATCCTGAAACAGGGGAATTTTCATCCGGTTACCGCGAATCAGGTTATTTTCCGGATGCTTTTATAAACATGCTGGCTCTTCTGGGATGGAACCCGGGCACCGAACAGGAAATTTTTACAATGCAGGAACTTATCGAAGCCTTTAGCATTGAAAAAGTTGGAAAATCGGGGTCAAAATTTGATCCCGAAAAAACAAAATGGTTTAACCATCAATACCTGATTAAAAAATCAAATACAGAACTTACATCTGAATACCTTAAAATTTTAAATGGCAAAGGAATAAACCCTGATTTATCAAAACTTGAAAAAATAGTCTCAATCATTAAAGAAAGGGCGACTTTTGTTTCTGATTTTTGGGAACATTCCTACTTTTTCTTCGAAAAACCTGCCGTTTATGATGATAAAATGGTAAAGAAAAACTGGAAAGAAAATACATCCGGCGATTTAAAGGCACTGGTTGAAGTATTAAAGAATATTGATGATTTTAAATCGGCGATAATAGAAGAAATTGTAAAAAACTGGCTCGAATCAAAAAATATTGGAATAGGCCAGGTAGTTGCTCCTTTGCGATTGACCCTGGTTGGAACTTCAAAAGGGCCTCATATTTTTGATATTATCGAAATACTTGGAAAAGAAGAAACTTTAAACCGGATAGAAACCGCGATTGTTAAAATCACAGTTTAATTCCGGAATTGAACTGAATATTTATAATACGCTTTTTCAAACGCTAAAAAAACTTCTATGAAACCGGTAAAAACTTTACTGAGCATAATACTTGTGCTGTTAGTAGCAAGTTGCTCAAAAAAAAACACTTATGAAAAAGGATTCAGGGTTGGCCCAACTTCAGTACAAACCGAAACTGAAGATGAAAAAGGATTGAACAACGACTCGTTAAATTTTGAAACCCGCCCTGGCGATGTTTTGTTAACTGGTATTTCAAACCTAAGACTTACACCCGTGTATAAAGTTAACTATAACCGCGACAATAATTCAACTTTCACAGGATCGAATTTATTCTATTCCAGCTACTACCAAAGTGAAGAAATAAGCAATTGGGATAATAACCTGATGCCGGGCATTGAGGCAGTTTACGGGTATAATATGGTTAATGTTTCGCTTTTCGACCTGAAAGATGGTAAAATAAAAAACCTTTTTGATAAACCGGTACTTATCAGAACCATATATTATCCGGCATTTTCGAATGATAGTATAAAAGGCAAACCGGTTTTAAGGCAATATTTTATGATTTCAGCATACAACGAGGATACTAATAAAGATGGATTTATTAACCTTAAAGACCTTCGTCGTTTCTATCTGTTCGATACCACAGGCACGAAAAAAAAGCCCCTGGTTCCTGAAAACTATTCGGTGTTTAAATCGGCATATGATTGGGAAAACGACTTGATGTATGTCTATGCCCAGCTTGACACAAATTCAAATGGAAACCTTGATAAAGGAGAGCCGGTGCATGTGTTCTGGATAGATTTGAACAATCCGGAAAAATCGGGCCGGCAATATTAATGCAGGTTAGTTTTAATTTCCAACAGGGAGGAGGATTATTTCAGGTTCGTTTTCTTTTACTTTTTTTATTTTTTTCTTTACTTTAATTTTAATCTTTATACCTTTAGCATTTTGTAAACGCAGCGATAAATGTCAGATTTGGATTTTATAAGGAAAGACAAACCTTCGAAATCGGAGATTGAAATGGAGCAAAAGCTTCGTCCATTGCGTTTTGAAGATTTTAAAGGCCAGACAAGGACTATTGAAAACCTCAGGATTTTTGTTCAGGCTGCAAAAATGCGTGGTGAAGCGCTTGATCATGTGCTTTTGCATGGTCCGCCGGGCCTTGGAAAAACAACACTTTCAAATATTATTGCCAATGAGCTGGGCGTAAACATGAAGACCACTTCGGGCCCGGTACTTGATAAACCAGGCGATTTGGCCGGATTA
>JAXLTR010000002.1:0-753702 GCA_046329965.1 Bacteroidales bacterium | reverse complement strand
CAATATGTTTTTATTAAAATACATCAACAATTGAAAGAAGTTTAATTAAAAATAGCAAATAAAATGCAAAATTTAAAAAACTGACATTACTCAATCCGGGTTAAACAATTAAAATCAAAATAACAAAATTTTTCGATGACAGGGATAACCCTAAATTAACAAATCTTAAATTAATATTTACCCTTTTAACAACCCTTTGATTTTAATATTCATAGTCATTTTTACCCGGCTTATAAAAATCGCAAAATTAAAGACCAATCTAATAAACGCTTTTTAGCCCTGTAAAAATATTCAGAGGATGTAAAATAAATTTCAGGAATTATGCAGCTATCCTTATTTAAATTGATCGGGATCTGTTTGGAAATTAGGCATTAAACATCATTCAGGGCATTCATCAAATCCGTTTCGTCTTTTTGAAGATCGATTTTAACCTGGGCTTTTTCCTTGATAATTAAGTGATTGGGTTTGTTATAAATTTTGCTTTCCAACCACGAAATAATATCAAAATAGATAAAAGCCCTTTTTTCGTAAACATTATTGGTTAAGGGCAACAATTTTTCCCTTAAATCAATAAATGATTCTTTCAATTGATCAGGCGAAATTGAAGAAAGTTTTTTAAGAAATTTCAGAATTGACCGCTGGAAAAGATGAAATTCGTCTTTTTTAATAAGGTATCTATAAGTTGATCGAATAAAATAATCAACAAGGTCCATGTTTTTCAGTTCCCAATGGCTAATCAGGTTAAGGATTCTGGCAAAACCATGAATATCGGACCTTATATTCACATCTTTAGAATTTATAATTTTATTTAACCAAAAGGTACTTTGCTGGTAATTCTCACTTCCAAAATACATGCAGGCGAATTTGTAATAAAAAATAGTAACATTATGGGCATCGAGGTAATCTTCAAATTTTTCCAGTTTTGAAGCTATTTCAGGAACAATAGCTACTCCTTCTTCAAAATTGCCTGTCATAAAGTACTTATTTATCAAGTGGACAGAAGAGTATTTAAACAAAAGAATAGAAATATTGTTTGTGACATTTAAACCCTCAATCTCGCTGATCGATTGAAATTTTCTGGTGTATTCAACAAATTCGTGGTATTTGAACAATTTCGATTGCGCAACCAGCAGATTGTGCATTGCTTTTATGTAATTTTCAATTTTAGGCACTTTCATCTGCGGATTTTCTTCAAAAAGGCCCACCCATTTTTTTGCATACTCGTAACCCCTGGTAATATCCTGAATAAATAGGTAATAACCCACAAGCGAGTTGTACAGGTAGTTTTTTTCATCAAAGGTCAGGTTTTCTTCTTTAAAGGCAGGAAGCGAAGAATAGAGAAACCTGTTTACAATTTCAAAATCACTTGAATTTCTGATAAAGCCCAATTGCAGGTAAAAAGAATACAATCGGATGGATAAGTTTTGAAAAGTATTGATGTTTTGAAGTTTTTTTTGCTGGCTCTCAGATTCCTTCACCAAATCAAGTACTTTTTCCTGGATATCAGCACGTATTAATTTAGTAAGCAAACGTTTTTCAAATTCAATTACCTCGTACAGAAGTTTTTGTTTGTCGTTTTGTTCTGCCAGCTGACGGGCCTTTTCAAGCATCTTCCAACATTGATCATACAATGCCCTGTTGTATAAAATATTGGTATGGTTAAGCAACTCCCTGATTTTAATTTCAATATCGTTATTTGGATTGTAATTATTAAGGCTTTGCAGAATCTGCCTGTACAAATGTGCTTTAAGGTTGGATATCTGGCTTGCTTTAAAACTTTTTTCCTGCTCCAGTATTTTCGATTCATCGTATTCCTGTTGCTTGTCCATTAAATTGAACAATTTCATGAATTTAGCCTCTTCGTCACTTTTCGAATTGCCAAAAAATATTTTAAAATACCTTTTTTCTGAAGGAGAAAGAGCTTTGATTAACCTGAAAAGTGGGTCGGAATTGCTTTTAGCCATTGTAATTAATTTGAATTTTAGAATAAGATTAGTGCTTGTATTTCAAATATTTACTCACATATAAAAAGTACAACACCTGAATTCAGAAGTTGTAAAAGTAAAGAAAAATGAATTTATTGCTTAGCAAGAGATGCGTATTCTTGTAAAAATTTATCAGGCCAAATTAATTAAAAGCAAAATTTATGGAAGACAAAGTTTATATTTTTGATACTACACTTAGGGACGGAGAACAGGTGCCAGGCTGCCAGCTCAATACGCTTGAAAAAATAGAAGTTGCCAAAGCGCTCGAGGCCCTGGGTGTTGATATAATTGAAGCTGGTTTTCCAATTTCAAGTCCGGGTGACTATAATTCAGTGGTCGAAATATCAAAAGCAATTAAAAATCCGGTGATTTGTGCCTTAACAAGGGCAGTTCAAAAAGACATAGATGTAGCCGCTGAAGCGCTCAAATATGCTAAACGCGGGCGTATTCATACCGGAATCGGAACTTCGGACCACCATATATTCAATAAATTACGCTCAAATCATGACGAAATCATCGAAAGAGCGGTTGCTGCTGTTAAATATGCAAAGAAATTTGTTGAACAGGTTGAATTTTATGCCGAAGATGCCGGTCGTACAAACAATGTATACCTGGCAAAGGTGGTAGAAGCTGTAATAGCCGCAGGGGCTACAGTTGTTAACATTCCGGATACAACAGGCTATTGTATTCCTGAAGAATTCGGAGCTAAAATCAAATACCTTATTGATAATGTTAAAAATGTGGACAAGGCAATAATTGCCACCCATTGCCATAACGACTTAGGCATGGCAACTGCCAACACAATTGCCGGACTAATAAACGGTGCACGGCAGGCCGAAGTTACCATTAATGGTATTGGCGAAAGAGCAGGAAATACTTCGCTTGAGGAAGTAGCCATGATTTTGCAATGCCGCAGAGATATTCCACTCAGAACAGATATTCAGTCAAAGAAAATATATTCTATCAGTAAACTGGTTTCATCGTTAATGCGAATGCCGGTTCAACCAAACAAAGCCATTGTAGGTCGCAATGCATTTGCACATTCTTCAGGAATTCACCAGGACGGTGTTTTAAAAAACCGTGAAAATTATGAAATTATTGATCCCGTAGATGTGGGAATCAGCCAGTCATCAATTGTTTTAACGGCACGAAGCGGAAGGGCTGCCTTAAATCACAGGCTCGAAGTGTTGGGAATTAAATTAACCAAAGAAGAAATTGATGAAGCTTACGAAAAATTCCTGAACATTGCCGATAAGAAAAAAGATATTAACGACGAGGATTTGCTTGTGATGCTGGATATGGAAAAAATGCACAAACATAAAATCAAGCTGGCACATCTTCAGGTACTTTGTGGCACTACTCCATTGCCAACAGCTATTATCCAGTTAGATGTAAATGGCGAAATCCATACCGGGACAGCCAGTGGAAACGGACCTATAAATGCAGCCTTTACAGCCGTACAAAATATTCTGAAAAAGAAGGTAAAACTGGTTGAATTTCTTATTCAGGCAATAACCAGAGGCAGCAATGATTTAGGAAAAGTGCACGTACAAATTGAAAGCAATGGAATTTCGTATTACGGATTCTCGGCTAATACTGATATTATCACTGCTTCGGTGGAAGCTTTCCTTGATGCCATTGAAAAAGCCAATGGATTTAGTTTCAAAAAGACGGAGGAGAATAACAATGGAAAATTGGAGAAAAAAGAGTCTGTTGCTGAACTTGATAAATAATTCAATACTCCGGTTAAAAGAATCCTTTTAAAAACAAAACACTTTAATAAGAATGAAAACCCTATTTGATAAAATCTGGGATGCCCATATCGTAAAAAAAATTGAAAATGGTCCTGAAGTTTTATTTATCGACAGACATTTTATTCATGAGGTTACAAGTCCCCAGGCATTTGATGGGCTGAGAAAAAGAAAAATAAATGTTTTCAGGCCCGACAGGGTTGTGGCTACAGCCGATCACAATGTTCCTACAATTGAACAACATTTACCAATAAAGGATGAACTTTCGCGCCATCAGGTAAATAAACTCAACGAAAATTGCAGGGAATTTGGAATTGAGGTTTATGGATTGAACCATCCAAAACAGGGAATTGTCCATATTATCGGACCAGAATTGGGATACACTTTGCCGGGTTCCACTATTGTTTGTGGCGACAGCCATACAGCAACTCACGGGGCATTTGGCACTATTGCATTCGGAATCGGGACATCAGAAGTTGAAATGGTACTGGCAACACAATGCCTGCTTCAATATAAGCCAAAAAAAATGCACATTATTGTAAATGGTCAGCTCAAGAAAGGCGTTACTTCCAAGGATATTATTTTATACATTATTTCAAAACTCACCGCCGGTGGAGGCACCGGGTATTTTATTGAATATTCCGGAAGCGCCATTAAGGCACTTTCCATGGAGGAGCGTATGACCATTTGCAATATGAGCATTGAAATGGGTGCAAGAGGTGGATTGATTGCCCCTGACGAAAAAACTTTTGAATACCTTAAAAACAGACTTTTCGGCCCAAAAGGCGCCGATTATGATAAATTTCTCACTTACTGGAAAACTCTTTATTCCGACCCGGGAGCGGTTTTCGACAAAGAATTTAGTTTTGATGCTGCCGGTATCGAGCCCATGATTACTTATGGTACAAACCCCGGTATGGGCACTAGTATCAATGGAAGCATACCTGTTCTGGATACTGCCACAACTGAAGCCGAAAAGTCGGATCTAAAAAAATCTCTGGATTACATGGGTTTTAATCCGGGTGAAAAACTCCTGGGAAAAAGCATTGACTATGTTTTTATAGGCAGTTGCACAAACGGAAGAATTGAAGATTTAAGAATGGCTGCTAAAATAATTAAAGGCCGGAAAAAAGCCGAAAATGTAGTTGTCTGGATAGTTCCGGGATCAAAACTGGTTGAAGAACAAGCAATTAAAGAAGGATTAAAGGAAATTTTCGAAGCCGCCGGAATTCCGTTCCGTCAACCGGGTTGTTCCGCCTGCCTTGCCATGAACGACGATAAAATACCAGCCGGAAAATACAGTGTTTCTACATCGAACAGGAATTTTGAAGGCCGTCAGGGTCCAGGTTCCCGGACTTTACTGGCCGGACCGCTTGTTGCCGCAGCGGCTGCTATTACAGGTAAAATTACTGATCCAACTGAATTCATGAATTAACATACAATCGGTTAAAATTCTATATCAAAAAAATAGATCCGATTCACATTAGAGGCTTTATAAAATTATGGAAAAACTAGTTAAAATAGAATCAGGATGTGTTCCTGTAAATATATCCAACATTGATACCGACCAAATAATTCCGGCCCGTTTTCTTAAAGCTACCAGTAAAGAGGGATTTGGAGATAATTTGTTCAGAGACTGGCGATTTAACAGCGACAATACCTCCAAATCAGAATTCCCTTTAAATAATTCAAAATACAAAGGCCAGATATTGGTTGCAGGTAAAAATTTTGGCTGTGGCTCAAGTCGCGAACATGCTGCCTGGGCCATTGCCGGTTATGGATTCAGGGTTGTGGTTTCGAGTTTTTTTGCGGATATTTTTAAGAATAATGCACTGAATAATGGTGTTTTGCCAGTTCAGGTTTCAGATAAATTTCTTGAATCGCTTTTCAAAAAAATAGAAGAAAACCCTGATTTACAGGTAATAGTTGATTTAGAACAACAATCCATTCAAACCAAAGATGGATCGTTAAAAGAAAATTTTGAAATTAATTCCTACAAAAAAACTTGTTTGCTTAACGGATTCGATGATATTGATTACCTGATAAGTATAAAAAAAGATATTGAACAATTTGAAAGTAAATTAAAATAAAAAAAATCCGGAAAAAATAAACCACGAAAAAATAAACACATGAAATTAGAAATAATGGATACAACCCTGCGCGATGGAGAGCAAACCAGGGGAGTTTCATTTAATGCCCATGAAAAATTAAGTATTGCGGTGCTTTTACTCAAAGAAGCAAAAGTTGATCGTATTGAAGTAGGTTCAGCCAGGGTGTCGCAGGGCGAGTTCGAAGCAGTTTCGAAAATAGCCTCCTGGGCCAAAGAGAACGATTGCCTGAACAAAATTGAAATACTTGGCTTTATTGATGGAAATTTGTCCATCGACTGGATTGTAAGTACAGGCGCCAAAGTGATAAATCTGCTGTGTAAGGGCTCATTAAATCATGTAACCAATCAGTTAAGAAAAACGCCTGATGAACACCTGGCGGATATTAAAAAATCGATAGATTATGCGCAAAAATGCGGATTGGATGCAAATATTTACCTCGAGGACTGGTCAAATGGAATGATCCACTCAAGAGATTATGTTTTTAAATTGGTGGATGGATTGAAAAATGAAAAAATTCACCGGATTATGTTACCCGATACCCTCGGTATTTTAAACCATGAGCAAACTTATGAGTTTTGTAAAATTATGATTGAAAAATACCCTGAGGTACATTTTGATTTTCACGCCCATAACGATTATGACCTGGCTACGGCAAATGTTTATTCGGCAATAAAGGCTGGTATCAGGGGCGTTCATACCACAGTAAACGGACTGGGTGAAAGGGCTGGCAACGTGTCCTTGTCAAGCATTATAGGGATTTTAGGAGATCATTTGGGAATCCATTCAAATATTGACGAAACCAGACTAACAAAAGTAAGCAAGCTGGTAGAAACTTTTTCGGGCATCCGGATTCCGGAAAACAAACCCCTGATCGGAGAAAATGTTTTTACACAAACCTGCGGTGTTCATGCTGATGGAGATGCAAAAAGTAACCTGTATTTCAACAATTTAATGCCCGAACGCTTTGGAAGGGTCAGACAATATGCCCTTGGAAAAACATCGGGCAAGGCCAATATTAAAAAAAACCTGGAAGAACTTGGCCTGGAATTGGATCAGGATTCCTTATTAAAAGTAACTGCCAAAATAATTGAACTTGGCGATAAAAAGGAAACAGTAACCACAGAGGATTTACCTTATATTATTTCAGATGTTTTACATAATGGTACAACGGAAAAATCGGTAATTTTTAAACATTACACCCTGTCGCTGACCAACGGTCTTAAACCTACAGCCAATGTCAGCATTGAAATTAACGGCAAAACCTATGAAAATGTAGCTTCGGGGGATGGACAATACGATGCTTTTATGCATGCCATCTGGCAAATCTATAAATCACTCGATAAACCACATCCAACGCTTGTCGATTACCTGGTAACAATTCCGCCGGGCGGAAAATCGGATGCATTGGTTGAAACCACCATCAGCTGGCATTATAACGAGAAGCAATACAAAACCAAAGCATTGGATCCGGATCAGACAGAAGCGGCTATAAAAGCCACTGAAAAAATGTTAAACCTTATTGAAAGCAACAAGCTTTAATACAAAAAACAAATTTTCGCATCCCGGATTTTACTGAATTTACTTCGTAATTTTAATATTTATACTTTAATTTTTAACCCGAATTAATTTTACACGATGAATTATAAAATTGTTGTTCTGCCAGGTGATGGCATTGGTCCTGAAGTAGTTGAACAGGGATTGAAAGTATTGAACGCGGTGGCAAAAAAATTTAATTTTGAAATAGAAACAGAGTTTGGACAAATTGGCGCCATGGCTATTGATGCCACCGGCAATCCATTGCCCGATGAAACAATTGAAAAATGTAAAAAAGCCGATGCAATAATTTTGGGCGCAGTGGGTCATCCAAAATTTGACAACGATCCTACAGCAAAAGTAAGACCCGAACAAGGTTTACTAAAACTCAGAAAATCATTAAACCTTTATGCAAACATAAGGCCTGTAGCCACCTATGAAATTTTATACGAAAGTTCCCCCATTAAAACCGAAAGAATAAAAGGGGTTGATTTTGTGGTTTTCAGGGAATTGACGGGTGGAATTTACTTTGGTGAAAAAGGAAGAAAAGAAGAAGGAAAAGTAGCATTTGACAATTGCGTATATTCCACTGAAGAAATAGATAGAATCACAAGGCTGGCATTTAAAACAGCGCAGGGCAGACGAAAAAAAGTATGTCTGGTAGATAAAGCCAATGTGCTTGAGACCTCAAGGCTATGGCGCGAAACTGTAACCCGGATATCGAAAGAACCTGAATTTGCGGATATTGAACTTACTACCATGTTTGTTGACAATGCCGCTATGCAGTTGATACAATGGCCCTCTCAATTCGATGTTATTCTTACCGAAAATATGTTTGGTGATATTATAACGGACGAAGCGTCAGTAATTACAGGTTCCATGGGTTTATTACCTTCTGCATCAATTGGAACGGAGTTGGCTTTGTTTGAGCCTATTCATGGATCTTACCCACAGGCAGCCGGAAAAAATATTGCCAACCCATTTGCCACTATACTTTCAGTTGCCATGATGCTCGATTATCTTAAAGAAAACAAAGCTGCAGAAGCAATTAGGGAAGCAGTAAACAAAGCGCTGGAATCGGGAGAAGTGACAGAAGATATTTCGAAAACCAGCCCCAAAAGTACCATTGAAGTGGGCAATTGGGTAACAAACTATATTTCAAAGAATTAACCTGTTAAAAGCTAAATTCATCCCCATTACAGGCAAAAGCAGGTAATGGGGATTTTTAATAGTTTTAAACTGAATCCTATTTTCATGAAATTAAGCTTAGTTTAACATTCTTTATGACCAGATTTTAACTATAATTACAAGGTAAAAAGAAATTTTTGTATATTTGTACACTTTTGATACTAATTTAATCATAAAATATACATTTTTGTGTATAAAATTCATAAATCAGTCGTTTTTAATACAAGTTTAGCATTTTGAAAATTATTAATCCGAGATAGTATGAAATTACCAAAAAAGGTCGGTCTATATAATCCTGAAAATGAGCACGACAGCTGTGGAATTGGATTTGTAGCCCACATAAAAGGAAAAAAATCTCACAGCATTGTTACATCAGGATTAAAAGTATTGGAAAATATGACCCACAGGGGAGCCGAAAGTGCCGATAATAAATCTGGTGACGGTGCAGGCATTACCGTGCAGATACCACATAAATTTCTGGTTGAACAAGGTATTATGCTTCCCGAGCCCGGACTATATGGAACCGGATTGGTATTTCTGCCTGTGCATGATAAAGAACGTGAATGGTGCAAAGCCAGGCTGGTAGAAATAATTAATGAAGAAAAACTCAGGTTTATCTCTTTTCGTAAAGTGCCGGTAAACAATTCAATACTTGGCGAAATTGCATTATCCGCAGAACCCGTCATTGAACAGGTATTTGTTTCCTCAAACCTTGAGCAGGATGAATTGGAACGAAAACTTTATATTGTAAGAAAAAGAGTTGAAAATGATGTAAGAAATTCAGACCTGAAAGAAAAAACAATGTTCCACTTGCCAAGTTTTTCTTCCAAAATATTGGTTTATAAAGGCATGTTCACCCCTGAGCAACTCGAAAAATATTATCTCGATTTTAAAGATGAAGATTTTGAAAGTGCAATTGCCCTTGTACATTCAAGGTTTAGCACGAATACTTTTCCAACCTGGGATTTGGCCCAACCCTTCAGGTATATTGCCCACAATGGTGAAATAAATACAATCAAGGGAAACCGGTTGTGGATGCATGCACGTGAATCGTTGCTGGAATCTGAACTATTCAGGGAAGATCTTAAAAAATTATTCCCCATTGTAGAACCAGGTAAAAGTGATTCTGCCTCATTTGACAATGTAATGGAATTCCTTGTTTTAACAGGCAGAAGCCTGCCACATGCCCTGAGTATGATGATTCCAGAAGCATGGAATACCAGGAACCCGATACCTAACAGTCTTAAAGCTTTTTATGAATACCATTCCACTTTTATGGAACCCTGGGACGGACCGGCCTCAATACTTTTTACAGATGGAAGGTACATTGGTGGAACTTTAGACAGAAGCGGATTAAGGCCATCGCGATACCTGATTACAAAAAATGATTTAATTGTAATGGGCTCTGAAACAGGGGTACTTTCATTCAAAGGGGAAGAAATCCAGGAAAAAGGAAGGCTGAGGCCGGGGAAAATTCTGTTGGTTGATACAAAACTCGGAATTATTATTCCAAACGAAGAAATTAAAGAAGGATTGGCACGTAAAAATCCTTATGGAACATGGCTCAAAGACAACAGGTACAATCTCGAAGACATAGAAGTTAAGACCAGGGTTTCTTCGAGCCTTGGAAAACAATACGATACTTACCTTAAAGCATTTGGATACAATAAGGAAGATATTGAATTTACGATAAAGGAAATGGCCATAAGTGGAAAAGAACCAGTAAGTTCGATGGGAAATGATGTTCCAATAGCAGTATTATCAAAAAAACCACAGAATTTATCGAATTATTTCAGGCAGATATTTGCACAGGTCACAAACCCTCCTATTGATCCACTTCGTGAAGGAATGGTGATGGCTTTAACAAATTATATTGGCTCGGTTCAGCGCAATCTGCTTGATGAAACACCCGGACATTGCCGTCTGATTAAATTTAAATCGCCCATTATCACAAATACCGATTTGGGAAAAATTAAAGACTTAAAACACGAATCGTTTACAAATATTACGCTGCCAATGGTATTTCCTGTTCATGAAAAAGGGAAAGGACTGGAAAAAGGATTGGATAAACTCTGCCGGGATGCAGAAAAAGCGGTAGATGACAAAATTAATTTCATCATTCTTTCCGACAAGCATATTTCAGAAGACCAGGCACATATTCCTGCTATTTTAGCGGTTTCGGCAGTACATCACCATTTAATCCAGACTAAAAAACGGATGCAGGTGGGATTAATTATTGAAACCGCTGAAGCCCGGGAAGTACACCATTTTGCTTTACTAATAGCATATGGCGCAAGTGTAATAAATCCTTACCTAAGCTTTGCTGTGATTGAAGAACTTGCAAAACAGGACAAGCTCGGACTCTCCTATGTAAAAGCCAGGGAAAATTTCAATAAGGCCATTGACAAGGGTTTGCTTAAAATTATCTCAAAAATGGGTATTTGCACCCTCAGGAGCTATCATGGCGCCCAAATTTACGAAGCAATTGGAATAGGCCAACAGGTAATTGATAAATATTTTACCGGAACTCCTTCAGGTATTGGTGGAATTGGGCTTGATGAAATTGCCGAGGAAGTTATCATGACCCATAATCACGCTTTTAATGATAACAACCTGAATGGAAATATAGAATCGAACGGAAGCAATGCTTTCAGACAATACGGAGAACTTCACGCCTGGAATCCGGAATCGATTGGGCTTTTGCAGTGGGCAACCCGAAACAAAGATTTCAGCAAATTTAAAGAATTTACTGCATTGGCAGACAAACAAACCATGAGCCCGATTTTTTTAAGAGGGTTACTTGATTTCAAGCGGAATCCAATAGATAAAGAAGAGGTGGAACCGATTTCCGAAATTATGAAAAGGTTTGTTACCGGGGCTATGTCGTTTGGTTCCATAAGTAAAGAAGCCCATGAAGCGCTGGCTATGGCCATGAACGAAATAGGCGGGCGCAGCAATACGGGCGAGGGTGGCGAAGACCGGAAAAGGTTTAAACCCGATGAACACGGGAACAATAAAAGAAGTGCAATAAAACAGGTTGCGTCAGGTCGCTTTGGGGTAGACACTTATTATCTAGTAAATGCTGATGAATTGCAGATTAAAATTGCACAAGGGGCAAAACCTGGTGAAGGTGGACAGTTGCCGGGTTACAAAGTGGATGGAATTGTAGCTAAAATCAGGAATTCACTACCCGGAATAACACTTATTTCTCCTCCACCCCATCACGATATTTATTCCATTGAAGATTTAGCGCAGCTGATATTCGATTTAAAATCAGTAAACCGCGATGCTAAAATTAGTGTGAAACTGGTAGCCGAAACCGGGGTAGGAACCATTGCAGCCGGTGTGGCCAAAGCTTATGCTGATTTGATAGTAATAAGCGGGTGTGAAGGAGGAACCGGTGCAAGCCCACTAAGTTCAATAAAGCATGCCGGAATTCCGATGGAACTCGGATTGGCCGAGGCGCATCAGACACTGGTAATGAATAATCTCAGAGGAAGGGTAAAGCTTCAAACCGATGGCCAGATTAAAACAGGTCGTGATATTGTAATTGCGGGCATGCTGGGTGCCGAGGAATTTGGTGTGGCTACTGCCGCCCTTATTACCCTTGGCTGCATTATGATGCGTAAATGTCATCTCAACACTTGTCCGGCCGGTGTGGCTACACAGGATCCGGAACTCAGGAAAAGATTTATTGGCAGAACACAATATGCAGTTAACTTTTTTAAATTCCTGGCCGAAGAAGTAAGAACTTATATGGCCGAAATTGGCGTTCGTAAATTTGAAGAATTGGTGGGACGGCGCGATTGGCTAATTATGCGCAGCGATATTGATCACTGGAAAGCAAAGAAACTGGACCTTTCTGCATTAACCTATTTTCCTAAAGAATCAGCTTATAACGCCCTGTTTAAAATAACCGAACAAAACCATAAAATAGATGGTATTTTGGAAACTGAGTTGATAAGGCTGAGCAATAAAGCCATGATTAATGGAGAAAAAGTATGGTTTTCGGAAAAAATTGAAAATACAAATCGTTCGGTAGGAACCATGATTTCCGGACTGGTAGCCAGGAAATACGGTGCCGCCGGATTACCTAAAAATACTATTAACGGCTATTTTTATGGATCAGCAGGCCAAAGCTTCGGGGCTTTTCTTTCTACAGGAATATATTTCAGGCTCGAAGGCGACGCCAATGATTACCTGGGCAAAGGGTTATCCGGGGGAAAAATTGTGGTTGTCCCTCCAATTTCCGCAACCTACAAAGCCGAAAAAAATATAATTATCGGTAATACTGTTCTTTATGGTGCTACCAGCGGAAATTTATACGTAAACGGAATTGCCGGTGAGCGTTTTTGTGTCAGAAACAGTGGGGCAAATGCCATAGTTGAAGGTGTGGGCGACCACGGGTGCGAATACATGACTGGCGGAAGGGTTGTGGTTTTAGGAAGTACCGGAAGAAATTTCGCAGCTGGAATGAGCGGTGGAATTGCCTATGTTTTGGATATGAACGATGATTTCGCTTTCTATTGCAATACTGATATGGTAGAATTAACAAAATTAAGTGATTATGAAGACGTTAAAGAACTTCAAAGCTTTATCGAAAAACACTTGTATTATACCAGAAGCCAGGTTGCAGAGCGAATATTGACAAAATGGGAAGAATATCTTCCAAAATTTGTAAAAGTATTACCGCTTGAATACAAAAAGGTAATAAACGAAATGAAATTACAGGAATTGAATTCCAAACTAAAACAGGCCCAACAGGATGTTTTTGTCGATTACTGATTTTCCTGTTGATTTCTGTAGAAAATTTTTTAATCTGATTATTAATTCAAATATAAAATGGGAAACCCAAAAGGATTTATCGAAGTTAAGCGCAAGGAAGCCGGAAACCGGCCGATAAAAGACAGGATTTCGGATTTTGGAGAAGTTGAACAAACATTAAATAAAGAAGACAGGATTCTTCAGGCATCGCGATGTATGGATTGCGGTGTTCCTTTTTGTCATTGGGCTTGCCCGCTTAACAGCAAAATACCCGAGTGGCAGGACGCCATCTATAATAAAGACTGGGCCGAAGCTGCCAGGATATTACAAAGTACAAACGAATTCCCCGAATTTACAGGCAGGGTATGCCCGGCACCATGCGAAAAATCATGTGTGCTTGCCATTCACGACGAATCGGTTACAATTCGTGAAAACGAAGCGGCTACTATTGAAAGGGCATTTGAATATGGTTTTATAAAACCTATACTTCCAAAAAGAGCTACTGATAAAAAAGTGGCTGTAATAGGTTCCGGTCCTGCCGGATTGATAGTTGCCACACGGCTCAACAGACTTGGACATACGGTTACTCTTTTTGAAAAGGATGAAAAAATAGGTGGCCTCATGCGGTTTGGTATACCTGATTTTAAATTTAACAAGGGTATCCTGGACAGAAGGTTGGAAGTGCTTGAAAAAGAAGGATTAAACTTTGTTACAAGTACATATGTTGGGAAAGATTTGCCAGCTGAGAAACTTTTAATAGACTATGATGCCGTTGTTCTGGCCGTTGGGGCTATGAAACCAAGGGATTTGGAAGTACCGGGCCGGGACTTAAAAGGTGTGCATTTTGCGATGGAATTTTTAACCCAACAAAACAGAATTTTTTCAGGCACACATATTCCGGAAGAAGAAAGAATTTCAGCCGAAGGAAAAAACGTGATTGTTATAGGCGGTGGCGATACAGGTTCGGACTGCGTTGGAACTGCTATCAGGCAAAAGGCACTGAGTGTAAAACAGATAGAAATTCTGGCCAAACCACCCTTAAATCGCGATGATTCAAATCCATGGCCATACTGGCCTTACACCCTGAAAACCTCTACATCGCACGAAGAAGGTTGTGAAAGATACTGGAGCCTTGAAACCAAAAAGATTTCCGGTTCAAATGGAAAAGTTGAAAAAATTGAATTACAGGAAGTTAAATGGGAAAAAGACAGTTCTGGCAAATTGATAAAAACTGTTGCCTCGAAAAAAAATATTTCGTTTGAAGCTGATTTGGTGCTGATTGCCATGGGTTTTACGCAACCTGTTCATGAAGGTCTTTTAAATGATCTGAAATTAAATTATGATGGACGTGGAAATGTGCAGGTGGGTCAAAATTTTCAAACCAGCAACCCAAAAGTTTTTGCTGTTGGTGACACTGTTCTGGGGGCAAGTTTAGTTGTCAGGGCCTTAACATCAGGCAGAGACGCAGCTATTCACATCGACCATTTCCTTATGTCGGGTAAAAAATAAAAAAATGCTTACAGACAATAAAATTGCCATTATTGGCACAGGAAACCTCGGAAGTTCGATTGCCAGCGGTTTGCTAAAAGAACATTTTCCTGCTTCAAACTTATGGGTAACCAGGAGAAAAACTGAATTACTTAAAAAATTTACTGAACAAGGCGTAAATACTGGCGCAGACAATATCAAAGCGATAAAATCGGCAAACATTATAATAATTGCTGTAAAACCATTTATGATATCTGAAATACTCGTTGAAATTGCCAGTCACCTCCGGGAAAATCAATTGCTGGTATCGGTGGTAAGCGGAATTTCAATTGAAAAAATAAGGAAAGATTTAAATGGAAACAAGCTTACCATTTGCCGTGCAATGCCAAATACCGCTATTGCCATAAACCAATCCATGACCTGTATTTCGGCGCCAAAAGCCAGTGAAAACCAAAAAAAGCTGGTTTCTGATTTATTTTCCGGATTGGGAGAATCTGTTTTTATCAACGAAGAATTAATGGACGCTTCTACGGTGCTTGCTGCCTGTGGAATAGCATTTGTAATGCGGTTCATCAGGGCAATGGTACAAGGTGGAATTGAAATTGGATTTGATTCACAAACTGCCAGGCTTATCGCAAACCAAACGGTAAAAGGGGCTGCAGAACTCCTGATTCAGAATAAATTGCATCCCGAAGAAGAAATTGACAAAGTAACCACGCCAAAAGGTTACACTATTTCGGGTTTGAACGAGATGGAACACAATGGTTTTAGCTCATCTTTAATTAAAGGAATTTTAACTTCGTACCGTAAAATTGAAAAAGCAAATTTAAAAGTGGATTAGATAGAGACTTCAAATAAAGAAATAAGAAAGCCGGAAAATTACCTCCGGCTTTTCGTTTTTTATTTTACATAATCAAGACTGTCAAGGTATTCGAACGATTTTTGTACGCTTTCAATGGGTGTAAAGTTGTATTCCTCAACTTCAACAATGTAGTGTTTCATCCCTGCTTTTTCAGCGGCTTCAAAAATAGGTTTAAAATCCTGTGTGGGGTTATTGCCAAGTTCAGTTTTGTCTTTTACATGCCATAATTCAAAACGTCCGGGATAGTTGTTAAAATAATCCACAGCATTCTTTCCTCCCACTTTAATCCAATATAAATCGAGCTGGAAGAAAACTTTAGCCGGATCAGTATTTTTTAACATATAATCGTAAATTGTTACAGAGTCAATTTTTCCAAATTCCCTGTCGTGGTTGTGATAGCCAAACCTAATTCCGGCAGCATTACATTTCTCACCAACAGCATTAAAATAATCACAATATCTCTTTAATCCGGCAATACTGGTATATCCAACACTGTCCATAAAGGGTTGCACAATATAGGTAACACCGGCAGCCTTATGTGCAGCAATAGCTTTATCCCACCATTCCATAACACTATTCCAGTTGGCTGAATCAGGCACTGCCTGACCTGTATGTGAACTTAGAAAAACAAGATGATTGGTTTCAAGTAAGGCTTTAAATTCAGCCGGATCGGTGTCGTAGAATTTTCCATCGTTATAGCCGGCAGCTTCAATAAAGCTATATCCCATTTTTCCAATGTTTTCAATGGTACCTTTCAAATCTTTCTGAATGGTATCGCGAACCGACCATAACTGAAGGCCGATTTCCTTTTTTGGTTTGGATTCGCAGGAACTGAAACTGAAAGCAAACATCAGCGCTGCAAATGAAAGCATAAAAATGACGTAAAGATTTTTTTTCATGATTTTCATGGTTTTAAGATTTTAAGTTTTACATGAGTTTTTGATGAAAGAGAATGCAAAGATGAATATTTTTTTAGCGATATAATATAGAATAGATCTAAATTATAGGATAATTTCTTCAGAAAATGTTCAAATTCAAATATTTGTATATTAAGACTTTTTTATCTCTATTTAATTTTAAGAAATTTTAACTAAATTTGACGTATTAAAAAAATCGATTTAAAAGGTGCCTGTTTTATCCAGACAGAAGAAGGAATTTTTCATTTGAAATACAATGAAAAAACGTTGAATAAATTGAAATAACTAAAAAAGAGCGTCATGTTAAACCGAATCTCCCCCGAAAACAAACTGCATCTTGGAATTGACATAGGTTCAATTTCCGTTAATACAGTGGTAATGGATAAGGAAGGAAAGATAATTGAAAATCATTACAATTATTGTTTTGGAAAGCCATTTCATGTCCTGAAAGATATATTAAATGACCTTTTTGAAAGGATTCCACTTGAAAATATAAATATCATCGCTTTTACAGGAACCGGAGGAAAACAGGCAGTGGAAATATTGGGTGGACATTTTGTTAACGAAATTATCAGCCAGTCCACTTCAGTGGCCAATCTGTATCCCGAAGTAAAGACCATTATTGAAATGGGCGGGGAAGATTCGAAACTGATTTTTATGGACCAAAAAAAGGTTTCGCATAAATCGCAACTTTCTGATTTTTCGATGAATACGCTATGTGCAGCCGGAACAGGTTCATTTTTAGACCAACAGGCAAAACGTATTGGTGTACCCATTGAAATCGAATTTGGTAAACTGGCACTTAAGTCAGAAAAACCACCCCGGATAGCCGGAAGGTGCAGTGTATTTGCCAAAAGCGATATGATTCACCTTCAGCAGATAGCTACGCCGCTTCACGATATTGTAGCCGGACTTTGTTTTGCTGTGGCAAGAAATTTCAAATCTACCCTGGGCCGGGCAAAAAAATTTACCAAACCCATTATCTTCCAGGGAGGTGTGGCAGCCAATGCAGGAATGGTGCATGCATTTGAAGAAGTTTTAGAGCTCGAAAAAGGAGAACTTATAATTCCGGAATACCATGCTTCTATGGGCGCCATTGGTGCAATTTACCACATCATGGAGAACCCAAAAGCCGAGAATCCATTTAAAGGAATTGAATTTTTGGAGAAATATCTGGCCGGAGATAAAACGGACAAAAAATATTTGCAGCCGCTCAAAGTTTCTGAAGCAGTATACAATAAAGAAGTACAGAAAATTCCTGATGATGTTGAAAAACTGCCCGTTTACCTGGGAATTGATGTAGGCTCGCTCAGCACCAATGTGGTATTGATTGACAAAAACAACGGTGTAATTGCAAGGCGATACCTACCAACAGCATCCAAACCGCTCGATGCCATACAGAGAGGATTAGCGGAAATATATGAAGAAATTGGCCAGCGGGTTGAAGTTGTTGGAGTTGGAACCACGGGTTCGGGCCGTTACCTTACCGGCGATTTTGTGGGTGCCGATTCAATACAGAATGAAATTACAGCCCAGGCTACAGCAGCCATTGCTTACGATTCAACGGTAGATACCATTTTTGAAATCGGAGGCCAGGATTCGAAATACATCCGGATTTCCAACGGCGTGGTTGTTGATTTTGAAATGAACAAGGTCTGCGCCGCCGGAACAGGCTCGTTTCTCGAAGAACAAGCTGAAAAACTGAACATCAGGATTGAAAATGAATTCGGTAACCTTGCCCTTCATTCGGCCAGTCCATGCCGGCTTGGTGACAGATGCACCGTTTTTATGGAATCAGATTTAAATGCTCACCAGCAGAAAGGCGAATCGCAGGAAAACTTGGTTGGGGGCCTCGCCTACTCTATTGTTTTAAACTACATTCAAAAAGTGGTACAGACAAAACCGGTTGGAAACAAAATATTTTTCCAGGGCGGGGTAACCAATAATAAAGCGGTAGTGGCTGCTTTTGAGCAAGTTACAGGCAAAAAGATAATTATTCCACCCCATTTCGATGTTACTGGTGCAATAGGTGCGGCGATACTTGCCCGAAACGCAATGAAGCCCGGTCAGAAAACAAGGTTTAAGGGATTTGAAGTAGCTAAACTCCCATTCGTACTGGACAAATTTACCTGTAAGAGTTGTTCGAACTTTTGCGAAATTCAGCGGGTAAGGATAGAAGGTGAATCAAAACCTTTGTTCTTTGGTGGAAGATGTGATAAATACGAAGTAGAAGACAGAAAAGGAAAAGGCAAAGACATTCCAAACCTTTTTGAAGAAAGGGTGAATATGTTGATGGGCGATTATGTTGAAGAGCCTAAGAATGAAAGGATTTCAATAGGTCTCCCCAGGGGTTTGATGATATTTTACCAACAATTCCCGTTTTGGCGGACTTTTTTCAAAGAACTTGGTTTTCATGTAGTAATATCGGATAAAACGGATAAACAGATAGTTGCAAATTCACTGGAATCGATAGTTGCTGAAACCTGTTTCCCTGTAGAAGTGATGCATGGGCATATTCATAACTTAATTCAAAAAGGCGTGGATTACGTCTTTACACCTTTTATTGTAAATGCGAAAGCTTCGAAAAACAATCCGACATCAAATTGTAATTGCCCGTGGATCCAGTCGTACCCGTTTATGGTAAAGGCATCCATGCATAACAATCCGGCAAAGAATAAACTGTTAATTCCAACTTTGCACTTTAAATACTTTGGAAGGGTTTTAAATGATGAACTCTCGAAATTCATGGCCGAAAAATTTGGTATTGGCCGTGCCAGGGTTGTTAAAGCAATTATGAAAGCCGATGCGGTTCAGGGAGAATTTGAAAAATCTGTAGCACAAAGGGGAAAAGAAGTACTATCAAATCTCCCGGAAGGGAAAAAGGCCATGGTAATTATAGGCAGGCCTTACAATACCACTGATACACTGCTCAACCTGAACCTGGTTGAAAAACTTATCAATATGGACGTACTCCCTATTCCGGTGGATATGTTGCCGCTCGACACCAATGAAGTTTTTAAGGATTACCATAAAATGTACTGGCCAAACGGGCAAAAAATCCTTTCTGCTGCCAGCATTGTAAGAGAAAACGAGAATTTGTTTGCGGTATACATGAGTAATTTCAGGTGCGGCCCCGATTCTTTTCTTCACCATTTTGTTACAAAGGAAATGAACGGAAAACCGTTTTTATTACTTGAAGTGGACGAACACAGTGCCGATGCCGGTTTACTTACCCGATGCGAAGCTTTCCTTGATAGCCTGGCAGGCTACCAGAAGATAATGGCGGGCAAAAAGGCCGAAGAAATCAGGACAATTAAAAGGCATTTAAATCCAAACAGAATTATATATTTTCCGTATATGCGCGATAGCGCCCTGGCTGTTGCTGCTGCGGTGCGGAGCTGCGGCATGAAAGCTGAAGTTTTGCCCATGCCGGACGAAACAGATGTAGAATTAGCCAGGAAACACACTTCTTCGCAGGAATGCTTTCCTTTAACAGCAACTACGGGGAGTTTCCTGAAAAAAATAATGGAACCGGGCATCGATCACAAAAACATTGCCTTCTTTATGCCAGATCACAACGGACCCTGCCGGTTTGGACAATACAATAAGCTGCAGCGTCATATATTTGACAGGCTTGGTTATCATGATGTTGAAATTGTGTCACCCAGCAACGATGATGCTTATGAAACGCTTGTTCCCGGACAGTCAACCAAATTCAGGCTTGGCGCGTGGAAGGGAATGGTTGCCGTTGATTTTTTGCGGAAAATGTTGCAGGAAACCCGGCCATACGAAGCAATTAAAGGAGAATCAGACAGAATTTACAAGGAAGCCTTAAAGGAGGTTGAAATTGCCATTGAAAAAAGTTCCGGCTCACTGCCTGATGTTATAAGAAAAGCAGCGCTCCAGTTCAGTGCAATACCCAAGGTGAATGGCTCGCTGAAACCATTGATACCCATTGTTGGTGAAATTTTTATGCGGGATAATGATTATTGCAGTGCAAATATTGTAAGGCGGCTTGAAGCCCTTGGAGCAGAAACCATTATGGCCCCTATGGCCGAATGGATAAGTTATTCCACCTACCGTTACTGGCGCGATAGCGTGTGGAAAAATGATTATAAAGGGCTCTTTAAATCAAAAATTCAGGAAATGTCGCAGATTTATTTTGCCAAAAAAATAACCGGGCCAGCCGAAAAAATAATGAAACTCAAGCCTGATGTACATCTGCATGATATGCTTGAAGCTTGTGGAACTTACATTCACAAAAATTATGATGGAGATCCACCTATGGCAATTGGAGCGGCTGTATCGCTGGCTAAGCGGAATATTTCGGGAATAGTTAACATACTTCCTTTTACCTGCATGCCGGGAACTTTAATTACATCCGTTTCGCATGTGATAAGAAAGGATTTCGACAATCTGCCCTGGGAAAACATAGCCTACGATGGCCAGGAAACCACAGGCCTCGAAACCAGGTTACAGGCCTTTATGCACCAGGCACACCAGTATTGTAAGGAAAAAGGATTTGATAAAGTGAAGAAATAACAAAATTGTAAAGAATAAGATTAACCCTGCCAACTAGAAAAATTGAAAATCATAAATTGGCAGGGTTTTTTATTAAAATTTATTTCTATTGGTCGGCGTTCGATCTTTCGAATATTATAATTAATGCTTGTTCGTCTTTATACCTGAAGTATCAAATCGATTTTCTTCATTTACCCCTGCCCTGAAGGGAGTGAAGAAAATCAATTTGCTCCCTACAGGGACGGGGTAAACAAATTGATTTTCAATTTTTTAACCTAATTGCTGGTATAATAACGCATATGCAATTTATAATTTTATCTGAAATTAAAAGATAAGCAATTCTAAATTTAATAAATTCCAAATGATCAATATCGTAACAGCCTATACAGATGGCAGTTGCCATACACAAATAAAAACCGGTGCCTGGGCTTCAATAATAATATCAGGCAGGGAAACGATAAGGCTGAGCGATATTGAGGCAGATACCACGCATAATAGAATGGAACTTAAAGCCTGCATCGAAACCATCGAATGGATAATGAAAGAAAAACCCGGTTTCGACGAAATTCATATTTACACTGATAGTCAATATGTTGTAGGACTTGTTGATAGAAAAGACAGATTAAAAACAGCCGGTTTCAAGACAAAGGCAGGAAACCCCATTCAAAATCCTGAGTTAGTCGGGCATTTCATACTTTTACTTGAGAAACACCCGATTAAACTGATAAAAGTGAAAGCCCACCAGAAAAAAAATGAAACTAAAAACCTGAATATTGAAGTGGATAAAATGGTAAGAAAACTTTTAAGGGAGAATTTGAAAGAGCGCAAATCAATTTGAAAACGAACATTCTTTCAAAATCAAAAATAGTTTTTTTCCGGTAAAGGAAGCGGTTCTCCGGTTGCAACAAATGAAACAGAAAAAGGAAGATATCAAAACCGAAGGGTTGAAATTATAGTTGTAAATAAATAAATATCCTAATCAAAAAAATTCCAAAAATCCCTATCTTGCAATCCACTATCTGGTTCAAAAAATTCATCATTCAACATTCGATGTTCAATATTCGACATTTATAAACCCAAAAATCTGTAAATTAGTTCTTTATGAAAGTCAAATACCTTATTTTAATTAATTTCTTTTGGATTATAAACCTTTCGTGCCAGGAAAATGCCCCGGTTGCTGTTTTTGTTCCGTTTAACAGCACAGATATTTCATACCAGGGCCGCGTTAGCATGAAAGATTCACTGGCAGAGCTTTATTGGAGCGGTACCCAGGTTAAAATTAATTTTAAGGGAACCGGTATTAAAGCTACTTTTAAAGACAGCAAAGGCGACAATTACTATAATATCATAATTGATAACGACAGCATCAGTATTTTACGGATAGATACAATAAAAAAAGAGTATGTATTGGCCTCTGGTCTGGTTGATAAACCCCACAACATTAAAATATACAAACGCACCGAATGGAACCGGGGAACTACTTCTTTTTATGGCTTCGTGCCCGATAAAGGAGCAGTAATTCTTAATTCACCGGTAAAAAATACAAGAAAAATTGAGTTTTTCGGCAATTCTATCACCGCTGGCTATGGTGTAGAAGATTATTCCGGTAAGGACCGTTCCGACAGTATATTTACCAACAATTATCTAACATATGCAGCCATAACAGCCAGACATTTCAATGCAGAGTGTAATTACACTGTGCGAAGCGGAATTGGAATAATGGTAAGCTGGTTCCCATTAATTATGCCCGAAATGTACGACCTGCTTAACCCAAACGATTCACTCAGCAAATGGGATTTTTCAAAATTCACCCCGGATGTGGTGGTTATCAATTTGTTTCAAAACGATTCATGGATTGTGAATATGCCTAAAAGCAAGGAATACCAATATCGCTTTAAAAACAAACCCAAACCCGACGAGAAAAAAATCATTTCGTCGTATGCCGGATTTGTAAAAAGTATACGCGAAAAATACAATAATGCCCACATCATTTGTATGCTCGGTAACATGGACATTACAAAGAAAGGCTCCCCCTGGCCTGGATATGTTGAAAAAGCAGTAGCTTCACTGAACGATCCGATGGTTTACACGCTGTTTGTGCCGTTTAAAAATACTCCCGGCCACCCAAAAGTAAAAGAGCAGATGGTGATGGCAGACAGTCTCATTAAATTTATTGAGCAAAACATAAAGTGGTAAAATCTAATAAATCCTCTTAAGGAGAAAAAATTAAACTCCTTTTTTTGAAAATTGGCTATTATTAATATCCAATTTTTAGTATATTTGTATATTACCAATAATCAATAATATCTTTAATGAACAAAGACCTTATAAAAGAAATACTGATTGAGCAACATGCTAAAATTATCGCCAGCGAAAACGGCATTGAAAGAAATCTTTTAAATGAACTTGATCAAAAATTAAAGATTCCACATGTCTTAATTATTTCCGGAATAAGGCGCAGTGGAAAGTCTACTCTAATGAGACAGATCATTTCACGGTATTACAATGAATTACCGTGGTATTATATTAATTTCGATGATGAAAGGTGGCTGGGTTTCCATGCCCAGGACTTTAATCAAATTTATGAATGCCTGATTGAATTATATGGTCAGGCCAAAACATTTTTTATAGATGAAATTCAAAACGTGGATAAGTTTGAATCATTTGTAAGAAGATTTTACGATGATGGCTTTAAGTTTATTATTACCGGCTCAAATTCCAATTTATTGGGAAGCGAACTTGCATCAAGGTTAACCGGAAGGTATATTGAAATATCGCTTTATCCTTTCGACTTCAGAGAATTTTTAAAATACAATGGGCTGGAAATTACAGATAATTCAATTTATAAAACTGACGAAAGAGCACTGTTAACCAAATATTTTGAAATATATCTTCACCATGGAGGCATGCCTGAATACATTAAATATAACGACAACGATATTTTAAGGCATATTTACGATAATATTGTAAGTAAAGATATTGCTTTAAGATACAGTATTTCTAAAGTATACGAAATGCGTGAGCTTTTCCAGTATTTGATAACTAATTTTGCCAGAAGGTATAGTTACACCTCTGTTTCAAAGAATATTAACCTCGAAAGTAAAATAACTGTAAAGGATTTTATTTCATATTTCGAATTTAGTTTTTTAGGCAAACAAGTGTACAAGTTCGATTTCAGTTTTAAAAAACAACTGGTAAATGAAAAAAAACTATATATTGTAGATAATGCTTTTATACCACTCATTTCAACCTCAACCACGAAAGATAAGGGAAGATTGCTAGAAAATCTTGTTTTTAATATCTTAAAAAAGAAGAATACGGTCCATTATTTCAATGCAAAAAAGGAATGTGATTTTATTTGTACATTGGATAACAAAATTAATGGAATTTTTCAGGTCTGTTTTGAATTAAACGATACCAATATAAAAAGGGAAGTGTCTGGATTATTAAGTGCAATGGAATATTTAAATTACCACGAAGGATTGATCCTAACTTACGATCAAGATGAAGAAATTGAAAAATCTGGATATAAATTAAAAGCATTGCCAGTATGGAAATGGTTATTAAATGAACTTTAAAAGATTGTTGGAAGGGAATGAATGAAACTATTTAAAAAAATCTATATCGAAATTACCAATGTTTGTAACCTGAGTTGTAGTTTTTGCCAGAAAAGTAACCAAAAACCCGCCAGGCTTACAACTGATTCGTTTCAATACATCCTTAACCAGATAAAACCATTTACCGGTTACATCTACCTTCATGTTAAAGGCGAACCCCTGCTCCACCCCGAAATTCCTGAGTTTTTAGACATTTCGTATACCGGCAATTTCCATGTAAATATTACCACCAATGGTGTATTGATTGATAAATTGGGGGATAAATTGTTGGACAAACCCGCCATCAGGCAAATCAATTTTTCGCTACATAGTTTTACTGAAAATAAAAAACCTGGCTACCTTTCTGATATTCTTGATTTTACAGAAAAAGCCATTGAAAAAACCCAAATGTACATTTCGCTGCGCTTGTGGAATTTTGATAAATCAAGGCCTGAAGTGAATGATCTGAACCGCAACGTCATTAAAACCATCACAGAGCGATTTCCTGTTGATTTTGATATTATGAAAGAAATCACACCGGGCAAGGGGTTAAAATTGCGGGAACGACTTTATTTAAATACCGATTTTGAATTCGAGTGGCCCGATTTAAAGAATAAACATTTGAATGAAAATGGTTTTTGTTACGCTTTACGCGATCAGGTGGGCATTTTAGCCGATGGTACCGTTGTTCCATGTTGCCTTGATGGCGAAGGGATAATAAATCTTGGCAATATTTTTAAAAGTGATTTCGCAGAAATTATTGAAAACGAAAGGGCCAAATCCATTTACAATGGGTTTACCAACAGAAAGGCGGTTGAAAATTTATGCAAACATTGCAGATATAAGGAACGCTTCGAATAAAACAAATGAATTTGTATCCTGAATAATTTTGATTATTCTTAAAACTTTCAAACTACCATTTTGAAATAATTGATGACAGAAATGAATTATTGAAGTTAAGGGTTGTGAATAAAGTTCTATTCAGCTTTGGCAAAAGGCCGGTTGTCAAGCCATAAAATTCGCAAACCTTTTATGCAAGAAAAATAAACACTATAATTACGGGGCTTACCCTCAATATCTGACAAATTTACCTGCCAGTTACCTGACATAGAATAGGTTCCACTAGATTTTACACTTTGAAATTTAATATTTCCAACAGGCCCGCTTGCAACCGCTAAATCCCAATTATAAGTTGAGCCAGAATTAAATATAAAATTCTCATTGGATGCATGGGTGTCCATGCCTGCATCCAAACCTGTATTGGCATTTACATATTGAATAGCACCGGAGAAATCACTTGTCCATTTACCGGCAAGATCAGCGGCAGCCACAGCAAATTTGTTATAATATGCCATATTTTCCATTTTCTCCCAACCATATGAGTTCTGATGGTAAACACCAAATTCCTGTTCAAATGAACTTTTGTCAGGACTTATAAACTCCAGGTATTTTCCACTGCCATTGGAATAATTCTTTTTGAACAGGACAACGTGCAAAGTTTTTCCAGTCGATTTTTCAGTCATATCGGCCTCGGCAAACTCAATTGATTCCCAGCCGGTAATCGGTTTAAACTCAAAATTTCTCGCGCTGCTGTACCTGGGTGCCACCAACACGTCCCATGCATTTTTTAAACCATCTAACAATACAGAATTATACGCATCCGCATTTTTGTTTGGGTAATGAATTAAAACTCTTATGGTTCCCTTTTTAACTTCCACCCAGTCTTCCTGAACAGTACTTACCCAACCATCATCAAAATTGGTAGTATTAAAAGCAAATTTGTCCTTTTTAGCAATATTCTGTTTGTTGTTGGAGATAGAATTTTTTACATCCGTTTTATTGATTTCTGGTTTTTTTAAATCGATACTTGCTAAAAATGCTTCAATTTCTGGCATATAAGCCTGTCCATTTGTGAGTGTAACAATGCTGATTGTTTTTCCGTACCCGCTGATAGTGGTTAATAGTGCCATTGCATTTGACCCATTAAAGGTAAAAGTGCCGGCGCCATTCATTGCTTTCCAACCATCGGCTTCGCTGGTTTGAGTTTGCGGATTTTGTTCGTTTACATGATAGGCTTTTAAAACCAATTCTTTCCAGTCGTAATCAAAATCTTTCTTTATATCAGCCTGACTTTGAATGCTTTTATACAAAATAATCTTACACCAGGTATTGTCGTTTTGATTTGTTTTTGAAAATTCAACCCGGTCTCCTTTCAGTTCTTTAGTCCAGCCTTTTGGCGTTGTATAAGTGGCAATATCAAAAGTTAGAGTTTGGGCCATCATATTAATAGTTACTAATATTAATGCTGACAATAAAAGTATTTTCTTCATATCTTTAATTTATTAGTTTACTGCAAATAATATAGTTTCACCAGGGTATTATAAAAAATAAGTGAAAATTCTTTGAAAATATTGATAAATAATGTCTGAATAAGCTAATGAATGCGGTGCGATTTGAAATGAATCAAGGTAAATTATTTTCGCAAAATTTACCGGGTTTTACGAATAAAAGCTATTGATTTGTTATTTGCAAATTTAATCTGAACATTCTTTAGAAATATAAAAGTACCAATTAAATTCGATTCAAAATTGTTATTTGAATTTTTCTAATGACAAATCAGGGTTTAATATTTAACCAGTCTGGGGAAGACCTGGCTTTTCAAGGTTTAAATGTTAAAATATTCATTCCATTTAAGCATTAAAATATTTTATCCGCGACAACCAGTAGTATTTACATCTTAAGATATAGCGTTTTAATAAATATTTTTTATTTGTGCGTAAGCTACCGATAAAAGCTTTCAGTATACCACTTTGAAATGATGGAATTATACAAGTCAGCTTTAAATTTGTATTTAATTTTTTTGTTTTCCAAATCTTCAAGCATAGGTTTTGTTATTATTGAATAGGCCATCCAGTCATTTTTTACAAGATATTTTAGCTTTAACCATTTTGGCAAGTATGGCCGGATTAGATTTTTTAATTGTTGTTTTTTTACCTGCATCGGACTTGCCTGAATTTCTTTTTTAAAATTCAATTGATTGGGCATGAAATATTCCTGTTCCAGTACCTGGTTATACAATTTTTTATACAATTTAAATTCAAACGGAACAGTCTGGAAAAAGTCAACCAATTCCCTGTCCCAATAAGGCAATCTGAATTCATATCCGAAAAAATCGAAAACGCTGGCTGAATTGACAATAAATTTTGCCTGTCTTTCCAATAAATCCCAATACTCAAAAATCTGATACCCGTATTCTTTGCCCTTAACATTAATGATGAAATTATCAATACTGGTTTCCAATAATTTTCTGTGTTTTTTATAATTGTTTTGTTTAAACGTAGCAGAAAAAACAGCCTTTTTTATAATTGTTTTATCTTTTGTAAATGAAAGGTTTTCCCTGAGATGGCTTCCGGCAATAAAATCGCCGGAATGGCCCGGAATAAAAACTGCATCGCTCTCAATCAATTTATTATCATGTAAATACTTTACTGCAAAATAATCCTGCATATAAAACATGGAGCAAGCCTTTCCAGCAAAATGAATATACTTTTTAAAAGTATCATCGTTCAAATACCCGCTGGTTAAGGTATCGTTATAATCAATAAAAATCCAGGGAATATTTAAAACATCAGCCGTTTTTTTCGAATTCTCCAATTCTAAATTTCCTTTTCTGCCATAGGTAAAGGAAACTATTTTCCGGTGTCCCGATTTTTTTAACATCAGTGCAATTAATCGCGAATCATAACCTCCGCTTAACGGGATTACGGCTTGTCTGCCCTTTAGTGAAATTAACAAACGATGAAAAGAATTATTCAAAAATAACTGTAATTGATTCATCAATGAAGAAAAGTCCTTGTTGGTGATTTGAATTGCATCACAACCGGAATAAAATTCAGTGACTATTTTATTTTGACAAAAAAATAAAAACTCGCCCGCCTGCAGCTGATAAATATTTTTAAACAGTGTTTTATTTCCGGTAACGTAAGCAGCGGTTTCCAATTCAATTGAAGCTTCAACCGAAATTTCATCAAACCAGAATTTGTCTTCATTTATGGGATTATCAGTAATGAATATCTCTCCTTCAGCTAGTTTATAAAATAATGGTAAACTTCTTATCGAATCAACTGCGGCAAAAACACCCTTTTCGCTTTTTAAAACGATTGAAAAACATCCGTTTGATTTCAACAGCCAGTTTTTAAAATCCTTTAAATCATTAATTTGAACTAATTCCGCGAAAACCGAATCCTCATCCATTAATTTGTTTCCATTGAAAATAAATCCTTTAAACCAGATATTTAATCGGTTTAACCATTTAAAACCATTGTTATGACAAAGATGAATCATTATCTGTAAAATGTTTCCAATTAACTAAAATACATATTGTTATGAAATTTTTATTTAAGTCATCGTTTCCTTTTATACAACCTTAAAAAAATTCCCATTTGTTTAAATTCTTTTTGTAAAACAAAATCTGAATGAAGTTTTTGAATTTCCGCATCGCTAAACCCATTGTATATATTAGAATATAGAATGTATTCGTCCAATCCGGTTTCTTTTTCTTTATGTTTGCGGTTGTCATTATTCAGTTCAAGGTATTTTTGTTCCGCCAGATTAGGAAAATCACAACCAATTTTTTCAAATTCAATTTTATTTTCATTTAAATACAAATTCATTTTTTCCCTTAAATTATAGTAAGGTAAATGGGCAAGGGTTGCATCCCATCCAACCGAAATTTTTTCAGGATATATCCATAAATTACCGCTTAACATTCCAACTAGTAAAAAACCGTACAGGTAATATTTTAATTTTTCTGATTTCAGCTTTTCGAATAAAAGATAACAGGTTAATAATAAAAAAACCGAATTTACAGGCATTAAATACCTGTGCTGGCTTAAACCGGAATACACCACCAAACTAACTGATAAACTAATCAATACGATGACGAAACAAACCGCAAGTTGTTTTAAAACCCGATCGTCCTTTACTCTTTTAAAATTCAGAATAATAAAGGTAAATACAAACATCCAAAGAAAAACGCGTCCAAAATCAATGAGCCGCCAGACAAGAATTCCGGTGTTATAAACCGATCCCCGAAAACCAACAATCCTGAAACTATCAGCCCATGGTGAATTTTTATGGTAACCCATCCATCCTTTGGCAAAATAATGATAGATTAAAAACGAAAGGATGACGAGAACCGAAGGCAGATAAATGAGTGATCTGGCTGATAATTTTGTAAGGGCTGATTTAAACGAATCAAATTTTACATTTGAAATCAGATCTATGGTTATCAGGGCCAGAATTATCATCATACCGCGCATACTAATTAAGGCAAGACCAATAAATGCAATTAGAATAAGATTTTTTTTATTACTTACAATTGCATTCAATCCCAATAAAAAAAAGAAAATCAAGATAATATCGGGACTTACAAGCGTAGCCTGGCTTAAAAATGTAGCATCAGCCAGAAAAAGAGCCAGGGCATAATAGATATATCTGGCATGAATATATTTTCTTAACAAAATAAAAGACTGCCAGACAATTCCAATCAAAAAAGGTAAAATTGCAAAATGGCTCACCCACAGTGATTTTCCAAAAATTTTCCAGCACACTGCCAGGTACATCCCAAAAGCCGGTATGTGGCCACTGTCCAAATTATCAGGAAGCAGAAAAGCTGAAAAATTGTTTTCGTAAAAGAACAAACCATGCTTTGCACCTAATTGAATGGTATCGCCAAAAAAAATATGATCAGAAACCAACCAGGTTAACAGGGTGAAAAACAAAAAAAAAGGAATTAATTTTATAAAGTCCGAAACTTTTAATTTTTCGTGTATTCTTTTTATTTCTATCATGTTTAATTAAAGGCTAAAGACCAAAAGTCAGATTTTTTTTCTCTTTATCAAAATAAAATGATGGCCCAAAATGAAATAAAAATTAATACACGAAAGCAAAGTAATAAAGGTTTTACCACAATATTTAAAAATTTGAAATCTTCTTTGACAATCAATAAATGGGTGTACTTCTATATGGTGAAAGTAAACTATTGTAAATAGAAACAACCCATTTACGGGTTGGTTCTATTAATTTATTAAAATCTTTAAATCAAAACCTGAAACATAAAAACAAAGATTTCAAAGAAAAATGAATTAAAAATCCTGATCTTTTATACAATATTCATCAACATAAAATCTTTTTATTACCCAATTCATATCATCTTCAATATTGAATTTAAACCATCCAAAAAGATTATTGTTAAGCCTGAAAGAAATATAAGGAATACCGGTCCTTGGGGCTATTCTAAAATTACCACTAACCTCAATTAAATTAAAACTTTTTTGAAAAACCCAGAGCCTTTGCTCATCAATTGTATCGCCAATAGCCGAAGATTTAACATAACCACCAGATTGTAATAATTCAAGATATTGCATCTCAACATTTTCATCAGCTATAATTTTGATTTCCTGAATAATGGGATAGTTCTTATATCCATCATCCGGAGAAAATTTTTGGATTAAAAAAAATAAAAATTCAGCTTGTGCATCTCCGTTGATATCCAGGTTCAAACTGTCAATGGTAACCGTATCCTTTACAAAATAAGTGACCGGATTTATTGATATTGGATTATCAATTAATTCATAATTCCCATCTTTATCCCCTGTTAAAAATGCATCTTTTTGAATGCTTTCTTTCTCACAGGAAACAAAGATTAATGTCAAAAGGACATTAAAAATTATGTTAAATCGATTCAAGTTCTTTTTAGTACACGAAACAAGGCTTAAAAGAAGTATTTGAAAGAAAATCACCTTTTTCATATTCAAATTTTAGAAATTATTCATTTATGCAGTATTAACAATCCAAACTCACGTATAAATGCAGATCAACAAATCTTCATAAATTTTTTTTAACCGTTAGTTTTAAATAGTAAAGTTATAAAAAAAACAATAAAATACTAATGTTTCGCAGATTAATTAAGATTATATAATATACTGATATTATGCATGATAAGAATAATTTGTCAGATATTTTGGTGCAAATTGGTGTTTTGGTGCTTTAGTGGCAGAATTACATATGCCACCAAGTCACCAAAGCACTAAAACCCACCAAAGGATTTATTGAAAAATGGAAATTTTAATACATTAAATTTCATGTGATTAATAAATTCCGTAAAATTAAAACTATAGAATCCAATAATTTACGACTTAAGCGAAACATTAGTAAAATATAGTTAATTGAAAAAGAATTAATATTGTAGTCTATATCAAAATAATCAAAATGACCAGAAGAAAAATAAAAAAAGCCATTAAACGCCTAAAGTATATTATTCAGGGTTTAAATTTTCGGGCATTTCGAAATTTAACACCCCACTAAAAACCATCAGATGAATCTTATTACCATTGAGGATTTTAAGGAAGCAGCCTACAAGTTGAAATTAAGAGGGTTTAGATTCATATTAAGCAAATTTAATTTTCAATCAAAAAATCGCACCATTAGCGCATTTAATCAAACGGATATTGAAACAGCCAATTATTGGGATATTCCGAAAATAAAAAATCACTGGAATAATTTAATAAGCGGGGATGAAAATTGTGGTTATGAAGATTTTGTGGTTTCTGAATATCTCTCTGACAGATTTAATTTAAAGATGTTATCCATTGGTTGTGGAGGCGGACACCACGAACTCCGGTTTGCAAAATACCCAAATTTCTCATCTATAACCGGCATTGACATTGCCCCTTTATTAATTGCAAAAGCAAATAAAATTTCCGAAGAACAGGGTTTTACGAATTTAAACTATAAAGTTGCTGATTTTTATAAGTTGGAGGCGAATAACCAAGAATACGATGTAGTTCATTTTTATGCCAGTTTACACCATTTTAAACCCACAGCCCAAATTCTTGAAAAGGTAAAAAAAATATTGAAAAAAGATGGCTATTTAATTGTTCATGAATATGTTGGGGCGAACAGGTTTCAGTTTCCTGGTCATCAAATTTATGCAATAAACGATTTATTACAGAAAATTCCTGAAAAATTCAGGATAAAGTATAAATCACAACAGGTAAAAACCAAATTTGTTGTACCCGGTCTCATCACAATGTTTCTTGCTGATCCTTCAGAAGCTGCTGATTCAGAATCTATCAGGCCAAATCTTAAAAAACTGTTTTCAACGGTTTATGAGGCGGAACTTGGAGGTAACCTGTTACAACTGCTTTTTAAAGATATTGCACATCATTTTGTACAAACTACAGATGAAACATCCAAAATTTTAACGGATGTATTTGAAGCAGAAAAGGTTTATATTGAAAATAAAAGCAGTGACCTTATTTTTGGCATTTATCAAAACAAATAGTTACGCTTTTCAACACAAAAAAATTCCAAATATCCGTTTGGCCTTTGTAAAATCAAGCAAACTTTAAATATCTTTGCAGCAAAATCAAGGTTAATGGCGGAATTTAAAACGAATTGCGTCCAAAACAAAACTAAACTATTTAAAAGTGAAGCAATTAACTACAATATATTTTCTTGTATTGATTATCGTATCGTGCAAAAATCCTGAAAAGGCATATAAACCAGTTGAACCAAAACAGATTGAATTCGAAACCAAAATTCCCCTTGATGAAGCCCTGCCCGATTCAAATTTTTACCACATAAAATTCAGTTTTACCGCTATTGCCAATTACGAGGATACAGAAATTTTAGAAAAGGTAAGGCAACAACTTAACAGGCAATTCTTTAACGCTGAAAAACTCGATTTTTCGACCGATGTAAATGAAAACATCCAAACCCTGGTAAAAGCCATTACACCGGCTTATCGCGAAGAATGCCTGAACCTGAAAAGAGAGATGGGCGATATTGTAGGAAGCTATACGCTTAACTATGAACTTATCCGTTCATCGAAAATTATTTACAACAATAATTATTTCTTATCCTTCGAAATTGAAAGTTATGTTTACGCAGGCGGTGCACATGGTTTACCCAACATGAAATACCTGCACTTTAATATGAAAACCGGTGATACTGTTGGAATAGACGATATATTCAGTCCGGAATCAAAATTAAAATTGTCAGAAATTCTTGAAAATAAAAAAAATGAGATGGAAGCAAATGGCATAAATGTTTTTTTCGACGATGCCAGGATTGAAGCCATCGATAATTTTTATTTTAAGGATAATGTGCTTTGTTTTGTCTACAATCCTTATGAAATTGGCCCTTTTTCCTCAGGTTTTATTACCATCGAAGTTCCTGCGGATGAAATAAAACCATTGTTGCTCAATGAAAGTCCGGTTTCATTTTTAAATTCATCCGTCAAAACAAGTAAATAAAAAAAGCCGGCTTATAAAATTGTACAAGTCCGGCTCAACTGATTAGATCAGGTTTTTACTAGTCCATTGCTTCTATGGTGTTTTTAATAATCCGGACAGCCTCCAGTATTTGCGATTCAGTAATAACCAGCGGAGGGGCAAACCTGATGATATGATCGTGAGTTGGTTTTGCCAATAAACCATTGTCGCGCAAAGCAAGACAAACATCCCAGGCTGTTTTGCCGTTCAAAGGCTTTATCACCACAGCATTAAGCAAACCCTTGCCTCGGATTAACTCTACCCTTGAAGATTTGATTTTTTTCAGCTCTTCCCTGAAAAGTTTTCCCAGGTGCTCTGCATTTTCAGACAATTTCTCGTTTATAACCACTTCAAGCGCTGCAATGGCAACTTTACCGGCCAAAGGGTTACCACCAAAAGTGGAACCATGTTCACCGGGTTTAATACAAAGCATAATATCATCATTGGCCAAAACTGCAGATACAGGTATAACACCTCCGGAAATAGCCTTACCGAGAATTAACACATCGGGTTTAACCCCTTCCCAATCGCAGGCAAGCATTTTGCCTGTGCGGGCAATACCGGTCTGCACTTCATCGGCAATAAACAACACATTTTTCGATTTACATAAATCATAGGCTTTTTTCAAATACCCTTCGTCAGGAACATAAACTCCCGCTTCTCCCTGTATTGGTTCAACCAGGAAACCTGCAATATTCTTGTCTTCCAGCGCTTTTTCGAGTGCCGGAATGTCGTTATAAGGAATAGTTACAAAACCCGGGGTAAAAGGTCCGAAGTCGCGGCGTGCATCCGGATCGGTTGACATGGATATAATAGAAATGGTTCTGCCGTGGAAATTATTTTCACAAACAATAATTTTGGCTTCGTTTTGCGGAATACCTTTCTTGAGATAAGCCCATTTTCTTGTTAATTTTAATGCGGTTTCGTCCGCTTCGGCGCCGGTGTTCATGGGTAAAACCTTATCGTAACCGAAATAACGGGCAATATATTCTTCAAATTCTCCTAAAACATTATTGTAAAAAGCCCTGGAGGTAAGCGTTAATTTTTTTGCCTGTTCGGTAAGTGCATTTATGATGGCAGGATGACAATGTCCCTGGTTTACAGCAGAATAGGCAGATAAAAAATCGAAATAACGTTTGCCTTCCACATCCCAGACAAAAATTCCCTGTCCTTTTTCCAGCACAACCGGAAGCGGATGGTAATTATGTGCCCCAAATTGATCTTCGCGTTGAATATAGTCCTGTACTTTCATTTAAATAAGCTTAAAGGGTAAAAAATTTTCTGATACATTGGTAATCAATTTGATATACCATAAATAAAATATGAATTTCTTTACAAAAGTAGGTATTTAAGCGCAAAGAGAACATGGATTTTATCATGTTTTGTATATTTTTTATGCACTTTTTGCATAAAAATTACAACTTCTTGTATTTCATTTATTTATGAAAGATGGCTTTACTAGATATTGATAAATAATAAAACATCGTAAACCAATTACTCTGTTTCTGATAGAAGTTTTCAGATTTCCCGGAAGGAAAGGCTTAGAAATACCGCATAAATCAATGAATGTCATTATTTTAACCTTGAAATTAGTATAAAATACCAGGCGTATCTTATATGCACATCATCTCTAAAATAAGGAGAAGTTTAATGCGTTGATTTTTCAATTTTAAAAAATGAAACCAGGCTTTTTAATTCTATGGATAAACTATGCAATTCTCTGGCTGCACTTAACATTTCGTGGCTAAGAGAAGTATTTTGTACAGCAAACCGATTCAAACCCTGGATTTCGCTTTTAATCTGGTGCGAACTTATGTCCTGCTCCTGACTGGCGTTAACAATTCCGGCAACCAACTCGGTGGTCTTTTGAACTTCGCTGAGGGTCTGGTCCATCAGGTTTGATGAAGCTTCGCCTGAAATTTTAGATTGATCGGCAAGTTTCATTATTTCATCAGCAGCTATGCGGCTTCGCTCCGATAATTGCCTCACTTCCTCAGCAACAACAGAGAATCCCTTGCCAAAATCGCCGGCCCTCGCGGCTTCAATGGCAGCATTTAGGGCTAAAATATTGGTTTGTGCAGCTATCTCATTAATTATCCCAATTTTATCTATAATGCTTTTATTAATTTGAATGCTTTCTTCTGATTTTAAGTTAAGTGCGTTTATTTTTTCATAGGCAATCTGGGAAATTTTATTGGTGTCGTTTGCATAATCTTTATTCTGGCCTATGTTCTTAACAATTTCTTCCATTGTTCCTGAAATTTTACCGGTTACCTCTGTCTGCAAATTAGTACCATTGGACATTTCGCTTACAACCTGGTTCACTTTTCCTGAAGCTTCAGAGACTTTATTTGTTAATACAGAAATATTTACAACTATTTCCTGTAGTTTCAGAATCATTAGCTGCATCGACTTCATCATTCCAACCAATTTGGAATTTTCATCCAAAGCAGTGTATAAATCTCCGTTTGAGATTTTTTCAGCAACTTCAGCCACTAATTTCGGTTCGCCTCCTATAAGGCTGTAGATTCTTTTTATAATAGCCGAAACAATTAAAACAGCAAAAACAATACAGCTAAAAATAAGTACAAGGAGTACCAAACTGTTTTTTCTGATACTTTTTTCTGAATAGGCAACCAATGTATTCAGTACCAGATCAATATCAGGTTCGAGCCTGCTGGTTATACTTTCCATTTGTCCCAGTAAACCTTCTTTTTCATTGTTCCCAATCACGGAATCAAGATTTACAATTGCATTAAAAACCGAACCATACTTGTCAATTGCCTTAAGAAGGAATTCTTTTTTGCTATTGTCAGCTTTATAAGAAATTACATTTTGCTTAAAAATACTTACCTGGGCAATAAATTTCTGCGAAAATTTAGGCAACCGGTAAAGGTTATAATCAATTTCGTAGCGGCGTAAAAGAACCATTTGAATTTTCAAACCGTCTGTGGCATTAATTTCATTAAGCAGGCTTTCAATTTCATCAATAGATTTTCTCATCTCACCCATCAGGCCTACATCTTTGAAACCTCTTTTGGTTTGTTCGTTGACCAAAGAAATAAATAAACGGTTGTAGAACTCAAATTTAATTTTTATACTGTCCACCCTTGGTTTTACTTCAACCGGAATAGCTTCATGCTCAGCAACCAGTGTATCGAAATGTGCCATTGCATTACGAAACGAAGCTTTGAATCCTTCTACATATTTGCTTTTGCCCGATTCATAAAAATTAGCTTGCCGGGCATCGCGCATAATAAAATCCTTTTCATTTTTTCTCATGATAAGGGCCTGGGTATTCAACTCCAGGGCTTTTCGCTGGATTTGACTTAATTTCTGGTTTTTTTGCAGGGTAAATAAGGTAGTAATGCCAATAAACAGAAGAATAACAATAAAAATACCTGCAAGCAGGTACAATTGATTTTTAACAGATAAATTAACCATCTTGTAAATACATTTCAAAAAAAGGATAGTCTGCAATTCGACTTATCCGCCGGATTTATCAATTTTTAATTTTTCAATGATAAGCAGAACAAATCCCAAACTAAATGCAATAGTACCTAAAAAACTGAAAAATCCAACAATGTTAAACAGCATTGTGTTACCATAAATATTGGAACCCATTCTTGTTAGAACCGGAATACCAACGGTATAAAATAAACTGGTAAAAAGGTGAATGAACGATCCCAGGGCAAGCAAGATGCTATCTGTTGTTTGTTTTTGTGAAACATAATAGGCGCATGCCCCAAAAACGATAATCTGAAACAGGAATGATCCTAAAGACCAAACCATTGATAAATTAAAAGTGTCAGCCATTTCCATTTTTTTATGTTATTATTCTATTAATAAAATCGAATACCTGTTCATTTCCGAACGATAATCTTTTAATACTTCAATAGGGAAATTGCATTTATGGGCTGTTTCAAAAACATCCACGCCAAGTCCCTCGGGACAAGGCCTGGCCTGCATTTTATAGTGACAGGCATCACGGGTTACAGCACAGTCTTTACAAATCTGACATTCATCCATAAATAAAATAAATGCTTTCCTAAAACCGAGTAAAAAAATATCCTTTTCAATTTCAATTAGCTTTTCATTGACCGATTTTCCCCACTCAACTCTGTCTTCAGGATTTTCAAGTTTTTTAGGAATATGAATTAAAACTGCATCTTTATATTCCCCGAAAAACGCTTTACATTCAGCAATTGATGGGACCTGCGGTGGGCAGGTTGCTTTTGTGCCGTAGGAATTGCAACCGAACATACATTTAAACCTTACCCATTGGGCTATAACAATTTCCTTTACATCAATCCATTTGAAATCGCTAAATCCCTTAGATTTAATAATTTGGTTAATTTGATTTTTATCCATAAACTATTTTGAGATTTCGTTTGAATAAATTTTATGATTGAATCAATAAAATGAATGGATTAGAAATTCAGAACCTGCCATACCTATATTATTTAAAGCATTTAAATTTTTTTTTAAAAAAACAGATTGAATTTATTCCTAAAGATAAGAACTTAATGAAAAATAAGCAAGAAAAAGGGCTGTCAGAATTCTGACAGCCCTTTGATTTTAAAATATTTATAACGAATTATTCAAGTCCAAAAGCATAGTAGTATTTACCTGGAATATCTTCGTAAACTCCTTCAACCATTATCCCACCTTCCGCTTTACTCAATATTTTGGTAAAATCCTCAACAGATTTAATTACCTTATTGTCGGCTTTTGTAATTATAAATCCTTCACGTATCTGGGTGTTCCTTTTTAAAAGTCCCGATGAAAGTTTTGTCACCTGCACACCACCTTCGATACCAAGTTTTTTAGCAATTTTGTTATCAAGTGGTTTCAATTCACAACCCAGGCGACCCATAAGATCAGATGAAGAATTCTTAACTATATCAGTATTTCCTATCCTGTTATTCAGGGTAACGTTGAATTCTTTTTGTGTACCTTTTCTGTCAACAAGTACGACAATTTTATCCCCGGGACGGTGATTGGCAACAATTTCCTGTAACACGGGAGCGCTTAAAGTATTCTCGTTGTCAATTTTTAAAATCACATCGCCTGCTTTGATTCCGGCTTTTGCAGCGGCACTGTTATTTAAAAGGCTGTCTACATAAACGCCTTCGGTAACATCCAAATCTTTTTCTTTCGCCAGATTTCCGTCAACCGAACGAATCATAATACCCAAAACACCACGCTGAACTTCACCAAATTTTATTAAATCTTCCACCACTTTGTTCACCATATTGCTGGGTATAGCGAATCCATATCCGGTATAAGCACCTGTAGGGCTTGCAATTGCCGAGTTAATTCCAATCAAGCCACCATCGAGGTTAACAAGTGCACCGCCACTGTTTCCCGGATTAATGGCTGCATCGGTTTGAATAAAACTTTCTATGGCGTATTGATCTTTCAAAATATTTATATTTCGAGCCTTTGCACTAACAATTCCTGCAGTAACTGTGGAATTAAGACTAAATGGATTGCCCACAGCCATTACCCATTCACCCACCTTTACATCATCAGAATTTACCAAAGCAATGGCAGGCAAACCTTTTTCCTTTATCTGAATAAGTGCAAGGTCTGTACTTGGGTCAGTTCCAATCACCCTGGCTTTGTAATTACGGTTATCATACAAAGTAACTTCGATATCATCGGCACCGTCAATCACATGATTGTTTGTTACGATATACCCTTCACTGTTAATAATTACACCTGATCCGGTAGCAACCTGTGGCACAGCTTGTTTTTGTTGTTGCTGGCCTTTAGGACCAAAAAAGAATTGCAAATTATCATCGTTAAAGAAATCTTTAAATGGATCGGGCAATTGCCTGTACTGGTAATTGGATCGGCTATCGGAAGTATATGTAGATTTAATAAAAACTACTGAATTTACCACTTTTCCGACAGTTTGGGTAAAATCGACAGGTTCAAAATCACCGTTTGAATTTTGATGATACAACACCTTGCTGGTTGGCGATGAATTTAAGTGCTGAATTTGCACTGCACCGTCACCCTTGAGTATCACAAAATGAACAGTTAAAATAGTACCCAGGCTTACAATAAAAGCCACAATTCCTGATAAAATTAATTGTTTACGCATGTGTTTTAATTTTTTAGTTTATAATTTTTAGTTTTAAGTGGTTGATAAATTGGAACAAGCAGTATAGATAGTAACTATTTTATGTTAAACAGGGTTGTTTAAAATGAGTTTTACAATCTTTCGCGCCATACTTTGGTCTCCATCGTGATTCTACCAATGTATTGAATCACAAATGGATAACAAAGTCCGGCACGAAGATTCATAAGTCAAAAGCTCAATGTTCGACATTTCAGACCACCTTATAATCAGGCTATTTCGATAGATTTAGGTGGTTTTGGTTTCGCTTCTTCCTTTTTCGGAATCTCAATGGTTAGCAATCCATTGTCGTACTTTGCCTGAATTTTGGACTCATCCACCGAATCGGGTAATACAAAAGAACGGCTAAACGATTGATAACTAAATTCTTTCCTGTAATACTGACCTTCTTTGTTTTCATTTTCTTTCCTTTTTTCTGATGAAATACAAAGGGTGTCATTTTCAAGGTTAATTTTAAAATCTTTCTTTTCCATACCCGGAACGGCCATTTCAACTGTAAAAGACTGGTCATCTTCCTTAATATTTACGGCAGGCAGGGTTGTATTTGTATTTGAAAAATGTTTGTTGGAATAATCATAAATGTCCTTATCGAAGAAATCATTAAAAAACCTGGACCATGCCGGAAATAATTCATTTCTTTTAGTGAGTGTCATAATTACCTCCTTTTTAAATTGTTAAACATTTGTCAGTTTTTTTTACTGTTAAAAAATCGACAAACAAAATGCCACCAGCCAAAGAGAAGTTTTAATATTTGTTAATTTGCAGAAATACAATATTTTACAACTTATTTTGTTAATTTTTTTAACTGTAAAATTGTCAGTATGACTGAAAATTATTCCACAATAAGACAAAATGACACGACACAACTTTTGATGAAGTAAATCAAGGAAAAAAATCAGGAAAAAGCATTAATGGAATTAAGGTTTGCTTTTAAACTCTCCCTGTACCAGTTTAAAAGAGTAGTTTTCGAATTTGTAGTAAGCAAAACAGGATTCATTTGGGCAATATATTTTTACCCTTTGGTTCTTGATATCGAGTTTAAATCCCCCGATAAATTTAGGTAATGATCTGATTTCCATAAAGTGCCCTGAAAGCGTATCGAAAATAAAATAATAATAATCCATTCCTCCTTGCCGGGATGACATTTTATCGGGGATCACAAACTCGCAAAAACCATCAAAATTGAAATCTGTTACCATTACATCCTTTTCGGCACCGGATGGAATTTGTTGGGTTGGTAACTTCAAGGTATCCAGTAGTTTCTGGCCAAGTAATATATAAATTTCCTTTATTTTATTTGCTGAAGCTAAAGACTTAATATTCAATGAATCACATTTAAAACCATTTAATTTTGGATTAAATGATTTTCTTGCATTCATTTCTTTCTTTTCAGGCAAACTGAATTTCATTGCCTTTTTTTCAGAATTATTGCCGCATGAAAATAAAAAAGCGGAAACCAAAATAAGTACTGCAATTAAATTGTTTTTCATTTATATATATTCAATTCATTTTAAATCCTGTATGCTCTTTTCATTAACCCACCGAAAGAAAAGCAAATGGTATGCATTTGCCCGCTTATATTAAAAAAATCCTGCGAAAAACCGGATTGATAATAAGTGTACTTTATTCGTATAACGCTTTGAAAAACATATGGTTTATAAGAATACCTGTTAAATCCGGAATTTTTTCCAAAAAAATTAATGCTTATACCAAACAAAGGGCTTACTTCCGATCGCAGACTAATATTTTCGAGTTGCTGGTTTGACTGTATATCATTATAATCGGGTGTTAATATAAACGAAGATATTCCTGCATAGGGCAGAAAATTAATTCTTTTGCCCGCTAAAAAATTATATCCCAGGCTCATATATGGAAAGAAAATATCAGCTTTCATTTCTTTTTCCCAGGAAATATTGTTTATTAATATTGTTTTTTCCAATCGTGAAACACCCAGTCCAATTCCAAATCCGGCAACAAAATTCCTTAAATTAAGATCCATAGAAAAGCCAATAGGGGCATAATCGCCAAGCTGTTCAGAAATTTTTCCTTTAAAAAAGCCGTATCCTATAAACACATCATAGGCCATATTAAACTTTGAAAAACTGAACCTGAATTGGATAAATTTTTTAATAAAAGGCATGTAAGGACTTGATGGATATTTAATTAAATACCTGTCCGACTTAAAATTCAACGAATCCTGTGTCAATGTCGAATTTCCGGATGAAAACAAGCAATATTCGAGATGGAGTTTTAAAAAATCAATTTCAAAATCCTGTAAATCAGAATTATCGAGGTTTTCAAAGAGTAATTCTTTGGAAATATTACTTATTCCTACCAAAGTATTATACAAGCTATCGTAAACAGGGAATGAAGTTTCATAAAACAGGTATTCACTACCCGGCTTTATATCAGGCGTCAGGTTTTCAATAAGGCTAAGCAAATCGTTGTATTTCTTGCTCCAGTGGAAAATAAGCCAGAGTTCAAAATCAGCCAGTGCCTTTATGTTTTTGTCTTTGATTTCAGATTCCAGGTATTTGTTTATTTCTAGTATTCTTTGGTAATCGTCAGACAAAACTTTTTGTAAAATTAACCTTCGTGATTTTGAAACAAGCTCTGGAACCGAATTTTCAAAATCCCTTAGTTCAGATTCAACCGTAACTACCTGGCAAAATACATTTTGAGTACAAAAGAGAACAATCAGGAACAAAAAAAACTTCATTTTTATATAAATGTGAACTGCAAATTTAATGAAAATGCAGCAGAAATAAACAGATAAGAAATAAGCTGAAAAAGAGTTTAACTAAAAAATTTAAATTAATAATAAAGAATAGATTTAACATATTTTAAGGAATAGGAAATATTACTAAATTCGCACTTGTTCCAAAAATTAAAATGTTATGCTTGATAAAAATTTTGTATCCTACCTGCAGGAAAGTATAGTAAATAATTGGAATTATACTGCTCTGTCTGATTATGAAGGTGAATCATTTACCTATTCTGAAGTAGCCCATTATATTGAAAAGTTTCATACTGTTTTCAGGGAAGCCGGCATAAAAAAAGGAGAAAAAATAGTCGTTTTGGGAAAGAATTCTGCCCGGTGGGGAATTCTGTATCTGTCGGTAATTACTTTTGGTGCAGTAGTAGTGCCGGTATTGCCTGATTTTAAAACAGACGATTTACATGAAATTATAAACCATTCCGATGCAGTTTTGGTTTTCCTTGGCGGGACCCTCTCGGGTAAAATAGATATCTCTAAAACTCCGGCTGTTAAGGGAATAATTGCAATCGATGATTTTTCGATGTTAAAAAGTAATTCCAGTGAATTAATCGATGCTTTTTCAAAAGCCAATTTTACAACAAATAATACAAATAAATCCTTCAATTTTTCCCTGAAAAATATTTTAAACAAAGATTTGGCGGTAATAAGCTACACTTCAGGCACAACAGGTTCAACCAAGGGTGTAATGCTGAACCACAACAGCCTGGCAGCAAATATAAGGTTTGCCCAAAGAAACATGCAACTAAAAGCCGGTGATAAAATAGTTTCCTTTCTTCCTTTGGCACACGCGTTTGGCGCTGCTTTCGAATTTCTTTTTCCTTTCACAATGGGGTGCCATATTACAATACTCACAAAAACACCTTCGCCACAAATTATAATGAAGGCATTCCAGGAAATAAAGCCATCACTGATTCTGTCTGTTCCGCTGGTAATTGAAAAAATATACAAAAACAAACTGCTTCCGGTTATTAGTCAGAAAAAAATTAAGTTTTTGCTTTCTATGCCCGGAATTAAAAATATTTTACTTAATAAATTCAACCAAAAGTTAAAAGAAGTATTTGGAAATAACTTCAGGGAGGTAATAATTGGGGGAGCACCCATAAACAGTGAGGCCGAAGCGTTTTTTAAAAAAATGAATTTCCCGTTTACAGTTGGCTATGGAATGACTGAGTGTGGTCCTTTAATTTCGTACGAAAACTGGAAAAAATTTGTTTCAGGTTCATCGGGCAAAGCTGTGGATACCCTGGAGATAAAAATTGATTCGCCTGATCCTGAAAATATTACAGGCGAAATAATGGTACGTGGCGAAAATGTAATGCTTGGGTATTATAAAAATGAAAAAGCGACAAAAGATATTTTAACCGAAGACGGCTGGCTGCATACAGGTGATATTGGCGTTATTGACAAAGAAGGAAATATTCACATCAAAGGCCGGAGTAAAAGCATGATACTGGGTTCAAACGGAAAAAACATTTACCCCGAAGAAATAGAATCGATTTTCGACAATCGGTTTGCCGTTGGCGAATCGTTAATTGTGCACCGCGATAACAAATTAGTAGCATTAATATATCCTGATTTTGAAACAGTTGAACGGGAAAATATAGTTCCTGACGATTTGATAAAAATTTATGAAAATCATAAAAAGGACATCAACAATATTTTGCCGGGCTATATGAAAGTTTCAAATGTTGAGCTTCAAAAAGAAGAATTTGTGAAGACACCTAAAAAAAGTATTAAGAGGTATTTGTATAACTAGAAAATAGAAGCTAGAAATTAGAAGTTACAAATTAAATTTAGGAATAATAAGAAAATGACAGAAAGACTAAAAAAATCAATAATAATCTTTCTTGAGAAGTTTTTATGTTTCGAAAATATACCATCTAAATTAATTAATGCCACAATTAATTACCAGGAAGCAAAAAATATTGCATCTAAAGAAGTTGAGAATCTGGGTATAAAATTTAGTTTAGACTTAATTTTAATTGAACAGTCAACCGTTACCAAAGAGTTTGGGTGGATTTTCTTCTACAATTCTAAGGAATATTATTATACTAAAGATGAAAAATTTGCCCTTTCGGGCAATGCTCCTTTTATAGTTGACAATAGGGATGGTAGAATTGTCGGTTTAGGAACAGCAGATTCAATTCTTTACTATTCAAAACTTTACCGGGAATACAGAGATAATCATGAAGATTTCAACAAGTATCTTTATAATTCGTTTTATTCCGATAATTGCTGGTTACTCGATGTTTTTGGATGGATAATAATTCCTATTCGAAACAGATTAGATGAAATAAGATGGAAGAAAATGAAATAATTAAATTTATTAATATCAGAAAATTAAAAAATGAAACAATTAACGCTTATAATTCTCTTAATTTCGATATTTCATATTAATTCATTGACACAGCCCAAAAGCATCAAAAGAGGAATTGCAGCTGATATTACCGGTATTTCCGATTTAAAAGCACTTTCGCCTTGTATTTCCTGGTTTTACAACTGGTCGCAATACCCGGCATCAAATGTTTTAAATTACCTGGGTGATGAAAAAGTACAATATATTCCAATGATTTGGAACGGAACCCAGAGTTCAATTGATGCTGCCAGTTTGTATTACCAGACCGATCCGGAAATCGGTTATCTGCTAGGGTTTAATGAACCCAATTTTGCCGATCAGGCCAATATGACCCCTTCAGCGGCAGCCGCCTTCTGGCCAAAACTGGAAATCCTTGCCAATACATACAATTTAAAGCTTGTTGCACCTGCAGTGAATTACAGCGGAGGAATTTACGATCCCAAATACGATAAAACATTATACAGTGATCCCTACTCCTGGCTCGATACTTTTTTTATGGAATGCAATAATTGCAAAGTGGATTATATTGCAGTTCACTGGTACGGACATGGCGGCCTGGAAACCATCGTTAACAATATGTGGGAAAAATACCACTTACCCGTTTGGGTTACTGAATTTGCTTCCTGGGATGCATCGGTAAATCCAATGACCCTGGAGCTTGAAAAAGATTTTATGATAAAATATGTTGACTGGCTTGAAAATAATCAACATGTATACAGATATGCCTGGTTTACAGGAAGGGCTTCAAATAATGATTTTATTGATTTGTTAGGCACCACAGGTAAATTGACAGAATTAGGCGAAATATATCTTAAAATGCCGGTACATGATACCACTTATTTTCAGGAAGTTCCGGCAAAAATTGAAGCTGAAAATTATTCGGCCATGTCAGGAATTCAACTTCAAACTACCAATGATGTTGATGGTTTTTTAAATGTTGGCTGGATTGATACAGAAGATTACCTTGACTACAACATCAGCATGGCTGAAACACAAACTGTTCCAATAAAAATAAGGTATTCGGCCATTAAAAATACACAAATTTCGGTATTGGAAAACGGCCTGGAATTATTATTGCTAAACCTTTCTTCAACAGGGAGTTATACCGCATGGCAAACCAATAGTACAACCATTGAATTGCAGCAGGGAAATCATACATTAAGGTTTTATGCAAAGAATAATGGTTTCAATCTTAATTGGTTACAGTTTGGAGAAGTAGTCAGTGGTGTTGAAAATTTAAAAAACAATAATTGTAGTTTTAAAATCATCAGTAACCCTGTACAGGACGGAACTATAAAAGTTTCAGCAATTGGTGATTATAAGTTTAAAGGACAATTAAATTATGAAATAGCTGCCTTAGATGGAAAAGTAATTCAAATTTCCAATCTTCAGATTTCGGATAAATTAAATTCAACCATTGAAATTCCACTAAATCGTAAACTAAAACCAGGCGCCTATTTTTTGAGAATAAAAGATAACGTTTCAGCAACCACACTAAAATTCATGGTTTCAGATTAGTTTCAGATTATTCAATAGTTCATAGTATTTATTAATTCCCGATTCTATTTCATGCAGCCATATAAACTCATCCGCAGTGTGTGAACGGGCTGAATCTCCGGGTCCAAGTTTAAGGGTTGGAAATCCTTTCATAATTGCTTTATCAGACGTAGTTGGTGATCCATACCATTTCATCCCCAAATCCAAACCGGCTTTAACAAGCGGGTGATCCAACGGAATTCCAGAGGAATTGAGCCTGAACGATCGTGCAGAAACCTTGCTTTTTAAATTTTTGGCTATTATTTTAAATGCATCTTCATTTTTATAAAACTCGTTGGTCCTTACATCCACAACAAACTTACACGAGGCCGGTACAACGTTATGCTGTGTGCCCGCTTCAATCTGGGTAACTGTCATTTTAACCGGTCCGAGCAAATCAGAAATTTTTTCAAATTGGAATGAATTGATCCAATTAATATCCTGAATGGCAATGTTAATGGCATTTATACCTTCATTACGCGCTGCATGACCAGTTTTTCCTTCTGCTTCACAATCCAGAACCATCAAACCTTTTTCTGCAATGGCCATTTCCATCAGTGTGGGCTCCCCTACTATTCCAACGTCAATTTTGCCCAATTCATCCTGAATAGATTCAAATCCATCGTGGCCTGAGTTTTCCTCTTCGGCAGAAGCTACAAACACCAAATTATAAGGCTGCTCCCTATTATCCAAAGCCAAAAAAACAGCCATTAATGAAACCAGGCACCCCCCTGCATCGTTGCTTCCAAGTCCGTACAATTTTCCCTCTTCCACAACAGGTAAAAAAGGATCTTTTGTCCATTTATCGGTTGGTTTTACTGTGTCGAGATGCGAATTCAACAAAATGGTCGGCTTACTTGGTTGAAAATTTTTAGAATAAGCCCAGACATTGTTTTTTTTGGTATTTACTTTATATTGTTGATTTTCAAGAGTATTACGAATAATCAGGGCCACTTTTTCTTCATTTTTGCTCAGGGAAGGAGTAGATATTAGTTTTTTAAGCGTAGAAACTGCCAATTGATAATATTGATCAAGGTTTTGCATCTGTTAACAAATTAAAAATGAAGCATTTAAATTTGAAATTGTCAAGCGCCCGGGCATCAAATGGTAATTATTGTTCCATTTGAAATTCCACTGGAAATCAGTTCCAGATTTCCGATAATTACTTTTTGCACGCCACCCCGGGCCGCTTTAAGCGCATTATCTGTTTTCGGCATCATCCCGGCTTTTATAGTCCCTGATTCCTGCATATTAAGAATTTCTTTTTCTGAAAGAATATCTATAACATCCGCACTGTTATCCGGATTTTTAAGAACGCCGGCTTTTTCAAAGCTGAAAATAAGCTCAACCTGGTAAAATTCTGATAGTGCAATGGCCAAATCCGTTGTTACGGAATCGGCATTTGTATTAAGCAGCAGCCCTTTCCCATCGTGGGTAATAGGAGCCACAACAAAACATAAATCCTTATCTATAAACCCTTTAAGTACATCAGCCTGAACTTTGGTAATATCACCAACAAAACCAAAATCTATTTGCGGATGATTTCTTTTTTGAGAAGTGATAAGGTTCATATCACAACCGCAAATTCCAACTGCATTTTTTCCCCTTGCCGAAAGCCTGGCAACAATGTTTTTATTCACAAATCCGGCATAAACCATGGTGACCAGCTTCAGGTTTTCAGCATCGGTAATTCTCCGGCCATTCACCATTTTTGTTTCAATATTGAGTCGGGTAGCCAAATCCGTGGCAAGTTTACCACCGCCATGCACCAAAAGGCTTTTCCCTTTTAAATTTGCGAATGAATCCAGAAACCGGTCAAGAGCAGCATCATCATCAATAAGGTTTCCACCCACTTTAACAATGGTTAGTTTATCCATCCGTTTTAAAGAGATTTAAGAATTTCGATAAAATTTTTCGCTTCGGCAATAGAAATATTAAGAGGAGGCAACAATCTGATTGTATTTGGGCCAGAAAATCCGGTAAAAATGTGCTTTTCGTAAATTAATCTTTTTCTGAACTCAGCTGCATTTTCCATTTCAATTCCTATCATCAGGCCTCTGCCTCTGACATCTTTAATAAAATTCAGTTTTTTCAGTTCATTCTTTAAAAACTGACCTATTTGGGCTGCATTCTCTATGAGTTTTTCTTCTTTTATCACGTCAAGTACGGAAATAGCTGCAGCGCAAGCCAGATGGTTTCCGCCAAAAGTAGTTCCGAGCATACCCTTTTTAGCCTGAATATCAGGTGAAATTAAAACACCGGAAATAGGAAATCCATTCCCCATTCCCTTGGCCACAGTTATTAAATCAGGCTTGATTTCGGCGTCCTGATGGGCGAAAAACTTCCCGGTCCGGCCATAACCCGATTGAATTTCGTCAAGAATCATTAAGGTACCTTTGGCAGTGGCCAGTTCTCGTACTTTTTTCAAAAATTCATGGCTGCCTTCATACACTCCCCCAACTCCCTGAATTCCTTCAATTATAATACCTGCCACATCGTCGCCTGACAATTCTTTTTCCAAAGCTTCAAAATCATTCAGGGCAACAAAACTTACCTTATGCCACCTGTTAAAAGGGGATTGAATAGAAGGATTATCAGTAACTGCAATAGATCCACTACACCTTCCGTGAAAAGAACCGTTCATGGCAATTATCCTGCTCCGGCCGGTTTTAAAGCTCGCAATTTTCAATGCATTCTCTACGGCTTCGGCACCGGAATTTCCAAGAAAAAGGTTATAATTTTCGTAACCCGAAACCTGCCCCAGTTTTGAAGCAAGCTCTTCCTGCAAAGTATTTTTGATAACATTGGTATAAAAGGCAATTTGATGTAACTGGTTTTCAATAGCTTTAATATATTTAGGATGGCTGTGCCCGATTGAAATAACACCATGTCCACCATAAAAGTCAAGATAGTTGACCCCATTAACATCAGTAAGTAATAAGCCACTGGCTTTTCTTAAATCCACCTCATACTGGCTGTATACATCAAACAAGTTCATTCTGATTTATTTAGTTAGTTTTATTGTAATAATTAAAATGCAATAGATTTAAGCCGGAGCCCCTCTGTTTCTTCAATTCCAAACATCAGGTTCATATTTTGAACAGCCTGGCCCGAAGCCCCTTTTAGTAAATTATCAATTACGGATACGATCATGATTTTAGATCCATACTTTGCAGGAAATAAAATACACTTATTGGTATTTACAACCTGCTTAACATCAGGTATTTCATCAATAACAGTAACAAATGGATGGTCGCGGTAGAAATCAATATAATTTTGCATCACTTCTGCCCAGTCCCATTGGCATTCGGTATAAACAGTTGCCATAATACCCCGGCTGAAATTGCCCCTTACCGGGATAAAGTTGAGCGGGGAATCAAAATCTGGCTGTAATTGCTTTACCGATTGTATTATTTCAGCCAGGTGCTGATGTTCAAAAGGCTTATAAATGGCCACATTGTTGTTTTTCCAGCTAAAATGTGTTGTTTCGGTAGGCTTTTGTCCGGCCCCGGTTGAACCGGTAATTGCATTTACATGCACTTCATTATTTAACGCTTTATGATGAGCCAGTGGAAGCAGGGCCAATTCAATGGCGGTGGCAAAACATCCCGGATTTGCTATTTTTTCGGCTGATTCAATATCTTCCCGGTTAATTTCAGGTAAGCCGTAGATAAAATCATTTTCTTCCGATTCTATTCTGAAATCAGCACTTAAATCAACAATTTTAAGGTGGTCTGGCAATTTTGTTTTTTGAATAAATTCTTTCGAAAACCCGTGTCCGGAGCAAAGAAAAATAATATCAACATTTTCAAATTCAGGTTCAGAAAATGCCAGATTAGTCTCACCCACTAAATCGCGATGTACTGAAGTGATAGGTTTTCCCAGTCCGCTACTGCTTTGGATAAATACCAGATTTGCTAGTGGATGATGTAAAAGAACCCTGATAAGTTCACCGGCTGTATACCCCGCCCCTCCTATTATTCCAATATTTATCATTCTTAAACCATTTAAAAACAGGTTGAAAAATATTTTAATAAAAAACCAATTTTACAACCCTAAAACAAAGGCTGCAAAATTGGTAAATTTATTTAATAAATCATCCTGGAAACATCAAAAATGTATGGATTCCCGGTCGAGTGAATATTATTTTTTTGACAAAGGATCGTAGAGCATTCCGGTACAGAGACACATTTTTTGGCTGGTACGTTGTAAAATATCGTAATTAACGCAACTGCTGCATCCTTTCCAAAAAGCTTCTTCGGCTGGTAACTCAGAGAAAGTAACCGGACGGTAACCTAATTCCGTATTTATCCGCATAACCGGCAAACTGGTTGTTAATCCGAATATTTTAGCATGCGGATATTTTCTCCTTGATAAATTAAATGCCCTTGCTTTAATATTCCGGGCCAGGCCAGACTGGCGGAATTCCGGGTCGACGATTAAGCCTGAATTGGCAACATACTTGCCATGATCCCAGGTTTCGATGTAGCAGAATCCAACCACCCTCGAACCATGAATAGCAATAATGGCTTTATTTTCAGCCATTTTTTGTTCTATATATTTTGGATCACGTTTGGCAATACCGGTTCCACGTATTTTGGCAGCCGTTTCAATCATTTCAACAATTTGTTGAGCATAATGTCCATGCTCCATGCTGGCTTCAAGTACCTGTACCTTTAAACTTGTCCTGGTCAATGTTTCTATCATTTTTTTAATCCTGGTTTAAATTTTTGAATAATTCTGTTTACCTTGATAAATAAAAATAAAAAAAAGCTTTCACGATTCACGGAAAGCTTTTTAATGATTTATAAACCCACTTTCCTAATGAAAAATAAATAAAGTACGCCTTACTTCTCTTTTAAAATTGCTTATCATACTTTTTTATCTTTTATTAATACCCGGACAAATATAATTTCAGAATTTTTATTTATGCAAATAATTTTTCAGGAATACGAATATTTTTTATAAAATTCATTCCATAATAAAGTTATAATATTATAATACAGTGTTTTAGTAAATTCATAAAAATCTATAAATATTTGAATAAATATACATTATTTGCATATAATTTAATTTTATTCCAAAAAAACATGTTGAATTCCGGGTAAAAGCATAATATTTTTACCCTGAATCAGGAACAAAAATTAAGTGTTGATTTACAAATATTTGAGTAAGTAGAAATTAAATCACGGGGAATTATTCTTTCCAGAATCTTATAACCAGAATTTCAAAAACAAGCATTACCAAAGCCAACAAAATGAATAGTTTCCATAACTCTTTCTTGTCTTTTAATGAATCTATAACCTGGGCCTGCAACTCATTTAATCCAACAGGCAGAATTTTAAAATTAAAAAGTTTGTTTTCTGTAATAATTTTTTCGATTTCTTCGGTGGTGTAACATTGTGGATCTGATTCTTTTCGGTCGTAATTAAAGGACAAACAATTTAACTTTTCTTTATTTTCAACCAGGAAATAATTGCCCGCAACTTTAATATTGTTGTAAAGGTTCAACCTAATGCCCAAATCACCCAAACCTGAATATTGGGGAATAAAATCATCTTTTCCTTCCAAATCAACAATATGAATAATATTCTCGCCTGCACCCGGTTTAAAATTTAAATCGACAATATTCTCTTTTCCAAGTGTATAAAAAAGTTTTTCTTCGGCATGACTATATAGGGCTATATTATAAAAGGTGGGAATAAATAAGGGATTTAAAACAAAATCGCTATTTTCGGGGTTTAGTGAAAAAAGGAAAGAATACACCTTCCCTTTTCCGAAAGATGATTGCAAAAGCAAAGGATGGCCCGCGGAAGAGCCAAGTAATTCATTTCCATTGTTTTCAGACAAAGCAGTAAAATAAGATTTTAGCGCCGGCAGTTGTGGCTTTTCTTCTTTTTTCAGAAAAACATCCCTGTAAATAAAGTGGTCGTAATAAATTTTATCAATTTTTGAAGGTTGGTCCACAAGCATTTTAAGCACGGCGGATTGAACAGAAGCAAGCAAAGCATTATATTCCACTAGGTTAGTATTTGAACCCGGTATGCTTACCAGAACACCACCGTTTAAAACAAAGTTTTTGAGAGCATCACTTAACCCGGACGAAATGGTTTCAGGTTCGTCGAGAATAATGACATTAAATTTCGGGAATTCACTGGTTCTTAGGTTCCCGGAGTTTGTATTTATACAAAAACAGGATGAATCGGAAGAAAATAATAAATTAAGGTATTTGTTTTCTGTTTTATTGTTGATGATTAACACACCTGTTTGTTTTTCAACCTTATAGCTGAAAAAGAATTTATTATCGTAAGTTATCGGATAATCAGTTATTTCAACAAACGAAGGTAAATTTCCATAATCAGTATTCATGTAATTTAATGCCAGTTCTATGGTTGAATTCGGGGCGATACTAAAGTTACTGATGGCTTTTTGTTTGCTATTTACAAATAAAGTAACAGGGATATCGTCATACTCATCTTTTCCTTTATTAACAATCCTTACATTAAGGCTTTCATTTTTATTCATGGTTCTTCCGGGGGTCGAAAACCAGCATGAATCGATATAAATATTATTAACAAGGTTTGTTGATAATGGCAACAGATAAGCCATGGTAGCCGGGTCGGTTTTAACATTATTAAAATCAGCCATAACTTTTTGAAAATCACTAATAAAATAATAAATCACCGTTCTGTTTTTAGAATCATTTAAATTATTTAAATAGTTACCTACATATTTCATTATTGCTGACATAGTCTCAAATGAGGCAGAAGGCTTGACTTCATCAATAAAACCGAGCACCTGTTCTTTGCCGGTAATTATTCTGTGCCTGCCGTCAAAATCGTTGGTAACAAATAAAAATTCTTCCTTCGTGTCGTACGAAGAAACTACTTTTCTGGCCCTTTCCTTTGCTGCATCAAACAGGTTACCGTATTTACTTGCGGCACTCATACTAAAAGAGTTATCAAGATAAATGCAAATAAGTTTTTTATTATCTGTTTTTTGATTGTCAATTAATTGAATATACGGTTCAGCAAATGCAAACACAAGGGCAGCAATGGTTAATATTCTAATTATCAATAAGATTAGATGTTTTAATTTTGACTTTGATTCACTAACATCTTTAATATCCTGCAACAGTTTAATATTACTGAAATAGACAATTTTGTATATTCTGAAATTGAAGAGGTGTATCGCTATCGGAATAGCAATAAATAACAATGCCCAAAAAAAAGAAGGATAAATAAAACTCATGGTGTAAAAAAGTAAACGCTATTTCACCCCGTTAGTGTATTCGCGGGCTATATCTACAATAAAATCGTGCCATGGCGGGGCAGCGCGCAAAACGTTGTCAAAAAGTCTATCAGGATTTTCAGCAATGCGTGGATAAACTTTGTAAATACCATCAACACAACCTTTGAGGAACTCAACTATCTGGTCGTTATTATTAAATTCACTTAATGCCATATAGCGGGGAAATTCGCTTCCAATGCCTCCCCTGTCAGAAGTATAAATCATTTCGGCATCCGAAATCCAGCCAGAAAGATTATGGCGGAAAAAATCGCGGTACTTTAGCCTGAGTTCGCGGTTTATACCATTTGTGCGCACAAGCACATTCATTCCAACATGGCTGTAATGCTTTTTCGTACTTACCTTAAAGAATCCAATGTTAATGCCGAAAACATAGGTCATATCTCCATTTACAAAACCAAGGCCATGAAAATGCCAATCGCCTGAAATACGCTGGTGGGTATATTTTCCAAGTTTATCTTTAAAATAGGGTTTAATCCCGATAAAAACATCGCGTATCCTGTCACGATCAATTAAAATTTCCTCCATTTCAGACATGTAACCGGTTTAGTGTTGAAATACTTTTTTTTGCCAATCAAACAGGTTTTCAAATATACTAAATTTATCTTTTTTACAAAACACCTTTAAGCCTAATATTTTCTGTTTACCTAAATTTTAAATGAAAAACAAAAACTTATCCCCGCTATATTTTTATTCCCCCGCTTATCTTCTGCACAATCTTAGGATAATTTCACAGATTTATTTATTTTTGTTTCAGGTTGGACATCAAAATTTAAATTTACCGATACCTTTAATCTTTGCAAAAACTAATATTCTAAAAAAATGAAAAAAGCTGAATTTATTCTTATTGCATCATTTTTTATAATGACTATCTTTTCCTGTTCAAAGGAAAAAGCGCCGCTTATTACAGGCGAATGGAAAGTAACTGATATTGCTTTTAGTGAAAAAGTATCTCCAGAAATGGAAGTCGCGCTAAAAGAAACATTAGAAGAAACCAAAAAATCTTCATCATGGACAATTAATGAAAATGGTACTTTTACAAGAAAAATTGGTGAAGATTCTTCTTCAGGAAAATGGGTTCTTTCCCCGGATTCAAAAAAACTTACACTAACTTACCAGGATGGTGAAATTGAAGTATCTGATATATTGGAACTCACTGAAAATAAGCTAGTTGTTACCTATAGAATAGACGAAACCGAGTACAAAAATACCTACGAGAAAAAAACTGCGGTTTCCAATTAGCGCTGATAATAGAGAAAACTATTTTTGGCTTAAATGCCGGAATAAAATTTAATAATGCTGTTCTCTGAGGATTTTTAATCATACTATTGTCGGATTGAAAATGAAAAAATAAAACCAGTTTTGAATGAAGAACTGGTTGAATGCATTATTGCAAAGCTATCAATTTTGTAAAAGAAAAAACTGTAAGTCATTAAGAATGAAAGATTTTTGCCTTATATACCAGAAAGAAAACAAAGCCTTAATAAAAAAACTCGTATCAAAACTTGAGTCAGAAGGATTTAGTTGCTGGGTAAGTCCGCGCGACTTTAAGCAGGAAGAGAAAGAATCACTCGGCACAGCAATTACGGACTCAAAGGCAATGGTATTGATTATTGACAGGAATTCAGCTTCAGGCAAAGAACTTATTCAGTCTCTGATGATTGGTTTGGAAAACAAAGTAAATATCATCCCCTTTGTACTTGAAAAAATTGAAAACAATCTTTATACTGAGAATTTCTTTTACGCGTATAACTGGATTGCTGCCTACGAAAGCAGTTTTGAGGAAGCTTACGATTTACTTAAAGAAACATATCAGGACTTAACCGGAGAGAAGAAACCTGTTAAAAAAGCCGTTGTAAAAAATAAGAACAACAAAAACGAAAAACTTTCAATGCCTGTTTTAATTGGAATTGGGGCCATAATTTTCATTCTTATTGCCTATTTTACTTACAATGCTTTATCAGGAAACCAGGAATCGAAGATTTTTGTTGGTAAATGGGCAATTACCGATTACCACGATAATTTAATACGAAATCATAACGACAGTATTTTAACAATTCAGAACATTGAAGGCATTAAAAAAAATGCCAGCCTTGTTTTTAACAGCGACAATACTTTTGAAAGAAGGGGATTTAAAAATGAGCCTGAGATTGGTAAATGGAAATTTGATCCGGATAAAAACTTTTTATTTTTGGAACCAAACGGAATGAACAGAAGAGATACATTAAATATTGAAAATTTGTCTGAAAATAACTTCACCATGGTGGTGAATGAAGTAGTGAACAACAACAATGTAACCACAAAAATCACATTTACTAAAACACAATAATTTTTAATAGGCTTTCTTAAAAATTGAAATGTATGTGGGGCATTCCATCCATACCAATACCAGAAGATTTTTTTTCGTCAAAAAATAATTCACCTATTGGCCATTGTGTAATGTGTGGCAGAAGTCTTTTACTCGACAATGCACCTTATTTGATTGAGAAAGCTTATCAGCGCAATCTTGCAACAAAAAAATTCGAAGTAGTTTTCGAATATGCCTTGTGTTCAGGTTGCCAGGTCAACGCCAAATCGGAATTATCCACCGAAAGCCTGAACAGGATAAAAATGTATTACAACCTGTATGTTGATTTCGATAAAAGGCAGGAAGAATTTAATAAAGCGGATAACAAGAGTTTTTCTGGATTAATCACAAATTGCATAATTACAAAAAAGCCAATTACAGAATATAATTCGTACCAGATTGGAGGCATGTGTTTCAGAGACAGGCTTTTAATGGGAAATCTTCCGTTCGCTGTGGGTGAAAAAGCCATTGATGAAATTCAGGAACTTATCTCGAAAAAAACAAGGGATTTTCTCGACAGGTTTAAAGAGACAGTAATTCCGCCTGGTATAAAGGATAAAGTACCTGATGATTTTCTTATCTTAATCTGATTCTGGAATTTCCCTTAAAATCAGCTCATCAATGTAAAAATCCTTATTCCTAAAATCCGGACCTTTAACTACCAGGTTTATTTTTAGTGGTAATGCCTGGTTTATTGCAAGACTATACTTCAATGTCACTTTCGACCAACAACCATCAATAACTTCCGACCAACAGGGATTTGTAAGCGATTTCCACTCCGATTTCCCGTTCATGTCATAAACATCCAGAAAAACCATTGAATTCAAGGCATCCTGGCCACAATTATCTCCGCAATTGTACATCCAGAAAGAAATTTCATATGCCTTGCCTGGCTTCAAATCTTCGGGCAAAAAAGTAGCTATTTTTGTATAATCCTTCAAGTTACCTTTAAATGAACCTTTGCCCCTGTACGAAAACTTTGTTGTATTTTGCTCAAAATCAAACTTTAATATAATTCCTGTTGGTTCTTTCATTTTTGAGGGAGTTGATTTAAATAATGAATCGAACTGAATGCTATACAATGAAAACGCCATATTATCTGATAATAGAATACTTTTTTGCAAAATTGCCTTTTCCTGTTCCGAAATTGATTCTTTAGAATATAAAATGAGAATAGGCTTTTTGGACTTAAAATCATGGATTACAGGCTTCGTATATTCTTCAGGACTAAGAATTTGCATTATATTTTTACTTTCCTGGATGGAACTCCGGGCCAGGAAAGAAGAAATTAGAGGCAAATGAGATTTATAGCTCAGCAATTCACTCAACAATAATATTTTATCCGTAGGCGACTTTGAAAAATTCTCGCTTCCGCGATGATAAAAAGGAAGAGGAAGGATAGCCTGAAAACTCTCAGGAGAAATGCTTTTCAAGGATTCAGTTATTTTCCAATCGTTATTGATATCCGAAAAAAGGTTAGGTGTTTTCGATATAGATTCACTTACTTCCTTATGTACAGAATAAGCTTCAAAAAAAGGTATCACCGTAAAAAAAGCACTTAAAACCATGCCTGTAATCCTGCTCCTGGAATTTTCGGATTTCAGGTAAGTATTTATAAAACAGACAATAAAAATAGATATCGTATAATAAAATATCCACGAAAACCGCCCTGACACTCTGAACTCGTTTAAGAAATTTAAAAATTCGGGAACATAGCCAGGATAAAATTTAAATGGTATTGCCATCGAAAACACTAGCACCAAAACGGAAGCTAAAAGAGAAATTGGTAAGAAAAAATCGTATTTCATTTTAAAATAAGATTCTTTCCGTTTTTGACGTTTGAAAATGAACCATTTGATCACTATCAAAATTGATAAAAAAATATTAGCCAGCCCGATATAAGCCCATCCCTCCCATTCGCCAGCTGAAAGGCCGGAACATAAATCGAGAATTTTTCTGAAAAAACCGTGATGGGGCACAAAAACAGAATTTAAAGAGGCTGCAAATTCAACAAAACCATAAGGTCTGGTAGTCCGGCAAATATGAGAATCGGTAAAAATCAGGAATATTTTGTAAAAAAGAATGGGTAAAAGAGAAGCCAGCATTATTAATAAGCTGAAAATAAATTTATTATCCCTTTTTTTATCGATAAGAAGAAAAAAGAATATAAAAGAAATATAAAAAGTTGCCAAAATAGCAGAATAATAAGGATGTACCCATAACCAAAGGAATGAATTCAGAAATAAAAAGAAATACCATCTATAACAACAGGCGTTTTTGTATGATTTTACAAGTAACCAAAATGATAATGGAATAAAGAAACTATACGATAGGGATAAATGTCCCTGTAATCTGAAAACCTGGGGTGCTAAAACCATTATTGAAAATGATGCGAAAATTGATAAAATCCTTTTGATTTTGAATTCTTCAAATATTAAAAAAAGAAAAACTGAGGCAAGTAAAAAAGAAATCAGAATTGAAAAATTGAAAATTCCAACCGTATAGTCACTGATTCCCGGAAAAAATTTTTGAATACCTTTTATTGTGCTGGTTAAAAGGGGATTGTTAACGGAATAGGACAAGTGTTCACCGTAGGGATAATTCATGCCTTCGAAAGTGAGGTAAGTACTATCATAATCAATATGATAGATCGAATTATAATAACTACTTATTCCATCACCGCCCGAACTGAAAAGAAACTGATTTGGATGTAAAAAAACAGGAGAATAAAAATAAAGTACAAAACCCAGGTTGATGGATACCAATAGAATAAACGATTGTACTTTACTTAATTTTCTCATTCGCGAAAGCCAGAAGAAATAAGGAGAACATAAAGTGCCTAAAGATGAATTCTTTGCAGGATTATAGGCAACAATTTATAAGGTAAATGTATTTTTATAAAAAAACACCAAAACTGGTAACATTTTTTGAGCCTGGTATTTTAGATATTCAGCCTGCTCTTAAATGGCAGAAATGTCATAAAATCAGCATGATGCACTACATAAGCTTCGGTGGACCGCTTCACCAAATCACCTTCGCCCGCATGGGTTGCAATTATATGGCACACTTCTGCCGGCACACCGCACTGTTCGGCAAGCGAAACACCGGAAAAAGGATGCCTCAGGTAATGGCCGTAAGCCCCCTGAACTGCTTTACCGTCCTTATCCAAAACATATTCCAGCAGTTTACCAACATCAGCCAGAATGGCTCCTGCAATTAAAACGTCCATGTCAACCGGCAAATCTTTATCAAAAAACTTATTCATTTGCGCCCCACAATCTCTTGCAATATGCACCACTGCTTTTTTATGCGCCATAAAGGTAACTTTCAGCCCCGGAACAAGAAGAGTAAATGGAATAGAATTAAGATCATCAGCGGTTAACACGCTTTTTTCAAGTGCCAGTTCCCACGTACGTGCAGTTTTTTCGCGTAAATCATCGTCGTTAATCCACGAAAGCTCCTCTCCCCAGAGTTTATTAACATCACTGTTCATATTTTAAAATTATAATTTGGCAATTATTGCATCGGCCATTTGTTTGGTTGAGGCGGCTCCTTTATAAATAACATCTTGAGTTCCACGCAATTTCATCATGTCGTAGGTTCTTACTTTGCCTTCAGCCACAACAGCCGCAATGGCATTTCTGATTTTAGCGGCCAGTTCTTTTTCTCCGATAAAATCGAGCATCATCACTGCAGATTCCATCATGGCAATTGGATTAACTATAGATACCTCATAATCAGCATATTTAGGGGCCGAACCATGAGTAGGTTCAAAAACTGCCACACCGGTATCGGGGTTCGACTGGGCACTACATGCAAATCCCAGTCCGCCAATAAGTCCGGCAAATCCATCCGAAACAATATCACCAAACATATTCCCGGCTACAATTACTCCGTAATCCTCCGGATTCTTAGTCAGCCACATCATTTGCGCATCAATATTGGTATTCCAGAGTTCAATTTCAGGAAATTCATTTTTTTGCATCGAAAGTGCCATTTTGTACATCATTCCGGATGTCTCCCTTATTACATTTGGTTTTTCGCATAAGGTAACAGATTTATAACCATATTTACGGGCATGTTCAAATGAAGCACGAAGAATTCTTTCAGTGGCTTTTTTTGTAAATATCCTGGTTGACACAGAAATCTCTTCTTTCGGTACATGACCAAAATTCTTCAAAAATTGTGGATGTGTGCGCAATGCGTCGTAAACCTGCTGCGGAGGATTCGACCATTCTACACCTCCATAAAGGCCTTCGGTATTTTGCCTGAAAATTACCACATCAACCAAGGGTTCTTCAATTGTATCGCCTACTCCTCTTCGGATAAAATTCAAGGGGTTGCCTTTATAGGTCCTGCATGGCCGGATACAAATATCCAGCCCGAAGTATTGCCGTAAACCAACAATCGGGCTGTTGTAAACTAATCCCTTGTCTTTTAATTCAGGGGCAAGTTCGGCAAAAGCCTCATCTTTAGGTTTTGAAGTTATGGCGCCGAAAAGTCCAATTTTATGTTTTTCAATTAATTTCAATGTTCTGTCAGGCAGTGGATTACCTTCTTTACACCAAAAATCCCAACCAATATCTCCCACAACATATTCTGCATCAAATCCAGCCGCATCAAGCACTCTGATTGTTTCATCCAAAACGGCTTTGCCAATTCCATCGCCAGGCATTGCCACAATTGTTCTCTTTGCCATAAATATTTTTACTTTAATAATTTATCCAATAATCGCAGTTCAAAAATATATTTTTTTTGAGGTATTACGCAGTTTTTAATAATGATTTTAATCATACCAAAACCTAATCCAGGAAGCGTGTTCCTTTAAATTTGAAAATGTCATTTTCAGGGCAGATCTAAGGCACTTAAATATCTGTTGAGTTCCACCGCAATCCCATTAAGGATATTTAACGAAGAATTTTTAATGTCTTTCATCATTTCGCCATTCTCCATGCTTTCAATTTCAGAAATTTCCCTGTTATCTTCTGCTGATTTCCTTTTCTCCAGCACTTTTACAAGTTGGTCATTATAAAGGTATACCCTCTCTTCTTCAAGGTTTCCTTCCGGATCAGTGCTGACGGTAAATGTAAAGAATGGTTTATGGTCTTTGAAGTAAATCTGTACCTCAGAACTATAACCTTCTTCGCCAGCACTATAGGTTAAAAAAACCAGGTTTCCTGCCTCGTCAAAACTCCCTTTGTACCTGGTATTGTTCCAATAAGCAACTGAATCAATATAATCAGCAGTTAATTCATTTAAAGCATTTGATTTTCTTAATGCTTCAATTTTGTTATATTCTTCCCTGATTTTTTTTATTTTCTGATCATCGCCTGTAACCGTTTCAAATGCCGGAAAACTAAAATATTTGGAAAACATTTCGTCGCCATAAAAATCATAACCTTTAATATATTTCAGTTCCTTCAAGGGCGAAATGAATTCTTTTGACTTTATCTGACTGAAATTTTGCGGGTCGCCAGGTTTTTTTTCTTTTAAAAGTGCCCTGATTACCTGGTGATTATCCCCAAAATAAATTCGTTTTTCTGTTTGCATGCCATCCGAATACTTTTCCTGCAAAAAAATGAAAAAAACACAATTGAATTTGCAATAATATTCAAATTTCCTTTCTGCATCATTATCTTTATAAACAGCCACCAGCTTAATTAACCTGTCTGTTGAAGCATAACAGGCTTCGAAAGTTATCACAAAATTCTTATCGGGATATTTAAAAGTTTTCTTTTCGGCATCTTTTACAAGTGATTGTATTTCATTGAAATCGGCCCGAATTTTCAGAACCTTTTCTTCAACTTCCTCCTGGGCTAGGGCAGGTGTGATACAAATCATTAACAAAGGGATAAAGTATAAGGAAAGCTTCATATTTGCTTATTTTAGATTTTTTAAAACCAGATAAAAGAAGAGTATCCAGGATAAAAACAAAATGCTCCCTCCTACCGGATTTAAAAAGCCAAGCTTCGTTATTTCTGAAAATGCCTTTAAAAAAATTACACCCTGGAAAAGCAGGCTGCCCGTAATAAATCCAATGGCAACGTATCCAAACTTAATGTCAGGAAATACTTTCATTAGTAAACCCAGTAATATCAATGCCAGTGCATGATACATTGTAAAACTGCAGGCTATTTGATAACTGTCTGTCATCATTTTTTTCTCCAGTAAATCCTTTATTGCATGACTTCCAAGGGAGTACATTAAAATTGAGATAAAGGCAAACAGAATGCCTGTAAGAATAGTAAATTTTATATTCATAAAGTATGTTTTTAGTCGAATTTAGATTAAAAGTACAAAATATTAATAAATTTGGGAATCTTTAAAAGTACCATTATTAAACTGAAATTATGGAAGAATTGCTAAAATACGATATTTGGAAATATTTTTACCAGATAACCCAAATTCCGAGGCCCTCAAAGAAGGAAGAAAAAATAGCTTCATTTTTACTTGATTTTGCTAAAGTACATGGCCTTGAAGCAGAATCGGATAAGGCCGGGAATGTTATCATCAGGAAAAAAGCGAGTGCCGGAAGGGAAAATTTACCGGGTGTAATTCTCCAAAGCCACATGGACATGGTTTGTGAAAAAAACAGTGATAAAGACCACGATTTTGACAAAGATCCTATTGAGATTTATATTGAAGACGGATGGGTAAAAGCACGGGGTACAACACTTGGAGGCGATGATGGAATTGGTATTGCTGCCTCACTGGCTATATTGGCTTCGGATGAAATTGAACATGGACCACTGGAATGTCTGTTTACTTCGGACGAAGAAACCGGAATGACCGGTGCTTTTGGTTTACAGCCTGGATTTATAAAAGGCAGTATTCTTTTAAATCTTGATTCAGAAGACGAAGGTGAACTTTTTATCGGATGCGCCGGAGGAATCGATACTACAGCGGAGTTTACCTGGAAACCTGAAATGGCCCCACAAGAATCTTATGCTTGCAAAATTTCTGTTTCAGGGCTCAATGGTGGTCATTCCGGTGATGACATTGATAAAGGACTGGGAAATTCAAATAAAATTTTAGTGAATTTTTTAAATATTTTACAACATAAAACAGATTTAAAAATTTCAGATTTAAATGGTGGAAACCTCAGAAACGCAATACCGCGGGAAGCTTTTGCCATAATTTGTATTCCTTCGGAGGACAAAGAAATTGTGCGAAAGGAACTGAATATTTATGCCAGTTTGGTAGAAAATGAATTTAAACTCACCGAAAAGAACCTGAAAGTAGATTTAGATTCGGTTTCTTTACCTGAAATGGTGATAGATTCATCAACTCAGAAAAATTTAATAAAATCGCTTGTTGATTGTCCACACGGGGTAATTGCCATGAGCCAATCAATTAAAGGCCTGGTTGAGACCTCGACCAACCTGGCATCCGTAAAATTCAGGGATGGAAATAAAATATTAGTAGCAACCAGTCAGCGTAGTTCCGATTCCAATTCAATTAAAGAAATTTCTGCAAAAGTAGCCGGGATTTTCGCCAATGCAGGAGCTAAAACAATTCAGGGTGAAGGCTATCCGGGATGGTCGCCCAATATAAATTCTGAAATTCTAAAGATAACAGAAAATGCATATAAAAGGCTGTTTGGTTTAAAACCAAAGGTAAAAGCCATTCACGCAGGCCTGGAGTGTGGATTATTTTTAACAAAATATCCTAACCTGGATATGGTTTCGTTTGGCCCAACCATAAAAGGGGCACATTCGCCAGATGAAAGAATGGAGATAAAAAGCGTTCAGAAATTTTGGGATTTACTTGTAGAAGTTTTAAAAAATATACATTAAAATCAAGAAATTCCGTGAAAAAATAATTTTTACCATCTGCTTTTTTAACCAAACTGGAAATCAGGATATTTTTACTTTTATAATCTGAGTTTTTCAACCTGTACACCAGGTAAAACAGGAACTCTGGAAGCTTCTGAAAAAGATTTCAAGATCCTGAAAACCCATTTTAACAATAAAATGATCAGGAAAGGCAAAACCAAAATAGCAATAATAATCATCAGCAGCAAACCAGCAATTACAGATTCTTTGCCTTTTACAAAAACAATTTCGCTTAATTCTTTCATAACAATTTCTGTTTTCGTTTTCTACTAAAGTAATTGTCCTTCTTGCCCTATGACAAAAGAACGTTTAAATCTGACGGTTATTGTTAAATCTTTGGTAATATTTATTTTTTATTAAATTAAAGTTATCCAATTATCACGTATCTCCCAATTGGAGTATCTTTTGGATAATATCGTGTTAATTTTGAATAAATTAATATCCAACGCAAATAAAAAGGAGATGAATAATTTATCTATGATTTGGTAATTAAATTACCTTGCATGAAATAAATCAAAAAGAAAACAAATTTCAACTTGAATATTTCTTCTTCAGATACTCATAAGTTGCAAGTTGGGCCCTAATTTTAGGTTTATTGTTTTTGATACGGATATTATCCATATTTTCATCAATTAAGCAGGCTTTCACATTGTCCTGCAATTGAATTTGAAGAATATCGTAAAGTTCCTTTTTTAATTCCAAATCATAAACAGGAAAGTCGCATTCAATCCTTCTGTAAAGGTTTCTGTTCATCCAGTCTGCCGATCCAAGGTATATAATATGATCGCCCCCATTGTTAAAAAAGAAAACTCTTGCGTGTTCAAGAAACCGGTCTATGATTCTGATAACCCTAATGTTCCTGCTATAAGGTTGTCCGGTTTTAAGAATGCAAACACCCCTTACAATCAAATCAATTATAACCCCGTTTTCACTGGCTTCATAAAGTTTATTTACCATTTTCAGGTCCTGTAATCCATTCATTTTAAGAATAATATAAGCCTGCTTCCCTTTTTTGGCCAGCTCTATTTCTTTATCTATAAGCATTTCAAATTTTTCTACCATATTGAAAAGCGGAACCAGAATATGATCAAAGTTCACTTTTACATTTTGATCTTCAAGATAGGTAAAAAAACGAATTACATCATTTACAATACCTGTATGCGAAGTAAATAATCCATGGTCGCCATATAATCGGGCCGTTTTTTCATTAAAATTCCCGGTACCCAGAAAAACCTGGTTTTTATTTTTCGAACCCGGCTTTCGTATAACAAGTGCCAGTTTTGCATGAACTTTAAGATAAGGGATGCTATAGATAATTTTAATTCCGGCCTTTTTCATCTCATGCGCGTAATTCAGGTTGGCTTCTTCATCAAACCTGGCTTTTAGTTCAACAAACACGGTCACTTTTTTTCCATTATCCGCCGCAAGCATCAAAGCATCCACTACTTCTGAGTGGCTTGCTACCCTGTACTGGGTGACTTTAATTTCTTCAACGCTGTCGTCTTGTGCAGCCTGTTTCAAAAACTGTATCAGATGATCGTAAGTCTGGTAAGGCACATTTAATAGATAATCGCGTTTGTTTACGGCAGTGGCTATTGAAACAGAATTTACAAAATCCGGAATCCTTATCCTTGGCAGTTTGGGCTCTTCAAGTTCAGGTGTAAACGGGTTTGGGAAAACGAAAAAATCCCTGAAATTATGATGTGTACCTCCTTTAACAGTTATAGCCGGATCAATACGCAGGGTTTTGGTAAGGTATTCAAGCATTTTAGCAGGCATATCCCTGAAATAAAGAAATCTGTTTGGAGCGCCCAGTGAGCGGGCTGCACGAATTTCAGATATTGCTTTGATCAAATCTTCGCCTTCAAACTCATCATAATCTAAATCTGCATCCCTGGTTAGTTTAATGGAATGCCAACTTCTTACAATAAATCCCGGAAAAATTTTATGTACAAAATGCATAATCATATCATCCAAAAAAATGATAGGATGATGACCGTTTACAACAGGAAGCTCAATAAATCTTGTTATATTATGGTCGGTGGGTAACTTTATTAAACCATATTTTGTACGCTTTTTATTCAATACCCTGAACTTTGTGTCTTTGTTGTACATCTCAAGGGCAAGGTACACTTGTCCCGATTTAAGAAATGGATAAATCCTGTCTTTGACCAGCAGAACGGGCTGAATAGTTGACAAAACTTCCGAATCAAAAATATATTCAATATAATCTTTTTGCTCTGAAGTAAGATTTTCGCCTTTTTCCAGCAGGTAAATCCCTTTTTTCCTTAATTCAGGTACTATGTTTTTCCTGAAAATGTCATGAAACTCAGCCTGTTGAATGCTTACAATAGTATTAATTTCCTTTAGGATAGCCGCGGGACTTATTTCTTTGAACAGCCGTTGAGGAAATACTTCATTTTCGAGTAGTTGCCTGTAATAACTAACTCTTACCTGGTAAAATTCTTCAAGATTATTTGAATAAATTGCCAGAAATTTAATCCGCTCGTACAATGGGAGCGATTCATCCTTTGCCTCTTGTAAAACCCTGTAATTAAATGATAACCAACTTAAATCGCGGTTGCAATATGTATACTGAGCCATGTATTTTGTTAAATAAGATTTGCTGTTGAAAATAATGAAAAAATAAACAACAAATTCCTGTTCTGATAAAAATCAACTCCTAAACCGATTTTTTAAAACAATTTGAACGATCTATGAATTAAAATTATTGAATTTACAATTTAGATTAATCCAGAATTATTCAATTGATGAGTTATTATTTATTTGGTGTTGAATTAGATGTATCAGTCTTTACTTCAGTCGATTTAGTTTCATCAGCTTTTAAAACCTTTGGTTTCTCTGTTGCATTTTTTCTCACAACTGGTTTTTTTGATGTAGTTTTTGAAACTGCAGGCTTTTCAACTTTAGAATTAACTTTTTTATTGGCCGGATTTGTTTTTATTGCAGGCTTTCGTACTGCGGATGTACGCTTGACGGGTTCTGCCTTTACTTTTATGGGCGTTTTTTCTTTAACTACTTTAATATTTTTTACAAGCTCTTTTTTAGTTGCAATATCTTTTTTAGGCTTTGCTTCAACCTGTTTAACATTTTCGTTAAAATTTAGGCGCTGGGTTTCGAAATATTTTTTGTAAAAAATTGGATCTGAAGATTTAAAAATACTAATAAGCAAGTCTAATTTATTTTTTAATAAATATCTATTCGCCTTTATTCCTTCTTTTAATTTCAATCCGCACTTTTTCTTATGAATCAATGCATCCTTAAGGCCAAGATGAGCTTCTATAAGTGCAATACTGGCCAATTCAAGATTGTTCAACATTTGTTCGTTAAGTCCGAAACTGTTTATTTTCGTGTTTTTTTCTAACTTTTCGCTGGCCCTCAATTTCGAAGTATTTGTATTTGAATTCAAATCATAGGCAATTTTCCAAATTGCTTTTGATTTTTTGACCAGTTTTTTATCTTTAAGTTCTTTCAAATCCGATTTAGTCAAGCTGATCTTATTTTCCAGTTTTTTGTCCTTGTTTTCAATTGCATATGCCAACATCAGGTTTGCAACCGGAATGGTTTCATTCACCACTTTTTTCCGGGCTTCTGATTTTTTACGTTCAAGATCTATTAAACTTTTATCGTAATCTGCTTTTAACATATTTAAATGACTGGTTTCCTGATGGAAAAGTTTGAATGCATTCTCAATTTCAGCCACTCTTGACCATATTTTTTTGTGGTTTTCCATTACCTGGATTAACGCATTAAACATTCTGAGTTTTTCAGCTTTTTTAGTTTTCATATAATAAATTCTTAAATATTAACAACTTGATAAATTTTCCCTAAAGTTAAGAATAAAAAGTTAAATTTCAACCAATTAAACTGAAATATCTGATTTAGTGTTATTATAAAAATCCAGGGTATAATTTAAAATTCTGGATTTTTCAAACCATAAACAAACCTGATTTTCAATGTATTTGGATTATAAAATGCAGGATTCAGTGAAGCGAAAGCTTTTCAATGATTTTTTTATGCAATGGAAAATCGTTGATTAATTTGTTTCTATTTGCCAGTTCAAAATCGTCAAATTCAAAACCCGGCGAAACAAAACAACCAACCAAAGCAAAACCTTCTTTATTTTCAAGACAAGCCCCAAACCAGCACCCCGCTTCCACAATTTGCTGAGGAAATTCATTTTTACCTGTATTCAATCCAAGTTTTTTAATGATATGCTTACCTTCACTGTTAATTACATGTATTTCCAAAGCACTGCCACAGTGGAAATTCCAGATTTCATCCGACTTAATCCGGTGAAAATGTGAAATTTCGTTTCCTTCGAGTAAAAAATAAATTGAAGTGTAGAATTTCCTTTCATTCCCGTATTTTTCAGGCAGACAGTTCTTGCTGATTCTATCGTCAGAAGAAAATATTTCGCGGTAATGGCCACCTTCGGGATGAGGCTTTAAATTCAAAGCATCAATCCAGTATTTTGATAAATTGTTATGCATTTTGTTAAAATAAAAATCGCGTAAACGACCAAAATGAAGCCATTTACGCGAATTATAAAATTAAATTCAAATTAGCGGGTAATCTGATCTTTCGAAGTAATATTTTTAAGTTTTGAAAAATCAGCCCCGGCATTTATTTTCACCCATTTTTCATCGGCTTCATCATCTGGCATAATTGCTTCAACCGGACATTCTGCTTCGCATGCTGCACAATCTGTGCATTCATCGGGATTGATAACCAGCATATCGTCCAATTCAAAGAAACAATCTACCGGACAAACTTCAACACAATCACCGTGTTTCTTACCTTTACAGGCTTCAGTTACTACTCTAGGCATAATTAGATATTTTAATGTTAATAATTTGAATTTTAGTAATTTACATTTAAAATCATTTAAAAGAAAAACAAAATTCCTGTTAGTTTTTGAATCACTAAAATAACATTTTTATTTGGTTCTCCAATAGGCAGTATTAAAAGAAATTTTCAGAATTAAATTTTTCTGATAATGCTTTTTTAAATGGTATGGAATACTTACGGTCAAACAAGGCCGTTTTTAATTTTATTATTATTGTTTTATTGTTCTCTTTTTCAATTGATACTTCAGTATTATCTTTATTATTGGTCCAGGGAAGTAAATTAGCAAATTTTTGGATTGATTCAAGTAATTCTGACTTATCTTCAGGATTTGGAATTTCAAGAAAAACAATTTCTCTCGAAGAGTGGTTGGTTGTTTCCAATTTAAATGGTCTGGAAATGAATAGTTTACTATATGGAATTTTTACAATGCCCGAATCTTCATCTTCAATTTCGATATGGCGGCTGCAGAGCGCAATTATCTTTCCTTTATAATCGCCTGATTTAATCACTTCCCCTTTCTGATGGGCATTTTCTAATTTAATAATAAGCCCGGCAATGTAATCTCTTAAAATAAACCACGATACCCATACTGAAATTAAAATAAGTGCAATAGCCAGAATAAGTGAAACAGATGGCATGTATTGGTAAAACCTTTCTAATCCCATAGATATAAACAGAAACCATGAAAAAATTTCTGCCAGATAAAGAAATTTGGAAAACCTACTCCAAAGGTTTTTATTTTTGGCTTTTTGAATAAAAAAATGTAAAATTCTATATATCAAATATATACTTAATCCGGAAAGGATATAGAAAGCAACCTTTGGATTTTCAGTAATTTGAATTTGATTCATTTTCGATGAAGAAATTTAGTATTAAAGTTAAAGTCTTAAAATTAAAGTTTTTTTGTTAAAACATAAAATTTATAAAATATCAACATTTTAATATGAAACTGTTATGGATTGAAATGTTAAATTTAAGTATATTCTAAACAGTGAACAAGAACAACTATAGTTTGTTCTATATTTGAAATTTGAACCATTAATTAAAATTCGATAGAATGAAAGGCTTTATATTTGTATTTATTATATTATTAGCCATTGACTTATATGTTTTTCGTACAATCAGAAACCAGCTATCCGCCTCCAATGTTTTAATAAAATATCCGGCATATCTGATTTATTGGCTGGTTCCGGTTTTCCTTCTCACCGTGGCAGTTTATTTTTCAACCCGCAATGCAAATTTCAGAGCTGATAAACTCTTTACTTATGTTGGGGCTGTTTTTGTGTTATTTTATTTGCCTAAACTTGTTGTTTTTGTTTTCCAGTTTATCGAAGACTTGTCGAAACTGATTGCAATAGGTGCTAAAAAACTAAGTAATCCTGATACTTCTATCTATACCCATGCCGAGAAAATTTCAAGATCGGTGTTTATAGGAAGGATTGGACTTATCATAGCTGCAATTCCTTTTAGTTCTATTCTATACGGTATTGTTGCCGGAAGGTTTAAATTTACCGTAAACCGGAAAACGCTTTATTTCAGCCATTTGCCCAAAGAGTTTGATGGATTCAGGATTGTGCAGTTTTCGGATTTACATACCGGAAGCCTGGTTGGGCAGCAATCAGCTTTCAGGAAAGCATTTGAAATGATAAACAACGAAAAAGCAGATATTCTGGTTTTTACAGGTGATATGGTAAATAATACTGCCGATGAGCTGGACGACTGGCTGAACGAAATTTCGGTATTAAACGCGAAACAGGGAAAATTCTCAATCCTCGGAAACCATGATTATGGCGATTATCACAGATGGAACAGCGAAGAAGATAAAAAAGCAAACCTTGAAAAGCTCAAAAACTACCATGGTCAAATGGGATTCAGGCTGTTACTAAATGAAGCCGTTGAATTTGAAAGAAATGGAGAAAGAATAGCTTTGCTTGGTGTTGAAAACTGGGGCGAGAAACCTTTTCCACAATTGGGACGACTTGATTTGGCCACCGAAAAAGTTAAAGATATTCCCTTTAAGGTACTTCTATCGCACGATCCAACACATTGGGAATATGAAGTACTTGAAAAAACGGATATAGCTTTAACGCTCTCAGGTCACACACATGGTATGCAACTGGCTATAAACCTGGGAAATTACAGCTGGAGCCCGGTTAAATTCAAATACAAAAGATGGAGAGGTTTATACACAGAAAATGATCAGCACCTGTATGTGAACATTGGCCTTGGATATATTGGATTTCCGGGCAGGGTGGGAACTGACCCTGAAATTACCGTTTTCGAACTTAAACAAAAAGTATAAACACATAGAATTTGAGCTGAAGATTCAATTCCGCTTCTTAAATCTGGTTTGCAAAGTTTTATTTATAACCTACTTTTGCAATTATGGCAAAATGGATTTTGTTTTTGATTTTATACATTTTTTCACTCAGAATTTCATCACAGGAAAACTGGATAATTCATGGCCATGTGAGAGATACCTCAGGCAATTCTGTGGCAATGGCTGGTATAAAGTTACAAAATGATAAAATATCTGCCACTACAGATATAAATGGCTTTTTCAGCCTTAAACTAAAAAATAAATCTGAAATTTTGATTGAAATTACTGCTGTAGGTTTTGAAAACAAGACAGTAGAAATAAATTATGTAAATGAAAATCAATCTATTGAAATAGAATTAGATATAAAGGAAGAACAGCTCAAGGAAGTAAAAATAACGGATTCAAAATCGAAAGAAAAGGGTCTGCTTCAAATCGATCCCATCCTTTTAAATAACATTCCAAATATTTCAGGAAACCAGGTTCAAACGTTTATAAAAACATTGCCAGGCGTGGCGTCAACAAGCGAACTGAGCTCTACTTATTCAGTAAGGGGCGGAAGTTTTGATGAAAACCTTGTGTATGTTAACGGTATTGAGGTTTTCAGGCCTATGCTGCTTCAAAGCGGACAACAGGAAGGGCTGGATATGGTTAATTCTGATCTTGTTTCAAAAGTAGAATTTTCAGCCGGGGGGTTCAGCTCACTCTACGACGATAAAATGTCATCGGTGCTGGACATCAAATATAAAAAGCCAACCGAATTTAAAGCCTCTGCTTCACTTAGTCTTTTAGGTGCATCCGCGCATGTCGAAGGAATTAACCGGAGTAAAAAATTTTCCTGGCTGGCGGGTTTCAGGTACAAAAATTCTAAATATCTATTCAATTCTCTTGAAACAGAAGGCGAATACAAACCTAATTTCCTTGATTTACAATCAGTTTTCGGTTATAAACTTTCCGAAAAATCAAACTTATCTGCAATTTTTTATCTTGCCCGGAACAATTATCTTTTTTATCCCGAAAACAGGACTACTTCATTCGGAACAGCAAATGAAGCGCTTAGTTTGTACGTTGATTATTCGGGAAATGAGAAAGACAGTTATAAATCAATTTTAGGGGGAATAACTTACGAATTCAAGCCCGGTAACAATCTGAACCTTAAATTTACAGGTTCCGCCTATACAACCCGCGAAGCCATCACTTATAACTTTGAAGGCTGGTATTCGCTGAACGAATTGGACAAGAATTTAGGTTCGTCTACTTTTGGAGACAGCATTATGAACCTGGGAATAGGCCATTTTATTGACCATGCACGTAGTTACCTGGATGCATTTATAGTAAACCTGAACCACAACGGATGGTTAATGGCCGGCAACCACTTTATCCAATGGGGTTTAAAAGCTCAAAACGAAAATTACAGCGATAAGGTAAACGAGTGGCAAATGCTTGATTCTGCAGGATATTCAGTTCCTTCAAATACTGAATTTCTGGCACTTTCGGAATGGATGAATTCATCAAATGAATTAATTGCAACAAGATTTTCAGCTTACCTGCAGGATAATTTTAAAACCATGAATTCCCTTTTCAATATTGAATATGGAACAAGGTTAAGCTGGTGGGAAGTAAGCAGGCAATTTCTGTTAAGCCCCAGAATTTCAATGGGATATTATGTAGGTACCTTAAAACGAATATACCTGAGAATCGGAGGTGGAATATACCGTCAATCTGTTTTTTACCGCGAAATGATAGATCAGGAAGGAAACATGAATAAAGACATAAAGCTTCCCTACTCTATTCAATATACAGCTTCGGTGGATTATGATTTTAAAATGATGGGAAGGCCTTTTCACCTTAAATCAGAAATTTACTTTAAAAATTTAAAGAAGCTGACACCCTATAGTGTAGACAATATCAGGATAAATTATTATCCATTTAAGACTGGCAAAGGATATGCCGGTGGCATAGATTTCAGGTTGAACGGCGAGTTTGTGCCAGGCACGGATTCGTGGCTGAGCATGGCTTTCATGAAATCAGGAATTAAAATTGAAGGCGATACCATAGGTTACCAACCACTGCCAAATGATCATCTCTTTAATCTGAGTTTATTTTTTCAGGATTATGTACCGGGAAACAAGCAATTCAGGATGTATATGGCCTTGTATTACCTTTCGGGGATGCCATTTGGCCCTCCAAACAAAGATTCTTATTATGCACCCCTCAGAATGCCTGCCTATAAGAGAGTGGATATAGGATTTTCAATGGCCCTGAAACGTGAAGATAAAGTCTACAGCCAAAAGTATTTAAATTATTTCAGGGACATTTTGTTTAATATCGAAGTTTTCAACCTGTTGGGTATAAATAATACCATATCCTACAATTGGGTGACAGTAGTTCCGAATACTTCCGTGGCCGGAAACGATAATTATGCCAGTTTTGCAGTTCCAAACCGTCTCAGTGCACGCCGTTTAAATTTGCGACTAACAATAAGGTTCTAATTTTTAAGTGCTGAATCAATTTTCCTTTGCACTTCAAGTGCCAATGAATCATGGTTAAAGTTTTGCGGATACACAGGCTCAAGAAAACTAACTTCAATGGGGCTAAAAATCCTCGGAATTATTTTTCCTTTTGGCAATGCTTTGAAAGCACCTCTAATCGCCACAGGAACCACTGGTACGCTCAATTCCTTACTAAGTATGGCAAACGTTTTTTTAAATTCACCCAACAAACCGTCTTTTGTTCTGGTTCCTTCCGGAAAAATGATTATTTTTTTACCATTGTGTAAAACTTCAGCCATTTTTTGTATCGATTCCTGTAGTCCTTTGTTCAAATCCATTATAATCACATTGTTTTTCCTGGCTAAAAACTTAAGAAACCAGTTATTTACATGCTCTTTTTTTGCGTAGAAATAGGTCGCTTTCATTGTTTTTCTTTTCAGGAAAGAAGCAACGAACAAACCATCGAAAAAACTCTGGTGATTAGCTGCTATAATGCAGGGCCCATCGGGTACATATTGATAACCATCGCCTTTAAACCTGAAATAAATGCTAAAAAATCCTTTTGAAGCATTTTTAAACAGATTAAGTGTGGGCCAGGTTTTGGGTAATTTAATATTCACTCTTTGTTTCAGGGTTTCCGACCAGTTTATCGATTCAAGTTTGTGCCAGAGTTTGTTGTTTTTAACATGATCGACCAGGTGCTTTACAGATGGGAAACTGATAAGATGGTCTTCGTTTAGTTTAACTCCAAAAGTACGATCAATGAAATCAATAAGGCTGATTTTCCCTAAAGAATCAAGGGCAATGTCGTATTCAATATGGTCATCGGGGGAAATTTCAGAATCTACTTCATTTTGAATGAATTTGCTAATCAGTGTATATTCCTCAGAATCAGACATCGTGGATGGTTTGGTTTTTTTGAACGATTTCTCAATAAAATCTTCTAATTTATACCTTTGAATTTTTCCCAGTTTTGTTCTAGGCAGCTCGTCCTTTACAAGTGTAAATTGCATGATTCGCTTATACGAACTTAAATTGCTGTTGAACAATGGAAAAACCTCTTCCCTGAAATATTTTTGCACATCCCTGGTATTGTTGTCCGAAAGGAATTTAAAATCAGGAACGATAACTGCATGCAATTGTTCATTTAATAAAAACACCGCAGCTTCTTTAATGGCAGGCGTACTAAGGGTAAGTTTATTTTCAATTTCAACAGGGCTAATATTTTTTCCATTGGCAAGAACTATAATATCCTTTTTCCGTCCGGTAATATGCAGGAATTCCTTTTTGTCAAAATATCCCAGGTCACCGGTATAAAGCCAGCCATCCTTAAGGGTTTCAGCAGTTTCTTCCGGTTTGTTAAAATATCCAAGCATAATATTGTCCCCTTTGGCAACAATTTCCCCCTCCCTGATTTCAATTTCTATTCCCGGAAGAGGTTCGCCCGGAGAACCAATTTTTATGCGTCCGGGCCTGGTAAAGGTAATCATGGGTGCAGCTTCTGTCATACCGTATCCTTCAAGAATGTCGAAGCCCAGGGTATAGAAAAAGCCTCCTACTTCAGGATTTAATGAGGCACCCCCCGAAACCAGTACTTTTATATGGCCGCCCAGACCCTGATGTACTTTATTAAATATTTTTTTAGCCAGTGCTTTACTTCCAGAAATTTTAACAATCCTATAAAACAGTCTGCCTGCAAAACTTGCAAAGATTTTTGATTTTAAACCCTTGTACAAAAGTTCGTAAAGTCTTGGCACACCAAGCATTATATTAACTTTGTTATTTTTAAGGGTTTCAAGTAAATCGGGCGATTGCATGGAAGGGGACATTACAATAGTACCTCCGATATATAATGGTGCAATCATAGAACCAACAAGTGGAAATACATGGTGCATGGGTAAAAGCATAAGCACCTGCCTTTCGGGAGTATAAATTTTTACTTCGTCCGAAACAGCACGGATGTTAGAGATTATATTTTTGTAGGAGAGCATAACTCCTTTCGGGTTTCCTGTAGTCCCTGAAGTATAAATAATAACAGCGTTTTTATTCAGGTCGGCAGGATTTAGCCATGAATTATCATCCGTTTGTTTATGCGGAATTTCATTTCCAAAAATGAATACCTCTGGCTGATAAGTTAATTTTTCAGTAATCAAAACAATTTTAGAACTTAAATCTTTACTTGTAAATACCAGTTCCGGTTTACAATCATTTAAAATGAAGGTAACATCGTTAATATCAGCACCAGAATCAATTGGCACTACCACGCAATTAAATTTCCATGCAGCATAAAATGCAAAAATCCATTCGGAACGGTTTTCTGAAAAGATAGCAACCTTTTTATATTCTTTGTTCTCTAAAAGAAAGGAATACCTGTTAATTTCAGCAATAAGTTGTTGATATGAAAATGAGAAATCCTTTGTAATAAGGGCAATTTTTTCTAAATTCTTTTTATTGATCATCTGATAAAAGTTAATATTCTTTAATCAAAATACTTATGGTGACAAGGGTGCAAAATTAATTAATATTTTAGTTAATAAGAATTCAGGTTTATTTTGCCAGCAATAAATACCACAACGGTATCCAATTTAAAAGGAATTGGAAATGTAAAAAATAAATAAAATTTAAGATGAAAGACCCGGGCTGAATAAAAAATTATAAATTATAACGCAGGGCAGTTTCAAAAATTCCTTTTTTATAATCAGTTTTAATAAATTCTTTAAAATTTGTATCGAATTTTGAACTGTCAAACAAATAATCACTGTCAAGCTGGTAAAGCATTTCCATTGATTCTTTTATCACCGGATTAAAAAGTGCGACCATACTGAGCATCCATTTTTTAAACACCATGTACTCAGGTTTGCAATCAAAAGCATCTGCGGCCATATGCACAAATTCCTTTATTGAAAGTACATTATTATCTGTTGGCAAATGCCAAACCTGATTATAGGCATTGTCTGTATTCCCAAGTAGGGCGGTTGCTTTACCCGCATCGGGAATGTAAGTGAAGGAGTGTTTAAAACTATCACTCAGCATTATTTGTGCTTTTTGTTGCTTTGCAAACCTATCAAAAACTGTAGCACCAACAAGACTTAGAGGAGATTTACCGTAAAAGTCAGCTGAACGTGCAATTAAAGCAGTTAAATTTCCTTTTTTTACTTCTTCCATTAATTGTGCGGCGATACGGGCCCTTATTTCTCCTTTCCTGCTACAAGGATTATAAGCTGTATCCTCAGTCATCCAGCCATTTACCTTACCATACATATAAACATTATCGAAAAAAACCAACCTGGCCTGGTGTTTTTTGCAGGCATCAATAACGTTGGTCATTATCTTTGGCCATTTTTCTTGCCATGTTTGATAGTTGTAATCCAGTCCAACTGTAAGATAAACAATTTCAGATCCTTGAACAGCCTTTTCGGTTTGGCTATAATCTGTTAGATCAGCAATCATTAAATCATCTTCATCATTCACCTTTTCAGGATGTCTGCTTACCTGCCTTACTTTATCAGTATATTGAGGCAATAAACGTGAAATTTCATTCGCAATTACCCCATTTGAGCCAAGAATTGTTTGCATATTAATTGTAATAAAATTATTAATCTTTTCTTCAGTACAAAAATATATAAAACTTTACATAAATAAATTAAATAAGATGATTCAGAAAACAAAAAAAATTGTGAACTGATTTAAATATTAATAGTCAGAAATATTTACAATCAAACTATTTCAAGGGAATAATGTTGAGAAAATCACAAAATTTAGACTAAATTTGGAAAATATTTCACAAGAGGGTATGCTGATTCTGGTTAAAAGGTTGATTATTTTTATTTTCATTGTGGCAGCTTTGAAACCAAATTTATTTGCCCAAACCGGAAAAAGCAAGGTTGACAGTCTTATATTACTCTCAAAAAGCAATGTAGATACAGTAAGGCTTGAAGCACTAAAAGCGCTGACATGGGAATGCAGGCTTACCAATCAGATTAAAGGATTTGAATATGGCTATGATGGTCTTGCCCTTGCAGAAAAATTAGACAGAAAAAATGATGTTGCCACCTTGCATAATTACATTGGTGTACTTGCCATAAAAATTAAATCGTTCGAAATTGCGAAGGTACAAATCAACAAGGCCTTTAAATTGGCTGACAGTTTGGGATTTACCATAGAAAAAGCCTATGCCTTAAACAACTTAGGGGAAATTTATAATCTTACCGGCAAGCCGGATTCAGCAGTTATCTTGCTCAATGAAGCCATCAGGCTCTTTAAATTTGTTAATAATAAAAATGGGCTCGCATACACCTATAATCAAATGGGTTCAGCTATGCTTTTACAGAAAAAATATACCGAGGCCATTACTTACCACCTGGCCATGCTCGAAATAAGGAAAAACCTTGGAAATAAAGCTTACATTACACAATCGATTTTAAACCTGGGTTTGGATTACCTGGAAATGGGAAACCCCGATGAAGCTATAAAATACATTAACCAGGTGGATACATCGATACTAGAGAACAGGTTTCAGTTTAGCCTGGCGTATATTTATGTTTTAAGGGGAAGGGCCATGAAAGCACAAAAAAACCTTAATGCTGCAAGGGGTATATTAATAAAAGCGCTTAATCTGGCTGATTCATTAAAACTATTTTATGAAATGGCGGAAGCATCAAAAACACTTGGTGAAATTGCAAGTGAAATGAAAGATTATAAAACTTCTCTTCATTATTTCAATATTTACAGAATTACAAGCGATAGTATTAAAAATACCAATCTTATTTTAGAGGTCAGGCAAATTGAAATGAAAAGGGAATTTGAAGAACAATATAAATTCCTGGAATTTAAAATGCAACAAGATATTGATACACAAAAAATAAAACTATACTGGAGTAAAATTCTAATCTATAGTTTTATTGTTTTCCTTTCAGTGTTGGTATTTCTGATATTAATATTAATAAGAAATTCGAAGAAGATTGAGCGACAAAACAAACTTTTAATTAATCAGCAAAAAGAAATTGAAGAAAAAAATCTTTCAATAGTGCAACAATGGGAAGACTTAAAAAAACTGAATGCAACAAAAGATAAGTTTTTCTCAATTCTGGCGCACGATTTAAGAGGACCAATCGGCAATTTCCATAATTTTACCAAAATGTTGATTGACAATCACAAAACTGAATTAAGTGAAAGCTTAATGAATTTAATTATTGTGGTTAATGATTCTACTGAACATACAGTAATACTGCTTGAAGATGTACTAACATGGGCAAAATCGCAACAGGGGACAATTTCATTTAATCCACAAATAGGAAATTTAAGTTATATTGTAAAGAACAATCTTAATCTCTTTAATTCAAAGGCGGAGGAGAAAAAAATTCAAATTGTAAACAATCTTCCTGCTGAAATAGTGGTAAAAATGGATTACTACATGATTGACACTGTATTCAGGAATTTACTGAGCAATGCCTTAAAATTTACCGATTTTGAGGGCAAAATAGAGCTTTCAGCCATAATTGAAAAGAATTGTGTAAAACTAAAAGTAAGCGATACCGGAATAGGCATACCTACAGAAGAAATAGAAAATCTTTTTAAAATTGACATAAAGCATAAATCAAAACCAGGTACTTCCGGCGAAAAGGGAACAGGGCTAGGACTTGTTCTGTGCAGGGAATTTATCGAAAAACATGGGGGCGAAATAAATGTGGAAAGTGAAGTAGGCAAAGGAAGTACTTTTTGTTTCAGCCTGCCTTTACTATAAGTGATTTTTATACCAGCAAATATGTCAAATTTTGATTAACAAAATATTTTCTGGAATTAAAAACTACCAATATCAGCAATAAAAATACTACCGGCTATTTCCTTTCCTTTAATTTTTTCAATCCATAGTTCACCGGCTTAATTCATCCATTCACCGAAGAAATCTTTACCTGCCGATAATAGCTTTGTACTTTTGTTTCAAATTAATTTAAAATTTAAATATTAAAACTATGAAAAAAATTCTTGTAACAATTGCTGCAATGGTAATTGCAAATTTAATAGTGGCTCAAACAAATCTGAAATTAAACCTGGAGAAAAACAAGGTATACAGGCTAAAATCCACTTCTGAGCAAACACTGACACAAACGATAAATGGAGTACAACAAACTACAAATATCCAGTCGAATTCAGTAGTTTCGATAAAAATGGTTGATGCTAAAGCCGATTTTATAATTGCCAGTGTAAAGTTCGATACCATTACTACCAATACAAATGCAATGGGAAAAATAGTAAATATGACTTCATTGAACGAAGGAAATATGAAATCGGAAGAAACAGCCGATGTGATGTCGTGCATTATGAACAGGTTAAGTAAAAACCCGCTTTTTGTAAAAATGGATTATTCCGGAAAAGTAATCGAACTGGTAAATCAAAAAATGCTTGCAGATATCGTATTAAAAGATACAGCCCTGATTACTGGCAATTCTGCTCAAATAATTAAAATGCAGATAAAAAACTATGTAGATTCGAAATCTTTAATTTCGATGGTGGAGGGTATTACAAATAATTTACCCGATAAACAGAATGCCGGAAACAAAAAATGGACAAATAATACAACCACAAATGCCGGAGGTATGTCGTTGGACATCAGCACAGCATATAGCATGGGAGAGATAAAAGGAACCAAGGTTGCCATTGAGGCTGAATCAAATATTCAGGCTTCACCAAATGCAGAACCCATGGATTACGGAACAGCTAAAATAACCTATGGTGATTTAAAAGGAATTTCGAAATCGGATATATTTTTAGATGCTCAATCCGGCTTAATCTCTGAAAGTAAATCAAAAACTCACATTGCAGGTAATCTTAATGTTGCTGTTCAGGGTATGAATATCCAAATGCCGATGGACATGGACATTGAAGCAAAAATTGTTTCTTTGCCGTAAACATTAACCTTAAATTAACCACCTATTGTCTTTTACTTTTAATTATTAAAACCCTGGGCCATAGAATTAAGCTTAAATCATTAAATAATACATCTAATAAATTAAATATGAAGAAAATAGCTTTTATATTATTCCTGTTTTGCAATATAAGCATGCATGCCCAAAACCTGAAAGGAATAATATGTCTCGAAAAAGATAAATCGCCGGCTCAGTTCGCTTCCGTAGGATTGGTGCAGCTGCCTGATTCTGCAATAGTTTCGGGTGGTATAACCCTTTCGGATGGTGAATATGTGTTCGAAAATGTGAAAGCGGGTAAATATGCCATTAAAACCAGCTTTATGGGCTACAATGCTGAAAATAAAAATATTGAAGTTGCGGAAGGTACGGGAACATTAGTTTTAGATACAATATTCCTGGCAGAAACCTCAACCACGTTAAACGAAGCTACTGTTTTGGGGGAAAGACTGAAAGGCAAAGAACTGGTTGACCGGACTCAATATTCAATACCTGCTGCAATTGCAAAAACTTCGAGCAATGGTTACGAGATTTTAAAAAAGGTGCCTCAGGTAAATGTTGATTTTCAGAATAATGTAACCTTAAACGGAAGCAGCAATTTTATTATCCAGGTAGATGGAAGGCAACGTGATAAAGAATTTTTGGCAAAATTACAGCCAACAGATATCGAAACCATTGAAATAATAAGTAATCCTTCGGGCAAATACGAGGGCAATATTGATGGCGTAATTAACATTATCCTGAAAAAAGAAGCGCGTTATGGAATGAATGGAAACGTAGGTTTGAACGTGAAACCATTCAACAAGCCAACAAGCTCATTAACAGGTAGTTTAGATTATGCCATGGGAAAAATTACTTTTTATGCAACGGGTTATATTTTTAAGCAAAACCTGAATATCAACACCGTAGCTGAAACCTATTTTAAGACAATTGACTCAACTACAACAGCAACGGGAGATGGAGACTTTAAAATAACTGCTTCGTCATTAAATGCTGGTTTCGACTATTATATGAACGAAAAAAATAACCTGAGTTTTAATATCAGTTATAAGCCTGTATCGCAGGATATTGAAATGATAAGCAATACTTTGCTTTACGAAAATGAAAATCCGGTAAACAACCTTGTTTCGCTTACAAATAACAATACAAAGAGCAGCGAAACTACTTATTCCTTGTTTTATAAGAAAACATTCAACAAAGCCATACAGGAATTTACAACGGATATTATTTATTACCACTTTAATTCAGATGAAGGGAATGATTTTGTGAATACACTTTATCCATACGAAGAGGATACAGAGTTAAATACGATGACACGGCTTGAAGATAATTTAAACAAAAGGGATTATTTCTCAGCCAAGTTGAATTATGTATATCCTGTTGGATTAACAGCTAAAATTGAAGCTGGCTACCAGTTTTACTCTCAGGTTTTAAGTTATAATTTTATAACCAATAACCTTGAAGACAATCATCTTTTCAAATATAATGAATTAAGAAATTCAGTTTATGCCGGATTTACAGCCAATCTTAAAAAAATTGGGTTCCAGGCCATGTTAAGGGTCGAAAACACCAATATTGATGCTGATTCGGTAAGTGATCCAAATTATACCTGCTGGTTACCTTCTGTAAACCTTCAGTATAAAATCTCAGCTTCGCACAATGTAAAGCTGACTTATAACCGAAGAATCAACAGGCCGGGTATTTACGACATGAACCCCTACTGGAAAATAAGTCAGAATTACGAAATAACACAGGGTAACCCTGACCTGAAACCAGATTACCGCGACAGGCTGCAATTGACGTATACCTGGAATTTCGGAACCAATTATTTTTCACCAAATGTTTACTATGAGGTTCTTTCAGACAAGGTTGCCCAAAGATTTTTGGCCGTTAAAATGCCCGAAAATGACCTTACCACTACATTTGCAAAGCCTTTTAATTTACTCGACGGCTATGAGTACGGTGGAGGTATTAACACTATGCTTTGGTTTGTAAATATTAATGCACGTATATTTAAAGGATATTTTAATGCTTATTCCGACCAATATGTAACTTTACCTGCTAAAGACTATTATTCGTTTAGCATTACCAGTTATGCATTTGCACCATTGGATAAAAAGAAAACTGCGACTGCTTATGTATTTTTAAGTTACAATGGTGTTAATGTAAATGCACAAACCAAAACGTACAGCATACCATTTTACGGACTTGGAGGGCAGAAACAATGGAAAAACCATACCTTCGGAGCTTTCTATCTCCTCCCCTTTTCAAAAAATATTGAATTTCAGCGCACCGAAACGGAAACCACCGATTACATAGTTAAAAACGTAGTAGGATTTGACGTGTCATATTATATTCAGTTTTCGTACTCCTACAAATTCAATAAAGGTAAAAATGTGAAAAAACTCGACCGTAAAATTGACGTGGAAAGTGATAGCAAAAACCAGGGAATAGGAAAATAAACATCCATTTTTAATAATTTTGCAGGTAAAAAGCGCCGGAAAAAAAATTCCTGCGCTTTTTTATTTTTCTGATTTATCTTCATTTACAAGATATTTATAGATAAATTCAACAGATTCGTATTTTTTAATCCACAAACAGACTATCATTAAAAATTTCATAAATTACAGCATTATAATTACTTACAGTTCTAGATTTTTTAATTTTTTTATAAACCAATTTCGGGTTTGGAAATAAAAAACTGAAGTACTCCCAATATCCAATCATTTTATTGAGCAAATGACCCGGACCGTTTAAATTAGCCGCATTTGAATCAAATAATTCATTGTGAAATTCAGCAAACCTTTCAAGCTTTTTTTCTGCCGAATCTGATTTTCCGGATTTAATTTCTTCAAACAGAAAAGGGTTCGAAATTGCAGCCCTACCTATCATCCAATTGTTTATCCCATTTAAATATTCAGCTAATAAATTAAAAGTTGAAAGGCTGTCTATATCGCCATTGTAGGTTAACGAATGTACAGACAATTCCATACAATGCTTAAACCAATCATAGTCTGCCCGGCCACTATACAATTGTTTCCCAATTCTGGGATGAATAATAATCCGGCCAAGCGGGTAATTGTTCAAGACTGGTAATATATCCAAAATTTCAGTTTCAGATAAATAACCGGTTCGCATTTTAACCGAAATCCGCATATTTGTCTGTTGAAATACTTCATCAAACAATTGCCTGACCAAATCAGGAAAAGGCAATAAACCGGAACCTAATTTTCGTTTGGCCACCATGGGATACGGACATCCCAAATTAAGATTTATTTCGTTGTATCCCAAATCGTTGAGTACATTTTCAAGGTAAATAAAATCTTTTCCGGAATTGACCAGAATTTGCGGAATTGTTTTTCCAAAACTGTTGTTTTCAGGCAAAATATCTTTTAACTGTGATTTTTTAACCGAACCATCGTTCTGAAGTCTTACAAACGGAGTGTAAACTTCATCTGCACCTTTAAAATGTTTTAGAAAAAGATTCCTGAAAATAAAATCTGTTATCCCCTGTATTGGCGCCAATGTGAGCTTATGCGGGTTCATAATTTGGTACAAAATCAATTTTTATCAGGTACAAATAAACTAACTTTTCTGAATCCATGCTATTTTTGAGTTTAAATGTAAACTTGTTATTTTTGTCAAAACTACAAAAACAATTGCGTTGATTGCCGGGAATGAAATAAAATCGCTTTCTGATGAACAAATCATAGGACGGTACAAGGTCACTTCAGACAAAAATCTGGTTGGAGAGCTCTATAAACGCCATACACGCTTTGTTTTTCTTGTGGCCATGAAATATCTAAAAGATGAGGAACGAAGCCAGGATGCTGTGATGCAGATATTTGAAAAGCTTTTCGATGATTTTCATAAACACGAAATTGAAAAATTCAAACCCTGGTTACATACGGTGACCAGGAATTTTTGCCTGATTTTGTTGCGAAAAGACCAATCGCAGCTAAAAAAAGAAAAAATTCTGCAAATCAATTCCGAATCCTTTATGGAAATTGAAGATGAATTGCATCAAGAAGGTGTGAACAACAGTGAAAAGCATCTTGAAAATCTTAAAGATGCGCTTAAATCTTTGAACAATGAACAAAAAATCTGTATCGAGATGTTTTACATACAGGAAAAATCGTACAAGGAAATTGTGGATGAAACCGGGTTCTCTGAAAGTAAAGTGAAGAGTTATATTCAGAATGGCAAGCGAAACCTGAAAATCAGGATTCTTGGAATGAGTTCGGTGATTCTGATTTTTTTATATTTTATATTTAATGAATAAGCTATACAAAAGTCTATAGCACAACCTGATGGATAAAAATAATCTACATAAGATTTTCGACCATACCGAGTGTATTTCTACTGAAAAAATGATAGAATACCAGGAAGGTAAACTGAATGAGAAGGAAAAAAATTCAGTTGAAATCCATTTGGCTTCCTGTCAGATGTGCGCGGATGAATTCGAGGGATTGATGCTTGTTCCGGATAAATCGAATATTGAACAAACCGTTTTCAGTTTAAACACGCAGGTAGATGAAATACTTGCCAAAACAAATAAAAAAATACCTTTTCTGATGCCAATAAACCTGATGGCGGCGATAATTCTTTTTTTAATCGGATTTACCTGGTATGCAACCTATTACCTCAGGCTTTCGCAACATAAGCAGCAGGAGTTGGCGCAGGCTATAGATGAAAATTACTTTAAAAAAGATGGTGAAATTTTAATTCTTATGCCGGAATCAGCACTTTCGGAAAGTGAAAAAAACCTTAAAAGGATAAAATCTGATACTCCTGTAAAGAATTTAAAACCAACAGAAAACATTGCGAATGGAATTTCCGAAAGTAAGGAAATTGCTGACGTAACTTCGGGAGAAAATGAAGAGCTGGCCGTAATTACCGAAGATTCGCTGGAAAGAAAAAAAATTCTGGCAGATGACAATTTTGATGAAATAACTGAAAAAGACAAAAACCTGGCTGCGCGTGAAGAAATTGCAATGAATGAAGATACTAAGAAAAAGGTTGCTGAAGGCATTCAAGAAGAAAACAAAGAATTAAAAAACAAAACCCACGCAAAGAAAAACGAGCTAGCCAAGACAAATAATTCGGATTTTTTTGAAAAAGGATTGATTGAATTTAAACAAAAAAAGTTTGAAGAAGCCATCCGTTTATTCAACAAAAGCATTAATAACCAACTACATATCGACGAAAGTTATTATTATATCGCACTTGCGTACGAAAATCTGGAAAATTTTAACGAAGCTATCAGTAATTACAATAAAGTAATTGAAATTAAAAAAAGCAATTTTTATGAAGAAGCATTGTGGAATAAATCACAAATCCAATTAAAACTGGAAAATTTTAAACCTGCAGTCAATACCCTCCAACAAATTAAACAATTGAACGGAAAATATGCTCCCCGGGCTACAAACTTAATTGACTCTCTCCAGAACCAAAATCATAAATAGAATCTATTCTTTCGTTGATTATTCAAAAATCACCCTGTTTTTATTCTTAATCCCAAAAAGGAAAGGTCTGAATTTTAAACATTTACCTAAATCGTTTGAATTAAAAAGTTCAAAATTCCAGGTTATAGTTCATTCCTTAATAAAGATTTAAGAAAAAGGACCTAAACTTAAAATTTTTAACACCGTATAATAAAATTTCATTAAATTATTATTTTATTTTTATTATTATAAATTATTGATTTTCAACAATAAAACATCAAACTTCTAACATATTATAAGGTTAATAAAAATTAATTATTAAAAACTACCACTTAACTTTTCAAGACAAATCTTATATTTGCGCCTAAATTTTGAAGTGTGAAAAGAATTATTCATAAACAATTATTCAAGCCCCTTCTTGTTTTCCTTAAACAGGGCATGACAGCACATAAAATAGCCTTAACATTATCACTCGGACTTACAGTGGGAATTATGCCCACCCTCGGAACCTCATGGATTTTGCTAGTAATAGCAGTTATGTTCAGACTTAATGTACTGGCACTTCAAGTTGTGCACATTGCAATTACAGGAATTCAACTGGCTTTGTTTGTACCTTTTTTAAAGATGGGACAGATTCTTTTCAACCTGCCTAACCTGCCATTTGAGTTAAACAACATTATGCATTTATTGAGATATGATTTTCCGGATACATTTGTACATGTATGGCGGGTTTATATTTCAGGCCTGTTCGTTTGGCTTGTCATCGCCATTCCGGCAGGAATAGGGGTTTACAAACTAAGCCTCCCCTATTTCAGGCGGTATAAAAGAAAGATGGAGTTAAAAGCACGGTAAAACACCCTGCTTCTTTTCAAAATTCAAGAGAATTGACTTAGACTTTTCAAAAGTTTTAATCCTTTTTTTTGGCTTAAAATTGAAAATCCATAAAAATAATAAGCACAAAACTCCATAGGAAAAAAAATCCAACTTATAAATAATGTTATAGATTTAACCCTGCCAGCGTTTTGAATGCTGACAGGGTTTTAGAGCAGAATTTAATCATTTCTCCACCTTCACCCTTATCCCTTCGGAATGTGATGTAAACTCAGGTGCATACATACATTGAATTGTAGTAATACCATTCGAAAAATCGCCCAGATGGGTAACCCTGAGCGGATATTCAAATACATAAGTACCTTTGGGCAGGTATTCCATAAAGAAATTGGTGGCTGCATCTTTAGTACTCTCGTAATATCCAAGTCCATCCTGGTATTTATAGGTTGAAATAACATTAATCGGTTCAAATCCCGAAGCCCTCATGTCTTTCATGTGGATGTATTCCATAGCCCGGTCGCTTCGTAACTCAATACGCACAATTACCTTATCACCAATTTTAAGCTGACTTTTATCGCTCACAGGTTCAATAATTTTGCCTTTTTCGGTGAGCCTTTCAATAAAAAGTTGCTTTTTTAATTTAAGAGGCGTTTCATGTGTTGTAATTTTATCAAGTTGTTCAAAATACTGCCAGTATACTGCTCCCCAGGCAATACCTTCCGTATCTTTCTTTACTGTAATTTTTCCCATCGAAGGTTTAACTTCTTCGCCGGGCCATGAAGTTTTAAAATATCCGGTACCAGCTTCAACTTTTACATCTTTCATTTTTGTGGGATCAATTTTCTGGTCGCCAATGGTAATTTCGGCCAGTTTATCACTTTCGAGCCAGTTGGTTCCCTGTTTTAAAAGTGCGTAAACCGCTTCGGTAGTAGCCCTGGTGGTTTTCCAATCCTGGGTTTGTTTTTGTTTGAGCAACCAGATTTTCATCTCATTCACCGCCTGCTGATCGTTGGTTACTTCATCAAATACCTCAATCATAAGGGCTTGTGTTTCAATAGGTGCCTGGTACCAATACCAGCCAGCCACATTGTCCTTCCAATACATTCCCATTTCTTCGTTGCTGGTCGAAAACTCTTTGAGCGATTTTACAATATCTGCAGGTATTGTTTTGTTTCCAAACCTGTTAAGGTACAATGCAATCATACCCTGGGTGTATTTTCCCCTGTTCAGCCAGTATTTTTCACTTTGGCCTTTAAAGTAATCAAAAGCCTGTTTTGATCTTTCAGGAACAGGGATATCAGTAAAATAGCTTCTTCCGTACAAGTAATGAACTGCTTCATAGCTAAGATGGTCTTCTTTCAATTCAGCTTCATTGTAATATTTTTTCAAGTACTGATAATCTTCTCTTATCCTTTCATCCAGGTATTCAATGGCATTTTGAAGCATTTTCCATGTGCGGTTATCTTCACGAACTGTTTTTACGCCTAACTTATCGAGGTGTCCCATGCTGCTTACTATATGTTGTGTAATATACCTGCTTTCAGGCATGCCATCGAACCAGGGCCATGCACCGTTTGATTTCTGGGCCTTCTGCACTTTTTTCAGTGCGGTTTCCAATTCACCGGCCATTCTGTTTAAATCGAACAAAAGACCAACCCTGTTTTTCCTTTCGGATTCATCTTTACCTTCAAGCACCCAGGGCGTTTCTTCCAATAAAACAGCCTTCAATTCCTGGTTTTTTTCAAGGTTCGAAAGCAGAGCCTGCGAATTGGGTGTATTTTTCCAGCTATCGAAAACTACCTTGATTTTTGGGCTTGAATTGGCAATGTACGAGGCTATGCTATTGGCATAATACCTGCTAAAAGTTTGTTCAATACACTCGTAAGGAAACTCAAACAGGTAAGGCAATGCCTGAACTGCATACCATGCCGGGTTAGAGGTAAACTCCAGCGTAAATTTCTGGTTTCTGATGGTATTTGATTTGCCCGAATTTAAAAGCTTATCGAAGAGAAAAGTTTTAGTCTGGTTGGCCCGGATTGGCAAAGGCAACGATTCGGTTACCAGCATACGGTTTGTAAGTACCGGAATCACTTTTTGTTCACCATCCGAAAAATCGCCAGCTTTGGCTACCACTTTATATTGGATAGCCCCTACCCCTTCCGGTATTTGAAGGCTCCAGCTTACCAGGGTATTTTCGCCAGCCTTTACTTCAAAATCTTTGGTATCGGTTTCACTTTTTATAAAAATACCTTCAACAGGCTTTAAAGTCAATGCATCGGTTAATTCGAGTTTTATTTTTCCATTTAAATTGCTGGTTGAAATATTGCTGATTTTAACCGGAAAAACAATTTTATCGTTTTCCCTGAAAAATCGGGGTTCGTTTGGTAAAAGCATTAAATCTTTCTGGGTTATCAATTCGTTGGCAATACTGCCAAATTTTATGTCTTTTGTTGTGGCAAAACCCATCATTCTCCATTTGGTAAGGGCTTCCGGAACAGTAAATTCCACAATAATTTCACCTTCTTCGTTGGTCATCAGGTGGGGATAGAAAAACGCTGTTTCGTTAAAATTAGTCCGGACTTTTACTTCCGAAAAATCTTCTTTAGGAGTATCAGCCTGTTTACGATCATCTTCAACTACGGTGAGGTCGCCATCTTCTTTTATCCCACCTACGTTAAATTCTTCACGTTCTTCATCTTTTGACTTTTCAGCCATTTCAGAAGGAGGTGGCGGAGGTCCTTCTGATTTTTTGGCCATACCTTTGGAGCGGTTTTTATTTCCGGTTGAAGCCACAACTACTTCTGATAATTGTGCATCATCGGCAACTGAAGGATAGAAATAATAGCCGGGATAATAATTAAATCCAAACCAGTTAAACCCATCGTAATACAATTGAGAAGGATAATAATAATTATCGAGTCCCACTTTTAAAAGGGTGGAAGCATAGTATCCTATTGTACCTGATTGCCACGAACGCTGGGTATAATAAGAATTATATACGTTAAAATCCCAGTAATTTTTTCTGAAAACATCAAGTGAAGCGTCGTATAATGTGGCAAGCATTTCTGCGGCAACTTTATCGCCTTTGGGCCCTTTTATTTTTAATCTCCATTTTTCCTGTTGTCCGGGATATAATTTATCGCGGAAAGTTTCAAATTCAATATCCAAAACTTTATTACTATAAGGAACATAGACTACCTCGCTGTAATTATAAAAACGGTTGTCTTTCATAAATACAAAGTGAACTGAAAAATTACCCCGGTGCTTTTCTTCTACCGGAATTATAATGCTTTTCTGCTCATTGTTAATCGAAATAATATCGGTAGAAATAATATTTCCTTTGTGTTCAATTTCGTAAAGCACTTTAACATCCGAAAAAGAGCTTCCTATAATAAATTCTGCCTTCTCACCCGGTTCGCACTGAATTTTAACCGGATTAAACATTCCGGATTGAGTGTAAGACATGGTTTGTAAGGAAGGATCGAACAATTTAAAAAAATGACGGTTGCTTACAGGTTTTCCGAACGCATCCACAGAATTGATTTCAACAACATAATCACCAGTTTCAAAATTCTTTACAAAAGATAAATCAATATTTTTAACCTTTTCAGTATCAAACTGTCTGGAGAATACTTCTTTATCAATTTCCATCTGTTGCACTTCGTTCTCATTGTCGAAAACATTTCCTGGGAACTGACTGTACCATTCATCTTTTGTGTACAAATGCTTGTCGGGCCTTGTCCAGTGCCTTAACCTGAGCACGCCAGAACCGGATTTAAGTTTATAAATTTTAATATCCCCTTTTGCAGGAATAAACTCATAATTCAGGTTTTGGGTAACAATCCTAACTTCTGTTAAACCAGAATCCAATTTGTTCATAAGTCCATCAACCGGCAAACTAACCTGCAGTGCCCTGTAACCAACACTTACATTACCAGTGGTGCTTTGTGTTTCGCCGTTAATATCAGTAACATCCACTACAATAGAATAATTAAAAGCAAGATACTCATTCTCCTCATACGACAAATCAGGGATGGCTTTGAAACCAATAGTGAATTTTCCATTTTCATCTGTAGAAATGGTTCCGTTTTTTATTTCAACAGGTGTTTGATTGAAATACCACGACCACCAGCCATACCATCTTGGAGTACGGATAATCCTGAATTTTACAGAAGCATCGCTCAGAGCTGCACCTGAATAACTTTTAGCCACTCCGCTGATTTCAACATTATCATTTAAAATATAATTGCCTTTAAAGGGATCGAGTTTAACTTCAAATTTTGGACGTTTGTATTCCTCTACCGATAAACTTTTTGAGCCATATGAACTTTCAATCGTAAAATTCCCGTTTAATAATCCCATTGGAATATCAAACTTTCCACTGAATGTTCCGAATTCATTTGTTTTAAGCTCCAATTCACTTACTTTCTGTCGGTTAACATCATAAAAATAAACAGTAACAGGTGTATTAGTTTCCACTTCATGTTTATCGCCGGTTGATCGGATGCTTATACCTTTGAAAAATACAGTCTGTCCGGGTCGGTAAATAGCCCTGTCAGTAAAATAAGTGGTACGAACTGTGGAAGAAACTGTATACTCATTTTTATAAAGATAAAATGAATTGTCAGTACTAATCATGTCAGTGCCCTTGCTAAAATCGGCCCCCCACTGATCATTATAATCGCTTTTTTGGGCTGGTAGAAAAACAAATCCGTTTTTATCGGAATAATAAACCGGGCCATTTTTTCTTACATAGCGGCGGCTAACATAACTATACGAAGATTTCCAGGTCTGGCACTTAACTCCGGAAATGGGCCATCCTGTAGTTCTATCTGTAAGTAAAAACCTATGCGAACCATCAGGCATGGCTTGGGTCATATAACTTATTGCTGAAACTCTTAACCCCCTGTAAGAAGCCATGTTATTCTGATAAGAAAATTTCTCATTGTTAGAAACAAATACAATATAAAATCCCAATGGAAGTCCTTGTAAAAGAATTTCAGCCGAATGTTGGTTAAAATCGCTATCCACAGGCAATACAAAGGACTTTTGATAAACGGTTTTAACTGAACTTAATACCTTGTCATACAATTCTTCACTATAATACTTTTCAGATAGTTTGTTAAATTTCAATTCATCAAAGCTTCCTACACGGACAAATATTTGCTGGCAATTCCGATAGGAAACTTTTGCCGAAAATACCATATTTGGTGCCACCATATTTTCAGCTTCAAACTGAAGATGGTGTGTTTCAATTTCATTTTTAAGCTGATTTGCAAATTCAGCAGCATTTGTACCTGAATAGTTCTTAATCAAATCCTTACAAATGTCCCTCGACACAACTTTCAGGTTTTTGTATTTAAAGGTTTCTTTTTCCAACGGATTGAACCTGGAAGACTGACCATTGTAATAAACCGCTTTTTTGTATAAAACTTCGGCCACCCACTGAATGTTTTTGTATTGTTTTTCCAACCTGTTAAGTGCCTGAATATAAAGATTATCCTTATCGGGATGAACAGAAAACAAATTGGCAAACTCAATCCTTTTTAAATCCAGATCCAACATGGCAGCCGGTTCATTTTCCCTTCCGAGCCTGAATTTTGTTAACTCCTGTAAAAGTTTTATAGCCTGGTAATTAAGCGACAGTGAATCATTGCTTACAATATTCTGATTGGCAAATATTTTGGCATCGGCAAAATAAAAATCTTCCTTTAGTTGGAAATAATCTGCGGGTTTCGACAGAGAAATCTCAGTATTGTAAAAAAAATCCAGGGCCCTTTGGGCAATAAAATCGTATAATGTAGGCCTTAACTCTGCTGGTTTGCTTCCATAAAATATCAATTCATTATACTGATCTTTAGGCAGTTTTTGTAATCCATCCTTGTCGGCCAGGGCTAGTGTATGTTCTTTAATGATTTTATCCACAAGATTATCGAGGCTCCAGGTTTGCATATCCTGATTGTCAAAATTCACCGTAGTGCTTCGGTTATAAAATTTATACCTGTTGTTTTGGTAATACCACCAATACATTTCAGCCAGCATGGAATGCATAATGGCCTTATCGGGAAATTTTGCGGTTTGAATGGAAGAATCCAATTCGTAGCAGAGTTTTTCAAATGCATTTTCTTCGTTGGTATTTTTATATTTAAGTCTGAAAATAAACGACTTAATTACTTGTTGCGAATTATTATCAGCTTTTGCGCGAACAAGAATTTGTTCCACAATTTCGAGAGCAGATTTCGGCAAGGCTTTTCGTTCGAGCGAATCCACCTCTTTCCATTTTTTAGCATAAAATTCCATTTCCTGTGCTTTTGGATTTTGATAAAATATTAACAATAAAAACGTTACGGATAAAATTCGGACCATAGATTTCATATTCGATTTTTTTGATATTCAGTATGAAGATACAAAATTTTGAGGATTCCATAATTAGTAACCACCTACAAAGTGAATTTTAACCGCAAGTTATGCATATTTCAAAGATTTTCTTTTTTATCATTACCCCTGATTAATTATTAATTCGTTTTTTAATGCTAATTCTTTCGAGTTACCCTGACTTTGTTACAAATACAACACATATGAACTTTGATAGAACCATTGAAAAGAAGCTAAATGACTGGAAAACCAGTTCTAATCGTAAACCACTCGTTATAAAGGGAGCCAGACAGGTTGGTAAAACAACTTTGATAAAACAGTTAGCAAAAACTTATAAAAACCAGGTTTTGCTAAATCTTGAAAAAAATCTGACGCAGCATTTTTTGAAAAATATAAAGTTGCTAAAACTATTATTGATGCACTTTTTTTATCAAATAATATTTCCTCAAATGAAATTGGCAATACCTTGCTTTTTATTGATAAAATTCAGGAATCGCCAAAAGCGATTAAACTACTCAGGTATTTTTATGAGGATTTACCCCTATTATATGTAATAGCAGCGGGTTCGCTACCCATATTTGCAATTAAAAAAATGAATAGCTTCCCGGTTGGCAGAATAGAATACCAATTTATGCATCCATTAAATTTTCTGGAATTTTTAGTTGAAATAGAACATAATTCTGCCCTTGAACAGTTGAATATAATACCCGTTCAGCCTTTTGCCCATCCTGTCTTGTTAAAACTTTTTAATACTTATGCAATTATTGGCGGAATGCCAGAAGTAATCAAGGATTACATAGAAAAAAAAAGTTTGGTTGATTTGCCAAAAATATATAAAAGTATTTGGAATACTTATATTGATGACGTCATAAAATATACTTAAAATAATGCAGAAAGAAATGTAATTAAGCACATCATGTCGACAGGGCATTTGTAACTGGACCAACGTGTTAAATTCCAAAATTTTGGGCAATCCGGTTATAAATCCAGGGAAAGTGGTGAAGCATTTCGTAAATTGGAAGACGCAAAAATTATTCGCTTAATTTATCCAACAACAGATATAGAACTACCTGCTAAACCTGATTTAAAAAAATCGCCCAGTCTTCAATTCCTGGACACAGGTATAATTAATCATCTACTTGGAATACAGGCCGATATGTTGGCATCAGAGGATTTGAATACCAGTTATAAAGGTGCTATTATACCACATTTGATCATTCAGGAATTAATTTCTTTGGACTGTACAACTAATAAAAAACCTAATTTTTGGGTTCGCGAGAAAAAGCAATCTACATCAGAAGTTGATTTGGTTTATTCCTTTCAAAATAAATTGATTCCTGTTGAAATTAAGTCTGGTAGTGCCGGTTCTTTAAAATCGCTACATCAATTTATTGCAAAAAGCAATCATCCTTATGCAGTGAGAATTTATGCAGACGGATTCAAAGTAGAAAAGGCAATCAGTCCGGAAGGCGTGCCTTATTTATTAATGAACCTCCCATATTATTTGGGAACCAAACTTCCTGAATATATAGCCTATTTTGTTTCAGCGTACAAGTTATAGCTAAAAAATACAGAATCAATAGTTGTTCATTTTAAGGGTTTTACGTGTGGGCATTATTTTGTTGACAACATAAAATCGATTTTGTCAATGCTTTATATCTATTGTACTATAATTTCGTTCGAAAAAATTATTATTTTCCCTTGCAATTTTGATTCCTTTCCAAAAAAAATTCAATTACGACATGTAGCTGGTATTGAACCGGAAGGATAATTATACTATCTTATTCTATTTATAACTTCGCGATAATTTTCATCAGATTGGACCTTCTTTTATAATTTAACCTGATATCTGTCAAAAATTCTTTTGCCAGTCCCGGATTTATTGCTTTTATATTTTTAATTGCATCTGCAACAGCATAGTAATAGCTATCTCCGGTATGAGGAAGGTTTTTATTGATTTCATTGGAAAAGAAACTGGTCGCTTCATCAGGGAATTGCACTTTATATTTTTTAAAAAAATCATTTCGTTCATAATCTCCAATTGAGTTATTTGTTCTCAGTAAGTTTAAAGCTTCATTCAAGCGATCATTTTCCTCAAGATATTTTAACATTTCCGATGGTGATTTCAGCATCAGGCACTTTTCGAATTCCGAAATATTTTTTTGAGGCATAGTTACAATTTTATTCAGCATGCTGCTTTTAGGACATTTTGAAAGTGCTTCCATGGCGGCATCTGTAAAATCGATATTTGCATCTTTTAACAAATCCAGGTAAAATGAATAAACCGTCTCATTTCCATAATATTTGTTGTCATTTTCAAGCCATTTTTTTGTAACAGCAATTGCTTCATTCAGGTTTTTTTCTGATTTATATAATCCTGCCAATTCAAGCAGCCAATCCATATCTTCTTCCTTTATATGATGAAGAATGGTTTTGCGCTTTTCCACATCAAGCAAATGACGAACCTGCTGATAATATTTAACAGTTAACGAAACCGGTTGGGCCAGGTAATGGTCCATTAAGGTATTTTTTAGTAAGGGAAGATCGTTTTCATTGTAAACAACCTTCGACAACTCCATAAGCTCATCAAAAGTTCCATATTCATGTCGGCTAAGTGCTTCATTAAGTTTCTGAAAAAAATCTGTCTTTTGAGTAAAAGAAAGTGTTCTTACATAATTTTCAATAAAATCGAAAAAAGGTTTTGATGGTTCATAGCATTCATCTGCGTAATAGTTATACAAATAACCTTCATAAATAAGCTTATCCACATCATTAATAATTTCAATAATCAGGTGCTGGATTTCCATTTGCAATTGCGCCTCAAGTCCTGATAACTTTGATAAAGATTGAATTATTGCAGCATCAAAATCGTCCATTTCATAAAGCAATTCGTCATCTGAAAATGCTTTCCGAATATCTTTTTTTACTTTTTCTAAAATTTTTTTTGATGTATCCCCATCCGCTGATTTGTTTTCAATAGTTGTATAAAACTGTTCGGGTGCATATTTAATGACCAACCCTATTAATTGCTGTTTTGAAAGTGTTTTCAGGTAATCTTCAGCCCTCTGTCGGGAACCGGTAGTTTTCGTTTCAATGATAATTGCATGATCGATATTCTCTAATATGGCATAAAACAAAGTGGCTACAATATGCTTACACACACCATCGTAAGGGCAATCGCATGCTCCATGCACTTCACCATGCTTTAAATTAATAATAACGGAGTATTTTTCAGATCTTTTTACAATCGCCTCTAAACTATTCTTATCATGATTAAAGGTGGCGGACTTAACCAGATTTTGCGCATAATATTCTTCGCCCCGTTGCAATATTTTTTGATCGCAACATTCATTGATGCGATCTTCTTCAAGATCAAGAAAAAAATCATCAAGATTATCTGCCTCTGTTTCAAATAAAAAATACATGGCATGTTTTTTAAATTCACCCTAAAATTGCGGATTAAAATGAGGTTTGTCAAATTATTTTATAAACACTTTTTGTAACAGATGGTTTCTTCCAGTTTCCGGTTTATCATAATAAATCAGATTTCAGTGAATTAATTCACTAAATAAAACCTTAATTTGGTGAATTGATAATAATTTATTTCACCACTAACCGGTAAAAAATAGCATGCTGATAGAATTTAACATATGAGATATTATGATTTTGATTATCAGTGCATATCCTAATGATCATAAAAAGTCAGTGTACTATTATAAATTTTGTATATGTGAGCTATTTTGCCCTGAAATACCATGTGATGGCTATACCTGTGTGCAGTCTCGTGAATATTGGTGGACATGGAATTCAGGAACTTCACTTTACTATCCCCTTCAAGGTAATGGAAAGTGGAGGTGGTTTATGAGGTCGAAGTGGTACCCCCTTCCACATTTTTGATTTCGGTTTTTAATGGCAGGTTTTCCTATTGCATGAATAACTGACAGCAAGCCGGTGAATATTTTTTGGATATGGTTTTTACCCGGACAAGGATGGTAGATTGTTCCTTTTCCTTCGATTTTGTTGAACTTTAACGGCTATAAGCAACAAAAGTTATCGAAAAAAAAGATATATGAAGGTATTGATTTTCAATTTTTAAAATCAGAAATTCATTAAAATTCACACTGATTAACACTTTGGTTTCAATATCAATATAAAACTGTTTGAAAACCAGGATTTCTCCATTTTTTAAAAAAGGATTCATTACCAGATGGGATAAATCAGCTTTTCCTTCAGTTTTATCAGCAAACGGCAAACAAATGGTCCAATTTGAATACACTTATAAAATATGGTGATAAGATATCGATAAATAAGAATTAAGTCTTAAATTTGTACAAAAAAAGAATAAAATATCTTTAGTTATTTTATTGAGGATGCAAAAGCATTTTAAAATAGTAGGAATTCTGTTTATGGTTGCATTATTTTTAGCCCCTTCGGTGGCTAAATTAAACCATGAACATAAGGAATTTTCCTGCAATGCCAAAAATGAAAAGCATCTCCACACAAGGCATTTAAAATGCGAAATCTGCCAATTCAGCTTCTCCGTTTTTAATAATGAAACCGCTCCGAAAATAATTAGCGATGCGCTGATATCTTATACTTTAATAATTTTTTACCGCTCAATATTTGTCAAAAGTTACCTATTTACTACATTATTTTTAAGGGCTCCCCCTGAATCGTACTAAAGTGCCGGTATATTTAATCAACCAACATGTTTATAGATAGATATCATAATAATGATGATCTCTATAACTTTATTGATTAAAGCTTTAATTAACAATGCTTTAGAATATTTATTCAATATTAGATATAATATAATTTTACAACAATGAAAACTATAATATTAAGCATACTAATGGCTTTGGCGATTTTTTCATCAAATGCACAAAACCAGATAAAAGGTAAAATAACTGATAATAACAATATTGCTTTACAGGGAGTATCGGTTTTTATTCCTGAACTGAACAAAGGAACCATAACCAACGAAAACGGACTTTTCACACTTGATCAACTCCCAAATGGGAAAATAAAATTGCAGGCATCATTGCTTGGATATTCTACAGTTATTAAAAGTATAGAATTAAAAGGAGAAAAAGTAGAAATTAACCTTTTAATGAACGAGGCGGTTGTGGAATACGAAGAGATTGTCATTTCGGGCACATCTAATTCTTCGCAACATGACAATGCTGTAAAAATTGAAAAAATTAAAATTAACATGATGGATGTGAAAAGCAGTCCGAATTTTACCGAAATGCTTACAAAAGTGCCTGGGGTTAATATGATTTCAAAAGGGCCTGGAGTTTCAAAGCCTGTAATCAGGGGACTTTCAATGAACGACATTTTAATTCTGAACAATGGCGTACGATTTGAGAATTACCAATATTCAAATCACCACCCATTGGGGATAGATGAATTTGGAATTGAAAATGTTGAAATAATTAAAGGTCCCGCATCTTTACTCTACGGCTCTGATGCAATTGGAGGGGTCATAAATCTGATTAAAGAAAAACCAGCTCCGGTTGGCTCATTTATAGGCGATTACAATTTACAAATGTTTTCGAATAGCCTGGGAATGAACAACAACCTGGGCATACGGGGAAGTTCTGGTAAATTCTTTGGAGGTATACGCCTGGGCCAAAAAACCAATTCCGATTATTTACAAGGGGGCGGTGATTTTGTTCCAAATTCAAGATTCAATGAAGTTTCGGCAAAAGCAAATGCCGGTTTCTCAGGAAAAAAAGGTATTATAAATTTTTATTATGATTATAACAACCAAAAACTAGGATTGGTAGAAGAAGAAGCCATTGAAGAAATTACTGAAAGAGGGAGAAAAAACGAAATTTTTTATCAACAATTTAATAATCACCTGTTTTCGAACCAGAACAGGATTTATTTTGGCAAATTAAAACTGGATTTGAATGCCGCATTTCAATCCACTGAGCTTGTTCATTTTGCTGAACCAGGTATTTATGAACTTCAAATGCGGCTAAATACAATTACTTATGAATCAAAATTAAATTTTCAGCTTGGAAAAAATTCTGATTTTATAGTTGGTTTCCAGGGTATTAACCAGACTAATACAAATTTGAACAATCGTGAAACCATACTTTTGCCCAATGCCCGTACAATTAGCAATTCATTATTCGGCCTTTTTCAGAACGATTTTACAGAAAAATTGAAATTTCAGGCGGGACTGAGATATGATATCAGGCAAATTTCAACCGAAGAAACAGGAACATTGGGAACAGAAGACTTCAGAAAATCGTTAAACAAAGACTATAATAATATAAGTGGTTCAGCAGGGATTACCTGGCGCGGAAATGAACATGTATTTATAAGAGCCAATATTGCAAAGGCATACCGAACACCCAACATAGCAGAGTTAACATCAAAGGGTCAGCATGAGGCTATATATGAATTAGGAGATGAAAACCTTGTTCCGGAGAATTCATACGAAGGAGATTTAAGCCTGCATATGCATAAAGATAATTATACTGTGGATTTTGCAATTTTTTATAACTACATTTTCGATTTTATATATATTGGACCAACCGCTGATACAAGTTCCGAAGGTTTACCGGTATACAAATACAGCCAATCTGATTCAAAACTCTATGGAGGTGAAGCAGGAATTCACCTTCACCCAAAAGCAGCAGAATGGCTACATTTAGAAGCTAATTATTCATTGGTAAGAGGCTTAAAGGAAAATGAAAACTATTTACCCTTTATACCGGCTGACAATTTAAAAACAGAATTGCGTTTCGAAGGTAAAAATTTAAAAATAATGAAAAGGCCCTATTTATCAATAAATACAGATTTTGTATTTACCCAGAACAAAATAGCACAGGAAGAAACTGCAACTGATGGGTATACTTTACTAAACTTAGCTTTGGGAACTGACATTCTATTTTATAATCAGCCAATTTCAATAGGAATAAGCATAAATAACATTTTTGATAAAAAATATGCCGACCACATGTCTACGCTTAAAGAAGTAAATTTACTTGAACCCGGACGAAATTTTACATTTAGTTTAAAAGTACCTTTTGGTAAGATAAATTCAAAAGGCAACATGTAATCATTTAAAAATATTGGATTATCGGCTGAATTATTATATTTGCGGAGAAAGTGAAAATGCGATTACCGTGTATATCACTTTTCCGCAATTATACATAAAAAGCTTTATAATAAAATGAATCCAATAAATACAATCAGAAAATCAAAGAAAAAAATTTGGCAGAAATGGTCGGTTGCTTTTAGAATACTTCCTACAATACTGGTGATAATCATCCTTAAATTACTGACGCATTATTTTAAGTTAGAATTAATGGAGCTGAATGCCCTTTTTACAAGCCTGGTAGCAGGTACTATTTTTCTTATCGGGTTTTTAATCTCCGGAGTGTTATCCGATTACAAGGAAAGTGAAAAAATACCAACAGAACTAACGGCCACCTTAAAAACCATTTTTGATGACACCCAGGCCATCTGGAAAATGAAGAAGTCAGACACCGCCAATGAATTTATTGAATTTCAGAAAAATTTTATTCATGATCTTTTTTCATGGTTCTATAAAAAAGAGAAAACAAAAGCAATACTGGATAAAATAAACCAAATGACGGATTATTTTGTAAAATTTGACAATGAAGGGTTACAGGTAAATTATATCATAAAGTTAAAAAACGAACAGCATAATTTAAGGAAAATTCTTATGCGTATTGATACAATCAGGGATACGGAATTTACCAAATCAGCCTATGCAATTGTCGAAGCCATGGGATTTTTCATTGCCATCGGTTTAATAATCATGAAAATTGAGCCTTTTTATGCTTCGTTGTTCTTTACCATTTTAGTTGTTTTTTTAATATTTTACATGTTTTTCCTGATTAAAGATCTTGACAATCCTTATGATTATTCCGAAAAAGGAGAAAGTGGAACGGAAATATCATTAAAACCATTACACGATTTCAAAGAAGATATTAACAAATTTCAAATTTCAGTAAACTAAACACTTATTTTTGATACCATGACAATCATCCAAGCCATAATTATTTCAATTGTTGAAGGATTGACTGAATTTTTGCCCATTTCTTCCACGGGACATATGATATTAGCTTCAGCTGCATTAGGAATTGAAAACAATGAATTTCACAAAACTTTTGAAATTTCAATTCAGCTAGGCGCCATTTTCGCGATAGTACTGATGTATGCCAGGCAATTCCTGAAAAGTTTTGAAATTTACACCAAACTTTTTGTTGCATTTATACCAACTGCCGTTGCTGGTTTTTTAGCCTATGGCTTCATTAAACAATATCTGTTTAGCCCACTGGTAGTGTCAATTTCGTTAATTATTGGGGGTATAATTTTAATTTGGATTGATAAAATTGTAATTAACAAAAAATCTGAATTTGAAAACCTTGAAAAAATATCAATTAAAAATGCATTTTTTATTGGGTTAATTCAATGTATTTCAATGATTCCTGGGGTTTCAAGGGCCGGAGCTACTATTGTCGGTGGGGTTTTTAATGGATTTGATAAGAAAAAAGCAACTGAATTTTCATTTCTGCTCGCAGTTCCAACAATGATAGCTGCTACAGGTTATGATTTACTTAAAACACCTCTTGAATTTACAGATAATCAAATTTTGCTGTTAATTATCGGACTTGCAGGTTCTTTTATTTTTGCGTGGATAGCCGTAAAGTTGTTTCTTTCGTATGTAAATAAATATGGTTTTGCAGCCTTTGGCTGGTATAGAATAGCAATCGGTTTGCTCTTTCTTGTTTTAATCTGGAACAAGTTAATCTAACCATTTTTTCAAGTAAAATATTAAATTTCAAATATTTAATTAAAGCGGAATCCGAAAAGCTAAGAGTAGGAAAACTTAATACAAAAATAAAATGAAAAAATTTTATATTTTACTGTTCGTAGTAACCCTGATGGGAACCTTAATATCATCATGTAAAAAAGATGAAAATTCAAATTTAAATAAGATTGAATTCGATGGAAACGAATACGAACTTTCCACTGGTTATCTTGAATATTATGGAATTGAATACAACGAACCTCAAACACATAATTTCAAAATACTGCTTGTTTCAAACGGGGTTAGTGTCAATTACGAGCTGGGTGTACAAACTGGAACCGGAAATGCAATTTATCTTGAAGTTTATTCAACATCGTCGACCGAACTTACGCCTGGTATATATAATTATGATGAAACAGCTAGCCATAACGCCAACACTTTTCCCTGGTTAGGGTTAAGGCTTAATTACGACTTTTCTTCCATTAAATCATCTGTGGATGCTGAAATTACGGATGGAACGCTACTGGTTGAGAAATCGGGGAATAACTACAAGTTGACATTTGAAGGCACACTATCCGGTGAAAAACCCTTCTCTGCCTATTTTGAAGGTAGTTTAGAATTTCATAATATGTACCTTGGAAAATAAACAGGCGCTTCGTGAAAAACATAATTTAAATTGAATTACCGGGTGAATAAACCAAACAAAGATTTAAATTTACCCGAACTACAGAATTGAAAGAAGTCAAACGCTCTTTTGAAATCCAATTTAAATAAAATTTAATGATTTTTTGATTAGCGGTTCATTTTATGAATTTAATAGTTGAAAAATGAAGATTTGGTTATTAACATTATTATGAACATAAAATTTTTGTATGTCATTTACATTTAGCAAGTTAAATCATCAAAACAACGATTATAATAAAGGTAGAATAAAGAAAGTTGAATTTTTTTTTCAAAAAAAATGTTAAAATAATAGCAGATATGAAAAAATGATATATTTTTGCCACGTTTTTAAATATAAATAGAAATTATGAAAAGGTTATTACAATTAGTTGTTGTTGCTGGAATGATGTCATTCCTTGCTTGCGGTCCAAGTGCTGAAGATCAAGCTAAAGAACAAGCTCGTTTAGATTCTTTAAAGCAAGATTCTATTGCTAAAGCTGAAGAAGCTGCTAAAGCTGCTGAAATGGCTAAACAAGATTCTATTGCTAAAGCTGCTGAAGCTCAAAGAGTAGCTGATTCTATCGCTGCCGCATCAAAAGGTAAAAAGAAATAATTTTATTTTCTTTATTTTACCTTCGAATCACAATACAGCCTGAGTTTATAAAGGCAAAGGTTGTAGAAACTTTCACACACAGCTGGCGCGGATTTTTATCCGCGCCATCGCTTTTTATACCTCCCGCATTTTCTTCACAATTCATTACAACAAATTCTTAATCACACCTACTTTCTTTTTTGATTCTTTCTGTTATTTTTGTACAATTCAATACCTCAGAAATGAAATCCAGGCTAAAAAGAATACTACTTTTCCTTTCCATTTTTGTCACATTATTCAGCATCCTGAATGTAAGTGCGAAGGCCCAGACCAAGGAAATTTACCTGAAATTGATTCCGGGGGTTAGTATGAAATTTGGCAGCCAGAATCCACACCTGGGCTGTCAGTTTGATTTATCGTGCGGAATTCTGTTGAATAACAATTTTTTTTGTGGAATAGGCAGCGGATATACAACTGATATGGGTTGGGGAGGAAATACCATACCTTTGTATCTCGATGGCAAATACTTTTTCAGTTCAGATAAAACTTTACTTTTTAAAAAATCTGACGAATTAAACCAGTTTCTTGTTGAAGTACAAACGGGAATTTCAATCAACAATAATGAACCCTATAAAACAGGTTTTATAGCCTCAGGGGGAATTGCCTACCGGTTCGACTTTTTAAAGATAAAAACCATAAATATTCCTGATTTCTATCTTGGACTTGGCCTGGAATTTAACCATACAAAATTTTTAGATGAATACAGAGATTATAAGATAAAAGACGGGAAAATCGATCAACTTTTTTTAAATATTAAATTGCTCATTGATATTAAACCAATTGTTTTTTAAAATGAAGAAAATTCAAGGATTATTATTGACAATACTACTATTGGCGGGAGCTTCCTGTGAACTTTCTATTCAGGACAACTCAATGGCTGAAATTATAAGTAAAAACAAATTATTGGACATGGTCAATGACATCCGATCGAAAGGTTGCAACTGCGGAACCACATATATGCCTCCGGTTAAGGAACTGGAATGGGATTACCAGCTTGAAAGGGCTGCTGTATCGCATAGCATTGATATGAATGTAAACGGTTACTTTAGCCATACCAGCCTTGATGGTGCTACCTTTGCTGATAGAATTAACGGCACTGATTACGAAGGTTCACCTGGTGGAGAAAACATTGCAATGGGGTACAATTCCGAAGAAGATGTATTCAATGGCTGGTTAAACAGTCCCGGACATTGCATGAATATGATGAACGGCGGTTTTACTGATATTGCAGTCGGAAAAAGTGGATCATACTGGACCATGAATTTTGGTAAAAAATAGATGAATGAAGCCTATATACCTTGATTATAATGCTACTACACCTGTTGACCAGGAAGTTTTAGAGGAGATGCTGCCATATTTTACCGAAAAATTTGGAAATCCTTCAAGCAACCATTATTATGGAAAAATTGCATCAGATGCAATTAAAAAAGCAAGATTTCAACTTGCCGAACTCATTAATTGTCAGCCAGATGAAATTATTTTTACAAGTGGTGGAACAGAAGCAAACAATCATGCTATAACCGGTATTTTACCAATATTAAGAAAAAAGGGGAACCATATTATTACAAGTTGCATTGAGCATCCCTCTGTTTTAGAAGTATTTGAATCAATAAAACACCTGGGATTTGAAATTACACTGCTTGATGTAGATGAGTATGGGAGAATTTCAATTAAGGATCTGGAAAAACAGATTCGGCCTACCACCATTTTAATTTCAGTAATGCACGCGAATAATGAATTGGGTACTATTCAACCTGTTGAAGAAATCGGACAAATAGCTGAAAGTAAGGGCATAATATTTCATACCGATGCAGCCCAAACCATTGGTAAAATTGATACTGATGTAAATAAGATAAAACCGCATCTTTTATCTATTGCTGGGCATAAGTTTTATGCACCAAAAGGTGTTGGGGCACTTTATATAAAAAGAGGGACTCATTTACATAAATTTCTTGAAGGGGCAGGTCAGGAATACAATAATAGAGCCGGAACCGAAAATGTTGCCGGTATTGTCGGATTAGGTAAAGCGGCGGAAATTGCAAAAAGAGATTTTTCTTCAAATATAACTAAAATGTTGAATTTAAGGGAGTTGTTATACAATTTAATGTCAAATTCCATCCCCGGAATTAAATTGAATGGCCATCCTGAACTCAGACTTCCAAATACTTTAAATATTTCATTTCCAGGTATTAATTCAAACGAAGTTATAAACCAATTGGATGATTTGGCATTATCTGCCGGATCAGCCTGTCATTCTGGGTCGAAAAGTATTTCAGTGGTTTTACCGGCAATTCGTTTACCCGAAAACCTGGCACATGGAACAATAAGATTTTCAACTGGAAAATACCTGACTGAAAACGAAGTTATTACAGCAGCTGAAAAAATAATACAAATTATTAAAACCAAATCTAGTAATAGGTAATAATCAGAATATTAACACTTTATAACTCCAATTCACCGAGGCACTTCTTCAGGCTTTCCTGCCAATGAGGTATTTCAATTTTAAAAGTTTCTTTAATTTTCGACTTATTTAAAACACTGTAATTAGGCCTTTTGGCAGGCAAAGGATAATCTTTGGTTTCAATTGGTTTTACTTTACAACTTAATCCTGAATATTTCACAACCGCAGTGGCAAAGTCGTACCACGAACACACACCCTCGTTAGAATAGTGATAAACGCCGTGAAAAAAAACATTTTCAGTTTCGGATACGTCAATTATTTTTAATATAGCTTCAGCCAAATCGCCGGCATAAGTAGGTGTGCCAACCTGATCATAAACAAAATTAAGCTGCTCCCTTTCTTTGCCTAATTTAAGTATGGTTTTTACAATATTATTCCCATATTCCGAATAAAGCCACGAAGTACGGATAATTATAGAATTGGCACTGTCTCTTAAAACATTCTCGCCTTCAAGTTTTGAACTCCCGTATATTGAAGAAGAAGAAGGCTTTACAGTTTCACTAATCGGGAAATTCTGGTTCACAGAATCGAAAACATAATCTGTGGAAATATGAATAAGTCGAATATTTAAATTAACAGCAATTTCAAAAAGGTTTTTCACAGCTTCGGCATTTATTTTAAATGCTTTTTCTTTCTCAGATTCAGCCCTGTCAACGGCTGTATAAGCTGCAGCATTAATAATATATTTAAAATTTCTCGAAGAAAAGAATTTTTGAAGCGCATTTAAATCAGTAATATCAAGGTTTTGAACATCCGTGTATTCAAAATTAAAATTCCTGAATTTGCCCGAGTTTTTCTTAATCTCGCTACCCAATTGTCCATCAGCACCTGTAACCAAAATATGTATCTCCATTTATTAATAAAATATATAAAACTACTTTGTCCTTTCATTGTCCCATAAAATTATTCTGTACTTTGTAAGAAATTTTAATATATCGCAATTGACTTCAATTATTTTATCTGAATTTTTATTCCAATCCTTCATTTCAGTTATGCCGGTTAAAATAAAAGTGCCTTTGCGAAATACTAATTCTGAAGTCTTAAACTCCGATTGCCCAAATGTACAAGGCATTTCGCAGCTTTGATAATCATAGTTTAAAAGTAAAATCATTTCTTCAATCTTCCCATCAGGCATTATCTTTCTGATTCCCAACAACCTTAATGGTCGCCATTTCTTAAAATTCTCTGCAAACAGTATCCATATTCCCGGCTTATGCGGCGCAAGATGCTGGTAATTCAAATCATCGGACAAAAGGGGTGCAAATATTTCAAACTGAGAGGCTGTATCGATTTTTACTTTTGTGCCAAAATAATGGTTAAATCCGTCAATCTTTCCAAAGCTGAGGATTATGTTATGATTATCATAAAGTTTAAATGCAAATGTGCTGAAAGAATATTGTTGCGATAAAACATCTAAATTACAGAAAATAAGCAATATAGATACTATAAAAACTTTCGCCTTCATGGTAAAAAACTATCATTCATAAAGTACCAATTTACAAAAAGAACACAATTTTATTCAATAAAAATAATATTAATTGCAATCATTAACCATCTAAATTGCAGATTTGATTAAAAGTAAATTCTGATTAACTTTGTCGAAGAGGGAAATATAAATAGATTTATGCATGGAAAACATTTTGATTCATAAAAAAGTTTTTTGTGTAATCCATGGAAACCAGGGCAATACAATTCGTAATATCAAGAATAGATTTTCATAATCTTATTTTGTCCGTTGATTGTGCCCGTGAACATTTTGATAAGGCAAAATTACATTTTAAAACCAATTGGCGATTTTATTAGTAATTTTTAAAGTCAAATACATGAATATTTATTGAAAAGTATTTCCTGATAATAAGTTATAATTGAACTTAAGGTAAAAAAATGGAAAAGCTGTTATTATTAGGTGCAGAAGCCGTTGCCCAGGGTGCAATTGATGCAGGATTATCTGGGGTATACGCTTATCCCGGAACACCTTCGACCGAAATCACCGAATATATTCAAAAGAATAAACTTGCTGCTGAAAGAAACATTCACAGCAAATGGTCAACGAATGAAAAAACTGCCATGGAAGCTGCGCTTGGAATGTCGTATGCCGGTAAAAGAGCCCTGGTATGCATGAAACATGTGGGGCTGAATGTAGCCGCTGATGCATTTGTAAATTCGGCCATTACGGGAGTCAATGGCGGATTAATAGTTGCTGTTGCTGACGATCCTTCCATGCACTCATCGCAAAACGAACAGGATTCAAGGTTTTATGGTAAATTTGCACTGGTACCCGTTCTCGAACCATCAAACCAGCAGGAGGCTTATAATATGACTTATACGGGTTTTGAATTTTCAGAAAAGTACCAGGTTCCGGTCATGATTAGAATCACCACACGACTTTCACACTCCCGGTCGTCGGTTCAAAGAAACATTGTTAAAGCCCAGAATAATTTAGTCCTGCCTACTGATAAAAGACAATTTGTACTCTTACCGTCGATTGCCAAAACAAGGTATAAACGATTGATTAACAGCCAGGTTAATTTTGAAACAGAATCCGAAAATTCAATTTATAATTCCTATAGCGATGCAAAGGATAAAAGCCTTGGCATAATTGCCTGTGGGATTACATTAAATTATCTGAATGAGAATTTTCAATCCGCCAAAGTTCCTTATCCGGTTTTAAAAATTGGCCAGTATCCCCTTCCCCGTAAATTGGTTGAAAAAATTTTCTGGGAATGTGAAGAAGTTTTGGTGCTTGAAGAAGGATACCCGATTATGGAGGAGTTGTTGAAAGGCTTTCTGGGAAAGGAAAAAGTAAAAGGAAGGCTGGATGGCACTTTGCCCAGGGACGGAGAATTAAATCCTAATAATGTAGGGAAGGCTTTAGGTTTAAATCAGGAGAAAATTCTGGAAATTCCCGATTTTTTAAGCAACAGGCCCCCGGCCATGTGTGATGGCTGTGGACATATCGATGCCTATAAAGCCTTAAACGAAGCTTTAAATGAAATTGGCGATGGCCATGTTTTTTCAGATATAGGCTGTTATACACTTGGTGCCCTGGAACCATTTAATGCCATTAATTCATGTGTAGATATGGGGGCTTCAATTACAATGGCCAAAGGAGCTGCTGATGCAGGACTTCATCCGGCCATAGCTGTAATTGGAGATTCAACATTTACACATTCAGGAATAACAGGTTTATTGGATGCGGTGAATGAAAATACAAATATTACTGTACTTATTTCGGATAATTTTACAACCGGAATGACTGGTCAGCAAGATTCCCAGGCCTTAGGCCATATCGAAGATATTTGTAAAGGTGTGGGTGTACATCCTGAACACATTATTGTATTGAATCCTACCAAAAAAAACCATGATTTAATGGTTAAAATCATAAGGGATGAAATGAATTTCCATGGTGTTTCGGTAATAATACCTCGAAGGCAATGCATCCAAACAGTAAGGAATAAAGAACTGGGACAAAAGTTAAGGGAATTAAATCTTAAATAATTAAAATTCAGAATAAAATAATTTTATACAGTAAACTTTTGTCGTAGAATATGAAAACAGACATTATTTTATCAGGTGTAGGCGGACAGGGAATTGTAACTATTGCAGCTATAATAGGAACAGCTGCATTAAAAAACAATATCTATATCAAGCAGTCGGAAGTTCATGGAATGAGCCAACGGGGAGGTGCTGTACAATCGCACCTTAGAATTTCGGAAAAGCCAATAGATTCTGATTTAATTCCATTTGGACATGCAGATTTGATTTTATCAGTAGAACCTTTGGAAAGCCTGCGCTACCTTCCCTATCTTTCATTTAAAGGATGTTTGGTTACCAATTCAAACCCATTTATAAATATACCCGATTATCCTGACCTTCAATTAATTCTGGACGAAATAAAAATTCTTAAAAACTACTTTTATCTTGATGCGGATGCCCTTGCCAGGGAAATTAAATCGCCCCGGTCATCAAATGTTTTAATGTTGGGAGCAGCTTCATCCTACATTTTTTTAGGAGAAGAACTTTTGCGTGAAGGCATAAGGGAAGTTTTTAAAAACAAAGACGAAGAAGTTATAAATCAAAATCTTACAGCCTTTGATACCGGAAAAAAATATGTTGAAAATCAAAAAATTCAGGTTTAGAACAAACTTTTTAATCTACAAGTTTTAACAGGCAAAAATGAATAATGGTTAAACAAATAGAAATAAATCTACCAGCTTTTAAACGAGGATACCACCTTATAACCCAGATTATTGTTAAAGAAATTGGAGAACTTCCTGAAACTGGTTTGGTAAACATTTTTATAAAGCACAGTTCGGCCGGTTTAACCATAAATGAAAATGCAGATCCTTCGGTTAGAGAAGATTTTGAAAGCATTTTTAATCATTTGGTCCCAGAAGGCGGGAAGTATTATACGCACACCCTCGAAGGCATGGATGATATGCCTGCACATATAAAATCATCACTTTTAGGTTCATCTGTTACAATACCAATCACCGCTAAAAAATTTAATCTTGGAACCTGGCAGGGTATTTATCTCTGCGAATTCAGAAATTTTGGCGGACAAAGAAAACTTGTGGTTACCATTTACAGTTAAACTTATTTAAATTGAACAACTTGAAAGAAAACAGTATAAATAAACACTTGCCAACCACACTGAAAGAAGTACAGGAAAGAGGTTGGGAACAACTTGATATTATTTTGATTTCGGGCGATGCGTATATAGATCATCCCTCGTTTGGAATTGCAATAATAGGCAGGTTATTGGAAAACCAGGGATTAAAAGTAGCAATATTGCCACAACCAAACTGGCAGGACGATTTAAGAGACTTTAAAAAGTTGGGTCCACCACGGCTTTATTTTGGGGTAAGCGCCGGAAATATGGATTCAATGGTCAACCATTATACAGCAAATAAAAGACTGCGGTCGAATGATGCTTATACACCTGGTGGACAAAGCGGTTTCAGGCCTGATTATGCAAGTATAGTGTATTCAAACATTATTAAAAAAATTTATCCCGAAATACCTGTAATTCTTGGTGGAGTTGAAGCATCACTGCGGCGACTTTCTCATTATGATTACTGGTCAGATCAACTCAAACCATCAGTTCTGATTGAAAGCAGGGCTGATATGCTTGTATATGGAATGGGTGAAAGATCTATTACGGAAATTACAAATCAAATATTGGAAGGAAAAAAAATAAATGAAATAAGAAATGTGCCTCAAACTGCTTTTTTGGTGGATTCTAGCGATATTCCACCGAATTCATTCAAGTTGCATTCCCACCAGGAAATTTTGAAGGAGAAAAAGAAATATGCTGAAAATTTCAAACATATTGAAATTGAATCTAACAAGATAAAAGCAAATATACTTGTTCAAAAAAACGGGGATAATTATGTGGTTGTAAATCCCCCCTACCCGCCGGCAGACGAAAAAGAAATGGACAAATATTTTGAATTGCCTTATACCAGACTTCCTCATCCGAAATATATAAAACGCGGCCCGATACCTGCCTACGAAATGATTAAATTTTCTGTGAATATTCATCGGGGTTGTTTTGGTGGTTGCAGTTTTTGCACAATTTCAGCACATCAGGGCAAATTTATCCAAAGCAGGTCGGAAAACTCTATTATAAATGAGTTGAAGCAAATTACCAAAATGCCTGATTTTAAAGGATATATTTCAGATTTAGGCGGACCATCGGCAAATATGTACAAGCTAAAAGGGAAAAATTTAAAACTTTGCGAATCCTGCAAAAGACCTTCGTGCATTTATCCGAGAATTTGTCCAAACCTGGATACAGACCACGAACCCTTAACAGAACTATACCAGAAAGCAGCATCAATAGAGGGAATAAAAAAAGTATTTATTGGAAGTGGCATCAGGTATGATCTTTTTTTCAACAACGACGAAAAAATAACAGGCGACAAAGAACGCTATGCCAAAAACCTGATTGAAAACCACGTTTCTGGACGGCTTAAAGTTGCCCCTGAGCACACAGATGACGAAGTATTAAAAGTAATGAGAAAACCTTCCTTCAACCTTTTCAAAAAATTCAACCAGTTTTTTGATAAAATAAACAAATCAAAAGAATTAAACCAGCAATTAATTCCTTATTTTATATCGAGTCATCCCGGCAGCAATACAGAACATATGGCAGATCTGGCCGTACATACACGCGATCTGGATTTCAGGCTTGAACAGGTACAGGATTTTACACCAACACCAATGACCGTAGCCACAGTGATATACTATTCTGGTTACCACCCATATACCATGGAAAAAATGTATACTGCCAGGGATAAAACCAGCAAGTTAAACCAGCGTATTTTCTTTTTCTGGTATAAAAAAGAAAACAGAAAAGCAATTGAAGAAAAATTGTTAAGCATCGGACGAAGGGATTTAATTTCAAGGTTATTCAGAAATGCAGGAAATCAGGTCAAAATTCATTCGAATGAGAAAAAAGAAGGATTGTCCAGGCACAAAAACCAACAACGCATTAAAAAGAAGGGATAATTTCAAAAAAAATAAGATACAATTAAATAAATATTAAAAAATCAACAGATTTTAGTAAAATATTTTTCAGCACTAATCATTGATTTATTATAGTTAATGGAAAATAGATAATACACAAGCTATTATTTATTTAATTTAATACTTAATCAAATACCAAATAAAACGTAATTAAAAAGCGTTTTAGAAGTTGAAAACCATAAAAACGAATGTTTATTGAAGAAGATAATCATCAATATGGGAAATTCCTTGATGAAAAATTATCATTAAAAGGAATATTACGTGATGATATTGAATATGTGTTCAGAGGAGAATTTTCTGAAGAAATTGTGGCAGGGGTTATGGATTTAACTAAATCGGCTCTTCAGGAAAATCCTGATACATTAAAAATTAGGACGAAAATTTATTATGTTATGGGTGAAAGTTTGCAAAATATTGCACGGCATCATAGTGAATCATTTAAAAATGCACCAGATAAATACAGTTTGTTTGCAATACACCGGCGGAATTTCAAGTATTTCATCACTACAGGAAATTTGATTGAAATAGAAGAAATAGATTCACTTAAAGAAAGAATTGACAAAATAAATACGCTAAAGCATGAAGATTTAAGAGAATATTCACGTACTACCCGGAATATGAATGAAATGTCACCAAAAGGCGGTGCAGGTTTAGGGTTGATAGAAATTGCCAAACGTTCCGGAAATAAACTTGAATATGATTTTAAAAATATAGATGAAAAGCATTCCTATTTTTACCTGAATGCAGAAATTCCTATGCCCGATTTAAAAGACGGCATTGCAGACGATCCAAAATACTCCATTGAAAACATTAAAGAATTACATAATATTCTTGTCAGGGACAATGTAATTTTGTTTTTTAAAGGAGCATTTAACCAGAATTCGCTGTTAAACCTTCTTTCTATTGTAGAATCACAGTTACATGAATCTACTATCACAATTAAAATATATAATTTAATGGTTGAAATGCTCCAGAATATTTCGAGACATGCGGATAACTTTTCGAAAGAAATGGACTGGAAACCTGGTATTTTTTTAATTACTGAAACTGAATCTAGTTATATTCTCATATCAGGAAATTACATCTTAAACGAAAAAATTGAAAAATTAAAGGAAAATATTGATTATGCTAACAAATTAGAATACAGCAAGTTAGTTCAGGAATACAATCAACTGCTGCAAGATTTTGACCTTGGAAATAGAAAAAGAGGATTAGGTTTATTAGATTTGAAGAAAAAAAGCAAAGAGAATTTAACGTATAATTTTCATCAGATTGATGATGAAATATCGTTCTTTATGCTGCAGGTAATTGTTAAAAAAACGAGTAAGATGAATGCACTGATAGTTGACGATACCAAAGAAACACCCAGAATTCATTTTGATCCTGGAAATAATATTTTCGAAATATCCAGCCGTTCCTTGCCTGAAGACGCGGACGAGTTTTACCTTCCGGTGTTAAGATGGCTCGAATCTTATGCCGAAAAACCAAATCCGAAAACCATTTTTACATTTAAACTTGATTATTACAATACCGCCTCTGCAAGATACATTACAAGGATTGTAAAATTATTAGATGATATTTCGAAAAACAATGAGGTGAAAGTATATTGGTACTACCGCGAAATTGATGAAGACATGCAGGCAATGGGTGAAGAATACCAGGAAATGACCGAAATGGATTTCGAACTAATAGAGTATTAATCAGCAATATATGATCATAAACCTGATATCCTGAAATAACCTGACCATTAAAAGAAAGAAGGTTAAATATATACGGATTTTTATTTTCAGGATTTCAATATAAATTTTAATTATTCAGAAGAATAAAATAGCCGGAAATCTTTTGATCCGGCTATTTTTCATTCCACAAACTTAAAAATCGATAATTTTAATTCCTTGTAATTCGTACAATTCCACCTCCATGGTACGAGTGATATTCACCATTGTACATGGCATCAGCACCAACAGGCCCCATTTGGAAAACTCCCGGAGTTACTGCCCTTACAATATAATAGTAATTATTCAGTGTATTTGAAACAGTTACAAAGAAGTTTATTCTGTCGTCACGAAAATCGGTATAAACAGGGAAACTCTTGTCTTTTATCCAGTCCATTCCGGGAACAGTACTTATTCGTGGATTTTCAATTTCAAACCCGGCAGGCAAAATATCTGCAATTACAACATTATCGATATATGTACTGCTATTACCCTGAATACTTATTTTAACCACAATTAAATCGTTTTGCTTAAAATTATTTGTCATAATTGGTTTTCCAAACCTGTCATAAAAAGATCGACGTACTTTTAAATATTTATCTTCCTCAACATACGATCCATCTTTACTTATTCCTTCGGCCTCCCAGAAATAATATAACTGACCTTTTCCTTTTGTGGTAATATTAATTTTTCCACTTCCAAGTTGAGATGTTTTCAGGTTTAATGTTGCATTATTATAATCCGCAATTTTACCTGCATCTGAATTAATCTGGCCGGTTATATTGCTTTGTGATGCTTTTCTGGCTATTTTGCCTAGTGCAATAAAGGCAAATGACTGTTCCTGCGTATTAAGATACCGCTGGGTTTTCAGTTTCTCCGAAAGATGTTTTGCCATTATCCCAACTTGTTGATTATCTGGGTCAGTTTCGAGCAATGCATTTAATGCTATGGCTTCATCCCTTATGGGTGAATAAAAGCTTCCACCGAATTCCGGTTTAGAAACCTCTCCACTAAATTCAGCGGGTAGCATTTGTTTATATTTGCTCTTATCACCCGAAAGTGAATACGCCACTGCTAATAAGTACTTTGAATCGAGACTGAGCAAATCCGGATGAGATTTATAATAATTCATTGATGAAACCCGGGCATCGCCGTTAAGGGCTAGCACATAAAGAGAATATGCTACTTCTTTTGGTGCAATTTTTTTATTCAGGTTTCCATTGTACCAATATGAAATAGTGCTCCTGCTTTTGAGTTTCGATTTCATATATTCCATTAATTTTTCTATTACCGATGGATCAATTTCATAACCTGCTTTTTTTGCCTCAACAAGGAAATGAGCTGCGTAAATACTGCCCCACCAGCTTTCTTCGCCACTTCCGGGCCAATAACTCATTCCACCATTGTACAACTGCATTAACTGTAATTTTCGAATGGCTGATTTAATATTGTTTTCAACATCAAGTTTTACATTTTTCGACAAATCCTTCGCCAAATCTTTAAAGTATAATTGCGGAAACACGCTGGAAACTGTCTGTTCAACGCAACCATAAGGATATTGAACCAAATAATCAAGATTATTGGCAAATTGAACCATGGGTGAATTGCTAACGATGAGCTTATTATCCATACTTTGTTTTAAAAAACGGTTCATGTCCATTTCAATCTGCTTGGTTGAACCAGCCATTAGAGAACCAGAACCATTTGTTTTTTGTAAAGGAGATGCCGGCCTTACCGTGATGTCAGTTTCATCAGAATAGTTTTTACCCACTGCATTAACAGCTACTTTCACTTTGGCCTCGCCAATTTCCGGCAATACCGCAAGTTTACAATAGACCTGTTTTTCACTGTTGGCGGGTATGTTAATTTGTTGAGAACCAGCACCTGAAATTTTAACAGGTCCGTCGGTACTGATATTCACATTACAATCCACAGCGCTGCTTGTTGTATTACTAAGTGTAACACTCATTTCAACCGAATCTTTCGGGCTTAAAAATCTGGGTAAAGCCGTGCTGATCACAATTGGGTCGGCTACTTTCATATTTGATGAAGAAGCGCCAAACGATTTACCATCGTAAGCCACTGCCATAATTCGCAAATCACCCGAAAACTGGGGAATATCAATTTCGTATTCAAGGTTTCCGCTGTTATCGGTTGTTAAAATTCCGCTCCAGAATGAAACTAATTTAAATCTTTTATTGGTCATCGGATTCACCCTTTTCTCAAGTTCTTCACCCGAGCCTCCCCCCTCTTTGCCTGTTTTCATCTCTATTTCAGGAAACAAATAAGGATAAATATCGTAGGAGTCAACACCGAGTGCCCTTTTTCTATAAAAGAAACCATAAGGGTCGGGACTTGTAAAACCAGTTACCTGCAGAATTCCTTCATCAACTATAGCCAGTGTAACAGCAGAATTAGGTTTTGCCTTTAATCTTATCTTTTGTTTTGTTTTAGAAGAAGATTTATCAGCAGCTGTGATACTTACACTCATTTTATTGGCAGGGTTTTCAACCAATACCGGAGCGTAACCATGTGCAACCGTAAGCGGAATATCTGAAACACTATGAGGTTTAATTAACGTAGCAGATATATAAACATTTGGTACATATTCATTTTTGATTTCCAAATCGAATGAAACTGCCTTGTTGTCGGTTTTCAGGTAAAAATGATCTGAAACATTAGTACCTTCTACTGTAACTAAAACTTTTCCTGAAAATGGGGTATTAAGTATAACTTTGGCTTTTTCACCCACATTATATTTTGGTTTGTCGAGTTCAATGTCAATATTCCCTTCATTGTTAACCTGGAATGAGCTTGAAGTTGTTGATCCATATCCGTAAGCATAAAAGCTTTCCTCGACATAAGTGCTGGTTCCGGGTTTTGATATTCTTATATCATACCTGCCAGATAATTTAGGTACAAAATTAAAATTTGTCTTATCTCCGTTTAAATCTATCGTTTTATCCTCAAGAACTATCTCTTCGTGTTCTGATTTATACCTGAAATAATCACCAGATTTAGTCAATACTGTTTTATAGTCGTGCCTTATTAGTTTTACCTGCGCTTTAACCCCGGATAATGCCTCGCCGGATTTGTTAACCACAATGAGCGGTATGCTCATTTGTTTATTGGTTTTATTATAATAATCCGGCAAAGAAATTCCATAAAATTTGTCCTGTGTATAGATTTTTGTTGTAACATATCTGTTTACCGGTCTTCCGGTTTCATCAAATACAGTTACGAAATAATCAGCACCAAGTAAACCCATGTCAGCCCATTCAAAGGGATATTTATAATCTTCGGTAGCGATTCCCTGTTCATTGGTTTTTCCCGTACGCACATTAGATTCAAAATAACTTTTTGCGCCCTTTAATTCAAATGAATATTTCCTGTATTTTGGTGCATAAAAATACAAGCGTTTTATATTCTCCTGAACTTCGTAATTTCTGTTTGCTGCCGGCGGACCAAAAAGATTATTAGCTGCAATATTTACTTTTATAATTTGCCCCAGATCTATGCTTTGCTTATCAGAAGAAGCATTCACTTTAATCCTGTCTGGAACAAATTCTTCAACTTTAAGGTATTTTGAATTTAAATAAACACCTGTGGAAGTCAAAACTTCAATCGTGTAACTTCCTGTTGGTGCTGTTACTGGTATAGTAACATCGGTTTCGAACGAACCAAATTTGTTCAGCGTTTTCTTCACTGTTCTGAAAACTTTTCCATTTGGTGCCAGTATTCTCATTTGCACTGGTATCTGTCCGGGTACATTCCAATCGTCATCCCGCAGAATTACTGAAATGTTCATGGTTTCTCCGGGACGATAAATATCCCTGTCACCATAAATATAAGCGTCATATCCGGCCAGGTTTGGGGTTTTTCCATCAATATCGTAGCGCGAAGTACCAACCTGCGTACGGTTAAAAGGAAGTGCGGTAAAATCATTACCAAGGCTGGCAGTAACAATTGCCGGTACAAATCCTTCAGCTGGCCTTTCTTTAAGGCTAAATTCTGCAAAACCTTCGTCGTTGGTCTCAACAGTACCAAGAGATTGGTTATTCCTGGCAGTAATTTCAAGTTTAACTTTTGCAAGTGGTTTAGCAGTTTCAATTGAATTGGCAAACAGGTAAAGCCTGTCCCTGCCCTGTTTTGCTATTAGGCCAATATCAGAAAGGGCTATTATTTTCCTGTCTTTTATCCAGTAATCTTCTTTCGAATAAATTTCGAAAACAAAAATTCCCTGGTGGTTTGCAAGTTTATCCGTAAAATCAAACTTAAAAAGTCTACCACCATTTGATTCCGGTAAAGAAGCGGTGGCTATGTCTTTCTCAAAAACCACATCTCCCATATCACCTACATCCTTTGGCCCATAATCGTAATAGTAATATTCATCTTCGTATTCGCTTTCGTAATATTCCTCTTCGCTGTAATTGCGGTTGTTCAAATAACCAAGTAAATTGTTCTTATATACTTTTTTAACAACTACCCTGACATTTGGAACGCTGACAATTCTAATTTCAAAATTTTTAAAGCCATTGGCACTGAGGTATTCAGCTTTTTTGTCTAATATTTTAATTTCCGGATCAAGTTTGCCAAATGAAACTTCTTCTGTATACTCATTTTTTAGTTTTCCACCCAGGGTACCCATCAAACCTTCTTTTATATTGATGGTATAGGTTTTAGTCAAATCAAATTTTTCGCTTTTCACATAAATAAGGCTGCCTTCAACGCTTATGCTGAAATCAACGGCAGGGATAATTTCAATAAATTTTTTCAAATCAGATTCAACAACATCCTGGTTGGCGGTAATTGTAATGGTTCCGGTAAAACCATCGTGTTCAGCTGTAATACTTTCAATTTCAATATCTTCAGGATCAATAATTTCAGATTTCCGTAATATATCGGCATTGCTTACTGAAAAATTAAGTATTTTCAGCCCTTTTGCAATTTTTATTTCGGTTTTTAAATCTTTTTCATTTACATCAAAACTTTCAACAAATACCGAAATTCTTTCGGATAATTCATTTCCGATTAATTCATAATTTACTTTTTTGTCATTAATTTTAATTTCAAGCCTGCTTTTTAAATCCTGTGGCTTTATTTTGTAATTAAATCCGAAATCGTAACGGATCACAGTTTTATTCGATTTCAAATCGAGCCTTGCAAAATAGGCTTTAAAATCTTTAAGCTCGAAGTAAGGGGTATGAAATTCTACCGGTTCATCATTATCGGTTATTAAAGAGGAAATAGCAGTATTAAACCTTGCCTGGTACAAAGTTGATGGCCGTAAATAATGATAAGGCGAAAAGATCAATTCTCGTTGCGATTTCCATTTAAACTTTCCGTACAAGGGAGGATTAAATAATACATATTGCGTTGTGTCCCAAACATTTAATTTATCTTTTGTTACCATATCCTGGTTGAAATTAAATGTAATATTTCCTCCCAAAGGAACAATTTCCGAAAACCCATTTCGGGATAATTTAATGGATTCCGAGCAATTTGTCATTAGTAAAATTCCAATTATCAATAAATAAACCAGCTTTTTCATACCTTTTAATTTGTTGTGAATAGATTAAAAAAATGGAAATCTCATTCTATAAAATTACAAAAAAAACTTAACCCTTTCATTGAAATTATATTAATAGCCCGAAAATGGAAATAATAATAATTGTTTTTTAGACCAAGATTAAAATTGTTAATAAATTTGCATCTTGCAATCCCCAAACTACTTTGAATTTAGCATAACCAAAATGAATCGTCCATTTGATCAGTACAAAAAAAAGGTTTTATTTATCATCAACCCGGTTTCGGGAGTGAAAGACAAAAAATATATTGAAAAAATTATTGAGAATAAAATCGACCACAACAAGTTCAGCTGGGAAATTAAATATTCTCAGGAAAGATTTCATGCAACGAGATTGGCCGAAGAGGCAGTTAAAGCAGGATTTAACATAATAGTAGCAGTAGGTGGCGATGGAACAGTAAATGAAGTATCGAAAAGTCTGGTAAATACAAATGTTTTTTTTGGTATTATTCCTGTTGGTTCAGGAAATGGCCTGGCCCGTTCACTGAATATTCCATTAAATATTTCAAAGGCAATAAAGACCATTAATAATAGCCGATTTATGAAAATAGATACAATAAAAATAAATGATGATTCTTTCGTAAACATGGCGGGAGTAGGTTTTGATGCATATATTGGCCATTTATTTGCAAATTATGGAAAACGGGGATTTAAATCATATGTTAAACTAATACTCAAAGAGGCATTTAAATATAAATCTGATACTTATCAACTAATTGCAGACGATAAAACCATCGAAACAAAAGCATTCCTGATAAGTTTTGCAAACTCTACCCAATTCGGAAACAATGCTCATATCGCTCCATTGGCTGAAATAAACGACGGACTAATAGACATTTGTATTTTAGAAAAAATAGTATGGTGGCAATCGCTCTTTCTTATTCTGCTTATGTATACGAAAAAAATATCTTATAGTAAGTATTATAAACTGGTAAAAGCTAAGCAAATAGAAATTTCTTTCCCTGAAAACCTTGTAATGCATCTTGATGGTGATCCGGTAAGATTTAATTCCATTGTAAGGATGGAAATAGTTCCGGAATCTTTAAATGTAATTGTTCCCTGAAGTTCAATCTTACGGCAACAAGATGAAAATCTACCTGTCACTATGATAAATCCAGACCTTTAACTATAAATTTTAACAATTTAATCCAAGTGTCTTGAAGTTAAAAGGCTGAAAATAAATAATTTAAGTACCAGATGAAGTGGTAAAATTCAATGTTAAAAGAAGGGGGCTAATTTGTCGATGAAATCATCAGGGGCTTTAATTGGCCGCCTGGATGTTGAATCGATAAAAACCAGGGTAGTTTCAGCAGTAGTTAGTAATTCGTTGTTCTGATTATAAATTTCGTATAAAAATTCTATCCTCACTGACGGCAATTTGGTCAGAAAAGTCCTTATGGTAAGTTCATCATCGTAAAGGGCTGGTTTTGTATATTTTACATTTAAAGTTAAAACAGGTAGCATAATCCCTCTTTCTTCAGTTTCGCGGTAGCTGAGCCCAAATTTTCGCATAAGGTCGGTCCTTCCGATTTCGAAATATTGCGCGTAAATACCATAATAACAATATCCCATTTTATCGGTTTCACCGTACCGCACCCTTACTTTTGAATCATTAATAACCATTTTTTTTTAGCAAAAGTAAATATCTTGAGTCAATTGATTGAAAAAACAACTAATTTTTCTGATCCAATATTGAAGAGATTAAATTTTAAAATATTATTTTGAATCATTCTAAATAAAGCTTATTTTTGTAATAATAAAAATTCTAAAACTAATAAAATATGGCACACGTATTACCAGAATTACCTTATTCCAAAGATGCATTTGGTAAATTTATTTCTGCAGAAGGTTTTGAATACCATCATGGAAAGCACCATGCTGCTTATGTGAACAATCTTAATAAAATGATCGAAAATAATGAATTTCAAAATCTTAACCTTGAGGAAACGATTTTGAAATCATTTAAGGAAAAAAATACACCTGTTTTTAATAACTCTGCACAAATATGGAACCATACATTTTTCTGGCATTGCTTAACCCCATCAGGAGGAGGAAAACCCACAGGAAAAATTGGAGATTTAATTGACAGGGACTTTGAAAGCTATGATAAATTTAAAGAAACTTTTTCGGCAAAAGCTGCCACCCTGTTCGGTTCAGGTTGGGCATGGCTGGTAGTTGGTGAAAATGGAAAACTTGAAATATTACAAATGTCGAATGCTGGTACCCCACTGACAGAAAACAAAAAAGCACTGTTAACAATTGATGTTTGGGAACATGCATATTATATTGACCACAGGAATGCACGGCCAAATTTTATCGCCGGTTTTTGGGATGTAGTTAACTGGGCAGAAGTGAATAAAAGAATATCATAATGTTTTAATTATTAAAAAAAAAGCCGTTGAAATAGCGGCTTTTTTAATTTTAAAAACCTGCTGAATTCATCACTGAATAATATTTTTCTCCTTTCTAAAGCCTATTTGACAATACCCGCGAATAATTAAAAAGTTCCGGCAAAAAACCCCTTAAACGCAAATCCTGTTTTTCAAAAAAAAATTAGTAAGTTTGCCCTGTTGTTCAATAATTTATATGGAAGAAAACATAGAGTATTCTGATAATGAAAAATCTTTGGTAGTAAGCAGGTACGATAAAATGCTTAAGGAAAATAATGCCCAGTATTTTGATATAGATGAACTGGATCAAATAATAGACTTTTATTCAGAAAAATTTGAACTGAAAAGAGCTTCTGAAGTAATTGACTATGCTTTAAAATTGCACCCCGGAACAACATCATTTCTGCTTAAAAAGGCCCACATTATGATTAACGAAGGCCAGTATTATACGGCGCTTACACAATTAAAAAACATTGCCAGAAAAGAACCATCCAATAACTTTGTTTATTTTTTAAAAGGGCTCGTATACAACTCACTGGGGGAAATAAGCAGGGCGTTAAAAAACTTTGAAAAATCAGTTTTTTTAACCTATGAACCAGATGAAGAACTTTTTTTAAATATTGCTTCAGCTTTGCAACAAACTGGTCAATATGAGTTTGCAGCTAATTATTACAAGAAAGTATGTGAAATAGATAAGGAAAATACAACCGCAACTTTTGAGCTTGCATTTTGCTATGAAAAAATAAATAAAAACCACGAAAGCATAGAGCTTTACAAATGGTACCTGGCTTCTGATCCATATTCAAAATTAGCATGGTTCAACCTGGCAGAGCTATACAATAAAACAGAAGATTATGAAGCAGCAATTGATGCACTTGAATTTGTACTGGCCATAGATCCAACATACAAACATGCAGTTTATCAGAAAGCACTTAATGAAGTATATGCTGAAAAAATAAAAGAAGGCATTAACACATTTAAAGAATATCTAATCTTTGAACCTACAAGTGCTTCAGCGTTTTATCACATTGGCGAATCTTATGCAAAACTGAAGAAATACAGGGAAGCCCTTGACCATTTCAGCAAAGCACTTCAGCTTGACAATTCAATGTCAGATGCACATTACGGACAAGCATTTATTTTGTATTCAGAAAAAAAATATACTGATGCCTATTATTCAATAAAACAAGCTATTAAACTTGATAAATCTGACCCTGATTTCTGGCATTTATCCGCACTTATTAACCAGGCTTTGGGTTTTATCAATGAAGCAGATATAGCCTTCAAAACTGCCATAGAACTGGAAAATTCCGATCCCCAGATTTGGATAGATTATTCCAAATTAGAACATGCGCATAAAAATCTGAGTAAAAGAATTAATATTCTTAGCCAGGCATTCGAATTTTTTTCTGATAATGCTGAAATAAATTATCGCCTTGCCGGCAACCTGGCCCTGGTAAGTAATATTGATTCCGCCGCAATCCACCTCGAAATAGCACTTTCTGCAGCACCTGAGAAGATTGGAATTTTCAGATCTATATTTGCAATAAAAGAAAACAAGCTTGAAGAGATAATTGAGAAATTTACGCTGAAGAGAATAAATCCTTTTTGAAATCCGGATAAATTTTATTAACAAAATATGATTTGTTCAGAATTTTTAATTTTCATTTTTTATATTTGGAGATTTCAACAAGGAAGCTTTAGATGAGCCGAACAATTAAAGAATATCTTTTGGTAAGTGCTAAAGGAGCTTTTATGGGCATTGCCAATATTATGCCTGGCGTATCTGGTGGTACTATTGCTTATATCTCAGGAGTTTACGATGAATTTATAAATTCTGTAAAACTACTTGGTCCCTTAAGCTTAAGAAACATCCTGAAAAAAAATATTAAACAATTCTGGGGTTCAATTAATGGAACCTTTCTGCTAGCCTTATTGTTTGGAATGTTGGCAAGCATCTTTATTTTCGCAAAAATACTCAGCGTTTTACTTGTAAAATTTCCAATACCCGTTTGGTCATTTTTCTTTGGACTAATTATCGCATCTTCCGCTTACCTGGCAAGTAAAATAAAAGAATGGAGAATTGGAACCTTTCTTTCAATCATTGTTGGTATAGGAATTACAATTGTGGTTACCTATTTTTCGCCAGTTGCCAATTCGGGTGATCCGGAATACTGGTATGTTCTTTTAACAGGTGCAATTTCTATTTGTGCATTAAGTCTGCCCAGGATATCTGGTAGCATAATTCTGCTATTACTTGGTCAATATCAATTTATTATTTCTTCGGTTATATATTTACGCATAGATTACCTGCTGATTTTTGGATTTGGTAGCCTTGTCGGAATACTTGCCTTTTCGAATGGCTTAACCATACTGTTAAAGAAATATTACAGCAGAACGGTTGGGTTTTTGGTGGGTGTAATGGTAGGATCACTGAATAAAGTATGGCCATGGAAGCATACTTTATTGTCGCATACCAACCAATATGCCCAAATTATCCCTGACAAGCAGGAAAATGTTCTTCCATTTTCCTATTTTGAGCTAACCGGTAAAGATCCCTTGCTTTTATATGCAATTCTGATGATAATTTCAGGAACTTTAATTGTATTCCTGGTTGAATCATCCTATAATAAAGCAAAAACTGACAAAATGAATTCCAATGAACCAAATTACTGATGTAAACAGCATATATGGCTTAATTGGATATCCACTTTCACATTCCTTCTCGCAAAAATATTTTAGAGAAAAGTTTAAAAAAGAAAAAATTGAAGATGTTGATTATCTGAATTTTCCTATAAAGGAAATTTCTGAATTAGAAGAATTATTAAAAAATAATCCTGAAATTAAAGGTTTTAACGTTACAATTCCTTACAAAGAAAAGATTATTGAGTATCTTTCATATATTGAACCATTAGCTAAACAAATTGGCGCTGTAAATACTGTAAAATGCGAATACAGGGATGGAAAAATCAATTTAAAAGGCTATAATACAGATATATATGGATTTAGTAAATCGTTATTACCATTTATTAAAGGGCATGAAAAAAATGCCTTGATACTAGGTTATGGCGGTGCTGCCAAAACAGTTCATTTCGTACTCAGTCAAATGAACTTAAATGTAAAAATAGCTTCAAGAAATCAAAAAAGTGATGACCGTTATGTAAGCTATGAGCATATAAACCCGCTAACTATTGAAGAAACAGATATAATAGTAAATACTACCCCTCTTGGAATGTGGCCTAAGATTGAAGAATATCCAGATATTCCATACAATGCGATTAAAAAAGGCACAATTGCTTATGATTTAATTTATAATCCCGAAGTTACAGTATTTCTAAAAAAATGCGCAAGTCAGGGGGCTATAACCAAGAATGGTCACGAAATGTTGATTTTGCAGGCAGAAAAATCGTGGGAGATTTTTAACTCAGTTTCACTCTGAATGCCACAATTTCAATATGTTTAAATTCAAAACTTTGTAAATTTGCAAATCAAATTATTTGATGGTTCTAAAAAAAATATTGTATATTTATCGAAAATAATCATAAAATAGAATTTTATTATTTGAAAAGTCTGAAATTAAATGGACGATCACGAACAAGTTGATAAAAGAAAAATTGAATTTCTGGAAAGTTATTATGAATTATTGTCAAAAGAAGTAATAATAGCGTACAGAGGAACTTTCGAAAAAAGTGTGCTTGCCATATTAATAAATAATATTGAAGCTTCACTTGAATACAATTCAATTTTAAGGAGAAAATTTTTTAAAATGTTCCTGGAGTTTGCGCAAAATATTGCAATTTATTCTGCCGAACAGGTTCAGACATCTGATAATGAAAAATCAGGCTCCGGTTTGTTAATTCTTAAATACAATAACGGTAATTACATGTTTGTTACCGGGAATCTTGTTGAAACTGAGAAAATGGATTATATAAATGAAAAAGTAAACCATATTAATTCGTTGAACCGGGAAGCATTAAGAGAATATAAACGCGAACAGTATAAGCTTGTTGAATCGGGCGAAAGAAGCAACCTGGGACTTCTGCAAATTGCCCTTATTTCAGGAAATGAAGTTATAGTAAATTCAAAACCAGTAGATGATACTTTTTCTTTCATCACCATTTCCGCAGAAGTTCCAAATGAGCATTAAACTGAAATCTAAACAATTGTAGAATGGAAAACCTCGAAATCGTTATAAAAGCCGGATCGCACTTCAAACCTTCAGTTTTGCTGAATGCAGAGACAGGTATTTGCGAAATTGCCGGTGAATCATACCTTGAAGAAGCAACCCAGTTTTACAATCCCATTTATGAATGGCTTCAGGAGTATATTAAAACCAAAAAACCTCTATTCTTTAATTTTAAGCTAAGTTATGTAAATACAAGCTCTTCAAAACATATATTGTACATTTTGAGAATGCTTAAAAATTATAAAGATTCTGGCGCTACAGTTGAAGCCAAATGGTTTATTGAACCAGGTGATAGCGATACGGAAGAAGACGTGGAAGATTACATGATTATTTCCGGTTTGGATATTTCAATTATACAATCTTAAAACGGAATTGTAAATGCTGAGTCAGGTTAAACTTTTGTGTAATAAATTTTTCGCTGCATTCTGTCAAAATATAATTTCCTTAACCATTTCAATTAATTTCGGTTAAATTACTTAAACTCCTCTCCAAATCATTTATTTTTATCCTGATATAGTTAGTCAGCCCATCCAATAATATACAAATGGTCTGACACCATAAAGCTTCCTGTTAAAGGATTCTCCCCTGAAACAAATGTGCAGTCAAATTTCAATCAATTTCAAATTGCCTTAAATTACCAGATTAAACAAGGCAAACCTTTAAAATAGTGGCATCGCTTTTGTAAAATAAATTGAATAGGATTTTTTTTTGAAATTTCAAAAAAAAATAGCATTTTGTCAATATTATTTAAAGATATGTATATAATTATTAGACGGCTGGTTTCATTACTTTTAACGGTACTACTACTGCTGGTTCCGATAAAAACCAGTGCCCAACTCAGCGACAAAAACAAGGCCATTTGGATAGTGCAGAATTTTGCACCTAATATTGAATGGAACGGAGAAGAATTATTTGACAAATATACTATTGCTGTTTATGGTGTAGAAACCGAAATTTATAATGAATTAGTTGCCTTATCGAAAACCTCTAAAATAAATAACAAGGAATTTACAGTAGTAAGGTTCAGGAGAGTGAAAGATATTACCCCTACAAATATCTTATTTGTTGAATTTGAATCGAACGATGAGATAAAATCAATTTTTGAAAACATAAGTTATAATACACTTTTAATTACCGATCAGTGTAATTCAAAAGAATATTTTATGTTAAATCTTTTACAACAAACCAGTGCACGAAAGAAATTTGAAATAAACAAGAAAAACGCGTCTGATGCTGGGATATCTTTTTCAAACAATATTTTAATGCACGGCGGTTCAGAAGTAGAATTGCGTGATTTATATACCAAAACAGACAAAGAATTACAAAAAGAAAAAAGGAATCTTGAATATCAAAGAGCAGAATTGGCAAAACAAACAGCAGAACTTGAAAGGTTAAAAAAGGAGAACGAAAAGGAAAGGCAGGAAAACGATAAACAAAAGCAAATTAACCGACAACAAAAAGCTGAAATAGAATTGCAACAAAAAGAAATAGAAGAACAAAAAGCCAATCTGGCAAAAGTGCAGGAAAATCTGGCAATTCAACAGGAAAAACTCACCTTGAACAGCAGGATACTCGAAAGCCAGGAAGAAAGAATCAAATCAAAGCAAGACACGTTGTTAATTCAAACCAATAAGCTTAAAGAACAAAATGAACAAATTTCGGCCAAAGAAAAAATAATTCAAAAAAAGGATACTGTTCTGGTTGAAAAGAATACCCAGATTGACATTTTAAGATTGGCAATTATTGGATTCATCATTCTTACGCTTGCAATTATTGTTTTATTGTTCTTCATTTGGCGAGGCTCGCAAATTAAGAAAAGGATTAATACTGAACTTAGACAGAAAAACGAAGCCATTAACAAACAAAAAGAAGAAATTTCAAGTCAACATATTCAAACAGAACTGCTTAATAAAGAGCTTGAGAAGTTATCCATTGTAGCTGCCCGAACAGAAAATGCTGTTACAATTATGGATAAAGATGGTAACTTTGAGTGGGTGAATGTTGGATTTACCAGGATGTATGGATATACTTTACAGCTTTTAACCCATGAACTGGATGAGAATATAAGGAAGGTGAGTGCAAACCCTGACATTGATAAAATTCTGGAAAGATGTATCAGGAATAAGAAATCGGAAATTTATGAATGTTTGAATAAAACAAGGAATGGACAGGAAATATGGGTACAAACGAGCTTAACACCAATTTTGGATGCCGAGGGAAATGTTAGTAAATTAATTACGATTGAAACGGATATAAGCAAAAGCAAGAAAGCTGAAAGAGAAATCAGAAATCAAAACGAAAAAATTCTTGAACAAACCCATCAGCTAGAAGCAACAAACAAAGAGTTGGAAAAATTGTCGCTTGTAGCCAGTGAAACGGATAATGCAATAGCAATTATGGATGCTGCCGGAAATTATCAATGGATTAATGATGGATTTTCGAGAATGTTTGGATATTCGTTTAACCAACTCATAACTGAATACAGTGGCAACCTGATTTCAAAAGATACAAGCAAATCCATTATTGAATTAATTAAGAAAAGTATTGAGGAAAAAGTTCCGGTAAGTTATGAAATTCGGCAAAAAACAAGGAACAATAAAGAAATCTGGGTACAAACCACAATTACGCCCATCACCGACAGAGAAAAAAATATTAAAAGCCTGGTTTCCATTTCATCAGATATTAGTAAACTGAAAAAAGCTGAACAAGCAATCAGGCAACAAAGTGAAGAATTACTTACTCAGAAGGAAGAACTTATTATTCAGAAAGACAGGGTTGAACTAGCCAATCTTCAAATAAAATCAAGTATAAATTACGCCCAAACCATTCAGAATGCAATACTGCCGCCCACCTCTATTCTGAGTAAAAATTTTGAAACATTTGTAATCTATAAACCTAAAGACATTGTTAGTGGAGACTTTTACTGGTATTCAAGTCTTCCTGCAATAGATAACAAGAAAGAAAGATATTTTTATGCTGCTGTCGATTGTACAGGTCACGGAGTTCCGGGTGCTTTTATGTCGATGATTGGAAGCAGGCTTTTGAATGAAATTGTTAATGAGAAGAAAATTGATCAGCCAAGCCAAATTCTGAACATAATGAACGATTCCATCAAACAAATACTCCGGCAAGAACAGACTGACAATAATGATGGTATGGATGTTTGTTTGTGTACTTTCGAAAATATTCAGAATGGAACCACTAAACTTACTTTTGCCGGGGCAAAAAGGCCTTTGTACTATTTTAAAAAAAATGAACAATCCCTGAAATATATAAAGGGAACCAGGAAAACTATCGGAGGGACGAAAGCCAGGCGAAATACGGAGGAATTTTCAGACCACGAAATACTTCTCGAAAAAGGCGATCTTGTTTATCTTTCTACTGACGGAATTATTGACCAGCCATCGCCTGACAGGGTAAGATTTGGAAGCTTAAGGTTCATTAATTTGTTACAGGAAATTGGAAACAAACCAATTCCGAATCAAAAAGAAATTATTGAAAAATCAATTCTGGAATACCAGGAGTTTGAACATCAAAGAGATGATGTTACTTTCCTGGGCATTAAAATCTGATGAACCAATCCTGTTAAGCAACCAATTTGCTTAATTTTGGAATTAATTTTTTAAGCCTAAGAATTCTAATCTAAACTTTATTCATAAAAAAAGGCCTTCAAATTTAATTGAAAGCCTTTTTTCGAAATAACTAAATATTAATGCCATGATAATTTTTTAACAGATGTAGGATTGATACAAATAACAGGTATCTGCGAAGTGTTGAAAATTATTTGTTCGTCGGCAGAGTCAAAGAAAGGCAGGAAACTACCAGTACTAACCATCGTCATAATCAAATCGGCTTTATTAACAACAGCATAATCAATTACTTGTTTGGCAAAATTACCTGCACCTTCGTCAGAGACTTTATCAACATATTTTACATTATGCTTATCGAAGATGGTTTTAATTTGTTTTACCACATTCATAATTTTTGACTTATGAAAAGTTTCATTTTCTCTTTTCGGGAAAATGTGAACCGTGGAGCGGAATGTTTTGGCAATATAAATAGCCCAATTCACTTTCTGCCTGTCCTGGGTTTCAACGGTTACCGGAAATACAATGTTTCGGTAGGGTTCTATTAATGCTTTTTTCTGAACAACAATTGTAGGAACAAGTGTTTTTGTAATCACTTTAAGAGCATAGCTGCCTGTAATTTTCTGAAATCCGACTTTGCCATGTGTTCCCAGAACTACCATGTTTGCTCCTACCTCGGCTACTGCTTTTTGTACCTGTTTAAATAATTTACCTTCTTTAAGTACGTAATCAACCTGAATTCCGAATTCAATCCTGTATTTTTCGGTATGTTCCTTTAATTTAGTTTCGATAGATTCTTTTGTAAGCCCGTTTTTTTCGAGATAAGCGATCGTATCATCATTAATTACGTGCAACAGAATTACCTTAAAATCAATGTATTTGGCAATCTGTAATGTATGATTTACAGCATTTTCACATACTTCTGAAAAATCTGTAGGTACCAGAATGATATTGTTAAAGGATTCCTTTACTTTTTTCTTTTTTATAATTTCCATGTCTCTTGTGTTTTAAGTGATATTATGGTAGTAAAACAAAGTTACAAAATATTTGGTTTAAAATATCTCTTTTCTGCTAATTTTTAATAAGATAATAAAAATTTACTCTTCTTCTTCAAGTCTGTACAATCGTTTGGATTCTTCCGCTTCTTCGTACATGGTAAAGGGTCCGATAAATAGTTTTTTTTGAACTAATCCTTCCCATAAAGCTTCCCTGAATTCCCTGAGTGTACCTGTTGCCACAGCAGCAGCTGTTCTTTTAAGTACATATTTATGCGTGCGTTCGGTTAACCTGTATTCAATAGTAAAATAGTTATATTCATCTATTCCCGAGGTATCCTGAAAAGATTGAATCTCGGCTTCCCAGGTTGCTTGGGTATATCGGGCCAAATCGTACATTGCCAAAGCCCTTTGTGCATCTTTATATTCAGTAAATGGCCCTACTGCAATTTGTTGCCCCCCCTTAAGACACCTGTATACATCCTTTTGAAACAATGAAAGTTTTCCGGATTTAGGTGTTTGACTTAAAGTTCGGACGACATAAACAGGAGTTTTCAGTACTTTATCAATTTTAGTTTCAGCTTTTATGTAAAACCAATGAACATACAATTCAGGATCAAATTTCTGAACAAATGTCTGATCCTGGGCTGAAAGATCTGCCCATCCAAAACTAATAAATAAAGTTATGATAATCAATCTTTTCATATCTATCTAATTAATTAATTTCAAATTCATCAAAAATTATTCCATCAATTTTAAAAATAAAGTTAGAAACTCAGTTTTAAAATTTTTTTTGACGTTTTACCTAAAATTAAGTTATAAATGAATAATTTCTTCATTTTGTTAAAAAATTTAAAACAGCCTAATTATGAACGTATATAACTAAATTCAAGTATATACCAAGTATTTCAAAACGATAAATTTAAATCTAAAAGAAAAAAAAAACATCATTTAAAAAGCTTTGCATGGAATTTGAGCAGGTTAATCAACTTAATTAAGTAATGAAAATCAAATAATTTAGCGAACTGAAAAAAATATTGAATAAAAGAAATTGTTTTTTTAAAGAAAATCTTTAATTATTTTAGTTTCCGAAAGTTACAAATTAAAACACCAGAAGTGGAATCAAATAATAAGACAACCAACTTAAGCCTGGCCTACCAGCTTTTTAAGGATACACAGCAAGATAACCTTGAATACCTTTACAGGGGTAAATTCAATACCGAAATAACAGATAATATCCTTTCTCTCGCCGAAGAAAGTCTAAGGCTTTCGGAACAAAAACTCTCAATAAAAAAAAGGGTTTATTTTGTCATGGTGGAAGGATTACAAAATATTACAAGGCATCAGGATATAACAGACAGGGATTTTCCTGTTAAGCCAGGTCTATTTGTCTTACAACGAAAACACAACAGCTATTTTATCACCACCGGAAACTTAATAGAAAAAAGAAACATAAATGAGCTGAAAAGTCAATTAGACAAAGTAAACAGTTTAACAAAAGATGAGTTAAATGAATATTATAAATCGCATTTAATAGAAGGAAACTTTTCAGGAAAAGGTGGTGCAGGACTTGGCCTGATTGAAATTGCCAGAAAATCAAAAGGAACCATTGCCTACGATTTCAGAAAAATAAAAGGAAAATTTTATTTTTTCTACCTGTTGACTGAAATTCCATTTACAGATTCTACTGAAAATGAAAACAGAGAGATTGCCAATTTTTCACTCCAAAACATAAAAGAATTACATGATATATTAAATAAGGAACATATTACGCTGAATTACAGCGGCATTTTCAACCAGGAAAATCTGGTTAATTTATTGGGAATTATTGAAAAACAAATGAAAGGTACCTTGATTACAAAAATCAAAACTTTCAATGTGATGGTTGAAATGCTGCAGAATTTAGTAAAACATGCTGATCAATATTGGGTTAACCAGGTCCTGGGTAACCACGGCATATTCTTTATCACCGAAACCGATGATGAATTTGTCCTGAATTCAGGCAATTACATTAAAAATGAAAGGGTCAACGGTTTGGCGAACCATTTATTTCATGTTAATGCTTTAGATGCCAAAGGTTTAAACCTGTTATATAACAAAAACCTGATGAATTCGGAGCGGGATGATAAAAAAATGGGGGCCGGACTTGGAATTATTGATATGCGATTGAAAAGCAATGAAAAACTGGATTACTTTTTCGAAAAAATTGACGACCATTTTAATTTCTTTACACTCAGGATTCATATTAAAAAGAATGATGTGAAAACTGAAAGACTATTTATTGCCAAATCGCATGACAGACCTGAAATTGATCTAAATCCTGCAGAAAATATTTTCAGGTTTAAAGGTCGTTCAATTCCGGAAAATGCTTACGATTTCTACCAGCCTGTTATTGACTGGCTCGATAATTACCTTAAAAACCCGAATCCGCTTTCTGTTTTCGAGTTTAGATTTGAACATTTAAATACACACTCCACCCAGCAAATAATGAAAATCCTTCAAAGATTAAAAAAACTCGAAACTGAATCTAAAGCCAAATTGAAATGGTTTTACAGTAAGGACGATAACGATATGCTTGAGCTTGGTTCAAGGTTAAAAGAACTTATTAATGTAGACTTAAGGTTTATCGAAGAATAAATATTTAATATTATAAAGGCCAATGTTTAAATAATTTAAAAGATGGAAAGATATTTCTATTCAATTAAGGTAAATCTTTTAAATCAGAAATATGAAAATGAAAATATTTCGAGCGATAAAACAGCAGAAATAGTATTTTTAAGTAAAACGGGAGAAACTGTTGACAGGGCAAGTTTGGCTTTTATTGAACCAGAAAGAATTTACAGTCAAATTGACAAAAAAGAGAAACTTAATTTTCAGGGATGTTATATTCCAGACTTTTCGTTAAATGATTACAGGAAGAGTCGAAAAAAAGAAGTAAATGAGGAAGTTTCACTTTTTTGGCCAAATTTTGAAAATACAATATTTGGAATTTCAAACGAAACATCGGATACTATTAACTTTAATTTTGCCAAATTTTCGGGAAATGCCAACTATAAGAATGTCGTTTTTACAGGAGCAAAAGTATTGAGCTTTGAATCGTGCAATTTTGAAGATGAAGTTAGTTTTGATTATGCACTTTTCAATTTTATGGATGTTTCATTTTCAGATTCCGAATTTAAGGGCCAAACGCTATCTTTTAAAAATGGAATATTTAAAACCGGCTTAAAAAGATTTGAAAATATTCAGTACAAGTGTAATGAGATTTCATTTTTAAATACTGAATTTGGTGAAGGAGACGTAATTTTTTCCAATTCAGAATTTGGTGATGCCAATGTATGGTTTAAAGTAGCCAGGTTTGGACAGGGAAGAATTGACTTTAACAAAGTTCATTTTGGAAAAGGTATACTTTCGTTTGAAAAAGCAGAATTCGGAGACGGAAATGTAAATTTCAGGTCATCGAATTTTGATTCCGGAGACGTGGAATTTACAAGATGTGTTTTTGGAGAAGGCGATATTTCATTTATTGCTGCAAATTTCTATAAAGGAAATGTATCTTTTGCCGGAACTGAATTCGGTGCAGGTAAATTATCTTTCAAACAAGCCTTTTTTGGGGGCGACAAGGTTGATTTCCACTACGCCCATTTTGGGGTCGGAGATGTAATTTTTGAACGTACCGATTTCAAAGAAGGAAATGTCGATTTCAGGGCTGTGGATTTTGGAATTGGTAAAATCACCTTTAACAGGGCATATTTTGGTAGCGGGGAAGTAATTTTTGAAGCCAGCGAGCTTAAAAATGGAAGAATAACGTTTAGAAAAACCATGTGCAATTCCGGCGTTTTTAACTTTGAAATGGCTGATTTTAAAAATGCGGAGCTTGTAATTGACGATGTTAATTTTGGACAGGGAAAAGTATCGTTCCGCCAGTCAAAATTCGGACTTCTATCATTAGAATCTTCACAGATTAATAATTATTTTGATTTAAGGGTTGAGGAATGTGGTAAGCTCGATTTATCGAACTCAATAATTAAAGATTTAATTGATTTGGATGCACCTGAATTTAAAAGTAATATTAAATCGCTCGACCTAAGTGGAATAAGATTATTAGGCAGAATTTTTATCGATTGGAGACAAAATGACGTAAAGAAATTGATCCACCAGCAAAAAACAAGTTTTGCAAATAAAGCGGCACAATTCAGGGTACTTAAAGAAAACTACAATGCTTTGGGCCAATACGATTACGAAGATGAAGCATACGTTGAATTCAAACGATGTGAATCAAAGAGTATTCTTGAACAAGCCAAAAAGAATAAACTTCCCTATAAGATTATGGGGTGGTTACGATACTTTTTTCAGGATTTACTCTTTGATAAAGTGGGCTTGTATGCCACAAACCCGGTTCGGGTTCTTTTTAGTATGATTGTAGCTTATGTAATATTTTCACTTATATATGTAGTACTCCCTTATATTACCAATGATTCAGGTATCTATTCCTCTTTATTTCCAATTGGAGATCCCAGAGATTTGACAATTGTACAGAGGGCTTTTTACCATAGCGCTGTAACCTCATTAACAATTGGTTACGGAGATTATTACCCATCAGGGCATATCAGGTGGCTATCAGGTTTACAGGGTTTTTTAGGTGTTTTCCTGATGTCTTATTTTACAGTTGCATTTGTAAGGAAAATTCTAAGATAAATGGCAGGAATAGAATTCTTTGATTTTCATTGTAGTTATTCAGGCGAATTTAATTTTTGAACAATTTGTTCCACTTCAATTTCTGTAGCCCGTAGTTTATCTTTGCAAATGGTAATCAATTCACTGGCCCTGGTTACGTTTTCTAAAAGTTTATCTAAATCAATTTCTTCATTTTCAAGCTTATTCAGGATTTTTTCAAGCTCAGAAACCGCTTCGTTATAGGATAATACTTTTTTAGTCATGAACGGGAAATGGATTTAAATTATAATTCTAAATTTTAAATTCTAAATTTTAAATTCTAAATTCTAAATTCTAAATTTTAAATTCTAAATTTTAAATTCTAAATTCTAAATTTTAAATTCTAAATTTTAAATTCTAAATTTTAAATTCTAAATTAAAAATAATCAGGCAGACTATTTGATAATTTTAAAACCTGCAACAAGCACATCATCAATTTGCTCAATTTTACCTCTCCACTCAACCAATTTGTCTTCAAGAATTTCTTTTTGTTCCCACATAGGTTTTTCCTGAACGGACAACAACAGATTTTTAAAATTCTTTGATTTGAATTTCTTTCCTTCGCTGCCACCAAATTGATCTATAAAACCATCAGAAAATACATAAAAAGTATCGTTCTTTTGCAATTGGAATACATGAAGCGTAAACGATTTATCCTGGTTAAAAGATACTCCGATAGGCATTCTATCAGCTTTGTATTCCGTTAATTCTCCACCGCGTACAAGGTATAAAGAATTAAATGCACCCGAGTATTGTATTTCGTAATTGGTAGTATCAATAATAAAAAGTGCAATGTCCATTCCATCTTTGGTTTCGCTTTCGCTGCCGGTTGTCTGATGAAGCGAAGTGATAACCTGTTTTCGAAGTTGGTTTAAAATTTCATTTGCCATTGGAATTTCGTCCTGTTTGGTAACAATTTCATCCAGGAAAGCGGAACCCAACATACTTAAAAATGCGCCCGGTACTCCATGCCCTGTGCAATCTACGGCGGCAAAAATAACTTTATTTTCTTTACGGTACATCCAATAATAATCTCCACTTACAATATCCCTCTCTTTAAGCAGTATAAAATAGTCAGAGAAAGATTCTGCAATATAATCATGGGGCGGAAGAATCGCTTTTTGAATCCTGCTTGCATAATGGATACTATCGGTAATTTCTTTTTTCTGCATGGTAATTTCGTCACGCTGCTGCCTTGCCGTATCTCTTTGCTTTTCTATTTCATCCCTTTGTGCCAGTATTTCTTCTTTCTGCTGTTCAAGTGCCTCATTTTTCTCAACAACTTCGGCTGTTCTGACTTTCACAATTCTTTCAAGTTCTTCGTTTTTCCTTAACAGGGCAAGGCTACGCCATTTAACAATTCCGTATATCAACAGCAACATTCCGACTAAAACAAGGAACCTGAACCACCACTCCGCATAAATTGGTTTATAAATTTCGAATTCAATCTGTTTATAATAACTCCAAATTCCATCATTTCCTTTTGTACGGTAATTAAACCGGTATTTACCCGGAGGTAAATTTGTATAAGTAGCCTTGTATTGTTTTCCACTCGAAGCCGTGAAATCGTTTTCGAGCCCTTTCATAAAAAACTCGTACTCAATCGATTTCTCATCTTTAAATGAAAGTCCGGTTATTTCAAAAACAAGGTTGTTTTCGTAGTATTTTAATCCGCCAACCAATCTATCTAATGAAATTTCAGTACCATTCAGCCAGATTTTTTCAATTTTCCCTTCGGGGGTAAATTTAACAAGCTTATTCTTTTTAATATCAAAAGTTGAAATTCCATGATAAGTGGCTACCCATAGTAATCCACGTAAATCGTTGTACAGCCCGTTATTTGCTATTTCATTGCCTTGTAAGCCATCCTTTGTATTTATAGAAAGTTCAACCTTATTTGTTTTTTTATTGAAATAGATAAAGCCACCATTTGTTCCTATCCACAAATAATCAGGGTCTTTATCCGGGGTAATGGCAGTTACAACATTATTAGGTAAAACTGCTTTAACCCTGTAGAATTTGTCATCTTTATAATATCCAAGTCCATTGTCAGTGCCTATCCATAAACGATCTTCGTCAGGGCATAACGACCATACAACTTCACCCAGTTCAATTAAAGGGTCAAAATCGCTGCCGTTGAAAAATACCAGCCCGTTGTTATTACCTCCTATAATAATATCATCAAACTCAACCAACTGTTGTACCATGGTGGTTGACCTGTTTGATAAAGTTAAAGGTACAGATTTAAAGTCTTTTAAGTAATAAACAATTCCATTTAGTCCAGACAGTAAGAAAATCTGGTCGTCAGAGGATACAAATATTTTTTCGAGGTATTGCAATGGATTGGCAAAAATATTTTTCCTAATTGTATTTTTGTTCTTAGGATCAATTTCGTAAATACCTGCTGTACTTGCAATTAGAATATTACCAGAAGATAATTTTGAAACAACGAACGATTTATTATCAGGACTGAATGATTCGGTACAATTCTCAAGTTTTTCTTTCACCAGGTAAACATTACTGTTTAAGCCGAGCCAAATTCCTCCGAATTTATCTTCAACTATTGAATTAATGAAACTGTTCACCTGTTCAGGGTAAAGCAACCTTAAGCTTTTATTTGTAAGCTTTTGAATTCCACCTGAATAACCAATCCATAAGTTTCTTTCATGGTCTTCTAAAAAGGATAAAATTCTTTGTTTCATCAAACCAATATTTTCATCGTAAACAATTGGTTTTTGTTTAAGGGTTACCAGTTGAAATATCTTGGAATTTGATATAAACCAAATGGTTCCGTCTTCAGTTTGTTGTATCTTTTTTATAATTGTATTTTTGGGCAAATTGAGTTGTTGATCAATTCTTTGGCCTAAACCGATGTTTTTATATTCATTAAGGTCTATTAAATAAACACCATTAATTGTTGAAACCCAGAGTTGGTTCTCTTCATCAACAAATACATAGTAACAGGGTTCATTTGAAATTCTGGCCACATTTGATTCATTGTCAAGAACATAAAGTCCATCTTTGGACGCTATATATGTAATTTCTTCTTTATTTTTAGCCACCGCATATACATTAAGTGGCATATTAAGGTTTTTTTTATTTAAAAAATCAATTTTTCGGTCAAATGAATAAATGGCGATACCATTATCGCCTAAAAACCATTTGTTGTTTTTAATATCGATAAAGATTTTTCTGAAAGAATTATCCGTAAGAATATTTGTTATTTCATTTTCTTCGAGTAAAGAAATTCCTTTAAGAGTGGCAAAAAACATCGTACCCTCGGCATCCTGGGCTATATCAAAAACCGAATTGGAAGCGAGTCCTTTTTCCTTATTATAGATGGTCATTTCCCTTCCATTGTATCTAACAGCCCCGTCGTTTGTACCATACCACATATAATTATCCTTATCCTGGAAAATGGAAAGAATATCCTCCTGTGGAAGGCCTTCTTTAGTACCATAAAACACAAATGGAAATACCCCGGGTTGATAGGTCTCCTGTAAAACTGTAAGATAATTTTCAGTTGCCTTTAAGGCCATTCCCGTCTGAATTTTAAAATATTTGTCAAGAATTCCTTCTTTTCTTGCGTATTCAAGAAATTCAATGATCTTTCTTCTTAATTTCGGCTGGTTCTTTTTTATTGCCCATCCATCTCTTCCCACCTGCCCTATAACAAATTTTGCTTCAAGGTTTGAATGCTCGCTCAACTCATATACAGCGTCACTACCAATTGCATAATCAGCTTTTCCACTTGTAATTTCTTTTAAAAACCGGTCTCCTTCGGAATAATAATAATTATTTATATTATTTCTGATAAGTATGTCTTCCTGTGCGGAACCTTTTGAAGTAACGCCTCTGTATTTTTTCAAATCGTTTAACGATGCTATTGGAATATCTTTACGGCCAATAACAACCTGAGCATAAGGAATAAATGGAATGATATTTACCTTTTTTTCGCGCCAATCAAGAGGAACCATTATTTCGCAGGCAACATCAAAAGAATTGAACCATTCAGGTATATATGAACTGTCTTTGAGGATTTCACCATTAGAGTTCTCAAAATATTTTGAAAAATAGGGCGTAATTTTTATTTCTAATTCCACACCCAGATATTTTGCAAATTCCTCTGCAAGGTAATGGTTAAACTGTTTTTTCTTGCTGTTGTACATCATAATTCTATCGCGCAGGGCAACTACAAGTTTTCCGGATTCCAGAATTTCATCCAGATCGCGCTGATTTGTAACTACTTCCTGTGTTTGGGAATAAGAATTAAGAATTTCATAATATGTACCGTAATCAATTCCGTATTGAGCGGTAAAGATTTGATTAAGCTTACCATTTCCTTTAACCGTTTCAAAGAAATTATTTATTTCGTTAGCAAGTTCAGAATTTCCTTTGGTTACAGCCCAGCCACTCTTTTTTATCGGGGCAACTGGAAATGCAATTTTAAATTTGTCACTTTCGTCCCTTACAATTTCAAGACCGTTAGATGCAACAGTGATAAAACCATCCACTTTTCCTTCTTCACAAAGCTTTTTGGATTCTTCTTCAGAATGTGTTTTTCTAAATTTTATGCCTGTTCCAATGCGGTTGTTAATATCTACAATATGGGTTTCATAACTGGAGTTTTCAAGAAATGCGATTGTAAGTCCTTTTAGTTCCTGGTACGATTTCAGGTTTTTACCGCTATTAGGAATAATCAACAAATCGCTCAAATCGAGTATACCTGCGTAATCAAAGAATTTTTTACGCCATTCAAGAATATAGATTGTGCCACAAATAAAATCTGCTTTCCTTAGTGCATCCGGAATATAGTTTATGCGTGGATTGGATTGGTAATTCTCAGGAAGGTCACCATTATTAGAGAAATTTTCTTCCCAGGTGGTTTTTACAACAATTAACTCAACATTTAGAAATTTAGCAAATTCGAGTGCTAATTTATGATTTACGCTACCCAGGGCACTTTCAGTAAAGGCACCATAAATTTTTCCACTTCTTTTAATTTCCTGCAAACTTCTGCCAATTAAATTAAAAGTAGGAATCAGTAGCAATAAATAACTGAATATAAGATACTTGTATATTTTTTGACTAAACCTCATTTATTCAGTTAGATTTAATTTAAAGCCTGTAATCGATTCAAATACATACTCATGCAAGTTGCAAATTTTTTTTATCAATATTTATACCATATCTATATTTAATTTAGAATTTATCAAAGTCAATGCTAAAACCCAAAACCAGGATGTCATCAATTTGTTCACCTTCTTCCATCCAACTTTTTAAATTCTGAATCAATTCCTGCTTTTGTATTTCCATTTTTTCGTGGCCATTGTTGATTAAAATTTCTTTAAACCTTTTGGGAAGAAATTTTCTGTCGTAAGCGCCACCAAACTGGTCAATAAAGCCATCTGTAAAAAGGTAAAATTTATCTGCAGGGCTAATTTTCAATTTATGCTCTGTAAACTTTTTATCTTCTTTATAATGCGCACCAACTGGCATTTTATCGCCACGAATCTCAACAATTTCAGGTTTTTCGCTTCCTTCATTTTTAAGCATGTAGATAGAATGATAGGCGCCTGAAAATTTCAATTCTTTCTTTTTTTTATCAATTACGCAAAGTGCAATATCCATTCCATCTTTCGATTCCTGCCGGCCTGAAGAATAATGCAAAGTGGATTTAATTTTCTCGCGTATTCGGGATAAAATCTCAGCGCTTCCAGAAATTCCTGATTCAACAATTTCGTTTAAAAACGATATTCCCAACAGGCTCATAAATGCGCCGGGTACGCCATGGCCTGTACAATCTGCCACAGCCAGATAAACCAGGTTGTCGCCTTCTTTAAGCCAGTAAAAATCGCCACTAACAATATCTTTGGGTTGATAAAAAATAAAATAATCACTGAAAACATTTGAAAACAAATGATCGGGCGATAAAATAGAATTTTGTATCCGCTTGGCATACTGAATACTATCGGTAATTTTCTGGTTTTGATCAGAAATTTCGTCCCTGTGCTTCATTACCAAAGCTTTTTGATTTTCAAGGTTTTCATTCTGGCTTAGAAGTTCTTCCTGGTACAGTTGAAGTTTTGAATTTTTTTCCTGAATTTCCTTTTTCTGAATTTCAAGTATAAGGTTATCCTGTTTTTTAATCTTGTAGCTTCTGTAAATCAAAAGCCCAATAAGAATAAAAGCCATCATGCAAATAAACAGGATAAAGATTACCAGGTTTCTATTATTCAAGGCCACCATATCGTTCAATCTTTGTTTTTCCCTGATAATTTCAAGCTCCTTTTGTTTTTTATCGAATTCGAATTTTAATTGAATTTGTAGTAGTTTTTTTACATTCTGTTCATTTTCAAGACTATCTTTAAGTTCAATATAAAGCCCCTGGTACTTGTACGCCAGGTTAAAATTTTGAACATTTGCATAGGCTTTGCTAAGAATATAATAAGACTGGCTTAAATCGGCGGGCAGTATTTTTTCGTTTTTTACCAGGGTTTCAATTTGGTCAATCGCATGCTGACCTTTATTTAAGGATAAATAATAATCAGCCATTGCAATTTTTACCTGGATTATCCCGTATTTGTTCCCAATTTCATTATATAAATTATAGCTGTCTTTATAATTCTGAAAAGCTTCTGAGAGTTTGTTTTGGGCTTTTAAAACATTTCCGGTATTAAGGTATACGGTTGCTATTCCTTGCTTATCGCCAAATTCCTGTCTAATTTTTAGTGATTGTTTGTAATATTCCAGTGCATCAGGATATTGTTTTTGTTGTTCCAAAATATAGCCAATATTACTTAAAACCATAGCAGATTTAGGTTTATCGTTAATACTGATAAACAGGGAAAGGGCTTTTTGGTAATTTTTAATGGCCTCATTGTATGCATTTTGTTTTTCGTATAAAGCACCTATATTGTTCAAAACATCGCCAATTCCGGCTTTATCATTTAAATCTTCTTGTATTTTAAGTACTTTCATATAGTACTCAATTGAACTGCTGTAATTTCCTTGTTTTTGCAGGATATTTCCAATATTGTTGTAGGCCGAAGCTTCCCCGAGGGCATTTTTTATTTTTTGGTTGATGCCCAGGGATTTATTATAATTTTCAAGCGCCAATTCGAAATCACCTTTAAGTTCTTTAACAAGGCCAAGATTATTATAGCAACTGCTTAATCCTTTTTGTATCTGAAGTTTTGAAAAAATTGTAATGGCCGCCTGGTAAAAGCTTTCTGCTTTATCGTAATCACCTGTAAATAAATGTACTGTAGCTATATTTTTTAATGCATAAGCTTCATATTCGGGAAATTTTTTTTCACGTGCCATATTCAGGCCTTTTTCGCCATATTGCAGTGCACGCTCCGGTTCTGAAGATTTTAAAGCCCAGCATAAGTCAACAAAAGCCTTATTGGCAATGGAATCAATTTCCGATGTTTCGGCCAGGTTAATTAATGAATCAATATTTGTTTGGGCATAAATTCCTTGCAGACCCAATAATAAATTAATAACCAGGCAAACCAGAACAGCCTTTTTTATCATGTAAAAAAAATTCATAAGGTGTGAACAACGGCTAAATTAATCAATATTCTGATATGTATATTATTTTGTTGTAAGTAAAGAGAATAAAAAAGAGTAAGAATTTAAAACTTTTCGTAAATAAAAATCAGGGAAATAAAAAACGGCTTGTAAAAAAAATACAAACCGTCAGTAGATGAAATAATAATTTATTAAAATGGTATTTTATTGATTTCCAAACCTGTATCAATAATATAATCGTCTATATCTTCTTCCATATCAATATCATTTTCATCGTAGTGCCAATTTACAACAACTTCGCCACCATCATCTTCATAATCCCTTAAAAGATTCAAAATGTCAAGTATGCTCCTTGAAGTGCTTGTATTAAAATAGGTAAGTTTAATTATAAGCGCAATAGGTCCTTTCACAGCATGAATATACTCGTCAACCCAATCTATTAATGGCCTGTAAAATTCTACAGTGTCTTCAAGAAAGGATTCACCAGAAATCTGGCAAATTCCTGTTTTGGCATTAAAACTAACAGTTGGTATAAAAAAATTCTTGTGCGAACCTTCAATTTCTAAGTTTTCCATTCTAAATACTTATTACTTGTCTATCTTAACTGCAATTGAGAAAAAAGAGTGATCATCATCAATTGGTGTAACTTCAATATCAAGCGGATTATCGGCAGTTAATGCCACCTGAATTAACCCGATATGAGCCCCACCTTTAGGCCCATGTGGCAATTTTCTCTGTTCTCTTTTATACTCTCTCAATTCTTCCCGGTTAAGGGAGTTTATAATCTCACTTTTATCTATGATTGAAAAAATATCTTCATTCTTTACCAAATTCCCTGTAACAAAAGTAAAAGAATCTTCCGATTCACCAATTAAAACCATCCCTGAACCCACTTCCCTTGAGTTTTTATATATACTTTTTTCGGCTGAATAATACGAAATGTTTTGGGCCAGTTCGATGAATATTTTGAAAATTTTTTTTCCCGCTTTGGGATTATGGCTTAATACACTTTCAATGTGGCTTCCGATTGCTTCCAGGATTCTTTCATCAATAGGGCCCTTATAAGAAATTGGAATACTTTGATCCAGGTTTCTGTGGTAGTCTACAATATTTATTTGTTTCGAATAATTCATCAGTTATTAAATCAATAATTATATTTTACCAATTACAGGTTTATTCAGGTATCATGTTGATTTTAACGTTGGTTTCGATCATAAAATCTTCTATTTCTTCAAGTTCATCTTCAATATCTTCTTCATGCGAATCATAATACCAATTCACCTCTAAACTTCCGCCATTCTCCTGGTATTTTCTTAAAATATGCAAAATATCAATAAGGCATTTCGAAGAACTTGTATTAAAATAACGCAACTTGAAATTAAAAACAATAGGAAGTTCAGTTTCAGCTGTAAATTGTTTTAACCATTTAAACAATGGAGCATAAAACTCAACAGTATCTTCAAGATAGGATTCACCTGCGAGGGTACAAATTCCGGTTTCAGCATTAAAATCAACAGTCGGGATAAAATTGGCTCCATGAGATCCTGAAATTTGAATATTTTCCATTTTTTATTATTTACGATTTATTAACCCTTACATTAATTATATAAAAAGCTTTTTCTGAATCGAGTGTAATTACTTCATATTCCAAAGGATGATCTGCTGTAAGTGCAACCTGTACCAAACCAATATTTCCTCCACCCGGCACTCCCGAAGGCATATTTCTTAATTTCCGTTTATATTGCCTCAACTTCTCCCTATCGAGAATATTAATCGTTTCGCACTTTTGGAGAACCGGCAGCACCTGTTTGCTGTCAATAAGGTTACCTGTTGAAAAACTGTAATGATCATCCATCTCCCTCAATATCATAATACCCACGCCAAAATAATTCCCTTCTTCATTTGCCAGTTTTTCGGCCGAATAATACGAAATATTTTGTGCAAGTTCGATAAATATTTTAAAAATTTTTTTGCTAACTCTCGGGTTATTAGAAAGAGAATATTCAATATTTTCAGCAATTATTGATAAAACCTGCGCATCAAAAGGCCCATTGTATGATATTATAGTGCTGTCAAGACCGCCTGAGTACATTTGTAATGCATTTTTTGCAACTTCCATCCCAATTAAATCAATATTTCTTTATCCCTTTCTCGCATAATTCATGCCAACCTCCATTGTAAAGAGACATATTCTTTTTGTAAATTATAAATGCTTTAAGTACAATTATATATAAAATAATTTAAAAATTCAAATAATGTTAAAAAATTATAAATTTTGAATTGGTGTGTAAATTTAATAAATTTAGGGAAAGATAAAAGAATTAATTGGGAGCTTGAAAAAATTAACAATTTTTGAATTGATTATCAGTTAATTAATCTTAATTTTTCATTATTTCTTTCGCCATTCTTTAAATTTATTTTCTTGGTGTGTAGAATAAATTTACTTTTGCGGCTTTTTATATTTAAATAGTATGCAGAAATTAAGAAACATAGCTATAATTGCCCATGTTGACCACGGAAAAACTACTTTGGTTGATAAATTACTTATTGCCACTGGTCAGTTTAAAGATCATGAAAAACCAGGTACACTCATCATGGACAGCTATGAACTTGAAAAGGAAAGAGGGATTACAATTCTGGCAAAAAATGTTTCCGTTGTATACAAAAATATAAAAATCAATATTATAGATACTCCCGGACATGCTGATTTTGGAGGTGAAGTTGAACGGGTTTTAAATATGGCAGATGGAGTATTATTACTCGTTGATGCTTTTGAAGGGGCTATGCCTCAAACACGTTTTGTTTTACAAAAAGCACTTAACCTGGGTTTAAAACCCATTGTGGTGATAAACAAGGTGGATAAACAAAACTGCCAACCGGAAATTGTGCAGGAACAAATTTTTGATTTAATGTTTAGTTTGGGTGCTACAGAGGAACAGCTCGATTTTCCGACCATTTATGGTTCTGCAAAACTTGGATGGATGTCGAAAGACTGGAAAAAGGCATCAGACAACATCTACCCTTTGCTCGATGCAATTCTTGAACACATTCCGGCCCCCAGCTTTAACCCGGGCACTCTTCAAATTCTGGTAACTGCATTAAATTACTCTTCATATGTCGGAAGAATTGCAATTGGCCGGATACACCGAGGTGAAGTAAAAGTGGGCGAATCTGTTACCCTTGTTAAAAGAGACAATTCAGTAATAAGATGCAAGGTAAAAGAACTTTTTATTTTCGAAGGTCTTGGCAAAAAAAGTGTTGAGAAAGCCCAATCAGGTGAAATATGCGGACTGGTAGGTATTGAAGGCTTTGAAATTGGTGATACTATTGCTGATTTTGAAAATCCGGAAGCCCTTGATCCGATTTCAATTGACGAACCTACCATGAGTATGCTTTTCTCAATAAATGACTCGCCATTTTTCGGCCAGGATGGAAAATTTGTAACTTCACGTCATATTAGGGACAGATTGACCAAAGAATTGGAAAAAAACCTGGCCCTGAGGCTCGAAGATACTGATTCAGCTGATAAATTCATTGTTTATGGAAGGGGTGTACTTCATCTTTCAGTGTTAATTGAAACCATGCGCCGCGAAGGATATGAATTGCAGGTAGGTCAACCGAAAGTATTGTACAAGGAAATAGGTGGGATAAAATGCGAGCCTATTGAAGAAATGACGGTAGATGTGCTTGAAGAATTTACAGGCAGGGTAATAGATATGGTGACCAGCCGTAAAGGAGAGCTTCTTAATATGGAAAATAAGGGCGACAGGACGATAATTGAGTTTAAAATACCATCACGGGGAATTATTGGCCTTAGAACCAGAATGTTAACCGCCACAAATGGTGAAGCAGTAATGTCGCACAGGTTTATAAATTATGAGCCATTTAAAGGAGAAATAGAGAAAAGGGTAAATGGTTCACTTATCGCAATGGAAGCCGGAATTGCTTTTGCCTATTCAATTGATAAATTGCAGGACAGGGGACGTTTTTTCATTGTTCCGGGTCAACAGGTTTATACGGGTCAGGTTATTGGAGAAAGCTCTAAAAGCGGAGATATGGTTGTAAATGTATGCAAACCCAAAAAACTCACCAACATAAGAGCTTCGGGGTCGGACGAAAAAATAAGGCTCATCCCTCCTATTGTATTTAGTCTCGAGGAAGCACTTGAATACATCCAGGAAGATGAATATGTGGAGATTACCCCAAAAACAATAAGACTCAGGAAAACAATTCTTGATGAGAACGAACGCAAAAGAATGTCGAGAAAAGCTTAATATTTCCGGATTAAGAAAAATGTAAATATCATCTTTCAAAAGTGGCGAACCAAAACGGTGTCAAATCATATCCTTCATTTTTAATAAATTCAGAATAAAATGACTCAGATATGGATTCATTTCCAATAATCCACCATTGTCAACAATTAATTTGCATCTTTTCAGAAATACTATTGCATTTGCAATGTCTTTTTTTCCTGAAACAAAAACCCTTGAAACTTTATCCGAATCCATTTTTTTATGAATGGCAAGGTGATAGAGAAACAATAAAGAATCCTTATCAAGGCTGTCGAGCACATGATAATTAAAACCTTCCGGCAATTTCATAATTAAAGTTGAACCTTCACAATCGAGAATACAGGTTAACCAGGCCAGCAGAGCAATACCGGTATTTCCATCTGAAAAATTATAGTATTTCGAAAAAAGCTTTGCAAGATGCTTGTCTTTGAAAGAATTTTCTTCCGATTTATTGCTAATTGCATATCCTTTGGCGAGTTTAAATGATAAACCGCTGAGTTGGTGCCTGGAAAGAAGAACCGATTGAAGCGCAGATGAATTAAACTGCATGCAATGAATCCGGTCAATAAAAATGTGGCTCATTTTATTATTTAGTTCAAACACCTGCAATGTTTGTGAAGAGAGCGTGACAATGAAAAAAATCTTTTGACTATATAAACCGATAATTTTAAATAATTCATCGATTGTTTTATCCCCCTTTTCTGTTTTCTCCCACCACAGCTCCATATCATCCAAAACAACCACAGTTCCCGTTTCTAGCGAAGAGAATATTTTATCCAAATCGCCCATCAAACCTGTTGCTTGTTGAATTGTTTTTTCAAATTTCCTGCTATCTGAATTTCCTGACAATGGGCCATTTACAAAATAGTATTTATTGCTTTTCAAAATTTCAGCACATAAATACCTGGCCATAAATGATTTACCCGACAGCGGTTCGCCGGTTACGAGCAAAGCTCCGCCCAGTCCTTCATTAAACCTTTTGTAGGCAAGTTTTATCCTTTGATTAATCAGATCATTATTGTACCAGAAATTATTACCTAAAAACTCATTATTTGTAAATAATCTTTGGTAATGATATGGAATTTTATCAAGTACAGTTTTATTGGGAATAAACTTTTCAACCTCGTCCAAAATCCTTCCAATGGAGTTCACACTTTCGTTATGATCCAGAATTTTATTGGCAAACATAATTGCATCACTTTGTTTACGCCAAAAAATACCAACAATTTTGTCATAAACCGTTGAAAACCTGAACCTGATTTTTCCAATGAAATTCAATATGCCGTAAAATCTTTTTTTAGGCAGGTATTGTTTGAAATTTAAGGCTTCACTTTTAAGATAATTTATGGTGAGATTTTTATTTAAATAATTTTGGGCCCCTGATAAACCACTTTTGTAATCTTTTTTTAACTGCTCAGTTTCCTCTCCTTTTCTAATAGCAGACTCCAGCTCATTTTGCAAAAAACTTTCAGCCAAAAAATCCGGATGGTCATTAAAGATTATTGAACCATTGTCAAGTTGTTTGAAAACAGTAAGCTTTACAAGATTATTCTGATTTAATATTTGTCTGATATAGTTTTTTGTTTTTTCAACCAATAAATAAATCTCCTTATTCCAGGCTGAAAAATAATTGCGGTGGACAAAATCATCAATTGTTTTTCTGAAAAAAACCTGGTATTTATCTGATTTTACAAATGATTCCCGTGTAAAAAAATCTTCTTTCACTATTTCAGATTTTTCCGGAGTATTTTTGATTAACATTTCAACCAATTGAAAAGATTTATCTTTGAGTAACGGAAATGCTTTACCTATTGATTCCTGGGTTTCCTGAATGATACAAAACACAACTGACAGGTCGGGTAATTCTGATTTTCTTAATCCACTCATTGTCAGGTTGATATCATTTATCAGCTTTTGATTCAGATTTACAAGTTCTTCCTGAATTTTAGATTCAACTTCAGCACAATGTTGTTTCACAATAAAATATTCGGAAGTTTTAAAAAGCCAGATTTGGTTCAGGATTTTTATTTCATCAGTGAAAGAATTAATGCAATGCCTGAATTTGGTTTCAAGCTGGATTAAATAATTGTTTAAATCGAGCCTGGTAAAAGATCCTGTTTTAGCAGGCTGAAAAACGAATTTATTTCCGGGATTTGATTTTTTGGTATTCGCTGAATAGAGATTTGATTCAAAATTTAAAAAGATCTCATCAAGTTTTCCCCGCAAGCCTCCCCCTAAATTATTCAATAATTCCTGCGATTTCAAGGCTGATTCTTCCTGATTTTGAACATCAGCCAGAAACCGGGCAATTTCATCATAATCGGAGATGTATAATTTCAGTTCAAAAAAAGGTTTGAAATTATCAAATATCAATGCCTGAAAATCATGGCACAATTGATTTGTTTGGTATTTTAACTTTTGAAATAAAACTATCTCGTGATTTGAAAAATTACTTTTGAATAATCTGGATAAATATATTTCGGAAATTGTTTTAACCCTAGTTAAAAACTGCTCCGTAATATGTGCCAGGTTAATTTTTTGTTCATCGGCAATATTATCTATTTGAGTTGAAAATAAATTTAGCTTTTCAAATATATTGTTTAACTCCCATTCGTCTTTAAACCCAGGTTCAAGGCGTATGGCAGTTAATCCTGATGACAAATTGTTTAAATGATATTTAAGGGAATTTGTTTCTTCACTGCAAAATAAATCAATAAATGCACTGATTTCTTCTTTAATTTGCGCTCTGTTCTTTGATTCTTCATCAAGTTGAATTATTTTTTCTTTATCAGAAAATTTCAAAGAATCTTCCTGGTTCAGATTGCCTTCATTGGTATTTATTTCAGGATTCTTCATTTTACTTGATTGAATTTCAGGTAATTATAAATTATAATCTAATGTATTACGAAAGAAAATTTGAGATTTTAGTAAAGAGCAGTTCGGCGTTAATTGGTTTGGCAACATAATCGTCGCAACCTGCATTCATAAAATCATCTTCATCTCCTTTCATGGCAAAAGCAGTTTGTGCGATAACAGGTATTTCCGGATTTAGCTTCTTAATTTCCCTTGTTGCAGTAAGTCCATCCATCACAGGTAGTTTTATATCCATAAGAATAAGTTGAATATCCGGGTAATCGATAACTTTTTGGATGGCTTCTTCCCCGGTTTTAGCCCTGTATATTTTCATCAAAGTCGGCGTTAACAGTTTTTCGAGGAAAAGAAAATTAAAATCCTCATCTTCAACTATAAGAACAGTTTTGCCATTCAGAACCGGAATTTTAATAGCATTGGATTCATTCAGATTATCTGTTTTATCTTCAAACGGAAAATTTCCGAAATGCGGGAGATGAAAATAGAAAGTGGATCCCACACCCAGTTCTGATTCGACCCATAAATCACCACCCAGCAGTTGAACAAGTTTTTTTGAGATAGTCAGGCCCAAACCTGTTCCCCTGTATAATTTTGATGTATTTTCTTCAATTTTTCTAAACCTGTCGAAAATGAGGTTAAGTTTATCTTTAGGGATTCCAATTCCTGTATCTTTTACATAAAAGAGCAGCCTGGATTTGCCGCTTTTTTTATAGCCATATTTAATAGAACCCCTATCAGTGAATTTAATCGCATTTTCAATAAGGTTTATCAATACCTGCTTAATACGCAAAGGATCGCTGTATAATTCAACCTGTTGGTTATCATTCAGATTATCACAAATAATTTCAATGCCGTGGGAATTGTTGCTATAGGTTGAGAAAAGTTCAGCTAAAATTTTATTCAGGTTAAAGTTCACTTTTAAAATGTCAATTTTCTCAACTTCAATTTTCGATAAATCAATAATATCATTAATTAAATTTAAAAGGCTGTTGCTGCTACTTTTAATTATCGAAAGATAGGCTTCCTTATCAGCATTAGCAAGGTCGGGACGTCCGAGCAGTTCTGAAAAACCAATAATGGCATTCATAGGTGTCCTTATTTCGTGGCTCATATTTGCCAGGAAAGCAGATTTAAGCCTGTCGGCTTCTTCCGCTTTTTCTTTTGCATCCTGCATTTCTTTTTCGTGAAGCTTGCGCTCCGTAATATCCCTGCAAATAGCAAAAATTCGTTTTGAATCACCTTCATCTTCCAACAAGGCATTAATGAGTAAGTACGATTTTTGGCCATTTGGTTTTTCAAGTACAGTTTCAAAATCAGTAAATGAACCTGAAGTCCGGCATTTAAAAATAGCCTGTTCAATACTTTCGCGGGCTTCGCTTGACGACCAGTCAGTTAAAGATCTTCCAATCAAATCGTCGAGATTTCCAAATCCGACCATGGTAAGAAATGACGCGTTTGCATCAAGAATTATCCCGAATTCGTCCATAATCGCCAATCCGGTTGAAGTTTTTTCAAGTATATAGCTTAATTTGGACTCCGTTTTCTTGATTTTCAGGTCGGCGTGAATTTTCTGATAAATATGACGAAGTGTTTTTTCGAGCACCTGAATGCTAATGTTTGACTTATTCAGGTAATCACTTGCGCCAGCCCTAAGTGCGTCAGCAACAACAGTTTCACTTCCATATCCGGTTAAAAGTAAAAACTCCGATTTTGAGCCTTTTTCCCTGAACTTTTTTATTATTTCTATTCCATTTTCGTTTCCAAGCAAATAATCAACAATTACAATATCAGGTTGAATTGAATTGAAAAGTTTAAAGGCTTCGTCACTTGTTTCGGAATTATAGATTTCGGTTTTCCAGTTTTCAAGCTTTTCAAAATGCCTTTTTAACAGATTTGAATCAGCCGGGTTATCATCTATTATTAATATTTTAAGAATAGTATTGTTCATTACGGGCTATGAAGAATAAACTAAACAATTACATAATTTCTTGGCGGAAGCGAACTTAATGAAAACCAGAATTCTTCCAGTTTTTCAACCACTTCAACAAAGTCATTATTTCGAACAGGTTTGCTAATATAAGCATTCACACCAAGATTATACGAATCCATGATATCTTTTTCGTGGTCAGAAGTGGTGAGCATAACTACCGGAATTACTTTAAGGAATGGATTGGCTTTAATTTCTTTTAAAACCTGCTTGCCATCCATCCGGGGCATATTTATATCGAGCAATATTAAATCAGGGCGCGGAAATTCAAGCGGATTTGAAAAAGAATCCCTGTTTAGGAGAAATTCCATGGCTTCCTGCCCATCGCTCACTACAAATATCCTGGCATTCGTTTTTCCTTTCTGAAAAGCCCTCAGGCAAAGTTGTTGATCGGCCGGGTTATCTTCAACCAAAAGGATTATTCCTTCTTTATTCTTAAATCTATTGATGTTCATGAACCCACTCACAATTTTATTTATAAAAATAAGAAATATTAACTATTTTATCCAGGCAAAGCGAAAGAATATTTTGCATTTTTTAATTCGTTTTTTTCAGTAAATGGATAATAAAGCTGCTTCCGCTGCCCGGTTCAGATTCTATACGGATTAATCCGCCATGCCTTTCGATAATTTTTTTACAAATGGCCAATCCAATTCCGGTACCTTCATATTTCTGTCGGGAATGTAGCCGTTTAAAAGCTGCAAATATCTGATTGAAATATTGTTCCTCTATTCCAATCCCGTTGTCTTTAACAGTAATTTCGAAGTATTGACCGAAATCCTGTGACGATATTGTAATTTCAGGATCTTTATCTGACCGGAATTTTATGGCATTTGTGATTAAATTCTGAAATACGCGTCCCAACTGAACAGGATCTCCCATTACCATTGGGAGTTTACCAACTATAATAATGGCTTTTGTTTCATTAATTTTTAGCTCAAGATCCTTCAAAACTGTTGAAATAACTTTGGATAAATCCACTTCCCTGTTTTCGTATTCCACCCTTCCGGCCCTCGAAAGCATTAACAAATCCTGGATTAAAATGTTCATTCGCAATGTGGCATCGGTGATAAATTTGATATCTTCCTTTGCCAATTCGCTTAACGATGAACCCAGGTCTTCTTTTAAAAGTTCGCAATAACTGGTGATAGTTCGTAATGGCTCTTTTAAATCGTGGCTTGCAACATAATTGAATTCTTCAAGTTCTTTGTTGTTTCTTTCCAATTCTTTAATATAAAAATCAACCTGTTTTTCGACCATTTTTCTGTTTGTGGTATCAAATGATATTCCGCCAATCAGGGTTTCTTTTTCTTTTCGCTGAATTGGGAATTTCCAGGTATCATAATACCTTGGTGTATTAAATTTATCATAAAGTAACTCTTCGAAATGTTGAAGATTGTTTAAAGCTTCCGTATCAAATAAGGAAGAAAAATATTTGCCCGTCCACTGATTGTTTTCTTTCAAATCTTTTCCAATCCACAATCCGGCTTCAAAATTATCGTGCATAAATTTATTCACGTACAGGAAAGCTGAATTTTTATCTTTGATAAAAGCGGCAGCAGGAAGCATTTTCATAAACGTACTGAATTGTTCTTCTGAATCTTTCAGTTTGTCCTGCATCACCTTCATTTCCGTCTGACGTCTGGCTATCTCTTCGAGCATATTGTTGAAGCCCTTGTACAAAGTGCCAATTTCGTCGTTTGAATAACCCGTTATCCGGATTGAGAAATCATTTGATTCCGAAATTTTACCTGTGAGTCCTGCCAGCTTTAAAATTGGTCCTGAAATTATTTTTTGAAATGAATTGGCTATTAAAAGCGTGAAAGCCATAACACCCAATACAATTAAAACAATCCAACCCAGAAAATCATTAACACTTCTATCCAATGCTTCCATTGTGATTCTGAGGAAAACTGTACCCAAATATTCGCTTTCGTTACTTAAAATTGGTTCATAAATTAATAATTCATTGTTTTTAAATTCGTAAATTGATCTTCGAACAATCAAACCTGGCTTGGTTGAAATTTTATTTTTATAGGTGGTAAAAACTTTTCCGTTATTATCGTAGATTTCAGCGGCTATAATAAAATCAATTTTTTCAAGGTTTTTCAAATCATCATCCAGCGACCGCTTATCATTAAACATAAGTCCGTAAGAAGAATATGAACTCATGAGCCTGGCAACAAATAAACCCTGGCTCACTAAATTTGATTTCAGGTTACTGATGTTTACAAACGTAATAATGGAAAAACCGATAAAAAGCGCTATAAGACTGACACTTATAATAATCAATATTATTTTGGTCTTGATAGAAAACTTGCTTATAAGAATTTTCAGCTTATGAAACCACTTTTTGAGCATATCTTATTTTTCAACCTTATTAGCGTTAACAAGAAATTTTGAACTGATATAAATATTTGATTCGAGGGCCTTTTTAAGGTTAACGTCAAATGCAAGTTTTTCGCCGGCTACATATAAATTAATCATAACTCCTTTTTCGGTAAAAGCTTTTGAATCGCTTATTGTTAAAATGGGTTTTCCGGCGAGAAGGGTTAAAATTTTAGTTATATTGTATTTTTCTGAAGATGAAATAAATAACATATCGCACCCAAATGATTCTTCAGGTTTTGAAATTAGTTTAACCACAACCTGTTTATTTTTTATGGTAATTTGTTCTGATTTTATCAAAGTCGGCAGTTTTCCTTTAAAAGGATCGGCACCCATTATGGCTATTACAAAATCTTTATTGCCAGCATTATAATTCGCATTAACAGGCCATTCAATAAAAGAAGGGATTTTAAGGATAAATACACTTTTTAGTAAATATTCATCCACCTGTTGGGCCAAAAGCTTTTGAAATAATGAAATAAATGCAAAATTTAGAAGCAAAAATCTTACTAAACTCCACTTACTATATTTGAAACGAGTTTTAGGGAATTTATCAAATCCCTTTTTCTTTTGACTTACAGTTTTTATGTTGAGCAATTACAAATTCCTATTTAATCCATTAAACAAAATTAAACAGAATAATATATTTTCAAGTAAGTTTATTACTTTTCATTTCCTTCAGCATTTTCGAAATCATAAATACCAGCAGCAAAGCTACCAAAATAATGGCCAGCCAGATTAATTTACGGTCTTTAAACAATGAATAACTTTCGGCAGACTGGTCGCCCTTCAGCGATTTAACCATTCCGACCTCAATAGATTCAAGCTTTGCCGGAATATTGTCCCTGAAATATTTCAAATCGTAATTAGGAGCTTCTGAATGTTTATTCCCAAATTTCAGTTTATAACTTGTTGATTTTAATAGTTTTGCTATAAGGTAATGATTAAGCTGCTCCGCGTTAGCCGATTGTATTTTTAATGGTGCATCATCATAATTCTTTATCCTTATAAATAAAGTTTTGGTAGTAAGGTTGTTAAAATACCATGAATTATCTGAATTTGAACTAATTATAACTGGTGTTAATGTATTGTAACTGTATTCGTATTTATTTCGTTTGTTTAAGGTACTGTCAACAAGTAAACCTGCAATTCGGCTTTATGGTAAAAATTCCACCAGCAAACTTTAAGGAAATTTTGTTCAAAGTGGTAAGTTCCGGAAATTCAATTTTAATGAGGCTTTCCTTTTTATCCTTTATATCTGTCTGGCTCACAGAAGGTGTATCCACCGCCGTATATTTCCCCTTTTCAATAGCCGTATTATAAAATCCAGCTTTAACAATATTCAATGGATTGTTTTTCAGGTCGTCGATTCTTATTTCATAATATTCATAATTGCTTACCGGAAAATCAAGAATTTTGATAATTGAAGTTTCATTATCGCTGTAGAGCGATTGAAAACGATACCCATCCCTGATGCTGTACCAGTTTACCTTATCATCGCTGCCGCTGAGTTTCAACGTTTTTTTTACGTCAGAGTTGCGGATAACCAGTTGTATATTAGATATATTATTTTTACCGGGATTGTGAATAACAAGCCGGGTGTAAAAAGGCCATGATTTTATTTCGGCTTTTTCAATTATTTTATATTCAACAAAATAATCCCTGCTTTCGAAGGGTTTCTCAATTTCAGTGATGTAAGGTATTTCATTATTGTTTTCATCAAATACCCTTATGTCAGAAAAATTATTCATCAACTTTGAAACAACTGCAGGTTTTAAGTGAATTTTGTAATACGAATCAGAACCAACCCGGGGAATATCGGCTTGCCAGGTAAAATCCTGTGCAAATGAATTCCAGCTAAAAAAAAGAAAAAATACCGATACCAGCGAAAGAAAATTATTTTTCAGCATAATTTTTTAATTAATTGGATTATTTGATTTTTCAGCTTCATTTTTTTCAGCAGCTTTTTCATCCTCCAGAATTATTCTTTTAAGTTTCTGGTACATAAATGAGACTACAATTAAAAATACAGCCAGAGATGCACCGGCAATAATTCGTCCGCCAGCAGGCATTTTCATAAAATCTACCAAAAAGAACCTTAAGAGGGTAAAAAAGAACAAAACCATCCCTATTATCCTGAGCATTTTTTCGTTTATCCTCATTCCATAAATAATTGAAACAAAGGCCAATAACCCCCATAAAATTGGCCAACCTATTAAATGGTTCCGGGCAATAACACTGTACGAATCATTGTAACCAGCACCCGAAACAAGCAATACCATATAATCCATTTCGCGGCTTAAAATTATAATTCCCATAATTACTGTAAACCAAAGCATTACAAGTACAATTACTTTTTGACCATTGAATATTTTTTTAACCGAAAGAAAGCTGTAAACACATAAAACCAGAACGGATAAAGCCCCCAGGAAATGTATCAACCCGAAATAGTTCTGTGTTTCACCCATCAGATAATAATCAATTACGGTTTTGTATTCAGGCATAATGCCGAAAGTATAAACCATAACAGCCAGAATTGAAACAATGGTCATGGTTTGGAATATAAAACTCAAATTTTTCAGGTAAGACCAGATTAATACGGCCGAAAAATAAGCAAAGCTAAAGAAAGTAAGGACTACGGAAGTTAAGCCTGAATCACTGTAAGAAATATCGACCTGGTATCCAATTTCGAGGAATAGCGTAATATAAACAGAGACAATAAGAAAAACATTAAAAATTATCGTCAATACTTTTGATGAAATAAACTTTGCACCTGTAGCTTCTTGTTCTCTTTTAACAAGAAACTGGTTAATCAGTATTGAAACAATAGAAACCACGCCGGTTATAAATCCCCTGTTCAATAAAACGGGAAGCGCTGAAACATCTGCCGGCCTGTTGAAATAAATCTGGTTCCAGTCCATTACCAGGCTGATAAACATTAAAAACGAAACCACGTACGAAGCCAGTTTCATTAATCTGATACCGGATTGCTGGCCAAGCCACATCAAAATAACTGATTCGGCGGCCCATGATATGGTTATATAGTTGCCTTTTAACTGAACCGGAATGGCAATGCTGGCAAAAGTAAGCACAAGGCCAATAAGCAGGAAAACAAGATTTTTATCAATTTGTTTTCTTTTATAAAGTGGAAAGGCAAAGGCAAAATTGAAAACAGCCAGTGAAATTGTGTATATCCCGGCCATATCTTTGTTGTACAATTCTATGATAAACATTCCTGCCCAATAGTATAGGAAAGTATTGGTAACCAACATTATAAATTCAAAAGCTGTAAATTTTTTGTTTTCTTTTACATTGTTGATGATGTTCATAATAAAAAAGACCAGGTAAAAAGCACTTACATACAGCAATGCACCTGTGTAAGGAAGCTTATGCTTAACAAAATAAGCATCGGAAACCCAGAGTGAATAGAGCAAAACTGTAGCAAAATTGGCGACAAAGTTGACGAGGTTCCACTTTTTAAAATACGCTAATACCAACATTCCAATATCGAGAATAAGAATATAGGTAAACAATATATTATAATTTCTTCGCCTTTACTGACAAGTAAAGGAGTAGCAAAACCGCCGAATATGGCAAAAACGGACAGTTCCTTTTTATCGTAGGCTATCGAAAGAACTATCGTAAATATGGTAATTAAAACAAGTATTGCAAACGCGGCATACTGATCAAATAACTTGTACAATTAACTAACCGCAATGGCAATGTACAAAGCGGCTATTCCGGCCCCTGCCATTACTGAACTAAAGGTTTTGTAATTGGTTCTTAAACGGTGGGCTATAAATAAAAGCACTCCTCCTATAATAATAATCGCGGTAACTTTGGCTACTTCGTTCAGCCATCCTTCGTCAACCACGTATTTTCCGAAAAATATCAGTACAATAATAAGAACAACAACCCCAATTTTATAGAGCAGGTTTTCGCCGATAAATTTTTCAAAATCGGTTTTCTTTTTGGCCTCCTGTATTTTATCAATAACAGATTTCTGTTGATAAGTAACCTGTTGAACAGGCTGCGACTTTTGCTCCTTTATTATCTCAGGCTGATTAATTACAGGTTCTTTTTTAATTTCAATAACCGGCTCAACCGGTTTTTCTTCTTTAATTATTTCTTGCTCCTAATTTACTTTGCCTGCTTTTCAACCGAAACTGCTTCTTTTTTAATTTCTGGCTGAATTTTACCTTCCTGCAGCACAACCTTCATTTTTGAAATTTCTGCATTCAGGTCATCGAGTTTTTTTAATATCATCCGGTTGGTGAAAACCGAATTACTTTTAAAACTGAGTAAAACAATAAAAATAATGATGACAAACAAAAACAGGAGAAACAGAAAACCGGCTACCATAACAATTAGTTTAGTTAATTAGATTTACAACTAACAAATATAGCTATTTAAACTGATTTTTAGTTTTTCATATATCTGAATTTGAGGAAACAGCAGGATGTGATGTTTAAAACTTAAAGGATTTAAAATCTATAAGGTGCAGATGGTTTAAAAGCTTTATTTAATTTGGCTCTTTACTGGATATGGTTTGATTTATAGATTATCAGTTTAACGTGAGTTCGACCAAATTATAATTGCAAATAACTGTAAATAAGCTAATAAGGTTGATATCAAAAAAAAATTATGGGCTATTAAGGTTTAAGAAAGATCAATAAGGTTCTTAAAGACCTTATTTTTATCTAAAACAACCCTAGTAGTCAATTTTTATAAAGTGAACCCACCTTATTACCTTATTATCAATAAATTATAGATATGTTTACATCGAACTCACGTTAGTTTATTGTTCTGAAATTAAAACGATTAAAACATACATTTGAAAAAACTGAATACAGTTCCTCACGAAGCCACAAAGTTCGCGAAGAATGCTATGTGCTCTTGGTGTCTTTATGGGATTTATTAAGATCAATCAAAATTTATAACAGTGCCATTTATTTAAATTTGATGCCGGGCTTTTAAAAGCTGCATATTTTAACGAGAATAGCTTTATTCGACCTTATTGAAATATAAATTATTATTTCACAAATAATTACGAATTAAATTTGGCCAAAAAAAAATGATACCTAATTTTGAAGATACATTTAAATTTGAGAATGATTAACAACAAAAAGATAGTAATTGTGCTTCCTGCATTTAATGCGGAAAAAACACTTGCAATTACCTATAACGAAATACCTTTTGATATAGTAGATGAAATAATACTGGTAGATGATTTAAGCAGCGACCAGACAGTTAAGATTGCGCATGAACTTGGAATCAGGCATATTATTGAACACCAGCACAATAAGGGTTACGGGGCCAATCAGAAATCATGCTACAACAAGGCACTAGAGCTAAATGCAGATATTATTGTAATGCTACACCCTGATTATCAATACACGCCAAAATTATTAAAGTCCATGTGTTACCTTATTGCCGATGGAAATTACGAAGTGGTTATTGGTTCGAGGATTCTTGGAAACGGGGCTATAAAAGGGGGCATGCCTTTGTATAAGTATATTGCCAACAGGTTTTTAACCTTGTTTCAAAATGTATTAATGTGGCAGAAGCTTTCGGAGTATCATACCGGTTACAGGGCATTCACAGCCAATGTTTTAACAAAAATAAATTATGAAATAAATTCAGACGATTTTATTTTTGACAACCAGATGATTGCGCAGATTTTTAAAGCAGGTTTTGAAATTGCAGAAATTACCTGTCCGACAAAATATTTCAAAGAAGCCTCTTCTATCAATTTATTGAGAAGCATTAAATACGGATTTGGCGTAATCTGGGTTTCCCTCTCCTACTTTTTACATACTGTCGGGATAGCAAATCCCGGAATATTTAAAAATAAACCCCGAAATAATTAAATTCCGGGGTAAATAAATCATATTCAAGAGAATAGCTTTCTATTTCCACAAGGGGAACTTACGCAGTTTCTTTTTCCACCAGTAACTTTTATCGCTTAACCAGCCATAAGGAACATTAACACATGTTTTAATGGTAATGGTCTGGTCTACCTGTCCTGCATTAATCAGGTAGCCATCAGGATTTCTATAGTCTTTGTTAAAGACTGATTTAGGATTAAAATCAAGTTGAATATTGAAAGCCAGATAATTGAAGCCGGCAAAAAGACCAAAACTGGTTTTATTGTAAGCATTCGGATCCACTTTTTCTGCCGAAGGTGTGGTTCCCCAACTATAATCCTGCACCGATTGCATTGAAATAATATAATTGAACTGAAAACCAGCATAAAAATAGCGCTGGGTATCCCAAATATCAGGTCCGTATTTAAAGAAAACAGGTACCCCAATCGTATTCATCCTAAAGGTTTCTTTCATAGAGTAACCCCCTTGTTCAGTATTGTATTTTGCTGAAATCCCATTGTAGTTATATTCCAATCCGGCCACCACACCAGCATTATCGGTAGTAAAATCAAAATGATATAATATATCAAATACAAAACCGGGCGTGTAACCTTTATAAGAAGATACAGGTAACAAAACCATTTCATCGTTGAACGGGGGTACATTAAGGTATTTATTGGTGTTCATTGCCGGGGCACCACTAAAACCATGGCTTGCTCCAAAACGAACTCCAATGTACTGGTATTCATTTTTTTGGGCTTTCAGCATTGAAGAAAGGCCCAAAGTAATTATAATAATTAATAGTCTACATTTCATTGTACAAAGATTTTTTCTATTGATAATCCAATTACTTTTTAATTCCATTTTACTTACCTGATGTGATAAATGGTTGGTATTTCCATAAATCTTCCTGGGCACGTGGATCGGCCGTAGGAACAATTCCAAAACCAATAAAACCTACATTGTCTTTTTGTATAGAAAAACCAACCCCACGGGTAACTTTTTTCGAAATATTCAACCTGTCGGTTTTATTGCTGGTATAATCCCTAACTTTAAACCATTTGTTGTTAAACGGATCGTATCGGTAAACATCTTCAAATAATTCGCCGGAATAAGTAGGAGGATCGCTTTCCATGTCACCAGTAATATTATCTCCGGTACCTACGTAACCCTGGTCGCCAATTACAAAGGCTGAAGCATTCGCACGTGGCGTTCCCGGAAAATCAGCTTTTTTAATCCAGGTTCCTAGCGTTGGATCGGATTCATTGGGCCTGAATTCCCAAAAATCTTTCAGGAAGGTACCATCTTCCTTTTTTCCAAGTCCGAAGTAGCCCCTGCCATTAATAGCAAATGCGACCGCTCCTGTACGGTTCACTTCATCAGGGCTGGAAATTTGTAACCACGGAAAAGTTGTAATGTCGCCATCCCATTCATTTGCCGGCTGGAATACATGCCAGTCGTGAGTAGGATTTGAATTTGATCCGGTGCCAATATATGCCTTTTCTCCTATAACAAAACAAACCGATCCACTTCTAATCCCTCCTGATGATTGAGATGTGGTTTTGTAATTTTTCGTTTCCATATTGTATTCGAGCAATACATTAGATTTATCATCCCTCAAATCATTACCGACATAATCACCTAATCCCACATAAATACATTTCACCTTCTGTTTGGTTATATTATCAGTATATTGTAAAGCAAATCCAACCGCATCGGTAACCTTATCCCTGAATTGCTGGCTAACAGGTAGATATACGTTAGCGAGACTGGTCCAGAATTCCCAGGTTCCTTTGGTTGGATCATACATATAAATATCTTTTGTTAAAATATTTTGTCCCTGGTCACCGGTTCCAAAAAATATGGTATCGCCAAAGTTAAAGGCAACTGCATCAAACCTGAAACCAGACTCCGGAACTTCGCCACCCTCTTGCATAAACCATTCATCGATGGCACTTTCTGTACTTCTTTCAAGCACAACAGGGTTATACCCTGTATCTACAGGATTACCATTACCATCGCCCCTTATCACATACGAACGGATAAAATATTTTGTATCAGGCAAAAGCCTTGTAAGTGGCATATTAAACGATAAAGTATCATTGGCACCCGGAAGTGGGGGATCAGCGCTCCCGTTTTTTGTCATCAAGGTATCAACCGTGATAACCGGGCGGGCATTGGTGGGATGCCAGACAAACCCGTACTGAAGGATTTCGTCGCCATAGGTTTTTAACTGGCCCAGAACTTTCATATAATAATCGGCCCTGACGGTTACAGAGTCATTGGCCGCAAAGGTGTACAATTCACCTCCCCTTACATTTTTAAAATTCTGGGGATTTGAGGGCCTGAAAAATGAAAACATCTCAGTTTCTCTTTTACAGCCAAATATTGCCAAAAAGAGGATGGTAAGGATGAAATAGATTTTTTGTCTCATTTTCTAAACTTTATGTATTTAATTTCAAATGTATGCAAAAGTAAATTGTGTTCTAAATTATTATGAAATTAATGAATTATCAAATACTTACATGTATTATTATTAAAACAATTCTTTATTTCTATGAATTTAATATACGATATGAACGTATAATTGATACCAATTAATATAATGTAAGTTGTTTTTTATTTACAATAACTGTTCCAATCCGCTAACCAGTATTTATGAGCCATAATAAAACAAGAGTATTAATCATTATAAAAGGTAAGAAACAAAAATTATTCAAAATTAAAAAGAATAGTTTTGTTGATACCTCATTTATATTTATTTAATGAACTATAGGCTGGAATAGGGAAACTTTTCGATCCAAAGTTTGCAGAATATGAATAATCCGAATTAAAAGTTGAAAATAAACCTTTAAAATCAAACATCTGAAACAGAGATTGCAGAGTTTTACGCATAGATTTCTTTAAGCTTACCTTTTTCATTGTGGCACTCAGCGCTTTCCTGGCGAACTTTACCTTAATAAAGTGTTCTACCCTTAATTCGCCTGAATAAATATTCATTAATAAAAGGAGTAAATTTTCATTCAACAAAAATTTAAATTCAGCAAGTTTTTAGCAACAATTTTAAATTTTAACCCAAATACTTCAATTCATTTTATAAATTTGCATTACAAACTAAAAATTTACACAATGAAAAAAATTCTGACCCTTGCCATATTACTACAAATATTTAATTTACATATAAATGCACAGGATAAGTATTTAGGGCTAACTGGTGGAATTACAAATCCAACTGGAAGTTTTTCCGGTACAGAATTCAATAACAGCGAATCGGGTTATGCACAAAATGGTTACAACTTTAGCCTGGATATGGCATTCTATTTTAATGATTATGTTGGTTTAGGTGCAAACCTGAGGTTCAGTAATTGCGAATTCGATTCAGAAGTTTTTAATAATGCATTGGAAGAAAGGTTTATGAACGAAATGGATACTATAAGTTTCAGTTCATCAAAATACAACCTTCAGAACTTTTTAATTGGCCCTTACGGCAAAATAAATTTAGGAGATTACCTAAGCATTTATGGTAAAACTTTTATAGGCGTGCTCACAACATTCTGGCCCACACACCAACTGGTTTACAGAGAATATGGCGGAGAACTGGTAACCGAAGAATCGCTTCCAAAATACCATGCCTCATTTGCCTATAATTTAGGGGCCGGCGTACTTTTAAAGCTAAATGAAAGACTAGGTTTTAATTTATCAGCCGATTATATTTCAGGGAAACCTTCGCTGGAATTTGTAAATCCGGAAACACTTGAAATTACAGCTGTAAAAAAACCGGTTCAGTTTTTAGATTATAATTTTGGCATTGTACTCCTTTTCTGAGAATTTGTATCTTATTAAATCGCTGATTTACAGTTGCAGGAGCATTGAATAATTAAATGCTGACATTTAGTTTTACTTTGACAGATTAACCATCTTAAATTGATTTTCAGCTTTTTTACCCCCAAGCCCCTGAAGGGGAAAGCTGAAAATCAATCAGTTCCCTTTAGGGGTAAGGGGTAAAGACTGATTGATTTTCTAATCTGTCAAAATAGAATTAGTTTTCATTTAATTTTTCAATAAAAATTTTCGCTTTTTTAATTTTCGAAACTTTAAAAGCAATGGGTTTATTTTTGTCGAACCGTTGATTAGGTTTATAAGGCAGGAAAGCTTTTTCGCCAGTTTCGGAAACAAACCGGAAATAATGTTGAATCCCTTTTTTCTTTGATATTAAAACAGAAGCCCCTCTAAATTTAAAAAAATAGTCGTTGCCTTGCATAAAGTAAGGATGTTGTGGTTCTATAATTATCTGGCCCTGACAATTTATTTTATCTATCCGGCCCCTGATGTATTGTCCACAATTAAAATTATAGCGTTTATAAAACCTGGCAGGAATTAAATGTTTTTCACCAAATTCATCCTGTAAAACAAAATATTTAACCCCATGGGGCAAAGTAATTTTATTTACAACTAAAAAATTATAAATTGAATCTACCTTTAATTTCCTGTTTTCCTTATATTTATAAACTTTTTTCATTCAATTTTTCAAGTTGAAACTCATTAAATTTAAAATAAACTTTGAAATCAAATTGTTATTAATTTAAAAATGGAAAAAAAAATTCATTCTAACGATGATTATTTAAGGTTCTTCATTCAATTAAACTTTAAAAAAATAAAAAAATGAATACAAAAATCTTGATTTTAATTTTGATAATTTTATCAGGGATATCATCCAATTCCTGTTCGCAGGAAAAGAAAGAGAAAAATGAAACAACATCAAAAATGGAAAAAATGGAAAAAACAAAGCAGGAATGGAAACAAATACTCACACCCATGGCGTATTTTGTTACCCGTGAAAACGGAACTGAATCACCTTTTACAGGAAAATTTGATAAATTCTATGAAAAAGGAACCTACATTTGTGTATGTTGCAAGCAACCATTGTTCGAATCGGATAAAAAGTATGATTCCGGTTGTGGTTGGCCAGCTTTTTTCGATGTAAAAAACAACAAGAATATAATTTTAAAAAAAGATTATACGCATGGCATGGTCCGTACCGAAGTCAGATGTTCAAAATGTGATGCACATTTAGGCCATGTTTTTGAAGATGGACCAAAACCAACCGGCCTGAGATTTTGTATAAATTCTGTTGCGCTCGATTTTATACCCGGCGGCGGATATTAGGCCAAAAAAAATTAACGTGGCATATCAGGAATAATAAATTAGTCAGGGCCAATTTAAAATGAAGATGTTATTTCTACAATTTAAAAAATCAATTCAATAAAATGAGTGAAGAAAAAAACATCAGTTTTGCAGAATTAGAAAATAAAATCCAGAGTCTGGAAAACCAGCTTAAAGCTTTAAGTAAAAAGGAGAAATCGTATAAAGAAACACTCGATTGGGTGAACGGGGCTGTGCTAAAACTATCCAAGAATGGAGTTGTTCTTTATTGCAATACCCTTTTTATGGAATTGGTAAAAACCAACCTTGGCCCTATTGAAGGGCAAAAATTTAAGCCAAACATGTTTGTAAAAATACTTAAAGACGATGATAATATTGGAAAATTCATTCATGAGATACCCAAACAAAAGCCTGCCGGACAGTCGTTTATAAGTTTACATGTAACAACAAAAAAAGAAAAGAAGTGGATTTGGTGGTTCGTAAGTTCTAAAATAAGCAGTAAAGGCAAACTTAAAGGCTATATCATTACAGGATTAAACATAAGCAAAAGAAAGGAATTTGAAATACAGCTCAATCAAAAAAATAAAGAAATTGAATTGAGCAACAATAAATTACGACATATAAACAAGGCACTTGAGGCTTCGAACAATGAAATTTTAAATAAAACAAACGAATTAGTAAGCAGCGAGTTAAGATTTAGAAATGTAAGCCAGAGTATCCCTTTCGGACTTTATGTTTGCAATCCCGAAGGAGGAAATGAATACGTAAATGATGAATATTGCAGACTTACAGGGCTTACTTTTGAGGAATCGATGAACGAAGGCTGGACAAAAGCCTTACACCCTGATGATTTGGAAAGGGTAAAAAAAAGATGGTACAAAGGAATTCAAAAAAGCCCCATCAATTATAATATTATTTACCAGATAAAAAACGCCCGGAATAAAAAAAATATCAAAGTGCATTCAATAGCAAGTGAAATGGTGCACAATGGAAAGTTAATGGGATATGTCGGAATTATTGAAGACATAACCAAAAAGGAAAAACTGTTGAACAAACTAAAAAATTATGAACTTATCATAAGAAATTCCAGTGAGCTTATGTCGCTGATAGATAAAGATTTCAGGTACCTTGTGGTAAATGATTCATATGTTAAGGCACATAATATGAAAAAGCATGAAATTGAGGGGAAAACTACAGAAGAACTTTGGGGGAGCGAATTATTTGAACAAAAAATAAAAGCAAGGTTCGAAATGGCTTTTTCAGGAAAACAGGTACGTTTTCAGGATTGGTTTTCGTATAAATACCTGGGAACCAAATTTATGGATGTTACATATCAACCCGTGTTCGGGAATTTCGGGCAGGTGGAAGCCATCACCGTAAATACTGTTGATATTACAGATTTGAAAAATACACAACTTGAGCTTGAAAAAGCTAAAAATGAAGCAGAGAAGGCAAATAAAGCCAAAAGCGAGTTTCTGGCAAATATGAGTCATGAGATACGAACGCCGCTCAATTCGGTTATTGGCTTTACGGAGTTACTCGAAAACCAGCTCGAAGATGCAAACCATCTAAAATATCTTAAATCAATAAAAGCAGGCGGCAGGGCTTTGCTCACGATTATCAATGATATACTTGATTTATCAAAAATTGAAGCAAGGAAAATGGAGTTAAGCTATGAACCCATTAATTTTCAAACCCTTGTGGACGAAATTTCACAAATATTTTCCATTCAACTTGATGAAAAAAGATTGAGTTTTGAAACAGAACTTTCAGCCGGATTGCCCGATTTTGTACTACTTGATGAAATAAGGCTGAGACAGATTTTATTTAATCTGGTAGGAAATGCCATAAAATTTACTGAAAAAGGGGGTGTAAAACTTTCAATTAAAGAATTGGATAAAAATGAAAACAGGACTTCAATTAAGATAGTAGTCAGAGACACAGGTATTGGTATTCCGCAGGATCAACAGGAACTTATTTTTAAAGCCTTTAAGCAACAGGCGGGTCAAAATACGCGAAGGTACGGAGGTACAGGACTTGGCCTGACCATTAGCAAAAAGCTGATTGAGGCCATGAACGGTAAAATAGCTTTAAAAAGCAAGGAAAACGAATATTCTGAATTTACCATAATTTTTGACAATGTGGAAACCCTCAAAAAAGTCAGGAATGAATCGGAAATTAATAAGAATACAGAATTTGAAATTCAGTTTGATAAATCGAACCTTGTAGTAATTGATAAAGATGTGAACAATTGCCAGCTAATTATTGAAAACTTTATAAATACAGGACTAAAAATAACTACAATATCGGATTTGAATGAAGGTTTAGACAAGAAAATCAACAAAAAAACGGGGATGATTTTACTTGATTTAAACGTTAAGGACGATGAAGGTTACAAAATAATTTCGTGGTTGAAAGAAAAGGAGAACTTAGCCTCTGTGCCTGTGGTAGTGATGTCGACAGGAATAATAAAACCAGAAGATTTTGGTTTCATCGACTTTTTACCAAAGCCAATTAAAAGGATTGATTTAATCAACATAGTGGCCAAATATCTTCCGCACAGAAAAATAAGGGTATTGAAGGAGAATGAAAATGTAACCATGAATGAACTTGAAAATTTTGATATTACATCCCATCCGGAATACAGCCTTATTAAAGAACTAATGACCAGGAAATTTATTAGCGAATGGCAAAAAGTTACAATGGTTTCCCTGTCGGACGATATTGAAAAATTTGCAAAAGAACTGGAAGATTTTGGACAAAAGTTTAATCTCAAACAAGTCAGGGACTATTCCGTTTCGCTCCTCGACCACTTAAATAGTTTTGATTTGGCAGAGATTACTTCAGGTTTAAACCTGTTTCCCAAAATTGTTAAAAATTTATTCCCTGAATATTCTATTGAAAGCTGAAAAATCTATAATTTTAACTAATTATCAAAATTATACGCGACCAAGAAATTCTACCAAACCTGTGATAAAATGAAAACCGAAGAAAATCCCAAAATTCTTATTATCGATGATATTGCCTCAAACATACAGGTAGTGGCAAATCTTTTAAAAAAAAACAATTACAATATTAGTTATGCACAATCAGGAAAAGCAGGAATAGAAAGGGCACAACAGGCTAATTTCGATTTGATTTTACTGGACATAATGATGCCGGAAATGGATGGCTATGAAGTATGTCTCCAATTAAAAAAAGACATAAAAACAAAAGATATTCCGATAATTTTTTTAACTGCAAAAACCACCGAAGAAAGCCTGAAAAGAGGCTTTGAAAGCGGAGCAGTTGATTTTATAACAAAGCCTTTTAAGGCCGATGAGCTTTTAGCCCGCGTTGCCACGCACATTCAGCTTAAAATTGTTCGTGAAATACTTTCAGAAACCAATCTGAATCTTCAAAAAGCAAACCAGGACAAGGACAAATTGTTGTCAATTATAGCCCACGATTTAAGCAATCCGTTTTCGGTATTAATAACTTTTTCCAAATTGCTGATTGATTCTTATGACGATTTCAGCAAAGATGACATCATGAATTATCTTAAAACCTTTTACCAGACTTCGAAGCAGGGTTATAATCTTCTTGACAATTTATTAAAATGGTCGAAATCGCAAACCGGGAAACTCGATGCAGAGCCGATTAATCTGGATATGAAGGATTTGGTGGAAGAAAATATTACATTGTTGCTGAGCCAGGCAAAAAGTAAAAAAATAATACTGGTGAACCATGTACCAGAAGACCTGATAGCTTTTGCCGATTTAAATATGATACTTACAGTAATCAGAAACCTGGTTTCAAATGCGATTAAATTTACGCACGAAAACGGAAAAGTTGAAGTTTTTGGACATTCACATTCCAATTTTATCGAAATTATAATAAAAGATAATGGAGTAGGAATAAGCGATGAGGATTTACAAAAAATTTTCCGGATTGATGTCAAACATTCCACGCCAGGCACTGCCAACGAAGCAGGCACGGGGTTGGGACTGGTTCTTTGTAAGGAATTTATCGAAAGAAATATGGGTAAACTAATCGCCCGTAGTACTCCCGGTGAGGGCAGCGAATTTGTTTTTCTTCTGCCAAAACCGAAATAAACCTGAATTTATCAGTGAAAAACTTCTTTGCCTTCCAAAAGTATAAAATCGGCAAGTGCAACAGCAGTAACAGCTTCCAGAACAACAGGAACCCTTAATGCGACGCAAACATCGTGGCGGCCACCAATTAAAAGCTGTTCCACTTTATGTGTTTTCAGGTTATAAGTTTCCTGCGCTTTGGGAATACTTGAAGTAGGTTTAACTGCTATTCTGAAAACCAAATCGTTGCCATTGGTAATTCCGCCATTTACTCCGGCTGCATTGTTGGTTTCAGTTTTTCCTGATTCGTTGATTATTAAATCGTTATGTTGGCTCCCGTACATTTTGGCTGCATCAAAGCCCGACCCAAATTCAATTCCTTTAATGGCCGGAATTGAAAAAGCCAAATGGCTGATTACCGATTCAACGGAATCGAAAAAAGGTTCGCCCAGTCCAACAGGCAGGTTTTTGGCTACACATTGCACAATGCCCCCAACCGACTCCCCATTTTTAATGGCATTATCTATTTCCAGTTCAATGTTTTGGCTGCCATGTACACTAATTAATTTAGCTTCAATATCAACAGGCCTTACTATTTTTTTGGCAATCACGCCTGCACATACCAAACCCAAGGTAAGCCGGGCTGAGAAATGACCGCCTCCACGGTAATCATTAAAGCCGGAATATTTTTTAAATGCTGTAAAATCGGCGTGTCCGGGACGTGGATGCTCCTTAAGTTTTGAATAATCTTTTGAGCGGGTATCTTCGTTTTTAAAAACCACTGTGAGTGGTGCACCTGTTGTGTAGCCATTAAATACCCCGCTTATAATTTCAGGTAAATCTGATTCGAGCCTTGGTGTAGTTCCTTTTGCCCCGCTCCTTCTTCTGTCAAGATCTTTTAAAAAGTGGCTTTCATCAAGTTCTATTCCGGGAGGGCAGCCATCAATTGATATCCCAACAGATTTACCGTGCGATTCACCAAAAATTGATAATTTGAATTTTCGACCAAAACTATTCATACTAAAAGATTATATTACAAAAACATGTGTTACTGAATTATATTAGCTTACATGCGCCCCGATTGAAGCAAACTTTTCGAAAAATCCGGGCCAGGATTTTCCCACAGATTCGGCGTTTTCAATAATTGTTTCATTTTCGGCCGTAATGGCAGCCACTGCCAATGCCATGGCAATGCGATGATCGTGATTTGAAAAAACCCTGGTTCCCTTTAATTTACAACCCTCAATATACATAAAGTCATCTACAATTCTGATATTCGCACCCAGTTTGTTAAATTCGGTTTGTAAGGTTTGGGCCCGGTCGCTTTCTTTGTGTTTAAGCCTTCCTACTCCCTTAATAACTGATTGTCCGGCGCAATTCACAGCAAGGGCCACTAATGGAGGAAACAAATCAGGTTCATCGGTAACATCAACTTCGAAAGCGTTGAGCTCATTTTTTTTAACCGTAATTTCGTTAATTCCTTCAATTACAGTGGCACCGCACATTTTCAGTACTTCTTTAATTTTTTTGTCGCCCTGAAAGGAATGAACATCAATTCCGGTCAGATTTAATTCGCCGGCAATTGCTGCGGCTACCAAAACAAAGGCAGATCCGCTCCAGTCCCCTTCAGCATAGCAATTGCAGGACTTATAAACCTGTCCGCCCCTGATCAAAAAACCTTCGTAATTTGAATTTTCAATATCAATTCCAAAATTATTTAAAATACTGATTGTTAAATCAATATAGGGTTTACTTTTTAAATTGATTACCCTTATTTCATAATCACGGTTTAAAAGCGGAGCAGCAAAAAGAAAACCTGTAAGTAATTGCGAACCCACTGAACCATCGAGTGTTACAGAATTGGTGCAAATGGGTCCCATTATTGACATGGGCAATGAACCACCGGTTGCAGAAACCTGTACACCACAACTTTGCAGGCCATCCAAAACAAAGCCAAGAGGCCTTTTTAAAAGGCTACCCCTGCCCTCAATTCTAAAAGGCACATTCATGGCTGATAATACGGGGGCTACCATTCTTAAACCCAATCCGGATTCGCCAATATTTATGGTTGCACTTTTAAACTTACCGCCTTCAATTAAAAGCTGGTGCTTTGTGCGGGTAACTGAATTGCCCAAACTTTCAGCAACACCGATAACTGCTTCAGCATCTTCGCTGGTTGACTCATATCCAATATTTGATTGACCTTTTGACAGGAAGGCTGCCACTATCATTCTTTGCAGGGCACTTTTCGATGTAGGTGCTACAAGGCTACCAGAAATAACAGATTTTGAAACAACTTTATCCATTCATTACTTTGGTTTGAAACTCAATTGATTCCTCGTGAATAGCTTTAAACAGACTGCTAATAAATTTTTCGCTGAAACCGCGTCCAGAACCCTCCACAAGGTTTTTTTCGATAATCTGTTCCCACCTGGTTGATTGTAAAATTGTGATATTATTGTTCTTTTTAAATCTGCCTATTTTTTTAACCACTTCCATTCTTTCTTCAAGTATATTGAGCAGAATCCTGTCAAATGAATCAATTTGGGCCCTGTACTCCTTTAATTCCTGAACAGTTTCCTGTGTTGGGCTGTCCGGAGTTCGTATAATTAAAGATTTTAAAAGTTTTTCAAGGTTATCGGGGGTAACTTGTTGTGCTGCATCGCTTAAAGCCACAGAAGGATCACAATGAGATTCAATGATAATACCATCGAAATTCAAATCCATGGCTTTTTGCATAATTTCGAACAGAAACTCTCTTTTTCCTCCGATATGGCTGGGATCGTTAAACATAGGAATATTTGGGTAATCTGTTTTAAGATCAATCGGAAGCTGCCAGGTAGGTAAGTTCCTGTATGCAGTTTTTCCATAACTAGAGAATCCCCTGTGTATTGCACCAATTTTGGTAATACCTGCTTTGTGTATGCGTTCAATGGCTCCTTTCCATAATTCCAAATCAGGATTTACCGGATTTTTTACCAAAACAGGAATGTCTATGCCATTTAGAGCGTCAGCAATATCCTGAACAACAAAAGGATTGGCTGTGGAACGGGCACCCACCCATAAAATATCCACCCCGTGCTTAAGGGCCTCATAAACATGCTTTTCGGAGGCAACTTCAATAGCCACTAACATACCGGTTTCTTCTTTCACTTTTTTAAGCCAGGGTAATCCTGCTGCGCCCACACCTTCGAAATGACCCGGACGGGTGCGTGGTTTCCAGATTCCTGCCCTGAAAATAGTGATGCCTTTATCCTTCAGCTGATGGGCAGTTTCAAGTACCTGTTTCTCAGATTCAGCGCTACATGGGCCCGCAATAACAACAGGATGGGTGTTAAAAACATTTCCCCACTCCTGTACTGGTTTTGTATCTAATAATGATTTCATGACTTTCTTATTTATTTTTATTTTTCTGTCTGTTTAATTTTTTGCCTGAAATTTATCAAGCACTTTCCTTATTTCATTTGATTTTAAAATCATTTCGTGTATTTTTTGAGCATCGTGTTGAAGAATTACATTTTTAAATTTTTGTAAAACAGAGATATACGAATTCAACACATCTACAACATTTCCGGCATTTTGCATAAAAATTGGCGTCCACATGGCAGGCGAACTTTTTGCCAGGCGTACTGTTGAATCAAATCCTCCGCTTGCCATATCCAGGATATTTCTTTCGCTTTTTTCTTTTTCGAGTACCGTAAGCGAAAGTGCAAATGAAGTTATATGTGAAATATGCGAAACATAAGCGGCATGTAAATCATGTGGTTTGGGATCCATGTAAACAATATTCATTCCCAGGTAATGGTAAATTTCTTTTACAAGAATAAAAGCGTCTTCATCAGAACCTTTTGAATTACAAAAAATTACAGATTTATTTTTAAAAAGATCAGGTATCGCTGCATCAGGCCCGGAGTATTCTGTACCCGCCATGGGATGGGTTGCTACAAACCTGCCCCGTTTTGGATAATTATCTATGCATTTAATAATGTTTTCTTTCGTTGACCCAACATCAAATACAACCTGGTTTTGTACAACTTCAAGTATTTCTGGTAACAATCTGATACTCACATCAACAGGGGTGGCAAGAATTACGATATCAGCATCAATAATGCCTTGCTTCAAAGGCAGATAATCATCAATTAACCCAATTTGTTTTGCCCTGTATAAATGTTCCTGGTTGTTATCCACCCCGGTTATTTTACCAATTTGCGGATGTTTGCGCAATTCAAGGGCCATGGAACCACCAATTAAACCTGTTCCTATAACAGTAAGATTAAGCTTCTTATCTTTTTCTATTTTCGAAAATGCATTCATAATTTTTTATTAACTCTTTCCAGGGCTTCAAGCAAATCGTTTTCTTTACTGGCAAGAGATATTCTAATATATCGATTGCCATTGCTTCCAAAAATCTGTCCCGGGGTGATAAAAACGCCAGACTTTTCAAGTAAAATATCTGTAATTTCAAAAGAATCCTTATATCTGACCGGAATTTTTGCCCAAACAAACATGCCCGCCTGGTCAGCAGTGTAGGTACAACCGATTGCATCCAGGATTTTATGTGCAATGGCCCGTCTTTTTTCGTAATGCATATTAATCTGGTCGTACCAGGCATCTGAACAACCTAAAGCTTCGGCTGCGGCAAGTTGCAAAGGAACAAACATGCCGGAATCCATATTACTCTTTACCGTCAAAACATATTTAACCAGAATTGGATTTCCAACAAGTACACCAATTCGCCAGCCTGCCATATTGTGCGATTTGCTCATAGAATTTAACTCCAGGGCGGTTTCTTTGGCCCTGTCGGCCTGGAATATGCTGAAATACTGCTTATTCAAAATAAAACTGTACGGATTGTCGTTACAAATAAGAATATTATATTTTAAACCAAAATCAACCAGTTTCTGGAATTCGTTTTTTCCAACAAGCTTACCTGTAGGCATATTTGGATAATTTACCCACATCATTTTCACCCCGGTCAAATCCATTTTTTCAATTTGGTCGAAATCCGGAAACCAGTCGTTCTCTTCGGTTAGGTCAAAATCAAGAATTCTGGCCCCAACCAGGTTAGCCACAGAACGATAAGCAGGGTAAGATGGATTTGGAATTAAAACCCCGTCGCCCGGATTTAAAAAAGCCATGGAGATGTGCATGATTCCTTCTTTGGATCCAATTAATGGCAAAACCTCATTTTCGGGATTTAATTCAACTTTAAAATAATTCTGGTACCATTTGGCAAATGCTTCGCGCAACGACTTATGCCCGTTGTAGCTTGGATATCCGTGGTTGTTTTTATTCTGGCTGGCTGTCATTAAAACGTCCAGGGTTTGCTGCGATGGCGGTTGATCAGGATTTCCTATCCCCAGGTTAAGCACATTTATCCCTGAAGCTCTCAATTTCTCTATTTCCCGCAATTTGTCTGAAAAATAGTATTCCTTTACTGCAGATAACCTTTGTGCCGGTTGAATCATAAAAAAAAATATAAATGGTTAATATTCAATAATTTCGATTTAAGAATTTGCCAATTGATTCGCAAAATAGACATTCCCGTTTTCATCTGACAAAATTTCATTGGAATGATAGTAGGCTTCTGCCTTTTTATATTCACCCAAAACCTGCAATTTGTCTATCAAAGGTTTAATGGCCACCAGCGATTGCCTGTAAATATCATAATCATCGTAAACCAAATCAACAATAAAATGGTATTCCCACTCTTTTCCTATAATTGGAATGGATTGAATTTTACTCAGGTTAATGTTATAAAAGGAGAATATGGAAAGCACTTTTGACAAACTTCCTGTTTTGTGCGCAAGCGAAAAACTTATAGAAGCCTTATTCGTATTTGGGTCAAGAAGATTTCCATTGGAATGGTTTTTATTGGTAATTACCAGAAAACGGGTAAAATTTCTTTTATTGGTTTCAATGCCGGCTTCCAAAACATTAAGTCCGAATAGTCCTGCCGCCCGCTGACTTGCAATAGCGCCAATTCCCATCAGGTTTTCATCCTTAATTTTTCGGGCACTGTTTGCCGTATCATCTGTCTCGATAAGTTTTATATGATGGTGGTTATCGAAAAACCTGGAACATTGCATTAAAGCAATAGGATGCGAATGAACTTCTTTGATTTCTTCCACTTTTTGTCCATGAATAGCAAGAAGGTTTTGCTCAATATGAAGCAGAATTTCACCAACTACAAAGATATCACGCTCTTCGAGCAAGACATAATTTGGCATAAGGCTTCCGGCAACCGTGTTTTCAATGGCCATTAAGCCAGAATCCACTTTATTGCTTTCCACTGCCGAAACCAAGCCCTGGAAGGTCTCGAAAGGAACTGTTTCTATATTTTCATATCCAAAGTGGAAAATAGAGGCAATTTCATGAAAAGATCCCACCCCACCCTGGATTGCTATTTTCTTCTTTAACTGATTTTCCATATTTATGTATTAATCATCACCTTTTTTTACCAGGCAATGTTGTGAAAATTAAAATTCCAATAAAAAAAAAGAGCTCTAATCAGAGCTCCCGAGATTTAAAAACAAAAAGAAATATCCTCTCAGGAGCAAATCCGGAAAGCAAAATAAAAATAATAAAATGCAAAAAACTTCTTCATTTTGTTTTCAATTTGTTGCAAATATAAAAAGTATTTTAATAAATCAAAGCTAAATATTTACTTAAAAAACCAAAATGATTTTAAATCATCAAATTAATTATTTTTTTTTAATTCAGCATCATAGTCAATTCCATTCAAAATTAAGCGTTTACGATGTTTGAATTCTTTGTTAAAAATACTTCGTCCGGGTTGAAATTCATTAAAATAAATTCCGGCCAAATTGCTTATTCCATAAATCAAATCATCGGTCATAAAAGGTCTATGAGGTTCAAAAACCAGTGAATCAGCTGTTTTCATGAATTTTTCAGAAGTCCATAAAACAAAAGGTATTTCGTACATAAAACGACTTTTTATCCCATCGGCATGGTACGATTTATCGCTGGTTTCGTATACATCTTCGCCATGATCGGAAAAATACAATACAAAGGAACGCGCGTCTTTTAATTTCACCATTTCAATTATTTTCGAGACCACAAAATCTGTATATAAAATGCTGTTATCATATTCATTAATGGTTTTGTATGCTTCGGGTGATTTCAGTTTTGTTACAGGGATATTGCTGAATTTATTAAATGAAGATGGATACCTTTCAATATAATCCACGTGTGAACCCAATAAATGAACAATTATAAATTTTTTTTCAAATGGCTGATTTAAAATCCTTTGCATTGGATGAAATAAAATACTGTCGTAGGGTGCTTTTTCGCGATTGCTCATGGTATTCATAAAAAACCTTTGCTTGCATGACTTTGCGATTTTAGTTATATAAGTTTCGCGCAGTCCGAGCGGTTCCTGGTTCGATAGCCAATAGGTTTCAAAATGGGCATGGTTGAACAATTGGGTAATAACGCCATCGAACCTGGCATCAGGATTTTCGTAATTCCCAGGAGATAGGACCAAAGGCAGAGATGAAATGGTATTGGCAAAGGGACTAATAATATCTTTATATACAACAAGTTCATTATTTATCTGTGCTAAATACGGATTGGTTTTTCTTTCGTATCCGTAAAGATTTAAATGATCGCGGTTAGCAGATTCGCCAATTACCAAAACATAAATTTCTTTTCCGCTATACTTACCTGAAACGCCTGTAAACTTTCCTCCTTCGGCTGTATAGCTATATTTTTCGTACCTTTTCATTTCCTTCCGGTATTGAAAAAATCCTTTCATTGTAGTGTAAACCAGGTTGTACTTTTGTAACTGAAATAAACCGATTGTGGAAACAACAACCAAAACGATTATAATTTTTATGAACGATTCTTTACTTTTCAGGTGAAAAGGCGCAGGTTTAAATTCTTTGTTCCATTTAAAAAAGAAAGGAACAATTATAAAGAGAGGAATGACCATTAAAATAACAACCAGGTATATATACCGAAAGTATACCCGAAGGAATTCGGCAGTTTCATTGGAATTTGTTTCCATTAAAATATAAATGACCGACATGTTGATGGTATTCCTGTACATCATGTAATAGCTGTTTTCGACAAGGGCCGAAATGGTAAAAAGCAGGTAAACAGATACCGCGAAAAACAACCGCCATTTGTTATTTAAAATAGAAAAGACAATAACTACAACCAGCGTGGCCGTAAGAAGGTTTTCGAAAAAATCCTTCCAGGCCCAGTCAATCCCTGCATTCAGGTTGATAATGAGCGAAAAAAATGCAGGAATAATAAAAAAGAGCTTTCCTTTTAGCTTTCGCGGCATAATTCAAGAACTAAATAAAAAAGGGTCACAACGAATAAACGTTACAAGAAAGCAAAAATATTATAAAAAACAAAATGTTTACGCTCTTTATACTTAAAAAGGTAATTTATTTTAAATTTCCATACCATTCAAAAGCCCCGGCATCAGGATTTACATCTGATATCCTGCTTTTGTTTAGCAAATCGTATTGAAGCAGGGCTGGAAATTGATCTACAAAGGCTTTGGAGGCCTTATTAATAGCAGGAGAAAGTGTATCGAGCCTAAAATCGTAAGCAAACTTGCTTTTAAATAATGGTTCTTCGTTGGCAAGGCATCCTGAAAGCCTGCTTTCTGATAATCCCGCATCAATGGTGTATTTTAATAGGCAATTGTCAAAATTATATTCAAGTTTTCCTGATCCGGAATAGGCATCAACAAAAATTTCGTTTTGTCGATCACCATACACGATACAGTTATAAAAACCGGCATGTTCAATATCGCGTATAATGTACAAATTGTTATATTTATAGTAATTATTTAACAAAAGCGAAGGGGTATTTCTAAAACTGTTCTGCCAGTAATTCGCAAAGGTACAATGGTAAAAATTGTACTCGCCGCCAATGGTTAAGGCAAGTGTATAATAACCACAATCATCAATTAAACAATTCGTAGCAAAAATAGTAGTCCCCTGTGCATAAATTCCCGCAAAACTCATGTGCTCAATTTTAGAATTATGAATGCTTAATGTGGGTACATCTATATCTGCCAGCGTATCTACCTGTATTCCGATGACGGCATTTTTAATTTCAGCCCAATTCAGAAAATTATGTTTACTGCCATTCATAAGCCAAATCCCATCCCATTGCCCGGGAACATCTGAATAAACCTGTTCGGTGCGATCGGAATCAAAATAAACAGGATCTTCAAATGTACCGTTTACAATCAGTGTACCGGCAACATACATGCGGCTGTTACGGTGAAAATAGATTTTTGTTCCTTTTTCAATGGTCAAAACCTGGTTGGTATCTATAAGCATTGAATTATAAACAAGATAAGGCTTTTCGGACGTCCACTCCGTTGAATTTATAATTTCGCCATTGATTAAATAAACATCCTGTCCCCAGGCCAGTAACTTGATATCCTGCTGGTTTCCATTGGTTTCGAAAAGTATGGAATCCTGTTCGAGCAAGGCATCTTCGTTGGTATTTATGGTTACTTCCACAAAAATATACAAACTGTCTTTTCCTTTCAGAACCACGTCATTTTCTGAACCAGCGGGGCGGCCGTCAATATTCAGCCTGTATTTTGAAGCATCACCTTTGCCAACGAAAATCCTCGAAATTTTAATATCCTTCTCCGATGGGTTATACACCTTCAGGTATTTTGTGGTAGAGCCAATACCAGAGAAAATGGTATCGAAAACCAGGGAATCGGTCGAAAAATGAAGCTGAATATCCGGTGAAGTATCAAATTCAGACTTTTCACAGGATAATCCTAAAATCAGCAATAATATTATATAAACTTTATTCATTTCGTGTTAAAACGCCAAAAGTATAACTTAAATAAAAATACTTCATTGTTTTTGCCTGCAAAAAATATAGAAATCCATAAAATGTCTGACAATTTTTTTAAAAATAAAAAGTCTTAAAATCAGAAAAACAATTCTTTGCATTTTAAATTGAATATTCGTTTTTTGCCAGTATTTAAATAAATTTTCTCTTTCTATCCCTAACTTAAGGGAGTGAAGAAATTCAATTTGTTTTCATGAGAGATATGTTTTAAAAAATTGATTTTAACAATTCTTCATTTTGAGGTGATAAAAAATCAGATATTCAATACTTTTGAAAACATAAGAACTAAAGTAAAAGCTATGAACCTAAAAACCCTTTCTTTGTTTTTTTTAATCTTTAATTTTTTGATAATTAATGCAATAGCACAGAATACTAAAATAATTGATGCGAAAGAGAAATACAAACCGGAATGGAAAACTGTGGACTCGCTAGACCAGCTTGGATTACCCAAATCCGCGCTTTTGGTAGTAGAAAGCATTTATACAAAAGCTAAGGCCGACCAAAACAATGACCAGGTTTTAAAAGCCATCATTCATAGAATCAAGTATTTGCAAACAACAGAAGAAAATTATCATGACACATTACTCCATGATATTGATAATGAAATAGCCGTAAGCAGTTTACAGAACAAATCTTTACTTTATTCAGTAAAAGCAGATTTACTTTTAATATTTTACAGGCTAAATAACTATAAAATTCAGAATCGTTCAAATACAGTAACATTTAAGGAAAACGATTTGAATTCCTGGACATCCGACCAACTCATAAACGGAATAATTAAAAATTACCTTAAATCGCTGGAGCCCAAAGACAGCCTGTTTAAAACCAGCATGGAATTTTACGATGAAATTATTTCATTTGGCAAAGATTCAAGGGAACTCAGGCCCACTTTATATGATTTTCTGGCTTCAAAGGCCTTACAGTTTTTCCAGCGCGATGAGTTAACCCTGCACCGGTCAACAGATTTTTTTCAAGTAGATAAGGATCAGTATTTTAACCAGGCTGCTGATTTTATAAAAATGCAAATAATCTGCAAGGACAGTCTTTCTATGCATTACTACGCGCTTAAAATTTACCAGGACTGGCTTGGATTAAGACTCAGCATAAACAACCAGGCAGCACTTACCGACCTGGAAATAAACCGGTTGAAATTTATTTTTAATTGTTCGATAAGTTTCTCAAAAAACGAACTTTACTTAAATGCCCTTAAACAGCTTAGAATAAATCTTGAAGGGGATATAACCTCTGCGCAGGTGGACTATGAAATGGCAATATTTTATAAGTACAGGTCATCAAATTACAATGTGTTTGATGAACAATCACTGAAATATAAATTCGACAACAAAACTGCACTGGAAATTTGTAATGCAGCCCTTGAAAAATATCCGGAATCGTATGGTGCAAATTTGTGTAAATCAATTAAAGCTGAAATACTTAGCACCAGTCTTGATTTTACCATTGAAGAAATTGTTGCTCCCAATTCAAAAATCCCGGTATTGGTAAATTATTCAAACCTGGAAAAAATTTATACAATGGTTGGAAAAATTGATCCCAACGAAATGGATAAAATTTTTAAACAGGAAAGTGGTGAAAAACTTTACAATAAACTACTGAATTCTGTAGCTAAAATTCAAACTTCAGCCATTAATCTTAAAGGCAATGATGATTTTAACAACCATAGCACTGAAATCTTATTAAACCATTTATCATCAGGTACTTATGTTGTATTTGTTGCCAACAATGAAAAATTCGGTTACCAGAAAAACATAACCAGTTATGCCATAGTACGTGTAACAGGCATTGCCTGTATTCAAAGAACCTCAGCGGATGGAAGCTCAGAAACCTGTGTTTTGGACAGAAATACAGGAAAACCGCTTAAAAATGTGCAGGTTAAAGCCTGGAACGAGGAATATAACTACAACACCGGTAAATACAACAAAGAGCTACTGGGTACCTTTACAACTGACACATCAGGCTATTTTAAACTAAGTCCAGATAAAAAGAACTTTTCGGGAAATGTAAACTTTGAATTTTTTAATGGAAGTGATTATTACAGTTCACGCCAATTCGTTTACCTGCAAAACCCCGATAAAAAAACGGAATTGGCAACCCGGGTTTTTCTTTTTACCAACAGGGAAATTTACAGGCCGGGACAAACTGTTTATTTCAAAGGAATTGCGTTAAAATCAGATGGCGAAAGCAGTAACCCTGAAGTAAACAAATCGATGAAAATAACTTTTTATGATGTTAATTTTCAGAAGGTTGCAGAGCAGACATTCACAACAAATGAATTTGGTTCATTTAACGGAACTTTTTCAATTCCCCAGGGATTGTTAAACGGAAACATGCAATTGTACAGTGTCTTTGGTTCAAAATACATTTCGGTGGAAGAATACAAACGGCCAAAATTCGAAGTTGAAATTCTGCCTGTTACAGGAAACTATGTTTTAAACGATTCTGTCAAAATAAGCGGAAAAGCAATTGCCTTTTCAGGTTCAACCATAAGCGGTGCCAAAGTACAATACCGGATTGTGCGAAAACCATTTTGGAGTGGCTGGTGGTTTTACAATTTAAAAGATGTTGAAACGCAAATGACATCGGGCGAAACTACCACAAACGAAAAAGGGGAATTTGAATTCAGTTTTATGGCACAACCTGATTTTGGCTATGAAAAAAACGAATACCTACTTTTCGATTACAATATTATTGCAGATGTAACGGATTTGAACGGAGAAACGCAATCGGTCTCAAAATCAGTGATGGTAGGCAATACAGCCATGAAGCTAAATCTTGAATTGGATCAGGATGTGAACAGAGAAACGGTTAAAGATATTGAAATTAAAACAGTTAACATAAATGGAGAATTTGTTGAAGCCAAAGGAGGAATAAAAATCTATAAATTAAAAGGGTTAGATACACCTCTCCGTGAAAGGAAATGGAATGCGCCTGATCAGTATTTATATTCAAAAGAGGAATGGGATTCAATTTTTCCAGGTAATGTTTACAATCATGAAAATGATTTGCGATACCGCGAAAAAGAAAAACAAATGGCCACCTTAAATTTCAACACAGCCGAATCGGAAAAAATTGATTTTTCATTTATGAAAGACTGGGAACCAGGAGTTTATGTAGCAGAAACCGAATCGAAAGATGCATTTGGCAACCCGGTGAAATGGAACAATTACTTTACCCTCTATTCCACAGTAAACCAACAGATTCCGGATAAATTTACAACCTGGCTCGTTCAGTTGGATAAAACTGCTGAACCCGGAAACATGGCAAAGTTTATTTTTGGCAGTGAACTTCCCGGATTACAGGTTCTGTACGAAATAGAATTTAAAAACAACATTGTAGAAAAGAAATGGATACAACCATCAGGAAAACAAATTCTGATTGAAATTCCTGTGAAAGAAGAATACCGCGGAAATTTCAGTGTTCATTTTACCTGTCAATACAACAACCGGTTTTATAAATACGATGCAACTGTAATTGTTCCGCGAACCAACAAAATGCTCGATATTAGTTTTGAAACCTTTCGCGACAGAGTCTCTCCGGGATCGGACGAAGAGTGGAAAATAAAAATAAAAGGAAAAAATGGAGAAAAAGTAGCCGCTGAGTTTCTGGCCACACTTTATGATGCTTCGCTTGATCAATTCAGGCCAAACTATTGGGGTTTCAACATTTACAACAGTTACTACTCAGTTTTAGCATGGAATTCGAATGAATACAATCTTACTTATTCCTCAACAGTTACAAAAGACTTCAATCCCTACATTAAAATACCATTTAGAATTTTTGACAACCTCAACTGGTTCGGATTCAAATACTATGGTTATGAAATATATAATACTTTCGATACTGATTCTTATAATGAATTGTATTTTCTTGATAATGTGCGGGATGCACCAAAAGATTTCAATGATTTGACTATTAATGAAGCTGGTGAAGCCAACCTTAAAAATGGTAAAGAAATTAAAAGCTGGAGAGAAAATGATAAGAATGCAGAAAATGGAGTATTTGTGGGTCAAGGAGTTAAATATAAGATTACCGAATCGCTTGACAAGGTAAAGGTTAGAACTAATTTTAACGAAACCGCCTTTTTTTATCCCAATCTTCAAACCGATGAGGAAGGCAATGTAATCGTTAAATTTAAGATCCCGGAATCGCTCACAAGCTGGAAAATGATGGGATTTGCACATACCCGCGATTTTAAATATGGTTTTGTGACCAATGAGTTGAAAACGCAGAAAGATTTAATGTTAATGCCCAATGAACCAAGGTTTTTCAGGCAAAACGACAAATTAGTTTTTCCGGTTAAAATCAGCAATCTTTCTAAAAATAAAATGACCGGAACCGCCAGGCTTGAAATACTTGATGCTTTAACCATGAAGCAGGTTGAAGGAATTTTTGATAAAAAGGAAATAGCCGAAAAATCTTTTGAAGTTTCCGCCGGAGGAAATTCAGTTGTAGAATGGAACCTTTCAATCCCTGAAAACATAAATGCCTTAACTTACAAAGTTGTAGCACGGAGCGGTGACTATGCAGATGGGGAACAAAAAGCCATACCAGTTCTTTCAGACAGGATGCTGGTAACCGAATCGCTTCCGTTTCATATCAAATCTAATCAGGCAAAAGACTTTGAGTTAACAAAACTCGTGAAAATGAAAAAATCGCAAAGTCTTAAAAATTATAATTTTACACTTGAATATACTGCCAATCCGGCATGGTATGCTGTTCAGGCTCTTCCTTATTTCATGGAATATCCGAACGAATGTACCGAGCAAACCTTTTCGAGGTTTTATGCCAACAGCATTGCAGCCAACATTGCAAATTCGTCGCCAAAGGTGAAACAGGTTTTCGAAAGCTGGAAAAATACACCCGGTTCTGATTCTTTTCTTTCCAATCTTGAAAAAAACCAGGAGTTGAAATCTGCATTGCTCGAAGAAACATCCTGGGTTTTTCAGGCTGAAAATGAACAGGAACAAAAAAAACGAATCGGTTTGTTGTTCGATATCAACCACATGGCAAATGAAACAGGCAGGGCAATTCAGAAACTTCAGAAAGCCCAATATCAGAATGGTAGCTGGCCCTGGTTCGATGGAATGCCCGAAAGCAGGTATATTACCCAATATATTGTTCAAGGATTTGGCCATTTGGATCATTTAGGAATAAAATCAGTAAGGCAGGATGAAAAAATATGGAAAATGCTTGTAAATGCAATTCATTACCTAGACAATGCCATCAGGGAAGATTACCAAAGTTTAAAGCGAAATGTTAAAAATACCGGTTTGGAAAAAAATCATTTAAACCCTCTTGTCATTCATTACCTTTACGGAAGGAGTTTTTTCAGCGACGTTGAAATTCCGGATAAAAGTCGCGAAGCCTACAGCTATTATATGCAACAATCAGAAAAATACTGGCTTTCGCAGGATTTATATTCAAAAGGCATGATGGCGATTTACCTGAAACGCAATGAAAATAAGGTAGCCGGCGACATTGTAAAATCTCTGAAAGAGATATCTGGTTCAACCGAAGAAATGGGTATGTATTGGAAAGACAATAAGGCCGGATATTATTGGTATCAGGCACCTGTTGAAACACAGGCTTTAATGATTGAGGTTTTTAAGGAAGTAGCCCAAAACGAAACTGATGTAGAAGCTTTGAAAGTATGGCTGCTGAAGCAAAAACAAACCCAGAACTGGAAAACCACAAAAGCTACTGCCGAAGCCATTTACGCTCTGCTTCTTTCGGGGAAGGATTGGTTAAACAACAACGAACCGGTAAAAATTAAAGTTGGAGAAAATACAATAGAACCTGCAAAAGAAGAAAATAACCAGGCAGAGGCAGGAACCGGATATTATAAAACCAGTTGGAAGGGCAGCGAAATAAAACCAGAAATGGGTAAAATACATGTTGAAAAAAAATCAGACGGTATTGCCTGGGGAAGTATTTACTGGCAGTACTTTGAAGACCTTGACGAAATTACCCCACACGAAACCCCTTTGAAATTAGATAAAAAATTATTCGTTGAAAAAGTTACCGCTTCAGGAAAGGTAATAGAACCCATTGATAAAAAAACAAGTTTAAAAATTGGAGACAAGGTAATTGTAAGAATTGAGCTGAAAGCAGACCGTGATATGGAATATATTCACATGAAAGATATGCGTGCGGCCGGTTTTGAACCTATCAACGATTTTTCGCGATATAAATACCAGGATGGATTAGGTTATTACGAAAGTACAAAAGATGCTTCCACCAGTTTTTTTATTTCGTTTTTGCCAAAAGGGAATTATGTTTTTGAATACCCGCTCAGGGTAACACATCAGGGAGAATTTTCAAATGGGGTAACTACTATTCAATGCATGTACGCGCCCGAATTTTCTTCACATAGCGAAGGAAAAAGGATAAAGGTAGAAAAATAAACCGAAAATATCATTTGGCTTGTTTGTTGCGTTTGGTATTGGAAAATGAGTTCAAATTATAAATTTGTAATTACAATAACATAAATCAGATAAATTATGAAGCTCCGATCAAAATTAGGTATAATCTTAATTATTAGCTTTTTATCCGGCCAGGTTTTCGGCCAGGGTTACGAAATAAAGGTGAAAATACCAAAGTTGAAAAACCAGCAACTTATTCTGGGTCATCATTTTACAACAATGCTTATTCCGGATGACACGGTAATGTTGAATATTAATGGCGAAGGCATCTTTAAAGATAAAAAGAAATTACCCGTAGGCATGTATTTCGTGTTTTTACCCAACAGGAATTATTTTGATATTTTAGTATCTGATAACCAAAAATTTACCATTGAAAATGACACCACGGATTTATTAAAAAACCTGAAAATTTCAAACGATAAAGAAAACCAGCTATTTATTGATTACCAGCTTTTTCTATCAAAGCAACGCGAAAAATCAAATGAACTTACTGAGCAATATAAAGCAACCACAGAGGAGTCAAAGAAAAAAGACCTTGAAAAGCAATTTAAAACCCTGAATGACGAAGTAAACATGCAACTCGAAAATGTAATTAAAAATAACCCAACCACATTTTTTGCCAAATTCCTGAAAGCAACCCAGGAAGTGGTTGTGCCTGAAAGCATTACAGATCAAAAAGAAAGGTACTATTTTTACAGGAATAATTTCTTTAAAAATTTTGATTATAAAGACCAAAGGCTGCTCAGAACTCCTATATATGAATCAAGACTTGATTATTACCTCGATAAGGTGTTGCCTCAAATTCCAGATTCCATAATTCCTGAAGTAGATATTCTGATAGAAAATTCAAGACACGATAAGGAATTATTCAGGTACATGCTTGTACACCTGTTTAAAAAATATGCCGAGAGCCAACTAATGGGAATGGAAAATGTTTATATCCACATTGCCGAAAAGTATTATGTAAAAGAGGCAGACTGGAGTGATAAAAAATACATAGATGAGCTAAAAATAACCATTCAGCGAACCAAACCTGCCCTGATTGGTAATATGGCGCCAGACTTGAAAATGATTTTGTTGCCTTCGGATTCATTGTCTGTAAAACGTTTGAAAGAACTGCTTGCTGAATTAAAAGAAAAAGGAAAGGATATTTTAAAGGATGAAGCCAAGATTAAAAGCGATATGGCCAAATACAAACCCAATTATCCCAACCTTACCGATTCGGCTTTGCGTTCGCAAATGATTATCAGTGCGTTGGCAACCGCACTCGAAGAACAGTTTCTTGGAAATTTTGATGGTTATATTACAGTTTCCCAACAAAAATCGAAATACCTTATTTTGTATTTCTGGGAACCCGATTGCAGTCATTGTAAAGAAGAAACACCCAAATTTTCGAAAGCCTACGATGAGAAAAAATTAAAAGACAAAGGCGTTGAGGTAATTGCAGTATATCTGCATAAAAATATTAATGAATGGGACATTTATACAAATCATATTGGCCATTGGTTTGATTTTGTATTGAATAACGGCATGCTAAAATGGAAAAACGTTTGGGATCCATTTGGAACCACTGGCTACAGGGATCTTTACAATATTTCAAGCTCGCCTGTTCTTTATCTGCTTGATAAAGACAAGAAAATAATCGCAAAAAGAATCGGATACGACCAGGCCATTGAGATAATAGAAGAGCTGGAAAAGCAGGAACAGAAAAAACAATAAAAAAATAAGCCCGGGTAATTCCGGGTTTTTTTTATTATAAATTCTTCAATTTAAATATATTTGTAAAGCCTGATGAAAATTTGTTACATCTAAAAATCAACCGGGATGCCCGAAATTAAACCAATTGGTAAGACCAAAAAAAATCTTGCAAAATATAATGAACTTCTGAATACCTTTCTGCCCCATCTCTATTTTGTTTTTTTATGTGTTTACTTTGTAACAACAGCCAATTACATCATTATCTATCAATCTGAACTTAAACTGTTTTTTTTCGAAAAATATTACCTTCTGCGATATTTTGATCATCCGGGGGGATTTCTTGATTTTCTTTCAGGATTTTTACAACAGTTCTACTTTTATTTCTGGATAGGCGTTTTAATAACCTGTTCTTTGAATATTGGTTTTTATTATCTGTCTAAATCAATATTCAAAAAAATAATGCCTGATAAAAACTATGCATTGTTAGGCTTTATTCCTGCAATATTACTATTTGTGCTTCAGAATTACCAGTCTTTCCTACCCTCAGGTTCACTGGGCCTTATAATAATAACAATATTTATATTGCTTTACCTGAATTTGCAGCCAAAATTAAACATTTATTCACTCCCTTTCAGCCTCTGTATTATAGTGTTATTGTATTTTCTCTCTGGTTCATATACATGGATTTTTATAGCAATGATTTCCATTTATGAGATTTTATATGGTACAAAAACCATGAAATTACTAATCCCTCTTTTTTCGATAATTACCGGTACCTCAATTAGCTGGTTAGCCTATAAATATTTTTATCCGATACCACCGGATAAAATATTTACTCAAATGTTGCCCATTTACAATGATGACAAATCTGCAGCAATAGCAATAACTTTGTTTTTTATAATGGCTGCAATACCTTTGATTGCAGTAACAGTAAAAAAAATAAAAACTATAATTTTAACACAACCATTTGTTCCACAACTACTTATTATTATTCTTATTGGTCTTGTTGCTTTTATATCAAAAAATGAAAAATTGAAGAACCAGGTTCTGATAAGGCATTTTACCCTGAAAGGTGAATATGAAAAAGTATTGGATTTTTCTGAAAATAGTTCATCAAAAAATATGCTGGTGAGTTTTGGAACAAACCTGGCATTGGCCAAAGAAGGAATTCTGCTCGATGCAATGTTTGATTATTTCCAGGGATTTGGAATAAACGGGCTTATGTTATATGGTGATAAGAAACCATTGAGTGATATGTTAAAAAGCAAATTGAATTACGAACTTGGATATATAAACGAAGCACATCATTGGGCTTTTGAGTCATTGGTCCAAAGTGGCGAAACTTCTGATGCATTATTCATGCTTGCCAAAACAAATATAATTAATAAACATCCTAAGATTGCTGACAAATACTTAAAATTACTAGAAAAAACCCTCTTCTATTCCGACTCAGCAAAATTTTTAAAAAAATTAATTGAAAATAATGCTGATGGTGAAAATAATGATGAAATAAAAGAGAAAAGAAAGTTCCTTACCGATACTGACCAATTTGCAGATTTATTGGAAGAAAGGAACCTTGAATTTTTGCTGAAAAACCATCCTGATAACAGAATAGCCTTTGAATATCTGCAGGCATGCAGAATGATTAAACTGCAGGTACCACAAATTATAAAGGAAATTCATGAATTCAAATTAATGAATTACAATGAATTACCAAAAACAATTCAGGAAGTTTGCGTTATTTACTGGGCTTCGACAGGAAAAAAACCAGATTTGGCAGGATATAATTTAAGCAAACCGGTTATGGACAGGTTTATTGATTATGCAAAGCTGGTTGGTGCATTCAGACAATCATCAGACAAAAACATTATTTATGAACAAATTAAGTCGGCCTATGGAAACACCTTTTGGTTCTACGCAGACTTTACAACAGCAAATCAATAGTATGAAAAGAAGATATTTAATTTTACTTTTTGCCGTTTTTTCAGCATTAATAAATTGTTCTGAAAAGCCTGAACCAGGCAAATGCACAGAATTGAACAAAGAGCCGCAAATATTTCCCGACTATGCAGGTATCACTCTTCCACCAAATATTGCCCCTTTAAATTTTTATATAAATGAGGAAGGCACGGCATTTTATGTAAAAATATTTTCTGAAGGTACTGATACTATTAATTGTACAGGTAAAATTGCAGAAATTCCCTTAAAAAAATGGAGAAACCTGCTGCAAAAAAACCAGGGTAAAAAGCTTTTCGTTGAAATATATGCAAGACAAAAGGATAAAAACTGGATAAAATATAAAACGATTATAAACACCATATCGAAAGAAAAGATAGATAATTATTTAGCTTACAGGCTCATACATCCGGGATACGAAGACTGGCGCGAAATGGGACTCTACCAGCGAAACCTTGAGAATTTTGAAGAAAATCAGATTATCTTTAATCGCAGTATAGATGAAAATTGTCTGAATTGCCATACATTCTCGAAAAATAACCCCGAAAATATGATTTTTCATGTGCGTGGAAGCCACGGTGGAACCATTCTTGTTCATAACAATAAAATCTCAAGATTAAATTTAGGAGGCAAACCTCTTATTTCCGGAGGCGTTTATCCTTCCTGGAACGCCGATGGAAACAGGCTGGCATTTTCTGTAAATAAAATCACCCAGCTGTTTCATGCCAGGAATGATAAAAATATAATAGTAATGGATACACTTTCTGATATTATTGTTTATGACGTGGAGAAAAATACAATACTCACAGATAATCGATTAATGGGCATTGAATATATGGAAACCTTTCCCACTTGGTCGCCCGATGGAAAATATATATACTTCTGCCGGGCAGGTCAAATAAACGATACAACGAAATATTACCAGGTTAAATACGACTTAATGCGGGTACAATTCAATAATGCAACCAATAGTTTTGGAAGAATTGATACTGTAATCCAATCAAAAAATATAAATGGAAGTATTTCATTTCCAAGAATTTCACCCGATGGTAAAAATATAATGTTTACCCTTGCCGATTATGGAACTTTTCCAATCTGGCACGAGGAAGCAGATTTGTATCTTTTAAACCTGAATACCAATAATTTAAAAAAATTAGAGTCAAATTCCGACCAAACAGAAAGTTTTCACGACTGGTCATCGGGAGGAAAATGGTATGTATTTTCAAGTAAAAGGCTTGATGGGCAATGGGGGCGTTCCTTTTTCAGCTATATTGATGAAAATGGAAAAAGTACAAAACCATTTATATTGCCACAAAAAGATCCACATTTTTACGAAACTTTTCTTAAATCGTACAATACACCGCAATTAATCACTTCGGCAATAAAACAAACCCCGGCCCGGTTTACAGAATCAATACTAGGCGACAGTATTCAGGCTTTGATAATCCCCGTTGAAAAATGAATCAATTCACAAATAAAAAAGCATTTTGTATAATCTGTATTAACACAGTCAAAAATCAATTATATTTGTAAGAAAAAGAGTGCTGACAGGATGACTAAACCAACTTACGAGGAACTTGTTAATAAGATAAAGCGATTGGAGCTTGAATTGAAAGATGCTAAGGGTGAGAATATTAGAAACCCTCACACCCAAACAAATGCGGATTTGAACGAATATCAAAAACTAAAACAAAAAATTGAAGACAAAACCGGTCAGCTCGAAGAATTAAAAACCTATATCAACCTTCTCGAAAACCAGTTAAGGCTTATAACAAATAATGCCCAGGATATAATCTTCAGGTTTTCGCTAAAGGAAGATAAAATTGAGTACATAAATCCTGCAGCATACAATATCCTTGAATTCACCGTTGAAGAATTTTACAACAATTCAAGATTGCTTGAAAACAGAATCCTTGACAGTTGGAAAGATACATACCACGAAAAACTTAACCAGTTACTTCACGATAAAACCAGTGAACCTTTTGAATATCAGGCTTTAACTAAATCAGAAGATATTGTTTGGTTATACCACTCCTGGAACCTTATTTTCGATAAAAAAGGTGTACCTGTTGCCATTGAAGGTACCATTAGTGACATAACAAACCGGAAACAGGCAGAATTAAATCTTAAAAAGAAAAACATAGAATACCTTTCGTTAAATGAAGAATACCTTCAGATTAATGAAAACCTGCGGAAATCGAACAAGCAGCTGATTAAAAAAAATGAAGCGCTAATCAGAAGCGAAGACCAGTATAAAGTACTGATTGACCAAGCTGCAGATGGGATTTTTGTTGCGGATGAACAAGGTTACTTAATAAATGTAAACAATAGCGGATGCAGGCTTACAGGCTATTCATCCGACGAACTATCAGGATTCAGGCTGACTGATTTATTGTACAGGGCAAATAAAAGCCAAAGGGTTTCGGTATTAGACAAAGTTAAAAGTGGAAAAGCATCCACATTCGAAGGCCTGGTCCTAAGAAAGAACGGGAATAAGATTCCGGTAGAAATAAATATTAAATTGCTGTCGGATGGCAGGTATCATGCCATTTTCAGGGATATATCAGAAAGAAAGGAAGCTGAAAAACAACTTATTAAATCTGAAGAGAGTTACCGGAATATTTTTAATTCGAGCAACGATGGTATTATTATTTTTAATGCTGATAACTTAAAAATTACGGACATCAACACCGCCGGAATAAAAATTTATGGTTATTCAAAAGAAGAGCTTTCAAACCTGAATTTGAATTTACTAAGTTCGGGCATTGAAAATTTCACCGGTTCGGAGTTTAAAAGATTGTTGCTTAAAACAGGCGAAACTGAAAGCCAAAAGTTCGACTGGCTTGCCAAAAATAAAAATGGAGAAACCTTCTGGCTCGAGATGGATTTAAAACAAGCACGCATTAGCGACGAACTCTGCATACTAAACGTAATTCGTGATATTACAACCAGAAAAATAACTGAAGAAAAACTTAAACAAAACGAAATCAGGTTCCGGTCGCTTTTTGAGAATATGAGTAACAATGTCGCCATTTTCGAGGTTGTGGACGATGGAAAAGATTTTATATTTAAAAATTTTAATTCAGCCGCTGAAAAACTTGAAAAAATTAACCGTAACGAAATAATTGGAAGAAGTGCGGAACTTGTATTTCCAACCCTGCGCGAGTACAATTTGCTTGACTCCTTCCGCAAAGTATGGAAAACTGGCGAACCCACAAATACACCTATAATTATTTACGATAATGACGGAAAAATCCTGAGCTGGACAGAAAACTTCATCTACCGCCTGCCTTCTAAAGAAATTGTTGTAATTTATGATGATATTACGCAAAGGAAAAGGGCTGAATTCGATTTGTTAAAAACGAAAGAAAGATATAGAATTGCCACTGAAGAAACTATGGTTGCGGTTTGGGAACGAAATCTTGAAACCAATAAGGGCCATGCAGATCCGGTACTTTTCGAAATTCTTGGTTATCCTATTCCTGAAATCGAAGACAGTTTTAGCATCTGGCGGAATTATATACATCCTTCTGATCTTGAAATAATTACTAAAATGAACCAGGAACTAAGGGAAGGAAAAATAAAGGAGTTAAACGTAAAGTTCAGGGCTACTGATAAAAATGGAAATATAAGGTGGTTTATCGACAAGGGTGTAGCTCTAAAAAATGCCCAGGGCGTTACCACTCGCTTAATTGGTACAATTTCGGATATTACGCAACAACAAGTAATTGAAGAACAACTCATTCTTTCGAAAGAAAAAGCAGAAGAGGCGGATACTTTGAAATCGGCTTTCCTGGCCAATATGAGTCACGAAATAAGAACGCCTATGAACGGAATACTTGGTTTTTCTGATTTACTGAAAAGCGAAGAAATCTCTGATGCCGAGCGAAACAGTTACATAGATATCATTCAGCAAAGTGGGAAACAATTGCTCAACATTATTAACGATATACTTGATATTTCGAAAATTGAAGTAGGCCAAATTCAGATAAATGAAGAAGATTGTTCGGTAAACGACTTGCTCGACGAACTTATGGGCTTGTTTAAGCCCGAAATTGTAGATAAGAAAAAACTAAAGCTTGAACTACACAAAGACCTGTCGAATACCGACAGTATTTTAATTACAGATGGCGTAAGGCTCAGGCAAATACTGACTAATTTAATTAATAATGCCATAAAATTTACATCAAAAGGGTACATTGAATTTGGCTACATAATGATTCCTGCCGATTCACCTGATGAACAAATTAAGCATTATCTACAGTTTTATGTTAAAGATACTGGGATTGGAATTCCGAATTCAAAGCGCGAAATTATTTTCGATCGTTTCAGGCAAAGCGACGAATCGCATACCCGGAAATTTGGAGGAACGGGTCTGGGACTCGCTATTTCAAAAGGCTTTGTTGAATTACTCGGTGGCCAAATCTGGCACGAATCGATAGAGAAATCCGGTTCAACTTTTTATTTTACAATTCCTTACAAAATTGGCGATGCGGACAGAATTCATAAAATTGAAGCAAAACTGGGGAGCGATTACCACTGGAAAGGGGAATATGTTTTAATTGTTGAAGACGATGAAATAAGTTATAAATATCTTTACAAAATACTGAACAAAACAGGTTTAAAACTGATTAGGGCTGTCTCGGGAAACGATGCAGTTGATTTATGCGACAAACACGATGAAATTAAACTTGTGCTAATGGACATACAATTGCCTGGAATGAATGGGTACGAAGCGACCGAAAGAATCAGGGAATTCAAACCGGATTTACCTATTATTGCACAAACAGCCCATGCCCTTCCCGAAGACAGGCAGAAAAGCATTGAAGCCGGTTGCAACGATTATCTTTCAAAACCCATTAAGCGACAACTTTTATTGGCAAAAATTAATCAATACTTATAGAAAAATAAATTAAACCAATTCGGGTTTCAAGCTACGGAAATTTTTCCCTTGCCAGAGATGATGGCCAATAAGGTATTTCTCGATTTTATCTACCACTTCAAAATTTTTAAGGCCATTCCAGCGCGGGGCAATGAGTAATTCGGGCGGTGACTCACTGATAAACCTTTCAATAATAATTTCAGGATTCAGGTAAGAAATAAAAGTTGAAACAAATTCGATATAACTATCCAAAGTAAACAAATCAAATTCTTCAGGGTTTTCTTTGAACTGTTTGGCCATTTTAGTACCTTTAACTATCTGTAAATGATGTAATTTAAGATATTTAAAAGGCAATTCAGATATTTTTACAGCATGTTCAATCATTTCCTGCCTTGTTTCCCCGGGCAAACCAAGAATCATATGTATTCCGGTTTCTATGCCCATGGCAACGGAATGTTTTATGGCAGAAATTGATTCTTCCCAGCTGTGGCAGCGGTTAATTATATCAAGTGTACGATTGAGCGTAGATTCTACGCCAAATTCCAAAACAATATAGTATGATTTTGACAAATCGGCCAGGTATTCAAGAATTTCATTATCCACGCAATCGGGCCGTGTGCCTATAACCATGCCTATTACTTTTGGATGGGACAACGCCTCATCCCAAATTTTTTTAAGCTTTTCAAATTTATCATATGTATTTGAATAAGCCTGGAAATAGCATAAATACTTTTGTGTTTTGTATTTAGGCTCAAAAAAAGAAATTCCCTCGTTCAGTTGCGCGGTGATAGTTTTTTCAGGCGTACAATAATAAGGATTAAAAGTGTCATTGTTACAATAGGTACACCCTCCCCTTCCCCTTGAGCCATCGCGGTTTGGACAGGTAAATCCGGCATCAATAGAAATTTTCTGAATCCTTTCAGAAAACTTGTTTTTAAAATAAGTGGAATAATCATTAAACGGACGCTGATGGCCCCACGAATGCATTTTTGTATTCATTGTCATTGCCTTACATCAAAATTTGCAATAAAAATAATTTTAATAATTAAACCAAATTAATAAGTATTAAGAACAGCCCATGGTGTTTTTATCAGAAACAAGCATTTTGAGGTGAGTTTATATCCAATTCAATTCCAATACAAGTCAGAAATAAGAAGCTGGAAAACTTATCTGGCTCATACAATCGAGGGCATAGGAATCAGTCATTCCCGAAATATAATCTGTAACAATAATTTCGGGATTGTTTTCTGACTGGTAAAAACTTTTCAGGGATTCAAGATAGAGTCCGAAAGCTTTTTCAAGTTTGAGTTCCTGCCTGGCGTAGGCTTCATAATCGTGATTGTATTTTTCGAACAAAACCAAAAGGTAATCGAAAAGGGCATAAATAATTTTACCAACCACAATCAGGTTTTTTTCTTTTTTCGAATTCCTGTAAATATGTTCGTAATTAAAATTTTTAAGGAGAATTATATATTCAAAAATATCATCCGAAAATCCAATCCGGTCAGATGATTTGGAATTTAAAATAATATCATTCACCAGTTTATCAATTATTACACCATTGGTTTCGCCAATATTTTCCCTCACTTTTAAAGGTATATCGTCTCTCTTTATAAAACCTGCGGTGATGGCATCTTCAATATCCCTGCCCAGGTAGGCAATTTTGTCCGAAAAGCGAACAATGCAACCTTCGCAGGAGGATGGTTTTACTTTCCGGTTTTTAATTGTTTCCAAATCTTTTTCCATATTATCAGGAACAAGGTATTGTTCAAAACTTTCGCCATTATGCGAAATAATCCCGTCTTTAACGGCATAGGTTAAATTCAATCCCTTTCCGTTGTTGGCAAGATGTTCAACAATTCTGTAACTGTTAATTTCGTGAATGAATGAATTTCCTCCACCCAGCCGTAGGTTTAGAAAATGCTCTCCTTCGTGACCAAAAGGTGCATGGCCCAAATCATGTCCCAGGCCAATGGCGAAAGCCAAATCCGGGTCAAGGTTCCACCCGAAGGTATTGAGACCCAAACAAATTGATTTGGCAATGGAAGCCACATGCATAACATGCTCAATGCGGGTACACACATGATCATTTGCCGGAGCAAGAAAAACCTGTGTTTTATGCTTTAACCGCCGGAATGGCATGGAATGTATAATTGCAGTTTGATCCCTGAAATAATGACCACGCAAGGGGGTATCTTTTTCATAAGTCCTTTTAAGGTAAACAGCTTCAGGCAAAGGGTTTTTCATTTTCATTTTTCATTAAGTGCTATAAAATGCAGAATCAATTCATTATAAATCAAAATTAATTCAATTTTTCAACAATCAGCAACAGATGAAATCGTTATAGGTAAAATCCGATTACTGAAAAAATGAAATCTATATCTTTTTCAAATACTAATGAATTAAAAATCATAAATATTGTTTTTCTTATTCCATTGTTATTTTTAAGCTCACCAGGTTGCAACAATTCCGGGTACGACAAATCAAATCAAAAGATAGCAGATTCACTGACAACCAAAAAAGATTCAGTATCGGACTTTATAAGTTCATTAACAGATAGTTCCATTATTAAAATAAATGAATTTTCAAATGGCTACAATTCCCGTCTGGATTTTCCGGTTAACGATGAAAATATTTTTATTGATGGAGATCTTTACAATCTAAAATTCAATCCAACAGGAAATTACAACGATTTAAAAAACCAAATAGCCCAAAAAAGAACCGAATTTCAAAAAAATTGGGAAAAAGCTTTGGGTACCAAAGAAAAGGAAATGGTTATTAACAGTGCCAGAACTTATATTACTGAAACTTTGATAAACAAGATATTCCCGTTCTGGTATGGCACTAAATGGTCCTTATCGGGGTACAGCGAAGTTCCTAACCAGGGTGAAACCGGTTGTAGTTACTTTGTTTCCAACACATTAAAACACATGGGTTTCAAAGTCAACAGGTACAAACTGGCCCAACAGAATTCGAGAAACATTCCACAATCTGTGCAAATGAACGACAGTTTAACCCTTTTTACCAATATTGACAAAGAAAACTTTATAAATAAATTTCCTGGCACGAAAAAGGAAGGGCTTTATATTATTGGCCTCGATTGCCATGTTGGCTATCTTTTAGCCAGGAAAAATGAATTGTTTTTCATTCACTCAAGTTATGCCTATCCGCTGATTGTTCAGGCAGAATTTGTAAAGCACTCAAAAGTTTTTTCAAGTGCCAATTATTTTATTGCAGATTTTACTACAAATAATTCCCTTATTATTAACTGGCTCGAAAATAAAGAATTAAAAATAGTTACGGATTAACTTAACGGGTTAAATCTTCAAAATACTTGCAACAGTCTTTTAAACCACATTCGCTGCATTTAGGATTGCGGGCCGTACAAACATACCTGCCGTGTAAAATCAACCAATGGTGGGCAATGGGAATAAGCTCATCGGGAATATGTTTTACAAGCTGCCTTTCCGTGTCGAGGGGATTTTTTGAATTAATTGTCAGGCCAAGCCGCGCAGAAACCCTGAAAACATGAGTATCAACAGCCATTGCAGGCTTATTGAATAAAACGGAAACCAAAACATTGGCTGTTTTTCGACCAACTCCTGGTATTTTCTGCAATTCATCCACATCCTGCGGTAGAATTCCATTGTATTTTTCAACCAACATGCTGGCCATTCCCACCAAATGTCTGGCTTTATTATTCGGATACGAACAGGATTTAATGTACTCAAAAACCTCTGCCTGGTCAGCCTGCGCGAGTGAATTAACATTTGGAAACCTTTTAAAAAAATCGATGGTTATCTGGTTTACGCGCTTATCTGTACATTGGGCCGATAGAATTACGGCTACAATGAGTTCATATGGTGATGCATATTCAAGTTCAGTTTCAGCAACGGGTTTATTTTCAACAAAGTATTGTAAAATTTTATCAAATCTTTCTTTCGTTTTCATAATAACAGGTTTTCTTTTTCAAACATAAATATTTTTTGTTACACGCTCTTATTAAAAAATATTTTTGTACAATCAAAAAAAATAAAGAAAGGAAAACTAACTATTTAATTAAAGCATGACTGAAAATAGAAGTGAAATTAATGCCGGAAAATATTTTAATTACAAAAATTAGCTTAATACTTTGTAATTTCGCAGCTTCTAATAAAAAAATATGGTAAGCTATTTACAGGTAGAAGGCATCAGTAAAGCATTTGGCGAGAATATACTCTTTAAGGATATTTCATTCAGTCTCCATAAAGATGAAAAGGTAGCGCTGATTGCAAAAAACGGGACCGGCAAAAGTACGCTATTAAATATAATAACCGGAAAAGACATTGCTGATTCCGGTAAAATTTCGCTCCGCAGAGAACTTCGTATCTCATACCTGCCGCAGGATCCGGAATTTAATTTAAACAATTCCATTCTTGAACAGGTTTTGGCTTCGAGCGGTTCAATAAGCGAAATTATTGATGAGTACCATATAGCGCTTGAATCTGGAAATACTGCAAGAATAGAAAAAGCCGGCGAACAAATGGATGTTAACAATGCCTGGGATTTTGATCAAAAAATAATACAGGTTTTATCCAAACTGAATTTGCCTGAAATAAACAGGCCGATTAAAAATCTTTCAGGAGGTGAAAAACGCCGTTTGGCGCTTGCAGCTGCACTTGTAAACCCAGCCGATTTGCTCATACTCGACGAACCCACCAACCACCTTGATTTACAAATGATAGAATGGCTGGAGAAATACCTTAAGTCGCTCACAGGCAGCTTGTTGATGGTTACGCACGACAGGTATTTTATGGAAAATGTTTGCAATACAATAATTGAAATTGAAAACAACAAGACCTTTCAATACAATGGCAACTACCAGTACTATGTTGAAAAAAGGGCTGAACGCCTGAAGGAAATGCAGGCCAATATTGACAAAGCATCGAATATCTATAGAAAGGAACTGGATTGGATGCGAAGGATGCCGCAAGCCAGGGCGACAAAAGCAAAATACAGGATCGAGAATTTTTATCGAATTCAGGAAATAGCCAGCCAAAAAATAGATACAGCAAAACAAACCATTGAAATTGAATCGAAGCGGCTTGGGAAAAAAATCCTTGAAATCGAAAACCTCTCAAAAGCATTTGGGGAAAAAACCATAATTAAGAATTTTACATTCAACTTTAGTAAATCAGAAAAAATAGGGATTGTTGGCCCGAATGGAAGTGGAAAATCAACATTTTTAAACCTGATTACAGGCGTTATGGCACCCGACAGCGGAAAAATTGAAAAAGGCGAAACCGTACATTTTGGTTATTACAGGCAGGAAGGAATAAATCTGCCCGAAGACATGAGAATGATTGACGTAATAAAGGAAATTGCCGATGTGGTAAACCTGGGCCAGGAAAAATCGATGACGGCAATGCAATTACTGGAATATTTCAGGTTCCCGAAAGAAAAACACTATTCCTTTGTTTCTAAATTAAGCGGAGGTGAGCGGAAAAGACTTTACCTGATTACTGTTTTAATGAAAAGCCCAAATTTTCTGGTGTTGGATGAACCTACCAATGATTTTGATATTCAAACACTTAATGTTTTAGAAGAATATTTAAATAATTTCCGGGGAAATGTTCTGATTGTTTCGCACGACAGGTATTTTATGGACAAAGTGGTTGACCAGCTTTTTATTTTTGGTGAAAATGGAAATATACAAAGTTTTCCGGGTAACTATTCCGATTATCAGTACGATACCGAATTACAGGAAAAAGAATTCCAGAAACAGGAAAAGCAATTAAAACCAGTTGTTCAACCCGTTGCGCGCGAAAAAAAGAAGTTTGGATACAAAGAGAAAAAAGAGTTTGAAGCAATTGAACTGGAAATTCAAAATCTGAACAATGAAAAAATTAATATTGAAAATCTTTTGAATTCCGGAAAACTTTCAAATGCAGAACTCGTTGAAAACTCGAACAGGTACACACAAGTTTTACAATTGTTGAATGAAAAAGAAAACCGCTGGATTGAACTCAGCGATTTACAATTGGAATAAAAAATGAATTAAAACGTTTGAATTTGGAACATTATCCTATTTAATTACATTTACAATAAAAATCTTAACTAAAGATGGCTAAAAAAACGATTGATCCCATAGGTAAACTTATGGATTTAAGGTTCAGGTCGCATCCCTGGCATGGAATTGAAATTGGAGAAGATTGTCCTAAAATAGTAAACAGTTTTATTGAAATGGTACCAACCGATACTGTAAAATACGAAGCTGATAAAATAACAGGGTACCTAACAATTGACAGGCCGCAAAAATATTCAAGCATTCTGCCTGCATTATACGGCTTTATACCCCAAACCTATTGCGGGATGCAGGTGGCAAATAAAAGTGCTGATATTCTTAAAAGGCCTGAAATTATTGGCGATGGTGATCCATTGGATATCTGTGTTTTAACCGAAAAAGAAATTACACATGGCGATATTCTTGTACAGGCCGTACCCATTGGTGGTTTCAGAATGATAGACGGAAACGAGGCCGACGATAAAATAATAGCTGTTCTTAAAAATGATGCCGTATACAGTGGATATAAAGACATTACAGATTGCCCGGCCCCGGTGATTGACCGGTTAAGGCATTATTTCCTGACCTACAAGGATATGCCAGGCGAAAAAAGAGATTGTGAAATAACCCATATTTATAATATGAAAGAAGCCCATGACATAATTATCAGGGCTACAAAAGATTACAGAAACTATATTGAAAACCTTTTGTTTTCGTAGATCATATTAATTTCAACTCAAAAAAATTAACCATATTATTGTTTAAATTAAGTTTATGACAAAACTCGTTGGTTTTATTATTATTATACAATTCTCATTATCAATGAATTGTTTAATCTCAGCCCAGGGGTATGAAATTCCTGTAAAAGTGAACAATCTCGCAGATTCAATGATTTATCTGGGTCATCATTTTGGAAGTGCTTATTTTATAAATGACAGTGCCCGTCTGGACAAAAATGGTGAAACTGTTTTTAAAGGAACAACAAAACTAAAAAGCGGAATTTACTTCATTTTTCTGCCCAAAAGCAGGTATTTTGATTTTCTGGTTGATAAACATCAATATTTCAGCATTATAGCGGATACTTCCAATTTTATTTTCACAGTTAAATTTAAAAACTCCTACCAGAATACGAAATTCTATGCCTATCAAAAATACCTGAACCAGGTACAAAAGCAAATAAATGCCCGGCGTGAGCTACAGAAGAATTATCTCAGTCAGCTTGATACGCTAATGATGATTGAACAGGATATTCAAATGTTTCAGAATAAAATTTATCTACAGAATGAAGAAATTATAGCCCAACATCCCGATTCACTCATTTCAGTACTTGTAAAATCAGCCATGCCTATTGTTCCTCCTCCCGCCCCTAAGGATTCAAGCGGTGCTTTGCTCGATTCGGCATTTGAATACAAGTACATTAAGCAACATTTTTTCGACAATATCAATTTTGCCGACGAAAGATTATTGTATTCGTCGGTAATTCAAAATAAGGTATTGGATTACTTAACAAGTATGATTGTTCCCCATTATGATACAATTTGCAGGGAAGTGGATTATGTAGTTGCAAAAACAGAGGTAAATCCGGAAGTGCACAAATTTGTATTAAATACACTTTTCCAATATTATTTAAGAAGTAATATAATAACCGATGAAAATGTTTTTGTTTACATAGCCGAAAATTATTTTATAAGTGGAAAAGCTTCGTGGGCTACGGATGAATTGAAGTCCAAGCTTAAAACAGATGTAGATGCGAGAAAACTTAACCTTGTTGGTCAGGTTGCACCCGACTTTCAGATGAAGGATGATAAAGGCAAGCCGTTAGGGCTAAGAACAATTAAAAAAAGCTACATCATCATTTATTTCTACGACGTGGATTGCGAAATTTGTCAGCAGGTTACACCCGAAATGATGAATTTTTACAGGATTATTAAGGACAGGGACATTGAAGTAATTGGAATATATACCGGAAAAGACAATGTGAAATGGAAAAAATACATTGAAGAAAAGCACCTGATTTGGAAAAACGTCTGGGATCCCGACAACAAAAGCGGGTTCAGGGAAAAATACAGCATTGCTGGCACTCCGGTTATCTATCTTTTAGATGAAAACCAGAAAATTTTGGCAAAAAAAATTACGGTAGAACAACTAATGGGTTATTTTAATTCTGTGCAATAACCAATCAGAATGAGAATATTTTGGTTCTTCATTGGGTTATCATTTTTCTTATTTAAACAGGAAAATATTACCAGCCAGGGGTACCGGCTCAGGTTTGACATTAAAGGAGCCGCAGGACTTGAAGCCCAACTGGCCTATTACATGGGCGATAATAAATATATTTTTACCAAAGGAAATTTCGACAATAAGGGCCGTCTTACCCTCGAAGGACAAGATAAAATACCTGCAGGTATCTATCTGCTTATTGTAGGAAAGTCGGGTTACTTCGACATCCTGATCAGGAATGAGCAATTCTTTTCAATAAGCAGCGATACCTCCGATTTTATAAGAAAAATGAAGGTAAAAGACTCAAAAGAAAATGAACTTTTTTTTAGTTATCAGCTTAAAGTACTAGAATACAAATCTTTATTATCGGAATACGAGAAATTATTAAAAAATAAAGATCTCGATTCTGTCATGATGCAGGATAAAAAAACAAAGAAATTATCGGTTGAAAAAGAACTAAACCAGTTTGTTGAAGCAATTAAAACAAAAAATAAAGGAACTTACCTGAGCAAGATTCTTTCGGCAATGGATAGTCCGGGTTTTGAACAATTTCCGTTTTCTGACAGTGAATTGCTAAGAACACCTTTCTATCATAATTACATCAGGTTGTTTATAAAGAAAAACATTGAAAAAAACAGTTCCTATATCATACAGGAAACTGACAATTTCCTGGATTCGCTAAAAAATTCGGAGCAGTGTTATCGTTACACCGCGGGATATTTACTTAATTTTTATAATAATTTTTACAGAAATGGTATAAACGCTATATTTGTTCATATTGCAGATAATTATTTTCTTCCGGATAAGGCCAATTGGCTGGTAATTAATGAATTAGAACAAATCAAAAAAAGGCGCGATTTTCTGGCCCAGGGTTTACCCGGAAACAATGCACAGGACTTAATTCTCGAAAGCAATACGGGCGAATATTTATCTTTGTTACAGGTAAATGCTAAAACCACCTTTCTTTATTTCTGGTCAACCGGGTGCGGACATTGTACAAAAGCAACCCAAATATTGAATGAAAATTACAAAGCCCTGAAAAACAAAAATATAGAAATATATGCGGTAAATGTTGAAAAAAACAAAGAAGACTGGCTGAAAAAAATAGAAGAAAACAAGCTTCCCTGGATAAATTGTATTGATGTGAATGAAGACTCCGACTATCGCGACAAATACTATGTTTATGGAAGCCCGCTTTTAATTATAATTGATTCGGAAAAGAAAATTATTGCAATATTGAATGGAGAAATTGAAATTGAAAACGCGGTGAAACAAATTTTAAAATAAACTGAATTATGATCAAGCAGATTTGATAAATTTCAAAATTTAATCCTGTTTTACCCCTGCCAATAAAAATGAAATGCTTAAATATCAATCAGTTTCATCTATTATTCAAGAGTATAACAGGATTAATCTCATGATTTTTAAAGATAAATTAAACAATTTCCAGGCTATTTAACCAATTCGAAAGAATCGAAAAATTCATTTTCTTCTTGTATTGAAATAGCCGAAACCTGCAGTATTCCAAGTTGGTAAAGCCTGTTATCAACCAGGTAATCACGCATTACACAGTACATACCAGCACCTTCGCCATGAAACATCAAACCCTGGTGACGACCATAATTAATATACATTGAATCAACAGTAGTCAGGTTAAGGGCCCCTATAAATCCATTTTTTGCACGGTCCAATAAGGCTTTATAATCCTGTCCTTTCATCTTATCGGCAGGATAATCAACATAACTCACCATATAGGCTGCAGTTTGTGACTCGTAAATAAACTGGTACAAAACCACAGGACCCATGTCGGTTTCGAGATTTTGGGTGCCAGGAGTAGGATTTCCCGGAAACTGAATTTTAAATTTTCCACCATAGTCATAGAACTTCTGAGCCTGAACATTATAAGCAAATAAACAAAATGCTACTATCAGGGTCATCGAAAATTTTGCTGCAAATCTTTTCATCTTGTAAGGTTTTAATTTAATGAAAATTATTAAAGAATAATTTAATCGACAAAAAAAAATTACGAATGTGCCCAATACTTTGGTTAAACACAGCATGTATAAGATATTTAATCCAGATCAATACAAATAACAGGCCGCGAAATAACTTTCTTGCTATTTCATTTTATTTGTATTTAATAGCTTCCGAAATATTTCCGGATAAACCATTCGGTAGACAAAAGCAAAATAACCAGGAAAAAAAACAGCTTTATTTCAATAAAATCAACAAAATCAAAAACGGACTGAGAGACTTTTTTTATGTTTTCATTGTTCTTTATCTCTTTTACCAGTTGTTCTATCTGATTTGGATAAAATAATTTGCCATTTCCCTGGCTTGCCAGTTTAGATAGAAGCGAGTGATTTGCAGTTAATTCAAGGTGTTCAATATTCGATTCGGAAACATAAAATTCTCCTGTAACATTAAATTCTTTTCCTTCTGCTTTTATTTTTGAAGTATACCGGTATTTTCCAACTGGTAAAAGACCGAGGTTTAAATAATAGGATTTATCATTTTTTACAAATAGGTGCTTAAATTCCTTATTTTCAATATTATAAAGTTTGAATTCAGCCTCATTGCTGTTGGTTAGTTCATAACTCTGGTTATAAAATCCGGCACGAAGTATTATTTCCTCACTTTCATTGTAAACCCTTTCGTGGTTCACAAAAAATCGGTCCTTTTTCACATCCAGGGCCATAAAATGCACAATTTTATTGATCAGGCCATCGAACTGTTCATGGTTATTATTCAACTCAAAATCTTTTATCCGCCATCGCCAAATTCCTTCACCAGCTATTAGGCAGGTTCTTCCATTATTTGCTGACTCCTGGAAAAACGCGATGGCAGGTTTCTGGGTTTTAACGCCCTTAATTTGCTGATAAAATAAAACCTCTCCACTTTCAATACCGTAATTACCAAAAGGTACAGTTATTGGTGGACAATTATTAATCAACTCCTTCATTTTTTCATCCGTTTCAAATAATTTAAACCCCTGGTTCAGAAATGAAATGGATTGCTCATATAACTTGTTGCTTCCAGAGATGTTAAAGCCTAATTTAAAGCTATTTAAGACAAGAATATCCGATTGTGTACCTAAGATAAACAGAACCGGGATTTTATTTTTAAACAATTCATTATAAATATTTTGGCTATTAAATTGGTTGGATGGAAGCTGATACAAAACGACAAGCTGATAGTCGGTTAATTTTCCCTTAAACTGATCGACCGGATAGAACTCCGAATAATAATTTTTATTTGATTCCATGGCCAGTTTAAGTGCTCCAATGTCAGGATGTATATTTCCTGAAAGAATTAAAATCTTTTTTTTATCATCTACAATATCAATTATTAAATCCCTGGAATTGTTCAAATGGTTGAATTCTCCCACAACAGGTTCAAGTTTTATCCGGTAAGTCTGAAGGCCCTTGTTTTCAGCAGGTAAATTTAATTTCAATTCTTTTGAAAATTCATCCCTGTCAATCATTATATCATTAGTCACCAGTATTTTGTTGGCATTTGAAACGGTTAATCTTACCATTTGGTTTTTAAATCCATTGCTGTTAATTACCAGTTCAACAGGAAACAAATCACCTAAAAAAGCCATCCTGTTCGAATTCAAATTTGAAAGAACGATATCTCTTTTCCTTGAAGTATCTCCAAGGGCAATGGCATAGACCGGGCAAGACAAACGATTCGCTGCGAATACGGGGTTCTGGCCTTTATTAAACAGGCCATCGCTGGCGACTATTAACGTCATATTGTTGAATCCGGCAAACGATTCATTAATTTTGTCAATTAGTGATGAAAAATCGGTGGCTTTACCCTTTAAATTCCGGTTTATTCCTTCTTCAACCCCGCTGCTGAACGAAAAATTCCTCACCTTGTAGTCAGGGCCAAGCTTAGTTTGAATGGTTTCGATATTTTTAAAATATTCCGAAAATGAAAAGTTCCCCTGCGGTTTTGCCAAGCCGATTGATTCAGAATTATCCTGGGCAATAATGATGACAGGAAGTTCAAAATTTCTGGTAATATATTTTATAACCGGAGATAAAACCAGTAGCGAAAGGACAAATAAAACAACGAACCTCAGAATTTGGAGCAGGTATAATAAATAATTTTTACTGCTGCTCAACTTTTTATCCTTATAATATAATAAAAAAGACAAAGCAGAAGCAATTAAAATGGCTGGTATAACCAGCCATATCGGATATTTGAAGAATATTTCTATAATTTATCCAAAAAATTATTTAACAAGGTGCGAAGGAAAAGCATTGTAATAATCTGAAATGAACTTGGCATATTTTTGGGCTTGTCCTGACCCATTATAATGTTGTGCAATTGTAACAAAATCTTTCCTTCTAAAAGCATCTTTCATAGTTGGGCTTAAAAAATCAAAAAATCCAATCAAATGGAAACGAATATCTTTGGTAAAAGCTTCGTACATTTTCTGAGGAGTTTCATATCCAATGATCGATGCATTACTGCCAAGAATTTGAGGCAAGCCCATACTAATTGACAATAGAGCCTTTTCGTAATCAAGGCTGCAGGCAAAATTGAAAACTTCATTTTCTAAATCCTGGTTTCCGTGAAAATCAATCCATTCAGAAGATTCATCGCGCCTGAACTTATGTCCCTGCCAATTTACAGAAGAACTAAATTTAAAATGCTTCTGATAAATATCAAGGTTGAATTTCCCCCAGTACTTGTAAAACAAATGATTTTCAAAACGAATTAATACCCTTCCTTTATCCATTCCGATACCGCCGCTTTCAACACTTAAAACGGCTATTGAAGCGGCCAGCTCAATATTTAATTTTCGGCTTAATAAACCAAGCAGGTTACCATATTTATTGTACAGTGAACGCACGATAAGTTCAGTTCTGTTTCCGGTTTCATCCAATTTTTTTAAAGGCTCCAGTGCTGCATTTAACAAATCAGCATCCTGCATCAGAAACTTTTTAACATTTTCATCGCCTTTAATGTCAATAAATTCGCTAAAAACATAACCAAATCCATCCTGGTATCTAACTTTATACCATTGATCAATTTCCTCAACAATCACAACTTCAGTTCCTTTGGTTATTTGTGCAAGCTTATCTGCTTCTTTATCAGGTTTGCTTCTGATATTCAATAAATTGGCATTTACAACCCCTTTTTTTACGGTTTCTTGAATAAACTGAGCAAAAACATAGGCAGGGCTATTATTATAAAGAATTTTATACCATTCACCCTGAAGGTTAATTATATCCACAACATCATTCAGGGAAAGTTTAGCAACAACTTTGGCATCTTTACTTGCTTCGGCCCTTATATTTAAAGAATTGGCTGTTACTTTGCCTTTCATAGTCACTTTTAAGGAACCTGTCGGATTTGTTATTGAATCTTCAATTGGATTAGTAAAATCTAGCGTCATTTTGGTAGTATTTATTAAACTTATGCCAAAATATAAAAAAAACAATGAAACCGCAAATAGCAGTTTTTAAACGATTTAAAAATTAAATAAGCATTGCTCCTGTAACCTGTATTACTTGTCCACTTACATAGGAAGATAAATCAGAAGCAAGGAATAATGCAGTGTTTGCTACTTCATCAGCTGTTCCTCCTCTTTTCATTGGAATGCTTTTTACCCATTCTTCAACTACTTTTTCAGGCAAGGCAGCTGTCATATCTGTTACAATAAATCCCGGAGCAATAGCATTACATCTGATATTTCTGGAACCTAACTCTTTGGCTGTAGATTTTGTTAATCCAATCATACCGGCCTTTGAAGCAGAGTAGTTTGCCTGTGAGGCATTTCCGCCAACACCTACAATTGAACTCATATTTACAATAGAACCACCTCTTTGCTTCATCATTGGGCCCAATACAGCTTTTGTAAGGTTAAATGCCGATTTCAGGTTCACATTCAGTACCAGGTCCCATTGTTCTTCTGTCATTCTCATTAATAAAGTATCCCTGGTAATTCCGGCATTATTGATTAGAATATCTACTTTGCCAAAATCTTCGGTTATTTTATTCACAATATCCTGCGATTGCTGAAAATTAGATGCATCAGACGCATATCCTTTGGCCTTAACACCCATATCTGCCAATTCTTTTTCAAGCGATAAAACGTTATCATCTATTCTCATATCAGTGAATGCAATATTGGCACCGTTCCTGCCAAAATTAAGCGCAACAGCCCTACCAATGCCTCTGGCGGCACCAGTGATAATGGCAACTTTACCTTCAAGAAGTTTCATAATTAAAATATTAGTGGTTAGAAATTTTACAGGTAAACTATTTAATCACCTGCTGAAAAAAATAAATAAACTATGTGCAAAATTAATCGCTCAGTTAGAATCTGCAAACTTATTCAAAGGTCAAATTTCAGAACCAGAATTTCAGCATCACTGATTCACATATGTAAATTATTTTAATCTAAAGCAACCTGTCGAATTAATAAATTACATAAGTAAACAAACAAATTGCAAATTTTTCAGAAACAAATGTAAACGTCGGGCGGATCCCAGTCAAGAAGCGGGGAAACACATAACAACGCTCACAAAATCAGTTAATTACGTCGAGCAAGTGCAACTTTAGTTTAACTGAAATTTACAACACAAAACATTTATGGAAGAATATGTATACATATGTAACTTTAAGCATTCTAAAATATTGTATTCCAGTATTTTATGCTGTTTTTCGTAAAGTAAAACTCTTGCTACACGCAAAATTGTTAATTAAAAGTCGTTTTTAATCCAATAATTTCCTGAAAATGAGCTTACTGAGTTAAAAAGCCTGTTTTGTGCCTTTTCAACTTTTACTTTAAGTCGTTAATTTGCCAATAAATGCTATTAACCTGGCTCAATTGCCACAATATGATTTGAGATTTTGGAAAATCGCTATTTTTTACCCATTTATTTAGCTAAATGAGAGGTAATCCTCGTATAATATGATAAAAGCTCTTAAAATTGAAATTTTGGTGCTCAAAATAACAACTATAATATAGAAGTTGGGATAGTGTCAATCCTCAATACAAAAAGTCGCTTAAAGCAATGAATAATGTTTTATAATTGTTTACATATGTAATGTATAAATGTTTACAAAAATTACATATGTGAATTATTTAATTATTACATTTGTAACATGAGCGAAATTGAGATCAAAGACAGGATTTTACGTTTTCTTACCCGACAGCAATTATCCTCTGCCCGATTTGCTGACATAATTGGTGTTCAGCGTTCAAGTATCTCGCATATATTATCGGGCAGAAACAATCCAAGCCTTGATTTTTTGCAGAAAGTGCTTCTGAACTTTCCAAAACTAAATGCAGAATGGCTGGTTCTCGGCAAAGGAGAAATGTTCACTGAAAATAGCCAGTCTCAATTAAACTTTGATCTTTCAAAAGAATCACAGTCTGTAGTTGCCCCTGCTGTTTCCGAATCACAAACCAGGAATGCAATAACCCACGAAGAAACTGTGAAAGAATCACGGCCAAGATTAATAAAAAAGGTTGTAGTTTTTTACGATGACAATACTTTTGAAGAATTAAAGCCCAAAAAAGAAAAGGCTGAAGAAACCTGAATACAAATTCACAGAATTCGAAAAAATTAATTCGAAAATTTACATTTCTAACTTAGAATTAACCGCTCCAGATTTCCATATTTTTTTACATTATGTACTGTTGACTTATATAAATCATTCTAATGAAGTTAAGTTAATTTTACAAAAAGCACAATTAACTTGGATTAGTAAATGATTATTTATTTAATAATCAATGTTTTAACTCAATTTGTAGAAAATTGTTCCTTATTTTACCTTATTTTGTACTTCATTATTTTAATTCAAATTAAATTTTCAGATCTGATTTCTTATTTATATTTGTGCCTAAAAATCTGGAAATGTACAAATCCCTAATTCGACCAATACTTTTTAAATTCGCCCCCGAACAAATCCATAATTTTGTTTTCACCTGTTTTAAAATTGCAAAATGCTTACCAGGTGCAGGTTTTCTGGTTCGGAAGTTATTCCGGGTTCATCATCCTGTTCTTGAAAAAGAACTTTTTGGTCTCAAATTTCCAAATCCAGTCGGACTTGCCGCCGGTCTCGATAAAGATGCCATTGTATTTGATATGTTGGGCAACCTGGGCTTCGGATTTGTGGAAATCGGAACACTAACCCCGATTGCTCAACCTGGAAATCCAAAACCAAGACTTTTCAGGCTTAAGAAAGACAAAGCACTTATAAACAGGATGGGTTTCAATAACCAGGGCGTAGAAAATGCAATCAGGAAATTAAAAAAAAAGAAATCTAACCTGATTATCGGGGGAAATATTGGAAAAAATAAAAATACCCCCAATGAAAAAGCCATTGATGATTACATTGTGGCCTATAATGCACTTTATCCGTATGTAGATTATTTTGCTATAAATATTAGCTCGCCAAATACACCAAATCTAAGGGAACTCCAGGAAAAAGAACCTTTAAAAAAACTACTTGAAACACTCAGGGATCTTAACATTGCCATGCCAAAACCAAAACCGGTTTTATTAAAAATTGCGCCGGATTTAACTTTCGGACAAATAGATGACATCATTGAAATTGTGCAGCAAACATCCACAAGTGGGATTATCGCCACCAACACAACCATTACACGTGAAAATTTGTCGTATAGTAATGCTGAAGTTGAAAGTTTTGGTACCGGAGGTTTAAGTGGACAGCCATTAAAAAATAAATCAACAGAAATAATCCGGTACATTGTAAAAAAATCCGGCAATAAAATTCCGGTAATTGGTGTAGGCGGAATTATGTCGGCAAGTGATGCCATTGAAAAACTAGAAGCCGGTGCAAGTCTTGTTCAGATTTACACCGGCTTTATTTATGAAGGACCCGCGCTGATAAAGGAGATAAATAAATTGCTTATTAAAAAAGCAGAATCTTCGAAGTCCTGAAAATTTATTTTACTTCTTCAATAATATTGACAGCCTCTTCAAGGTATGCATCTTTTTTAAGATTTGACATCCATGCCTTAAATGCAATTGTTTTTGTAGAATCAGTTTCCATTTTCATCATATCTTCGGCAATACCAATTACATCGAGCTTTGTTTTTGAATCGAGCATTTTATCAAATTTCTTTGATTCCGAATTTAGTTTTTCTTGTTCCAGTTTATAGGATTTCAAATTCAATGTATATTTTGTCTGGTTTTTAAGTGTCAGCATCCGGGCAGAATTTTCTTTAACAAGGTTAAATGTATTATTTGCCAAAACTCTTGAATTACTTTTATCCTTTAATTCCTGCAAATTTGTAACTGGTATTGGCCATTTTTTATATGAAGCAGGTGAAATTTCATCCCACACCATAGGGTTATCGAGTTCTTTTTCACCAATTTCAATAGCCTGGAAAATATCCGGAAGAATAATATCTGGAATTACACCTTTCAACTGTGTTGCTCCGCCATTAATTCTATAAAATTTCTGAGTGGTAATTTTTAAAGAACCTAAGGGTTTAACATCAGAATATGAATCATTTACAAAATCATCCAATTCAATAAACCTTTGCACAGTTCCTTTACCAAATGTTGATGGGGCACCAACAATAACTGCCCTTCCGTAATCCTGCATTGCAGCAGCCATAATTTCTGAAGCCGAAGCACTTTGCGTATTCACAAGCACCAACATTTCTCCATCATATTGAATCCTCGAATCGTTGTCTTTAAGCAATGTTGGTGATCCCCCTCTGGATTTTACCTGCACTACAGGGCCATCCTTAATAAAAAGTCCGGCCATTTCAACAGCATCCATAAGCGAGCCGCCTCCATTGTTTCTGAGGTCGAGAATGATACCGTCCACATCCTCTTTTTTAAGTTTTTCTATTTCATGTTCCACATCTGTAGCACAACGTCTGCCATTTCTGTTTTCGAAATTGGAATAAAAAGAAGGTAAAAAAATGTAGCCAATTCTTTTGGAAGAACCTTCCATTTTTAAAATGGCAGATTTTGCATAAGTTTCTTCAAGCACAACAATATCTCTAATAATCGAAATGACGATTATAGAAGCATCTGGTTTTTTTACTGTAAGTCTGACTTCAGTGCCTTTTTTACCCCTGATATATCTGACAGCTTCGTCAATTCGCATATCCACAATGCTTAAAGGTTCGCCGTCCCCCTGGGCTACCTTAAGAATAATATCGCCAGGTTTGAGAATACCTTGTTTCCAAGAAGGACTTCCGGGCACCAGGCTGGCTACTTTGATATAACCATTTTGTTCCTGCAATTGGGCCCCTATTCCTTCCAGCTGACCTGAGAATTCGTAATCAAATCTCTCTTTATCTTTAGGCTCCATGTATTCAGTATGCGGATCGTAACTTCCGAGAAATGCATTCAGGTAAGCATCCAGCCTGTCCGTTTCGGTAAGCTGGTTAATCCTGCGGTAAAGTTCCTTATAATCCGCTTTCACCTTATCGCGAGCATTTTTTTCTAATTCACTGAATTCTAATACCTTATAAGATGTATCCTTATCTTTTATGGCATTTTCCTGAATTGTCATCAGGTCGCTTAATTTAACAAGAGTTTGATATTTAAGCAATTGTCTCCATCTTTCGTAGCGTTCCTTTTCATTTTTCGGAAAATCCATTTTTTCAGGGTCAGATTCGAAATATTCATTTTTTTCAAAATCGAACGGTTTGTCAAGAATTTCCTGAAAGATGGCTTCGGTTTCTTTAATTCGCTTATTGATAAGTTCAACACTTAAATCAAAAAATTCAAATTTAACCTGTTTAATTTCTTCATCAATCTTTGATTTATACTTTTCAAGCTTATCAATGTCTTCTTTAATCAGGTAGCGCTTGTTATAATCAAGGCTTTTAAGATAAAAATCATACACTTTGACCGACAAACCTTTATCAATTTTAACAGGCTGGTAATGACCAGCTTCCATGCTCTTGGTAAGAATTTCCATCAATACTTTCTCTTTCTTACCGCTGTGAAACAAGGTAAAGGCAAAAATCCCCAGCACCAATACCGGCAAAACAAACTTCACACTTTTCATTTTTTTTAATTTTTTATAGGAAGAAATAAATCCCTCCCGGTTATTACCGAACATATTGTTTTTTTTACAAAATTAAATTATTTTGGTAAAATTAACCACTCTATTGTTTAAACCAAAGAAACTTAGAATTTATTATAAATTAATAGCGTTATTTAACATTGAATCAGTTAATTTTAAGTCGTACAAAATTTCATTTTAATTTAAATTGAAAGTATATTCATTCCCACCGGTTGTATCTGAAAAAAGTTTAGTTTTAATCCTTGGAACAATGCCTGGAAGAGCTTCACTGCAGGCAAATGAATATTATGCACACGAACAAAATGCATTTTGGAAAATTTTGTTTTTAATTTTTAATCAACCTTTTTCAAAAATTTATAGTGAAAAAACAAGACTAATTATAAATAACTCATTATCTATATGGGACACATTAAAATACTGCGAAAGACCAGGAAGTCTTGATTCATCAATAAAAAATGAAGTTCCAAATGATATTAATGGTTTGTTAAATATATATCCAGGAATACGCCATGTGATTTTTAACGGCAAACAAGCAGAAAAATTCTATCATAAATACAACAACAAAAATGACAAAATTACTTTACACACTATGCCCTCAACCAGTCCTGCAAATGCGAAGATTTCAAATGCGGATAAAATAGCGCGGTGGTCCATTATCAAGACATTGACGGATATAAATCAGCCATAAAAACGTATTTTAAAGAAATTAGATGAAAATTTTACATTTATCCCAGAAAGAGCTTATCTTACCAGACAAATTGACATACATTATTTATTTTTGTAAAGCATAATTTAATTTCATCGAATTTTGTAATTTCATTTTTTAAAGACAATTTATTTAAACAGGCAAATGAGCACCAAAAAATTTACAAATAAATTAGGGCCATCAGGGATAAAATTTAAGTTAAATACCTGAATTATAACAATTTTTCATTTTAGTTTTAAATTAAGTTTAAGTGGACAAGAATAGTTTGGAAGCAATGCTCTGATAGACACATAATATTTAGCGAAACCAGAAAATCCTGTTTTAAGAAAATTAGATGAAAATTAATCAATTCATCATCGGTTATGAAATAATACACGACATTATGTCATTTATAATTTAATAATGTCAATTATGGTTTTATTAATAGTTTTAAACAAGGTAGGATAAATTGAGCACCACAGATTATTTTTTTGCATGTATATTTAACCAGAAAACTTACTAAATATCAAGTTTATAATTCATAATCAATTAAAGCTATAGTTTTATTTTGTGCTTAACTTCATGAAATTTGATTCGCCGGGCCAATAGCCGTAAATAATATTTATAAGCGACCCATAAAATCGTGTTTTCAAAAAATTAGATGAAAATTTTAGTATTTGAAAATTACAAATCCACAATAAGCGTCAATATGTCATGTTTATTTTATTTTTGTAAAGAATAGTTTTCTATATTTTTTCCATTCCTCTTCAAAATTGGGTGTTAAAATGTTTTTCCCAATTGAACTTTCAATTTCACTTTTCGTCCAAAACCTGCCTTCATCAATTTCATCCGGGTTAATATCAATTTTGCCATTTTGCAAGGCAAAAAAAACATAAGTAAGTTCCCTTTCTATCTGGCTTTGCCAAACATATTTTTCTACAAAACTATATTGAAGGTTCTCGAGGCCAACTTCTTCCTTTACTTCCCTGGCGATTGCGGTTTCAAGGCTTTCGCCTAAGGAAATATGACCGCCCACAGCAGTATCCCATTTACCAGGTTGGGTATCTTTATTCAACGATCTTTTCTGAAGAAAAAGCTGTCCCTGGTGATTAAAAATATGAACATGAACCACAGGGTGTAAAAACATGGTTCCTGAATGACATACTGAGCGCAGCGCCTTCCCGGTAATTCGGCCCTCTTCGTCCACCAGCGGAAACCATTCTTCTTTGGCTGTTTTTTTAAGTTTTAGTTTCTTCGAAACCAATTCATAAATAAAATACAGACCAAATAAGATGTAAAAAAGCCCCCCACTTATAAAACCCCAGGCTTCTTTGCTCATAAAGTAAGCCGAATATACAATACTTATCACATGAAGTAAAAACATCCAGAACAAAATGCCCAGGCTCCTGTTAAAGCTTTTTACCATCTGATCGTTCATTTCAATTCCGGTCATGTATCTTTTGCTCATGTTCAAAAGAAGATTGGCAGGTGAAAAAACGGAAACGCCAATTAATAAGCAGAATATCAACTCAATAAGGGCCGGTTTAAGCTTAAAGAAAATATCATTTTCGAGATATATCGATAAAAGACCTAAAACTACCAACAACAGGGTATCCCCAATTATAAATTTATCAAACCGCTTTTCGCGCAGAAAAATAAATGCCATTTCAATGATTCCAAAACCAATGGCAAAGAGGATACCGGCCAGGGTACCGAGGAAACTGTCAACCAGGATAAAAACAATTAAAGGTAAAAATCCAGGCAAGAGCTTTTTGAGCAGTTCAATCTTTTGCATATTAAGAAATTTCAAATTTGCGAAATTAAATATTCCAATTGAATCAGTGCAAATCAAATTATGATTGGCCAATATTTTTGATAAATTTGCAATAACTGAAAGCAGGATAAAATAAGAATTAACTGAAAACAGAAGTAAAATTGTATGGAAGCCAAAAAACTTAGAATTGTATTTATGGGAACACCGGAGTTTTCGGTAGCAATTCTAAAAGCAATAGTAGAAAAAGGCTACACCGTGGCAGGGGTAGTTACGGCACCTGATAAACCATCGGGGCGAGGGCTTCAGGTTCATGAACCGGAAGTTAAAAAATTTGCACAATCACAGCATTTAAAAGTAATGCAGCCTGAAAAACTAAAAAGTCCTGAATTCATCGAAGAACTAAAATCACTGAATGCTGATTTACAAATAGTGGTCGCATTCAGAATGCTGCCCGAACAAGTCTGGAAAATGCCCAAAATTGGCACTTTTAATCTTCATGCTTCATTATTGCCGCAGTACAGGGGAGCCGCACCCATTAACTGGGCCATTATCAATGGTGAAAACAAAACCGGACTAACTACTTTTTTAATTGATAATGAAATTGATACAGGAAAAATCTTACTGAAACACGAAATGGAGATTTTTGAAAATGAAACTGCCGGACATCTCCACGACAGAATGATGATAGAAGGGCAAGAACTTGTGATTCAGACAATTGAGCTTCTTGCATCAGGAACTTTTAAGGCTGTAAAACAACAAGAACTTAATCAAAACGAAGAATTAAAACCTGCACCAAAAATTTTTAAGGAAAACTGCCGGATTGGCTGGAATAAAAATGTAATAAAAATTTACAATTTTATAAGGGGTTTAAGCCCATATCCCTGTGCATGGTCGGTAATCGAAAACAAAGAAAGCGGCAAACAGCTGACCATCAAGATTTTTGAAACAAGTTACAGGGCTGAAAAACATGGCATGGAACCTGGCTCGATTAAACTGGAAGAGAAAACATTGTTAATAGCTGCAAATGAAGGCTTTATTTCACCCACTGAGGTTCAACTCGAAGGCAAAAAGAAAATGCCAATTGACCAGTTTTTAAGAGGATTCCCCATCCATAGTTATAAATTCATCTAAACAAACCGAAAAGTTCGTCGAAAAATGAAAGAAAAACAAATCGTTATCAATTACAAAGAATTTGATGCCAGCGAACTTACTGATCCTGAATTGAACCATTTAATTAACAAGGCAAAGGAAGCGAGTCAATCCTCCTACTCCCCGTATTCTGAATTTTCTGTAGGTGCGGCAGTCTTACTCGATAATGGAAATGTGGTGCAAGGTTCAAATCAGGAAAATGCTGCCTATCCATCAGGCATATGTGCTGAGCGGGTAGCCGTTTTTTATGCCAATTCGAATTTTCCGGAAAATAAAATCATAGCTATTGCCATTGCGGCCAAATCGAACAACGAATATATTGATGAGCCAATTCCGCCGTGTGGAGCGTGCAGACAGGTGTTGCTGGAATCAGAAAACAGGAATAACGGGCAGATTAAATTAATTTTATATGGAAGGAAAAGATCCATCCTCCTTGAAAGTGTTAGTGCATTATTACCCGTTGGATTTAACCAGGCTTTTTTAAAGAAAAGGGGTTAAGTTCCGGGATAAATTTCAGACAAAAATTTTATATTAAAATAAACCGAAAAGTATTTTGAAATTAAAAAATGGATAATAAGCTTTTTTGTTGATTTTAAGGTTGAACTTTACGGGCAACCGTCTCGAACAGTTTCCATAATTTATCAGCCGGCACAGGGGCTGTAATGCATATTTTTTCTTTTTTAACAGGATGGATAAATTCAAGATAGCGTGCGTGAAGATGAATACCGCCATCTTTGTTTGGCCTGGGGAAGCCATATTTCATATCGCCTTTAATCCGGCAATCCATGGTTGCCAGTTGAGCCCTTATCTGGTGGTGACGCCCTGTTAAAAGCTCTATTTCAAGCAAATAATAATTATCTGAGCTGGCAAGCAGGGCATAATTTAGCAAAGCCTCCTTACTTCCTTGTTTGGGCGATGAAAAGGCATAGGATTTATTCTGGGCCTCATTTTTAACCAGATGATGTTTAAGTTGTCCCTGTTGATTTTCTGGCTTATTATCAACAACTGCCCAATACAGCTTTTTAAGATTACGGTCTTTAAAAATCTGATTCATGCGCGAAAGGGCTTTTGATGTTTTTGCAAATACTACAATGCCACTTGTTGGGCGATCGAGCCGGTGAACAAGCCCCAGGAAAACTTCGCCCGGCTTGTTGTATTTATTTTTTATATAAATTTTTAAATGGTCGAGCAATGAAGGATCACCGGTTTTATCTGCCTGAACAATTTCAGAACAAGCCTTATTTATTATTATCAGATGGTTATCTTCGTAAAGAATTTCCATAATACATAACCGGTTTATTCCAGAAAACAAAAAACATCATAAATCCTTCATAGTTAATTGAATACGCTTTCTGTTTACATCAACTTCCAAAACTTTAACTTTAACATGTTGGTTGAGATTCACTACCTCAGAGGGATTGCTGACAAAGCCATTTTTTAACTGCGAAATATGAACCAGTCCATCCTGTTTAACGCCAATATCAACAAAAGCGCCGAAATTGGTAATATTCGTAACTATTCCCGGTAAAACCATACCTGGTTTCACATCATCTATTGTGCGAATGCCTTGTTCAAATTCGAAAACTTTAATTTTTGACCTGGGATCCCGGCCAGGCTTTTCCAATTCATCAAGTATATCTTTAAGTGTTGGTATTCCAACCTTACCGTCAACGTATTTTTCGATATTGATTTTTTTCTTTAACTCTTTATCAGAAACCAGCTCCCCGACAGATTTACCTAAATCTTTTGCCATTTTTTCAACCACAAAGTAAGATTCAGGATGCACTGCACTGTTATCAAGAGGATTTGTAGCCCCCGGAATTCGGAGGAAGCCGGCAGCCTGCTCAAAAGCTTTCGCCCCCATCCTTTTTACCTTCATCAGTTCGTTTCTTGTATGAAACGCACCGTTTTCACGCCTGTAATCCACAATGTTTTGCGCTAGTTGTGGTCCTAATCCGGAAACATAAGTAAGCAATTGTTTACTTGAAGTATTCAGGTCAACCCCAACAGAATTCACACAACTTTCTACTACAGAATCGAGACTTTGCTGAAGTTTCGTCTGATCAACATCGTGCTGGTACTGACCAACTCCAATTGATTTTGGATCTATTTTAACCAGTTCAGCCAGGGGATCCATTAAACGGCGACCTATTGAAACTGCACCCCGAACGGTTACATCGTAATCAGGAAATTCTTCGCGGGCCACGGCAGAAGCTGAATATATGGATGCCCCACTTTCGTTCACGGCAAATACCTGTATTTCCCTATCAAACCTGACATAATGTCTTATAAATGTTTCGGTTTCCCTGCCTGCAGTTCCGTTTCCAATAGCAATGGCTTCAACCTGGTACGATTCAACGAGATGTTTTAGTTTTTTAGCAGCTGTAACAGTGTCTGATTGTGGTGGATGAGGATAAATGGTTTCGTTGAACAAAAGGTTGCCCTGAGCATCGAGACATACCACTTTACATCCTGATTTAAATCCGGGATCAACGGCCAAAACCCTCTTTTGACCAAGAGGAGAGGCAAGAAGGAGTTGTCTCAGGTTTTTTGCAAAGACATTAATTGCCTCGGTATCTGCTTTTTCTTTATAAAAATTGCGGATTTCGGTCTCAAGGGATGGTTTTAAAAGTCTTGTGTAGGAATCTGAAATAGCGAGGGAAAACTGCTCAGAACATTCGTTATTGGCTTTCAGGAATAATTTTTCGAGCAACTGTATAGATTTTACTTTTTCAGGACTAACATCAAGTTTAAGGAAACCTTCATTTTCACCTCTGAACATGGCCAGAATCCTATGCGACGGACATTTTGGCAATAATTCTTCCCATTCAAAATAATCCCTGTATTTTTCTCCCTCCAACTCCTTTCCTTTCACCATTACTGAATTAATAACCGCTTCTTTTTCAAATAGTTTTCTGATAATTTCCCTGGCTTTCTGGTTTTCGTTTACCATTTCTGCAATTATATCTCTCGCACCCTGCAAAGCTTCCTGTACATCAGGAACAAGTTCGGTAAGAAATTCTTCTGCTTTTAGTTCAATATCAATATTTTGTTGTTTTATAATTAGTTCTGCCAAAGGTTCCAGGCCTAATTCTTTAGCTTTCGAAGCCCTGGTTTTCCTTTTTTGTTTATATGGAAGGTAAATGTCCTCAAGTTCGGTTAAAGTTTCGGCAGCTTCAATTTTCTGCCGAATTTCATCCGTCATTTTGTCTGCTTTTTCAATTGCATTAATAATGCTGGCTCTTCTTTCGACAATTTCAAGCAGTTTATCATAAAATTTTTTAATTTCTGATATCTGAACTTCAGAAAGTTGACCGGTAAGCTCCTTCCTATACCTGCTGATAAACGGAACACTTGCCCCTTCGTTCAGTAATTTAAGGGTATTTGAAACATTATTTTTAGGCAAATTAAACTCTTTCGAAAGCCTGAGAATATATTTTTCGTCCATAAAATTGTTTTAGCGCGCAAATATAATGAATTAGCAAAACAATCCAGCATTGGGTTATTAACCATAGAAATAAAATGGCAGTATTGATAACTTTAAAAATATTTGTATCTTCGGAATGCCTAATTCACATGAAAAAATAATTTAAAAAAACTATTTTTTACTTGTATGGATAGCCTTGAGAAAAAAGAATTGCTGGATAAAATTTCACGGTATCAAAAAGAAATTGATGACTATCGTGAAAATAAAAAATTTCTTGAAAGGCTAGTTGAAGAATCAGCTGTAGCTATTATTATTGGCAATAGTAAAGGTGAAATTATTAAAGTAAATAATAAAACTTTGGTTCTTACCAGGTTCACTACTGACGAATTACTTGGAAAAAAAATAAATGACTTATTTATAGATGAAGATATTCCGGCCGGCTTATCGCCTAAAAACCTGAAAGAACCTTCGACTGAATTCTCCAACGAACATATACTTCAGCGCAAAGACGGGAAAAAAATATTTGTATCCACCCATACAAAACTTTTACCTGACAATGCATACCAAATAATAATCAACGACATAAACAAAAGAAAGAAAGCTGAACTTGCCCTGGTTGAAAGTGAAAAAAGATATCGACTGCTTGCTGAAAACATTCATGATGTAGTGTGGACAAGCTCTGTGCGGTTAAAAACCATATTTATAAGTCCATCCATAGCTAAGATTACAGGATTTACGCCCGAAGTATATTACCTGAAACCGCTCAGCGAATTGGTTACACCCATCTCATTCCAGCTCATAAGAGACACTATACGAAAAGAAAGAGAACTTTTAAAAAAAGGTTCCCATTCGATGAATAAATATTCCAAAACCATCGAAATAAAGCTTTTACATAAAAAGCTTATGAGCATTTGGGTGGAAGTTACCAGTACAGTAATACAGAACCAGTTTGGAGAAATAGTGGGTTTCCAGGGAGTTTTAAAAAATATTGATGAACATAAAAGAACCATTGAAACCCTTAACCGTAACAGGTTGAAATACAATTTTGCAATAAAATCGACAAATTCAGGGGTCTGGGAACTAAGCGCCGATTTAACAAAAATAAATATTGATGAAAATCTTTTACACATTTTAGGCTATAATTCAAATGAGATTAAACCATTATTAAATGAATGGATAAGTCTTACAGAGAAAAGTGACAGGTTGGCAGTAATAGACCATTTACAGGATTTACTTGATGAAAAGATATCAAGTATAACCTATGAATGCAGAAGAATACACAAAGACGGCAGGCTGTTCTGGTTTCGGGATTTTGTGAAAGTATTGACAAACGCAGAGGGTAAAATTTATGAATTATTGGGTACCTCAAAAGACATTACCTATGAAAAAATAACCGAGGAAAAAAAATTCAGGTACTTTGCAAATCTCGATTTGCTTATAAATTATACTTTCAGGTTTTTAAATTTAAAATCGCCAGATGAAATATATGATTTTACAGGAGAAATAATAAATCAATACCTTCCTGACAGTATCATTATCTTTGCTGCGGTCAATCCGGAAAGTAGAGAAACAAAGCCATTCAGGTTTTATGGAATCAGTAATGAATCATTGCATAAAAATTCCGGAATGTTTGATTATATTCCATACAAATCTACATTCAGAATTAATACACATATCTTTAATTTACTCGATAAGGAAGTACTCGTAGAATATAAAGGAGGCACCAAATCCTTTCTGAAAAACATCCTACCGGAGCAAAAATATTCAGAAATAAATTCGCAGTTCAAGGTTGGTAATTTACTTATTATCGGACAAAAAAAAGATGGAAAACTTCATGGTTGTATTTTAATTATCCTCCGTGAGGAAATGGACATAAAAAACAAAGAATTCCTTGAAATATTCATTTCGCTGAGTTCTATTATTTCAAATAAAAAAGAAACCGAAGATGAACTTAAAAGATTAAACAATACAAAAGATAAGTTTTTCTCTATTATTTCACACGATTTGAAAAATCCGTTCAATGCACTTGTTGGTTTTTCAGGATTAATCATCAATAATATAGAAAACATTCCGCGCGAAAAAATACTCGAATTTTCAAAACTGATACATAGTTCTGCACAATTGAGTTATGAATTAATGAAAAATTTATTCGAATGGGCATCTGCGCAAATGAAAGGCATAGAAATAAAGCCGGTTTCCATAAATATTACAGAATTTTTAAAATCAAACATTAACCTTTTTACGGGCGAAGCTATTAGAAAAAATATTACTATTCAAACGGATTTAAGCCTTGATTTTGATTTTAATGCCGATATTGATATGATGAACACCATCATGAGAAACCTGATATCAAATGCCTTAAAGTTTACCCAAAAAGGAGGACAAATAAAGCTTTCATGTAATTTAACGGAAAATAATATTGAGTTCTTTGTTGAAGACAATGGAATTGGAATTTCCGGTCACGATATAGATAAAATATTCACGGCAGGGAGTTTTAAATCCAAAGTTGGTACCGAAAATGAAAGGGGAACGGGTTTGGGTTTAATTCTTTGTCGGGAATTTGTTGAAATGCATGGCGGAAAAATATGGGTGGAAAGCCAGGAAGGGAAAGGTTCAAAATTCAGCTTCTTCATTCCCAAAACGGGTCAAAAAACAGATCTGTCAATAACTTAAAGTAAACAGATTACTACGCAAGATAATTTAAATACCTCCAAAAAAGATTTACCCAAATTCCAAAATGTTAACCGGTTATTGAGTTTGTATCCCCTGTTTTTATAAATAAAAGCTTTAAAAAATACAAAGGATAATCAGCCTTATAGCTGATTATCCCTTATAAATCATTAATTCTTCTTTTACTAATTCTTAAATGAAATTTTGTATCTGTGCAATATCAGAGACCCAAAGCTTCTTTACCCTGTTCAAAAACAATATCCCTTGGAATTCCGGCCTTTGCTATTTTTTCAAGGTCTGTTTTCAATTCATTGTCAACCTTTGCCCTGGCATCTAATAAATCAGTAACTCCCTGGTAATTACCATCGCCCTGCAAACGGATAATTAGTTCAGAAAGTGAATTAATGGCTGCTGCCATTTTGTCGAAATCAACGACGCATGTTCCATCCTGGTTTTGGGTAAAGGCACCTTTTTCTTTAAAATAGCTGTAGGTGATAAGATTAGCATTTCCATGTGCACTGGCGCCGCCAAACCTTACAGAACGGAAAATTCCGGCTATAAAAGTTACATAATTGTCCTTGAGATCAACATCAAGTTCGCCCATTTCTTTCAGTTTTGTAATCATATACAGGCCAAGGACATCGGCTTTTGCTTCTTCAAGGGCTGAATATTTTTCCTTTAAAGCATCCCTAACAGTACCTTTACCATCAATTGTATTTTTAATTCCCAGGCCATGAGCAACTTCATGAAACATAACGTTTTCGAAAAATGCATTAAATTTTACGTGGATAATCTGATCAGGACTGATTATTAATCCGGCAATTGGTTTCATTATTTTATCAAACTTAGCCTGCATTGCATTTTTAAGCTGAAGACGACGGCTTCCCTTTTTCATCTGCACTTTTTCATCGTTAGGCAAATTTATTGCAATGGTTTTACTTCCTGCATTACAATCACCCGCATAATACACTACATCGTAAGCATTAAGGTCAGAATCAGAGCCCGGACTTTCCTTCTTATATTTTTCATCTACAGGAAGCTGTTTCTGCAGTTCAGGTAGCAATTTAGAATATTTGGCCAGTTTCACACTCCACTCCTTGTCTTTAACTAAAATATAGCATTCGTGCGACGCCTTAATTCCAAACAGGGCGTCTTCATAATTTTCGATAGGGCCAATAACCACGTCCAGGGTATTGGTTTTCATATCCATCCAGGCCATATCACTTTCATAATAATTATCGGTTAACAGCGCTTTGGCCCTGAGTTCGAGGTATTTTTTTAATCCGGGATCCTCTGCCAGGCTGGCTGCATTTGTTAACAACTGAGAAATTTTTTGTATTTGTTCTTTAAAATATACATGATAAGGAATACTCATAAGTTTTCCTTTATCATCCCTGCGGATAATGGTGTATTGGCTGTTCTTATCCTTAGCCGAAAAGGCTTCAAATTCTTCTTTTGTTATATCCTTTGGATAATAGTTAGCACCCTCTGGCTTTTTACCAAACGAAGTAATAAATGGTGCATTGTCATTGAGTCTTTCCCAGGGGCCATAATTAATTTCGACAAATCGTCGGGTCGCTTCGTCCCTGGCGCTATCGAGCACGATCTGTTTATCCCCGAAGGCTTCTACCCAAAATATATCGTCTATTATTTTAGCCGCATCGAGCAGAAGAACAATCATTTGTTTCTCTTTATCAGATAGTTGGCTTAAGTCGGAGGTTAACTTAAAGGTGGCAAATTCATTTACCTTTTTTTGCATGTTACTTTGAGTAGAATCGGTTTGGGTTCCTTGTTTCTGTTGGTTATTGTTGCACGAAATGACAATAAGTCCGGCAAAAATCAGGCAGCAAATTGTAGCAATTTTTGTTTTCATATAAGAAGTTTTGATTTATTGTACAAAATTATTCAAATTTTCGGCAGCCAACAGGAAAATATTATTAATTTGCAGCAAAACATTCATGAAAAAAGTCAGAAAATTTAGTTTTAATTTGAAGTTTTCATTTTGAAAGTTTAAAACGAAACAGAAATAACACAATCCAGGATATCATTATGGTTTCAAACATACCTCTCGCCGAAAGATTAAGGCCACAAAAACTTGAAGATTATATTGGACAGGAACATATTATTGGTCCCAATGGTGTTTTATCACAGATACTGGAATCAGGGAATCTTCCATCGATGATATTCTGGGGGCCACCAGGTGTAGGTAAAACAACACTTGCCAGGCTCATATCGCTTGAACTTAAAAGACCAATGTATACGCTCAGTGCTGTACATTCAGGTGTTAAAGATGTAAGAGAGGCCATAGAAAATGCCAAAAAACAGAAGTTTTTCAATTCCCCAAAACCAATTTTGTTTATTGATGAAATACACAGATTCAGCAAATCGCAGCAGGATTCACTGCTATCAGCCGTTGAGCAGGGAATTGTTTCATTAATCGGGGCTACAACAGAAAATCCTTCCTTTGAAGTGATATCACCACTTTTATCACGCTGCCAAGTTTATATTCTTAATCCGCTGGAAGAAAAAGACATGGAAAAACTGATAAAAAGAGCATTAGCATCTGATGCAGAATTAAAATTACTTAAGATAAAAATAGAACAAACTGAAGCTTTATACCGGTTTGCCGGAGGTGATGCCCGTAAGTTGTTAAATATAATAGAATTAATGGCATTTTCCAATAAAGATTTAGATGAAGTACTAATAAACAATAGCCTTGTAACAGAAAAACTTCAGCAGCATGTGGCATTTTATGATAAGGATGGTGAAATGCATTACGATATCATCTCTGCTTTTATAAAATCCATCAGGGGCAGCGATCCAAATGCCGGTATTTACTGGCTTGCAAGGATGCTTGATGGAGGCGAAGATATAAAATTCATTGCACGGCGACTGATTATTCTTGCAGCGGAAGATATTGGCCTGGCAAATCCAAATGCCTTATTGCTTGCCAACAATTGTTTCCAGGCTATAAATGTAATTGGCATGCCTGAAGCGCGTATTATTCTTGCCGAAACAGTAATTTACCTTGCAAGTTCGCCAAAAAGTAATTCGGCCTATATGGCTATTGACGAAGCACTTGAATTCGTTAAAAAAACAGGCAACCAGCCAGTGCCCCTGCAACTAAGGAATGCACCCACAAAACTCATGAAACAAATGGGTTATGGCGCCGAATATCAATATTCACACATGGGAGAAGGAAATTTTATTGCCCAGGAATTTTTTCCTGAATCCATTGGTGGACAATCATTTTACAGAGCAGGAAAGAACCAGCACGAAGAAAAAGCAAGGGAATTTTTGTTAAAAAGATGGAAGAACAAGTATAATTTTTAATCCAATCTGAACCTTCGTACTGATGAATTTAAGATCCATCTCTTCTTAAACAAAAATAACTGAAAATCAATAATTAGCTGTTTACGGGAAATAAAAAAAGCAGGAACGAATCCTGCCCTAGACTTGTAAACTTATCATTTAATGCCCTTAATTATTTGCTCACCGAAGTATTTTCAATTAATTCCATTCCACAATTAGAGCAGGTACCTGGTTTATCGGATCCACTTCCCTTGCAATGGTCGGGGCAAATATATTTTGCTGTATACTCTTTGCCTAAAGCAGCTGTTGAATCAGTGCTTTCACCTTCGAGTTTATCCATTTTCTTTTCAAGCGTAGAAATAGTTGTATCTCCGGAATTTTCATCACCAGATGTTCCACTATTACATGATGTAGAAATAAGGAATAACAGGCAAAATGCAGGAATAAAAAGAATCAGTTTTTTCATGGCTTACACAGATTTACTTTTTCAAAGTATCTGCTGCTGCAGTTGAATCAACAGTTTGCTCAACTGTAGGTTCTTGCTGAACCTGTGTTGAATCAGAGGATCCTTCATCGTTAGAACCGCTTCCACAAGAAAATAAAGCCGAAATACATACAGTTGCAGCAGCAACTAAAAACAATTTGAAACTTTTCATAGAAATATTTATTTAAGGTTAATAAGTAGCTGCAAAATTAATATTTTTTCTAAAAACCATGCATTTTTTTGAAAAAATCGTTTAATTATCAAATTAAAATACAATTTTTTATTAAATATTGCCGGTTTTTCGTTCACAATATTTTTTCACTTTCCATAGATTCTTTGACAGAATTACTATTTAAATTTTTCAACTGAATCCGCAGCGAAACTGTTTAAAATTCAGACCATAGCCTTCAGATATCAAGGATAAAAAAGGATAATTATTCAATTTGTCAAAGTTTAATATGCCAAAGAATCAAATTTATTGTTTTTTAAAACTAAAATTGGCAGTAATCCCACCTGAAATCCATCTGCCTGGCAATGGGACATTATCGATATTTTCCTGTTCCTGATCGAGTAAGTTTTTACCCTGAATAAAAAAATCAAAATTTCCGAGGTGGTAATTTAATTTCAGATCAACCATATAAACAGGACTGAATTTTTCGGAAGGCTGCCACGTTTGGCTTTCCTGACTATAAGGGAAATATGTTCCATTTCTGAATTGGGCATTCAGGAGCCATCCTGCAGTAAGGTTTCGGAATATTTTATGGTTTAAGGTTAAATTAATGTTGTGGCGCAGGTAATCAAGCGTATATTTCGAAATATAGCCATTGCTTATTTTTGCCATATCAAGATAAGTATAACTTACTCCCAGATGACTAACCGGAAATTCTTCACTGAATTTAAATCCGGCTATTATTTCGTACCCTGTGGTGTTTAAATTGGTAATATTAGCGCTTTGCCATAAATCATCAGCATTTAGCTTAATCCAGTCGATAATATCTTTCCCCTGCCTGTAAAAAATGGCAGACTGAAGTACCAGGAACCTGTTATTATATTTTATTCCGATTTCATAATTTACAGACTTTTCAGGTACCAGATTGATATTGCCCTGGTTGCCCGGTCCAACATAATACAAATCGGTAAACGAAGGTATCCTTCCTGAAATATTAAAAGAAGCAATGGCTTTAAATCCAGGTGTAAAGCTATATGAAGCATCAATTCCGGGGTAAATACTCCAGGCAAAAGAAGAATTCCAATTGGCCATTATACTGCCCGAAATATGTAAGTTATTGTAGTTAAAATGATTCTCGAGATAAAAGTTCAGGTTTTGCCTTGTTTTACCGTGATCATAAAATACTGAATCTGTTTCTTTTACATGAATTGGTTCGTTTAATAGGTCTCCGAGTTTATTTGAAATTATGGATTCCGTATTCCAGTCAATACCGCCCGAAGCTTTACCCAGTATCCAATTGAAGCGGGAATTAATATCAGCGCCGTAAACCGATGTCATATGGTAATTATGGTTGGTATACCAGGCTGGAGGGTTGGAACGGAACAATTCGAACCGGTCGTAATTTCGGCGAAAATAGATAGAAGGATTAATATTCAGCTTTGAATTTGAAAAGAATTTGATATTGGCCATTAAGGTTCTGTTTTGTTCGAACTGGTTTGGATAAACAGGTGTGTAGAAACACCATGCGCCAAATGATTTGTCGAGGTAACCTGCCTGAAACTGCAAATTACCAATTGAAGTACGGATTTTAGAGTTGTAGAAAATATTTAAAATATCAAAATCCGTGTCTTCAGTGAAGCCGTCGCTCACTTTTTTAGAGATTGAAAGGTAATTATCAAAATTTTTTGTAGCCAGATTTAATCCCAGGTTCCCGGTCAATAACCTGTTTTGTCCTGCAGATAATGAAATGCGTGCAGCGTTGCTTTCCTTTAATCCAGTAATCAGGTTTACAGCACCGCTAAAAGCATTGTTTCCGAAAACGCTCGAAGAAGCACCATGCACAGTTTCGATTCGCTCAAGATCAGTAAGGTCAATAGGCAGGTTAAGCTGAAAATGCCCTGTTTGGGGATCATTCATTTTTACGCCATTGAGCATTACCACATTCTGTTCAAATGATCCGCCCCTGAAATTAATATCGGCCTGAATTCCATAAGCACCTCTTTCCCTAACATCAACGTTCATCGACGATTTCAATGCATCATTAATACTATTGAGTGGAGCAGCTGAAATTTCACCGGCATTAATAAAAGTAACAATCCTTGGTACCTGGATAAAAGTAATTGGAATTTTGTATGCATTAACGGTAATTTCGTCAATTTTAAGGGTATCGGACTGGGCAAGGGTAGTGAAGGCACTTGAAAGAAAATAACTGGCTGACAGAACAGATATTTTGATAGTTTTGGAAAGTGATAAAAAAGCCGCATTGTTTTTTCTCGACCACCTTGAAAAAACCATTAAATTGCCCGGTTTAAAAATTCTTATATCATTTTTCATCATAAAAGTTTTAAAGTTTTAAAATTTTAGCCTGCAAATATATCGCATAAAGAATGGTTGTAAAATTTTTATTAAGAATGGATAATTTCTGGTATTTTTACTGCAATTTAAATTTGAATTAAAAATCAGGATATGCAGGAAATTAGCGTTGGTATTGATATAGGAGGCACAAATACAATTATCGGGCTGGTTGACAGAAAAGGTGAGATTCTGGCAGAGACACAAATTGGTACAGGAAGTTACATCTCACCGGAAGAGTATGTTGAAGCTATTGCTGCCAGTATTAAAATGCTCCTTGGCTCTGTTAAAGTTAAAAACATAATCAGGGGCATAGGAATTGGAGCCCCTATGGGAAATTATTACAGTGGATGTATTGAACAGGCTGCAAATTTAAGATGGAAAGGCATTATTCCACTGGTTGAAATGCTGAGGAAAAAATTTGATACAAGAATTGTACTAACAAACGATGCAAATGCAGCAGCCATGGGCGAAATGATATTTGGTGCAGCAAAATCAATGAAGAATTTTATTGTGGTTACACTGGGTACCGGACTTGGCAGTGGATTTGTGGTTGATGGGAAATTGGTGTACGGGCACGATGGTTTTGCAGGTGAACTGGGACATACAATTTACAATCCCGAAGGAAGGTTGTGTGGTTGCGGACGAAAAGGCTGCCTTGAAACTTATGCCTCGGCTACCGGAATAAAGACCACAGTATTGGAATTATTGGGTAAATCAGGAGAGGAAAGTACTTTAAGATCAATTCCCGAGGGAGAATTAAATTCGAAAAATATTTATGAAGCTGCCCTGAAAGGAGATAAAATTGCAACGGAAGCATTCGATATTACAGCCCGGATACTTGGCCTTAAATTAGCAGATTCGGTGGTTTATACCAGCCCCGAGGCTATTTTTCTGTTTGGTGGACTTGCCCTTTCGGGCGATGTTTTATTAAAACCTACCAAAACTTACATGGAACATTATATGCTGAGTATCTTTAAAAACAAGGTGAAACTTGAATTATCAGGTTTAATGGGCAAAAACGCTGCTGTTCTTGGAGCTGCTGCCCTTATCTGGGATTAAATGCCAAAATCCGGTTTAATTATCAAAACTTTTCGGAATCAACACCCGGATCATTTTTTTTTCAAAGCTGGAATTCCCTTTGATATTAAGAATAAGAAGAAAGATCATTATTCCAATTTCATGGTTAAAATTTGACCATCAACATAATATGGAATCACTGGTGCAACATCTTCTTTCAAACTATACCTGATATCGTGACTTAAACTTCCAAAGTTCTGGCTAAAGCGGACAGAATTATCCATAATAAAATTAAAATAATTAGAGCGGGCATCTTCATAAATAAGAATAGCATGCGGCGCTGCATCACTAATAAATTTATATTTGCCGGATTTCATTAATTCAAATGCCAGTTTGCCTGCAAATACAGTATCTTCAATACTTAAGCCCCCTTTCCAGCCAGAACAAAGCAAAACAACATTCCTGTTTCCTTTGTACAAATAATTTTTTAAAACGGAAAAGTTTACAAAACCACCAATTACAATTTCAACATTTGAAGAAAGCGCAGATTGTAAAAGAACTTTGTCAATGGCAGAGGTACCGTTGGTAGTAGTAATTGCCAGTTTTTTACCTTCCAGTTTCCTGTCCATAAATGCAATGGGTGAATTTCCATAATCAAATCCTTCGAGTTTTTCGCCATTGCGTTCCCCGGCAATCAGGTAGCCTTCTTCTTTAAGTTTCTTAATGTCGTCGATATTCTCACGGGCAATAATATGCTGCACGCCATAAAACATGGCCGTACAAATTGATGAACTTGCCCGGATAATATCAATAATTATTATACTGGTATTGTTTAAATCGTAATTATGAATAAGAGCGGGTGTCAGGCAAATATCCAGGTGCAATTTTTCAGGTGTCATTTGAACAGGTTTAGTATTTAAAAAATAACTAATTCATCTTAAACAGTTTATAAAATTAAATAATTATTTGTATTATGAAAGATGAACTTGCTATTAAAAATAAAAAAAGACAGAAGAATTAATTCCCCTGTCGGTTAAAATATTTTAAAAAAATCTTTATGCCTTATAAAATGGCAGTTTTACAACTTTAGCCTTAATGTTCTTGTCCCTGATTTTTATAAAAATCTCAGTACCGTCGGCAATAAATGGGGCATCAATATAGCCCATGCCTATTCCTTTTTTAAGGCTGGGTGACATGGTTCCTGAAGTAACAATACCAATCCGGTTATTGTGTGCATCAACAATTTCATAACCATGCCGTGGAATTCCCCTTTCTATCATTTCAAAACCTTTTAGCCTTTTCGAAACAGGTTTATTTTTCTGGTCTTCAAGGAATTTTCTGTCGATAAAATTATTGCCGTTTGTAAATTTGGTAATCCAACCCAGGCCAGCTTCAATAGGCGAAGTAGTATCATCAATGTCATTTCCGTATAGGCAAAACCCCATTTCAAGACGCAATGTATCACGTGCAGCCAGTCCGATTGGTCTTATCCCTTCATTTTTACCAGCTTCAAATACCGCGTTCCAGAGTTTTTCTGCATCACTATTGTAGACATAAAGTTCAAAACCACCGGCACCTGTATAACCAGTAGCTGAAATGATAACATTTTTAATTCCTGCCAGCTCAGAAACAACAAAATTATAATATTTTACTGTAGATAAATTGTAGCTGGTAAGCTTTTGCAATACCGCTTCTGCAAGGGGCCCTTGCACAGCCAGCTGGGCTATTTTATCTGATGCATTTTCGAGTTCGGCTCCTTCTGAATTGTTTGCTAAAAGCCAGTTCCAGTCTTTTTCAATATTTGAAGCATTCACCACCAACAGGTATTTATTTGGTTCGTAATGGTAAACCAGCAAATCATCCACTATACCGCCTTTTCCGTTGGGCAGACAGCTATATTGCACTTTGCCAGGTTCCAACACTGAAACATCATTTGTAGTAACTTTTTGAACAAAATCGAAAGCTTTAGGCCCTTTTACCCAAATTTCGCCCATGTGCGAAACATCAAAAACGCCCACAGCTTCTCTTACTTTAAGGTGTTCTTCGTTTACACCGGTGTATTCCACAGGCATCTCAAATCCGGCAAAAGGAACCATTTTGGCCCCATATTCAAGATGAAATTTATAAAATGGTGTTCGTTTCATTATATTTAAATTTAAAATTTAGTTCAGAATTAAGCTGATGTTCCCGGTTTAAGGTCAACCAATAATCTAAGGCAAAAGTATAAAGAAACTTGTTTCAAATGCCTTTTTTTTAAAATGCAGGTTATGAGATTTATCATGAATTTAAAAAATATTGGAAATTGAATTGTAATTTTACCTCTTTAATTATCCCGAACAATGAAAAAATTATTCCTGATTTTAATATGCCTGAATTCTATAATCATTTCAAATTCACAGGTATTTAAGGGTTATATTAAAGACAAATCCACAGAAAATGCAATCGGTTTCGTTTCAGTATTTATTGATGGCACCACAGTTGGTACAATTACCGATAACAATGGTTATTTTGAATTAAATGTTTCAAAATACATCAATTTACCAATAAGTATAAGTGCATTAGGTTATCAGTCGGTTACCCTTAATGAATATACCACTGATATAAACAAAACAATATTTCTAACGCCAAAGGAATTTGAAATTGAAGAAGTTGTGGTTACAGCCAAAAAGAAAACCAATTATAAGTACAATCTAAAATTATTTAAAAACCAGTTCCTGGGACTTACGCCAAATGCATTGAAATGCAAAATTGAAAATGAAAATGAAATCAGGTTCACTTTCGATCCGTCTGATGATACTTTAAAAGCATTTTCTCCTCACCCGCTTGAAATAGAAAACCAGGCGCTGGGTTATCATTTGACTTATTATCTGGAAAAGTTTGAATACAGTAAATCAACTAAAAATTTCATAATCAAAGGCAGCTGCATATTCAGAGATGATATAGAAGAATACCCCAATGCACAAAAAAGTGAAATTATTCAAAACAGGAAACAGGCATATATTGGCTCAAGAATACATTTTTTCAGGACTTTATGGGGTTCGGAAGTATCAGGAGCAGACGAGTATTTTATTAAAAATTCAAAGTTTAAGAAAATAACCTTTGCCGACATTTTAATTCAAAAGAATTCGATAGTTCCTGCTAAAGACGGACCAGTTTTGCATACCAGCAAATACCTTAAAAATTCTGGCATAATATACATACACTATCCTAAACTGAACCAACATACAACTTTGGAAATAAACAACGAAGTGCAATTCGATAAAAACGGCTATTGCGACCAAATCGGCCTGATATGGGAAGGCTATATGGCCAAGCTCCGCGTTGGTGACCAACTTCCGTTTGATTATTCAAATGATTGAAATAAGAAGCATTGAAAAACACTATAATAAAGCAAATAATTATATCTTATTGTAAATCAATTAATCCGTATCAATTGCTTATTATTTTAGCTTCTACCCTTCTGTTCTGTTGTCTTCCTTCGGGTGTTTTATTATTGGCCACCGGATATTTAAAATCATAACCAACTGCTTTTAGATTTTCAGGTGGAACACCTTGGCCTAACAGGTAATTTTTAACTGCATCGGCCCTTGCTTTCGAAAGTTTTTTATTGGCAGCAACAGAACCGCGGTTATCGGTATGGCCTGAAATTTCGAGTACAAGGCGCGGATATTTCACAAACATTTGTGCCACCTTATTAAGTTCGGGATACGATTCAACCCGAAGATTAGATTTGCCGGTTTCGAAAAATGTATTGTAGAGGATGATTTTTGAACCGGCAGTCATGGGCTGCAGGGCAATATCCTTGTAAATTTCGCGGTAACCGCTTTCGGCAGGTACAATAAAATTCTCAGAGTGAAACATATAGCCATCTGCATTTGCTGAAAAACCGTAATTTGAACCCGAAGGCAGGTTTATAAGGTAAGCACCCGTAGAAGGATCAGATTTGGTTTCTTTAACAATTTTACCTGTGGCATTATCAATTAGTTCTACCCTTGCCAAAACAGGCTTGTTTGTATTAAAATCGCTCACAATGCCCTTTACAATTGTCATTCTGGTATATTTAATTTCAACGGCATCTTCGATAAACGGATCGTAATCAGGAAAAGCAAAACAGGCAATCAAATCATCGGAATTACTTAATACAATTGGTTTTTCGGGACCCAATAAAGTCAAATGGTAAATATCCAAATCTCCTGCCCCACCATTTCTGTTCGACGAAAAGTAGGCATCTCTTAAGTTTGGCATTATTCTAAGGTAAACATCGTCAACTGCAGAATTAACAGGTACGCCAAGATTTACAGGTTCGGTCCATTCCCCGTCTTTTTTTACCGATTTAAATACATCGTAACCGCCAATATTTTTATGCCCGTTTGAGCTAAAATAAATTACGGATTCATCAGTACTTATTGAAACAGAAATTTCATCATAGGCGGTATTAATTACCGGACCGAGGTTGATGGCTTTTGACCATTTTTTTCCTTTCGTATCCAGCTCGCTCATGTAAATATCGTGGCCCCCGTAACTGTCTTTAGTTTTGCTGCTCACAAAATACATCCTGGTACCTGAGGCGTTAAAACAAACAGAGGATTCGTGTGAATCTTTTTTATTTACTTTATTTGTTAAATCATGTATATTTCCCCACATTCCATCGGTTAAGCTGGCTGCAAACAAATCCCCGCTTTCCTTTCGTCCCCGGTAAATTATCAGTTTTTTTCCATCCTGCGAAAGGGCAACAGCGGCATCGTTCCATTTTGTATTGGCTGGTTCGCCCACACTTGAAGCAATGGTCCAGGTTTTATTAATGCGCTGGCTGGTATAAATGTCTTCGAAAAACTTGTGATCAACCGGGCTTATACGGTCTTTCTCTCGCCCCCTTCGTGAAGTGAAAATTAACGTATTTTCATCCGCAGATAAAACCGGGTTGTAATCATCGAAAGCGGAATTAATTGTTGAATCCATAAGGTCAATCAGCACTCTTGTCTCCATTTTTTTTATTTGTAGCGCATTTTCACATTCTTCGATGTACTTTGAAACAATATTGCCATATTTTTTAAGATCTTTTTCATTAAGGTCATCTTTGTATGAGCTGTAGGCCAGATTGGCTTTATTAAAATCTCCAGCAAAATGATAAGCCCTTCCCAGTAAAAACTGGGCTTGCGGATGCACATTTGGTTTCGAATCGGTGGCTTTTTCAATGTATTTAATTGCCATTTCTTTAGGCCAGGAACGCAAATAACAAATTCCCAACATCAGGTTTAATTCAGGATTTTCGGAATTGTACTCCAAAGCACTCAAAAAATAAGGAATTGCGTTTCTATAGCTGCCATCGCGACTCTGGTAAAATAAAAATCTTGCTTTTCGCACATCTTTCCAGGCTTTTTCGAAACCTTCTTCCGTTTGCTTAAATTCTTTTTTCTTGATGTAAATCCTTTCCTGGGCATTTACAATTTGGTATAATTGAAGCAACAAAGCTGTGAAAAGGGAATATTTTAATAATAATTTCATTTTTAAAGATTTAAAATTTACCAATTAAGATTATTTACAACCTTGTTTAAAAAGTTCTGCTTTATCAATTCCAAGTTCAACTGCTTTTTTCCAGTCTTCGCAGGCACCTTCGAAATCTCTTAGCATTTCCTTTGCACTGCCCCTGTTACCGAAAGCCTGTGCCAGGGTAGCGTCGAGCTGAACGGCTTTATTAAATTGCTCCAATGCCTCAGTGTATTTTTTTTGTTTTAAATAAATCAGTCCCAGGTTATTATAAGCCTGGGCATAATCAGGATTAAGAGAAATCGCTTTTTCAAAATCAGAAATAGCTTCAACCAGCAGGCCCTGTTCAAAATACGTACTTCCGCGGTTGTTATAAGCAACAAAATAGGCAGGATTCAGCCGTATAGCGGAACTATAATTTGAAACTGCTTTTTTATAATCTTTAATAACCCGCTGCACACTGGCCAGATTATTATAAGCAACAGAAAAACCCTGATCGTATTTTATGGCCTGGGTATAATCAGAAATTGCACCATCAAAATTCTGCAACATTCTACGTGTGCTGCCTCTGTCATTATAGGCATAGGCAAAATCGTTTTTTATTTTCAAAGCCTCGTTGAAATTAATCTCAGCCGATTTGTAGTCGCCCATCTTAAAATTAGCAACCCCGCAATAGTACTGGTATTTAGCTATTTTGGTGTCTAATTTTGCGGCAGTCGTATAATTATCTTTTGCATTTTTATAATCTTCCATAAAAAAATAGGCCATTCCCCTGCTGAAATAGGCTTTGGCATAACCCGGCTGAATTTTAAGCACCGTGGAATAATCCTCAATTGCTTCTTTGTACCTTTTGAGCAGGGTAAAAATATTGGCCCTGTTATAATAAGCCTGGTAGAACTCCTGCTTTAAGCGAATAGCTTCGGTAAAATCCTGCAGGCTTTTTTCCAGGTTTTTAAGTTTATAATCCTCAATTCCTTTGTTATAGGCGAGTTCGGCATCCTGGTTATCAGCTACAAGGTACGACGACATGGTGTCAACCTGAGCTATGGCCTGAAAATAACCAAGAAGCATTAAAAACAAATAGATCGTTTTATAATTTTTCATTTGTTAAAATTTTATCTATCAGGAATTTACACTCAATAATCGCAATGAGTTCAAATGGTAATCAAATGTTTTTTTTGAATAGCCAGCAAATTTAGAAAGTTAAAAATAAGCTATCAAACTTAAAAAAAAATTTATTCATATCATCCAACTAAATCCTGAGACCAATTGCCAGGACTGATAGTTGCATAAAATGCCTATATTTTTATTGTATATAATTTTATAAAATTTGTTAATTTAACTAAATTTTTATTTATTTTTATTTGTATTTTTGTAAATTATACTTTACTTTTGTTTTAACAAACCAAAAACAAATGAAACACTTAACAAAACAACTTTTGAAAGCGATATTGTTTATAAGCATAATTTCAGTTTATACATGCTCATTATCAGCACAAAACAACCACGATAAGGAAAAAATCGAAATCATTATAAAATTGACAAAATTCATCAATTGGTCGCAAAACAGTAGTTTTTCGGGTACAAAAAAAATGCTTTATGTTTTAACCGAAAAGCGATTTAATATCAATTACGAGTTAAAATCCGTGCCAAGCAATAAATACGGAGAATGGGAGATAATTTTTTCTGAAAACCTGAATGAAATAGAAAACGGAGCAGTGATTTTCATTGCCAATAACCAGAAAGAGAAAGCCCAAAGAGTTATCGAACTTTCAAAAAGGGCAGATATTTTAACAATTTCTGATAACATCGATAATTTCTGCAGCAAAGGTGGCATGATAAACCTAAATGACATGGCTGACAGAATTCAGTTTGAAATAAATTATCCTTTAATACAGAATAAAAGTTTAGAAATTAGTTCAAAAGTATTAGCTTTAGCTAAAATTTATGATTAATGGTTTCTGATCAAAAAATTATTGAGGCAGACTATTTAAAGGCAGGATACATTTATAACCTGGCCAATTTTGTATTATGGCCCCAGAATGTTTTTAACTTTAGTGTTTCGCCCTTTTTAATTGGCCTATATGGCAATAAGGAAATAAAAACCGCGATAATTAGTTCCCTTCGTGATAAAAAAATTCAGAACAGGGAATGGAAGGTGGGACTTTTTGATTCAGTAAAATCAATTGGCCATTGCCACTTAATATTTATTTCCGGAAGTAATTTATCAGAAGCCAGCCAGCTAATTAAGGAATTTAACAAAAAACCCATACTTTTGCTTGCCGATAACATTAATGGATTTTGCAAGGAAGGAGGAATGGTTAACCTTGTAGGCAATTTTCCAAATTTTGGATACCAGGTAAATACAAATGCCATAAACCAGGGCAGGCTAAAACTACAGCCTGAATTTTTAGAACTCGCCACAATAATAGAATAAAAATGATTTGGCTCAGAAACCTGTCAATCAGAACAAAAATAATAATACTTATTGTCAGCGTAAGTACCATTAACCTTATTCTTGCCTCACTGGTACAGTACAATTACGAAAGACATATTTATAATATTGAAATAAAACAAAAACTCCACATATTAATACAGGTAGCTGCCGAAAATACTGCAGCAGCTATCTATTTTGGAAACATGGTAGAAACCAAAAATACGCTTGATGTTTTTAAAGCCGACAATCATGTAAGCGGTGCAATTGTTTTAAAAACAGATTCAACCATATATGCTGAATATAAAAGACCTAATAAAATACTTGATCCAAAATATCAAATTTCACTTATTTCCGATACTATAATTTTTGATAAAAATGTTTTAATCAGCAGCAAACCAATTTATCATAAAGGTGAATTTTGTGGTGCCTTGAGGATTGAATACGACCTGTCGGGCTATTTAAAAAAAGAAAGGCAATACCTCATTGTAATGTTTTATATTATTGCTTCATCGGTTTTAACCGCTGCAATTCTTGCCTATATTTTGCAGAGAGGAATAACCAAACCGATTTTCAATTTGTTTGAGGTGATGAACCAAATTTCAGCGCGCAAAGACTATTCAATCCGATCAGAATTAAAATCAAGGGATGAAATCGGAAAACTTGCCGGTGGTTTTAATTTTATGATTGCACAGATTGAACTTCAAAATAACGAACTTAAGAAAGCCAAAGCACAAAGCGATTCTTCGCTACAGGAAAAAGAAAAATTTCTGGCCAATATGACGCATGAGCTCCGTACGCCTTTAACCTCCATTATGGGATTATCGAGTCTTCTTGAAGAAACCGAACTTTCTGATATTCAAAAGGATTATCTTGAAAATATAAAACATTCATCCGATCACTTGCTGGCCATCATCAACGACTTATTGGAATTTTCGAAACTAGGATCGGGAAAAATCCAGCTGGAGAAAAATGAGTTTTCAGTGCGAAAAACAATCGACAGGATTGAACGATCCATGGAATTTGAACTAAGGAACAGAAAACTGAAATTCATTACCGAAATTGATGAATCTGTTCCACACCTGCTGGTTGGCGATGAATACAGACTTAACCAGATTCTGATCAATCTTGTTGGTAATGCCGTTAAATTCACACCGGCAGGAAGCATCAGAATAAAGGTAAAATCAGTTTCCGAAGACCTTAATACCGTAAAATTGGAATTTTGGGTTATTGATACCGGAATAGGAATTGTAAAAGAAAAACAATCCATTATTTTTGATAGTTTTACACAGGAAAGCAGCGAAACAAACCGCAAATACGGTGGAACTGGTTTAGGTTTGGCCATTACCAGGCAACTTGTTGAAATCCAGCATGGGAACATTAACGTTCAAAGTGAAAAAGGAGCCGGCAGTAGTTTTATTTTCGATATTCCGTACCAAAAAGTTCTGATACAGGATACCGTCAAACTACAGGAACAATTAGTATTGCTTAAAGGCAAATCAGTGCTTATAGCAGATGACAACCCGATGAACCTGTTGTTCACAAAATCAATACTCGAAAAGAACAATTTTTTAACCGATACAAGCAACAATGGCGAAGAAGCACTTCAAAAGCTCAGACAAAATGATTACGACTTGATTTTGCTCGATTTACATATGCCCCAAATGGATGGATATGAACTAAGCCGTATTATCCGTTCGTTCAGTGATACAAAAAAAAGCCAGATACCGGTTATTGCACTTACAGCAGCAGCAACACTCAACGAAATAAAAAAATGTTTCGACTCAGGAATGAACGATTATCTTGTAAAACCATTTAAAAAAGAAGAATTATTAACAAAAATTATATCTTTGCTGTTAAATAGACCCGGTATTCGCAATGATTGATTTAAGCTACCTTAAATACACAACAAACGACGATAAAACCCTGATAATGCAGCTTGTGGACATTTTTATCAAGCAGTTGCCAGATTTAAAAAAGGGTATTGTCACATCTTTTTCGGAAAAAAACTGGATATCATTAAGGGATGCGGCCCATAAAGCAAAAAACTCGTTCGAAATGATGGGAATGAAAAACCAGGCGCTTGAGTTAAAGCAACTGGAAATTCTTTCCACAAAAAACCAATCCAATCCTGAGATGCAAGTTTTAGTCGATAATTTTGTAAAAAACTGTGATCTTGTTGCCAGGGAAATTCAAAACCTTGAAATATAAAATAAACCTACTTTTTGTTGCAGAATTACAACCAATTAATTGTGGATAAAATCTTTACCAGTTTGTACCCAATAGCTTAAACGCGTGATTATTAAACCTGATCAATCATATATGCAATTAAATAGTTTAAAAATGAAAAACTTTATTTACATTTTGTTATTTGCAGGAATGATCGTTTCCTGTAAAAATCCGGCTGGAAATCCTACCGAAACAGAAGCTGCGCTGATAGGAAAGAAAGAGCTAAAACTTCAAAGCGACCTAATAACGCCTGAAGTCCTTTGGTCGTTCGGAAGGATAAGTGGTTTAGCAGTTTCGCCCGATTCTGAAAAAGTACTTTATGGAGTATCTTATTACAGTATTCCCGAAAATAAAGGCAACCGTGAGCTTTTTACTATGAATTCAGACGGTTCAAACCCGGTGCAGATAACCAAAACACCAGGAGGTGAGTATGAAGAAGCCTGGTTACCGGATGGTTCAAAAATTACTTATCTAAGCCGCAAAAGTGGCTCTATGCAGCTTTGGGCAATGAACCCGGATGGCAGCAACCCTACGCAGATTTCAGATATTGAGGGTGGTATAAATGCCTATAAAATATCTCCCGACCAGAAAAAAATGGTTTATTTAAAAGAAGTAAAACTTGACTCCACTGTAAATGAGATATATCCAGATTTGGACAAGGCAAATGCCCGTATTGTAACAGATCTTATGTACAAGCACTGGGACAGCTGGGTGGATACTTATTCACACGTTTTTGTAGCGGATTTCGACGGACAGCACTTAACCAACGATGTTGATATAATTGGTGATGGTAAATATGACGCTCCATTGAAACCATTTGGCGGAATTGAGCAGGTAAACTGGAGCCCCGATAGTAAAAAAATTGTTTATACCAGTAAGAAAAAAACAGGAAAAGAGTATGCATTTTCAACTAATTCTGATATTTACGAATATGATCTTGAAACAAAAAATACTGTCAATCTTTCAGAAGGGATGATGGGCTACGATATAGCAGCAGTTTATTCACCCGATGGGCACAAGCTGGCATGGCAAAGTATGGAGCACGATGGATATGAGGCAGATAAGAACAGGCTTATTGTTTATGATTTTGATACAAAAGAAAAGAAAGATTATTCGAAAGATTTTGACCAGAATGCAGAAGGTTTAAGTTGGTCACCCGATGGCAAAAAAATATACTTTACAAGCGATTTCCATGCCCGCTGGCAAATCTATGAACTCACCCTTGAATCAGGGAAAATAAGGGCAATAACGCAGGGAAACCATGATTATCATGAATATGCACTTGCCGGAAATAAAATAATAGGTACCAAGCAAAGCATGCAGTTTCCATCCGAAATTTATTCAATTGAACCTGAAACAGGAAAAGAAACCCAGCTTTCGTTTGAGAATAAAGAGATTCTCTCACAGCTTGAACCAGGAAAAGTGGAAGAAAGATGGGTGAAAACCACCGATGGCAAACAAATGCTGGTTTGGGTTATATATCCCCCTCATTTTGATCCGAACAAAAAATATCCTGCACTCTTATATTGCCAGGGAGGGCCACAATCGTCAGTAAGCCAGTTTTACAGCTACAGGTGGAATTTCCAGATGATGGCTGCAAACGGATATATAATAGTAGCGCCAAACCGCAGGGGTTTGCCAAGTTTTGGACAGGAATGGAATGCGCAGATCAGCGGTGATTATGGTGGACAAAACATGAAGGATTATTTCACTGCCATTGACGAAGTAGCCAAAGAGCCTTATGTGGACAAAGATCATCTGGGAGCTGTAGGCGCCAGTTATGGAGGTTTTTCGGTCTATTGGCTTGCTGGTCACCATAATAAAAGATTCAAAGCTTTTATTGCCCACGATGGAATATTCAATTTCGAAAGCATGTACCTCGAAACCGAGGAAATGTGGTTTGTTAACTGGGATTTAGGTGGACCATACTGGGATAAAAACAACAAAATAGCCCAAAACAGTTATGCCAATTCTCCTCATAAATTTGTAGATAAATGGGATACGCCGATTATGGTGGTTCATGGAGGAAAGGACTACAGAATACTTGATGCCCAGGGCATGAGCGCCTTCAATGCAGCCATTATGAGAGGAATTCCGGCTAAATTACTGTATTTACCCGAAGAAAACCACTGGGTATTGGCACCCCAGAACGGAATATTGTGGCAACGTGAATTCTTCAAATGGTTAGATAAATGGTTAAAACCCTAATTTATAAAAAGAGATTGTTTTAAAAGTGTTTAACCTATTATAAGATCATTCATTTTGATACTAATTTTTAAAAAAATTGCCACGAATACACGAATTTAATTAATAAATATAAGTTCCTTGATAAAGGTGAAAATAAAAATTCGTGCATTCGTGGCTTTCATTTTAAAAGTATTGCTTTGATTTATGCACCTTAAAAGAAAGTCTCTTTTAATTAATATTATTTCTTCCTATCGCTGGTTTGCCTTTCAATCATCCATCCCGGATATTCCGGCGCAAGCCTGCTGATTTCATCAAGTCTGTTCATGTCGTCGTCGGTTAATTTTAAATCTACAGATTCAATATTGTCTTTCAGTTGGTCTGTATTATTTGCACCTATAATTACTGTGGAAACATAATCTTTATGCAGGAGCCATGCCAAAGCCACCTGGGCAACCGAAATTTTCTTTTCTTCGGCAATTATGCGCATTACGTCAATTATATCGTAAGCTTTTTCTTTATTTACCGGAGGAAAATCAAAATTCACCCGACGGCCTTCTTTGGTTTCGATGTTCCGGCCATATTTACCGCTAAGAAGTCCACCAGCCAAAGGGCTCCACACCATTAATCCAATTTTCTGATCCAGTAAAAGAGGTACAATTTCACGTTCAAGATCTCTGCCGGCAATGGTATAATAAGCTTGAAGGGAAACAAATCTGTTTAAACCCCGGAGAGAAGAAATCCCGATGGCCTTCATAATTTGCCAGGCAGCAAGGTTACTACAGCCAATATACCTTACTTTACCCACTTTTACCAGATTATCAAGCGTTTCGAGGGTTTCTTCCAATGGTGTTAAAGGATCAAAGCCGTGGATCTGGTAAAGGTCAATATAATCTATGCCAAGACGGCTAAGGCTTTCGTCTGCCTGCTGTAAAATGTGCTTCCGGCTGAGACCTGAACCATTAGGCCCCTGCCCCATCATACCCCTTACTTTTGTAGCAATAACAAGGTCATCGCGTTTCAAACCCAATTCCTTTATCGCTTTGCCAGTCATTTGCTCGCTAAGTCCTTCACTATAAACATTTGCAGTATCAATAAAATTAATACCACTGTCGATGGATTGTTTAACAATAAGGTTCACCTGCTCCTGGGCAAGGGTACCAATTGCTGTCCAGAAACCTTTTCCCCCGAATGTCATGGCACCAAGACAAAGCTCTGAAACTTTCAATCCTGTATTTCCCAATAAATTGTATTTCATAATTTAAGTTATTAATTTAAAATTCAATTAATTACAACAATAATTCTTTCGATTTCGTAATTAAAGTAAATGTAGGAATTTTCTTATAAATGTATCTTGTTTAATTTTAATCCGGTATTTTTTTTATTTTCACAACACCTTTAGAACCAATAACCATGGAAACTTTGGCAGGTTTTTTTAGTCCATTTTTAGTATATGTCTTAATTACATTGCTCCATTTGTTGCTTCCGGGCCGGAATGTAAACGGATATATAAACAAAACCGGGACAGATGAAAAAATGAAGTACAAGCTTAACGGAATTATTGTACTTTTTATAGTAGTTATTTTGTGGATATTCTTTTGTATCAGCGGATTACTTGAATGGAACTGGTTTTATCTTCAAAGGTACAACAGCCTGGCCGGTGCAGTTTTTTTAGGGATAATCTTTAGCATAGTAATGGTTTTCCCCTATCCCAAAGTGCGAAAAAACCTGCTTGCGGATTTCTTTTTTGGAAGACTGGAGAATCCAAGAATTTTCAGAGGAAAAGCCGATGCAAAAATGTGGCTTTATTTAATTGGCGCGGTAATGCTCGAAATCAATATATTAAGTTTTACAGCCCACCACTATCTAACCTTTGGTAACCAGGCTTCAACAGGTGTTTTTATTTCAGCAGTGCTTCTATCCTACTTTGTGGTTGACTATCTCACTTTTGAAGAAGTGCATCTCTACACTTATGATTTTTTTGCTGAAAGAGTCGGATTTAAGCTTGGATGGGGCTGTTTAACTTTTTATCCTTATTTTTATTCAATTCCGCTCTGGTTCACTGCCGATAAACCTTCCGCCGGATATTCAACAACTGCAATGCTAATTTTTATTCTGATATTTCTCGCGGGATGGGTTTTATCAAGGGGCGCAAATCTTCAGAAATACTATTTCAAGAAAAACCCGGAAAAAAAATTTCTTGGTATTCAACCCGTCGTAATTACTGATGGAAATAAATCATTGTTGGTTAACGGATTCTGGGGACTGAGCAGGCACATTAACTATCTTGGCGAAGTTTTAATGGCCACAGGAATTGTTTTATGCACAGGCTATCCGGATATATGGTGGTTATGGCTTTATCCTTTTTATTATGTATTATTACTTACAACCAGGCAGGCAGATGACGACAAAAGATGTGCATCCAAATATGGAGGATTATGGGAAAACTATAAGAAAAAAGTCCCATATCGCATAATACCGTTCATTTATTAGCCAGGCATATTGATAAACTTACTGTACATTTTACGGGTATTTTTTCCCATTATATTGATGGCAGTTTTAACCGGAAAAACTCTGTGCATAAAAAAGCCCGCCAGCCTGTTTCCTTTACCTGTAATAATGGAAGGGACAATTCCCAATGCATTAAAACTTTCTTTTACCACATCAGCAGGTAACTGAACTTTTGGGACAAAAAAACCGGTTTTTTCAGGTTTCGTATTAAGATAATTCGGAGAAGCAGTAGCACCAGCACAACATCCAAGAACATGGACACCCCTTTCCTTCCATTCGTACCAAAGACTTTGGGCCAATATCCTGCTATACGCTTTTGATGAAGCATATGCCGATAAAAATCCACTGCCCTGATAGCCGGCAAGTGACGACATAAGAATCAAAGCCCCGCTTCCTTTTTCGAGCATTTTAGTTCCGAAATGCTGTATCAGCTTTGTGGGGGTTACAATATTGGCTATAAGGAGTTTCTCATGATTCTCTATCGTATTGCGTTCGAATTTTCCAATATATGAAAGCGCTGCATTGTAAATAAAAATATCGATTGCTCTTTTGCCGAGAAAACCAAGAATTTTAGCATAGGAATCCGTTTCAGACAAGTCGCAACAAAAAGTTTCAACATTTATTTTGTATTCAGATTTCAATCTTTCCGATAACTTTTCAAGCGGTTCACTTCGTCTTGCAATTAAAATAAGATCAATTCCTTCGGTAGCAAGATATTCGGAAAAGGCAGCTCCGATTCCTTCAGAGGCACCAGCTACCAGGGCAAGATTTCCATATTTCGTTCTTAAGTTTATCATATCAGGTATTCATTTCATCTAAAATCCTGAAAAAAATATTCAACATCCGGGGTTATGATTTTGACACCAGCTTTTGAATATCATCCTCACTAACAAAAGGATTGGCCCCTTTGCGTGAAGCAACCATGGCACCCATTGCACAGGCAAAATCAATGCATTTTTGCTTTTCGCGCGAATTTAATAATCCGGATAAAAAAGCCGCCAAAAAACTGTCGCCCGCCCCCACGGTATCTTCAACTTTAACCATATAACCAGGATTTTCATAAAATTTACCATCAGAAAGATAAATTGCCCCATTTTTTCCCCTGGTGACACAAATATTTCCAACCCCGGTTTTTTCCGAAATGAATATCATATCAGCCTTTAAATCATTGTTTTGTGCACCTAATTGAGTGGCAATTTCAGATAATTCCTCATCATTCAGTTTAATAAGGTTTGATTTTTTCATTAAATTCAGGGCCATATCAAGGTTAAAAAATGGTTTCCGGATGTTAATATCGAATACCCTGAAATTAGCCTTATCGATAAGGTTTTGAAGTGTTCTGGACGAAACTTCATCACGGCAGGCCAGCGATCCAAAAACAAAGGCATCAGCAAGGGCAACGGCATCCAGATTTATTGGATTAGTTTCAATTTTATCCCAGGCTGAAGGATATATAATATCGTACGAAGGAATTCCATCTTTGAGACTCACTTTAACCTCGCCGGTTGGCAAATTATCTTTCACCTGAACAAAAGAAACATCTACCTTTCGCTGATTTACAATTGAAAGCAGCTCCTTTCCCTGCTTGTCGTTACCAATACCAGAAATAATAGAAGATTGAATGCCAAGCGATTGTAACCGGATTGCTACGTTCATGGGTGCTCCACCAGCAATTTTTTGATCCGGAAATACATCCCACAACATTTCACCAAAGCAAATTACTTTTTTTGTCATACTGGTTCAATTAATGATTCGTTTTTTCTGCAGATAAGTCGTGGGCCAGGTTTTCAAGGGTTTTGCCTTTGGTTTCGGGCATTTTAAATATTACCCAGAATAACTGGCATACCATCATCAGGCAAAAGAAAGTAAACACAGTTGTTGTTCCCACCTGTTTGAATAAAAACGGAATAAAAGAAGGGATTAAAGCCGCCAAAACCCAATGCACTGACGATCCAAAAGACTGACCGGCTGCTCTTAATTTATTTGGAAAAAGTTCGGAAATAAATACCCAGATTACAGCGCCCTGACCAACGGCGTGTGCGGCAATAAATAAAAAGAAAAACACCGGTACAAACATACCTTTCCAGTCCAATAAAAATGCAAGTGAAACAAGGCCAAGAGATATGATATATCCAACTGAACCAATATACATTAAGGTTTTCCGGCCATATTTATCTATTAAAGTAATGCCTATCAGGGTAAAAATCAGATTGATAATACCAATTCCAATGCTGCTTAAAAATGAGGCTGATTTTTCAAGTCCTGCAAGTTCAAAAATGCGTGGTGCATAATACAAAAACGCGTTAATACCGGAGGTTTGATTGAAAAAAGCGATAAAAAAGGCCAGAAATAAAGGGGTACGATATTTTTTATTAAAGATTGATTCATTGGAGGTTTCATGCATTTTTTCATTTTCAATTTCTGCAATTTCCTGTTCTACATCTGAATCCGGATTGATCTGCTTCAGAATTTTCATGGCTTTGGGCTTGTCATTCTGATATTCGAGAATCCAGCGTGGACTTTCGGGAACACCCATTACTAAAATACTGTAAATCAATGCAGGAAAAACCTGTACACCAAGCATCCATCGCCAGGCATTATCTCCAATTTCACGTAAAAAATAGTTGGAGGTGAAGGCTATCAAAATTCCGAAAACGATGTTAAACTGGTACAAGGCAACCAGCCGTCCACGTTTTTTGGCAGGGGCAATTTCCGAAACATAAGAAGGAGCTGCAATTGTTGATGCACCAATTCCCAATCCACCCAAAAACCTGAAAAAAGCAAACATATATGGTCCCGAAGCCAGCGCAGTGCCAATTGATGCGGCAAAAAAGAGAATTCCTATCAAAATCAGGGTCTTCTTTCTTCCCAATAAATTGGTAGGGATTGAACCAAATATGGCACCAATAACTGTTCCCCAAAGGGCCATGGACATTACCACCATTCCGTGAAATAAATCGGAAGTGTTCCACAAAAGTTGCAATTGCTTATCGGCACCGGAAATAACAACAGTATCAAATCCGAACAGAAAACCTGCAAGAGCTACGACTATCGACCAATATAAAAGTTTTGATTGATTCATTATATTTAGTTTTAATTGTGATTAAATTAATTCCATATTTTATTTACTAAGCTGATTTTTAAATTTTTAATACTTTTTCCATCCTTGCTGCTTATTTTCAAGAAGGCGTACTTTTCATCTGGAAAAATCAGGTTGGTCATTGAAAACTGGCCATTATTCAGCAAAATCTCCACCGACGATTTATCCAAAATAATCTGAAAATTATTGATTTTTTGGTTGTCCAAAGGCATAATCTGAACTTTTTTGGCAAATGATTCGCTAAAATCCACAATTCCGGATTTGGTTCTGTCTGTAATCAATTGATTGTCTTTTAATTTAATAGAATAGCTTTCATTTTTTTCATTTGAAAATATAATTACGATATTTTGGGTTTTATCCATGTCAAAAGTAATTTCTGTATTTATAAAATCGGCATTTTTTTTAAAAAAAGGCAATTGTACTTTGTTCATTTCAAATTCAGTTTGGGTAATTGTATTAAATTGTTGTACAATTTTTTGCGTCAGATAAAATGAATTGTCCTTTTTAACCAGTTCCAGTTCCCGGGGCAATGTCATGGCTGAGCGCCACACTTTTGTCGGGGTTTTTTGAGCATATTGCCAATTACTCATCCATACCAGGAGGATTCGTTTATCATCGGGAACATTCGAAAAAGTGACTCCTGCGTAAAAATCGGTTCCATAATCCAGCCATTTGGCATTTTGTTCCTTAACAAAAGTCTTTCCATCGAAATGACCAACAAAATATCTGCCGCCAGAACCTCCATTCGGGGCTTTATCACCATGATTGATAATCATTACCCATTTTTCTGTATTGGAATTTTTAACTTTAATTTTAAACAAATCAGGGCATTCCCAAACACCCAGAGTCTCACCATCATTTTCGGGTTTGAAATCACTTTCGAAATTCCATGATTTTAAATCAGGTGAACTGAATATTTTTATTCTCTCTCCAACAGCAAGCACCATATTCCATTTTTTGATATCAGAATTCCAAAATACTTTGGGATCCCTGAAATCCGGTTCTCCCGAATTGTTTAAAACAGGATTACCAGAATATTTAATCCATGTTTCACCTTCGTCTAAACTAAAAGCAATACCCTGACTTTGAATATTTTTTAGTCCTGATTTTAACAAATTATCATTATGTAAAGTAAAAATGGCCACCATGGCATTTTTGCCAAATCCGGCAGTATTGTCCACATCAATTACAGCACTTCCGGAGAAAATCATACCCAGGCTATCGGGATAAAGGGCAACGGGCAAATGTTTCCAGTGGATTAAATCGTCGCTTTCGGCATGTCCCCAATGCATTGGCCCCCAAACGATATCATCAGGATAATATTGATAAAACAAATGGTATTTGTTATTATAATAAACAAGTCCGTTTGGGTCGTTCATCCACCCGGTTTGTGGCGAAAAATGAAAAGCAGGCCGAAAAGGTTCATCGTATTTTCCTTTATACTCTTTACTTTCCTGTGTAAACACCTGGAAATAAAGCCCAATCATAATTGTTAATAAAAATAATTTCATAGCCATTCAAAAGTTTTTAAATCTGTATAAATTTGATTTTAAGCAACTTATTTATAATCTATAATTTATAATCTATAATTTATAATCTATAATTTATAATCTATAATTTATAATCTATAATTTATAATCTAAAATTTATAATTTATAATATTTAAGCGAATTCATAACCCTTTGATATTTTTGCTGAACAACAGGATTTTGATTTTCAGAATAATTTTCAAGTAATATTTTAAATTCAGACATATGTTTTTCGAAGAAAGGTTTAAACACCAGTTGCCTGTCACTGCTTATTGTTTTATAATCTGTATAAGGTGGATAAGGACCATTCCTGGCAGTTTCGGCATACATATAAATTAAGTCCCTGGCAGCATCAAAAACCACATTTGGAACGGAATGTTTTAAAAGATTGGTTTTCAGCCCTTCCCAATCATTTTTTATAATATAGTAGTCAGTTATTGATTCAATTACATAACTCCAGAAATTAGGAATTACGCTGGCAGGATTATCCTGTAATGCATTGTTTAACTCAAAAACGAGGTTTTCATATCTTTCATCAAATGCATTAGATTCATCCGGCTTCTGCATATAAACCAACAAATCTTTCATCCTGAGGAGATTTATCCTTTGGATTTCGTGGGTTATGCGTGGACCTCCCACAAAGGCATCCTCTGTGTCGATGGAATGGTAATGAAAGTAATAGGTTCCACAATTCTTACATTTTAATACAAGGGCTTTTGTATCCATATACCTGTCAGGATGGCCTGAATCAGTAAAAATAGTTTCCATTCCCTCAAAATCATCCATTTGTTCTGTTCTTCCAAGTTCTTTCCTGTCGGGGATATACTTGCAATAGCCACATTCAAAAACAGACTGCCATTTGCCGCTTTCAGGTTTTATTTTAAAGTTTTTTCCTTTTGCACCATTGGATCCCGGCAATTTTAGCTTTTTTTTCATCTGTTATTTTTAATTATTACTTTCAGTGAGGGCTTCGCCGTTCACTTCGTTCATGAGAAAAGTTGTTTATCTATGGTCAGATGGAACCACTTGTTTTAAATAATAATTTTCGTGTGTGATTAATTATTATTTTAATCATGTTTGTTTCATTTAGATAAATCCTTTCAGCCAAAGATAAGATTTTAAAATTAATTTCTGCAAGGTAAAAACCGGCCTTGGTCGCAAAGACAAAAAAAAGACATAAATAACTATATGTCAATATCTTAAATCTTCAGTTCCAATAATTTTATTTTGTGTTGAATTACATGTGTAAAATTCCACAGGGAAATGAACCGCAATAAAGATTAAATCAATGTGAATTTTCGCATGAGTGAAAAGCTGAAATATAGATTCTTGGCGGCTTTCGTACAAGGTTTAAGACAAAAAAAACCAAACGTTGAAAAAAAAAACGGGTATCTTTAAAATAATTCAACTGAATAATTATCTTTGGTTGCATTTTATAAAACTTCTGTATCATTAGCACATTGACTTGATAAATGCAGCAAAACACTGATAACAACATTATTACCATCGAAAACTTGTGGCATGCATTTGGTGAAAAAACCGTTCTGCAAAACATCAATCTCTCCATTGCAAAAGGTGAATTTGTAACGATTCTTGGACCGTCAGGTTGTGGAAAAACTACGCTTATGCGTTTGATTGGCGGATTTTTAAAAGTTAAGGACGGGAAAATTACACTTGCCGGCAAGGACATGACAAACATTCCGCCACATTTACGTCCGGTAAACACGGTTTTCCAGCGATATGCCCTTTTTCCCCACCTTAATGTATTCGATAATATTGCTTTTGGCCTTAAATTGAAAAAACTTCCGAAAGAAGAGATTAATAAAAAGGTAATGCAGGTATTGAAAATGGTAATCATGACAGATTATGAGGAACGTGACGTAGACTCACTTTCAGGTGGCCAACAGCAAAGGGTAGCAATAGCCCGTGCCATTGTTAATGAACCAGAAGTATTGTTGCTTGATGAGCCATTGGCTGCCCTTGACCTGAAAATGCGAAAGGACATGCAGATGGAGATTAAAGCCATGCATAAAAAATTAGATATCAGTTTTGTATACATAACCCACGACCAGGAAGAAGCTTTAACCCTGAGCGACAGGATAGTGGTTATGCGCGACGGAATTATTCAGCAGATTGGAACACCAACTGAAATTTATAATGAGCCTGCCAATTCATTTGTAGCCGATTTTATTGGCGAAAGTAATATCCTGAACGGTATAATGCTTGAAGACGAATTGGTTGAATTTGCCGGTTTGAAATTTGAATGTGTTGACAAAGGGTTTGAACCCAATGAACCCATTGATGTGGTGATTCGCCCGGAAGATATATATATTTTTGATATGTCGGAAGCTGCACAATTTTCAGGCCAGGTAACTTCGTGTACTTTTAAAGGAGTGCATTACGAAATGATGGTAACTACGCCTGAAGGATATGATTTCATGGTACACGATTATCATAAATTTGATCCGGGGAAAACCGTTGGATTAAGGGTTAAACCATTCGACATACAGGTAATGAAAAAAGAAAGGCATCACAACACATTCGATGGCGTTGTGGTGGACGAATCAAAGGTCAGATTCCTCGGCCAGATATTTGAATGTGCCGAAACAGGTAATTTTGAAGCAGGCAGCGAAGTGAAAGTAAAAGTTGACTTTAAACAAGTTTTACTTCACGACAACCAGGAAGACGGCATGATTAGCGGAATAATTACATTTATTCTGTATAAGGGAAACCATTACCATTTAACCATTCAATCCAGCAATAACGAAAACATATATGCAGATTCGAATGATGTTTGGGATGATGGGGACAGGGTTGGAATAAGTATAATGCCCGAAGCAATAAAAATTGAAAATCCTTAAAGGTTAAAAAGGTGATAAGGAAGTTTTTATCATTTTTTGGAAGAAGAAGAAACTGGACAATTCCTTACGTAATTTACCTGGGTTTTTTTGTCCTGGTGCCCACCATTTTAATAGTTTACTATTCATTCACAAACTTTGAAGGAGATTTTACCTTCGATAATTTCAGGAAATTCTGGGTAATGAAAGTAGATATGAATACCCTTATCTACTCAATTATCATTGCCATGATAACCACAGTTTCATGCCTTATAATTGGTTATCCGGCTGCTTATATTCTGAGTAGAATGGACAGTGACAGGTCAAAATTACTGGTATTGCTGTTTATTTTGCCCATGTGGATAAATTTTCTAATCAGAACTTTAGCTACAGTGGCACTTTTTGATTTCCTTCATTTTCCGCTGGGACAAAATGCACTGATTTTCGGGATGGTTTACAATTTCCTTCCATTTATGATTTACCCGATTTATAATGTATTACAAAAAACAGAAAAAAACCTTATTGAGGCAGCACAGGACCTGGGGGCCAATCCTCGGCAGGTTTTTCTTAAAACAATATTGCCTTTGTCTGTACCCGGAATTACAAGCGGAATCATTATGGTATTTATGCCGGTAATTTCAACATTTGCTATTGCCGAACTGCTTACAATCAACAATATAAAGCTATTTGGTACCACTTTACAGGAAAATATTTATAACGGAATGTGGAATTATGGAGCAGCGCTTTCGTTGATTATGTTATTACTTGTTGGAATTACCTCCTTAATCCAATCGAACGGAAGTTCAAAAGCAGCTGAGGAAGGGAACCTGATATGAGCAAAAGATTATTTTCATCGGCCTATTTAGGAATTTTGCTGGTAATGCTATATGCACCAATCTTTATTGTTATTGTTTTTTCCTTTACCGATGCCAAAGTATTAGGCAACTGGACCGGTTTTTCTTTAAAGCTCTATGCCTCTGTTTTCAAGGGTGGTGTTCAACATTCGCTGACCAGTGCGCTATGGAATACGCTGATAATAGGATTTAGTTCGGCATTTGCCTCCACTTTACTTGGAACCATGGCAGCAATTGGTATTTACAATTTAAAACCCGTGCAACAAAAAGCAGTTCAACTTGTAAACACCATTCCTATCTTAAATCCCGATATAATTACTGCCATATCACTGTTTCTTTTATTTATCAGCCTGGGCTTTTCGCAGGGATATACTACTGTAATACTGGCACATATTACTTTTTGTACACCTTATGTAGTGCTGAGTGTATTGCCACGTTTACGGCGGATGAATCCCAATCTTTACGAAGCAGCCCTTGATCTGGGTGCAACACCTTTTCTTGCCCTCAGAAGGATTTTATTGCCGGAGCTGAGGCCAGGCATGATAAGTGGGTTTATCCTCGCTTTTACGCTCTCTATTGACGATTTTGTGGTAACCCTTTTTACAATTGGCAATGTAGGACTCGAAACACTTTCAACCTACATTTACGCTGATGCACGGCGGGGAGGAATGACTCCTGAATTAAGGCCCCTGTCGGCCATGATATTTGTAATTGTATTATTGTTGCTTCTTTTTATCAATAAAAAAGCAGTACGAAAAAAATTATAACCAACAGACCAATGCAGTTAAAACCTATTCTATATCATTCAATTCATTCAATAATAACCTTAATTTGTTAAGCTATGAGAAAAATCCAAATTATTAAGAGAATAAGTCTTACAGGGGCTTGTATCTTGTTTGGCATCCTGGCATTGCTATTTACAGCATGCAAAGAAAGTGACGAATCCAGGAAAAAAATCCTGAAAATCTATAACTGGTCCGATTATATTGATGAAGATCTTCTGAAAGAATTTCCCAAATGGTATAAAGAACAAACCGGCGAAGACGTTGAAATTGTCTACCAGGTATTTGATATGCCAGAGGTGATGTATACTAAAATTGTAATGGGTAAGGAAGATTTTGATCTGGCCTGCCCTACCCAATATCTTATTGAAAGAATGTTAAAACAGGATATGATTCTGCCAATTGATACAAATTTTGGAAAAACCGGCAATTTCCTTGGTAATGTTTCTCCTTTTTTAAGGCAAAGAATGGATGCATTCAGTGTTCCCGGTAAAAAGGCTGGTGACTACATGGTACCTTACATGTGGGGCACTTCAGGAATACTTTACAACACTGACAAAATTTCGAAAGAAGAGGTTCAATCATGGGCCTGTATGTGGAATCCGAAAAATAAAGGGAAAATCCTAATGAAGGACCATTATTGGGATGTTTACAATATGGCAGCCATTTATGGCTATTATCCGGATATTGTATCAGGAAAAAGAAGCAGGTACAGCGTTTCAAACGATCATACAGATGAAGATATCGCCATGGTTGAAAAACAGCTGAAACTTCTAAAACCTAATGTTGCCGGATGGGAAGCTGATTTTGGAAAAGAATTAATGACCAAAGGTGAAATGTGGATGAATTATGCCTGGAGTGGTGATGCAGTTTGGGCAATAGAAGAAGCAGCCCGGGTAAATGTAAATTTGGCTTTTTCCATCCCTGTTGAAGGGAGTAACATTTGGTTTGATGGCTGGGTTATTCCCAAATATGCAAGAAATATAAAAGCAGCCAGCTATTTCCTTAATTATATGTGCCAACCTGAAATTGCTCTTAGAAACATGGATATAAGTGGATATTGCAGTGCTGTAAACGGAAAAGTAATCATTGATGCACAAACCGATACTTCACTTACCGAAACTGTAAACCTGAATTATTTTTTTGGCCCGGGTAACGAAAAACTTAAAATCAATCCGGTTCAATATCCCGACAGCAGCGTAATTGAGCGTTGTGTTCTTTTGCACGATTTTCTCGATAAAAATGAAAAAATTGTGGAAATGTGGTCAAGGGTGAAAGGAGATAATCTCTGACCTGGATTAAAATTAATATTCAAACTCCTGTTTTTCAAACCCGAACAGGAGTTTTTTTTTATCTTGCCCGTTTAATAGCGAATAAAATAAATATTAGCATTTTTTTTGATTTTATATCTGGGTTACCTTTTATTAACCGGCCCTGGCAAATACAAATTGGTTCCGCGATTTTAACTACCTCCGGATGTTAACATTTTCCTTTTTAAACTATGGCTGATTCACATGCTGCTTGTATATTGCGTTGCCCAAATAAAACAGAAATAAAATCAGAAACTGATAAAGAATTTTCAGTTTATTGATTGAAATAGATTTTATAAATCAGAAATTTAAACCAAAACAAACCATATAAAATATTGCTTTCTTTAAAAATTCTTCGTTACTTTGCTCAAAATTAAGCGTATGTATTGTCCCGCTATTTATATGATTTCAATTTTTCAATTTACCACAGTGGTAGAAAGAAATTTTCATGTCCGGGACAAATTAATTAATTGAATTTTAATGTATACTACTATATTGTTAGCCCGGACAGCGTTGTTCGGGCTTTTTTTTTAATATCTCAGTATTTTTTTTAAAAGTATTAAAATTTAAATTTTGGCAGATATGGTTAAGAAAACAATAAGATTTTACATAAATGCCTTTTCTGGATTTTCGAAAGAAGTTTGGTGGCTTACCCTGGTTACATTTATAAACAGGGCAGGTACAATGGTTATCCCATTTCTTTCACTTTACCTGATAAATCATCTTAAATTCAACCTTGAACAAGTTGGTTGGATTATGAGTAGCTTTGGTATTGGTTCATTTGCAGGCTCCTGGCTGGGAGGTAAGCTAACCGATAAGTTTGGGTTTTACAAAGTTATGTTTTTGAGCCTATTGTCAACAGGTTTTCTTTTCATTGCATTGCAATTTATTCAATCTTTTTGGGCATTTTTAGCGGCTATTTTTTTAACCATGTGTGTTGCCGATGCTTTCAGACCAGCAATTTTTGTTGCACTCAAAATATATAGTAAATCTGAAAATCAAACCAGATCAATCAGCTTAATCAGGCTGGCCATTAATCTGGGCTTTGCTTTCGGACCATTTTTAGGTGGTCTGATAATCGCATTTTTATCCTATAACGGATTATTTTGGGTTGACGGACTTACATGTATAATTGCAAATATAATTTTCAGGATAGTTTTAAAAGAAAAAAAGGCCGATAAAAATTTAGTTGATTTAAAGCAAATATCAGAAAGTGGTAACAGGTCAGCCTTTTTAGATAAGCCATACCTGCTTTTTCTTTTAATTAGCTTTTTAATGGCTTTCACATTTATGCAGCTGTTTTCAACAATACCCTTGTTTTACAAAGAAGCTCATAAATTAAATGAGATTTCTATTGGGTTGTTAATGTCGATAAATGGGGGTTTAATATTTATCATCGAAATGCCATTTATCCATTTTCTGGAGAGAAAAGCATTCAACCAGGTAAAACTAATAATGATGAGTTTATTGCTGATAGGATGTAGCTTTCTTATATTCAACCTCACAAGTTGGTCTGGCATTTTGATAATTAGCATGGTAATAATAACAATTGCGGAAATGTTTGGTTTTCCTTTTTCAAATGTTTTTGCTTTAAACAGAGCTCCCGAAGGCCATGAAGGGCAATACATGTCATTATTTACGATGTCGTTTTCGCTGGCAAATATTTTTGGTTCAAAAATAGGGTTGAAAATAGTTGAAGTTTATGGTTTTGCCACAAACTGGAACTTAATGGGAAGTTTAAATATAGTGGCCTTTTTGCTTGGTATCTGGTTAATCAGGGAATTGAGGAAACAAGGAAGCGGTTGAACTGACAAACTTTTTAAAGTTTCTAACTTTTTTATTCATCAGAACCAATATTTTAGTTCAAATAATAATTTTGGAATTAGAACCTGCATGGCAACAAAGTTTACCAAGTTTTCTATTTTAAATTCAATTATTATTTACTGCTTAATCATACAGGAAAATAATACCAGGCTTTACAAGTCCGAAAATACTCTTACAGCCTTTGGCAAACAACTGATTATGGCAGGCGTATTTCCAAAAATCTCACCATCGGGCGATAAAGGCAGTTTATCACCGGTTTCAACCCTTACACTTGAAAATTTCAAACACTCAACGAACCTGGTTTCGATATGTTTCCCTGAAAAGATTTTAGGAAAGGTTTGAAGTAGCTGTATCCTGCTTAATTTATTAACAATTATAAGATCGAGTAAACCATCGTCTATAATAGCCTTAGGTGCCAAAAAATAGTTGCCCCCGGTATACCTTGAATTTGAAAATGAAATAAATACATTATTGAGTTCAAGGTTTGTTTTTTCGGCAATTAACTTTACAGGGTAAGTTTTTAGACGTAATGTATGAAACAAGACTCCAAGGGTATAGGCCATTTTACCAATTACTTTCAGCCTGTTGCCTGTAATGTTCACATCAGTAACAAATCCCAGGCCCATAGTATTGGCGTACCAGAATTCACCTCTATCGTTTTTAACATGAATAATATCAATGCATTTTGAATTTCCTTTGCTTATCAAATCGATGAAATTGGTCAATTCTTCTTTTTGAACAATAATATCATGCGAAAGGGAATTTCCTGTTCCAACTGGTAAAATTCCAAGCGGAATCTCTTTTTTCAGTGGGTTACGAAAGTACCCGTTTAAAACTTCGAAAAATGTACCATCGCCACCAGCGGCCACTATTCCGTCGTAAAGATTTAAATCGGCAGCAGCTGCAATTTCAATCGCATGGCTTTTGTATTTAGTTAAAACCAGTTCAAATTCAATACCTTTGCTTTTGAGCAACCCGGTTACCAAATCTACTTTTTTTGCAGCTTTTCCCCCACCGGCATGCGGATTAAAAATCAACAGAAGATGCATACGTTTATTTAGTTTGTTGAATGCCAAAATAATAAAATTATTAGTTTTTAAATGAAATTTAAGAAAAGGATTGTCTTAAAGATTGATTCTGTAATTTATTAACCAATGTTTTGTAATTTAACCTATCAAAAAATACTTTCGATATCCACCAGAATATAAACCATCAACAATGAAAAATAATTTATCTTTCATTTCCTTTCGTTAGACTGAGAAAAGTTTCGTATATTTGTTATAAAATACAATCTACTTCACAAAAAATAAAGATAATAAAATGGCAGACAAGGAAAAAGGTTCAACAGTTAAGCGCAGGAACCAGATAATATTGGAGCTTCAAAAAAAGGGACAGGTATTCGTTGACGAATTAAGCAAAACTTATAATGTGAGTGAAGTAACTATAAGGAACGACCTGGAACAACTTGAGCGAAAAAACCTATTGGTAAGGGCCAGGGGCGGTGCCATTAATTTTGAATCGAAAGTGAGGATTGATCACAGGCTTACTGAAAAAAGCAGGATTAATTTCAAAGAAAAATCGGCCATCGGGAAAGCAGCCGCCAGGCTGATTAAAGAAGGAGATACGATAATTATTGATTCGGGAACCACAACCGCCGAAATCATTAAAAACATCTCCCATTTAAAAGAATTAACGCTGATTTCAAATGCCTTAAACATTGTAAATGAGCTTGTAAATCTGCAAAATGTAAATGTTATTGTTCCGGGTGGTCACCTGCGTAAAAACTCACTTTCAATGGTTGGTCCGATGGCAGAAAAAAATTTAAAAAATCTGCATGTAGATAAAGTATTTATTGGGGTAGATGGTTTTGATACAAAGACAGGCGTTTATACCCCAAACATAGAAGAAGCCCATTTAAATGAAACCATGATAGAGGTAGCCAATGAGGTAATTGTAGTAGCCGATTCAAGTAAATTTAAGCGCAGGAGTTTTGCATTTATCTGTTCTTTAAATAAGATTCATTCGGTTGTCACAGATTCTGGAATAGAAGAAGAAGACAGAAAACGACTTGAGGACGCGGGAATTAAATTATCGATAGCCTGAAATCCAAAATAAAGCTAAAATAATTCTACTATAAGGTCAAAATATAAATAATAAGGTTTTGTAATTAATTTTACTTTCGTATATTTGTTTTTTAAGTTACAATTAATTACTTTTAAAATGAAATCAAAAAACCTTTGGCTTTATTACGCTTTAATTACTACAATAACCTGGGGATTTTGGGGCGCATTTACTGAAATACCTTCAAAACATGGATTTCCAGGTTCACTTACGTATGTAGTTTGGGCCATAAGCATGATATTACCGGCAGTAATTGCCATTCGAAATATTGGCTGGAAAATTGATTTTCGGGCAAGATCAGTATTTTATGGACTGGTAATCGGGTTTCTGGGTGCCGGAGGTCAATTGGCATTGTTCATTGGTGCACTAAATCAGGGGCCGGCTTACCTCGTCTTTCCAATTATTTCCTTATCCCCGGTAGTTACCATAATCTTATCAATTTTTTTATTAGGGGAAAAAGCAAGTAAAAGAGGCTGGGCAGGCATTATCCTGGCGGTTTTTTCCATTCCGCTCCTCTCCTATTCTGATCCTGCAAATTCAAGCACAACCGGCATAATGTGGCTCATTTATGCATTACTTGTATTTGCCGCCTGGGGGTTTCAGGCCTATTATATGAAACTTGCCAATCAATCCATGTTGAGCGAAGATATCTTTTTCTACATGGCATTAACAGCTATATTGCTGATTCCCTTTTCTTTAATGTTTACAGATTTTTCTGCCAATATAAATTACGGCATTGATGGACCCTACCTGGCATTTACCATTCAAATACTGAATTCGGTAGGAGCCTTGTTTTTGGTTTATGCTTTCAGGTACGGAAAAGCAATAATTGTAAGCCCGCTTACAAATGCTGTTGCACCGGTGATTACAATAGTACTTTCACTTATTCTTTACAAGAGTATTCCACATGTGATTATAGTAGCAGGGATGATATTGGCGCTGATTTCAATATTTCTGCTGGCTTTTGAAGGGGAAACGACAGAAAATCTCGAAAACAAAACCAATAAATAATTATTAAAAACATTGACCTTTTTATATTTAAAATCTTTACCTTTACCACCTGTTAAACTGGTAAACAGCTTATCATTTGCGTATTTTCGGTTAAACCTGAGGATTGGAAAAATTTAAATATTTCCTGAGAAACTGATGAAAAAGCAAAGAGGTTGTTTCCTGAAATTATAAAATGCACATATGTCCTTTTCGTTCAATGTTTTAGCCAGGTTAAAATTTATTTCCCATCAGAAACCCGGATACTTATTTCTTATTCTATGTTTTCTTATAATTATAACAAGTTGTTCAGGTAGTAAAGAAAAATATAAAATTGGAATCCTTATCCATTCTCTCGATGTTCCAAGGTACAAAAAAGAAAAGGTTCATTTTGAAGAAAAAATTAAGGAATTGGGCGGGGAATCAATTGTTAAATCAGCAAATGGAGATGAAGAGCTACAGTACAACCAGGCCAAAGAAATGATTGATGCAGGTGTAGATCTGCTGATAATAATACCTTCAAATGCCAATACTTCAGCTGCAATTGTAAGAATGGCCCATGAAAAAGGCATTAAGGTAATCAGTTACGACCGGTTAATTAAAAACTCCGACCTGGATTTTTACCTGGCTTTTGATGCTGATAAAGTGGGTGAAATGCTCGCAGAATATACATTAAAAAAAGTTCCCAGGGGAAATTATGTTTTGTTAAATGGTGACAAAGCGGATGAAAGCTCATTGCAATATTATAACAGCACCATGAAAGTGCTTCAACCCTATATTGATGCAAAAGAAATAAATATTGTGTTTTCAGGATTTATGGACGACTGGTCGGGTGTGAATGCGGCCTATTATACAAACAAAATACTGGAATTTAGCAATGAAAAGATCGATGCCATTGTTTCGCCCTACGATGGATTGTCGGATGGAATCGTTGCTGAATTGCAAAAAAGGGACATGGAAAAAAACACCATTGTTACCGGTCAGGATGCCGAAATTGCAGCCTGCAACAGGATATTGAATGAACAACAATCAATGACTATTTATAATCCCGTTAAATACCTGGCGTACAATTGCATAGAAGTCGCATTCAGGATTCTTAAAAATGAAAAAATTTCCAATCTTAAATACACTTACAACGGTAGAATTGATGTCCCTTCTGTTTTGCTTAACCCGATTGCGGTTGATAAATCCAATCTTGAATCAACTGTGGTGGCTGATGGATTTTTAAGTATGGAAGAAATTATGAATTTTAAAAAATAGAAAGTTCAGTATTTAGATGATTTTAAGATATGAAATTGCAACATTCCGACAAAAAACACATTCTATAACCAAATGTTTTATTGATTGGACCTAAAATTTATCCCTTTCGTTAAAGCATCATATCAATAATTTTAATTTTAAAACAAAGGTTTCCTATCAGCAGAGGCAAAATAGATTATGTATCAACGGTTTACCTGTAAATTCGTTGTACCTCCTTATTTTTATAAAAATCATCCTGATGACAGTGTAGTTTTAAATAGAACACCTTCAGCAAAAAAAGCTTCAGAAACCATTAATTTCTAAAAGCAATAAACACAATGCTTTCACAAGGCCTCTTTTAAAAGTTGTTTCATTATATTATTTTTATCTTTCATTTCATTGTTTTTTAATTTTCTTTTCCTATTTTTGAAAAAGCTATTTTAATCATTAAAAATTCACTTGCGGTATTTACATTACTTGCGCAATCACAAGACGAAATTTTAAAATTCAGGTAATGAGCCGATTAATTTGTCTTTTAATTTAATTCAGTTAAACAAACATGAAAGACAGTAAACTTAATACAGACAGGTTAAAGGTAGGCGCCAACGGGTTTCTGGGTCTTTTTTCCATCGTTGGCATATCGCTCTATGGTCTACCCTTCTTTTACGATTTTTGGGTACAGGATTTTGGCTGGTCGCGTGTTACGGTTACCTCCGGCAATGCCTTCGGAAAAATAACAGTTGGTTTTTTTGCTTTTTTTGCCGGCTGGATTATTGACAAAATTGGCCCAAAAAAAGTAATGATTGCCGGAATAATGGCAGGTGGACTGGCGCTGGTGGGTTTAAGCCAGGTAAATTCTTTGTGGCAATTCTATGCCTTTTACCTGTTAAGTGCCGTAGGATACATGTGTGGCGGGCCTTTGCCAAACCAGGTATTAATTTCAAGATGGTTCAGCACTTCGCGCGGGAAAGCCATGGGAATTGCCTATATTGGAATTGGTGCCGGCGGTATGCTGGTACCTCAGATTGCCAAATCGCTTATTCTTCATTTCGACTGGCATTTTGCCATGATGATACTGGGATTCCTGATGATAATCATTTCGCTTCCAATGACAATTCTGGTAAAGGATAATCCGGAAACCACTGATTCAGTGACACCCATCCAAAAAGAAAAAATTCCTTTAAAATCAGTTTTAAAGGGTTGGCCATTTTATCTTTTACTTATAGGCAGCATGTGTTCTATAGGTGCAGTAAGCGGAACCAACCAGAACCTGAAGCTGTATTTTAGCCTGGATTTGAAATATGCCCAGACCACTTCGGCTAATATCATCTCTATTGTCCTGGCTTCAAGCATTTTGGGGAGATTGTTTATGGGCTGGCTCGCCGATAAAATGAACAAAAAATATGTAATGATATTGATTTATTCAATCGTTGCAGGCTCTATTGTCATCCTGTATAATGCAAATTCAATTGGAATGGTGTATTTCTTTGCCTTTGTATTTGGAATAGGCCTGGGTGGCGATTATATGATAATTCCGCTTATGGCTGCAGAGCTTTTCGGGGTTAAAATGCTGGGCAGAATCATGGGTATTATCTTAACTTTTGATGGAATTGCTGAAGCTTTTTCGCCTATGCTGGTGGGCTGGATAAGGGACAAATATTCCGATTACTCTTTGGGTTTTCTCGGCTTAATCATCCTGGGAATTATTGGTACACTGGCCATTTTATTCCTGCCCGTTAAAAAGAAACCACAACCCGAATCAGAATAATGAAAAACAAAATAACCCGTCGCCAATTTGTTGAAATTACTGCCATTGGCGCAGCAGGTCTGGTTTTACAAGGTTGCCAGGATAAAAAATTAAACTGGCGGTTTTTTACCGATGAAGAGGCTGGTCTTATGAATGCACTGGCAGATCAAATCATTCCACCCGATGAATGGCCCGGAGGAAACGAATCGGGCGCCACCAATTTTATTGATAAACAACTTAATGGACCATATAAAAGGTTTAAAAACAAATACCGTTTGGGATTAGCGTCAATAAAAACAACCTGCGAAAAAATTTACCATAAGTCATTTGAAAATCTTGAATGGGAAGAACAAACTCTTTTTCTTGAGACCATGGAAGCAGGAAAACTGGAAGGAGATTGTTGGAAAAACGGTTTTGACAGGGAATTTTTTTCGCTTTTCAGGGATCACATTATGCAATCGTATTATGGCAGTAAAAGACATGGCGGAAACAAAAACAACATGAGCTATAAAATGCTGAAACTTGATTATCCTTTGATAGTAGGTCAGAACCGTTATTAAGCTGAAAAAATGTCACTTAAAAAAGTAAACGCAGTAATTGTAGGTGCCGGCGCAGGAGGTGGCGTAGTAGCCAAAGAACTAAGCACCGCAGGAATGTCAGTGGTACTCCTCGAGCAGGGGGACTGGATTTCGTATGATGAACATACCAACGATGAATTGATTTCGCAAAGGGTAACCGTTTTGGGTAATTCATGCGGACCTTCGGATGAAAAGACAAAGAGGATTTTTGTACATCCGGATGGTAATAAAGATATTGTTTTACCAAGTGAATCACCTTTCAACAATATTGCAGCATGCGTAGGTTCAGGAACTGTAACTTATGGCGCTCTCGCCTGGCGCTTTATGGAAGAAGATTTTAAAATGAGATCCATTTATGGCCAGGTTGCCGGATCAACACTCGAAGACTGGCCTATAAGCTATGATGAACTGGAACCCTTTTACGAAAAGGCCGAGTGGGAATTTGGTGTTTCGGGCGATGCTACTGAAAATCCATTTGCGGCACCGAGGAAAAAACCCTATCCAATGCCTGCTTTCACTCATAACAAAGAAGCGACCCTATTGAATGAGGCTGCAAAAAGACTTGGATTACATCCGTTTTCAATTCCAATGCTAAGGAATTCAGTTCCTTATAACGGTCGGCCAGCCTGTTACCGCATGCGTACCTGTGTTGGATTTCCATGTCCTGTAAATGCGAAGGCCGGAACACAAAATACTGTAATTCCGGTTGCGCTTAAAACCGGTAATTGTGAATTGCGGACCCACTGCATTGTAAATGAGATTTTTGTAAATGAAGCTGGAAAAATTACCGGTGTTAGTTATTTTGATAAAAACAATAAAAAACAAATTCAACCTGCAGATATTGTGATCGTTTCAGCATCAGCTATCGAAACGCCAAGATTACTGCTGAATTCAAAATCACGGTTCTTTCCTTATGGGATTGGGAATGAAAACGACTGGGTAGGCCGCAATTTGCAGGGACATCCGTATTACAGTGCATTTGGATTGTTTGAAGAAGAAATTTATGATGATGTTGGGCCGGGGTCTTCGGTGGCTTTATGCGATTTTAATCATCACAACCCGGGAATTATTGGAGGTGGCTATCTTTCCAATTCTTTCATCCGGATGCCTTATAGTTTTGCCAATTTGCGTCCTCCGGGAGAAAAAATGTGGGGCAAAAAGCATAAAGAATTCCAGCGAATGAATTTTAAAAAAATGGCTGAAATTCATGGGCCCTATCAGCAAATTCCAAAATTCGATAACCGGGTAGAAGTCGATAATACCGTACGCGATAGTTGGGGAATCCCTGTGGCAAAGCTATCGGGAACAACCCACGAAGAAAATAGCAAAGGATGCGCATACCTGGCAGATAAAGCTGAAATCTGGCTGAAAGAAGCAGGCGCCATTCATACCTGGAAACAAATTCCGAAAAACAGCGATGTAATTGCCGGTCAGCACCAGGCCGGAACATGCAGAATGGGTAATGACCCCAAAACCTCGGTTACCGATAAATTTGGCCGCATCCATTCTATACCGAATTTGTTTATAGCCGATGCCAGTTTACATGTTACCAACGGAGGGTTTAATCCGGTACTTACCATTATGGCGCTGGGATACAGGATTGGAGGCTATATTGCTTCAGAGTGGCTAAAAGGAAACCGGTTTAAAAGTTAAAGCCATGGTAAAAGGGAAAAAACCAGGAATGTGGGTCATTGCACCTTTAACAATTCTGATTTTATTTTTGATTTCGGGAAGTTCGTTCTATGCTTACTGGAATATGGCCCCGGCAGAAAAAACCTGTGCTTCTTGTCACGAAATACAGAATCCGGTGAAGGTTTTGCTTGTTTCAGCGCATAGAAAACTAAGTTGTAAAGAATGCCATGGCACAGCATTAAGCAACGGTGTTCACAGTTTAAAGGAAAAAAGCAGGATGGTTTTTAACCATTTGAATGCCGAATATGTTGAAGATATCAGAATGAACGAAGAACAGGTTCTGGATGTGATGAAAAACTGTGTACGGTGCCATCCCAACGAAGAGGCAAAATGGCTATCCGGAGGCCATTCGGCCAAATACAGGGATATTTTCCTTAACAAAAAGCATAATTCCACCGAACAATTGAATTTCGATTGCCTGCGCTGTCACGGAATGTTTTCAAATGTGGATATAAATGAACTGGTTGAACCCATTGACAAAATCGGTCCCTGGAAATTTAAAAACAGCCTGATTGCTGATCGGCCGGCTATACCCTGCTTAGCCTGCCATCAAATTCATCAGGAGAGAAACCCCGGGATTTCACCGGATTATTCAAATCCAAAAAATGCATTTTACAGCAGACCGGTGCTGGCTTCAAAAGTATGCTTTTACAACCGACATGACAGGTCCGGAATAACAGCTGAAAATCTTCCTGTTCTGAAACTCCGGAAGGGAAACCTGCAGGTAAAAGTTTCTGAGGAATTAAGTATGAGGAATTGTATTCAGTGTCATGCGCCAAACGCCTTTCACCAAACAGGAACAGGTGATGATAGAACTCCTACAGGTGTGCACGAAGGATTACCATGTAACGCTTGTCATGAACCACATTCAAACGATGCACGGAAAAGTTGTGACAATTGCCATCCTGCCATTTCAAACTGCAAACTCGATGTAAAAACTATGAATACCAGCTATTTTGATAAAAACAGCCCCAATAATATTCATCATGTGGCCTGTACGGATTGCCATCAAAATAAAAAGTTTAAGTAATGACAGGATTTTAATTTCTGGCTCTTTTAACGTTTTCTTTTACCAAAACGACCAGCCTGGCTATCTCATCCCAGTTTTTGGCTTTAATTAATTCAGATGGAAAAAGTCCTGAACCCATTCCCACGCAAAACGCTCCTGCATCAAACCACGATTTGATGTTTTCGTAAGCAGTAGAGACTCCACCCGAAGGCATTATCGAAGACCAGGGGCATGGGCCTTTTAATGATTTAATAAACGATGGACCGCCCATTTCTTGTGCCGGGAAGATTTTAACAATTTCAGCCCCGAGTTCTTCTGCAAAATTAATCTCAGAAACTGTTGCGCAACCTGGTATCCAGGCAATTTTCCTCCTGTTGCAGACTTTTGCCATTTCCTGGTTTAACAAGGGTGAAACAATAAAATTTACACCAGACTGGATATATAAAGAACAGGTTCCTGAATCAACCACTGAACCGACGCCCAAAATCATATCGGGACATTCTTTTGCTGCCCATTTGCTTAATTGTGCGAAAATTTCATGGGCAAAATCACCCCGGTTCGTAAATTCAAAAATTCTGACTCCTGAATCATAACAAATTTGGATTAACTGTCTGCAAATTTCAAATTCGGAATTATAAAAAAGTGGGACAAAACCCTCTGCTGAAATCTGGTTTAGTACCTGTAATCTTGTAAATCGTGCCATATTTTTTATTTTTATCTTGAAACCCTTCCGGAACCATCACCCTGCATGAGTTTTTCCACCTCGTCGACAGATACCCGGTTATAATCCCCATATATCGTATGTTTTAAACAGGAAGCTGCCACTGCAAAATCCAGTGCTTTTTGATAGTCATCCTTAAAAGTAAGCAGTCCATAAATCAATCCAGCCATAAAAGAGTCGCCGCCACCCACGCGATCGACAATGTGTGTAATATTATATACCGGTGCCATGAAAAGTTTTTTTCCATCATAAAGCACCCCGCTCCAGGTATTGTGGTTTGCATTTACAGAACCCCGGAGAGTAGTAATTACAAGCTTTGAACTGGCATAACGATCCATGATTTTCTGAGAAACTTCGAGATAAGCTTCAGCCTGAACATGGCCTTTTGACACATCGACACCTGAAGGTTTTATCAGCAGTGCTTTTTCAGCATCCTCCTCATTGCCAAGGATAACTTGACAGCCACTCACCAGGTCAGGCATAACTTCGTGAGCCTTCTTTCCCCACTTCCAGAGGTTTTTTCTGAAATTTAAATCACAAGACACTGTAATTCCTCTCTGATTTGCCTTTTGAATGGCTTCCCGACAAACTTCAGCCGCTCCGGGCGAAATTGCAGGAGTAATACCCGTCCAGTGAAACCAACCGGCACCTTCAAAAACTTCATCCCAATTTATCATTCCGGATTTGATCTCCGCAACCGAACTGTTTTCCCTGTCATAAATCACTTTACCTGATCGATTTACAGCTCCTGTTTCCAGAAAATAGATACCCATTCTGTTACCACCTTTTAAAACGAAGGAAGTATCAACTCCAAATCCCCTTAATTCGTTAATACAGGCACGCGCTATTTCATTATCAGGAAGTCTTGTAACATAGCTTACAGGGATTCCAAAACTGGCAAGGGAAACAGCAACGTTCGCCTCACCTCCCCCGTAAGTAGCCGATAATACAGGTGATTGTCCGAATCTTTCAAAACCTGGAGCAGCGAGTCTTAACATTACTTCTCCAAAAGTTACCACTTTCATTTCTTGTTGATTTTATTTTAAGATAACTGTTCAATTTTATTTAGAAATTCTTTCCACCCATTTAAGGAATTAAGCCTTTTTCTTTGAAATTCCGTTTTAAAGTTTCCAGGTCGTTTTTCATTTTTTGCATGACTTCCTTTTTGTCCATTCCTTTTAATATTTTTTCACCTTTTTCGATGCCGCCCATTGGATATTCATAATGGACACTTACAGGGCATTCTATTTTAAGATTTTTAATCAAATCAAGATAATAATCCATATTCACCATTCCCTCTCCTATATTTACACATTCGGTGGCCCATTTATCCTGGTTTTTCTGCCAGATAAAATCCTTAAAAGCAAGTGAATGAATATAGGGATAAATCCGTTTCAGACCGGTTTCCCAGGCATAAGCCCCTTCAACGGTTGCATGCATAATATCGTATTGTGAACCCATCCAGGGAGAATCAATTTTGGATAAAACCTGGTACAGATCCCAAATAGCAGAACCAAAATAAGAATTTGGCGAATATTTGCCGGAATGGTTCTGGTATTCACCATGGATTTTAAATTTCCGGTTCAACGTTTCTAACTTTTGCAATTTTTGAAGAATTAATTTCAGATTTTCATCCACCGGTTTTTTATCGTCGTAATATAGCCAATCCATCCGGTAATGCTCAATACCCAATGAAGAAGCTGTTTTCAATATCTTTTCGGTCAATTGATCATTTGCGTCATTTATAGACGTAACTATCATAAAAATTGAAATTCCAGCCTTTTTTGCAGCACTAAAAGCTTTAGGCAAATCCGTTTCAACATTTTCGGGTAAAACATGACCGTTGGGCCTCACGGTCAGTTCAATACCATCGAATCCCAATCCGGCAACAAAATCTGCCATTTCTTCGTAATTAAGCCATTGCAGGCACTTAGAAAAAACGCTGAATCTGAATCCCTTGCCATTTGTTTTATTCCCTGAACTACTTTTAAATTCATCCGACGATGAAATTGCAGAACCTGCTGCTGAAGTTGCACCCAATGCTAATCCCGAACTGATTAGTAAGGTTTTTTCAATAAATTCTCTTCTGGTTGTTTTCATAATAATCTGAATTATAATCTTGAAATACTTAATCCCCCGTCAACCATAATAACCTGACCGGTTGAATAAGGAAAATACCCGAGCGCCAGGGCAGCTACAACTTTGCCCACATCATGGGGTTGACCCCAACGTGGTTGAACGCATAAACCATTGGCTATCAAATGGTCGTATTTTTCTTTTACTCCCGATGTCATGTCAGTATTTATAACGCCCGGCCTTACTTCATAAACAGGGATGCCGAATTCTCCCAGGCGCACAGCCCATAATTGAGTGGCCATACTTATTCCTGCCTTTGAAATGCAATATTCTCCCCGGTTCACCGAAGCCACTGTGGCCGAAATGGAAGAAACATTAATAATGGTTCCTGAATATTCCATGTCAGATTTCTTTTGTTCTATCATCCAGTTTGCTACGAGTTGAGTCAGAAAATAAGGACCTTTCAGATTTGTTGATATCAATTCGTCGAAACTTTCCTCTGTGGCTTCCAGGATATCTTTACGTTCCTTCGGGGCAATACCTGCATTATTAACTAAGACATGAATTCTGCCAAAGTGGTTTTTGACTTTTTCAATGATTTGTATCCGTTCTTCTTTAATAGCTATATTACCCTGACAATAAATAACTTTCACACTATAAGCCTTTAGCTTTTCTAAAACTCCGGCGACTATATTTTCAGGCCGAACTCCATTAATTGCCAAATCAAAACCCGATTGGGCTAGATTTTCAGCAATGCCCAGCCCTATTCCGCGCGTACCACCAGTTATTAAAGCTACTTTGTTCATATTTAATAGTTTTTACCAATAAGTTTTGGCGCAAATCAGCAATTTAATTTATGAATTGTCAAATGATTTTATTGCCACCAATACTCCAAAACACTAAATTCCACCAAAAAAGATAAAAGGCTTTGGTGTACTTGGTGTCTTAGTGCTTTGGTGGCAGAGAAAAACACGAAATTTCACCAAAAAAATCAACCCACAAATCTTTTTATACCCTGACCAATTCCGAGCGTTCCACCAGTTATTAAAGCTACTTTGTTCATATTTAATAGTTTTTACCAATAAATTTTGGCGCAAATCAGCAATTTAATTTATGAATTCTCAAATGATTATATAGCCACCAATACTCCAAAACACTAAATTCAACCAAAAAAGATAAAAGGCTTTGGTGTATTTGGTGTCTTAGTGCTTTGGTGGCAGAGAAAAACACGAAATTTCACCAAAAAAATCAAACCACAAATCTTTTTATGCCCTGACCAATATTTGCAACATTGAAGTTTATTAAATATCCAAGCCTTTTATTTAAAAGTTTCAGATGGCTTAAAACCTGTGCTTCCCAAACCGGATTTATCAGATCAATTGCCTTTAATTCGCAAATAACTTCATTCTCAACTAAAACATCCAACCTCAAAGCATCTTCAAAAACAATTCCATCATAAACAATTTGAATTTCAACCTGCCTTTGGACATTTAATCCAATCTTTTTTAATTCATGACAAAAACAAACCTCATAAACCTTTTCAAGTAATCCCGGACCAAGAGCTTTGTGCACCAAATAAGCAGCATTTACAATTTTTTTTCCTATCTCATCAAGTTCCTGAGGAACTGGTATAAAATTCTTGTCGTTCGTCATACTTAATGTAAATTTTTATAATTCAGGTACATCAACCCAACAACGTTTTGCCCAGCTTTCCAACCCTTTTTCAGCCAGCTGGACTCCTCTTGCACCTTCGCGCAAAGTCCAGGGAAACGGATCATTTCTTACCACATGTTTTAAAAACAATTCCCACTGAATTTTAAAAGCATTGTCGTAAGTTTCCTGCTCAGGAACTTTAGCCCAGCCTTCGAAAAAATTGATGGACTGCGGTATATCCGGATTCCAGACCGGTTTTGGCGTATTACCGTAATGCTGGATATAACATTCCCTCAATCCTGCTACAGCTGAGCCTTTGGTTCCATCCACCTGCAATGTCAGCAAATCATCGCGGCGAACCCTCACTGTCCATGAAGAATTAAAATGGGCAATGATGTCATTTTCAAGTTCAAAAGTAGCATAAGCGGCATCGTCAGCTGTGCTTTTATAAGTTTTCCCATGTTCGTCAACACGCTGAGGTATATGCGTTGCGCCAAGGCAGGAAACTGATTTTACCTTTCCGAAAAGATTATCCAACACATAACGCCAATGGCACAGCATATCGACAATAATGCCACCATCGTCTTCTTTGCGGTAATTCCACGAAGGGCGCTGCGCAGCTATGGTATCTCCCTCAAAAACCCAGTAGCCAAATTCACCCCTTACCGAGAGGATTTTTCCAAAGAAACCCTGCTGAATCAATCTTTTCAGCTTAACCAGTCCGGGCAACCAGAGCTTGTCCTGCACCACCCCGTTTTTAACACCAGCTTTAGTGCATAAATTATATAGTTCCAATGCGACCGAAGTACTGACTGCTACCGGTTTTTCGCAGTAAACATGCTTTCCGTAATAAACCGCCTTGCGCACGGCATCAGCCCGCCTCCCTGTGGTTTGCGCATCGAAGTACACCTGATAATCCGGATCGGAAATTACCGAATCAAAATCTGTACTCATTTTATCTATTCCGCTCATCTGACAAAGCTTTTCCAACTTGTTCCCATCCCTTCCGATTAAAATGGGATCGGGCATAATTACTTCGCCCGGGTTCAATTTTATTCCACCCTGTTTGATTATTTCTGCAATTGAACGCATCAGGTGCTGATTAGTGCCCATCCTGCCTGTAACTCCGTTCATAATAATTCCTATTCTGTGCTGTTTCATCTTTATGATTTAAATACGTTATTTTTTAGTTCTGAGGCCTTTAATCCTTATGTTGACAGGTTGTATCAGAGGTAATTCATTTGAGGGCTTATCGAGGTAAAAATAGGCCACTGCCGATACATCATCCGAACGGTAAAAATTGGTCCAGCCTTTTACCATTTTATTTGGATCTATCTGAACCAGGCTGTCCTTTTTGTAAAAAGCATACATGGAACCATTGTCTGTGTTGGTAGTAACCGGTATCAAAGGCGTACCTGATTTTTGGTACTCAGCCACAGTTTCGGTCTGGTTTCCACCAATTTGTTGCAGTGTGGTCCGGATATTTTCGCTAAAAAAAACCGGATCCGGAATATGAAACCTGTAAAAGGCCCACTCTTTCAATGAATCATCGGCCACCGTGCAGCCTGTATAATTGTTGATGAATTTTCCCTGCCCCCAGGCTGTACCAATATAATCTTCGGTGCCAGTACCAACTAATGTGGGAAACTCTTTATCTCCATCAATATACATTTTAACTTCACCCTCGCCGAACCAGGAACCTTTGTATCTAAAATCAGCAGCTACACCAATATTGGTACCCAGGAACCTGCCTCTGCCATTTACCCCGGGTAAAATTTCAAAATCCTGTGAAAGGGTTGTCGCAGTATCACGATGCCAATAGGCATGAAAATAAAGATTATTGGCATTCCAATCTTTTAAAAGGGAATAATCCACATCGAAAAAGATATAATTCAGACGCTTGTTGCTTTCATTGGTAATTGCAATTTTAGCGGCTTTCTTAAAGGGCATAGGGATAAAACAATTAAAAGATCTGCCCTCAGGATTGGCAAACAAAGCATTCTGGAAAGTACAGGTTTTTCCTAATCCAACGCCAAAAAAATCGCCGAAAGGCACAGAAACTGCAGGTTTAGTCTCATTATCCCAAAACATTTCAATTTTCAATGATCGTAACATTTCAGGGGATCGGTCATTTATAGTTATCCAGATTCTGTTAATGATACCCATTTCCTGTATATTCAGTAATTCAAGGGTTTGGCCGGCACCGATAGAATCAAACGGATGGCCTTTGGCCCCGTTGTTTGCTTTTCCACCTTCGCCTTTCGTTCCGTTCAGGTTTTCGGGACTGCTCCAACGTGTTTGCTGGTTGGCATCAAATTCGAATAATTTCTGGCCGTTTCCCGAATTACTTTTTGAGCAGGAAAAAATCATCAGCGTAGCCAGGCAAATGGTATAGACGAAATTTAAGATGTTTTTGGTTTTCATATCAGAATTGATTTGGTTAGCAATATATTTCAAACATTTTCATGATAAGCTTTGATAATTTTTTCCAAAAATTTATCCTGATCCTGTTTCCAGTAAATATCCGAAAAAATTTCCACTTCAATAAATCCGCTAAAACCAGCATCTTCTACCCAATTCCTGATTTTTTTTATCGGGATACAACCCTCGCCCATTAATCCCCTGTCGTTCAGCATATCAACGGTTGGCGTTTTCCAATCGCAAACATGGAAAGCAAATACAGACCTGTTCTTTCCGCTTCGTTCAATTTCATATTTCAGATTCGTATCCCACCATAAATGGTAAACATCAATGGCCACACCAACCAGCTTGGATCCAATGCGTTCAACCATATCATTAGCCTGTTGAAGGGTGTTTATGGCCGAGCGTGAATCGGCAAACATGGGATGCAGCGGTTCAATGGCCAGTTTAATTCCTGCAGCTTCGGCTTGTGGAAGAATAGATCGAATTCCTTCCTCAATTTGTTTTCTTGAATCGTCAAGCGATTGAGACGGATCGGCACCACAGACCAGCACTATAAGGTTGGTACCCAGACTTGTTGCCTCATCAATAGCGCGTAAATTATCTTCAATGGCTGATTTTCGTTTAGCTGAAACTTTATTTGGGAAAAAACCACCCCTGCAAAGCGAAACTATTGAAAGTCCTTCATCGCGGAGCATCTGACCTGTTTTTTGAATATTTCTTCCTTCAAGGGCATTTCGCCAAACTGTTATTCCTCCGACCCCTTTTGCAGTGTATTTTTTTGCAGCTTCTTGGATATTCCAGGGCTTTGTGGTAATGGTATGAAGGCATAGCTTCTTTTTTTCCTGCTTTTTGTTCATATCCTGCAATCAAAATAGCTGTAATACTTATCTTTATTAATAATCCGATGAATATAGAGACATACTTCACGTAAATGGTAATCGCCCCACATACTCGATTCGCCATAGGGAATTTTACTTCCATCCGGTATATAATCCCAGCCATTTGGTTGGTGATAAATAGAATGTAAGAGTAATCCCTCGTGAGCGTTTTTGGTACATAAGTAAGGCTCATCAAGCAACGTGTTTAAAACGGTTAAACCTCCCTGCCAGTAATTTTGCCCGCTTTCTTTTTCTCCTTTATTAATTAGAAAGTTTCCGAGACGCAGCAAACCCTGGGCAGCAATGGCAGCAGCAGAGCTGTCAACCGGTTCAAAAGCGTTATAAGGATTTGCCGGGTGGTTTAAATAATCTCCTAACCTAAACAGATTTGGAGCCCCTGTATCCCAATACGGTACACCATCCTGCGGTGTGTTTTGAATATAAAAATCACAGGTTGCCCGTGCTGCTTTAAGCATAATTGATTCGACAGAATTTTTGCCACCAAACTTTTCTGTTTCATTTCCTTCGAAAGTCTCAAGCCATTCGAGCTGTTCCGCAAAGCCGCACATGGCCCAGGCTAGTCCGCGTGTCCAGGTAGAAAAACCGCTATAACCCTGTTGCGAATTGGGGCATCGGAAGTTTCCATCTTTTATATTAAAAATACATTCGTGAGCTGTTCTGCCCCAAGTATCGTAACTATCACGACCTTCTCCATAAAATACTGAATATTTGGCCGTTGAAAGAATATGTTGAAGTGCCCGTTCAACTAAATTAATTTTTACATCCCCTTCTGAATGTAATGCATGACCCAATAAATGGCTGATGACCAAGGATCTACAGGAGCGGATGGTATCAACAAACAGGGAATGAGGCCCGTTAAAGGAATGAATGAATCCCCCTGTTTTTATATCAGTCCATCTCGAAGCCTGCACTGCGCCCGAAATCTTTAAAGCCAGTTCGTAGAAATTTTTTTCCCATTCGTTAAAGGCAATTTTGCCATCCTGCATTAATCTCAACAGATTTCCGTAGGTACTTACATTGTTAAACCCATGATCGTGCACGCCGGTGTGGCTTAGGTGGCTTGCCATTTTAGAAATGGTTTTACTTTTGCCATATTCCAGCATTTTTGCATCACCAGTAGCATCAAATTGTAAAATGGCCGATCCGTACTGAAAACCCTGGGTCCATTCTGTCCAGCCTCGTGTGGTGTATTTACCCTTTACAGTAAAAACCGGTGAACCTTTCGATTCGTCGAAATGCTTATCAATTAACCAGATTTTTTCACCTGACAGTTCCCAGAAAAGGTTTAGTTTTCCGGCTAAATTTTCAGGTAAAATCGAATAGTCTGTTTTTATCATTTTTACTTCATTTCAAACTCTCTGAGTTTATTTAAAATTTTAAGATAATTGTTTAAAGTAAGTTCATGTTCAAGAGCTTCAATTGACTGTATATCATTTAAATAAGTAGCAATTACCCATTTCTGGCCTGGCAATTTTATGTAATCCGGTTGCTGCAATTTTCCAAGCAATTCATTTGCTTCGGCTGTTTTTCCTTCTTTCTGTATACTCCATAGCGCCAATATGTTATTATAAGATGGCAAATCAGAATCAATCATTTGCAGGGTAAACTGAACCACTGAATCTCTTATCTTTTCAGCCTGCAATTTATTTCCCAGTTTCTCAAAACAAATGGCTTCAAGGTAATCCTGTATCCTGTTATCAGGATTGAAAGGCATGCCTACTCCAAGATTTTCGGGCCAGCGTTTTGATTTTTCCAGTTTTGTCAAAGCTTCCATGTATTTTTTCTTTACAATTAAATCAATAGATAAAAACAGGTAAGCCTGTTCGTAGATAACTTTACCCTGTGTAGAGCCTTCAAAAGGTAATATTTGGACTTTTTCAAGCACTTTTAAAGCGTCGGAATATAATCCATTGTTCAGCAATGTCCTGGCGTGTTGGAGGGCCAGGTTATAATTCTGTGGAAATTTTGCCGAAGCTTCTGATGAAATGGACAAAGCCGATTTAAAATCAGAAATGCTTTCGTAAGCATCAATCAGTTTGCTCCAGTTTCGCCAATCATTTGGATCAATTTGCCTGGCCTTTTCAAAATCACTTAAGACAAGCTTTTTATCCTTCGATTTGTTCAACAAGGCCCTTGTAGTATAAAACGTAGCAAAATCAGGCTCTTCCTTGCAATTCTTTAAGAAATTTTTTACCTCCTCTGTCCTGTCAATGGCCAATAAATTAAGGGTGAGATAATAACGGAATTTCCAGTGTTTATTTTTCAAAGCCGCCCATTCCATCACTTCCAGGGTTTCTGTGCGATAAGGAAAAACAAAAGCGGGCGATAATTTCGAAATTTCAGGGAGTTTAGAATCATCCTTTTGAATAAAAGCTTTCCATAATTCAACCAAAGGATGCACTGGTGAAAGATTCAGAAGTTGCAGGGCCTCCTCTGTCATACCCAGATTATAATATTCAATGGCTAGTTCGAGGTAAGTCTGGTACGGAAACTCATTGGATATTTTTGATTTAAATCTATCAAGATTCTGGTTTTCAGGATGTAAAAGGTAATTTTCGAAATCTGCAAAATGATGAAGCGGATCTTTTTCCAATATCAAGTTCAAGATTGAATCTGCCACATTTGTTTTATTTTGCTTTCTGCAAAGGATTGAAAGAATGTCTAAAGCATTGAAATTAAACCTGTTAAAATCAATGGATTGCTTCGCAAATTGTTCAGCAAGTGAGTATTGTTTCAATTGAAACTCAATACCTGCCATCTGTGCATAAGCCGCAGAGCGAAATTCCATTGAACGGGCAGCCCAACCAAACGATTCCAGTGCATTTATAAAGTCTTTTTGGGCCAGGTAATTTATACCGGCAAAATAATTTGCACCCGGGTGGTAGGTATCCAATTGTAAAGCCTGGTTGGCATAATACAATGAAGAATCATAAAGGGCACTCCTGTAATACAACTCCGATAAGCCCACCATGGCTTCACTGTAAAGCGGATCTTTTTTTAAACAGCTTTTGAAAAAGGTTTTAGCTGGTTTATAATTGCGGTTTTCCTTATATTCCACAGCCCGCTGGTAATCCTGCGATGCACTAGAATTATCGGGCTTAATGGTTGTAACGAATGTTCTTTTCACCAGGTTTTGTCTGGCTGGATTATAGCACAAATCCATATTCTCAACAATTATTTCAAATGACTGATCATCGTTAAGATTAAGCGATTTTTCATATACCTCCATCGGTTTAAACCTGAGAATTTCGCTGTAGATCTCTTTACCATTGACTTTTACAATCAATTTGCCTTCTGTAAAAGCCAGCGCATTGATTCCTATTGTAAGCTCCCCGTTTTTTTGAATTACATTTAAAACGCCTTTTTCAGAAACATCAAGCATTCCGCCAATTTGTTTAACCGGAAACCATATTTCACGCCATTGATCAGTAACTCCGGGATTGAAAGGCATTTCTTTAATGGGACTACGAAAACTAGTCTGTACATATTGATTAAAAGTCCGGCCGGCCTGAAATTCCAGGTATTGACTGTGCTTATCCGTCAATAAATCTTTCCAGATTTCGCCTTCGCGCGACAGGGCCCACAACCAGAGTTTCCGACCGGGCATTTCGTTATACAAAGCCCAGTGACCAAATCCAAAATCAGAATTGTGATAATATCCGCCCATAAAATCGTTGTAATCACCCACTACATGAATGGAAGTATGCGAATCGTAATTATTGTTTTTATACATCGATTTTAAATGCCCCTGCTGCACCGGATAGGTTTTATATTCCCCATTGTGCTCCAAAGCCCCGTTGCCCGGATAAAAAAATTCAAGATCGTCTGAAACAGCCGCTGCTCCAGTCATAAAACAGTAATACGATTGGGTTACCGGGGTCGGATTGTACCATAGGGGAATGGTTTCGAAATAAGCCTTGTCTTTTGGAAGCCTGATTTCTACACGCCAGGGCGTACGCGAAGGCAAGTCGAGTGAGCCAACAATACAGCTCACGCTTCCGTCAGAATTTTCGCGGGTTATATAATCAACCGGTGAAGCTGTAGAAGGGGTATGCCCTACAAGGCCCAGGTTAAATTCAATTCCTCCGGAAGTCCACGGGCCACGATGGGCAATATTCCTGAATTTCACCACATCGTTGCTGTAAATAAACTCTTTACCGGTTGATTTTTCAATGGCTCCCCAAACTTTTCCACCAATTTCTGGCATAATATAAACTTCAATATAGTCGTTTTCGAGTTTGATGAATTTCCATTTCTTTTTTTCAGCTACCCAGGAATATCCATCAAAGGTATGGTAAGGATACAGTTTAAATTTGTTTTCAACCACCAGGGGCATTGGATTTGGATCGGAATACGGATAGGTTAAGAATTCCCTGTATTCTTCAGTTATACTTGCATTTTGAGCAATCAACAAAAAAGGAAAATTTAATAAAATGACCAGGTATAATTTTTTGAACATGCTGTTTTTTATCTAAATTTAAATAAATAGGTTAAAACATTTTTAGATTACAATTAAAACCTGGGTTTTAATCGTAAAAAACAAAATACATTTGTTTAGTTTTCAGGTACATAAAATTGATTTTGAATTAAAATCACCAGGAGCCTGAAAAACCCCTGGTGAATCTCTCTAAATAAAACTAAAACTACTTCTAATAAACTCTGTCTTAAAACTATTATTTGTTTGCTTTTTTACACTATTGTCCGATTAAAATTTAAATGAATCTCTTTAGACCAATAAAATCATCAATTTATTGTTTTATTTCATTTTAAGAGCTTACTTCTGCCTTTTGCCACAAAAACACCAAAACTCCAAATTTCACCAAACGTAAAGAATTGATATTCTTTCTTTTGTGGGTTTAAGTGTTTTTGTGGTTTACTCACTTTGTTCGTGAGCTTCGCTAAGTTGGTGGCTAATAAATTTTATCGGACAATAATGATTTTTTTTCACTAACCAATTTATTTTCAATTATATAATCATCTATAAACTAATAATCACAGGTTAACCGGTCAATATTTTTTAAAAATTTCCAGCAGTTTATCAGCAATTACTTTGTAGCCTTTATCAGAGGGGTGTAGCCCATCATAAGTCATATCAATGGCTTCTTTGGGATAAGGATATTCGTCCGTTTTTGGATTAAAAGGAACATCAATGAATTGGGGATAGGGATAATTTTGATATTCACCTGTTTCCGGATTTTTCAATCTCTTAAATTTAACCAGTTTTTGAAGTTCAAAGGCTGGCTCGTTAAACAAATCCACTACCTCAAATGTTTCGAACTGACCTATCGATTTTATAGCATCCGCAAATTCAGAGAGCATTTGCCCGTTTTTTTCGCGGTAAGAACCCCAGGCATTGTTTTCAAAATTTTCAACCTGTATAAAATCAACACGTTGCATTGGGGTAATTAAAATAATTTTCGCGTCCGGATCGAGGCTTTTTAATTTATTGATTATAATCCTGAACGAACCGTAAACTGTACTGTTGCCAGTATTGTTTTTATAATCTGACATCTCGCCTACAGGCCTTCCCTGCCACCAATCATTCGTTCCTAAAAAAACTGAATATACATCTGCTTTTGGGATACCCAGAACCTCAATGCTATCGGCTATATCGCCCGAAGTCCACCCGTTATGTCCCTGGTTAATGTAGCTGAAGTCAGGTAATTTTTCAGTCACCTTAGTCATGTAACCCTTGGTAATCCTGTTGTCTGTTTCATTAGCATATTCATTCAGGTAGGTAATGGAATCACCAATGGCTACCCATTTGATTTTTTTTGGCGAGCAGGAAATTATCAAACAAACTGCGATAATAAAAATAAATTTAGTCCTCATTTTTCTTTTTTTAATAATAAATTGTACCTATCTGAACTACTTCAAAATCAGAAGCTTTAACATCCCTCAGATTTCTTAAATCGTCGTTATCCCAGCGCTCGTCAGGCGCACCGGAAATATAAAAATCGGAGCCAATATCAGCGAAAATTAAACCATAGTTTTTCATGGCATTTAAAATAACCTGGTTAGTGGCCGAAAAACCGGAAATATCGAAATCAGCCTTTAACCTGAGTCGCATCCCGTAAGGCGTTGGGGCATCTGAATCTGTGTTGTCACCCGAACTTTTATGGTTGGCCGGAGGCGTAAAAGCCTGCGTTGTTTTAGCCCTTGTAAGGGTAAACCGGATGGGATGGTCAATAACTCCTTTTAGAATTTCGTCATATCGCACCAGGTAGGGTAATATTGGCAAACCGGCAGCATCTGCCGAAGTCCATCCAAACGGACGGGTATCATTGGTTTTTAAATCCCAAACCGCTCCACCGGAGGCTTCCCAGTGTTTTTTATCCTCGTTTGCCCTGGCATTGTACAATTCATAAAGCATCAGGTTATCAAGATCAACCGCTAAAACATGACTGTCGCCATCGAGGCCCAAACCCTCAATGGGTGCCGAAAGTGGTATAGGATATGGTCCGGGATCGCTCTCATCCCCATAATTATCATCGTAATCATTGGCCCTGAAAACAACAGGAAGCTTAGTCTGGTTATTACAAACCAAAATAAACGGTATCCCAATAGGCGTGCCTTCCCATAAACCACTGCCAAAATCTGCATGAATGCCCGGTGTACCAATCAGGTTTATAATCGCATCTGATCTCGAATCAACAGGCTCTCCGGTAATTATTTGATTTACAGCATTATCTTCAGGAAAAAGTTGAATTTCCTCTAAAGCATCCAGGTTGGAAATTATACAATTATTTATTTCAGGCTGATCATCGTCTTGTTTGCCTGTTTCTTTTGAACAATGAACAAATAACAATAAAACAATCAAAACTTTAACTGAATTGGAGATAAACAATGATTTTATCATATCTAATTTATTATTAATCCTTTAAAAAATATTTGATGGCTATTTTTAATATTTCAGATTTATATTTAACCTTTACCATAGGCCGAAGACTTTCCTGAAATATCAATGGCTTCAACATCAATTTTGCCATAAACAACATCCACCGAAACTTTTCCCGATTTCAAAGTCACGGTGCCAAATCCGGTTTCAGTGGATATAAAACATGTAAAATTGCCAATGCGCGAGTCGACATACAATTTCTTATCTACAGCATCATACCTCAATCCGGTTAAGGCTTGTAAATAGCCATAACTTGATAAGGCCCTGGCATACCAGTGTCCGCACTCATATTCATTAAAAGGGTTACGGATACGGCCATCGTAGCGGTTTCGCGAAAGGCGCACAATTTCAAGGCCTTCCTCAACATGCCCCATCATCATTAAATGTGAGGCAACCTGGTGTTCAATACCAGTCCAGACTTCATCGCTATAAACAAATGGCAGGGAAAGTTTGCCGCCTTTGGGCCACGAACACAACAACAAACCACCTTCATTGCCTAAAGCGTACGAAGGGCGTTGTGGATTGGCATGTTCGCTTAAATTCTCTTTCAGATTGTATTTATGAACCGACAACAAATGGCTTTTAATTTTTTCTTTATCAATCTGATCTTCCAGACCGCACATTCTGGCAATCCATGCACCCAATATTCCGTCAGACAAACAACCTTTGCCATACTGGTATTTCGGACCTTCCTTTTCCAATAATACGATGGCTTCTTTGGAATATTCACCACCAAATGATTTTTCTTTTGTCGGATCTTTTGCATTTAAACCTTCCAGTTTATTTTTTTGAATAAAGTACTCTCCGTCAAACAGTTCGGTCTCAATAACTTTCTTCCCGAGTTCAGCAAGTTTTTGGTACCTTGTTACATCCACACCAAGAAATTCACCCATTTTACACATGGCCGTTAATGCACCAATATAAAAACTGGTGTGCATTCCATCGGGTCCCCAAAATTCAATATCATAAGTATTGTGGTGGGGTTCCTCAATCACCCCTTTTTCTCTCGGATCCCAGGTACGAATGCAATATTCCATGCTGGTTCTGACCATGGGAAAAATTTTTTTAAGCCATTCATTGTCTCCGCTGATGCGCCAATCGCGATAAACTTTCATGATTCCACCCAGTTGGCCATCAGCCGCTGCATGAAATTCGTGACTCACAGGCATAATTGGCAAAGCAGATCTGAAATTCTGGTGCCCCTCAGATGACTGGCTTTCACAAAATTCGGTATTGCGTAAAGTTCTTTCCAGGGCCGGAAAAAGATGTGGCAATGCCTGGGCATAATTCCACACATGCGTACAAGAACCGTGGCAACATCCCCAATTATCGCCACAGCCTTCGAAATTCCACATCCTTCCATCAAACTGCCGCATCATGGTGGGTGATTTTAATATGGTAAGATTGGCAGCGATTGCTTCCATTACTTCGGCCGGTAATGTACTTTTAAAAAATGCCTCTTTGAACAAATTGCTTTTTTTCTTTAAATCATCATATTGCGCTGTCCAATAAGCAATTACACCGTTAATATTGTCAAATCTGCTGCTGTACCAAGGTTTATAGAATTTTTCTTTAAAATCCTTATCGTATTTATCCAAACCAATATCCGAAGGTGAATTGCAACATCCCTTTCCAGGATCGCATCCTTCTTTTGGCGATTCTATATTTCCATAAGTCTGATCGGTTTCGGGTGAATACCAGGCCATTAATAAACGGATTGTTTTTTCTTTACCCGCTGCCAGACTGAATGGAACATAAATTGAAGCACCCGGAGCATCAGTTTCTACCGGAGGTACTGATTTTATTTCCATATTCTTAACAGCATTCCAGGCCATTGTTATTGGGTCCCACCAGGCGCCCCGAAACCAGCAGTGATCAACAACAGCAGCCTCATCATTGGTATAAAAAGCAATATCTGTGCGAAAAGGCTTTTCTTTTGTTCCTTCTTCTGTCAATACAAAGCCATTTTTTATGGATGATATGCTGTTCTTTCCATTTTCAACGCGCAGAAAATTTTTAGAATTAAAAGAGAACACGCTTTCAATTGCGGTTGAACCGGTATTAACAATATGATATTCAAGGGCTGCAACAGGCAAACCGGAATTGTCATCTTCAGTAGGGACAAAAGGACTCCAGGCAGTAACTTCAATTTTTAAGGGTAAATCTTTGTCAGAAATATTTAAATAGCCAAAAGGAAACCTGGCCAAAAAGGAAGCTTCCCTGAAACGGGGTAAGCCAATTGTGGCGCCCGTTGCCCCATTTCCGGCATTTGATTGTCCGAATTTTTTCCAATCAGGTACCGGACCTTCAAGCACTTTAACCCCATTGGCAATGCCTTTTACGGCAATGGCAGCAAATACAGCCGGTTCATTGAAAATCTCAGGTTTGTTCCGGATTGAAACGTGCGATAAAGCCCCTGTTCCCTCAAAACAAATCATTCCGGCGCCTATTCCTCCCATAGGAAAAGCAACACGGTTAAGGTTTTCATTGGTATAAGGCCCATTGTATTTTCTTTTTTTGTAATGAATTTGATTCAGTTCATCAAGTGTACTTTTTGCCCCATTTTCTATTCCGGAATTAAAAATACCAACCGGAAAGAATGCAGCAGCAGTCCCTGTAACGCCAATTTTTTTAATGAATGATCGGCGGTTCGATTTATTTTTCATGTTGTTACATTTTATAAGTTTGATAATCCTGAAAGTTACATATTCGACGGTGAAAATATTTCAATAAACTGAAAAATATATACTTTTTGGCCTATCTTACCCTATTTAATGGAAAAAAGTCAATTAAACCTTGTAATTATGTCTTCAACAGCTTTTTCATCGCCTTTGGCCGGATCGTACCAAACACCGCCACCAAAGGTAATGATGTAAATTTTTTCAGGGTCCAGAGGGTCGGGTTCTACCCGTTTTCCCCATTTAAAATTATAGCCTTTAATCCGGTTCCATGTATTGCCCCCATCTTCTGAATAATAAGCAGAACCATTAAAACCACAGGCATAGAACCTGTTGTTTCTTTCATCAAACGTAACATCATGAATATGTTGATCATTCGTTAAAACCGGTTTCCAGGTTTTACCATCATCCGTGGTTGAATAGATTCCACCTCCAATTTCGGGTTCAAAAATTCCGCTAGTTTTACGGCCCCACGCGGATAAAAGTATATTGCCGCTTTTATCAAAAACCAGGCTGGTTGGTGCATTCGTTTCCGACGGCAATGGAATTTTTTCCCAGCTTTCAGCCCCGTCCACAGATTTATACAATGCCCCATCCTTGTCACTGCCAATGCTTCCATCTTCACCCCGGCGCGAAACAATTAAAAACAATGCACCATCTTTTGCTCTTCGTTCAATTCGCCAGGCAAAAGGTTCTTCCCCATTTATTCCCTTGTTTTTGGACAGCCAGGTTTTTCCTCCATCTGTTGATTTGTAAACCCCTTTACCAAATGCACAGGCATACAATACCCTTGATTCTTTCGGACTTGAGGGATCGTATATAATATAGGTAAAAGCACCCTCACCTGCTGATGAACTTACTGGTTCCCATGTCTTACCAGCGTCTTCGGTCATTACAATCCCTCCTTCGTAATTTTTTGTACCATTTTTCCTGAACATTTTTGGACGAGGCAAATCGTGCGTTCCACTCATCACGGCCCAGGCCCTGCCTTTGACATCCTTATCAAAAACGAGCCAGTAAGTTGAGTTAATCCAGTTCTTTGGAATGCCATTTTTAAAGGTGGCACTATTCCAGCTTTTTGTACAGTCGTGGCTCTCCATCAGCCCAATATCAGTCAGGGCCAGAAAAACATGGTTTTTGTCGAAAGGATCGAAAACAACATTGTAACCGGTTGTTACCTCTAATCCGGACGAAGTCCATCCATTTTCAACTTTCTTTGTATAAACAGGTATCCAGGTTTTTCCACCGTCTGCTGTTTTTATGGCTCTTCCGAAATCTGTTCCATAGCAAATATCAGGATTCGTAGGTGCAACGCCCAATCCAAAAGGATTTTCGCCCCAGGTCGGACCAAATCGTTCTGTTATCCAGTCAGCATTAAAATTGGCAGAAGGTATTTGCCTGTCTTTACATAAATTATCTTTCCAAACCAGTTGCCAGGTTTTACCAAAGTCTGTGCTTTTAGCCACGCCAATGCAGGTAGTATCATTATTTACCTTTAGATTCGCATACGAAACGTAAACTACATCGGGATACTGGGCACTTGTTCCAATGGCACGCCATTCGGCCAAACCAGCGGTTTTTATGCCATATTTCAACAATCCGTCTTCGCGGTTTTCCCAGGTTTTTCCTCCGTTTTCTGTGTAGAAAATTCCTGATTTATCGCCATCGTAATTGAAATAGGAAAGCCCTGAAATTCCATAGATTATTACTTTATTCTGATTTTTATCAAAACCTCCGGCATATGTAGTCATTTTCTTTACCCCTGCAGGTAAGGAATTGGTTTGCCAAACACCGTTTATTCTTTGCATTATTCCTTCGCTACCAGCCACATACAGTGTTCTGTCCTTTTCAGGAGATGTTGGATCAATGAAAATGTTTTTTACACCCGAAAACAAATTTTTATCTTTTAACCATTGATTTCCACCATCTTCTGACAGAAACAATGAAATTATGTTGTTTACCGAAATGGCAGCAAAGAGTTTTTTAGAATCCGAAGGATCAACGGCCAGGGCCAGTACCTTTCTTTCGGAACTGTCTTTCGTAATTAATACATATTCAGCATGATCACCTTTGGCTACCATGCCTTTAATTTCAGATGCAGGAGGGTAAATCAGATTCCAGGTATTTCCCTTATCAGAACTTTTAAAAAGTGCCAGTGAATTGGCATAAATTACATTGGAATCTTTCGGATCAAACACGAAGAAACGGGTCATTTCAAACAAATGGAACATGCGCCACTGCTCGCCTCCATTGTAGGTAACAAACGAACCGCCCATATCGCAGCTAACAAAAGCCATGTTTTGATTGTGAGGACTGACCGTAGGATTAAACATGGCCCCGCCTCCTCCGGCACCCACATATCCCCAGCTATCGTTTCGTCCGTTAGGGTTCTGCTGAAAAGCCCGGGATTTATTATTCGTTTGACAACCAAGTAAAATAGCTGCTGAAAAAAGCAGCAAACATAATACATGTACAATTTTATGTGATTTTTTTAAATTCATATTTGTTAGTTATTTATCTAATTTATAATATTTTACAGCAACAAAACAGCTAATTTTATACACCATCTTTTTTGATAAGCTTCAAATCCATGAATTTGGCAACGCTTAATTAAAGTAATTGTATATTTATTTCAGTGCTTTCCCATATAAATCTGCTCTTCTGTCCTTTCGCCAAACGCCTTTCCAATCGCCACGACCTTCGTTACCAATCCAATCCCAGGGTGGGATAAAATTCAGGTCAACTGTTTCCATAATGAGCGCGTTTTGTTCGCCGGATTCTTTCAGTACATCGCCTGCAGGGTTAACAATTACGCTGTGTCCGTCGTAAATAGCGGTAACAAAATAAACCCCGTTGTCCACCGCCCGTGCTCTTGCAATTATTTTCCAGGTATCTTCACCACGAACATCGCCGGCTATGGGACAGAACAGAATTTCAGCACCATTCAGGGCCAGGTTCCGTGCCACTTCAGGGAAAGCATAATCCCAGCAAACCAACATGCCTATGGTGCCAAAATCTGTTTCAAATACCGGAAAAGAACTGCCCGGAACAATTCCGGCTTCTGTTTCGGCATCGGGCAATTGTATTTTTTTAAAAATACCCTCAATTTTTCCATTTCTTCCGTAAAGAACAGCCACATTGTACAAAGTATCGCCAACCCAGTTGTACAAACCGGAAACAATGTACATCCCGTATTCTTTTGCTTTTTCTTTCAGCATCCTGGAGGCACTGCCGGCAAGAGTATTGGCTTCGTGCTTTTTCATTCCAATTCCGGTATTGTAAGTAGCCCAGCCTTCGGGCAAACAAATAATCTGACATCCGGAATTTCCGGCCTGATCAATTAAAGCACTCATTTGTTTTATATTATCTTCAACAGTTTTACCCGATGGCCTGCAATATACGGTTCCTACTTTCACATTTCGGGGAGGCACATCAGCATAGGGTTCTACAGAAATATCGTCCCACCAGACTGTACCTGTGCCCCATCGAAAAACCAATGATATTTCAATCTGTGTGGCCCCTTCCAATGCTTTTATTTTATTTGAAGCCAGGAACCACCCGTTTTTTTGTTCACTGTAAGTATAAATATAATTGTAGCCAATGCTATTTCCGTCTTTCAGCCATTTTACCCTAATCAAAACAGATTTATCCATGGATTTTACCCCATTTGTCTTGAAATAAACTGAAAACAGGTAGGTCTGATTATCCTTTATATCAACTACCTGGCGTGCAAATCCATGACAATTCGGGTTTGAACTCTGCATTTTCAATGAAAACTTTCCTGAAAATGAAGTTTTACTGTCTATTGAAGTTAGGGGTTGCATGGTTGATAAGGGTCCGCTTATTGTCCAGTATTGTGGCTGATTTCCTGGTTCTTCAAAACCCGGATTTTTTATTAAATTATTTCCGGCTGAAATTTCTGATGGAATACAAATAAATTCTATCACAATCATTCCCAAAAGCAAATATCCAGCTATCAGGGCTTTAGTTTGATTTACAATTTGCCTGATGAAAACGGTTGAAATTAATATTTTCATTGTTGTAAGTTTACCTTGATTCAAATATCCCTTGTCCCAGTATCTGATGCAATATCTATCCTTCTCATTTTGAGTCTGCTATTGAATTCTTATTCGGAATTCATTGAATTGATTTCCATATTTTTCCGTTTTTTCAATAAGGCATCCAGACCTGTAATCTGACTCACCGGGAAACAAAACAAAACGAATAAGGCAGCGATTTCTATGAGGTTTTTGTTTACAATCCAGTAGCTGCCTTCAACAGGAACAGAAACATTGTAAACTGCAAGCGATGGATAGGCCAAAAAATACAGGGATAACAGGGTTATTGCCATGATTTTGAACGGTTTTGAAAAAATTCCCAGGAATAAACCCAAACCTATAATGGTCAGCCCCCACATATTAAGCTGGTCAACCATTGCAAGAAGCCTAGTATTGGCAGCAATCAATTTAAAAATTCCTGAAAAAGGCCCGACTGAATTGGCCAGAAAAAGTTCGGAGGTCCAGCCACCCGGGGCAAATATTTTAACCAATCCTTCGTAAAGGAAATGCCAGCCTATTACAATTCGCAAAAATGTAAGTGCAAAAACCTGTCTGCCAGTATATTCTTTCATAATTCTAAATTTTTAATTCTTAATTCTTAATTTTCAACTAAACAAAAACCGGTTCTTCCTTTTCGGTATCCCATTTTACAGTTTTTTTGTGTTCGAGCGATAAATTAGAAAGAATAACAGTTACCGCTTCTTCAAAACCCCTGTCTATAGTGCAACTCGGCTCACAATGTCCCCTAATGGCGTCAATCCATTCTTTTAAATGCAGATAAGTGGTATCGAGAATTTTATTTTCAACCATGGTTTTTCCAAATCCACTTCTGATGTATGTCATGGCTGTTGCAGATGATACGGCGTCAACCCGTGGATCGGGGAAATAAGAAAATATGGTTTTGGTGGGATCTATTTCTATTTTTTTGTATTTCGATGATTCCGCATCTTTATAAACATTTACCATATTTTCAATCTCCATCGAAGCTTCGTTTCCCATCAGTGTAATCCCTCTGAATTTGCTGTTTTTAAGCGTACAATCGTAGGTAAGGGATAAACCCCTTTTTGGGTAGTTGAAAATACAATTCAATACATCAGGAATATCGCGAGGATCTTTGAAATAATAGGTTCCTCCGAGCGATGAAACATATTCGGGAATTCCTAAATGCATAATCTGATTTACACAATCGTAGTAATGACTAAACTGACTTCCGGTAACCCCTGTGCCAAATTCGTTAAAACGCTGCCAGTTAAAATACTTGTCGGGATTAAATTCCTGCCATGGCGAATCGCCAAGAAACTCTTTCCAGTTAATGGTTTCGAGCGAAGCACGTTTGTCAATTCCACGAATCCAGGCGCCAAAATCCGTGTTGCGGTTGGTAAAAGTCTCCACAAGGGAAACATCTCCGAGCACCTTTTTTTCGTACAATTCTCGGGCAATTTCGTAGCTTCTTTGCTGTCGGTTTTCGTGCCCCAATTGAAATACCACTTTCGTGGATTTGATAACTTCCCTGAGTTTTTTGGCTTCGTCGAGGGTGCGGGTCATCGGTTTTTCAAGGAAAATATGAATTCCGGCCAGGGCTGCCATTTCGGCCATTTTTGCATGCAAATGATCAGGTGTGGCAATGATTACAGCATCAATCTCCCTGCTTTCAATCATTTCCTTAAAGGTACTGAATATTTTTATATCCTTTCGTTTTTCACCTTTTGAGCCCGGATAAATCAGGCTTTCGGATGTTTTAACTGCATCCTGCGCACGTGGCGAGAAAGTATCGCAGACTGCAGTAAATTCAACATTCAAATCCTCCTGCTCAAGAAAAGATTCAAGTTCTGAATTGTATTTTCCATCGGTAATGTTTTCGTTTATCCAAGAAGGATGAGCATGTCCCAAAGCCCGCATTAAAACAGGGCCGCGCCAGCCATAGCCGGCAATCCCAACCCTTATTGTTTTTGAATTCTGATAACCCCAGCCCGGCAGTTTGTATTCCAGGGCTTTAATATGATCAATACCCAGATCGGTCAGGTAATTGCTTTTTTTCTTAGCAGCCTCAGTTAAAATATTGGCTTTAAACGAACTGGCAAAGTATCCTAAAAAAGGAACAGCAACCAGGCTCTTTAAAAAATCACGTCGTAAAATTCTGCCCATAAAATTATTTTTCAGTTGGTTTATAATCAATAATTGTAAATGATTTGTTTTTTAATTTGACGATATAAATATACTGATAATAAATAAGTTGCTTCAACAATTATTTAATTTTTGCTCCTCTTTTATTCTGAATTTTAAAATTTCCCGGTGGGTTAAATTCCTTACCTGGATTACAATAAACTAAATTTTTTAATGATCTGAAAAAACAAGGCATTATTTTCCCAATTTGAATGCTCAATGCAAACAACCATTTCAGCAGCTGATTTTAACTTTAAAAAAGCAGGCATTTTATTCCCGTAGGGCAGGATTAAGGGTCTGATTCAGGATTCAGGACTGTCTAATAAAATCAAAACAGTAAAATTAATTACAATAATACTTACCAGACAGCCCCAAATGAATGAACAATTACTAATTCGATTATTTTTCGTAACCCGGATTTTGTCCTATAAATGTAGCATCAAACGATGGAATGGGCAGCAAATAATCTTCTTCATTATAATCGATAAGAATAGATTCGTCGAAAATTTCCTGAAGCAGTCTTTTCCTGTACACATCAAAAATTCTGTCGTTTTCAAAACAAAGTTCATAGCTTCTTTCGTCTATTACTTTTTTGTCGAAAGAGTCCTGGGTCATAGATATGTCGGCCCGTTCTTCAACACCGGTACCTTCATTTGCCCTGTCGATAATCAGATTCAGACGATCCACCGCCAATTGGGTTGGCCCGCCATTAACCATATTTGCAGCTTCGGCATAAATAAGCAAAACATCGGAAAACCTGAGCAACGGCTGGTTTAATACACTCATGCCTTCAATTTCATCGTAAGCAATGTTAGGATAATTGTATTTTCCCATCCACGGTACACCCGAGCCACTTTCGGTATAATGCATTACCGGAGAATTTTCAAGATCGTACAAATCCGAAGCCCAATCCAGCATAATATAAACATGTTTACGGGGTTGTTCCGGATACGATTCAGCGAATGGAATATAAACCGGTCCTGAACTCCAGCCGCCCCATTCCTCGGGCGCTACTGCTATACCGGGCATCCATGGATCATCTGGTGTGGTCTGAAAGCAAAAAATCATTTCGCTGTTGTTTTTGTTCGAAGTACTGAAAACATCTTCAACATTTGAAACCAGTGAATAAGGCCCGTTGTTGATAACATCGTCGGCCATATCCATGGCTTTATCATAATTGGCTGTTTCATTCAGCGGATAGGTTGCCCTGGTCAGATAAACCTTGGCCAATAGTGATTTGGCTGTCCACAAGCAAGGTCTGGCAGGTACAGAACCATCATAATCGTTCATATTTTCAGCGGCAAAAGTTAAATCAGCTTCAATATTGTCATAAACCTGTGCAATTTCCATTCTCGATTCCGGGGTAAGCGGTATGTTAACCGGATCGGGAGTATCTTCGGTTATGTAAGGAATTTTACCCCAAAGCCTGACGAGAGTAAAATAATTAAAGGCGCGTAGAAATTTTGCCTGCCCTTCTAAATCAGCCACAAGCACTGGATCATAAGTTGAAAGGTTTCCATTTTTAATGGCTTTTAGCACAGCATTAATGTTTTTAATAGCGCTGTAATGTGCCCGCCAGTAATCAGCTGCAAAATCCGAACCTATGCTCAGTGTTTCCCACTCGTGGTGTCCATCCGGAAACAATCCGAAAATATTCTGGTAACCACCCCAGGTATTGAACAAATCGTTCATGGAAGCAGTAAGTGCAGCCTCGCACTGGTCCGGAGTGGCGTAAAAGTTTTGAGATGTTGAAATTCCGGCAGGTGATTCAGTTAAGTCCTGGCAGGAGATACCTGCAAACAAAAGCAAGAGTATTATGCTTTTAAAAAGGATATATTTGGTTTTCATTTTTTATTCATTTATAGGTTTTAATTCTGATAGGTAATATTTCTTAAACTATCAATTTTTAATAATTAGAAAGTAAGGTTAACACCAAAAGTTAAAGTTTTAACTGTAGGATAATTGCTTAAATCAATTCCTCTTGCCGCATCACCAGCCACGTTATAGGAGCTGACTTCAGGATCGTAGCCAGTATATTTTGACAGGGTAAACACGTTTGTGGCAGTAACAAATGCCCTGAAATTGGTTAAACCAATTTTATCAATAATGCCTGAAGGCAAATTATATCCGAGTGTGATGCTTTTCAGCCTGATGTATGAACCATCTTCCACCCACCTACTTAAACGGTTGTATGCTGATGAGCCCAGTTTAACCCTGCTGGTTAAATTGGCATCAGCTCTGTCCATGGTGGTTGTAAATGCCGGAACATCAGTATCCTGGTTATCTGTTGTCCACCTGTCCATCAAGGCCGGACTTAAACCAATTCTTGGGTCTTCGAGTTTAATCCTGGTGGCATTGAAAATATCGTTACCATAGCTTCCCTGGAAAAGGAACGAAAGCGTAAAACTCTTGTACGACATATTGTTGCTCCATCCAAAAACAAATTTGGGCGAGGTATTCCCTATTTTGGTTAAATCTGCCTGTGTAATCTGGTGATCACCATTCACATCCAAATATTTCTGGTCACCGGGCAATTGACCGTAAACAGCAGCTGAATCGGCCTCATTATCTCCCCATGTACCCAGACAGACGTATCCCCGCATGTGACCAAATGGTTCATCAACTTCAAGATTCATCAAAGCATTGTTGGCACCATTGGCCCAGAATTGATATCCGCCACCTGAATTGGTACGTATAGGCATAAACTTTTGACCATCAAGCAAAGCGATTACTTTACTCCGGTTAAATGAGATGTTAAAGCTGGTATTCCATTTAAATTCTTTTACAAACGGATCACCACCTATTGAAATTTCCAATCCTTTATTTTCCACAGATCCAACATTATCTAGCAAAACGGTGTAGCCGGTATAATTAGGAACGGGTCTTTGCAGCAGTAAGTCGTCTGTTGCCTTTTTATAAACATCGAAGGTAGCAACCAATCTATTGTTAAAAAATCCCATATCAACCCCAAAGTTTGTCTGGGTAGTTGTTTCCCATTTTAAATTAGGATTGGCAGCTGTAACCGCGGCAAATCCGATATCTGTAGCACCTGTTCCATTGTACGGATAATTGTATCCCGAAGCAATGACGTCAAGCGTGGCATAAGGACTTATAGCCTGGTTACCGGTTTTTCCCCAGCTTCCTCTAAATTTCAAATCAGAAAATACATTCAGTATTTTAATAAAATCTTCCTCTGAAGCTCTCCATGCAAGCGATGCTGATGGGAAATACCCCCACTTATTATTTGAACCGAATACCGAAGCACCGTCAGCCCTGTAGCTGAATGTAAAAAGGTATTTTTCAGCAAATCCGTAGTTCACCCTTCCCATATAGGAATTAATGACCCTTTCAGTATCATAAGAAGTTTTGGTATTAATCTGATTGGCCTGACCCAGGTCATTAATACCCGTTGCATCAGAGAAAAATCCCTGTGCATCAATAAAATTACCATAGCTTCTGAGCAACTGTGTTTCACCAACACCGGTAATTGTAAGATGGTGAGCAGATGCAAAAACTTTGTCGTAGGTAAGTATATTCGAATTCTGGAAATAATAGGTGTTATCAGCGGCAATTTGACCAACACCATCAGACTGGTTACCATTTTGGGTAATATGGCTGTAATAGGTTCTCCTGCTGGTATTGTTAAGTCCGGCAGCGCCGGTAATCCTGAAATTTAAGCCATTGGCAATTCTAAAATCAAAATAGGAATTGAAATTTGTAGTGAAATCATTCTTTTCATCATAGGTTCCATAGGCAGTGGCAGCAGGATTCCATACATCGGGATCACCATAGGTAGCAGGTCCCCGGCTATAGTTTCCCAATTCGTCTTTTACCGGAGTTATAGGGTCAAACCTGAGCACAGAGTTTACTACCTGGCCCAGTATATCAACATATCTTGTGCCTTCGCCAAATGCAGGAACATTTCCCTTATCCTTTACAAGGTTAATATTTAAGCCGGTTTTGAACCATTTGGTTACATCCACATCAATATTCGTCCTGAGTGTAAATCTTTTAAATTTTGTATTGACAATTAAACCTTCCTGGTCAAAATATCCACCGGCGGCAAAATATTTGGCTTTGTCAGTTCCGCCCGATACTGAAAGCTGATGCATCTGTAGTTTGGCAGTGCGGTAAATTTCATCCTGCCAATCGGTTCCACCGGTCTGATAAAGATCATCTATTTCCTGCTGGGTAAATGGAAGTGTTGGTGTGATTGGATTGCCAGGTGTTCCATTTTGGGTGGCTCTCCAATCATTTGATTTTTGAGCATATTCACCAGCTGACATCAAATCAATTTTATTCGAAATCTTTTGTACTCCAAAGTTATAACTATAATCAATCATTGGCTTGCCAAGTTTTCCTTTTTTTGTAGTTACCAGGATTACACCATTTGCGCCTCTTGACCCATAAATTGAAGTGGCTGATGCATCTTTTAATACCTCAATTGATTCAATTTCATTTGGATTGACAGTACTTAAATTACCACCCTGGTAGCCATCAATTACAACCAAAGCCGCATTGCTTCCGGTAATTGAATTTGACCCCCTTACCCTGATGGTTGTATTTCCACCAGGGGCACCATCGGTATTTGTTACAACTACTCCGGCAGCTTTACCTTGTAATGCCTGGTCGGCCCTCATCGAAGGAAGTTTAACCAATTCATCCCCTTTCACCGAGCTCACCGAACCGGTTACATCTCTTTTCTTCTGGGTTCCATAGCCAATTACCACCACTTCTTCAATGTTTTCTTCAGATGTTTCGAGCTGGATATCGATTTTGTTTTTTCCGGCAACCTCCACTTCCTGAACTTTATAGCCCATATAAGAGAAAGACAAAACCGAATTTGAATTTTCAAGTTCAATTTTATAAGTCCCTTCAAAATCAGTAATGGTGCCGTTGCTGGTACCTTTAACCGATATATTGACACCCGGCAAAGGCTGTCCGGTAGCCGCATCTGTTACCTTTCCTGCAACCGTGAACAGTTGGAGTGAACGCTTTGGGGCAATTACAATCAGGTTATTTTCAAGTATAGTATAAGAGATCTCAGAATCTTTAAAAAGTAAATTCAGAATTTCATCAATGTTCTTCTCGTTCATTGACAAATCAACTGACCTGTTAACATCCGAGAGTTCATCATTGTAAAAAAATCTGTAAGTAGACTGGTCTTCAATGGATTTAAAAACATCTTTTATTTTGGTGTTTTTAAAATTGACCGAAAGGGAATTATTCTGTGAATAAGTACTGGCGGCCAAAGTAACAGTGAAACAGAGGTTTAAGATTAGGAACAATTTCATGATAAATAGAAATTTTTTAAGCCCGGCATGGGCACATGAATCTTTTTTTTTCATAAGTTTGTTAGATTTTTTATTGTGAATAATTGTCATTTCATAACCGCAAATTTAGAAATGACGTTGGTTGACATTAAAACATTGGATCGCAGGATGCGCCAACATTCTGCGATTCTTTTTTTACTTTATTTTATGTTTCCATAGGCAAATTAAGATTAAAGGTTTTGGTTATTTTGAAATTAGTTTATCATATTTTTTCCGGTATGCCTGATCTTCGTAAAAAGTTACATTGTTGTTCTGAATGCTGAAATTTATTGGTGCTGACAGCTCTATAATTTTTAAAACCTGCTCAAAAGTTTCTGTAGTAAGAGTTCCCGAAAATTTATATTTTTTAAGATGTTCAGTTTCAAAAGAGATTTTGACATTGTACCTGCGCTCGAGGTTTACAGCCAAATCACCAAGTTCTTCCGAAACAATCACCCATTTTCTATCTTTCCATGAAACAACAGGAACCGGGTCTATCTTAGGCACTACAATAATTTCCCTGGCTGCAATCGGTTCTACCTTATTCACAGGTTTATTTTTATTATCTTCTTTTGAAACAAGTTTCGATTCTTTTAAGTAATAAGTTGCAGTTTCTTTGGGCTTTAAATATATAACCGGTTTATCCTTATCAGGTGTTTCGATGGCTACAGAGCCATTTACCAGAGTGGTAGTTACCTTATTTTCCTCTGGATAGGATTTGACATTAAACTGTGTTCCATAAACTTTTATGCTGATTCCGGATGTTTTTACCACGAAAAGTTTGTCGTCCATGTGTTGAACATCAAAATAAGCCTCTCCTTCAAGAAATACTTCACGGGTCTTGTCAGAAAATACAGCCGGATACCTGAACTTACTGCCTGCATTGAGCCAAATCTTAGTTCCATCGCTAAGTGTGAGATGGGATTTAGCACCCATGGGCACTGTAAGTTCGTTATAAACATCAGCTGCCGACTGGTTTTTTAAATGTAAATTATTGGTCCGGATTCCGGCAAAAAAGGCAAGGATTATGGCTGCTGCTGCCGGTAAGGCAAATCTTAGAATTATTTTCCGGCGGAATTCTTCATTTTCATTGCTTAGATTTAAATACTTTAATTTGTAGTAACCGGCTTTCACCCTGTTCCATCCTTCCAATTTATCAAATCCGGAAGGGTTTTGGGTTAATTTCGAAACCTCATAAAACTTACGGAGCTTTTCGAAATATTTGAAATTCTCTTCATTGTCTTTAATCCAATTCAAAACTTCTTTCCGTTCCTGGTCTGTGGCAGAACCGGTTATATATTTTACAAGGATTTCATCCATTTTTAACTTACCTCTATTTATGATTTGTTTCGCTTTTACCTGTATGATCCAATTTTATAGTTATCGGTTGACAGGAAAAGTGATTTTTTTTTAAGATTTTTTAACAAAAAGGGAATTTTAGTCAAAATGTTATATAATTCGCAGATATTGAATTATATAAAAGCGGTTATTACCTGAACAAGATGAGCATAATCATTATCGGCAAATACTCGTTAAGATTTTCCCGGAAACGCTGGAATGCCCTGCTCATTTGAGTTTTAACAGTGCCTGTGGTTATTCCAAGTTTTGTGGCAATTTCAGGATAACTGAGGTTTTCAAATCGGTTTAACTTGTATATTTCGCGGCATTGGTCTGGCAGTGTTTCTAAAATATTGCCGGCTTTTTCTTCCAATTCTTTTGTAATCATCTCTGAAATAGGATAATCATCGGATAGCGGATGAAGCAGACTGATATCATCGAGGGTATAATGCATCACTTCTATGAGATTTTTCCGGGTTTTTTGTTTATTCAGGTACTTAAGGCAATTGTTGTGTACACTTCGGTATAAATAACTTTTAACGGAGGTCTGAATGGTTGATTTTGTATTGTTTTCCCAGAGGTAAATAAAAATATCTTCCACAATTTCTTCAGCTACCTGGTGATTTCTGATTATACTTTCGGCATAAAGACAAAGTCCCTCGTAATATTGATCAAAAATTATCTTTAAAGCCTCTTCTTTTCCGTCCAGTAACAACTGTAAATAATAATCGTCAGTATGTTTTTGATTGTTAAACAATCTGCAGGTAAGGTTTTAGGTTTTAATTAACAAATCAAATTTGCAATTAATAATCCAATTTTGGAAACAATTTCAGATCTAAAAAAAGTGGATGACCGGATTGAATTTGCTATGAATGATGAGTACCGAAATGGTTATAAATTTGAAAAACCCTTAGTAAATAAGGGTTTTTCAAATTAAATTAACCTAAACAGTAATTATTGTTTGTTCATCATCATTACAATCCTCGATTCATTATCTTTCGAAAGATTTGCAGCCATAGCAGACCAATCAGAATAATAAAGTTCAAGCCTGAACGCAAATGCATCTTTATTAATCCCCAAAGCATCCCGCGAAACGGCAAATTCCATTCTTTCAACTTCGCCTGCTGTTTCGGTATGTCCTAAAATTATAGCATTGTCGAGGCTAAAATAATCCCATGACCAGTCGCCTTGTTCAGCACCTGTAAACCTATAATAATCAAACCATTCTGTTGGAATATTGCCTTCATATAGCAATTCTGCCCCTATTGAAGATGAAAATCCGGTTGCAGTAGAATTGTCAACATCCATATATAAGTCCATAATAGCTGTTTCAAGTGTTGCTAATCCATTTGTTCCGGTTGTTTCCCATTCGATGAAGAAATAAACATAATTTGCATCATAATCAACTTTACCGCCCAGCATATGTTCCTGTCCTTCGAGGATAAAATCAGGATAAGTAACGTCGTCCCAATCGCTGAAAGAATCATCTTCGAGATTAACTACCGAAGCTTTATCCACTCTTAAAACAGTGTGCATACTGTATTCCTTACCATTTACTTTTCCATTCATGGTTATTACGTAGTTGCCAATTGTGGCATAGGTATATTCGACTGATTCACCTGTAACAACAGAAGATCCATCGCCAAAATCCCACGAAATATCACTGGCACCATCTGTTGCATTGGTAAAGGTTACAGTAAGCCCGTTGTAGCTTGTGGTAAAATCAAGCGGGGGAGTTTCAGTTAAGGTATATTCCCCCTCCTTGCTGCACGATACTATTAGAAATAAGAATGTAACAGCAATCGATAACATTTTTATATTGAAATACTTCATGATTTTCTATTTTATTGGTTTTGAACACAAAGTTTGTTTGTACTAATTTCACTCGATGGAATTGGATAGATTACCCAGGGATCTGTGGTTTGAAACAGAACACCTCCTGCATCCATTCCGGGTTCGGAACCGCCTGGAACGCCGTTATAACTATCGAGATGGAAACCCCAGTAATTGCGCACAATATTTGTTCCTGTCCTTAATAAATCATAAATACGGTGTCCTTCGAATGCCAGTTCAATGCGGCGTTCATGCAGCACAACATCCACAATTTCGCCGGTTGAAATAGCTGCGTCATGGTATAAATAATTATCGATATCATCGCCTTCGGGTACCATAATCCGGTTGGCAAGCAATTCATTCAAGTCGGCTACCGCAGATGGAACATCCCCCAGGTTTGCATAAGCCTCGGCCCTGTTCAGGTAAATTTCTGCCAAACGGAACATTACCGGAGAACTCAGGGTAGACGATCCATCCTGACCGGAGAACTTACTGATATAATACATTGTAATCCCGTTTTTTATAATAGGATCAGTGGTTACGATATAACTCCATCTCTGGTCAATATCAGAAGAAACCCCGCTTTGCATATCTTCCATAAATGATGCACTTGCCCCTTCTTCGGCCCAGCAATTGTTTCCGTTAAAAATCATGGAGGCTACAGAACCATTTAATTGATCATCAATAAGATTGAAAGGAATTAACCAAATGGCTTCGGCACTTGTTTTTGCATTGGCAAAAAAATCAGGATAACTTTCAGGTGTTTCCAGTGAAAATGCGCCTGATTCAATAAGTTTATCCGAATAAATAATACAACTGTCGTATTCCTGTTTGTACAGATAGACTCTCGATAACATAGCCCAAACTGAGTAAATACTGGCATATTTATGATTATCATTTGCCCTGTCTGCAGGCATTTCCTCGCTCATTAACGATTCTGCCATTTTAAGGCTGGAAATGATATAATTATAGCTATCTTCGAGCGTAGCCCGGGCTTTTGGCATATTATCGGCTTTCTCATTTCTTATAATAACACCGGGTTCATTTTTATTAGTCTGGTTGTATGGTTTGGCAAATAGCCTTACCAGGTTATGGGTTGCAAATGCCCTTAAAAAATAGCTTTCGCCTTTCAGCTGGTTTGTCGAAGGATCATCTCCTTTTAAATCAGCCATCGAAATACCTACGTTAGCACCATAAATAATTTTGTACGATGCTTCCCAAAACGCGTTGATATTCGATTTTTCAGCTGCTCTGTCCTTGTACCTGAAACTATTTATCAAATCGTCTTCGGTTTTATAGGCACAAACAATATCGTCGCTGGCAAAATCGCTTAACTGGTAATATTGCCTGATATAGCAGTTATTGCCGTCAATTTCTTTAAAAATGGCGTACAATCCATTAACAAGGCTCGATAATCCGTCCGAGGTGGTTGTAATTTGTTCACTGGTAAGCGCATCCTGGGGTATAACATCCAAATCGCACTTAACCATAGAAAAACCAATTACCAGGAGAATCAAATATTTTATTATATTTTTCATAATCTTTCATTTATAATTTAGAAACGAATATTCAGGGTCAACAGGTACTGTTTGTTATTAGGATACTTAAATTCAGCATATCCCGGCAGGTTGCCATAACTCGGATCGATTGAAACTTCAGGATCCTGTCCCCAGAAATTAGTGCATGTAAAAGGGTTATCGGCTGAAACAGCAATGTTAAGACCCTTAAGTTTTAGTTTAGAAACCAGGTCTTTAGGCAGTTCGTACGATAAAGTAATATTTCTTATTTTAAGAAAGCTTCCATCGTCAATAAATCTTGTTGATGGGTCAAAAGAATTCCTGGCATTTTGTGGAAGCGGCTTGGTGGCTATATCTCCGGGTTTTTGCCACAATTTATAATCATCGCGGGGCATCATTACATTAAACTGGGTTTCCTGCAGATCATGATCAACATAGCGTCTGAAATAATTAAATATTTTATTATCAGACAGGTAAGAGAAATTAGCGCGTAATGAGATGGCCTTAAACCTGAATTCAGTGGCAAAACCGCCCTGGAATTTTGGCATGGGGCTTCCATACTCCACATATCTTGCATCCTGGTATTCGTGTGTTTTTTCACCATTACTGTTTATCCAAAGTACTGAGCCATCCGCTGGATCAATGCCTGAATATTCTTTGGCATACCATGTATAAAGCGAAGCACCATCGTGATAAATCTGGTAAACCCCATAAGAATTGGCTGTAACAATGGTATCGGCACCAAAACCCGAAAGTTCATTTCTGTTGTAGCTCAGCGAAGCATCAATGGTCCAGGTAATGTCATTTTTATTTAATATTGTGGCGCCCAAAGCTAATTCAACACCGGTGTTTAAATCTTTGCCAATATTTTGCCATTGTGTCCTGAAACCTCCTGAAGGTGGAAGTGCCCTTTCTACAAGTAAATCCTTGGTGAGGTTATGGTAAAAGTTAAGTTCAAGGTTAATTATTTTCCATAAACCCATTTCGAACCCGGCATTGAGCTGGCTTGTCTGCTCCCAGGTCAAATCGGGGTTGGCCATTTGAGTGGGAACAGCAGCTGGTTGACCATCATATTGGGACGAATAGCTGAACATTTCCATATAACGGTAGGGACCAATATCTTTCATCCCGGTTTTTCCCCAGCTGGCTTTAAGTTTTAGATTGGAAACTGCGCTACTTTTATTAAAAAAATCTTCGTTTGTGACCATCCAGGCTGCAGAAACACTGGGAAACATGGCAGTTCTTTTGTTTGGTGCAAACTGTGATGATTGATCAACCCTGAATGAGGCAGAAAGAAAGTATTTGCCTGCAAAATTATAATTTGCCTGAGTAATAATGGATTGCATCACTGATTTTGAAGGAGCGCCACTAATCATATACTGGCTGGATGCCACCGAAGGAACCCTCAAGCCTTCAGGAATACCCATTCCTGAGCCGTAGATATAGTCGTCTTTGCTAATTTGTGCTTCAAATCCGGCAAGGCCTCCAATGCTATGTTTTCCATTCTGGAAATTAAATTTTAAAAGATTGGTTGTAATACCACTGTAGGCAAAATTGCTTTGCGAACTCACAAATCCGGTTCCGAAATAGGTAAGGTTATCTGCATTTTTAGCATAATAAGCCTGATCCATTGAAGTATAGGCCCCGATTCTGTTTGTACTTGAAAAAGTCAGCCATTCCAGTATATTGATGGTTAAATCTGCATCATAGTCAAAACTGAATCCTTTGCTGCTCAATTCAGAATTCTCAGCTGCCTGTATAGGATTAATCTTATCTTTTGACCAGATTCCTTCGGCAGTTTTAAAACTTCTTGGATTGCCATTTTCATCGTATGGATTATCCCATGGCATACTGGTATAAGAATAGTAAATATTCATGTAATCAGCCCCACGGTTCTTTGATCCCCTCAGGTTAATGTTGTTCGTGAGCGAAACTTTATTGTTAAACTTATAATTTGTATTGGCCCTCAGGTTTATACTTTCGTAATCGGTATTGATAAATGTTCCTTTTTCATTATAGTAGCTTCCGCCTACATAATAATTAAATTTATCGGAGTTGCCACTTGCTGAAAGGTAGTAATTCTGAACAAATCCCGGATTGTAACATTCATCCTGCCAGTCGGTATTGGTTTCGATCAATGATTCCGGCCTTGCTTCCTTGAATTTCCGATCGTCAATCACATAATTCACCGGATCGCGGAAGAATTCCCTGTGGTAATTGTATAAAGTTTTGCTGTCCATCATATTGGCATGGCCGTGGTCTGCAATTCTGAAGCCTGTTACCGTTTTTACTTCAAACTGAGGTTGTCCTGATCTGGCTTTTTTGGTTGTGATAACAATCACCCCGCCATTAGCCTGTGAACCATACATTCCGGTTGCACCGGCATCCTTAAGAACGGTTACAGTTTCCACATCATTAGGGTCGAATGTACCACCAATGATTCCGTCAACAACATATAAAGGGCCTTGCGGAGCACTGAAAGATGAAATCCCCCTTACCCTGATTTCAGAGGTAGAACCCGGGGCTCCTGAACTATTGATAACCTGTATTCCGGCCACTTTTCCCTGAAGCATGGTTCCTATGTCATTCGAGGTAATATCCATCAGTTTATCCGAAGATAAAGTGGTAACGGCACTGGTTATTTCGCTTTTCTTTTTAGAACTATACCCTAATACGATCACCTCATCTATATTCTGCATATCAGGTTCGAGGTAAAAGGTAAATTCAGTTTTTGTGCCAATCACTGTTTCCTGGGTCACATAACCGAGGTACGATATTACAATAATATCTTCAGTGCTGGCAGCCGTCAGGCTGAATAATCCATCCAAGTCCGTAATGGTAGAGGTGGCAGTTCCTTTAATCTGTACCGAAACCCCGGGGATGGTCTGATTATCGGCGGCAGAATAAACCTTCCCGGTAATTTTAATCTGCCCTATCGAATACCCTGTCAAAAGGAGTATCCCTATCAAAAGACTCAGCTTTTGAATAAAACGCATAGGTAGTTTTTTCATCATAAAAGTAATTTCAGTTATAGTTTATTAGAGAGATAATTAATTTTCACAAATATACGAAAGATTTTTAATCTTATAAAATCTATATTATTTATTTTAATGAAATGTTTCGTAAGATAAATGGCTGTATATTTCTATGTAAACCAAATTGGACAAACCATATTTCAACTTTCCCAATTTAATAAGAAAAGTATTAAACCTCTGTATTTTTTGGATAAAAAATCATTGGACTACCTTTTATTCTTCGCTTTCATATCATTTTACTGATTAAAAAAATTTATTGGAAAACTACTTTTTGTATTCCTGAACTTATGAAAAAGGTCAATATTTTGTTTTCATATCATTATTTTTATCTTTCGTAATATTTGTTTTTTGATTTTCTTATTCGTAAATTTGCCACAATTACCTAAGAACATAATTTATGAATTATCTTAATTATAAAGAAGATGAACTGAAGGATAAAGGAGCCATCTTCACAGCAACTGAAATTGCCGGGCAGCCCGACCTGTGGAAAAAAATATATACGCAGTTCATTGCGAATGAAACTGAAATTAAGAACTTTCTGTCTAAATCTTTCAAAGAAGTAAAAAGGATTATACTCACCGGTGCCGGAACAAGCGCTTATATTGGTTTATCGCTGAAAGGTGTTTTTCAAAAGAAAGCAGGAATATTTACAGATCCAATTCCAACAACCGATTTGGTTACACATCCCCTGGATTATTTTTCTCAAAATGAAAGTACCTTACTGGTCTCTTTTGCAAGGTCAGGAAATAGTCCGGAAAGTCTTGCGGCTGTTCAGCTGGCCGAAAAAATATGTTCAAAACTGATTCATGTTATTATTACCTGCGATGCAAATGGTAAACTGGCCGGTTTTCAATCAGGCTCACCAAAACTTGTAATTATACTCCCGCCGGAATCGAATGATAAAAGCCTGGCCATGACAGGAAGCTATTCTGGTATGTTGCTTGCCGGAATCTTATTGGCTAATTCTAATAATATAAAAGGTATCGGAAAAAAGCTGGATACTTTATGTTCTTATGGTAATAAAATTCTTAAGGAATATTCAGCTCCTATAGAATTGTTTGCACGGAAAGAATTTAAAAGGGCTGTTTTCCTGGGCTCAGGACCGCTGCAGGGTACCGCAACTGAATCACAGCTAAAACTGCAGGAACTCACCGATGGACATATTATTTGCAAATGCGACAGTTTTTTGGGATTCAGGCATGGTCCAAAGGCAGTTGTGGACGAAAATACCATGGTGGTTTTCATTTTTTCAAATGTTGATTATGTGCTCAATTACGAAAAGGATTTGGTAAAGGATATGAACAAGGGAAAACATCCTGCATTCTTAATAGGTGTTTCAGAGAAAAAAATCGAAGGTATAAATCCTGATCTTGAAGTTGTTTTATCTGATTCAGCGGATAGTCTGGATGAAGAATTACTGGCGGTATGCCAGGTTATTCCGGCGCAATTGCTGGGATTCTTCAAATCGCTGCATTTAGGCCTTAAGCCTGATAAACCATCAGACAGTGGGGCAATTTCAAGGGTCGTTCAGGGGGTTAATATTTATAATTTCTAACTTATCTGAAATGAATCCTGAATTAAGAAGTAAAGCCAACTTTCAAAACCTTTCGTTAATGGATTACATCCTGAAAAGGATAAAAACCATTGAAAATACCACCGGATTAAAACGGACCATTTTTGCCGTTTGTCCAAACTCACTTTCTGTACTTCGGTGTGCACTGAATGCTGCAAAAAGAAATAATGCTCCTGTCAAATTCGCTGCTACCCTTAATCAGGTGGATACAGATGGTGGTTATACCGGTTTAACACAAAAGGAATTTGTAGATACAATCAGGATTGAAGCCCGTAAAATAAACCTTCAATCGCCTGTTATCGTTGCTGTTGATCATGGCGGACCCTGGTTAAAAGACAAACAAAAAACCGAAAACTGGAACCTGGGTCAATGTATGGACTGGATAAAAAAATCATTCGAAGCATCTATCTCAGCAGGTTATGATTTGATCCATGTTGATCCTACCGTGGATATTTCAATCAGCAAAGGCGACACCATTAAAATTGAAACGGTAGTTGAAAGAACCGTGGAATTAATCAGTCATTGCGAAGAATTCAGGAAAAAGGGAAATTTCCCGAAAATTGCCTATGAAGTGGGTACCGAAGAAGTTCATGGTGGTCTGGCGGATATGCAGGTTTTTACCAGGTTTCTTGATTTGCTTAAATCCGGTTTACAAAAAGAAGGATTAACTGATGTATGGCCGTGTTTTGTAGTAGGTAAAGTTGGTACCGATTTGCACACCAATACTTTTGATCCGGAAATGGCAAAATTGCTTACAAAAACAGTTGAATCTTACGGAAGTGTAATTAAAGGTCATTATTCCGATAATGTATCCAATCCACAGGAATACCCGCTTTCCGGAATGGGCGCTGCCAACATAGGGCCGGAATTCACAGAAAAAGAATATGAAGCATTATGTGAACTTGAACTGATTGAACAGAATTTATTCATAGAAAATAAAATTGCCCGTAAATCTGAAATAAAGAAAAAATTATGGAATGGGGTTATCAATTCGGGAAGATGGAAAAAATGGCTATTTAAGGATGAAAACAGTGATAATTTCTTTTCTTTAACTACCGACAGGCAGGAATGGCTTATAAAAACCGGGTGCCGGTATATCTGGGAAAATCCGGAAATTTTGGCTTCCCGGTCAAAACTTTTTTATAATCTCGGAAATTGTGGGATAAATGCACAAAAAATCCTTGAAATTACAATTGAAAAAAATATGGATAAATACTTCAATCAATTTAATTTAGTAAATTTAAACGATTTCTTATAAAACTGTAATGGAAAAAGAATTTGATGTAATAGTGATTGGTGAATTAAACGTGGACATCATCCTGAATGGAATTGAAAAATTCCCTGAAATCGGCAAAGAAATTCTGGCTGAAGAAATGACTGTAACCTTAGGCAGTTCATCCGCCATATTTGCTAGTAACCTTAGTTCACTGGGTTCAAAAGTAGCTTTTATTGGAAAAGTAGGAAACGACAGTTTTGCCGGTCTGGTCAAAAACAGCCTGAAGAACAGAAATGTGGAGACCAGCCAGGTTATGACTTCAGCCTCACATAAAACAGGGGCAACCATTGTAATGAGCTATGGCGAAGACAGGGCAAACGTGACTTATGCCGGCGCCATGAACGATTTAACTATTCATGATATTGATTTTGAATTTCTTGCAAAAGCCAGGCACCTCCACTTTTCATCTGTTTTTCTGCAACCCGGTATAAAAAAGGCTTTGCCCGAAATTTTCAAAAAAGCAAAAGCACTGGGTCTAACCACATCCATTGATCCGCAATGGGATCCGTTAGAAAAATGGGATATTGACATGCCGGAATTAATGCCTTATCTTGATATTTTTATGCCCAACCTTAAAGAACTTGAAAACATTGCACATACTGAAGGTATGAAAGAGGCAATAAAAAGCTTAAAGCATCAGCCAAAATTTCTGATCATTAAGGATGGAAGCAATGGAGCACATTTATGGGATGGAAAAAAAATGCACCACCAGGGCATTTTCGAAAACAAGCAAATAGTAGATTGTATAGGCGCCGGCGATAGTTTTAACGCGGGTTTTATCCACAAATTTGTATCCGGAAAATCCATTGCTGAATGCCTCGAATTCGGTGCATTGACCGGGGCCATTTCAACCACGGCAGCAGGAGGCACGGGGGCCTTTTCCGATTATCAGGGTATAGCCCGGATTGCCAAAAGTAAATTTAACCAAACAATTTAAAATATGGTTCTGCTTCAGGAAAAATTAGCCCAGCTTCGAAAAGCTGGAAAAGCGATTTTAGCGGCCAACTTCTACAACCTCGAAACCCTTCAGGGTGTACTGCGCTCAGCATCGGCCCTAAATGCACCAATTATTCTCCAGCTCTCAGAAGGCTCAATTCATTATATAGGTTTAAAAACAGCAGCCCAAATGGCTTTTTCAGCCTTAAAAGAGTTTAATGTTGAGGGATGGCTGCATCTTGATCATGGTGCATCATACGAATTGGCCGCTAAATGCCTTGATGAAGGATTTAACTCTGTAATGATTGATGCCAGCGAGAAACCTTTTGGTGAAAATGTGAAAATAACAAAGGAAGTTGTAAAACTTGCTGAAAAATATAAGGCAAATGTGGAGGCCGAACTTGGATTTGTGGCTAAGCTCGGACAAAGCAACGAAGGTCGCGGATTTACGCAGCCTGATGAAGCTTTTGAATTTGTGAATGCTACCGGTGTTCATGCACTGGCAGTTGCCATTGGGTCGGCCCACGGTTTTTACAAACAAACACCCAAACTCGAAATTGAACTTTTGTCAAAAATCAGTCGAAAAGTTCAGATTCCACTTGTTTTACACGGAGCATCGGGCATACCGGATGAAATGCTCCGCGAAGCCATTAAAAATGGCATTACCAAAATTAACCTGGCCACCGAAACCAAAAATACCTTTATGAAGGAACTAAAAAACCTGTTGCTCAATACCGACGAGATTGATTTGCGAAAGGTTTTTCCTAAAGCTATTGATGCTGTTACTACACTGATTACCAATAAGATAAAAGTGATATCTTTGTAAATGAAATTGAAAATTCCCGGACTAATTGTAAAAAAAATGAAACAATACCTCAGGTTTATCCTTGCCATCGTGCTAATTGCCAATGCATCCGACACTTTTTCTCAATCCGTTTCTGATATGAAATTGAAAGATTTCAGACCAAAATCAATTTATAAAACGCCTGTAAGTCAGATTAAAAAAGCAAAATACCCGGTTATTGACATGCACTCTCATCCTTATGCAACCAGCGATGCCGAAATAGCCCAATGGGTAAAAACCATGGACGCAAAAGGAATTCAGAAAACCATTATCCTGACCATGGCCACCGGTGCCAAATTCGACTCCCTGTACGCTGCTTATGCTAAATACGGTGACAGGTTTGAGCTCTGGTGCGGATTTGATTACACAGGTTATGATAAACCTGGTTTTGGCCCTGCTGCTGTTAAGGAGCTTGAACGATGTTATAAAATTGGCGCCCGCGGAATTGGTGAATTGGGTGATAAGGGAATTGGCGAATTCTATTCCGAACCCGTGCCGGGAATTGGCCTGCACCTTGATGATGCCCGCATGAAACCCCTGCTTGAAAAATGTGCCGAACTCGGTATGCCCATCAATGTACATATTGCCGAACCCATTTGGATGTACGAAACCATGGACTCAACAAATGACGGTTTAATGAACGCCTTTGAATGGAAAATTGATAAAACACAAAAAAACCTCCTGGGTTTTGATGCCTTAATCCAAACGCTGGAGAATGCGGTAAGGGACAATCCAAAAACCACTTTTATTGCCTGCCATTATGCCAATTGCAACCACGATTTGGAAAAACTGGGCATACTTTTAAATAAATATCCTAATTTATATGCTGATGTTGCCGCCCGGTTTGCCGAAGCTTCTGTAGTACCGAGATATACACTGGCTTTTCATAAAAAATACCAGGATCGCCTGGTTTATGGCACCGATAATGGCATGGACCCTGAAATGTACGAAATAACTTTCAGGATATTTGAGTCGCTCGATGAACATTTTTATGCTGAAATGTTTGGCTACCATTGGGCATACAATGGATTGGGAATTCCTGATAAAATCCTGAAAAAGTTATATTTAACCAATGCCCAAAAAATTCTTTCGGGAAAAAAATAGGAACGAAAATTTTTTATTTTGCTCATTTGCACTGGTGCAATAGGTAAAAATGTACAAAGAATTGGAATGAAATTAAATCAATAATAAAAAATTTATGAAGAATTTAATCGTGTCCGTCATTTTTATTCTCCTTGTTATTTGTTCGTGCTCGAACAACAAAAAAGTGGCTATTTCAAATGGAAATGTAAAGGTTGAATTTAATTCACTTCTGCAATCAAAAGTAAATTTTGAAAATGGGGCGAAAAGTGATCTGATGAACGGGTTTTGCTATTCAGAATACTTAACAACCACCAAAGGTGATTTTAAAGATTTTAAATTAAAATCATCTGAAAGTTCAGAAATTACTGATAAAACAGGAAAAGCCACCCAACTGGAACTTGTTGGTGAATACAACAACGATGGTTATCTGGTGAAAAAAATAGTTACGGTAAAAGCCTATTCAGATTTTCCGGATATGCTTGTTTTTAAGACAATGTACGTTAATACGGGTAAAAAACGTGTGAATATAAATGCATTAAATTCAAACAAATACAAGATTGTAAAGGGAAATGATGTACCAGCATTTTATTCCTTCCAGGGCTCATCGTCAGGTGAACGTATGGATTGGGTTTTGCCTGTGGACAGCGGTTATTATCGCGAAAACTACATGGGACAGGTTAATTCTGATTACGGAGGAGGCATTCCAGTTGTGGATTTATGGCGCAGGGATGCAGGACTGGCCATAGGCCATGTAGAAAATGTGCCCAAAATGGTTTCTTTTCCTGTGCAAATGGATGAAAACGACAATTTTGCCGAAATTTCTCTGATGCAGAAATTCAAAAATTTTGAAGTTTTTAATCCCGGCGACACGATTAACTCGATTGAATCCTTTGTTTATGTTCATACCGGCGATTATTTTAAAACCATGGAAAAGTTTGCCGCCTTTATGCAAACAAGGGGAATTGTAATGCCTCCATCCGAGCCATCGGCATTTGAGCCGGTCTGGTGTGCCTGGGGATATATGCGCAAATTTACGGTGGATGAAGTATTGGGCACGTTGCCAAAGGTAAAGGAAATGGGCCTGAAATGGGTAGATATTGACGATGGTTACCAGGTTGCAGAAGGAAACTGGAATGTTGATCGCACAAAATTCCCAAACGGAAACAGTGATATGCGAAAACTTGTGGATAAAATTCATTCTTACGGGCTAAAGGCTAAATTATGGTGGGCGCCGCTGGCCGTTGATCCCGGCGCTGAACCAATGAAAAGTAATCCAAATATGATATTGCAGACCGAAGATGGAGCGCCCCAATACATTACCTGGTGGGACAGTTATTACCTTTCTCCTTCCAATCCCAGGACCATTGAATATACTAAGAATCTTATAAAACTCTTTATAAATGACTGGGATTATGATGGTTTAAAAATGGATGGTCAGCATCAGAATTGTATTCCACCAGATTATAGCCAGGAATCTGGATTGACAAATGCTGATGAGGCACCTGAAAAACTTCCTGAATTTTATAAAATGGTTTATGAAACTGCACGTCAATATAAGAAAAATGCTGTAATACAAAACTGTCCCTGTGGTGATGTGATGTCGTTTTACCATTTACCGTATATCAACCAGACTGTAGCTTCTGATCCGGTAGGAAGCAAGCAGATAAGAAGCAAAGGAAAAACGTATAAAGCATTGGTTCCTAATACAGCCTATTATGGCGACCATGTTGAACTGAGCGACAGCGCCTCCGATTTTGCCAGTCAGTTTGGCGTTGGCGCCGTTTTAGGTACAAAATTCACCTGGCCAAAAGATAATCCTTACGCTTTTGAAGGATCGTGCCTGTTAACCCCCGAACACGAAAAAATCTGGAAAAAGTGGATTGATCTTTACAACCGGAAAATGCTGTCAAAAGGAAAATATTTAGGCGAATTGTACGATATAGGTTACGATATCCCCGAAACCCATGTCATTGAAAAAGGCGACACCCTTTTTTACGCATTTTATAACCCTGAATGGGAAGGAAAAATTCAGTTGCGCGGACTGAAACCCGGAACCTACAAAGTGGTAGATTATGTCAATAATTCTGATTTGGGCAAAGTGGAAGTAAAAGAAAACAGCCAGACAGAGTTTGATGCCAGATTCAGCCATGCCCTCTTGATTGAAGTGTACCCTGAAAAATAGAAATAGTAGTAAGCCGGTTAAAATGATATTTCTGTTTTCGAAAACCAGGGAACAATAAAGCGTTGATTCCTGACGCCGGTACATTTTACAACCATTGGCGAATGGCTGTAATGCCTGCCATTTACAACATCAAAAAACTTGATGACAATAAATTCCGTTCACTTCACGATAAGGCATTTATACAAATGTAAGATGCATTGAAAGAAATCCGCCGTTGCAGCCAGTATATATTCCGGAAAAAAGAATAAAGGAGAAAAGGATAGGTAAGCAGGTTTTATAAAACCAAAAACCAATCCAGGCAAAAGAATGAACCCATAAAAGAAGAAACAGGGAAACAGGCTTTTTGAGAATTGTTTAGTTTATATGCGTTGATCCGATTGGTTTTTAACCTTTCGTTTTTTTTTTTAAATGGACACTTACACGATGCCCAAAATAGCAGCACGGAAGGGTCAATTACTTACACGGACACTAAAATATTAGCACGGAAGGGTAAAATACTTACACGGACACTAAAATATTAGCACTAAAGGATAAAAACCCTACACGGAACCAATAAAATTGAACACGGAAGGGTCAACCATTGGTGCGAAAAGGTAAAATTTAGGTGCAAGGGAGTAAATAATGGGTGCGGAATACAAAATAATGGGTGTGAGGGGGTAAATAATGGGTGCGGAATACAAAATAATGGGTGCGGAGGGGTAAATAATAGGTGCGGACTGCCAAAATTTGGGTGCGGAGGGGTAAATAATGGGTGCGGACTGCCAAAATATGGGTGCGAACCGGTGATTTACTGCATCATAAGCAACCTTTTAATTATGAATACGGAGTTTAAAACATTTTTTTAACGCGAAGTCCGCGAAGCAGGCGCAAAGGGCAGCAAAGAAAAACTATACTTCTGCAAATTTTGTTAAAACCGCCGTGGTCTTTTCAGTAAAACAGCAATGACTAAATTAGAATTCAACCATTAACCCGCATGATTCATTTTACATCCTGCCCAATCATAATTATTGAACCGGTTAAAAATTCTGTATGCATTTTTTGGAATTAAAAATTGTATATGTTACTTTTAACATGTAAATCCAAATTCTTCTAAAAAAACCGGTAAAGACAAAACCTGTTTTAACCTTTGGAAAATGGAGTTGCGAAAATACAAATATATCCGCAATACTATTTTGAAGTTTTGGATATACAAATGGTACCTGCAAGCTAAAAGAAAAATGAAAGCAACACTAACAATAATATTAGCAATAATCACAAACCTTGGATATGGTCAGACCAATCCAGAGGACATAATATTGGTTTACGACTCATTAAATCCGAATGGAAAAATGATTTTAAAAAATGATTTAGTTTCTGACTTGGACTCGCTAAGCACATTTTTACTTGATGAAACGCAAGAAAAAATATTAACTCAAAATGACTCTGTAACTATTAGAAAATCACTTATTGGAAAATGGACCTTAACAAGCGTAGAAAGAGTTAATGGTATGCCATTTAACCTCCAATCATATCAAAATATTCAATTCAGTGAAGATGGAAAATTCATTTTTGAAAACCCAAATGACACAGTTCTCGGAACTTGGAATGCGATAAAAGAAAGAAATGGGAACCTGCATTTAAGTTATAATGAACCTCAAATAGCAATAAAAGATAAAGAAATTCTAAAACTACTTCCTAAAGAACAGATTGATGCATTGACTTACAGTTCAGAAACAAAAGCTATTAAGGAAATTGACGATAATACTTTGGTCTTTATGACCTTTATTCTAGAAAATACAGAGAATATCGATGACATGTTTTACAGATTAATACTGACGACATATAAGAGAAGTAAATAAAAGCCAGTAGGTAACAAAGCATATAGCTTATGGCGGGTGAACGACTACCAGTAAGGTTTTAGCTCCGTAGCCAGTTTTGTTTACGGTGGACAGGAAAGTACTTCGAAACCACCACAAGTCATATTTAAACCGTTATGCGTAAGTAGGATTAAAAATCTGATTTAATCGAACACTCTTGAATAAAATAATGAAGAAATTAGGCAAAATTAAATCGAGATATTGGATAATAACTATTTATCTATTAATCGTATTTTTAGGATTCTTATTAGTAAAGACATTTACTGAAAATTATATCCAAACAAATTTCGAAAATAGTGATGGTATTTCTATTCTTTTTGTTAGCGTTTGGACTATTTTTTCAAATTTTGGGATTTATTTTATAATATGCTTAGTTATTCCATTAATAGGATTCATAATATCAAAACGTTTGAAAAGGCTGGAATCCAAAATAGCCTTTAAATTTCTAACAATGACAATGCTTGCATTTTTTATTTTATACATTTCATATTGGATGACCCTTAGATAAATAGTTTTCAATTTTAAAATGAATAATACTAGATGAAAAAAAAATGTACGTTTGAAATATATAAGACAATCGTTTGATTATGACAAGAAAGGATGAATTCGAGGATTCTTATTTTATTTTGCTTCACGATGCACAATCTTGGGTTCAACAGGCGGAAAGGCATTTTATATCATCTAAAGTAATTTATAAAGAACTAACAAAAAGAATAAGAAAAGAAAGAGATATTCACGACCGATTAAAAGAGGAATTTATTGGATTAATGGACTCTTATTTTTTACTTATTAGCTTAGCATTTGAAAATTTAATTAAGGGTCTTATTATTTCAAAAAAACCTGATTTTAATAGTACTTCTGAATTAAAACCCTACAAATGGGAATCTTCTGGTGGTCATGGAATCGTAGAAATGATTAATTTGAATTATAAAAGAACTGAGGAAAGTGAAAATATTTTATTAGAAAAACTACAAACTTTTTTGATATGGGCAGGAAAATATCGAATTCCAAAATCTCCTGAAAAATATATAAATAGTAAAATTCCAAAAATTCAACATTCAATTAAGTCAGATGATCACATCATTGCTGAAAGATTGTTTTTAAGGATAAAAGAACAAATAGAAATTAATTGGAAGCAAAATCAATCGCTTTTTTATAAATGGGTTGATGAATACAATGAAAGAAAATATAAAAATAAATGAGATAACATGTGCATAATTGATTAGATGGCCGATAGCCAAATACTACCGGAGCATCCTTCGATAAACTCAGGTACCCCTCTCACCATTTATCCCGTACCGATAGGTCGGGACACAAATTTCCTTTTATTCTGCTTTAAATTTATAATTACGTAACAAAAATGATAAAGTTAATCGGCTTATAATATGAAACCCCGTATATTTGTATTGGTAACTTTATGGATTTAAACTAATTTCATTTAAAGCTTAACTGATATTTTATGAAAAAACAATTATTTTTTTTGATTTGTTTTGTCATTGCTCCATTTATTAGGTTGGATGCACAGGACGAAGCCCGTTTACTAAGGTTTCCGGCAATTTATGGAAACCAGGTTGTTTTTACTTATGCCGGTGATTTATATACGGCTGACGTTAAAGGAGGTATGGCGCGAAAATTGACCAATCATGCTGGATACGAAATGTTTGCCCGTTTTTCGCCCGATGGTAAAACTCTTGCCTTTACAGGACAGTATGATGGAAATACAGAAGTCTACACAATGCCTTCACAGGGCGGTGTTCCTAAAAGGATTACCTTTACGGCCACGTTAAATCGTGATGATGTGGCAGACCGCATGGGACCCAACAACATTGTGTTTGGCTGGAAACCGGATGGTAAAACCATTCTTTTCCGTTCAAGAAGAATTTCCTTCAATGATTTTAACGGGCAACTCTATGCTGTGAATATGGATGGTTCTTTGCCTGAACAAATTACTGTTCCCCGCAGCGGGTTCTGTTCTTTCTCACCGGATGGCCAGAAAATGGCATACAACAGGATTTTCAGGGAATTCAGGACATGGAAAAGATATCGTGGTGGTATGGCTGATGATATATGGATCTATGATTTTAAAACAAATAAAATAGAAAATATAACCAATAATCCGGCGCAGGACATCATACCCATGTGGTACGGTAACAAAATTTATTATATTTCCGACAAAGAAACCAGGCGTTTTAACCTGTTTTCATACGATATCAATACCAAAGAAACAAAGAGGCTTACTGATTATAAGGATTATGATATCAAATTTCCATCTTTGGGTGATGCTGCCATTGTTTATGAAAATGGGGGCTATATCTACAAATTTGATCTGTCAGGTGAAAAAGATGAAAAAATAAACATCCTTATAGCAGAAGATTTTATAGGTAGCAGAACTCAACTGGTAAAGGTTGGAAATGAAATAACAAATTTCGAAATATCCCCGGATGGTAAACGTGCCTTGTTTGGCGCCCATGGTGATGTATTTACTGTACCGGAAAAATATGGACAAACACGGAATCTTACCAATACTTCAGGCATTCATGAACGCAATTCAAAATGGTCGCCTGATGGAAAATATATCTCTTATATTTCAGACAAAACCAGTGAAGATGAAATATACATTCAAAATCAGGACGGAAGCCAACAGGCTGTGCAGTTGACCTCTGGCGGTGATAATTACAAATACCAGCCAGTCTGGTCGCCCGATAGTAAAAAACTACTTTGGGCCGACAGAAAGCAAAAATTGTATTTTCTGACTGTCGATACTAAAACGGTGACTGAAATTGACTACGATCTGTTTTTCGAATTTAATGATTATAACTGGTCACCTGACAGTAAATGGATTGTCTATTCTAAAAGCAGCGATAACAAGGTTAGCCAGATTTATCTGTATTCAGTTGAACAAAAAAAATCATTTCCGGTAACCGAAAACTGGTACGATGCATTTGGCGGAACCTTCAGTCCTGATGGAAAATACCTGTTTTTTATTTCAAATCGTGATTTTAACCCAAATTTCAGCCAGGTGGAATTCGACATCAGTTACGGAGATATGTCGGGAATTTATTTTTTAACCCTTCAAAAAGATGTTCCTTCATTATTTGCACCGAAAAGCGATGAAGTTGAAACAACAAAAACTACGACCCCTGCACCTGAAAAAGAGAAGAAGAAGGATATTAAAACCAATGAAAACCCTGCTGTTTCAACCATTGATATTGATGGCATTAATGGCCGGATTGGGAAATTGCCGCTGAATCCCTCTGCTTATTTTAATTTAAGTGCAGTCGAAAATAAACTCTACTATCAAAGGCGGGGAAATTCAGATGAAAACACCTTACTCTTTGTGTATAGTTTTGAAGACAGGAAAGAAACTAACCTTGGAAATGTAAATGCTTTCGAAATTTCGGCCGACAGGAAAAAAATGCTTGTTTCGCAGGGAGGCTCTTATGGCATTATTTCCATCCCTTCATCGGAGGTTAAATTAAATGACAAACTTGATCTTTCCGGAATGGAAATGATAGTAAACAAGCAAGACGAATGGAACCAGATTTTTAATGAATCATGGCGTCAAATGCGCGATTTTTTCTATCTTCCCAATATGCACGGGGTTGATTGGAAAGCAGAAAAGGAAAGGTATGCCCCAGTGCTTAAATACATTAATCATCGTAACGATTTAACTTATGTTATTGGAGAAATGATTAGTGAACTAAATATCGGTCATGCCTATGTCGGAGGTGGTCAAAGACCTGATGTTCCTAAAATTAAAACAGGTTTGCTTGGAGCAGAAATTTCAAAAGACAAAACAAGTGGATATTTTAAAATTGATAAAATCCTGAAAGGGAAAAACTGGGATAAGGAAACCCGATCTCCTTTGACAGAAATAGGTGTTAATGCCTCGAATGGTGATTATATTCTTGAGGTAGATGGAATAAACACAAAAAATATAAATAACATTTACCAGTTGCTTGTAAACAAAGCAGGCAAACAGGTAAAACTGACTTTAAGTTCAAAACCCACTGAAGAAGGGAAACGAACAGTAACCGTAATCCCAACCGATGATGAATCGAACTTATATTACCTGCAATGGGTTGAAGGAAATATTGAAAAAGTAAACAAAGCAACAAATGGACGGGTTGGATATCTTCATATCCCAGATATGGGAGTTGGAGGATTGAATGAATTTGTAAAATATTACTATCCCCAGCTTGCCAAAGAAGCCCTGATTATTGATGTAAGAGGCAATGGCGGTGGTTTTGTATCTCCAATTGTAATTGAACGTTTACGGCGCGAAGCTGCACAGATTACCATCGCGCGAAACGGAAAACCTGATTTTGAACCCGGAGGAACAATGAATGGTCCGCTTGTAATGATTTGTGATGAATTTTCTGCTTCAGATGGCGATATTGTAAATTATCGTTTTAAGCATTATAAGTTAGGAAAAGTGGTTGGAAAGCGAACCTGGGGCGGTGTTGTCGGAATCCGGGGGTCACTTCCATTTGTTGACGGGGGATTTTTAAACAAACCTGAATTTTCACGCTACGACCTTGAGGGTAAGGAATGGATTATTGAAGGCAAAGGTGTTGAACCCGATATTACTGTTGACAATGATCCCTACCTTGAATATACGGGTACAGATCAGCAGCTGAATAAAAGTATTGAAATCATTCTTGAAGATTTAAAAACCAAAGGCAAAAAAATTCCGGAGCCACCTGTTCCCCCTATCAAATAAACCTTAAGCTGCCAAATGGCAGCTTTTTTTTTAACGGCAATTTTCCTTATTTAATTGGCCCGGATTCTATGTTTATTACTAACTTTGAGAAACATTAAAATTCCTTATTCTCTGATAAAAATAACAAATGGCTGATAAAACTTATCTCGGAATAGATATTGGTTCGGTTTGCGCTTCAGTGGTACTGGCAGATCAGGACATGAATATTCTTCAAACAGCTTATATTTACCACCAGGGTCAAATTGAACACCACCTTGGAAATATACTTTCAAATTTCGATGGTAAGAATCTGCAGGCAGTTTCAATCACTTCCTCAACCCCTCAAATTATAAACCATGCAAACAGTTTTGATAACAGGGTATGTTTTATTACTGCTTCAAAATATTTTTTTCCTGAAGTCAATGGGGTTTTGATAGTTGGGGGGGAGAAATTCGGACTTGCCTTGTTTGATAAGGATGGAAATTACAAAACCTACAAATCAAATTCATCATGCGCAGCCGGTACAGGAAGCTTTCTGGACCAACAAACCAGGCGTTTAAATCTGGCAAATATTGAAGAATTTAACCAGCTGGCTTTTGACAACAAAGGCAATTTTCCTAAAATAGCTTCGCGATGTGCCGTATTTGCAAAAACTGACCTTATACATGCCCAACAGGAAGGATATACTTTGCCGGAAATATGCGACGGTTTGTGCCATGGGCTGGCGCGAAATATAGTTGACACGGTTTTTTCAAATGCACACGAAATTTCTTCTTTAGTCTTTACAGGCGGGGTTTCACAAAACAAAGCGGTTATCCGTCACATTAAATCGTTAACCGGACTATCTATCCGCACCCATCAGTATGGTCATCTGTTTGGGGCAATTGGTGCTATAATACTTTTATTGGAAAATAAGGATTTCTGCGAAATTCCGGTTCATTATTCAATGCATGATCTGATTGACAAACCAAAAAAGAAAAAATCCTATTTCTATCCACCGCTTCAGCTGCAACTAACTAATTATCCGGATTTTTCTACCTGGAAATCCTATAAGTATGAATCGAAACTATTTACATATACATCCCCTGTTGAAACAGATCTTTATGTTAACTTCAAGGAATTAAAAAACTTAAACGTTTACCTGGGAATCGACATCGGCTCTACCAGTACAAAGGCTATCCTGCTTGATAATAAGAAAAACGTGCTGGCCGGATTTTATACACGCACTTCCGGAAAACCTGTCATAGCCATTCAAACCATATTTGAGGCAATTGACCAACTCCGGGATGAATACCGTTTAACAATTAATATATCAGGTTCAGGTACAACAGGTTCCGGACGAAAGTTTATAGGAAAAATTATAGGCGCTGACCAGATTACCGATGAAATAAGTGCACATGCCAGGGCCGCGGTAGAACTTGATCCTGATGTGGATACCATTATTGAAATTGGTGGACAAGACTCAAAATTTACGACCTTAAAAAACGGAATGGTCACTTTTTCTGTTATGAATAATGTTTGTGCTGCCGGTACAGGTAGTTTTATTGAAGAACAGGCCTTAAAACTTGGCGTGCCGCTTTCGGAATATTCCACCCGTGCCGAAAACCAGCAGGCGCCTATGACCAGTGATCGATGCACTGTCTTTATGGAACGGGACATTAATCATTACCAAAATGAAAATTATGATGTCGATGAACTGCTTGCTTCCGTATTGCATTCGGTAAGAGAAAATTACCTGAGCAAAGTTGCTTTACAATCAGCCATTGGAAATAAAATATTCTTCCAGGGAGCTACGGCAAAGAATAAGGCACTTGTTTCAGCATTTGAACAAAAGCTGGGCAAACCTGTAATGGTATCAAAATACTGTCATTTAACAGGTGCACTGGGTGTAGCGCTTGAGTTACATTCATTGAATATCCAAACAGATAAATTCAGGGGTTTAGACCTTTATAAACATTCAATACCAGTGCATGCCGAAATCTGTGAACTTTGTACCAATCACTGCAAACTAAATATTGCTGAGGTAAACGGGGCAAAAGTAGCCTATGGTTTTCTTTGCGGAAGGGATTATGACGACAATAAATTCATCGAAAACAATACTTCCGGTTTTGATTTATTAAAAGCATATAAACAGGTCTACCGGTTTGAGGCAGACAAAAATTCAGATATTGATATATGTATTGGATTGCCTGCCACACTTTATATGTGGGAAGATCTTTTTTTCTGGAAATGTTTTTTCAATCATTTAAAAATAAAAACAATCAGCAGCGAAAACTGTACAGATGCATTACTAAAAGGTAAAATGGTAAGTGGTGCAGAATTTTGTGCTCCGATAACATCAATGCAGGGCCATATCTTATACTTATCTGCCAAAACGAATTACATTTTCATGCCTGTTTATATTGAAGAAAAACAGAAAAACAGCAAGAGGCGCCGTTTATATTGTTACTACACTCAATACGCTGCATCAATAGCTGCTTCTATCCCAAATAAAAATATAAAGCTCATTTCGCCTGTTTTAAAGTCCCTGCAAAACAAAGTCCTGTTAATTTTTGAACTTTATAAATCGCTTAGCCAGATTTTTCCGGGTTTATCCATCCTGGAAGTTTCATCAGCCTACGAATCTGCGAGGCAGGAGAAAAAGAAACGAAAATCAGTTTGGATGAATTTATACCATGAACATTCAGATGGCGACAATAACCTTAAAGTTGCGTTGGTGGGAAGGCCTTACACCGTATTGTCATCAGCTTTAAATAATAAAATTCCCTCTGTTTTTTCGCGATTGGGAATTAAAACTTTTTTCCAGGATATGCTGCCGGTACCAGAAAAAGAATCCAATGAACTCAAAGAATTACTTGATGCATTTAAATGGAACTATGCGGCACAAATCATAAGTGCAACAGATTTCATTGCCAAAACTGAAAACCTTTATCCTGTCATGATGACCTCGTTCAAATGCACGCCAGATGCATTTGTAATTGAATACTTTAAACAAATTATGGAAGCCCACGGCAAGCCTTATCTTATTCTGCAACTCGATGAACATGGCTCAAATGTTGGTTATGAAACAAGAATTGAAGCCGCTGTACGATCGTTCAGGAATCATAACGAAAATAAAAATACATCCAATCTTTCAATCTCGTTTAAAACCAGGAGCAGCATGATTAAAGGCGTTTCTAGCTTGAAAAATAAAACCCTGCTGATGCCGAATTGGGACGATTTCGCGGTTCGTTTGCTTGTATCAACTTTACGCCATGCAGGTATAGATGCAAGAGCATTAAAAGATACCAACTCCTCAATACAAAGAAGCCTTGTTTACAATACAGGTCAATGCATTCCACTTAACATCATCATGCAGGATGCCATTGATTATATAAAGGAAAATAAACTTAAACCTGAAAACACCGCCATTTGGATGATAAATTCAGGATTAGCCTGCAATTTAAGCATGTTCCCACATTATATGGCCAAAGTACTTAAATCACTGGGAAATGGCTTTGAAAAAGTAAAAATATACCTGAGCGATATTTCTTTTGTCGATATTTCGATGAATACCTCAATAAATGTTTATCTTGCATACATGTTTGGTGGTTATCTTCGTAAAATTGTGCTGAAACTAAGGCCTTACGAGCTGGTAAAGGGGGAAACTGACAGAATTGCGGAAAAAGCAATTGAATACCTGTGTAAAACCATTGAAAATGGAGAATCAAGAGAAGAAGCGCTTAAAGTAGTTATCCCCTGGTTTGAAGCCATAAAAATTAAAAAGGAACAAAGACCAAAAGTGGCCATATTTGGCGATTTATACGCCCGTGACAACGAAGTTGTAAACCAGGATCTTGTCCGTTTGATTGAAGACAACGGCGGTGAAGCCATTACGACCCCTTACAGCGAATATTTAAAAATCATTTCCTCACCCTACCTGACAAGAGCATTCAAGGAAGGACGATATTTAAACGCAGCTACCATGAAATTTCTCAGAAATATTATACCATTTGTGGAAGCTAAATATTTTAAATATTTCCAGCATCTGATAGATGAAAAACCTGCCGGCCATATCAGCAACATTGAAGAAAAACTGGACTATTTTAATGTTAAAATCAGCAATGGTGGCGAATCGCTCGAAAACCTGCTTAAAATTTTCCATATTGTCAGCCAGCACCCTGACCTTACCCTGTTCGTACAGACAAGTCCTGCTTATTGCTGTCCATCTTTGGTAACAGAATCGATGTCGGCAAAAATTGAGGAATATACAGGCATACCCATTGTAAGCATCGAATACGACGGTACCATGAGCAAAAAAAATGAGGATGTTATTCCATTTCTTAAATTGGCTCAAAATAAAAGAATAATTCAGGATAAAGATGTGATTTTTTCCACTAATACCTCAAATATTGAAATAGGTGAATCTAATCTTTAAATAATGAGAAATTCTGGCGAACAGAAAAAACACAATACCAACTATTCAAACAGAAGGTTTAGAATCTGGAATTTTCTGGTATTTATCCTCTATATGTCATTAAGTATTAAACTTTGACAGCGATCATTAGCGAAATATTTTGGTAAGTATTTGATTATTAATTTATAATATTGATTTTACATTGGAGTATTCTATCGATTTTTATGTTAGAATTTCAGACAAAAAAAATTGGAGTTCAAATGGATGGAAATTTATTTTGTTTTCTCCCCAATATCACCCCATAATAGGAAAATGTAAAGGTTTGAGTGAATCTAGCATTCAGGTATCAACCACCCAGGTTACTATAAAACTCTTGTAATTGCCGGGCGCATCAATTCCAACTCATTACATGGTAAAACATGAAAAATTAAACGACTAAAAATATGGGCAAATTCAGAAATATCCTCTTTTATAATTTCATAACCGGAATTACACAAAACTCCATATTCCTAATTTTAATCTGATTATTTGAAAAAGGTATCCCTTTTTATTATCTTTGATTAAAATTAAATTACTATGCTATTTTTAGAAAGGATAACCATTGAGTCAGGAAAAAGGGGCGGAAAACCCTGTATCAGGAATTTGCGGATTACTGTTCAGGATGTACTTGAGTATCTGGCATCAGGCATGAGTATTGATGAAATTATACAGGATTTTCCAAATTTAACAAAAGAAGACATACTGGCTTGTCTAAGTTTTGCTGCTCACAAGGAAAAAACCGAAATCTACGGATAATGAAGTTGTTATTTGACCAGAATCTTTCGCCAAGACTAGTAAAACTGCTACTTGAAAAATTTCCTGAAAGCAAACATATTATCGAAATTAATCTGGATACAGCTACAGATTTCGAGGTTTGGGAATATGCAAAAAGTAACAATTTCATTATCATATCAAAAGATACTGATTTTATAAATATTAACACATTAAAAGGTTTCCCACCGAAAGTTATATGCATCCAAAGAGGCATTGTTCAACAGATCAGATATTTCAATTGATTTTAAGCAATTTTATTATTATCAGATTCTTTATCGAAAGTTCAGATAAAGGCATACTTCTGTTAAGGTAATTATATTACTGATTTTTTAGATTTAATAGTCAAAAATAGTTGGTAATTCTTTAAAAATAATCATTTAAAAATTCCTCAAAAACTAATAAAGCTTAAACTATTTGAAATCAATTTGAATTTCATTTAAATAAGCCCAATAGTAGTGATGAGTGCAGATGTTTTTACCAACTATTTTTGAGCTTATTACCAAAAAAATTTAACAAATAATTTTAAAATGCTGATGAAATCAATAATCAACCAGAAACATTGAGTATCGCAGACGAAATAAAGAAACTAAAAAATTGATGCTTGAAGGTATCCTGGCAGAACAAGGGTTTAATGTACAAAAGACAAAATTACTTAACAAGTAATAACAAAAAGTTCCTGGTATTTTACGTACCAAAAAAATAAGCCCTGTAAATCAGGCATTTACAAGGCTTTTCGTGAATCCAGAAGGATTCGAACCTTCGACCTACAGCTTAGAAGGCTGTTGCTCTATCCAGCTGAGCTATGGATCCTTTTTTCAGCGCGCAAAGATAAGAATATTTTTTAAAATTATCCCAAACACTCAAATGAATTTGGAAGAATCTTCATCGTAAAATGCAAAAGCTTAACTATATTTTTTCATCCAGTTTACAAGGCCTTTATTTTCAATAATCTGCATAAGTTTTCCTGGCAGGGCTTCAAACTTGTATTCTTTTCCTGCTAAATGTATTAAACCTTTGTCGAAAAAAACTTCCACAACATCACCCGGTTGGTAAGCATCAACCACCTGTGGCAAAACAACCACTAAAAGTCCCTGGTTTATTGCCGACCGGTAAAAAATACGGTTTACCGATTTCACTATTACAGCTTTAACCCCGGCATATGCCAAACCCACAGCCGGATGCTCGCGGGAACTTCCACAGCCAAAATTATCGCCAGCAATAATAATATCCCCGGGCTGAACATTTTTTGTAAAATTAGGATCAAAGTCTACAAAAAGGTGGGGCATTATGGCTGCTGCATCAGAACTTAAAATATTATAAGTAAGATTTCCGGCAAACATCAAATCCGTGTTCAGATTGTCCACATCCTTGTAGTTCCAGATATTTGCAAGTTTACGATTATCATTGCCATCGATGGTTAAAGTAGAAAGCTGTTGTTTTTGATAAGGAAAAACCTCGTTTCCCTGTACTTGCCGTGGGTCGGCAATTTCGCCCTTTATTGCAGCATAAGCCACGTTGGCAGGTGATGCAAGGTAAATCTCCGATTCCTTATTGCCCATTCTGCCCAGGAAATTACGATTAGAAGTAGAAATAACTTTATAACCATCTGCAGGTATCCCCTGACCTGTACCAAGACATGGGCCGCATGATGCAGAAAGAATATTGGCCCCGGCTTCAACCAGTTTGGTAATAATGCCTTCTTCAATGGCCTGAAGGTATATTTTTTGGGAGGCAGGTGCTACAAGTAACTGAAAATCTTTTGCAATGGTTTTTCCATCCAGGATTTTTGCAGCTTCCCGCAAATCTTCAATCCTTCCATTTGTGCAGGTGCCAAGGAAGCCCTGGTTAATTTTTATCCCTTTTACTTCAGCCAGTGCCCTTATGTTATCAACATGATGGGGAACAGCTACCACAGGGAATATTTCATTAAGATTAATCTCAATGATACGCCTATAAACAGCATTTTCATCGGCCCAAACACCTTCAATCCGGTTTTGACTATAAAACTCTGATAAAACCTCATCAGGCGGAAAAACGGCATTTTTAGCACCCATTTCCGATGCCAGGTTGGCAATGGTCATCCTGTCTGAAATATTTAACGATTTCACTCCTTCGCCATGATACTCGATGGACATATAATTTGCACCATCCGACCCTATCATCCCGATAATCCAAAGCGAAAGGTCTTTTGCATAAACACCTTCATTAAGCTTTCCTTTGAGCACAATTTTAATTGATTCCGGAACCAGAAACCATGTTTCCCCGGTTTTCCAGATTCCGGCGGCTTCTGTGCGATCGATACCCGCTGCCAATGAATTGAATGCCCCGGCGGTACAGGTATGGCTGTCGCTTCCAACAATAACCATCCCGGGCATGGCATGGTACGACATAATCTGATGGCAAATTCCTTTACCAGCATCGTAAAATTTTTTAATTCCATGTTTGTTCACAATATCTCTTACCTCCTGGTATTGGGTAGCCAGTTTCGAAGATGTTGGAGGAGCATTATGATCGAGTACCACAAGCAACTGATTGGGATCAGAAATCTGTTTGCCACCCATTTTTTCGAAAGTTTTAAGAATACTTGCGGTATTGTCGTGGGTAAGAACAATATCCGGTTTTTTAAAAACGATGCTTCCCCGCGGGGCACCAAATATTTTTTCGACAAATGTTTTAGGCTCCATTTTTATATATTTAAAATGAAATTATAAGTTTTAAAATAATCCCCCCTGCTGGTAAATTTCCATCTGAACTTCATAAAAAGGATTCAAAGTGGTTTTAGCTCGGTTTGTCAGGTTTTCATATTCCCCGTTTTCGAGGTTTATTTTAATCCTGTCACCATCATGTATATTTAGCTTTTCCAGTGATGGGTAGGTCAAAATAGGAAAAGCGGCATTTATAGCATTGCGTTCATAAATCGCACCGAAAGATTCAGCAATAATGGCCTGAATACCCATTGAAATAAAACAATCCACTGCCTGTTGGCGTGAACTTCCGCTTCCAAAGTTTTTATGTACCAGCACCAAATCTCCTTTTTGGGCTTTTTTCGCAAAATCTTCATAGCCTGCAAGATTATCAAAGGTATACTGTCCCATTTCTGTCATCTCAGTGATGGCAAGATACCGGTTATGAAAAATCATATCTGTATCAATATCGTCCTTTGGAATATACCAAACCCTTCCTTCTAAAATTACCGGCTTTTTTTCTGTTTTAACACTGGAAGATTCCTTTTTTCCCGTTTTAAACCGGGTGCCGGTTATAAAAACAGCCGGATTTTCAGGTATCTCATCCACGGTGGTAATATACCCGGCAATTGCAGAAGCAGCAACGGTAGCAGGAGAAGCCAGGTAAACATCTCCCTTACCCTGTTTGCCCGGAAAATTTCTGTTGCCCGTACTAATGGTCACCTCACCCTGTCCGTTTTGTCCAACCTGACCTGCTGCACAACCTGCACAGCCTGAATTTGAAATCATAGCGCCCGATTTCTTGAAAATCTCAAATAAGCCTTCTTCAAGGCATTGGGCCCAAATCAGATCAGTAGCCGGAACAATCTTTAAAATTACCCCGGGGGCAACTTTTTTTCCCTTTAGAATTGAAGCTGCTTCGCGCAAGTCTTCAATTCGTCCGTTTGTACAGCTTCCGATAAAAGCTGAATCAATTTTAATTTTTGCAGCTTGTTTAACATTCACAGTATCATGTGGTTTACCGGGCAATGAAACCATTGGTACAAACTTGCTGATATCAAGGTTGAATACGTCATGGTATTCTGCATCCGGGTCAGCTTTTATTGTTCCTACCTGGCGTCCGGCGGCCCGGCTGCAATATTCCAATACTTCCCCGTTGGGTTCGAATAAAATAATTATGGCACCCATTTCTGTAGCCATCGACGAAATGGTGATGCGTTCATCGAGGGTAAGTTTATTTACCTCATCGCCGTAAATTTCAATGGAATATCCAAGCAGCTGGTTGGCCCCGAAATGATGAAGCAAGTTTAAAACAATATCTTTGGCATAAACATGAGAAGGTCTTTTACCTTCAAGATGAATTTTAACAGATTGCGGAACCTTAAACCAGACCTTTCCTCTGGCAAATGCCACGGCGATATCCTGGTCGCCCATTCCCTGGCCAAACGAACCAATGGCCCCCAGGATATTTGCATGAGAATCGGTGGTAACACAGGTGGAACCCGGATAAGCCAACCCTGCTTCAATTAAAGCATGTGTACCTATTCCATGGTTAATATCAAAAACTTTTATGCCACGCTCACGGGCAAATATCCTGCATTTTTGTTGGTTTACCGCGTATTTCTGATCGGAGCCGGTGGGGTTACAATCGAAAGTAAAAAAAGTCTTTGATGGATTTTCTACAGAAAGTTCGTGGTCCAGGATGTTTTTAACAACGTTGGCACCACCAAAATCACGGGCTGCCCTGGTATCAATTTCAATATCAATAATATCTCCTGGTTTTACAGTTTCAAATTTTGAATGGCTGGCCAGAATTTTTTCAATTATAGTCATCGGTCTGCTCATATTGGTTGATTTTAGTAGATCGAAAACAAAGGTAATTTATTTTGAAAAATAAAAAATCTGAATAAAATCAGATCTGAAAGAGATAAAATGACTCCAATAACAAAAAAAAGGGACAACCTTTCGGCTATCCCTTCACTCATTAACCTTTAAATCCAAACCTTTACATCAAAAAGTGTTTGCTAGCTTCAAATTTAAAACAAATCAATGTTAAGTTTAATAAACAAATGTTAAGGACTGTTAATGTTTTAATTTTCAAAAATTTACAATATTTTGATATTCATTGTTCTTCGTTTAATTTTGATAAGATTTGTAATTCAAAAAATTAGATTATGAATGATAGCAAACTCAATGAAGCAGCACTTTTACTTAAAAATTCAAGGTATGCAATTGCATTTACCGGTGCCGGAATTTCGGTTGAAAGTGGAATTCCACCTTTCAGGGGCGAAGATGGATTGTGGAACAAATACAATCCGATAGTTCTTGATATTAATTTTTTTAAAAAAAACACCCTGGAATCATGGAAAGTAATAAGGGAACTGTTTTACGATTTCTTTGGAAAAGCCAAACCAAATAAAGCACATACGGTTTTAGCCGAACTGGAGAATTCCGGAATTATTAAATCCATTATTACACAAAATATTGATAATCTTCACCAGGAAGCTGGCAGCAAAATCGTCTATGAGTTTCATGGTACAGCAAATAAGATTAGATGTATGCAATGCGAAAGCCTTTATAATTCGGCAGAAGTGGATATGAAAAAGCTGCCTCCGAAATGTAAGAAATGTGGTGGAATTCTTAAACCGGATTTTATTTTTTTCGGAGAGGCTATACCAGAATATGCCAATAGAAAATCGTTTGAAGAAGCGGAAAAATGTGATGTTTTGCTTGTTATAGGAACTACCGGGGAAGTTATGCCAGCCTCAATGATTCCTCAAATTGCCAGGGACAATGGCGCTAAAATAATAGAAATTAATCCGGAAAAATCTCATTTTACGAACAGGCTTACTTCTGTTTATCTTGAAGGTAAAGCAGGAATTGTTATGGAAGAATTAAGCAGGATAATAAGTGAATTATAGTCAAACTTTAACATTTAATTTTATTCCCATAACCAGAATATCATCGGTTTGTTTATTTTTTCCTTTCCACTCATTAAAAGCATCACTGAGGTGACTGAATTGCGTTTTCATGGCTTCATTTTTATGCTCAGTTAAAAAACGTTTGAAATTTTCGACCATGAATTTTTTGTTTTTTGGCCCTCCCAACTGATCCGGATATCCATCGGAAAACATGTACATAATGCAATTATTGTCAAAAGTAATAACGTGATTTGTAAACTCCAGTGATTCTTTTCTCGAAAAAGTATCACCAATTGAGATTTCATCCCCAACAATTTCCTTTATTTCTTCATTTTGAAGGAACAGGGCGGTATGATTTGCACAGGCAATTTGAACCTCTCCAAGTTTTTTATCAAAACGGCAAATACTTATATCCATTCCATCTTCCCTTTGGTCTGCCTCAGATTTGCTTTGACTTAAAGCAAGATGAACACCAGAATTTAGTTCTTTTAAAATATCCGATGGCCGGAATATTTTTTTCTCGTTTACAATATGGTTCAACAATGAATTACCGATTAACGACATAAACGCACCTGGCACACCGTGTCCTGTGCAATCAACAGTTGCAACAAACAACATATCATTCTGCATCGAAAACCAGTAAAAATCACCGCTGACAATATCTTTCGGCTTGAAATAAATAAACGAATCGGGAAAATAAGATTTTATTAATGCTTCGGAAGGAAGAATTGCATCTTGTATACGTTTTGCATAATAGATACTGTCCATGATCTGGTCATTCTGACTGGCCAGTATTTTATTTTTAGTAGTAATCTCAAGATTCTGTGATTCAAGGATAAGGTTTATCCGTTTTTTATCCCTGTAACTATAGTAGATGAAGGCTAATAGAATAAGCAACAAAAATGATCCACCCAAAGAAGACAGGAGCAAAATGTTTTTATTTTTAATTTCCAAATCCTTCATTGTGAGTTTGTTATTGGCAATTTCAATTTCCTGTCTGGCCATTTCTATTTCACCCTGCATGGCATCAAGCAGAGCTTGTCGCTGGTCAATCCTGATGCTGTCATCTCTTGTCCGTGCATTTAATTTATCTATCTGCAACTGAAATTTTGCAAGATTAAACAGTTCCTGTCGCAGCTGTAACTTGTTTTTTTTCAAATCCAGGCTGTCGCGGGCTGATTTATACTCAATTTTAGAAATTGATTGAATTTTCTTCTTTACGTCCTGAATGCTTTTCTTGGTTTCAAAATCATTTTCGTTTACTGACAGAACCTGAAAATCTTCTTTGGTAATTTCGCGTGTACTTTTGTCTACCGCCGACTTTACCACGTCAGTATCAGTAAATCCGGGTGTCTTTTTAATAATTTGCGATTTAATATAGGCAGCACTTATAATGCTATCGGCAAAATCCCTTGCAGTACTTTTAATTTTTTCCGAATTCGCAAGTATTTCTCCCGATTCATCTATCATTTGTTTTTGGCTCTGGGCAAGTAGTTTGTACTTTTCAAGTTCTCCCTGAAGGGCTTTAATCTGCTGTTCGCATTGAGTTTTATCGGCCATTTCCTTCAGGTTCATTTTTACAGTTACAAAATCATTTTTCTCTTTACTGTAAACATACTTTAAAACTGGTAAACCTGCCCTTGACCAGTCATCAATACTATTTATATCATCAAGATAAATAAAGTTCTGTGCCCGGTATGAATTGTTTTCGACTTCCTGTGGAACTTTTGTGTCAATTAAAATTTTCTTGGTACCGAAAGTTGCTTTATTAAATTCTATGAGATAACTGCTCTGAAGTTTCATTTTAAGGCTAAAAGCTCCCCCTGAAGTAGTTTTCATGCTGTCAACCAGCACGTTTCCTTCCCTGACTTTTATTTTTGTATCGCCAAGTGCATTTTTATTCTCGTCATAAATCCTGCCATTTAGCTGGAAATAACCTTTTTGACCATGAACCAGTAATGCATGGAAAAAAAACAGGACTAAAATATATTTATACTTACGGATCAAACTAATTCAAGTAATAAAATCTTACAACTCAAAATCTGCACCAGGTTGAAAAGCAACATCGCATCAATTGATAAACTAAATTTATTTATTATTGGATGATTTACAGCCAAAGTACGCAAATATAAGAGAAAAATTCGGAATTTAAGGGAGGTATAATAAATTATGACAGAGTTAAATTCATCTTTGGTTAACTATTGAATTCGATTGACCAATTTTTAAACATAATTTTTAAAATCCGCGAAAACAATGCTGTTTTCTATTCAGTTTTAATTATTATATATTTAATATCTTTATACTTGGAGAACTTTGCTGCCGCTTGTCTTGCTTCCGTTTCGGTATTATAAAATCCATAATAATATCTAAAACCTCCATTGGCAGATTTAACTAATCTGATGTCTCCAACAACTTCTGAATCAGAAAGTAACAAATGATCGGACTGCGGAATCAACAATTCTATGGTATATAATCCGGAGGGCTCTTCTTTTACTACTTCATTACTTTGCTTTTTGCCAGTACTTATTTCATCATTAAGTTCTATAGAATTTTCAAGGGAGTCGAGCATTTCTTCAGTAATTAACTCTGGATCAGCAAGGGTATCATTCGCATTTTTATTCGGTTTAATGGTATAAATTCCATTGCCATCATAATTAATTTTAAGGTTCTGGTTTTCCTGCTCCGATATTTTATGTACCATCATGTCTAAAAGGATTGAATCTTTTTCATTGTCTGACAATACTTCGTTAACCTTATTGCCCAGAGAATCCTGTTTTACAGATGTTAAATAATAAATGCCTCCGCCAGCATCTACCAATGTATACTTTGACTTTTCGGCGGTGATAATTGAATCCTTATTTGGCAATTTAGCATTGACTACCGGAACGGTTTCAATTTTTTGTTTTACGCCTGAGGTATCCTGTTTTAGTGAATCTACATTAACTACTATTTGCTGGTTATTATAATCCGTTGAGTCAATGAATTTGTGCCTTTTTTTGTTTAAAGAATAAGTAAACGCAATTTCATGTACCTGGTTAAATGCGTTGCTGAATTTTTCAGTTCCAATTTCAACTGAATAAGCAATACCTGTTTGCCGGATATTAAACCCCAGGGAAGCCAGAATTCCGGGTCTATTCCTGTATCCTGCACCAAGCCAGAACATTTCTTTCCAAAAAGCCTGAAAGTTAATATCAAACAGAAAAGGGTTATTTTTATCATAAGATAGAAAAACCGAAGGGCGTAATTTTATGTTACTCTTCTGGAGATTGATATTATACATGAATAAGGACTGCAGATTCAGGTTTAATTTGTTTTTGGATTCAAGCAATTGGGGAAAAGCCAGGCTCCATTCGAAATTATCATAAAAATAAACCATACCGGCCGCAGCTTGAAATGAAACACCTTCGTAATATTTTGAGGCCACTTCAATTATAGCATCAGGATCTTCAGCTACAATAGATGAGTAATTAATTTTATGAGAATTTATACCCGCTGAAATCCCAAAATTCATTTTTTGTTTATCACTAATTTCTAAACGATAGGAATAATCTATCTTTCCTCCAAAAGCATCGAAAAGCCCCTCGCTTTGTTTATCAAACCTGGCCCCAAGACTCATATTTCTATAAACAGGAAAACCAACCCCTGCTGAAATAGACACCGGTGCTCCATTTATTTCAGAACTTGTATTTCTGTAATTTAAAAAAGCACTTATTTCATTTGAAATTCCGGCGTAAGCCGCATTTAGCTGGTGTTTGTTAAATGTATATAAATTGCCTGGCAGCAGGTTTTGAGAAATTAAACCTGTCTGAAACAAAAAATAAAAAAATAGTATTGTTAAAATATTGATTTTCAAAATAATAACAAGTTAATAAATCACCTTAAATTTACCATTGTTCCTGCAAACATACTAATAATGCCTTTCTCAATGTCAACTAATTTCTTATGGATTTGACCAAACTACTCTAAAATGATATTAATAAAACCTTTGTATACCTTTCCTACAGATGAATTTGAGAACGTATAATAATAAGTTCCTGTTGGCAAAGGATTATTATTATAGGTTCCGTTCCAATTATTCTGGTAATTCCTGGTTTGATAAACAATTAAGCCAGCCGAATTTCTTATAATTAACTCAAAATCAGCAAATTCAGATACATTTTTTATCAACCAATATTTATTTTTTTCGCTGTTAGGGGTGAAAATATTATTGGCTTCGAAAACTGGCTGAAATTCATTTATATACTCAATTTGAAAATGATTTGAAGCATTGTTGGAATTTCCAGATATATCGTTAATGGCATCAGCCGGCACCTGAACATTAATAATTCCTTCCGAAAGCGGAATTATAAAAGCTTCCCATGTTTTACCTGAAACTGTTTCAATAAATCCTTCAATTGACCCATTGGATATGTTAATATCAGAAACTTCAAAACCAGAAACTTCTTTGTCAAATTCAAACAGCAGAGGGATTCTGTCAGAATTTGTCGGGCTTGTTTCTGATGAACTGACAGTTATATTTGGTTTTAGATTATCGAACAAAACTGTATTCTCGGTATTTATTGATTCAAGGTTCATATTTCCGGCGGCATCTGTCATTAAATCTGCAGCTATTGTAACACTAACTTCCCCCGGAATGGTCATCCCGCTTATATCTATTGTGTAATTTATCGGGCCTCCCCTTAAATTAACCAGATTGGCACCGGTAGTGCCGCCAATTGAAACATTTGCCGGTACAAAGCCCTGCACTTTTTCTGAAAAAACTGCTCTGAAGCTTATTACTGAACTGTTTGTGGGATTAGGCTGACCTGGTTCTGAAAGAATTTCAATTACGGGTTTGGTAACATCATATACCACAGGCACACTTTCGCCCGAAGGCTGGTTTCCAACACCTAGCGCATCATTCACAACCCCATAAGGAAGGGAAGCTGATAAAGTTCCATCGTTGCCAATTGCATTAACATTTACAGTGTAGTGTGCCCCAGTTCCGGTAATAATTCCGGAAGTAACCAGTGCTGTGCCTGTCCATGTAATATCATCAAAACTAAAACCGGTAACACTCCTGTTAAACACAACCTCAAAAACCAAAGGTACCTGGTTGGTTGTATCAGCTTGTCCCACTGCGGGTGAAATTATAACAGTAAGATCCGAGACCTGGAAATAAACTGAAGTATCTGTATTTAAAGATTTTGTATTGTAATTTCCGGCCAAATCTATGCATACGTCTTTATTAACAGAAACTGAAACAAATCCGTCAGAAGTCATCCCGTCCACGGCTATATTATACTCATCGCCAACTCCGGTAACAACAACATTTGCAGGATTGGCAGAACCTCCGATAATAACATCTGAATTATCAAAACCTGTAACTGGTTCAGTAAATTTTGCCTTAAAATTAACTGGTGCAATAAGGGTAGAATCGCTTTGACCTGAGGCTTTTGTAATTTCAACGCCTGGCTTTAGAGTTTCGAACAATACATAATTTGTAATGCTTACCGATTGTTGATTTCCATTTCCACTTCCATCGTGAACTTTATTTGCAGAAATTGTAGCAATCAAAGTTCCTTCACTAGTCATTCCATCCACATTTACCGTAAATGAAGTACCATTATCTATAATATTTCCCGTAATTCCAACAGCTGTACCCGACCATGTAATATCATCGAACGAAAAATCAACGGGTGTTCTGTTAAAAACAACAGTATACTGAATTGGTAATGCGTTTGTTGTATCGTTTTGTGTTACAGCTAAATTCAAGGTAACTGTAAATACTTCAGGCAAAGTATTAAAGTCGGAATTTACCAGATTACTGGCTGCATGACCATCCCCATTGCCCCCATTAAAGTTTTGAGCTACAATGGAATAGTTGCTAACTATTACCATTATAAGCAAATAAGTAAACTTTAGTTTTAAAAAATAACTCATCATTAAATGATTTCTATGTTAATTTGCCGATCGGACACCTCTTCCCCCGGATTCATCATTTGAAAAGAACCAAAGCCAGTCAAAACCGGTATTTCGGGCCGATACCCTTAAATAGTCACTGGTAGATGCATAATTACCACCCCTCGCAGAAGTACCGTTTGGGCCAGGCCAGTTTAAAACATTTGCCGAACCGGTTCCTGATAATTCACCATCACCATGCAGGCCTGTATAAGCCCTTCCGGCTGGGGATCCTGCAGTTACACACCTTTCAGTTATATTTCCACTCAAATCGCAGGCACCATAAAAACCTGCACCAGCCTGTACCCTGTTTGTTGACGACCTTGCTGCAAAACCAACCCTCATGGGCAAATCAATATGATCGTAATTACACAGACCGTTTCCGCTGTTGGTTGTAATTTCCGAATTAAATCCTGAATTTGTCAAACTGGCAGACGATTGTAAGATTTCGATAGTGCCCCAGGCATATTCGTTTGCAACCGGAACAGCTGTTCCCCTGCAGGATTTTTCATATTCAAGTTCTGTCATGGGCCTTAACCCTGACCAATCCAGGTAAGCAATTAATTTGTTCCAATCTAAAAAATTACAGGCAATATTCTGTCCATCACCGGCTTCGTTGTAAACCCCGTTATTATTGTAATCGCAGTAAAATACAACTGGGTTTACCGGATCAATCGCTGCATTGCACCGTATGCCATTTCGTTTAACAACATTTGTGGAATTGCTTAATACAAAATAATTTGTAACTGTTGAACCTGAAATATTACTATTTGTTAAATTTATTTGTTGCTGCCGGGTAAGCAGATTTAAAAAATCGACATATTGTTCCTGCGAAATTTCATATCTCATCATGTAATAGGCGCCATATCCCTTAGGATAAGAGGCGGGGATTGGTCCATTCCTGTCGCCTGAAAAAAGATTGTCAGCACTATAGTTCAGATTTCCCGAAGAATTGCCCACAATTATTTGATCATCGCTGCTTACCAGGTAAGGGTTATTGCTTCCTTGTGTGAAAAAATGATTGGTTTCATTACCCCCTGATCCCAGTGAAAAACTTCCGGAAGGAACATAGACCATTTCCATTCCCAGTACTTTCACATTTACATTTGAAGATGTGCTTGAAACTCCGTCCAGTCCGTATTTCCACCTTATTAAAAGTCCGGGAACTGTATATGAACTATAAGTCCCTGGATTTACCCTGGAATCGTAAATAAAAACACCTTTCCCATCCGAAACAGGACTTGCCATAACATTTACAGGCATAGTGTAATCAGCCGAATTGGTACTTAAAGTAGCATGATGCCATTCACCATTATCAACCTGGTACTTAACGAATAACCATACGGCACTCCAATTCGAAGCTCCTGTATTTATGCGCCATCCCCTTTCGATATACATATCAAACCTGATTGAAACCCATTGTTCAACAAGGTTTTTTTCAGTAATCTGAACATTCGAAATCTGTATATTGTTTCCGAAAATAAAAGATGTTTCGGGGAACAGTATTAAAAAAACTGCGGCAAAAACCCGTTTTGATAGTCTAATAAGTAGCATTATCGGAAATGGTATAATTTATTTTTAAAATTATCTTTTAAAATAGTAAAACGCAAATTGTAATTTTTCATTTTCAAGAAAACGCTCTAAGAAAGTACAAATTTCACCTTAATATTTAATATTACTGAAGATTTCCAATTTTTTTGATCCTACTTTTTGACTAATTAGTTAATTTTAGCAATAGAACTAGCTTAAAAGTTTTTTAAATACCACTGGTTAATATTTTAAATTTGAAAAATTTTTCAACAAATAAGGGAAGTACTGTAATAATTATTACATAAAATAATATGAAGAATTTACTTATCATGAGACATGCAAAATCAGACTGGAACGATCCGTCGCTTAAGGATTTTGACAGACCCTTGAATGAAAGGGGAAAAAAATCAGCACCAAAAATAGGCAAACAATTGGTATCAAGAAACAAAATTCCCGATTTAATCCTTTCGTCACCGGCTATGCGTGCAAAATCTACTGCAGAAATTATTGCAAGGGAAACCGATTATAAGGAAACTATTCAGCATGAGAAAGAATTCTATTTTGGAGATTTAAGCGAAATCATTGATATTATTAAGAAAACGAACGATTTATATAACATAGTGCTCATGGTTGGTCATAATCCCACATTTGAATCCCTGGTTAATAAATTGTCAGGCAAAGGCCAAATTCATGAATTGCCTACAGCTTCGGTGGTCTCAATTCTATTTGATGTAAAAAGCTGGAAGCTGATTGAACCCCAAAAGGGACAAATTGAATGGCAAATCTCACCTAAAGATTTCTAGAAACCCAAAGCGTTTTATTCATTCCGGATAATAATACCTGTTCGTTTATGGAATAAAGTTAAAAATACATGAGTATACAATTTTTTAAACTGAACAATACCGTAAAGCTGAAAATCGCGAATCATTGTATCGGTTTTCGAAAATTGATATATTTGAATCCTTATTTTAAAAACATTTAGCTTATATTTAAATAATAATTAATGAAAGGAATTATTTTAAAACCCTGGTTAAAGTTGCCTGTATTCATCATTATCATTTTGTTAGCATGTAATAATGGTGCATTAAAAAACAGGGAATCGCAACAATCATCATCCCATGATAATATTAAAGAAGAATCTTTTCCTAAACTCGAAGTTGTAACTTTACCGGAGAATAAAACGGAATTTAAATACATGGATTTACCGGAGTTTAAAGTGGATAGAAAGGACACGATAAGTTTTGATTCCATACAATTTATTTTTGAAAACCAATTGCTAACTTCAATTACAAAATTTCCCGTCAGGCTTAAGCCTGAATATGAAAATAAAAGGCCCAGGCGATCTAATCTCGAAGCCAGGATTTATAAAAATGGTCAAACATCTGAGCAGGTTTTTACTTTCAGGTTTTTATCAGATATTGAACCTAAAAAATACTCCTACCAGGTAATCAGAACATTTCCACACGACAGGGCTGCCTACACACAGGGTTTGGCTTACGAGAATGGTTACATTTACGAATCAAATGGTTTAAGAGGTGAATCTACATTAAGGCAACTTCAAATCGGAACCGGACAGCCAATTCAGTCTTTTACACTAGCCCCTGAAATTTTTGCGGAAGGTTTAACCATCTGGCAGGACAATCTTATTCAGATAAGCTGGCAAAACAGAACTGGATTTGTATATGATAAAAAAAGTTTCAGACTGCTCAAAACCTTCACATACAATACTGAAGGATGGGGATTGACCCACGACAACAAAAGCCTTATCATGAGCGACGGTTCGAACAAGTTGTATTTTATCGATCCACTTTCTTATTCGGTGGTTGCTGAAATAGAAGTTTATGATAACAAAGGGCCTGTTGAAAAACTAAATGAACTGGAATACATTGAAGGAGAAATATATGCAAATATTTATCAGACTGATCTGATAGCCAGAATAGAACCGGAAACAGGACGGGTACTAGCATACATTGATTTAAGCAAGTTATTGAATTCAGCGGATTATGAAGCAGGAACAGATGTGCTGAACGGAATTGCATACGACGCCGGATCAAAAAGGATGTTTGTAACCGGTAAAAAATGGCCAAAACTATTCGAAATTAAACTAAAATAAAACTAAAATGTTCATGAAAGCCTTTCGGTTAATGGTATTTCTAACAACCATATTAACCCTGTTGTCTTGTAATAAGGTATTTTCTGACAGAGAAATCATTGAAAATTACCAATGGAACTCTGAAAATGTAATTAAATTCAGTGTGGATATTAAAGAAGACAACACTAACATTCCTTTGCAATTAATTCTAAATCTGAGATATATACAAGGGATTCCTTACCAGTTTTTAAAACTGAGGGTATACATGATCGATCCAAATGGGGAAAAAAATTACCAGGATCTTGAAATTCAACTCATTGACAGTGAAAAAAATTATATTGGCGAAGGAATAGGTGATTATTGGGATATTGACTTTCCGATAGATGAAAAGCTGATATTTAATAAAACCGGAAGCTATAAATTTGAATTTGAACATTTAATGGATGAAAATCCCGTAAGATTTGTTAATGAAATTGGAATAACCCTAAAAAAATAAATTTATCTTTTTTCCTTTACGAAATACCCGTAAAGTAGTCAATTCTATTAACTTTAAGATAGTTTGTATTGATTACAGTCTGATTTTGAAGAATCTTATAAGTCAGATTGGTTTTATTGAATATTAAAATAAAGTTTATCAAAAACACAGGTAGGTGCAGGAATTTTATGATTTGAAAATTCCTATTTATATGATCGCAGAAAAAATTAAAATATTAATAACCAATGTAAAAGAAATTGTCGTACATTTGAGTAACAAATTATGTTTTTTCATAATTGGGTTAGGTTATTAATTGGTACAAGGCTAGGGCGGGAATTTCCCGCCTTTTTTTGTAAATTTTTATTCCTCATACCAAAAATGTGAAAATGACCCATTCCGGCAGGACTTTTTGAATTTTCTTCGTAGAAAGGATTTGATATCAGGGAGTTCTGGAAGAATGAAAATATATAGATTTTAACATTATTTAATTTAAATTCCAATTGGTTAACACAAAATACCTCTAATTTTGCCATCAAAGTCAATTATTAAGTGATTGGTTTTTTTATAACAGGTTTGGTTTAGATTAGTATTTTTAGTGAGAGGCGGATTCGTTCCGCCTTTTTTTATAAATATCAACTGCTAATGAATTTATGCGATTCGGGCGCTAAGTAAAATAGCTGAAGTACATGTTTTTAACTTTGATAAAACATTTAACAATCTTTATCAAAAGTTTAATCGGCTTAACATTTAATCACCTTACCTTTGCATCATCATACACTAAGTGATTGGTTTTTTATAGCAGGTTTGGTTTAGATTAGTATTTAAGAAAGAGGCGGGTGGTTCCGCCTCTTTTCATTTTTTTAACTCCAGGATTCTTGTTGAAAATCCTTCCATATAAATTTGGTCAATATTTTCAAAAACCTCATCAGTAACTACATCTTTCGCTGTTTTAAAATCCTTAAGGTGTTCGTTAAACCTGGCCAGGTTCACTATTCTGGCATTTGATTTATTGATAAGGACCATAACCGTCTCTTTATCGTTGTATCGAAAATAAACGTAAGTTTCATTTTCAGGAATAAAATGTTTTAATGCTCCATTATGAATCACGTCTTTCCCTTTACGCCAGTTGAGTAATTTTTTTGTATATTCAAAGGCTGCAAGCCTGTCTACGCTCATATTCTTCATTGTAAACGCATTCATTTTATCTCCATCCCATCCACCCGGAAAATCCTGCCTTTTTAAACCATCGCCCTGAGCTCCGCCATCCATCAATATTTCAGTGCCATAATAAATCTGGGGAATCCCTCTTGAAGTAAGCAGAATGGCCATGGCCGTTTTAAATTTATTAAAATTGTAATTTAATGAAGAATAGATGCGCGTAAGATCGTGATTATCAAGAAATATAAGATTGTTTTTAGGATTTGGGTATAAAAAGTCCTGTGCCAGAACATAATAAAGTTCAAACAATCCTCCTGTCCAACTATCAGGGTCATTAAGCGCTTTAATAATGGAATAATGAAAAGGGAAATCTGTAACTGAGGGGAGAAAGGTGTTAGGTGCCTGTTTTGAGGCAAAATCTTTTTGCCAAAAGGCAGTTGTGGCCACATGCTGCAACCAGGACTCACCCACGATATTAAAACCCGGGTATTCTTTCATCACCTTGTCCACCCAGTCCTTCATAAAAGGCTGGTAAGGATATGGATACGTGTCCATCCTAATCCCATCAAGACCGGCAAATTCAATCCACCAAATGCTGTTCTGTATCAGGTAATTTGCAAGGTAGGGATTTTCCTGGTTTAAATCGGGCATTGTTATATCAAACCAGCCTTTTTCAAGCAAATACTTATCTTTATCCGAAGCATAAGGATCAGAAGCCACTTCGCCCCGATAATTTGAGCGTGTAAATTCCGGAAATTGATGAACCCAGTCCTTCGAAGGCATATCCTTAATAAACCAATGTGTTGAAGCGGAATGATTAAATATCATATCCATGATGATTTTTAAACCAGATTTATGACATTCTTCTGCAAGCAATTGGTATTCTTCGTTTGTACCATGCCTGGGGTCGACCTTATAAAAATCGCTGATGGCATAGCCATGATAGCTGGTATTTTTCAAATTAGCCTCCAGGCAGGGATTGAGCCAGAGCGCGGTTACACCCAGATTTTTAAAATAATCAAGATGATCGCGGATTCCTTTTAAATCACCACCGTGCCTTCCATCGGGATTCGAACGATTCGATTTTTCAAGCATTCCGGGCATGCTATCGTTTTTAGGATTCCCATTCGCAAACCTGTCGGGCATTACAAGGTAAATTACATCTGAACTGTTAAATCCACTGTGGATTCCGGTATTTTTATTTTTTTCCTTCAGTTCATAAGTATACGTTAGCTTTTGGCTCTCCTTTTTAAACAGGAGTTCAAATTTACCAGGCTTTGTGTTTTTTTCAATAATCAAATCCACAAACAAATAATTAGGATTTTCAACTGTATTTATTTTAGCGATTTTTACGCCATTATAGTTGACAGAAACCTCAAATTCAGCTATTTTATTTCCATAAACAAGTAACTGGAGGTTTTTATTTTCCATGCCTGTCCACCAGTTTGGCGGTTCAACTTTTTTTATTCCTTGCGATTTCATATGAAAAGAAAAAATAAATACTATAAGCAGTGTAAAGATTTTATATATGTTCATTGTTTTATTTATTCATCGGTTAATGTATATTTTGTAAGACCAGGGCTGCAACAAAAGCATTTCAGATAAAGATTCTCCCGGGTTAAAATAGTTTTTCAAATTTTGATCTTTCATAGTAAAATCAACCATACATTCAATTGAATCGTGGCTGAAATTTATAATCACCAAAACTGTATTTCCTTTATTTTCGCGGTAAAACGCGAAAACTTTATCATTTCTGTTTGTATAAATTCTTTGCATCCTCCCACCTTCAATTCCTGACCATAAGGCAATATTGTTTTTTCTTAACTTTACAAGTGATTGGTACAAAGGTGTATAATCATCGGTTTTTGACCAGTCAATTTCGTCTTTATCGAAAAACAGAAGTTTGCGGTTTAAACCCGCTTCCTGTCCGCCAAAAATCAAAGGAGTACCCGGGATTGTAAATGTCAAAACCAAAAAAGCATCGTGAGCGGCGCCAAGTCTTTCGTATGAGGAACCAGCATTTTTATTTTCATCGTGGTTACAGGTAAAATTCAGCCTGAGGGCAGTTTGGGGATAAGTAAGGTTATCGCGGAAGAAGAAATCATCAAGGTGAAAAACCCATTTTTTACCCCAGGCAATTTCATTCATAAGATGATGACATGCCCAGTTGTAGGTCATATCAAAAGCTTTGAAATGCATTTCGGGTTGCTCAGCTTCTGCAAGCATAAATACTTTTTTCACCTTATCCAACTCCTCCCTGGCCTGGTCCCAGAAATCAACGGGCACAAGTCCGGCCATATCGCACCTGAAACCATCAATATCGGCTTCCTTTATCCAAAATTTGAGCGATTCAATCATTTCATGCCTCAGGGCTTTATTGTTAAAATTAAGGTCAGCCACATCAAACCAGTCTGTATTGGCTGGATGAACAATATTTCCATTCCAGTCGCGCGTATAATAATCAGGATGCTGCTCAATCCAACAATGATCCCAGGCGGTATGGTTGGCAACCCAATCGAGAATTACGTATAAACCGAGTTTATGTGCTTCCAAAACCAATGATTTCAAATCGTCTAGTGTACCTAATTCTTCATTAACTGAAACATAATCCCGTATAGCATAAGGACTTCCTAACTCCCCTTTCCGGTTTTTAATACCAATAGGTTGCACAGGCATTAACCAGAGAATATCCACACCAAGTGATTTTATACGTGGAAGGTGAATTTTAAGTTCACTCAAAGTACCTGATTTTGTAAACTGCCTGGTATGAATTTCGTAAATGGTTGCATTTTTAATCCATTCAGGATGTTTAACCAGGAAAGGTGTATTTAGATTACTTATCATTCGATTAAAAATTGATTTTAAAAGGTTCACAATTTAGGAAAAAAAATGATACCGGACGATGAGTCATAAATCCGGTATCATTGAAATAATTATTTCATAATTAATTGCACTACTTTACCAAAATAAAGTATTGCCAGGGTTTTAAATCAAATGAGGCAGAATTAACCTGTTGATTTGTAAAATAATCTTTCATACCATCAAGATTTACACCGGATTGCAGATTCACTTTTAATTGATCTTTGCTAAGATTGAAAATGCCGATGACTTTGCTGTTCCCCTTTTCGCGGACAAAAGCAAAAACATTTTTATCATTATCTGTTTTAATTCTTTGCATTTCCGCTCCCCAACCGGCATTCCAAAGCGATTCCTGATCTTTTTTAAGCTGGTTAAGTTTTTTGATATAATCGGCCAATTCTGTATTTTTCCAATCTATCTGGTCTTTTTCAAAGAATTTCAGCCTCTTTTTAAGACCGGCTTCCTGGCCACTGTATAATAATGGCATTCCTGGCACAAGATAAGTAAGCGCAGTAAAGGTTTTAGTTGCCTCGCCAAATTTTTCGTATTCTGTTCCATTCCAGGAGTTTTCGTCATGGTTGGTCGTAAACATCAGCCTTATTGCATTTGGTTTGTATTCTACTGTGTCTTTTGCAAAATAGGCATCAAGGTCAGATACATTTTTTTCACCTTTTGCAATGGAATGTAATAAATGATGTAAAACCCAGCCATAGCCGGCATCAAAAGCTTTGTACTGGTGATCGGCCTGTTCGGCTTCGGCCAGAAGAAATACAGGTTTAATCTTGCGTAAGGAATCGCAGGCCACGTTCCAAAAATCAGTAGGTACACCCGAAGCATGGTCGAATCGGAAACCATCTACATTGGTGGAATCAATCCAGAATTTTAAAGCCCCAATCATTTCTTTCCGCATTTGCTGGTTGTCGTAATTGAGTTCTATTACATCGGTCCAGTCAGTTCCCAATGGTGGAATAAAATTTCCGGTACTATCCTTGGTGTAGAAATCCGGATTTGATTTTGTCCATGGATTGTCCCATGCTGAATGATTTGGAACCCAGTCGATAATTGCATACATCCCAAGCTTATGAATTTCATTTACCAAATCTTTAAAATCAGCCAAAGAACCATATTCAGGATTAATTCCTTTGTAATCGGCTACGGAATAATAACTTCCCAGTTTGCCTTTACGGTTTATTTTTCCAATGGGATTTATCGGCATAAACCAGACAATTTGAATTCCCATGTCTTTTAATCTTGGCAAATGCGTTTTAAATTCTTTAAATGTTCCCGATTTGGTATACTGACGCATATTTACCTCGTAAACATTAGCAGTTTTAATCCAATCAACGTGTTGAACAGAATAAGAGACGGAGTCATTTTTTGCCACGGCTGTTACAGAAGCCGGCTGGTTGTTGCATGAAACCAGAACTGCAAGGCAAAAAGCCAGAATGAACAGAAGTGTATTTTTTTGCATACTAATTATTTTTAAATGATGAATATAATCAATTTACAAGTATTGTTGAACCCTCTTCCACCGTATGTCTGTGGCCATTAACCACTACATCAGTTTTTGGGCCTGTCATGTTAGAGATTTCAGTACCTTTGCCGTTAATAGTAACCTCCAGTAGACTATTTCTAAATTCTATTTTAAACGAAAACTTTTGCCAGCTTGCCGGAAGATTTGGACTGAAATGGAGTAATCCATCGATAACCCTCATGCCTGCAAAACCATAAATTACTGACATCCAGGTACCTGCCATGCTGGTGATATGAAGGCCTTCGTCCGCTTCGTGGTTGTAATCGTCTAAATCGAGCCTTGAAGTTCGCAGGTACATTTCGTAAGCTTTATCATGTTTTCCAATTTTAGAGGCAATAATGGAATGAATACATGGTGACAATGATGATTCATGCACTGTGCGCGGTTCGTAAAAATCGAAATTTCTTGCAATTGTTTCTGTATCAAAATCTTGTTCAAAAAAGAACAGTCCTTGTAAAACATCTGCTTGCTTTATAAAAACGGATCTAAGTATCCTATCCCATGACCAGTTTTGGTTAAGAGGCCGGTGCGATTGGTCGAGATCCTTTGCCAGGATTTGTTCTTTGTCCATATAGCCATCCTGTTGAAGGAATATTCCAAGCGACTTATTCTCAGGCAAGTATAAATTCTGAATTATATCACTCCAGTTTTTAGTTTCGGCTGATTCATTAAAATCCCACTTTTTTATAATTTCCATATACCTTGCACGATTATTTGCCTTGACGTAGTCAATGGTTTCAAGGGTGTATTTTAGAGTCCAGCGCGCAATGTAATTGGTATACCAGTTATTATTTACATTGTTTTCGTATTCATTGGGACCAGTAACACCAAGCATAACATATTTATTCTTGTCGTGCGAAAAAGTTACTCTTTGTGCCCAGAAGCGGGATATCCCCATTAAAACTTCTAGGCCATATTCTGCCAGGTATTGTTTATCGCCGGTATAATTTACATAATTCATTATAGCATAAGCAATAGCACCATTTCTGTGAATTTCTTCGAAAGTAATTTCCCATTCGTTGTGACATTCTTCACCATTCATGGTAACCATGGGATAAAGTGCCGCATTGCCCTTAAAGCCTAATTTCCGGGCATTTTCAATGGCTTTGGGCAGATGCTTGTACCTGTATATCAACAGGTTCTTAGCTACCCTGGCAGGTGCAGTACTCAGAAAAAAAGGAACACAATAAGCTTCTGTATCCCAATAAGTGCTTCCCCCATACTTTTCGCCGGTGAAACCTTTTGGCCCGATGTTAAGCCGCTCATCATCGCCGGTGTAAGTCTGGTTCAGGTGAAAGATATTAAATCTTATCCCCTGTTGGGCGGCCCTATCTCCTTCAATAATAATGTCACTTTCTTTCCACTTTTCTTCCCAGACCCTTATGTGTGCATTTAAAAGAATTTCAAAACCGGTTGAAGCAGCAACATTGACAAGTTCTAGCGCGGTTTCCGCCAATTCATTTGTTTTATGGTTTTCGGATGAAATTACTGCAATATATTTATATAAAACTGTTTCCTGTTCCTGTAAGCAATTAACATCCACTTTGTTGGCCACATACATCTCCTTTTCTATAATTTCTGATTTAAAGTCAAGGCTTATATGATCCTGTGTAATATTATATTTCATGGCAGTACAAACCTGAAATGCAGTTTTTTTTGTTTCAGAGATAATGTAACCTTCACGAATACCTGATTTCTGTTCGATACCTGTCCAGAACTTCTCGTTGTAGTTGGCATCTTCATTTTTAACATCAGCATCAATGAATGGAACGAAAGAAATAATCCCGTTAAAATTTAAAGGGGTTATTGAGTATTTTATGGCTGCAAGTTCAGGATTGGCCATACTTATAAACCTTTTTGCATGGACTTTAATAATTTTACCACTATCTAATTCGGCAATAAATATTCTTTCAAGGTAGCCTTCTTTCATGTTGAGTACGCGCCTGAAATTAGAAACTTTGCAATGGGCCAGATCAAGTTCTTCGCCTTCAACAAAAACATTAATACCAATCCAGTTTGGGGCATTTAGCACTTTGGCAAAGTATTCCGGGTAGCCATTTTTCCACCAGCCTACCCTGGTTTTGTCTGGATAATAAATACCTGCCACATAACTGCCCTGGAGGGTTTGGCCGCTGAATTTTTCTTCGAAGTTGGCCCTTTGTCCGAACCTGCCATTTCCAATGCTGAAAATACTTTCAGATTTTTCATGTTCTTCGGCAGAAAAACCTTCTTCAATTATATTCCATTCGTCTATTTTATAATATGATCTTAAGTGTCTCATTTTCAAATTAATTAATTATAACAGACCCTTTTAATTCGTTAAGTTTAAAAATGTTGAAGGTAAAAATCCTTCAAAACTTTTTATTACCTTGTTGGCTTTAAATAAAATTTGTTCAGAACCAATTCCCACACAGTGCATATTTCCGTTTAATGCAGCTTCTATTCCGGCTTCAGCATCTTCAAAAACAACACATTCACTTGGTTTAACATTTAATTCAGCTGCTGCCAGCAGAAAAACTTCAGGATCAGGTTTTGCTTTACTCACTTTATTTCCATCAATCAGAACATCGAAATATTTCATTAATCCAATCCTGCTTAAAATGGTGCCTGCATTTTTACTGGCTGAACCAATGGCTGTTTTAATTCCCAGCTGCCTTGCTGCGTTGAGAAATTCAAGAACACCTGGTAATATTTCATCAGGTGTCATTTTTGTTATATAATCCACATACCAATTGTTCTTTTTGTCAGCCATTTTCAGCATTTCTTCGTGTGGAAAACTTAATCCGCCCACTTCAAGCAATATTTCAAGCGATCGCATCCTTGAAACCCCTTTTAACCGCTCATTATGTTCTTCCGAAAAGAAAAATCCAAGTTCATCTGCCAGTCGTTTCCAGGCCAGGTAGTGGTATTTTGCTGTATCAACAATAACACCGTCCAAATCAAATATAAATGCCTTAATCGCCATTTTTTTATCCATTAATCTTTATCACGAACTATTACAACAAGTCCGGCTGCCAATAAAAATGATACACCGCCTAATACAAGTGCATATATCGCCTGGCCGTCAAATAAAAACCGGACAAAAAAACCTAATAAGCTTGCAGCCAAAATCTGCGGAATAACAATGAAAAAATTGAAAATGCCCATGTAAGTACCCATTTTTTCTACAGGTAATGATCCAGTTAGTATTGCATAGGGCATGGCAAGTATGCTGGCCCAGGCCAGGCCAATTCCAAGGAAAGGAATAAGCAGGATATCGGGATTATGGATAAAAAATATTGAGATAAAACTAATACCTCCGATTACCAATGAGATGGAATGGGCTACTTTTCTGCTTGTTTTTCGGGCAAGAAACATTAAAAAGAATGCAAAAATTGCAGCGGCACCATTATAAATGGAAAAGCAAACACCTACCCAATCGGCACCATCATTATACTGCTTTTCAATATATTTTATTTTTTCTACCTGGTTTGGTTGTAAATAATCCTGATTGGCATTAAAAAACTGCACCAACTTCAAATTCATAACAGAAATTCCTTGTTTATCAACCTTTTTAGATAGATTCTCAAAATCGGCAGCAACAAGATTATCTTTTTTAGCAGATTTTTCAACAATTTGCGTAAAAGAAGGTTTCAGTTCTGCCACAAAATTACGATCAACTTTCATATCATAAATATGAGAGGTTACTGCTGCTGTAGTATAGATCCACATGGCAAACAGGGCAAACCATGAAAAAAACTGAACAACGGCCAGTTGAATCATGGTTTTAGGCATGTTGTTTAAATCTGAAATAACTTCAACAAATCCGCTTTCTGAGCCCGACTGATGCATTTTACCAGCCAGTATTTCCAGCATCCCGAAAAGGAAAAGTCCACCTGAAAGAATAAAAAGTTCCTTCTCAAGTTTCATAAAAACAAGAAATAAAGTGAACAATAAGCCAATACTTGTGGAAAAGAAACCAATCCGGTAAAACGATATCCTTTTTGATCCAGGCACTAATTCAGTTTTCTGAATTTGATTATCATAATTTCCAAATTCTTTAAGTTGTTCAGGTGAGTATTCTTTTGTGTTTAGAATTGTCCAGGTAATGGCGGATATAAAAACTGCAGCCCCCAGATAAAACGACCACTTCACCGAAGGTGGTATACTTCCTTCTGTTGCTGTGTTCTCAACACCAATCCAGTTAGTTAGGATATAAGGTAAAGCAGAGGCTATAACAGCACCTGTTCCAATAAAAAAACTTTGCATGGCGAAACCTGTGGTTCGCTGTTCAGATGGTAACATATCTCCGACAAATGCCCTGAAAGGTTCCATCGAAATGTTTATAGAAGCATCCATTATCCATAAAGTTCCGGCAGCAGCCCATAAAAATGGAGAATTAGGCATAATTATCAATGCCAGTGAAGCCAAAATAGCACCAACCAGGAAATATGGTCTCCTGCGACCCAGTTTTCCCCAGGTTTTATCGCTCATATGGCCAATAATGGGCTGGATAATCAATCCTGTAACGGGTGCAGCAATCCAAAGGATAGGGATATCTTCGATATTTGCACCTAAAGTTTCAAATATTCTGCTAACATTTGCGTTCTGCAGGGCAAATCCAAACTGGATACCCAGGAACCCGAAACTCATGTTCCAGATTTGCCAGAACTTTAGGCTTGGTTTTTTTGTCATAGTCAATTATTATAAATTAGATCAATTGCCATTAAAGGTATTCAATCAGGTTGTATAGGAAATATATATTAAGGAATAGATCATTTAACTGCCATTAAGATTTATGGGCCTTTATTTTAAAAGGGACTAATATTTTGTGCAACCAAATGAAAAACTGAGAGAGACCGCTAATTAACTAAAAAATACAATAGCTTGCAAATGCAGAATATTAGTTTAAACAAAGAACCTCGTAAAAAAAACGGGTAAATTAATTCAAATTACCAATTCAAACGATTGCGCAAAAGATTAAATTTTTTTTAAAAATCTATAAAATTTTGATTAAAAAAAAACTTTAGAAATAATTAGTTTTTTTTGCAATCGTTTGCGGAAGAAATTTATTATAAATCAGGACGATAATATTGGAAATTTTTTTAATAAAGCAGCTCACCTGAACTTTGGAATTCTTCTTTTAGAGATTTTGTAGTTCCCCTTAATACCAAATCAGTTTTTAACACCCTTATTTCAGGATTATAGTCCGATTCTTCTTTCGATAACCGGTTTAAAAGTAATCTTACTGCAATTTGGCCCATCTCATAGCCATGCTGTTCGATGGTGCTTAACGGGGGTTCAGTAATTTTTGAAATTAGGCCGTTTGTAAATCCAATTACTGATATATCTTCAGGAATTTTAAAGCCCATATTTTTAATGGTAACCATTGCACCAATAGCAGTCATATCGTTCACTGCAAATATGGCATCGGGAACATTTCCGGAACGGATTAATTTTTCGGTCAGGAAAATGGCATCTTCATATTCTTCGCATCTAAATATAAGACCATCATCGGCTTTTATACCATTTTTAAACAGGGCATGTAAATAACCATTTTGCCTGTTTCGCCCAATTAAAAGATGCTGGCCGGCTGCATAATGAAAAATTTTTTTGCAGCCTGTTTTTATTAAATGATCTACTGCCCTGAAAGCACCGTCAAAATCATCTACAACCACTTTGTCGGTATTCATATCCGGGCAAACCCTGTCGAAAAAAACAACGGGTATACCATTGTTTTCGAGGTTTATTAAGTGCTCGTAATTTTTAGTGCTTTTGGATATCGAAACTAGCACACCCGCAACCCTGCTCGAAAGCATTCCCTGGGCGGAATGAACCTCGCGCTCGTAATCCTCATTGGTTTGGGCTATCATCACATTATAATCATTGGCATAAGCAAGGTCATCAATTCCGCTAATTACTGATGAAAAGAAATAATGAACTACTTGCGGAACTATTACACCAATAATGTTACTTTTTCTGTGTTTAAGGCTTAGGGCAATCTCGTTGGGTTTGTATTTATACTTGCGCGCAAGTTCATTAACTTCTCTTTTGGTGACACTGCTAATATCTGGGTGGTTTTTTAAAGCACGTGAAACTGTGGAGGGTGAAATTCCCAGTTCTTTAGCAATGTCTTTAATTGTGATTTGCCTGCCTTTCATTAAGTAGATTCAATTGATATGGCACGAAGATAGACATTTTATGGTTAAAAAAAAGGTAAGAATAATTAAATTTAAATAGCAAAAAATTACAAAAAAGTTAAATAATTGTTAAAAATACACTATTAACAAATTTTTACATTTTTAACACCATTCTTTACTTTTCCAAATCCATCAGAAATTACAAAAAACCAATCGCAAACGATTGCGGTTTCGTTTGCGTGAGAAAATAATCAAATAAAAAGTTAAAAGTTGTTAATCATAATTTGTTTTACCATAGGTTTGGGTGCTTTTATTGAGGAAAACTGAGAGAGTTATTAAATAGAGTATTTAACCTAAATTTTAAAGAGCAAATGAAAAGTTATTTTGGAGTTTTAAAAAGACTGACCCTAATTATTGCATTGGCTGTTTTTACGAATTTTTCGTATGCACAGCGCGATTTAAAGGGTCGTGTTACTGATTCCGGTGATGGAAACCCAATACCGGGGGTCAGTGTTTTAGTAAAAGGAACCAATAATGGAACAATTACCGATTTTGATGGCAATTTTTCAATAAAGGTAACCGATACAGATATTCTTGTTTTTTCGTATGTTGGGTACACCTCACAGGAAATTGCAGTTGGAAATAACAATAGTTTAAGGGTATTGTTAGAGGCTTCGGAAATTGGTATTGACGAAGTGGTGGTAATTGGATACGGAACTGTGAAAAAAACCGATGCTACAGGTTCAATCACAACAGTAGGGTCAAAAGACTTTAATGTGGGAGCAATTACTAGTCCGCAGGAATTGCTTGTTGGTAAAGCATCTGGCGTGCTAATTACATCAAATAGTGGCGCCCCGGGAGCAGGTACAACAATCAGGATTCGTGGTGGATCATCATTAAGGGCAAGTAATGATCCATTAATCGTAATAGATGGTATACCAATTGACAACACTGGTATTGGAGGTATGGCCAATCCCTTATCGACCATTAATCCAAATGATATCGAAAGTTTTACAGTTTTAAAAGATGCCTCCGCCACCGCAATTTATGGATCAAGGGCATCGAACGGGGTAATTATTATCACTACTAAAAGAGGGAAAAAAGGTAAATTTGTTGCAAGCTATAATGGAACATTTTCAATTGGTACGCCGGTAAAACTATTAGATGTATATACTGGTGATGAGTTTAGAAACATTGTACAGGATCGGGTTGACAATCATGGATTAACATCAGCCGCACTTGATGTACTTGGTTCAGAAAATACAGATTGGCAAAAAGAAATATACCAAAATGCCTTTGGCATGGATCACAGTGTAAGTGCATCCGGTTCATTACAAGAATTACCTTATCGATTATCATTTGGGTATTCAGATCAAAATGGTTTATTGAAAAATTCAAATATTCAAAGAACCACTTTTGATTTATCAGTAAGTCCAAGCCTTTTAAAAGATGCTTTGAAAATCGATCTTAATTTTAAAGGTTCATATATTAATAACAATTTTTCAAATGATGCCGCTATTGGATCAGCAGTACAGTTTGATCCAACACAACCTATCATGAATGGTAATACAAGGTATGGAGGTTATACAGCCTGGATAGAATCAAGTGATCCTGATAAATTAAACGGACAACCGAATAATATTGCAACACATAATCCGGTTGCAAGATTAGAGTTCAGGGATAATACTTCCAAAGTACAACGCTATTTTGGAAACGGACAAGTTGACTATAAATTACCATTTTTGCCTGAGCTTAAAGCTACAATTAAAGGAGCTTATGATTATTACAATTCAAATGGTGATGATTTAACAGATCCGAAAGCATCATGGAGTTACAGGGAGCCTGAGCGAAGCGTAGTTGGATATGAAAATATCAGGAAGAACAGTTTGTTTGATTTTTACCTGAATTATAATAAAGAAATTTCAGCTCAAAGTATTGATATTACGGCTGGCTATTCATACCAACATTATTACAGGGAAGGAACAAATGCAAATCGTCCCTGGGAACCAACTGATGGAGTATATTTGAGTGCAGATACTACAAATTATAAAAACGAATATTTTTTAGTTTCTTTCTTTGGCAGGGTTAATTATGCTTTAATGGAAAAATATTTGGTAACTGCAACAGTGCGTTATGATGGTACTTCTAGATTTAGTGAAGATAATCGTTGGGGTCTCTTCCCATCATTTGCAGTAGCATGGAAAATTAAAGAAGAAAGTTTCCTGAAGAACGTAGATGCAATCTCAAATTTAAAACTTAGCCTTGGCTACGGTGTAACCGGTCAACAAGATATTGGTGACAATTATTATCCATATATACCAACATATAGAATTAGTACATCTGGGGCGTATTACCAATTTGGCAATACATTCTATGCAACCCAGCGACCCAATCCCTATGATGCAAATATTAAATGGGAGGAAACAACTACTAAAAATATCCGTCTTGAATTTGGATTTGCAAAAGATAAGTTAATCGGCTCAATAGAATACTATAATAGAGTAACCGACGACTTAATAAATGAAGTTCCAATTCCTGCCGGAACAAACTTTTCAAACAGATTAACTACCAACGTTGGTTCGATGGAGAACAAAGGTTTTGAAGCTTCTTTAAACTTTAGACCAGTCTCTAAACCAGATTTTAGCCTGGAGATAGGTGCAAATTTCACCTACAATCAAAATGAAATCACAAAATTAACACTTGCCGATGATCCAAATTATGTTGGTTATCCAACAGGTGGTATATCTGGAGGTGTTAACAGTAATGTTCAGATTAACGCTGTTGGTTATCCTGCCAATACATTCTTCCTATTCCGTCAGGTTTATAATGCCGATGGTATGCCTATTGAAGGTCTGTATGTTGATAAAACTGGAAGTGGTGGAAATGTTTCAGGAAACGATGCAAATAAATTCTATCTCCAAAAACCAACTCCTGATTATTTAATTGGTTTATCATCCCGGATAATATACAAAAATTTTGATTTTTCATTTTCAGGTCGTGTAAGTATAGGGAACTATGTTTATAACAACAATGCTTCAAGCATGGGATTATTTCAAAATGTGTATAATCAGTCGGGATATACTTCAAATATTATTACAGATGTAGAAAAATCGAATTTTACCACAGCTCAATATATGTCTGATTTTTATTTGGAAAATGCTTCATTTTTCAGGATGGACAATATTAATCTGGGGTATACATTCAATGAATTATTCACTGAAAAATTAAACGGGCGTATAGCATTTACAGTCCAAAACGCCTTTGTCATTACCAAATACTCAGGTCTTGATCCAGAACTTAGTAATGGAATTGATAATAATATATTCCCAAGACCTCGCACATTTATGTTAGGTATAAATTTAAATTTCTAATATAATTTTAAAACAAAAGTAAAATGAAAAAATCATTAATTTCATATTTTCTCATCATCATCACATCGATGTATTTTACATCATGTATTGACGATTTAAATGTTACACCAATAGATCCTAATGTTCAAACTTCAAACAATGTATTTAAGGATGAACTTGCTTATAAACAAGCGCTTGCCAAACTTTATGCCAGCTATGCAATTAGCGGACAGCAAGGTGGTGGCGGAGGTGCACCTGACATTGCCGGAATTGATGAGAATTTTGGTAATTATCTTCGTCAATACTGGGATTTACAGGAACTTTCCACTGATGAAGCTATTATTGCCTGGGACGACCAAACAATCAAAAATTTTCATTGGCAAACATGGGCACCTAATGATGTATTTATAGCTGCTCTCTACTCGCGTATATTTTACACGGTAGCTGTATGCAATGAGTTTATCAGAAATACAGAAGGTCAATCCGGAAATATTGCAGTTATGAACGCTGAAGCCAGATTTTTAAGGGCCTTTAGCTATTATCATGCCATTGATATGTTCGGAAATGTTCCTTTTGTTACAGAAGCAGATAAACCCGGAGCATTTTTACCTCAACAAATTGACAGGGCCTCATTGTTTAACTATATTGAATCTGAATTAAAAGCAATTGAAACTGAACTTGGAGATCCAGGATTTGAATATGGACGTGCTGATAAAGCTGCTGCCTGGATGCTTTTAGCTAAGTTATACTTAAATTCGGAAGTGTACACAGGTACTGCAAGATATACTGAAGCTCTGGCTGAACTTGACAAAGTTCTAAATGCTGGCTATAGTATTGATCCTGTTTATCAAAATGTTTTCAGGGCAGATAATAATCTTAGTCCGGAAATAATTTTCCCAATTTGTTTTGATGGCCAAAATACACAACAATATGGAGGTATGACCTTTATCCTTCACGCTTCTAATGGAGGTGGTATGCCCTTGAACGGAATTGACGGAGGCTGGGGTGGTATCAGAACCATTCAAACCTTTGTAACTAATCTGTTTGGGGCAGCAGAATCTGATTTCTCTCCGGCAGATCCTGAATTTTCGGGCATTGCCGACAAAAGAGGCATGTTCTATTTTAATTCAGATAACTGGCAATGGGATATTACAAACGTAGGTACATTTACGCATGGCATTGGAGTAACCAAATTCAAGAATATAACTTCTGATGGCGGTGCTGCACCAAATGCCCACCCTACTTTTGTAAGCACAGATTTCCCTGTATTCAGACTTGCTGATGCTTACCTTATGTATGCTGAATGTGTTGTAAGAGGAGGTGGAGGTAGCAGGGCAATTGCTTTAGGGTATATCAATGAATTAAGAGAACGCGCTTATGGCAATACAAATGGAAATATTGCTGATGCCGATATGACCCTTGATTTTATTTTAAATGAAAGAGGAAGAGAACTTTACTGGGAATGTCAAAGAAGGACTGATTTAATAAGATTTGGTAAATTTACTGGCAGCGATTATATCTGGGAATGGAAAGGAAATACACAAGCAGGTACATCAACTGAATCATACAGAAACCTTTTTCCAATTCCATCGGCTGATTTAACAGCAAATCCAACATTGGTGCAAAATGAAGGGTATAACTAAATCTTTAATTAGATATAGCGCTCAAAAAGGAATATACAATAATTCGATAAATTTAAAATTGCTTAAAAAATGAAAAACATATTAGTCATAACATTATTTATACTTGGAATCTTTGCTTTCACAGCTTGTGAAAATGAAGAGGCTAAAGTATTTATCAATGAAAATCCTACCATTGGTGCACTTATATCGCCTTTATCTCCCGATGGGATGGCCTTTGTAAAAGCAGATGCTAACAAAAAAATGGGATTTTCCTGGTCTCCTGCAGATTTTGGCTTTCAAGCCTCTGTAACCTATGGTGTACAACTTTCTACTACTGATGACTTTGCTAATGCAGTTACCATTTTAAAGACCCAAAAATTGGCAGATTCTGTAAAAATTAGTGACATAAATGGTGCTTTATTGGCTCTTGAACTGGATATAGATGTGGAAACTACTGTAAAATGTCGCGTTTATGCTACAGTAAGCACAAATGTTGATACAACTTATTCTGAAGCTACAGATTATGCTGTTACCCCTTATGATGAACTGGTTGATTATCCAATGGCCTATGTTCCTGGAGATTACCAGGGATGGTCTCCGGGTGCAGTAAACGGCCGGATGTTCTCATATGGCTTTAACTCCGACTACACAAACATTATTCGCATAAACGGCAATGGCTTCAAGGTAACCATTAACCCAAACTGGGGTGGTCCAAATTATGGAGGAACATTAACCGCGTCAGGCAATAATTTTAGCGGTGTACTTGATCCTTCAGGTGGAGATTTGTTTGCAGCTTCGGGTTGCTTTGTTTTTAACTTTAATACTTCAACTTTAGCCCTTTCATTAACAAAAACAGATGATTGGGGAATTATTGGTAGTTCTATTCCTCCTTACGACTGGTCAGCTGATGTAGATATGTTCTACAATGGCCAAAGAAAAATGTGGGAGATTACCGGTGACTTTAAAGCTGGAGAATTCAAATTCAGACCAAATGATGTATGGTCCGGTGATTTTCCAGGAACAAACATAGTTCTGGCTGAAGATGGAAACTATACAATTAGGATGGAAACTGTAACCAAAACTTACAAGATAATTAAAAACTAATCATTCATAATTCATTTCGTGATTTTAGGACCCCACGGTAATTTTGCCGTGGGGTTTTAAATTCAGAGATCAAAGACTTTTCGCACCAATTAAATTATTGTATCAATATTTTCAGGGTAAGTTTAGTAATTAAACAAATTTACAAATCAAACAAAATGGATAAAAAAACCAGACTATTAGCTTGCTCCTGTTTATTAGCAGCAGTTTTATATTTTTCATGTAACAACCCGGAGAAAAAAAATCCTGATTCAGAAACAATAGCTATAAAAAATGTCCCCGAGTGGAGCAAAAATGCCATCTGGTATCAGATTTTTGTTGAAAGGTTCCGCAATGGGGACCCCGGGAATGATCCAACCCGCGACGACATTCGTGGTACCTACCCCGATTCCATCCCGTTAACCTGGAAAATAACCCCCTGGGGGCAGGACTGGTATAAACCCGATGATTATTTTTCCCAATCAAACCTGTCAAACAAATGGGATAATTTACAATTACGAAGATATGGCGGTGATTTACAGGGCGTAATTGATAAAATTCCCTACCTGAAAGATTTAGGTATTACTGCTATTTATTTTAACCCTTTAAACGATTCTCCCTCCCTGCATAAATACGATCCAAGGTATTGGCAGCATATTGACAGGAATTTTGGTCCCAATCCACAAAAAGATAAAGAAATAATTGCCTCTGAAAACCAATTCAATCCCGGCTCCTGGAAATGGACTACAGCCGACAGTTTATTTCTTAAATTGATTAAGTTATGTCACGATAATGGAATTAAAGTGGTGATGGATTACTCATTTAACCATACAGGCAAAGATTTCTGGGCTTTTAATGATATAAAAAAATACGGCGAAAAATCGAAAGCAGCCGACTGGTACGAAATTGAGAAATTTGACGATCCGAAAACCCCACAAAACGAATTCACCTACAAAGGCTGGGCTGGCGTGCCAACCATGCCCGAAATGAAAAAAGATATTGTAGGCAAAAAAGAAATGCCTTTCGAAGGAAATTTACACAGCAAAGGGGCAAAAGAACATATTTTCGCTGTGGCTAAAAGGTGGCTTGATCCTGATAAAGATGGAAACCCTGAAGATGGTGTTGATGGCTACCGGCTCGATGTGGCAGCTGAAGTTCCGATGGGATTCTGGCGCGAATTCCGGAAGGAAGTCAGGGCTATAAAACCTGAAGCATACCTTGTGGGCGAAATTTGGTGGAAAACCTGGCCCGATACGCTTATGTTACCGAATAATTTTTTACAGGGCGATCAGTTTGATGCCATCATGAATTACCGCTGGTACAGGCCGGCACGACAATTTTTTAATGATCCTGAAAAATCGCTTAACCCTGAAGAATTTGTGGCTGAATTAAAAGATAAAATGACCGGAATAAACGTTGAAAATCAACAAGCGATGATGAACCTGGTGGCAAGCCACGATGCACCAAGAATTTCAACAGATCTTTACAATAAAAACCCCTATAAATTCAAAGCCAAACCCTACGATGATGTGAATTACAAAATTGACAAGCCGGATGCAAAAACAAGAGCATTGCAGGAAATGATTCTGATTCACCAGTTTACATACATAGGGGCACCTCATATCTGGAATGGAGATGAAATGGGGATGTGGGGAGCTGATGATCCGGATTGCCGGAAACCAATAATCTGGGATGATATTCAATTTGAAGATGAAACCCACCACCCTTTTAATAAACCTAGGAAAACCGATAAAGTACAACAGGACAAAGAATTAATCGCGTTTTACAAAAAACTAATCGAAATCAGAAAAAATACACCGGCTTTAGTTTATGGTGATATAGTATTTTCGTTAATAGACAATAAAAACGAAATCCTTGCCTACAACAGAAAGTTTAAATCAAATGAAATTGTTGTTATCTTTAACAAATCAAATAATACACAAATGGTAAGTGTACCGGTTTCAAAACCAGGACAATATAAAAATCCATTTAATCCTAATCAAGTATTGACTTCTGAAAACAACAAACTAAATATAAAAATTGAAGGCATGAAAGCCCTGATTTTCATGCTGCAATAAAATTATAAACCTTGTTCTATGAAAAAAATTGTTTTAATTATCAGTGGATTAATACTCTTTACACAGGGTATCAGAGCCCAGTTAATTACCTGTAGTCCGGCACTTCCAACGGATTTAGATTCCGTTACCATTACATTTGACGCTACCCAGGGTAACCAGGGGCTTAAAGATTATAATGGGGATATCTATGCACATACAGGTGTGATTACAAATCTGAGTAGTTCGAATTCAGATTGGAAATATGTTATTGCAAATTGGACAACCAATATTGCCAAAGCAAAACTAACAAAAATTGATGCCAATAAATACGAATTAAAAATCGGCCCGTCCATCAGATCTTTTTATGCCGTTCCTGACGGTGAGATAATTAAGAAACTGGCCTTTGTATTCAGGAATTCAACCGGGTCGAAAGAAGGTAAAACTGCTACCGGTGGCGATATTTTTTATGATGTGTATGAAGCCGGGCTTGCTGTTTCAATCACTTCCCCACAAATACAACCTTATTTTGTAGATGCCTCGTCAACATTCAATATCCACATCGAAAGCGCCATGGCAACAAGTGTGGTAATTAAAGTGGATGGAATCGGGGTACATACAGAAACTACCAATCAAAATTCTTTCGATTATACAGTAAATGCTGAAGCATCAGGAACGCATGAAATTATTGTGGAAGCTACAAATGGCAATGAGACCAAGACGGATAATTTTATTTATGTAGTGAGAACAGTGCCTTTGGTTGAAAATTTGCCTGCAGGGGCCAAAGATGGAATTAATTATACAGATGACAATACAGTTACCCTGGTACTCCATGCTCCTTATAAAAACGCGGTTTATGCATTTGGAAGTTTTAACGACTGGCAGCCGGTGATTATGAAAAAAAATTTAGCTGACGTGAATAACCCTGAATTGAGGTATTGGATAACTTTAACAGGATTAACACCAGCCCAGGAATATGTGTTTCAATATATTGTTGACGATTCAATAAAAATAGCGGATCCTTATACTGAAAAAATCAGTGATCCCTGGAATGATAAGTATATAAGTTCGGCTACCTATTCAAATCTGATTGCTTATCCTGAAGGCAAAACCGATGGAATTGCATCTACATTTCAAACCGCCCAGGTTCCGTATAATTGGAAAATAGATAATTTCACAACCCCGGAGGCTGAAAACCTTGTGATTTATGAATTGTTAATGCGCGATTTTACGGCTGACGCTAATTACCAGACCATGATTGATACTTTGCCCTATCTCAAAAGATTGGGTATTAATGCTATAGAATTAATGCCAGTTAGCGAATTTGAAGGCAACGACAGCTGGGGATACAATCCTTCATTTTATTTTGCCCCCGACAAGGCCTACGGAACAAAGAACAAGCTTAAGGAATTTATTGATTCATGCCACCAAAACGGGATAGCCGTTATAATGGACATGGTATTAAACCACTCCTACGGACAATCTCCGCTTGTTAAATTATATTTCAATCCAAAAGCAGGGAGCTATGGTCAGCCAACGGCACAGAACCTCTGGTACAACCAGACTTCTCCAAACCCAACCTATTCATGGGGATACGATTTTAACCACGAAAGTACCTATACCAAACAGTTTGTAGACAGTGTGAACAGTTACTGGCTAAAAAATTACAGAATTGACGGGTTCAGGTTTGATTTTACCAAGGGTTTCACCAATACACCGGGCGACGGCGGGGCCTATGATGCTTCCAGGATTGCCATTTTGAAAAGAATGTACGATAAAATTAAACTGGTTAATCCGGAGGCTTATGTTATTCTTGAACATTTTGCTGATAACAGCGAGGAAAAAGTGCTAAGTGCTTATGGCATGCTTATTTGGGGAAATATGAATTATAATTTTTCAGAAGCCAGCATGGGCTACAACGAAACGGGAAAATCGGATTTTTCGGGTGCTTCATATGTTTATAGAGGCTGGTCAGAGCCTCATTTGGTGGGTTACATGGAAAGCCATGACGAAGAGAGGCTGATGTTCAAAAACAAAAACTATGGAAATTCAAGTGGTAACTATAATGTGAAAGATCAGGCCACTGCCCTTTCGAGGATAGAACTGGCGGCCACTTTCCTTCTCTTGACCCCCGGTCCAAAAATGATTTGGCAATTTGGTGAACTGGGATATGATTACAGCATAAATTATAATGACGACAGGGTTGGTAAAAAACCTATAAAATGGGAATATTACTGGGACAATGACAGGTTCAGGCTGTTTCAAATATACAGCTTTCTGATAAATCTGAAAAAAGAAAATGAAGTGTTTAAAACATCAGATTTTGAATACTTTGTAACAAATACAACGAAAAGAATGAACTTAAATGGAAATGATATGGACGTAACTGTTTTGGGGAATTTTGGAGTAGTTGCGGCCCAGATAGTTCCGGAATTTCAGCATACGGGTACCTGGTACGAATATTTTTCGGGAAATTCAATAGAAGTGTCTAACACCAGTGCTTCAATCAATCTTCAACCAGGTGAATATCGTATTTATTCAGATGTTCAATTACAAAAACCTGAAATTATAGCCGGAATTGATAAAATACTCCCGGCAAAGAACACCATTAAAATCAATGTTTATCCAAATCCATCTGAAAATTACGCCAGAATTGAATTTAAAACCAGGCAAAATATAAAAGAGGCGGAAATAGCGGTTTATGACATTTCAGGTAAAAAAATCTGTGTTTTGCATAAGGGCAATCTGCCCACAGGGGAACAAAATTACGAATGGGGGCTAAATGACAACCGGGGCCAGAAAGTAAAATCAGGAAGTTATATAATTAAAATTCAAGCTGATGAATCTTCGGGAAACTCAATATTATTGGTAAAATAGAACAAAACCCGGTCATTTGAGCCGGGTTTTGTTTTTATTTTTTATCCTGCTGTTTAAATAAAGTACTTCATAAAAATCATTTCACTTTGACGGGAAAGTGTATTTATAAGTCATAAAATCAATTGATTTAAGTACATTTCCATCAAAATCAAATAAAGCCGCATTGTCCCACGAAGAACCGGTTCCCCATAAATCCTTCATATCAGAGCTGATCCAGGCTGGTTCCCAATAGAAAATACCATCTCCGCCAGCATTAATTATTTTTTGTGTCAAATCTTTCAGCAAATTAAATTGCCCGTCTTTTGAAAATGGAAATGAACCAACCGGCGACTGGTTTCCAAATGCATTTGAATACGTGTCGGCATCCTCGTATGTCCAGGGATAGGCAAATTCCATAATCATCACTTTTTTATTGTATTTCGATTTAAAAAGGGCAATTTTATTTTCAATTTGGCCATAACCTAAAGTCGTATGCCATAATGGATAATATGAAAATCCAACTATATCAAAATCAGTTACATTGGCCTGAGAAATAATGTTATCGAACCACCATTCCACATTTTTTGGATCGGCTACATGTAAAATAATTTTTGCTTTTATGGCCGAAAGAGAAGAAACATCCCTCACCGCCTTAATTCCTGAATTTAAAATTGCACCGAGTTCTCTCCATTTTCCATTACAACAATTCAAATTCGGGAAACCTACCTCGTTCTCCGTAATAAATAAACCACAGTTTATTTCATTTCCAATTTGAACCATATCAGGCATAAGACCTTTGCTATCAAGGTATTTAAGTACATTAAATGTATAATTGTAAACTGAATCTTTTAAAACCGTTGTATCTTTTATATTCTTCCAGGCTTCTGGCACAATTTGTTTTCCGGGATCTGCCCAGGTATCAGAAAAATGAAAATCGAGGTTTACTTCCATTCCATTTTCTTTTATTATGCTGATTGCCTTTTCCACATCTTTAATATCGTTGTACATTTGCGTGCCCGCAACACCATAAACCTCTTTTGTCCATGCAGGATAATGCCAAAGCCTTAACCGGATTACATTTGCCCCATGAGTTTTAAATATTTTGTATGGATTTACTATATTTCCCGAATCCTTATAAATACCACCGTGATCAAGTATTTGATTTACATAGGATAGATCTGCACCCATGCAAAATTTTTCAGAATTATAAAAAACTGGAGTATCAATATCCTTTACACCAACTATTTCAGATTTCCCTTTTTTACAACTGGGAATAAAAGCAGGAAGAAAAAATATTAATAGAAAAAGGTGAAATAAAGTCCTGGTTTTCATATAATTTATTCTCCATAATATGGTTTAAAATTGATTCAGGTAAATTTAAAATCTGAATCATATCACCATGTTTACCGACGACAAAAACTCAATTATTTAAGAAAATCATCGAAATACCTGGTAACAGTCTGCATCAGGTGTAAACGATCTTTTCCTCCAACATTGTGTTCGTGGGTTGGATAAACAAAATAATCCAACAATACGTCTTTATCAATACATTGCTTAACAAAATCGAGGCTTTGCTGCCAAACCACAGTGTTATCAATTCCTCCATGAATAACCAGCAATCTTCCTTTTAAATTCTGAGCTTTATTCAAAACGCTTGAGTTCTTATATCCTTCGGGGTTTTCCTGTGGTGTGTCCATGTACCTTTCTCCGTACATTACTTCGTAATATTTCCAATCGGTAACTGGTCCACCAGCACATGCAACTTTAAAAGTTTCCGGGTTATTCAACATTAGCGAAATGGTCATAAATCCACCATAACTCCAGCCATGAACCCCAATCTTATCTTTATCGACATAAGGAAGGGACTTCAGGAATTCAATTCCTTTCATCTGGTCTTTTACTTCTTCTTTTCCACATTCACGATGGATCACATTTTCAAAATCAAGTCCACGGTTATCTGAGCCACGATTATCAATGGTAAACATCAGATATCCATTTTGGGCCATATAATATTCCCATAATCTGGCCCCGCCCAACCATGAATTTGTTACAAGCTGTGCATGAGGGCCTCCGTAAACATACACCACAACCGGGTATTTTTTGGTAGAATCAAAATCCACCGGTTTTATCATCCTGTAATACAAGTCTGTTGTTCCATCAGCGGCTTTTAAAGTCCCAAAAACCATCTGACCCAGATTATAGGCACTCAGCGGATTTTTAGAGACCAATAAATCTTTTAAAACCTTGCCATTATTGTCGTACAACACGATTTTGCGCGGAGTGGCTGAACTTGAAAAATTATCGATAAAATAATTAAAATCAGAAGACAAGGAAACCTGATGTGTCCCGTTTTCAAGGGTAAGCCTCTTATTTTTTCCGTCCTTCACGCTGTACTTGTACAAATTACTTTCAAGAGGACTGGCCATAGTGGTAAGGGCATAAAAATTTTCATCCTTATTATCAAAACCTAAAAAATCAGTAACCACATATTTGCCTGAAGTTAATTGTTTCAGTAGCTTTCCGGATGTATTATACAGATACAAATGATTGTAACCATCGCGTTCGCTGAACCAGGCAAACTGATCGGGTTTTGTTTTCATAAAATACAAAGGATGTTCGGGTTCAACGTATTTGGGATGAGATTCTTCGAACAAGGTTTGAACAAAATCACCGGTTGTTACGTCATATTTGTTTAATTTAAGATGATTTTGTTCCCTGTTTAGTTCTGCGATATAAATATATTTTTCGGAGGGATCCCAGGTAATGCAAGTCAGGTAGTGATCAACCGGTAACCCCGTTTTCATAAACACGGTTGAACCGGTTTTCAGATTATAAACCCCCAGGGTAACCTGTTCGCTTTTCTCACCAGCCATTGGATATTTATTGTTTTTAAGCGTGGCAATTCTTGTGGTAATGTCAACCAGTGGATAATCCGCCACCATAGTTTCATCCTTGCGGTAAAAGGCTACAAAGTTACCAGCGGGCGACCAAAAAATTCCTCTATCAATCCCGAATTCTTGACGATGGACATTTGCATCACCATTTACTATCCCTTTATCCGGATCATCCGTAATCTTTACTGTTTTATTTCCAGCCTCCGTATAATAAAGATTATTTTCAATGGTAAAGGCCAGTTTTTGATTTGCAGCGCAGTAGGTTGTGTTATCAGCTTTTTCGTCCATTTTAATTGATAACGAAATTTTATTCGCATCTAACTGGTAAAGAATAAGATAACCAGAATTTTCAAATTTTAAAAGAGTACTGGTTTCCCATTCATAATCCGGAAAATTATTTAGTTTAGGTAGTTTTTCTTTTTCAAGGGCCTCGTTAATTTTTGAAACTGTTAAAAAAACGTCTTCTGTTGATTTTTTTACATCCGTCAGCATTAAATCCGTTCTGTTTTTAACATAAGTATAATGAGCACCATCCTTCCATTTTAACAATGAAATATTCTCCGGATAAAATTTCCTTGGATTAAGGTAAATATCGCTAAGGTTTAATTTTTGAGCCTGCCCAAAAGCAAGGAAACCAAATAAAAAGACAAAAACAAACAAACATATATTTTTCATAGAATTGGAATTAAGTTTAAATGTTTAAAAATAGACTGAAATCTTAAAATACGAAAATCAAAAAATAGAGGGGAAAATTAATTTTACAAACAGTAAATGAATTTTTGGCACGAAATTTTAAGATAAATAATTCTGGATTTCCAAAATAGATTCGTAAATTGGTTAATTATATTAGCTTTATTATATTTGTCGAAATAAAAGGTAAAATTCTGAACGCCCTTATAAAAATTACATATATGATTAATAAAAAGGTTTTACAACCGTACTTACTGCTGGTTGTTTTTTTTGCCGGGGTATTTTTTGCCAGTTGTAACGGCAGTGACGATGATGAAACAAGTAATACAATAGATTCAACTGTATTGAAAAATCCATCGATTGTAAAGATTAATAACAGGTTATTCAGTATTCCTTCCCCTTTTCAGGTTGCCTTGATGGTAAAAGACAATAAAGTACCATTCAATAAAGAGCTGCTAAATCCTGTTCAAAACCAGACAAATTATTCAACTACCTTTAAACAGGCATTAAATCTGGGTGTATATGGAGCGGATTTAAGCTATCTTAATATTTATGAGCAATTGCCCGATGCTACCGGATACTTTGCTGTAATCAAGGTTATTTCGAAAGAACTTGGTATTATGTCAACCCTCGATGAACAAACTTTAAAAAGGATAGAAGACAATGCCAAAAATAAGGATTCATTGATGTATATTCTTTCTACGGTTTACCGTGATGCGGATGCATACCTTTACAGAAATAACCGTAATGAAGTTGGACTTCAAATACTTGCAGGTGGATGGGTTGAAAGTTTATATATTATGACTCAGACTATAAGTAAAAATAAAAACCAGGAAATTATAAACAGGATTGGAGAACAGAAATTTCCGCTCGAAAACCTTATTGAATTAAACAGGCCTTATTATGGCAAAATTTCAGATGAATTTGATGCATTCCTTGAAAACCTTGTAGAGTTGGCAGCTGTTTTCGATGGAATAAATATTGAATACAGCTATGAGCCACCGGTTGTTGACGAAGCCAATAAACTTACAATTATAAATAGCAAGAGCAAAACGATTATTAATGAATACCAAATTCAGAAAATTACTGAGCTAACTGCAAAAATCAGAAAGAGCATTGTTGAATAGTCAGAAATCTGAAATTCAATTAGTTAATTAAAGACAGATGAAAACAAGAATAACAACCTTTATTGTAATTGCCCTACTAATAACAAATGGAAGAGTTTTAGGCCAGGCGGATACCCTGATTAAGTTTTGTTCAGGCAATTTCACTTCTGATTATATTTCAGATGGCCAGCAATACATTTCAATTTTAAATGGACAGGAAATTGCCGAATTCAGGGCTACTTTTTATGGCGGAAGCACATACAGAATTTCCGGATGCAGTGGATTATCGAGCGGGAATCTGATTTTTTCACTTTACGATAAACAAAGAAACGAATTGTTTACGAACAAAGCCTATAAAAACGCGCCTTATTGGGATTTTAAATTTAATTCCACCATGGAATGTATCATCGAAGCGCATCTCAATCCAAAAGGCCCGACATCTGGCTTTGCTATCATGTTAATTGGATTTAAAAAGAATTAATTCTCTTTTTAATTTCATGTAATTAAAAACATTAAGAGGCATTACATCTTTGGGAAAATTTTGCGAAAGACAGAAACTATAAATGAGCGAAAGGATATTAAAAGCTTTAATGCAACTGTTTGCAATTATTGCAGATCCCAAAAGTAATGCATCAGACAGGCGCCCGGTAGTTGAGTCATTTCTCGAACAACAGCTAAATAAGGAATTGGTTGAAGAATACCTTGGCGTATTTGATTACTACTACCAATCGCACCAGCAAAGATTCAAGTCGAGCATTAAAAGTGAAAAAAGAACGGCATCAAGTTCGGTAAAGGTTTTAACAATCTGTACCGAAATAAATAAAGAATTAACCCAAAAACAAAAACTGGTTGTTGTTATCAGATTACTTGAATTTATTAATTCTGATAAAATTATCACCCCACAGGAATCGGAGTTTGTAGCCACAGTGGCAGATACTTTTCATATTCCACTTCAAGAGTATGAAAGCCTGCGAAAATTTGTGCTGAACCAAACCGGCGAAGTTGAAAATTCAAACAATATACTTGTTGTGAATTCAGCCAAAACAAAACCCAAATCAAATGTCAATCACCTTAGTGTTGAATCCATTAATGGAGAAATTATAGTTTACAGCCTGAAATCGGCAAACATGCACATTTTCACTTTCAGGAACGAAAATGAACTATACCTGAATAACCAACTTCTCGACAGTTCAAAAGTACATATTCTTTCACCCGGTTCTTCTATAAAAAACACCAGGATAAAACCGATTTATTATAGCGATATTATAAGGATTTATAATTACGATAAGACAAAATCGGCCATTCTGCTCGAAGCTGTTAATCTTGAATACAGGTTCAGAAGTGGAGCCAAAGGCCTGCACCATGTAAATTTTTCCGTTCAATCAGGAAACCTTGTGGGAATAATCGGTGCCAGTGGTTCGGGCAAAACCACTTTACTGAATGTTTTAAATGGAAACCAGGCGCCTTCGTCGGGCGAAGTATACATTAACGGGATAAATCTTCATAAAGAACATGATAGGGCCGAAGGAATTATAGGTTACGTTTCGCAGGACGATATGTTAATTGATGAGCTTACTGTTTATCAAAACCTTTATTACAGTGCAAAACTCTGTTTCAGTAATTATAATGAATTTCAGCTTTTACGATTGGTTTTAAGGCTATTGAAGAGTTTAGGATTATACGAAATTAAAGACATGAAGGTAGGCACACCGCTTAATAAAAAAATCAGCGGAGGACAGCGAAAAAGATTGAATATTGCCCTTGAACTGATTAGGGAGCCTGCAATTCTTTTTCTTGACGAACCAACTTCAGGTTTGTCATCAAGAGATTCAGAAAATATAGTGGATTTACTTAAAGAGTTGGCCCTGAAAGGCAAACTTATTTTTATGGTAATTCACCAACCCTCCTCCGAAATATTTAAGAGGTTTGACAGGTTGCTTTTGCTCGATAAAGGTGGTTACCTTATTTACGATGGAGATCCTGTGGAATCGATAAGCTATTTTAAATCCAGGATAAGGCAGGCCGACTGGAACGAAAGTGAATGTTCACTTTGCGGAAATGTTAATCCAGAGCAGCTTTTCAATATTGTTGAGGCACAGGTAGTTGATGAATATGGAAATTTAACCCAAACCCGAAAAACATTTCCAAAAGAATGGAGCCAAAAATTTGAATCGTACAGAAGTAAAACAACAAAAAAAAGCAAAATTTCGTGGGAACTACCGGAAATTACCTTTAAAATCCCAAATAAACTAAAACAATTCCAAATATACCTTACCCGTGACTTTCTGGCAAAACTTACAAACCGGCAATATTTAATTGTTAATTTGTTTGAAACCCCTTTATTGGCGCTAATTCTGGCATACATTACCAGATATTACAATATTGATCCCTCTAATGAATTTGGTTACAACCTTATGGAAAACAGCAATTTACCTGTTTTCATTTTTATGTCTGTAATAGTGGCTATCTTTATTGGGATGACCGTAAGTGCGCAGGAAATAATAAAGGACAGACTGATATTGAAACGGGAATCATTTGTAAACTTAAGCCGGACAAGTTATCTTTTTTCGAAAATATTTCTTTTGCTGGGTTTATCAGCATACCAGGCATTAGCATTTGTATTAATCGGAAACAGCATTATGGCAATAAAAGGTATGTATATTCATTACTGGATAGTGCTTTTCAGTGTTCATGTAAATGCAAACCTTATTGGACTTAATATTTCTGACGCTATAAAAACGAGTGTGACCATTTATATCATAATACCATTTTTAATTGTACCACAAATTGTTCTAAGCGGCATTATAATTAAATTCGACAATATAAATCCATCAATTTCGTCGCCCAATAAAATTCCATTGTATGGCGAAATTATGACCTCGAGATGGGCTTACGAGGCATTGGCGGTTTACCAGTTTAAAAACAACGCGTACGAGAAGAATTTCTATGCTTATGATCGCGAAAAAAGTATATCTGAATATAAAAAAGACTACTGGCTTAAAATTCTTGAAAACAAGCTGAATTCAATTCAATCAAATTTAAACGACAAATCCAGATTAAATAAAGTTGAATCGGATATCCTGTTAATCCGGAATGAAATCGGGAAAGAATTAAATCAGAATAAAAATGTAGCATTAGACCTGGAAATCAGGAATATAGGAAAAGAAAAAATTGATACCAATACCATCAATAAGATTTCAGCCTATTTTTCTAACCTCAAGACCTATTATAATAACAGGTACAATGCATCAATAAGGTTAAAAGATGAGCAGATAAATAAAAGACTCACTGATACGAAAGGAAAGGAAAACTTCAAGAAACTAAAAAGGGAATACGCGAATGAAAGACTTTCGGAATTTGTAAGAAACTCAGATGGAATTAATTACGTAAAAGAGTACAATGGGCATTTATACCAAAAGGTAGATCCAATTTTTCAGATTCCACAGTCAAATTTTATTAAAGCACATTTCTATGCGCCTTCGAAAAAGATTTTCGGAAGAAGTTTCAATACAATATGGGTGAATGTATTAGTAATCTGGTTGATGAATATTGTTTTATTCTTAAGCCTGAAATACAGAATATTGAAATTAACCCTCAATTTTGCAGATTACATCAGGCAAGTAAGGCAGAATAAGATTAATAAAACGAACAAGAACAAAAAAATTAATCTTCAATCTCAATCATCTTGAAGGGGATTTTGAGAATTGACTGGTAGTCTTCGCCTGCTTCAAGCATATCTTCGTCATCTTCTTCGTAATACCAATTGATAACCACTCCTTTGTCGCCATTCTTTTTAAAAACCTGTTCAAGTTTTTTAAAAACGTCTAATATACATTTTGATGAGCTGGTGTTGAAATATTCCAGTTGAATGTTCACTTTTGTTTCAGGAGCTGCAGAATCAGCATATTTGTCAATCCACTCAACAATTGGCCTGTAGAAATCGATTGAATTTTCAGGGATCGACCTTCCTTTAATTTCAATTATTCCTGTGTCAACGTTCATTTCAACTGTAGGAGTTTTTGCGGTACCTTGAATTGTAAGAGTTTCCATTATTTATAAAAATATTTTAATAAATCTGACTAATTCGTAATTACTATCTTTAAACAAAAAAAATAAGATCCGTTATTTTGATTATGGAACGAGTATTCAAACTCATGTCCTGTTCTTTTAGCGATATCTATAAGCCCTAATCCCCCTCCACCTTTTTCTGAATATTCCTGATTGTTGAGGATTAACTGGTAAAGAATCTTTAGTTCTTCAAGGGTTAGGAAATTTATCTGATCCATTCTGTCCTTCAGAAACTTTACTTTGGGTTCTTCAACAAAATTACCACTAATTAGATTAAAATTACCATCAGGTAGTTTTTTTAACACAAAAATAGCAAAATTTTTATCAATTGTATCTGTTTTAATGATTTCAGGTTTTAATATAGTATGGTGAAACAAATTCTGCAAGGCTTCAACCATTACGTTGTATACTTTTTTACGTACTTTGCTTTTTTCGTTTCTATTTGCAAGCTCATTCTCAATACCGTCAAGAATTTGAGTAATATAATCACCGGAAATGGTACCTTTATGATGTACAATTACATCACCATCCAACAACTCATTATACCATTTATCTATATCCAAAGCCATAACCCGGAAGAATTCACAAGCTCTTCATTTATATAAATATCAATATTACAAATATATAAAAATAAAAAAATTAAAAAAGAAAACTAAATGTAGCAATTTGATAAATTAAAAAACAAATCCTAATTCGCAAATTGTTCATCATTATTTTCATTTTGTCCGGCTTCCGGGTTCTCCTTCCCTTCTGTCCTGTTCATTTCCAGAAAATCCTTACGTGTTCCTTCAAATACTTCGAACCCTGAAAACCTGCATTCCAGGCTTCCATTAAAAAGTTTAAACTTTTTATGGGGTTTCAGGCCAATATGTTTAAAGGCGTCATAATTACTGCTCAAAATCCATGCCTCATAATTTTTCCAGTTGTTTTTCAGGTTATTTCCAATGGAAGTGTATAAATCTTCAATTTGTTTAACTTTAAGCCTTTCACCGTAAGGGGGATTAAAAACAAGTACACCTGTTCCGGCAGGCGCAATAAACTGGCTAAATGATTTATTGCGAAGACTTATAATATTGCTTAAACCGGCACCCCCGATATTTCTTTGCGCAATTTGCAGCATGCCCATAGAAATATCTGATCCGATTATTTTAATTTTTTTCTTGTCGGGGAGGCGTTGCGAAATTTTGGCATCATTGAGTGTTTTTATCCAAAGTTTTTTGTCATAATTCGCCCATCGCATAAAAGCAAATTCTTTTCTTAAAAGATTAGGTGCCGTATTTGAGGCAATCATGGCAGCTTCTATCAGAAGTGTGCCTGAACCGCACATGGGATCTATGAAATTACTCATACCATCCCAACCCGACAAGAGAATAAGTCCGGCAGCCAATACTTCATTCAACGGTGCATCACCTGCACTTTTCCTGTATCCTCGCTGGTTTAGCGGGTGGCCGGAACTATCAAGCGAAACAGTTACTTTATCTTCTGAAAGATGAATATCAATAAAAATATCCGGATTTTCTGTGTCAACAGAAGGCCTGTTTCCCTGGTCGTCTCTTAATTGGTCAACTATAGCATCTTTGGCTCTTTGCGAAACAAAAAGCGAATGTTTAAAATATTTTGAATGTACTACAGACCTGACAACAAAAGTACTATGAATGTCAAGATAATCGCTCCAATTAATTTCCTGGATGTGCTTGTATAAACTATGTTGATCTTTTGCATAAAAAACCTTGAGTGGAACCAGAATTTTTATCGCAGTCCTTAACAGCAGGTTAGATTTGTACAATATGGCTTTATTGCCCATGTACTGAACCGCCCTGTTAAGAACCTGTATATTTGAAGCACCTATTTTCTGCAATTCTTCCGCTAGAACATTTTCAAGTCCAAAAAGTGTTTTAGCCAGCAAGGTGATTTCTTTATCGTTTTTTAACATGTGCAAAAGCTTTTTTGTAAATGATTAATTGTAATGTATTTCCTTTAAAATAATTAATAAATTTTGAATTAAAGTTATTACTGCTTTGTTTTTTTCAGCTAATCTCACCAATTAAATCTTTTTTCCATGTTTTATAACCAATGTAAGCCATAATTGTGTAAACAGAATATAAAATTACTGTAAAATAAAGGTTTTTTGATAAATAAACCCCAACTGCAACTGAATCCGCCAATATCCAAACCATCCAGTGTTCAACATATTTTTTAGCAAGCATCCATGTAGCAACAATACTAAGGGATGTAATATAGGCATCGAAATAAGGTATATCAGAATCAGTTTGGTGTAGCAAGATTTGAATTAAAATAATAAACAACAATACTGACCAAATGATTAACTTTAAAATAAGCTTAGGTTCTGACACAACACTTTTAACAGATTTCAATTCATTTTCTTCGCCTTTTCCATTCAGCCATATTATCCAACCATAAACACTCATTAAAACAAAATAGATTTGGAGCCCCATGCCGGCATAAACTTTTGCTCTGAAGAAAACGTAAGCGTAAATAGCTGAACTTACGAGTCCAAGTGGCCAAAGCCAGATATTTTGTTTTATGGAAAAGAAAAGATAAACAAGGGCTACAACTGTGCCTAAAACTTCGTCGTAATTGACTAAAAACCAGCTTGCTAAATCATCCATCAGGTAAAACAGAATATTTTTTTTGGGGCAGCAAAGATAGGGAAAGAAATTTATTTTGTAAGTAAAAGTGAAGAATATTCTTTAGCATCGCTAATAACATCAACAGCTTTTAAAAAAGCATCATCGGTGTTGTTCATAACTTCAAAATAAGCGTCTTCGCCAAAAATATCCCTTGCAATTAAAGCTTTAAGATTGTTTTTCAGTTTTGGATTGTCAAGGTTTAAAATACTGATGCTGCTGTTAAATTCAAAGGCATTGTCCGATTTTATAGCCAGCAAGTCTTCTTTGCTCAACTTATCCTGAATATTATCAATTAAAGAGAATTTTAGCAAGGATTGCAATACTTCATTATCAATTACGAATTTTTCGTTAAACTCTTTAAAGGATTCGAATTCGCTCGTAATAAATTCCCTATTTGCATCAATATATCCGATAATAAATTCGCTCATCTTTCCATTCTTGATCATTTTCTGGTAGAAAACCGGAAAACTCACTGTATCATAAGGAATAAATATATCCGGCATAATGCCCCCACCGCCATATACAATTCTTTTTGAGGTGAGTGTTTTGAATTTTAATGAATCGGGAAAATGAATACTATCGCTGGTAAAAAGTTCACCCCGCTTAAATCTTTCAGAAATATCCGAATTGTATTTTTCAAGACCAACTTTATAGGGTTTCTGAATCAATCTTCCTGTAGGTGTGTAATACCTGGCAATGGTCAGTCTTATCATAGAGCCATCCATTAAATGAAAAGGTCTCTGTACCAATCCCTTACCAAAAGAACGTCTTCCAATAATGATTCCTTCGTCCCAATCCTGAATGGCACCGCTAAATATCTCACTTGCCGAAGCCGTTCCCTCATCAATTAAAACCACGAGACGACAATCTTTAAAAAGGCCTTTGGTGCTAGAAAAATATTCAGTTTTCGGACTGCTTATTCCCTGGGTATAAACAATTAATCTTTTTTCGTCGAGAAACTGATCTGCCAAATCAATGGCAGTTTTTAAGTACCCTCCGCCATTGTCGCGCAAATCAAGAATGATGTTTTCCACACCTTCTTTTTTTAATTTTTTTCCCGCCAGGTTAAACTCATCCAAAGTAGTGGCAGAGAACTTGTTAAGCCTGATGTAACCTGTTTTATGATTTACTTTATAGACCGCTTCAATGCTTGGGATTGGAATAGTTTCGCGTGTAATGGAGAACTGGAGTAAATTGCCATATCCATTTCGTTTAACGCCCAGGTTTACTGTACTTCCTTTTTTACCTTCAAGCCGGAGTTTAACACCTTCGGTATTGATTCCAATGCCAGCAATATTTTCATTTTCAATAGAAACCAGCCTGTCGCCGGCTTTAATACCACTGCGTTGCGAAGGACCACCGGGATGTGTAGAAACAATGTACACTGTATCGTGAAATAGGTTATAGCTTATGCCAATTCCTTCAAAACTGCCAACCAAAGGCTCATTCAGCTCATCTGCTTCATCCTTGTTAATGTAAACAGAATGTGGATCCAAATCTTTTAAAACCGAAATAATTGCTTTTTCAACGAGTTTGCTTTCCTGCACAGTATCAACATAAAACATGCTGATTAAATCCATAACCCTGTTGAATTTATAAACCTGCTCGCTTGAAACCTGCGAAAACAGTGAAAATCTGGAGATTGTTAAAACAAAAAACAAAATGGCAGCCCTTAACATGATATAATTGTAATTGTTAAATGAATGTGGTCAAATATAATAATTAACCCAATATTGCGTAAAATATTATTTGTTTGCTTTAATATCATAAAATTTTAAGTGCGAACCGCCTTCACAAAATGCTGCATTTTTTATTTAATGGTTAAAATTATTAAACCCCAGGGTGTTGATTTTTAACCCAAACAGCTGTTTAACTTAAACTTATAATGAAATTTAAAAAATCAGTTTGAGTACAAAATTAAATAGTAAACCATTTTTTATAGATTTTTCTCATTTTAAGATACAATTCATTTCCAAATTTACCTTTAAACAAGATTTGAAAAATACCTGCAATTTTTTTACCAGAATCCAGTAAAATGCTTTTTTTATCCGTAGAAAGAGCATTGTAAAAACCAGCATCAATAGCCAGATTTATAGCTTGTTTACGGTCTTCGAACGAAAAATCGGGCGTTTCGAAAATAATTCTTGGTTCAATTTTATGGTAATAATAAGCAGGAAGATCGGTTAGAATTTTGCCATTGTTTTTCACAAATTCCCATAATTCGGATCCTTTATAAGGCAGGGCTGTATAGAATTCAACCGATGAAAGGTCTGATTTTTTTGCAAATTCAACAGATTCTTTAATCGTATCTAAAGTATCTCCCGGATTTCCAATCATAAACTGTCCGGTAATTTCAATGGCTGCTTTTTTTAGCAAATTAATTCCCTCAGAAATCTGATGAATTGAATTGTTCTTGTTCATTCTTTTCAGTACTTCATTGTTTGCCGATTCAATACCAATACTTACACTATAACAGCCTGCTTTTTTCATCAGTAAGGCAGTTTGCTCGGTTACTAAATCCACCCTGATGGGAACCGACCAAATAATTTCAAGTTTCCTATTAATCAATTGATTGCAAAAGGTTAAAACCCTTTTAGAATTGATATTAAAACTGTCATCGTTAAAAGTAAAAGTTTTTTTTCCGAAAAATTTAATAAGAAATTCTATTTCATCAATAATGGATTCAGGATTTCTCATTCTCCATTTTCTGGTCCAAATTGCAGATGAATTGCAGAAAACACAATCGTAAGGACATCCACGACTTGTAACAAGCCGGTGTTGGGGATAATTTTTCATTTTAAAAAGCCAGTAAGCCGGAAAAGGCAATATATTGATATCCGAAATTACCGAACGGGGCGGATTTACCCGAATTTTACCAGATATATCCCTGTAAATCAGCCCATTTATATCTTCGGGCTGCATTTTTCCCCTTAAAGATAGGGTAAGCTCATAAAAAGTGATTTCACCTTCACCATAAACGGCAAAATCGAAAGGAAAACCTTCAAGGGATTCTTCGAGTACCGTGGAAGGGTGTGGTCCGCCAATACAAATCAGGGTAGAAGGAAAATGGTCTTTTATTTTATTTGAAATTTCAACCGCTTCGAGAAATACCTGGCTGGTGGCAGTTATTCCAACCAAATCAAAATGGGTATTAAAAAAAACTTTGGTTTCCTTTTTTCCTGCAACTCTTGTATCAAGAATCATAATACTAACATCCTGCAAATGTTCCATCAGGTACGAGGCAATATACCCTAAACCAAGATGTATGGCAGGATTTTTTATATCCCTGTTAGGATTAACCAGGCCTATTTTCATAAAAAAAAGAGAATTAAATATGCAGGTAAGATACCAGAAAGTATGACCCGGACAAAATAAAAAAACCGGCCAGGTTAAAAACCCAGCCAGTTGCCTAACATATTAACCTGAATTATTCCTCCATGTTCATTTCCTGCTCCATATTGTTGCCATTTTCACCATTCCTTTTCTGTTTAAAATTGTTTAAACGGTAAGTTAGTGCAAGGCTAAAAACACGGGCTTCGCGCGAGAACTTATTGTAAATTTCCTGGGTAGAAGTGGTAGTTGTACCCTCAAACTTTCCTGTCCCAAAAACATCCTGGCAAGATAAAGTAAGCGACATTTTATCTTTAAGCATATCCTGGCGAACAGAAATATTGCTGAAGAAAAACCCTTTACGTGTTCCCTGAATATTGGCACTAGGTCCGTTGTAAAATCCAGTTAGCTGTACCCTTGTTTTTGTTTTAAAGTTGAAAGAGTTGTTTATCCTCAGGTTCCAGTTAAATGATTCATTGGATGTGTTTTGACCTTCAACTTCGCCAAAAACCTGGTAAAAGTATGCCGAAGCACTGGCATTAAATCTCCACCATTTGGTTATAACAAGGTTCGAATTCAGTTCCACGCCCAAAGAATTATCATAGTTTAAATTTTCGAAAGTGCGAAGAATAGTATCTCCACCAAGGGAGTAAGCTACGTCGCTGATAAGGTTGTTGGTCTTTCTGTAAAAAGTTTCAATCGAAACAAAAGATTGTTTAAAAGTATTCTGGAAGTTTAATTCGTACGAATCGACATATTCTGGTTGGAGGTATGGATTACCCTGAAATAATCTTATCGGATCGGAATAATCTACAAATGGATTAAGTTGTCTTCCACCCGGCCTGTTAATTCTGCGGCTATAATTTACCTGAACCTGCTTGGTTTTAGATATTTGCCTTGTTATATAAGCACTTGGAAAAAAATCGAATTTATCCATTTTGAATTCTTCGTTCATGGTTACCTGTTCAACCAACCTGTCAAAATATTCAGTACGAAGACCTATTTTATATTCAAATCCCCATATTTTACTTGCATATGTACCATAAACCGCATGAATGTTTTCGTAAAAATTAACATCACTACTTTTTAATGGGTCTTTAATCCAGGCATCATTTAAAGGATCATAATCACTGTAAACAAAATTTTCCTTTTCAATGCTGTTCCTTCCCTGGTAACCTGTTTCCAAACTACCAGTTTCACCTATTGGCGACACATAATCAAGTTTATACCTAAATTCATCATCCGGGCCAATCTGGTCTTGTTTGCTTAATTCCGGATTATCGTCATTAATATTAAAGTCCTGATCAGTCAGATATTTTGAAGAATGATCCAGCCTGGTACCATTTCGGCTTGAATAATTTACAGAAGCATTAAGTTTTTGACCTGGTTTTTTAAATTTATGTTCAAAATCTAAGTTATAATTGCCCATATTTCCTCCAAAACCACCATCTGTATTTCTTAAATAATAAACATCTGATGAAACCGGGTTTGTATAAGTATGATAATTTGTGGATGAAACTCTGTTAAACTCCCGGTTTCCGCCCCGTCCGGTTAAGCTAAGTGTATTGTTATCATTAATATAATAATCAATCCCAAACTGGAAACCAATTCCGTAATTGTTAAAATTTCTATTTCCATAAGAATCATTATAATAGAAAGTTGTGGGAAATGTTGAAGTATCGGTAGTAGTTACATCTGTAAGACCAGAACCATAGCGGGTTTCATCCCTGTAATCGAATCCACCTGTTAAATTGAATTTTCCAATTTTATAGTTTAAAATCAGGCTGCCGCTGTATTTATCATTGGTACCCACAGAAGCATTTACAATTCCGTTTAATCCCAGCGATTTTCTTTTTTTAAGAATAATATTTATAATACCGGCAGCCCCGTCGGGATCGAATTTGGCAGATGGGTTTGTAATAATTTCAATATTTTCAATCATATTGGCAGGAATGGCCTGCAATGCCTCGCTGCCTTCAAGTGCCGAAGGTTTACCATCAATAAGCACAGTAAAACTACCCGATCCTCTTAGCGCCACATTACCATCAAGATCGACCGACACTGAGGGAATATTCTGGAGCACGTCAACCGCCGTACCACTGGCAGAATTTATATCCTGGCTCACATTTACCACTTTTTTGTCAATTTTATACTGAACATGGTTTTTATCGGCCACCACGTTTACTTCATTCAGCGAAATTGAAGAACTGCTGAGCTTAATACTGCCAAAATCCTGTTCTGTACCCTGTCCCGGTCCCCTACCTTTCGGGAATAAGTAAATTGGATTAATTTCTTTCGATTCGAAACCCAATAACTTGATAACCATATAATAAGCACCGAGTTTAAGTTCGGTAAATTTAAATTCACCCTTGTTGTTGGTTATTCCGCCAGTTACAATAGAAGAATCTTTTAACGAATGAATTGTAATGGTTGCATATTCAACAGGATTATCAGTATCATCCAGAATTTTACCGGAAATCACTCCGTTTGCCGGCATTTGTCCGGGTACTTCTGTTGGTTGTGAAAATAAAAAACCTGAAGATACAATCAGGCTTACCAGTAAAATAAATATCTTTTTGTTCATGAGCTGTTTTTATTAAAATTTTCGGGTTTGACACAGAAGGTTTTTAAAACTTGTGCAATATTTTTTTCTGTTATGTTAAATTGATGTTAAAAATAGTTAACAAATTGTTTAAGGCAGATTAGTTTTTAAATACCCTGAAAGATTTAATTCTCTATATTTCAAAAAGATAAACTCACTAATCATCTTCATTTGTTGAATATTCTGGAAAATGACAAAGAATAAAATTATTGTAGTTTTGTATAAAAATCTGTTGAGCATGGCTTTGAATCCAAATAAAATTGAAGAAACATGTACTGCATTCAGTAGGATTCTGAGTTCCGGAATTTCAGCCAGGTTAGTTGATGCAATTGCCTATATCTTTGAAACAGAAACAAATGAAAATGAATTACAGAAAAAAATAGATTTTTCGAAAGAGATAGCTGCCATTTGTGTAAAAGAAATTGATCTTGATGAAACCAGCGCGATTGCTGCATTAATTTATTACAGTAAGCCAAAAGAAAGCCTCGAACAACAGGTAATTATTGAAAAATTTGGGGCACAAGTTGCTGGTGCAATAAACGGTCTTGTTAAAATTCCTGACATCCGACTCGAAAAACTGAGTATACAGGCTGAAAATTTCATTAAACTTTTATTAACTATTTCAACGGATATAAGGTCTGTGCTGATTAAGCTTTCAGAAATGCTGTTTTTATTGCGAAGCTTAAAAGACAGTGAAGATGAACTAAGGTTTAATACAGCACAGGTAATTTTTTCGCTTTATGCCCCAATTGCGCACAGGCTGGGGTTATACGCGATAAAAACAGAGATGGAGGATATCTCGCTTAAATACCTAAACCCGGACATTTACAAGCAAATTGCCAAAAAACTTGAAGAATCGAAAGAGAGCCGGAACAAATACATTGAAGAATTTATTTCGCCTTTAAAAAAAGAACTTCAACGCAATCATATTAAATGTGAGATAAAAGGCCGGCCTAAATCTATATTTTCAATATGGAATAAAATGAAAACCCAGCATGTTGAATTTGACGAAGTATACGACAAATTTGCAATCAGGGTAATTATTGACACTGAACCAGATAATGAAAAAAGTGAATGCTGGCGGGCATATTCAATTATAACTGACCTATACAAACCAAACCCATTAAGGCTTAGAGACTGGATTTCGTCCCCAAAAACAACCGGATATGAATCGCTGCACACAACCGTAATTGGTCCGCAGGAAAAATGGATTGAAGTACAGATAAGAACCGTGCGCATGGACGAAATAGCAGAAAAAGGCCATGCGGCCCACTGGAAATATAAAGAAAAAAAAGAAGGAAGCGGTTCGGACTGGTTGAAACAAATGCGTGAAGCACTTGAAAAACCAAATCCCGAAACCGATGAAGAACATGACCGTAACAAGGCCATGCTTTATACTGATGAGATTTTTATTTTCACGCCCGAAGGGGATTTGAGGAAACTCCGTGCTGGTTACACGGTGCTTGATTTTGCCTTTTCTATCCATTCAGGACTTGGCGAAACCTGTACCGGGGCCATAGTTAATGATAGGATAGTTTCGTACAAACATGTTCTTAAAAACGGGGACAAAGTAAAAATACTCACTTCTAAAAACCAACGACCCAGGTATGAATGGCTTGAAATTGCAAAAAGCCAGAGGGCAAGGGCCAAGATTAAACGGGCTTTAAAATCAATTGATTATAAAGACTCTGACCAGGGCAAGGACATGGTAAAATACAAACTGAACCAGCTTAAAATTGATTACAGTGAATCAATTATCGTAAGATTGGTGGAACTTTTTGGATTTAAATCGTCGGTTGATTTTTACCAGGCTGTTGGAAGTGGTAAATTAGAAATCCAGAGAATAAAAAAAGCATTGGCAGAACTTGAAAATCAGGTAGAAAAGCAAAAAGAAACCAGGGAGGAAATTTCAACAGAAGTAACTGAATTTCAAAACAAAACCGAGATTAAAGATTTCCTGGTGATAGAAAATAATCTACAAACCATTGATTATCAAATGGCAAAATGCTGTAACCCTGTTCCGGGAGACGAAATTTTCGGGTTTATATCAGTGAGCAAAGGCACCAGGATACATAAAAAATCATGTACAAATGCTTCTGATCTTTTAACCAGGTATCCTTATAGAATAATTGCTGCCAGATGGAACACCGAAAATGAAATGACAAGGTTTATGGCACAGATAAGAATAGTAGGCGAAGATAGATTAGGAATATCGAATAGTATTACCGAAATTATTTCAAAAGAATTTAAGCTTAATTTAAGGGCACTCAATATTCATGTCAGAAAAGACAATAAATTTGAAGGGATTATTGTAACCACGGTTAATAACAAACAGCAATTGGATGAACTGATGAACAGGCTAAGAAAGATTGAAGACATTCATTCGGTAAACCGGGTAAGCAAATAAAGTTTTGGATGAGTGTATTGGTCAATCTGCCTGACCGAGATGCCTTTTAATACGATTTTCTATTTCATCAATAAGCAAATCAATATCTTTACCGGCAGGATCTACAGGTTCGAGAACCGTGTAGGTAAGTTTATGCCCTATAGACATCGGGAATGCACCGTTTTTCTCAAGATTCCAGTTCCCGTCAATCGCAAATGGTACAAGCAATGCAGAGGGCGCCTCTTTAAGTAGCGTTTTAATCCCTGTTGATCGAAACTTACGGACTCTGCCATCCCTGCTCCTGGTACCTTCAGGGAAAATGCAGGCAGAGTAATTATTTTGTTCAATGTACCTGCCCAGCCTAATCAGCTCTTTCACTGCCTGTTGCGCATTTTTACGATCAATTAATGCAGCACCACTTTTACGTAAATTATAAGAAATGCTGGGAATGCCTTTTGAAAGGCTTATTTTGGAGACAAACTTAGTATGAAAATCCCTGAAACCCCAAACCACCGGAGAAATGTCCCAGGTACTCTGATGATTGGAAATTATGATTAGTGGCCTGCCTTTCGGAAGTATTTCAAAACCTTTGAAATTGAGACTGCATCCAAGTATAGCAAATTCCTTGAGTATTAGGTAATTTAAAATTTCTACTGCACGTTTATGACTCTTGTACCCGCCCAAATTATAACAAATTACCTGCACGGGGTGAAAAATAACCAGCAGCAAACCCAGGCCGAGATAAAAAAGAGAGGAAAGAAAAACTTCAAGTATTTTTTTCAAGTTGCAAAAATTAGAATTTTAAAAACTATCCAAAAGGCATTCGTGCCAATGGCGCAGTTTCATGGTTTACAAAATCATTTTTAAGGTATTTATGGTACCCAGTTATGGCAATCATGGCAGCATTATCGGTAGTAAACCTGAATTCGGGAATAAAAGCCTTTATTTTCAATTTTAAGGCAAGCTCCCGAATGGCATCCCGTAATCCGGAATTGGCCGAAACCCCTCCTCCTATTGCAATTTCTTTTACCCTGGTTTCTTTGATTGCAAGTTTAAGTTTATCAATTAAAATATCCACAATGGTATGCTGCACAGAAGCACATAAGTTTTCCAGGTTTTTTTGAATAAAAAGATTATCCTCTTTCATTTTATCCTTAATATAATAGAGAAAAGAGGTTTTAAATCCGCTGTAGCTATAATCAAACGCAGGAATTTTAGGTTTTGCAAACCTGAAAGCATTTTTATCCCCTTCTTTCGCATGTTTATCCACGTAAGGTCCGCCCGGGTATGGCAGGCCCATTATTTTTGCACATTTGTCAAAAGCTTCTCCGGCCGCATCATCAATAGTCTGGCCAATAATTTCCATTTCAAAATAATCTTTAACAAGAATTATTTGGGTGTGGCCCCCGGAAACCAGAAGACATAAAAACGGAAACCCTGGCAATACGTTTTCCTTCCCCTCTTCTTTAATAAAATGCGAAAGTACATGTGCCTGTAAATGATTTACTTCAATTAAAGGCAAATTATTAACAAGGGCAAATCCTTTTGCAAATGAAGTTCCAACAAGCAGCGAACCAAGCAAACCTGGCCCCCGTGTAAATGCAACCGCATTTATTTCATTTTTGGATATGCCGGCCAATTTAATTGCCCTGTCAACCACCGGAATAATATTTTGCTGGTGAGCCCTGGATGCAAGTTCCGGAACTACGCCACCATAAATCCTATGTACTTCCTGGTTTGCAATAATGTTCGACATTAAAAAACCATCGCGTATTACAGCTGCCGAAGTATCATCGCACGAAGATTCTATTCCCAGAATATGAATACCCATCTCTTAAAATATCCCGCCAAATTAGAATTAAAAAAAATCCAAAATTGAATTATATTTGCAAAACTAACAAAAAACAGACAGGTATCAAGAAGAGGTATAAAATATCGGGAATCTTAATTTTTATTTTCATAGGTATTCCGCTTATACTATATGGAATATTCAGGCTTCCTCCTGTACAGCGGTGGATTTCGACAAAAATAAGTACCTATTTATCAGAAAAACTGAACACTGTTGTTAAACTGGAGGGTATTGATATTTCAATTTTCGATCACCTGATTTTCGAAAAACTATATCTTGAGGATCAACAAAAGGACACCTTGTTATATGCTGAATACCTGGGTGTTAACATAGATAAAATTAAAATTGGCAAAGAACTGGTATCGCTTCATAAAATAAAACTGAAAAACCTTCTCTTTGATTTAAAATACGATACAGCCGGGGTAATGAACCTTCAGTTTATCTTAGATGCATTTGCCTCAACCACCCCTGATACTACAACCAGTGAATCGGACTGGAAGATAAAATGCGACAGGATTATCATAGAAAACGCTGCATTTGGCTATTTCGTGCCTGATTCCAACAAAGTGGAATATGGCTTTAATTTTAACGATTTTAAAATCAGTAAAATCAATCTTAATGCTAAAAACCTAATGATTGCAGGTAATTCGATAATGCTTGATGTGGATTCGTTAAGCTTCGAAGATAAATGTGGTTTTAGGGTAAAAAAACTCAGCTCAAATATTTTTTATGGCAATACCCGGCTCGATTTAAATAAATTCGGTCTTTTAACAGACAACAGCCAGGTATATTTTGAGAAACTCAAACTCACCTATCCATCGCTCGATGCCTTCGACGATTTTATGAATAAAGTAAACATAAATCTTTTAATGTCCGATTCTACAGTTTTTGGAATGAAAGATGCCGGCTATTTTGAACCCACGTTAAAGGGGTTCGATATGAAGATAAATATGATGGCCAATATCAAGGGAACTATGAATAACCTTGAAGCCAGAAAGATTGATTTGGCCTATGGCAGGAATACCCGGCTTACCACCAATTTTACCGTAAAAGGTTTGTCAGACATAGAAAAAGCGGTTTTCAGCATAAAAATAGACACCTTAAAAACTTCAATTACTGATTTGTCCTCAATAAAAGATCCTGCCAACCAGAAGAAAAAACTGATTAATTTGCCCGAATCCATCGATAATATCGGGAAGATTTATTACAATGGCACCATCAAAGGTAAACTTTCGGATATTGTAACAAGGGGAAAACTTGTTACCGGACTTGGCAATATCGACGCCAACATTAACGTGGTTGAAAGAAAGAACGGAAACACAAATATTTTTGGAAATCTTATAGGTAATGATTTATCAATAAGCAGTTTTATTAACGATAATCAGCTGGGTAAATTCGACATACGCGATACACTTGATTTTAATATTACACGGGATGGAAATGTTGAAGGTGTATCGAACGGAAGGATAAATAACCTGGAATACCTGGGCTATCGTTACCAATCGGTTACTTTCGATGCCATTGTAAATAAATATGTGTACCAGGGTGAGCTTAAAATTGCGGATCCAAATATTCAGCTCGATTTTGAAGGCATGTTTGTGAATAATGATACTTTACCAAAGGTGAAGTTTACCACAAATATTGCAAAGTTTATTCCCTATAAATTACATCTTTACAGCGACAGTTTGTTCAGCACTAAATTAAAGGTAACAGGAAGTGTTTTTGGTCTTGATCCTGATGTACTTACAGGGAAAATCAATTTGAATATAGAAGATTTAAAAAATTCAGGAGGAAACTTTAAAAATAAGAAGATTTCAGTAATTGCCGATTATGATATTATTGATTCCATTAGGTCTTTTCAGATTTTATCAGATTTTATTGATGTTAAATTTTGGGGAGATATAAAGCCCACTACCATTGCCAGTTCGTTTGAAAAATTACTGTACCTTCAGATGCCCTCGCTGGCCGATACATTGAAGAATCCGGTTATTACCAATACAGACAGCTTGTACAACGCTTTTGAAAAACAAAATAATTTCGATTACGAAATTAAGCTCAAAGACCTGTCGGCTGTCAGCAAAATGTTTTTTCCGGGAATTAACATTGCCACAGGAACTTCGGTTAAAGGAAAATACAATCTTAAACCAGGCAATTTCAGAATGGAAGGCTATTTTCCGGAAATTAATGTAGACGGAACTATAATTCAGGATATTACGTTAAATGCTGACAATTTTGATGACCGTTTAAATTTTTACCTGAACACACAAAGAATTTATCTCAGCCAGACCAATACCCTGGATAATACCCTTTTGCACGCATATACCCAAAACAAAAAACTGAATATTGAATTGTTATGGAACAGTTTTTTAGATTCTTTAAATTATAGTGGCAATTTTTCAATGGTGGCAGATATAGAAAACAGGAAGGATGCCTCGCCGCTTATTAAAGTTCAGCTCGACTCATCCGATTTTTCTTTCCTTGACAACAAGTGGATTATTAGTAGCAATAACATATTAATTGATACCAATTTTATTGACCTGGGAAGAATCGTGGCCCTCAGTAACCATAACGAAAAAGTAGCCATAGGTGGAATTATTTCCAACAGAATGACGGATACCTTAAGAATAGATTTCAATAAAATTAAGCTGGAATCATTCAATCCATTTTTAGATGAAAGCGGACTCACGCTAAAAGGTGTACTTTACGGTAAAACACAGATAGTTGATGTATTAGGTTCACCACAGGTAAATTCGAATGATTCGATAAAAGATTTACAAATAAATGAACACAGCCTTGGAGATATACGTACAATAGCCGAATGGGACAATTTAAATTCAATACTTACCCTGAATGCCGAAACGCAACTGGTGAATACCAAAAACCTTATTCTTGCAGGGAAATATTTTGTAAAAGATGACAAACTCGATTTTAATGCAGAAGTGAACCGGTTCCCATTTGCTATGGTAACCCCGTTTGTACAGGAATATATTTCGGATATTGACGGTAAAATAAGCGGAAACCTTAAAATAAAAGGAACTACCAGCGAACCGGACATTTCAGCCAGGTTAAAATTTATAAGGGCCGGTTTTAAGGTTAATTATATCCAAACTGTATATAGTTTTACCGACAGTCTTTTTATTGAAAATAACCAGATAAGGATTGATAAAGTTCAGCTTAATGCAGGAAGGAACAGCTATGCTTATCTCAGCGGAAAAATTACCCATAAGAATTTCGACAATATTAAGCTCGACATTTCATTAGATGCCCATAATTTCCTGTTTTTGAAAACCCAGGAAACCGATTCATCCGATTTTTACGGAACAGTATATGCCAGCGGAGGAATTAACCTCAGGGGGGATCCCGAAAACATGGACATCAATATAAAATTGAAAACCGAGAAAGGAACCAGGTTTTTTCTTCCCCTTACTGCGAGTAGCGAAGTTTCAGAAAGCAGTTACATAAAATTTGTAGACCGCGATACGTCTGAATTGGAAGTAAAAGATGAACAACATGTAGATTTAAGTGGTATTAACATCAATTTTGAACTTGAAGCTACCTCCGATGCTGAGATGCAAATAATAATGGACGAGACTGTGGGCGATATGATTAAAGTCAGGGGGATGGGAAATCTTGACATTAAAGTAAATACAGTTGGAGACGTATTTCTGTTCGGCACCTACACTATAACAAAAGGAGATTATCTATTTACCTTAAAAAACCTGGTAAATAAAAAGTTTATTGTTGATCCGGGCAGTACATTAAGGTGGAACGGTGATCCGTATAATGCAGGACTTGATTTAACAGCAGTTTACAAAATAAGAAAGGTTTCTTTATTTGATTTAATGCAGGATCAGAACTATAAAGAACAAAAAACAAATGTGGAGTGTAACCTGATGATGAAAGGCTCGTTGAATGAGCCCAGAATCGATTTCGGCCTAATGCTTCCAGATGCAAAGGAGCCGGTTTTGTCAAATATAAACGCGCTCGCACAGGACGATTTGAACCAGCAAATTCTATCATTGCTGATATTAGGCAAATTTCAACCCTTGCCCTCGGTGCAATCTACTGATGATGCCGCGGGTGGAGGAGCGCTTTCGAACAATGCATTTGAGATGCTTTCGAACCAGTTGAGTAACTGGTTGTCAAAAATAAGCGATGACTTTGATATCGGGGTAAATTACAAGCAGGGAACCGAAGTTTCCTCAGATGAAGTAGAAGTGGCGCTTTCAACCCAACTTTTTAACGAAAGGGTAAGTATAAATGCCAATGCTGGTGTGGGAGGAAGCAATTCTACAAGTTCAACCAAAACGCAGGGTAACCCGAATAAAATAGTGGGTGATGTTGAAATTGAAGTAAAAATGAACAAGAAAGGCACCCTCCGCTCAAAAGCATTTAACCGCACCAACGAACGTAATGAAGACAATCCTGACAAAGGACTGTATACCCAGGGTGTAGGTGTTTTTTACCGGAAAGAATTCACCACACTTGGGGAATTATTTACAGGTTTTTGGAAAACCATCACTTTTCAGAATAAAAAGAAAAAGAAAGATAATTTAAAAAAGAAATCAAATAGTGAAGCCGTAAAGGAAGAGGAAGATCAGAATAAATCCGTTGACCCTGTTGAAAATAATGAAAATGAAATAAAGAATTAATGATATTATTTGAGACTTTATGATAAAGATTTAACTGTAATTAACAAGTTTCAAATACGGCCACGGACAAAATAATTCATCTAACCTATTTTATTATCTGTATTTTATACCCCTGGTGCCCTGAAAAGTAGACCAAAGAATTCTAATTCTCTAATTAATTGATACCTGAATCATCCAAATTTTGGTGCATAAAATAAATCCATTTAAAGGACAAGACCTTTCAGTTTTATGAAAGAAAATATTTCCAGTGGAACTTAATTTTAAATCCGTCCCTGATCAATCTGCCTGCTCGGTTAAAATCACAAAAATAAATTTGGTCATTGGTAATTCATAAAATTGCTAAACTGAGTTATGGTTGTTAAGTACTATGTGATTGATTATCAATGTAAAATTTGAAATATAAGGAATTTTTTAATTCGACAAAAAAGAATTAAGAAACCACATGTTGATAAGGAAGCAGACAAATAGATTTTAAAAACTGAATTTCATTTAACCGCAAAAAAAAGTAAATTTATTGTTGTTTAAAACGAAGAATATTCAGGAAGATAATCTGATTCATTATAAATTAAAGTAAAATAAAACACATGAAAAACCTAAAAAAAACTGTGAACGTTATAACTTTAATACTATTAGCCATAACTATCTGGATAACGCAGGGTTCATTTATACAAACGAATAAAATAAAAAGTCTGAAAGACGACAGGCCTGCTGCTGAAAATTATGCTAATTTCTGCGCCGGGTGTCACGGACAAAACCTTGAAAAATTTGCCCATAAAAAATGGATGAATGAAACCACCGATTCATCAGCGATAAACAGCATAAAATCAGGAATTGAAAAAATAGGAATGCCGTCGTTCCGGAAAACATTTACCGATACCGAAATAGTAGCTTTAGCGGCTTATGTAAAAAAAGGCATTCCTGAAGACCGTAGTAAATTAAAACCAGCCATTTCACCGATTGTTGAATCATCGGTTCAAAAGTTTGTAGTCGACACGGTAGTTTCAGGGCTTAATGTACCCTGGGGACTTGCCGTAATGCCAAACGGTGATTTATTGATTTCGGAACGTGATGGTAAACTCCTGCTCTTTTCAAAAGGGAAATTTTCGGCACCCATTGAAGGGGTACCACCATTAATGGCAATTGGACAAGGCGGGTTGCTTGATATTTGCCTTCATCCAGAATATGAGAAAAACGGTTGGATTTATTTCAGCTATTCGGCGTTGGATAAGGAAAGTAAAGAAATAAAAGGAAATACAGCCATTATGAGGGCAAAGCTAAATGCCAATAAACTAACTGACATTCAGGTAATTTTTACAGGGAAACCCCAAACCAACAGGAATTATCATTTTGGGTGTAAACTTGCTTTCGACAACAAAGGGCAATTGTATTTTGGAATTGGCGATCGCGGACAACATTTCGATTTTGCCCAGAAACTGGACAATACGAATGGAAAAATCCACAGAATAAATGATGACGGTACAATCCCGAAAGACAATCCTTTTGTTGATACGAAAGGCGCACTTGCATCCATCTACAGTTTCGGACACAGGAATCCTCAGGGAACATGCATAGATCCTGTTAACGGGGACATTTGGGAAACCGAACACGGCCCAAAGGGGGGCGATGAATTAAATTTAATTAAGCCTGGTTTGAATTACGGATGGCCGGAAATTTCGTATGGAATTAATTACGATGGAACTATACTCACCCCTTACACCCGGAAAGAAGGAATGGAACAACCTGTTTTTTTATTTGTTACCATCCATTGCACCATGCGGAATGACCTTTGTAACCGGCAACAGGTATCCTAACTGGAAAAACAATATTTTAGTGGGATCTTTAAGGTTTCTCTATCTTGAGCGAATGGTAATTTATGATAAAAAGGTAATCCATCACGAAAAACTCCTCGAAGGAATAGGCCGGGTTAGAAATGTAATTATGGGTGCTGATGGATTAATATATGTTTCTATAGAAAATCCGGGAAAGATAGTCAGGCTGGTTCCAATAGAATAAAATCAGATGCCGGTATTTAAAAAAGTTCTTCTATCAATGTTTTTGATTGCATCGGATCAGTTATTGTTTGCTCAGCAAAATAAAGGTACCGAAAGCGAAACTTTTTATACTGATTCGGCATTGATACTGCAAACGGCTATCATTGAAGCTTATTATCATATTGATGGTCCGGGTGAAATTCCCGGAAATATAGCCCTTATCAACAACAAAATACTTCAAACCGGAGATGGGATTCAATTGCAGCGAATACTAAACAATGTACCTGGCGTTTATATGCAAAATGGCACTCTTTCCACTAACCGAATCGTAATCAGGGGCATGGGGAGCCGCACGCCTTATAATTCGAACAGGATTAAAGCCTACCTGAATGAAATTCCTTTAACCCAGGCTGATGGTGTTTCAACTCCCGAAGAACTTGATATCCAGACAATAGGAAAAGTTGAAATTATTAAAGGCCCTTCCTCCGCGCTTTATGGTTCAGGCCTTGGCGGGAGCCTTAATTTTTTCACCCCTTCTGATGGCACACCCCGAAAAGAAGTTTTTATGCAATACGGTAGTTTCAATACCTTTAAAATACTATCATCGGCAAGCTTTACAGCAAAGAACTCATCATTTTATACGGGTGCAGGATTTACAAAATCAGATGGATACCGTGAAAACAACCTTTACCAAAAGTTTTCGGTAATAATTTCGGGAAAGTGGAACAGGAAAAAAATAAAAATCTCCCCTATCCTTGCGGTTATAGGAACAAATGCAGGAATACCCAGTTCATTGAATAAGAATATGTACGATAACAATCCTGAAATGGCAGCGCCCGCATGGAAAGCGGTGGAAGGATACGAAAAAAACACTAAAATAATAGGTGGGATTTCAATCGAAAACAAAATTAATATGACAATGAACAACCACTTAACCATTTTTGCCAAATACAATAATGGTTTCGAGAAAAGACCCTTTAACAATCTTGACGACCAAACCACTGAAATTGGATTTAGAAACAGGTTTTCAATTAAAACTGACAAAACAGAATGGATAGCCGGGACTGAGTTTTTTGCTGAAAACTATCAGTGGCAACTTGATTTAAATGACTCGACAATAAACCGGAACAAAGAAATCAGGCGACAACTTAATATTTTTGGCATTGTGAATCTGAATCCGGCTGCAAAACTAAAAATATCAATAGCTTCTGCATTAAATTATATAGAATATTCCCTAACCGACTTATATTCCGAAAATGGCGATCAAAATGGCAAGTATCATTTTCCGGTTATATTCTCGCCCCGGATAGGTTTAAACTTGAAAACGGGCAAAAAATCAGGTGTCTACACTTCGGCAGGGCATGGGTTTTCATTGCCCTCACCCGAAGAAACACTTTTGCCAGATGGACAGATTAACCCTGATTTAAAGCCTGAAACGGGATGGCAGTTTGAAACCGGCTATCGTATTTCAGTTTTCAACCAAACCACTAAAATTGAAGCAGCGCTTTACTGGATTGAACTAAAAAACCTGTTGGTAACAAAAAGAATAAGCGAAGATATTTTTACCGGGATTAATGCAGGACAAACACGGCACAAGGGTTTTGAGTTACAGGTATTTTCAGAAGTTTTTAATTCAATCGCCTTTCCAGGTAAAATTGAGCTGAATATGACCTATACTTTTTCAACAAACCAGTTTATTAATTTCACCGACGACGGAATTAACTATGATGGTAATGTTCTGCCAGGAATTCCAAATCAGGTGTATACTGCGCAGTTGATTTGGCGGCCTTACAAATCAATACAATTTTATTACAATTTCCAATACTTTGGTTTTCAATATCTTAACGATGACAACACAGAATTCGTCCCGGGATATACCTTATCTAACCTCAAAGCTGAATACAGGTTTGTACTAAAAGGAGAAACTGCATTAAACCTGAATTTTGGCATCAATAATATTACCAACACCCATTATGCTTCGATGATAGTTGTAAATGCACCCTCCTTAAACGGGGTTGCGCCAAGGTATTATTATCCCGGGTTGCCTTTGAATTTTTACAGTGGAATTAGTCTGAAATTTTAATAAAACAGGCAGCATAGAATCATTCTGCATAAACAAAAATTAATTTCGCCCCGCTATTTATTTCATAGAATACTATCTTCCCTATTTAAATTTTATAAAAATCAATACAGATATTTATTCAAAGAATTTAAGTCAATTCAGAAAACATGGGTTCTGTTAAAACCGTCAAAAAATCCAAAGTTATCAACAATTATTAAAGGTTTGTAAGGATTTCATATCTTTGGCAAAACTAAATTAAATCGCGTTGGCAGACCATAATCCGGTTGAGACACCCTTGATGAAGCAGTACCTGGAAATTAAATCAAAACATCCGGATGCTATTCTTTTATTCAGGGTTGGTGATTTTTACGAAACTTTTTCCGAAGATGCAATAAAAACATCAAAAATTCTGGGTATAACATTAACCCGCAGGGCCAATGGGGCGGCTTCGTTTGTTGAACTGGCAGGATTTCCTTTTCATGCATTGGATACTTATTTGCCAAAACTTGTGCGTGCCGGGCAAAGGGTTGCTATCTGCGAACAACTTGAAGATCCGAAACTCACTAAAAATATTGTAAAAAGAGGTGTGACAGAATTGGTTACACCCGGCATTTCAATAAGCGATCAAATTTTAGAAAACAGGGAAAACAATTACCTTGCCTGTGTGCATATTGAAAAAAATGAGGCGGGTATTGCTTTTTTGGATATTTCTACAGGCGAATTTTATACTGCACAGGGCAATTACGATTATATAGACAAATTGCTTGCAGGATTTAAACCAAAGGAAGTTTTGGTGGAGAGAAGCAAGCAGGAATTTTACAGGGAACAATTCAGTGGCAAATACTACCACTACCCGCTTGAAGACTGGATGTTTACCCAAGATACGAGCACCGGAAGGCTTTTGAAGCAGTTTGACACAAATTCTCTGAAAGGATTTGGTGTTGAAAAGCTAACCCTGGGAAATACAGCTGCCGGAGCTATTTTGCAATACCTTGATTTGACACATCACACACAACTTCAGCACATCAGCAAACTTAACCGGATAGAGCAGGAACATCATGTGTGGATGGACAGGTTTACAGTTAGAAATTTAGAAATTCTTACCCCGGTGCATGAAGGTGGTAAAAGTCTTGTTGACATTATCGACAAAACAAATTCGCCCATGGGTTCGCGCCTGTTAAAACGCTGGCTAGTACTTCCGTTAAAAAACAAAAAACCAATTTCAGAGCGAATAGATATTGTGGAGTTTTTTCTGTTAAACCCGGAAAGAAAATCGGCCATTGAAAAAAATATCAGGTTAATTGGCGATCTGGAAAGGTTAATTTCAAAAGTTGCGCTCTTAAGGGTAAATCCCAGGGAAATAGTGCAATTAAAACATTCTTTACAAGCCATTGCATTAATTCGCGAAGACTGCCTTAAATCGGGGAATGAAGGCCTTGAAAAAACAGGCGATCAGCTTAATCCCTGCTTATCGGTGGTAGAAAAAATTAATCATGTAATTAACGATGATCCACCTCCCCAACTACAAAAAGGAAATGTAATCCGCGAAGGGGTTTCAGCAGAGCTGGATGAATTAAGAAAAATTGCTTTTTCTGGCAAAGACTATCTATTACAAATTCAGCAGAACGAAATAGAAAAAACAGGGATTTCGTCGCTAAAAGTAGGCTATAACAGTGTTTTCGGCTATTATTTCGAAGTCAGGAACATTCATAAAGATAAGGTTCCGGAAAATTGGGTCAGACGACAAACGCTTGTTAGTGCTGAAAGGTACATTAATGATGAATTAAAAGAATACGAAACCAAAATTCTGGGTGCCGAAGAGAAAATTCTTGAAATTGAATCCCGACTGTATAATGATCTCCTGATTCATCTGAATGATTATATTTCAATTATTCAACTGAATGCCTCAAAAGTTGCGCAGCTCGATTGTTTGCTTTCTTTTTCGGTGATTGCGGAAGAATACAATTACTGCAAACCTGAATTAACCGATGATAATGAAATAGATATACGCGAAGGCCGCCATCCTGTAATTGAACATCAACTGCCCGAAGGAGAGCGCTATATCAGTAATGACATCTTAATGAATGATAAAGACCAACAGGTAATTATAATAACCGGACCGAATATGGCCGGAAAGTCGGCTTTATTGCGTCAAACGGCCCTTATCGTATTGCTGGCCCAAATTGGAAGTTATGTTCCGGCAGGGAAAGCCAGAATAGGGCTGGTAGATAAGATTTTTACACGGGTTGGGGCAAGCGACAATATATCGCAGGGAGAATCGACCTTTATGGTTGAAATGAACGAAGCGGCAAGTATTTTAAATAATGTTTCGGACAAAAGCCTTGTTTTATTTGATGAATTGGGACGTGGAACCAGCACTTATGATGGAATTTCCATTGCATGGGCCATTGTTGAATACCTTCACGAGCACCCGCAATATAGGCCCAAAACCTTGTTTGCCACGCATTACCACGAATTAAACGAAATGGAAAAATCCTTTTCGCGGATATGTAATTTCAACGTTTCGGTGAAAGAAATAGGAAACAAGGTAATTTTTCTTCGCAAACTGGTAAAAGGTGGAAGCGAACACAGCTTTGGGATACATGTGGCTAAAATGGCAGGAATGCCTGTAAGTGTTGTCGACAGGGCAAACCAGATATTAACTGAACTTGAAAAATCACGCGATACCCAAACACCAGTTAGACCGGTTGACTCAATTACAAAAAAACGCGAAGGCTACCAATTGTCAATTTTCCAACTCGACGATCCTGTTTTGAAAAAAATCAGGGATGAGATTTCAAAACTCGACATTATGAACCTTACACCGGTTGAAGCATTAAACAAACTATACGAAATTCAGAAGATTATTGGTATTAAGAAATAATACGGATACTATTTTTTCTTGTGCTTCGGCAGGGTAAATTTAAATGCACTGCCTTTACCAGGCTTACTTTCCACCCATATTTGTCCGCCATGTTTCTCAACTAATTCCCTGCAAATGATCAGTCCAAGCCCGGTTCCTTTCTCCTGTAAGGGTCCAAAACTCATATTATCCAAATCAATTCTGAAAAGTTGATTCAGGAAAGGTTTTTCAATTCCAATTCCATTGTCGGCAACACTAATTTCGACAAATTCTTCCGAATCTTTTAAACTAATGTTCACCAATCCCCCCGTATGATTAAATTTGATGGCATTCGAAACCAGGTTTTTAAAAATAGCATTCACCATTAAATAATCGGCAAATACAAATACAAAATCATCAGGAAGGCCTTCAAGGGTTACTTTTTTAATTTCTGCCTGTGCTTTAAGCTGTTCGAAAGTTAAATTGATAACACTTCTTAAATCTATTTTTTGAGGCATAAATTCCAGCTGCCCGGACTGTATTTTCGACCAGGTCATTAAATTTTCCAGAAGTTTATACCCATGATCCGAGGATTCACTTATTGATTTCACAAATTTAATCCGCTTGTTGTCGTCCCATTTATTAAAATTCTCGAGAAGAATTGTTGAAAGGCTCTTTAAATCAGTAAATGGAGTTAAAAGGTTATTGGTAACTATAGAAAAAAACTTGTCCTTGGTAGCATTGGCTTCCTTTAAACTGTGTTCGTAGCGAATTCTTTTTTCTTCAAGTAGTTTCCTTTCAAAAGAGGTTGAAATAATATTTCCTAATGTTTTTAAAAGTTTTATTTCTTCTTTTTTCCAGATTCTTATTTCGTTAACCATTTCAAAATCGAGGAAACCTGTATGCTTGCCATGCAGATAAACCGGGACCAAAAGCAATGCCCTTACGCCATTTTCCCTGAAAACTGAAAAAGGTTCATGAAATTCGTCATCCTCAAGGTCAGAGGCAATAAAAAAATTATCCCTTATAATCTGGTTATAGAATGAATGTGAACTTGAGTATTTGATAGAAGCCAGCCTGTTTATTTTTGGTGCAATCCCATTTTTACACCATTCGTAAGTAAGCCAGGTTTCGTTCGGTTTGTCTTTATTTTCAAAAATGGAAACCCTGCTTGCATCTACAAATTTTCCGATAAGCGCCAGTACATCGTTTACTTTATTGGCAAAACTTGTATTGTTGTTGAACGATATCGCAATTTTCGAAAAAAGTTCCTGGTGGGTATAGAGTTTTATAAGCTTTTTCTCGTCTTCTTTCCGGTGGTCAATATTATAGGCAACCTGTAATTTAGCTTTTCTTCCATCAGTCCATAATATTATCCGATCCTGCACTTCGTACCAGTTATCATCAAAGGCATTAAAATGATCCCTGATAACCACTTTTTCTTCATTTTTTTGTTTTTTAAAAAATTCATTCGAACAATAGGAGCATCTTGAATTACCTTCTTTTTGAAAAACTTCCCAGCAAATCTTTCCTTCCATTTCGCCATAAACCTTTTTTGCCTGGCTGTTCATATACAATATTTTCCCATTTTCAATATCACAAACGTATACGATTGCATAGAGCTGATCGAGAATCAATAATGCCTCAGGTTCAACCGATTGCCGGGTGTTAATGTTTATAGTGTTTTTAACCTGTGTCACAATAGTAATTAATTTAAAGTTGCAATAAATTTACAATATTTATTATTTATTTAAAAGCTTTTGGTTAATCTAATATTAAAGACAAAACCATAAAAACATTAGTTGCATTGCGAAACCTGGCTATTTAAAAATTCAGGCGAGAAATAGAAAGATACAGGGTTTTTTGTTTAAATCCATGTTAATTTTTTTCCATTCATTTACAGATAAACATTTTATAGATTCTGTATCAAGGGTTAAATCGGCGGCTACACATAATCGTGTTTTTGACTGAAGGTTCTCTGTTAGGGATTTTAGCAACTGGTTATTTCGGTAAGGAGTTTCAATATAAATCTGGGTTTGAGATTCCTGTTTCGATCGTTGTTCATCTTTTTTTAACTGAACCTGTCTTTCGTTTTCCTTCACCGGTAAATAACCATTAAAGGCAAATTTTTGTCCGTTTAATCCCGAAGCCATAAGAGCAAGTAAAATGGAAGAAGGCCCCACCAATGGTACAATTTCAATGTCTGATAAATGGGCCAGTCGTGTAATTTCAGCGCCCGGGTCGGCAACAGCCGGACAGCCCGCTTCTGAAATCAGGCCAGTATCATTGCCTTTTTTTATTACATTTAAATAATTTTCAAAATCCTGTGGCTGGGTAAACTTATTCAGGGTATAAAATGTCAGATCATCAATCCTGGTTTTAATTCCGCATTTTGATAAAAATCTGCGTGCCGACCTTATATCTTCAACTATGTAATGATGGATATGGTTAATAATTTCGAGGTTAAATCCGGGAATAATCCTGTTTATCCCTGAATCACCCAAGCTACTGGGTATTAAGTAAAGTTTGCCTGGCATTTTACGTGTTTGAAATTCTTTTATTTACCGGTGGTTAAAGGTAAAAAAAACTTCGGTTCAAAAGTAATTTTACCAATCCCTAAACTATTTATTTCAGGAATGGTACAAAAATACTTGCTATTTTTGCCTTCTTTAAATTTTATCCTGAAAGGATGATAAAAAAATACCTTAAAATTTCAGTTTCCGAAGAAAAAGCATTTGTCCTCCACCTGGCTTATTCAGTGATTGACGGATTAATTCTGGGGTTATTTGCCCTTAATGAATTTATATTAATTAAAAGCCTTAAGGGCTCAAACTATGAAATCGGTTTTTTGTTTCAGTTTACCATACTGGTGTTGCTTTTGTCGATAATAATTGATGAATTTTTTAAAAAACTAAAGAATAAAAAGTCATTAATCAGGTATGTTGGAATTATTACCAGGCTGCCCCTGGTTTGTTTTACATTTTTTCCGACCGGCCCGGGCCTGATAAACAATTACCTTATCTACCAGGTGTTGTTTCTACTGGTTTTCCTGATTTACTACATGGCCAACCCTTTGCTTTTTCCGGCCATAAATTTTTTACTTAAAAATTCGTATTCCCATGCCAATTTCAGCAGGCTTTATGGTTACTCTTCCACCGCCAATAAAATTATGATGCTGGTTTCCACGTCTATATTTGGCTATATGCTTGATATTGATAATTTTTCTTTTACTTATTTCTATCCCGTTTCGTCATTACTGAGTATAATTTCAATTTTTATCCTTACAAAAATTCCGATACATGAAAATTATACTCCTTCAGAAAAGAAACCTATTCGAAAAGCGATTGCAGATGCATTTAAAAACAGTTCGAAAATTCTTAAAACCAATAAACCCTATCGTGATTTTGAAATAGCTTTTGGCCTCTACGGCTGGGCATGGCTATCGACAGTGGCGGTAATTACTATATTTTTCAGCAACATACTCGATTTGAACTATACAAGCGTGGCCTTTTATAAAAATGCCTATAACACATTGGCTATTTTAATTTTACCGTTTTTCGGGAAATTACTTGGAAAAATTGATCCCAGGAAATTTGCCATTTATACATTTGCTTCTATGTTCTTTCACTTGTTTTTTATGGCTTTAACCCAATATATCAACAATTATATTGTGATTTGGGAAATTAAAATTTACTATTCACTAATTGCTTCTTATCTCTCCTACGGATTTTTTGCTGCCATGATGGCCCTGTTATGGTATATCGGGTCAGCCTATTTTTGCAGAAATGAGGAAGTTGGAAGCTACCAGGCAATTCATTTAACCCTAACCGGGGTAAGGGGAATGCTGGCGCCCCTGATTGGCGTTTTTCTTTATGAGCTGATAGGATTCCCGGGGGTTTTCGGATTGGCACTTGTAAGCCTGGCCATGGCCATGTGGGTAATGAAAAATTCAATGAGAAAATACCCCATCAGAATTGATTGAAAGTATTTAATTCACAGCAATTTCATTTGTTTTATTTACTTTTGAAACACTAAAATCATTCAGAATTTTAGCTTCGGATATTCCCGGAATTTTTTTCAGGGAGTTCAACAGTTCCTGGCAAACCTCTTCATTTGGAAGAAATACTTCAATAAAACCGTAAAATTTGTTTCCATTTGTATCGAAATGCAACGATTTAATATTTACACTTAATTCGTTCGAAATTAAATTCGTAACCTGGTTTGCTATGCCTGGTCTGTCATTTCCATTAAGTTCAATTTTAAACAACTGCGACAAAAGTTCTTTGATTACCCATTCAACACTGATTGAATTATTACCTTGTACCATAACCAAATCCTGGTAATTTTTGCAATTACTTTTGTGCACTACAACTTTGTTTTTATCAATTTCTACGCCGGCAATTTCGTCACCGGGTAAAGGTTTACAGCAGGAAGCAAGTTCAACAAAGGTCGGAATCCGGATTTCCTGGGTTTCTTTATAAGAATCGAGTTGCGAAGTTGGATCCATGTACTTTTCATCATTAAACCTTAATTTCCAGTACTTCATCAATCCCAGGGTGGCCTTCTGGTTAATGATGGATACAAGTTCATTTCTGTCAATGGCATCCCTGCCAATTTGCAGGTAAAGTTCCTTTTTAGAAGCAAGGTGGTAATGTTTCAGAATTTTTTTAATCACCTTGTTGTCAACAAACATGTTATGCCTGGCAACCAGGTATTTGAAAATTTTTTTTCCTTCGCCGATGTCATGAAGTTTTTCAACATGAAATACTTTATTCAGGCCTTTTCGGGATTTGGCAGTAGTTACGTAATGATACCACTGTTCGGAAGGCTTTTGGGTTGTGGAAGTAAGGATTTCAACAATGTCGCCACTGCTGAGCACATGATTTAACGGGACTACATTACGGCCAATTTTAGCACCTATGCAGTTATAGGCCAAATTGGTATGAATTTCAAATGCAAAATCGAGTACGGTGGCATCCTTGGGCAGGTTAATTATCTGCCCTTTAGGTGTAAATACAAGTACTTCAGACGAAAACAGGTTCATGTTAAAAGTGTCGAAAAACTCTTGTGCAAAGTTTCCCGGATCGCCCAGTTTTTCTTTTATTTCATTTATCCACAAATCAAGTTCAGATTTATTTTCTGATATTCCCTTGTATTTCCAGTGGGCAGCAAATCCAAATTCAGCCAATTCATTCATTCTTTCCGACCGGATTTGAACCTCAACCCAGCGGTGTTTAGGGCCTAAAACCGTAATGTGTAATGCTTCATAGCCATTAGGTTTTGGGGTAGTAATCCAATCCCTTATCCTATCAATTTTCGGGGGATATAATCTGGCCACCAGCGAATATATTTTCCAGCATTCTTCAATTTCATATTCAGCACTGCTGGGCTGAAAAACAATTCTTATGGCAAAAAGATCGTAAACTTCGTTGAAACTTACGTGTTTTTTCTGCATTTTATTCCAGATGGAATATATGGATTTGGTCCTTCCATCAATTTCGAACTTGAATCCAAAATTAACCAGCTCTTTAATAATTGGCAAGGAGAAATTAGTAATGAATTGGGTCCTGTCCTTCTCCGAACCGGATATTTTACTGCTTATCTCCTGGTAAACTTCGGGTTGTTTGTATTTAAGGCTTAAATCTTCAAGTTCGGTTTTAATATTGTACAATCCCAGCCTGTGAGCCAGTGGAACATAAACATATAACGACTCGGTAAGGATTTTCATCCTTTTCGGTTCCGGATAGGCATCAATAGTACGCATGTGATGCAAACGGTCGGCAATTTTAATAAAAATAACACGGATATCATCCGATAGGGTAAGTAATATTTTCCTGAAAGCTTCGGCCTGAATAACATTTTGGCTGTCAATAACTTCTCGAATTTTCGTGAGCCCTTTGAGAATTGCTGCCGTTTTTTCTCCAAAGGTTTGCACAATATCTTCTATCTCGAAATCAGTTTCATCGGCTATATCGTGAAACAAGGCTGCAATGGCTGATCTTACCCCCAGGCCTATTTCGTTTGTCACAATTTTGGCTACCTCAATAGAGTGCTCAATGTAATATTCACGTGAATTTTTCTTTAATCCGTCTAATGCTTTTGAAGCAATATCATAAGCACTCCAGAGCAATTTCTTTTCATCTTCATTTTTAATCCTGTGGCAATTCTCAACAAATTCACCAAACCCTTTTTTTATTTTTTCGAAATTAAAAACCTTCTCCGTTTCCTGGCCATTCATAAAATGTGCCTTATTGTTATGGATTATGGGTAAATTCGGGATTTCTTTCATTTGCCTTTTTGTTCAATTGAAAATTTTTAAAACCAGAGATTGGTTTAACCTAAGAAATTGTTCGTATTCTCCTAAATATTAGTTTGTTAATTAAATTATTTTCCGATGATTCTAATACACAAAAAAAGCTAAATCCATGTCAAATTACATATTAAAAAAACGCATGTAAAACTTTAAATTACGAATGGCAATTTAGATATGACAAGGTGCAAAGAATAATTGACAACAGAAACATAACAAGTTTGAGCAGGGATTAAAAAACTATTCTTCTCACTTCCATAATACCATCAATTCGTTTCAATTTAACTATCAGTGCATTTAAAACATCAAGGTTTGAAACATAAACCACGATAGTACCTTCATATATTCCATTATTTCCGGAAATATTTATTGATTTTATGTTCACATTCATCTGGTCAGAAATAACATAGGTCAAATCGTGAACCGTTTTTTTTCTGTCCATGCCTTTGAGAAAAAGTGTTGCAAGATATTGATTCAGTTTATGTTGCTTCCACGAAACTTTGGCCACCGATTTACCATGTTCGGCATTCAGCCGTATTGCATTTTTACAGCTAATCTGGTGGATAATAATATTTTCGCTTTCGTCCTTGTAGGCAATTGATTTATCTCCAGGTATAGGATGACAACAATCGGCCAGGCTGTATTCGGGCAAATCAACAAATTCTTCGGCTATAAAAGGAGATTTATGGCTGAAATAGGGTTTAGGTATAATTATATTCTCTGAATTTTTCTGGCGTAGAAATGAAGGCAGAATTCCTTCGAACAGTCCCGGCGAAGAAACTGATTTAAATCCTTTGATTAATTCTGATCTTGTAATTAGGTTTCGCCCTACCCTATCGTAAAATGCCAGTTTGTCTTTACATTGAAAATAGGCAACCAGCTTGTTGATGGTAACCTCGTCCGTTTCCATGTCAATACTGGCCTGTATTTCTTTCAGTCTTTTTTCTCCTTCGTGTACATTGTCTTTTTGTTCTTTTTTAAAATAAGCCCGCAGACTGTCTTTAGCCCGTGCAGAAACCACTATATCCAGCCAGTTAATTTCCGGCTTGGCACTTTTCGAATCCAAAACCTCCACCTGATCGGCACTGTTAAGCACGTAGCCAATGTTTACCAACTTTTTGTTTACCTTGGCACCAATGCAATGAAAACCAAGTTCTGTATGAATCTGAAAAGCAAAATCGAGCACTGTGGCTCCCCTGGGAAGTTTTACAATTTTACCGGCAGGGGTAAAAACATATATTTCTGATATATAAAGGTTTAATTTAAAATTGTCTAAAAAATCCAGGTCACTTTTTTTAGGATTAAGCAGCTGGTCGCCAATACTTTCAATCCACTTATCCCTTTCGCTGGGTTCTTTGTAGCGGCCCACCTGTTTTTCGGATGAATAGCCCCTTTCGGCAATTTCAGCCATTCTATTGCTCAGGATTTGCACTTCGCGCCAGTTTCCATCACTAATCATGATATCAACAATTAAAGCTTCAAAACCATTTGCTTTAGGGTTTTTAACCAAATCCTGCAAACTGCCTTTCCTGGGCATAAATACGTCTGTTACCAGAGAATAGATGTTGTAACACTGTCGCCGCTCTGTAATTCGTCCTTTGGGTTTAAAAATAAGCCTGATGGTTTGAAAATTATGAATCTCATCAAATGACAGCTGCTTGTCGTTCATTTTTGTCCAGGTGGCATAGAGCGATTTTCGAACCCCGATTATTTCATAACTTATTTTTTCTTTTTCGAGCACAGTTGCCATTTTTGTTTTGAACTCATCCAGTATTTTATCCCTTTTTTCCCTGGTGTTTTCAATCATCTGCATGAGTTTGTTGTAGTTTTCGGGCAAATGGAATTTAAAACTCAAATCTTCAAGTTCCCTCCCAATTTTATTTAATCCCAACCTGCGGGCAAGTGGAGCATAAACATATAAGGTTTCGCCGGCTTTTACAATCTGCCTGTTTTCTGACATTCCATCGAGGGTACGCATATTATGGAGCCGGTCGGCCAGTTTAATCAATATCACCCGGATGTCTTTGGGAATGGACATCAGCATTTTACGGAAAGTAGCGGCCTGAACGTTTTGCTCATCGTCATAAACATTGGTAATCTTTGTCAATCCATCGATGATGGAAGCCACTTTTTCACCAAATTTTTCAGCAATCATCTCCAGCGAAATATCTTCATTGTCTTCCACCACATCGTGCAATAAAGCACAAACTGCCGATGTTACGCCAAGTTTGATTTCTTTCACCACTATTTTACATACTTCAAGAGGATGGGCAATAAAAGGTTCGCCCGTTTTTCTTTTCATCCCCAAATGGGCATCGTAGGCAAAATTGTAGGCAGAAATAAGTAATTTTTTGTTTTTTAAAGTATTACATCTCGGACAAAATGACAATAGTTCCATGAAAGAATTTTTAATTTCTTCCTCTCCATGCAGTTCATTATATATCTCCAGTTCTGTCATTTTATCTTTTCCTACAAATCCAAGACCTAAAATTAAAAAATATTTTTAAAATGTATTTTTTACAATTTTATTGAAATAGTAACAAAACAAGCAAATGAAGGCTGGTTTAGATTGGAAATGAATAACATGGCATTCGTTGAAACCAAATGCCCCGGTAAAAGTTAAAATTGGTTAATTGTTGGTTTGCCTTGTTAATTCAATAAATCAACAATTTCAAGCTCATACACAATAATAGAACGGGCAGGAATCCTGTTCAAATCACCAATCAGGCCATGTGCCCTGTAAGGCGGAAGAATGAGCCTGACTTTATCTCCCTTTCCCATTAAAAGAATGCCTTCTTCAAGGCCTGATTCCACGCCTCCATGTCCGATTGCAAATTGTTTTACGCCAAGAGAATCGGAGGAATAACAAACCGTGCCATCGAGAAGCGAGATTTTGTATTTTAAAACGGCCACCTGCCCCTCTTTGGATTTTGGCCCTTTTCCCCGTTCATACACCTGGTACCACAAACCAGATTTAGTTTCCGTCAGATCCCAGTTTCTGCGTTTTGCATAGCTTTTAATTCGTTCGGCGTCCAATGTGGTAAGATATTTATTCGCCACCTCAAGCGATTTATTGTACCTCTCATTTTCTTCTTTTGTCAATGGTTTTTTTACATTCTCCTTTCTTTCGCACGAAGAAGAAAAAACCGCGGCAGAAATTGCTATTCCGATAATCCAAAAAATCAAGCGAGCATTATTTTTCATTCTACGCAAAGAAAATTTAGTGAAAATTAAAGCAGAAAAATCAGGATTGGTTGAGTTCATTTTTGTATTGGTTCAACAACAGAACGAAATCATCAATGGTTTTATTAAATGAAGCGAAAGATTTTCCACCCGAAGCGTTTTTATGGCCTCCCCCGTTGTAATGTTTCCGGGCAAAAAGGTTAACATCAAAATCTTTTCTCGACCGGAATGAGACTTTTACATGATCATTTTTTTCGAGAAAAATTCCTGCAAAATTAGCGCCTGCAACCGAAAGCGCCATATTTACAAAACCTTCCGTATCGCCCATTTTATGGTTATGTTCATCCAAATCCTTTTTTGAAAGGGCAATAAAAGCGGTGGAATATTCAGGATAAAAGTGAAGATTTTTATAAAGCGCATTTCCAAGCAATTTCATCCTGTTAAAAGGATATTCGTTGTACACTTTGTCAATGATATATTTTTTGTTGGCCCCGGCTTTCAGAAGTTTGCCCACAATTTCAAATGTACGTTCGGATTCAGAATTATGGTTAAAAAGGCCTGTATCGGTTATAATTCCGGTTAATAAACAATCAGCCAGGTTAATATTATTTGGAAACCCGTTTTCCAGGGCTTCAATAAATTCAAAGACCAGCTCGGCAGTGGAACTTACTGAGGTGTCGCTGATTATAAAATCAGTAAATTCAACAGGTTGCGGATGGTGATCGATCATGATTGTAATGGCCCCGTCTTTTAATGGCGACTGTCCGGTCTTTTCAATTCTTTTTATATCGTTAAAATCGCAATAAATGGCGATATCGGCTTTCGATATTAAATTCCTGCAGATTTCTTCCTGGCTGTCGAAAAAATACACTTTTTCAACTGCCGGCATCCATTTTAAAAAATCAGGAAAATTATTGGGTGAAATAACCGAAACCTGCTTTAATTTGTCAACCAGGTAATGGTAAAGCCCTAAGGCACTGCCAATGGCATCGCCGTCGGGATTGTGGTGTACAAATAAAACAGCCGATTTTTCCGGTTGCAACAATGGCTTAATTCTGTCGGTAATTGCTTTAATTTCGATTTTCATTTCTTTCCGAAAATGTCCAAAGATAAGTTATTCAAAATATTTCACAATACGCTTAAACCCAAAATTGTCATTAGAATTTTTCTAAATGACAAATGCGGGTTAAACAAAAAAAAGGACGTCGAATTGGCGCCCTTTTCCAGTATAATTTCCTGTTTTTCAATATGCCCGGGCAAACAATACCCTACGCGTTGAAGGTTTGCCTGAATAAATACATTTACCATTTTCTTCGGGTGAGTCGAAAGGAATGCACCGGATGGTAGCCTTGGTTTCTTCTTTTATTTTTTCCTCTGTTTCGGCGGTTCCGTCCCAATGCGCTAAAATAAAGCCGCCGGTGGTATCGAGGATTTTTTTAAATTCGTCGTAACTGTCTGTTTTAAAAGTATTTTCATTCCTGAATTTCAGTGCTTTCTGGTAAATATTTGTCTGAATATCTTCAAGCAGTTTTTTAACAGTATTTACCAAATCAGCCTGTGGATATATTTTCTTTTCGAGAGTATCCCTGCGTGCTATTTCCACATTGCCCTGTTCCAAATCGCGCGGTCCTATGGCAATCCGAACCGGAACCCCCTTGAGTTCGTATTCGGCAAACTTATGGCCCGGGCGGTGGGTATCCCTGTTGTCGAATTTGACCGAAATATCGTTTTTCCGCAATTCTGCCATCATTTCGTTGGCTTTTACGGTAATCTGGTCCAACTGGTCGAAATTGTTATAAATAGGCACAATAATTACCTGATAAGGAGCCAGTTTAGGAGGCAGTACCAATCCGTTGTCATCGGAATGGGCCATGATAAGTGCACCCATCAATCTGGTAGAAACCCCCCACGAAGTAGCCCAGACATAAGATAAATTCCCGTCCTTATCCGCAAATTTAACATCAAAAGCTTTGGCAAAATTCTGTCCCAAAAAATGAGAAGTACCGGCCTGCAATGCTTTTCCATCCTGCATTAGGGCTTCAATGGCCTGGGTATCAACAGCACCTGCAAAGCGCTCCGATTCTGATTTTGAACCTTTAATTACCGGAACACCCATCCAGTTTTCGGCAAAATTGGCATAAACATCTACCATTTTACGGGTTTCTTCTATGGCTTCCTGTTCAGTGGCATGGGCTGTATGACCTTCCTGCCAGAGAAATTCGGCTGTACGTAAAAAAAGGCGTGTCCGCATTTCCCAGCGCACCACATTGGCCCATTGGTTAATCAGGATTGGCAAATCGCGGTGCGACTGAATCCAGTTTTTATAGGTATTCCAGATAATGGTTTCGGAAGTAGGCCTTACAATAAGCTCTTCTTCGAGCTTTGCAGCGGGATCTACCTCAACCCCTTTTCCATCAGCAGTGGTGCGCAACCTGTAATGAGTAACCACGGCACATTCTTTGGCAAATCCTTCTACATGTTTGGCTTCCCTGGCAAAAAATGATTTGGGGATGAAAAGCGGGAAATAGGCATTTTCGTGGCCGGTTTCTTTGAAAAGTTTGTCGAGCGCTGCCTGCATTTTTTCCCAAATGGCATAACCATAAGGCTTAATGACCATACAGCCGCGTACCGCAGAATTTTCGGCCAGCCCAGCTTTCATTACAATATCGTTGTACCATTGCGAATAGTTTTCGCTTCTACTGGTAATTCCTTTTGACATTTCTGAAATATTTTAAAAAATAATGAAGCGCAAAAATATATAAAACTAGTTAATTATATCCGGGTTCGGTAAAATTTTATGCTTATTGCAGCAGATATAATGCTTAAGCAGTTTTATAAGAAGTATAATGAATTGTATTTTGAAAAAATTAACCCTGTTATTAATGTAAATGCATTTAACAAAAAGCTAAATGCATTTAGGTTTGGAGTACTCCTATTTAGAAAAATCATAAATGCATTTAACAGAAAGGTAAATGCATTTAAGTTTGGATTACCCCTATTCAGAAAAATCATAAATGCATTTAACAAAAAGGTAAATGCATTTAGGTTTGGACTACCCCAATTTAGAAAAATCATAAATGCATTTAACAAAAAGGTAAATGCATTTAAGTTTGGACTACCCCTATTAAGAAAAATCATAAATGCATTTAACAAAAAGGTAAATGCATTTAGGTTTGGAGTACCCCTATTTAGAAAAAAGCTAAATGTATTTAGTTATGAATTAAATTCATTTAGAAATGGGTTTGCCAAATAAAGCTGAAAAATTCCTAATTTATCAACACTTGAATTTAATTGTATGCAGTTACTTTTCCTCAAGTTTTTGTAAAATTATTATTGCATTTTTATTTTCAGGTTTGGGAATTTACAAAATCTCAATTCCTATGACAATTTTACCCTTTCTGGTTAAAAAATCCGGCGATTCTGTTTTTTTGATTAATCCAGGTGCAAATTCTTTGTAAAGGTTCCTAAAACGATTAAAAAATTACCATTCAAAGTATGATTTATTCATCGCTTCTTTCAAATTAATCTTTTATTGCATTCTACTCCTGGTTCGATTGTGCATTTTACTCCGGAATCTGTTGTACATTTTAGTCCGGAATACTCGCACACAAAGGTAAATTGAAGCCGCCTGTACCGCAGATTTTAACGCGGTTTCAGTTCTGCTCAGAAGCTCAACTGTGGCATGGCCCGTTACACAATGATATGTGAACTTATTTTTCCATTATTCTACTTTCTAAATCCATTTGTTCGCGCAAAATCCTTGTGATTTCCACTTCGTTTTCTTCAAGTTTTCTGTAAAAGAAAATATGCCGACCTAATTTAAATCCAAATAAATTAATGGCAATTCCTGTATAATTTTTACCTAGTTCGGGGTTCCTTGCAATTTCTTTGCAGTTTTCTATTAACATTTGGTAGTATTTGTCAGCTTGATTTTCAGACCAATTGTAATAGCTATAATTCCAAATTTTGGATAAATCTTCAACTGCTTTTTTAGTAAATTTATAATTAGCCATTCATTTTCATATTAGCTTTTAATTTTTCTAAATGGAAATCAGGGTTGAAATCAAGAGCATTTCCACTCTCAATTCCTTCTTGAATGGCTTTTCTTAAAGCAATTATTCTATTTTCCTCTTCTTCTAAAAGTCTTAAACCAGCCCTGACAACTTCACTTACATTTTTATATCGCCCTTCTGAGATTCTGGTTTTAATGAAATTATCAAAGTAGTCTCCTAATGATATTGAAGTGTTTCTATTCATAATTGTAATATTTTTTATCCAAAGTTACCAAAAATTGGTATAACTACCAAAATGTCTGGTTTTCTAATTCCACATAATGGTACCTTACAGCCGACTTTTTGCCCATTCACATAGGTTTAGCCGCGGCGAAACCGATTCAGGGGCATATGGCCGGTTTACACAATGTTAGCTGTTGTTTATCATTGAATATCAATTATTTATATTATGAATCTCTCCTTTAAAAAGCATTAATGGTTCTGGTAATCCTTCCTGATGCAAAAATTCTAAAAGCTCCATATTTTTCGCCAATTGCGCATCACTATTCCAATATTCATATCTTATTGATTCCCCATAATGCAGTCCCAAAGTAGCGCAAATTTTTCCTTTTGCTTGAAGTTCTAATGCAAAATCTCCTGAACAACAACAAGCCCCTCCAATTCCTGGTTCAATTATTTCAAGAAGATTTTGAAACCTCTTGATTTTAGTCAAATCTTCTATGACTAATACGACTTTCTTCGATAATGCACGATTTTTAGTTACTCCATCTTCTTTTATGACTATTTTATCCACTTTCTCAAAAAGTCTATATAACTTTTTGTTTGATGGAGTTTTTCTGATCAAATTCCAGATAAAAGCTTCGATTCTTAAAAACATAATAATTACTATTCTTCAATGTTACACCGAACAATTTCCTAAATGCCAGTCAGCTAATTTCCATTCTTCGTCGTGGTCAATTCGATAATCAAATTTTCTTATAAATTCCTTTTTATCAATCAGTTCTTTTAAAAAAATATTTGTTATTTCTGGATCGAATACTCTCCAAATTATTTCACATGATTCATTCCAAGTAATTTTCGCAAGGAATAATGCATTTGGTTTTTCTTTATCTTCTCCTTTTATTTTTTTGTCTAGCTTGTCACTAAAATTCTTAATAATTTCAGTTTCTTTTGTAGTCGGCATGCCGTTTTTCTTTGAGTTTTCCAAATTAATCCATATTGAACAATGCCAAGCAAAAACTTTCTTGAATTCAAATTTTTTCAGGTTTGAATTTATAATAGCCACACCTGATACTGTTTCTTGAACGAATTCAATAACTTGGTATTTTTCTTCTGGTATTACTACTCTATATTCTTTCATTTTTTCATTCCAATAACAGGTAACGCCTCAACAATCGCAATATCTACTATTCTTCATGATATCCATAATGTTATCTCATTTATTCTCTGACTGATTTGCATTATGGCCTGATTATTTTTGTTATGCTTAAAACCGGTTATCTACAATATGCTTTTGTAACCCATTTTAAATAACATATTTTCTTTAAAACTAACTTTCTCCCATCTCATTTCCAAATATTTGAGAAATTATTTGTCAGAATTTTTTAGACTATTGATTTGTATGGGAAAATGTATTTTTATAAGCATAGGTCACAGACTTGCTACATTGGGGAGTTCATGCCTGGGCTTCAGGCTGCTCGAACGCCTATATAGTTGGTGTATTTATTTTATTTCATTTATTGGCAGAATTGAATCACTTTGAGAAAGACTATCCAATTTCATGTCAAATGCGATTGAATTTGTAGAATTAAAAATAATAAAATTTCTTTTTTTAACAAAAGCTAACTGACCAAATTCAATTGTCTTTTCTTTACCAATTGTGGCTAAAACAATTTTCCCAATCTCAGCAGCAATCATCTGTTTACAAATTGCACTGCTGTCATTATATTTGCTATTAATCATCGAAACCGTTAAATATTTGCCATTGGTAATATTTACACTTATAGCTCTAGTTTCATATTTTTTTGAAATTGTGTCCTGTAATTTACTCATTGTTTTAAGATCGGTCACCATTCCTGAACAGCCCGTAAATAATATAAACATTGAAATGTAAATGAACATTTTTGTTAATTCTTTCATGGATTTTAAATTTATTTAAACGAATTTTCAGGGATTAATTTATTATTCCGTATTTTATTTAAAATGAATTCTCCTTCGGCTTCGTCAATAGCAGCGCCAATACTAATTGTTTTGAAACCATAATCAAATTTAATTATACCTCCTTTTAAACCAATGTAATCCAAACCACGATTTCTGCCCCACATATTTGAAGAATAATTATATGAAGCGTCAATCCTGATTTTTTTTATTTCGGTTATACCATACTCCTTCTTTATTCCAATCCCAAATATATTTCTATGAACTGATAGTAAATTATTATCAACAATTATTACTTCTTGACCAAATAACATCCATAATACAGTAAAACAGGCAATTAGCCCTCCTATTGTCCAACCAATCAACCAAAAAGAAAGAAATCCCTCTGCTTCATTTGAATTAGAAATTTCATATAAAGCCGATGTTTCACCAAAAAACCAACCACTTAACCAAACACAAAAGAAAATAATTATAAACCAGTTCTTTTTTGTCGGTATTGTTATTTTTATTTCATTAAACCTTTCATCAATTATTGCTCTACCATTCTCTATATTCTCCATAAATCAATGTATTTTTATTTTATTTGTAATTTTGACAAACGTTAATTTGAATTAATGTTAATGTTTTCAAATTCTGCTATTTGTATTCTTAGCCTGATTTGATCAACTCATTCACTGGTTAGTTAAAGAATCAATCCGAACATTTCAGTGCATCGAATTACTCTAAACGGTCGCAGGAAGATTCGGAGCGGAATTTCGTGAATGCCCAGGTATCCCACGACAAAGACACTGACTGCGGGAAATGCAACCCAAATACTTGCTGTACCCCGCTTTGATGCTACCCGCTGTTGAGTGTAGTTTATTTACTTAGATTAAATTTTTTTTATTTTAAAAAAGTCATCCAAAGTTTTATAAAACACTCCAGATAATGACGATACATATACATTTCCTTTAAAACTTGATATTGCAGTTATTAATTTCCCTTCAAGACCGTCATTTTCTAACTCTATAGATTCTATTCCATATGAAGTTGGCTTAATCTCCCATATTTGTGAATTACAAAAACCAATTATCCTGTTGTTAATAACTGTATAATCCAAGCATTCAAACTGGTTTAAAATCTTTGAAACCATTGTCCATGATTTACCTTTATCTATTGAATATGACCATTCATATTGCTTCAAATTAAAGTTATAGCCAACAGAATATGTTGTATCATGTTTTTCAATTATATCATAAAAATGATAATCATACATCTGAGCAATTTCTCCAGCCGAATTAATTCTATATGTTTTAGTATTGGTGGTTAAAAAGAAGTCTTCCCCCAGGTGCTGAATATATAAAGGATCATATTGGTTGTCATCATTTAGTGAAATTAATTTTGTCTTTACAGTGTCGAGATAAACCATGTTTGAATAACTTGTAGAATCTACTTTAATATTTACTAAAGCAAATTTTAGTTTTGAGTTCGATATACCTGATGCAGAATAGGGAATTAAGGCCTGATTTTTATTATTGATAGCTATACATTCGTCATGTGTGAAAATTGAAAAGTAATATTGTAAAAATGAAGGATCGATATCTTTAATGCTAAATTTTATATATGTGTAACTATAATATGGATTTTTAGCGGATATAAAGCATAATTGATCATCTTTAATATCATAACCGTTTGCTCTTTTATATTCGATGAAAAAATTATTACTAATTGGGAATTTATACTGAGTAGGTTGATCATGATCAATATGGAAGTAATTATTCATAGTAACTCCTGAAATAGGATCTAAAAATTCAGCATCTATGGAATTAGTACCATAAGCAGAAAATGTATATAGGCCAAAAAAGTACAATGAATTATCTGTTGAAAAGCTATTCATTTGAACAGATTTCTCATTTATAAAATTTGGATGCGTTTTCCAGCTATATTCTTTTTCAACTTCCTCAATCACTGTTTTTTCACAACTTGTAAAGATGATTCCGACAAAAAGGATAAAATTGAGTTTTTTCATTTTTCTTTAATTTTTAATTCTTTTGATAGTAAAGTATTTATGCATTTTAAAAATGATATATTATCAGGTCTTTAAACTATTAATAATTAGACAAACAAGCCATAAGTATTAATAATATGCTTTTACAGCATGCTAAAAAATACGCACAACGTCCAATATTCGCAATTGCGACTATTCTTCATGATATCCACCATGTTATCTTATTTATTTTGTGGCTGATTTGAATTACAGCCTGACTATTTTTGGTTATGTTTAAAACCGGAAAGCTACAAAATGCTTTTTTAAGCTAATTTAATTTTCATTTTTTCTTTAAAATTAACTTTCTCCCATATCATATCCAAATATTTGAGAAATTTTTTATTGGGAATTTTTTAGACTATTTATTGGTATGGGAAAATGTATTTTTATACGTATAAGTCATAGTGTTGCGCCAGCGGCAAGGCTTGTAAATGAACACATTTATTCTATTTGCGGTAGTTATTCTATTTCGTCTCAATGTCAAATATTTTTTGTCCGTTTTCTCCCAAATAATGTTTTACTAAGTTTTCATAAATGCTTACGCCCGTGTCTGAATTTGTAAAAATTAAAAGACCTTTTTTTGATTTGGGTAAAATAAATACAAGAGTCCGCACACCATCGTCGGAGCCACCATGTGACAATGCATATTCACCATTGCCTAAATCATAAATTTCAAAACCCAGGCCAAAATGTTTGCCCTTCGTGCTTGCAACCTGATTTGAAGTCATTTCATCAAACACCGCCTTAGTAAGTCCTTCGCTATTCATTACGCTTGCTAAAAATATTCCGTAATCTTCAATTGTTGTCAATAAGTCATCCGCGGCACTTGGCGCTTTGTCTTTCACTATTTTGTAAGCATTTCCATTTCGGTCGTAGCCAAATGCAAATCTTGAAGTATCAATATTTTTATCCCAAACAAATTTTGTGTCATGCATTTTTAGTGGTTGAAAAATCAATTCATTCGCCATTTGTGGTAGTGATTTGTGAAACTTATTTTCCATTGCTTTTTTTAAATATTCAAATCCTTCGCCAGAATATTGGTATTTTGTACCCGGGTCAAACTGGAAATTGAGTTTTTTGTTATCACTTAACCAACGCCAATTCGGAAAACCAGTTTGATGACTCAGTATAATTCTTGTTGTTAACTTTTTATTTCTTGGGTCATCTGCAATATCAGGGTCAGTATAATATTTGTAAACAGGTTCATCCAAATTCCATTTGCCTAAACTTACCAACTTCAAAGCTACTATTGCTGTAACAGGTTTCGTCAAAGAAGCAACATTGAAAATTGTATTAAAAGGCGCAGACTGTCCTTTTGCAATTTCACCATAAACTTTAATTTGCTTAAGTTTCCCGTTTTCAATAATTCCGAGTCCAAGGGCAGGTACCTTTTTATCTTTTAGCCATTTCTCAATTTTAGAATTATTTTCGAAGAAACAAGAATCTTCTTGAGCATGAGCAGCAGAAAATAGTAAGCAGACGAAAATAGTTATTAAATTTTTTTTCATTTTTATTCTATTTAGTCCAATATGATAGTGAAATTGGCAAAATTTCCGCTAACGTACATGTGCAACCGCCTTTTGTCCTTTTCACCGCGGTTTCGCGCCCGCAAAAACATCGGGAGGGCAAATGGAGGTCACAAAATGTTATGCTCATTTTCTATTTCTTTCAAAAAGTTATTTTTCTTAATTATCTAGTCAAGTTTAAACCGGTCATGCGATTACGTAACTCTATAAATTAAATTTCAAATTGCTTTTTCAGTCATGGTTCAAATTTATAAAAAGAGCCAAAACATTCAATAAAGAATTGTTCTGGAATACCTTTCAGAAAGCTAATTTTTCCTTTAATTTTTAATTCAGAGTCTTCACATTTTTCGTTTGAAAATATTAGTTTTCCTTCTATCAATTTTTCTGGTAATTCATAGTCAGCATTCATTAGATAATTCCCTAAGTATTGATTTTTTTCATTGAAAATTAGTATTCTGGAAGTTCCGCGTTCCGAATGTCCCCAAATCAAGCAAGAATTCATTATTTTAATTATTCTTCCGTCTTCTGTATTTATTTGTCCTAAATACTTTAAGTGAGTTTCAGTCTGTCCGCTTTTAGTCCACTTATCAAAAATGAATAAGCTGTCTACAGTACCTTTTTCTAAAACTTGTTTCCTTATATCTCCATCATTTGTTTGTTGTCCATTTGCAATGATGGAAAACAACGAAGTAAGAAAAAATATAGTAAATCGTGTCATCATTTTTTAATTGAGCTTAACAGAAATTCCAGATTTCAAAAATCCGGAATATCTGTTACAGACTTTTTTTTATGCAGTCTTTCTATATTCTCAGGCAGAAATATTTTACACCGACCAATCGAATCCTGTTTGAAGACGAAAGAGGTATGCCCATCAGAATTTTGAAAGCGCTATTTTAAGAGGTGGAGGTAAATAAGGTTTTAAAACCAATATGATTCGAAAACAAATTATTTCGCCAACCTGATATACCTTTCGATAATTATTCTGTTTACAACACTTTCAACTTTTTCAATTCCCTGCTGAATCAATGTATCGTTTTTTATTTCAACCACAAAACTAAAATCAATACCCTCCTATTCCACCAAAAAGTTAAATGCAATTAAAAATAAGGGATTGTATTTTGTATAAAATTAAACCCATCCGGAAATGAAGTACGCCTTTTATGCTAAAAAACCCTATCTGAAAAACAATTGCATTTAATTCATTTTTCTGTCACTTTCCCTCAAGTTTTTGTAAAATTTTTATTGCATTTGTATTTTTAGGATCAATCTCAACTGATTTTTTATAATACTTAATGGCCATTTCAGTGTTTCCATCTGCCAGATAAGCTTCTCCCAAACTATCATAAACATTTCCTGATTCCGGAAATTTTTCAACATTAAGCTTGAACACTTCTATCGCTTCTTTCACTTTACCCGCTTGCAATAACTGGTACCCGGCTGTGTTCATTTCACTTTCAATCATTGAATAGTCCTTAGCATCTTTATTTTTTTTAAACCATTCCAATCCCGATTCCAGGCCATTTTTCTGGATGATATCCATCAATGAAAAAGCCAGGGATTTTTTGGGTAAATCATAAGGTTTATTGTACAGAATGGCTGCAATTGAATTACTCATCTCGTTTAAAGCCGCACCACCAGTATTGTTGAGCAATACAATCAGATGCTTTTCAGATGGTATGCGAAAAATAATTGTATTGAATCCATTAATACCTCCACCATGTTCATAAACCAAAACACTATCAGTTGATTTACCAACAGGCATTTTACCGATAATCCAACCATATCCGTATCCAACCCCAAAGGCCGATATTTGCGGTGTAAATAATAGATTCCTGTATTTCTCCGGAAGAATTTTATCAGTATAAAGTGCCTGATCCCAAATATATAAATCGAGTACCGTAGAATACATTGAACCAGCCGCATAGGGTAATGACATGTCGAGGTAATCAGCATTTCTATAACTACTTCCATATTTTTCGTAACCCGATGCCCTGTTTTTCAAAATTGTGTGGTGGTGATCAAAACCGGTATTATCCATCTTCAGCGGTCCCAAAATATTTTCCTGAAGCATTTGTTCGTAAGTTTTACCCGTTACTTTCTCAATAATTAAACCCAAAAGGAAATAACCGGAATTACAGTACGAAAACTTCTCACCCGGCGTAAATTCAAGTGTTGAGTCTGAAAAGAAAGTCACAAATTTTTCGGGAGAATAAGGATTACGGCTATAATCCTGAAAGAAATTGGGAAATGAAGTATAACTTGGAATACCTGAAGTGTGGGTAAGTAGATGGTGTATTGTTATTTTATCTCCCTTATCTTTTGGATAATCAGGCAGGTAGGTGGTGATTGGTGCATCCAGTTTCATTTTTCCCTGCTGAACAAGTTGAAGAATCAACATAGAAGTAAACTGTTTTGTAATTGAACCCAACCTGTGTTTTGTGTCAGCCTGGTTTGGAATATTCCATTCCATATTGGCCAGTCCGTAACCTTTTTTTAGTATAACTTTGCCATTTTCAGCTACCAGTAATGAACCATTAAATTGCCCGTAATCGTTATAAAGTTTCATCAGTTTATCAATCTTTTCTGCTTTGGTTTGTCCCAAAGCAACCGGTATTATAACCAGATGGATGAATATCACCATTAAAAGTAATTTCACCATTTCATTTTTTGATTTTGTTTTCATTTCTAGTTTTTGATTTATTAATTTTATTATTAGCAGTTTATAGGTTTATTATTTATTAGAAAATAACGAAACGTTGATAATTATAAATCGTTATAATTTAAGTAAATTTTTGATTTTGTCTTTAAACTATAAAATCTAATTTTATCATATTTAAAATGCTTACTGAAAAAATCTAATTTTTGGGTTTTCATTAATTTTCCATAATAATCAACCTTTTTAATCATCATTTTGATACTATCTCCATTTTTAATTTCATTTGTATAGGCTTCATCAATTCTATCAAGTCCTTTGTAATAAACTGAAAAAGTAAAATTAGGATATAAATTTGACTTAATATACTTAAATTCATATTCATAATCTAATGTATCTAATCTATCCATTTTTATACTAATCTCAATTAAATCATTTTTATCAGGTTTATCTATATTGGTGATGTAGTAATTGATAGCAAAGGAAATTGTGAATAAAACTATATTAAAAAACACCATTATTCGTATTACAATGTTGTTAAGCTGATATTTTATCCAGAATGGAACTTCTGTAGTATTTTTATTAGCCGTCAATTCTTGTTTTAAAACCTGGTAAGAATTATATTCCGAACCATCAAAAACTAAAAATGAACTTTCCATATGTAAGACCAAAACCTGTCTATGATCGGATTTTAATTCACTCCAATTCTGAATTTCATCCATCTCATACCTTTTCCTTATTAAGCCAAAGAAATTAATTATTTCAAAGTAATTCCCATAAATTTTGATAATTGCAAGTCGATATAAAATTGAATACAAGAGAACAATCAAGCCTAAAAACATTGCAGAAAATATTGAAAAATTAAAGAAATCTACATATTCGTCATTTTTAATTTCTAGGTATGATCTAACCGCTATGAAAATAATAACCACAACAAAAATTATATAAGCCATCATCCATGACAGTTTATATGAAATCGTATGCTTAGGCATTTCCAGCATTGAATCCAAATACATAATTAATTTTCATTAACCATTATAACTTAAATGAGCCCATTAAAAGATTTAAATTTACTACATTTTCTGTTAGAAAGTTGCCAAATTTTTGAATTGCCCTAAAAAACATTTAAATGGGCCAAATCAAATATTTTACTCCCTTCGGTTCCGGATGAAAATCAGTATAAACTGAGAAAAAATTTTGTGGCTAATCGAAAAGGTGCTTAACGTTCGGCTTAATGTGTTGCTTTCATTAGGTAAATTTTACTATCCTTTTTTCATTCGGTTTCTTTTCATGTTTCTACCAAAAGTTTATAAAAATGATGTAAGAACTGATAAAACGAAAAGGATAAAAATCTGCAATCTTATTTTTTCATTTGTATTGTTATAAAATAGTTCATTAAACCAAAATGGTTCTTCAATACCAACAAGTCAAAGTGGATAATAAAACCAAACTACTCTATCTCTTTCCTTTCAATTTAAATCGAATTGTTAAATATTCATTCAAATCAACCATATTTTCGGACCAATTAAAGAAATTGATCAATAAACAAAAATCCTTATTTTTTCAGTCTTTCTGTTTTCAGGTCCGAATTTTTAAATCTTCTTACAAGTGCTCACAATATCTAATTTTTAAATTCAAAACAGTATTTTCATAAAAAGATAAATCCTTCTGGAAATAAACATATTCCAAGAATGTGTTGTTACCCTGAGCGTATTTTTTGAGAATTGGTATATTGACTATGAAAACAAGAAAAATAAACTTTGCAAGTTTTTGTACTTATTCATTTTTCAATAAAAAATGTTGTGCTTCGTTTAGATTAAACCGAAAATTTACATTTCGCTTTGGCATTAATTTATAATTTATTTGCAATTAATCTGCATGAAATTCCCAAAAGTACTAAATGTACTTTTAAAGTTAAGGATGTTTATAGGATTTTTTATTATTTCATGTTGTATTTGATTTAAAACACATTACATACAAAAATAAGAATTAATATATGCAGCAAATAACCAATTGATTGTTAAGTATTTATAATTATTAAATAAATAGAAACAATGAATAAAAATGCAATGTCACCCGACGCTCATCGAATAGTTTCATTTTTTAAACGATGGTTATTAGGGACACGTTAAAATTATTCAAGCAAAGTAAAACTTCAGTCGATTGCGAATGAATTTTTAAATTCACAAATAATATAGACAAGTCCGATTGCTGTGAATTATTAGTTCATGGGATAATTGAACAATCAATAAGTTTAGATCCAATTATACAAAAAGATATGCACGAAATTCAAGTAAGTGACAGTATTCAAATAACCTATCACTTCATATCTGGAATTAAGTCAAAACGAATAATATTAGGATGACTTTTTCGACTTTTCAAGTTCTTTAGATGTCAGAAGCCAGAATTTAAAAGTTCATTTGTTGTCCTAAATTCCGGTTTCCAGTTTGGTTAACTATTTCAATAATTCCCTGGCCGCCAATACCAGGAACATGAAGTTGGTTGATCCGCCACCTAAAACGTACTCGGTTTGTTGCCAAAAGTATGGCCATTCCTTCAATTCAGGAAAATCGGGTCGGATGATGCCGGTACCAGAAACCGAACCACCCGGAATAAAAGATCTGTCGGCCCTGTTAACACCATAGGCTTGTGTAACAGACCGCGATCCTACACCCGAAACAAACGAAGAAGTGTTTTCGCCGGGGTGGTTGCCTAAAACAAAATTCAGTGCATTGAGCATGTAAGTTTTATCGAAAACATTTGGGAAAGCTTTTTGCAAAAAAAACTGTCTTACCCCAAAACTTTGGATCGACCAGCCATCGCCCCAAATGTGCGGATGATAAGGAACACCAAATGGGTTTTCGCCCTGCAGCTTATCTATTTCTGCTTTATAGGCCATGGCCGCATCATTCGAAATTTTCGTAAGGTTTTTATTGTTTATTTTGTCTAAAACCCTGCCCACTTGAGCAAGCAGATCGCTGTTTTTTAATAATTCAGCGGTACAATTTCCAACAATATAATCTGAATATTTTCTGTTGTTTGTACTAATAAAGAGTTCTATGGCAGCTTTGATTTTAGAGGTTTTAACCCTGTTGTTTGTCTCTCCGTTTTCGGATAAAAAGAGGGCTTCTGCTGTCTGCAGCGATACTTTGGCCAGGCTGTCGTTATAGTTTTTCAATGTTCGCGATGCAATGGCCAACGATTGCACAACTTCGAAAACCCTGCCCGGATTTTCTTCGGTAAAAACAAACCGGTCGTCCCTTAATCCCGATTCATAGGTATTTAATTCTCCGGATTTTAATGCAGGATTGTATTTTCGTCCGTCTGTTATCGTTGCCGCATCGCCCAAATGCACATACTGCCGCAGATTGTTTTCAATAATTCCCCTGTATAATCTGCCCAGGCTTTGGTAACCGGCAATAATAGTTATAGTGCCATGTTCAATTTGTTGCAACAAGTCATTTTTGCCGTCGGGAAGATGAATTTCTACAAGGTTTTTATGTTGATCTATCATCGTTTGATCCCATTCGGGGTGGAACAGTTCAAACGCCTGCGAAAGAATCCAAACCTCACCTGCCTGCGATTCAATTCTCAAATCGTAATCGCCAGCGTCGTGCCATCCACCACGGTTTAATCCCGGAACCTGTTCGTATGGCTTATATTTGGTAAGTGTGGATTTTCCCTGAATATATCCATCAAAATGATTGGTATCTACCGGTGCCATCAAGGCATCATCGTTGTGGCAGAGGCCATGCCAAACCCTGTATCCCTCATTTACGCGCATATGGCACATTTGTACGGGTAAAAAATATTCTATCACAGGTTGCCATACATTTCTATCGTAAATTGCAGGGCTAATTATGAATGGTTCAGTGGTTTGGGATGAATATTTTATCTGATAAACTCCCTCTTCCTTTATTTCAGAAAAATCGAACTGAAAATAGTTGAATCTCAGAAATTGTCCCCACTTATTTGGTTCTGCAGACTTTACAATTTTTTGTTCCCCGTCTTGATCAATCCTGCAAAGCGTGGCATTCTCGACCCTATTCTCTAATTTATCTATCTCTATTACAGCTACTTTTTGCTGGTTAGGATGATAACCTATCTGGCTTACATGCACAACTGGTTTTGATTTGAAATTATCGAGTACTTTGCAATCTACAACCCATTCAATGGCTCCGGCGGTTTTTCCCGGACTAACCAAAGAGCGAACCACAAACCAACCATTGTTGTGATAAAATCTTCCGTCCAACAAGTTCAGGGGTTCTCCCAGGCTTTCTATTCTCATGGTCTGCGCTTTGGTTTCGGGGGCAATGGTCAGAATTTTGCCTGTTGCCATAGGATAAGCCTGCCAATTCCCATCCAAATCCTTTTGCATTGGTCCGTTGGCCTGGGTAGGAAAAATGCCCGATTTTGCGTCCATATACCAGCTTTTACCGAAAATCAAGGCAGGAAATAATTCTAGATTGAAACCAACTTTTTTTTCCCAGCCCGCAGGCAATGGTTTTTCCAAATCTACTATAATCCTGAAAAGATTTCCTTCACCAATTACCCTTACATGGTATTTAAAGTACAAATCGGGATAAAAAACCGGGTTGAAGCCTTTGCGGTTGATACTCGAATCAGGATAGGTACATTCAACACTTATTTCATTTTTGACTTTATCAGTACTTTTTTTTCCAATTTTAGGGATGGGTTGCCATTGCCCCGGGGTTGGCTCCAATCTTAAATCGCCGTTGGTAGCTACCCTGGTTCCGTTTTGAATAATGCCCACACCACCCTGATGACCTTCGGGATAAATATCAAAAAAAACCATGACGTTAAGTCCTTGTTTTTCAAAATAACCCTGTTCGTTAATAAGTAAATTCTGGGCCGGGAGATGGAAATTTGTCAGCCAAAAAAACGTGATAATGAATAGGATGCAGGTTTTAGTTTTCATAAAAATTTGGTTTTGAAAATAGTTTATAGTTTTGATAGATAAGAGAACGTAGATAATATATCAGCCTCTATCAAAAATAGCCATTATTTTGATACGGAGGTATTACAATTCAAAAAATAAAAACCTTCAACGGCAAGGATTTGTAAATGAAGTTCCGTCTTGTTGGCCGCTAGATTTAGTGATGGTTTTTAATTTCAACCAGGAAATCAACTATGGCCCTTATTACCAGGTCAGGTTGTTCTTCCTGTGGAAAATGTCCGCTCGATGCAAGCCTGACTGTTTTTGAGTTTTTAAATCCTGATTCAAATTTATCCAGGTTGTGAGGTTTTATAACCGGATCTTTCATTCCCCAAATAAAGAGGGTTGGTTTGTCAGAGATTGCATTCCTTTTATTCCAAATTTCTTCAAACCAATTCTGATCGTTGAGTAATGACTTTGCAAATGCCAGGGCACCCTCTCTTTGCGTCTTATTTTCAAATGGTCTGGTGTATTGCTTATGAAGTTTTTTTGAAAGCTTCATTTCCCCGAAAGACCGGGGCAAAATAAATTGAGGTGAAAAGTTCAGGTAGCGATAAAGAAAAGGTAATAACGGGCTTTTCAATATCTTTTTAAGTTTGATGTATTCGGGGTCATTTTCGCTACTCCAAAGCCATGAATTAAGAATGATTAAGTTTTTAATTTTTTCGGGGTATTGAATGGCAAAATTAAGTCCTATCGGCCCACCGAAATCGTGAACCACAAGTGTAATTTTTTCCAAACCTTTGCTTAGAATAAATTTTTCCAGAGTTTTACTATGGTTTTGGGTTGTATAGTCGTAATGCTCCGGTTTTTCTGAAAGTCCAAAGCCAATGTGGTCAATAGCAATACAACGGAAATTATTCCCAAGGCCTTTTATCACATTACGAAAGTCAAAACTCCACGAAGGTGTTCCATGCACAAATAAAATAGTTTCACCTTTTCCTTCATCTATGTAATGTAACCTGCACCCGTTGATTTCAAAATAGAGCGGTAAGAACGGATATTCAGATTTATCAAGCCAATTATTTTTCATCTTTTCTTTTTCGGAATATTTAAAAAAATTACAATAAAGGTAATTCAAACCCCTATTCAAACTTTTCGAGGGTTTTAGGTTACCAATTTGCATACTGGGCTAATAGCTTATTAAAATTGTCAATTAAATATTATCATATATTTGTTATTCAATGTCATTTAGATAAGGATTTTTTTCGTGGAAGTTGGTGTCTTTTTGTTTTAGTGGCGAAAACACTTTGGCCACCAACTTAGCGAAGCGATCACGAACAAATTGAGTAAATCACAAAATCACAAAATCTCACCAAATCTTCAATAAATTGATATTTTATATTTGTCATTAACTAAACAACATTGATTTGTTATTACTAAAATATAGGCTTGAGCCCATTTAGATTTTAATTTAGCACCAACTCAATATTAAAAAATTAAAAGCCAGATTTGCGTTGTAAAAAAAGTAACCAGAAATCCCATCAGAATTGGTAAAAAGGTTGCTGTCATGGTCCACTTTGCACTTTTTGTTTCCCTGTAAATAGTCATAATAGTAGTAGAGCAAGGATTGTGTAACAGACTGAAAAGCATCAGGTTAATCCCGGTTAAAAGGGTCCAACCCCCTGACTTTAAAACATATGCGGTATCTGCAATGGAATCAGTTTCGAACATAACCCCCGACCCTGCACCAATTCCGCTTAGTTTTGTACTTAAAACCGTTAACATCAATACCGTCGGAATCACAATTTCGTTTGCAGGAATCGCAATAATATAAGCCAGCAGAATTACCCCATTCAAGCCAAAAAGTAAGGCAAATGGGTTCATACCCTTTATGAAATGTTCAGCCAGACTTAAATCGCCCCAATGGATATTTGCCACAAGCCAGATAACCACACCGGCAGGAACAGCAAAAACTACAGCACGCCATAAAACAATAATGGTTCTATCGATTAGTGAAGTGTAAAGGGTTTGCAGAATTCGTGGCGGACGATAAGGAGGCAATTCAAGGCTGAAAGAGGAAGCCTCCCCTTTGAGTACCGATTTGCTTAGTCCCCACGATACTACCAGGCTAAAGAAAATACCCAGTAATGCAATTCCCACTACTGCACCGGCCGAGACAATTCCAGCCAGACCTGAAGGAACAAGTCCCCCGATAAAAATAGTGGCAATTAAAATCTGGGTTGGCCATCGGCCATTACACAGCGAAAAATTATTGGTAATAATGGCTATTAATCTTTCCCTCGGACTGTCAATTACCCTCGCAGCCACCACACCGGCAGCATTGCAGCCAAACCCCATGCTCATGGTAAGGGCTTGTTTACCATGTGCACCGGCTTTACGGAACAGGTTGTCCATATTAAAAGCCACCCGCGGTAAATATCCCAAATCTTCGAGTAAGGTAAAAATCGGAAAAAATATTGCCATGGGAGGCAACATCACTGCAATAACCCATGCCATAGCCAGGTAAGCACCATCAAATAACACTCCATCGAGCCACCAGGGCATGTTTATAGCTACAGCAAAATCTTTTAAAACCGGATGCATGGTATCAATTAACAGGGAAGCCAGCAGCCCTGATGGAACATTAGCACCGGCTACAGTTAACCAGAAAACCACGGCAAGCAATAAAAACATCAAAGGAAAACCAAGCCATTTGCTGGTTACTATTTTATCAATTTTTAAATCAAAACTATAAGCTTCTTTATCTCCTTTCTGCTTTACCGTTTTTTTTGCAATATTTGAGGCATCTTCATAAATTGATTCGATAACAGAATCGTGAAAATCAGTGCCTAATTCCCATCTGAGGGCATTGGCCGCTGAAATAATTGTTTCACCTTTTGATTTTATAGTTGTATTTTCCATATTTTGCAGATTAATTCTAAACTGAAACTTCCACCTGGTTCAGGGTACCTATTTCACCGGTACGGATGGCTTCAATAATGCTGTTATCGCCTTCGAGCAGGCGCATGGCTAACCAGTTCACATTCGGCAATCCGGGATAAACATCCAGGATTTTCTCTGCCAGGGTTTCAAGCGCGTGATTTAACTTTTTAGAGTGACTTTTTATTTTAGGGGGTCTGCAAATATATCTGCCCGTGGCCACCTCTTCAATAGTGCGAAGCAATTCATCCATGCCCTGTTTTCTGCGCGCCGAGACTGGTACAACCGGTATGCCCAGTTCTTTTGAAAGGGCCCGGGTATCAATTTCCAGGTTGTTTCTCTTGGCCTCGTCCATTAAATTAAGACAAAGAAGTGCCTTATCCGTAATTTCGAGAATTTGTAAAACCAAATTTAAATTGCGTTCCAGCCTTGTTGCATCGGCAACTATAACAGTAACATCGGGCCGGCCAAATAAAATGAAATCGCGGGCAACTTCTTCATCTGTGCTTGTGGACAAGAGGGAATAAGTTCCTGGCAAATCGACTATTTTATATCTATTTTGATTATAAATAAAGCCACCCTCTGCCCTTGCCACTGTTTTACCCGGCCAGTTTCCGGTATGCTGCCTGAGTCCGGTAAGGTTATTAAAAACAGTACTTTTCCCGGTGTTTGGATTGCCCGCCAGGGTGATGACATAATCTACATTTTCGAGATTTAATCCTAGTTTTACAAGGTTTGCCTTGTGATGTGCCGGACATTGGGCACAATTATCTGATGTATTCATTTATTTCCTGATTTTTACGATTAATAAATACCATATCGGCATGTTGTTTTCGTATCCCAATGGTTGTACCTAAAATACGGTAACCAACTGGGTCGCCTGAAGCACTTTTCATTACAGCCGAAATTATACCACCAGGGACTATACCAAAATCCATTAAACGTCTTCGTTGCTGACCCCTGCAATTGGGTGAAATTCCGATAACTTCAGCATATTCCCCAATTTTCAGCGAAGACAAGATATCGTGTTTGGATTGAGGCGTTACATCAGTGGTTATTTTTTCAACCCTTATGTAACCGGCAAAATAGGGCGTTAGAACATGATCTTCGCCATCGGCAATAAAAGTTATTTTTTTATCCGAAACCTGGGTTACATAAACCTGCATTCCGGGATACAATCCCAATGCTTCCAATTGCTCATAAATACTACGGGGTTCATCTTCCAGGTGGATAATCCGGCCCATTTCTCCCTCGTGCATTGTGTTTAAAAGCACGCCATTGAGCCCGGGAAGTTCACCTTCGATAGTTGGAATTGGATCGCCATGGGGATCGAAAACAGGATTGCCCAACTGTGCTGCAAGTTTTTCGGTTTCTTCTTCTGTTACGAGATGTTCAATGCGACAGGCTTCGTTATGCCAATCAGCAGGAGCCACACTGGTTTGATCAGCAAGATAACGTTCCCATATTCTGTGAATCCTTACAATACGTAATGCATACGAACGCCCTGTGTCGGTCAAAACCACCGTTTGATTTACCAGCTTCACCAACTCCAATTCTGTCAAGCGGCTTACCAGCCTCACGGTTTTTTCCAGGGCAATATTTAAATGTCCGGCAAGGCTGTGGATATTGCAGATAACTTTATTGTATTCGCAATCGAAGATAAATTTTAAGGCATCTTCGAGTAAAGCGCGTTTATTGTTTCTGATAAGTTTTTTTATGGCATCCAGGCCTCCTTTTTTAGGCCAAAAAAACCAGCACAGAATTGTTGTTATTAACAATCCTGCAAAAAGTGTTTTTCCGGGATGTATTTGTAACATTGTAGTCATAGTTCAAAATTTAAATGTTTCATTTTTTTTAATACTGCGAAATTGAATCTTTGGTTAAATCCTTCATAACTATTTACCTTATTTTTCTCTCAATTCCACTTTACACTAACTATTTATGACCTAAGTTTAAGTAAAAAATAAATTTAGATCTATTTGATTAAGTATTTTGTAATTGCCTCACATATATTATGTTGGTAAAATCTTCGTGCAAAACAATTTTATTTTGTTTCACCTTTATTTCGGTCATTTTGTGGGAATCATATTGTTTTTCGACCCAAACCGGTGAGCCAATGAAAATTTCATTGGAACTGCAAAAATCAAAAAAGTCTTTTTCTGAGCTGTACAATCTTGTAATTTCGTACATAAATCCTGCATTTGCAGCCGATAGCAATATTTGTGAACCATCATTTTCAGTTTTCCCATCGAGTTTAGGGATTGGATCGCCATGAGGATCAGCTGCAGGGTAGTCAAGGTATTCTTCAATTTTATCCACCAGAAAATCAGAAGTAAGGTGTTCGAGATGTTCTGCTTCGCGGTGAATTTCGTGCAGGGAAAGATTCAGAGTTTTGTATAAAAACGATTCCCAGAGCCTGTGTTTTCGGATTACTTTAATAGCAAGTTCATTACCCAATGGAGTAAGCGTTAAAGGTTTGTATTTGGTATAATAAACCATGTTTTTAGCTTCCAGTTTTTTGGCCATGTCGGTAGCAGCAGCTTTTGTTATATTTAACAAACCGGCCAATGTGCTTAGCCTGGTCTCTGCTTCATTTTGTTTCCCCTGCGTGTAGATTATCTTAACAAAATTCTCAATGGATACTGACATATTTTTACATATTTAATTTTAAAATTAAGCTTGCTTAACTTTAGAAGCAAATTTACCTTATTTTAAAATCAGAAACAAATTTTTATTTAAATATTTCACTTCTGCCCTATAATTGGTAAGCTGTATGACTTGTGGTAATTAAATCATTGTTATTTAGGGCGTCAGGGTCTTTGCCGGATATGATTTATTGATGCAAAAATCTTTAAAATTGCAAGGCTAAATTGAATGAAACGGATGATTAATAAGAATAATTAACAATTTTCGCAAGAGAAGTGATGATGGAAGATGGAACAAATCATTTTTTTAACTGTTCCTGACTGATAATAAAGGGACAAATTCATAGTATTTTCAAAATTTAAAAAAGAATAAGTCGATTTCAATTATTAAACAAAAGTCAACAAGTAACCGCTTAATGCCCCTCCCAAAACTATCCACGCACTGTTCACTTTTTTGTACCCAAACATAATGAAAACAGATACAGCCGCAATCAACGTGGTCCGCCAATCGAAAATACTTTCCCTGCCCATTTTATAGCAAACTGCGATGATAATAGCCACCGAAGCTATATTTACAGCATCGAGGAAAACTGAAAAGAGTTTTGAATTGCGCATCCGGTTTACAATTGGATTAAGTAAGCCTACAAATAAAAACGAAGGCAGAAATATACCCAGCGTAGAAACTGCTGCGCCCGACCAACCCTGCATTTGATAACCAATAAAGGCTACAGCCGAAAAAACAGGACCCGGGGTGAATTGCCCGACTGCAATGGCATCAATGAGTTGTTGGCGGCTCAGAAGTCCTGTTGAAACGAGTTCAGTTTCGAGAAATGCAAACAAAACATAACCGCTTCCGTAAAGGATAGCCCCTATTTTAAGGAAAACCAGGAAGAGTTTTAATTTTGAGACAGATATCGGGCTGATATTATTAAACTGAACAAGCATAAATGGAAAAAAGCTTTTTGTATTGCTGTGATTTTTAAATGAATTGAAAACCAGGGCTAAAATTCCTGCGCCAAACATCAGGTAAATTTCATGGCCTCCCACTAACGAAAGGATTAAAACAATTCCACCGATAATGCCCAATTCAACTGATTTCAGTGATATTTTGGCCAATGGATAAACGGCAGCAAGAATAACTGCTATAATGGCTGGTTTTATACCATAAATAAACGGCTGCACTTCGGGAATTTGTCCAAATTCTTTATATAACCACGCAAAAACCAGGGTAATGAAAACAGCCGGTAAAACGAAACAGAGTCCGGCAATTATTAATCCTTTCCATCCGGCTCTTTCGTGGCCGATATGAATGGCCATTTCGGTGCTGTTTGGTCCCGGAATTAAATTTGTGGCGCCTATCAGGTCAAGAAAATGTTGTTCGGTCATCCATTTTCTTTTTTCAACCACTTCGTGCCGCATCATGGCAATGTGGGCTGCAGGACCACCAAAAGATATAATTCCAAGTCGCAGAAATAATTTTGCAACTTCCTTTAAATCACCTTTGCGGTTCATTATTAAATAGTTTCCTGTCTGCTGATTTGCTACCCCCGCCATAATACAAAAGGAACAGAAGTAGCATGGTCATTGCAAAATCGGTACGGTAATCGTGTGCCATGGCAAAAAAACCTTTTTCAATCAGGATGGGATATTTAGTGGTAACAAAGGCTACAGCCATAATCACAAGCAATGGAATTGAAGCCAAACGGGTAAGCAAGCCGATTAAAATAAATGCACCACAAATAATCTCAAAGATTCCGGTAAATGAAGCCCAAAATTCAGGGTGTTCAAAGCCTATTTTCGCAAAACGGCCTGCGCCGACTGCATCAGGTACAATAAATTTTTGAATTCCTTCTGAAAGAAAAACCAGGCCGGTAATCAATCTGGGTATTAATGTGGAAGTATCCGAGGTATAAAATATTCTATTCATCCTTCTGATGTTTAAAGTCCTGGTTACTAAAAGGCGGATTATCGGGTATTTTCACTACATTAAACTCAAATCCAACATCCTGATGGCATTTGTTACAAGTATTTGTGAGTGTAAAATAATTTTTTTTAAATTTAGAAAGATTCTTCTGTTCAACAGCTGCGCTTATGCTGTCCAATTCGGGCATAATCATGCCTGTTAACAGGCTTTCTTTTCGTTCTGACTGGTATTTTTGAATGTCATCAATGGCTTCTATCATTTCATGGACTTCAAAACCGGCAAGTTTCCAGTTTTGGTTTAAGCCTGCAAACCAAAGTTTGTTGTGATGTACCTGGATATTACTCATAAATTCACCAAAACCCGGTTTGTACGCCTCTGCAATTTTACGCTCTAAGCTATCTATCCGGTTTTGTAAATTTTGTGAATTATCATTACGGGGTTTACAACCAATAAGTCCAACGAACATAATTATAAAAACAAATGGTTTCATTTTGTTTTAAGTTTAAGTTTGTATTCTAGTCGTAAAGTTAATAAATTCAAGTCATGATCTTTTTATCTTAAATTTACCTGGTTTGTGATTTAGGATTAAAAGTACAAAATTATCAGAACGCAGATTGCTTAATTTTTGCATTCAAAATTTGTAACAATTCAATACTGTATATCCTAGATTTTTTCATTGTGCCGAAATCATCAAAATGCCAAAAACACTATTTCTCTGAAACTAATATAAAGCCAATTATTTTCAATTCCAAGGCAATTTATTATTATTGCATCAATTGAGATGTATCTGCATTGCCCTGTTTCAGGAATTCAAAACTCATCCGGTCGGCCTTACAGTCAATAAACCTTACCCTTTTTAAATTTTTATTGTTCTTAAAGAAAGTGTTAATAAATGTAACTTCTTTAAAAACCACACGGGTAAATTTACAGTTTTCAAAACAGCAATCTTCAAATGTACCAGTGAAAACTACATCGGCAATATGTGTTTCTATGAACGAGGTTCGGTTCCACACTGTATTAATAATAGTATTTTGCGTTACATCCTTTGATTTCTGTCCGGTAATTCCACCCATTTTAATTTCCGCTCCAGCAAAATCGGTATCAGACAAATTGCAGCCATACAAAAAGCTTTTCAAAAAAACAGTTTCATTAAGCTTAGCGCCCGAAAAATCGCATTTTTCTATATTACTTTCTGAAAAATCAGACCCTTTCAGCAAACTGTTTTTAAATATATTGCGGTTTAAATTAGAGGTTTGAATGTGGCTGTTGGAAATGTTGCAATCAGAAAAGTCACATTCTTCAATGTTATTTGATTTCAGAATCAGACCTGACAAATCGGAACCATTAAACCTGCAATGCTGCATATTTGAAGAATTGAATTTTTCATACAGGTTTTTTAACCCTGAAAAATCAGCATCTTTCCAGTTTCCGAGCGACATATCCCAGCCAGGAATTTTAACTTGCTTTTCAGCAGGCAACTCAGACGTTTTCTTTATCAAAGGTTTATTAACATCCATCTCAGAAATGACGGAAGGGAAGTTTTCAGAAAAATAATTAAAATCCACACCAAGTATTTCAGCAAGCCGGTTTAAAGTAAGAATATCAGGCATTGATTCTCCGCGTTCCCATTTTCCCACTGCCTGCGGACTTATGAATAATCTTTCGGCCAGATTTGCCTGCGAAATATTTGCCTTTTTGCGTGCTTCAGCAATTTTTTTACCAATTTTTTTTGTTTCAGACATAATTTCTTTTTTAAAAAGTTAATGATACAAATGTATCTTGAACCATGTCCGGAATCAAAAAATATAAGATACTTAAAGTTGTATTGTCCTCACTTTTGGTTGTTTTAAACCAACTATAGGTTGTAGAAATAGTTTTAAGAAAGTATAATCTTTTAATGAAGTGTTTTTCAATACTACCCAAAATCAAAACGAAAATTTTCCTACAGTTTGCAATTGAATAAACCGGTCAGATGGTTAAAAAAAGTGGTGAAAAACTGTATTAAAATCTTACATGTGTTTGGCAAATCTGTGAATGATAATATTTATTCCACTCTTTTGTATTCTAATTCCGGACCATCACAATACGACCAGGTGCCCACTAATTTTACCGACGATTTTATCAAGAGGCTTTCGGTTTGATTTCCGGAACAACTCCCGATTATCAGACAATTTGTATCATAGACCAGCTCAATTTCGTTATTAGTTAAGGTAAAGGTACCATGAGCTTCTGTCTGAATTCCATCTTCTTCCCTTTGTTTGGTAAATGTTCCGTCCGATTTTAATAAATAAAACTCCTGCCAATCCATATCTGCCCCGGTTCTTTCGGAATTTGGTAATTCCCCTTTCATTTTTACCAATTGCCATTTTTGAGGGTACCTGCCTAAATAATAATTAAACTCATCTGAACAAGAAAACAGGGTTCCTGTTAACAATAAAGTAAAGATAATTTTTTTCATTTTTTCTGTTTTGGTGTATAAATCCATACGCAATTTAGTAAAAAAATGCTGCGTATAAATGCTAAAAAAAATTTATTTTTAAGTGTTTGTATTTTAATGCTAAACAGCTGTAAAACCCGAAATATTATAATACTTTTAGCGTTAATTTAAACTTATATTAATTTATCCGGATGAATTTAATGCTTTCTTTCACCTTATCGCCATCGCCTGGCATTGCAGGCCGCCTGGTTTCCTAATTATGAGGTTCCGGTGTTAGTTTTTCTTGTTCTCAATCTCTTTCCATTTATCTTTAATATTCGTTTCACCTTCGAAATAGTTTACCTGCGAATCATTTTTAAATACTTCCATGGTAGGTGCCAATAAAATTTTATTTGAATCGGGGTATCCTGCAACATCATAACCAATAAAGGTCCTGATGTCCAAATATATGCAAACTTCACTGGTATGATTATACAACTGATGTGCACCACTCTCGCCTTTCTCAAAAAAAATCAAATCTCCGGTACTTACAATTTCAAGTCCTTTCGGAGTTCTCAATATTGCAGAACCTGAAATTATCATAAAAAGCTCCTCTGCGTATCGATGAAAGTGGTAGGGTGCTGAGTATTGGTCCGGATTTAATTGCCGTAAATCAAAGTTCAGGTTTTCAGGTTTAATTCCTTTGTTTATTCTGGAAACATCTGTGAAAATTTTGAAATTATCAATTTTACCTGGTGTTTCCTGAAAATCTCTCTGTTCAGCTTTTAATATTGTTGCCATAGATTATTATTTTTTTATCAAAGGTAATCAAATCCATCAGGTTTTATCTTCATACCAAATATGCCTTAAAAGGCTCCTTGTAACCATCCAATTCAGTTTTAACCTGGTTTTCAGTTTTAATCTTCCTTTTGCCAGGATAGATTTTTAATTCGATTCGGGATTCTTTTTTTCTTCTGACTGAAGGTTAGCCTTTTCAATTTTGTCATAGATTGGTGGAACTATTTCTTTTCCTGTAATATCGATAAATCCAAACAGAGCGTCTTTTTCAATCAATGCCCAACCTTTTCTGATTTCATTAAATTTGTATATTCTATTGTACTTTGGTTCTACAATTTCTTTTCCGTCTTCATCAATAAATCCAAATAATCCATCTTTTTTTACTAAGGCCCAATGTACCCTGTGTGTATCAAAAGGTGAAATTTTAGCATAAATAGGTGGAACTATTTCTTTTCCGGTAATATCAATAAATCCAAACAGACTGTCTTTTAAAACCAGTGCCCAACCTTTTCTATATTCACTGAATTGAAATATCAAATTATATTTAGGTTCGACAACTTCAGCGCCTGAATTGTCAATAAAACCATATAATCCATTTTTTTTAACTAACGTCCAATCTTTAAAGCTGGTTACATTCTGATCAGTTAATTTATTATCCTCTTGTGCAATAATCTGAGGCGTAATAAAGAGTAAAATTAAACTTAGTAATGTTTTCATAATCCATATTTTAAGGTTTCGAGTACAACCTGATCAATTTCAGAAAAGTTTTTAAAATATTTTCACCATCTATATAACTGAATTTTCTGCCTTATCAACGCATAAATCTGTTATTGATTTAATTTTTTGTTTTAAAATAAGTAATCGATTTGTTCAGTTTATCCGACCGGTTTAAAAGGGCTTCAGCTTTTGCCGCCATTTCTTCGGATGTTACTGCATTTTGCTGCGAAACATTATTTAACTGCTGAATTGCATTATTTACCTGATTTATACCATTGTTCTGCTCAACGCTCGAAACGGCAATTTCCTGTACCAGCCTGGCAGTTTTTTCAATGTCAGGAATTATTTTAAACATCAGCCTACCACTATCTTCCGTAGCTTTGAGGCTTTTATTGGCGAGAGAAATGATTTCTTCGGCGGCATTCTTACTATGTTCGGCGAGTTTTCGTACTTCGGAGGCAACCACCGCAAAGCCTTTGCCGTGTTCACCGGCACGGGCCGCTTCTACAGCTGCATTCAACGCCAGGATATTGGTCTGAAAAGCAATCTCGGTTATAATACTGATTTTGTTTGAGATAGCACTCACAGAGTCCAGGCTTTCTTTTGCCGAGCGGTTAAGTTCCTCAATGGTTTTGGACAACTCCATAGTTATGGATTCAGTCTGTTTTGATGAACTGGTATTGCTTTCCACATTTGCTGTCATTTCTTCCATAGTGGCTGAAACTTCTTCCACTGATGAGGCCTGCTCGTTTGCCGATTCTGATAATTGTTCAGAAGTGGCGCTCAGTTCATTACTGGCTCCTGCAATATCACGGGCACTCATTTTTATTTCGCCCACAACACCATTCATTTTATCAATCATCCGTTTCAGTGAATTGTTTAAGATATCCATTTCGCTTTTAACAGCAGATTCATGGATGGCGACAGATAAATCTCCTTCCGATACCTGGCTTACCTTTGTAATAATCTGGTTAAGGGGCAATTTGAGTATTTTGTTTAAATAAATGTAAACCAGGGTACCAACAGCAAATCCTGTAGGTGTAATCCATAAAAGCGATTTAATGCCGATTGTACCGCCAATAAAATGGAGCCAGGAGCAAAAAAGCACAAAGAGAACTGTCCACAAGCTAACTGTCAGCATGATGGATTTGCCAAAAATTGCTTTTAAAATGAAATATGCAGGAAGGATACTTACCACGCATACAATTGAAATTATAGAAATTTGGCTCATAGATTCAGATTTATAGTAACTATTCTACCAAGATATAAAAAAATAAATGAATAAATTTTGAATTGGGTGGTTTTTTAATTCAATTGCCGCTTAAGGTTTCGCGCTGGTGGGCATTTGAAACCGTAAACGGTCTGAATAAATCCTGTTGTTAGTCGGCTGAAATCTTTGGAACCACTGCTCTCATTGGAAAATACTCGTATTTATTAATTTTTCCTGCCGGGTCGTTTGCGATAATGTCTTTTAGTTCTTGTTCACTGTCCACCGCAACAACACCAAGTCCATAAATTTCTTTTGGGTCGATAACGGGTCCAAAAGCATAAACTTTACCTTGTTTTAGTTTTTCTGTCCAGTAAGCAACGTGTTGTACCATGATTGCCCTTTCAGCATCTGTCATCGTCATTGCGAAGTCAGGCCTTGAAGGGTTTAAATAAACTGCATAAAATTGTTTTTCCATTTAGTTGTTTTTTAAATTTTCATATCTGTTTATAATGACTGCCCAAAGGCTGGCAGTATTAAAAGTTTCCTAATTCGTGCGATTCCCTGTCATGTTATGCAAAAGTTAAAGCAGGCTACAGCCCTTGAGTAACCAACTGTCTCGGCAATTTTTCATACTACGTGTTAAGCCCGGAGCTTTTTGAATTATTCAATGTTACATTCCAATTTTAATCTAATCGTTACTTAAACATGGAATTACATCCTCACTGAAATAAGGTTCCTGATTTACCCAAAACATATAATTGACATGAAGAAAATCTTTTGCAAATGCGTGTAACATAGGAACAAGATTTTTATGTTTATTTTCTCCGTTAACCAATTTTTTATTATAATCATGGTCGGCACCTGTTATTCCAATATAATTTCCATCCTGGATTGCAATTCCAAGCGGAACAGTATATTTATATTCATGCATCATAGCTATTGTATGATTAAGTTGTGCTTTTCTTGTAACCATTAAATCAGGTCCACCTAAACCTACACCAATTTCCTGGCCGTATTGATAAACCGAACGTAAATATCCTTTGTCTTCATTAGGCAGCCATTCTCCGGGCATAAAATTGGCATATTGCATTGTAGTCGAATTTGGAAAGGCTTTTTTAAGTGTAAGCATATTTTCTTTTATGCATTCTGAATAGCGTTCTGGTATAAAGGATGAATCAATGTCAACATTAACTCCAACAGCACTTTCCTGTAAATTTATACCTTCTATTTTGCCATCAAATTCTTTTCCCAATGCATACATTAATAAGGCAAACTGATGTTGTACTTGTGGATTCCACCTTTTGGTTATCCATCCATCTGCTATGCCATTATCATCAAATGATTTGACACATCCTCCTCCAAATTCTTCAGTCATCAGATAATCAGGAACAGGTTTGTAATTTGTATCAAAAGTTACGTCCTGAAACTGGATAAATAGCTTTTTACCATGTGATAAAAGATAATTGTAATCTTCATAGATAATTGAAAAATCGTAATCTCCCCTTTTAGGTTCTAACTGACGCCATGAATACATTATCTGAGCACCGACAATCTTTTGAACCTTAAGGAATGGATGGTTTTGTATTAGTTCTCTGTCTCTGGCGAAATAAATAAAATGTTTAATACTATCCCTTTCAAATGGACAAGTAGCCTCCAGATATTGTTTATATACATCTGCATAACGATTTGATGGATTGGCATTTTGTCCAAAAACAATAATGTTTGCATAAAATTCAATTAAAATTATCAAAATACACTTTTTATAGCTCATAATTTGATGTTTATTTTTCTAGATTTGTTGTTTCCGCATTGGGCATTACGGCACCTTGCAGCCAACATTTAACCTTTTCCGGCGGTTTCGAGTACGTGAAACCTTCGGATGGGCAATTGGAGGCTACAAAATGTTGGACTAAATCCCCGCGGTAGAACTTTTAAAAAATAATATTCCAATTTTATTATTAAAAATTTTGAAAAGAAATCACTTATGAAGTGGAATTCAATAATAAATTCCATTACTTTTAATAGAAAAAATAGTAAACTTTTTACCAATAATATTTTTCAATTACAATTTAATACAAAAGAAAACCGGTTGATAATTATATAGAAAAAATAACAGTATAGATTTAGTTCAACCGGGGGTTCGCTTGGCCTGATAAGCTGACCATAATCAAATATATCAGACTGTGTTCACCTTAATGTCCTGTCCGTATTTAATTATCTCACTAACAATTGGGTTTGTTGTTTCAAAATCTATTTCTCTAAATGGATGCGGTTCAATTCTACTATCAATCTTTCTTCGCAGCCTCATTAAATCCAATTGTATATCAATTAAGTTACTATAATCCTTCAATATAACAGCAATATCTATATCACTATCCTCGTTAAAATTACCTTTTGCATACGAACCAAACAGAATTACTTTCACAAAATCATATTTTGATTTTACCGCATTGGCATATCGCAATGCAATATCTAAAGCATCTTTTTTATCCATGTCCGAATAGTTTCAATATTGGCAATCCATTAGCTTGTGTAATCTGAAGTACATAGACTGTTAAATTCCTTTTTGTAATCATCATACCTGGCATTTAAATTAAACGACGTTATTTCATCCAGCCAATCCGAATATTTATCAGTTAAATCCAGCCCGATTAGTTCTGCTAATCTGTATAAGTTGTGCGTAAACGGCGCATGTTTTTGAAATTTTTTTTACATACAAACCTTTAAGCAATTTCTCTGTTGAAATGTGTCCCAGGAATAATGACCAACCATAAGATTTGGCATCAAATAAGGTCAACATAGTTTTAAAATCTTCATCAGATGTTTCAATCCAATGTTTGACAATTTTATCGATGTTTATATTTTCTTTATTTTCAGTCATTCCGAAAAATAATCAAATTCAAAGTTACAAAATTAATTCTGGATTAAAGCCCCAGATTTTTCTGTCATTATGGGGATTAAGATTCAAGTTTTCTCTGGTAAAAGATTTAAAATTACAGAATTTATTATAAAATGTATAATAAAAAAATATCTCGTATGAACCAATTTAACGAAGTGATTTCTCGAAGCGAAGCGGGTAAAAAGAAAAGATTGGTGCATTACTGATCGCTTTATTTACTCAAATGTCGGGCTCAACTGGCGATCAAAAATCCAGACCCGCTCAAAAGGTCAGTTTCAATTTTTTTTACCTTTCAATCCATAGTCAATCAATTCATTGTCTGCAAGTTGAAAACAGAACCCGAAGAACCTGAAATATTTTGGAAACAAAAGAAAAAATTCCTTTTACTAGCCTGAAACGTTTATGGTATTTTTTCGTGCGGGATTACGAGGAGATTTCGTACTGCGCTTTCGCGTAACTTCAGTGGAGAAAGGTCAGTTTACACCGAACTTTTTTACTAGCCTTAAATTTTTACAAACCACTGAAACCTTCCTGCCATACAAAATTTGTCGTGCCGTCGGACTTTATTTTATTGGTTTTGTGAATGTTATTTTATAAATCTGTCCTTTGCAGATAATATTCGATTGAATATTTTCCATTTCAAGTGGAATCAGGTTCACAGGAATAGCGGCCTTCTTCGCATCTGTATAACTCCCTTTTATAAATGGGTTTTTCTGATAATTTTCCTTAATAAGCTGCTCGGTTTCATCAACAATCAGAAGTTTAGTGCCAGGTTTTGCAACCCGTATCATTTCAAGGATAGCTTTTTGTTTGTCATTAAAAAAATTAATGCCCCCGCAATGAAAAACCACATCAAAGTAATTATCTGCAAATGGAAGATTTTCGCCTTCGCAATGAACCAAAGTCCCGTTTATTTTCCATCTTTTCAGATGTTTTCGGGCTTGTAACAGCATTCTCATTGAAATATCAACGCCATAGTAATCTGCCTTCCGGTTTAAAAACCTGAAATTATCAGCAGTTCCGGTTGAAACTTCGAGTACTTTATGGCCATCTTTAATATCCAACTCGCTTAAAAAAGGTTCACGAAATTTTTTCTCGCTTCCAAATTTAAACCAGAAATATATTCGTTGGGAAAAGTTGTATGACCATGCCAATTTGTTGTAAAGCCGGTTGTATTTCAAATTGTCGCCGGTCAATTCAGCTTCGTTTATAAAGGAATAAATTTGGCTAATTACCTTGTATTGGCTTCTCATACTTTCTTTGAACATAAAAACTATCTTTTGTAATTTAGCAATATTTCTTCCAAGGCTTTATAATATGGCATTTCAAAATTAAACTCTTTTGCTGTATTTAAAATGTCATAATAATTGCAGGATATATCATCCATCGGCATTGATTCCCCGTGTGCAGTATATCTTTTCATGCTCTCATTATGACGGAAATTAAATTTAAAAAATGGTATCAATAACCACATGGGCCACTTAAAAGCTGAAATCTCAGGATATTTATCTGAATAAGCACCACGTTTTTCACATAATTCAAGGCATTCTCTTGTAGCCAGAAACGAAAGTTTTAGAAGTTTTTTATCAGTCAGATATTTCTCAGTGTTTGTATATTTTTGAAATGCTAATGAAATGGCAGCAGAACCAGCATTATGTACCCAAAGCCAGTGCAGCATATTTTCCTGAATATCCAATTTTATTTTAGATTTAGAAAATGCCTCTTTAATCAGGTTAAATCCATTTTGATTGGCTGGTTCAGGTTTTGCAATATGAATCTCAGGTCCAATATTTGTCCAGTAAACACCATTTTTTATTGTACCTCCACCATCAGGATAACCTAAAATATATTTACTCCTATCAAGTATGTTATCAAAAATTTCTGTCCCGGTCCAATTAGAAGTGAGAATGTAAAAAAATGAATCAGAACATTTTGTAACAATCGATTTTAAAACTGATTCCGTCTGATACCAATTTGTGGGAACAATTACTAAATCATAATTTGAATTATCTGGTAAAGTGTCAGTTATCGAAATGCGATAAACAGTCTGATTATACTTTTTAAATCCTTTACGCTCGTCAAGAATGTCAATTTTTGCTCCCTGACCTGATAATTCCGGTTTACTTGTCTTTACTAAATGAGTCACATTCACTCCGGCTTCTTTCAAAGCCCAACCGTAAATTGTACCAATTACTCCGGTTCCAACAATTAAAATATTCATAGCCATTAAATTTTAAAATTAAAAGTATCAATCCGTCATTATCTAAAAAATTATATCTCGGTAAATACAATTAATCTGACTTTAAAACACGAATTTTTCAGGTTGAACGGTGAAAAGTGCCACTCGAATGCTCACTACACAGGCAATTAACAATACCGTATGTTGCGCGTTCGTTATTTTTTTAAATCAATTTTTATCACCACGTTACCCTTTTTATGACCTTTCTCAACATATTCATGAGCTTCTTTTATTTGCTCAAGTGAATATGTTCTATCTATAATTGTTCTTAATTTACCCGACTCTGTTAACTTTGTAATTTCTATTAATTTGTCAATATGTATCTTTGGATTTCCATCATCTACAGAAATAAATTGACCATTTTTATTTAAAACTTTTTTGTACTGTATCTTTGAACTGTATTTTTTTCCAACTGCATCGAAGATGATGTCGTAAAATTCTTTTTCTTTTGTAAAATCATCTTTCGAGTAGTCAATAACCTTATCTGCTCCAAGCGAACTCACTAAATCTATATTTGTTGTACTACATACTCCGGTTACATGTGCACCAAAGTTTTTTGCAATCTGAATTGCATAAGTACCTACACCTCCAGAAGCTCCAAAAATTAAGACTTTTTTTCCTTCTTTTATGTCTGCTTTTTCCAGAAAATGTAAAGCCAATGTGCTTCTTGTCGGAATAGCTGCGGCTTGTTCCCAATTTATATTAGCGGGCTTTTTAGTGATAACACTATCAGATGGGATATATTTTCCGTTTTCAGGCAGACAAATATATTCTGCATATGCACCGAATTTTCTTCCCGTAAACGCGATTACATCATCTCCCTGCTTAAACCTTTTTACTTTATTGCCAGTTGCTTCAACTTGTCCGGTTAATTCAAAACCCAAAATAGAATTTCTCGGTCTTTTAAATCCAACGAAAATTCTCATCGGGAGCCATAGTAATAATTTTACTTTTCCACTTCTAACAATACAGTCTGAAATAGTCACATTTGCAGCAAAAATTTTTACCAGTATTTCATTATCCCCGGGAATAGGTTTTTCCACCTCTTTGATTTGAAGGACTTCGGGTTGTCCATATTTAGTACATATAATTGCTTTCATTTTTTCAATATCATTTCATTTTCAGGTTTGATTATCTGGTTGTATTTTTAATTCTGACTAATGTAAAATCATTTCAATTAATATTCAGCAATTTAAGCAAATAATGAATTTCCCATTTTTTTTAACAATATTTTGAACTTTCGACGTAATCTGAAAAAATCAATTAAAAGGTTTTCTTAGGGGGAATTCAGCCTGACGTCAGGTTTAGTAAATTTTATTCCCCTCTAAATGCTGACGTTGGCCAGAGAAATTGCCCCAAAATATATAGCTATATGCGGCGTGCCGCCTGTGTTGTGCCCACGGCAGGCGGTATGAAGCATGTAGCATGTTGTGCGATGTTTTTAGTTTTACTTCTTTCGTAACGTCTTATTACTTATTTCTTGTCCAACAGCTTTTGTAAAAGTCTTACAATTTTTTAAATGGTCTTCTAAAAAACTTATCGCTAATTTTGAGATTGTCTTATAATGATTATTTTGTTTGCAGTTTCCTGATACTTTTACAAGTTGGGGCAAGCAACTAAAGTCTTCGTGTTGTGCCGAATCAATTTTATAAATTTGCCATTCAGAAGAAAGTTTTTCAGTGAAATTATAAACAGAATCTTCTATTTCATTTGATGTCAAAGGTGAACTTTCTAAACGAAGATATGGGACTGAAATTCGCATATTTTTAAAATCTGAGCTATTTCTAATACTGTCAAAATCTATATTTTCTTCTTTTGCTTGTCCGTAATGATGAAACTCTGAACCGTCAAGTGAAATCACACAAGCAACATTTGGGATTTTACCCGCTAATATTGAACCCGAAAGACCTCCCCAACTATATCCGATTATGCCAATTTTTGTAAAGTCAATATTTGCATTCCCTTTCAGATTATTTAATGTTGCAACCGCATCATTAACCTGTTCCATCAAGTCTTCATTTTTCATTGTCATGTCGCCCGGGAAGCGACCAATAGAACTTATTGAAGCAACAACAAATCCATTAATTGCTAATTCTTCAAACAAAGTAAAGTTTTCGTAACTCATACCGTTGAAAGCTGAAAGATAAATAACCAAAGGAAATTTGCCCTCAATTGGATTAGCATTTTTAAAACTTTTCGTTTTAAAGTTCAGCACTTTAGTTGAGTCAGAACATTTAAAACCATCGCAAAAATATTGAGCTAATTGTTGGGTCATACCATTTCCTGTATTTGAGGCGGTGTAATAGTTTGCTCTTTTCTCTAAAAGTCCTAAAATGTTGCGAAATAAAAGAGATGTGTCCTTTGTTGAAGCACTTGCAGGATACCAAACGTCAATATCAAGGGGTCTAAAATGTAGATAATCTGTACTATCTGTATTGGGTTTATAAATTCGTGTGGTGTCCTTTGTTTGAATTGTCTTAAATCCTGCAATATAAGTTTCGTAGTCTGCCTTTTTTTTGTCCGAGCAACTAATTAAAAATAGTATTGTGATTGAAACAAATAAATTCTTCATCTTTGATTTTGTTTGTGGTTTAATATGTTAAAGTTTGCTGTCTTATGTGTTTGGTTTAGGGTCTTCAAAAATCACACATAACAGTCAGCATAAGAAGCGTTGCCATCCCGCAGGGTGCCATGATTTATATACATTGTTGGGCATCCGTTAATTATTTTTTCCAGTTTCATAATCCTGTAATGTTTTCCCCGTTTTCATTTTCCATTCAGTCAAACCATTTGCGCTCCTGCCCATTATTATCATTGCTGCAGTTGAAGAACTAGTAAATAAATAATCCTTTTTAATAATCATTTTATGTTGCTCTTTGACAATAACTCCTTCAGAAATCAGGATATCTCTCAATTTTTGCATCGTCTTTGGATATGAATTTGTCACAGGGTCAGCTACTTGCGAATTTTCAAATACTACAAATCCTTCCGAGGTTGTTTTGCCAATTCCAGAGGCGCCTCTAACAGCTGAAATATAGAATAAATCTTCTTCTTTTACAGAAACTTCCTTCTTTTCAACTTGTCTGATTGGTTCAAAAGCATTATATCCAAGAGTACTTACCAGTGTCAAAATATTTGAAAGGAATTCTTCCATTTCAGCTTCGTCTGATTCCGAAATGCTTGACTGAGTTGGTTTTTGTGTATTTATTAATTCAAATCTATTAGCATTACAGGCTATTTCATGCAACCTATTTTCCAAATATTTAATATGGGCTTTATTTAAGTTCTCGTCTTTACTTATTAAAACAATCGCTTCATTCCAAAAATCCTTTTCCTTAACATGCTGAATCAATCTTTTAAAAATGTCCTCCGCTTCTCCAATGTATAATTGTCCTTTTTCAGATAAATCTGCATTTTTGTTCAAAAGCATGTATACTCCAGTAGTTTGTAATTCAGGTCTGTCAGAGCAGATTTTTATAGAGTTACGCGGAATCTTGTACGCTTTTCCAGTCCAATTAGATAATTCACAAGTCATTCGCCCGTTCGTATCACCATCAATTAAAAATAGCTTTATCGTTTTTCCGAATTTCATAGAGTTATCTTAATGCCTGTTCTAATGTTACATAATTTCAACTTTTAGCAGCCGTGCCGCAGATTTGTACTATGTTTTTCAGTTCTGCTCTGCAATTTTTCTGCGACATGGCCGGATACAAAGTGTTATGGCGCATTTGGTTAAATAAAAGTTAGTCCTATCTTTCTATTCAAGCCCTTTTCAAAAATTCGGATAAGTGTCGAAAGTTGTATATTGCCTTTCGCATTTTCTATTTTAGAAATATAACTTTTTTTAGTCCCTGCTTTTTCAGCAAGTTCTTCCTGTGTCATATTGGCTTGTTTGCGGGCTTCTTTTAACATTTCACTTACAATGAACATTTGAGCCCTTTCTTCATATTCATTTCTTGACTCAGTTCCAATTTGCCCATATTCTTTTTCAATGAGCTCGTCAAAAGTTCTTATTCCTTTATATTTAGTCATGATTTCTGTTTTTAGTTTGAAAATATTCCTTCATTAATCTTACCGCTTTTTCTATTTCCTTTTTTGGTGTCTTTTGTGTTTTTTTCTGAAAACCATTGAACAAGATAACTAGCCGACCTTCGTCAAAACAACAAAATATTCGATAAATATTTGATTGATATTCAATTCGTATTTCAAATAATCCTTCGTACCCTGTTATAGGAGCAAGAAATTTTTCCGGAACCCGATCAACTTGTTTTATCAATTCAAGCACATACTGAACCTTTGCTTTAATTTTCATGTCAAGCTTCTCATAAAATTCAAAGAAATATTCTTCGTGAAATACTATTTGCCGGTTCATTTTACAAAGTTATCTTAAATGATAACATTTTCAAAATTCAGGTGATTAATTTTTTTATTTAATTACAGAAGGTCATTTTAATGCGCTATAATGGCACCTTGTAGCCACTGTTTCCCTCAGATTGTACTGAGTTTTTAGTTTTACTCTGCAGTTTACCTGTGGCATGGCTGGCTACAAAGTGTTGAGCAACGTTTTCAATTATTTATTTTTGATACTTTGAATTCAACTCTTCGATTCAGCTTTCTTGCTTCATCTCTTTTCTCTTTGTTTATGACTGTATTTATAATTTGTTCAGTAAGTTCGATTCCTTCATTAATTCCTAGATAATTTGATTCTCTCTTTTTAACAACATATGGTTTGGAAAAAGCAAAATCGTTAACTTTTAGCATTTTTTTATCAACACCATTTTCTATTAAAAAATCAACGATTGATTTAGCACGGTATAATGAAGTTGAATCTTTTTCAGAATAGTCCTGATGAACAGCAATTTCAAAGATAGTATTTTGATTTAGTTTTATGATTTCAATTAAATTCATCAGATTCATTCTTGCACTATCTGAAAGAATATATGAGTTATATGAAAAGTTAAAATTTTGAATATTACCATAACATTTGAAACGTAATATAGAAATTTTAATACTTCCCGATGAAAATGGATATGATAACCGTTCGTAGCCTTTTAAATATCCTGCCTTTTTAACAATAATAATGAATTCAGAGCTTGAATCTTGAACGGCTTTTTCAAATTTGAAAGTACCCAATGAATCACTTATTGTTTTGTAAAACGAATCTGAGTTACCTATGAGCAAAACTTCCGCATTTTTAACTGGCGAATTTGTCACTTCATCAATTACATTTCCTTTAACTATACTTTGACTAAAAGAAGCATTTAAAAAGAAAAAAAGAAAGATTAATATATTTAATAATTGTTTCATTTTACAATGTTGTTCAACATCCTGTCTACCTGAACTTTCTTCCCTGGTTGCATATATTTCCCTTATCGGCGAAAGTTCCCATTTGTCATTTTTATTCGTATTCAGACTTTTAAAAATATAACTATTTAACCATAAATCAAAAAAATAAAAGGTATTTTAAACCCGGCCATTAATATATTAAGCCTTTTTTAATGTATAAAGCACTGACTCAAAATTACAGACTGATAAACAAGATGGACAAAAGAAAAATTCCTGTTTCTGCAGTTTCGGGTAAATTTTACCAAAAACTGCAAAACAGGAATGGTTTTAAGCAATTTCGAAAAAAAATATTTTAATCCATTTGCGGGTTCATGCCCCGGATGAGTTAATTTATTCTTCCCTAAGGGTATCTGCAGGCTGCATTTTAGCTGCCATTGAGCTTGGTTTATAGGCACAAAGGGTTACCAGCAGAAAGATAAACAAAACCGACAATACAATAGATTGAACATAAATCATTGGTTTTACATTGAAAACCCCTATTAACGGGAACTGTACAGCCAGCACTATACCAATAACCAAAGAAAGGGAAGTTAACATCCACATTTCGCCAATAAATTGTTTCTTTATCAGGGCCGAAGTGGCACCCATGGCCCGTCGCAGTCCAATTTCGGGCCTGCGCCGGTTAATACTGTACCAAAGTACCCCAAAAATCCCAAGGGCAACATTGAAAATTAAAAATCCGGCCACTATCGTAAATATTAGAAACGGAGCAAGAACTTCACGGTTTACACTGGCCCTGTTTTCCTTAAGCAGGGTTACATCAAAAGTCCAGTTTGGCGATATTTTAGAGAGATCGCTCACTAGTTTCTGTTCAAAAACAGCACTGGTGGCGGTTTTCATTTTTAGTAGTATTGTTGAAAGGTTTGTCACCGTATCCAGCCGGTTTGTCCGCACAAAAACCTGGTTTTCGGTTTCGGTAAAATCGTTCTGGTATTTATAATGTTCAAAAGTGCCTACTACCAGGTATTCTTTTTTTGAATCTTCAGGCCCGCCTTCCATAATTTTTTTACCAATGGTGGGCTTGTTGTCGGCCAATTCTTCGGCGAATTTTCTGTTTATAATTACCGGTACCAGTTTATTGGCATCGAATTCCTTTGAAAATTTTGAACCCGAAGTGGGTTTAATCTCAAGTACATCAAGAAACATATCGTCTGTGTAGAAAATATCAGCATGGATTTCCCCGCTGCCATATTTAAAACCTGTTGTCCACTGGCTGTTGCTATACGGAACATTGTTGGTGGCAAAGCTGAAATTCTCTATTTCGGTATATTGCGACAAAAGGGAAATAATCTGTTCTTTTTTTTGCTGAATTACCTTGTTCGACTCGTTCTGCCAATCCAAATTTACCGAATACACTTTTTCGTATTCAAATCCACGGTCCTTTATATAATTGATAAAAAAATCAACCCCTACACTGAAAACAGCAAACAAAACCATAAAAGAAATCAGGATTTCTATACCCAGGATAAAATTCTTTTTTTTCCTGTTCCAGGTTAATTTTAACAAGTGCCGTATCATATTTTTTCCTCCTTTAAAGCGTTCATAATATTCATTCTCGACATTTTCCATGCAGGATAAACACCTGATAATAAAGCAAAAAACAGGGTCAAAACCAGGCTGTATATAAAGATATCGAAATTAATCCCAAAATGGCTGTTTGGTATGGCACCACTGGCATCAATAATTTTAAGAACAGTGTATGCCAGAATCAATCCTAATGCACCACCAATTGCGGTAAGTACTATATTTTCAACAATAAACTGAAACACAAGAATGCGCGACGAAGCACCAAAAGATTTTCTTATCCCGATTTCGGACGATCGTTCCAGAATCCTTGTAATGTTGAGGTTTACCAGGTTTAAACTTGGCAACGACATGAATAGAACAAGAAAAAGAAGCAGGATTGCCGCAAATACTGAATTTTGCTTTGATGTGGGCAACAATTGTCCTCTAACCGTGTCAAGAAGCGTTTCGAGGTTACATTCAATTTTATTGTAGCCATCGGTTATTTTTATTTGTGGTAAAATTCTTTTCCATTCCTCCTGCATGGCTTTGAGTCCATTTTTATCCCTGGCCATAAGGTTACAGTCAAACCCACCGATAAGTTCGTTGGAATTCAGGTTGAATTTACTCCTTGTATAGGGCAAATACACTTGCGCAAAACCCTGTATTCTTATAATAGGAATATTCTTCACCACGCCCACAATTTTGTACTCCAAATCGTTTATTTTTAACGATTTCCCAATAACATCCACGCTGCCAAAATAATCAATACACGATTTATCATCAATAACGGCAACCGGGTCGGCATTGATCACTTCATTTTCGTTAAAAGCCCTGCCCCTGATGAATTCGAAGTCAAAAATATGCCAGAACTGCGCATCGGTAAACCGGGTTAACAATTCAAATTTTCGCCCATCGTTAAAAATTTTAAACGCCATGGGAGAAGTTGTAAGACTGATTTCTGCAGGCGTTTTCATCTTTTTAACATATTCTTTTATTAAAAAATACCCTGCTGAGGACGACCACATGGAACCTTTTTCGGTATTCGACAATACCACACGGTTAATGGACAAAACCCTGTCGAAATTTTTCATAATTCCGTTTGGCGCTAGGGAATGTTCGTAAAAAGCTACCAGAATCATCAGTATCATGAGTGTAAAACTAATTCCTACCAAACTGATTACGGTGTAGAAAGGCCTTCGCAACAGCACTTTCCACGACATTTTAATATAATGTTTTAACATGGTTTTCAACTTTAAATTTAAGAATTTGAGGAATAACCTAATTAACCTGTTGGCCGTCAAAAAACCTAATAATTCTTTGCGTCTGATGGGCCAGTGCATCGTCGTGGGTAACCATAATTATAGTGGTTCCCTCCTTGTTTAAATTCATGAGTATATCCATAATTTCGTGCCCCATCACGCTGTCGAGATTACCTGTGGGCTCATCGGCCAGAAGAATTTTAGGTTCGCCCACAATGGCCCGGGCAATGGCCACTCTTTGCTTCTGTCCCCCCGACAATTGCGAAGGAAAATGCTTCATCCTGGCACTTAAGCCTACTTTTTCGAGACTTGCCTTTACTTTCTGTTTTCTTTCTTTCGTGGACATTTTTCTGTATATCAGTGGCAATTCTGCATTGTCAAAAACATTCAAATCATTAATCAAATGGAAGCTCTGGAAAACAAAACCAATCATCTGATTCCTGAACAGGGCTATTTCCGAATCTTTGTATTTCATCACTTCCCTGTCGTTGATTTCAACCGTGCCGGTAGTTGGTAAATCCAAAAGTCCTATTAAGCTTAACAAGGTACTTTTTCCGCAACCCGAAGGCCCCATTACCGACAAAAATTCGCCTTGTTTTACTTCCAGGTTCACCTTATTAAGTGCAAGTGTTTCAATGGTATCTGTTCTGAAAACTTTGCTTACATCTGCTAATTTTATCATGGTTTATAAATTTAAATGTTCTTTATCTGTTATTCATAACTTATAGTATGCTGATTTATAAAATCATACATGGTAAGAAGCCTAATCTGGTAAAAAGCATCCCAGTATTTTTTTAAAGTGTTGATATAGTCTTGTTTTGCCTCGTTATTTTCAGAAGTGGCAATATTTAGCTCTGTAATGTTTATATCTCCCAGTTTGTAACGCTCTATAGAAATCTTATACCTTTCTTCTGCAATTTTCTGGGCTTCGCTGGTCATCTCCACGTGTGCACTCAGAATTTTAAACTGTTCGATTTGTGTGCGGATGGTCTTTTCGAAATTTACTTCTTCCTGCTTAACAGTATATTCGGTCAGTTTTTTATTGGCATAAGCCACCTTGCGTTGCGAACGTGCTTTACCCCAATCGGCAATCGGAATATAAAATTTCAGGTGAACGATTTGTCTGTCAATGGAATTGATATATGAATCGGATAAATTTGTGGCAGAATTACTGTAACCCAGCTCAAAACTCAAATCGGCATTCATGCCCAGTTCACGTTTTGCTTCGGCAATTTGCCGGTCAGCTTCCAGAAGTTTCAGTTTAAAAGATGTTGCTTCGCTCCTGTTTTTCCAGGCTTCGGCCAGCGCAATTTCAGGGTCAATATTAAATATTAATGTATTTTCGGGAATTTCGAGAAGCAATTCAGCCTCGTCTGTTATACCAAGATAGGTTTTAAAATTTAAAATTGCAGTGGTAAATTCGAGGTTGGCCTGGATTAAAAGCTTTTTCGCATTGATAATGGCCAGTCTTAATTGAAGAAGGTCGTTTTTGGAAACTTTTCCAAGCTTGTTTTTTTCAAGGGCAATAGCATACAAAGTGTCGTTATTTTCAAGGTTTTCTTTTGCGATTTCCTGGTTTTTCTGTGCCAGTAAAACATCAAAAAACAGGTTTGAAGTTTCCAAAGCAATTTGTTCCATTTCCTGCACATATTCCCTTTTTGATTCTTCATACTTAAGCGGTTCAATCAATTTATCCCACTTTAGCGGATTGAACTTTAAAATTGGCTGATTTAGGCCAACTACAAAGGGGTTGTTGTTGTATTGTATCTGCTTGTTTACCAAATCGTTGTAGCGCAATACCGATGAAGAGGCGTAGACAGTGGATCCGGTAAGGCTGATATATTGGCTCAATGAAAGATTCATCAAAGCAGAATTGTACTGTAATTTTTGAAACTGAACGGAACCATCGGGTTGTAAAACCTGTTCGTAGGTTTTTTTATACTCAGGAATAACACCACTTAAAGCCAGCTGTGGAAGGTAATTTGCCTGGTAAGCCCGCCATTGCCAGTACTTATCTTCTTTTTTGGTGCGTGATTGAAATGAGGAAATAGATTTTGAATGTGCCATTTCAATGGCCCCATCGAGCGTGAGAAGAATTTTTTCCTGGGCGCCGGATTTTATGGATTGCAGCAAAAGTACTGATAATGCAATATATAGAATTGATTTCATCATAAATTAAGCATCTGTCTTTCGTGTTTCAATTCATTCCTGTTATTTGATTTTTAAATGCTTCCTGTTTTCATAAGCTTTCATATCGGTGGTAATCATTTCTTCCCCTACCTCTATGCCGGACATAATTTCTACCAATTCAAAATTCGAAATACCGGTTTTTACCAAACGTCTTTCAGCTCTATTTCCCTTTTTTACAAATACATACTGCTCGGTTTTTCCGGTGTAAAAACCAGAATTTCTGACAATTTTTGCATTGGATTTATAATTGGTTACCAGGTAAACATCCACTTTCATGTTCGAACGCAGCATTTTGTTGTCCTTTTCTTTAAGGGCCACCATAAATTCAATAATACTATTGTTTACGGCAGGCATGATGGTTGTAACTTTTCCATTGAACAGGCTATCGTTCACTTTTATTAATACATCCTGCCCTGTCTGAATTCTGGAAGCATACATATCCGAAATATTTCCTTTCAATTTAAAGCTGTTTAAATCAGAAATTTTGGCCAGTTCCTGCTTATCGCGCACTTCGGAACCAATCTGGTCAACAATCCAGGTTAAAACACCTTTACGGTGAGAAATTACAATAGAACCTTCGGCCTTTTTCCTGATTTCTTCAAGGTTTTTCATCTGAATTTCAATCTGAAGCTGCTTTTCTTTAATTTCAACTATGGCCGATTCCTTTAAATTTTCAAGATTTTGTTGTCTTTGTTTTAATTCGAGCGTGGCAATTTTTAAATTAAGATCAGCTTTTTCAAGTTCTTCTTGTGTGCCGCCACCAATGTCAAAAAGTCGTTTCTGGTTTTGTAAAACGGCTTCAAGGCTTTTAATTTTTAATTCCCTTATGGAAATATCCGTTTCCAGTTCTTTGATGGATTTATCGAGGCCGAGTTTTTGCTTTTCGAGCTGGGCTTTGTTGAGTTCCAGTTCATCGTTCATTTTCTGCACAGCCAGGTTTATCGATTCACGGTCAAGAATTAAAAGCGTGTCTCCTTCATTTATTTGCGAACCAGCGCCGGCAACAACTTCAATTATCCTTGAGGCTATCGGGCTTAAAAAAAGTTCTTCAAATTCGGGCAAAATTGTACCCGAAGCTGTAATGGTGGAAGTTATTTCTCCCATTTTTACTTTATCGGTTACAAAATCAGATGCATTTATGGAACCAGACAACACCCTGTTCATTAACACAAGCAGGACAATAAGAATAAAAGCCCCGATTCCGGCACGTATATAGAATTTTCTTTTTTTATTTTTTAAAACCTGCAACGGTAATTCTTTGTCCATACAATTTTTTTTTAATAATGAACCAATCCAAATGCCATGTAAATTAAAGAACTAACAATCAAGACATTAAATTTTCAGGATTTTTGCAGGTTTGCCCGATATCGAACAAAATGTTCGGAATTAATCCTATTCTGATGAAGGAAATCTGAATTTAAACAGGAATAAAATCCCGGCATTTTGTATAATATTCTTTATTTTTATGCCTGTTTTACTGTAAACAAAAAAGTGGAAAATGATTCTCATTATTGATGATGATAAGGCAGTCAGGGCTTCATTGTCTATTTTATTACAGCACAACGGGTTTGTTTCGGCAGAAGCTGCCAACCCGGAAGAAGCATATCGTGAACTCGAAAGAAAAGAAATTGACCTGATAATCCTGGATCTTAATTTTTCGGTCGAAACCACGGGAAAGGAAGGCCTTGAAGCTTTAAGGAAAATAAAATCGAAATACCCCGAAATTCCGGTCATTCTTATCACCGGATGGGGACATATGTCGCTTGCCATCGACGGAATGAAGGCCGGGGCACACGATTTTATTAATAAACCCTGGGACAATAAATACCTGGTTGACAGTATCTGCAGTGTTTTAAGAAGCAATGAAATAAAGGTTAAGTCCACAGAAAGAAAATCCCTCGATAAAAAATACAATTTCGACATGATAATTGGCGAGGATAAAAAACTATTATCTGTACTTCAGACGATTGGCAGAGTGAGCGATACAGACGCGCCCCTTCTTATTTTGGGCGAATCGGGCACCGGAAAGGAATTGGTGGCAGAGGCCATTCACCAGAATTCGCAAAGAAAGAAAAAACCCTTTGTAAAAGTAAACCTGGGCGGAATTTCGTCAAGTTTATTTGAAAGCGAAATGTTTGGGCATAAAAAAGGTGCTTTTACGGATGCCTATTCCGACCGGACAGGAAGATTTGAACTGGCTGCAGACGGAACAATATTTTTAGACGAAATTGGTGAACTGGATTTAAGCTGCCAGGTGAAATTACTAAGGGTTTTACAGGATAAAAAGTATGAAATTCTGGGAAGCAGTGTTTCAAAATCGATGGATGCCCGGATTATTTGTGCCACCAACAAAAACCTGAAAGACCTGGTTGAGCAGGGAAAATTCCGTGAAGATTTGTTTTACCGCATCAACCTGGTAACGGTTTACTTACCGCCTTTACGTGAACGAAAAGAAGACCTCCCACTTTTGATAAATTATTTTATGAATAACCTCCGCAAGCTTTACCAGCGGCCCTATTTGTCAATAACCGAAGAAGCCATGGACTGGTTAAAAATACAATCCTGGAAAGGCAATATCCGTGAACTTAAAAACCTGGTGGAAAGCACTGTGCTGGTAAATGAAAAAGACACTTTATCTTTACAGGCATTCAAAAAACAAGCCCAGAGTTTTTCATCCCCTAAGGCCAGCGATATAAGTTTTATTGGTGAAGGAATGACCCTTGAAGAAGTGGAAATTAATTTAATAAAAAGGGCCATGTTGCTCTACAATAACAAAATAACCAAGGCGGCCGGCATTTTGGGCTTAAGCAGAAATGCACTTTACCGTCGGCTTGAAAAATACCATATTCCGTATGAAGATTAAGTACAAACTTTTAATTTATATTATCGCCCTTCATATCCTGCTTCTTGCTTTGTCAATTCCTTTAATGAAGTACAGTAAATACTGGATAATTGCAGCCGAAGGCGTTATCCTTGTCTCTGTTATTCTGGCTCTTCGCATTTATTGGTTGTTAAAAAGACCATTCGAATTCTCGTTTATTGGTGCAGAAACCCTTAAGAATAAAGATTTCAGCAATAAGTTTGTCCTTACCGGAAATTACGAGATAGACCTGTTGATTGAAGTATACAATAAAATGATTGACCAGTTAAGGGAAGAAAGAATTATTACAGAAGAGAAGAATTTTTTCCTCGATAAATTAATTGAATCCTCTCCGGTGGGCATAATTATGCTCGACTTTGACGAAAAAATAGCATCGCTTAACCCTGCTGCTTTGAATTTCCTGACAATAAAACCAGAAACCTTAATTGGTAAAACCTTACAAGAGGCGGGAAATGAATTTTTACTTTTTTTAAACCAGTGCGAAACCGACCAGGATTTTACCTTTTCGATAAACGGCATTAAAAAATACAAATGCTATAAATCTCACTTTATAAATAAAGGATTCAGGCGACATTTTATCATTTTCGAAGAACTCACAAACGAAATACTCGAAGCTGAAAAAAACGCATACGGAAAAGTAATCAGAATGATGTCGCACGAGGTGAACAATACGGTTGGTTCAATTAATTCATTGCTTGACACGCTTAAAATCTATAAAAACGGCATGCCTCAAAACCAGCAGACAAGCTATGAAGAAGCCATAAAAATTGCCATGGAACGAAATCAGAACCTGGGTATATTCATGTCGAACTTTGCCAATGTTATCCGCTTGCCAAAACCCAGTTTGGCAGATCAAGATTTAATTCCGGTGATAAAAAAAGTTGTTTTTTTAATGCAGTCGCAAAAACCGGAAAAACAGGTAAATATTTCAGTATCGGGAACAGACGATAAATTTGTTTTAAAAATAGATCCGGTACAAATGGAGCAGGCACTGATGAATATTTTAAAAAATGCGGTTGAATCAATTCCCGGTTCCGGTAAAATAGAAATTCATCTTTCGAAAAAAGAGAAAAAGCTAACCATCAGGGATAATGGGCAGGGAATTACCGAAGAGAATTCGAAGAAGCTTTTTACCCCGTTTTTTAGTACAAAGCCACACGGACAGGGAATAGGCTTAACACTTGTAAGAGACATACTTCTTAACCATGGTTTTACATTTTCGCTTTCAACAAAACCTGAAGGCTTTACTGAATTTGAAATCTGGTTTTCACAAGATTAAAATTGCATTTTGATTTTGTTTTCAAAGTAATGGAGAATCCAATTTTATCCGATAAAAGAAGCTTTTAAAACCCACTAATTCTTAGATTGGATTAAACCATCAACAAGCAAATTAAATTTCTTCATTGTCATTAATTCATGCGTTACAAATTTTCCATTAAAATAAATTCCAAGGGTTCCAAAAGGACTGGCCTGATTTTGAGCCTCAGTAAAATTTGACAACTTAATTATTTGAAAATCAATATTTCTGTCTTTTAAAACCTCAGCAAAAATACTTACATATTCTTCCATAAAAGGACATTGATTTGAGAAATAGAATGTAAAACCACTTTTATTTAAGCATTCGCCTTTTTTAGCAAATTCTTTAAATTCAGGACTTTCCGCATTTCTGTTAAATTTCAAAACCAGAAGTTCAAAATAAGGAACAGCCGTATCGGCAAGCTCAAATCCATATTTGGTAAAGAATTTTTTATCGGTTAAAAAAGGTTTTACTTTATTGCTGGTAATTACAGCAACTCCGTCCATATTTTTGTTTTTTGCTTCGTTAATGCATTCCTCCAGCAATTTTACCGACCAGCCCTTTCCTTTGAATTGTCCCGAAACCCAGAGACAATTTATAAACATGTAGTTTTTACCAACAACCGGTTTCCAAACGCGTTCAATGGGCATAAATTCGATAAATATCTTTCCGCGCTGGTCTAAACGTTTAAAAACCAAACCTTCATCAAATCTGTCTTTCAACCAGTTTTTCTTTGAAAGGGCCCTGTTCAGATTCGTTTTATCGTTACCAATTGCGCAGCAAATATGCTCTGTATCAATATTTTCCCGGTCTATTGTAATGATTTTCATAAATAATTCTTTTTAAAAGGTTATTTCAACATCCAGTTTTTCGCAAAATCGTCTGCAATATTCAATATCATTCAAACCCAGATTTGACCTGGTCCATTTTTTTGATTCATTAAACTGCCTGAATTTCTGCAAAATAACTTCTGCCTCTGTATTCTTAAAGTCTGAAACAGATTTAATTCCAATTTCATAAAGTATTTTGGCGAATTCCAACCCCACTCCATTTATCCTTAATAAGTCAATGATTTGTAGACCATAATTGGATTTATTTTTATCTATTCCATCAATGAATTGATTTTTAACAAAATAATCGTAGTATTCTTTAGTGGAATTTAGATTATTCCTTTTTAAAATCAGAATTTCCGATTCATCGAAAATTTCAATTTTACCGATGGAAATTGATTTTACTTCATAACTATTAACCACCCTGTTAAGAATGGTAAGGTATTCTGTATCGATATTAATTCTTTTGGAAAGTTCAGAATATCGCTTTTTATTTTTTAATAATTTCTGAAGGTCCGCTAAAGTAGCAATTCCAATGCTTTTAAGTTTGCTAAAGTTTATATCTATATCAGGTAATAAAATTTTATGAGAAGGAAGTAAATTTATGGTTTTAAGGGTTTTACAAAACTCATCTAATTTTATATTGTTCAGATTGGTTGAATACATTTGGTTTGTTTATTCGCAATAATTTAATCGGTTGTTGGTCTTTACTTGAAAGTGGAAGTGTGAAAACCAATTCAAAGGACGAATTAAATTCCAATTCTTGCAATAATTTTGGTAAAGTATGCAAGAATTTAATTCTTTATTATGATTGTTGAATAATGTCTTTCTTGAATTCTAACTTTGTAATAGCTAAAAAAATCTCAATTTATCCCATTTTAGAATCTTTTAATATATTTGATAGTCTTTATAAGTTTATTTGAAGAAATATTGACAAAATAAACTCCTTCTGATTCTTTCATAATATTAATAGGATATTGAAAACCGTTTCTGTCAACTTCTATCTCTTTATTATAAACACATACTCCAGAAATGTTAAAAATCTTTAGTTTAAGTCTGGAATCAGAAATAGAATTAAATTTTAAGACAATATTTCCATCTCCGGGATTGGATAAAACTTGAATTTCGTTATCGATTTCAATTCTTTTTAATAATGTAGGATTAAATAAAACCTCTATCACATTTGAATAACTTGATCCGCCATTAATATTATACGCCTTTACTCTATAATAATATTTTGTATTTGAACTAACATCATTATCAACATAACTATCAGAATTACTACTTATTAAAGTGCATTTCTGGAAATTTTTGTTATCAATAGATTTTTCTAGTGAAAATCCTGTTTCATTGGTAGATTGATCTGTCCATTTTAAGTTAATTTCTGAAGAATTAGAACTTTTTTTCTTTGAAACTTCTCCGTTAAGATTTGTTGGGCTGTTTGGAAAATTGATGTCAATTCTTGCAACACTAAATACATCATATACGTTACCAATTCGATTAAATGTTCCAACAACAAATATATGAGTCGAATCTTCCCTTATAAACTTTGTTACCTTTCCATCGATATCATATTTAAAAAACTCATCAACATCTCCATTTAAAGAAACTTTTGTAAGTGTCGGTTTATCCATTCCATTAACAGTGCGGAAACTACCACCAATAATTAACTGATCTCCTCCAGGATATTCTATAGTGCAAATTTCAGCACTATTTTCAAAAGGTGGTGAAAAAGAAATTGTTGTACTATCAATAATTTCACCATTTTTATTAAATTGACAAATATGTGCACTTTCATTATATCTTATATTTAAATCTCCGGCAACTATTTTATCATCCTGTATTACAGCTAAACTTTTTATTGAATAATTTGAAACATATTTATGAAAACTGTCATCAATTGTACCATCCTTATTTAATCTGGTTGTAAAACCATAAAGATTGTAAGTATTCGTGATTCTTTCTCCTCCTAGCACAAGTCTTTTATCCGATTGATATACCATATCGGAAATCTTAATAAAATAATCTGACATTAATAAATCAGGAGAAATGGAACTATTCAAAGTACCATCTGGATTTAAAACAGCAAAACTATTTCTTTCCTCTCCATTTACAATTCCAAATACGCCACCAATAATAATCTGATCTGCTGAATCCACAATTATTTTATTTATTCCTTCACCTTCAAACATTTTTTCAATATTGGCTTTAAATGATCCATCCAAACTTCCATCAGGATTTAACCTCGTCAATAAACCAGTATAATTGTTATTTACCAATGAAAAAACACCTCCCAATATTAATTTTGAATCAGACTGCTGTACAATAGATTTAACTTCAAAATCAGGTCCGATTCCGATATTTTTTAAGAAAGTTGTATCAATAGAACCATCTATATTAAAACGGACAATATTGTTAATATAAAAACTATCAACCTGCGTAAATTCTCCTCCTATAATTAATTTACCATCCCCCTGCCGTAATACTGTGTTAACTATTGGATTTCCACCAATTTCAGGTTGAAATGAATTTATCATTTGACCAACAGAATCAAGGGCTAAAATTCCAAAACTCTTAATTTCGTTAAAGCCTAAATGTGCACCTATGACATATGTTCTTCCATCATAAACACCCATCTTTGGAAAATACGTAGAAGGAAAATAAAATTGAGTACTTATTGGTATTTTAATATTGGCAATATTAAATGAACTATCCATACTTCCGTCATCATAAAGTCTTAAAACCTTATTAGAAAATGGTACTTCAAGACATCCACCACAGAGCATAATTTTATTTTCTTTGCACAATGCCAAATCTGTCACCCCCGAACGATCAAATATCTCTGAAATTGAACAGTTAAAAGAACTGTCAATTTCTCCATTGCTTTTTAACCTAATAATTCCTTTAGCAATTTTTCCTTTGTAAAATTTAAAATTTCCTCCTATTAAAATGTTTCCATCTGTTTGTATTTCAATATCATAAATTAATTTATCTGTTCCAGTTGTATCTTCGCAAGTTCCGCTGTCGAATTCAGAATCAAGACTTCCATCAGAATTCAATCGTACAAGTTTACCAAAACTACAACCATAAACTAAAGAAGTATAATGAATTGCACAAAGAATTTTTTCGTTGTCAAGCACTTTAAATGAACCTGTGTATAACCCAAAAGGTTCACTATAAGCGCTAAAACTAAAATCAATAGAACCATTATTGTTAATCCTAAATAAATTATTGTTTGCGGTGACAATATACTTTCCATTTGCAATGCATTCAATATGAGAAATTTCTTTTAAACTACAAGAAAATGTATTATCAAAAGTACCATCGGCATTTAACCTTACAATATGCTCTTTTCCATTTAACATAAATTGCTGAGCTCCAATTAATACTTTGTTATCAGCATCTACTGTAAACGATGTAATTTTACCTGGATTACTTAAATAGATTGATGTTTGAAAAGTTGTATCAACCGTACCATCGGAATTAAACTTTATAACCGACTTTGAAGGAGTATTTCCAATTGACGAAATGATACCCCCAATAAAAAATTTCCCATCAGGTAAGACCATAATTGAGCTAATGTCTGGAAATCCTTTTATAACTGGCTTAAAACTTTGATCAACATTTTGAGCATTGATTAATGAAGTATTCAAAATATTAATGATCAATCCGATGATGATAAATTTTGTAAATGCATTCATTGAGGTATGATTAAATATTAAAATCAAATCAAAAATTTCATTTTTTCAGTTTTAATTTAAAAAATCCAAGAATTGATATTTTTAAAAATTACAGAAGAGAGAATTAATCTAACAAAACTTAAATATATATACATTTATCTAAAAAACAAACAGTATTAATAACCGTAATAATGTAAATAGTTAAATTACAGTTGAAAAAATTTTATTAACAATCAGATTTGATTTATGATTAATATTGGCGCAATTATTATAAATTCATTATTTAGCTGCTCTAATCAAGCATTTAAAATTTTGATAATTAATACAATAAAGTTAAAAATTTGTCTGACTCAGACCTCATTTTCTGCAAGAAAATTAATAATTTGGGAATAAAACCATGCAAAAATGTTGGTAAAATTTCCGGCCAAAACAAATGGGTTTAGTCAGGCCAACCAGGATTGTTTTCCTTAAAACTTAAATATTTCCTGGCTCCAATAATAAATGTATTGTACCTGAATTTCTTTTGTTCCACATTTTCTTCCTGCCACACATAGTTTACCAGTTCTAAATTCCGCATCAGAATTTCACAATAATCCCTGGCAGATAATTTACTACCTTCTCCAATTCCTGTTTTTTCAATGATTCTTTTGTCGATAATTTCATTCCACTTTTCTTTTAAATCTATTCCCTCTATATGGTTGATTTTATCTATACATTTTTTTTCTTTTCCCAGGTAATTACAGGGTTGGCAAATATCATCGGCGGCTATTGTAAGCAGAATTTCAGTTTTAGGATTGCCAACTATCGTATTCGCTATTTTATAAAAATCGTGGTTAAATTGTTTATCCGGATAAAAAATATCTATTCCTTTACCGTAGAGTTTTATAATATCGAAAAAATGATGTGGTTTTATCTTAATCATTAACTGTTATATATTAATTGGAAGATAATAAATATGTATAAAGTAAAAAGAATTCAGACAATAAAATATAAATGTAAATCAGGGATTAATGAAGGTTTTTAGAAATATGTATTGGTGTTTCCTGGTTTTTATCGGCAAACTGAAAATTCAGGTTGGCATAACCGATAAACCGTTCCCCAACTTCGAGCATGTCATTTTCCTCGTCGTTGTAATACCACTTAATGATTATTTTATCCCTGAACGGATAGGACTCCAAAAGCATGAACAAAGAAGCAATTTGTTTTGTAGACGAAGTATTCAGGTATTCAAAATCGAAATGAATAATAAGTTCGTCAATTACAGGTATATTATTAAAGTATTTTTCAAACCAGTCGATGAGTGGTTGATAAAAACTAACCGGATTTACAGGAAATGAATTGCCGAAAATACAGAATAATTTCTCAGCCGGCTTAAACACCACTTTTGGTGTATATTGACCTGCCTCTAAAATTAACTCTTCCATATCATCTTTGTTTTGAAATCTGAGTTTTTAATGTAAAGAATGTAAAGTTACTATCTATTTTCCGGAAATCATAAATCAATTTGTTTCCTGATTTAAACCTGAGGTCAATAAAACCCAAACCTGCGCTTTTTGGGGTATTTATATCCAAATCAAACAACCTTTTCCTGTAAAATTTATCCAGCATTTCTTTGTCCAGGTAGTTTATATAAATCAATTTTCCTCTTATTCTCCTGACGTCTTTGGTTAACATATAATTTCCTGTGGTCAGGAAAAAGGAATCATCCGTCTCGGAAATGTAAAAAATACCCTGCTTGGCATCCACCAACGAATCATCAATATTGGTTCCGTGTTTAATGATATTCTGGTACATTTCAATCATGATGTGGAAAATCTGCCTTTTCAGCTTGTTGCTGTCGGCCATTTGTCTTTCAAGAAATTCAAGCATATCCAGCAAATGGTCCTGGTAAAAAGCATTGTAAAATACAATCAGAATGCTTTCTTTATTAAGAAGAGGATGCAGGCGAATAATATTTTCAAGGGAGTTTGAATCTTCGTATTCAATTAGTTCGTTTTCATCCTGTTCGGAAGTAATAATGGTTTGAAGATAGAAAAATGACAATTGGTTGCTGACGGCTAAAAATTTAAATTTTATTTTGGTCCCCGACCTTCTGGCTATATCAATTAAACCAAGGCCTGCCCCTCCCCTTTCCGAAACTTTTCCTGCTTTCAGAATTTCTTTATGATAGAGTTTCAGTTGTTCTTTATCGAGGCCGTTTATTTTGTTTATCTTCTCTGTTAGTTTTTCTACCTGTTCATTTTCAATAAGATTACCAGTAGTTAACCAATATTTTTCATTTTCTTTTTTTATGGTGAGTATCCCCGACGAAAGATCAGAATCTTCGTATCCCCTGGCCTGGTGACGCGAAATGTTCTGCACCCCTTCAACCATTACATGGTAAACTTTTCGTTTTAAATCTGCGGGAGTTTCTTCGTCTAAAGCATTATTTTCGGCAAGTGAAATGATGTTTTTTGTAAAGTTGGTGGTAAATCTCCCCCGATAAATGTAATTCAGGTTTTCCTTGCGAATAAAGTTATAAACCTCGTATACCGAATTTTCTGATTTTTTTGAATCGTCCGTTTTATTCTTCATCTTAAAAGAAATTTTCTTAATGGTATTGGGCTGGTTCAGGGCTTAAACTTGGGCCTGGCTTAAAATTAAAATGACCAAACAAACCCATCAATTCCAATATTTTACAAATATACAGCATAAAATTGCGCCCGCTACCAAATTTTTTAACAATCAGTTCCAAATCTTTATATTTTGTTTTTCAATTTTAAAAGATCTTTAGCTTTTATACCCTCCAATAAAAGTACCATAATTTCAGATTATGAAATTAAATTTTTTAAAAGTTTAAAAGCTATGGATAATCAAAAGTGGACAGAAATACTAAAACAAGTATATTTTTAATATCCCTAATCATTCAAAGTGTCATATAAATAAGTAAAATAAACGCAAAGATTCTAAGAATTGCCTGACCAAAGCCTTCAAAAATTTTTACGGGCTACTATAAGGATAATTTTTTTTAATCGTACTGGTGCATGACAATAACCAGCGTTTAGTTTGGTGAATTGAAAGTATAGGGCGACTTTATAATTCCTTGATTTTTAAGAGAAAGTTTGAGATTCGAAAATATGAGCATAATCCTGGTTCCCTCATTTAAAACAGAATTCACCTCAATTTCAGCTTCAATCTGCTCGGCAAGTTTTTTAGCAATCGATAACCCAAGTCCCATCCCGCGATTAAGGTTAGAATTTTCTTCAATTTTTTTAAACGAATCAAAAATAGTATCAATCCGCGAATCTTCAATACCAACGCCGGTATCTTCAATTGTAATATAAACAATATCTCCGGCCTTGTTTATTTCAATTGTTACCGAACCCATTTGGGTATATTTTAAAGCATTATCAATTAATTGTTTAACAATTTTGTTTAGTTTCAACCTGTCCGAAAGCACAATATCATCATTACCAACACTATGGGTTAATAATTTTATGGCTACACCGGTTTTATTTGCAGCATTTCTTAAAGCCAGGGTATCCGAGTAAATTTTATGGATAAATTCCAGCAGTTTTATTTCCGAAACTTCAGGATTTGATTTTTCTGACTGGATTTTCGACAGTTCAATCATATTGTCTACAAGCAGCAACAAATCGTCGGCATTTTTCTCAATTATCTGGATATACCTTGTATTATTGATTTTTTCTTCTATACTCAGCAACTGAACAAATCCGATAATGGCATTCACAGGTGTCCTGATTTCGTGGTATACATTGCTGATAATGTTTTGTTTAAGTTTATCACTTTCTTTTGCTTTTTCACGTGCAATTTCAAGCTTCATCATCATTTTCTTGTCCATTTTCTCAAGGTGATCGCGGTATTTGGATAGTTCCTTGTTTTTCTTTTTTATGATTTCAAATTGCGTTATTATTTCCTCATTCCTGTCCGTAATAAAATCAGCATTTTCCCTGAGCAATTTATTCATTTTTTTAAGTTTTGCCTTACTTTTAAAAAGCGAAAAACTTGTAATAAAAAGCAATGTAACTGTAATTAAGAGGATATTGAACTGAAAGCCACAGGAATTATCTGATCCTGGTAAAAAGAGAAATGAAACAGGAAGCATCGATATCATCATCTTAAAAAAAATTGTCGGGTTAATTATTATAAACATTATGTAAAGTATTATATAAATATCTTGCCAGAATTATCATTTAAAGGATATTTTTTTATTCAATCGGTAAATTTTTTTCTTATCCACATAAATTAAAATCACATATAATTGTATGAGAGTATTTTAGCTTTCGCGATTTTTAATCCTAAAATTTCCATTTCAAAAACATTATTCAGGCCGGTACTAAATAGAAATAGATAAAACAGGATAATCAGTTTTCTGAACTGAATTATTTCAGCTTTAATTCTAAAGGGATTTTCTAAAAGAAACTTTTCAATTACAACAAAAGAAAAGGATCTAAAATCAATAACCAGAAATTCCTGGCTATGCGTTGGTTTACCATGAACAATAGCCTGACTGAGTTGTTTACGAGAACCAAAGCGGTTTTTATAAGCCAGCTTCAGAATGAATTTCATTGCCAAAACATAGCCCGAATCCTTGCTTATAGATATGGAATCGTATCTAAAACTACCCATCCTTTTTTCGCACAAAAGTATTGTATAAGGATTTTTGAATGAAGAGTAGTTTTACTGTTTAAGGGGAGGGAAAATACCTGTTTTTATATCTTAATTAATCCATTTTTAATAGCAAACATGACTAAATGTGCAGAATTCTTGGTACCGGTTTTCGAAAGTAAGTTCGCCCGGTGTCCTTCAACGGTTTTGGCAGAGAGAAATATTTTATCTGCAATTTCGGCATTGGTAAATCCCTGGCAGATAAGGGAGAGAACTTCCATTTCGCGGCGGGTTATGCCTGACTTGTTATTATCTTTGTTTTCAACAGAATCTTCTGTACCAAACTTAAAAATAATTTTACGCAGAATATCTTCCGGGAAAAAACTTCCACCGGCCATTACATCTTTTATGGCCTGTTCCAATGTGTTTTTTCCGGCAGTTTTAAGAACAAATCCGCGGGCCCCGGCCTGTATCATCTTAAAATAGTATTCCTGTCCATCGCTCATGGTAAGCGCAATAATTTTAAGTTCAGAATATTTTTGGGTGGCCAGTTTACAGGCTTCAATTCCGTTCATATCGGGCATATTAATGTCGAGCAAAACAACATCGGGAGTTTCTACAGTTTCCAGTAAAGTTAAAAACTCCTTTCCTGTGGCAGCCTCACCCACAATATTCATAGATTCAACCTGTGCCAGCAGAAATTTTAATCCTTCCCTGAACAAATCATGATCATCTACCAACACGAGATTTATTTTATTTCCGCTTTCCATTTTCATCCCATTTATAAACAAGAATTAAAAAATTGTGTACCAAAGTTTTTATTCATCTGCAAGTTTTAAAGGTATTTCAATCAATGCAGCCGTTCCATTCCGGGCTGAACTTTTTATTTCAATATGCCCCCTTATTGATTCAATTCTTCCGATTAAATAGGTTAAACCGGGCGAATTGCCTTTCAGGGCTTCTTTAAGATTAAATCCTTTGCCATCATCTTTTACTTTGAACACAATATTGTTTTTATCGATAAAACCAAATACCGAAGCCTTTTTTGCCTCCGAATGTTTCATAATATTATTGACTAGTTCAATTACCGAACGATACAACAAAATAGAAACCTGGTCCGGCAACTGCTCCGGAATTGAAAGATCATACTGAAACCGGATAGCTGATTGAATGCTGGTCTTTTTCATAAATGCTTCAAGAGCAGTTTTAAGGCCGAGGTTTTTTAAAACATGCGGGCTTATTTCATTGGAAAGGTTGGTAATTCCTTCTATTGACCTATCAATGATAATACCTATTTTATCGATAATCCTGTTTTTCAAAACTAAATTATCGGTTTGTGGATATGTATCCAGGTACATTTTTACAAGTGAAAGATTAGGCCCTAAAATATCAATAATTTCATGGGCAAACCGGCTCCTTTCTTTTTCTTCTTTTTGGATAATTGACTTCAGACTTTCAGCATGTTTTTCATTCCTGTTCTTTATTTCTCTTGAAATATGCAACAATACAGGTTCCTGGTCAAGTTCAATTTTTTTTCCTGAGATTTCTGTTTCTACCAGATTGCCTTTAAAATTGATATAGTTGATCAAAGCTGCACTGCTTCCGGTGTTTATAATTTCCATAAGATAGTTTTCTATCTCGTCCAAAGTATTTTTAACCGGTGTATTTTTTATGTTAAGTTTTAAAAACTCAGGGTAGGTGAATCCGCTTCTGTCTAAAGCTACCTGGTTAACTTCGAGGTAATTGCCCTCTAAATCCGTAACAAATATTGCATCTTTAACATTATCAAAAATATATTTAAACTTGTCTGTCATTTTTAAGCTGAATCAAATACTTTTTATTTAAAATTTTAAAAGCGCCTATTCTTTCTCCTTCAGATTTATGTTTAAATTTGAAAAATTAAATCTGAACTGAACCAGTTTGTGTTTTATCCAAATATAAAAATTAAACTGTAATTTGGAGATAAATGAAACAAAAACCGAAATACAAATATAACCAAGGTGTATAAAATCAGCTTTTTATGATGTACCCGAAAAACGAAATGAGCCTGGGCGAAGCGATAAAAGCTTATTTAAAAGCCATGGGCCTGGACAAAAAGCTAAAGGAAATTTCCTTTATTAACTCATGGGAAGAAGTACTTGGCAAATCGGTATCGCGCGTTACCAGCAACATTTACCTTCAAAACCAGGTTTTATTTGTTGAACTGAATTCATCCGTAGTCCGGCACCAGCTGCAAATGATGAAGTCGGGGATTATAGATGCGCTGAACAAAAAAGCCGGCGAGGCCATGATTAAAGATATCGTTTTTAAATAAGTAAAGTATTATAAGATTAGTGTTTGCAGGTTCGGAACACGAAAACGGTCTCCATTTTCCTGAAAATTAAATTCAGGTGATGGGAAACTGAATGGTAAATGAACTTCCTTCATGAATTTTACTGGTTAAGAAAATCCGGCCATTGAGCTTATCAGCCAAACTTTTTACAATGGCAAGGCCAATTCCGGTTCCCCTGTATAATTTTTGCTTATTGGATTCAATTTTTCTGAAAGCATCAAATATCCGGAGCTGTTCATTTTCGGAAATGCCTATTCCGGTATCGATAACAAACATGTTTAGTTTTTTGTCTGATTCTGCATTTATTGAAAATTGATTGCTCGCGTTTAGCTCTGCGTTTTCAGTTTTAAACCCGAATTCCACTTTTCCCTTCTCCGTATATTTCAGGGCATTTTCAACCAGGTTAAAAATAATATTTCTGATGGCAGAATAATCGGAAGTGAAGTAAACCGGTTGTGCAGGAATATTCAATACAAATTCAATTTCTTTGGTAAGGTGCTTTCTGATATTGAACTGATTATAAATTTGTTGAAACAAATCGCCGAGCAAAAATTCCCTGTTTTCAAAATGGTATTGGTTGGTATGTAATTTAGCAATATCCATTATATTGCCAATCTGCGTAAGCAGCGATTCTACATTTTCTTCAATAATCCTTGTATAATGATTTCTTTTTTCTTCCGTAGGATCATCTATGGCCAAAATTTGGGTAAATCCGAGCACGGCATTTAATGGCGTTCTAATTTCGTGCGAAAGATTTGATAAAAATGAAGATATCAGTTTTTGTGCATCTTCCGATTTGTACAAAGCTTCTTCCAGTTCAAGGGTCCTTTCTCTTACTTTCTCACTAAGATCCTGGTTCGATTCTTTCAGTTTTTCGCTTAAACTGTATAATTCTTCAGCCTGTTCCCTTATTTCTTCCTCCTGGGTAACAATCTCCTCGTATCTTTCTTTTAGTTCCAGGTTTTTATTTTGAATTTCAGTGGTTCTTTCCTTAATAATCTCCTCAAGCTTAATTTTTTGGTTTTTCAGCACGTTAATTCTGATTCGGTAAATGCCAACCGACAGGATAACTACGGCGCTTAACAGGATACCCCAAAATTCATTGGTTAACCAGATTGGGGCTTTTATAATAATATGCAATTCCTTAAGATTATTATTCCAAAAACCATCGCTGTTTGTAGATTTTATTTGCAAAACATAGTTTCCATAACCCAGGTTTGTATAGCGGGCAAACCTGTCTTCACTGCTGGTATTGTTCCAGTTCTCTTCGAATCCTTTTAACCGGAATGCATATCTAATATTTTCGGGATTTTTAAAATCGAGCGCCGTAAATTCAAATCCAATCACATTGTCCTTATAATTCAGAATTATTGTATCCAGGTAACTTATCGATCTTGTCATTTTAAATTCATTACCAGATTTCCGGCCGGCTTCCACATTTTTATAAAACAGCTGAAACGCGGTAATCACAATATTAGGACTAAAATTCCCAGGAACAATGCTATCGGGATGAAAAATGTTAAACCCCCTGATTCCACCGAATATCATTCTCCCATCGGGCAGGCTGGTATTTATTCCACTGCTGAATTCATTGTCCTGAAGGCCATCGGTAATATTGAAACAAGTTACTTCCGAAGATTGTTTGTTGAATTTAACAATTCCTTTGTTTGTACTAATCCATAAATTGTCTTTTTTGTCTTCTTCAATGCTGTTGATAAATTCATCCCTGAATCCATTTTTCTTGCCATAATGCTCAAATTTACCTGTTGCAGGATTGTATTTATTTAATCCACTGGCTGTTCCAATCCACAATATACCATTTTTATCGATATGAATGGCAAGCACAAAGTCGGAAGAGATAGAATTTTTGTCTGTTATTGAATTTTTATAGTGGATTACTTCTTCTGTTTTTGGGTTAAATTTCATTAAACCGCCACCCCAGCTTCCAATCCAGAGGTCTTTATTTTTGTCGGGAATAATATAGGTTATAATTCCGGAATTGTTTAAGGTTGAATCAAACTCAATTAATCTGTAATTCTTAAATTTACCGGTTTTCAAATCCAGTTTATCCAGTCCGGTACCATAGGTTCCAATCCACAGAACCGAATCTTTATCAGCATACAACCAATAAATATCATTTCCCGAAATACTGTTTTCCGTCACGCTATGGGTGTATTGCTTATAAGTATTTGTTATGCAATTGTATAAAAGTAATCCGGCCCTGTTGGTACCAATCCAGAGTTCATTCCGGTTTACAGGTAAAACATATTGCAGGGCGGCAGGAGTATTGTTCTTTTTCAGATTATTAAACGGGATATGTTCAAATTTTCCTGTTTTTGGATTGAATTTTTCGAGGCCTTTTGAAAGAGTGCCCATCCAGACTGTATTTTCGTCCTGGCAGCAGATATGCCGGGTTATGTTTTCCGATAAGCTCCTTTCATCATTGTCATCATGCCTGAATAATTGAAAATGGTTCTGGTTAATTTTGGTGGTATTGAGTCCGTTTGTAAAATTTCCTACAAAAAGGGTCCCGGATTTATCTTCAAATAAGCAGCTTATAAAATTATCAGATACAGTGTTTTTAGAGATTTCACTTCTTTTTAACTGATAGAATTCTTTATTATTTGCAGTAAATAGCAATAATCCGTTTCCAAATGTGCCCAGCCATATATTCCCTTTTTTATCTGTTAAAATAGCACGGATACTGCCTGAAATTACATTTTTCCTGAAAAAAGGCTTCGTTTCAAAATTACTGTATGATTTCGAATTTATATTCAGTTCAAACAGTCCTGCTTCGGTTGCCACCCAAAATACCGAATCGTTGATCTGTTCAATATCGTTTATCTCATTGGCCCCATTCTGGCCCTGTTGAAATTGTCCAAAATAATATTGTTCAAATTTTCCTGTCTTTTTGCTATACTTATTCAATCCATATTTAGTACCTACCCAGATATTTGTCTTTTTGTCTGCATAAATACATGTAATTTCATTATTACTAATACTTTCGGGGGATTTCGACTTAAAAAAACCGGTAAATCTTAAATCTTCAAATCCGGGTTTAAGTTTATCAAGTGCAGAAACAGATCGGTTTAGCCCGTTTTTAGTACCTACCCACAAATAGTTTTCATTATCCACAAAGATGTAATTAATGAGCTCGTTTGAAAGGTTTTTATTTTTTATCAAATTGCCAAAGGAATAAAATTGGTTTACTTTTGAGTCAAAACAATTTAATCCTATTGTGGTTCCTATCCAGATGTTATTCTGCTTATCGGTTGCAATATGGTTGATAAATCCGGAAGTTAAGCTGTTTGAATCGCCGGGTTCATGAAACCAGTTTTTGAATTTGTATCCATCAAAACGGTTCAATCCGCTTTGCGTTCCCAGCCAGATAAATCCCTTATTGTCCTGTGCAATAGTGGTAATTGAACTTTGCGACAAACCATTTTCAATGGTGTACAGGTTAAAATAATAGGAATGGTCCTGACTATAACCCGAATAGAAGTTGAAAAACATTAAAATCTGCGATATCCTTACGAAAACAAATAATTGCCTGACGGATAATATTTTATTGTCCTGAACCAATTTTAGCTTTTTATATTTGAGGCAAATCGAACCTGTATGCCGAACAAATATAATAATATTTAAGGATAGTTAAACTGGCCGGATGGTATATAAAAACTACTGCATTCTTTTCATGGGTATATTAATTTATATTCAGCATTTTACCGTTTTCTTTTTCTTCCCAATACTACCCCTTTTTTTTATTTTATCAATATATTCGGGCGAATAAGGTGTTTTACAGGCTGTACCGCCCATGTCAACAGTTACTTTCCCAATTCTTTTTCCGGTTTCAATGGCCAAATATGTTAATTCAGGCACATAACCTCCAACAGCTATTACAAAGGCGTTCATGGTCTGTTTTACCCTGTTCTTTGCTTTGCTAATTTCTTTTTCTATCCGTTGCAAAAGAAATCTGATTTCATTTTTATCAAGCTTCTCGTCGGGTGTAATGGCCAATAGACTTGAATAAGTGGCCCAACCGGCCGAAGCAATATTTTCTTCATCCGATTCAATCCATTCCAATGCCAGTTCGTGACCAAAATTGCTTTCGGCAGCCACCCAGGGAACGGTAAATTCGCTAATCATATACCAGTAGGCCTTCTTTGCCCAATGGTTCAGGTTCTCCCTGGTCATTTTTTTATCATCGGCAATTAAACCTGCAAGATACATGGCATCCGAAATACCTGTATCGTATAAATCCAGGGCCAGTTTATAATCCTTCTTTATTTTTTTCTGGATTTTTTTTAAGTCTTCCACCTTAACCCCATAATAAGGTTCGCGTGCGCCGTGTTTAAGAAACACCTTTTTTATTGATTCAGAACCGTAGCTTTTAAGTTCATCAATTACTTCACTGGTTGTCATTTCGCCTGAGTGTAAAATAATTTGATAATGATTCACTTCAAAATTGTTTTCAGGTAATCTTCACTGAAATCGGTTTCAAATTCTATCCACATGGGCAAATGGTCCGACAACTGATAAGTTCTCCAGTAGGTTTTGTAATAATCGGTTTTACTTGCAGCCGTTCTGGTTTTTCCTGCGCTGGTCTTCAGGTAGGCAGTACCCATATTTTCTACGTATTTTAATTCATCTTCAACCTTATACACATGGTTATAAAAATCGAAAACCCCGGCGTTGCGGATTTTAACTGTTTCGGTAAATTTAAATGCTATTTGATCATAATGTTTGTTTTTCATGGCATTCGACGGAAGCGCCTGGAGTTCTTCGGGTACCGTAAAGTTTTTCGAAATCTCCTTAAAAGTTTTATTTTTTGGATTAAAGATGTTAAAATCACCCAATAAGATTAAATTTTTATATAAAGCCGTTTTATTCTCAATCCTTGCCGCCAGAAAATCAGAAAGTAAGCTTATTTCTTTAATTCGTTCGGGTGAATCTTCTTTGTTCTCACCATAAACAATATGCGCTGTAGATATCATAAATTTTAGCCAGCCTGCATGGAAACCAACAACAAACGGTGTTCTGTATAATTGTTCAGCAGGTTTGTAAATTGTATTGCTCTTTCCTTCTTTTTCTTCGATGGGTGGGATTACTATTTCGCCCGCCAAACCACTGAATGATAACTTTCTGCGATCGTACAAAAAAGCAAGCCTCTCTCCATTTCCGTGGCTTCCTTCAGTAGTATCGGTAAAAATGCAATCCCAGCTTTTACCCAGTATTTTCATCAGGCTGTTAAGTGCCTTCAGGTCGTCACGCACTTCCTGCACCGCCACCAAATCAAACCGGTTAATAATTTCGGCTATATAGGCCATGGCTTCCTGCGAGCGATCGCCATAAGCAGGACTGTCAAATTCCCTGATATTCCAGGTGGCAATAATCAGGTTTTCATCAATGTTTTTTTTGGGAATACTTTTCAACCCTGCTTTAAGGTTTAACAATCCGTTAATGGTGCGTTCCTTTTCCACCGGATCCTGAATTTGTTTGATATGAGAATAAACAGGCATGATTTGTAGTATTGGTTTTATTGATATTTGACTTAAAGATACCGAAAATTGTGATAAGAATCAATGGTTTAATTTAGAAATAACTGTCAGGATTAAATATTTAGAACAATTAATATGCTGCGGTGGGCCCATTGAAGCTCGCTGCGCTGCAGCTTGTTATTTAAGCACCGTAGGTGCGATATAACTGTACAGAAACCATCCTGATTTTCAGCGATCTTTTATTTAATCCAAACAAAAATGATTTAGAAAATCATTGCTGTCCGGTAAATTTAAATTTCATTTGATATAAATAATACTTGCTTTGCATATATGAATAATTGAATTGAATGGATCTACTTTTTATTTGAATTTTTCTGCTTTCTTTTTTGGCTTGACCCAAAAAAGAAACAACTAAGGCAAAGCCGATCTCACGAAGTTCTGAAAGAACGAGTAAAAAAGGTCAAGGCTCCCGGTAAAATATTATTCCGATTTTCACAAAACCTAAGTGCGGCAGGGCGATCTTCGAACAAGTTCTCAGCTTCCCTGCCTTCTAAGGTTTCGCTCAATCTACATAATATTTTCCCGAAGGCCAGAGAAATAATTAAAATAAATAATTCAAGCATCATCGGTGCGATATTTTAAAGTAGTCAGACAATCATCCTGATTTCAGGGATAGATAACTTTTTACCGTTCAATAACGTTTAGATATAAATGAATACATCTGAGGTTGGCCATAAGAATTAGCCAAAAATATTCTTTTTGAAATTCCGAACGTATTCACAGTTTCGGATAGAATGATTAACTTGCAGTTTAAACTGATAATTATGAAGAATTTAAATCTATTTGCAATCATTTTTCTATTCATTTTATTTTCAGAGATTTCAAAAGCCCAAACCGATACCAATTATATCTGGACCTATGAATTGAACAATGCCGCTTTCCATAGCTGGGATTCAATAAATAATATCTGGATGAAAGAAGTTTACTTCCCCTGTTTAAAGGAAAACAAGCTTAAAATGAGCTGTGCCCATTGTTCAGGCATTTTTATTGATGCTGGCTTTGAAATTGACGACAATGGAAAACTGATTCATATTCAAATTTTCAGGGAAAAAGTTTGTGTGGGTTCCGCAAATCAGAAACTGAAAGACTGCTTTTTAAATTATTTTCGTCAAATGGTTTTTCCGGAGCCACTTCGCAACCATAAAATAAAAGTAAAACTCGGCACAAGCCTGAAATGTTGAAGAATTGAAATGGCAAACACAAGCGAAATTAAAAAGGAAAGGATTTTAAATCAAATAAACTCTTAAATCTAATATTGCTTCTCATTTAAAAGAGTTTCCGCTGATGTACAAATACCATAGCCGGCATTCCCATATTATCAGCATTTAGAGTTACAAAACGGACGGTAAAATGCAATAAATTTGGTATATACCCTGTTTCAAATCAAGCAGAATAAAATTTACATTCCTGTTTTACTCAAAATACACAATTATAAATCAAATAACACCTGATCAAATGCTTTTACTGAGCCGCTACCCGAAATTCCTGATTCAAAGCCAGATTGCACTGTTCCTTCTATTCCTACAACATTTACCCCAATAGGTTCAAGTACTTTTCCGGCAGATAATTCAACTGAAGCTTTTGATCCAAAATCGGTTACAGACATATTGTCGGTGTTGAATTCAACAAATGCTAAATCTTTTTGAGAAATATTAAATACACCCGTATTTGCCTCGAAACCAACTCCCATTCCAATGGTTACCTGCCCAGTTGAAAAATCAAGTCCCAGCTCGCCTACAATGCCTTCGCCCCCCGAGGCTTTGAATTTGTCGCATCCCAGCTCAATTGATCCAACTCCCAAGGGAATATTGAAAGTTTTGCACTGAGGTGTTTTAAATTCAACCTTCTTTTTAGATTCCTTTGTAATTTCCGATTCATCGCAGCCCTGACTAAGGCCAAACATGCTTTCGCTACAAAGTTTGCCGGCTGTACCTATTAACATTCCCCTTGCTGTATAAAGATCGCGGTATAATAAGCCACCTTTTGAGCTTAAATAGGGCGTCCAATACGCCACCACATTATAATGCCCGCGTGCATTCGACCATAATTTTCCACAATAATCTTTAAAATGGTTTTGTGCTTCGGTATTATATTTAATAGCCACCTTGTTAATAATTGCACAACATGCTTCATCGCTTAAACCACTACATTGCTCGTTTGCCAGTTTAAAAGCCTCTCCTTTTTCTTTCATAAATTTATTCTGCCAGGCAACATGTTCGTTTTCAAATCTTTGCCCTTGCTCAATGGTGAATAAGTAGGATTGCCCGATAATCAAAACTGCTTTGTCGAAAAGAAATGACATTCCGGTTTGCACAGTTCCTCCATTCATCACAGACTGGATTAAATTTTGCGCATCATCCTGCATAGAGTTATTTAATTCCTCATCGTACTCGTCGTAAACTCTTTTCCATTCATCGGCATCGGCAGTCATTTGCGCCTGAAAAGGAATTACTTCTGTCGGATTGACCGGAGGCTGAGGACAGAAAAACGGAATATTATCATCTGATGGCGGATATTTACCCGGGTCGGGCATTTTAACTGACTTAAACGGGGAATCCGGCTTAAGCCTCTTTAAATTACTTGCAGCTGAATTATTATATCCTCCGTTCATCGAATTTGAATAGGCCTGTATTGCCTGCTGAGTATTTCCTCTTGATTGTTCAATATGCCCAATGGTGTTGTTGGCCTGAACATTAAAGCGATCGTAACCGGTGCAGGCTGTTAAATACCGCATGGCTTCGTCCATTTCGCCAAGTTCGTAGTATGCTTGCCCAATATTATTCAAAACAATTTTGCTTTTTGGATTTTTCTCAAGCAGGTATTTTAATATAGGGATAGATTTGTGTGGATACCCTGTCAGGTTGAGTAAGGCCGATAAATTATTCAATGCCAGACAATCGTCATTATTTTGGGCAGATTTGAGAAATGCATAAAGCGTTTCAATTACACAACCATTAAACCATAAAATAACTGCAGCTTGCTGATAATCTTTTGTTTTTGAGGGAGGAAAATTTTTCAGAACATTGTCCTTAAACTTAGCATTTGCTTTTAGCGTTTCAAAGTTTTTTAACAAAGAGGAAGTATGCTGTAACAGCTGTTCTTTTGAAAATATCTGCTTAGGAAGCGCATCCAGCAATTTGACATTGCGCTTTGGCACTTCAAATTCCGGTTCGTCAGAATCATCATTATCACCACCAATAATACTTTCAAATCCATTCGCAATTTTTAACAAACTGTCCTGCATTTTACTGTATTGGTTTTTTTCTTCAATTGTTTCATTCTCCTCTTCTTCCTGGGCTATGGAGTATTGAATGAAAGAAAATGTAAAAAATATCGCTAAAATAAGTTTGAGTTTCTTCATAACTAATTTATTATTAAATTATTACCATTTAATACTTTGCACAATTTGCTTTAAAACTTCGGGATACCGAATCCTGTCGTCCTTTAAAAGCCCATAAGTGATATAGATAATTTCCTTTTCATCAGCATACCAGTAATGGTTTTGTTGCATCAATTGCATAAAGTTATGAGTCATGGTTTTAAAGGTTTTCCCGTCAATTATCTGCTCCGAGGTTGGATTTGTTTTAAAATCAATAGCCCTGTTCAATTGGGCGGTAATTTCCATTACCTGTGCAGTGGTGAGTTTTGCAGTGTTTGGAGTTCTGATAATTTGTCCGATTTCTGAATTTCCACCCCGCACACTCCTAAGCAAAACGAGTTTATTGTTACCGGTAGTTTTACTTTTAAAAATGGGATAATTTTCAGTTCTGGAACTCCAGTCTATTGGATATTCGAGGCTCAATTTTGGTGTTTCGCTATTTAGTTTTTGCCAATTTTCCACAACAACCGGTTTGTAATAATCATTGATTGAGGATATTATCCAGGACAAAGCTTCTTTTGCAGTTGCAAACGTATCTTTTTGATAATTCGGAAAGAATTCAGTTACATGTAGTGGATTTTTTTTATGCACTTCAACATAACCATTGTTACAGTCCTCAGGAATAATGTATGCAATTTGCTCATTGTTCCTATAAAAATTATGTTGGTTAAATCCCTCGGCATAAAAACAGGCTGTAGTATCCATGCGCACATCATTCGGAAGGGTTTGACTTTTTGCTGTAACCGTAACAGATAAAATAATTAATAAGGTTAAGTTCTTCATAATCTATTGTTTAACAATTTCTACTCTTCTGTTCAGTTTTTTACCGTCTTCTGTTGAGTTTGTAGAAACCGGACAAAGCGGGCCAACACCTTCTGACATTAATCGCCCGGCTTCAATTTTGCCGGTTGTAACCAGATAATTCCTGATACTTTCTGCTCTGGCCCTGGATAAAGTCATGTTACTGGCAAAAGTTCCAACATTATCGGTATGTCCAACAACAATGATTTTAACTGTTGGATTGGCATTCAAATATTCAATAATCTTTTTTAGAGATTCTGCCGATTCCGGTTTGATATCCGATTTGCCGGTATCGAACAATATTCCGTAAAGAACAGCTTTTCCTTCGGTATCAATAGCTTCGCCCAGATTGAGTTCAATTTCCTGGTTCATTTGAGCTACTTCAACCATAAATATTTGGTATGCTTTAACATTAGCAGAATTAGACGTAGGTATTTGAATAACAACTTCTTTTCCATTGATACTTGCTGTCATTAAAGATTTGTTATCGCTCAATATTTTACCTTTATTTTTTAAAATGGCATTATTGTAATTCTGGAGTACTTGCTCGCTGCTATAATTACGGGTTTCACCAGGAATTTTCTGGTACCAAATTTCGCGGTATACCCCGGCTTTTTTGAGTTTTAATGCTTTGCCGCTCACATAGTAAACAAATTCTTTTTCGTTGTATTCGCTGAATTTACATTCATAAATGCTGAATCCGGGTAATCTTTGCAGGTAAGAAGGTTCAATGTCTTTACATCTTTCAACATCCTGCTGGGCAAATGAAATGAGGGAACAGGCAATCAAAAATAAAGTTAATGATCTTTTCATAGGTAAGGTTTTAGAATGTTCAACAATAGTTATAAATATGAATCATACAGAAATTCATATTTCTATCCGAATAGAAAATATCTTTTTAAGTATGTTTCTTTTCAAACGTATACTAAATAAATTTTAATAATTTGAAATTATTTATAAAAAAATGCCTGAATTTTTATCTTTAAATTGATTTTGAAGCAAAAAAAAGAAAGGTCAATATTTGTAAAACACTTTATTTTATGGATGCTTTGCTTCTTAATGTATATCTGATGAAGATTTTTTTCCCTTGAAATTTGTTGGCTATCGGACTATTGATTTATTTTTTTGAAGGATGAGATAATTTAATTCCTGCTAAATATTTAAACAACAACTAAGATTGATTTAAATGTATATTTTAAAAAGTTATACTCTTTACTTTGCCAAATTTGGCAGTTGTCAATTAATTCTTGACAACTGAATATTCTGTAAAATCGCCTTCTTTCAGGATATTAATGATAAGCAGGCTGATGTTTTGCCTTGAGGTGTTAAAAAGTCCGTCAACCCTTTCGGGCGCCACTTGTGAAAATCCTGCGGTATTCCGGACACAAAAAATCCCGCCTCTGTTGGACGGGATTAACTGTATCCGTTTAATGGCTAAAAACTATTTTTCCTGCACCTTTGTTGCCTCATTTACCACCTCATCGCCGTTGTTTTTGCGGTTGGCCCTTTTATAAATAACCTTGCTCGCAGTAAGGTACCTTTGATGAAAATCAGGATCCTTGCGTTTATACTGTCTGACCAGCATATCGAGGGTATTCTTTTTAATAGAGGAAGCCTGTTCAAACAATTTACGTAAGCTATCGGTACTGCTGCTTTGGTCAATAATGGCCATCTGTGGTGCCTGAAGATTTAATTTTACTTTATCGTACAATCTTTGCAGTTCGGTCACATCACCGGCACTGATGCCACGAACAGCCAGACTTTCGGGATTTGTTTTTACCACTTCGGCAATTAAAATTGTGCAGGCGGATATAATATCCTGTTTGCGCATGGAAGAAAGGGCGCTTTCGGTAAAGTTAACCTTCCCGGCCATTTCCATATTACCCAGTTCATAGGCAAGCGATTGCAATGCACCTGATATATCGGCCATGAGTTCGATTAATTGATCAATCAACTGCCTTGTATCGGCGGTTATACCTGTGAGGTCTTTTTCCTGCAGGGCCTGCAGTGCTTCAATTTTGAGGATGATTTCTGTTAGCTCGGCAATGGCTTTTTCAAATTCCGTGATTTGAGAAACACTCACCGCTGCTTTCTTAGCCTCTGCAACAATCAGTTAATAAGCAGAGAGCCTCGCTTTTTGATAATTGTTCATAGAGTTAAAATTTAGTTAAACATCAGTTGAGGCCTTATTCATTGGCCTTTATCAATACAACGTAAATATATAGGCTGTAGTATATGTTTTATGAAAATATTTTTCAATTTCTTAATTTTTTTTTGAATTAGGTTCGATTTCACCTGATCACCATCCATTCGTATATTCCGCCTCTGGATTTGAATTTTTGATTATCATATTCTACTTCTTTAAAAGCCTCCTCTACACCAATTTCCAAAATTGGTCGGCTATATCGGTGAAAGCCTTGTGTATTGTCAAAAAAACGCCCTGCCGGATCAACCATTACGTATGAGCCTTTCATTTCTGAGTTCGATTCAGGAACCATAGTTGTAGATTCGGATGCAGCCTGGTGTCTTTTTATAAAATCATCAAATTGCATATCGGTCACTGTCATTTCGCTTATCCATTTATCGTTCTGACCCTTAATGGGTAACGCCTGCAAAATTTTCCATCTCTTTGGCTTTGAGAATTGGATAAATTCAATCATATCTTCCTTAAGGTTATGACTATTGACAACCGTATTTATTTTTAGACCATAACCACAATCCTTCACCTTAGAAACAACTGATTTATAATATTCTAAAGCGAGAGGTTTCTTTCCTGCAATAGCCCGACCCATTCTAAGATTCGTTTCACAATTTAAACTATCAATACTAATTGCAACCCAATCCAGGGGTACTGGGTAGCTTTTTTAAGACAAGTTAAAAATAGAAAAATTAACTTTATAACCATTAAAAAAGCGTAAAAATGAAAAAGATCAAATTTAGTGAATCCCAAATTTTGGGGATATTAAAGGAACAAGAACAAGGATTTAAAGTGTCAGAAATCTGTCGCAAACACGGGATAAGTGATGCCACGTTTTACAACTGGAAAAGTAAATATGCAGGCATGACCGTTGATGAACTCAAACGGCTGAAAGAGTTGGAATATGAGAATGCACGCTTAAAGAAGATGTATGCGGATTTGAGCCTTGAAAACGATGTATTAAAAGATATTGTTTCAAAAAAGTTTTAACGCCCGGTCAAAAGGGTGATTGCTTATCCTATGTTTTGCAGAGATATAAACAGGTAAGTCATTCCCGGGCGTGTAGGATGCTCCATTACACCCGAACGAAAAAATATTATGAAAAAAAGATGCCAATAAAAGACTTAATAGTAAACCAAGCCATATCAGAAATTATTGGAAATAGCCGAAAAGGGAGAGAAAAGGTAATAAATCTGATGAAGAAGAATTATCCGGATATCGGATCAAGCCGGGTTAGACGGGTATATGAAAATTCAGGTTTTTCGCTAAGTAAAAAGCTGAGAAGACGGATAAAAAATAACCCTGCCAATCCAATTGAAATTTCCTTTTCCAAAAATCAGGAGTGGGCAATGGATTTTATGAGCGACGCACTGGCCTGTGGGCGGAAAATTAGGACATTAAACATCATCGACCATTTTAACAGGGAATGCATGGGTATCAGTATAGGTACCAATATGCCAGCCAGGGTTGTGATTAAGGAATTGGAAAAAGTAATTGAACGCGCAGGAAAACCAAAAAGGATACGGACCGATAATGGCCCGGAGTTTCGGTCGAAACTATTCCAAAAATGGCTGACACAAAACGAAATAGAATGGAGTCGGATTCAAAAGGGAAAGCCTCAACAAAATGCAATAATAGAGCGATTTAACAGGACATATAGGGAAGATATTTTGGACGCAAATTTATTCTATTCAATACAACAAGCTATTGAAATTACTGACAAATGGATTGAGGAATATAATTGTGAGCGTCCGCATCAGTCGTTGAACTATCAAACACCATCAAGCTATGCGGCATAAAGGTTTTTTTAGGCATACGCCCTCAAAAGTCTCAATGAAAAAAACGGGTCCCAAAAATGAAACCCGTTTTACATTGACACTTCGTCGGGAGAACCTATCCCTGGCAGGTTGCTCCTCAGCAGAGCCTGTTTCCGTTTCGGTTCAACATTTGCAAAATTCTATGATTAAAACTATATTTACAAACTGTCAAAAAAGCCTACCATTTACCCAGGTAGTTTCTGTTTTGTTGCAAAAAATGATCATTCAGCCTGCTGCCATTGGTAACAATCATGGTCGTCATGCCTGCCTTCTTTGCTGTTTTTATAAGCTCTGAAAGCCAGGAACAGAGTGTTGGTTCTCCTCCGGCAAAAGTAATTTTTTCAAAACCAGCCTTTGCCAATTGCAATACTACTTCAATGGACTGCTCCCTGGACAAATGCCCTGAAGGCAAAATGCTATGTTTAACATCCTGAAAAGTTGCAAAGCAAAATTTGCAACGCATGTTACATGGCTCCCATAAGTGGAAGTTGACGCTTGGAATAAAATTTTTCTTATTCATAATACACGATTTAAAAGTTATCTCTGCGAGATTTATCGTATATTATGAGATCAAATTTATTTTGTGCTTATTTCCTTTGCTGTTACAAACATATTTTGCCAGATTCTTAAATCTTTCCTTAGTTTAAGTGCTTTATCATACAATTGCATTGCAGTTTCTTTCTGCCCCATTTCAGCAAGGCAGGTAGCAATTAAATCAATATAACTTGCTTCATAAGGATTTATTTCATGCGCTCTTTGAAAGTGAATAATAGCGTTATTATAATCTTTTTGTTCAAAAAAATAGTTGCCTGTTTCAAATTGTTTATTTTCATTTTCATCATCAGGAATATTATCCGGAACATATCCTTTTTTTAGGAATGAGTGACGGTAATTTAAGCCATATTGAGGTTCTTCATATATTTTTTGTATTGGAACTGAAATTTTCCGTTCATTTTCAAAATTCTTCCAGATTGTGTCTTTTTCTATTTCATTGTAAATGTTTTCAAGAATATTGCTAGCTTCTTTTTTGATATTCCACACTAGATATAGGAAGTCATAAAAATTAGTTTTTAATATTCCATTTATTTTTTCACCATCTTGCTCCATTGAGGTAGTCACGATAAGAGGTAATATCTTTATGATATTTTTCACATCAATTTTGAGATTTTCCAATATCCAAATATAATTTTCTTCATCTTTTAAAAATCTTATAATTTTATTTAATTGATCTGATGCATGTTTGTTTATTTTCTCCTGCTCATAATTTATTTCAGATAACTGTTTTCTGAAATGTGTTCGTTTAAGTTCAATGATAAGAATCGTATCATCATGTGAAATCAATAAATCAACTTCTCCAATAGATTTAATTTCTTTTGAGTAAATTACAGTCTTAAAATTAATTATTGAGGAAATCACCTCCGCTAAATGTTTTTCAAACAATTTGTCTTCAGCTTTTGTAAGTTTGTCAGGTCTTAAAATAGGTAAAGATTGATTTTTCTTGCTTTCATGATAATAAACATTTTCTCTAATCATATTAAATGAATTCGGAAAAAGCTTAAGAAAATTCTCTAGATTGATTATTTGGTCACCAAAATCAAAAAATGGTTGAGCAACTATATTAACAAATGGAATAAATCTGTTAAAATTATTCGGAAATTGATAATCATTTGGATTAAAACACATTATTCTTTTTATTTCTTGCGAAGTTTGATTATTGTTCGTGATTGTTTTAATTGCTTTAATGAAATTATCCTCAGAATCAAATTCTATTGCTTTTATATTTTTTTTAGCTGTAAGTATTAAATTATCAAAAACTTTGGCAACTTCATCTACTGGAATTTTTAAATTACTGAATTCATAATAAGTATAATTCATAAAGGATAAAATATTGCTAATTGCCTTATCCTTAGTTGTTGTTGAAGTATTTTTATATCCAGGTTCTCCAATTTTTGAAAAAAGATATTCAATGAAAACTGGCAAATATTCAATTTTATGGCCATCGGTTTTCCATTTTGCCTTTTTAACTGTGTCCGAGCAATTTAAATGGTAATGGTATTTGGTTTCTGATAAGAAATAGTTATCCGTAAATAAGAAAAGACTTGAAACATCATATACAAAATAACTCCATTGATGAAGTTTTTCAATACTTTCAAAATATTTGTTTTTTTTATCTGAAATACACATTTCAAGCGCTTCATTTACATAATCTTTACTTTCGCTGATTGAATTTTTAATATATGGTTTATTCCTGTTTTCATAAAAATAATAAGAGTAAAGATGGTTTAAAGTGGAATAGAATGTGACCTTTTTTTCATGATTCAATTCGAAGTAAAATGCAGAAAAGGCCAGCATTTGCAAAGGATTTAATTCTAACCAAATTTTAGATAATGAGATAAATTGATTCCAAAGATCCTTTTCGATTTCATTTAAATAAATCACAAATTCTGTAAATAATTTCAAATCCTTTTCTTCTGAATCTACTAACGGTTTAATACTTTCAGTGAATGAATCATTAAAAACAATCTTGAATTTACTTGATTTATATTGATATATAAACAGTTGGGTGTCGATATTAATTACAGCCTTATTGAATGCTTCATCAGCATTATTTTCTTTGCTAAAATAGTAATCGAACAACAGATTTACTTTATCAGATTTTAATAATGCATTGAAATGATTGGATTTTGTTAGTTCAACCCAAAATTTTCTTTTGAAGTGAATTTTCCCATTAATTTGCTTGCTGTTGGGATTTTTAGGCAATAAGAAATTTAACCAATCTTCAAAGTCCAATTGGTCAACTTTTTCAAATAAAGTAATGAAGTCTCCCTTTTTAATTTCTTTAAGGGCTTCGGTTTTCAAATTTTTATCCATATTAACAGTTTTAAAGTTAACTCAGTGAGTTGAACTATTACTATGGATGTAGCAAATATAGTAATTTTTCATTTGCTACCATAATAAATGAATTTTTTTGCTAATAATACTCTTTAATATACGCGTACGCCCTGTCAAACAACAACTGATCTTTTAAGCTATATTTTGTCCATAACAATTTTCGTAATTGCTTTTGCACTTCTCTTTCGCCTGAACTAGTGGTTTGCCATCCGGGGAAACGAACTACCCTTACAATGGAATCAATATCGCTGACAATGCGTTCGACAACTGCCGGTGTTTGGTCAGTTTTGATTTCTAAAAACAATTCCGTTAATGCAGCTTTGGGTGTTTTTTTATGCATTTCAAGGTCGAGTTCTTTTTCGGCTTGGACTGTTTCCCTTGCCAGTTTACACAGTTCTTTCACAAATTCGATGCTGCTAATCAGGCCTTTTTCAGCTTTATCCCGCAGTTCTTCCAGACGTTCGCTTAGTTTTTTAAATCTTGGATCACTTGGATGTTTCTGAAAACGCTGGACCAATATTTTTTCCAGCTTTTTTGCATGTTTAGGATCCGGATTGTTAAAAATATCCTCTATAATATCGGCATCCAGAATGTATTCTTCCAATTGATGAATGTCGCCAACATGGATGTTTTCATGAATCAGTTTTGTGGTTTGGGCCCCAAGTGTAAACCATAGTAATTTACCAATGTTGTCGGATGCGGGACGCACCGATTCAAAAACCTGGCTCAGCCATTTGTAATCTTTTTGGTACGTGTTTAAAATGGAATCGGGCGATAAGGATTCCCATAAATTCGAAAGATGTTTGAAATCCTTTGCAAAAGCATCCTTATTTTCGTCTGTTTTTATTGCATTTTGTGCTGCTTCGAGCCCTTCAAATCCCTCAATGGTGCGATCTACTCCACAAAAATGTTTTAGTGCTTTTTCCATTGCCACAGGCAATTGTTGTTTCAACTCCGATAGGTTGGAAATCATCATTTTTACGCTTTCCTCGTCAAATTCCAATGCTTTGGCTGCATCGTCAAACACACCGAAATAATCCACTATGCGTCCGAATGTTTTGTTCGGGAACAGTCTGTTTGTTCTGCAAATGGCCTGCAATAGGGTATGGTCTTTTAAGGACTTATCGAGGTACATGGTTTGCAGGATTGGTGCATCAAAGCCGGTCAATAATTTGGCGGTAACAATCAGAAACTTTAGTTTTGAATCGGGATCGTTAAACTCATCTATTACTTTTTCCTGCTGACTTTTGTCCAGGCTCCACTTTTGTTTGAAGTCCAGTTCATCATTGGCCGAAGTGGAAATGACCACTTTACTAGTCACTGGAGGAAGATGTTTGTCGAGCTCTTCCTTGTATTGTACACAGGCAAAACGATCGGGTGTTACAATCATGGCTTTAAAACCGTGGGGCTCCACTTTTTCACGGAAATGGGCGGCAATATCTGCTACAATTTTACCTACTCGTTCCGGCGATTTCAGGAAAGCAGCCATTTTTGCCGACTTTTTATTTAAAGCATCAGCTTCTTCATCCGAGAGTGCAGCTTCCTCTTTAAACTGTTCAAAGGCTATATCGATGGATTCCTTATCAACATGCACATCCACCAGGCGTGGTTCGAAATGAAGCGGGAGCGTGGCATCATCACGAATGGAATCGTGGAAAGTGTAACGCGAAAGATAGCCACCATCATCCTCCTCGGAACCAAAAGCCCAGAAGGTATTTTTATCGGCTTTGTTGACAGGAGTGCCAGTGAGCCCGAAAAGAAAAGCATTTGGCAGTGCTGCTCGCATTTTTCGCCCCAAATCGCCTTCCTGGGTTCGATGGGCTTCATCGACCAATAAGATAATATTTTCGCGCTGATTCATATTTGGATAGGCATCCTTGAATTTATGAATCATGGTGATGATAATTTTACGGGTGTCTTTCTCAATTAAATCATGCAGTTCGCGAATATTATCGGTGGTTACTACATTGGCAATATCGGCGGCATTGAAAGTGCCTGTTATCTGGGTGTCCAAATCCACCCGGTCGACCAGGATAATGATGGTTGGGCTTTTCAGCTCTGCTGTTCTGCGCAGTTTTTGAGCCGCAAAAACCATCAACAGCGATTTTCCGGAACCCTGGAAATGCCATATCAGGCCTTTCTTTATCTGTCCTTCAATAACCCGTTTTACAATTTTGTTTACTCCCTCGTATTGCTGGTAGCGACAGATGATCTTTACCCTTCGTTTTTTCTTGTCGGAAGCAAAAAGCGAGAAATTCAGAAGAATATCCAACAAACGTTTTGGGTGCATTAAATCCGACAGTTCTTTGCCAATTTCACTTAAGCCCAGTTGTGCAGCCAGTTTTTCATCGTCCGATTCCAATCGCCACGGCGCCCAGTATTCGAGTGGTGTGCGCACACCTCCGTAAAACAATTCCTTGCCTTCGGTGGCAAACGAAAGTACATTGGGCACAAACAACTGAGGTATGTTATTTTCGTATATATCGTGTATCTCGTGCGCCCCATCGAGCCAGCTGACCGATGGACGAATGGGTGTTTTAGCCTCCCCCACCACTAAAGGCAGGCCATTTACCAACAATACGATATCCGGTATTTTGGTTTCGCGATGATGCACGCGGTATTGGTTGGTGACGATATAGCTGTTTTTGTTCAGATTTTCGAAATCAATTAACCGGACGGGTACATGCCGGTTGTTTTCGCCATAAGGCATGGTTTTTTCGCCGCATAGCCATTTAAAAAACTCCTCGTTGGCACGGACCAGGCCAATCTGGTTAACCGAAATTAAAATGGCCCGCAATTTATAAATCACTTCATCAGCCAGTTCGTTTTTTGCTGCAATCTCCGGATTTAGTCTGATTAATGCTTTTTTTACTTCCTGTTCCAACAAAACTTCATTTACCCCATGGTTTAACTCATTGGCTGATTTATACTGCCAGCCAGTGCCATAAGACATGTTGCTTTCGGCAAGTTCTTTTAAATTGAGGTTTACACCACTCAGTTGATAGATGATATAATTTTCAACAGCGTTTAGTTCGGTGAAGGTCATGAATTACAGTATTAATTAACAACTAAATAAAAACGCTTCTGACACAAATTAAAAGATGAAAGTGAAATAAATTATTTGATCTTATTAATATCAAAAGGAATATTTCGTTGCAAATTAGATCGTTCTCCAATATTTTTGATTTTAAATTTTACATTATCACCTTCGATGAGATTATCTTTTGAAATTTCCTCTATATTATTAATTTTAAAATATAGAGTATTCATATTTGGTAACATACTAATGATTCCATATCCTTTATCTCTATTCATATATTTAATAATGCCTTTGAATGATTCATTAAATTTAAATTGTAAATCAACAGTATATTCATTTTCATTAGTTTTAACAATCCAGATTTTTGTCTTGTGTTCAGATATTTCACCCAATTTACTTTTCAATAAATTATCCAAGGGTATTTTTACTATGTCTTTATATTGATCTATTTTTACAAAAATGTTTTCACCTGTACTTTTCACAATTACTCCTTGATATGTCACATTTTTTTTAATTTCAGCAAAATTAGTAATCATCTTTAAGTCAATCGGATTCGGATCACTATCTTCAATCAATTGTACACAAATGGCTGATTTTTTACCTTTTTCGTTATTTCCATATTGAAATTTAACCCTTGTAATTCCTTCTTTTATATCTTCATTAAATGTTAAATATGGGTCTTCTTTATCAAGGTCTTTATAATAAAAAGTAACCTCACCTTCATATCCATCTACGGTCACAGTTCCGAACCCTTTTTGTTTATTTATTACAATTCCATAATAATACTGGACATTTTCATCTAATTTTATTTTTCTAATTGGTCTTCCCAAATATGGATTTGTATTAATGTCTCTTTCTGAAAATGATCCATAAGAAGCAACACTGAACTGCATCCAATATTTATACATTTCAGCAAAGTAATATACTTTTCCAAATGGCATTACCCTTTCTATAATTAAACCAATATCTTGCATTTGCTCTATTAAGTCATCAGAAGTATCCTTCTCAAAAATAATTTCATTCTTATTTATAACATGTATATTTAAAAATTCTTTTAGATCTTGCTGTGGAAGAGGTATAGTTCTATATTGCTTTGCACTATCTTTTCTTAATTCGTCTACAATTATTTTTATTTTGTCACCCGATTCTTTTACCAAGTCATCAAGATGTTCTTGAACAACTCTATCTCGTTCTGCCCGATTTGTAGTATATAGGGAGTTAATTATAGGGTATTCTTTCTCATTACTCGAATTTACAGCCAAACTAACAGCTCCTTTAATTAAACTAATAACAGGTCTAAGACTTATTGTTTTATTTGCGTTAGAAAAGTTTTTAAAGAAATAATCATATGGATTACCAAGTTTTTGACCTTCTTCCCAATTATTAGCTTTAGATTTTGAAGTTACAGCATATATATTTTGTCCAAACAGTGTGTTTAGTAATGGTTCTATTATATTTCGTTCAAGTGGTACTTGTTTAAACTTATTATTTTCAATTGATTTCTCAAGATTAGAAATAACTTCATTTGAATATTCACCATAATGTCTCATTAAAGTAAAAAATGACTTTTTAGCATTCGGCTCATGAAATATTAAGTTAAAAAGGAATGAATAAACTTCATTAGGTTCCCATTCAATATTTTGAGTATTATTATTCTTTATAAACAAGTAATTGTTAAGTCCTTTTATCCTACGAGTAAATAAATCTGTACGAATAAATATTTTTGGCAAAAAATTGGAATACCTTTTTAATTTGTTTCTCTCTACCCAATAATTTACCAATGGTGAAACTATTCTTTCAAAATCATGCATATTCTCAAAAATGCCATTCGATGATTTAGGAGCAACTAATCTATCTAATTGGTCAAACATTAACACAATATAAATGTTTTTCTCAATTAGAAAATCATTAATCAGTACTAATTCATCATCAATTTGAGTTATCACTTCTTCTGATAATAAAGTATCTAAAAAAAGTTTATTTCTACTCCTTTCAGTTCTGCTTTCAATAATTTCAAGTATATATTTTTCTAGTTTTGATTCAAACATTTCTAATTCAGGTAGTTTGTTTGAATATCTATCAACCATAATTGATAACCAAAAATATGCAATCCAAAAGTCATCAAAACTATTGATTTCATTAATTTGTGAGTTGTTGATTGGGAATCTCTTATTTAGTGTTTCATCCCCTCTAATTTGAATAACATCAACAAATACATAACTAGTGGGTCTATCTAATTCAATTGAATAATCCTGCATTAATCTTTTTCTAATACTTGCACTTTCTATATTGCTATTTCTTAGGCTCTTATATAAATAAGTTTTACCTGTACCCTTAAAACCTTCAATTACAATACTCTTTTTATCAAATAAAGCTTTCATGCAGTCCCTATAATAGAAAAGGAGCACATCTTTTTGTTCATCTTGTTCTGCAAATATATTTGGCATATTTTTTTGAAAACCTTCTAATACTTCTTTACGAAGATCCATAGGATTTGCATTTATCATTTTTTCTTGTTGACGCTTATTAAATATCTGGTCTAAATGAGAAAATAAATCTTTAAAATCGGTAAATTCCTTTTTAGATTCATTATAATCAAGGAAAGAGTTCTCCTTTATAAGTGTAATTAATTCGTTACCATTATCTTCTGCATTGTCAAAATGTTTTACTCCTACTTCTGCTAATACTCTATTCCTCTCAAGAGGAAAGATTGATTGATTAAATTCATTTCCATGATTATCTTCAAGTAGAGTATTGTATTCATCCAATAAAGTGTAAAAATGGCTATGAAATTTATTTTTTATATCTTTTCTGTCAGAGAGTATTGAATTTACTAATAGAAGATTTATAGGTTGTCCGATATTTTCTTTCTGTTTTATTTTCTCAATTTGTTGTAAAAATAAAAATAGACCAGGTTTAGTTTGTTCACTACTTCCAAAAAAACTAACAATTGCATTTGAAAGATGGAAAGCAGTTACCGGTAAAATGTCATTTATTCCAGTTCTTGAATCTATTAATATAAAATCATTTGCAGATAAAGAATAATATTGAGTAAGTAATTTAAATAATTTTTTTAATTTTTCCACCATTTCATCTGAACTTGAAATATCCAACCGAGCTAGTCCTTGTAAATAATGCTGAATATGAGGCATTTTGCTTTTCTCAGTATTCATATAAGTCAAGTTTCCTGCAGGCATAACCCATATATTCCCTTTACCATAAAATTTGGGATCAATATTTATTATGTAATCTTCAAGTCTATCTTTTATTATTTCTTCCCCACAGTATTCAAAATCCATTAAATATTCAACAAGCCCACTCTTAATATCTGTTACATTAATATCGAAAAAGTTTAAATATCCTGGAGCTTCTAAATCAAAATCTAAAATAATAACCTTTCTATTGTTGTTTAATGCAAGATGCATTGCGTAGGAAATCATCGTAGTACTTCTGCCCATACCACCTTTATAGCTATAAAATGTTACAACATTACATGGAATCTCATCTGTAGATCGAATAATATTTGTATTATTAACCAAAGTCTCATGTCTTCTCACAAGACCAAGTTCAACTTTCTTTTCTTTTTTGCTAAAAATGCTTTGGTAAAGTGGATCGAATTCTAATTCTTCTTTGTTAATTATTATTACATTAACACGATTACTACCGAAAATATCATTTTTTTTAATAAGCGCATCAAGTGTGATAGATTCTGATAAAAGATATACATCTACAATTTGATTTATTTTTAAGGAAATAAAATAATCACTAATGATGTTTTTATCAAATTCTTGAAGTGATTGCTCTATTATTGCCAGGTCTTCGAAAATTCTAATCATGATTTTAAATTTTATACGATTTGAGGGAGTCTTATATAAATTTCTTCAGCAAGATTCAAAAAATCAAAAATTTCGATTTCAGAATATGTTTCAAAACTGAAAGGTTGAAAAATAGTATTCTTTGCATGATATCTAATATGTACATTCCAATTATTAAGTAAATTATTAAGACAGAGATTTTGGTTTCCATCACTTAAGACAGGGATTGTACTAAATTTACTAGGAAGTTTAACCTTTAATACATCAACATTTTTCATAAAATCATGGTTTTGAATGACGTATTTTTGACCAATATAGCCATTTAAGTCCCTCCAAAAAAAAGCAATTTTCTTTCCCGTACCAAAACTGTGATTTAATTTTTTAACATTTTCATTTTGTGGAAATGTACAAACTTTATATAAAGAATAGTTTACTATACCTTCTATAATATAACCACTTAGATAGTAGATAGATCTTAAAACTGCATCCCTCTCATAAGATGAAGTAATGTTGCGAAATGTACTCTCTAATCTCCTACAAGTTTTTAGTTGTTTTAAAGCAGCTTTCTTGTAGTCATCATATATCATTTTATATTGTGACATTTGATAAATATAGTTAAAATATCTGATTAATTAAGCTCTTTTGTAAGGCTTGAGAACTGTTAATTTTGAATTCTATGTTTAATAAGCCATACCTAAAATTGTTAATTTTTTCAACTATTCCCATTTGCTCGGATATTTCTGGAATTGGTAATTTAATTTGAGAGACATCGTGGATACTAACATTTGCTTGGTTAGCTGTTCCAATTGCATTAAGAAAAAATCGTCCTTGAAACAATTCCATTTTAGCTAGTAGAAACAAAAAATCTGGAATCATTATACTGGAATCAGGAATAATCATAACAAGTCGTTGGTTTAACAAGTGTTTATTATGTTCCTCCATTAAGCAAGGAAAACCATAATCACGCTTACCATTTGTTCCCGTTAAGCTTAACACAATTGCACCACTTGGAATTAGGTACTTTATTTCCGATTCAGAGATATCATCAATGAAAACAGGTGCCTTAGTTAAATCAAATCCTGCGTTTGTTATGTTACCGATTCTTAATACTTGATATTTACCTTGAATTTTAAAGTTGTTGCTTTTAAAAGCATTACCTCCAATTAATTGGCAAAAACTTGATAGTTTAGCTGTCCTCCATTTTGAACTTATTTTCGCAAATCGTTCTTTCCTGGAATCAGTAGTTTGATTCAATCCATTTTCTATGAATAATTCTCTAAAGGATTTAAATCCTTTTTCCAAACTCTTCAACACCCCCATCTCCTTCTCAATCACCTCATCCATAGCCCAAAGCAATTCAGCCAATTGGGCTTGCTGGTCTTTGGGTGGGAGGAGGAATTCGTAGTCAGCAATATCTTTCCAGTTTATATATGGATTTACTGAGCCTTTTGAGTTCCTTATTGAATTTTCAGCAAATCCTTCAGAAAGCATAATAAATGGTAAAAGTCTTTTATCAATCTTTTTATCATTTGCTTTTATTACAAATGTTGTATTTGAAGTAATTCCATCAAAATGAGCAATTGCTACTTTCCTTAAATAAGTTCTTCTTGAACCATATAAAATATCTCCTTTTTCGAATTTTCTAATAAAAGCGGGCCCCAAATATTCATCTGTTAATTCCCCATATTCTCTTATATGCAAATCTTCAGATGCCATGTGCTCACCTTTTACGTATTTTGTTAATTCAGTCGAATCCCGATCAACAGTTTTCTTCTGTTGTTTTGCGACATCTCCAAATTTCACAAGCTCCCAATCACTTCTATCTATCTGAAGCTTATTTATTTTATTTTCTAATTCATCATTCATATTACTTAAGCACTTCAAATAAATTATCCATCGACTTTTTTAATTCATCTCCAGCACTTTCCCATTTTAAGTAAGTGTCTGAAAATGAATGATTATTTTCCGAGTTGTCTTGTTTTACATAAAAATTAATATTCAAATTTCCATTATAAGCCATGATCTCTTCAATTGTAGCAACTTTGGCATAATGAGATACATCCGTAAAATCCTTAAATACCTGATATATTTTATTTATATGCTTTTCTGTAAGGTATGCTTGCCCTTTATTTTCGATAACATCATGCTTCCCATTAATAAACAAAACTTTACCTTTTCTGTTTTTGGGTTTGCTGTTATTTCCAACTAAAACCATTGCTTCCATTGGAGAGTTGTAAAATAGATTTGCCCCTAGTCCAATAACTGCTTCTATTTGGTCGCTTTCAACCATTTTTTTCCTCATCGCAGCTTCAGCATCTCTAAACAATATACCATGAGGCCAAAGAATAGCGTATCGTCCATTATTGTCATTTAAACTTTTGTGAATATGCTGCTGAAAAGCATAATCGGCACATCCCTGCGGTGGAGTGCCCCAAATATTTCGTCCATAAGGATCGTTTTCAAAACTTTTACGGTCCCAGGCTTTAATGGAGTAAGGCGGATTGGCCAGGATAATATTGAATTTTTTCAATTCATCATTTTCGAGAAATGCAGGTTGTGCAAAGGTATCGCCACGCACAATGCTAAACTCCTCAATGCCATGCAAAAACATATTCATCCGGGCAATAGCCGAAGTTAGCAGGTTTATTTCCTGCCCGTAAAGTTTTAGTGTTCGGTATTCTTTGCCTTCTTCCTTCAGGTGCAACGCACAGTTCAACAACAAACCACCGGAACCGCAAGTGGGGTCGTATACGCTTTCGCCGGGTTGCGGATCCATGATCAGGGTCATCAGTTTTACAACCGTGCGGTTGGTGTAAAATTCGGCTGCGGTATGCCCGCTGTCGTCGGCAAACTCTTTAATCAGGTATTCGTATGCATTTCCAAGCTGGTCGTCGGGTACATTCTTTAAATTCAGTTTGTGTTGCGAAAAATGTTCCACCAGGTTAATCAATGTTTCGTCAGAAAGACGGTTTTTATTGGTCCAGCTGGCATCGCCAAATATGCCGTACAAAGTATCGGGATTGGCTTTTTCAATAGCCCGCATAGCTTCCTGTATAGCTATTCCCACATTTACAGTAGTTTCGCGTACATCTTTCCAGTGTGCTCCTTTGGGTATCTGAAAGCGGTGGTTTTCTTCAAATTCGGCATATTCCAAATCGCCATCGCTATCAATCAAAGCATTTTCAAACTCTTCGTCGTACACATCGCAAATGCGTTTGAAAAACAGCAAAGGGAAAATATATTGTTTGTAATCTCCGGCATCAATGGTACCGCGCAAAGCGGTGGCGGCGCCCCAGAGGAATTTTTCTAGTTGTTGCTGGGTCATTTTCTTTTTTTACACCACGGATAACACAGATTAACACGGATTAAATCTGTGAAAATTTGTGGAATCTGTGGTAAATTAATTTACATTATTATTCTATTTATTCCTTTTTTCATATCCTGAACATTAAAATTCAGCAATAATCCTAATTTAATACCTGATAATTTCAGGTAGGTCATCAACTGCGCCTTATGTATTGGTGCTATCTCATCAACCGATTTGAGCTCCAGTATAATTTGGTCTTCAACCAATAAATCAATCCGGTATCCGGCCTCAAGTTTAATTTCATGATATACAACCGGAATTGCTTTTTGTCGTTCGACTTTTAGCCCTAAATTTAATAACTCATACTCCAAGCAAACTTCATAGGCTGATTCGAGCAAGCCAGGTCCCAGCTCACTATGAACTTTAAAAACCGCACCAATTATCTTATAGCTAAGTTCATTTAAATTATCTGTATCTGTGTTAATTTGTGCCATCTGTGTTGATAAATTTGTTCAATATTGTTTTGAATTTTTCTTCAGCTTTTAAACATTCTTCCCATGCAGTTTTTAAATCAACAAGCGCTTCTTCAACCGATGGAAGATTGTCTTCAATTATTTTTTCCACATAAAGCGGAATATTCAGGTTGTAATCATTTTCTTTAATATCATCCAAAGAAGCCAATTTTACATGGTTTTCAACATCTTCAAAATTGATGTACCATTTGTAAATCTGATTGACATTTTCAGGCTCCAGAAAATTCTGAGCCCTGCCCACACGTATTTGTTCCGATGCATCAATAAATAAAACCTTGTTTTTCTTTTTAGCTTCTTTTTTTTGCATAAAAACCATCACGCAAGCTGCCAGTTGCGTACCATAGAATATATTTGGTCCAAGGCCAATAACCGCTTCGAGCAAATCATTTTCCAGTAAAGTCTGGCGTATTCTGCCTTCGGCACCTTTTCTAAATAATGCACCATGAGGTAAAACTACTGTCATCCGTCCATTGCTGTTCATTGATTTAATCATGTGCTGTACCCAGGCCATATCAGCATTTCCCTGGGGTGGAACTCCTGCAAAATTTCTTCTATAGGGATCGTTTACCCAGTTTTCGGCACCCCAATCTTTCAAAGAGAACGGAGGATTTGCAATTACACAATCAAAGGTTTTCAAACCATCGGCTTCAAAAAAAGCAGGGTTTCTTAATGTGTCGTCTCTTATTATTGAAAAGTCTTCTATTCCATGCAAAAACATGTTCATACGGGCAATAGAACTTGAAGTCAGGTTTTTTTCCTGTCCATAAAGTTTCAATGTTCTGTAATCTTCCTTGTTTTCCTGTAAATGATGAACGCATTCCAACAACATACCACCGGTTCCACAAGCAGGATCGTAAATGCTTTCCCCTTCATGCGGATCCAAAATCAAACCAAGTAAATGAACAACTGACCTGGGTGTATAAAACTCGCCTGCTTTTTTGTTGGTTAAATCGGCAAAATGTTTAATCAGGTATTCATAAGCCTGGCCTAAAATATCGGGTTCAACCAACGTATTTGACAAAATGTATTGTGAGAAATGCTCGATTAAATCAATCAATAATCTGTCCGAAAGTTTGTTTTTATTGCTCCATTGCGCATCACCAAATATGCCATACAAATATTGCTGATTGGATTGTTCAATTCCCCGTAAGGCCTTTTCTATGGACAGTCCTACATTTGAAGTGGTTTCGCGTACATCGTTCCAATGACATCCTTTAGGAATTTCGAAACGGTGAAATTCAGGTAACGAAGCATATTCCGCGTCTCCATTTGATTCCTGGAGGGCCAATTGAAATTCTTCATCATAAACATCAGAAATCCGCTTAAAAAATAACAGTGGAAAAATATACACTTTAAAATCAGAAGCATCCACAGGACCTTTTAAAATCCATGCAGCTTTAGAGAGATATTGTTCGAGTTGGGATAAGCTAATCTTTTTCATTTAATATTTAAAGTTTTACTAAGTTATTGATTTTCCCACAATAATTAAAAAAATTCTTATTTGTGATTAGAAAATATCATTAGTGCCCACTAAATTTAAATTAACGTTCTTTGAAACTATTGTAAAATATAGGCTGTAAAGTTTTTATATTACGTGTCGATTTGAAATATTTATTTCGTGAAAATGAAATACCATGAATCACGGAAAGTATGTTTTTCTCAATTAACAGAATTTCTCCCTAAAAGAGTTTTTGAAAATATTGTCATTCGCTATTGCGGAGATAAAGGTGTTCGGATCGGTATTGCAGAACGCGTTTCCATTTATCTGGTTGGATATTTCGGTGATACTGACCCCCATTTCGGTGATATTGACCCCCTGCGGTTTTAAATTTCAAAGAACTGATAAAACTGACATTATTTCCGTTTTTTTCTTAAAGTATCTCCTTTTAGCTCGAAGCGGTATGAAGTGTGAACCAAACGGTCTAAAATAGCATCTGCTATTGTTGCTTCGCTGATTACATCGTACCAGCTTGCTACCGGAAGCTGACTCACTATAATTGTTGAAGCCCTTCCATGCCTGTCTTCCATGATTTCCATCAGATCAAACTGTTGTTGTTTTTCCAGATGGGTCAAACCAAAATCATCTAAAATGAGCAAAGAACATTTTGCAATTTTATCAAAAAAATTCAAAAGGCTACCATCCAGGCGGGACATTTTTATGCGTATCATAAATTTCTGGGTATTAAAATACATCACTTTATAACCATGCATACAAGCTTGATGGCCCAGGGCAGAAGCCAAAAAACTTTTTCCGCAACCAGTTGCACCTGTGATTAAAATAGATTCTCCGTTATCGATATATTGACATGAAGACAGGTCAGAAAGCAGTCCTTTGTCCAAACCTCTTGAAGGTTCAAAGTTAATTTCTGGGATACTTGCCTGGTAGCGGAATTTGGCTCCTTTTAGAAGCCTGTCATACCGATTGTTCTGACGTTCTTCCTGCTCGCCATGCAATAAGATTTCCAGTCCTTCACTAAAGGATAGTTCCTTTACACGGCGTGTTTCGCACAATGACTGCCAACTTTTGGCCATGCCACTTAATCGCAGTTCTTTTAAACTTGTTTCAATTTGTTGATTCATAAATATCAAAATTTAATGGTTAATTGTTCATAATATTCTTTTCCCCTGATATTTGAATGTTTAGGTGAGGGTGCATCAGGGATTAATTTTGGTTGGCCTGTTTTATTAAAGTTTTCGATTATTTTTAAAATAAATCTGTAAGAATAACATTTACAGTCAAGTGCCTGGTTACATGCCTGGTTAAAAACATCAGGATTTGTTTTGGTGTAAAGGCTTAATAATCCGTCGCAGGTCTTATAGTTCTGCTCTGGTGGCCTTCCCCCATCAAAAAGGAGCTTGATGATTTTATGTAAAGCTTCAGAGGTTTTTTCGGCCCGGTTGATATAATAAGCGGGGCTTAATTTTTTATAATGTTGGTGCGTGGAACACAAATGGTCTGTTATTGTGGTATATCCACCCTTTTGATAATTTCTTGGATGAACGGCCACCATTTGCTCCCGGGCATAAATACGCACAATGGAACGGGTATAAATGACCTTCATTTCCTGGCCAATGTATTGAAAAGGGGCACTATAATAGTGGTGGTCACATCTCAGGCATATATGGTTGTTCTGTTCAAGTTTTAAGTTGCGGTAGTATTTTACCTCGTAATCATCCTCGGGCAAAGGCTGGAGCAAGGGCTTTTCATTGGCCAGAAAGCGTTCTTCCCGGCAATAGTCCCTTTGTTGCATCCGGGTTTGGTTATGTTTTTGTATTTTCTGTTTGATGGCTTCATTTAATGATAGTAAATCAAAAAACAGTTGGTTACGGAGTTTTGCATACACCCGGGTATAAATCAGTTTAACCTGGTTTTCAACCAATGCTTTGTCTTTGGGTTTAGCTACACGTGCAGGAACGATTGCTATTTTATAATAGTTGCAAAAATCTTCCAGGGCCTGATTAAGCTCAGGTTCATATTTGGAAGTCTTTATCACCGCAGCTTTCAGATTATCAGGGACAAGTATTTTGGGACTACCCCCAATAGCTTTGAGGCAGCTTTGCAAGGCATGGATAAAATCTTCGATACTTTGCGACCTCACGGCCATAGCAAAAGAATAATCCGAATGGGGCAAGCAGGCTACAAATACCGGACATTCAATGATTTCGCCGGTTTGTTTGTCAACATATGAAAGCTTTTTGCCAGCAAAATCAACAAATAACTTTTGTGCGGGTTCATGCGTTAATACCATTGATGGTTTACTGGCTTTAAGCTGTTGGTTCAGGTGGAAAACGAACTGTGTATAACTGTATCCCCCAGGATTGGAAGATTTATATTCCTCCCACAACAGATAGCGGGTAACACCCGTTTTCTTTAGTTCTTTCTGGTAATAATCCAGTTGTGATTTAAGGTACTCGAACCGGGGTTCTTTATATGCCGGGTTGCCTGCATGAAATTTTGATTCCAGTTCAATTTCATCCATTGCCAGTAACTCGTTAATGTCTATTTTCATGCTTGTTAGCCTGTTTAAATAGGATTTAACGGTATTCTTGCTTATAGAAAGTGTACGGGCTATAAATTTGATTTTATTGCCTTGTCCGTGTAATTGTAATAATTGTTTAATCTGACTCATAGGTTTTATTTTTCCAGCCATTGCTCTTTGTTCTTAGGGTTAAAAACCGCTAAGAAATTAAAACCTACAGTTTATCTGATTAAGGGGTCAATATGCTCCGAAATATATTAATTACCAGGATATTTGATTGGCAATAAAAACTCTCAAATGGGGGTCAACATGCTCCGAAACAGTGCCGCCGCCGCTGCTCTCTTTGTTTTTTCTAACAAAAGTCTGGTTCTTTTAAATTTAAAAGAGCTATTGGGCTCCAAAAAATAAAAAATACCATAAACTGTTGTCCACAAAAAATGAGATTAGAGGGGTCAACATGCTCCGAAACAGAGTGCCGCTGCCGCCCGTTTTCTCTTTTTTTAAAAAAGAACATTTCCTTTATCTGATAAGGGGTCAATATCTGCCCAAATGACAGGTTAAAATAAAAGTATTTTTACTAATTTTATTTGCTTTTTTGAGGGGTCAGCATGATCCCAAATATCCAATCTGGTTTCATTAATGATGAAACCGAATTTAATCAAAATTATTTACATAACGACGTGGATGTGAGTTTTTTTTATAAAGAGTCATAAATGTTTATTTGCTGTTTAAAATATTCATATATGCAACACCATTTAAGATATAGAGGACCTGGCCACAGCTTAAGGCAGGAACCCCGGCCAGGCGCTTGTGATTTGAAAGAAGTGAAGGATTTATGCAGCGCCAAAGAAAGCGGAAGATTTAACAACTTTATTAATTCTTGAGGCATCGAACAGAATAACCACAGCTCTTACGGCTATATAGTCTGTAAGCAATGCTGTCGCCATAATAAAGTCCCCAATTCGCTGCACTTTTAATATCGTAATCAACCGAACTCCATAAGTAACAAGTAGTCCCAATACCTACAAACGCGCCGTCCACAAAGTAGCGATTGCCCCCCGGAAGGGCAGTAAAGCCGCTACTATTATCTGCCCCTGCATTGGGACTGATCCAATTCGCAGTGCCTTCTTCTTTTAATTTTCCGCCGGCAATGTTACTGCCTCCCAAATAAATTGTTAAAGTTTCCCACTCGCTATCGGTGGGTATGTGCCAGCCAGTGGGACATATGTTTCTGTTGCCATTGCCTGCTGGGGCAACTGCATACCAGTTATATAACGCACCGTATGCAGCCTTGTAGGTAGCACTATCGTTGGCATACCAGCAATATGCCTCTCCGGCAGTTATCCATTCTATTGAATCTGTTATATAAGTTATGGGCGTCCCGTCATTATATCTGGTGGTTTTCAGGTTTTCCTTCATCCAAATTTGACTGCCAATAATTACGGTGTTGTATTTGTTACCGTCAATGTCTGTGACCATAGATGAAATAATTTCATCTTTCTTGCAGCTCGTGTTGATAAAAAGCAGAAAACCGGCTATCACCTGGTAAATCAAAAATTTATTTATCCCCATGAATTTTATTTTCAAAGCATGAATCATCTGTTTGCTCTAAGGTGCCTTTCTTCCAATGAATACCCATATTTCGATAGTTTATCTCGAATATTGCTCCGTGGTGCATTTTAGTCTAAATATACTCGTTTAATCAACACCAAACAAATAAAATAAGGTTTAAAAACCAAATTATCAAAGAGATTTTATCGAATTATCTTTTTATTAAGCGCTTTATAATCGATTAATTTTAAGAGTTTTAAGTTGAAATAATTGTTTAACGTGGAATTTAGTGGAGAAAAAATTGAAAGACTCTCATAATTTATTCGTTATTGATTCTGACGTGAAAAATCAAATTTAGAAGTTAATCAATGCGTAAAAAAGTAAGATATTTAATAATTATGATTTTTTGAGAAAATAATATTCATTGAAATAATTTAAAAAATGCTCACTGAATGCCCTAAATTTATCTTCTTCATAATAACCAATTGAGTAGTAGAGGGCATTTGTACTTTTCTTTTCACCCTTAAACAAAGAATTTAAAATTTCAAGTTCAACCTTAGAAGAAAAATAGGAAAGTAATTCATCATATCTCTCAGTTGATTCAATTGTATACTTTTCTTTTAAATTATTTATCGCTTCTTCGAAATCATGGTAATTTGAATGTAAAATTTCATTCAAGATTCTTCTTGCAATAGATAAAAAAAAAGGATGATTGCCAGCTAAGTACTTAATTGTGGTAATGAAATCATCACTTATATTTATTCCTGCGTATTTAAAAGGATAAACAATGAAATCCTTAATAGAGTGGTTTGGTAAAAATTTAATTGTATATCCTGCTTCATTAAAATAGTTCTTCTTTTTTCTCGCATTCGTTGAAAAATCATACCCAACTCTATGTGTATAAACGATTTTTAAATATCCAGCAGCAGAATTGTAGCGTAAATTATTAAAAAACTGTTCATCGAAAGCATCATTTTCAATCAGGGAATCGAAATTGTCAAGTAAAAGGATCAAGATCTTGCTTTCATTTTCCAATATTTCACTAATTTGTTCAAAGGAAGTGATATTTGATTTATCAAATTTTGCGGCAATAAATTCAAATATTTTTTGATTAAAATCTTTTTTACTTTCAATACCAAATCTTAAGTCCAAATATAAAAAAATCCACTTTTCAAAATTATATATATTAGTAAACCTTTTTCTTATCACATTTGACATGAGTGCTTTAAGTAAAGTTGTTTTACCCATCCATTTTGCAGCTTCAAGGCAAATATTACATCCTGAATTAATTCTCCTTAAAACATTTAGAATATCATTATCTCTTCCAAATATGAATCTAAAGTCAGTTAATTCATGTGAATTAATAACCTTTACTATTGTTTTTTCATTTTCAACAATAACTTCTGGAATTACTTTCTCTTCCTCAAATCCATTAAAGTCTTTAATGCATAAAAAATTATAGAATTCAGGGAATTCATCAGCTTTTTCAATTTGATTTATTAAATTTAATAATCGATTGTTAATTTTTTGGTATTCAATATTATTATTTGAATAATCATATTCATTTCTTAGTTGATAAAACTGAGCTGAAATTAAAATTACTTTATTTTCAATATCTAAAATATTTGATTCATGATTATTTTTCTTAAATGAATTAATGGTATCGGTTAGTCTATCAATTACTTTTTCAATTTGACCTTTTCCAACACTTTTTTTTATTTCGTTAATAAATTTACATTCCATGCTTAAATTGCTCCCTATATTCTAGCTATTATTGATTCAACATCTGCTTTATTTTTATTCCACATCTCCAATAGAGGTATTCGTATTGCTATATAAATATTTTCCTTATTTTTTTCAATTACAATTATATCCTTCTTTTCAAGTGATTCCAATTTCATTGCTAATTGCCCCATTTCTATCTTACATCCAAATCTATGAAATTGACCTAATATATAATCTCGATTTACGAAATATAAATTATTTTTAAGATGAATATTTTTTTGATTTGCATTTGCAATTATACAAATAATTGCTTCCATAATGGTTCCAGCCCATTTACCAGAAAAAATGTGGTCAAAATACGTTGAATCTGAGTCAATAATTTCTTTTATAACTTTATCAAGATGAACGCCATTTATTGTTTTTTTTAATTCAGTCTGGATATTCTCAAAAAGTCTGAAACAAACTAAATTTATATACCATGGATAACCAACCGTTAAATCATAAATTTTTTTTGGAATACCTTCCTCATAATTAATCCCAAATCGAAGCATTGGTTCCTTAATTAATCTTAATGATTCTGTCACAGTTAGAAACTGTAGTTTTAAAGAAAGAAATCCTTTACCAAGGTATTCTGACCAATATTTATCTTGCTTTGCTAATATAGAAATATCATGATAACCAGATACAATTAAATCTATTCTTGGTATATTAATAGCAATTTGTTTAAATAATCTAAGTATGTCATGTTTTTGATGTTCAAGAGCACTATGGGTCAATTCTTCAAGTCTTTGATATTCATCAATGATAATTACAATATATTTATTATGATGTTTAAGTTCTTGCTGAATATCTTCGAGGAAAATTGAAATTTTATTAGCTGTATTATCATATTTTTTCTTTTCTTTTGGAAGATGAAGACCCGCATGACTAATTTGTTTTATTAATTCATTATTGAGTATTTCCAAAAATATATTCATCCATGTATTTGCTTTTTCACTTATTGAATCTAATGAGATGTAGACAAAAATAATTCTTTTAATCAATTTTTCATCATTAATTAGCTCAAACAATAAAGCAGTTTTTCCAACTCTGGCTAATCCAAATAATCCTATAACCTGACCACTATTATCACTGCATAAGGCTCGTATGATTTTGCTTTTTTCTACTTCTCGTCCAACAAAAGTATCTATTTTACCAACTTTTGGCGAAGTACTATAAGGTGCAGTAGCACTTAGTAATTCTTTATTTTCAAATTTTATTTTAATAATATTTGTTTTATTTGCTAATTTCCCATTATGTTTTCTATAGCTTATTTCAATTGGTAAATCTATTTCATTTAAATTATAAATTAATTTTATAAAAAATTCAAAACTCTGTGAAGCATTGAAATTCAATGACGGAATTCTACCGAAAGATTGGTTTATTTGATATGAATCAGAAAGGACATCAATTTTAAAGGTAATATCTTCAATCAAAGAATCTGTATTATTTTTAAATTCAATTTCTATTGGAAATTCTTCTTGTTTAATTATGAGGTAATTCTCTTTGACTAAAGAAATTGGAAATTCTCCTGTTTTTTCAATTAACGCTTCTTTCCTTTTTTCATCCAAAGCATAAATAATAGCAATAATTGATTCAAATATTATCGGAGTTTCATTTGGATAATACTTTTTTGCTGATTCTACTATATCCAATTTATCATTTAGTAAAGATCGCAAGTTGTCAATTTCTATTAGGCTTTCAACGAGTTTGTCATCTAATAATTTAATTAAAAAATCAGCGGTTTTATAGAGTATATCTATTATTAATAACATTTCGAATAAAACTCTTCGAGCAACTGGTTTAATATCATTTATATTTGTAAATACAATGGGAATTTCTAATTTTTCTTTTCCTTTTAAATACTTAATATATTTATTATTATTATTAAATTGAGATAATGTTAAAATATTCTTATAAAATGATATATAATAATCAAGATTAAAATCAAGTTTTTTGTTTTTTTCTAAAAAACCAAGTAAACTTCCTAGAGTTTGGGAATCTCTATTATTAGAATAGTTTTCAAATTTATCTATTAACCCTTTCAATTCTAAATTTCCTTCTTTTGTGTAAATTGTCTTTAATAATGAAATTTGCTCTTTTGTATTAACAGAATTAAAATATATATCAATCATGTTTTCAATTAATTCAACTAAACTGTTTGGCGCTTTGATTAATTCATCAGGCTTCTTTTTCCAAAATCTAAAAGTTAAGATTAGAATTATTGTTAATGCTATTATTGAAGTAATCGTAAAAATCGCATATTTTATAATGGTTTCTGGTTCCATGATTAGTTATATCTTATTTATTTTATAAGCTTTTGTCTTTTTAAGAAAATCATTTTCCAAAAATGTTCCAACAACAAATGTTGATGAAAATGTTCCTACTATTAATCCAATGATTGTTGTAATGATAAAAGGCCTGATAAAATTCGTTCCTAAAAAAAGAATAGGAATAATCCCAATAATTGTTGTTAAATTTGTGTTTATTGTTCTACTCCTAATTTCCAATACAGAACTGTTAACAATTTGGCTATAATTTCTTTTATCTCTGAAATTTTTAAAATCATTTAAGTTCTCTTTAATAGAATGATAATAACCTTGGAGACTATTCCTTTCCTCTAAATTAATAACATGATTTTGAATCTTCTTAAAAAGATTTTCAAATACATCCAGTTTATTATTAAAACATTCATCATCCGTACAATTTAATATGAGCTGTATTTCTTTTCTTACTTCATCGATTAATTTGCTAAGAATATCTAAATCGCTAAGATGTAACTTTGTTATATAATTAGTCTGATGGTAATCATCATATTTTTTTATTAAAATATAGTTTAAAAAATTATTAAATAAATATTCACATTTTTTTCTCTGTTCGTTTTCTTCTTCGTCAAACTTTTGTTTTGTAGATTTTATTCTATAGATTAAAACCAGAGAATCATTTATTGAATAACCAATTAACAAAAGGATTGAAGTAAAAACAGCAATACTCATTTCTATTCTAAAAATGCAGACAATACCTAAAACTACAAAAACATCGTGAAATGTAGCAAGTATTGCCAAAAAAGAGGGCCATATACTTGAATTTGTCACTTTTACTCTACCAAATATTAAACAATAAAGAAAAACTAAAAAAAGACTTAATATAATTGCCAATATCCAATTAAATAAAGTATCATTGCTAATGGTGCTTGCAGTTGTATACTCTGCATCAATACTGAAAGATGAATCTTTTGTTGAAAGGAAATCAGAAATTTCATTTAGCTGATCATCATTTAGGGGATTAAATTTAATAAGATACGCTACCCTATCTTTGATTTCAACTTCTTGTAATGAAATCAGTTTTGAATCAGTAAATTTATTTAAACTACGAATACTATTTTCAATTTCTTTTTTATTAATATTTTTATTGTATGAAATTTGTAATTGCGTAGCAGTTTTGAAATCATCGCTTATGTTAAAACCTATAAAGTAACTTAAAAAAATAGCTAAACCAGCAAAGCTAAATGAAAAAAGACTTATTGCTTTTTTTTTCTTCAAAAGAGAGGATAAAAACCTCTTAAATTTTTCACCTTCAAAGACAGGTATACCATAATTTAGTTTATTAACATTTTTACCAGTATTTTCAAATAATAATAATATTCCGCCAATAAAGGGTCTTGTTGACACTATAATCGAAACCAATAAACCGACAATCATTGTTACTGCAAATCCTTTCATTGGTCCTGAAAAAAAGAATAAAACAATTGATCCAACAATTGTTGTCATTCTTAATGTCCATAACTGATTTGTAATTTTACCAATGCTATTCCAAATTATTCCTTCATCAAGTTCTTCTATATCTAAATCCTGTCTTTTCCTTATTTCTTCCTTTATTGATTCAAAGATCAAAATCGAAGAATCAACACTTACGCCAACAGTTAAAATTAAGCCTGCCATACCAGGTAAACTCAATACCAATCCAGAGGTAGAAAAAAAGCCATAAATTAGTATTGCAGAATAAATAAATATAATTATTCCAACTGTTCCTAAATAAATTCCATAAAAAATCAGAAAAAAAAGCATGATTAGAATTATTCCTAATAGTAAAGAAGATACTGAATATAAAAATTGATCTTTACTTAATACGGATCCAATTCTTGTTCTATTTATAATCTTTAAATTAGCAGGTAATACATCCCATTTAAGTATCTTTTCAGTCATTTTGGCTTGCGAAAGGCTCATTCCTAGATCATTTGATATAATTAGATCAAGACTACTATAATCCTCAGTAGGCTTTTGACCAACAATTTTTCCTTTATCGTCATAAATATTATTTGAAAATGCGTTGGAAACCCCAATAATATCTACGACAACTCCACTAATTAATATAGCAATTTTTCCTCCGGCGTGTTTAATTAGTTTTTTATGTATTAATTCTTTTGAATTTTCATTTAAATCAAGAGCTACATGAATGTTTGGAATATTTTTAACTTTAACATCCTTTAAATCTTCTTTAGTCATTAGAAGTTCATCATAAATTGAATCAGGTGCCTTTAAAGGAATATCCTTATCATTTATAATTTTATCTTTTAAAAAATACAATTCAAGCTTTCCGGTTTGTCCAACTAAATCTGAAATTTGCTCATAATCAGTTACTCCTGGTAATTCAACAATTATTTGCTTGTCATTTTCATTAATCTTTATATTTGGTTCATAATTACCATATTCGCTCAATCTTTCGATTAGAATTTTCTTTGATCTTTCAAGTAACTCTTTAGATTTGGTAGTATTTGTAAATTGATCTTCCTCTAATTCATACACTACTCTTGCACCTCCTTTAAAATCAAGTCCAAGAATTATTGGATTAAATAAACTGTCACTTAATTTTTTCTCATGGAATAAATTGTACATATAAGGCTTAAAAATACTAAAGAGTGCTATGAATAAAAATGCGAGTAATAACGGTATCGATATTCTTAGATTTTTAGATCTCAGATTTTCGGTAGGTAATTTGCTTTTGTTCATTGATATACAATTATTAACAGTGTAAGAAACTATTTGAGTATCTAATTTTTAGTCAATTTGCAATATCTAATTAATTTGCTGCTAGAAAATTTAATAAGTAGATACTTTATAAAGGATTCAATTAAAATCGTTCAAATGCTATATTATTTAAATAATTCTAAATAATATTTAAATTGCAATTAAGCAAAGTTTCTCAAATTTAATACATTACTTTCTATTTTGCAATTTCAATCTAATTAAATTAAATTTGTTTTTGATAAATTAACTAAGGTATATGATGAAATGTTTACGTATAATAACTTTCAAATTACATCTAATTTTCATAAGTATTGAGCCCGGCTGATTCGGAATTTAATTTATACCTTTCTAGTCGGGTATCAGTATACAACCTGTGACTGAATTTCCTTTTCCTGCAATGAGCAATTATCTGAATAGCAATAATTGTATTAAACTTATTTTTATTCGATTTAGCTTCGCTAATTATTATTATGTTTACTGCTGCTATTAAGGATATTGATGGTTTTTTAAAATAACCATTTAAAATATCCTACACCATCAGTGTTGACCATATTGCATTGTTTCTGGGAATTGATTTAATTTGTAGTAAAAACCCATGAAAATTATAAGAAAAACAAAATTCAGGAACCATGTTTCCATTAATCCATGAATGTCAAGCATCCACTATTGATAAAAAGGAATTTTGTAAACAGTTGCAAATAAACAAGTACAAGTTTAACTATGGGCTAAAGAAATACCAGGATCAATGCGAAAACTGGTTGATTAAAAGTACGTTTATGCTGTTATCTTATTGCCTTTTACTCGCTATCGCTCCCTGATAAAAAAAAGGGCAGGCCGTGAGAAAGGTTTCCGGAAGGAATTAAATCGCGGATTATTTTATTATTCAGGATTCAACGCATAGATAGCAGGCGCAAATAATGTATAAAAATATTAATATTCGAACAAGTATAAATCAGAGATTTGGAGAAACCCGGATTTCTAATTTCCTTTTAAAAAATTATTTTAGGCAAATTGTTATTTTCATTTTTAATGACTTTGATGTATAGTTCAGCAACTCTTTTAAAAACATGACTTTTTAGATGGAGCTCATCATACCAGTCGCTCTGATTTTGAGGAATTCTGCGGCAATCAATATGATATACATTTGGGAAAACAGAGGCTATTTCAATAAACATATTGTTAAATTCATAAATAAATGTCATAACAATTGCTCTTTGCAGAACCGGATCAAGGATTTTTTTTATCATAAGTGGCCTGAATAACCATTGGCCAGTTTGTAAAAACCAATTGACCAATGGCTGGAAAGGATACCTCAGAGAAAAATTAATTCCTTTTTTCGGATACGGGTAAGCATAGCCCTGGGTAATGCTTATCATGTGTTTATGTTTGCTGTTTCCCCAATATAACTGGTTAAACAAGAGGGTATATTGTGCTTTCATTACCAAAATGAAGGAATAGAAATCTTTTGTAATGTATTTTTGGGCCAGCATAATCAATTCCTTTTCCTCTCCTGTTAATGCATCATCCGGGAGTGGATTGTTTTGATTATATTTTGGAGTCTGGTTGCCTAAATTGCTCACCATAATAGCCATCCGGCTATTCCCGACAAGATCATTACCGCCGCCGCTTATAAGAAAAACATCAGGGGAATGCACAGAAAGAGACTCAATATATTGACCCTCGTATATAATATTGGTAATCCAGTCACCTCCATAGGCTTCTGAAAATATCAAATAATTGTCTTCTTTAATTAACCAGTCAATCACGTCTTTAACAAATGTGGGAAATAAAAACCAGGAGTCACCTTCAGCATATATCCGCGTATATTTTTTCCCCGGTTTCTGATTTTCTACCTTTTTGAAATAAGTTTTTTGCCTTAAATGACTGCTTCTCCTATTCAACTTGCCTAAAAGTCCATTATTTGCATTTGATGTTTCGCGAAGCTGCAATTCGTTTAAGTCGTATATCCTTCTTACACATTCTCTCAAATCTTTAAAGCCTCCATTTGTATTATAAGAACCATCTGCATTTTTATAGAAACCAATTAATTCATTAAAGTCGCTTGAAGTGAATTCCAAAGGACTTTTTAACATTTTATCAATTAAAATCTTATTTGTCATATTATTAAGTTTTGGTGTAATGTTTCTTAAATGAAGTGGCTATTTTGTAAAATTCTGATTTGCTGTGGAAACCTTTATTAATAATCTCTTATAAATTTACGACACCTAATCATCAAATCCAAAGAATTTTAGTTGCCTGCATCCTCAAATGATTAGGGCTTGTAAGCGGGATATAAAAACCAAACGATAAAATAGTGCGATAGCTGCTAAAGGAATATGGAACCAACTCATCCCAGAAGATTCTTCTATCGATTCAGACTCAATTACAGCCTCTCTGATGCAAAAAAAGAGAGATGACCCTGGTTGAAAAGAAAAGATAGATTTTTAAATTTATTATTTATTTGTATTGGAAAGGAAAAAAAATGGTTCAAATTGGGAAACCTGAACCATATTAAAGAATTAAAACTATTGCTTCTATTTGCTATTTAATCATGTAGAGTAAGTACTCCAAATAATAACCCTGCCCCTCTGATGATGATTGATATTCTGGTTTAGGAATACTAAAACTACTTAACTGTATCATTAATTTATATTTTTGATTGTTATTTTCAAAAACGAATTCTTTTTTTTGCTCCATGCTTTTTTTATTCCCATTATTTACAAGAAACAATGTGGTACTGTAATGCGTATCATATTCTGAATTTGAAATAATCATTTTTTTATTGTAAGAAGATTGCTGCAGTGATAGATTTTTATTGATAATAATTTGGATTGGAGAATTATCCGTAATCCTTCCTGATGAAAGGATAACCCCTTTACTTGCTTCCAAATGTAATAATTTATTAAACGAGGCATCTTTTATTTCATTATTGGTTGTAATTGTAATTTGGCCTCCTTTTTCAATAAGCAAAGATTCATTCTTTGGAATAAAATACTGCATCTGAAGCTGCCCCTGAGCAGTTTTAACCAAAAGATTTCCTTTTTCAACTGCCACCAATGTTCCACTTAAGGAAAATTTATCAGGGGGTATTTTATCATTTAACAGTATGCGGTATATAAAACTCGTTGTATCTTTAGTCATAGGTGGAACCGTATCTTCCTGCTTTAAAACCTCTGGTAATTTTAAATCAAGCGTTGGTTGTTTTACTTCCGGCGGCTTTATTCCGTTTAAATCAAACTTTCCTGTACCTGGTTTTTGATTATTGCTGCAGGCAACTGAAAAAGCTATGATCAGAACAAATATCACTAAAATGCTATTATTTGTAGTTTTCATGAGTTTATTTTTTTATTTTTAATTGCGTTAATAAAAAAAGCTGTTTTAATATGGTCAAATGTAACATCCTAATAGAAATTATATTCCCGATATATCAAGACAAGCAGAGTGTCGACTTATTCTAAATGGATGTTTCATAAGAATTAATTTTTAAAGATTATTTACATATTAATTACTCCCCCAGTTGGAACCTGCAGCCCTGAAATCTATTTTAAGATTTCCCCAGTCGGCAAAATCGTTTAATGTTGTCTTTGAACCATCGCTATTTATATCCTGAGATACTGGATTTGTAATTGATCCGTTTGAGTTCCAGTCGATAGAAATGTTATCGCAAACTCCTGCATTTTCGTTTAAGGAATTTTCGTTTAGGTTATTACGCATTCCTTGTGAATAGGTAAAAATATTGTCGCCTGCATTGTTGCAATTAATATCTATTCCAGGCCATTGATTCTGATAATTCATTATAGAATTATAAGATGGCTTATAGTTCTTGTCTTCGAATCCCCCATGAAATAGATTAAGTGTATGTCCTAGCTCATGAATGAATGTAGTAATCTGTTGATTTTGACTTCCGCCTGCGACTGAGCCCAAAGAAACAAAGAAGTCATTAGCCCAGATATTCTCTGCCCTTCCTGAAGATCCTGAACTATAGCCATTATCATTTGCGAAAATGCAATACCTGTATATGTTGAGGCGGTTGGCATTGAAATTATTACTCTTCAAAGTATGAAAATTGGCGGTGGTTTGTCCTGTAGTTTGTGCAGGCGAAGAGCTACCATCATATCGTATGTAGTTCGACATGGCTATTACTGTACCTCCTCCACCTCCTGCACCTGCCTGCCCTCTGTCAATATGAATGGCAATGCCTTGGTTACCATCCCCATTTAATATCGGGGCATTGGCAAAGACAGTTTCTATAGGGGCCCAAATGGCATTAATTGGTGCAAAACCGTTCATCCAATCTGCCTCAACAAAAAGATCCTTATGATTTGGATCTGCACCCAAAGTTTTTAAATCAATATCAACAGTTCCATCTCCATTAGCATCATATCCGTTATTTTCCCAATCATCCAATAGTCCATCGCCATCGCTGTCTAATAAAGCCATTGAAGGTGCTATATTGTATGTTACTTCATCTGAGAAAGTACCATCAAGGTTCTTTATTTTCACTGTTAATGTAGTCCCGGGAGTTGTCTTACTAACTAATGCCCAAACCATACCGTAGTTAGGTATTGGATATCCGAGTGTTGAAAGGTCGGTTGCCGTAAGGTTTGTATTTCTTAATGCTTGTGTAAAAAATGTAATACTGTCGCCCCCATTAATATTAAGCTTTGCACCAACATCTATGTTAGCACCTGAGCACAATAAAAAGAAAGATGCCATGCCGTTGTTATCTATGTTGAAGCCATAACATGTAAGGTAGTCAATTCTTGGCTTTGGCCTTATTACTCCATTAACCACATCAAAATTAATTGTGTTGGCTGAATAATTATTGCCAATGGCTAAGCGAACAGGATGGTTCCCCAAAGAAGCAGACAAGGGAACCGTAAAGTGATTTACAGAAATAAAATTTGACGGCAATGTGGTTTGGGTTGCCAATCCATAATCCCAATAGACGGTTGCACCTAGCAGGTTACTTCCATTAACAGTTACCAGTGTACCCTGAGGACCACTTGAAGGATCTAATCCGTTAAGCACAGGTGTTCCACAAGAGTACAATAGTAGTGCAAGAATGCCCAAATAAGTATTTTTAAATGTGTTCATACGCAATATTTTCTTGCCTACTCTTCAACGGATTTTCAGCTTACTCCGATTTAAATTTTACTAATTTTAAATGGCTTTAAACATTGATAAGGACTTCCAAAAAGAAGACGAAAATGAGGAATAAACACAGTTGGTTTTATATATGTACAAATTTACTAAAAAAAATCAACCATGTTGATATTAAATTGTGAATTTTTCTTTGAGAATGAGAAATATAAGTGTTGTAACTCATCCCAAGCTTCTTCTTTCTTTCGTATTAAACTTCAGAGAAAGAAATATTGTACTTTTAGAAGTAAGGTGACTTATGCCTATGAAATGAATCGGAACTGGATTTTATGAGGTAAACCCATACATTGCTTCAATTTATAAAGATTTTCGTTTGTTAATAATTAACTATTTCTTTTATGTGGTTTTCTAAAAGTTGCTTGAGGTTTAGGTTTTTTTCGATTTCGAATTTGTAAATAATGAGTTTGGAACGACTGAATTCGAATAACACTCATCCCCTGCCCTTCTCCAAGGCTTTAGGCCCTTCGACAAGATCCCGATAAGCTTGATAACCAACTCAGAATCCAGGGTGACTCTCATGGATAAGGAAATTATTGATAATTAGCGTGGAGCCCGTTTATGATGCTCCGATTGGGCAGGTATCCCAGAAAAACTGGTGTTTTGTGGGTAGATTCTGTTAATGTTATTTTATTGTGGGCCATAGGGGATTTCGGAACTGCAATTACATCAACCATTACAAACCCTGATGTGAGATAAAACACTTCATATACCACTAGAACCCCCAATAACGTATAACCGCTTGTTTAATGACGTTATTTTTATTTACCTATTATCTGTTATGGAATTTATTGAAAAGTCAGGTTATTATCTTACTTCAAAGGTGTTGTAAAAAAGCAACCCATAAGTAATCAATTTATTTACATATATTTTTCTTTATACTCCTGTGAATGCTCTATCAAACAAATACGAACGCCATCTGGATCCAAAACAAAAGTCTGACGTCCTACCGAAGTCGGAACAACAGGTCCCACAATTTCATATCCCTTTTCTTTTAAATGCCTGATTATCTCATCAAGATCATCAACATCTGCACCAACAGAGTAAAGCCCGACTTCAAAATTCGTACTTTCTATTAACTCAACACTGGCCCCATCTTCACTATACATAATTGTGATAGCTCCTCCGCCCGGAAGATCAATATGATAGCCTTCTTTAAAGCCTAACACATCCCTGTAAAATTTGACAGATTCTTTCAAATTTTTCACTATCATAGTTGAGTACTGTACTTGAATTTTCATAATATTACTCCTTTTTAAAATTACTATTTCAGGACAAAATCAGAGCTTTTCTTAATTTTAAACTCACCTGTAAACGGACAGTTTAAAAGTAGACAAAAAATACAAATTTTAAGCTCTAATTATGAGCAATACAAGATTTAATCCCAATCAGATTCCTGGCATTCGAAAGGAGTATGATAAGGGTAAGATTGTAGAAGGGATCACCCGTGAACATGGAGCGAGTCGTGACACGTTTTACAATTTGCGGCAATAATATGGAGGTTTGGAAGCCTCAGGGTTAAAACGGTTAAAGGAATTAGAGAAAGAGAACCGCAAATTAAAAATGATAAATGGGAATCTGGCCCCTGACTTAGAAATAGCGCGGACTATCATCGAAAAAAGCTTTAGCACCCTGTCAGAAGCAAGAGATAATGGAAGAAACTGCGAAAAAAATGTCAGTTTGCATCCATTGTGTGGTCATGAAATAAAAATCCATCCCCGTTGCTGCTAAATACAACTGGAATTTCAGGGATCCGGGTTAAACATTTTGACTTCAAACAGGTCTTTTCAGTCCCACAGCTGGCATTCGCAGTTCCATCTGTTCTACGAGCCGTAAAGCATATTAATTTGCTTTCCGGATTTTTAAATTTGCTGTTTGATAATGTTGAGCAGCTATCCTGATCGATTCAGCCGGCATTTTATGCTGTTGATCTCCGATTTTTTCAGGTAAATATACTTTTAAATGCACAACTATTGAATTCAAACCTGCTGAGCAGCTATCTGCTTCCGTTTACCAGGTATTTGAAGGTGTAAATTTGCCATTTTATCGTGTTGAGCAACAATCCGGATTTGTTGAGCAGGCATTCAGGTCTGTAAAATGAGTATTTGTCTGTGCAGATTGGGAATTTTTTTGTCTGGAGGAGGAATCCTGACCGGTGGAGCAGGTATCTGCTTCTGTTTACCAGGTTATTTGAAGATGTAAATTTACCATTTGTTTGTGTCGATTTGCATTCCGAAATTGTTGAGCAGGCATTCGGACGGGTTAATTTGGGTTCCGAATCTGCTGAGCGGGTATTTAGTTTGTCGGTTTCGGTTATTTTTAAATATTTTATTACCTTTCCTCTTGATTTATCAACCCTAAATCCCTTGCCATGAAAGCACAACTGTTTTTATTCCGTAATACACCCAAAGTATGGTACCTTGTTTTCGTTTTTCTGCTTATAGCCATTGGCTGTCAGGATGGCTGCACCTGCGGGGGCTGCAACGGTTGCACCACCAGCGTGGTGGTTGACCAGGAAAGCCGTAAGTACAAGGCCGATGGGGTTCCGGTTAAATTAACAGCCAATAAAAACAGGGTAACCAACCGTAAGTTAAGGCTCAGGGAGAATTCCATGATCGACAAAACCGTTTGGTATACCATTGATTACCATATCAGAATTGAAAAAAGACCTGAGTTCAAAAATATCTGCGAGTACGAGGTACCCAAAAAGATGGACATGAAAAAAGCCCTGGCTGCCTTCAACATAAAATTTTCGCCCGACAAAAAACACTTTGCCGTGGGTATAAATGAGCTGGTTTACGATTTTTTTCACCTGCTCGACAAGGGGGTACCCTTCAGTTCGGGATGCTATTACTTAAAAGATTCCAATGCCGTTTACCTGAATACTGCCGGAATAAGTTTCGACAAAATAAACTGGAAAGTATTTCCACAACCGGATAAACTGCTCGACGAAATTATTGTACCTAATTCTTATTCCGTATGGGTTTTAAGCGAGAACCAGAACAATGTGCTGGAATTGCTTAGAGAAATGCCGCCCGGAAACCCCCACGAAATGGTATTGATTGAAAACTGGTATTGCGAAATGGCTTATATGCATTTTACACAGCAGAGGGTGCAGGAAATTCTGAAAGTGTCGCCCGAATGGAAAAGGAATGCCCTTGTAAAATTGTTGGAAAAGACCGGTAATGCAGTTTCCGAAAACGATCAGGAACTGGAAAGATCGCTGGACATGATTCTTTGGATCAACGACAAAAATGCACTGGCAAAAGCAGACAGCCTGGTTTTTGATGAATATTATGCATCTGGCTATGCAGGCGATTATTTTCTGGAAAGGCTTAAAGATAAAACTACACCGCCCGACAGGAAAATCACCACTTCGTTGGTCACCACGGCAAGGCGCATAAGCAATAAGTTTGAAGATACGGATAAAATGTCAGCCGGATGTGCCATAGATATTTTGCTTATTGAAAAGGAAAACAATGAACTCAGCACTTTTCTCGAAAACTATTTAAAACCCGATTCCCTTGCCGGCAGGTTTTACCAGATTTCGCCGGTAACCATTGGCAAATTCGAGTTATATCCACAAGATTTACAAACCCTGATGATCGCCAGATACTTTTCCATTTCAAAGATTGAAAATTCAGGACTTACTGATTTTGATATATCCGGTATTCTTGAATTTTTAAAAGATAAAATAAGTTGCGAAGAATTAAAAAAACTGGTTGAATTGCATAAAAATCATCTCGTTGGCTTTACCATGCCAAAGGGTTGTTAATTTTTGCCGTGGCAGCATAAATTTCAACAATTTATCCCTCTTTATTTCCTTTTTGCCTACAATTAAATACTTTTGCTGATTCAAAATTTATTCAAGGCAAAATGAAAATCTCGTACAATTGGCTTAAAAGCTATATCCAGACCGATTTAACACCGGAACAGCTAAGCATTATATTAACCAACCTGGGTTTAGAAGTGGAATCTGTGGAAGAATTCCAGTCGGTAAAAGGCGGATTGGAAGGCGTGGTAATAGGCAAGGTGATGGAATGTACAAAACACCCTGATGCAGATAAGCTGAGTTTAACAAAGGTGGACATTGGCACCGGGGAGCTGTTGACCATTGTTTGCGGGGCGCCGAATGTTGCTGCCGGACAAATTGTTCCTGTTGCTACCATTGGCGCAAAATTATATTTTAACGACGAAGAAATTATTATAAAAAAAGGAAAAATCCGCGGACAGGAATCGCACGGAATGATTTGTGCCGAAGACGAACTGGGACTTGGCACCTCTCACGATGGAATTATGGTACTTAAACCAGGCACAAAAATAGGTACGCCTGCCAGTGAGTATTTCAAGGTGGAAAACGATTTTGTTTTCGAAATCGGACTTACCCCCAACCGCATTGATGCCTCTTCGCACATTGGTGTTGCCAGGGATTTGGCGGCCTGGCTTTCGCAGCAAAACAATATTTCATACACGAGGCCTTCGGTTGATTCCTTTAAACCGGACAACCAGGACAATAAAATTGAAGTGAAGATTGAAAACCAGCAGGCTTGTCAAAGGTACGCGGGGGTAACCATTTCGGGCATTGAAATTAAAGATTCACCCGAATGGTTAAAAAACAGGTTAAGGGCAATTGGCCTCAAACCCATCAACAATGTGGTGGATATCACCAATTTCGTACTCCACGAAACCGGTCAGCCTTTGCATGCATTTGATGCGGATAAAATTACGGGCAAAAAAGTGATCGTAAAAACTTTGCCCAAAGGAACAAAATTCGTCACCCTCGACGAACAGGAACGTGAACTTTCGGGCGAAGACTTAATCATTTGCAATGAAACCGAAGGTATGTGCATTGCGGGTGTTTTTGGTGGTTTAAAATCAGGCGTAACCGGCGAAACAAAAAATATTTTTCTCGAAAGTGCTTATTTCAACCCGGTTTGGGTGCGAAAAACATCTAAACGGCATGCCCTTCAAACCGATTCTTCTTTCAGGTTTGAGCGCGGGGTTGATCCAAACAATACCATTTATGCCTTAAAACGTGCTGCCCTTATGATAAAGGAACTGGCAGGCGGAAAAATTTCATCTGATGTGGTTGATGTTTATCCCGAACCGGTTAAAAATCATAAAGTTTCAGTGCTTTACAACCATATTGACAGATTGATTGGAAAAAAAATTACCCCCGATCAAATCAAAAAAATTCTTTCTTCGCTTGAAATTGAAGTACAATCCGAAACTGCTGATGGACTTTCGCTCGAAATTCCTCCTTACCGGGTGGATGTTACCCGCGAAGCCGATGTGATTGAAGAAATTTTAAGAATTTACGGTTATAATAACGTTGAAACGAACAATTCGGTAAAATCTACCCTTTCTTATGCCCCTAAGCCCGACACCAATAAATGGAAAAATATTCTTTCGGACATGCTTAGCAACAAAGGGTTTAACGAAGCCATGTCGAATTCACTTACAAAAGCTGAGTATTACGAAAAATTAAAACCTTATAATCCCGATCAGACTGTAAAAATTCTTAATCCCCTAAGCGCAGACCTGAATGCCATGCGGCAAAGTTTGCTTTATGGTGGTTTGGAAGCCGTTATTTACAACGAAAACCGTAAGAACAGCGACTTAAAATTGTACGAATTTGGAAATTGTTACCAGTTGGTTGCCAATGGTCAAAACAACGGGGACAGTCTTTCGAAGTATGTGGAAGAGACGCACCTGGCCCTTTTTATAAGTGGAAATAAAAGACCAATCAATTGGAATTCGCCGGAGGTGAAAACCGACTTTTTCGAGCTCAAATCGTTTGTAGAAATGGTTTTTACAAAACTGGGCTACGATATAGAGAAATTGAAACAAAACGAAATTTCAAATGAAATATTCAGCTATGGGCTAACCTATAAAACAGGCGAAAAACAATTGGTTGAATTGGGACTTCTGAATAAAGATCTGCAAAAAGCTTTCGATATTACCAATGAAGTGTTTTATGCCGATTTCAACTGGAACGCTTTAATGAAAAATCTGCCATCGCAAAAGCAGTTCAGACCTCTGTCCAAATATCCCGAAGTAAAGCGCGATTTGGCACTTCTGGTGGACAAAGGAACTTCATTTGGAACGATTAAAAATTTAGCTTTTAAAACTGAACGACAGTTGCTGAAAAGCGTTTCTATTTTCGATGTTTACGAAGGTGAAAAGCTTGGATCAGGCAAAATATCCTATGCTGTAAGTTTTATCCTGCAGGATGAAAACAAAACCCTTACAGACAATCAGATAGACAAGGTAATGGGTAAATTGATACAGTCCTATCAGAAAGAATTGGGGGCAAGCCTGCGATAAGGTTTATTACCAATAGAATCTAGGTTCTTTAACCAGAACCAGTTTAAATCAACCCCGCATTAGCCTCAAAATTAATGTGGAGTTTTTTTATATTCCCGGCTTATCTTAAAAAACATTAAATAAATAATACCGGTTCATCAAAATTTGATAATAAAACCAGTTAATTATAACCCTTTTTTAACCTCACACTATCTAAAAATTCATTTTAATGGCAATCAACACTTCATCAGGCTCACAAAATACCTGAAAAAGTATTATAATCATTAGAGTCCGAATAAAATATTTTTAAAATTGAAATTGGATGTCAAAATATAAATGACAAGAATATTAATGGATTGCAGTTAAATAAATATCTTGAATCGATGTTTATTAATACACTGGCCTCGGGGAAAATATTATAGGCAGAACGAAACCTTAGAAGGCAGGGAAGCTGAGAACTTGTTCGAAGATCGCCCTGCCGCACTTAGGTTTTGTGAAAACCGGAATAGTATTTTAACGGGAGCCTTGACCTTTTTTGTTTCTTTTTTGGGTCAAGCCAAAAAAGAAAGCAGAAAAATCAAAATAAAATAATAACACCTATCAACTCAATCATGTTTATATGCGTACCAACTTATGACTTCTATCAAAACAGAATTAGATTTAAATGGCAGTTGAGAAAAAATATCACCATCTATAATAATAACCAATAAACAATGACCATAAAAATTCAAACCTGAAAAACTTACCTAATCCTGTCAACAGATTTAACCAATTTATCATCTTTTTGAATTCCCTTGTAGGCCATAAAAGTGAAAACGGCAGCAACCAAAGGCATAACAGCAGAAATCTTAAAATGAACCATTGGATTTAGTTTGGCAAAGGTTATATAAATAAAAATATACCCCAATATTACCGAAACCAGTAAAAATATAATATTCAGTATACAAAGCCGCATTTGCAATGGCCTGTTTTTGTATTTAAAAATGGTAATTAGACTGATAATGACATTTAGTGTAAGCAATATTGCCAGCGGATAGGAAGTCATGTACAAAATTTCTTTGGCGTCTTTTATTTCGTAAAGCCCCCTGTACCTGAACATAAAAACCTGGTTGGCATTGGTAAGTAAATCGGCTATTGGCATAAAAAACAATAATGAAACTGCTATAACAGCCAGCAACAGGTATACGGATTGTATTCGTTGAATCATAAATCTCAGGATTAAATTTTAACAAATTTAGCATATTTCAATTTTCCTGCAAAAAAGCATTTTTCTGAACGTATTTTAATTTTACCTTGCCATAATTTAAACAAAATAGATATATGCAAAAGATATTAGTTATAGGGGCAGGTTTATCTTCATCATCGTTAATCAAATATCTGCTCGACCATTCGAATGAATTTGGCTGGAAAGTTTTGGTGGGAGATATTTCAGAAGAAACCGCCAGGTTAAAAGTCAATGGTCATCCCAACGGGCTTGGTTTTATGTTTGATGTAAACGATACAAGCCAGAAAGAAAGACTGGTGCAGGAAGCGGATATTGTAGTTTCAATGTTACCTGCCTACATGCATTATACACTGGCCCAAACCTGTATCCGTTACGGAAAACACATGGTAACAGCCTCGTATGTTTCGAACGAAATGCGAATGCTCGATTACGAAGCGAAAAATAAAGGTGTGTTATTGCTTAACGAAATTGGTGTTGATCCGGGCATCGATCACATGTCGGCCATGCAGGTAATAGAAAGAATTCGCGAAGAAGGGGGCGAAATTACTGAATTTGAATCCAATACCGGCGGTTTGGTGGCCCCAAAATACGACAACAACCCATGGAATTATAAGTTTACCTGGAATCCGCGGAATGTAATTTTGGCCGGACAAGGTGCATCGCAGTTTTTGCACAACGGAAAATACAAGTACATCCCCTATCACAAGCTTTTTGAAAGAACCGAAAGAATTAAAGTACTTGATCTCGGGGAATTTGAAGTATATGCCAACAGGGATTCCTTAAAATACAGAAACATTTATAAACTCGAAAATGTAGAAACCATGTTCAGGGGAACTATCCGCCGGCCTGGTTTTTCGCGTGCATGGAATGTTTTTGTACAACTTGGCGCTACCGACGACAGTTATATTTACCAGGATTCTGAAAACCATACCTACAGGCAATTTATCAATAGTTTTACCCAATATTCGCCCACAAAGAGCGTAGAACAAAAAATTGCTGATTATCTTAAACTTGACATTGAGTCGGAGATTATGTATAAAATAAGGTGGACAGGTATTTTCGAAGACAAAAAAATTGGATTGAAAGCAGCAACACCGGCTAAAATACTTCAACACTTGTTGGGCCAGAAATGGAAAATGGACGAAGACGACAAAGACATGATTGTAATGCAGCACCAGTTTGTTTACCGGAAAAACAATGTTCAGAAAAAGATTTATTCATCCATGGTAGTGTATGGCGAGGATAAAACGCATACGGCAATGAGCATCACAGTAGGGATTCCGGTTGCCATTGCAGTAAAAATGATTCTTACAGGCAAAATAAGCATTACGGGAGTTCAAATACCTACAATAAAAGAAATTTACGAACCCATTTTAAAAGAACTGGAAGACTATAAAATTAAATTTATTGAGGAAGAAACGGATTACAATGGATATGTAGAAGGATTGTAATTTGTATGAATCCTTCAATTTTAATTCAAATTCTGCCAGAAAATATTATGGATTATTTTTTTTCTCTCTTCTTTTTTCAAAAGGATTTGTGGTGGACCAATAAAATAAAAACTGTCCGCCCCAATACGTTGTCATAATTACAATTGACGACAAATAGAAAGTGTCTATAAATTTTGTAACAGCAATCATCGAATCACTCAATACAAATAGCAGGGCTCCGAAAAATGCCCATCTTCCCATTTTATCATCACGGTTAAACTGCACAAATGAACGCCAAAGCATGGTGGTAATGACTAAAATGTAAAGGGCAACCGGAATTTTCATTTCTCCCAAAACAGGGTTTAAATAAAGAAAAAACAACAATCCGTAAAGGTAAAATGGAAAGCAGGTGATTAATTTCAATATTGGTTTTTTAATCCAAAAGGCGTAAATATAGAAAAGATGTGCCGTTAAAAATGCAATCAAACCAGGAACAAACAAATCCACTGTCCGCATCAGTAATATATCGCCAATCAGTGAAAAGACGAATCCACCAAGGATTAGTTTATTATAAAGTGTTTTCCGATCGACCAGTAAAATTAAAATGATCAATGGAATCGGCTTCGTGATACTATATAATATAAGGTTTTCGGACTGCATAGCCCATATAAACAAAAGGGCGCTTAAAACAAAAAACAAATAAGCATAATTTTTCATGAATAAAGGTTTGGGTTTAGAGATGAAAAACAATTATTTGGTAAAATCTATTAGCAGCATTTTATCGGAATTAGGATAAACAATAGTTCGTTATTTTATTAAGCTCAATTTCCATGTTACTGATTTAGTGATATTTGGTGTTTTAGTGTTTTGGTGGCAAAAATCTTTTAAATGCCACTAAATCACCAAGTCACAAAATTGCACCAAAAGATTTAATGAACTATTGGATAAAAGAACAGGCAGAAATTATAAGTTTCTGCCTGATTATCTTTTAAGCTGATTTTTTAAATCTTTTCCTGATATACTTAACCAGATAATAAATTGCGATGGCAATAATATAAAGCGGCCATAAATAAAGCAATCCAATCAATAAATCAAGTATAGTATCCCAGCCTGAAGCAATTGCTTCCCATGCCCTTGTCCAGAACCCTGGTTTAAATTGCGACAATAAAGTGTTGCCAATCATTTCGCGACTTATGGCATTGGCCTGGTAAAAATTAAGGGTAATGGTACTGTAGTCAATCCTATCCTGCAACTCATAATTGTCTATTTTTTTATCAATTGCCATATCGGCAAGATCCGAAGCAGTTCTTTCGGCGTTGACAATATCATCAAGATCAGGATTTCCTTTGTCTGACGCCCTTTTTATCCGTTTTTCATATTCTGCCCTTTTTTCAGCTTTGAGTTTATTTCTTAAAAATGTTGTACTTACATCTTCAGTTTTAACATTCCTGTTGTTCAGATAGATATAGAGTTTCGAAATCTCTGTTAATACAGAATCAAAATAAATACTGGGTACTCTTATAATCATTTGATTATTAACATAAAACTCTGTTACCCTCATTAAACTGTCTGCAGATTGTGCAATGTCTTTTTCAGAAACCACATTGCTGACAATGGCAGATTGCTGAACAAATCCTCCCAGTTTAAGCGTCATGGATTCAATTTTATGTGTAATAGATTCAACATTTTTCACCTTAAAACTTAAATCGGCAGTTTTAATGAACTTTTTACTAATCCTTACATTTTTTAAATAAACAGTATCGGCCTGATTGGCTGGATTCTGGTTTACAACCGGACTTTTCTTTTGATTCTTCAAAGCTGAAATATCTTCCAATTTTTCTTTTTCCGATTCCATTGGTGCTGCATCATCATAAACTGCAGAAACAGAATCAGACTTTGAAGCGGCGTATTTGGACTCGTCCATGGCTGGTTCGCTCATTGATTCGCTTTTGTCGGCATTGCTTGAACAAGCACCAAATGTGGCTATAACGACAATCAAACAAAAAAATAATTTTTTCATATTTCGAAATTTAAAATGATTTAGAAAGAATACTTAATTTAATTTTATTTAAAACCTTATTGAACTCCCTGTACTTTCTTTTCCTGATTAAATAATTCAGAAATAGGATACAAAAAGAATAATTTTCCATAATTTAATTATCGGGCCATAAATAGTGCAATATTTGCAGAATATCTTCATCTTCCGGTTTTATTCTAAGGGCCTTATCAAAATAGGTTTTCGATTCTTCTTTCTGATTGTTCAGCACCATCATGCATCCAAAAATGACGAAGGTTATATAATCATTTTGATCAATTTCGTAAGCCTGGTTAAGCCAACGATTTGCCTCATTCAGGTTCATTTTCGTCATTTCAATAAAACTTAAGCCCTGCAAAGCAGTCAGTTTTTTCTCCACATCCATCGATTTCTTAAATTCTTCAGCAGCTTTCATGTATTTTTTTTGCCTCAGAAAAACTTGTCCTTTAACAATATAATCATCCGCTACCGGAATCATAAGAATCTCATCGTTATGGATTTTTTCATCTAAATTGCGAAGTGAGGAAATGGTATCGTTGCGGATAAATAAATTGGTGGTAAATAAATTATAATAGTCCTGCGAGGTTTTATCCGACGGCCAGAGCTGTATAGATTTCCGGAAATATTCAACCGCCTTATCCTTTTCACCTGATAATAAATAATTGAATCCTAAAGCTTTGAATAGTATATATTTGTTTCTGAAAGCATTTTTCGAGAGGATTTTTTCAAGATTATTTTTTATTTCCATTAATAAATTCAGGTCAGCAGGAATTATTTTAAGGCTTTTAAAATCACCAACCAAAATCATATACTTGGCAAATACGGCAAATTCAAGACAAACATTTTCAAGTATATTAAACCGGATATCCTGTTTGTTTTTGTCCATGGCTTGTCTGAATTCTTGTAAATCAAACAATTCTAAAACAGGAATGTCCATAAGTCCGGGATTGGTTTTATCAAATTCGCCTACTTTTTTAAAAACCTCAAGGGTAATCTGCCAGATATACATTTCGAGGTTTTTTGGATTTTTTGCCAGCCCTTGGTTTATAATTTTCTCAGCATCATCATATTGCCCGAGTTTCATAAAATACATGGGTAAAAAATTGGCAGCTGCCGAATCAAGCGGGTTGAGTTCGTATGCTTTTGAGATATAATAAAATGCATTGTCGTAGCTTCTCAGGTTCAGATACAATATGCCTAAATCTGAATAAATCTCTGAATTGAGTGAATCTTTTTTGAGCGAATTTATTAAGAGACTATGGGCCAGTTCGTAGTAAGAAAATGCAGAATTGTTAAGTTTAAACTGCTGGCAAAGTTTACCTGTTTTATAAAAAATCTCCCAATCGCTGTATCCGCCTTTTAATTCCTTCCTATAAATTAAAGTATCACCAAGCCTGGGCGGGTCAATTTTTAAGACGGGCAATTCGTTTTTAAATTCCTCGCTGGTAAACGAAAAAGTCAAATCGGCATGGGGTTTTAGTAAATCACTGCATTTTTTCAATATAAAATACCTGACTGAATCGACCGGACTCTGAGCCAATAGCATGTTAATTGAAGAGTTAAAGATTATTAGGAAACTAAAAAATTTTACTGCTTTTTTCATGAATTTATTAAGACCGTAAATATTGTCAGTTAAAGAAAAAACCAAGGGTTAAAATTAATCAGGCGATAAAAACCTGTTCATTTTCTGGAATAATATCTCAAAGTTTATAGGTTTAAAAATAATATCATCGCAGCCTGCTTCCCTGCTTTTTTGTGTATAACTGTCCTGACCATAAGCAGTTTGAATGATTATCGCCACCCTGGGATTAATTTTCTTTATTTGCGAAGCTGCTTCAAGGCCATTTATTTCTGGAAGCTGGATATCCATTAAAATCAGGTCAATATCCTGGTTTTCAGTAAATCTTTTAATGGCCTGCGTACCCGATTCGGCAGAAAAAATCTTAACCCCGGTTGATTTTAAAACTTCAGACAATAAAAAAATAGATTCGGCCACATCGTCAACAATGAGAATTTTTTTGTTCTCCCAGCGGGTTCTTTTTTTATCTGTTTTAATGTCTGTATCTACAATTTCTTTAGATTCCAGGGGCAATTTAAAATAAAATGCCGAGCCTTTTCCCTGTTTACTTTCCACCCAAAGGTTTCCTTTTAACAAATCAATCAAACCTTTTACAATCGAAAGTCCTAATCCGGTTCCACCATATTCGCGAGTTGTGGAATCATCTGCCTGCCTGAATTTTTTAAATATCACTTCCTGCTTTTCTTCAGAAATGCCAACCCCTGTATCTTTTACAAAGAAAACCAGTTCATTGTCTGGCTTAAGTTCAACCCCAAACTGTATTTTACCCTTTGAAGTAAATTTAATGGCATTGCGAATGAGCTTACTATATATCTGCGATAATTTATCCCTGTCTGTTTTAATCCGAATGACAGAGTTAATATTTATTTTTTCAATGGACAGTTCGATTTGTTTTTCACTAAGAATTGAGAGTTCGCGCGAATACTGCTGATAAAGCCTTGTAAGTACCTGGTCGAGTTCAAAAACTGCGGTCGAAACCTTTATCTGGTGCACCTGTAGCTTGGATACAAGAAGAATATCGTCAATAATTGTGAGCAATTGCTTGCCATTAACCTGTATAATATCCAAAAACTTGCTAATTGAGTCTTTGTCGAGGCTATAATCGGCTAAAAGGCTTGTAAATCCCATAATTGCATTAAGCGGTGTGCGGATTTCGTGCGACATGTTGGCAAGAAAGGCAGATTTCAACAAATCGGATTCTTCTGCTTTTTCTTTGGCAATCATCAACTCTTGTTCATAGGTTTTTCTACGCGTAATATCGCGGCCAATATTTATGATTCCTTTTCTTGTTCCATCATCATTGTGCAAAGGTAATTTAACCACTTCAAGTACTACTTTGTTGCCAGATTCGTCGGTAAAATTTGCTTCGTACTGGTACACATCACCTTTTTCCCATACCAATTGGTCAGTTTTGGCATCATTATTTAAAAACAAACTTTCTCTTGAACTCAGGGACAAAAGTCCGGCATTTGTTTTTCCCTGGTAGGCAACATTTTCAAGGCCAAAGAGTTTTAAAGCGGCAGTATTGGCCAGAATCCACCGTCCATTTTCGTCTTTAAAACAAATATTGTCAGGCGTATGATTAATTAGCGTGAAAAGTTGTTCTGTTTTCATCATTAACTCCTTTTCCACCTGCTTTTTACGGGTAATATCTTCTTTAATGGCCATGAAGTTTGTAATTTTGCCATTTTCATCTTTCAGCGCCGAAATCATCCCGCTTTCCCAATAAAGCTCCCCGTTTTTCTTTTTGTTCAGAAATTCGCCTACCCATTCCTTTCCCGACATTATTGTTTCCCACAAATGTTTATAAAATTCATTGCTGTGATAACCTGATTTTAAGATAGATGGCGAATGATTTATCAATTCTTCCATGCTGTAGCCGGTAAGTTCAACAAACCGCTTGTTCACGAAAATTATTTTTCCTTCGTTGTTTGTAACCACAATACTGGCAGGTGAATTATTAACCCCCTGCGATAAAATGCGCATCCTGAACTCATTCTCGCGCTCTTTGGTATAATCTTCTACTATAACAAGTATCCGGGCTACATCTTCTTTTTCGAGCGGCAGAATATGGGATTTCAAATAAGTTTTCTTACCCCACACAGAAGTATATTCATATAGTTTATAGTGCGAGCGGCCTTCGTAAAGTGCTGATTTGAAATCCTGAAGAAGTTTGGTGTTTTTAAGGGTGGGAAGCTCAAACAAATTAAACTGCATACTTTTTTGGGCAGAATCAGATCCGAGTATTTCAAGCATCTGAAAATTAATACTTTCAATAGTCCCATTTTCTGTTGCAGTAAAAATTCCCAATGGCAGGTTTCTGAACAATTGTTTGTATCTTTTTTCGCTTTTAATAACCTGCTGATAAGCTTCTTCGAGCTCCATATTTTTGTTCTGAAGCTGGGTCCTGATTTGTACACGTGATGTTATATCCCTTACTGTTGAAAAGATATTTCCATCACTGAGCTTTTTGGTCCTCATTTCCGTATCAATCTCTGTACCGTCTTTTCGAAGTATTTTTCGTTCAAATATTATAATTTTTCCCTCTTCAATGCCAACCCTGTCAAATGGTTTATTTTCCAGCTCCTGTTTTGAAAAAAGCTGTTTAAATTCCATACCAAACAATTCTTCTTTTGAATAACCGGTAAGTTTACAGGCACTATTGTTAACATTGATAAACCTGAGATCATTATCGAGTACAAAAAAACAATCCGCGGCTTCTTCTACCAGGTTAATCAAGTTCAACGATTCTATATCATCCTTGTTTAACAAATACTTGTTTTGCTCATTTCCAAGAATATAACAAACTAAAATTCCGGCATCAGTGTCAAATTTTGAACTAATTTTAAAATCCTGTCCATTACTGGCTAATAGTTGTATTGAATAGGCTTTACGCCCGGAACTGTTTTTAATAATTTGGCTATAAACCTGATTAGGAAATATTTCAGAGAAGTTTTGGTCTGCTATTTTTATATTAAGCAATTCCCTGGCAACTTCATTATGATAGCATAAATTACCTTGCTGATTAAATACGGCAACGCCTTCAAGCGCAAAATCGAATAAACCAAACGAATACCGGGTTCCGGATTTTGAATTTTCCACGACAATTTTTTTTAACTTCTATAAAGGTATTACCATTTTTAAAATTTTCAAAATATATTAAAACCCTGTTCTTTCCATAGTTTTAAATTATACATTTCCGGAAGCATTATTTATAAAATTTCGATGGAGCTGACACTGAACCCTTAAATTTTAAAACTAAGCTATAAAAGCAGACATTAAAAGAGTTTCAGAAGAATTTCAAGCTTAATACCGGATTCGCTAGGAAAGGTAAATCTGAGAAAGGTTACAGGAGAAGTTATCCATCTCAATTAATACTTCCCAATAAGATAGGCATGCGTTTCGTTTCCAAGATTAAAAATTAAATCCAGGCAACTGAGATCGGGTTTAAATCCATATTTTTCGACAAATACCTGGGGATATTCTTTAAAATCAAACGATAAATCCGAATGTTTTTTAGGATGAATTTGATTTCTTAAATCATGGCAATTCTCCGGGTGCATTACAAACCCAGTGGTAAGCGAATAGTATACTTTAAAGTCCGCAATGTCCTGAACTACGTTTAAAACCTGCAGGTTAAAATCAAGCAGAAATGGTACTTTCTTACTAAAAAAAGGTTCAAAATCCTGGATAATATAATCGTAAAAAGCGGAATTACGGTAGGCGGATTCAATGGATTTAAAATGCTGTTTTTGCCAGTTGGTATCGTAATCAATTTTAACATCTTTGACTTTAATTTTTTTATTAGTGGCCAAAACTACAGGTATACTTAATGAAAGTAATCCGTTGGCAGCTGCAATTACATACCTGTTACGGTACGATTGCTTGATATAATTTTCGTATTGCTCAATATAAGCTTTTTCAGCAAATAAAAGAGTTTTAAGGTACGAAACGGGTGGAAATGAAGCTGTTGTAATCAGGATATTTTTATGATAAAGCGCCTCATCCATTTTAAGTATCAGTTAATCAGAACACAATATCTTTACCAAAGCGGTAATGTGCCGCAAACTGAAAATAAAAGTTATTAATCGAATAATCAATGGTTTTATAACTTTTTTTAAATACGGAAGTGAGTCCGTAGGCAAGTCTTGCATCAAACATAAAACGGCCTCCATTTTCGTACCTGGCCCCTAATTCCGGTCCACAATCGAATTTATTTAATTCATCATCAAAAGGAAGACTTCGTGTAATAATTGTTGGACTAACTCCAACGGTTCCTTCTCCAGTAGCATAGGTTGAAGTGGAAAACATATAGGCAAAATAAACTCCTCCAATTATCCAGACTTTTTTAGATACTTTATATGCTAAAACTACCGGCCATTCCAGGTACTGATTATCGAATTTACCTTCAGCCGTTCCATTAAAATAAGTTGGCCCATATTGTGGATCTTCATAATACTGATTCACCAATGGAGTAGTGAATGATGCACCTTTAACGCTATAATTGAATTCCAGGTTCATGGACAGTTTAGGATTGAAATACCATGCTACCCATGATCCGAGATTGAGGCCTACCACCGGGGCACCTTTTGCACCTTCGGGTATGTGGCCGAATGGCATTGGCGCGCCTATGTTTCCGCCAATTTTTATTCCCCAGTTAAAATGGTTCGTTTGTCCGGAAATTTTTATTGTTACGAACAAAACCAGGCAAAAAGTTAAAACCTTGTATCTCATTCAATTTTTTATGAAACCGTTATTATTTGATTCTACTTTTTTAGAAATTTCCCTGTTTCAATGGTACCATCTGCTTTACCTATTGAATAATAATAAATTCCGGGCGACATTCCATTCATCGGGACAGATTCATTGTTTGATTTTATTTTTCTGACAAGAACCAATTTTCCGGTTGAGTTATAAATTCTCAGATCTTTCAGATTTTCTTTTTCGGATTGAATTGTAAGATCCTGAGAAACCGGATTTGGAAATACTTTTAAATTCCGCTTTTGTATCTTATTTTCAACCGAAAGCGGATAATACTCCAAACTTATGGCATCGACAATAAGAACTGTTCCAACAGCAGCATTAAAATTAGCCCCATCGGCACTCGAAGCCATAATAATTGTGAGACTATCAGGCGTTTCCTGGCTGTAATAATTATAAAAGAGATTAAATTCGGTATAGTCTGATACTGCCACCATACTTTGTTCCCTGCTTATAACTGCGGCTGCAATGGTATCCCTGCGTTTATTTACATTGTCCCATTTGGTGAGATAAGTTTCAATATCAAAGGAATCGTTGGCAACAGGGATAAATTTGTAAAACCCCCGAAACGAAATGGGTTTATCTGTAAACGGAATACCAAACTTTGTACTGTTTAGCGGATTAATAACATCTATTTTAAATACGCCTGTAAAAATGGTTCCCGAACCTTTGGATGTTCCCAGTTGTACGGTTTCAATTTTAGCCGCATAAGTTCCGTTGTAGGCATCAGTAGTTCTTGTAACAGAAGGTTTTGAAACAAACACCATGGAGGCTTCATTTGAAGTAGCCCAGATATCACCATATGGTTTTAAATATTGAACATTACCGCCTGAAGTAGGCATTTCAACCCATTCTTCAAAATCTTTGTTAAAAAGCTGGTATTGTGCAGGAATTAAGTTTTGTACACATAACAACAACAAGCAATAGACAATCTTTTTCATAACAATCAGGTTTTGTTGAGCCCTGCTAAGTTAGATAATTTTGTCAAATCGCAAAATGCTTATTTTGGGTATCAATACCTTAATTTTACTAAGTGGTTTTTCTGTAGCGCCAAACCGCAAGACTTAGAATTATAGAAGCATAAATAAAAATAGAAATAAATTCGGGCAGAATATTTATAAATCCGGAACCTTTCAATAATATCATCCGCATAACACGAATAAAATAATAGATTGGATTAATACGGTCCAACACCTGAGCCCAGTCTGGCATGCTTTCAACAGGTGTGAATAAACCGCTCATAAGGATAAAGACCAACATAAAAAAGAACGAAAAAAACATGGATTGAAGTTGGTTATAAGTAATGGTTGAAATAAACAAACCAATGCTGAGTACAGCTATCAGATAAACAGACGCAAATCCGAAAACCAGGAAAATACTACCAATGGTAGGAATATTAAAAAGCAGTTTTCCGAGCGTTAAACCAAAGGCCAGTTCAAATAAAGCAATTATCCAGAAAGGCAATAATTTTCCGATAATAAACTGGTACTTTTGAATAGGGGTAACGTTTATCTGTTCAATAGTCCCAATTTCCTTTTCACGAACAAGATTCATACCCGATAGAAAAAGACCAATAAGGGTTACCAGCAGCACAAGGATACCTGGTACCATAAAAGTTTTATAGTTCAGTTCCGGATTGTACCAGTAGGAATAATCAATGTTAATTTGCTTTATTTTCGAAGACTCCCCTACCCCAAACCATTCCCCGACCAAATCCTCATTATAGGAATTTATAATAGACATGGCATAATAATTACTTATCCCGGCTACCGTTCCGTTAATGGCATTGACAAGCAACTGCACTTTAGCCTTATTTTCGCGGACCAAATCTTTCTCCATTCCACTGTTTATGACCAATACAATATCAGCCTCGTTTGTCAGCAATGCCTTTTCTGCTTCCTGTATAGAAAAACCAACATTCCGCATTTTAAAAAAGGGCGATCCCTGGAATTTGGAAATAATTCCACGTGATGTACTGCTTAAATCGTTGTCAACCACATACATGTCAATGTTTTTCATCTCCAGCGTAGCGGCATGAACCAATATAATCAACTGGACAAACGGAACTGCAAAAATGATAGGCAACATCCCTTTATTCCTGAAAATTTGTTTGAATTCCTTTTGTACTATGAATTTAATAGTCCGCATTTTATATTTTTTTATTAAAACTTTGATAAAACCAAATTACTCAAGCCTAACTTTAAATTTCTTCACACTTACCATGATAAAAAATAAAGTCATTCCGACCAATACAAGCGTTTCCTTCCATACAAAGGCAATTCCGGTTCCTTTAAGCATTATATTTTTTACTATGATGATATAATATTTAGGGGGCATAATGGCAGAAAGCCATTGCAGTATTTTAGGCATATTTTCAACCGGGAAAACGAATCCCGATAATAAGATGGTTGGCAGCATCAGCGCTACCATTGATAACATCATGGCAGTCTGCTGGCTATTTGCCACTGTGGAAATAAAAATACCCAACGATAATGCAAGAATAATGAACAAAAGGCTTTCGGCAAGCAACAAAACCATACTGCCTTCCACCGGAATCTTAAAAACAAATATGCCAAGGGTTATAATTAAAATTGCACTTAAAAACGAAAGTCCCACATAAGGCATCACTTTTCCGATAATTATCTGGGCCGGACGTAAAGGCGAAACCAGGAGCACTTCCATTGTACCGCTTTCTTTTTCTCTGGTGATTGTAATGGAAGTCATAAAAGCAGAAATGAGCATTAAAATCATCGCCATAACTCCCGGAACAAACATGTAAACACTTTTTAATTCAGGGTTATAAAACATTCTTGGTTCAAGGCTAATCTGTAAAGGAATTTCGGCCAGCCGGTTCTTTTCCATCACAAAGTTGAGCACTATGGCTGATGCATAGTTCACCAGCAAATTGGCGGTATTAGGGTCGGTGGCATCTGCAAGTATCTGAATATTAGCTTTGCCAGTGTTTTCAAGATCTTTTGAGAAATTATCCTTAAAAATCAGGACAAGTTTTACTTTTCCCTTGCGGAAAATATTTTCAATATCTTTATCAGTTTTTAAAATATCTGACAAGCTGAAATATTCAGAGGAGATGATCTTATTGGTCAGTTCGCGGGTTACCTCATCTTTTGAATAATCCAAAACAGCTATTTTAGCGTTCCGGATATCGTTGTTAATTACAAAACCAAAAAGCAATACCTGCATAACAGGGATTCCGAACAAAACAATAAGGCTGCGTTTATCCCTAAAAATATGGTAAAACTCCTTAATTACAAAACTTTTAAACCGATTCATCCCAATATTAAATTTTGATTTCCATCTTCTTAATCACAATAAAATTTAACCTCTAGCCAGTTTAAGAAAAACTTCGTCCATGTTCCGGGCCCCAAAGGTTTTCATAAGTCCAAGCGGAGTATCAAGTGCATCAATTCTGCCATCTACCATTATCGAAACCCGGTTGCAGTATTCTGCCTCATCCATATAATGCGTTGTAACGAATACAGTTATCCCGCTGTGCGCTGCTTCGTATATCAAATCCCAGAATTGTCGCCTTGTTATAGGATCTACACCACCAGTAGGTTCATCAAGAAAAACAATTTTTGGTTCGTGCAAAATAGCAATTGAAAATGCAAGTTTTTGTTTCCATCCAAGGGGCAGCGATTTAATTAGTTTTTTTCTGTGTTCATTAAGGCCCAGTTTTTCAATTAAAATATCCGATTTTGTTTTAATTTCCGAATCCGACAAACCATAAATACCAGAATAAAACCTTATATTTTCAAATACGGTTAAATCTTCATAAAGGGAGAATTTCTGGCTCATGTAGCCGATATTTCTCTTTATCTGTTCTGTTTCGGAATATACATCAAAACCGGCAACTGAAATTTCACCCGAGGTAGGCGCCAGCAAACCGCAGAGGATTTTGATTGCAGTAGTCTTTCCCGCACCATTTGCACCTAAAAACCCAAATATTTCGCCTCTGTAAACATCAAAATTAAGATGGTTGTTGGCTGTAAAATTACCAAACTTCTTCACCAGGTTGCGGGCCGATATAACAATTTCCCTCTCCATTTTAAATTGATTTTTATAAGTAGTTTAAGTTTTTTTTATGTCCATTAACGACATAAAACAATCTTCAATTCCGGCCTTTATTTCCTTTATGTCGAAATTTTTAAATCCATTTTTTTCCAGGTCAGCTTTCAACATATCAGCGTTAAAACCGTCATTTACCGGTGTAAAATGAATAAACTGTCCAAAAGGATAAGCAGAATTAGTTTGGGTATAATTCCTTAAAAAATCAAGCATTTTGTAAATATTTTCTGCATGAAGCCCATATAACTTTCTGTTAAAATTTTCGACAATATCCGCCGGTGTATTTATCTGCATTATATTTCCACCCGAAATCAAGGCCACCCTGTCGCAAAGGCTTGCTTCGTCCATATAGGGGGTTGATACAAGAATTGTAATTCCTTTGTCCCTGAGCCGGCGAAGCATTTCCCAGAATTCTTTCCTCGAAACTGCATCCACACCTGTGGTTGGTTCATCGAGAATTAAAATTTCGGGCCTGTGAATCAAGGCACACGAAAGGGCCAGTTTTTGTTTCATTCCGCCCGAAAGCGCACCTGCTTTTCTTGTTTTAAAGGGCTCAATCTGGCTGTAAATATCCTTCACCAAATCATAGTTTTCGCGGATGGTAGTACCAAAAACACTGGCAAAAAAATTAAGGTTTTCTTCTACCGATAAATCCTGGTAAAGCGAAAATCTTCCAGGCATGTACCCTATTATTTGCCTTATTTTTTTATACTCTTTCACTACATGATGGCCACCCATAAAAGCAATGCCATTGTCGGGAAGAATTAAAGTAGCCAGTATCCTGAAAATAGATGTTTTTCCTGCGCCGTCTGGTCCGATAAGACCAAAGATTTCACCCGGTTCAACTTCAAAATTAATATCAGAAATGGCCCTAATTTCGCCGTACGATTTTTCAAGGTTATTTACAACAACTGGATTCACAATATATTAAAAATTAAGATTTTACAATCTGATTCATCAATTAAAAGTCCTGTTTAGAACTTTACTTCACCCGGCATTCCAATTTTTAATGTTCCATCGTTTTTCACCAAAACCTTTATGGCATACACAAGTTTTACCCTTTCTTCCTTGGTTTGAATAATCTTTGGCGTAAATTCAGCATTGGATGAAATCCAGCTTACCGTGCCTTCAAATTCAGTATTTTCTTTCTTATCCTTGTCAACAAAAACTTTTACTTTTTGACCAAGCCTGATCCCTGGAAGTTGTGTACCATCGATATAAGATTTAAGTTCAAGTTTATCGAGATTGGCAATTTTATAAAGTACTTTTCCTTTCATAACCAATTCCTGGTTTTCTACAAATTTCTGAAGCACGACTCCATCAATAGGATTAACTATCCGGCATTTCCCCAATTCATATTCCACTTCTTCAATCTGAACATTTAAGGCATCGAGTTTACTAAGAACCGCCTGGTTTTTAATTCTTACCCCTTCAATCTGCCTGTCGATTACTTTTATTTTCCCGATGATATCGTCCAACTGTTTGGTTGATGCAGCACTATCGGCAATAAGGTTCTGAACCCTTTTCTGTTCAATTATGAGAACATTTTTTTGTTCTTCCAACACATTAATCTGCGACAAAACATCACTTGTATTGGCCAGTATTTCTTTTCTCATCGATTTAAGCTGTTTCCCTTTCAGATAAAGCGAAAAAGTGTCAACCAACGCCACTTTTTCTCCGGCTTTTAGTGTTTGTCCGTTTTCAAATCCTACCTGCAACAGTTTTCCTGTGGCTTCTGAAGAAACAAGAATCTCAGTAGCTTCGAAATTACCATATGAATCCGCCAAATCACCATTCCCATTACACGAATATAATACAAGAAGGCTGTTAAATATCCATAAAAATTTATTCATAACTAATTATATTTAAATATTTTAAGTTTATTATTCAATAAAATTATTGATTATTCACCAAGTTTCCCTGCAAAGTTTGTAAGTTTATAATTGTCTGCAAGCGTTGAATTTTATGAAGCTGAAGGTTAATTTTTGCCTGGGTTTCAGCATTGAGTTCCACAATATAATCGCTCGAGGTAATCACCCCGTTTTTAAGTTGCGAAGCTTTTGCACTGGTAATCCTCTCACGCAGAGCAATTATTTCAACATCGCTTTTCATAGTTTCATCGAGCTTTGTAAGGTTACTGGTTTCCCTGGTAATGGACATATTCAGGTTTTTATCAAATACTTGTCGTTGTGTTTGTATTTTATCCTGCATAACTTTGTTTATCTGTGATTCTCTTTTTACTTTTCCCCAGTCATAAATATTCCAGCTTAGCGAAACCCCATAAGTATACATAATGTCAGGGTCGGGATTAAGGACATTAAAACCAGGCAAACCATAGCCGAATGTGCCAAACAGGCCAAGGTAAGGATAGCGGTACGAAGAATTAAGTTTATCAAGCTTGTTAATTCTATCCGTCTGATAATCCATCAAAACATATTCCGGCCTGTTTATGTCAGTTTTAACGTATTCAACTTCAGGTATGGCCAATTTAAGTCCAGGTGTTAAAACAGAATCCATTAATTGCGAAAGAATTTCCATTCCACTGTTCTGACCGGCGTCCAGTTCAACCATTCTTTGATTTAGTTTAAGAATCTCAGCTTTTACAATATCAGCATCTCCGGGCATTAATACACCATTGCGTACCCCCGATTCAACTACTTTTAACTGTTCCTGCAGGTTTAAAAGAGTTAATTTCAATAGGTTCTGCTGCTCCTGAAAAAGGAGAATAAGAAAATAAACATCGTTTACCTGGTTATTAAGGGCGTACAATTTTACCTCAATATCCTGGTTTTCAGTGAGAAGGTTTAGTTCTTCCACCGCCTTTCTCCTGTTGGTAAGTCCTCCGTCGTATATAACCTGCCGGGCTTCAATCAGTGCTTTGTACTGATCCTTTGGCACCATTTCCATGGTGAAAAATGGATTATCAATAGGAGGATAAGGCACATCGGAATAATGAATATATTGTCCCGTAAGGTTTAAAGTAGGGTAATAAACAATCTTAATATTTTGTATCCTGAGTGAATTGGCTTCAATATTATTGTTTAAATCCAAATTTAACGGATACCGTTCAATTGTAATTTTCCGGCAGGTTTCCAGCGTAAGGCTATCTGATTGGGCATAGAGGTTTCCTGCTGCAAAGAGAAAAAATAGCAGTGCAAATTTTTTCAATTTCATCCTGATAAATGGTATTTTAAAATCCATGTATATTAAATTTTAATTGAATTAATAATAAAATCAGCAACTTCAGTTTTCCTGGATTCAATAAAATTGTCGTAAGCTTCCGTGTCTTTGTTAAATAATACCACTTCTAAAAGTGGGCGGGCAATAAATGGAAAAACACACATACCTATTGTATTAACAATTAATTGATTAGGATCAATAGGTTTTATTTTACCGGCATTTATTTCCTTCTTTATTCTTTCGCGAAAAAACTCAGGATTTATTCCTGAAATCTTTAAGAGAGAAAGGAACAGTCCTGGTTTGTTTTTGTTTATTTCACCAAGTATAAACATGGGGATAAAAGGGTTTTTGGTAATTGTATCAATATAAACAGCAACAAACTGTCTTATAAATACAAACAAATCCTTTTCATTTGAAAAAATATCATAAATTCTTGGTAAGAATTGGGAAAATGCAAACTTAAATACCGCCCCAAAAAGCTTTTCTTTGCTTCTGTAGTAGTAGTGAAGTAACGATTTGTTAATACCTGCCCTATCTGCAATTTCCTGCATTCGGGTGCCATCGCTGCCTTTTTCAAGAAAAACTTCCTTGGCTGCTTCCAAAATTTTCTCTTCTGTATTTTCTTTATCTGGTGCCGTCATACAATTTTTTTATTATTCATTGAAATACAACACATAATTTATCCAAACAGTTTAACTATATTGTTTAACTATTAAGTTTAACCAACTGGTCAAAATTAATTTATTTTGAATTTCCAGCCAAATAAAATGACAAATAAATTTCAAGAAAATTTTAATTTATTGATTATTAAAAATATAAATGAAATTAAAATTTTGATTTTGTAAAAAAAACTATACAAAATACCCAATATAAAGTTTATTTGTCGTTAATTTTTATTAAAATTGGTGGCTGAAAAATGCCTGTTAATGAAGAAAATCCTTTTTTTTATTTTATATGCTATTGTATTTGCCATAGCCAGTAAGTTCATTTATAGTGAATACGAGGTAATTAAAAATGAACGCGAAGCGAACCGGGGTGGATATGATAAAGCAATCAAAAACTACAGAAAGGAAGTAGATTCATTAGCCAAAATTTTTGATTTATCCCCTTCATACCTTATGGCAGTAATAATGCTTGAATCGAGCGGAAAAAAAAATCCACCTGTCAGATACGAAAGAAAAATATATGACCAATTACTAAAATTACAGAATGGTGAAATTGATAAGTTTGAAAACCTGAAAAAGGCGGATATTAAAAGAATTCCAAAAAAAAGATTAAAAGAATACGCCTGTTCATACGGGCCTTTCCAAATAATGGGTTACAAGGCATTTTTGCTGGATATACCGCTAGAATCGCTTAAAGGAAAGAAGAACCTCTATTTTGCCATCAAATGGATAAATCTTACCTATGGTGATTTTGTAAGAGACGAAGATTATAAAGATGCTTTCCATATCCACAACGCTGGCAAAAAATACCCTGAAAGTGGTTCCCCGACTACCCATGACCCAGATTATGTAAATAACGGGCTTAAATATATGAAATATTTCGAAGATTCTGTTTTTAAAGATAAATAATGAAGAAAAAATACGATGTAATTATTTGGGATTGGAATGGTACCTTGGTGGATGATTCGTGGCTGGCTGTTGAAGTAATGAATACCCTTCTGGTAAAAAGAGGCCTGAAACAGATTGATTTGGACACCTACAGGAACATTTTCGATTTCCCGGTAAAGGAATATTATCTTAAAGCCGGAATAAATTTCGACAATGAACCATTTGAAAAAATAGGATTGGAGTTTATAAGGCACTATGACGAAAGACATTGGGAATTACAACTAAGAAATAATGCACTTGAAACACTGAATCATTTTTCAAATTCTGATAAGCACCAATATGTTTTATCGGCAAGGAACCAAAAGCAACTAGGTGAAGAAATGGACTATTTTAAAATACAGCATTATTTTAAAAAGGTATCTGGTCTATCGCACGATTATGCCCAGGGGAAAATAGAGTTGGGCCAAAACCTGATAAAAATGGAAAATATCAGCATAGACAAGGCGGTATTAATTGGAGATACAACCCATGATTTTAAAGTGGCGCAATCACTTGGAATTGAATGTATCCTTATTGAAGATGGACATCATTCATATGAAAGACTCAAAAGATGTGGGGTAATAGTACTAAAAGGACTGGATGAATTAAGGTCTGGCATAATATGATCAACTTTGTAATACTTTAAATTTCTTTTTAATATTAAATTATTCATTAACAGTAAATTGAACTAATGGAAAAGGATGAAAATTCTTTACTCGGAAAATATTTTTAAAATCAAATATCGCATTTCAATTTTCCACATACTATATGTATAAGACTTTTAATATTTATTCAAGAATTAATTACTTTAATGTATAGGGTAACCAAATTACAAATTATCATAGTATAAAACGCCGTTCAACCATAACCTGTTTTAGCTATGAAAAAATCAATTCTGTTATTTTGGCTTCTACTAAGCTATTCTTTTATTACATCTCAAACTCTTGTAAATGAGATGCAATCCAACTTAAAAAAAAGGAATAAAGACACAATTGCTTTTAAAAAATCGGCAATAATCCCCTCTGATGAAATAAATCCATTCCCGGAAAAAGAAAATCAAACTGAATTTCAATCAAATGAAATTCTAAAAAATCCGAATAATGATGAATTGCTGATTATAAGATCAGGAAATGCCAGTGATGCTGAAATAAATCTTGCTTATGGAATTATTAAAAATGGAAAATCTCTTTCATCAGTTTGTCAATTAATAGGTAATTACGAGGTGAACAACGTTCGTGAGACTAATATAAATAGTATACTATCAGGAAGAATAGCAGGCATCCAATACAGGGGACAATCAACTATGAAGTTAAATGATTCAGGAAACATTAGAATCAGAGGGGAAGGAGGATTATCAGAAGGTCAAATTATTTTATATCTTGTAGATGGAATAATTTTAGACAACCCCTCTGATATTATTACGGACAATATAGAAACGATTCAGGTATTGTCAGGACCTACAGCGTGTGCCATATATGGCCCAAAAGGATCTAACGGAATTGTAAGTATTAAGACAAGGAAAACAGGAAAAAAGAAAAATGAAATAGAATTGAATACAGGAGTTATATTCTCAAATCCCTATATAATTCCAAAATTTCAAAACAGTTATGCTGGCGGAAGCAGTATGGATTTGCTCAGGTTCACCTGGTTTCCCTCAATGCCTGATGAATGGAAGCCACTAGATGGTAAATATTATCATGATTACATAAATGATGTTAGCTGGGGGCCCAGAATGGCAGGGCAAGAATATATTCCCTGGTATGCATGGTATCCTGGAACAAAATATACAGGCAAAACTGCGAAACTTTATCCTGAACCGCAAAATATAAGAGATTTTTATAATAATGGAATGACTGCAAATACAAGCATTGCTTTCTCCAAATCAGAAGGTAAATATAACCTTCGCTTAACTTATTCAAATATAAATACATTGGGATTAATTCCGAACTCATCCCTCAAAAAAAATATGTTCACTTTTTTTTCATCAGTTGAAATTACTAATAAATTAAAGTTTATGACTAACCTTAATTATAGTGCAATTTTAACAGAAGGTGAGTTTGATGATGGATTCGGTAATCCAACAACAGGAATATTTAATCAATGGTTTCACAGGAATTTAAATATGGGTATAATGAAAGAACTCAGGTCACTTGAAACTTTGGGCGTTATTGATGCCACATGGAACCATGGGACTCCGTATTTCGATCCAAGTTGGATAAGTAGTCCGGAAGAAGTAAAGTATTTTGTGGAAAATATTTTTAGTTCATATTATTGGAAAAATCCATATACCTACCTTGATGAACAAAGCATAACAGATAAATACAATAACATGTTTGGCAATTTCGCAGTTGAATATAAGATAGTAAAAAATCTAAGTGGAATTATCAATTTTAAAAAACAACTTCTGTCTTCCTGGCGTGAAAAAAAGGACAGCACCAACTATTCTCACTGGTATAGCCATGAGTACGGGTCTTATTCTACCTTAAACCAATATAAAAGCAGAGATAACTTTGAAATTTTATTAAATTATTTAATTAATCTTGCTCACTTCCAACTGGATTTATATACGGGTGCAGATTATTATTATTATAATTATCGAAGTAATGGGGCATCTACAAGCTATGGCCTGTTTGTTCCCGACCTTTTCACTATAACCAATTCAAGAAATATTCCTCTGATAACGAATATAAGGGAAAAGGAAAAAAGCAAATCTGTGTTTTTTAATGGAAACCTTTCTTTCAAAGATTTTCTATTTGCCGATTTGTCGCTTCGCAATGATTGGATGTCTGTATTACCTCCTGAAGATAACAGTCTTTTCTCAAAGTCTTTTGGTGTATCATTTCTTTTTAGCAAATTCCTTAAAACTCCGAAGATAAGTTTTAGTAAAATAAGGCTTTCATGGGGCCAGGTTCCTACAGCTATCGGAATAAATGAATATCCAGGTAATTTGTATATGTTTAACCAATATAATTGGGGCGAAAACCAGCTAATGACAGCGGCAAATAACAGATATGATAATGAAATTAAAGGTTCTACAAAATCGCAAACCGAAATTGGATTTGATATTAGCTTTTTTAAAAACAAATTGTGTATAAGCACTACTTACTGGTTTGGCAATGAAAAAGGAATTCCTTTCAAAACAAATGAAATTGGGTTTTCAGGATATAATTCAATCATTAAAAATTCGGGAGAAATAGCTAAAAAAGGTCTCGAAGTTATCTTAATAGGTATCCCTATACAAACAAGTAATTTTATTTGGGAAATAAGCACTTCATTTGGATATTTAATTGATAATAAAATTATTAAAATAGCAGATGGAATTGACAAAATTTATGTTTCCGGGCTTTGGACAAATGTGCTGAATGCTACTCCAAGAGGCGGAGCACCTGTAATGATTCATGAAGCAGGCAGACAATGGGGAGAACTGTATGGTGGTTCGAAAAAGATGATAGAAAACAAGTTTTTATTAGATGAAAATGGACATTTTATTCAAGAGCCTGATACCTATTTTGGAAATGTTTTACCTGACTTAACCGGTGGTTTGCAGAGTTCATTGCGATTTTTAAATCACTTTACCTTTTCATTCAACATTGATTACCAAATGGGAGGCAAATATTTCTCGTTGTCCAATATGTGGGGAACATATTCTGGATTGTTGGCTTCCACAGCTGCAATAAACGACAAAGGAATTCCTGTCCGCGATAAGGTAATCGATGGAGGAGGCATTCATGTAACTGGGGTTCATGATTCTCAGGACTATTTATCTAATCCTCATGGAGAACCGATACTTGAAGACGTTGATATTTACCTCGAAGCAAAGGATTATTTTGAAAATCTGTACAATATTGGCGTTCAGGATGACAATGTCTTTGATTTGAGTTATATCAAATTAAGGGAAATAAATTTAGAATACAGCCTTTCAACAACAAAATTAAGAATTAATAAATGGGTATCGCATATTTCTGTAGCTTTAATAGCCCAAAATCCATGGTTAATTTATGCAAAAAACAGAAATTTCGATCCTTCTGAGATTAGCAGTGTATCTGGAGAATCTGCTCAATTCCCCAGTGTAAGGTCTTTCGGTTTTAACCTGAAATTTATTTTTTAAAATTTAGATATTTCCTTTTTTCTGAAAAATTCTTGATAATTAAGTTTCACTTATTTTAATAAACCAGGTTTACCTGACCACTTTTTTCAACCAACTGGTTATTTGTTGTTCTGTATTTTAGATAATAAACGTAGGTACCTTTTTTCAGCAATTCGCCCCCGTTAAATTTCCCATCCCAACCTTTGAGTGGATCCTGCGACTTAAATACAATTTCACCCGCCCGGTTATAAATAATTAAAAGATAATCGTTAACAAAAGAAACAACAGGTTTAAAAGTACGGTTTACCTCAGTCTGGCTGTTAGGGTTAAAAGCATTTGGCAGATATTCAACCACTGCCTGTTGTACACAGGAAATGTTTGATTTACTCTCATTTGGCACACCAGAAGGAGAACTCAGACTGCTCCTGGCCAAAATATAATAACAAAACTGCCCCCTGCTTGCTTGACCATTTATTTCCGGCCTAATCCACTGGCTTACGTCATCAGAATAATTTCCCGAAATAAGATTATTCAGGTTTCCAATTTCTTCCCAGGGACCGCCATCAATACTTCTGAATATCGTATAGGATATATCAGCTCCCGGCCAACCCTCGTATAAATTCCATTTTAAAACATTGGTAAATTTATTGTTGTCATCTGCAGAAGCTTCTAAAAGAATATTATGTGCCAGGTTGGATTCTCTGGATGGAATTCCACAACTGTTTATTGCTAATACCTTGTACCAGGCTATTTCTGTATTTGTTTTGACAAAATCTATGTAAGTTGCCGGACCAGTTGTTCTCGGAAAATTTGCAATAGTGTCAAAAGGACCCTCTTTTGTATTTGACTTTAATAATTTATATGAACTGACCACCGCATTGGCATCTAAACTAAACGATAAATCTACCTGATTATAGCCTGCAACTGTAGCATAATTGGCTTCCATCACCAATGGAACAGCTGGCATGGTTGTGGTTACTGATTTAATATTTGAACCCGAAATCTGACTATTGCCAGAAAAAGCTTCAATATAATAATAGTAAGTGAAATTTGACAGGATATTTTTATGCTCGTAAACTGTATCATTTGCTGCTACAGAAGCAAGCAAAACTGGTGTGCCTGCTGGCGTATCAGAATAATAAATACTGTACCCTGAAAGACTTGGGCCAAATCCGTGATAACTTGTCCATGAAAGTGAATTTTTCTCATGGCAAAGATCAAAATCAACAGGAAAAAGGTAAAAAGAAGAAACTGCCTCACTAATAGTAGAATAAACAGTTATTCCGCCAATTACTTTAAAAGAAGCAATTCTGTAATTTTCAATGCCTGATGATGGATCAGCAAGTCCGAAATCCGATCCATTATCAGTATAACTAAACTGATTCGGATTACTAATGGTAACAATAGGGTTAAAAGTGCCATCAATTACGCCTGGCTCGCCAAATATCTGCCTGAAAATTACATATCCGTCAACTGCCGAAGGATTGTTAATGCTCCATATTACTACAACATCCTGACTTGCCTTGTCGATGGTTACATTTGTAATTACTGGTATTTCAAGGGGCTGTCCAAATAATGAAAAATTTAAAAAAATGATAAAAATTATCTGTAAACTAAATATTTTCATCTAAAATCTGAATTAATAAAGCTGTTTTTTTATAAACTTTAAAATGAATATATTAATTATACCAATTGATAAAATATACAGGAATATTTTCCTAGACTTTACCTGCCAACACTTCTACAAAGTTTTCCTTTTTAAAGTAGTTGATGGCAAGGTTCTTTAAAGTTGCGGCATCAATCATATTTAAGGTTTTAATATAATTGTTGTAAAAATCGAGTTGAAGACCATAGTTCAACAACCCCGACAAAATTTCTGCTTTCATTAATGCCCCATCGAAGGAACGTAGCATTTCACCCGAAAGATAGTTTTTCACCATTTTCAATTCACCGGAAGGTACAGGAGAATTCGTCAGTTTATCTATTTCAATATAAATCTGTTCAATGGCTTGTTCAGCCTTTTCACCATTTACATTTGCCGAAATCATAAATATTCCTGAATGCAGAAAGGAAATAATAGACGAATATATGCCATAAGTAAGCGAGTTTTCCTCACGAAGATTGGTCATTAGCCTTGAACCGAAATAACCACCAAGAATTGTATTTAATATGCTAAAACCAATAAAATCTGGATGGGTTTTATCTATTGTAATTGTCCCAATCTTAATACTCGCCTGCACTGCCCCTTCCTTTTTAATATATGTTCTACCGGCTATTAATGGCGCTGCTTTAATTGTTTTATTATTAAGCCCAAATTCATCTGTCCAGTCATGTCCTCCAAAGTATCTGTCTAGCAATAAAAGATCATTTTCAGAAATCTTTCCGGTTAAAATAATTTTACAGTTGGATATGGTATAATGCTGACGATGAAATGTTCGGAGCTGAACAGGATCAAGTACCTGAAAATCTTCAGCTTTTCTAACTCTTCCGTAGGGATGTAAATTGCCAAAAAGCCTCGGAAAAAAAGCATCAGAGGCTAGTAATTCAGTTTTCTCCCTGAGTACTGAGAATTGCTGTATTTCGTTGGTAATTAATACATTAAATTCTTTATCAGGAAACACTGGAAATTTTACAATCTGGCTGAATAAATCAATACTCTCTTCGAAAAGATGTGAAAGCGCAAACAATTGTGCATTTGAGAAATGTTTTCCACAATCAAAATTCACAAAACTTCCATAAAAGTCTAATTTTTCAGCAATTTCAGACGAGGTATAACCCTTGCAACCCTCAATCAGCATCAGGCTTGTAAAATCAGCAATTAGCGGATTTGAACAATTCCAGTGCCCTGTTTCAAATATTAAATCCAACCTGATATAATCATGGTCGTTGGCTTTTAAAATATAAACCGGAATGTTATTTTTTAAGGATATAATCTGAGGATCTAATTCAAAATTTCCTTTCGCAACTTTATAATCAGGCGCTTTACGTCTGTTTGGATTCTTCATTTTAAAGAATTATGGTTTAAAAATACAAGGTTTAACTAAAACCACTGAAAATCAGCCTCCTGTATATAAAGATTCGTCCCCGTATACATCATCGGAATTAAAAGAAAATCCCAGTCTTTTGCCAGTTTGTTGAAGTGCCGTATTATTTTTTTCCTGCACGGTTTCAACAGAAATAATTTTTACATTATCGTAAGGCGGAACCAGCAAATCAAATTCGAGAATATAGTGAAGCGAAGATTCAACGATAGTGCGAAGTGCATCTTTATCAATAATTGCATTTCCAAAATCCTTATAAAGCGAAGACATTTGTCGCTTGCCTTCAACAAAATAATGTTTTTCCCTGTTAATGAAAATTCTACCAACAAGGTATCCCAAATCCTCGTTCCTATTATATTTTATAGAATCAGCCAGAAAATTATAGATATTAATAATACCACAATAAGTACCGAGTTTCATTTTTTGGGCATAAGCCGTTTTCCAGATTGTGTGATCCCTGTCGAATTGAAAAACGTTGGAATGCATACTAAATAAAAGAAGGTCGCCTCCGAACTTTAGCGAAGCCTGAAACCTGCTCCTGTCTTTGTACTTAAGCCAGATTTTTTCATTGTCCGATTTTAACCTTTCGTTGTATTCCACGCAGAATTCCTGTAAAATATCTTTAAGCATCTGCATAGCTTCATAGGTATTCGAAAAAACCTTCTGTTTCATCCCGGCCTTTTCTTTAAAGGTTTGAAGAATAATATCCTTATTGCTTTCCATAAAAACAGATTTTATTTTATCACCGGATAAAATTAGGTATTTTAAAAGAGATTATATGTTTTTATATATTTAAATTTCAAAGCTTTTAAAAATAGCATTTTAATGAAAAACCTGTAGAAGGATGTGCATAAAATATGAAATGTAAAAAATTGGAAGCTATAAAAAGGAATAACAAATCCGTAAAATCAGTTCTGTCAAAATGGATGTTTGTTGAAGAGTAATAACTGATTCTTGGTGTTGTTTACATAAACAGGAATAAAAAAAACCTATCCACATTTGAACAGGTTCAACATTTTGCGGTCTGGACGGGACTCGAACCCGCGACCTCCGCCGTGACAGGGCGGCATTCTAACCAACTGAACTACCAGACCTTTTGATTTGATTGCTTTTTGAAAAGCGATGCAAATATAGATTTAATTTTAATCTCAGCAAAAAAAACCTGAATTTTTAACGAAAAAAACTGAAATTAACCCTGCCATACTTTCTTAAGTTCCTGAAATGGGAATGATTTGAATAATCCGTTAATGCTGAATGTTCAATTACAACAAGGGCATCTTTTTTCAAACTTTGATTGGAAAAAATCAAATCCGGCAATTTATCAATCCCGTCCAAATCATAAGGTGGATCAGCAAATATTATATCATAGTCAAGTTTATAATTAGGTAAAAACCTGAAAATGTCTGATTTAATGGTAAATACTATCTTTTTATCAGGATTCAATATCCCGGCTGTTTTTTTAATGTATTCCAGATACCTTCCATTTATATCAACCGAAGTTATAGCTGAACAACCACGCGACATGAATTCAAAACTAATACTTCCTGTGCCTGAAAATACATCGAGGGCTTTCTTACCTTCCAAATCAATTTCATTGTTTAACAGGTTGAAAAGGCTTTCTTTTGCAAAATCTGTGGTTGGCCGATCTTTAAAAAAAGAAGGCGGATTAAATTTCCGTCCCCTGTAAATTCCGGCAACTATTCTCATTTGCTAAAATTAATGAGGTTGGTTAAATAATGTTCAGGAATTTCTTTAAACTGGTACCGCTGTTTTGAATTGTCAAAACCAGTAAAAAAGTTAATATTCTTTAGAAATTTGCTTAACAGTTTGTATTTAGCGTCTTCCTTATCTATTTCTCCCGAAAGAAAGAGTTTGGTTTTCTGATCCGAAATTTTTAGTTGCTGATATATATTAACAATATGGTAAACAAAATCGTTTTCATTCTGAAATTCAAAATTATTATAGAGAAAAAGTTTACCCGAATTACAAACAGTAATGTCGAAATAACTGAGGTAAACCATTATACCTACCAACTGATTTTCCGAACTACTTTTGTCAATCGTGTTGTCAATAAAGGTGGTGGTTTGATGATAGAATTTTAACTCGGGAAAATGGTTTACCATCAATGTTGTTATATCAGAAGGTATACTAAAAATATTTACAGCATCACTTTTAGATAATTTATTGAAATGTATTTCTTCATACTCATCAAGTGTATGAACGAAAGTAAAATAAGATTTTAAAAGTTTTTTATCGAAAAGTTCGAGCGGAACAAGGGTAGATTTCCTGGATGAATAAACAAAATCGACACTTTTGTAGTTTTTAGCCAAAAAAGAATCCTTTTTTAAAAAGTCAGCAATCCGGTCAAGGTAATCTTTGGCTCCTTTCAAATCATTAAATGTAATGTTTTTAATTGCAACGCATTTGTCACGCACAGTATCAACAATCGTATACGAAAGCCCACTTGGTTTAAGTAAAATACTTAAGTGATAAGTAGAAGTTTTTGTTATACTGAAAGTGTCGTTGAACAATGCAAAATCTTTCATTTTTAATTATTTTTCAATACAAATAATTTCAAATATTAAGCCAAATTTAATAATTAATTTTTAATAATAAAACAAAAGTTAAAATAATGTAAATAATTCTTTACTTTTAAAATTATTGTTAGTTCGTTACAAATGTAAAGAAATTATAAATTTGTTTTATAGTAAAAATCGTGTGTACGAAATAAATTAAACATCATGCTTTCAGATTTCTTAATCGGTGCATTTAAAACAGAATTTGCTTATGAACCCACTCCCGACCAGGCGCTGCTATTTGAAAAATTGGCTGATTTTATCCTGGATAAAGATAAGGATGGCGTTTTGATCATAAATGGCTATGCAGGAACCGGTAAAACTTATTGTATAAGTGCAGTGGTGAAAGTTTTAAAAAAAGTAAAAATTAATTGCGTTTTGATGGCCCCAACAGGAAGAGCTTCAAAAGTTTTTAGTCAATACTCAGAACATTCAGCCTTTACCATTCATAAAAAGATTTATCGTCAAAAATCATCTTCCGACGGATTTGGACAATTTTTACTCGACAGGAACCTTTATAAAAACACCTTCTTCATTGTTGACGAAGCATCCATGATATCAGATTCAAATTCTGAGTACTCAGCATTTGGAAGTGGAAAATTATTATCTGATTTAATTGAATACGTGTATACTGGCTCGAATTGCAAACTTATTTTAATAGGAGATACCGCGCAGCTTCCACCTGTAGGCATTGACATTAGTCCAGCCCTTGATATCCAGGTACTTAATGAATTTAACTTAAAAGTTGAAATAGTTCAACTGACCCAGGTGGTAAGACAATCATTACAATCAGGAATTTTACTTAATGCGACAGAACTCAGAAATCAAATCGAGAATACGTCATTAACAGGCAGGTTCCCAAAACTAAACACCAATAACAGGGATGTAATCAGGATACAGGGAGAAAATCTGATTGAAGAAATCAGCAATGCATATGATAAATTTGGAAAAGACAATGTTATAATAATCAATCGTTCAAACAAGAGGGCCAATAAATATAACCAGGGAATAAGAAATTCAATTTTATACAGAGAAAGTAGAATAAGTGCAGGCGATATGATTATGATTGTTAAAAATAACTACTTCTGGTCGCAAAAAACTGAAGAAATTGATTTTATTGCCAACGGCGACATAGCTGAAATTGTCAGAATATTTGATTACCAGGATTTGTACGGGTTTAATTTTGCTGATGTGAGATTAAGAATGCCGGATTATAACGATATTGAAATTGATGTAAAAATTATTCTCAATGCTATTGAAATTGAATCGGCTTCATTATCTGTAGATGAAAACAAAAATTTGTATACCAGCGTGTTAGAAGATTATCCTGAATTAACCACTAAAAAACAAAAGTTTGAAAAAATGAGAGAAAATGAATATTTCAATGCCCTCCAGGTTAAATTTGCTTATGCTATTACCTGCCATAAATCACAGGGAGGACAATGGAAAGTAGTTTTTCTCGATCAGGGCTATATTACTGAAGAAATGTTAGGAAAAGAGTATTACAGGTGGTTGTATACGGCTTTTACAAGGTCGGTTGAAAAAATATACCTGGTAAATTTCTCTGACGATTATTTTTAACTTAAAAAACTATCCACTCAAGTAGAAATAGACAATACGTGTCAATAAATAAGGTATCTGTTTCAAAGCCACATCAATTGTAAGTATTTTTGAAAAAAATTGTAAAACAAATTAATCCAGTTTTAATTTGTTATTTTATTATAAATCAATAACTTAAACTATTAACAATTATGAAAAAAACAATTACAACCCTTTTAATTTTAACATTTGCGCTAAGAATAATGGCCCAGGATCAAAAAATCGATTCAACGCTTGGATGGTTTTTTCCGGCGGTAATAAACTTTTCTGTTTCCCAGGTAAGTTTTTCAAATTGGTCAGCAGGTGGCGAGCCTTCTTATTCCATAAATGGCCTTGTTATATCAAGTGCAAATTACAAAAGTAAAATGGCAACATGGGACAACAACCTGATTTTGGCTTATGGGTTAATGAAGCAGGGAATTAAAGAAATCAGAAAAACTGATGACAATATCGAGTTTTCATCTAAATTTGGCTACAAAGCCATAAACAACTGGTATTATAGCGGATTGGTGCAGTTTAAAAGCCAGTTTTCTGATGGATATAAATATGATGATGCCGCCGATACCAAAACACTTCTTTCCACCTTTATGGCCCCTGCCTATTTAAACCTTGCTCTTGGTATGAATTATTCACCCTCAAAAGTTTTTAACCTTTTTATTGGTCCAATTAGTGGTAAATCAACTTTTGTAATGGATGATACTTTATCAAATGCCGGTGCTTTTGGGGTTGAAAAAGGAAAAAATGTCAGAAATGAGTTTGGAGGAAACATAAAAGCGGTTTTAAATAAAGACATTATGAAAAATGTCAACCTGTTATCTAAACTCGAATTATTTTCAAATTATATTGATAACCCACAAAATATTGATATAGACTGGCAATTACTTATAAATATGAAAGTTAACAAATGGCTTTCGGCCAGCATAAATCTGCATGAAATATATGATGATGATGTAAAAACAATTGAAAATAACCAGACACAGGGACCAAAGTTACAGTTTAAAGAAGTATTCGGGATAGGGTTGAATCTTAAATTCTAAATAAAAAAAGGCATCTGTTTTTTGGGTGCCTTTTTTTTCTATTTTTACTTGAACCTATAGCTAAAACCTGCAAATACAGCAAAACTATAAGGATATTTTAACATTGAAGTTGATTCTGTTTGAATAAGGGAGTATTTAAATGTGGGTTCGAGATTAAAACTCAATCCTTTGTAAAAATTATAATTTAACCCAAAACCTAAAGTGGCATTGTAAAGCAAAGGACTCATCTTCTGTGCCTGTCCTGTCCATAAATCCAGGTCGTCCTGGGTAATTGAACTTTTATTTCCAATCAGGAAATCTGTCGAAATTCCACTCAGAACATCAAACCCCAGCTTATTGTCAACAATTTTATACCTAACAATTAAAGGAAGTTCAAGATACTCATAATTGGTAATATAATCGAGATTTGAAGAATAATATGTTTCATCGCGTGAGTAACCTAAAACCTGCAAATTATTCATAGCAGGCGAAAAACTCTGCGATTCAATTTGTTTAATTCCATCGGGTGTATATATTGCCATCTCATCTTCAAACCCATTCACCGCGCTTCCTACAAGATTATCAGCCATTCTTTTACGTTGCGAATAAAAAAGACCAGATTCAACACTCCATCGTTTTGCAAACCTGTAATTAACGTTTAGCCCACCGCTGAAAGAAACCATAGATTTTTCACCAGCTTGTGTATTTGGCTTTTCATTATTAATCGCTGATTTTGTCAACTGGCCATCATTCATAGGTTGAACGTTATTATCGGCAAGAGAATAAACTGGTGAAAATTTAGTTCCAAAAGTCCATCTGGAGTAATTTTCATCTTTTTTTGATAAAAGAAACCCCCCCTCCGGGAGGTTTCCTTCTTCTAATAACAAGGTATCGATTAATAATTGGTTAGAATGTTTTCTGACCCTGCTCTTTTCAGAACTTGCAATTTTATTAATATTGATTTTTCTGTTTGAATCAGGTAGAAATTGATTTTTATGGGTATTGAATAATTTTAACAGTAGATTATTGGTTTCAGGTTTTTCATTGTTTTTCGTATCTTTTTTAACCGATGATACAGAATTTACAACTTTTCTGGAAGATAAATTCTCAGTCATTTTGTTTTCAGAATCCAAAGAAGGATTTGTCTCACTAAGAACCAATTGTTCATCAGCTTTTTGCTTCTGCCACTTAGCTTCGTATTTCTTTTTAAGCACTATGTCCGATGAAATAAAACCAAGTCCAAAAGTAATAAGCAAAGCTACAGTGGCGGCTATTGCCCTGATTGTAGAGATTCTTTTTCTTCTTCTGATAGTCGACAAATCAGATTGAATATTCACCCAAAGGTATGAAGGCACTTTTTCTTCATAATCCTGAAGATAATCTGAAAATAATTTATCTATATGTTCACTTTCGTTTAACAACTTTGAGAAATTTCTTCGTCAGGTAAAATAAAATGTTTGTTTACTTTCATTTGCAACAGTTTCCTTGCGCGCGACAAATTTGATTTTGAAGTACCAATCGAAATATCAAGTATATCCCCAATTTCTTTATGAGAATATCCATCAATAGCATAAAGATTAAAAACCATTCTATAAGCCGGGGGTAGTTCCTGAATCAGTGCTATTAAGTCTTTGGCAGAAATATCTGTCAGAACATTATCATAATTAATAGAACTTTCACTTTCCTGCACATCACTTATAGCATAAAGCTGAAAGTATTTCCTGTATCTTTCAAGTGCAGTATTTATAACTATCCTCCTTAACCAGCCTTCTAAAGAACCTGTTCCTTTAAATGTTGAAATATTATTAAAAATTTTAATAAAACTTTCCTGTAATACGTCCTCAGCAGAGGAATAATCTTTAGTATACCTAAGCCCAACGCCAAATAATTTCCCGGAGAACTTTTTGTATAAAGCCTCTTGTGCGGCAGGTTTTCCTGCAACACACCCCTTGATTATATCTTCGAGTTGGGTCAAATATTAATTGTCTGAGTTTTCCCTATTTTCATTTTTATTTCAACAACATTAAGATGACTAAAAATGAGTTTAGGTTGCGTGACAAAATTAAATAAAAAGAAAAAATAAAAAAATGATAGATGGTCGACTATTAAGCTGGTGATATTCATGGTCATAAAAATCTAAAGTAAAATATCCCCGAATATTGATTATTGGCGGATAAAAAGAATTTATTTATCAAACCCTAAAAATTTCCAGCAACCTTTTAGCCTAATTTTTGCATCTTAGTTGAAAAGTTTGTATGTTAAAATTCAGAAAAATATTACCTTATTTTGGATTTATTTTATTGCAATTTGCTTGCAATAAAGAGCATACAAACGATTTGGTATCAAAACCAACAGTTATTCCTGATTATGAAAAAATTATCATCGAAAATAGCAACCGCCTGGGTTTTGATTGCTTTAAACAATTAGCAGTTCATTACGAAAACAATGAAAATATTATTGTTTCACCGGAAGGAATTTCTCAATCTCTGTATTTCCTGATTAAAGCTTCTGACAAAAATACCAAATCAGAGATTAAGAAGAGCTTAAAAATTAATGAAATTAAGGACAGTGTCATTGAAGATGGATTTAAACATTTAAGAAAACTATACTCAACTTCTGATTACAGTTCCAGGTTTGCCAACACGTTTAAAATAGCGCTTAACAATGATGTCAGCCTTGAAAAAGAATTTGAAAATTTAGGAAATGATAATTTTAAAATTGAGACCGATGAAAATGCCGGTTATATTGAAGTAGCAGAGACAAAAGAAAATTCATTCCAGCTAATAAATTCATTGAACTTTTCAGGCAAAAGTAAGAACCAGGTTGGCGTTGTTGAATCTCCTTTTTATAATAGCCCCAACGACACCAGAATTGTAAAAATGGTAATTACTGATGCTAAAATGAATTATTATTCAGATCAAACAATCCAGGTTTTTGAATTGGCCATAGGTAAAGGAAGTTTAAATTTTATGGCTTTAATTCCGCAGAATAACGAAACCATAGGAGACATTTGCAGAAAACTGGACACCAAACTCTTTGAAAAAATAAAAAGTAAATTTGTTGCAAAACAAATGCAGGTTTTTATTCCTGAAATTGAATTTAAAGGGATAAAATCTTACAGGGATATTTTAAAAAGTAAAGTTATTCCTACAAGTTTTAAAGAACATAGTGCTGATTATTCGCCTATTTCAAAATCATCTAAACTTTTTTTGTCTGATTTTGAACAGATAATTGACTTTAATCTTTCCAGTAACGATAATGAATCTGATTTAAATATAAATAGTTTACAAGGTGGTTCAATACTTGTTGATCATCCATTTATATTTATTATTTACGAAAAATACTCAGGAAGTATTTTATTTCTTGGAAAAGTGGTTTCGATCTGATTAAAGATAACCCAGCATAAATCTTCTGAAATAATCCAAAGCAGCATAGCTCGAACGACTGATATTGATTTCCCTGTCGTTAGCAAACAAAAACTTTTTTGCTATGGTTTTTTCCTTACCTGAAACTGCAATCCAAACTGTGCCAACTGGTTTCTCCGGTGTACCTCCATCAGGGCCTGCTACACCTGAAGTTGCAATTGAGAAATCGGTTCCAAGCAGGTTCCGGACACCAATGGCCATTTGTTTAACTACATCTTCGCTTACTGCTCCATATTCTTTAATTATCAAAGGAGAAACATTCAGAATATTAGATTTGACCTCATTTGAATAAGCCACCACTGAGCCCTTGAAATACTCAGAACTTCCGGGAATTGATGTAATTAAACGGGCAATGTTACCTCCTGTACAACTTTCAGCTGTTGAAAGGGTTGATTCTGCGTTTAAAAGAATTTTACCCACAACTTCGGGAAGCCTCTGATTTCCAGACCCAAAAATATCCTTACCAATTATTTTTTTAAGCAATTCTTCCTGTTCGTCAAGTATTCTTGTCATTTTTACTACGTCTTCGCCTTTTATACTCATTCTAAGCCTTACGTATTCCGGAGAAGGTAGGTAGGCCAGTTTAATATTATCAGAAAGATTATTTTCCCAGGAATCGATTTTTTTTGCCAGAAAAGATTCGCCAACCCCATGAGTAAGAATTGTTCTGTGCAAAATAACAGGAAGATTGTATTTTGATTTAATTAGCGGTAAAATACTGTCTGTCATCATTGCTTTCATTTCAAACGGAACTCCTGGCATACTGAAATAATCAACCCCATTTTTTTTAAACCACATACCGGGAGCTGTCCCTTTTAAATTTCGTATCACAGTGCAACTTTCGGGCAACATGGCCTGCATCCGGTTCGAATCTATCATCGGCAGGTTTCTTTTTAAGAAAATAGATTCAACATCTTTGTAAACTTCCTCGTTGAATACAAGTTTTGTGTTGAAATAATGGCACAATGTTGATTTAGTAATGTCATCCCTGGTGGGGCCCAGGCCCCCGGTTATAAAAACAAAATCAACATCCTGGCTTGCGATGTTCAGACCTTTTATTATTTCAGCATCAACATCTCCAATCGAAATCTTATGTTTTACAGTAATACCTATAAGATTCAGTTGTTCCGAAATCCATGCAGAATTGGTGTCAACTACCTGTCCAATCAATAATTCATCGCCAATGGTTAATATTGCAGCTTTCATTTATTTTGTATGTTTGACATAGAGGTAATAGCGACAATCCGCTGATATAGTGTAGGATGTGAATAATATGCAAAAACATATGCAGGATGCGGGGTTAAGTTTGATAAATTATTTACGCTAAGTTTTTTTAAAGATGAAATTAAATGTTCGCCTTGTCCCTGTTGTTTTGCAAATGAATCGGCTTCGTATTCATTTTTTCGAGATACCCAGTTCATAATAAGTCCAATTGCTTCCGAAACCGGGCTGAAAAGTAATCCAAATGCAATTATTCCTAGTTCAAATGTAGGGGTATTCCCACCAAGAGCATTTGAAAGAGCGGGATTACCAATAAATAAAGAGAGAAGGTAAAAAATAGCACCTGTTTGAAAAATTGATAGCAAAATAGAAGTCCTTGTATGTTTTAACCTGTAATGTCCGATTTCGTGTGCAAGTACGGCAACTATTTCATTAACTGATAAATCCTTGATAATAGTATCGAACAATACAATCCTTTTTTTATTCCATAAACCGGTAAAATATGCATTTGCTTTTGAACTTCTTTTAGAGCCGTCAATTACAAAAATATTATCGAGCCTGAATCCTGTTTTTATGGAGAATTCATGAATTTTGTCTCTCAATTCACCTTCTTCTAAAGGGGTTTGTTTATTGAATAATGGCACAATGAGGCTTGAATAAAACATGGCCATAAAAACGGAGAATCCACTCACAAGAATCCACGCGTATATCCAAAACATGCTTGTGGTTTTATAGTAAAACCATATTATAAGTGCCAAAAGTCCGCCGCCAATAATTAGTGCAAGAAAGTAGCCTTTAATTTTATCCAGTATAAAGGTTTTTACAGTAGTTTTATTAAATCCAAATTTCTCCTCAATAACAAAGGTAGAATATATGGAGAATGGAAGGCTTATTATATCAGAAGCAAAAAAAATTGCACCAAAGAATAGGAGTGCAGCTATAATGTTATTTTCGAAATGACTATGGATAAAGTTGTCGACCAAACCAAAAACGCCTGTAAACAGCACAATCAGTATAATAACAAGTTGAAATCCGCTTGAAATCATAGAAAACTTTGTTTTAACCCTTCCATACTCCTGCGATTTTTCGTATTCTTCAGGTTTGTATATATCTTTAAGCATATCCGGAAGCTCTTTTTTGCGCCAGCTTGCGTTAAGAGAATCCAGGAACCGGGAAATAAAAAATTCGATTAAAACAATGGCGATAATGATATAAAAGATCATAAAAAAGTGAATTAATTTTTACAAATATAATGAATAAAATTCCTGATAATTTTAGTGCCAGTGAATACGAAGGTAGATTATAAGGATTATTTCACCTGTATCAGAATTTGAATATTTAACAATTATGTCAATCTGTCATGAAAATTGGTTCTTATGGGAATGCATCATAAAAAAAAGCCACCCTTTTCAGGGCAGCTTTTTAGTTTTAAGTATTATTGTTATTTAACTTCCTCAAAATCAACATCAGTTACATCGTCACCAGTTTTTTTACCTTCTGGTTGTTGAGCACTGCCAGAAGTATTTTGTGTATTTTGCTGTGCTTGTGCATTATACATTTCCTGCGAAGCGGCCTGGAAAACACTGTTTAACTCCTGCGTAGCTGCATCAATACCATTTAAATCCTGGGATTTGTGTGCATCCTTGAGTTTAGACAATGCGGCTTCAATTGGTCCTTTTTTATCAGCAGGCAGTTTATCTCCAAACTCTTTAAGCTGTTTTTCCGTTTGGAAAATCAGGCTATCAGCATGGTTGAGTTTATCAATTCTTTCTTTTTCAATTCTGTCAGCTTCAGCATTTATTTTAGCTTCGTTCTTCATTTTTTCAATTTCAGAATCAGTAAGTCCCGATGAAGCTTCAATACGAATACTTTGTTCTTTCCCTGTACCTCTATCCTTAGCTGTAACGTGAAGTATACCATTTGCATCAATATCAAATGTAACTTCAATCTGAGGAATTCCGCGCGGAGCAGGTGGAATACTGTCTAAATGGAATCGTCCGATTGTTTTATTGTCTTTTGCCATTGGCCTTTCACCCTGTAAAACATGTATTTCAACCGATGGCTGGTTATCCACGGCAGTTGTGAATGTTTCAGATTTTTTGGTTGGAATGGTTGTATTCGATTCAATCAATCTGGTCATTACGCCGCCCATGGTTTCAATTCCGAGTGACAATGGGGTGACATCCAACAAAAGAACATCATTTACTTCACCGGTTAAAACACCACCCTGAATGGCAGCACCAACCGCCACAACCTCATCAGGATTAACCCCTTTTGAAGGTTCTTTTCCAAAAAACTCCTTAACTTTTTCTTGTATTGCCGGCATCCTGGTAGATCCACCAACTAAAATTACCTCATTAATATCCGAAATATTTAGTCCTGAATCTTTAACGGCCTGGCGGCAAGGTTCAATAACTTTTTGAATTAATGCATCAGAAAGTTGTTCAAACTTGGCTCTTGACAAAGTTTTTACAAGGTGTTTTGGAATCCCGTCAACCGGCATAATATAAGGCAGATTAATTTCAGTGCTGGTACTGCTGGAAAGTTCGATTTTTGCTTTTTCAGCAGCTTCTTTTAAGCGCTGTAATGCCATAGGATCTTTTCTCAGATCGATATTATGTTCTTCTTTGAAAGATTCGGCCAACCAGTCAATAATAACCTGGTCAAAATCATCTCCGCCAAGGTGGGTATCACCATTGGTTGATTTAACTTCGAAAACGCCATCGCCTAATTCAAGTATAGAGATATCGAAGGTACCACCACCCAAATCAAAAACAGCCACTGTCAGGTCTTTACCTCTTTTATCAAGACCATAAGCCAAAGATGCAGCTGTAGGTTCGTTGATTATTCTTCTTACTTCGAGACCAGCAATTTCACCTGCTTCCTTGGTAGCTTGCCTCTGAGAATCGGAGAAATAAGCAGGTACAGTAATAACTGCTTCTTTTACTTCCTGTCCAAGATAATCTTCGGCTGTTTTTTTCATTTTTTGTAAAACCATGGCAGAAATCTCCTGAGGAGAATATTCACGTCCTTCAATTAATACCCGTGGGGTATTATTTTTACCTTTGGCTACTTTATAAGGAACCCTTGCAATTTCTTTTTGAACCCTGTCATAGGTTTCACCCATAAACCTTTTTATGGAGTAGATGGTTTTTTCAGGATTGGTAATCGCTTGTCTTTTAGCCGGATCACCAACTTTTCTTTCTCCTCCATCAATAAAAGCAACTATTGAAGGAGTGGTTCTTTTACCTTCGCTGTTGGGGATAACAACAGGTTCGTTTCCTTCCATTACAGAAACGCATGAATTTGTTGTACCTAAATCAATTCCAATAATTTTTCCCATTTTAGATTCTATTTTATTAATTGTTGATTTTCATTTTTTACTCCAATAGTCAAGCATTATGCCAGTTAAAAACTTTCAGTAATTCAGGAAATTTTGACATGTTAAACGAAATATTATACGAAAAACTGTCACTATTTGTTGACAAAAAGACAGATAGATTGTGGTTAAACACTATGAATAGATCATTGATACCATTACTGTTTTACATTTAATGAAGAATAATTTAACTTTGTCCGCAATTAATTTCAATCCCATAAAAAATGTCGGTAAACATCGAAGTTAAAAAAGTAACAACCCACGTGCTTCATGAAATGAAACTCAGGCACGAAAAAATCTCAATGCTTACAGCATATGATTATTCCATGGCGAAAATAATTGACCAGGCAGGAATTGATGTAATCCTGGTCGGAGATTCTGCATCGAATGTAATGGCGGGTTACGATTCTACACTTCCAATTACTCTCGATGAAATGATATACCATGCCAGTTCAGTGGTTAGGGCGGTTAAAAGAGCACTTATTATTGTTGATTTACCTTTTGGGTCGTACCAGGGCAATTCTACGCTGGCATTGTCATCAGCCATAAGAATAATGAAAGAAACAGGAGCACATGGAGTTAAGCTTGAAGGTGGAAAAGAAATTAAAGAGTCGGTAGAAAGGATTCTGAGTGCAGGTATTCCGGTGATGGGCCACCTTGGTCTTACTCCACAATCTATACATAAATTCGGAACTTATGTTGTGAGAGCCAGAGAAGATATGGAAGCAAAAAAACTTATAGAAGATGCCCACTTACTTGAAGAAATAGGGTGTTTTGGAATTGTACTCGAAAAAATACCTGCAAAACTTGCTGAACAGGTTGCTTCAGAACTTTATACTCCCATTATCGGAATTGGTGCCGGGCCTTATGTTGACGGACAAGTACTTGTTTTACACGATATGCTTGGAATTACGCAGGAGTTTTCGCCCAGATTTTTAAGGCGTTACCACAGCCTGGCTACTGAAATAAGAGGAGCCGTTCAAAACTATATCCAGGATATAAAAAACCACGATTTTCCAAACGAAAAAGAATCGTACTAAACAAATGAAAATCCTTAGCTTAAATTCCATTTTATTATTATTGCTATTTGTTATAATCGCGGGGTGTTACGATAATGATGGATATACAACCGATGTAACGGGTTTGCGCTATAAAATACTGCAACAATCGGAAAGCAAAATTCAGATAAAAGCTGGCGATATAGTTGAATTAATAATGAAATATACTGACAGCCAGGATTCTATTTTATTTAATTCAGCCGAACTTGGCAGGCCTTTCAGGATAGAAGTGGGCAAAAAATCGCATGGTGGCGGCTGTTTTGAAGAGGCATTGATGTTATTACATCCGGGCGACAGAGCATTATTTAAAATTCCTGCCGATTCCTTTTATTTAAAAACCATGCGGAAAAAAATTCCAAATGGGCTAAAAAATTCAAAATTAATATTCGATATAAACCTGCTAAAAATACTGGATAAAAAAGAAATTGAAGAAGAGAGAAAACTAATGGCAGAAAGTATGAAGGAACAGGAAGAAAATCTTATAAAAGGTTATCTTTCAGATAATAATATTAGTATCGAACCAAAACTCTCAGGCCTTTACTATATTGAAACTAAAAAAGGAATTGGAAAAAAGGTTAAAATGGGCGACAAACTAAAAGTGAGATACACAGGTAGTTTTATCGATGGAAAAATTTTTGACTCATCGTACCAAAGAAAGGAGGATTTTACTTTCAGAATGGGCAAAGGAGACGTTATTGCAGGTTGGGAAGAAGGATTTTCACTTATGCAAGAAGGAGGAAAAGCAAAGTTTATTATTCCATCAAATCTGGCATACGGAGAAAAAGGCGTTGAAAGGATAATTCCACCCTATTCAACACTCATTTTTGAAGTTGAATTGGTAAAAATCAATTAATCAGAATTATATCCTTAAACTTAGTTATTTGAATAGAGCAGGAAATGAATAATTTTCTTGGTAATTGAAAAATATTAAACAAATTTGCATCAAAAAAATAAATATGTATATGAAAATAAACAGAATTGGATTATCAGTCATTTTAATCTTTGCACTTATAACCAATGCTTGTAAAAAACAAGAAACCGGATACGAATTGTACCAAAAAGAGCAGAAAAAGCTAAAAGAATATCTTGAAGCAAACAACATTACAGTTCAACCAGACGAAAATGGTCTTTATTATATAGAAACGCTGGCTGGCACAGGCGAAGCATCGTCATACGGTCAAACTGTTACAGTGGATTATGTAGGTAAATTTTTGGATGGAACTGAATTTGATTCAGGCACAATGGAATTTGTTGTAGGATATAGTTCTGTAATTCAAGGTTTTCAAATCGGCGTATCGAAAATGAAAGATGGAGGCAAGGCTACCCTGATTATTCCCAGTTCATTGGCATACGGGGCTTACGGTTCTGGTGACATTGGCCCCTATACAACCCTTATTTTCGATATTGAAGTAACGAATGTTCAATAAAAATCAAGATTGTCAGTTTTTTATAGCTTTCAACTTATTTATTTTAAGAAGGACCTCATCCTTCTTTTCTTTTTCGTACCATTTGAGGTTTTTTATTGAATCGTAGTACTCCTGGTAATACGATAATGCTTTTTTTGTGTCCTTTATATCATTTTCATAAATTTCTGCTATACTTTTCAGGTAATCACTTGACTGATAAGAAACCGGAGTATTTAAATGAAGCAGTTGAATTGCTTCTATTTGTTTAATAAATTCTTTTTTTTCACCATAACATTCCGATAAACCCATGTAAATTGCAGTTAACATAATTGAATCGGGGGTTATCAGATTTCTGGCGATATTATAAAACAAAATGGCCTTATCGTAATTGGTATTGAATTTATGAATTTTACCAAGATAAATGCAGATTTTATAATCTGTTGTGTCGTCCTGAATTAACTTGTTCAGCATTTTTTCAGCAAGTTCGAACCTGCTGCATGAATAATAGCTAATACCCAGCCTTCTATAAGTTTCCAAAGAACTATAATTTAAACCAATGGCTTTTTCGTAATAATCAATGGCCATATAATAATCACCTTTTGAAAAATACGCTGTTCCAATATCGTTATAAAGCCTGGCTTCTTGCGGATGCACAGTCAGATTTCCTTTGAGTATGGCAATGGCTGAATCCTGCTGCCTTAGATTAATATAAATTCTGGCCAGGTCAAAAACCACAGGAAGATAAGTTGAATCCATTTTAAAAGCTTTTTTGTAATTTAAAAAAGCTTCCCCTTTCTTTTTACTAAACCATTGATAACTAGCCAGTTTTTGCAGGTAATCCACATTTAAAACGTCGGTATTGTAGAGTCGTTGTGCATAAATTGCAGCACTATCGTATTGATCAATTGAAGAATAAAGCGAAGATAGATCAACCAATGCCAATGTATTAAAAGGCTGTATTAATAAAAATTCCTTATAGGTTTTAATTGCAAGATCCCTATTCCCGGCTAATTTGTTTGTTTTAGCGAGGTAAAGTAAAGCAAATGGATTGGTTGGATCAAGTTGCCTGGCTTTTTGGTAAACATTAATAGCTAGCTTATATTGTTGGTTTAGACGCAAAAGTCTGCCCATTTCATACCAAAGTTTGACATTCAGGCTATCCTTTTCAAGATTATTCTTTGCAATTTCAAGGGCTTGACGGTAATCGCCTGTTTCCTCCATATCTAAAACAACAGAAGTTTCAGTAATTGACTGGGAAGTAATATTCAGGATAATAGTATGAATTATTAAAATAGCTATTAAAAAGACTTTCATAAGATAAAATTATGCAAGGTTTATAAATATTAATTCATTAAAGAAATTAGTAAAACAAAATATCAAAATTCTGATTCTTTTATGGTACATTTAATCTAAAACACAGCGCACAGAATAACCAGTGCGTTTATTATCATCCCGGCTATAGGTCAAATCATCATCGTTGCCAATTCTCCAAACCCATGCGTTTTCCATGTTGGCTTCCGAAGAACTCCACCAGAATCCAACCAGACCAATACAATTGAAATTTTTACCAACAAAACGTGCACCACCAGGTAATGCTGAAAAACCGGTTTCATTCGTTGCCTTTGTATTCAGGCTTTGCCAATGATCCATTCCCACTTCCTTTAGTTTTTTACCAGCAACATTTTCTCCACCCAAATAAGTTACAAGTAATTTCCAGTCTGCATCTGTGGCCACATGCCAACCATCAGGTGCAATATTCCGATTGTCGCTTATAGCAAACCAATTGTATAAACGACCGTAGACTAAAGAAAAGCTATCAGCATTATTTTCATAATTGCAATATGCACCTTTTGAAAGACTGTACCACCCGAGGCTATCAGCTACGATTGGGATAAGGTCGCCATTACGATATCTGGTTGTTTTCAGATTTTCAACCATCCACACTTGTTTACCAATTTTCACTGTATGATAAACATTGCCATCAATGTCAGCGACTTCGTTCCTGCAACTGTAACAAAAGCTTAATAATCCTGCTATAGCCAAAGCCTGAAAGATCAAATATTTCATTTTATTTCTCACAGTATTTTTAATCTGAAAATACATAAAAAATCATGAAAATAAATTTCATACTGACCTTTCGAAAATATTTTTTTGTATTGATTTAACAAGAAGGCTTGCCAACCATGATTTGGATCTTTTCTTTTTAATTATCCTTCAATAAATTTCAATTTATTTCAAAGAAATATTTTTACTTTATAAAAGCTTAGCCTATTAACTAAGCTAAGCTTTTAAAATCAATTCTGGAGTTTATATTTAATTGGAATGGTAAAATTCACATCCATCGGTTCATTTTTACTCATCCCTGGTTTCCAGGCAGGCATAGAATTAACTACCCGCAAAGATTCATCGTTAAGCATTGGACTGGCACTTCTGATAACTTTGGCATTTGCAATTTTTCCATCCTTTTTTACTGTAAACATCACATAAACAGTACCTTCAATTCCTTTTTCCTTTGCATCTTTAGGATAGGTTACATTTTTAGCCAGGTAATTTATCATTTCACCTTCTCCACCAGGAAATTCGGGCATCACATCAATTTCAGTGTTACCATTGACAGAAGTACCAGGTGGTGGCGGAGGTGGCGGAGGTGGTGGCATTAAAGTAGTGGAATCCACTTGCTGGCCAACAACTACTTTGCCATCATTCATATCATTTCCCCCTTTGCACGATAACAAATAAACACCTAAAAGTACCATGGGGGCAAAGATGAGCAGTTTTACAGAAGCAAAACCGCCCGATTTAATTTTTTTCATCATAACTAATCTTTTTAATGTTAAAGAATGATTTAAATTGCTGGTAAACTCAAGGCCCGGAAATGAATAATTTCTTAAAAGCACCTGTTGGTATTTGTCAACCGGAGTTCCATTAAGCAAAACCCCCTGATCAGCCAGGTATTCGTGATTTTGCCTGAGGCTTTTAAGGTATAACCAGACCATTGGATTAAACCATTGAACGACTGCAAGAACCTCTAACAAGAAAAGATCAAACGTGTGTAATTGAACAATATGCACTTTTTCATGTGCAAGGATAACATCAAGGTTTTCAGCCTTTTCCGATTCAGAATCAATGTAAATTGAATTGGCAAACGAAAAAACCGGATGTTTTTTTCCTGTAAAGACTAAACTTCCATAAGTTTCCTTCAAAACACGGGCATTGAGCCGGTAGCCCAGGATAATTTTTAAATGGAACAGAAATCTTACGGTAAGTAATATACAACCTAATAAATATAAAAAATACAATGAATTTTCGATTGAAAAAAATGAACGATTTACTCCAGCTGAATTTTGAATGGCTGAAATACTGATTTCTTTCAGCCAAAAATTTGATTTCAAACCTAAAACCTGAGGGGCAGGAAAACTGAAAAATGGAACTACCAGGCTGAAAATAATTCCTGACAAAAGGAAAAACCGGTTTTGCCTGAAAGAAGTATCACTGCTAAAAACCAATGTATAACACAAGTAAAAAGCAGACAAAATTAAAACTGATTTAAGCAAATAAACGGCAATATTTTCCATATTATTTCAACTTTTTATTTTCAATCTCCTTTTCTAAAAGTACGCGTATTTTCTCCATTTCTTCGAGGCTCATATCGTTTTCGTTCGAGAAAAACGAAACCAGTTGCTGAAATGAATTGCCAAAATACCTGTCGAGAAAATTCCCAAAAAATGATTTTGTATAATCCTTTTTCGAAACAATGGGAAAATACTCGTGGGTTTTGCCATAGGCCTTGTGATTGACAAAACCCTTTTTTTCCAGTATCCTGATAATGGTAGAAACGGTATTGTACGCTGGTTTTGGGTTGGGCAGCTGCTCCACCACATCTTTCACAAACCCTCTTTCAATTTTCCAGAGAATTTGCATTACTTGTTCTTCGGCTCTTGTTAATTCGTTCATAAAACAAATATACAACTAAATATTTAGTTATACAACTAATTTTTTAATTATTTAACAATAAAAAACTTATTTTCCTAAATACCAGATTTTAAAGGAGATAAAAAAACTACTATTAAATTATTGTAATTGTGATTTAGAATATTGAACATAGAATAAGGAATATCGAATGACGAACACGGAGTTTTAGTAAGTTTCTCGGTTTCCCTGGGATTTAGACAAAGAAAAAGGGCGGGTAACCAATCCGCCCAATCATTAACCTAAACCTTATTATGAAAAAAAACATCTAGAATTCAAGAATTAAATAATAGACGTGTTATTGAGGTAATACAAATATACAACAAGAGATAACAAAAGTCAAATTAATTTGGATAAATGTTCATTAATTTTGTTAAATTTCGCAATAAATATCTTGAAAATGAAAATAATATTGACCAGATAATGTAAATTGCTACTTTTAGAATTATCTGATATCAATCATTCTTGTATTATGAAATGGACCAATTACCACAGTCACTCAAGTTTTAGCGATGGAAAAGGCGATCCTGAACTCTACGTCAAATCGGCCATAGAAAAAGGAATGTATGCGTACGGTTTTTCATGCCACTCCCCTCTTCCATTTGAATCGGGATGGAACATGAAATTTGAAAGATTAAGAAATTATATTCTGGAAATTAACAGGCTGAAACAAAAATACCACGGAAGCATAAAATTATATTTAAGTCTTGAAGCCGACTACGTGAAAAATATGATAGGCCTTGATCAGTTTGCCAAATATAATTTAGATTATACGCTGGGCTCAGTCCATTTTCTGGAATTTTTCAGTGATGGAAAAGTCTGGGATTTCGACAGGTCAAACGATTGGTTTAAAAAAGGCCTGGAAGAATTATTTGGCAATGATATCAAACGCCTGGTTGAGTTTTATTATCAGCAGGTTACGGATATGATTCGTATTCACAAACCAGATTTGGTGGGCCATTTCGACCTGATTAAAAAATTTAACGGCAAAGGGAATTACTTTGACGAAAGTGAAGGCTGGTACAAGGAAATTGTATATGGTGCGCTGGATGTTGTTTCTTCAGCAGGATCAATTCTTGAAGTAAATACAAGAGGCGTACTTAAAAATCTTTGCAGTGAATTTTACCCTTCAAATTTTATCTTAAAGCGCTGCCATGAGAAAAAAATTCCGCTGACTTTGTCAGCCGATTCGCATGATCCGGAAGATGTAATGGCGCTTTTACCCGAAGCCAGGGAATTATTAAGAAAAATAGGATATACCGAAGTTTCGATATTTGACGAAAAAGGTTGGAGTCCAACACCAATATAAAGCTGGAAATAAAAAATCCGGGTTAGCCCCGGATCTTATGTTTATTGTAATACTTCTATTCCCTGGGCAGTATATCTTTCTCGTAAAGAGAAAAAGAAATTCGATTCAATCACCGCATTTTCATCACTGTCAGAACCGTGAACCGCGTTGCCCTGTTTATCGAAACCATAAATTTTACGTATAGTTCCTTCAGCAGCCTGGGCCGGATCAGTAGCGCCAATAAGCTTTCTGTATTCTTCCACAGCATTATCTTTCTCTAAAATCATTGCTACAACCGGTCCCGATTGCATGAACTGCACCAAATCCTTAAAAAAAGGCCTTTCGGCATGTATTCCGTAAAAAGCCTGCGCTTGTGTAACGCTCAGCTTGGTCATTTTTAAGGCAACAATCCTGAAACCCGCATTTGAAATATGGGCCAAAATTCCGCCAGTATGCCCTGCCAGAACTGAATTTGGCTTAATCATTGAAAATGTAATATTTCCTGACATAAATTTTAATTTAAATTAGGCCGCAAAGATAATTTTAATTCATAAATACGGACAAATTAGTCGCTTTTTTTGGCTAAAAAATCACATATTTATATAATTTTACAGAAAATAATTGAATCAAAACGTAATTGTTACTGTATATCCGTTGAATCTTTAATTTTAAAACAGTGCAAATCGATTTTCATTATAGCACCATGCGCGTGTTACTAGAAAAAGTCGGATTTTCGGCCGAAGACGCCCAAATTGTTTCCTATTCCTGCCAGTATGTTGACGATGCTACTGACCATAAAAAAATGAATGTGGAAGGGCAGCTCGATATTTTATCGACCAGGTTTACGGAAGAAACTTTTGATCCTATTTGCACTTCGCATAAAGGAATTCAGTTTTTAAAGGGATTTAGCAAGGATGTTCGGACTAAAATTTACATCCCCTTTCATTTTTTACCAGATTTAGAGAATTCAAAAGAAATGGTGGTGACAAAAAACGGCGCCTTGCCACAAAAACTTGTATACCGGGCCCTTACAGAATTATCCAAATCTACTGGCGAAGAAAGAGTGATGAACCTCATCAGCCTAGGTATTACACTGCATACCTATTCCGATACCTGGTCACATCAGGGCTTTTCGGGACAGCATAATTCAACAGAGAATGATATTGAAGACATTGAGCTTTTCGAAAATGGGAAATGGAAAAAAATACCTGCTGTAGAGCAATTCGAGTTGAATTCCTTTCCAGATATCGGACATGCCGAAGCAGGATCTTATCCCGATCAGTCGCACCTGAAATGGAGGTATACAAAAGAAAGTAACAAAGTTAGATATGAACGTGACAATACCTTATTATTTTTAGAAGCTGCTGAAAACATTTTTAACCTTGTAAAAGGCACAAAAAAGGATGATACCTGGACGGCACTTAAACAAAAGTTGCACGAGTGTTTCAGCTTTGAACCAGAATCCTTACAAGTAAAATTTGAAAAATTCCAGCGTGTTTTTCCTGAAATAGGTTTCTATTACGACCCTGTACAATGGAGAAATGAAGCTTTACAATTGGTTGAGAATTCAAAATTTTTACATGCCTTAAAAGACGATAAACCTCATTATATTTTGGGAAGTGACAAAAAGTGGTTTTATTTTCACCTTGCCGCGCTTGAACAAAGGATGTATGTGCTTCAATTACTGGAGGACAATAAACTAATCTGAAGACAGGAATTATTCCCCAATTATTTTTACCAAAACCCTTTTTTTGCGTTTTCCATCAAATTCGCCATAAAAAATCTGCTCCCAGGGGCCAAAATCAAGCTTTCCGTCCGTAATGGCCACCACTACCTCCCTTCCCATAATTGTACGCTTTAAATGTGCGTCGGCGTTGTCTTCGTACGAATTATGACGGTACTGGTTATAAGGTTTCTCGGGTGCAAGCCGTTCCAGCCATTGTTCAAAATCATGGTGCAAGCCCGATTCATCATCATTGATAAAAACGCTGGCAGTGATATGCATGGCATTCACCAGTAATAAACCTTCTTTAATTCCGCTTTCAGCGAGGCATTGCTTTACTACAGGGGTAATGTTAATTAACTCCCGGCGCTGTTTGATATCAAACCAGAGTTCTTTACGGTAGGATTTCATTTTATGAAGTTTAGAGTTTAAAGTTTAAAGTTTAAAGTTTAAAGTTCAAAGTTTAGAGTTTAGAGTTTAAAGTTTAAAGAAAGAAGATAAAAAATTCTTTTAAGTAAATCATTATCCATCTGAATTTTATCAATTTAATTCAAGCTTTACGAAATTTAGTCCTTTTCAATTTTTCGTACTTATTTAATTTCAAAATTCATTTCCCTTTGCTCTTTTGCCTTCATTTACCTGCCTTTGTTCTTTTGACTTTATTCTTTTGTGTTATCTTAAAAACCTGTTGATTCCTTAATTACCAGTCCGCCTGTCTGTTCAATCCAGATATTCAGTACATCGCCTTTATTTACAACTTTATGAACAGCATTGCCATACACACTTCTTATTCCGGCTTCCCTGGCTTTGTTTTTATCTGTAATATAACCCATTATTTCTTTTACCCGCTGTGAATAAGTATTGCGTTCCATGCCATAAATATCCGTGTCGTTTCGTTTAAAAATAAACGGTATTCCGTTCATATCAGCAATGTTTAAGGGGACGCCCATTTCCTGGGGAATTTTATCACTGAATATCCTGTAGGGGATGACAAGGTTTTTTTCATTACCGGTGGTAATTTCGCTGTACTCGAAGTTTAGAACAACAGCATCGAAGTAAATATCCTGTCCTTTGATTTTTACGGTTTGCACCTGATCTGACAAGCCAAGCAGGGCATAATCATAAAACCTGATATTAAGTTCGGTTTCATCCAAAAGCTGGTTGTAATCCGCAACTTCCACTTCGGCCACCTTATACCTTTGATCCAGTTGTTTTAAAACAGATTGCAATTCCTTAATCCGTTGTTGTTTTAGAAAAAAGTCGCCAACAGAATCAATAGTTTTTGAAAGTCCTGTGATCATAATCAAAAAAATAAAAACGGCAAGAAAAACAGGAATATTCGAAATCATTTTCAACAAAACTTTGGCAATGGCCCTTGAGGTGATAAATATTTTATCGTGAAAAGGTGCCCCCCTCGATTCGCCCGGCTTGGCTGCCATATATGCCAAATCTCTTTCTTTTAAAGCATTGTACACGGATAAAAAAATGATCCCCAAAAATCCGGCTATTAAGATGGTGATTCCGGTACCGGTGGTAAAAAGAAATATAACAAGGTTGCTGATGGGTTTTAGCAACCAGTTCAGCTTATTTAAAAAATCGAGCGTATCGTTCATGGCGGTCAAAATTTTATTCTTCCTTAATTTCTATTCCGCCTTTTGTATGGCAAACAATAGCGTATACAACATCAGGCAAAAAAGATTTCAGATTCTTAATATCATGCACCATACTACCGAAATTGTTTTCAAGGGAATCGGTTTCACCTGTCTTAATTTTGGTAAATAAATCCGTTAAAACAGTTTTTAAGTCCTGGTCGAGAGAATCGTTATAAAAAACCCCCGGAAAGCCTTCCTTATCATAATATTTATATAATTCCTCGCCATTGGCAGCTGCAATTACATTTGAAAATATTTTTGAAGGAAAAGCGACATACCTTCCTTTTACCGGAACCACCTGAAAATCGAACGACAATTCCTGCCCGGGCAAAGCAGTGTTTAAACTGTTAATTTCTTTGTTGCTGGCATTATAAAACTTAAGGGTAAGAAAAACCGAATCGTTTGTTTTTTCAGATATCCTGAACCTGAGTGGAACATGCTCTTCTTTTAACAGCGCAATTTTTTCTTCGAGGTTTTTGATTTTTTTATCCTGAAAACCGGAAAATTCTTGAAAAACAAAATAGGCAACAGCAATAATTAAAATGAAAATCAACAGGAACTTTAAAGTTTTCATTCTTCTAATTTTTATAGATTAACAAATCAGATTAAAGTGCTAAATGGTTATAAAACAAAATAATATATAGAAATCCAATGGGTTATGCTACCAATTAAAACAAAAAGATGGAAAATGGCATGGTTGTAAGGAATTTTTTTAAATACATATAAAACAGCCCCTAATGTATAGCTGATTCCTCCGGCCATCAGCCAGTACAATCCCCAGGGGTCAAGGTTCTCAATTAACGGATTTAAAGCAACAACAATAATCCAACCCATTAAAACATAAGCTATTGCTGAAATTGCTTTATACCTTTTCTGGTACAATATTTTAAGCGCAACCCCGATTGCGGCAAGTCCCCAAACCACCCCGAAAAGGCTCCAGCCCCAGCTTCCACTTAAAGTTATTAATAAAAAAGGGGTATAAGTTCCGGCAATAAGTACATAAATAGCTGCATGATCAAAAACATTCAGCCGCATACGCCGCGCCGGTTTTCGCGAAGCATGATAAAGTGTTGAAGCCAGGTAAAGTAAAATAAGGCTGATGCCAAAAATGAATGCACTCGCAATTTTAATCCATCCCTCGCTGTTCCAGGTTTTCAATACCATTGCAATGGTAGCCGGAACACTGGCCAATAATCCGAACGCATGGGTAATAATATTTAAAAATTCTTCACGGGTTGAATACGCGGTTACTTTTTTGGTTTCCTGATTCACAATATTGGAGGCCATAGGCACGGGTCTAGAGGCTAAAACCATATGGTGTTTACCCGGAGGCCCTTTTAATCTTTTTACGGTAAAACCTACCGATTTTAGTGCGTTTTTTACCACCCCTGCTGAAGAATAAGTGACCAGGAATCCATTCGGATTTAAAACATTATAAAGCAAACCAAATACTTCCTTGTCCCAGATTTCAATCTGCTTTGATGGTGCAAATGCATCAAAAAAAACCATATCTATATTTTCGGGCAATTTACTTTTTGGTCGCAGTATATCAATATGAAGCTTACATATACTAAAATGCGAATTTACTTTCACCATTTTTTCCCAATCGGCCTGATGAATCTTTTTAAAAAGCATTTCATCTGCATTAAGGTGTTTGGCGTAGCTAAGATGCGAAACAAGTGAATCGTCAAGCGGATTGTTTTCAATGGTAAAAAATTCAATATTTTTTTGGTTATTCACAGCATAAATAGCTGTTAATAAAGCATTCAGCCCGGTACCAAATCCTACTTCAAGCACCCGGATAGTATCTTTATCAATATTCTCAATTCCATTTTCAATAAAAACATGCTTTGATTCCTGCACGGCACCAAAAATAGAATGATAGGTTTCGTCTATTTCCGGCAGGTAAATGGTATCGGAACCGTCGGCAGTTTTTACAATTTGCGGACCTTTCATTGAGGCTGATATTTAGATTTTCCGATTTCCATTATTAGATCAGATTCAAAAATGGAGCGGTTTTCGTTTGAATTAGCAACATTAACCATAGCCTGAGCAACTGTTTCTACTTTTATTGCTTTGTATTTTTTTAATCCGGCAACAAATAAGAAGCCAAAAATTTTCATAAAAAATCCTGCAAACTGTTCGCCAAACCTTTTTTCATTTCGGTTTCCCAAAAGCAACGAAGGCCTGAAAATGAAAAGCTTATCCCCTAGCCTGTTTTTTAATTCCTTCTCCATTTTGCCTTTAACATTTAAGTAAAAATTTCTGCTTTTGTCCGAAGCTCCGATTGAGGAGATGACAAGGAATTTATTAACGGAATTTAAAGCAGCTATTTCAGCAATTTTTATTGGATATTGTAAATCCACTTCTTCAAAGGCTTTTTTCGAACCGGCTTTTTTTATAGTAGTACCCAGGCAGCAATAGAATTCATCGGCCCGGAGCATTGTTGAAAATTCAGATAAACTGTTGAAATCGCCTAAAATTTCAGTAATTTGTTGAGCCGTGTTTTTAACAGACCTTCGGTTAAACTGGATAATTTTATCGTAACGCTGGTCAACTGTTAAAATTTTCACAAGCTTGCTTCCGGTTAAGCCGGTTGAACCAAATATACAAGCAGTTTTTCCCATAAAGAAAAGTGTAATAAATCAACCACCATTTTAAATCCAAAACCTATTAAACTAAAATCACCAAAAGAATTTCAGTAATTTTACCTTACAATAGTTTCATCCCTGTCAGCGCCAACAGAAACAATGCTTACAGGTACGCCGGTTTCTTTTTCTATGAATTCAATATATTTTTTTAACTGAAGTGGTAAATCATTATAATTCCTGATGTCAGAAATTTCCTGGCTCCATCCTTCGAAATCCTTGTAAACTGGTTGGTAATTTTCGTTAAATTCAAAGGGAACCTGCGAAATAAACTCACCATGATGCTGATAACCAATTGCAACTTTAATTACCGGTAAACCGGATAAAACATCAGGTTTTGTTAAAATCAAATCAGTCACCCCGTTTAACATAATTGAATAGTTGAGCATAGGCAAATCAAGCCATCCACACCTGCGTTTTCTTCCGGTAGTGGCTCCAAATTCATGTCCTTTTGATTGCAGATATTCACCGGTTTCATCAAAAAGTTCTGTAGGAAAAGGCCCGCTTCCGACACGGGTACAATAGGATTTAAAAATACCGTACACTTTTCTGATTTTATTGGGTGCCACACCAAGCCCGGTGCAGGCGCCGGCACTTACAGTATTGGAAGAAGTGACAAAGGGATAGGAACCATATTCAATGTCGAGCAAAGTACCTTGCGCACCTTCAGCCAAAACAGATTTTCCTTTGTCCAGCGCTTCGTTTACAGAATATTCACAATCGACAAAAGGAAAGGATTTCAGGCATTCAATCCCTTCAAACCATTCTTCCTGGCTGCATGGATCACTAATCTCAAAATCGAATTGTTTTAAAAGTTGCTTGTGTTTTGCCCTTAACTGGTTGTACTTGTCTTTAAAATCAGGTTTAAGAATATCACCGATTCTTATTCCGTTTCTGCCGGTTTTATCCATATAAGTTGGACCAATTCCTTTTAAGGTGGATCCGATTTTGGTTTGACCTTTGGATTTTTCGGAAGCTGCATCGAGGGTTTTATGCGAAGGAAGTATTAAATGTGCTTTTTTGGAAATATAAAGATTCTTCAGAGCATCAGGCTGAAAAGCCTTAATTTTTTCAACTTCATCTTTAAAAATAACCGGATCAAGTACTACGCCGTTACCAATAATATTAATGGTATTGGGTCTGAAGATGCCTGAAGGAATTGTATGTAAAACATGCTTAAATTCACCAAACTCTAATGTGTGACCAGCATTTGGGCCTCCCTGGAAACGGGCTATAATATCATACGAAGGACTTAAAACATCAACAATTTTTCCCTTGCCTTCGTCACCCCATTGTAGTCCCAGCAATACATCCATTTTCTTCATTACAACCTGTTCTAATTTTTAAACAAGCTGCAAATTTATAACAATTCGCCCAGAATATGAATTTTCCTTACTTTTTTTCCTGTTGCTTTGAACATTCATTGCAACTGCCATAAAAATAAAGTGAATGGTATTCCACCTGGAATTTCATTAATTCTGAGGCGGTAGTCTGTATTTCGTGAATCCGAGGATCGCAGAATTCAATTACTTTTCCACATTCCGTGCAAATAAGATGATCGTGTTGTCGGCATTCGTGCGCTTTTTCGAATTGGGCTATATTTTTTCCAAACTGGTGTTTCACCACCAGGTTACAATCGAGCAGCAATTCAATGGTATTATACAAGGTGGCACGGCTTACCCTGTAATTCTTGTTTTTCATGAAGATATACAGCGACTCAATATCAAAATGTCCGTCCCTTGAATAAATTTCTTCAAGAATTGCAAATCTTTCAGGGGTTTTTCTGTGCCCCATTTTTTCGAGGTATTCTGTGAAAACCTGTTTTACAGTATCTTTTGTTTCAATGCAGATCATAATTTAGACTAATTATAAATTATTAAAATCAAAATTACTAATTAATATTGAATCCACAATGCTTATTTAGATTAATTCTAAAGAAAATTATGAAACAAAATATATATCAGGTTATTAGATTAATTTGCAACAAGTTAAACCATACCTGTAATCATTTTATTTGAAGCAATCCTTCTTCGTCTATAAATAATTTTACCAATTCTATGCAAAACGGACAGAATTAATTTGCTTAGACTAAATTAAAATACACCTAAAATCTGATGAAATCTTAATGAAATTAATTTTCCTTTAAAATAAGAGAATTTCATCATTTGTAATTCAATGTCGTTTAGTTAAGGAGATTTTCTTTAATAAAATTTTAACGCAAAGTGCGCTAAGAATTCACAAAGTGCCGCAAAGTCATGATTTAATAGCCTTTTTTTTCAACTCTCTGCGAAAATCATTGCGTATCTCTGCGGTAAAAAATGTACATATTTAATAACTAAACGACATTGATTTGTAGTTTTGTAATTGATTTTTTGTCTCAAATGGAGATTTAGTGCTTTGGTGGAGGAAAAGAAGTTGCTATCAACAACAAAATATTTAAAATTCAACAAATTAAAACAATGTCGTCGGGTAAAAAAAATATAGATCCCCTTAAATCAAGCTGATTATCTAACTGCTAAATATTTCGAGGCTGGATTGAAATTGTTTATCCCATTGCAGATACATTAATTTCAATACATATTTTTAATAAAATTACCATGAACGGCGAAGCCCTCACCGAAGTTAATGCACGAATTCGCACTTATTTACAATTTACCCAGTGGGTGAATTTTTTAGTGTAAATAATTGATATATATAGTATTAACAATTAAATCTAAATTCCCTGGCAAAGAATAAAATAAAATTCGTGCATTTGTAACTTTCATTAAATTTTCAGAAAAAAACCATTACGGTTCATCATTTACAAGGTATTTGACAATACCTGAATTATTACAAAAGGTTAAATTTAAACACCCTCAGAATAATGAATTTCTATCCGGGTTACTTCTGCTTATTAAGAACCGTCCGTTTTGAATAAAAAAACAGAACAGGCTTATTTTACAGCGATGGTTTCAATTTCCACCAACACGCCCAAAGGCAAACCTTTAACTGCAAATGTAGCCCTTGCCGGTGGCTGCTGCGCATAATAGGTTCCATAAATTTTGTTCATGGCGGCAAAATCTGCCATGTCGCTTAACAAACAGGTTGTTTTTACCACATGTTCAAAACCAAAACCTGCTTCTTTCAAAATGGCCCCGATGTTTTTCATTACCTGTTCAGTCTGTTCTTCAATTCCACTGGCTTCCACTTTTCCGGTGGCAGGATTAATGGGAATCTGGCCCGAGATATAAAGTGTATTTCCGGCCAGAATAGCCTGGCTGTAAGGACCTATTGCTTTGGGTGCATTTTCGGATGTAATTACTTTTTTCATTTGTCTATTTTTAATTATTACTTTCAGTGAGGGCTTCGCCGTTCACTTCGTTCATGAGAACTTCTTTCATGAGCATTGCGAATAAAAGTTGTTTATCTATGGTCATATGGAACCACATGTTTAAAATAATAATTATCGTGTGTGATTAATTATTATTTTAATCATGTTTGTTTCATATTTCCTATTTTTAGTTTATTAAATTTTCTTTTTTGTCCGGATGAAATATTTTGAAATTGATATTGGCTGTCAAATTTAGAAAATATAAGAATTTTAATGGATAGCATTTTGTTAAATATTTTGAATCGATGTTAATAAATACTCTGGCCTCCGGGAAAATATAATGAAGGTTGAGCGAAACCTTAGTAGGCAGGGAAGCTGAGAACTTGTTCGAAGATCGCCCTGCCGCACTTAGGTTTTGCGAAAACCGGAATAATATTTTCCCGGGAGCCTTGACCTTTTTTACTCGTTCTTTCATAACTTCGTGAGATCGGCTTTGCCTTTGTTGTTTCTTTTTTGGGTCAAGCCAAAAAAGAAAGCAGAAAAATCCAGGTAAAAAGTAAACCCTTTCAATTCATATGTGAGTATATTCATAGCAATTTATGACTTTTATCAAATAAGAATTAGATTTACAGGACAATAAAGTTAAACTTTCTACTATTAATGTGTTAGTTGATGTAACTAGTTATCCTGCTTTTCATTAAAATGATATTCAATATTTACCCCGTCCCTGTAAGAATTATCAAAATTATTAAAATCATCATCATTGTCAGCATTTTCCTTTTCATCCGGGGGTTTTACATGCGATTTTCCAAAAAGAAAAGCGGCAATAAAACCTGTGAAAAATCCATAAAGATGCGATTCCCACGAAATATTTTCGTTTTGCGGTAAAATTCCCCATACCATGCCGCCATAAAGAAAAAAAACCAGGAGAGAAATGGCTATCAGTCGCCTGTCTTTGCTCCAGATTCCGGAAAAAAACAAGAAGGAAAAAAAGGCGTAAATCAATCCGCTGGCCCCGATATGCCAGGCATTTCGTCCACCCAGCCAAACGCTGAATCCGGTAATTATCCAAACAAAAAGAATAACAATAAATGAATTATCTGTATAAAAATACCTGATGGCCGAAATGAGGAAAAAGAATGGCAGGGAGTTATTAATCAGGTGCTTGAAGTTGCCATGAATAAATGGAGAAGTAATAATCCCGCTTAAACCTTCAATTTGCCGTGGCAGAATTCCAAATGATTTAAAATCAGCTGAAAAATAAAATTCCAGCAATTTTAATACCCACATGAGGGTTAGCAAAAGAAATGGAAAGTAAATTTTTCTTTTTAGGAATTCAAGTTCTGTTTTATTTTGTTCCGCGTTTATCAATTGTATTCCATCAAGTTTACGATTTCGTTTCGTACCATATCCATAAGTTCTTCGTGCGGAATGTTGGTAACCACATCGGCAGGAATAACTTTTCCAAATTTGAGTTTTAACCTGCTCGGCCTGAAATGTATCGAGTTTCTGTTGTTAAAGGTAAAAACACCCGACATCCCCACAGGAATAATCGGAACTCCTGCATCCTTGGCCATCTGGAACGGAAGTTTTTTAAAATTACCAACTGTTCCATCTTTGGTGCGGCTTCCTTCGGCAAAAACCACTATTGAATTACTCGTTTTAAGCACTTCAATGGCCCTGTTTACACTTTTTATCGAATTCTGTACACTTTTCCTGTCAATAGGGATATTCCCGTAAAGCGTTGCGAGTTTACCATAAAGAGGCCACTTAAAATGCTCAGCGGCTTCAAGCGCGGTAATAAAATGAGGCATATACGCGGCACAAATAGGGGCATCCATCAGGCTCACATGATTCGGCATAAAAATATACCTTCCTTTCAAATCAATTTTTTCTGCATACACACGCTTTACCCTCACAAATAGAAGTGCAAACATAATCCTTAAAAAAAACCTGAAAACAGGGCTGTACTTTTTACTTGGAATAAAGGTCATAAAAACGATGCTGAAAAGGGTAAGGATAAAGAAATACAAGCCCCCCACCAGCCAGGTATAAAAAGTATAAATGTACTTCATGGTTTTTGCAGATTATGAAAAAGCGAAATAAATAAACTTTTGTTAAAAAATAAATTCATTCTGGTTCTGCTTTTATGGATTGCTAAATCTTGAACAACAAATCCGTTAAGGACTTATTTTCAGTTTGAATAAGCTAAATGAATTATTCCATACCTGTTAAAAGCCATTTCCAGGCGGGTATTACCTGAATTTTATAACCCTGGAATTCTATTTCACTCTCTTCATCGTAGCTTATGATAATTCCCTGTTCAAGTTTAAGTTCCTTCATGCAAATGATCAGGGCCTTGCATTCGCGTTCACGGGTTTCTATTTCTGCAACAGAATAGGAAACCTGTATTATCATTTTCAAATCGGGAATGTAAAAATCAGATTCGAGTTTACGTTTGAAATAAAATACCTGACCAGGATATCGCCGGTGAAGTTCAATAAAAACAATGTTTTCAAGTAATTTAGTATCCTGATTTATCAAAAAAAGGTTTAAAATACCCTGATCAACAAAATAGTATTTCTTTTTTGATTCTTTCTCAGAAAAAGACGAAGCGTAATTTTCAACACCAAATATCAAACAGGAATCGTAAAGATAGTTCAGATAATCGAAAATTGTATTGTTTCCCACTTTGAGACCAGTAGATTGGATCAGGTTTTTAAAGCGGTTTATAGAAGTTTCATTGTTTACACTCTCGGCAAGTTTTTTAATCAGAAGTTTAAGTACATGGTCATTTTTAATCCCATTCCGGGTTATTAAATCTCCGTAAAAAACCTTCATAAAAATATTACTAAGGTATTCCCTACTATTCTCAAATTTTATCAACTCAGGAAATCCCCCGAAATAGAAAAAATCATTAAAATGTTCCTTAATAATAAACCGTTCTTTAGTAAACGCATAGTTTTTTTGTGGAATAATATTTCTAAAACTCAAATATTCCTGAAAAGATAAAGGTAGAATTTCCTTCCCGATAAACCTTCCACCAAGCACTGAAGCCAGTTCCCGGCTTAACATGGTAGCATTGCTTCCTGTAATTAAAACCCTGTAATTTGAATCTGCCAACCTCCGAACAAATTTTTCCCAACCTTTTATATTTTGAATTTCATCAAAGTAAAAAACTGGTTTTTGATCAAACAATTCTTTCGAACATTCCATAATAAGTTCAAAATCAGAGGTGCCGAATTCAATAAACCGTTCATCTTCAAAATTCAGGTAAATAAAGGGCCCTTCCGGCAATTTTTGAAGTTCATTGATCAGCAGGTATGATTTTCCACATCGCCTTATACCGGTAATAGCATAATTGCCATTTGCGTCCAACCGGGCTGACCTATCCTTTGTTTCAGTCTTTTTAATAAATTCAATATTATCAAGTATAATTTTTTTTAACTGGTTTTTAAGCATTTTGAATTTTTTACTCAAAGATAAGATATATTTTATACTTTTCATCTCTCTAAGAAGATAAAATTAATATTTATTTTCTTATATGGAAGATAAAATTGTATTTGAAAGTACTGTTTTCCAGGTAATATTTTTAATCTTTCGATTCATGTGTCATTATTGTTATTATTTAGAAAAACTGCCCAGGATGGGGCTAATAGCGGTAAAAAGAAAATTATCCACGATGGTCTCGCCCCAGCCGGGGCGAAATAATCTTTCTTTCAACAATTTACTATCTCTATTTTACTCCCCTGGAGCAAATTATAATTTAACCGGACAATATTCATTTGAAAGTACATTCTATCTTTACTTTGGCAGATTAACAATTTATAGATTTTTTAAAATTATGCCTATTAATCGTACATACAAAAAATTGAAAAGCAATATTGTAACCTTTGTAATAAAAAATAGAATAAGGAAAATTATTCAATTGGGCAGGTAAAAAGTAAAATTTTTCGAAAATAAAGCATTACTTTTATATCCAGACCCGAAACCGTTCCTGCCTGGTATTTATAGATTCTATAATACTTTGTAACCCATTTCATCCTAATGATAAGAAACAGGACTTTATTTTCGGTTGTATCACTTTTGTTATTACAAACCGCTGCACAATCGCAGGAACAATTACATACCATTACCGGACAAACGGTAAACAGGAAAAATGCAAAAATCCCTTTCGCCAATGTGGTGATTCAGAGAACCGGAAAAGGCAGTTTTTCGGATGAAGAAGGAAAGTTTAAAATTGAAGCCGGCTTAAGCGATACCATCCTCTTTTCGGCCATTGGCTATAAAACAACCAGATTTGCCTGTGCCCGAATGGTTTATAACAATAATGTAGTAGTGCTTGATTCCCTGGTGTATAAACTCGAAGAGATTAATATTATGGAACTGCGAAGCCTGGAATTAAAGTACAGAATTAGAGAAACGAAGCCATCCTATACAGAACAAAAAATACTTGTTTTGCCCGGATTGCCTGATCCCTACCAGGAACCTGTACCAGTGAAACCCAGGTTGTTTCTGAACCCAATTACAGCACTCTACGAAATATTCAAAGCCGAAAGCCGCCGTAAGCGGAAAATGGCAAGGTGGAACAGGATTTACCAGAAAAGCCGGGGAAATACCGAGCAGACCATAGAAAGCGATACGCTCTATCTGCCTGGAAATTAGATGAAATCATTCTTTTTGAGTTTCTTTATTAGCTTCATAAAGAAATGTAACAAACACTATCGGTAATCATTTAATCTTGTTTGTCTACAAAAAAGGATAAATTGGACATCTGATATATTTTTTCCCTGGTGTCCGGTAAAAATATCCTGAAAACCTTGAACATCTAACGTCATCTTGCGGTCCTACAGGACGCCAATTTCATGGGTAATTATCTTTTTACCGGGCTTCAGTACCTACGGCACTGTCCCGTTAGGGACAAAAGGTCGGTAGAGATGAATGTATATACAGTAGGAAATCGCCCTGTCAGGGGCGAAAGAATTAACACCGGGTAAGAGTAATATTTTTTATATGATAAAATAGTATTCAATGTCGTTGAGTTAGTAAAACAGTTTATTTCAATTAATAATTAATGTAGCTTGGTGTATTGGGGATTATGCGGCCCTATTTTTTGCCACCAAAACACTAAAACACCAAATTTTCACCAAAGATTTCTTAACTAAACGGTATTGATTTATAATTACTTTCTTTTAATAAATAATCAATCACGGCTAAGTTTGCAGTATTTTGAAAATCAATTTTAAATTTTAATTTTGTACAAGGGCCCTCCAATATGGATTTAGATAAGGGGTTTTAATAAACCTGCTTATGCTGAATGGTGAAGGAAAAAGAATACGGCATAAATTGGCCATTCATTGTGGATGAAGGCAGTTTACCGGCTTATTTTAACTTTTATTGCTTTTATCTTTCATAATAAAACCCATTTAAAAATATTACAATGAAAATTTCTATCCTTTTGATCAGTATAATCTTTACCAATTCAATACTTGCCCAGGTTAATTATGAAAATATTATAATAAACGGTGAAGTTCAAGGAAAAATAGTTGAGCACGATTCGCTTTATCTTATTAATGGATTTATAGACAAAAAGTATTTTGAAATCCCTTTTTATTCTTCAGAAATTATATATAACAGGTTTAATCTAAAATTAAAACTATCGTATCCCCATATGTATAAAATAGCGATAAAAAGCGACAGGGGAATAAAGCCTTTTATAGCCGGAGACTATTTCATTGATCAGCAAACCAATACAATTAAGTTAAATTCAATACCTGATCTGAATGAAATTAACGGACAAAATTCCAGGGAATATCTTAATGATTTCATACCTTTTTTTGAAAATGATATTGAAGCAAGGAAATTTACAGGTACTTTTTATACAATGCGTTTTAACAAGAATCCCATCTTTGATACCCTATTATTGGCGTACGTAATTAAAAATCCTGATTCATTCGTGGCATTATGGAACTTAATACTAAGATATACTGAATATGGCCAAAGCGATTTGAGGGATAAAATACTGGAAAATTTCTCTGCAAATATGAAAAAAAATAAACTTTGGCAATTGTTGCAGGAAGATGTAATTAACATACATTAAATTAATAGCTAAGCTGATCATAATATTATTAATTTTATTTGGTCAGCATTTAATCCATTAACCTGGCATAATAATGCAATTTAAAGTTTTACTATTTGTTTGTTTGCTTTCACCTATATTTAAAGGATTTCCGCAATCAAAAACAAATTACAACCAGATTTCCAGAAATATTTGCACCTATACTAAAATATTTGGATATATAAATTATTTCTATCCGGATAATGAACAGGAAATAATGAATTGGGATAAATTTTTATTTTTTGGACTTAATAAAATCAAATATTGCAAATCTGACCAGGAATTAATTGAAAATCTATATATTATATTCAAACCAATTGTGCCCGAGATTAAAATTACACGTGAAAAAATAAGGAAACAATCAACCTTAAATTATTCTCCAGCAGATACATTGATTTTTTGGCAATACAAAGGATATAAATACCCATTCATCGATTATCCAGAATATGCAAAGAAAAAGGTAAAGATGATTAATAATCAGTTTGTTGATGATGCATTATTTCAACAAATTCCTGATAAATTCAAGGATTATAGCAGTGAATTGGAAAAAAATATCTTTGTTAGGTTCCCTATCATTATCCCTATGAAAAATGCTGAAAAGGTAAAAGACTGTGTGAGCTTAAAATCCTTTTCGCAGTCGATAAATAATTATGAGACAGATACGATCTCTGCGCAAAATAAAATATTATCTGAAATAATTGCTTTTTGGAACGTAATTCAGCATTTTTATCCTTATCATAAAGAATCAAAGCTTAATTGGAATAAGACCTTACACCAGATTGTTGATGGAGTTTTACAATACAAATCGACTAAGTATACAGATAAATTTCTTTATGAACTTGGTGTTGAACTTAAAGACGGACATTTTAGAATTGAAACAAAAAGTTATAATAATTTTTATCTTCCAATAGAAACGGCAATTATAAATAATAAAGCAGTTGTTGTTCAGTCATTTGAAAAATTATCTTTTAAAGCCGGAGACATTATTCTTTCAATCAACAAAATTGGATCAAAAGAATTAATAGCAGAAAGTAAAAGACAGATAAGCGGCTCAAAACAATTTAAAAATCATTTTGCAGGCGCGTCATTTCATGTCTCCAATATACCAGATACAGCTTTAGTAGAAATAATGAGAAATAACAAAAAAGTTTTTTTCCGTGTTAAAAGAACCAGGCTTCCTTCAATTGAATTAAAAAAAAGTAGAGAGATTAACAAAGATATATATTACTTAAACTTGAATGATGAATCATCTATTTCCAATATAATTGAAATTGCTGACAGGTATAATGGAATAATTATAGATTGGAGGGATGGGAATGGAAATTTATTAAGAGTACATCAATTGATTCAACATTTTTTTAAAGACTCGTTGCCTCCATCCTTTAATTTTGCTGTACCTCAAATAATTTATCCCGACAGAAAAAATAGCATAAACTATTATGAAACCCAAAACTATCTCAAACCCGATTCGCCATTTTTTGCCTGCAAACTAGTGGTATTATCCAGTGGTTGGAATATTTCTTATGATGAATCAACTATAGAAAGAATAAAATATAACAAATTGGGAACAATTATTGGCGAAAAAACCGGGGGCACAAATGGTTCAATTAATTATACAAAATTACCAACCGGAAGCATTGTTGGGTGGACAGGAATGAAATGTGAAAAATTAAATGGAAAACAGCATCATTTAAAAGGAATAACGCCAAATATTTTAATTAAACCCACAATAAATGGAATTAAAGAGGGAAAAGATGAAGTTTTACAGTATGCAATAAAATATTTAAAAATAAAGCTAAATGAAGAATCCATGTATAAAAAGTTTCTACACACTACTTGTCCCGATTCATCAGGTAAGGGATGATTATAAAGATATTAGCTCCTTAAAGCCCTTTGGCGTTCGCTGGTCTCTATTATATAACAATTTTGGGTTGAACAAAAAGAAGCTGAACCAGAAAGTTTTGCCTTTCTTACAGATAAAATCCTGGTTAAGGAAAATAAAAAGCAATTGTATGGTACCCAGTTGATGAAAAATAATAAAACAGGTAAATACGAGGTATGTCCGATAAAGGATGAAATAAATGTAGATAAACGCAGGGCAGAGGTTGGCCTTGGGCCCTTAAAAGATTATTTAATAATGATGGGAATAGAATATGGAAACTAAAAAATACTTTGTTTTGCTTTATTTCTGCTTTTTAACAACACAATCATTTATTATTGCCCAAAACCTGATACCCAATGGTGGTTTTGAAGAATTTATACCTACCGATAACCCCTATGCTCCCAAAAAGTTAACAGAACTTACAGGAGGTTGGGAAACATTCACAAACACAGTATCACCTATTAACGAACCACAATTTCCTATTTATGGTAAAGTAAAAGATCCTAAGAATAAAAATATGATAGTTTATCGCAATTTTCAATCCGTTCCTGGTAAAGAATGGATAATTTCAGGAATTCAGGTGCCTTTGTTAATTAACCTAAAAAAAGATTGCTGGTATTCATTTAGCTTTGAACATAAACTGAGTTTTGTCGAAACAATAACTTCAGATTCAATCGTTGATTCGAGGTTAATTCAGTTTTGTGTACTTGAGCAAAAAATTAACCATGTAAATGAAATTCCTAAATTGAGTAAAGATATTTTAATTGCTTATTTACCAAAAGGCAAATCAATTCAGAAATATAAAATTTATAACTGGGAACGGACTGAATGTAATTTCAAAGCAAAAGGGGAAGAAAAGTATTTGCTGTTTGGAACTTTTGATACAATTTATTGTAAACACTGGTGTATATTCTGGATAGATAATGTGCAATTAACTGAGACAGGTAAACCTTTGGATATATTGTCGAATATAGAAGTGGGTTCAACACTTATATTGGAAAATATTCTATTTGAAACCAATAGCTCTATATTACAAAATGTATCATATAATACATTAAACCAATTAATTTCTGAGCTAAACATAAACCCAAAGCTAAAACTTGAAATTTCAGGCCATACTGATAATGTGGGAACAGATGAGCATAACCAAATTTTGTCAGAACAAAGGGCACAAGCAGTTGTGAATTTTCTTGTAAAAAATGGAATAGCCTCAGACAGATTGACCTTTAAGGGCTATGGTAATACAAAACCGGTTGCAGATAACTCAACAGAAGAAGGTAAGGCAAAAAACAGAAGGGTGGAGATTAAGGTTATTGATAAGTAAATTCAGAATAGAACTTTAATCTCTTTCTTTGCGCTCCAGCAAGGCAATATTCTCAACATGTGCCGTTTGCGGAAACATATCCACCGGCCTGAATTTTACCAGTTTATAATTTTCGCTCAACATTTGAATATCCCGGGCCTGTGTAGCAGCATTGCAGCTCACATAAACAATTCTTTGAGGTGCGGCAAACAAAACCGCCTGAACCACATCGGGGTGCATACCTGCGCGCGGAGGATCAATGATCATTACATCCGGCTTTCCATTTTTCAGGATAAATTCCCGGTTTAAAACGTTTTTCATGTCGCCGGAAAAGAAAGTGGTGTTTCCAATTCCATTCAGTTTCGAATTTTCGCGGGCATCGGCAACGGCTTCTTCAACATATTCAATTCCAATTACTTTTTGGGCTTTTTTTGCTATAAAATTGGCTATGGTACCCGTGCCGGTATACAAATCGTAAACTGTTTCATTTCCGGTTAACTGGGCATAATCGCGGGCAAGGCAATATAATCTGTAAGCCTGCTCAGGATTGGTCTGGTAAAACGATTTAGGGCCAATCCGGAATTCCAGTTCTTCCATTTTTTCTGCAATAAAGCCATTGCCTTTATAAACCGAAACGGAAAGGTCGGTGAGGGTATCATTTTTTTTCGGATTTATCACGTACAACAGGGAACTCACTTCCTTAAATTCTTTGGCAATAAAATCGAGTAAAATTTCCCTTTTTGCTTTGTCATCGTAAAAAAAGGAAACTACCACCATCCATTCCCCGGCCAGTGTATTTCTGATAATCAGGTTTCGCAGAAAGCCTTTTTCTTCGCGCAGGTTATAAAATGACAATCCATTCTCTTTTGCAAATTTCTTTACTGCCAGTCGTATTTTATCAGAAAGCTGAGGTTGAAGAAAACATTCCTGGATATCCAGGACTTTATCAAATTTGCCGGGAATGTGAAACCCAAGAGCATCAAGGTCTTTGGGCAATCCATCATCAATTTCGCTGGATATTAGCCAACGTTTGTCCGAAAAGGTAAATTCGAGTTTGTTCCTGTAAAAATATTCATTTTCTGAGGCAAGAATTTCTTCAGGTTCAGGCATTTCAAATTTGCCCAGGTGCCTGAATTGATCAGTCACCTGTTTTTGTTTGTAATCAAGCTGAACAGGATAAGGAAGGGATTGCCATTTGCAACCGCCGCATACGCCAAAATGTCTGCATCTTGGTTCAATCCTGGTTTCGGAATAGCGGTGAAATTTAACCGGGATTCCTTCCATAAAGTTTTTTTGTTTCCTTTTTACCTTCACATCCACCACATCTCCGGGCACACAATTGTCAACAAAAACGATAAAGTCGCGTTTTTCATCTTTGCCAATGCTAACGCGGGCAATAGCTTTTCCTTCTGCCGCTAAATCAACAATTTCGATATGCTCTAATAATGGTAATTCTTTTTGTTTCCTTCTCACTTTATGGAAATTTATTTATTAAAAAATGACTGCAAATGTCAGTAAAAACAAAATACCAAACAACATATGCAGAAAAATTATAAATTTCAAACTGAAAACCTGAAACTGAAATTCCCGGCTTCAAGAGCCTCAGCCTTCGCAAACCAAATGATAACCCGAAACTTGAAACTTTGAAATCGAAACTAGAAACCAGAAACTGAAAACTGGAAACTTTGAACTCGAAACTGAGAACTCGAAACTCGAAACTGAAAACTTTGAACTAGAAACCAGAAACTCGAAACTCGAAACTGAGAACTGGAAACTAGAAACTCGGAACTCGGAACTCTAAACTAATTCTACGATTTCGAACTATGAATTTCCCTCAACCTGGCAAGCAGTTGTTTTTCTTCCTCGGTAAGGTTTTCAGGCATTTTGTAATGTATTTTCACGTATAAATCACCAAATTGTGTCGGGTTCATATAAACAGGCATTCCTTTGCCTTTAACACGTAACTGAATTCCTGATTTTGCACCTTGCGGAATTGAAATGGCCACCCGGCCGTGCAAGGTTTCAAATTGCACCTTTCCGCCCAGAATGGCTGTATAAATGCTAATATTGATGTTTCTGTACAAATCCTGTCCTTTTCGTTTAAACAAATGGTGGGGCTTAACCAGTATTTTAACGTACAAATCGCCCCTGGCCGAAGTACCAGATGAAAAAGAGCCTTTTTCTTTAATCTTAATCAATTGTTCGCTGTCCACACCCGGCCTTATTTTAATTCTGAGTTTTTCTCCAAAAAAAGTTACAATTCTTTCCGAGCCTAAAAAAGCTTCTTCCAAATCTATGGTAAGTGTTCCCTGGAAATCTTTGCCACGCCTATAATCGGTAAAATCATCGGCTGATTTTTTCTTTCCAAAAAAATAATTGAAAAAACCTGAAAAAAAACCCGGGTCCTTTTCATCTTCAGGTTCATCGGGCTGATTGTAAAAATTATAATACTCTTTATAAAAGTAGGAATCGGTTTTGGTTTTTTGGCTTGTAAAGGATTTATTGTTTTTTAAATCATACAACTGGTCATATTTCTTTTTCTTATCCGGTTCACGCAAAACTTCGTAAGCTTCCTGAATTTTCAAAAAATTTTCCTTTGCTTTCGGATTTCCCGGATTTTTATCCGGATGAAATTTAATAGCCATTTTCCTGTAAGCTTTTTTTATATCAGCTTCAGTAGCACTCCTTTGAATCCCCAGTTCCTTATAGTAATCCTGAAATTCCATCAATGGGCGGGCAGAATTAAATCATTAGAAATTAAAAGCTAAAAATACAAATCAGATTGGAAATTTAAATACATTCACTCTTGTCCGGATAAAATATTTTTAAATTTAAGATTGGCTTTTAAATATTGAAATTACGCGAATTTAAATTGATTGCAGAATATTAAATATTTTGATTCGATGTTAGTTAATACGCCGGCCTCCGGGAAAATATTATGTAGATTGAGTGAAACCTTAGAAGGCAGGGAAGCTGAGAACTTGTTCGAAGATCGCCCTGCCGCACTTAGGTTTTGCAAAAATCGGAATAATATTTTACCGGGAGCCTTGACCTTTTTTACTCGTTCTTTCAGAACTTCGTGAGATCGGCTTTGCCTTTGTTGTTTCTTTTTTGGGTCAAGCCAAAAAAGAAAGCATAAAAATCCAGATAAAAAGTAACCCTTATCAATTCAATTGTTCGTTTGTGTTAGCTATGTATGACTTTTATCAAATGAGAATTAAATTTACCTGACAGTAATGAAATACAATACAATACCGTTTATTTAAGAAATCTTTGGAGAAAATTTGGTGTTTTAGTGTTTTGGTGGCAAAATATATTGCCACAAAATCACCAATAGACCAAACTACACAAATTTTAATTAAAATAAAATGTTTTACTAACTAAACGACATTGAAATACAATAGTAAATAAATCGACAGGCAGGTTTTGAATCCGTTAGTAATTTATTATATTTGCTTATAATATTTAAGATAATGAATTAATTTAATTATAATTTAAAAGAAACAAATGTCTAATCAATACCAGCCTGATGCACTCGATTTGAAAATATTATCCATGATATCGAAAAATGCCAGGATACCTTATCTTGAAGTAGCCAGGGAATGCAATGTATCAGGTGCTGCCATTCATCAGCGTATTCAAAGATTAACGGATACAGGCATAATCATGGGCTCTGAATTTATTTTCAACCAGAAAAAAATAGGCTTCATGACCTGTGCTTTTATGGGTGTTTACCTCGAAAAAGCATCTTATTACCAGGGCGTAATGACCGAACTTGAAAAAATTCCTGAAGTGGTTGAATGCCATTATACTACAGGTAATTATGCTATTTTTGTGAAAATTATAACGCGCGACAATGATCACCTGAAAGAAATAATAGCAGATAAACTGCAAAGTATTGAAGGTATTTCAAGAACCGAATCTTTTATATCGCTCGAAGAAAGAGTAAAAAAACAACTTCCGCCAATTATTGAATCATAGATTAAAATTTAATTGTTGTATTCAATTCATTATTAATATTTTAGGAATTAATAAAAAGTCCGGAAAAATAGTCGGTATTTTAGTGATAGAAAAAGTTATAATCTAAATAAATTGACATTTGAATAATACCTATTTTTAGGTAATTTTTTATCAGAAATGGAATACATCAATATCACAAATGGCTGGATTAAGGTTTCGAAGAAGGAGCTTGATGAATTAAGGCATAAAACCTACGATCAATATAGAAAAGATGGAGGATGTCATAAATTCGAAGATTTTAATACACATCTGCCAAATTATGAGGAACTTATAGAAATTATTGAAAAAAAACTTGCCCAATTCCAGGAAAAAGGCAACAAAAGAATCCTGATTGATGGCAACTGGTTTCAAAATATTTCGCCTGGAAAAACTTTTCTGAAACATTTTTTCCATACAAAAAAAAATGAACCGGAAGCCCAGTTTCAAAGAATCAATATTAACCTGTGTTATATTTATGCCTTTGGTGAAACCCGCGAAGATATTATCATGAAAACAAAAGGGCAATCTGAAACCTCCGAAGAATTGGTGTTTGACAAAGAAACAGATGCAAAACCGGAATTCATCCTGTCGTATACCTATAATAATATTAACGAAGCGCGTAAAATTGAAACTTTTCTGAACGAAAATTTCGGTGCTGTTATAAAATCAGATATACGCAACAGTCCGCTTTTCCAGGTGGGACCACTTCAGGATTTATACAACAATTTAAGTGATAACCAGTTCATTATCAAACTTTTTGGTCGTGATTACTTCCAAAACGAAGAATGTGTGGAAGAACTGATTTATTTCACAAGAAACAATTTTCCTTTATACCGTAAAAAATCTATAAATATCATTTTATCAGATATTTACGACGGAGAATACAATATTTTCAGTACATTGGGCAAAATTGCATTATCGCTGCACTGGAAACTGCATATTGAAAAACTGGAAAAAGCATTTTCAGAAATTATCGGAGTTACCCAGGATTTATCTTTCAGCGAAGATAAAATGCTTGGTGATATTTCTGACAAAGTAGACAGGTTGAAAATCATTAAAAAAGAGATGTTTGAAATGCTCCAAAAACTCACAAGCATTAAATCAACCATCAGGTACGATATCTTTTTTGATAAAATAAAAAGCACCAAGGATTTGCTGCATTTGCTGCCTAAATTCCAGGTAGAGACTGCTTCGCCTGTTGAAAGGATTTACCAGTCTATACAGGTTCCATCGAACAACAATCCGCAAAAGCCGGAATTTCCGCCAAAACCATTTTTTACGCCCAGTTTTCCGGCAAGTAACACCTACCAGATTGAAATTCCGGGATTTACAAACGTCTGGTTAAAAGATGAAAGTACAAACCCCACAGGCACCCATAAAGACCGGTTTGCCTGGGAAGTTATAATTAAATATAAAGCGCTTCTTGAGTCAACCAGGCACAGGCCTGCAGACCGTCTGCCACAGATTTCAATGATATCGTCGGGTGGTGCTGCTACTGCTGTTCAGAATCTTTTTAATCTTTTCGATATTCCTGTAAGTTTAAAAGTATTACTTGACGAAAAAACAGACCAGAATATTAAAAAATCGCTCCAGAAAATTGGTTGTACCATATACGAAACCAACCTTTCTGAAGTTCTGTTACAACCGGAAGAAATTAAAAGAATTACCGAAAACTGGGACGGTATTGATATTACCTACAGGGAAACCCTTGATCCGAACCTGGATAATTATTACGATTGGCTGAGTTATGAAATCATCAACCAGGATGCTGATTATTGTTTCATCCCTTTCGGAACCGGCGATTTATTTATAAATGTACTGAATATCGTTAAAAAAGAATATTTTAACAGTTTTCTGCATAACCCTGATCCAAGGTATTCCGGTTCAATTGAAAAATTAAAAAACTGTCATTACCTGGGGGCAACAACAAAATATAAAGATTCAAAACTTGACAAACTTTATTCGAGCTTTCTACCGACCTTTGATGAATATTTAAAGTTTATTAAAGAACTTATCTCCTATTCTTGCGTTGGTGATCGGACTTCTATTAAACAAATACAGGAATCGTTTGTAATTGAAGCTATTGAGCTGGCTAAAAGTCAAAACTTAACATTTGAACCATCAGGAATTGCAGGAATTGCTTTATTACTTCAAGTGAAAGACCATGTGCCTTCAGATAGTAAAATACTTATAGTAAATACGGGTAAAACCAAATCGGCAGAGGAATTGTTAAAGTTAATGCATCAATTCAAAGAAAACAATAAATAAAAAAATCAGGGAAATTCCTGATTTTTTTATTTAATTCATTTAAAATGAACGATTTATTTCACATGCTTTGTTTCAATAATTAAAGCGACCACTGATTTTCCCTGGCTTTTGGCTGAAAATGAAACAGTGGAAGCATCGAATTTAATATTTTGTTTATCTACCAAATCGGTCCCAACTGCGGCCTTAATCCGCGCTTCAAAGGTTCCGCCGGTTTTCTCTACTTTCGATTGAATCTGATCGAAATTCAGTGGTTTTAACGAATATAGCACACACATATAATCTGTTCCTTCAGTATTGTCCATTTCAATATAATGATCCTCATCAGGAATAGCTACATCATTCTTTTTATAGTTAAGAGCAGGACTAATGCCTGGCTGATATGGAAAAATCGGGAAAACTTTATTGGTGGCATCGGTTCCAAATGCATACACAAATGCCGGTTCATTATTCGAAATATAAATCCTGAATTTTGTACCTGAACGGTATGCGCTGTTCATTTTATAGTGAGTTCCTATATATTTTGCATCCATTGCATTTCCGCTCGATTCAACAAGTTTTATTGCACCTGCAAGATCGCTGGCATTTACATTTGTTTTTTTAGGAATATCAATTAATTCATAGGCATATTTTACCCAGTTCTGAAAATCATCGTATTTAATCCAGATGTAACCCTGATTTCCCCACCAGGTGCCCCAGCTATTTTGAATTTCAAATGCCCCACCATACTGATTATCATCATAACCAATTACACACATGGCATGACCCCCAAATTCACCGGCCGGATCTTCGGTCGGGCTCCAGGAGCCTTTTGCCGTATTGAATGATGTAGGGCATTTCATGCCGATAACAACGGGTTTTCCTTCTGACAAACTTTTTTTAACTGCCTGAATTTTAATACTTTCTAAATCATAGGTATCGAAAAGTTTAGCATAATCTGAAATGGTATTTTTTTGGGCTTTGTTAAATACATCAAGTGGAATTGAACTCGGGCAACTAATATCCATTTCTGAGTACTTTGGAGCGCCTTTGGTCTTAAGCAAATCAAGTGCATCGGGAATATAAGTTCCATAAGTACAGTTTACATCCGAAGTATTTTTAATCTGGCTATACACAAAACCCGGAGAAAAAGTATTCGCATCAATAGTAGCTTTATCAGACCATCCATTGGCTTTAGCATAAATAATAGTCAGGGCACAAAATGTGGAGGACCATCCAACACAAGTACCGTAGGAACCCTGACTCAATGGTGTGGGAGCATAACTTTTTAAGGAAGCAGATGAAGGCAGACTGGTACCATACAAACTCCTGGTTAATGGAGCTTTACGGGGAACTTTACCATATTGTTCATCGTTAAAATTTAAACCGGTCCCCGGATTATCTTCAACCTGAGATAAAATGATGAATGGGCAATAAACCAGCAATAAAACTAAAAATATTAACTTCTTCATTTTAAAGGTTTTAAGTTAGAATTTAAGCAATGTAGACTATTTTTTAAAGTAAAAATCTTCGAATATGGATGAATTTTCCCAGGGTGTTTGTTGTTGCTCAGAAAGCTTATAAACATTTCGCCGGACTTCTTTAAAAACATCCTCAATTTTAGCGCCGGGTGCAGCAATGGCTTTTAATAATTCCTGCGTATAAAGACCATTTTGCCCGGAACCATCCGCAGCTACAGAACCAGGTGCAGTAGCAAATGCTATCAGGGTACCTGAAGGAGCCGAAGTACTTGCCAGACCCTTTGGTCCGGTATCTTCACCTTCAAATGGATTATTTCTGCAGGCATCTAGTATGATGATATTCATGTCGTTTTTAGCATACGCCATTTCGCCTGTTAAACGACTTAAGTTTACAGCTTCTGATTCAATATCGGATAGTTTGGCAATATGTGCATCAACAGGAATAATGTAGTTTTCACCGGCAACCTGTAATCCGTGTCCTGCGTAAAAAAACAGTCCTACTCCTTTATTGGCAGTTAATTTATCACCAAATTCCCTTATGTGCGTTTTTAAATCTTCTTTTCCCTGGTTAATATATAATGAAACCTCGAATCCGAGTTTTTTTAATTGTTCTGCCATCGCGCTTGCATCATTGGTGGGGTTGCGCAATGGTCCCATCTTATAAGTAGAATTTCCAATAATTAGCGCATAACGCTTAATCATCTTATTATTTGCATTATCGTAAATAAGTTTACGCACCTCCGAAGTGGTTTCACCAGCTCCATTTTTTACAATAACTTTTACGGTATTGTCACCAGATTTTAGGGTCAATGTACGATCAAAAACATAATTACAATCGGAATTTACTGTCAAACCATTAATTGCATTATTTATTTTCAATTCGTCATTCACATAAACCTGAATATTTTGCGGCTTTTCCTTAGAGTTTATACAAAGTCTGAGATTATATTCGATACTCTGCACAGTTAATTCATTGGTAGCAGGATTTAACCATTTAACAGCCGGAACCTGAAGATCATTCTGGGCTGTACCTGAAAATTTATTTTCTTTCCATTTTCCGGCCACAACTCTTCCGTCATCATAATAAAATGTTCCCAGTCCATCAAACATTCCATTTACAAAATAACCGATATATTTTCCTTTGTCGGGAACACGAAGTGTACCACTTCCCTCGAATTTTCCGTTTTTAAATTCACCAGTATATTTGCCACCTTTTATATAATCGAGTGAACCAAATCCTGAGTAAATGCCATCTTTAAATTGGCCAACATATCTGTCGCCGGTTTTAAGAATCAAAGTGCCATAACCATTGTTACAATCCCCATTTAAACAACCAGCCTTTGAATAGGTTGTGCCAGAATAAATTCCGTTTTCCCAGAATCCATCTTTGATTATTTGAACAGGTTCATCCTGCAAAGGCATGTTTTTTTGATTGGTATTTTTGATTAAAGGAGGGCCCATTGATTCTTTTCCGTAACCATTCATCTTATCATTGACCCAGGTTCCCTCGTAAATCCTTCCATCTGCCCAATAATTCGATCCATAGCCATGTCTAAGTTTATTTTTAAAATTTCCAACATATTTTTCTCCATCCTGCCACCTGAAAACACCATATCCATTTTCGCAATTCCCTGAAATACAACCATAATTATTATTTCCGGTTCCTACGTAACGACCCATTTCCCACATGCCGGTTTTAACTGTTCCATCAACATAAGTGTGTGTGCCATATCCATTTCGCTGGTCATTTTTCCAATTTCCTGTATATTTTTCACCATCGGCAAAATAATTAGTACCCTCACCATTTCTTTGGTTGTTCTTCCACTCGCCTTTGTACCACTCGCCTGAATTGAAAAAGTAAGTACCTTTGCCTTCGCGTTTTGAATTTTTAATTTCACCGATGTATTTTTCTCCGTTGTCAAATACATATATTCCTTTACCATTCACACAATCGCCCGAAAGACATCCGGTTTTTTTACTTTCCCCAAAGAATTTTCCCTGTACCCATAATCCTTTTTCAACTTTTCCATTGGCATAAAAATAGGTTCCTTCGCCCTCTGTTAAATTATTCGCGTATTCACCGGTATACCTGTCACCATTTTTAAATGTACATGTTCCAAATCCTTCTAATTTGTTATTCCTGAAATCCCCTTTGTATACATCTCCATTTTTATAAAAATAAGTTCCATTACCATGCATTTGCTTATTTACCCAATTTCCTGTATATTTATCTCCATTCGGATATAACCATGTGCCAAATCCATTATCACAATCTCCTGAAATGCAACCAGATTGCTGGCTATAGGTAAAAATGCTGATAATGGAAAATACTAGTAAAAAGCCTAATTTTTTCATGAATATTTATATTATATTGAAATTTAACAAAGAGAATAAAAACACTTTCTTTAATAATAACTAATTCTGATATGCAACTTTAGAAATACATATTAAATAAGAAAAACAAAATGCCCGGAAAGTAAATTCCAGGCATTTTTTATTATTTATTAAAGAAAAAATCGCCAAAAATGGAAGAATTTTCCCATGGTACCTGTTTTTTATCAGAAATCTGGTAAACATTTTTCCTTACTTCCTTAAAAACATCTTCAATACGCATATTTTCCATCCGCAGAGCTTTTAATAATTCCTGGGTATAAAGGCCATTGTCACCCGAACCGTCCGAAGCTACAGAACCAGGGGAAGTAGCAAATGCGATAAATGTTCCGGTTGGAGCCTGGGTATTGGCCAACCCCTGGCTTCCACCCGAACGGAAACTCCTGGCAAAAGGATTATTCCGGCAGGCGTCCAGAATTACGATATTTAAATCATTTTGTGCATATTCCATTTCACCCATAAGCCGTTTTAAATTTACTGATTCCAGTTCAACGTCCTGCTCTTTTTCAATTTTGGCGTCAACCGGGATAAGGTAATTTTCACCATTAACCTGCATTCCATGACCGGCAAAGAAAAACAAACCAACCCCTTTATTGGAAGCAAGTTTATCGCCAAACTCACGAATATGGATTTTCATATCGTTTTGTCCAAGATTGGTATAAAGCATTACATCAAATCCGAGTTTTTTGAGTTCTGCTCCGATAGCCTTGGCATCATTGGCCGGATTTTTAAGGGGTGCACTTCCGTAAGTAGAATTTCCGATAACAAGAGCATACCTTTTTTGGTTGGAAGTGGATGTGGCATTAAATTTAATGTTTCTTATGCTTGATTCAGTTTTTCCTCCTCCGTTTTCAACCACGACTTTTATACTATTGTCTCCTGGCTTTAATTTAACTGTGCGGTCGAGTGTAAAATCACAATTGGAAGAAACCACGCTGAATCCACGAACAGCATTGTTTGCCTGTAATTCGCCATTTACATAAATCTGCACATTCTGTAATTCTTCCTTTGATTTAATGCAAAGTTTTATTCCAGCCTCTGCTTTATCAGTTTCAGAATTTGCATACGATGGTGTCAGCCATGAAACTTCAGGTTTTGCCAAATTTTTCTCAGCTGAGCCAACATATACCCCATCTTTCCAAATTCCTGATTGCTCTCTTCCATCTTCAAAATAAAATGTTCCTATTCCATTATAGGTTCCAAATGCAAATTCGCCTATATATTTTTCTCCAGTTTTGGCTACCACGTAACTTCCCTGTCCATGAAATTTTCCATTTTTAAATTCCCCGACATATTTATGTCCTTCAGCAAAATCATATGTTCCCTGTCCTTCATAGGTCCCATTTTTAAATGTACCTTCATATTTATCCCCATTTGTTGATAAATAAGTACCAGTACCATTCTGGCAATTTCCTGAAATACAACCAGACTTTGCAACAGTTGTACCCTGGTAAACACCGTTGTCCCAAAAACCTGTTTTAATTTCGCCATCAGTGTAGGTTTGTTTCCCGTATCCATGCCTTTTATCTTCTTTCCAGCCACCTTCAAATTGTTCACCACTTGGCCAGATATTAGTACCTTGTCCGTTTCGTTTGCCAGCTACCCAATTACCAATATATTTTTCACCACTTTCAAAAGTATAAACGCCATAACCATCATCACAATTACCAGATATACAACCGTAGTTGTTATTTCCGGTACCCACATATCTGTTAGCATCCCACATTCCTGTTTCAACTTTTCCATCCAGATAGGTATAGGACCCATATCCCTGCTTTTTACCGTCAACCCACTGACCTTCATATTTTTCTCCATTTGAATAAAAATTGGTTCCTTGTCCATGCCGGATGTCCTGTTTCCATTCTCCTTTGTACCATTCGCCACTTACCCAATAATTTGTTCCAAATCCTTCTCTTTTATCATTCAACCAGTTACCAACATATTTTTCACCAGATTTAAAAACATAAGTTCCATAACCATTCGTGCAATCTCCAGAAACACAACCAGTTGAAGCATTGTTGGCATTGTTGTTATTTTCACCCGTGAATTCTCCGTTCGACCAATAGCCTTTTTCAACTGTTCCGTTGGCATAAGTATAGGTTCCTTCCCCATCGTATTTATCATTTTTCCACTGGCCCACATATTTGTCATTATTTTTAAACTGCATGGTACCGCTTCCATTTCTCTTATCATCAATCCAGTCGCCCCTGTACCAGTTTCCACTTACCCAGTAATTAGTTCCAAATCCGTTTCTTTTTTGGTTTACCCAGTTTCCAACATATTTTTCACCTGATGCAAAAACCCAGGTACCATATCCATTATCGCAATCTCCTGATAGACAACCCTGGTTAGTATTGTTTACCACATTCTGATTGGGATTTGTGTTTCCCTTAAATTCACCGGCTGACCAATAGCCTTTGTCAACTCTCCCATCTTTATATGTATAAACTCCATAACCATCGTAAGTTCCATTTTTCCAATCGCCGATATATTGGTCGCCAATTGCAAAATAGTAGTTCCCTGAACCCTGCATTGATCCGTTAGACCAGTTACCTACGTATTTGTCTCCGTTATCCCAAACATAGGTTCCATAACCATTTGTGCAATCTCCTGAAATACAACCTGTTTTCTGACCAAAGGCAGAAAAAACAATAAAAACAATTGAAATTAACAATACAGCCCTTTTCATAATAATTAAGGTATTAGTTTTGGTAAATTAATAATTATAATATGATAAAGTTAAAAATTTAATATCTAAGCTGCAAGCTATTTTGATAATGTCGGTTTATCAAACTATCAAAACATTTTAAAATTGGATAAACTTGTTATCAAATTATTTTTATGTTTTCGGATTTAAAATATCCATTATTAATACACGGATTTTCTACAAATTTTATTATTCTAAAAATAAATAAAATTCAATAAGCACTATATTTCTTATTTAAAACGGATGGTTTTTATGTGAGATTCCAACAAACAATAAATTCTAATCAAATCCGGGAAAGAGGTTTGAGTACAAACTTTGTTTAACTTTTTATAAAATATTTTCAGGACAATCAGGTGGCTTTTTTTAAACTAAAAACCATAACCGGTATGTAAACCGGGCCTTTCTGGGTAAGATTACTTTCAAACAGAATTATTTCTTTAACAAAGGAAGTTTGTATGCACACAACCTTATGTTTGTGTATAAAATCGGTTAATTTTTCAGCATTTTCACCTGGTTTAATTCTGGCAAGTGTTATATGAGGATTAAAACTATGCTCGTCCTTTTTAAATCCTGCTTTAAAAAGTTTTTCTTCTAATAAATCAGCTAACTTAAAAATAGTTTCATTCTTGTCTGTACCAAGCCAGATAACATTAATTTTTTTATTTCCAGGAAAATATCCAATATTTTTTATAACAAGTTCAAAAGGCAATAAGGTTTCAATTGTATTTCTAATTATATCTTCAATTTCCTCAATTTTTGATATTTCGGTTTGCCCAAGAAATTTTAATGTGAGATGAATATTATCTGGTGAAACCCATTTTATTCCACTACCAGGAAATAGTTGACGGAGATCTTTAAATAAATTAATAAATTTTAAGGAAGGAATTATTTTAATTCCAATAAATAATCTTTTTTCCATATAAATAAAAAGGTTGTCCGGAAAATTCAGAAGCAATTTTGTTTTCAATTCGGAAACTTAACTGGTAAATATTAAATTCTTTACTCAACTTACCGTGTCAAAAAAAGTTTCCTTATTTTATTTCAAAGTTTTTTCTATTTTCCGGACAACCAATTTAAACCAACAAAGTATTTCAGACCAACTTGTTTTTAAAAGCAAATTCTTTCAAATCAGCAATTTTCGCAAAATTCATCTTTTCATAAATCTGCTCCTTGTGATGTCTCACTTTACTGTTGGTCCACTCAAGTAATTGGGCAATTTCATTCTGTTTAAATCCTTTAGCTATCAGCTTAAATATGACCCTTTCCGTATTATTCAAACTTGTGTATAATCCCGGATTAGACTCAATGGGTGCTGATTGTTTAAAAAATTCTTTCAAACGCATGAATTCATCAATGCCAATCATCTTGATTAATAGTTCCCTGGCATATTGGGCACGTTCTTTTCTTGATTTTTCATTCTGCCCAAAAATTGTGACTGCCAATTCATTTTCTACATAATTAAAAAAACCCTCAAACTCATCTATAATCATGAGTTCCGTCTTGTCGGGTTCTCTCGGATGAACTGTCTTAATGACAAAAAGATTTTGACTACTTAATAGGGGGTTCATGGTAACAAATTAAATATTAATACAATAGGCTAAAGTATAAAACTTTTTTTTCACTGCAATGAATAAATCATATTTATAAATATTAAATTATCAACATATTAACAGAAACACTTCCATTTTCAAATCTATTGATTTAGTTATCAATAGAAGATATATGATTGTTTTTTTTTAACAATCAGGATGCCTTGAATTTAAAAACTTGGACTATATTTGTACTTAATCAATTTTAAAAACAAGGATATGAAATCAGTTTTTTGTGTTTTTATTTTACTATTCATTTTAAGTTTTAGTAATTTTTCATCTGCACAAAATATAATTTATAGTAATGATAAGGAAGGATATGTTGCGAAAAATCCAGAAAATGAGAATGAATTGAAATCAAATGTAAAAAAGAATAATAAACTTGATTACTCTTTAAATATTGGATCTAGCTTTCTGTATTCCCGCGAGTTTGGTAATGAATTAAATCTTTGGGCATCACCTGAACTTAAATACAAATTAGCCCCAAAAATGAATATTCATGCAGGTTTAATGTTTATAAATTCAACTGTTTCAGGTTATTATATGGCAGAAAAACAATCCGCAAACTTCAATCAGGTGTATGGATATGCAGGTATTGATTACCTGGCAACAGATAAACTGCTAATCAGGGGAGATATTTTATACGGCCTAAATAAACAATACAATACATTTTCAGGAAAATCAAACCAATATTCGTTCAGATTTAGCGCTGAATACAAAATAAACAATAATTTTAGTATTGGTGTTCAGGTAATTAACCATAATTATTCAAATCCTGTATATAGTAATTTTTTGAATACCGATCCATTTGGAAGGGCAAATCCTGTTTTAGATCCGTTTAATTGGTAGTAAAAAGCCCTTCTTTCGAAAGGCTTAACCGGGTTTTAGCTTCTGTTATAAGGTCAGAAGAAATTCATTTTAATTCTTTTAGCTGTTACGTGCAAAATCCAAAATTCTGTCTACCACTTTTTTACCAGGCGAAAATTCAATTTTATCAAGCGCTGTATCCACTATTTCTTCAATTTTGAATAATTCATTCAAATAAATGCATTGGTTTTCTTCATTTTGTGTGTTATCAGTAACAAAAATAATTGTAGAATTTTCGTTCATAGGCATTTAGTTTTATTAATTATTGCATTCACTATCTAAACGCCTTTTGATTTTTTTTTATTATTCAATTTATACGATTGATAAAATTATTTTTTGGGGGGATGAAAATATTCAGCATGAAGACAAACTCCAGTACCTGCAAAATGAAAAATGCTAATAGTCAAAGTTCTGACTATTAGCATTTTTGCCTTTAAAACTAATTATTGACGCGTCAATATTATATTTTTTTCATCAATCATTTTTCTTAGGTTTATGAGCGCATATCTCATTCTTCCTAAAGCAGTATTGATACTCACACCTGTTTGATCGGCTATTTCTTTAAAACTAAAACCACCATAATGCCTAAGCATGATAACTTCTTTTTGTTCTTCGGGTAAAAGATCAACCAATTTCCTTACATCATTGGCTATCTGATCGTTAATCATTAAATCTTCAATGTTTTCATCGGCCAGTTTTTTAATATTGAAAACATCCATTTCATAATCATCGCTTGAATAAGTTTTAAGGTGCTTTGATTTGCGGAAAAAATCAATAATTAAATTATGGGCAATTCTGACAACCCACGAAACAAATATTCCTTTTTCCTGGTATTTCCCTTTTTGGAGAGATTTAATTACTTTAATAAACGTGTCCTGAAAAATATCTTCAGCAAGTTGATGATCTTTAACTATTAACAAAATGTAGGTAAAAACCCTGTTTTTGTGGCGGTTGATCAGGATTTCAATACTATCCTTATCGCCCTCTATGAATTTGTTTACCAATTCATAGTCTTTCATTGAATTAGATGCCATAAATCTCAATTATTGGTTAGTTGAGTAGAGTTTTAATCTATAGGCTGTCCTCCATTTTTAAGTTAATAATTTGCAACAAAGTTTTAAATAATAAAGCTAAAGTCGAAATCTGTTTTATAAACCCCATTAAAATCTTTACGAAATTCCCGATTTAATACTTATTAACAAATACCGCCACCCGGTTTAAGATTATTCAATGGTTTGGAAATCAAAATAACTAAATTAAAATGTTATAAAACCCAAAGATTCGTTAAAGAACATTAAATTGAATTTCAGTTCGGTTAATTTGCAATTTTCATAATTACATCTTCATGTAAACTAAAAGGATTATCTTTGCAAACCTTAAATTTTTGGAAATTTAATTATGTCTGAAAAAATAAAGATTCAAACGGAAGACAACATCATAATAAAAGGCGCCAGGGTTCACAATCTTAAAAATATTAATCTTGAAATTCCGAGAGACAAATTAATCGTTATAACCGGACTTTCAGGTTCAGGAAAATCATCCCTTGCATTTGACACACTTTATGCTGAAGGTCAACGCAGATATGTAGAGAGTTTATCTTCTTATGCAAGGCAGTTTCTTGGCAGAATTCATAAACCTGAAGTTGATTTTATTAAAGGAATTCCACCTGCAATTGCTATAGAACAAAAAGTGAACACCCGCAATCCAAGATCTACAGTTGGAACATCTACTGAAATTTATGATTTCCTTAAACTTTTATTTGCCCGGCTAGGTAAAACCTACTCACCTGTTTCAGGCAAAGAAGTTAAAAAAGACAGTGTTACTTCTGTAGTGAACAGGATTTTGGAATATCAGACAGGGACAAAATTTTTAATTCTTGCTCCTCTTGTGGTTCCCGAAGACCGGACACTGAACAAGCAGCTTGAAGTATTATTAAAACAGGGCTTTTCAAGGGTTGAGCTTCAAAATGAAATTATTAGGATTGAAGACGCATTAGAAAAGAAAATTAAAACAAATGACAATCTGCTTCTGGTAATTGACAGAGGTGAAGTTCAACCAAATGAGGATAACCGGACCAGATTAAGTGACTCGGTTGAAACCGCTTTTTTTGAAGGAAAAGGGCATTGCCTGATAAAATTTTTTATTGAAAGCAATTATGTTACTGAAAACTTCTCAAATAAATTTGAACTTGATGGAATTGAATTTGAAGAACCGTCAACACATTTATTCAGTTTCAATAGCCCATTAGGTGCTTGTCCGCGATGTGAAGGATTTGGAATGGTAATCGGAATTGATGAAAATCTTGTATTCCCTAACAAGAACCTTTCTGTTTTTGACGGCGCCATTGCCTGCTGGAAAGGAGAAAAACTCAGTCTTTGGAATGATGAGTTAGTATATAATGCAGAGAAATTTAATTTTCCAATTCATAAGCCTGTAAATCAACTTACTGACCAGCAATATGAACTACTTTGGACAGGGAACAAGTATTTTAAAGGTCTTCATGAGTTTTTTGAAATGCTTGAAAAAGAAAATTATAAAATTCAATACAGGGTTTTGCTATCACGATACAGGGGAAAAACAAAATGTCCTGATTGTAAAGGTTCGAGACTAAAAAAAGATGCCTTATTTATAAAAGTAGGTGGTTATAGTATTGATAAAATCCTGGAAATGCCAATTGATAAACTTTTGGATTTTTTCAATACCATGAAGCTTTCCTCGTTCGAAAATGAAATTGGCCAAAGAATTCTTGTTGAAATTAAGAGCAGGCTTAAATTTTTAAATGATGTTGGATTATCCTACCTGAACTTAAACAGGTTATCCTCAAGTCTTTCAGGAGGAGAATCCCAAAGAATTAACCTTGCCACTTCTCTTGGAAGCAGTCTGGTTGGTTCCTTATATATTTTAGATGAACCAAGTATTGGTTTGCATCCAAGGGATACCCATCTTTTAATAGATGTATTACAAAATCTAAAAATGCTTGGAAATACTGTAGTTATTGTTGAACACGATGAAGAAATAATAAAATCTGCCGACTATATATTTGATATTGGACCTCTTGCTGGAACACATGGTGGTGAAATTGTTTTTTCAGGCACTCCGTCAATCTTGCTTAAAGAAACGAAAAGCCTAACAATGCAATACATTACGGGTAAAATGAAAATTGATGTCCCTGCAAGAAGAAGAAATTGGAAACAGTCTATCAATATCAAAAATGCACATGCACATAATCTCAAGAACATTAGTGTTTGTTTTCCTTTAAATGTCATGACTGTTGTAACCGGTGTAAGTGGTTCAGGTAAATCAACTTTGGTTAATGATATATTGTACCAGGCTTTAAACAGATATTTACAGGGTTCGGGAGAGAATACAGGACTTTATGAAAAGCTTGAAGGTGATATTCAAATGATTAAAGAAATAGAATATGTAGACCAAAATCCAATTGGAAAATCATCGAGATCAAATCCGGTTACCTATTTAAAAGCCTATGATGAAATTAGAAAGCTATATGCAGAATTACCACAATCTAAGATAAATAACTTTAAAGCATCTCATTTTTCATTCAATGTTGAAGGTGGCAGATGCGAAGAGTGCCAGGGTGAAGGAGAAATTAAAGTAGAAATGCAGTTTATGGCCGATGTTCACCTGGAATGCGATGCATGTAAAGGAAGAAGATTTAAGGAAGAAGTTCTGGAAATAGAATACAAAGGAAAAAACATTTACGATATATTAGAATTAACCGTAGATGAAGCGATAAATTTCTTTGAATTGGATAAAAGTACGACAAACAAAAAAATATGTACAAAACTCAAACCACTCGTTGATGTGGGATTAGGTTATGTAAAACTGGGTCAATCATCAAGTACTCTTAGTGGTGGTGAGAGCCAAAGGGTTAAGCTGGCTTCGTTTCTAAGTGGAGAATCAGACAAATCAAATTGCTTTTTTATTTTTGATGAGCCAACTACCGGTTTGCATTTTCACGATGTTAAAACATTACTTGCAGCTTTTAACGCACTTATTGAGAAAGGACATAGCTTATTAATTATTGAACATAATCCTGAAATCGTTAAATCAGCTGATTGGATAATTGATTTAGGACCTGAAGGTGGTGAAAATGGAGGGCAGGTAGTTTTTGAAGGAACCCCTGAAAATTTGATCAATTGTAGTTCGTCCTATACCGGTAAATACCTGAAACATAAATTAGTTTGAATTCAATAATAGAAGCGGTTTCAAATCAATTTTTTGATATTCTATCAGGAATTTTTTGAGACTCGAAAATTTGGTCAAATGGTTTAAACTCAGCCATTAAACTGGGTTGAAAGATTATTCCTTTTTTGTAATATGCTACATTTGGTAGTGGGTAAAAATTGCTATTCTACCTTCAATTCAAAGATTTCTTTTTATCGTTCAAAATTCGGGGTTCTTCTGAAATAAGAATATAAAACAGGCTTCTTCTTGTTACAAACTGGCTGTTGTAATAGGGTTGTTTAATGGTGAAAAAAGAAGTTTTTTGAGAGGTTTCAACTCTATAGGTAAAGTTATTGTAGGTACTATCAACTTCTATTAATTCCCCGATATAATTTAACAATTCCAGATAAGCCTTTAATGTACTCGGATCTTTGGACACTATACCATAAGAAGTGCAAATATCTTCTTTTGCGTCAATTTCATAAGTATAAAAAGGATATTGCTTTTCAGACTTATAGGTTAACATCAGGGCATTTTCAGTAATTGTATCTACTTTAAGCGTAAATTCAGAAGATAGATTATAATAGCTTTGAATATACTTCTGAGATTTGCCTAACATATTGTGCTGCGATTTTGCTGAATTGTAATAAATCAACAACATACACGATATGGTAAATAAATTCTTCATAATTCTTCTGGAACGGAGCAGCAAAAGTGCTAAAAAACTTTGACAGAATAATCGCATCAATTTCAGTTTTTGACGAGAAACAGAATTTAAATAATAAACAAATATATTTTTAGCTTGACATATAAACAGTCAATTTGAAATATTGTTCCATTTTGGTAGTGCATTAAGATAACTTTCTAATTAGCAATAATTATGAATTAAATTTAATTCTAATCATAATTTTCATAGAATACATTGAATTATAAGCAATTGACTATAAAATAAAAAGATTTTTAAAAGATTAATGAAAGATACAATGAATAATTTCGTTAACTTTATAGCAAATAATAAAGCTTGATTTTAAATTGATTTAAAATTTGCCAATAGTGTGAACCTAAAAAAATAATAAAATGGCGTCAATTTTACCATTTACTGGATCACTAGGTGAAAAGTATGCTGCACATTTGCTGCGAAGAACTACTTTTGGACCAAACAGAAATGAAATAGAAGAATTCAGCGCTTACACAGCAGCCGATGCAGTAAACCAGCTGCTTACAAGCTTGCCTGTTCCACCTCCGCCTGTTGACGTAAAAACAGGACTACCCTGGCTGCCAAAGCCAGATACAGAATTAAACAGCGGTGATGAAAAGCTTTTTTCATATTTCCAATCCTGGCTTCTTGAGCTTATGAGAACTACGGGTACAAATCTGCGTGAAAGAATGGCCTTTTTTTATCATTCTCATCTGCCAATTGATTACAACCTGCTTCAAAGTGCAACTGCCATCTATTATCAAAATGCATTATACAGGTATTACGCATTGGGTAATTTTAAAGAAATGTTTAAAAAAGTGTGCATTGACAATGCCATGCTGGTATACATAGATAACACACTAAATCAGGTATACAGCCCAAATGAAAATTTTGCCCGTGAAATGTTCGAACTTTACTCTATTGGAAAAGGCGAACAAATTGGTCCTGAGGATTATACAAATTATACAGAAACAGATATAAAAGAAGCTGCAAGGGTTTTAACAGGTTTTGAACATAATTACGATTTCAACACCCTCGACATAGATACCAGTTTACCCAGAGGAAAAGCAAATGTAAATGGGTTAAGCCAGGCGGTAACACATGATGCAGGCATAAAATCCTTTACATCAAAATTTCAGAATACAGTAATCCAGCCAAATCCTACAATGATGGTTGGTGAATACGCTACCGAAGAAGGTGCAATTGACGAAATCAGCCAAATGATTGATATGATTTTTGCCCAGCCTGAAACCGCGAAATTCATTTGCCGAAAATTGTACAGGTTTTTTGTATATTACGAAATCACATCAGAAATTGAACAGGACATTATTGAACCACTTGCTGAAACTTTTAGAAGCAACAATTATGAAATAATTCCAGTACTTACGCAATTGCTTACATCTCAACATTTTTATGATTTTGATGATGCCCAGACCAATAATGACAATATAGGAGCATTAATCAAATCACCGGTTGATTTAACCATAGGAACACTTCGTTTTTTTAAAATTGAGATGCCTGCCGACCTGACTGAACTTTATGAATATGCCTATCCCAGGGGAATACTGAATGATTTGCATTACCAGGGAATGTCATTTTTTACACCCATTGATGTTGCAGGCTATCCACCTTATCATCAGGAACCTGCCTACAACAGAAACTGGATAACGCCAAATTATTTAGCACGTCGTTATCAATTTGGTTATCAAATTATTAATGGAGTAACAGATGACAATAGTAATATTCTTTATAAATTGGATATCGTTGCCTATGTTGATAATGCAGCACATATTTCCGATCCTTCAAATCCCAGAACACTTGTATCGGAATTAGTAAGCTATTTGTTTACAAATGATATTCCTGATGACAGATTTAACTACTTTCTTAACGATATTTTACTTGAAAATCTTCAGGAAAGTCATTGGACAGATGAATGGAATGATTACAAAAATACCGGCATAGATACAGGAGTGCGGAGTCAGCTTGAAAGACTTGCCACTGCTATAATGCAATCTCCTGAATATCAATTATTTTAATAAAACTCAAATTAAAAACAATGGACAGAAGAAATTTTATTAAAAAAGCAGGAATGGCAGGGGCCTTGCCAGTATTACTAAATGGAATCCCTCTTAATGCTTTGGCCGCAAACAGCCCATTGATGAAAATGCTTGCTGCAAGTAACAGCGACAGAGTATTGATTTTTCTGCAAATGCATGGAGGAAATGATGGATTAAATACTTTGATACCTATCAAAAATTACAGTGAATACAAATATCTACGTGCAAACATTGCCATCTCAGATTATGGATCAAGAAAATACATTGACATAGACAACACCCTGTCCGAAGATGATCAGGTTGGGCTTCACCCCGATATGTCAGCGACAAAGGAACTTTATGATCAGAAAAAAGTTGCTGTTGTTCAGGCAGTTGGGTACGAAAACATGAATATGTCGCATTTCAGGAGCAGAGATATTTGGTTTATGGGAGGAGATTATAATGAGCGAATCCCTTCGGGCTGGATGGGTAGATTTCTCGATCAGGAATATCCGGGATACCCTGATGCCTATCCCAACCAGGATATGCCAGATCCGCTTGGGCTTGAGCTTGGCAATGACGTATCTCTTGCTTTTCAACGCGAAAACAGTATTCCAGCCGGAATATCTCTCCTGAATCCGGATGAATTCTACGATTTAATAAATTCTGTAGGAATAGATCCTCCTCCGGCAACTTCATTTCCTGACAGCCATTATGGACTTGAACTTGAATATCTTATGAATTTCGAAAAGAAAACCAACGATTATGCATTGAGGTTAAAACAGGTATACGAAGCAGGAATAAATTCACCAGGTGTTACCTATCCTGAGAATTATCCTTTAAATACACCAACACCATATATAAAAAATCCTCTGGCAGAGCAGTTTAAAATAATTGCCCGTTTGTTGAGCGGAGGAATAAAAACAAGAATTTTTCTGACCAGGATAACTGGATTTGATACACATGCCAATCAGGTAGAAGCTTTTGAGACTTCTCAGGGGAGACATGCAGCTTTGCTCTATCACATTTCTGAAACGATGAAAGCCTTTCAGAAAGACCTTGAAAACCAGGGTTTGGATGCAAAGGTGGTTACCATGACCTTTTCTGAATTTGGGCGCAGGGTTGAGTCCAATGCCAGCTATGGAACAGATCACGGCAAAGCAGGGCCAATTCTTCTTTTTGGATCAGGCTTAAAAGGTGGGGTAGTTGGTTCTAATCCAAGTTTAAGCGATTTGGACGGAGGAAATTTAAAATTCCAGTATGATTACCGACAAGTTTATACAACTGTCTTGTCCGATTGGCTGGGTGCTCCTGATTCTTCAATCCAGGATACAGGATTTGGCGACTATCTTGATAAAAAACTTGATTTATTCTCTGATCCACTAGCTGTAAATGATGTAGAAAAATACAGGGGTAGTTCCAAATTATATGATTGTTTTCCAAATCCTTGCAGCGATTATACTAAAATCAGGTACAAAGTTGAAACCAATAGTAAAGTAGTAATTCAGCTCTTTAGTCCATCGGGTAAGTTTATTAAAGAAGTTGTTAACCAGGAACAGCCAAGTGGCGAATACGAAATCGATCTTGAAGTATCTGAATTACAAGCTGGAAATTACATATACAGGATGATAGCCGGCAACTTTAAATCTGCCAAAACACTATTTAAGGACTAATTCAAGATTTAATTAGTTAAGTGTTCTTTGGGGATTTTATAAATGCAAATTCTTTTAAAACGTCCTGTTACCATAGTTTGTACAAGAACTGCAAGTCCATTATCGGAAGTTTGCATTACCGAAGAAATCTTAACAGGATTATTAAAACCAAGGTATTTTTTTACCAGAAGTTCTCCTGTATTTAAATCATAAATATAAAGGATAACCTGGTTATTATTTGTATTGGTTGCAAATACAATAGCGGGCTTATCGTTTAATAGGATTTTTGAAATTCTTACTTCGGCATCATCCGCTATTTCAGCAAGTTTTGAACCGCCTATGTCTCCAAGACTGGTAATTGAGTTCATATCCAGATCAACCTGTGATAAAAGGAAATGTTCTCCAAAGCTAAAACGTGAAAGTGAAAATGTGTTGCCCTGAAGGTTCATTAATGCGCTAGCTCCTCCATCGTACCTAAATCCCTGGGCAATACCAGTTCTATCGCCATTTGAAGAGTTAACAAATATTATTGAGAGCGTATAATTTATAAATCCATTTACAAAATAGTAACCACCTCCGCCCTGTTCAACCGAACCGGTAAAGAAAGGAATATTTCTGCCTGTTTTAATCAGATGATCCACAATTTGTTCTTCAGTATCTTCGCTCACATTATACTTTGATTGCCATTGAACACTGAAAGAAGAAGATATTTTAGTTATACTGGTTTGTCTGGTTTCACGATCGTAACCTAATACCAGAAAGCCATTGTCGCTAGTTTTAGAAGCGGCCAATGGATAAAGAATCTCAGGAAATGACTGAACAAGTTCGGCCGTTTGCCCCGATTCATTAATCCTTAACAAATGTGCACCAAGCGAAATTGCATCCATACTAAAGAAATAGTAATCACTTCCGATTGAAATTAAATTCGAAACAGGGTTTACATACGGCATATCGAGGGTAACTGACCATTCATGTTCTCCGGTTTCTCCGGTTTTCATGATAAAAGTTTTAAGCCATGTGCGTGTAGTATCAATAGAAGTAGAAGCCAATACTAAATAACCATCGGGGGTTTGTTTAAAATCTAGCGGATAATAAGAAATATCCGAATTCGAATCTTCATAAATCCTGGTAAAAATATTATCCGGTGCTATTTCAGTTTTTTTACAACTAAATAAAATCAAAAAATAAAAAAAGAAATATGATAAAAAAATTGATTTATACATTGTTTTAGAGTTGAAGTTTATTCACAGAAAACAGCGCCACCTTTTGATGAACCTCCATTTTTACATTTCAGTGGCACAACAAGAATTAAATTAATTGATAAGTTACTGAATTTGAATTTATCAGGAACATCATAATTCCCCGATACCACCTGATTATTTACAAAGGCAGTTTCGTCAGAATTTAAATCCGAAAGAAGTACTTTATAATCTGCTTCCAGACTTAACCGTGATCTTCCAAACAAATAGGCAATTCCGGAACCCACTACAAGTCCATAGTGATTTTTTTGGTATAAATTGCCCGAATTGGCCGATGTAGTATAATTTAAAGATTGGGTTGAGCCGGCAAGATTACTGCTGGTTTCAACCACTGACATATCGGATATACCAGATACCAAACGCCCGTAATATCCTCCACCCTGAAAATAGGGTTGAAAATTACCATAATTCAGATATAAACCCAACATCAATGGAACTTCGTACATTCTTATTCTTTGGGTGTAAAGGGTTTCATAAATAAGATTTGTATTTCCCGTCCATTCATAAGAGGTAGTGTATTTATAAACATAATCATTTGAGGACGGTTGAAGGCCCAGTTTAAGAAAATTGTTGATATCGTAAAGGATAAGAAATTGAAACTGAGACCCAACATTCTCAACAAAAGAACTATAATCTTTCTGGTATTCTGCCGGGGCAATACCTGTAAAAATGGAGTTTTCTGAAAGAGGAAGGATTAAAGAAAAATTTATTCCCCCTCCAAAACCAATAGAGAGCCTATCGATTGAAAAAAATTTCTTTGCCGCATTACTTTTTTTCGCGATATTAAGCCGGAATTCGGCTCCTGGTTCTTCTGTAAATAAATCCTGGGCATTGGTTTTTATAAGAAACGAAGTTCCAAGAAAAAATAAAATTAATGTTCTTTTAAAATTCATTCGAATCAGGTAATGTTTAAAACTTTAGAATAAACTAAAACTTCTGGTTTGGAATTGTGTTAATTGTCAAAGAAAGTTGAAATATACTTAAAAAAAATAATTCTTCGTTTACTCAGTATTTATATATCATCTCGTATTATGTAGTAAAATCCTTTGATTTCATGATTAAATTATTTAAAACAAATTAAAATAAATAAAAATGCATTCCAGGTTGAGCTTCATATTATTTTTGGTTTTTTTTGTTAATCAGATAAACTCCCAAACCGACACAAGTAAGGTTAAATGGCTCGATTTTAATGAAACAAAACTGCTATTTGAAAAAACACAAAAGCCCGTTTTGATTTTTTTTCACGATTCAAAGAGTGATTCTTCTGAATTAATGCTAAACAAAACATTTGGGTTGAATGAAGTTGCCAATTATATAAATATTCTTTTTTATCCCATAAAATTCGAAATACATTCTAAAAATGAGATAAACTTTTTTGATGGGAGAGTTTACAAGCCTTCGGATAAAAAAGACGGCATTCATTCAATGGTTGACAGCCTATTGGGTAAGGGGGTAAAAATGCCTGCCATGATTTTGTTTACAAAAAAAGCAGTAGGTACTGTTTATCAGGGATACAAATCGAGGGATAATATTTTTCCAATTTTAATATACTATGCTGAATCGCTTGAAAATTCTGTTTCCTTTGAAAAATTTGAAGAATACTATTTTAAGACCTATCCTCCCGGGCAAAACCAGGTAGTAACCAGGGTTTTGGTAAAATGGAAATCTATTGAAGAAGCTTTTGAAAATTCTAAAATTTTGAAGAAAAAAATACTTGTTAATCTTTACGATAATTACAGCACAAGTTCAACCATGCTCAGCCTGAAAACTTTTAACAATCCAATAATTGCGGATTATTTAAACAAAAACTTTATCTGTGTAAACCTTAATGCAAGAACAAAAGATACTATTCTTTTTTTTTCACAAAAATACATCAACGAAGGGGCCCCACATGGATTTCATCAGTTACCAATTGTAATGCTCAGCGGGAAAATGCAATTTCCGGCATTTTTAATTTTTGATGAGGACCAGAAATTGCTCGACCGTTTTCAAACTTACATGACTCCTGAAGACTTCGAAGTATTAATTCACTTTATTGGGGATAATGATTACAAAACAAAGAAATGGGAGGATTATAAAAATTCATTTAAAAGCAGTTTTACCGAGGAAAACCAAATTAAAAAGAATTAAATACTAAGTTGTTGTATTACAGATGTGAGAGGGTTTTCAGAATTGGAATTACAAACTAAAAATTGTGATTTAATGATTTCCGGGGCATTATTAACCACAAAACTTTTCGATGTCCAGTTTAACAAATCCAAATCGTTATAATCATTTCCTATACTAATAGTTTGTTTTTGTTTGATTCCGAATTTCCGGCATAAAAACTTCGCCCCATCTGCTTTAGATACGCCCAAATTGAAAATTTCGAGCCAAACAGATTTTAAGTCAATTGGTGAGGTGGCCCTGATTACTTTCAAATCTTCGATTTTTGAAGAAACATAATTAAATTCTTCTTCATTTTCAAGTATTACAACAAATTGCGTAGCTTTTTCAAACGGAAACCCATTTAACATTTCGCCGCAACAACTGCTATAAATTTTATTTCTTTGTTCAAAATCCGGCGAAATTTTTTTTCCACTCCAAAAATAATATTTGTGATTGTCGGGCACTGGAAAATGCACAGAAAAATTCAATTTCAGGTTTTTTAATAAGTAAATAACCTTATTGACTTTTTCAATTCCAATTTCCGATTTAAACAATAAATTATTTGAATTCCAATCAATTATACCCGCACCTGAAGAAAAAATAAGGTAGTCAACCGGTGTATGAACGTCGAGCACCCTGAGTGCGCTAAAGAGGCTTCTTCCGGTAGCAATTACTCTTTTTATACCCCACTTTCCTATTTCCGTTAATGTATTAAAATCATTTGAACCTATTTTTTTATCGTTATTCAGCAGCGTACCGTCCAAATCAACTATAATCATTCCGTTTTCTTTCCAACCAATCATCCTGCTTTAATTAAATCGTTTTTACATAACTCCTTTTACGTTTTGTAAGCCTGGGCTCAAAAAATTTCCATTGCGACTGTACTTTAACATTGTCCTCCATTTCGGCATTTGTATCTACGTACTCAATGCCATCCTCTAAATACTTGGGGATTAATTCATCAAACATGATTGAATTTAATCCTTTATTCTGAAGCTCAGGTTTTACAGCAATTAACATTAAATCAACAACATGGTTTTTTTTTAATGCCTTTAAAATGTAATAAAACCCAAACGGGAACAATTTACCTCTACATTTTTGTAACGCCCTTGAAAGAGAAGGCATAGAAATTCCGAAAGCAACCACTTCATTTTTCATCAATACAATGCTGATGTACCTTGGTGGCAAGGATGGTAAGAACTTTTTTATATAATACTGAATCTGTTTTTCATTAAATTCCAAAACTGCGTACAAATTTTTATAAGCCTGATTCAGAACATTAAAAACACCTTCTCCGTATTTTAATAGTTCTTTCATAGATTTTGGCCTTACAATGGTTAAATCGTATTTTTCAGTAACAATTTTTGCAATTCTTGATAACTGCTCAGGTGTTTTTGAAGGTACCGGAATATGAAATTCAACCCAGTCATTCTCCTTTACAAAACCTAATTCTTCCAGGTACTTTGGATAATAAGGAAAATTAAAAGTTGAACTTGATGTGGTAATTTCTTCAAAACCTTCAACCACAACACCTGCCGGGTCGAAATTGGTTAAACCAATAGGGCCATGAATTTTTTCAAGACCACATTCTTTACCCCAATTTTCAACAGTATTTATCAAGGCTATAAGGATGTCTTTATCGTCGGTAAAATCAAGCCATCCAAACCTAATATATTTTTCATTTTTCTTTGCATTGTAGGCATGGTTTATAATGCCCGCAATTCTACCTGAAATTTTATTCCCTCGATATGCCAGCCAAAGCTTAACATCGCAAAAATCAAAAGCCGGATTTTCTTTTTTATTAAAGGTTTCAATTACATTTTTTTTAATTGAAGGAACAAAATACCTGTTTCCTTTAAATAGAATATTCTGAAAATCAACAAATTGTTTAAGTTCTTTTTTCGATTTAACTTCTTTGATTAAAACGTCCGACATAAACCTGTTTTGTTTAATTATACAATAATTACTATTCGTTTAAAGAAAAATCTCTGGTAATAATTAAATTCAAAAATAAAAAATTCAAATGAAATGCAGGTATTGTGAATCTAATTACAAATTATCAAAAGAATTGTAATGAAATGTGAAATAAATATAAATCGTATCTAAAACCATCAAAATAAAATATTGATTGTCAACGTTTTACAACTTATTAAAGAAAAGTCATAATTAAAGTCATAGTTATAGTCATAAAAAAGATATGTAATTTTGCAATATAATGACTAATTTTCCGTAATTTTAGTAAAGAACAAACTAATCCTCAAGGATATGAAAACAATTCTTAGTATTTTGGCAGTGTTATTTATTACGGTATTAATATCGTGTAAAGGAACAAACAAGTTTGCGGCTGATTATGACGATATCTATTTCTCGGCCAAAAACAAGAAGCAACAGACCAACTCCAACCTGATAGAAGAAAATAAAAAAAGTACTGTTGTAACCAACAATACAAATGAAACTATCAACAGCAAAACAAATGAAGAAGCTGTAATTCTTAATCCATACGCAAGAGAAAACAAAACCAACGAATCAAACCGTCAAAACAACAATTATTTTATACAAGACACCAACCAACTTGCTGGAGAGCTTGATGATCAGGTAATATACAGCGGCGATCCTGACAATGTATTTGAGAATTCATACCAGCCTTCAAGTTCATATGTATATGATACAGAAGAGTATGCAACAAGCGACGATGAAGTTTCGTATTCAGATCGACTTGAAAAATTTCATGATCCTTATTACTCTCAGGGTTATTACGAAGACAATTATTCAAATGGTTGGAATTCAATGTTTTATCCAACTTTTAATGTATTCTTTTATTTTGGCAGTCCATACAGATATTTATATCCTTACTGGCCTTATACAATGTATGGATATTATGATCCATTTTATTATGGATATGGAGGCTACTATCCTTATTCATATAGCTATTATAATCCGATGTATTATTATCCTTCTTATTATTCCTATAGTCCATCATATTATTCAAACTATTATTCCAGTCCCGGAAACTATTACGGGCATAATACAAAAAAAGAAGTTAACCGTATCAACCAGCACAGATCGAATACAACCGATATAAATTCTATCTCAAGCCGAAACAGAAATCGCATTTATGATGATAACCAGAAATCAACCAAATCGGTCATAAACAGCAATCAATCAAATGTAAGGGCATCGGATAACAGAAATGTAAATACAAATACACGGGTAAACAGGACTTCGACTGAGAACCAGTTAAATAATCAGAATAATACAAATGTAAATACCAATAATACAAGGAGGAATAACCTGATTAACAACAATAACGAAGATGTGAACAGGCAAAACAACGATAACCTTATTAATAACCAAAACAGGGTGAATACGCAAAATACTAACAGGATAAGGTATAATAATGAACCTTCGCGGGATAATAACATTAACACAAATACAAACAGGACCAATAATAACAGCAATACCATTAACAACAACAGATCAAACAATAATGTTGAGAGAAATAATAACAATACTAACAATTCAAACAACGAGATAAGAAACAGTAACATGAACAGGAGTTCAAATAGTAGCAATACTACTGTAAACCGGTCTTCTACAAGTAATACCAGTACTGGAAATTCAAATTCAACAAGGTCAAATTCAAATTACACGCCAAGCAGAAGTTCAAATCCCCCTTCAAACAGTTCTACAGGAACAAGTTCGGGCAGGAGAAAGTAAGAAATTTATATTTAAAATATTGAATTAAATAATATTCTATCATGAGAAAAGCAATATTTTCCTTATTGATACTGGCTTTGCCATTGCAATTTTTAGCCCAGAATGAAATTGATGCCTTGAGATATTCTTTTATAATAAATGGAGGAACAGCAAGGTTTACATCGATGAGTGGAGCATTTGGTGCTTTAGGCGCCGATTTTTCAGTACTGAGTACAAATCCGGCAGGTATAGCCACATTTAAAAAAAACAGGGTAATGTTCACTCCTGCTTTTATAATGAAAACAACAAGTTCTGAATACAAGGGAAATTCTTCAAGCGAAGAAAATACATTTTCTACAGTAGGTAATTTTGGGATTTCATTCAACCTTAAAAAATACAAAGAAGAGAATACAGGATGGAATAATGTCGGAATTGCATTTGGCTACAATAGATTAAGGAATTTTTATAATGACATTCAAATAAGCGGATATAATGAAAACAGTTCTTTGTTGGATCAGTTTATGCTGAATTCTGACGGAACTTTGGCCGAAAACCTGCCTGAACCGGAATTTTTGGTGTACGATACCTATCTGACTGATTATGCAGATATTCCAAACAACACAGATTTATTATATATTCATCCCTATTTTATGAAATATTTTGTTAATCAGACTAAAAAAATCAAAACTTCAGGAGGAATAGGCGAATATGTAATTTCTATTGGGGGCAATTATGCAGATATTTTTCAAATTGGTATGACTTTGGGAATTCAAAGTGCCAAATACGAAGAGAACTCAGTTTATTCCGAAAGCTCAGACTCAACAGACCTGGAATATTTCGACTATACCGAACACCTTTCAACCAAAGGAACAGGTTACAATTTCAAATTTGGAATGATTTACCGACCTGTAGATGCGATTAGATTGGGCATTGCATTTCATACCCCCACTTTCTTTAAGTTCAAAGATATTTATTCCTACGAAGTAAGTTCGGATTTCAGAACACCTGATATTTACGGAGATGATGCCTACTATTCGGCAAGTGATGCTGAGTTTGAATCAAATTACGAAATTTATACGCCCTGGCGTACTATAGCAAGTGTGGCATTTGTGCTTGGGCAATATGCCACTATATCAGCAGATTACGAATATGTTGATTATGGTAAATCCCGGTTACGTTCCGAAGATTACGATTATACAGATATAAATAACAACATCAGTGAAATATACAAATCAGGTCAAAACCTAAGGCTGGGCGCTGAAATAAGACTGGCCCCGGTTTATTTCCGTGGAGGTGTTTCATATTATGGTTCTCCGACATCAAAAGGCGTTGAAGCAATTGGTTCAGTTAAAGGGTACTCCCTGGGTATTGGATTACAAACCGAAAACGTATTTATTGATTTTGGATTTAACCATTCTTTTACTGATGTGAACTACAATCTATATAATTATGGAGATGGCATAGAATCGGCCTTGTTAAATCAAAATGAAGATTTAGTGAATTTTACGGTTGGCTACAAGTTTTAAAGAATGTATATTTAATAGAAGTACAGAAAATTTAGTTATTTTCCCCGATTAATGTAATTCATTTAAAAATTTGGATGTAAAAAATATAAATTTTAAAAAATATCTTCTCAAACCTTTGATTCCAAATTTGTTATTATAGTTAAAAAAGATTTTTCTTTTAGTATTTATAATATCGGCATCTTAATTGTAGATTTACCTATCCGAATATATTGCATTTCAAATTAATTTTATTTAAAATATTTTTCTAATAATACTTTACATTTTGAAAATTATTTTTAGTTTTGTAAGTATAGAATTTGGCAATTAGAGTTTTGAAATCAAAAACATTGATAGAATAAAAGGAAGTGTTATGATACTTAAGAAAAATATTAATTTCCCTACCAGAAAGGAATCAGCAATTATTTTTATAATGCTTACACCCATTTTTGTTTTGTTGATTATACCGGCTTTGATCCTCTTTGTAATAAGGGCAATTGTTAAGCTTATAAATTCAGGCAAAGAAGACAATCAAATTGAAAGAACTTCCCCTTATTTCTAATTGGTGTTCAATTATTCACTTGCCTTTCCATATTAATCTGTTTTCTTTATCATAAGTAAGTTTATTATTATCTGTAAGCCAATGAAGAACTTTAATTACCTTATCTTCATGATAATTACTATATTGAATTAATTCATCCATTGTCAAAGGTTTTTCTATAAGCTTTGGTTTTATTTCATTTAAAACTAAATCAAATTCATACTTACTCAGGCTCAGTACATTGCGTTTTCTGCAAACATCACATTGCCCGCAACGGTCAACATCTGTTTGATTAAAATAATTTAAAAGAATCTGACTGCGGCATTTATTGGAAGTAGCCGCGTATTCAATCACTGCATTCATTTTTTTCAGGTAATTTTCTTTCCTTAATTCGTAATTTTCTTTAGAAATTCTAAGATTTTTTTCATCCAGGCGCTCTTCGGTATAAATAATAAAAGGTAACTTTCGTTGTGGAATATACCTGATTATCTGAGCCTGGTCGAGTTTAACCAGGTATTCGTAAATTAATTTTACATCGCAGCCTGCTTTTTTTGCCAGCAATTCTTCATCAATATTGGTATAAGTACTAAATAATCCAGTATAAGTTCTAAGAATTAATTTAATAAATGGATCAAAAACTTTATTGGCAACCTGGAACTTATATAAATCGTTCTGGAGAACAATAAATAAAACCTTCGACGGGTTAAAGAACTCTTCAGCCAACTCTAAATATCCTTCGTGCTGAAGAATTTTTAATGAGCTGTAGGTTTGAAATACCGGAAGACTAAATTTTGTGACAAAATCGCTTATCTTGAAATCGAGCATCCTCCCTTTCCCCGCTCCTACGGGTATTTGGTAATAGTTTCCAAGAGCGTTGTACACGCGTCTGATAAATTCCTTCTCAGGAAAATTGGAACTTAATCTCCGGTCAATTTTTAATTTATCCGAATTATTATAGAGCAGCACTGCAAACGAGGTCTTTCCATCCCTTCCTGCCCTTCCAGCTTCCTGGTAATAAGCTTCTAATGAATCAGGTACATCGAAGTGAACAACAAACCTGACATCAGCTTTGTCGATTCCCATTCCAAAGGCATTGGTGGCAACAATTACCTTGGTTTTTCCTGATTTCCAGGCATCCTGCTTACTGTCCTTCAGTTTGTTATCTATCCCCGCATGGTAATAATCAGCACTGATTTTATTCTGGAGCAGAAAAACAGCAAGTTCTTTTGTTTTTTTCCGGTTTCGGGTATAAACAATTCCTGATCCATTAACCCTTGTAATTATTTTTAACAAATATTTATGCTTGTCCTCAGTAACCCGCACCAGATAAATAAGGTTTTTCCTTTCAAAACTAACTTTAAAAACATTTTTATTTCTGAACAGTAGCTTTTCCTGGATATCGTCAACTACGCTGGCTGTAGCAGTGGCAGTTAAGGCTAAAACAGGAACCTCTTTGAGGATATCCCGGATTTTTGCAATTTTAAGGTATGAAGGCCTGAAATCGTAACCCCATTGAGAAATACAATGCGCTTCGTCAACAGTTATGAGGCATATTTTCATTTCGGGTAACCTGGCCTGAAAAATATCTGAATCTAACCTTTCGGGAGAAAGATAAAGAAATTTATAAGCCCCAAATACGCAATTATTAAGGACAACATCAATTTCCTGGTACGACATTCCAGAATAAACCGCGGCCGCTTTGATATTTTTTGATTGAAGGTTTTCAACCTGATCTTTCATAAGGGCAATCAATGGGGTAATTACAAGGCAAAGTCCATCCATTGCCATGGCTGGTACCTGAAAAACTATTGATTTTCCGCCACCGGTTGGCATAAGTCCAAGCGTATCCTTTTTTTCATGGGCCACTGATTCGATTATTTCTTCCTGCATAGGCCTGAAACCAGAATAACCCCAGTATTTTAACAATATTTGCCTATAAACGCTCATCTTCTGACAATTGTGATTTGATGAAGAAAATCAGAAACCAAAAAAATTGAAAATCTCAATGATTACACTGTCAGTAAAAATAATCATTTATTCCTGTTGTAACAAAAATTGGATAATTCTAGCCTCAACTATAGTTTTTTTTGTACTTTTGCCCGCAAATTTCTTCGCAAATTTTAACCACCTCGAGAAGGTTTAATGCTGATAATCAAATATCTTAATCACAAAAATATGAATGCAGAAAACAGGATAATTTCAGAAGGATTAACATTTGATGATGTTTTACTGATACCTTCTTATTCGGAAGTTTTGCCCAGAGAAGTAAACATTCAATCAAAATTTAGTAGAAATATCAATCTGAATATACCAATTGTAACAGCAGCTATGGACACAGTAACTGATTCCAGGATGGCCATTGCAATTGCACGGGAAGGGGGTATAGGTGTTATTCATAAAAACATGTCGATTGCTGAACAAGCCCAACAGATAAAGATTGTAAAAAGGGCCGAAAACGGGATGATCATTGATCCGATAACCATTGGTAAAGATGCCACTGTATCGGAGGCAAACCTGATAATGCGCGAATACAAGATAGGTGGCATTCCTGTAGTTGATCAAAATAAGAGACTCATTGGGATAGTTACAAACAGGGATTTACGGTTTGAACAAAACCCAAACAAGCCAATTAGTGAGGTAATGACGCGCGAAAATATTATTACAACAAATCCGGCAACAGATTTAGAAAAAGCCACCTATATTTTGCAGCAACATAAAATTGAAAAACTTCCGGTTGTTGATGAAGAAAACAGATTAATCGGACTAATTACCTATAAAGACATAACTAAAGCAAAAGACAGGCCTAACGCTTGCAAGGATACCAAGGGCAGACTAAGGGTTGCAGGTGCTGTTGGAATTACAAATGATACGCTTGACAGAATAAATGCCCTTGTAAATGAAGGTGCAGATGCAGTTGTTATTGATACTGCACACGGACATACATTGGGTGTAATAAAAATGCTTAAAGAAGCTAAACATTCATTTAAAAATATTGATATTGTAGTAGGAAATATAGCAACTGCCGGGGCAGCAATAGATTTGGTAAAAGCTGGGGCTGATGCGATAAAAGTTGGAATAGGTCCTGGATCTATATGTACAACCAGGGTTATAGCTGGTGTGGGAGTACCTCAGTTGTCTGCTATTTTTAATGTGGCCGAAGCTATAAAAGAAAGTGGTATTCCTATAATTGCTGATGGAGGAATACGATATTCAGGAGATATTGTAAAGGCACTGGCAGCGGGAGCCTGGTCAATCATGGCCGGATCATTATTTGCCGGGGTTGAAGAAGCTCCGGGTGAAACCATTATTTACCAGGGTAGAAAATTCAAATCTTATCGTGGAATGGGTTCGATTGAAGCAATGCAACAAGGTTCTAAAGACAGGTATTTTCAGGATACTGAAGATGATATAGCCAAGCTGGTACCAGAGGGAATTGCTGCTCGTGTACCCTACAAAGGCTCGCTTGTTGAAGTAACCTATCAACTGATTGGCGGATTAAGGGCAGGAATGGGATATTGCGGCACTCCTGATATAAATTCGCTTCATCTGGCAAAATTTGTTAAAATTTCAAATTCAGGGATGATAGAAAGCCATCCGCATGATGTTGCAATTACAAGGGAAGCACCCAACTATAGCAGATAATAACTTCTTATATTTTAACATCTTATAGGTTAAGAATGTATTTAAAAAAAATATCTATTCTTCTTCTTTCAATTTTATTCATTTCCGGTATAATTTCGGGCCAGCAAGAGGTATTGCTTACAATTGGCGCAAAGAAAATCTCAACATCAGAATTTAAGGATTATTGTAACCAAAACTTTCCGGGTGATCTGTTAAAAAATAAAGACTCAGCAAAAGAAGCTTTAAAACAATTTACTGACTACACATTAAAAATTTTAGAGGCGAAGAATTTAGGATTGGATAATAGTCAAACATTTCAAAAAAAACTTGAAATATTTAAAAACCAGATCACAAAAAAAAATATCGTTGATAAGGAGTTGCTAAACGCTGTTACCCAACAAACCTACCAGCGCATGAAGACAGAAATCAGGGCAAGTCAAATCCTGGTAAAAATACTACCGAATTCCTTGCCTAAAGACACTGCCCTTGCTTTTCAAAAAGCTTTGAAAGTACAAAGAAGATTAATCAACGGAGAAGCCTTTGACAAAGTAGCCCGACAAGTTTCTGACGATCCGCAAGCCGCCTACGATGGTGGAGATTTATGGTTCACTTTGCCTTTTATGTTACCCATGCAGGTTGAGGATTATTTATACAGCCATACACAAGAGAAATATTCAAATCCAATACGTTCATCAAAAGGATATCATATTATTCAGTTTGTTGAAAAAAGAGAAAATCCAGGAAGTTTTAAATTCTCGCATATTTTAATTGCTTTTTCGGGAAATAAAGCTGATTCTGCTCAAATAAAATTTAAAATTGACAGTATTTATAACCTGTTATTATCAGGTCAGGATTTTAGTGCTTTGGCCAACAGATATTCTGATGATAAAGGGTCAGGCGCAAATGGAGGCGAACTGCCCTGGGTTGTAACAGGAATGTTGCCACATGAATTTGAAATGGCAGCTTTTAGTCTGACAAAAGATGGTGAATTTTCAAAACCTTTTTTAAGCAGATTTGGATGGCATATCGTAAAAAGGCTGGCCCACAAAGATTTTCCGGATTATTTGCAAATAAAGAGCCAGCTAGAGGACAAAATATTAGCAAGTGAAAGAGGCGAAATTCTGCTCCAGAATTCAATGGAAGATTTAAAGAAAAAGTACGGGTATACAGATAACTACGATATCTCGCAAATCAAACAGTTTGTCGACAGTACAATTTATGCGGGAGACTGGAAAATCCCTGACGGGGTTGATTTTTCGGCAATGCTTTTTTCTTTTTCAAATCAGAATTTTACCGAAGAAGAATTTTTAAAATACCTTGAAGGAAATCAGATAACAGGGCAAGCAATTCAGATTGAACCATTTCTATATCAAGTTTTTACAAAATTCGTCAATGAAAAGTTATTAAAATATGAAGGATTAATGTTAGAAAAAAACAACAAGCAATACAATCAGATTCTAAACAACTACAAAGACGGACTTTTGTTTAATGAAATTACGGCTATAGAAATTAACCAGAAAATTGAAAATGAAGCCGAACTTGAAAAGTATTATTCCAAAAACTATTCAAAATACAATAATCTTGTAACTGCCAATGTTTCTGTATTTAAATATGGGACCGAAGACAAGGATAAAATCGAAAAGCAATTTAGAAAATACAAAGGTGTCGGAATGAGTGATGAAGAAATAGAATCGAGGATAAAGCAATTGTACGACCCTGATTTCCACTTTATTGAAAGAATTAATAAAATTTCAGGAAGTAATCCTGAATTTGATAGATATCTGCAGTTAAAGAAAAATGGACAAATAGCTGATAATGAGCGTTTAGTGATTTTTAAAGATAGCCAAAAAATATTGTGGTTAAATACTGAAGTAAAAAACTTCGAAAAACCCTATGAAGAAATTAAGAATCAGGTCAAAGTTGATTATTCGGCAGAAATAGAAAAAAAATGGATAGATGGGCTAAGATATAAATACAAGGTTAATGTTAATGAAAGTGTTTTTAACGCAATGTTTTAAATAAAAATAACAAATGAAGTTACCAGTTAATGTAATTCTATTTTTCTGCCTTTTATTGGGTTTATTATCATGCAACAACCAGCAAGACATGAACAAAACGCCCATTGCACGGGTTTATGATAAATTTTTATACAAAGAAGATCTTGCCGGAGTGGTTCAAAGTGGGCTTAGCGCTGAGGACAGTATTAATAAAGTTAAGAGTTTTATTGATTTCTGGGTAAAAAGACAAGCTATGACCAAAACAGCAGAACTGAATCTGGCAGAAGAGCAAAAAGATGTTACGAAAGAGCTTGAAGATTACAGGATGGACTTGCTCATTTTTAGGTACAAACAAAAATTTATTGAACAAAATCTAGATACAATAGTTACTGAAAAACAAATAAATACGTTTTATACCGAACACGAGGCAGAATTCAAACTTGTTCAACCCGCGGTAAAAGCAACTTTTATAAAAATACTTAAAACCACTCCCAATATCAGTATGGTGAAAAGCCTTTACCGTTCGGCCAGGGAAAAAGATATTGATATGGTATTTAAATATTGTAAGGAAAATTCAGCAGAATACAAAAACTTTAAAAATGAGTGGATATATTTTAAAGACGTAATTATTGAAATACCTTTTAGAGTTGATGATCAGGAGGCATTTTTAAAAACGAACAGTTTTATAGAAGTTGAAGATTCGCTTTATTCCTATCTTTTAAATATCACTAATTACAGACTTAAAGATGCAGTTGCCCCTCTTGTTTTTGTGGAAGGAAATATTCAGGGAATTTTATTGAATCAGCGTAAACAAAGTTTGATTGACGACCTGGAAACCAATATATATTACAACATGCTGGACAAAAAAGACATTGAACTTTTTAATGAAAAAAACAAAAAATAATAAAATACACACTTAAAAAATAAAAAATGAGATTTCTATTAGGCACAATCTTTTTATTAGTAAATGTTGTTTACTTAAAAGCCCAGGATCAGAAACTTCCGGACGGTCAAATCCTTGATAAAGTAATAGCAGTAGTAGGAAACCAATCTGTACTGCTTTCGGAGGTAGAAGAACAGTATTTCCAGATGCAGGCAAGGGGTATGCAAACCAGGGAAAATGAGAAATGTGATATACTTGAGCAATTACTTTTTCAGAAATTATTGGTTGTGCAGGCTCAGATAGACAGTGTTGAAGTATCTGAAAAGGAAGTAGAAGCAGAAATAGAAGGAAGAATTGCAGATATTGAACGGGACCTTGCCCCAACAAAAATTGAAGATTATTTTGGTAAATCTATTACCGACATAAAAGAAAGTTTTACGGACATTGTTCAGGATCAGCTAATTGCAAAAAAAATGCAGGGTGAAATCACTAAAAATGTAAAGATAACGCCATCGGAAGTTAAAAAGTTCTTCAATAGAATTCCTAAGGACAGTTTACCAATCCTGGATGCCTCGTTCGAGCTTTCGCAGATTACAAGGAAACCATCAATGACTGCCGCTGAAAAACAAGCCCAAAGGGATAGATTAAATGCCATTCGTGAAAGAATTGTTACCAAGGGTGAAGATTTTAAAACACTGGCAGTTCTTTATTCCGATGATCCGGGTTCGGCAAAAAACGGAGGTAAAATGTCGGGTGTTGGAAGAGGAGAACTGGTACCTGAGTTTGCGGCCGCCGTTTTTAACCTTGAAGTGGGTGAAGTTTCGGATATTGTTGAAACCGAATATGGTATTCACATAATTAAGCTGGAGGCAAAAAATGGAGACAAAGTTGATTTCAGGCATATTTTATTGGTTCCAAAAGTTTCGTCAGAATCAAAACAAAAAGCAAAGGATTTTCTCGACAGCCTGGCTAATATTATAAGAACCGATACACTAACTTTTGAACAGGCAGCCATTAAATATTCTGACGATGAAGACTCCAGATTGAATGGTGGGAGAATGGTTAATCCATACACTGGAAATGCACAATGGGAAGCAAAACAAATTGATCCAAGCATCAATTTTGCTTTGAAAAACATTAAGGCAGGAGAAATTTCAGATGCTTTTGAAGCCAAAGACCCCACCGGACTTCCTGTTTATAAGATAATTTTCCTTACAAAAGCAGTTAAAGCCCACACCGTAAACCTTAAAGACGATTACCAGATGATTCAGGAAATGTCGCTTAATCAGAAAAAACAGGACGAAATAAACAAGTGGGTAATGGACAAAATAACAGATACTTACATTAAAATTGATCCTTCGTTCAGAAACTGCGCATTTACCTTTAAAGGCTGGGCTAAATAGTCTTTTTATGTAACACAAAGAAATTTTATTGAAACTTATAATGAGTTTTAATTTAAAGCAAAATGCAAAAAACTGTATCTGAAATACTTAACCAGAAGGAGTTTACAAAACAAGATATTGTTTGGCTGCTTCAGGCCAAAGGTACAGACCAGCAATTAATATTTTCAAAAGCCAACGAAGTTAAAAAGCAAAACGTTGGACTTAAAACCTATTTCAGGGGTTTAATTGAGTTTTCGAACCTATGCACCAAGAATTGTTTTTATTGCGGAATTCGTGCCGGAAACAAAGAAGTGGAGCGATATGAATTAAGTGATGATCAAATTCTGGAAGCTGTCCGGTTTGCACACGAAAACAGATATGGATCAGTTGTATTACAAGGAGGCGAGCGCATCGATGAAAACTATATCAGTAGAATTGAGCAACTGATAAAAAAAATTAAGCTATCTACCAACAACGAAATTGGCATTACCCTTTCGTTAGGAGAGCAAACACCAGAAACTTATAAGTTATGGTATGCAGCAGGTGCCCACAGGTATTTGCTGAGAATAGAAACCACAAATAAAAATCTTTTTTATAAGATTCATCCTGAAAATGCGAGACATAATTTTGAAACAAGATTAAAAGCACTTTATGATCTGAAAGAATCAGGATATCAGACTGGTACTGGTGTAATGATTGCCCTCCCCTATCAAACTTACGGGGATTTGGCAGATGATTTACTTTTCTTCAGGGATTTTGATGTTGATATGGTGGGAATGGGCCCTTATATAGAACATAAAGAAACCCCACTTTATAACCATAAGGATATTTTAATGCCGCTAAATGAAAGGTTTTACCTTAGTTTAAAAATGATTTCCGTTCTCAGAATAATAATGAAAGACATTAATATTGCAGCAGCCACAGCCCTTCAGGCTATTGATCCTATTGGACGGGAAAAAGCATTAAAAGCGGGTGCAAATATCATCATGCCAAATATCACACCTGGCTCTAACAGGGTAAATTACCAGCTTTATGAGAATAAGCCATGTATTGATGAAGGCGCTGATGATTGTACAAACTGTCTGGAAGCCAGAATAGCCATGACCGGTGATACTATTGGATATAATGAATGGGGCGATTCAATTCATTTTCGTAACAAAATAAAATAACCTGGCATTATCGCCAGATTGGTCCGGATCCAATAAGTTCTTCATCCTTGTACCAGGCAGCAAATTGTCCGGGGGTAATTCCTCTTTGCGGAAGTTCAAAATCAATATTCAACCCGGTTTCCAATTTTGTAATTTCTGCTTTTTGAAGGGGTTGCCTATACCTGTGCCTTACCAGGTATTTTGCTTTTTCACCGGGCTGCATAATCAAATCATTTCTAAGGTAATGAATATCTTCTTCGGCTATGAAAAGTGAATTTCGGAATAATCCCGGATGATCCTGACCCTGACCAACATAAATAATATTTTCTTCAATATCTGTAGCGATAACAAACAAAGGAAGTGGTTTGCCCCCAATATTTAATCCTTTTCGCTGTCCGATAGTAAAAAAATGAGCCCCATCATGTTCGCCAACCTTCTTACCATCCGTTCTTTGATAAATGTATGGAAGTGATGATCTCCCTCCATGGTCTATTTTGTCCGGATTTTTGTATAATTCTTCTGGTATTTCGATGATATCTCCTCTTTTCGTTTTTAACTTTTGTTGAAGAAAAACAGGAAGGTCAACTTTTCCGACAAAGCAAATTCCTTGTGAATCTTTTTTGTCAGCAGAGGCTAGTTTCTGTTTTTTTGCAATTTCCCTAACTTCCGATTTAAGCAAATGCCCAATTGGAAACAGAGCCTTACTAAGCTGTTGCTGAGAAATCTGGCATAAAAAATAACTCTGATCTTTACCTGGATCTTTTCCTGCCAATAACCTGAATATCTGTGAGTTTTCAACTGTAAATATTTCTTTTCTGCAATAATGGCCAGTGGCAACAAACTCAGCCCCCAGTTTAACCGCTTCGTCAATGAATATATCAAACTTAATTTCCCTGTTACAGAGTACATCAGGATTAGGAGTACGGCCTTTCTGGTACTCTTCAAACATATAATCAACTACTTTTTTTCTGTAATGCTCGCTCAAATCAACCACATGAAAGGGAATTTCAAGTTTTTTGGCCACCAATCTGGCAAACATTAAATCGTTGTCCCAGGGACAGTCACCCGTAAGCACACCGGTAGTATCGTGCCAGTTAATCATGAAAAGTGCAGTTACGTTATGCCCTTCTTCTTTTAACAAGTAAGCTGCAACACTCGAATCTACCCCGCCTGAAAGGCCAATTACTACATTTGCCATAATATTGTAAACTGCATTGTTTTAATTTGGATGAAGTCTTTCTGTTTTTTTATTTTCCAATAGATGAATAAGTTCGGTTAAAAGTCTGTTTTTAGTTTCTTCACTTCCTAAAGCACAGGATTTCAGATTATAAACAAGTTTGTCCAAAATTAAAACATCGTATTCACGTTCAAATGTCTCGATAAGGGTAAAAATTTCAAAGGCATTAATAAAGTCTTCAGCAATAAAGAGTTCCACAAAAAAAGGTAAGTATTCACTGTAATCCAAACCTGAGGACCAGCAAGATAAATAAATCTGGTTTCTAAAATTATTGTATTTTTTTGATTTTAAGGCATTTACAATCTCGATGGCGCATTTCTGATTTTTCAGCTCATTTAAAATCCCAAATACTGCTGCCTGAAGTTCAATGTCGGTATGTTGAACAAGGATATCGAGAAGTGCGGATATTAATTCAGGACGACCAGTTTCTTTAACATCGTCAATAGCACTAAGAATCTCATCTTTATTTTGACTCTGAAGTCTTATTAAAAGCAATTTAGTATTTTTGTCTTCAGTCATTAGCTATTTTTTTATAACTTGCAAAGGTAAAAATAAGTTGATTACCCAAAAACTTATTAGAATAGTTGATGAAATGTAATATACATTTAAAAATCAGATAGTTCACCAACAAAAGATAGACATGAAACAAGAAACCAAATCCACCTTTCCAATGATAATCTTGGTATCATTATTACTTTTTTCGTGTAACCAATCAGTGAACCAAAACCAGGAAGCTGTAAAATCCGCCCCTGCGGACAGTAATATTATACTTGCTTCTACCATGGATGTATTTAATACAATACCCTCACCTGTTGACGCAGCAGAATTGTTGAATAAAGCCGGAGTTAAATTTGAGGAAAAAATTCTTAATCCCGTTAAGAATGTTCCTTATTACGAAACTAGCCAAAGTATGGCTCTTAACCTGGGAATTTATTGTGCCGATTTAAGTTTCACCAGTTTTTATGATCAAAAGCAGGTGACCATTGATTACCTTTCGGCGGTTAAAACACTTGCAGATGGCTTAGGAATAATTGATCTGGTAAATCAGAATGATATTATAAAACTTGAAGATAACCTGTATAATAAGGATAGTATAAAAATATATGTAAAGGATATTTTTTTTAATTCAGGTAAAATCCTAAACGATAATAATCGTCCTGAAATAGCATTGATGGTTCAGGTAGGCGGCTGGGTTGAAGGAATTTACCTTGCTATGCAATTGGCCAAACAATCTGGTACTATAAATAAAGAGTTGGTGGACAGGGTGTCTGAACAAAGAAATTCATTGTTACTGGTTATAAAATCGCTCGAAAATTTTTCGAAAATCAATCAAATTCAGCCTGTTATTGATGATATGAACAGGCTAAAACAAATATACGACAAAATGGTTGCCCCGCCTGATAGTAACCAGTCGAATGCGACAGTATTAAATTCAGATAAAAATAGAAATTTAACCATTACACCTGAAATATTTTTAAGCCTGTACCACGAAATAAATAAAATAAGGAACAGTTACACCCAATAATATTTTTTAAATACAAAAATCCGAAAAATTATGTCGTTCCACTCAAAATGGAAATATTTTCTCATTCTTGTATACTGTCTGTTAACTTTTCAAGTCAACTTAAAAACTCAAATAAACAATACTAACCGACCAAAAGTAGGATTGGTTTTAAGCGGTGGGGGCGCTAAAGGTCTTGCTCATATTGGGGTATTAAAAGTTCTTGAAAAAAATAATATTCCCGTTGATTATATTACAGGAACAAGCATGGGTTCAATAATTGGATCACTTTATGCAATTGGGTACAGTGCCACTGAAATTGAAAAAATTGCACTTTCCATGGATTGGGATGAAATATTTGATGGCAGCACACCGCGAAACTTAATTTCTATTGAAGAAAAAGATCTTGAAGGCAAATATTTCCTTGAGGTGCCAATGAAAAAAGGTAAGCCGGTTATTCCCACCGGATTAATACTTGGCCAGCGTTTAGAAATGGAAATATCAAAAATAACCTGGTCAGTCCATAATGTAAACGATTTTTCGAAATTCCAGATTCCGTTTGCCTGTATTGCCACCAATATTGAAACAGGCGAAGCTGTTGTTTTAAATAAAGGTTATCTTCCTGATGCTATCAGGGCAAGTATGGCAATCCCTTCTGTTTTCAGTGCCGTTGAAATTGATGGCAAATTACTGGTAGACGGAGGTTTAGTAAGAAATTTTCCGGTAAGCGATATAAAAAATATGGGTGCTGATATTGTTATTGGGGTTGACGTGGCATCTCCATTATATAAAAAGGATCAGCTTACTTCCATGTTAAAAATAATGGAACAGGCAGCCAGTTTTCTAAACGAACAAACAAATGTAAAAGAAACTAAACTGGTTGACATTTTAATAAAACCGGATATTACAGGATTTGATGCCAGTAGTTTTTATGCAGCCGATACGCTTATTGAAAACGGAGAAAAAGCAGCCTTGCTTGTTGAAAATCAACTTAAAGAACTTAAAACCAGGCTAAATATTGGACAGGACTCTGTAAAGACCAAATCACCGCCCTCATTGTACTCAATTTACATTAAAAAGATACTTTTCGAAGGGTTAAACAAGGTATCGAAAAGTCTGGTTAAAAGTAAACTAAATATCAAAGACTCGAGTTGGGTAACATTAAATGATATTGAAGAAGCAGTTTCAAGACTTTTTGGGAGTCGTTATTTCGAGAAAGTAAATTATCGCATTGTACAATATGAAAACGGAACCGACCTGGTAATAAGGGTAACAGAGCAACCATTTTCAATATATAAAGTTGGTATTCAGTTTAACAATTATTTAAATGCTTCAATTGGAATTAACGGTACATTCCGGAATATTTTGGGAGAAGGTTCGAGATTACTCCTTGATGCAAAACTTGGTTTATCACCTGAATTTTCAATAGATTATTCAATATTTACAAGATTCAAGCCTAGTGTTGGCTTTATTTTTCACAGTGAATACTATAATATTGAAGAAACACTTTACAATATAAATGATTCGTTGAATACGGATATAAATAACAATTCCTTCCTAACCAGGTCCGGTTTTGCATCCTCATTAGGAAATTCAACACTTTTTATACTTGGCGCCGAAATAAGCTATAAAAAATTCGACCCTAAGAATTTTACCATAGAAGGAAAGGTTCCATCAAAAACAGGCATTATGTTATATACCGAATTAAAACATGATACTTATGACCGGAATATTTATCCTGAATCGGGTTCCTGTTTAAATCTTTATGTTGGATATATGCTTAACCAGTATTCCGAATCGACATTTGATTATGATAAAAAGTTTTGGAAATTCAGGATAAATTACGATCAATATTTTAAACTTTCGGAGAAATTAACCTACCGACATACTTTTACTGGCGCATTTACAGCGGCAGATTCTCTGTTTTATAACGATCGGTTTTTTATGGGTGGAGAATTAAATTTTAAAAATTACATTTTTCCGCTTTCGGGCTACAGATTTATGCAAATTTCAGCACAAAACATTTTAACCGGAAATCTGGAGCTTCGGATTGAGCCATGGCAGAACAAATTTATTTTTTTTAATACAAATGCCGGTATTTCAGAAAAAAGTTTCGACGATATTTTTAAACCATCTCAAATATATTTTGGTACATCTTTAGGAATCGGAATAAAAACTTTTTTTGGACCTATTGAATATAAAATCAGTACTAATAATTTTGATAACGCTGTAAATCACTGGATAAAAATTGGATATTATTTTTAAATATCTTTAAATGACGTCAATGCCGGTTAATTAAATCTCAATAATTCCTTTAAAAACAAATTTAGCAGGACCTTTTAGATAGATATCGGAAAATTTTAAGTTTTCGCGTTCAAAGCTTACTTCCAGGACTCCTCCAAGGGTGTTTAACTGCACTTTTTTTTGGTTTATTTTAAATTTTAGAGCAAAGGCAATGGCCGAAGCAACTGAACCGGTACCACAGGCATAAGTTTCATCTTCCACGCCTCTTTCGTAAGTTCTGATGAAAAGGTTATCATTTTTAAGGGAAACAAAATTAACATTCGTCCCTGCAGGTTTAAAAACGTCACTGTTCCTGATTCTTTTGCCTTCCTGATAAACATTAGTTTTATTAATGTCTTCAACAAAAGTTACATAATGGGGCGAACCAGTGTCGAGAAAATAATAATCATCTTCAATAATTATATTATCAACATCTTTCATTTTCAGGCTGATAAGGCCGCTGCTGTCAATAAAAGACTCATGCAGACCATCGCTGGCCATAAAACTTGCTTTTTGGTCGAGAATTCCCAAATCTCTTGCAAAGGCAGTGATACATCTACCTCCATTACCACACATTGTTCCTATCCTTCCATCAGAGTTATAGTATTCCATATTAAAATGGTATCCCGCGATTGATTTTAAAAACATAAGCCCATCGGCACCAATCCCAAACCTTCTATGGCATAAAAAACTAATTTTATCAGAATCAAGCACCTGGTGATTGTTTGTTCTATCGTCGATTAAAATAAAATCATTCCCGGCACCATGGTATTTGTAGAATTCAATTTTCATTTTCGTGTTAAATATCGTTAATTGTTTGTTCAGATTTTTGCTATTCATTTATTTTACAATAGTAACAAATTTAGCAAATCAAAGCATCTGCAGAACAATTTAAAAAGTAAAAAATGAAAAAGAACTATATTATTCTTGCAAACAAATAAAAAACAGAAACGTTTTATTAACTGAACCAACAAATTCAGATTGTAAAAAGTTTAAAAATTTTTCAATAATAACAGATTTAAATGAACATAGAATTAACTAACAAACATTTAATTTACGAATATATAAACCATTAAATAATAAAAATATGAAGGTAAAAAATGCATTATTTATTTTAATGATAGCTACTTTGGGGGGAATTATAGCACTGGCCGGTAATAAATTAATTTCGGGAAAAGAAGAAATAAATTTAAATGTTCCACACGATGAAACAATTGGTCGCTTAACAAGTCAAACCCTTTCCGGAACAAATGCTGACTTTACTTACGCCGCTGAAAAAACTGTACATGGAGTTGTTCACATTAAAACTATTTCTGCAGCTAATGAGGGATATTCATTTTATGATTTCTTTTTCAGGAATCAGCCTTCACAGCCCAATATTGGAATTGGTTCAGGAGTTATAGTTTCCACCGACGGCTATATTGTAACAAACAACCATGTTGTTGATATGTCGAATGAAATTGAAGTGGTTTTGAATGATAAAAGAAGTTTCAAAGCTAAAGTAATTGGAAAAGATCCATCTACAGACCTGGCATTGATAAAAATAGATGCCACTGATCTTCCTGTGATTCCAATTGGAAATTCTGATGATGTTAAGGTAGGCCAATGGGTGCTTGCAGTGGGCAATCCTTTTAATCTTACTTCAACTGTAACTGCTGGTATTGTTAGTGCAAAAGGAAGAAATATAAACATTATGCAAGGTCAATATTCAATTGAATCGTTCATACAAACCGATGCTGCTGTAAATCCTGGTAATAGCGGCGGTGCCCTGGTAAATATTGAAGGTGAACTAATTGGTATAAATTCAGCCATTGCAACACAAACAGGATCATATACAGGATATTCTTTTGCCATTCCATCGAGCATTGTTACCAAAGTAATAGCCGATATGAAAGAATATGGAGTAGTTCAGAGAGCTGTATTGGGCGTTGTAATTCTGGATATGACAGATGAACTGTCGAAATCGCTTAGCCTTGATAAAATACAGGGTGTTTATATTGAAGATGTATTAAATGATGGTTCTGCTGCAAAAGCCGGATTAATGAAAAATGATGTAATAATTAAAATCGGAGAACGGGAAGTGAACACGGTGGCTGAACTTCAAGAGCAGGTCAGTACTTACAAGCCGGGTGATAAAATTACTGTTACGTATATAAGAGATAAGAAAATAAAAGTAGTCTCTGTAACTTTGCAGAACAAAACTGGTGGAACAGAAGTGGTTAACTCCGATAATATTTCTGCTTTGGGTGCAACTTTTGCAGCCATCACCAAAAAGGAAAAGGAGAGTTTGGGTATTACAAATGGAGTTAAAGTATCCGAATTATATCCGGGTAAACTACTTAAAGCAGGAGTAAGAAAAGGATATATTATCACTCATGTAAACAAAATACCTGTAAACAGTGCTGAAGATATTGCAAAAGTTTTAAAAGACGCAAGTGGTGGAGTTTATTTAAGGGGTATATATTCTAATGGGCTTGTGGAATATTATGCCTTTGGAATGGAATGAGGAGATTGAGATATTTAAGTCGGCAATAGGATTTAATAACCTATTTAACAGCTATTTAATTTAATAAATTAAAAAATACTGTTGGCGTAATTTTTGAGTCAATTAATGTAAATGATTGTGGAATATTTGAAATATTCAGGATATTAGAAATCGTTCTTTTCAAAAAGATTTACCGTAAGATTAATAAAACATGAGGCAATTAAAAATAACAAAATCAATTACAAACAGGGAAAGTGCATCTCTGGATAAATATTTACAGGAAATAGGAAGGGAAGAATTAATTTCGATGGAGGAAGAAGTTGAGTTAGCGCAGAGAATTAAAAAAGGAGATCAGGAAGCGCTTGAAAAACTAACAAGGGCTAACTTAAGATTTGTAGTTTCTGTGGCCAAACAATACCAGAACCAGGGGCTCACCTTGCCAGATTTGATTAACGAAGGAAATATCGGATTGATAAAGGCTGCTGATAAGTTTGATGAGACAAGAGGCTTTAAATTCATTTCATATGCAGTGTGGTGGATAAGACAATCCATTTTGCAGGCTTTGGCTGAACAATCCAGAATTGTAAGGCTTCCGCTTAATCAGGTTGGTTCTTTAAACCGGCTTAATAAGGCTTTTTCTCAATTTGAACAGGAATTTGAAAGAATGCCTACACCCCAGGAACTTGAAAAAGTGCTTGAACTGCCTAAAGACAAGATTGCCAACACAATGAGGATTTCGGGTAAACACATTTCAGTAGATGCCCCTTTTTCGGATGATGATGAAAATAATCTTTTAGACGTGTTAACAAACGATGATACGCCTAAAACAGATTATGAATTAATCAAAGAATCGCTTATTAAAGAAATTGACCGGGCACTTTCAACACTCACAGAAAGGGAAAAAGGAATTATAAAAGCTTTTTTTGGAATAAATTGCGCTGAACTTACACTCGAAGAAATTGGTGATAAGTTTGGATTGACCCGTGAGAGGGTCCGCCAAATAAAAGAAAAAGCAATAAAAAGATTACGAAGTGGTTCAAAAAGCAAACTTTTGAAAAGTTATTTGGGATAATTAACTAAAACTATTTTCATATTTATATTTAAGAAGGATGATAAGTTCAGCCGGGATAAAACGTCCCGGTTTTTTTTTGCGATAATCCAATACTTTTAAAAAATTGATTGAAACCCTTTATGGATGAACAAGCTGAAGAACCTGGAATAAAGCTTAACAAATCTTTCAATGAAATTGTTTTAAACCCAGTTAAATAAAAAAAAGATAAACTGTCAGATATTCTGATTCATCCACACTTCATTTGCGTCAAACATTCTCTAAATCAGACCTTAACCAAAAATCAGGTAGTTTCTCCAACCAAATCGCTTAGCGCTTCTTATTTATGTCTGTCGCCTCGTCTACCTTACATGTCAATGTTTAAAAAGTGAAGAATAGGCTATTTTACCCGGAACATTTTAAAAGCAAACATCATCGCCAGAAATAATTCAAAGGGAATTTGAATATATCCTTAATTTACTAATTAATAATGTTTTAATTCTAAAAATCAAATTTATAAGCCTATTAAATACATCTTCACTTTATATAAGGCACTCAAATGGTGATAAACTTGTAAAAAATAAATTCTAACTCAACCTTTAAGTTAAAAAAACAAAATAATGCTTTTCTTTAATCTTGACATTAAAATAAAGGGGGTAGTCTAATATATTTATGCTTTTTATTCATTAATGGTATATTTTTTTAAGGTTGATTTAGATTTTTTAGTACTTTTTATTTTGATGGTGTTTTTTTTATAGATATGTTTGTTCCGATTTAGATCAATTTTAATTCTAACTAAATTTTTTTAATATGAACAAACTAAGATTTAAACATTTTCTGCTCTTGATAACATTTTTCTTATTTGTTCCAAGCGTTTTTGCTGAAGACGGAACACCTATTGATTCGGGAGCAACTGCGTGGATGCTCACCTCCACCGCACTGGTATTATTAATGATACCCGGTTTAGCCATGTTTTACGGAGGACTAGTCAGATCGAAAAATGTACTTGGTACGATGATGCATTCATTCGCTGCCATGGGGGTTATGACAGTTTTATGGATGACAATCGGATATGCTATGGCATTTGGACAAAATGTGATGGGTGGCTGGTTTGGATGGAACAGCAATTATTTTTTTCTTAATGGCATAGACGAATCTATCATGTCAAGTGGTGTTCCGGAATATGTTTTTTCGATGTTTCAGGGAAAATTTGCGATTATTACGCCAGCCCTTATAGCCGGAGCATTTGCAGAAAGAATATCTTTTAAAGCATATGTTGTATTTATCGCTTTATGGGGTATTTTGGTTTATAATCCATTATGTCATTGGGTTTGGGCTTCTGATGGTTTCTTGTTTAACATGGGCCCAAGTGGTGCAATAGATTTTGCAGGTGGGACCGTAGTTCATATTAGTGCTGGGGTAAGCGGTCTGATAGCAGCAATTTACCTGGGTCCACGCAGGGGTTTCCCAAAAATTGGTGCAAGGCCTAACAATCTGGTAATGACTATAATAGGTGCAGGATTATTGTGGGTTGGATGGTTTGGATTTAATGCAGGAAGCAGCGTATCAAGCGGACTAAGTACAGCACAGGCATTAACTGCTACCCAGGTGGCTGCAGCAAGCGGAGCATTTACATGGATAATAATTGAGAATTTTCACCAGGGTAAACCGAGTGCACTTGGATTCGTGAGCGGTATTCTGGCAGGACTTGTTGCGGTAACTCCGGCAGCTGGTGTAGTTAAACCCTTTGGTGCACTTATGTTGGGATTAATTGCCTCGTTTATATGTTATATTTTCATCAGTAAAAAGAATAAATTTGGCTTTGACGATACTTTGGATGCATTTGGTATTCACGGAATTGGAGGAATAGTTGGTGCTATTTTCCTTACATTTTTTATCCGCGACAGCTGGATGCAAACAGCCGCTGCAAATAACGGAGGCAGCTGGTCAATTTGGCAACAGCTTGGTGTTCAGGCTACAGCAGTTGGAATATCAATTGTTTATGCTGCAGTTTTAACTTTCATTATCGTGTTTGTTGTTAATAAAGTTTTTAAATTACGTTCATCTTCAGATGAGGAAATGAAAGGACTCGACACCGTTTACCATGGTGAAAGTGGTTATGGAATGTTAAATCCAAATTAATGTAACTAACAAATTTGGAAAAATTTTAAAGCAATTCGATTAACAAAAATTTTGAAAAAATGAAACTAATAATAGCAATCATCCACGAAACGCAGCTTGATATTGTTCGTGAGGCATTAATTGAAGCTGACATCACCCGGATAACTGTGAGCAGAGTGTCGGGGCATGGTAAACAAAGAAAGGAAGAAATCTACAGGGGAAAAAAGGTAATTCCAAGCCTAAATCCTAAAATGAGACTTGAAATAGCGGTAAATGATGAATTTGTTGATATTACGGTTGATACAATCATGCGAACTGCAAAAAGACATTCAGAAGGCGAAATTGGCGATGGAAAAATATTTATAATTCCACTGGAAGAATGTATCAGGATAAGAACCGGAGAGAGAGGCGGTGTGGCAATTTAATAGCCAGCTTGTCCTGATAAAAAAAGCACACTTTCCGGTGTGCTTTTTTTGTAAATATGAATGATGGATTTGTAAAAAAGTAAAAAATAATTAGAAAATTTCTATGTATTGTAATTATTGCATTATATTTGCTTTGATTAAAGTATGGTTCGAAGCATGAAAGTAATTTCTATAAGTATAAAAGTTCTGGTTTTCTTTAGCCTCTTTTTTGTTGTAAGCAGTTTTATTTTTTTTGAAGAAACTAATGAAACAAAGACACCGAAGGACAATGATCCTGAATTTATAAAGTACAAAAGCAAGTGGATTGATTCTGTTTTTAATAGCTTAAGCCTGGAAGAGAGAATAGGTCAGTTAATAATGGTTGCAGCCTATTCGAACCTTGGAAAGGAACATCAGCAAAACATAGAAAATATTATTAAAACCTATAAACCCGGGGGTCTCATTTTTTTCCAGGGTGGACCTGTTCGCCAGGCACAGCTCACAAATCATTACCAGAAAATTTCAAAAACACCGCTTTTTATTGCACAGGATGCAGAATGGGGGCCTTCGATGCGCCTCGACAGCACTGTTGTTTTTCCCAGACAAATGATGCTGGGAGCTATACAGGACGACAAAATTCTTTATGATTTTGGCCTGGAAGTAGGAAGGGAATGTAACAGGCTAGGCGTACATATAAATTTTGCTCCGGTACTGGATGTAAACAACAATTCTGCGAACCCTGTAATAAACAGCAGATCGTTTGGAGAGGAGCGCTTAAATGTTGCCCAAAAAGGCTTTGCCTATATGTTTGGTATGCAATCGAAAAAATTAATTACTACTGCAAAACATTTTCCCGGACATGGCGATACCGAATCAGATTCACATAAAACCTTACCGGTCATAAATCATACTGTACAACGTTTGGATTCCATTGAACTATTCCCATTTAAATATTTAATTAACAATGGATTAACAGGCATAATGGTTGGTCATTTACACGTGCCGGCATTGGACTCTTCGCCAAACAGTGCCTCAAGTTTATCAAAAGAAGTAATTACGGGCTTACTAAAAGATAATCTTGGATTTAAAGGACTTATATTTACTGATGCTTTAGGCATGCAGGGCGTAAGTAGTTATAATGCGCCTGGTGCAATTGCATTAAAAACTTTTATGGCAGGTACTGATGTGCTTGTAATGCCACAGGATATTGGAGCTGCAATAAATGAAATAAAATCAGCAGTTTCGTCAGGATTAATTAGTGAAGATGAAGTAAATCAAAGGTGTTATAAAATACTTCAGGCAAAAAAATGGGCAGGCCTGGACAATTATAGTCCGGTTCAAATTGAAAACCTTGTAGCCGACTTAAATAATTCAGAAGCGCAATATACCAGGCAAAAGTTGATTGAATCAGCAATTACATTGGTTGAAAATAAAAATGAGATAATACCATTTAAAAAAATTGATTCTGTAAAAATTGCATCCGTTTCAATTGGTTCCGGCAATATTTCGGTATTTCAAAAAACGATGGATCTTTATGATAATGTAAATCATTTTACAATTGAAAAAAACGCCGATATAAATGCATTCAAATCAATAATTAATAAACTTGTTGATTATGATATTGTTGTAATAGCCTTTCAAAAAACCAATAATTCACCTTCCTCATTCGGAATTACGAATAATTCGGTTTGGTTTGCCCATGAAATGGCAAAATATACAAAAGTAGTTCCTGTTATTTTTGCCAATCCTTATACTTTAGCCAGATTTAACAGGAAAAAAATGTCGGCAATTATAATGTCTTATGAAGATTCAGAATTAAGTCAGAATTTTTCGGCCCAATTATTATATGGAGGAATTGCAGCCAAAGGCAAGCTACCGGTGTCAGCAGGACCAGAGTATCCTTCAAGAACAGGGATATCAGATGAAAAAATAAGGGTTAAATATGCCATACCCAGGGAACTTAATATCAATGAATTAAGACTAAAAAAAATTGATAGTATCGTAACTGAGGCAATTGATGCCAGGGCTTTTCCGGGTTGTCAGATAGTTGCAATTAAAAATGGTATTGTGTTTTACAATAAATCCTTTGGATATCATACCTACGAAAAAAAAACGCCGGTAAATAATTATGATTTGTACGATCTTGCTTCTGTTACAAAAATTTCGGCAACAATGCCCGCTATCATGAAATTTAATGAAGAAGGCAAAATAGACCTGGCTGCAAAAATGTCGAAATACATAAAAGAACTCGAAAGTTCAAACAAAAAAAATATTACAGTAAAACAGGTATTGGCACACCAGGCAAGGCTTATAGGCTGGCTCCCCCTATACCTGAAAACATTTGAACGCGATACAAGTGTAAAATACATCCTGAACCCCGAAATCTATTCTTCCAAACAGGATTCCGAATATTCTGTCAGGGTTGCGGAAAATATGTTTATGAAAAAAAATTATATTGATACGATTTACAAAAAAATTTACGATTCGCCTTTACGCAGAAGGGCAGGATATTTTTACAGCGATTTGGGATTTTACCTCTTTTATAAAATAATCTCAGAAAGGTTAACCAAGCGTTTTCCGGATTACCTCGAAAGCATTATTTATGCACCAATGGGCTTAACAACAATGTGTTACAATCCAATTGACAAATTTCCAAAAGAGAGAATTATTCCTACCGAAATGGACAAAAAATTCCGGAAGCAACTTATTCAGGGATATGTACACGATTATGGCGCTGCCATGATGGGTGGAATATGTGGCCATGCGGGACTTTTTTCGAATGCAAATGATTTGGCTAAATTAATGCAAATGTTTCTTCAAAAAGGAGAGTACGGAGGGGAAAGATACTTCGCGGAAAGCACAATTGAACTTTTTACAAATATGGCTTACTCGAAATCAAGAAACAGGAGAGCTTTAGGATTTGACAGGCCAGGAACAACCAAAAAAAGCCCGGTAAGTTCACTGGCATCGCCACTAAGTTTTGGGCATACAGGATTTACAGGTACTATAGCCTGGGTAGATCCCAAGGAACAATTTGTATATGTATTTCTTTCAAACAGGATTTATCCGGATATAGAGAACAACAGGATAAGTTCCCTTCATGTAAGATCAAGAATTCACGAAGTTTTTTATAAATCATTTATGTAAAAAAGTACAATCAACCATTATCCAAATTTGAACTGACCCAATTTCTTTTATTTTTAATCAGAATTAAACTGCTTTGAAAGGTTAATTAAACAAATTGCCTATCTTTGTATTAAACCAAATTTGGATAAATGAAAACAATTGCAAAAATCCTCCCGTTCATGATTGTTGTTTTATTTGCCAATTCCTGCTCAATGATTTGTAAAAAAGGCAAAGGAAATATAAGAACTGAAACCCGAAACCTTACAGATTTTGACAAGATTCAGATTAAAGGCCAGGCAACAGTATACCTTGTAAGTGGCCTTGAACCAAAAGTAAGTGTTAGTATTGACAGTAATTTAACTGAATTCATCAAAACAGAGGTTTCAGGTAATAAATTGAAAATATTTGAGAACAGGTGCTTAAAGGAACTTTCGGAATTTAAAATACTTGTGAATATAAACAGGTTAACAGAAATAGAAGTTGAAGGCTCTGTTAATCTAATATGCGATAGTGTTTTAAGAGTTGATAATTTAGATTTAATATCGGAAAGTTCTGGCGAAGTCAAGTTAAATCTTGATCTTGAAACCCTTGACCTACAATCGAATGGCTCAGGGTTTATTCAATTAACCGGTCGGGCAAATAATTTTAATCTAAAGCTAAAAAGTTCGGGTTCAGTTGATGCTAATAATCTTATTGCAAAAAACATAAAATTTAACGTAACAGGCGCCGGTACATGTGAAGTTAATGTTACTGAGAATTTGAGCGGAGAAGTAAGCAGCAGCGGTAAGCTTTACTATAAGGGAAATCCCAAAAAAGTGGATACAAATAATACAGGTACAGGGACCATTCGTACGAACCAGTAATTATTTACGGGAACCAAAAATTGAACTGCCAATTCTTACAATAGTACTTCCGTATTCAACAGCCAGATGATAGTCAGCCGACATTCCAATGGATAACTCACAGAATTCTGGATTGAATTTGAAGTATTTATCTTTTAGATAATCAAACTGATGCTTAATTTGGGCAAATTCTTTTTTTATTAAAGCTTCGTTGCTTGTAAATGAAGCCATACCCATTAGTCCGGATGGAATAATATTTTTAAACTCCTTATATTCAGATGATTGCAATATATTTTCCAATTCTTCGATTGACAATCCAAACTTAGACTCTTCACTGGCAATATACATTTGAAACAGAAATGGAATAGATCTCTTATTTTTAATTGCTTCTTTATTAATTACTTCTAATAGTTTTAAACTATCAACAGAATGAATCATTTTGACAAAGGGAGCAATATATTTTACTTTATTAGTCTGTAAATGACCAATCATATGCCATTCAATATCTTCGGGCAGTTGCTGGAATTTTAGTTCAAGTTCCTGAACTTTGTTTTCCGCAAATAATCGTTGTCCGCAATTATAGGCTTCGAGAATAATTTCAACTGGTTTGGTTTTAGAAACCGCCAGTATTTTTACGCTTCCAGGAACAGTATTTTTAATTTTTTCCAGATTTATGCAAACTTCACTCATTGTAAATTTTTCAGGACAATTTTACAATTTTACTTATTTAATTTCAATCCGTTATCGAAATGGTTCGCATTTTCGAGAGGATTTCACAATCAGGGATTAACCATCTTTTTTTTCGAAAATGAAACTTTATAAATCATGCTTAAAAAAAGGCTTTGGTTTAGAGATCTGTAAATAGCTGTCGGATCCCTTTCAAGAACATTTCGCATGCCTTGCGAAAACATCAATTGAATTAGAAATACATTTTTATCCTTTCCTAATTCAAGTCCAATTCCTCCATCCAATCCATAATCAAATTTACTATAATCAAGGGCATTATAATTAACCAGCGAGGTACCATTTATAATCCCTGAGCTGTCAGTTTTAGCATTAAAAGCATACGAAACGTGCATCCCCATGTTTATAATCAACCCTGTTTTTTTTAAATTAATTCTGAAATGACTTAAAAAAGGCAGCTCAAAATTGTCAAATACTACTGAATAAGTCCCAGATTCGCCAATGTTTTCGAGCCATGCTTTTTGAATGTAGTTTAATTCTATCTGAACGCCAAGGTTTTTCTGATTCACCTGAGTAAATACAATACCGCCTTGATATACAGGCACAAATCCCTGATCTATTGGGTTTTGAGTTGAAGATACAACAAAAAAATACCTGGAAAAACCGGCACCTGCTTTAAGGCCAATAGATGATCCATGCTGGGCGCTAACCCTTGAAGATAGATTTATTCCAATAAAAATAACAAAGATTATTGTTGCAATTCGCGACATTCTGAACCAATTATTGTACTGAATTTTAAAACTTTACATAAACCAAATTCAGGAAAAATGTTTATAAACTTTAAAAAACACTGCAAATATAATATAAACAGAAGAAAATCCATTTTGTTAAATAAGGAGAAAAACGATTTAAAGATATAAACATAAAATGCTATTTTTCAATAATTTAAATAAAAATAAAAATATATGCAGCCCAACCATGTTGATTTACAAAATAGAATTTAAAAAAATAGCAAATAAAAATTAAAAAAAAGTAAAGCAAACAAGCATTAATTTCCGGTTAAAAATTAAAAATGATTTGAATATCTAAAAAAACTAATTATTTTTGTTACAAATCGATAAAAATTATTGTAAAATAGATACAATAATTCAAGTCTTTGGCACAATTTTACGGGCATAATAAAACAAATTTTTTTAATTTAAGGCATACAATCAGGTTCCGGTAAAAGTTGATCAATCAGACTTATGATAAGAAGAAAAAATATTAACAAGCCTTTAAAAATCACCTACGACCTTTTTCAAAGGGTTGAAAATGGTGACTTTGAATACATTTACAGAGGTAGTTTTACACAAACCCTGACCAGGAAAATATTATCCCTGGCCGAAAGCAATCTTCAAAAACTTGTTGATAAATCTTCGTTACAAAACCGGATTTACTTTATAATGGTTGAGGGATTGCAGAATGTTACACGTCACCAGGATGATGTAACCGGCGATACAGGGGATTATTCGGGGATATTTGCTATTCAGAAAAAAGGCTCAAGGTATTTGATTACCACGGGAAACTTAATTGTTAACAGCAAAGTTGATTCATTAAAACAAAGACTTGAAAGGGTAAATAGCCTCGACCGGGAAGAACTTAAAAAACTCCACCGCGAAATTCTGAGTACAGGAGAATTATCAGACAAAGGAGGGGCAGGACTTGGATTAATAGAAATGGCCAGGCGATCTGGGAATAAACTTCTTTTTGATTTTGAATATGTTGATCTCTATTGGTCCTATTTCTATCTGCAAACCGAAATTCCATCGAGGCAGGAACAGGGATTCGAAGTGGAACCGGAAACTATTGATAATGATTCAATTAAAAATATAAAGAGTTTAAACCATCTTTTATCAAAGAAAGATATTTTGCTTAATTTTAATGGGAATTTCAACCAAAACAACATTTTAAGCCTTCTTTCAATAATTAAAGGTCAAATGAGTATGAGCAGTGCGGCCAAAAAGGTGTATTATATCATGGTTGAAATGCTCCAGAATATAAGTAAACACGGAGATAATCAGGAAGAGTTCCTGGAAGGAAATTCAGGCATTTTTTACCTGAGCCAGACTGACGAAGAATTTATACTTACATCCGGCAATTATGTTAAAAACTCTAAAGTTGAGGGTTTTAAACAAAGATTGGAGTTTATTAATGAGTTAAGTGAAGAAGAATTAAATGATTATTTTAATAAGATTTTATTGGATCAAAGTGCCGTAGATCCTCAAAAAACAGGATTAGGGTTTATCGATATCCGATTAAAATGTCATCGAAAACTTGCTTTTGATTTCACCGAAATCACTGATGAATTAACCTTTTTTACACTGCAAACATCCATAAAAATAAAATAATTTAAACTGTATTTTCGAATGAAACCATTAATAATAAAGGCAACAGAAGATACCCCGGAAATTGTTTTTGATCCATTAAACAGTGTCTTTAAAATTTCCAATGTTTCATTGCCTGAAAACGCAATAGAATTTTATGCCCCCGTAATAGCCTGGTTAAAAAAATACAAGGAAGAACCAAATCCGAATACTGTCTTCGATTTTAATATTGAATATCTTAATACTGCTTCTTCAAAACAGGTTTTTGAGCTAATTTTTCTGATTGACAAAATAAATGAAAAAAGTAATGTCACTATTCGCTGGCACTACGATAAAATTGATGAAGACATGCATGCCCTTGGTCTTAGATTTACACACCTTGTTAAAGTTAAATTCGAACTAGTTGAATACCAGAAAAGTAGTCTGGACGAGGACCAGGATGATGACGATGACGATAATTATTTTTATTGAATAATCTTATTGCACCAAATAAAAATAATCCCTTCAGGAGAAACCCGGAGGGATTTTTATTTCATGCATCTCTGTTAAATTTGCATCTATACTCTTAAACCAATAATAAGAACATCATCTATTTGTCTGTGCTGACCTTTCCAGGTTTCGAATACCTTCTCAATACCTTTCTTTTGGTCAGCCATTGATTTTTCAGAGTTTAGCGCCAACATATTTTTAAATCGTTTTAGCATAAATTTACGGCCGTTTTTTCCTCCAAACTGATCAGCAAAACCATCAGTGAAAATGTATAAGGTATCTCCTTTTTTAAGCTGAATTTTATGATTGGTAAACGAAATTTTTTCATTATAATAAATCCCAATGGGCATTTCGTCTGGTTTTACATTTATCATTTCAAGTTCCTGACCTTCGTCCCTGACAATCAACAGAGGACTATTTGCGCCAGAATAATGTAATTCAAGTGTTTTTTTATCTAAAATGCACAAAGCCACGTCCATTCCATCCTTCGCTTCTCCTTCCCTACCAGTTTGTCTTAACGATTTTTTTACGCTTTCTCTTAAGTGAGTAAGCATGATGCCGGCATTCAGTTCATTATCAGAAATTCGTCCTGCTATTTCGTTTAAAAAAGTCATGCCGAGCATACTCATAAAACCACCCGGAACGCCGTGCCCAGTGCAATCAGCAGCTGCTATCATCACTTTATCACCTCTTTGCGAAGCCCAGTAAAAATCACCACTCACAATATCTTTGGGTTTGAATATGATAAAATACTCCGGAAATAATTTAAGTAGATATTCATCGGGAGGTAATACTGCTTCCTGGATTTTGCAGGCATAAATTATGCTATCTGTAATCTTTTGTTTTTGACGGGAAATTTCTTCTTCAGCATTTTTGATTTTTGTAATATCAGCATCTATGGCAATATATTTTCTGAGTTCGCCATTACTTCCAAAAATTGGGGTCATTGTGGTTTGTATCCAAATTTGCCTTCCATCCTTGGTTGTGGTTTTAGCTGAATAGTATATCGATTTTTTCTCTTTTATGGCAGCTTGCAATTGTTCCCTCAACCTGGGATTCAGACTCGATTTGAACATATTGGTTCCATACTCTGATGAAAATTCAGAAAATGAAACACCCAGCATTCGGTTAAATCCTTCATTAACCCATTCAATTTCACCATCTACGTTTGCAATTATTACCGAATTATCTGTTTTACTTGCAACCAGGGAAAGTTTTTCGAGTTCGAAATTTTGTTTTTCAAGTTCACTGGCCTGGTTTGTAATCATCAGGTTTTGCCTTAGTATTTCATTTTCAGCTTCTTTTATCTTTGAAATATCAGAATCAATCAAAACCAGTTTTGTAACTGAATTATCATTGCCCAGAATTGGGGTGAGTGTACTTTGTGACCATTTTTCTTCTCCTCCCTTAGCGGTAACGTAAGATTCATAAATTACAGGCTTTTTTTCCTTCAGGCAAACATCAATTAATCGCCTGATATCAGGATGATTGCTGGCTTCATATAAATTATCGCCTAACTCTTCCCTTAATAACTGGAGGTTATACCCGTACATTTTTGTAAATCCTACATTTATCCATTCAAATTTCCCCTTGGTGTCTAATATTGTTATTGCATTTGAAGTTTCACTGGCAACTATAGACAATTTTTCAAGTTCCTTATTAATAGTTTCAATTTCAGATTTTTGTTGTGCCAGCAATTTATTGTCGCGCCTTTTTATTCTGTAATTTCTTAAAATAAAGAAGGTAAGTATAAGAATCACAACCAAAAGACCAATGAAAACCAGTATAATATTATCCTTAAAAGTAATTTCGAGCTGCATGGCCATGTTTTCGGACTTCAGGTTTTCATTTTTCTTTTGTCTTTCTTCAATTTCCTTTTCAAGCTGAGCAGAAAGTTTTTTCTGTTCCCTGATTAATTCTTCCTGAATTTTAATGTCTTTTTCTTTTTTTACCAGATCCTTCGTTTTCTCGTCTAGTTCAATTTTAGTTTGTTTTGAACTATTTTCAATTTTAAGGAACTCAATTTTTTGAAGTTTTAGTTTTTCTTCCTGTTTTACAATTTCGTCTGCCTGATTGAGTAATTTTTCTTTTTGTTTATCCAGTTCTTTCTGCTGTTTTTCAATATCGTCTTTTTGCTTTTGAATTTCAGTTTCCTGCTTTTTAATTAAAGATTGTTGATCCCTGGTTTTACGCTTTTCTTCTTTCAGGTTTTTTTCTGTTTCGTTAATTAAAGCTTTAGTACTGATAATATTTCCACCCAGCCTCGAAATTTCCTGAATAAATGTCACATTGGCCTCTTTAAGGTTATCGGCATTCATCTCAAAGGTGTATTCCGATCCTTTTTTAATAAAATTGATCATAATATCCTTCTTCACCGTATATTCTTCGGTAGCTAAGGCAGTATTATAACCTGCAATTTTTCTTAAAACATTTGAACATTGGCTGTTTTGTTCTGAAGGAAGGAAAAGTAAGTGTGTTTCTTTGATATCTGCAACACTATTGAAATTAATTACTTCTATTTGGATAACTCCGTCATATCCCCCTTTTGAGACCCTCTTTAATTCATTTATAAATTCCGGACTACCTTTTAGTACACCAATTTTAATTACTTCGATATTAAAATCATTTTCCCACCTTAAATATAAAGGAAGGTCGTAAAGGAACTTTGCTATCTGTTTATCCCGCGGACTTTGGGCTTTAAGGTTTACAGACAACAAGGCCAGTATAAAAACCATTAATATTGTTTTGGTAACTGACTTAAATTTCATCTGGAAAATGATTCAAGAATTTTTATAAAAATACATTTTATTTAATATTTGACAATATTTTAATAATATATTTATTTATTACAACTTTTGATTACATTTTATCAACAATAATGCCAAATAAACCCGATGTTTTTTTTCTCATTAAGTCAATAGCAACCTTTGTACCAATTTTAATTCTGCTTATTTTCATTGACAATATTTAACCATGTATAATTCTCGGATTAATCCGGCATGTATAAATGAAAAATAGTATGAATCAAAAAATCTATAACCTGTAATTGATTATTGGACAATTTCTAACGAATAACGGTGGAAATAAAATTTAAGAAATTTTAATTTACCATGGAATGCCCTATATTTGCCTGTAAAATCAATTTATTTAAATAATCATGCAAGACATATATCAAGTCTTTTCCGGTTCAACTGTGGATGCCAGCTTTGTAAATCAATACATTGAATCTCATGGAATTAAAACAATAATTCAAAATAAAATGGATGAAAGCATCATGGCCGGATGGGCTGATCCAAATGCCACCATTGGTACGCAGATTTTTGTATTGGCCGAAAATTTTGAAAAAGCAGAAAAACTTGTAAGGGAGTTTTTAGAATCAAGAGATAAATAAAAAATATTTAAATTTTGAACCTATGACTGACTATAAAAGGTTCATAGAAATGTTAAGCAATATTAATCCGGCAGATGAGATTGGTGATGAGTTAAAAGCACTTTGGTATGATAAAAAAAGCAATTGGACCAAAGCACACGAAATAGTACAAAACTTGCATGGTAAAGCAGCAGCGCATATTCATGCATACCTGCACCGTAAAGAAGGGGATATTTGGAATGCTAAATATTGGTATAATGTTGCAGGAGAAACACTTCCTGATTTGTCGCTGGATGATGAATGGGATCATCTGGCCCGAAAATTCACCATCACAAAAACTGATTTGCTTTAATCCTCTTTCAACGATAAAAATGCCTTACCCAAAGATTCGATAATATCTCCTGCCGTTAAAGCCTCCTGCCCTTTTTCTGAAGCAGCAATATCTCCTGATTTTCCATGCAAATAAACACCCAAAATGCTGGCATTAAGCGAAGTATAGCCTTGTGCCAATAAGGAAGTAATTATTCCAGTAAGTACATCGCCACTTCCGGCAGTGGCCATTCCGGGATTACCAGTGGAATTAAAAAAACATTTACCATCTGGCGTTGAAATTGAAGTATGTGCACCTTTAAGAACGATGTAAACTTTGTATTTCAATGAAAAACCAATTTGCATTTGCATCCGGTGGTAATAGTTCTCCCATTCCCCGACAAGGCGTTTAAATTCTCCGGGATGCGGTGTTAAAATACTGTTCGTTGGAAGTAATTTTAGCATTTCCGTATTTTGGGATAAAATATTAATTGCATCAGCGTCTACTACAACAGGTTTATGGGCATTTATAAACATTTTTTCAAGGAGATCAACGTTTGCTTTAGAAGTTCCCATTCCTGGCCCTAATCCAACAGTTGAATAATGTTCCTGAATATTTACTTTACAAAACCGTGATTCTGATTCATCTATACAAACCATTGCTTCAGGAACTGCCACTTGCATAATTTCATATCCGCTTACCGGAACATGAACAGTCAGTAAGCCCACTCCAGCCCTTAAACAAGCCCTTGACGCCAATATTGCAGCACCCATTTTACCATAACTACCAGCTACGAGTAATGCATGTCCGTAATTTCCCTTATGATCAAACTTTTTACGCTTAATTAGTATTGATGATGCCATTTCCTTATCGATGTAAAAGTAATCAGCACTTATTTCGTTAAGATAAGTAGGGCTTAAACCTATTGGTAAAATATGCAAATCCCCTACGTGGTTTTGGGCATCAGGGAACATAAACGATAAAAAAGGAAGTTCGAGCGTAATTGTTGTGGTTGCCCTCACTGCATTTAAATAACCTCCATCAAGTACTTTTGTTAATTGTGCATTTTCTTCGCTAAAAAAGCCGGACGGAATGTCAATGGAAATTATTTTTGCCTGACTACGGTTTAGATGTTGAACAATTTCGCTGAAAAATCCAGATAAAGGTTTAGATAACCCCGAACCAAAAAGACAATCAATTATATATTCATCTGATTTAATACGTGGCAATTCATCTCCATCGGTTATAAATTTTATATACACAAGCTTCTGAATCAATAGTTTCTCATAGTTGATTAATGAATCATTCGACAGTTTGGTTCCACAGATATAAACCCTTAGGCTGTACCCCAAATCAGCCATCATCCTTGCAATCGCCAGGCCATCGCCACCGTTATTTCCAGGTCCGATAAAGACAGAAACCAGGGTATTTAATCTTATTCTTTGGATAATCCAACCTGTACAAATTTTTGCAGCCCTTTCCATAAGGTTTATGGATAGAATAGGTTCATTTTTAATGGTATAAGCATCAAGCTTTTGTACTTGTCCCGCGCTTAAAATTTTCATTTTCTGCTATATAAATCTGAATAATTTCGCAATTGAAAAAAGCAACAATTGCAAAAATAGTGTTTTTAAAGAAGGAATTATAAGATACAATCATACAAACATACAAAAAGGTATATTGCTGATAGTTATAAATTGAATATTGAAATTGCTTTTATTAAAAAAAAGATTTTATTTTTGTCGCCATTAAACTATTTTAACATAAATAAATTAAAATTAACGATATGCTAAAAGGTCATCCAAAAGGACTACTGGTTGCTTTTTTTGCCAACATGGGCGAAAGGTTCGGTTTTTATACCATGATGGCAATCCTGGTGTTGTTTTTACAAGCTAAATATGGACTAAGTGAAAAAGATGCCGGTGAATATTACAGTTGGTTTTATTTCGGGATATATGCCCTGGCCCTTATAGGAGGGATTATTGCAGATAGTACAAGAAAATATAAAATTGTTATTCTGATAGGAATTGTGATCATGTTTTTTGGGTATCTCATTATGGCCTATCCTACTGAAGCAAATACAGAATATCTATGGATGAGCCTGGCCGGGCTCTTTACTATTGCGCTTGGAAATGGGATGTTCAAAGGGAACCTGCAGGCAGTAGTAGGCCAGATGTATGATGACCCAAAATATTCTAAAGTACGTGATTCAGCCTTCCTGATATTTTACATGGGAATTAATATCGGTGCATTTTTTGCGCCTTTCCTGGCCAACGGAATAAGGAGTTGGTACCTTGGTACCCAGGGATTTCAGCACGATGCCAGTTTACCTGCCATGTGTCATGCTTTTAAAAATGGAACACTTGCCGATACCACCAAACTTCAGGAACTTGCTGATAAAGTGAGCGGCATGCATGTATCAGATTTAGGAACATTTGCCGGACAGTATATTGAAGCATTTTCGAAAGGTTATAATTGGGCTTTTGGAATTGCTGCCGGCACTATGATAATTTCATTACTAGTTTATATTATTTTTAATAAACACCTGCCTAATGTTGCAAAAGTGTCAGCAGCAGGCAATTCTGGCGAGGGTAATGTAACGAAAAAGAACTCTACATCAAATCCGGTCGCAATATTATTGGCAATCGGACTTATGTTTACAACATCAATTATCTTCCATTTTCTTTTAGATAATTTTTCTTTAGGAATGGCAGTGGGTCTTTTTGTCGGATTCATAGCATGGATTATCCAAATTTCATCAGCCGAAGAACGGCCAAGAATTTCATCCCTTATCCTTGTATTTATAGTCGTCATTTTTTTCTGGATGTCATTTCATCAGAATGGTTTAACACTTACTTTCTTTGCCAAAGATTATACAGTTAAATCAGTTGGACCATTTACAAATATATTTTTCAATCTTGAATCAATTCTGGCATTTATTGGAACAATTGCTGGAATTGTAATGGTTTTTGCTGCAAAAAAATCAAACTACAAGACTTTAGGCGGCGCCATGTTCCTTGTATTTGGAGGTGTAACCTATTGGTTAGTATCAGGTTATAGCCAGCAAAATGATATTGCCCCGGAAATCTTCCAATCTTTCAATCCGCTTTTCATAGTAGGATTAACTTTTCCTGTAATGTCGGCTTTTGCTTGGTTGAGGAATAAAAATATGGAACCATCCACACCTAAAAAAATAGGAATCGGGATGGTAATTGCAGCTGTTGGTTTTATGGTTATACTTGTTGCTTCACTTAATCTTGTTTCACCGCATGTTCTGCAATACACAGATGCAGCAGGAGAAATAAAATATAACCCTGTACCTGACTCTTCAAGGGTTGTACCATATTGGTTGATTAGTGGATATTTAATTATGACTATTGCAGAACTTTTCTTAAGTCCGATGGGATTGTCATTTGTATCAAAAGTAGCACCAGCACGTTTTCAGGGTTTAATGCAGGGCGGGTGGTTGCTTGCAACAGCTGTCGGGAATAAATTTCTGTTCATAGGAAGCAATTTCTGGGGAAAACTTGAACTTTGGCAATTATGGTCAATTTTTATTATTTGCTGTCTGCTTTCTGCTGTTTTCATATTTTCAATTATGAAAAGGCTCGAGGAGGCAACCAAAACTGCCACAAATTAATGGATAATTCATATTCGTAAATAAAGGCTGGCTCTTCATTAGCCAGCTTTTTTTTTAAAAAATAGACTGGCAGTAGTTGTTTCAATAAAAAAGTGCACAATTATTGATAAATAATTTACATAGGAAAAATAATAAATTAGATAATATACTTTGCATAAAAAAAATCCTATCTTTATTTTTTTAATTCATCTTGGTTGATAATGCGGAATTACTTTATCGCAATATTATTTGCACAAATACTAACTTTTACAGCTTTCGGACAAAAATCCCCGTTAAGTCAGGAAGATTCCCTTTTATTGCAAATAAACAATGCAAAACACGATACATCAAGGATAAGGGTGTACAACCAATTGGCTGAGTATTACAATAAATCAAAACCAGAAACAGCACTTAATTATATTCATCTTGCTACTGAATTATCCAATAAGTTAATAACCCAAAACGACGATGAAATAGTTGAAAAAGCTAAATCGTTACTTTCAGATAGTTATACAAATTTAGGTGATTATTATAAAGCAATAAGTGATAACAACGAGGCCTTTGAAAGTTATGAAAAATCGCTCAAAATAAGAACCGAACTCAAAGACTATAAAGGAGAAGCAAATAATTATATTGACTTAGGAATTATCAAATCCAATACAAGTGATTACCTGGCAGCAGAAAAATATTATAAAAGTGCCATAGAGATTCAGAAAAAAATTCAGGACGATGCAGGATTAGCCAAAGCATACAGGAATATAGGAAATATATATCATTTCCAGGGAGATCCGCTTCAGGCCATTGATTACTACCAACAATCGCTGGTTTTAAGTGAAAAAATCAGTGATCTCGAAAGTGTATCGCGGTGTTGCAACAACATAGGATATATTTACACCGAAAGAAAATTATACAGTTGGGCAAAAGAATACTATAACAAATCACTTGAAATAAAAATAAAATTAGGTGATCAAAGAGGCATTGCCACCTGCTATAATAACCTTGGAGATGTATTATTTGCTGAAAAAAAATACGAAGAAGCAGAAGAAAACTATTTAAAATCGCTTGATATCAGGGTAAAAATTAAAAACAAACGAGACGAAGCCATTAGTCTTTATAACCTGGGTAGAGTTGCAGCACAGGAAAAAAATTATAACAAGGCAGATTCTTATTTTCAGAAATCACTTAAAATAAATGAAGAGATAACGGAATTGGAGCAAAAAGCGCTATTAATGAAAGAAATAGCATCAAATTATTCCGATCAGAAAAAATACAACCAGGCCCTGGTTTACGCACAAAAAGCCCTTGAATTGGGAGAACAACTCAAAACAAGGCCGCGAAAAAGAGACGCTTATAAAGTATTATCAGAAGTGTACGAAGGATTAAACAACAATAAGCTTGCATTGGAATACCTTCAGAAATATATTGCTGAAAAAGATACTATAGACCGGGCTGAAGATGATAAAACCATTGAAAATGAGACAAAATATAAAGTAGATAAAAAGAACCAGGAAATTAAAAACCAGGAGTTGTTGCGAGAACAGGAAAAAGAAAAAGCCCGTATACAAATTTATTCGTCACTTGGTGGTTTATTGGCTATGCTTTTAATTGCCTTCATATTATACAGGAGTTATAAGCAAAAAACAAAAGCAAATACAATTCTGGAAGAACAAAAAAAGGAAATTCAAAAAGCCAAGGAAGAAATTGAAGCACAAAGGGATTTGGTTATCGAAAAAAATGAGCAGGTTTTAGCTGCCAAAAAAGAAATTGAGGACAGTATAATTTATGCAAAAAATATTCAGCATGCAGTACTCCCTTCGCAAGAACTCAGATCTGAGATTATGCCTGAACATTTTATTTTTTGGCGTCCACGGAATATTGTAAGTGGTGATTTCTTCTGGATGAAAAAAGTGAAAAATTTTGTGGTAATTACAATTGCCGACTGTACAGGACATGGTGTTCCGGGAGCATTCATGAGCATGCTGGGGCTGATGTTTTTAAATGAAATTGTTACCACCAGAAGCCTGGATAGTTCAGGAATTATATTAAACAAGCTCAGGGACAAAGTAAAAACCTCCTTACACCAATCCGGAAAAGAAGGTGAAGCAAAAGATGGCATGGATATTTCGTTTTTTATTATCGACCTTGATACCTATGAGCTACAGTTTTCGGGTGCTTTCAACCCCTTGTATATTATCCGTAAGAATGAATTAATAAAAGATGCTGCAGCGATTGAAAATGACAATATCAAAGCCTGTTACGCGCAGGATTCATCAATTAGTTCAACACTTTTCGAAATAAAAGCCGACAGGCAGCCAATAGCAATCTATTCGTACGAAAAAGATTTTTCTACCAATACTTTCCAATTGCAAAAAGGCGACTGTATTTACTCATTTACTGATGGTTACCCGGATCAATTTGGAGGTGAAGAAGGCAAAAAACTCAATGCAAAAAGATTCAAAGAACTGTTTCTTACAATTTCTGATAAACCTATGAAAGAACAGGAAATTCTTGTTGAAAAGAACTTTTACGACTGGATGGGTAACCTCGAACAGGTTGACGATGTATTACTTTTAGGGATGAGGGTTTAACCTTTTCAGGCCGAAATCAATCAAATCTTTCCTTTAAAAATATACAGTTGTACAGAAAACTGGATTTTTAAATATGTACCTTTTATGTGGTTCCTGGCTTTCGTGTACTACCGTCCTATCTTAAGTCATAAGCACACACTACAAATCCTATAATTCTAAATTAATGCATGGACAATATCAGGGAAATTAGGTATTAATCCTCAACAATTAAATTGAATCTTTTCAAAACAGAAAAAGTATGGCAATTTTTCCAAGTATTCTGAAAAATTTCATCATTATTAGCCTGAAAACACTGATTATCAAGACAGAAGAGTCCGGAATAAAAACAATTGCAGATAAGATGTCGGAATAACTAACAATTTTTTTCTTCATGGTTTCAATCCGGTTTTTAATTTAAAATACAATTCATAATATAACTCAATTTTTGGAATTGACAGTTTACTCAGACTCATCCGATTTATTAAAATTCTGCTCCTTAATTATTATCTCAAGGGAATCAATATGTTTTTTAAATTCAAGTTTCCCAAATTGGGTTATTCGGTAACTGGTATTTGGTTTTCGTGCTATAAATTGTTTCCTTGTTTCAAGGTAGCCATTTTTTTCAAGCGAACTAATATGGCTGGCCAGGTTTCCATCTGTAAGTTCAAGCATATCTTTAAGAACATTGAATTCAACCCACTCATTTACAGCAAGAACTGACATAATACCCAACCGGATACGATTATCGAAGTTTTTATTTAAACCTGAAATAAAGTTCTTCATCGTTCGTATTTGAAATACATCAAAACACCGTAAATAATATGCATAAAACCAAATCCAATAGCCCAGATAAACAAACTGTAATCAATAAACAAAACACAAAAGAAACCCAGAATTATTTCAATAAATCCTAAATATTTGATATCACTATAGGTAAAATGACCTGCATTAATCAGCGACAAGCCATAAAAGATTAAGGAAAGAGGAATAACTAAAAAATAATTACCTTTAAAAATCAGGTAAAGAATAAATAGGGCGCCTGTAAAAAGTGGAATTGCCAAATTAACCACCACTTTTTTTGAACTGATATCCCAAAGTGGAAGATTTTTTTTCCTTGAATTTCTGGTAGTTAAGAGTATCCCAAAAAAAATAGAAAGCACAAATACTATCGAAGACAAAATTATCAGGAAAAAAATGGCATCATTTTCAAGTGTTGTAAATTTGAACACGAACGGTTCTTTTGCGGATGGGTAAAAAATATAAATGTACCAGTAAGCGATAAGTGCCCCGATAATAGCAAAAACACCAGCTAAAATTCCGGTTAAACCGCTAAGAGAGATAAATTTAGATGCTCTTTGCATCATCAATCTAATCTCCGATAAATCGTCAATGTGTTTTTTCAGATCTTCTTTTTCCATAATATGAAGTACTTTGGTTTACAAAGTTGAGATATTTTTCAGACTTTCCGAAAATTATTACCAGTTTTTTTATTATTTAACAGGAAGTAATGACATAAATCATAAGCTATTATGCAAAACAATCAGAATTTTATTTGCAATTTTGTAGCAAGAATTTCCTAAATATCAAAATCCAAAATTTTACTATAAATAACTGAATTTGAATATTTTATAATAGATATCTATTTCAATTATACAATTAAATTGAAGAATTAATTTTGAAAAGTAAAATAATAAACTACTGAAAAGAGAAAATTAAAAACCTACAAAATGAAAAAACACAATTTTTATGCAGGTCCATCCATACTTCCGGATGCAGTGATTGAAGAAACTATAAATGCTTTACGCGATTATGCAGGTACAGGCATTTCGATTGCGTCCATTTCGCACAGGAGCAAAGAATTTGACAAAACCATGCTGGACACACAGGAACTTTTCAAAGAACTGCTTAATATACCTGAAGGCTATTCGGTTATTTTTCTTGGGGGCGGGGCCAGTTTGCAATTTGCCATGGTGCCATTTAACTTATTAAATAAAAAAGCCGTTTATGCCAATACAGGAACCTGGGCTGCGGGTGCCATTAAGGAAGCCAAATTATTTGGTGAAGTAGTTGAAATTAAAGCAGAAAACTACTCAAGTCTTCCAAAGCAATTCGAAATCCCCGAAGATGCTGATTATTTTCATTTTACATCTAACAATACAATTTATGGGACACAATTTAAAAGAGATTTTGATTTAAAAATCCCTGTTGTTGCCGATATGTCATCCGATATTTTTAGCCGTAGAATTGATGTTTCGAAATATGCCCTTATTTATGGTGGCGCTCAAAAAAACCTGGCCCCTGCCGGTGTTACATTTGTAATCATTAAAAACGATATCCTGGGCAAATTTGACCGAAAAATTCCAACCATGCTAAAATACCAGACACATATTGATAAAGGCTCAATGTACAATACTCCGCCGGTTATACCGATATTTTCAGCCTATCAAACTTTATTATGGATAAAAGCCAATGGTGGGGTAGCAGAAATGGAAAGAAGAGCTGCTGAAAGAGCAAAATTATTGTATGACGAAATAGACAGAAACAGTTTATTTAAGGGAACTGTTGCCAAAGAAGACAGGTCGTTTATGAATATCTGCTTTGTAATGAATGAGGCTTACAAGGATCTGGAAGCTGAATTTGCCGGTTTTGCCTCACAAAAAGGTATGGTGGGTTTAAAAGGACACCGTTCTGTTGGAGGTTTCAGAGCATCTACTTACAATGCCTTACCCCTCGAAAGTGTTAAATTACTAGTTGAAACCATGCAGGAATTTGAAAAAATGAAGAAATAACAGTTTTTAACTTGTAATAACTTATAATACAGGCTGATAGTTCTTTATGATCATTAAATTAAAATTAAGAAATTACGATTTAAGTCGTTTAAAGCAAAAATATGAAGAAAGTTTTAGTTGCAACAGAAAAACCATTTGCCCCAACAGCTGTAAACCAGATAAAAGAAATTATCGAAAAGGCGGGACATGAATTAATTCTTCTTGAAAAATATAAGGAAAAGGATGAATTAATAAAAGCAGCCCTTATGGCCAATGCAATGATTGTAAGAAGCGATATTGTAACAAAAGAGATACTTGAAGCATGTTCGTCACTTGAATTGGTGGTACGCGCAGGTGCAGGTTTTGACAATATTGATTTTAAAACTGCGGCTGAAAATAATATTGTAGTGATGAACACACCGGGCCAAAATTCAAATGCAGTTGCCGAACTTGTATTTGGTTTGATGATTTACCATGCCCGGAAATGTTTCAATGGGGCAATCGGGACTGAAATAAGGGGGAAAACGATAGGAATCCATGCTTACGGCAATATCGGGAAACTCGTTGGTAAAATTGCCAAAGGCTTTGGAATGAAGGTTTTCGCCTTCGATCCTTTTATTCCTGCAGAAATTATTGAAAAAGATAGAATAACACCTGTAATTAAAGTTGAGGAACTTTACAAAAATTGTCAATACATTTCCCTGCAAATACCTTCAAGTGCAGAAACAAAAAAATCGATAAATTATAGTTTGCTCTCTTTAATGCCCAAAGATGCTGTATTGGTTAACACTGCACGAAAAGATATAATCAACGAACCAGATATATTAAAAATGATGACAGAAAGAAGTGATTTTTCTTATTTATCTGATTTCGAGCCAGATAATAAATCTGATTTGGAAAAATTTTCTGGAAGGTTGCTTATTACTGCAAAAAAAATGGGCGCACAAACAGAAGAAGCCAATATAAATGCCGGAATTGCTGCAGCCAATCAGATTGTAAGCTATTTTGCCACCGGAGATGTGAGATTTAAAGTAAATTAAAATAAATAAGTATTTAATTATGTCTGTTTTCAAACCATTTAAGGGTTATCGCCCAAAGCCGGAACTGGTATCACTGGTAGCTTCAAGACCATACGATGTGCTCGACTCCGATGAAGCAAGAAATGAAGTGAAGGGAAATCCCCATTCATTTCTTCACGTGGTAAAACCGGAAGTGGATTTACCTGTGGATGTTGATTTGCATTCGCAGGAAGTTTATGAAAAGGCTAAATCAAACCTGAATAAACTCATTGACGAAGGTTATTTTGTCCAGGATGACAAGGCAATGTTTTATGTGTATGCCCAAACCATGAATGGAAAAACCCAGTACGGTCTTGTAGGTTGTTCAGCAGTAGAAGATTACCTGAATAATATTATCCGAAAACATGAATTAACCCGACCTGATAAAGAAGAAGACCGGATGAACCATGTAAGGGTTTCGGATGCCAATGCTGAACCTGTATTTTTTACCTACAGGGATAATAAAAACATTGATGCCATTGTTGAAAAAGTAATAGAAACAAAAGCTATTTATGATTTTGTAACGCCAGATGGGTTTGGCCATCACTTTTGGCTGGTAAACGATAATGATGACATTAGGAATATTGAAGAAACCTTTAAGGAAGAAATTAATTATCAATATGTTGCTGATGGACACCACCGTACAGCTGCGGCTGCTCTTGTTGGAAATGAAAGGAAAAACAACAACCCCAATCATACTGGAACAGAAGAATATAATTTCTTTCTCAGCGTACTTTTTCCTGCCAGCCAACTAACCATAATTGATTACAACAGGGTGGTAAAAGATTTGAATGGTTTAAGCGGTGAGCATTTTCTTGAAAAGCTTTCATTCAGCTTTGATATTGAACCAAAAGGAAAAGTAGAATACAAACCACAATTCCTTCATAATTTTTCCTTATACCTTGAAGGAAATTGGTATTCCTTAACTGCAAAACCAGGCACTTATAAAAAAGGAGATCCAATCGGTGTATTGGATGTAACCATTCTGACCAATGAAGTACTTGAACCACTGCTGGATATAAAAGATTTAAGAAGGTCGGACCGGATAGACTTTGTGGGAGGAATAAGAGGTTTAAAAGAACTTAAAAAACGGGTGGACAGTGGCGAAATGAAAGCTGCCTTTGCCTTGTTTCCGGTAACAATGGATCAGTTGATGGACATTGCCGACAATAATCTGATTATGCCGCCAAAAGTAACCTGGTTTGAACCCAAGTTAAGAAGTGGATTGGTTTTTCACAGCCTGGAATAGATTATTTTTTATTTATGAAATTGTATTTTAGCCATATAACGTCCCTTAAATACAAGGTGTTTAATTCAACCGGGATAGAATTTTTTTATAATATGGTTCTGATTATTTTAGTGCAATACTTTATAAAGCCCTGGTAATTCCTGGGCTTTTTTTTTAGGAGGACAGAAACTAAAAACTCAAAAAATTAAAGTATGATAATACCCAACCAAAATACACCCATTCCGCGGGAAATTGTAAAACAAAAAATTGATGAATCCGGACTTCCTGTTGTAGGAAAAGGTTCAATAAGGGAAATTGTTAAGTTGGTGAACAATATAGAAACTGCATCAGGCGAAAAATTCATACGCATGGAAATGGGAGTACCTGGGATTTCTCCACCAGAAATTGGAACAGAAGCAGAAATAAAAGCTTTAAAGGCGGGGGTAGCCTCTAAATATCCAATGATGGAAGGGGTTTCAGAATTAAAAAAAGAATTATCCCGTTTCATAAAGTTATTTTTAAATGTAGATGTTAACGAAGAAGGATGCTTACCAACAGTAGGTTCCATGCAAGGCTCAATGGCTACATTTTTAGTAGCCAACAGAACCGACAGAAATAAAAAAGGAACACTTTTCATTGATCCCGGTTTTCCGGTACATAAACAGCAATGCACTGTTTTGGGCCATGAATACGAGAGTTTTGATGTTTATAATTACCGTGGATACAAACTCAAAGACAAAATTGAATCTTACCTGAAACAAGGCACAGTTTCAAGCATACTGTATTCAAATCCCAACAATCCTTCATGGATATGTTTTACCGAAAATGAATTGAAAATAATTGGCGATCTGGCCAATAAATATGATGTAATTATAATCGAAGATTTAGCTTATTTTGGCATGGATTTCAGGATGGATTACTCAAAACCCGGACAACCCCCATATCAACCAACAGTAGCCCGTTATACGGATAATTATATCCTCCTCATATCCAGCTCAAAAGCGTTTAGTTATGCTGGTCAACGGGTTGGAACAATGGCCATTTCAAATTTTCTGTTTCAACGCAAATATCCCGACTTAAAAAGATATTTCACCAATGATACCTTTGGATATAACATGATATATGGTGTACTTTATGCATTATCGGCAGGAGTAGCCCATTCTGCACAATATGGTTTGGCAGCCATGTTAAAAGCGGCAAACGATGGACAACTGAATTTTGTTGAAAATGTAAAAGTTTATGGTAAAAGAGCAGCAATCATAAAAAAAATATTCGTGAACAATGGGTTTAAAATTGTTTATGAATTTGATGAAGAAAAACCGATTGCAGATGGTTTTTATTTTACCTTTGCCTATCCGGGAATGAATGGAACCGAATTACTGGAAGAATTACTGTATTATGGAATTAGCGCAATATCGCTTGATATAACAGGGAGTGACAAAACAGAAGGATTGAGGGCATGCGTATCCCAAATTAATGACAATCAGTATAATGAACTGGAAAGAAGGTTAAAAATTTTCAATGAACATCATAAATTAAAATAAAATATGACTTATAACATGTAACCAGAATTTAGAATAATATAATAAATCATTACTTTTGAGGCAATTTAATTTATAAATTATAACAAAAAACACAATTTATGGCAAAAGTTAAAGGAACAATAATTGTGGATACCGAAAGGTGTAAAGGATGTGAATTATGTGTGGTTGCCTGCCCTTCGCATGTAATAAGGCTTGCGCATGATGTAAACGGCAAGGGTTTCCATTTTGCATACATGGAAAACCCTGATTCATGCACAGGTTGTGTAAATTGTGCCCTGGTTTGCCCCGATGCGGTAATTACAGTATATCGCTTAAAACCCAAAGCCATTGTTCAAGAATAAAATTTAACATTAAATAAAAACCTGATGAAGGAATTAAGATTAATGAAAGGAAACGAAGCCATTGCTGAAGCTGCAATACGATGTGGTGTAGATGCATATTATGGCTACCCTATAACCCCTCAATCAGAAATAATGGAATACCTTACCATGGAAGAGCCCCATAAGCGGACCGGAATGGTTGTATTGCAGGCAGAAAGTGAGATAGCATCCATTCATATGGTTTATGGTGCTGCTGGTTGTGGAAAAAAGGCGATGACATCCTCATCAAGCCCTGGAATTAGTTTAATGACAGAAGGGATTTCATATCTTGCGGGAGCAGAGCTTCCGTGTTTAATTGTAAATGTTCAGAGAGGGGGCCCCGGACTTGGAACTATTCAACCCGGACAAGCGGATTATTTTCAGGCCACCAAGGGAGGCGGCCATGGCGATTACAACCTGATTGTTCTTGCCCCTTATTCGGTACAGGAAATGGCAGATTTTGTAGAAATTGCCTTTGAACTTGCTTTTAAATACAGAAACCCGGCTATGATTTTGTCAGATGGCGCAATAGGTCAGATGATGGAAAAAGTTTACCTTCCGGTGCAAAAAGAGAGATTAGCCGATGAAGATGTGCAAAAAAAATACGGAAACTGGGCTACTTTCGGTAAATCTGAAAACCGGGAAAGAAACATTGTGACCTCTCTTTCGCTTGAATCAGAAATTCAGGAAAAGCATAATTTCAAGCTCCAGGCAAAATATAGAGAAATTGAGGAGAACGAATTAAGATTCGAGGAATATATGTGTTCCGATGCTGAATATCTTTTTGTAGCCTACGGAACAAGTGCCCGGATTTGCCAGAAAGCAATACAGCTGGGCAGGGAAAATGGAATTAAAATAGGTTTGCTCAGGCCCATCACTTTATGGCCATTTCCTTCTAAAGAAATTCATCGCCTGGCAGGGCAGGTAAAAGGAATATTGTCTGTTGAAATGAGCGCCGGTCAAATGGTATACGATGTAAAACTTGCAGTAGAAGGCAAAGTCAGGGTTGAGCATTACGGAAGGTTTGGAGGAATGATTCCTTCGCCGGATGAAGTGTTAAATGCCCTTGAATCAAAACTAATTGGTAAGTAAAATGGAAAAGAGGTTTACCCAAAAAGAAATAATGGAACAAGGCGAATTGGTTTTTGAAAAGACCAAATGCCTTACCGATAATGTTTTATCGTATTGTCCCGGATGTGGACATGGAGTGGCAAACCGGATAATTATGGAAGTGATTGAAGAAATGGGAATACAATCTCAAACCATTGGTATTAGTCCGGTTGGATGCTCGGTACTTGCATACGATTTTATGAATATTGACATGCAGGGAGCGGCACACGGAAGGGCTCCGGCAGTTGCCACTGGTATAAAAAGGGTATATCCTGATAAATTTGTTTTTACCTACCAGGGAGATGGTGATTTAGCTGCCATTGGAACCGCTGAAACCATTCATGCCTGCAACCGGGGCGAAAATATCGTCATCATTTTCATAAATAATGGTATATATGGTATGACAGGAGGACAAATGGCCCCCACTACCCTCGAAAACATGAAATCTTCTACAACCCCTTACGGCAGGGATGTTAAAATGATGGGTTATCCGATTAAGATGACTGACATTGTGGCAACACTTCCGGGTACTTGCTATGTTACAAGGCAGGCTGTTCATACACCGGCAGCTGTAAACAAAACAAAAAAAGCGGTAAGAAAAGCATTTGAAAATCAAAAGTTAAATAAAGGTCTATCCTTCATTGAAATACTTTCAAATTGCAATTCGGGATGGAAAATGACCCCTGTGAATTCGAACAAATGGATGGAAGAAAATATGTTTCCCTATTTTCCACTCGGGGATATAAAAGACATTTAAATTATACAAAATGAAAATTTAGTAATCAAAATCGTTTTTAATATGACTGAAGAAATAATTATAGCTGGTTTTGGTGGACAAGGTGTATTATCAATGGGTAAAATACTTGCCTATTCGGGAATAATGCAGGATTACGAAGTGAGCTGGATGCCTTCATACGGACCTGAAATGAGGGGTGGAACAGCTAATGTCACTGTTATATTAAGTGATGAAAAAATCAGTTCACCCATTTTAAATAAATACGATACAGCGATTATTTTAAATCAGCAGTCACTTGATAAATTTGAAAAAATGATCAAGCCCGGAGGCGTATTGTTGTATGATAATAATGGAATCATTCATCCACCAACAAGGCACGATATTAAAATTTATTTGATAGAAGCCGCAAAGGAATCGGCAATGATGGGATCAACAAAAACTTTTAATATGCTGGTTTTGGGTGCCTATCTTAAAATTAAACCAATAGTAAATATGGACAATGTAACAAAGGGCCTGAAAAAATCAATTCCACAAAGGCATCATAACCTATTGGGGCTTAATCAACAAGCCATACACAGAGGACAGGAATTAGTGGTTCCGTTTAACTAATTATAATAATTCAATATCATTTAGTTAGTAAAACATTTTATTTTAATTAAAATTTGTGTAGTTTGGTGTATTGGTGATTTTGTGGCTATATATTTTGCCACCAAAACACTAAAACACCAAATTTTCACCAAAGATTTCTTAACTAAACGGTATTGTATAATAATTTGTAAAACAGAAGCATTACTTATCCAATTTTAATCCTGGCATCTACAACAACAATTTTATTTTGCCAGGCAATCAAAGGATTTAAATCGAGTTCTGAAATTTGCGGGGCAATTTTAAGCAGCTCACTTATTTTAACAATTATTTCTGCAAATAAATCTTCATTCACAGGTTCCTTTCCGCGTGCCCCGGCTATAATTTTATATGCTTTTAATGATTTAATCATTTGATGGGCATTACCCTCAGATACCGGAACCAATGAAGCAGAAAAATCATTTAATATTTCAATAAAAATTCCGCCTAATCCGCATAAAACAAGATGACCGAAAGGTTTTTCGGCTTTTGCGCCTATAAATAATTCGAGTCCTGAAAGCATAGGTTGTATAAGAACTGAAGTTGCTCCTGGTATTTCCATTAGTTCTTTAAATACTTCGAATAATTTATCGTCGCTATCAATATTCAGACAAACTCCGCCTACATCTGATTTATGAATTGGTCCGACAACTTTTATGGCTACCGGGTAATTTATTTTCTTTACAATTTTAACAGCATCACCAACCTTTCCGGCAAGAAATTCTTCAACCCTTGGTATATTGCAGGCATCAAGTAATTCCTGCACAATGTCAGGTGATTGAAATCCCGGGGTAACCCTATTTAAAATTTGTTTTATCCGGCCAGTGTCAATAATTTTAAATTCTTTATCCCTATCCTCCTGTTTATTAAAATTGTAAACTTTACCTAATGCTTCGCCCAACAAAACTTCATCGGGGAAAAAAACATGTCCTTTTGCCAGGAAGGATTTAATTTCATCTGCCGCTACCATAACCGAAGGCAGAACAGGGTAAATTGGTTTTTTGCTGTTTAGCATTTTTCCATGCAAAACTTCATAAACATCAAAAACTTTAAATAAACCAGGCGTTCCAAAAATAACGATAATAGCATCGATTTCATCAAACTTTTTAATTACATATTCAAGGATAATTCCCAGTTGTAATGCAGTTCCGGTAGCAAGGAAATCAATTGGATTGGAAACTGATGAACCTGGATTTAATTCATTAAGCAGAAAACCAGAATATTCGTTATTAATTAGTGGAACATTCAATCCATTTTTCGAAAGCGTATCGGTTAGCATAACTGCAGGGCCGCCTGCATGTGTAATTATTGCAAAATTTTTACCTTTGGCAAGTGGATGTTTTAAAACACATGCAACAGTTACCAATTCATCCCTGCCTGCGCATCTTATAATTCCTGCCTTTTTAAACAAAGCATCTACTGCCAAGTCGGAGCTTGCCAGTGCACCGGTATGCGATGAGGCTGCCCTGCTTCCGGCATCAGAACTTCCTGCTTTAACAGCTGCAATTTTACAACCTTTTCGCACTAAGGAAGATGCGTGTTTTAAAAGAAGGTCAGGTTTTTGGATATTTTCGAGATAAAGCAATTTAATGCCAGCACTAGTTTCAGGATCAAAATTTTCATCCATAAATTTCAGAATGTCCTCAACACCAGTTTGCGCGCTATTTCCTACAGAAAAAACATTGGCAAAAGTGAGTCCCCGGCTTATTCCCGTTTCAAGAATGAAAACAGCCGTTGCACCAGACCCCGAAATTAAATCAACACCTTTGGGGTCGATATTGGGCAAAGGTTCAGTAAAAACGCCTGAATAATTTGGAGTAATAACACCGATTCCGTTCGGTCCTATCAAAACTCCACCAGCTTTATCGATAACAGAAACAATTTTATCTTCAAGTATTTTACCTTCATGGCCCTGCTCGCTAAACTCAGCAGACAGAATTATAAATGCCCTGGTATTTTTTTTAGTTGCAAGGGTTTCTACAACATCTAAACAAAATCGGGCAGGGATGGCAATAATGGCAAGTTCAGTTTCGGGTAAATCGCTTGTATTTTTATAACATTTAATCCCTTGAACTTCAGATTCTTTTGGATTAACCGCATAAAGCATTCCCTTATAACCCCCTGAGATCAGGTTTTTTATTACTTTTCCTCCGGGTTTGTAGGTTTCATTTGATCCGCCAATTACCACAATGCTTTTAGGATCTAACAACTGCCTGTTTATCATTTTATTATTATTATTTTGGCTTAAACAAATTTAATGAAATAATTGAATGTTTATAAAATTGGTAATGAAAATTAATTTATAAATGTAAATTTTTATTGTCTTTATGTTGATAAATAATATATATTTTATATTTTTACTTTCCTTTTATAAATATTATTTGACATATTCTTATGAATTTAAACTTCAAAATATGAAATCAAATACAATCCTGATTTTATTCATTACAATCTTTTTACATTCCTCAGCAATAGCGCAGATACAGCAGAGAAAATCTGGACAAGAAAGCATAGGTGAAAATAGACAGTTCAAGTTTCACGACAACAAAGAAGGTACTTCAATGATGCCAATAATGGGTGATGTACTGCCCCTGGTACAATACATTGAAGATACCATGAGGCTTGAAATTGTCAGACTTGAATATGATTTAATATTTCCTGACAATTCAAAGTTTTCGTACAGGACACTTTACAAAGGATGGAAATATGGAATATTTGTAATTGGCGATTACCGGATAAAAAAAATAAATATAAAACTCTATGTCAAAGAAAATAATGACTGGAAATTCTACAGTGGGTCAAGCAGCAATAACTATATTGCCAGGTTAAATATTGAGCCAAAAGAAATGAAAGAATATGCCATTGAAATTATTGCAAATGAGACAGCAAATGGTTACAAAGCAGGACATTATGCACTAATTATTTACCATTGACCAATTATTTGGTTACTTTTTTTATAACTTTTCTGGCAGTAAATATTCTATTTTCAAACAAAGAAAAACTGGAATTAAATACCAAATTCTATAAGAAAGAGTTTGATTATAAACAGATATTTTAAAAATAGCTGAATTCTTAGTTAATTTGCTTCAAAATAAAATACAGATTGATGAATTTTAAAGACGATGTTGAAGCTGTTGAAGCCCTTAGAAATATGAATTCCAAGTTAATGGAAGAAATAAAAAGGGTGATATTTGGACAGGACCATATAGTGCAGCAGGTTATAATTTCTTTACTCAGCGATGGACATTGCCTTTTAGTAGGTGTGCCAGGATTAGCCAAAACTCTTCTCGTAAATACTATTGCTAAGGTTCTCGGATTAAAATACAACCGAATTCAATTTACCCCTGATTTAATGCCATCGGATATAACAGGCTCCGAAATACTTAGTGAGACGAGACAATTCAGATTTATAAAAGGTCCGTTATTCGCCAACATAGTTTTGGCCGATGAAATAAACCGGACGCCGCCAAAAACACAGGCAGCCTTGCTCGAAGCCATGCAGGAAAAAGTTGTAACTGTTTCTGGAGAGCATTATGTACTTGAAAAACCTTTTTTTGTGTTAGCCACACAAAACCCTATTGAGCAGGAAGGTACCTATCCTTTACCAGAAGCTCAGCTAGACAGGTTTATGTTCAATATTCTGCTCGATTACCCTTCAATTGAAGATGAAATAACCATAGTTAACAATACAACAACTGACAATGATGTTAAATTACAGCAGGTTATATCCAGTGAAGAAATAATTTACTTTCAGCATTTAATCAGGCGCGTTCCGATTAACAGGAATGTAGTTGAATATGCTGTTAAACTCGCAGCAAAAACAAGACCTGGTACTTTGCATGCACATGATCTTGCAAACCAATATCTCAATTGGGGAGCTGGCCCAAGAGCTTCACAATACCTGGTATTGGGTTCCAAAACGCATGCAGTTTTAAAAGGAAAATATTCGCCGGATATTGAAGATGTTAAGGCAGTTGCAGCGCCTATTTTACGCCACAGGATTGTAAGAAATTATAAGGCAGAAGCCGAATCATACAGCGTTGAGAGAATTATTAAAGAATTGCTGGATTAAATCTTTAAATTAATCCGTAAAATTTCCGAAGGACTTAAATAAAATAATTACAGGCCTTGTTTAAAATCTGCATTTTATTAAAATGAACTACTACCTTAAAATACTGTTAAATACTGCACTGTATTGTATTTTTATAATATCAGCGAATGGACAAAAAACAAAAGAAATTAATATTATAAATTCCGACACCGTTGGTGCAAACGAAATTCTTCTGCCAAATATTAAAATACTAAAAGGCAATGTTATTTTAAAACATGATTCTGCCTAATGTATTGCGACAGTGCTTATTATAATTCAAAAGAAAGAAATTTTGAAGCTTTTGGACGTATACGTATTTCAAAGCCCAACTGAAGATTGCTGGATACATGAACCTTTGGGGAGATTCGTTAAAATATTCCGGAATAGAAAAAAATTGCAGAGGATACGCTCAAATGTAATCCTTCAAAAAGACAGTATGACACTATTTACGAATTTTCTTGATTATAGTATCTCAGAAGACATTGGCAAATATTTTAATGGAGGCAAAACTTTAAATGGCGAAGACACTTTAACCAGTATAAATGGGTATTATTATGCCAATGAAAATGAATTGTATTTCAAAGAAAATGTGAAGGTTATCAATCCACGCTATACTATTAATTGTGATACACTTAAACATAATACCAAAAAGAAAATATCTTATATCCTGGGACCAACCAAAATAATCTCTGCCGAAAATGATAGCAATTATATATATTGTGAGAATGGCTGGTACAATCATAATACTGATATGGCCCAATTCAGGCAAAATGCAATATTGGTGAATGGAAAACAAACGCTAAAAGGTGATAGCCTGTTCTACGACCGTAAAAAAAGGCTGGGCAGGGCCATTAACAATGTTACCGCAATTGATTCGACCCAAAACACTTTATTAACCGGAGATTTCGGAGAATACAACGAAGTCTCGGAATCCTCGCTCGTTACAAAAAAAGCCATGTTTATACAAATAAAGGAAGGTGACTCGTTGTACCTGCATGCAGATACCCTATTGTCTTTAAAAGATACTTCGTTCACAAAAACAGATACAATCGGATACACTTTAATAAAAGGATTTCACAGGGTAAAGCTTTTTAAATCTGATTTCCAGTCAAAATGCGATTCATTGGTTTATTCAATGCTTGATTCTACTATTGAAATGCACTCAAAGCCGGTTATGTGGTCGGGTAAAAATCAGATTACCGCGAAGTTTATAAAAATATTCACTAAAAACAACGAAATTTCGGAGGTACATATGAACAATAATGCCTTGATAGTAGCAGAATCAGATACCATTCATTATGATCAGATAAGGGGTACGAATATGATAGCGCACATGTTAAACAAAAAACTTCGAAAAATTGACGTAAACGATAACGGAGCGTTGATCTATTTTGGCAGGGATAATGGTGAACTCGCTGCAATAAATAAGCTAACGTGTAAAAATATGGTTATTTATATGAATAACAACGAGGTAGACACCATCTGGTTTTATGAAAACCCCGAAGGAACTTTATATCCTCCCGACTACCTGACTGAAGAAGATTTGTTTTTTGACAATTTTGAATGGCATGCAAAGCAAAGGCCTAAAAATAAGAATGATATATTTATATGGTACGATGAACCAACGCAAAATAAGAAAACCGAACAGAAAAAGGAAAGTACCAAAAAACCTAGTGCAGACAAAGATATAAGAAAGAAAGAAACGATTAAGGGAAACGTTAGCAGGCAGAATTAACTAAAAACGGCAACTTTTCGGTTGCCGTTAGCTTTTTTTTTAATATTCATCTTCATTAAAGAAGAAATCGTCCTTGCTGGGATAATCAGGCCAGATATCTTCAATACTTTCATAAGTTTCACCTTCATCTTCAATTTCCTGGAGGTTTTCAATAACTTCAAGTGGTGCCCCGGATCTTATGGCAAAATCAATGAGCTCGTCTTTAGTCGCCGGCCATGGGGCATCCTCAAGTTTAGAAGCTAATTCCAATGTCCAATACATATAAAATACTCTTTTTGTTGATTCTTAAAATTTCGCAAATATATAAAAAAAACAATATCAAAAAATTCCAGCCTATTATTTCTTTATTAACAAGAAGAAATCCATTTTAATCTCTTATTTACAACTACTTATAACTTTTCCAAACCGGTAAATCAATATTATTGTCAAGGGCAATTTTACGTGCCAATACAAAAAAGAAATCAGATAAACGGTTTAAATATATTATTATTAATTCGTTCACCTTTTCTTTTTCAGATAATTTTACACACAAGCGTTCAGCCCTTCTGCAAACGCTACGGCATACGTGGGCCATGGCTACAGGCATACTTCCGCCCGGGATAATAAACGATTTCAATTCTGGTAATGAAGCATCCATTTCATCTATTTCATTTTCAATGCGTTCTATATCATTTATATTTATTTCGGGCAATTTAATTGCTGTGTTTGCTTTATCCATTGCCAATTGCGATCCGATATTAAATAATTGATTCTGAATAAGTTCAAGTACATTATCCTGATTTAGCCTGCTTGCTGAAGACCTAAGCATGCCAATAAAAGAATTGAGTTCATCTACTGTTCCATAGGCTTCAATCCTCGGGTTGCTCTTTAAAACTTTCGTCCCGCTGAGCAAGGAAGTTTTACCTTTATCTCCTTTTTTCGTATAAATTTTCATATGCCTGTTTTTTTATTTTTCACTACCGTTCAAGAAACCCTTTTTGCTAAGTTGTTTTTTCTATGGCTGCTTGCCCTTTTTACTGTGAAGGGTTGGAAAATATCCATTTCATTCCTTCCTTCATGATGATTCCACACAATTTGTATGTTATATTTTACAATGCATACCCCTCAACTTTGGGGACGTTTCTTAACCTCCTTTTATTATAAGTAAACTAATTCAATATCCAAAATATCAAACAAAAAATATTATTTGTAGAATCAAACATACTGAAAATTTAATGCTTGGAAATTTGCAGGCAAATAAAAAGAAAAAAACAATTTTTCAGAATTGGAAACTGAACCATTAGTCTTATTCGGAATTGAAGAAGTTAAAAAATGGTCCTCTTTTCAAACCATATGAAGATGATGATTGGCTTCATCAAGTTCTACTTCGCCATCCCTTAACCTGATAATTCTGTGCGCATGTTTGGCAATATCTTCTTCATGGGTAACAAGGATAATAGTATTGCCCATCTGATGAATCTGAGAAAACAATTGCATAATATCTATGGAGGTTTTTGAATCAAGGTTACCGGTTGGTTCATCGGCAAGAATGATGGATGGCCTGTTTACAAGCGCCCTTGCAACTGCAACCCGCTGCCTTTGACCGCCAGATAATTCATTGGGTTTATGGTTCATTCTGTCGCTCAAACCAACATTGGCCAAAACTTCCTGTGCTGCTTTTTCCCTGTCGTTTTTACCAATTCCGGCATAAATTAAAGGAAGCATAACATTTTCGAGGGCATTGTAACGGGGCATGAGGTTAAAAGTCTGGAAAACAAAACCTATCTCTTTGTTCCTGATTTCAGCCAGCCTGTCATCACCCATTTGGCTTACATCCGTATCGTTAAGAATATATGTTCCGCCAGTTGGTGTATCGAGGCAACCAATAATGTTCATCAATGTTGATTTTCCTGAACCGGATGGCCCCATAATGGCAACATATTCACCTTTTAAAATAGAAAGGGTCACAGACCTTAAAGCTTTAACAGTTTGTGTACCTACGTGATAGTACTTCTTTAAATCAATACATTTAATAAGTTCTCTCATCAGGTAAATTTTTAGATGAAAAAAAATAAAATAAATTTATTATCTGATAACCAATATTATATAACATTTCTTAATTGGTGAAAGGGTGTAAAATTAAGCTAAAACCTTACCAGATATTTTTCGCAAGATAGTTCTTTTCTAAAAAAAACAATGCCAATTTGAAATAAATCTATACAAACTTTTGATTTCGGATGACAGCAAATGTAGTCCCATGCTTGTTCCATTTCGTCAGACCAGTGAATATCATCAAATATAAAGACAGACTCATTTGTTTGTTTTTCAAGACAAGTTTCAAAGTATCTGATAGTTGCGTCTTTTCTATGGTTCCCATCAAAGTAAACAAAATCCATTTTTTCAATTTGCGAAACCAACTCTGGCAATGTTTCATCAAAGTTTCCGGAAATGGGACGAATATTTAAAATTTTGGACTTAATAAAATATTCCGATGCCAGTTGAAAAAGTTTTGGATCTCCCTCGAGTGTGTATAAAACACAGGAATCATGCATGTTTTTTGAAAGATACGCGGTTCCGATACCCACTGAAGTTCCGATTTCGAGTATAACAGATGGTTTAAAATAAGAAATCATACGGGCCAGGAGTTTTCCGTATTTTGGCTTTGTAGATGAATATTTTGCAATATTTTTAACCTTTCGTAATCGATTTCGGGATATAACTGAACCTGCCCCAAAATCGGTAATTTCAATCCACCCTTTACCTGAAATCAAATCTTTTTTATAATTGTCAATTGACTTGTATTTGTCCTTTTGTTCCGATATAAAAACAACTTTGGTAAGAAAATCAAATATAAACGGCGAATGAATACCATGCCCGGCTTTGTGTCCGGCTTTAATTTGATGAATAAAATACCTGAAGGCAGGTTTGATAAATTTAAAATAGTCCATTAAAAATAGGGATTGTAAAAACCATCGAATCAAAACTGTGAATTGGATTCAATTTTTAGGGCATCAGAAATATTGAAAGCTATAATTTTTATGCCTTTCACTCTTCCACGGGTATCTTTCATGGGGAAAAAATGCTGGTTTAGGATAAATTCCTGGTTTGTTATTGTAACTTTCTGATTTAGTTCGTGTTTGATACCCGCTCTTAAATTACGCCAGATTTGTTCGAAATCAAAATCTAAATTTGAATCAATCATATATTCCCTGTAGTTTGAATACATAAATTTTTTCTTCTCTGCCTTAAAAAACTGTTCAAAACGGTTATTGACATCAAGAATATTCCCATCCAAATCAAGGTTAATAACAATGGCAAACTCATTGATCCTTTCCATAAGATACTCATTATCAAATGATTTTGATTTTAAATCATTAAATGTCTGGTTGAGTTTTTCATTTTCGAGTAAAAGTGATTCATTCTCCGATTTCAGCTGGGCGACATCAAGGTTAGCATCTTCAAGCAATTTAAGTGTATCCATGTACACCTTTGAAATGGCAAATGAATAGGCAACAGCTTTGCAAACTTCTTCTACAAATTTAATTTCTTCTTCTTTAAATCTTGACAAAGAAGCTACTTCAATTACACCGTAAATTTCTTCGTTAAGATTTATAGGGCTTACAAGAATATTTTTGGGTTTTGTTTCGCTGAAACCTGAAATAATTGAAAAATAAGCTTCCGGAACATTAGTCAGGTTCAGGGTTTTCTTTTCAGCAGCGGCACTTCCGATAATACCCTCTCCTATCGAAATACGTCGATAAAACTGTTTTTCCTTGCCATAAGCAAAACTGGCAATCATTTCAAGGAACCTGTTCCCTTCTTCCTCCTTAAGCAGATAAATTGCACCCATCGGAATATCAAGGTATTCGATAAGTGCATAAATAATCTTACTCGAATAACGCAATGGATCGTCAATTTCCTGGCGCATAACATTTGAAAGGTTGTCGAGCCCATGTTTAATCCAGTTTAATTCAATCTGTTTGTTCTTTTCATCTGCCAATTGTCCGGCGAAGGATTCAAATTTTTGTTTAATTTGTAATATGGAATTGTACAGAAGTTCAGGGTAATTTGTTTTATCCTGGTCAATATTTATATTTCCACTTGAAATTAATTTCAGGCTTTTCATACTATTTAATATCCGCGAAGAAAATAATTCCAATCCTTCAATTAGTCCATAAACTTCTTCAGGTACCTTTTTCCTGTCAATCTTAACAAACTCGCCCTGGTTTAGAAATTTAAAATGATCATTAATCGCAAATGTAAATTTTCGCGACAATTGAATAAAGAATATGGCGGATCCAAGATTAAAAGCAACAACCAAGACAAATAAGATAAGAAGAACAGAAATAGCCAGTAGTTCGGTGTCTTTCTTTTCCACCTGAACCAATTGCAAGGTATCTTTAAGTCGCGTTTCAGCTTTTAAATACCTGTTGTTCAACTCCTTCATCAAACCTTCATCTTCAGATAGACCAATTGCAAGGAGAGTTTTGGCAATCTCGTGGTAATTAATTTCAAAATTATTATAGGAATCAGAAATACGAAGATAACGGTAATCATCTGAAATTGTGTCGTTTAAATACAGTTTGGATTTTATACTTGTTAATTCTTTTTCAATTTCATGCAACAATAGTTCATCATAATTTCGTAGTAAAACTTCGATCATAAACATGGAATTGTTAAAATCATCATTTACAATCTGATTTGATGCACCAGCATTTAATTTTAATCTAAAATCGGAAGCTGCGTTATTAAGTTTCAGGATATATCCACTATTCCCGTTGCCAATTTTTTTTAAATAATCAAGTAAAAGCTTATTTTCTGCTGCCAGAATTTCATAATCAGAAATAAGTGCAGAGATTTTCTCGGAAATAAATATATTCTTTAAATTGGCTGTTTTTCCAATTTTATCTATTCGTAAACGTGAATTGTTGATTTGAGAAATAAAATCTGTCTTATCCTTATTTAAGCCTACATCTGCAATTATAGAATCTTTACGATGGTTATAAGCCAAATCAAATGATTCTGATTTGTAGGAGTTCAATTTCATCAATTCGTTACCAATAACACTTTCTGTAGAAAAAAGTGAGGCCTGTTTGTTATAAAGATAGACTGTAATTAAGATAATGAAAACAATTATAAACACATTTATGAATCCATAAATTAAATAAAGGTGCTTAAGTTTTCGAAAAGTAATTCTCATTCAATAGTTCATTAAGATTTTATAATGCAAAGTGAATTGAAAATAATTAACTTTACTTTACATTTTAACAAATATAAATAACTATTTAATATCTTAACAAATTAAATGCCGATAAAAATAAGCATTTTCAGTTTTCAAAGAAATAATTGGGAAATTAATAGAATGCTTAAACTAAGTCAAATGAGCTAAAAGAAATTGCGTTTTGGAGATCAGATTATATATTATTGTTTTACAATAATTTACATAAAACAAATTTAAATATAAGGGGAAATAAAAAATTCTTTAAAATTTATTTGATATTTTAAATAATATTACCGACTTTTGCAGACCAAATTTTAGTCAAGAAAAAGAGAAAAAGATGTCAAAGATTTGTCAAGTAACTGGAAAGAAATTGATGGTAGGCAATAATGTTTCCCATTCAAAAAAGAGAACAAAAAGAAGATTTTATCCCAACCTTTTTGTAAAGAAATTTTTCCTGCCGGAAGAAAATCGCTGGATTACGCTAAAATTATCAGCTGCCGGATTACGCACCATTAATAAAAATGGACTTAAGTCGACTTTAAAAGAAGCAGTTGAAAAAGGATACATAAGTAATTATTAATATAGCATATATATCAGGTCATGGCAAAGAAAAAAGGAAACAGGCAGCAGGTAATTTTAGAATGTACCGAGCATAAAGAAAGCGGAATGCCGGGAACATCGCGCTATATCTCTACAAAAAACAGAAAGAACACACCCGGCCGGTTAGAGTTAAAAAAATATAATCCGATTTTAAAGAAAGTTACCTTACATAGGGAAATAAAATAATAAATTATGGCAAAGAAAGTAGTAGCATCATTACAAAAAGGTGAAGGTAAAGCCTACTCAAAAGTGATTAAAATGGTAAAATCACCCAAGACTGGAGCTTACGTTTTTAAAGAAAGCGTGGTTCCGAATGAATCAGTTAAAGAATATTTTGCCAAGAAATCATAATTTGGTATAAAAAAAGATTTTGAAAAGCTTTCTCCCACGGGTTGGAAGCTTTTTTTGCATTATATCTTCTTAAAATTCAACACTATGGCAGTTTTTGGTTTATTTTCGACAGAAAAAAGGGAAAATCTCGATAAGGGTTTGATAAAAACCAAAGAAAGCGTCTTTAAAAAACTCTCCAGGGCCATTGCGGGCAAATCAAAAGTTGACGACAGTGTACTTGACGAATTAGAGGAAATTTTAATTAGCTCGGATGTTGGTGTAGAAACCACGATAAATATTATCAAACGTGTTGAAGAAAGGACAAAGAAAGAAAAATATCTGGGAACTGAAGAGCTAAATAAAATACTAAAAGAGGAGATTGCCGCACTTTTAAAGGAAAATGAAGCAAGCACCGCGGTAATAGACGAAACCCTTTTTAATGGAAATGATGGTAAACCATATGTAATTATGGTAGTAGGCGTTAACGGTGTTGGAAAAACAACCACCATTGGAAAATTAGCCTACATGTTTAAAGAAGCAGGAAAAAAGGTATACCTTGGCGCTGCCGATACATTCAGGGCGGCTGCAGTTGACCAGCTTACCATTTGGTCAGAAAGAGTCGGGGTTCCGATTGTGAAACAAAAAATGGGTTCTGATCCGGCCTCGGTAGCATATGATACCTTAAACTCGGCTGTTACCAACAAAGCTGATGTAGTAATTATTGATACAGCCGGAAGGCTTCACAATAAGATAAACCTGATGCATGAACTTACAAAAATTAAAAAAGTAATGCAAAAGCTTATCCCTGAAGCTCCTCACGAAATCCTCCTTATTTTGGATGGGTCTACCGGTCAAAATGCTTTTTCGCAGGCCCGTGAGTTTACCAAAGCTACTGAGGTAAATGCATTAGCACTGACAAAACTTGATGGCACAGCAAAAGGCGGCGTAGTAATTGGAATATCTGATCAATTTAAGATTCCGGTCAAATATATTGGAATTGGAGAAGGTATTGCCGATTTACAAGTTTTTAATAAAGAAGAATTTGTTGAATCTTTATTCCGTTAGTGCTTAAATAGTAGGCGATTAACCCTGAATTATTGCCCCCAGTACCAAAAATCCTTTAAAGAATCATCCTGAAAAAATACTAATCATGATGAATGTAATTGTTAAACTTTATTGAGAAAAGTGAAAAAACACAAGATTAATATTGTCACCCTGGGTTGTTCCAAAAACCTGGTAGACAGCGAAAAACTGGCTACTCAACTAAAAGGCAGCAACATTGAGGTAGAGTTTGATTCAGACAATTCAAAGGCAAAATCGGTGGTTATAAATACCTGTGGATTTATTAAAGATTCAAAAGAAGAATCCATTGATACCATTTTATCTTATGCAAAAAAAAGAATGAATGGGAAAATTGAAAATCTTTATGTAATTGGATGTCTATCTGAACGATACAAGAAAGATCTGGAAAAAGAAATTCCAGAAGTTGATCAATATTTTGGGGTAAATGATTTGGAACAAATTGTAAAATCGCTGAAAGCCAGTTATAAGGAAGATTTAATTGGAGAAAGGCATCTATCAACGCCAAAACATTATGCCTATTTAAAAATTTCTGAAGGCTGCGACCGTGGCTGTTCATTTTGTGCAATTCCACTAATCAGAGGAAAACATCAGTCTGTGCCAATTGAAATTTTAATTGACCAGGCACAGCATTTAGCTAACCAGGGTGTAAAGGAAATAATACTGATAGCGCAGGATTTAGTGAGTTACGGAATTGATTTGTATAAAAAAAACAGGTTGGCAGAGCTTTTAAAGGCGTTATCGAAAATTGAAAAAATTGAATGGATAAGGCTTCATTACACTTATCCGGCAGGATTTCCGGATGAAGTAATTGAATTAATTGCCACTGAAGAAAAAATATGCAGTTATGTCGATATTCCTTTGCAACATATTAACGATAAAGTACTCAGGTTGATGAGAAGAGGACATAACAGAAAATCAACGCTTAAATTAATTTCAAGGCTCAGGGAAAAAATTCCAAATGTTGTGATTAGGACAACTCTTTTGGTTGGTCATCCGGGCGAAGGTGAACAGGAATTCAATGAATTAAAAGAGTTTATCTCAGATGTAAAGTTTGATAGGCTTGGTGTATTCACATATTCAGAAGAAGAAGGTACATTTGGCGCTTTAAATCTGAAAGACGAGATCACAGAAGAAGTTAAACTGGCAAGAGCAGAAGAAATAATGGCGATTCAACAGGAAATTGCTTTAAACCTTAACAGTGATAAAATAGGTAAAAGTTTTAAAGTATTGATAGACAGAATAGAAGGTGATTATTTTGTAGGGAGGACAGAATTCGACTCTCCGGAAGTAGATAACGAAGTACTAATTTTTAAAAACGGCAGAGATGTTATGCCTGGTGAATTTTACGAAGTCTTTATTGAGTCGGCAAAAGAATTCGATTTAATTGGAACAATCCGGGACCAACAGATAAACTAAAATTAATAAGCAGAAAAGCTTTTAAGAATTTTACGGTAGTTAAGGAAAACATTGGCCCTTGAAACAAAACCGAGGTATTGTCCGTCTTTTAAAACAACAATATTAAATCTCCCCGTCTGCTGTATTTTTCTTGCTACTTCCTCCATGGAATCATCCGGAGTAACATGCGCAGAAGGAACTGTCAATAAATCACTTACACTCACTTTATCATAAAGTTCAGGTTGAAAAATCACCTGCCGGATGTCATCCAGGTTTACAACGCCGATAAAGTAATTATTTTCGTCCACCACAGGGAAAATATTCCTTGTTGATTCTGCAATAACCTTAACCAAATCACCAAGGGTCGCATCTTTGTCAACAGTTTTAAAATTAGTTTCAATCAGGTTTTCAACTTTCATTAAAACCAATGCATTTTTATCGGCATGATGTGTTAAAAGTTCGTTATTCCTGGCAAGTTGGCTTGTGTAAACATTGTTAGACTCAAAAAACTTAACCGTCGCATAGGCCAGGGTTACTGTAATCATTAAAGGCAAAAATAAGGAATACCCACCAGTAATTTCGGCAATCAGAAAAATACCAGTTAACGGGGCATGCAGAACACCGGCCAGAAGACCTGCCATACCTGCCAGGGCGAAATTACTTTTCGAAATATCTGAGATTCCTAAATAATTGAATAATAGAGCAAAAAGCAATCCTGAGTTGGCCCCGACAAAAAGGGAAGGTGCAAAAATACCACCCACACCGCCTGCTCCAAAAGTAGAAGCACTTGCAAAAACTTTAAGGAGGACAATGCCCGTAAGCAAAAGAATTACAACAAATACGTTCTGTTCAAGATGTTTAAAAAAGGAATTTTCGAACAAGTAACCGAATTGACCATGCAGGGCAAGGTTAATTGACTCATATCCATCGCCATACAAAGATGGAAATATGAGAATCAGAACCCCGAGAATGGTACCACCAATAATCCATTTGAGCACCCTGCTTTTTATTCCATCAAAAAACCTTGCTATTGAAAGAAAAACCCTGCTAAAATAAACGGAAATAAATCCTGTAAAAATGCCTAAAATGAGATAATATGGCAAGTGCGAAATAATAAAACTGTTTTGTAAATCAATAGGATAAATTACATCCTGGCCAAGGAAAATATAAGAGACAATAGTTGCTGAAGCAGAGGCGATAAGAATAGGAACAATGGAAAGGGTTGACAAATCGAGCATGATAACTTCAAAGGCAAAAACAATGCCTGCCACGGGTGCTTTAAAAATTGCAGCCATAGCTGCTGCCGAACCACATCCTATTAAAAGTATCTTATGCTTAAATGAAAGCCTGAATAAACCTCCGGTATTAGAAGCAATGGCTGCTCCGGTAGATACCGATGGCCCTTCAAGTCCGACGGAACCACCAAAACCAACTGTTAAGGCACTTGCAATAATGGATGAAAACATATTATGGGGCTGAATAATCCCTTGTCTTTGAGAAATAGAACGTAAAACATCAGGAATTCCATGACCAAGAGGTTTTTTAAGTATGAATTTAGCAAACAACAGGGTAAGGGCAATTCCAGCAATGGGGTAAACCAAAAACAGTATATTAAAACTTTCCATGGTAATTCCCATTTTAAGCAGTTTTTTGATTAAAGCCACTAGGTTAAACAACACAACCGAAGCCATCCCTGCAGTTATTCCCACAATAAGGCTTAAAATCATTAAGTAGGGCCTTGAGTTTAGATTTCTCAATCGCCAGATTAAAAATCTCTTTAGTAATTTTGGGGTTTTCATACCCGAAAATTAATATTTCTTTGAAAATATAAGCGTCAAAAAACGAATAATTTTTCTTTTAATAAAACAATTCTTCGTATAAAAATTTAGCAAGAGTGCCTCTTTAAAATATTTATGAATATATGTAACAATACCGTTTAGTTAAGAAATCTTTGGTGAAAATTTGGTGTTTTAGTGTTTTGGTGGCAAAATATATAGCCACAAAATCACCAATACACCAAACTACACTAATTTTTTATTAAAGTAAAATGTTTTACTAACTCAACGACATTGATATATGTAATGGCATTTCTCATGCGAAAAGAAAATTTATTTCGAGAAGCGGATTTCTGCCTTTTTAGAAATTACTCTTATTAAAATCCTGTTTTATAAAAAGTTAATTTGATTCGTCGCGATTATGCCAGATTAGAAAAATTAACTATATTATGAAAAAATTTTTGATGTGAATATAATCAAATTTATTGAACAATTTCCCGACGAAGCAAGTTGCAAGGCGCATTTACGCAAATTAAGGGAAAGCAAAGGCATAAAATGCAAACACTGTGGCTGCGAGAAGCATTATTGGTTAAAAGCAAAAAACCAATGGCAATGTTCGTCATGTAATTTCCGTACCACTTTAAAAAGCGGGACAATGTTCGAGAATTCGAACCTTCCTCTTCGCAAATGGTATTTGGCCATGGCATTCATGAGCTTTAGCAAGAAAGGCCTATCAGCCATGGAACTGCAAAGACAATTGGCACATGCCCGTTACCGAACAGTTTGGAGTATGATGCACCGCATCCGGGCCGCCATGGGTAAACGGGACAGTCTTTACGAACTTGAAGGCATGGTTGAGTTCGACGAAGGGTACTTTTCCACCGAAACCGATGAAAAAGAGAGACAGAATCTTAAGCGCGGCAGGGGAAGCCAGCGTAAAACCAACGTAGCTGTGATGGCAGAGTCGACGCCATTGGAAGATTTGGATACAGGGAAAGTAGAAAGGCATGTGCGCTATTTTAAAATGAAAGCACTTGAAAGTCACAAAGCAACAGGTGTGACGGATACGATCAGAAAAAGCCTTGCAGAACAATGCATAGTTTTTAGCGATAAAAGCACGAGTTATGTTGATATCTCAGACTATGTGGAAATGCATGTTTCAGAAATATCGACAAAAGAAACAACCAAAAAAAACCTGCCCTGGGTACACATAGCCATCGCCAACGCAAAGCGCACTTTTTTAGGCATATACCATAAAATAAATGGAAAATATCTACAATTATATTTAGATGAATTTTGTTATAAGCTTAACCGTAGATATTTTGGAGAAAAGTTGTTTGACAGGCTTGCAATTGCAATGTCTGACAACTACTGGCACAAATGAGACGAATCAATAAAGTTAAAATAAAAATTCATTAAAAAATGTGATGGAATATGGATTTTATAGAGAAGCATTATAAATTAACCAAAAAATGTTATAAATCATATTTTTAAATCATTGAAAACACAGCAAGATCGAAACTTTTTAAGTATTTTTGCTTCATTATAAAAACCCAATATAATACTGATATTCATGGATTTATTACAACAAATAAGGGCAAAAGCCAAAATTCATCAAAAAAGGATTGTTTTGCCTGAAGGTACCGAAGAAAGAACCCTGAAAGCTGCAAATGAAGCGGTGAGAGAAGAATTAGCCCGGATCATCCTATTGGGAAATCCTGAAGAAATTAAAGCCATGGCCCGGGAAAACGGGCTTGATCATATAAAAAATGCTACAATTATTAATCCCTTAAACCATCCTAAAAAAGAAGAATACATCAACCTGATGGTTGAATTGAGGAAAAGCAAAGGATTAACAAAAGAAGAAGCTTCAAAATTAATCGAAGATCCTCTTTACCTGGCTACACTTATGATTAAAAATGGCGATGCAGACGGAGAAGTTGCTGGTGCTAACAATGCCACTGGAGATGTTCTGCGTCCTGCATTTCAGTTTGTAAAAACCGCCCCCGGGATTAGTGTAGTTTCAGGTGCATTTATTATGATTTTAAAAGACAAAGAATTCGGGGAAGATGGATTAATGGTATTTGCTGATTGTGCAGTACATCCAGATCCAACAGACAGGGAATTGGCAGAGATAGCTGTAGCAACAGGCAGAACAACCCGTGCAATTGCGGGATTTGAACCAAGAATTGCCATGCTAAGCTTTTCAACAAAAGGAAGCGCCAGCCACGCCATGGTCGATAAGGTGGTTAATGCAACAAAAATTGCCCGCGAAATGGCCCCTGATATGCAAATTGAAGGAGAATTACAAGCCGATGCTGCCATTATTGAATCCATAGGCCAAAAGAAAGCTCCGGGCAGTAAAATAGCTGGTAAAGCCAATGTTTTGGTATTTCCAAACCTGGAATCAGGAAATATTGCGTATAAACTTGTGCAAAGGCTTGCAGGCGCTGAAGCTATTGGACCAGTATTGCAGGGAATGGCAGCACCCATTAATGATTTATCAAGGGGTTGCTCGGTAAGCGACATTACAAACCTGATAGCAATTACGGCCAACCAGGCAGCAGGAAAATAATAGAATTTTATACCCGAAAATCAATTAAAATGAAAGAAAAAATAGTTGAACAAATTGAAAATTATGCCCTTAGCAAAAAGAATAAGCCAAAATCAAAATTTGGCCAGATAGGAGTTGTTGGGGCAGGTACAACAGGCCAGCGAATTGTTTTAATGATTGCCACCCAGGGGATTGATGTTGTTGTGCTAGATTTATCGCAACAAGTTCTTGATGAGGCATTTAAACAAATGGCTGAAGAATTGGACAGCAGAATAGAGCATTGGGGTATGACGAGCGGTGAGAAGAGGTCGGTTCTTTCGCGAATTAAAGGAACAGTTGAATACAAGGATTTTAAAGATTGTGATTTAGTTATTGAAGCTATTTTGTCGAAAGTACCGGAAACGAGCCTGGCAACAAGGAAAGAAGTTTTCAGAAAAATTGAAGAAAATGTAAGCAGAGATGCAATAATTGCTACAAATTCTTCCACAATTGTGATAACAGAACTTGCATCAGAATTAAATTATAAAGACAGGTGCCTGAGTCTTCATTTTTCAACCACTACCCCCGGAGCAAATGTTGTAGAAGTGGTAAGAGGTTTACAAACCAGCGAGGATATCTGCTATAACGTACAGAAATTCACCACTTTAATTGGTAAAATTCCAATAATGGTCGACGAGTCACCGGGTTTAATAAGCGTGAGGCTTTTTATTGCATTAATTGGTGAAGCCTGCGATGTATTAATGGAAGGAGTAGCTTCCAAGGAAAGTATTGATTTAACTATGAGGAACGGATTAGGACTTCCACTTGGTCCTTTTGAAATGGCAGATAAAATTGGGTTGGACAAAGTTGTTCGTTGGATGGATAATTTATACAAAGAATTTGGTGACCTGAAATACAAACCCTCCCCTATCTTGAAAAAGCTTGTCCGCTCGAACAGGTTGGGTCGAAAAACAAGAAAAGGTTTTTACGGATATGATGAATATGGAAATAAAATTTCTGAACTTGTAAAGATTTCTGAATGTAAATCATAGGTTTACAACAAATTAGCTATTTTTATTATTAACCCTAAAGAATAGAATTCTATATAATCAGGATAAATCAAACAAAGTTAGTGGATTTACCTAAGTATAATTAATTCATTCACAATAAATTAAACTTAAATTAATCATCGGATGAAGATAATGGTTCTGAACTGTGGAAGTTCATCAATAAAATATCAACTCTTCGAAATGGAAGAAAACAAAGTGATTGTAAAAGGTATTATCGAAAAAATCGGCCTTAAGGGATCATATATGGAATATCAGCGTGAAGATATGCCGGAAGTGGTTTTTCAGGGAGAAATATTAGATCACCAGATGGGAATTGAATACATACTAGGGGTTTTGATAAGTCAAAAACACGGTTGCCTTAAAAGCCTTGATGAAATTAACGCGGTTGGGCACCGGGTTGCACATGGGGGTGAAAAATTTACCCAAAGTGTATTAATTGATGACAAAGTAAGAAAAGATATTCTGAAAGTAAGTGAATTGGCTCCTTTACACAATCCTGCAAATTACAAAGGAATTGCAGCGATGACAGAGCTTTTGCCAAATGTTCCCCAGGTAGCAGTATTCGATACCGCCTATCATCAAACAATGCCAAACAAAGCTTTTCAATATGCTGTGCCTTATACACTTTACAAAAAGTATGGTATAAGAAAGTATGGCTTTCATGGGACCAGCTACCGATATGTTGTGCAAAGAGGTTGTGATTTAATAGGTGCAGATATCAATACCCTAAAAATAGTGGCTTGCCATCTTGGTAATGGAGCTTCTATAACAGCAATTAAAAATGGAAAATCAATAGACACTTCCATGGGACTGACCCCCGTAGAAGGACTAATGATGGGTACAAGAAGCGGAGACCTGGATCTTGGTGCATTGTTGTATTTAATGGAAAAGGAAGAAATTGGAACCGATGCTTCCAGAACATTGATAAACAAACACAGCGGAATGTTAGGTATTACAGGTGTTTCATCTGATATGAGAGAAATTGAATCAGCCATGGAACAAGGAAATGAAAGGGCAAAATTAGGAGTTGAAATGTATGCTTACCGGATTAAAAAATACCTTGGCGCTTATACTGCTGCAATGGGTGGTTTGGATATTCTGATTTTTACCGGCGGAATTGGTGAAAATGATGATTTGATAAGAAAGCTGGTAGTAGAAGACATGGAATTTATTGGTTTAAAACTTGATGAAAGCATAAATAAAGGACTTAGAAAACGAGAGGCTCAAATTCAGCATAAGGATTCGAAAGTTAAAATTCTGGTTATTCCTACCAACGAAGAACTGGTTATCGCTATGGATACATTGGAACTTGTTAGTTACTTGTCATAAAAAAATTAACCAATTATAAATTGAACTAAATGTTTACCAAATTCGAAGAATTATTCAACCGTAAATCCATTGTCAAAAGAAAATTGGTACTGGCAGTAGCTCAGGATGAACACTCTTTAGAAGCTGCAATTACAGCGCATAACAGAGAAATAGTAGAATTAATTTGTGTCGGAAATAAAGAAGATATTGAAAAAATAGCTTCAGAAAATAAATTAAGCCTTTCAGGAATCGAAATTATTAACGAAAAAGACAAGGCCAAAGCTGTTGAAATTGCTGTTAAAATAATTAACGACGGAAGAGCACAAATACTTATGAAAGGCAATGTTTCCACATCAGTATTGCTTAAGGGAGTGTTAAACAAAGATTGGGGATTAAATACCGGAAACCTTTTATCCCATTTTTCTATTTTTGAAATCAAGGCTTATCATAAATTATTGAGCATTACCGATGTGGCAATGAATATAGCCCCAAATATTAAGGAAAAAACAGGTATAATAAATAATGCAGTAAATTTTCTTGCAAAAATCGGAATAATAAATCCAAAAATAGCCGTGGTTACAGCTGTTGAAACCGTAAACGAAAATATGCCTGCCACCACTGAAGCTGCTATTTTATCTAAAATGGCTGAACGTGGACAGATTGCCAAATGCATTATTGATGGTCCACTGGCATTTGATAATGCAATAAATAAAGAAAGTGCCGAGCATAAAGGAATTAAGAGCGAAGTAGCCGGTGATGCAGATATTTTACTTGTACCTGATATTGAAGCGGGAAATATCTTATACAAAACACTGGGTTTTTTTACCGATTCAAGGCTGGCTGCAGTTATTTTAGGCGCCAAAGTGCCCATTGTTCTGACATCAAGATCTGATTCGGAAGATGCAAAACTAAATAGTATTTACCTTGCATCTTTAGGCGTGGAATAGAAATTCGAGCATTCAACAGCAGTAATATTGGTACGATAATCTGGTCGTACCCTTTGTATCAAATGACTCAGTTCTAAAAATTTGAAAGTCGATTTATTGAGGGATGGAAAACTATCTAGTATTGGCAATTAACCCGGGTTCAACTTCAACCAAAATTGCTGTTTTTCAAAACAGCAACCCTGTATTTTTGAAAACATTAAACCATGATGCAAAAGAACTCAAGAAATTTGCCACGATTGCTGACCAATACGATTACAGGAAAAATATAATCCTTGAAGAATTGAGTAAAACTGACCTTAAAATAGAATTTATAAAAGCAGTAGTTGGTCGAGGAGGTTTAGTAAAACCAATTGAATCAGGGATTTATGAAGTAAACGAAAAACTGGTTAAAGATTTAATCGATACAAAACTAGGTGAACATGCCAGCAATCTTGGGGGTTTAATTGCAAATGAAATTGCCAGAAATTTACCGGAAGCAAAAGCATATATAGCTGATCCTGTGGTGGTGGATGAACTTTCACCGCTGGCAAGGGTTTCTGGTCATCCGGCATTCAGGCGCAAATCAATATTTCATGCCTTAAATCAAAAAGCGGTAGCACGTGCCCATGCAAAATCAGTAATGAAAACATACGAAGATATGAACCTCATAGTTGTCCATTTAGGTGGGGGTATATCTATCGGTGCACACGAAAGGGGAAGAGTAATTGATGTAAACCAGGCATTAGATGGAGAAGGCCCGTTTTCTCCGGAAAGAAGCGGCACACTTCCAATTGGCGATTTGGTGAATTTATGTTTCAGCGGGCATTATTCCAAAGAGAAAATTAAAAGCATGATAAAAGGCGAAGGAGGCCTTGTGGCATATCTCGGAACCAACAGCGCCTACGAAGTGGAAAAAAACGCCATGAATGGTGACGAAGAAGCCAAATTCTATTTTGATGCCATGGCTTACCAGGTTTCCAAAGCAATTGGCAGCATGTTTCCAGTTTTAAAGGGAAATGTTGATGCAATACTTATTACTGGTGGCATAGCTAACAGTAAGTATTTTGTAAATAAAATTATTGAAAGGGTTTATAAAATTGCACCGGTTCATGTTTACCCGGGAGAGGATGAAATGCGTGCGCTGGCCATGAACGGGCTCATGGTTCTGACAGGTGAGATTATCCCGAAGGTTTATAATAAATAAAATTTCGGCTTAACAACAAATCATATCGAAAGGCAAATTAATATTTTCCATAAGATCTTCCCCTGCATCTCTCATATCCTCATCATCCTCGTTAAAATACCAGAGAATTTTTATATTTTTATTAATCCTGTGCGCTTTTTCAAGCATAAAAAGTATTTCCTGTATCAGTTTTCTAGAGGCTGAACTCAGTACATTAAATTTAAACTCGCAATTTAACTGATCTTTTATATTATAAATGCAATTTTTAATCCAGGTTAAAACACATTCGTATACTTCAAGCGCATCTTCAGGGTATGATGGGCCTTCAATCAGAAAAACAGGTTTTGTTACATCGAGTAGAATTCTGGGTGAATCGACACGCATATCAATGTTCACAAAATCTTTTTGAATAACACGCCCCATAAAAATAAATTTATAGTCAAATAGCTTTGCAAATTAATGAATATATGCTGAATTTAAAAATAAAAGATGTTGTCTTCACCTTAACAAAGCTTCAACATCCGTTTTGAATGGAAATATTTCATTAATTTTGTTATAGAAATGAGATTTTAGGATAAAAAAAAAAAATTGAATATGTTAAATACTTTATTAAAAGGGCTTATTATAATAATTTTATTTTTTTCGGGTGAATCATTCGTTTATGCACAATACTTTGAAAATAAGAAACCAGAAGAAAAATTCAAGGATAAATTGTTTTTTGGAGGCGGAATTGGATTACAATTCGGTTCTATCACTCAAATAGAAATAGCGCCTTTGGTGGGTTACAGGGTAACTGACCGGTTTCAGCCAGGTATTGGTCTTACCTACAGCTATTATAGCAATAAGAACTATTCTCCTACATTAAATTATTATACATACGGAGGAAGTGTATTTTTAAGATTTTTCCTTATTGAAGGATTATTTGCCCAGGCTGAAGCCGAAGCCTTAAATGTAGAAGCCTATTATTCACCCACACAGTCAGAAAGAATCTGGATTGGCAATTACCTTATTGGTGGCGGTTATTTTCAGAAGTTTGGCAAAAGAGGTGGAATGTACATTTTACTTTTGTGGAATCTTAATCAAACTCAATATACACCTTACTCTAATCCAGTAATCAGGATTGGATTTGCATTTTAAATAAGCTCAAATTCATCCCTGTCGTGACTAAATGGAAGGTTTTTTCTTGTATTTTGTAATTCAGCCATTGAAAGTATAATCGATTCAATTCCTTCTTTTTCAGGCATAAGGGAGCTCAACTTTTTCCCCATTGCATCATAAACTGCTGAATCGCCGGAATAAATACAGGAATTGCCATCGGTGCCCACCCTGTTTACACCAACTACAAATGCCTGATTTTCAATGGCCCGGGCCTGTAATAATGTTTTCCAGTGTAATACCCTTTTTTCGGGCCAGTTGGCTACAAAAACCAACAAATGATAATCTTCCCTGTTACGGATCCAGACCGGAAACCTTAAATCGTAACAAATCATGGGACAAATTTTCCAGCCATTAATTTCATATATCAGCTTTTCAGAACCAGCAGTATATACTTTATCCTCGCCGGCAAGCGTAAAAAGATGTTTTTTATCGTAAAATTTAACATCGCCATAGGGGGTAATAAAAAGTAATCGATTATAATACTTTTGATTTTCTGTAATGATAATGCTTCCAGCCAATACTGCCCCTTTAAGAGAAGCCATTTCCTTCATCCAGGCCATTGTTTTTCCATTCATTAATTCAGCCAGATTTGAAGGATTCATGGAAAAACCAGTCTGAAACATTTCCGGAAGTACAATTAAATCGGTGGGCGATTGAATTGAATTCAGTTTTTCTGAATATTTAGCAAGGTTTGAATCAATGTCTTCCCAAACAATATCAGCTTGAACGATTGTAATATTCAGGTTTTCAGTCATTTTATCAGTAAATTGGATTTAAATTGCGAACTGGTCCGGATAATATCCTTTCATATCTTTATAATATGATTTGATTTGGAGCATATCTTTTTCCATATCACCGGTTGGTACAAAAAAATCATGCATGCCTAGTTTTTTTGTTGCAAAATCTATATAGCCAAAAAATACTGGCACTTGTGCTTTAACGGCAATTCTATAAAACCCGGTTTTCCAGTCCGGATTTCTTTTACGGGTACCTTCGGGAGTAATGCCCAAAATAAAAGAATCATTTGAATTAAAATACTGAACTACCTGATCTACAACATTTTCAGATTTACTTCTATCAATTGGAACCCCACCCCACATTTTAATAAGTGAACCAATAATGAATTTAAAAGCTTCTTTTTTTACCAATACCTTAGCTTTTTGACCACAGGACCAATTGGCCAGCTTTCCTAAAAAAAAATCCCAGTTGCTGGTATGAGGGGCAATAATTATAATATATTTTTTAATGGAAGGCAATTCCATCCTGAGTTTCCATCCCAGTAACCTTAAGATAGTTTTGGATAAAATCCTGGTAATCATTTTATTTATATCTGATAAATAGCAATAAGTAACAATTAGTGTGTTGTTAAAGGAAAGGCTTTCATCATTTCATTTACTTCTCCTCTCACCTCTCCAATTACTTCATTATCAGCAATATTTGACAATACTTTATCAATCATTTCAACGATTTTAAGCATGTCTTTCTCTTTCAGTCCTCTTGTAGTTACTGCCGGAGTTCCCACACGCAGACCTGATGTTTGAAAAGGCGATCTGCTGTCAAAAGGTACCATGTTTTTATTAATTGTAATATCCGCCAATTCGAGGGCTTTTTCGGCTTCTTTGCCAGAAATGGCTGGAAATTTAGTCCTCAGGTCGATTAACATGGAATGGTTGTCGGTGCCTCCGGAAATCACTTTATAGCCTTTTAATATAAAAGCGTTTGCCATTTCTTTTGCATTATCAAGCACCTGTTTCTGATAAATTCTAAATTCTTCAGTGAGCGCTTCACCAAAGGCTACCGCTTTGGCTGCAATAACATGTTCGAGCGGACCACCCTGGGTGCCCGGAAAAACAGCCGAATCGAGCAATGATGACATTGTCCTGATTTCGCCTTTTGGTGTGGTCAACCCAAAGGGATTTGGAAAATCCTTTCCCATCATGATAACACCACCTCTGGGACCACGAAGTGTTTTATGAGTAGTAGTGGTGACAATATGTGCATATGGAAGTGGATTTTTAAGTAATCCGGCGGCTATTAACCCGGCAGGATGGGAAATATCGAACATCAGGATTGCACCTACCTTGTCGGCAATAGCTCTCATCCTTTCATAATTCCAATCGCGAGAGTAGGCAGATGCACCACCAATTATCATTTTCGGCATTTCTTTAATTGCCAGTTCTTCCATTTGATCATAGTCAACAAGGCCCGATTCTTCTTTAACATTGTATGAAACCGCATGATATAGAATACCGGAGTAATTGACCTGGGATCCATGCGTTAAATGGCCGCCGTGCGATAAATTTAAACCAAGAAATGTATCACCAGGTTTCATGCAGGCAAGCATAACGGCAGCATTGGCCTGGGCACCGGAATGAGGCTGAACATTGGCCCACTCAGCACCAAAGATTTTTTTTAACCTGTCAATTGCAAGTTGTTCTACTTTATCAACTACCTGACAACCACCATAGTATCTTTTGCCCACATAACCTTCAGCATACTTATTTGTTAACCAGGAACCCATGGCCCTCATTACCTGTTCGCTTACAAAATTTTCTGACGCAATTAATTCAATACCATGCAATTGTCTTTGATGTTCCTGTTCGATATAATCAAAAACCAAATTGTCTTTTTCCATATTCTTATTAATAAAATAAAAAATAAAATTCAACGCAAATTTAAGTAATTATTGTGGTATGAAAGAATTGTAACCTATGATAATTCTCATTGGTTGCAATACCAATTTAAGGGTTGGTTTTTACTTTTTGAAAATAATAATAGTTGGCATTGAAATTGAAACTTTTTTTAGACTTTTGGGCTAATACTTTATAAATTTATAAAAATTATTATCTAAGCTTGAATAATAAACCAATACATATAGCTTTAATAACAGGATTACTAACCATATCTTCTTTAGTTTCAGCACAGTATAAATTCGACTGGGCCAGGACATATGGAGGGGATGCAAGGGACGAAGCTTATGGAATTGTAGAAACTGCAGATGGTGATTTGGTTCTTTGCGGTTATACTAAAGCACAGGAAAAACATTTGTGGATTACAAAACTTGACGAAAACGGAAGTTCAAGGTGGGGAAAAACTTACAAGGGAAAGCCCATTTCTGAAGGAAAAGATATTATTATTGGTAAAGATTCCAATATCGTTACAGCCGGCTATTCAATTAAACCATTCAATTACCAAAGCGACATCTGGGTGGTTAAACTAAATCAGGAAGGTGAGAAACTATGGGATAAAAACTATGGAGGTTCAGCCGATGAATCGGCCAACAGCATAAAAGAAGCCTATGATGGCGGCTACCTTATTGCAGGGGTAACAAATACCACCTCCAATTTTGTTGAAGATGCCATCGTATTAAAATTAGATACGGCTGGTGAAAAAATATGGGAAAGGACATTTGGTGGAAGTAAAATAGATTATGCCACAGATATAACCGAAACAAAAGATAAGGGTATAGTAGTTTGTGGTACAACAAGTTCGAGGGGTGAGGGGTATAAATCTTTTTGGGTGGCCAAAATGGATAGTTCAGGAACAGATATCTGGGACAATATCTACAGGATTAACCTATGGGATATTGCAACTTCTGTTGTTGAAGGTTTGGATGGTTTTATTTATGTAACCGGATATACAAGAACTTTTTCAGTAATTGATTATGACATTGTTTTGCTAAAAATAGATCAAAATGGAAATCTTATCTGGCAAAAGGTTTTTACATGGGGAAGATGGGATCAGGCAACTTCAATATGCAGAACATTTGATTATGGGATAGTTGTAGCAGGTTTCTCGCGTTCCGGTAATGAATTGTCTTCAGATTTTGCGCTTTCAAAATTTGATTCTGATGGCAATCTGTTGTGGGAAAATGTATTTGTCCGCAATAGTCTTGATTATTCAAGTAGTATCGCAGAAACAAGGGATAATGGGTTGGCAATTACCGGAACTACTTATATGCAGGGACGAGGGTGGGATTTTGCACTGCTAAAATTTAAAAATACAGATTTACCTTCAATTGAACTTTCGAAAGATTCAATAACAACAAGCACAACTGAGAGTTATAGCTTTTCTGCCTGTATAAAATCAAAGAGTAACCTTAAAAATATTCAGGTTTTTTTCAACGATTCCTTATTACTTAACAATGCAGGGCGCAGAATACAGGATCCTTCATCTGACTGTAATATTAGCCTTGAAACGACATTTAAACTCAACAAAGGAATTAATAATTTTGAGGTGGTACTCACAGACTTTAAGAATCATCAGATTAAGAAAGGAAGTAAAATTTATTTTATTCCGCCCACTAACGAGAATTGGTAAACTTCCAGATCATAAACAATTCTGAACCCAACATTAATTTTGTTCGAATTTGGATTTATAGCATTTCGGTTTGTTATCCTCATCATGGCAGGCCCGTTGGTCCAGGCGCCACCCCGTATTACCCTGAAATCGCCGTGTTCAGGACCAGCCGGATTGTTTCTAGGCCTTTTCTTGTAATAGGAAGCATCATAATAATCTGCGCACCATTCCCATAAATTGCCCATTATGTCGTATATTCCAGCTGAAGTCGGTTTTTTTAAGCCACTTTTATGAATATTTTCTTCTGAATTGAACTTATGCCATCCATAATTCCCCGCCTCAAGGCTATCCAAATTAGTAAGTTCCTTTTCGTTGAATCTGGCGGTGTATTCCCATTCCGCTTCGGTGGGCAAACGCCCGTTTTTCCATTTACAATATGCATTTGCGCCATACCAGCTTACAAAATTAACCGGGTAATTTTCAAAGCCTTTTTCCACTTTAAAAAGACTATCACTAAAATAAATCCGGCATTTAATGTCATTCCATTTTCCTTCGAGGTTTATCCATTGTCCATTTCCTTCAAACTGATTTCCTTTTTCATTTAAAAAAAGGGCAAATTCTACATTCGATACTTCGTATTTCCCTATAAAAAAGCCTTTTATACCAATTTTTCTTGAAGGTTTTTCATCAGGTTCACCATGTTTAAAACCAAGTTTTAATTTACCTCCACTAATAAAAACTACTGATGTATCCTGAAAATTTTTGGTGTATTGTGCATTGATAATTAGATTATTATTAAAGATAGTTCCGCATAAAATCAATATGGTGTTTAATAATTTCATGATAATTCCCTTTGTAATATTATCAAAACAGCTATAAAATAAAATGTTGCTAAATAGCTGATCAAAGTTTTAAAGCAAATTTAAAAATACTCTATAGTTTTTTTATTATTTTGGAAGCCAATAAAAGTTAAAAATGCAACCAGAAGAAGAAAATATGGTTTTATGCAAGGAGTGTAATCATAGCTTTGATAAGGAAAAAGCAAGGCAAAAATGCGCTAATTGTTTTGCATGTACAGGTTGCGAAATCTATTACTGTCCTTATTGCGAAAACCTTGTTGAAATCAGGCTTCCAAAACCAATGAAACTAAACAAGTAGGATTTGTATTTGTAAAACTATAAAGTTGAGTTGACAAGTCTTTTGTAAATTTCAAACGCAACCCAGGCGTCAGTGGCAGCGTATTTAAGCTGCGGTTCATTGAGTATATCGGCTTCCCAGTTTGAAAGCCTTTTAGATTTAGAAATTCTTAACCCTAATACGATAGCGGCTAATTTTTGTAAGCTAAAACTTTGGATTCCATATTTTTTTACCATTTCTTGTAAATCAACAAAAGAGTTTGGTTCAAATATTGCCTTTTTTTTCAGCGCATTTAAATCGTCCTTAATGGCTACTCCAACTTTAATTATCGTACTGTCTGAAAGTATTTTCCGGATGCTGCCTTCAAATTTCATTTTATTTAACCTGAAAAGAAAGGCTTTTTCGCGGGTTGACAGCTGTAAAAGTGCAACTTCATTTTTTTGTCCTTTTTTAAAACAGGGCTTGGTTTCAGTATCAAATCCTAAAACGGTCTGTAATTTAAGATAATTGCAGGCAATTTCAGCCTGTTCCTTATTTTCAACAACAAAAATTTCTTTTTCAAATGAAATAAGAGGTAAGTCTTGAATTTCTTCGTGCGATATACTATTCTGAAAATTAAACATTTTAATCTTAAATCACATTATATAAAAAATCTATTTAAAAATATCAAGGATTGAACCTTTGATTAAGTATTTTACTTTTTGTTGGAGTTAATTCAATTTCTTCGTTTTTTTCATTCTCTTCATCGTAATTTAGCTTTAAAAGATGAATATTTGCCAAAACGGCTAATAATTTTGGGCCCCAATACTTTTCATAACTTTCAATACAATCGGCAAAAGCTGCATCAATAGCTTCTTCATTTCCCATCTCGAAATTCGATACAAAATTTTTCAAATCCTGGTAAATATCGGCAAAACAATCGGAGAGCAATTCATTTTCAAAAGATTCAGGATTTACACTTTCAATTGAAAGTATATCTATGTAAGAATCAGATTTTCCTAATATTTCAGATATATTATCCCTTATAATGTTCCAATCCTTTTCATTTACAAATCTTTCAGGTTCATCAATAAAATCTATTTCAACATCAGGGAACAAACTGGCTTTTAAATATACCAGCGCCAATATTTTCCTGGATTTCATTAAAAAGTTAAATTTATCGTTTTCATACGTGTTTTCAACAAGCCGGCAATACTCCATTGCCACAAGATAAAACTCCTCAACCGCTTTGTTTAATGATTTTGTATCCATATAAAAACATTAGCTGACAAAGATATGAATAAGGAATAAATTTTAGCGAAATATCTTCCAAAGTTGGAGGATTAAATTTTTACTGTAAGTGGTAATTCAATGTAAATAAAAATAGTCAAATTGGAAGAAAAATTGACTCGTCAATAAATAATGTGTATTCATCACAAAAAAAAGCAATTTAACATCACTATTTTTACAAAAATTTTTTTAATTTTGAAGATAAATTCCTACATTTGTCTAAACTAAAAGGGCTGGCTATATGAAAGATATGGTTTTTTTAAAAGGAAAGGAAGCTGTTTGGGTGAATTTGCTATTGTTATTTGCAATTTTAATATTTATAGCACCAATAATACTTGTGTTTTTCATGAGGTTTATTTACAAAGCCATAAAAACTTTCAATGAACAGGTTAAAGAAAATGTTCCGGTTCAAGGTGTATTAGAAAGAGTCTGATTGCTTAATAGATATTTTTTTTTTAGGTTGTTTACTGGTTTCTTGTAAGCAACCTTTTAATTTTTAGCTTCAAGGGCTGAGCTTAAAACCAATCACCAGAATATCATCCGTTTGCTCCACATTTTTCATCCAATGTTCTATATGAAAATCGAGTATTTTTTGTTGTTCATCCATTGGCTTTAAATGTATTTCAAGCAGAATTTCTTTGAGTTGTTTTATCATAAATTTTCTTCCTCTTTCGCCCCCAAACTGGTCCTGATAACCATCGGTAAATGTGTAAAAATAAGTTGCAGTATCAGCGTAAGAAACCTCATAATTGGTAAACTTTTTTTCGACCTTCGACATTTGGTGACCGCCAATTGATTGCATGTCGCCTTTAAGATGGAATAACTCATTGTTTTGAATGTAAATAAGGGGGTTTTTGGCACCCGCCCATTCAACAACTTTGTTTCTCTTATCAATTGTGCATAGCGACATATCCATTCCATCCTGATTTTCAGTCTGATCCTGTTTCAATGCAGTTCTGACAAATTTATTTTTCAAATCGAGAATATCCGATGGTTTAGTAATTCCCTGGTTAATAATGGTAGTAAGTATTTCGCTGCCAATCATACTCATAAATGCGCCGGGTACACCGTGGCCGGTACAATCAACTGCTGTATAAATAATTTTATCGTTTCGTGTGGCAAACCAATAGAAATCACCACTTACAATATCCCTGGGTTTAAAAAGAATAAAGTTTTCTTCGAGCGATTGGTTTATCTTTTCCCTAAGGGGAAGCATGGCTTCCTGAATTCTTTTGGCGTAGGTAATACTGGCGGTAATGTTTTTATTTTTATCCTGTATAATTTTATTGGTTTCGGAAAGTTTATCTCTTTGGGCTTCAATTTGTTTATTTTTTTCTCCTAATTCTGTATTCCTGGCCGACAGTTCATCTCTTTGTGCTTCTATTTCATCTCTTTGTGCCATTATTTCCTCTTTCTGCTGTTCAAGTTCAGAATTTTTAATTGTAATTTCAATTGTTCTTTCTTTTACCAATTGTTCAAGGTGTTCTTTTTGTTTTCTAAGCCTGCGGACACTTAAACGTACAATTCCCCAGATAAGGAAAATTGTTAAAATTACATAAATAATTCTGGCCCAATAGGTTTGGTACCAGGGTGGTAAAATTACAAAAGTATAGGTAGCTTCCTCACTTTCAATTTCGTAAATGTTTTTAGCCTTTACATGAAAAACATATTCTTTGGCGGCCAGATTTGAATATTCTTTGAAATTTTTTGATTTCCAGTCCGACCAACCGTTGTCATTTCCTTCGAGATAAAACTTAAACTGGACTTCTTCGGGAGCGTCGAAAAAAGGAGAAGAAAAGGAAAACCGTATATCGTTGAATTCAAAAGGAATCTGGTAAACCTGGTGGTTCATCTGATTTAGGCTGACATGACCCGAGGTATCAAAATAACTTCCATTATAGATTAAAGAATCGTTTAAAATAAACTCTACTTTTCGGATAAGGGCAAAATATTTCTGATTGTAATCTTTTTTCAAAGTGGCATCGAAATGAACCATCCCTTTGTCAGTTCCAATAATTACGTTTCCATCAGCCAAAGGTGTAATAGAATAAATATTGTTTTTTAACTTGTAAAAAGGGGTTTTATCCAATACATAAGTTTGATTTGGCTGCCGAATCAATTGCCCCATTTCATATACTTCTTCTACATTTTGTTTTGTTTTTCTACGCTGTTTGAACCAGATGTTCCCGTATTTATCTTCTTTAAACAATGTTATTTTAACTCCGGTCCCAATTATATCATTGAGTTCTTTTTCCCTGAAAAACTTATCATTTTGTTTATCATAGGCATACAAACCATCATCTGTTCCAACAATAATGTTGTTTTTAAATTTAAAAATATAATTATTTCCATTTATAAGGCCTTTGTTTTCATTGTAAGGAATAGCGGTAACACTATCAAACAGAGAGTTAAGTTTAAGTTTGTAAATTCCTTTTGTTTTATCTGCAAACCAAATATTGTTGTCCTCATCAATTTCAATAAACCGGCATTTTTCTTCAAAGCCGGAAATTTTTTTCTTAAAAACCCATTTTCCAGAAAGTTTTTCCTGGTTTTTTTTGCCAAATAATCTTTTTTTTGCCTGAAATTCTAATAAAATCATACCTTTATTGGTACCGGCAATTGCGATGTCGTTTCGTCCTGAAACCTGTAAGAATTTCCAAACAGGATCCGTAGTTTTTAAATCAAGATTAGTAGCTTTATTTTTATCTATCAGGCTAATCCCTTTGTTATTAGCTAACATCAAATGCCCGTTCAGTGTGTCTATATCAAACACACTAAGGGGTTCGCCCAGCTGATTGAATACTTCCGTTCCTGAAAGGTGATTTTCAGTTTTATTCCAATTCCTGTAAAAAAGCCCAAAATTACTTCCGATGTAGAGAAATTTATCAGTAGCCAATGCGGCATAAGTTGTGGAATTCAAATTGTAATTCTTGTCAAAAATACTCAGCGGAAGGCTGGTCATAACGTAACTGATTCCATTATCGGTACACAACCAGATATTTTGTTTAGAATCCTGATAAAGATTGATTATCTGACCACTCTGGAGGCCTGTAGATATTCCAATATGATTTAAAACTTCGCCTTTATTATTAATTACAATTAAACCGTCAGAAAATAAACCAAATGCGTAATTACCATCACTTAGCTGGATGGCAGAAACAATTTTCTGCGATTTAAGATAGCTGTCGATGGGGGTAGAAAATTCTTCTACACCTTTGCTCTCGAAAGTAAAAAGGCCATTGGCCATGGTTACAAACAGAATTTTATCCTTAAAAGGCAGCACAGCCCTGAGACTGAACTTACTGAATTTCTCACCACCTTTAAGGAGAACAGTTTTACCATTAACATATTCACAAAGGCCGTATTCTTCTATTCTTGCAAATATCCTTCCTTTATATTCGAATACCTGTTTAAGATTTTTAATGTGACTGGTTTTTAATTGTCCTTTAGAATATTCAAAAAGGATATCATCACCTGTAAAATAAACTACATCGCCAACAATAAAAATGCGGTTAATATCCCTGAATTTTTTATCTTTTTCATTTGTTATATTACCAATAAGTGATCTATACTTTAAACTACCAACACTATCGGGTGCAAGGTATCCGAACTCACCTGATGAACCTACGAAAACCCTGCCTTTGTCGTTAATAGCCAATGACCTTACCAATAATGAATTAACTGTAATATCGATCAGTTTCCAGTTTTGACCGTCAAATTCCAAAACGCCAGAAGTATTCCCAAAATAGACCACTCCACGCTGATCTTCAACACATGACCAATTCTGTTTTGCAGCTTTGTATTGTTCTGAAGAATAATTAATAAGATATGGCAAACCAAGGTTTTTAACCTGCGCGGACAGTTGAAAAGAGGTTATAATTACAACCAAAAACGCGAGTTTTTTCATCCTTGATGTATCAAATATTACAATATTTTTTTCGGTGCTTTTCAAATATAAGTCTTTTTTCAATTATATCACTGCCAGTTATCGTAATACACAACACCTTTTGAATTCATTAACATATACAAAAAATCTCCCTGGTACGGATCACCGGGAACGCTGTTTTTAAAACCCAGAAGGTTGATAGAATTACTACTATTTTTAATAATTTTTGCTACGTAGTATGAATTGGAACTTAAAACAGGAATTTCATTTTTCAATTTTCCACTTTCATCTACTACAAGTAACATTAAATTTGTGTTTTCATCAGAAGTTCCGGCTTTGCTGATTATATTTTTATCAGCCGATTGGTATTCTGTAAAATTTGAAAAAATAAAAATATCCTGGTCCATTTTTATCATATCTACAAATAAACCTTTAATTTTTATACTATTCATCCAAACAATTTGTCTGGTAAGTGCATCAAATTGACAAACATAGAGATCGTCAGAAAATCCAAGAGATACAGAAGGCTTTGTGCCTTTAAAAATTATTGTATATTTCTGGTTAATTTCGTCATATGTAAAACTTCTTGGACATGAGTAAACGGGTATTTCCACCTTTTCTTTTTGTTTCCCTTCCAAATCGTAAACAATCAGTTTATTTGTAATTAAAGGACTATCAAGTACATTAACTAAAACTTCACAACCTTCTTCTTTAACAGCAAGAAAAGTACCGAAATTCTGTTCCTGTTTTTCAGGCACAATTAATTGTAACCATTTAATACTTTCAAGTTTGTTTGTTTTGGCCAGGAAAGCAGAAATTTTTCCATTTTCGAGTTTTGTATAACCTGTAATATAATAATCGCCGGCACTGTTTTTTTGTATATCCGAGGTGTGGTATTTTCCGGTTTTAAGCAAAGTAGTTTCGGGCCTGGAAGCTTTAAGCCCAATCTTAGAATTTCTATATATCAGCGTATCAGGTTTTAACTTATTCCTTTCAGCTGTAATAAGATAATCTTTAAATTGGTCAAGCGATTTTTTCAGCAATTCAGAAGAAGATTCATTTTCCTTTGTCAAATAGTCTTTCAGACCAACTTCGCCCCCATAATTATTTGTAAAAAAATCCCTGTATTTGTTAATATCGTAACTGTTGATTTGTGAAGCTAAATTTTTATTTAAACTGTCGCAGGTTTGTTTTTTACTTAAAAGCAATTCATAATACCTTGCTTTTTGCGGATAAGAATAACCTGAGAGTGAATCGAAAGGATTGTTTAATGGATCCCTGAAAGTATTTAAGTAATCTATTTTGCTTTCTTTATACTTAAACAATTCCAGTACTAGTGATTTATGATCAAACTTTCCTATTTTAAATTTAAGTTTATCGTCAACCATCATCGATTTTATATCAGGTTTATTTTCTTTCTGTTCATTAAGCGAAGTTATTTCCTGGTTCAGTTTTTCATCTGCCTTGTTGATTAATGTTCTTAAATAAGCTATATCAGCTACCAAAATTTGTTTTACATTTTTAACCCATGTTCTATAATCCCAAATCGGAATTTCATCCTGTAAAAAATCTGACCCGGTTAATCCCTGTAAACGATAGGTTTCAATAGGAAGAAGTTTATATTTCTGGTTGTAATTTTTTATTGGATAGTTTTTGATAGCTGTCTGATAATTTTGGAGGTAAAAAATTGTTGAATCGAAGCTCTTTTCAAGTTCATCGAGATTCTCGAGGAATTCTTTTCCTGAAGTAAGGTAAATATCTTTAATTTTATTGTTGGCTGTATTGATTTCTTTAAAAATCCTTATGCAATTATTATAATGTAAAATACTTAAATTGAAATAATTGGTAACTATCTGAACATTCTTTTTGTACTCTATGTTAGCATCCAGTTGTTCCTGAATAAAAATTTTAATCGCCTCAGGATCAATATTCTCAGAATTTCTGAATCTGTCAATGTTTTGAAAATACTTTTCGCTTTTTCTAACTTCTTTCTGATCGATTTTAGAAAGTGCCAATCCATAATAAAGATTGGTATTATAAATAAAAAACTCTACATCCTTCAGGTTTGTAAGTGCATCATAATCTTTGGACCAGAATTGGGAAATTAATCCAAGCTGAAGGTAAGTATTTGCCGAAAAGGGATCTTGTTTCTGATAAACGAGTAATAATGAATATGCCTCTTCCCTGCTTTTTTCTGTAACTATTTTATATACATCCTTATACTTAAGGTTCCTCTGGCCCGATAAGTCGTAAACTGACATCAAAAAAGAAAAAATCAGCAGGGCTGTAATATTTAGGATTGATATATTAAAATACCTTTTCATTCCTTAATTTGTTTGATTGCGAACTTAAAATTCAATCGTCATTGGGTTTTTATTACTTTTAATTCCACTCTCCGGTTCAAAGCTTTGTTTTCGTCTGTATCATTTGCCACCAATGGTTTTGTTTCACCATATCCCTGCGAAATTAAACGTTCGGCAGAAATTTTTTGTTCAACCAAATAACTTACCACCGAGGCCGCTCTTCGCTTCGAAAGTCTCAAATTGTAGGTATCAGTGCCAGAGTTATCAGTATGTGCGGAAATTTCGATTTTTAATTCGGGGTTATCGTTCATTAATTTTACCACGCGGTTAAGCTCAATAAACGAACTTTCTTTAAGATCGGAAGAATTTACCTCGAAAGTAATGTTGTTTAAGGTAAGTTTAGTGTCTTCTTTAAGCTGTTTAAGTTTCACATCAAGTTTTTTTGATGTTTCCTTTTTCTTCAAATCAACGGTAGTATTATAGTACGAATATCCTTTGGGACTGACACTTACATTGTAACTATCTCCTTCTCTAAGCTTAATAACATACTTTCCATCGCTGTTGGCACTTGCAGTGGTGCGGATTACTTCGTTGCTTTCCAGATTTGTAATTACAACTTCAACCGGTAATCCCGAGTTAGTCTCTTCATCAGAAATATCAATCTGAAAATCAACTTTTTGTGCTTTCAATTCAGCATCTCTTTCAAATTCATCAAATTGTACAATTCCTCTTAAATCGAATTTAAAATTTTGAGGTTCAAAGTATTCAGCAGTTAACGAAAACTGGTATTCATCTCCAATCGGAAGGCTTATATTGTATCTTCCATCTTTAACCTGCTCTATCTGAGCTGAAAATAATTCATTATTGCTGTTTTTAATTTCAATCAAAGCATTTACGGGTTTAAATATTTCATCGTCAAATATATTAAGGATGAGTTTAACGTTTTTGTAGAGCAAAACGTCCTGTGTTATGGCTGAATTTTTTTCCAGATTAGCGGCATCAACATTGATAAAGGTGTGTGAATAACCTTCGTGGCTTATGTCTAACTGGTATTTTTTACCTCCCGGCAAATATATCTGGTATTCCCCGTTCTGAGGGTTGGTTTCAAAAGTTGAAATAATTCTGGAAGTTATTGGATCATAAGCGATTACACTTGCTTTAATTGGCGCATTTGTGCCCAGCTCAAGCACTTTACCTTTAACTGTGATGCTTTTTCCAACATTAAACTGTGTGGGAACAAATGCTTTATAGATTTTACTGTTCACCTTATTTTTTTCAGCTATTTCAATGGCATAATAAGGTAATGGGTTATCGAATGAAAAGCAGGGAGTAAAATCGTTGTTAATAGTATTAAGCGTATCAAGACTTTCAGCCGGAATCCAAACATCTTTGGCAAGAAGCTTTGTCCTGTAAATATCGTAACCGCCTTTTCCCCCTTCGCGCGTGGAAGAAAAATAAAGCGTTTTATTATCGAGGCCAATTTTGGGATTTGCTTCGCAATCAACATTTATTGGTATTGGTAAAACTTCTGGTTTGCCCCATTCGCCATTGGCTTGTTTGTAACTAACCACAATATTTTTACAATTCGCTGTATTATTTTGATTTTCGGAGTTGTTGCGTACAAAATATAAGGCTTTATTGTCAGAAGAAATTGAAGGTTGACCATCATAGAAAGGAGAATTTACAGGTTGTCCAATACTTATGGGAACAGACCATTTACCTTCTTCAAATTTGGAATAAAAAATATCCACATCTGAGGAATCTTTATTGAAATCGGCACTGAAGTAAATAACACTTGCATCGTAATTAAATGAGGGATACCTGATATTTCCATCACTTTTAAAATCGTTAATTTCAGAAATTTCTTCAGGTACTGACCATAAATTTTCGCCGATGTTGGAACTTATATATAATTTAAATCTTCCCCCTTTATCAGCAACAAATGCAAGCCATTTGCCATCGTTGCTTAAAGCAGGGTCGTATTCGTTTCCATCATTAAAATCAACAGCGCCACCAACACTTTGTATATTTTGAGCATTCGTATACCAGTAATTCAGGAAGAAAATACCAAAAACAACTATTTTTCGAAAAAGACCAGATAAATATCTTATTTTCATTACTTAAAAATTATTTTCCTTCTTGGATTCAATGATTCTGTTACTTTTTTCAGGACAAAAACACCTGTAATACGGCATTACAGGTGATTGAATTCTAAAATGACTGCCGAATATAAATCCCTGTTATTTTTTCCCTTTCATAGATTCCTGGATTTCTACTTTTTTATCATTCTGATAAGCAACAACAAATGCACCTTTCACCTTTGTTTTGGGAAGAAAATTTCTAGCATCATCATAGGTTTTAAACGAGCCTACTGAGTATTTGTACCAGTTATCATAATATCGTTCAGTTACATCGTTAATTGCCTTATAGAAAGATGAAATTTTAGCTTTACTTAATTTAACCCTCGAAGCGGCAATTTGGACCTGGAAAACGACGTTTGAACTTAGGCTTCTGGATTGATCTTCAATATCTTTTCTTTGTTTTTCTTCAAGCGCTTCAATTTGGGTTCTTGCATCAGCAGCATATTTTCCGTTGGGATAATCATTTAAGTAGGCCTGATACCCCTGAATTGAATTTTCACTCTGGGCATTTTGCCAAACCCTGTTTTCTTCTTCTTCAACCTGTTTTTTATTTTCCTGATCAAGATAAATAGCGTATCCTGAAATTAAATTTTTTATACTTGAAATGTAAAGATTAAGTGCACTCTGCAAATCGCTTTTCAGCTTTGAATATTCTACTTTTTTCTTTAAATCCTTTTCATTCAAGCCTTTGAATTCTTTCATTTTTCTTTTGGCACTCGCATTGTCGGTACTGGCTTCATCCAAAATGTCCTTTACCTTGGCTTCATCCTCAGAATAAGCAAATACACATGCATCAAGCTTTTCGGAATAAACAGTATAGATTAATTCGTAACCTTTTTCGTAAAATTGTGCTTGTTTTACCCTTAAAGATTTAGCCTCCACTGTTTTCTTCTCCGTTTTCTTGCTTTTTTTATCAAGGTACTTTTGATTTTTTGCTTCTTCAGCTCTTATCTGATCCTCAACTTTATCTCCCTTGGCTAAATTGTCCTTAGCCCTTTGAATCTGGTCTTTCTCATCATTGGTAAGATGTTCTTCCATGGCGGAGAATAAATCATCGCCCTGCGCCAATATAACCGGTGTTCCAATTAACCCGAACAATATTGTGAATACTATGAAGGTCAGTTTTTTCATCCTTTTTTTGTTTTAAGGTTATTTAATTCTGTTTATTTTTAGATTATGAAGCAATTATTTTGCCAATCCTATAATATTAAGAAATTTAAGTTCTGACTTAAGATTAAATGCTCTGTTTTTTTTAATTTCAGCACACCAAATTAATTTATTTTCAGTAAATGTAAAAATAAAAGTATACTAAAGTTGATAATGGTTTTATTCAGTTCTTAATTCAGAAATGTTTTATACGTATGTAAACCCCAAATTCTGGAAGCATTCCTGTTCTTTAATAATAAACTTCAATCCTTACATCATCCAGGTAAACTTTACCTGATCCATTGTTCCAAAAAAAAATGTTTACCTGGTTTCCTGGAAAATCCAGTGGGACATAAAAAGAATAAACAATTTCTTCCCATTTACCAATCCTGGATTTGATGTAGGCTCCGCATTTAAAAAAATCCTTGTTATCGTCTGAGGTGCTTGCAATTAATCCCACATTTTCATCACTATTCCTCCAGGCAGATACTTTTACAAGACTTCCGGCCATTGCGTTAATTTTTATATCTAAGCCATAAGGATTTTCCTTTGTAAGTAAAATAGCCCTTTTCCCTGAATGCACAACTGAATTATTTACCAACCGGCCCTTATCAAAACTATATTTTTCACTTGAATCAACAAACTTTAAACCATCCTGTGTCAGGGATTCCAGGTTACTTTGTATGGTGATATCCGGAATTAGCACTTTTTGAATCGCCCCTGTATCAGCGGTAATTTGCGCGATAATTTCGTGTGCCGGTGGATTCTTATATATTTCCTTAACCGAAAACAAACTATCCGCAACTTTCATATGCAAAAAAGTAGAAATAAAACTATCTTTAGAGGCCAGGGTATTATATTTAACATAAAGTAATATATTTTTAAATTTTTTCAGCAATTCATCCTTCATATAATGCTGGTTCCAGTCTTGCAATTCTTCAGAAGCAGAATAAAAAAAAGTATTAGGATATATTTTAGCCAGAATTTTTTTGTATTGGTCCTTTGCTTGTCCACTGTACGAAACGCCAAAAAACATGGCCTGTTCTATAAGTGCTGCTTCTTTATGTCTTTCGGCAATTATTACTGTTGCCCGGCTTTTTTGTTTTGCCAAAAACTGAATGGTTTTACTGGCTGGATTTTGAATACCGGGATAAAAATTAAACAGCAAAATATCCCTTAAAAGAATTACTAAAACAAACAGCATTAACAGGCTGTTTTTGAACCTGTTAGAAAGCCGGTTAAATCTTAGCCACGTTCTCGAAAATACCTGTGAAGATATCCAGATTCCCGGAATGCATAATGATAATACAGGAACCATATAATGAAAGCTATAATGTTTTGCAACAATCAATATTTGAACGGAGATAGCAGCAAATACCGATAATAGTAATTTCTTTAGCCTCGGATTAACTTCTTCCCGAACTCCTTTTTGTAAATTGGATTTTATTGTGGCTGCTAAGATTAAAACATAACTTAGTGTAAAGGTTAATTCTTTGGTAAATAAAGAGAAAAGGTTGCTTATAAACATCTTGAAATTAATAATTCCCGGTGCACCTTTTCCGTATAAACCCTGTCGGGAAACCAATCCCTCTATAAAATTAATAAATTGATTAATTTTTGGTAAAATAGGTAAAATAAGAATAATACAGCATATTGCTGTTATGAAAAGGAAGTGAATTTTATTTTTTATTCCCCCGATAAGGAACAAAGGAATTATTATCAATGGAAAAGCAGTAATTTTAATTGTTAAGAGAAGCGCGGTAATCAAAGAAAATTTAAAAATAAAAGATTTATTAATTTCCGGGCTTTCATCATAAACTAAACCAATGCTTAACAGGACAAGTAAAGTAGACAATGGCAACAATACCGATTCACCTCCTATTAGTGCAACAGAAAAAAAAGACTGGAAGGTATAAAACGGAATGAGCTGAAATAGAACAGATAAATAGATGTTATTAAACTTTTTTTGAATAAAAAGACCGGTAAAAGCAAAAACAGTGGTATTTAAAATCAAAATGCTTAAAGCTACCCACCTTAAATAAAACTCGGGATCACTTAAAACACTTTCAACCAGGTTGTTATCATTGCTTAAAAAATAGACAATCCGTAATACCAAAGCATAAAAAACCTGCAAAGGCGTACCCGGATGATCGGTATGCCCTATTTCCAGGTTTCCATTTGCGAGATTTAAACCATTAAACAAGTAGGCATATTGTGGATCAATGCAACTAATAGAGTAAGTACCCATATCCTTGTAAACAAATAAATTAAAGAAAATGAATACAATTGGCAGGATAGCAAGCAGCGGAGAAAACCCGAAACTTCTTATTTTTAACTTTACAGAATTCAATTTAAAAAAAATATTATCAAATATACAAAATGTAAAGAAATAATAGAAAATCATTGGAAGTAATGCAATTTAATACCATCTGGTTTTTACATAAATGTTTGGTATACAAATAAAAATTAAGGAAGGCATATTTTTTATTGTATGGCAATTTTTTTATATATTGCAGGATAAAATTAACCCTTATGCCAAAAGTGAAATTTGAACTTGAATTCGTCATCAATGCTTCGGCTAAACTGCTATATTCAAGACTAAGTACTCCTAGCGGGCTTGCCGAGTGGTTTGCAGACGATGTTCACCTAAGAGGTAAAAATTTCGCCTTTATCTGGGATAAGACAGAACAGGAAGCAAAGGTTTTAATGAGAAAACCAAATGAATATATACGTTTTAGATGGGAAAATGAAGAAGATGAATACTATTTTGAATTTAAGATAACCAAAGAAGAACTCACCAATTCAGTATCGCTTTTAATTACTGATTTTGCTGACGAAGATGAAATGGATGACAGTAAAAGTCTGTGGGAAAAGCAGGTAGGCAAATTACAAAGGGCCTTAGGGGTATAACAGGTTTACTGAGCTTATCTAAAGCCGAAAGCAAAAAATATTTTTAATTGATAACAATTTTATTTTATATTTGCACCCGCTAAAATCAAATGGCGAGGTAGCTCAGCTGGTTAGAGCGCATGATTCATAATCATGAGGTCGCCGGATCATGCCCGGCTCTCGCTACTGAAAGGGAAGATGAAGTTATACTGGTCTTCCCTTTTTATTTCTTACTCCTATGGAAGAATACTTCGTTTATATCATTTTCAGTATTTCCAAAAACAGATACTACATTGGTTCATGTGCTGATATTCCTATCAGGATAGAAAGGCATAATGCCGGGGCAACTCCTTCCACCAAACCCGGAAGACCCTGGATTTTGGTTTATTCCGAAAAACTCAGTTCTAAAACTGAAGCATTAAAACGTGAAAAATATATTAAAAATCAAAAATCCAGAGTATTCATCCAAAAACTTATTAATTGCTCAGCTGGTTACCAGCCCGACAGAAGTCATTCTGGCGGGGAGCGTCCCGATTGAAAATCGGGAAGGTCGCCGGATCATGCCCGGCTCTCGCTACTAAAAGGGAAGATGAAGTAATTTTATCTTCCCTTTTTGTTTAAGTTTTATATGCCAGAATTCTATTCAGTGGCTCAATTCCCTGTTCAAATTGCCTTTAATAATTCCGAAATTTTTGCATCAATTTTTCCAGATGGCCGAACTGCATTATTGTCATAAATTAAACCCTGGCTGTCGATCAAGATAAATCTTGGAATGCTGTTGATATTAAAATCGCTGCAAAATTGATGTTTCCAACCCTCGGCCCATAACTGAATTCCTCCCAGTTTTTCTGTCTTGATGCTTTTCTCCCATTCAAGCTTATTTTCATCAATTGAGATACTTACAAACACAATTTTACTATTTCTGAATTTCTCTTCCAGTTTTTTAAGATATGGTATTTCAGCGATACAAGGCCCGCACCAGCTTGCCCAGACATCAATATAAATAATTTTTCCTTTGTAATTGCTAAATAAAAACTCCTTTCCATGAATATCTGAAAATCGATAATTTTTCAACTCCATTCCAGGCTCACAATTTTTCCATTTATTCAATTCAGAAATCAGTTTGTTTTTATAAATTTTATTTTCAGTTTCAGTTATAAATTGCTCAACTATAGGCTTTATTTCTTTTGTTCCTTCCAGGTTGACAACATTCAACAGGATATTGTACTTTAAAAAAGCCAAGGTTTTCTGAACTTTTACCTCATTCCGGAATAATTCAAATATTTTTTCAATTACTTTTTTTCTAGAGGTGAGCAAAGAACTGTCTTTACGAACCTCATCTCTTAATTTAACCTGAAAATAGCTTGTGATAAACCTTGTATAGGCAGAATTTCCCAAGAGCGTGGTATCATTGAAATTTATTTTTTTCAAATAACTACTGAATTTATCGGATGGTTTGAAATCAGGTTGATTTCCATAATATGCATGGTACGATGGATATAAAAGGTAATTGTTTGCCCAGCGGTAAAGATGGACGTTTTTTTGAGCTTCAACAAAAGTGCTTGTAATATTTGAATTCCTGGCAGAATTTTCTGATAACCAATTATTTCGTGCATTCAATAATGAATCGTTGAAAGCAGAAAATGCTTTTTCATCCAGGGCATAAGTAATTTCGGGGCTTACTGTTGGCGTTGACCTTTTAATAGTTAGCATGGCCATGTTATTTTCCGATCCTATTCCTTTGAATGTTAACGATTTATTAAAATCGGACAAGTCGGCATTTACATACAAACTATCTCCCGGCGAAAGGAACATTTCGCATGAAAAATCACCACAACGAAAATCATAAAAACCCGGAAATTCCTTATCGATTTTAATAATAAAGACCCCTTCTTTACTAAGTTTGGCAGAATGCAACACCTCTTCAAATACACCCTGAACATTGAGGTAAACCGAATCTATTTCTTTGGAATTTTTAAATTCTCCGTATAGAACAATCTTTTCATTTTCAGGCTTGGTACACGATAAAAGACCAAGCGTTATAACAAGATACAAAAGGAAATATTTCATAGCAGAGTTTTAAATTAATGCTTACTTATTTCAATGATAGCTTCCTGAATTCATCCTTGCCATTATCAAGAAATTCCACAAATTTATCTTTGTCCAGGTCGAAAAACTTAGGGTTACCCAACTGATTGCCGGCAGTATCGAGAATTATATAATGTGGTTGTGAATTTGCTTTAAACCTGGTTTCCTGGATATAGGAATATTTATCCCCTATGGTTTTTTTTATTTTTCCTTCCGGAGTTTTAATCCATTCGTTTTCGGGCAAAACAGTTTTATCATCAACATAAAGCGAAATTACGATAAAATCTTTCTTCAGTCGTTCAAGAACCCTTGGATCCACCCACACATTTTCTTCCATTTTACGGCAGTTTGCACAACCATGGCCTGTAAAATCAATAAATACAGGTTTGTTAAGTTTTCTTGCACAGGCAATTCCCTGATCCCAGTCAAAATAGCCTTCAATACCATGAGGCAGGTGCAAAAAGTCTCCATATTTAGGATTATCGCATAAAACCGTTGTTGAATTAGAAGATCTACTGGTAGCATTTTCCCTTACAATTTTCACCATGTCAAAATCCTGCGTAGTCATTGGCGGAATATATCCAGACAGTGCTTTGAGCGGTGCACCCCACATGCCCGGAATCATGTAAACCACAAATGTAAAAGTGATGATGGCAAGGAACAGTCGGGGAACTGAAATATGTTGAATTTCAGAATCATGGGCAAACCTGAGTTTTCCAAGTAAATAAACACCCAACAATAAGAAAATAACAATCCAAAAGGCGAGGAAAACTTCCCTGTCGAGCAAATGCCAGTGATAGGTAAGATCGGCCATACTCAGGAATTTTAATCCCAGGGCAAGTTCAATAAATCCTAAAACCACTTTAACTGTATTTAGCCAACCCCCTGATTTTGGTAAATTACTCAACCACGAAGGAAAAAAAGCGAACAATGAAAATGGCAAGGCAAATGCCAATGAAAACCCAAGCATCCCAATAATTGGTTTTAAAAATTCACCACCTGCACTTTGCACCAGAACCGTTCCAACAATAGGTCCTGTGCACGAGAACGAGACCAGAACTAAAGTAAACGCCATGAAAAATGGTCCCCAAATTCCGCCTTTGTCAACCTGCTTATCAGCTTTATTCACCATCCACGAGGGAAGAACAATTTCGAACATCCCAAAAAATGAGGCTGCAAAGAGCATGAAAATCAGGAAAAAGAAAATATTAGGCAACCAATGGGTGCTTAAAAAATTTGCAAAGCTTGGTCCTAATGTAAAAGCCACAATGGTACCAATTATCGTATAAATCAGAACTATCGAAATGCCATAAAACAAAGCTTCGAACCTTGCCCTGGTTTTGCTTTTTCCGCTGTGCATAAAAAAAGATACAGTCATGGGTATCATTGGGAATACACATGGGGTAAGTATTGCAATTAATCCGGCACCAAACGAAATCCAGAAAAAAAGCCAGAGCGATGTATTTTCATTATCTGTTTGTGATTCAGCTATTTTAGAATCATTTTTAGCGGGTGTTTTAATTGTATCCGCGTTGATGGGTAAAGATAAATCTTTCTTCGCTAAAAGATTTGATAAGGATTTATCCTTGGAAGTCTGGCCGGTTTCCTTAACTGAAGGGGCTTTAATCTTAAATTCAAAATCTTCGTCAACCATAATGCAGGCACCATCTTCCATACAAATCTGTCCTTTTATGGTACCTTTTACCAAAAAATCCTGTTTTGAATTTATCTTAATTTTCTGCGTAAAAGTCGCATTTTTAACAAAGTACTGAACTTTAATTTCAAAAACCTCATCCATTATTTCAATTGGCTTCGGATTTTCGGTAACTTTTCCAATCCTTTTGTAATCAGCAGAATTTTCGAAAATGAATTCGAGCCTTAACGGGCCTCCTTCGCCAAAGTACTGGCCATATAAATGCCAACCTTCGTCGATAGTTGCATTAAAGACAAGTTCAGCTTCAGTTTCGTTTATTTTTTTTACCGAATTAGACCATTTAATGTGATCCTGAATCTGAGAAAGTAGCGTTAATCCATTGAAAAGAACCAGTAGAATTAAGGTCAACTTTTTCATAAACAACAATTTAAACATAAAAATAAAATTTTAAAATTCTAAATTTAATACATTTTGTAAAACTATACCCTGAGTATTTTTTTACTCCATCCCTTTGTAACTTTAATAATTTCAAATTTCTCAACCAGTAACCTGATAATGTCAAAATATAACAAAAGATAAAGCAAAAGGGTTGAAATCCATATAACTGCTAAATTAAACCAGTAAGTATCGATTTTCATTTTACCTAAAACCTTAAAAGGAGCATAAAAATGGGCCCTGCCCAATCCCGACATTGGAATTTTATAAATTGGATCTTTTAACTGAATAATTTCATTATTGTATACAGTAATTTTCCTGAAGTTTGTTTTGTCAAGCACAATGCTGGCAATTGCTTCATTAAAATTGCGTTGCTTAAGCCTAAGAAATTGGTCTACCCCGTTGAGTTTTTTTACAAGTTTGTTATAAACTAATTCCTTTTCTTTTTTTGCCTGTTCAAGAATTCCCAGATTATGATTTCTTAATAAATTCAACTCATTTTTAAATTTAACATTAAAATCTGTGGATTTATAATTATCCTTTACCTGTGCTGAAAGCGTATCAAAAACAGGGTTTCCGGTATTTTCATATAGTTTAAAGAGTTCGTTTTTTAATATTAGACGATATTCTTCTGAAATGGAAGAAGAATCGCGCAGGGACGATGCCAGAAGGCTTTCGTAAATAGCCTCCATTTTTTGAAGGTAAAAAGAAACAAAAAATTCAGAATTGCTTATTTTAAAATCCACGTTATAAAAATTCTTCTGGAAGGAATTGTTTTTAAATTGTTCAACAACCAAAGCTTCATAAGCCCATCTTGAGGTCATAAGATCGCCAAAAACAGGCGTATAGTTTACCGATGTAATATCTTTATGAATTTTTTTATAATCAACCACAACGCCACTTAAAAGCAGCTGTGGAACCAGTATAAATGGAATTGTTATATAACTTGAAACTACTGAATTAAAGGCTGCTGAAATATTTAATCCAAACAAGTTGGCGCATACTGAAGTTGAAAATAGGATTAACCAATATTCAAAGTAGAGATTTCTGATTTCGAGAAAAAGGTTGCCAATAATTACAAAAAGGAGGCATTGAATAGCAGAGATGATGCCAAGGTACAGAATTTTTGAATTTATATAACTCCATCTGCTCAGGTTAAGAAAAGATTCACGTTTAAGAATTTTCTTATCCCTGATAATTTCTTCGGCACTAATAATAAGACCGAGAAAAATAGCCACAATTACACTCATAAATATGAAAGCGGGCAGGTTATCGTTGTAGGCAAAAATGTACTTTTCAGGATTTTCTTCAGTTCCGCTGAAATGTTTGGTAAATAAGCCTAAAATAATTGCCAGTACAGGTGCTTCGAGAAGAATGAGCATGATATATTGCCTGTTACTCAGTTTAGAAAGCAAATTACGTTTAAAGAATATTTTAAACTGTTCAAATCTGTTAGGAATATTAAAATTGGTTACAGGCAGATATTTAGGGTCACTGGAATTAATTTCAAAAGGTCTGGCTTCATTTTTAAAAAGTTCCTCCCATTCTTCTGGTGGCCTTTTACGTTTTCGGGTTAATTTTCCGAATTCATTTACTACACGTGCTTCAACTATTCTAAGTATTTGTTCTGAATTTACGTTTCCGCAAGTTATGCATTCATTTTCTTCGGGTTTGATATAATTCGCTTTTTCCCTGAAATAAGTAATAGAATCGAGTGGATTTCCGGAAAAGATAATCCTGCCACCCTGGTCTACCACCACGATTTTATCAAACAGCTTAAACAAATCGGACGAAGGCTGATGAATGGTGATAATAACCAATTTTCCCTTAAAAGTCTGTCGTTTAAGAAGGTTCAGGATTTTTTCAGAGTCCATTGATGATAAGCCTGAAGTAGGTTCATCTACAAATAACAAAGCTGGTTCCCTCATTAGTTCAAGGGCAATATTGAGTCTTTTGCGTTGTCCGCCGCTCAAAATTTTGTTCAGTGGATCGCCTACTTTTAAATCGCGGGCTTCAACAAGGTCAAAACTTTCAATTGTTTTGGTCACCAGCTTTTCAAGTTCTTCTTTGTTAAACTTGCTGAAACAGAGTCTGGCGTTGTAATAAAGATTCTGATATACAGTAAGCTCCTCAAATAGAAGGTCTTCCTGTGGAACATAGCCAATTATTCCTTCAAGGTCATCCTGGTCGTGGTGCAAATCATAGCCATTAATAGTAATGGTTCCGGTGCGGTTTTTTAAGTTTCCGTTCAGAACATTCAGAATGGTAGATTTTCCACATCCACTGCTCCCTACTATACCTATCAATTGCCCCGATTCGCCATGAAAATCGAATTTTTCAAGTCCTTTTTTACTATTCTGAAACCGGTATGATACATCAATTGCATTGAACTCAATTTTATGAATATTTTCCTGGTCAATAAAGGCACTGGTCATGTTGTTATAATATATTGGATCTATCCTGCTGCTGCGGATTACAGCACCCAATGCCCAAATATAAGCCCTATTTGGCTTAATGTTAAGACCATTTAAAAAAAGGTTGTATTCGCCAAAGTATTTAAGTAGATAAGTATCAGTACTTTTTAAATGAAGGACAAAGATTTTACCATTCATTTTAGGACTAAAAAGATGCTTGGCCCTGTGATGTGAAAAATTTTCATTTCTGCTGATAACCAATATTTTATCGGTTAAAGGTATAGATGGTTTTTTATTCAGCATAAAAGAGCGGCCCAGCTCAAAATCACTTTTATCTACATTAAAAGATTCGGCAATAAACCGTACAATGCCTATTTCTTCCTTACTTGTATATTCGCAATCGGACAAAAACTCCATTAACTGAAGCGTAAGCCAGAGCTTTTGCTTTAGCTCAAATTCCTTGTTTATTCCAAAACAAATCTGTTCAATTCTCGACTGGTAAACAGAAATATCTGCTTTTGAATTTTCAGGTAAATTGTAATGATATTTTTGAAGGTGGTTTTTAAAATACTGAAGGAACTTTTTTGACTCTGACTTTCCGTACTGATGAAGGAAATAATCCTCAACCACCTTTTCGGCTACCTCTGGATCAGAAAAATGGTTTGCGTCTGTTATAATGGCAAACAGTTTAACCAGGGCGTTGAGTAAAGATTCGTTCATTTTTAATGAAAATCAAATTTATCTTTGGAGAATTTCTTAAATGAATTAAAAAAAGCTTAAAATTAGTGACCGTAAAAGTAGGTTTTATTTTTTACTGGATAAAAATTATTGAATGAAGTTATGAAGAGATTGGCTGCTTCTATTCAAAATAAAGAGCCTAAATTTAAAGAAATCCGAAATCGATTTTACTTTAAAGCAGGCTCTATCAAATCCCATTTATTGCCATACAAATCTTCGAAAACCAGCACTTTTCCATAAGGTTCATTAGCGGGGGGTCTTATAATTGTTACTTTTTGCTGTATAAGGTTCTGATAATCCCTGTCCAGATTATCAGTATGCATAAAAAGAAAAACCCTCCCTCCGCTTTGATTGCCTACCGAATTTAACTGTTCCGCTCCTACAGCTTTTGCAAGTAACAAATTACATCCGGCTGAACCTTCAGGGGCAACAACCACCCATCGCTTGGTTTCGGTTAACGGAGTGTCTTCAAGCAGCCTGAGATTCAACTTTTTAGTATAAAATTCAATGGCTTCATCATAATCCCTGACCAAAAGGCTTATTTGAAAAATTTCCTGCATTTTAAAAGAGTTATGAGTTTTCAGTTTAAAGAGTTTCGAGTTTTTAGTTCAGTGTTTATTATCTTTATACTTCTTAAATTCAAACTTTTTAACTTCAAACTTCTTAAACTTTAAATTTCTTAAACATTAAACTTCCTAAACTTTAAACTTCCTAAACTTTAAACTTCTTAAACTTTAAACTTCTTCAACTTTAAACTTCTTCAACTTTAAACTTCTTAAACGTTAAACTTCCTAAACTTTAAACTTCTTAAACTTCAAACTTCTTAAACTTTAAACTTCCTAAACTTTAAACTTCTTCAACTTCAAACTTCTTCAAATTCAAACTTTTTAACTTCAAACTTCTTAAACTTTAAACTTCTTAAACTTTAAACTTCTTCAACTTCAAACTTCTTAAACTTCAAACTTCTTAAACTTTAAACTTCCTAAACTTTAAACTTCTTCAACTTCAAACTTCTTAAACTTCAAACTTCTTAAACTTTAAACTTCTTCAACTTCAAACTTCCTAAACTTTAAACTTCTTCAACTTTAAACTTCTTAAACTTCAAACTTCTTAAACTTTAAACTCCAATATTAAAAGCCATAATGGTATTTCCTCTTCTGATATAAAGTTTTTTATTGTTGATAACCGGATGAGAAAAATGTTCGCCATTGCCCTTTGTTAATTTAAATGTGCTTAATGCTTTCATTTGTTGTGGATTAGGCTCAATAAGAGATACTGTTCCTTTTGTGCTGTAAAAATAAATCAACCCATCGGCCATGATTAACGAGCCGGAGCCAAGGGGCAGGCTACTTAAAAGCTTTCCGGAATTGGTTCCAATGCAGTTTAAGACTCTTTTTTCATAACCATCTGTAAAAAGCAGGGTATCTTTTACAATAATTCCGCCAAGAATGCCATCTACATTGTTATTTCGCCAAATTTCCGTAATAGCATTACCATCGTCAGAAAGTTTTAGTTTCACAGCGCCATTTCCGTCGCCTGCCATATAGTATATATTGCCTTTATCGTATACCACTGTATTACAATGCGTATCGCCATATCCAAAATCATGCTGTGCAACCGGAAGGTTATCCTGGATATGTGTCCAGAGTAATTTTCCATCTTTTGTGTCGATACCCATAAATGCATAAGCTGAAAAAACAACGAGAATGTTTCTGTCTTTTAGTTTAATAAGATTTGGCGAATTGTATGCCGGACGTTCACCCAGTCCTTTGCAAATCCATTTAATTTTACCGTCGTACCTGTTTAAGGCTACCACATTGGTATCGTTCCCTCCCGGTGTGAAAAATATCAAATCGCCATCCACAACCGGTGATTCAGAATGACCATGCAAGGTAAATTTACCATGCAGGTCTTTTATCATGTCAACAGACCATTTTTTAGAACCCTTATCGGCATCAAAACAGGTTAGATTACCCATACCGGTAATGGCATAAACTAAGTTCCCTGCCACGGTAGGTGAAGATCGAGATCCCCTGAACGATTTTACCCATTCACGCCCGCATTCAGATTTCCACAATAAATTGCCTTTCAGGTCGAAAGCAAACAAATAACAAACCGTATCTATTTCGCCGGTAACAAACATTTTATCGCCTGTAAAAACAGGTGACCCATAACCGTTGCCAATTCCCTGGTATTCCCAAACCAGTGCAGGGCCGGTTTCCGGCCATGATTTAAGTAGATTTTTGTCAGGATAAATACCTGTACGGCCATTCCGCCACTCAAAAACGGATTGTCCAAAACCTTTGGACATAACAATTAATAATATGAATGCTAATAAAATACCTTTCCTTTTCATTTTAAAAAATTTTAGTTCCGAATTAAATTTACCTTTTCAAAGGTAAAATTATTTACGATAAGCACATCGAAAATTAGTAGGTTTATAGCCAAAATATAAGAAGATAATTATCTTTAAAGTAAGTACAGAGAGTTAGCTAATAATACGGTTTATGAATTCAAATCAACAAATAAAAGACAAATTAACACTGATTACAGGTGCTTCATCCGGAATTGGTGAACAGGCAGCACTGGAATTGTCAAAGAGAGGTACCCGTGTGATTCTGATTGCGAGGAACAGTGAAAAACTAATGGATTTGGCAGAAAAAATAATAAATGCAGGTGGCCGGGCATTTCCTTTTTCAATTGATTTGAGTGACTATAAGCAGGTAATTGAAATTACCAATAAGATAAAAAATGAAATCGGCATACCAGATATTATCGTAAACAATGCTGGTGCAGGTATCTGGAAATCGACCGAAGAAACTGAGTGGGAAGAAATTTCAACTTGTATGACAGTGCCCTATTTTGGTGCTTTTTATATCGTTAAAGCTTTTTTACCTGAAATGATGGCGAGAAAAAGCGGACAGATTGTAAATATGACTTCATATGCAGGTTTTATAGCATTTGCAGGAGCTACAGCCTATATTGTTTCCCGAAAAGCGATGATTGGCTTTCATGAAGCATTGACGGCAGATTTGCAAGGTACTGGTATAATTTGTTCACTGGCCTATTTTGCTAAAGTTCAAAGCACTTACTGGACTAATAATCCGGGCAGCGAAGAAAGGTTGCCAGGGGCCCAGGTACTTGTCCCTGTTATAACTCCTAACCAGGCTGCAAAAGCGCTGGTGAATGGGATAATAAATAGGAGAAGAAAGATTTTTACTCCTCCGGTTTTGGTATTATTTGATTATTTAATCAGGTTTTCCCCGTGTATTGCCAGGTTAATTATTTACAAAACAGGGTATAAAAGAAAAGCAATCAATCGGGCTTAATGTAGAAAATTTCAGTAAGGTTAGCCAGCATAATGGTTTCAAACCGGGATTTCGAAATTTCGAGGTATTTTTCGTCCGCCAGTCGCTTACCAAATTGGTCAAATAAACTATATTTTTTTCTGGTAGAAAAAGGTGCGAATTGTTCGCCAAAAAAACCAAGCTGGTCAGCCAAAGGATAGATCAATAAATTTCCGTATTTGTCCATCATCCCTTTTTTACCATTTTTTATAAAAATAAAATTGCCCGATGAATCAGCTTCGATAATAAAAGGCATAATTTTCCCTGAACTGTCAATTACCAAATTTTCAAGGTTTTCATTTTTTACCATTGCCAGTCCGTTTTTAAAATCACCGGCATTCATAAATACTGGCTTAATCGCCAAATTTCCAGAGGTATCTATATAACCCCATTTCGATTTAACCATTACACGGGCTAATCCGTTATGGAAATTACCGGCCTTCTGACAGGAAAATGTAAATTTAAGTGTGCCATTTCTATCGATGTAACCATGATAACCGGACTCAACATGACTCAATCCTTCAGAAAATTCATTTATAACTTTGTAATAACCAGGAATTGTAATGGCCTTTCCGTCAAGACTGTATAAAGTGCATTTATTTTTATAATCTGTTGCAATTAGAAGTCCGGTTTCACTATCGAAATCCATTTTTTTAAACTTTCCTTTCAATATTTTTTTCCCTGACACCGTTTGTAAAGTCATTTTTTTTCTATTTCCGGTAATTAACCGACCATCAGAAACCTCGCTGCAATATTCCGATTTTGTATTAAGGACTTTCTTACCACTTTTATTAATTAAAAAATAATTCATTCGGCCTTTTTTAATTCCAAATAACTTATCGGGCTGCTTAAGCTTAACCGGTGCCAGACCTTCGCAAAAATCGCCAGCTTCAATAAATTCTGGAGAAATTGCAATTTTTCCATTTGTATCGATAAAGCCCCACCCTTTTTTTGTTTTTATGGCAGCCATACCTTCATTAAAATCACGGGCCTGAATATAACAATCGGGCGTTAATTCTCTGAAATCATCGTTAATAAAATTGAAACAATTAATTGATTTTTCAACCATGGCAAACGATTCTTTGAAAATTCCTATTGAAATATACCTGGGGGGTAAAACTTCAACTGCACTCTTATCCAGAAGGCCAAATAGATTTTTATCATTATCAATTCTTGTTCTGAAGTACACTTTTCCATTTACCTTTAAAAAATCTATCCCATCAAAAAGGCAATCAATTATTATTTTACCGGTAAAATCGCAAACACCATATTTATCCTTTAATTTAATAAGGAAATAAGGAATTGTTGACCAAAAATTAGCATTAACATCAGGAAAAAAGCTTAATTCATCGTATACAAAATTGATTACCACGGTTCCATCGGGCTTTATGGCGCCCCACTTTTCATCTTTACAGCAAATATAGACGCCTTGATGAAAAGTCTGAATAAATTGATAAAACGGTTTAACCAACCATTCCCCCTGGTTATCGATAATTCCCCATTTACCACCTTCGCAGCTTTTTAAAAATGGACCGTTAAACCTGAAAATGAGTTTGTCCTTTATTTCCGGATCAAATTCCGGAAGCCTGTATTTTTGATTTATTCCTGACTTAATTTTTCCACCTTTGTTTACACGGGTATGAGAAAAATTAAAGTTTTCGATATACGAAATGCCCGATTCTACAATATTTGCAAACGAATCAATTAATACTGCCGATAAATTAGTTTTCACACAGCGGGCTACTTTGCCTATATTGAAATCGGAAGTTACAATAGAATTGTATACCGCGGGAAGCATAACTTTTCCTTTTTTTTCATCAACAATTCCGTACTTATTTGTTTCACCTGTGGTTAAAACCAGGTTAGGATTCCCTAAAAAATCTCTTCGGTAACTTAAAAACTGGTGTTCAATTAAAACATTTCCACGTGGGGATAACAATCCCCATAAATTTGAATTATTACAGTGCCAATAATTTTTTTGAATAACAGGATTTGCTTTTTTTACCGAAATGTAATTTTTATACCTGTTTTTTTCGATGAGCTTTCCATTTGGCTGGCACGATATAATTGTAACAGCATCTGAATCTTTAACCTGAATTTGATTTGTGGTTAAATCAAATGAAATCTGTTCGGGATGGTATTCACAATTGAGTAAAATTTCACCAAAGCTGTTTATTAAACCGGTTTTAAACCATTTAAGTGGAGGATCTGCTTGTGGTACATCAATTTCGAGCTGAAATTTTTCTTTTACCTGTTTAATGGTTATTTCGTCCATTTCACGGGTCGAAACCATAAAAATATTTTCATAAGGCGTTGAGAAGGTTTCGGTATAAGTTGGATTGGCCACAATTAACCCATCAATTCTAACAATTCCCTTCTTATTGTTTTCGGTAAATACATAAAATTTGTTGCTTAATTTATAGATATCAGGATATTTATCGTGTAAAACAAATTCTCCGGACAAAAGTACAAGGCCCTTTTTTTTATTCCTGGTTACCACACAAGCCAGCGAATCGGCAACAATTTCATCAAATTCAATTGGTAAAATAATCCTGTTATTTTCATCTGCAATGCCTTTTTTGTTACCATTGGTTACAACGAATTTATCAGATAAAGTTGCCTTAATTTTATCATAAACAGGTTTTATCAATACATTTCCGGATTTGGTTATCCATCCTGATTTTCCATTTTCACTTATGATCCAGGCATTTTCCACCTCATAAAATTCTTCGTATAAGGGCGCTAAAATCACTTTCCCGTTCAGGCCATACAACCCTCTTTTTCCATTTTTCACAACAAGTAAATCAGAACCGGTGAGTTCAATTTTTTCAAATTCAGTAGCTAAAATCGGTTTGAACTGATCATTGAGTAAACCATATTTGCCATTTTTTTTAATAAGATAAAAGGTTTCAGAAAATAATTCTGATATGGTATTCCGGTTGAAATTACTTACAGGAACAATTGATTCACCAGCTATTGATAACTTGTTTCCGGAGTTTACCACATTGATAATCAAGGAATCATCAAGGGCATATACATAGCTGTTTTTTTGAAACTGAGTAAAATAAAAGCGTGATGTTTTTAGTGTTCCGGCATTTCGGTTAAAATTAACTATAAATTTATTTCCCTCCTGATCGGTAGAAAAATACACCCCATCCGTTTTTTTTTCAATTGTTGTAAAAGCAACTGAACAATTTCCAAATGCTTCGTTGTAAAGTATTTTGTTCTGGTTTATTTCAAGAAGATAAACACCTGGTTCAGTATTTTTTACAGTTTCAAATTCCTGTTTTACCCATCCATTTTTTTTACTGAACATTTTCCATGGCGCTTCATTATTTTTCAAAATTACCAATCCCTGCTGCAAAACTTTTAACGAATCGTAGAAACAGGAAATTTCTGTAGCGCCAGAAACTCTGTTAACGCCAAATTTTCCATTTTCGCATGGAAATAAAAAATCTGCTGAATCTGTTAAAATTTCGCTGTACCGGTATGGAAGAATTTGATTCAGTGTTTGATCATACCATCCGAAAAACCCATTATTTTTGGCTTTAAAACCAATTCCTTCAACAATTTGAATATCATCGAACTGAAAATCGGTAAGCAAATTAAGGTTTTCGTCAGAAACCGCCCATTTACCATTTTTATACAATGGCAATAATTTATTTTGGGCCAATGTTTGACTATAAAAACCATAAAAAAGAAATAGTATTATAAACCAGATTTTACGCATTAACTGACCGATTCTTATTTGATGTTCAATTCCAATGAACGACTATTTAACTCCTTGAAATCCTTAATTTAATCAAGGAAATGCTTACTCAAGCCCGGAAATAATATTGTCCAGATCAGCCGGGCTATTTACAGGATTTTCAATTTCATTGAGATTGAAACCAACCGGTTGGCCAGGTTTAGCTTTACCAACCGCTTCCAAAAAGCTTTTTGTATTCATTACCGCAATTTTTTTACCTGGCAAAACAGCAATAAATTTATTATTGAGCTCGGGAGAATAAGTCAATTCTGTCATTTTATCCACCCTTACCACCACATCATCTTCTCCGGTAATATGAAATAAGGGCAAGCCGCTAATTTTCTGATTATTAACCTTAAATTCAGCTATTATTTTTCTGGCATCCGACCGGTGATAAATTCTATCGTAGTTCATAAGCCCAAGTTCAGATACATTAATGGTCCTTTTTATTTTAACAATCGGTTTGGACTTTAACAATTTTGATTCATAATCAGAAATAGCTTTTTGATATGCTTTTGGAGAAAAAACAGGACAGACAGGCAATTCGTGAAAGCCAGAATTTGTTTTAAACCTATAAATATATTGCCCGCTCTTTCCGGCAAAAACTAATTCGGGATTAAAAACTTCAGATGAAAGCAAATTTGCCACTTCATCTTTTGTCAATTCGCCATTGTATTTCCAGAGCAAATTTTTAAAGGCTTTCAATTCATCAAACTGATTATGTTTGGTTTTAATATCAATAATCAAATCATTTGATAAATCAGCCTTTACCGGTTTCAACGTTAATACATTGGTTTTTTCCCTGGTATTTTCATCCAATGAGATTTCAGCTTTTGTAGTTTCCCTGAATTTCCAGCCATTATCATATTTATAGTAATTGTAATTCCCAGGCTTATCGGAAATATAGCTTACAGTAATTTTTTTCCCTTTTTGCAGGTAAAGCTCCTGGTTTTCTGAAAATGCCCTTAGCTCAAACATTCCGGCGGTCTGAAACTGATATTTTGCACCGGCACTGTCGTATGTCATATCTATATTTTCAATAATTATGTCAGATGGCGAACGAATTTCCTTGTATTTTAAAATTACCTGGTTTTTAGGTTCTTTACCGTTTTTATCTAAAAATGCGGAGGAAGGAACAAATATTTCTGTACCGCTTTCAACTTTAAGTCTGGCTTCTTTTAAAGGATTGATGCTGAATTCCTTAACCGGAAGGTTTAGATCAGCAAAAAGTTTTTCATTCTCGTTAATGTTTTGCGCATCGATGGTCTCATTTTCATAAACTGTATTGTCCTTTTCGTTTAGGTTATTGCATGAAACCAACAGGAAATACAATAATACAGGAAATAAAATTTTTGTTAACATGGCCGATAATTTTAGAGGTAAACTGTTGAATATTAACTCTTTTTTTTAAAAATTATTATCAACTTTTGTATTTTTTAAATTAACCATATAACCCGAAAAAAGTCAGTATCAGTTGTAAATATTCAAAACCCGGAGGACTTAAAAAGTGTAAATTTTAATCTATTGGGCTAATTGTCTGGTTTACTTGTTATTTAAGTTTAATCCGAATCAAAAATTACAAGGATTATTTTACATACCTAAATATTGCTTTTCTAATTTTATATTTTGATGCTTAAAAAGTAAAAGATGCAAGCACCTAAAAAATAATAAGTTGGCTCTAATATCAGGGATTGGAATAATTGATTATTTGATCCATCGAATAAATTCCGTCAGCGACAATTACCGATTCAAGATTAGATTTATCAACAGAAACAGGCTCAAGCATTAAAGTGGGAACATCTTTTTTCCCATTATTCAGATAAACCAAACCTTCTGCTTTTTCACCTTTTGCCAGTTTCAAGGCTAAATCAGCGGTAGCAAAGGCAATTTGCCTGCTTGACTTATAAACCGTCATCGTCTGTTCTCCATTGTAAATCCGGTTACAGGCATCCAAATCACCATCCTGCCCGGTAATTAAAATTTGTTTATTCAATCCCCTGGATATTAACTCTTCGACAATACCATTGGCTATACCATCGTTTGCAGCAATTATTGCATCTATATTTTCAGTAGAAAATTCCAATATTTTTTGTACAATATGCCTGGCATTTATGCCCGACCAGCTCTCAATCCAGCCTGTATAAACCACGTTAATTTTATTTTCATTAATCGAAGGGCCTAATACTTTCAAAATGCCGCTATACATTTCAATGGCAGCCTGGTGAACAACATCGCCATTAAAAATAATATAATTCCCTTTAGGCAATCTTTCAGAAATATATGCTGCCTGTAATTCACCTACCTTTTTAAGGTCAAAGGCTACCAGGTAATCGAGTTCAGCATTAAGAATTAATCCGTCGTAAGCAATTACTTTTACTTTATTTTTATGGGCAATCCGCACAATATCGGCGGCTGTGTTGGCATTGGTAGCAGTGATTACCAAAACATCTATCCCTTTGTTTATAAATTCGAGGGCCTGATTATACTGCTTTAATTCATCGCCACCTGCCACAGCAATAAATGACTCACCTCCATTGCTATTAATTCTGTCTTTAAACAAGTTGGCTTCACGCTCCCAACGTGGAGAATTAAAATCACTGAACAAAAAACCTATTTTCGGCTTGTTATTCCCTTCCTGACAAGAATTTAATAATACTATAAATGCAAAAAGCTGGATTAATATAAATTTCATTTCTTTTGAATTTGTTATTCAATTTACAATTGATTTTCTGACTGTCAAATATTAAACCATGGCAGAATCTCAGTAAACCATTAAAAAGTTTAATGCCTGATAATAATAGATTTTCAATAATTTTTTTAAAGATTCAATCGTATAATCCAACGATAAAAAGCTATAAATCAATATATAAATGTCTGGATATGTCTTTGTATATAAAAAAAATTGTAAGGTGTCAGAAAATAGAAAATTTCAGTTTATCCTGTTAACGTTATTTATAATTCAAAATTTCATCCATAGTCAGGAATCCATCGGCAATCACAACCGATTCCAAATTATTTTTATCGATTACAACCGGATCAATAACCAGGGAAAGCACATCAGTTTTACCATTATGGATTGTCTTAATGTTTTCCAGCTTTTCGTTTTTAACCAATTTCATGGTAATTTCTGCACATTTATAGGCAAGCATTTTACCAGGCTTATATACTGTCATCACCTGTTCATTGTTCAGAATACGGTAACATGCAGCAATTTCAGCGTCCTGCCCGGTAATTAAGATTTTTCCAGATAGCCCATGTTTTTTCAGTACTTCGGATATTCCGTCAGAAAGCCCGTCGTAGGTCGATAAAATAGCATTCACATCCATTGATGAGCACTCAAGTATTTTTTCCATGTAAAAAGCTGCATTTGTCCCCAACCAATCATCCATATAACCAGAAAAAACCAAATTAATTTTTTTAGCTTCAATTTTGTCCTTTAAAACATTTAAAATTCCTTGCTGAAAAAGAATGGCATTATCATCGCCCCTGTCACCGTTAAATACAACATAATTTCCTTCAGGAACCAATTCAAGCATATATTTGGCAATCATCTCACCCACCTTTACGCCATCGAAAGTTACAAAAAAATCAAGGTCGGAGTTTTGGATTAACCTGTCGTAAGCCACTACCTTAATCCCTTTTTTATGCGCTTCTCTGACAATAGATGCTGAGGCATTAACATTCACTGAGTTAATAACCAAAATCTGAACACCTTGTTCGATTAATTCAAGTGCCTGCTGGAATTGCTTAGCCTCGTCACGGTCAGCTACTTTTAAGATAACTTCACCTCCTAATTCTTCAAACTTTTCACCGAAATATTTGCTTTCGGCAATCCATCTGCGCGAATCACCATAAGGAATCAAAAACCCGGCTACTGGTTTTTGCGAATTATCAGAGCATGCAGCAATAAATCCCAGAAAATATACCAGTACAAACTAGAAAAAAGTTGTTTTTGTCTTCATCAACGAATTAAAATTTTAATTTTTTTTTCCAGCCTCAGAACTTTTCAAATTCATTATCGGTTTTGTCCTCCTCAAACAGATTAAGATTAAAACCTTTGTTTTGCGAAAAATCTTTTTTGGTTTGAGGTGTAATTCCTTCTTTTTTTTGTTCAGGTATAAAGTTACTTTTCTCTTCCAGTAAGGGTTTTGTGTTGATTTCATCAGTCTGGTTAAAACTTTCAACAATATTATTGTTAGAGTCGGAAATTTTAAAAAAATCAATTGTCTGAACCAGATTATCTGACAATATTTTTAGTTTTTCGGCACTCGAAGCCACTTTTTCAGAATTTGAAACAGCCCCTTGAGTTCCTGAATTTAATTGTCCCATGGCTGCATTCATTTGTTCAATTCCTTTAATTTGTTCGAGGCTCGAAACGGCAATCTCTTCAATTAATTTAGCTGTTTTTTGAATTTCGGGCGAAACTTTTTCCAATTTATCCCCGGCCCCTGTTGATAATTTCATGGTTTGTGATGCAAGGTTTTCAATTTCAGTGGCGGCAAGTTTGCTCCTTTCAGCCAGTTTACGTACTTCTACGGCAACCACTGAAAAGCCTTTACCTGCATTTCCAGCCCTTGCAGCTTCAACTGCTGCATTTAAAGCCAACAAGTTGGTTTGGAAAGCAATTTCGCTGATAATTCCCACTTTACCGGCAATTTCTTTCATCGAATTTATGGCGTTCCTGGCCGAATTGGTACCTTCAACAATATCAATGGCCGAATTCTTTGCAATATTACCGGTAATATTAGCGCTATCTGCACTTTGCCGGAGGTTGGCAGCCATTTCTTCCATTGAAGCCGCAATTTCTTCAGCAGCCGAAGCCTGCTCATTGGCAGTTTGGGCAAGTTCCTGCGAGCCATTATTAAGTTCAAGTCCGGAACCGGCAATTTGCCGGGCATTTTCTTTTATATTGTATACTGCACTACTTATGCTGGCTGTAATTGAATTTAACCATTTAATAAGCATCCCTACTTCGTCAGTTCTATTAACTTCAAGGGTTTTTGTTAAATCGCCTGAAGCTACCATTTTAGCCAGTTCAACCCCCTGGTTAAGTGGCACAGTAATTGAACGACTAATAACTATGGATAGGACAATACCTATAATTAATACAAAAATAATTGCGAGAACAAGGTATAAAGTAGATTCTTCTGTAATTCTATTAGTTGTCTCCGCATTTTCTGTAAACGAATCGAGAACCACTTCGGTCATGCCTTTGATCTCGACAAGGGCATTCAAACATTGCTCGGTAGTTTTTAATTCTTTTTCTTTTAAAGCTATAAAAGAATCATTGAAACCGCTTACTTTTAAAGCAAATTGAGCTCCACCGCCCCCATCAGAGTTCAGTGAATTTATTATCGTAGTCATCCCTTTAAGGTAGGAAGGTTTTTGTTCGGCCCTGGCTTTGTGAATAACCGTCATTGCCTCAAAAATATCTTTTTGAAGTTTTATATTGGAAGTTTTTGTCAAAGTTGATTGCTGTTCCTCCAATTCATTCAAAATTTCCGTATTCTTTTTTACTAAAAGCTGATATTCTTTAAATATCGTTTCGAATTGGAGTACCAGATTTTTAATTCCTTTTATTTTTTCAATATATTTAACATTCAAACCAGCCATTTCAGCATTTTTATCAATTATTTCAACCGATGAATAGGAACGGCTGCGCTGATTTATAACTTTATCGGCGAAATATTCATTTCCGGTAAAACAATAATTTTCGAAATTATTATTCACCTCGTGCCAGAATTTATCGAGCTTGTATGAGTTGTTCACCACAGGCAGGTAATACTTGGCCATTCTCGATGTATTATCATTAATTTTATTAATATTGATAATTCCTACAATGCCGGTAAGGATTGAAAAAAACAAAGTTATTGCTGCTGAAATCAACAGTTTTTGGTAGATTTTTAGGTTTTGCCAATTCATATAATTTAGCAATTAAATAAGTATTTAGGTTTAGGCCTCTATTTTAAGCACTGATTATCAAGCCTTATACAAAATTAAAATAATTCTGATCAAAAAAGAATGTTTTATTTAAAGTCTTATTGCTAAAAAAAATATATTAAATTTCGAATTAGTTAAAGAATAGATAAATGAAATATATTTCGCGTACAGTGTGGATTTTATCGCTAATTTCACTTTTTACAGATATGGCCAGCGAAATGCTATATCCTGTTATGCCGGTATATCTTAAAAGCATTGGTTTTTCAGTACTAATCATAGGAATTCTAGAAGGACTTGCCGAAGCTACTGCCGGATTGAGCAAGGGCTATTTCGGAAAACTATCAGACCAGACCGGAAAAAGGGTTCCATTTGTAAGAATTGGCTATGCCATGAGTGCAATTTCAAAACCGATGTTGGCATTGTTTATTTACCCCGTGTGGGTATTTCTTGCCAGAACTGCCGACAGGATGGGAAAAGGAATACGTACAGGTGCCCGCGATGCAATTTTATCCGCCGAAGCTGTTTCTGAAACAAAAGGTAAAATTTTCGGATTTCATCGTTCAATGGACACATTGGGTGCTGTAATTGGTCCCTCGGTTGCACTGGTTTATCTGGCTTATTTTCCGGGTAACTACAAAACCCTGTTTTTCTTTGCCCTGGTTCCTGGCATAATAGCCATTTTAGCTTCCGGCTTATTAAAAGAAAAACCTGTAATTATAACTCCCGGAAAGGAAAATATCCATTTTTTTTCTTTCCTGAAATACTGGAAACAGAGCCCGCCAGCTTACCGGAGAATAGTGGCAGGTTTTGTTGTTTTTACCTTGTTTAACAGCTCTGATATTTTTTTACTGTTAAAAGCTAAAGATGCCGGTATTTCAGATACTTCCGTGATAGGAATTTACATTTTTTATAACCTGGTATATGCAGCTTTTGCTTTTCCAATGGGCATACTGGCCGATAAACTGGGATTAAAAAAGATTTTTATTGCAGGGATGTTTCTTTTTTCTATCACCTATTTTGGAATGGGATTTAACCAAAATACCTATGGATTTTATGCTTTATTTTTAATTTATGGACTTTTTGCTGCTGCCTCAGAAGGTATATCAAAGGCCTGGATAAGTAATACGGTTGACCCAAAGGATACAGCAACTGCAATAGGAACATTTTCAGCTTTTCAGAGCATTGGAAGTTTAATTGCCAGTTCACTGGCCGGTGTATTATGGATAGGATTAGGTGCCAGGGCAGTTTTTATGGCTTCGGGTTCTGCTGCAATATTAGTGGCAGTTTACTTTTTACGGCTAAAATGAAGTAAAATTTCATTTGAACTAAATGATTTTATTCATTTCACTATTACGTCAAAACCCGGATAAAATTAGTTTAGCCGGTAAGGTAATAACGGAATGGTTTTATAAAAAAAATTAAAACACAATAAAATGAATCGTCGATTGGTAATTTCTGATATTCATGGTTGTTCAAAGACTTTTAAAAAATTAGTTGAAAAAACAGGGCTTTCAAAAACGGATATTCTTTTTTTGCTTGGTGATTATATTGACCGGGGCCCGGATAGTTGTGGCGTAATTGATTTTATTCTTAAATTACAATCAGAAGGCTTCGATATAAGGCCCATTCGTGGCAACCACGAACAAGAAATGCTTGATGCCTTTGAAGAATATGATGCATCCACTTTCAGGTTTTATGCTCACCGGTTTAAAAGCGATGATTTGATTGATTCGTATGGCAAACTTAAAGAACCCTATCATGGGTTTATGAAACAGCTACCCTTTTTCATTGAGTTGCCCGATTTTTTCCTGGTTCATGGAGGTATAAATTTCGAACTTGAAAATCCTTTTGCAGATGAGAAACAATTACTCGTATTGCGAAAAACTTATTATAACGAAGAAAAAGCAGGCAAGCGCAGGATAGTTTTTGGGCACCAGATAACTTATTTCGAAAACATCATGGCTGCCATAGAAAATAAAGAAAAATTAATTCCGCTCGATAATGGATGTGTGTATAATCGTCCCCACAAAATTTATGATTGTACGCGGTTGGGTAAGCTTTTATGCTTCGACCTGGATAGATTTAAACTCGAAATGGTTTCAAATATTGATTCAATGTCGTTTAGTTAGTAAAACAGTTTATTTCAATTAATAATTAATGTAGCTTGGTGTATTGGGGATTATGCGGCCCTTTTTTTTGCCACCACCTTAGCGAAGCGATCTCACGAACAAAGTGAGTAAAACACTAAAACACAAAGTTTCCACCAAAAATTTCTTAACTAAACGGCATTGAATATTGATTTATAAACACTTAACATATCAAGTTCCAATATTCCAGATAAATTATTATTGCTCCAACTGTATAATATTCGAATCCGTAATCATTTTATCAGGGAAACATAATTGATTTAAAGCATCGCTCAAAATTCCGGATATTTTATTATAGTATCTTCTTTGTTTAAAGCCTAAAGCCCACTGAACGCCATATGTTGCATTCGTGAAAAAGATTTCATCGGCAGCCATAATGTCTTTGATTTGTATAGTTGCTTCGTCCTGGACAGTATAATTCAGTTTTCGTGCAATTTCAATTATTTTCTGCCGCATAATTCCTGCAAGGCAACCTTCACGCAGCGAAGGGGTGAAAATTGTATTTTCTTTCACAATAAAAACATTTGAACTTATCCCTTCAACAATATTTCCTTTAGCATTCAACAGAAGGCATTCGTCAAGCCCGTTTTCAGTTTTAAATATTCCGGCCATAACAAATGGCATTGAACTTATAAGCTTAAGCCGCGAAAGATAATTGACTGGTTTAGGAATTTCATCGTAAATATCTATTAACAGTCCTTTCTGGTTAAAAATATATTTGTCTGATTGAAGACTGCTGCATTGAATAATAAATTCCGATTCATTATTAACAGGGGCATAAAATCCTCCATTATGGCGAAAAACACTTAATCGTACCCTGGCCCCCTTATAGAATTTATTTTTATTGAGTAATTTGGATATTTCCTGCTGAAGTCCGATAGTATCTACTGTAAACCTCACTGGCACTTCCATTTTTAAAACCTTCATACTACGAATAAGCCTGTCCATGTGATCGTAAAAAAACTGAACTTTGTTACCTGCTGCATGCATGGTTTCGAAAATTCCATCGCCATAAAGAAATGCCCTGTTATTGGCACTTAATTTCAGTTCGTCTTCCGAAACAATTTTTCCGTTATAACTTAAATAATGTTTGTTGTCCATTTCTATAATTAAAGACTATCGAAATTTTGAAATTTTAGTTTTAGTTCTTCGAATAAATTTGAATTTGGGCTAATTCTAATCCCTTTTACCGAAACAGCTTCGGCGGCATCAATATCATGTCCGGAATCGCCAATCATATATGATTTGAACGGATCAATTTTATATTTTGCCAATGCTTTTTCGATGAGCAGGGAACCCGGTTTCCGGCAAAGGCACTTTGATTGTGAAGGGTGATGCGGACAATAAAATATCTCTGTAATTTCAATATCACTTTGCTTGAAAACTAATTTTATTTCTTCGTTGAGTTTATCCACATCCGCCCTGGTGTAAACACCTTTTGCCACTCCACCCTGGTTGGTTATAATTATAAGCAAATATCCTTTTCGGGATAAAATTTTCAAGGCCTCAGTTACACCGGGATTTACTTTAAAATCTTGTATTCGAAAGGTATAATACAGCTCGGAATTATCATTAATTACCCCGTCCCTGTCAAAAAAAATAGCCTTATTCATTTGCCAATTCCAATGTTAATACCCTCCTGTAAGGTTAATAATGAAAGTATGGATGAGTGTAGGTTTTAAAATTACCGGAAAAATAAAACCAAATACTGCTCCTGCAAAATGCGCATCGTGATTGATATTATCCCTGCTTTTACTACTCATATACTGAGAATAAACCAGGTAGGCAACGCCAAAAATAAAACCGGGAATCGGTATAGGTATAAAATAAAACTGAATTCCCATCCAGGGATCGAAAAGAATGGAAGTAAAAAGTACAGCTGCCACAGCCCCGGAAGCACCTACTGAATTATACCAATGATCGTTTTTATGCTTAATTACCGATGGCAAAGTGGCAACAACACCACCAAACAGGTAAAGGCCTACAAACAAAACAGATCCTGCCCCGAAATTTGCTTTAATTTGTAATTCTGCATATTCGCCAAAAAAATACATGGTTATCATATTAAAAATCAGGTGCATCCAATCGGCATGTAAAAAAGTATGTGAAACCATCCTGTAGTATTCTTTCTTTTTTGCGACCATATAGGAATTAAGTTTCAGTTTGTCAAAGAGTTCCACATTTCTGAAAGCCGTAACTGAAATTAACACGGTAAAGAGTATAATAAATAATGTTATGCTCATTTTACTTAAGTAATATTGCTTTTAACAAAATGCCAAAATTAACAAATTTCCAGCTGCTTACCTCCAATGTTAATAAACAAAAAGCGTTTGTTCATAAAATAATGACAAACGCTTAATATAAAATAAAAAAGTTAAGGTACTCAGAACTGAAATATCAAAGTTAATTCGAGGGTATCCCTACATGTCCTTCTTCATTTGTATAACCATACAATCTGCTTAGTTTTATTTTATACTTTTCGGCCAGGAATTTTCTTTTCAGTTTAAGTGTAGGCGATAATTCACCAGTTGTCGGGAGCCATTCCTGACAGGTAAGTTCAAATTTTTTAATTTGTTCATGCCTGCCTAATTGTTCATTGAAAATATCAACTTCGCGCTGAATTCTTTCTATCACTTTGGGGTTTTGAATTAAATCTTTGTTGTCCCGATAGCGGATATTATGAAGTGAACACCAATCGTGAAGGTATTCGAACGAAGGACAGATGATTGCGGCGGCATATTTTTCATTTTCGCCTACCACCATTATCTGTTCAATAAAAGGTGATTCTTTAAATTTATTTTCAATTACCTGTGGGGCAAGATATTTACCGGTTGAAAGTTTAAAAATTTCCTTTTTCCGGTCAGTAATCTGAAGAATATTCCCTTCGTGTAAAACTCCTATATCGCCTGTATGAAACCAACCGTCTGCATCAATTACTTCACTGGTTTTAACTGGATCTTTAAAATAACCCTGCATCAGGTTTGGTCCCTTCATCAGAATTTCTCCATCTTCGGCAATTTTAACCTGTACACCATCAATCACCGGGCCCACAGTGCCGAATTTAATATTAGGGTAATGTCTGTGGTTCACTGCAATTACAGGAGAGGTTTCTGTCAGGCCATACCCTTCCTGGATAATGAGGCCGGCTGCATAAAAAATTCTCGCCAGCCTTGGTTGTAATGATGCCCCACCAGAAACAATTATTTTTACATTGCCGCCCAAAGCAGCTCTCCACTTACTAAAAATCAGTTTACTGGCAATTTTTCTTTTTATTTCGTAAAAAAATCCGTTTGCATTATTGAGTTCATACCTCAAGCCAACATTTACCGCCCAAAAGAATAAAATACGTTTTATTCCCTTTAATTCCTTCCCTTTCAGAATGATTTTATCATATAATTTTTCAATTACCCTGGGTACTGCAACAAATCCATGTGGTTTCACTTCTTTTATATTATCGCCAATGGTATCAATACTTTCGGCGTAATATATGCCATAACCACAGAATTGAAACAGGTAATTTACCATTCTTTCAAGAACATGACAAAGGGGTAAGAAACTCAAAATTCTGTCTTGCGGATCAAGGGGTAAAAGATGTTTACAGGCATGAAGGTTACTAATGAAATTGTTGTGTGACAACATGACACCTTTTGAAAGTCCCGTGGTTCCTGAAGTATAAATTATGGAACACAAATCGTCCGGTTTAATACTTTGCTTCAGATTTGTTAACTTATCTTTATGTTTGTCCTTATTACTGACCCCTAAAGCGATAATTTCGGAAATATTAGGCAATCCTTCAATATTATCAATTACATAAACTTTTTCAATTCTCTTAATTTTATCTGCAATTGGTTTGATTTTTTCGTAATGTTCAATAGAAGAAAGCACCACAAACCTTGCTTCCGAATGTTCCAGAATATGAGCATATTCTTCGTTACTGATGTTTGGATAAATAGGTACGTGAATTCCTCCAACCTGAGACATTCCCATATCCATAAAATTCCATTCCGGCCTGTTGTTTGAAACTGTGGCAATTTTCTCTCCGCGTTCAAATCCTAATTCAAGCAGGCCAAAGCTAAAGTTATCCACCGATTCTTTATAGGCCGCTGTAGTGAATTTTTCCCACTGTCCCATTCTCTTGACCACGAGTGCATCTTCCCTTGCAGAATTTTCGATCATATGGTCAACAATATCAAAGGTTCTTTTTACTTCCATAGTTAATCAGGTTATGAGGGCACATTTTGTTATGAACCCTTCTGGTTAGGTATTATGTCAATAGTCAAATATAATAAAAATAACCATTTTTCATTAATGATTATTAAATTATTGTTAAGTTATTTCGAATCCCAGATTTTGTAAAACTCAGTAAAAAATCGGTTCATCCGGATTTTGTTTTTTTATAAACTTACAGGCCCGAATTTTAACAAAGATATGATTTTCAAATAAATAATTAAGGATTTTTTCATTTTGAAAATCTGCTTTCGCCCATGTTTGATAATTATTTACAATGACACGAAACGAAAAAGACCTGCACAATTAACATTGTTTTTATGCAGGTCCTTTAAAAAACCAAAGTTAATTACTGTACTTTATGATTTTGAAGATTTCTTTTTCGCCTGAACTTTCTTTGCCGATTTTGAGGCGGATTTCCCTGTTTCTTTTTTAGTTTTTGATTTTTTTGATTTTTTATTAAAAACGGACTCCAGTTTTTCAATTCTTTTTTCAAGCTTTTTTAATTCTTCTGCCCTTGCAAACGATAATGAATTCATCAGGTTATCAATAATTTCTTTGAACTGGGCCTCAAATTCATTTTTTTGGGTTTCTGAATTTTTAATAAAATCATCCACAATTTTTTTCCCTTCCGATGCTGACATTTTACCATCCTGAATAAATTCTTCAACAACTTTTCTGAACTTATCACCGGTTTCAGTAATCCAGCCTGCACCAGCATTTATAAATTTTTTAAACATTTCTTCCATACGCTCATTTATTTATTGTTTTTTAAGCAAATCTTCAAGTTGTTTCACTCTCTTTTCAAGATCTTCAAGATCTTTAGCTGAAGCAAATTTTATTTTAGAAACGGCTTTGTCAATAATTTTCCGAAGATATTCTTCAAGCTCCGTTTTCTTTGTTTCAGTATTTTTCAGAAACTCATTTACGATTTTTTCACCTTCTTTGGTGCTAATTTTCTCTTCTTTAATCAAATCATCTATTGTCTTTTCCAGTTTATCCTTTGTCAGAGAAATCAACCCAACCCCGGTATAAACAAATTTCTTGAATAGTTCTTCGAGTTTTTCCATGGTATATAGTTTTTGTTGTTATACAGTTTCGATACTTACAAATTTATTACTTAAATTTATGAAATTCAAATTATTAAAATTGTTTACTTTATTTAAACCATCCAACCTGAAATTATTTAAAAATTACAGTTAATTTATCCATTAAAGATTTTGACTGTCAAATACTTGTCGGTTTAAAATCGATCGGCCTAAAGTAATTTCGTCGGCAAATTCAATTTCATCTCCAAATGATACGCCACGCGCCAGGGTGGTGATTTTTAACCCGAATTTTGAGAATTTCTTATATAAATAAAAACTGGTAGTGTCTCCTTCCATTGTCGGGCTCAGTGCCAGAATTAATTCAGAAATATTGCCATTTTCAATTCTTTTTTCAAGACTTTGAAAATTTAAATCAGCAGGTCCAATTCCTTCCATAGGGGATAAAATTCCACCCAAAATATGGTATAATCCTTTAAATTGCTGGGTATTTTCAATGGCTATAACATCTTTAATGTTTTCTACAATGCAAATGGTATCGTTTATTCTTTTTGGATTTGAACACAACGAACAAATGTCAGTATCTGAAATATTATGACATATTCTGCAGTGTTTTATATCATTGGCCAGCGAAATAATTGTATTACCAAAAAATTCAATATTAGGTTTCTCAAGTTTCAAAAGATATAACACAAGCCTTGTTGCAGTTCTTTTTCCAATTCCGGGTAGTTTTGAAAACTCCGCTACAGCTTCATCAAATAGTTTTGAAGAATAACTTTCCATGAATAGAATTCGGTTAAGTCAGTAAATTTATCTTAATGTATAAAAGCAGCATATTATTCATCTCTAAGAGAGTCGATGGCGTTAGAATTTGCAACATTCAATGCATGTTTTATTACAATGGCCAGGGTTAAGAACAGGATGATTACTGAAGCCGCAATAAAATCCAGCACATTGATATTTATATGATTGGCGAAATTCTTGATCCAATTTTCAAGAATTAGCCAGGCTACAGGCCAGGCAATAAGGTTGCTTATAAGCAGAATGTTTGTAAAATCTTTCACAAAAAGCAAAAGAATTTCCGAAATGGATGCCCCGAGGGCTTTCCTTATCCCAATTTCCTTTGTTCTTTGAATTGAAAACAACGAAGTAACAGCCCAAATTCCCATGCAACTTATAACCAGGGTCAATATCGAAAATATCCATAAAAAAACATTCAGTAAAGACTCATTTTTATACTGAAAATCAAGTACTTCATTAAGATTTTGCAATTCGGCCGGCCTGTTTGCGTTAAACGATTTCCAAAGTTTTTCTACTGATTTTATAGTTTTTTCTTTTTTAGTTTTGTCGTACTTAATAATTATATATTTAATATCTTCAGATGCACCTTTTTTACTAAGCCTGATTATAATAGGACTTAACGGGCGATGAAGCGAGTTTGAACTAATATCTTTTATCACCCCGACTATTTTTTCATTTTCTTTAAAAGTTACTAATTTTTTGGTTAAAACATCTTTTTCATTTTCAGCATTCAGGTGCTTTACCATGGTTTCGTTAATAATTAGCTGCTCAGTACCCGAATCATTAAAAATATTGCTACTTCCGGATAAATCATTTCCGGCAATGATTTTTATTCCTAAAGTCTTTATAAAATCTTCTTTTACAATCAGTTCAGGAAAAAACTGTACTTTTTTTTGTCCGTTAATTTCATAAAAATACCTTCGGTATGCCCGATCAGAGCCAATAATATGGTCGGCAGCCGAAACTGAAAGAATTCCGGGAATCTGGCCCAAAGCCTGTTTAAATTCGTCAAAATTCTCGGAACTGGATGTATTTGTAGCCGTGAGTATTAAGAGATTGTCTTTGCTGAATCCAAGATCAGCGTTTCTGAAGTAGACAAGCTGCCTGAAATTTACAAGAACCACAATCAGGATAATCAGCGAAATAATGTATTGCATCATGATTAGAATTTTTCCTGTAAGCCATTTTTTTGAAGCAAGTTTGTATTTAAACCGCCCCAAATTAAATGTAGGAAAAATTGACGCATAAACGCCTGTATACACCCCTACAATCAATCCTGAACAAACCGTAATAATGACTGTATGGAGCAAAATATCATTGTTATAAGCCCTGCTAATTACAAAATTTTCATTCGTTAAAAAATTAAAACCCGGAATTAAAATTTCAACAATGAATAAGGCAATCATAAAGGCGGCAAACGAGGATATTAACGAATCGGCAATAAACTGATAAACAATTGCCCTTTTTGTTGAACCCAGTATTTTCCTTATACTCACCTCCCTAATCCGGGTAATGGAGCCAACAAATGAAAGGTTGATATAATTAAGCCACGAAACAATTAACAAAAAAAAGGAAACTATTTCCAGAATATTAATATACAAGGCTTTGCTGTTTGCTTCTATTTCTGATTCAAGATTGGAATTAAGGTGGATTTCGGTAACCGGCTGCATTTCAATGGACGAATATTCCCGTAAATCCTTGTCGAAATATTTATTTACAAACCCCGGTAGTTTTTTTTCCAGATTTGAAACAGAGGCATCTTTTTTTAATAAAACGTATGTCCAGCATGAGTTCCAAAGCCAGTTATCGGGTTCTTCCATAAAGGAAGTAAACGATGAAAAAGGGGTAAGAATCTCAGGATGAAAATGGGATTGTACCGGAAAATCCTCGAATACACCGGTTATTTCCAATGTAAGTACTTCATCCACAACCAGCTTTTTACCAATGGGGTTGTAACTTCCAAAATATTTTTCTTTTATTGATTCAGAGATAATTACAGTGTTTGGACTTTTAAGGGCTGAGTCAATACTGCCATTCAAAAATGTGAAATCAAAAATTGCTGTAATTGTAGAATCGGTATAAAAAAAGTTTTTTTCGTTAAAATGTTTATCCCTGTACTCTACAAGATGAAAATTATTCTGGAAATTGAACAGCCTTACAGTACTTTCAATAATTCCGGGATATTCGAGTGCAAGGGTTTTTGCCAATGGAAATGGATTGGCTGCATACCTGTTTAGCGTACTGTCTTTTTCGTAAGTATTTATAATTCTGTAGATTCTCCCTGCATTTTTATGAAACTTATCGTAAGAGCGCTCCCGTGCTGCATAAACACCCACAAAAATAACAACAGCCAGACCAATCGCAAAGCCTGTAATATTCAGCAGTGTGTAATACTTATATTTGAATAGGTTTCTATAGGCAATCTTTAAAAAATTAATCAGCATTTGCAGGGAATTAATTCTGTTTTCGCCATTCAAATATAATAAAATTATAAGGGATACACGGAGTTATTTTTAATAAGCCCCGAAAAAACAACCATCAGATTTTTTTAATACTTTCAGTTACAACGTGTCCGTCGAAAAGTTGAACAATCCGATGTGCTTTTTCAGCATCCGTGGGTGAATGGGTAACCATTACAATGGTAGTTCCCTGAGAATTGAGACTGGTAAGAAGGTTCATAACATCTTCGCCATTTACAGAATCAAGGTTACCTGTGGGTTCATCAGCCAGTATTAACCGGGGATTGGTAACCACAGCCCTTGCCACGGCTACTCGTTGTTGCTGACCTCCTGACAATTGCTGCGGAAAATGTTTCCTTCTGTGCGCAATTTGCATATATTCAAGCACATCCATTACTCTTTTTTTTCTTTCGGTGGCGGTGGCTTTAAGATAAAGCAAAGGAAGTTCAACATTTTCATAAACCGAGAGTTCATCAATCAGGTTAAAACTTTGAAAAACAAACCCTACATTTGCTTTCCTGAGTTTTGTACGGTTTCTTTCAGAATAGTCTGATACATCTTTATCATCGAAATAAATTTTCCCTGATGTAGGATTATCGAGTAATCCCAGAATGTTTAACAAAGTTGATTTACCACATCCCGAAGGACCCATAACGGCAACAAACTCTCCCTCGGCAACATCAAGGTTTACATTGTTCAAGGCCGTGGTTTCAATTTCATCACTCCGAAATACCTTAACTAAGTTTATGGTTTTAAGCATTTTATAAATTTTGAAATTCTATTTTCTTTTCCGGTACAAAACCCTTATTACCTTTGAGCGTTCCAAAGGTGCAAATATTTGAATTAATTCCCATGATTTATCATAACTTTCAATGGATTTTTTTAACCTGGATATTCTTGCCAATGACAAACTGGTTTCATCCCTGCATTCCGACAATTCATCCGGGACATCCCATGGAAAGGCTTCATACTTGTATTCTTCCTTTTTGCCGGATTTACTTGTGGTTAAAATGATTTCAACAATCTCGTCATCTTTAAGTATTGGCAATGGCAGACAAATTTCACGCATTTGAAGAATATTTGAATGTTTTTTACAAAAATAAGCAACTGTAATGAATTTTTAGCAAAGTATATGCCGCTCATTTTATTATATTGATATTTAATCAGATATAAATTATTTACTCTTTTATTTTGTCCGGATTTGGTTTGGCCATGTTCATTATCGTACATTCCTGTAACCAATATTTCCAACTTATGAAATAATATTTCAGGCATTACTTGTTTCAGCTTTCAATTTATTATATTGGTATTGGTATTCAAGCAATAATAATCAATTTAATTATCTGAATTTGAAAACTTTATATTTTATTCCAGCGGTTTTATCTGTTCTTCTTTTATCCTGTTTTGGAAAAAAAGCCAAAGAATTTGATGCTTTAAAAATGGATTTTAACAAGTTCAATAACCCGGTAATTCAGGAAATTATTGAATACCAATGTAAAAGAGAAGCAAATAAAATAATTGAGTATTTTACTGATTCTGAACCTATTGTTAGAGAAACTGCTGTTTTGGCAATGGCATCTGTACAAAACACCGAAGCAGTAGTACCACTTTTAAAAGTTCTGGCTAATGACCAGAGTGCAAAAGTAAGGATGGCTGCCGCTTTTGCGCTGGGTCAAACGGGAGACAGCACCGCTGTTAAAAAAATGATGGAATGTTTTAAAAGCGAAAACTCAACCCTGGTAAAATCCGGAATTTTAGAAAATATTGGTAAATGCGGAAATGACAGTGATTTGGTTTTCCTGGTTGAACTGGTTAAAAATAAACCCGATTCAATGGTATTAAATGGTGCATTGCTTGGTATAGCACGATTTTCGTTGAGAAACATTTTCTCTGAATCCGCGCTCACTACTTTAATTGAAATTCTGAATTCAGATTGCAGCGAAAAAACCAAATACTTCGCATCGATTCCCTTTGTGAGACTAAATATCTCTGTTCCACAAAAATATTTTACAGTTTTTGATAATAGCATTAAAATTGCGCAAGACCCATCGCTGAAAATGAACCTTGTTGCGGCCCTTTCTAAAATTAACACCGACAAGGCTTTTGAATTAGCCAAAGAAATTTTTGAAAATGATTTGGATTACAGGATTCGCATAAATGCACTGAAAGCTTCGGCTAATTACGGGTATGAAAAATCCAAATCTTTAATATTTAGCGCATTGAATGATACTATGACCAATGTGGCCATACAGGCATCAGAACTCATCATAAAATACGGCGATTCGAAAGATAGCCAACAATACGCTAATCTTGCTTTAAATTCAAATAACTGGCGGGTCCGTGCAAATCTTTATACCGCGGCATTAAAATTTTCTAAAGAAAAACAGGTAATTTCAGAAAAAGTAAAAAAAGCCTTCGTAGCCACAGAAAATATTTATGAAAAAGCCAGTTTAATCAAAGCCTTATCGTTTGATATAGCCAATTATACATTTATAAATCAGCAATTTTTGTTAGAAAACAGCAAAGTAGTAAAAACCTATGCTCTCGAAGCAATAGCATCCATAGCAAGGGACAGTAATTTTAATAAATTAAATACAAACCAGAAAAAAAGAGGAAAAAAAGAACTGGAAGCTGAATTCGCGGAGATTTTTAAAAATGCAATATTATCGGGTGATGCAGCGCAGGTTGGAATTGCTTCTGAAATTTTAAGGGACACAAGTTTTCGATTCAGGCAAATTTATAAAAACACATACTTTCTGACCCAGGCACTTGAAAAATGTAAGCTTCCGGCAGAAATTGAAACCTATCGCGAATTACAAAAAACAATATCTTATTTTAACGGTACAAAAGAACCGGAAGCACTAAAATTGGAGACAATTAAACCCGACTGGCAGATGATTACTGGTATAAATCCAAATCAAAAAGTAGAGGTAGTTACCACAAAAGGGAATTTTATTTTAGAACTTTTTGTAAATGAGGCGCCAATGAGCGTATCCAACTTTTTAAAATTAATAAGCGATAGTTTTTATGAAAATATTCCAATCCACCGAACAGTTCCGAATTTTGTAATTCAACATGGCTGCCCGCGTGGAGATGGATGGGGAGGGCCGGATTACGTTATAAATTCAGAATTTTCGATGAATTACTTTCACGAAGGAAGTTTAGGAATGGCCTCAGCCGGGAAAGATACTGAATCGTCGCAATGGTTTATAACAAATTCCCCAACGCCACATCTTGATGGAAGGTATACTAATTTTGGAAAGGTTTTGGCAGGAATGGAAGTGGTACATCAGCTTGAAATGGGAGACATTGTAAAAAGCATAATAATACTTGAGAATTAGTTTAATGATCAGTTATTCTTCGCTTAAAAGATTCTGAATATCATTAATATTACCAAACAAAACCATCATTTCATTTTCATTTAAAACCGTTTTTGAAGAGGCCACTCCGTTTACCTTGGTTACTGTTCTTGCTTTACCAATCAGGCTTTTTTCCTCGCTCAAAGTAATGGTTGCTAAAACCAGAACACCGTAATTTCTCAACAGTCCAATTTCTTCAAGGGTTTTTCCAAAATACCTTTTGGGAATTTTTGCTTCAACAATATTGTACTGTCCGGTTAATTCGTACGAATCAACAATTCCTTTCATGGTAAGTTTTTTAGCCCACCGGATGGCAGTTTCTTCCTCGGGATGAACAATTTCATCAACCCCCATGGCAGTGAGGATGGTTTCATGAAGAGGCGAAATTGCCCTGCTTATCAGTCTTTTAACAGCTAATTGTTTCATCAGGGCTGTTGTCATTAAATTGGCCCCTTCATCTTCGCCAATTGAAACAATAATGGCATCTGTATCCCTTATTGGGAGACTGTCAACTGCCTGTTGGTCTGTACAATCGAGGCAAATTGTATGGGTAAGTCTTTCTTTAAGGGCTTCCACCCTTCCCATTCTGGTATCCACCCCAATTACTTCGTGTCCCATTTGGGTAAGTTTCTCTCCCAGTGATGTTCCAAAATTGCCTAAACCAATGATAATGTATTTCATGCAGTCAGATTTTTTAATTTATTAAAATTTCTTCAGTTGGGTAGCGATATTTCAGGTGTTTTATTTTTCTGATAAGTGCAACAAAAACAGTAAGCATGCCTACCCTGCCGACAAACATGGTGAATACAATAATAAATTTGCTTGTTGTACTAAGTTGGGATGTAATTCCCAGGCTAAGTCCTACTGTTCCGAGGGCAGAAAAGCATTCAAACGCAATATCCCTGATATTGAGATGACTATCGAAATAACTAACTAAGATAATTGATAATCCCAATACAAGAAATGACAATGAAATTATGGCATAAGACCTTTTCACGGATTCCCCTGAAATTTCCCTCCTGAAAATTTCTATCCTGTTCTTACCTCTTGCTATACTTAAAAAATTCAGAACACTTATGGCCAGTGTGCTAGTTTTTACCCCGCCTCCGGTTGATGCGGGTGAAGCGCCCACCCACATAAGGAAAAAAATTAATAAGATGGAATGGATATGAAGCGAAGGAAGTTCAACGGTATTAAAACCAGCTGTCCGCGGGGTAACTGAACTGAAAAAAGCGGTTACAACTTTCCCAAATCCGCTATGCTCAGCAAGTGTATTGCTATATTCAAAAATATAAAACAGCCCGGTACCACCAATTAACAAAATGGCTGTAGTAATTACCACAATTCTTGTATTGATATTGATAACCCAGGGTTTATGCCTGGCTTCCTGTTTCAGGATAAATGGAATGAATCGGTTAACAAGTATATGTTTTAAATATTTTAGAAAATTAAACACAATTGGAAATCCAATTCCACCAATAACAATTAAAAATGCGACTGTTAAATGCAGAAGGTAATTAAACCTGACACTTATTTCGTAGAGATTATTTTTTAAAGTTGAAAAACCTGCATTGCAAAAAGCGGAAACACTGTGAAATATTGCAAAAAACCATCTTTCACTTTTAGCCGGAATAACACTGTCGTCGATACTCCAAAAAATAATTAAAGCACCTATAATTTCAATGGCAACAGTAACAAGGATAATTCTCTTTAACGTGGTAAAAATCTGGGTGAATTTATCTGTATTGGTAATATCTTTTAAAATCAGCTGGTTTTCGTAGGTGGATTCACCTTTAAAATAATAACTGAAATAACTTGTAAAGGTGAGAATTCCAAGTCCTCCAACCTGAATAAGAAACACAAGCAGGGTTTGTCCGAAAGGAGTGAAATAAGTACCGGTATCCACCACGGCCAGGCCGGTTACACAAACCGCGCTGGTGCAGGTAAACAAAGCGTCAATAAATGAAATGCCATTATGGGTAGCATTTGGCAACATTAACAACAGGGTGCCTGAAATTATAATGAGCGCAAAACTGCCTATAAAAATTTGGGCCGGGTTAATGGCCGTTTTTTTAAACTCTGTTTTTAATGATGAAAACTCCCGTATAAAAATCAGGATAATAGATAGGTAGGTAAGGTACAACCGGCCATTTTGTGAAAGATTGAGCGAGAAAATCCAATTCAGCAGCACTATTACCAAAAGAAACAGAAACAAAAAATCAAAAAACCAGACTTTTATTCTGGGGCGGTCAGATTTTGAAAAATACCTTGAAATATCGGAGATAAGCCCAATTGACAGGGCCAGTATAAAAACTCTTTCAGTAATAATCCTTATTTCGGCGGATAAATCAAATCCGGAATTAAAAATAACAAGGATAACAGCTGCAAAGCTTATAAAGAAAGGAAGAGGTTTAAAAAGTTTTCCGATTTTATTAATTAAGCGAAAATTATATGTAGTTCTTTTATTCAGATATTTAAAAATTAGGAATACAAATTTAAAAGAATGAACGGAATAAAATCATTCTTGTTCTTTTTTAACTTCTGAATAGACTTAAAAAATTATTTAAAAAAGAATAAATTAAGGGAAGGCGGGATGAAAAATCCGGGCAAATTGCCTCCTGGTTAAGTCGCTGGGTTAAAAAATAAAATTCAGCTTAGATATTGAAAATCTGATGGATTAATTAACTTTGGGGGATTGCCAAAAGAAGGTGTACCTAATGTGGTTAGAAGTATATTTAAATGAAAGACCCGATATATAAAAACTATAAAATGAAAGGACCGCAATTTTTACAATACGTAAATCCTATATTAAAAATTCTCCAATCCAATGGAGGGGCAGGTGATTCATCAAATGTTATTGAAAAGGTAATTGAAGAATTAGGAATTACGGAGGAAGATTTAGCCGAAACTACCTCAAATGGCCAATCCAGGATACGAAACCAAATTCAATGGGCAAGATTCTATTTATTTAAAGGAGGATTAATTGATAAATCGCAGCGTGGACTTTGGCGATTAACCAAGGAAGGTCTTGAAGCGAGAATAACAGATGAAGATATATACAAAATATTTAAATCAGTCCAGCATAAAGTTGGAAAAAATAAAGGAAAGAAAGAAGAAGTTAAAAACAAGAATCAATACGACGAAACGACCACTGAAGACGAAGAACATTCAGCAATATTGCTAAACTTAATAAAAAATTTAACACCAACAGGCTTTGAAAAACTTTGCAAACGGCTTTTAACAGAAATAGGAATTCATAATATAACAATTACTGGGGGAACCGGAGATCAGGGAATTGATGGAATTGGTTTAGTTAAATTGAATGATGTAGTAAGTTTAAATATCGTTTTCCAGTGTAAAAGATATAAAGACTCAGTAGCACCACATCATGTTAGAGACTTTCGAGGAGCTATGCAAGGTCGTGGTGAAAAGGGATTGATTATTACAACTGGTAGATTTACTAAAGAAGCAAAAAGCGAAGCGACTAGAGATGGGGTTACACCTATAGAGTTGATAGATGGAGAAAGATTAGTCGAATTGTTTGAGAAATATGAACTGGGTCTAAAACCTGTCACAATTTACGAAATTGATAATGATTTTTTTAAAGGGTTTAATTAAAAATAAGGACATTATCTTGTAAAGAAAGATAGCAAAATGCCCATTTTCCATTCTTACAAAAAATCTTCAACCAAATCGACGTAAAAAACAGAAATACAGGCAATAATTTTAAGATTTTTATTCTTTATTTTCAGGAAGAATTGCGGACAAATAACTTTAGTACCTGGACGAAAATTTTGTACCTCTGAAAAATGGAACATTAGGAATTGATTCAGGAATAGGAAAATTTTGATTTTCTTTTATATTTGTAGGTAAAAAACCTGTTATGATAAAGAATATATGTGTCTTCTGCTCTTCGAGCGATGCCCTGCCTGAAATTTATTACACAGAAGCCAAAAAGTTTGCAAGACTTTTAATTTCAGAAAACTACAATCTGATTTATGGAGGGGCCCGGGTAGGATCAATGGGAATTATTGCCCGGATGATGATGGAAGGGAATGCACATGTTACAGGGGTTGTTCCTGAATTAATTTATAATAATAACATTGCCGAAAGTAATCTCAGTAGTTTAATTATAACTCCGGATATGAAATCGCGTAAAGCAAAAATGGCTGACCTGGCCGACGCTTTTATTGCTTTACCAGGAGGTTTTGGCACCCTGGAAGAACTTCTGGAAGTAATTACCCTAAAACAGCTCGAATACCATCAAAAACCTGTTGTAATGATTAATACCAATGGTTTTTATGATAAACTGGCCGATTTTTTCGAACAATTGTATTCTGATAATTTTGCCAAAAGCGATTATAAAATGTTGTACCATATTGCCAGCGATTCCTTTTCAGCTATTCAGTATTTAAAAGAATACACACCTGGTAAGGTGGTTAGCAAATGGTACAAAGCGAATTTAAATATTTAATTCAAATGTTTGATATTATTGGTGATATTCACGGTTATGCCATTACCCTTATTAAACTGCTCGAAAAGCTGGGTTACAGACTTGAAAACGGACATTATTCGCACCCCGGCCGGAAAGCAATTTTTGTAGGCGATTTTATCGATCGCGGACCAAGGGTATTTGAATCGCTAAGAATTGTAAAACCTATGGTAGAATCGGGTTCAGCTTTAGCATTGATGGGAAACCACGAATATAACGCGATTTGCTTTCACACCAAAACAAAAAACGGCAAAAACTGGCTCAGGGCACACAGCCAAAAAAATATTAACCAGCATGTTACAACCCTCGAGGCCATAAATGATAACCAAATGGAATGGGAAGAATACCTGGAATGGTTCAAATCACTTCCTTTGTTACTTGATTTGGGTGATCTCAGGGTTATTCATGCATGCTGGGAAGAAAAAACGGTAACTTATTTGAATAAAAGGCTGAAAAACAATATAATGGACAACGAATTTCTTTTCCAGTCTGCCATTCCGGGCACAATGGAGTTCAGGGCTGTTGAAACCTGCCTGAAAGGTTATGAAATATTTCTTCCCATTGGGCTTCGATATACTGACAATGATGGAACTGAAAGGAATAAAATCCGTGTAAAATGGTGGAAACCAATAAACAGTGAAACATATCGCAGTATTTCGCTGGGAAACGATTTAAACATTCCAGATATAAAGGTACCCGTAAAGCAGATTCAAAAACTGTTTTGCTATCCCGCAGAAAATGTCCCTGTTTTTATAGGCCATTATTGGAAAACCGGTAATCCTCAATTACTGGCGGCAAATGTATGTTGTGTGGATTATTCGGTTGCCAAAATGGAAAAACTTGTCGCCTATCGTTGGCATGGCGAAAGATTGCTATCATACGATAATTTTACCTTACAGGAATGTATCGGTTAATTTGGATAAAATCATAATTATGCCAATTAGAAATTGAAGAACGGACAGACAATTACATTCCAATTTCCGCTGCAATTTCTGTCATGGCATCAATGGACAGTTGAAGAAATTTATCGAGCTTTAAACCTGTTTTTTCTATATCATAAATAAACTCCCTGTTTACCGAAGCTGCAAAAGCTCTGGCCTTAAGCCTTTTTACAATGGATGACGGCTGTGTACCGGCAATTTTCTTATCCGGTCGCACGGCAACATAGGCTGCAATCATTCCGGTAATATTTTCAGCCGCAGATAAAATAAAATCAAAATCACTACTTCTTTTGGCATTCAGTGCATTAACCCCTTCGGCATGCGAAAGTATGGCCGCAAACATTTCAGGTATATCATACCCCTCATTTTTCAGAATTTCAACAGTTTTTATGCCATGCAATGAATAATCGCCGTTTATTACATCCATATCCAAATCATGCAGAAGACCCGTATTTCCCCATAACACCTCATCTTTTCCAAAATAAAGGGCAAGCTTTCTCATTATAGCCTCACTTTCAAGGGTATGCAATTTCAGATAAGGGGTTTTGAGGTATTTATCCAGAAGCTGTTGCGCTTCTGTTCTTGTCATGGCTGATTTTATCATTTAATATGCATTTATTTATAAATTATTTTTCACCGGGCAGGGACCAGGGTAAGCCTGAATTTTGAGTTTTTCTCAATTATATTAATATCCGTGTAATCAGGATGGTATTCATTTTTAAGGTACATTGCTGTTTGATCGCAATAGTAAGGGCTAGATGGGATGCCACATTCACCCGTTGGTATTATGGATAATGACTGGTTCCAGTCGGCCGTAGTATAAATATGTCTGTGAGAGGCACCGTGGTTTGCATTAAATAAATCTTCCATATCGTAAGCATAGGGAGAAACGGTATGGAAACTTCCCCCAACCGGAAAAGGTCCGCGGTTAAGGTTAAATCCGAAATCAAGAATATCTACTTTTCCAAGCGGATGGTTTAAGGTCAGGGTGTGTAAATTGCCCCAGCGCCAGTTTACAGGGTCCTGCCCGAATTTCGATTTTAATGAATCCAGTGCATCCATAAAGCTTTGTTCAACAATATCGCTGAAATCTTCTTTTTTATCTTTTGTATTGATATTATCGTACCATAATGATTGCCGGTTATGCCATGAGTTTTTAAACATATTGCGAACCAACATTTTATTGTCCATAAACTTTTTATACAGTTCGGTATCCATTTCATCCAGTACAAGGTTATGGGCAAAACAGGCATAAAAATATTCAAATATAGAAGCCGCCTGGCTTTCTACTGTTAAAACACCATCCCAGTTCTTTAAAAATTCAACCGCTTTTTTCTGAAATTTATCAAGTCCGGATATTCCTTCTACCTCTTTTACCAATGTATCCAATGCATCATCCACTAATTTTGATTTGAAATCGGCCTGCATTTTTATAAAGTCATCAATTGATAATTTGTCTTTTGCTTCCAGCATTTCCCTTATCCTGTCCATCCGGTAAGGCAAATCATACCACGAGCTAATAAAATAGGGGTAATCAGGGGGAGCAGTACGGCAATTGGCCGACGAAACGTATCCCCTGGGCGGATTGTATTCATGCGGCAGGGAATCGAAAGGTACGAATCCTGTCCAGTCGAATGCGGTGGTATCACCGGGGTATAAAAAGCCCGGATCACCTTTGCGAAGAGGTATACCGGTTGCACTCCAAAGGCCAATATTCCCTTTAATATCGGCATATACAACATTTTGACCCAATGAAGTAAAGGTTTTTAATGCTTCTTTAAATTCGTCCCAATTTCTGGCCCTGTTCAGCAAATATACAGTTTTAAGTTCATTGCTGTATTCATTTCCAGTCCATCTCATCGAAACCACCCTGTCTTTTAATCCTTTAAAACCGGAAACCACTGGTCCCCTGTGTGTAAATCTAAGGTCAGCCTTAACGGTATCGCCTTCCTTTGTAAGTATTTTTTCGTGAAGGATATCCATTTTTTTCCATTGGCTGTTCAATTTGTATTCATTGGTGTCGGAAGGGTTTATTTTTTCGAGGTAAAAATCCATATCATCAACAGAAATATTGGTCATTCCCCATGCAATGTCCTTATTGTGACCATCTATAACAAATGGTTCTCCTGGCAGGAGAAGTCCGGTTACATCCAATTGATTTTCAATATACTGATGTGCCTGGTACCAAATACCGGGCGCCATAAACCCAAGGTGCATGTCGTTGGCAAGAATGGGAAAACCCGTTGTGCTTTTTTTACCCGAAACCGCCCAGTTATTACTTCCTTCAAACACATCCAAACCAAGTTCAGCCAATTTGTCTGTAGCAGTTAACAATTCAGATCGTAATTGTAATTCGTTCAATGCTATTTTTTCCTGGTTAAAAGTATATGTTTTTTGGTCAGAAATATCAGGAAGTAATTGTTTCAGTTTGATGGAATCAACTTTTTGGCTTAACTGGTACAACAACACTTCCGTATCCCACGAACTGGTTAAATCCCATGCCATGTAACCAATTAGGTTCACCGTATGTTCAATTTTCCACTTTTCAGGCTTGTACCCCAGAATTGTGAACTCGGGGGGGAGTTTGTCAAAATGAGATTCAATATATTGGTTTATGCCGTCAACAAAGGCTTCCAGGTTATCAACGATATGTTTATCCGTTTTTTCCAAAACTAATCTCGATTTTTCGCTAATGCGCAGGGAACGCATTAATTTATCGGCCTTAATTAAATCACTTCCGAAAATTTCTGACAACCGACCCATTGTAACCCTCCGCAGTAAATCCATCTGCCATAGCCTGTCCTGGGCCATAACATATCCGGTAGCCCTGTACAAATCAGTTTCGTTACTTGCAATGATATGCGGTATTGCCCACGAATCTCTTCGTATAACTACTTTTTCTTTCAGGCCTTTAAGGGCTACTTCACCGTTATATTCAGGAATTCCTTTATTAGAGATGTGATTTAAAAAGAAATAAGCGAAAATAATGGTTACAAGCAGTAGAATAAAAACTGCGACAAGGATTTTTTTTAATTTTCTCATATTCCCGGAATTTTAGCCATTTAAAGCTAAAATATAAATTTTTTGCAAGGAATAAGAAAAATTCACCCTCAAAATCAAATTATAATTTTATGCAAAGGATTAAAAAAAAAATAAGCCCTGATTCCATTTAATAATCAGAACTTATTTAAGTGTATAAATAATTTTTTATCTAAATTTTGAATCAGAATTTGAGTTTTTTAATAATTACTAATTCTGCCCGAAAATTGTAGCTTTGTCTCCTACCATCTATTTCATGTTATCTTCTACAATTTTATCAACATATTGGCTGAGTTGATACATATGAGTATTTCCGTAAAAATCGTTAAAGTATTCCATTAAAAAGGCTTTCATGTCATTTTTAGTATAATTCTTTTTCTTATAAACACCAATAATGGTAATAAGTTCATCGCGAATGGCCTGCTCATCGATAAAGTTCAAATCGAGCCTGGTAATTTTTTCAACCGATTCTTCTGATTTATTGAGTTTATAAAATTCAACATGGTAAATTTTCACTTCCCCGTTCGATTTTGCACCAAGGTCTTTACGCGAAAGATTTAGAATTGTATCCCCAACCATTATTTGTTTTTGAAAAGGTTTCCCGTTGTTCTCATATTTTGCTTCTACTGACTGATTTTCAAAGGCTTGCTTATTTAGTTTTACACTCAGGGTATTTCCGATAACCGTAAACTCATTATCCCCTAAAAACTCTTTCAGGTCTTTTATTGCAGCATTGGTTATCAACCCCCTTGAGGCTATTTTATTCCTTTTTGTAAGCTTAACTGATTTATTCACAGTACTAATTAACTGATCGTTAGAAACATCAGATTCAAGGTAGGACAAAGTGTACTTGTTTTTTAAATCCGAAACCAGCAGGGCCATATCATTTTTATTGCTAAAAATAAGTTTATCTGTTGGTTTTAGCTCATCACCCTGTTCGAGTTTTTTGCCGGTATTTGCATTAATAATGTCGCCTTTAATTTTTACAATGAAGTAAGTTTCTGTTTGCTGAGGCATTACAAATAAAATTGAAATAAAAAATATTAAAATTTTCATAATTGTAGGAATTAAATATTGTTTATTTTCAATAAAACGCAGGAGTTTTTTAACTGGTGTGTTTAAGTATAATTTCTTTTAGCAGTGGCCCAAGTTTTATTAAAGAATCATGGTCTTTTGAAACATATGAAGTGGCCCCCTTTTGAAGCAATTCTTCCTTAACTTCATCGCTTTCCTGTCCTGAAATTACTATTACATCAATGGTTGGATCGTGTTTTTTAATATCTTTAAGCAACCTGGTTCCGGTTTCAGTATTCAGTTCATCGTCCATTATAAAATAATCCAGAAGTACAATTTCGGGATTATCGCTTAGTTCGTATCCGGCTTCGCGTGCACTATAAAAAGTTTTATAACGAATTGACAGGTTTTGATTTGCTAATTCTTCATGGATGGAATCGAGCAGATTTGTGAGTATTTCAATAAAAACAAAATCATCTTCGATAATAAAAATCTTAATTTCTTTCATATTGATTTTAACTTATGACAGTAGATCATCTATCAAAAACCAAACCATTTGATACATTCACAGTTTACGACAATTATTAATAAACTCTTTTTGAACTTTTTTCGGATCATTAATAACTTCATAAAAATCATCAAGGTATTTAATGGTATTATTCCTGGTTTTTTCGCTGAGCCAATTACAATTTTTATAAAGTTGGTAAATTTCTTCTTTTTTGTCATTAAAAAGTTTGATAACGGGGGTGAATTCTTCCGCAGATCTTTCATAACCCCTGAATAATCTTTCCTTTACTGATATAATATTTAAATTTGGTTGTGGTATTGCATAAGGGGCATCAACAATTCCCGACCAGTCGAAATCAAAAGGCACAGCAACCGGGGTGGTCTGGTTTTCGATAAACAAAAGATCTATATTGTGCTGTACATCTACCGACCAGTCTGTATTTCCTACCATAAACTGGAAAACAGCCAGCATTGTCATTTGATTGCGATCAACATTTTCGGGATGGAATCTTTTAAATTTGATTACTTTTCCTTTATTTCTTTGTGCCATTTGATCAGTTTCTTCGAGAAAAAACCCCATCACATTCTGTTTGTTTTTTTTATTGGCACTGTCGGCAATTACAATGTTTACCAGTCGTGTTTTGTAGCTGTTTTCAGTAAATAACTCATAGGTTTTATAGGTAAGATACTCAAGTACAAGGCACTCGCTATACTTCTTGTTTTCGGCAAAACAAGGCAGCACGAGTTTAATCTTGTTTTGTCCTTCAAAAAGATTGTCGCTCTGGCTTACTTCTTTCGGAATCTTAAGTTTTAATGGCGGAAGCTTACAATTTGCAGGATCTTTCCTGAAATGGCCCCTTGTTGAAATCTTAAAGTTTAGCTCATTTATAACACCCAGTGAATCAGTATATTTTATTAATGTGTGATGGTAAGCCTGGTCATCGCCAATGTCTTGCAATAAATCTTTTTTATTTACATAGATTTCAATATCAATAGGTGTTATACTATTAAAAAGGCAGCTGTTTTTATAATCTGCTTTTTCCTTATTTTCACTTTGTTGCGCCGGCAAATAAAAAGCCCTAAAAACCAACACAAAAAACAATAATACCTGAAACGACCTAATCATAATTTTTAATTTTTATTTAATACTAAAAATTGATGGTTTATCAACTATCCTGAAACATTTCGGGTAAACACTTTACATTTTTAATTTAAGGCATTAGGTTTTTCCAAATTTAATATCAAAAATTAATAAAACCAAGTAGTTTTGATATGAAGATTATCATAACAATTATTAATGACCATCGTATCAATGAAGCGCCCCATTTTAAGACCATTTTAGTGGCTATTACACCGCCAAGCAGGTTGCCTATGCCGGTTACAATTCCCAATGTATATTCAATCTGGCCATTAAGGGCAAAAATGCCAAAAACAAAGGGAGTGTACACTAAAACGATGAACATTTTGAGGGCGGTGGCTTTAACTAAATCGTAACCTGAAATCCACACCAGGGCCACTATCATAAATATTCCCACACCAATATGTACAAATCCTCCGTAAATTCCAATAATAAAATAGGCAAGAATATGCCATAAGGTAACTTTTTTACTTACATGCACTTCTTTTCCTTTTACCCACCTGTTTGAATCATAAAACATAAGTAAAAGCATAAGAATAAGAACAATCCCATTAATTCGCTCAAAAACCTGAACGTTTATATTTACGGCAATTTCAGCACCCAATATTGAACCGGCCGTTACCGGGATGGAAATATAGATTCCCTTTACAAAATCAAGCAACCCTTTTTTGTAAAAGTGGATGGATGTGGAAATAGATTGCATAATTACACCAAGCCTGACTGTTCCGTTTGCCACATTAATGGGAATTCCGAGGATAGAAAAGAGCAAATAGTTTAATGCCGTGCCAAATCCTGCAAAAGTATTGATTACACCGGCAACAAATCCCGCAAGGAATACTACCAAAAGAATCTGCCAGGAATAAATGTCGAACTGTAATAGAAAATCTTTAATCATCGCAATAAAAATAAATAAAATTGATTGTTTTCAAAGCAGTTGAACCAAATACGAAAAAAAAGATAAATTTGTAAAATGTCGAAACTTAAAATATACAAAGCTTCTGCAGGTTCGGGTAAAACACATTCACTTACCGAGGAATATCTTGAACTTTCAAAAAGATATCCTGACAATTTCAGGCGGATTTTGGCTGTAACATTTACAAACAAAGCGGCTGAAGAAATGAAAAACAGGATACTTGAATCGCTAAACCAGATTATTGAAAAAGGGAAAGAAGCTGATTTTTATTCAATTCTCGAAGATTCCGATACTTCACATCAAGAATTTGAAATTATTGAA
>JAXLTR010000019.1:0-12707 GCA_046329965.1 Bacteroidales bacterium | reverse complement strand
GATTATCCGGGTATAAAGTAACCACTATCAATTCAATAATGCATAAACGCTAAACTATGTATGACTTTTATTAAATGGAAATTAGTGGACAATATTGTAAATTTATAAAAGATATGTTAATTCCTATTTTTTGATATCTTTACAAAACAAAACAAATTATTCGTTTAACCATTCAAGTTTTAATATATGACAAATGATTTAAGGATAAAGGCCCAGGGTTGGCTTAGCGATAATTTTGATGCAGATACCAGGAAAGCTGTGGAAGAATTGCTGAAGCCTGAAAATGAAAAAGAACTTGTTGAATCGTTTTACAAAGACCTTGAATTTGGTACCGGGGGACTCAGGGGCATCATGGGTGTTGGTACCAACCGGATGAATATTTATACTGTTGGAATGGCAACACAGGGATTGGCAAATTACATGAAGCTTTCATTTAAAGAAATTGAACAGCCTAAAGTTGCGATTGCGCACGATTGCAGGAACAACAGCCGGTTATTTGCCAAAACCGCAGCCAACATCTTTTCATCCAATGGTTTTTATGTTTATTTGTTCGAAAGCCTGCGGCCTACCCCGGAATTGTCTTTCGCCATCCGCTCGCTGGGCTGCCAGGGCGGAGTTGTTATTACCGCCTCTCATAATCCTAAAGAATACAATGGGTTTAAGGCATACTGGAACGATGGCGGCCAATTAATTGAACCCCACGATACAAATGTAATTGATGAAGTAAGGAAAATTACTGATCCTTCGCAGGTGAAATTTAATCCCGTAAAAACAAATATTGAAATTATCGGACAGGAATTCGACAATTACTATATTGATAAACTCCATTCTCTTTCGCTTTCGCCCGATGCCATTGCCAAATTTCACGACATGAAAATTGTCTACACCCCGATTCACGGAACAGGTGTTGAACTGGTGCCAAAGGCTTTAAAGAAATTTGGTTTTACCAATATCATTAACGTACCCGAACAGGACATCACAGATGGCAACTTCCCGACTGTGAAATCGCCAAATCCCGAAAATGCTGACGCGCTAAAAATGGCAATTGATAAAGCCGGACAAACCGGGGCTGAATTGGTAATGGCCACTGATCCTGATTCCGACAGGGTTGGTATTGCTGTCAGGGACAATACCGGGAAATTTGTTTTGCTCAATGGAAACCAAACCGGTTCAATACTTATTTATTACCTTGCCCGTCGATGGAAAGAAACAGGTAAACTAAATGGCATTGAATATGTAGTAAAAACAATTGTTACCACCGATTTGATAGCTGAAATTGCCAGAAATTACCATATCGAAATATTTGAGGTGTTAACTGGCTTTAAATACATTGCTGATATTATAAAACAAAATGAAGGAAAGAAAAAGTTTATTGGCGGTGGGGAAGAAAGCTATGGGTACCTGGCCGGAGAATTTGTAAGGGATAAAGATGCAGTAATGTCGTGTGCATTAATTGCCGAAACAGCTGCCTGGGCTAAATCAATTGGAAAATCTTTATACAACCTTTTGATGGATATTTATATTGAGTTCGGATTTTATAAAGAATTCCTTTTAAACGTTGAAAAACATGGCAAAGAAGGTGCCGAAGAAATAAACAAAATGATGACGGAATACCGCCAAAATCCTCCGGTAGAAATTAACAATTCAAAAGTAATATTTGTAAAAGATTACGAAAAAAATATATCTTTAGATATGGAAAAAAATACTTCCGAACATATCGATCTGCCTTCGTCAAATGTATTGCAGTTTATTCTAAAAGACGGGACCAAAATCTCAGTTAGACCTTCGGGAACCGAGCCCAAAATAAAATTCTATGTTAGTACTAAAGGTAAACTGATTAGTGCCACTGAATTTGAAAATATGAACAAGGAACTCGACAACAAACTGGACAAGATCCTCAAATTCTTTAATAAATAATTTTATTACTTTGCCATCATTCATGAATTTTAGCTGCAAAACCTGGTGTGAATAGGATATTTTTTCAAAAAAACCGGATAAAATCGTTTTTACCTTTCTTAAGGAAAATTGTATTTTTTATTGTCCTTTATACCAATTCAAACACGCTGTTTTCGCAGCTGCTTAATGATGAGATTTGTATTTCAGGGGGCAAAATGGAAATTGATTACAGAAAAAAACCCTGGAAAGGCAACAATGCATTTTTGTTCGAATATCTTAATAAAATAAAATACTTCGAAGATATTGAAAAAATCAGGTACGTAGTTCCTGTTAAACTTTGGGTATACCATAACAATAAAGGAGAAGGAGGTGCTTCACCCGAAGACATTAAATCATTAATGGATGATCTCAATCACTATAATGAGCTGAACAACACGGGTTTCATGTATTATATTTCCTCCATTAAACATGTCAACAATTCAAACAGGCTGGTTTTCGGTTACTATTTTGAATCTACCTTTCAAACCTTTTTCAGGCACACAAAACCCGCTGTTAATGTGCACTTAATTGATGCTTTTAAGAAAAAACAGGAATCGCGAAAAGTAATAAAAGGAACCTACAACCTTTTTACCAATTCAATTGTAATTCAGCTAAAAAACTCCACAACTGGACTCACTCACGAAATTGGCCATTATTTCGGGTTGCTCCATCCACACCGGCATTACAACAATGGAAAGTCTAAACAGGAACCGGTGAGCCGTACCCGTGAAGGTAAAAAAGGCATCCCGCTTTGTGAAGAAAAAGGCGATTTACTGGCGGATACCAAGGCTGAACCAAAACTCACCTTTTTGGTGAACAACGATTGCCAGTTTACCGGCAATGCCCTTAAAGATGCCTGGGGCGATAATTACAATTCGGATGTGAATAATATTATGTCCTATCCTACTCACTACAGCTGCCGTAATTCATTTACAACAGGCCAAAAAGCCATCATGCTCTATTCTGCCGAAAGGGGGAAATATGGAAAATACTGGAACCAGGAAGATTCCCTAAACAGAAAATATCTTTTTGATAAAAATGAACCGGATAATCGTTTTGAGTGGGCCGGAGAAATACAAACCGGACAGACACAGGAATTCAACTTTCATAAAATTTTTCTCGGCAAATCTGAACAAACCACCGATACCTGCGATTGGATTAAGTTTGAAGTAAAAAGTGAAGATAATAGAAATGTAACAATTGTTATGAACTGTTCTGCATTATGCAAGCATGATTTAACAATACAATTCTTTGATAAAAACCTCATTCCGCTCTCAACACTCAAATCGGTAAAGCCAGGAAATGAAGTTTTAATAAAATTCGATGGTCTGGTCAGTGATTTTTATTACCTTAAGGTTAACAGCCCCGAAAATGAAGACAACCGGGTGGATAAATATTCTATCAGGGTAGAACTCAATAATTGAAAAGTTTGCTTTATTTAGCTATAATAAACTTTCACAACCTAATCTGATACTAAATTATCAGGATATTTAAAAATCTTTCCCAGTTCCTCCCACTTCTAAAACCAAAATATAAAAAAAGGTAAATGAATTGAAACATGAATTCAAATTATATTTGTACATACAAATATAAATTGTATATTTGTGCCCTGATGGTAAAATGTGATTCGAAATATTGTGGATGCTTGTATTTCGCGGCCAACGCGCTGGCCAGGAAAATTACAAAAATGGCAGAAGAAGCCTTTTCCGAAACAGGTTTAAGCCCGTCGTATGCATTTCTGGTTATGTCGATTAATTCAAACCCTGGAATTCAACCCCGCGACCTTAGTGCAGAAATGCAGTTAACCCCTTCGACCATTACACGCCTTATTGAAAAACTCGAATATAAAAACCTGGCAGAACGAAAAATTTCAGGAAAATACACAGAAGTATATCCCACTGAAAAAAGCCTTAAACTGGATGAAACCATAAAAACTGCCTGGATGAAATTATATAATAGCTATACACAAATTCTGGGCGAAGACAATGGAAAAGATTTAACTGCCCAAATCTACAATGCAACCAAACTTGTAGACAATTGAAAATTTTTTTTATTTTTATATTTGTATGTACAACCAATAATAAATTTGAAGTATGAGAAAAATAGGTATTTTAGGTTCAGGTGATGTTGCCAAAACCCTTGGCAATGGGTTTATTAAACATGGTTTTGAAGTAATGCTCGGAACCAGAACACTTTCAAAACTCGATGAGTGGAAGAAACAGGCAGGTGCGGGTGCAAAAACCGGTTCCTTTACCGAAGCAGCAGCATTTGGTGAAATTGTAGTTTTGGCCACCAAAGGCAGTGCTGCCAAAGATTCGTTAAATTTAGCAGGTGCCGGTAATCTTAAAGGAAAAACAATAATTGATACTACAAACCCCATTGCTGATAAACCGCCGGTGAATGGAGTTCTACAATTTTTTACAAATCTCGATAAATCGTTAATGGAAGAATTACAGCAAAGTTTTGCTGATGCCTTTTTTGTTAAAGCATTCAGTTGTATAGGGAATCCCTTTATGGTAAACCCCGACTTTGGAGGAGTTAAACCCACTATGTTCATCTGCGGAAATAATGAGAATTCGAAAGCTGAAGTTAAAAAAATCCTGGATCTGTTTGGTTTTGAAACAGAAGACATGGGTAATGCCGAATCAGCAAGGGCAATTGAACCACTTTGCATGCTCTGGTGTATTCCGGGATTAAGAGAAAATAAATGGATGCACGCTTTTAAACTGATTAAAAAGTAATTTATTTAAACAAATTTAATTGTCCAATTTAAAAACTAAAACTATGTACGTAATTACAGGAGCAACAGGAAATACCGGTAAACCAATAACATTATCACTATTAAATGCTGGAAAAAAAGTGAGAATTATAAGCAGAAATGCTGCAAAGGCAAAAGAATTTACGGATAAAGGTGCTGAATTATTCATTGGAGATCAAGGCAATCCTGATGTTCTGAAAAAAGCATTTGAAGGTGCAACCGCAGTTTATGCAATGATTGCCATTGATTTTGCATCGAAGGACATGACAACTGAACAGGTAAAACAAGCCATAGCAATTGCTGAAGCATTAAAATCAACAGGGGTAAAATATGTTGTTTCACTCAGCAGTCAGGGTGCCCACCTTGAAAAGGATTCCGGTGTAGTGCTTGGATTAAACCGGATGGAAAAATTATTCGATCAGGTTAATGGCTTGAACACATTGCATTTAAGGGCCGGCTATTTCATGGAAAATACGTTGGGTATGATTGGTTTAGTAAAACAAGCCGGAATTTTAGGAAGTCCGGTAAAACAAAATACCAAAATTCCGGCCATCGCAACAAGGGATATTGCAGATTATGCAGCTAAAAGGTTGTTGGCATTGGACTTTAAAGGTCTTAATACTCAGGATTTGCTTGGCAGCAGAGATGTTACCTATGGTGAAATTGCGAAAGTCTATGGAAAGGCAATTGGCAAGCCAGATCTAAATTATGTTGAATTTTCGTTCGAGGATTTTAAAAAAGCATTAATGGGTCAAATGGGCGCATCAGAAAATATTGCTGATAATTTCAATACTTTCATAAAAGCACTGAATGAAGGTAGAATAACGTCATCTGCGGTTAGAAACTCTGAAAGTACAACTCCTACCTCAATTGAGGATTTTGCGGCAACATTTGCCTATGTTTACAATTTATAATCATGATGAAGAAAAGAGGTTGCTCTAAAAGAGATAAAATTGAAGCAGTAATTTTAAATGAAAGCCATCAAAAGCGGAGCCTGCAGCGAAGTAAAGTCACGAATTTTATTTTTACATTTATCAAGGAACTCGTAATTATTTAACAATACTTTATTCAATGCCGTTTAGTTAAGAAATTATTAGTGAAAATTTGTTGTTTTTAGTGTTTTGGTGGTAAAATATTGAGCCGAAAATCCCCAATACACCAGGCTACACCAATTTTAATTGTAATAAAATGTTTTACAAGCTAAACGAAATTGATACTTTATTTATAAATTATTCGTGTATTCGTGGCAATTTTTTAAATATTGGTTTCGTAAAGAATGTAACTAAAATTAGATAAAGACTTTTATGGCAGCCTCTTTTCACATATATAATGATAAAATTGTAAAAAGCGAAAAAACAACGCTGGCTACACCATTTGTAGTGAAAAAAGCCAGGTTCACCCTGCTTAAATCGTTGTATTTAACAATACTGTGCTGGTAAATTAAAAGCCCTATAAAGATTAAAGCGCCTATCCAGTACCAGTTACCAAACCCGGCAAGAATACCCGCTAGAACCACAAAGAGGGCTGAAACCAGATGAAGAAGAATGGATACAACCAGCGATTTTCTTTTTCCCAGAATAGCAGGAATTGAAAAAAGCTTATTTTCCCTGTCAAACTCATCATCCTGCAAAGCATAAATAATATCAAATCCAGCTGACCAGAACAATACCATAAAAGAAAACAGTACAGGCACAATGTCGAATTTTCCGGCTACCGAAAGATACGCGCCTATTGGGGCAAGTGATAACCCAACACCAAGGATCAGATGGCATAAAAATGTAAACCTTTTGGTAAGACTGTATCCCAAAATAACAGTCAATGCCACCGGCGAAAGCATAAACACCAATGTATTGATAAACCAGGTGGCCAGAATAAATAAAAAGGAATTTAAAAGAACAAATACAAGGGCATTAAATGCATTTATCCTGCCCGAAGGAATATCCCTGCCTGATGTTCGCGGATTTAGCTTGTCTATTTTCCTGTCAATGTAGCGGTTAAATCCCATGGCTGCATTCCGGGCAAAAACCATACACAATATCACCAAAATAAAAACCTGCCAGCTTAATTGGTAATGTCCGTATTTTACGGCAAGAAAAAAACCAATTAGTGCAAAGGGCAGGGCAAATATGGTGTGGCTGAATTTTACCAGCGAAAAATATTTTGAAATTGTATCCATTTTTAATCTGTTTCTGGATACAAAATTAAATAAAATCGGTAACTGTAAAAGGCTGACAAACAGAATTAATCAGTAAAACTTATCACATTTATTTTTAAATCACTTTCTTCCATATAATCTTCAACCTCTTCCTGCACAACTTCTAAATCAACATCGCGGCAATACCAGTTAACTTCAATTTTACCGCCATTGTCTTCGTATATCTTGAGCAAATCGAATATATCGAGTATTGATCGCGAAGAGGAAGTATTATAATAACTTAGCATAACATTAAACTGAACAGGCTTGTTTACTTCTTCAAAATACTGGTCGAGCCACTCTAATAAAACCAGGTAAAACTGATTTGTATCTTCAAGATAGGATTTACCCGAAATGGTACAAATTCCTGTCTCAGCATTAAAATCAACAGTTGGGACATAATAATTATCCTGTGAACCTTCGATATATAAATTTTCCATTTTTTTCCTCGTAATTTTGATCAGCCACAAAAAAAAATTAATTATTAATTCAGGTTTTTATACCTAAAATAGTGATATCATCTATTTGAAATTCAGATCCTTTATGAATATGCAAGGCATTAATCAGTTCTTCCTGTTGAATGTTCAATGGTTTTGCCATGTGTTGTTCAAGCAGTTTCATGAAATTCACCCTGCCAAACTTTTTTCTCGATGGCGATTGTAAATCAAAAAACCCATCGGTGGTAAGATACACCATTTCTCCTTTGTCAATTTCAATAGTGTGCGATTCAAATGGCTTCACCGGTTTATTTCTGAGCCTTTTTTTCCCGCCAATTCCTCTCACGGTGCCTTTTAAGTGTACAACTTTTTTGTTTTTTGAATCGGTATAGAACATAGGTCGCTTGGCCCCCGCGAATTCTAACTTGCAACGGTTCCCCTTAAGATACTCAATTGTACAAACTCCCACATCCATCCCATCATTATTTGAAGTTTCTTCCTGCATTAATGCCACTTTGAGCATCGCGTCAACTTCATCAAGTATCGCATCTGGCCTGGTAATTCCCTTTTCTTTAACTGTTTCTATTAGTAATCTGCTGCCAATCATCGACATAAATGCGCCCGGAACACCATGACCCGTACAATCTACTACTGCAAAAACACTTTTTCCGGAATCTTCGAAATGGTTAAACCAATAAAAATCGCCCGAAACAATATCTTTGGGCTGGTAGATGACAAACCAGCTAAAATATTTATCAATGCTCGATTTCATTGGTAAAATAGCTTGCTGAATGGTTTGTGCATAATTAATGCTGTCAATAATCTTTTTATTTTTATTGGCAATTTCAATATTTTGTTTTTCAAGAATAATATTGGTCTTTTTCTTATGCCTGAAACTATTATAAACCAGCAGCGACAATATAATAAAAAACAAAGTCGCCGATATTGAAAACATCAGCATTGTATTTTTTTGCCTTATTTCCAATTTCTGGATTTCAATTTTGTCTTTGGCTTGTTGTATTTCCTTTTCAGCGGTCGAAATAGCTGCTTCACGTTTTTGAAGTTCTATACTGTCCTGTCGTGTGCGGATGTTTAATTTATCTATCTCAATTTGCATCCGTGCCGATTTTACCATTTCTTCCCTGAACATTACCATGGTTTCAAGGTATTCTACAGAATCTTTCTTTGAACCATTTGGTTTAGATCCAAATTCCTTTAGCTTCGACTTATAAACTTTGATATCATCCCTCTTGTTGAATTCCTCTTCATCCAGGGCCAGTTTTTTGAGTTCATTTTTAATTTCTGTTTCTGAAGAAAGCGACTTTTTTTCGCGCTCCTTAATAATTTCTGGAAATTTAAAATAGGCATTGTCCACAATTTCTTCTGATTTCATATTAGCATTTTGCAGAATGAGTGAAGATTGCTTATATGCCATAAATAACAAACTGTCTACCTGAGTGTTTACAGCTTCGTATTTAGCCAGAAGTAATTTTTTTTGATTCGAATCCAGATTATTTAATTCTTTACCAATATTGTCTGAAAGGGCCTCGATTTTTTTCTCGCCTGCTATTTGTTGTTTTTCCTGCTCCTTAATTTTATCTGAAAAATCAATCGAGCCCTGCTCCACCAGCCCGTTCTCGTTAATCTGGTATGAGGCACTTGCATTCTCTATTCCGGGGCCTTCATCCGATGGTTTTGTCGAAAGAAGGGTGAGTACCATTACTTTTGATTTCGTAGTTTCTGACTGTACTTTTTTAATTTTGGTCGACAAAACAACTTTCAATACAGGTAATCCGGCTTTTTTAAATTGAAGTACGTAAATTTCCTGGTACCGGAGGTCTACAGAAAACTTTCCGAGCTTGTTTGTCTTGGTCTGGCTGAACACATTTTGTCCGTTAAAGACAACGACATCAGCATCGTTAATAACTTTTTTATCCACCAGCAATTGGGCAATAAGGCTAAACTTTTCCTGCGAATGTAAATTCTGGGACAGCAGCAATAAGAAAGTTAATGATAATAGAAATTTTTCCAAAAAAACTTTACGCATCTCCTAATATAAACAACATTATGAAATTGAAAGTTTAAATTTAGAATAATTCGCTAAATTTCAACTATTTTTAATCAAATATTTATAAACTGCTCCTGGATTGAAAAAAGTATATTAACCGGAAAATTACCTGTTTGAATCATCTCTGTCTATTCCCACTCAATGGTTGCGGGCGGCTTTGAACTGATATCATAAACCACGCGGTTAATTCCTTTCACCTGGTTGATTATTTTATTCGATATCCTGCTTAAAAAATCATACGGCAAATGTGACCAATCCGCAGTCATTCCATCGGTCGATTCTACAGCCCTCAAGGCAACTACTTGTTCATAAGTTCTTTCATCGCCCATTACACCTACTGAGTGAATAGGCAATAGAATCGAACCAGCCTGCCAAACCTTGTCGTAAAGTCCTGATTCCTTTAATCCTTCAATAAAAATGTGGTCAACCTGTTGTAAAATATTCACTTTTTCGGGCGTAACATCACCAAGTATTCTTATGGCGAGCCCTGGTCCCGGAAATGGATGTCTGCCAAGGTTTTCGTCGGGTATATTTAATGCCTTGCCCACTTTACGTACTTCATCTTTAAATAACAATCGCAAAGGCTCTACTATCTTAAGTTTCATAAAATCGGGCAAGCCTCCCACATTATGATGTGATTTAATAGTGGCCGAAGGTCCGTTTACCGAGACAGATTCAATGACGTCAGGATAAATTGTTCCCTGGGCCAGCCAGCTTATATCTTTTATTTTATGGGCTTCTTCATCAAAAACTTCGATGAATTTAGCGCCAATGGCTTTGCGTTTTTTCTCTGGATCGGTTACCCCTTTTAAAACACTGTAAAACTTTTCTTTTGCATCAACTCCGGTCACGTTTAAATTCATTTTCCGGTACGATTCAAGAACGGCATCGTATTCATTCAATCTTAACAGCCCGTTGTCAACAAATATGGCATGAAGGTTTGTACCAATGGCCCTGCTTAGTAGAACAGCTGCTACTGTTGAATCAACCCCTCCAGAAAGTCCAAGTACTACCTGGTCGTTACCAATTATATCTTTCAATTCCTTAACTGTGGTTTCTATAAATGAGGCCGGTGTCCAGTTTTGTTTGCATTTGCAAATATCTACCACAAAATTTCTAAGTAAATCCAGGCCTTGAGTGGAATGATAAACTTCAGGGTGAAACTGAATTCCATAAGTATCTTCACCAGAAACCTTAAAGGCGGCTACCTTCACATCCGCCGTACTGGCTATAATATCATAATTTTCAGGTATTTTAACAATGGTATCTCCGTGCGACATCCAAACCTGCGAACCTTTAGAGATGCTTTTCAATAATTTGCTTTCTGTGTTTATATAATTCAGGTTTGCCCTGCCATATTCCCTGTGTTTTGAAGGTATAACTTCACCTCCCGATACATGCGCGAGATACTGCGCGCCATAGCAAACACCCAGCAAAGGAGTCTTTGCTTTTATCTGTGTCAAATCAGGAACCGGTGCATCTTTGTCGCGCACAGAATATGGGCTTCCTGACATTATATATCCTTTAACGGATTTGTCGGATCCAATTCTTGTGTTATATGGAACAATTTCGCAATACACGTTTAATTCCCTTACCCGCCTGGCAATCAACTGAGTATACTGCGAGCCAAAATCCAGAATAATTATTTTATCAAACATTTGTAATGTATTTAGTTATTCAATCTGAAAAGTTTTCCCTTCAGTTACGATTTCCGAATGGGCAAATATTTCTTTGGCTTCCCGTTCAAAAACAGACAAATCCTTATAACTTGATGAAAAATGCCCTATTATTAATTTCCGAACTCCGGCTAGTTTAGCAATTAATGCTGCCTCATCGGAAGTTGAATGTCCTGTTTGATGGGCCCTTTCCTTATCTGCCTTTAAAAAAGTGCTTTCGTGATAGAGTAAATCCACACCGGTTATATGCTTTACAATAGATTTATCAAATACTGTATCTGAACAAAAAGCGTATGAACGTACCCGTGGTGGATCTTTGGTCAAATGGTTATTGGGAATTGTCCTGCCATCGGGTGTAATAAAATCTTCTCCTTTTTTTATTTTAACTATTTCTTTGATTCCCAGCTTGTAATAAGGTATCATTTCTTTTAAAATGTTCCTGTCTTTTTGCTTCTCTTTAAAAACAAATCCGTTTGAAGCAATTCTGTGCTTTAAAGGAAAAGTATGCACTGTAATTTGTTTATCCTCAAACAATATCCCTTCAAAATCAGGTTGAATTGCATGAAAAAGCAAATTAAACCCTAGACTGTAATCTTTAAATTGAAACTCCAGTATTTCTTGCAAACGGGAATGGGCAAAAATATGTAAATCTATTTTTCGGCCAAGCAAAGCAAAGGAAGAAATCAGCCCGAAAAGCCCGAAATAATGATCGCCATGTAAATGGCTGATAAAAATATGATTGATTTTAGAAAACCGGATATGGTACTTTCTGAGTTGAATCTGGGTTCCTTCTCCGCAATCAATTAAAAAAAACCGCTCATTTGAATTGAGCAAATGAGCGGTTAAAAATCTGGTTGAAGTAGGCAAGGCTGAACTACTTCCTAAAACTGTTACAGAAAAGTTCATGTATTGCGCCTGTTGTAATTAATTAGGCTCTGCCTGCTTCCTGTTTAATATATTCTTCCGATTCAGCCAAAGAATCCTTAATATTCAACACGGTATCAAGCTGTGATATTGTTATCAACCGCTCTACTGCTGTTTGCAAACCAGTGAGTACAAAAATTCCCCTCGAATTCTTGCACAGTCTGTTTGCCACCAGAATGGCGCTTAAACCTGATGAATCGCAATATCTGCATTCACTCAAATCGATAATCATATTCTTTTCACCATTACCTGCAATTAACACAAGTTCCGATTTCAAAGCCGGTGCAATATTGGTATCCAACTTTTCTACTAAAACTTTTATTACTGTATGATTTTCTTTCTTCTGAATGTCGTATTTTTTGTTTTCTGCGTCCATTTTTGTCAAATATTAATTAAACCATTGAAAAGAAATATGAAGTTAAAAGTACAAATAGTAATCCAAAACTCCAATTAGTTGTCTTCTTTTTTATTTTCTTCTAACTTTTCTTTCAATGCAGCTAAATCTGTCACATCACCAAGGGTTGTTTTTTCAAGATTTATTTTCATCTTTTTAGCTTTTTGAGGTTCCTGTTTTGAATCTTCTACCTCTTTAGCTTCATCTTCCCAGGTTTTTGTATGCGACAAAATTATTCTTTTTGCACTTTTTGAGAATTCAATCACTTTAAAATCAAGTTTTTCTTCAATTTTAGCGTTTGAACCGTCTGCTTTCACAATA
>JAXLTR010000018.1:0-71864 GCA_046329965.1 Bacteroidales bacterium | reverse complement strand
CCTGATTTAAGGATATCTGTATCTTTTTTACTTTTGATACAACCCCGTCATTTTAAATTCAGATACATAAGTTTGCGTAATTTCCTGCTAATTTAATAATAAAGTATTGGAAATGGACTTTCAGGCCAAATATAAACAGCTGAAATTAAATAAAAAGTGCCCACTTTTTTAGTATTTTTGTTAAAAAAGCGGATATGGATAATATTATTGATTTTTTTCTTAAGAATAAGGAGCAGGTAGCTGATTTTATGGATAAAATCAATGTGAGCGATGAAAAGACTGTTATTAAGTTTGGTGCAAAAGCTGACCACAATATTTCCATTACGTGTTGTGTTTATGGAGATTTGATCAAAGAAGAAATTACGTTTGAGGATAAAGTTGTAAGATTATTTAATACGACGGAAGATATTACCATATTGAATGAATTAATAAGCGAAATTGATTTGCCTTATCATTTTTCTTTTAGTCCATTTCTTAAGATTTCAAAGGAAAATGAACCCTTAATTCATGCTTTTCAAATAGTTATATTATTTGAAAAGTGATGAAAAAGAATTACTGCAATAAATGTAAAAAATTCTTATTTGTTGAGGATCATCATATTTTGCCTCAAAGTACTTTTGGCAAAAATGACCATGTAGATGACCTCTGCCCTACCTGCCATACTGAATATCATCAATATTTAGGAAGTAACGATTTAAAAAATGATAGTATGGAGTTCCATTTTGAGAAATATTTTAAATGGCTGTTTGGCCTGGGCATAATTGGACTTCTTGTTTGGCTGGTTTTGTAATACTGAGAAGTTAGAGTTTATAGAATTGAATTGTGGATATTTTTCAGATATATTTCTGGCAATGCAATATCAGGTCTGCCAAACAGGGCCTATAATCTGAATATTTGATTCGTTACCTAAGTTGCATTACAAATTCTTTGAGTGGGTCAAAAGAATGATTTGAAAAATCCCAATGGCCTTTTTGAGCCGCAATACCAAGTGCATTTGAAAAAGGTTCTTTACCTGCCAGGTAACAAAGTACTTTTGCTTTTGATAAATGATTTAAATTAGCATTTAAACAATTAAAGTATTGCTCAATGCATTTGAAGTGATCCGTTGAATAAATTGAATTTAAACACAAATCTTCAAGAGCCCCGGTTTGTGAATTGCCAGGCAGGATAAAAATTCCAATCTTTGGTTTGCCATTAGAAAAAGATTGATTACTTGTTGGTGGTTTTAAACCTGAATTTCGCAGTATTGAAACGAGGCTTTCAAATGCTGATACCGGTGGATTTTCATCAGCATCCCTAATTAGTGCAATGGTTTCAACAGTGTCAAATCCCTGCATGTTGACGAGCGCAGGGATTTTATTTTTAAATTTATCTTTACCTTCAAAATCAATAATTTGTACATTATCAATGCTAAGGTATTTTAGCAAGGCATTAAAGAAATTTATTTCGTCTTTTCCTTCAACGCAAATTAACCTGGGGCTATCAATCCTGTCCATCATCTGATTTCCCAATTACTTTCCAATGCTGATTGAAGGACTTCTGCTGTATATTTTACAGCCTTGAATTTGTTATCTTTATTCCTTTCTAATCTGTAAAGCCTTATTAAATCATTGCTAAAAAGTTCATTAGAAAATGTACTGCTGAATGTACGAACACATTCAAGAGAATGGGTAGTGGCGAATATTTGGACGTTGTAAGATTCAGCCATTTCCCTCAAAGAACTCCAGAGCAAATTTAAGGTACTTGCGTGAAATCCATTTTCAATTTCATCGATCAGTACTATTCCATTTTCGTAATTTGCAATGGTCACCAGTATAGAAAGCAACCTGGCAATTCCATCGCCCATAATTTGAATTGGCACCCTGCGTTCGAGACCAAGATCAAAATAAATCATATTTTTTGAACCTAATGAAATATCTATAATCCTGGGATCTATTAAATTAAGGATTTTAATAAATTTTTTTTCAGCTTTAAGTTGGATTATTTTATCAAGCCTCACATATAATTCGTTTGGCATGGTACGGGTATTCAGATAAACACCAAAAAATTTCTCGATATAGCCTACAGCTTGTTGTACCTTAAGTTCGCCAGGTTTGAATTCAATCGATGACTTATAAACAGATGGCTTAGCTGATTGCATCTTTTTTATCGAAAAGTCGAAATCTATTCCTGATACTTTTTGTTCTAAAATAATTGTGGATGTTGTACCCAACTCATTTTTGCGCTTAATGTCGATACTTTTACCCTGATTTTGGTAAACCGGCTTAATTGCAAGTTTACGAAATTGAGAAGGTGAAATAAATTCAGAATTGATTTCAATTTTATTGTTTGTATCTAAATTGAAAAAAATATAATGAAAATTATCCATCTCATCGTGCATAAGTCCGCGAAATGAATCGATGTTTATTGCTAAATGAGGGTTCGAAACCCCAATTGTTAAAAACAAGGCTTCTAATAATGATGTTTTTCCACAATTGTTTTTCCCGACCAGTAAATTGATTTTTTTAAAATCGTTTAATTCGATTTCAGAAATTCCCCGGAAGTTTTTTATTCCAATTGAATATAGGCTCATTTTATTTATGGTAATTATTATAGCAAAATTATGAAATTATACCAGACTTCAAAAGTTGGATTCAGAGTTATTTGTGTTGAAAACCTTTGAGGTCATTTTAAATTCAGATACATAAGTTTGCGTAATTTCCTGCTAATTTAATAATAAAGTATTGGAAATGGACTTTCAGGCCAAAGGAAACTTTGTTTTCAATGAATTTACCTGTTGTTTTATTTTTCTATTTGGTTATTTTACTTTGGGTGATTAAGGTTAGATAAAGTAGAAATAAACCGGGAATTCATGTTTGGCTTCGCTGATTCCTTCGGGGTTAGGTTAATGACCGCTCGAAAATATATATATTTGCGTTATTTGTATTTACATGCTTTAATAATATAATATTCATCAAGACTTTTAATTTTTTCATTATCAACCCGCTGATTAAGTAATTCTCTTATATCAAGATAGATTTCTTTTTTTATCCATTTTGTTATTTGTAGATATGTTTCATCAGTGTCCGCTAAATGTTCGTAAAACGTTACACCAACTGCATTCCATAAATTTTTGTCTTTTTGCTTGTGACACCATTCAGCAAAATCATAAATTTTTTTTAAGCGATTATAATCCTTTTCTTTATGTGCCTTCCTTGTAATTGGTAATAGTTCCATAAAAACTGTATAAGGTGTCAAGTCATGTGCTTCAAATTCCTTTCTTAATTCCGGGGCACATTCAATAGCTTTTTGTCTCCAAACACTCATGTAATTACAATTTAATATACCTCCAATTGTCTCCAATAAATTTTCTCTCTACACCTGATCCAATGGGCATTTCCAATAAGTTAATTAAGGTTGCATCAATTTCTATAGCTTCTTTCAAAAATATAACTTTTCCTTCTTTTTCATTATGATTGTTTTTTCCGCATAAAAATTGCCAATCTCCTTCAATGTCATGTGCAACATAAAGAATTGGCATATTGTTGTACAAAATATGTTCACAGGTAAAGCAAATAATATTTTTAGATTCTTTAATCATTAAGTTATCTGATTCCTCATAGCTTCACTCCGACCACTTCGACAGTCAGTAGCCGAATCAGTGACCTACCTTTGAGGTCTTTTAGAATTCAGGTTCACAATTTTGAGTAATTCCCTGCTAATTTAATAATAAAGTCCTGGAAATGGACTTTCAGGCGATAGGATTTATAACTTTTTTTTGATCGTATGTAAGATTGAATTAACTTTTAAGGGGCAAAAATGATTAGAAATTAATCAATCAGGCTCTAAATATTTAAAAGTGAACCATGATAAAGGAAATTGACAACAGGGTTTTTAAACTTACAGATAATTTTTTAATTGCCGGTATAGTACTGTCGGAAACAGAAAGGCAAAAATGCCTTGGGTTTATCGGTAAACCGGAAAAGGATTTAATCCATTACCTTAAAAAGGAAACGGTTTGTAAAAGAACTGACCTGGTGGTTTACAGCACCGACTTCAGAAATACAGTGTACAAAATAAGCTTTTACGACAATAAATACTGCTACCGATTTTCAGAAAATCTATTTGTAGTTTTTGAAAACAGGAAATTTAAAACAGCTGATATTACCGGGGCCATTGAATACCTGCGCAAATTTCTGGATGATTTGGTGATTCTTAAAATACTGGGTTTGGATAAGTTGGATGTAAGGAAAAGTGTACTTGCTTCCGGAAGTTAAAGAGAGTATAAGGTATTAATAAAGTTAGATTGCAACCATTATTCGTCTTATTATAGGTGTTTCGCACTTTCGAATTTATTAAAAGACAAATGAAGGCTAAAAAGTATTACCCCTTTTATTTAATTTCTCAATTTCCTTTTCAGTTTTTTTGTCCAATGTAATATTGATTTGAACTTTATAATTAGTATGAGATATTACTTTTATTTTGAAATTCTGTAATTTTGAAAATTTCACTCTTTAATAAATTATTGTCAAAATCCATATAACTTGTTGGGAGAATTTTTATCCTATTAGCTTCAAGATTTTTTTTGAGTAAATATTAAGGGTTAGATTCCAGATAGATACCTGAACACCCTCCTACATCGCATCCCGTCAATATAATCTTAGTAGTCTCTCCGCCTTTGAAATCAACTTTTATGCTGGCAGTAGTAATTACTCCTGAAAATCTAATATATCTAATGGTTACATTTATTTCTTCAAAACCTCCTGGCATACCTTTATCAAGTATAAATGATTGTGAATCTCCGTTAGGTTCAATATTCAGGTTATCGAACTCATAACCAATTAGCGAAACTTCTATAATTGAACGCCAATAATCTTCGAGTTGATTCTCAACCTTTAAAGTTGGGTAAAGGTTTTCTTTATTACAAGTGTTAAAAGAAATAATGATGAGGAAGATTGAGATGATTCTACTCCAATAATTTTTAGATTTGTGATAAATCATATTTAATTCATATCCATACTTTATATTTTCAGCTTTAGTTGGTGTTTCCATAAAATTAAATTTTCAGTTTCGCAGATTATGACTGGTTCTGTGATTCAGCTGTTTTTCATACCAGTATTTTAAAGATTTACTTGTTAAAGTTAAACAGCAAAAATTTTAATTCCAAGAATTACTTAAAGAATTTTTAACGGGTTCAATAATTCTGTTTGGGCAGGATAAAAAATTAACCACGCGGGTTAATGTTGCCCTGTGTGCATGCTTCGCTGACTTCGCGTTTAAAAAATGTTTAAAATTTCATATTAATAATTAAAATATTACTTATGCTGCAGGAAATCTGCGGTTCGCACCCATATTTTCGCAGTCTGCACCCATAATTAACCCTTCCGCACCCAATATTTTACATTCCGCACCCATGTTTGACCCCTTCGCACCCTTATTTTGGCAGTCCGCACCCATAGTCGACCCCTTCGCACCCGGGTTTTTGCTTTCCGCACCCAATATTAACCCCTTCGCACCTCATCAGATGCCAGTAAATTTCATTTTTTAATTATCCATGTTACGGCAGTTCCTTCAAACCATGGCCATCAGTAAAATAAAATGCCCGGAAACGGAATATACCGTCCGGGCATTAACCATTAGTCCTCCTGTTTTTACAAATCTAAAACCAAAAGGGTACGCGAAACAATTTTAGTTTTTTACTTTGGTTTCATTCGTTTCTGTTTCGCTCTTCGATTTCCCGTTTTTTTTGATTTTATTATATTTACTCACATACCCTTTCTTCCGCTGCTCATCTTTCCAGAACGCATACTGTCCGCAGCGCCTTATCTCGTCCACCACTTCTTTCATGTGTGCATAAGCCTTGTCGCGTAATAGCCGCATCTTACTGTCTTCCATTTTTTTGCCATTGGCATTGGCCAATAACACGGCCATTTCTTCGGAAGTGACAGCAGCCTTTTCGAGCAGCGTCATATCAAAACTTATGGCTTTCAATGGATCAGGATTGGCCTGTCCCAGGGCCGAAAGATCGCTTAAGTCCTATATCATATCTGCATGTGAATTGCCTTCTGCAATTTTTTGGGTGCGGCTTAACAGATCGGGAAATTTCGCGTAACCAAAAAGGAAATGGTGTACCAATTCATTTCTTAAATCATAGGCAAGGGGCGATTTCTGGTTCCACTCCAGCTGAACCTGTTCAAGGCTCCGGTACTCTTTTTGCCATTGGCTTTGTATATAGCGGCAGGCCCCAATTCTTTCACTAAAATCTTCAACAAGTTTCCAATCAAGGCCCGCTTTTATAAGCAGGTCTTTGTCAGGCTGGCACCAGACCAGCAAATCTTCAGCCTCCTGCAGGGCAACGTCTACAGGGATTCCGGGATAATCTACCTGGTTTTCGGGAATAGCTTCAATCACCGACTTTTTTGATTCAAAATTCTCTTTAGACATAATTTTAAAATTTAATTAAACACTATTATTAAAAAAAAGAATCAGCATCAGGATAAAACACAAATCTGTTTTGCAATACATACAAATCAATTGTGTTTTGAAAAAATCTGCCGGTTGTGTTCTTGTGAATTATCGTAAGGGTTTGGGTTGTCATAAAGTAAATTATAAAATGTTGTTTTTATGAGTAACCGTGTAGTTATAAAACTCAAACCTCAAAATATTATTGTTTTTCTTTTAAATATTATTTATCCATAAAATAAAAAAGTATGGAATACCTGTTAGACGTAAGGATTTGAAGAAGGGAAATATGTTAAAATGTTTGAAATAACAGGTATTTAAGGCTAATATTTTCAGTAATCCTCATCATTCACGATAAAAAGAATTGCCTGAATGATAAACCTTTAACATGGGGATAAAAATTTTATTATATAATTCAATGCCGTTTAGTTAAAAATTCTTTGGTGAACATTTGGTGTTTTGGTGGCAAAATTAATAACCATATAATATCGCATACAATAGGCTAAACCAATGATTAACGGGTATAAAATGTTTTACCAGCTCAACAATTTGTTTTATGAACCGGTTTCAGAACAAGTTTGCCTAATTTGGGATTTCATGAACCAGGTTTCAGACAAGCTTGCTCAATTTGGGATTGTATGAACCAGGTTTCAGACAAGCTTGCCCAATTTGGGATTTCATGAAACGGATTCAGGACAGACTTGCGGAAGGTAATTATTGGTCAAACTGGATCCGGGACAAGCTTGCGGAAGGTAGTTATTGGTCTAAATGAATTCTGGTCATCCCTACCCAGTTTTGGGATTGTATAAACCGGACTTCTGCTAACCCCGGGGAAGAAATAATTTTATGAAGTTGGTTCCGGACAGGCTTGCGGAAGGTGGTTTTTGGTCAAACCGGATTCAGGACAAGCTTGCGGAAGGTAGTTTTTGGTCAAACCGGATTCGGGACAAGCTTACGAAAGATAGTTTTTGGTCAAACCTGATCCGGGACAGGTTTGCGGCAAGATGAATATGAGCAAATGGTTTGCTGGTATCCGAAGATGGCGATTTCGAAGCTCTTCACTATCAATCAATCACAAATTTTGATAGGAGCACAAAGCATTATTTAACCTCGGAACCGTCATTTCTTGTTAAGTTCTATTATGGGCAGTTTTACCTTGTAGGTACCAATGTTTCAAATGAATGATTACTCCCTTCGCATACCATCTAGAGGAACTTTTTTCCACACAAGGACTTGATAACCTCGATTAATACTTGCATCAATATTTGTCCTTACACGATAATTAATAAAAAGTTTAGGATTTACGATTAAACCATTACGAGAAAGTATAGCATTAATATTGAAAATCAATGAATCCGCCTTGTTTTGGCTGTATTCAACATCATACGTAACGAATCCAATGCTTGTAATTATCCCTTCATTATTACCATTACTTTTTCGATTACTCAAATATGATTGGCAGTCAGAAAAATATCCTTGTCCAGGTCTGCTTAATTTAACTATTACATCATCCGAAAGTCGATAAACTTCATATGTTCCGATTATTTTTACTTCAATGTCATTTAATCTTGAATATCCAGTAGTTAATACCGCCCTTAAAGAATCAATTAACAAGTCCGAAACTTTTTCTACACCAATCAGTTTTTTTAAGTCTGCCTCCACATTGATGCTAGTATTTAGGTTTTTTATCTTATTTTTTTTAATAGTAAACTTATAACCAGTTCCATACTCAGTGCTTCTTTCAACATCAGACACCGTGAATGGTGAATTTATTCCTGTCGAACAAGGAGATGGATTTTCAACGTAATCTCCATCCTTTTCCATACTTACTATACGTCCTAAAATAGATGCTGCAAGTTTTTTAGAGTCTGTGCTATCAACAAAGCTTTGACCGGGTGAATATGGTCGCTCCGCAAACCAATAAATAGCTTCTTTATTTTTATTTATTTGTGGCAGATATAATACCTGTTGCCCAGATACTTGTATGTTACTGAGACCAGGGTATGGAACTCCAGGAATATTCCATCTTATTGCTTTAGGTCTCGCCTTTTGTGCGGAAACACCTGTAATCAATAGCGTTAAAAGAAAAAGTGTTGCTGTTAGTTTGAAAGCTTTGTTTGTCATATTATGAATTTTAATTGGTTCTAATTCTCTTGTTAGTATGTCAACAATGAAAGTCACGTTCCTACTTTTTGATTATACACTAAGTTTTGTGTCAAAAATTGCTCAGAACATTCCCAAATAATAAACCATATCATTTTAATGTATATATTTACTAAATGAGTGGCCTTAATTTTGTGTTTGGATTTTACTTTTTATCTGTAAATGGTATTATTCTTCATCTGCATTTGTTTATATTTAAAACAAGCAAAAGCTATAAGTATAAGCACAAAAACAATTTCAATTTTAAAGCTTGCCCTCACGTGCTTAGTTCATTTTCAATGCTTTTACATATATAAGGAGTTACATATTGATTTGTATCCGGTAGAAACAATATTATTGAACTTGAAAGTTATACAAATAACGTTATTTATATTATACCTGTAAACGGTTAAACTTAAATCTTAGGCTATTGTTAATTTTAACATCGAAATATTTTATAAGCATTTTAGAATTAGAAAGAACAATGCGCAGAAAATGCCAGGGAAGATTTAAAACAGATTCAGGACAGGATTGCGGAATTTGGGATTGTATGAATCGGTTCCTGCCTGGCCCCTTATTGGAAGATAGGGCCGGCTTTGCAGGCTGTTCTGTCTCCTGTTTATTGGTGGTGGTTTTTTTTGTCTGTTCAAAATCCATATTTTTTTGTTGTATGTATTTTTGTCGAAGGCTAAATCTTTGTCTGTATCCAGGTAAAAACCAGAAGGAAAAATTCAAGCTGTTTAAATTATTCAACAATAAATTCGCTAATTTTTAACCAAATATTTGTTTCCATTAATAACTCACGTATTATGTGAACTGTCAAAATGAAAAGACCTCCCAAGATGTAAACCTTGTATATCTTTTTCTTTTTGAACCAATCATAAATACAAAAAGCCACAATGAATGGAACAGTGTAAATTATAGTAATTACAACAGGAAGTCCGGTATAAATACATATCCGTCCCAATGCAGCTGGTAATAATGAAAGGGTTGCCAAAATCATTAGTCGTTTGTGGATTTCTGGTTTTTTAATTTTAAGCAGACTTGAACCAATAAAAGTTGCAAATAAAATCATATCCGTCACCTGAATAATCAAAAAAGATTTATGAAAATGCTCTTTCTCGGTACCAAGTGAAAGTTTTACACGAGTTATTGCAACAGCCAGTCCGAATATTATCATGCCTGCTGCAAGTATAAACCCTGCAATGCCTATTTTTTTGTGAAATTTTGTGCGACCTGTTACAACTAATGCTGGTTGTACAATAGTGAATAAAATCCAAAAGCTGTATAAGGCAGCATGGATATGAATAATTGGTATATCAGTGGTAAAAGAATTCTGAATTACAGGAAAATAATAAGTTGGTGTAAAACCAGCTAACACAATTAATAAAAATATTACCGAGACAATTATATAGAAAAATGATCTTTTTCTTCTTTGAATAGTTTTTTCCATAAGTTTTAACTGGTTTAAAATTTATTCAAAATATTTTATCCGGAGAATAGAGTTATTGATTAAAAAGTTAAAAAATAATTTCCTGTTCAACTTATGCTATCTATGAAAATTACCACAAACAATCGTAATGCTTCTAATTTGTCATGAAAAAAATAAAGGTCGTTCAACTGAAGATAAATACATTAGTTTTAAAAAAAGTTAGATTAATCATTTATAATATTGCTTGCATGCCGGACCACTTTTTGCCACGATCCTTCACGTAGTACCCAGACCTCAGTAAAACGACGATTAACAGTTTTACCGGCATCATCGCGGTTCGCATCATGGGTTGGAACAACTACTTCACTCCCAATAACGATAGCGGAGTTGCCATAAAATTGAAAATAATCAAATGTGCGTTCGTAGGAAATATATTTAATAATATTACTTTTTTGGCGCTCGATTACCCTATTTTTATCAATGAATTGATTAAATGGATTGGTGACCACGAAATCATCAGGATAAAACTTTCTGAATCCTGCTGTATCCTGTTGCAGGATTAATTGCTTTTCTATCTCATAAAGACGTTTGATTTCAGCTAAAGCTTTTGATTTGTCAAAATTACCCTCAGACACCTGACAATATTTCTGAGGCAAAGTGATATCCTGCCCGAAAGATGGAACTATACTATAATAATTTAGTACAAAAAGGATAATTCCGAAACGAATAACGCTCAATTTAGTTTTCATTATACATTGTTTTTATAAGTTAATGTTCTCTGACTTTCCGGGTATCGCACATAACCACTATATATGCAACCAATAAAAAAGTTGCCGATATTTTTGTACCTGCGAAATGTCCTTTCCGAAATCAATTTATTTTACATTTTCAGAACCAGGTTCTTTCTTTTAATTGCTACATATTCCAAATAGTATATCACTTTTCGATGGATCATATTTGTTAAGATTGGAATAAAATGATGCGTTTGGACTCTTTTCAAGAACCGGTTTTAAACCACAGAAGTCAGCTAAGCTGAAATTATCTGTAATAAGCAATCCTTCACAAGTTGTGATATTGCTTAATCCATTAAGGTTCTCAACAAAATAACAATTACTAATGGTAATATTCTTCACAGACTTTAAGTTTTGAAGGGGATCAAGATTTGGAAAGTAACAAAACTGCACATTTAGGTCATTGCCGATGGAACTTATGCCTTCAAGCCCTTTGAGACTGTATAGATTATAATTTCTTAATATTTCTAAATTGCCACCAATTGAAGCAAGCTTCTCAAGACCCAAAAAATCTATAATGTTTGTTTCCTCAATAATAAAATCTCCATGGATTGCTTTAAGGTTCTTAAACCCATTAAAATTCTCGAGACAACATCTAAAAATTAGGCCACCAACATTTTCCAAATTAGGAAATTCACAATTTTCCAATGCAGGGTAACAGTCTCGTGTTATATTCAAGACTCCATTGATTGACTGAACATTGGGAAATGAATTTGATGAGCACGTGGTCAAATCTCCTCCTATCTTTTGCAAATTGTCCAGCGAGTTGATACTGCCATGGATTTCAACATTACCCTCAACTGAGCTGAGTTGCTCCATCCCATAAATCTCGATGGCGCTGATTGTTATATTACCACCAATCGAAGCGAGTTTCATTAATTCGACCCGTGTCTCAGATAGAATGAAGATATCTCCCTGAATTTCAGATAAATTGTTAAATGAAACACTTACTATTTCTGATGGGGGATAGTTTCTCACAAGTAGATCCTTGCCAATTCTACGAAGGCTTTGAAAGTCTTTAATCTCCTGAAGTTTATCCAGACTATAGATAGATAAAGTGCCTTCAACTAAAATAACATTTTGTAATCCTTCCAGACTTGTGAGGGAGCTATCATTCTGAATAAGTATATCTCCGTTAATCCGGGTCAGCGTATTTAATGGGGAAATGTTTGAAATGGCAGTTGTTTTAGTATAAACATGCCCATAGTTGTCTTCATAGCCCCCTATTCTCAAGTTTCCATTCAGAACAGTAATTCCCAAGGCCCCAAAATTGTTCACATCCTCTTGGGTTTCCAACACTACATCGCCATCATAACTTTTCTGTTCTTCCTCTTTTGAACAGGACAAAACAACGATAATTAATAAAAGATAATATCTCAGAGGAAAACTAATGTTACTTTTCACCTTGATCGCATTCATAGAAGTATCAATTATATTTTTTCAACTTTAAGTTAATATTGTACTAAAGTATTGTATAGATGCAACTAAAAGGGTTGCCGATATTTTTGTACCTGCGAAATGGCCTTTCCGGAATCAGTTTGTTTGACATTTTCAGAACCTGGTTTTTTCTTTTAATTGAATTATTATTGTCTTATGTTGAGCTTCAAAACTTTCTGTTTAAAAAACGAATGGTACCATGTGGTTCGTAAGTTAATAAAAACCTATAAAAGTTATAAGCTTAAGAGTACAAATTGTCTGTATTTTAAACCTTGCCCTCACGGGCTTGAATTCATTTTCAATGCTTTTCCTGGCATAAGGAGTTAAGTATTGATTTATATCCGGAAGCAACAATATTACTAAACTCTAAAATTATACAAATGCCGTTATTTATTTTATACCCGTAAACGGTTAAACTTAACGCTTAGACTATTTTCAATTTTAACCGCGAAATATTTTATAGGCATTTTAGAATTAAAAAGATCTTGGCGCAGAAAATGCCGGAAAGGATATACGCATTTCGCCCAGGGACTAAGGATCAATGAATAGTTTATTGGAATTAAATGTTTAGGCGCTTACAAAAGATAAAACCAACAAACCAAAGACCACCAGAATTATGTCCTTTGAAACTGTTGATGATAGTGATAAAATACCGAAGCCAACAATGTCAGGCCACCATGTTGCAGCACTATATGTGGTCTGCTGGCTTGTTCACACTTTTGATGGGTAATAGAATATTTAAAATAATAAAATAGACCAGGTCAATTTTGTTTCTATTCTGCCCTATTTTCCCTTAATGAATTTTGTTTGTTTCATTTTATTACATCGTTATACGCAGAAAGAAGAGCTTCTAATACAAATTCTTTTGGCACTTTATCAAGTTCAAAAGTTGTAGCTCCTTTTTCGCCCCATTTGTTTGGGACCGGATAGATGTTCACATTGTCCATTGTACAGAAAATGGTTTGGTCTTTAGGAGATAAAAATATATTTGCGGTATTATTTTTGGCTAAATAGGTAGCAAACATTCTTTTGCCAATCACACTAAAACCAGTTCTTTCGAAATGTGGTTTTTGTGTTGTCCCTGCGAAAGAAAGGGCCAATTCCGTAAATTCCTCACCAGTGATCATTCGTTTTTTTATGTTTGCAGCCTACGAATAGCTATAAGAGCCTGTTTGGCGGTTTAGCCGCTCCACAGCTTCAAGTTTGTACTAAATTTCTTAATTGTATGGCTTTTCAAGTACGCAATGCCCGCCAAATAGCATTTATAGCACGTTGCCACCAGTATCTATTGTTTCTTTTTTTCAATGTTAATAAAGTCCAAATACAATTCCTCCGTTGTTATTACTCGATTATATTTTTTTTCTGCCAATCCTTTAATCAATTTCTTGTCACCAGTCCACAATTTACCTTTTAAATAATTTGTAAATGCAATAAAGGTGTATCATCAATGTCAATCGAATTGCACAATTCAGAGGCATTTTTGTATATTTTCTTTGGAATTATTGTATGGTTTAGAATGGTTATGTTTCTAATAATCAATTCATAAATCTCAATAAATTCATTGTCAGTCAATTTTCCGATTTTTTTTATCTTTTCCTGGTGTTCAATAATTTCTTGTCGGATATATTCAGGAGAGAAAAAATTGTAATATTTGCTTCCGTTAATCAATATTTGGCCTATTCGGCTATTAATGTTCAGCAAAGCACTAAATACAATATTTGAGTCGACAACAATTTTAGTCATTCAGCCCTATTTCTTTTTTAATTCTTTCCCATCGTCCTTTCTTGGCTTCATTAACCAAATTCTCAATATCTTGTTCAGTTGCAGTCGATTTTGAGGTCAATTCTTCATATTTAAGGTAGTCAAGTATGGATTGAATTCGTGAGGCTTTTGTTCCCATTTTGAACCTGACAAGTATTTCATTATTTTGTATTTCAACGATCATTTTTTTATTTCAAAGTTACGAAAATATTTAATTAATGCACTTTTATATTTTAAAATTGCTGGTAACGCTTCAATAGTCCATAGCGACTATTTCTATTATATATTCAAATTCAAAATCCATCTTGTAACATTACCCTGCAAAAATGCTTCTGTTTTATTTTAATTCCTGGAAGTTTGGCTGAAAAATAATTCCCTGCTAATTTAATAATAAAGAATTGGAAATGAATTTTTAGGGTATAGGTTTTAAAACTTTATTTTGTTTGAATTAATGTTTTTAAAGGGGTCAGTTTTATCGGGAACATCCACTGCCAGCCATGGATTATACGCGCTGTTTAAATGGTTTTGTTGTTTTTTAATGCACTTTTAAAAACATTTAAGGTCTGACATCAAAAAACAGAATTCCAGCAACCGTGAGGGCAGAAGAAATAATTGTAAGTATAAGCAATACCAATATTGCTTTTTTATAATTAAACCTTCGAATATGGTTTTCATCCTCTGCATGCAGCCATCCGGAATACAATGCGCTTAAAAAGGCAATTAACCAGGCAATTCCTATTTCCGGTTGATTTTTTCCCAGTAAATACTCTTCAAGCGTAGGCAGGGTTTTTCTTATAAAAACGTATACAAACAGGTCCAGTATCCAACTGAAAATGACCAGGTAGATGCCTAAAAAGAAACCATCTTTTACAGGTGATGTTGATTTAACATATTTATAATAAATGATGTGCGAAAAGAGCAGGACACCTGCAATATCATTGAAATTAATAATAATGTAATAAAGGATCAGGTCATTTTGCCTGAGATAGGTAAGACCATGAATTTTCTCAACAGGGAATACAAACCATAAATAAAATCCGGCAACACTTAACAAGCCGTAAACAACAACCACAACCATGGTCATGAAAGCAAATTTTCTTAAAAAGCTTCCATTTTGTTGCATTTGAATGCCTGGCTGAACGCCAATTTCTGAATAGGATTTGTCCATTTAAGTATTGGTATTATAGTAAGAATCTAATTCTTAAGAATAAGGACTGATAAAAATATTGATCGCTGCACTGCAATGATCTTCTGAATTTTTTTTATGGATTTACAAATTAAAGGTAATCTGCAAAATTTTTAAATCCAAAAATTATTGTTTACAATTTTCCTGATTTTAAAATTCCATTAAAGGGGTCACCTTAATCCGAAATATCCATTATAAAGGCCGGATTCAGAACAGGCTTGCGGAAGAAATAATGCGTTGAAATACTATGGGAACTGGCGAAGTTGGAACATTCAAAGCACAAATGCTTGAAATTAGCATTTCTTCCCCGATTTTAAACTATCCAATGTTGTGTGCTGTATCCGATCATTTTGCTTCTAATTGAGCTTTTAACCCCTCAGGGTCAATCACTTCCCATTGGTCTATTATTTTGCCATCTTTAAGCAGATAGATGAACATTTGATTATAGCGCACTTTCTTTTGGGCGGCGGGAAGTCCAAACATTTCGCACCTTGCAGTGCCGGTAGCGGTTGTATTCACTCCAACCATATCCCCTCCTGCCACTATATTGTCGATATTGTAATGAACATCTGGAATGGCCTTAAAAAGCCATCCCAACATTGAGTTATGTAAACTATCCTGAGTGCTGCGGACATCTTTTCCTTCCATAGTGTGCAAGACATAGTCCGAACTAAAGAACTCTCCTTTTCGGCTCAGGTTATGATCATTAATCACAACGTCAATATACCTGATGATTACTTTCTTATTATTAATCAAAGTGTTGTTTTGACCGAAGAATGGAATGGGATTAGAATAAAACAGTATAAAAATGATAATACTGAAACATCGATATCGAAACTTAGTGCCCATATTACAGTGTTTTAATTAGTGATTATGCTTTTGTGCGAAACCATATCATCCATCTAAAATAGCGTCTATTGTATTTAAAAAAAATATTCTTTCCGAAATCCCAAATGGATACTGTCAATTTTTTTTTGTCCATGCAAAACTTGATTATTTAAAACCTGTAAAATTTAAAAGTGCAAACGCAAAATTATTTCTACTTTAAATTTTGCCCTCCCGGGTTTAAGTTCATTCTCAATTATTCACTTTTAATCAGGATATCCCGATTGATTTATTTTTATTTAATGTGTCAATATTATTATCTTTAACAACAGTAAAGATTCTGTTATTTTTAATAATTAAAAATGGTTATACCTAGAACTTAACCATTGTCCAATTTTCTTTGTCAAATATTTTATAGGAATTTTAGAATTACAAATTAATGTCATTTAGTTAGTGATACATTGCATATTAAGTTTTAAAAAATTGGTGTAATTTGGTGCATTTGTGTATTGGTGGCTAAATATTTTTGCCACGAAAACACTAAAACACCAAATTTTCACCAAAGATTTCTTTATCTAAACGACATTGAATTACAAATATCAAATAATAAAAAAAGCCTGGGATGATTTACGCATTTCGCACAAGAACTAAGGATCTAAGGATAGTTTGTTGGAATTATTTGTTGTAGCCCCTTAACCATTGATAGTTGATGATAATGAAAAAAGGTTTTTTGCAGAAAAGGTACGGACGATACCTCAGCGCCAGCATGGGGGAAATAACAACTGAATGATGAACCAGTTGGGGAATTAATTTTTATCAGCTGTTGTTTTTTTGGTATAGGAATTCAATAAATGATTGGTCTGTTGTTGAATTTTAGATTTCATAAACAATGACCAGCCTAATAATAAACCTTTTAAGCCCAAAGCCTGCCTTGACCATTTCCATAAATTAAAATGATCGGAATGTTTGATTATTTTGCCATTTTCAAATTCAAATGAAGCTGCTATTTTGTTGATTACTTTTCTTCCGGTCTGGCTGAAAACATATTCGGCTGTCCAGTTTGCTGATCCTTTTTTATCATTGGCTACCACATTATCATAACTTATCTTTAAATTTCCGTTGCTCCTGCCTATGAGCATCCGCCACATATTTTTGGCATCTTCTCCTTTTAATTCACCAAAAGCAGGGTCGGAAAAGATAATGTTTTGATCATAACAATCAACCATGGCTTCAGCATTTCCATTAATGAATGAATCATAAAATTTCCTAATAATCTCTATGTTATTCATGGAATTGATCTTAGTAGTAAAATGATTTTTGATCCGGTGATGTTTTTGATCAAATTTTTATTACACTTTAAAATAATTTTTCATCGGGATAAAATAATTATCTACCCAACCTTTTTTATAATCTGGTTGCCCTTTGGGAATATTATTTTGTATCAGCGTCAGCTCGCAGCCTTCTTTAGTTTCCCTAAGCCTGATAATTAATTCTGAATCCTCATCCGAGGATTTAAATTCAGAAGTTCTCCAATTTTGCACTATTTCTTTATTTTCAATAAGTTTTATATTCTTCCCTGTGATATAACCATCCCATGCAGTGAATTTACCACCTTCATAGTTGGTGCATTCTGCCTCAGCCCCAATCATTTCTGAATGTTCAACACTATTGAGCCATGCATGATAAATAACTGAAGGTTTTACAGGGAATATTTCCGTTATTTGAAATGAGTCTTTTTCCATTTGGTTAGTTTAAATTGTTCTCACAAATTTAACTGAGATGTTTTGATTAGTTGGGCGTTTATTTTGAATAAGTTCTCCTATTCAATCAGAATTAAATAAAATAAGCAAGCCAAGAATATAAAATTAAAATGGAAACTATTTAAATAAATATATTCAACGAATAATGAATCTTAAATAATGGAGGAAGAATATTGTATTTTCTATGATTTAAACAAAATGAAAATTTCAGGCATAAAGGGGCTAAATCTATGCCTTTAAATGGATGCATGTGTTGTGATAGAAAACTGAAGTTATTGGCAATGTCAATCCTGCTGATTTGTTTTTTGGAAAGACCTGAATTTATCTGGTACCTTTGGATGAAGTATTAGAAATAGATTTAAAGTATTAATCTCTATAGAATGGATTTTAAAAACAACTTTAACTTCTCTGAAATATGCTCATAGATAAATATTTCCCCACTGTTCGATTTGTATCTGAAAATTCAGAGATGGCAAAAAATGAAAAAGGGCAAACAAAACTTTGGCTTGAATTTATTCTAAGTGTGTGCCGCTTAATTGAACCAACATTAATGGCAGATCTTTCTCAGATAACAAGGATTCATGGTACCAGCGTGGTAGGTTATTTCGATTACTATACAAATTATACAAATGGGTATTTAAATTGCAGTCATGGAATTTCGTGGAGTTTTTTTGGTGAATCTGGCTTGCAATACGAAAGGGAAGGAGAAGATTACCTAAATATAAATGTAAGACGTTTAAAAGATTCTTTTATCAAATCAAAACTGTTCTTTAAAAACAAAGGAGTTGCTGACCTTGAAATAAAAGCGACCAAAGAGAAAATACTTGAGATGGAAACCTATCTGGTCGGCATAATAGGCTAATCCCAAACTATTGCATTTATTGGTTTGATTGTAAAATAATTAATCCAAAAACCATATTCTTAAAGTTGAAAATCACTTTTTATTTATACTTTTGGCAGACCTCAACAACTATCATACTATGCAAAATTCTGCCATAAATTTCTTTCTTCAAAACAAGGAAAATTTAGCTGAATATATTGGCAAAATCAAAATAAATAAAGAAAAGACTTTGGTTAAATATGGGTATATGAAAGGTAAAAACCTTTCTATTACTTTCATGATTTATGGTCCACTGGATGAAACTAATACCAGTTACGAGGAAAAAATTAACTGTATGTTCAACAGTAAGGAAAGTCTAACAGATTTAAATGATTTTATTGATAAAATAAACCTGCCTTATATCTTTCATTTTAATCCTTTTATAAAGATTAGCAAAGACAATGAATTACCTGTTCATGCTTTTAATATTACGGTAAAGTTTATTAAGAAATGAATCCATCGAAATATCACAATTCTGACAATTTAAAGTTTTATATTCAATTTTATGTAATTGTTAAAACTGATAATAAAGTGCAACTTTAGCAGGATATTCATTCCAATTATAAGTGTAGTGTGGTTAATTGACAGCACATTTAAAAATATTCTGCCTCCGGATTCTTTTTAAAATTTTCCATCATTGCCAACAAGTCAATTTTAGCATAGTCTGCTAACAATTACTGAACTATATCTAAAGGCATTTCATCTTTGTTTTTAAAATTAATACAGCCTTTTTGGAAATTGGCTTGGTAAATGGTAGGCTTTTTTGACAGTTTGTAAATATAGTTTTAATCATAGAATTTTGCAAATGTTGAACCGAAACGGAAACAGGCTCTGCTGAGCAACCCGGGGATGGGATTCTCCCGACGAAGTGTCAATGTAAAACGGGTTTCATTTTTGGGACCCGTTTTTTTCATTGAGACTTTTGAGGGCGTATGCCTAAAAAAACCTTTATGCCGCATAGCTTGATGGTGTTTGATAGTTCAACGACTGATGCGGACGCTCACAATTATATTCCTCAATCCATTTGTCAGTAATTTCAATAGCTTGTTGTATTGAATAGAATAAATTTGCGTCCAAAATATCTTCCCTATATGTCCTGTTAAATCGCTCTATTATTGCATTTTTGTTGAGGCTTTCCCTTTTGAATCCGACTCCATTCTATTTCGTTTTGTGTCAGCCATTTTTGGAATAGTTTCGACCGAAACTCCGGGCCATTATCGGTCCGTATCCTTTTTGGTTTTCCTGCGCGTTCAATTACTTTTTCCAATTCCTTAATCACAGCCTGGCTGGCATATTGGTACCTATACTGATACCCATGCATTCCCTGTTAAAATGGTCGATGATGTTTTAATGTCCTAATTTTCCGCCCACAGGCCAGTGCGTCGCTCATAAAATCCATTGCCTTGCCCACTCCTGATTTTTGGAAAATTTCAATTGGATTGGCAGGGTTATTTTTTATCCGTCTTCTCAGCTTTTTACTTAGCGAAAAACCTGAACATTTTCATATACCCGTGCTTGTTTGAATCCGATATCCGGATAATTCTTCTTCATCAGATTTATTACCTTTTCTCTCCTTTTTCGGCTATTTCCAATAATTTCTGATATGGCTTGGTTTACTATTAAGGGTCTTTTTATTGGCATCTTTTTTTTCATAATATTTTTTCGTTCGGGTGTAATGGAGCATCCTACACACGCCCGGGAATATTTTACCTGTTTATATCTCTGCAAAACATAGGATAAGCAATCACCCTTTTGACCGGGCGTTAAAACTTTTTTTAACAATATCTTTTAATACATCGTTTTTCAAGGCTCAAATCCGCATACATCTTCTTTAAGCGTGCATTCTCATATTCCAACTCTTTCAGCCGTTTGAGTTCATCAACGGTCATGCCTGCATATTTACTTTTCCAGTTGTAAAACGTGGCATCACTTATCCCGTGTTTGCGACAGATTTCTGACACTTTAAATCCTTGTTCTTGTTCCTTTAATATCCCCAAAATTTGGGATTCACTAAATTTGATCTTTTTCATTTTTACGCTTTTTTAATGGTTATAAAGTTAATTTTTCTATTTTTAACTTGTCTTAAAAAAGCTACCCAGTACCGCTTTGCTTAAAAGTTTTTCGTATTTCAAATGGAGTTTTGGTGATGCGTAAATTGGTATTATATGCAACGACATATGGTTTTTTACGAATTTATTGATAATAAGCTAATAAGGTGGTTTCACTTTATAAAAATTGACTATTAAGGTTGTTTTAGATAAAAATAAGGTCTTTAAGAACCTTATTGATCTTTCTTATACCTTAGTAGCCAATAATTTTTTTTTGATATCAACCTTATTAGCTTATTTACAGTTATTTGCAATTATAATTTGGTCGAACTCACGTTGATTTAATAAATTCCTTCATGATTTTCAAGAAAGAGCAATGCATCCTTGCAACCTTCCGAGTTAAATGCAGAAAATACAAAATCAAATAGCCCGGACATGATATACACATTGGTATAAGCTTGTTCAATTAATAGTCTGCCAAGTTTTACAGCATCAGCCCTACCATAGATTAAGATTGTATTATTTTTATCTTTTGGAAAATTGTAGGTATTAAAATCTTTCTCTTCGAGATTAACTGCATTTTTAATATTGCCTAAATTTTTATAGGATTCGTTACCTTTGATTTTATTTTCAAACTCAGCTTTAGGGCGGGTATCATAAATTATAAGTTGCTTATTGTTTTTCAACAGATTTAAGGCTCCTGCTGCATCAACAAAATGATAACGTACAGAATTTTCTATAAGTGGCTCAGAATCCTTATTGATCAGCAAATTATTTAATCCTGCCAAAAGATGATACACTGAAGAAAATCCATTTTTGGTCAATTCCTGCGCAGTTCTGGCTGCATCGCCTTCACTGGTTTGAGAGTAAATTAAAATGGGCAGATTTTTATAATTGTTCAATTCATTTATTCTTTGCTTTAAATCAGCATATGGAATATTAATAGAATTCTTAATTCGACCAATATTATTTTCTATTAAACTGTCCGTGGAATTAAACATGGCTGATGAACGAATATCAAGGATTATAAGGCTTGAATTCTGTTTAATTAATTGAATTGCCTCTGAAGATGATAAATTGGTATATTTTAAATTGGAAACCAGCCAATCCTTTTTGCATGGAAATTCCTGTTCCGTCATTTGGTTTAACTGGGTCATGCCGCCATTTAAATTATAAAAATCGGTAAAACCGTTATCTGAAAGTATTTTGCTTACTCTTCTGCTTCGCTGACTGTGGGAACAATAAACTACAAAAGTTTTGTTTTTATATGGATTGAGAATTTTAACATTTTTTTGAATGCTGTCGATGGGAATATTAATGGCAGATTTTACGTGGCCCATATTATAGCTATTGTATTGAGAAGTGTCAGCATATTCGCCCGGGGAGCGGACATCAATAATAACCAGATCCGGATTCTTTTTAACCAATACGCAGAGATCCTTTGCAAAAATCTTTTTATACTGATTGTCGAATTTAAACGGTAATTGCGATTTTACAGTTACAGAGATTAAGAAACAAAAAAAATATAGCCCGATTGTCCGTTTCATATTAACAATATTATCATTGATTCAAAGTGGAGATTGGTAAAATACATCTAATTAATTATACCAATTCAAATTTAATTCAAGTACAACATTGCTTCTATGCACTATTTGGTTTTTTTAATGATTTTATTTTAATTTTTTGTTTCAACTTTTAGAATTAATTAGAAAAATAAACAAGTCGAAGATTGGAAACTATTTGTAATGAAATGCATTACGAGACATTTGGCATATCTTTACGGGTTACGGCGCCGCCCCGTTAAAGACTAAAGTTGGGTAAAACCCGGGTTTTATTAATTGAAAAATCGCCTCGGCAGGGATGAAACATTTTTAACCGGACAATAGATAAAGCTGATTGATACCAGTCTATTTAAAATTATAGTTAAATCATTAGGCCCGTTTTCGCCTGCACCTAATTTTCACTCTAGTAATGAAATACCAAAAATAGTTATCTTCGCGGTTAATTTTAACTAAGGAGGTTAAGAAAAATTCAATAACAAAACCATAGAATGATAAAAAGGCAATACCAAAAATTCAAATCCGGACAAGGTGTTTCGGGGGTGTTTTACACCATTTCTGCCTATGCTTTGTGGGGGGTATTGCCCATTTACTGGAAAGCAATGAAACAGGTCCCTCCAAAGGAAATTCTCGCCCACAGGATTTTTTGGTCTTTCCTGTTGCTTATATCTGTTATTGTTACAGGGAAGAAATGGAAAGATTTTATTAAGGCATTTTATACCTTAAAAACTGCATTGGCAGTTGTAGCCGGATCGTTGCTTATCAGCATCAACTGGCTGCTGTATATCTGGGCAGTAAACAATAACCATATTGTTGAAGCCAGCCTTGGTTATTACATTAACCCCCTGTTTACCATTTTGCTCGGAATTATTGTTTTAAAGGAAAAACCGGATGTCTGGCAGATGATAGCCATTGCGATAGCCGGAGCAGGCGTGGCATTTATGACCTTTGAATACAACCAGGTACCCTGGGTGGCACTTACCCTGGCTGTTTCTTTTGGATTGTACGGACTGGTAAAAAAACTTTCGAAACTGGGATCATTGAACGGACTGGCTGCCGAAACCATGGTAGTAGCCCCTTTTGCCCTGGTTTACCTGTGGTCGGGATTTATGGAATCGCCACAAAAATACATTCAATTGCCCTGGCACGTGAACCTGCTTATCCTGCTCTCAGGGGTGGCTACTTCCATTCCTTTGCTTTTATTCTCAAAAGGGGCAAAACGGGTATCCTTGTCTACACTTGGGTTTGCACAATATCTTTCGCCCAGTATAAGCCTGGTGCTGGGTATCTTTCTTTACCGTGAACCTTTTACTTCTACCGAAAAAATCAGTTTTGGTTGTATTTGGGCTGCGTTGGCCATTTATTCTTTTACAAGGAAAGAATTTTTCAGAAAAAAAACGGTTCCCGAAATCTAAATAAGTTCACCCTATTTTATAGTGAAAATCTTTTTCATCGAAACTAACTGTCCATCATTTGTAAAACCCTGAATATTAATTGTATAATTTCCCGGGATATCAGGGGTCCAAAATGCTATCCGGCCTGATTCACTATCTGGTTCCCAGTAAATTGTATTCCTGTAATCAGGCAACCTGTTTTGGTTCGAACCATAAGTATACGAAGGAGAAACAAAGCTGAAATTCTTGTCCGTTAACCGGTTTGAAATCCGCACCATGTAATCAGGCAATGGAAAAGTTTTGAAGTCGCCGGCTTTTGTAATCACGTTTACAATTCCCGGAAAAAGATATTTTCCAACCACGTAATCGTCTTTAATTACTTCAATTTTTTCAACCATTTCGGGGTTCAGGTTTATAATTAACGAAGCATCGCTTACAACTACTCCATCTATCATTAAACAGGGCGATTTTACAACCGGTTTGTTGTCGACCCTATCTGATATAATAATTTCGTAATCATCTTTCTTTTTTTTGTACGAAACGTTTGGTAAAATTTCAAAAAAAACTTCTTCCATTAAAGGCAGGCTAATGTAATCGGACAATTTCAGTTCAATATCAGGTTTGCCATAAAACCGCCGGGGATTGGTAAATAAACTGTCTGTTGCAGTTTGTATTTCCGGGTTTTGAAGGTTATAAATCTTATTCACCTGGTAATTTATTCCAAGCCTAGTAATAAATTTTATCAAATTTTCAGATACCGAATCCTGTGTAATTTCAACAGGTGCAAATTTGTCAGAAAAAGAAGATTGAACAAAAATTCTGCGGTTTAAACCGGCATTTTCAGGCATCATTATTATTTCTGATGGATTTTCGCTAAAGGGAATTCCAAATGAGAATTTTCCCTCTTGCGTGGTGCGCGTGTATTTAAAAACAGCCTCCTTTCCTGGCACACAGAGCAATACCATTTCACCGGGTTTAGCCGGAGTTTGGTCCGGTTCAGTAAGAATTCCATAAATAAAGTGCGTTCCATTTTCAAAACCAAAGTAATTGTTCTTTTTCTCCGGCAGTTTTATCTTTTCCCAATCTATTCTGCTGCTTTTTAAATTATCAATAAGTTGGTTAATTTCTTGTTCTGAACATTGACCTAACCCCTTTCCATGAAGAAACCAATAAGGAAACTGCCCGAATTCAGAACCAAAAACCATGAACTCTTCCAGGCCAATGTTGCTGTTTAACTCAAAACCAGCATAAACTGAAATGCTGAAATTTCCATTCAATACTGCCTGTTTGTTTTCTGTAATTTTTATAAAATCGAATTCTATTTTTTGTCTTTGTTTTATTGTATCAGAATTGATATTTACCTCAGTTTTAACTGAATTTAAAGGAGTGTAAAAGTATTTTTCGAACAAGAATCCTTTTTCTTTCCCGAAAACACAACATTGATGAATGCCTTTGCCAACCATTAATTTTGGAATTTTTATGTTGAAACTTTCACCGGATAGTTTAAATTCTTTGATATAATTAATATTTCCGTTTGTTTGTATAAAAAGAACAAAAGAATAGTCGTTTTCGGCTATCAGGTTTTCAGGTACTTTTATATCAAATTCAATGCTGTCAGCCAATTGGAGATTAATGCCCATTTTAATTCCGTCATGGTTTTCAACAGTTTTGCTGCTCTCCGAATTATTGATACTTATTTTATTCTGAAGATTTTCAAACGATGTATTCAGCCTAAGGGAATTAAAAATCCTGATTTCCCTGTAAAAATAATTTTCCGGAGGGTCATTTTTCATATTGTTTGTATAGGCCCTTAACAGGTAAACGCCGGTGCCCAAAGAGTCGGGCATTTGCAGGTATCCTTTTCCTGCCCCCTGCTTTGTTAAAATTCTGATTTGCGAAACAGCCAGGTTTTCCGCATTCAGCAATTCAACGTATACCAAATTGCTTAAGGATGAAAGCTTTTGATTTTGCCGGTCAACCAGGTAGGTTTTTATCCAGATGCCCTCGCCTGCATTGTAAAAGTCCCTGTCGGTATGCAAAAAGACTTCTTCGTAAGGATTCAATTTTAAATAATCACTGAATTTTTGTTCCAGCCACTTTGCGGTTACCTGCTGCGACAAGGCAGATTGGGATGCTGGCAGTAGAAAAACAACTGAAACAAAAAAGGTATAGATGTATTTTTTAATCATTTACTGAATTATTATTAGTCTCCAATCCAAAAAGATGGTTTTTGGGTTGTACCCCTTTCTGTACAGTCTGCACAACCTTTCCTGTCGGTAAGAATGGTAAAGGCCGGACTGGTGAAAGAACCTTTATTTATCAAAAGGGCCCATATATTTACATTAAAACCAGGAATATTCTCAGGCCTATCAGTTGGTATGGTATCGGTAGGGCAATCGGCATAATCATCAATAATACCGGCAAAATTATCTTCTATATAAATCCTTTTCGACGATTTGGCTGAAACACTGAAATAGCCCAGTACTTTTTCATCTGGCTTTTCAATACATTTAATATTACCCGGAACGGTATAAGGCACAAGATCAGAAAGCCCTCCTACCTTCACCGAAAGATTCTGCAAATCCTGCCAATAATTGAATTCTTCTTCACTCATTGAATACTGATTCACCAAAATGCTGTATTTCCTTTTTAACCTGTCGGTTTCGTTTGAAATATAATGGATTGGAAACCTGTTAATTACATTTTGTTCCATGGTCAATGTACTCTTGATATGAATAGAATTTGACCTGTCCGACACCCAGCATTTCATGTTTTCAACAGGCCAGAGAAGTCGCAATATCCATGTTTCTTCAAAATCCCACCTGAAATATCTACAATTGTCTGTCTGGTCGTGGGTATTCAAATAAATCTGGCAACCATCAATTCCCGGGTAGTTTCCGTCTTTGGGTTTAATAACATTTTTTTCGTAAAAAAGACTGTCAACAAGCGGTACAGGTTTCATTTCAACGGGATAACTTTCGTAGGTTTTATTATGGCCTGGAAGGTTCGTTATAATTTTTAAAGTATAAATCCGGCCTGGAATTCCAATGAACGAGGAAGAATCTGTAACATAAACTCCTAAGTTGGTTTCATTTAAATGGTAGGAATTACCCAGATTATCCATTATAAAAACATCGCATCCCCAAAATGGCCTGGCTTCGCTTTTAAGCCCAAGAGGAAGTGATCTTGATAATTTTATTGTATTTTTTTCATTTTGATTGGTTATCAATCCTTCAACAACCAAAAGATCTTCAACTTCGTTGCTTTCGGGAATAAATTGGGTTATACAACTTTTAAAAATCAAAACCATGAACAACAAACTCAATAACAAAACCAACCGTTTGATTTTTAAAAGTCTATTGTTAAATGTTTCTGAGTTGGTATATTTTATTTTGGTTATCATTATTTACAAAGTTTAGATTAAAAATCAAAACTAAAAGTAACAGTAGGAATTGCAGTGGCGAAAACCGAAAGTTTGTAGCCCTTAACAATATCCCCTTCTTTTCTGAAATAAACAGAATATACATTTTGCCTTCCAAGCAGATTGTACACTGAAAATGTAAAACTGGGATGGGCAATTTTGCGCGATTTCAGGTTTCCGTTCACCCTGAAAGCTATGTCGAGCCGCGAATAATCCGGAATACGGTATTTATTCCTGTCGGAATAATGTACCAATATATCATTATACATCACGTAAGTGGCCACAGGAAAAGTTATCGGTCGACCGGTATTGTAAATATAACTGGTTGAAAAACTATACCGCCTCGAGAAAGTATAAAACAACGTAAAAACCAGGTCGTTGGGTTTGTCGTAGTTTGAAGGGAACCAATTTCCTGAATTAATGTTTTCTTCAGGGTATTGGCCTTCACTTTTAATAAATATTCTTGAATAGGTATAACCAAGACTGTAACGAAGTTTGCCCGTATTTTTTTTAAACACCAGCTCTAAACCGTAAGCCTTTCCGTTTACATTAACGATGTCTTTTTCAATATTGTCGTTCATTACCAGGTTGGTTCCTCCTTTAAAATCGACCATATTCCTGATTATTTTATAGTAAGATTCTGCTGAGAATTCGTATCGTTTATTAAACAACATGGAATAAAATCCAATTGCAAACTGGTCCCCCACCTGGGGTTTGAGATAATAATCACATAATTTCCAGGTATCGGTTGGCGAAACTGAAGTTGTATTTGACAACAAATGCAAATATTGTCTTGTACGGTTATAATTAAGTTTAAGGGAGTTTCTGTCGCTAAACCTGAAATTAAGCGAAACCCGGTACTCCGGACCAGCATACCTGGCTTCTACTTCACCTTTTTTAAACATCAGTGTATCATTAATGGTTGAAACACTTTTAGGATAACCGGATTCATAGAGCATTATATTTTGCGGGCCAAAAGCATAAAATCCTGACACCCTGATACCCAAATTTAAGGACAAAATTTTATTCAGGGTGAATTTATCATCTGCATAAATTGCGCCTTCCCAGGCTTGTTCTTTTTCAATTTTCTGTGGAATTACCAAAGAGGAATCGGAATCAGGATTATATTCTCCGGGATTCAGATTGTATGCCGTCATCTCCATACCATAATTTACTTCGTGTTTTCCCTGAAACCAGTTAAAATTGGCTTTATACCCGTTTGAAATGATTTTATGGGTATGTTTAAAAGCTTCCATCACGTTTTTACTGGTTGATATTTCAAATTCGTATCTGCTTTGGTTTGCCGATACAACCAGGAAAAACCTGCTATTGAAAAAATGTCGCCAGCTAAAAGCCAGAATATTGTTTTTGTATTTGTAAAGTGTGTCAGAATTGAGTTTAAACGCGTCGGAACTGTAATAGGCAGATAGTTCAAATTTATTTTTGTCGTTCAAATCATAACTAATTTTTCCATTTAAATCATAAAAGGAGGCTTTACTGTTCTGAAGCGCAGGATTATCGAACAGGCTGAAAATCCAGTTTGAATAAGTAGTGCGCCCGGCAAGTAAATAGCTCAGTTTACCTTTGAGAATAGGGCCTTCAACCATAAGATGAGTAGTAACCGGGCTAATTCCGGCATTTCCGGCGAATTTGTTCCCATTTCCTTCTTTCGAACCAATGTCCATAACCGATGAAATTCTTCCGCCATACCTGCTTGGAATCCCTCCTTTGTATAAAGTTACATCTTTAATAATATCTGAATTTACGGCCGAAAAAAAGCCAAAAAAATGCGATGAATTATAAACCGGGGCACCATACAAAAGAATAAGGTTCTGGTCGGTAGTTCCCCCCCTGATGTTAAAACCCATTGAACCTTCGCCTGCCGACTGAACCCCCGTAAGTAGCAATACACTTTTTAAAATATCAATCTCACCAAGTGAGGTAGGCAAAAGCTTAACGGTGGCCATATTGATTTTTTCGGTTCCTACTTCAAACCGTTGCAGGGTTTCATTCTTTTCTGCTTTAACAACTACTTCTTTCAATGGAATGGTAACACTCTGCATAACCACATTCATTTCTCCGGATCCAAATACATTAATGCTCAGGCTTTTATCTTTAAAACCGGTAAAATAGAATTCGAGCAAATGAATGCCTCTTGGAAGACTAAGTGAAAAATACCCAAACTCGTTTGAAACAGTACCAATTGATAATTTTTTGCAAACCACCGTTATCCCCGGTAAAGGCTCCTTGTTTTCTGAACTTTTAATATAGCCCGAAATAATAGCTTTGCCCGGTTTGCTTTTTTCAGCAGGATTCCCTATCTCCGTCAGTCCATTTTCTACTTCTTTCCCAATTTTAACATTCGAATCTTCAAGTTCCAATGATAGAAAATCAGATTTTGACAAATAATCTTTACCGGGAATTTTTACAGCATAACTTCCTGTTATAATTATATTACCAGATTCTTCAATAAAATAATGGATTCCTGTGCCTTCGAAAAGCTTGTCGAGAAAACAGGGCAAATTATTACATGCCGGGTAATCACCAATTTTAAGGTCTTTAACCCAATCTTCCCTGTAAAAAAATTTAACCGGTAATTTTTTCTCAATTTCAGCTGTAAATCCTGTAAATGTACAATCCCTGTAATTATCCTCAACCGGATAATTCACCTGGGCCTGCAAACCAAGGTGCAAAATAACAAAAAACAGTATTGAATTGATTCTGAATTTCACTTTAAACGTGCTAATCATTATAAACCTTCGCAAAACTTTATAACCGGGATAAAACTATCAGGATATTTTTTTGTAACTGTTAATTTGTTTTTTCTTATAAACTCCTTTGTTCTTTTTGCATCAATTCCAGGTAATTTGTAAAAATCTTTTTTACTTTGAATTAAATAGGCTTTCTTTTCCGTGACAAAGTAAATACGGTAGAATTCATAAAAATTATCTTTGCTGTTTTCAGTAGATGAAAACTCTATTTTTTTTCCAAATTTTACATAGAGCGCAGTTTTATTTGAATACAAAACTTCAGCAAACCCGTCAAGCCCTTCAGTATTATCAATTTTTGAAAAATGCCGCTCTTTATCCCCAAAGAAAATAGTAAAACTATCAACAAGTTCCTTATTCAAATTTAAAACTCCACCGGTATTAGAAGGAATTATTATTTCATCATTAAAAATATCATACCTGAGCCACAGGTTTTTAAAGGTTTTTTTATTAATGGTGACAGTAGCTGGTAAGAATTCCTTTGTAAACAAAAACTGGTGATTTTCAATGGAATAATACAGATTTTTCCAAACCCTTCCATTGTAAAGCTCTTGTTCATCGGGCAATGTATCGGGATATATCCTGAAATAACTTCCTGCCCTGGAACTGTTACCGATTGCCAAAACTAAAAAAACCATTAAAAAAAGAAACCCGGGTTTTGAAAATTTTTTCATACCCAACCACTTAAAAGATCTAAATGAAATCAAATTACCAAAATGGTTCCTTCTGTTCATTGTGAATTTTGTTGATTTTATTACGGCAATTGAAAGCACAAAATAGGAATTATTTATCAAAATCAGCCATTTCAGAACTAATAAACCTTAAAATACCAAAAAAGATTTTAGGATTTCATTTATTCCCCTGATCTTTGAGTAAGAATTTCGGAATAGATATCTTCGAAGCTGGAATATTTTGGGTTGAAACAAATTAAAAAAACCATGCTTGTTTGACCAGATAAAGTGGTGTATTTGCTTTAAAATATCATTACATTTAAAAATAAATTTTAAATCTGAATAATATGGAATCCAACGATTTAACACTTTTCGATAAATTTAACAACTGGCTAAGAAATTCAATTACAATCAGAATTCTTTCCATCGGTTTTATGATTTTAATTTTGCTTATTCCCACCTTTATGGTTCAGGATTTAATAAATGAAAGGGAATACCGTGGAAACAGTGTGAAACAGGAAGTTACCTCCACCTGGGGCGGTATTCAGATACTTAGCGGACCAATTATTTCGATTCCTTACCGCCGGAATTACCTGAACGAAAAAAAAGAAGTGTACTCACAAATTGAATATGCACATTTTTTACCTGAAACCTTAGATATTAAGGGCGAAGTAATTCCTGAAAAAAGACACCGCAGAATTTACGATGTGGTTGTTTATACTTCAGATTTGCAGTTCTCTGGAAATTTCAAATCTTTCGATTTTAAAGACTGGAAAATTGAAGATGCTGATATTCTGTGGGACAAGGCAATTGTTTCGTTTGGGATACCCGATATGCGGGGTATTAAAGATAATATTGTTCTGAAATGGAACAACCAGGAATACCCGTTCAACCCGGGAATTGAAACCAACGATGTAATTGCTTCGGGTATAAGTGCGGTAGTGGATTTGACAGCGCTGAAAAATGTAGAATTGAAAGCCTTTAATTTTCAAATTGTTTTAAGAGGAAGTGAGGAACTTTATTTTACTCCGCTTGGTAAAGTTACCCAGGTTCAATTGCGCTCGAAATGGGGCGATCCAAGTTTTAAAGGTGCTTTTTTGCCCGATAACCATAATATTACTGACAGCACTTTTGTCGCGAACTGGAAAGTACTGCACCTGAACAGGAATTTTCCACAAAAATGGACTGGGAATTCTTATAAGGTAGAAGAATCGTCGTTTGGCCTTGAACTCTTAATCCCTGTTGATCATTACCAAAAATCGAATCGATCAGCAAAATATGCGATCATGATAATTGCCTTCACTTTTCTTGTTTTTTTCTTTGTTGAAGTACTTAACAAAACAAGGATACATCCAATACAATATTTGTTGGTCGGACTTGCCCTTATTATCTTTTACACACTTCTTCTTTCAATTTCAGAGCACCTGAGCTTTAATCCTGCCTATATTGTTTCTGCCATTGCAACGGTGTTACTTATAACATTTTATTCAAAATCTATTTTTGGAAGCAACCTGCTAACTGCATTTACAGCCTTGGTACTTACTGTATTGTATGCCTTTATTTTTGTCATTTTGCAACTCGAAGATTACGCCTTATTAATGGGAAGTATCGGACTTTTTATTGTAATGGCTATCATCATGTACCTTTCACGAAAAATTGACTGGTATAATTTCAGGAAACCAAAAGAGGGAAAATAATAATTATTTGAGATGAAAAGAATCAATCAGATAAGTCTGGGAATTAACACTTATGGCCAGGCGTTCAGGTTTATTTTAAGGAACAGGATGGGATGGACTTTCCTGTTCCCCGTCATTTTAAGCATAATTCTATTGGTAAGTGGGGAACTTTTAATCACCAATCTTGTAGATTTTTTAAAAGATTGGGTCGTTTCCATGTTTCAAACCAATAAAGAAACTATCTGGGCAGGATTAATAGGAGGATTTGCAGAAATACTTTTACGTATTACGGCCTTTCTGGTTTTGGCTTATCTTTCAGGTTATGTGATAATCATCCTTATGTCACCTTTATTGGCCTATGTTTCAGAAAAAACGGAAAATATTATAAACGGTAAATCTTACAATTTTGAACTGAAACAATTTATAAGTGATATTTTCAGGGGAATTTTAATTGCACTAAGGAATTTGATAATCGAAATGATGCTCCTTGTTCTAGGTTTTTTTGCAAGTTTTATCCCGGTTATTGGATGGTTTACAACTATTTTTCTTTTTATTGTATCTTCTTATTTTTATGGATTTTCGTTTATCGATTACACCAACGAACGGAAAAAATTATCCACAAAAGAAAGTGTTAAATTGGTTCGAAAATACAAATGGCTGGCCATTGCAAACGGATCAGCCTTCTCTTTCTTTCTGGTTGTTCCCTGGTGCGGACAGTTTATTTCTACATTTGCAGCCATTGTAGCCACAGTTGCCGCAACCATTGCCATTCTTAAAACAGATGCTTATTCTTTATCAGAAACACAAAAAAATGAAAGATAAAAAACCACTGATTTCTGCTGTTTCGTATTTGAATACATTACCTTTTCTTTATGGAATTAACCATTCTGAACTTAAGGATGAGATTGATTTTGAACTCGATATTCCATCAATTTGCGCCAGTAAATTAATCAATAACCAGGTTGATATCGCCTTAATGCCAGTGGCGGGTATTCCTTTTGTAAATCGTCCGCAAATAATATCAGATTATTGCCTGGGAGCATTAAAAAGGGTGAAAACAGTACTTTTATTCAGCGATGTACCTTTGGATAAAATAGAAGCTATCTTTTTGGATTATCAATCGAGAACATCAGTTAACCTGGTTAAAATTCTGACTCATTACCATTGGAAAATTTCACCCAGGTGGATTGAGGCAAAAGAAGGTTTTGAAAATAAAATTCAAGGAAAAAAAGCCGGGGTTATCATAGGCGATAGGACTTTTAAAATCAACAAAGATTTTGAATATGCTTACGACTTGTCCCTCGAATGGTACGAAATGACAGGCCTTCCGTTTGTTTTTGCAGCCTGGGCAGCCAATAAACCAATAAATGAAGAATTTTGTTTCAAATTTAACCAAGCACTAAGCCATGGTATCGAAAATATTGATTTGGTGGTGGATGAATATTTCAGTAAACACCCAAATTCAGTAATTGATTTAAAAGATTACCTTTTAAACAATATTAGTTTTTACCTCGACGAAGCTAAAAAGGAATCCATGTCGCTCTTTTTCAAATACATGGCAGAAATGAAATTAATTTCCGAACCGTTGACAAAGAAAATCATTTTTTAATTTTCGAACTAAATTCCCGGTCTATTACTGCATTAAAAACAATTTCGAAACTACTTTCTTTCTCCCGCATTTTGGATTTATACTCGTTAAATGAATAAAAATTTATAGTGCGATTCCGTAACCCCCGAGTTATAAGCTTTATTATAAGTGAGTTTTAGTTTGTTTTCAAATCTGTTTTCTTTAAAAAGATGGATACCCCTGCCTAAAATTACGGGCATAGTAAATAACCACAATTCGTCTATTGCCTTATTCTTTAAGAAAAAATCAATAATATCAGCACCTCCCACAAGCCATGTATTTTTATCCCAATTTCTTAAATCCCGTATAAAACCATCATGATTATCAGAAATATATTTGGAGAATTCATCATTTTGTTTGTTTTTTTCATTTGTAAAAACATACACTTCCTTGTCTTTATAAGGAAATTCAATTCCAAAAGACAAAACCTGCCGGTAAGTTTTATTCCCCATTACAACTATATCAACCGATTCAAGGAATTGATGGTACCCATAATCTTCGCCCTGGAATTGGTCAAGCCATTCTACCGACCCATCAGATAAAGCTATCATCCCATCAAGGCTTTGCGCAATATATAATATTATTTGGCCCATACTCTGAAATTTAGATTTGTTATAGTTTTTAGTTTTTGAGCTCATTGTAATTGAGCCTATAGTAATAATCTGCAAATACAGATCGAATCAGATTTTCCATTTTAATTTTTTCCACGGCAAGTGAATCTTTCAAATCCTTGTCCTGGAATGTACCATTTTTAAGAAGCAATAACTTATTGGTTTGGTTGTCTGAAAATTCAAGCAATAAACTGTCTTTTAAAAATAAAAATTTACCACTTTTATTTTTTGAAACCAAGAACCGTTCATGATCTGAAAATCCCGATCCATAAGCAATTAAAGGCTTATCATATCCCGTCGCCTGCAACAGGGAGGGCTTTAAATCCATCAATTGAAATCTTTCATTTATAAAAGGTGCCATTCCGGGCGGATAAATTATTTTTCCTGTATCCAATAATTTAGGCATATTCTCATCAAACCCTTCAGGAAAATTAAACACAACCATCATACAATTTTCATGGTAAATACCTGCAAACCAATTTACCAGATTTATTAACCCATCCTTTTCTATCCCCTTTATGAGAAAAAAAACCATATTTTTGTCATTTTCAGATAAAAGATGGTCCAATGCCAATTCCTGTCCGTTAATTTGTTCAGGCAGAATAACTTTGTAATTCTCAAAACCGTAATAATTCTTAATCATTTTAATCCTATCTTCTTCATATCCAACTGAAAATAATGAGGTTTCAAAATTGTTTTCAGAAAGAAGACCGGGAAGGCTTTCGACCTTGTTAAATGAATACATGGTTTGATATATTCCATTTGAAAAAACAGGAGGAACCGATAAAAATGCTTCATCCAGAAACATTTGTAATTCTAATGAACCGTTTAACGATTCAAGGTTTTTTTCCATCAGGAATTTAAAGTTGTCATCGTTTAAAATCGTCTCGCCGGCATTCAATTTTACACCAGGATTAACCAAAAATACTGCGAAATGGTCAACAGGTTTAAATAAAAGAGAATCGTTTGTTTTCAGGGGCGAAAACTGGTCAAGTTCGCTGAAATCGTTCACCTGCCTTTCATCAGCTATTTTCGAAACCAGGAACAGGTAAGGGTTATTCATTACCAAAGCGGAATTCAGTTTGGATGATTTCCGGTAAAGTTTGTCGAAAATTACATCTTTGTTATTAAAAAAATCGTACGAAAACCAACTGTAAAGTGCAATTATTAAAGGAACTACCAGAAAGGCATTGAATTTTTTTCCTTGTTTTTCAAGATACCTGGGAACAATAAAATCATGAAGGCTTCTGATTATTAAAATGAATATTATAGCGGTAATCAGGATTAACAGGTAATTGGTTGTCAATTGGTCTAAATCAAATTGAGAAAAATCTTCGACAATTCTTTTTATTTCTTTTTCAAAGTTAAGGGGACTGATTCTTTGTCCACTTTCCTGGAAAACATTCACATCCAGCAAATTAATTATCAGAGCAATTGAGTTTATTGAGAAAAAGACAAGCTTAAGGACAAACTGATTAAATTTTGAATTGTAAATTCTTACAGGTAAAAAAAATAAAAAGACGAAAAAAGCATTGAGAATCAGGACAATTTGAAGATCGTACTCAACACCTGAAAAAAAAGTTTCTACCGGAAATGTTGACAAAGGTGGGTTAAAGAACCGGGTTCCATAAAAATAAAAAATCCCTCGCCCTGCAGTAAAAAGTAAAGTTATAACTGCCAACATCAGGGATAAATCAGAAAGCTGAGCTACAAATTTACGCATTAAAAATACTAATTACCTGTTAATTAAATATATGCTTAAATACTATTCATGTTAATAGGTTTCTATACCAAAATGAAGAGAAACAGATTTTCGAATTTATATAAAATTCTTTGGAATAAAGGAAGAAAAGTAATCTTTATTTTACAAAATGCTAAATGGATTTAGAAAAAAGAGCAAATACTATTCAGGTAAGATATTTTATGGTTAATTAATGACAAGCTGTTTTAGTGGCGGAAATTAAAATTCCTATACATCCCTGCAGCATTGCTTATCTAAAAGAATTATAATTGAAATAAATAATGAATTAAATGACATCGAAATAAGCAGGGCAACAAAAAAGGCGGGTTGCCCCGCCAGATTATAAATCACTAATTATTAGACTCTTTCATCAATTTTATAAACATTCCTGTCTGAAGAAGTTCTTGAAACCAACTCAGAGATAAAACCTGTGAGGAACAATTGAGTTCCGAAAATTATGGCAAGTACCCCGAGGTAAAAAAGTGGTCTTGATGTCATTTGGTATTGGTGCAGGAAAATTTTGGCATAGGTAAAATAAAATAGGATTCCAAAGCCAATCAGGAAAAAAAGTGAACCTATAGTACCAAAAAAGTGCATGGGCCGCTTACCAAATTTCGAAATAAAAACAACAGTAAGCAGGTCGAGGTAGCCGGTTACCAGCCTGGAAAGACCGAATTTACTAACGCCGTATTTCCGGGCGCGGTGTTCAACCACTTTTTCGCCAATTTTCCTGAAACCTGCATGTTTGGCCAAAACCGGGATATACCTGTGCATATCACCAAACACTTCAATGCTTTTTATCACCTTGTTGCGGTAGGCTTTTAAGCCACAATTCATGTCGTGAAGGTAAATACCGGTAACCCTTCGGGCTGTCCAGTTATAAAACTTGCTGGGCAATGTTTTTGACAAAGGATCGTGGCGAACCTTTTTCCACCCCGAAACCAGATCAAAACCATCTTCCTTTATCATCTTGTAAAACCCGGGTATTTCATCCGGACTATCCTGCAAATCAGCATCCATAGTAATTACAACATCGCCCTTGGCAGCTTCAAATCCGCAATACATAGCAGCCGATTTCCCGTTGTTTTTCCGGAATTTAATCCCTTCAACAGCCGGATATGTTTTTTTTAATTCACATATAATATCCCAGGATTTATCTGTACTTCCATCGTCAATCATGATACATTCATAACTGAACTTATTGGCATCCATGACCCTGGCAATCCACTCCACCAGTTCTTTTAGCGATTCTTCTTCGTTATATATAGAAATTACAAGGGATATATCCATATTAAATTCGTAAATTCCAGCTTTTTATGCTTTTATTCATTTAATTGCATTTCGGGTTTTTCTTTTTTCAAAAAAATGGAAGTTATAAGGGTAATTATAAATCCAAAGAAAACAGAAACAGGAATTATCATTATACTTATAACCAATGGCGTCATGAATTTTTTTGTCATTTCCATAGTTCGATCAATCTGGTCATCAGTTAACCCACTTTTTAAAAAATCTTCTTCCTGCATGGCCAACATTTTATTAATAATTTCCGGATCAATAAAGGTCATAAAGATGTAATTATAAATACTACTTATAACAACCCCTATCAGGATAACCAGTATTCCAAATCCCAGGGCCTGGCCATAAGACATAAATCCCCCCAGTACTTTATCCCTGTAATTGATTGTTGCTAAAATAAGTATTACAACTACGAATAAATAACTCAGCCAATTGGTCCATTTTTCAAGACTAAGTCCAATAAACCACATAATAAGGGAATAGATTACCAGTACAATACCCATGATAACACCCCAATTGAGGGCATTCTTAAACAGACTCGATTTTTGTTCTTCCATATTGTTTAAATTTGGTTAAAGACTAAAGCATTTGAATTACAAAGTAAAGAATTAAACTTAATTATTCAATAATATTTGGCGCAAAAAAAAGAATTACTACTTTTGTGCCGGGTAAGTCTTGTACGACCAGCTCCTGCTGAACTCCCCCAGGACCGGAAGGTAGCAAGGGTAGGCGGTTGTAGCGGTGCGATACAAGTAGCTTACCCACTTTTTTTTACCTTTCTCAATAATCACCTATTTCCTCCCCAATTTTTTTGTATATTTAGCCTAACAGGTTAATATTCTATTGGTTTTGTAACAGGTAATCAATTTTCTATACAAATTAAAGCCGAAACTATGAAATTTTTCATCGATACAGCAAATCTCGATCAGATAATGGAAGCCCATGATCTTGGAATTCTGGATGGAGTAACCACAAACCCATCATTAATGGCAAAGGAAGGAATTAAAGGGAAAGAAAATGTTATAAATCATTATCTTACTATTTGCAAAATTGTAGATGGGCCGGTAAGTGCCGAAGTAATTTCAACCGATTTTGAAGGTATAATTAAAGAAGGACAGGCACTTGCAGCCTTGCATCCACAAATAGTTGTTAAAGTTCCTATAATCAGGGATGGAATAAAGGCAATAAAGTTTTTTACATCAAAAGGGATAAAAACCAACTGTACCCTGGTATTTTCTCAAGGCCAGGCATTGCTGGCAGCCAAAGCAGGGGCTACTTATGTATCGCCCTTTGTTGGCCGACTTGATGACACATCAACAGACGGCATTGAATTAGTCCGGAAAATTGCTGAAATGTACAGATTTTATCAATTTGAGAGCAAAGTACTTGCCTCATCAATAAGGCACACCATGCATATCATTCAATGTATTGATGCCGGAGCAGATGTTGCCACTTGCCCCCTTAGTGCAATACTTGGGCTGTTAAAACATCCCCTTACTGATATTGGATTAAAACAATTCCTTGAAGATTATAAAAAGGTAACACCCTGAAAAAAAATCAAGGCTTAAATTCATCTTTATAAACAGTTAATTCCAGTTCATTTCGTGTTCTTGCCTTTAATTCAAGTTCCCTGAAATCGTCGGGTAAAATGTCCGGGTTTCCAAGGTAGCCAACAGCAATTACAGTAACCGGAATAAAATCTGGCTTTAATTCAAACAATTCCGTGGCTTTTTCCTTATCAAAACCGCCCATTTGGTGGCAAAAAAGGTTTAAAGACGTTGCCTGTAAAGAAAAATTTGAAACCGCCTGGCCTAAATCGTACAGAGCATAGAAATTTTCCTGGTTGTTGTGACCGGAATACTTTTTGGCCACAGTAAGTACAAGCATTGGCGCATCTTTTGCCCAAATCTGATTACGGGGTGCCAGGGTACTGAAAATTTTATCATAATTCTTGTCCTCACTCTTGCAACCGTAAATAAACCGCCAGGGCTGCTCGTTTCTTGATGAAGGTGCCCAAATTGCAGCTTCGAATAAGGAATTGATTAAATCCCGCGGTACCATTTCAGAATTAAATGCCCGTGGACTCCATCTGTTTTTTATTAGTTCATGAACTGCGTGCTTAGTTCCAGCTATTTTAATTTTGTTTTCTATCATAATCTTAAATCTTAATTATATCCGGAAAAATTACAATTAGCCAAAATTAAGAAAAATTACCATCCCGGCATTTCAGAATGCAAAATCAATCCTACGCTAATCTTGTTTCTTTAATTGTCCGGCAGAATTTTTAATGTTTTCAAAATCTATTAAATCGCATTTTAAGGAACCAAATGAAAGTTTGACCCTGATTTTTACAGGTATAAAATTACTATCGGCTGTGACCCACAATTTGAACTGATCATTGGATTTAAATAGATTATTATCAACCGAATACGGAATGAATTTCAGGCAATTAACTTTCCCAAATTCTGTATCAATGTTTTCAATACCAGCAAGTTTAATTTCGATGCTCAAAAACTTTTCATCGAAATATATCAGGAATGGTATTTTTTCGCCTTCTTTTACCTGGTTTAAATATAAAATATTACGTGCAAAATAAAATGCAGATAAAACATCGAGTACGTTTTCAGGAGCCGGGTGATCCCCTGTATTCAGGCTTCGCAAAAAGCCCTGTTCCCTAAAAAATAATACTTCATTATAGGAATTATATTTTTTCTCGGTAATATTTCTTATCGACTTAACAGGATACAAAGTATTTATATCAGCATAACTCTCATAAATATCCTTAACAGGGTAAATGGAACCAATAAAACCGGTTGACCTGGCAAGTGAATAAATATGGTAAAGGTAATAATCGCCCGAAGGTTCCGTAAGTATTTTAATTGAAGCTTCACCTCCTTTTATAAATCCGTATTTAACACGATAAATTAACTTTTCGTTGCTAACAAATGCAGTTTTTTTATTTGTAATTTCCACATCGGCTTGTGCCGAAACTGAAAACAATATCAACAGTTGAAAAATAACTGCCTGAAATGCTGTATATAAATATCGCATCTGAATTTTAAATTGAGAAAATGGGGGTACTTTACCTTGTAAAATTTACAAAAGTGGTGGTCAGAATTTAATAATAAATACTTCAACCCTTCTGTTCATGTTTTCTTCAAATTCATCCTGGGCCATAGGAAATAACATTTTTTCGCTTCCAAATCCCCTGCATGAAAGTCTTGAGGCTTCTATTCCATTATCAATCAACCACTTTTTAACAATTTCGGCCCTTCCTACCGATAAATTCTGGTCTACTTCAGTACTGGGATAAAAACCATTGGAATGCCCTTCTAAAATGATTTCCAGGGAATTGTTCATCTTCAAAATTCTTAAAATCCTGTCAAGGCTCATCAATGATTCTGGTTTGATAACCAGGTTGTTTGGTTCGAAAAGTACCTTTGGTAAAAAATCGCAATTCCCTGTTTTTAACCTGTTCAATTTAAAATTAAAAAAGCTATGCTCAATACCGGGAATATCCCTGGATGCAATCACAGTATCAGCAATATCATATCCTTCGGCACCAACCCATAAAAGGTATTCAGGAAACTTATGAGCTTCAGTATTTACGTTTATTTTTAAACTGAATTCCCCGTTTTTATCGTTTACAATCGATGAATTGGTTTCTCGTGTCCTCAAATTGGTCCAGAATACCTTTGCATTTTTTTCACCTGTAAAACCCGGCAGTTCAATTTTACCTTTAACCATAAAATTCTCAAAGTATTTAAAAACCAAAGTATGGCCTTTCCCTTCGTACATATTATTTAAAACGAGCAAAAACTGTTCACCTTTTTTAACTTCAATTCCTTTGCTGTACGATTCTGTGTTCTCATTAAACGATAAACCAGTCATTCCGTTCAGGGCGGGATTGTTCCGGTCGAAATTTGAAGCTATGGGTTCAAGTTTTCCCTTCTCTATTAAATTACAATAATTTGAGGAGTTTATTTTATAAAGCATAAAATCATAATTATCCTGCGGTTCCATGGGGATGATGTCAAAAAGCAAAATACCATCTTTCTCCGATTTAAATTTGTACCAGACAGAATGCTGTGTTGGCTCAAAATTATTGGTTGCCTGTTTTGTTTTAATTTCACTGGGAGGTGTTGTAGGCCCGAAGACCGAAAGCGTTGAAACTTCAATAGCATCGGAACAATTATTTGCATTTTGAATTTGCACCTGGTTTTGCGAAAACATCCATGTGCAGTTAAATAAAATAATCAGGATTGATAATTGAACTAATTTATTATTCATGGCAATGTAATTTAATCAGAAACTTCCATTATGTCTATAAAATTAAGAAAATTAAACAAATAAACATAAATGATTAGCTAAACAAATCCAAAATTTCATTTTCTGTCATTTGTAAAAACGGATTATTGCTGTTCACAAAAACATCGGCAAGTTCTTTTTTCCACTCCTGGAGTTTAATAATTTTTTCTTCTATGCTGTTTTCAGTAATAAAGCGGTAAACCATTACCTTATTTTTTTGTCCCATTCGATGTGCCCTGCTCAGCGCCTGATTTTCAGAAGCAGGATTCCACCAGGGATCTAAAAAAAACACGTAATCGGCAGCTGTCAGGTTTAAACCTACTCCACCCGCTTTTAATGAAATAAGAAATATATTGCATTCCGCATTTCCCTGGAACTTCCTGATTTCTTCTTCCCTTTTAAGGGTTGAACCGGTAAGCATGGAATAATCAACATTAATTTTATCAAGATATCCGGCAAAAAGGTTCAGGTGTTTTACAAACGATGAAAAAATTAGCACCTTATGATTTTCAGCCAAAAGGCTTTCAAGCATCATAACAACATCGTCAAATTTCCCCGATCCGGTATCGTCATACCCTTCCAACATTTTAGGATGATTGGCCAATTGCCTTAACTTTGTAAGTCCCTGGATAACAATCAAATTAGCTTCTGCTTTATCTTTTATTTCGAGTACATTAATCAAAGAATTCCGAATTTTTGAAATTTCCTTTTCATAAATTTTTCTCTGTTCATCGAGCATACAGCAATACTTGACCGTTTCGGTAAGTTCGGGCAATTCACTGAGTACTTCCATTTTAGTACGTCTCAGAATAAATGGATGAATTAGTTTTTTAAGTTTTGCCTGTTTGACTTCTCTTACCTGCACATCGTTTTCGTGTTCAATAGGGTCGGCAAATTCCTTTTTAAAAAATTCCAGGCCCCCCAACAAACCTGGGTTTATAAAGTTAATTTGTGCCCACAAATCGTTTAAAGAATTTTCAATAGGAGTACCGGTTAAAACCATTTTAAAATCAGCGTTTAACTCAATAACAGCCTGGTAAATTTTCGATTCGGGATTTTTTATATACTGGCTTTCATCTAAAATTAAAAACCGGTAAGAATATTTCTTTAAAATTTCAATATCATTACGTAGCACCCCATAACTTGTCAATACAATATCAAAACCATCAAATTCGCCGGTACTTTTTATCCTTCTGGTTCCTGAATGCTCATAAAACTTTAATTCTGGTGCAAATTTGCAAATTTCATTTTTCCAATTGTGAATAAGAGAAGTGGGCATTATAATAATGCCTGCTTTCTGAATACTATGTTCAATTTGTTGTATAACAGGAAGATCAAACAAACTCAACTGGGTGTTTAATTCCTTATGATTACTTACCGGAAACACATGATCCTTGTCCTGCTTCAATTTTAGGATTACCGCCAGGGTTTGAAGCGTTTTTCCCAATCCCATATCATCTGCCAGGCAAGAACCTAATTTATTCGAAAAAAGAGACCAAATCCAATTAAACCCTTCCACCTGGTAAGGCCTTAATTCAGCGCTCAGTCCGGCAGGAAGCGATGAAATTTCATGTCCAACCCTGTAAGCCTTTTCAACCAGTGTTTTATTAATCCCCGACAATTCTTCATAAAAAAAAGGAATATGGGCCTTGCTGATTAAGAGATTATCGCCATCTTTCTTACTAAAATTAATGAGATCAGTATATTTTGTAAACCATTCTTCGGGTATTATTGCGATTTCACCATTGGGCAAAACAAATTCAGGGTTTCGGGTAATCAAATTGTTTTTCAGTCTGATAAAAGGAACTTCAAAATCTCCGAATTTCACAATTGCCTGTAAATCAAACCAATCTCTTTTTTCCCTTAATTTAAAATCAAGTACTATTTTTTTGGTGAAGTATTTTTTATTGTAAAAATTCTGATTGATGATAATTCCTCTTTTCTGAATAAATTCCGTATGGCTATTTACCCAATTTATAAGGGTTGATTCCCCTTTTAAATCTTTTTTTAATTTAAAACAGCCACTGTTGGCTTCTTCTAATTCATCGGATGAACTCAGGTAATCGAGAATTTCCTTTTCAAATTCATAATTTCTAATAATTTTCCGAAATTTAAATACCCCATTGGTATCATAAAATTCAACAAAAGCGCTTTTATTTTTTGCAAATGAAATAAAGGCCGAATCATACTTAAATTTCAGAACAATCACAAACTCTTGTTTCCAGTCGTTTTCAAGAAAAAGATAGGGTTCGGGTTCCAGGTTTACATATTCAATTTCAAATCCAGTATTTCTTACTTCATAATTTTCGATGGCATTTTTTACAAATGTTTCAAAATATTTTTTTTCTGAATTTTTTGGAATTAGTATCGAATCTCTGGTAAAGAAAGGCAATAGTTTTTTGCCATCAATACCGTCTGCGCCCTCGCTAAAAAAGTAAAGTTTATAATCCGAAAGCAATATACATGGTGAATTCGAGATAATTTCACCGGGTTTACCCAAAAGCTTAACATCAGAAATACCATCGTTTATACTCAAAAAATATTTGCTGGCTTCCAGCTCCCTGGTAAAATTAAATACAGCTTTTGTTTTGGACTTAACTATTTTCAGTTTGTCTTCTTCAAAAAGTTTTTTACTCTCCGATTTGTAAAATACATTAATATCCTCGTTTTTAAGTAGTTCGAAACTTTTTATCAACCTTTTTTCTATGTATTCCCTTATATTCGAAATCAGGTTTTCGTCCTTTAAATTCGATATAAATTCACGAATGCTGAGTTTTTCCCTTGAAAACAATTTTGTAATTTCTTTTTCAGTGCATTGCGATGCAAGTTTTATCAATTCATTTTGGATATCTGTAAAATGTTCTGAAGAATAATTCTCAGCCAGTATGCTGTCGGTGATATTATAGAAATCTTTTTCCTTCTGAATAAAATAAGGTTTCAGCATCCAGCCAAACAGCTTGCTTTTTGATAAAATAATGACAAATTCTTTACTCATTTTCAAGGTTAAATTCGATTGCGAATTTACCTTAAATAGAAGTAAAAGTTCATAACCAATAAAAAAAATTAGAAAAAATGCTTAATGTAAAAAATACTACACCTTTGGGTTAGGTTTATCTCGTAAAGAGCCAGTGGTCCCCTTTTGACAAATCTTCGTTAAAACGATATCCTTCAAGGTTAAAATGTTTAATTTCTTCAGGGTTTTCGATTTTTTCAGTTGTAATAAACCTTGTCATTAATCCTCTGGCCTTTTTGGCATTAAAACTAATAAACCTGTATTCATTGTCCTTAAATTCTTTAAATGAAGGGGTTATAATTCTGAATTTGATTTTATTTCGTTTAACAGATTGAAAATATTCATTTGAAGCCAGGTTGATTAAAACTTTTTCACCATCAGATTGATCAATATCTTTAATTATTTGCCCGGTGATTAAATTGGACCAAAAAGAATAAAGATCCTTTCCTTTCGTATTTTTAAGTGGTGTGCCCATTTCAAGCCTGTAAGCATTGATAAGATCAAATGGTTTAAGAATTCCATAAAGTCCGGAAAGAATTCGAACATTTTTATTCAGGAAATTCAATTGGTTGCTGGTCAGGTTTAAAGCATCGAGTCCAATATATACATCTCCTTTAAATGCAAAAACTGAAGGTTTTGCTAGCGGTAATTCATGTTTTGTAGTCCATTTAAGGTACCTTTCGAAATTTAAGTCCGCCAGCTTGGCACTAATGTCCATTAAACCAGATAATTCACCTGGTTTATACCGTCTGAGTAATTTAATTAATTTCTCAGCTTCTTTAATAAAAATTGGAAAAGAAAAGTCTACCAAGTGGTAATCAGACTCAAAATCAAGAGTCTTGGCAGGTGATAGAACAATGAGCATTTCAGAATATTACAGGATATATTAAGGTGCAATAGGATCAACCTGTTCATCATCATCAAGTTGAAAGACCTCTTGAACAGTAGTATTGAAATACTTTGAAATTTTTAAGGCCGTAATCACCGAAGGAGCAAATTTTCCGGTTTCTATAGCATGAATCGTTTGCCTTGAAACCCCTATTGCCTCGGCAAGCTGGCCTTGAGTCATGTTTTGTTTGGCCCTCTCAACTCTGATAGTATTTTGCATTTTGAAAAAATTTAAGGTATAGATTTGGTTGATTAGTGATTCTGTTTTCTCTACAATAATTTTGCCGTATTTTACTATAATTAGAATGCTAAGTTAAGAATAATTATTCAAATAAAGACAATTTTAAATTACATTTTTAAACATTTTATAAACATATTGTAAATAATAATTGTCAAATTTAATAAAATAACTAACTTTTTGGACGTCTTCTAAAAAATATCGAAATACTTATGAATTAACATCATCTTTTAACAACCCTAAAACCAATGTTTCCATAGTTTTTACTTGGTCCCATGTATTCCCTTCCGGTTAATCTTAAAAAGTCAATTTTAAAATTCCAGGCACCGCCACGATAAACCCGGCGAACACCTTCTGTAGGGCCAGTAGGATTAGTTTCAGGGCTCTTTTTATAATAATCTTTTTCATATAAATCCCAACACCACTCCCTTACATTTCCACTCATATCGTAAATTCCGAGTTCATTAGGTTTTTTTTCACCAACTGGATGCGGTTTTCCATCAGAATTTAAAAAATACCAGGAAACTTCGTCAGGATTATTACTTCCGCTAAATGCATAACCTTTTGATTGATTACCCCCTTTTGCGGCATATTCCCATTCTGCTTCGGTGGGCAATCTGTAACCATTAGCTTCGAAATTGCATAATACACTTGTAGCGAGACTATCTCTTTTTATAGTATAGCACCTGTCAAGGCCTTCTAATTTACTCAACCAATTACAGTACATCACCGAGGCTTCCCAGCTGATATTCATTACTGGGTTTTTCCCTCTGCCAAGTTTTGCATCATCTGGCTTTTCCCAACCAGTTGAAACACAAAACTTATCAAAGTCATCGAAAGTAACTTCATATTTCCCAATGTAAAAATCAGACAGTGTTACTTTATGCTCAGGTGATTCATCCTGATTAATAGAATAATCATTTCCCATTGTAAATGTGCCACCCTGAACTAATACCATTTCCGGCTTTTGGGCAAAACCTGAATAAACCACTGATAAAATGACGACTAAACTAAAAATTACATTTTTCATAAGTTGATTTTTTAATTGCTCTACCTGGAAAAAAGCTTAAAACTATAACATTATTCACCTACCTTAAGCAAAACTGTAATTGCCTCATTTTGTTCAGTAAATTAAGCTTAGCATCCAATGTTTCTAAATTTTAAATTCAAAAAAACTAAATATTAAAATCCTCGACAATCCTTTTTTTATGCCTGCAAAGATGGATAAAGATAATACTTTATTCAATATTTTAAAGACCTGCAAACAAAATTTTAAATCTTTTTGTTTTCCGGTATTTTATTAATTCAACCTTTTTAATACCGAAAAAATAAACGAAAAAATCATGCCAAGTTTTAAGTACAAACCTTGCATCTAACAAGTTTTTTATCATTGCTGAAAATTGTTAGATTAGATTCAAAAATATTTAAATTTCCTGCGCTGATATTTTGTCTGCATCAACACTCCATCTAAACGCACAAGATGTTAAAGTATTTTGTAATAGATATGCAATGCATAAACTATTACCAGGCTATTTCCAATCCGGTATCCGATCGTTCGTCCAAGGTGCCTTTAACTCATCCATTGCCTTATCAAGTTTTGGAATTTTTTCAAGACCAATTTCTTTTAGTTTTTCATTAATAGGAGGAATCAGTTCCTCTATAAGTGCCAATTGTTCTTTTTCAGTACTGGTAATGGCAGATGAAGAACTATAATGCGTATACATCAAATAATCAATTCGTACATTTATAGCCATTTGATGCGGAGGAATTTCCTCGTAACTGGCTTTTGGCTCCGGACCTTCAAACAGAAAGATTAAAGAATCCAGCTCTTTTTCAATTTCGTTTATTTTGTTCAACAAATCGGCTGGTGCCCCTGGCTGTTCAGAAAGGGTTTGTTTAATTCCCATGAGCTTTGACCATTGCTCCTTAGCATAACTTAAAGTTGCATTAACCTGTTTCACCCTGTTCGCAACTTTTTTCTGAAAATCAACAAGTTCCTTAATATCAGGGGCAGGCAGAGTAGTATTGTTTAACGATTTAACGATAAATTTTTGTGGCGAAACAAGTTCCTTATATTTACCAGAAACAGAAATCCCCATTGAAACGGAATAATTGCCGGGCATTACCATAATTCCTGAGCCACTCTCTTTTAAAGGGTCAAACCTGGTCAGTCCTTTTTCTACCTGTCTGATAGAAGGATATCGCAAATCCCAGTTTATCCGGTTGATCCCTTTTGATGGAGCAGATTTTAAAAGTCTTATTACCGTTCCGGATTCATCATATATTTTAAAAACCAGGTAAGCCGTTTCCTGCATAGCCTCCTCCCGTAATTGCTTATTTTCAGGTTGAGGTATTGGCTTTGAATCTTTGAATAGTTCTGCTTCTTTCTCTTTCCTGATGTCTTTTAAAGATTTAGGAACTTCTTTTAAATAATAGGTAAATACAGCGCCAAAACCAGGGTTTTTCGCAAGATAATAGGTTGAACCCTGCCCATATTTATCTCCGGTCTCATTGTAAGCAAGTGCATCCTTAATTGGGTATATTTTAGCTTCAACTGCATTAATTTCCTGACCTGTATAGCGTAATGGGGTATAATCATCAAGTATATAAATTCCCCTGCCAAAAGTTGCCAGCACCAGGTCATTTTCACGTTTTTGAATGGCTATATCCCTTACTGAAATAGTTGGAATACCGGATTTAAGCTGGAGCCAGTTTTTGCCTCCATTTAAAGTAAAGAAAATACCAAATTCAGTGCCTGCAAAAAGTAAATCCGGGTTTACAAAATCTTGTGCTATTGTATGTACAGTTCCATTCAGTGGCAAATCACCAGTTATTGAAATCCATGTTTTGCCTTTGTCCGAACTTTTAAAGAGATAAGGTTTAAAATCGTCCCTTAAAATATTATCAAAAGAAACAAAAACAACATTTTCATCAAAACTGGAAGGAAAAACGTCACTTACGTAAGTATTTGCAGGAACACCAGGGAATTTATCATACCTGGTCCAGGTGTTGCCCCCGTTTTCAGTAACCTGAATTAATCCATCATCCGTACCGGCATATATTACTCCTTCTTTAACAGGAGACTCTTCAAGTGAAACCACCATTCCAAAAAGTGAGGTAGAGACGTCTTTTCCCACTGCATCGATGCTCCAGAATTTTCCCATTACGGGCCAGGTGTTGCGATCGATCCCTGCTGAGAGATCAGGGCTTATAATTTTCCATGATTGCCCGCGATCGTCACTTCTGAATATTTTATTTGCTGCAAGGTATAATCTTTTGCTATTATGGGGACTAATTATAAAAGGAGTATTCCAGTTCCATTTAAATGTAAGCTCCCCTTTACCTGGTAATGGCTGAATATTAAGTAGTTCACCGCTTTTTTTATCGTAACGGTAAATGTTACCATATTGGTACTCCGAATAAACAATATTTGGATCTGTTGGATCAACGCGGCCCCAAAAGCCATCACCTCCAACAGTATTAACCCATTCTCCTCCCGATACCCCATCGCTGCTGATGTTTCGCGATGGCCCTCCCTGGCTGTTATTATCCTGGGTTCCACCGTATACGTTGTAAAAAGGATAATCGTTATCCACGTAAACCCTGTAGTACTGAGTTACCGGTAAATTGGATATATGCCTGTAGTTGGCTCCCGCATCAAATGATTCATAAATACCCCCATCTCCACCAATAATAAAATGGTCAGTATTCTTTGGATCAATCCAGATTGCATGGTCATCCACATGTCGGTTATTATTCCCGATTGATGTCCAGGTTTTTCCTCCATCGGCTGTAAACTGGGATATTGTTTCCACAGAATATACCTTATCAATATTTACAGGATCACAATAAATTTCATTGTAATATTGTCCGCTTGAAGTATGATTGCTCATTTTTGACCAGGATTCTCCCTTATCAACAGATCTGAAAAATCCTCCAGACTCGCCTTCTGCCTCGGCAATAAGGTAAATAAAATTCGTATTCACAGGCGAAATTGCAATACCCATACCACCAATGTGCCCAGAAGGTAATCCTGACGTTAGTTTACGCCAGTTTTCACCCCCATCGGTTGATTTATAAACTGCCGATTCTGGCCCCCCGCTTATTTTAGTAAAAACATGCCTACGCCTTTGTTCAGAGGTGGCATACATAATATCCGGATTGTCAGGATCTATAACAACATTGTTAACCCCTGTATTTTCGCTTATCTGTATTACTTTTTTCCAGCTTTTGCCCCCATCGGTTGTTTTGTACAAGCCCCTGTCGCCTCCAGGGCCCCAGGCCGAACCTTCGGCAGCTACAAAAACAATTTCCGGGTTTCTTGGATCAATCGCAATCATGCCTATTTGCCGTGAATCTTTCAATCCCATATTTGTCCACGATTTTCCCCCATCAAGAGTTTTATAAACCCCGTTTCCGTAACCCAATGCACGCTGGTGATTGTTCTCGCCGGTTCCAAGCCAGACTATGTTTGGATTTTTCGGATCCATGGCCAGGCAACCCATTGAATAAGTACCATAATCATCAAAAACCGGTGAAAATGTTTGCCCGTTATTCGTTGTTTTCCAAACATTTCCGCTTGCAACTGCAACATACCATTCACTGGTTTTATTTGGATTGATCGCGAAATCGGCAATACGACCGGAAGTGTAGGCAGGACCAATACTTCTGAATTTTAACCCGCTATAGGTTGATGCATCAATAAAAACAGGCTTTTCAACTTTAGCTTCTTTTTTATCGGTTTCCTTTTTATTTTGTGAATAAAGAGTTGCCGAAATAAAAAGGAAAGTAACAAAAATGTATAGTTTGCATTGAAATAATGAAACTGAGTTAATTGTCTTAAAATTTGACATAGTAGATTTGATTTATTGATTAATTTGCGATTGTTTTTTAAACTAAAAATATAAAATATAAAATGAAAGCAAAAGCAAATTACTGCTTTCTTCAAAAAGAAATTTATTTACTTCTTTAACCTTAATGCAGGGTATTAATTCTAAACCCTTTAATAATAAAAAGAAGATGCATCAAAATATATCTTAAATGATAAAAAACATTTCAATAAAAGACTTTGATTCCTTTCAACTTTTTCAGATTTTAAAATACCTGTCCACCCTGACAATTAGTATACTTCTGGCAAAGAGTCAACTTAGCCTCCACGATTTGGGACAATTTGAATCTTTTGTATTTCTTTCAAGTACTGTAAGTTTCTTCTGGATAAATGGAAGTACTCAAAACCTGCTTGTTCTGCAACCCAGATTTAATAAAGGATCTCAGTCGATAAACAGCCTTTATGTTTCGTGTGCAATTTTAATGTTTTCATTTTCAGCTATTTCAGGTATAATCATATTCATCGCCCTATTCAACAACCTTATCGAAGGATTATTTTCATTATCAAATAAATATATAATTCTGTTTTTAATATATTGTTTAATCAATCCAATTACACATCTGTCAGAATTTATTCTTTTGCTGGAGAGAAAAAACAATACATTAATAAAATTTGGGTTTTTCACCCTGATAATTTCAGTTTGTCTTACATCGTTTCCTGCCATAGCAGGGCTTAGCCTGGATTGGTGTTTGACAGGTTTTGCAATTTGGTCGTGCATTAAATACATATACCTTATAATATTATTAAAGAAATACTCTGTATTTAAAATTAACTTCCCCGAAATAAAGCAGTTTCTGGTTTATTCGTTTCCCCTTATTTTAATATCTTTAATTAGTGGATTTGCACCATATGCGGATTCGCTCATAATAAACCTTGGTTTTTCAAGCGAACAATTTGCAGTATTCAGATATGGATCACGTGAATTTCCTTATTTTATGATAATTGCAAGTTCATTTGCAGCTTCAATGTTACCAAAACTTTCAGGTGCTTTCGATTTCCATAGTACAGTTAATGAAATGAAGATTAAGTCGCGAAAGATAATTTATTATTGTTTCCCAATAGCTATAATCCTTTTACTATCAAGTAAATACCTCTACCTGGCCTTATTTAACCAAAATCTTGCCGAAAGTTATAGGATTTTTGATATTTACCTACTTCTTATTATAAGTAGATTTGTATTTCCTCAAACCATACTGGCTTCGATGATGAAAAACAGAATTTTACTGGGTGTAAGTGCGATTGAATTGGCATTAAACATTTCGGTAAGTCTGATTCTTCTTAATTATATAGGATTAATAGGGGTAGCATGGGGAACTGTCATAGCTTTTATATTTGAAAAAATAGTTCTTGCATTTATGGTATGGATAAAAACAGGGATAAAACCAATTCAATATATTCCAATAAAAGAACTTTCAGCATTTTCAATATTGATTCTAACTGTTTATGTTATAAAATATATAGCCTGTTAAGAACTATTTATATTTAAGAATGTTATAAATTTAACCTTAGAAAATTGCAGAAGATAAGGTAAAAATTACCCGCAGCCTTTACTAAATTTTAAAATTTATGATATCTTTAGCCGGAAAAATCAAATAAATTAAATTATATGGCAACTACTAAGAAAACTAAAGGAGTTATAGCAATTCTAACCGGTGGCGGTGACGTTCCGGGGCTCAATCCAGCAATCAGGGCAATTACAATAAGGGCTTTAAGGGAAAATTATGAAGTTATAGGTTTACGCAGAGGGTGGGCAGGAATTGTTGAAATGATCAGGGATAAGAAAGCTGACAACAGTAACAATTACCAGTTACTTACCGAAGAAATTGTAAACAGGGCAGGTAGAACCGGGGGAACTTTTTTACATAGTTCAAGAACCAGACCCAGTCACATGCCAAAAGACTCAATTCCTGAGCATTTAAAAGATGTTTACACCAATGAAGTGAATGATCTAACGCCAGAAGTAATTAAAAACCTGGAATTTTTAAATGTCGATTACTTGATTCCGATTGGTGGCGATGATACTCTTAGTTATGGGGTTAGACTTTACCGCGAAGGGATAAAAGTTGTGGCTATTCCAAAAACTATGGATAACGATGTACCAGGAACTGATTACTGCATTGGATTCAGTACATGTGTTACCCGGACAATCAATATTATAAACACTATCAGAACTTCAGCAGGATCACATGAACGGTTGCTAGTTTTGGAAGTATTTGGCCGGTACGCCGGATTTACTGCAATGCTTCCCACTATGGCAGGCGCAGCAAACAGATGCGTTATCCCTGAATATAAATTCAATATCGATCGCCTTGCAGAGTTACTTATTGACGACAGGAACAGAAACCCCAGTAAATATTCCACGGTTCTTATTTCAGAGGGTGCGATGTTCGAAGGTAGCGATATGGTATTCCAAAATGCTGAAAAAGATATGTTTGGCCATGCTAAATTAGGTGGCATTGGAGATATTATAGCAGAAAAATTGAAAGAAATTTCTCCGAAATACAACGCTGGCAAAAGAATCAACCATATTAATCAAAAGTTAGGCTATATGGTTCGTGGTGGCGATCCGGATGCAATAGACTCCATTGTTCCAATGGCATATGGAAACCTTGCGCTTGATCTTATATTGAAAGGAGTGCATGGCCGGCTTGTTGTTCTGAAAAACGGAAGGTATGACAATATGCCTATCGATGTTGTAACTGCATCGAAAAAACTTGTGAACATTGAAAGATTTTATAATATCGATCGTTTACGGCCATATTATCATAGTTTTGAAATGAGTCCGTTGTTTATTATGACAAGTGAATAATAATAACAGTTTTTTAAAAGGACTATGTTAAAAATAAGGGGCTTCATGAAAATTAATATAATTTAACAATTCAGATACTCTAAATCATTCTTCATAATTTAGGAAAAACACTATTTTTGCGGCTCGAAAAGTAAAATAGACGAGTATGGCAAAAATTAAAAAAATAGCTGTTTTGACTTCAGGAGGTGATGCCCCGGGAATGAATGCAGCAATAAGGTCGGTAGTTCGTGCCGGCCTTTATCATAAACTGGAAGTAGTTGGTATTGAGCATGGTTACGAAGGAATGATCAACGGAGAATTTGTTGAACTCAGTTCAATTGATGTTAGAAACGTTATTCAAAGAGGTGGTACTTTTCTTCGTTCAGCCAGGAGCATGGAATTTAAAACTAAAGAAGGAAGGGCCAAAGCCTATAAAAACCTGGTTGACAGAAAAATAGATGCACTTGTTGTGATTGGTGGCGACGGAACTTTTACAGGGGCAGGAATATTTTCGCAGGAATATGACATTCCTTGCGTAGGAATTCCGGGCACTATCGACAATGATATTTATGGAACCGACTTTACCATTGGTTTCGACACTGCCTTAAATACAGTGGTTGAGGCCATTGATAAAATAAAAGATACTGCCAATTCGCACGATAGAATGTTTTTTATTGAAGTAATGGGCCGGGATGCCGGATTTATTGCTTTACAAGCCGGAATTGCAACGGGTGCAGAGGCCATTCTTATTCCGGAAGTTGATGGACAGGAAGATAAGCTTAAAGAGTTTATTATGACTGAAAGTCAAAAAAGTAAATCTTCTCATATAATTCTTGTGGCCGAAGGAAATAAAATGGGTGGCGCTGCCGAAGTAGCTAAAAAAGTAACGGAAAGCTTTAAAGATATCAGCGTAAGAGTTAGTGTTCTGGGTCATATTCAAAGAGGAGGAACACCAACTGCTTTTGACAGGTTTCTTGCAAGCCGTCTGGGCGTGGCTGCTGTTGAGGCTTTAATTGACAATCAAAGAAGTATAATGGTGGGTTATGCCAACCACGAAGTGGTGCACGTTCCATTTAACAAAACAATAAAGGGGCACCGAAATGTTAATTCTGAACTGCTTACAGTTGCTGACATTCTTACCATTTAAAAATATCATTCTACAATATAAAAAGGATCCTGGCAAAACTGGATCCTTTTTTTTTACCTTTGAAATCAGAAATACTTGATTTTAAAATGGACCAAAACAGGATTATTGTAGATTTGATATTGCCTCTGCCAGTAAGCCAACTTTATAGCTATTTTGTTCCAGAATCACTTCAAAATAAAGTATTGAAAGGAAAAAGAGCTATAGTGCAGTTTGGCAGGAAAAAGATATACTCTGCACTGATTGTTGATATTAAATACGATAAGCAGGAAAATTACGAGCTGAAAGAAATTATAGATATTATTGATGATCAACCCATTGTAAATTCATTGCAGCTACAGTTTTGGCAATGGATGACAGATTATTACATGTGTACTCTGGGGGAAGTATTTAAAGCGGCTTTGCCTGCTGGTCTCCGTCTTGAAAGCAATACTAAAATTTCATACAACAGTTTCTATTTCGAAAATACGGAAAATGATAATTTTAAAAAATTCACTCCAAAGGAATCTTTAATACTCGATGCCCTTTCGAAAGAAAATTCGCTGACTATAAATGAGATAAGTGAAATTCTGAATATTAAGAACAGTCTGCCTTATATTAAGACACTTTGTGAAAAAGGCGCTGTGCTTATTGAAGAAAACATTGACAGTGGTTTTAAACCGAAATACGAAAAATTCATTTGCCTGTCTCCTGAATATTCCAGCGAGGAGAAATTGAATGGGCTGGTTTTAAAACTGAAAAAAGCTAATAAACAGCTTGAATTGTTATACAAATTTATCGAAATATCGGATTACGAAAATGGATATAACCCGGTTGAAATAGCGCGGAAAGAGGTTTTAACAAAAAGCGGGTCGCCTCCATCAGCACTTGATGAATTGATAAAGAAAGGAATATTTAACCAGACAGAAAAAGAAATCAGCCGGCTTTATGCCAACCACCAAACAGAAAGTAAAAAATTAATCAGCCTAACCAACGAGCAGGAAACTGCCTACCAGGAAATCAGAAAACAATTTGAAGAAAAAAATACAGTCTTGCTTCATGGCGTTACTTCAAGCGGCAAAACAGAATTGTATATAAAACTGATACAAAATTTCATTTCGGAAAGTAAACAGGTACTTTATCTTCTTCCAGAGATTGCTTTAACTTCACAAATTATAGAAAGATTACGAAAAGTATTTGGAAACGAAATAGGGGTTTATCATTCAAAATACAACGATTCAGAGAGGGTTGAAACCTGGTTGGATATTGTTGAAAATAACAAAAACAATAATTCGGGGCATTTTAAGATTATACTGGGTGTCAGGTCATCTATCTTCCTTCCATTTTCGAACCTGGGGTTAATTATTGTTGACGAAGAGCATGAAAATACATATAAGCAGTATAATCCGGCCCCCAGGTACCATGCACGAGATTCTGCCCTTATGCTTGCAAGGATACATAATGCTAAAACACTTTTGGGATCAGCGACCCCTTCACTTGAAAGCTATTACAATACAAAAACAGGGAAATACGGACTGGTTAAACTCAACAGCAGATATCTTGATCTTCCAATGCCAGAAGTGATTATATCGGATGTAAAAGAATCGAGGCGAAAAAAACAATTGAAATCGCATTACACCCCGGTATTACTTCAAAATATAGCAAAATCGTTACAAGAGAATAAGCAGGTAATCCTTTTTCAAAACCGCAGAGGTTACGCGCTTTATCTCGAATGTCTTGAATGTGGACAAATTCCGAAATGCATCCACTGCGATGTTAGCCTTACTTATCACCGGCATACAAACCAGCTGTTATGCCATTATTGTGGTTATACCCAGACTATTACAAACGAATGCAACTTTTGCAGAAGTGTAAATATCAGGAGCCGGGGATTTGGAACTGAAAAAATTGAAGAAGAATTAAAAATATTTTTCCCCGACGCTAAAATTAAACGGATGGATTTGGATTCGGCAAGAGGAAAAAAAGCACATTCAAAACTAATTTATGATATTGAAAATCAAAATGTTGACATAATAATTGGCACCCAAATGATTTCGAAAGGACTTGATTTTGAAAATGTTAACCTGGTTGGAATTTTAGATGCAAATCAAATGTTAAGTTATCCGGATTTCAGGTCGTATGAAAAAAGTTACCAGCTTATGGCCCAGGTTGGCGGCAGGGCCGGCCGGAAAAACACGAGAGGTAAAGTTATAATTCAAACGAGTACACCTGAAAATCATATCATAAATTATGTAGTACGGAATGATTATGAGGGCATGTTTAAAAATCAGGCAATGGAAAGAAAACAATTTAAATATCCGCCCTTTTACAGGTTAATTCAAATCACGCTTAAGCACAAGGATAAAAATACCCTCGACAAAGCCTCGGAGTACTTTGCCAACAGGCTGAAAAAAAACATACCCCAAAACGTTATCGGACCGGAATACCCGATTGTAAGTAAAACATTCGACCATTATCTCAAGTCAATACTGGTTAAATCGGAAAATGCCACCCAATCAGCATTATTTAAAACGCAAATACTTGAAATTGAAAGAGATACATTGCAATTTAGTGAATTTAAGTCGTTACAAATAATTTATGATGTAGACCCATATTAAACCAGCATTCAGTCAAAAAAAAAATAAAAATCGCCACAATTCAATGACCAATGAATGGGTTAAATGTCTAAATGGCTTAATTCTGCCTATATTTGTACAAAATTGGGAATGCATAGAAATTATTAAAATGAAAAAAGAAAGGCTCATTGAATTATTCGAAAAATTTACAAAATTCAATATTCTGATTGTCGGAGATGTTATGATAGACACCTATTTCTGGGGAACTGTGGAACGGATTTCTCCTGAAGCACCGGTACCTATTATATCAAGAACCAGGGTGGAACACCGGCTTGGAGGTGCTGCCAATGTTGCACAAAATATTAAATCCCTCGGGGCTAATCCTATTCTGTGTTCAGTAATTGGTAATGATGATAAGGCAGAACTGCTGACTGATATTATGAAAAAAGGAACCATTAGTACCAATGGAATTCTTAAGCATGCTTCGAGAATTACCACTGTAAAAACAAGGGTAATGAGCGATAACCACCATCTTTTAAGAATTGATGAAGAAATCCGATCGAATATTACTGAAGAAATTGAAAATGAATTCATTAGTATTATAAATTCAATTATTGAAAAATCAGGTATCAATGCAATCATCTTTCAGGATTATGATAAAGGTGTAATTACGCCAAATATTATTAATTCAGTGGTTAAACTTGCGAAAACACACAATATTCCAACCCTGGTGGATCCTAAAAAAAGAAATTTCAAAAACTTTAAAGGTGTTGATTTATTTAAGCCAAATTTTAAGGAACTTGTTGAAGGATTGAAATTGGATATTAGTAAAAAAGATACAGAAGGAATTTTTGAAGCCACAAAAATTTTACAGAAAGAACAACAAATTCATCTGGTAATGACAACATTATCTGAACTAGGTGTATTTATCAGTGATGGAAAAAACTATCACCAGATACCGGCAGAGATAAGGGATATAGCAGATGTATCGGGGGCAGGCGATACTGTTGTCAGTACAGCCAGTTTGTGCCTTGCAGCAGGTTTAAATCCGAGAGAAATTGCCTGGATTTCAAATATTTCGGGCGGGCTTGTTTGTGAAAAAGTGGGCGTTGTTCCAATTGAAAGGGAACAACTATTAAATGAATGTCTTGAACTGGCACTCAATCAATAATCTAGGATTTTGAAACCAACACTTCCAACAGCTTATCTGTTGTAATATCCTTTGCATTAAATATTAAATGGGCTTTTTTGTAATGCAAGATTCTTTGCGACAATAAATTTTCGAGGTATTCTTTAAGCTCTTCGTTTGTTTTATTTTTAAGCAGGGGCCTGTGTTTAATGCCACTCACCAACCTGCTCATAAGCAGATCTATGTCTGTATTAAGGTAAATACTAACTCCGTTCCGGTTTATTTCATTTATATTATCGAAAAAACATGGGGTTCCCCCTCCGGTTGAAATAACTGTATTTCCAAATTTAAAAGTTTCACGAAGCACTTGCTGTTCAATATGTCTGAAGTATTCCTCGCCTTTTTGTTCAAAAATAGTTGAAATGGTTATCCCCTCTCTCTTTTCAATTAACTCATCCAAATCATAAAAATTGTAAAGAAGTCTTTTAGCAAGTTTTTTACCAATAGTAGTTTTTCCGCTACCCATCATACCCACGAGGTAAATACGCATGATTTAAAAATCTAAGGATTGCTGGTTGCCATCTTTATCCGTAATGTCAAATGGAATATCCTGATTTTCACTTAATTCATCAATGGAATCATCCGATTCAGTATCGATAAGTTCAGTTTCTGAATATTTATCCTCAACTTCCAAAGGTTCAATAAATTCAACTGATCCAACCTCATAGGTGGTCAGCCTTTTCCCTTTTGCTTTATAACCTTTTACCCCAATAAACTCGGCAACATTTACAACTTCCGGTAAACGGTTTTTGTATCTTCCACCAAATTCAATTTTAAGCTGAGGATAGTCATCTTCTGAGATACAGAGAAGTGATGCCCCTTCTTCTTCTGGAACAAACCATGCATTACGCTCCGATTCTTCAAGTTCAAATCTTTTTAGAAAATAAAATTCTTTTTCTGGATCGAAATAAACTGCCGAGTAGGTTTTCCCGGGTCTGAATTTTTCAATTTTTAAAATGTTATCTTCGAAATGATTGCTCAGGTCAAAATTGGTTATTCTGAAATAGCCCTGTTTGGCAATAATCAACAACTTGTCATCGGCTTTAAATTCGCCGACAAATTGACCCCGCTGATCAACGTTCAAACGCATTACATCCCAATCGAACCATAATTTCTGTCCGGTAAGCGTTGACAAACCTTTTTCCTTAATATAAATTTTATGAATCATATGCTTGGTAAGAATATTTCCCATAGAGTTCCTACCTTTTACGTCCAAACCGGCAAAATCGATATCGAAAGAAAGTTTTTTAAGCCTGGGCCTGGGCTTTAGCATAACCCTTACCACTTCAGCTTCACCATTTGGATTTGCTGAAAAATAAAGGATTTTTGAGTTAGGGTTGCCTTGCGTGGAAAAATACTCTTTGTCGCGTGTAACACCTTTAACTGCAAAACGTTTCATGAATGCATATCCTGTTTTCCCATCCCTGTAAACAAGATTATAGATGGTACGTGTGTCGTTTTTATTGAAAACCGATACATGAATAGCATTGGTTCCAATAAATATTTTCTCAGACACTTTAGTTATTATATAAGTGCCATCGCGCCTGAAAATTATAATATCATCAATATCCGAACAATCTGAGATATATTGATCCTTTTTCAGTCCGGTACCTGCAAAACCCTCTTCATAGTTTACGTAGAGTTTTTCGTTGGCAATCACAACTTTTGTGGCTTCTATATTATCGAAACTCCTTAATTCTGTTTTGCGTTCTTTCCCTTTACCATATTTCTTTTTTAAATCAACAAAATGCTTAATTGTGAATTCAACAATATGTTCAAGGTTATGATGCACTACTTTAATCTCATTTTCAATGCTCTTAATATATTCATCCGCTTTAAAACCATCGAATTTAGAGATTCTCTTAATTTTAATTTCAGTAAGGTTGGTTATATCATCAGTAGTAACCTTTCTTTTTAAGGCTTTCTTAAAAGGTTCCAGTCCTTTATCAATTGTTTGTATAATTTCTTCCCAGGTTTCACATTTTTCAATAAGCAGGTATATTTTGTTTTCAATAAAGATTTTTTCAAGCGAAGATAAGTGCCAGGCATCTTCCAGCTCGGTCAACCTTATGTTTTGTTCCAGCTTGAGTAGTTCAAGTGTATTGTTGGTTGAAATTTTAAGTAATTCCTTTGCTCCAATGAAGTAGGGTTTGTCCTCTTTAATAACTGTAGAGTTTGGTGAAATAGAAACTTCACAGTCAGTAAAGGCATAAAGGGCATCTATCATCAAGTCGGGTGATGTACCATTGGCTAAATGCACAACAATTTCAACATTTTCGGCTGTATTGTCGTCTATTTTTCTTATTTTAATTTTGCCTTTATCATTGGCAAGCAAAATTGAATCAATGAGTGAACCAGTGGTTTTTCCAAAAGGAATTTCTTTAATTACAAGGGTTTTTTTGTCGAATTTTTCAATTCTTGCCCTAATCCTAACCTTACCCCCCCTAAGTCCATCGTTGTATTTAGAACAATCGGCCAGTCCTGATGTTGGAAAATCTGGTAACAATTCAAAATCTTCGTTTTTTAAAAACGCAACAGAAGCATCAATTAATTCATTAAAATTATGTGGTAAAATTTTAGATGCCAAACCCACGGCAATACCATCCACACCCTGGGCCAGCAACAATGGAAATTTTACAGGCAGGTTTATGGGTTCCTTGTTTCTTCCATCATATGATAACTTCCAGCTTGTAGTTTTTGGATTAAAAACTACATCAAGTGCAAATTTTGATAATCGCGCTTCGATATACCGTGGGGCAGCAGCATTGTCGCCTGTATAAATATTGCCCCAGTTTCCCTGCATATCAATAAGTAAATCTTTTTGACCCAGTTGTACGAGTGCATCGCCAATTGAAGCATCGCCATGAGGATGAAACTGCATGGTATGCCCAATAATGTTGGCCACTTTGTTGTACCTGCCGTCATCGAGCCGCTTCATTGAGTGCAAAATGCGTCTTTGAACAGGTTTCAAACCATCAATTAAATGAGGCACAGCGCGCTCAAGGATTACGTATGAAGCATAATCGAGAAACCAGTTTTTAAACATTCCCGAAATGTAATTCACATCGTGCAGTTCCTTATCATTATCAAAATTAGAAAATTCGGAATTATTTAGTTCCAAATCGCTAATAGGTTCCTCTGTCATATTATATTTCTTTAAGCCGGAACGAATTTTTATTTATCCCTTGTTTATTCTGTAACCAAAACATCTTCCAGTAAATCTTCTTCTATACGAAGGTTGTCAATAATAAAATCCTGCCTTTCGGGCGTATTTTTTCCCATGTAAAAATCAAGTAAATTCACAGTCGATTCGTCCCTGTTGAGCAGAACAGGTTCGAGCCTCATTTTATCGCCAATAAAAAATTTGAATTCGTCGGGCGAGATTTCACCAAGGCCTTTAAACCTGGTAATTTCACAGTTTTTACCAAGTTTTTCAATGGCATTTTGTTTTTCAATATCATTGTAGCAATAAATGGTCTCTTTTTTATTTCTAACCCTGAAAAGCGGAGTTTGTAAAATATGAAGGTGTTGTTTTTTAACAACTTCGGGGAAAAATTTCAGAAAAAAAGTAATCAGTAATAGTCTTATATGCATACCATCCACATCGGCATCGGTGGCAATAATAATGTTATTATACCTGAGATTTTCAATGCCTTCTTCAATATTCAGGGCAGCCTGAAGCAAGTTAAACTCTTCATTTTCGTAAACAATTTTTTTCGTGAGGCCATGGGTATTTAGTGGCTTACCTTTAAGGCTAAAAACTGCCTGCGTATTCACATCCCTTGATTTTGTTATAGATCCACTGGCAGAATCACCTTCAGTTATAAAAATTGTTGATCGGTTTCTTTCTACGTCATCTGAGTTATAATGAACCCTGCAATCTCTCAGTTTTTTATTATGCAAACTTACTTTTTTTGCTCTTTCCCTTGCCAGTTTCTGAATTCCTGAGATGGCTTTTCTTTCTTTTTCTGACTCCTGAATTTTCTTTAAAAGAACCTGGGCTGTTTCAGGATTCATATGCAGGTATTTATCGAGTTCTTTTGAAAGAAATTCAATAATGTAATTCCGTATAGAAACACCATCGGGGGTCATATTTTTTGAACCCAGCTTTGTTTTGGTTTGCGATTCAAATACAGGTTCTTCAACTTTAATACTAATGGCTGCAATAATGGATGACCGAATGTCAGAAACGTCGAAATCTTTTTTGTAAAAATCGCGAATCACCTTGGCAATGGCCTCCCTGAAAGAAAGTAGATGCATACCTCCCTGTGAAGTTTGCTGACCATTCACAAACGAATAATACTCTTCGCCATACTGGTTGCCATGTGTCATGGCAATTTCAATATCTTCGCCCACCAGGTGAATAATTGGATATAAACCTTCGCCATTTGTATTTTCAGCAAGCAAATCAAGCAGTCCATTTTTAGAAAAGAACTTTTGCCCGTTAAAGTTTATAGTGAGGCCTGAATTCAAATAAGTGTAATTCCGCAGCATTGAGTCGACGTATGCTGACAAGAAATGAAATTCGCCAAAAATTGAAATATCAGGAATAAAAGTAACTTCGGTTCCGTTGGGTTCGGTAGTTTTTGTAATATCAAATTCTTCAATTATCTCAGCTTTCGAAAAATGAATTTCTTTTACTTCCCCGTCCCTGAATGAACGAATAACAAATTTATGAGATAAGGCATTAACCGCTTTAATCCCTACCCCATTCAAACCTACTGATTTTTTAAATACTTTGGAATCGTATTTTGCACCTGTATTCATTTTTGATGAAACATCGGCAAGTTTACCAAGGGGTATTCCTCTTCCGTAATCTCTTATTTGAACCTTATGATCAGTAATATTAACATCAATTTTTTTCCCAAAGCCCATCATATATTCGTCAATAGAGTTATCAAAAACCTCCTTGAGCAGAATATAAATGCCGTCGTCCTGGGAGGAACCATCGCCTAATTTTCCAATATACATACCAGGTCTTTTCCGGATATGTTCTTTCCAATCCAGCGTTTTTATTGAATCTTCGGAATATTGCTCTACCATTATCAGAAATTTCTGCAAATATAAAATATTCCCTTTGATAGAGTATTTTGGCAAAATGCAAAGTTATTAACATGCAACGCGGCCAATTTCTAAAATATCAGTAAACTTAAACTTGACTGTTGATAACTTGGAAAAGAAATGACTTTTTATTTTTCAGAAGTACTTGATCTAAAATGCTGAAAATCAGAAAAGTTCAACTTCTATTTTCTGGATAAAAGCAGTGAGGCTATACCGTTTTCCTATTTGTGCTTCAGACAGGGTTAACAATACTGAAACGGGATCGCCATATTTGTCAACTATAAACACTTCGGTTCGTGTATTTAGCAGAGTATCATCTCCATACCTGAAATACTGCCCCATATAATTTTCCCCCATTTCGATATATTTATCTGGCAGAAGTTCACTTATATGTTTGTTCAAAATTTGTTTGCGGTTCATGGCCCAAAGATCTTCAGCAGCTTTATTAAAAAACTGAACCTTATCGTCCTGATTAATAGTTACTACTGCATCGAGCATTCCTTCAAGTGTTTTTTCGTTAAGCACCTTAACCGTTTCTATTTCACTAAATTGGGCCCTCATTTCTTCGCGTGCTTCTCTAAGTTTACGGGTAAGTTCGTCCTGGGAATGTTGCAGTTTTTCTTCTTGTTCCTTAAGTTTTTCAGTTTGAATTTTGTTTTTCCGTTCAATACTAATTTGGTTGGTAATATCATAGGCAATATAAATTACCTTGGCAATATCGCCATACATATCGTGAACAATTGAAAAAGTGCCATGAAACCATTTTTCGGCGCCATTCCTGGTTACCATTTTCAATCTTCGTTCAAATGGTACCCCTGCAATCACGTTTTTCCAGATAATTGAAAATTCGTTAATTTCGGAGGGATTTATAAAATCAAAAATTGTTTTATCCTGCAAATCAGCTGGTTCATAGCTTAAGGCTTCCTGGAACTTCTCATTATAATCTATGATTTTACCTCCGGGCGAAAACTCTGCTTTAATTGTAGAATGATTGAGTGCATCAATCTGCCCTGTATAATCAAGGCTTTGTTTTTTCGATTCTGTCATATCGATTCCAAGAAACAGTATTTTTTCAGGCCTCCCGTTTTGATCCCTCACACTCACATAAGTGGCCATAGTCCACAAATCAGTTCCCTGTTTCGAGACATGTTTCATATCCCCTTCGAAATGCTCGCCGCCATCTTTAAGCCTGTTCCATAATTCATCAAACCACTCCCTGTCTTTCTCGTTAATAAACATTGAAATATGCTGACCTTCTATTTCTTTATTCGAAGAATAGCCAAGTTTGTGCAGAAATTTTGTATTTGCATAGAGAAGTACTCCATCAATGGAGTATTCTGCCCTTATCATAGTGTGGTTTACCGAATTTGTAAAACTGATAAACTGTTCACTTTGTTTGGCAGCTTCTATCTGGGTTTGCCGGAGCTCGTTCATACTCCGTCTCATTTCAGACTCCTGCCGGGTCATTATTGTTTGCTGAGCCTGCGAATCTTTAAGCAATTGCGAGGTACGCATATTAATTTTCAAACTCGAAATTGTAGAAGCAATACTTTCAGCAACTTTTTCAACAAATTCTACTTCATAATCACCAAATACTTTTAACGAGGCTATTTCAAGTGCCCCAAATACTTCTTCGTTAAAAATAAGGGGTACAATAATTACACTGCGTGGATTTGCTTTCCCCAATCCTGAAGTAATCTGAACATAAGATTCTGTTACATTTTTAAGAAAAACCGTTTTCCGCTCAAGAATACAAGCGCCAACCAGGCCCTCGCCCCATTCGAGTTTTTTATCAGCAAATTTTTTCCTTCCATAGGCATAGGCTCCTGTTTGTTCAATTACAGGTTTATCTTCGTTCGGATTATCAATAACAAAAATTCCTACAAGCTGGCATTTAAGATATTGTGCCATTTCACTTACCACACTGTACGACAATACTTCAAGGTTGCTGTTATTTTCGCGCAAAACATCTCCAAATCGGGCCAATCCTTCAGTAATCCAGTGCCTTTGACCTTCTTCTTCTTTTCTTAACTGTTCTTCTTTTTCTTTAAGCAGAATTTCGTCCCTGAGATTGATTAACGATTTTGAGAGTTCATCGTTACGAAAAAGAATTTCTTCATTGGCAAGACTCCTCTGCCTGAGTTTTTCTGTAAACTGGAAAACTCTTTTGTTTTTTTCCTTTTCAAATTCCAACTCCTGTTTTAATCCGGTCTCCCTGTCTGCAAAGTATTTACCAATCAGGTATCCAATAAAAACAAGCGAAACAAAGAGAACAAAATCGAAAACCCAGTTTAACGGATACGTCTTATAATATTGAAACAATCCGTAAAGAGAATAATTGGAGGAATGGTTAATTACCCCGTTAACCCTGTAAATCAACCAGATTAATATGGCAAGTATAAAAGCGTAAATACTGTAATTAATGATATAATTCTTATTTTCGGACTGATTCATAGATTAACTTCATCAATTAAAACTCCAGATTTTGTATTTGATCTTGTTAAAGATAAAACTTCAATGGCTATTTTACAAATACTATACAAATTAGTGAAATAATAGGTAATATTTTCCAGGCAAATGTTTAAAAGTCTAATATTCAAATATTTATAGTAATTACCCTGGATGAATCAATCAATTTGTATTTTCATATCAAAGTTGAATATTTTTTTTTATAATTCAAACTATTGTATGAAAATTTCAACATTTTTTTACATTTAGGATGGTTTTATAGAAAGATATTTTGAAATTAAGGATTGTATCTTTTCAATGGAATAGGGTTTCGACAGGATTTCACTAAACCCTGCTGTATGTATTTCATGTCCAAATTCGGCCGGATTATGAGCAGTAAGTGCAATAACAGGCATATCACGAACAGGTTCAGGCATATTTTTTCTAATAAACCTTACTGTTTCCAGCCCATTCATAACGGGCATTTCAATATCCATTAATACAAGGCTGAATTCGTCATTCTCAAGGGCCTCAATGGCGAGTTGTCCGTTGCTTACCGATGCTGATGCAACGCCAATTCCTTCTAGAGTAGAACTAAGCAATAACCTGTTCGAAAAAATATCATCAACAATTAAAATCTTGAATAACTTCATTTTTATTCAATCTATTTCTAATCAGGATTTTGCATTATCTTCTTTATCGATTAACAGTTGAGTTTCATTTTCATTATCTGGCAATTCCTGAATCTGTTCAACTCTTTGTTCTTCAGAATTCTCTTTCAACTCTTCATTTATTTTTCCTACCTGACTGGTAATCTGGTCAATTTCTTTTTGTTTCCACTTACCTACAGCAAGTTTGTTTATTTCTTCTTTGGCAGCTTCTATTTCTTTAATTAATTTTTCATTGTTCCTTTTCTCTGATTCAATTTCAAGCTCATCCTTTTGTTTCAGAAGCTCAAGATAATTGTTAGCCAGTATTTTAGCCTTAATTTTTTGCTTTTTAAATTCAACCTGCTTTTCAAATTCTTCTTTTTCAATTAATTCATCGTAAGGCCCTCTTTGCGACAAGAGTTTTACCAGGATTGGTGAAGATTCAATTATAACAAAAAGCAAAAAAATGAACCAACCTGCATATTTAATGGTATCGTTTGAATCAGATAATTTTGCTGATGCCTCAAGCCTGGCTAATAGTCCATCGGCCCGACCTATATTTTCTTTGGCCAGCAATGTTTTTTCCTGCTTTGTTTTTTCAAGTTGATCGATTTTAAGCAGGTTCTTATCAATCAAAGCGTTATAATTTATTTTTAATTCTTTAAGTTCAGTGTCAATTTTTTCAAACTGGTCTTTTTTTTCTTTATATACAGAACCTTTTCCAATACGAGCTGTAGGACTCTTACCTTCAGCCTCTTCAATCATTAAATTAAAAAGTTTGTTGCGTAATTCTTCTTTTTGTTTCAACTCGTTATAAAGCTTTTCATTTTCTTGCTTTAGCAACGCAACATCCTCATATTCACTGTCAACCATTACGTTTAAATCTATGTTTTTTTGCGTTTGGATTTTTTGAAGTTCAGCATCAATTTCTTTTTCAAATAGTTTAAGTTCTAATGGTTTTGAGATAGCTACAGCTAAAAATAGCGCAAGAATTAACCGGGGAAGTGCAAACAGAATTTCAGAAAGAATCTTGTCTTCCTTTTTTAAGCTTGAAACTATATACCAGTCAAGGAAAAAAATGAGTATGCCCCAAAAAATGCTAAATACAAGGGATAATAAAACGGACTCGAATATCATGAACGAGGCAAAAAAGCCTGTTAAACAAGCCATTATTCCTGTTAGAAAAACAATAATCCCTATGCCGAAATATTTATTATAATCTGTTGGACAACTCTTTAAAAGATAGAGCCTGGCTCCTGAGCACCAGCAAAAGAAGCGATATATAAAATCAAATCTATATGAATGGGGCTCTATATTGTTTTTATATGAAGATTCCATAACAAAAAGGATAAAAATTGAGTTTAAAACCTCTTTTTTAAATTTAAAACATGTGCACTAATTTGTTCTAATGGAAGGATGGTATCTGCGGCGCCTAATTTAATAGCTTCTTTGGGCATTCCAAATACGATGCATGATTTTTCGTCCTGTGCAATTGTTTTAGCGCCTGCTTCTTTCATTTCAAGCAGACCTTTTGCCCCGTCGTCACCCATTCCGGTCATAATCACACCAATGGCATTACTACCAGCATACAGAGCAGTTGATCGAAATAAAACATCAACAGAAGGCCTGTGTCTGTTAACAAGTGGTCCGTCTTTTACTTCAACAAAATATTTAGCGCCTGATCTTCTTAATAAGGTGTGTTTATTTCCCGGAGCTATCAGGGCTTTTCCCTGTAGCACGGAATCACCGTCTTCGGCTTCTTTTACTGAAATTTTACATAAATCGTTGAGCCTGTTTGCAAACGACCGGGTAAAATGTTCGGGCATATGTTGAACTATAACAATTCCTGGTGCATCAACCGGCAAAGCTTCGAGAAAAACACGCAGGGCTTCAGTACCACCAGTTGAAGCGCCAACAGCTACCACAATATCCGTAGTCTGCGGAAGGCTAAATGTCCTGGTTTTAAGTATAACAGCATCTGCCGATAATTTTGGCTCAACTGTCATTTGTTTAACAATTGATTTTCTTTTAATTCTGGATTGAGAAGCGGCTTTTACAATATCACATAGCTTAATTCTTGATTCTTCAATAGATTGCCTTGAGGTGAACTGGGGTTTAAGTATAATCTCTACAGCTCCATATTCCAGTGCTTTAAGTGCAGTTTGGGTACCTTTTTCAGTTAAGCTTGAAATAACCACCACCGGAATTGGATGCTGCGACATAATTTTCCTGAGAAAAGTCAATCCATCCATTCGGGGCATTTCAATATCGAGACTAATTACATCTGGCACTTCCTGTTGAATCTTTTTGGCAGCAATATATGGATCACTGGCAGTACCCATTACTTCAATTTCAGGATCTGAATTGAAAATCTCAGTAAGGGCATTCCTGACCACAGCAGAATCATCAACAATGAGCAGTTTAATTTTTCTCATCTAAAAGTGTTTACCAGGCAAATCTATAAAAATAATTTAAAACAATTACCTACCAGAACTTATGCCCAAGAATTCAGCCGCATATTTTTTAACTCTGATTACCCACGTATTTCTGTCTTACTTCACCGGTATATGTATCAAAGATTATTTTTCTTCCAAGTTTTCCGCCAACACTGGTTGCAATAATAGGGATTTTATCCTCGTGTAACATATCCTTGGCAATGCTAATATTCCTTTCGCCAATCATAAATTGACTTACTGTGGAAGTGATAATTTCGGCTCCACCAAACAGCTTGACTTTTAAATTTGATCGCTGGCTGCCCAAGGCTTCAATATTATCGATTAATTTTCTGATTGCAATGTTTCCATACCTTGGAGATGCAAGCCCTTGTCCGTTCCACAGTGGCAGCATGTAATGGTTCATACCTCCCACTTTAAGCACGGGATCGTAAACGCAAACTGCCACACATGAACCTAATATTGTTGTTATCAGATATGGCTCGGGGTTTACAAAAATTGCTCCTGGATATAAAAAATGCTTAGGTCTTTCCATTCGTTTAAATGTTAAAAGACCTCATCAACATCAAAAAGCATTTCATTTCCATCAGCAGAGAATGCTTCAGGATCATCCAACGCTTCAGGAATTACAATGGTAAAAGTTGTTCCTTCGTTTTTTTTGCTTTTAATATCTATATTTCCATTCAGAAAATCCAGAAGCGCTTTATTTATGGAAAGTCCAAGTCCGTGCCCCCGGTTTAAGGAATTAATTCCGGTATCGAGTCGCCTGAACCTGTCAAAAATTATTTTTTGGTTGTTTTCAGAAATTCCAATTCCAAAATCCTGAACCGAAATATTTAGCAAATTGCCTTCAGTCCATCTTCTTATAACTATTTTATTGTTCTTACTAAATTTTATTGCATTATCAACCAGGTTTGACAAAATTAATTTAAGTTTTTCCGAATCGATTTTAAAAATAAAGTTTTCATCATCCGGTTTTTCTTTAATAAATTCAAAAACCAGCTGTTTTTTAGTAGTTTCAGGCGTATACGATTCCATTAGGGCTTCAATTAAGAGGTCAACTTTTACATTTGAAACTTCCATATAAAGCTCTCCCGCTTCAATTTCGGCTGCGGCAAAAATATTTTTAAGCTGAAAATCGAGGTTAAAAGCTTCTGAATGGATGAGATTTGCCATCCTTCTGACTTTTTCCCAATCGCCTTCTTTTACTGATAAAATATTTTTTGATAGAATCACAATTGAGGTAAACGGATTTACAATCTCATTTGTGATGTTTGAAATAAAGTGGCTTTTTAAAGCTTCAGATTCAGCTAGTTTTGCATTTACTTCCTTAAGCTCTTTAGTTATTTTCTCAAGCTTTTCCAATGATTCTTTTTTTTCCTGGAATCTTAATTTTAATTCCTCAATTAAAAGTTCATCAGTAATAACAATATTACTCATTTTGCTAATTTTAAGTACTAAATCTTGTTTTTCGAATAAACAGTTGGTTTTAACTGCTTTAAAGGAACATTCAAATTGGTAATGGATTCAGAATGTCCTAAAAAGAAAAATCCATCGTTTCGTAAATAATTGCAAAGTTTATTAATTACTTTTTCCTGCGTCTCCCTGTCGAAATAAATTAAAACATTTCGACAAAAAATGATATCGAATTGATCATTTACACCATAATGATCATCCATAAAATTAATTCTCTGGAACCTTACTTTGTTTCGTAAAAGGTTATTTATCCTTATAAGCTTTTTGGCTTTTTCTTTGCTTTTTAACAGATATTTTTTCTTTATATCAAGTGGAATCATCGAAACCATATCTTCTGTATAAATTGCTGTATAGGCTTTCTTTAGCATTAGTGTAGAAATATCTGTTCCCAGAATGGAATAATCAAATCCGGAATTTTTGGCTGAAAACTCACTCAATTCAATTGCCAGGGTATAAACTTCCTGTCCGCTTGAACAGCCGGCACTCCAAACCTTAATTTGTCTTTTTTCTGTATACAGCTTTGGCAGAATTGATTGCTGGAGAAATTCAAAATGGGAAGGTTCCCGGTAAAAATCTGTTTTATTCGTTGAAACAACATCCATCATGTGGATAATCTCATCGTTTCCATGTTGAAATGCATAATCGATGTATTCTTTAAATGTGTAAATCTTTAAAGCCCTAAGCCTTTTCTGTAAACGGCTCTGTAGCATTATACGCTTTTCGGGCGGCATTTTAATCCCGTATTGGGTATAAATAAATTTACTTAGCTTCGAAAATTCCGAATCTGACAATTGTGCTGCAAAAATTCTTTGTAAATCAAGTTCTTCCATGAGGCAGAAACGTCAATTTTACTATAAACTTTATATTTTCAATTAAAATTTTTCAAATCCTTTATCTAAATTCAAATCATCTTCAAGATTCAGATTTATTCCCTTATTCTCCTTAAACTGTTCAATTTTTTGATCTTTTTCCTCCTTTACTATTGATTCCGGCATCTTTTTCTCTATTTTTTTTCTCTCATCCAGGATGCTTTTAATTTTTTGATCGGAAGCCTTAATTTTAGATAACTTTTCTTTTCCGGAATGAATCTCTTTGTTTTCAAGTTTAAAAAACGAAACAAGTTTGCTTAGTTTTTCAGCTAGTTTAGATAAGTTATCAGCTCGTGAAGCTAAATTCTCAGCACTGTTTGCGTTTAACTGGGTAATTGAGTTTAATTGTTGAATAGCTTGATTAATTTGCTCTGTACCTGCTTTTTGTTCAATACTTGCACTTGCAATTTCCTGCACAAGTGTAGCTGT
>JAXLTR010000017.1:0-102497 GCA_046329965.1 Bacteroidales bacterium | reverse complement strand
GATCGCTTCGCTAAGTTTGTGGCAAAAATATTTAGCCACCAATACACAAATGCACCAAATTACACCAATTTTTTAAAACTTAATCTACAATGTATCACTAACTAAATGACATTTTAAACATTATGCCTAATAGTAGGTATTTCAAGAAATATTAGATTTAGTTATTACTTTCTTCCGGTTCAATATGGATATGAACCTCGCATCGTTCAACCACCCTTAGTATTTCCTGTTCGGCTTTATGGGCAATCTGATGGGCTTCTTTAATATTTAAATCCGGTTTAACATGTATGTTCAATTCAACAAAAGTATCGGCCCCGGCGCTCCTGATTTTTATATCATGAAAATGCGAAATTTCTGATATTCCCCGGATGGCTTTTTCAATAACCGCATAAGTGGATAAAGGTGCTTTGTCTAAAAGTATATCAATTGCACGCCGGCCAAGTTTATACGAAACATAAATTACAATGAAACCAACCACCAGGGCAGCAACAGAATCGGCAAAAAACCAGCCAAAATGTGCAAAAATCAAACCCAGTAGCACCACCAGCGAACTCCAGATATCCGTTGAAAAATGCATGGCATCGGCTTCAAGGGCCTGGCTGTTGTACTTTTTGGCCACCCGCTTTAAAGCCCTCGACCTTGAGTAATCAATAACAATGGAAGAAATTACCACAACAAAGCTCCAGACTGTAACTTCAACATGAGTTTCACCTGACAAAAGACGGCTCACTGCTTCATAAATAATCCAGAAACAGGTAATTAAAAGTAAAATGGTTTCGAAAAGGGCCGATAGGTTTTCAATTTTACCATGGCCAAAATGATGGTTTTCATCAGCAGGCTTGTCTGAAATTTTAACAGAAATATAAGTTATAAGTGCCGCCACCAAATCAAGACCTGAATGGAGGGCTTCGGACAAAATGCCAAGGCTTCCGGTTATTATGCCAACTACAAGCTTGAATCCCGTAAGGAAAACCGCAGCAATAACAGACAGGAAAGCAACTTTGTTCTTTTCGTTTTTCATTAAAGTTAAATCTTACTTTCAGGGTTATGAATTACGAATTTATGAAAAATTTAAAAAAGAATGAATTTCAACCGGGGGAATATGAAAATACAGTAAAAGAACAAATCGGTTAAAAATAGAAATTTTGTAAGGTTTTCAATTTCACTAAATTTGTTTGATTAAGTTTATAAAAACCATTAAAATGGCGATAAATCCGGCAATAAAATACTTAATACTTTCCTTGTTTTTATGGACTGTTTTTGCATTAAAAAGTCAGGAAAATCTTTATAATAGAGCCAGTAAGATTTCTCCACTTCTTGTAAACCTTAAAAACGGCAAAACCACTAAAAATGTGAGGATAGTTATAAACGACAGTGTTATGTTTAAAAATTGGGCCGGTGAATATTTTAAAAAACAAAAAATCAGAAAAAAAGGAAATAAAATATATGAAATTGACAACCTGACTTTTTCTGAACTGAATTTACTTAAAAATTGTAAGTGGTTGGAATTCATAGATGTATCTGACAGAAGGGCATTTGAAGAAAGAACCATTGATAACCTTGATTTATCCTATAACAAAATTAACCAGGTACACAGTTATTTCCCTCAAATTAACGGGGATGGCCTGGTGGTTTCGATAAAAGAAAGGCTTTTTGACACCACAGATATAGATTTCAGTGGACGAATAATTAATTCCGGGATGGCCTTTGAAACACAGACACTTCATGCCACATTTATGGCCAGTTTTATTGCAGGGGCCGGAAATTCATCCCCGAAAGGGAAAGGAGTGGCATGGAAAGCGAACCTGGCTTCGTCTTCATTTACAAATTTATTGCCCGATAATTTGCAGGCTTTGAAAAACCTGGGTATTTCTGTACAAAACCATTCCTATGGCGTAAACCAGGTTGAAAATTATTACGGAATTGAAACAAAGGAATACGACAGGCAATGTAACGATTATCCTGAAATGGTACATGTATTTTCATCGGGAAACCTGGGGGCAGACACCAGTAAAACAGGAAAATACGCAGGTGTACCAGGATTTGCAAACCTTACGGGGCAGTTTAAGATGTCTAAAAATACGTTGGCAGTTGGCGCGGTAGACAAATCAGGAAAAATATCGCCTTTAAGCAGCAAGGGGCCGGCATATGATGGAAGGATAAAACCAGAGCTTGTTGCCTTGGGGGAAGGAGGTACATCCGATGCCGCTGCAATTGTTTCGGGCATTTGCCTGCTTGTTCAGGATGCCTATAAAAAGCTGAACAATGGCGAATTGCCGCCCTCTTCGCTTGTAAAATCAGTTTTAATAAACAGTGCTGATGAGGTAGGTGCGGATGGAATTGATTTTGAAAGTGGATACGGATTGGTGGATGCATACGGTGCAGTTAAAACAATCAATGAAAACAGGTTTTTCATTTCATCATTAAGCACTGGAGAGGAAAAGATTTTCGAAATTAACGTTCCGGCGGGGGAAGCAAAATTAAAAGTTACTTTGGTATGGAATGATCCGGATGCGGAATTGAATACAGATTCGGCCCTGGTTAATGATTTGGACATGGAAGTGAAACATCCTTCGTCTGGAAATGAATGGAAACCCTGGGTATTAAATGATTATCCGGATGTGGATTCATTAAAGCAGGCCCCGAAAAGGGCGCAGGATCATTTGAATAATGTGGAACAGGTAAGCATTGAATTTCCTGAGCCCGGCGTATACGAAATTCATGTAAACGGAAACGGAGTAAGAAAAGAAACCCAGGCATTCAGTTTGAGTTACGGGTACGAATCAGGATTTGAATGGATATATCCTTTAAAAAACAACCAATTGCTTTCGCAGGTTCCTGTGGATATCAGGTGGCAGGATTATCAGGGCAATGAAGAGGTAAGTCTTGAATACCAGCAGATAGGAACAAATACCTGGAACCTTATTGCCGACGAAATAGAAATATCGCGGAATTATTATGAATGGATACCACCAGAATTGAATTCACCGGTTTTAATCAGAATGAAAACCCTTTCGCAGGAGTTTACTACAGATACTTTTGTTGTATCCAAACCAATATTTATGGATGTGGCCTACAATTGCGAAGATGAAACCCTTTTAAGATGGAATAACCAGTTCAATGCCGGATTGTACAAGGTTTACAAGTTGGGGACAAAATACCTTGAAGAAATAGAAACTACTGCTGATACTTTTAAAATTCTGGATGCTGTAGCGAAAAAGGATTATTTTTATTCAGTGTCGCCTGTAATTGATGGATATGAAGGGTTTGCGAGTAATACTATAAATTATTCACAGGCAGGCGTGGGTTGTTACATCATTTCTTTTTTACCAGAATCGATAGTTACCGATACAGTATGGATGGAGCTAAAACTGGCTTCAGATTACCATCTGGCTTCATTTCGGCTCGAAAGGCTATCCGGAAACGGATTTGAAACAATTCAAAACTATGAACCTGTGCCCGGGCTGATTACTGAATTGTTTGATTTTAAACCGTTTCCAAACAGGAATGTGTACCGGGTTTGTCTTGAGCGGGAAGATCATGAATTATTTTACAGCGATGAAGTGGAAATTTTCTATTCTCCCGAAAACAACCTCTTTGTTTACCCCAATCCTGTGGCTACGGGTTCGGATTTAAATATAATTACGGGCGATGAAACCGGGATTCAGTGCACTCTTTACGAATCTTCCGGAAGGCTCTTGTATGGCGAATATTTGGAGCCGGGTGCAATCAGGGCATTTCGGATAAGGGAAATACCCACCGGATATTATATACTGGAGATTAAAGAAGATTCAGGTAAAAAATCAGCAAAAACAATTGTAGTTACAGACAGGAAATAAAAAACCCGGCTCTTCACCGGGTTGTCTTCTTTTAGTAAAGGTAATTTAATGCTGTTTTATCGTTGTTATTGAATGGGCGGTCATCCCCTGAACCAATGCATGATAGCATCCACGAATTAGCATCAGGCCCGGTTGGTGTTCCGGGAATAAGAACTGCGCCAACTGAACTTGCACCTTCATTGTAGTAAGAACCACCGCAACTGTATGATCTGTCCATATAATCGGTATGGCGGAAACCAATGCAGTGGCCAATTTCATGTGCCATAATCGAAGCAATAGTAGCCTGGGGTTGACCGGCAATGGCATTTACATTAATTTTAATCTGGCTGTAAGGATTACCGTTTGAGGTTGGAAAACCTGCCGAAGCCAAATATCCTGCATTTTTAGGCGAGGGCACAAAAGTAATGTTTGCACCGGTGGTTACTCTTTGAAAAGTCAATTGCAAATTTTCTGCATTATAGCGCGAAAGTGCCAAATCCAGAGCAGCAGCATACGAACTGGGAAGTCGGTTGTTAAGTGCCACTTTTATCACCCTGGGCAAACCAGTAACCAAAAGATTGGTGCGGTACTGTTCTTCACTAATCAACAATGCTTGTGATTGTGATCCCAGATTGGCAAGATCTTCGCCGGTAAATTCATAGCAACCTTCAACCCTGTATACAACCACCCCGTTTTCGTTAAATTCGGCAGTAACCCCGGTGTGGTTATAGCCTGCTGAAGCAATCTGGCTTAAGGTTTCGTTAGAAACTTTCAAATCATCTTTAACCTGTGGTTCTTGCTGACAAGCGAATAAAAATAAGGAAAAAGCTAATAAGCTTAAAAAAATGGAATAATTTCTCATAATCAAATAGTTAAGAAGTTAATAAATAAGGAATTTAGTATTAGATCAATATTAGTTAAAAAATCTTAATTGTCTAATTTACTATTTGACAGTATTTTGGATTAATTAAAAAATTTAAATTCAGATTTGTAGATAAACAATGAGTTTGAAAGCCATTTATTAACTTAATTTAATTTTGAAATGAGCTTGGAAAATTAGGTTAAAATGAAAATTTTTTTGAACCAATGGTTTTATCCGCTTATTTTTTTATTTCAGATTGCCATAAATACTTACACGCCAATGTTCTGTAAGGTTGCCAGTTTTCGGAAATTTCAATTAATTTATTCTTTAGTTCCTTGTTTTCCAAATTTAGGTTGTACCAGTATTTCATTTTCGATTGAATTCCGAAATCATCCACCGGAAAAACGTCAGGCCTGTCCATCGTAAACATAAGAATCATCTGAACCGTCCATTTTCCAATCCCTTTAATCTGGGTCAGGTAATCGATTATTTCCACATCAGAGAGGGAATTGATGTAATCGAACGAAAGGTTGTTTTGAAGAGAAAACAATGCCACATTGTTAATGTACTTCGTTTTTTGTCCCGATAATCCCACACTTCTTAAAACTTCATCTTCAAACGCAATAATTTGCTTTGCATGAGGATATTGATCGGCAAACAGGTCCGTAAGTCTTTTCCATATTACATCGGCCACCTTAATGGATAATTGTTGCGAAACGATGGACTCGAGCAGGGAGTAATAAACATCGGTTACCGGTGAGGGTTTTATTTCTTTTTTAACAGATGCGATTACTTTGCTCAGCACAACATCTTTTTTGGCCAGTACTCTGGCAATTTCTACATACGGTTTCATTTGTCCAGGTATATAATAATTTACAAAAAAAAGGCTGCCATCCTATTTTGACTGCCTGTTTTTACAATATATACGATTTAATTTTACTTTCCAAACATGAATTTGATACCAGCCACCAAACCGCCTGGTTGCATCATTTGAAGCACCTGCTCTGAGGTGGAGGATAGCGTAATTCCCTGTGACTGCACATCATAAGGATTTGAAGTCAGGCAAAAAGCTACGCCTGCGCTAAAAACAAATTTCGATGCCTGACCAACTTTCAGGTTATAGTTGTAAACTAAGTTAATTGTGCTAATTTTATACAGATCAAGCACAACTGTTTCTGTTGTACCCCCTGAAACTTCAAGTTCGGTTTTAAAATCCTCAAGTCCTGAAGCAAGCGAATAACCAATGCTTAAACTTGACTGATAAGGAACCTGTTTAAAGTAGAGGTTCATTCCACCATTCAATTTCCAGCCCCAACCACCGAGTCCGGCATTTACCAAAAAAGAAAGCCTTGGCGCCACAGGAAATTCCATTCCAACCCCTGCGCCATACTCATTAAAACTTATTCCAAGTCCAAAAAGCACGCGTGGATTGTAATCCGACATTGAGTTGGTATTTGAAAGCTGGGCTTTTAAAAAGCCAGGTGAAGAAATAAAGAATAAAATCAGTCCAATAAATACGACTTTATAACTGATCGATTTGATTTTTTTCATACAGGTTAAGATTAATCAGATTAAACGAATAAAGCTTATGGAAGCATTAAATAACTTATTTATATAAAAACAATTTAAAAATAAATATCTTTTCGGCAAAATCCAAAGGATAAGCATCGGATAGCAGAATATTTTTATTTTCAGGATAGTTTTGTTCCATCTTTTTTCAAAAAATATTCTTTTAAATTTTTAAATCATGATTTTTAAAAATGGGTAAAATGTCGTAAATTGACTAGCTGAAACCAATACAATCAGCGATGAACAAAAATTTTGGAAACACCTATAAATTATACGTTGAAGGAAAGATTAAAAGGCGCGAATTTCTTAGAAAAGCCGGATTATTACTGGGTAGTGCATTTGCCGCCAGAGAATTTATTCCGGTATTTGAAGGCAATTATATTAAGGCAGAAGAAAATTTGACCAAAGCAGCAGATGAATTGTATACCGAAGACATTACTTATCCCGGAGAAACCGGCGAAATGAAAGCCTACCTGGCCAGGCCAAAGAAAAAGAAAAAATACCCGGCAGTAATAGTGATACATGAAAACAGGGGATTACAACCACACATTAAAGATGTAAACAGGAGAATGGCTGCAGAAGGGTTTCTTTCCATTGCCCCTGATGCACTTTCGCCTGTGGGAGGTACACCCGACAACAATGTGGACGAAGCCATGACAAAACTCAGAACGCTGGACCCTGAAAAAACGATTAAGAATTTAGTGGCTGCTGTTAAATACCTGAAAACCCATCCACAATCTAACGGAAAGGTGGGTTGTACAGGATTTTGCTGGGGAGGAGCCATGACCAATAATGTGGCTGTTAATTCGCCGGATTTAGTGGCAGCAGTACCCTATTATGGCACATGCCCTAAAAGTGAAGATGTTCCGAAAATAAAAGCTTCCATTCTGGCGCATTATGCTGGTGATGATGAACGTATTAACGGAGGAATTGAAGCCTTTGAAAAAGCCTTAAAAGAAGCGGGAATAAACTACCAGATTTACGTTTATCCGGGCACCAAACATGCTTTTAATAACGACACCAATAAAGACAGGTACAACGAAGAAGCGGCCAAACTGGCCTGGAGCCGAACTGTTGGTTTTTTTAAAGAAAAACTGAAAGGGTGAAATTGGCATTTCGACTCCGCTCAATGACCAATTAATTTTGATGTTTTTTTGAACAAAAGAAATGATTTAAATGCTTATTTGAGTTTTATCAGGTTTCTGAAAGCATGGCTATTGCATCAACAAATGGCCTGCAATGATTGAAGAATTTTCTGTAACCTTCGCAGAGATAATTGAGTCCTGGTTCACCACCGGGACTTTTTATAAACCTGTTTTTCGGACATTCACCGTTGCACATATCCAAAACTTCGCAATTCCGGCAATAATTGGGTAAAGTATTGAATTTTGCCTGTCCGAATGCTTTTTGTTTTGGACTGTTCAATAGATCTGCCAGGTGAATTTCATTTAAGTTTCCAACGAAGTTTTCATGGTCTACAAAATGATCGCAGGAATAAAAATCACCATTGCGCTCCAGAACCGGAACAGCCCCACATGTTTTTTTAAAAATGCACAAGGTATGCTCCTGTTTGAAAGCGGTCCGGAAGGCTTCTTCGAGAATCTGTATCTGAATTTTTCCTATATCGTGTACCTGCCATTCATCGAAAATTGAAATTAAAAATTCACCAAAGGCTTTTGCATGAACAGAATCAGCAGTTACGCCCGTTTCAGAATTCAATTCCCTGTTAACCAGAGGTAAAAAGCTGATGTATTTTGTGCCCAAAGATTTAAAGAAATTGTAAACTTCAATCGGATGATCCACATTATAAGCATTTACCACGCATAAAATTTCTGAATTTATGCTGTACTTTTTCAACAGCTTGTATCCATTCATAACTTTTTGAAAAGTATCAGTCCCGTTTTTCAAAACACGGTTTTTGTTGTGCATTTCTTCCGGGCCATCAATGCTGATGCCGACATAGAAATTTTCCTCAGAAAAGAATTGGCACCATTCATCGTTTAAATTAACACCGTTTGTCTGAATTCCGTTCAGGATTTCTTTTCCGTGTACCCTGTTCTTTTTCTGAATTTCCACTAATTTCTTGTAGAATTCAATTCCGGCAAGCGTTGGCTCACCACCATGCCATGAGAAAAGTATACGCTCTTCAACTGAAGTTTCCAAATGCTGAACAATGTATTTTTCGAGTACATCATACGGCATTTTAGCTTGTTTTTTTTCAGGATAAAGCTTTTCCTTTTCAAGGTAATAGCAATAGCTACAATCGAGATTGCATAAAGCTCCGATTGGCTTGACGAATACCTGGAATGGATGGTTGAATTGATTCATAATAATCAACTTTACAAATTATAATCACCTAAAATAGTCATTATTCTTCTTTTGAATTGTAATGAAATCAGAATTATTTGACTTTTGTATATCTGATTTTTAATTTTTGAAAGATAAAGTTGTAAATTCATCAGGCTAATGGTTTTGCAGATTTACATTAATTTAAGAAATAGCGGTACGACATAAAGATTAATTTCCATTTTTCTTTTTAACATATAATGGTCAAAGAATATTTCCAATAAAATTCAGTTTTACATATTCGCCTTTACATAATACTCCAAAGAATCCCTGCTAATGTCATTCATAATAACATTTCCGCTTTTGTCAATCAGCGTATAATGCGGAATTGATGAAATACCATATTTTTGGCTTACTAAATCTGACCAATTTCCGGGGCACGAAAGATGTATACCCTTAAAATTTTTGGTTTTAATAATTTCTTTCCATGCCTTGGAGTTGTTATCCAGGCAAATATTCAGCAGGACAAAGTTTTTATCTCCATAGTTGTTAACCAATTCGTTCTTTTTTGGAATGGATTGGATACAAGGCCCACACCAGGTAGCCCAGAAATTAAGGCAGACAAGTTTACCTTTAAAATCATCAAGACTAACTTTGTTTTTTTGAAATCCTTCGAGATGAAAGCCAGGTGCCTGTTCGCCAGTTTTTAATTGTTTAATATAATTGGCCCTTGTTAATCGTTTTGTTTTATAATCAGTTATAAATCTGAGGGTAGCTGTATCGGTTATCAATGTTTTGTTTGCGTTAAAAAGTTTTTCAACTCTTATTGAATCCGCACTAAATTCTTTTGCTGAAAGTTTGGCCAGTTCATCCCTCCAAAGGTAAACAGATATTTTGGCTGCAACAAAGTACGAAAGCATCCTGGGGGATAATTTACCCTTAACATGGTTGATGTTATCCTGTGTATACTCATCATAAATTTCCTTTGTAACATGCTGGGGTCGAAGAATTGTGTCAAATTTGTTTTCTCTAAGGCTCGATAAATAAGAAAATAGTTCATCAGACATCCATTCATTATGAATGAGTAAATCAGCCATTTCTTTATCAATTTTCAATTCTTTCTCAATAAACTGATTGTACTTCCAATAGCGCTGATTGTATTGGTAATATTTCAGATATTCACAAGTAAAAACAATATTTGCTTTTTCATATTTCAAAAACCAATCGGGCAGTTTTGTCTTTAAAGTGAACTGATTAAGTGAATCTAAGGCTTTAATTTTGAGCGAGTCCAGTCTTTTGTTGAAATCTGATGGAGTTTCAGATTGTAACGGTACAACATCATATAAAAATACCTTTTTCTTCGACAAATAAGTTGAAACAAGACCTGTTTTTCCTTTGTAAGTCACCCAATCAGCAAGCGGTTTATCTTTTTTAGGTTCCAGGTAAACATTTAAAGTGTCGTTTGGTAATACCATAAAGCGGATACCTGTACTGTAATCATCAAAATTGACAACAACCGGAAAAGCTGCTTCAATTTTATATTCTATCATAGTATCTGAGTAAACAGAAAATTGCCTTTTGTACTGACTGATTGGCATTTGAGTATTGTACCAAAATGAATAATGATTGGTGTCTTTACTGTTTATTCCATGAAACCTGATAATTCCTTTTCCGTTGGGAACAAAATTGCTGTGTAAAGTTTCTTCAGGATGATTATTACAACTGCAAAGTGCAATGATGGCGATGCATAGAATTAGGCTGATTTTCATAGTATTTGGCTTTTACAATAGTATATTCAATTCGATAACGAATGTAATGTAAAGATAAAACTAAATATTTGGTTTCCAATTTTGAAATATGCCTGAAATGATAAAAAGCATAACTTGCTTTTAGGAATTATTTCAACAAAACTTTCAATTTAGCCTTAACTTCTTCTGCTGTCGGGTCAACAGCCAGTATTGTTCCATTCCTGTCAACTAAAAAAATACCACCACCAGCATTTGGAATACCATATTTTGCCCAGATGTTATTCTGTCTGTCAAGTTCTACAAGGTTTAGCCAGGGATATTTTTCCTTTTTTAAAAACCTGGTTAAATTGTCAGTATTTTTGAATTCGCCTGCAACACCAACAACTACGAAACCGGAATCTTTAAATTCTTGATAAACAGGCACCATTTTTCTGCTTTTTGCTATGCATGGTCCGCACCAGGTAGCCCATAAATCTATCAATGCAACTTTTCCGTCTATTAGTTCTGACAATCTGAATATTTTTCCATCCAGGTCGGGTGCTGAAAAATCGATGTACTTTCCACCTGGATGTATTTTGGCAATGCTCCCGAGAAGAATCTCAACCTCATTGGTGTAAGGATGTAAAGGGAATTTTGCCGAAAGAACCTTATAACTGTTTTTCGCCTTTGCAATATCCATTTTTTCATAAGCCATTAGAAGATTTTGGTATAACAGGAAATAGGAAACTATAGTAGGATTTTTATTGATATAATCCTGTTGAAAATCAAGCATTTCTTGCTGATTTTGATGGATAATCTCTCTTAATTTATTTGCTTCCGGCGTTAAATCCAAACCTGCATTTTGAAGATTTTCAATTTTTTTATACAATACATTTAATTCGTCCTGCGTATTGGCTTTTTTTAAATTCCCCTGTATGATTTTCATTGAATCGCTGAAACTGCTTCCATTGTCATACATAAACATCAGCCTGTCTGATATCGGTTTTACTTTGAATTCAATTGAATCGAGTTTATATTTAAGTTTTTGATATTCAGCATTTAACTGACCGCCACTTACAATATTTTTATCAAACTCCTTTTCAGGATGCAGTGTTATATTTATTTTGCCGGGTTCAAGGAAAATACACATAAACCTGCCACCCATGTATTTTGCCTCGCCAAGAAATAATTCATATCCTTGCGGTTGATCAATATTCAATTCATATTCAATTTTACCGTTCTCAATCGGGATTTCTAATCCATCATAACGCAAGTCCTCTCCTGGTTTGGTAAGGATTATTGATTTGCTGTCAATCCCAATTGTGTTTCCATTGATGAAGCATTTTTGTGCTGAAACTGTAAAGCTGGAGCATAGAACTGTAATGATAATTACAATAATGATTTGCTTTAATTTCATTTGTTTATTTTTTTATTGGTCAAATGCCCGTCTGGTTAGCGCAGCCGGACAGGAGAACATCCACAATTTGAGACATTTGAGCTTTCCAAAATCGTTTAGAATAAACATGTCCTTCCCGATAAATCGGGACAAGTTGTGTGTTTAGAATTAAACATGGATGTTTCATGGTCTTTACATTTTATATTTTGCGAAAATTGATTGGTTGAGAAATAGAATTGATTTTTTTGGAATTCATTTCGCTTCCCAAATAATCAAAGATCGAATCTATCGCGGTGTTTATATCGTAAAGGCACTTTTTTATTTCACGCTTCATAAATCAATTCTTTTGATTCATTGATACTTTCGATAAAGTATGGATTTGACAAAGTACTTTCAGTAACAATATCAATATCTCTTTTAAAAAGGTCTCTTAGTTTATAGTGAAGTGAAAAATAGTTATTTGTATACTCTTCAATGGAAATGTTGTCCATGAATGATATCAGGAAATCAATGTCACTTGATGCAGTGAATCTACCTGAGACAGCTGAACCAAAGGCATAAAGTCTTTTAACTTTAAGTGATTGACAGATGTTTATCAGCTCCAATTTACTTTTTTCAAGAATCTGTTGCATTGTGTTTTTTCTCAAATTTAATCAATGTTCATGAACCGGCAAAATGAGTTATTCTAATTTTGGATTCAATATCTGTGTGTTTTAAAAGATTTGATGCAAATAGCAATCCGCTATCAATTAATGGTATACGTGGTCTTATCATATTTAAAACCACAGGATTCCTGTTTTAATCTTCTTACTAAAAATCAAAGAACCCAAAATAATTCCAACCACAACTACTCCTAATGCAATGCCTATATTTCTTCTATGGTCTTTTGAAACCTGATCGCTTACAATATCAATTTTACAGTTCCTGTAATCAGCTTTTTCAAATTATAACCATTTCTTCCAATTCTATATGAACAACCTGATATTATGATGGATACGATGAATGAAAAAACAATTTTCTGCATCTGAATTTTAAAATTAATTAATTTAATGTTTTTGAATGAATCCCGAAAGCAAAGCAATAACCTTATATCAGCATGTATTTTAAGCTTGACATACTATTCAATACCGGCAGTATCTTCTTTTCTTTGACAAGATTTCTTTTTTCACAACAATTATAATGTGTTTTTAGTTTTCAGGCGAATTTAAGGATTGAAATTAATGTGTACAGGTAACCTGAAAAGCTTAAAATCCTTAGTAATTCAATGTTGGCAAGGTTTTAAATAAAGCATTAATCCTTCCCCAATAACTCAATATCAACGTGGTAATGATCATCATACAATTTATTCAGCAATGGGGTTAGGTTTTGTGCAAGGTATATTCCCTATGACTTTAATTCTTTCCCATATTCTGTCTGGTATAAATTGTCTTTCATGTCAATTCTGAAAATAACCTTTTTAATCCTTAAACCCTGTTTTCGTGCATTCTTGTCTAAAATCAGGATATGTTCCGCAATCAGGTTAAAGTCAATTTTTCCCCGTGAATTTTAATTTTTCCAATATCGCCTCCAGCCATTCTTTAAAATCATTAGATGGAAAGTCATCAAATCCTAATGGAAAAACAGTTTCAGGGATATCTTCATTGTTATATTTCCTACGGTTTGCTATTAGGAGAAATTCAAAATATTTAACATCCGGCAATTGAAAGAACTGTTAAACGCAGAATTCATTTGGTACAATCAATTTCGGGATAAAATAGAACTGCCTCATCAAAAATTGAAGAGGCAGCTTAAATGCCAGAGTGGCATTTTGAACAGATAATATATTACTTTCAGGTTATTTTAACTGTACCCTTAAAAGCCTGTCGGTAGTAGTTAGGTAAAGATATTTATAATCCTTATCAAACGCACAATTGGCGGTACTTTTACTGGTATGGATAATTCCGAGCAGTTTTCCCTTTGGCGAAATCATAAAAACACCTGAGGGGCCGGTGCCGAAAACCGTACCGTTTTTGTGTACCTTTAAGCCATCAGGTGCACCAGGTCCATTCTGGGCAAATGGGGTGGCATCAAAGAATATTTTTCCTTTTGTAAAAACACCTTTCGAATCCACATTATAAGTGTACCAATATAATTTATCCGAATCGGAATTGCCAATGTAGATTGTTTTTTCATCGGGTGAAAAAGCAATACCATTGGGCCTGGTTATGGTATCCGTAAGAAGCATTACCTCGCCGTTCTGGTTAATTTTGTATACCCCGTAAAACTTAAGTTCTTCCTGTTTTTCGTCTTTTATGCCATAAGGTGGATCAGTAAAGTAAATTTCGCCATTGCTTTTAATGGCCAAATCGTTAGGACTGTTGAATTTTTTTCCGCCAAAATTATCGGCAAGGGTAATGAATTCAGCTTTTGGATTTTGGAGCCCGCCTTTAAGAATGGCCACACGCCTGTCGCCATGTTGACAAAGTACCAGATCGCCTTCGGAATCGAGCATTAATCCGTTTGAGCCATCGCCTTTTAAGGTGCTTGTTGTATCGGTAAATCCCGAAGGCTGAAGAAAAACACTTAAACCATCAGATTCTGACCATTTATAAATTTTGTTTTCAGGAACATCCGAAAATACAAGGGCGTTTAATTCTTCCACCCACAGGGGGCCTTCGGACCAGGTAAAGCCTTTGGCCAATTCTTCCACTTTCATTGATGTATCAACAAGTTGAAGGGCTTCGGGTGCCATAATTTCAACAGAAGTTTGAACAGGAACATCGGGCGGGGCAACTTTAACTGTATTGGTAGTGTCGCTTTCATCTCCCGTTTTTCCATTATTGTTGCAACCAAGCCAGGTAAGAGCAGCCAATGGTATTAAGTAAAATAGTTTATTCATAATTGTCTGGATTTAATTTTTTTAAAGAATAAAAGTAACTATTATTAAAACTCGGGTAAATTAATTATTTGAAATCAATTTTTAAAATTCCGCTCAAAAAACCCGGGATTAGAACTGGAAAACAATGAAAAGGGAACTGAAAATTTATTTTAAATTCTGTTTTACAATATTAAAAATCCTTACTCCTTTTCTATCCCTGTAAAATAGGCCACTGCAGCCACAACGCCTTTTGCTGCTTCAAAAATATAACCGACATCAATATTTGAAATAATATCTTTATCAGTATGTGCGTAAGGCGATTGGTTATCTTCATAAATTCCAGTAATAACATAACCTTTTTGTTCAAAAGGCATGTAATCGGAAGCATAAGCTCTGTTAAGCCTGGTTTTAAGATTTGAATATTTCTCAATAAAAAAGGATAATTTTTTTGCAAATTCAAGCGATTTCTGATTGTTGGAAGCCGGTGGGCTCTCCTTGTCGAATTCACAAACCAGTACATTATTTTTTTTCCCGGCCACCCCACCAATAGCGTCGATGTTGAGTACAAGCTTAATTTCAGGATTTTCTTTTGGTAAAACCTGGTTTACGTAGTGATCGCTTCCAATTAAACCTTCTTCTTCGGCACTGAACTGGATAAAACGAATAGAAACAGAAGTATTAATTTTACTAAAAATCCTTGCAATTTCCAGTATTACTGCTGTTCCACTGCCATTGTCGCCTGCCCCGGGACCGTTTTTTGTATCATAATGCCCGCAAATAATGAGCAAACTATCGGGATAAATGCTTCCTTTTTTTTCGACTACCAGGTTAACAAGTTTATTATTTTTAAAGTTGAAACTATCTTTAACAATTTTCTGATAACCAAACGAAATGTACTTGTTTTCGAGCCATTGGGCAGTTTTATCCAGGGCAGGTGTACCCAGTTCTTTAATGCCTAATGCTTCGAACTGTTTAAGGTACGATAAAATTGAATCGGATGAACATTGTTTAATAATTTCTTTAGTGTCAGTATAATCTGCCTGGGAATATGAATTTCGACAAGCAAAAAATAAAAAAACCAGCACTAAAATCAATTTGGATGTAGGGTACATTTTAAATTTAAATACGGTTCATAATTTTATCCATCACCCACGAAGTATGGGCCGCCGATTCCATGTTTGAGGTGAAACCACCGGTTCCTGAAAGGCTTTTAACTACTTCAGCAATCATGGGCATTTCCACATGTTTGGGTTTTTCATAATCAAATTGTTCAGTTTTAGCCAAGGTTGTCAATTCAATGGGAGAACTGGCAGAAATACTAAAACCAATTTTACCCTTTGTCCCGAAAATTTCAATCCTGTCCGTTTCCGTTGATTCTTCGCCCACATAAGTCCATGCACATGAAGCTGTGATGCCCGATTTAAAATGTAACAACGCAGCTACAGTGTCTTCAACATTGTACAATCCTGCCCGGTTTGTGTACCAACCAGTAGCATTGTCAACCGGCCCCAGTAAATAATTTAGAATATCAAGTTGGTGGCAGGCGAGATCGAAAAAATAACCCCCGCCCGAAATTTCTGGCAAGAGGTGCCAGGGCAGGTTATTGCGGTTAAAGTCTGCCTCCCGAGCGGGAAGTACAGTGGTAAGGTTTACCAACAGCAAATTTCCTATCGTGTTTTTATCGAGTAAATCTTTAATTTTGATAAAATAAGGGAAAAATCGACGATAGTAAGCCACAAATAAAGGAATACCCGATATAATTGAAGCTTCGATCATTTGCCTGCATTGCTGATAATTTAAAGCCATTGGTTTTTCAACGTAAACAGGTTTTCCGGCATCTAAAGCTCGAATGGCATAAAAGGAGTGCATATCAGGAGGTGTGGCGATATATACCGCGTTAACTTCATTGTCGTTAATGAGTTGGTCGGCATTTGTGTACCATTTTTTTACCTTATGCCTTGTAGCAAAATCCTGTGCTTTGGCTTTATTTCTTCGCATTACAGCAGCAAGTTCAGAATTTTCGCAAAGATAAAAAGCCGGACCGCTCTTAACTTCACATACAGAACCACATCCAATGATACCCCATTTTATTTGCATAAAAACTGAAAGAATTAGACAGGAATAAAACCTTTTTTATTTAAAAAGCAATATCAATAAATAATTGAAATTTAGAAAGTTGTAGTTTTCTTTTTTTTATGAAAATAAGTTTTCTAAAAATCTTAAACAATTTCAATCAAAATTATCCAGAATTTTTGAAAAATTTATATCTTAACGCGGATAAAAGCCTGCACATGGATGAAAAAACCGTTTTTCTGACCTTATTTATTGTAAACCTGTACCTGGGGACAATAATGTATGTATTCAGGCGAAAAAAGCCAGGACTGGAAGATATAAAGTACTGGATTCTGGGGAGCCTTTTAATGGCATTTGGTTATGGTTTTGCTTCTTTAAGGAAATTTATTCCTGAAAACTTCTCGATAGTAACGAGCGATAGTTTGTTTATGTTGGCTATGGTTTCGAGGTTATTTGGCTTAAAAAAAGTTTACAGGCTGCCCCTGACAAAAAAGTTTAAGTTAATTTTCCTTCTGGTTGTATTAAGCCTCATTTCCTATTTTATTTATTTTACCTATGTTGATTTTCAAATGAAGTACAGAATATTTGTGTTGTACTCCTTTTTTGCTATAATTGCTGTTTGGGCTATATATGTAAGTTACAGACAAAAGTCGGATGGTGATGTACTAATATCCGTATTTGCAATATTTTCTTTTTTAATTGCCTTTGTTTTTTGTGCCTTTCACCTCTACAAGTTTTCAACATTAAACAAACTTGATAATTTCTTTCATGGTTCGTTGTATGTAACTTTTTTATTTGTTTCCCTCTTTCTGTTTGATGTAACCTGGGCTATTATAATTATGCTTTTATCCTCACAAAGGATTAATTCAAAACTGGATGAAAGTGAAAAACAATATAAATTACTGGCCGAAAACATAACCGATGTTATCTGGGTGCTTAATATTACCAGGGGAAAGTTTAGTTATGTAAGCCCATCGGTAATTCACCTCACAGGCTTTACAGATAAAGAAGCCATGGAACAAGGGATTGATGAGAGCCTTGAACCAAAATCGGCAGCATTGGTAAAAAACAGAGTGGCAATTACACTTGCTGAATTTATCAAAAATCCTGAAAAAAGAAGTTTTAATTATAATGAACTGCAGCAATTTTGTAAGGATGGCAGCCTGGTTTGGATTGAAACGGTAACACAGTACCGGTATGCCCCGAACGGTGATATTGAAGTTTTAGGCGTATCCAGGAACATTGAAAACAGAAAAAAAGCAGCACAGGAACTTTTAATTCAACAGGAACGATTTGAACAAATTGTGAAAAACTCCTTTGATATGTTTGTTTTACTTGATAAGGACGGAAAACAAAAGAATATATGGGGCTCAGTGGAAAAAATAACAGGGTATACCACCGAAGAGATTTTAGCCAGGGAAAATATGATGGGTTTGGTGCATCCGGAGGATTACGGAAAAACAAAATCAGAATTTGAGAAAATTCTGAATAAAAATGCAGGAACTATTGAATTCAGGTTTTTACATAAAAATGGGAATTGGATTGATATTGAAGCACATACAAGTAATCAAAAAGACAATCCAATCCTGGAATCAGTTGTGGTCAATTTACGCGATATTACTGAAAGAAAACGAATTGAAAGGGATTTAAGAGAAAGTGAAATTAAACTTAAAGAAATTTTTGACAATTCCATAGACAATATTTTTGTTGCAGAAGTATGTCCGCAAAACCGGTTTAAAATATTGACCATAAACAATCAGCTTGAAAAAGTAATGAACATAACTAAAATTCAGGTTGAAGGCAGATATCTGGAAGAAATCGTTGATGAGAAAGCATCTCATGAAATCGCTACGAAATACAGCGAATGTGTTAAACAGCGAAAGTCCATATTTTACGAAGAAGTAGCAAATTTTCCTGATGGGGCAAAGCACTATCTCACCAATTTAACCCCTGTAATTAATCCATTGGGTGAAGTAATCAGGTTAGTTGGGATATCGAGGGATATTACAGAACGTAAAAATGCAGAAGAAGCGCTTCGCGAAAGTGAAGAGATGATTAGATCGGTGGCCAATAACATCGAAAACGGAATTATTTATAAAGTGCTGACAAAAGCAGATGGTACACGGAAGTTTCTGTATATAAGCGAAAATGTATATAAATACTATGGCATTAAAGCAGAAGATATTTTGCAGGATGCCAGCCTTATTTATAACCTGGTTCATCCGGATGACAAGGAAAGACTTAGGCAGGAAGAAGAAAATGCAATGAAGAACTTTTCAGTATTTAAATCGGAAGTAAGGTTTGTTAACTACGAAGGAAAAATAAGGTGGTCGTATCTTGTATCCAAACCATACAGGTTAAATGATTCAATCTATTGGAACGGAATTGAAATTGACATTACCGACCGGAAAGAAAAAGAGCAGGAGATAAAAAGGTTGTCATCGGCACTGGTTCAAAGCCCGGTTTCGATTATTATGACGGATAAAAAAGGTGTAGTGGAATATCTGAATCCACAATTTACGATTGATACAGGTTACGAACCTTCTGATTTTATTGGGAGTAGCTGGAGGCTGATGCGTGCGGAAGAGGAAGATGATAGGTTGATAAACGAAATATCATCAACGTTAAAAAGTGGAAAACCATGGAACGGTCAGTTAAAGGGCAGGAAGAAAAACGGTACCGAATTTTGGAATGAAGCTTCTATATCATCTGTTCTGGATGAAAAAGGGAGAGTTTTAAATTATATTGCTGTTTTCCAGGATATTTCAGAACATAAAGATTTTGAGCAAAAACTTGAACATATTGCCGAAAACCTAAAAAAAGCGCAGGAAATTGGTAATGTAGGCCATTGGGAGTATAAAATTGGACAGGAAGAAATGTACTGGTCCGAGCAAATTTATATCATTCACGAAATAAACTTTGGTGATTTTAAACCAAATGTTAAAAACGGGTTTGATTTCGTTCATCCCGAAGATGTTGCATTTGTGAAAGAATCTATTTTGAATTCAGCACATAACGAAAACAATGAGTTAATTTTCAGGATAATTACAGGAAAAGGAAATTTGAAGTATCTCTCGCAGAGGATTTATATAAGATACAACAAGTCCGGCGAACCTATAGAATTGCTGGGCACTATTCATGACATTACCGATTTAAAATTATCACAAATAAACCTGATAAAACAAAAAGCACAACTGGAGGATTTAAACGCCGCCAAAGACAAGATATTTTCTGTAATAGCGCACGATTTAAGAAGCCCGTTTAATTCAATTCAGGGTTTATCGGAGATACTAATAAATAATTTTGATAAATACGATCGTGAAAAAATCCAAACCATCATCGAAACTATAAATTCTTCGTCGCGGAATACAATTAATTTGCTCGAAAATCTGCTAAACTGGGCAAAAAACCAAACCGGAAATCTGCAGTTCAATCCCGAAAAAATTCAACTGAAAAACCTGGTTGCAGAAATGGTAAATTCAACAAAAGCCCTGGCAGGAATGAAGCATATTGATATCAGGTTTCAGATAGCTGAAGATCTTACAGTTTATGCCGACCGTAATATGGTAAATATAATTTTAAGGAACCTTTTGTCCAATGCTGTAAAGTTTACCGGCCGTAACGGAGAAGTTTCAGTTGTTGCTGTTTTAAAAAATAATGAAATTGAAATATCGGTAAAAGATACTGGCATTGGAATAGAGGCATCTATTCTGAAACGGTTGTTTAAAATAGACAATGGGGTGATATCAACTGGAACCAACAATGAAAAAGGCTCCGGACTTGGGCTGGTACTTTGCCATGAATTTGTTGGAAAACAGGGTGGTAAGATACGGGTAAAAAGTGAAAGAGGAAAAGGAAGTACTTTTAGTTTTACTTTACCAGACAGAAATCAAAATTCAGATGACGCAGAATAAAATAACAAAATTACAATACGGGACCATTACCAAGTGCAGCAGATATGACATTTGCCACTTCCTGTTTTTTACCCCTGGCAATGGGTATTTTGTCCCCGTTTTCCATTATTAACTCCCAGGTCTCAGTTCGTAACATCATTTTTACGTGTTTCAGGTTGATAATATAAGAACGGTGAACCCTGTAAAAGTTCGGACCAACTAACGTTTCAATGTCCTTTATTAATTTTGAAACCATAATTATGTCCCCGTCTTTTCTTATAATTTTAGTATATGAACCCGAAGCCATTAGATATACAATTTCAGAAGGGTTAACAAAATAAATTCCATCGTTTGTAGAAATTGTAATTTTTTCTTCTTTCGGTAATTTCATTTCATTTATAATATTTCTGAAGTCGAAGCCATTTTGTTTATGATTTTTATTCCTGCTTTTTATCCTGTAAATAGAGGCTGCAAGTTCAGAAATATCGATAGGTTTGAGAAGGTAATCCAGGGCGTTGTATTTAAAAGCTTTAAGAGCAAATTCATCGTAGGCCGTGGTAAAAATAACATTAAAGTCAGGATTATTGATTTTTTCGAGCAGTTCAAAACCATTCATTACAGGCATGTTGATATCCAGAAAAATAAGTTCGGGCTTAAGTATCGGAATTTCAATTATTGCCTTTTCCGGATCAGTATATTTGCCTACTATGTTCAATTCTGGTAAATACGATTGAATAATTAATTCAAGTGTATAAATTGCGTCACTCTCGTCATCAACAATTACTGTCTTCATCTGCCTTGCCTTTACAAAACTTTAATATTCAACAATTAAACAACTAAATTCTTTAATTTATTTATATCCATTTCCAGAATAAGGTTTTTCGTAGATCCGTTTAAATACTGGACTTTTATATCACAACGGTATAAGTTTTTAAGAAGATTTGCACGCTTTTCTATGTTCTCAACAATTTTTTCAGAACCTGTTTCTTTTGTAGTTAAATGCCCATTGTCCTGAGCAGTTTTTATCATATCCGAAGATGCATTAATATTAATAACCAATACATTTTTTACCTTTTCAATTTTAATATTAAGTATCACTTTATTCATCTGGTTGGTTTTCTCCGACCAAATTACAGTTTCGAGAAAGGGCTGAATAAATGTTCCGGGAACCAGTATCTCCAGAGGGTTAATATTTTTGGCAATTTCGAGGTGGTATTGAAAATTTTCCTTTAATCGTTGTTTTTCAATATCAAGATATAATTTAAGTGAATTTATCTCATCAGAAAGGCTGATAAAATCCTTTTTCATTGAAACCAAAACCGAACGGAGATAATTAGAAATTTTAGCCAGCAAACGACTGGATTCGAGTTTTTCGCCGCTCAAAATCAGCAGGTTAAGAGAATTTAATGAATTAAACAAGAAGTGATCATTAATAATCAGTGACGAGGTATTTTTCATGTAATCGTTTAACTGGCTTTTTAATTTATTCTGGTAGTAGAGTTTCTGCAAACGCGTATTAAGAATAAGAAAACTAAATAAAAGACCCAGAAGGGCAATTATAGAAAAAAACCACCATTTTTTCCAGAACGGTTTTTCAATGGTAAAAGAAAGATTATCAATCGTTTCGCTCCAAATACCATCTTCATTTCTTGCTTTTAGCAATAATTTATATTTGCCAGGCGGTAAAGTGGTATAATTAAGATTTGTTTTATACGTGTCGTTCCATTTCTCATCTAGAGGCAATAGTTTGTATTTATAAAGAATTTTTTTGTTACTTTTAAATGAGATGGCGACATATTCAACCTGCAGATTATTTTGATAATAGTTGAGGCTCAGATGATCTTTTAGTACGGTGTCTTTATAATTAATTCTTATTTTTTCAATGTGCAACATGGGTTTAACAGTACTCCACCTGTATTTATCCAGGTTAATGTAATTTAATCCGGATTTTGTGACAACGTATAATTTATTGCTGTCCAGCACCATTGATTTAATTTCTTCATTAACCAGTCCGCTACCCTTATCAATTATTTTGGAGATATAGTGTTCGTCGTCCAGCGGTTCAATGCAAGTCAGCCCTCTGTTTGTGCCTAACCAAATTTGATTTTTATATCCTAAAACTGATGAAACGTAATTACTTGTAATTCCGTCTTTCTGGCTTATGTTTGAAACAGAATCATTTTTCAAATCAAGTATTACCAGTCCTGCACCTTTTGTGGCCAAATACAATTTGTTCCCACTTTTATGCATGGCGTTAATTCTGTAAGATAACAAAGTATTTTTAACAGCCCAGTTGGTAAGCAAACCATTTTTAAAATGCCATAATCCCTCATTTGTTCCAAGCCAAAGACTGGAATCAGGGTTTTCAATCAAATCATTTACAGTTTTATTGAAATCAATATCTTTAAAAGATTCAAAAACAGTCCCATTTTCATTAAACTTATCAAAACCCAGGTTCGAAGAAGTATAAAATAATCCATTTGTACTGTTTTTAATACGTTTCGTACTCTTCCATCCCCTATTATTGTTGGGATAACTTGTTTTCAACCATTGAAATTTACCTTTATCGAGAAGCAATATACATTTGTAAGTACCTACAATTAATTTGTCAAGTTGAAAATTATATTTCAACGCAGAAGGAGCAAGATTTTCGGTTATCTGATAGGATTTGACAGTATTGAAATTTTCTTTATCATGAACAACTAATCGTCCATCAGCATACCCAACAAAAAGGTATTCACGCGAAATTTCAGCAGAAACAATACTTTGACTCTCTTTTTCATTTAGTATTATTTTTCTTACTTCCCCGGTAGGCAAATAGAAAACACCCTCGTTTAAAGTACTAAACCAAAATCCTCCTTCAATGTCACGTGCAATTGACGAAACATCCTTACCTGGCAAAAAGTGTAAATCCGGATTTTTGTTAAAATCCGGTTTATTAAATAGCATAATCCCATTGTTTCTTACACTAACCCAGTATTTTCCTTCATTGTCTTTTTTGAACCAGATAATATCATTTTCAAACGCAGCGACTTTATTGATTTTTTTTTGTGTTATATCGTATATATAATTGTTGTGAGTAAAATATATCTCGTCCTTTTGATTTTGAACTATAAAATATAAGCTATTTGTCGGAAAAAAGCCAAATACATTTTTATAAACTGAATCCTTAAAATTAAGATTTTCGAGTCCATATTTAGTATTAAACGTCGAGACATAACCAGCCATATGAATATTTGGATAAATTTCTTTTATAAAAACTGTAGCAGGAACCAATAATTTGTCTACTCTGCTTAATTTACCACCTCGAGAAATTTTAAAAATTCCATTATCGGCCATACTTATAAAAACATTGTCAAGGGAGTCTACGTAAAATGCACTTTTAATATGAAGTCTAAACCCTTTTATTTCATTCTGAATAACAGAATTGAATTTATAGGCAGTTAATTTATTGTTTTCATAAATGCTTAATTGTCCTGTCAATGAAATAAACCAGATTCGGCCCTTTTTATCTTCAAATATATCCGAAACAGTGCCAGAAGCCAATCCGCATTGTATATCATAATTAATATATTCGTAACCATCAAACCGCGATACCCCGTTGTCCGTGCCAAACCACATATATCCTTTTGAGTCCTGGAAACAAATATATACTTCTGTACTTGGCAATCCATCCGAAGCATTAAAATTCCTGTAAACAAAATCCTGCGATTTTGATGGAATTATTACCAAAAGTACCAGGATAACCGTTAAAATTATATGTTTGAAGGTGCAGATCAATTTCCTGATTTAAATTAAGTTACCAGGTAAAATATGCTGAAATTTTTTACAAATATACCAGAATTTATGAAAATTTTTACTAAAACGAAAATTTGGATCTTAAAATAATCTCTTCCATTTCAGTTTTAAAGTACATGTAATTTATTTAAAAATGAGCCAGCCGAAAATTTGAAGCTAAAATTTTGAAATAAAGTCCACCATACATTTTGTTAAGCGAACATTAGGGAAAAAAATTAAAAAATTGCCTATTCGCAATCGGGGAAATATTTAAATGTATACGTTAATTAGTACACTATATTTATCAGTTAGATAGGTAAATAATTCAAATATAAAAACAGAATACAAAGTATTTATTTATTTCAATGAAAGCAATTTTGACTTAAAGTAAAACTTAGGCATGAAGAAACAGAAATTTTGGCATTGGACTTGAATTTGATTTGCAAAAATTATTCCGGTTATTCAAAATGAAAACTTTAGACCTGAATCATTGTTTTTTTATAAATGGATTTAAATTTATAAACGAAAGGATATATTACACCAGTAACTTTTATTTCCTGAGCGTTATTGTACTTTTGTAAAAACATATTTTATTGAACAGACTTTTTCACCATATTAAATCTTATCATCGTTTTGCCGGCTATTTCAAAGCGCTGCTTGTCCTGATAATTTTCCCCTTTGGAAGCCTTAAATCGCAGGATAATGGACGGTTAATTGAGTTGGATTCTGTAATCAGTCCCAATATTTCGTATAATGACTACTTAAAAGTTTATGAAGACAAAGATGCCCGCTTGGTTTTTACAAATATCGGTGCTGTAAAATTCATGGATTTTGAGGAAAACATCCGGTTTGGGAAAAAATCGGTAATTTGGGGAAAATTAAGGGTAAAAAGTAATTTCAAATGGCCCGAAGATGTAATCGTTACAATTGGATCAAAAAGAAGTTCGGACCTTGCTGAAATTTTTGTACTTAACAGCCATGATTCGCTCTTAAAACATGCGCTTGGCGGATATTTTGAAAAAAAAGATAAAAAAGAAATAAAACAGGAACCCGGGGGAAAGTTTTTTTTACATCTAGAACCCGGCAATGAATATACTGTAATTTTCAAGATAAAAAATATTTCAGGATTTCGCCCGGCATTTGATATAAAGTTTATTGACAAACAGTATTTCAGTGAAAGGTTAAACAGAAGAAACCTTGTACAGGGAATGCTACAGGGGGCTTTATGGATAATGTTTCTCTATAATTTATTTATTTTCATTTACAGCCGCGACAGGGTTTATCTGTATTACTCGCTCTACATTATTGGGATAGCCATGAATTTTGTTATTGAAAGAGGTTTGTTTGTGGAATATACCATCCCGTTCCTTCCAAAAGCAGATCCGTTTTTCTTTGCAATATCCACCGGTTTGGCCACAGCTGCCTATTTTCAGTTTATCAGGGCATTCCTGAACACCAGGGAATTAATGCCCGAATGGGATAAGGCACATAAATGGGTAATTAAACTGAATATTGCTTTAACGCTCATTTTTATTGTGGAGTTGTTCATTTGGTACAATATTCCTTTTTCGGTAAATTTAAGCAACTATTTTAATCTTGCCGGGCTTTTTTACGGTTTTGTGTTTATCTTCTTTCTGATTAAAGAAAAACACGGATTATCCTGGTTTTTTATTTCGGGGGCAATAGTGCTTGCAGTTGGAACCTTTATTTCGCTCTATTTTCTGATAACCAAAACACCACTTGATTTTGATCCGAAATATTTTATGAACCTCGCTACTATTCTCGAACTTCTTATATTCTCCCTCGGGCTTGGCTACCGCATCAGGTTAAACGAAAACGCCAAACAACTTGCACAAAATCAGCTTATTGAACAACTAAAACAAAATGAATTATTAAAGGAAAAGGTAAATAAGGAACTTGAAAGAAGGGTAAAAGAACGCACGGCAGAAATTGAGCAACAGCACGAAGAAATCATATCGCAGACCGAAAGCCTTAAAATGGCCAATGATGCACTTATTCAGCAGAAAAGGGAAATTGAAAACAAAAATGAAGAAATAAGCCAGCAAAAAAGGTACCTCGAAAAAATTCACCAGGACACCACAGACAGCATTAGTTATGCACGCAGGCTTCAGAATGTAATTTTGCCTTCAGAGAGTGTTCTGACAAAATATTTTACCGGTCATTTTATTTATATGAAGCCCAAAGAAATAGTAAGTGGTGATTTTTACTGGTACAGGTATATTGAAAGGGCCGGAAAAAGATATTTTGCCATTGCCGTTGCGGATGCTACCGGTCATGGCGTTCCCGGTTCACTTGTTGGGATGCTGGGCATTTCATTGTTAAACGAAACCGTTATCAGAAATGAAATGAACACAGCCAATGAAGTGCTCGAAAAACTGCGGCTGGAAGTTAAAACTACTTTTAGCCAGGCTGATGAACATCTTCAAACCCGCGATGGTATTGATATAGCGTTTGCCATGATTGATCTTGATACACTTGAAATGCAGTATTCAGGCGCAAACAGGCCTTTACTGGTTTTCAGAAAAGACAAAATAAAGGGTACCGATGAGGAAATCAGCGGACTAACAGAATTGAGGCCTACAAAGAATCCGGTAGGCATGTACCATAAAGAACAACCATTTATGAACCACACCATTTATCTCGAAAAAGGAGATATGCTTTATTTCTTTTCCGATGGTTATGCAGATCAGGTGGGGGGGCCTTTTGGAAGAAAATTGTATTATAAAAATTTCAGGGAATTACTTTCCGGTATTTACCAGCTTCCAACTTCTGAACAAAAGGAAATTATAGATTCGAATTTTAACAACTGGATTTCTCATAAATTCAACAACAGCAGCATCTACAGGCAGGTTGACGATATTCTTATCCTGGGCGTGAGAATATAATAAAAATAACCTTTGCCACTCTTTCGTTTAACTGTAGTTAATTAAAATTTTTTCTAAGGCGTACTTTCGTCTGAAAAAATTTAATTTTGCGCCTGTTTTTAATTAAAAAATTGTATTTGAACAACAATATTTTACCGGCTCAAAATCCGGGGAGAATTCCGAAAATCCAGAAGAGTAGGAAAAATTAAAAAATTAAATAATGAGAAAGGTAATTTTAGCAGCAGCAGTATTATTTATCAGCATGTCAGTATTTGGTCAAAATCCGCTTGCAAAGGGAGGGAAACAGCTTAATGCAGGTCTTGGCTTTTCAAATCATGGATTGCCCATTTATTTTGGAATGGATTTTGGCGTTCATCCCGATGTTTCAATAGGCGGCGAAATTTGTTTCCGCAGTTACCATAAAGATCATTACAGAAACAATGGGATTGGATTTTTATTCAATGGAAATTATCATTTCAACAAGATTTTGCAAATTCCTTCGGAATGGGATTTTTATGCTGGTTTAAATTTAGGGTTTACCTTTTGGAACTACGATGAAGATTACAATGGAGATGAATACACCGGCCTGGGACTTGGAGCGCAAATTGGAGGAAGGTATTTTATCACAAAAAAATTCGGGTTAAACCTTGAAATAAACGGGGGAAATGCTAGTTCGGGTGGTAAATTTGGAATTACCTACCAGTTTTAAAATTTATTTTAAATTTTAGAGGTTTCTTTTACCACATTCTCCCCAACCAGAAAAGGGAGAAATGTGGTTTTTTATTTTTCGAATTGTACTTCCCTTTGTGGGATTACATTATTATCAGAATAAACCTGCAAATTTATAATTTCTCCGGGTTTGGGTGTAATTAAGTCCACATTGTGCCTTTTTGCTGAAACAATTGCCCTGTCAACAGGCTCTGTCCAACTGTGTAAACTAAGATTGAATTTTCCCCAATGAATGGGCATCATTATTTTTCCTTTGAGGTCGATATGTGCCTGAACCGATTGCTCCGGCATCATATGTATATAAGGCCATCCTTCGTTGTACTGGCCGCATTCCATAAAAGTAAGATCAAAAGGACCCAGTTTTTCGCCAATTTCTTTAAAATGCGGACTGTATCCTGAGTCACCGCAATAGAAAATTCTTTTTTCATTTGTGAAAATTGACCACGAGCTCCATAAGGTTTTGTCTTTGTCCACAAATTTTCTGCCCGAAAAATGACGGGCCGGGGTAGAAATAAAACTGATTCTATTTTCAAACGTGAAAGTCTCCCACCAGTCAAGTTCTGTAATTTTTTTTTCATTAACGCCCCAGCGCATCAGGTGGGCAGCAACCCCCAGCGGAACAATATATTTCTGTACTTTATGGTCAACTTGCCTTATTGTTTTGTAATCAAGATGATCGTAATGATCGTGTGAAATCAGTATCACATCAATGGCTGGTAAATCTTCTACAGCAAATTGATTTGAATAATCGAACCTTTTTACGCCCATAATTGAAAACGGGGAAGCTTTTTCGCTAAAAACCGGATCGGTAAGTATCACAATATCATTTATATTCAGAATTAAACTGGAATGCCCGAACCAGGCAAAACGAATGCCTTCAGTTTTTTGAATGAAGCTTTGTTTATCAAATTTTAAAGTTTCAATTTCTGCAGATGGTGTTCTGTTTTGGCCTTTTTTTAGAAATTTAATCCCGTTTTTCCACATTTTTGTGTTTTCAGCGGCCATTGGGGTAGGCAAAAGGTTAACAAACCTTCCTTTTGAAAAGTTATTGCTTTTTTTAATTTTATCCAATCGCCAACCGGTTGTTTTAGCGCCAAACTGGGGCGCTGAAAAAATAATAAGCGGGACAATAAAAACTATTGCAACAAACAGGAAAATTGATATTAACAAAATCATTGTCAGTGAATTTCAGGTTTTTAAAAATATTGTATTATCTTTCCGATAGAAAAAAGAGGGTTAAAAAGCTGTAAAATTATTAAAACAATTAAAGGTTAAATTTGTTTGTTTTAAGAATGATTTTATAATTTCATCTCGTTCGTCGCTGCAAATGTTGCAACAATTGATAACTGGATGATGAATTAATATTTCTGAATTTTTTAAAAAAATATTTCTACCTGAATGGGCTTAGGGGTTAAAATTTTTTAATGAAGAGAGTTATGGAACCAAAACAAAATGTATCGCTCAAATCGCAATTAGGCTTAATTACCGGGATAATCGTATTTATCACTGTGGCTGTTTTAACCACCTTTTTTATCATCAACAGCCGTAAAAAGGCAATAGCATCGAGCAAGGATGAAATAAGGCTGATGGCCCTGAACTCAGCACAAACAATCGAAAAAAAAATTAATGAAACCTTAATCCGGATTGATGATAATATTGCCTATAGTTTATTTCTGAAAGAAACGCCGGGCGATCATCGTGAAAAACTCTACTCGTTTTATAAAAGTGAAATAGTTAATAATCCTTCTATTCAGGGAATTTCGCTGGTTTATGCGCCAGGTAAATTCGATAACCTCGAAGCCAAGTATGCAGGGATTCCGGGTTACTATACAGATGGCAGGCTTTGTATTTACTGGTACAGATCTGAAAATGAAATTTTACGCGAAACGGAAGTAGTAAATTTCGAAGAAGAACTAAAAGAAAGTGGTGCCGAATGGTGGGAAATACCGTTTAACCAAAAAGAACTGTACCTCTCTATGGATATTTATAAGTGGAAAGGAAAAGACATTCTGATGCTTTCGATATATAAACCAATTTTCAGTGGTGACGAAGTTGTAGGCGTAATGGGTTATGATTTTCAAAGTGATTTTATGCAAACAGAAGCTATAAAAATTAAAGACAATCTGTTTGAAGGTAAATCATTGGTAAATATTGTATCTGAAGATGGCATATTTGCTGCTAATACCTTAAGTGACAGTTTAATTCTTAAAAATATAAAAGATTATTATCCATCCACTTCGGGATTGGTGAAAGAATTGAACAACAATGGCGAACACGATTTTTTTACCGAAAATGATACCCTTTTCCTGTCTACCAAAGTGAATTTTACCGGATACGATAAACACTGGCTGATAAATATTGCCATTCCCGAATCTGTTATGTTGAGCGAGGTAAATACACAGTTAATTGTTCAGTTAATTGCAGGGGTTATTTTAATTTTGCTGAGCGTAATTTTAATTACCGTTTTTATTGGGAGGCTTATCAAACCCTTAATCAATCTTACAAATATTTCAGGAAGGGTTGCAGAAGGTAACCTGCAGGTTGAAATCCCTGCCATTTCAGCCAATGAAATCGGGAAACTATCAGGTTCATTCCGGATGATGGTTGAAAAAATAAAAGAGATAATTATTGGCATCAGGCAGGCATCGGACCAGATAAATTCGGGAAGCATGCAGGTATCGGACAGTGCGCAGATAATTGCAGGGGGCGCTTCAAAACAAGCTTCAGCCACCGAACAGGTAGCTTCATCCATCGAACAAATGATTACAGCCATTAAACAGAATGCTGACAACGCTGAACAAGCCCGGTTAATTGCAAAAAAGGCAGAAAAAGGTATTGTTGAAAGCCAGCAGGCTTCGATGTCGACGGTAGATTTTATGAAAAAAATAGCGGATAAAACCAGCATTATTACTGAAATTGCGCAGCAAACCAATATCCTGGCAATTAATGCCGCCATTGAAGCAGCCCGTGCCGGAAGCATGGGAAAAGGGTTCGGCATAGTAGCTGCCGAAGTACGCAACCTGGCAGAGCGGAGCCATCAGGCAGCCAATGAAATTGTTGAACTCTCTGAAGAAAGTTTAAAAATGTCTGAATTGTCAGGCATTACCTTATCTACCATTGTACCCGATGTACAAAAAACAGCCACTTTGGTGGACGAAATTGCTACGGCCAGCCAGGAACAGAATACCGGGGTAAAGCAAATAAGCATGGCCATTAACGAATTAAATTCAGTAACGCTGCAAAACACGGCAACATCTGAAGAGTTGGCTTCGAGCAGCGAAGAGCTGGTAGCGCAGGCTAAATTGCTCGAAGAAGCCATCGCTTTTTTTACAATTGAAACCAGCCGTGGCAAGGCACCTGAAATAACTTCCAAAACGGAGGAAATGAAGGAATTAACAGGGTTTAAAAAACCGGTTACAGAGACAAAAAAGGAAATTCCATTCAAAGAAAAAAGCACACCCGCAAAAGGCTTTGATTTAAACCTGGATACAAAGCACGACGATGAATTTGAAGCATTTTAAAAATTAATACCAGTAATGAATCATGGACAGGAATTGTTTTAACGATGAATCGTTGATTAAAGATTTGGTAAAAGAGATGGGCTACAGCCTGGTATCGGCAAAAATTTTCAGGGATGGGATGAAAGTGGGCTATATGTACAGAGAAAAGCCAGAAGAAGACGAAGACAGTGGCTGGCATTTTTTGTCCGGCACCGAAGACGATGATTATGTGGATGATCCAGACAACAGCAAATACTTTGGTGTAAATACTGTCGCCAATTTCGACCCTGCCATTATTCCCTATCTGAAAAATAAAACAGGCACCGAACTCGAAAGAGTGGAAGGTGGAGACAAATTCAGAGTAATTTGATCGGCTGAGCGTACAAACCATTTTAGTGTTTTTGATTAAAGGATTGCCTTGCTTATTTACTTCATCCTTTTTTCAGCAATTTTAAATCCTGCCTTATCCTGTTTTATCAATAAAACGAAAAGTTAACCCCGGATTTTGTGCAATTTGAATTCATTATTACCCAGGATTTAGTGCAAAAATTAGTTATTATTACCCAGTATTTAATGCATTTTGTTGTAATTATTACCCCGTATTTAATGCAAAATAATTTTTAAAACATTGAAATACAAGAAAATACATATTTATTGTATTTTAGTTTTTTATTATTAAATTTGAAGCTATTTTAGAAATACTTATAGTTATTTAGCTTTTTCAAAAATTAATTATGGCTTATCTGTACCGAAGCATCGATGATGAATTGAAAAAATGGTCGTTGAGCAACGAGCGGAAACCCCTATTGTTGCGTGGTGCAAGGCAGGTTGGCAAGTCATCCGCAGTAAGGAATTTAGGCAGGGACTTTAAGTATTTTGCTGAGATCAATTTTGAAAGCGACCGGGGAGTTCACGGTTTCTTCGAAGGAAACCTCGAACCTTTTGATATTTGTGAAAAACTTTCTCTTTATTACGGTGTTCCTGTCCGTCCAAACGAAACCCTGTTGTTCTTTGACGAAATACAAGCCTGCGTCCCTGCCATTTCATCATTAAGGTATTTTTACGAAAAATATCCTGAAATACATTTGATTGCAGCAGGTTCACTGTTGGAATTTGCACTGGAAGAATTGCCCTCTTTTGCTGTTGGAAGGGTCAGATCAATGTTTATGTATCCTTTTTCGTTCAATGAATATTTAAAGGCACTCGGACTGGATAATCTTATAAATGCCAAGCAAAAGGCCGATTATTCAATGCCATTATCGCAACCAATTCACAATAAACTGAACGACCATTTAAAAAAATTTCTGGTGCTCGGAGGAATGCCAGAAGTAGTTTCGAAATACGTTAGCGGCTCTGATATATTGGAGTGTATGCGAACAATTGATGACATTGTTATTTCATACAAATCGGATTTTGCCAAATACAAAAAACGGGTGAATCCATTGCGGATGCAAAATGTTCTATTATCGGCCGCAGATCAGGCCGGTGGCCGGTTTGTGTATTCAAGGGCAGAGAAGGAAAGTTCGTACAGGCAAATTAAAGAAGCAATTGATCTATTGATAATGGCAGGATTGCTTATTCCGGTTTATCGCACATCAGGAAATGGAATTCCATTAGGTGCCGAAACCGATCTTTCACAATTTAAAATTATTTTAATTGACACCGGAGTATTTCAAAGGATTTTAAACCTTGATATTTCGGATTTGTTTATTTCGGATAATTGGGATATGATTAATAAAGGCTCGATTGCTGAGCAGTATGCAGGTTTGGAACTGATAAAAGCGGCTGGCCCTTATTTGCAGCCATCGCTTTATTATTGGACAAAAGAATCGAGAAACAGCCACGCCGAACTGGACTACCTGGTACAAAAAGGCCAATCCATTCTGCCTGTTGAAATAAAATCGGGCAGCAAAGGTTCAATGAAAAGCATGCTAATTTATCTCGAAGAGAAAAACCAGGCTTTTGGCATCCGCTCATCCACGGAAAATTTTTCGCAGTATCAAAAAGTAAAGGTTCATCCATTGTATGATTTGGGAAGGATTTTGAAATAGGGTAAACTCCTTGACCGGTTTGTATAATATTCATGCTTTTAGTAAATTGCCTGATAAATTGTTTGGATATGAAGACATTACAATTCCTTGTTTTCTTCCTGTGCAGCATGAACCTGTTTTCGCAGGAAAATAATGGAAATAAGTCAGATAGCCTGGCTCCGGTGTACCAGTTTAAAATGAAGGACATCCTTGGGCAGGAATTTGATTTTGGATGCCTTGAAGGGAAGAAAATTCTGATTGTAAACACCGGATCAAAGTGCATGTATGGACCTCAGCTGCACGATTTGCAGAAGCTCTATATGAAATACAAAGACAGCGGATTTGTGGTGGTGGCATTTCCATCGAACAGTTTTGCCCGACGCGAGCCTGATCCCGACAATGAAATTGAAGAGAAATACAGGGATAAATATGGAATTACCTTTCCGGTGATGGCTAAATCGGAAATGAAGGATGAGAACATCAATCCGCTTTTTGATTACCTGACCAACAAAGTGCAGAATGGCATCAACAACCAACCGGTGCAATGGAATTTTCAGAAATACCTGGTTAACAGAAATGGTTTTTTATCGAAAGTTGTTGAGCCCAAAGTAAAACCTTTTGATGACGAAATAATCAAATGGATAGAAAGTGAGGAATAATTTGAATGGAATATTCCTGAGACAGGAAAACGAAAGAATGCATTGCTGATTTGACTAATTAATATTCCATCCCATTCCAATACTAAAAAACCTTTGAATTTTGATGGTAATTTGTATAAAGTTTACCTCGAAAAAAAATACAGGCTTTTCAAATTCCAATTTTTATTTTTGTACGAAATAATACTGATGGAAATGAGAAATTTAATTTTTATTCTAATAGTCCTCCTTTGTTTTTCATGTAAACGTTCTGAATTTGGGTTTTCAAATGAGACAAAAACATCAGACACGATTACAAATGAAGCGATAATGACAATTATAGATACTCTGTCATCAGATAGTATGCAGGGACGCAGGTTTGGAACCAAAGGAATTGAAATGGCAGCCGTTTACATTGAGAATTTTCTGAAATCGAATAAAATCAAACCCTATTTTACCAGTTACCGTGATAGTTTTGTAATTGGCGAAAGCATTGGCTATAACCTTATTGGCCTGATTGAAGGCAATGATGAGACTCTAAAAAACGAATACATCCTTCTGAGTGCCCACTACGACCATATCGGAATTTTGTCAGGGCAAAAAGACAGTGTGTACAACGGTGCCAACGACAATGCCACAGGAGTTAGCGCTGTGCTTAATATAGCCCGGCAACTGGCCCTTGACAAAAAATGCAAAAGAAGTGTAATTGTAGCCCTTTTTACCGGCGAGGAAGCTGGTCTGCTCGGTTCGAAGGAATTTACACAAAAAATAAAAGAAACCGGTAAAAACATTTATTGCCAGGTAAACATTGATATGATAGGTAGCATGCTTAAAGGAGAACCCGGAAAGGTTTACCTGAGTGGTTACGAAAAATCGAACATGGCAGATGTAATGAATCGCTATGTAAAAAATGGTGCATTTATCAGGTCAGCGAAAGCAGATATGATGGGCGTTTTCAGCCTGTCTGACAATTATCCGGTATATGAAAACCTTCACATTCCTGCCCACACTTTTTGCACCTTTGATTTTGGAAATTACAAACACTACCATAAAACTTCGGATGAAATTCAAAATATTGATATGCGCAACACGGGAATTATCATACGCAATATTGCAAAAGCTGTCTTTGGAATTGCAAATAGTGCTGAAAGGGAAATAAAGCTGACAGAAGAATAATTTCTGTTTATCTCAGGCTAATCAGTGTCTCTGAGAAAGCGCCAATAACTGTGTTACGCTTGCCCAAAAATTGGTTGCTTCGGCTGTGCTCAGCACGTCGCATTTACGAAAAGTAAACTCCCAATTTTTGCCGGTTTTCGCTACGCTCAAGAGTTAGGCTTCGCCTAAGTTCGCAAGCCATGTTCTTGACGCTTTCTTTGAGTCATTATAGAAAAATATTGAGTTTTTTTATTGGGACTAATTAGTGTTTACCCACAAATGCACTAATTTTTGATTTGATTTTTGAACTAATCATGTTTTAATAAGTTAATATTTAGATATAAATGAACATCATTCGTGCATTAACTTCGTTGAGGGCTTCGCCGTTCGTGGCAATTTATTTTTATCTTTTTATTTTTCTGAGTTTATGGATGGACATTCATTAGAAAAAGTCTCGAAAATTAATGATTAGCTGAATAAGTGGCAACTCATCTACTGCCTTCAAAACGCAGGTTGTTGATTCACTCCCCAAAATCCTGTTCCTTAAAAATCCATAAACTATAAAAAAACCATCCTTTTTTACTGGTTTTGAACCAAATTAAAGGATGGTTTTATAGATAGGATTGGAAGGAATTAATCCCAAAACCCTGATTTAAAACTTCATTTCCATTTTTTTGCCTTTGTAAACAATTATTTTTTCGGGCGAGCTGCAAAATTCGACACCAATGCCATGGTTTTCGGCAGGGAATACTATTCTCATTTCCCTGTCTTTTACCATACCCTGGTATTCGCCTTTTAAATCTGAAATAGTGAGTTTCCTCGCTGCTTCATCCCATTCAAAGCGGATGGTAGCATACTTTCCCTTTTCATAATTGTAATTGTCGTTTTCGTCCTCGTACAAGGTAAAACTGGCATTGGCGCCTGGATATATCCTAATTTCCATGGGATCGGCCGGTTTTTCAGTGGCAAACTGTAAAAATGGGCCCATAGGTACAATTGAACCGGATTTTACATAAAGCGGAATGGTTTCAATAGGTGAAAGGGCGTCAAGGGTTTGTCCGCCGGTGTATTTTTTACCGGTCCAGAAATCTATCCAATCGGCCCCTTTGGGAAGATACACTTTTCTGGTTTTAACCGATTGGTTACCAAGACTGTACCATTGATCTGTTACAGGGTTGACCAGGAATGCTGGGCCAAACATGTATTGATCAGGGATATTATAAATGGCTTCGTCCTGTGGAAAATCAAAGGCAAGTGAACGCATCAGGGTATAACCTTCGGTGGTAACTTTCCAGGCCAGGGAATAAATATAAGGCAACAACCGGTAGCGTAAATTATCGTATTTCAGTAAAATGGCGCGGGTGGGTTCGTCCCAGTTTTTCGAAAACAAGGCTCTTTCTCCCTTTCCGTGAATACGCATGATGGGCGAGAAAGTCCCAAACTGAAACCAGCGGGTAAAAAGTTCACGGTTGGCAGGGGTGGACCAGTCCGGCGGACTCCAGTTGAAATGATAACCGCCTATATCAGATGTCCAGTAAGGAATGCCCGAAGCACAGGCATTGATTCCCTGTGGTACCTGGCTTTTAAAAGCCCTGAAAGTACAGGTAATATCCGATGACCACAAAGTGGCAGCGTTTCTCTGTTGCCCGGCAAATGCCTGGCGGATTAGAAAAAATGCCCTTTTACCGGGAACATCCTTTCGCCAGTGTTCATAAAGTCCAACTGAATGCATCAGGGAGTAAGTATTAAAGTAATCAATGCCTTTACCAGTGGCAAAATCAGCCTTGCGGCGTTCATCAAGCAAAGCTCCGTTGTCGGGTTCGCACTGATCCACCCACCAGGCATCCCAGCCATGTTTGCCAATCAGGCTGTCGTAAGCCTGTTTCCAATATAAATCGCGGGCTTTGATGCTATGTGCGTCGTAATAATTATCAAAAGTATGGGTCATTACATTGTCCCATTTAATGGTTGTTAAAGCCCCGTTTTTTTCGAGTTCTTTAAAATTATTGGTTCCGGCGGCAAATACCGGCCAGATGGATATCATGGCATGAATATTTGCCTTATGCAATTCGTCTACCATAAATTTTGGATTCGGGTACCTGGTTGGGTAAAGCCAGTGCGAGCCTATCACATCAGGTTCCCAGTAAAACCAGTCCTGCACAATGCAGTCTACCGGAAATTTTCCATTCCTGTAATTGTCTTTCACCGATAACACTTCGTCCTGGCTTTTATATCGGTCCTGCGACTGGAAAAGCCCGAACACCCATTTTGGAAACATAGGTGATTGCCCGGTCGCCTCGCGGTAAAGCGCAATAATCCTGTCGAACGAAGGTCCGTAGAAAAAGTAGTAATCGACCATTGTGCCACTTTCCGATTCATATTTGAATTTTGAATTGTTTTCAAGGGTTCCGTAAAATTTCGAGGCAGAATAATTGTCCCACAGTAACCCGTAGCCTTTGGTAGACAAAAGAACAGGAATTGCCCCGGTCATGTATTTTATGGTCATGTCCTGGTCGCGCTCTTTGTAGTTTATAGAAAGGGTATCTTCCGGATGGCAACCCAGGCCATACAAAGCTTCATTTGCCGGTGATTTAAAAACCGTAGTGCAGGTATTTGTTTTAATTCCGGCCACAGTGGAAGGAATTACCTGTTTGGCATTGGAATCGTCTTCGGCAAGAATAGGATTACCACTTAAATCCTGAAAAATTACCTGGTTGTTTTTTTTGTTTAAAACAATTTTTAAAACACGGGTCGAAATCTGGATATCAGAAGCTGATTCTTTTACATTAAATTTCACTGCCTGTTTCCAATTGTTTACAATTACCAGCGATTGTTTTTCAGGAAAATTCGCGAGAGAAGTAAATTTTACCTCTACGAGATCATCTTTACAGATTTTAATTTTTAACAATCCATTTTCGCATTTGCAGGTTATGCCATCCACCTCCTTTGTGAATGATTTTACCTGTGCCATTGCCGGCTGGTAAAAAAGCATTACCAGCAGAAAAAAAGCAAGTAGGGTACCGGACAACTTTTTTTTCATTTTCATTTGTTTAGATTTGATTTGTAATATATATTTCCCATGCCTGGAATAGGTTATCATAAAAAAAATTATAAGTACAAATTTAGCAAGAAAGTGTATAAAATACAATTACCATAAAGGTTAATCTAAAATCCTGAACAAAGTTTTAGAATTCAAAAAAGTTACAGTTTATACGCCCGAAAGGAGCATATTGATTAAGATTCAAAGGAAACCGGCAATTTAACCAGGGCTTCGGTTCCTTTTCCTTCTTCAGAAAAAAATTCAATAGACCCGTTGTGTTCGTGAATAATACTTTGAACAATAGACAATCCGAGTCCGGTTCCTTTTCCGGGTTCCTTAGTGGTAAAAAATGGTTTCATTATTTTGGCCAGGTTTTCTTTGCTTATTCCTGTACCCGTATCTTTTATCGAAACCAGCAGCAAATTGTTCTCCATTGAAGTACTGATAGAAATTGAGCCTTTATCAGGAATGGCATGAATGGCATTTGAAATGATATTTGTAAAAACCTGGTGGAGTTTACCGTTATTGCCTTTTAAAACATGCCCGGTGCCAGTGTATGTTTTGGTTACTTTAATCCGGTATTTAAGCTGGTTGTTGAGGATGATAAGGCAATGATCGAGTATTTCGTGAATATTGCAGATTTCTTCCTGGTTTTCGCCGGTGCGGCTGTAAAATCCAAGGCTTTGAACAATTTCGGTAACCCTGTCAATTCCGGTTTTTATGGCCTGGAGCGAAATGTTGATGTTCTCGTTCATTTGCCCCGGATTGTCTTTAAACTCCATGTCGAGCCTGGTATAACCACCCATGATGTAGTTCAATGGATTGTTAATATCATGGGCAACACCGGCGGCAATCAATCCCAGCGAAGCCATTTTATCAGCCCTGATGAGGTGATCCTGTGCCTCATTGAGCATGGTAAGCGCATTTTCAAGCTCCTGGTTGGCAGTTTTTAGCTCCAGGTTTTTAATATTCATGGCTACGGTATTGGCCAGCGATTCAATGAAAAGAACTTCTTCCTGGCCCCACGATGATTTTTCGTGGTATTTTTTACAGCAAATGGCCCCGATTGTCATGCCGTCGAGCAAAATGGAACAATCAAGCAGAGATACCAGGTTCTCTGTCCTTTCATTGTTTTTTAAGAGTTCTTTTGTTTCATCACCCGAAGCCACATCGGGAGATAGGATAAAAAACCTGTTGTACAAGGCATTGAAATAAACAGGGTAATCTTTTTCAGGAATTCTGTCAATTTTTTCTGGCTCGTTATTTTTTGACCAGAGGAATTTACGGGTCAGCAAGCGGTTGTTAAAATCGAACATCCAGATGCCCACGCTGTCTGCTGCAATTTTATTGCCGGCTGTTTCGCAAACAATCCGGTAAATATTTATTAAATCGGTCCTGTTTTGCAGGTTACTAAAATTTCTGGCAATCTCAATCTGCAATTGGTTATAAAATTCAAGTTTTAAATTCTTTGATTCTGCTGTGGTTTTGAGTTCTGTAAGCTCATAATTGGCAGTTTTAAGGCTATTGTTAAAATTATGGATATATGAAGAAAGAAAGTACATGAAAATGCTGAATCCCAATATAATAATGATATACGATGGGGCATTGTTAATGATAAACTCGTTTTTTAGGATAAAGATATAGTAGAAAACAAGTAAAACCTGAAAAGCCGAAAGGATAAAAATGTTAATCCTGTTTGAAATAAATCCGGATACAGAAATGAAACAAATCAAGATAAAATAGTCCCTCGAAATCATTTCGGAAGGAGATAGGCTGATACTTTTCAGGTATTCCTGGCCAAAAAGGTGGGTAGCCAGGATGGGTAAAACGTTAAGATAAATGACCAGGGTGAAATGGAAAATCTCGTTTTTTCTCCTGATAATATACCAGCAAAGGCTTACAATTATTGAAAAGGTACAAAAAATTTGGATCAATAGCAAATGAAGCGGGTACTTTGTGCCATAGGTGTACAAGTCGATAAAAAAACTTGGAAGAACAATTGCATACAATAAAAACAGGGATAGCCGTATTCCTTTGTTGTACTTATCTATGAGTAACCTGTAATCCATTTCTTCCTGTAAAAAAATACTTACCCAATCAACCCATGTCAGCAAATGCAAACATAAACAAAAATAAAAAATATTTATTATAAAAAAGCAGGTGATTGGGCGGGACGATAAAAACAAAAACCGGCTTAATAGAATAAAACCCGGGGTTATAGGAAATGAAATCAAGGCTTAAGTGTTTTCAAAGGCAGGCAATTCATTATTTGTTTATACATTAATGCAGCTAAAGAGGATGGCTTGTGGCAAAGATTTCATTTTTAATTATTTAAAGTTTGCATATCCATGTCATCCTAATTCAATGTCGTTTAGTTAGTGAAAAATATAATTTGAAGTTTAAAATAATTTCTTGTGCCCAGGTGTCTTGGTGATTTACACACTTTGCCCTTGAATTCGCTTCGCTAAGTTAGTGACTGGATATTTTGCCACCAAACCACTAAAACACCAAATTTTCACCAAAGATTTCTTATCTAAACGACATTGCATCCTAATTTGGAAAAAAACCGGCGAAACACATTTAACAGAATTAAGAATCACCCTGGCAGGGCTGGATATTCTATTATTTAAAATTTACAATCAAAATTAGGCTTTGTTTCAGCGAATCTGAAAATTTGTCAGGCAGGATTATTTGTTTGTATTTATTTTTTTTACGTTTTTTGCAAGGTATTGCCAGAATTTATTAATTTTAAAAATAATACAGGTAAGGCAAATCATTGGATTTTGCACTTTCACAATCAAAAAAATGAAAATTACTGAACTTTTTAAAACCCAGAGCCGCACTTATTCTTTTGAATTTTTTCCGCCAAAAGACGAAATCTCCGCCGTGGATTTTGGAATAAATGTGGGGCAGTTATTAAAACTAAACCCGTCATTTGTTTCTGTTACCTATGGTGCCGGAGGCTCAACCCAGGAAAGGACTTTTGCCCTTGTGGATTTGTTGCAGAACAAAACCGGGCTGAATACCATGGCACATTACACCTGTATCAATGCCTCGCGGGCAAAGGTTGAAGCCGATTTGGCCTGCCTGAAAGGAATGGGGATAAATAATTTCATGCTCCTGCGTGGTGATCCTCCGAAAGGGGAAGATGTTTTTATACCCCATGCCGAAGGTTTTGCCCATGCCAGTGAACTGATTTCATTTGCCAAAAGCAAACTCGATATTTGCGCCTGTGGCGCCGCTTATGTGGAGAAACACCCCGAAGCCCTGTCGCTTGAAAAGGATCTGGAACATTTAAAACACAAGGTAGACGCGGGAGCAGATTTTTTGATTACCCAGTTGTTTTTTGAAAACGACAAATATTTTTCGTTTGTGAAAAGTGCCAGGAGTATAGGAATAGATAGGCGAATAATCCCGGGAATTATCCCAATTACCGCTTATAGCCAGATTAAGCGTTTTGGACAAATGAGTGGTTCATCCATACCGGAAGAAATTGTGGAAAAAATGAATAGCTACAAAGATAATCCCGCCAAAATATACCAGGTAGGCATGGACTTTGCCATTCAGCAATGCCGCGATTTATTGGTAATGGGCGCCCCGGGACTTCATTTTTATACGCTGAATAAATCGAGGGCTACCATTGAGATATTTGAAACACTTGTAAAGTAAAGTTATTTTAAAAAACTACATTCAGAACGGTAAAATAAGGATTCGGATTTTTGGAGAATTGCAAAAACATATACATCTTAGCGTTAAGTTTTTAACCTAACTCCCAAAATGTTAACCTATGCCAAGGAAAATACTTATTTCACTGATTTTTACTTTTACTATCAGGGCTTTTTCCCAAAATACTTTAGAAATCGAAACCGGAATAAACGTTACCAATGATTTAACCGAAGGATTTGGGTCGTTGGAAAACTATGCGTTAGGGCCAAGGGTTGGTGTAAACTATCTGCATAGTTTTACAAAATGGTTTGATTTGGAAACCGGTTTGTGTTATATGCAAAAAACCGACAAGGAGAAATATAATCCTGATTCCGCAGGGAGATTTACCAGTAAGAATTTCTATAGATACAACTATATTGAATTACCCCTTAATCTGAAGTTTAATATCAACAAATGGTCAGTTTATACTGGTGCTTATATTGCCTATACTACGGGTATTTATAAAGTACAAAAAATGACAGAAAGAGATTTGGCAACAAACAAAATTATTTGGAAGGAAAAAATCAGAACAGAAAAAGGGAGCTTCACGGGAGTGGATCTGGAATTTTTTGATTCGGAATGGAAAAATGATTTGGATTATGGTATTCATCTTGGTTTTGGTTATATTTTTAACAGGATCAGATTAAAGTTTGGCGCTGAATACAGTTTGGCCGAAGATAAAACATCAAATTATTTTGATCCATCATTAGATTATAAAAGTTTTAAAGCGCTGTCTGGTTATTTGTCAGTTGCCTATCAATTCCATCCTTCAGATAAAAACTATACCGGCAAAACAGATTCACTTTTTAACAGTAGAAAGGGTTTTTTAATTGGTTTTGAATTGTCCGATTTAAATGGGACCAATATTTCAACGGTATTTGGGGTTAAAGAAAATAAAATAATTTATTTTGCCGGATATGAACGATTTTATTATTCCTATCCGGAAAGTAAGGCCAACCGTATTAAAGCCGGGATTTATATTTATCCACATCGCAATTTGGGTAATTTTAAGTTGTTTTACCAAACCTTTTTAAGCAATAAATGGTACGATTCAGAGTATTACCCAAAATCTACCTTGCTGCATGCCGGCCTGGGTTTTGATTATTTTATATTTAAAAATCTTTCTATGGGATTACAAGGAAACCTGGGCTATGGTCGTGAGAAAAGTTCATCAACGGTTTCCGGGCCTGTTTTTGATTATCAGGCTGCATTTTCTATAAAAATATTCTACCTGAAAATGAAACAGTAAAAGAATCGCAATTAGAAGTTAATTATCTTTATAACATATTAGATCCTTGAATAATTAAAGACAGGGATCTATTATAAACTTTTTCTTAACAGACCAAATTTGATTTTGACCATAAAAAGTAATAACTTGCTTAAAATTGGATAGTTAGACTTTTTATGATGAAAGTTGCCCTAAAAATATTTTTTTCCTTTATTTCCCTCTCAATATTTTATTCCTGCGAAAAGGAGGATGAAATTAAAGCATTTGAGGATTATCAGTTTTTAAGTACCCTGATTAAAAAAGGAATCGATACAGATGGCAATGGGGCTATAAGTTCTTACGAAGCCAGCATGGTGAAATCTTTGGATGTCAGCTATGACAGAATTTCTGATTTGAAGGGGATTGAAATCTTTATCAACCTTGAGATTCTTGAATGCCGGAGTAACCAATTATCCAATATTGATATTTCAGAAAATAAATCGCTTAAGATTTTAGATTGCGGCTTTAACCAACTAAGAAATATTGATGTTTTAAAAAACCCAGAACTGGCCGCTGTTAAACTCAAAGAAACCGGCAATATTCATTGGGACGGACTGAATAATGGAACCAACGAATCGGGTTTCTCTGCTCTTCCTGGCATACAAGCCGGATTTTTTGCAGGATGGTGGTCCACTATAAGGATGAATTCCGAAGATCCTCCTGTGGTATGGTGTTATTTTTTGCTTAATGGAATTAATGATTTCCTGCGAAGTGAAGTACATGGAGAATATGGACAGAATGTACGATGTATCAAAGATGAGTAACAAAATCACTATATCAGAACGGAAATAGAATTTTTCTTAAATAAAATTCTAAATATTAAATAATTAAATCAAAAACAGTATGAAAAAACGAATTTTTATGTTCATGTTTTTATTCCTCCCTTTCTTTGCATATCCACAAGACAATGTATTGGAATCGAGAATGATGACCTATCCGGCAATCAGTAAAAACCAGATTGCTTTCTCTTACGCAAATGATCTCTGGACTGCAAATCTTGATGGGAAAAACGTAAGGAAACTTACTTCAAGTGAAGGCAAAGAGCTAAATCCTTTTTTTTCGCCCGATGGTAAAACAATCGCTTTTACTGCACAGTACGATGGAAATACAGATGTTTATACCATTCCGTCGGAAGGCGGTATTCCAAAGCGAATTACCTGGCATCCGATGAGTGAATATGTTACCGGCTATACTCCTGATGGCAATTCTATACTATATGTATCTGACAAAGAATCTTATTTCGGTGGAGATTTTCAGCTATATAAACACTTTTTAAATGGAAGTTTGCCCGAAAGAGTCAAATTGCAATCTGCTACCAATTGCGCTTATTCGCCCGATGGTTCAATGGTTGCTTACAATCCTTTGTTTCCTGCATGGCAGCAATGGAAGAATTATAGGGGAGGCAGGGTTTCCACCATCTGGATTTGTAAGTTAAATGATTTGTCTGTAGAGAAAATTCCTCAGCCTGAAGGCAGATGTAACGACTATTACCCCATGTGGGAAGGAGATAAAATTTACTTCCTGTCGGACAGAAATGGTGAGTTTAACATTTTTTCCTATGAAATAAAGAGCAAAGAAATTAAAAAGCTGACCAATTTTACTGATTTCCCGGTTGCTTCGGCTAGCATTTCAGGTGGAAATATTCTGTTCGAACAAGCTGGCTATTTGCATATTTACAACATTAGCGAAGCAAAATCAAATAAATTGCAAATATTTGTTCCTGCCGATCTTTCTACAATCCGTCAGAGGTATGTTAAAGGAAATGAATATATTCGTTTCCCGGGAATCTCTCCTTCAGGTGCCCGTGCTGTATTTGAAGTACGTGGCGAAATTATAACAGTTCCTGCAGAAAAAGGTGATCCCAGAAATCTTACTCAATCTGGTGGTTTTCATGAGCGATCGCCAATATGGTCGCCAAATGGTGAGAAAATTGCTTATTTTTCTGATGAATCAGGGGAATATGAATTGTTTGTTGCCGCTCAGGATGGCAAGGGTGAAATTAAAAAATTTAAACCGGGTGGAGCTGGTTTTTACAAGAATGCACAATGGTCGCCCGATAATCAAAAAATCTCGTTCATTGATAACTCTTATACCTTGTTTTATATCGATTTGAAATCAGGCCTGATTAAGAAAATAAACACTGAACCAATTCATGATGTTTTTGAAAGTATGATCGGTAACTGGTCGCCCGATTCAAAATGGATTACTTACACCATGACAAATAAACTGAACATTCAACGGGTTTATTTATATTCACTTGAAAAGAACTTGTCTTATCCTGTTACTGACGGATTAAGCGAGTGTTCTGAACCAACGTTTGACAAGAGTGGAAAATACCTCTATTTTTTCGGTTCAACCGATGCCGGACCGGTTAAGCAATGGTTTGACCTATCAACCGAAGATATGAATATGAAAAACACTATTTACCTCACTGTTTTGGATAAAGATTCTTTAAGTCCGCTGGCCAAAGAAAGCGATGAAGAAAAAATAGAAGGGAAAAAGGAAATTACAACAACAGATAAAACAAAAGGAAAAAAAGAGGAGAAAAACAAGATATCATCCAACGATTCTTTAAAATTGAAGATTGATATAGAAGGAATTGCCAACCGGATTATACCGATTCCAATAAGCGCAGGAAATTTTATGAACTTGCAGGCCGGCAGTGATGGTGAAATATTCTTTACCGAATCTACTGTTTCTCCATACAAATATGGAGGCCCGGACCTTAAACTTCACAGATATAGTTTAAAAACGCGAAAAGATGATGTCATTCATTCCGGCTTAAGTTTTTATTTAATATCAGCCAATAAAAAGAAAATTCTTTATAGTTCAGCAAACTCATGGTTTATAACAGATTTGGGTGATAAACTGGAACCAGGTAAAGGCAGGTTAAATACAGAGGCTATAGATATTAAAATTGATCCATTAGCTGAGTGGAAACAGATATATAACGAAGCGTGGCGCATTAACCGGGATTTTTTCTATGATCCTAATATGCAGGGTGCCGACTGGAATGCGATGAAAGTAAAATATGCACAGTTTTTGTCCTACTTATCCTGTAGAGATGATTTAACGAGAGTTATTCAGGGATTATGCAGCGAATTAACCATTGGACATTCATTTATTTTTGGTGGAGAAGAATACTCAAAGGCAAAACAAGTCAAAGGTGGTTTGTTGGGTGCTGATTATTTAATTGAAAACAACAGATACAAATTCAAAAAAATCTATGGTGGTATAAATTGGACACCTGATCTGCGTTCTCCCTTAACCGAACCTGGTATAAATGTTAAAGAAGGCGAGTATTTACTGGCTGTTGATGCTAAAGATCTTAAATTTCCAACCGATCTTTTCAGCATGTTTGAAAATACAGCGGGAAAAATTGTAGAACTCACAATTGGTGCAAATCCGGATTACACAGGTTCAAGAAAAGTCAAAGTTGTACCCATCGAAGATGAAAGTAATTTACGCAACCGTTACTGGGTCGAGAACAACCTGAAAAAGGTAGATGAGGTAAGCAAAGGAAAAGTCGCCTATGTATATGTTCCAAATACTTCGACAGATGGACATGATTATTTTAAACGCTATTTCTTTCCGCAGGCAGACAGGGAAGCTGTTATTATCGATGAACGAAACAACGGAGGCGGTTCACTCGCTGATTATTATGTGGACATTTTACGAAGACCTTATCTGACTTATTTTGCAACCCGCTATGGAGCAGATATAAAAGTTCCTCGAATTTCTATTCAGGGGCCTAAAGTGATGATTGTGAATGAATACGCAGGTTCAGGCGGCGATTTTTTACCATGGATGTTTAGAAAATTAAATATGGGTAAATTGGTTGGTAAAAGAACCTGGGGTGGATTGGTTGGCATGTTGGGATTTCCAGTTTTGATGGACGGTGGTTATGTTACTGCACCTAATCTGGCAATTTGGAACGAAGAGGGTTGGATTGTTGAAAACGAAGGCATTCAGCCTGATGTCGAAATTGATCAGCTACCTTCACTTATTAACCAGGGAAAAGATCCTCAACTGGATAAAGCCATTGAAATGGTTTTAGATGAGTTACAGAAAAATCCTCCTAAAGAAATTAAACGACCTGCTTATCCAATCAGGGTGCGCAAGTAACCTAATTATAATTTTAGAGCAACACAGATTTTTGGTATACAAAAAAGTTCTGTGTTGCTTTTTTTTGAGTTAAAGTTTCGGTCTTTTAAACCCAAATTAATCATTAGGAGGCGAATTATGAGCCGAACTAACTGATTTAGTTGGGTTAACCCCGATTTAGAAATTGTTTGAAGTATCTTGAAAGATGCTGAATTACAATTTCTTAATCGATAATGCAATTCTATTGCATAATTTGGGTTAAATACAAACTATCCACCAATGCTAGAAACAATTCCATAAATTTTAAATTTTTCGGTAATGGCAGTCAGCTTTTCTTTCGAAGGTTCTTCCATACGGATAAATGCATCCGGCCTTCCCAGTTTTTCGTATTTGGTTTTGGCAATGGGATGATAAGGAATAAGGCTTACAGGCTTTTTTTCACCCTCTAGTCCGACTATGAACCGTGCTGTTTGTTCTATATTTTCGTCATCATCGTTCACACCCCCAATCAAAGGTATCCTGATAAAAATCCTTGCCCCTGTCGATGCAAGAGTTTTAAGGTTCTCAAGGATCAATTTATTTGAAGAATTGGTCCACTGCCTGTGTTTTTCATCATCCATCATTTTAAGATCATACAAAAACAAATCAGTTTTTTTTGCCATTTGAAGCAGGGTTTCGGTTTTTACCATGCCCGCCGTGTCTATCGCACGGTGTATTCCCCTTTTTCCACATTCATCCAGCAATTCGGACAGCATTTCAGGAAATAACAACGGCTCACCACCCGAAAAAGTAACCCCGCCGCCTGATTGATCGAAGAAAGGTCTTTCCTTTTCAATGATGTTCATAATTTCATCAATTGATCTGACTGAACCCGACATTTCTGTGGCTTTGGTGGGACAAACTTCAGCGCATTTTCCACAGAGTTTACAAAATTCTATATCTGTAATGATTCCGTTTTCAGTTAAAGTAATGGCTTTTTCCGGACATGCTTTTACACATTTGCCACATAGGATGCATTTGGTGCAGGCGTACATTTTTTCCTTAACGGGAGAAATGCTCTCGGGATTATGGCACCAGGCACAATGGAGGTTGCAGCCTTTGAAAAAGACCACAACCCTTATGCCGGGCCCATCGTTAATGGCGTAGCGTTTGATATCGAATATCAGGCCGTTTTCGTTCATATGTTTCAATTAGAATAACTGTGCAATCGATTTTTAAAAATTGCTAAAGTAAGCTTACGGTCTGCAATACACATGTGAAATTACATATAGCTGAATGTAGTCGAAGCTAAAATGCGTCATATTCAGTACGTTCAATAATTTCCTGCTGCAAATCGGCATTCATATCATTGAAATAATCGCTGTACCCTGCCATGCGCACCAGTAAATCCTTGTAATCTTCCGGACAGGCCTGTGCTGCCAACAGCGTTGCTGTATCCACCACATTAAACTGGATATGATGCCCACCCAGGTTAAAATAACTGCGGATGAGCTGCCCCAGTTTTTTTATATCTTCTTCCCGCTTCATCAGGCTGGGTAAAAAGCGCAGGTTAAGCAGTGTACCCCCCGATTTGGTCTGGTCGATTTTCGAAAGCGATTTGATAACCGCCGAAGGACCATGCGTATCAGCACCATGCGAAGGGGAAGTTCCATCGGAAATAGATTTTCCGGCCAGTCTTCCGTTGGGGGTAGCACCAAGTACCTTTCCAAAATAAACATGGCAGGTAGTTGAAAGCATGTTCAAATGGTATTTGCCACCGGGTTTAATGTTTGGTTTTCCGTCAATGGCAAGTAATAAATCGTTGTATACCTGTCGTGCAATATCATCAGCATCATCATTGTCGTTTCCGAAAAACGGGGTTTTGTTCATAATGGTCTGCCGCATCACTTCGTTACCTTTAAAATTTTCGGAAAGCGCCTTTATCAGCATTTCCATCGAAAAGGTTTTTTCATCAAAAACATGTTTTTTAATCGCCGAAAGGCTGTCGGTAACTGTTCCAAGACCCGTACACTGAATATAACTTGTATTATAGCGGGGACCTGCATCGTAATAATCTTTTCCTTTGGCGATACAATCGTCAATTACCACCGAAAGAAAGGGAGCCGGCGCATATTTGGCAAACATCCTGTCAATATAATTGCTTACGCTGATTTTCTGATCCACAATAAAATTGAGCTGTTTAACAAAAGCGGCATACAGATCATCGTACGATTTGAATTCCAGGGGATTTCCGGTTTGTGTACCTGCTATTTTCCCAGTTAATGGGTCAATACCATTATTTAATACAATTTCAAGGATTTTGGGTACATTCAGGTATCCTGTGAGCAGAAAAGCTTCTTTGCCGAAAGCACCCACTTCAATACAGCCGCTGCATCCGCCTTCGCGTGCATCCTGGAGCGATTTTCCCTGCCTCATCAATTCCATTACGTATACATCAGGGTTAAACACCGAAGGATACCCGTGTCCCTGCCTTATTACTTTGGCAGCGGCGTGTAAAAACCTGTCGGGTGTTTTTGTACTGATGTGTACAGAGTTTCCTGGCTGAAGGATATGTAGTTCCTCAATTACCTCAAGCATCAGGTACGAAAGTTCATTAACGGCATTACTTCCGTCGGGTTGAATGCCGCCAATATTGATGTTGGTAAAATCGTTGTAGGTTCCGCTTTCTTTGGCTGTAATGCCAACTTTGGGCGGAGCAGGGTGGTTGTTCACTTTAATCCAGAAGCATGAAATCAGTTCTTTTGCCTTTTCGCGGGTTAAAGTACGATGGGCAAGTTCATTTTCATAAAAAGGGATGAGGTGTTGGTCGAAATGACCAGGGTTCATGGCATCCCATCCGTTGAGTTCAGTGATGGTAGCAAGGTGTACAAACCAGTACATCTGAATGGCTTCCCAAAATGTGCGGGGTGCATGTGCGGGTACCCACCGGCATACATTGGCAATTTCCTTAAGTTCAGCTGCCCTGGTTGGATTCTTTTCAGTTTTGGCCATTTCTTCGGCCAGTACGGCATGGCGTTCAGCATAAACTATTACTGCATCGCACGAAATATCCATGGCTTTCCATTGTTCCAGTTTGTCTGTGGCTTCAGGATCGTTCATAAAGTCGAGGGCCGCTATGTTTTTGGAAATTTCGCGTTTAAAATCAAGCATACCTTTCCTGTAAATTTTACCATCGAGGGCGGTATGGCCGGGTGCCCGCTGCTCCATAAACTCTGTAAACAAACCCGCTTCGTAGGCTGCTTTCCATGCTTCGGGAACATGATTGAAAATCCTTTCGCGCTGGGTTTTACCCTGCCAGTAAGGAATAACTTTGCGCTCATAAGTGTCAATATCCTGCTGACTGATGGTATAGCGTTGCATTTCGCGGGTATTCAGTACGTTGAAATCTTCCACACTGTGGCAGGTAAGTTCCGGAAAGGTAGGCACAGCTTTGGGTCTGGGGCCACGTTCACCAACTATCAGTTCATCCTGACCAATATAAATTGTTTTCTTTTGGCAATGGTCCAAAAAACTCAATGCCCTTAGAACTGGAATTGAATATTTTCCATAATTTTCTTTGTAAAAGGCGGTTTGGTGCAAAGCCCTTTCAATGGCTAAGGAGGGTTCGGTATCTACACTGAGTTTTCTAAGTCGTTTTATGCGGTCGTTCATACCGGGACCAATATTATCCGCAACCGCGGTATAATAGTTTCCTTCAGATTTTTCTTTACGCTCGGGAGCAGTGGTGTGTAAAAGAACTTTTTCGAACATGGTTATGGGAATTAAGAATGAAAAATTAAAAATGAAAAATGAACGGGAAGCAGAAATAATTTCTTTCCTGTTAAAGGCACGTAAAGAAAATGTTAATGATAGAACATCAGGCAATTAAAAAGGCAACGATAGCCTTTAATCAGTGTATTGTAATGATGGTTTGCCATAGCGACAAATAATTTATCAAAAACAAAATTAGGGAAAAAACTAAAAAAACAAACGGTAAATTTTTATCTGTGAATAATTTAGAATCAAACAAAATAAGTAAATTTAATTTTTATTTTTGTTAGAGCAGGTGCTTGGAAGGCCAATTGCAGTTCTGTTGAATTAAAACAGGTGTCAACATAATGTAAAGTACAAATATGAATAAGGTTTCAAAAATAGGAAATATCATAAAAAAAGGCTGGTACCTGATTTCCCATATTGGTATTACAAATTCAACAAATAACCTGACATACAGAAGCATTGTACTTACAAACAGGATTAATTTTGTACTTCTGACCATCATGGTTCTTTTAATCCTTATCACCTCCATAATACGGAATATCGAAGGCGGCCATATAACAATTTTATCCTTCAGGTTTATTATTGTTTTTTTGATTTGCATTTTGGTAGCGTTGCTTAATCAGTTAAAATTAATAAACCTCTCAAAGGTTATTCTAACCACCGTGCCTGCCATTGTTATAATTGTAGTGCCTACCTTATTTGGAGAGGTTGAAAACGAAAGTTTCTTTTTTTACCAGATAGGCTTGCTTGGTTTGTCTATTGTGCCACATCTTGTATTCACACCTTCAAAAACAAATGCAGCTTATATTTTAGTGATTAGTTTATATTTGTTTCTCTTTCTTATTTTAGATAATATTCTGGTCTACTTTTTACAGGGTGATATTGAAATCGTCAACATTATTAATTACTTTCGGTTTTATTATAAAATTATCCCTGTACTTGCCTTTATTTTTGTTCATTTTGCCTTATTTTACCTCAGGGGCCAGAATTTTAAATACGAAAAGGAGTTAACCCTTCATGCGGAAGCTTTAAATAAAACCAACGGCGAATTGATATTGAGCAATAAAGTTATACAGCATCAAAAAGATGAACTCGAAAAAACATTGAACGAACTTCGTGAAGCCCAGACACAATTGATTCAATCAGAAAAAATGGCGTCAATTGGTACATTAACTGCTGGTGTTGCACACGAAATTAACAATCCGCTGAATTATTTAATGGGCGCCGGTTCTGGTCTTGAAGATTATTTTGCAATTAATGGAAGCAGTGATAAAGGAAGAACAGATTTTTTGCTCAGCAGTATCAGGGTGGGCATAGAAAGGATATCGAATATTGTAAACGGGCTTAACCATTTTAGCAGAAACAACGAGAACCTTGACGAAGTATGCGATATACATTCGATTATTGACAATTGCCTTGTTATCCTTCAGAATAAAATAAAGCATAAAGCTGTAATTGAAAAGAAATATTCAATAAACCCTCTGATAATTAAAGGGAATCTTGGAAAACTTCACCAGGCATTTTTGAACATTCTCACCAATTCGGTACAGGCTATTCCTGTAAAAGGAAATATTGAAATAAAAACACTGTTTGACGAAAATCTGGTAAGTATTGAAATAACTGACGATGGGGTGGGTATTGAGAAGAAAAATATTAAACAGGTTACCGATCCGTTTTTTACTACAAAACCTCCGGGAGAAGGCACCGGACTGGGACTTTCTATATCCTATACCATTATAAAAGAGCATGGGGGAAAACTTGAAATTGAATCGGAATTAAACAAAGGAACCAAAGTAAAAATAACATTACCAACTAATTTATAAAAGTATGAAGATTAAGATTTTATATGTAGATGATGAACCGATTAACCTAAAGTTATTTGAAATCAACTTTGCCCGGGATTTTGAAATTTTTGTAGCTGAAGATGGGATAAGTGGTTTGGGTATCCTTGAAAAAGAACCTGATATTAAGGTGATTATCAGCGACATGAAAATGCCGGGCATGAATGGGATAGAATTTATTACAAAGGCAAAAGAAAAATACCCGGCAAAGAAATACTATATATTAACAGGATTTGAAATCACAAAAGAAATTCAAAATGCCCTTGAATGTGGGATGATATTAAAATATTTCAGAAAACCCTTTAACATTAAAGAAATAAAAGCAACCATTGAACAGGTGTTAAATAGTTAAAAGAAAACGGATTGAATAAGAACATACAATATATCGGTTTTTTGTTCCGCCCCGGCTGGGGCGGGCGATTACACCGCGCAATTAAATCTCTACCGTTCTTGCGCACCTAACGGCGCGAAAAACCGAATTGATAATTTTTTATAACAAAATAATATGCCAAACACCTACACCCAAATTCATATTCACGCCGTATTTGCTGTACAAAACCGGATTTCTCTTATTTCAAAAAACTGGGAACAACGGCTTTACCAATACATTACAGGTATCCTCCAAAATCATGGTCATGAATTATTGGCAATAAATGGTATGCCCGACCATATTCATATTCTTTTTGGAATGCGGCCTATACAATCATTATCCGATTTAATGCGTGATATAAAAGGTGATTCTTCTCTTTGGATAAACGAAAATAAATTTGTTGCCGGGAAATTTTCTTGGCAGGAAGGATATGGTGCATTTTCATATTCAAAATCTCAAATTTCGGCTGTTGCAACTTATATTGAAAATCAGGAATTACACCACAAGAAAAAATCATTTATCGAAGAATACGTTAAAATCCTTCAGGATTTTGAAATTGAATTTGACGAGAAGTATATATTTAAACCAATTGATAATTGACAACAAAAGAAACCGTGACAAATATTAACACTTTGCAAACGTCAGAAAAATTCGGACAACTGAAATTTAAATGCATGTAAAATGACCAAAGAAACCGCAATAAAACTGTTTGAACAAAAGGAAATACGTTCTGTTTGGAGCGAAGATGATGAAAAATGGTATTTTTCCATTGTCGATATCATTTCCATTTTAACCGACCAGCCTTCACACCAGGGAGCGAGGAATTATTGGAAAGTTTTGAAAAGCAGGTTATTAAAGGAAGGCAATGAAACGGTTACAAATTGTAACCGGTTGAAACTACTTGCCGAGGACGGCAAAATGCGTGAAACAGATGTTGCTGATACCGAACAGCTTTTTCGGTTAATACAAAGTATCCCGTCGCCCAAAGCAGAACCTTTTAAAATGTGGCTGGCACAGGTTGGCCGTGAACGGATTGACGAAATTGAAGACCCTGAACTTGGAATAGACCGTTTAATGGAAACTTATCTGCGAAAAGGATACAGCAAAGAGTGGATAAACCAGCGCTTGAAAAGCATTGAAGTACGAAAGGAATTAACCGATGAATGGGAAAACCGTGGTGTGCAAAAAGGACAGGAATTTGCAATTTTAACGGATGCAATTACAAAAGCTTGGAGCGGTTATACAACCAAAGAATACAAGAACCTGAAAGATTTGAAAAAAGAAAACCTTCGAGACCACATGACAAATCTCGAATTGGTGCTTAATATGCTTGCCGAAGCCACAACAACAGAGATTTCAAAAGAGAAAAAACCAAAAACATTCGAAGATAACAAGAGGATTGCCCAACAAGGAGGGACAATTGCCGGAAACACAAGAAATGAAATTGAAGAAAAAACCGGAAAAAAAGTAATAACTAGTCAAAATGCAAAACATATTGACAAAACAAAAAACAAAGAAATCGGTAAAAAATGAATGCATTGTCAGCCAATCTCAAATCGACCAATTGGGTTACCGACTTTACGGTTTGATTCAGGAAGAAATAGCCATGATAGAAAACAGCGTAAAATGAATACCAACGGGTATTGCCCCGTGAGGGGGCAACTGATCGGTAGAAAATCAGATATCGTATGTTTGTTCCGCCCCGGCTGGGGCGGGCGATTACGCCGCGCAATTAAATCTCTACCGAGCTTGCGCACCTAACGGCGCGAAAAACTAATTGATAATTTTTTAAAACACAGTAACTTGCCAAACAGCTACACCCAAATTCATATTCACGCCGTATTTGCTGTGCAAAACCGGATTTCTCTAATTTCAAAAAACTGGGAACAACGGCTTTACAAATACATTACAGGTATCCTCCAAAATCATGGTCATAAATTATTGGCAATAAATGGTATGCCCGACCATATTCATATTCTTTTTGGAATGCGGCCAATACAATCATTATCCGATTTAATGCGTGATATAAAAGGTGATTCTTCTCTTTAGATAAACGAAAATAAATTTGTTGCCGGGAAATTTTCTTGGCAGGAAGGATATGGTGCATTTTCATATTCAAAATCGCAAATTTCGGCTGTTGCAACTTATATTGAAAATCAGGAATTACGCCACAAGAAAAAATCATTTATCGAAGAATACGTTAAAATCCTTCAGGATTTTGAAATTGAATTTGACGAGAAGTATATATTTACACCAATTGATAATTGACAACAAAAGAAACCGTCACAAATATTAACACTTTGCAAACGTCAGAAAATTTCGGACAACTAAAATTCAGACCTCAATTGCCGTGAAAAGCTAATGAAAAGAAGAAAAAAAGAATTTGTTTTAAGCCTTTTTAGAAGCATTTTATTCGGATAAGTAAAGGTCAATTATTTTCATAAGATCCTCTCTTTTAATAGGTTTTGACAAATGATCTGTAAAACCATCCTGTTTAAAACCTATTACCTGATCTTTTAAAGCATAGGCAGTTTGTGAAATTATGGGGACCTCTTTATTAAATTTTCTAATCTCTTTCATGGCTTCGCTTCCATCCATTATGGGCAGTTTTATGTCCATCATGATAAGGTTTACATCGGGATTATTGAAAGCCATTTCAACAGCTTGTTTCCCATTTTTGGCCCAAATTATATACGGATGAAATGGTTCAAGTATATCATGCAAATAAATAAAATTGACTTCAATATCTTCTACAATCAGAATTTTCTTTGATTTCAAATCCCGGGTATTTTTTCTGACCCCTGCTTCTTTTTCAGCGTTAGTTAATGTTGATTCAGACATTGGTAAGGTAAAAAAGAAAGTACTGCCTGAGCCTAAGGTTGAATCAATCCATATTTGACCACCTAATAACTCTACCAGTTTTTTAGTAATCGAAAGTCCAAGACCAGTTCCTCTGTAGAGTTTTTCCGACTTTTCTTCAACTTTTCTAAACCTTTCAAATATCGCATTTTTATTTTCCGGAGCTATACCAATACCTGTATCTTTTACATATAATGTGAAAAAATCATTTTCAGGCTGAAGGGCGCCAATTTCAATATAGCCTTTCATTGTGAATTTAATTGCATTTGATATCAGATTATTGAAAATTTGTTTGAGCCGGTACAGGTCAGTTGTAATAGTGTACTGATTATCAAAAAAGGGTATATTTAACCTGAATTCAACACCTTTTCTGATTTTCTGAAGCGAAAAGCTGTCGAATATCTCTTTGAAAACTTCATTTAAATCTGAAGTTGACCGTTTAATATCAATCTGCCCTGCTTCAATTTTTGAGAAATCCAATATATCATCAATAAGTACAAGCAATGCATCAGCGTTCGATTGAATGATTTGACTGTATTTGTTTCTGTTTTCAGACGACAAATCATCAAAGGTCAACAAACCGGAAAAACCTACAATTGCATTTAAAGGTGTTCTTATTTCATGGCTCATATTCGACAAAAATGACGATTTCAGCGCATCGGCCTCCTTTGCTTTTACCAATGCCTTTTCCAAATCTTTTGTACGTTCAGAAACAGTAATTTCAAGTTGATTTTTATGTCTGCTTAGTTCCTCCTGATTGGCAATTAGTTCTTCTTTTTGTTGTTCAATTTCTTCTTTTTGTTCTTCTAAAACTGTATTGGATTCGGTTAGTTGCATTGTTCTTTCAGCAACCATTTTTTCCAACTTAAGTTTCTCCGTTTTTATACTTCTTATTCTGTTTTTGTACCAGAAAACTGCGGCCATAACAATTGTCAGGATTGATAAAATCCTAAATAACCAGGTTTCATAAAAAGCAGGCAGAACTGTTATTTTAACTGAAATGCCATTGTTGTTCCAAACTCCATCTTCGTTAGAAGCCCTAACCCTGAAAACATAGTCGCCATGCGGAATATTTGTATAATTTGCGGCGCCAATATTACCGGCTACTATCCAGTCTTTGTCAAAATTCTCAAGTTTATAGGCATACTGATTTTTCTCAGGATAATTAAAATTAAGCACAGTAAAGGCAAACGAAAAGGATGATTGATTGTGTTTCAGGATTATTTCTTTTGTATCTTCAATGTTGATTTTAAGAGGAGAATCTTTTCCAACCACTACCGTTTGATAATTGATTTTAAAATCGGAAAACAAAATATCAGGTTTGATGGTATTTTCCTTCATACTATCCGGGTTAAAATAAATAAAGCTGTTTGCCCTGCCAAAAAACAAATAGCCATCACCAGCGCAAAAGGCAGAATTGGAATGAAACAGGCTTTGAACAATTTGTGTATCAAAATTAAAATTCCACACCCTTCCACTTTCAGGATTAAATTTTGAAATTGTTGTTTCACCGGCAATCCATAAATTACCATTTTTATCTTCAGCAATAGAATTCATCAAATTTGTATAAAATCCCATTTTTGCATTATAATGTACGAAACTTCCTTTTTCCTTCTTAAACTCCTCTAATCCATCAATTGTGCTAATCCAGATTTTTCCGGTTTTGGCAACAAGTATCTGATGGATAAAATTCGAAGAAATTGATTTATTATCCTCATTATTATGCTGGTAAATTGTTTTTTTACCCGTTTGGGGATTGTAGGTAATTAATCCTCCGCCTACTGTTCCTATTAGCAAATCACCATCCTTGTAAAAAGAGATTGAGGTGATGACATAAATATTAAATCCATTGCTGGTTTCGGTTGGCCCAATTATGATTTTAAACTTTTTTGTGACCAAATCCATTTCATACAAACCATTTTCGGAAGCAAACCAGGCAGTATTGTTTTTAAAAAGCATATCTTTAAACGCATTTCTGTCGGTGGGTGAAATTTTTGAAGGTATTGAAAAGTATTTTTCATTTTTTTGTGTTTCAACATTAAACCGGGCTATATCAAAACTCCTTGCGCTCCATAAAGTTCCGTTGTTATATTTCATATTATAAGTCCGAAGCTTCAGCAAATCATTATCCGTTAAAGACTCTAATCGTTTCAAAGATTGATTTCCTTTATCAAAAATAAAAATACCGATAGAAGTGCCTATTAAGATGTGTTTCTCTTCATTTTCCGTAAATGAAAGTATTTCATTATCTTCTGTTCCGAATGTATTAATTTTTTGTTCTATGAATTTTGAATTTATCGGTACAAGTTGCACCAAACTGCTACCATAATTGGTTGACCAGATATTTCCCGATTTATCTTTTAAAATAGAAGTGGAAAAATTATTATCCAGTCTTTCCAAAGGTTTTGTAAAGTAGGGAATATTGTTACTGTAGCTTATTGAAGCCAAATAATTACCCGATGCAGTGCCAATAAGCATTTCATTGTTGCCAATATCACAGAAAGAATAAACCCTGGAAGATTCGGAAATGGTATTGTTTTTTGATTTCAGGGAAACAATCTGCTTATTCTTGTAATCGAAATATTGGATACCTCCTTCAAATAATCCGAGAAAAAAATTTCCTGTGCGATCTTTCTTTATTTTCCAGACTTTATCGTTAATCAAAGTATCATTATTTGTCCTGGCAATTCTTGTGTACGTTTTTTTTACGGTATCGAATAAAACCAGACCAAAATCCCAGGTTCCAAGTAGCAGATTTCCATCATCGGCACTATTAATGGATAAGATTTTTTGAGGAACAGAATTTTGAGCATCTGAACTGGTATTATACCTAATGAATTTTCCGGTTTTTTTGTTGAAAAGATTTAGCCCGCCGCCATTAGTGCCTATCCAAAGATTTTTCTGATTGTCTTCATAAATGGTTAATATTTCTGAGTGGCTTATGCTTGAATTGTCATTTGATTTATGAAAATAATTTGTAAAACTATCATCCGGTCTGTTATATCTGCATAAACCGCCACCTCTGGTTCCTATCCATAAAGTATTGTCACTGTCCTGAAACAAACAATTAATATTGTTGTTACTAATTGAGGATTTCTTTTCAGAATCGTTCCAGTATATCTTGAATGATTTTCCGTCAAATCTGTCGAGCCCTTGTTTGGTGCCAAACCAGATAAATCCTTTATAATCCTGTAATATTGAAGTAATAGTATTATTTGAAATACCTTGTTTTGTGGAATAAAATCTATAATCAAACCTGTTTGATTTATCCTGTGCATGAATTGTAAAAGCGAAGCTGGTATTGAATAAAAAAATGAAAACAAATAATCTAAATTTCATAACCAAGTGTTTCTGGTAATTTTTTAAAAATACAAAATGGAAAAATCATAGCAAAATACAAATGAGAATTGGAATAAATTTTTAAAGTCAGATTATTATAATAAACAATTGGAATTCAAATTATTACTGTCAGGTAAATTTGATTCTCATTTGATAAAAGTCTTACATAGCTAAGCATATACGCACAATTGAATTGATAGGGGTTACTTTTTCCCTGTATTTTTCTGCTTTCTTTTTTGGCTTGACCCAAAAAAGAAACAAAAAAGGTCAAGGCTCCCGGGAAAATATTATTCCGGTTTTCGCAAAACCTAAGTGCGGCAGGGTGATCTTCGAACAAGTTCTCAGCTTCCCTGCCTTCTAAGGTTTCGCTCAATCTACATAATATTTTCCCGGAGGCCGGCGTATTAACTAACATCGTTTCAAAATATTTAATATACTGCAATCAATTTAAATTCCCGTAATTTCAATATTTGAAATCCAATCTCAAATTCAAAAATATTTTATCCGGACAATAGTGAATTCAAATAAAATTATTCGGAATATTTATATCTCATGCAGCGTAAACAGCTTTTTTATTCATAGAAAAATGAAAACAACCGTAACAACCCATTTGCCTTGTGCTGGTATTTTTTTAAATGCTCAATCTGAACCCAATGAATTGATAGGATGGTATTTCCGTAAGCCAATAAATGTAAAGGATATTGTGGCAAATTCAAAAAGTGTATTAATTAACGGAAGTATCTATTTGCAATTTCAAAACTGAATTCATATTTTGATCTGTTTGAATTCGTATTAATTTTGAAAAGGAAAATTAAATAAAAGTATTTACGAGAGCTTCTATTTTAAGTATTAAAAAACAGAAACAACATGAAAAAAACGATTTTACCGGTTTTATTGGCCACAATATGGATAAGCGCTTCAGAATTTGTACGCAACGAATTTATCCTGAAAACTTACTGGACAGCGCATTACGAAAAACTGGGCATGGTTTTTCCTTCGGCGCCAGTTAACGGAGCCATTTGGGGAATATGGTCGCTATGTTTTGCAGTTACCATTTTTATTTTGAATAAAAAGTATTCTTTACTTCAAACTTTCGTTTTTTCATGGTTTATTGGTTTTATCCTTATGTGGCTGGTAATTGGCAACTTAAATGTTTTGCCATTCGGAATTCTTCCACTGGCGGTTCCTCTGAGTTTACTTGAGGCATTTCTTGCATCGTATATAATTAACAGACTTTCTGCCAGCGGCTATAAACAGGAATAAACATTAGTAAGGAAAAATTTAAGATAGATTTTCTTAAACACACTAAAATCGAATCAATTCAGTGGTTCCAAAAACCCGCTTTTCCTATTCCTCATTTAAAATTTAGAATTTAGAATTTAGAATTTAGAATTTCTCATATACACCCACTAATACTTGCTCTTTTTCTTCTCGCTTAAGATTTGTTTGGCCATTTTTCCGAATTTTTTTTCATTTTTCCTTTTATCGGCATGGCTCGTTTCAAGGTGCCGTCTTTCTTTTTCTAGCTTACGGTAGCTTTCCAAAGTTCTGTCGTCGAGTTCATTCATTTCCACCGCTTTAAGTACTGCACAACCTTTTTCAGCGGTGTGTGTGCAATCAGAATAGCGGCATTGAGCAGCCAAATCCATCAACTGCGAAAAAGTATTTTCTATTCCCGATTTTTCAGCAGTGATGCCAATTTCTCTTAAGCCAGGGGTGTCAATTAAAATGCCTTTTTCAAGTATAATCATTTGCCGGCTTGTGGTGGTATGCCGGCCTTTACCGGTACTGTCGCTGATTGAAAGGGTTTTTTGAAGGTAATTGTTTGAAATGGAATTGATAAGGGTTGATTTTCCTACCCCCGATGAACCCAAAAAACAATAGGTTTTATCTTTTTCGAGCCGCGATGAAAATTCTTCAATTCCCTTTCCGGATATATTGCTGAGGGCGTAAACAGGCACCCCGGGATGGCTTTTTTGAATGGATTCAACAATAGCATTTAGCTCCGGTTCGTCTATTAAATCCGTTTTTGTAAGCAATACAACCGGTTCTACATTGCCCGACCTGGCAATGGTAAGGAATCTTTCGATACGGTTAAGGTTAAAATCCCTTTCAACCGCCGTGGTAATAAAAGCAATATCTAAATTGGCTGCAATTATCTGCATTTCATTGCTTCCGACCATTTTTCTGGCCAAAAAGCTTTTTCTCGGGAGTACCTCGTGAATAATGGCCAGGTTGTCGCCTGCGAGTGAAATGGCTACGTGGTCACCAACAGAAGGAAAATCAGCAGGTGAATTGGCTGTAAAACGCAGTTTTCCCGTCACCTGTGCTTCAAGTTCACCAAATTCCGAAATCAAAATATATCTTTCTTTGTGTTCAAGAATTACCCGGGCTGTAATTAAATTGTCCATTTTAATGCTAATTGGTAGAACTTTAAAAAGAAAATAAATGTAAAGATAATTTTTATTCGTATTTCACTTTTCTCATAAACCGGATATTTACCAAATAGCTTTAAAAATTTGAAAGAGTTTGATGAATTTTAATTACCTTAGCAATTAATAGTTTAATTTCCGTTGTCGTTTAGTAAATATGGAAAAGCTTATAGAATTCGATAAATAAGTCAGTGAATTATTGGCATCTGGTTATCTGTCAAAAATCCACCTGGCCCGACAATGGTCATGAAAAATATTATTTAAACAACATTGGTTTAATATCCAAAGCAAAATTCAGATGATGAGATCAGTCCAAACCCGCCAGAAAATAATGTTTTCGTTGGCATTCGTATTGCTTGTTTTACCGGTTTTAAAAAGCCAGGTAAACGAGGTGAACTACTGGCTTACAAAAATTGATAAATCCGCGTTGATTACCCGTCAAAAACCGCTGCAGATGTATACGGAGCCATTAAAAGATGTAAAACAATTAAATGTTGACGACACAGAAACCTACCAGAGCATTGAAGGTTTTGGTTTTGCCCTTACCGGCGGAAGTGCCATGCTCATAAACAAAATGCAACCAGATGCCCGGCAGAATTTGTTAAACGAGTTGTTTTTAAACGACGAAAATTCCATTGGCACATCCTATCTCAGAATTAGCATTGGAGCCTCCGATTTAAGTGATCGGGTTTTCAGCTACAACGATTTGCCAAAAGGAAAAACCGATGTGGAAATGAAAAATTTCAGCATAGATGCCGAAAGAACGTATTTAATCCCTGTGCTTAAACAAATCCTGGCCATTAATCCTGAAATAAAAATTCTGGGTTCGCCCTGGTCGCCGCCGGTATGGATGAAAACCAACGGCAAATCGAAAGGGGGCAGTTTAAAGCCGGAATATTTTGATGCCTACGCGCTGTACTTTGTAAAGTACATCCGGGCCATGAAGGCCGAGGGAATCAGGATAGATGCCATTACCATACAAAACGAACCCCTTCATCCGGGAAATAACCCGAGTATGTACATGTCAGCGGCTGATCAGGCCTTGTTTATTAAAAAAAGCCTTGGCCCGGCATTTAAAAAAGAGGGCATTGATACTAAAATCCTGATTTACGATCATAACCCGCTTCACTACGAATACCCAATTGAAGTATTAAACGACGCGGAAGCAAATCAATACATTGATGGAACTGCTTTTCATATGTACGAAGGTGAAGTAGATTCGATAGCTGCTGTTCACAGGGCATTTCCCGATAAAAACCTGTATTTTACAGAACAATGGGTAGGTGCCCCGGGTAATTTCAGCGGAGATTTCAGCTGGCACATAAAAACGCTGATTATACAGGCAGTGCGCAACTGGTGCCGGAATGTGATTGAATGGAACCTGGCTGCCGATCCCAAACAGGATCCACACACAAAAGGGGGGTGTACAGAATGCCTGGGCGCGGTTACAATCGATAAAAATGTTATAACCCGTAACCCTGCTTATTATATTATCGGACAGGCTTCAAAATTTGTAGCCCCGGGATCGTTAAGAATCAGGTCGGACGAATTGAAAGGGTTTCCCAACATTGCGTTTAAAACCCCGGATGGAAATATGGTGTTGCTGTTACAGAATGATTCTGAGGCAAAAGATGTGATTCAAGTCGGGTTTAAAAATTCATATATAAAACTTGAGCTGGATAAAGGGAGTGTTGTATCTTTGGTTTGGCCGGCAAATTAAAACAGTGTTATCTAAAAATAAATTAACTAAATCCAATAGCCATGATATCACGCGAATACAAATTAGAGGGTTCTGACGGGAACCCGTTTCATGTATACGAATGGTTGCCCGATAACCAGGGTGCTGTGAAATGTGTATTGCAAATTGCACACGGAATGGCCGAACATGCCGGCAGGTACAGCGATTTTGCCTATTTCATGACGGAACACGGAACAGCTGTTTTTGCAAATGATCACCGGGGGCACGGTAAAACTGCAGGTACACTTGAAAATGTTGGTTATATAGGCGAAAAAAATGGCTGGGATAACATGGTTTCAGATATGTATGTTTTAAACAGGCATATATCTGAAAAAATGGCAGGTATACTTGTTTTTATGCTGGGGCACAGTATGGGCTCTTTTCTTACACGAAAATTCATAATCGGGTACGGATCTTCGCTGAAAGGGGCTGTATTGTCAGGGACAAGTGGAAATCCGGGTTTACTTGGAAAAATAGGGATTGGGTTAACAAATCTGCTTATGTTGATTTATCCTGCCCGGAGCGAATCAAAATTGATGGACAATCTGAGCTTTGGTGCATTTAACAAACCATTCAAGCCCAACCGTACAAAATTCGACTGGTTAAGCCGCGATAAGGAGCAGGTTGACAAATATGTACAGGATTTGTTTTGCGGTACGGTGTTTAGTCTTGGTTTTTTTAACGAAATGCTGAAAGGCCTGTTGTTTGTCAGTCATGAAAAAAATATTGCCAAAACACCATTGAATTTACCGGTTTTGCTGCTTTCGGGCGAAAAAGACCCGGTTGGTAAAAACGGATACGGTGTGGAAGAGGTATACAGGAAATTTAAAAAAGTGGGTATGCAAAACCTTTCCATTAAGTTATTCATCGATGGCAGGCACGAAATGCTCAACGAAACCAACAGAAATGAGGTGTATACCTATATTCTGGACTGGATAAGTAAATGCATGAAAAACTAGCCGATATAGCTGAATAATAAATTACTGCAAAAAATGCTTAAAAAACTGCTCAAAATGATGTTTGTACTCCTTGGTTTTGTTATTCTGTTGGTATTTATGGGCGTAATTGTATTGTACAAATACCAGGAAAAATTCATTTTTTTACCCGATAAGCTCGATTCAGCCTTTAAATTTGAGTTTGATGCAAAGTTTGAAGAAAAATTTATTAAAACATCGGATAATGAGGTTCTCCATGGTTTGTTGTTCAAATGCGAAAACAGCAGGGGAGTTGTATTCTATCTGCATGGAAACCAGGGCGCAATGAATTCCTGGGGATTTTTATACAATGTGTACCTCGAGCGACAATACGATTTATTTATTCTCGATTACAGGGGATACGGAAAAAGTTCGGGGCGAATTACCAACGAAAACCAGCTTTTAAGCGATTCCGAAGCTGCTTATCGATATTTGGCCGGTATTTATCCCGAAGACAAAATTGTGGTTATCGGGCACTCATTGGGTACCTGTCCGGCTGCCTACATTGCTTCAAAACATAAACCCGGGCTGCTTATTTTGTTATCGCCGTATTATTCGTTTAAAAAACTTGTTAACTTTAAATACCCGGCCATTCCCGATTTTTTAATCAGGTATAATCTGCCTACTTATCAGTACATTAAAGATGTTAATTGTCCGGTTGCCATTTTTCATGGCAGGCAGGATAATTTGATTCCACCAGGAATGGCACTAAGCCTTAAAGATTTGGCGAAACTCACGGACAAAGCATTTATTCTTGATAACCTTGGACACAATGGGATGAACCAAAATGCAGATTTTTTACAACAACTTGACAGTTTGCTTACGGAACATCAACAGCTTATTCAACCTTATCAATAAATTCGCTGGTTTTTGTATCGTTTTCCAGGTCCAGTTTTTTGCGAAGCCGGTTACGGGCAATTTTTACCCCGTTTATAGATATATCCATCACTGCCGAAATTTCTTTATAAGTCAAGCCTGCCCGAATCAGCATGCAGTGTTTTTCTTCGTTTGGGGTTAAATCGGGGTATTTATGGCGGATAATTTGTAAAAATTCCTTGTAATGGAAATTAAGTTTCTCAATAATCCTGTTCCTGCTGTGCTCAAGATTAAAAATCCCGGTAATCTCTTTCAGTTTCGATTCTGTCCATTCTGCAGGGCTGTCATCCTTGCCTGTAAATGATCCCGAAATTTCTGTGTATACTTCGTATTTTTCAGCAAATATGGCAATTTCGTTTTTTAATTGGGTAAGTTCATCATTTTCCGGTAAATTTTTAATCGGAGGTGCAGATGGAACTTCTACCTGTTGCAATTTATGTTCAATTCCAAGGCCTTTAATTTCAAGTTTATGTAGTTCAATAAAAAGGGCCAGGTGTTCTTTACCGGTATCGAATTTATAAATTCTTAACACCAGGTTTATCAATCCCTGAAAAGTGTTTTCGACCTTAAAAAGGCTTTGAAAAACGCCATCATCGCTTTTAAAGTACTCTTTTGCCTTTTCCACCAGGTTTTCAATTTTGTCTTTGGCCAGAAGTACCGACAGGTTAGTAATTTCTTCAATCTCAAATCCCAGCAACTCAACCAGGAATTTGAATTTATTATTGTATTTGATAATTCCACCCATGTTGTCGAGTACACAGGCAGGCATTCCGAGACTGGAAATGTAGGCATACTGGTTTTCCTGAACGGGAATTGTTGTTTTGTTTTCGAGTTGCTGCATCTGCAAGGTTTGTTCCTGCAGTTTTTTTTCGATGTTTCCCATGTTAACCCTGTACTCGTCAGAGAGCTGCCATAAAAGGTCTTTGTATTCGTTTAACTCCTGTTCGAGTGCTTCGTACGAAGGTTTTCCGTTTTCCATTTCTATTGAATTTTGTAACCCCAAAAATAAGATTAAGTTTTTAATATTCAAAGCGGAACGAAAAAATCTTGTCAACTTTAATTGTCAATCTGCTGTAACTGGAATAAGGTAAATTAAAGGAATGTTGTCGTTTTCAGAACTAAAAAGTAGAAAAACTCCGGTTTTAATTGTAAACGAACCGCATTGAAAGTATAAATACAGAACAATTCTGTTAGAACTTAAAGCCCTATTTTAGATATTGATTAATCTAAATTTATCCCACGAAGACACAAAGCACACCAGGAAATTCCTGTTGAACTTTGTGGCTTAGTGGGAAACTTTATGAAATTTTAAAATATTTAATAATAATCGTTTAAATTACAGGACAATAAACAGACAATTGAACTATCAATTCCATTATAGAAAAGAGCAGGACTTATTAAATATAATCTTTATAGTTGTGTTTATTAGAAACTTTTACCTGGGCAGGATTAGTTTTACATCAAATAAAACTGGTTTTTCGATTTTGACTGATTTTCTTGCCTGAGAAAAATATGTTTAATCTTTTCAATAAGGTCCTTGTTGGTAAATGGTTTTATCAGGATGTCGTCGAAAATGGCAAAAACCGGTTCGCTTGATTTTTTGTCAATGTATGTAGCGGTTTGTAAAATAACAGGAATGGCCGGGTTTATTTTTTTAATTTCCAGAGCAGCTTCCAGTCCGTTCATCACGGGCATTTTATAGTCCATCATCACCAGTTTAAAATAGTTACCGGTATCCGAGATCATTTCAAGGGCCTGCAAACCATTAATTGCTCTAAAAACCTTGTAATCAAGACTTTCGAGAACGATTTTAAGATAAAGGTAGGAGTATTCATCGTCTTCAACAACAAGTATGTTGATTTCGTCAATCACGGGTTATTTCATTTAGGGGTTACGAGAGATCAAATTTATAGTAAAAACGTTAAAATATGCAAATTTTTTTTCCATATATTTTGTTAAAAAAAATTGTGTGCAGGTTATCAACCACTTAACGCTCCTAAAATGTTCATTTTATTTTAAAAACTATTCCATTTTTTAAAACTATGGTTGAAACATTTACAGATAAAAAATCATGGTGTTGTACTGATTTTTTTATAAATAACCGGAGGCCTCCCTGAAATCGGAAATAACAGGATATTTGAATTCAGAATAATTGTTATCGTTTGAGTTTACAATTATAATTTTACCGGCACCTGAATTCCGGGCTGCCTGTATGCCAATAGGCGCATCTTCGAAAATAAGTGCCTGCTCCGGTAAAATATCCAATAAGTTAAAAGCTTTCAGGAAGATATCGGGCTGGGGTTTTCCTCTGAAACTTCCGTCGTTGTAAACCAGCTTTTCAAGGTCAAACCAGCGGGCAAGGTTCATCTGCTCAATGTAAAAACTAACATTTTCCCAACCCGAAGAAGTAGCAATGGAGTAGCTAATACTTTTTTGAGATAGATATTGGATAAATTCGAGGGCACCGGGTGCAAATTCCATTTCCGATTCAAGACAAATCTGCCTGTAAATTTGTTCTTTCTGTTCAATCATGCGGTTTACTTCCGTATCAGAAAGTCCTGGCCCAAAAATATACCTCAGAATATCCTGGTTGGGTTTGCCATGGATTTTTTCCATTTTGTCTTGTTTGGTAAATGAAATATGGTGATCGAGCAAAAACAAGTCCCAGGCCTTGTCGTGTAGCGGTGTATCCCAAAAAAGGGTACCATTGAAATCGAATATTACTGCTTTTGTTTCCAAATTTTTTTGTATTTTTCAGTGAAACAAAAATAATAAAGATATGCAAAAACTCATTTTTGTATCCATTCTCCTGGTTTCACTCTCAACCTTGCAAGCGCAGGAAAACAAAACCGGGGAAAAGAAAAAGTTCACCTACGACACTACACTTATAGTTGATTTAACCGATAAGCCGGATTTATATTTCAATGTTACAGGAAAAATTAACCATGTTGACATTGGATCCGAAGCAAGCGATAATTCTTTGAAAATCAGACCAAATGGCAATACCGTATTGGGTTTCGGGATAGATACAAAATGGATAGGTTTAAGTGCTTCGTTTAGCCTGCCATTTATGAACAAAGACGAAGATATTTATGGTAAAACCGAAAGTTTCGATATCCAGGTTAATTATTATGGAAATAGTTTTGGTGTAGATGCCTGGGCCCGGCATTACAAGGGTTTTTATCTCGATAATCCCGAAGATTTTGTAAACTGGCCAAATGACAATTATCCGCTTTTATCGGGGATGGAAACTTATGGACTGGGGCTTTCCGGTTATTATTTCTTTAACCATAAAACTTTTTCGTACAAGGCGGCATTTCCGCGTACCATGTTTCAGAAAAAAAGTTCAGGTTCGTTTGTTGTCGGCGGATTTGCCAGCCGTGGTGTGGCCGACATGCCCGATGGTGTAATTCCCCCACAGCTGCCCGATAGCCTGAATGATGATTTTGATATCCGTGGCTTTTCAAATTCAATGGTGGGCCTCACTTTTGGTTACACGTATACCTGGGTGTTTGCAAAAAACTTCTTTGTAAATGTTTCACTTGTACCCGGGGTGGGCTATGTTTGGCCCGAGGTACAAAAAAGCCTGGACAATGTGGTGTACGATCCGTCAGTTTCATTGCAGTTAACTACAAGACTGGCTTTGGGTTACGAAGGAAGGCATTTTTATGCAGGGTTTAATATTGTGGCCATTGCCGATAATTTTGCCTACGAAAATATTGATGTTTCATCGGCTTCCGGAAATCTTCGGCTTTTTATAGGCAAAAGGTTTGATGTAAAAAATTGGTTTAAAAAGAAATAGATATGGCTACATTCATTGAAAAACCTGCCCTTATAAAAGCGGCGGGAACAAAGGAAAAGATAATCCGCGAATATTTCGGGCTTGCCAATTCGCAAACAAAAGAATTGAGCATTGCCAGGATGAGCAGTCCTGAAGGATGGGAAGAACCCGGGCAAATTCCTGAATTTGATGAATTTACGGTGGTATTGAAAGGAAAATTACAGGTGAAAACAAAAGAATCGGTTTTTATACTGGAACAGGATCAGGGTATACAAATTCCTAAAAACCAGTGGGTGCAATACAGCAGTCCTTTTCCAGGTGGGGCTGAGTACATTGCTGTATGCCTTCCTGCATTTTCGCCCGGTACAGTACACAGGGATGAATGATTTAATATTTTTTCTATGGAGATTAATCTTCCGGAAGGGAAAACAGTATACAATAAAAAACCCTGTAAATGAAGAGTAAATTTACAGGGGACAATCAAATCAGTATAGAATTAACTATTTGGAAACGGCTGTATTGTATTTTTCCGAAACTTTATCCCAGTTAATCACGTTAAAGAAAGCTTCGATGTAGTCTTTTCGTTTGTTTTGGTATTTGAGGTAATAAGCATGTTCCCAGACATCAATAAGTAAAATGGGGGTACCTTTAATACCGAGTTTGGTCATTAACGGGTTGTCCTGGTTGGGGGTTGAAATAATACTCAGTTTTCCCGATTTATCAGTTAAAAGCCATGCCCATCCCGAACCAAATTGTTTGGCTGCAGCTTCGGAAAACTGGGTTTTAAAACCGTCAAAAGAACCAAAACTTTTATTAATGGCTTCTGCCAGGGCACCAGTGGGTTCGCCGCCTTTATTGGGACCCATAATTTCCCAATATAAATTATGGTTGTAATAGCCGCCGGCATTGTTTCTTACAGGTTTATTTTCAATGTCAAGCTTATTGAGGAGTTCCTCAATTGACATTTTTTCCATTGGTGTACCTGCAACGGCCTTGTTCAAATTGTTGGTATAGGCAAGGTGGTGTTTTGAAAAATGAATTTCCATGGTACGGGCATCAATGTAAGGTTCGAGGGCATCATAGGCATAGGGAAGCGGAATCATTTTAAAAGCACCCGAATCGGCTTTTACATCATTTGGGTTACCCATTTTAACTTCAGGTTCTGTAGTTTTTACCGTTGAATCGGTTGTTCCCTGTTGTCCATCCTGCTGACTGCTGTTGCATGCAAAGATGGAAAGAAGGGCAATTGTTAAAAAATAAGCAAGGTGTTTCATTTTTGAAATTTTTAAATGTTTAAGGTGCAAAAATAAAAATCGGCAAAATAATTCATACTGGTTTTTAAAGATTAGTAGTATTCAAACATAATTCCTGCCTGTCTGATATATAATTAGCAAGAAAAATGTAAGGTACAAATTATGGAATTATTTTGTTTTTATTTAGATCAAAATGAATTTTAACACTTTTAAATCAAAAAATAAACTTGCCTACCGGATTCTATGCTAATTTAATTTTATAGTCAGATCCTCAATATTTTATAAAAATTGACAGGTAAACTCGTTCTGAAGCACCAAAAACTTAACTTGAAGCAGCCCTTGCAGCAGATTTCAGCTCATCGCTGTCCCAGGCATGATCGTTCATATCGGGGGTTTGCAGAAAATCGTTTTTCAGCAATTCTTCCTGCATTTCAATTTGCTTGCGGGTAGCTGAAATATAAAGATTTTGATCGTGTGTAAGTTTGTACAATTCATGCATGGCAGCTTCATCGTATTCTATAAAATTTTGGGCAGCCCTGTGCAGGGTGTAGGCCCTGAACCCAAACTTTTTAAGAATATCAACTCCCATTCTTACAGAGGATTCAAGATGTTCGCGGTAGATATTTTCTACCTCCATGTTCATGAGCTGGTAGGCATCAAAACGGTTTTTGGATCTAATCATAAGCTGAAGATGAGGAAAATGCTTCCTTACAGTTTCAACAAGGGCGATATTCACATCGTGCGAATCGATAGCAGAAACCAGTATTTTGGCATCGGCGGCACCCGCAGATTCAAGCAAATCAACCCGGGTTGCATCACCGTAAAAAACCTTAAATCCAAGTTTTCTGAGCAGGTCAACCCTGTCTGAATCATGATCCAAAATGGTGGCATTCACGCCATTTGCGCGTAAAAAACGGCCTATGGTACTTCCAAAATGCGAAAACCCTGCTATAATAATCTGATTTTTTTCATCAATTGCATCGGCAGGTTTTTCTTCCGTCTGCTTAACACCAAAATTCGGAAGGATGAGTCTTTCATTAATCAGAATCAATACAGGTGTTACCGACATGGTAATGGCCGTTACCGCCATCATGAGTTCGGTTTCCTGTGTACTCAGAATTTTAAGCTGCCCAATGAAAGAAAGGGTTACAAATGCAAATTCGCCTATTTGTGAAAGACTCACCGCCATAATCATGTTCTGATCTGCTGAAAGCTTTGAAAACTTACCTATTGCAATTAAAACCAATATTTTAACTGTGATAATTCCAAAAGTGAGAATTATAATTTTGAGCGGATTATCAGCGATTAAATGAAAATTGATAGAAGCACCCACAGCCATAAAGAACAGTCCGAGCAATAATCCTTTGAAGGGTTCAATGTCCGATTCCAGTTCGTGCCTGAAAGCGCTGTTGGCAAGTATTACACCTGCCAGGAATGTTCCAAGTGCCGGACTCAGGCCTACCATGCTCATCAAAGCTGCTATTCCAACCACAATAAGCAGGGCCGAAGCTGTAAAAAGTTCACGAATACGGGTTCTTGCCACAATTCTGAGCAGGGGTGAAATTCCGAATTTTCCAGCCACAACTATTGCCGTGATGGCCCCTAAAATGAAAAGGGTTTGGATTGCTGCCGGAAAGGAATCAATAAAAGAGTTATGATTGCTTGTCCCGGATTTTATTTGCTGAATGGCCAGTATAGGTAAAACTGCCAGAATGGGAATAACAGAAATATCCTGAAAAAGCAAAACAGCAAACGAATTCTGGCCTGCGGCACTTTGCATCAGGTTTTTTTCTTTCATTGACTGGAGTACAATTGCGGTTGACGACATTGCCAGTGACATTCCAATAGCCAGTGAGGCCTGCCAGCTCATGCCAAATATCAGCGACAAAAGGAAAAAAACTACAATTGTGGCAGCTACCTGTGAAAAACCAACACCCAAAATCAATTTTCTCATTTTCCATAGTTTTTGGGGTTCCAGCTCAAGTCCGACTAAAAAAAGCATCATTACAACGCCAAACTCGGCAAAGTGCATAATGTCTTTTCCTTCTTCGCCAACAGAACCCAAAACAAAGGGACCGATTAGAATTCCGGCAATCAGATAACCCAAAACAGAGCCCATTCCGAGCTTTTTAGCAATAGGTACACAGATTATGGCGGCTGCTAAATAAACAACTGCCTGAATTAAAAATGCATTACCCATATCATTTCAGTTAAATATTTGAAATATAATCGTTTAATAATTCATAGGATTCGATATTTGTCCCGATTTTTTCGGTCTGAGCCAAATAATTCAGAAGCTTTAAATAATCTGAAGCATAATTATCCAGTTCCTCAGCCCCAAGCCTGTGTGTACCCTGTACGGCAAATGGCGGCAGATATCTCATTTTGCATAAATAGGCAGTTTGGATAAAAGGTGAAAGCAGATGTTTTAAAGGAAACCGGTTTCGGCCTTCTTGCCTGTAAGCTTCCCGGGCGCCTCCGGTTGTAATGGCGCTAAAAATCACTTTGCCTTCCAGGGCATTCCCTTTGGGACCATAAGCCCAGTTAAACTCCAATACCAAATCCAGCCATTGTTTTAGCAATGGAGGACAACTGTACCAGTAAAACGGATGTTGCCAGATAATAATATCATGCGAAAGCAATAATTCCTGTTCCTTTTTCACATCAATATCAAAATCAGGATAAAGTTCGTACAAATCACGAAAAGTGATAGTGGGTTTATTTTTAACTGCCTTTACAAGTGCCTGGTTTACAACAGAATGTTCAAAACGAGGATGAGCGAAGAGAATTAGTATTTTACGCATTTTTTATTTTAAATTTTGATTTTTGAAATTCGTTTCTAAAAACCAATAACTAATTACTTATCATTTTGTTCACCTGGTACATGAGAAATAAACAAACAACCATAATAATGCTAACCACATAACCCAGAGTAGGATAGTTTTCCAACGGGGAAGTGCTTGTTTGCTGATAAACAATTAAACCGGCTGCAGCCGAAGCTATTCCACCGGCAATTTGCTGAAGTGATGAGTTTATACTCATATATGCCCCCCTGTCTGCTGGATTTGGAATTGCAGAAGTCAATGCTGATGCAGGAATAGCCCTCGACATGATTCCCATAAACAGAATAATATTCAGCAGAATAACCAGCCACAGTGGTATTGGACTCTGGTTTGTATAAATTATTATCATGGCCATTGTCCATGCGGAACCAATTGCAAAAATGACAAACTTGTTGTACTTATCGGCCAGCCTGCCAACCAGAGGCATAATAATTAACGAGGCCAGTCCGGTAAACAGGAAAATCAGTGGCAAATTGTTTTGGGACACATGTAAATTATTTACGGCAAATGCACTTCCAAAAGGCATAATCAGGAAAGCCCCGATAGAGAGCAGCGCAGTGGCAGAAAAAGCAATCAAATAATTTCTGTTAAAAATAACTTGCTGAAAATGCTGGAAAAAATTATAATCACTTTGAATAAGTAAATGTTTATCAACAGCTTCCATTTTCGAAATGATTAAAAGAGCAATTAAAATACTAATAAAAAATAGTAAAAGAAATGAAGAATGCCAGCCCCAAAGATTGGCAAAATAAATCCCTACCGGAATTCCCAGCACCTGGCTGGCTGAAAAACCCATCTGGACTATTCCAATCACTCTTCCGCGCTGGTTAAGTGTAAAAATATCGGTAATGATGGCCATGCTTACTGAACCTATTACGCCACCGAATAAACCGGTAACAATTCTTGCCAGTACCAGCCAATGGTAGTCCGGGGCCAGTGCACAACCCAGGGTGCCCAGAATAAAACCAGAATAGAAAAACAAAAGTATTTTTTTCCTGTCGAATTTATCTGCAAATCCGGCTGTTAAAAGTCCGGAAATGCCCGCACTAAAAGCATAACAGGAAACTACAAACCCAAATTGCTTTGTACTGATGTTTAATGTTTTCATTAAAATATCACCCATGGGCGACATAACTGTGAAATCGAGTACAACTGTAAACTGGGTAATGGCCAAAAGAGCTATAATCCATTTTTGATAATTCGAAAAACTTTCAGATAGCGTAAGTTCTTTAGTTGCTGACATATTAAGTGTTTAATGAATAATTGACAAATTTGTTGAAATGAAATAAAGAGACATTTTTAAAATTTAAAAGTAGGAAAATAGAATAAGTTCGTGTAGGATTATTTATAAACATTAAATTTCCAACCTGGTTTTAATGCAGCAGGGAATGTTTCACTTGAGCCTAATCATTTTAGAAAGCTGTTGAATAAGGTTTTACATCCACTCAGATTATTTTAAAAGAGGGGAGCATTTAAAATTTTTTTAAAGCAGATGCAAAAGGACTATTCAGATAATTTTGCAGTGCTGAAGCAGATTATTTTTTTTTAAGCGATTTAGCCTGTTCAAACAAAGCTTTATCACAATCTGTTTTAGGTACAACCTGAATAAAATGCGGACTGGCTACGGTTTTTTCGTTAACATGAATAAATGTAATAAATCCGCTTACATAAGGCTCGGTATTTCCGTCGTTGGTAACATGTATGTACGAAACCAGGCTCGATTTTCCGGCATAGACCACTTTTGAAACAAATTTAAGGATTTGGCCGGGCCTGACTGGTTTTGAAAAGTACAAACCATGAATTTTCAAACATACAATATTTTGAGGGTTTAAGAGGGAGGCAGCAGCAATAAATCCCGATTCCACAAACCATTCAGCCGTTCTTCCGGCAAAAAGAGTTCCGTGGTGGTTTAAATCTTCACTTTTTACAAGCCGGGTGGTGTTCACCTGCACCGGTTCAACAATTCTGTATTCCATTTTAACGATTTTAGGATTAAACCGCAAAAATAAACAGCAATTGTCTGGTAAATAAAAATAACCGGCAAAACATGTTTTTAAATATGAATTGCCGGATCTAAACTGCGAATTTGGTTTCGTTGGTTTTGGATGTGCTCTTCGAGGCAGTTTTCAACAATTTCGTGGAGTGAATTTTTCCGGCTGATATGGCCCAGCAAATGTTCAATTCCTTCAACCCTGAGGATATCCCTCACTTCGGCATGTGCTTCGGCAACATGAAGTGTAATACCAAGCTCTGACAAATCGTAATAAAGTTTTTTAATAAACCTGGCCCCACTCGAATCAACATAGGCAGAGGTGGACAAATCGCAAATCACAACCTGTAGATGATTGTCATCATCCATTACTTTTTCCATTACATGGTTATAGATGTTTGAAACATTAAAATACAGCAGGGCAGATTCGACCCTGAAAATTAGTATACCCGGAATAGATTTATTATCGGGATGGCGTTTAATGTCGGAGTACCTTTGTGTACCAGGTATTCTACCTAAAAATGCAACATGTGGCGATGAAACTATCCTGATGATGAGGATAAGGGATACCATCGAAGCCAGCAAAACACCTTCGAGTATACCAAAAATAATAACGCCTAAAAAGGAAACAATGGCAATGATAAAATCGAATTTATTAATTTTATACAACCTGATAAATTCTTTTATGTTCACCAAACTCCTTATGGCAACCAACACCACGCAGGCCAGCATGGCTGTAGGCAGATTTTTCAACAGGCCGGCCAGAAAGAGAAGGCAAAGAGCTATGGCAAACGAAGCTACAATAAGCGAAACAGGGGTTTTCGCTCCTGCTTTTTCGTTTACAAGCGATTGCGACAGCCCGCCGCTTACCGGATATCCGTGGCCAAGCGAAGAAGCGAGGTTTGCGACCCCCAGAGCAAGAAGTTCTTTTCCGGCATCAATATCGTACCCGTTTTTCTGTCCCAGGGTTCTTGACGCGGAAACGCTTTCGATGTAGGCCAGCAGGAAACAGGCAAATGCCAGGGGCAAAACATGGTTTACATCCTGAAGATTAAAAACAGGCAAATGCAACGTGGGTAAACCTTTGGGAATATCGCCAACAATTTTAAAACCCAATGAACCTAGCGGGGTTACACCAATCAGAATGATGGAAAGGATAACCACTAAAATCGTAACAGGTTTGTTGGGAAAAAACTTTTCGCCTGCAATTAATAGAACAATTGCGGCAATTCCAAATATGAGTATGCTGAATTTTGTATCGGGAAGCTGGTGCAAAAGCGTTACCAGTCTATCGAAAAAACTATCGCCCCCTCCTTTAACCCCAAAAATTTTAGGCAATTGGGTTAATCCTATTGTAAAAGCAGCACCGGCCTTGAATCCAAGCAAAATGGTTTCGCTGATAAAATTGATGAAACTGCTGAGCTTTAAGATGTAAAAAAGTATACTCATTCCCGCAAAAACCATGGCCGTGAGTGAAGCAAGGTCAACCCAGCGCTGGGCATCGCCATTTGACAGGCCGGAAAGAGTAACCCCGATAAGCAGTGAAATGGCTGAAGTAGGACCAATGGCCAGTTGCCTGCCCGTACCTATAAACGCATAAAAAATCCCGCCAAGCAGGTAGCCGTATACCCCGTATTGTGGGGGAAGACCGGCTAAAGTAGCATAGGCAAGCGAAACCGGAATAGCATAAGCCGCAAGTGTTAACCCTGCAATAGTATCGAAAATAAAAGTTTTTTTATTGTACCCCGGTAGCCATTGCAATAGGGTCAGGTATTTTTTTATTCCTTTATGCTTGTTTTTCTCCATTTTACCTTAATTAGAAGGAAGTAACATTTACGATGCTTTTATTTCAATATTCAAAATTATTTTTGAATCGATAAATAAATTTTTCCGGTTAAAAGAATAAACTATCTACTGCTCACAATTATAAATTAATTTTAGAGGTTGTGTACCTTATTTTAGCAAAATATAAATTTTAAATATTTATAAAACAATATTTTATATTATTATCTGTTTACATTTATTTTTAAAATGTCAATGTTTTTTGTTACAAAAACCAACCCAATTCACAAAATCGAGGCTTAAATTACAATGAAAAAGTATAAATATGAAATTTGAGAAATAAGTAATGGACGGAACAAAGTTTTTCAAAATTATAATTCATGATTTTCATGGATACATTTATTTGCAGAAATGCTGAAATGAATGGCATTTCAAACTTATTGCCTTAAATATTAAAACTATAAATAAGTAATTTTCTATAAATTAACAACACCCGAATAAAATCATTATAAATAAGTTGCAGCTTGTTTTATATGTAAAAACAAAAAGTAGTTTTAAAACTCAGGGATATGAAAATAGGGATTATAGGCAGCGGCCTGGTTGGTGCTACATCGGCATATGCTATTATGATGCGCAAGGCTGCAAATGAAATTGTTCTGATAGATTCGAATTATAAAAGGGCAGTAGCTGAAGCGGCAGATTTGCAACATGCTGTGCCTTTTATGCATGCAGTGGATATATATGCAGGAAGCTACAAAGATTTAAAAGGTGCCGGTATTGTGGTTATTGCTGCCGGCGCGAGCCAAAAGCCCGGAGAAACAAGGTTGATGCTGATGGAGAAAAATGCATCCATTTTAAACGAAATAATTTCAAAATCATTGGAATATGTTCCGGGGGCCGTATTTATTATAGCAACAAATCCCGTGGATATTATTACCCAGATAAGTACAAATATTGCCGCAGGGTACGGAATACCACAATCGCGAATAATCGGTACAGGTACCACACTTGATACCGCCAGGTTCAGGACGCTGCTGGGCCGCTACATTGAAGTGGATCCGCAAAATGTACATGCTTATGTTATTGGCGAACACGGCGATTCCGAGGTATTATTATGGTCGAATATTGACATTGGCGGTGTTTCCCTGCACGATTTTCTTGATTTCAGGAAATTGAAACTGACAGAGGAAATAAAGACAGAAATAGACCATGGCGTTCGCAATGCAGCTTACAGGATAATTGAGGGAAAGGGCTCCACCTATTACGGCATAGGAGGCGCTGTGGCTAAAATTGTGGATGTTATTAACAGCGACAATCGGGCGGTACTGACGGTTTGTACTTTGGTAGAAGAAATTGAAGGGGTAAAAAAAGTAACCCTTTCGTTGCCGCATTTAATTGGCGGATCGGGGGATTTGGGTGTTTTACCCGTAAAATTGGATGAAAATGAAAAATTATTGTTGAAAAAGAGTGCCGGAATTATCAGGGAAAAGCTGGATGGGTATGTTCCGAAGTTAAATAATTCTTAAAAATCAAACTAAAAATTTACACGAACAATATTTTGTGTAAAATTGTTGAATAGAAAATTTTAAAAAATGCTTCAAAACAGAAAAGACCTGGTTTATATTTTACTGGCCGGATTTTTTATTACCAATGCCGTTATGGGCGAAATGATTGGTGGAAAACTTATACAGGTTGGACCTTACGCATTCAGTGCGGGAATTATTCCCTGGCCATTTGTATTTTTAACCACCGACTTAATCAACGAGTATTTTGGAAAGAAGGGGGTCAGGCGACTGACATTTATTACGGCCGGACTGATATTGTATGCTTTTTTACTGATATTTATGAGTATGCAATTTGATGCACTTCCCTATTCACCTGTTGACAATGAAACTTTCAACAAGGTTTTCGGACAGAGCATGTGGATTATTATTGGCAGCATGACAGCATTTCTGACTTCTCAATTGGTGGATGTAATTATCTTCGTTTTTATCAAAAACAGAACCGGCGCAAAAAAGTTGTGGCTCAGGGCTACAGGTTCAACTGTAATTTCGCAATTGATTGATACATTTATTGTGGGAGGAATCGCATTCTGGTTGCCCGGAAAAATTTCATTTACGGAATATCTTAATACTTCGGTTGGGGGATATACAGGAAAGCTTTTACTGGCAATAGTTTTAACACCATTAATTTACCTTGCCCACCATATCATCGACAATTATTTAGCTACTGAAACTTCCACAGAATTGCATTCATAAATAAAACCCGAATCAATTATTTTATTTAGTTCAAAGAGGTGAATTATAATTATTTTTGAATAAAAACCTAATGTTTCGCACATGATTAAATATATTATAAAATACAAATTACCAAGTATATATGAATTTTGACCGTATTCATTATTTTTTTGTGACCTTTGCGTCTTTGTGGGAGATTTATCTATCTTTTATCCCACAAAGCCACTAAGAACACAAAATTTCATAATTTTTAAAATATAAACGAAATAGTTAACTGTCAGATAATCAATTATTTAAAATTCAATTGACAATTGTAATACTTTGAAATATAGTTCCTTATCAAAATGCGAAACATTAGTAAAAATTAGAATGGTTGCAGAGTTTATTCACGGATTTGATATTCTTTTCGAAGAATTTCGTAACGCTTTACCATGGGCGATAACCTCCAACTTGCAGGAATTTTTAGATAAACTGAATTTTGGTCTGGATGAGGACTTTATAGTAAAAGACGGGCTGGCAATTCATAAAACCGCTGTCATTGAAAACGGGGCTGTTTTAAAGCCGCCTGTAGTAATAGGCAGGAATTGTTTTATTGGGGCCCATGCCTATCTCAGGGGAGGTGTTTATCTTTCTGATTCAGTGCGCATTGGACCCTCCTGCGAAATAAAATCATCCCTTCTGATGTCGGAAACATCTGTTGCGCATTTCAATTTTATTGGCGACAGCATTGTAGGCCACAAGGTAAATTTCGAAGCCGGATCGATAACCGCAAACCATTACAATGAAAGATCTGTAAAAAGAATATTCGTGAAATACAAAGATAAAATTATTGACACCAGCGTAGAAAAATTTGGCGCTTTGGTGGGTGATGGATGCAGAATTGGCGCAAATGCGGTACTTTCGCCCGGTACACTTCTTTTACCAGGCAGCCTGGTTAAGCGACTTGAACTGGTAGAACAGGTTTAATTATCTGAAAACAACATTCACCAGCATAATTTCTGATTTTCCGATGGTTTTTACCGGAGGTCCCCATAAATGTAAACCACTGGTGACAAAAAAATGGGTATTCCCTATTTTACGGTGGCCCCAGGCAAGTTCATAGATTTGATTTATGATAAAGTTTACCGGAAAAAGCTGTCCGTTATGTGTATGTCCCGAAAATTGAATATTAACGGGGGTTTTAGCAGTTTCATCAAGATGAAGGGGCCTGTGCGCAAGCAAAATAAGAGGTAAACCATCCTTATAATTCTTAATCAGGTTGCTAAGGGATTTTCTGCTCTTAAAATGCTCGTCGTATCTGCCCGCAAGGTAAAATGAACTGTCAATAAGCAGTAGGGTGTCATTGAGCAATAGTATACCCGAATTTTTAAAAAATATCCCATCTTCCTTTCCGGCATAAAACTCATGATTTCCCAGTACACTGTAAGTTCTCATGGGGGGGTTCAATTGCCGGAATTCTTTTTCAATAGCTTCATTTTCCTGGCTGCCTTCAATAATATCGCCGCCAAGCAATACGATGTCAGGATGCAGCTGATTCGACATTTGGACAAATTTCTTCACATAATTTAAACTCCGGTTTCCATCAATATGAAAATCGGCAGCAAAAACAATTTTCAACCTGGTGAGCTTTGAATTTTTGCATGGAATTTCAATATCATAAGCCGAAACTTTCAGATTATTTAAATTAACAACGCCATAAATTATTGTAACAATGGATATCAGAAGCATTCCTGAAAATGTAAACCATTTAAACCTGAAGTTTTTTATTGTATCGGTTTTGATAAACCGGGTAAAATGATTAAAAAGCAGAAATAAATCAAACAACAAAACCATAAAAAACAGGTAGAAATAAAGGGCCATCAGGTACCCGGTAGAATCAATCAAAATATCCCCCAAAAAGGAATTGCTGTTATAAAAACCAATGGCAATTACAGGTAATAGGATAGCCAGGGTAAGGTATGCCATCAAAAAAACCAGCCAATATGCAGAATTAATAAAATGCTTTCTAATCCTGAAAAAAAGATAGGCATGGGGGATAAAATAACCCAGAAGAAATAGGAATAAGAACATCAACCTGAAGTTTAAGTTAAGCAGTGAAGATAGAAAAATTTGTATTGAAAAATGAAAAACACAGAATGCGCAGGTAAAATTAGCTTACTGATAGGGTAAATAATTTTATTTTAACGTGAGTTTGATGTAAACATATCTATAATATGTTGATAATAAGGTAATAAGGTGGGTTTACTTTATAAAAATTGACCACTAAGGTTGTTTTAGATAAAAATAAGGTCTTTTAAGAACCTTATTGATCTTTCTAAAACCTTAGTAGCCAATAATTTTTTTTTGATATCGACCTTATTAGCTTATTTACAGTTATTTGCAATTATATTTTGGTCGAACTCACGTTATTTTAAATTCAATAATGAAATTCCAAAAAATCAGGTTCATAGCAAATTTTCCCGAATGATAAAACCTATGGATTTGTGATTTATGTCTGACGCTTTGAACAAGGAATTTGACTGCTATTTAAAAAAACCGCATAAAAAAAGTAGTTTGTTTTTCATAATTATTAAATTAGACCCTGTTACCCGTACATTGAATTTGGCACTTTTTAACCTTTATAAAAACTTTTATCCTGAAAAGGGATAAACTTATTGTTTAACCTGTTTAAAACTTAATACGGAAGAAAAATGAAGAAATTTCTTAAAAAATTATTAATCGTAATTGGCACACTTGTCGGAATTATAATTTTACTGCTGGCCGGATTGATTATTTATTTTAAGACCTCCACGCACAATGTGTACAAAGAATCGGCTAAGCTAGTTGGCCCGGAAACAAAGACCATCACCATTGACGGCTTCACTTTCAGGGATTTGAATAAAAACGGGAAACTCGATGTATACGAGGACGTCCGGAAACCTATTGATGACAGGGTAAACGATCTTGTAGCACAAATGACCCTGGAAGAAAAAGCCGGAACCATGTTTATTACCATGCTGGGAATTTGTAAAGACGGCTCGATGGCCGAAGAATTTCATGTAACTGATATTTCATCCTACATGGGATTTGGCACCACCGAAATGCTATTTTTAAAAAACATGAACCATTTCAATATTTTACTGGGGTTGGATGCCCGGAAAATGGCGGAATGGTACAACAATATCCAGAAAATGGCAGAAAAGACCAGGCTTGGAATTCCGGTAACCTTTGCCTCCGATCCAAGGAACCATTATTTTACAAATGCGCTGGCGGCAGGATTGACGGGCGATATGACCAGTTTTCCCCAGCCACTCGGGCTGGCTGCTATGGACGATTCAGCTGCCATGGCTGAATTTGCCGATATTGCCCGGCAGGAATACCTGGCTTTGGGAATAAGGGTGGCTCTTCACCCACAGATTGATTTGGCAACCGAGCCACGCTGGTCAAGAATTTCAGGAACATTTGGCGAAGATGCCGCATTGACTTCAAAACTGACCTACGCCTATATTAAAGGATTCCAGACCGATACAATGGGCATAAACAGTGTAGCCTGTATGACCAAACACTTTCCGGGTGGTGGTCCCCAAAAAGAGGGGCTCGACCCGCATTTTGCGATACAAAGAGGACAGGTTTACCCTGGAAATAATTTTAACTACCATTTATTGCCTTTCGAAGCTGCATTTAAAGCCGGTACGGCTGAAATTATGCCATATTACGGGGTTCCGATGGGTCAGGGAGTGGAAGAGGTAGGCTTTTCGTTCAATAAGGAAATTATTACAGGCTTGTTGCGCGAAAAATATCATTTCAACGGCATTGTTTGTACAGATTGGGGCCTGGTATCGGATGCAAGGTTGATGGGGTATACCATTATGGACGCCAGGGCATGGGGAATGGAAAAAGCAACAAGAGAAGAGCGCGTACTTAAAATCATTGAAGCCGGGGTAGATCAGTTTGGGGGCGAAGCATGCCCCGAAATTATTGTAAAGCTTGTAAAAGACGGAAAAATAAAAATGGAAAGAATAGATGAATCCGTGAAAAGGCTGATAAGGATGAAATTCACGATGGGTTTGTTTGATCATCCATTTGTTGACGTTGAAAATTCCGTTGAAATTGTGGGAAATGAGAAATTTAAAGTCATTGCAGCTAAGGATCACAGAAAATCGATTGTATTGCTTAAGAACGATTCATTGAATAATAGCGCTGTTCTTCCTTTGAAAAAGGGAATTAAAATTTTTATAAAAAATGTGGACCCCATAATTGCAGCCAGATACGGTACAATAGTTGAAAAACCCGAAGAAGCTGATTTTGCCATTATCCGGCTGATCAGTCCGGATGAAAAGCTGCCGGGGACCGGTATTATTGGAAACATGCTAAAAGGAGGAGATTTGGAATTCAAGGAAAAAGACAAAAAGGAAATCATGGATTTACTTACCAAAGTTCCTACCATTGTGGATATTACCTTGAACCGTCCGGCTGTAATGCCTGAAATTGCTGGTGCATGCAAGGGTTTAATGGTTAGTTTCAGTTCGCCTGATGATGCGGTTTTGGATGTCATTTTTGGAAATTTTAACCCACAGGGTAAACTTCCGATAGAAATTCCATCCTCAATGGAAGCGGTTAAAAATCAAAAGGAAGACCTGCCCTACGATTCGGAAAACCCATTGTATAAATTTGGGTTTGGGTTAAATTACAAAAAAGTAAAACAATGAAATAAAAACAAAAACCAGTTGTGTTTTATTTTAGTAACACAACTGGTTTTTAAATTTATAGCACTAATACTGCACTATGAATGATTTTTTAACCACAGTTTTTCCGTTGTAAATTTCGGCTATATAAAAGCGATTAGAAAGATTTTGTGGATATTAAGTCCCTTATTCAATTCACTAATTTCAATTAATTTTTTTCTTGTGTATTCAATAACATTTTTCGGAATTGTATCAGGAACAAAATAAGGTGAAACTTTTTCCTGACCTAATACCTGACAGTAAAAAAAGAAGGAAATAAGAAAAATGATTGTTTTTAGTTTCATATCAGTAAAATTTTGCGAATTAATAAATTACTTTATTGGATATACAATTGAAAAAAAACCATTGGAAATATTTAAAACGGAATCCTGGACTTTAACTTCAAAACTAAATGTGCCTTCAACCAGGTTTACATCGTATTTTGTTATAGCAAGTTTACCAGTTTTACATTCAATATTGTCGAACAAAATAGTTGAATTTTGATCTAAATTTGGTAAATTAAAAGTCTTCTCTCCGCAGTCCCTGGGAAAATAGACATTCATTAGATGGATATTATTTCCAGCAAATACTCCCATTGGATAAATTATACTATCTGGTGAAAAGATTGTAATTTGTGAGGGTTCAAAATCGATATTATCAATTTTCGCCCTAAATATGGAAAAATGTTTTGATGGGTCGTAAGGCCCTTCTGGTTTGTCAGGATGGCAATTTGCTGATAAAATATAAGCAATAATGATTAATACTAAAACTGATTTGGATTGCATAGAATTGTAACTTTAGAAAATATTCTTAAATCAATTTGGATCATCTTTAACTGAATAAAATTTCCGGCTTAATTTTTAATAGTTTTAAAAAACAAAATTCCATATAAATATACGGTATATTTTTGAAATATCAGTGGTTGAAATAGATGATTAAAAGTTTTGTTTCAGGGGAAGTTTATAGGTTGGTACAAATGAATAAAAACTGAACATGTTTTGTCATGACCTGCCCTACGATTCTGAAAATCCCTTGTATAAATTTGGGTTTGGGTTGAATTACAACTAGACTTAAAGTCGTTACAGGTATTTAAAAGTTAAACCAGCTTTGGTGATATTTTTTGGTTAATCACCGTAGCTGGTTTTTAATTTTTTGCGGCTCTGTTCTACGGGTTGAATGATTTTGAATTATCCCGCAAAGGCACTAATGGCAAAAATAAATCCTCCGTGTACTTTGTGGCTTAGTGGGAAAATGAACAGATTTTTTTCTTAATACCAAAGTCTAATGGTATATATTTCAATACATTAATTTAACATTGAAACAATCAGTTTTAATTTAGATTAGAGCCATTTAAGTATGACCAAAGTAAAAATATCTATACGCTCTGAATAAAAGGCTGATGGTAATGCCTTTTACCGGTTGCCTTGTAAAGTGCATTGGCAAGTGCACCCATCACCGGTGGATAGGGCGGTTCTCCCAATCCTGTCGGATCAACATCATTTTTCACAAAATGGATTTCAATCGATTTTGGTGCTTCGTTATGGCGGATGAGGTGGTATTTGTCGAAATTATTTTGTTCCGGTTCGCCATTTTTAAATGTCATTTCGCCATACATAGCAGTTCCAATCCCATCCACTAATCCGCCTTCGCAAAGATTTGCCGCAGCATCATAATTCACTACAATCCCGCAGTCGACCGCGCAATAAACTTTTTCAATTACCGGCCTTCCGTTTTCGGTTTTTATGTCCACCACATTGGCTACATACGAATTATGGCAATAATAGGCAGCCACACCCCTGAACAGGCTGTTCTGGTTGCCCCAGCCCGATTTTTCCTTCACCAATTTTAAAACACCTGCATATCGGTCAGCATCATAATCGTTGTCTTTGCCCACAGGATTATTCTTGGCCCTTTCAAAAAGCTTAAGTCTGAAATCAATAGGGTCCATTCCGGCATTTTCGGCCACTTCATCCAGAAAGGATTGTTCCGAGGCAGCCATAAAATTTGAACCTGGCGCCCTTAAAGCACCTGTGGTGATATTTGAATCTACTGTCCACAGCTCGGCAAGGTAATTGTCTACAGCACCAGCCGGAAAACGGTTGGCGTGCAGGGAACTATCGGTTAATCCCCCTGCCCTTACAAGAAACGCGGTCATATTATTATCAGCATCCAGTGCCGCCTTAAAATACGCATGATAGGCAGGCCTGTAGCATCCAAAGGTCATATCGTCTTCGCGGGTATAAATTAGTTGTACGGGTGCCTGTATTTTTTGCGAAATTACTGCTGCTTCAACCAGAAAGTGGCCATACAGCCTTCTTCCAAAACCTCCACCCATGCGGGTCATTTTTATATCAATGTTTTCAACCGGGATACCCAGCCTTGCTGAAACCGATTTTTCCATGAATTCGGGTGTTTGAACAGGGCCAACCAGTTCTGCCTTGTCGTTTGTAACATTGGCAAAAAAGTTCATGGGTTCCATGGTGTTATGAGCGAGGAATGGTGCTGAATAAGTTCTTTCGATTACCTTCGCTGCATTTTTAAAAGCAAGTTCAGGGTTTCCGTCCCTGCGTACTACCTGTCCGGGTTTGGTGCCCATCTGGTTCATTAAAGACTTATATTCGTCAGTGGTTTCAAACTTACTTTTTTTGTCTAAAATGCTTTTAACCGGTTCCCATTCCGGTTTGAGTGCTTTTTTTGCATTTAGTACTTCCCAGGTGCTATTGCCCACAACCACAACCAGTTCGGTGAATGCATCCGTATCGCACCAATCCATTTTATAATCGTCGTTGTAGGTTTTAATGGTGAAAATATTTTTTATACCAGGCATATTCCTGGCGGAGCCCTCGTTTACCGACTTTAGCTTAAGTCCAAAAGCCGGAGGGTGCACAATCATGGCAATAAGCATTCCGTCTACTTTGTAGTCCAGACCAAATAAAGGTTGACCGGTCACAATTTTTTGTCCGTCTACATTTTTAATAGATTTTCCTATTAATTTGAAATCTTTGGCTTCTTTGAGTTTTACATCTTTAGGAACCTCCATGTTGGCAGCCTTTGATGCAAAGTCGCCATATCCCGCTTTTTTACCGCTTTTTTGGTGGATAAGAAAACCATTTTCAGTGGTAATTTCATCAGCGGGCACTTTCCATTCTCCGGCGGCGGCCAATTGAAGCATTTTTCGTGCGGTGGCTCCGGCTTTTCGAAGGGCCTGCCAGGCTTCTTTTATCGATTCACTTCCACCTGCAAGCTGGCGGGTAAAAATATCTGTATTCAGCGGGGCTTGTTCCACGATTACATTTTTCCAGTCTACATCCAGTTCTTCAGCCACAATCATGGGCATGGTGGTTTTTACATTCTGCCCTATTTCGGGATTTGGAGACATGATGGTAACAACACCGTTTTCCCCGATTTTGAGAAATGCATTCATTTTGAACCATTCTTTGGGTAAACTCATTGTTTTTTCTGTTTCGGAAACACACGAAGCCAGCCAGCTAAAACTCAGCATCAGACCTCCCCCTGCCAGAATGCTGCTTTTTATGAAATCTCTCCTGTCTATGGTAGTTTTTATTGTTGACATTTTTTTAGTGTTAAGTTTTGAAAATCTTATAAGAAGAAAAACTTATAAAGGATTTAATTTGAACCAGCGGCCTATAAATTGGCTGCGGTTTTAATGGCAGCTTTTATCCGCGTATAAGTACCACACCTGCAAATATTTCCGCTCATGGCTGCTTCAATTTCGGCATCATCAGGTTTTGGATTAGCTTTTAGAAGAGCGGCAGCATTCATTATTTGTCCAGACTGGCAATACCCGCATTGTGGCACATCATGTTCAATCCATGCAAGCTGCAGCGGATGATCCCCTTTTTCTGAAAGTCCTTCGATGGTGGTAATGGCCTGTTTGCCAACCGTCGAAACAGGAACCTGGCAGGAGCGCACAGCAACATCACCTAAAAGAATGGTACAGGCACCACATTGCGAAATTCCGCATCCGTATTTGGTTCCTACAAGGTTGAGATGGTCTCTAAGTACCCAAAGCATCGGGGTAGAAGGATCTGCTTCCACCTGCTTCATTTTACCATTGATATGTAGATTGTAATTTGCCATAATAAGATAAACTAAACGAATTATTTGAGTATATAAAGAGATTAAATTGCAACAAATATAATTAGAAGACGAATGGCAACAGAAGAGGTAATTGGTAATGAAAGAAATGATGGAAGATGAATATTAAAGGTCAGCTGCCTGCGATAAACAAAAAATTATTTATATGAAACTTATAAAAAACGAAGGGCAGATAGTTTAATGGGAATAGTTCTAATCAATTTGAAAAAGAAATTTACAAATGTTCGGTTGTTAATTGTGAAAGATATTGTATCCCTACGTGTTTCATTGCGCTTCGGCTTTTTTATTTTAAAATTCATTTTCAATCCATAATTAAATAATATTATACAGGTGAAATTCCTTATTCCGTTTTGTTTTACTTTCTTTCGCGTATTTCTAAAACGAAAAGTTAAGATGGAATAAATTCACCCAAAAATGGTCAACATGTCTTATATTTGTGTAAACAAAAAAGGATTTAAAAATGGAATCAAAAGAAAACTTTACCGGGATAGACCGTCGCCGCTTTATACAAACAGGCATCACGGCTGCAGCCTCATTAATGCTCATGGGTTTTGGAAAGCAAAAAATTTTCGGTTTGCCAATTCATGATGTACAAGGATCAATTCCATTGGTTAAGCTCAACAATGGGGTTAAAATGCCCATGCTTGGATTTGGCACTTATTCACTGAATGGGGAAGTTTGCCAGAATTGCGTGGCAGATGCCATTTCGGTGGGATACAGACTTTTTGATACAGCTACTATATACGGAAACGAAGAATACGTTGGGAAAGGCATTAAACAAAGCGGTATAAAAAGAGAAGAGCTTTTCATCACTTCAAAAGTTTGGGTGGATGATTCGGGGTTTGAGAAAACAAAAAAGGCTTTTGAAACCTCACTGAATAAGCTGGGCACTGATTATCTCGACCTTTACCTTATTCATAGGCCCCGTGGCGATGTAAAAGGAAGCTGGAAAGCCATGGAAGAACTTTATAAAGCAGGAAAAATCAAAGCCATAGGTTTAAGTAATTTTGAACCCAAACAACTTAGTGATATAATGGTAGAAGGTAAGGTGAAACCCACTGTAAACCAGATTGAAACCCATGCTTTTTTTCAGCAAAAAGAGGCATATGAATTCTTAAAAAAATCGGATGTACAGATGGAAGCCTGGTCGCCTTTTGCCGAAGGGCGCAACGGACTTTTCACCAACGAAACCCTGGGTGCTATCGGAAAAAAATACAATAAAACAGTGGCACAGGTTTGCCTGCGGTGGCATTTTCAAAGGGGAATTGTAGCCATACCACGCACATCGAAAAAAGAGCATATGGTTGAAAACCTGGATATCTTCAACTTTAAGTTAAGTGAGGAAGACATGAAAACCATTGCCGGACTGGATTTAAACAAAACACAGTTTCCGGAGTGGAGTTGATTGGTTTGATGCTGAAAGTCGGAAGTCAGATGCAGGAAGCTGGATGACGGATATCGGAAGTTTCTTATTTGAGTTTCGAATTATGAGTTTGGAGTTTTGAGTTATGAGTTTGGAGTTTAAAGTTTGGAGTTTTAGAGTTTTAAGTTTAAAGTTTCTAGTTTCTAAGTTTGAAGTTTAAAGTTTAAAGTTATTGTAATTTCTAATTTCTAATTTTCTTCCTAATCCTTCATTAAAATGACCCACGAAATCAAATTTTTGTTTGAGACCTTAAAATCATGGCAACAGCTGGGAAAAAAATCGGTGTTTGTTTCGGTGGTTGCTTTGGACGGTACTTCGTACAGGCGGCCGGGAGTAAGAATGATTATCAGCGAAAAAGGTGAATATGCAGGAGCAGTGAGCGGAGGTTGTGTGGAAAAGGAAATTGAGTTTCAGGCGCAGTCGGTTTTTAAAACCGGCAAGGCAAAGCTGATTACTTACGATGGCCGTTTACGTATTGGATGCGAAGGGGTGATGTATATTCTAATTGAACCGGTTCATTTGACAGAAGATTTGTTAAATACCTTTGGTTTAGCTTTGGAAAAAAGACAATCTTTTGTCCTGGTATCCTGGTTTAACAGGGAATTTGGCGAATCTGAAAATTCAGGAACAATGATCCGTTTAAACGGAAAGCCCTATGCGCTAAATCCTTCTTTTAAAGAAGAAATGACAACAAATCTTGAAAAATTTTCACAAACTTTTGGGCCCCTGTTTCAGCTTATCATATTTGGGGCCGAGCACGATGCGGTTGAACTATGTAAAGTGGCCAGGCTGGTAGGCTGGGAAGTTACCATTGTGGCTTCGCCCGAAGAAGCAAAATCGCGCGATTACTTTCCTGGGGCAAGCGTCTTAATTTCGCCCACTTACGAGCAAATTGATACATCACGCATTGATGAACAAACAGCTGTTGTGCTGATGAGCCATGGATTTAACAAAGATGTGCGTTATTTAATGGCTTTGAAAAACATTTTTCCGGCTTATATGGGCATGGTAGGCTCCTTTAAACGCCGTGAAAGGGTATTGTCGATGCTGATGGAATATTGCCCTGACACTACAATTGAGTTCCTGGAACAAATTCACAGTCCGGCCGGTTTGAGTTTAGGTGCTGAAAGTGCAGCAGAAATTGCCATATCTATAGTGGCTGAAATTCTGGCCAAAATCAGGCATCAAAACCCGGAATCGCTAAAAAACAAAACAAAAGCCATTCATGCCTGAAATACCAATTGTACTGCTGGCGGCAGGCGGTTCGAGCCGGATGGGAAAACACAAGCAGTTATTGCCCTGGGGCGCGGTAACCCTTATCGAGCATCAGATTAAGGTACTTATGCAAACCAGGGAGCCGGTTTTTGTGGTATTGGGTTGCGGGTACGATGAAATATCACCTGTTTTGGAGCATTTAAAAGTGAGGACAGTTATAAACCAGGACTGGGAAAAAGGCATGGGCAGTTCCGTGGCGGCAGGGGTTCGAGAAGTTCTATCCATTTTAACGGGTGTGGAGGGTATGCTGATGGCCCTGCTTGATCAGCCCTTAATTCCGGTAGGGCATTATAGTAAACTGATATCCCTTTTTCAACCAGGTAAAAGTTTAATTATAGATTCACTTTCCGAATCGGGTTGGGAAGGCGTACCGGCCATTTTCGACAAAACCTATTTCGATGAATTGCTTAAATTGCAGGGTGAAACGGGCGCCAGGCAAATTATCCAAAAAAACAGGCAAAAAGTAGTTTCGGTAAAAAGCAATGAAATACTCGAAGATATTGATACACCTGAAAAATACCAGTTACTCTTAAAAAAATACTTAAAAAACAGAATTTAAGCGCACCTTTTCCTGTTTTCTATATTCAAAAAATTCAAAGATTTAAATATAGGATTATAGAAAGCTTTATAGCGTTTTCACAGTATTAAAACCAATTTATCTATTTTCCATTTATAAATCCTGTTTGCTAAAATAATGCTGTTTAGCGGAGGGGAGAATTTAATTGCGAGCGCTAACCCCTGACAGCTCGAACGCAATTCATGGTACAAAAGTGAATTGTAAACACCATCAATAAGTTTACACCGCTGAAAAATTGACTCGTATCCTCCACGAAACCTGGTGGTCCCAATACGCGGATAAGCCGTAATCATTTTTGTTTTAAGTAAATATGCCTGATATTATTTACACCCGAATCTCTTTCATCAAGTTCAAATTTGTCAATGTATTTAATTAACGGATATAGTTTAGGGAAGCCATAATTTCTCGGGTCGAAGTCGGGTTTCTTTTTAAGGATATAGCTTCCCAGACTTCCCAAAAATGTCCAGCCTGTTTCATCAGCCAAATCATTCACACTTTTAGTTATAATTCTAATTGTTTCATTGTCAACTTTACTAATTGGTTCTTTATTTTTTTGTTTCGCACTCTTTTTCGCAATGCTAACAGTTTCAGCGGTCTTCGTCTTTAAAATTTCCAGGTAGATAAATTTGTCACAAGCGGAGATGAAAGGTTGTGGTGTTTTCTTTTCCCCGAAGCCAATAACGGTCATTCCAGCTTCCCTAAGCCTTGTTGCTAATCTTGTAAAATCGCTGTCGCTCGAAACAATACAAAAGCCATTTACTTTTCCAGAATACAATATATCCATAGCGTCAATTATCAATGCGCTGTCGCTTGAATTTTTCCCGGAAGTATAACTGTATTGCTGAATCGGCGTAATCGCATTTTCCAAAAGGACATTTTTCCAGCCTGATACAGTAGGTTTAGTCCAGTCAGCATATATTCTCTTGATTGTAGGAGTTCCGTTTTTCGCAATTTCCTCAAGCATGTCCTTTACATTTGAATAAGGAACATTGTCTGCATCAATTAATACTGCAAGTTTGTCTTCTGTCATTTTGTTCAAGATTGTTAGGGTTGTTGTATAATAATTTCCGGAAACGTGCATTTATAGCCACCGTGCAGCAATCTGTTACTGAGTTTTCAATTCAGCACAGCAGTTTCTTGCGGCATGGAGACTAAACAGTGTTACCGGCATACTTCATTTATTTTAAGCAAGTTGGACAGTTTCGTTAAGCAATTCAACATTAAAATTGATTTTTGCATTTAAGGCTTTAAAAACTTTTATGATTGTCTCAAATCTTGCGTCAGTCAAACTGTTTTCAATTTTCGATATTTGTGCTTTCTTTACTCCTACGAGTTTTCCTAATTGTTCCTGAGTCAAATGCCTTTCTTTCCGGGCTTTCTTAATTGCTTCGCCAAGTAAGTCAAGACGTAATTCATATTCAAATTCTTCACGTTTAGGAGTCCCACACTTTCCAATATAGGTGTCAGTAATTTCTTTCAAGCTATATGTTTTCATAGTTTCCTATTTCATTTTTTTATTGTTTTTTATTCAAAATATTGTTTTCTTATATTCTCAGCTTTTTCATTCTCGTTCTTAGCCGTCTTTTTTACAATTCCATGTGTTTAAATTACAAGAGTTACAACAGTTCCAGATTTGTCCCAGAATGCAAACAGTCTGTAATAAGTTTTGCTATAAAGAGTTCGAAACTCCCGGATTTCTTCTTTCAATTTTTTAAATAGTTCATTATCGTTCGAAAATTTAGCTTTGTTCATGATGTAAACAATTTTTTCTCTCACTTTTTCATCAATAGCGTCAAGAAATAATTTGGCATCTTCTAATAACTTAACAGAAAATTTTTCTTTCACAGGATTTTAATTTTTACCAAGGTAAATGTTTCTTATCAGGAGACAAATTCACTGAGATATTTTTATTTATTCTTTAATTTCCTTGATTAAGTAGCAGAGCCAAAATAAGGATTTGTCATATAAAAATTGACGTTTAAGCAACTCTAAAACAATTTCATTTTCCTTTATGTCAGGTTTTTGAGCTTTAATTCCTGCAATCATTAATTCACGGCCACTTTCGACCATTTCAAGTCCTAAAACAAAACGTTCCGATGGCGTTTTGCTCATAATTAAATCGTATTGAAATTTATGCATTTCTGGCGTTGTGTCATTCATAGTTTATAAGATTATAAGTTTCCAGCTTTAGCTCTTTACACCAGTGCTTTATATAGTTTAAATCAGCATTTTTGTTCTCCAATAAACTTTGGATATCCCGTTTCTGCAATTCGTTTTCTAACCGCTGTATCCACATTAGCTTTGAAAGTATTAAATCTTCCAGGGTGATTACCCAAATTTTGCTGCCTAAAAAGTCAATTTGTGAACGGCGTTGAAATTTTTGCAATTCGAATGGCTGTGACGAACGTACAATAAAATCTACTTTATAACTACTCTCTAAATGAATGATATTAAAGATTCCAGAACGTTTGATTTCCTCTTTTATAGTTGGTTCGTGAAAATAGAATTTATCCTTGATTGCGGCAATAAATTGATCTATGTGCTTTTCCTGTAATTCCACAATTATATCAATATCCATTGTAGCTCTTGGAATGGCATATAGATTTAAAGCCAAACTTCCAGAAAGCATATAAGGAATTTCGAGAGAGTCAAGTGTTTGAGAAACTGTATCTAATAATTCAGAAATAAACATATAGTATTTTGTTGACTAATTTTGTTTAAATATATCTAATTTTTATTTTCTGGTCTAATATATTTTCGATTTCAGGAATTCCCGAATAATTCAATTAGCAAATCTGTATATGAAAGTATGACTGTCGTTAATTGTATTTGTACTTAACGTACAAGGAAATACAAATGTGGGCGATTGCAGGTTTCAAACGCATTAAACTGTAAAGATTTTAAGCGGGCTAAGGCCCTTGAATTTACTACTATCTTGCCCATTTTGGATAGACGGTGTTACCATTTGGTTTCTTTATTTATTTGATGAAAATTCAGAAATCAACCTACATTTATCACATTTAAAAGCAAATGTATCATTGAAAGTAGCTCCTTGAATTAACCAATCTCCTCCACATTGTGGGCATTTTCTTACTTTATCTTTTTTCTTACCCCAAGCACGATAGTTAAACAAGTAATAAAACGTTGGTATTCCTGTAACTTCTTCAATTTTTTGACAGCATTCAATTCCTTGTTTACTCAACTCACTATCATGATTTTGCAATTGATTCTGACACCATTTTTCTCCAACCGCTCCATTGAACCATAGACCTTCTATTCGTTTGTAGTTTTTTTCCCAAGAATTTATATCGTCATAACACTCCCCGTCGTGATAAGTATATGGTATCCTGTACAGTGGTATTTGTTTAAATGATTCACCATCAATCAGAGGAGAAATCCCTGTTGTCTTAAGTATTAAGAATTTAGGATTCTTCCTTATCTCTGTTACTTCAAATTCAGGGTCAATTCCTTGGTAGATAAAATCAAGACGGCAATGAAGCTCTTCCTCAATTTTTCTTTTCCAATTTTTCCCATACTTGGTTGTATATTTTATCTCATATGAATTTTCTTCAGGACAATACAAACTCAGGCTTACTCCACCTTCAGTTGATTCATAATGCCATTCCTCATTTATTATTTGCTTCGTACCTTAAAGTGATTGGAAATAGTAATCAGCAAATTTAAAGAACTCTTCAGCTCTTGTTCCTTTTCCTGTGATATGTAATTTTATAAAATGCATTTTTACAATGAATGGTAACGGTTTAAGGTATGGTGTCGTGCAGGATTACGAGGCGATTTCCTATCAGTTTACACCGACATTTTTACGAGCCATAAACCTTCGAAAACCTCTGAAACCCGCATGCACTAAATCATATGTTGTGCCACGTATTTATTTCTCATTCTCTATTTTATGGAAAAAATCAATCAATTTTTCTAATGTCAAACGCTGCTGTTCATCTAAATCAATTTCAGCAGTATTGTCCGTTAATAGTTTCCCCAAATATCCAAACTGCGAATGGTTGCCGCCTTTTATTTCTATTAGGTCAGTGTTTTTAGGAAGTTTATTTTTATTTTCCATTACTTCAGAAACACTTGCTATTCCATCCAATTCTCCATAAAGCTTGATTGTTGGTATACTCCTGTCCGATAAATCAAAATCTCTCGGATGGGAAGTTCCCAATAGAAAAAGTCCTTTCATTAATCCAGGATTTTCATAGATGAAATGGGATGCCATTTTTGCTCCTTGTGAATGTCCACCAATTACATACAATCCATTCTTTAGGTCGAACATTGTCTCAATTTTTTTATAGTCCCATTGAGGCATTCGCCAATTCATTTTGATGAGATGACAGGTAAAACCATTTTCCGCAATCTTTCGGCAAAGAGGGGCGTATGCTTTTGGGTCTGTCAATCCGCCTTGAAAAAATATAATCTCGTTTTGATAGTTGGAACTTTTTGATAAAAATGTTATTTCATCGCTCGATTCTTCAATAGTAACTTTACTATCGTTATCAAAGGTGTTTTTGGGCAAATTCCTTGATTGATAAGTAGTCCACTGCCAAATAAAAAACATAGTAACAAGGCTAAACCAAATTAGCCTAAAAACATTTCGCTTTTTAATATTCATATCTTCACATTAATAAAGCCATTCCTATCCCGATGAGTAATAAAGATGTAATTAGCAAAGTTTGCAATGTTTTTGTTTTTCCTTTTTTTGAAAGCCAAATTCCTAACATAATTTCTGTTTTTTGATTAATATTTCGTTTTTTTATATGTGGCACAACGGCCGGCGGTAGCTGCCTGTGTCGCTTTTCTTATTGTATCATTTCAGAACTGACGTCTCTTGCGGCATGGACAGCTAACGCATGTTACCACCACTATTCATTATTTTAATTCAACATTCAGTCGAAGATGTCCGCCAAATCCTTCACTAATTATTCGCATTAAAGTAGAAAGTCTAATATCAGAAGCATTATTCTCAATTCTTGAAATGTAAGTCTTTGTAGTCCCGCACTTTACGGCAAGTTGTTCTTGAGTCAGGCCTTTCTCTTTGCGAAGTTCCTGAAGCATTACACCGAGTTTGAAAGCTTCAAATCCTTCTTCGAACCTTTCACGATCTTCGGTACCTCTTTTTCCATATTGCTGGTCAAGATGGTCAGCAAATGAAGTCAGGTTTTTATTTACTTTCTTTTTACTCATTTTTTTATTCTTTTTATTTTTTTTGTATTCGTGATTCGCTTTCAGCGAGTTCATCGAAGTATTGTTTTTTAAGTTTTTCTGCCAATTCAATTTCTTTTTTTGGTGTTTTTTGCGATTTCTTTTGAAAACCATTCACAAGTATTATAATCTGTCCTTCATCGAAGAAACTAAAAACTCTATAAATATCAGTTCCAACTTCAACTCTAACCTCAAAAATACCTGTCGTTCCAGTCATATGGCTGAATTACTTTACAGGAACCATTTCAACAGTACTTATTAACTTTAATGTCCAGTTGAATTTCTTTTTTACTTCTGGTTTTAATTGTTCAAAGAAATCCAGGTAGTAATGCTTGTAGTAAAAAATATTCCTGATAATTTTTTCTTCCATGCTGCAAAGTTAGCTAATTAGGTAACCTGATCCAAATATTTTAAGAAATTTATTTGTGCGAAAGTTTTTTCATCCAATTGGCGGTAACGAACATGTGTAACCGTCGTTTGCCCTTTTACAGCGGTTTCGCGCCGCGAAACCGATTCAAGGGCAAATGGCCGGTTTATACAATGTTAGCAACTATTTCTAATTATTTTTCACACATCGTATACTTAAACATACATTGTCCTTGAACTCCTTTTTATGTATAGAAGAAACATTGGCGTCAATTAAAATGTAATATATTTCTTTCTTTAATTTAGTACTAGTCCAAAATTGTGCGAATTGCTCAAGACAAACGTTTTCTGAATCAATACAACCTCCTGGCAAGACTGAAAGTCCACTCGAATTTGTCGTTGAAATTGAATTGTCCCATCCGCTGTCATCAATAAATGCTCCTTTATAAATATCTTTTAAACCTACTTGTTCAAATAATTCTTTCCATTCTTCCATTGTCGGCAAATGCCAGCCTGTTGGACAAGCCTTTTGAGCAGCATTCCAAGTATAAAGTAGACCATATTTCTTTTCATTCTCCTTATTCATATCTAGAGGCCAAGCTCCATCTTTCACGTTGTATACTACGTTCTCAGCCAACCATATTTGTATTCCTATTTTTACAGTCTTATATACTTTTCCATCCCTATTATCAGTCATGTTAGGATAAGTCTCAGTTACAGTTTGACAATAGGATTTAAAAGCATAAGTAATTGAAAGTATTAAAAGCACTATAAATATTTTCATGCTTGTATTTTTTAGTTCTAATTGCTGCTAACGGCCTTGCGGTAGCCGCCAGTGCCGCTTTTCCATTTGTTTTTAAATTCAGTACTGCCATTTCATGCGGCATGGGCGGTCTACCGCATGTTGTGGCCACGTTTTCTATTATTTTCAACCGATTGTTAAATTCACTCTTTTACCAAATCCAATTTCCACCAACCGATATAAAGTAGATAACTGAATGTCGCTGTGCCCATTCTCAATTCTTGAAATAAAACTTTTCTTTGTTCCAGTTTTTTGGGCCAGTTGTTCCTGTGTCATTTGGGCTTCTTTCCGCGCTTCTCTGAGTATTTCACCAATCGCAAAGGCTTTGGCTTTTATTTCAAATTCAGTCCGTTTCAAGCTACCTATTTTTCCGTATCTTTGGTCAAGGTGTTCGTCAAAAGTCACAATATTTTTCATTTTTTTTCCTCCTTCTTTTTAAACTCAAAATACTCTTCTTTAATCTTCATGGCTTTTTCAATTTCGTCTTTTGGAGTCTTTTGTGTTTTCTTTTGAAACCCATTAAAAAGCACAATCAAGTTTCCTTCATCAAAGCAACAGAAAATTCTATAAATGTTACTTTCAAACTCAACTCTGACAGCAAAAATCCCTTCGTAGCCAGTTATTTTTTCAAAGAATTTACTTGGAATTTGGTCAGCCACAGTCATAAGAAATAATACATAATCAATTTTATCTTTAACTTTTTCAGTCAGATTATTGAAAAAGTCCCAGTAATAGTCTTTGAAATAGATTAGTTGACGTTTTTTATCCATGAGGCAAAGTTAACGAATAATGGAACAAAATCAAATTTGAATTAGAATATTTTTTGACAATTTTATTTATTTATGCTATCTAATTCAACATTAGCACAAAAGGGCAAATTACCATCTATTGATTTCACTCGCATAGTGACTCTGTCAATTAATACAATTCGTGTCAACTTTTCATTCGGATTGAATTCTTTGAATTGATTTTCGCTATATTCCAGAAAAATTGTGTTACCTCTGAGAGCATATTTTCCAAGAGCAGTATTCATTCCATTGTATAAAATTTCGAAATCATTATAGGAATCGTACAATATAATATAATGAAGCTCATCGAATGCGCTAAATATTCTTTCATTTCTATTTGTACATGAAAAAATGGCAAATAGAATGGTTAAAAATGGTATGTATCTGATATTATTCATTTTAAAATTGGCCACAACGTTGAGTGTAGCCGTCGTGCCGCAGATTGTAAAGCGCTTTCATTTCTGCTCTGCTGTTCCCCTGCGGCATGGAGGCTAAACAGTGTTATACGGCTCTTTTCATTATTTTTAATTTATTCTTCGCCAAAATAATCACTATCAATTTTTTTCAGTTCATAGATTTGTTGAGTTGTACAACCAAGACTGCAGTCAATCATGAGTTGAGCCAACTGTTCACCGTCAATTAGAACTATTTTTGTTTCGTTTCTCGGTGTGTATTCCAACGCTTCCTTTGTAAAATTCGATGTTGTCATGAAAATTCCTTTTTTTGCCCCTTGTCCAGCAAGTGCACCGACAAACTTTTGAATTTCAGGTCGTCCAACAACGTTTCCAGGTTTCCAACGTTTAGCTTGAATGTATATAATGTCAAGTCCAAGTTTATCTTCTTTTATTGTTCCGTCAATTCCTTCATCACCGCTTTTTCCCAAAGCTTTCCCTGCGTCTTTGATTGAACCACCATAACCCATTTTAACTAATAGCTCAACAACAAGTCTTTCAAAAAATGCAGGTGTTAATTCAACAACCTTATTCAGTAGTTCAGTTGCTAATGACTTCCTAATTCTTTGATATGCCTTGTCAAGATTTTCTTCAGGTGTTTGCTCGTTAACTACAACTGATGTATTTTCTTCTTCGGTTTCACTTTCATTTCGGTTTGCGTTTTGAAACTCTAAAAAAGAAGGAAATTGTCTTAAATATTTTGCGTCAATTCGATCTGGTTTCTTCTTTAAAGTGTCAAGTCCAATGGCTGTTATTACGAATGTCGCTCTTTTTGGTGAATCAAGAAGTCCTGCCTTTTTTAAATAAGTTTTAGCCCAACCAACTCTATTGTCAAATATTGCTTGGCTGCCACTTGCCAAAAGTTCCTTTCTCTCTTCATCAGTGACTTTAAATTCAGTCGCTAATTTTTCTATTAGATCTCTATATTTATGTTCCTGTTTGTCCGAAAGGAGTCGAAGCAGAGGAAGCATTAACGATTGGTAATCTGGTATCATATTTTTCTTTATTTTCTTTCTTTTGCTGGTAAACTCAATCGTCCTTTAAGTGCCGTATAACGGCCTTGCGCTAGCCGCCAGTGCCGCATTTCCATTTGTTTTTTAATTCAGTACTGCTGTTTCATGCGGCATGGCCGGTCTACCGCATGTTGAACTAAATCCGCAAAGCGGATAGCTTTCTCTTTCTCTATCCAAATATAAAGAATAAATATAAGCTTATTACATTACGGCATTATTAATCTAAAATTTTTGTCGTATGAAAAAGCGTAATGAACCAAAGCTGGTTGTTAAGGCCATCGAAACAGTTCCAGGATTTGATATTGTTTATAAAAAGCTTGTACAACAAGTTACCTTGCGAGGCCAAAGCCAAAGTACCCTTGAGAATTATCTCAAAAGTATTTCCCGGATTTCTCTTAATTTTTCAAGGCTTCCCGACCAAATCTCAGATGATGAGATTAACGAATACCTTTGTGCCCTTGCCCTTGATCCCAAGGCCCCATCACGCAGCAGTTTTAAACATGCCGTTTATGGATTGCGTTACTATTTCCGGTTAGTTGGACAAAACAAAAGGGCTATTGACTTGCCTTCTCTTAAAGGTGACACCAGGTTGCCCGTCATTTTTAACCGGGCCGAACTTCGTGAACTTTTTAAAGCTCCCACGCTGCTAAAACACCGCATCGTACTTACGTTGATATATTCTGCCGGGCTGCGTGGGCAGGAAGTGATAAACCTTAAAATCTCTGATATAGACCTGGAACGTAAAACCATCCATATCCGCCAAAGCAAATACAAGAAAGACCGGATTGTCCCATTGTCGGATTATATGGCAAATGGCTTGCGAAAGTATATCAAAGCAGAAAACCCACATATCTGGCTTTTTAACGGAAAAGAGCCCGACGGGCGTTACAGCGTCCGCGGGCTCTCGTGGATAATGCGCGAAACCATTAAAAAAACTTCGATCAAAAAGGAAGTAACCTTGCATACGCTCAGGCATACTTATGCCACGCATTTACTCGAAGAAGGACTAAATATTGTTACCCTCAAAGATCTCCTGGGACATGCCGAAATTGCCACCACAATGATTTACCTGCATATTGCCCAATGCCCCCTTGTAAAGGCACATAGTCCGCTGGACACATTGTATGTCAAAAAAAAATGAGCAAACCAAAGTTTGAGCTTGCGCAAATTATAGAACAGTTTGCCAAACCGTTTGTGCAAAGATACAAACCAAATGCATACCAACTGCGAATTTTGAATGCTATTTCAATTTGCCGTACTTCTGCATTGGGGGGGCATGCCAGCGCCTGCGACTGCTGTGGCACTATTTCTGTTTCGTACAACAGTTGCCGTAACAGGCATTGTCCCAAGTGCCAGGTATCCCGCCAGGCCATTTGGGTGGATGATTTGTTGCAGGCAACACTTCCTGTAAAGCATTATCATATTGTATTTACCGTGCCCCACCTGTTGAATGATATTTGTTTGCTGGACAGTGCTGCTTTTTACAATCGTTTGTTTGCCTGTGTATGGGACACCCTGCGCAGTTTCGGTTACAAATATTTTGGTTCCGAGACAGGGGCTGTATGCATCCTTCATACCTGGGGACAAAACCTCAGCCTTCACCCGCATGTGCATTGCATTGTGCCTGCTGCTGGTTATACCCTGGCCGGTAATTGGAAAAAAACAGGCAGAGGCGGCAAATATCTTTATCCTGTTAGTCTTTTAAGTGTTGATTTCCGTAGCCATTTTCTTAAAAGCACTAAAAGATGGCTCAAGGCAAATGGATTATTGGCCAAACATCAACATGTATTGGATGAAGCATGGAAAAAGCCCTGGGTGGTTTTTTGTGAACCATCAATGGCTAAACCGGAACATGTGGTTAAATACCTGGGCAACTATACCCATCGGGTGGCCATTAGCAACAGCAGGATACTGGGCATAGATGATAAATCGGTGACTTTCCTGCATAAGGATTATGCCGAGGGTGCGCACCAGAAACCCGTTACAATGGATGGAGTGGAGTTTTTACGAAGGTTTTGTCTGCATATTCTGTCCAGGGGGTTTGTTAAAATCCGCAGGTTTGGTATTTACAGTTCTTCGTACAGGAAAATTATAAATATAAACAGGCCTAAGCCAGATATTGACAAGCTTATCAAGCGCACAACGGCTGAAAGAGTTTTGCTCCTGACAGGTTTTGATGTATTCCTTTGCCCGGTCTGTAAACAGGGAAGAATGCACCGGATTGAAGAAATTCCCAGGGCCCGTTCGCCGGACAGTTTGTTTGCTATTCTCTCAAAATCTGCATGATATCACCCTTTTTAACCCGTCAGTTGGCGGGAATGGGGTTGGTATTTCCTAATGGTTTGGTAAATGGTAGGCTTTTTTGACAGTTTGTAAATATAGT
>JAXLTR010000016.1:0-201907 GCA_046329965.1 Bacteroidales bacterium | reverse complement strand
CAAAACATTGCTGTCAATTTTTTTCTTTAAGTCTGATTTGTATGAAGATACAGATTCTTTTATTTCGGTTTGAGATGTTTCTTCTGTTTTATTTACCACTCGGGTAACCAAATAATCGAGATGTTTGTTTTTGGGATTTAGTTTGTAAATTTCTTCAATGGCCCTTTCTGTATCGGCATAATAACCAAAAAGAGCCCATAACGCGGCTTTTTCATCATTTGAAACAGCCATTTGCAACGACTTTTGCCAGTCCGATTCTTCCTGTGGATGAAAATTATAGGCAGAAACTACCCTCAGTTGCACACAATTGTCGAAAACTATACTGAAAAAGTAATTTGCCCTGGCAAAGTCCTTATTTTTATAATACAATCCGGCAACATATGATAAAACCCTGTAATAAAGGGTATTTTTTGGAACATTGTTTTTGCTTTCATTAAAAAATGCAATCAGGTTATTTGGGTTATCGCTATAAAACAGGGCTTTTGAATACTGAAACCAGTAACGGTTTTTTAAAAAAGGATCATTTACAGTTTGGTATTTTTTCAACAACTGATTGGTCAATTTACTGTCGGTTTTGGCAGGTTTTGCAGTCTCCTCGTAGTTCCAGGGATCATAATAGCTTACAGAGCTGTTTTCGACTTTTTTTGCATAATACATAAATTCAATAAAATCTTTAATTTTTTGATCCTGCAGGTTGATTTTACCTGTCCATTTATTTACAGATACATTCGACTGTTTTGATGTTTGATAGGCAAAAAGATCGGAAATTTCTTTTATGCTGCTGTCGTTAAGAAGAAACCATTCCAATTGGTTTTTTTTCAGGATGGCTCCGCAATAAGACAACCATTCCGAGGTAATTTCATCGTTAAACCTATTGGCGTAGCTATCATCGTGGCCAATCCCATAAAACATTTCATAGGGCTCGTAGAACAGGGGCGAATAGCTTTTATCGGCAAAGGGTTCGGGCGAAAAATTTGAATAACCGAACCAGCCCCAGTCTTCACCGGTACAGGCCAGTATAACCACATACGAAAATGCAACAATTACACTAAAAGTAATCAAGAATCTTTTTAAAGTTTTTGCCTTCATTTTTAAACTGGTTTAAATTAATGGAATCCAAATCGTATATAATAATTTCGCCAGGCTTTTTCCTGAGATTTTTATTTAAATCTTCCGACATCTCAATTATATCATTATGGGAGATTCTCTCCATTTTAATTTCATCCCCCTTCATGAAATAATATCCAAATTTAATATAATTCCTTTTGGCAATAAGTCGTGCCTGGTTTTTTAATATAAAATTTGTATCCCCGATAAAAGCGTTGAAATTCATTTTGTTGATTAATCCTTCTACCTGCTGGTGACGAATATGAATGCCCCAGCCAAAAATTGGAAGGGCAACATTCAGGCGCAGAGGGTAAGATGAAAGATACCTTATATATTTGTCGGCCGTTTCGCGCTGGTATATTGAGTTTGAACTGTCAGCAGAAATCTTGCCCATATTGTAATACATCAATACGCCATAATCAACCGGAGGAACACCTGTAGTTTTATAGTATTTTATCTGGTGTAAACGAATTGTAGCAGAAATAGTTAAATTGGTTTCCTTTTTCACCATTTCTAAAAATTGAAAATATTTCTGTGAACTTTCTTTTGTCCAGTCACAATCAAATTGCAATTCAGTACATTGCAACTTGTGAAAGCGGTTGATTTGATTTATAAATTCAATTGTCTTATCAGATAGAGATTTAATGCTTGTTTTATTGCTTGTAAAAACCCTGTTTTTAATATAAACAACCGGTACAATTGTAAAATGCTCATAATCCTTTTCAAATGAGATGGGACCAACAGGAACTGCAAAGCCGGTATCATTCAGATCAATATCGAAATACCTGACATATAACTTTTTAACCTGGTTCGATTTTAAAAATTCCATTTCAAATTTGGATACTGAAAACCTGGTTTTCCAGTAATAGAATGAGAGCTTGGTTTCTGTTTCCTCTTTTTGGCAATTAGTAAGCCAAAGAGAAATCAGAAAAATGCAAAATAGTTTCAATTTCAAAGTTATATGTTTAAGAAGTGAATTATAAAATTCCGGTTTAAAGACTGTTATTTTAATACTATGAACCAAATATAATTAAAACAACGAAGGCAGAGTGTCAGTTTTTGTATAAAAAGATTGATTTTTTTATTAGATTTACAATCTTAACCAAAAAAAAAACAAATGAAAGGGAAATTATTATCATTTTTAGCTTTGGGGATCTTTATATTTCTATTATCGATGCCCATTTTAGCGCAGGAAGAAACGAATAATGAGGAATCGGAATCTCCGTTTACTGTAACTGCCGATATAGTAAGTAATTATATCTGGAGAGGGTCAAAACTATCTCCCGGCCCATCAATCCAACCTACCCTTGATTTTACAAAAGGTGGATTTTCAATAGGCGCCTGGGGTTCAGCCGATTTTGCCTCCGGCTATGCTGAAGTGGATCCTTACCTTACCTATGCTTTTCCTTTCGGCCTGGCACTTACTATCAACGATTATTATAACAGTGATCTTGATTTTAGTAATTTTAGTGACACCCTTGGCAGCCATGCAGTGGAACTAAGTGCCGCTTTTGAAATAAAAGGCTTTAGCCTGGGGGCAAATTATATTGTAAACGAAGCCGGCGGTATTGGCAGCGAAGGCGGTGATATGTACTTTGAAGCCGGCTATACCTTTAAAAACTTTAATGTATTTGCAGGCGCTGGAAATGGCTGGTATACAACAGACAGCGAATTTAAATTCTGTAATATCGGATTGGGTGCAACCAAGGAATTAACAATTACAGATAAATTTAAACTTCCTCTTTTTGGACAGGTAATTTACAACCCCGATCAAAAATTATTTTACCTGGTTTTTGGCCTGACACTTTAAAATCATTTAGTTTAAAAAGTTATAATTTCCGGATTTCAATAAACTTGAACCAGAAAATAAAATCCGGTTATTTTGTTTTTTATAAAGGTCTTTTGAATTATCAGAAGACCTTTTTCGTTTGGCCCGGAAAGTTGAACCTGACCAGCTTAAATCTATAAAATTAATCCCGAATACATAATCAGGATTAAAACTAATTCCTTAAATATCAGCCAACCTGGACGTGAAATAGACAGATTATGCTATTTCTACCAATTCTGCATACCCGAATAATCTAAACCCTTCAATTATCCATGGTAAAACGCATCTGTTTGATAAATAAATAAGTTTGAAAAAATGAGCTTTATATAAGTCAATATACACCAATACAGGCTTTTATAAATAAATATTCATACGGGAAAAGTGAAAGCTTTTTATTAAAGTCCTCTGGTAAAGTTGTACTCTTCATTAATCAAAAGATAATAAAGTATTTAATGAATTCAGCCCTTCTCTTTTAAAAATAATTTTTGAAGTTCAAATAGAAAATTATAAACTAAACTAGCATGCATATAGTAATATAAATAAATACATTCACAATAAAATAAATAGGGGGTAAATAGTTAAATTAATATAAATAATTTATTATTGTATAAAATAAAATAGGGTATAATCAAAAAAAATATATATTTGCAACAAATTGTTTAACTAAATTAATAGACTATGAAAAAGATTTTGAGAATTACACAGGCAATGGTTGTATTTTTAGTATTAACCACTTTTGCAAAAGCGCAGGAGCAAGAAACCACTGAAGAAGCACAACAAAATTCTTTTACCGTTGGAACTGATATTGTAAGTAATTATATATGGAGAGGTACCAAATTGTCCCCGGGTCCCTCATTCCAGCCTACCGTTAAATTTGCCAAAGGTGGATTTTCTGCCGGTGTTTGGGGATCTTTCGATTTTTCCTCCGGATATGCCGAAGCAGATCCTTTTATAAGTTATTCTTTTCCTTTTGGCCTTTCGGTTGGGGTTAATGATTATTACCTCTGCAACCTCGATTTTTTCAATGCTTCAGATACAGCAGGAAGTCATGGTGTTGAGCTGACAGCCGGATTTACAATAAAAGGTTTTACCATAAGTGGTAATTATATTGTTAATGAAGCGCCTGGTGTAGGAACCACAGGGGGCGACACTTATGTACAGTTAAGTTATGCTGTTAAAAATGTAAACTTGTTTGCAGGTGCAGGAAACGGCTGGTATACAAGCGATAATGAATTTGCAATTTGTAATCTCGGCATTGGCGTAACCAAAGAAATTACGATTACCGATAAATTCAAACTTCCTCTTTTTGGACAAGTTATTCTGAATCCTGAAAGGAAACAATTTTTTGTGGTGGCAGGTTTGACTTTTTAATAAACTAAAATAATTAATCTTATGAAAAAGATAGAAGCAATAATCAGGACATCTAAGTTTGAAGACGTCAAAAAGGCATTGAAAGAGCATGGAATTGACTTCTTTTCATACTGGGATGCATCCGGTGTTGGAAATGAACATGAACGCGGGCATCATAGCTACAGGGGAACTGTATACGATACTCAATACATACCCAGGATTTTTATTTCCATTGTATTACGCGATATTAATGTACAAAAGACAATAGATACAATTGAGAAATCTGCCTTCACGGGTGAGATTGGTGATGGAATGATTTTTTCCTATAATATCGAAGAATCAGTAAGAATCAGCAACGGCGCTCGCGGCGAGGAATCAACGAAAGGCCCTGGAGACTTACTATAAATCAATTATACATTTCAAAAAATAAGAATTGATATGAAAAAAATATATATTTTATTAACGTGTATTATTGTGGTCTTTGGGTTGACATCTGTTTATACGAATGCCATTTACGCACAAAAGGGACCGGATCCAACGGGTGCATCTACTGGAAATGTAAGTGAGGTAACAGCTGCCACACCAGGTGAACCTACAACTAAAGAAGTGGCAGATTTAACTGGCCACAATAAAGTGGCTATCAATATGATGTGGGTTTTAATTACCGGATTCCTTGTTATGTTTATGCAAGCAGGATTTGCAATGGTTGAATCTGGATTAACCCGTGCAAAAAATGCAGCTCATACTATGTCAATGAATATGATGGTCTATGCTTTAGGCATGATTGGCTTCTTTATTAGCGGTTTTGCAATCATGTTTGGTGGTGTTGGAACATTGGGAACCTTAGGTGGTTTTGGTGGTCTGGCGAATGAATTTACAATAGACTTATTCGGATATACATTTGGGTTATTTGGAACAAAGGGATTTTTTCTGACTGGAGTTTATGATGTAGGTGTTTTTGCATTATTTCTTTTCCAAATGGTATTTATGGATACAACCGCCACCATTCCAACTGGTTCGATGGCAGAAAGGTGGAAATTCTCTTCTTTCGCAATCTATGGAATTATTGTTGGGGCTTTAATTTATCCAATATACGGAAACTGGGTTTGGGGTTATGGTTGGTTATCCCAACTTGGAGCAATGTTTGGCCTGGGACATGGTGTGGTGGACTTTGCAGGTTCTTCAGTTGTTCACATGACAGGTGGTGTTTTAGCATTTGTTGGTGCTAAAATGATTGGGCCGCGTCTTGGCAAATACAACAAAGATGGTTCTCCCAACGCAATTCCCGGGCACAATATTCCTATGGCAATTATTGGATGCTTTATCTTAGCTTTCGGTTGGTTTGGATTTAATCCAGGTTCTACCCTTGCAGGTGGTGATTTAAGAATTAGTGTTATAGCAGTAAATACAATGATTGCTTCTGCTACAGGTGCATTTGCTTCCATGCTTTACATGTGGTTATTTAAAACTAAAAAACCAGATCCATCAATGATGATCAATGGTATGCTTGCAGGATTAGTTGCTATTACAGCTCCTTGTGCCTTTGTAAATGTTCAGGGTGCTGCTATTATTGGATTAATTGCAGGTGTTTTGGTCATTGAAGCTGCCTTCTTTATTGAGAAAAAACTTAAAATAGATGATCCTGTTGGTGCTGCTGCTGTGCATGGGGTTAATGGTGCATGGGGAATGATTGCCTTAGGCCTTTTTTCTGATGGAACCTATGGCGACGGATGGAATGGTGTTGCAGGTACTGTAAAAGGTTTGTTCTATGGTGGTGGTTCTCAGTTCCTGGCTCAAATTATAGGAGTATGTGTTAATATAATTTATGTCAGTGCCATTGGTTGGGCTGTTTTTAAAATAATAGGTAAAATAACCGGCGGTATTAGAGTTAGTGCTCAGGATGAACTTGGAGGACTTGATTTACCAGAAATGGGAGTTGAAGGTTATGGTGGTATTAAATTGGACAAAAATTCAGAAACACCTTTATCCAGATAAAAATCGAATCTTAGTATGTTTTTTTCATTACTCTGTGGACAGGGGACTTTTTAAGTCCCCTTTTTAATTAAACAGCTAAAAATTCTATTTGGAAGGCAACAATTGAATGGGAAACCTATTTTTTAACCTCCGTTATTTTACCGGAGTATTCAACAACATGGTTTGAAATGCCATAATTTGTTCCATTTCCTGATAATTCGTCCACCCATATTATTTTAAAATATCTTTTTTTATTTTTATCATATTTACCTACATGAGGCAGAATGGATAAAATTTTGTCTGCTTCTGTCCAGCTTAAATGAATAATTGAATATTCTTCATTTTCATATCCGTATCCATCCCCTTGGTCTTCATAATAATCGAAGGAAGCATCTTTGCCTGTATAAACCCTTATTTCAAGGGTGTCTGAATAATTTTCTACTGTACTTTTCACAAATTTGCCCAAAGGCAGTATTGAACCAGATTTTACGAAAAGTGGAATTTTATTCAGGGGTGCACTGTTTTCAACAGTTTGTCCTCCTTTGTACTTTTTTCCGGTCCAGAAATCATACCAGTCAAATCCTTCAGGGAGATAAACATCCCAAACATTAACATCGGGGCGGATGACAGGAGAAACAAGTATTGATGGACCAAACATATATTCAAATTTATGGTTTACAGCAGTAAGATCATTTTTAAAATCCATCACCAGTGGCCGCATCAATATGTATCCTGATTGAGTTGTTTTCCAGGCTAATGAATAGATGTAGGGCAACAATCTGTACCTTAGGTTTATCATTTTTATAAGGTTGATTTCGGCAGTTTTACCATACTTCCAGGGTTCAGTTTCGCTTTGATAACCATGTACCCGCATAACCGGGCTAAATACCCCAAACTGGAACCATCTTGTAAGCAATTCGATGTATTTGGGATCATTGTATTGTGGTTTTCCAGGATTAAACTGTTGTGGGCCAGGCCTGTAAAATCCACCGATATCCGAAGTCCAGTACGGCATTCCACTAAGTGAATGGCTCAACCCGGCAACAATTTGCCGCGAAAATCCATCCCATGAACTCGTTGTTTGTCCCGACCAACCAATGGTACCAAATCTTTGTCCTCCGCTATAATCAGATCTTGTTAATATGCATACTCTCTTATTGCCTGAATTTCTTTGTCCGTCCCAAATAGCTTTTATGGCAAAATAGGGGTAAATTAGTCTATATTTGTTCCCTTCGCCCAGGAATGTTGTTTTTCCCTGGAGTGAATCGTTTTCAGGCTCATTGCCATCCATCCACCAACCATCTACACCGATATTAAAAAGATTTTTATTTAAAACCGACCAGTATAAATTGCGGGTTTCCGGATTCAACATATCCAGGTATCTGCTATTTGCAATATAATAACTCTTATCTGCAAATAATCTTCCTGTCTCAGAAAACTTATCCATAGTACTCCAAACCGAAATAACCAGTTTTGCATTTAACCGGTGCAAATCCTTAATCATTTCTCCAGGTTTTGGATATCTGCTTTCATCAAGTTTAGGCACGCCCCATCCATGTTTGCCCCAGTATTGCCAATCCTGAACAATTACATCCATGGGGATATTTCTGTTTCTGAATTCCTTAACGGTGTTCACAAGTTGTTTTCCTGAGATATAGCGTTCTCTGCTTTGCCAGAAGCCGTATGCCCAAATTGGTAACATCGGAACTGAACCAGTCAGTTTGCTATAGTTTTCCATAACACTGTCGGCTTCAGGGCCGTAAAAAACAACATAATCCAGCATTTTGGATTTTTCAGAGGAAAAAGTGGTTGTTTTTTCGAATGGTTTCCAGCTTACCTTAGGCGTACTGCTCCATTTACAAACAACATCCACATCGTGGTTACCTGCCGGAAGATACACCTGCTTGCTAATGGCAGGCGGAAGCCAATATGCATTTTGCTCAATAACCGGCTCATTATCAATTGAAAGGAAGTGGATTTTGTCCATATCACCTAAATCAAGTACCATGGTATAAATTCCCTCTTTGTCTGTTTTGAACGAACCCCGGTGATAGGCCTGCTGTCGTAACACAAATTGTGTTCCGCTTACTGTGGGAATTTCAAGCTGGTAATCACCTGTAGATATTGAATCTCGCTGTTTCACAAGAAGTACAACATTTCCGGCCGGGTTAAATTCAGTTAAACCGTATTGGTGCCATAGTAAGCCATATCCTTTGGACGAATAAATAAAGGGCAGCGCAATTTGCGTATTTACCTGTACAAGTTTTCTGTAAAGTCCCCTCAGATTCAGGTTCCTGTCCTGGAATTGGCCCAATCCAAAAATTGCTTCATCTTCGGGCGATTCAAAAGTTTGGGTAACTTTGTAACTTGATGAATCATCAGTAAGGTCTGGTTCAAGATTTCTACTTCCTGGTTTTTCGCTTAAAAACAAGTTTCCATTCCTGTCTTTGAACTGCAAATTTTCATCCGATTTATTAAAACAAACCAGTAAATTCTTAAGTGCAATAATAAGTTCCGTGGCTGATTCATTACATGTATATTGAACTGATTGTTTCTGTTTTACAAGTATTATTTCAGGTAAACTGTCAACTGTAGTAGTTCTGTACTGAATTCTTACCGAATTGTCATTCAATGGGATAACTGATAATATGTGCTTGCCGAGCAGAATATTAACATTTCCTTTTTCGTTATTATAGCCCGAGTAGGATTGGCTAAAACCTAAAACCGGTATAATTAGAAAGAACCATAATATTTTCATGCTATAGTATTTGTTAAACTCCTGAATAATATTTTTTCCTTATTTGTAAAGGCAATACTCAAAATCTTTTAAAGAAGACAATTATAAGGAAATATAACAAGATATTTCGTAATAAAGGCTTTGGAATTAAAGAAAAATTTAATTTCGGTTATTTGATAATAAAAATCCCGGTTTTGGAAATTCCATCGCTAAAGTTAATTTTAATCAGGTAAACGCCCGGATTTAATCCTGAAGTATTTATTTCAAACTCCTGTTTTCTTATTGATGCCTCAACAGTCAAAATTTTACCAGAGGTGTTTGAAATAATACAACCCGATATTGTTTTTCCGGCTGTTATTTTCAAATTATCTTTCGCTGGATTCGGACTTATCGTAAAATAATCAGTTGAGGCGTTAAAATGAGGAACTGAAGCAGAAACCAATAGTTTTGAGTCGAGCCATTGTAGCCGGGTGGAGATCCAGTTTTTAAACTTTAAAGTTTCACCTTCGTAGGTTGAAGGTATAAAATCAACTTCCGGTGCCCCAACATTCTGACCCAGAATTTGCCATTTCTGATAATGTCTTTTTTGTGCCTGATGAATTAAATTGTTTACTGAATCAATGTATCCAAAAAGATATTCTTCGCTCAAAATTGTTTGCCTGAGTTGGGTATAGCGTAATTTTACCTGGTTTAAAAAGCCTGTATCATTCATCAATCGTGGCATCCAAGCGTTCGGTGAAGGCCAAATCTGGCATTCTAAAACTTTGTAGGCCCACCCTGAGCCATCTGTGGCACTAAAAAAACATTCCCCAATATTCTTCCAGGCCCAGTCGAAATCCCAAACAGGTCCGGCAAAAATTTTACCCCCTTTCGAGTCTCTTTGTTTATGGTAAAAACAGCTTTTTTTATAGCCATCAACGTTTCGTGAAAGTTCTGAAACAATAAAATAATCAACAAACGACCCTACATCAATATACTTAAGATATCCAACATCCGGATCTTTATAATTTGTTCCATAAAGTGCTTTTTCAAAATTATTTACATAATTCTGAATGTATGATTTTTGCTGCCAGGTAATTTCGACAGGTTTCGGAAAATTATAAACATAATAAACTTCATTGTTTGGATAGCCATAAGGGGCATAGTTTCCTTTCCATGAATTGGAGGCATCGTAGTAATCAATAGAAAATACATATCCACCGGTAATTGCATCGCCAGAATTGTCTGAAACGGTTATTTTATCTAAATTGATACGATCATCATCGATTTTAATTTTTTCAGTTAGTTGGTATATGCCAAGGTATTCGTTATTTATAAGCACTTCGCAAAGTCTTGTCCGTGGAGCCCAATGGCCCATTTGCCTGAATAATTTAAACGCCAGGGCATTCCTTACAAACGATTTATCATTGTAATTGGCCAGCAAAATCCAGTCGTTCTCTTTCGGCATACCTAAAAGGTTAACATTCAAATTATTACCAGCAGAATCGCGTGTTTCGAGCCCATAGGGTTTTTGGGGCAGACTGGCTGAATACCTTCCACGGATTTCTATTCCAATAAAACCATTGTAGTTGTTACCGCTGTCGCCGGGATGATTCATGAACTGAGGCCCATTGCTTATTATTTTCATGGAAGCAGTAATTTTACTGTCTTCGATTATGATCTGTCCTTTTGTATCAATAACTACCAATGGAAGGTTGGTGGAATCGGGTATTTGTCCTATTAAATTTAATATAGAAAAAAAGAAATATGTAAGCAGACAAAGTTTAAGTTTCATGTTATTAAAAAAGATTGAAAACTACAATAATTCATTGAAAATTACCTATTTCTAAAATTTAGTTAAAGTTAAGATTGTTCCTAAGGTTCAACACCAAAAGTTAAATTCATCGGATAGCCATTAAAAATTAACATCTTCAATATGCATTACCCCAAAAAAATAATATCCAACCCTTCAAAATTATTTTAATTCAGAAGAATCAAATGAAAAAAAATTGCCTCAACAAAAAATTAATAAAGACAGTGTCTATATTTGTGAATATTCCATGGGTTCTAAAAATATTCGTATGATACTCGAAACAGAATTGGCATATTCCGGTTTGTCTTTCATCGTTTTCCATTCCTGGCTTTCAACAAATTTAGCCCAAATGGCCTCGCGTTCAGCCATATCCTTAAATGAAACCATGTAATTCAGGCAAGGGGTGTGAAAACCGGCTATCATTTGCCCAAAATAGACAGGTTTAAAGCCTGTTTTGTAAAACAGGTCTATTTCTTCCTTATTAAACATTCCTACTTTTCTAGCAACTGCATCTTCATTATGTCCTTCGTAAATTCTTAATTCAAAAAGTTTGTCCCCGGGCTGAGGAATCTGAATTTTTGGAAGCCTGTCAAAAGCATTTAAAAGAGAGGTGTTTACGCGCTCAAACGGAATTTTTGCAGGTGGAGTGCTATTGTATGCTGCGGCCGCCGCTAAAAAATTTTTATCTGAATAAGCTTTTTTTAAAATTACCGGGTATTCATCGTAAGAAGGAAAAGGCGTGACCATGAATATTTTAGGTGGTTCAGTTTTACTGTATTCGCGAAAAACACCTGCTTTTTCAATGCCATATTTATTGAGGGCCGGAATCAATGCATTTTTCAAATAGGTTTCGAGTATTGAATGGTCAGTACCAAATTTCATCTGGTATTCCCTGAATTCAATTAATTGATTAGCGGTGTTTTGATTTTGGCTGGCTTTTACCTTAAATCCGGTCGAAAGTCCTGCAGCTCCAAGGGCTGCGGTAGTAATAAATTTTCTTCTTTTCATAACATAAGGATTTATTTTGTTAAGCATTTAATTTCAAGACAGAAAGATTAATTCAGATAGCCTAAAATTATATTATATTGTGAAGAAGTCAAAAAAGTCTTGCTTTTTATTTTAAATAATTATCGTAGATGAATTTTTGAAGTTCATCTTCGTGGTTTTCAATACTTTTTAAAAGGGCAAACTGGTTGCGTGCCCTGTCAATATTATGGTTTGGATGTTTAATTTTATAATATACGTCGCCTTCAATGTAGTCGGTTAAAAACCTGACCGCCATGATTAGAGTCATATATTTTGCGCCTAAAACAAGGTTTTCAATTTCTGCTTTTTTTATGGCATTTGATAATTCTGACATGTAGCCGTGCGTAAGCTGCTTGAAAATTTCTATTCTCATTTTAACCTTTTCAAAATGAGTGTCGTCCTCAGCCAAAGGACTGGTGAAAGTGCGCACCATATCGCCATAATCGTACATTAAAAGGCCGGGCATCACGGTATCTAAATCAATAACGCAAATTCCTTTCCCTGTATTTATGTCGAACAAGGCATTGTTGAGTTTTGTATCGTTATGGGTAACCCGTACCGGTAATTCACCGGATGCGATAGATTTTTCAACTGATTCGGCGATATGAAAATGTGCAAGGGCAATATCTACCTCTGTTTTAACAGAATCGAGCCTTTTGGCAGGATTTTGTTCAATAACAGACCGGAATTTCTCGTACCGCTTGCCCAGGTGATGAAAGTTGGGAATAGTTTCTTTAAATTCCGAAGGATTTAAGGCAAGGGTATCGTGTAAAAAGGATCCAAACGCCTTACCTGCTTCAAAAGCCTGGGTTTCATTTTCAATTACTTCGTAAGATTTTGCATCTGAAACAAAATTGTACAGCCGCCAATAGTCGCCCTGCTCATCAAGGTAATACTTTTTTCCATCAAAAGCAGGAAAAGTTTGAAGCGCATTTTTGCCAATATGGTTAAAATGTTGAAGCAGTTTTTCAATATTATTCACCACGTTTAGGGGTGTTTTAAAAACGTTTTTATTTATTTTTTGTAAAATGTAATTTGAACCTGAAGAAGCAGTAACCCTAAAAGTATCATTAATGTGTCCTCCTCCGTATGATACTGCAGATTCAATTTTTCCATCTGTAACAAACTGGCCGGCAATTTTAATTATTTTTATATCCATCAAAGTAAGTATTAAGTGGCAGGTGAATTAAAACCCTGCACATTCATAGAAAGGCAGGGTTTTAAAAAACAAATCAGGTTAAATTATTTTTTCCGGATTTTATGCCCAGAAACGGCAAAAAACAGGATATATAAATAAAGGGGAACCATGATCCACAGGGCCGTCTGGAATCCAATGCTTTGCCCCAATTTGGCATAAATAGGTGGAATAATGGCACCACCGGCAATACCCATTATTAAAAGTGCCGATGCAATTTTGGTAAAACTGCCGATATCGTGCAAAACCAGGGGCCAGATGGCAGGCCACATTAATGCATTTGCCAGTCCCAGCATGGTAACAAAAAATACACTGTTCGGGATAATTGGAATTTCAAACCCAAACGCAGTATTTAACCATCCGAAAACCGAGCCAAACATGGTATTGTCGGTAATTGAAGAAGTGCTGGCACCAATTGCAAATAAAATTCCCAATGTGGCTGAACCAATAAGCGCTTTGCTCTGGCTGAGATACTTTGGTATAAGCAATATGCCTAAAATATAGCCCAGCATCATAAAGGCCATAGTATATGAAGTAAGCTTCGGTGCATAGGCCAGGTTCAGATTTTTCCCGAATTGGGTAAGGCTGTCGCCCGCCATAACTTCAACACCAACATAAAAGAAAATAGTCAGAATACCCAGTGCCAGGTGTGGAATTTTTAATGCATGCGGGATTTGTTTAATAAAATCAAGCAGGGATTCATTCTCATCTTCATCCACTTCCACTTTATCGGGCAAGGCAGAAAACTTTATCGCAATGCCAAACAAAACCAGCACAACAGCCATAATTGCGTAGGGCCAAACCAGCCTGGCTGCAAGTTCGTTTAACAATACTTCTTTATCGGCAATCTGAAGAACAGCCAGTTTATCTTGGGCAAACCTTTCCATGCCATGCATTACCAGGGCTGAAAGTACCAAAGGACTAATAAAACCAGCCAGTTTGTTGCAAATACCCATAATTGAAATACGGGCAGCAGCACTTTCGCGCGGGCCAATTACTGTAAGAAAAGGGTTTACCGCAGTTTGCAACAAAGCAAGTCCGGTACCCAGAACAAACAATCCTGTTAAAAACAGTCCGAAAGTACGTGAATAAGCAGCGGGAATAAATAATAATGCGCCTAGCGCCATTACTACAAGACCAATAAAGAGCCCGTTTTTATAACCAGTCCTTTTCAAAACAAAAGAAGAAGGCAAAGCCATGAAAAAATAGGCAATATAAAATGCAAGTGTAACCAGGCTGGCCTCAAACGGAGTTATCTCGCAGGCAGTTTGCAAAAATGGCATTAAGGCACCATTCAGCCAGGTAACAAATCCAAAAACAAAAAACAAAATACCAATAATGGTAATGGAAACCAGGTAACTGCTTTTATTTTGAGGTACCTGAGTTTCAGAAATATTATCAGACATAATCGGGAATTAAAAGGTTAGAATTCAAGCTTAAATTAATAGCAGACAAAGATAAAAATTCAACGAAAGAGTCCAAATTTATCAAACTTATAAATTTATGAATATTGTCATGGAGAGAAAAATTAAGGCTTTTCCGCTTCGTTTCCCAAATCAAGGAGTTCAATTTTTCTGAATTCAACGGGGCCACTTTCAGCCTGCAGAGAAATGTAGCCCGACGATAAGGGTTTGCCTTCATTTTTTACATATTCAAGCGAATCAGCCAAATCAGTTTCTTTATTTCCTGATAATTTTGGCATGTAACCGCCGCCAATCCTGGTTTTTGTATAAGTAAGCACAGTATCTCCTTCAATGATGTGATGAATAATTGAATCGCCCAGAACTACCACTTCTGATTTAACCCAGTTGTCGCCATTGTAGGTTTTTGATTTTGAACTGAGGCAATGTTCCAGATAAGGTTTTCCTTCATAATCAATGAGGGTACCCGGAGTGCACACATTTCCGGTTGTTCTTTCGCCTTCTCCTAATCCGCCCAATAATTGCACTTCGATAGAAACCGGGAAACTTTGTCCTTTTCCCATAGTTTCGGGTGCCTGGCAATGTATCATTATACCACTGTTACGGTTGGCCCAATCTGCGCCGCCTTCAGTTTGTTTACCAACAAATCGGTATTCAAGCCTTATTTTGTAATGCGAATAAGGTGTTTTGTAGAAAATATGGCCAAATTCGCCATTGAATTTTTGATATTTGGAATAATCCACCTTTAGAATTCCACTGTCAACAGTAAATGTGTTGTTGAAATTTTCATTCAAAGCATAGCCCGAAATTTTTGGCGTCCAACCGGTCAGATCCTTTCCATTAAAAAGAGAAATCCATTCTTCTTGTTTTGATTTGCATCCAGATATAAAAATATATCCCAGAATGGCCAACAGGCAGATTTGATAAGTTTTTTTCATTGTGTTGCGATTTATTTAGATTAGAAATTAGTTCAGTTTAGTATATTCAAATCGATTTGATTTCAATACCTGGACATTTTAATAAGTTTTAAAAACACTGCGAATTATGAAAAGGAAAAACCATTGCCACATTTAGACTTGTTTAAATCCATTGATAACTTCGACAAGCTGGTTGTACTTATTGCTTATTTCGCTGTTTTCATCGAGTATTGATTTTACAAACGAATTATCTGTCATTTTTCCCCTTACATTTTCGAAATCCATTAAACTGGTTTCCCCGCTTTCTTCCTGTGCATCAATACCGTATCCTATCCTGCTGTTTTTATTAAATTCTTTCTCGGCATCTTTCAGGGTCAGGCTATTCAGCTGTAAACTGCTTTCTTTCCAGGTATTTAAAATATCGATAAGCTGATTGGGTTCAATTTGGTTAATATTAATTTTAAAGTATTCCTTAATTAAATTGGCACACCAGGCCCAGCTGTACTTCCGGTAATTTAAATATTCAGTCCTCAGTTGTTCTGCCAGGGAATCAAGGGTATTTATTTCAGATGATTTAATGGCATTTATAAGTAAGGTAATCTTATTTATTGGAATATACATCCCTGCCAGATCCACCCATTTTTCTGAAATTTCTTCATCTCGGGTATCAAGGCGGCTCCAAATCGTTTTCATCGACTTGAGGTTTCCTGTATCAGCAAGTTTGTGGACAATTTCATTACCGATGTAACTTTTTACCGCCAAATCGTAATATTTCAGGGCGTTCTTTAACATTACAGTTAGTATTATCAAACCCTTGTAAGTTAATGATTCTTGTTCGTAAGGTGCTTTATCCGAAAGGCGTTTAAGTATTTTTATTGCATTCAGTATTTTGCCGACAATGTGAGGGTTTAACAATTCAAAATGAATCAAATCCAACCGGTCATTGGTGTATCTTTTATCCCGGCGCTGCCATTTAAGTACATCGCGACGGGTACCTACAGTAAACAGGTTAAAACCCGGAATCAGCTTGGTCTTTCCATCAGCTTCGTTAATGTATGAAAATGGAAAATCGGAAGAATCAAAATTGCTTAAATGCTTTCCAATCACCACCGAATAGGCGCCAATGCGCGATGGCCACATGATATATGAAAAAGAACCGGTTTTAACCCCCCGCTCAAGAATGCCCTGGTGCACAGGGCCAAGTTTATACATGTGGTTGCTTTGGTTGGTTCCGCTGCCCGCGTTGAAAAAAGAGTACAGCCCGGCAATGAGCAAGGTGGGTTTGTGATGGGTAATGGTATACGGTCCTGCAAAAACAGCACACACTTCGCTTTGAAATCCTTCGCAATTCGCAAAAAAAGCAGAATGGTCCGCTGTAAATGATTTTCCCAGCTGCACACCCTGTCCGACGAAACAATTGTTGATGACAGAGTTCCCGTCAATCTTTGAACCATGATGAACAATAAAATCTTTGATAGTTACCCCAAATCCTATGTATGCGGGCGAAAATTCACTACTGCAAACAGTACCGTTTTCCAGGAAATTGGCACCTTCAATCTTTGCCGATTCGCCAATATTAACGTTCTTGATTGATTTTGTGTTGGTGATAAATACATTTTTATCAATTTTACCAAATGTACTTTTTTTTGAATCTACGTAATTGTCCACCAGGGTTTGAATACTTTCGGTAAATGCCTTGTCATGACGGTACAAAACCATTAAATAGGCAATTTGGGCAGTTAAATCTTCGTACATGGTCAACTCCCTGCCACCTGCTTCATTGATTACGGCAATTTTAACCCCGTTTCCGAAATAAGCTTCGCCATGCACAATCAGGTTTCCAATGTTTTCTAAAACTACATTGCTGGCAATCTGGTAATTGCACATAATATTCACATTCGACACCAGGCAATTATCATCAATACCTGAATTTTGTATAAATGAATTATAAACGCCTGTGGGCCGGTAAATGTCCTGCTCCACTTCAATTAAATTATGAAACAAACCAAGCGAGACATTTCCTGAAAAGTGGCTGTTTCGCACAGCTGAAGGGTTAAAGCCCTCCTTTACCATAAGCATTGTCCAGTCGTCGCATGTACAGCCCTGGTTTTCAAGCCTTTCTATTTCTGATTTATGAATAGCCCTGGTTACCATAGTTTTTTAGAAGTAGTTATAATTCAGGAATATTTGCAAGCGATTGTTTTTCAATATCTTTAAAGTACTTAACCGTGCCAACTTTAAGTTCCATCGTTGATTCATCGTCGCAACAGATAACCCCATGTTGATGGAGTTGTAGCATAGAAATGGTCCACATGTGGTTCACACCTTCTTCAATACCTTTTCGAACAGCATGCGCTTTAGAAATGCCGCTGATAATGATAAGGACTTCTTTTGCATCCATTACAGTTCCAACCCCAACAGTTAATGCTGTTTTTGGTACTTTTGCTATATCTCCGCCAAAAAAGCGGCTGTTGGCCACCAAAGTTTCCTGGGTCAGCGTTTTTATTCTTGTGCGTGAGGTAAGTGAAGAGCCGGGTTCATTAAAGGCAATATGTCCATCTGTTCCAATCCCACCCACAAAGAGGTCAATTCCTCCGTACGATTTTATCTTTTTTTCATAGTTTTTACATTCAAGGTCAAGATCCACTGCATTTCCATCAAGAATGTTAATATTTTCGGTGGGAATATCGATATGACTGAATAAATGGTAGTTCATAAAATAATGATAACTTTGAGGATGATCTTCAGGTATTCCAACGTACTCATCCATATTAAAAGTTACCACATTTTTAAAAGATATTTTACCGCTTTGGCATAATTTTACAAGGTTTTTATAAATACCTACAGGCGAAGACCCGGTAGGTAAACCAAGCACAAAAGGCTTATCCGGGGTTGGATTGGCAGACTTAATTTTAGCCGCTATGTAGTGAGCCGTCCAAAGGTCAAGGCGATCTGAGTTTTCGTGAATAAGTATTCTCATAAGTTGATATTATTCAAGTTAAATGGAAGATTTTTAGCCAAATTTAGATAAATGAATCTGTTTTTAAAAATTAAGTTGAGAAATTGACGATGAAATGAAATTCTTTAAAAGTTAAAAAAATACCAGTGTCTGCAATGTATAGCGATATAAAAGGTAACAATGTACAATAATTTTATGCCAGGTAGTTTTAAACCCGGTATTTGAATTATCCTTTTTTCCCGAGAATTATAAGTATCCGGTTTTATATACAAATCATTTTGTTTTAGAGCTTATAATACAATTCCTGGCTTCAAATCGAAAATCATGGTTATATTTGTTAGCTGGATTATTAAAAGTCCGCAATTTCTTATTATTCACCTGTTATTTTGCTGATATGAAAAAGATTTTAAAATTAACCGGTATCTTTTTGGCCATCCTGATTTTTCACCTTAGTTGTAAACCATCTGATAATACAGGCCATGATGAAAACATCCCGGATACATCGCTTGTTTATATTGGAACCTACACCCTTGATAACGCTGGAAAACCAAATGGTTCAAAAGGGATTTATATTTATAGTTTTAACAATAAAACAGGCGATTTGAAGTACAATTCCACTTCACCTCAAACCGAAAACCCTTCGTACCTTGCCATACATGCTACAAAAAAGTATTTATATTGTGTAAATGAACTGGATGACAGTACCGGAGGTGGTTATCTGACTGCTTTTAAAATTGGCGACAATGGTAAATCCCTTTCATTTATAAATAGTGTACCATCCGAAGGCGCCTGGCCCTGCCATCTATCTGTTGACAATTCGGGTAAATATATTATGGATGCCAATTACGGAAGTGGCACTGTGGCTTTATTTGGCATAAATACAGATGGTTCTTTAACCACGGCAAAGTATGTTCACCAACATGTCAGAAAGATGACAGACGGGCCTGAAGTTGTACCGCACGCCCACATGATCCAGCAGGCTAAATTATCGTCCGGTGTTTTTTCAACAGATTTGGGTACCGATATGGTTTGGGCTTATGTTCTGGACACGCTCAAGGAAAAACTTGAGCCGGCGAAAATTCACATTCCCACTCAATCAGGGGCTGGGCCAAGGCATTTCGAATTTCATCCCTTTATGCCCTGGGTGTATGTTTTAAACGAATTAAATGGCACCATTGAAGCTTTCAGTACCGATTCGAAAATCGGATTCTGGAACCGTTTTCAGGTAATTTCCACGCTGGGTCAGGGAAAAGCAGATACCATTTCAAGTGCCGATATACATATCAGTCCTTCTGGTAAGTTTCTATATGCCAGCAACAGGGCAAAAATCAATAATATTGCCATGTACCAGATAAACCAGCAATCGGGTGAGTTGAAATTTATGGGTCTCCAGGGCACCGGCGGAAAAACGCCCAGAAATTTTGCGATTTCCCCGGGTGGAAGATTTATGCTGGTTGCCAACCAGAATTCAAACAATATTGTGGTATTTAAGATAGACCCTGAAAATGGTTGGCTGGAAAGTACAGAAAAATCCGTTTCGGTACCTGCACCTGTATGTATTAAGTTTTATTGAAAAATTCAGGTTTAGAAAAGTGGTTAAATTTTGATTACCTGCACAGTATAAGCCGAATTGTCAGCGAACAGAATACGTAGCAGGTAAATTCCACTTTTTAGCATTTTGGGATAAATGGTGCCTTGCCTGACATTTATATTTGAGTAAAAACATCTTTTTCCATGAAAATCGAAAAGGTCAATCTGTTTTACCATTTTCCGGGCATCGAAATTTAAAACATCTGTAAACGGATTAGGCCATAACCGGAAATTTTGGTTTCTTGGTTCAAATTCATGCAGACCAGTGGTTATAGATGATTTGGAATCCACCCATAGTTTTTTTGAATAAAATACAGAATCAGATCCGGAACAAAATAAGATATAGCCAGAAAAATTCCCATCCGCTTTAGGCGCAAACCTGATTTCCAGGTTTATTTCCTGCCCAGGCGACAATACCAATGGAAAAGGATTGGAAATTTCGTAAACGTCTCTCGTAAAATAGACACTGTCAACCGTTTTAATACTTTTTGAAATGTTTTTAATGGAAACAGTTGCAGTCCTTACCTGTCCTGTTTCTGTACTGTCGAAAAGGATTGAATCGGTACTTAATGAAAAAAATGAAGGTTCCCATTTTTCCTTGTACACCCGATAGGCAGGCAGGGCTTTTAATGTGCCTGAATTGTAAAATCCGGCTTCAAATAAAAGTTGATTATCAACATCATACTCAGAAAACCCGATGGTATCGCTGCTTGCAAGGCTGCCCCAATAAACCAGTACATTTCCGTTTTCAAGCTGCTGCATGTTTCCCATTACTTTACCAAAAACCGGGGGGGCATGAATATACTCTTTAAGTAACTGAACCTGCTTGTTTTTTTCGTCCACAAAATATTCAATACCGCGCGAATAGTCAGCCATAGCATCAAGGCCATTGTCATAAAGTGTTAATATTCCGTTTTTTTGCATAATTGCAGTATGTTGACCAGAAAAGTTGCGGTAATCATTACTAAACTGGAACTGGTTTCTGCGACCCCCCATGCGCCAGATTAAAGAACCATTTTTTTTGTTAATCCTGGTTATTTCATTCATGTGCCGGGCAGAAATAATAATGGTTGAATCCGTATCGGGATCAATGGAATTAACATGGGCATAATCAACTGATAATCCGGTAAGATCGAGATACGAATCGGTAATTTTGTAATGATCCCAGGTGCGCCATTGAAAAATCAGATTTTTGTATTCGTCCAGTTCCTGAATAATTGCCCCGGTTACAACAGCTTCGGTTTTTCCACCAGGAATAATTCCACTCATATCCATAATTTGTTTGTCGTATCCAATCAGAAAAGAGTGGCCGTTGCTGCAAAGTACAAATTCGTGCATATTGGTTTCGTAGCCGTTTTGCATCTGGTAGTTTCCCAGAACATTCATTTCCTGGTCGAGGGTGATAAATGATAGTTTATCATAGTCAAAATAGCTGCAAATACCACCAGGCCAGGGTTTTAAATGAATCACCTTTTCAGGCATTATCTTCATATACACAGGAAATCCCTGGTTGTCCATGATGTAAAGTATACTCGAGCTTCCAATGGAAAGCGTAGTAAAAAAATTTCCCTCAGCAGGATGGTTTGAATATTTAATTTTTATAAGGGGATTGTGAAAAATATCAAAAGTATGAACCGTGGTATTTAGATTTTGTACTGATTTCGGAAAAACAGGAGAATAATCAGGGAATTCCGCTTCATCAGCCGGTTTTGCAGGGCGAATATAAAAACAGAAGGAAACTTCGGGCAGTTCTTTATTTGTAAGGGTATGAATGCCATCAAGAACATTTACAATAACTTTTTCACCATATTCAAAGGCAGTCAAAGGTTTTACAATAATTGTGGAACTATCGGCCGACAAACTCAATGAAAGTTGGTGCGTTCCACTTTTCTGGCCATTTACTTGAATACAATCCGATTTTAAACTTTTTGCATCTATTTTATCGCCAAAGCGAACCAGGATTGAAGTTTCGCGGTTATGAAACCCGGAGTTACCGAGGGGCGAAATATAGATATAGCCGCCAGGCCCGGTCTGGGGTAAAACCGGGTTGATACCCAATAAGCTTAAAATCAAAAAGTAAATTGGTTTTTTAAATTTCACTTCAGGAATTTAATCTGAAACTCTACATTTTATAACTTTATTTGCAATATAATAATTTTTGAATTTAAAGCAGGTTATCGTGTTTTGAATTCATCGTAAAAATCCTGTTTCATGGTATTTGATGAGCAGAAACATAGGATAAAAATTAAAATATTTGCGCTTTGTATGCAAAAAGAATTAAGTTTCCTATCTTTGAGCTGCGTTCTTTGAAAAACCAGCAACCCACCTTTGCCCAAAACTTTAACCGCTACAGCTATTGCCTTAACAACCCGCTTAAGTATACGGACCCGAGTTGGTACAAGATGGCAGCATTGGATGAATATTGGAATTTAGGTAAAGCTTTTACTGCCTATACCTCTATAAGCCAGGCATTTTGCCCGGATTATATGCCTTATGTACATGGAGAAGGATATGTTGGAGGAGGAGGGGCTTTGCCGGGATGGGTACAGGAGAAATATGGTAATAATGATTATCGCGATTTTTGGGTGGGAATGTTCAATATAGCTAATAATATGCAAGATGGAAAAATTGAATTTGAAAATCTTGGTGATGGAGACTTTATTGGATACACTTATATAAATGTAACCAACCAATACAATAAAGGAACTCCCACCTATACCTGGAATGAAGATTTTCAATCTTATATCATTAGTCCAGTTACGATAGCATCGCAAAAAGTTTTTGCTTTTGGTACTTTTAACTGTAATAATCTCCAGCATAAGATTTTAAGTAATCCACCTCAAGTGCTTGGGAGTGATCCTTCGAATCAAAAGGATAAATTCTATGAATCAGATGTGAGATATATTTCTGAAAGCACAACTGCTAGTTCCTATTTTGCTGGAGCTATCAATACTAAGAAATCTATTCTTTTAACTTATCAAAATCGTGGTCTGAATTCAAATGCTGGTAAACATTTAATGCATGAATTTGGTCATTTTCTTCAGAACAAATATGGTGGTAGTTTATGGTATAATTTAAATGTAGTACCTTCAAGTTTGATAAATTTTGGATCTGATATAAATAAAGCAAGTAACTATTTTTTGTATAATAGAACTTGGACCAAAGTTCAAGAAATTACAATGTCGTATTATTACTTTAATTATCCATCATTCTGGGACTTTAAAAATTATCCTGTAAACTCAAGCTATATTAGTGACGAACTTAAGAGCAAACTATATTTTCACAAATGATTTATAAAATGAAAAGTTGTTGTTTAATTTTTCTTTTAGTTTCAATATTTTGTGGTTGCTTAGATAGAGCACCTGATAATCGTAAACTAAAGATTTACAATAAATCAAATGATATAATTTATTTTTTTATTTCTGAAAAAGATGAGTTTTCTGATCCTTATCAAGATTATAGTGAGAAAGCTATTGATGCTGTTGATAAAGTAAAACAAGACACATTAGCATATTTTATTGATAACCCAATCAATTGGGAAGAGTATATTAAGGATTGTCAAGATGGTAAGATGAGATTATTTATAGTAGCTAAGGACTCTGTTGATAAATATGGATTAAAGATGGTTATTTCTAAAAGTATTTTTACAAAAAAGTACCTTATAGATATTGAATATCTCAATAAAGTGGATTGGTCTATAAAGTACGAGGATAAGTAACAAAAGTACCCGATTGATCAGGCTTTTTCGTAAAAAACATGGTTCCAGCTAATTATCTGCTTATTCTAAAATATTAATTTGCAACCTGTTTCAATTATTCAAAGAGGTTCATATTTGGAGTATGGGCTTTTAAGTTGAAATTGAAGAATTTTGTTGTTTTGCATTAAAAGAAATGTTGACAATTCAGCTAATATTCGTGGGTTTAAAAATATATTCTGCATGAAGAATTCCTGATTAATATACCTGTCTCTTATTCCAGGTTATTTTATTTCCAAATTTTATGATTTTATTAATTTAATGCAATAGACTTAAAATTTAGCCAAAAACATTAATTTTGCAATGATATGCCAACAATTTTAAGAATAAAAGGTTTCAGGTTCTTCTTTTGGAGCAAAGAAGATGGAGAACCTATGCATATCCACGTTGAAAAGGCTGACGCAAATGCTAAAATTTGGCTTAATCCTGTGCAAGATGCTTATTTCTATGGTTTTACAACTAAAGAAATAAGAGAAATCAGAGAAATTGTGAATCAAAATTTGGAGTTATTTAAATTAAAATGGAAAGAGTACCATGAAAAGTAAAATTGAAAATATCAGATCAAAAGATCCTTTGGATATTTTGATTTTTGAGAAAGGTTTGAGAATAAAATCTGTTATTTCTGATAAAGAACTGGATTTGATGGTTTTGATATTGACAAATGGAAAAATAATAAAAACAAAAGTGTCTGGAATACAATTATTTAATAATGCAAGTCAAAAGGAACTTGATAACTGGAAACTTGTTGGTGGAGGAGTAGGTCTTCATTGGGAAGATTTGGATGAAGATTTATCATTAAAAGGATTTATCAAAGAAACTGCTATCACAAATATAGTAAGACAATTGCAAGAAAAAGGTACTACAGAATTGCTTTTGATGTAACAGAATATTATTGGTAAGCCCTTAAATTAGTAGTAAGTGTATAGCTTTTTTTTCAATCACTGTGCTCACGATACCTTATATTCGGTTCTCATTTACAAAAATTACCCCACCTTTCATTTAACATTCGCATAATTTCCCTATTTTTGCCGGGTTGTATAATGTAACCTGTACCAAAAATTCAGCGCTATGACCCTTAAAACCTCTCACACCAAAATTGTGGCCACACTTGGCCCGGCTTCTTCATCAAAAGAAGTACTTGCAAAAATGATTACAAACGGGGTGGATGTTTTCCGTCTTAACTTTTCGCATTCAAGACAGGAAGAGCACCTTAAACTCATCAAAACCATTCGTGAAATAAATACGAAACTGGGCACCCACGTTGCTATACTGGCCGATTTGCAGGGACCTAAATTAAGGGTAGGAGAGATTGAAAACAACCATCTTGACCTGAAGGAAGGTGAAGTCATTACTTTTGTAGCTGAAAAATGCCTGGGTACCATAGACCATATTTACATGAGCTACAGTGAGTTTGCTAAAGATGTAAACGAAGGGGAATTCATTTTAATCGACGATGGAAAATTAAAGCTGCAGGTGATTGATACCAATAAAAAGGACACTGTAAAAGCCAAAGTCATTTACGGTGGCCCGCTCTCCTCAAAAAAAGGGGTAAACCTGCCCAATACCAAAGTTTCGCTGCCCTCACTCACCGAAGAAGATATTTCAAATGCCATTTTCGCACTCGAACACGAGGTAGACTGGATTGCTCTTTCTTTTGTACGTAAGGCTTCGGACATTATTGACCTTAAGGATTTGATAAAAAAACATAAAGGACATGCCGGCGTGATTGCCAAAATTGAAAAACCCGAAGCCATTAAAGAAATTGATGCCATAATTGATCTGACCGACGGGGTGATGGTGGCCCGTGGCGATTTAGGTGTTGAAGTTTCGTTCGAGGAAGTGCCGCTGATACAGAAAATGCTGGTAAATAAGTGCATTGCCGCTTCAAAACCTGTAATTATTGCTACCCAGATGATGGAAAGCATGATTACAAATTTCACGCCCACACGGGCCGAAGCCACAGATGTGGCCAATGCGGTGCTCGATGGTGCCGATGCCCTGATGCTGAGTGGCGAAACTTCGGTGGGCAAATACCCGGGCGAAACCATTCAAAACATGCAGCGGATTATAAGCCATACAGAGCAATCCGGAAAACCATTCCAGCGAACGCATAAACCGTTGGAAGGAACGCCGTCGTACATACCAAATTCCATTTGTTTTAATGCCGCCAAAATGGCTACCCAAATGAATGCCGAAGCTATTATTGCTTTTACCTATTCGGGGTTTACGGCCTACCGGTTGTCGAGCCACAGGCCACCGGCAAAGATTTTTGTCTTCACCAACAACAAAAAGCTGATTACCAAATTATCACTGGTTTGGGGAGTTGAAACCATATTACTCGAAAAATACGAACAAATTGACCTTGCCGTTCAGGAATCACTCGAATACCTTAAAAGCAGGGAGTTAATCCACGAAGGTAATATTGTGGTACATGTGGCCAGTACCCCGTTAAACCTTCAGGGACGTACAAATACGCTAAAGGCTACACTGGTGTAAAACAAGCCGGGCAGGAGCAGGCTAATTCTCTTTGTCTTTGCTTGTTACCAGCAGGTAAAGGCTTTTATCTTCGAGATAAAGATAACCCTGTTCGTAGCAAAAATGGTAGGTAAACCCTTTTTGTGTCTTGTAGGTATGGGTGAGATAGGTAAAATCAAACCCTTTTTTTATAAGTGTTTCTTTGCTAACCATGGTTTTGCCCGACTGTTTATTGAGTTCCTGCAGAATCCGCCTGTTTTTCCTCAAAATATTGTTAATGTTGCGTACCGTATTGCTTGTATCGCTGTTAAGGCGATTATTGTAAGAGTTACGACACTGGTCGGAACAGAATTTTTTATCGGCCCTGCCAAGGAGCTTATCTCCACATTCGGGGCATGTTCGTTGTTTGGCTTCAGACATTTTACTTAATTGAAAAGTTAATCGAATATAGCATTAGGGATAAATATTTGTCCTATTTCAAAATTGTTGATTTTTTAAATTCTCGCATCTCTTAAAATTTAAATTATACTTTCTTTTTATCCATGAATGCCCAGATAAAAACAAAAATCCACAAGGCTATGGTCCATCCTCCAAAAAGATTTATCAGAAATATCAGAAATGTAGCTGCGGAATTTCTACCAGAAGCTATAAAAGTTGGTAAAAAATAAATGAACAACCCAATTAAGCCAAGTAAAATAAAAAGAATAATTTCTACTCCTAAATATTCCATAACTTTTATTATGGTAAAATAATATACATACTTTTTGTTTAACCTATCCTCAAGTTAAATACCTCCCTGACCTATCAAACAAATATACTAATTTTATAATGTACTTGAATCAAATCCAGTCCTATTTCAGAAAGAATTTCCAAATATCTGCTAATTTTTTTTTTTGAATATAATAAAATTAACATGCTAATAATCAAGTTAAAAAACAATTTTAACCATTTGTAAACGGCTACAAACGAATATTAAACGGTTATAATTATTTAATAACCGAATCAGCTGCAAAAACACCTGCATCTTTGTCTCATCAAACTTTTGTTAAACTTTTAAAATTTTAAGTCATGGAAACAACAATCAACAAAGTAGAAATTCAGGGTTTTTTAGGTCGCGATGCAGAAGTAAAAACATTCGAAAGCGGGCGCACATTAATAAATATGAGCGTGGCCACCAGCGAGAGTTACAAAAACAATAAGGGCGAGTGGGTAACCACCACCACCTGGCACAACGTAACCATTTGGAAAAACAAAAAAGATGAAACCATCGACTTTCTTAAAAAAGGGGAAATGGTATCGGTAATTGGCAAATTAAATACCCGTAAATACACCGATAAAAATGGCCAGGAGAAGTACATTACCGAAGTGGTAGCCCAGAAAGTAGAACAGGTAAAGGCTGCAGAAGCACAAGCTTAGGTTTAATTTTTCAGAAATTAACTTAAATGCACCGGGCAGAATATCTACCCGGTGCATTTGTTTTTTTATAAAGTTTGATTTATTGATCCAGTGGTTCTTCACTTTGTTTTTTAAGCACATTGCCCGAAATAGCTGAAAGACCGGTGAAAGTTCCCAGGTTCATTCCATCCAGGGCCGAACTCGGAACAATAATCATCGACCCTTTTTCTTTCAGGCCTTCGCCAATATAGTTCATGGCCCTGAGTTGTAAAGCTACCGGGTTATCGACATATTGTCGGCTGGCAATTGAGAATTTTTCTGCAATTTCGGTTTCAGCGGTACCCAGTATAACCCTTGCCAGTCGCTCCCTTTCGGCCTGGGCCTGTTTACTCATCGAATCAGCAAGTCCTTGAGGAATAGTAATTTCCTTTATTCCTACTGTCTGGCAGGTAATTCCCCAGGGTGTAGTATTCTCGTCCAAAACTTTCTGAAGATCTTCTGCAATTTTCTCCCTGTCCTGGAGCAAATCCGCAAGTTCATGTTTCCCGATAATGTCCCTCAATCCGGTTTGCGCAATATATTGAATGGCTGAAGTATAATCCTGAACTTCAAGCGCAGCCTTTTCTACATCCCAGACAGTCCAGTAAAGTACAGCCACAACATTTACCGGAACCGTGTCTTTTGTTAGGGTTTGATCGGCTTTAAAATCGGTAACCCTGATACGCTGGTCAATGTAATTAATCACCCTGTCGATAACGGGGATGATAAAAAACAGTCCAGGCCCTTTTAAACCGATAAACTTTCCCATCCTTAGTACCACTGCTTTTTCCCATTGATCGGCTATCTGAATTGAACTGGTGATGAGTATGGAGAGGATAATTAAAATTACAAATAGCAGTTGATTAATTAATTGAAGATAGAAGAGCAACGCCAGTGAACCGGCAAGAATTACCAAGATCGAAATTGAAATTGGGTTAAAAAGGCTTTTGGTGAAATTGTTAGTTCTCATTTTGATTCATTTTTTGGAGTTCATTGATAATTTGGTCGATTGTAAATCCATAGGTAAAAGCTATGGTAGTAAATTCCCTGCATATATCCTGAATTTTCTTTTGTTTTTCTTTTTCAGATAACAGGATATCGTTCGAATTGATGAAAGTACCGGTACCTTGCTGTGTTTCGAGGATGTGCTGTATTTCAAGCTCCTTATAAGCTTTAGCTACCGTATTGAGGTTCACTTTGAGTTCCACAGCCAGCGCCCTGACTGTTGGCAATTGTTCGCCCACCTGGAGTTTTCCCGACGCGATTCCAAATTTAATCTGGTCGATAATCTGCCTGTAAAACGGGGAACCATCTTTGGGATCTAAAATAAAATTTATCATAACAATATATAATTAATGTACTATACATATAATACAAATATACAACAATTTTTTATATGACAAAAAATACCACAGGATTTTTTTATGTTTTAAAATAAATTTCTTTAACTGTCAATTAATTAACAACATCCAAAAATTTGCATAGCTTACCGAGGTCGTGTCTGTATGTATTTTTGCATTAAACAGTGGAATAAATTGACTAATTAAAACTTAGAGAAAAAAACAAAAAAAAAATAACAGGAAAAAAACAATTGGGCGATAACAATAAATATAATTTTTACTCAGAATTTTTTTCTTTTTTTATTTGGTGGAAATGAATGGTTTTCATGTGCTCCTTCTCACTCTGAATGGTAGTTAGTTCAACAATATTGTGTTCTTTACCTGCCTTTTTTATTTGAGAATACAGATTAGATAAATAATTAATATAAATAGCAATTATTATAATGGCTACCACACATATCGCGAAACCTATAAAAAAAACAGTAAGGGAATCAGAATCCCTGTCTATCATTTTCATAACAAGAATTGAAGACACAGCTATAAATACAATAATAAAAAGAGTTTGAACAACTAAACTCAATTTCTTTCCCGGTTTTGTTTTCATAGGGTATACAGGTTTTGTTTTCAAAAATACAAAAGCATTTTAATAATCCTTTCAATATTTCAGGTAATTAGTTCAAAATTTTGATATTTAGCAGTAAAAACTAAATTATAAAGTCGAACTAAAAGCAATTTGAATAAGTTTATAGAAAACTTTAAAAATATGTTGTAGAATATATTTTTTTACTTTCTAAAATCGAATTTCTGATTGTATTTTTGCACTGCAATTAAATCAGCATGAAGTTAATTGATTAGTTAGTTTTAGGTTAAGGTTAGAAATGCCACTTTCGGGTGGCATTTTTTATTTTCTGCTCAAGATACTCCTTATGTAAATTCTTTTTTAATTCCTTTTTGTGTTTACTATCTTTGAACACAAATCAAAACCCTGGCATTTATCATTTAAACAATTGATTTATTGAATAATACTAATTAATTTAAAGCTTTAACGTCAACCATGAAATTCGACTTATACATTAAGGAAAAGGTGCTCGAAGCCATTGTAAATCTTTATCACAGTAAACCTAATGTTGACCATGTGCAGGTGCAGCATACACGTAAAGAATTTAAAGGCGATTTCACCATAGTGGCTTTTCCATTACTGAAATATTCAAAAAAAACACCTGACCAGACAGCTGAAGAAATTGGAAATTTTCTTCTTTTGCATTTGCCCGAACTGGAAACTTATAATATCATAAAAGGCTTTTTAAACCTGGAATTTAAAGTTAGCTTCTGGCTGTCGAAGTTTAATGAAGCTTTTGAAAGGATGAATTTCGGAATTGCGCCAATAGCAGATGATTCAAAGAAAGTAGTAGTAGAATATTCGTCCCCCAACACCAATAAACCTTTGCATCTTGGACACATCAGAAACAACCTGATTGGATATTCCATTTCAAAAATACTGGCTGCCACAGGCAAAAAAGTGATTAAAACCAATATTGTGAACGACAGGGGCATACACATTTGCAAATCAATGCTTGCCTGGAAAAAATGGGGAAACGATGAAACCCCTGAATCTTCGGGTATGAAAGGTGATTTTTTGGTTGGAAAATACTATGTAAAATTTGACCAGGAGTACAAAAAAGAATTAGTATTACTGGAAGCCAAAGGAATGACCAAAGAAGAAGCAGAAAAGAATTCAGCTTTAATGGACGAAACAAGGGAATTGTTACAAAAATGGGAAGCAGGGGACAAAGCAACCATTGAATTATGGGAAAAAATGAATTCATGGGTATATGCCGGCTTTGACATCACGTACCAGAAGCTTGGTGTCGATTTCGACAAGATTTATTACGAATCGGATACCTATAAACTTGGTAAATCAATTGTACTCGATGGTGTTAAACAAAATAAACTTGAACTGCGGGAAGATACTAGTGTTTGGGTAAATCTTGAATCAGAAGGCCTGGACCATAAGTTATTGCTCAGATCAGACGGAACTTCGGTTTATATGACCCAGGACATTGGCACTGCCTACATCAGGTACAAGGATTTTAAATTCGACCAGCAAATTTATGTAGTTGGAAATGAGCAGGATCATCATTTCAAAGTATTAAAAATTATACTCGAAAAACTTGGTTTTGAATGGGGGCACCATATTTATCATCTTTCGTATGGTATGGTTGAACTGCCCGAAGGCAAAATGAAAAGCCGCGAAGGAACTGTGGTAGATGCCGATGATTTGATTGCCGAAATGCAAAAAACAGCATTAACCATTTCCGAAGAGCTTGGAAAACTGGATGGCCTGGAGCAATCTGATAAAGTAAAAACCATAGATACCATTGCACTCGGTGCATTAAAATACTATCTGTTAAAAGTAGATCCCAGGAAAAACATGACCTTTAATCCACAGGAATCGATTGATTTTAATGGAAATACCGGTCCTTTTATCCAATACACGTATGCACGCATCCAGTCGTTAAAAACCAAAGCTTTTGAGAAACATCTAAGGTTTAATGAAATTGAAAGCATTCAACAACCTGATGCGAAGGAAATTCAGCTTATAAAATCTATACTTATGTTTCCCGGGGTCATTGCCGAATCGGCAGAATTGCTTAATCCGTCAATTGTGGCCAATTACATTTATGAACTGGTAAAGGAATACAATCAGTATTACCACGATTTTCCCATCCTAAAAGAAGCCCATGAAGAAATAGCCCGATTCAGGCTAAAACTCTCGGATATGACGGGGCGGGTGATAAAAAGCGGAATGGAATTGCTCGGAATAAGTGTTCCCGACAGAATGTAAAAAAGCCTACTTATAAATTTAAAAGCCGGTTATCTGAATTACAAATGGTTCCCGGCCTTTTTTCAAAATTTAAAATGGCAGTCCCATGATCAGAAATGAATATTCGTTCTGACCGTCGGTGAGGCGATGTGCATACTGAATACCGATTTCGAATGGATAGTTTATCCGAAGCAGTTTAATCTCAGCCATCAGGCTCCCTCCAACTGATTGATATTCATAGTTACTGGTTGAAACATAACCTGTTCCATAATCATAAAAAACACCAGCTCTGAATCTTTTAAAATAAACCAACGGACCTATATTAATATCAGGATACCAAACCGGAAACTGGTAATCGGATGTGAATTTGTAGAATTTGTCGGTGGTTTGGTTCAGATACCCGCGTGGAAATGCCACCCTGCTGGCAAAATAGTACAAATTATCGCGATTTGCAGCAACGTAAGATTCTTGTTTTTCGAAGGCACCACCAAGTTTAAGGCTATGCTGCTGCATAATTCCAGGAAAATAAAACCCTGCCTGTCCGGAAAACAAATAACCATCTTTATCGCTGAATGGCGAAACCGCACTGTAGCTTATTGCAATTTGCTGTCCAGAGCGTGGGGCAAAATCACGGTAAGCATATTGTCGTATGCGACTAAAATTTGTTGAAACCGAATAAAATGTAAAATCACCGGGAGGCTTCCGGGTAGGGGATGCCAGTTCTCTATTCCAGGTATAGGTATAACCAATGGCGGTTCTAAATGACAAATTATTGTAAAATACTCCCCTTGTCAAATTTAGAGGGACAGTAATGCTCAAGGCAGTGTTGAATTCCGACCATCTGTCGGTTACAAACTGGTCATTCGCCAAAGTTGTTGATTCTTCGCGCCCTCCATAAGAAGCTGAGAATCCTAAAACTGGAAAAAATTTTGCATAACTAAGGTTTAAAAACCCGGTATTGGTTTTTTCATTGGTATTATATCGGTAACCGGCAGAAGCGGACAAAGTGTTCAAAATATTGTTCGATAAAACACTAATTTCCAGGTCGGGCACATAAGGAAAAACACCCCATGAATGGATGTTAATTACATCTTTTTGTTTTCTATAGTTTTCGATTGGATAAATACTATCGTTGATTGTGGCTTCAGTTAAAGACAGATTTCCTTCCTGCTCGGCCAGAATTTTAGCATAGCCGGGTTCAGTTTTAAGAACCTGCTCAATTTTTATCCATTTTTCATTATCCAGATCCATAATGGCAATATCAAAGCCATTTTTTGAATAATCCTGGAATATCATTTTATCTGTAATTTCGTCAACTTCAGGATTATAGGCACCATATAATCGGGAAGTTACCTGGTATTTTTGTTTTGTAAAAATATTTATGGCATAAATATTCCCAATTCCGGAATAATCTGAGTTGTATAGAACAAAATCTTTGTAAAAAACTGGCCGGCCTGGATTATCCCAGCCATATGGTTCTAGTTTTATAATTTCATCAGAATTCAAATTCACCATGCTTATGGCTTGCCCGTTTAAACCAGAATGGGCTACCACAATTGAATTTCCATCCGATGACCATCTTGGTGTACGGATATAATCAGTGTAGATGTTGATTTTTTTAATAACTTTTCCGTTGGCTGCATCAAGTATGCATAAATTGGATTCCTGGCGGGTATTGAATTCAACAACTGCAATTTTTTTTCCATCAGGCGAAAGGGAAGGGGAAAGGTACTTTTCCTTATAGCTCAGTCTTTTTTCTTTCCTGGTTTTTAAATCCAGGATTATGATATCAGTATAAGATTGCTCGCCCCACCGGATATCCGGAACGGTCCGCGCCCAAAGTATTTTATTATTTGCTAGTGAAAATAATTCTGCATCGGTATTTTTTATTTTTTCTTCTTGTCCGTCAAGTGAAAGAATATAAAATGCAGGTATTTTATCAAGGCTTTCCTTTAATGCAATAATATTCTGACTATTAGCAAATTGAGGTGTATAATAATTGGTCCAGTTCTTTTTCTTTTTAATATTTACCGTATCCACCCCGGTTTGAATTATTTGTAATTCCTGTTCTTTCCAGATTTTCTCCAAATCTTTAAAAGCACTTTCGTAGAACTTTTTGGTATTCATTCCGGAATATTTTTTAACACTGGTAGCAAAGGCATAAGGCCAAAACGAAATCCTGGAAGTATTTTCCAAAACATTGTCCCAGAAATTTACCCCAAAATTTTTCCTGCCATAGGCGGTTAAAGGATAGCCAAGGTAATAATGGTTGGGATAAAATTTTTTGTACGAGCCCAGGTAGGCCTGATCATATTTGAATTTAATCCCGTTGAGTTGATAGGTTCGCTGGTACATCGAAAATGACGGAAGTCTTCCACGCCCGCTATTTGACAGCGCAGTTTCCATTACAATGGCGTCACCCTCAAAAAACCAGTCGGGAATAGACCATTGCATCATTACCTGGCCAATATCGCCAAACAGGTAAGTCATAAATTTTGTAAAATGCGAATTGTTTTTAGAATATTGAACTATGTGGCGGAATTCATGCAATGACAATGTTTGTAACCACTCTGTACTACCCAGTTCTATAACTGATTGTGGAGGGGTCAGGTACCATCCCATATAACGGGGTGCCAGACTGGCATAGGCATTTGAATTGGTTGACTGGTTAAACAGAATAAGTTCAACAGGTTTTGGGGTTGTATGCATTGATTGAAAATTTTTAGCAAAAACCCATTCAAGCGTATTGGTAACTCTTTGTGCACTCTTTTCTATTTCGACCGGAAAAATTACTTCAAAATTTTTTGTTCGAATGCTTTTCCATAATAAGTCCGGTGGGTTTTGATCCTGCGCTTGAACAAACAAAGAAATAACCCACAATGAGTAAACTAAAAGTTGCTTTTTCATAAAAAATTACAATAATGAATTTTTAAATGTAACATAAACAACGAAGAATTAAAAATAGTTCGTTCAATAGATTTGATATTAAAATAAAATCTTGAAATTCCAGATAGAATCCGGCAATTTTTATTTTGCAGTTACATTAACATTAAATGGGTATACTATTTGTAATTCTGTTACAAAATAATAAATTTTTTAATTTGTACAGAATATTGTACTTTTATCAAACAAAATATTAACCCTTTCGGGCAACTTGCAAGAAAGAACATTATCAGTAGAATTGGTTGCAGATACAATTTTTAAAAATTCAATGATGGTTTTTACCAGAAACTAACTTTTGTATTATGAGATTCGGTTTACAGACTAAACTTCTGGTTTATATATTAAGCACTGCTTCGTTGATTTATGTGGTAGCCTTTGGGTATCTGAATATCAAAGATTATGAAAGATCAACGGCAGAAGCAGAAAAACTAACCGATAGTTATTCTGAAAAATATGCAAACAATATTATGAACGAACTGAACCAGGATATGGCCATAGCAAGAACCCTGGTTCAGTCTTTTTCGCAATATAAAGATTTCAATAACAATAATTTACAGCAGATTTACTTCGAAATGTTGCGAAATGTTATTTCAAACAATCCGCAGCTTTTAAATTGTGCATTGAATTTTGAACTTTCGGCCTTAAATAACAAGTATGATAAAGATTATGGAAGATTCCGCAAAATTTTCTTCAAAACCAGTGGCTTAATAAACGAAAGGATTGATTCGCTTGAATTAACGGGCGATTCAATAGGGAGTCAATATTACGATATGAAAATTAACCCGCGCGAAGAACTTTCAGAACCTTATTTGTTTTCGGCAAGTGGCAGTAGAACCGATTCAATTCTGATTTCAAGTATTTCAATACCGGTATTGGATCAAAAACAATTTGTAGGATTGCTCCAATTCGATGTAGAACTGGAAAGATTTAAACGAATGGTAAATGAAATAAGGCCCTTCGATGACTCGTTTGGTTTTATTGTTTCTAACAAAGGCGTTTATGCAGCCATTCCGTTTGACAGTGTATTTAACAAAACTGTTGAAAAAGTAATTCCCGAAGAAAATTTGGAACACAATATACTTTTAAATGTTAGTGGGGGTAAACCTTTTTCGTACAACAGGATTGACAACAGGGGTAAAGCTTTTTATGTTTCGTATTTCCCGATGAAGTTTGGGAATTCATCGAAATACTGGTCGCTGGGTGTAGCTGTGCCCCATGATGTAATTGTGAGTAAAGCCCGGCACAACCTTTATATTTCATTAACCATTGCCATCATTGGGTTTATTTTATTATCCTTTGTAATTTGGATGATAGCAAGGGGAATAACAAATCCCTTGTTGCAGGCATCAAAAACCATACGCCAACTGGCCGAGGGGAATATTTCAGCTAAACATAAATTAATGGTAAGGGGAAAGAATGAATTAAGTGACATTGGCAATTCAGTGAATACATTAATTGACGGGCTTGAGAACAACCTCAGGTTTGCTTTGGAAATTGGAAAAGGAAACCTCAATTTTAATTTTCAGGTTTCAAGCAGTCAGGATGTGCTTGGAAACGCGCTTTTAAATATGCGGAAAAGCCTGAAACAAGCCGTTGAAGACGAAGCCAAACGGAAAGCCGAAGATATGCGGTTGAACTGGGCTACCCAGGGTGCGGCAAAATTTGCCGAACTCATGCGTGAAAAGACTGATAAATTATCTGAATTTTCATACAATATAATCAGCAACCTGGTAAGGTACCTCGATGCAAGTCAGGGTGGAATTTTTATTATTAACGACAACAATAAAGAAGATATTTTTATTGAACTTTCAGCAAGTTACGCTTACGACAGAAGAAAATATCTTGACAAGAAAATTAAAATGGGAGTTGGCCTTGTAGGTCGTTGTATCAATGAACAGGAAACCATTTATCTGACAGATTTTCCGGAAGATTACCTGAATATAACATCCGGATTGGGACAGGCTAATCCGAGCTGCTTATTACTGGTTCCGATAATGTTTAACCAAAAGGTTTTTGGCGTAATTGAAATGGCTTCTTTCAGGGAATTGGAAAAATACCAGGTAAATTTTGTTGAAAGAATTGGTGAAAGTATTGGTTCTACCATTTCAAACGTGAAAATGAACGAACAAACAGCCAAATTGCTGGAGGAATCCAGGATACAATCGGAAGAATTAATTGCACAAGAAGAAGAAATGAGACAAAACCTGGAAGAAATGAAAACAACCCAGGAAGAACTTGAACGAAAAGCCTTGGACTATGAAGGCATTATTGAAGCTTTGCATTCTGTGGCATTAATTGCAGAGTTTGATATGCAGGGACGCCTTATTGAAATAAACCGTGATTTTCTAAGGCTTTTGAATACGACCAAAGATGCTATGGTGGGTACTTTCCAGGGTGCTTTTGCAGTGACAAAGGAAGACAGGCGAAATATTTTCAGGGATTTCTGGAACGACTTAAGAAGGGGAATTGTTAAAAAAACAATACAACATATCCAGATTAATGGAAAAGATATCTGGCTTTCAGAAGCTTATACTCCAATTTATGATAAAAGCGGAAATCCTTATAAAGTAATTAATATTTCTGTTGATATTACTGATTCAATGGTACATAAAGCAGAATAAACAATAATTCATAAGGCTGGTTTGATTCTGATGAATCCCGTAAACATCTCACTGATTGTCGCCAATTAATTAAATTCCAAAAAATCAGGCTATTATTAAGAAAATATCCTACAAACTATTTTCTATTTATTTGCAGAATAGAATTAGAAATCTATTTTTGTGGACAAATTTTTAAAGTATGAGTGAACTATTCGACTTAATTATAACCTGGTACAAAGAAAACCTGAATTATTTTACAATCACCTTATTTATGGCCATTGAAAGTTCATTTGTCCCACTTCCCTCCGAACTTGTGATTCCGCCGGCTGTATATCTTGTATTAACCGGGCATTTAGACCTTTCACTCGTGATCGTTTTTTCTACCCTGGGTTGTATAATCGGGGCATTGTTTAATTATTATTTATCGCTGTACCTGGGACGGAAAATTGTATATTCGCTGGCTGCTACAAAATGGGCACGCATATTTTTTATCACACCAGCCAAAGTGCAACATGCAGAAAATTATTTTATCCAGAACGGGAACATTTCAACTTTTTTAGGCCGGCTTATTCCGGGCATCAGACACCTGATTTCAATTCCTGCCGGTTTAGCCAAAATGAATATCCGCAATTTTGTACTTTATACCTTCATTGGATCCTTAATCTGGAATTCTACCCTTGCGCTGATGAGTTATTTTCTGATTGATCACTGGGAAACCTATTTTAAAGAAATTACCTGGGGTTTTATTTCAATAGGAATTATATTCATCATCTATCTGATTTATAAAGCCAGAAAAAAAAAGGGAAATAACACTTAAAAAAGGGCAAGCGCAAATTTTTTTATTTGTTATTTTATAATTGAGATACAACACTTTACCTTTTATTCTTTATTGTACAAAATTCGCATTAATAAAAAATGCGATAATTTTAATTATGGAATTTGGATGTTTTATTCATCTCACTTAAAAATTAAAACAGAATTCCATGAAAACAATATTGATTTTTATCCAGTTGTTCCTTTTGGTTTCAATTGCATTTGCCCAAAAAACCATAACAGGAAAAGTTACCGATAATAGAAAACAGCCATTGGCAAATGTAAGCATTACCGGTAAAATAAGTAAAATAGCCGTAAATAGCAGTAAAGACGGAACCTATAAAATTTCAGTACCCCAAAATGAAAAAGTATTGATTTTTAACCTCGAAGGCTATGGCAGGAAAGAATTATTGATAAATGCCTCAGTAGTAAATTGTATACTGGTACCGGTTGAAAATAAATCAAAACTCAGGAGGCCCGCAATTGTAGATGAAATTTCAGCTAAAGATGGTCCGGCTGTTGAAGGTGAAATTCTGGTCTATGAGTCTTTTTCAATACAAGGAGCAAAATCTGCATCAGGCATGGGCAGAACTAACACAACCTATTACAATCCCAGCACAGAAGAGTACAATAAAGTCCATGAAAATGGATTTAAAAATGTTAAATCGGATCCACTGTCCACATTTTCAATAGATGTTGATCGTGCATCGTATTCAAATATACGCCGTTTTTTAAACCTCGGCCAAATGGTTCCTGCCGATGCGGTAAGAATTGAAGAAATGATAAATTATTTTAATTACGATTATCCCCAACCCACCAATCAACATCCTTACAGTATAAATGCCGAATATACCGAATGTCCGTGGCAAAGTTCACATTATTTGCTTCATATAGGGCTTCAGGGCAAGAAAATTCCTACCGATAATTTGCCACCGAGCAACATCGTTTTTTTACTTGATGTTTCAGGTTCAATGGATGAGGCAAATAAGCTGCCACTTGTAAAATCGGGTATAAAACTTCTTGTAAACAATTTACGCGAAAAAGATAAAATTTCGATTGTGGTTTATGCCGGAGCGGCCGGAATTGTATTGAATTCAACACCAGGAAACGATAAAGCAAAAATTCTCGAGGCCATTGATAATTTGCAGGCTGGCGGTTCAACAGCTGGAGGTGAAGGGATACTTTTAGCCTACAAAACTGCAGAAGAAAATTTTTTGAAAGGGGGCAACAACAGGATAATTTTGTGTACAGACGGAGATTTTAATGTTGGGGTGTCGAACCAAAACGAATTGGAAGACCTGATTGTTAAAAAAAGGGAATCGGGTGTATTCTTAACCTGCCTTGGTTTTGGAATGGGAAACTACAAAGACAATAAAATTGAAACCCTTGCCAATAAAGGAAATGGAAACTATGCATACATTGACAATATACAGGAAGCCAACAAAACACTGGTTTCGGAATTTGGAAGTACAATTTTTACAATAGCAAAAGATGTAAAACTACAGGTAGAATTTAATCCCTCTGTGGTGCAGGCATACAGGCTTGTAGGTTATGAAAACCGCATGCTCAATACCGAAGATTTTAAAGATGATAAAAAAGACGCCGGCGAAATGGGAGCAGGGCACACAGTTACAGCTATTTATGAAATTATTCCTGTAGGGGTAAAAAGCGAATTTATTAAGGAAGTTGACAATTTGAAATACCAAACCAATCAAAATGAGTTAAAAGATACCAAAGAGGTGGCTACTATTAAAACGAGGTATAAATTACCGGATGGAAACACTGGGATTGATTATAATATTCCGGTAGCCAATACAATTATTGAAAACATTAAAGCGTCAGAAAACAGCAGGTTTTCGTCTGCTGTAGCCATGTTTGGGATGTTACTGAGGAATTCAGAATTTAAAGGAACTGCTGGTTATGAACAGGTAATAAGCCAGGCCGAGAATGCCAGGGGAACTGACAGCGATGGATACCGGGCAGAATTTATTAGATTGGTTAAAACTGCTAAAGAGTTGAAATTCAGCTCAACAGATTAATTATTGAAACACTGAAATAAAAAATGTTGTCTTAATTACGAGACAACATTTTTTTTCTATTCTTCAAGTTTGAAATTATGTTTTTTGGCAAATTCCTGTTGCACTTTAAGTAGTTTGGCCATTTCCAGATTCACCTTTTTATCCGATTCATCCCTTAAGCTTGCGTATTCTGCTACTTCTGCATCGCCATATTTTTCGTCAGGCAATTTCATTAAATCAATTAATCGGCGGTGTTCATTGGAAAGAACCGCTTCGCAGATTTTAAAATAACCAATAGCTGCATTTCTCAATGTGGAATCTTTATCAAATGGTTCCATTTTATTAAGCAAATCCAGACCATCTTTTACGGCAGCCATTGCATCGGAATAAGCTTTTTCGGTTTGATCGCCGTTAAAATTGTCGTGTGAATCTTTTAATGTAATCATTTTATTTTTAAGATCTTCCGACTTGGTAATAATTTCGTCGTTGTATTTTATTGCTTCTTCAACTGTGGGTCCGCAGGCTGTTAGTAAGGCTGTGCAAACTAAAATTTCCAATAATTTGAGGTGTTTCATATTTTTAGTATTAAACTTTTCTTATACAAATATAATAAATTGGAATTTTTGTCAAAAGAATTAATTTCTCTGGAATAATTCTTCACCTGATTTTCGTCAAACACTAAATGAAATTCATCATTATCTGATTTAACAATAAGATGAAAAAGATATTTTTGACTGGCTTTAATCTGATGATGAAAAATAAAAAACTTCTTTTCATACTTGCTATTGCAACACTAGTAATTTCGCTTACCGGCTGGATAGTTTACCTGAAAATGGCAAAATCTGTGTCAAAGGAAAAGGCTGGTATACAGTTTCTTTCAATTTCAGACCAGTATGCTGATTCATTGGTTAAACATTTAACTACTGAACAAAAAATTGCCATGTTGCTAATTCCAGATACTGCATTTGGTTTGAACAATGATTTAACCACATTAACTATTCCGGCAAGTAAAAAGTACGATTCCAAATTCCTTAATTTCATAATGGAATTGGTGCCCAAACCAGGCAATTATTTTATCCACACCGGTTTAGTTGAAATTACTGACCATCAATATCTTAGATCAGTTTCGGACACCTTGTTTATTGAAGATTATTTAAGAAACGGACCACACAGCCTGAAACCCGGAAATAATTTTCTTTTTCTTGATTTCCGAAGATTTTGTCCAGGCAGTTTGGATGATTCACTTTATATAAAATATGTTACAGAAAGATTTCAGTTGTTTACCCGTGTATTCAGAAGTAAAAAAACGGTTTTTGGAATTCAGTTAACAGCCAATGATTTGAAAAAGAAGGATTTACTTCATTCAAAATCTTTTTCAAGCCTTGATAAACTGATTAATTATTTTAAAAAGGATTTGGATTATATCCTGATTGATTCAGCCGGAATTGGCAATACCGGTTTTATTAACTGTAGTGGATTATTGATTGAAAAGCCCTCTTTTTCAAGATTTTCGGAGAATAAAAGTCTTATTATGCTTTTAAGCGACAATGCTAATTTATATTTGGTGAAGGCCAGCGAAAAAGAAAATCTAAAAGCAAAAATTCTGGAAATAATTAAAAAAGGATTGCTTGACGAAAAGGTAATTGATGAAAAATTAAGTAAAGCAGTGAAAGCAAAACTCTGGTTAACCAAAAACAAGCCATCAGTTGAAGTGGAAAAAGTTTTGCCCGTTGAAGCCTGGAAACAATTGATGGTAGAAAAATCAGTTTGCTTGCTCAATAACCCTGATTCTCTTATCCCAATTAAAAAAATTGACAATACGACTTTTAATATATTTTGGTTCGGAAATTCTGTGAGCAGAGAATTTGTGGACTATTGCAATTTGTATGCACCAGTTTCCACGATTCTGGTAAAAAAATCAGACAATGCCTGGCAAAAAAAAATAAAGTCAAAGGCTAAAGGGAGTTTTAATATTATTGTCCTGGATGAAGAAATTAATGCACAAGGGCTATCAGAACAATTTGAAAATATTAAAAGCTACCTTATGGCAGATAATGCAATTTGTCTCAATTTTTCTTCCTACAATAACCTTTTAGCCATCCCTGACACAATTCCGTGCATTCAGGTACAGGATAAATCCATGTGCGATTACAGAATTGCTGCCCAATGCATTTTCGGTGGTGTTTCCATGCAGGGAAATTTAGCCAGGTCAGTAAGCAACCATTACAGGTATGATAAATATGAAAAAAGTATTAAGACGCGGCTGAGTTACGGATCGCCGGAAGTTGTTGGTGTAGATGGGGATAAACTAAAGAAAATAGATCAGATAGTAAATGAAGGAATAAGCATCGGCGCATTTCCAGGGTGCCAGGTTTTTGTTGCTAAAAATGGACAAGTAATTTACAATAAATCATTTGGTTACCATACTTATTCGCGCGAAACGCCAGTAAAACCAGATGATGTATACGATATTGCATCGGTAACCAAAATAGCGGCGACTACCGTTGCTGTTATGAAAATGATATCAGAAAGAAAAATGTCACTGAACGATCATCTGGGTAAATTTTTCAGGAACACAACTATTGATTATACCCGGATTAAGCCTGACACCCTGGTGAAAATAGACACTTTTATGGTATCCGGAGTAAAAAACTGGAAAACTTTTCTTGAACAAAATGACACTTTAAACCTGAATGATTCCTGCTTTGTTACAATCGACACCGTGATTACCAAATTAAGCCCGCGGTTAAATATATTCAAGGTTTCGTTGTATGATTTACTCAGGCATAAATCGGGAATTATACCTGCAATGCCCATTTTCAGGTATATGTATTACAAAGAGTATTTTATTAAACAATTAAAAAATAATTATAAGCGTAACGAAAATAATAAACTCATCCTTTCAGGGATTAATCCTTTTGAATTGTCTCCCGATTTTCCTGAAGGGACAAACCTCAGTGACAGTATAAAAAGATTAATAAAAAACGGATTTAAAAAACAATACCAGGAATATTTTTCCACGGGTCAGATTAAAGATTCAGCTGACAAAATAAGGCTTACTGAGAGTTTATACCTGCGAAACAAATATTTCGATACAATTTTGAGCGATACACGTCAATTACCGGTATTTTCGAAAAAAGTATTTCAATATAGCGATGTGAATATGATTTTGCTTCAATTGGCTATAGATTCATTAAACCGGTTGTCATTGGATGAATATTTGAAAAAGAATATTTTCAAGCCACTCGGATTAAAAACGATCACATACCATCCATTGAATATTTACCCTAAAAATAGAATTGTTCCGACAGAAATGGACAACAGCTGGCGTTTCGGCTATTTACATGGCTATGTGCATGATCCCTCGGCAGCCTTAATGGGTGGGATGGCAGGAAACGCAGGCTTGTATTCAAACGCGTACGATTTAGGTGTTTTATTTCAAATGGTGTTGAACAAAGGCAGTTATGGAGGAATTGAGTATTTAAAACCCTATGTGGTTGAAAAATTCACTAAGCGGTTTGATGATACCCAAAGAGGTTTAGGTTTTGACATGCCAAACCTGAAAGCCGCGGTCGGAACCAAAGCCCCTGAATCAACCTATGGCCACACAGGCTATACCGGAACCTGCGTTTGGGTTGATCCGGAGAATAAGCTGGTTTATGTTTTTCTTTCGAACCGGAATCATCCAAATTCAAAAAACTGGAAGTTAAATACCTTTAAAATCAGGGAAAGAATACACGATGCAATTTATTCTTCCTTTAAGCCAGACCAATCTAATCAAAAGAAAAAGGATGAATAAAATGCTTTGGCAGGTATTATTTTAAAATATTTTTCCCTTTTAGAAAATATACAAATAAAATGGCCGAAAATATCGTAAACAAGGCATAGACAAGGGCGGGTTTTTCCATTTCCGGACTCCTGATAATTGTACCAGCAACTACAAGTGCAAGGGCTGTATTGTGTAAACCAACTTCTATGGCTATTGTGAACTGTTTCTGGAAGTTGAGCTTCATAAATTTTGCAATTATGTACCCGGCAAACATGGCAAGAAAATTTAAAATCAACATGGGTGGAAAGAGCTCAAACATTTCATGCCTTGTTATTCCTGATCCTCCATGGTTTTCAGCGGCAAGGAATTTAATTGCAAAAACACTGAATAAAATAGTGGGCAGGATAATTTTCAAAGGTTTTTCCATTTTAGTGGCAAATCCAATACTTATTTTCCTGAGCATTACTCCGATAAATGCAGGCAATAAAGTAACCATAAAAATCTGAAGAATGGTATTCAGATAAGGTAGGTTAATTTCCTGGTTGGAATGTAAAAATATATAAAGCGCAATATTTACAGTGAAAGGCAGGGTAACAAGTGTTAAAAAACTATTCACGGTTGTCATGGAGATGGCAAGGGCCACATTTCCCCTGACCAGATGGGTAATAAGATTAGAAGAAGCCCCGCTGGCACAGGTAGAAACCAATACAATACCAACTTTTTGCTCCGCACTGATAGGCGAAAGGAATGCGATTAAAAATGCAATACCGGGAACAAGAAATATCTGTACGGTTAATCCGGTAATTAATGCTTTTGGATAAATCAGAATTTTTTTAAAATCTTCAACTGTTAGTGATAAACCAACCCCTAACATAATAAAAGCAAGTACAGAATTTATTAAAATATCTACCAGATGAATATTCATCTTCTTTTTTTAAAATTTTGTAAAAAGTCCGGTGTTCTATGGCACCGGACAATATTAATCTAATTATTGTTTTGTTTTCAAAAAATTAAGTAAAGCATCCTTGTCATTTGAAAATGAAAATGCATCTGCTACTTTGTAGTAATTTTCCTTGTCAGTAGTATAATCGTAGGCAAATTTTGCAATATCCATTTTTGAATCGCTGTAGGCAAATAAACCCAGAATTTCAATTATTTGTGTTGTTTTAAAACACTTTTTGGTTTTTAAAATCTGTTTGGCAAGATTTATTTTAGTATTGTTAAAACTTTCTTTATTTATTTGTGCCTTAACCGCCTGGAATTCAGAAGCATTAACTTCGCAAGGTGGATCATTGGTAGTAACATTATTAGCTGTACCCATAAATGTAGCAAGTTCTTTTTTATAACTTTCGGTTTTAAACAATTGGTTTGCATATTTAAAATTATCAGGATCATAGACCCTGTAATAGGCAATTTTAAGAAATTCGAACCTGTTTGCTTCACTGTTAAGCAGAGTAGCCATTTTCATGGCTTGTGCGGTTAAAAAGCACCTGCTTTGAAACGTACTTTTAGCCAGATAAAGTTTCGAATCTTCTGATTTTGAATTAAAAACCTTGTAAGCGATATCCATAAATTCCGTTTCGTTCACAATATCTTTGCAACCCGTTTTGCCATAATATTTTCTGAAATCGGGATATTGGAGATCAGGAAATGTCATTTCTGTTTTTACCGGTTCTGTTACAATTTCGGTTTTAGTACCTCTTTGTTCTATAACAAAATCATGAAGTCGGAACACAGTTGAGAAATACAAAAATGTATTGTAAACTTCATAAAAATTGTCCTTATCGGTGGTGTTGATGTATGCTTCCTGAACAAAAGCAAGCCTGTTATAATCATTTTCGAAAAGAGCCGCCACATCTTTAACCTGGCTGGTAGACAGGCAATTTTCTTTTGCCAATTTTACAGCCAACGTAAGTTTTTGATCATCAGATTTTTGAGATGTTATGCTGTTTAGCTTTGGTTGAAATGCGTAATTCGAAATGGGAGTAACGCAATTTCCCTTATTTTGTGCCGACAAAAGTGCTGAAAATAGCAGGAATATTAGAAGATTCAAAGTTTTCATATCTTGATATTTTAGAATTAATAAAATTGTATAAGCTGTTTTCCCTCTTTTTCTGATATGATAAATGTAGAAATTATTTTTGAATTCCTGTAATTCTCATAAATTACTTTTAATCTTTTCCCATGGTTCTATATCCCCCTTGACTGAATAAAAAAGCGGGTGCAGCAAAATTTCCTTCTCTTTAAGCAATTCCTCGTATTTCAATTTATCCCTTACAGTAAGCTTATTAAGCAGATGAGCGCATTCAAAATCAACCTGCGAGGAGGTTACAGGGATTTTTTGCGCAAATTTTACGCTGGCAAACTTTTCTTTCGAAAATTTATAGTTTCTTTTTTCGGCTTCGGCATGTACTACCGAAAGGTAATAGTCGATGGACTGCAAAGGATTTTCCGACTCTTTAAACCGGATTAACTGTGGATGATTTTTATAACCTTTTGTATTGTTCAGCAATACATTTTTAGCCAGTAGTGATTCTCGCCAAAGCGCCAATAAACCTTTGGTATCTAAATAGCGGGGGTGTAAGGACCAGATTCTCATTTGAGTTTTTCAATTAAGTTTTCAATGGCTTTTTCAGGCTCGGGAAATTTAAATTTAAAACCTGAGCTTATTATTTTATCTGGAGATATTCTTGTCCCTTTAAGAAGGATAATTGATCTTTCTCCAAAAATTAAACGCACAAGCAATTCAGGCACAGCAGGTAAAATAATTCTGCGCCCGGTTTTTTTAGCTATAATTCTTATCAACTCAGAATTGGTAAGGTTAAATGGGGCTACACCATTAAAAACACCCGACATGTTTTGTTGGGTTAGGGCCCTGTAAAAAATGGAAACAATATCGTCGATATGAATCCAGGGAATATATTGTTTTCCGTTTCCCAGGCTGGAACCGAGACCATTTTTTACAAGGTTGTAAAGTTTAATAAAGGCGCCTCCATTTGGGCTTAAAACCACCCCCGTTCTAATAATTACTGTTCTTACTCCCTCATTTTGAAATAATTGGGTTGATTTTTCCCATTTTTCACAAACTCCTGCCAAAAAATCCTTACCAGCTGGATTATCTTCTGAAAGTATTACAGAAGAAGTAAAGCTGCCGTAATATCCAATAGCGGAAGAACTTACATAAACTTCCGGCATTTTTCCATATTTTTTAAACTGGCTAAACAAGAATTCTGCTGATTTAACCCTGCTTTCTTCTATGATTTTTTTTTGTTTTTTCGTCCATCGCTTGTCTGAAATATTTTCGCCTGCCAGGTGAATAACTGCATTTGTATTTTTTATGGCATCAATATCCAACTCTTGGTTTTCAATATCCCAAAATAAAGTTTTGAATTCAGAATTTGCCCTGTAAGTTCTTTTTCTGCCCATTAAAACTACCTCATGGCCTTCATTTTTAAGCAAAACAGCCAATCCGGACCCAATCAGGCCATTTCCACCGGTAATAAGAATTTTCATAACTTTTTTTTATTAATAACAGCTTAGTTTCATTTAAGTTCAGTGCATTTTACATTTTTATTTTACTAAAACAAAAAAACCGGATACTTTTATTGGTATCCGGTCGTAAAAAGATTTTGTTCTATTTACATCGTCACATTCCAGATGTCTTCATTTTTTGTCCAGTCGTTAAACTTTTCGTCTCCACCCCTTATTTTCCAATCAGAATCTATCGTCAGTTTTGAGCTTATACCGCCACGAGGGTTGCATACCATTACAATTCTAAGCCGGTCAGGATCATATACTTCTTTAAGGTGATCATAAAAAATATTTATAAGCCTTTCGTACGAAACAACTATGTCGCGAAGATGATAAACATATTGTTTAAGCGATTTCACTTCCATGATCTTATCTTTTGGATAAAATGTCAGGTAAACAACAGCAAAATCAGGTTGTTCCTGCACACCCAAAAAAGTAAATTCAGGAATCTTGATTTTAATTTCGTATGCCTCTTTACTTGGATTTGGAACTGCTTTTAAAATGGATTTATCAATCTCGGTATAAAGCTTTGACATAGGTTACAGATTTAATGGGTGACAAGATACAAAATTATTGTTTAAAGTGAACAAGGATCCAGGAAATAGAAAGGATTATCAAACTTTAAAATAACAATTCATTTCTGAAATTTTAACCGTCTAATATTCAGCCATATAAAAACCAAATGGAGGTTAAAAAAAATAGTTTATTTATCCACATTTTTAGTTAATAAAATAACATGGTTTCGCTTTTAAGATGGGTTAAAATAGACTATTTTTGTGTTCCTTAACAAATTATAGTTTGCCAGGGAAAAAAAGAGGAATTTTAATTGAATATTTCAAAAATGAAAGAAGAAAATAACGAAAAAAAGATAGAAAACGGGAGCAGTTCCTATTCAGCTGACAGTATTCAGGTACTTGAGGGCTTAGAGGCAGTTAGGAAAAGACCAGCCATGTACATTGGTGATGTAGGAGAAAGAGGTCTTCATCATCTTGTTTATGAGGTGGTTGATAATTCCATTGACGAAGCCATGGCGGGATATTGTAAAAACATCGATGTTACAATTAACGAAGATGGGTCCATCACTGTTCTTGATGATGGACGCGGAATTCCTGTCGATTTGCACGAAAAAGAAGGAAAATCAGCCCTCGAAGTTGTTTTAACCGTGCTTCATGCCGGTGGAAAATTTGATAAAGATTCCTATAAGGTTTCGGGTGGATTGCATGGTGTTGGGGTATCTTGCGTTAATGCCCTTTCCACAAAACTTATAGCAACTGTTTTTCGTGATGGTAAAACTTACCAGATGGAATTTCAGATCGGAGTTGCCCAGTCAGAACTTAAAATTGTCGGTGAATCGGATAGATCAGGTACAGAAATTACATTTATACCTGATGGAAGTATTTTTACCACTACTGAGTATAAATATGATATTCTTGCAGCCAGATTGCGTGAACTTGCCTTTTTAAACAAAGGGGTAAATCTTTCGCTGACTGATAAAAGAGAAAAGGATGAAAACGGTCTGTTCAAATCAAAAAAATTCATGTCAAATAACGGGCTGCGCGAATTTGTTGAATACCTTGATGCAGGGCGTGAAAAGCTTACCGAAAACATTATGCATATTTCTACAGAAGTTAACGAAGTTCCTGTTGAAATTGCACTTCAGTATAATACATCTTTCCGCGAAAATATTCATACCTACGTCAACAATATTAACACCATTGAAGGTGGAACCCATTTATCAGGGTTCAGAAGGGGATTGACACGTACGCTTAAAAAGTACGCCGAAGATTCAGGAGCGCTTAACAAAGTAAAGATTGAAATAAACGGCGACGATTTCAGGGAAGGGCTTACTGCAATAGTTTCTGTGAAAGTAGCTGAACCACAATTCGAAGGCCAGACCAAAACCAAGCTTGGAAATTCTGACATTAGTTTAGTAGTCGATCAGGCTGTGAGCAATATGCTCAAATATTACCTGGAAGAAAATCCGAAAGATGCGAAAGCAATTGCTCAAAAGGTGATTTTAGCAGCAACTGCGCGTCATGCAGCACGAAAAGCACGTGAGCTGGTACAACGAAAATCAGTAATGGGAGGAATGGGTTTGCCCGGTAAGCTTGCTGATTGTACTGAAAAAGATCCCGCCCTGAGCGAAATATTTTTCGTTGAGGGAGATTCAGCAGGTGGAACAGCCAAACAGGGGCGCGACAGGAAATTCCAGGCAATTTTACCTCTCAGGGGAAAGATTTTAAATGTAGAGAAAGCAATGCAGTACAAGGTTTTTGAAAATGAGGAAATCAAAAGTCTTTTCACCGCACTTGGGGTAAGCATTGGAACCGAAGAGGACAGCCAGGAGCTGAACCTTGAAAAACTCAGGTACCATAAAATCATAATCATGACAGATGCTGACGTGGATGGAAGCCATATTACCACGCTAATCATGACATTCTTCTTCAGGTACATGAAGGCCATTATTGAAAAAGGATATCTTTATATTGCCACCCCTCCCTTGTACCTTGTACGAAAAGGAAAACGAGAAGTTTATTGCTGGAATGAAAAGGAAAGATTAGCAGCAATAGCAGAATTAGGCCTGGGACAGGAATCATCAGTTACTATTCAGCGTTACAAAGGTCTTGGTGAAATGAATGCCGAACAGTTATGGGATACTACAATGTTTCCGGAAAAAAGAACATTACGCCAGGTTACCATTGACAATGCAGCTGAAGCAGACAGAACTTTTTCAGTTTTAATGGGAGATGATGTTGCCCCCCGAAGGGAATTCATTGAAGCACACTCAACTTATGCAAATATTGATGCATAGAAATAGGTTGGTTTAATAAAAATGAAGGGAAAGTGACGAGGCTTTCCCTTTTTTATTATTGTATTTCCAATGTATTTTCCACGTTGCCGGAACCTTTCAATTTAACCGGACAGTTTTTAACCGGACATTCGCTGGCAGGCTCTTTATGTTTGTTATTGCTTGCAGGCTCCCAGCCCATTATAGAAAGCAAAACAAAAAATCCGATAACATAAGCTATGCTAACGTGCCATCCCTTTTTTAACCAAAGTACAACATTTCTCGATTCAGGATATTTGTTACTAATAGCAACACCAGCAGAAGATCCGAACCAAATCATTGAACCGCCAAATCCAACGCTGTAAGCTAAGATTCCCCAGTCAAAATGTCCTTGTTCCAGGCAAAGTTTGGTCAGAGGGATATTGTCGAAAACAGCAGAAACAAATCCCAAAATAAAAGCTGTTATCCAGGATGCATCGGGCAAGGTTTCAACCGGCATAAACGAGGCAGCTGTAACCAGACACAATAGGAAAATAGAACCCTTTAATGAAGTATTAATTTCCTTCCAGGGAATTTTTCTGAAAAAAGAACCAATTAGGAGTGAAACCCAAACGCCAAGTGCCGGCATATCATAAATAACATTTGAAATAATTGCACCAACAAGCATGAGGAGAACAATCATAAGGTTTATCCAGTCTATTTTAGCGCCTGGCTTAGCATCTGCTTTAATTCTTTGATATTTGTCCTGCTGGTGTGCGGCAATCCATGCAAAAACGAGCAAAGCAGCGCCGGCAGCAATAAAACCATGCAATACATTTAGTGCTGAAACCCCGTCAATCCACATCATTGTTGTGGTTGTATCACCAACTACAGAGCCCGATCCACCGGCATTTGAGGCGGCAACAATAGCAGCGATATATCCGATATGTACTTTATTTTCAAATACAACCATGGCAACTGTTCCACCTATAATGGCAGCTGCAATATTGTCTAGGAACGAAGAAAGAATAAATACAAAAAACAACAGTACCAGGGGACCTTTCCAATTATCAGGCAGAAAATTTGGAAGAATATCAGGAATTCCTGAATCTTCAAATATTTTGGCCAGAATTGCAAATCCAAGGAGCAAACCAAACAAATTCAATAAGATACCCCATTCTCCCTGTCGTAATTCTTTATGAATCAACTGTTCTTTTAAAGAAATTGTGCCGAAAAAATGTTCATAAAACGGATAACCTGAAATGAATATTAATTTATAAAAAACGATAGTTGTTAGTCCAATTATGGCCACCCAAAATGTATGTTTATGAAAAAGTGCCACACTAATCAAAGTGAGTCCAAAGAGAATAAATTCAATCCGTACACCGGAAATTGAATGGTTTTCCCCTCCTGAAGCCAGCATTGAAAATGGAAGAAGGAAGAAGAGAAATACAAGAACCCAACGGGTAATTTTAAAGGGTTGGTGAAAAAGAAATTTGTGCATATAATTGTAGATCAAAGTTATAACTAATACCATTTAAAATTTTAAAAGCCTAAAAATAAATTAAATTCCTTTGAACCAACATTAACTATTTAAAAAAAAGAAACCAAACAGGATATGACAATAAAATAATGAAAATTTTGTTAATTTTAACTTGTTTTCTATAGAACTATAAACTTTGCAGGAGATTATAAAACTTTCATTCATAATCAGTTTTATCAGAAATAAAAAAATATGAAAACTAAAAGTCTGAAAACCAAAATGTTGATAAATATTCTTGGTGTTGCCATCCTCATCTATGTTGCCACCATAATGGTTATTACAATCTCAAACCGGAAAAATGCCGTAAAGGTAGCAAAGGAAATCGCTGTTGGAAAAGCACTTGAAACGTCGAACCAGGTAAAGTTATACCTTGAAAGGCCAATTGAGTCGGCTCGAATGTTATCTTATAGTTTTCAGGCTTTGAAAAAAAATGGTAATTCAAATAGGATGTATTATATTGATATAATGAGGAATTCACTTGTAAACAATTCTGATTTTTTGGCTGTATGGACGATGTGGGAGCCTGATGCATTAGATGGAAATGATATCGCTTATAAAGGACAGTTACCATATGATGAAGAAGGAAGATTTAATTATACAGGTTATAAAGACAAGGGTCAAATACTTGAAGAACAAAACAGTGTATCGCAATACTCCGAAACTTTTTACACCGAACCGGCCAAAAGCCAGCAAGAAACCATACTCGAGCCATTTTTTTACGCATATACCGATGATACCACGAATTTGTTTTTTGAAACAAGTGCAGTAATTCCTATTGTTGAAAATGGTAAGACACTTGGAGTTATTGGAATTGACATTGATTTGAAAGAACTTTCAAAGTTAATTTCAAAAATCACACTTTTCAATTCAGGTTTTGGAATTTTGGTTTCGAACCAGGGACTAATCTCTGCCTACAAGGAAGAAAAACTACTGGAAAAGAAATTTATTGAGAATTTTGATTTTGCAAATGAAGAATTATTGTTAAAAATTAAAAATGGCGAGCCTTTCAGCGCCATTACTTATTCCGGCCAATTTGGAATGGAAATGATGATTTCAGTTACACCAATTTCAATTGGAAAATCAACAACACCCTGGTCGCTTTGCATTGTAGTACCTAAAAACGAGGCGCTTGGTGAAGCCAACGCATTATTTTATAAAGCTATTGTCATGGGAATTATCGGTCTCCTTATCCTGAGCTTTTTAATCTACTTTCAGGCTGTTAATTTTATAAACCCGATTAATAAATCTGTAGTTTTAGCAAAGGAAATTGCGGATGGAAATCTTGGAAATATTATTGAAGTTGACAGAGAAGATGAAATTGGTATTTTAATGCATTCATTAAACAAAATGAATGAAAAACTTCAATCAGTAATTGGAGAGCTACGCGAAGCAATAGGAATAATAGCCGGTGCCAGCCTGGAGATAAATGCAACATCACAGAAACTTTCGTCAGGAACCAGCCAGATGGCTTCATCTACAGAAGAAGTTTCGGCTACTATGGAAGAAATGATGGCCAATATTGAGCAAAACACAACAAATGCTGTTGAAACCGATAAGATTGCATTCCTTGTTTCATCCAATGCCTCAAAAGTGATGAATTCCTCGCAAAATAGTATGAATGCCATAAAGAATATTGCAAAAAAGGTTGAAATTATAAACGATATTGCTTTTCAGACAAATTTACTGGCTCTGAATGCAGCTGTAGAAGCTGCCCGCGCTGGTGTAAACGGAAAAGGTTTTGCTGTAGTTGCCTCAGAAGTAAGAAAACTGGCTGAAAGAAGTAAAATTGCTTCCGATGAGATAAACCATATATCAACCAGTAGTGTTAAGGTAACTGAAGATTCAACAAGGCTGCTTAGCGAAATCATTCCACAAATTCAAAAGACCACTGAATTAATTGAAGGAATTAAAATAGCGAGTAAAGAACAAAGTGATGGGGCTTCTCAGGTTAGTCATTCTATGCAGCAACTGAATGATGTTACCCAGCAAAATGCTTCAATTTCGGAAGAATTATCCGCAAATTCCGAAGAAATGGCTTCACAGGCTGAACATCTTAAAAATCTTATCGAATATTTCAGGTTAAAAAAATCCTCAAAAATGTAATGTTTTAATTATTAATATGATATGATTAAAAGATATTTATTCGTAACTTTTTTTCTTCTGAATTGTTTAGTGACCTTATTTTCAGCTACTGAAAATTACAAAACTACCAGAGTTTTGGTTATAACAGGTGGTCACGATTACGAAATTCAGCAATTCAGGGAGATGTTTGAATCTTTAGGAAATAATTTCAATTTCATCTATGCAGATTTTCCGGAAGCTTTCGATTACTTTTTGCCAAAGAACAGGAACAAATACGATGTCATAGTTTTTTATCATATGTGGCAGGAGATAACTGAAGTGCAGGAAAAGAACCTTTCAGAATGTATCAAAGAAGGAAAGCCCCTGGTGGCGTTACATCACAGCATTTGTGCATTCGACAACTGGCCTGAATACATTAATATAATTGGTGGAAAATACTTTCACAAACCCACTGTAGTAAATGGTACAGAATATCCAGCCTGTTCTTATATCCATGATTTAGAATTCAATGTTAAAATTTTAAATAGCGAACACCCGGTGACCAAAGGAATTACAGATTTTCAAATTTTTGACGAGACCTATAAAGGATTTTATATGAATGAAAAGGTAATTCCCCTGCTTGGCACCGATGAACCATCAAGCAACAAGGTCATTGGCTGGGAATGGAAATACGGAAAATCAAAAGTAGTTACCCTGCAGTCCGGACACGGTGTTCCAACATTTAAAAATCCAAACTATATAAAACTCTTAAAACAATCCATCGAATGGGTGCTTTTCCATTAATTAACAGGATATTAACAATATAGCATGTGAAATGCAAGGATTAATCCGGTAAGCAGATTATGTATTTTTTTATTCTGGTTAAAAATTAGGCGTTTTAATGGTGGTTGATTATAGATTTGCTGTTTAGTAGCTTTTTTTTTGTAATATTGCAATGTGAAAATAGTAGATAAAATAAAGGAAAAGGCTGCCATCTTAAACCTGAAGAAGGAATTGAAGATGCATAAAAGGGCTGTTACAATCAACAATTTCACTACAGCTTCAACAGCAGGCGTTATTTTTGATGCCGTTGATCGTGAAAAATACCAATTGGCGCGTGAATTCATTGAATTTATCGAAAAGAACAATACCCGGGTTTTTGGAATTGGTATTGCATCAAAAAATGACCAGATAGCATATTTTCCTTACAAACAAGGCATTGACTATTTTGGTGCCAATGAAGTTAACTGGTATGGCAAACCAAGTAATCCTGTGATAAATGATTTTCTTAAAAGGAATTTTGATATTCTTTTCGATTTAACCCTTACAGATTCATTTTCAATACATTACTTATTTGCTTTGTCCATTGCAAAATTTAAAATTACCAACGATTCAATAAAATCTGAATATGCCGATTTTGTGCTCCAGGTAAGTAATAAAGAAAAGCTGGGTAACTACATCAACATGGTCAAACATTATCTTGGTGTTATGCAGATTAAACAATAATTGGCTTAAGCGGTATTATCAGCATTCAGCTCCGGAAATGAAATTAACAGATACGATTTATATTTTACAGCTTTTAGAAATAGGGTGAATCTAAATAAATAATTCATGCATAAATTACAAAATAGGATTACTGGAGTAGGAGTGGCCATTGTTACGCCATTCAGGAAAGATATGAGTATTGACTTTTTATCGCTCGAGAAACTCTTAAAACATACAATAGACAACGGTGTGGATTACATAGTTGCACTGGGAACTACAGGTGAGTCAGTAACGCTTAACAAGGAAGAAAAACAAGCTGTTCTTAATTTTGTAATTGAATATACCGATAAAAAAGTTCCGGTAGTTGCCGGATTTGGTGGAAATAACACCCACGAAATTGTAAATTCCATTAAAAATTACGATTTTACCGGTATTGATGGGATACTTTCTGTGACTCCCTATTATAACAAACCCAGTCAGCGGGGCTTATACGAACATTACCAGGCTATTTCGAAAACTGCTCCGGTTCCGGTAATTTTATACAATGTTCCGGGAAGGACTGGTGTTAACATGACAGCAGAAACTGTAATTCAGATTGCCAATGATTTTAAAAACATCATCGCTGTAAAAGAGGCGTCTGGAAATTTCGAACAAATTATGACCATTGTTAAAAATAAGCCATCCGATTTCAAAGTAATTTCGGGCGATGATATGATAACCCTTCCACTGATTTCAGTTGGTGTTGAAGGAGTAATATCAGTTGTTGCCAATGCTTTCCCCAAAGAATTTTCAGAATTGGTGCACCTGGCTTTGAAGGGTAAATTTAAGGAAGCTTGGGTGATTCAGCAAAAACTGCTTGAAATAATGAATACCCTATTTGTAGATGGAAATCCGGCCGGCGTAAAAGCTGCGCTTAAAATTTTTGGAATTACGCAGGATTATCTTCGTCTACCGTTAGTACCGGTCACAAAAAATACTTTAGTGCGCTTAACCAAACAAATAGAAGATTTAAAATAAAAAAAAGGGTTTAAACCCTTTTTTTTTATTTTCCATGACATTGTTTGTACTTTTTTCCACTTCCACAAGGACAAGGCTCATTTCTGCCTATCTTTTTTTCAACCCTCACAGGTTCAAGTTTTTGTTCTTTTTTCCCATCTTGTCCATCGTAGCCGCTCGAATCAGATTTTTCAGTTTTGTATTTGCTCATATCCAGTTTTCGTGGTGCCTGTGCCTGTCTAACAGTTGATGGATCCTGTAAGGCTATCTGGGCTTTGGCCAGTGTTGAAACTACGCTCCTGTTGTTTTTGTCAATCATGGTTTTAAACAATTCATACGACTCAAACTTATAAATTAAAAGAGGGTCTTTTTGTTCGTAGGATGCATTTTGAACCGATTGTTTTAAATCGTCCATTTCGCGTAAATGTTCTTTCCACGATTCATCGATTGTAGCCAGAATACTGGTTTTTTCGAAAGCTTTAACAACTTCGCGTCCGCCAGTTTCGTATGCTCTTTTAAGATTAACGAGCACCTGGTAAATCCTTGTTCCGTCAGTTATTGGAACCAGGATATTTTCGTACTGATGGCCTTGCTTTTCATATACCTCTTTGATAACGGGGAAAGCCCTGTCAGCAATAATTTTAATTTTGTGCTGGTACGTTTTAATTACTTTATCGTATATAACCTCCACAATTTCCTGGGCGGGCATTTTAAGGTATTCAGCTTCGGAAATGGGTGATTCAACAGAAAGTAACCTGATAAGTTCAATTTTGAAATCTTCAAATTCGGTAGATCCATGATGCTGGTTTACAACACTATCGCAAACATCGAACATCATATTGGCAATATCTACTTTTAACCTTTCGCCAAACAAAGCATGCCTGCGCTGCCTGTAAATAACTTCACGCTGCGAATTCATTACATCGTCATATTCAAGCAGTCTTTTTCTGATTCCAAAATTATTTTCTTCTACTTTTTTCTGGGCACGCTCAATGGATTTTGAAATCATGGAATGCTGGATAACTTCCCCGTCGTCCAATCCCATTCTGTCCATAAGCCTGGCAATTCGATCGGAACCAAACATACGCATCAAATCATCTTCGAGCGATACAAAAAATTGAGATGATCCTGGATCTCCCTGACGGCCGGAACGTCCTCGCAATTGCCTGTCGACCCTACGTGAATCGTGGCGTTCGGTTCCAAGTATAGCCAATCCTCCCTGGTTTCGCACATGATTTGTTAATTTGATATCTGTACCACGACCAGCCATATTCGTGGCTATTGTAACTGTGCGTTCCTTACCTGCTTCTGCTACAATATCAGCCTCGCGCTGATGTAGTTTCGCATTCAGCACATTATGCTTAATTCCCTTTTGCTTTAGAATCCGGCTGAGCAATTCAGAAATTTCAACAGATGTGGTACCTACAAGAACTGGCCTGTCTTTTTTTATCAGGTTTTCTATTTCATCAATAACTGCATTATATTTTTCGCGTTTGGTTTTGTAAACCAGGTCGTTGCGATCATCTCTGACCACAGGTTTGTTGGTGGGGACAACAACTACATCTAGCTTATAAATATTCCAGAATTCACCAGCTTCTGTTTCAGCAGTACCTGTCATACCGGCCAGTTTGTGGTACATCCTGAAATAATTCTGAAGCGTAATAGTAGCAAATGTTTGGGTAGCCGCTTCTACTTTAACATTTTCCTTGGCTTCAATTGCCTGATGCAAACCATCGGAATAGCGCCTGCCTTCCATGATACGACCAGTTTGCTCATCTACAATTTTTACTTTATTGTCAATAACAACATATTCCACATCAAGTTCAAACATGGCATATGCTTTTAGCAACTGGTGTATAGTATGAACCCTTTCGGATTTAATAGAATAATCAGCGAGTAATTTATCTTTAAGTTCCAGTTTTTCAACATCTTTAAGCTGGCTATTCCTATCAATTTCAGCAAGTTCAGAACCTATATCCGGAAGTATGAAAAACCTGGAATCAGAAACATCACCGGAAATCAGATCAATGCCTTTTTCGGTCATATCCACAGAATTGAGCTTTTCTTCAATAACAAAGTACAATTCATTGGTAATCTCAGGCATTCGTTTTGAATTTTCGGCCAGGTAAACGTTTTCAGTTTTTAGCAGAAGGGTTTTCATCCCCTGTTCGCTTAAAAATTTAATCAGTGCTTTGTTTTTTGGCAATCCTTTAAATGCCCTCAGCAACAATATTCCACCCTGAACGGTGTCTCCTTCAGAAATAAGTTTTTTGGCATCGCTTAAAAGCTGTGTAACCAGCTTTCGCTGAGCGTTTACAAGGGTAACAACATAAGGTTTTAATTCACCAAACAATTGTTGGTCGCCTTTTGGAACGGGGCCTGAAATGATAAGAGGTGTACGTGCATCGTCAACCAGCACTGAATCTACCTCGTCAACAATGGCATAATGATGTTTTCGCTGCACCAAATCTTCAGGAGAAATGGCCATATTGTCCCTTAGATAATCGAACCCGAATTCATTGTTGGTACCGAAAGTAATATCAGCAAGATAGGCCTGTCTTCTTTCTGCAGAATTTGGCTGGTGTTTATCAATACAATCAACTGACAGACCATGAAACTCGTAAATAGGTCCCATCCACTCTGCATCACGTTTGGCAAGGTAATCATTAACAGTAACAACATGAACACCCCTTCCGGCAAGCGCATTTAAAAAAACCGGTAATGTGGCAACAAGGGTTTTTCCTTCACCGGTAGCCATTTCCGAAATTTTGCCCTGGTGAAGAACAACACCACCCATGAGCTGAACATCGTAATGAACCATTTCCCATTTCTGCTCGTTGCCACCGGCAAGCCACCGGCTACTATGGTAAGCCTTTTCGCCCGAAATGGTTACATTACTCTTCATAGAAGCAATTTTTCGGTCAAATTCGGTTGCTTCTACTTCGAGGCTGTCATTTTCATTAAATCTTTTAGCTGTTTCCTTCACAATGGCAAATGCAACAGGCAGAATTTCATTTAGTTTTGATTCTGTTTTTTCGAGTACTTTTTTCTCTAATTTATCAATTTCTTCGTACAACGATTCCCTGTCTTTAACCTCTTCATCCGACTCTGCCAAACTTTTTAACTGTTCAATTTTTTCTTCCTCGGGTTTAATAAACTCCCTTATCTCAGTTTTTAACTCATTGCTTTTTTTTCTTAAATCGTCATTAGATAAGGTGGAAATATAATTGGATTCTTCTTTAATCTTTTCAACAATAGGCCAAATTTCCTTGATATCGCGATCTGACTTTTTTCCGAACATTTTGTTTAGAAAGTCGGTGATTCCCATAATTTTATAGTTTTAATTGAATTTTATAAAAATGCCTCGCAAAAGTAAATCATTTTTGTCAAAACCGGCAAGGAATTTAAACAAAATTAAGAATAGAGGTATTTATCAAACCCGATAATTCTGATTTAATGTAAAACTTAAAATTAACTATATTCATAGCAATGTCGTTTAGTTAGTAAAACAGTTTATTTCAATTAATAATTAATGTAGCCTGGTGTATTGGGGATTATGCGGCCCTATTTTTTGCCACCAAAACACTAAAACACCAAGTTTCCACCAAAAATTTCTTAACTAAATGGCATTGATATTCATAAACAATTAACCGGAAATTGTAAAACAACAAAAATGTATTTTTATTGATTTTATATCCGGATTAGGAGACTAAATACCAGGATTTTATAAGCAAAAAGCCGCGATTAAGCGGCCCTTCTTTTTCACCATATCAAATTTAAAGATTTTTAAGGATAAAATCAGTAAGCATGGTATAAAGGTGTAAACTCGTATTGCCACCATAGATTCCGTGGTTTCTGTTGGTATAATAGAATACCTGGAATTGTTTGTTTGCCTGTACCAGGGCTTCGCTCATTTCCATAGAATTCTGAACATGCACATTGTCATCAGCAGTTCCATGTACAAGTAAAAGTTTTCCTTTGAGTTTTGCGGCATGGTTAATCGGTGAATTGTCGTCGTATCCGGAAGGATTATCTTGCGGTTTACGCATAAACCGCTCTGTGTAAATATTATCATAATACCTCCAGTTGGTAACAGGGGCAACTGCAATTCCAGCCTTAAAATAATCAGCCCCTTTTGTCATTGCCAATAAAGTTTCGAACCCACCAAAGCTCCAGCCCCAGATTCCAATTCTGTCTTTATCAACATATGGCAAGGTAGCCAGGTATTTAGCTGTTTCAATCTGGTCGATGGTTTCGTATTTTCCAAGTTGCAGATAAGTCATTTTCCTGAAATTCTCGCCACGGGCACCTGTACCACGTCCATCAACAGTAACTATTATATAGCCTTTTTGGGCGAGTAGCTCGCTCCAACCAAACGACCACCGGTTAACAACCTGTTGTGAATTGGGTCCGGAATATTGGTATAACAGCACAGGATACTTTTTATTCGGGTCAAAATCAGCAGGTTTTGTCATAATACCATAAAGCAATGTATCTTCAGTGGTTTTAAATGTGAAAAACGTTTTATTAATGCCGCCATATTCTTTTACTTTATCAGCCAGCGCTTTATTGTCTTTTAAAACTCTAATCAGATTGCCTTTCGAATCGTGGAGGGTAACATAAGTTGGTAAATTAATATTTGAAACTGTATTGATGAAATACTTATAATTGGCACTAAAGCTGCAATTGTTCACGCCTTCGGTAGTGGTTAGCTTTTTTTTCTGTTTTCCGGCCAGGTCAACAACATAAAGATCTTTAGTCACCGGCGAAGTTTCAAATGAAGTATAGTAAAACAACTTGTTAGTTTCATCATATCCAATAAAATCAGCAACATCCCAGTTCCCTTTTGTTACTAGTTTTTGCGATTTTCCATCTAAACTACAAATATAAATATGTTTGTAACCATCTTTTTCACTGGTCATTACAAATTGTTTTCCATCGTTCAGGAAGTTAATGTCGTCAAATAGAGTTTCATCTATGTAATACTTATTTTCTTCGGTATAAATTGCAGATGTTGAACCTTTATCAGCCTCAGCCAGCAAAATTTCAAGTTTGTTTTGCAAGCGGTTAAGTTTTAAAATGCTTAATTTTCCAGGATCCTTTGTCCATTTAATTCTGGGGATATAAATATCGGTTTCTTTTCCAACATCAGCCTTAACAGTTTGGTTATTGGATAAATTATAAATAAGGACTGAAACAACGGAATTATCTTCACCTGCTTTTGGGTATTTCCACTGCCTGTTTTCGGGATAAAGCTTATTCTGTTCAATCTTTGGAGCCATTCCGGAGTATACGGTCATATCAAAAGTTTTTACCTTCGACTCATCAAACCGTATAAAAGCCAGTTTCTTACTATCCGGACTCCAGTCGAAAGCTTTGTTGAATTCAAATTCTTCTTCATAAACCCAGTCGGGGGCTCCATTAATTATACTATTTTTGAGTCCGTCCGTTGTCACAGTTATTTCCTTTCCAGAGTTTATATCTTTTATATAAATATTGTCTTCACATACAAAGGCAACTTTAGTCCCATCGGGTGAAAATGTGGCCAATTGTTGGTCCTTTCGCTCAGAAACAGGAATTAATTGGCTGGATTTGAGATCATAAATAAAATAATCAGCGGTGAATGATCGGCGATAAATACTTTTTGAGTTCGTTTCAAGTAAAACCTTTGACTCGTCATTGCTCAATTCATAATCCGAAAAGTTAACAAGTTTTAAACCCACCAGTTTTAATAAAGTATCTGTCACCTGACCGGTTTGATAGCTATGTTTTAAAATGAGGTTTTTCTGGTAATCAACAGTGGAATAATGAATTCCATCTTTCATTGGCCTTAAGCCAGAAACTCCGCGAGCATAGAAAGTATAGTTTCGCGTAATGTCTTCAAGTGTAATCTCCTTGAATTTTTGTTGTCCTGAAACGGGAAAGTAAAACAGCAAGCCTATAATGGCTGTTAGAAGAATTTTATTCATAGTTTTTTAAATATTATAATTTAATGTAATACAGAATATTTATTAAATTTGTTAAAAGCCTATATTGATAAACTTTGTTATCAAAACTAAACAAAATTTCCTTTTTAAAATCAAATAAAAGAAAAAATGCGCTCCAAAATTTCTGATCGGTTTATCCGATATGCAAAAATTGACACACAATCTGACCCAAAATCAGGAACCTGCCCGAGTACCAAAAAACAGCTTCATTTAGCCATGGAGCTTGTTAAAGAATTAAATGGTATGGGATTACATGACGTATCGCTTGATAAGAACGGATATGTAATGGCCACCCTACCTTCGAACCTTGATTTTGAAGTTCCGGTAATTGGATTATTGGCCCACATGGACACCAGTCCTGATTTTACGGGAACAGGGGTTAAGCCCCAATTGCATAAAAACTACCAGGGCGGGGATATAATTCTGAATAAAAAGAAAAATATCGTCCTGTCACCGGTTGATTTTCCCGAGTTGCTCAGATACATTGGGAATGATTTAATATGCACAGATGGGAATACATTGCTTGGCGCCGATAACAAAGCCGGAGCGGCTGAAATAATGTGTGCTGTGGAATTTCTGACCGAAAACCCTCATTTGCCACATGGCACAATTAAAATTGGTTTTACACCTGATGAAGAAATAGGGCGGGGAGCTGATAAATTTGACGTTGAAAAATTTGCTGCTGATTTTGCATATACTGTAGATGGAGGAGAATTGGGAGAACTGGAATATGAAAATTTCAATGCGGCACAGGCAAGACTAAAATTCTTTGGCAGGAATGTGCACCCGGGAACAGCAAAGAATAAAATGGTAAATTCTATTTTGATGGCCATAGAATTCCAATCTTTGTTGCCCGTGAACGAAAGGCCGGAATTTACAGAAAAATACGAAGGTTTTTATATGTTGACGGATTTTGCCGGAAGCGTTGAAAACTCAGAATTAACATACATTATCAGAGATCATGATTTGGAAAAGTTTAAGAAAAAAAAGGAGTTTTTTAACCAGTCGGTGGAATTAATCAGGCTAAAATACGGACATGATTGTGTTCACCTTGATATTAAAGACCAGTATTTCAACATGAAAGAAAAAATTGAACCTGTAATGCAAATTATCCATTTGGCTGAAAGAGCAATGCGCGAAGTAGGTGTTGAGCCCATCATAAAACCGGTTAGAGGAGGAACAGACGGCTCAAGATTGTCATTTATGGGATTGCCAACCCCAAACCTTTTCAGCGGAGGACATAATTACCATGGAAAGTATGAGTTTATACCTGTGCAATCCATGGAGAAAGCTGTGGAAGTAATTTTAAAAATAGTTGAATTAAACGCCAAAAAATAAAATTCAGATCATTCTCAAACTCAGGCTTTTTTTATTATTCATCCTTTAATTAACGCGGTTTCAATAAAATGGCAGTACTAAAAAAATGCTCTTTCAGAAACCAATTCCAGGGCTTATCATTTTTGTTTTACTTTTAAAACCCAAATTTATAACCAGGAAGGTTAAGATGTATTAACCAAATGATTTTGCAAAAACATGCATTTAGAAAGTTAATTGAAAGAATCGTCATAATCCGGAATAAAAATTTCTAAATTGTTGCCAATTCTTTTCTTTGATTTTTTTAGTGCCGGCAAAGAAATTAACATTTTATTCTTCAATTAAGAAATATAAGCTTTTAAGCAATTGATTAAATTTGTGATGACTATATAGCGTATTAATCAATAAGCCAAATATTTATACAAAACATCAGCACAACCCTCCCAAATTATTTTTAGATTTTTTGTAACCATTTCGGATTTTGACAGTATTATTTGCCGAAAGGAATTAAGTTTTGAGACCTGGAAAAAATTAAATAATCAAGCAGCATTATTTTCATTTTTTCGTCATCAGAATTATATCCAGTTAAATAAAAACATTAATTAAACTTATACTAAACCAGATGGCAAGACTTCTTCTTACTATTTATATTCTGTTGATTGCTTTTATATGCTTTCCGCAACAAATTGAACAACGAACTTATCAAACTCAATTTACCAATATTCCGCCAGACATTGATGGATTAATGAATGATTCGTGCTGGAACCAGGTTGAATGGTCGGGAAACTTTACACAAACCATGCCCGTTGAAAATCAACCACCTACCCAGCAAACTGCTTTTAAAATCTTGTACGACAGTGACAATTTATATGTTTTTATTCGTGCTTATGATACCGAACCAGACAAAATAAGTCGCATTTTATCACGCCGTGATGAATTTGAGGGCGATTTGGTAGAAATCAACATCGACAGTTATTTTGATAAACAAACTGCTTTTTCATTTTCGGCCATGGCATCGGGTGCAAAAGGCGACGAAGCCATAAGCCAGAATGGAAATAACTGGGACGACAGCTGGAACCCTGTATGGTTCCTTAAAACATCAATTGATGATAAGGGATGGAACGCCGAAATGAAAATTCCATTTACCCAACTCAGGTTTGGCAAAAAAGAAGAACAGGTTTGGGGAATACAGGTTATGAGGCATTTATTCCGTGAAGAAGAGCGCTCACATTGGCAGTTTATCCCCAAAGGTTCACCTGGAATTGTTCATTTATTTGGCGAATTGCGAGGGATAAAAAACATCGAACCCAAGCGGCAGGTTGAAATTTTACCCTATATTGTTGCCAAACTCGAAACTTTTCAAAAAGAAGATGGAAATCCTTATGCAGATGGCCTTACTTCTAGACTTTCAGGTGGTATTGACGGTAAGATTGGAATTACTAACGATTTAACGCTCGATTTTACTGTAAATCCAGATTTTGGACAGGTAGAAGCCGATCCCTCCGAAGTTAACCTAACTGCCTTTGAAACCTATTTTTCTGAACAGCGGCCATTTTTTATTGAAGGCAAGAGCATTTACCAGTTCAGGCCTTCAAATCCTATTGTTATCAATAATTTTGGGCAGGACAATTTGTTTTATTCGCGCAGAATTGGCAGGTATCCACAATATTATCCCGAAACTTCAGAAAATGAATACGTTAAAATGCCAGAATCGACTACAATACTTGGGGCATTTAAAGTATCCGGTAAAACCAAAAAAGGTTTATCCATTGGAATTCTTGAAAGCCTTACAGGTAATGCAAAAGCTGAAATAGACAGTTTGGGCCAACGCCGAAAAGAAAGTGTTGAACCATTCACAAATTACTTTGTAATGCGGCTACAGCAAGATTTTAACAAAGGCGAAACTACTCTGGGTGGTATGTTTACTTCGGTTAACCGCGATATTACAAATCCTGCCATGAACTTTCTGCTTTCATCGGCGTATACTGGAGGTATTGATTTCAAGCACAGCTGGAAAGAAAGAACCTGGTATGTGGCCGGAGAAGGCGCATTTTCGAATGTAAATGGTAGCAATTCCGCATTGATAAATACCCAGATTTCGTCTGCTCGCTATTTCCAGAGACCAGATGCTACGCATATCTCAGTAGATTCTTCGTTGAATTCTTTAAGCGGTTATGGTATTTCCGGGAAATTTGGCCGTATGGGGCAAAAGAAAATTCAGTTCGAAACCAGTTTCACACTTCGTTCACCAGGGTTGGAGTTTAATGATATAGGCTACATGCGATCATCCGATTTTATTCATCACGGCACCTGGGTAGCTTATTATGTGCGCAATCCCTTTTGGATATTCAGGAATTTTTATTTAAACACAAATTACTGGTTATATTGGAATTTTGAAGGAAAACTATTATCAACGAATTTAAACACAAATTTCAATTCCCAGTTTAAAAATAAATGGAGGATAAACGGGAATTTCAGCCGGCAAAACCATGTTTTATCAACTACATTGTTAAGAGGCGGACCATCCATTTTAATGCCCGGCATGATCAATACAAATATTAATATTAATACTGATTTTTCAAAAAAAGTAGCTTTTAACCTGGGCGGATACCTGGGACATGGCGATTTTAAAAGTTCAAATTATACAGAATATTGGGCTGGTGTTTATTATAGACCCATAAATGCGCTTTCAATTTCTTTTGATCCTTCGTATGGCAAATCATTGAATGAACTTCAATATGTAGAAACCAATGAGTTTAACGGTGAGCCACGCTATATTTTTGCTTATCTGGATCAGAAAACTTTTAATTTTACTTTAAGGATTAATTACACAATAACCCCAGAACTTACAATTCAGTATTATGGTCAGCCATTTATTTCGGCAGGGAAATATTCAAAATACAAAATGATTACAGACACACACGCCAGTGAATTTACAGATAGATATCATACTTATACCGATTCTGAAATAGTTTATAATGAAGCCAGTGAGAATTACGCGGTTGATGAGAACCATGATGGAACCCCAGATTACAACATAAGTAAAGTAGACTATAATTTCAGTGAATATCGTTCTAATCTGGTTGTTCGCTGGGAATATTCCCCTGGTTCTACAATCTATTTTGTCTGGTCGCAGGACATAAATTCCAGTGATACAAATGGGAATTTCGCTTTAGGAAAAGATTTAAGCAATCTATATCAAAATCAGCCACATAATGTATTTCTTGTCAAAGTGAATTTTTGGTTGTCGCTTTAGTGTTTAATAAATATATAAAAGGTTCAGGTTCAAAATTATAAGTCATTAAGCATTATAATATTACCGGATTTTAACTTTCATATTCAGGATGGATAATTCAGGTTTGCCGAAAACCAAATTAAGGACTATAAAGGCAAGGGTACAATTTTGGCCAACAGATTATTTATACCTGATTTTCATTATAAAAATGGTGGCAATTAATGAAAATCCGATACCATTCGCTAAAATAAGTGGAAAATTATGGAGAAAAAAACCATAAAGCAGCCAAAGAAATGTACCCAAAGCCATTACACTGTACATTAGCAATGAAATATCCGAAGTTTTCTTTGTCCTGATTATTTTAATTGCCTGTGGCAAATAAGCCGAAGTGGTGCATATAGCAGCCAAAAGACCTGTTAAAGTAATATTGTCCATTTTAGCAAATTAAATTGCAACAAATGTAAACTACTTTATACAATAATTAAAAAGCCAATATACTTTATTACTTTCACAGAATATTAAAACTACCAGCTACTTCCGGCACCACCGCCTCCTGAACGGCCTCCACCAAATGATGAACTGCCTCCACCTGAAGAACCTGAACGATAGCTGCTACTCGAAGATTTCGTCTTGCGTGGAATAGTATACCTGGTTGTTTTACTGTGATTACAGTTCTTGCAGGTATATCTGCGTTCACCTTCACCTGAGCTTGAATAGGTAGCCGAACGGATTACCCTGTCATATTCTTTATAATATGTTTTAAATTTACACATCGGACAGGCACTATAGGCCGAAAACCATCTTTTATAAGCTAAAATCAGAATATCGCCAGGTTCTTCACTAATCCAAACATCATAATCAATTGATTTAACTTGTTCTTCAGTAACCTGTCCTTTTTCAAGGTACTGATCGTCAATATCTTCAGATAACTTCCGCATTAACCGTCCTGTTTTCGGGCTTATTCGTGGTGTGTTTCTCCAACTGTCGAGAAGCTTTTTTGTCCAAAAGTAAAACCCTGCAAACGGTATCGGAAAAAGTAAAAACCAGATATAGAGCTTGAAAATCCGCATTGTTTTATGCCTTTTAAAATAATCGTCCTGAAACATGGTGATGCAAAACATGATGATAAAAAATAAGCTCATCAATAGAGTTGCCCTTATATAAAATCCAAGAAAACTATGATAATCAGTCCTTTTCGGAGAACTATCGTAATAGTTGGTTTCTGTTGTATTGTTTCCAGTATATTCATTTACAGTACTTTCCGGTTGAATTATTTCTGATGTTCCGCCGGCAACTTCAATCACTCTTGAAACACCTTTTATCATTCCTAATCCGTAATTTCCTGCCTTAAACTCTGGCACCATATATTCCTGCTGAATCTGGTAAGAAATTGCATCGGTAATTATTGATTCCATTCCATAGCCGGTTTCAAATTCTATCCGCCTTTGATCCATAACAAAAAGCATGAGCAGCCCATTGTCAACATTTTTTTCTCCCACGCCCCAATAATTAAACAATGAGGTAGCAAATTCCTTGGGGACAGCGTTACCAATTGATTTGAGTATTACAACCGCTATTTGAATTTTACCAGAATCATCTGCTGATTTTATTAAAGAATTAAGCGACATTACATCGTTTACCGAAAGGATATTGTCGGGATTAGCTACATAAGTATTGTTTAGTTTTTTAGGATTTGGAACAGTTTGTATTGTCCATTGTGCGTAACCGGAATTTACCAATAACATGAAAATAATAAACAGGAGCAGTTTTGTTTTCATTATCAAGATGTTTTAGAATTTCTATTTATGGTGTCTGTCTCTTTTAATTTCCCATAAAATAAGGTTTTTCCTTAAAATCAGGAAATTCATCGCCATACTTTTTAACAAGGATATTGTATTGTTTTGCAGCCTCATTGTACCTCATTCCTTCTACTGAAATCCTGTTAAAGGAACCTTCAATCTGAACAAGGATGAGTTTAATTTTTTCGTCCGAATTACCTGTGTTTAAATCAGACAATAATTCTTTTAATTTCTCCTGCAAACTGGTTTGAAGCTCAATTTTACGATTTAAGTTGTCGGTATTTTTTATTTCTGAATTCAGATTTTCAATATCTGTTTTAAGATTAGCGGTTGTGGCAGAAGGTGCCAATGCAAGTAGTTGTGGTACAAGTTGATCCCTGCGCGATATTACATTTTCTACCTGTGCCCAGGCAGCGTTTGCGGCTTCCTCAGCTTCAATAAGTTGAAATTTTTTTTCCGTATTTTCTTTATGTGGTTGTTTGCTTTTAAAAACAAATAATACTGTAACTACGATAATTACAAATAATCCAATTGCGCCATATTTAATGAAATTTTTACGCTGGTTGGTTTCAGTTTTCTGATGGTTGCGGATTTTCGCCAGAATTTCAATGGCCTGCTTCTGGTCTGGGTTAATTTTCAGCAATTCGCTGGCGTAATTATGCGCGGTGTCCAAAAACTCATCTTTTTCATCCGATTCATATTTTCCCAACGAAGCCATGGCCAAAATTAAAAGTGCTTCCTGGTGGTAAGGATTGATTGAAACGGCGAGATCGGCAGCTTTATAGGCCTCCTGAAAATTGCCGTACGACAGATGGTTTTGGGCCAATTTCACCTGGTCTTCAGCCTTTTTCAATAGTGCATCCCATTCTTCTTCGGTCATTCCCAGGCTTAGATCAACTTCTTTTAATTCCTGAAGGGTTAAAGGTTTTGTTTCTTTATTGCGTTGAATTTCAAGAACTTTATCTATATGTTTGTTGAGTTTTTCTTCGAAACTGTCCATTTTAAAATGTTTTATTAAAGATTAAACAATTCAAACAAATATAATTAAAAATGGAAAATTAATCTATCATAAAAAAAACTGTCTGAACATTACAGACAGTTTTTTCGAAGTTCTAAATATCCTGTGTTAAGTGATTGTAAAAATCCTTATTTTATAAAATCACTGTGTTAAAAAATAGAATTTAAAGTTTGAACACTCCAAATACTAATTCTTTTTAAAACAAGGATAAACAATTGGTTAGACTTTTGCCATATAATAAGGCTAATTTGACGAAATCCTAGCGATAGTTACTTTTTCTTCGTGGTGGTCTTTTTTCGTTCGATTCACTTTTTTCCCTGGCCAGGTTTACTTTCATGTTCCTTCCTTTAATTTCGGAACCATTCAGAGCGTTAACAGCCTCCTGGGCCTCATTGTCGTTTAGCATTTCGATAAAGCCAAACCCTTTACTTTTGCCCGAAAACTTGTCGATAATTAGCTTGGCGGATTCAACTGCGCCATACTCTTCAAAAATTGATTTTAAATAATCTTCTGTTACATCGTAATGAAGATTTCCTACATAAATGTTCATAAAATAGAAAAAAATTAAAAATTGTTAATCCAAACAAAGGTAGTTGAATTTTTCTTTCTATGTATCAATTTATTAAAAAATATCACAATAATTCTCTTTTTTAACATATTAATGTATGACCTGCCTGCTTTTTGGTTGTATTTTTTTACAATAAAAAACCCATGGCCAATAAAGTTAGAGTTGCAAACAGAGACTATATTAAAGTAATAAGGTTTAAATTTCTATATCAATTATTTTACAAAGGGTGAAGTAGACAAAATATGGTTTTACCAGGCATATTTTAAAAGTAAGCTAACCTTATTTTTACAAAAAAACCTTAGTCAGGAATAAAATCATTAAACCAAAACTTATTACATTATTGAGTTTGAGACTGTAACACTAGTTTGTTCCCGGATGAAATGATACACTTTGCATCCAAGTAATATACTATAGCCCTGCCTATTTGTATCCTGTTGATATCCAAACTGATTTAAGATAATGATTTTGATTTTTTTTTTAATTCTTCAAATATTGTAATTTTATTGCAAATCTTTTTTCTATAATTAGCAATAAAATGCTGATAAAAACTTAAAAATTAAACTTTATGAAATCCCCATGTTGCTTGCTTACACAAACTCGGATGTTTATTTGGGGGTTTCGTCCGACCGAATAAAAACAAAAAAAATAAACGGATGAAAAAGAAAATTAAACATTTTATGCTGGGCCTGACAGCCCTTATTTTATTTTTACCTCAGTCTTTAATTTTGGGGCAAAAGGCTGACAATAAAATTTCGGTAAAATACGAACAATTTAAACTTGCAAATGGCCTTGATGTAATATTGCATGTGGATAAGTCAGATCCGATAGTAGCAGTTGCCATTCAGTTTCATGTGGGATCGAACCGAGAAGTAAAAGGACGCACCGGTTTTGCCCACCTTTTTGAGCACATGATGTTCCAAAGATCTGAAAATGTGGGCGAAGACCAGTTTTTTAAATTGATTCAGAATGCCGGTGGAGAATTGAATGGGGGTACAAATTTCGATGGTACAGTATATTATGAAATTGTCCCGAGGAATGCTCTTGAATTGGCATTGTGGTTAGAATCAGACAGAATGGGATATATGATCAATACTGTTACCAAAGCTGCATTTGCCAACCAGCAAAATGTGGTTCAAAATGAAAAAAGACAAAGGGTCGATAATAACCCTTATGGCCACACAGGCTACGTTCTAAATAAAGCATTATATCCCGAAGGTCATCCTTACAACTGGCAGGTAATTGGTGAAATGGAAGATTTGTTCAATGCCACCGTGGAAGATGTTAAAGCATTTCACCAGCAATACTACGTTCCAAACAATGCTACACTTGTATTGGCAGGCGATTTTGATCCAAAAGCAGCAAGGGTATTGATAGAGAAATATTTTGGTGAAATTCCCAAAGGAAAAGAAGTGGTTGATATGAAACCTATGCCTGTTCAGCTCCAGGAAACTAAAAAGCTTTATCATGAAGATAATTTTGCCAAAGCAGCTCAATTAACTATGGTTTGGCCAACGGTAGAACAATTTTCCAACGATGGGTATGCACTTGATATTCTGGCTCAACTTCTTTCATCAGGAAAAAAAGCACCATTGTACCGTGTAATTGAAAAAGAGAAAAAACTGGCATCGAGACCGGTCGCTTACAATAGTTCAATGGAACTGGCAGGTGCTTTTAACGTGAGGGTTACAGCCAATAGTGGAATAAGTCTTGATGAAATTGAAAAAGGTGTTTTCGAATCATTTGATCTATTTGAAAAAGAGGGTTTTACTGATAAAGACCTTGAAAGGATTAAAGCAAGTCTCGAAACCGATTATTATAACAATATTAGTAGTGTTTTTAATAAAGCATATCAATTGGCCTATTATAATGAATACATAGGTGATCCTTCATATATTGAAAAAGAAATAGATAAAATCCGTGCAGTAACCGTGTCAGATGTTAAACGGGTGTATGAGAAATATATTAAAGGAAAACCTTTTGTTGAAACCAGTTTTGTGCCCAAAGGACAGCTAAACCTTATGGTGGCGAACTCAGTTAAGGCAAATGTAGTGGAAGAGAACATTAAAAATGCAACCGAGGTTAAGCAGGATGTAGTTGACAATGAAGAAATTATAAAAACCAAAACAAAACTTGACCGATCCAAAATGCCTGCATTGGGTCCTGATCCGGCTATTAACCTTCCTAAAATATGGAACAGTACATTGGCCAATGGATTGAAAGTCTATGGCATTGAACAGATGGAATTACCTCTGGTTCAATTTAATATAGTAGTAGATGGGGGAATGATGCTCGAAGATAAAAACAAAATCGGAGTAGCAAACCTGGTTGCTGAATTGTTCAAGCAGGGAACAAAAGATAAGACTCCGCTTCAGCTCGAAGAAGAACTTGAAATGCTGGGTGCAAGTGTTTATGTTTCCTCTACCAAAGAAGGAATTAATATATCAGTAAATACATTGGCACGGAATTACCAGAAAACATTGGATTTGGTACAGGAAATGATTCTAAAACCAAGGTGGGATGCAGAAGAATTTGAACTTGCAAAATCAAAAATTATAAATATTCTTCAGCGTAACCAGGCCAATCCGAACTATCTATCATCACTCAATTTTAATAAACTTCTTTACGGAGAAAGCAGTATTCTTGGTTTTGATAAGATGGGAACAGTTGCTTCGGTTCAAAGTATAACCCTGGATGATTTAAAGGCTTATTATGAGAAAAATTTCTCCCCATCGGTGGCCTCATTCATGGTGGCCGGAAGTATTAAAAAAGATTTGGTTTTAAAATCCCTTCAGGCTTTGGCAAAAGAATGGACCAAAAAGGAGGTAAAAATCCCCGAATTCAAGGATTTTCCGGCTGTTGACAAATCAAAAATATATTTTGTAGATGTTCCGGGAGCCAAACAATCGGTGATAAGGATAGGCTATCTTTCTTTATCGCGCCTGAACAGCGATTATTATCCTGCTGTAGTGATGAACGAAAAATTAGGTGGTTCATTTAGTGGAATGGTTAACCTGGTTTTGCGTGAGGAAAAAGGATTTACTTATGGTGCTTATACAGGATTTACACCCTATAAATTTAATGGTCCTTTCTGGGCATCTTCAAGTGTTCGCTCCAATTCAACTTTTGAATCAGTGCAGATTTTCAAAGATATTATGGAAAAATACCGTCAGGGTATTTCAGCCGAAGATCTTGAGTTTACAAAAAACACATTGTTAAAATCAAATGCCCTTCGTTTTGAAACATTGGGAAGTCTGATAGGAATGTTAAATGAAATTTCTTCGTATAATCTTCCTTTCGATTATGTTAAAAAAGAAGAAGGAATTGTGAAAAGTATGACTTTGGATAGCCATAAACAACTGGCCCAAAAATACATTGTACCAGATAAAATGGTTTACCTGGTGGTGGGAGATGCTGCCACCCAGCTTGAACCATTGAAAAATCTGGGATTTGGTGATCCGATATTGATTAAAAACCAATAAAAAGTGAAAAGTAAAAAACCCCGGTATTATCTACCGGGGTTTTTTATTTCATGCAATTTTCATAATGTCAGCAAGTTGTTCAATAACTAACTTGCATTCATTATTATAATAAGCAAAAATTCAAATTATAATAATTTTGCATTTAGTTTTATTTCAGTTCCTTTGTATAGCCTTGAAATGGGACATTTTTCCTTACTTGCATTGGCCAGTTCTTCAAACTTTGTTTGCGATAAGCCAGCACATTTAACCTGACAATCAAGTTCTATTGTAGTAATTACGGGGCCAATATCATCTTTGCCGAGGTGAACTTTTGCAGTAGTTTCAACACTTTCAGGAACTAAATTTTCACCACTGATAAGTGCAGATAAAAACATTGAGTAGCATCCAGCCTGTGCTGCACCTACTAGTTCCTCCGGGTTAGTTCCATTACCCGATTCAAATCGTGAAGCGAAAGTAAAAGGCCCGTCATAATTACTAAAACTCATAAGGCCTTTACCATCTTTAAGGGTTCCGTTCCATTTTGCTTTTGCAATGCGTGTTGCCATATTAATATAATTTAAGGTTTAAAAAATGTTGTTTTTATTTAAAATATGAAATTTATTACTTTTTAAAATTGAAAACAAAAGTGGGTTTATCTTCTTTCGTATTCACCATGCGCATCGATAATAGATTAAGATAATTCCAGAAGCTTTCCAAAATTTCATCATCAATGCTTATTGTTTTTAATGCTTCCCTGAAACATTCTAGCCAAACCAGCCTGGCTTCGGGTGTAATCCTGAATGCTAAATGCCGCTGGGCCAACATTGGTTTTCCACGGTTTTCGTTAAAATAGGGATGTCCTCCCATGAGCTGGATAAAAAAGTCGGATGAATTTTTTTTTGCTTGTTCAAGACCTATGTCATCTGTTGGAAAAAGGCTTTTAATGTTACTTATTCGCAATAAATTGTAATGATCACTGATCAGTTTCCTTATGCCGGGTTCTCCCAGTAACTGTAGAAACCTCTTATCGGGAAGTTGAACTTCCGGTAAGGTTGAATCTGGCATTGGCGATATGATTAATTCCATTATTTTGAAATCTTGAAGTGCAAAGTTAAAATCAAAAAATAAAAATTGCAATTTTTATTTAGATTAAATATAAATAAAATATAAAGTAAATTATATTAATGCTATGTAGCCATGCTAAATCCTTTATATATCAGAGACTTGTATTAGATTTACCGAAAACAATATAAAATGTACTGGAATACAACTTTTTCGATTTAGTTAAGGACAGGGATTTGCTTGAGCAAATACAAAATTAAGGCATTGAACAATTTGTCGCATTCAAAGGGACATATCAACCTTCATTGTTTCCTTCGCCGCTTCTAAGATTATTTTATAGATTTACAATGCCCTTACCGGGCAATTATTTTTAACCTTGTTTAATTTCTTAAATTTTTTAAGGGATAAGGATTAATCAATAAATTTGCGGGCTTAAAATAGATTTCAGTATAATACCATAAAAGAAATATAAATGGAATTTTCATCTGTAGTAATTCTTGGAAATGGAGAATTTCCAAATCATCCTGTTCCATTAAAAGCTTTAAACGAAGCTAAAACAATAATTTGCTGCGATGGCGCCGCAGATGAGCTGATAAAAAGGGGAAAATTGCCAAGTGTTATTATAGGAGATTTAGATTCATTGTCGGAAGAAACAAAGAAAAAATTCCCGGAACTTATTATTCATGACCCCGATCAGGAAACAAACGATCAGACAAAGGCGGTAAACTGGGCCTTAAAAAATGGTTTTAAAGATATTGTTATTACCGGAAACACAGGAAAAAGGGAAGATCATACCATTGCCAATATTTCGCTTCTTGCTGATTATGGACTCAACGCTAAAATATCCTGTATGACCAATTCAGGAATATTTACCCCCGTTTACAGTACAACTTCATTCCAATCTTTTATTGGTCAGCAAATATCCATATTCAGTTTATCCAAGGGTACAAAAATTACATCGGGAAACCTGAAATATAAATTGCAGGATTTAATACTTGACAAATTATGGATGGGAACATTAAATGAATCGACAGGTACAGTATTTACCCTGGAATTTGAGCAAGGTCAAATCATTGTTTACCAGTTGTATAAATAATTTTTAACCGATTGTCTTTATTCCTGTATTTTTACATCAAAAGTAATGAAGCCCGACTCGCTTATAGCGCCTTCAATTATTTGAACCAGGCCATATTTATTACCCGCGGTTTTAAATGAATATATCTCGTTGGGTTGAAGATTGCTTATGATATCAACTGCCAAATCTTCGTGAAAAGATGAAATAAGCAGGTTATCTTTATTAATTAGTTTAAATTGTTCAACTGATAAATTTGTCAAACAAAAGAGGGTAAGATTTTTATTGGTCCACAATGAGAAATCATAAGCGTTGAAAAAGTTTGAAGACCCCGGTGAAGAAAAAAAGCTTTTCTCGGAAAATTCATAACCGCCAACAATATCAATCAGTTCCTGCGTAATTTCAGCTTCTTCTTTCATATAGTCTTCACCGGTTGCAATATTATAATAACTTCCGATAGCAGGATTTAACTGGGCGCCAATTATTCCATTGATATTAAGGATATTGCCCCCGGAATTGTCGTTGTAAATGACCAACTGAATTTGGCTGATATGTCCGCCGGCATCTGCAGCTTCAAATTTCCAGGTTTCTTTTGCTACAAGCGTTTTTGTAACCTTAACAACAAATGAAAAATTCTGGCCTAAACTGTCTACTAATTCAATTGGATCAGAAACAGGGTTGTTATTCATATAAATATTAACTACTTTCAGCGGGTTGCTTCCATTCCATTCACATGATACCGAAATCAGGGCAGTATCGCCTGAAGGCAAAATAGTATCGGTATATAAAAATCCAGAATCGGTCAAAAACGCTAAAACCGGACCAGCAGTATTGTTAATTTCTTTCTTGCATGAGAGTATTCCTGTTAGAAACACTAAAATAATTGCAATGTATTTGATTAAATTAGTTTTCATCTTTTTTAGTTTATTCCTTAAACGCACTAAACAAATCAATTATGATATAATCTAAAGATAAGTATAAAAAAAGATAAAAAATAACTTATACCCATAAGTAAGCTAAAACAAACAGAATTTCGAATCTGCGCCTGCATAATAAAAAAACATACTGAGGGTTGCAGGAGAAACCGGCAGTATGTTTTAATTAATTCCTGAAATTGTTATTTTTTAAATTTTAAGGCTGGATTTTTATCTCAAAATTAGATGTTCCGGTATTGGAAGAAGGAACAGAAATAATTTTTATAAGTCCCAGCTTTCCATCAGCAGTTTTAAATGAATAAACAGTTCCGGCGGTTAACGACACAATTTTATCAGTAGCTTGATCTTCATAGAAAGAAGAAATTATGGGCAAGTCGGTTTCAATCATATCAAATTCCGCAACTGATCGGGTAGTCGGACAAAATAATGTATTATTTTTAACAGTCCACGCTGATAAATCGTAATCACCTGTTAAATCAGCTGCTGGCGAAGCCAGATAGGCTTTGTCAGTGCTATTATAGCCAAGTAATAAATCCATATCTTCCTGGTTATTTGTGGCATTCTGTAAGCTATAAACAGTGCTGTTGATAACAGAAAAGAAATTACCAATCCCTGCATTTGATTGCGCACCTAAAATAATATTAGAAATCTTTTTTATAGAGTTTCCTTTTGTAGATTTAGGGATATATAATGAAAGGTACCCCCGTTGTCCGTTAGCATCTGTAAGTTCAAAAACCCAGCTATCGGAAGACAAATTCGTTTTAATTATTTTCAAATATATTATACCGGTTGTTATAACGTTACTGGGCACTGCGTAAGTATTTACATATTGATTGTTAAGATAAATACTCAAAGTTCTTAATTCGTCAGTACCATTCCATGTACAATTGAGTCCAACCTGAACGGTATCACCAGCTGATAAACTATCTTTTCCGCTGGTAAGTATGGTATCTGTATCGGTGGAAAATGCCATTGTTGGATTAGGCCTTGTTTCAATTTTTGTACATGCCTGAAAAACCAATGTGGTAATAACTGCAATTATTGCAAGTTTTCTAAGTTTATTTTTCATTATCATAAAAATTTATTATTAATTTCTGATTATTTTATTGTATTACTTTCTTTAAAATTCTTTCTGTTATGCTCACTAAAACGTTATTTATCTTTAAATGTTTTTATTTGCCCCATGTTATTTGGAATGATTAATTTTCCGCGATCCTGCAATGGTAACTATTCAAAGAATATTGTTTTCGCTGTGTCAACACTGAAATAAAAAATCACTGGCTTTCAAATACAACTGATTGAAAAATAATGGAATTGGATATTTGATTGTGCAATGCATAATATTAGTTAAAGCAATAAATACATTTAGTCCTTACGAAAGAAGTTCAGATTTCGCTGCAAAAGCCTTACATATTTTTATTCATATGGTAAGGATTCAATTATTCCGGCTGCAATATTATTCAGATTTTTTGAATAGTTAGCAATATTTGAAAAAAAAACCCGCCTGACGCGGGTTTTAAAACTTAAAGCTGTGGTCCAACCTGAATCAGTGCTTTTCCCTCAGGTGTATCGGTGTATTGCTCAAAATTCTTTATGTATTTTTCCGATAATGTCCTGGCCTTGTTCTCCCACTCCGATTTATCCGCATAAGTATTTCGGGGATCGAGGATATTTTCAGTAACATTATTCAACTTTGCAGGAGCAACAAGGTTTAAAACCGGAATTTTTATTTTTTCCGCTTTTTCAATTGAACCATCAAGAATGGCGTCAATTATAGCGCGGGTATCTTTAATCGAAATTCTTTTTCCGGTTCCGTTCCAACCTGTATTTACCAAATATGCGCGGGCATTGTGTTTTTTCATTTTATCCGCAAGCACTTTAGCATAAATTGTAGGGTGCAGGGTCAGGAAAGCTTCACCGAAGGCAGGAGAAAAGGAGGGTACAGGTTCTGTAATTCCACGTTCGGTACCTGCCAGTTTTGAAGTATATCCGCAAAGGAAATGATATTGTGCCGATTTTTCATCGAGTATTGAAACAGGGGGTAAAACACCATAAGCATCAGCCGAAAGATAAATAATTTTATTTGCATGTCCGGCTTTGGAGGGAAGTACAATTTTATTAATATGGTGAATAGGATAGGAAACCCTGGTATTTTCAGTTTTTGAAGATGCTTTTGAAAAATCAGGCGTGCCGTCGGGTTTAATTGTAACATTTTCAAGCAGAGCATCACGTCTGATAGCCCTCCAGATATCCGGTTCATTTTCCTCGCTCAGGTCTATCACCTTCGCATAGCATCCACCTTCGTAATTAAAAACTCCATCGTCATCCCATCCATGTTCATCATCTCCAATCAGATATCTTTTAGGGTCGGCAGAAAGCGTAGTTTTTCCTGTACCAGAAAGTCCGAAGAAAATGGCAACATCTCCATCCTCTCCAACATTTGCCGAGCAATGCATAGACGCTATTCCTTTTAGTGGAAGGTGAAAATTCATGAGAGAAAAAATTCCTTTTTTCATTTCACCACCATACCATGTACCGCCAATAACAGCCATTTTCATGCCCAGGTTAAAAAATACGAAAACCTCTGAATTCAGTCCATGTTCCTTCCACTTTGGATTGGTTACTTTAGAGCCGTTCATTACAACAAAATCTGGTTCCCCAAAATTTGCCAATTCATAATGCGAAGGGCGTATAAACATGTTGGTTACAAAATGGGCCTGCCATGCCACTTCCATGATAAACCTTACTTTCATTCTGGTATTATGATTTGTGCCACAAAAAATATCAACCACGTAAAGCTTGTCAATTGAACCCAATCTGTCAGTTACAAGTTCTTTGCAATAATCCCATACATCAGGGTTTATAGGCCTGTTAATAACCCCGTCCCACCACATATTTTTTTCAGTAATTTCGTCCTTTACAAAATACTTATCTTTTGGAGAACGTCCGGTAAATATTCCTGTTTCAACAGATACTGCACCGGTGCTGGTTAATGTTCCTTTCTCGTATCCCTCCAGATGTGGATCAGTTTCTGCTTTAAATAATTCTTCGTATGTAGGATTGTAAATTATTTTCTTTACATTTTTAATTCCGTACAAGCTTAGGTCTAATTTTTTAACCATTCTTATTAAATTTTAGCGTTTCGCCCACAAAAATAAATTAATTTTCGTTTTATGAGTTTATTTTTTATTCCGAATGATAAATTCAGGGGTATAATTAAAATAAATTAAGTATTTTTAACAAAACCCTATATTTTATCAACACATCTATATATTTTGATACTTTTTTTTAGAACGGGGATGGTAATCAATAATGGTTTGTTTTAAGAATTCCCGTGACAAATGCGTATAGATTTCGGTGGTAAGAATTGACTCATGTCCGAGCATTTCCTGTACTGCTCTTAAATCAGCCCCTCCATCTACAAGATGAGTTGCAAAGGAATGCCTGAAGGTGTGTGGGCTGATAATTTTATCGAGGCCTGCTTTTATGCATAAATCTTTCACAATATTAAAAACCATGTTCCTGGTAAGCTTTTGTCCTCTGCGGTTAAGGAAAACAAAGTTTTCGTTTCCTTTTTTTATGATTTGATTGTTACGTACTTCATTAAAATAAATATTTATATCATGAATGGCTTTTTTACTTATTGGAACAAGTCTTTCTTTATTGCCTTTTCCGGTAATCTTAATGTATTCATCTTCAAAAAACAAATTTGTTATTTTAAGATTGATGAGTTCAGAAACCCGCAGACCGCAACTATACATTGTTTCGATAATGGCTTTGTTTCTATGCCCTTCATTTTTACTGAGATCAATAGCATTTTCAATTTTGTCAATTTCTTCAATATTTAAGAATACAGGTAATTTTTTTCCTGATTGAGGCAATTCCAATAGAAGACTTGGATCTTTTTCAATTATATCCCTCATTAACAGGAACTTGAAAAATGATCGGATTCCTGAAACTATACGAGCCTGAGAGCGTGGGGCTATTTCAATCTGGTTAAGGAAAACTAAAAACTCTTTGAGATGGATAAGTTCAATTTCAGGAATTGAAATACCCGGATAATTATCCTCCAAAAAAATTATAAACCTTTCAACATCAGAAAAATAAGCTTCAATTGAATTGGGCGAAAGTGATTTTTCAATTTTTAAAAAAGCATTGTAATCCTGAAGCAGCAAGGAAAGATTCATACAGTATTTGTTTTCATTATTTTGCTATCGTTTTAACTAAAGATTATTATTCAAAATTAAATAAATACTTTTTGAAGTGACAACAAAAGCTAAGTTAATCTTACATTTTGATAAATGACTTAAAGAATTTTAAAAATTGATTACTTTTGGGCGGATTAATCTGGAGAAAAATGAATTTTTTAATTATAAACGGACCTAACCTGAATTTGTTGGGAAAACGTGAACCTGGTGTTTATGGAAGTAAATCTTTTCCGGAATTTTTAGATGAACTCAGGATTGAGTTTTCCGGGCATACAATTGATTATTTTCAATCGAACCACGAAGGGGAATTGTTAGACAGGATACATGATGCAGAAGGTAAATATGCCGGAATAATTCTGAACGCGGGTGCATACACGCATACTTCAATAGCCCTGGCCGATGCGATATCAGCTATAAATGTGCCTGTTGTGGAAGTACATATTTCTAATATTTTTAAGCGGGAAAAATTCAGGCATGTTTCAAAGATTGCTGCTGTATGTGGAGGGAGTATTAGTGGTTTTGGGCTTAATTCCTACATCCTGGGAATTTTGAGTTTTTTAAAGCCCGATGCCAAGACAATGGCCTGATTCTAATTAAGGAGGAAAAAAATTTGGAAAACAATAATAACAGACGAAAACCCGATTGGCTGAAAATTCGCTTGCCCAAAGGAACATCGTATGCAGAGGTAAAAGGGGTTATCAGGAAAAACAATCTTCATACAATTTGTACCAGTGGGGATTGTCCTAATCTGGGAGAATGCTGGGATGCAGGGACGGCAACTTTTATGATTCTGGGAGATATCTGTACAAGATCGTGCAAATTTTGTGCGGTAAAAACAGGAAAACCACTGCCATTAAATTCTGAAGAGCCAATTAAACTTGCCGAGTCAATTCAGTTTTTAAAACTCAAACATTGTGTTATTACATCGGTTGATCGCGATGACCTGGAAGACGGAGGGGCATCCGCATGGGCAAAAACAATTTCAGAAATAAAAAGAATCAATCCTCAAACCACTATTGAAGTGTTAATTCCGGATTTTGACGGGAATGAAAACCTGATTAGTAAAATAATTGATCAGCGGCCTGACATTATATCGCACAACCTGGAAACCGTAAAAAGGCTTACTCCCAAAGTGAGGAGTAAAGCCAGATACGATAGAAGTCTTAGCGTAATCAGGTTTGTTTCAGAAAGTGGAATACGTTCGAAATCTGGAATAATGCTGGGGATAGGAGAAACTATTGATGAAGTTATTGAAACCATGCATGATTTGAGAAATGTTAATTGCGAAGTACTTACACTTGGACAATACCTACAGCCTTCGCTTAATAATCTTGAAGTTGTGGAATATATTAAACCCGAAATATTTGCCGATTTAAAAAAAACAGGCCTGCAAATGGGATTCAGATTTGTGGAAAGCGGACCCTTGGTCCGTTCATCTTATCATGCTGAAAAACATGTACTTTAGGTCAAAATCTGTTTTCAGAAAATATAAATTCCATTTGTAGTTTTTCGTTATGAAAGAAGTGATTTATAATGATTTAGGCTTGATAAATTACAAGGATGCCTGGGATTTACAACAAAAACTGTTCGAAGATTTGATTGAGGCAAAAAAGCTGGAAAAACCAACAAAAAAACAGTATATTCTTTTATGTGAACATAAACATGTTTTCACCCTTGGTAAAAGCGGGAAACAAACAAACCTGCTGGTGAATGAGGTTTTATTAAAACAAAAAGGAATTGATTTTTACCAGATTGACAGGGGCGGCGATATTACTTATCACGGACCAGGTCAGCTGGTTATATACCCAATTCTCGACCTGGATGAATATGGCATAAATACACGCGAATATGTTTCTAGACTCGAAGAAGCTGTGATTCAAACCCTGCAGGAATTCTCAATAGTTTCAATGCGGCTTGAAGGTGCAGCCGGCATTTGGACAAAGGATAGAACTACCGATTATTATAGAAAAATTTGTGCAATAGGTGTAAAAAGCAGCCACAGAGTGACCATGCATGGGATTGCATTAAATATAAATACGGACTTGTCATATTTTGAATTAATGAACCCTTGCGGTTTCACCGATAAAGGAACAACTTCCATGTGCAAGGAACTGGGTAATGAAATTGACATGGAGAAAGTAAAAGCAAATTTGACTAAGAAACTCGACACAATCCTGCTTAAAAGTTTAAAATAGACTTTTTAATTAAAATAAACCTGAACGCTCAAACATCAGGATTAAAGAAACGCCCAGTCCCATGCCCGAAAGAACAAGTGACCATTCTCTTTTAAGAGCCTTCAGGTAATCAATCGTAATCAGCGCAATTACAAAAATAGCACTCACAACTAATAATTGTCCAATTTCCAAACCCAGATTAAATGCAAAAAGAGGGGTAATAATGCTCTCTTCGTTGCCGAGCAGACTTTTAAGAAAATTTGAGAAACCTAATCCGTGGATTAACCCGAAAACCAACGCTGTAATGTATTTGAATCTATGAAGTGATGCAGAATAATCGGTTGATTTCACTAAAATATTTGCCACGGCAGTAATAAAAATTGTAAGAGGAATTAAAAATTCCACCAATTCTGACTTTATAGCTAAAATGTTAAGCGTGGAAAGGGCCAGTGCAGATGAATGCCCTAAAGTAAAGGCAGTAACTAATATTGCAACATGTTTCCACTCATTAAAGCGATACACTGCACATAAACAAATGATAAAAAGCAGATGATCATAAGCCCTGAAATCAATAATATGATGAAAGCCAAGATCAAGATACATTCTAAATACTGACATTTTCAGATAAAATTATTCAATCCAAAATTGCAACTTTTTTAAGCAAAGTCAAAAATACCTGGAATATTGAAAAGTTAAATTGAGTTAAAGATGAGAATATAGGAACTAAAGTTCTAGGAAAATCTATTTCATTAAAGATAATAAATCGTAACTTTGCTTGTTATTACAGTAAAAATAAGGATGAAGACTTTTTTTGTTTATATTTTACTTGCAGTGCCGTTTCATTTCTCAAATGCATGGTTGGCAAATTATTCACCAAAAGGATTTTCGAAAATTCAACCAGTTTTTGAACCATCTGAAATGCATCCGGTTCATTTATCATATACCAATATTGAGTTTAACCCGTCGGCTGCGAAGTTTGAAATAATGATTAAATTGTTTGTTGATGATTTTAACACTATAATACTTAACAAGTACGGCAAAGACTTAAAGCTTTTGGAAGGAAATCCGGCGGAGGGGGCAAGTAAGTACATAGACAGGTATATTATGGAGCATTTCCGGCTTGTTATTAATGGAAAAGATAAAACAAAATCGGACATGAAATTTGAGAAAATGGAATTTAAGGAACAATCAATCTGGCTCTATTATAATTATGATTTCAAGGCAAACACCAATGTCTTTGACATTAATAATTCACTAATGACAGATTTGTACCAGGATCAAACCAATTTGCTGATTTTTACATACAAGAATGAACAAAAAGCGATCAGATTCAGTAATCAGAAAACAAATGAAAAACTCACATTCTAGAAACATGAATAAACTAAAAGTGGTAAAAATCCTTTTCTTCCTGGCTATTGGAATTTTAATTCAATGGCCGGTGTTTGCCACACATAACAGGGCAGGGGAGATAACTTATGTTCAAAAAGGAGATTACACGTTTGAAATCACTTTAACAACCTATACTTACACAAAAGCACCAGCCGACAGACCTGAACTGGATATCTACTTTGGCGATGGAACCTACGCAACAGTTCCAAGAGCAAACGGAGATGGAACCTATTTGCCTGATGATTACAAGAAAAATATTTATATTATAACACATACTTATCCAGGCCCGGGAACTTTTATCATAATGATGCAGGATCCAAACCGGAACGAAGGGGTGCTTAACATTCCTAACTCTGTAAATATAAAATTTGCAGTTCGTACCATATTGCAGATAAACCAAATAGTTGGTTCAAACAGTACCCCGGTTATGCTTAATCCTCCAATAGACAAAGCCGCTCGTAACCAGATATTTATTCATAATGCGAATGCTTTTGATCCGGATGGGGACAGTCTATCGTATAAACTTGTTACCTGCCTTGGCGATAACGGGCAACCGATTACAAATTATTTTTTACCTCCAGCAAAAAACAGTATTAAAGTTAATCCTGTGAATGGTGACCTGGTTTGGGATTATCCGGAAAACCTGGGTATATTTAATGTTGCTGTTGAAATTTCTGAATGGAGGCGGGGAGTGAGGATTGGCAGCATCATACGTGATATTCAGATTGAAGTAGTAGAAACTGACAATAAGCCTCCCGTAATTGATACTTTACAGGATTATTGTGTTGAAGCAGATTCAACCATTAAATTTCAGGTAGTTGCTCATGACACACAAAATGAAGAAGTTACACTAAGTTCCACAAGTGGGGTCTATGATCTGGCGGCTATAAATCACCTTTTTCAGAGATTCAACCAGGATTGGAACCGTAACATCGCTTTTACCTGGACTTACCGTGTGCTGTGTACGGAAGCAACCTACCTTGTAATATTTAAAAGCACCAGAGCGACAATCCAAACCAGTTTGTTAGCCTAAAGTATAAATATAAATGTAAGTTCAGCCAGCGCCTGAAAATGTTATGCTTGACTCTAAAACAGCAGTATTTTTGCCGAGTGGGATTCATCAGTTGCAGGGATTATGGAGCTGAGATTTACGCGAAATCAATAATGGTGTGCAACCTAAACTGCAGGTAAGTTGCCTGATCTGGAATGTGATTGATTCGATCATTCAGCAGTTCTGGAGAAATACAGTTTGTTGATGGTAATGTCAGATGAGTTGTTTGAGGTTGGAATATTCCCATGATTGTTGCTTTTATCCCGATGGAATTGATAGTTACGCCTCAGAAGAAGTTTGTACTGAACTTGCACGTGGAGTTCCAATTTTTTTAAAAGCCAGCGTTTCAACTACCGATGCAATAAATGGCGCTATACACCTGAAATGGCTGGAACCTCTTGATTTTGACTCCATTGCAAACCCCGGCCCCTACCGCTACCAGCTATACAGGTCTGATGACCTGATTGGCGCTGCATTTACTGATCCGGTTTTAATTGATGGCATCCATAATGTTTCTTATATTGATACTTTATACAATACTTTAGAAAAACCAAGAATTTATAAGCTCGGTTTGTTTAATTATAATGCTATTTCCGATCAATGGAATTTAATTGGTGCGCCGGCAAGGGCATCGTCTCCTTTTCTTACTTTAAAACCAGGCGACAATGAAGTTGATCTTACTATAAATACAAACGTGCCATGGGAAAATTATCAGTACATAATATTGCGAAAAACTTTCCCTGCAAATGATTTTGATACAATTGCATTTACCACGAAAAATAATTATCTGGATGTTGGCCTGACAAACGGCGTAACCTATTGTTATAAAGTAAAATGCTTAGGAAAATATGGACTGGATACAATTCCGCATCCCCTTATAAACTTTTCGCAGGAAGCATGTGCGATACCAATAGACACATTTCCACCTTGTCCCCCGGTTCTTACCTTGTTTAATAATTGCGACAGTGCCCGGAACGAACTGAGATGGACAAATCCAAACCATTCGTGCGCTAATGATGTGATAAAATACAATATTTATTATACTCCGGGGAATAATGAAAATTACCAGTTGATAAAAACTATTGAAAACCCCGACGACACTGTTTTCTGGCATTATCCTGAACAAACACTCGCCGGATGTTATATTGTTACAGCCGTTGATTCTTTTCAGAATGAAAGTTCAAAAGAAAATTTTGTATGTGCTGATATCTGTGATTATTACAAACTTCCGAATTCATTTTCACCCGATGGAAATGGGGTAAATGATGTTTTTAAACCATTTCCTTACCAACTGGTAGAAAAAATAGATATTAAAATTTACAGCCGGTATGGAGCCCTTATTTATCAAACTTCAAATCCGGATATTAACTGGGACGGAAGAAATATGATGACGAAACAACTTGTGGCCAGCGGGGTTTATTATTATGTTTGCGATGTTTGGGAATATAGAATTACAGGATTGGAAGTCAGAAATTTAACCGGGTTTATTCATGTCTTTTCAGGCGGCGGCTCTGAGTTGCCTAAAAAATAAAGAAATATGAAAGTAAGTATATTTATTATAACTATTGGTCTGATTATTAATGTTTTTAGCTTAGAAGCACAGACAAATAATTACTTAAATGCGAAATTGGCATTTGAAAAAAAGCAGTATCAGAAAGCAATTGACTTGTTAAACATTCAGTTGGAAAACTACCCGAAACATAAAAATGCTTTGTTGCTGAAAATAGCTGCAAATCTTGAAAACAGGAATTATCAGGCTTGCTTAAGCGATTTATCGAAAATTAAAGTCTCTGATACAGAAGATTATTATTTGCTCTTAGCCAGGGCAAATGCAGGTTTGGATAAAAAAGAAGAAGCAATTGCAAATCTTTCAAAATACCTTGATTCGCCAACGAAATTGCCTGAGAACTTTATAAAATCCTATATTGAGTTTTCTGGTTTGAAAAATCAAAAATCCTGGGATGAACTTTGGAAAACAGAACATTATTCAACTAAAGAAAACATACTAAACAATGCCAAATACGCCATTAAGTCAGGCAATTATGCTGAAGCTGCCGACAGGCTCGATGAATATCTTTCGAAATATAATCAAAATGCAGAAGCATATTTCTTAAGAGGAAATGTTTACATGCATTTTAATGATGCAAAATCAGCTTTGGAGTCTTATAATAATGCTTGTAAACTTAAGCCCGAAATGACTGATTATACAATTTCATTGGCAAATTGCAACAATAAAATTCAAAAATATAAAACCTCCCTTGAATTGTTAAATAAACTCCTTTTAAAAGATAGTTTAAATTTAGAAGCTTATTTGGCAAGGGCCGAAGCTTATTTTGGAAATGGACAATACACCAATGCCCAATCGGATATTTCGCAATTCAGGTTGTACTATCCTGAAAATGAAAATGCCCAGTTTACAGAAGCCAGAATTGAAGTTAAAACCGGCGATTACCTCGGTGCCATTTCAAATTTTGGGAAACTAATTAAAACCAATCCCGGAAAAGCCGAATATTTTACTGGTAGGGCAGATGCCTATATGGTAACAAAAACTTATAAATATGCCATAAAAGATTACGCTATGGCGCTCGATTTAAATCCAAAGCTTACTGAGGTTTACAAAGCTAAAGCCAAAGCCCACCAGATGATTGGTGAAATGACAGAAGCCTGTAATGAATGGCAGAATGCGGCCAGACTGGGTGATATTGAAAGCCAGGATGATATTTACAAATATTGCAAGTAAAAAATTTATAATTAAAAAGCCGTTAAAATTTGAGTTAGCGGCTTTTTAATTTCTATAAAAAAATTTCCGGAAATTAATTGCTTTTATAGTTCTCTTTTCTTGAAAAATAATTTTATTACCTCGGCAACATAATTCATCATTTCAATTTTAAGTTCGGGGTACATGGGCAAAGATAAAATTTCGTGCTGAAATTGGTAGGCCCTCGGAAATTCTTCCGGTTTATGATTTAACCAGTTGTAGGTTTCCATAAATGGAAGGGCAACCGGGTAATGAATGGCTGTTCCAATTCCATTTTCGGTCAGGAAATTCATCAAATCATCGCGGTGCCTGGTGCGGATTGAATATACATGATAAATAGGAGTGACATTTTTACGCACAGCCGGAGTGATTATATCGCCAACGCCTTCAAGAGTATCATCGTAATAACGGGCATTTTTCAAGCGCATTTCGTTCCATTGAAAAATATATGGAAGTTTTACTTTTAAAATAGCGGCTTGAATGGTGTCTAAGCGGCTATTAATCCCATCTGTAATATGAACATGTTTTTTAAGGGCGCCATGGTTGGCATACATTCTCATTTTGTTTGCCAGTTCATCATCGTTGGTAATAATGGCACCGGCATCGCCATAGGCCCCCAGATTTTTACCCGGATAGAAACTAAAAGTAGCAACATCGCCAAAAGTACCCGTTTTCTTTCCTTCAAATTCAGCAAAATGCGATTGAGCGCAGTCTTCGATAAGATAAAGCTGGTATTTTTCAGCAATTGCCTTGATGGCTTTCATATCAGCAGGCTGACCATATAAATGAACCGGAATAATGGCTATTGTATTTTCATTAATTTTTTCTTCAATTTTGGTAACATCAATGGTAGAATACTCATCAATATCTACAAAAACAGGCTTTGCACCAGTTTGTACGATAGTTTCGGAGGTTGAAATCCATGAATTTGACACTGTTATTACTTCATCACCGGGACCAACGCCAAGCATTTTCATGGCAATATAAAGGGCATCTGTACCATTAGCAACCCCGATGCAATGTTTTACACCATAAAGTTTTGCAAAGCTTTTTTCAAATTCTTCAACTTCTTCGCCTTTAATAAAAGCAGTTCTGTCAATAACCGATTGTATTGCGGCATCAATATCTTTTTTAAGTAATTTATATTGTATGTTTAAATCAACAAATGGTATTTTCATTTCAGATATATTTAAAATTATTTATGTACTAAGTAAAAATTATAAATTCCTAAGTTTTTTCGCCGGATTTCCAACGTAAACGCCGGGTTCGGTAATGTTTTTGGTAACCACGGCACCAGCGCCAATTACTACATCATCGCAAATTTCTACAGGTAAAACGGTGGCATTTGTACCAATTGAAACATGATTCCCAATTTTGGTCGGTTTCCATTTGGTTTGATCGCCACCTGCAGGGCCACCGCCCGAAAAAGTGTCGTTAATGAACATTGCCCCGTGCGAAATAAAACATCTGTTTCCGATTGTTACTTTGTCGCAGATAAATACATGCGACTGAACTTTGGTGAATTCGCCGATTGTTACTCCTTTTTGGATTTCAACAAAAGGACCAATAAAACAATTGTTCCCAATTTTGGCATCGTAAATATTTACGGGTTCAACTACTTTTACATTTTCGCCAAAATCGACATTTTTTATTTGTGATTGAAGGATAATAGGATTCGCCATAAATTTATTTTATTTGTTCCTGGTTGCTTCTGTATAAATTTTTTCAATTATTTCAACGGTTTTCATCCCTTCAAAAGCGTTGGTAGCAATAATTCCTTTATTTTCAAGCACATCAATAACATTTTCGTAAACTTTATCATGATTCGACATGGAACCTTTATACTCTCCGTATTCATTTGGCGGATTGCCTGGAGGAAGATTGCTGATTTCAAAATTACTGAATTTCTGGTATTCCAGTTCATTCAGGTATTGACCGCCAATTTTTACAGTGCCGTTTTCGGCAAATATGGTAATTGAACCTTCCATGTTCTTCTGAAAGCTGTTTACACTATAATTAATTGTTCCAACTGCACCATTGTAAAACTCAAGTGAAACAACACCAGTGTCTTCAAATTCAATTATTCCCTGGTGTCCATAATTTCCAATTTTTGCTTTAACTTCTTTCACATCGCCCACCAACCAGTAAAGTAAATCAATAAAGTGGCTGAATTGCGTATAAAGTGTACCACCATCAAGTTTAAGGGTTCCTTTCCAGTCAGAAGTTTTATAATAAGCTTCGTTTCTGTTCCAAAAGCAATTTAACTGTGCACTGTAAATTTTACCCAGCTTACCTTCGTCAATAATTTTCTTTACCGCCACTACCGGGGGATTAAACCTGTTTTGTTTTACGATAAACAATAATTTATTGGCTTTTAAAGATTCAGAAATCATTTGACCGGCATCGGCCACTGAAAGTGCCATTGGTTTTTCGCAAAGAACATGAAATCCTGCCCTTAGCGCCTTTATAGTTTGCTCTGCATGCAGCCCGTTTGGTGAACAGATAGAAACTACATCAATATCCTTTTCTTTTTCGAGCAAACTGTCGATATTGTAATAGATATTTGCATTATACTGTTTTCCCATTTTATCGGCTTTTTGAGGCACTATATCGCAAACCGCCTGCAAAATTCCATTATTTGATATATGCTCAGCATGTCTTTCAGCAATTCTTCCACATCCAATTACTGCAAATTTGTATTTCTTCATCTTTAAAATTTTATGTTAAACACGTTAAAAGTAAGGCTAATTAAGATTTTTTATTTCTGAATTTTATGATTGGATTTTTTTTTTTGATGGGATAATCTTTTGATTTGCTTTTTTCACAGATAATATCGGAATATTAACTGAAAAAAAACAGGTTTATCACCAAGTGAACAATTAAAATATCAATGGGATAAAGTAATTAAAAGCACTATTATTCAGTTTCAGTTACTGAAATTTTCAAAGTTTTATTATTTTTCTAAGGGTTTGATATTTTTCGTAATGTAAGAATTATCACTTTAAAATAATTTATAAGGTTTTGATTTTTAATGTATTTTAAATTCAGGTTCAATTTTAATGGTAGAATTTCTTCAACATACGTTTTTTCAGGATTTTCGGATTTAGATAGAATTTCATTTTCGTTTGAAAATTCGATAGAAGCAAAATCGGTGATGCCTGGTTTTACAGATAAAACGTCCATTTGTTCAGCATTATACAGATTTACATATTTTCTCACTTCCGGACGTGGGCCTACAAAACTCATATTTCCAATTAATACATTGAACAGCTGAGGCAATTCATCAAATTTATATTTGCGTAAAAACTTTCCCGCCTTTGTAATTCTCATATCATTATTTCCAACAGTCAGAAGGCCCTTTTTATCCGATCCCTCCGCCATTGTCCTGAATTTATAGAGGATAAAATCGTGATTGTTTTTTCCCACCCTGAATTGTTTGTACAAAATCCCTCCGGGACTGTCTACAATAATCCAAAAGGCGATAAAGATGAAAACCGGACTCAATAATATTAGTCCAATCAAAGAAAGAATTATATCAAAAAATCGTATCATTATGATTTTAAAAAAGAATCAACAATTTTAACAATAGTTTCAACGATGTAATTTACATTTTTAAGGCTAAGATCTTGATAAACAGGCAATGAAATTTCGCGTGAATAATTGTCGTAACTTACCGGATAGTTTTTCATTTCATAACCTCTTGATTTGTATGCACTATGCAAAGGTAAAGGAATAAAATGAACGTTTACCGAAATTTCCTGTTCAAAAATCAACTGAATTATTTGATCCCTTTGGTTTTCAGTAATATCTCTAATTCTTAAAGTGTAAAGATGGTACGAAGTTTCCCTTGTATAATCTGAACCTATTGGCAACTCAGCCCATTTTTTTGAAGAAAATCCTTTGCTGTAGGTGTTAAAAATTTCTTTTCGCACCGGAAGATTCTCAGAATCATAGTATTTGAGTGCTATAAGGCCCAGAGAAGACTGAATATCAGTCATATTTCCTTTAAAACCGGCATCCACAATGTCGTAACGCCAACCACCCTTTTGTGTTTTGGCAAGTGCATCCTTATTTTGACCGTGCAGGCTCATTGTATTAAAATGCTTATATTCTTCAAAACAATCAAAGGGAGCATCAAGGTTTAAAGCAATTGCGCCTCCTTCGGCAGTGGTAAGGTTTTTAACTGCATGAAATGAAAATACAGTGATATCGGTGAGGTTTCCGGTTTTCTTACCTTTGCAGGTAGCTCCAAATGAATGGGCAGCATCGCTCAAAATTAAAATTCTGCCAAGTTTTTTTTGGTTATCGGAAGTGGGATTGAAAATTTTAATAATTTCAGGTTTACATACCAATTTGCCAATGGCCTCGTAATCAGCCGGAAGTCCAGCAATATCGACAGGAATAATAACTTTTGTTTTTTCGGATATTTTTTTTTCAATTTCGGCAACTGAAATATTAAAATCGGAAGAATTTATATCTGCCATAACAGGAGTGGCACCTGTATGAACAACTACATTAGCGGTAGCTGAATAAGTATAGGCTGGAATAATTACTTCATCGCCCGGACCCACACCAAACCATCTTAAAACCAACTCTAGCCCGAAAGTGGCAGAATTTACGCATAATGTACTTTTATTTCCACAATATTCCGTAAGCTCCGACTCAAACTTTTTGGTTTTCGGCCCTGTGGTTATCCATCCTGATTTTAAGGTGTCAATCACTTCGTCAATGGCTTCCTGGTTGATATGTGGCGGTGAAAATGGTATCATATTCTTTGTTTTAAATCTTACAACAATTATAACTGAATTTACTTATTCAGGCAAAAAGATTTTCCATATCTTAAAATTATCTGGCAATTAGGATTGTCGTAATCATTCTAAGCAATAAAATTTCAATTGGGTGCAAAAAGAAAGTTGATTTATTTATAAATTGTTGCAATACAATGCGTTCGCAAAAATGGAAAAAGTGAATTAATGAAGGGGTATAATTTACCAATTCTTCGCCCAATGGGCGGTGCAAGTGTTACTTTCGTGTATTCTATTTTGCTTGATTTATTAAACAATTCCTGAATTTCTTTTTTTGAAATTCCTTTCACATCTTTATTTTTAGGATTATCGTATAAAAAATCATACGACAAAATAATACCATTATCATCCAGCAATCCTATAAGCATATCGGCTATTTTCTTTTTTATTTCAAAACTAAGAATAGAACTAAATACCGTTGACTGGAGAATAACATTATATTTTACACCAGTTTTAAAATCCAGTGCATTTCCTTCAATTAAATTGCAATTCGGAAAATTGTCGCTTAATGCTTTAAATCGGTCTTCCAACAATTCGTTTGCCCAAATATTATTTAACCTAAAGCCATGTCTTGCAAAGAAGTACAGGTTGTAACCACTGCCGGCGCCTATTTCAAGAAATTTCAATTCCTTTAAATCGTCAAATTTCGACTTTATAATTTCGAGGTATTTTAATTCCCTTTCGGAAGTCATGTAATAGTTAAAATGGAATTTTTTCTCATTTAATACAATTCTTTTATCATTTTGCCTGTGGGTATAGGCTTCTTTTATTCTTTCTATTTCTTCCATTTTTTAAGCATTGAAAATTTGTATATAATCGGATGCCAGTTTTTGATAAGTCCTGTCATTTAAAAGAAAATCCCGGCCATTCTTCATTTTATCCAGTTCAGCAGTACTTAAAGCTTTTATTTTTAAAATTGCATTAACAATTGCTTCAGGATTTTCAGGTTCTATTATTATTCCACTACCGGTTTTTTCAAGCATATCATCATATCCCCTGAAGGAAACAATGATTGGCAAATTGCTGTACAAATAATCCATCCATTTGTTCCGTGAAATTCCAAATTGATACAAACCTGATGATAAAACGCTGTCGTACAAAACATTGCAATGCTTTAAAAACGATTGTACCTCAGAATTTTTAATTTTCGGCACAAAACTCAAATTTGCTAAACCAGCAGCTTTCTTTACAAGTAAATCCTTGTCATGGCCGTCGCCCAACAATATAAAATGTACATCGGGATCTAGATTCTGCATATTTCGGGCTGCTTCAACCAATGGTTCCAGTGCATTTGAAAGCCCTATGGTACCAGCATAACATACAACAAACCTATTTTGAGGTATGTGCCTGGTTATAAATTCTTTGGGCAAATCTTTTAAATTAGCGTAAAAATCCAGGTCAATGCCTTGTGGGATGCAGCTAAATTTAAAATTTTTTTTAATAATTTTTCGGATATGCAAATCAGCTTTCGGCATTGTAGCCACAATATGATCAGCCTTCCTGTAAGCTATTTTTTCGAAAATTCCAAGGAATAAAGCCAGTGGATGGTATTTTGTGTGCTTGCCAATTTCAGTAAAAGTTAAAGGCCAAATATCACGGATTTCGAAAATAAACTTTCTGGCTTTAAATTTAAATTTAAACCACAGTGCATTAATAACAGGAAGAATTGAAACCGATGAAACTACTACAATATCAGGCTTTATCATTTTATTTACGGGAAGAAAAAATAATTTAATTGAAAAAAGTAGCCATGACAAAACCCTGCCCAAACCATTTGAATTTTTATACCTGAACCCTTTTACCCAAATTGTAGTGATTCCTTCCTCGTCTTCAAAATTAAATTGGTTTTTTCCTTCCGGAAAATGGTACATGTAATGGTTGTAATTACTGGAAATGATATAGACTTTATAACCCTGTTTAATATATTCTTTTGCCAGAAAAAAATGCCTGGCGCCAAAATGGCTGTATTTCAAGGGGGCAGCGTACTGATTAATGATCCAAATTACCTGGTTATTTTTTTCAGGGTTCACAGAATTGAAATTAATATTAATTTCACAAAATAATACATATTTTAATAATTTCGCCACATCAAAATCAACCTATTTTATTGAATGCGGTTAAAAAAAAAAATTTTAACAAGGACAAAGTACAACAAATTAATTTTAATAATAAATATTTGATATTAGATGTTTTACCAAAATAATTAAGAGTGATAGATTTTTTTCAACATAAGTTTAAACCAAGAATTTTTTTATTATTAGTAACATTTTGCCTGGTAATCTCATTTTCGAATGCCCAGGTAATAATCAACGAGGTATTACTCGATTCGGGCCAAAAGTTAAAACTTGAAGTGTTTAATGATTCTGAAAAAGATGCATCAATAAGTAAAATTGAGATAAAATACGATTCTACGAGTTTTAGTACTAATTTGCAGGATTTTATAATTAAACCATTTTCGGCAGGTGTGGTAGAAATAAATCTTCCCGAATACAGAAAAGAACTTTGGAAATTATATTTAAAAGTTAATACTGAAAACAAGGATTTCGAAACCCAATACATGGGATGTTTTGTTGCAGGGGAGTCAATTGGCAGGTACCCGGATATTCATGGTGATTTCATTGTATATAACCCCGCAAGGGTTAGTATTGGTGCTTCTAACAATTTTCCAGGCATATTGGTTAAAAGAACAACAAAGACAAAATATTCACCACGTGATTCTTCTCCAAACGCCTCGATGTTCTATAACAACCAATTCTGGATTTTTGGGGGTTGGGACTATAACTACGATACACAAACCTGGTCATCTAAAACAAATGTGTGGAAATCTGATGATGCACTGGATTGGGAACTTGTAAATCCACATCCGCCTTTTGATCATTATTGTGGATATGTAGCTTTTAATAACAAAATGATGGTTTTTAAAAGCGATACTGTACTTATGAGTACCGATGGGGTAAGCTGGGAAAAGTACCGGCGGAATCCTGTTTTTTATAATGATTGCAGATATGTCGCAGTTGGAGATACACTTTATCTTTTTTATGGAAATATGTTTGGAAAATCCACTGATGGAATAAACTGGAATATTTACGGTACAGACTTGCCCTATGAGGAAATAAGGCAATTACCTGCATTTGTGTATACCGGAACCAAATTTATGATGTATGCTGGGGTTGGCGAAAATGATGTTTGGGAATCGCTGAATGGCCTGCATTGGACAAAGTTGCTGGAAAGCGCACCCTGGGTGCCCCGAAAATGGATAGATTATACCTATTTTGATGGAAAAATCTGGCTCATTGCAGGTTTTGATCCATTAAATGAATATGAGCCTACGAATTACGGCAATCTTCAGGACTTTTGGTATTCTGAAAATGGCGTTAACTGGACCACACTTGAAACAGACACAGCTTACCGAAACAGGCATGCCTCATTTTTATGGAACACTGGTGATAAAGTATTACTTTCGGCTGGTTTTGGAAATATTCTTATTTCAAGAATGTACAACGATGTGTGGGAATTATCGTCGAAGAATTTATTTTTAGTAGCGCCCCAAAACCAAAACAAATTGGAAACCAGTATTTTTCCAGACCGAATTTCGGCTTATCACCCATTTAACCCCGACAGCAGTGCCTTTTACATTTGTTCCAAAATTTCAGGCTTAAGCGACTCTTTATTAATGGGTTATTCAAATAAAATTAAGTTGGGCAATTCGTTGGACACTTCTTATATACTATTTGACTCACAACAAGGTGTTAATCTCGACCCGCTGATAGTTTCAGCTAATTCAGGAATTATTTTCGAAAACAGTTCTTCCTGGCTAAAAACTCCTGTCTGGTCAACGGGTTCCTTCCTTAAAATAGCCAATTTCAATAGCCCGGCCCTCGGATTTCAAATTGAATCGCCTTATCATTTCCTACTTGAAAATTCAAATGTTGGAATTTTACCAGGTTCATCGGCAAACAAAACTACATTTACCAATTCCACAATAAATACTGTAGACAATGAAAGGACAATTTTTAACACAAGCCTTTTATCAATTGACTCTTTAAACATTAATGGTAATTTCTGGATAAAAGGAATACAGGGAAACCCATTTCTGGCTAAGAAAATTAGCGGGAAAAAATTCCCGAATCTGATGGTCAACACCAACGATTTTAAACTGGAAGCTGATCAAATATTACTGGATTCTATAGCTGTTGATGATAATTACCAGTTGCCATTCCAACTCAATATTTCAGGAAAATTTAGCCTGATTCTGGATGGCGGTAGCGATTTTACCGACAAAATACTGGAGAATTTTTCCCAAAGACCTGAATTTCTTTTAATTAAGGAAAATTCAAAATTTACATTAACCAAAGACCTTGACATTAAAAATACCACTTTATTGAATTTTGGCCAATTATCGCTTGAAAATTATGGCCTTACTCTTAATAGTTACAGTGAACAGCATGGGTATATAATAACAGGTGGACAGGGTTTTATCGAATCAGGTTTTAGCAAGGAGGCGAACGGAACCTCACTAAATTTAACACTTTCTGATACGGAAAACGCTTTTAACCAGAAGTTTGTAAGACTTAAAATCGAAAACCCCAACGAATTAGATACATCAGGAAGGTTAAAAATATCGCTTGGCAATACACAGGAATTTCTGCCGGTTACAATTAACAATACAAAATCCGAAACCTGGTCAAAATCGTTTGTCCTGACTCCCGCATCCAGCTTTGATTTTGGCAGTACTATTTCAGCAAGCCTGCTCAACAACGATTTTACAAACAACCTTGACTATAACCGGATTTTAGACAATATCTCTTTAAGGGATTACCTTTCATCGAACCCAAATGGTGTTGGGTTTCAATACCGGATTCCGGTAAATTTTAGTCATGCACAAATTTTCTCTTTTGTAAGAAACGTATACAAATCGAATGAAGCCCCAATTATTTTTCCTAATCCAAGCAATGGGATAATAAAAATAGCCGGAAAAAAGAATTTTAATCTTGAAATATACAATCTGAAAGGGCAATTCCTGTATTCCGAACATATAGAAAGTGATAATTATGTTGTAGAAAAAGATTATACTTCTGTATTTAAATACGATGGCTACTATTTTATAGTGCTAAGCGATTTGGATTTAAACCAGGTAAACACCCAAAAAATACTTGTTGATTTAAACAATTAACCTGCTGTTAAAACTGGTTTATAAATCCGTTGAAGGCTATCAGCAACAGATTGCCACGAAAAACTGTCAATATTTTCAATACAATTGGCTGACAATAAGTTAAAGTTTTCCCTGATTTTTAAAACCGCATTTACAATTTCTTCCGTGTTTTTTGGGTGAACGGAATAACCAATTATTCCATTTTTAAAATAACCATCAATTCCCTGTCCGGCAGAATAAATTACCGGACAACCCTGGCTCATCGCTTCCAGGTAAACCAGCCCAAAACTTTCATAAAACGAAACCATTAAAAATATATCAGCTTCGCGGTAATATTGCATGAGTTTTTTCTTGTCGGTAACTTTGTCAATTATTTGTATATAAGGTCTTTTATCAGCAAGTTTTCGAATGGCGATACAATTATCACCATAGTTTCCTACCATTTTAAAGCTTAAATTTATTCCTTTATCTATAAGTGAATCAGCTACTTTAACAGAGGTTTCCAGGTTCTTGTTTTTAGAAAATTCCCCCACGTAAAGCAAATTAAGCTGCTGATTATCAGTAATTGATTGCCTGGAAAATTTGTTTTCCAACCAAAAATTCTCAATACCGTTTGGTACCACAAACATTTTCAACTGAACTTTTTGTTGCAGGGAATAAGGCAGATAGGATAACAATTTTTCCTTGTAGCGTGGATTTAACACAATTACCGATTCTGCATGACTAAGAATTTCAAACCCGGTTTTTCGTAAATGAAGCAGGTATTTAAAAAAAATGTTTATATCTGTATTTCTGACAGTTACAACGTATTTTGTCCCGAACTTTTTTTTACATTTCAAAGCCAGTGCACCGTCGCTAAATAGAAAGTGGGCATGAATCAGATCATAATTTTGAATATCAATTTTCCCATTAAAGTCTTTAAACTCGTCATTTATTTTCCTGAAAAAAAAGAGCCGATGCCATTTTCTGAGAATAAATGAATAGACAATTTTTATATTTTGCCCGTTTGTAATATCATACATTCCGACCAGTTCCCGGCTTCGTACCGGTACATAAACAATCTGATTCAGGATTATATTACCCAACTGCGAGATTAGTGACCTATAAAGATGGGTGCCACTGTAATCGCTGCAAATATGCACCAGCTTCATATTGTTATTTGGGCATTAAATTTAACTTTCTTAAATAGGCAACAATTTTCCTGATATTTGTGATAATTGACTCGTTATTAGGGTAATGTGTGTAATCCTTCGAAGGGGCTTTCAGGAAATTTTCAAAATCTTCGGCAGTAATATTTAATTTTTTGATAAAAAACTTTTTGTCTTTTTCAATCAAATCCTCCGGATAAATAGGTTCCTTCATAGCTTCCAGGGCCAACTCGCGTGTTATTGATCCATTGTTTATCTGGTTCGAAAAATGGGCCCTCCGCTTGTCTATTCCAAATTTTACAGGCAGGTAATAAGATTGGTAAAAACGGGTATAAATAGATTCAAAGTGTTTTCCTTCGTATTTTCTCCAACTCAACTCATTTTCAAGAACTTCCATTGCATTATTCTTGTTATAGTCAATATAATTAAGCAGTGAAATAATTTTTACCTGTCGTAACCCTATGGTATAAAAAAGGTAAAAAAGGGAATAATGAGGAAAGGTTTTAAGCTTTTTGGTGCCAAAAAGTTTATGTACGCTTTTAATGTATTTCCAATCGGCATGGCCGTACGACCAGGACTTGGGCATTATAGATTCGTCTTTATAATTTAACCCGGTTAAGATGTATTTAATGCCAAACTTGTTGGCCAATTGCATTAATACGGCGTATATCCCGTGATCTGTAGGAATTTCCAAATCAGGAGTTGAAGATTTTATGAATGAAAGTTGCAGGTCCCTGAATTCCTCCCAGTTAATAACATAAGTATACAGGTCAATATCGAGTTTTTTTAAGGCCATTTCGATATTGTTAACGGCCAGTTCTGAGTTCCAGCCATTATCGAGATGCACAGCCAGGGGGGTTAAACCATTTTTTTTTGCCAGGTAAGCGAGGTAGGTTGAATCAACACCGCCACTAATACCAATAATACAATTGTATTTTTTGTTTCTATTCGATTTTTTAATCTTTGCAACTATTTTATTGAATTCCGCATTGGCTTCCTTTTCCTGCGATATTCTGAAATAAATATTTTTTTGGTATTCATTACAGAAATTGCAAACCCCGTTTTCATCAAAGGTAATTTCGTTGGCCGATGAGTCCATGATACATTTGCTGCAAATTTTGTACGTTTTATTCATTTCTGAAAAATTTAAGTTCTTCCTGATTTGGATATGAAATTAAAACCGCCCGGTTACTATCTTTAAATACAACCATACTTCCAACCCCAACTGCCGATGCTTTGCCCTGTTCAATTGCGGCTTTACAATGGTCAAGGTTTCCGGCCCCGCCGCTTGCAATAACAGGAATTTTTACCGATCCTGAAATTTCTTTAATTAAGTCGATGTCAAATCCTTCCATAGTTCCATCTTTGTGGATACTGTTCATGAAAATTTCACCTGCACCGGCTGATTCTAGCTTTTTAGCCCATTCAACGGGCGATTCTTTTAGTTTCTTTTTGCCACTTTGCACAAATACCTGGTATTTACCAAAAATATTTTTGTCAATATCAATGGAACCTAAAATACTTTGACTGCCATATTTTTCTGATGCCCGGCTTATTAAATCCGGATTATCGGCAAGAGCTGTATTAATTGAGATTTTTTCAACACCTGCGAAAAAAATCTGTTCAATTTCTTCTATATTGGTTATGCCACCACCATAACACAAGGGCATAAAACATTCCGAAGCCAGCTTTTTGATGTATGAAATATTGGGTTTCTGTTTTTTGGTTGAAGCTTCAATATCCAGTATTACCATTTCGTCCACCTCTTTTTCGTTAAATATTTTTATTGCATTTAACGGATCGCCGACATAAATTCGCTTCGAAAACCTGATTGTTTTAACCAGACCTTCGCCACTCAAAAGCAAAACGGGTATAATTCTGTTATTAATCATTTAAAGTTTATTAAAATTTTTAAATACCTGCATGCCATATTTATGGCTTTTTTCGGGATGAAACTGTATGCCAATGATGTTCTGGTTAATAATTCCGGATGTAAATTTATTGATGTAACTGGTTTGACACAGGATATTTTCGGATTTTTTACAAACAACATAATAAGAATGAACAAAATAAAACTTTGGAATTTCCTGGAATCCCTCAAAAATTCCTTCATTTTTAAAATCATGAACGTAATTCCACCCCATGTGCGGAATTTTATAATCAGCATGGTTTTCGAACCTGATAGTATCTGCATCAATCCATCCAAGTCCGATAGAATTGCCTTCGTGGCTGCTGTTTGTTAACAGCTGCATCCCAAGGCAAATTCCCAGGATAGGCATTTTTTTAACCAAAACACATTCCGACAGACTATCTTTAATGCCCGATGTAAGAAGTTGGTTAATACCGTAATCAAATGCACCAACACCAGGCAATATAAATTTATCAGCTCTTTCAATGTCTTCTGGTTTGTTAATAATTATATTCCTGATATTCAGGTAATCCAGCATATTTTCAATCGATCCCAGGTTTCCGCAACCGTAATTTATTATCCCAATCATGGCATATTCTTTTATTGAATTAATTTTTAAAACAAGCTTTTTTTATTAAGAATAAATAAATTAACTTTTTCCTGATTCCTTGATATTTATATTATTTAAAAATAAAAATAGGAAAACCAAAAGGAAGAAAAATCCATGGCTAAAAAAAATTGTGGATAAAAAGCTTGAATTAAAAACATAAATATAGATAAAGGTTAATCCAAAAAATTCAGGTGCTAATTTAAATGCTTTAATTAAAACTACTAATATTAGGTAAATCAACGAAGAAATAAATACACCAGGATATCCTAAAGCGGAATATCCCTCGGTTAAAATTCCAACGTTTGCATTCAAACCCTTTGTTTTCATAACATTTTCTCCCATAAACATACTTAATGATTCTCCATATTTGTTTGGAAGAAAACCAAAAGAAAGGGAAGAATGTCCATAATAGGTGTAATTTCCTGTAAAATATTGGTGATAAATATTATCCAATTTCGGTGGGATAAAAAATACTCTTCTTACAAATGCATCATAAAGGTAAAGTTCGTTGAAAAAATAGGATAAAAATATCCCTGTTAAACACAGGCCGGCAACAAGTAGAGCAAATATTTTATATTTAACAATAAAATCTTTTCCATAGTAAAAGAATAAAACTACCAATATTCCAATTAACAAGCTCTTTGTTGCACTGCAAAGATAAATGTATAGAATCATGATTACCGCTATGGTAAAAACATAGATATTTCTTTTATTAAGCGCAATAATTGCCACTACAGGCAATAATACCCTGCTCAGCGGTGATTCTAAGTATCCTATATATTTGTTGTCAATATTCCTGAATAAAAACCGGGTCTCATAAACATCTTTGAATAAAATATTCCCCAGATTAATTTGATCATAATATTTAAGAAAGGGAATAAAAAATAAAAAGGCAACAAGAAGCAGCAAAATATAATATTTATTTGCATCAAAAGTTTTAATTTTAATTGAAGGTTCAATATAATCAGCCACTAATATGGTTAGTATTAGGATAAGGTTCTGAATTACGATTGAAATTCTCGCATCGTTGAAGAAATAATAGATCACGCTGCTATATAAAAGATAAATAATCAGTATGTTCCATGTAGCCTTTATATATGCCGTTTTAATAAATGGATTTAGAAGTGGTAAAGCAAGAATTAAGAGTAGGAATGGAATTTTACGAAAATCAAATTCATTTTTAAAACCTTCGTGTGAAAAGTAATAAGGTAATTCTATCACATACGATAGAAAAAGAACCGCAAAAACCAAATAACTAATCAGGATGATATTCTGATCGGAACGGCTATAGATTAGTTTTAATCCTTTGTTCTTCATAATTCTTTATTGCCATAAATATAATAATTCCATAAATAATATAGGTTGATGTGGAAATTATATTGTATAAATGCAAATATTCCTGGATACTTCCGGAATTTTTTAAAAATAATACTGAAATTACAAGCAATTTCCCAATTTGCCATAAGGCGTTGATTTTAAATTTTTTAAGCGCAATTAATACCTGGCCAAACGGAGAAAAAATAAAACTTACTGTAAAATATAAAATAAGAATTTGTGAATAATAGGCCGATTTTATCCATTCCGCACCAAAAAGGATGGTGTAAATAAACGGAGAAAAGAAAAATATAACCAAAAAAAAGGCCACACCTATAACCAGCAAAACAGATACTGTTTTTTTACATTCGCCCAAAATACTTTTTTTTTGGTGCACAAGTTCGGTTATCCTTTGAAGCAGAACCTGACCTATTGAAACTGAAATAAATGCCGATGGAATAATCAGCATTCTTTGTGCCAACTCCATAAAACCGGTTTCGCGGATTGAAAATTTTGATATTATCAGAAAGGTCAGGGTTGCACCAAAAATACTGTTAAGTAATTCCGGAATTACATTGTATTTTGGAATTTGCTGGTATTCAATAAAATATTTTCTAATAGCCTGTTTATTGAATATCCTTGCATCTATTTTTTGCCATTTAAAATTTTGAAGGTAAGCCGAAACAGCATAAACGAAATTTCCAACAAAATCGCCAATTATAAGCCCGTAACTTTTAAACTGCCCCAAAAAAGTAAAAAATACCTGTACGATACCCTCGGCACCACGCCTGCTAATTTTATTTAATGAGGATTGTCTGAATTTTTTTTCCCTGATTAAGAAATAGTTAAAGGTATTGAACAAAGAATAAAACAAAGCACTTACCGGCAAAATATACATAATAAAAAGTTTATTTTTCCCAATGCCAATAAATTCAGCGATATCATCTCCAAATAATATGGCCAGAATTAAAAAAACTGCCGTAAAAACCAATGATGAAACAACGGCCACAATGGTAAGATAAATGGCTATGACCTTTTTTTTGGGTATCACAATTCCAATTTCATATTTTAAGGAATAAACCACGCAAATAATTCCAAGAAATTTGAGGTAGATATCGAAAACACCAAAATCTTCGGGTGTAAAAATCCTTTTTAAAACCGGCTGCATTAAGATTGGAATAAGCTGGGCCAATACAGTTCCGGTGGTAAGTGTAATAATATTCTTTGTTAGTTCAGATTTTCCGATAATTTTGTTCAACTTCATTTTTGCTTGATTCATCCAGTGAATTTAAATATTACAACCTGGTAAAATAATATTCTTCGCAGAATTAAAATTTTTTTAGTTTACCTGGTTCGAAGTATTTTGGGTTGTATTTTTAATCGCAATTTTAAGCAAGGGCCACAAAATTAATCCCACTACAATAAACAAAAACATTAGTTTTAAAATTTCAGTCTGGCAAACATCTTTTTTTAATAAATAGTTAAAAAATCCGGCTATAATTCCAATCACGCCTAAAAAAACCATCAATTTCAATTGTTTTTTAAAATATTCCGGAATAGAATTAAAAAGATTTTTAAGAAATTCAATAAGGTCTAATTCGTTGTTTGTTTTTTCCATTTCTTTTTTCAATTGGTTTCGAAATTAAATTTGTTTTGAATGCTTAGTAATGTAAAGTAATTTTTTCAATTAATATAATTGTTTCAGTCAATCAAATGATTTACTGGTAGTCAGTGCCATTTTACAGAGACTTATTTTGTTAACCATTAGTTGTAATTACCGTATTTTCATCGGAAGATTTAAACTGAAATCCTGTAAAATAAAGTAAGCCAATAAAAAACATGAAAAATAGAAATCCTGCCATTCTGTTCAACATCGATTCGAATAAAAAATTTATCATTATCATGGATAAAAAAAGGATAAGCAGGTAATTTTTTGTTTTTATTCCTGCTAATAAAGTTTTAAATAAAATTACAAGAAGTAAAATAATGCCTGTTAGTCCAAGTCCTGCAAATGATTCAAGATATTGATTATGTGCATTTAATTTTTCCGAGGCCGCCAGTTCCTGACCATATTGTTTGTACTTTATTACCAATTCTGCTTCTACATCAGCCGGGGCTGTACCGATAATAAAATTCTCCTTTATTACTGCCACTGCTGCCCTCCACGAATTAAAACGGGTGTCGGAATTTTTGTATTCAATTCTTTCCACTTTTATTATTTCCGATATTTCTTTTATATTTCTAATAATTCTCTCGTTGGTAACCAAAAGCCCAAAAAGTAAAATCACGACAAAAGAAGAAATTAAAATTAATTTGCGGCTGTAATTTCTGATAATTTCGAGTACAATGATAAAAATAACCATAAAAACACTGGTGAGTATCCCTGCCCGCGATTGAAGAAAAAACACAAACACAAGGAAATACATTATAAGTATCGAAGCCAGAAACTTCTTTCTTTTGGAGGAATTTTTATTTTTAAGAATAAAAAAATATATAATGCAAATGCTGAATAAGATGTACAAGGAGAAATAAGTAGGATGCTTGAAAACAGAAAGATAGATATACGAAAAAAGGTTATACCTGTCGTTAAAAACTTTCCAGAATGGCCATCCTGCGAAATCATCATAAGCCCAATACTTAATAACAATTCCATGGTAAGTAAATTGTAAGTTCTGATAAAAAGCATTTCCAATACAATAGAATGAAGATGCTAAAGATCCCAAAACAAAAGCCATTAAAATCGCACGAACATTTTTCTTTATTATTTCGTTAGATCCCAGAAAGATAAAAGGGAAAAAAGCAAATGACAACTTTTTCTGAACCTCAAACCATGCATCATTTTTATTGTTTGAATAAGTGACAGCAACAACAGTAATCAAAAAATAAAGCAAAAATGCCATAATTAAATAAACATCCTTAAAATTGCCGAACCGGGTTTTAAAATTTCCTTCGAAAAGCCAAAAGGCTAACCATAATCCTAAAATGGCAGGGTAGTAGGCTTCGTTTAAGGGCATCCAAAAGGCTACAACCAATGTTAGAAAGTAGTTGATATTTTGAATTGTATTTTTATAAGTAGATTTTTTCGGTGATTCAACCATCAGATTATCTTAAACCATTAATTTTAATTTATGTGACTTTTTAAAAAATAGTTGAATAGGTAATTTAAGTATTTTGAATAAAATGAACAGAAACTATTAAAAACCACCAGTCAAAATCTTTTTTTCATATCATTGATTTTCAGAAAAATAACCATAACAATTTCTATATTTGATCAGTCGTCTGCGAGAAAGCGAAATTTAGTTAAAGCTATTTACCAATAAAATGAATCCTGAAAAGATTGAAAATTTTTCGGCAAATATAAGAACGTATTTAAATAATGAAGGTAAAATGTTTTTTTTTTAAGGATAAAAATTCAATACTATGCATCAAAGCTTCATAATGATTGATGGTACAGCATTACTTATAAAATAAAATCTGTAAAAATTTGAAATGGTTTAAGGTTGTCGCAAATAGAAAATTTGATTTGGCGCTTGAAAATAATATAAATTGTGCCAAATTATTATTGCAGTTTACTTGTTAATCTGGAAATGGTAGCAGCCAGTTAGAAAATTATATTTAAATGCATGGGTTTTTATCCATCCTATTTTGGCCGGGCATAAATTAGCAAGCCCACAAATACCATCATAAAAATAACCCCGGATATCCTGTTTAACATCGATTCAAATATAAAATTGACAGAAAGCAAACCTGCCAATTCCATCAGGATGAAACTTCTTTGCCTGAAGGCGTAAAGCGCAAGATAAAAAAGCAGGCCTATTAAATTAATGAAACCAAATATTCCAAGCCCGGCAAAGGTTTCGAGATATTGGTTATGGGCATTGAGTTTTTCTTTTTCGGCAAAAGAAAGGTGAAATTGGTGGTACTTTTTCACCAATTCGGTTTCTAACGCAGCAGGTGAAGTGCCAAACCAGAAATTTTCCCTGATTACACAATACGAAGCATAGATGGTTTGTAAACGGGCATCGCATTTTTGTAATGTTAACTGGTCTTTATTGTCCAAAATTTCAATTGAATCTTTTACACTCATCCTGAATTGTTTGTTATTACCAATTGCTATAGCTACCGAAACAAATAGAATAACAAAAACAATGATCTGGTGGCGTTTTCTGTACTTCATTAACTCCGAAACACCTAAAATAACAAGGGTAATAATAAAACTTATCAAACCAGCCCTTGATTGCAAAAGATAAATCATCAATAAAAAAATAAAACCAGTGAATAGGGAAAATATTTTTACATAATTTCTTTTTATCCATTTATATTTGTATAACCAATAGAGCAAAACCAGGCTAAAATTGAGATACATTGAAAAATAGGAGGGATGCAGGAATCTTGACAAATGAATATATGAAAAGCTGTTGGCCCTGAGGTTAATCAGATCGAAAAAAGAGTATTTTTTATAATAAGGGTCTATCCAGTATTCGAGAGTTATATGGCCGGATTGGAAATGTAAATGTTGGCCCAGGGCAATAAAAATGCAAAGCAGGGATGCTGCTAAATTGCCTAAAATAAACGCCCAGAAAATACTTTTATGGTTATTTTTAATTGTAGGGTTTGCACCTGCAAAAATTAAAGGAAACAATACAAAGGATAACTTTAGCTGAATTGCCTGAATACCTTCTGAAAAAGGAACCTGCAAAAGTGTAGAAAAAAGGGTAAGAAGGAAATAGGTTAAAAATAACAGGTACAATAATTTGGAAGGCAAGTACTTAAACCTGGTTTTAAAATTTAACTCAAAAAGCCAAATCAATACCCAAACCGAAATTATAACAGGCAGAAAATCGTCTTTAAACGGCAAAAAAAAGACAAGAACCAGAGTTGAAAAGTAACTGGCAACTGAAATTGAACGACTCAAAATGGTTTTGGAAAATTCCATATTTTAATTACGTTTAACTATTGAAGCTTCATAATTCTTAATCATAGAAATTAGAATAGTACTAAAAAAAAGATAGAACAAAAGGTCCATAAATACCAGTAAAATTAACAAAACATCAAAGTCAATTTTAGGCATTAAAAACAATCCGATAATGCCCAAAAAATAAATGGTTAATATCAGGCTATAGGTTTTTAATTTTCTAAAGACGAAGAAAAAGGAAGAAAAAGGTTCAAAAATAAAACGAAAGATATAAGCTGTAATCAGTATTTTGGAAATATGTATAGACGAAATCCATTTTAATCCAAATAACGGAATTATATCGTGAATAAAAAGAAAGAAAAGGATTAATCCGGTAAAGGCAGTTAAAACAAGGTATTTAAATAAGAATTTAATAATCGGCCAAACTGTTTCACCTGCATTTACAATTTGCGAAACCTTTCGATAAAAAATTTGTTGAATAGCTACAGTAAGCATAGCAAGTGGCAACGAAAGTAAAAGGCGCGACAAATCATAACTTCCGGTTAAGGAAGGTCCGAACAAATAACTAATAAGGAAAACCGGTAAGATTACAGTGTTTAACTCCTGGGCAAGGGCAGTCCATAAATTATACTTTGGAAAATCAATGTATTTGAGTGCAGTCTTTTTTATATTAAGTTTAATGTTTTTGTATTTTATAATATCCCTCCGGATTACTGCAACGCCAAAGATTAAATTAAAGAAATGCCCAAAAATATCGCCCAAAAAAAGTCCGTAACCAGTTTTTCCGGCTATTGTCTGTACACCCCCTTCAGAGACTCTGCGAATTACCTTGCTTAAACCCAGTTGAGAATAAGCTTTTTTCCTGTTCATATAAAATTCAATTGAGCGGAATAATGAAAATAAAAATCCGGACAATGGGATTAAGTAAAAAAACCTGTAGATTTCCATATCCACGTTAAAAAAAGATGCAAGTTGTACCGGGAAAATGCAGATTATGAGTGAAATAACTATTATTACAATTATTGTAAAAAATACTGAAATAAGCAAAAGCCTGTAAGCCTCTTCTTCTTCAGAGGGAAGAAGTATCGCGCGTTCGTACCGCAAAGCGGAAATAGTGGTTATTATACCCACCATGCTCGTAAACAATGCATAGTGTCCAAAATCATCGGTGGTATATATTCTCCGCAATAAAATTTGAAACAATAATCCCACAATATGTCCGGCACCAATTCCCAGAACATATTTAAAAAGGTTTCGCGAAAAACCTTCTCTGAAAAAATCAATAAATTTCGATATCAAAACTAAACTTCAGCTATTATTTGTTAGAATTGGAACTTAAGCTTTTAACCGATATTTCAAGCAAATAAGGCAAAAATAATAATCCGGCATAAATTGGCAACTCAAAAGCTGAGTTGCTGCTTAGTTGAATAAACGCTGCCACCACTAAAAACGCTGCAAGCAGCGCGTATTTTTTTTGTTTGATATAATAATAAACACATATCAAATTGGTTAAAAGATAGATGAGTAAACCGGAAATTCCTGAATATAAAAGGGTTGAAAGGGAAACATTATGTGGGTAATCAAATTCGTGTCCGGGTTTATAAAATTTTATCCTGAACTTTTCAAGGTAATCAAATCCTTTTCCAAATATTTTTTGATTGAAAGTATATCCATTAAACAAGGCAAATGCATATATCCACCGGTCTGTTCTTTGGCTAAATAATAGGTTTTTTTGTTTACTTTGTTTTGCATCGCTGAAAATTGAATCAACAGGTACAACTTTGCCTGAATTATTGAAATCCATACTTCCGGGTGTTTCAGTATTTATAGATTTTAATTCAAAATTTTTCCAAAGTGCCCACTCTTCATTAATATTTGTATGTACCTGTGCAACAATTTCAACTGTATCACCTTTTAAACCATAAAAAACTGTGGCAATTTTATGCCAACTGTTTTTGCTTTTCAAATATATATTCTTTTGTGAATCAGTATTATAATTTCGGCTCTGAACTTTAAGTCCGGCAATTTTATTATCCCCGTTTACAGCTACCAGTGCAGAAAATTCGTAAAACTGAGAATTTGGGATACAAATCCGGGCTGATAAAAACTGTTCTTTTTCTGTCGGATTCACACAAATAATTTTTTTATCATCCAGGATATATGTTTTTCTGTAGGTTAACGAAGAGTTCCAGTTTAAAGTATCTAGCAAGAAATTAACAGGAAGGTAATTAATTTTATGTGGTTCAATAATCTCGGGGTGAATAAATTGGGAGTCTAACCTGTTATTTTGATGTTGTTCAGATGCTATTGAAAAATTTTTAATCAACACAACATTTCTCTGGTTTATGCCGGATCCACCACTTTTTATAAAAATCCATGCCAATGTATCAGCAGGCGAGGGGACATGGATTTGCAAATTATCCCATTTACCTTTATTCAACCCGCTGGCCACAGGATAAATAAAATGTTTATTCCGACTTTTAATATGAATTACCATACCAGTATCCGAACCTCTGGTAGCTATATTCATCGAAATGTTGAAGGAAGGAAGAATGGATTTGGATTTAATAAATTTATAAACACCTGAATTGTAAGTAAAACCTTCAATTCGTAAAATGGGATTTTTTCCAGAATTCTCAGCAGAAAGCACTGAATTGAAATTGGTCCAGGGCTCGTTTTCGAGATGATTATAATTCGGGTTTTTATCAAACGTTAACGGTGGAGGATTTTTTCGTTTAAGCTCATTATTGTACACCTCTTTTAAATCCTGCCTATAATTACGGTTCCACAATTTTCGGTAGGTATCTTCCTCATTTTTATTTTTAACAAAAAAGGTAAGGTAGTCATTATAGGTGTATACAATCCTGTATCTTGAATTAAAACTCAACATGCCGTGTGTACCCATTTTGATTACAATACCAATAAGAGCTGTAACAGTAATTAAAAAGGCAATTTGAAAAAAAACAAAGGATTTAAATTTTTTTATGTCGCTAAATAAAAAATAAACCATCACCGCAAGGAAAATAAAAAAAAGTAGTAGCAACCCCCTGCGTGAAGAAGCCATTATTATGGCCAAACTGTTTATACCCAGGAACAGGTAATTTAAATAAGAAGATGCTTGTTTTTTGATCAACTTTTCCAGAATAAAAATACAGCCGATAAGAAGGCCACTTGCAAAAAAGTTATAATCTACTTTTAGCGAAGAACCAATAGGATAAAGGTTTTGATTTACAAGAAATTCGAATTTAATTTCGAACAAAACCTCCAGAAAAAATTTTAATATACCTAATAAGGATGTAACTATTGAAAAATAGATGAATTGACTTTTAAAACTGTTTAAAAATACTTCTTTTTCTTCATGGCTGGTAATAGTGATAACAAAAGTAGCCATAAAAAAAAGCAGAAAAACTGCCACAATTAATTCCCTGAGTGTAAGAAACCCATTAACACCAAAAGATAAAACAGTAAAAATAAACTGTAAAACCAGTAATAAAGGCAAAATGAGTTCTTTAGAAATCAGCCTGCTTTTTTGTGATTTAAAATTTTTTGAATAAATAAAAAGCAAAGCCGGGCTTAAAACCAGACAATAGACAATAAGCAAATACTCAAGTAAAGGAAAACAAATCCTAAGAATTAACAAATTGAGCATGAATGCAAGTCCCTTTGCATTAACAAACTGATTATTAGCAGCTTTTAAAGGATAAATACCCAATGTAGCTATTTTTAATATTGAATAATCTTGATTTAAAAGAAGTCAGGAAATTTTAATTTTATTGCAATTAATGGTGTGGCGATGATCAGGGACCGGTCGATCTTTTACATAATCATTCAAGCCCCCAGTCTTTACCACTTCCAAGTATACGTTTAAAAGCTGGTAAATCTTCTGGTGTTGAAATAATCAGAATTTCAATAATTCCCGATACCATTAATATTGAAAACGGAAGATAAATCATTGGTTTATCTTTAACAGGTAAACAATTTTTTCGAGACACTCTCAGTAATTGGATAAAATCGGGTACCACTTTCTCTGGCAAGAATGATTCCTCTCCTTTTTGCAAAAAATTAGAAACTCAATCATTATTGGTTTTGTCTGATAATTTCACAAATTCTTCTTCTGTGTTCCCATATTAGAGACAAGACAAATCCTAAAACTGCAAACAAAATCCCAAACATTTTAACATACTTGGTCCATGGATTTTCTTCCCTTGATAATACTGTAAAATCCTGTAAAACTGTAATAGGATCAATGTCAATTTGCAAACTCCTTTCCAAATCCAGTTTTGCTCTGTTTAGATTAATAATATCAGAATGAACTAATTTTATTTCTTTTTCATTTAAAATTATCATCTGGTTGTTTTTGCTTTCAGCAGGCATTTGTCTGTAATAATAGGTTTTTTGCAAGCTATCAAGTTTTTGTATTTCATTATTATAGTAATTGATCATATTTAAAGCTTGTACCTTCCTGATTGAATCATTTAGAGAAACATAAGGACTTTGATTAATATATTTCTTAGTTCCATGATTAACAATAGGAAATACCTTTTCATCAAATACTTCTACTTTAAGATAAAATATATAATTTGACCGCTTTTTTGTTGTATCTGAAGGATTATATGTGTTTTCGTAGTCAGCTTCATCTACGAATCCATCCTTGTTGTTATCAATGGCATAAAAAGCTTTTATTGATTTAACTTTAGTTGCACTTTCTATATCAGTTCCCAGGTATTGGGCCAGCATAATCCGGTTATTATTTAAGCATAGTTCGTTTAACTGGTTAATAGCATTAATTACAATACTGTTGTCAACAGCATTCGATCGTGCCATCATTTCGGAAGTGTAATATCGCTTGGTTAATGAAAAAAGAAAAAAGCCTATACATGCTCCGAGTATTGTAAAGCCAATAATCCATAAGCTCTTTTTAACGAGAAGTACTAAAAATTCCATTAATAGGTTACCTAATTTGTTCAAGCCATTCCTGATCATGTCACCTATTTTTTGTAATAATTCAATCAGGTCAATTTCATTTGTTTTATTTTCCATGTTTTCTTTCATATTTGGGAATCGTGCAAAAATATATTATTTATTTTTTCAAAAAAATAAAATATGACCATTAATGTGTAAAATTATTAATGTCATGTTCTTGTAATCAACATTATATCATGCTTTTCTTTGTTTAAAATATCATTAAAAATCATAATCAAAACATTAAGTATTGTTAACTTTTTCAAATTTGTGCATCATCGAATAAATAGTATTTTTGTCAAATATCGGATAATACATAATTATCTGATAAAAAGATATATAGCTTTTTTAAAATTAAAAAATATTTTTATGAAGTTTTCTATTTCAGTTTTTTTTCTATTAATAATTTCCAATACCGGAATTTCGCAAGCTCCTTCAAATACAGCTTTTCAAGCCGGTGAAACTTTAAAGTTAAAAGGTTCCTATTATATGTCATCGTTATGGGCAGATTTAGCTGAAATTAAAATAGAAGTTGCTGACTATAATGCCGATGGAAAGCAGCTTTATTCTATCAAGGCGACAGCAAATACTTATTCAAATTACGATTCTTTCTTCAAAATCAGAGATTTATATCAAACATGGGTAGACAAAAATACAGTACTTCCTTTTATTTTTAAACGAAATGTTGATGAAGGCGGATATAAATTTAATATGAAATACACCATAAAAAGGAGTGCATTACAGGCTAAGTATGAATATGAACGGAATACAGAAAAAAAATCAACTATAATTAAAATCACGCCCAATACACACGATTTAATTTCAATTCTATATTATATCAGAACTTTGGATTTTGAAAATATGCCTTTAAAAAAAACTACCGTTGTTTCAGTTCTGGTTGATGATAAAACCAACAATATTTCATTAACCTATAAAGGGAAAGAGGCTATAAAAACTGAAACCATGGGGACTAAAACCTGTTATAAAATAGGTATTTCAATTAACAACAAGGCATTAGTAAATAAAGAAACCAACAATTTTTGGCTAACTGCCGATAAAAACAAAGTTCCAGTCTTATTTAAGGCTGAAATTCCAGTAGGAAGTATTCAAATGCGACTAGTTGAAGCCAAAGGATTAAAACAGTAGTTTATGGATGAAAATTTAATAAAAAAAAGACCAACCAGGTTTTTTTCCTTTCTACTTACAATCCCTGCCTTAATAATTGCATTGATTTCGTTGGCAACTGCTATTGTTGGCCTGGGATTAATTCCAATTGTGCCAGCCGGCCTTTCTTTAAGTATAACTTTTCTGGCATGGTATTTTTTTAATAAGAGTTATAAAACTTTCACAATCATTATTATTTTCATTTCAATCATCGCTATTGTTGTTTCAATTTTTCGAGGTTTATTAATTGATACTCAGGTGGCAACTGATTCCGATTTCGATAGCTCAATTGTTGTTGCCCAGGAAGGTATTGATGAAGATTTATCAGAAGCATTTGGAGATGAAGGATTTGGGACAGAAATGTCAACTGATTCTGTTGTTTCGGAAGCGGTTGAAACAATTCAAAATCAGCCAGCGTCTAGTCCCGGTCAGGAGATTTATTTGGCAAAATGCGTTATTTGCCACATGAGCAGTGGACAAGGAATTGAATTAACCTATCCACCTTTGGCAGGATCCGATTATCTGAAGAATGCAGATAAAGTCATTGAAAATGTATTGTTTGGAAACAAAGGAGGCATTACTGTAAATGGAAAATATTATTCATTACCAATGCCCAATCTGGATTTAACTGATGAGGAAGCCCTTAATGTAATTAATTTCATCAGATCAAACTGGGGAAATGAATTTGATGCGATAAGTCTGGAGCAGATTCAAGCAATACGATTAGCCAAATCTAAAAAGTAATACCTTTTGTTAATGCTTTTTTACCTGGTAATAAAATCTTAAGTAAAACATCAGTTTTTTTACTCCTATCCGTCAGTAAAAATGCCATTTTGTTTGTTTAATGCTTAATTTCGCATTTTTAAATATTACTAAAATGTCGAAAGTAGCTTTAATAACCGGAATTACCGGTCAGGATGGTGCCTACCTGGCCGAATTGCTTATAAAAAAAGGATATATCGTACACGGAATAAAACGACGGAGTTCATTGTTCAATACCGAAAGAATTGACCATATTTACCTCGACCCTCATGTTGAAAACCGCAATTTTATTCTTCACTACGGCGATTTGACGGATTCAACAAACCTGATTAGAATTATACAGGAAATACAACCCGATGAAATTTATAACCTTGCTGCCATGAGCCATGTACATGTAAGTTTCGATACACCGGAGTATACAGCCAACGCCGACGGACTTGGCACGCTGCGCATACTTGAAGCAATAAGGTTATTAGGTCTAACAGGAAAAACAAAGTTTTACCAGGCCTCTACCAGCGAATTATATGGATTGGTACAGGAGATTCCACAAAGCGAAAAAACCCCGTTTTATCCGCGAAGTCCTTATGCAGTAGCCAAGCTGTATGCATACTGGATCACCGTTAATTACCGTGAAGCATACGGAATACATGCAAGCAATGGAATTCTTTTCAACCATGAGTCGCCGATAAGGGGTGAAACCTTTGTTACCCGTAAAATAACAAGGGCTGCAGCTAGGATAAAACTCGGGCTTCAAAAAGAACTTTATCTCGGAAATCTATCTGCCCAAAGAGACTGGGGCCATGCAAAAGATTATGTTAAAGCAATGTATCTTATGCTCCAGCAAGACCAGCCGGATGATTACGTAATTGCTACCGGAAAAACCACAGAAGTAAGGGAATTTGTTCGGATGGCTTTCAGGGTGGCAGGTATCGAAGTTGAATTCCTGGGATCAGGGGTGGAAGAAAAAGGAATTGTAGCTGAAATTATTGATCCAGATCTTAAAAATCAGGGTATTTATCAAAACGGGGATGTGGTGGTAAAAGTTGATCCACGTTATTTCAGGCCTACTGAAGTAGATATCTTAATTGGTAATCCGGAAAAGGCTAACAAAAAATTAAACTGGTACCCCGACTTTTCAGTTGCCGATTTGGTAAACGATATGGTGAAAAGTGATATCAAACTCATGGAAAAGCACAAATACCTACAGGATGGAGGTTTCAGGGTTCTTAACTATTTCGAATAAAACAAGGAAAAAAAGATGGACAAAAATTCAAAAATTTATATTGCCGGGCATACGGGTTTAGTGGGGAGTTCTATTTTAAGAAACTTACAATCAAAAGGTTATACAAATTTTGTTTTAAAAACATCCAAACAACTGGATTTAACAAACCAAAATGAAACCCGGATTTTTTTTGAAACAGAAAAACCTGAATATGTGTTCCTGGCTGCAGCTAAAGTTGGCGGAATTGTGGCCAATAACACGTACCGGGCTGATTTTATTTACGAAAATTTACAAATTCAGAACAACATAATTCAATCCGCATCAAAAACAAGTGTAAAAAAATTATTGTTTTTGGGTAGTTCCTGCATTTATCCGCGGGATTGTGCCCAACCCATGAAAGAAGATTATTTGCTTACAAATCCGCTGGAATATACGAATGAACCCTATGCCATTGCCAAAATTGCCGGGATAAAAATGATTGAAAGCTACAACCTGCAATATGGCACCAACTTTATTGCTGTTATGCCCACCAATCTGTACGGACCTAACGATAATTTTGACCTTGAAAAATCGCATGTTTTGCCGGCCATGATAAGAAAAATGCATTTGGGTAAATGTCTGATGAACAATGATGTAGAAGAAATAAAAAGAGATTTTGAAAAAAATCCTGTGAAAAGCAAATCAAATAATTTGGAACCAATTGATACACTTGCAACTTATGGAATTACGCCAGGTTCTGTAGAATTATGGGGATCAGGAAATCCGCGCAGGGAATTCCTGTATGCTGATGATTTGGCCGATGCCTGTGTTTTTATAATGGAAAATATTGATTTTAAAGATATTGTCAAAGAATCTTTCGGAATTGATAGAATTGAAACACCTGTGAAACACGAAATCAGAAATACACATATCAATATTGGTTCAGGAGAAGATATCTCCATTAAAGAGCTGGCTTTAATAATTAAAGAGATAGTTGGATATCGGGGCAATATTATCTGGAACACCGGCAAACCCGACGGGACAACTCAAAAACTCCTGGATGTATCTAAACTGAACCGCTATGGTTGGAAAGCCCGAATTGGACTAACAGAAGGCATTTCAAAAGTATATGAAGATTATAGAAATACTTAAAAAAAAATGGCCCTAAGAAAACTTAAGGCCAACACATAAAATTTCTATAAACTCCAATAATCCAGCTTGTTAATTTTACCCCTGTAAATTCCTTTGATGTCTACAATTATTCCATCGGGGGTACATAATTTCCCGAAATCGGTTTCGCTGAGGGATGCGTATTGTTTGTGATTAACAGCAGCTACAACAGCGTCATACAATCCTTCGGGTTTATCATTCATTTTAAGGTTATATTCTTCTTCCACTTCATGAAAACCAGCATAAGGATCCACCACATCCACTTTTACATGGTACGACTGCAATTCCCTGATTAAATCCACAACTTTCGAATTCCGGATGTCGCTTACATTTTCTTTAAAAGTAATTCCCATAACAAGGATTCTGACCTTTCTCAAATCTTTATCTTTGGCAAGAATTTTTTTAATGGTTTGCTTGGCAACATATCCGCCCATGGAATCATTTACAGCCCTGCCCGAATTTATAATCTGAGCATGATAGCCAAGCTGACTTGCCTTGTAAGTAAGGTAATAAGGGTCAACCCCTATACAATGCCCCCCAACCAGACCAGGGTAAAATTTCAGGAAATTCCATTTGGTACCTGCTGCTTCCAAAACTTCATACGTGTTTATGTTCAAACGGTCAAAAATCATCGACAACTCGTTCATTAGCCCAATATTCACATCGCGCTGGGTATTTTCAATAATCTTTGCAGATTCCGCTACTTTTATGGAACTGGCCCTGTAAACGCCGGCTTTTATAATAAGTTCATAGGTTTTCGCTATTTCTTCAGCCGATTCATTATCGCAGCCCGAAACCACCTTAACAATCGAGGTCAGCGTGTGCTGCTTATCCCCGGGATTAATTCTTTCGGGTGAAAAACCTACTTTAAAATCTTCTATAAATTTTAAGCCCGATAGGTTCTCAAGAATTGGAACACAATCTTCCTCGGTACAACCAGGATAAACAGTAGATTCATAAACTACATAATCGCCTTTTTTTAGAATTTTTCCAACCGTTTCAGTGGCTTTCAACAAGGGGGCTAAATCGGGTTTCTGATGCTCATCAATTGGCGTTGGCACAGCAACTATATGAAAATGAGCCTTTTTAAGATCTTCAGGATAGCAGGTAAAGAGAATATCACAATTATCAAAATCGGCAGAATCCAATTCTTTACTCGGATCAATTTTCTTTTTCATCAGGTCAATCCTGTCGGGTTTAATATCAAATCCAACAACTGAAACTTTTTTCGAAAATTCAAGTGCAATAGGAAGTCCAACGTATCCTAAACCAATTACCGATACTTTAAATTCTTTTGAACAAATTTTGTCAAACATTTTTATTAAAATTAGTGTTTATCAATCATTTAGTGAAAAATATCTATTTTAATTTTAATTCTAAGGGGCTATAAAAGTATATAAATTATATTTACCCGTTCTTTACAAATGGTTTATAATACACGAATGTTTATGTTTTTTTGATGGAAAATAAAGAAATTCATTTCATCTTAAGTTTTAAACTTGCTTTTTTATTTCGCGTCAAAATCATTAAAATAAGATTGAACTATTCAGGTTTTCCTGATTTTTTTTAAGTGCTTCGAATTGAAATTCTAATTGCCTGCCCGAAGGAGCTATTATCGTTTTTTTTTAATTTTTGCATTTAAAGCGTTATCTGTTTCAGGATCTGAAACCTTAGAATTTTTTTGTAATGATTTACTGGTATATTAAATCATTGGATAGATAATACGAAATTATTCAAATTCAGTATTTACAGCAAAAAAAAGCAGTGCAAAAACCTGTTTTACACTGCCTGTATTTACTCAATAAAATTGTAAGTATTCCTGCTTATAACGTATTGATTTTAATTATATTAATTATTTATTTCAAAATTATTTAGCATAATTAACAGCCCTGGTCTCCCTGATTACAGTAATTTTAATCTGCCCCGGATAAGTCATTTCATCCTGAATTTTTTTGGCAATATTGTATGAAAGGCTTTCAGTTTCCTTGTCGGACACAGATTCACTTCCAACAATTACGCGCAATTCTCTACCTGCCTGAATAGCGTAAGTTTTAAGAACGCCGGGATACGAAAGGGCAAGTTGTTCAAGATCTTTAAGCCGTTTAATGTATGATTCAGCTATTTCTCTCCTTGCGCCGGGTCTGGCACCAGAAATCGCATCGCAAACCTGCACAATTGGAGAAATCATACTTGTCATTTCAATTTCATCGTGATGTGCGCCGATACCATTGCACACATCCGGTTTTTCCTTATATTTTTCGGCCAGTTTCATGCCATATATTGCATGAGATAGATCTGTTTCTTCCTCGGGAACTTTTCCAATATCATGGAGCAATCCGGCTCTTTTTGCAGTTTTGGGATTTAACCCAAGCTCAGCTGCCATAATGGCACATAGATTTGCAGTTTCACGCGAGTGTTGAAGCAGGTTTTGCCCGTATGATGAACGGTATTTCATTCTGCCTACCATTCGTATTAATTCCGGATGTAACCCATGGATACCAAGGTCGATACAGGTTCTCTTTCCTACTTCAATAATTTCTTCCTCCACCAGTTTTTTGGTTTTGTTAACCACTTCTTCGATGCGTGCCGGATGAATACGGCCATCGGTAACCAGTTGATGCAGCGAAAGGCGTGCGATTTCTCTTCTTACAGGGTCAAACGCTGAAAGTACAATGGCTTCAGGAGTATCATCAACTATAATTTCAACGCCTGTAGCAGCTTCAATGGCCCTTATATTTCTTCCTTCGCGTCCGATTATCCTGCCTTTAATTTCATCACTTTCGATATGGAAAACAGTAACTGCATTTTCAACCGCGGTTTCAGTTCCAACTCTTTGAATCGTCTGAATTACAATTCTTTTAGCTTCTTTAGTCGCCGTCATTTTCGCCTCTTCCATTATATCGTTTATGTACGACATGGCTTCGGTTTTTGCTTCTTCCTTGAGTGATTCAATTAGCTGTTCTCTTGCATCAGCAGCTGATAAACCGGCAACAGATTCAAGTTTTTCAACCTGCTCTTTATGCAGTTTTTCCAGTTCAAGGTTCTTTTTATCTACAATCTCGAGCTGAAAGGCAAGGTTTTGTTTAATTGTATCTACCTCTTTTTTCTTTATTTCCACTTCACGTAAAAGTTTCTGCGATTCTTCCCTGCGTTGGTTAAGTGCCACTTCTTTTTGGTTCAGACGGTTTTCATTGGCACTAATTTTTGCATTTTTTTCTGCAATGTACTTTTCGTGTTCAGTTTTAAGCATAAGGAATTTTTCTTTCGCCTGCAGAATCTTTTCCTTTTTAATAACCTGCGCTTCGGCTTCCGCCTCCTGTAATATTTTTCTCGCTTTGCTTTTTAGTCCTTTTATCTTAAGGAAATAGGCTATCAACGCTCCAGTTATAAATGCTGATATTCCTATGATAATTAATATGATATTGTCCATTTTCAAAAATATTTATTTATAAATAAAAAGACCCGCATTAATTTCTTTAATGATTTAGAAAACCCCAAATAGACATGGGTGAAGTCGCCATAATGATTCAAACGTCCAACGCTTTCAATGAAAGATACCCGAAGGTATTAAGGCCTGTTCTACACATTTTGAGCTAAACTTCAAATTGTAAAATGTTGAGTTCTCAAATGTTTAAAGAAACAATGCGGGCTATTTTTTTGTATCCCTTAAAAATTCTACTTCTTTATATTTTAATTTTGTTATTATTCAAGTATTCTTCAATATCTTCATTCATCCCCGTAAGTTCCATTATCACAGGTGTTTCATCTAATTTGCCTTCCATTTCAATTAGTTTTGATGCAAAATCAAGTGAAACCATTGCAATAAAATCCTGAACTTCTTTTCCGGCATAAGTTTGTTTATAGAGTAAAAGCTTATCGTTTATCATTTTAGCAGCCTTCCTTATTTTTTCTTCCTCATTCCTGCTCACTTTTAAAGGATAATACCTCTCTGCTATATTGATTCTTATTGAAAGCTTATCGTCCATTCAATTTTTACTATTTTCGATTACTTGTTTAATAGAGAAATACATCTGTCAATTTCCCGCACTATTCTGTTTAATTTCACCTTGGCATCATGCGCATCGCCTGCCGATGCTGCAATTGTTTTTGCCAATTTCAGTGATTCATATTTTTTTAATAATTGTTCGTTTTCACTATCTTTTATTTCAATATCTGCCAAAAGACTTGAAATCTTTTCTTTTAATTCCAGGTTTTCATTCAGGACATTTGAATGTAACCCTTTGAAATATTGAATTTTATCTTTTAAACCGTTAATTACTTTTTCTAATTCTGGTGTCATTTTTTATCTGACCATACAAAGTTAATATTCCATTCAAAATTATGCAAATCCTTCAACACATAATTCGAATTATTTGCGAAATATCGTAATAATTTTTGAATTTTCAGTATTTTAAGCCATACAGAAAATAATATTTATAAAAATTTTAATTCTATTTTCGCCACTTTGTTGAATCATTCGTGATTTCGAAATTATTTTAACATAAAAAAAAATTTAAATAAATTCAGATGTTTATTTTTCTTTGTAATACAAATAATTGCATGAGAATAATTATACTTTTAACGTGCCTGATTACTTTTCTTAAGCTACAAGCACAGATAAATCCTTCTCCGAAATACTTTTCATCGCCAGTGGAAGGTACACTCAAAGTTTCGAGTAATTTTGGAAAAATCCGCGAAAACCATTTTCATGCTGGTTTGGATATTAACACGAACCTCCATTCGGGAGTAAGCATTTTAGCTGCAGGAGAAGGTTATATTTCCAGGGTAAATATTTCGCCATCCGGATACGGAAAGGCAGTTTATATTACCCATCCAAACGGATTAGTAACTGTTTACGGGCATTTAAGCGAAATCAGAAAGGATGTTTCCGACTCAATAAAAAAATTCCAGTACCTCGTAAAAAGGTTTGCAGTAGATATGAAGTTTCCCGAAGGAAAATTCAAGGTAAAAAAAGGTGAAGTTATAGGAAAATCGGGAAATACAGGAAATTCCTTTGGTGCACACCTTCATTTCGAAGTCCGTGACGAAGTAAGCGAGCACATTCTTAATCCGTTCAATTTCGGATTTAATATACCTGACAACGCCGCACCCGTTTTCAACCGCGCTTATTTTTACCGGTATATAATGCACGAAAACAGACCTGTTTTAATAAAGAGGGAAAAAATTAAAATAAACAATGGCGATACAGTTTCAACCTTTAATTTTCTTGGAATTGGTATAGAAGTAATTGATTATCTGAGTCGTAACAAGGGAAATTTTGATCCCTGGCAGGTAAAAATGTACAGTAACGATAGTCTTGTTTTTCATTACCGGTTCGATTCATTCAGCTTTGATGAAGCCAGGTATGTAAACAGTTTTTCAGATTATGCTGAATACCGGTTGAACAGAACCAAAATTATTAAATGCTTTATCGAACCCAACAATAAGTTGAAAATATATAAAACATCAGGAAATGGCTTATTAAATGTGGAAGATGGAAAAGTTCAGAAAATAAAAATTCTGGCCTCAGATTATAAGGGAAACACCGGCAAATTGTCATTTTACATTAAATCAGATTCATCTGAATCAGTGAATGTTCAAAATACTTTTCCCTGGGTTAAGAAATTAAATTGCTGCGAAGCCACAAATTTTGTAACCGATTCGTTCAGGATTTTTTTTACAGAGAACAGTCTTTTTAATGATTTGAATTTTAATTATTCGGTATCAGCCACTAAGGCCAATGAATTTTCGAAATATCATCTCATCCATTATCCCGACGTACCCATAATGGAAAAGGCTGAAATTGAAATTAAACCAATAAAAGATCCGGACAGTTTAAGTTCGAAGCTATTTATAGCAAGGGCTGGAAATAAAGGTGCAATAATTCCTGCCGGCGGAACCTGGAGCGAGGGTTTTCTGAAAACAAGTATAAACCAGTTTGGTACCTATTTTATTGAAATTGATACCATGCCACCAACGATAAATCCTGTCGTTTTAAAATCTGACAAGCATAAGAGCAAATCCCGTTTACAATTTAAAATTCAGGATAAACAATCGGGCATAAGTGAATACGCGGTGTATATTGATGAAAAATGGGTCCTTTTTGAGTTTGATCAAAAAAATGATTTAATTTCCTGTAATCTTTTAAATGAAAATATAAAAAAAGGAAAGCATAATTTAATCATCTGGGTCAGGGATAAGTGCAACAATCTGGGCTTTTACGAGAAAGAAATTGAAATTTAAATAACGATGCAATTACAGGCTAAATCTTACAAACAGACAGGTTGAATATTTTAACTTTTTTTAACCGGATTTCGGTTGTTTTTGAAAGGCTGAAAATCATCAAAAAATAGTAGTTTCCAATTTTTCTTTTTATTTTAGGCCTGAATTGTATAGAAAAAAGACATAAGCAAATTTTTCAGACATTTATGAAAATACTTGTAGTAGAAGACGATTTTGGTTCAAGGGAATTTTTAATGAGCCTAATAAAACTTGAAGGCTACGATGTGCGTCAGGCAGTAAATGGTGAAGAAGGATTACAGGTTTACAAAGAATACAGCCCGAACCTTATTATTTGCGATATCCAGATGCCAAAAATGGATGGACTTGAAATGCTTAGCAGATTGCGGGATGAAAAACAGGATGTGATTTTTATTATAACAACTGCTTTTGGTAGTGAAGATTACGCCATTGAAGCACTCAGGCTTGGGGCCAATAACTATCTTAAAAAACCCATTGATAAAAAAAGCCTTATCGGGCTGATAAAAAAATACCAGGCGATAATTGAAAGCCATTTACTGGCCCAAAAAGCTGAAGGACGGGTAATTGAAAAAATACTTAAAACTGAATTTGATACAGATTTTTCGCATATACCAGCTATAGTAAGTCAGTTAATGTCAGAAATTACACTTAAATTCAACGATACGGACAAAACGAACATTGAACTTGGCCTTGACGAACTAATTGCCAATTCAATTGAACACGGAAACCTCGAAATAAGCTTTGAAGATAAAGTATTGGCATCTGATTCAAATAAAATGCTCGAATTGTATTCGCAAAGGATGAAGATACCAGAAATTGCCCAACGCAAGATAATCGTTGAATTTGTTCAAAAATCGAATTATTGCGAATGGATTATTACTGATCAGGGCAATGGTTTCGACTGGAAAGCCATACCCGATCCCACACAGGGTGCACAATTAATGGAATTAAACGGAAGAGGTATTTTTATAACCAATTTCCTTTTTGATGAGCTTGAATACATGGGTAAAGGAAATATTGTCAGGATTAAGAAATATATCCAGTAATGTTCATTTAAATACTATTGGCTTTCAGCTGCATTCAGACATTAAAATTATTTGATTTATAATTATCTTTTCGATAGGTATTCAAGAACAGAAGAGTTTTCGGGTCTGAATATTTTACGTGCTACACGAAGAATATCTTCGGGCTTTACCTGCCTGTATTTTTCAATTTCAAAATTGATGTCATTGGCATCTCCGGTTAATTCGTGCATGGCAATCATATAAGCCCGTGAAGTGGTATTTATTTCTGAAAATACTTTTGTAGACTCAAGCTTGTTCATAACTTTCCGGAGTTCCTGCTTGCTTACACCATTATTAATAAGGTGATTCAGTTCGTCCATAATTGCTTTCTCGGCGGATTCAATGGTCTTTCCATCCAAAAGAGTAGCGGTAATAACAAAAAGGCCTTCTTGTAATTCGCCACTAAGGTAAGCATCCAGTTCACTAAATAATTCGCCTTTCGACAAATGGTTCTGGTAAAATCTTGAAGATCTTCCGTTTGATAAAATATCCGACAACAAATCAGTGGCATAAAAATCCGGATCTGACTTTTTACACATTTTAAATACAATATAAAGCGCATGGTAAGGCACATCCTTTTCAATCCTTAACCTGTTTTGCTTTAGCTGTTCCTGTAAAACTGGCATTGGGTTACGAATTACATTTCTTTTTTCGATATTTCCAAACCATTTATTAACCATGCTGTACACAAATTCGCCTTCGAGGTTGCCAATTACAACCAGTATTGCATTATCGGGCGCATAATACCTGTAAAAGAAATCCCTTACCTCTTGCAGGCTTGCTTTTTCAATATGCGAGATTTCTTTACCAATAGTTGGCCATGAGTAGGGATGGTTTTCATAAGCCATTTTTCTCAAATAAATCCAAACATCGCCATAAGGTTGATTCAGATAACGTTCCTTAAATTCTTCAATCACAACATTTCTTTGGATGTCAAGATTTCTTTGCGAAAAATCGAGTTCAAGCATTCGGTCCGATTCGAGCCAAAAAGCGGTTTCAATGTTTTGCACCGGAATTGAAATATAATAATTCGTTATGTCGTTGCTGGTAAAGGCATTGTTTTCACCGCCCGAAATTTGTAAGGCGCCATCAAAATCATCAATATTTTTTGAGCCTCCAAACATCAGATGTTCAAATAAATGAGCAAATCCGGTATGTTCCGGATCTTCATCTTTCGAACCCACATTGTATAGCGTATTAACAACAGCAATGGTAGTAGATTCGTCCTTTTGAAATATTAACCTCAGGCCGTTTTCCAATGTATATTTTTCAAGCTTCATCATTCTCACTGAGATTAAATTTTCAACAAAAACCAATTAAAAATCAAAACAGTTTAGTAAAATTTGTTTTCGTGCATTTCTGTATTCCTCAATAATTTCATTTAAAATATCTCCGGCTGGCTTAATTGAATTTATAAGTGCTGCAACTTGTCCTATTTCCAGTTCCCCTTCGTTTAAATTACCTTCAAACATCCCTAATTTTGCTCTTCTGTGGCCCAGAAGTTCTTTCAGGAACTCCGAAGATTTTCCTTCTGCTTCGGCCTTGTCGAGTTCGTCAGAAAACCGGTTTTTAATTAACCGGACAGGAATCAGTCGCCTCATACTTAGCCTGGTACCACCTTCGCCTGTTTTTAAAACTTCATTTTTAAAATTCTGATGGGCCGATGATTCATCTGAAGCTACAAATCGGCTGCCAATCTGAACTCCTTCGGCCCCTAAAGCCAGGGCTGCAAGCATTCCTTGTCCGGTAGCAATTCCGCCGGCTGCAATAAGAGGTAAAGCAGTTACTTTTTTAATTAATGGAATTAGTGTAAAAGTAGTAGTTTCCTCTCGTCCGTTATGTCCACCTGCTTCAAAACCTTCGGCCACTATTGCATCTACACCGGCTTCTTCGGCTTTTAAAGCAAATTTGGTGTTCGCCACTACATGGGCAACTTTTATACCTTCCGATTTTAGCACTGAAGTCCATGAACCAGGATTTCCGGCAGAAGTAAAAACGATCTTAATTTTTTCAGAGATAATAATATCAATAAGCTTTTTAATTTCGGGATAAAGCAAGGGTATATTCACTCCAAAGGGCTTATCTGTTGCATTTTTTGCTTTTTGAATATGCAATTTTAAAACTTCAGGATACATAGAACCGGCCCCAATCAATCCCAGGCCACCGGCATTGCTCACCGCGCTGGCCAGTTCCCAGCCACTGCACCACACCATGCCAGCCTGTATAACCGGGTATTTTATATTAAAAATTTCAGTAACCCTGTTTTGCATTTCGAAATAATTGTTGGTTAAACAAAGGTGTAGAAATTATCCAATAAACAAAAATCTTTCATAATTTTATATAATTTTGCAATCCGAAATTTTAAATCCAGAAACGAATTTATAATACAATGTTTGATAATCTACAGGAAAAACTTGAACGATCGTTTAAATTACTAAAAGGTCAGGGAAAAATAACAGAAATAAACGTGGCTGAAACGCTCAAAGAAGTAAGGCGTGCCCTGCTCGATGCTGACGTTAATTATAAAATTGCCAAGACTTTTACTGACGAAGTTAAGGAAAAAGCGATAGGGGCTAATGTATTAACTGCCCTTAAACCCAATGAGGTGATGGTAAAAATAGTTCACGACGAACTAACCAAACTCATGGGTGGACAAAAAACGGATATCAATATTAAAGGAAGTCCATGCATAATACTTATTGCCGGACTGCAGGGTTCGGGTAAAACTACGTTTTCAGGAAAACTGGCCAACCTTTTAAAAACCAAAAGGGGTAAAAATCCCTTACTGGTGGCTGGCGACGTATACCGTCCGGCTGCTATTGAACAGTTAAAAGTGCTGGGTAGCCAGATTGATATAAAAGTATTTACCGAAGACAACAGTAAAGATCCGGTAAGTATAGCTAAAAATGCCATCAGGGAAGCCAAAATAATGGGCAACGACGTTGTAATTATTGATACAGCCGGTCGTTTGGCCATTGATGAGGAAATGATGATAGAAATTGAAAACATCAAAAAAGCTGTAAATCCGCACGAAATTTTATTTGTAGTTGATTCCATGACGGGGCAGGATGCTGTAAATACTGCCAAGGAATTTAACGATAGGCTTGATTTTAACGGAGTTGTACTTACCAAGCTGGATGGTGATACACGAGGCGGGGCGGCACTTTCCATTCGATCGGTGGTAAACAAACCTATAAAATTTGTAGGTACAGGCGAAAAAATGGAAGCAATCGATGTTTTTCATCCCGAACGTATGGCCGATCGTATACTGGGAATGGGAGATATCGTAAGTTTGGTTGAACGTGCACAGGAACAATACGATGCGGAAGAAGCAAAGAAACTTCAGAAAAAAATTGCCAAGAATCAGTTCAATTTTAACGATTTTATGTCGCAGATTCAGCAAATCAAAAAAATGGGAAACATTAAGGATTTGGCAGCCATGATTCCGGGCGTTGGGAAAGCGATAAAAAATCTGGATATAGACGACAATGCTTTTAAGGAAATTGAAGCCATTATACAAAGTATGACACCTGAAGAACGTGAAAAACCTGAGATTTTAAATGGAAGTCGCCGGAAAAGAATTGCGAATGGTTGCGGAAAAGAGATTCAGGATATAAACCGGCTTGTTAAACAATTCGATGAAACCCGTAAAATGATGAAAATGTTATCGGGGGGGAAAAATTTAACCAGAATGATGGGTGGAATGAAGATGGGACAGCGGTAAGAAGAAGTTAAAAGTTAAAAGTTTAAAGTTCAAAGTTTAAAGTTAAAAGTTAAAAGTTCAAAGTTTAGAGTTTAGAGTTTAGAGTTTGGAGTTTAAAGTTTAGAGTTCAAAGTTTTAAGTTCAAAGTTAAAAGCTCAAAGTTTAGAGTTCAAAGTTTTAAGTTCAAAGTTAAAAGTTCAAAGTTTAGAGTTTAGAGTTCAGAGTTCAAAGTTTTGAGTTTAGAGTTCAGAGTTCAAAGTTTAGAGTTTAGAGTTTAGAGTTCAAAGTTTAAAGTATAGAGTTCAAAGTTTGGAGAAACCCGGAACTGAAAACACAGAATACATAACAAAAATTTGTTTAAATATGCAACTCATTGATGGTAAGAAAGTTTCGGAAGAAATTAAAAATGAAATCAGGCTAAAAGTTCAGGAAATTGTTCAATCCGGGGGAAAACGCCCTCACCTTGCAGCTGTATTGGTTGGCAATGATGGGGGGAGTGAAACCTACGTGGCCAATAAAGTAAAAGCCTGCGATTATGTGGGTTATACTTCTACCTTAATAAAAAGGGAAGCTTCCATTTCCGAAAATGAATTGTTGAAAATAGTGGACGATTTAAATCAAAACCCTGAAATTGATGGATTCATCGTTCAACTTCCTTTACCGAAACACATATCCGAACAAAAAATAATTGAATCGATTGATTTCAGGAAAGATGTTGATGGTTTTCACCCGGTTAATGTTGGTAAAATGGTTATTGGACTACCATGCTTTGTCTCAGCCACACCTTTTGGGATTCTTGAATTACTCAGACGGTATAAAATAGAAACCGCTGGTAAAAATTGTGTCATTATCGGTCGGAGTAATATTGTTGGTAAGCCATTGGCCAGCCTGTTATCTCAAAAGGCTTACCCCGGAGATGCTACTGTAACTGTTTGCCATAGCCGTACTAAAAATATTAACGAAGTTTGTGCAAGCGCGGATATAATAATTGCGGCCATGGGGAGTCCGGAATTTGTTACCTCAGATATGGTAAAAGAAGGAGCCGTAGTGATAGATGTCGGAACCACACGCGTACCTTCTGCAGAGACCAAATCTGGCTTTAAGCTGAAAGGCGATGTAAAATTTGATGAAGTTGCCCCGAAATGCAGCTTTATTACACCTGTACCGGGTGGGGTAGGACCCATGACAATTGTGTCGCTGCTTTACAACACTTTACTTGCATCAAAAAAAGAAATTTACAAGTAAGTATATATATTCACTTTTGATTTCAGTAAATTTTCCAAGGCTAACCAAATTATATAAAATCCTGGTAATTAGCTGTTAAAAAGAGATTTAGCAGAAACATTCTCTTTTTCAAAAGCCGCTGCCTTAAATACTTCCCTGGATTTCATTCCAAAAATAGCGGCTACAATACTCGAAGGAAACATCTGAACCGAGTTGTTGTAATCGGTAATTGCCGAATTGTAAAACCTCCGGCTTGCCGAAATTTGATCCTCAGTTTCGTTCCAGGCAGCCTGCAATTGAATAAAATTATTGCTCGATTTTAATTCCGGATAGTTTTCAGCCATTAAAAGAAGGTTCCCAACCGATTTAGAAACCGATTTGTCAAGGTTTTCCATGGCAGTAATATCCATTTTACCTGCCGTGGCCTGCGTTCTAAGTTCTGCAAGGTGATTAAAAACCTCTTTTTCGTGCGAGAGATACACCTTGCAGGTATCGACAAGGTTTGGAATCAGGTCGAAACGTTTTTTTAGCATGGTATCAATGCTTCCTTCGGCATTCGCTATCTGGTTTTTCTTATTTATCAACGAGTTGTATATTACAATAAATCCAAGAATTATAACTGCAACTCCCGTTAGGACAATAATTAAAATATTGCTCATAGATACTTAACTTTGAATAGATTAATATAATTTGAACCAAATTATAAAATTAAAATAAAATTATTAATTACCTTAGACCATTGATAATGATTTTGAACAAAAAATATGGACAATACAATACAGTACAAAAACCATTTCGACCGCGAACTTGCCTTTGATTTGATAAACCTGGAAGCCGGACGGAGAGCCATTTTGAACAAAGTAATAACTGCCAAAGCATTGAATATTCTTACCGTTACACTTTTTCTTAGTGTTTTTATGGGCTTTTTAAATGCTTTTCCTTTCGATGAATTTGAGTTTAAGTTTTTTGTTTATTTTATTCGGGGATTCTTTTACCTGGTGCTGGGTATAGTAGTTTTCAGTATTTTATACAAGGCCATCAGGTATTTATATTTACTTAAAGGAGATAATGAAACCATCAAAAATAAAAAGCTTTTGTATGGCTATACCGCAATTGCTTCTTTAACTACGATTACAATAGCCTGGATAATTGGAAAATTTTACCTGGGTACTGAAGTTTTTACGTTTAAATTTTTTTCGCGGTATTTTATAGCAATTATTTCGTTAATAGCACTGGGCTTACTCAGCAACTATTTCGGAAGTTTCGAAAAAAAATTCAATAAAAAATTTAAGACGGAATATTTGCCCAGGATTCTTTCATTTTTCAATAAAAATATTCAATATTCTCCTGATGAAATGATAGGGCGTGAATGGTTTGAACAAAGCAGTCTGTTCCGCTTTCAGAATATTCATTCCTACACGGGTTCCGACCTGGTAAAAGGCAAATATGGCGAAGGGGAATTCAGTTTCAGTGAATTGTATGTGCGTGAAATTACCCGGACCAAAAGCGGGGGTAAAACTGAAACCAAGATTTCTGATTTGTTCAAAGGCTTGTTTTATATAGCCGATTTTAACAAATCGTTTAAAGGACGGACCCTGATTTTTCCTGATTATGCAAGGCAGGCGCTTGGGAGCCAGTTTGGCGAAATGCTAAACAGCGTTATGGCATTTAATCAAACCAACCTGGTTGCTCTCGAGGACGTTGAGTTTGAAAAAAAATTCGCTGTTTATTCCACCGATCAGGTTGAAGCACGGTATATTTTGTCGCCCACCATGATTGAACACATCAAAACAATACAAACTAAACTCGAAAAGGATATTTATCTTTCATTTATAAATAATAAAGTGTTTGTTGCCATTCCAAGCGATATGGATTCCCTGAGTCCAATTATTTTTCATAATATGACTACATTTGAAACCATAGAGCCGATTTATCATTTAATAGGAAGTATGATGGAAATAGCGCGCGATCTAAAACTCAACACCCGAATTTGGGGCGATGTAAACTAATTTATATAATTTTACATAATATATTTTTATTTCACTTTTATTTAAATCTTTAAAAACTAATTGAATATGAAAAAATTACCGAATGCAATATTGGTGCTGCTTGTAGCTTTGCTTTTTTCTTGCCAAAACCAGCAGAACAATAAAAAGATAGAAGTTAAATCACAAGTAGTTGAAACTGCATGTGGAACCTGCATGTTCGGCCTCGAAGGGAAAAGTTGCGAACTGGCGGTTAAAATCGATGGCCAGGCTTATTTTGTTGATGGGGCCAAATTGGATGATTTTGGTGATCCGCATGGCGAAGGCGGCCTCTGCGAAAATATAAAGAAAGCAGAAGTAAGTGGTGAAATTGCAGATGGAAGGTTCAAAGCTACTTCGTTTAAAATGTTACCGGCAGAGGAAGTAAAACAATAATCACATCAGTAATAAATGGACTTTGATAAAAGGGCAAAAGACTGGGACAAAGACCAGCAAAAGGTGCAAAGGGCTGAGATTTTGGCTGCTGAGATAATAAAATATTTTAGCAGCAGGCCTTTTGAACATGTTTTTGAATTTGGATGTGGAACCGGACTGATTAGTTATTTTTTACGTGATAATTTCAAACACTTCACCCTGGCCGATAATTCTGCCGGGATGATTGAAGTGGTGAATGAAAAAATAAAAAACGAGGGCTTAAAAAACATGGTGGCCCTGCATATTGATTTAACCCACCAAATACCTGAAATTCAAAAGCAGGATTTGATTTTTGCCTTTATGAGCCTGCACCATGTACTGGATTTGGATGAAATTTTCGATGCCTTTTATAAATTGCTCAAACCCGGCGGATATCTCTGCATAGCCGACCTTGACGAAGAAGACGGGAGTTTCCATTATAAACATCCCGAATTTAAAGGGCATTATGGTTTTAGCCGTAATAAAATCGAAACCCTTTATAAAAAACACGGTTTTGATGTTGAACATTACCGCATTTTTTACACCATTATAAAACAGGTTGAAAATACCTGTAAAGATTATCCATTGTTTATGGCGGTGGGAAAGAAGGTGGGATAAAAGTAAAAATGAATACCTTCGTATTTTGTTCACATTTAAAAGCCAGATCCACATTAATATATTTAATGCAACATATTGAAATCAAATTTGGTATTGCCGGATTAATTATAAAATCGTGCGAAATAGAAAATTAGTAGGTTTAACTGCAATTTCATTATATAAATGCTGGATTTAACTTCTCCTCCGGTATCTGAATTTTTAGATGCGTTAGATATAGTCCTTAACAGCAATACTTTTATTTTAGCGTTTGAAAATAATTCAAAGGGAATAAAAGAATCCCTCACTGAATTCCTGAATTCAGGATATTTTGAAGATCAGATCATAAAACAGGATTTGGATAGAAACTGGAACAATTTACATTATTTTGATGATGAAAAAGATTGTTATCTGGTAAGGCAAGGCCGTCTTATTAAACACAACTTTACAATTAAAATAAAAGAACAGCCTCTGGATAAAGAATTCTATTTAACCGGAATGTTAACCGGAAAATCTGGTTTCGTAAGTTTTTATTCTAAATATAAAAAAGAAGAGGAAGCCAAATACATTGTATGCAATTTCATTTCTTTTATTACCAACCAGCAAGAATACGAAATTTATTGCATTGAACCGGATTTTTTAGTCAATACGGCAGATCCACACCAGGATTTGGGATTTTATCTGACTTATTTCGAAGGTGAAAGTCCAAACAATTCTTCAACTGTTATTCAATGTCACGATAAATCATACCTGTTGTTAACCAATGGAATTCCTTAATTGACAATTCTTCTTCACTTTTTAATTGCTTTAAAACCAAAAATCCATTATCCTCCACATTGCTGAACCTGATTAAGATCGGGATGCAGATTATAAATCCCAACCAGGAATAAAACATCCAATTAAGGCAATTTTCAGACATTTAAATAGAAATTAATTCTTTTGAAAAATCCCATAAAGGCTACTTTTTATTCAATTCGTATACTTTTTTTTGAAAAAAAATTATCTTTAGACCAAATTAAACTTCATGTCAAATTTATTTAAAGTAAAGACAGTCAGCCAGATTCTTGCACAGGCCGGTTCGGAAGAAGGGAATAAAATGAAGCGTAACCTTACAGTGCGCGATTTAACAGCCCTGGGAATAGCTGCAATAATTGGGGCCGGAATTTTCAGTACAATTGGTACGGCTGCATACCACGGAGGTGCTTCAGTTTCATTGCTTTTTGTAATTACAGCGGTAGCCTGCGGTTTTTCCGCCCTTTGTTATGCCCAGTTTGCAAGTACAATTCCCATCAGTGGAAGCGCCTACACCTATGCATATGCTTCGTTTGGCGAATTGGTAGCCTGGATAATTGGCTGGGATTTAATTATGGAATATGCTGTGGGCAATATTGCAGTTGCCATTTCGTGGAGCGAATATTTTGGTGGGATGTTATCGGGCTTTGGAATCCACATTCCGGCGTGGTTAACAGTTGATTATTTAAGTGCTTCGCGGGGTTTTGACCAGGCAACAGCATTAATGGCGGGTGGTTCTGCCATGTCGGATTTAAGTTTTGCCTTGCAGGAAGCCTTCAATGCATGGACTACTGCCCCTTTGATAGGCGATTTCAGGCTAATTGCTGATGTACCGGCATTTTTAATTGTGGTGGCCATTACATCACTTGTTTATATTGGAATACAGGAAGCAAAAGTGGCCAACAACATAATGGTTCTGCTTAAGGTTTCCATTCTGTTTCTGGTAATTTCAGTAGGTGCATTTTATGTAAATCCTGAAAACTGGAGTCCGTTTGCACCCAATGGATTTACAGGAATGATGAAAGGAGTATCAGGTGTGTTTTTTGCTTATATCGGATTTGATGCCATAAGCACTACAGCCGAAGAATGCAGGGATCCGAAACGCGATTTGCCCAAAGCAATGATACTTGCGCTAATTATCACCACGATACTTTATGTTTTGATTAGCCTGGTTTTAACCGGAATGGTTTCGTACACCGAACTGGGTGTTGGCGATCCGCTGGCTTATGTATTTCATAAGGTTCACCTGAGCGGATTATCCGGAATTATTGCACTGAGCGCTATAATAGCCATGGCTTCGGTTCTGCTTGTTTTCCAGGTGGGGCAACCTCGTATATGGATGAGCATGAGCCGCGATGGGTTATTACCACCCCGGTTTGCCAAAATTCATCCTAAACATAAAACCCCGGCCTTTGCCACAGTAATTAGCGGAATATTGGTGGCAGTGCCATCCCTCTTTACAAATCTTACCGAAGTGACTGATTTGACCAGCATCGGAACCCTTTTTGCCTTTGTTCTTGTTTCGGGCGGAATATTACTTATGGACAACAATAATGTGGAAAAAGGCAGGTTTGTAGTGCCTTTTGTAGGCAGCAGGTACATAATTCCCTTGGTATGGATTGTATTTATTATTGGATTTGCATTTTTCTGGCAAAGTGATTTTTACAAAACCTGGAACGAAATCATTCATCCCGAATGGGAAGTATTTAAGCATTACATTCCTTTTCTTGTCTTTTTTGTAACTGCCCTGATTATTTCAGTGTTATCGGTGATAAAAAATCTGTCGTTAATTCCGGTAGCCGGCTTGCTTATAAATCTTTACCTGATGTCGCAACTGGGCATTACCAACTGGATTGGTTTTTCAATATGGCTGATCATAGGTCTTGTGCTTTACTTTACCTACGGTTTTAAACATAGCAACCTGAACCATAAAAAATGAAGTATGGTAAACCGCAGTAAAAGTTTTTCATTAATAAAAAGAATTCAGAGTTTTAAATATGCATTTAGTGGCTTAAAAACTTTATTTAAAGAAGAGCATAATGCCAGGATTCATCTTGTAGCTGCAGTAATTGTAATTGTATCGGGTTTTGCTTTCAGAATTTCGGCATTGGAATGGCTTGCCATTGTATTTTCAATTGGTTTTGTTTTTACAGCCGAAATCATCAATTCGGCCATCGAGAATCTTGCAGACTATGTGTCACAAGGTGAAAATGATTTAATTAAAAAAGCAAAGGATTTGTCTGCTGCCGCTGTGCTAGTGAGTGCTATCACGTCTTTTGTTGTTGGCATTATTGTTTTTCTTCCGAAAATTATAGCTTATGTTTACCAGGTTAAAAACCCATTCCAGGCTTAATGAAACCATTTTTTTAGGTACTTTAAGCATTCTTTGTTTTTCACTTTCGGTTTTTCGCGCCGGATTTGCGAACAATAAATTGTTTCTCTTTTTAAACTGGAATCTTTTTCTGGCATTTTTGCCATGGCTCTTCTCAAGTATCCTGATAATCAATCCTAAATGGCAACAAAAAAAACTTATTCTCATTTTACTTTTATTTTCCTGGATATTGTTTTTTCCTAATGCACCTTATATTCTTACCGATTTATTTCATCTCCGGCTTAAGACTTCAATGCCTGTCTGGTTCGATTTGGTGCTTATCCTTTCTTTTGCATGGACGGGACTTTTATTCGGCTTCATGAGTTTATGGGACCTTGAATTTATCCTCAGAAAAAAAATAAATCACAGAATAATTCCAATTTTTTCATCCATGCTGCTTTTTACCGGAGGATTCGGTATATATCTTGGACGATACCTTCGCTGGAATAGCTGGGACATTATCAGAAATCCCTTTGGTTTAATTGATGATATAAGCGACAGGTTTATCAATCCGCTTGATCATCCCAGAACCTGGGGCATGACCTTTTTTATGGGGTTGTTTCTTAACATAATCTACTGGTCTTTCAAATTAATCAGACATAAGAACATAAATGAGTTGAATTTCAAAAGTGAAAAATCTTCTTAAGCTAAAAATAATACACTGAGATATGAATAAATTAAACCTGATAATCATTTTGGCTGCCTTAATTTCAGCATGCCACAATCAAAAAGAAAACAGGAAGGAGCAACTTCCCAACATAGTTTTCATTATGAGCGATGATCATGCATATCAGGCCATTAGTGCTTATGGTGGCGATTTGGCTCCATTGGCGCCTACTCCAAATATTGATAAAATTGCAAAGGAAGGAATGCGTTTCGATCAGTGTGTGGTGACCAATTCCATTTGTGGTCCCTCGCGCGCCTGTATTCTTACGGGTAAGTACAGTCACAGGAATGGTTTTTTGAGTAACGAAGCAACACCTTTTGACAGCAGTCAGCAAACATTTCCAAAATTATTGCAAAAAGCAGGATACGAAACGGCAATTATCGGAAAATGGCATCTGGATTCGCAACCAGCAGGATTTACGTATTGGGAAATACTTCCGGGACAGGGAAATTATTACAATCCGGATTTCATCAATAAAAATGGCACCCACAAAGAAACCGGCTACATAACAGACCTGATCACGCAAAAAAGTATTGAATGGCTCAACAGCGTCAAAAAATCCGGTAAACCGTTTATGCTGATGGTTCATCATAAAGCACCTCACAGGAATTGGCAGCCAGGCCCAAATGAATTGAATTTGTACGAAAATGTTACTTTTCCTGAACCTTCTACTTTATTTGATGATTATTCTGGTCGTGGCCGTGCCGAGCATGAACAGGACATGACAATAGAAAAAACAATGACACTGGAAGAAGATTTGAAAATGTACAATGATACAACGAAATTAAAAAACAGTGCTTTAAGCAGGATGAATCAGGAACAAAAAAAGGCCTGGGACGCTGTTTATAATCCAGTCATGGATGAGTTTTATCAATCAGATCTGAAAGGAAAAGAACTGGTAAGATGGAAATACCAGAGATATTTAAGGGATTATCTTGCCTGCATTGCTGCAGTTGATAAAAGTGTAGGTGAAATTCGCAAATTCCTCGTAGAAAATGGTTTGGATAAAAATACCCTGGTTGTTTATACTTCTGATCAGGGATTTTACCTGGGTGAGCATGGCTGGTTCGACAAACGCTTCATGTTTGAGCAATCTTATCGTACCCCACTTTTAATTGAGTGGCCTGAAAATATTAAACCGGGAACTATAAATAAAGATATTGTTTCAAACATCGATTTTGCTGAAACCTTTCTTGATATGGCCGGAATAAAAGTTCCGGATGATATGCAGGGTGAAAGTCTTTTGCCAATTTTAAAAGGCAAAACACCTGAAAGCTGGAGAAAAGAGCACTATTATCATTATTATGAATATCCGGGCTGGCATAGTGTTAAACGACATTATGGAATATACACCGGAAGGTACAAACTCATTCACTTTTATTATGATATTGATGAATGGGAACTATTTGATTTGCAAAATGATCCGAATGAAATGCGCAATGTTTATAATGATCCATCCTATTCAAAAGTAAAAGAAGAACTTCATGTTCGATTAAAAGAGTTGATGAAAAAATACGGAGATTCAGATGAACTGGCAAAATCGTACCTGCCAAAAAATTAATAATTTAAATTGATAAAGTATTGATATTCTATTAAATAATAATTTTAATATACCTGATATGATGAATAAATATATTATTATATGCTGCTTGCTTTTAATTTCAAAAGCTGGATTTTCACAAATACTAACCATCGCCGAAAATTCCAATTTCGAGTCTACTTCTTACAATAAAGATGTAAATGAGTTTATTACAAACATTACAAAAAACTCAAAAATTTCGAGGATAGAAACACTGGCTGTTTCACCCGGTGGAAACAAGGTTCCGCTTGTTATTATTGCCGATCCCATGCCAAAATCTTTACAGGAAATAAAAAACGATAAAAGGGTTGTTTTGTATATACAAGCCAATATTCATGCAGGAGAAGTGGAAGGAAAAGAAGCTTCCCAAATGTTAATCAGGGATTTGCTTACGGGGACAAAAAAAGAATGGCTGAAAAACATTATATACCTGATTTGTCCTGATTTCAACCAGGATGGCAACGATCAGATTTCAAAACTGAACAGGACTTACCAAAACGGGCCAAAGAATGGCGTAGGAATCAGGTACAACGCCCAAATGCTTGATTTAAACCGCGATGCCATGAAACTCGAAAGTCCTGAAGTGAATGGATTGGTGAAAGTACTGAACAGCTGGGACCCTCAGATTTTTATTGATTTGCATACCACAAATGGTTCTTACCACGAAGAACCGGTAACATTTACCTGGATGATGAACCCTGCCGGAGACAGGGGACTTATAAAATATATGGAAAAGCAAATGATGCCAGAAATATCTAAAAATTTACTTGGCACTTATAAAGTAGACAATTGCTTTTACGGCGAATTCAGGGATATGGGAAAACCAGAACTGGGATGGGAAGCCTATGCAGTTGAGCCCCGGTACATTGTAAATTACATCGGCGTTAGAAACAGGATTGGAATATTGAACGAAAACTATGTGTATGCGGATTATAAAACCAGGGTTTTAGGTTCATATAGTTTACTGAAATCCTTGTCAGACTATGCTTCAGCGCATGCAGGAGAAATAAAAGCTTTAATAAAAGCTACCGATCAAAAAACGATTGAAAGAGGATTAAATCCAATGCCCGCTGATTCATTTGCCATTGATTATAAAGGCTATCCTCTGGATGAAAAAATTACTATCAAAACCTTTGAAGTGGAGCTGAAAGCAGATACTTCAGGATGGGACAAGTATAATATTACAGACCGTAAAAAAACAGTAACAGTGCCCTATATTGCAGATTATCACCCAACTAAAAATGTGAAGTTTCCGTTTGCTTATTTGATTACAGCGCAGGATCCTGCCTTGATTGATTTATTGAAAAGGCACGGAATACAGTTATCATATCTGAAAAATGACCGGAAATTTATGGTGGAGAAATATAAAATTAAAGACCTGAAACCCAATATGCGTTTGAACCAGGGTCATTATAACAATTCTATTTCGGGTGAATATATAAAAGATACCATTGAATTTAAGACCGGAACATTAGTGGTACGAACCTCGCAACCCCTGGCCAACCTGGCCGCCTACCTGCTGGAGCCCGAAAGTAACGATGGACTGGTTTTCTGGAATTTTCTGGATAAATTTTTGGTACCGCAGTGGGGCAGGGGTTATAACATCTTTCCGGTGTATAAGGTTTTAAATAAGGTGGAAATAGAAACAGCCCCAGTTCAGTAATAATTTCTTTTAAACTGAAAGTACATATTAAAGCTAAAACTTAAGAATCTGAAATTCAAATAAATATTTTCAAATTTTCCCACAAAGCCGCAAAGTACACAAAGTTTTTCTATGTAAAATCCAGGTGGTTTTGTGGGAAATTATAAATTTCAAAAATTCATTTAAAATACAAGTAGAATTAAAGAATAAAAACCGATAATAGAATGATTAAATATACCTTTAATTTTCAGCTAATTACATCTCTAATGACAAATTTGCGATAATCACTTTTCAAATTTTCCCGCTAAGCGGCAAAGTACACAATGTTTTATTTTTGAAATCCTGCTGATTTTGTAGATCTTATAAATACTCGAACTTATAATATCATACATGTTTTTAACACTATGAAAAACAGAAACTTAAAAATAAATTTGACAACAGTATAAGGAAAAAGGGCAACCTCAGATCTTAATTCCGATAACAAGCACATCGTCCACCTGTTCATTTTTGCCCCGCCAATTGTCAAATTCTTTTTGTAACACTTGCTTTTGATCTTCCATGGGTTTGTTTACATTCGACAGGATAAAGTGTTGGAAGCGTTTCACCATCATTTTGTTCCTGGTTTTTCCTCCAAACTGGGAGTAATAGCCATCTGTAAAAAAGTATAACCTGTCTTCTTTTTCAAGCTTAACCTGATGATTGGTAAAGGGAAACTCCTTTGGATAGATACCAATTGGCTGACGATCGGTTGTACAGACCGTTATTGAATAGGTCTCAGAAGTATTGATATTCCCCGATTCCGGCCTGTTCTTCCTTACAATCCATAAGGGAAGATTGGCCCCAGCATATTCCATTAATAAAGTTTCGGTATTAATTGAACAGAAAGCAATATCAAGGCCATCCTGCTGCTCGCCGGATTCGCCGGTTTGCCTGAGCGAAGTTTTTACCTGCAAACGAAGTTCATCCAACACATGTCCGGCCGAGTTAATCCCCGCCTTGCCAAGTATATCGTTTAATAATGTAATACCCAAAATACTCATTAAGGCCCCAGGAACACCATGTCCGGTACTATCCGCAGCTGCAATACAAATATTCTCTTCGAACTGTTTTATAAAATAAAAATCGCCGCTTACAATGTCCCTGGGTTTGAACAGGATAAAACTCTCACTAAAAACATTTTCAAGGACTTTGCCAGAGGGTAATACAGCATTCTGAATTCGCTGGGCATATTCAATGCTTGAAGTTATATTGTAATTCTTTAATTCTATGACCTCCTTTTGCTTTAAAATTTCATCGTTCATGCCGGCAAGTTCTTCGTTCATTTCCCTCAGATTATCGCGCTGTGCACTAATTTCGTTATTTAACTGGTTTAATTCCTCATTCTTGTCGAGGATTTCATTTTTTTGTGCTTCTATTTCCTTGTTTTTTTCGGTTAAGGATATGTTTAAGGTTTTCAGGTTATCGCGCTGCGAACTTATTTCTTCGTTCAACTGCTTTAATTCCTCGTTTTTATCTAAAATTTCATTTTTCTGGCTTTCAATTTCTGCGGTACGTTCTTTAACCCTTTGTTCAAGAATTTGTTTTTCCCTTAGTAAATGCTTGGTTCTTATACGGATATAAATCAAAATTCCGGCAAGGACAAGTAGAATTATCAGAAACTTAAACCAGGTCGTCTCCCAAAACGGCGGATGAATAATTATCCGGATGGATGCAAATTTGTTACTCCAAATCCCATCAGGATTTGTGGCCCTTACTTTTAGGATATATTCACCGGGCCTTAATCCTGTAAAGAAAATACTTCGCTGATGGCCAATATTTATCCAGTCTGCATGGTAATTATCGAGCATATACGAAAATTGGATGTCGGATGGAGAGCTAAAATTATCGGAGGTAAATTCAAATGAAAAATCATTTTGCCGGTACCTTAAATTAATTTCATCCGCAAATGAAACTACCGACTTTAAAGGAGAATTTATCCCTGGTACTACGGTTTTGTCAGATAATTTAAAATCGGTAAAAATAACCGATGACATAGTGGTATCAACTTGAATCAGTGAGGGTTTGAAAACATTATATCCGTTAATTCCTCCAAAATAAAAATAGCCTTCGGAATCTTTAAAAAAAGCATTCTGATTAAATTCATTGCTTTGAAGACCATGGTTAACAGTATAATTAATAATTTTCTGATTCTTTTCATCAAGCACGCACAAACCACGGTTGGTACTCATCCAGATTCTACCAGATTCGTCCTGCAATGCCCCGTATACAACATTATTAGGCAAACCGTTCCGAACGGAGTACCTTTTGAATTTTTCCGTTTTACTGTCGAATTTATTAATTCCACCACCAAAGGTTGAAATCCAGAGGTTGTTTTCTCTATCTTTAAACAATGAAAAAATACTGTTAAAACTCAGGCTGGTTGAATCTTTAACATTCGAAATATACTTTTTAAAATGTGGATTTCCCTGCTTGTCAAAATAGAGTTTTAAAAGTCCAAATCCGAATGTACCCAGCCATACGGAACCATCTTCATTCGCAATAACAGATTGCACGCGGTTGTTCGATTCGCCAGTTACTGTATTTAATTCATTTATAAGATATCTTTTGAATTTTCCGGTCTTTTTTTCTAATTTGTTAACCCCCTGAATGGTAGCTATCCATAAATTGCCTTCTTTGTCTTCAGAAATATTGTAAACCAAATTGCTGGAGATGGTTGTTGAATCTTTGGGATCATTTACAAAAAAATCAAAACGCTTATTTTTCTCGTTATACCTTGCAAGGCCAAAATCAGCTGTACCAACCCATATCTGACCATCCCTGTCCCTGTGAATTGACATTATATTTTTACTCCCCCGAATCTGGTTTTTCGAATCCATCATTTCAAGGTGCCTGAAAGAATCAGACTTTTTATTGTAAATGTAAAGTCCATTGCCTAAGTAAGTTCCAACCCAGATATCCCCAAATCTATCTTCGCTGAAACAAAATGGCCAGTTGTCCTGCAGCCAGGCACTATTTCCCGGTCGAACATCGATATGCCTGAATTTATTTTTGCATGGATTGTATTTTGAAATTCCATTATTGGTTGCAAACCATAAAATACCACTTTTGTCTTCACAAAAATTATTAACTATTTCAGAAGCTATACTTTTATCATTTCCCGGTTCATTCCTTATCCTTAAAAGTTTAGAAGTTTTCAGACCAAATGAAGTTACACCCCTTTCAAAATCCCTGGCATATATGCAACTATCTGAAGCAATGTACAATCCAAACAATTTATTCAAATCAAGATTACTATTAAAACGATAGGTAGTTCGGATATTTTTCTTAAAATCGATAATTTTCTCAGCCCTGTTTTGATAAATAATCCAGATATTTTTATTTAAATCGGTGGCTATTTTGAATATTTCCTGACCTTCGGAAATGACCGGAAATGAATTTGGAGGTAGGTTACCTACATCATATTTTTCGAAATCAGTGTTCTCTTTTCCAAAGAAATAAAGATTATTATCCAGCTGAACAACCATATTATTATCTTTATCAGCTATCAGATTGACAATGCGACTTTTAAATAAATTCTCAAGTTTTTTCCCAAGAAAAATACCGATATCTTTAACGAGCACTGAATCGTAATTATCTTTAACCGGAAAACTTAGTTTTGACAAACCTTTCTCGTGAAATACCCAATAATTATTTTTACTGTCAATAAATATCCCTCTTATGCTTCTTGCTGTGAAATTTTTATTGGCGACAGGATGAAATTTGTCTTTTTGCTGATCGTATATGTTCAAACCTCCGCTGAAAGTTCCAATGGCTAAGTTTCCATTTAAATCATTTATGAGAAAATTAATTAGCCCGTCCGTCAGGCTGTTTTCCGGATCTTCAAAATTTGGCCTGAATACCTTTAAACTATACCCGTCGAATCGGTTTAAACCATCCTGGGTGGCTATCCAAAGGAATCCTTTTTTGTCCTGGATTATCCAGTTTACAACACTTTGTGATAAACCCTCCTGAATCCCGATATTTTCGAAAATATAAGGCGAGGTCTGGGCATAAAATCCATTTGAAAGGAACAGAAATAAAACCAGTACAATAAATCTATGAAAACATTTCTTCATTTATTGGATAATATGTTTGAGCACACTAAGCTACTAAAATTTATATCAACCATCAATAAATTGTTTTCTTAAAAGATTATAATCTGATTCCTTTTTTTGTAAAATGTGCAGATATTCAGGATGAGTTAAATATAATGGATCTCAAAAAAATTAATACTTTAAATTTTTTCATACAACATAAAAAAAAGTGATTTAGAATAATAAACTATGCTATTAAAATATGGGTCTTAATAAAATCAAATCCCTATTGCAGCCTTTTAACCAACTCAACAAATTCCTTCTTATAACAGTCATTTTCATTTTCTGATTGACTTTGCGCTAATTCTAATACCGTTTGATAATCTACACCTGAAATCATTTTTGAGTTGCGCAGTAACATACCAAAAAGTGCAACAGAAGCCGAAAACCGATACGCAGGTGAACAATTTTCAATTGTTTTCCGTTCATCGCTTACAGGTGTGGAAAATTTAGTACTGCGATGACTTTCAGGTTCTTTAAACCTGATGCTCAGATTAGCAATTTCATTCGTGTTTTCTGCAATTTTGTTTACAGTGGATTTCTGATATCTGAGTTCATCCTCATCTTTTAAAAACTCACTTTCAACTCCCACCGGAATTATCTCATACAAAGCAGTTACGGAATGTCCTGTTCCCATGTCACCGGCATCTTTGGCATCATCATTAAAGTCTTCATCGTTCAATAGCCGGTTTTCGTAACCTATTAAACGGTATGCCTGAACTTTATCAGGATTAAACTCAATCTGTAATTTAACATCCTTGGCAATCACATACATGGTTGAGCCAAATTCACTTACCAATGTCTTTTTTGCCTCTTCAAGATTATCGATATAGGCAAAATTACCGTTTCCTTTATCTGCAAGTATTTCCATCTTTGAATCTTTATAATTACCCATGCCAAATCCTAAACAGGTGAGAAAAATTCCATCATTCTTTTTTTCTTCAATTAAATCCTCCATTTCGTTATCGTTAGATACGCCAACATTAAAATCACCGTCAGTAGCAAGTATAACCCGGTTGTTTCCATTTGGGATAAAATTTTCTTTTGCCACAGAATAGGCGAGATTTATACCGGCACCACCGGCAGTTGATCCTCCAGACTGAAGGTTATCAAGTACTTCAATAATTCTATCTTTTTGGTCACCCGGTGTGGATGGCAAAACGAGTCCGGCAGCACCTGCATATACTACGATAGCCACCCGGTCCTTTTCCCGGAGATTGTTGATAAGCAGTTTAAAGCCTTCCTTTAACAGGGGCAGTTTATTTTCATCTGCCATTGAGCCTGATACATCAATTAAAAAAACCAGGTTACTCGGGGGTAGTTTTTCTGAACTGATTTTTTTACCCTGCAAACCAATATGTAATAATTTATGCGCTGGTTGCCAGGGACAATCGGCAACTTCGGTATAGACGGCAATAGGTCTTTCGTTTTGGGGTTCAGGATAATTATAATTGAAATAATTTATCATTTCCTCTATTCTTACAGCATCTGCCGGTGGTTTTAATCCTTCGTTAATAAAACGCCTCACATTGCTGTAAGATGCCCTGTCAACATCAATAGAAAAAGTGGATAAAGGATTTGATTTAACCAGTTTAAATTCATTCTCGTGTAAGGCTGCGTACGATTCGTTTTCAGCACCCACATCCTTTAATGGCTGCCGTTTCTTTTCAACTTTTTTAAATCCTGGATTGCCGGTGATCTCTAATCCGGTCACCTTATTGTTTAGATCATTGCTAACTCCTTTTTTTGATTTTCGGGAATTGGTTGAGGTAACTTTATCAATAGAAGAAGATTTAAATAATCTACTCCTTTTAATGCCATAAGCTGTCACTACAACATCGTTTACTTCAATTTGATCCATTTGAAGGGCAATATTGATGACCCGGTTTTTATTAATGGTAATCTCCTGAGTAACAAAGCCAAAACACATAAATACAAGTACAGAACTGTCGTTGTGAACCTTAATAGAATATTTTCCTTCCATATCAGTTATAATACAGTTTGTTAATCCTTTTTCAATGACACTGGCTCCTGGTAAAGGAGTTCCATCATCAGCGGAAGTTACAGTTCCACTTACCAGGATCTGACTAAAACCAGGTTCATTGATAAGTATCATAGCAATTAGCATTAAAAAAATATTTGATTTCATAATAAATAGTTTTTAATAGAACAATAGGGTTACAGGTTCAGAATAACGGAAGGTCAATCTGAACAAAAGAAAAGCGAAATTTTTGATTAGCTAATCAGTTTTTGAAGGCAAAAGCTATGATTATCTATTACCGGTCGAATAATCTCTTTTCTATATTGGTAATAAAACCCAACGGCGCCGGCTAAAACGCATTTCCGTTTGAATCTTCAATTTCAATGTCCTGATAAATATTAAGATAAGCAATTGACTTTCAAACAGATTTAAATTTCTCAAAATTTTGTTTGTTTATTTCATGTTAAGCAAACCAGTTTTTATTGGTCTGGTTTCATTCGCATATGCAAGTCCGGTAAAATAGCCAAAAAAAATTATCCTTATCGTCAATATCCATCTTAATCATAATTGCCTTCGAAATAAAGAGGGAAAAAAAATAAATTACCCCTACAACATGCAAAGTGAAAAATCTATAAATATTATAAATGTAAGATAATCAATATTTTAATCTGGCCTAAATTGAAATTATAGTGAGAACGCTTTTAAAGCTAAGTTTTAAGCAAGTTGTCTTTCTGGTTCCATTCTTTGCCTTCTATACTGAAAATTGCCCAACAGTTCGTACAATATTTCATTTGATTTTTGTCATTAATTGTTCAGATTGATAAATATTCAAGGTTTTTATATTCTTTTCTGAAAATCTGATTGAATGCAATTTTACTGTTGTTTTATTAAACCATTAGTATTTGAAGATCAAAATTTTCCTTCAATTAAGCATAAAATTGGCCAACACTAAAATAAGCATAGTGTCATACCAATTGTAAAATGTTATTCTATTGTGGAAAAGATTATCAGACCTTTTCATAAAAAGGATCAAATCTGAAGATGATGAGAATCAACTTTATACTTCTGTTATAAAGACAGACAAGCAAATAAATTTTAATTTGACATTAGTGCAATTAAGCGATTATTCCCTATTTTGTGATTTAATAAAATTAAAAGTTTTAAAAGCTGAACTATGATTGAAGTAATTCATGGCGATATAACCCAGATTAAAGCCGATGCTATTGTAAACGCTGCCAATTCTTCGCTTATGGGCGGTGGTGGGGTGAATGGGGCCATTCACCGGGCCGGAGGCCCTGCAATTCTCGAAGATTGTAAAAAGATAGTAGCCCACCAGGGTGGATGTAAAACCGGTGAAGCTGTGATTACAACGGCAGGGAAATTACCTGCTAAATTTGTGATCCATACGGTCGGTCCGGTCTGGAATGGAGGTACAAATGATGAAGCAGTGAAACTGGCCAATTGCTACAAAAATTCCTTAAAGCTTGCAGTTGATAACAATTGTAAAACCATCGCCTTTCCAAGCATAAGTACCGGAGTTTACAGGTTTCCAAAGGAACGGGCAGCAAAAATCGCAGTTGAAACAGTAGTTGAATTCCTTGCTAAAACTGACAAGATAGAGAAAGTGATTTTTGTTTGTTTTGATGAGGAAAATGAGACTTTGATAAGAAAACAACTAAATAATCATCAATAAAATAATTTTCAAATCACCTAATCGATTCATTTCAAAATGTCAAATTATCAAATCATCGATTGTTACATTTTCAGATTTTAAAAATTAACTAATTTTCAAATTATCAAGAGTCATTTCAAATACATTTAAATCATTAACATACAATCTAATGGGACCTAAGATCAAATTAAACAAAAGCACTTTTGTAAGATGGAAAATCCATATTGACAGATCAAGAATGTATCTTGGATATATTCAATTTTTTATGATGGGAATTGTATTTTTCAAAGCATTTGAAGATGAACCAATAGGAAAACTGATTTTTAGATATGCATTTATTTCAATCCCGGTTTTGTTCCTTTCATTTATCTTTTTTTCAATTTTGCTTGGTTACTGGGAGTCAAGGCTTGGATTGAAAGAAGAAGAACAAAAAAAGCTTACCTCACATAATCCATTAATGATGGAATTGATAAAAGACATTAAAGAAATAAAGTCTGAATTAAGTAAAAAGGAAAACTAAATCACGAACAATATCTTTTCATTTTCAAATTGTCTAATTGTCAAATTTTCAAATTCCAAACCTCATGAAAAAAGCTCTAATCATCATATCATCATTCACTTTTATTCTAGGTCTCAGTGCTCAAAATCCAAAATCCAACCTTGCCAATTATGTAAACCCCATGGTGGGAACCATGAGTAATTATGCGCTTTCCAATGGAAATACCTATCCGGCTATTGCCCTTCCTTTCGGGATGAACTTTTGGACCCCACAGACCGGCAAAAATGGGGATGGCTGGCAGTATACTTACACGGCAAATAAAATAGTGGGGTTTAAACAAACCCACCAGCCAAGTCCGTGGATTAATGATTATGGCTGTTTTTCAATAATGCCCGTAACCGGAAAGCCTGAAATAAAGGAGGAAAAACGGGCATCCTGGTTTTCGCATAAATCGGAAAAAGCAAAGCCCTATTACTACAGTGTATATTTATCTGATCCGGATGCCACTGTTGAAATAACTCCAACGGAACGTGCAGCTCAATTCAGGATTACTTTTCCCGCAACCTCCGAATCATATATCGTTATAGATGCCTTTCAAAAGGGATCGTATATAAAAATCATACCTGAAGAAAGAAAAATTATTGGCCACAATAGTTTTAACAATGGGGGAGTGCCCTCAAATTTTAAAAACTACTTTGTTATTTATTTTGATACAGATTTTACGTCAAGCAAGGTATGGAAAGATGCTGATGTACTTGACAAAAGGGAAGTGGAAGCCGGTCACACAGGTGCAATCGTTAAATTCAACACAACTAAAAACAGGAAAATCGGAATTAAAACAGCATCCTCATTTATAAGCTTCGAACAGGCTGAATTAAACCTGCAACGTGAGATTGGAAAAGACAACTTTGAAACCACAGTTAAAAAAGCAAAAGAGGCCTGGAACACTGAACTTGGAAAAATTTTGGTAGAAGGTGGCACCGAAAACCAGATGATTACTTTTTATACAGCCTTTTACCATGCGTTGCTATTTCCACGAAAATTTTACGAATTGGATAAGAACAACCAAATCATTCATTACAGTCCTTTTAACGGAAAAGTCTTACCAGGATATATGTTTACCGATAACGGTTTCTGGGATACATTCAGGGCAGCCTTTCCTTTATCTACCATCATTAACCCGGAGTTAAACAGCCATATCATGGAAGGATTGGTAAATACCTACAACGAAAGTGGCTGGTTGCCGGAATGGGCCAGTCCGGGTCACCGCGATTGTATGATTGGTTCCAATTCAGCTTCAATAATTGCCGACTCTTATTTAAAGGGAATCAGGGGATACGACATTAATAAACTTTACGAAGCCATTGTAAAAAACTCAGGGAACGAAGGCCCATTAAGTTCAGTAGGGCGTTTGGGTGCGAAATACTACAATACCATGGGTTATATTCCTTACGATGTAAAAATTAATGAAAATGTGGCCCGTACACTCGAATATTGTTATGACGATTTTACCATCATGAAACTGGCAAAAGCCTTAAACCGTCCGCAAAATGAGATAGATACTTTTACAAAACGGGCTTTGTATTATAAAAATGTTTTTAACAAAGGCACCAATTTTATGCAGGGCAGAAACCGCGATGGAAAATTTCAAACTCCGTTTGTTCCCGAAAAATGGGGCGATGCATTTACCGAAGGATGCTCGTGGCACTACACCTGGTGTGTTTTTCACGATATCAGTGGACTTCAGGATTTAATGGGAGGGCGTGAAAAATTTGCTGCAAAACTGGATTCCTTGTTCTATGCCCCTCCAAAATATGATTTTTCCTACTATGGTGTTCAGATTCATGAAATTACTGAAATGGCCATTGCCAACATGGGACAATATGCGCACGGAAATCAACCCGTTCAGCATGGCATTTACCTTTTCAATTATGCCGGCGAACCCTGGAAAGCACAATACTGGGTGCGTCAGGTAATGGACAGGCTTTATACACCTTATCCCGATGGCCTTTGCGGCGACGAAGACAATGGCCAAACCTCAGCCTGGTATATTTTTTCTGCCTTGGGATTTTATCCTGTTTGTCCGGGCAGCGGGCAATATGTTTTTGGAACACCTTTATTTAAAAAAGCCACCCTAAAACTCGCAAATGGAAAGGATTTCACCATTGAAGCCCCGGAAAATTCAGATACAAATTTTTACATTTCAACAATAAACATGAATGGACAGAACTACCAAAAAACATTTATTGAACATCAAACCATTGTGAATGGTGGTAATCTTAAATTTGAGATGACAAATAATCCTGATAAAAATCGGGTACTTAAACCTGAGGATTATCCCTACTCTTTTTCAGATGAAAAATAAAAGTTTTATACGTTCAGAATCACCTGTTTAAATGACAGACAAGAGCAACCCTTTGAATTTAATTTTCAGGTTCAAATATTAAAATTATACCTTGGCATGCTTTTGATAAAAAAACCTTTGGCTTAACCAGCAAGGATTTAAGAAGTAAATTGTTTACAAATCATTGCTATTTTCTCTGTTAAATGAAGTTAAATTTAACAAATTTTAAAACTATTATTTAGAATAAATATAAATAATTAAATAAAAAGTCTTATCTTGTTGGCTGAAATAATAACCATAGATGTTGAACTAACAATCAAAAACAATGGGAAGGCCGGTGACAAGAGCAAAAGTATACAGTGATGGTTTTTACATTGAAGTATACAATAAAGGAGAAGATTCAGGAATAAAACTCCGCAGAAATACAAAAGAAGAAATGCTTGAAGCCATTGAACAATATAAAAAATCGAAGATTGTTGTTGTTTGGGGCGAATCGAAAAATGGTAAATGGCTCAATGAATCATTCAGAGCAAATTAATACAGATAACAATTAAAAAATAAAAATGCTGCCCGAAAATATTCGAAGCAGCATTTTTATTTGAAACAAATCAACTGGTTTTTTTGGCTTTTGCCTTTTCTTTTTTGGCAGCTCTTTTTTCTTTTAAAGATTTAGCGGGTGCTTTTTTAGCAGTGTCCCTTTGTTGATTGCTTTCTTTCGCCATAATAAGTTGTTTTAATTGTTAATAATTCTGGTTTAAACTTTATAGTGGTTAAATTTTAAAACACTCTAAAGCTTATTGGTAGGGTAAAATTAATAATTATTAAAAAAAATCGTTTAAAAAAATCTAAAAATTTAAACTTTTAATAAGTTAATTTAAATTAAAGAAAAGTATAAATTCCTGAATATCTGATGTAAATAGCGTCTGAATCTGATTTTTTTGCAATACCCAAACAATTGAAAAAAAAGTAAAGGTTAATTTGCGTTATGTTTTAATAAAAAAATTATGAAAAGAATACTTAAAATTTTTCTTTATATTATTTTATTTGTGATAATTGCATTTGGTGGTTTTTTGATTTATGTAAAAACAGCACTTCCAAATGTAGGAGAACCAGAAGATATTAAAGTTGAGCTAACCTCGCAACGGATTGAACGTGGCCGTTACCTTGCAAATTCTGTTGCATTCTGCATGAATTGTCATTCAAAGCGCGATTGGAATACTTTTTCAGGCCCCATAGTTGAAGGTAGTTACGGTCAGGGAGGTGAAGAATTCAACCAAAGTATCGGATACCCGGGCAGATTTGTTGCAAATAATCTTACCCCTTTCGGAATTGGTAACTGGACGGATGGGGAATTACTGAGGGCTATTGCCAGCGGGGTGAATAAACAGGGAAAAGCTCTTTTTCCAATCATGCCTCATCCTAATTATGGAAACCTCGACCGTGAAGATATTTATTCAATTATTTCATATCTGCGGACATTGCCACCTGTGGAATTCACTCCACCTTCATCAGAGGCAGATTTTCCGATGAATTTTATTATCAATGCAATTCCGGAAAAGGCAGTGTTTTCTAAAATTCCGGATTCTACTGATTTAGTGGCTTATGGAAAATATATATTTACAGCAGCATCGTGCAATGATTGTCATACCAAACAAATTAAAGGAAAACCGGTTAAAGGGATGGAACTGGCAGGTGGCTTTGAATTCCCGCTGTTTACAGGTGGTATTGTCCGTTCATCAAATATTACGCCTGATTTGGAAACAGGTATCGGAAAATGGACAGAAGAGCAGTTTATTAGCAAATTTAAATCGTTTGCCGATACCAATTATGTGTTATCAAAAGTTAAAAACGATGAATTCAATACATTTATGCCCTGGAGTATGTATGCCCATATGAAAGAGGGAGACCTAAAAGCTTTGTATGCTTTCCTAAGGACTGTAACTCCGGTGTACAACCCGGTTTTGCGTTTCTCACCAACCAAAAAGATTGAATAGTTAAACCATAAAAGTTCAGGGTTATTGAATTTATATCTTAATAACCCTGCTTTTTAAAACTCGAACTTTAACTGGTACTTTAACTCACCCAGTACGAAAGAGCTTTGCACATTAGAAATGTTTTGGATGTTCGAAAGGCTTTTTAATACAAAATTCTGGTATTCATCTACAGTATTTACAACTACTTTCAAAAAAAAATCAAAATTTCCGGCTATATGATAACATTCCATTACCTGGCTGTAACTGTTAATGGTTTTTTGAAATTCTGTTACAGGCGTTAACCCATGCTCTTTCAACGACACAAAACAGAAAACCATCAGGTTGCGGTCAATTTTTTTTCGGTCGAGAAGGGCAATATATTTTTTAATTATCCCGCGCCTTTCCAGCTTTCTAATTCGTTCAAATATTGGCGTGCGTGAGAGATTAAGCTTTTCGGCAATTTCTTTGTGCGAAATTTTCGCATCTTCCTGCAAAACAGAAAGAATTTCAAGATCAATCTTATCAATATTCTCCATAAAAACAATTGTTCGGTTAAATACTAAAATTCACATTAAATTCATATATAATGTCTGCAAATTTAATAATATAAAGACAATTATTCTATATATAAAAGATTAACAGGAATATTAGTAGGTTGTAATTTGCAAATATTTAATTTTGTGTAAAAATATTTGAAAGTTAAAAGCTTACCGTTTACAAATGCGTTGAAACAAGAAACACGAAAAATATGAAAGCAGAACCGCACAAAATTAAAACTGTTAAAAATCTTAATATTACAAGCTATGCGGAACGTGAAATAATACTTCGCGAAGCAGGATATAATACATTCAATATCCACAGCAACCATGTGCTTTATGATATGGTTAGCCAGGGAACAAGTGCCAAAAGCCAGGAACAGGAATCCGGCAGTCTGGTTGGCGATGAAACCTATGCAGGCAGCCGTAACTTTGAAAAACTAATGGTTTCGGTTAAAGAAATATTTGGGCACGATTATGTTTGTCCGGTTCATAATCTTAATGGTGCTGTTAAACTTGTTACAACCACAATACAGCCTAAAGGGGCTGCGGTGTTTTCAAACGCTTCTATGCCAGAAAATCTCGTTACGAATGAAAAGTTAGAATTTCATAAAATAATATCGGCCAATGAGAAAATATATACAGGCAATGTTGATATTGAAAAGCTTGAGAATCAATTAAAAAATTCTCCAAACACTGGCTTTATTTTTATAGATTTATACGCTGAAGGTTATAAGCCTGTTTCAATAGAATGTTTAAAGAACATCAGGCAATTGGCCGATAGGTACAAAACCAACCTGGTACTGGATGTTTCAAAAATAGTTGAACTCTCGGTTTTCATTAAAAATACAGAAATCCAGCTTGCCAGTCAAAATATTTCTGATCTGGTTAAAGAAATTTCATCGTTGGCCCATGTAATTATTATGGATGCTTCGCAGGATGCCCGGTGCAACATTGGTGGACTGATAGCTTCAAATCATTACGAAACTTATGAAAAGTACATGAACGAAGTTGTTGTTTATGAAGGGCTGCACACTTATGGTGGAATGTCGGGCCGCACCATGGAGTCGTTCAGGCTTGGAATTCTTGAAATGGTATACGAACCTCAGGCACAATGGATTGCACAACAGGTAAAATTTCTTTCCGACAATATTAAAAATATTCCACATTTTATAGGAGCAGACGGGGTTTATATAAAAGCCAATGAATTTTTACAACATTTAAATGAAAACCAGGCTTCCGCATTAGCAGCACTCTTGTATCAAAAAGCAGGTATACGATGTCTTGTAGAAGGCAGGTTTAAAAATGAAACAATTTTACAAGTCCAAATTCCAAGGCTGGGGCTCACCAACGACCAGGTTTTTCATATCGCAAAAGCCATTGTTGAAGTATATCAGGAACGAAATGCCATCAGTCATTTTAGTCTTTTAAATAAACCAATATGGCACGATCAGGCCAAATTTAGCTGGAACAATCCGGTTTTAAACAGGTTTAATTACGAATGCGAAGCCTATAGGATTCAAACCATTGAATATGTGGGAATTGCAACGAAAGAAGAAAGAAAACACCTGGCATCAAAGGTTGGCTTTAACACTTTTCTTCTCCCTTCAAAAGATGTGATGATTGATTTTTTGACAGATTCAGGCACCTGCGCCCAGACCAACCAGCAATGGTCGATGTACAATAATGCCGATGAAACTCCGGCATCGAGTAAAGATTATTTTGACATGGTTGAAGCCCTAAAAGATGTAACCGGTTATAAATACATAATTCCAACACACCAGGGCAGAGCTGCTGAGCATATCATGTCGCAGGTATTAATAAAAGGAGGTTATGTTCCTGGAAATATGTACTTTACAACAACAAAATTGCACCAGGAAATGGCTGGCGGAACTTTTGTTGATGTAATTATTGACGAAGCCCACGATGCACAATCTACCTTTGACTGGAAAGGAAATATCGATATTAAAAAAATACAAAAAATACTCGATGAACATGGCGAAGGCAGTATTCCTTACATCAGTTTCGAATTCAGCGTGAACCTCGCAGGCGGACAACCAGTTCATATGGACAATATGAAGGAAGTATATCTCTATTGTAAATCGCATAATATCCCAGTTATGTTTGATGCCACAAGGGCTGTTGAAAATGCCTATATGATAAAGAAAAAAGATCCACGGTACCTGAATGTTTCTATTCGTGAGATTTTAAGGGAAATGTTTAGCTATGGCGATGGCTGCACTGTATCAAGTAAAAAGGATTACCTGGTGAATATTGGTGGATTTCTTGGCATCAGGGATGATGAAGATTTTTATGATAAAGCCATGAACCTGTTGAGGGTGTACGAAGGTACTGCAACTAACGGTGGAATGTCTGCCGGCGATATGGCCATGCATGCTGAAGGGGTTAGAGAAATGATTGATTTCAACTACATAAAAGCACGGGTAGAACAAACGCACTATTTGGGAAAAAAACTAATGGAAGCCGGTATCCCGGTGGTTCAGCCTATTGGGACCCATGCCGTATTTATCGACGCAAAGCGATTTTTACCACATATCGATCAGGATAATTTTCCTGCACAGGCATTGGCGGCAGAACTTTTTATTGAATCTGGTATCCGCGCGATGGAAAGAGGAAACGTATCAAGCGGAAGGAACAGGAAAACAGGCAAAAATTACCGCCCCGCGTTGGAATTGGTCCGTCTCACTATTCCCCGCCGCGCCTATACAAATTCACATATGGAATTGGTTGCCGAAGGAATAATTAATTTGTACAAAAAGCGAGATTCAATTAAAGGGCTTGAATTTGTTTATGAACCTGAAAATCTGAGGTTTTTCCAGGGTAGGTTTAAGCAGGTGGAATAAATTATAATTGTAAAAATTTAGAAATTTTGTTTAGTGAGGGTGAAGGTAAAATTGGCGACAACTAATTAATGATGCTGATTTAATTGATTTGATTTGGTTGTACAATTTTGCAAAATTGGAAAAGCTGGTGGAAATGCCAGCTTTCTTCTTTATACGAATTTTATTAATTTTGCGGTTAATCAAAATTTTTTAGCATGAATACAAAAGTTGTTTTTCTTTTACTCAGCATTCTCTTTTATTTGTCGTGTTCCCTGGATAATGGAACTACAATGGCAGTCAACAGTCCAATTTCGATTGATTCAGTTTTTATCCCCGATACCGCTGGTGTTTTGGAAGATGCCGGTATTTATGCCAAAACATTTGGGTACGACGGATGCTGGAGCAACCTGCATTTTGAGTTTAAAAAATCAAAAAACTTTGAATATGAATTAACCGCGGTTGGAGATTATGCAAGTAATGGTGTATGTCCTGATGTTTTAATTACCAACGATACCACAATACTTTTTAAACCGGGAACAGTGGGTAAGTATTATTTCAGAATAAGAAAAACCCCCAAAACAATTCTCCTTGATTCTATGATAATTGAATAAAGTTCGTTCTTTTTCCCCGATCTATTAGATTTAGTCAGCGCTTCAGGATGTTTTCATTTGTTTAAACAATTATAACCTAGCTTTCCTTCTCTCCAAAATAAGTTCCAAGGCTTTTGGCACTTTTAATTAATTTATGGTCAGGCGGAACAAGTTTAAGTTTTCCTTCAACCTTATCAAGGTCAATGGTTTGGATATGATCATCAATCATCGCTACCATTTTTCCAAAATTACGGTTCAAAATCAAATCAAGGGTAGCGGTTCCATAACGGGTAGCCAAAATCCTGTCTGTAGCAGAAGGAGTGCCCCCGCGCTGAACGTAACCAAGCACAGTAACCCTCGATTCAAGATTAGTCAGGCCTGTTATTACTTTTGAAATATATTCACCAGCTTTCATATTTTCAGGTTTCCTTATTCCTTCAGCAACTACGACAATTGTGGAGCTTAACTTTTGTTTTGCCCGTTTCATAATATAATCAGCAATTAATTCTTCACGGTAATCAATCTCTGGAATCAGGATAATATCTCCTCCACCCGCTATTCCGGCATGCAGGGTAATCCATCCGGCCTCGTGGCCCATAAGTTCAATTACCATAATCCTTCTGTGAGAGTTGGCCGTGGTATGCAAACGGTCAATGGCTTCAGTGGCAATGCTTACTGCTGAATCAAAACCAAAAGTTATGTCTGTTCCCCAAATATCGTTGTCAATTGTTTTAGGAAGACCAATTACATTCAGTCCCAATTGCGAAAGCCTGTAAGCAGTTTTTTGGGTTCCGTTTCCACCAATACAAACAAGGCAGTCGAGTTCCAGTTGCTCATAGTTTTTCTTAATAAGCAAGGGTTTATCAATTTCCTCGAAATAGGCGGTTGATTTTTTAAATGGCTTTTCACGCGAAGTGCCTAAAATAGTCCCACCAAGTGTGAGTATACCTGATAGTTTATCTTCTGTGAGTATTACATAATCATTTTCAATAATTCCTGTAAATCCGGATGAAAATCCAATTACTTCAATACCATATTTAATAATGGCAGGTTTGCTTACAGCCCTAATGGCGGCGTTAAGTCCGGGACAATCGCCACCCGCTGTCAATATCCCAATACGTTTAATTTTTTCCATAACTAAAATTACATATTTTTAGCTTATCACGAAATTAATCGTAAGGCTAACTTAAATTTTAATTATGAAAAAGTCAGATTTTCAGTTAGATATTGAATAATTTAATTCATTTTATCTATGAACAGCAATTGTTTGAGCATGGGCAAAGGTACTATTTTAATGTTGCTTCCAAATTCGATAATAAAATGGTTTGTATTGTCAAAAGCAGGCCAGTTTTGTAATCCATCTCCATTAGGATTTCCATTTCCGGCAAAATTGACCCAATAGGAACTCATAATTTCTTCGAGTTGATAATCCCAATCTGTAAAAGGCCTGTTCCAAAGTTTTAAAGTGTGGAGGGCATAACCAAATTCTGCAGAGTGAAATGCACCATAATTCGGCTCACCCGGTGGAACCTGGCTAAAATAATACACCCAGGCCTTGTTTTTACCTTTTGAACTTTGCAACGAAGCCCAGGTATAGTTTTGCCAGCCAAATGTTAGCTGTGCAAATAATTTTTGAGATTTAGCCGCTTCTTCGTCGGTTGCTCCGGGGAATAATTCTAAAAATTCTTCAGATTTCTGTCCATATTTTTTCACGATATCTTTTTTATAGGCTTCTGCTTTAAGCGGATTTCCAGGCATAAAACCATCGTCGGCATTCCATCCTGTCAATAAAGGAACGTCATTCTGCCTCCCGGCTGAAAAGGTTTGCATCACATCCGGGATAACAATATTATCTATTACAGGCGCCCACCTGCCTTGCACAGCCATCAGGTCTGCCGATGATTTGGATCTTAATTCTGCAAGGTTCTTAATTCCTGCTTTATCCAGAATTGCCTTTCCAGAATTTTCAGCATCTCTGCTATTTTGAATGGATAAAATACCCCTGTTAAACATACCTCCACTATGTGCTATTGCCCTGTGAAACAAGCCTTTGGCGAGAGGCGAAGCCATTAAGGCATTTACACTAAAAGCCCCGGCAGATTGCCCTGCAATGGTCACATTATCAGGATTTCCACCAAAGGATTTGATGTTTTCTTTCACCCATTTTAAAGCTGCTATTTGATCTAAAATTCCATAATTTCCGGAAGTTTTTAGTTCCGATTCCTGTGAAAGTTCAGGATAGGCCAGGAACCCGAAGATTCCCAGCCTGTAATTAATGGTGACGAATACACAACCTTTTTTCGATATTTCAGTTCCGTCGTATAAGGGAACAGTTCCGGAACCGCCTGTAAATGCACCTCCATGAATCCATACAATGACAGGTAAATTTTCTTTCGCTGACTTTGCAGGTGTCCAGACATTCAGATACAGACAATCTTCACTCAATGGTTCCACAGGCGCCATAAATTCAACTGACCAGCAGAAAAAAGGTGTAGGTTTCGCCTGCATGGCCGAAGCAGGATTTTTTGTACATTCAAGTATTCCATTCCACGGCGAAACTGGAATTGGTGCTTTCCATCTTAAATTTCCTACCGGAGGTGCAGCATACGGAATTCCTTTGAAAACCAGAATGCCTGAATTTTGATCTTGAAATCCTTTTATCATCCCGGAATTAATTTTAATCATCCCGGTTAAGTTTTCCTGGCCCGATAACTGAGCGTAACCAAAAATTGAAATTGTATAGATAATAATAAGTATTTTTTTCATATTCAGGCATTTAGAAATGTTAAACTGTAAAGATTGAAAAAAATGTTATTTAAATAACTTTGGAGTAAATTCCGACAAATAAATCCGCCATTCAGGCCATGTATGCCCGCCTTCGCTTTCGCGGTATTCATAAGGAAACTTGTTATCGTCGAGGAATTTTCTTAAATCCTGGGCACCTTTGTAAACAAAATCCTGTTTTCCGCAGGCTATCCAGTATAACTTAACCTTAGAAGCACGGAGTTTTTCAAGATTTTTCTTTCTTAATTCCGGATCATCTTTTACTCCAAACCGGCTCATATCTACCAGTCCCATGCTCATCACACCAAAATACGAAAACATTTCTGGATAATTAAAAGCCAGGTTCATGGTCTGTATGCCTCCCATCGAAAGGCCTGTTACAGCCCTGTTGTCTTTATTTGTTAAAGTCCTGTAATTTTTATCAATAAACGGAATAACATCTTTGATGAGGCTTTCTTCAAATTTCCCTGAGCCCATATTCATTGGATTGGCAGGATCAACAGTTGCTTTTTTAGCGCCAACAACAGGTGCAGCAGCGTCGGTAGGATTGCCATTGGTCATCACCACGATCATAGGCTTTGTTTTTCCCTGCGCAATAAGGTTGTCGAGAATCTGAGGGGCACGGCCCAGGGTAGTCCAGGCATCTTCGTCGCCACCCCCGCCATGCAACAAATAAAGAACGGGATATTTTTCTTTCGATTCGCGGTAACCCGGCGGGGTATAAATATACATTAACCTGTTAAGTTTCAGGGTGGGAGAGGCGTACCATATTTTTTCCATAATACCGTGAGGAACATCATTTACAGAATACAGATTTCCTTTGTCGCCCGCAACCAGAAAAGAACTTTCGTACCTTGTTCCATCTCTCACTGTTGATGCATTGTTTGGATCAATTGTCTTTACACCATCAACAAAATAGGAATAAGTATAAATTTCTGAAGGTAGGGCATCGATGGTAAGTTCAAACATTCCTGTATCGTTTCGCGCAAGGCCAACTTTAGTTCCCCAGCCCTGCATCCAGTTTCCGCTTATTTCAACTTTTTTGGCTTCCGGGGCAAAACACCTGAACGTAATTTTGCCGTCGGTAAGAAATTCAGGTGACAGAATTGGTTTTTGACCAAAATTCTGGCCCTGGACGTAGGTAGTCAAAGTGCTGATTACCAAAGCTAAGAATAAAATTTTAGTTTTCATTTTAATTATTTTTAATTATTTAGATTTCCAAATCATTCTCAAATACCATCAGGATCGTAAACTATACTGACCCCATTCATGGTAACAATCATTGGGTTTTCGCAACTTATTGGTACTTTAATCGAATAAGGTTCAGCTTTGGGTGCATTTCCATCAATAAGCGCCTGCGCAAGTTTATGCATGGCCACAATATATGATTTATCATAAGCTTTTTTAACATAAGGATAATGGCCACAATAGATTTTCGAAATAACATCATCCATCAATTTTTCCATTTTTATGCACGATTCAACGTATTGTGACATAGGGGAATGTGGTTTTAACTGAAGCCAGACCAGGCCGGAGCCAAAAGCATCACCCGAAAAGCATATGCCCGCCTTTCTATCGATTAGAACAATGGAACCTGGGGTATGCGCCGGTGTCCGGACAACTTCAATTTTTTTCCCGCCCAGGTCAAAAACATCGCCATCTTTCACATAATTTATTTTGCCTTTGTACGATTTATCCATCAACACCGTATCAGCAGGATGCAGGTAAATTTCATTGAAAAATTTTACATTTCCGGCATGGTCAGGATGTGCATGCGTGATAACAACATACAAGGGTTTTTTAGTTATCAATCCAACTATAGAATCCAGTTTGTCACATTTAGTACCTGTGTCAATTAACATGGCCTTTTTTTTACCTTCTACCAGGTACATGGTTGTTTTATCGGCGGTTTCAATAACCCACACTTCTTCTCCGAGTTTGGAAATAGTTAAATCATTATTTGAGAATACCTGTGCTTTAATCTGTAAAAAAGCAGATACAAGTAAATTCAACGAAATTATCAATTTTAATTTCATGGTGTTTAATTAAAAAGTTGTGGTAAATACATAGAAAGGTAAACCCGCCAATTGGTCCAGGTATGGCCGCCTTCACTTTCGTAATAGGTATATTTCATGCCCATTTTATCCAGTTTTCCACGGTATTCTTCAACTGCTTTGTACAAAAAATCTGTTTTACCAATTCCAATCCAGTATAATTTATACCCATTTTTCATTTGGGTGGCAAGGGTACCGTCAAAATTGTCGTAAACTTTCGAAACCACTTTCTTATCCGGCATTACGGCAGGCGAAAACAAACCAATATAATCAAAGGTATTTGGATAATATCTTGAAATATGCAAAGAATGGTATCCGCCCATAGAAAGCCCTGCAATTGCCCTGTTCTCCTTTCCTGTTTTAACGCGGTAATTCGATTCCACAAATTTTATAATATCTGTAAAAGTTTCCTCGAATTTTCCATCCATGGTGTTTGGTAATTGGAATGTGGGTTTGTAAAATCCAAGGTTCGATTCACCGGGGGCAGCTTCCTGCACAACGTTCCCGTTCGACATAACAATGAGCATGGGCTTTGCTTTGCCCTGAGCAATCAGGTTGTCAATGATTTGGGATGTGCGTCCAAGCTGTATCCATGCTTCTTCATCGCCACCCATTCCGTGCAAAAGATAAAGTACAGGGTATTTTTCCTGGTTGTTTTCGTATCCCGGCGGGGTATAAATGGTTATTCTACGTACAAGCCCCGTACCCGGTGAATCGTACCATCTTTTTGAAACTGTACCATGTGCCACTTTATTTACTTTATAAAGATCACCTTTTCCACCGCCTACAATTAAAACATTGGTTATTGAAGCAACATCGCGGATGAGATAAACATTGTTCGGATCTGTGGTTGAAAAACCATCAACAGAAAAAGTATAGCTATACAAATCGGAAGGCAAAGGTTGGGTAGTGTAAGTCCATAATCCTTTTTCATCCTTTTTCATTAATTCAGAACCAGGTGTCCAGCCCTGTGCTGGCATCCAACCGCCCGAAATTTTAACTTCTCTGGCATTTGGCGCCATTAGGCGAAATGTGACACTATTATCAGCATTTATTTCTGGTGAAACAATATCCTGTCCGCCCCATAAAGCTTGTTGCGAAACAGCTTCTATCTGAAATCCCATAATTAAGACTAAAATTAAAAAAACATTTTTTTTCATAGCATTGATTTTTATTTGTTTAAATGAATTTGGATAACCTTTATTATATCTATGTTTAAAGCTCATTTGCACCCATCACAATATTATTTAAAAATACATAATCTTTGCTTGATTTATATCAATAAAAAAGTTTGTTAATAAAAGTCATTAATATTATTTATCTGTAAATTTGAAGAATGCAACTTTAGCATAGAAATTTAAAATGTCTTAATTCTATTTCCCGGATATATCGGTACCTTTAGACAAATCTTTAAAAGAAATTTAAATATGAATACATCCAAATTAATTTTAAACACAATGAAAAAACTATTAATTGCACTTATTGCTTCCGGCTTGAGTTTAACTTATGTTTTTGGACAAGATGGCTATCATGAAGTAAAAGATTCCATAAAATCTGCGGTACTCAATCAAACAAGGAATGTAAGTATTTATCTCCCTGATGGATATGATGAACCAACAGCCAGGTTTCCCGTAATTTATGTTCTTGATGCTGACGGACGGTGCCAGCATACGGTGCCGACGGCGAGGTTTTTATTTTTAAATGGAAAAATGCCCAGGGCCATTATTGTTGGTGTTTATAATTTGGACAGGAACCACGATTTTTTACCCGTAGCGAGCAAAGAAGGGCCAACAGGCGGAGGGGCAGATAATTTTCTTTCTTTCTTCAAGAAGGAACTTATTCCCTTTGTGAACAATAAATATAAAACTGAAAATTTCAATGTTTTAATCGGACATTCGTATGGGGGTCTTTTTGCCATGCATTGCCTTTTAACTGATCCGGATGTTTTTAATGCTTATATTGCCATCGATCCCAGTTTTTGGTATGCTGGTAAAATTATGGTATCGAGGGCCGGTGAAGAATTCAAAAAAACAAAGAACTGGAATAAATCTATTTTTATTACCGGAAGGGCGGGAAATGGCATGGATGATATGGGAATAAATTCAATGGATTCATTATTAAAATTGGAGGCACCACCTAAACTTGATTGGAAATTAGTGGCATACGAAAATGAGGATCATGGCTCGGTTACATTTAAAAGTACATACGACGGATTGAGGTTTTTATTCGAAACCGGCGATAATTTTGCCGTATACCCGCACGGGGGCATAATACCAGCAGGTTATTTCTCCTATGCTTTGATAGAAAACAATAATTCAAACCTGCACTATACGATGGATGGAACAGAACCTGATTTAAATTCACCTTTGTGTTCTGATACAATCAGAATCCATAATGCCTGCACCTTAAAAGTAAAGGCTATTTCAAAGAAATATGGAAATAGAAAAAGTATAGAAAGAATTTTTAAAGAAGAACCTTTCTGGGATGCCCCAAAAGAGCCCAAAAAAATAAAAAAGGGATTGAAGTTTTCCTATTACGAAGGGGTTTGGGATTCATTGCCTGATTTTTCAAAATTAAAGCCGGTTAAAACAGGTAAAACCGATAGCCTGAGCCTGGATATAGCTTTAAAAAGGGATAGTTTTGCCATTCAATTCGATGGTTATCTGAAAATTACGCAAAAAGGATTGTACAATTTATGGGTAGTATCCGACGATGGAGCAAAAGTTTATCTCAATAATAAACTTATTTTAAACAACGACGGGCTGCATGATGCACAAAGACCTTATATTTATCTTTTGCCGCTGAACCCCGGTTATTATCCTTTAAAGATTGAATATTTCGAAAAAACCGGCGGTGAAGTGCTGATGCCCGGATACTTAATTGGAACACAAAGACCTGAAGTTTTCGGGAAGGATTCATTTTACTATAAAGATTAATTGCCGGCTGTTTTTTAATCATGAAATCAGCCAAAGACAACAATATGAAGCAGAATATCTTCGCACTTGGCGATTCTACTTATGATATTGCATTTAAGGATGGTAAGCCAATTTTTGCAAAAACAGGTGGTAGCGTTGTGAATACATCAATTTCGCTGGCGAGGCTTGGATGCAAAGTCTCTTTGATTACTTTTTTGGCAAATGATGAAATAGGAAGGATTTCAAAGAAATTTCTTGAAGAAAACGGCGTAAATACAGGTTTAACTACTTCATTTGATGGCAATTCAAAACTCGCCCTTGCATTTCTGAAAGACAATAATGATGCACAATACAGTTTTTACGATGGCCGCATGGATAAACAAGTTAGTCTTAAATTCCCGGCGGTCGAAGAGGACAATATAGTTTTATTTGGCTCTTCCTTCGCCGTAAGGGAAAATCACCGTCACGGACTGGTTGAATACCTTGAAAAATGCACCAAACAAGGAAATCTGATATATTATGATCCCAATGTGAGGCAAGCCTATCTTAATTCGGGAACCCGGAATTACATTTTTGAAAATATTAAAATGGCTAAAATTATAAAAGGATCCATAGAAGACTTTCATCTGCTGTTTGATACCATCCAAAGCCAAAAGATACATCAAAATTTGAAAAAAATAAACCCTGAAGCAATCCTGATAATTACAACAGGAAAAAATCCGGTAAAACTGTATTTAAAGGGTGCAGAATATCAGTTCAAAGTGCCTGAAATTAAACCTGTTAGCACAATTGGCGCCGGAGATACTATTAATGCCGGGGTTATTTATGGACTGTTACAACACCTTAATCACATTTCGGAAGTGGATAGAATTTCGGCAGCAGACTGGAAAAAAATTATAAATTATACCATAGAAATGGCAATAGAAGTATGCCTGAGTAATGATAATTATATAAGCAAAAAGAAATTATAAATCTGTTTCAATCAGATGATGAAACCATAAAAAGATTTGGCTTTCAGGACAGAAAAATTTCATTTCAAAATCAGGATTATTAAGTTGAAATATCTATTTTTACGAATGAACATTAAATCATTTTAAAAACTATTAATTCAATTTTAATCTTAATTTAAATGACAACAGCAGAATCTTTTTTACAGAACCACAAGCTACTGGCATCATCCCTTTCTATTCAGAATATAGTGGATGATTTTTTATCTGAAATGGACAAAGGACTCCAATCATCAGAAGGTTCGCTCAGAATGATACCTACTTATATTGAAGCCGACAATGAATTTATTACCGGAGTTCCTGTTATTGCTATTGATGCAGGTGGTACAAACTTTCGCACTGCCCTGGTTCAGTTTAATGAAAATGGAAAACTTGAAATTTCAGGACTTAAAAATTCCCGTATGCCTGGAATTGATGGTCTGGTATCAAAATCAGAATTTTTTAAAATTATTGCCGGTTACCTCCAAAATGACGCACACAAAGTAGACCGGATTGGTTTTTGTTTTTCATATCCTACTGAAATTTATCCCGACAAGGACGGACGGCTCCTTCATTTTTCGAAAGAAGTTCAGGCACCCGAAGTAGTGGGCCAGCTAATTGGAAAAAACCTGCTCAATACCCTTGGAACACCAGAGAAACAGGTTGTACTGCTGAATGATACAGTAGCCACACTGCTTGCCGGAAAATCAAACGCATTTGGTAAAACCTACGATTCATTTATCGGCTACATTTTAGGAACCGGAACCAACACCTGCTATATCGAAAAAAATAAAAACATAACCAAAACACCAAACCTCGACCTTTCGCGCAACCAGATTATCAATATTGAATCGGGAAATTTTAACAAAACACCCCGGACAGATATTGATTTGGCTTTGGACAATTCAACCGGATCACCCGGGGCTTACACTTTTGAAAAAATGATTTCGGGCGGTTACTTTGGTGCCCTATGCCTTACTGCTTTTAAATTTGCAGCCAATGAAAATGTATTTTCAGAGGAAGCAAAACAAAAAATACTCATTTTAAAGGACTTAAATACAGAAACGGTAAATAAATTCAGGCATGGAAATGACCCGTCAAACGCGTTATTGTCCGTTTTTTCTGATGTAAATGATTTTAATTCTGCAAATAAAATTATTGATGCAATTATTGAGCGGGCTGCTAAACTTGTGGCAGCAAATATTGCAGCCGTTATTCTTAAATGCGGTAAAGGCCAGACAAAAGAAAAACCAGTTTTAATCACTGTTGAAGGTACTACTTTTTATAAATTGTACACATTCAGGACAAAATTCGAACAATTCCTGTCTGATTTCCTTTCGGGAGATAAAAAAAGGTATTACGAATTTACCGAAGTGGAACAATCGAGCCTTGTTGGCGCTGCTTTATCGGCCCTGATTAATTAGTATCAGAATCCAATCTAATTGGGCAGGCAGAATGTTTCATGCCTGCCTTATTTTTTTAAAAACCAATATTCACCACCATGAAAATTAATTTATTAGTTATTGCTTTATTTTTCATTTCATTTTCGGTTAAAGCACAGAATTATCCTTTTCAGGATACAAAACTGGACGACGAAAAAAGGCTGGACAACCTGATTTCGTTGCTTACGCTTGAAGAAAAAATTAATTGTCTTTCAACCAGGCCTTCGGTTCCAAGACTTGGTATAACCGGAACACGCATTGTTGAAGGACTGCACGGATTAGCACTAAGCGGTCCGGCCAACTGGGCTGTAAAAGGAAAAGGCGCCTCGGCAACCACCACTTTTCCGCAGGCAATTGGCTTAGCGCAGATGTGGGATACCGAATTGCTGATAAAAATAGCTTCACTCGAGGCCGATGAATGTCGTTACCTTACGCAGAATAAAAAGTATGGAAGCGCCGGTCTCATTGTTTTGGCTCCCAATGCCGATTTAGGAAGAGACATTCGCTGGGGAAGGACAGAAGAATGCTACGGTGAAGATGCTTTTCTGAATGCCAGAATGGTGGTTGCATACGTAAAAGGCTTACAGGGCGATAATCCAAAATACTGGAAAACGGCTTCGCTGATGAAACATTTCCTGGCCAACAGCAACGAAAACAATCGTACCATTAATTCATCCGATTTTGACGATCAGCTTTTCAGGGAATATTATTCTTATCCCTTCTATAAAGGAATAACAGAAGGTGGTTCCAGGGCTTATATGACAGCTTACAATAAATACAACGGAATCCCATGCGTTGTTCATCCTGTTTTGAAAGAAATAACCATAAAAGAATGGGGACAAAACGGAATTATAGCCACCGATGGCGGCGCTTTTCAATTGCTCATAACAGCACATAAATTCTATCCAACACTGGTAGAAGCGTCGGTTGCCTGCATACAATCAGGAATTACAATGTTTTTGGATGATTATAAAAAATACCTAAAAGAAGCCATTGATAAGAAGATGGTTACTGAAAAGGAAATTGACCAGGCCATCCGTGGAACTTTGCGGGTAATGCTAAAGCTTGGCTTACTGGATATTTCCGATGAAAATCCTTACAGAAATATAGGCGTTACCGATACTGTTGATCTCTGGACCAAACCCGAAAATCATAAACTCGCCAGGCAAGCCACAAGGGAATCAGTAGTTTTATTAAAAAACGACAATAATTTTCTGCCGGTTGATTTTAAAAAATTAAAAACCATTGCTGTAATTGGCCCTTCGGCAGATGCAGTAATTCCGGACTGGTATTCGGGAAAACCACCCTATGCGGTAACAATAAAGGAAGGGATAAGAAATACGGTTGACAGGGGCATTGAGGTACTTTATGCTTCTGGAAATAAAGCCGATTCTGCTGTTTTGCTGGCTAAAAAGGCTGATTTAGTAGTAGTTTGTATAGGTAACCACCCTTTAAGCCATGGTTTAGGATGGGGACAGAACCATGTGCCAAGCGATGGCCGCGAAGATGTTGACAGGCAAGCCATTTCAACCGAACAGGAAGATTTGGTGAAACTGGTATATCAGGCAAATCCAAAAACCTTGCTAGTGCTGGTTTCAAGTTTTCCGTACACGATTAACTGGCCCAAAGAAAACATTCCGGCCATTCTGCATATTACACAATCGAGCCAGGAACTGGGAAACGGACTTGCCGATGTTATTTTCGGTAAATACAACCCAGCAGGCAGACTGGTGCAAACCTGGCCCACTTCAATCGAGAAACTCCTGCCCATTTTAGATTATGATATCCGGCATGGCCGAACCTATATGTACGACAAAAACCAACCACTTTTCCCGTTTGGTTTTGGTTTGAGTTATACGAATTTTGAATATTCGGCACTTGAAGTTGATAAAGCTATTTTAAAAAATGGGGAAAAAGCCAATATTCAATTCAATATAAAGAATACCGGCAATTTCGATGGCGATGAAGTAGCACAGCTTTATGTGAGCTTTCCGGATTCGAAAGTTTCAAGGCCAATAAAGGCGCTCAAAGGTTTTACCCGGATTTTTGTCCCGAAAGGCGAAATGGTGGAAGTACGGATTTCATTATCTGCCGAAGATTTAAAATACTGGAACATTGAAAAGAAAGCCTGGGTGCTGGAACCAGGCAAAGTTAACTTTTTTGTCGGAAGTTCATCAGTAGATGGCCGATTGAAAGGGAGTTTGGAGATAAAATAATTAATTCAACAGTTTTGTTAAGAGGATACAATAATAACTGAAGTAATTATGATACGGAGCTTAATTTGGCTATAAATGAAAATGTCAATACATCCTGAATTGAAAAGCCCAAAATAATCTATTAAATGGCAAAGAAAAAAGATGGTATAAAGGAAGGTTTCACAGAAATTTTACTTTACACCACACCTGGTGGAAAAGTAAAAGTTGAAATTTACATCAAAAATGAAACTATTTGGCTGACACAAGCTAAAATTGCAGAATTGTTTGGAGTTGATCGTAGTGTGATAACCAAGCATTTAAAGAATATCTTCAAAGAAAATGAATTAAATAAAGAGGCAACTTGTGCAAAAATTACACAGGTTCAAATTGAAGGCAACAGGGAAGTAAATCGAAATATTGAATTTTACAATTTAGATGCAATTATCTCAGTAGGTTACCGTGTAAATAGTAAAAAAGCTACACTTTTCAGGATTTGGGCTACAGAGCGGCTAAAAGAATATATTATTAAGGGTTTTACCATGGATGATGAACGTCTTAAAAATCCTGAATATATTTTTGGAAAAGATTATTTTGAAGAACAGCTTGCACGTATTCGTGACATCCGATCTAGTGAAAGGCGTTTCTACCAAAAAATTACTGATATTTATGCGCATTGCAGTGCCGATTATAGTTATGACAATAATATAACCAGAGAATTTTTTGCCACTGTTCAAAATAAATTGCATTGGGCTATTTCTGGCCAAACTGCAGCCGAAATTATAGCTTCACGAGCCGACAGTTTAAAAATCAATATGGGTTTGACCACCTGGAAGAATTCACCAAATGGCAAAATTCGAAAAGCTGATGTAAGTATTGCTAAAAATTATCTTGATGAAAAAGAGTTGGATGAATTGAACCGCATTGTAAGCATGTACCTCGATTATGCAGAAAGTCAAGCTCGCAAAGGTGTTGTCATGTACATGAAGGATTGGGTGCAAAAACTGGATGCATTTTTACAATTTAACGAAGTTGATATTTTACATCATAAAGGAAAAGTTTCTCACGAAATTGCTATTGCGTTGGCTGAGCAGGAATTTGAAAAATTCGATTTAATTCAATCAAGACAATTGGAATCAGATTTTGATAAAATGTTAAAAAAATTGAGTACTAAATTTGAATGAAATTAAGAGATGTAAGATTATAATAGAATGGAATTCTGCAATTTATATCCTCGCCACCGCCAAAAAAACCGCGTGTAAAGTAATCGTTAAAAAAAGGTAAAGATTCCTTGAAAAATTAGGACTTAATTTTAGAAAACGATATTTAATAGAATCTGATTTACAGGCCTGGAGGCAATCCCCGCAAAGGGTACAGCCAAATCCGGGCTTTTTGTTTTTAATATGTTCGGGGTTCAGCGCATCGTATTTGCAATGTGAAGTGCAACGCATACATAAATCGCAGGCACTGTCGATATACATTCTGAAAGGGCTCACAAAGCGGGTTGCATTTACAAGGGTTCCAACGGGGCAGTATAAAGTGCAATGAATCATTTTATGATTTTTCCTTGATAACCAAATCATTACGCCTATGCCCATTACACCAAAAGAAATTGCTACGAGGGTTGCAATTAATAATGGGATTTCAAAAACCCTCAAAATAACCGTAGTAATAATTACAATTAACAAAATGGAAATTTTTATTGATCCTTTATTCTTAAGCTGACCTTTTTTGGTTTTACCTTTTGAGGCAAGTCCATCGAAGGCACCAAAATAGCAAAGCTGACTGCACCATGCCGGTCCGGTTAAAACTATTGTGCTTAACAATAAAACAGGCATAAATGAAACATGTCCGCGATAAATGGGCCCAGCCAGTATCATCATGGGAATAGGGAGATGCAGTTTGCCTGTCATCAGGAATTTTTCAAAACCAAGTAATCCGATGCCCAGCTGAAGAAAAAATACGATTGAAAAAACAGTCCAGATACGTATTCTCCAAACCGGGACCAGTTTTGGATCCTGCATTTTAGAAGCAACAAAGCCGGCATAAACAGAAATAAAAAGAATCTCAATCCAGCCTGCCCCTTGCCAGAATCTTTCAGCTAAAATAACCGGATTTTTCATTTTCAGCTGCAAAAATACCAGTAGCGTGGCAGTAAAAAGGAATACAGCAATTGGTAGTTTCCAGTCTTTCTTAATCATCCCAGCCAGTTAAAATGAATTTTTTCATTGTCCAATTTCAGGGCCAGGCTCTGTATGGTTTCTTCCCGCAATAATTTTAACATGCCATCACGGATTTCTACAAACCTGTTGTGCAAAGGACAAGGATTATTTTCGTTGCACTGTTTCAGGCCAAAAATACAACCTTCGAAAGTACGGGCACCCTCAATTGACCGGACAAGATCAAGGAGTCTGACTTCAGGTTTTGAACCGTCAAAATAAAATCCACCTCCTTTTCCTTTCACCGATTCAAGAAATCCTTGCCGGACCAGCCGTTGCAGAATTTTACCAATAAAAAACTGGGGAGCTCCGGTTTCATTTGAAATTTCAGCAATACCAGGCCTGGAATTTTCATTATTTCTGCTTTGGATGTAAACCAGGCTCTTTAAAGCGTACTCTGTTTCTTTGTTAAACATATTCTTAAAGGATGAATTTTAGATTCACAAAAATAGGTAAATATTTTTAATTAATAAAAAGACCTTTTTATCTTTTAAATAAAAATATTTCATATATTTGCATCCATAATTCTTTAAATTACAAATTATGATAGACACAAAATATGAACAAAAAACAGTAGGGCAGATAGTTGCAGAAAACTTCAGGACTGCTGAGGTGTTTAAATCTGCAGGAATCGATTTTTGCTGCGGCGGTAATAAAACTCTTGACGAAAGTTGTATAGAACTGGGAATTCACCAGGAATCACTTTTACGCATGATAGAAGAAGTGCAATTGATAAAACCGGATTATGCACATAATTATAATGAATGGGAAATTTCTTTTCTTGCTGATTACATCAGAAATACACATCATGAGTATGTAAAAAACAACATACTTCAGATCAAAGGTTATACAACTAAAATTTCAAATGTTCATGGACAAAACCATCCTGAATTGATTGAAATAGCCATTTTATTTGAAAAAATTTATGAAGAACTTAGTCAGCACCTTATCAATGAGGAGAATGTACTTTTTCCGGCCATTAAAGAAATCGTTAAGTCAGGATCAGGTGATGCGGGTAAAATTATAAAATCCGAAATTGAAAGGATGAACGGGGAGCATGAATTTGCAGGAAGTTCAATGGACAGAATAAAGAAATTATCGAAAGGATATATCTTACCTGAAGATGCCTGTCCAACCTACAGGCTTGCTTACAAGTACCTTTCGGAATTCGAAGAAGATTTGCATGTACATGTTCATCTCGAAAACAACATTTTATTTCCAAAAGCTTTACAATTAACTAATTAAGGAGAAAAATATGACAACAGCCACTCAAAACCTCGAAAACGATCATGTTTATATACTTAAACTGATTGATACAATGGAAATAGCCACAATGCAGGAAAAACCGGTTATCGAAAACCTTAAAACCATGGTCAGCTTAATACGCAATTTTGCCGACGGATTGCATCATGCGAAAGAAGAAAACCTTTTGTTTCCAAAAATGGAGGAAAGAGGTTTTTCAAGCCAGGTGGGCCCGGTGGCGGTAATGCTACACGAACACGTGATTGGCCGGAACTATGTGAAAGGAATGGCGGAAGGCATTGTAGAATTTGAAAAAGGAAATGGCCAGGGCCTTAAAAGTATTTACCAGAATATGAATGGATATATTGAACTTTTAAGGAACCATATAAATAAAGAAAACAATATATTATTCAGAATGGCAGACAATGCACTTTCGGAAAACGATCAACAGGAACTCCTTGCGAAATTCGAAGAGGTAGAAGCCGCCACTCAAACAAACTTTACTGAACAGATTTTAAAACTTGAAGAATTCTATAAATAATATCTAACTCAAATACAGATAAATGATGATGAAAACAAAAAAACTATGGACAGGCTTTATTGCTGTTATGGTAATATCGTTCGCGGTATTGCTGTTTTATGGTTATGAAATTTACAGGCAGGCACCGCCTATTCCGGAAAAAGTGGTAACCCAGTCTGGCAAGGTTTTATTTACTGGCCAGGATATTAAAGATGGTCAAAATGTTTGGCAATCGCTTGGTGGACAGGAAATTGGTACGGTTTGGGGCCATGGCGCCTACCAGGCACCCGACTGGAGTGCGGACTGGTTGCACAAAGAAGCAGTTTTTATGCTCGAAAAGCTGGCATTAAAATATGATAGTACCGCATTTAACCAACTACCCGAAGATAAAAAAGCGGCACTAAAAGTAAAACTTCAGGAAGAATTGCGAAAAAACAGTTATGATGCGGGCACCAATGCAATAATAGTTTCGGACTTAAGGGCTGAAGCCATTGCCAGCAACAGCGCGTTTTATACCGGATTATTTACAAATGGTCAGGAACAATCTGCTTTGCGCGATGCATACAGCATTCCGGTCAATTCTATCAAAGATCCCGAAAGGGCAAGGTTGCTGAATGCCTTTTTCTTCTGGATTTCATGGTCGTGCGTAACAGAAAGGCCAGGGCAGGACATCAGTTATACCAACAACTGGCCCGCCGAAGATTTGGTAGCCAACAAACCAACAGGTTCACTTTTGCTTTGGACAGGTTTTAGTGTAATCATGTTATTGGCCGGAATCGGACTGATGGTTTGGTTTTATGCCCGTCGGCGGGAAGAAGCTGCCGATGAAGTGCCAAAAACTTTTCCATTAGCCAATGTAGCACAAACTCCATCGCAAAAAGCAACTGTAAAATACTTCTGGGTTGTTTCTGCCTTGCTGTTGGTTCAGGTAATAATGGGCGTAATAACTGCACATTATGGTGTTGAAGGACAGGCATTTTACGGAATTCCCCTGGCTGATTTTCTGCCGTATTCCATATCAAGGACCTGGCACATACAAATTGCCATTTTTTGGATAGCTACATCGTGGCTGGCAACAGGATTATACTATGCACCAGCCATTTCGGGTGTTGAGCCAAAGTTTCAAAAGCTGGGCGTAAATTTCCTTTTTATTGCTTTGCTTGTTATTGTAGTTGGTTCTTTGTTGGGACAATGGATGGGCGTAATGCAGAAATTAGGCCTGGTTGAGAATTTCTGGTTTGGTCACCAGGGATATGAATATGTTGACCTGGGCAGGTTCTGGCAACTGTTTCTCTTTGTAGGTTTGATTATATGGCTTCTGTTAATGGCGCGTGCCATCTGGCCGGCACTCAGACAAAAATCCGAAAGCAGGCATTTATTAGCTATGTTTTTAATTTCTACCATCGCCATTGCTGCATTTTATGGAGCAGGACTCATGTGGGGCAGGCAAACGCACTTAGCTGTTGCTGAATACTGGCGCTGGTGGGTGGTTCACCTTTGGGTTGAAGGATTTTTTGAAGTATTTGCCGCTGTGGTAGTTGCTTTTCTATTTGTCAGGCTTCAGATTTTAAAAGCAGCTACGGCTACAACAGCTGTTCTGTTTTCAACCATTGTCTTTTTAGCCGGAGGTATTCTGGGAACTTTCCATCACCTTTACTTTACGGGAACTCCCACAGCAGTGATGGCCCTGGGTGCCACATTCAGTGCTCTAGAAGTGGTCCCACTGGTTTTAATGGGTTTTGAAGCTTATGACAATCTCAAACTCAGCCGCAGCAGCGAGTGGGTAAAAGCTTATAAATGGCCCATTTACAGTTTTATTGCCGTAGCATTCTGGAACCTGGTAGGAGCGGGTATTTTCGGTTTTTTAATTAACCCTCCCATTGCACTTTATTATATGCAGGGGTTAAACACCACCCCGGTTCATGGACATACCGCATTGTTTGGTGTATACGGAATGCTGGGTATTGGCTTGATGCTTTTTGTTTTACGTGATATGGAAATGCAATCTGTCTGGAAGGATAAATGGATAAAATTTGCTTTCTGGGCCATAAATATTGGTCTGGCGGCCATGGTATTGTTAAGTGTATTACCGGTAGGGCTTTCGCAGGCTGTGGCAAGTATGAACCACGGATTATGGTATGCGCGGTCGGCAGAATTCATGCAGCAACCTTACATGGTTACTTTTAAATGGTTAAGGGTGATTGGCGATACTACTTTTGCACTGGGAACGCTGGCTTTAGGCTGGTTTATATTTGGATTAAAAGGGGGATGGAGCCTGGAAAAAAAAGGTTAAAATCTTCTCTATCAGTGAAATAATTAAATTATAATAACCTTTTCAGCTAAAACCCTGGCCATCATGTCAGGGTTTTCATTTTGTAACATTTTTATAACATTCTTTTCATGCGAATGAAACAAAAAAGTATTGTGGCTGCCTTAATTTTGTCCCGAATAATACAGATAAGTAATTCCATGAAATTAAATTATAAAATTACAGGTATGAAAACAACAGCAGTTAAAATGTTTTTATCTTTCTTAGTGATAACTTTTATAAGCTTTTCGGCATTTGCAGATGGCAAAGATCCAATAAAAGATGGCAAAACAGTAAAAGTTACAGGTAAAGTAGTAGACAAATTAACCGGTGAAACCCTAACAGGTGTTAAAATAGTTGCTAACAATTGTGACAAAGCTGTTTACACAGATTTCGACGGAAATTTTGAAATCGAATGTAATCAAAACAATAGTTTAAATATTTCTCTTATTTCCTATGAATCAGTGGATATTAAAATCACAAATTCAGGAATTGAAGAAATTCAGCTAGACAGACAGAAATAAAATATTCCAGATTTTCATATTTGTCTCAATATATTAAAATCCGACCATAAGAAAATCCTGCCGGGAAATATCCTGGCAGGATTTTTTTTGTCCGGAATCCCGTAAATTAATGACAAACACAATTCCACCCATTTTATTCCTGGTGAAATTTAATAATTTTGAGAGTCACCCCTAAATCATCACCGGATTTTTGCTAATTATAACAATATCATCACATTATAGTCATATTTATGTAATATGCCCATTATAATTTTATGGATTGAATTAAATAAGATTATAGATGGAAAATTATATGTTCTTGTATTTAAATACGGGTGGTGGGCATAAATCTACCGCAAAATCGGTGGCCGAAAAAATGATTGCAGAAAAACCCGGATTACTAAATATAACACTTACTGACGGTTTAATAAATGCAAACCGGCTGGCAAAATATGTTTTAGAGGATGGATATAGAAAATCTGTCAACCAGGCTTTATGGGTATTTGAAATGCTTTATGCTGTGCATAAAATTCACTTCATTGCCAAAACCACAGCCTCATTGGTTTCGAAACTTATAAAACCCGGACTTGAAGATGAAATTATCCTAAAACAGCCCGATAAAATAGTTATTTTTCATTTTTTTCTTGTGCAACCCGTAAAAGAAATTTTAAAAAAACATGGACTTAAAATTCCCTGTATTATTACGGTAACAGATCCTTTTACCGCTCATCCAATCTGGTTTTTACATAAAGAACAAAATTACCTGGTTTTTAGTGAGGAGTTGAAGGAAAAATGTATTAAAAACGGAATCAGGGAAAAGAACCTTAAAGTTTTGCCATTTCCATTAAATGCAAAATTTTTACCTGAAAAGAACAATTTGAACATGGGCGACCAAAAATTAAATCTTGGATTTGCCCCTCAACTTAAGCTCATCCTAATACTTGGAGGAGGAGACGGGATGCCTCATGGAATGAAAATTCTGAAAAACATATCAGAAAAAAACATGGAGGCTGAAATTGCCATGGTTTGCGGAAGAAATGAAAAACTTTATAAAAAAGCAATGAAGTATAAAAAGACCCACAATGCCAATAACCTGAAAATTTATGGATTTATCGATTTTGTTCACGATCTTATCGGGATATCTGATATTGTGATAACCAAATGTGGGCCATCTACCATTATGGAGATATTGATGATGGGTAAAGTACCGGTAATAAATAATTATATCTGGGAACAGGAAAAAGGAAATATGGAATTTGTGTGCAGGCAAAAAATGGGAATCCTGGAAAAAAGGATACAACGGCTGGCAGGATTAATCGAATCTTTATTGTTTGATAAAAATGCTTATAACACATTGAAAAACAATATTCTGAATGCTTCACTTAAAAACGGTGTCGGGCAGGTTTCAGAATACATTTTAAACTACAGACCATAAATAATGAACATACTTGTTATATCAGATTTACACATTGATCCCCATGATGCTTTCGGCATATTTCAATGGAATGAAATGGATTTAATTATGCAGATTGAACGAATCAGGGATATTTTTTCAATTGATAAGGTAATTTTTAATGGCGATACCTACGAACTCTACAAATATTCACTCGACGAAATAAACAAATCGAACCCGTTATTGACTGAATACTTCAGGAACAAGGATTTTATCTTTATAAAAGGAAACCACGATTTGTTAAGCGATATTGGTTTGGATTTCTATCAAATTACGAATTCGAAAGGGCAGACCATTCATATTGAACACGGGCATAATGCCGACTGGCTTAACGGAACAGGTTTTGGACGCGCACTGTGCCGGTTTGGATTTTCGCTGTTAAAAAAAATGGCGCATAACAAACACCTTCTTAATTTTTACTTTAAGTTAGTTGCATTCGATGATCAGATTAACAGAATTCCCAAAAAGTACAATTCAATAAGGTACCTTTCGTATGCTATAAAGTTATTGAAAGACAACGACATGGTTATTTTAGGGCATACCCATAAACTTGAAGCCCATCATACCTATTACCTGAATAAGAAAAAAAGGTATTTGAATTGTGGTTCATGTTCTTTGGGGAGGTTTCAGGCAGTTGTACTCGATACTGAAACTTTGAAATACGAAATGATTAAAGAAAATATGGAATCAATTAGCAGTTTAAACCGCGAAAGCCTGCAATTGCCAAAAACGGCAAAGAAAAAGAAAAGGTCAAAAAGGCACTCACCGGTAATGCTTACTGAATAAGCTGAAACAAATTTCAACAGTAAAACGATTAACTAACTTAATCCTGAAATAATTTGAAGCAATGGTAAATTTCCAGTTTTGACCTTTTCTTTTCTAATTAATTGTCCTAAAGCCTAATAAGTTTTTCTTGCAATTTCTTCACCTTTGTCGTTATACTTTATCCAGGTACCTGATTTTTCTCCATTTGTGTAATGCATCAGGTAAATAAGAATGCCATTATCGTTCCAGACCTTCCATTCACCATGTTTTTTATCATCCATATACCTTGCTTCGGCTGTTTTAATACCTTTTTCATTATAAGTAAGCCATAATCCGTCCATCAAATTTCTTTTATAGGAATATACTTCATGCAATGCACCATTTTCGAAATAGAGATAAACATTTCCATTTTTAAAACCCTTCTTCAGTTTCATATGAAGTTTCAGGTTTCCATTTTCGTAATATTCCTTATAGCTACCTGAATAAGGTTTTCCTTTATCGTTTATATAAATGTTCTCGGAATTTAGTTTGATTTTCTGACCATAGATCAAATTTGAAAAAACGAATATTGAAATGAGCGTTAAAAGAGTTTTATGCATAATAAATAATTTATAATATTTAAATGTTATATTGTTGTAAAATAGAGCATTTGACTATCTTAATTGTGTTTTAAAAATACTATTTAACTTTATTAATCAAGTACAAAGAAAAAGATTTTAAGTAAAAATTATGCTATAAACAATATTATCGGGAAAATATAATACTGGTTTTTACAAAATGATTTACTCGAATTAAAACAAAAATTAAAAAGACTGTTCTATATCATTGAATTAAAATAAGTTATAGCCTAACTTAATTTCAAAAGTTACACCCTGCTGAAGTTTTGAGTAAAACTTATCGTCAGCCTGGTAAGATTTGTACACTGATTCTCTATAACTGTTCAATATATTATCAATTTTTAAACTAAGTTGGAATCGATTTTTTTTTCCCATTGATTTGCTTGAATTAAAGTTCAGGCTGTGGAATGGGACTGAATAAATATCAGGACGATCTGAAATTCCAACAATCAACAGAGACTGTCCCTGGACGTTGTAATACAATCCAGCTTCAAATCCTTTCCAAAAACCTGTAGTTCCACCATTATACGAAAATCCTGCATTTACAATATAAGGTGCCTGCCCGGCCATATCCCTGTATTCGTCAATAGTTTGGCCGGGTCGTGCATTGGTAACCCTGGATTCATATTCAGTCTGGCTCATTTTAATTTTAGATTCAACATAAGTAAAATTGAGCATTAGAGTAAAATTTTTAAGGGATTCATTTATCAAATCCATACTTTGCCTGAATTCAATTTCAGCACCATAAACCTGACCATCTCCAACATTGCGCGGCTGAATGCTTGGCTTTTGGGTAGTGGTATACTGAACAATTTCAATAGGTTTATCAAATTTTTTATAAAAACCACTCACTGAAATCATACTTCCTCCAGACTGAAATAGTTCCCATCGCAGATCAAAATTTTGGATATCTGTACTTTCTAAATTTCCATCCCAATATGTAATATTTTTATCGTTATCCACTTCGGGGTGTAATGCACCAATAAAAGTAATACCGGTAATAGGATCATAAATTTCAGCAAATGAAAGTTCTTTCATAGAAGGTCTTGCAATAGTTTTAGAAAAAGAAAACCGGAGGTTTTGCCTTTCTGATAAACTATAAATCAAGCTGATAGCCGGAAAAATATCAGTGTCATCAAGAACTTTGTCATTATCAAGAATTTTTGTTCCCTGCTGATTTTGTCCGGTATAATACTGGATATAATTTTCATATCTTAATCCAATAATGGATTTTAAGTTTTTAAGCATTCCAAATTCAACCGAAGCATAGGCTGCTGAACTATTCAACGATGCACTGTATTGATTAGTATTATCAGGATAAAATGGAGCATCATAGGTTGTACCCTGGTTTAAATTGTTAAATCGGGGCCATAAATTTTCGGGGTCAAATAATTCGTTGGGGTTTCCAGTAAGCGGATCATCCCATTGCCTTATGTTAAAAACAAATTTCCGGAGTGAATAATCCCTTGATTTGTAAGTATATGCAGTTCCAAATTTAAGTTTTGCCTTTTGTTTGTTAAAATCGAATTCTCTAGTAATGTTTAAAACACCACTTAAATTTGTTTCTTCCAAATCGCGCCATATTCTTTCAGGAAATCCGGATTCAGTGCCTACATAAAGAACATTGTTTCTATTAATATACCTGGTAAACCTCACATCAGGATCTTCCATGCGTGATAAAGTAGGGGAGATTTTCCAGTCAATATTCCATCTGCCATCTTTAATTATATGTTTTCCATCAATAAGCAAATTCGATAGCGAGCGCTGGCTATAATCAAGAATATGCTGGTAACCAACAAATTCAGAACCTAAATCAGCACTTATAAAGTCAAAAATACCAGCCCTGGATTCACCATTTTGCAAATGAAGCAGGTAAATTCTGAATTTGGAATATTTAGTTTTAACGGCAAAACCGGCCAGTCCGCTTAAAAAAACATTGTTCTGACCAAAATCCCCTTTCTGAAAAGTTCTTGTAACCAATTCGTAAGAGTCATCGCTTGGAATGCCATAACGGCCATATTCTGCCCCACTATAAAAATCGGTATTGTTTTTATACGAAAATGCAAAATTATAACCTATGGTTACCCGCTTTAATGGATGTTGGTTTCCGAAAGTAAAGGCCAAATTGTAATCCATAAAACTGTTTTCTTTCATAGAGGCCATATTTTGACTAAAAGACCCAAGTATTTCCTTGTACCTTGTACCGTTTGTACCATTTGGATCAACAATTGCATCAGTGAAGTAGGGAATATTATCAGTTACCGGGATTTCACGGGTGCCATCATCAAAGCCCAGAAAATCTGTTTTACCACCCTGGTAGCTAAGGTAATCGGAATTAAAGTGTGAATTAGGATTATAACCAGCACCTACAACAATGCTTCCTTTTTTTTCTTCGGGGAAATCTTTGATTTCAATATTCACAATACCGCCCGTAAAATCAGCTGCTAAATCGGCGGTAAATGATTTTTGAACTATCAGGTTATCAATTATGTTTGTTGGAAAAATATCTATCTGGAGGCTGTTTCGGTCAGGGTCGAGACCCGGTATATCCAATCCGTTCAATGTCGTTTTTGTGTAGCGGTCTCCCAGTCCCCTCACAAAAACATATTTGCCACCTTCCACTGAAACACCCGGCACACGCTTCATTGAAGATGCAGCATCAGAATCACCAATCTTTTTTAAGGTAAAAGCTGAAATTCCATCCATAACATTTGCCGATTTCATTTTAATGGTGTTTATTGCTCCTTCCGTATTCCTTATTTCCTTGGCTGTAATGGTAACTTCTGCCAATTGAATCCTGGCTTCCTTCAATCGAATATTATCTAAAAGAAAAACCTCTTTTGGTTTAACCTGGATATCGCTAACAACAAGTGTTTCGTAGGAAATGAAAGATACTTTTAAGGTATAAGTTCCAGGTTCTATTTCAATATTAAAATTTCCATCCAAATCAGTAACTGCGCCAATTGATGTTCCTTCAATGAGGATGGTAATTCCTGGTAAAAATTCGCCGGTTTGATCATCGAAAACAGTTCCACGGATAAAACCTTTTTGGGCAGAAAGAAATGTACCAAACAAGAGAAAAAAGAGGATTAATGAAATTCTAAAATGTCGCATAATTTGTTTAAAATATTATTTAAAAAAAAAGATAACCCGCAGGTAAACTACCTGCGAGTTGTATAAATAAAATGTTATTAATTAAAAATCTCAAATTAGAATGCCGATGCTTCAGAAGCCCAGGACCAACCTGTAAAATCAGCTGGATTGGCACCGATTCCATCAGAAGGAGCATCTACTGCAGTAGTTACAGCGGCTGCATTTGTAGCAAAGAAATCTGCAATAACAGTTGATGCAGGCAAAGTAACTTCAAAGTCAGAGAAAATACATGAATAGGTAGCAGATGGATTTTCGCATAACTGCCCAGCTTTTAAATCATAAAAATAAATATCATCCATGTTAACATTTGAATTGGCATCAACATCAACCAGACTCACAGCATTACCAGCTTTTACATGTCCATTCTGGATTACATGATTAGCAGTATAAAGCGCTCCTTCCGGACCATCCAGTTCGAAACATTTATCACCAGGGTTAATGATGATGAAATTATCAAGCGTTCCGCTCCATGTTTGATCAGTATCGATTGCGTCATCGCCGGTATTCCATACCACTACATTATTTACACTTACAGTTCCGCCAAAGAATTCAATTCCATCATCCTGGTTAGAAACGATTTCAACATTTTCAATAACAGTTCCTGAACCAACTCCGGCAAGTGTTAATCCATTGATTTCATTTCCTTCGCCAATGTTTGCACCTCCGTGACGAATTGAAATATATTTAATTACACCTGAGTTATCGGCATCATCTGTTCCACCATATAATCCATTTGGATCAGAAGGTGGAATACCTTCAATTTGCTTGTTTTCAGCATCACCGGCAACTGATATCCTTGCTTTACCGCATATCAGCAAACCACCCCATAAACCATTTAAGGTGGGATCTAAATTCGGACTGGCAATTTGACCTGGCATAATTTCGTCAGCAATTGAAGTAAAGATAATTGGGTCAGAAGCAGTACCTTCAGCCATTAATTTAGCACCACGGGTAATTAAAAGTGCAGTGGCGTTTTCAGCTGTACCTGCTTCACCCTTAACAACTACGCCTGGTTCAATTGTTAAAGTAACGCCTGATATAACAGCAATACGGCTTTGTAAAATGTAGACTTTTCCGGACTCCCAGGTTGTATTTTGGGTAATATTGTCGGAAATATAAAAAGTGGTTTGTTCAGCAACCACATCCATTACAGCAGTAGCAGATGAAGTCTGGCCATCATTATCGGTGACTGTTAAAGTAGCAGAACCGGCACCAATATTTGATCCTGCAGTGAATGTTACAACTACAGTTCCTGAAACAGCGTTTAAAGATCCCTGGGTTTTTACAACAGCTGTACCGTTGGTAGCTTCAACTATCGCAGTTTTATAACCAGCTTCAGCAGTAAATTCAAATGTAATATCAACGGCAGTGCTTTCTTCAACTTCGGTGGTTCCCGGAGCTGTTACAACCGGGGCAGGTTTTACATCCTCCTTATTATCACAAGAACTGAATATTGAAACAAAGCTCAATACTAACAAGAGTAAGACAGAATAATTTAATTTTGATTTCATTTTCGTTTTCATAATTATATTGATATTATAGTTATTTAAAATTCATGAATTAATTTTTGGCAAAGAAAACCAAGTAATATTTCCTAGCAGTTAAGAAAATATTAAAAAAATATTAAGAAGTTTTTCTTTTATATTTAGTTCAAAATACAGATATTCAACACTTTACTTTTTAAGTCTGATAATGGATTGGACATAGAGTTAAAGACAACAAAAGAAAAACTAAGTTTAAGCTGACCACCCTCCCGGTTTATCCTTTGATTATATTCTTTTACTTAATAAAATTGTTCTTATTTTCCATCAATGACAAATAGTGTGGTATAACCATTTATCCAGGTAGGTCAGCATTATTGAGCCATGATATTCTAATACCAAATGCACTGAATTACAGTTTATTAAGAAATATTCCTGTCTAAAAACTTTTTGACTTCAATATCTCTAAAGCCAAAAACCATTTTATCTTTAATGCTGAACTTGGAAATTGTAATAGTCAGATAGTACGGAATACTATTAATGCATGTGCAGGATTCAGATTATAACATCAGGTTTATGAAAGGATTTTCTTGAATGAGAACAGGAATTCCAATCCGCCTTCTTTCCTGTTTTTAACAGAAATTTCACCCTGGTGAAAAAGAATTGAATTTTTAACAATGGCCAATCCAAGACCTGTTCCACCTTTTTTATGGTCACGGCCTTTTTCAACCCTGTAAAAACGCTCAAATAGCCGGCTCAGGTCTTGTTCCGGAACGCCAATGCCATTATCAGAAAAGGAGAAGTAAATAAAATCCTCATCCTCCATGTATTGTTCTACCTTGATAGTCAGATCTTTCCCGGCATACATAATGCAATTATCAAAAAGATTCCTGAAAACCGAATAGAGAAGTATAGGATTCCCGTCACATTCAATTGCATCAGGAATTTTAACAATAAGTTCAATATTATTCTCCTTAAGCTGAAGATCAACATCATCAATAACATTGCGGAGAAGTGATGAAAGGTGGACCTTCTCAATCTTATAGAGGTTACCAGCCTCTTCTATTTTTGTTAGAAGAGAGATATCATTTATTAAATCTGCCAAACGGCAAGTCTGTGAGTAAGCCTTTTTTATAAAATAATACAGTTTTTCTTTTCCTGGCTGAAGATCGATAATGGTTTCGAGAAATCCTTTAATAGAACTTACGGGAGTTTTAAGCTCGTGGGCAATATTTTCAGTAAGTTGTTGCTTAATAAGTTTTCTACGTGCAGGCCGGGTAATATCACTTATAATAATTTCAATACTTTCGTCCTGAAAAACAATGCTCTTGGCCGAATAAATTCTGGAATCGGAATTGATATTTATTTCATAAACCTTTTGTTTTAATTCAGCTTGCGACGGGTTTTGAATGTTTGAATCAATAAACTTAAACAAGGGAGAGAAAGCTTCTACCTCAAAAAAATTTTCGGGTGATAACACAGGTTTATCACTAAGAAGGCTGATATACTGAACAAAATTGCTGTTGTTGGCAATCAGGGTTTTGTCTTTGCTAAAAATAGCAATTCCTTCTTCAAGAAGATTCAGGTGCCTTATAATTTTTTCCTTTTCAGAAATTAAATCGGCTTTTGTTTTATTTAGTTTATCGTAAATTTCTACAATGTCCTGACCAATATTCCCCAATTCATTTTTAGGAAAGTGAATTGTGGTGTCAATTTCCTGGTTTTCAGAAACTTTATTGGTAAATGTTTTTAAAAGCAAAACAGACTTTCCGAACTTATCCCTTACAAAAACGATAACCAGCGTTGATGTAAAAAAAATTAAAAGTGTAAGAAAGATTGGAAATTTCCGGGGTTCAACCAGTTTTGCAGTATCAAGGGTATATTCAACTGAAATCCTTATAAAATAACCCTTGAATTTTTTGGCGTAATAGTAATATTTTACCTTTTTGGTTGAAGAAGTTCTTATATCATAGCCAAAATGGTCAATAGCTGCCATTTTTATTTCAGGGCGTTCGGAGTGGTTTTCCATTTTACTGATATCTTCAACCCTGTTATCATACAAAACAATTCCTGAATTATCAATAATTGTAACCCTAATGTCTTTTCCTGCAAAAATATTGAGAATAGAATTAAACTGAACATCGGAATATACAGGCTTAGTATCAGTATTTTGAATAAGTCTTTCAACAATTTCAGAATAACTGTCAAGTTCGGCGTTCAGACTGTCTTTGAGGGCTTTTTTTTCGTTGAGGTATTCCGAAACAAAAATTACCAAAGCACAAATGGTAAAAACTGCCACCAATAAATAAAACTGTTTTTTCCGATATGTAGTAACAATTTCCATTTAGTCTGCTTCAAAACAATATCCATGTCCGGGACGACTTATGATAAAATTACCATTATCGCCCAGCTTTTTTCTTAAGCGTGCAATATGAACATCTACAGTCCTGTCGTTTACTGAAATATTATCTTCCCATGCATAATCGAGTATTTGCGAACGGCTGAAAACTTTTCCGTGATTTTGCATTAAAAGATGAAGGATATGAAACTCATGCTGGGTCAGATCTATTCTTGTTCCATGTATAAAAAGCTTTTTTCTTTCCATATCCAGTTCAATATCATGGATTTTTATATTGTCATGGTTCCCTTCTTTTTCAGTGTTATTTCTTCGTAATACCACTTTAACCCTTGCAATCAACTCACGTATTGAAAAAGGCTTGGTAATAAAATCTTCCGCACCGAGTGAAAATCCGGTAAGCTTGTCATTTTCACTGTTTTTTGCGGTTAAAAAAAGAAAGGGACTATTGCTCCTGTTTTTTTTCCGTACTTCATCGGCAAGTTTAAAACCTGAGGTATTGCCCATCATTACATCAAAAATAAACAAATGGTAATTTTCGAGTTTTAATAAAAGCGCTTCTTCTGCCGATGAAGCTGTATCTACTGCAAAACCTTCCGATTCGAGGTTGAATTTTATAATTTCACAAATATCTTCTTCATCATCAACAGCAAGAATTCTTTTTATAGCTTTTTTCTTCATAATTAAATATTTTCAGGCTACAATTTTATCAAAGAATAATTGCCAATATATTACAGAAATGTTTCAATATTGTTACAAATCTTCATAATCATTACTGTATCAGTGAAATATTAAAGCAACTAAACTTAAAAAACACAAAAAACCAGACAAAAGAAATTTGCCAATCATCAGAAACCCAAATTTGCAGTAATACTTTAATTGTGAAAAATTTAAATTAAAAATTTATTAAAGGTACTCAAATTCTGAATTGCAGCCGAATTGTAAAAATATTATCCCTGAGTTCTTTATTAAAACCATCGAGATCGGTCAATTCATTATTAACCATTTCATACCAAAGTACAAGTTTAATATTAGGATCAAAATACCAGATATACCCGAATCCCAAAGTATTATATTTAATATCAGCCGGTGATAATCCGGCATTTGGCCTTATTTCTATTCCCTTAACACTTGTATTTGGATCATACCAATCGTATTTAATTCCAAGTTGATGTTTATTATTGACAATGTTTTGCAAAAAATAAAAAATACCCCCATTAAAATTACGGCTGTACAAAGGTGTATTTGAAATTGTTGAAGGGGTTTCTGTGCTTTTTGACGTAGAAGTCTGGATTCCGGTAAAATATTCAGCCCTGAATTCAGTGGCTCCCCATTTATGCTGGAATTTAAGCTGCATATCTGCTCCAAAATATTGTCGTGGCCTTATCTTTCCGGTCCAGTTAATTGAAGAATCTGCCCTGAATATAAAATTTCCGGTTGAATCAGAATCACCAACATATATTGTTTTATTTGCACCGGCAAGCCCCCCGTATAAAAACGATGCGCCTCCGGAAAGAAGAACATTCTTTTTCAATGGATAGGGTTTAAAAGCAATGTGTCCAATAATATCTTTTCTACTGTCATATTCAGTGGTGGGAACCTGGGGAAATTTACTCAAAGCAGCAAGTCCTTGTCCATTGAAAACACCCAGGTCGAATTTAAGATAATAGAGTTTGTTGCTCTTCAGTTGCGGATAAAAGGAAAGCATAAGGCCCAAATCCCGTTCAGATTTCATAAGAATCTGCGTTATTCTTCCTCTTTCAGGACTTTCCCTGTCGGACGAACCCAGATTTATTTCATACCCGAAAGGCCGGGCAAAAATTCCGGCGGTCACTGACAAAAGGTTGAACCTGGTATCATATATTCTTCCCCAAAAATCGCGGACAAATGCCCCTTTATCAGTAAAATCGAACTGAAATACAATATGAACCGAAGGCAGGTCTTCTTTCGATTTCCTTTGGTAGTCAAACCGCATCCTGCCCCGCCTTATCATAAACCTGTTATTTGAAAGGCTATCAAAATTTCCACCATTAAAGCTTGCAGCACCGGCAACTTCGGCAACCTGATACTGAGGCTGAATGTATCCACCTATAAATAAATTGTCAAACCGGCTATACATGTTAAACATTCTAATACCCATTGTTTTACTGGTATCTATCATATCCATCAAAAACTGGGCATTGATCGATTTAGCCACAACAATTAAAACAATTATAAAAAAGAGTTTTTTTCGCATAAGTCAGGATTAATTTAAGAATTCAATTCTTTTGACAATATTATTAAAAGATTTAGCTACAGAAATATAATTTTAAAATATTTCTTGTTTAAATACAAAATTTAAGATGAATTTGATGAAATAATAATTCAAACTTTAGTTTAAAAAATGAAATAACTATTTCAATTTAATTGGATTATTTCCAAATTAAGTGAAACCTGCCATTGTCGGTAGACCCGACAGAGTTTTGATAAAAAAATGAACCACTGTTTTACACTAAAACAATAATTATTTTTAACTGCCTCATTGACAATTTTTTTGTATAGATTGATTTTTCCCATATTTATTTCAAAGATTTGCTTTACCATCGATCCCTGAGATTTAATAAAAGTAAAATGCATTGAAGAAAATTATCCTGTTTTAGCCTGGTATTTTGTTTTCGGCCCCTACAATTAAATTTAAAAGGAAGAAAGAATTAAATTTGTATCTTAATGATTAATTTTATCAAAAAATAAAAAAACCGCTGCTATGAAAAAAGAATTACAATTACTTACATTGATTTTATTGGCATTTCCCACAATGGCTTTATCGCAAAATACAATAGTTCTGAAAGCCGGAAATGCCAAAACCAAAATCAACAAAGAAATTTACGGACATTTTGCCGAGCACCTGGGACATTGCATTTACGGGGGAATTTTCGTTGGCACCACATCATCAATTCCAAACACGAAGGGTTACCGGAATGATGTTGTAAAAGCCCTTAAAGAAATGAGTATACCAATGTTACGATGGCCAGGTGGGTGTTTTGCAGATACTTATCACTGGAAAGACGGAATTGGAAAGCCATCTGAAAGGCCATCGATAGTTAATGTGCATTGGGGAGGGGTAACTGAAGATAATAGTTTCGGAACCCATGAATTTCTTGATTATTGTGAACTTATAGGTGCTGAACCATATATAAGCCTTAATGTTGGAAGCGGAACAGTGAAGGAAGCCTCCGAATGGGTTGAATATGTTACATCGGACGTTGAAAGCCCAATGACCAATTTACGGAAGCAAAATGGAAGGGAAAAACCCTGGAACGTAAAATACTGGGGAATGGGCAACGAAACCTGGGGTTGTGGAGGAAATATGCGCCCCGAATATTATGCCGACCTGTTCAGGCAATTTGGAAGTTACACAAGGGCACCACACATGTACAGAATTGCAAGTGGCGCCAACTCTGACGATTACAACTGGACAGAAGTTTTATTGAAATACACTGCGAAATTACAATGGATGATACAGGGAACAACCCTTCATTATTATACAGTTTGTCACAATTGGGATAAGAAAGGTTCTGCCACGCAATTTGACGAAAAGGAATGGTATACCACCATGCGTAAAACCCTGTTTATGGAAGAACTGGTAAACAAACACAGCCAGATAATGGACAAATACGATCCTAAAAAAAATGTAGCCCTGGTGGTGGATGAATGGGGCAACTGGTTTGATGTGGAACCGGGCACCAATCCGGGATTCCTTTACCAGCAAAATAGTTTACGCGACGCGGTGGTGGCAGGAATCAACCTGAATATTTTTAACAATCATGCCGACAGGGTAAAAATAGCCAATGTAGCCCAGATGGTTAATGTGCTGCAATCGGTAATTCTTACAAAAGAAGATCAAATGGTACTGACCCCCACGTATTATGTTTTTAAAATGTTTAAGGTACATCATGATGCAACCCTTATCCCGATTGTATTACAGAGCGAGTTAATAGATGTTGACGGGACCAAAATTAAAGCCATAAATGCTTCAGCCTCAGTGAAAGATGGAGTGATAAACCTTAGCCTCTGCAATCTTAGTACTTCAAAAAGCATAAAAATAAACTGCCGGATTGAAGGGGCGAATACCCAATCAGCAACCGGTGAAATTATTACTTCGGCCAATATCAATGATTATAATGATTTTGGACAGCCTGAAAAAGTTAATATTAAAGAATTTACCGGGTTTAAACTGGAAAAATCTAATCTTTCAATCGAGTTGCCCGCAAAATCGGTGGTAACGATTCGAATTAAAACTTAAGGCATAAGAACTCCGCTTTTTTTCGTGAAATTAATATAAATTTGCCACGAAATCATGGATACTTTACATACATGGTTCGTGGCATTTTTTATTCAAAAAAAAATCGGTTTTTGTAAATTCGGAAACTTAAATATAAGACTTTTATGAGCAACCAGATCATCATGGTAATTATACTTACCTTTTTAATCAACTTTATCACCACACTTTCTTATTCAGTGCGGATTGTTGGAATAAGAACAGGTCGTATTGCTGTTTCTTTTTCGCTTTTCAATATTTTAATATTAATTTCGAGAACAGCCAACACTTTTCAGGCCCCGATGCTGGCAAGCAGTATGGAAAAAAACATTAATTCAGGGCTGGGAAATAATTTGTTTGATTTCCGTATGATTATTCTGTCGTGTACTGTGGCAACCATTATTGGCGGGTTTATGATTCCAACCTTTCAGAGGGTTTTATCAATAGCGGTGAATAAATTCAGCATATATAAATCTATTCCTTCTTTATTGCTGCACAGCTTTTCGAAAGGGGGAATTACACATTTCAGGGAAAGTATAACAGTTCCGAGTTCACGAAATATAACAGAAATAACCTTTGGAAAAGAATTTCCATGGAAGGTATTCATAATGAACGTTGTAGCAGTAGCTATCATAACTGTAGGCGTGTTGGCTTCGATGTATGCCGGGTATATGAACACGGAATACCGGGCAACTGCAACCACGCTTTCGGGGGTAATTAATGGTATTTCAACTATACTTATGTTTGTATTTATTGATCCTTTTTTGTCGTACATGACAGATGATGTGGTACTGGGTAAAGCCAGGGAAAGCCTTTTCAGAAAATACATCGTATACATGGTATTTGCCAGGGTAATCGGAACAGTAATAGCCCAGTTTGTGTTTGTTCCGTCGGCAAAGCTTATTGCATGGATTGCAGGTAGTTTGTAATTATAAAAAACCAAATCAAGCCAGAAAAAACATATTGTATGGATCGCGATTTTTCAACGGAATTTAGATTTATTACTTCGCGTAGCAGTGGGGCAGGAGGGCAGAACGTGAATAAAGTAAGTACAAAAGTGATGTTGCTTTTTGATGTTCAGGGTTCAGCATTACTCAATGAAGAAGAGAAACATCTCATTTCTGAAAAACTGGCCAATAAAATAAATGAAAAAGGCTTTTTACAAATCACATCGCAATCGGAACGCACGCAGTTGGGCAATAAAGAAAAATGCATAGAAAAATTCTACCAAATGCTTGAAAAAGCATTGACAGTAAAACCAAAACGTAAAAAATCAAAACCATCGAAAGCGGCTGTTCAGAGGCGGCTTGATGATAAAAAACATCAGGCAGGGATTAAAAAGGAAAGGAAAAAACAGGGAGAGTTTAATTAAGTTTTAGGTTTCTGCACCAAAGCATTTTTAATTAAATATCTGAAAATCAAAAAATAACTAGCATTAGTTTAGCCTCAAAGAGCTTTTGGAATTTCAGATTTATCAACGAAAATAATTTTTCCACTTTCTCTGCCTACATTCACCATTTCGTCAGCACCTGCTGATGGTCCGCCAATTCGAAGTACAGCATCGCAATGGCTAATTAATCTGATAGCAACAGGGTGAAAGTAATCCTTAAAAATTTTGTCGCCAATTTCTTTAGAACCTGCTGCTTCTATCAAAGGTAAAGCAAACCATTCTCCCAAAACCGGCATATGCCCCATTTTGTATAATTCCAGGGCAGTGTCAGTCATTGCTTTAACATTTAATGCAATTAAATCAGGATTGTCGTTTGTGCCAGAACGATATGGCCCTGCTACCAATATTAAAAGTGATTTCTTTTTATCCATTAATGTATGTTTTGAGGTTTAAATCTATTTTCATTTTTTGTTTTGAATCATTAATTTCTAAATTTTCATTGTTTCTTCTTTTAAAAATAAAATAATTTTTATCCATCAATCCAATTATCATTCATTTTGCCAGATAAAATAATTTGTCAGTGATTTAACCCCCATTTAGCAACTCCACCAGCATTTTCACCCTGTTTTCATCGGTCACAGCCAACTCATATTCAGGGATTTCGGGCAGGCCACCCATAAAAATATTTGTTTTTCTATAAATCATAAGGCTGTCAATTTTTTTGCGCAACGAAACATGAAATGCCGATAATCCTGTATTGGCTTCAATTTCAAGAATGTTTTGTTCATTTATCCCACTGCCGGCCATTACCGAAATCCTTCCAGTGGCTTGTTTATTTAGCCCTGCCAAAACCTGGATAGCATCATGGGCTTTATTTTTCCCTCCTGAAGTGAGCACACAATCAATACCTAATTTTATAAGCATTTCAAGGCTTTCGTTTAAATCAGGAGTCATGTCAAAAGCCCTGTGAAAAGTAACCGTCATAGGTCTTGACAACTGCACCAGCTCTGCTGTTCTCTCCAAATCAATAATCGCATTGGGTAAAAGAATTCCGAAAACCACGCCATCGGCACCCAATTTTTTAGCCATTTCAATATCGGCTTTCATGATATCAAATTCATGATGAGAGTAGCAAAAATCGTTCCCACGGGGTCTTATCATCACGTTAAGTTTAATGGAAAGGGCTTCCCTGGCAAATTTTATTGTTCCAAACGATGGGGTAGTGCCACCTTCATACAAATTATCGCAAAGCTCAACCCTGTTGGCACCTCCTTTTTGGGCAGCAATTGCAGATGGCACCGAGTTGGCACAAACTTCAACCAGGAATTTTTTTTTCATACAGTTAAATAAGAATTTGAATGATTCAACGCTCAGGAATTCTTTTTCTTTATTAGACCGAGGAGTTCATTTTTGTCTACCGGTTTTGTAATGTATGCATTGCAACCGGCATTCATTACATTTTCTTTATCCCCTTCAAGGGCAAAAGCGGTTTGCGCAACAATATAAATATCTTTGTTGAACTTTCGGATATGCCTTGTGGCATCCAAACCATCTAATACCGGCATTTTAATATCCATAAGTATTAAATCGAAATCGTGAATTTTTTTGCATAATTCCAATGCTTCCAGCCCATTTTTAGCCCTTACGATTTCTCTGCTTATATCAGAAAGTATAATTTTCAGAAGTCCAAAAGAAGTCTCTTCGTCTTCGGCAACAAGAATTTTGAGTTTTTCCATGTTGCTTTGAAATGGTTTTTCGTCGAAAATATGTTGCACAGGTGTTTTAGCATCATCAGCTTTTACAAATGGAATATTGAAATAGAACCTGCTGCCAACACCTGGTTCACTTTCGAGCCAGATAGAACCCCCCAGGAGCTTGACATAAGCCTGTGTAATGGCCAGTCCCAAACCTGCCCCTTCGTAATTGCCTGAAATTGAGTTTTCAACCTGTACAAACCGCTCAAAAATTGAATTATGCTTAGCTTTAATTATTCCAATACCCGAATCTTTTACATAAAATTCAACAAACCTGCTTATTTTATCTTTTGCTTCGTAGGTTTCAATACTTATATCCTTTACCATGTAACCAAATTCTATTTTACCCTGGTTGGTATATTTAATTGCATTCTTGATAAGATTGGTAAGAATGGCATATAATTTTTCCTTGTCTGTATTAATTATCGCTTCTGAATCATCAAGGGATTTCTCAAAAGCCAGCATCATGCCTTTATTTTCAACTTCAGGCTTAAAAAAGGAATAAAGAAAATCAAGTACACTGTTTATATTAACATCTGATTTATTGATTTTCATTTGTCCGGATTCAACTTTTGAAATATCAATAAGATCATTGATAATATTGAGTAACCTTTTACCGCTGCGCTCAATAATATTGATATATTCATTGCGTGTTTCTTCGGCAAGGGAGTACGATTTCAATAAATCGGCAAAACCAAGTATTCCATTCATGGGCGTCCGGATTTCGTGGCTCATGTTGGCAAGAAAAGCTGATTTAAGCCTCTCACTTTCTTCGGCTTTTTCTTTTGCACTTATTAGTTCTGCTTTCTGGCTAAAATAATTGTTAATTAAATTTCCGATATCTTTAAATTCGCCTGGTGCTTTGTTAAGCTTGTCAATTAAAACCAGGTTTTCAGATTTGAGTATTTCCATAATGAGCCGGAGGGGTTTGTTGAGCCATACCCTGGTGGTAAGATGAAAAACCAGCCAGAAAAGAACAACTGCAATAATGAAGGCTAGAATCATATAACGGGTTACCCCGCTGTAAAGGGCAAGGGCTGTGTTATCCCTTACGAAAAATAACTTCTTTACCGGTTTATTTTGCCAATCAAAGAGTTGAAATGTAGAATACATTGAATAATAGGGCCTTGCAAAACTTTTTTCAAGGTCAGAATCAATATAAATTTTTGATGAGGACATTTCCGAAAGTTGGTCAATGTAATTTTCATTCCAGTACCTTCCGAGTACAAGGTAACCCTCGGGAAGGGTTAATAAATGAGAAGAATCTGATGATTTATGAATGCTTGCACTGCTGATTTCGAGCAATCCCTGACTGGTTTCGACAAAATAGTTTAAAAATCTGTTGTCGTATAACTTTATAACAGATTCCTTTGGTATAAAGTTTCTTACCTTAAAGTCAGGAGACGAAATTTCGTAAACGGGATGAAAAGATTTATCGTAAACCCTGATGTAATGGACAAAATTATTGCTCAGCAAAAATGAAATATATTCATTAAACCAGGCAGTGTCATTTTCATTAATGTTTGTTACAAAATCATCCCAGTAAGAATAATCATAAACCAGTTTCTGAAGTGTGGAAAGATTGAAATGCAAAATTGAATTTACCTCGCGTTCAAATTGTTGTTGAGTGGTTTCGAATATTTTTTTTTCTTCCTTATTCTTAAAAATGAAAATTCCAAGCATACCACATAGAAAGATAACAATAATGACCAGTCCAAGAATCAAAACGCGCAGATATATGCCTGGATTTTTCAACATCCTGAATCGTCTAATACTTTAAGAAGTTAAAAATAACTTGGTGTAATTTAAAATATTACGTGCAATTTAATAAAGAAAAACAGATTTCCAAAAAGGGTAAACAAAAGAATCCACTTTACGAACTTATAAATCCACTGATTTTCTTATTTTAAAGGGTTCATATTCCATTGAAATGAACCAGTCGTCCTTTTAGCAATCTTAATTAATTATCAGAAATTCAATATATTAGTTTGTATTATCTATGTTTTCAGATAGGGCTATTAAGGTTTCATTTGAGTGAAAGTAGATGGAAATATTAAATAATTGTTAAGTTCTTGATGGGAAAAATAAAATGAGATGGGTTTTTATAAATTTGTCATGCCAATAAATTTGTTATTTTCAAATAATTACAATTGGTAGTCAAGGTTTTGAATCAATAAGTTTTAAAACAAAATTCGATGGATTTTTTATACATAGTTATTGCGCTGGTGCTGATTTTCGATTTTATTAACGGGTTTCACGATTCTGCCAATTCAATTGCCACAGTAGTATCAACAAGGGTATTGTCACCATTTGCGGCAGTAGGCATGGCTGCCTTTTTCAATTTCGTGGCATTTCTTGTGTTCAGTTTAAAAGTGGCCACCACTATTGGTAAAGGAGTTGTTAACCCGGATGTTTTAAATCTTACTGTAATTGCAGCAGCCTTACTTGCCGCCATAACCTGGAATTTATTAACCTGGTGGTGGGGATTGCCTTCAAGTTCATCGCACACACTGGTTGGGGGCCTTGTTGGGGCTGCAGTATCAAGTTCCGGATTTGGTGTTGTAATAGTGGGAGGATTATTAAAAATAGTGCTTTTCATTATTATAGCTCCTGTTTTAGGGATGATTGTATCATTTTTTATCTCCACCTTAGTTATTTATATATTCAAAAGTTTTTCTCCACAGCGGGTCGACAAATATTTCAGGGGAATGCAGTTACTTTCTGCATCGGCATTCAGTCTGGGCCACGGTGGAAACGACGCACAAAAATCGATGGGGATTATTTGGGTTGCACTTATTGTTACTGGCCATGCAACAAAATCAGATCCAATTGCCGGCTGGATAGTTATTTCATGTTATGCTGCTATTGGTTTGGGAACCCTTTTTGGTGGATGGCGAATTGTTAAAACCATGGGCCAGAAAATTACAAAATTAAAACCCTTTGAAGGTTTCTGTGCAGAAACAGCTGGCGCACTAACTTTATTTGGTGCCACTGAATTTGGAATCCCGGTGAGCACAACACACACCATTACAGGTGCAATTATGGGAGCAGGTGCCAGAAAAGGATTATCAGCAGTTAGGTGGGGCATAACACGAAACATTTTTTGGGCGTGGATACTTACCATCCCGGTTTCTGCCCTCATAGGTTCAATTTACTATTTTGTTTTAAATGCAATATTATAATTATAAATCATTTGATAATAACTTAATATATGAGTATAAGTAAGTTTATAAAGTTTATTATGCCTAAAGAAAAGGCTTTTTTTCCCTTGTTTGAGCAGGGTGCCGATAATCTGGTTAAAATTGCTGACCAGCTGCGAAACCTTATTCTTGCTGAAGATGAGGAGAAAAGAAAAGAAATTGCCAGAACGATTAAAGAACTTGAAGTGGCCGGAGATAAAATAACATACAATGTTTACGAAACGCTCAACTCCACTTTTATTACTCCTTTTGATCGTGAAGAAATACACGATTTAGCATCTGCCATTGATGATTTTGCAGATCAAATCAACAATACTTCTCAAAGAATTAATTTATACAAACTAAAAGTATTTTCGCCCGAATTTGAGAAAATGGCTGAAATTTTAAAAGAAGCCGCAATGCATGTCAATTTAGCGGTTAAAGTATTAAAAGACATGAAGCATGTTGAAAAATTGAATGATTCGTGCGTTCAAATCAGCTTATGCGAGAACAAAGCCGACGATTTATACCATGCCGCCATTTCTGACTTTTTTGAAAATGAATCAGATTGTAAAGAACTGATTAAAAAGAAATCTGTTCTTGAATCGCTCGAAAAAGCGGCAGACAAAGCAGATGATATTTCAAAAGTATTGAAAACCATCCAGGTAAAATTCTCATAATCCATAAAATAGAAAAAAAACCTGATAAGAATTTCAGGTTTTTTTTTATTTTGAAAAGTACTTCTTGATTAAATTTCTCAAATCAGACAAATCAATAGGTTTTGTAATATATTCATTACAACCAGCCTGAATTGCAAGTTCCTTATCCCCATTTAATGCAAAAGCGGTTTGGGCAATGATTATTACATCTTTATTAAAAGACCTTATCATTCTGGCAGCTTCGTACCCATCCATTTTTGGCATTTTTATATCCATCAATATTAAATCAATATCCGGATGATTGCGGCAAATTTCAACAGTCTCAATTCCATTTTCAGCATGAAGTGTTAAAGCGCTGAAATCTTCAACCAGCAAACTTACAAAAAGATACGATGGCCAATCGTCTTCGGCAATCAGGATTTTAATTTTTCTGATTTCATTGTCAGGGTTAATAGCTGGTTCGTCATGGAATTTAATAATTTGATCTGAAGGCTTTTGAATTTTAATGGTAAAATAGAATACCGAACCTTTATTAATTTCGCTGTTTAACCATATTCTGCCTCCAAGCATTTCCACGTAGGCTTTTGTAATAGAAAGTCCAAGGCCGGCCCCCTGCAATGCCCTCTCATCTTTGATATCAGCCTGAACAAATCGTTCAAAAATAGCATTATGCCTTTCTTTTTCAATTCCTATACCAGTATCTTTGATAAAAAACCGGATGAATCCCTCTTCAGCGATTTCCGAACCAGAATAACCAAAATCTATACTCCCCGAATCAGTATATTTTATGGCATTTTTTATCAGGTTTATAAGAATTGCTATTAATTTTTCGCTATCTGTGTAAATATTTGAAAACTTATCTGTATTTATTTTGTATGTCCGAAGTGAAAGACCTTTTTTATCGGTTTCGGGTTTGAAAAATTTATAAATAAAATCGATAAGTTCATTAATATTTGTTGGTTTTAAAACAACATCCGTCTGCCCTGATTCAATTTTGGCAATATCAATCAAATCGTTGATGATATTTAACATCCGCTTTCCACTTTGTTCAATTATGTCGATATACATTTTCTGTTCATGACCGGAAAGCTGGGGTCGTTTTAAAAGTTCCGAAAAACCAAGAATTCCATTCATTGGCGTTCTGATTTCGTGACTCATATTGGCAAGAAATGCAGACTTTAACCTGTCACTTTCCTCGGCACGATCTCTTGTAATTATAAGCTCTTCATTTGTTTTGTTTAACTTTTCGTTGGTAGTTTCAAGTTCAACAATTGTGTTGCTTAAATTCTGGTTTATGTTAATAATATGTTCATTCTGCTCCTGTATTTCATTAAACTGTTGAATCACTATTCGTTCGGCTTTCTTTCGCCGGGCAATGTTTACAGTCAGAACCAGAATTACAGCCAACAAAAATACAATAATACAAAGGGTAACAATGATGGTTTTTTTGTATTTGGCAAAAATACTCTCAGGCTTGTTTAAGATAAATGACCCCTGAGGCAAAATGGACAATGGAATATTGAATTTTTGAAGTACGTTGTAATCAAACGAATAAACTGAGGTTGGAACAATCAGTTTTTGAGGTTTAAAGCTTTTGTCATACAGGATTTTCATACCAATTTCAGCGGCCATTTTTCCCTGATCAGAGGCTTTTACAAAACTTCCGCCAACAACTCCTCTGCCCAGGTTTGAAAAGTAATTACAAAAAACAGGTGCCTTTGACACTGAGCAAAGTTCTGAAGTTATCTGACCATAATTTAATGAATTACCGTATTTATCACGCAGCAAGGAAAGTAAAAATACAGCATCGGTTTTTTTTATTGTTTTTATTTCCAAAAACAAGGAATCTACATCAATTTCTTCAATAATTCTGGTTTCAATATTAGCTGGCAAAATATTGAGCGCACTTTTTATCCTCGACAAATCAAGCAAACCGTTCTGTGTTTTATCTGCAATGAAGTAAATCTTCTTTAAATCAGGAAGCATTTTTTGGATAAGCTCAAGAAAAGGTCCGTCATTTTCAGTTTCAAGAATACCGAAATAGGGCAGGTTATTTAAGTCATACTTTTCAGGGTTGCTGACTCCGCAATAAACTACAGGAGCCGAATTAAACAGTTTATTTCTGTGGGTTAATGTAAATTTAAGTGCCAAATCGTCCGAAACAATTACCAAATCAAAATCAACCATTTTATATTTCTGCTGGTACAATTCAGCCAGATTGTTGATATACAAACTGTCATCATGTCTTTTGCCATCCATGTGTTCAACAAATAAATCCACTTTGGGGGTGTTATTGGTTACATTTATCACTCCGGATGTAATGCTGTCGGTCCATTCATAGCCTACATTGTAAGAGTTAAGCAAAAGAACTTTTTTGTTATCCTGTTGTCCGTTAACATGGATATTAAATGCTAAAAAACTGATAACTAGCAGAAAATATACTGATTTATATAAAAATTTGGGTACAAACATTTGCATTATAAAGAAACCAAAAAGTTTAAATCCAAAGATAAATATCTGAAAGATACCAAAATAATTTAAGCTAAACCAATTATATTTAATTTAATCCTAAATGCATATATACTATACCTTCTGTTGTACAATTTGTCAAACAAAGTGATTATAATTTAAACCATATTAATCATATAGATATTTCGAAAATATATAATAGCAAAGGTAACAAAGATATTAAATTGGTAATATTTGAACTTTATAAGTGTAAATAATTTCGTTTGGATCTGAAAAAAATCATGGATTATTTAAAACTGGCTTCACATCTATCTGGTTTTCAAATTAAAATGCAAAAATGCACTGTCGCAGGTTTATCATTTAATCAAATATACAAATCGAATAAATTGCCAGAAGAATTGGCATTTTGACAGGTGAAATTATACATTTTCAATTTCCCTGGCTGACACTATTTTAGTAGATTACAACTTGTAAGAGCATTAATAAAAAAAAATAGTTTTATACAGATATTTCGAAAACGAAAAATAACCTTATAAGTAATTTCAATAAGTTCATCTTTTTTTATTTTACTTGATGGATTTTAGGGTAACAAAATGTAAATTAGCACACTAAAACCGATTCTAAAATGAAATAAAAATGAGAACGCCACTCTTTTACCTTTTACTTACTTTTTTTTGTATTCATCTGATAAATAAATCAGTAGCCCAAAAAGTTTATGAACCATCCTGGGAATCGCTTGATAGTCATAAAATGCCCCAATGGTACCTTGATGCAAAATTGGGGTTAAGCATGCACTGGGGCGTGTATTCTGTGCCAGCCTGGGCACCGCGCGTTGAAGGAATATCCTATGCCGAATGGTATGGTTACCGGATGCACGAAAAAGGAAACCCGACTGTGGATTATCACAAGGAAAACTACGGTGAAAGTTTCACCTACGATGATTTTATCCCAAAATGGAAAGCCGAAAGCTATAATCCGGATGAGTGGGCAGCATTTGCAAAAAAAATGGGTGCGAAATACATTTTCATTACTTCAAAACACCACGATGGGTTTTGCCTTTGGCCCACGAAATACACCGACCGGAATGCCATGAAAATGGGACCGAAAAAAGATATCCTTGGGCAGTTTTTTGCTGCCGCGCGTAAGCAAGGACTTAAAGCAGGCCTTTATTATTCGCTCTACGAATGGTACAACCCTTTGTATACCGGAAAAGAAATACCTTACGCAGGTTTAAAAAAAGTAAACAATTATGTTGAAGATTTTATGATCCCACAAATTAAAGAATTGATTGATCTTTACCATCCCGATTTTTTTTATTTTGATGGGGAATGGGATCAGCCCGAAAGTTTCTGGAAAATGAAAGAAGTGGTGGCATATTACTACAACCAGGCCGAAAAAAGAAAGCAGGAAGTTTTTGTTAACGATCGTTTTGGAAAGGATGAACGTGGTAAACATGGTGATTTATACAATGTTGAATACGATTTTAACAAAGGAAATGAAGGGAGTTTAAACCATAAATGGTCGTATTGGCAGGGAATTGCAAAAACATTCGGTTTCAACCAGGATACTGATCCGGAAGATTGCCTTTCACCAAAACAGTTTATCGACAAGGTAATAAAAGGAGTAAGCCAGAATGGCAATTTCGATATCAATGTGGGCCCCACTGCAGCTGGTAAAATACCTGATTATGAACAATACCCTTTGCTTCAGTTGGGAAAATGGCTCGAAGTAAACGGGGAGGCTATTTACGGGACTTCGCCATGGAATATTCAAAACGAAGGCGATGTTTATTACACTGCCAAAGGCGATTATGTTTATGCTATTTTCCTCAGGTGGCAGGGAAGTGAATTTATACTTAAATCGCTAAAACCCGTTGAAGGAAGTAAAATAACCATGCTTGGGGTGGCAGGTGAGTTAAACTGGACCTGGGACAATGAAAAAGGATTAAATATTACTTACCCGAATCAAAAATCACGACCCACAAAATGCAGCTACGCGTGGGTTTTTAAAATCAGGGTAAAGTAAGTTTGAAATTAATCGTATTCAAAGTTTCCAATATTCAGTATTTTTGAGTCAGGCTTAAATTCTTTTATCGCTTTGTAAACCTCTTCGTGGGTGATGCCAAATTCTGAAACATTGAAAAGTATGGTTCTTCCGTTTAAAAGTTTTATGCACATGTTCTCGCTTTCAACATTGTTTCCATTCATTCTTTTATCAGTACCAATACTTTTAATTTCTTCAAAAGGAATTTCAGTAAAATTGAATTGAAGCAAAAAGTTTAATCGCTTTAAAACCAATTTATCAGGACAAACAGAAAACGAGGGGTCTGTGGATTTATATTTCAGCCATTCCTGTAAAGTCAGGTAAATAGCGCCTAGTGGGGCTAAAGCCAGCGCAATCTGCGTAAATAATACCGATTTAAACGAATATAAAACAAACAAGTAACCACCGAGGGTTAATACAAAATACAATAGGATTTTTAAAAGTCTTTTTTCAATAATTTTTTTATCCGGGTAAAAATCTTTTTGATTTGGAATCAGCATAACAGGAATCTTAAGGTTTTACAGCTAAATTAATAACTTTTTACATAAAAAGTGCACGAACTTTCGAAAAGATAAAAACCAAAATTTGGAAAATATTCTCTGCAAAAAACTACTCAAGTATTTAATTCATTGAAAATTAAAAAATCAATTTTGGATTATAATCCACATTTTTACGGGCTTCGGCAATGCTGTTAAACAAACCGGTTCCTACAAATGCCATAAGGGCCGCACCAAGTACAGTAGTTTCACTGACAGAGATAATTTTTACCGGAATTTGAAGGGTTTTAGCCCTGATTTGGTTCCAGAGCATGTTTTTTGAGCCGCCGCCCAC
>JAXLTR010000015.1:0-212256 GCA_046329965.1 Bacteroidales bacterium | reverse complement strand
GAAAATCATGAAGATTCATTTGTTCATCTTATAGCTCAAAACCTGGCAGGAGAATTAATATTTCTGCATATTTTATCAACAAATACCTATCTTTTAAAGTACGAAGGCGAAGATAGCCTCTACCTTAATTCCCAGAATATAAAGCCTTTAAAAGCCTATGTCTTTGAGAATGGATCAATTATTAAAGGCAAACGCATCAGTCCGGTATATTATACTGATATTGCGGGACATTTTATCCATGATGATGGTTCGGCTAAAATTGTTTTTACAGCCCAGGAAATTGAATTTAAATTTAAAAATTCATCAAACGGTATTCACAGTTTTAGCTTTTCGGAAGATTCGGGTAACCTGGTTGGAATTATGGGTGGAAGCGGAGTTGGGAAATCGACATTGTTAAATATTCTTATTGGAAATATCCCGCTTAGTTCCGGAAAAATAACCATTAACGGCTATGATTTGTATAAAGATAAAGCAGATCTTGAGGGCGTAATTGGATTCGTCCCGCAAGATGACTTGTTAATAGAAGAATTATCAGTATTTCAAAACCTTTATTTTAATGCAAAACTGTGCTTTAGTCTTTTTAGTGAAGAAGAAATTCAGAAAGTAGTGGACAAAGTGCTGCTGGATTTAGAGCTTACTGAAATTAAAAATCTTAAAGTTGGTGATCCCCTGAATAAATTTATAAGCGGCGGTCAAAGAAAAAGGTTAAATATTGCCCTTGAACTCATGCGCGAACCATCCGTACTGGTTGTAGATGAACCAACTTCAGGTCTGTCTTCGCAGGATTCGGATATTGTAATGAGCCTGTTAAAAGAACAAACACTTAAAGGAAAACTTGTAATTGTCAATATTCACCAACCCTCATCCGATATTTACAAACTATTTGATCGATTATTAATTCTCGACAAGGGGGGATATCCTGTTTATTATGGAAATCCTGTAGATGCAGTGGTGTATTTTAAAACCGCCAGTAAGCATGTAAATGCCTTTGAAAGTGAATGCGCCTCTTGTGGAAATGTAAATCCTGAACAACCACTCCAGATTTTAGAAGCAAAAATTGTAAATGAATATGGTAAATTCACAAGGGAAAGAAAAGTAACCCCTTCGGAATGGTATAAACTGTTCAGGGAAAAAATCCAGGGAAATATTAAAATTCCTGAAATAGCAGAGAAACTTTCTTTACCACTGAACAAGTTCAAAATTCCGAATATGTTTAACCAGTGGAGGATATTCAGCACCAGGAACTTATTATCTAAACTTACAAACAAGCAGTTTTTGTTGATCAATTTCCTTGAAGCTCCCTTACTGGCTGTTATTTTGGGGTACTTTACAAAATATATCAGTGGTACGCCAGACAATCCGAATGTATATCTTTTTAGTGAAAATGAAAATATCCCGGCCTATCTTTTCATGTGTGTAATTGTTGCGCTTTTTATAGGATTAACAGTAAGTGCAGAGGAAATTATCAGAGACAGAAAAATACTGAAACGGGAATCGTTTCTCCATCTAAGCTGGATAAGCTATTTAAACTCCAAAATAATTGTTTTAATTGTAATGGCTGCTATACAGGCTATTTCACTGGTTCTTGTTGGTAATTTTATTTTAGGAATTAAATGGATGACCATAAGTTACTTTACTATAGTTTTTTCTACAATAGTAGCCGCAAATTTAATAGGACTGAATATTTCCTCCGCGCTAAATTCTGTAGTTACTATTTATATTACCATTCCTTTCATCCTGGTGCCTCAGTTGCTTTTTAGCGGAGTAATTGTAAGTTTCAATAAACTGCATAAAAATGTAATGTCTATCGAAAATGTTCCTGTTATTGGTGATTTGATGATATCGAGATGGGCATATGAAGCTTTGGCTGTGAACCAATTTAAGTACAACGAATATGAAATTCACTTTTTTGATGTTGAAAAAGAAATAAGTGAAGTTTCGTTCCAATCCATGTTCAGGCTTCCCGAATTACAATCAAGAATAGACAGGTGCATAAAAAACATACAGAATGATAGTGTGGGTACCCAATATAAAAACGATTTGATGCTTGTTAAAAACGAGTTTGCCAAACTGAATAAGCAGGTTCCTGACATCCCGCTCGATTTTCTGAACGAGATGGATTATTCAAGATTTAATGCTGAAACCGGGGCAAAAGCAACAAAGTATATTGAAAATTTATCAAATTATTATAAGGGTAAAATATACCAGGTAAACACCAGGAAAGATGAAATTTTTACAAAACTCGCAAAAAAACTTGGTGGAACTGATAAGGTATCTAAACTTAAGGAAGATTATTACAATAAAAGACTGGCAGAATTGGTATTAAACAAAAATGAAGTTAAAAAAATTGTTGAAACCACAGACCTGGTTTTATACCAAACCAAAGATCCGATTTTTAAAATTCCGGAAAACAAATTTGGAAGGGCCCATTTTTATGCAGCACAGAAAAATATTTTTGGAAAATCAATTGATACGGTAACCTTTAATGTCATTGTAATCTGGTTATGGACTTTTTTATTTTATATTATGCTGGTATTTAATATTTTAAAAAAGTCAGTGGATGCAATATCCAATCTTAATTTCAAGAAGAATAAAGATAAATCAGCCTGAAATCTTACTGGTGAATTCAAATAAGTCCATGCTTTTTCCCTTCTTCGAGCATGTATTTATAAGCTTCATTGTAATTGTTACCAATTTTTCCATCGAGAATGGCTTCTTTTATGGCTTGCTTAATATCGCCAACAATTTTTGAAGGTTTTAATTTAAAAGTGGCAATGATTTGCTCACCTGTGATTGGAGGCTGAAAATTGCGCAAAGCATCCTTTTCTTCTACATCTTTCAGTTTCTGCCTGACAATTTTAAAATTTGCCATGTATTTTTTTACCTTTTCATCATTTTTTGAAGTGATGTCCGCTTCACATAAAAGCATTAAATCATCAATATCTTCGCCAGCTTCTATCAATAAACGCCTTACAGCAGAGTCGGTTACAATGTCTTTGGTTAATGCAATCGGCCGTAGGTGAAGCAAAACAAGTTTTTGTACAAATTTCATTTTATTGTTCAAAGGCAATTTCATTTTTCTGAAAATTTCCGGAACCATTTTAGCCCCAAGTGCGTCATGCCCATGAAAAGTCCATGCACCATCAATATACCTTTTTGTTTCTGGTTTTGCAATATCATGCAAAATAGCAGCCCACCTGAGCCACAAATCATCAGAATTCGGGCTTAAATTATCAAGCACCTGTAAGGTATGGTAAAAGTTATCTTTATGCCCTTTTCCTTCCATGGTTTCAGCACCCTTAAGGCGAACCAGTTCCGGAAAAATATAATCTAAAAGTCCGGTTTTGTCCAGTAATCTTATTCCAACCGATGGCTTTGCACAAAGAATAATTTTATTAAATTCGTCCATTATTCTTTCTTCCGAAACAATTTTAATCCTCTCTGCCTGCTCTTTAATTGCTATAAAAGTTTCGCTGCTTATTTCAAATTTTAATTGCGTGGCAAACCGAATAGCCCTCATCATTCTTAATGGATCGTCTGAAAATGTAATTCCGGGCTCCAGTGGTGTTTTAATAATTTTATTTTCGATATCTTTCAATCCGCCAAACGGATCGATAAGTAGCCCGAATGAATTATGCCTGAGATCGATAGCCATTGCATTAATAGTAAAATCCCGCCTGTACTGGTCATCCTGTAAAGTTCCGTTTTCAACTACCGGTTTCCTGGAATTTCTGCGGTAAGATTCTTTTCTTGCCCCCACAAATTCAATTTCCCATTCCTGGTATTTTACCATGGCTGTTCCAAAGTTTTTAAATACTGTAAAATGACAATTTCCAGGCAATATTCGGGTGAATTTTTCAGCAAATTCAATTCCATTGCCTATTACAACAATATCAATGTCTTTAGAGGGACGGCCCAATATTGAATCCCTGACATATCCTCCAATTACATAGACAGGTACACCTTCTCTTTCTGCAAGGTTTGATATTATTTCAAATACCGGGTGTTTTAAATATTCTGACACAAAATTTCAATTTAAAATCAGACAAATTAACATATTTAAATCTGTCAATATATCTGGTTGTCCAAATAATCAATTTTTTTAATGACAAAATTACAATATTTTGGATGCAAATATTAATAATTTTATTGGAATCACATTTGGTACAAGGTTTGACCGAACTACCGAAATTTAAAAAAAATGATATGAGCAAAGTGGAACATTTAACGGAAGCAACCTTTAAAGAAAAGGTTTTTGATTTTGACAATAATACAGATTGGAAATTTGAAGGTACCCTGCCCTGCCTGATTGATTTCTATGCAGACTGGTGTGGACCATGCAAAATAGTGGCCCCTATTCTGGAAGAACTTCAAAAGGAATATGATGGAAAACTTAATATTTATAAAATTGATACAGAATCGGAGAGAAATCTGGCCGGTATGTTTGGTATCCAGAGCATTCCATCACTCTTGTTTGTTCCGCTTGACCAACAACCCCAAATGGCGGTAGGTGCTTTATCAAAAGAACAATTTAGAAAAGCCATTGCTGATGTACTGAATGTTAGTGCCAGCTAATTTACTCCGAAAGCGGGAGTTAAGATGGAGATAAAATATCGTAAACAAAACCACCGACAATAATTTTAAATGATCGGAGTTTAATAGGGTATCAACAACAAATTAAAATAAATATGAAAAGAACATTTATCCTCCTCGGATTACTGGCATTTAGCCTTACATTCATAAAAGCTCAGAAACCAGAATATCTGGATGAATCAGGGTTTAAAACCAAGGTTTATGATTTTGACAAGAACAAAAGCTGGAAATATGAAGGTGACATGCCGGTTATCGTAGATTTTTATGCCGATTGGTGCGGACCATGCAGGTATGTAGCTCCATTTTTAGAGCAACTTGCAAATGAATATAATGGCAAAATTAAAGTTTATAAGGTGAATACCGATAATAATCCAAGGGTAGCCAATGCTTTTGGAATTAGGGGAATACCTACCTTTTTATTTATTACAGCCAAAGGAGAACAGAAAAAAATGGTAGGTGCCATGGAAAAAGCAGCTTTTGAAAAAGAAATTACCGAATACCTCAAAGTCACAAGGCAGTAGCATTTTAAATATACTCAAACGCGGGGTGTAGCGAAATCATCCCGCGTTTTTTTATATATCTATGTAAAATAATATTGCGCCGGAAGCTGGAATCTTCTTAACCTACAAATTAAAATTATAATCATTAATGTCAAATCTGCATACTTTACAGATATTTAAAACCCGTAATGTATACAATGATAATTTAATAAAGAAGAGTTGATAAAAAATTAAACCTGTCTAAATAATATTGGTCGGTGTAGAATTGAAAACTTTATATTTGAGACCTGGAATTAAAATTACTTCTAATAATCTGTTTTTCGCAAAATATTAATAATCACTAAGCAATTTATAGTCATGGATTGGAAAAACAAATCAAGAAAATTTAAGGCCGGAATCGTATTTATATTGATTTCTATTGTTCTTTTCACCTTCCTGACAGTTGTCCCATTTGTTCCCCTCGATAAAGAAATCAGGATAATTGTAGGCACTACATCTTTTGTACTGGCCGAAGTTCTTTTTTATCTTGGAAGCTTTCTTGTTGGAAAAGAATATTATTCAAGGTACAAATACTGGTTAAACCCTTTGAATTGGTTCAGGAAAAAGCCCGCCGTAAGTGAGATTCAGAAAATTGAGGATCAGAATTAATGCAGTGAAAAACTGAAACGGATTATTTCATATATTTAACTATCAATTTAGTTTATATATCCAGATGAAAATTCCTTCGTATGTATTGCAGCACAACGGAAGTTCGGTTGATTTTTCAATAAAACAAATCCATGACGTTGTAAAACAATTTGGCCCTTTAAATGATGTGCCGCACCGGCATGAATATTATACTGTGTTGTGGTCACAAAATGAATCGGGCATTCACAGGATAGATTACAAAGAATACAAAATGACAGAAAATGACATTTTCTTTGTCACCCCAGATCAGGTGCACCAGGTGATTAATAATAATAAACCCGAAGGAATTGTCATTTTATTCACCTGCAATTTTTTAGAAAAAAACCTGATAGACAGGAATTTTATTATTAACCTGGGCCTGTTCAACGAAGTTGGGGATTCACCTCCCATAAAAATTGACACCGCTATGGCTTTGAGACTTGCATCAGTTTGTGATGAAATGATTAAAATTGATAAATCAGAACAGGCTTTTAAATACGATTCGCTGGGGGCCTGGCTGAAACTTTTCCTTATTGAATGCAACAAATTTGCGCATCATGCCAAAACAAGCGATACCCAGTCCATTCAATCGTCAAAAAACATTGCACGAAAATTCAAGGACTTGCTGGATCTTCATCATAACCAATGGCATAAAGTTGGACAATATGCTGATATGCTTAATATTTCGCCCGATTACTTAAATGCTACCATAAAAACTTCAATCGGAAAAACCGCGAAAGAGCTTATTCAGCAACGTATTGTGCTTGAGGCAAAAAGGCTTGGTTTGCATACTACTTTATCCACAAAAGAAATCGCGTACCAACTTGGATTTGAAGACCCTACACATTTCAGCCGGTTTTTTAAAAAAGAAGAAAACCTCTCTTTTGCCGATTTCAGAAAAGTGATTGAAATTGAAATGAATAAGTAAAATTCAAGATAAATTTATATACAATAACGGATTTTTACATCTTTTATTCGGATTTCGTCATTGCCGGCCATTTTGTTTCATTTTAATTTTGCAGTGTAAATAAGCTAAAAATGAAATCGATTATTTATAAAGCAAATTCAAGGGGTCATTTTGAAAATGATTGGCTGAACACCAGGTACAGTTTCAGTTTTGCCGATTACTTCGATCGTTCAAGGATTCACTTTGGTGCACTAAGGGTTTTAAACGATGACATTATTCAACCCACCGGAGGTTTTGGAAAACACCCCCACGATAATATGGAAATTATCACAGTACCATTGTCGGGTAAATTAGCACATCAGGATTCCATGGGTCATAAGCAGGAAATAAAAGTCAACGAAGTTCAGGTTATGAGTGCAGGAAGTGGAATTTTTCATTCAGAATTTAATGCCAGCCAGGTGGAAGAATGTAGTTTGCTTCAAATTTGGATTTATCCATCGGCTAAAAATATAAAACCGCGGTATGATCAAAAATACTTTGATCCTGAGCTGGCAAAAGACAACTGGCAATTGTTAGTAAGTGGGCATGATAATTTAAATGGCGCGTTGTCTATTCATCAAAATGCTATAATTTCAAGAATATATCTTACTTCTGGAAATAATAAAACTTATACGTTAAATGAACAATCTTTCGGTTCCTTTGTTTTCGTGATAAAGGGTGAAATTGAAATAGATAATAATAAACTGCTTGAAAGAGATTCAATTGGTATTTACGACACCAAAAGTTTTGAAATTAAAGCGAAAAGGGATGCTCAAATTTTAAACATAGAAGTCCCTGATATTCAATAATTAATATTAACAAAAAAACGAAAAAATGAAATCATTAAAACTCTATTTTACAGCAATTGCACTATTACTTACAGGTATAATAAGTGCCCAGGAATTTAAAGCTGATGTAGCTAAATCTAAAATTAAATGGACCGGCGAAAAACTTACAGGAAAACATTACGGTCAGATTAAGGTAAAAAGTGGAAGCTTAACATTAAAATCCGGTAATATTACCGCCGGAAACTTTGTGATTGACATGAACAGCATAACTAACGAGGATGTTGAAAGTGCTGAATATAAAGCAAAACTTGTTAACCATCTCAAATCTGACGATTTTTTTGGTACAGCAAAATATCCCGATGCAACACTGGTAATTACAAAAGCAGGTCCTTTCAGTAATGGAAAAGCTGAAGTTACAGGTAATATAACCATTAAAGGAAAATCAAATCCCAATACTTTTACTGTGACTAAAAATGGCGACGTTTACACTGCAAATATTGTGGTTGACAGATCGAAATATGATGTACGCTATGGCTCAAAAACTTTTTTTGAAGATATAGGCGATAAAGTAATATACGATGAATTTAAACTCGATATTGAACTGGTGCTGGCTAAATAACCAAATAACAAAGCTGAAAAAGGTAAACATAAATCGTTTACCTTTTTTTTTGCCAAAAGATCAAAGATTACGAAATTAATTTAAAATCAGACAGATAACCAATCCAATGCTTCTTCTTTGGAATTGAACATAGTAACCTTATTCTTTGCAAAAACATTGTAAGCATTAACAAATACTTTTTTTAACCCAACAACGCCAATAGCCGCAGATTTTTTAGTCCGAAGGGTAAATAGTTCTTTCCCCAGTTCACTTACTTTTTTAATGTATTCCTTGCTGGCATATGCGTCCCGAAAATCATTAAGAACCAGCACCATTTCTGTGGTTTTAAGATATTCCTGCCTCACCTGTTCCAATACATTCAGGGTTTCTTCAACTGTTTTGCATTTGCTATAATCAATATACATTATTTTTTTTCCTTTGTGGTGGATATACGAAACACTCATGTCATTAATTTTATCTGGTTTTAACCAAATATACGTATTTATTCTCATTATTTAAATTTGACGGACAGAAAATATAAACAGGGAGTGAGAATGAAGTAAACATTACAATAGGAAAACGGGATTATTCTTAAATGCTTTCTTTAAATTAATACCGAATCAATTGCTTCATTTCATCCCAAAATTTATTACTTAAATCACAAATCAATTTATATTTGCGATAAACTAACAAGATATAAAATGTCCGGCCCGATTGATGAATGGAATAAAAGAAAGGAAATAAGCAAAGAAAACCATCTAAAATTGGTGAAAAGGCTGAGTCGTATAAGCGAGAAAAAATTAAACCCGGTTGCTGAGGAATTACATGATATTGCGTTCGAACAGATTAACTGCCTGAATTGCGCCAACTGCTGCAAGTCAATTCCACCTATTCTGAATGGCAACGATGTATCGAGAATTTCGAAATATTTGGGTTTAAAAACCACAGATTTTGAAAATAAATACACAAGAATAGATGAAGATGGAGACAGGGTTATGGTTAAATCGCCCTGTATTTTTCTTGAACCCGATAACATGTGCCGAATATATGAGGTCAGGCCCAAGGCATGCCGTGAATATCCACATACAGGTAATTTTGAGTTTTTCAAAAACCTTAAATTGCATGCCGCGAATTCGCAATACTGCCCGGCTGTTTTCTTTATTCTCGAAAAAATAAAAAATCAAATTTAAATCTGTCAAATTATTAAAATGTTAACCATTTCTGAATTATTTCAAACCAAATTTAAAATATCCTGAAAATGAAAAAATTACTCCTTCTCCAGGTTTTAGCCCTGTTTTACATGGGTTGTACTGATAAAAATTCTCAAATTGAGTGGATATCGACAACAGATTCATTGCCCTGGCAACTTAAACCAACCAGCGCCTTTTCAATTGCACAAAACCAGGATCCCTCTATCATAATTGATACCAACGAAACCCAACAGAAAATTGATGGATTTGGCGGTTGTTTTAATGAACTGGGATGGGAAGCTTTGGGTATTTTAGAAACCAATTTACGCGACTCTGTTATTAAAAGCCTGTTTGATACTATTTTGGGATGCAAGTTCAATATTTGCAGAATGCCAATCGGTGCCAATGATTATGCCCTAGATTGGTACAGTTACGATGAAACACCCGGAGATTTTGAAATGAAAAACTTTTCGATTGAACGGGACAAAAAAAACCTAATTCCTTATATTAAAGAAGCGTTGAATTATAACCCATCGCTTAAAATCTGGGCTTCACCCTGGTGTCCCCCATCATGGATGAAAACGAATGGTCATTATGCCTGTAATCCGGACGTAGTAAACGATTTGCCAAAAAATAAAGCTGGAAAAGAAATGGTTGACCAGTTTATTATAGATGATAAATACCTGAAGGCTTACGCTTTATATTTTTCAAAATTTAACACAGCCTTTAAAAATGAAGGCATTCCTGTATATGCTGTTCATGTTCAGAATGAGCCCAATTCATGCCAGAATTTTCCTTCTTGTATCTGGACACCTTCAAGCCTGGCAAAATTTATAGGAAAATTCCTGGGGCCCCAAATGCAAAAAGATCATCCGGAAACTGAAATTTGGCTGGGTACGATTGAAAGGCCTCAGATTGAGCGCGTTGATACCATCCTGCAGGATAGCCTGGCACAAAAATATATTAAAGGTGTAGCTTTCCAATGGGCAGGAAAGAATTGTATTCCTGAAGTTCATAAAAAATATCCTGGATTCAGGCTAATGCAATCGGAAACCGAATGTGGAAATGGTTCAAACGACTGGGGAGCAGCAGTGCATACATTTGAACTCATGAAACATTATTTTGAAAATGGTGCCAATAGCTATATGTACTGGAATATGGTACTCAACGAATCCGGAAAAAGTCAATGGGGATGGAAACAAAATTCAATGATTAGCATCAATACATCAAATAAATCAGTGCGTTACAATCCTGAGTTTTATCTCATGAAACATTTTAGTTATTTTATTGAACCTGGCGCAGTTAAGATCAGCATAAAAGGTGAAAACAAAAATTGCCTTGCATTTAAAAACAAGCATTCCATTGTTATAATATACTACAATGCAGGTGATGCAAGAGAAGTTATGTTAAAAGTGAATGGTTCCACAATGAAATTAGAGTGTGATAAAGAATCATTCAATACATGGAGAGTTTCGATTTAAACCTATTGGTAATCAAGTTTTTATCTTTTTCAAATCGCCTGTTTTTTACATCTTTTAACTTTTTTCAAATTCTAAATAATTTTTTTCTAAATTGCAGCATTTAAAAAAATTTAACATACGCATAAACTATGGAAAAAATCTCAACCCTAATTGAAAAACTCAATACCGGAAATCTTACATTTTTCAGGGAATTATACGGAACTGACCCGGCAGTGCTTAAAAATCAGGCAACAAGGTATACTGCGCTTTTAAACCAGTTTCAAAAATCATTCGGGCACAACGAAGCCTTGCTTTTTAGTTCACCCGGAAGAACAGAAATTGGAGGAAACCATACCGATCATAATTATGGCCGTGTGCTGGCGGGTGCGATTAATTTAGACAATGCCGCGGTTGCTGCTAAAAATAATTCCAATAAAGTTCGGATTGAATCTGCCGGCTATCCGCGTTTTGAAGTGGATCTTTCTAACCTGAAAGCAGATAAAGCAGAGTTTTTCACCTCAGGTTCACTTGTAAGAGGAATTAGTGCACGCCTTAAAGAACTAGGTTTTAACATTGGCGGATTTGACGCCTGTATTGATGGCGGGGTGCCAAAAGGTTCGGGACTTAGTTCTTCTGCTTCTTTCGAAGTTTTAATCGGAACTATTATAAATCAGTTGTTTAACGATGGAAAATTGGATCCGGTTCAAAATGCAATAATTGGCCAATATGCCGAAAACAATTACTTTGGCAAGCCATGTGGATTAATGGATCAAACTGCCTGTGCTATGGGGGGATTAATCACTATTGATTTTGAGGATCCATCGAAACCTATTGTTAAAAAAGTAAATTTTGATTTTGTTTCTACGGGTTTTTCATTGGTAATAACCGATACAGGTGGTAACCATGCCGATTTGAATGATGAATATGCTTCTCTTCCAACAGATATGAAGAATGTGGCTGCCGAACTGGGTGCTAAAGTATTACGCCAGGTAACCCTTGAGAAAGTCGTTGAAATTGCTCCTAAAATTCGTGAAAAAGTTGGCGACCGTGCCCTGCTTCGTGCCTACCATTTTTTAGGCGATAATCAACGCGTTGTAGATCAGGTTGCCGCTTTAGAAAGAAACGATTTTAAAGCTTTTCTCTCCATGATAATAGAATCGGGTTACAGTTCGTATATGTATAACCAGAATATTTTTCCGGTGAATAATGTACGTGAACAGGGCGTATCTCTGGCACTTGCTTTGAGTGAAATGATTTTAAAAGGAAAAGGGGCTTGGCGCGTACACGGAGGTGGATTTGCCGGGACCATCCAGGCTTTTGTTCCGCAGGACTTATTGCAAAAGTACATCACTACGCTTGAACATATTTATGGTAAGAATTCCTGCCATAACTTGTTTATCCGTCAAAAGGGTTCGGTTAAAATCGATTTATAAAAGACTGGCTATGAAAATCATCAATGAAGAATCATTTAAAATTACCCATCATGGTAAAGAGGTGGGTCTTTATACTCTTAAGAATAAAAATGGACTGGTAGCGCAGGTTACCAATTATGGGGCAATTATTGTAAGCCTGTATGTTCCGGATAAAAATGGACAATTTGCGGATATTGTGCAAGGTTATGATACTATTCACGAATATATTAATGGCAACGGCCCATACCAGGGTGCCATCTGCGGACGATGCGCAAACCGGATTGCCAAAGGTAAATTTCATCTCGAAGGAAAAGAATACGCTTTGGCAGTAAACAATGGACCTAACCATTTACACGGTGGTATAAAGGGTTTTGATAGAGTAGTCTGGGAGGTGCTGGATTCCAGCCCAAACAAAGTAGAACTACAATACATATCGGTGGATGGAGAAGAAGGTTATCCCGGCGATGTTAAAGTTAGGGTAACTTACATATTAACAGACGATAATGAACTCCGGCTCGACTATCATGCTACTGCTGATAAAGTTACAGTATTTAACCTTGCCAGTCACTCTTATTTTAACCTGGCAGGCGAAGGTTCGGGCGATATCTACAACCAGGAACTTATGATTGATGCTGATTTTTTCACCCCGGTTGATGAAACCTCTATACCTACCGGAGAAATTAGAAATGTTAAAGGAACACCAATGGACTTTACTGTGGCTAAACCTTTTGGAAAATCAATAAACGATAACGATGAGCAGTTAAAATTTGGCTGGGGATACGATCACAACTGGGTTTTAAGACACAGAACCGGAAAACTTGGATTGGCAGCTATTGCACATGATCCAAAGTCAGGAAGGGTTATGGAAGTTTATACAACGCAGCCGGGGGTTCAGCTGTATACGGCAAACTGGGTTAAAGATGAGCCGGGAAAAGGAGGCAAGAAATATCAGCGTCAGTGGGCGTTCTGTCTTGAAACCCAACACTTTGCCGACGCGGTGAACAAGTCTCACTTTCCTTCAACCATTTTAAAACCCGACCAGGTTTATAAACATACTTGTATTCATAAATTTTTAATAAAATAAATCTAATCTTTAATCTCTAAAATCATGACAGATAATAAAAACTCAAACTATTTGTTTCCATTAATAGTGATGGCCTCCCTGTTTTTCCTGTTTGGCTTTATCACTACCATGAACAATTCAACCATCGAATTTCTTAAAAATGCTTTTGGTCTCGATGATGTAGCCAAACAGTTGCCCAACACATTTTTCTATGGTGCGTATATTTTATCCGTTCCTGTGGGATTAATGCTCACTAAAATTGGATATAAAAACGGAGTTTTATCAGGCCTTGCCCTGATTGCACTGGGTTTTTTCCTTTGTATACCTGGTGTTTCAATGGGTTACTATGGATTTTTAACTACAGTATCGGTATTTGCCATTGGAGTTGTTATTCTTCAAGTCGCGGCTGCACCTTACGTTACTGCTTTGGGTTCTCCTGAAACAGCAGCCAGCCGGTTAACCCTGACCAACGCGCTGAACTCGGTTGCCACAGTAATTGCCCCGATTTTTGTTTCTGTGCTTCTGGTTACTCCTGAATTGCAACCAGGTACTGTAATGGAAAACTCAGCCATTAAAGACATAGTAAAAGGCCCATTTATATTGATTGGTGTGGTTACAGCTGTTATTCTTGTCATCATGTTTTTCCTGAAATTACCTGAAATTAAAACCGAAGAGCAAGCTGCCGATGGTACAACCAAACAATATAAATCAAGTGCTTTCAAATATCCACATATGTGGCTGGGCTCCTTAGCCATATTTTTCTATATGGGCATTGAAATAGGAATTCCGAGCTTTTTTGCTGATTATGTAGCCAAATTAGGTCTTGAAAATATAAACACTACAGATATGCTCAAGTTTTACTGGGGTGGTTTAATGGTTGGAAGAATAGTTGGAATTTTTATCCTGCGAAAATACAAACCAGGTCAAATATTGAGTTTATGTGCTGCAGGTGGAGCAGTTTTGTTGGTTTCTTCTTTTGCTATTGGCGCCAGCGCAAGCACAGTAGCCATGTGGTTATTCCTTGGTACCGGATTGTTCCATTCTATTATGTGGCCAGTAATTTATTCATTAGCCCTGGAAGATTTAGGCTCGAATAACGCTAAAGTTGGCTCAGGAGTTATTGCAACTTCAGTAATCGGGGCCGCTATATTAATGCCTGTTATGGGTGCCATTAAAAGTGCATCAGGAAGTGTTCTTCTGGCTGTAGGTTGTATGTTTATTTATTATATATACATGATTTTCTTTGCTGCCAAAGGCTCAAAAATAAGAACATAATTCACTTCTGTTGAAAAGTAAAAAGGCCGTCCCAAAAGAACGGCTTTTTTGTTTTCAATTCCAGTCTTGTTCAATTTCCACAGCCAAACTTAAATTAGTATGCTTATATTGTTTTGAGCAAAACATTTAATTGGTTTATTTTCAAACACTTAATCATTAATTATATTTTTTAACATTTCATATTGATTCTTTTAATAAGTTTATATATTTGATGAATAATAAGTGTATAAATACAATTATTAATTATATCTAAATCAATCATAAACTTTTTACGCAAAAATCGATGAATTGGACTTCTCATGAATTTGTTTGGCTCGACTGGATAATTATCATCGTCGGGATTCTGGCCATATCCTGGGCAATATGGCGTTCTGTACAAAAGGATAAACGCTTGCAAAAGGGTGCCGATAGCGAAGATTATTTGTTCGGTAAGGGTGAGCCATGGTATATTATTGGTGCGGCAATCTTTGCGGCAAACATAGGATCGGAACACCTTGTAGGGTTAGCCGGCACTGGTGCTAAAGCAGGTGTTGGCATGGCGCACTGGGAAATGCAAGGCTGGATGATTCTTATACTGGGTTGGCTATTTGTACCATTTTATCAATGGATGAATTTTAAACTAGGAAAGATCATTACCATGCCTGACTTTCTGAAAAATCGTTACACACAGGCAACTGGCTCATGGCTTTCTATCATAACGCTTATAGCCTACATTTTAACCAAAGTGAGTGTTACAGCGTTTACCGGAGGTATTTTCATGGAAAGTCTTCTTGGCTTACCTTTTTGGTATGGCGCAATTGGCTTGATTGTCTTAACTGGTATCTTCACCATTTTTGGTGGAATGAAGGGTGTGATGACCCTTTCAGCAATTCAAACACCAATACTCATTCTGGGTTCTTTCCTGGTGCTTTTCCTTGGATTGGCCGCACTTGGGGATGGAAGTATTACTCAGGGATGGACTGCTATGATTGACTATTCTAAAACACTGGGCGTTGGTGCTGATGGTGTTGCCTACGGCACAAACCACATGTTCCACTTCGAGACCGGCGACCCACTTTATGATGAGTATCCGGCCTTTTGGGTGTTTTTGGGCGCAACAATAATCGGCTTCTGGTATTGGGCTACCGACCAGCATATAGTTCAACGTGTACTTGGACAGCGAAGAGGTGAGCCTAATGACGTTGTGATGATGCGTGCCCGGAGAGGTACTATCGCTGCCGGTTACTTCAAATTGTTGCCGGTATTTATGTTCCTGATACCTGGAATGGTAGCGGCAGCATTGGCTGCGCGTCCCGAAAGTGGTTTCACATTAGACAACCCCGATACTGCCTTTGGCTCAATGGTTAAGTTTGTATTGCCTGCCGGCGTAAAAGGTATCGTTACCATTGGCTTTATATCCGCTTTGGTTGCTTCTTTGGCAGCATTCTTCAACTCATGTGCAACTCTTTATACAGAAGACTTTTATAAACCCATGTTTAAAGGCAAAACTGAAGAGCGATACGTTTTGGTGGGCCGAATTGCAACCGTTGTAGTGGTGCTGCTTGGTATTATCTGGATCCCGGTAATGATGAAACTTGGAAGTCTATACTCCTATTTGCAGGGCATTCAATCTTTGCTCGCCCCTGCCATGGTGGCGGTATTTGTATTGGGTATATTTTCAAAGAAAATCACACCCAAAGCAGGCGAAATGGGTTTAATCGTTGGATTTCTAATAGGAATGTTGCGTTTGCTAACCAATATCCTCACAAATACTGGTAAAAATGTAATGACAGGCTGGTACTGGGAATCCACCAGATGGTTCTGGCATACCAACTGGCTGATTTTTGAGATTTGGCTGCTTGTATTCATCATGTTGTTTATGGTTCTGGTTTCATTTATCACCCCAAAACCAAGCGCCCAACAAGTTGACTTCATTACTTTCACAAACGATTATAAAACACTCATCCGTAACAGTTGGAATAAATGGGATATAATTGCATCCCTGGGTGTTGTTGCTGCATGCGCGGCATTTTATATTTATTTCTGGTAAACATGAAATTATATAAGGGTGTCTAAAAATCGAGACACCTTTTTTTCTATATAAAATCAGCACAAAAAGGAAAATATTTTCCAACTTATGTTACAAACTCCTATTTTAGAGGAATTAATTGAATCCAATCACCATTTGCAAATGTAAATAAAGTAATTTACACCACTTTTAAAAAAAAAGAAGATGAAGGTTCTAATGGCCATGAGTGGTGGAGTAGACAGCTCGGTTTCGGCAATTTTATTAACTAAGCTTGGTTATGAAGTAATTGGCGTAACATTTAAGGTATTTGATACCTCCGTTTATAGAAACAATACATTTCAACAAACACTAAATGATGCAATAACGGTCGCGGATAAATTATCAATTCCTCATTTTGTTATAGATGTAAAGGAAACTTTTAATGAACTTGTAGTAGATGAATTTATTACTGCTTATAAAACAGGCAAAACTCCAAATCCTTGTGTTTCGTGCAATAAAAGCATTAAATGGAAATTTCTTTTGCAGTTCGCCCAAGCAATTGGCTGCGAAAAAATTGCTACCGGCCATTATGCAAAGATAAAATTTGAAAACAACAGATATTTTATTTCTACTGCTGACGACCAGGTTAAAGATCAAACTTTTTTTCTTTGGAAACTTGGACAGGAAGAGCTTTCAAAAACTATTTTCCCTTTAGGGAATTTAAAAAAGGAGGAAATCAAAAAACTGGCAAAAGAATCAGGATTTAACGAAATAGCTACTAAACAAGAAAGTTACAATATATGCTTCATTTCCGATGGTGGATACCGCAATTTTTTAAAAAGTCACCTTCAGGATTCAACAACCGAAGAGAAAACTTTTTTTATATTGCCCGATGGAAAAGAAATTGAAACCATTGCAGGGATTGAAAATTATACTGTTGGACAAAAAGTTAAAATTCACGATTTTAAAGAATTATTTGTTCAGAAAATAGATTCGGTTGATAAAAAAATATATTTAAATAGTAGAGATTTACTCCTGGTTAGCAAAATAAAAATACATGAATGGAATTTTTCAAAATACACGAATATTGACAAAATCAAAAATATTGAGGCAAAATTAAGGTATAAGGATAATTTGGTACCATGTAAATTAAACCTTGAAGGTAAAAAAGGAGAAGTTTTGTTTAAAAACCCTTTAATTGCTTCAAGTCCAGGACAATCGATAGTTTTCTATGAAGGAAATGATTTAATTGGCGGTGCTGTAATAAATTAAAAATACCGGCTTTAAATCTAAAAGCCGGTATTTGATCTAAATAGGTACGCTAAATACAAATAGAAATAAATTTTTCTTATTTAACCCTGAACCTGTGCGAAATCTTAATAAGAAAAGTATTGCCACCAGCCTGCGAAAACAGGTTTTTCATATCATGCAGATAATCAAAATTACCGTAGGAATCAAACTGATTTTTCCCTTGGGCCCAAACAACATAAATAAGCGATCCGGGTGTATATTCCCATCTTAATACCAGATTTGAACGGAATTCTTTAAAGTTAAAATTCGGATTGTCAACAAAATAGTCTGGCTCAGCACCTCCCGATTCAAAAATATTGTACAAATTATTTTCAGAATCATAGCTGATTTCGTTTCCTGAAAAAGTATAAAACCTGCTTTTATAATCATCTGCATGTGAATCCGTGATCTTTTTTAATTCTGAATAATCTCCGGCACTAATAAATGGCGCTCCATAATACTGCAGGGTTAAATCAGGAGTAATATTCAAGTCAATTCTGACGGTTAATGCAAAAGTTTTTTGATCTAATGTCCCGAATATATACCTGGCCTCATTGTTAAATGATTCTTCTTCAATATATTGTAATTCTGAATTATTGATATTAAAGGATGGCATTAATGAAAATGAAATAAAATCTGAAGGCCTGTATGTTAAAGATAATTCAGTCTGGAATCCCTTCATCGAATTTTCATCCCCGAAATCCTGACCCAGTGAAATGTCTGCATAAAACTTTTTTGTTTGGTCAGAACTGATTTCAGTAAAATAATGCCAGGCTCCGGGCATTCGCATCGATGGCCCTCCCCATAGCATAGTATTCGAAATCTGTTCAAAATCCCTGAATCCGCCTAATGCAATGGTCCATAAATTTTTAAACTCGGAATAAGCCTCGAAATTTAAGCCATTATAGAGGTTGGTACCTCCAAAATCCCAGCCCGCCCATTGATTAATCCCAACATTTATCCTTCTGAAAATTGAAAAAGGTTTCATGGTACTATATCCGAGCCATAAAAATTGCATAATTCCATCTGCCTGACGCAAAAATCCAACATCATTCAGTTCAAGTCCGGGTGATCGCCATGTTGCATTAAAGAGAAACTGGAATCCTCCGTTTCCTTGCTTTCCAAATAATAAAGTTCCACCTGTGCCCGATAAAGTTGTCTTTGTTGAATCTACCTCTAAATAATCAGCATCGGGTCTTTGAAAATATCTTCTTGACGAAAGTTGCTGGTCGAGAATAGCTTCTTCGGTTCCTGAAATTTTGCTGGCAAGGAGCTTCAACGAAATAAAGTATTTTTTTTCTTTAAAATACTGTTCAAAATCAATTCCTCCCGAAATAGCATTTTTATTGAGATAATCAAGCCCTGTATCATCCAGATTACGGTTTGTGGAAGTAAACATTCCCCCAATTATCGTATTGCCTTTATTGATGTCTTTTTGAACCCTGCTTATAAAATAATTTGAAAAAGGTTCCACAACATCTGTCCAGGTGTCCACATTATCAGTTATTTCAGCTTTTTCCTTGTTGGTAACATTTTCAATTATCCCGTACGACCACCCGCTTTTGGTTTTTCCGGTAAGTTTAAATGCCCCTAAAATTTTTGTATTCTCAGGCATCTGAACATATTCTGTATCAGCATAATCAGGTTCACCTTGCGGATACCGGCCTATCCGCCTAGAATAAAACAAATTATCATTTGCAAAAGGATGACCATTTCCGGGTGTAACTTTATAATCCGTAATATTGCTCCCCTCTATGAAAAAGGGCCTTTTCTCCTGAAAATAGGTTTCAAAGGCAGTCAGGTTCATCTCCGAAGGATCAGCTTCAACCTGTCCAAAATCCGGATTTATGGTAAAATCTAGTATCATGTTGTTGGTTATCCCAATTTTACCATCTACACCAACACTACCGCCGAAATCAGTACCGGTTTTGTAAGGATTTTCATCTTCTTTGGGATATTTATCAAGTTTCCCTACCACGTAAGGAGCAATTTCTACCTGGCGTTTTGGTTTTATGTTTTCAATTCCCGTTAATTCGCCGTACAAACTCGTCCAACCCGACGATTCTTTTGGGATATTCTGCCACATGGAAAGCTCATTTTTTCTGAATTCAAGACGGGCCACTTCAAGTCCCCACTTTTTTTGATTATTATTGCTAAATCGCAACTGACTCAATGGTATTTTCATTTCTGCATTCCATCCCTCCCCATCAATTGAAGTTTTAACATACCAAATGGGATCCCAACTATCATCCGTCATATCCCCATTATCTTCGGTTTGCAAGGCATCGCTTTTCACACCTGCCGCATTTACAATAAAATAAAACGAGGTTCTCTTGTCATAGTAAGAATCAAACATTATTCCTACTAAATCGCCGTCAAACTTATCCCTGCGGGTCAATCTCCTGTTAATTTCAGATGGTTCTGTATCCAGCGCTTTGATTGCAACATAAATATTATCATCGTCAAACAATATTTTAAATTGGGTTTGCTGACTTGCTAGGCCTCCATTATCGGGTTGAAACTGAACAAAATTTCCATCCCATTCTGCAAGATTCCAGGCATTGTCATCAAATACGCCATCAATTGAAGGAGCCTGATCTGTTAGCTTTACAGTATGGTATGATTTTACCTGACCTGTGGTTATTTTTGTAACTAATAATAAAACCGGTACAATAACTAATAACTTAAACTTCATTTTGTTCATTTTACAATCCCGAAAAGTCAACAATTTTTAATCCACTATTTATAATACCCTGGTATATATGCCCTTAGAATGAAAACCAGTGTTAAAAGTAGTTAAAAACCGAACATCGCTGTCCGGATTCGTACATTTTTATGGATTGCAAAGGAAGAAAGAAAAGTGTCCCTTTCAAAATCTATTTATAAAACGCTAAATATCAGCAATATGGAAAATTCTGTTTTATTTACTTTTGTTAATAAATGTAAATATTAGTGAATGAAAATCTTATGCACTTCTTATTTTGTTGGTAATAATATTAAAAAGTGCCAATCTGAAGTATTTTACGTCAGTAGTATATGGATTTTTTTCTTTTTCCTTCAGGTACACTCTTTCTGCCTCAATAGACTGTGCCATTCCTTGCTTCAATAATGAAACATAAGGAGGTATACAACCTGGTTTGTATTTAATTCTCATTTGTTTAACATCATCGGGATAATCTTCAAATGCTCTCCTGCTCAAGGGCCTTATTCCAACCAATTTCATATCACCGCGCAATACATTAATCAATTGCGGCAACTCATCCAACCAGTATTTACGCATAAATTTTCCCCATTTGGTGAGCCTGAAATCATCTGCAGGTTTACCAACCGCTGAATATCCATTAAGTCTTAAAACATAGTCCTGTAAATACTCCGAATAGGGATGCATTGTACGAAACTTGTAAACGTAAATTATTTTTCCATCTTTACCTATTCTGGGCATTTTAAACAATGGACCATAAGATGGATTTGGATTATAGGCAGGTTCCCCGGTTTTCATCACCACGAAATAGGTAAGATTATTTATCTCTTTGTACTCAATAATTTCAAAACCACAGCTAACAAGCCGTCCTAAAACTTCAGCCTTTGAAATGGTACGTTTTACCCCTGCGGTAATATTAAAATATATGTTTTTAAAACCTGATAACCTGGGCACAATCCTGTTTAAAACAAAATCCAGCATTATTATAAACTGGCCCAGGAAAGAAGGGTATTTCTTTGCAAGTCTCACATATCTTTGACGGCTGGTTTCAACACATCCGATATACAATCCGGCATCACGCAATTTGCTGTTCACTGCCTCAAAAAATTTGTTTATATACCGCATATCATTCACTTTCTTAAGGTTTATGATTGCAGGTAGCTCAGAACCACTAAGGTTTTCAATATTAAATGGAGTAGTAGTTGCTGTAAGTATTATAGAATCAGAGTCAACATTCAAATGCTCAGAAAAATATTCAAACACACCGGTGCCTGTTTCTCTTGTAATTAGTTTTTTTCTATTCGATATTTCTTTGGTATATTCTTTTCTTGACTGGCTGATTTCTTCCTGGTCAATGAGTGGAATTGGGTCAGGATCAACAACTACGGTTTCTTTTTTAGAATAATTTTCATTTCTTACCTGACTGTGTTTTACCCAGCGGTATAAGAATTGAAAAGAAATTATTTCCATACAATAGCACAACAGAATAGTACCAAAAACTATGGCCCTGGAATAGGCATTGAGTTTAAGCGCAAAAAGCAGAATGGAAACAAATGATAGGGCAATGAAAGTTATTATGCTTATGGTTACAAATAAATTAATAGGCCTTGTAAAATTAACAAGATTATACTTGCCCATAATATATGAAATAAAAAGCCAAATTACTGAAAAAACCAGGAATGGGAAGGAATATAATGGCAATACCAAACGCACGGTTGCTGGTTTTATCCAGGCTATAATTAAAAATGAACAGGTAAGTAAAACAAGATCAAATAAAATTATAAAAACTTTGTTGTACTTATAAAACAATTTATCCAAAAACATTTTATTTAACCCTTATTTGATTTTTCACTTCATTGTTTAAGCAAGTAAAGGAATCTTTAAAAAAATTCAAAAAATGTTTGATTAATGTTGATTTATCATTTATGAATAATAAATTTTGCAGCTACAATTTCTTATTATTGGTTTATTGCAGTTTAACCCTGGTTTTTCACCTTTTTTCCAGAGGAACTTACATTTACCTGATTTTCAAATTCGATTAGCTGTGGTACTTTAATTGAGCTTAATTTTGTTTTGCATTCAAAAATTATTTTTTCTTCAAGCATTTTTGGATCCGTATTGTCATTTATTACTATTGTTGCTTTTATCTTTTCCCCAAGCACCTCATCATAAACTCCTTCAATTGTGCAGTCTACCACTTCCGGAATTCGCACAATTACTTCTTCAATTTCTTTAGGGCTGACCCGTTCACCACCTACTTTAATAATTTCCTTTTTACGGGCAACCAGGTATATATAGCCATCTTCATCCATGGATCCTAAATCTCCGGTATGCAAATAACCATTAATCAGCGTTTTTGAGGTTAATTCCTCTGCCTTGTAATAACCTTTCATTATATTTCCCCCTTTGGCAGCAATTTCTCCAATTTCTCCCACGGCAACCTCTTTTCCTTCGGGGTTCACAACTTTTAACTCAACGCCAGGAATGGCGATACCTATCGATCCGAGCTTTTTTCTCAAATTTGATGGAGGAAGGTACGAAAGCCTTGCTGTAGCTTCGGTTTGACCATACATCACGTAAAACAATATCTGCGGAAAATTATTAATGAATTCTTCAATAAATACAGTATGTAATTTACCACCTGCCTGGGTTATATATCTTAAATGTTCAAAATTCGTTTCCTTGAAAGAAGTGGTTTTTCTTAAAAGTATTTGATAATGACTCGGAACACCTGCAAATCCAGTACATTTATAGTTTTTCAGGTCGCTGATCACGCTTCCCAGCAACATAAAAGTATTATTTAATGCAATTGATCCTCCTACCCTTATATGTGTATGTAACAAAGAAAGTCCGTAACAATAGTAAAAGGGAAGTACAACAAGCATTTTGTCTGAATCTTTTAAATTCAGGTACTCAATAATTGATTTTGTATTTGAAATAAGGTTTCCGTGCGTAATCATCACGCCTTTGGGAAGTGCAGTTGAACCTGATGTATAAATTATTTCTGCCAGTGTATCATCTTCAGCTTCTGATTCAAAAGACTGGTCCGGTAACAGATTATTGCTCAGCAATTCCTCAAGTTGACTCTCATTAATTAAGGAGATTGATGTGTTTTCCAGACTTGACATAAACCGGTTTTGTAAAAATGCCAATGCCGGCTCAGTTTCACTGATTATAAATTCAAGTGTTTTGGCCGAACCAGCCGGATTTACAGGTATACAAACATTCCCTGATTTGATAATTCCCAGGTAACTTTGTATAAAAAACAGGTTATTCGTACTATTAAGCAGAATATTTTTCCCTGACCCCACTTTTTTATTTAACCAGGCAGCCAGAAGATTTATCCTTTTAAATAATCCGGAATGACTAATTTGTTCCCGTTTGTTGAGCAGGAATAAATTCTCTGAACTCTTTGAATATTCAAAAAAATAGTCAATTGCATTCATTTTCTTCCGAATTAGGTTTCCGGTTTTTTTCTATTTAAAATCCCTGATAGGCGACATTCTGAGGTATTCCGTAGTTTTCTTTTTCCTTTCAAATGTTTTATAAACATGCGCCACTTGTTCAGGTTTTAGATTAAGGCCATTTGCTACGTCAGCTGGTTCATAATTGTTTTCCCATCCAAACCATAATAAGTCAAGCAGTTCAAACGGAAGTTGATAGAAAAATTCTTCCTGGGTTTGTTCTGCACTATAGGTATCGGTGGTGGGAGTACGTTTAATTATTTCATCAGGAACACCCAGATACTCTGCAAGCTGGTAAACCTGGTTTTTATATAAATCGCCAATTGGCATAATATCAGCTCCCCCATCGCCATATTTAACAAAGAAACCCTGCTCTACTTCATGCTTATTAGGTGTACCAATAACTGCATAATGAAGTGCTTCGGCATGAAAATACAACATCGACATGCGGCATCGTTGTTTAAAATTAGACGCAGCAACAATTTGAAGGTATTCTTTCATCGGAAGCACTTTGCTTTCTTCCTTCCCGTTTTTGTCAATAATAGTAAGCGAAAACAAAGAAGGAATATTTTGTAAAAGTACATTTTGCTTGATGCTTATTTTTGATTTGTATACAGCCGGGTTGTACTGAGGAAATACCCTTGCCATTGCCTCATCACGCCTTTTATAACATCCAAAGCCTTCCAGTGCCCCGGTGATGTCTTCAACCAATGTTTTAACCCCAAATTTATCGGCAAGTTTTTGTGCAAAAGCCTTGCTGTCCGGGCTTGAATCTTTCTCAGGAAGCATAATCCCCAATACATTTTGAGCGCCAAATGCTTTTACTGACAATGCCAGGGATACTGAAGAATCAATACCACCGCTTATGCCCACTACTGCTCCTTTGCGCCCTAATAAAGTAATTACATCATGTTTTAACTTTTCTACAATCTTATCACAGGTTTTTGATACATCCTGAAGTTTTATAATGTCTTTTGTAAATGCTTTTCTTTCCATTTGGTTGAAGGTTAAAATGTTTAATCTATTAAAATTCAATCTCTTATTATCCTACAATTATTTAATTTAGATTCAGTCAACAGCCCTTTCTTGTGTTGAAACTGATCAATTATCAATCCTGTTGACAATATAGCCGTAAGGGCCATGTTATCTGTTTCGGAACTTAACGAACCTGAACTTATCTTGTTCATAAAATCATTCACTTTTGTTTCATCGAAAATTCCATGTTCTGAAATTTTCCTTTTGTCAAGCATATTACCAAGGTAATCAGGAGCTTTTTCCGAAATAAAACTACTTTGAATTGGTGCGCGGTAAGCTTGTTTATGACGGTTTAAGATTTTATCAGGAATCCTGTTTTGCGCAATTTCTTTAAGTAGAAACTTCTCGTTTAATCCTTTCAGTTTCAATTCCGGGCTTAATTTCGCACAAAACTCAATAAGCCTGTAATCTAAAAACGGATAACGCCCTTCCACTGAATTGGCCATTGCCATTCTATCGCCCTGCGAGGAGAGAAGGTATCCTGATAAAAACAAAGATATTTCCAACCATTGGGCTTTAGCCAGAAAGTCGTAGTTATCAAGCTTATTGCCAACTCTTTCCAATAAATCTTCAACAGGGTTATAGCCATTTAGCTGATTTACCATGCTAGCTGAAAAGTATTTTTTAACCTGGTTTCCATTGTTCCATCTCAATAAGTGTGAATAAACAGGTGAATTTGTATCACTTAGTTTAAATCCAAAAAAGAATTTAAGATAATTGCTGTTTGCCTCACTTATCTGAGGAATATAAGGATAAAGCTTTTTTAACAAAAGTGGCCTTATTCTTGAATTTGGCTGCTTTGCCCAGAATTGCCTAATCTTAGCCTCTTTAAAAATATTGTAACCGGCAAGCATTTCATCAGCTCCTTCGCCTGTTATTACAACTTTTATATTGTTTTGCCGTACTATTTTCGATAAAATGTACATTGGGGCCGGAGAGGTTCTCAAAACCGGTATTTCTGAATGCCATACCACTTCCGGGAAAATTTCTGCAATTTCGGATGACTTAATTTTAAATCCTGTATGCCTGGTTCTGAAATATTCAGAGGCAATTTCCTGATACTCTGATTCATCAAAAGCCTTATCTTCAAAACCTATTGAGAAAGTCTGAAGCATATCCGGTACAACTTCCCTGATAAACGAAGTGGTTACAGTGGAATCAAGTCCTCCGCTAAGGTAAGCTGCAACGGGAACATCGGCCCTTAATCTGATTTTTGTCGCGTCAGACAGTATTTCTAAAAATTGTTCCTTTGCCTCTTCTATGCTTAAATTCAGATAATTGCCATTTTCAGGAAATTGAAGTTGCCAGTAAGGGGCAATTTTCATCCCTTTATGATCAAAAATCATATAATGGCCTGGAGGTAATTCGTAAATATCTTCAAAGGCAGTGGCAGGACTTATTGTAGTCCAGAATGTAAAAATCTGCGAAAGCGCAACCGGAGATATTTTTGCCTCAATATCAGGATGTTCGATTAGTGATTTAATTTCAGAAGCAAAAAACAATTCCTTGTTTTTAATTGTATAAAAAACTGGCCGAATTCCCACCCTGTCGCGAACCAGGACCAGTTGTTTTTTTCTTTTGTCCCACAATGCAATGGCAAACTGGCCATTCATGCGGTTTATAAAATCAATTCCGTATTCTTCATACAGTAAAACAATTACTTCGGTATCGCTGTGTGTTTTAAAATGATATCCCTTATCCTCCAAATCTTTTCTGAGTTCAATGTAGTTGAAAACTTCTCCATTGTAAACAATCCAGATTGAATCATCAGAATTTGAAAGCGGTTGTTGACCGGTAGCCAGATCAATTATGCTTAAACGAACATTCCCGATTGCCAAATCATCCGAAATATAAATACCACTTTCATCCGGGCCCCTGTGCTTAATTCTGCCCAGCATTTTCATCAGGATATTTTCGTTAATCGAACCTGGTGAATAAAATCTTGTACCTCCCGCTATCCCACACATGTTAAATCAAATTAGGCAGCTTGTTTTTTCACTATATAGGATACGATTGCGCTTATTGATTCAAAATTCTCAACTACCAGTTCATCATCTTTAGGCTGAATGCCAAGTTCTTCCTGTAAAAACGTGATAAGGGACATAAAACCCATTGAATCAAATAATCCTTCTTCAAACAATAAAGTTTCATTTTTCAGCGCGAAATTTGTGGGTAAAGCAGCTGTACGTTTTACATATTCAGTAATTTTATTCTCAATATCCTGAAGATTACTCATGTTTTTCTCAATTAATAATTAAATATATTTATTCTGCAATTTTAATGGTTGCTAATTTAGTACAATTAAAAAGGCTTGCAAACTACAATATATGTATGCCATATAGTTTTTGTTTAAAGACCAAAATTTGTTGATGAATGATTTATGCTGAAACCGAATTAAAAAAAAATGAATCTTAAGTTTGAACTTTCCTGTATATTTTGTTCCTTAAATCTTGTAGAAAAGCCCTATACTGAGAACTTCCTTAAACTGAACCGGTGTTTTGGTATTGCCGTCGGGTTGTTTTATTGACACATTAGGATCATAAACCAAATGTGTATTAAGAGTTGCATTTACTAAATTATTAAATTTAAAAGTTAAATTCATTTCCCAGTCTACATTATACTTCTTTAATTCGTTATAGCGAAGGAATAAATCAAACTTGTTTACGAGGTTAATGTTTTTTGTAATGTTCCAGTTTAAAACTGATTTTATAAAGGCACCAGGTTCGGTTTTCATTTTTTTTCCCTGTTTAATACCATAAGAGGATGCATCGATATTAACCGTATCTTTCACAAAAATAATCTTGTTGGTGAGTGGAGAAAAAAAAACCGATAATTGCTTTACCGGAAAATAATTCAATCCTATACCAAAATTTGAATACGAAGGCGCCATGAAATCGGAAACCAGGTTTTTTGTTGTATCGTTTATATATTTGTAGCCATTAAAAAACTGGGTTTGTGTCTCAACTGTAAAGCCATAATACCATTTTTTAAACGCAAAATAGTTAATAATACTGTTAATTTTAATCCTGTCTTCATTTTTTCTCAACGGATCGTCGCCTGGTCTAATAAATCCTAACCTGTATTCAAAATCATTGGTCCATTTTACTTTTTTCTTGTTGTAATTTGCCTGGAAATTTATTATAAAAAGCGATGATAAGCTATTTTCACCTCCACTCGCCCATTGGTCCACAAACACCTGCGCCATATCTACCCTGCCCGTTCCCTGCCAAACCCAGTATTTGGGTTTAGGTAATTTGGGGCCTACCATTGAAGTACTGTAGGTCCATATCAGACTTGTATCATTTAACCTGAATAATTCAAGTTTTTTGTTCAGGTTCCAGACTTCAATTTTCTGGCGGGTTTCCCAAATTATTGTATTTTTATTGATGTGCCATATTTTTACAGAATCCTCAATTACTTCGTTTCGGAATTCATTGGCTTCTTTCCAGGTAAAATAGGGATCATCATTGCCCTGTCGCCAAATTCTCAACTTCCCATTTATAATTGTAAGCCTCACATTTTCACTTAGTTGCCAAATTTTAGTAGAATCGTTGATGTTTAGAATATTTACCTGTTTATTTTTTTCCCAAACCTCCCCTTTTTCAGAATATTTATTTATCCAAAGTTTGGTTGAATCGTTCGGTTCCCAAAATTCAATGGTATCGCTAAGTAAAAGAAATGCATTCAAGCTTTTTTTTGTTGCTATTTTGGCCGATGAATAACTGTTCCAAATCTGCATGGTATCGTTTTGATTTGTAAACCGCACCGAATCGTTTACATTCAGGTAAAGAAGATTTTTACTCACCTTTTCAGGCTTAATCAGGCTGTCTTGTTTCCATTCGTAGGTTGTGTCATTTCTTAACCATATGGCTAAAGAGTCATTTATTGAACTTAGTTTTGTTTTTAAATCAATGTTCCAAATCAAAGTCGAATCTGTAATTTTCCAAAGTTTTGCTGAAGTATTTTTTTTCCAAAGTTCAACTGTATTAACTTTATTAAAAACCCTTGTTGAATCATTTATTGTCCATAACTTTATTGTTTCATCTATATCAAGGAGTTGTGCTTTTTTTACTTCCCTAACCTGAACTATTAAAGTGTCTGACGCTTCTTTCTTTTTCGCAGGTGGTGGAATGGTCCAAACCATCAACGAATCGTGGTATTGCCAGATAGATTTTTTTTTAGAGGCTTTCCAGATCTGCACAGTGTCTTTTGATGAAAATAATATTACAGAATCATTTGGACTCCAGTAATTTATCTCATTTTTTAAAAATTTGGGTATTATTTTCTGGTTTTGTTGCCACTGATCTTTTAGCGTTTTTCGGTACCAGAAATTGTAATCCATTCCGGCTTTCCAAAACTCAGTATAAGGATCCAATGTCCACACAATGGTCGATTTACTTATTTTCCAGAGTTTTGGCCTGGTATTTAATTGCCAGATTGACACTGAATCTTTGTACATCCATAGCTTTGTGGTATCATTGACAGGAAAAAGGCTTATGGTATCATTAATAATTTCGGGTATATTGTCCATAGATTTTGACCATACAAAAATATTTTTATTTACATGGCTGATTATCTTGTTCTGATTGTAATTCAACAACTTAATCGAATCATTAATCAGGGAATAATTAAGTGTATCATTCAAATTTTGAATTTCCATTTGAAATGAAGAAACCTGTTTCCAATCTTTTAACTGATTGTCAAAAATCCATAAACTACCATTGTTCCCCTGCTTCCACAGCCTTAGTTTTGAATCTGCCATTGAAATTATTTCAATATAATTATTCAGCTTCCAGGATTCTGTTGATTTATCAATGGTCCATAATTCATTTATCGTATCATTTTTAAAAAGAAAAGCGGAACGGTTTAGATTATAAATTTTATTTTCGTTTTTAATTGAATATTCCTGCCCAATAACTTTATAAAAAGGAAGAAAAAATAAAACAAAATAAACCAGGCTTCCTTTTAAAATACTTGAAAATCCTGTTTGGTGGTTTGATATATTTCTGAATGCCTGAAAATATAAATTCATATGTAAAAATATGATAACTTAAACCCAACTATTTAAGTGAACAATATAGATAGTATCCTGATTTTAAACATTTTGATGCCTCCGGTAAATCCCCGATTCCTTTTTTTAGACGAACCAATTTCCATATAAATGGACAAAATTAAACTCTATATTTCGCATTTTACAAAAAAGTATAATCAGAACAAATTGAAACAGAAGATATTTCAGAAATAATCTATTTTCTATGATTTTAATTCCTTTTCAAAGATTTGAATTTAATTTATTTTCAAAAAAAATAAAAAATATAGAGCTTAAATAAGGCATTTCTCTTACTAAAATTGAATATTTTATTCTGAAACAAATTTAAAAAAGAAAGAAACTGTATCCTTGACATTTTACATATTTTTAAGATGAAATATTAATTATATTTGCAAAAAATGTTTGCAATGCCAGTCATTAAAAGCAATCCTAAATTCAGGTACATCAATATTAAAAAAAGGGACCATTTTAAAGGTTAATAATTCTGCTTTACTCACCTTATTTTTTTTACAGTAATAATTTTTAATTTGATAATTATGGAACTTCCATTTGCTGAGGAATATAGGATTAAAATGATTGAGCCTTTAAGAAAAACCACCCGGGAACAAAGGGTTCAATGGATTAAAGAAGCTAAATTCAATCTTTTCAATTTAAAAAGCGAATATGTTTTTGTTGATTTGCTTACTGACTCTGGCACAGGAGCTATGAGCGACAAACAATGGAGCGAAATGATGCTGGGCGACGAAAGTTATGCCGGTGCCTCTTCTTATTATAAAATGAAAGCGGCTATAAAAGAAATAACGGGTTTTCCCTTCTTTTTGCCCACCCATCAGGGCAGGGCTGCTGAAAATGTTTTGTTCTCAACCTTGGTTAAAGCGGGTGATTTTATTCCCGGCAATGCCCATTTCGATACTACAAAGGGTCATATTGAGTTTCGCCATGCCACAGCTATTGATTGTACAATTCGCGAAGCTTATGACACATCTGTTTACCATCCATTCAAAGGGAATGTTGATATTGAAAAACTGGAAAATTTTATTTCTTCCCATTCAATAGAAAAAATTCCTTTTATTATTATAACCATTACCTGTAACACGGCGGGCGGTCAGCCTGTTTCGATGGAAAACCTGAAAGCCGTACGAAAAATAGCCGATAAGTATAAGATTCCCGTTGTATTCGATTCAGCCAGGTTTGCAGAAAATGCCTATTTTATTAAAACACGCGAATTTGGGTATGCTGATAAAACCATCAGAGAAATAGCTCTTGAAATGTTTTCACTTGCTGATGTTATGACCATGTCGAGCAAAAAAGATGCTATTGTCAATATTGGTGGGTTTATAGCCATGCGCGATGAAAATCTCTTTCAAAGAGCCACTGTTTACAATATTTTATACGAAGGTTACATAACTTATGGTGGCATGTCAGGAAGGGATATGAATGCACTTGCACAAGGCTTGCGCGAAGCTACAGAATTTGATTTTTTAGATAACCGTGTAGGCCAGGTGGCATACCTGGGAAAAAAACTAAAGGAATACGGAATTCCAGTGCAGGAACCATTTGGAGGGCATGCAATTTTTGTGGATGCGATTAAATTCCTGCCCCATATTCCCCGCGAAGAATTTCCGGCTCAAACCCTGGCAATTGAATTATACATTGAGGCCGGTGTTAGGGCAGTTGAAATTGGTACAATCATGGCCGACAGGGATCCGGTTACGCATGAAAACCGGTTCCCGGATTTGGAACTTGTTCGTCTTGCTCTTCCACGCCGCACGTACACTGATAATCATATCGATTATGTGGCAGCAGCACTTAAAAATGTTTTCGACAGGCGGCAGGAAATTAAACGAGGTGTGAAAATACTCAAAGAAGCACCGGTTTTAAGACACTTTACCGTTGAACTGAAAAGGCTGTAATCCATTAAACTTCAGGGGCTGAAGTTATACCTGCCCCTGATTAATTTTTCCTTCCTGAAACTGTGATTTGATAAGACGAAACATGCTGGAGCCGAGCAAATTGCATTTAAGCGTAAATATCATGTCCTTTCTTTTATTAATTTTATTTTCATTAATTATTCATTTACTACAGGCATTTTCCACCTAATAACCTCCAGATTAGCAAACAAATGCCATGAAATTAAACCTTTTCATAAAAGACATAATTAAAGACATAATTAAAGTAATAAATAAAGCAAGTAGGAAAGTTGCTATTTAGATTTCAGCATTTTAATTTTGTTTAAGTAAGAAATTGCCTTATTCAGGAAATTCTAATCATTTAATAATCAGCATTAAAGTAAAATATTGTGCATCATTAAAATTAATCTAATCCACTTACAATGAAAAAATTTATTATTGCATTTTTTATGTTGGCAGGCATGCTATTCACGCTACCGGCACAAACAAAACATTATCTTGGAGAACAATACGGCGGAGGAATAGTCTTTATGTTATCGCGCGACAGTGCGCACGGTGTAATTGCTGAAATCATAGATCAGGGAATTTGCAGTTATATCAGTGCCTCAAATATAGCGAGTAAGGGCTTACATAGTGCAGAAGGAAATAAGTATAATGATTGGCGTTTACCAACCAGGGATGAACTGGACCAATTGTACAAACACAGGGAAATTATTGGAGGCTTTACCTATCAAATGTATTGGAGTTCTACCCTTTTAAAAAGGTCCAAAGGCTATCCATCTGGTTATCGCGATGATACATATGGGGATATATATTGCATTTCATTCAGCCCCAATGGGTATGATAGTTTTAGAGATTGGGCTATAGGCTATAATGATATTAATTATGTTAGAGCAGTTCGAACTTTTTAATTATCTGGTTATCAAGATCCTAAAAATGTTTTCGACAGGCGGCAGGAAATTAAACGCGGGGTTAAAATTTTAAAAGAAGCGCCGGTTCTCAGGCATTTCACAGTTGAATTGGAGAGACTTTAATATAGAGCAGCCAAAGCGCAATGAGATAAATCATTTTAAATCCGGAAAATAAATAGCAACTTTACTATCCTCAAAATATACCAAAAATATAAGGGATGGGAAAATTGAACATGCCGGTTAACGCTGGCAATTTGGGCGAAAAAGTTCGCTCCGATTGCTTTTTAACCCTCGAACTTACTGAAAAGGGAGGGATTCAGCTTGAAATAAAAAGCAAAGTTGAATCCCTCTATGGAAATTCAATCCGACAATTATTTCTCGATGGACTCCATTTTTTTGCTATTGATCATGCAATTCTGAAGGTTCAGGATTCAGGTGCCTTACCCCACGTGTTGATGGCAAGGTTTGAATGTGCTGTAAAACAAATTATTGATACAGATAAAGAATGGCTTCCCGAACATATTAAAGAGAACCAAACAGATTCAGAAAAAGATCATTTTCGCTTTTCTAGACTCTACCTTCCGGGAAATTCACCGAGCATGATGTTAAACGCAGGTATACACAAGCCAAACGGTATTATCCTGGATTTAGAAGATGCTGTTGCCCCTGAAAAAAAACATGAAGCCAGGTATCTGGTGCGTAATACCCTCCGGTCAGTCAATTTCTATGGTGCAGAACGCATGGTTCGAATCAATCAATTGCCTGATGGTCTTGAAGATTTAAAATTCGTGGTAACACATCATCCCAACCTGATTCTTATACCAAAATGTGAATCACCAAATCATGTTGTTGATTGCGAAAATGAAATAAAGAAAATCCTATCGCTCAACGGATTAACTTATCCTATCTACTTAATGCCCATAATTGAAAGTGCACTTGGCGTTGAAAATGCATTCGAAATAGCCAAATCATCTGCCAGTATTGTGGCAATGGCAATAGGGCTGGAAGATTTTACTGCAGATATTGGCGTACAACGCACAAAAGAAGGAATTGAGTCTGTTTATGCACGGTCGAGAATTGTAAATGCATGTAAAGCTGCTAAAATTCAGCCTATAGATTCTGTTTTTTCAGATGTAGCCGATATGGAAGGTTTGGTAGCCAATGTTAAAAATTCAAAAGCACTTGGATTCGAAGGAATGGGCTGCATTCATCCAATGCAAATTGCGGTTATTCATGAAAATTTTATGCCTTCAAAAGAAGAAATTGAAAAAGCACTGAAAATTGTTGTTGCATTTGAAGAAGCAAAAAAAGCGGGGAAAGGGGTTGTTTCGCTCGGTACAAAAATGATTGATGCACCTGTAGTTAAAAGGGCTCAAACAACAATAAGACTGGCCAGGGAGTTGGGAATTTTAATTGATTCATTATAAATTCTAAATTTTAAATTTTAGATGACAAATAGTCAATTTTAATATATAGATTTATGATTAAAGAAAATTTAATTCAAACTATAAGTTTTGAATTTGCATTGAAAATCATTGATTTATACAAAACACTTTTAGAAAAGAAGGAATATATTCTTTCAAAACAACTTTTAAGATCAGGCACTAGCATTGGTGCTAATGTTGAAGAGGCAATTGCTGCACAGTCTAAAAAAGATTTTATTTCAAAAATAAATATAGCACTTAAAGAGGCCAGGGAAACCAGATATTGGCTAATGTTGCTTGATAAAAGTCAGTTGGTAGAAATCCAGGTAAAGGATTATCTTGATGAAATATTATCAATTATCAATATTCTGACAAAAATAATTAAAACATCCATGGGAAGGTAATCTAACATTAAACCTAAACCACAGAAAATCTATAATCTATAATTTATAATCTATAATCTATAATCTATAATCTATAATCTATAATCTATAATCTATAATCTATAATCTATAATCTATAATCTATAATCTATAATCTATAATCTATAATCTATAATCTATAATTAAATAAAGTATGGATTTAGTAAAGAACGCAATTGGACGTCTGGTTCCCACTGAAATTAATGGTGAAAAACAAATTCCATTCATGGGTGTGGGTAAATTTAAACCCGATGGAAAAAAGCATGCCCCACAAATTTCTTCAAATGCTGATTTCCCGGAAGACGGGAACAAACTTGTTAACTCGCTTAAAGAAGCCCTTATAAAAGCAGGCCTCAAAGATGGAATGACCATTTCAACACATCATCATTTCAGGGATGGTGACCTGATTTCAAACCAGATATTTGACATAGCCAAAGAGCTGGGTGTGAAAAACCTTCGCTGGTTTCCTTCCGCTTCATTTCCATGTCACAGTCATCTTATTCAATACCTCGAAGATGGTACGATTAACAGGATAGAAGGCAGTATGAACGGGGCATTGGGAAAATTCTGTTCTGAAGGAAAAATGAAAGGAACTGCTGTTTTAAGATCGCACGGTGGCCGATACCAGGCAGTTCAGGACGGTGAAGTTAAAATCGATATTGCTGTAATTGGCGCTTCAAGTGCCGATATGTTTGGAAATGCAAATGGCGTTTACGGTCCTTCGGCAAGTGGATTACTGGGATTTGCCCTTGCAGATTCACAATATGCTGATAAAGTAATTGTTGTTACAGATAATCTGGTTCCCTTTCCTTGTGTTCCATGGCAAATTCAGGGAAATTATGTTGATTATACGGTTGTACTTGAAAAAATTGGAATTCCTGAAAAGATAATATCAGGCACAACGCAGGTAACCAAAAGCCCCGACAGGCTATACCTGGCCAAACTTACAGCCGATTTTTGTGAGGTAACCGGAATCATTCACGATGGGTTTTCATTCCAGACCGGTGCAGGAGGAACTTCTCTTTCAGTAAGCATTTTTTTCAGGGATGTGATGAAGAAAAAAGGCATAAAAGCAAGGTTTGCCCGTGGCGGGAGCAATCAATACCTGGTGCAAATGCTCGAAGAAGGACTTATTGATTATATACTTGATGGACAAACCTTTGACCTGGAAGGCGTTCGTTCAATGGGACAAAACAAAAACCATGTCTGGACAAGTCCGTTTACAAGCTACAATTATCATGGAAAAGGGAATTTCGCCGGCTTGGTTGATGTTGTTATTCTTGGGGCAACTGAAGTGGATGTAAATTTTAACGGAAACGTAGTAACCCATTCTGACGGCTATTTATTACACGGAATTGGCGGATGGCAAAATTGCCTTTTTTCAAAAACGGTTATTTTACCTATTCCACTTTTCAGAGACAGAATTCCGGTTATCCGCGATGAAGTAACTACGCTCTGCGGACCAGGTGAGTTAATAGATGTAATTGTAACAGAGAGAGGGATTGCAATTAATCCGCTTAGAACAGATTTAATAGAGAAGGTAAAAGGTTCGGGACTTCCCATTAAAACCATTCAGGAATTAAAGAACGAGGCTGAAAAAATTTGTGGCAAACCAGAACCCAGAAAACCAGGAAATGAGGTAGTTGCAGTTATTAAATGGGTAGATGGAACTCTAATAGATTCTGTTTATAAAGTATAAAGAAAACAAAAAAGCCGTTCGGAATGAGCGGCTTTTTGATTTATTAATTTAATTCTTTAATTTTTATATTCCGGTACCAAACATCATCTCCATGATCCTGCAGTCCAATCAGGCCTTCAGAAGCTACTTTGGCCCAGTCTTTATTTAAAGCAGGAAATTTACTTCCAGCAACAAGCTTATCCCATTCAGGAGTCCATAAATGATATTCCACTACAGTTTCGCCATTCATTTTATGAACAACTGTACCTTTGTAAACGATAATTTCAACAGAATTCCATTCGTCAAATGGTTTTGCATTCTGAGGTTTAGCGGGTATAAGGTCATATAATGAGCCAGCCATCCTGTTTCCATCTTTTCCTAATTTGGCATCAGGATGATTTACATTATCCAAAACCTGCATTTCAGGAGCAGTTTTCCATATAAAATCTAATTTTTCCTGTCCTAAATAAAAAATACCAGAGTTTCCGCCTTTTGATACTTTCCATTCCAGTTTAAGATCAAAATTTGAGAAAACCTTATCGTACACAATATCGCCACCTTCTTTAGCACCGGCTTCCCCACGTCCGGAACCATTACATTTTATAGTTCCATCTTCAATAACCCAACCTTTTGGAAATTCCTTTTTCTGGTATCCACGCCATCCTGTTGTTGTTGTACCATCAAAAAGAAGTTTCCAACCTTCATCTGTTTCAGCTTTAGATAAAGTATTTGGAGCAGTTTCAGTAACAGCTTCTGTTTTTACAGTATCAGTTGCTGTACTTTCATCAGTATTGGAAGAGGTATTATTGCAAGAAAAAACAAATACCAACATTCCAAAAATTAATATTAAATTTCTGAATTTCATTCTATTACATTTTAAAATTGTTTCTAATTATTTCCCCGGAAAATTTTTGTCTTATTTTCCGGGGGTAAAAATTATTCATCCACAATTAACGGATTAGCTCGGCATGTCAGGAAGTTTAAATCCTTCCCTGTAGGTGTGCTTAATCAATTCTTCTGCAAAAGCCTTGGCAGAAGTTGGATCTGTCCATTTTTTATCAAATGTCGGGTGTCCATCGTGAATTTTGAAACCATCTTCAATACAGATTTGAACCTTATCATTATCTGTAATGTTAGTAAATTTCATATTGGCGCCATCCCATTCTAATTCTTTGTTAAGGCCTTGTAAACGAACAGCCAAAACGCCCATTACAACCATTTCATTGAATGGTCCAGCTTCGCTAAAAGGAGATGCAGTTTCAACCCGGTTTTCAGGGGTTTCTTTGCAAGCACGTACCCAATCCTGTTCATGGCTCACTTTAATTTTACGCATAGATGGTTCAACTGTCGGTACACGACCTGACAACAGCCATGGGTTTACACCATAACATCCACAAATAAGTTTGTCTTTTGTACCGTGGAAAATTACACCACCTCCGGCATCGTTCATGTCTTTACCTGCTGGCCATCCTGCCGGTTTTGCTGGCTGAATTCCACCATCATACCATGTTACTTCAACTGCCGGCATGTTTACCTTTTTAAATTTCGGTCTTGCCGGGAAAAGCATTTTAACCATTTCAGCATTTGGTGCACAATCGGTAAGCAATAATGTTGAGCTTCCCTGAACTTTAGTTGGATACTGTAATTGTAACCCTTTGAATACCGGATGCAAAATATGGCAAGCCATATCACCAAGTGCTCCTGTACCAAAATCCCACCATCCACGCCAGTTCCATGGAGTATATATCTCGTTGTACGGACGCATTGGAGCCGGGCCAATAAATAAATCCCAATTCAAAGTTTCAGGTACCCACATTCCCAGTTTGGGCCTGTTTAATCCCTGTGGCCAGATTGGTCTGTCAGTGAAAGCTTCAACTTTTGTAATCTCTCCAATTTCACCATTCCAAATCCATTCGCAAGTTTTACGAACGCCATCGCCAGATGAACCCTGGTTACCCATTTGTGTTGCTACCTTGTGTTTTGCAGCAAGTTTTGTTAACAAACGGGATTCGTAAACACTGTGGGTTAGAGGCTTTTGTAAATATACGTGTTTGCCCATTGTAATAGCGTGAGCAGCAGTAATGGCGTGTGAATGGTCTGCAGTTGCAATTACCACAGCATCAATACTTTTACCCATTTCTTCGTACATTTTTCTCCAATCCCAATATTTCTTAGCATTTGGGAATTCATCAAAACAGCCTTTGGCATAACCCCAGTCAACATCACATAATGCTACAATGTTTTCTGTTTTTAATTCCTTCAGATTAGCATGCCCCATTCCTCCAACACCAATACCTGCAATATTCAGTTTGTCACTTGGAGCTTTATGGCCTAATCCACTTATTACTGAAGAAGGTAAAATGGTAAACCCTGCTGCAGCTGTGGCAGATATCCCCATAAATTCCCTCCTCGATAATTTCATTTTGTCCTTTTTTTCGCTCATTTTTAATTGGTTTTAGTTTATACTGTTTGAATTAAACTAGAATTGAATTTTGCCGAATTTAACAAATATTTTCGTATATGTAAATTGTTTTTAAACATCATTTTAATTTATTGTTTTTTTGATAAAAACTCAACATCCCGTAACATGTATAAGGCATTATTGTTACATTGAAATAAACTGTTAAATAAATCAAATATAACGCTGCTTAAAACAATTTAAAACATTTATTTTCAATAATATAAATTCAATTCGTAAATTAAAAATCCTTTAGTTGACAATTGTGAAGTTTATAAAAAAAGCCCTGAAGTATTTCATCCAGGGCTTTAGGTGTTAATTTACAAATTAAAAAAATGTAATTTAAAAACCTTGTTTTTTAATATAATCAAGACTTATTTTAATGCTTTCGAGCGGGGGATGGTCAACGCAGGTATCTTGTTCCACAAAATAATATTTCATCCCCGAAGTATCTTTTTTCGAAAAAATTGAAGCAAAATCAATAGTTCCGTTTCCTACTTCAGCAAATGATTTCTTTTCATCATTCTTCATGTCCTTAACATGCCATAATGGAAATCTACCGCTGTTTGCCGTAAAATATTCTATAGGTTTAAAGCCAGCTTTGGTTGTCCAGTAAAGATCCATTTCAAAAGAAACATATTCAGGATTTGTGTTTTTTAATAATATATCGTATGGTAACTGGTTATCAACAGTTTTAAATTCAAAATCATGATTATGGTAACAAAACCTGATTCCGGCTTTTTTAAATTCTTCACCATATTTATTGAGCTCTTCCGCCTTTTTCTTAAAATAATCTGCATTTCCACTCATCATCCAGGGATAAACAGCAAATTCAAGTCCGGCAAGTGCAGCATCTTCAACAATTTCTTTGTAGTTCTTATCACTTAATGAATGGTGACTGCTCACAAGTTTCAATCCGTATGATTCTACAAGTTTTTTAAATTCCAGTGGAGCCAATCCATAGAATTTTCGCTTGTCATAACCCGCAGCTTCAACTACCTGGTAACCAATTTCGGCAATTTTAGCAAGGGTTCCCGACGCATCTTTTTTCATTTCATCCCTTACGGTATATAAAATCAATCCAAACGGAGTATTGCTGCCAAATTTAAATGAACTTAAAGGCAAAACCATACTTCCTGCAGATATGGCTGCCATTGTTTTTAAAAAATTTCTACGTGTCGCCATAATTTTAAGATTTAGTTAGATTATTTTTTCGTTTACAGCATCCCATTCCACCCTTCTGCCTTCTTTATAGGCTATTGTTCCCATATGGGCTGTTATTGCTTCTTCAAATCCCTGTTCAATATTACAACTTGTACTGCCGTTTCCACGGATGGCTTCAATAAATTCGCTGATATGAAGATGTGTGGTATCCATTCTCTTACCGTTTCTGTAAGTATACAATAAACCTCTGCCGGCAAAATACTTTTCGGTGGCTGAAGACACTGCATCTACATTTTTCTTTCCCGGCACATAAGAGTAAATCGGTTCTGATGGATCGATAATATTTTCTTTTATTTTCTTTTCATAACGGGTTGATTCCCTGTCAGCCATAACTGTTAATCTTTCACCTATCTGCATGTTACCATCATGGCCCATAATAACTTTCCCTCTATCGCGATCGCTTGCCAGTGTTGCACTGTATAACATGGTGATATCCTTATCGGGAAATTCAAACACGGTATGAAGTACATCAGGTACAGTACGTCCATCTTTATAAAAGTAAATTCCCCCTGATGATGTTGCATATTTTGGAATTCCAAGGTCCAAAATCTGGTTCATGGCATCGTATTCATGTGTTAACAGATCGCCGGACAATCCCGTACTGTAATCCCACCAGCAGCGCCACCTGAAAAATCTTTCCAGACTGAACTCATGCCAGGGTGCCGGGCCGATAAACTGTTTCCAGTCTATATTCTTTTCGCTTGCTTTTTCATGAATTGGATATACCCATGCACCATTTGGACTGTTTCTGTTTGTGGTTACTTCGATAAGTGAAATCTTACCCAGAAGTTTTTTATCAATTGCTTCCTTTGCTTTAATATAACTTTCCGTTTGCCTTCCCTGATGACCAAGCTGGAATACAATGTTATTCTTTTTAACTTCTTCGCGTACAGCGTAAGTTTCGGCTACCGTCCAGGTCATCGGTTTTTCACAGTAAACATGTTTTCCATTGCGGGCTGCTTCAATGGTAATCGGACCATGCCAATGATCCGGAGCTGCAATTATTATTGCGTCCACATCAGGGGCTGCACATAATTCATTATAGGTTTTATACCTTTTAATATCTTTTTTTGAAAATGAATCGGTTCCTTTTCTTTCTTTGTTACTTGCAGCTTCAATTGCCCTTTCGGCATGGATATCAAAAATATCGCATATACCCGTAATTTCAATATTTAAATCGTCCTGTTCAAGAAACTGAGCATATCTGGTATCTGACGAATTTTCCTCTGCCCCTTTTTTTACTTCATCAATCCATTCCGGATGGGCAAAACCTGCACCCCTCATTAACTGTTCTCCCCTGATTCCGTAACCAACCAAACCTACCCTTATGAGCTTACCATTTTCCGGCCTTGGTTTAAATTCAACCGGATTGTAGTTCATTCCTAACTCATTGGCAATATTAGAATTAAGAAACCGGTCATATTTGTTTTTTTTATAAATACCATAGGCAAAGGCGCCAACTACCGGTATTGTTGCCAGGCTTTTCAATAATTCCCTACGCGAAAATCGACTGGTATTTTTTATGTTATCTGCATTATCCATAGTCACTTTTTTTAATTAGTTTTTTTAAAAAATATCATTCTGTCCAAACCTATCAGTTTACTTGTTGGAAATACCAACAAAACTCCCATGGCCAGCAGTTCTATCAGGTTTTTGTTAACAACCAGGTAGCTGCCTTCGGATGGCAAAAGATATTGAGCACCAATCAAAGGTGGATGAGAAATATAATATAGTGCAAGAAGTGCAATTCCGGCTATTAATGCAGGCCTTGAAAATAATCCGACAAGTAGGCTTGCCCCTATTAAAATCAGTCCCCAGACATTTAAAATATTTACAATATTTACAATGGAAGGACTAGCGGCCATGGCTTTAAACATTCCTTCGAAAATTCCTTTTGAATCCATTAAAAATCCTAGTGCCGACCAATCCGGATTTGATATTTTTACCACGCCTTCGTACAAAAAATGCCAGCCAATTGATAGGCGCAACAAAACTAGCATTGTCAGTTGTGCTTTAGTATAATCCCTGTTCATGAATTATTTGTTTAAGTAAATTTATTTTTTTTGATTTTATCCGATTAACAAGAGTTCATTCTTGAGGTTTCAAAAGTAAACAGATTTAAAATTTTTCAAAACAAAAAATCGCTTAAAACAACATTTTTAAAACATATTTAAAATTTCAATTTTAACCGGATTTCAATTATGCTAAATTTTCAAAGTATATTTTTTTGTTTACTTTTTTAATTAAAAATTCCGGTATCAGGGTTTTACGAATTTTAATGTGAACTTTCCGTTCGAACTTACTATTTCTATTAAATACATTCCTTGTTGAAGCTTTGAAATATCAATTTCTTTTCTCGAATCAAGAATTTCAAATGGCGTAACCATTGCTCCCTTTAAATTGAATATTGCAAATTTTGAATCGGTATACAATTCTGAATAACTGGCTTCTATCACAATTTCGGATTTAGAAGGATTCGGATAAACATTAAATTCAGCAAGGTTTACAGATGGATCGAGGTTGAATTGTTCTGTAGCCGAACCAACCAGCGAAAAACCTTCCGTAATGGTTTGGGCATTTAACTTGTTTGTAAGTTTGTAACTTGTAATTCCATCATTCTCACTGTAAAAACTAATGGTATAACATCCGGTATTTAAACATAAATCTTCTGTATAGGTCTTAAAATCCTCAAAATTACATTTTTCATAAATTGTGTTCCCTTCACAATCTTTAATTATACAACAGGCTGAAGAGGCATTATTCCCTGTTGAAATTTTAATCTCAACGCTCTGCTCAACAACCTTAACAATAAGTGGTTCAGTATCATAGTAATTGCAAAGGTTCGAAATTTGAAGAAAAACTTTTCGTTCGCCCCATTCATTCCAGTTTATGTTTACCGATTGAAGTGTATCTAACCCTTGAATACTTCCACCTTCTACATTCCATCTGTAATTCCCTTCTGAAATTGTTGAGTAGGAGCCATATAATGATTGATTGCAAATTTCAGTTTTTCCGGAAATATTTACTTCTGTTAACAAATTCTCGCCTGTAAAATCAATTCTGGCCGTATCATTATTATTATTCACATCTGCAATTCCGTTTGGTGCTGATGAAAACGTCAAAAATTTACAATTTCCCGAAGGAACTGACAAAACATCAAAGCTGAAATCTGTTGTTTCATTTGGTTTGAGGTTTCCGCTCCAAACTTTTGAAATAATGCTTCCGCCATTTATCCTGTAATTTAGTATTGCACTTGTTAAATCAACCGAGCCTTTATTTTGGATCACTAAAGTCGGAATTGTTTCATTACCTGCACAATAACTCCCATTAGGGGTTTTCACCTGAATTACTGAAATATCAGTGCCAACAGAAACTGCATTTGGATCATAGCCATCAAGTACTTCTGCCCCTGTATTTAAAGGATCAAGCCAGGCTTTCAATTGTTTGTTTGTTTCAGGATTATAATCCCAACTATAATTAAATTTTTGGTAAAAATCATCAAAATTGCTTTGACAATAGGCATAACCACCCGACAAATCGCCAACTATTCTGTGGTTTTCGTCGTAAAGTGGTGAACCGGATGAACCCCCTTCTGTGGTGCCTAAATCCCAATGTAAAATCTGCCAGTGCGAATTGTCCAAATAACCATCAGGAAAATCGCCGGTTACAGGAGGGTCATTGTCCATACTTATTTTTTTAATATCTCCCTGCGGGTGATGAATGGTTACTGTTTTTAAGGCCGGGTTTGAAATTCTGTTCCATCCCGAAAAATAAACATTATAGGAAGCCGGTGGATTTTCATTTAACTGCATTAATGTAAAATCAAGATTTCCACCAGTTGATAACAGTTCGGCAGTAGATAATGTTTGATAGGAAGGTTCAACCGTAGCAACACAATTTTCACTTTCATAATTAAAATAAAATATTGTAGTATTGGCTACACCCTGCGAACTAACACAATGATTGGCAGTTAGCAGGTATGGTTTCGTGTCATAAGCTGTATTATTTACAAATACCCCGGTGCACAACTCGGCAAAACCAGCAACGTATGAAAATCGGACCACCGATCGTTTTTCCTTCTGCCATTCGGCCCCTTCGGGACAATTAATATTAACATTGCAGTACCCGGCATCACCAAAACCTGTTTTTAAACCAAAGGCATTTTTGTAATCATGCACAATTCCCGAAATTTCTATCTCCCCGATCTCTGTACCAGCCGCAACATCAATTTCAAGAACCACCTCATCGCCCGGAATAGCCGATGTGGCAAACTTACCTGAACTTTTATTGTTATCGCCTGTAAAAGAACCTATTATAATTTTTCTATCCGGCGAAAAAAGAAACATCTTAACACCGGGATTCAGCCTGAACTTGTCGAAAATTAAACTCAAAGAATAAGCCTGTTCAGAATAAATTCTTAGCTGCCATATTCTTTCCCCATTTGAGAGAATGGTCCATGTTCCTGAACTATCCGGCGAAAGCTTTACTTCGTGGTTTTTACCGTATCTGTATGGCTTAATATTTCTGTTATCATTCTTTTCTTCATCTATTAATTTCTGATAATCCAAAACAGGTGTTCTGAAAACTGAAGCTTTTTTTAATAAAGCATGGGTAAATGATAGAGGTTTACCGCCATGGCTCAGCTGGGCATTGGCATTTATAGTTCCAACAACAAAAAAAAGAATTGGTATCAGGTAATTTTTAATCATCTCTTCCTCCTTTATTTTTTATACAAACGCCTCCGTTTCAATTTTATGATTTTTTCATTTTAAGTAGCTGTTCTAATTCGTACATTTCATCCCTGAGTCTTGCAGCTTCAATAAAATCAAGTTCTTTCGCGGCTTTCTTCATAGCTTTCCTGGTGTTTTCTATCAGTTTTTCAAGCGAATCATGGTTCATGTATTTTACCACGGGTTCGGCAGCAATTCCCGTAGATTCTGCTGAATACAATTTTTCAGTTTCTGATTCATCCAAAACTTTTTCGCCCAATATAGAAGAAACCGATTTTTTTATCTGGGTAGGGATAATATTGTGCTCGGCGTTATATTTTAATTGTTTTTCGCGTCTGTGATTGGTTTGATCTATTGCCCTTTGCATTGATCCTGTAATTTTGTCTGCATACATTATTACTTTACCATTCAGGTTTCTGGCGGCTCTGCCAGATGTTTGTATTAATGATTTTTCAGACCGTAAAAAGCCTTCTTTATCCGCATCAAGTATAGCCACCAACGAAACTTCAGGCAAATCAAGTCCTTCGCGAAGCAGGTTAACGCCTATCAAAACATCAAAAATCCCTTTTCTAAGGTTTTCCATAATTTCTACCCTTTCAAGCGTATCTACATCTGAATGGATATACCTGCATTTAATATTAATCCTTATGAAATATTTCGACAATTCTTCAGCCATTCTCTTTGTAAGCGTGGTGACAAGCACTCTTTCCCTCTTTTCAACCCTTGAATTAATTTCCCCGATAAGGTCATCTATCTGGTTTAAGCTGGGTCGCACATCTATTGAAGGATCAATCAAACCGGTTGGCCTAATCACCTGTTCAACAATAATGCCTTCGCATTTTGATAGTTCGTAATCTGAAGGTGTAGCGCTCATATAAATGGTTTGACCCGTAAGCGCCTCAAATTCATCAAACTTCAAAGGCCTGTTGTCAATTGCAGCCGGAAGCCTGAAGCCATACTCCACAAGGTTCATTTTTCTTGAATTATCACCTCCATACATTGCCCTGATTTGCGGCAAAGTAACGTGACTTTCATCGATGATGGTTATAAAATCTTTTGGAAAATAGTCAATTAGACAAAATGGCCTTGTACCTGCGTCACGGCCATCAAAATATCTTGAATAATTTTCAATTCCGGCACAATGACCAAGTTCTTTTATCATCTCCAAATCATAGGTTACGCGGTCTTCAATTCTCTTCGCCTCAATTTGTTTACCGTTTTCCCTGAAAAAGATTATTTGTCTTAATAAATCATCCTGAATCTGCCTTATGGCCATCTGCATTCTTTCTTTTGTTGTAATAAAAATATTGGCCGGGTAAATTATTGCTTCGTTCAAATTTTCAAGGCGCTGTCCATTTATTGGGTCAAATTTTTCAATTTCTTCAATCTCATCCCCCCAAAATATTACCTTAAAAGCATAATCGCCATAAGCCAGAAATATATCGACAGAATCACCTTTTACCCGAAATCTGCCTCTCTCAAAATTAATTTCGTTTCTTGAGTATAAACTGTCTACCAATAAGCGCAGAAATGAGTTCCTGGCCATTTTCTGGCCCTTTACAATATGTATTACACTTTCGTGAAAATCATCCGGATTTCCAATTCCATAAAGACACGAAACTGAAGAAACAACTATAACATCCCTTCTCCCCGATAGCAAAGCAGATGTAGTGCTAAGCCGAAGTTTCTCAATTTCGTCGTTAATGCTTAAATCTTTTTCAATATAGGTATTGGTTACCGGGATGTAAGCCTCCGGTTGGTAATAATCGTAATAGGAAACGAAATATTCTACTGCATTTTCGGGAAAAAACTGCTTGAACTCACCGTACAATTGGGCGGCTAGCGTTTTATTATGACTTAATACCAAAACCGGTCTGTTAAGGGCATTTATCACATTGGCAATGGTAAATGTTTTTCCAGAGCCCGTAACTCCCTGTAAAATCTGGTAATCAACACCCTGGTTAACCCCTTCAATAAGTGCCTGAATAGCTTCAGGCTGGTCGCCTGTTGGTTTATAATCAGAAACAAGATTGTAGTCCATCCTGCAAAAATAAGATTTAATTTTTTAAATAAATCCATTAAAGCCTTATGTCTAATTTTGTGCCCGTAATATTCATGACTATTTTTTACTTTCTGAGTACCAGGTAAACGGGAAGGTGATCACTAAATCCTGCAATATATTTCTGGTTGCTGAAAGTTCTTTTGGGAATATAATCACCTGTTTTTACATTTTCAATCAATAACCAGTCTGGCTTGAAAATCTGCCCGCCGTCCATATTTACTTCAAAATTTCCGGGAGAATTTATAAGAGAACCTGAAACTATAAGATTATCAATCATGTACCATTTTCCATTGTAATAATTCGTTCCCTGGCCAAATAAAAACTTATCAAACATTAAATTAATGAGTTTGAAATTATGCCCTTTCGTTTTTTCAAAGCCTGCATTAACCACTTCATTAAGGCTTTTGTTCTTGGGTTCATCGTTAAAATCGCCCATAATTACAATTTTTGCATCCGGATCTTTCTGGATAATTTCTTCAACTTTTTGCATTAACACCCTGGCAGAAAATATTCTTTTAGGTTCCGTTATTTCTGTTCCTTCTCTTCTTGATTTCCAATGATTTAAAAAAACATGTAGCATTTCATTGTTCTTTAGTTTGCCTTTAAAATAAAGAATATCCCGCGTTGTTGTTCGAGGTTCAAAATCATACTTTATCTTAATTGCCTCATGTTGAAGATATTCGATTTCATTCTTGCGATATAGAATTGCCACATCAATTCCTCTTTCGTCAGGACTGTCTTCGTGAACGATGGAATAATTTCCGCTGGTTAAAAATTTTTGATTCACCAAATCATTTAAAACCTGTTTATTCTCTACTTCAATCAGTCCAATTAGTTCCGGTAATTCATTTTTATTCACTGATTTTAAAACCAGTGCAATGTTCTTTATTTTTTTCTGATACTTTTCAGTATTCCATCTGTTTTTAGAAGCAGGTAAAAACTCATTGTCATTCGACTTAGGATCGTCAATTGTATCATAAAGATTTTCAACATTATAAGATACGATTGTAAAAACATTGTCATTCCTATAAATGTCCTGTGCCGGGCAATGAAAATTAAAAAATATTATAACAAGCGCTGAGATTAAATTTACTTTCTTCATGCTTAAATTTTTAACATATTTTACCACAGATAAACGCATGGATAGGATTATCAGATATGAAAATTTAAGATTATTAAAAAATGTGATCCATTTATTTCTATGCAATCCTTAAATAAGCGAACTGGTTTTTAAATCCTCCTGATATGTCTATTCCAGCAAAAATTGAAATTTTCATTATACTGCCAATTCTAAGTTTTGAAAGAAAATTAGTATCTTGGTAATGTAAATAATTTAAAAATATAAAACTATGGGAAAAGGAGATAAAAAATCAAGAAAGGGCAAAATCTTCGCAGGTAGTTTTGGAGTGCGCAGAAAAAAGAAAAAAGGAAAAACAGTTAAAACCGAGGTCCCTGTTCAGACAGGAAAAATTGTTAAACCACGAAAAACAAAAGCTGCTAATAGCTGATATTAAAACGAAAGGCTGCAAGATTTCTCTTGCAGCCCATCCCAAAAATCAATGTTTAACCCTAAAATTAAAATTAACCTAATGTTTAATCACCTCTGCACATAACCCTCAATCTTTGTAACATTTGTTACTTTCTTTCACAAATCAAACTTGTATATTTTGCTTTATTTTGTTCAGTTATTAATCTGATGCTAAAATAAGACTATTTATAAAATTAGCCCAACATATTATTTAAAAATTAATTAGAATATCCGTATTTTTAATTCATCTATCCTCCTCATTTAATGTCATTTAATCTACAAAAAAGGATAATCGCAATTTTTACTCTTTTATTTTAAACTATTTTTCTATTCATCATATTTATGCTTTTAATTGGCAAATCAGCTTATAAAATATTCAGCATGATTAAAATCAGGCCATCCAAAGTCTTTTTCACTGATTATCCGGATGTTCTTCTGAACCTTCCAATCAATTGACAAGAAGGGATCGTTGATATTTATACCTCTTTCTGAACTTTTATTGTATACATTGTCGCATTTATACGCCAGAATTGCATATTTACTCAAAACCGAAAATCCATGCGCAAATCCTTTAGGTATATACAATTGTAGCTTATTTTCGGATGAAAGTTCAATTTTGAAAAACTTGCCAAAAGTGGCTGAATTCTTTCTTATATCAACAACCACATCCAATACCCTGCCTTTGATTACCCTTACAAGTTTAGTTTGGGCGTATGGTTCAACCTGGTAATGCAAACCTCTGATTACACCAAATTCTGAGTAAGATTCATTATCCTGCACAAATTCAGCCAATAAACCATTTATATCAAAATTTGATTTATTGAAAGATTCAAAAAAATACCCTCTTGAATCATTATATACATGAGGTTCAATTATTAACAAATTTTCAAAACCAGTTTTTATTACTTTCATCTTTATAATTTTTACTAAAAATCGAAAGTTTTATACCTGCCGTTGACAACATTTACAAGATACTCCCCGTATTGATTGTTTTTCATCGATTCTGCGAGCTTTAACAGCTGGTTGTTGTCAATGTACCCCTTATGATAGGCAATTTCTTCAATACAGGCTACTTTCAGGCCCTGTCGGAATTCTATGGTGGCAATAAAATTCGATGCCTGCAATAAACTTTCATGGGTACCCGTATCAAGCCAGGCCATTCCCCTGCCCATGATTTGAACCTGAAGTTTACCTTCTAATAAGTAAAGCCGGTTTAAATCAGTAATTTCAAGTTCGCCCCGCTTTGATGGCTTTAATGTTTTTGCTTTTTCAACTACATCATTTCCATAAAAATACAGGCCGGTAATTGCATAATTTGATTTTGGATTTATCGGTTTCTCCTCAAGGCTGATAGCTTTGCCTTTATCATCAAATTCTACCACTCCGTAACGCTCAGGATCTTTAACAAAATAGCCAAAAATACTGGCCCCCTCTTTAAGTTCAGAAGCTTCTTTCAAAGTTTTTTGGAATCCATATCCAAAAAATATGTTATCGCCCAACACCAGGCATACAGAATCGGATTCAATAAAATTTTCTCCAATTAAAAAAGCCTGTGCAAGACCGTCTGGTGAAGGCTGAACTGCATATTCAATTCTCAATCCAATGGAATTACCATCTCCCAGTAAATTTTGGTACAATCCGATGTCATGCGGGGTAGAAATTACCAATATTTCGCGAATTCCTGCAAGCATCAATACCGATAAGGGATAATATATCATCGGTTTATCATAAACAGGTATAATTTGTTTTGAAATACTTTTTGTGATTGGGTAAAGTCTTGTGCCTGAACCACCTGCAAGAATTATTCCTTTCATAATTTATATTTTCGCTGAAGAGTTTTCTCTAAACTGGTTTAAATTATAATTTTTTAAGCAGATTTTCAAAATAGGAAATTGTTTTTAATAATCCTTCTTCCAGTTGAACCTTAGGCTCCCATCCATTTAACTTTTCTTTGGCAAGCGTAATATCAGGTTGTCTTTGTGTAGGATCATCCTGAGGCAGGGGTAAAAAAACGAGTTTTGATTTAGAATTTGTCAGTTTAATAATTTTCTCGGCCAGTTCCAAAATTGTAAATTCATTTGGATTACCAATGTTCACGGGGCCATAAAAATCGGCAGGCGTATTCATCATTCTCACCATTCCTTCAACCAAATCATCTACATACTGAAAACTTCTGGTTTGATTGCCTTCACCATAAATTGTTATTTCGTTGTTTTGCAAGGCCTGAATAATAAAATTCGAAACTACCCTTCCGTCATTCGGATGCATGCGGGGACCATAAGTATTAAATATCCTGATAATTTTAATATTTGCTTTCGTTTGTTCCCTATAATTCATGAAAAGGGTTTCGGCACATCTTTTCCCTTCATCGTAACACGCCCTGGGTCCAAGTGTATTTACGTTGCCCCAATAAGATTCAGGTTGTGGATGTACTTTCGGATCTCCATAAATTTCGCTGGTTGATGCCTGTAATATTTTGGCTTTTTTCCGTTTTGCCAGTCCAAGCATATTAATGGCCCCCATCACTGAGGTTTTAATTGTTTTAATTCCATTTATCTGGTAATGAATTGGCGATGCCGGACAAGCCAGATTGTAAATTTCGTCCACTTCGGCGTAAAATGGCATGGTAACATCATGTCTAACAACCTCAAAATACTTGTTGTTCATCAAATGAATAATATTCGATTTAGAGCCGGTAAAATAATTATCCAGCGAAATTACATCATTTCCTTCGTTAAGTAACCTTTCACAAAGATGAGAACCAATAAATCCGGCACCTCCGGTAACTAAAATTCTTTTCATAAAATTCCATTTGTGCTCAAAGTTAAAAGCATTTTTTGTAAGTTAAAATAAAATTAAAAGTCCTGAAACTTAAATTGTGTTCAGGACTTTCAGGTTGATTAAGGATTTTGTTATATGACAGTTGGTCTGCCTATGCTGTAATATATATAGCCATTTTCCTTCATTTCAATTGGTTCATATATGTTTCTGCCATCGAAAATGAGTTTATTATTAAGCAGGCGTGTAAGAATCTCAAAATTCAGGATCCTAAACTCTGTCCATTCAGTAATTAAAAGCAAGGCATCTGCATTTACCAATGCATCATACTGATCCTTAGCATAATAAAAATCAAGATCTGTTCTTTTTTTAGCCTCTTCCATGGCTACAGGATCGTATGCCTTTACTTTGGCCCCGGCTTCAATTAGTTTTTGAATGATAACCAGTGAAGGTGCTTCACGCATGTCGTCAGTATTTGGCTTAAAGGATAACCCCCAAATGGCAAAGGTTTTGCCCTTGATATCGTTATTAAAATGCGCAAGAATTTTATTTACCATCACAGTTTTTTGAATATCATTCACATTCTCAACTGCTTTTAATATTTGTAATGAATATTTATTTTCATCGGCGGTCCTTATAAGCGCTTTAACATCTTTTGGAAAACACGAGCCGCCATAACCCACGCCGGCATATATAAATTTAGGGCCAATTCTTGAATCCGTACCAATTCCTTTTCTGACCATATTAATATCAGCACCAACTATTTCGCATAAATTGGCAATATCATTCATAAAGGATATTTTAGTGGCCAGCATAGAGTTGGCTGCATATTTTGTTAATTCTGCTGATGGAACATCCATGAATAAAATGGGATGGCCATTCAGTAAAAAGGGTTTATAGAGTTTATTCATTATTTTCTCAGCCCTTTCTGATTCAACCCCAATTACAATCCGATCAGGTTTCAGAAAATCGTCAATAGCATCGCCTTCTTTTAGAAATTCCGGATTCGACGCCACATCAAACGGAATTGAAACACCACGTTTGTCTAGTTCATCCTGAATGGTTTTCTTTACTTTTTGAGCGGTTCCAATAGGTACAGTGCTTTTTGTAACCATTACCAGGTATTCGTTCATGTGCTGCCCTACTTCCCTGGCTACTGCAATAACGTATTGTAAATCCGCACTTCCATCTTCTCCGGGCGGGGTTCCAACTGCACTGAATACAACTTCAGTTCCTTCAAGGCTTTCTTTAAGACTGGTTGTAAAATGTAAACGTCCTTTTTCGACATTTCTCTCAACCAGGTTTTCTAGTCCCGGTTCATAGATAGGAATTATCCCTTTTTTTAAATTTTCAATTTTCTTTTCATCAATATCCACACAAGTTACATCAATCCCTACTTCGGCAAAACAAGCTCCGGTAACTAAACCAACATATCCCGAACCAACTACAGCTATTTTCATTTTTGAAATATTATCTAGATTATTTATTTCTTATTTAAGGTTGATTGCACCGCTCCGGCAGTTTATCTAACTAATACAAATAAAAATTAATTAAAAATTTGATGCTTTTTATTTTCCATCCGTATTATTCAAGTAAAGCAAAGTGGTTAAATTCAACTTGCAGGAACATTCTCAATATAAACAAGTTAAACCATTATTATCAGGCGTTTGGCAATGAAATTAATTCAAATGGAACATCTATTAAATCATCATATTCTTCCCCGGCTTCCATCAGCGCTTCGTCGTCTTCAGGGAAATACCATTTTACTAAGACTTCATTCCCGGTGTCCTTAATTTCTTCAAGTTTTTGCATTATAATAAACAAAACTTTTGAAGAGGCGGTATTGTAATATTGAAGTTTAAATTCAAAAACAGTCTTTTCGTTTGGTTTGGTTTTATATTCATCTAACCAATCGAGCACTGGTTGATAAAATTCTACCACATTTTCTGGACATGATTTACCATTAATTATAAATTTTTGGTTATCAGCATCTAGCATAACACCTGGCTTCAGGCCATCTGGATTATAGTGGATAATTTTCATTTGTTTTATCTTACTTAAGGATTCATGCTGTTGCAAAAAAAATCCAGGTAATTTTAATACAGATTGCAAATATAACTAATCCCTAAAGTTTAACCAATCCATGATAAAAAATAATTGTAAAATTTGACAAACAACATGGTTTAAATATTGAAATAGAGCTTTTAGCGGATAAATCAACTCAAGTCATGAACATTTAACCTGGGGACAGTAAAAAAGAATGAACTTCCTTTTCCTGGCTCACTTTCAATTCTTATAATTCCACCGTTTTTTTCGACAAATTCCTTACAAAGAATTAAACCAAGCCCTGTTCCTTTTCCCTTTTTTGTGTCAATCTTTCCGCGCGATGTACCATTCAATAAACTTTCAACGTTTTCAGCCGAAATCCCAATTCCCTTGTCTTTAATTTCAATTTCATAAAACGACTCAACCTCTTTAAGATTAACAATAATTTCAGAATTATCAGCAGAGAATTTAATGGCATTGTTAATCAGGTTTCTAACAATACTATTCAACATATTTTCGTCGGCTAATACCTTAACCTTTTCTTTAATATTATTAATGACTGAGATGTTTTTCTTTTCCGCATTAATATTTAACAATTCTATATTGCTTTGAACCAGCTCGTCTAAATTTATGGCTTCCTGCTTAAACTTAATCTGCCTTGTTTGAGTTAAAGCCCATTGTAGTAAATTTTCAAGCAAATCATACAGACGCTTTGCACCATGTCTTATTTCCTTTATGAAATTATGCTTATCTTTTTCATCCAGGTTGTTATACTCTTCATCTAAAAACTCGGTTAATGAAAGCAGAGGATTAAACGGGTTGCGTAAATCATGGGCAATTATTGAAAAAAATTTGTCCTTGGTTTCATTTAAACTTTTCAGGTTTTTTTCAGATTCTAAAAGTTTTAAATTGGCTTGTTCCAATTCATGGTTTTTATATGCAAGTATTTTGTTAGTTTTTAATTTTAGCAGAAAGCTGTATACAGAAACGAAAATGAGAATAGTAAGAATTCCTATAATTATAAAAAAAGCATCTGTTTGCCAGAATGGTGGTCTTACTTCAATTATAACAGAAAGTCCTTCTTCATTAAATAATTTATCATTATTTGTTCCTCTGATCCTTAAAACATATTTTCCGGGTTCAAGATTTGTAACCATCAATGAATGCTTGTTCCCGTTATCTATCCAGTTGTTGTTGATCTGTTCAATTTTGTATTGAAACTGGTTTTCTTCCGGGTTAGTAAAATCAAGGGCTGCAAATTCAATAGAAAAAATGTTTTTATCATAATCGAGAACAAATTCAGCTTTTTTTGAATGGTAATCAGAAATAAACATGTCGTTTGAAAACCATTCGTTGTTTTTCATATAATTGAACTTTGTTATTACAATTTCAGGCTTGTGTTGATTTAACAGTATTTGTTCCGGTTGAAAGTAAACCAGCCCGGAACTTGTTCCAAAATACATCCATCCATCCAAATCCTGAAAAGCTGAAATTTTATTAAACCCATCGGCCAACATCCCATCTCTAACATCAAAATTAACTATCGCCCCGGTTGAAGTATCAAACTTTGTAATACCTTTTGCACTGCTGATCCACAAATTGCCCTGATAGTCCTCGAGAATTGCCTTAATATCATTGCTCAACAGGCCATTCTTCATAAAATAACTGGAAAAGGTATTTTCATCTTTTCCCTTTTTGTTAAGGCCGCCACCTGCAGTACCTATCCATAAATTTCCGAGATGATCTTCAAATATTGTATTTATACTATTGCTGCTCAGCGAATTGGGGTTTCCGGGGTTGGTTATAAAGGTTTTGATTTTACCGGTTTTGGTGTCCAAACAGTTTAAACCTGAATTGTAAGTTCCAATCCATATATTCCCTAAATGATCCTGATACAAACAGGTAATATAGTTATCGCTCAAGCTATTGCTATCGTTAAAATTTTTTTTATAGGTAATAAAATATGGTTTTTGGTTATTAGCAGTATCAATCATTTTGTTAAGGCCATCTCGTGTACCTATCCATAAGAAATCGCTTTTATCAATTAAAATAGTGTTTACCTGATTATTACAAATCCCGGTTGAATCGCCTGTTTTTTCGTACCGGGTTATATTGTAATTATTACCCGAAATCTGAACTGTATTCAATCCACCTGTATGCATACCAATCCAGTATTTCCCTTTTCCATAGGCAATAGACCAAATTTGATCATCAGAAAGCATATTTTTATTGGTAAGCTTTTTTTTCAAATGAGTAGTGGTTGCTTTTTCCCGCTGAAAAACGCAAATCCCTCCACCATCTGTTCCCAGCCAAACATTACCTGCCGTATCACCAGTTATTGAATATACACTTGGGTGATTCAGACTCATTTTGCTTTCAGGCTGGTATTTAAGGCTATAGAATTTTTTCCGTTTCAAATCCAACTTGTTTACACCGCCTCCCTTGGTGGCAATCCAAAGTATTTCAGTTTTATCTTCAAAAATGGTCCAAACCCGGTTATTACTAAGACTATACCTGTCCTTAACGTCGAAGAAAAATGTAGTAAAATTATCTTTATCCCTGTTGTAAAGATTCAGTCCATTTTCGGTTCCAATCCAAATATTTCCGTTCGAATCCTCGAATATTTTGTTAATATAATCATCACTTATAGATCTGGGATTTATTAAATCCTGTTCAAATTTTCTAACCCTTTTACTTTCGGGATTATATAAAAATAAGCCATTTGAAGTTCCTATCCAAAGTAATCCAAATTTATCAATACAAAGTGTTCTGACAGAAATATTCCTTTCAAAATCATAACTTTCAAATCCTAAAATCAGATGACTTATTTTCCTGGTTTTCAAATCAAAATAATCGAGGCTTTTATTGGTTCCAATCCAGAGATTGTTATTTTTGTCAATAACAAGGGCATCTACATCATTTGAAGACAAGCTGTTCTTATCTTTTTCATTGTGCAGAAATCTTGTAAATTTTCCGGTTTGGGCATTAAAATAATTTATTCCTCCGCCTGAAGTGGCAATCCACAAATTTCCGGTTGTATCCTCAATTAGGCATCTTATATTATTACTACTAAGGCTTTGTGCATTACTTTCATCCGATATAAAATGGGTGAATTCATTTTTAAGTGGATCAAATTTGTCCAATCCGCCATAATGGGTTCCAAACCACATATTTCCATACCTGTCTTCGAGAATTTCTCCGAAATTATTTGAAACCAGAGAGTTTGGATTCGATGGTTCGTTATAAAATTGTTTAAATGTATATCCATCATACCTGTTAAGCCCATCTTCGGTGCCAAACCACATAAATCCATACCTGTCCTGACTTATAGCATACACATTATCATGCGAAAGCCCATCTTTTCTTGAAAGACTTTCGAAACGAAAATCTACCTGCGAAAAAAGGTTAAATACAATAAATGTATTTAAAATTAATATAAGTATGATTTTGTAATTTTTGCCCATTAAATAAACAAAACTTGTAGTTTATTGTATTCCCTGTACCTTATTTTGTGAAAGTCCTTTTCTTATAAAATTTAGTTTTTTCAGAAATTTTGATTCATTTTTAATCCCAACACCAATATATCATCAATCTGCTTTTCGTGTCCCATCCATAATTGCAGCGATTTACCCAGTTCGGTGAGCTGCACATCCATTTCATTTAATGAATTGTCTATCAGCACGTTTTTAAACCTGCTGTACAAAAATTTCAATCTTTTTTTTCCACCGAACTGGTCAGCAAAACCATCAGAAAAAAGATAAATTACATCATTTTCCTTTATTTCAAATTCTTTGAGTTTGTAAGGCTGATAATGTCCCACAGAAATACCAATTGGATTTTTATCTGCTTTGAGTTCAACAAGAACCTTTTTGTCTTTGGTTTCTATATTAAAATCAGGTAAAAAGTAAGTCATTTTTAATTCATCTACCTCATTTTCATCCTGATATCCCCGGATTACATATACAGAATTATAGGCACCGGCATATTTCAGCTTTTTCTTTTTATAATCAACCAAACATACAGATATGTCAATACCATCTTTTGATTTACCTGTTTCATGTGTTTGATGCAGCGAATTTACCACATTCTCTTTTAAATGATCCAGTACTTCCGCTGGATTGATTATTTCATTTTTAATAATTATTTCGTTCAGCAGGGTAATTCCCAACATGCTCATGAAAGCTCCCGGAACCCCGTGACCAGTGCAATCGGCAACTACTATCATTACTTTTCCTGGTTTTATTTGATAAGCCCAGTAAAAATCTCCACTTACAATATCCCTTGGTTTAAAAAGTATAAAATGGTCGCCAAGGGTTTTCTTTAAATATTCAATTGGGGGTAATATTGCTTTTTGGATATTTCCTGCATATTCAATGCTATCAGTAATGGCTTTTTTCTGATTTATAATAAAATCGCGTTGTTCTATCACATAATCCCTTTGTCTTTCAATTTCGTCGCGCTGACTTTCAAGTTCGTCCCGTTGGGCTTCGATTTCTTCCTTTTGTGCAATAACTTCGGCTGTTCTTTCTTTTACTTTCTGATCCAATTCAGCATTCATACGGTCAATATGCGAAACGTATTCGTATAGCTTACCGGTCATTACATTATAATTTTCCGATAATTCGCCCAGTTCATCATTGGTTCTAACAACACTATAATTTTGCAGTTGCCCACCGGTAGTCTTTTGCATGTTAAACAACAACTCCTGCACAGGGCTTATTATATCCGAATTCGTCCATCTTACAAATGATATAATATAGATTATAGTTACAAATATCCCTGCACCAGTACCAATGAACATGAGAAATGTATCGATAGCATTAATATAAAACAGATTGTTTTCTGTTATAAATTCTTGTAAGTCAACTGATTCGAATAATTTAGTATATTCGCCAAAAATTACTTTAAAATCGCCGGGTCCAGGATTTTTCAACCCGATTTCAGATAAAGATGTAATGCTCATTAATAAATAGGATGCTACAATACATAGTGGTAAAAGACTTGTAACCACACTTGTAAAAAGTAAACGGTTCCTTATTTTTCCACCTTTTCTTTTGTAAATGCTTTTCTTTAATTCATCGGGTAAAAAAATATGGTGTAAATACCTTATTTGCATTTTGTGCTTTTGCCAAAAATAAGTATACAATATTGTTAATACACTGGCAAGCAGAAAAATAGCCCAATATTGCAATACAGTGTCCCTTCTGAATTTTTCAACTAATGTATTACTGATAAATAAATGGTTTATCAAATTCAGGTTCTGGACAAGAAATGGTATTGAAATAATAAATGCAGTAATCAGCGGTGAATAAAGTATGGTCTTTTTACAATAAAGGTCAATTTTTGGTGGAATTGACAATCCTTTTCTTTTCCTGCGAAAAAATATTTTAAAAGGTATTGAAAACAAAAAACCTAATATCAAAGAAATTAAAAAACAATTGAAAAAAAGTTTTTCGCCAGAGGCCAGAATATTATTGTCATCTTTTGTTTTAATGCCAATGTTTATACCTTTTGATTTTACAACTGAATCCTGTTCATTTTCATCTGGTATTGAAAGGCTGTCAGGTTCCTTACCTTTATTATTTAATTTAGGTTCCTTTGCTTCTATGTTTGCCAGCGAATCTTTCCGCGCAAAAGCAGACTCGAGTTTTTCAAGATCTATAAGTTTTGGGGCATTGGTGATATATATCATTCCAATCATTGGAAAAATGAGCATGTAATATAAAATTACCGGTGTTACCAATACTCTTAATCCCCTGTATTTTGGAACTTTTTGCATCAAATAAAATGTTTTTTTATCAACCCTCACAAAAATAATATAATCACAAATATAGAATGTTCTTTTTTATTTTGCCCACCAAATTTAAAACTTTATCAAATGATTAATTTCTCATGAATCATTAGATAACTGATAAATTTCTATACTTTTTTTATTTTGAAATTAATAATATATTTCATTTTTTATCAATTCCATCAAAAAATATTTTATACTTGTGGCAAAAAGTCATTTTGAAGAGAGCACTTAAAATCAAGCTTTTAACCCTTAAAAATTAATTTAACTTTTAATTAAAAGACACATTTCGTAGTATTGTCAAATTAAAAACCTGAACCCCAAACCAATTAATCTGCTAATGATTTTCAGTTAAAAATTTAAATCTTTACACTTTAATTAACCTGCTTTAATTTGGCCCGTATAATGCTTTATTCAATTCATCTTATCGTAAACCAATGTTTTTCTGAAACTAATGAAAGATGAGTATAAAACCATAGCTTTCCCCACCGAAAGTGTATTTAAAGACAAAGGAAGTAAGTTTTTGGCTTTTGCTTATCCGGTATCTGGTGAGGATGAAATTAATTTGATAAGAAACCAGCTTAAAAAAAAATACCATGATGCAAGTCATCATGTTTATGCATTTATCCTGGACACTGAAAATCAAATCTACAGGTCGAGCGACGATGGCGAGCCTTCTAATTCTTCTGGTCCACCTGTATTGGGCCAATTACGTTCGTTTGAACTTGTAAATGTGTTGATCATAGTAGTCAGGTATTTTGGGGGCACCAAACTTGGAATTCCCGGATTAATTAATGCTTACCGGACCGCCGCACATGATGCACTTGAAAAAGCCAAAATTATTGTTAAATACCCTGAAGTACATCTTACCCTGGGTTTTCAGTACCAGAGTCTGAATACAATTATGAACCTGGTTAAAGCACACCGTATGACAATAGAAGCATCAGATTTTAATTTGAATTGTAGTTTAAAATTATCTGTTCCAAAATCAGAACTTAAAGCCGTAAAAGAACAACTTCAAAAAATCAATTCATTAACCATAATTTCAGAAACCTATTCATAAATAATCATTTATGGTTTTTAATGCAGAATGGCAATAACTTTTTATGAAAAATAAAAAATTGAACTTAGTTTATAAAAAAAATTACCTTAACTTTGCCAAAATTAAACAGATGGTTTTTTTCACGCTAAAAAATATTGAAATTCAAAAAAGCAAAGCATAAGGCTTTGCTTTTTTTTTATATATAAACCTGATAACAAAATAAATTTAACCAAATGAAACATCTCTTTATAAAAAGCCTCTACACAAGGTGATAAATATAAGGATGTTACCCTGTCCGGCTGCGCTGGCCAGACGGGCTGTCCGTATTTCTAGACGGGTATTTAACCAATAAAAAACAATAAAAAAAAGAACAAATGAAAAACAGAAGTTTAGTTTCTATTGATGATTATTCAAAAGAAGAAATCCTCAAAATACTGGAACTGTCGGCTTATTTCGAAAAGAATCAAAATCAAAATCTGCTTGAAAACAAGGTAGTTGCCATGCTTTTTTATGAACCATCAACACGCACACGATTAAGTTTTGAAAGTGCGGTTAATAAACTTGGTGGCAGTGTAATAGGCTTTAGCGATGCCAATAGTTCAAGTGTTTCAAAAGGGGAGTCGTTAAAAGATACCATACAAACCGTGAGTAAATATTCTGATTTAATAGTTATGAGACATCCGCTCGAAGGTGCAGCAAGATTTGCAAGCGAAGTGTCTGATGTTCCTATTATTAATGCCGGCGATGGTGCAAATCAGCATCCAACCCAAACATTGCTTGATTTGTATTCCATTTTAAAGACCCAGGGAAAACTAACCGATTTAAATATTTTTATGGTTGGCGATTTGAAATACGGACGTACTGTTCATTCTTTGCTTATGGCGCTTTCGTATTTTAATCCTGTTTTTAATTTTATTTCGCACCCAAAACTTCAAATACCCAATGAATATAAACTCTATCTTGATGAACTTGGCATAAAATATTACGAACACACCGAGTTTACAAATATAATTTCAAAAGCAGATATTATTTATATGACCAGGGTACAACGCGAACGCTTTTCAGACCCTGTGGAATATGAAAAAATAAAAGATGTTTACGTTTTGAAAAATTCCATGCTTGATAATACCAAACCAAATTTAAAAATTCTTCACCCTCTTCCAAGGGTTAATGAAATTGATATAGATGTTGACGATAACCCAAAAGCTTATTATTTTACACAGGCCAGAAATGGTGTATTCACCAGGCAGGCTATTATTACCAGTATTCTGGGATTAAGCTAAAGGCTTTATTTTCAATATAATAATAAATAATTACTACGGACCCATAAGCAAGATTGAAATGAAAGAAGAAAAAACACTTCAGGTGAACGCGATAAAAGATGGTACTGTTATTGACCATATTCCGGCTAAAAATCTTTTTAAAGTTATTAAAGTACTTAACCTGGCAATGCTCGAAGATACAGTTACGTTCGGTTCAAACCTGGACAGCAAAAAACTTGGCAAAAAAGCAATTATTAAAATGAGTAATAAGTATTTCGACGATGAAGAAATTAACAAACTGATACTTGTTGCACCCCAGGCCAGGTTAAATATTATTAAAAATTACCAGGTGGTTGAAAAAAAACAGGTACAGGTGCCTGAACGCATAACAGGAATTGCAAAATGCGTGAATCCAAAGTGCATTACCAATAATGAAAATGTTCAGACCAAATTTAAGGTACTTTACAATAATAGTGTGGATTTAAAATGTCAATACTGTGAAAAAATAACGGATCAGGATCACATTGTAATAAATAGCTAAAAAAAAAGCCGTAAATTCCTGTTTTTGAAATTTACGGCTTTAAGAATTCATTTAATCAATTCTCACTTAGCATATTTACATCCTTATCGTCACATTCATAGGCGATAATTCTATAACCAGCACGCCTCTTAACAAGCTCAATCCTCTCTTTAACCGTGCAATTTGAATAAATAACAAGGTAATCGAGTTTTGCAATTTTTTTACCATTCACCGTCTCGGTATGAAAACCTGTATTTTTATATGAAACAAGGTTTCCCCATTTCTTCTGCTGATTTTCAAAAAGATTAATCCATTGTTCAACAGGTTGATTAATTAATACTTTTTGGTCAATTAAGCCTATTATTGTCTCGTAGTCTTTTTCTTTCTTGAGACTATAAAACTCATCGCCCTGGCCCCCTGATAGTGAAACAGAACTAAAGAAAAAAACTATAATCATCAATAAGGCCAGCAGCCCTATAATCAGAAAATTATTCCTTTTCATCTGTATATCTTTTAAATTCTTATTTTAATTCAAACGAACCCTGCATTAAAGAGCATTAGGCAAGGTAAAAACAGCGAAACCGACAGGCGACAAATAAACTTTTGAGTTTGTTTTAAAAACTATTCTCATAACCATTTTTGCTCTTTTATTTTAACTCAAAATTATGAAATTCTCAATTTCGCTACAACAAAACTTGGCAACAGAATAAGATTTTTTGACAAATAACTAAATCGGTTTGTCGAAATTCTATCTTTAGTTTTAGTATAAAATTAATTTTACTATGAGTCAGCACTTTTCATTTATTTAAAACTTTTCTACTTTTGATGAATTCAATACTCCATTAAATATGAAAAAATTAAACTCCCATAAAACTCCTATTTACCGCGATTCAGGCTTTTTTTTCGAAAATGCGGATAGCACTGTAAATGCTTTTAAAGCTGAAAACGAAAATCTTCATGAACCTGATAGATATATTTATTCCCGCTATCGGAATCCTACGGTTGTGGCCATTGAAAAACAACTTGCAAAAACTGAAGAATCGAACTGGTCTTTGTTGCTTCAAAGTGGAATGGCGGCCATTGATGTGGCACTTTCAATATTCCAGGAGGCTGACAATAATAGACCATGGTTGTTTTTTACCGAAATTTACGGAGGTACCAATACATTCATTAATTCCGTACTGATTAAGCGCAGGGGAATTAACATTAAACGATTTGCTCCCGGACCAGAAAATTATAACCTTCAGGATTTTATTGAAGTTTTGGATAAAGAAAATCCTTCTCTCATCTATTTTGAAACTATTTCAAATCCAATGTTGATTGTTCCGGATGTAATTTCTATAATTCATGAAGCAAAAAAGAGGAATATTTATATTTTGGTAGACAATACTTTTGCAACACCTTATCTTTGGAAACCCTTGCAAGAAGAAGCAGATCTTGTAATTCACAGTGCAACAAAATATTTATCCGGGCATGGAAATATTTCGGCAGGTGTTTTAAGCGGAAATGATACCCAATTGATGCAGAAAGCCATTGAATACCGTAAATGGGTTGGTCATATGATTAGTCCGGACGATGCATACAGGCTTGGCAGTCAACTTCTTACCTTTGAACTAAGGTATAAAAAACAATTGGAAAATGCTCAAAAGCTGGCAGAATTTCTCGAAAATCATTACAATGTAAATAAAGTTTTATACCCGGGATTAAAATCGCACCCCAGTTATAAAAATGCTGTTAAAATTTTTAACAACAAAGGGTTTGGTGCAATTATTACCTTCCAGTTAGATGGAGAAGATGATTATATGAAAAGAGAAAGAAGTAAGATATTTATCGAAAAAATATCAAGGTACTTTTATCTTATCCCAAGCCTGGGCGATGCCGAAACTATTTTTTTACCGGTTGATGCGGTTTGGGGCGAAAAATACCCTGACCCTGCAACAATAAGATTATCAGTTGGAATTGAAGATTATAGCTACATTGAGGAAATTCTGAATTTTGCCCTGGATTTTTAAAAATCTTGCTAAATTCCAAAAGGACCGTAAGAGGTAAATTTTACCCTGAGCGGATTTACACACATAACCGGAACTTTTGAACTATTTGCAATTATCTTTTGTTCCTCAGCACCAAGGACATAATCCTGAAAATTGATGTTTTTTGTGGTTAGGATTATCACCAGGTCGGGCATTTCTTCGGCAATAAACTTAAGTGTGGAATCGCTGAAACTGTCTGTCCCTTTTACTTTATGTACCTCGTATTCAATATTATTTGCCTTAAAATAGCTTTTAACATAATTAAGGTTAACTTTCAGATTACGCTCAAATTGTTCATTAATAACCTTTTCAGGCATGGTTAGATAAAATTTCATTTTATAATGGCGCGCTAACAATCTGGCCTGTTTAAGCTTTTGCTTGTTTTCTTTGGTATGATCAATCGGAAACAGTACATTTCTTATACTTGTAACTCTCGGAGGCTCCTGAACTACAATAAATGGTGTATTGGTACCTGCAATTACCTTTAATGCCAGGCTTCCTGTAAATTTTTGAACTCCTTTTATCCCGTGCGTCCCCATGATAACAAACTTGGCATGTTTTTCATTTGCAATCTGGGTAATGGTTTTGAAAATATTACCGGTTTCTACATGAATGGTGGGTGCAACCTGTGTTCTGGCATAAGTTTCCTGAACAATCCTGTTGAGATCTTCACGGGCCTTCTCAATTTCCCGATCACTCTTGGTTATATGCAATAATTGGACAATTCCACCCATGGTTTTTGAAATCAGAATGGCATGTTCAAGCGCAAACTGAGCCACAATTGAAAAATCCCATGGTACAAGAATCGGTCTTTCCGAATTTGGAACAATTTCTTCATCTTCGTCTTCAATCGATTCGATTTCTTCCGGTTCTTCTTTTAGCTGTTCTTCAACAATTTGTTCTACAATATTTTGCCTTTTTTTATTTTGACTTTTTAAATAATCCTTGTAAAAATCTTCAACTTTTTCAGTTTTTTTGTGCAATTCTTTTAAAACTTCGGGAAAAGATTCAAGGCCAATTTCAATCCAGGTTTCTAACTTCCCTTCGGCTTTTTTGTCTTCGGGATTTTTATGAAAATTTGCAAAAGCCAATGCAGATAATTCATGCTTGGGGATTACCCTTAATTTTACAAAGTCAATATAAATACCTAATGGAAGTTTTGCTGACTGAATACTTTCATCATTTTTCCATTTAATACAATTTTTTAATGTGTTAGTTATGGACTCTGCACTAATTTTGAATTGCATTTCTCTATGGTTTATTATGTATATGCAAATATACGATTTTTAAAATGATTATCCCTCATTAAATTTAGTGAATTTTAATCTACTTTCTAAATAAAAATTATCAGCGAATTAGCAGATTGTGTATTGTCTAATTTCTGGTAATCAGTAAATTACTTATTTGTTTTTAGTAGAACATGATCAATTTCAGTTTATTTTTACTTGTCAATCTCTGTTTTGTTTTCGATTAATTGCTCTAAGAAATTGATCGTCGAACTTTCTTTCAAATGGAATAAAGAAATGCTTTTCTCTGAAATTTTTGCATTGCTGCATGGCGTTAAATCCGCATGCGGTAAAAATTCTATCTGCCTCATTAAAAAAATCTGAAGCAGGGTAATAATTCATTAATCTATTGCCTGTTTCGTTTTTTGTTGATTCATAGTCAGATATAACTAACATATTGGGTTTAAGATTTTCCATTTCCGCCATTTCATTGGCATAATTAACAAGTAAATCAATCTCCTTAATATCAGAATGAACTATGAGCCAAAATGGTTTACTGGTATCAGCCAATAGGTTTAAATATTCCTTCGCGTTCTCGTTTGGTGGATATTTTATTTCAAGATATTCAATATTAACTGAAACTTTATAAATAAAATTCAACTGATTTTCAGGCAAATGCTCTAATATATATGTGCGATTAAATTTAATTTTATCCAGGGCATTGATAGATTTGTAGTTTTGCCAGTTTAATATTCTGGCAATATAGATGATTTCACAATTAAGTTTCCCGAGATGAACCAGTTCGCCTAGGATTCCTGCCGGAAAACTGTCTATGAAAAAAATTGTAATTTCAAAATCTTTTATTGTTTTTTCAATGCGTTTACAAAGTGCGACAGGTTCATTGCCCAGGCTAGAGTCAACAATTATAAGCTGCCTTTGATCAATTATTTTACAGGCAAAAGATGAAGAGGTTATAACAAAAAATGATTCTTTATCATAACCTAATGTATACCTGAAAGCATTTGCACGTGTTAAATGACCCATTCCTCCGCCAAATGCATAATAAAGTGCCCTGCCTTTGATTTTAACTAAATTTAATTTAAAATTTTTATTGCTCCTGTCAGTTCAAAACCATTTAAACTTTCGGAAAAGCATAGCGGCAATGAATGATAAAACGAGTGAAAAAAAGATGATTAACATGAAACCAAAATTAGAATTTTCAAGATAATTCGGAACATTCATACCAAAAATACTCGAAACCAAAGTTGGCAACATGATAATTATTGATATAGATGTAAGCCTCTTCATTAAAACGTTAAGGTTATTTGATATTACTGAAGCAAATGCATCCATCATCCCGGTTTGAATATCGGAGTATATTTGCGCCATTTCAAGCGCCTGTTTGTTTTCAATAATAGCATCTTCAAGCAAATCTTCGTTAATTTCAGAAAGGCTTTTGCTTTTCGAGTTTTTTAACCTGGTCAGAACAATCTCATTGGCTTTGAGCGAAGTAACAAAATACACCAGGCATTTTTCCATTTTTAATAGTTTATTCAGTTCTTTATTTTTGATTGACTTTTCTAAATCCTGTTCAATCATTGAAGTTTGCTGGTTTATATGTTTTAAATGGCGCAGATAAGTTGTTGCAGATCGTAAAAACAATTTAAAAACAAAATTAAGAAGATCATGCACTGGTACCCGGCTTTCTTTATATATTGAAGGCTGTTCGTATTGTAATACTTCATTCGTAACTGAACATAAAGTAACGGTATGATGCTCTGTCATGAAAATACCTAACGGCACAGTATAAAATGGCACTCCATTATTCTGGCTCTGAATCGGAATCCTAAAAAGTACCAACGACCAATCATCATCATATTCATACCTTGGCCGCTCATCAACGTCCAATATATCCCTGATTGCTTCCTCAGGAACGTCAAATTCCAATTGTAACCTGGCAATTTCTTCGTGGGTTGGTTCAATTACATTTACCCAACATCCTTGTTCTGCCTGAGATATTTCGGAAAATCCTCCAAAGCTTTTGTAAATTTTAAGCATGATTGCCTCCTTTCTTTTTTCTAAAAGGAAGCGTAATGGCCCCCTTTTCGGTTAGACTATAAGAATTATCTTACTATGATACGGGCCATCGTCCATATTTTTCTGGTTTTTTAATTTTGCACAAAATTATTAAATAAAGTTATTAAACGAAACATTAAAATTACTTTATTTTTAATTTTAAAAAATATTAAGATTATTGATAATTTTAAGCACTTAATAATTTGACAAATAAATCATTACAGAATGAATGATGTTAACAATCAACCACTTAAACTTGCGTATGAATTTATCCATTTCACGGCTAAAAACATTTTCCTCACTGGTAAAGCAGGTACTGGAAAAACAACTTTTTTACATAACCTGAAAAAATCGTCCACCAAAAGAATGGTTATTACTGCCCCCACTGGTGTTGCCGCTATAAATGCAGGTGGTGTTACACTTCATTCCTTCTTTCAGATGCCTTTTTCGCCGTATATTCCAGTAAATTATATAAACAATACCTTACAAAAAGATGGGACTGAATACGAACAAGGACATTGGAAACTCAATAAAGAAAAAATCAATATTATTAAAAGCCTTGATCTATTGGTGATTGATGAAATAAGTATGGTTAGGGCCGATATTCTTGACCAGGTTGATAGTATTTTAAGGAGATACAAGGACAAAAACAAGTTTTTTGGCGGCATTCAGCTACTCATGATTGGCGATATCCAGCAATTGGCCCCTGTAATTAAAGAAGATGAATGGGAATTGATAAAAAATTATTACGAAAACGTTTTTTTCTTTAGCAGTAAAGCGCTTAAAAAGGCCGGATTTCTGTGCATTGAGCTAAAACATATCTTCAGACAATCTGACCAGGTTTTTATAAATATTTTAAATGAAATAAGACAAAACTCGCTGTCTGAGCATAGTATGAACATTCTTAAAAACAGGTTTATTAAGGATTTCAGACCCGCAACCAGCGAAGGCTATATTACTTTAACTACTCATAATGCACAGGCCCGTGAAATTAATGAACTTGAACTGAAAAAGATAAATGATAAGATTTTTACGTTTGATGCTGTAATTGAAGGACAATTCCCTGAATATGCTTATCCGACAGATCACCATCTTTGTTTGAAACCCGGGGCACAGGTAATGTTTGTTAAAAATGACAGCTCACGCGAAAAACTTTATTTCAATGGTAAAATAGCACAGGTTACCCGTATCGAAGAAAACAGCATTTTTGTGAAATCTGCCGGTGATCAGGCTGAAATTGAAGTTTTTACCGAAAAATGGCAGAATATGCAATATTCCATAAACCAGGATACTAAAGAAATTGTTGAAACCGAAATTGGGTCTTTTATTCAGTTTCCACTTAAACTTGCGTGGGCAATTACCATTCACAAAAGCCAGGGCCTGACATTTGAAAAAGCCATTATCGATGCCAATGCAGCATTTGCGCACGGTCAGGTGTATGTTGCCCTTAGCCGATGTAAATCCCTGGATGGTTTGGTTTTAAGCAGCCCTCTTACAAGTAATGGGATAATAAGCAACGCCATTGTAGATAAATTTTCGATGGAAGTAGAAAGTAAGCAACCCGACTTGAATTTTCTTGAAATATCAAAAAGAGAATTTGACCTGGGATTATTAATTGAATTGTTTGGATTTAAACAAATATTGAAAAAAATTTTCAGCGGAATTAAAATAATAAAAGAGCTTACTTTTGAAACAAAAGAAGAAATTCTGGCCAATCTGGAAACCAATGTTAACAAGTTTAAAATTGAAATAGATTCGGTTTCAGAAAAGTTTGAAAATCAAATAAAAATGATGGTTTCCGTAAATCCTGATATTAATTTAAATACGAATTTACAGGAAAGGATAATGAAAGGAAGTTTTTATTTTATTGAAAAAAATGAAACTATACGCGATAATTTAATTTCTCAATTCCAGGTAGAAACGGATAACAGTCAGATTAAGAAAACATTAAAAAAATATCTTGAAGAACTTGTTTCTCTCTTCCAGGTTAAAATCTGTTGCCTTGAAATGGGCACCAAAGGATTTTCAACATCAAAATACCTCGAAACCCGTGCAAAATCTGCCATAAGTACGTTTAAAATGCCTGGCACAAAAAAAGTTCAAACAGAAAAATCAGACATTCCGCTAAATTCCGATCTTTATAATCGGCTTAAATCATGGCGCGACAAAATGTCAGAAAAACTAAATATTGCCCCTTACATGATTATCCAGATAAAAACCATGAAATCCCTGGCCCAGTTAATGCCTGTTTCAATAAATCATCTTTCAGTTATTAAAGGTCTTGGACAAAACAAAATACAAAAATTCGGAAATGAAATTGTTACAATAATATCAGATTTTGTTTCAAAAAATAAACTGGAAACCAAAATAAACGAACATGAATTGTCAAAGGCAGCTGAAAATAAAAAAAATAAAAAAGACACTAAACTATTAAGTCTTGAGCTTTATAACAGTGGCAAAAGTATTAGAGAAATAGCCCTGCAACGAAAAATGACTGAAATTACAATCGAAAATCATCTTGCCTATTTTATCGGAAAAGGCGAACTGGAACCAGTAAATTTTGTATCATCTGAAAAAATACCAACTATCGAAAAGTACTTTCTGCAATCGGGGAGTACTTTTTTAAAGCCGGCAAAAGAAGCCCTTGGTGATGAATATACTTACAGTGAATTAAATTTTGTACTTAAACATTTACAAGCAAAAGGATTAATGCCTGGTAAAGAGAATTAGTAGAAAATCTCTCAGCAAGCTTCGAATGACTTTGGAACAAAATGGGTATATTTTATATTGTTGTTCAGACAATTAACAATAAAATTGCTTTTCCCACCATTTACAATACAAACAGGAATATTCTTCTCAAAACAAATCTTAACGGCATTTACCTTTGACAACATACCCCCGGTACCCAGGCCATTTTCACGCTCCTCAATATACTGATTTATAGCGTCAAGTCCTGTAACTGTTTCAATCAGCCTGGCTTCGGGATAAATATGTGGGTTTTTATCAAACAATCCATCAATATCTGAAGCAATAATCAGTTTTCCCGCATCCATCAATCCTGCTACCAACGCCGATAATTTGTCGTTATCACCCAGTATTATTTCTTCAACTGCAACAGTGTCGTTTTCATTAATTATGGGCACAAAATTATATTTTAACAATTCATAAATTGTATTCCTGGTATTTTGTCTTGATTCTTCATTCTCAAAATCACGATAAGTCATCAGGCATTGTGCTATTCTTAAACCAAAATCAGCAAATACTTCGCTGTAAATTTGCATTAATTTAGGTTGTCCGATTGCCGAGAGGGCCTGTTTTGATGAAACTAAATTAGTACCTCCGTCAATACTCACAAATTGCCGGGCTGTAGCAATAGCACCCGATGAAACCAATACCATTCCATATTCTGGCATTATTTTAACCAACTGCCTTGCTATATCCTCAATTTTACCCCTCGAAATGCTATTTGTTCCGGCAGTTAAGGTAGAGGTTCCAATCTTAACAACAATTATCGGTTTCATTTTCATAATAATTACGGGTTTGACCACTGCCTGAAATTATCCATTTATTGGTGACCAATTGCTGCAAGCTGACAGGGCCCCTGAAATGCAATTTCTGGGTACTTATAGCAATTTCGGCACCCAACCCAAACTGGCCACCATCGGTAAACCTGCAGGATGCATTGTGGTACACAGCTGCGCAGTCTACTTTTTCCATAAACAGAGCTGAGGTTGATTTATCTTCAGTAACAATAGCAGCAGAATGCCCGCCCGAATACCTGTTAATCAGTTCTATTGCCAGTTCTGCATGGTCAACTACTAAAAACATTATCCTGGCACTTAAAAATTCTTCATGGTACCAGGACACATCCCCTATTTGATTGATATTTAATTCTTTAAATATTTCACCATCGCCAAAAACTTCAATCTTTTTTTCTGTCAATTTTTCATGTAGTTTATTAATCTTATTTTCAAGATCGGGTAAACCTTTGTCAAACAAAACTTTATCGACAGCGTTGCAAACACTAAGCCTGCTCTTGCCATCCAAAACCAGGTTTATGGCCATTTCAAAATCTGCTTCGCGATGAATATAAATAAAATTATTGCCCCTTCCACTAACTAAAACCGGTACTTTTGTATTTTCTTTCACAAAACTTATTAATAAGTCCCCACCCCTGGGGATAATCAAATCCAGCTTTAAAGTATTTTGTACAAGCAAATCACGGGTCTGCTGCCTGTTTAAATCAAGATACTCGACAAGTTCAGCCGGTAGATTAAACTGATTTAATGCTGATTTCCATAAACTTATCAGAAATAAGTTTGTATTTCTTGCCTCTTTGCCTCCCTTTAAATAAATCTTATTGCCCGCCTTAAAAGCACTTATAGCAGCTTCAATGGTAACATCGGGCCTGGATTCGTAAATGATCAGTACATTACCAAAGGGTACTACTATATTCTTAATTTTTAATCCATTAGGGTGATCAAATTCATACAAATTTTTACCTACCGTATCTTCCATCTCAATGACCCCTCTTATGGCAGCCACCATCTCATCTATTTTATTATCATCTACCTTTAATCTGTCGGCCAGGGTTTTATCAATTTCCATGGCATGAGAAAAATCTTCCCGGTTGGCGGCAATAATTTTGTCACGGTTTAATTCAATTAATTTTAAAAGCAGGGATAAAACCTTGTTTTTTATTTCTGTGCTGATCAACATTTTGACTTCTTTTAAAAAGTAAAATCCGGAAACCAAACCGGATTTTCAAAAAACAAAAGTAGCAAAATGAAATTTATTTAAAAAAAATAATTTTGCTTTGGTTTTAAAAGCTATTTTTAATTTTTACTTGTAATTTAAAACTACAATAAAAGTTTTAAATATATTCTTTAATTTTCATTTATCTTTTGCAATTAATTCTGCCATAATTATAATCCGGATATCTTCAGGAATTTCATCAATTAATAAAGCGCCGTACCCCAGATAAATACGATCGGTTTCTATCTCAAAATGGCTATTTTGTGAACCAATTTCAACTTTTCGGTCCGATTTTTTCAATTCTATCTCCCCTAATGTGTTTTCGTCTTTTTTCAATTTGTATTTATCGGGATTAGATTTTTTAATTTCATAGCTGTTTAAGTTTTCCTCGTTATTGCTGATTTTTACCTTGTCGTCGTATAGCTTTATTTTCCATAGCAGATCGCCGGAAGCTGTCCTTACTTTAAATGCATCATCTTTGTATTTTACTTCATATGTAATTTCACCTTTTTTTACAGCATACTTTCGTTTGTCGCCTTTTAATTTTGATTGATATTCTTTGCCTCTGAGCGAAAACCAAATTTCAGAAGGAGTGGCGCTAACTTTGGCAATAGTGGCACCGCCAGATTTTACCACTATAGAATTTAAATTTTCCATGCTATTTGAATCATTCATCGATTCCTGGTCATGATTTGCGTTTTTATCCTCATTTCCACTGTTCTGGTTGCATGAAAATAAACCTGTTATTAATGCCAGGCACAAAAAGGTCTTCATCAGTTTCATAGTTTATATTTTAAGTTAATATTCTGTAAACAAATTAAAATAACTATTCGCTTCTATTTCAGCTGTATAGCTGTTTTTAACAAGATTTTTACAATTCTGTCCCATTCTTAAAAGTTCTTCCTCACTTGAACTGATAAACCTTGATATGGCTCGGGCACAACTTTGTTCATCGGCAGGTAGAAAAATAAAACCATGTTTTCCTTCAGTCAGAATATCTCTCATTCCCCCTACATTTGAAGCTATGATTGGAATTGAAAGGGCTGCTGCTTCCAACAACACATTTGGCATACCATCATAAATTGAAGGAATCGCAACAGCATCGCATGCAGGGTACCAGGCAAGCATTTCAAAACGATCGAGAAACGGGGAAATGAAATAATCAACGCCCGCTGCATCCAGACTTTGCTCAATAGCCTTGTCTGTTTCACCGCTTATTAAAAGGAAAATCTTTTCCTGAATACCGGATAAAACAACGGAATGAATGAACAAATCGAGGCCTTTTTTCGGTTTCAGATGGCCAAACACACCAATAACTCTTTTGCCAGATTTTACGTTTTCCGATTTCCATTTTTTTGAGTTTTCCAATTCACTTGTATGTGGATTCCACTCGGCAATATCTATTCCATTTGGAATATACTGTACGTTATGATGTGGAATAAGTTTTTCAATTTTTTCTTTTTGTTCTTTTGTTACTGTACAAATTACTTTTGAATTATTAATTGCGTAAAATAAGAAATCACGCTTTTTGGCTGAAAAAATAAAACTATCAAAATCGTTTCCTCTTAAAAATGTAACCAATTCAATTTTAAGCAATTTAGACAAAACAGGACCACCCAGTACAGGCAGGTAACCACCAAATGCAACGATATGTGTAAAATTATAACTGTTACCAGGATTTGAAAGAAAAGCCAATAAAACATTGTAAGAATGCCCGGAATCTTCATCTGCTGGCATAGCCAAATAAAAACCATTTTGAACGGTTTTCATTTTTAGTTTGTTTTTGCTGCTTCTGAAATGAACCAGGCCTATGAATAATCCTAAGTTTCTGAGAGATTGAACAATACGGTCGCATGATTGGGCCATCCCACCCCTGTTTGGGTAATAGTTTTCAGTAAGCCAAAGAACAACAGGTTTTAATTTCTCCGCCATTTTATACCCTGACTAATTTTTAACTATCAAAAAAACTTCCTGAAGCCTGCTCTTCATCAAAGTCGGGATTGGTTTGCCTGTTAAAATTTGAATAATCACTTTCGTTAAAAGGACTGTATTGATTCGTATGATAAAAATTCTGTCTCATCCCAAAATACCAAATTCCATAATTACGGTAATAATCATTTTCAAACTGGTCGTAAGCTGAACCTTTTCCCATGTTTTTAAATTTTTCGGGATGGGCTTTTGCATAACATTCCAGGCAAAGAACTTTTGGGCCATCCAATTGCTGATGCTTTTCGCATACAGCTGAGAGGCAGCTGTCGCAGGTTACTGTAGTTGATTTATTACATGCAGTGAGTACAAAAATTCCCTGTTTTATTTCGCATTTATTCATAATGTCAATTATTAATTAGATGGCTTTAACATTCTTGTAAGCACTTGAAATTAAAGATAAAACGCCATTAAGCGGAAGACTTTCTTCAGCAGACAAGGTTATAATTTTTTGCTTGGTTTTAAGCTGATAGAAATTATCGGAATCAATTATTTGAAAGAGTTCATTGGTTTTGTCCAGATTATATCTTGATTTACTGAAGTTTACCCTTAACTTAACATTATGTTTTATCTTGAATTTAACTTTTGATTTTACTTTACCGGATGAGCCTCTTTTTGTAATGTCTTTTCTAGCAACAAAATCAATAATTTCAATTTGTATTGCGGTTCCATCTGCCAGTAGCATTTCAGTTTCGAGCCAGGGATGATTATAAAGTGAAGTAATTATTTTTGGATAACCCTTGTTGTTGTTATTGATTTGTTTTACAAAAAACTTTTGGTTTGTCGAAGGCATGGCATCAAACACCAGGCTGGCTTTGGCATCTTCTTCCGATTCTTCCTTCATTACTACCAAAAACGGCATCAGAAAAAGTCGCAAATGGTTACCGATATCAATTTTATTCAAAGCATTCAGTTTTCTGAATTGTATTATAAAAATCAGGACAAGTATAAGCACGGCTATTAACAGCAAAGGAAATCCGATACTGAAAAAAAGCAAAAAAAAGGAACTAATTCCTAGAACCCAAAGCCACACACTTTTTCTCTTTCTTTTGGTGTCGTTTAATTTGTCCATTTGTGCAATTGGCCTGAACAAATCTATCCATTTTTTTATTTTTTGTGTGCTGTTAACTTTCTTTGAATCAACAAACTGTTTCTGTTCTGCAGTAAGTGAATTGTAAATTTTTATAATCGAGGTGTTCATATACGAAAAATTGATGAATCAAATTTAATCAAATTTGAATAAATCCCTTTTAAATCTTCAATTTTTTGATGCCAGCTAAACTTTTTTTCAATGGTTGCCTTCCCGTTCATTCCAAGTTTTTCAGCATAAGACGGGTAATCCAACAAAAACCTGATTACGCGTGAAAGTTCTGCCGGCCTGTCGGGACGCGTTAACCTTCCGTTTTCCTTATCCGTAATTATTTCACGTACTGAGGGCAAATCAGTTGCCACAACTGGCGTTGACAACGCCATGGATTCAAAAATCTTTAAAGGGCTGAATCCCTGAACTGTATTCCGCTCTGTATCTTTCATGGGTGCGACTGATACTTTGGCATTTTTTACCCAATCGTTTAATTCTTCTTTCGGTAGTTGATAATTCCAGATAATATTTTTATCCACTCCGAGTTTAACAGCGAGCTTTTTGTAAGGTTTGGCAAAACCAGGCCTGTTTGAAGAACAAATTACAAGCTTTAAATCTTCAAAATCACGCAAATTTGAAAAAGCTTTGATTAAATCGTCAACGCCCTGCCAAATTTGTAATGCACCAAAATAAATAATATAATTCTCAGGTTTCCCGGGCACTTCCTTAATGTTAACAGTTAAATCGGCGCCATTGCTTATTAACGCAATTTTTTCGGCAGGTAATTCCAGCTTAACCAGGTTTTCTTTTATTACAGCAGATGGACAAATAATCTGGTCGCAGTTTTGAAGACAAAACAATTCAAGGTTTCTAATCTTTTCAAGCGTTTGAACAGAAATTAAACTGTACCTGTATGGCAATTCAATTGAAGGTAAGGCATTGACTTCGAACACTGTACGATATTTCCTGTTTTCAGTTAATAGGGCCAATCCGCTCCAAATATCCCTGAAATGTACCAATTGCAAATCCTTTTTATCTGAAACAAAATTTGACAAAGAGATACCAAATAATTCAGCCCTTTCGAGATAGTTTGGAACAGGTTCGTTAAACCTGAAAATTTCGATGTTTTCTTCTTTTTGATAGACAGGCAATCTGTCATTTCCTAAAACAAAAAGATATCCACCATTAAAATACGAAAATAATGCATTTGAAAATTGATAAATATGAGTTGCTGCCCCTTTTGGTGAAGGATACAAATCAAATGCGGCATATAGTGATTTATAAGACAATTTTTATCGGTTTTTTGTTGGAAAATCTGTTTTTAATTGCTTTTTTGTTCTGGTAATCTATTAAAACTGAAGTTGGTAATGCTGCTTTAAATAGGTAAAAAAAACTATAAGTATAAGCGAAGGTAAAAGGTTAAATACTTTTATCCGCTTAATTTCAAGGATGTTAAATCCCATGCCGATTAAAAGTATACCACCGGTAGCAGTTAACTCTGAAATCATTAAATCGGTGAAAAAATTTCCAAGGTAGCTTGCAAACATTGTAAGTCCGCCCTGGTAAACCAACAATGGGATAATTGAAAATCCAACCCCAAAGCCTAATGCAGAAGAAAGAGCTATGGAAGCAAATCCATCCATCACCGATTTGGTAATTAAAAGTGTAGAATCGCCTTTCATTCCTTCATTAAATGCGCCAAGTATGGTCATCGATCCCATACAATACAATAAAAAAGCAGTAATCATACCTTCGGTGAACTTTTCGCTTCCAATCTTTAATTTTGCCTTAAACCAATTGCTGAAATTTTCAAGGTATTGCTCAAGGTTTAGTCCTTCGCCAATAATTGCCCCAAGGGTTAGGCTAAATACAACTAAAAGAAAATTACTCATTTTCAAGGACATAGCAAAGCCTAGTGCGAAGGTGAACAGTCCGGTTGATTGAAAAACAAGTGTGACAATCCTGACCGGTAATTTGCTTTTAAGCAATACGCCAATTAGCGTTCCAACCAGAATAGCTGAGGCATTGATTAAAGTTCCAGTCATTAAATTAGTTTGTTTTCCTTTTTAAAGGAATAAATTAATCTTAAATCGCTATTTATTAAGGAATTCCAGGCTTCCGGAATTGTTAAAATCTACTACATGTTCATACCTGCCCATATCGTACCAGCTGGTATTGCTGTGATCGAAACCTTTAATTTCGTAATTTTTAGCCAGTCGCAAATAAACATCCATTATTGAAAACACACCTTTTTCTTCAATCAAATCAAATATTACAGGGTTCAGCACATGTATTCCACTGAAAGCCAAAGGTTTTAATTCACCACAGGGTGTTCTGCTGATTTTTCGTTCGCCAGTTTGTACATTTCGCCATTCGCAGAGGTTGTATTTTTCATCAAAGAGAATTTGCCTTGAAGTATTTCTTTCTTTAACTGCGAGAGTTGCTAATGCACCATTTTTTATATGATAATCAACAAGTTGTGATAAATTAATATCTGACAAAATATCTACGTTGTAAACCATGAATGGTTCATTGTCATTTAAAAACCATTTCGCATTTACAATACCACCACCTGTTTCCAGCAATAAACCGGTTTCGTCCGAAATTGCTATATTAATTCCGAAATGATTATTGAAAGTTAAAAAATCCAGGATTTGATCTGCAAAATGATGAACATTTATTATCAGATCTGTAAAGCCAAACTTAATTAATCGTTTAATAATTAACTCTAAAAGTGGAATTCCATGAATTTGTACCAACGCTTTCGGCTTGTAATCAGTTAGCGGCTTAAGTCTTGTGCCATTGCCGGCAGCCAATATCATCGCTTTCATTTTTTTTAGAATTGAATTTATTGAAAAACCAGGCCCTGCTCCCGATGGTTCAAAACAATATTTATATCAAACTTTAATTTTAAATGTTTTGATGTTTGTTCAGCGGCATAAACCGACCTGTGTTGCCCGCCAGTACAACCAAATGATAACATAAGGTTAGTAAATCCTCTTTTCAAATATTTTTCAACCGATTGATCCACAACCTGGTAAACCGATTGAAGAAATTGGGTCATTTCTTCTTCTTTTTCGAAAAAATCTATTACCTCCTGGTCGCGGCCTGTTAATTTAAGAAATTCATCGTATCGCCCCGGATTATGGATGGCACGGCAATCGAAAACAAATCCACCGCCATTTCCTGAATCATCTGTTGGCAGCCCTTTTTTATAAGAAAAGCTAAAAACCTGGACTTTTAATTTTCTATCCTGGTTTTTAAATTTCGACAATTCTTCCGATTTAGTTAATCTTCTTAAAACAGCCCAAAGTTCATTGAATTCTGATGGTAAATTACCTGCATCCAAAAGATATTCAAGGTTTTGAACTGCATACGGAATACTTTGCAGAAAATGGGTTTTTTTCTCATAAAAACCCCTGAAACCATAGGCGCCCATGGCCTGAAGCAGCCTGATGAGCGAATAACCAGCATAAAAATGGTTAAAGGTATCAGCACTGCCCGGTTTAATCCTGTCAAGTGCTTCAACATAATAGTTTTTAAGCTCATTCCGTGTTTCCTGTGGAATATCAGCCTTGGAATCGTAGAGGAGTGAGGCCAAATCGTATTGCAAAGCACCTTTTCTTCCACCCTGGTAATCAATAAAATACGGAATATTATCTTTAAGCATTACATTTCTCGACTGAAAATCGCGGTAAAGGAAATAGTTACAATCCGCTTCAAGTAAGAAATCCGTAAACCGCTGAAAATCATTTTCTAAATCCTGCTCATCAAATGGAATTTTTGCCAGTTTGAGAAAATAGTATTTGAAATAATTCAAATCCCACATCATCGATTGCTTATCGAAAGCGGCCCTGGGGTAACAATATGAGTAATTAAATCCTTCTGCCCCTTTTACCTGAAACTTTAATAATTCATCCAGTACTTTTTTATAAACCAATATTATATCGTCTGAAAATTCAATACCTTTTTTTACGTTCGATAGCCACGAATATAGCGTTGTATCACCCAAATCTTCCTGAAGGTAAATGTCGTTTTTCAGATCGTCGGCATATATTTCAGGAACAGGTAAACCTTTTGACCGAAAATGTTTTGAAAATTCAATAAAAGCACGGTTTTCTTTTTCATCTTTATTAATTACACCCACCACGGTTTTTGAATTCGTAAACAAACGGAAATATCGCCTGTATGAGCCCGATTCAGGCAATTCAATTATATTGACAGCTTCTTCGCCACTCCATTTTTTAACCAAACCGGCCAGAGGATTGTTATTCAGTGTTTCCAATTACATTAAATTTTTAAGGATTAAAATTAAAATCTGCACTCCACAAATGTAAAAAACTATCCAGAAAATTCATTTTGAAAAAAACAAATAGCAAGATATTAAGTAAAATTGTATATTTAATTCAAAAATGCTATAACTATGTTTAAAGAAGATGTTTTAAAAAATAAAGTAATTATTGTTACCGGTGGTGGCTCCGGGCTCGGAAAATCGATGACAAAAAGATTTTCGGAACTTGGCGCTGTTTGCATTATTTGTAGCCGTAAAATTGAAATTTTAGAACAAACAGCTCTTGAAATTGAAAAAGAAACGGGAAACACGGTTTTTCCTTTTCAATTAGACGTAAGAAAACCGGATGAAATTGAAAAACTAATTGCCATTGTTACTGAAAAATTTGGTAAAATAGATGTATTAGTCAATAATGCAGCCGGTAATTTTATTAGTCCTACTGAACGGCTCAGTTATAAAGCTTTCGATACAATTGTGGATATAGTTTTAAAAGGAACCTACAATTTCAGCCTTGCCCTTGGAAAATACTGGATTTCAAAAAAGGTAAACGGTTGCATTCTAAATATAGTTACCACTTATGCCAGTACAGGAACAGGCTATGTTGTGCCTTCGTCGATAAGTAAGGCAGGGGTTTTAAACCTTACACGGTCGTTGGCTGCCGAATGGGGAAAATACGGAATAAGGCTAAATGCTGTTGCCCCGGGACCATTTCCTACAAAAGGTGCCTGGGAACGACTATTTCCTGATCCTAAAATGGCCGAAAAACTTATAAACAGGATTCCGCTGAAAAGAACCGGTGAGCATATTGAACTGGCCAATCTGGCTACCTTTTTAATTTCCGATGCCGCAACATATATAACCGGTGACGTTGTAACAATAGATGGCGGTGAATGGCTTGCAGGTGCAGGAGAATTTAATTTTCTGGAAATGATAAAACCCGAAGAATGGGATATTTTTGAGAAAATTATGAAACGTTAATTTAAGTTGAAAATCCTAAAATTGCTCCTTTCATCCACGCATAAGGTCTTCGTCCCTAACCAGCATAAGGATTGCAGAATTTGGCACTATGAGGTATTTTTCATTGTTGAAAACAATTTCCCATGCGCTGTTTTGAAGGTAAACTGCTAAATCACCACGTTTTGGTTGAAGTGGAACATATTTGACCTCATCTGATTTATCTTTCCACGGCTCATCATATTCCTGCACCGCAGGTATCGGGTAACCGGGACCAACCTTAATAACGTAGCCCGAATATAATTTTTCATTTTGCTGTACACCCGGAGCCAGAAACAAACCTGATTTCGTTTTTTCGCTGAAAGTTTTGGGCTTAATCAATACCCTGTCGCCCACCAGTATAATTTTATCCAAATCCTTTTCGGAAAGTATCAATGACATACACTATTTTTTCGCAAATATAAAAATCCTGTCAGAATGTTGAAAATCAGTTAACCGAATATGGAAAAATTCCTATCATGAGTTTGAAAGGATTAAAAAAGCCGGTTTTACCCGGCTATCCTTTGATTAATATATACACCGATTATCCAACTTTAACTTTCTTTACCTTAACCAGCCTTTTAAAGGTACGAAATTTTCTTTTCCAATAAGATAAATCCTTAATTTCATCATCATAATAAGAAGATTGGGTTTTATTTTCATCATCATTAATTAAAATGGCAACGTTTGAAATTCCCTTCTGTTCCAAATCCCTTATCAGATTGCTGAAAACATTTTTATTTGTATGATTAAACCTCACTGCAAAAATATTTGCATCGGAATGTTCCATTAATAGATATGAATCAGTTACTAATCCAAGGGGCGGAGAATCAATAACTATGTAATCATAAATCGATTCAAGAATGTCAATCAGGTTTTTTGTATTTTCTGATGCTATTAATTCAACGGGGTTTGGTGGCATTTCACCTGCTACAATTACATCCAGGTTTTTCATACTTGTTTTTTGAATTATTTCTTCCAACCGTGCATCATTTATTAAATAACTACTTAATCCTTTAGCCTTTTCAAATCCCATGTAATCATTTAATTTTGGATTCCGCAAATCAAATTCCAGCAATAATGTTTTTTTTCCATAATAGGAAAATGCCGAAGCAAGATTCATCGCGATAAAGGTTTTTCCATCACCACTTATGGAAGAAGTAACAAGAATTTTCTGTTTTGGCTGTCCTTTTTGGAAAAACTGCAAACTCGTTCGAACAGACCTAAACGACTCAGCAATCAGCGATTTCGGAAAATCAAAAATCGGAAGCATGGTATTCCTGTCGTTGCGAGAAATAATTCCTAGATGCGGGAAACTTGTAATTTTATCTATATCCCTCCGGTCAGTTATGGAATCATCAAAAGCCGAAAGTAACAATATTAGTCCAATGGGTGCCATAAGGCCAAGAAAAAACGCACTTACCATTATAATGGCACTTTTTGGTGCCACCTCAAGTGCACTGCTTAATTTTGACGGATCTGCAACTTCATAATCAGGCGAATTTGATGCCCTTGCTATCTGCGATTCTGATCTTTTTGTCAGCAAAAAAGTGTAAATGGCATCATTTAAGGCAAAATCACGTTGAAAATTCCTTAATTCATCCTCCACATTTGGCAGGTTGTTTACTTCCTGGCTTAAGCTTGCAATTCTTTTATTTATATCGTTAATAGTGATTGTTGAAGTATTAACTATATAGTCAATCTGCTCTAAAATTGTTTTTTTAAGGTTATTTATTTTTGCATTTAATGCAGGAAGTTGCATGTTTTTAGTGGTATTGTTGTCAATTTTTGTAGCCCTTTCCTGGTTAAGTGTGGTAAGTTGGTTAATTAAAAGGGTTAATTGCGGATCTTCAACTCCCATGGCCGAAGGGGCTAATAAATCATTTAAATCTTTATTGCTTTCAAAATATGCTTTAATATAATCGTAATACTTTGATTTTAATGTCAATACCGCTTTCTGATTCTCAAGTTCCCTCATTTGCTGGTATACACTTTGGGATAAATAATTGATATCCATTACTTTATTTCTTGTACGAAAATTTTTAAGCTGGCTGGATGTATATCCCAGAGAATCAGCAATTTCAGCTATCTGTCCTTCAATAAACCTGATTGTTTTGTTTGCTTTCATGTTCTTTTTTTCCAGGTTATTGTCCAGATATACTTTTGCAAGGGTATTTAAAAAATCGGTAACTAGCTCAGCATTGCCGCTTGTAAATTCCAGTGAAACCAAGGATGATTGAGCAGAGAGCCTTTCTATTTTTAAACCCAACTGATAGGAATAAGTAAGCAAATCCATATCATTAAACTTAAAAAACAGCTTTGAACCATAATAATCCTCAGGAACATAATTTCCATTAAGTAATATCCTGAATCTCACATCATTCATTTTAATCTCGTCACCAAAATTGAATTCCTGTTCCAGGTTAATGTTCTTTACACTTCCGGTTACCTGATTTTTTGAATAATTAAAAAGGGAAAATGGTTCTTCGGATTTTACTTTTAGCTTAAATTTTTCGTTTGACAAAAGTTCAACTTCAAACATGATTTCAAGTGGCTGGGAGTATTCCGGATCAATCATTACCATAAAAGGTGAATTTTTATACATTTCGCTGGTTGCCAACCCGGATTTTATATAATAAGAAACCATGAGGTTAAGCTCCTTCAGGGTTTTGTTTATAATTGGAAATGAACTGATTACCCCTAATTCATCTTCTATATTTCCCTGAATATCAAACATTTCGAACTGCATCATATCACCGGCATTTCTTTGTTGCTGCTGTTGTCGTGAATTTGCTTCAGAGAACAACATCAAAAGGCTATTCCGGTATTGCGGAGCTGTTGATTTAATAATAAGTATGGCAGCACTCAAGGCTACAACCATACTTACGACAAACCAATACCAATTCTTTATAAATTTTTTAACCAGCGATTTATAAAAATCAATATTTGAGGATTCTAAATCTGTAGGTCGTATATTTTTAACCATTGTATTGTTTTTTAAACTGTTAATGTTGATAGGTCTGCATAAATGCAAGGATTGCAATAATGGTGGTCATCCCTGTCATTACCAGGTTATAAGGGAATTGTGCAAATCCAAATGCTTTTTGTTTATACGGATCAATTACCAGAATATCATCTGGCCGCAAATAATAAAACTGGGATTCAAGAAAATGTTTATCCGTAAGATTTACTATATTAATAACGGCTTTTCCGTTTTCTTCGCGTATGATTTTAACCTGTTCACGATTGCCGTAATCCGTCATACCCCCGGCAAGGGAAATTGCCTTAAAAATATTTATATTGTCAGAGTAAATCACATATTCACCTTGCCTGAATACTTCCCCTACAACAGTAATGCTTTTTCCTACAAACTTTACAATCACCGCAGCCTCACTGATATATTGACTTATCGCTTTTTGGATGGTATCCTGCGCAGCCAGAATTGTTAAATCCTTAACTCTTATTAATCCAACAAATGGAAAAACAATATATCCTGAATCATTCACGGTGTAGCTAATCATATTGTAATTCACAATTTGTAAATTCATGGTCTCGCTGTTAAACATTGCCGAAGTGGTTGCATCAGGGCTTATTACCTTAACATAAATGTTATCAAACGGGCGTACAATGTTTTTAGGCCTTTGTTTTAAAACAAACTCATTCAGCGTATCTCCTTCCACTTTTGTCTGGAGATATTTTAGTTTTCTTTGCGGTATGCAGGAATTTAATAAAACAGCACCAATCAGCACGATGAAAAGTATTTGATTTATTGAAAATACAGGCAAGATTTTCTTCATTTGTCTAAAGTTTTATGTTTTATTTAGTTTTACAATTAAGGTATAACAAGATAAAATCAAAAGTATTTTTAAGGTTTTAATAAAGATATCCTAACTCAAAAATTGATAAAAAAAAGGAAGATTGTTTTCGATAAAATCAATGTCTTACAAATCTATTTAAAATTTATGAATAAAAAAAGCTGTATTCCCTGAAAATACTATATTTTACTAACTTTAGACTTAAATTCATGTCGAATTAATTTAACATCATCAATGGCACTTTTATGCTGATCAAATTATTCAAATAACTCATCAATATCATAAAAAACAATTCGTTTTTGTCAATAATAGTGTACTTTTGAATGGTGTACGAAAATAAAAATTACTTTTTGAGTACTTTAAAGCCAATTTTTTTATGGTTTTTTCATTCATTTTTTCAATATTAATCTTATAGACAATTTGTCAGTTAAATTATGATTATTTGAGTTGGTATATTAATTGAGTCTTAACCAGATTTTGTACCTGTTTTTAGTACGGTGGTTCGAACAGCTCACTAATTTACTGCATCTATCCATATAAGGATGAAATAATAAATTCTTTTAATTATGGAATTAATTCAAATTAACAATAAAATTGACAGGCTTTGCAAACTAGTGGCCAATCATCATCTTAGTGATGTTTTCAGAGAATTAAACCAGACAATTACTGAAAATAAATCGTTGGTTATATTAAATGATAAAATTCGCAAACAAGCCGAAATTTATACCAACCTGCTTAAATATGCCTTCATGAAAGTGGAAGATCCTGACCGGGATATAATTTATTCAAACCTGCTTCGGGCACTTTATGCAATAATCGACGAAATAAAGAAAATCTTTATTGAAGAAAAAAAATTCTGGGCAATAAATACCATTCGCCAGGAAACCAATTTCGAATTTCTGGCCAACCGTGGAATTATAGAAAAAAGCATTCTTTCCGGAAAATTAGGTCAGGAATCAGACAAAGTTTTTAAAAGAATTTGGACATCGGCATTACTTAATGAGGAAGATATTGAATTTCTGGAAAAAATATTAAAAAGCAAAAAAACAAATTGGGTCGATGAATCGCTCATAGTAAGCGCTTTAACTATTTCACTATTAATGAATTTTGATGAAAGAAAATTATACTTCCTGTTTGGCTTTTATTACAAAGGAACCCCGAAAGTATGGCAGAGAGCTTTTGTTGGCCTTGTGTTTGGAATATATTTTTATTCCTCAAGGCTTAAAGATTATCCTGAAATTGTAGTAAAAATAAAACAAATTAAAACCGAGAAAGATTTCTTTAAAAACCTGGGATATACAATTTTACAAATTATCAGAACAAAAGACACCGATAAGATTTCAAGAAAACTGCACGAAGAAATAATACCCGAAGTAGCCAAAATGAAACCCAAAATAGAAGAAAAACTCAGGCTTGATGATATTCTTAAAGAACAATTCGGGGAAGACAAAAACCCTGACTGGGAAATGGTTTTTGAAGATTCTCCGGATTTATTGAATAAACTTGAAGAGTTTTCGAAAATGCAAATTGAAGGGGCAGATGTTTTTATGAGTGCCTTTGCCATGCTTAAGCATTTTGATTTTTTCAAGAAGCCCTCGAATTGGTTTTTACCTTTTTATAAAGAAAACAAGGAGGTTAAAGAAGCTTTTCGTTTCGAAAAGGAAGGATTTAATTCCGAACTTTTTATCGAAGGCCTTGAGAAATCAGCCTTTTTATGTAATTCCGATAAATATTCGTTTATTATGAATGTCAGGTACATGCCCGATGTTCAAAAAAATATGATGTTGGAAATGTTCAATGCCGAACTCGAAAACATGAACGAAATTGTAAAAGATGATGAGCTTGTTAACAAGTCAATGATTGACAAATACATTATTAACCAGTACATACAGGATTTATACAGGTTTTTTAAAATCTCCCCCGACAAATCGGAGTTTTTGGACATATTCGGTGATAAATTGGATCTATACAATACCAGCTTATTTCTGGAATACTGGTACGATGAAGAAATGTATAGTAAAATAGGAGGCCTTTACTTTAAAAATGAATATTTTATTGATACGGTTAATGTGTATAAAATATTAATTGAAAAAGGATTTAACAACCAACAGGCTTTTGAAAAAATTGCATTTTCATTTCAAAAGCTTAAAGATTTTGACAATGCTTTAAAATACTATAAAAAAGCAGAACTCTTCGGTACCAATTTAAACTGGAACTATAAAAAAATAGCGCTTTGCTACAGGGAAAAAAACAATCACGAAAAAGCGATAGAGTATTATCACAAGGCAGAATCTGAAGAACCTGAAAATCTTTATATCCAGGCCCACCTCGGACATGCTTACCTTAGAATAAAAGACTATGAAAATGCACTGAAACACTATTTTAAAGTAGAGTATTTTGCCCCATCTAACAATAAAATACTGCGCCCAATTGCCTGGTGCTCATTTGTTATGGGCAAATTCGATACATCAATAAAATATTACCAGAAAATTATTGAAATGAACGATGCAAGCGTTCCTGATTTTATTGGCCTGGGCAATTCCTATTGGTGTAAACACGAAATAGAAAAAGCAGTTGAATTTTACCGTAAAGGACTAAAAATGACAACCGACGAAACAATTTTCAAAAAAGATTTTCTCGACGACAAGGAATTTTTGACAAAACATGGAATTTTACCGTTTGAAATAGAATTAATGCTCGATTTTTTATTTTTAGATAAAATGGTTAAAGAATTTCAGTGATTATTTGATTTTCCTCAAATTCTTTCTATGGTAGTGTTTTATTAATTCTGGCTTTTTGTTCATGAAATCCTGTTTCTTTAATAAAATAAATCATATTTCTACTATAGATTTACTTTGTTACTTCTGTTATATACAATCTAAGTAAGTTGTAATTTAAACTAATGACAAATACAAATGAAATTTTTCAATAATCCTGCTGGTTGCATATTTGATTATATTTCTCTATATTTATAACGTTTAATTCAAATCTAAACTGGTGAAATGGAAGTAAAAGGTACAGCGGTTAAATCAATTCAGGAATTTGTAAATGAAAAATATCCCAATGAATATAATTCGTGGCTAAATGCACTGCCAGCCGACTCCAAAACAATTATCGAAAACAGGATAAGCCTTACAAGTTGGTACCCGATTGAATCATCTATAATAACGCCAACAAGAATAATCGGGGAAATGTTTTTCAGGGATGTACAAAAAGCTGCTTTTGAACTCGGAATTTACAGTTCGGCCCAGGCCATAAAAGGAGTTTATAAAATGCTGGTAATGGTGAGTTCCCCTTCGTTTATTGTAAACAGGGCGTCAACTTTGATTTCGAGTTATTACAGGCCTTGCAAAATGGAAATTACGCGCCGGGCAAAGGATTTGGCTGTTGTTTCAATTACAGAGTTCCAAAAACCAAATATAATTGTCGATTACCGAATTTATGGCTGGATAAAAAATACGCTGGAATTCTCAAAATTTAAAAGTCCTAAAGTGGAAATGCTTAAATCAATGGGAAAAGGAGATTCTACCACTGATTACCTGATAACCTGGAACGAATAGTTCATCTTTCTTTTCTTATTTGAATTTCTCCTGAAAAGATTGGTCCTCTTTCAATATTTTAATACTGGAAGGAAAGTTTTTTACAAACCAAAGTGTAAATGCAGTAATATCTATTTTTTCTGACAAAAGTTTATTTCTTTTTTCAGCCCAATTGCTTTTTAAACTCGTATCACCTAATAATTGCTTTAATTTTGAAAGAATCTGTTCCTGTTTTGTTATCTGAAATAAAAGTCCATAACCTTGCTGTTCATCAATAGTTGCTGCTTTCATTGTATTTATCAAAATTGCAGGTGTTCCAATTACCGCACATTCTGATGCCATTGTTAGACCTTCGCCCACAAAAAGTTCAGCAAAAGCCAGGGCATCGTGGATTTTTTCAGGCGATATCTTTATCCTATATTGGGTAAGGCTCTGTGGCAGTCCGGCTTCTGAAGTAATATATACTTTACCATACTTTAAAAGCAGGTTTACAATCTCCTCCTTTTCCTTGTCCGAAGGACCTCTTTCTGTTCCATCATGCGATGCCCCCCAAGATATAAACCTCAGAATAAAGTATTTTTCATTCTTGGCCACACCCAATAAATCCAAAACAGAAGCATCTGGTTTAAAGTATTTTGGATGAAGGTAGGCAATTTCGTGGTAGCCTTTATATCTAACCTGAATTTTACCGTAATCGTGGTTAAAACATTCTGTAGTTAAAATTGCATGGGCAAAAGGTTTATAAAGCTTTACCTGTTCCATATTGCCGGTATCTTCAAATGCAATATATTTTCTTCTTAAAATAAACGAAACCCACGATGCCGGAACAGATCCGTGACTTAAAAACAAATTTGTCCTGTAATAAATTGAAATAAAAAAAAGTCTTAATGTATGATTTAAAAGGCTGAAAATTTTACCTGCCTTGCCTGTATAATGTTTTCCAAGGCACTTGTAGTTTAGTTTGTATGCCTTTAATAAATCGAGGGTTACTTCTTTGTCTTTAGCTGTAAAAAGTACTTTCCAACCTTCTTTTTCGGCCAAAAAAGCAAAATTTTTGAAAAGATGAACATGTCCGGGATGGTTTACATCAATGATAATACGCATCATGGCAAATCTTTATTCAATTGTTGATAAATTTCTGACATGGTATTAAATTTAGCATTTCGTGCCATACACTCTTTTATAATTCTATGATAGGAGCTATTAAATCCCGGAAATTCTTTTTCCTTGTAAACCCTGTGATGCCAGTTGATAACCAGGACACCATCTTTTTGTTCTATTTCATCTAAAATTGAATTAAACTTTTCCCACCTGTTGGTTGTGGCCATAAATGGAATGTCCATAACTGTAAGAGGAATTTCAATAAAATAATCATTAAAAGGCCTGAATGACAGTGCTTTTCCTTCTTTAAAACCTATTCCGTCGGTTAATCCCCAGGTTGAATCATATTTAAATCCAAGATTTTTCTGAATACCCCAGGTCGTTTTATCCCAGTTAAGATAATGCTGCCGGGTACCAATAATTTCATGGCCAATTATATTTTCGATATTTTCTTTTTCTTTTTTCAATAATTGTTCATTGTTGTACGACAGGTATGAGCCATGTACACCTATTTCCCAACCATTTTTATCAAGTGTTTTTACAGCATCCACAATTTTAGGATTGTCTATCTTGTATCTCCCTAGCGAAAGCTGCCAGTTTTTCCTGTCAAATGCCTTGAAAGGGATGGTTTCGTCAAGGATAAAAAAAGTAGATCGCACACCATAATTTTCTTCAATTTTCATTATTTCAGGAAAATTCCAATAGGGTTCGGGCCCAAAACAGGATGAATAATGATAAAGCGCATTTTTTATATTTCCTTTAAACAATGATTTAAAAGAATTGGTAAAATATTGGTAATGTTTCTTTATCCTGTCAACATCATGACTTAGAGCTACTTTAAGCATTTTTTCAAATTTTTATTTATGACTGTATTGGCCTTGCAATTATTGTTTTACCAGCATATACCTGGTCTTTCAGGTTAAGTTCAACCTGGTAATTGGCCGGAAGAATTATATCAACCTGTGAACCAAATTTAATCATTCCAAACCAACTGCTTCTTTTAATCGTTTCTCCCTCACGAAAATAGGTCTCTATTCTTCGTACTTTTTTCGAAGCAATCTGTATAACCCCTACCTGAAATTCTCCATTGTCAATTACTATAGTATTTCTCTCATTTTCAATTTCTGCCCTGCCTTCTTTTAAAGATAAAAACTTTCCATCAAAATGCTTGTTGAGTATAAGTTTTCCCGTTATAGGAGCGGCATTTTTATGAACATCAAAGGGCGTCATATTTATTCCTATCAGCCAGCAAGGGGTTTTTAGAATATCTGTATTGGCCAGCTCAGATAACCTGGATATTTCAAAATTCTTTATCGAAAAGGGTACATCGTTTGCCTCAATGCGCTTTATATAAATAATATTACCATCTGCAGGCGAAACTATATCTTTTTCGCCGGCCTTGGTTTTTCTGTTGGGTACCCTGTAAAACCTTACAAGTGTATTTAGCACCAAAACTGTCGGAACCATCGCAATGTTAAGTATATACGAATAAAATGCATTTTCTAAATACGAAGAATCGAACAGAAATGTAAGTATAGTGGATACCACCGCTATTACTATATTATCAAGGAAAAGGTATTTTAATTCAACTTTTGCCTTGTAGTTTAAGTACAAAAACATTAATGTACTTATTATCAGTGATTCAATAAATAGGAAAAAAACAAACATGGCTTTTATATTTTTGGTTATTATTATCGAATAAAATAAAAATAGGGAGATAAAAGAATATACATTATAGCCGGCAAGGGATCTTTTCTGTCCCATGTGGCATATTCTTTCGGAATCCTGATTGATTTCAGGTAATCTTTCAAACTCATCCTTCCTTTCAGAATTTCAGAAATTACAATAAATGTATCCGTCAACTGTTCTATCCAGCCGATGTTTTCTATTGTATTATGATGTTCTTTTATTTCCTTACCATTCAAATCATCAATTAACATTTTTATAAGGTTTATACCAATCCTGTTTGACATGGTGTGCCATTTCCAGGTTCGCGGATTAATTTCAATAAGTTTAAAATTTCCTGATTTATCATCAAACATAAATTCAACTTCCGAAACCCCGGAATACCGGATAGAAAGTAAAAACTTTCGTGCCAGTTCATCAATCTTTTCAGATATTACAGATTTTGCAAATGTGGTAGCCACTCCAAAATCCATAGGTTTTTGCCTAATCCGGTTGGCAATAAAACTGCCATATACATGTCCATCTTTGGCATACGATGCAAATGAATAAAGCTTTGACGCTCCCCCCTGCAACATTTCCTGAATAATTACTTCATTGGCCGGTATTATTTTAAGCGCTAGTGCATAATTTAAAAATAATTCATCCCTGTTTCTGCATAAAAAAACCTTTTTACCTGCTTTTTTATAAAAATGATACATTACTGCTGGCTTTATAATTACAGGGTATTCAAGGTTTTTTTCAAGATTTTCCAATTCTTCCAATGTGTCCGGATAAAAACTTCTAGGTATTGGTATTCCGGCTTTTCTTGCAGTTTCGTATGTATTTCTTTTGTTATAGGCAATATCCGTTATTTCTTTTCTCGAAATAGAAAGCACGAATTTTTCTGAAAGTTTATCATAATTATCTGATAAAAATCCAACCAATAAATCATTTGTAGGAAATATCAATGCTTTATTTCCTTCTGAATTGAAATTCAACAATAAATCCAGCAAATGATTCAAATCGCGGAATTTAATAAACTTGCTGCAGGTATTCGAAAATCTGGCAACACTTATAGAAGATTGGTTAAAAAGAATTACCTTGTACCCAAGTCTGCTTACAATACGCGAAATACCTAGCCCCTGTATGTGATTTCCTAAAATTATTACCTGCCCTATCATGCTTTCCAAACTATAAGTCGTTTTACCTGATTTTTTAATCCCTGCCACAGTAGTATTTTAATCCATTCGCCATAACCAGCTGCCCAGTTATGTGGATGTGTGCTTATCATCAATTTTTCAGGCAGTTTTTTGGTTTTTGCCAGTGTTATAATATCTTTTGTTGAACTGATTTTAATCGTAAAATTGGTTTTTACCTTGTCCCTGACCGTTACTTCTTCGTTATTCCAGCTACGGCTAGCATCCGTAATATAAAATACCTTGTTAAAATCCAAATCAAAATAGGGCTCGGCTATAATTCCGCTCTCCTTATAATTGTATTTTTCCCAAACTAGCCTGTTGTCCCATTTTGAAGTCGGGCTTCCATGCATGCAGATTGTTTTTACAGGATAAAATGTCCTGAATTTACTCAAATTAGTTTTGAATTTTTCATATGCAATTTCCATATTTCCATCCGATAGGGATAAATCTTCGTAATGGTAACCAAACTCATGATTTAATTGGACTATTTGTTTAATGATGGATTCATCGTAACTCTCATTTACCACCCTGAAATAATAACTGGCTTTTATTCCCATACTGTTTTCCAATTGTGCCATTTTCAGAGCGTTTCCGGGCGTACGGTCTACATCATGTCTTAAAACTGCTGCCTTACTGTTTACGGGTGATTCAATAAATTCTTCAAGGGTTTGAAATGTATACCCTTCATTTGCCAATACTTCCAGTAACTTGTTATATGTAGAAATTGTGAAATCCAGATTCATCTTTATTTGAAATTTGCCGAAAATTAACACTTAATTCAATACTCATTTCAATTCTTTTAGCTTATTGTGGTAATTTTTGACCAAGAGTTATACATTCTTGGCAAATAAAGTCGAATTTATTGTGATTACTCTACAATACAATTCTTGTTTTTTATGGCTGGTTAAAAAAAACAACTGATGATTTTTTTAGTGTAAAAAAAACTATAAATAGTCAGATTTTTTAATTGAAGAATCAAAAAAGAGGTGATTGGCTTGAAAGCAGAGAGGTGCATATAAATTTTAGTTTTAATTTTACCCACAACCCTAATTCATTTAAATACCCAAAATAAATAGTATATTTTTATTTGTATTTATGGAATATAAAGTAGCACATTTTATAAGAAAATATTCACAGCTTAAAGCCTCTTTTATTATTAACCAGGTTGAAAATCATATACAATTCAATCCGGTAATAATCTATAAACTGGCTTCTCATAAAAAAGCCGGTGGTTTTGCGGAAGTTGATAACCTTAAATACCCTCATACTTCATTAACTAATCCTGATAATATTTTAAAAAAACTTGAATTTAGTATAACTAAATTAATTACAAAAAAAGATGTAGAAATTATAAACACTTTTTTAAATGCTCAAAAAGCCGATATTCTTCATTTTCATTATGGTACTTGTGCCGGTATTTTTCTCCCGTTCACAAAAAAAAATAAAATCCCGTCAGTAGTTTCTTTTTATGGGTACGACAGTTCCGGATTTCCAAACTATTTTGGTGGATATGGCAAACAATACCTCAGAAAAAGGGTTTTCCCATTTATGGATAAAATTTTGGCCATGTCGCCGGACATGAAAAATGATTTAATCAGGATTGGTTGCCCCCCGGATAAAATCATTGTTCATCATCATGGAAATGATGTACAAAAGTTTTATTTAAACAGAAATTATATACAAAATGGCAAGACAGTAAAGTTTCTTATCATTTCGGGTTTAACACCACAGAAAGGTCATTTGTTTCTGCTTGGTTCTTTTAAAGAAGCCTGTAAAGTCAATGCGAATATATCGCTTACCATAGTTGGTGATGGTGTAGAAAGAAATAAGATTAATAAGTTCATAACAGAAAATAATTTATCAGGGAAAGTGGATTTTAAAAAAAGTGTGGTTTACGGTTCTCCGGCACATTTGGAATATTTACAAAACCATGACATTTTTATACATCCCAGCATTACTGATGTAAATGGCGATAAAGAAGGAATACCCGGAGCCATTATAGAAGCTATGGCCTCGGGTTTACCTGTAATTTCTACCTATCATGCCGGAATTCCTTATATAATTGAAAACAATAAAAGCGGAATTCTGGTAAATGAATTTGATTATAAAGCGCTCACTCAAAGCATACTAGATATTGCAGGCAATCATGATTTAAGGGAAAAATATGGTAAACAGGGTCAATTGTTTGCCTTGAATGAATTAAGCCTAAAACACAGGGAAGAAGAACTTGAAAGAATTTATATTGAATTAATCAAATCTAAAAAACAGGATTGACGAATCAGATATTTATTGTAAATGCTTGAAATTGAGAAATTATAATGGTTTAATTGGATAATCCGATATGAATAGCCCGAATGGACATAATTTTTAGCATTTTATTATGTTAAATATATCAGGCATTATTGAAATGCCTTAAAAAGAACAGAAAACGAACAGAACCGATTTCTTTTATATTTGCAGGTAAAATAATACAAAGGTATTTTAGCTGAAGAATGAATTTACTTTCTAACTATTAAAGCAAAAATTAATAATGTGCGGAATTTCCGGAATCATAAATTTTAATGGCCAAAAGGTTCATGAACATGAACTTAAAACCATGATTCAAAAAATGAAACATCGTGGGCCTGATGATGACGGTATTTTCATTGATAATAATATAGGCTTTGGCTTTGTAAGACTAAGTATTCTTGACTTAAGCATTTCTGGTCACCAGCCAATGGTTGATCCTACAGGCAATTTTACGATAATTTTCAATGGTGAGATTTATAATTACATTGAACTTAAAGAAGAATTAAAGGCGAAAGGGTACGTTTTTCATTCAGGTACCGACACTGAAGTTTTGCTTTATCTTTACATGGAATACAAGGATGCCTGCCTTGAAAAATTAAATGGCATGTTTGCCTTTGCCATTTATAATAAACAGGCTCAAAATCTTTTTATAGCGCGCGATCATTTTGGAATAAAACCTTTTTATTACTATCTGGATAGAAACAGAATGGTGTTTGCTTCAGAAATACCTCCAATTCTAAGTGTTCTCAGCGAAAAACCTGAACCGGATATGCAAATTATATTTGATTATCTTGCTTTTAACCGGACAGATCAGACAGATTTAACCTTTTTTAGAGGGATTAGAAAACTTCAGCATGGAAAATGTTGGTTGGTGGATATTTCTGGCAAAGAAACAAACTCAATAGAAAAAATAAAAAGGTGGTATAACTTGAATGAAAAAGTTAAAAACACGGTTGGATTTAAATCACCACAGGAATACAAAGAAATGTTCAGTTCGGCTTTGGGTTTGCAATTAAGAAGCGATGTGCCGGTTGGTGTAACCCTGAGCGGAGGATTGGACTCTTCGAGCATTGTTTCAGTTTTACTAAAGGATTTTAATAAGTTCGATCTTCATACTTTTTCAGCTGTATATGGCAGAGGCCTCGAAGGTGATGAATCGGAATATATTGCAGAATTTAATCCTCTGCTTCATCATATGAATTATGTTACCCCAACAGGTGAAACACTTTTTGCTGATAAAGAGGATTTTATAAGGGCACATGCGGAGCCACTACCATCTGTAAGACCTTACGCGCAGTTTAAAGTAATGGAAATTGCAAAAAATGATGTTGTGGTTACCTTAGATGGACAGGGTGCCGATGAGCAACTTGCCGGCTACCACTATTTTTTTGGATTTTATTTTAAAGAACTCCTGAGAAAATTTAATTTCTACCGTTTATTAACTGAAACAAGGGCATACCACAAAATACATAATTCCACTTATGGCTTAAAATCTTTTATTTATCTGCTTTTACCGGAAAAACTTCAGGTTGAAGCCAGAATTATTGAACATGGCTACATTAACCGGGATTTCCTTAACGAATACGGACCAAAGAATTTTGTTACAAGAAATATTTACGCTTCAAATACACTCAACAAAGCGTTTTTAGATCATTTTGAATTCAAACTCGAACACCTGCTTAAGTGGGAAGATATTAATTCGATGTGGTTCTCTCTCGAATCGCGGGTACCTTTTCTTGACTACAGGCTGGTTGAAAAAACGCTTGCATTAAAACCGGATCAAATTATAAAAAATGGCGTTAACAAGTATATAATGCGTCAGGCTTTGAAAGGTATATTGCCTGAAAAAATAAGAAACCGCATGGATAAAATCGGTTTCGACAATCCTGCGGATGACTGGTTTCGAACAATACAATTTCAGCGGTTTTTAGAAGATATTTTTGAAAACGGCTATTTTTTTAAAAACAAAATTATGAACAGTGATAAAGCCAGGCAAAGATATCAGCAACACCTTAATCATAAAGCCAATATCCATGTAGAAATCTGGAAGTGGATTAACTTAAACCTTTGGTACGATATGTTTTTCAGGTAACTGGCCTGTCTTTTAGTTTTTTGGCAGGCACTCCGGTAACAATTGTATAGGGTTCAACACTTTTTGTAACCACCGATCCTGCTCCAATTATGGCCCCGTCTCCAATTTTTACTCCCGGTAAAACTACCACATTGGCACCCAGCCAAACATCGTCACCAATAATTATATCTTTTTCATAAGGGGGATACGAACGGATTTTTTTTCTTCCTTTTACATCGTATTTTGAAGCTATAATTGTTACACCTGGTCCCAGCAAACAATCCTTGCCAATAATTACCTTTGCTGTTGGACCTGCCCAAACCATGCAGTTAAGATTCACATTTGACCGGTCACCAAGTTTTATATTTTCAGGATGGTTAAATCGTGCTGATGCGCTTATTGGTGTTGATTTTCCTCTGTCCATTACCCTGAGTGCATAAGCGTTTTCGAGCGTTAATTCAGCCAGGAAATCAAAAGCCTGCCGCCAGAATATAATCGTAAAAACATTACGCAAAACTTTAAATATCAATAAGATATTTCTTTTTTTAAACATACTGTCAAATATTAATGTTGGTATTTAACCAGTCGGTGTATTCACCCATTGTGGTTATAAATAAACTGTCTCTCCGCTTGTCGATATACTCCAGCACATCAGGAAGTATTTTTTTTCTGAATTCAGGATTAAAAGAAGGGTGAAACCAGAAATGACACACGGCATTATTGGCTATAGCCCTGTCGATAATTTTTTTATACCGGTAAACCTGGTATTTGTCAGACCATGTGGGTCTTAAATCAAGTTCCGCGGTACTTTCATGCTCCCAGAGTCCATTATTTTTTTTAATTGGATAGCCCAGTATATTCCCGTAATTCGTCCGGTATGAGGTAAATCCCATTTCAGGTAAAACATCAAAGTTTCCAAATGTATGACCGGGAAATACAAATGATTTAAGTTTGATATTATATTTGCCTGCTACTTCAATGCATTTAGCAAGTTCCGACCTGAAAACCTCCTGAGTACAGACACTTTCCCTACAATCGATGTGTGAAAAAGTATGGCTTCCAATTTCATGATTTACCTTTGATTCAATTATCATTTTAATTAAATCAGGGGCATACCACTCCGGACTTGTTTTATAATCAGTACATGGATCATCTTTAAACCAGTCGCCCTGGTCAAACTTCCAAAAAGGACTTTCAAAATGCGATAAACGCTTAATTTCAGGATGTGCCACTCCATTTATGGATGTACACGATTCAAGAAAAAGGTGTCCAACAGTTGCCCAGGTTACAGGTACATTATATTTATCGCAAAGTTCCACAATGGCAGGAACATTTTCGCGGGTTAACCTTCCATGCTCCAATGCATTCTGAACAGGATTGCTTTGAGATTTTGAAAACCTGAAAGCCCAGGCAAGCTCAAAATCAGAAGAAATCATTAAGACTGCCTTTTTAGGTTTAGGAATATACTTTGTCTTATTTTCTGCTTTTCCTACCTTCGGATTTCTTCCCAATTCAAAACTAAGTTTTCCAATCAGCGATTTTAATGGAAATTGTGTGCTTTTTAGCTTTTCGACCTGTAAATATTCCATAATTTATTTATTTTTTAAAGCAGATTTATATACTTCTTCGTATTTTTTTGATATTGATTTCCATGAAAATTCTCCATCTTCACTCTGTTGGCCAATATTAAGCTTCATTTGTTCAAGTAATCCAGGGTTTTCGAGCAAAAGCCTGACTTTTTCAAAAATAGCTTTTGAGTTTTTAACCGGAACCAGGTAACCATTGAATCCATCAACAATTACATCTTTAAATCCACCTGTATTTGTTGCAATTACAGGCTTATTAAATACAAAGGAAGTCATGGCTACGCCCGATTGGGTAGCATCGGTGTACGGACAAACTACCATTTTTGAAGCTTTAATTAAAGCCACCAGTTCATCGCTCTCGATAAACTTATTCAAAATTATGAATGATTCGTTATTTTCAATTGCTTTAGTATCGAAGTAGAACTTACCGCTACCCGCTATTATAGCTTTAATGTGAGGAAACAATTCTTTAAGCAATTCCACAGCTTCAATAAAGTATTCGATTCCTTTGTAAGGTGAAATTCTTCCAAAAAACAATAAATCGCAACCATGCGCTTGTTTTACACCTGTATCATATTGCTTATAAATTTCGAGATTTCCGAAAGGAATAAAATGTATGTTTTTTTGTTTACCAGGATATTTTTCAAGAAGCCAATTATAGTCCGACTTATTTTGTATGACCGAATGGTAGCCTGCCTTGATTATAATTTTGTTAAAGGCCCTGGCGATTGAATTTTTAGCTTCCTCGCCTGTATGATTTTCCAAATCATGAATTGTAAATACAAATTTTTTAAAGGGTAAAAAGATCCTTAATTGAAAAACGCATAAATTCTTGCCATTAAAATGGATGAGATCATATTTCCGTAATAACCTGGCGTATTTCCACGATAATACCCAATTTGCCAACGATTTTAGTTTAAGATTTCTGTATATAAAAATCCCCAGTTTGAATTTATTATTGGAATATTGCTTTACTTCCTTTGAAAAAGACATTTCGGCAACTTCGTTACTCTGCAATCCGGTTTTTAATTGTATATTTTCAAAATTCACCACATTGTTTTTTCTCATTCCCAGTGAAAAAGTGAAAAACAAATCAATCTCCATTCTGTCCGAAATATACTTTGCCATCGGAATTGCGCTGTCGGCATGACCAAAACTAACCAATGCTACTTTCATGGTTTAAAAAATCAGAATTGTTAAATTCAATTGCATTATAAAAAAGGAGGTGAAATATAGAATTATTTACAAAAATTGACAGGCTGAATTTGGTAAAACCATTTTATTTTTGACAATTCATTAAAAATGATTGGTGGGACAGTTGAATGAACTTCTCAAAGCCAATTCATCAGTCTCAGTTTCAATTCAGTATTTTTTCTTAAATCGTATTCTTCTTTTGCAAATTTCAGTGCATTTTCCGAAAGCCTTTGCCATTTTTGGTTATCGGTACTAAGTTCTTCAACTGCTTCAACAATTATCTGTGCATCCTTTTCCGGCACCAGCTTACCAACCAAATCATTTACGCATATCTCAGGAATACCTGAAACATTTGTACTTATAATCGGTTTTCCGTAACCAATTGCTTCCATTAAAACTACCGGAATACCATCCATATCGTTTGGAATTACTATCGATGGAAGCACAAACAAATCAATTTTATTGTAAAATTCTACTTTCTTTTGATCTCTTATTCTCCCAAGAATTTTTATTTCCTTTTGTAGTTTATGTTTTTCAATAAAATTCTCAATAAAATCCATCAATTCGCCCTTCCCGGCAATCCAAAGTTCAAATTTTCCAGGATTTCTGCTGTTTAATATATTAAATGCTTCCAACAGATAAGGGATTCCTTTTTTAGGTTCAAGATTTGACATAAATCCCAACACAAAAGGCTTTTTAAATTCCTTCTTAACTTCAATAAGTTCCGGCAATTTCAAACCCAATCTTGCCAGTAATATTTTATCCCTTTTCACCCCGTATTCTTTTTCCACATAATTAATATTATATTCCGAAATACTGAACGAGGCTTTGCATCCATCGAGTAAAACAGGGAAAAGTTTGTTTTTGCAATAGATGCTGTGTGCATGGAATGTAAAATAATAATCAATATTATACCGGTGCTTGAAATACCAGGCTACCATTGTTGCCTGAGAAGCAAATTGAGAATGAATGGATTGTACATTTTGAAAAAGCTTTTTATCAATAAACAAAAACCAAAATGTACCATGAAGTGTCCAGATTGCACTTTTTTTCTTTGTCAATAAATGTAAATTGCTAAAAATAAATCTGAAGGCAAATAAAAGATCTTTAAAACCCGGTATCTTTACAAAAGGTTTAATATGATATTCTATTCCTTTGGCTTTTAATATTTCCAAATCTTTTGAATAGAAATCAACAATGTTTTTAAAAAAAATTATTTTGAAATTAACAAACTCCGAAAATGTAATTAATTCCTCCATCATCCACGGAGCCAGGCTTTTAATCAGGTATAGTTTAGTTGGTTGTTTCATTCAGGTAAAATTTGCAATCAATTTTATAAATTCACATTGTATTCGTACATCCAAATCTGCAATGAACTTAGTTTTGTAAAATCCTTCATGTGTTGAATAAAATCTTTTTCAATACTCGAATTATTAAACAATAATGAAAATTTATTCAAATTTACGCTTCTTTTTCTATAAAATTCATAACATAAGTCTTCATTTTTAAAAATTCCAATTTTATTTATTTTCCTTTTTAATATAAAATATTGGAAAATCAAAAAAGGAAGCCAGATTTTACTAAGAAGGTATTTTGGTTTATAACCATGGGTAGAAATAATATTTGATAGTTTTTTATTGTTCCTGTGAATTAAAGCCCCGTAGAACTTATGAATTTTAAGGTTTCTGAGCAGACTTTTCTTGTTTTCCCAATTATAAACCCAGGGAAATGGTGTTTGTAGTAAAAGTTCGATAAATTCAATATCCAGATACGGATGAAGGTTTTCTACAAAAGCTCTTTCAGTTTTAATCTCTTTCATAAAATACTTGCAGTTCCCTATACCAGTTATAAAAAAGAAAAACTTTAAGGAAGGTTGAAACTGATTGGTTAAAAACCTGTTGTTTTGAATGTCCTTTTTAATCTGGTCTTTGTATTCATCAAGTAACTTATTATTAATGAAATTTTCTTCATTGGCCCTCAGGAAAATTTTATCTAAAGTACTGTCCAAATCCTGGCTTAATAAAATATCCCTTACATTTCTGTCAATATAACCACCAAGGCTGGTTGGTCTTTTAATAAGTTCACTCCCGAAAAGTCCGGTTAAAATAAAATTATATTTAGTGAAAAACTCTTTAAATACATAAACATAATTGGCACGGTTCATTTCGCTGTTGCCATCACCCATAAGAATGGCGATTTCTGCCGATTTATCAAAATTATTGGCAAAATTCTGGTCCATGTAAAAGGGCTTGAAATTCAGGTTTAGTTTTTTTGCAATTTTTACCGGCAGACGAATGTCATAGCTTTTTTCAAGCCCGTACGAATAAAAGAAACATTCTTGTTTTTTATGGCCCAGCAATGCCAGGTTTGTTCTTGAATCGTATCCACCTGTAAGTGCAAAAGCAGTTTCCTTGGGATGGCTAATGTATAATTCCAGGTTTTTTTTCATTAAATCTTCCACTTTTTCAATGGCTTCATCTTCGGAGTATTTAATACTTGTTTTTGAAAAAGCATCGAAAATATCCCAGTAATTGTTATAACTGGTCTTGTTTTTAGAAAAAGAATAACAACTTGCTGAAGGTACAGATTTAATTCCTTCAATAAAACATTCATTTACCAAATCAAAATCGAATAAATGGTATTCAATCACTGATTTAATGTTTATTTTACCGAATTCATGAGGCGAATAGGTACAAAAGGCGCCTAATGAACTAGAAATCAGCAACCTTTCATTATTGTAAGAATAATAAACATTATTAATATTGAATTTATCTGTGATTAAAACTGCTTCTTGATTCTCTTTATCAAAAATGAACAAGGAATATGAGCCTTTAATGTGATCTGTAATTTTTTTCCCAAATTTTTGGTAGAGAAAAATCAAATCATTACTAAACAGCCTTTTTTTACCAATTTCAAGATTTGAGTCCAGCCTGGTAAAACAATAACCATAAACCAAACAGAAAAATTCATCATTTTCACTTACGTTTTCCTCTTTCCCGGGCTTATTGGTCCAGATAATTTTACAATTTTTAAAACTACTCGAAAGTTCAATGTAACTGATATTCGAATATACCTTTTGTTTCGAAAACAAGTTGTCGTTTAAAATGGACGTCTGGTTGTCGAAAAATATCTCTGCAAAAAAATCTATCATTCTTCTCTTTTTTTAATTTCTACAGCCGGTACACCTGCCACAACTGTATAAGGTTCAACATTTTTAGTAACCACAGATCCTGCGCCCACAATTGCACCATTTCCAATGTTAACACCAGGTAAAACTACAACGTTTGCCCCTAACCACACGTCATCTCCTATAATGATATCTTTTTCGAAGGGTGGGTAAGATCGTATTATATTTCTGCCTTTAACATTATACCGCGAGGCAATAATGGTAACGCCCGGCCCGGTAAGACAATCCTTCCCGATAATTACCTTTGCTGTATCACCGGCCCAAATCATGCAGTTCCTGTTAATATTTGATCTATCTCCTATTGTAATATTCTGAGGGTGATTAAATCTTGCAGAAGAGCTGATGGGCGTATTTTTTCCGCGGTTCATCACCCTTAAAGCATAAGCATTTTCTAATGTTAGTTCGGCTAAAAAGTCAAAAGCCTGCCTGAAAAAGGACATCGTAAAAACATTTCTTAAAACGCTAAATATTAATTTGAGTCGTCTCATTTCAATACTCCTTGTGTTTATGAATAATGGATTAAACGTTTATAAATATCTACAAGTTTTATTAGGTTGTTTTTATAATTAAACTTTTCTTCTATTGTTTTCCGGGCTTCAAATATAATCTTATCTCTTATTTCTTTATCCGATTTCACTAATTTCACTTTTGAGATAATCTCATCTACAGATTCCGCATTAATCAAAAAACCATTAAGAGTATTATTTATTATTTCTGATGACCCGCCAATATTGGTAACTACTGGCACCAATGAAGCAGCCATGTATTCAAGTACCGAATTAGAAATTCCTTCGCTATATTTTAAAGTGGAACATAAAACCCCCACTTCGCAATTTTGAAGAATTTCTTCAACATTTGCAATTGCACCAAGAAACACGAATTGATTAGTTTCCCCGGGCATCTCATTACCAACCATTTGTTCATATTTTGACCTGAATTTTCCATCCCCGGCATAGTATACTTTATCCACAATTCCATTTTTAACCAATTGAATAGCGGCAAGCGTAAATGTATTATGATCTTTGTAATCGCTAAAGTTAGCCACCATAATAACATTAAATTCTTCGTTCTGGTGCTTTGGTAAAAAACGGTTTAAATCAACTGCATTGTAAATAACCTCGCCCTTGTTAACCCCATAGTTTTTTAGTCCTGCCAATGAGTTTGCAATTACCAAATCTGATATACGGAGCATTATTTTTTTTACAAGATTCTGCCACCCCTTTTCTGTTCCCGAATCGCGAATGGAACCATTAATAAACTTAGATCCCGAAAATTTGGCAGGAAAATATGAGTACAATGAAGACAGATAATCCCAGGTATGAACCAGGTCTGGCTTAAAATGGGTAAAACATTTCCATATTGTAATAAAAGGTTTGAATTTGTTTTTGCGTTTATCGAGTTCAACAAAATAATCCGATAGCTCCTTTGCCTGCTTTGAATAAAACAGGTCTCTGTTAAAAGTTACAATTCCGATAGTAAATTCCTCCCGGTCCAGCCCTTTTAAAATTTCAATGAATTGCCTTTCCTTGCCCCCGGGAAATAGTCCATCAATTATATACAATATTTTAATTTTCTTCTTTTTCAAAATTTAACTGAAATGTAGTTTGAAAAATTCGCTTTAAAAACAAATATCCACCAACTGTTGGCTTTAAAAGTATTTGGTTAGTTTTTTATAAATAAACTCAGGTTCAAGAGAATTCATACAGTTTATTTTAAAATCGCAGGTTGATTTATAGCAGGCAATACATTCCAGATTTTCGTTGTAAATAACTTCACCGTTTCCGAAAACTTCGAGTTCCCAGGGCGAGGTTGGCCCTACAAGCACCATTGTAGTTATATTTTGAGCGATGCTTAAATGCATTCCCAAACTGTCGGATGTAAAAAACAAGTTGCAGTGACCTATCAATGCGGCAAATTCTTTAATGGAGTTATTACAACCGGTGTCAATAATAGAATCTTTTAGTTCCTGGCTAATTTTTCGGTTTATTTCTATTTCTTCGGGCCCTCCAAAAAGTAATATTCCAATGTCAGGATTCTTTTCTTTTATTAATTTAATGAGCGAAATATAATTTTCAAAAATCCATTTCTTAAGTTCCCATCGGCCCCCTCCTCCTGTATTTATTCCTATAACTTTCGAAAACTTATCTAATTCATTATCTTTTGCAAATTGTAGCGCTTTTAGTTTTTCTTTTTCAGAAATTAAAATTTGAGGTTTTAAAATATCTGATTTCAACCCGCATATTTTATAAATATGGCTTTGATAGGTCTCCCTGTTTTCTTTTTTAAGCTTATCATTTATTCCCATGTGCCACCAGGCCGAAGCTTCCTGATTTGCAATGGATACCTTTCCGGTTTCGTTGATTATAAATCCAAACTGCTGCTTGGTGTTTGCCAGTGAAAGAATTGAAGCGCTCTGTGGATCAGCGTCTAAACAAATGCCTATGTCGAATGATTCGGTCAGGAGATATTGTATGAAATTTTCTTCAATGGCAAGTTTTCTGTTAATGTATTGATTACCTTCCAGTAAGTCAAAGGCATTTTTCTTAGTCACCCAGGTAATTTCCGAAACCGGGTATTTTGCCTTTAATGCCGGAAGAAGTGAAGTAGTCCTTAACACATCGCCAAGGGCATCAAGTTTAATAATAAGGATTCTTATTCCTATTGGATCAAAATCCCGGCATCCCTCACATAGCCTTCCGTCCTTTTTATGAAAAACACATGGTTTATAGGCCAGATAATATTTACAATCTTTCTGAACAAACATCAAAATAAAGATTTAATTTTTAATAACTCACATTCTGTACTTTAACAGGAATTTTGAATATTTTTCTTTCTTTTCAGGATTCTGCACTTCCCACGATTGACATATTTTGTTGTAAATTTCAGGGTTATGCACTTTTTTACCGATATAAAAATCAGCCCTTGCTTTAGAGAAATTCGATTTAAATTTATAAAGTGGGTCATCTGAATTGTTGCTGTTGCCACCTCCGAAATGAAAAACACGTGCGCCCTGTTGCTTTGCAAACTGAATGGCGGCATCTAATATCAGGTTGTTGGCGGCCAGGTTTGCAAATTCTTTTACCCTGCCTGAAAGATGATAATGCGCATATTCGCCGTAAATCATCATTAACATGGTACAAATTTTTTTATCTTCAAAAACAGCAAAAAATAGCTTTTGATTCATTCCAAGAAATGAATTAAAATTTAAAGCATAGGCAGGATCAAAATAATAATATGGTAAAGCGCCCACTTCCTTCATGGTGTTAAGATAAAGGTAATAAAAATCCTGGTATTCATTTTCATCAGAAGTAATTTCGATTCTGATATTATTTTTTTGTGATTTCCGAATCATATTCCTGTTGTTGGAAGAATATGCATTGCTCCAAATAGACTCATAATCCTCTTCAAGGTTAAGCCATACTGTCTGCCGGTCCTTAATAACAGTCATCCTTTTATCAAAAAAACTATGATTATTTAGCAAAGGATGAAATCTTGTAAATTCGGCAATTATATTTTCAGTTTTACAAAACTCCTCAAATGCAATCCTGAATTTGTCCTTAAATTTCTCATCGAAACTACTGCTAATAGCCCCGTTGTAACCATATGCCCCTTGTATATCATAACACTTATTATCGTACCCGAATTGATGTGTATTTACAGGGTTCTTTAAAAAAGGGTACAAAGCAATATGATTATCACTTCTGAATACAAAGCAAAATGGTTCCCCATCGCCATATTCCTTGTAAAGTCTATAATATTCAGGTGTGTAATAAATGTCCTGTTGGTTTTCGGGTAATTCTTTTATAGCAGAATTCCACAAATCAGAATCATTTAATGAAAGGATTGTCCAGGTCATACTTTTCCTTTTCTTTATATTCCGATGATAGAATTGACACCACAACTACATTATGATATTTTCCTGCTTTATATACTTCTTCCCTTAAAATACTTTCAACTTTAAAACCATGCGTTTTCATATGCCTGGCTGTTACAATATTAGATTCCAGGTAGGCAGTTACAAGCCGGTTAAGACCAAAATCGTTAAATGCCATGCTCAGGTACTGTAGCCAGGCATCAACGCCAATCTGACGACGTTGATATGTTCTGTCCATGGTCCAGCCCCCTACTATTGCTTTGCTGTTTCTGTAATCAATATCCAATAACGAAGTATAGCCAATCATTTCGTCGGTTTCTTTAAAACAAATTGCCAGGTAAAGATTATTTGAATCGTTAAGCATTACATGCCTGATCCATTTTTCGTCCCTGGCTTTTGAAATAAAGTATTTATTTGCAGTTATATATGGAAAAATCAGTTCATCATTGTGCCATTCGTTCAATTTATCTAAATCCTTGTATTCAAGCGCCCTTAAATATGTTTTATCTCCTATCATTTTTACTTACATTTTTTAAGTATAATTGAAACAAATTAACAATTACTTATTCTTTCTCTGAATCATTTCCCTGTATTCCGAAGCCAAAAAAGAAAAAACGATTACATCATGAAATTTTCCAAGTTTGTATATTTCTTCACGTAAAACTGATTCCTCTTTAAAACCATATTTTCTAAGTCCATGTGCTGTTATTTCCTGGGTATCCAATACAACCGAAAGTAATTTGTTTAAACCCAGTTCGTTAAAAGAATATTCAAGCACCTGGTCGAAAGCATCAAAACCAAGTTTCATATCCTGGTAAGGTTTATCAATATTAATCCCGCCAACAAATGCTTTTTTATTTCTTAAATCAATATTTATTAACGATGTACTTCCAACCATTATGTCGTTTTCTTTCAAACAAACAGCCAGGAAAATTGAATCCGAATCCTTGACCATAAGTTCTTTGCTCCATCTCTTGTCTCTTTCGCCTGAAATAAAATACTTATTGGCCATGGTATGCATAAAAACCTCATCATCATTGTGCCACTTATTAAAAAGTTGCCAATCGCCAGGTTCAAGCGCCCTCAGGTAAGTTTTAAAATTGCTCATTTTTCTTATTTTATCGAATGCATCCTAACTAAAACATTATCCTTTTAGTTTTTCGTCATATTCCCTTTTTAAAATCGAAACCCTTACAATATCCTGGTACTTCCCTGATTTGAAAATCTCCTGCCTTCCAATCCCTTCTTTTGTAAATCCCATTTTTTCGTATAAATGCGCTGAAACACCATCATCAAGAAGATAATCAGAATACACCCTGTTTATTCCAAGTTCATCAAAGAGAAACTTCAATACCAGTGCTCCGGCAGCAGTTGCATATCCTTTATTGCAATGCTCCTGCGCTATAATTGTTCCCGCCCAGTTTGCACTTTTATTCCGCCAGTTTATATTTCTGATAATGGTAATCCCTACCAACTGTCCCTCTGTTTTTTCACAAACAGCAAGTGTCATGTTTACCTTATCGTTTTGTATGGCATCTTCTACCATTAATTTTTCCTTCTCACTCGAAATAAACTGCCGGTTTCCGACAATTTTCCTGATTATTTCAGGATTGTTCCTGAGATTATAAATAAATCTATAATCTTCAATTTCAAGCGCCCGGAGCTTCACAGAATTATTATTTTCAAACATATTTAACTGGTTTAGTTTTCTCTAACACTGCTGGGAATATTAACAACCCGGTCTTCGAACCACAATGCATTATCCAATGGACCGCACTGGGCATTTTTATACATTTCAGATTTATTCATTAATTGCCAGATTGGCCTGGTCATTACACCATTGTCGTTTGTAAATTGTAAAAATGCATCTCTGGCTTGCCTGTTTTCAAGTATTACTGATTGCAACCAGTAATTTGCATATGAATTTTCAGGTTCATGAAACAACTTTATGGGCGAACTTTTGAAAAAAGCATTATATTCTTCAAAAAGCACCCTTTTTTTTGCTACAAAACCATCGAATTGTTCAAGCTGTGCACAACCCAAAGCTGCATTAATATTTGGCATGCGGTAATTATAAGCCACCATATCATGTACATATTCCCAGCGGTGCGGAATTTTACCTGTTGTGGTAATATGTTTTGCCTTTTTGGCAAGCGCTTCATCGTTGGTAATTATCATGCCACCACCGCCCGTGGTAATTGTTTTATTTCCGTTAAAACTTAAAATGCCTGATAAACCTGTAGTGCCTGTATGCTGGCCTTTATATTTGCTTCCCAAACTTTCGGCAGCATCTTCAACCAGGGCAATGTGAAATTTATCGCATACTTCTTTTATTTCATCTATTTTTACAGGATGACCAAAGGTGTGCATTGGTACACAGGCTTTTATTCTGCGTCCCGATGATTTATTGTAGCAAATGCCGTCATTTCTGACATCTGCATTTTTCTCTAAAAAGTCATTCAGCTTTTCAGGAGACAATCCCATGGTTTCCTTGTCTACATCAACAAATACTGGAAAAGCATTGCAATAACTTATGGCATTTGAAGTGGCAATAAAAGTGAGTGGTTGTGTGATTACTTCATCATTATTTTGTACACCGGCCATTTTAAGCGCTATGTGTAATGCAGCAGAACCATTTACAGTAGCCACAGCATATTTAGCACCTGTATACTCAGCTATCATTTGTTCAAACCGGTCAACGTATTTTCCCACACTCGAAACAAAAGTTGATTCAATGCAATCTGTTACATATTTGATTTCGTTTCCCCAAAACCGTGGCTCGTGCAAAGGAATAAATTCATTCGTTTTAAAAACCGACCTTATAAAATCAACCACTTCTTTCATTGGTAAATAATCTTTTTTAATTAGATGTTTTTGTATTTTCCTTCGTCCGGATTGTTAAGGAATCCTTCTTGTATAATCTTGATTACCTGGGCAATTCCGTCAGGAACTTTTTTTGTAATTTTATAATTGAGTACTTTGCTGATTTTATCAAAATTAACACGGTAATCACGGGGATCTTCGTTTTTCTGTACATATTTTATCTTAACACCTTCAAGCTGTTTTTGAATTTCTGAAACAATCATTTGTTTCTGATAATTTTCCGTAGTATCTCCCACGTTAAAAACTTCAAAAGCTACTTTGCTTTCATCGGCTTCAAGCACTGATATAACACCCCTGGCCAAATCTACCACGTGACAATATGGCCTCCAGAATTGTTCGCCAAATATCACAAGCTCCTTGCCCATGGCCAGATCTTTTGCAAACTCATTTACAGTTAGATCAAACCTTATCCTGGGTGACAGGCCATAAACGGTTGAAAAACGCAAGTTAGTCGGTTTACAAACATTTGACCTGTTTTGTGATAATAAATACTGCTCAACAGCTACTTTAGTCTCTGCGTAAAGCGATACCGGCGATAGCTCAGATTCCTCATTCACAAAAGCATTAGGATCCTTCATTTTACCATAATTACTGCATGTGGATGCAAAAACAAATTTCTTGATCCCATTTTTGTTACATATCTGGTAAAAACTTTTCGAAGCGTCAAGATTTGTTTCACGGGCTAAATCTGGCTCTTTTGCACAAGCCGGATCACCAACTATAGCAGCCAGATGGGCTACATAATCCACACCCTGAACTGCTTTTTCCAAATCTGAGTTATTTCGGGTGTCCCCCTTTATAAATTCGAAATTGTCATCGTTTAATAAATCAACGATGGCTTCGCCCCCAAATCTTAAATTATCTATTACTCTAACTTTATAACCTGCTTTCAATAAAAGGCGCACTAGTACACTACCTATGTATCCGGCGCCTCCACTTACCAAAACTCTTTTCATTGTAATTATTTTAATTTCAAAATCATTATTTAAATGTTGACTTTAATATTACGAGTCTTTTTTTTGTTCTTCGAAATATTTTTGATAAGTCTCCTGTGCTTTTTTATAATCTTCTTCCATCCCGATGTCGAGCCAATATTCAAACATTTCATATTTAGCCACCGGTTTTTTCATTTCAAGCATTGTATTTATAAGTGTATCCATACCAAAATACTGATCTTCGGGCACAATATCAAATATTCCGGGCTTCATGATATAAATTCCAGCCAGGATTTTGGTCACAATGTCATTCTTTTCTTCTATACCGGTAACAAAGTCACCTTCGTAAAAAATATTCCCAAACCTGAACGGCGTTACATACATTTTGATGGAAACTACCAAATCAGACGGATTTTTAATTGCAAACTCATAAAGTTTCGTATAATCCATAGATGTAAGAATATCCCCATTCATCACTAAAAAGGGTTCTGTCAACTCATTTTTAAGAAGAGTTAAAGGGCCTACAGTTCCCAGGGGTTTTTCTTCCTTGCTTATTTTAAGTTTGACTCCGTATTGCGATCCATCTCCAAAAAAGTTTTCGATGTACTGTGATTTATAGTTTGTAGCAAGAAATATTTCTTCGAAGCCGTGTTTTTTCAAATGTTCAATCTGAATTTCCAGTACTGATTTTTCACCAATTGGTAATAGCGGTTTCGGAATAATCTGGGTAAATGGACGAAGCCTGGTACCCAGCCCACCTGCTAAAATAACTGCTTTCATATTGCGTAGTTTAGTAAATTTTTATAAATCTCGTAGTAGTATTTTGATATTTTATCCCAATCGCCAAATTCAACTACTTTTTCCCTTGGCGGAACCTTTATATTTTTACCTTTTAACACTTCTTCTAATTCCATTACCCATCTTTCGTAATTGTCAACAGGAACGATTATCCCAACACTGTGTTTTTTAAAGAATTCACTTGCAATTCCTGTATCGGTAATTAAAGAAGGAGTTCCCATTGCTGAAGCATGAAACGGACTCGAGGGGCCGGCATCGAGTTTTGATGTCGATAAAAGCAAATCAGCAGCCTGAAAGTAGGTTTGCAAAATCTCTACATCCACATACCCGATGAATTTTATATATTCATCCATTTTCGAATTGCTTACAAGTTTTTTCAGGTAAATTTCATATTCTTCCTTTCCTCTTCCCGAAATATAACAAATAAAATTTTTATTTTTCAGTTTCGAAAGTGCAACTATCATTCTGTCAATCTGTTTAACAGGAATCAGTCGGGACGAGGAAAAGAAAATAAATTTATCATCGGGAATTCCCAGTTTTTTCCTGGCTTCAGTGATTGTAAATTTCCTGGACCATTCTTTGTAATCTGAACCAAAATTCTGCACATCCCTGTAATATATTTTGGCGCCAAACTTTTTTTCAAAATATTCAACACCTTCTGAAACGCTTGGTATTATGTATTTTACTTTGCGGTAATAATTTCTTAAAAGATGATTTTTTTTATAGGCATGGGCTAACCTAAAGGGGTTAATTGTTTTCGGGACTTCAAAAGTTTCAAGGCTATTTGTATAAAATTGGCTTACAATTGGCACTCTATTATAAAGCTTGTTTAAAATAGGAACATTTATGTACCTGTAGCCGGCATTTACATGAAGAACAAGTGGTTGCTTCCGGTTTACTTCTTTTTCAAGTTCTTCAACCAGTATGTCTGATGTGATATCTCTATGTAATTTAAAACCAAAAACATATGATTTGTAAATTGCCGGAAACAATTTATGAACCAATCCATTTGGAAAAATATGTTCGTAAATTTTATCTGCCCGGTCATCGGGCTGCCATACTTCGTATGTTAAATCATTGGTCATTCTGAGTACATTGTTTCCAAGAATATCGTGCCATTCAAATCCCCAAATCCCTACCCATTTGCCATTTGGCGTATCCCAATTAATGGCCGGCCTGGGCCTGTCCCTGTGAATATCGTAAGCAGGTGCGTGATTTATGATATTTATAACTTTAAACTCCAATTCTTCCTTTCGTTACTGTTATAAGCTATTTTGTACGACTCATAGTAATACTTCGAAATGCGGCCCCAATCGCCAAATTTCTCTAATTCGTCACGGGAAGGTATTTTAATTGTTTTTCCTGCAATACATGACTCAAGTGCCTGTTCCCAAACAGGATAATTATCAACAGGTACAATAATACCTGACCCTGTGAGCTTGAAAAATTCAGCTGCAAGGCCCGTGTTGGTGATAAGCGAAGGTGTTCCCATTGCAGAAGCCTGGAATGGCGCAGAAGGACCGGCATCCTGCATTGAAGTAGATACTAATAAATCAACAGCCTGAAAATATTCAAGTAAAATATTATAGTCCACATAATTGATAAATCTAATATTTTCACCCAGGAAATTATCTTTTACAAGCTTTTTAAGATAGGATTCATATTCTTCGGTTCCACGACCAGAGATATAACAGATAAAATTCTTGTTTTTTACCCCTGCAAGTGCAACTATTAATTTGTCAACCTGTTTAACAGGCACAAGTCTTGATGATGAAAATAAAATATATTTATCACCAGGAATGTTTAGCTTTTGTCTGGCCTCTTCTTTTGAAATTTTTCTTTGAAGTTCATTTATGTTTCCGCCAAAATTCGCAAAATCCCTTCTGAATACTTGCGTTCCGAATTTTTCTTCAAAATATTCCATTCCTTCTGAAACACCTGGAATAATGAATTTTATTTTTTTATAATAGTTAAATAATTCTCTCCTTTTTAACCAACCATGAATAAACTTGTAAGGATTTTTCGTTTTTGGAAGATCAAAAATATTTAGGCTATTTGTATAAAACTGACCTACAATAGGGATTTTTTTCCAGTATTTATTTAAAACCGGCGTGTTGATATACCTGAAACCAGCATTAATATGCAAAACCAATGGAATACCCGATTGATATTCTTTTTCCAGCTCATCCATCAGTAATTGAGAATAGACATCTTCCCTATATCTGATTCCATGCAAAACTTTTACTTTAACAGCAGGAAATGATCTATGTTTTAAGCCGGTTTCAAAAGTATGTTCATAAATTTTATCAGCCCTTAAATCGGGTTGCCAGACTTCATATTCTATATCATCGGCTATTTCAAGCACTTTATTACCTATTATATCGTGCCATTCATATCCCCAAATTCCTACCCATGAACCATTTGGCAAATCCCAGTTAATTTTTGGCCGGGGCCTGTCTCTATGTGCATCGTAGGCAGGCGGATGGTTTACAATATTGATTACTTTCAGTTTCATTTCTTGTTCTTCATTTCACCGGAAATATAATTTTTCATTGCCTTAACATTGAACAAACCAAGCAATTGATAGACATCATTCATGTTCATCCATTTAAAAAGATAAAATGAACCGTAGGTTAGTAGAAGGTAAATGGGTAAAAAAACTATTCTTAAAATTACCTTATCTATAAAATAGTTTTTAAAAATGAGCCAAAACAATGCAAAATTGATTATTCCATAGATTATAAACTGAATGGCAAGCCTGTTACTGAGTAATTTAGAAGCTTTATAACAAAAATATCTATAAAACACCCCAATCAGTACATTGGTAATTAATAGGCACCATGAAACACCTTCTCCACCATAGTTCAGGAAATCTTTACTTACAAAAACATATATAAGGACAGCATAAATTGCAAGATTTACAACTGCTATAATAGCTACAAGTCTGAACTTACCCAGACCCGTCATCACATTGCCCTGTGGTGTATTAAATACCGTTAAAAATAAGGCAACTGTTGAAATCGACATCATATTAATGGATGGCATGTATTCCGGTCCTAACAATATCATCACTATGTCCCTCGAATACAGGGCTATAAGAACGACAAAGGGAAGTATAAATAAAAAGCTAAACCGTTCAAATTTGTAAATCTTTTCCTGGATAAAATTGAAATCTCCCTTTACCACAGCCGCTGAAAACATTGGAAAGAAAAGCAAGCTCATACTGCGCGAAATCAAAAGGATAAAACCGCCAATCCTTTGCCCTGCCGTATAATAACCCACCTGTTCCGAATCTGTTAAACTTTGGAGCATTACCTTATCAATTGTATTTGTTAAAGTAGTGGCGGCTCCTAAAATTAAAACCGGTGCAGCAATTTTAATATATTCTTTAGCGAGTTCCTTGTCAAATTTGCCAAATTTGTAGTTTCTCATCATCATAATGTACATTGGCAATATTACAATACCCGAAACCAGGTTCCCAAATGCAAGTGCAATGGCCCTGCCTCCAAGTAAAACGATAGCTACCCTTAAAAACTGGCCAAAAACATTTTGAATCATGTAGGGAATATCCTGCTTTGCCTGTTCAGTTTTTCCTGCAAAAGTTGCAATGGCAATGTTCAATGAATCCTGAATCATCATGTAGGCCAGGGAGATAAAAAGAACATATTCGTGAACCTGACTTTCAAACGGATCATGAAATACGAACTTTTTGAGCAGGTAATTACCCATGAATACGATAAGGTATAATCCTGAAGCACTGAATTTTAAAACAGTATAGGTCCCCATGCATTTGCTGGGCTCCCTTCCTTCTGAAATTAATTTAATGTGTGCAGTGCCTAGTCCCAGATCTGCTATAAAACCAAACATTTGAACATATGCCAAAGCCCATGCAATGGTACCCATTACAGATGGTCCCACAATTCTTGCCACAATTATACTGGTTGCAATTGTTACAAACTGCACCACCATTTTTGAAGCATAACTCAAAATAAATTTTTGCTTAAGCATATCTTTTATTTCCTTACCTTTTTAAATCTTTCCGATACACTTGTTTCACTAACTATTTCAATATGTACAGGTATTTTAAATGGTTCCAGTTTGTCTTTACAAAACTTACGTATTCTGCTTTTAAGCTCATTCAGATTTTCTTCCTTTTCGAGGATAATTTTAGCAGCAACAACATTGCCCATTATTGGGTTTTTTGTTCCGTACACCGAGGCTTCGTTTATATTATCCATCTGCATCAGCACCGATTCCACTTCAGCTGGAAACACTTTTTGTCCTCCCACATTGATAATATCACTTTCACGTCCAAGAAACCTTATCCAGTCTCCTTTTTGTTCTACCCTGTCGCCGGTATTGTACCAACCTTCTGCATCAAATGGAGATGGGGCATTCAAATATCCTAAAATTGAAGTCTTTGCCTTGATATACAATATGTTATCCACAATTTTAGTTTGATAATCTTCGCCACCTACCTTAAGCCACAATGAATCATTACTTTCTGATTTTGTTCGCATTACACCCAGTTCGGTTAAGCCATAAGTCTGCTTTAACTCAATTTGAGGAAACAAGGTATTAAATGCTTTTAATGTTGATTCGGGCATCATTTCAGTACCATAACTAACAACTTTTAACGATGAGATATCGTATTTTTCAAAAGCTTTACTTATCAAAATAAGATTAATAAAAGTTGGAGTTGTAGGTAAAAGTTCAATCTTATATTTTTCAATAAACCTGCATACTTCTTCCGCAGACCTGACTGAAGGTACCCCAATTAATCCTATATTTGATAAAATATATAATAAAGTATTGATCCCGCCCCAATGATCAAACAGAAGAAAAGTTATGGTTCTCAAAGTTGAACGTTGAACCTTAAATTTTGACAAAAGATAGGTGAAATCGTGGAGGGCGGCCTTTGGTTTTCCGGTTGAACCTGATGAAAATACAATAACTCCCGGATGCTGTCTTTCTCTTATCACTTTAATGAGCTCGTGTTGAGCCTGAATCCCCGTTGTAATAAACTCATGGCTTCCCTCAGGATGAAATTTAATATAAAATTCAACTTCAGCACTTTCTATTTTTTCTGCTATATCTTTATTAGCGAAACTAAAGGGAACGAATATATTTCCATGTTCAATGAGGGCCAGCATCAAGCCAATAGAATCCGGATTATAGTCAGCCCTGACTGCAACAACAGCACCTTTCGGTGTGTTTTTTACCAGAAAATCGAGCCAGAAATTGTATTTTTCATATAAATCGCGGTAAGAGTAGGATTTATCATTCCAAATTACCGCGTCATGCCCAGGGTTCTCTTTAAATCTTTCAATTATAAAATCTATAAACATTATACACCTCCCAAATAAACTGTTTGACCAGTAACCATGTCACTTTCATCACGCAAAAAATAATCAATTGTATTGCAAACGTCTTTAGCGTGTCCAAAACGGTGAATAGCCTGCCTGCTGAGCAACCTTTCCAGTTTTTCCATCTGCACGTTTTTAATCAGGTCCGTTTGAACTGCCGGTGGGGCAACTGTATTTATTGTAATCCCAAACTCAGCGTATTCCCGGGCCAGGGCTTCGGCCATTACTGTAACTGCCGCTTTTGACGCCGCATAAACTGCTTCGCCTTCAAGTTTAAAGGGCACTGCAAATGTGGTAAGATTCACTATTCTTCCAAATTTCTTTTTCGACATTGCCTTGCCCACTTCTCTTGTAAACAGGAATGTTCCGAAAACATTTGTTTTAAAAATTTTTTCAACAACACTCAACGGGGTTAAAAAACTATGATTCATGGATGCTATTCCGGCATTATTAATCAGATAATCAATCCTGCCATATTTTTTCGAAACTCCGGAAACAAATTGAATTACGGCTTTTTCATCCGATACATCCAATTGCTGGTATTCATAATTTTCGTGCGATAGGTCCGATTCTCCCCGTGAACATCCAATTACCATGAAACCTTTTTCAAGATAATACTCTGCCATAAATCTTCCTATCCCTTTCCGGGAACCGGTTATTATCATTACCCTTTGATCCATCTTACCCTATTAATTCCAGAATATAATTTGTAAGTGACTCAATATTTCGGAATGGACTGTTCCTCAACGACATTGCCTTTTCCGAAGTAAGTGTTACGCTTAATCCTTTATCCGATAATGCTGATTCAATGTCCACTATGAGGTTTACCAATCCCATAGAGTCTACAACAGCTTCATTTCCCAGCAAAACAGTTTGTTCTTTTATGTCAATGGATTCATCGTCTACCACTTCCTGAACCGATTTTTTAACTATTTCAAGTATTTCACCTCTTTCCATTTCTTTTTTATTATAATTATTAAATTATTTTCTTAATCTGGCCAATGCTTTTTCACTTAAACTACTTGTAACTACGGCTGGGTTTCCAGAAGCAAGGCTTCCTGACGGAAAACTCCCGGTTACTGTACTCCCGGCATTTATTAAAGTGAATTCATTTAGCCTGGTTCCGTATAATATTTTGCAATTCAATGCAATAAAGCAATTTTCGCCAATTATGATTTTGTCGGTTTTATATGGAAATAATTTTAGCAGTGGAACTTCGCCTACGTGCCAATGGGTTAAAAAACTTACACCCGGGCCTACACCTGTGTAATCACCTATGTTAACCTCATCCATTAAATCTATATATGTATTTGCACCAATGCTGATTCCTTTTCCAAGTTTTAAATTTTTGTAACTACCTTTTGGATTATCAATAAAAAGAGGGGTTTTGAACTTACAGGATTCACCAATGGTAGCACCGTTTTTTCTTAAAATAGGAATTATTGCACGACTGTCAACTTTATGCAGCATTAGGTTTGCATTGTCGAATCCAAAAACTCTCTTCCTGATAGTAAAACAGAAAACCTGCCAATTTATATAGAGCTTGTTTATAAGTTTTTTTATTCCCATTTCAAATAAAATGTTTCCAGCTTAATTTTTTATTTCTGAAACCCCAACCAAGTCCCGAAAAAAATCCACGCCAAATGGCCCAGGCTACTTTTGGTCTCCCCTTCTTTATTCTTACCAACGAATCCCTGAAAATATCTTTCCGGAAATATACCCAAAAATATTTTCTGAAAAAATCAGCTGATTTGTATTTCATTACCACAATCATTGGATTTCTGGCGTCGTAAAAGGCTTTAAATGGCGATTGTTTTCCAATGGTCATGCTTTCTTTATGCCAGATTTTTGCACCAGGTGTATACATAATTTTATACCCTACTGCTTTTGCCCTGGCCTGCCAGTCATATTCCTCTGACTGAAACAGGAAATTTTCATCGTAAGCGCCAACTTCCTTGTACATTTTTTGACTTACAAGGGTGAAAATGTCATCTGCAAAATAGCGCTCGGCTACTTCCTCAAACTGTCCTTTATCAATTTCTTTACTTCCGATATGCCCCCCGTTCCAATAGATAGGATCTTCTCTCTTACCAACTGTCTGCAAAGTATCTGGCTGGTCGTAGTAATATACCTTTCCTGTTACAAAGCCGATTTTCTCATTCGTTTCTGCAACTTTTACCAATTCGGTAATGAGCTGATTATCAACCTTCACATCATTATTTGTAATAATGGCATATTTCGAATTGTTTTGGTTGAAAACATAATCGAGGCCAAAATTAAACCCACCTGAATAACCCCTGTTTTTTTCAAGACGGATGAGTTTTGCAGCCGGAAATGTCTTCTCTACATATGTTTTAGTATCATCAGTTGAACCATTGTCAATGACCACCACTTCGAAATTTGAATATTCATTGGCAAGATAACTTGAAACTGAATCTTCGAGCAAATGTTTGCCATTGTAACTTAATATTAATACTGATACTTTAGGACTTTCCATTTATCTTACTTTTGGCTGTCAAACTCTTTTAATGCTTTCAATATAAAATCCAGTTCCTCGTTCGTTAAATCAACATGCGAAGGCAAGGTGATAAAGGTTTTCCAGATTTCTTTGGCCACCTCACATCCGATATCGTATTTCTTAAACAAAGGCTGCATAACAAGCGGATAAAAGTGAACCCCGGTGGCTATTCCTTGGTTCTTTAAATACACAATCAGTTCATCGCGGTGTTGGCTTCTAATGGCAAAATACCAGTAAGCCCCGTGGTTTCTGTCGTAAGGGAAAATAGGGGTAATTGTTTTCAGATTTGCAATACCATCAAGGTATTTTCGTATAATATCCCTTCTTTTAAGGTTCATGGCATCGAGTTTATGCAATTGCGCCAGTCCGATTGCCGCTGCTACATCATTCATGTTGTATTTATACCCTAAAAGTGCAATTTCATAATGCCAGTGCATCGCTTCATTATCAAGCGTTTCTGATGTGGATTGTGTCCGTTTCCAGGTGTCTTTGTCAATACCCACCCATCTTTGTGCCCTTAGAGGTTCTATGATTTCAACATGGTTGGAACAAATCATTCCTCCATCGCCCGTTGTCATACATTTTTTTTCTTCAAAACTAAAACACCCGATATCTCCATAAGTACCAAGCTTTTTACCAAGATATTCCCCACCAGCACAATGCGCACAATCTTCAATAACAACCAGATTCTTTTCTTTTGCAAACGGCATTAGTTTTTCCATTGGAACCGGATATCCTCCATTATGAACAGGAATAACTGCCACGCAATCGCTTGTATATTTGCGTTTTAAATCTTCCAAATCCATTACCGAAGTTTCTCTGTCCACATCAACAAAAACGGGTACCAAATCGTTGTAAAGTACCGCTGTGGCAGTGGCAGCAAAAGTTATAGCGGGAACGAGTACTTTTTTCCCCCTGGGAAATTTATAAGCCATTAATGCCAGATGAAGGGCCGCTGTGGCAGAATTAACACCAATTGACATTTTAGTCCCAACATAATCGTTCCATTCTTTTTCAAACTGACTAACTGTTGGTCCTAATCCAAGCCATTCCCTGTCAAAGACTTTTTTTATATTTTCAAGTTCCTCATTTCCAATACTTGGTTTAAACAATCGTATATTCATAGACTTTATATTTTATATCAATCAATTTAATAGTTCGTTGTATCCAACTAAATTTCTATTCCCATTTATCATATTTTACCTGATCAGGTTTTGCCCCCTGAAGTTCAAGTTCAACCTCGAATGCTTTTATCATGGCAGGTGGTCCTGAAAGATAAAATACCGGATTTTCAAGTTTCATTGATTCTTCAACAATAGATTTGATTTTTAACTGTCCCTGTTCTGCTGAAATACCTTCAGGAAGCCCATCAATGCTGTTTTCAATGAATAATTTATAATTAAAATTCTTTAGTTTTGCTTTTGCCTCAATTATAAGTTTTTCAATAATGATAAGACCAGCATCCCGTACCCCATAATTTAAATGAATAGCTGGATTAAGATTTTTATCAATTGCATATTGCAAAAAAGAAATAAATGGACTAATCCCTGTTCCTCCGGCAATTAACACTGTATCATGATACAAAGATTCGTCGAAATTAAATATCCCGTAAGGCAGTTTTATCCAAAGCTCATCACCTGTCTTAACCTTATTGAAAAGATCACTTGTAAATTTTCCTATTTTCGAAACCAATATATCAATGTTATCGGTCCGGGTTGGAGAATTTGCAATTGAAAAAACCCTGGATTCCGGCCAATTAAAACTTGGGTCGTAAGGCTCAATGGCCAAATGCAAAAACTGTCCGGCTTTAAATTGTATTCCTGCTTTCTCAGGTTTAAGCCTGATTAACTTTACTGTATCAGAATAGGATATTATTTCGCTTACATTTACAGGTATTTTTCTTATCGCTGCCATTATTTTCCAATAAATTCTCCAAATTTATCAATTACATATTGTAATTCTGCTTGCCCATTACCAGGATAAATCCCAATGAAGAAAGTATTGTTCATAATAAAATCGGTATTGGTCAAATCACCTATAATTCGCATGTCAACGCCCTCAAATGCCGGCTGTTTTATAATGTTACCTGCAAAAAGATTCCGGGTGTGAATTTTATTTTCATTTAAAAACTGTACGAGCTCATTTCTGGTAAAACCGGCATCCTTCTTAACAGTAATAAGGAATCCAAACCAGGAGGGATCACTTTTTTCAGTGGCCACAGGTAAGATAAGCTGGTTCTCGAACTTTTTCAGGCCATTAAATAAGAATTTAAAATTTTCTTTTCTTTTCCTGACAAAATCCGGAAGTTTTTTAAGCTGCTCCACTCCCACAGCTGCCTGCATATCTGACACTTTTAAATTGTAACCAAGATGTGAGTAAACAAATTTATGATCATATCCCACGGGCATTTTACCAAATTGTTGGGTAAACCTTACTCCACATGTATTGTCTTCGCCAGAACCACAATAGCAATCACGACCCCAGTCCCTGAAAGATTTTGCAATTCTTGCCAGTTCTTCGTTATGACTAATTACGGCTCCGCCTTCTCCCATTGTAATATGATGGGCTGGATAAAATGAGAATGTAGCCAAATCGCCGAATGTTCCGGTAAGTTTATCATTATACCTGCTGCCCAATGCATCGCAATTGTCTTCAATTAACCATAAATTGTACTTTTTGGCAAATGCGGTTACAGCATCCAAATCGAAAGGAATTCCAAGTGTATGCGCAATAAAGATAGCTTTAGTTTTTGGGGAAATGGCATGTTCCAACATATTTGTATTTATGTTGTAATTTCCCAGGTTAACATCAATAAATACAGGAACTAACCCGTTCTGAACAATTGGGGCTACAGTAGTAGGAAATCCGGCTGCAACAGTTATTACCTCGTCACCTGGTTTGAGTCTTCGGTTTTTTAATTTTGGAGAGGTCAGGGTGGCAAGTGCAACAAGATTGGCTGATGATCCTGAATTTACAAGGATGGCTTCATATGCACCAAACAAATTTGCGAATTCATATTCAAATTCTTCCGCATTTTTTCCGGCAGTCAACCAAAAATCAAGTGACGAATCAACCAGATTTACAAGCTCCTTTTCGTCAAACACCCTTCCTGCATAGCGCACAGGTGTTTTTCCGGGCGTAAATTCATAATTTCCAAATTTTGCAGTATAATACTTTTTGGTTAAATCAAGTATTTGGTCTCTTAATTCTTTATCATTCATATTCAGACTTTTTTACAAGTAATTTATATATTTTTAATTATCGATTCAAAAACCCTGGAAACTGGTACAAAATTCACTAAACAATTGAAGATTTGCATCTCTTTCGGATATAACCGGCTCTTTAACAGGCCATTCAATATTAAGTTGAGGATCATTCCATAGAATACCAGCATCGAAATCGCGGTTATAAAAATTATCGTGTTTGTATAAAATAGTACAATTATCTGTTAATGTGCAAAATCCATGTGCAAACCCGCGTGGGATAAACAAACATTTCATATTTGATTCTCCAAGCTGAACTGATTCCCATTGTCCAAAAGTCGGCGATTCTTTTCTTAAATCAACCACAACATCATAAATCTCGCCGCTTATACACCTAATCAATTTACCATCGGTATGTGGAGGTAGTAAAAAATGTAATCCTCTGATAGTGTTCTTTTTAGATGAAAATGAATGATTTTCCTGCACCCACTCCCTGTTTAATCCCGGCTTGATTAACACAGAAGAATCGTAAGTACGCATAAAAAAACCCCTGTTGTCGCCAATAGGTTTCAACTCAATTTCAAATAAACCTTTAAGTCTCTTTTCAGTTACAATCATATTTGCAGGCTAAGTTGTGGATTCATTTAAATCCAGAAAAGCTGGTCGTTCAGTTTTTTATTATTTAGATGGTATTGCAATTGCTTTAACCGGATAAAATACCTGTTTGTAAATTTATCGTTATCCATTTTGTATTTCTTATACCCTTCGTAAACTTCTTCAATTCCTTTTTTAAGCGTCCACTGTGGTTTAAAATTCGAAAGTTCTTTTGCAATAAGATCAAAATTCACCCTGTATGAACGGGAATCACTGCCATGTTCGCCGGTAATAATTACCTGACAACCAGGAATTACTTCACCTACAAGCCTTGCGATATCTTTTATCTGGTAATTTTCGGAATTCATTCCAACATTGTACGATTTGCGGTTAACTATTTCTTTTGGAGCTTCAATAACAGAAGTAAAAGCTCTTGCAATATCTTCAGCGTGTACCAGTGGTCTCCATGGTGATCCATCACTCATAATTTTTATCTGACCTGTTGTTACTGCCCATCCCACAAGGTTATTCACCACCAAATCAAGCCTAAGTTTTGGAGAAATACCATAAGCTGTGGAATTCCTTAAAAATGTTACTGCAAAATTGTCAGATGCAAGTGGGAGTATGTCTTTTTCGGAATAAACTTTTGATTTAGCATAGGCTGTAACTGGATTAAAATCAGCAGTTTCATCAAGTGCATGGTCGCCATCAGCAATTCCATAAAGGCTGCACGATGAAGAATAAATATATTTTTCAACTCCTGCTTTTTTTGCGAGTTCAGCCAGCCTAACAGATGCTATGTGGTTTATATCATAAGTAAGTTGTTCGTTTAACTCACCCATTGGATCATTTGACAATGCAGCCAAATGGCAAATTGCATATACTCCTTCTAAATCCTTTTCAGTCAGGTGCCTGGTATCTTTTATAACTTCTGTAAATCCCAGGGTTGGATCAAAAAACTTACAATCGTTACCAAAATAGGCAGTATCGATTCCCACCACTTCGTAACCTTTACCCGCAAGCATTGGTGCAAGCAATGAACCTATATAACCTGTATGCCCGGTGACTATAATCTTCTTCATTTTATGAAAATTTTATTTTTTATTTAAGTTAAAAACTTCTTCCAATTAATTCAGGCCTGTAATTTTAGATAAATTTAAATTAATCGTTCCAGACTTTCCATTTGGCCTGATTGGAAGCCCAAAGTTTATTTAGATGGTTTAAATCCCTTACTGTATCAGCGCATTCCCAAAATCCATCGTGCATATAGGTCATAACCTGTCCTTCAGTGGCTAACTTTTCCAGAGGTCCAAATTCAAAATCACAATCTTTATCTATGGTTAAATAGTTAAGTATTTTTTTGTCAAAAACCATAAATCCACCGTTAATTAGTCCTTTAGATGTTTGAGGTTTTTCTTCAAACGAAATTACCTGTCCCTCTTTTTGAATAATTTCACCAAACATGGAAGGAGGCTTGACCCCTGAAATGGTCACAAGTTTGCCATGTTTTTTATGATAATCAATTAATTGATTAATATTTATATCGGCTACTCCATCACCATAGGTAAGCATGTTTATCTCGTCGAGGTATTTTTCAAGTCGCTTAATTCTTCCACCTTTTAGTGTGTCAACACCTGTATCAGCAAGGGTTACATTCCATTCGTCATCTCCCGAATTATGGAATTTCACATCGCCGGTTTTGGTATTTACAGTAAAATCATTGTTCTGGTACTTAAAATTGTAGAAATAGTCTTTTAATACATTTCCTTTGTAGCCTAAGGCAATTACAAAGTCTTTGTATCCATAGGATGCATAAATTTTCATGATATGCCAGATGATAGGTTTTCCTCCGATTTCAATCATCGGCTTGGGTATCAGTTCAGATATAGTACCCAGTCTGGAACCATACCCTCCTGCAAGTATAACAACTTTCATTTTAAAGCTTTTTAATTTAGGTATAAATATTCGCTGGGGAAATTAGAAACAATTTAAATAATTATATTAAATATGTTATGTACGATTTGAATTCTTTGATAAATGCTTTAAATTTTTATTTAAGGTTAAGGCTTCATTTTCTATAATACTTAGGCACAATATCGTACTTGACTCTTAGATAATTATATCCCACAAAACCAAAAGATTTATATAAAATTCTGTGACTGTATTCTCATTTGAATGCGAATCCGGGAATCAGGTTTGAACAGCATAATATTTAGCATCTGCTTCCCTTTCCTGGAAGTTAATAATTAAGTCGCCCGTAGCGAATACAATGGATACAAAAAATACTTTTTCGGGAAAGAATGAAAAAAAGTCCCAGGTAAAAAAATAGCCGGCCATCATTCCTAGTATACCTAATATTAAAGACATAAAGATATTCTTGTCTGTTAAATCATAGGCAGAATGTTTTCGAAGCCTGTTGCATTGGAACAAATAGCGAAACAGGAAAAACAAAAAAATTGGAAATCCAAGAAAACCATAGATTAGGATTGTGTTCATAAATCCCAAATCGTCGCTATAATAAGTTTTTATATGTTGCGACATTCCAACGCCCAAAACGGGACTAAACGCAACACCTTTTAACACTTTAGGAATGTCCTGTTCTATCCTGTTATTAAAGGTATCGGCATTTTGTAAACTGCCTGATCGGGCAACATCGCCCACTACAGCATATCTCTGGTAAATAGAATCGAGAAATTCCATATCCATTACACCGGTAGATAAAAGGGCGATAAACATTAGAACACCAATTGTACCAGCCTGCACGGCAAGTTTCAATCCTTTGCTCGACATTGCCATAAAAGCAAAGATTGTAATAAAACCAATGGTCATCCACGAACGTGTGGCAGACAAAATAAATATGGCATTAGGCAGAAGGATGGCCACAATAGAAATCCCCGGAATAACCTCGTATTTTTTGTTATTATATATCTGATATCCAAAGATTAATGTATAATAAACAATGAGAATGCCCTGAACCATGGCCCGAACACCGCCGGTCATACTATTCCTGGCAAATAACCCAAGCATTGAAGGATCAAGCAGTGAAATAAATCTGTTTCCTGTTTTTACTAGATATAACTGGTCAAATATTACTAAAAAAGAATAGGGTAAAAGTAAATAGCCGAATTTAAGGACTTCCTCCTTGTCTTTTACTAATCGAAGATATGAAAAAATAATTCCGTAAAAAAAGAAAGATCTTAAAGTATTAACAAATGGCTTAAGCTCTGTGCCTAAAACAAAGCTAATAGGAATTGATACCAAAAGAAGGTAGAAAAAAAAGAATTCTAGCGGTTTATTTAAAAAGAATTTAACCCTTTTATTTACCTGGAATGCTTTGAAAATGGACATAAGAAGAAATACATCCATGGGAGTAAAACTAAAACTTGATACTCCATAAAATGGCAAACGGAACATGGCAGCCTGGGTTCTATTGGCAAACAATCCGTTTGGAGCACTTATGAGAATAAAAAAATAGGCAAACCAGAAATAATCTTTTTTTGATTTAAATGCCAATGCCAGTGGAATAAGAAAATACAAATCGCGGATAGTTGGCCCGGCTTTGTAAACAGAAATTACTGATCCAAGAAACAAAGCTGACATCTGGATGAAATCAATATATACCTCTCTTTTAAATGTTGTTTCCTTCATTGAAAAAATTAAGCTTTTGCTTTTGATGCAATTTATTAACTAATTAACATTAATGTGTTTATTTTTGACCACAGAAGGAGTTTAATTGTTATTTGACTGTGTTTTTTTGTTAAGTTTATGCACACCCTTCATCACTTTTATCCAACCCTGAAATATTCCAAATACCAGTTGATGAAATTATTTATTCCCGTTTTAACTGGTGTTGAAGGTTTATAGTCAAGGTTTTTAACCAAATCATCCACATCAGCATAAGTTGCAGGCACGTCGCCCTGTTGCATTGGGAGAAAATTTTTCACAGCTTTTTTACCGAGTTTTATTTCAATTTCTGTAATAAAATCCATAAGTTTAACCGGATTATTGTTACCTATATTGTATATTTTATAGGGTGCTTTCGATAAAGATGGATCAGGATTGGTTCCATCCCAATTTTCAAATCCCTCGGGTTTATTATCTAATACCCTCACAATGCCTTCAACAATATCGTCAATATAAGTAAAATCTCTTACCATATTTCCATTGTTGAACACATCAATTGGTTCATTGTTCAGTATTGCCTTTGTAAAAATAAACAATGCCATGTCGGGCCGACCCCAGGGGCCATAAACTGTAAAGAACCGAAGCCCTGTTGTTGGTATTCCATATAAATGACTGTACGTGTGGGCCATAAGCTCGTTGCTCTTTTTACTGGCTGCATACAGACTTATAGGATGATCAACATTCTGCCTGGTTGACAATGGCATTTTTTCATTTAACCCATAAACGCTTGAACTGCTTGCATACACCAAGTGTTCAATTTTATTATACCTGCACGCTTCAAGTATATTTATATAGCCAATAATATTACTTTCAATGTAGGCATAAGGATTTACAATACTGTACCTTACACCGGCCTGGGCAGCAAGGTTACATACTTTATTAAATTTTTCTCTTTCAAAAAGCTGGTTTATTTTATCCCTGTCAACAAGGTTTAGCTGGCAAAACTTATAATTCTTAAATTTTTTACTCGGAATCAAGGCACCATATTCAATAGATTGTTTGTCTATGCCATGTAATGCCAATCGACTGAATTTAATATTAACATCATAATAATCATTTATGGAATCAATCCCAATCACTTCATCGCCCCTGTTCATGAGGTAAGTGGCAAGATGAAAACCAATAAAACCTGCAGTTCCGGTAACTAATATCTTCATGTTATTTGAATTTCAAGAATAATAAAATAGGTATAAGATTTTTTCATGATTTTGAATAAATCACATTCGAAAACAAAGGCTAAAGTAAAGTTAAAAAACCAGCCAAAAATCTATTTTATTTTTTATTTGATGAATGAAGCTGTCTTTTATATCAAGCATAGGTTAGAGGGTATAAATTCTATTAATATTAGGATTTTCAAGGCCTTTTAAGGACAATATTAAGACTTATAATCTCATAAGGTAAAAAATAATTCCATAAATTTGACCCTATTAAATGTTGTTAAATAATAAAATCATACTATGAGGAATCTGATATTCTTTCTTTGCCTTGTTTTTGCAGGTAAATCGCTTTCACAATCCGTTTCTCCCGAAGCAATTTTTCCGGCAGGAGGCCATCATGGCAATGGAACTGCTCAAATTTCATGGACCCTTGGTGATACAGAAATTGAAACAAGGACCACTAACAATGTTACGCTAACCCAAGGATTTTTACAACCTAATTTTACGATTACAGATATTAGTCCTGTTGAACTTGAACAAAAAATTAAGTTCGAGGTCTATCCAAATCCTGTTAAAGATATATTGAATGTAAAAATGTCAGTGCCAGAAGGAGAAGCAAATCTTGTTTATTATTTATACAGCCCCGAAGGCCGATTATTGGTAAATAAACCTGTTAAAAATTTAAACTCTATAGAAGAAATTGATTTTCAATCATATGAAAGTGGATATTATATTCTTAAAATAACGGTAGACAAGTACAATTATAATAAAACCTTTAAAATTAATTTTTTAAAATAAAGTATTTAATTCTGTTGATTACACATAAAAAACTAAATACAAATATGAAACACCCATTTAAAGAGCTTTTGCAACTTTTCTTCTCTTTTGCCTCAATTTTTCTTCGTTGACCAAAGGGAGTAAAGACAAATGAATATATTCATTTTGAATGCTAAGTAGCTATAACTAATCAGGGTGTTCCCTGCCCGGTAAAGCAGACGGTCAGACGGGCATCAGACCTAATAAAAACAAATTAAAAATATACAGATGAAAAAAATTACTTTTTTTATTTTCATAATGATTGTAAACCTAAGTGCTATATGGGCACAATTGCCACATAATTTTAAATACCAGGCAGTGGTCAGGGACAACGATGGCGGAATTGTTCAAAACAAGAAAATATCGCTTGAATTAAGTATAAGAAAAGGGGGAAGCCAGGAACCTAAAATATTCAGCGAGGTATTTGACTATACTACTAATGAATATGGAATTATTTCAGTTGTGGTAGGCAATGGTGAAAATACTTTGGGGAATTTTTCCACAATTGACTGGGGGGCAGATATTTATTATCTTGAAGTAGCCATTGATCTTAACAATGGAAGTAATTTTGTTTTTATGGGAGTATCTCAAATTCTTGCTGTGCCCTATTCACTGTATGCTATTGATGTTAAAAACAATGACGATGCAGATGCAGATCCTACCAATGAAATACAGGATTTGCAACTTGTTAACAATGTTTTAAAAATTACTAATAATTCAACAGCTACAGAAATTCCTCTTTCTCAATATATTGGAGTAGACACAGATGAACAAACCTTGTCGAGAAACATCATCGGAAATACCGTTGAAATAAGCATTATAAGGGGTAATTCCATAAATTTTGATTTGCCATCTGACTTTGTGAGCAAGGCTAATGGGGGTACTTTTGCCGGACCCATTCATGCTACAAACTTTTCTGGCACTGGTACTCTGGCACTTTTACAAAATCTTACTGTTTCAGGCATAGGTTCTGTCATTTTTAATTCACAGGGCCCTACAAACCTTAATTTGCCTCTATCTGGTACACTTGCTACCGAAAGTTTTGTTTCGCAAAGTATAATATCAAGTAATGCCCTGCCAACCGGCAATATCTGGATTGGAATTGGAAATGTAGCTACAGCTTTTCCAGCCAGTGGAACTGGCCAGGTGCTCATTGGAAACGGAACAGGACTTGGCTCCTACCCAATTAGTGGTGATGCAACACTTTCATCAACAGGTATTTTAACTTTAAGCCCAACAGGAATTACACCTGGAACTTACTTTTCTACCACTGTTGATTCAAAAGGGCGTGTAACATTTGGTAGTAACCCATCTACCCTGGCAGGTTTCGGTATTACTGACGCGCTTTCTAAAAACCTTAACAGTGGAAACATAATTATTGGCAATGCCTCGAATCAGGCGGCCGAAGTTACGATGGGAGGCGATGCAACGATTTCAAGTACTGGTATTCTTTCACTTGCTAATAGCGGGGTTGTCCCTAATACATATAAAAGTGTAACTGTTGATTCAAAAGGCAGGGTTACTAATGGAACTAATCCTACCACATTGGCAGGTTATGGGATAACTGACGGATTATCTGTTAACCTGAACAACGGGAACTTTTTTATTGGTAACTCATTAAACATTGCGTCGCAGGTAATTATGCAAGGTGACGCGAGTTTGTCAAATACAGGTTTTCTTACTCTGGCAAATACCTCTGTAGTACCCGGAACTTACCGAAGCCTTACAGTTGATTCAAAAGGAAGGGTTACTAATGGCACTAATCCCACCACTCTTTCGGGATATGGAATAACAGACGCCCTTTCAGTAAACTTACCTAACGGGAACTTTTTAATAGGAAATATATCAGGCCTGGCCAGCCAGGTTTCAATGAGTGGTGATGCAACATTAAGCAATACAGGTGCATTAACTTTATCCTCAAGCGGCGTTAGTTCTGGCACCTACAGGAGTGTAACCGTTGATTCAAAAGGAAGGGTCACTGCCGGAACCAATCCTACTACAATTGCAGGTTATGGTATTACTGATGCACTTTCAACCAATCTGGCGACCAGCAATATTTTAGTCGGAAATATTTCCGGATTTGCATCCCAGGTAAGCCTTAGCGGCGATGCCACGTTAAACAGTTCAGGTGCACTAACTTTATCTTCAAGCGGGGTAACTTCAGGTACTTACAGATCTGTTACCGTAGATTCCAAAGGTAGGGTCACTGCCGGAAGCAATCCTACTACTTTATCCGGATATGGTATTACTGATGCGGTTTCTGTTAATCTGACCAATGGAAATATATATATTGGAAACGGGTCAGGAATTGCAACACAGGTAACGGTATCCGGAGATGCGACGTTGAGTAATGCAGGAGTACTTACTCTTTCAAATACTGGTGTTACAATTGGCACTTACCGGAGTGTAACAGTTGATTCGAAAGGAAGGGTTACAGCCGGAACAAATCCAACAACCCTGGCTGGTTATGGAATTACTGATGCGATGAACATTTCTCATCCGGCAAATGGAATTACTGGCACAGATGTGACAAACTGGAATACTGCATTTGGTTGGGGCGATCATGCCGCAGAAGGATACCTGAAAAGCTATACGGAAACTGATCCTAACTTTGCTGCTTCACCGGCAAATGGAATTAGTGCGGCTAATATCACCAACTGGAATACTGCATTTGGTTGGGGCGACCACTCCGGCTTGTATAAGTTGATAACGTACGTACCAACATGGAGTGAAATTACAAGTAAACCAACTACAATTTCCGGTTACGGAATCACGGATGGCCTTTCAACCAGCCTGGCAAACGGGAACATTCTTGTTGGAAATGGCTCTGGTATTGCCAGCCAGGTAACAGTTAGTGGTGATGGTACATTGTCAAATGCCGGTGTATTATCAATTAATTGGTCTTCTCCGGGTACTATAGGTTCAGGAACACCGAATTCAGCTAATTTCACAACTGTAAATATAAGTGATGTATTACATTTAACCCCGATGAACCAACCATCTACTTCAGTTGATGGAGATATTTATTTAGATATTTCTGATAATACCTTGTATTGTAAAATTAATGGAAGCTGGGTTCCTTTAAATTAAAAGATTTTCAGAAATGGAACTTTTTAAACGAATGTATAAATTCAACAGGTTTTCTATTGGTATGCTACTTTTAATAGCGTTTTTGCAGCCATCGTGCAAAAAATTAGAATTTGAAAGAATAATGGATACCTCTACGGACACCGCTGTTATTACAGGTACTACTGTTACTGTGTACGGAACAGTACTCGATTTGGGAACGAATAAAATTATCCATCATGGACATTGTTGGTCGCAAGAACATAATCCTGATATAAATGACGATACATCGGACCTGGGTACAATTGAAGGTACAGGAAAATTTTTCAGCAAACTCAATAATATTACCCCGGGATTACCTTTTTATGTTAGAAGTTACCTCTTTGATGGAACAACCTACTTATATGGCGATGAAATAACTTTTACAATTTCTGCCGCAGATATACAATTCTATATTTCTGAAATTAAAAAAATTGATGCTACCACCATAGATGTCAGTTCATCCACTGCTGGACTGGGCTCTGTTAATTTTTCAAATCATGGCCATTGCTGGTCACAAACGGATCCCCCTACTGTGGAAAATGACAAGACCTCTTTTGGTAATTATCTTAAGGATGAAGTATTTATAAGCCGGCTTAATAGCATGAACCAAGGAAGGTATTATATCAGGGGCTATCTTGAATCTGATGGACAGGTTTTGTATACCAATTCAATGATTTACGAATCTAAAATTAATGTTGAAACCGGAATAATATCATTTGGTCCCGACCAATTGATTGAAGTTTATGGAAATATAACAAGTCTTGGAGTAAATCCAATCACCGATCATGGTCATTGCTGGTCAACAGAAACCTCCCAGCCTAATCTGAATTCACCAAGCCAATATACTTCTTTAGGCCCCAAAAATCAACTTACAAATTTTTCGAGCCAACTTCCGGGATTGGTTAGTGGAAGAAAGTACTACATCAGGGCATATGCCACAGACGGTAATTATGTTTATTATGGTGAAATTGAAAGCTTTACTGCTCAATAATGAAATGAAAATGAAATTATTAAGACTATTTATTCTTTGCATGTTCTTGTTGGTTAAAACATTTAACCCTTCTGGTAATTGCCAGTTCAAATCTAAAATCAGTATTATTATTAATGATATTAAATATAAAAATGGTAATCTCATCGTAAAATATGAAATTGAAAATGCCAAAACGAGTGATAATATAAGAGTTTGGATAGATATCCTTAATTCAAGAAAAGATACCATTTTTGCTAAAACCTGGAAAGGGGATGTAAATAAGTTTGTTGAAGGAGGCGGAGAAAAAGTTGCCATTTGGAATGTAATGAATGATGGTATTGAACTAATTGATTATGTTACTATTAAAATATCCGGTACTGTTGAAGAAAAATTCTATTTGAATGACCCAATCATTTTATCAACCGTATATCCTGGTTGGGGAGATTATAAAATAAAACCAAAAAAGCCATATTGGTTATATGGTGCACTTGGATACTCTTTTATTGGTGCCTCAATAGGAACATATATTTCAGCCACAAATAATTACGATAAATATTTAAACGCAGGAAGTATAGAAGATAAAGATAATTTTTATTCAAAAGCTTCATTAAATAAGAATCTCACTTATGCCTTCATAGGGGCCGCCAGTATTGTTTGGATAGTTGACTATATCGGAATCCTTAACCGAAAACACGAAATTCAAAAATCCTGGAAAAAATCTTTGCCTGTGAAAGAATCGCCAAGCATTCCGGGATTTAAAATTTCAAGTGCAACTAGTGATAAAATTCTGGTTAACACAAGTTTAACCACCTTGCAATTGGTTGAAGGATCTTTAAAATATGCAGATAATGATGAAAACCTTTGTTTAGATGCATTCGAAGATGGCTGGATTGAATTTAAATTATTTAATTATGGGCCGGCACGGGCCGTTAACTATTATGCAAAACTAAGCTGCAATACCGAACATAGTGAAATAAGTTTTCCTGACAGTATAAAACTCCCGATTATACCAATCAACCAGGAAAGAATAATTAAATTGCCAATTAAGGCATCAAAAAATCTTGATAATGGATTACTCAACTTTAAAATTCAAATTTCTGCCATACTTAATAATTCTTTACCGGAATTCAACCTGAACGTAAATACCTGCAAATTCAATTACCAAAAGGCCATATCAGAATCTGAACTAAAATCTGATGTGGATGTTGATATCCCTTACGTCCAATCTAAAGGGAAAGAGCGGTTTGCACTAATTATTGGTAACGAAGGATATGCAAATGAAAACACAGGATTAAGCAAGAATTTTAATGTGCCATATGCAAGACATGATGCGATGACATTTAAAAAATATGCAGTTAATATTTTAGGTGTCAAAGAATCAAATATTGTGATGTTAACCGATGCCAAAAGAAAAGAAATGTATGAAAACATTCTTGTTCTTTCTGACCAGGTAAGCAAAGCAAAAGAAGGTGCAGAACTAATTTTTTATTACGCCGGACAAGGATTGGCAGATACATCTACATTGGCGCCATATTTAATGCCGGTTGATATACCGCCCGGCAAAATAAAAGATGCTATTTCTCTCGATTTTTTGTATAAAAAAGTTTGGGAAAGTCGTTCCATAAAATCAATTGTTATTTTGGATGTCTCTTTTAACAATGGCGGAAGGAATATGGGATTAAGGGGCCCTTCGACTAAAAAAATTATTCCCAGGCGTGAAGTTATTTCAGGAAACACGGTAGTATTTAGTTCGGTTAGTGAAAACTACACATCAAATGCTTACAGAGAAGTTAATCATGGCTTATTTACCTATTATTTACTGAAAGTTCTGAAAGAAACTGGTGGCAATATAGATTGCAGACAACTTGACAATTCACTGAAAACAAATGTAAGTAACAGGGCACAATTAATTGGAACCGAACAAGTTCCTATTGCCATGGTAAGTGTTGCGGTGAGTGATATTTGGCAAAACTGGTCAATTAGATAATTAAGATATACGGTGGTTATTCTTTATTGTACATCCACCGTATTTTTTTTTATTTTTCCCAAAGACCAGCCGGATAAATCCCTGACCTGATCATTTCTTCAATGTTGCGGATTACTATGTCCTTATCCTCTTTATATGTAACTCCAAACCATTTTTCGTTACTAGGCAAAACCCGTACTTTTGCAGATCCACTTTTAATGATTTTCGAAACCACAAACGGCAGATAAAGTTCTGCAGTTAAGCTATTCTGGTTTTCTTCCATGAATTCATTGAAATAATGTTTAAAATAACTGAAAGCCGAAGGCATAAATCCCATAAGGTTCATTGAAACAGGCACATTTTCAGAAATTTCAAACTTTTTTTTCTCAGCATTTTCGCTGATTATTGCACCATTTTCGGCATATATTTTCGTATGCTCCTCTATGCTAACCAGATAATCATTCTTGTCTAAATAGCAAATTCCTCTTGAAACACTTCCATGTTCGGACAAAGTATTTTTTAACTTATAGGCAAGCAGACAATAGCGGTTCGTATTATCTTCATCAAGCGCATTTAAAAAAGATGAAACCGCTAAAAATGAATCTTTTCCATAAAAATCATCAGCATTAATTACTGCAAATGGCTCTTTAATCTTTGAGTTGGCAACAAGCACAGCATGTCCAGTTCCCCAGGGTTTTAATCTGTCAGGATTTAATTTATATCCTTCCGGAATCATATCAAGCTCCTGGAAAACATAATCAACATCTATTATTTTAGAATACCTGGACAATAGTTTGTTAATAAAATCTTCCTCAAACGATTTTCTGATAACGAATACAACTTTTCCAAAACCTGCGCGTATTGCATCAAATATTGAATAATCCATAATGGTTTCACCCGAAGGGCCAACTTGTTCCAATTGTTTTAATCCGCCATACCGGCTGCCAAGGCCGGCTGCAAGTATCAATAAAGTCGGTTTCATGCTTTAGATTTTTTCTACTTTTTAAGGTTACAAATAAAACAAATATTCTCCAATTATATTAAATAAGACCGATCTTTATTCATCGGGATTTATCAACTTATCGCGAAAAATAATAGTCAGATTTTTAACATAAATACTTGTTTTTAATGAAAGTTGTATTCAATTGAAATCTTTATTTTAATTTTTTCTTGATACTAAATTTGAAAATATGATTAAATTTATAATTTTGCAGCCACAAGAGCCCAGGTGGTGGAATTGGTAGACACACCAGCTTGAGGGGCTGGCGCCGTCAAAAGCGTGCAAGTTCGAGTCTTGTCCTGGGCACTTTTCTCTTGTTCCTCCGGTTGTAATTACAAAGTTGAATTTCTGCAGCTTTATTTTTCATGTATTATTTTGTATTCCTTTAATAATTATAACTATTTTTATCCGTTAATTCATTACACTAAATCATATTTTTTATGCAGCCTGTAATGTTTTACAGATTCAGGAAAATAATAAATCATGTTAAACCAAAATCTTCAGGTGTGACAAAAATTAGGTTATTTACAATAATTATTACCATTTTAACCCTTTTTTCAACTGTCAGAATTAAATCTCAATTTTATAATGGCCACCAGGTACAGTTTGGAAAAAACAGAGTACAATATAACAGCTTCTACTGGGAATATTACAGATTTGAAAGGTATGATACCTATTTCTATCTGGATGGAAAAAAACTGGCCAGGTATACCTCTAAGGTAATTAATGAGGAATTGAAAAACCTTGAAGACTTTTTTAACCATAGCCTGGAAAGAAGGATAATTTTTCTCATTTATAATAAACAATCCGAGTTTAAACAGAGCAACATCGGTCTTGTTTCGGGTAATGAAGAAACCAACATCGGAGGGTCATCGAAAATAATCCGAAATAAGGTTTTTATTTATTACGAAGGTGATCATCAAAAATTTGTTACCCAAATAAGGGCAGCCATTGCCGAGGCAATTATGATAGAAATCATCTATGGTGGCAATTTCAGACAAAAAATTTCATCTTCAACCATGATCAATATACCGGATTGGTTTTATAAAGGTTTAATTTCATTTGTTTCGGAGCCCTGGAATTTTGAAATTGAAAACAAGGTGAAAGATGCTGTGGAAAATGGAAAATTAGAACGTTTTAATCATCTGAATGACGAAGATGCAAAATATGCCGGACATGCAATTTGGTATTTTGTGGCCATGAACTATGGTCCAGCCGTAATTCCAAATATTCTTTACCTTACCAAGGTAAATAAAAGTGTTGAAAGCGGGTTTCTTTATGTATTGGGCACAGACATGAAATCTTTAAAGCTGATTTGGTACGACTATTATAAAACCCGCTACGAAAAAGATAATTCATCAATGAGTTTTCCTGTAAGTGCTTTACCTGATTTAAAAACGAAAAAAAACAGGGTTTACCAAAATATCAAGCAAAGCAACGACGGCAGATATATAACCTATGTTACTAATTACCAGGGAAAAAGAAATGTCTGGCTATACGATTCCAACAAAAAGAAATCAAAAAAAATTATAAGGTTCGAAAGCAGGCTTAACCGTATCAATGATTATTCCTACCCGGTAATTGCATGGCATCCATCTGGAAAAATCTTAAATATAATAGCGGAAGTAAAAGGCAGATTGGTTTTTCATTTTTACTTTTTAGAAACTGGTAAAATTCAAAAGAGAAATATTCAGTTTTATGACAAAATACTTGATTTTTCTTATTCCAATGATGGTTTGAATCTTGTTTTTTCTGCAGTAATGAAGGGACAGACTGATTTATTTGTATATAATCTGTCTGCTGGCTCGAGTGAACAAATAACCGACGATGCGGCAGATGAATTTAACCCCCGTTTTATCGATAATTCATCCAAGATTATTTTTGCTTCGAACAGAATAAGCGATACACTTTTTGTTGATAAAAGTGTTAAACCTGAAGTAATGCCAAGCTACGATTTATTTGTTTATGATTTTAAAACTAAATCAAAGGTTTTGCAAAGAATTACAAATACACCTTACTACAACGAAAATTCACCCGAAGAATTAAAATCTAATAATTATTCTTTCCTGAGCGATGAAAATGGGATAATAAACAGATATCTTGGAACATTTGACAGTACAATAAGCTTTATTGACACAACCACCCACTACCGATATTATACCACCCAATATCCGATTACAAATTACAACAGAAATATTGACTATTATTCCTTAAACAAATCAAACAAGATTACGGCCCAAATACTTTTTAAAGAAAAAAAGAACAAGATTGTTTTTTCAAACGATGAATCTGAATTAGACAAGTCGAATACACTGAAAAATACCGCCTACCGTTATGAAAGAACTAGGCAATTGAGAAAAAAAGATAGTCTTATTCAGATTGAAAAAATTAAAAAAGCCCGACAAAAAGAAATAAGAGACAGTCTGGCTGCCAATCACCTTGTTGTACATCCCGACAGTGTTCCATTAGATATTAATTATTATGTGTTTGAAATAGAGAAAGAAAACCCGTATCATTTAGTGTATGGAACCGACAGCAGTGGATTGGTTAATACGGGAGACACTGCCAGCTGGCCAGAACAAAAAATCTATCTAACGTCTTTTTATCCTGATGAAATGGTAACCCAGATAGATTTTAATTTTCTCAACGATATGTACCAGGCTTATTCGCCTGGCGCCTATTATTTTAACCCGGGATTTAATATTTTCACAAAAGTTGGGATAAGTGATTTGTTTGAAGATTATAAATTTACCGGGGGTTTCAGGCTTTCAGGAAATTTTGACAGTTTTGAATACCTGCTAAGCCTCGAAGATTTAAAAAAACGCTGGGACAGACAATATATTTATCACCGGTTATCGGTAGTGAATTATTATGATTATCCGATAGCCCAGAAAATAATTACCAACGAACTTAAATTTAAAACAAGCTATCCCTTCACCGAAATAACTTCAATAAGGTTTACCGGAACCCTACGGTCTGACAGGGCTGATACCTTATCAACCCAATATACAACCCTTGAACCTGGTTCACATTTCAGGTTTTTGGGTGGGGCCAAACTCGAATATATTTTCGATAATACCATTGAAAGAGGGGTAAATCTGTACAATGGAATTAGGATGAAATTCTTTGGCGAATATTATCAAAACTTAGAAAAAGGCGGAACACAAACTTATATTTTTGGCAGCGATTTAAGATTTTATGTGCCCATCCACCGCAGCATGATTTTTGCCGGAAGGTTTGCTGCCAGTGCATCATACGGAACCGGCAAACTCATTTACTATCTCGGAGGGGTTGATAACTGGATAAATTTATCAAATAATGTCCCAACGTTTGATCAATCCGTAAGAATTGACGATACTGAAAGATATATTTTTCAAGCTGTAGCCACTGACATGAGGGGTTTTGTACAAAATGCCAGAAATGGGACAAAATTTGCCATGGCAAACGCTGAAATCAGATGGCCTGTAATCAGGTATTTTGCGAACAGACCTTTAAACTCTGTTTTCCTTAATAATTTCCAAATCGTTGGATTTGCCGATGTTGGTTCGGCCTGGTCAGGATTATCACCCTGGGAAAAAGATGATGCTTATAACACTGAAATTATTGATAATTATCCGGTTAGAATTATTGTAGATAAAAATCGTTCGCCTATTATTGCAGGATATGGATTTGGGGTCCGCTCAAAAGTATTTGGTTATTTTATCAGGGCAGATTGGTCGTGGGGCATTGATAGTAATGTTATCCTGCCAATGGTATTCTTTTTATCTTTTAGCCTGGATTTTTAACAAATTAATTCTATTCTGGCACCCTAAATTCAATTTCAGGGCTGTATCTGCAATTTACTCAAAATAAGTAATTCCCGTTGTTGCTAAACTAAGGAAATCTAACTGAAAATCTATATATTTGCCGGGGAGTAACCAAGTTATTTTCAGGAGTATTATGCCCCGATGTTTTATAATATTTCATTGTTTATTTGCGGTATTATCAGGTTGTACAGGTAAAACTGAAAATCATGATCTTAAAATTGAAACTGAACAGGTTAACCATAACATTTACCAAACAAATGAAAATAAATTAGAGGAACCAAGTTCTGATATTTATTATATTGAAAAAAAATCGATTGTCTTCTTTAGTTTGGGAAATAGAGAAGCCCAAAACCTGATTGCTGAAATTGGTGAATCTTACCGCTGGGAAACCGAAGCCCTTCTCAATAGTTTTAGAGAACAGGCTAAATCATTTCAATCTGTGCTAAAAAAACAAAACATTAAAAGTAATTTTTGCACACATAAAAAGTTTGCAATAAAACTTGACAATGGTAAAGAAATTACTTTCGACCGTTTAAAAAATGAACAGATTCTTGGTCAAATACTTACCGATGGCAAAAAAGAACCTTTGATTTGTTTTGGCATGTATAAAAATGATGAACTGGCTGAATTAATTAAAACTTTCTTCGGAATTGCCGATCTGGGGATTATCCCGGTAGATACGCTGAAAGTAAATACAGAAAAACCTGTTGATTCAACCGCTGTGAACCTCAAAAAATAATACATTACCCTGCCTTATCTACTGACTCTCCACGTAAAATTTGCATTTATCAATTACTTTTAATATCTAACAAATTAAAAATTAATTCTATACGTTTTATTCTTAAATTTAAAGAAAAATCCATTTGATTTTATGGATTTTTAATTGAACTGAATCTAATAGGTATAAATTAACTTTAAAAAAATGAATATGAAAACTAAAGGGATAATTATAATTGCCACCTTTCTGGTATTTTTTTTAAGCAATAATGGCTTGGGACAAGGAAATAAAAGTGAAAAAGCAAAAGTACAAATTGCCCTTTTACTTGATGTAAGCAACAGCATGGATGGCCTTATTGATCAGGCAAAATCGCAGCTCTGGAAAATTGTTAATGATTTAGCACTTGCCGAATACAATGGCCAGACACCTGATCTACAAATTGCCTTATACGAATATGGAAATGACGGATTGCCTTCATCAGAAGGATATATTAGGCAGGTTAGTATGTTTACGACCGATCTTGATAAAATTTCTGAAGATTTATTTGCTTTAAAAACCAACGGAGGAAGTGAGTTTTGTGGGCAGGTGATCGATGTGTCATTAAAACAGCTCTCATGGACCACATCGAACCAGGACTTAAAAATGATTTTTATTGCTGGTAATGAGCCTTTTACGCAAGGTGGTGTGGATTATAAAGAAAGTTGTAAAAAGGCAATTTCAAAAGGAATTATAGTTAATACTATTTTTTGTGGGAATTATGATGAAGGAGTTTCTACCTTTTGGAAAGATGGTGCAGACGTGGCCGATGGAAAATACATGAACATAGACCAAAACATAAAAGAAGTATATATTGCTTCGCCCTATGATGACCAGATTATGAAACTGAACAACCAACTAAACCAAACATACATTGGATATGGATCATCAGGCCAAGCCCTGAAAGAGAGACAGGTCACCCAGGATAATAATGCCGGGGCAATGAGTGAAGAAGTTCAGCTAAACAGGGCCGTTTCAAAAAGCCAAAAAGCATATTCCAACGAATCGTGGGATTTAGTAGATGCCTATAAAAAAGATGAAAAGAAAATCGAAAATCTCTCTGATGATGAATTACCAAAAGAATTGAAAGGAAAATCGAAAGCTGAAATAAAAACATTTCTCGATCAAAAGCAAAAGGAAAGGGATAAAATACAAAAAGAAATTAATGATTTGAACGAAAAAAGAACGAAATACGTTGCTGAAAAGAAAAAAGAAATGGCCAACGACAATACTTTAGATGCTGTAATGATTAAAGCTGTAAGAGAACAGGCTGTTAAGAAAAATTATAAGTTTAAAAAATAATTGGTTTAGTAAGGTAATCTAATACAAAAAGTAATGAAACCTCTACGATATATATATTTGCTGGGATTATTAATCTTTTATGCACAATCCTTTGCAGGAGGAATAATAATTATAGAACCTAAAGGGGGAAATCCCAACACAAGAATTCCCTATGTTCTGGAAGTGAGATCTCTTAAAGTGGAAACTAGCATTAAAGATCAGTATGCATTTACCAAAATTGAAGAAATTTTCTATAATCCAACAAACTCAAACCTGGAAGGCTATTTTCTTTTTCCGGTGCCAAAAGGATGTGTTATTAAAGATTTCAGTATGGATATCAACGGGAAAAAAATGCAGGCAGAATTGCTTGATGCAGAAAAAGCACTGAAAATTTACGAAGATATTGTCAGGAAATTGCGGGACCCTGCTTTGCTGGAATATGCTGAACAGGCAATGTTTAAACTCAGGATATTTCCGATAGAACCTATGAAAGAAAAAAGAATTGAAATCAGCTATTCCGAAATTCTTGAAAGGGACAACAATACTGAAGAATATATTTTCCCGCTAAACACGAAAAAATATTCAGCAGCACCACTTAAAAACCTGAGCTTTAAAATTGATGTAGAATCAAGCCAGGAGCTGAAAACCATTTATTCACCCACCCACGAACTTGAAATAAAAAGAAAAGACGACAAACATGCAACTATTGGTTTTGAAGCGTCGGTGCTAGAACCAAACCAGGACTTACGACTTTTTCTTGGATTTGATAATAGTAAAATTGGAATCTCCCTGTTAAGCTATAAAATTAATGGCGAAGATGGATTTTTCCTTTTAAATATCAATCCGGGATTTTCAGGTAATAATGATAAAATTGTGAGTAAGGATATCACTTTTGTTCTTGATGTATCAGGAAGCATGGCCGGTGATAAAATGGAGCAGGCCAGAAAAGCACTTTTGTTTTGTGTAAATAATCTTAACACGGGCGATAAATTTGAAATTATTAAATTTTCAACTGAAGCCGAAGCCTTATTTGGTAAAAGAGTAGATGCAAATGATGCGAACCGGGCCAAAGCTAATGACTTTATAAAAAACCTGAAACCCATTGGGGGAACAAATATTGATGAAGCACTACAACTGGCATGTAAAGAAAAAAAATCTGCTGATCGCCCCAATATGATTGTCTTTATAACTGATGGTAAACCAACAATTGGTGAAACAAATGAAGATGGACTTTTAAAAAAGATTTCGTCGAATAATGCGGAATCTACAAGAATTTTCACATTTGGAATCGGCGATGACCTGAATACACATTTGCTTGATAAAATAACCGAGCAAACAAATGCATACCGAACCTATATTTCTGAAAAAGAAGATATTGAAGTGAAAATTTCGAATTTTTATACAAAAGTGAGCTCGCCCATTTTAACTGAAATTGAACTGAAATTCAATTACAATGGCAAAGTAAGACAAGTTTTTCCTCATAAAATTCCTGATATCTTCAAAGGTTCGTCGCTTACCGTTTTGGGACGTTTTGAAGGAAGTGGCACTGTAAATCTAAGCCTGGAAGGAAAAGTGAACGGAAAAACAGAAAAACACAATTTTGAAGGTAAATTTGAAGATAAAACCGAGAATGATTTTATAGCTCCTTTATGGGCAGCACGCAACGTAGGTTATCTGCTTGACCAAATCAGGCTGCACGGCGAAAGCAAGGAACTGATAGATGAAATTGTAAACCTATCAAAAAAATATGGTATTATAACGCCTTATACCAGTTACCTGATATTGGAAGATGAACAAATTAACCTGGCTAATAATAACCTTCGAGACGACCAGGTCATCTTCAATCACCGGTTTGCGCCGGCGCAGGATGAAGAATTCCGGTCGAGAGGGAAGGAAGAATACTCAAATCTCAATAAAAAATCGGGCCAGTCGGGAGTGGTTTCAAGCAGCGAAGTTCAAAACCTTGGTTTTTCGGATAAACTCGACGATAACAAACAAGGTGCAAGCAGAATGCTGTATACAGATAAAACCGGTAAAACCAGAAACCTGAGTTCGCAGGTAAAAAATATACAAGGTAGGGCTGTTTATCAGCAAAATGAAGAGTGGATTGATTTATATGTTCAAAATTCTAAAGATCAGAAAGTGAACCGCATTAAATTTGCAAGTACTGAGTATTTCAATCTTTTAAATCAATACCCCGAAACAGCGCAATTTCTTTCTTTAGGGCAGAATGTGAAATTTGTGTATAAGAAGAACCAATATGAAATTTATGAATAGAATGTAAATTGTTAATAATTGGAAAAACCGTTTGTTCAAAGGAATAAGCGGTTTTTTTTAATTAATTTGAAATTTTATTTAAATTTCTCTATTAACACTTTGAAATTTTCTATATCTAATGTAATATTGAACGAAAATCATGAAAATTTTTTTAAATAAATGGAACATTCTCCTTCGCACAAAGTATTCAATATTATTGTAATAGCAGCTGCATTAGGCTATTTTGTTGACATCTATGATTTGATTTTATTTGGGATTGTTAAAAATCCAAGTCTTATTGACCTGGGTATCACAGATAGTAAATTATTGTTTACTAATGGAAATTACCTCTTAAGCATGCAAATGGCTGGAATGCTTATTGGTGGAATTGTTTGGGGTATTCTTAGCGATAAAAAAGGAAGAATGTCGATTTTGTTCCTTACAATTTTACTGTATTCTTTAGCAAATATTGCAAATGGATTTGCACAAACCATTGATCAATACGCATGGCTAAGGTTTATAGCAGGATTTGGCCTTTCTGGCGAACTGGGTGTAGGCATTACCATGGTATCGGAGGTAATGACAAAAGAATCACGCGGAATGGGAGCCAGTATAGTTTCAGGAATTGGCATTGCAGGTTCAGCACTTGCATTTCTGGTGGCAGAAGAATTTAACTGGCGTGTGGCTTACTGGACCGGAGGTGTACTTGGTCTTTTGCTACTGTTTTTGCGTATAGCAGTTTATGAATCAGGAATGTATGAAAAAACAAAATCTTCTAATGTAAGCAAAGGAAACTTTATTAGTCTTTTTACGAATTTAAAAAGATTTAAAAAATTTATCTTCATCATACTTATAGGTATTCCTACCTGGTACACTGTTAGTGTACTGACCATTAATTCAACCTCTTTTGCTCAGGAAGCACTTAAAATAAGTGGTGAAGTTAAGGGCTCTACTTCGGTTATGCTCCATTATATTGGCGCCGCCCTGGGTAGCTTTCTATTTGGATTTCTCTCACAAAAATTAAAATCTAGAATAAAACCTATTTTTATTTCCATTGTCAGCATTGCAGTTCTTACCATTGTTTATTTCTGTTTGTTTGGCGCAAGTTCTACATTTTTTTATGTTAACCTTTTTGTGCTTGGTATACCTATGGGCGGATTATGGGCGGTTTTTATTACTTCAGCCTCCGAACAATTCGGTACCAATATCAGGGCTACAGTTACTACAACAGTACCTAATTTTGTGAGGGGGGCAACCATACTCATTACTTACCTTTTAGGAGTTTTAACAGTTCAATTTAATCTTTGGTTGGCAGGTGTACTGGTAGGAATAATCTTTATCGGAACAGCAATTGTAGCCGTATTTTTAACTGAAGAAACTTATGGCAAAGATTTGGATTACTTAGAAGAAATATAATTAACAGCTTGTTTCAATAATTAATTTCCTTTTCAATTTTTCCGGTGCTTTGATTTAAAGTTATTGGCGATTATGCGTTCCTGAAATTTTCATTGTATTTCTGATTCTACCAAAAACCCTGATGGTAGGCTATTATTTCAGAAAAAAAGATGATGAACTTTACACCCAAAAGGCTGATTTATTGCGCATTACATTTATATTATATTCAGATAACCCGTGATACATTAAAACCTGAAAACGGTGAAAAAACAATTTGAAAGTAAAAAAACTATCAAAATTCAATTATTTCAAACAATTAATTTTGAGTTTTACTAATATTCCACCTTTTTACTTTAAAATTAATTTTAAATCTTATAAAAATAAATACTTTTGCATTCTTAAATTCAGAACATAAAAGTAATCTGATTATGGCCTGGGTTTGGAAAGATTATCATTTAAAATTTCTTGAAAAAATATGAGAGTATTGAAATTTGGCGGAACTTCTGTGGGTTCTGCCGAAAAAATTAAAGAGGTGGCCAGAATCATTAATGACGGAATACCAAAAATAGTTGTTTTGTCAGCTATGTCGGGCACTACAAACAGCCTGGTAGAAATTGTTGGCCTTTTTTATAATTCTAAAAAGGAAGAAGCCCTCCAAAAAATCAACGAACTTAAACTTAAATATGACAAGGTAGTAGAAGAACTGTTTGAATCAGAAGAATTTAAATCCAAAGGGAGGGAACTGACTGATCACCATTTCGATTATATGGCATCTTTTACAAGGGATACATTCACAATATACGAAGAAAGGGCAATGCTGGCACAGGGTGAATTAATTTCAAGTGCTTTAATGTATTATCACCTGCTTGAAAAAAATTTCAATTGTGCGCTTCTGCCAGCATTAAACTATATGCGAATTGATAAAAACCAGGAACCTGATGAATTTTATATTAAGCAAAACCTGCACAGAGAATTGCAGGCCCACCAGGGAATTGAAATGTTCATCACCCAGGGTTATATATGCAGGGACGCATACGGTGAAATTGATAACCTGAAACGCGGTGGAAGCGATTATTCAGCCTCATTGATAGGTGCTGCGGCAGGATCGGATGAAATACAAATTTGGACCGACATTAGCGGCTTTCATAACAATGATCCAAGGTTTGTAAAAACCACAAAATCTATAAAGGAATTATCGTTTGACGAAGCAGCTGAATTGGCCTATTTTGGTGCAAAAATACTGCATCCTTCGAGCGTTTTGCCGGCTAAAAATGCAAATATCCCGGTCAGGCTTAAAAACACAATGAAACCGGAAGACGAAGGAACCCTGATTGCTGACAGAATCATTCCAGGCGAAATTAAAGCAGTTGCTGCAAAAGATGGTATTACATCCATTAAAATTAAATCGGGCAGGATGTTGTTGGCTTATGGTTTTTTAAGGCAGGTTTTTGAAATTTTCGAAAGGTACAAAACGCCTATTGATATGATTACCACTTCCGAAATTGCCGTTTCCGTAACTATTGACGATTCAACTAATTTAAAAGACATTGTTGCTGACTTAAAAAAATATGCCGTTGTGGAAGTGGATGAAAATCAGACTATTGTTTGTGTAGTTGGAAATTTTCATGCTGATGAAAAAGGAATTGTACTTAAAGTGATTCAGGCCCTGAAAGAAGTTCCTATCCGAATGATTTCGTATGGCGGCAGCATGCATAACATTTCACTATTAATAAATACATCTGAAAAAGTAAAAGCTCTTAATTTATTGAACGAAAATTTATTTAATCTCTGACCAATGTTCAAATCCAAAGAAATTGAATATTTTAAAACTTTAGAAACTCCTTTTTATTACTATAATCTCGAAAGATTCAGAACCATTCTTTCGCGGATTAAAACAGCTGCTTCCCGCTACAACTATATCGTTCATTATGCAATGAAAGCCAATGCAAATGATAAATTGTTATCGGTAATAAAGGAATTTGGTTTTGGCGCTGATTGCGTAAGTGGAAACGAAGTAAAAAAGGCTATTGACGCAGGGTATAATCCAAAAGAAATTGCATTTGCCGGTGTAGGTAAATCTGACAAAGAGATAAATTTTGCCCTGGATAATGATATTTTTTCGTTTAATTGCGAGAGCGGACAGGAATTGATTATTATCAATGAATTTGCCCGTTTAAAGGGCAAAAAAGCAAATATTGCCCTGCGAATTAATCCGAATGTGAATGCAAACACGCACCATTATATTACAACCGGACTTGAAGAAAACAAATTTGGAATTAACCGGTGGGAGTTTGACAAAATTCTGGATTTACTTAAAACTTTAAAGAACCTGGAATTAATTGGTATCCATTTTCATATTGGTTCGCAAATTACTGATTTGGATGTATTTAAAAGCCTTTGTGTTCGTGTGAATGAAATACAAAAGTATTTTATCGAAAATCATATTCCATTGAAACATGTTAATGTAGGTGGAGGTTTAGGTGTTGATTACGAACACCCCGACAACCTGGAGTTTCCTGATTACCAGGCTTTTTTTGCCTTGTTCAATCGTTTTCTTGACCTTTACCCCGGTCAGCAACTTCATTTTGAACTTGGAAGGGCAATGGTAGCACAGGCTGGCGATTTAATTACCCGTGTTCTTTTTGTGAAAAACGGAGTTAATACAAATTTTGCTATTGTAGATGCCGGAATGACTGAATTAATTAGGCCTGCGCTCTATCAGGCTTATCATAAAATAGAAAACATCACTTCAACCGAAGGCATAAATTTCTATGACGTGGTAGGCCCAATTTGTGAATCATCTGACACTTTTGGTAAAACAGTTCAGATGTCAGAAACCAAAAGAGGGGATTTAATTGCCATAAGAACTATTGGCGCGTATGGCGAGGCTATGGCTTCAAGATATAATTTAAGAGATTTGGCTGTTTCACGCTTTTCGGACGAAATTCCGATCTGACATTTTTCATTTTGATTATCAAGGTCAAAGATTTTTTGTAACCCGCCATGTGGATTTTATATGTCCTAATCTCCTCCTTTTTGTTAGGAATATATGATATTTTCAAGAAATTATCATTGCAAAACAACTGGGTTATTTCTGTTTTGTTCACCAGCAGCCTTGTGTCTGCATTTATTTTTATTGCTTTAATTCTTGTTTCAAGGCTCATTGCTCCGTTTTCAAATTATCGTAATTTTTATATTCCCCCACAGAATTTGCACGAACACATGGTTTACTTCGCAAAGACAATATTAGTTGGAAGTTCCTGGCTTTTTGCTTATTATTCAATAAAACATTTGCCTGTTACCCTTGTTTCGGCAATTAGGTCAAGTAGCCCCATCTGGACCCTTTTAGGCGCCATCTTAATATTTAACGAAAAACTTAATTTTTTTCAATGGGCCGGTATTATTATCACCGTCTTTTTTTATTATCATTTCAGTAAATTTGGCCAGCAGGAAGGAATTAAGCTGCGCGGGAACAAATGGGTTATTTTTTCTGTTCTGGCAACCCTATTAGGCAGCATTTCAGCACTTTTCGATAAATACCTTGTAATCCATTACAACAGGATGGCTATGCAGGCATGGTTTGCAATCTATATGCCTGTTTTCCTGCTTCCTTTTCTATTACTTGAAAATAAATTTTTTACACTGTCCGGTACGAAATTTAAATGGCGAAGCTCAATTCTTTTTATTGGAATAAGTCTTGTAATGGCTGATTTTGTTTATTTTTTAGCCCTTTCGCAAACTGGTGCCATGATTTCGATGGTATCAGCCTTGCGAAGAACTTCTGTTGTTTTCACCTTTTTTATGGCCGGACTCATCCTGAAAGAGAAAAATATAGCTAAAAAAATGTTGGTATTAGCAGGTATTCTGTCGGGTATTGGATTGATTATTTTTGGTTCAGCAAAGTAAACAGGAAAAAACGATACAAAAAATTCAAAATCAGCCCAATTCTTAATTTTTATCCCGGATTTTAATATTGCATTTAAATACTTTCACTTCACTGTTGTTAACAGCTACCAATAAATATGAATTCCCTTTTATTCTAATTGGTACTATTTTTCTGGCATCGCCTTTTACAAAAAAACCACTTTTTGAAAATGGAAGATATTCAAATCCTATTTCACTTTTTCCAATAAAAGTTGCTCCATACAAAGCATCATATCTTCCATAAGTAGGCCGAACCTGGTAATCATTTCCTGCCATTATAAGGTCTAGGTGATTGTCATTATTAAAATCATGAACAAGTAAAGCCCTGATAGGTGAAAACTGGGCTTCAACCGGCAATTTCATTTCTGAAAATTTGCCTGAAGCCGAATTAAGATAAACACAAGATTCAAATTCTAAAGCCTTTTTTTTAATTGCACTTTCAATTTCTTCTTTTCCAAAAATTTCTTCCGGCATTTTTCCTCCATAATCCTGTATATTTTTAAATTTTGTTTTCAGGCTGGGATATTGGGTTGCAATTTCATCGAATGAGGCCATGGGAAACTCCTTTCCATTGCGCGTGCGGCAAATTATCTGATCCAGTGTACCATTGTTATTGAAATCTGAAAGATACATGACTACAGGCTCTTTTTCAGATGGCTTAAAGATGGTATTCAACCCCACATTTCCTGCAATTAAATCCGTTTTTCCATCTTCATTAATATCAGCCGCTTTTATGCTGTACCACCAACCAGAAGTTTCAGATGAAAAAACCTGTTCAGAAATATCCCGAAAAAAACCTTTATTGTTTTCAAGAATGGTGATTGGCATCCAGTCGCCTGCCAGGGCCAAATCAGAATCTCCATCAGTATCGTAATCAAACCATGCGGCATCGCTCACCAAAGCTCCGTTTTTAATCGAAGGCATTCTTTCATTTGTTGAAATGGTGAAATATCCTTTTCCATCATTAAGTAAGAGAAATTGCTCGGCAGGCCAACCGTATGCTCCTGAGTAGGAAGAAGATCCAACGAAAAGATCCAGGTCATTATCTTTGTCAAAATCGCAGGGCCGAACACACGATCCATTGTGAGAAATCAACGGAAGTTCTCTTTTTGAGAATGTTCCATTCGTATTAATTAAAAGAAAATCGCATAATGTATTGGAAGGGCCGAATTGGTTGCCACCACGTGCAATATATAAGTCATTATCGCCATCTCCATCGGCATCAAAAAATGCTGCATCAATTGCATCCATTGATAAATCATCAGAAATGCAGGGAATTCTTTCAGATTTAAAGGTGCCATTCTTTTGCTGCAGGAATAATTGAGGTTCCTGGCCTTTGGCACCTCCACAAAAAATATCATCAAGCTTATCTTCATTTACATCGGCAACAGCCAGGGCCGGGCCATCTGAAGTTAAACTCCTCATAGCCAGCGGTTCCCGCATAAAAACATTGAAGGGATCTTCTTTATGAACAAACTGAAATCCGGGAATTTTAACTTCGTTGAAAAGTTGGGTGTTCTGTTGAACTAGAATATTTTTTTCTTCCTTTTTTGAGTTTTTTATACTTATTGTCAAAATGGAATTTGCCCTTACATTTTTAATCACTTCAACTTTCCCTCCGGGCCACTCTGTTCTTATTGAATCAATCATTTTAGTTTGTCCGAGGCCAAAAATAAGTTTTTCTGAAGATGAAGATTCAAAACCTTTTGTAGGAAATTGTTCCAATACTTGTTGGGATTTGCCGTAATAAATCGTAATTTTTGTACCGGTTCCTTTTTTGTTCAGTGAATCTCCTTCTAACTTTATGATAAGGAAATGATTCAGTTTTTTTTCTGATGATTTATTTTTTAAAATAAAAGCCTGGCTGTTGATATTATTTACGATTAAATCCAAATCCCCGTCATTGTCCAAATCGGCATAGGCTGAACCATTCGAAAATGCCTGCTGCTGTAATCCCCATTTTGATGTAACATCGGCAAACGAATAATCCCTCATATTTTTAAAGAAATAACAATTATTCGTATTTAAAGGCATACGCGAATAAATCATGCTGTCACTCATCCGGCTGTTATCCCTTTTCGGAGAATTTCTGTTTCCTCCTGTTAGAAAATTAAGGTATTCCAAATCATTTGCCCTTCTGTAAATTCCTGATGTTATGAAAATATCTTTCCATCCGTCGTTATCAAGATCACAAAATAAGGGCGACCAACTCCAATCTGTTGAGAAAATACCTGCCAGTCTTCCGATTTCACTAAAAACATTATTGCCCATGTTGAGCTGTAAAGTATTTCGCGTAAACTGATAATAATAGCCAAAATCCTTTCTTATTGCATGCAAATCATATTCGTCTTCTCCGCCTGAAATCATTCTTACTTCATCATTCTGGGGTAACATATCCAGAACCAAAACATCCTGCAAACCATCATTATTGAAATCGCCAATATCATTTCCCATAGATGATTTACTCGTATGTGCAAAATATTCTGAAATCTGTTCAGAAAAGGTACCATTTTTATTGTTTATATACAGATAATCATTTTCGTTGAAGTCGTTGGAAATAAACAGGTCAGGATAACCATCGTTGTTTATATCAGAAATTTTTACGCCCAGCCCGTAGGCAATATGGTTGCTGTAAATTTTACTATCTAAGGTTACATCCTTAAAATGCCTGTTTCCATTTAATTCATCATTTCTGTAGAGTTTGTGACCAGATAAATTATCTACATTCCGTCTTAATGATGTGTCTCCGTAATTTCTTGGTGCATGTACGGAATGATTTAACAAATACATGTCAAGGTCACCATCAAGGTCGTAATCAAAAAAAGCGGCCTGGGTTGAGAAACCGCAGAAATCAAGCCCATATTGCTTTGCCTCCTCTTTAAAAGTCAAATCCCCTTTATTTATGAAAAGCTGGTTTCGCCCGCTCAGGTTTTTATATTTACCCACCTGGCAAATATAAATATCCAAAAGTCCGTCACCATTAATATCTTCCATGGTAACCCCTGTTTTCCAACTGCCTGAACCTGCCACACCTGCTTTTTCGGTAATATCTTCGAAAACCATATTTCCCTTGTTCAGGTATAGCTTATTTGATCCCTGATTTGCCGTAAAATAAAGGTCTTCAAGTCCATCGTTGTTTATATCCCCAACGGCCACACCCCCACCATTATTGAAGTAGAGGTATTCAATCATGTTAATTGTTTCGGTTTCAATTAAACTGTTTTCAAAATCAATATTTGTTCTATCTGAGGGTAAAAGTTCGAACAATGTTGATTCTTCCCCGGAATGACAAGAACATATCAGTAAAATAAATAAAATTAAAAAGCCTGTTTTCATCACGCCTTTACTAATTGTTATTTATTCTCAACACTTTTATCGTATTATTATTTCGGGCTACAACTATAAAATTTCCCTGGCTATTTTTAATTTTAATAAAATCACGAATTTCACCAGTTATAGATAAGCCTGATTTAGTGGGATTTGAAAAAGTAAAACCGCCTTTGCCATTTCCTAATAAAAGCGTACTGTAGCTTGCGTCATACCCCCCAATTTCAGGTTTTACATTCATCATATTTCCGCCGAGCAAAATATCAGTATTGCCATCATAATTGAAATCATCCGTAATTATTGCATACACTGCAGAAAACTGGGCTTGTTGAGGAATAGCTTTCCTGGTGAAATTTCCTTTTCCATCGTTAATAAACAGGGATGTTTCGAGTAAATAAGCGGAAAGATGAACTGCTTTTTTTAGCTGTTCCGGTGAAAAAATATCTGTTACCTGGGCATCCTTATACATTTCATATTTTGGAAATTTCTTTTCGAGACCCGGAATCTGACGTAAAAGATCGTGCTTTAAGGCTACCGGATAAGATTTATCTCCGTTATAGGTACAAAAAATTTGTTCCACGGCGCCATTATTATCGAAATCGTTAATGTACAATTCAACAGGTTTTGCTATACTTGCTTTGAAACGGGAATTGAGTCCCAGGTTACCAGCTATAAAATCGATATCCCCATCCTTATCAAAATCGCCTGTAGCAATGGTATTCCACCATCCGGCAGTTTTTTCATTTCCAAAAGCATCCTTTTTTTCCGTAAATCTCCCTTTTTGGTTAATAAAAATTCTTATTGACATCCAATCACCAACAACTATCATATCCAAATCCTTGTCTCCATCAACATCCGACCAATTCATGTCTCTTACCATACCAATTTCATTAAGCTCCGGAGCTACAATTCCTGTTACATCCATAAACTGACCCTTTCCATCATTTTCAAGTATGTAAGCATTAACTGGTAAACCATACAGAAATGGTTTGAACCTGAGTCCTACAAAAAGTTCTGTGGTACCATCACCATCAAAATCAGCAGCTTTAACACATCCGGTACTTTCGTATTTACCGGCAGGTAGAATTTGTTTTGATTTTATAAAATTGCCTTTTCCATCATTCAAATATAGCCTGTCTGCCAGTGCTGAAGAACTTTCGGGAAATTCACTACCCCCGCTTGCAACATAAATATCTGTATATCCGTCATTATTAGCGTCAAACATCTCACAATCAACATCTTCACTAATTTTATCCTGTTCAAATGCCGGAATGTTTGCCTTTTTAAATGAACCGTTACTTTGTTGCAGATACAATGCCCCCGACTCCCCTTTTGGACCACAGATATAAATATCGTCCAGCCCATCCTTGTTTACATCGCCATTGCACATCCTTGGCCCTTCGGATGAATGCATCATAAATAGCAAGGGATCACGTTCAAAATCATTAAATTCATTTTCTTTATGAATAAAATTTATTGTATTTTTCGATGAATAATCTTCCAGTATTTTTTTCGGGTCGTTTTGTATTAAACCGAAATCCATTTCCATCTTAACAGCTTCTTTCTGATAAAGGGTTAGCATTTGGTTGGTCTTAACATTTGTAAGCAGGGAAATTCTATCATCAGGCCATTGAATAATCAGACTGTCAACAAGTTCTATATTTCCCAGACCTAAAAGTGGCCTTGGATCAACAGCTGAAAGGTAACCTCTCACAGGCATTTGTTCAAGGTAGTGAAAATTTCCTTTGGTTTTTGCAATAATTTTTGCTCCAACTGCTTGTGTATTTGCACCTTCGCCTTTAAGATTGAGTTGCAGAAAATGGTTTGATGGTAGTTTTTCCGTTGTATTATTACGATAGATAAAAACGGGCATATTGACATTGTTTACCACAAGATCCAAATCGCCATCGTTATCCAAATCGCCATAAGCAGATCCATTTGAAAAACTGGGTTCATCGAGGCCCCAATCTTTAGCCAGATTCAGAAAATTATTATTTCCCTGGTTTTTAAATGCATAATTTGGTATTTTCACCGAAGGAATAGCATCAATAAGCTTGCGATAATCAATTTTATTTCCTGAAATGATGGACATTACCATATCGCGGTTCGAAAAATACTGCAAATAATCCTGGTCTGTTAAATCTTTAAAAATTCCGTTTGCAATGAAGATATCTTTCAACCCATCGTTATCCATATCGGCAATTAAGGCACCCCACGACCAGTCTGTGGCACTTACGCCAGCCATTCTGCCAATTTCACTGAAAGTTTCGTTGCCATTGTTCAACTGCAGCATATTCCTGGTAAATTGGTGATAATATCCATTGTCGAGGTTTGATTTATAGCTTTCCCAGCTGTCGAAAGTAGTTTTTGTTTTTAAACGTTGGTTATCTTCAGGAACCATATCGGTGGTAAAGATTTCGGGGAAAACATCGTTGTTTAAATCAGCAATATCTCCGCCCATTGAAGCTGCCGATACGGAGCCAATCATATTTTCGAGATTTTCTGTAAAAGTACCATCATGATTGTTCAGGTATAGATAATCACGCTCAAAAAAATCATTGGATACATAAATATCAGGCCATCCGTCAAGATTTACATCCCCAACTCCAACACCCATCCCGAAACCAATAACACTGCTGTAGATGCCGGCTTTTTTTGTTACATCCACGAATTTATTACCGTTATTCATATACAGCCTGTCACCTCCCAGGGAATCCCTCTGCGTGCGTTGATTATCTTTTAAATTAAAACTTCCAATTGCTTTTGAAGAGTTATTGAGCAAATACAAATCCAAATCCCCGTCTTTATCATAATCAAAAAAAACGGCATGGTTCGAAAACGCCTGATCATCCAATCCAAATTCTGCTGCTCTTTCGGTGAAAGTCATATTGCCGTTATTTATAAAAAGTTCGTTTCGTCTGTCGTCACCCTCTGCAATGCCTGAATTACAAATATAAATATCCACCCACCCATCGCCATTAATATCGGCAGCACTTACACCGGTTGACCATTGACCTTTTCCTTTAATTCCGGCCTTCTCAGAAACATCTTCAAAACTAAAATTTCCTTTGTTCAAATAAAGTGTGTTCGTTCCCATGTTGGAACTTAAAAAAATATCTATTAACCCATCGTTGTTAAAATCGGAAAGGGCCACTCCCGCACCGTTATAAAAATTTCGGTAAGTATAAATATTGAACTTTTTTTCAATTTGCTTATTGTAATCGAGGTAATTCACAAATCCTGCCCCGGTTTCTTTGGATGACAATAAGGTAAATAATGTATCCTTTTCAGCATTTTTAACATTACAGGAGAACAATAATAAAAAAAGCAAGACCTTTCCGAATAAAGGATAGATATTACTGGCTAAATATCTGGAAACCATATTATTTCTCCCCTGTAAAGTTTAAACTATCATTTTTTATTCCTAGTGTATCTGATGGTATAGGAGATTCATTTTTTACTGCCAGTAAATCAGTGAATACAGCTAAAACTGACATATCATCTTTTTTGAAAACAGAAATTCGTCTGTTGCCATCAACTTTTACGTAGGCTATTCCCTCCTTTTTATCAGTAACTTTCATAAAATCATCGCCATAAACTTTTTTATACCATTGAAGTACATCTTCCAGCAATTTGTCGGACGATAATTCTTTGTTCCACGGAGCCCATCCGGTGTAAGTAAACTGTACCGGCATAAGTACTATTTTCGTATCTACAAAGTAGGGATAGAAATTCATGGTAGCCCTTGATTTCAATTCTTTTTCCACTATAAATTCCACTGTTGCATTGCTATTCCCTTGTTTTATAAGCCCCTGGCGATTAAGTTTCCAACAATGGGTGTAAAATTCTTTTTCTGTCATACCCAACGATATTCCTAAAAAAAGTGAATCGTGCCTTACTCCGCTTGCCAGTTCTCTTTTTACTATCCTGTCGTACCTTGATTTTGGAGAACACCCGACACACAAAAATAACCCGATTGTTAAAGTCAATATTAATACAGAACGCATATTTATGAATTAATTAATATTTATAAAATTCAAAACTACTATTATTTTTAGCAATTATCAGTACGTTATTTCCCTTGATATTAGCCACTTTTAAGTCTCTCACATCTCCTCTTATTCCTAAATTTAAAGAAGGATAAACCTTGAAATTCCCATCTTTATTCCCTTTAAGTAAAAGGCCATAACCGGCTTCATAGATACCCGTCTGGGGTTTAGCCATTTGTTGATTACCCGCCGTAAAAATATCATAAAATCCATCATTGTCAAAGTCGTCGCAAGCAATAGCATAAATTGGCGTAAACTGGGCTTCGGCTGGCAGGGGTATTATGTTGAATGAATTTTTACCGGTATTTATGAAAATACAGGATTCCATCATTTTTGACTCCAACAGAACGGATCTTTTAATTACATCGGCAGGAAAAATATCATTAATCAATTGGTTCTTATAGGAATCAAATTTGGGATATTTTTTTTCCAGCGAGGGAATTTGTTGTATAAGTTCATCCTTCATGACCAAAGGGTAAGAGGTATCGCCGATAAACGTGCATATTAGCTGTTCAACACTACCATTCAGGTCAAAATCATTGACATACATTAATACAGGTTTAGCTGGAGTTGCTTTAAAAAAAGAGTTTAATCCATGGTTGCCAGCCACAAAATCGACATAACCATCCTTATTTAAATCGCAGATTGTTAAACAATTCCACCAGCCTTCTGTATTCTTAAGCCCAGACTTCTCAGATTCATCACTAAAATGTCCGTTATTATTCCTGAAGATTTTCAATGGCATCCATTCGCCTGAAATAACCATATCCATATCACCATCTCTGTCAAAATCGGCCCAGGCCATATCAGTTATCAGGCCAATATTTTTCAATCCGGGGGCCTTTTGTTCTGATACATTTTTGAATTTACCTTTTCCATCGTTCTCAAGCAGGTATCCGTTTACCGGGATTCCGTATGAAAATGGCTGTAACCGGATTCCAACAAATAAATCAAGATCGCCATCCTTGTCAAAATCTGCAGCCTTTACACACGAAGTACTTTCGTATTTGCCTGAAGGCAAAATTTGGGTACTTTTTGTGAAATTTCCCAGTCCATCGTTAAAATATAGCCTGTCGCTCAATGTGGATGAAGTAGTTGGAAATTCATTTCCACCGCAACCAACATATAAATCAAAATCACTGTCATTATCAGCATCAAAGAACAAACAAGAAGTTTCTTCAGATAATTTATCCTTTTCAAAAAGTTTCTCATTCGTTTTTTTGAAAATTCCTTTCTGGGATTGAACAAATAAAGTTCCCGGCGAATCTTTGGCGCCACAAACGTAAATATCATCCCATCCATCCTTGTTTACATCTGCAATGGCTATTTCAGGTCCTTCATTCGATAACATATTGAAAATTAGCTTGTCGCGATCAAAATCTACAAAATCATTTTCAATATGCCTGAAATTGGACGATCCTGGAAAATCCATTTTTTCAAATACTTCCTTTTTAATTGGTACAGGATTAAATTTCAGATATTTCTGAATTTTGTTTTCTTCAATTTCCAGTATCTGGTTTGAATTAATTTTATATAGAAATGATCTTTTTCCATCAGGCCAGTCAATTATAAGGGAATCTATCAAAGTATTTGAACCTGTACCAAAATGAATTCTTGTATCTGAAGAAGACATAAATCCACGAACAGGGATAATTTCGATAGATTGCAATTCGCCCTTTATAAATGATTTTATTTGTGTACCTATTGCTGAAGTATTTTTAAAATCGCCTTTGACTCTAATTTCAAGGTAGTTGTATCCGGGTTTCCCGGCACTTTCATTCCTGTAAATAAAAGGCGGCATATTAACATTATTTACAACAAGGTCAAGATCACCGTCATTGTCTAAATCCCCGTATGCAGATCCATTTGAGAATGAAGGTTTTCCTAAACCCCACTTTTCTGACATATTTGAGAAGGTCAGGTTTTTATTGTTTCTGAATGTATAATTTACCACAGGTACAGATGGAATCATTGAAATCAGTTTTAAAACAGCTTTCTCCTCTGTTTTAATCATGGTCCTCATCATCGAAGGGTTGGAATAGATATCCAGATAATCCCTGTCCAGGAGATCTTTATAAATTCCGTTTGCAACAAAAATATCTTTCCAGCCATCATTGTTCATGTCAAAAATTAAGGCGCCCCAGCTCCAATCCGTTGAACTAATTCCGCTGTAACGGCCTATTTCACTAAAAGTCCCGTTCTTATTGTTTAATTGAAGCGTATTCCGTGCAAATTGATGTGCATATCCGTTTTCAACTTTTGTTCTGTATGTTTTCCAGGTATCGTAAAGCACCTTGGTTTTTATACGCTGGTTTCCTTCAGGGGTCATCTCCGTGGTGAAAATCTCCGGCCAGCTATCATTATTTATATCGGCAATATCAGCACCCATAGCTCCCTGGCTGGTTTCTCCAATCTGTTCCTCAAGGCATTCCCTAAACGTTCCATTTTTTTGATTGATATATAAATAATCCCTTTCAAAAAAGTCGTTTGAAATATAAATATCCGGCCATCCATCCTGATTTAAATCACCTATGCTTACACCAAGCCCAAATCCAATTTTACTTCCGAATATTCCGGCTTTTTCTGAGACATCAATAAATTTTCCATTGTCGTTGCGTAAAAGCATATTTGCCCCTAAGGTATCCCTGATTTCGCGCACCCCGGGTTTAAGATCAAAATCGGTTACCGATTGGAACGAATTATTAAGCAAATAACAATCGAGATCACCATCGCAATCAAAATCAAAAAAAGTTGCCTGGTTTGAAAGCCCTTCGAAATCTAAACCAAATTCTTCAGATCTTTCAGTAAATGTTAAATTACCATTATTTATAAAAAGTTCGTTATGCCTTTTTACACCTCCAGGATCACCTGATTTACAAACATATATGTCAATATTTCCATCCCCGTTAATATCAGCTAGTGATACACCAGTTGACCAGGTTCCTTTGCATGCTACACCCGCCTTTTCAGTAATATCTTCAAAGGATAGATTGCCTTTGTTTAAGTATAGTTTATTGCCCTGCTGATTTGAACAAAAATAGATATCGGATAAACCATCATTGTTGAAATCCGCAATACCAACGCCTGCACCATTGTAAAAATTACGGTATGTATAGGTATTTAATTGTTCAGTAGGTTCCAGGGTATTTGAAAAACGGATTCCGCATGCTTCATTGTCCATCAACGTAAACAGAAGCTGATCGTCTGAATGGTTTCTAAAACATGAAGCAAAAACAAGTAGGGTAAAACTAGTTAAACTTATTCTTAAGTAGGGCAACATTCAATTAATAAATCTGAGTAAATAAAATAAAAAAAGAGCAGGCAAATATAAGAAATGCCCGCTCTTTAATGAAAAATTATTCAGAATAAATTAGTACCCCGGATTCTGGATTAGATTTGGATTTGCCGCAATCTTATCTTTATGAATCGGAAATAGTTTTGTATAAGCATCTGTTTTTATAACATCACCTGGGTTATTATGAGGAAGTGCCCATTTGTCAACCTGCGTATACAAGCCCCAACGCATCAAATCCTGACGCCTGTGGTTTTCCGCAAACATTTCACGGCCAATTTCGTTAAACAATTCACCACCGGCAACACTTGGGCCTGCCATATCAAAACTTACAGGTCCGTCAAGGTCAGTAAGTGCGTCTACTCCAGCTCTTGCCCTTATCTGGTTTACAAGCACCAGAGCACCTGCTTCATCACCAGTTCTCCACAAGGCTTCGGCTTTCATTAAAAGTACATCAGCATAACGGAAAACGGCATAATCGTTGCTCATAGCAGCCGGGTCTCCTCCCAATTCAATTTCCCATTTACCTACCCTAACACCTGCCTGGCGATAAGCATTTGGTCCAAGTTCATTAATTTGAGGAACACCGTCGCCAATACTTCCAAGGTTAAGAGGTTTTCCATCTGGATCGGCAGCACCACCATCATCTATTACCATTGAACCATCAGATTTGTATTGATAGCCAGCAATAAAATTACCACGCTTTGTGGCTGGTCCTGATAATGTACCAACATCACCTTTCCTTAAATCTGTATCTTCGTAAGAATTGTAAAACTCTTCCAAGGAACAGAATCCATTCCATGGCTGCTGTGTCAGGTTATAGGTCTGCTGGCTTCCATAATGCAGCGTACGAACAGCAATATTAAATCCGGTAAAGAAAACCTGGTCGTAAGGAATTGCAAAGATAAATTCTTTGGAGCCGGAATTGTTTATATCAAAATTGGCAAAATAGTTACTTTCAAGTGAATATCTTCCCGAATTGATAATTTCATCACAGGCAGTTATTACTTTATTCCATTGTGCAGTGCCGGTATATACTTCAGCATTCAAATATAGTTTTGCCAAAAGGGCCTGGCCGGCATAATAGTTCATACGTCCATAAGTTGTTCCATCAACTGAATCAGTTAGATCTGAAACAGAACTTTCCAAATCAGCAACTACCCAATTGTATACTTCCAGTCTTGATTTTGTTGGAGGGGCGGCATCTGCAGTTGCAAAATCAGTAACCAATGGAACATTGCCAAACCAATCGATCAACTGCCAGTAGAAAAATCCACGAACTGCCTTCAATTCAGCTATATAGGCATCAGCCACTGCAGGTTCAACCTGTCCTGATTCAACAAGTGTCTGGAATTGATAAATCAGCCTGTTGGCAGTATTTACCCCATTAAACCCAAAGTTCCATCCTCCGTTAAAATAGCCATCTTCAAAGGTATAAGAGTGAAGATGGGCCCTGCGGTTTACACCACCATCATCCCAATCCTGTCCACGGGTAGGATAAGCTCCTTCATCTGAATATATTTCGTGTAGTGCCCATGGATCACCGGAACCATAATCGGCAAAGCGTGTGTACGCAGAACCTAAAGCAGATACGAATTCTTCCTGTGTTTTAAAGAAATTCTCAGCAGTTACATCACTGTATAACTCCTCATCTAAATTCGTGCAGCCCTGGTTCAGGGAAATAACAAACAGCCCGATCAGTATTGCTTTTGTAAAGAATATCGATCTTTTCATAGTATATTTTTTAATTGTTTTCATATTTCACAATAATTTCAGGATTAAAATACAATATTGGCCCCAAATGATATAGCCCTTGTCCTGAACCAGGTATTACGCCTGTCGATACCAGGTACCAATGGGTTGTTATTGTCTTCTATATCCCCATATCTTGGATTGGGATCCACTCCTTTATATCCTGTTATGTAGAATAGATTATTACCAGCAATATAAAGTCTGATTTTATTAAAATACTCTTTGTTTTTCAGATTAAAAGAATATCCGAGACTTAAATTGTCAAGTGATACAAAATCAGCATTTTCAATGTGGTAGCTGGAAAGTACGCCAGAATTACTGTTCATCAGTGCTCCTGTTTCCGGGTTTCGCAAGTCCATGGCTGTTTTTGGCAAATTGTATGAACTAATTGCATTAGGCACTTCATAAAATCCTCGGTAGGAATTCAGCAGATCATGTCCAAAGACGCCACGAAATGAAATATTCAAATCGAATTGTTTGTAAGTAAAGGTATTTGCAAAACCTATCTGGAATTTTGGTAAACCATTTCCTACAATAATACGATCCAATGTATTTATTACTGTATCATTATTTTGGTCGACAAACGTCAGGTTACCATCAGTGTCAATACCTTTGTATTCAAGCGCCAATAACTGTCCGATTGGTCCTCCTTCTTCTGCCCTTACCAAAGGCACATCTGACTGACCAGGAGCACCCATACCACCTAAATCTTGTTGACCATAAGTAAGTTCAGCCCCATTATAGTTTCCTGATAATGAAACAAGTGTGTTTTCAATGTTATAAGATGGGGTAAGTGTAATATCATACTTAAGATCTCCTTTCTTTAATACACTCCAATTTAAGGTTAACTCAAGACCGCTACTCTTAATTTCGCCAAGATTTAAAAGTGCCTGGGTGTAAAGATTTGGCGGAACCGGTACTTCATAAGGGAAAAGAATATCATTTGATGTTCTTGTATAGAAATCAAAAGAACCTGATAAGGTAGAATTCAGTATCGCAAAATCGAACCCGAAATCTATTTCTGTTTTGGTCTCCCACTTCAAATCCTCGTTGGCATTACTTACAGGGGCATAGGCAGGGCCGAATTCACCATTGTAATAAAAATTACCCGATGGACCGAACCTTAATAACGAAAGGTAACTGTCTTCTGGTTGATTACCAGTTACCCCATAGCTGGCGCGGAGTTTCAGGTTGTTGATAACATCTACATTAATCAATTTGCCCAGTTCAACACCTCCACTAACTGCAGGGAACAACCCCCATTTGTGGTTGGCACCAAACTTGGACGAGCCTTCGTACCTTGCACTGGCATTCAGGAAATAGATATTGTTCACATTCAGGTTTACCCTTCCAAAGAATGCAATTAGTTTATTTGAATTTTTATAACTGGTTACAGTACCTATTCCATTTTTAAAATCCAGTGCTGCTCCCAAATTGTTATAAGTGAATGCATCTGTCAGGAAATCACCGCCTTCAGCAGTAAACCCTTCATTTACAAATTCCTGGTAAGAATAACCACCCAAAACAGACAGGTTTACAGAAGAAGCCAAATTACCTGACCAACGTGCTGTGGTTTCAAACAATTGGCTGGCTGAATTATAGGTACTTCTGTTTGCCAGACCATTCCTGCCCATTCCAACAAAATAGCTGTTTTTGTCATAATACCTTCCCCTGAAAAAGCTAAAACTCTGGTGGGAATAAAACGCATCAATCATTAAGCCTTTGAATATTTCATAGGTGCCTTTTAATGAAAGTTCCATGAGTTTATCCGTACCGTCATTTTTGTTCAGTTCAATAATTGATACCGGATTATAATAATCGTACAATACCTGCTGGAAATACCCATCGTACTGCTCATATTCAACATCATCACTGCGTACAGGTGCGGTTGGATTGTAAATGGTTGCATACCTGAAAGCATCAGCAAAACCATATTGTGCTTTTTTACTTGTAGCACCCAGGTTTACATCAAGGGTTAACTTATCTTTTAATGCCTTTTGGGTGAAATTTACCCTTCCGTTTAACTGGCTAAAACCAGTGTTGATTTGCACACCGTCTGCATTTCTGTAGTTAAAAGAAGCCCTGTAGGTTGAGTTTTTTGTTCCTCCTGAAAGTGATATATTCTGTACAAGTGTATAAGCATTTTGAGTGGTTTCATCAAACCAATCTGTACTTGCACCGAAATCTTCACCCAGCCCGGTTTCGTCCGATAATTGCCTCCATTCTTCAGCATTCATAACCGGAACAGTTTTGGCAATCATCTCAACGGTTCCATAGCCATTGTACTCCACGGTGGTGGTACCTTTGGCACCTTTTTTTGTGGTAACAAGAATAACCCCGCTCGAGGCCCTTGAACCGTAAATAGCAGCAGCAGAACCGTCTTTCAAAACGTTCATGGATTCAATATCGTTCGGATCTACGTTTTCCAAAGAACCTCCAATGATTCCATCAATTACAATAAGCGGTTGGGTGTTTGCCCCAATTGTACTCAAACCCCTGAGCCTGATATTATAGCCCTGGTTTAAGTCACCACCTGCCCTTGTAATGGAAAGACCGGCTACTTTACCCTGAATAAGTTGTTCAGGTGCATTTACGTAACCTTTTGTAAAATCATCAGATTTTACATTCGAAACCGAACTTGTGATTTCGTTACGTTTTTGTGTACCGTAACCAACCACAACTACCTCATTTAAGGCATTTTCAGTTGCTACCAAAACTACATCTATCACAGACTGGCTGCCCACTGTAATTGTCTGGGTGCCATATCCAACAAATGTAAAAACCAGTACTGCATCCGGGCCGGGCACTTTAATTGTGTATTGCCCATTAATATCGGAAACAGCACCTGTAGTTGAACCCTGAACAGCTATGTTTACGCCAACGAGTGGTCCCTCGTCTGCCGAACTTACTGTTCCGGTTACTGTGCTCTCCTGCGCTGATGCAAACCCAACAGCTAAAAAGAACATGAGGAGGATCAGAAACTGCCTCCTGAAAAAATGAATTAGAACTTTTTTTGTAACCATAATCAGGTGTTTTAGAATTAATTGATACTGATATAATTGCAATTCAAACAGAAAAAATTTTTTAAATAATTGTCTCTTTCTTGAATATACATTATGTGTACGATGTAAAAATAGAAAAAAAAATTAACCTTTTTTAATGCAATTTTAATTTTTTTTTAATTTTTTTAACATTATCTTTTTGAGTCCTCGCAATTAAAACTGATTTGAATGGTTAAACACCTGATAGTTTGACAGATAATCAGGAAATTAATTTTTTATTCAATCATCGTGTAGGTATTTCTTATTTAGAAAATAAAATCAGTAATTTTATTGAAGAGAATTTTATTCCCTGGTAAATGTTTGTTTATAAATTTTCCAAATTAAATTTAAATTGAAAGATAAATAATCCCTATTGTCCGGAAAAAATTGCCTCGCCCCTTTCAAGACGGTTTCATATTGTATATGGATTTATTCCTGTTTATATTTTATACCATATAAGAAAGTGCAATGACCTCTGTAGCCCTATAAAATGACCATTGTCCGTATTCTTAATGTAATGTATTAAAAATCAACCCTCTCGAATAAATAACAAGGGTTGATTCAATCAAATTTTATAAACTATCAAAGAAGGATTCTTAACCAAATCTTAATATTGGTTTAACTATTTTAAATTATAAACCTCCCGAATTGGTTTCGTCCTTGTTTTTTTTCTTTTTCGTTTTTTTATCGCCGGGTTCACTCACATAAATTGTTTTTCCAACATCAAATACTGAGAAATGAACGTACCTCTTCGGGTTTTCATGCATATCGCGCATTAAACGGCTTAAATGATAGGAAGCATTTTCGATATTGCGGTAAAGTGTATCATTTTGAATGAGTTGACCAATAGAGCCTTTACCTGAATTAATGTCAGACAGTACCAGGTTAAACTGTGCAAGCGCTTTATCCGCTTTATTAAGGGTTGAAGCAATATCGGCTTTGGCTATTGAGTCGCTTATATCAGAAAAATTTTCAATAATATTAGTAATTTCCTTGTTGTTGTTTTTTAGATTGGCGGTAATAGACTCTACATTACTAAATATCATAGCCAATTTACTTTTTTCGGTGGTGAGCAAGGTATCCAGGGTAAATGTGGTTTTTTCAAGATTGGCAATTGTGTTTTTTATGCTTGTAAAAGTATTTCTTAAATCTTCCTGTGTACGTTCGTTAAATATTTCACGCACAATTATAATTGCAGAATCGAGGGAAGAAATTAAGCTTTCCGCTTTCTTTTTAAGCGGCGCAATTTCCATGTTCACCTGTTCAACCAAACCGCCTTCAACGGCAGCTATCAATGTATCGCTATCTTGATGAAATCCTTCCCCTTTTCCCCGCTGAATCCTTATGGCACGGGTTCCCATAATATCCTGGCTATAAACCTGGGCTACAGACCCTTTAACAATTTTATATTTATCATCGATTGCAATTGAAACCCTGAATTTTTCAGTGCTATCAGCTATATATTCTATCTGGATTACCTGTCCTACTTTAAATCCATTAATAAGTACATCGTTAGAAACACCTAAACCGTTTACTTCTTTATATATTACATAGTAAGTATTTTCTCTTTTAAAAAGGTTTTTACCTTTAAGGTAGCTAATTCCCCAAATAAGGATTACCGAAGCCACAACAATCAATACTCCTATCCTTGTTAGTTTTGCTGAACTCATTGGCTTTGAAATTGGTTTATTATTTGCCTTCAAAATTAATATTTTAATTTGGAATCCATTATTCCAGCGCTTTGGTCAATTTTATAAATCTTCATTTTTTGTTTTCACGTTCTTCCAGTGCCTCTTTAATAGTAATTCTTTCATCATTTTTAAAAGCAACCACAAAAGCATCAGGTACTTTTTTTCGTATTTCTCCCTGCATCTTTGTAATTTCGGAAAAATCACTGGTTTCTCCAACGTAATACTTGTAAATTCCTTTAAATTTATATTCTTTAACATCCTCAAATCCAAATAGAAGTGACGAACCTTTTGGAATTTTATCTACCGAAGATTTAATCTGAATCCGGAATACTATACTGCCGGTTTTTTGGTCCCCATTAATTTGTTGCGTTGATTTATTTTGACTGTTTGTGTAGTTTTTGCTTAATGATTCTATTTCATTTTTATATTCCTTAAATGCCCTGTATATCGCAGAAGCAATTATAGATTGCCCTTCATCTGAAATGAGGTATTTTTCTTCAGCTGGATTGCTCATAAATCCGGTTTCAACTAATATTGCAGGCATGGTTGCATTCCATAACACCACAAGTCCGGCTTGTTTTACGCCTATATCTTTTCGTCCGGCCCTCTCGCGAAACTGATTTTGTACTTTTGCTGCCAGATTAAGACTCTGCTCGAGGTGCGCATCCTGTAAAAGGTTTAAAACAATATACGATTCGGGCGAATTTGGATCAAATCCTTTATAATTCTCTTTGTACCCTTCTTCTTTTAGAATTACTGCATTCTCGAGCTTTGCTACTTCAAGATTATCTTCCGATTTGTGGAGTCCCATTACATAAGTTGAAGTTCCATAAGGTTTTGGATTTGTATTTGAATTTACATGTATCGAAATAAATACGTCGGCTTTGTTTTTATTTGCTATTTCAGCCCTTTTAAACAATTCTACAAATTCATCTTTTTCGCGGGTATAAATAACTTTTACCCCTTTAATATTTTTTTCGATATAGTCGCCCAATTTTAAGGCAATGGCTAAGGTTATGTTTTTTTCCTTTGACTTTTTTGTCATGGCTCCCGGATCTTTACCGCCATGTCCGGCATCAATTACAACAGTTTTTATTTTATATTGGGCAGCCAAGCCCGGGGTTATCAGAATAAAAATCAGTAAAAAGAAAATAAAAAAGCAATTTTTAAACCCAAAACACCTGAATTTCATTTTTTTATCGTTATTTATGTTATTTTGTGCCATTTTGTAAGCAGATTGTAATTGGGAATAATTATTGGTTGAAACTGATATTATAAGCAAATTCATAATAAAAGCGACAGAGTTATGTTTTTTTAACAGTTTAAGTTAAGCTGGTTTCTTATATTTTGCTAAATTTTCATAGTTTTGACGCCTGAAAAATGAATGTTTAAACAAATATAGTACTTTGAATTTTGTATAGAAAATCAACCATAAAAATTTTAGGGTCACTATTGTTGTCTTTATTTTTTTACCGTGCGCTGGCGCAGGTAAGTTTGCCGTTAGATTCAGCAAAATTAAAACGAGATACGATAAAAGTAGATACTATTCCCGTTCCTTCAAAAAAGAATGCACTTGAATCGCCGGTTTCCTATTCATCGAAAGACTCTTTAATGTTTTCGGTAAAATCGAAAAGCATATTTGCCTATGGTGATGCAAAACTCGGGATGGATGACATGAAACTCGATGCAGGCTATATTAAAATGGATATTGACTCCAACTACCTTTATGCTAAATCGATAACTGATAAAAATGGTGAAGAAAAAGGTAAACCGGTTTTTTCGCAGGGCGACGAAAAATACGACATCAATACCATAAAATACAACCTCAAAACAAAAAAATCTTATGTAACAGGCGTTGCTACTGAAATGGGTGGCGGTTATATGCAGGCAAAATATACTAAAATGATGCCCAACAAAGAAATTAACCTCTCCGATGGTAAATTCAGTACCTGCGATGCCGAACACCCCCATTTTTATGTAAAACTTACAAAAGCAAAGGTCATTCCCGGAAAAAAAATTATTTCCGGGCCTTTCTATTTTGTTATTTCCGATATTCCAATTCCGGTGGGGCTGCCGTTTGGCTATTTTCCGGATCAGCGTAAACGTACTTCCGGCATAATATTGCCTACCTATGGCGAAGAAAAAAACAGGGGATTTTATATGTCTCAGGGCGGGTATTACTTTGCACTCAGCGATTACGTAGATTTAACCTTACTTGGTGAAATTTATACCAGTGGAAGCTGGGGACTCAACCTCCGTTCAAATTATAAAAAGAGATATAAATTTGCAGGGAACATGAATATTTCCTACAATAAAGTAATTAGTGGTGAAAAAGATTTGCAGGAAATAGTAGGTGGCTACAGCAAGTCAACTGCCTATTCTATTCAGGTGGCCTATACCCGCGACCCCAAATCAATTCCAAATGCAACATTTAACACTTCTATAAATTACCAATCATCGAACTATGCTGAGACCAGTTACAATTCAAGTAATCAATATGTTGGGAGTAACGACAGATTTAAGAACAGCACATCATCAAGTATAGCCTATACCAAATCGTGGCCGGGTACCCCTTTTAATTTCAGCGCCAATATGTCGGCCAATCAAAACCTGAGTGAACACCAGGTAAATCTCGACCTGCCTACCATTACCCTGAACATGACTACCCAACACCCTCTTAAAAATATTAACAAAAATTCTTCGAAAGGGAAATGGTACAAAGAATTAAGTGTCGGATTTTCAACCAATATGAAAAATACACTTAATACCAAGGATTCACTGCTTTTTACCGGCGAATCGTTGAAAAAAATGAGCAATGGATTACAATACAAAGTTCCTGTGGGAACAAGCATAAAACTTTTTAAATATTTCAATTTTTCACCGAGTTTTAGTTTTACAGGAAGGGTATATACCAGCAGTCTTCATAAGTACGAGCAATTGGAAGATGTTATTGACGAAAACGGCGATACCATTAAATTTGCAGGCGAATTCATTACAGATACAGTTCGGGGCCTTTACCACGTTTACGATTATTCTTTTGGTGCGCCCGTTTCGACAAAAATATACGGGATGCTGAATTTTAAAAAGGGTAAAATTGCAGCTATCCGTCATGTAATGACACCTTCTGTTTCGTTTAATTATAAACCCGATTTTGCCGAAGAAAGGTTTAATTTCTACGATTGGGATCCGGAATATCCTGATGATTATGAAGAAAGGTATGACAAGTATGCCAATGGAATTTACGGTTCGGCTTCAAGAAATAAAACCGGAAGCATAGGAATTGGCCTGGATAACAACCTGGAAATGAAAACCCACACGGGAGATACTGCCCAGCCATTAAAGAAAATTGTGCTTTTAAGCAGGTTTGGTTTTAATACAAGCTATAACCTGGCTAAAAAATACAAAGGCTGGCAACCTATTTCGATTGGCGCAACCACAAAATTGTTTAAACAAATCAATACCAATTACAGCTCTGTTTTTCAGATTTATGATGTGGACAGTACAGGAAAAAGAACAAATGATCTTTATTTCAAAAACCATAAAAAGCTTGGACACTTCGATAACCACAGCTTAAGTTTGAGTGGTTCTGTTAATTCTGATACATTTAAAAAGAAAAAAGGCAAGAATGATGCTCAAAACAAGAATCAACAGGACAAATCAAATCCTGAAAATAGTCCTGAAGATTTGTTAAATGACGATGAAACCCCTCAAAAGGAAGAAAAAAAAGAAAAAAATGTGGATGCGGACGGTTATTCCTTTTCTTTGCCATGGAACCTCTCCATAAACTATACTTTCAGGTATACAAATACCTTTAAAACTGCAACCCAATCGTTTGAAAGCCAAATCACACAGTCAATGGGCCTGAACGGATCGCTGACTTTAACCGATAAATGGAATCTTTCTGCCAGTATGAGCTACGATTTTAAAGAAAATAAAATTAGTTCTACCAACATTAATATTTCGCGCGATTTGCATTGCTGGACCATGGGTTTCAATTGTATTCCCTTTGGTAAATGGCAAAGTTATTCGTTCAGGATTAGCATTAAATCGTCGATGCTGAAAGGAATGGAATATAAAAAACAAAAAAGCTGGGCTGATAATTTTTAGTTTCGTTAATTTTTTATACTTTGACAGTATAGAAAATCAATCAGTTTTTACCCCTTACCCCTAAAGGGAACTGATTGATTTTCAGCTTTCCCCTTCAGGGGTTTGGGGTAAAAAAGCTGAAAATCAATTTAAGATGGTTAATCTGTCAAAATAGAATTATAATGGTCTGCTTTTAATCAAGATGTTTAAAATGAGGTTTTTATTAAAATATATAATTGGTGTATCCGTTTTTTTATTCCTTGGTTTCCCGTCTCATGGTCAATCAACGGTTAAACTGGGATTATTGAAATACAAGGGCGGTGGCGACTGGTACGCCAATCCGACTTCACTGCCAAATCTAATCAAATTCTGCAATCAGAATTTAAAGACCAATATACTTTTTAGCGATGCTACTGTTGAAGTTGGAAGTGAAGAAATATTTAATTTTCCGTTTATCCATATGACAGGGCACGGAAATGTAATTTTTTCTGAAGAAGAAGCCCTAAATCTTAGAAAATACCTGTTGTCTGGCGGCTTTTTGCATATTGACGATAATTATGGTCTCGATCAATATATCAGAAGGGAAATGAAAAAAGTTTTTCCGGAACTGGAATTTATTGAATTGCCTTTTTCGCATCCTATTTACCACCAGAAATTTGAGTTTAAAGAAGGTTTGCCAAAAATTCATGAGCACGATAACAAAAGACCACAAGGTTTTGGTATAATTTACGAAAGCAGGCTGGTTTGTTTTTATACCTACGAATGTGATTTGGGCGACGGCTGGGAAGACACGGACGTTCATCACGATTCGGAAGAAAAACATCTTGAAGCATTACAAATGGGTGCAAACATTATAAATTATTGTTTTACAAGGCAATAATTATTCCTGGCTTATATTGCTTAACCCTGTTACTTTGATTTTGTAAAATCGCATAATGAGGTTAAATATTCGATTATGACTGTAATGCCGGCCATTTTAAAATTTCTTCCCTCAAATTCCGGATTATAATAATCCCAATGAAATCAAGAGTTTAGCTTTTTAATAGCTTCCTGTTGATGAATTGGGTTCAATAATTTTAGGCTTAATTCTTTTATTTCAAAAAAAAGTTGTAATATTGCAGCCTGAAATTTTAAAGGCGAACATTTTAAATAGTAAGATAATCATGGAATTAATTAAAATTGTTGAGAACGAATTTGCAGTAAAAAATGCTCATCCGGATTTTACAAGCGGTGATACTATTACTGTACACTATAAAATTATTGAAGGGAACAAGGAAAGAATCCAGCAATTCAGGGGTACTGTATTACAACGCAGAGGGTCCGGATCTACACAAACCTTTACAGTAAGAAAAATGTCAGGTAATGTAGGTGTTGAAAGAATATTTCCTCTAAATTCGCCTTTTATAGAAAAAATAGAACTTAACAAAAAAGGAAAAGTTCGCAGGGCAAGGATTTTCTATTTCAGGGATCTTACAGGTAAAAAAGCAAGAATCAAAGAGAAGAAAATTTAATTCATCTAAAGATATTTTTTCAAGCCTCCTTTTTGGAGGTTTTTTTATTTAACAATTTTTTAAAGGTTGGTATTTTATTTTACGTTATTTTCATTTAAAATAACCAGTTGCCTGTTTCAAACTTCATCTACAACTTAATAACAAATTCAACCCTCCGGTTTACCGCCCTGCCTTTTTTGGTTAAATTACTTTCGAGTGGCATTTTTTCTCCAAATCCTTTATAGGTTATACGATTTGATGATACACCCTGGCTGCACATATAATCTTTTACAGCTTTTACTCTTTTTTGAGATAAATCCACGTTGTAATCAGTTGTTCCATAATTATCGGTGTGCCCCTGCAAAACAATTTTTATTTCAGGATTATCCTTCATAAAATCAATTAGCTGATTAATATTTGCTTTTCCTGCCTCGTCAAGTTCATACGAGTCAACTTCAAAATTAATATTGTCCAGTCTTATTGGCTTATTCGCTTCAACCATGCCAATTTTTAAATTCATGGTGGTCGGGGGATCATATTTTTCTTCTTCTGGTTCAATAAATTTTGAATCAAACAGGTGTTCATCTTTTTTAACGGTGAGTAAAAACCGCTCGTCTTTTTTAACAGGCACTGCTACTGCATAATTCCCTGAGTAAGAGTCCACCAGTCCTTCGGTTAATTCATTCGACTGGAGGCTTTTCAATCCAACATGCGAATCTGGCACTTCATTTCCTTTTTCATCAACCACTTTACCTTTTACAAAAAGAACTTTTTTTGGTCTGGCTGCTTCATATAAACTTGCTGAATAAATATCCCAGTTTCCGTCTTTATTAAATGATCTGGACGAAAAGAAAATTCTTTTTCCATTTGAACTTACAATCAGACCCACTTCATCATTTTCAGTATTTATAGGATAGCCCATATTTTTAGGTTCCGACCATTGGCCATTTCCGATAAATTGTGAATAGAAAATATCCAGGCCGCCGAGACCAAATCTCCCGTTTGACGAAAAATAGAGGGTTTGGCTGTCTGAATGGATAAAGGGTGTTTTATCATCACCCGCTGTGTTAATTACAGGTCCAAGGTTTTGAGCTTTACCCCAGTTTCCATCCTTTTGTTTTTCCGATTTGTAGATATCCAGTCCTCCGTATCCACCTTCGCGTGCACTTACAAAATACAAAACTTTTCCATCTGCAGTAATACTGGGCATTCCCTCGAATGTTTCAAGTCCGTTTATTTCCTTTCCCAATCTTTTAAGGGGCGACCATTTTTTATTAATGTAATCGGAACTAAATATATCGCAGTTTTTATATGAAGTGTAGTTGGTTCTTTCAAATTCACAAATGGTTATATAAAGATGCCTGTTATCAATAGTAATGGTAGCCCCTCCCTGGTTCCGTCCGTCATTGAAAGGTTCTGACATTGGAGCCCCTCTCGAAAAAACAAAAGCAGATGAATCATCCCATTGCCTTTCACTCAGGTTTAATTCTTCAACATATTCTTCGTACGAAGTATTCGGATTCTTTTTGTAGCGCCTTGTAAAAAACAACAATTCTTCATCGGGTGATACCAGGGGTAAAAATTCATCGTCGGTAGTGCAAACTTCCTTAAGTGGCTCAGGATTAAAAGGTACCGGGTTATTTATCAGATAAAGATAGTATTTGATATTTGCAAACATCCTTTTGGCTTCTGCGTAGTTTGAAGAGTTTTCATCATTATGTTCAATAAATACGGTAAAATATTCAAAAGCTTTCTGAAATTCGCGCGTATGATAGTAGAATTCGCCCAGGTAGTAGTTGGCAGCATAGTAATTAAATGAAGGACAATATTTTACAACCTGAAGAAAGTTCTTCTCTGCAAGGGTGAAATAATTATCAATTTTGCTTATGTAATTGGTATCAAAAGGTGTTTTTACCACCTGAGAATAGCAGAGTTCTCCATATTTATAGTAGGCATCAACATAATCAGGTTGTAATTGTATCGCTTTTTCAAGTATACTCAATGCTTCTTTCAGTTTAAAAGGCGGTTTAGTTAATGCATCCTGGTAAAGCTTTATAGCATTTTGATTCGTGATTTCCCTGCAATTGCCCCTTTGGCCCAGCGCTGTATTACTAAACAATATTATTGAAACGGCATAAGTAATTATCAAAATCCCTTTAACGGGCATTTTGCTTAACCTGAACTGTGGTTTCATGGTTTGTTTCTGGTTCTGATTTAAACAAAATTCGAAAATTAATTTTTACATTTTTTCCACTTTTTTGTTGGCATTGTCTTTTAATACCTGGGCTTCAGCTTCAGCTTTTGCAACTAATGCATCGGCTTTAGAATTTGCTTCCTGGTTTAATTTGTCGGCTTTTAACTGCGCTTCGTTATGAAGTTTTGTTGCAGAATTGTCTGCTTCCTTTTTTAATTTGTCAGCACCGGCTACAGCTTCTTTGTGCATTAATTCAGCTGATTTCTTGGCTGCAGCTTTTGTAATCGGATTTGTGGCTTTGTCAATTAACTCTTGTCCTTTTTTGTCTGCTTCAGCAATTAAATCTTTACCTTTCTTACCGGCTTCTTCTTTGAGCTTATCTCCCTGATTGTCTGCTTCTTTAATTAAATTATCCCCGGCTTTTTTTGCTTCGTCCCTTATCTTATCTGCCTCAGTTTTTGCTTTATCAATAATAGCCTGGGCCTGTTTATCGGCTTCTTCTATTATTTTTTTTGCTTCTTCACTTAATCCTTTTTTTATTTCCTGCTTCACTCCCCCTTCTTCTCCTTTGCTTCCTTTAAGCCTGAACTTTGGATCGTCCACCTTACCTTCTGCTACAACATCTATTTTAATATTTTCTGCCAGTTTAATTTCCTTTCCGGTTTTGGCTATCAGATTGTCCACCACTGTATTGACAGTTTCGCCCAATTCAGCCCGTGGAATATTAAATCCAATATCATACTTTATATCTTTATTAATATTTTGCGTACCTCCAAATTCCAATTCCGATTTTCCCAGTTTCATTTTTGCAGGATCAATGGTAAGATTGCCATTCACTATTTTGAATTTTAAATCTACATCTTTTAAAACCGGGTTATCAAGCGCTTTCCACTTTGTAAGGCTGGCTAACTTTGCCATGGCATCGGAATTTTTCATTCCAATTTCTTTCGACTGAAGTCGTCCATTGCCATTAAGCGTTTCGTATTTTGGATTTAAATTATAATCGAGATCTGAATCAAACTTAAAGTCTAGTGAAAATTTTCCTTTTGAATTTTTAGCTACCGGGGCCAATTGCTTAACTGTATTAAAGGCTTCGAAAGCTGCCGGAATACTGAAATCCTTAATTTTAAGATCAAAATCCACCTTGGGTTGTTTTACATTTTTTGCATCATAAAATCCGTTCATCCCCATGTTTCCTTCCAAAAGATTCATGTTTACGCCTTTAAATCCGGCTTTGCTGTCTTTTAAAATAATATCACCCGTGAGGTTTGATATATTCAGATTATCGTACTTTATTTTATCCAGTTTTGATTTCATCAAAAAATCAATATTGCCCGGAATTTCAAAGGCAGTAAGGGCAGCTGTATCTTCAGGTGCGGTTTCTGAAGAAGAAGTTGTTGTAGTTTCTTCACTTCCCATTAAATCAGCGGCATCAAGGTAGGCTGAAGTAAAATTGAAGCGCCCAACCAGGGTGGAATCTTTAAATACATACTGGAAAATATTATCCAGTCTTCCAATCATATGCATATCACTTTTTCCAATATTTACGTCTAATTTTTCAAGGCTCATGTAGGCTGGCGAAAATTTCATGAACGCTGAAGGAATACCAACCTTAGAAGGTAAATCGCTGCTGCTGAATTCGAAATTGGCGAGGCCAAGGTATCCATCGGCTTTGAATTCATCATATTTTTCCTTTTCAATGGATGATAATTTTCCTTTCATATCAAGGCTTGCATCCATAATACCTTTTAAAGTTATACTATCCAGCGGAACCACATCTTTTATGCTTTCCAGGTCAAGCCGGGCTTTAATATTTCCTGACATATCCACATCGGCAGCTGTAGTCGAAACAAACATTACCGCATCAATCGGATTTCCGGCAATTTCAGCATGTGCCTTTTTAATATCAATCAGGTTATCGTCCCCCGTTCCGCCTTTATTGTCAACTTTTACAATCACATTAATGTTATTGACTGATTTTGGCAAATCGGGATATTTAAACATGGCATTTTCAATTTTCAGATCAACACCAAATGCAGGTAATATTGAATCGTTGTAAATTCCTTTAACATAACCTTTTAAAATAAAGTTTCCCGAAGTTTCTATTCCGTCAAAATCTGTCATATAAATAGCAGGAATTAAAGAAAGTACCGGCTTAAAAGCAGTTTCTTTTGTAAAGAAAGTTAAATCAAAACCAATATCTTCTTTGGGCATGCTTATTTTTCCATCAAACCCCGCTTGTATTTCATTAAGGCTAATCTCATTCTCTTTAAATGTATAAACCGAACTGTCAAGATTTGCATCAAGATCGGATTTAAATGCCACTTTCGCATTACTTAAATATGGAATTCCTTCCATGTTAAAATTTAGTTTTGCAATTGACGAGGATATTGACAGTATTGTTTGCGATTCGGTTAAATCGCCTTTGAGAAGAAAATTAAGGCTGTCAATTTGTGCACTCATTTTACCCTCTAAATCATTATATCTTATAAAACCATCACGAATTTCAAATTTTTTAAACCCGATTTTAAATTTAGTTGTACTGGTTGTAGTATCAGCAACTGCAGTTGTATCTGGTTTGGTAATATCCCAGTTCGCTTTCCCATTTTCAAGCACTATGGCATTAATTACAGGTTTATCGAGTAAGATTGATTTAATCTCAATTTCATCACCAAATAATACGCTTGCAAGATTCAGGCTTGTTTGAAAAGAATTAAATGAAATAAGCGTATCCTTGTCAAATTCATCAATGCCTTTTAACGAAAGGTTATCTATTTTTAAACTCAACGAAGGGAAATTTCTTATCAGCGAAAGGCTTAAATCAGAAAACTCGAGCTTGGCATTTAAATTGGCATCTGCCTGTTCTTTAACTACTTGTATAATTTTACCTTTAAACAAAATGGGCAAAACAAGGAGTAAAATAAATACCAAAACAAGAGTGATACCTGTAATTTTGAGAAATTTTTTCATGGTTTATGCTATGTTTGAATTAATAATCTGGCAATCTGTAATGTTCCACTAAAGCAAATATACTAAAAAGAGAGGATTTAATTATGATACAGATGAATAAAAATAACCATTTTACCCACCATCAAAGGGTTAGAATTGACATAGACATTTTTACAATAATTTTGAAGGAACAATGGTTCGTTTATGTAATCCAAAGCCTTGCTGATGGTTCATTTTATTCCGGAATGTCACAAAATCCCGAACAGAGATTAAACGATCACAATCAAAAAAAATCAAAATATACCAGCTCAAAAACCCCGTGGAAATTGATTTACGTTGAAAATTGCACCGATAGCATTCAAGCCAGGTCAAGGGAAAAATATTTTAAGTCAGCCGCAGGTCGAAGATTTATTAAAAATCTGATGAAAAACCAAACTGGCGCAATTTAATAGCAATTTCTCTCTTTCTTCTTGCTAAATTTACTTTAATTGTCTATTTTCGCACTCTCAAATAAAGGTCCCGTAGCTTAACTGAATAGAGCATCTGACTACGGATCAGAAGGTTGGGGGTTTGAATCCCTCCGGGATCACCACTCTGCCTCAGGCAGGCTTAAATATTATAAAACCGCCATATTCCAGCACGCTGCAGATTGGCGGTTTTTATTTTTTACTTCATTAACTCTCAATTTTTTCACAGAAAGAATTACTATTTTCATCCTTTAAAATATTTTAAGAAATCCAGGATGTATTGCATTATTGATATTGAAACCACAGGTTTGAGTCCAGATACAGAGAAAATTACTGAAATAGCAATTTATGTTCATGATGGCAACCGGGTTGTAGACGAATTTACAAGCCTCCTAAATCCCGAAAGACCAATTCCTTACTTTATTACAAGAATGACGGGAATTACAAACGAAATGGTTGAAAATGCACCACGTTTTTATGAAATTGCACGAAAAATTATTGAACTAACAGAAAACAGGATTTTTGTTGCACATAATGTTGAGTTTGATTATGGTTTTGTAAAATCGGAATTTGCAAGCCTTGGCTATGAGTTTAAAAGAAACAGGCTTTGCACAGTAAAATTAAGTAAAAAAATTTTTCCGGGACTTCCTTCCTATAGCCTTGGAAAAATTACCGGACATTTTGGAATTTCAATTTCAGATCGACATAGGGCCGCCGGGGATGCATTTGCTACTGTTAAACTATTTGAGCACCTGCTTAAAGAAGACGCAAAATCAAAGCCGCTTATTGAAGAAATGGCTTATCATTCTGTGAAAAATTTAAATCCTTATTTTAACAAGTCAATACTCGATAATCTGCCTGAAAAAACCGGCGTTTATTACTTTTACGATGAAAAGAAAGACCTTATCTATGTGGGGAAAAGCATAAATATACGTTCGAGGGTTTTACAACATCTAAATAACAACACAACCCGCAAGGCCATTGAAATGAAGGAAAAAATTACCGATATAAGCTTTGAACTAACCGGCAGTGAACTGATTGCACTTTTACTCGAATCAGATGAAATAAAGAAACATAAACCAATTTATAACAGATCGCAAAGAAGGACAAGCTATCAGTTTGGAATTTTTAAATTTTTTGACGATAAAGGATATTTAAACCTGATGATTGGAAAAAACGATGGAAAAGAGATTCCTTTAATTACATTCAGCAATGTAATGAACGCCAGGAATTTTGCTGAACAATTGGTGGTAAAATATGGACTATGTCAGAAACTTTGCGGGATTTACAATAATACCGGACCCTGTTTTAACCTTGGGATAAAAGAATGTAAGGGCGCATGTGTTGGGCTCGAAACCGCTTCAGATTACAATATGCGTGCAGAAAAAGCTGTAAATAATTTTGAATTCCGCTTTCGCAATTTTATAATAATTGACAAAGGAAGGATAAAAGATGAAAAATCAGTGGTTTGCATTAAAAATGGGACTTACCAGGGTTTTGGTTTTTTTGATAATACCATACAATCAGAAAATCCGGAATTTCTGGCGGAATGTATAAAAAAATATCCCGATAACAGGGATATTCAATCTATTTTACGTAGTTATTTAAACCTAAATCAGGTAGTTAAAATCATTCCATTTTCCGATTCAAATTAAAGATCTCCGGAAGTTTTAATTATATATGCATTCGGAAATCCAGATTTCTTTATCTCAGAAAGTAAAACCTTGGCTTTTTCCTGTGTACATTCTTTTCCTACGGTATATTTATATCTGAATTTCTCTGTCGTGGGCATTACAAGCTGGTCAACCCTGTATTTGCAATTTTTAAACTCCTTTGCACCATCTTTTACAGGCTGCTGGGTTGCTAATATTTGTACCCTGTATACCTGCGGACAGTCCGATTTATGCGAAGTTTGTACTTTAATTTTCTCTGTCGTTTTATTGGTTTCTTTTTCATTTTCAGGTGCAATTTCCTGATCTTTAATTTCAGGTTTATCATAATCCACATCGAGAACATCCACTTTTTGTGCTTCTTTTATAAGATTTTTGTATTTTTCGACCGAAATTTCAGTAAGCTTAATTTTTTGAACCTGTTTCATCGATACTATTCCTGAAACTCTCTGGGTTAAAATGCCGGTATAAGAATCCCATTTGCCCTTGTTCATGTTAAATTTACCTTTTCCCACGTAATTCAATGCTCTACCAACATTTTCCGGACCCTGAAGTTTATATTCCAATACAGCTATCGAATCGCCATTCTCAACAAGTAATTCTGTAAACTTTACCTGGTTTAAAGTGTCCCTTGCATTTTCTTTATCAATTTTCTGATCGGTGAATTTAATTCTTAGTGGCCATACATCGCCAACTGCTACAGGTTTTTCAGGTAGTTCAAATAAAATATTAATTTTTGGATCAAAAACTTCCTGGCCTTCATCGTTATAAAGTTCGCCATTATTAAGCAGACTTCCTTTAAAAACAGCCTTCCTGATGAATTTATTAAAAATATCAAGGTATTTTTCGCGGGCATACTGTTTATTTGCCCTGGTTATAAACTGAATTTTCATTTCATTTTCAACACCCTGTCGAAGAATGGCAAAATAAGAAAGCGAATTAATACTACTAATGAGCCCCTGGTAAATATCTTCTGAATTTACGGGTACATTAACAGAATCGCCATACATTTTTGCTACCATTTTCACAAGCGAACTCATGGCGTCCTCAGGAACAGAACTTAACGTGTCAATGGTTTCCATTTGTATTTTGTAAATTAAAACTTCTTCAGGTGCAACTTTCCACTGAAGTTCCAATTTTTCCTTGCCGCATGATAACACACTTAATATCAATATTGTAAGAAGAATTGATCTTTTAATCATGGTCTAATTAATTAGAAATTTGTAGGAATAAATGTACACTTTTATTTGCATTTATGCAAAAAATTTAATTTTATTTCAATTGATTTCTTTTTCCGGAACAATATAACCACTTAAACTATTGAAATTTAAATTATAAATGCATGGATACATTACAATTTTTGAACCTTAAATTACGGATGAATTCAATCATCAACAAACCAAATTATTTTTTAAAACCCTTAATATAAAATCAAAGATTTGTTTAATGCATTTCTAAAAGGATAAATTGATTTTTGAAAATCAACTTTTATTTTGCAAACCTGCTTAAGAGATTTCATTTTAGATGTAGAAAAAATAATTTTTAAAAAAATCTACCAACACCTGTGATTAATATAATCCGCTATAATAAAATTATGATCCTGATTTTTAATGATATAAATTATTCATATTTAGGTTTATACATATAACAAAATATTAAAAACCCGTTCAGAAATCAAGAATTGATCTAAACTAATCAAATTCTATGAACTTATTAATAGTAATTTTATACATGTTAATAATTTTCTAAATACCCTTTTTTGTCAACATCTCAGGCATTTATAATCACCAAACCACAAAATCAGAATGAAAAATTCTGAAAGAATTAAAATATTTTTTGACTAAAATACGTTTTCGTTACACCAAACAATAAAATTCATTGACTAAAAATATGAAAAGGAAATTTATGATTATATTTCTCTGGATCACTATCTTACTTAGCGGATTTGCATGTAAGAAAGAGGAAATTATGCCAATTATTGGTGAATTAAGGCCCTTAACCGGAGATTTTTATGTCTCAGTTTCAGGTGATGACAACAATCCTGGTACTGACAGTCTTCCGTTTAAAACTATTCAAAAAGCAGTGAATACTGTTTCAGCAGGCGAGGTTATTGTGGTTAAACCAGGGCATTATAATGAATGTGTTACTGTAAGCAAAGAAGGAACAGGTGAAGATTCCAGAATTACGATCTTTTCACAAGCTATCAATGGAGCTAAGGTATTTGGCTTTAAAATTAAAGGCAACTTTATAACAATTGATGGGTTTGAAATAGAAGCTGATGCTTCTAAAACATGGACCGGTGTGCTGGTTTCAGGAAAAGACTATATCGAAATCCTGAATTGCTTTATTCACGATTGTCCTACAGGGGCCATTAATCTTACCGGAGGAGCGGATTATGCCCTGGTAAAAAACAATACAATTGAACACAATGGCCAGTGTGGTATAAACATAATAGGGACTTTCAACAGGATTGAAGGAAATACAATTTCAAGGACTGTACAATACCATCCAAAAGGGGATGAACCCGGATTTGTAGGCAACGATGCGGACGGAATAAGAGTCTTTGGCAATGATCACTTAATAAAAGGTAATAAAATTATTAATATCGGAGATCCGGATGACAGCGGAAATAACGACCCGCATGTTGATTGTATCCAAACCTGGGACGGAAGTACAAACGGACAACCAGTTATGACAAACACCATAATTGAAGGCAATTTTTTAAGTGTTAAGCACTTTACAGGCAAAGGAATTTTGCTTGAAACTAACGCCGGAAACCCTTGTCATGATATCATAATCAGGAATAACATTTTTGAATTCAGAGATATAGGAGTGGCTGCTTTTTCGGGTGAGTTCAACAATATATATATCAGCAACAATGTATTTAAATCGACGCTGACCGGAACTTCATGGGGAACCTCTGCTTCATTGAAAGATGTTACGAATTATACATTTATAAACAATATTACAGTTGATTGTCACAACGAACACAGAAAAATTCGTGGAGGGAACGGAACCATTGATTATAATTTTGCCTGGAACTCCGACGGTTCTAAATTTACTATGGAACCTGATGTACAACCAAATGAAAAAATTGGAATTGATCCCAAATTTGCGAAATACACCGGTAAACATGGCGAAAACGATTATCACCTTCAAACAGGCTCTCCTGCTATTGATGCAGCTTTCAGCGCTGAACAGGTAACGGATGATTTTGATGGAATTACCCGTCCACAAGGTTCAGCTTACGATTTTGGCGCATTTGAATACCATTAAAATTTTAATATGAAAAATACTGGTTTGTTGAGGCTGTTAAATGGTTCCCTGTTTCTTGGGGTTTTAATGATTTCAGCCTGCGAAAAAGAGGAAATTAAAATTCCTGAAAATAAGAATGAATATATCGAAGGGGCTGTATGGATAGCCAAGTGGAAAAACGACAAAAAGGCTGTAGTGATGCTTGAATTTGACGACAGCACTCCGGGACAGGCCACTTTGGGAGTACCTGCACTCAATTCAAGAAATATGAAAGGAACCTGGTATGTAAATCCCGGAAGGGAAGAATTCCAGTCTAATATAAACACATGGGAAAACATAGCTCCGGCCGGCGGACAGGAACTTGCCAATCATACGATGACACATACGGGAGCTTCAACTTATGAAGAGGTGGTTTATGAAGTAGGCGATGCCGCTAAAAAAATATGGGAAATAAGAGGGGAGGAAATGTATGGTTCGCTTATGGCTTTTAACCGGGGTGGCGGCACTAGCTGGAATGAAGAAGATTTGGCAAAAGTTTTGGTTGATTTTTATAATATTGACAGGGAATCTAAAATTGGTGTTCCTGTAACTGCGCTGACTGTTTTACCTGGTTCAAATGCTGAAACCATGTATTCTATTGTTCCACAGGCGGTTGCCGATGGAAATATCGCAAGGTTACACTTTCATGGTATTACTGCTACAAATGGAAATCCGCCAAAAGATTATGGAAATGGTGCTGTCCTGATAAATGAATTAGAATCTTTTCTGGATAATTTAAATTCAAAAAAAGATGAAATCTGGATTGGTGGATTTATACAGGTTTATAAATATATAATGGAAAAAAAAGCTTCCACTATTTCCCTTTTTAAAGGTAGCGAAACTCAATATACTATTGAACTACAGACCGAACTTGATGTAAAATATTATAATGAGCCACTTACCGTTATTGCCTGTCTTCCTCTTGATTGGACCAGTTGTAAAATCTCATACAATGGAAATCAAAAAAACTGTGAAATTAAGGACGGTTTCCTTATTTTTGAAGTTGAACCAGATGCAGGATCTATATCGGTAGTAAAAAATTAACTGTTTCTTATTATTAAATTAAACGATGGTGGCCGCAAATTCATTTAATATCATCTCTAAATGAAGCAACTATCCCTACTTTTTGTCTTAATTATAATCCAGTTTGACAATTCCTTTTACTGGTCGGAACCGGTTATTGCCCAAATTGAAGTAAACCGTGAAGAAACCATAGATTTCAGGATTGCCAACTGGAAAAATAACAAAAAAGCTGCTTTAACGCTTCAGTTCGATGATTGCACTCCGGGACAGGCTACGCTTGGATTACCAGCTGTTATTAAAAGAAAACTTACCGGAACATGGTTTATTAATCCTGGCAAAGATGAATATAAACAATATAAAAATTATTGGGAAAACATGGCTCCTGAAGGTGGTCAGGAATTGGCCAATCATACAATGACACATACGGGTGCCAAAAACTACCAGGAAACTGTTTATGAAGTGGGCGAGGCATCCAAAATTATCTGGAAAATAAGAAAACAAAAGGAAAATGGTTCCCTGATAGCTTTTAACCGGGGCGGAGGAACTTCGTGGGATGAAGATGATTTAAAAAAAGTATTAAACGATTACCATAATATAGATCGGCTGGCCAATGGCGGTGTTAAAGTCGATACCAAAACAATTTTACCTGGCTCTTCATCTGACGAAATTTACGAAACAGTTCCAAAAATAATTGAGAGTGGCTTGTGGGGCAGGTTACAATTTCATGGGATAAGCGCAGCAAGCGGTAATCCGCCAAAAGATTATGGAAATGGTGCAGTTTATATTAAGGAATTTGAAGATTTTCTTGATAAACTAAGCATGGATACAAGTCAATTGTGGATAGCTGGTTATATCCAGATTTATAAATACCTGTTGGAAAAAAAGAACAGTCGGGTTGAATTTGTCATTAAGGATAAAAAAAGTATTTCACTTTATGTGAAAACCAGCCTCGATCAGATATATTTTGATGAACCTTTGACAGTACTGGCAAATCTCCCAACTGAATGGAAAAAATGCAAAATCAGCAGTAAAAAAACCGTAATGACGGTGAATATAAATAAAGGTAAGGCTGTATTTGATGTAAAACCGGGAAATGATGAATATTTAATACTAAAACTATAAATTTCTAAGGAGCCAGCGTTTTACGCAATTTACAAATTCTTTCCACCTCGCTTAATAAAAGCGGAATTGCCGGCCATACCATATCGTGGCCATAACCATCGAATTCAAAAAGCCTTACCTGTTTATGTCCTGAAATTTTCAACATCCTCATCAGATACGCATTTTCTTCATATCTGCCGAGCATTTCAAGTTCACGATCGCCAGTTAAGAGTAATATCGGCGCAGCATCGGCTCGGACATGGTACAAAGGCGCCATTTCATCCACCACAGGCTGAATATCAGGAATGCCTCTTTCTTTACGAATAGCAAAATGAGTAATGGTTTGACCGCTCAAGGATATAATTCCAGCTATTTTATTGGCATCTGTACCAAATCCTGCCAGCCATTTTTTATCGAGACCCACCATAAGGCATAAATAGGCACCGGCAGAATGTCCGGAAATAAAAATTTTAGCAGTATCGCCACCCAGGGTTCCAATATTTCTGAAAACCCAAGAAATGGCAGCCGCAGCATCCATGATATAAGCAGGCGATTTAACTTTTGGATATAACCTGTAATTTACGCCAACCACACACAAGCCTTTCTTTTTAAGTCCTTCAGGTATTTCTTTGTTTCCTGCGCTTAAACCTCCACCATGAAACCAAATTATTGTGGCAAAATCCTTTTTATTTTCGGGATAATACACATCCAAAACACATCGTTCCTTTACATAAGAATCTGATTCAATGGTTTTTTCGTCATAATACGGAATATTGGTTTTTAATTTATATACCACTTCCTGACAAAAAATTATGCCTTGAAATACGGTTATCGATATAACCAATAACAAAATATTTCTAAAATACATCCTCATTCTATTAACTATTTGATAATTAGAAAGTACTAAGCCTTTTTCCATTATAACGAAAACCAATAACTAAACTTCACAAGGAAAATATTTTTCGGATTAGTATCAAAAAGGTTCGAAAAAGTACTGTTTAAGGAATAATCGTTGAGATAGGTTTCATTTGTATTGTCCATTGCCCAAACAAAATAAACTGACGAACCAGGTTTAAATTCCCATCTTGCTACAAGGTTTGAACGAAATTGCCCAAAATTATAATCCGGATTATCAATCGTATAATCTACCAGTAGGTCACCATCTTCGTCAATTTGGTAAATATTGTCTTCCAATGTCAGATTATCGTATAAAGCAAACCGATCATTGTAATTTTTTGCTTTTGGGTTTGTAGCATATTTCAGTTCTTTGAATTTACCAATTGAGGCATAAGGACTTCCATAATATTGAATTGATAATTCAGGCGTAATATTGTAATCAATCCTGAAAGTGAAACCCATGTTTTTCTGATCAATTCTACCTAAAACATACCTTTTTTCACCATTATAATCTTTTGTATCAACATATTGCAGCTCATCAAAATTATTAAGATAATCCAGGCTAAACGTAAATCTTAACGGATCAATAATTCTATAAGAAACCAACGGGTTAATAATATAATGCCTAAAAGAGAAATTTGAAGCCTGTTTTAATGCAACATTTAAAGTAACCACAAACTTTTTCGATGTATTGGTATTGATTGAAATATGATCTATAAAACTGGAAGGCAAAATCATGGCGTCTCCTCCTCTTAATATCTTATTGTTCAGCCCTTCATTGGCAAAATTAAATTCATTTGAAAACCCCCATTGATTCAGAAAATCGAGTTTTGCATATAGATTGGCTTCTGAATTCAGGTAATTTCCACCAAAATCCCAATTGTTTAGTTCTGATAAAGCAAACAGGTAAGTTCTAAAAATAGAAACCGGTTTGTTAACAAAATAAGAAATTGCATTTCGCTGCGTTATAATATCGGCTGTTTGCATATAGCCTAAATCATTCAATTCCAAACCCGGAGAGTGCCAGCTTACATCCGTAGAATATTTCCATAAACCTGAGCCTTTTCCAATTTTCACCTTGCCCCCAAACCCACTCATCTTTGTAATTGTACTGTCGAATTCAACATAATCCGCATCCGGCCTCTGGTAATAACGGGCTGATGAATTCTGCATTTCAATCATTGCCTCGGGATCACCATTTATATAACTTCCTAATACTTTGGCTTGCAGGTAATATTTTTTTCCTGCCCACTGATGAAAAATATCAAGCCCACCTGTATAAGCGTTGCGGTTAATTGAATTCAGATGAGAATCGTTTATAAATTTATTGGCAGAGGTGAAAATTCCTCCTAATACAGTATTCCCCTTATCAAAGTCTTGTTGAATTCTGCCAACAAAATAGTTACTCATGGGTTCAACAGCCATTGTACTACTGCCCTGTGAATTTTGAATATCAGCAAATTCTTTCTGTGTAAGGCTTTGCAATATACCGACAGAAAATCCATTCGAAGTTTTTCCGCTTAATTTGAGCGCACTTAAAATAGAAGTATTTTCTGGCATTTTCATATATCCGTCTCCTTTGTCCGGCGTGTAGCTAGGAGAATGACCAATACGCCTGGAGTAAAAAATTTTATCGTCATCGAATTCAAAATTGAAAATATTAACGCCTTCAAGAAAAAAAGGTCTTTTCTCTTCAAAATAAGTTTCAAAAGCAGTAAGGTTCATCACTGAGGGATCGGATTCAACCTGTCCAAAGTCGGGATTGACAGTTAAATCCAAAGTAAAATTGCTGCTTAACCCTATTTTTGCATCTAATCCAATAGCCCCACTTAGTTCTTTACCATTATTATAAAATGGATTCTCCAATTCATTTTTTGAACTACCCAACTTTCCTAGTGCATAAGGCATTAATTCAATCCGGCGTGATTTTTTCAGGCCTTTTATACCGTGTAATTCGCCAAACTGGTACAAAACACCGGGACCAGCCAAAGATTGTTCTTCCCAGTCACTTTCTTCCTGTATTCTACCAATCCAGCGCCAGACGTGCAGACCCCAAACCTGTTCATCCTTATTACTGTAACGCAACTGACTGAAAGGAATTTCGTATTCGGCCACCCAGCCCTTTTCATTTAGCCCTGTTTTTACATACCATACTGCGTTCCAGTTCATATCAAAATTAAACTGCTCGTTTGAAGTATAATCAAGATTAAACAGCATTAAATCAATCTTTTGTCCGGCAGCTGTAACATTAAATTCAAAACCTGTGCGATAATCATGATAGCTGTCTAAATTAATCCCTACCATATCTCCTTCAAATTCATCCCTGCGTCCTAATTTACGCTGAATCTTATGTGGCAGGCTATCCATTGCCTGAATTGCGATATAAAGATTTTTATCATCGTATAAAATTTTAATAAATGAAGGCTGAGATGGTTTTGCCCCTTCGTTTGGCAATAACTGTGTAAAATCACCCGACCATTCTCCGGTTTGCCAGCATGAATCATTTAGTATGCCATCAATTTTTGGTTTTGATGTTGTTAACCGCTGAGTATGGTATTGCCTTACAGGTTTAGTTGGTTTTTTGGTGGTATCGTCAGAAAAAGAATTTAAACCAAATCCGTTGATAGTATAAGCCAATGAAAAATGACTTCCGATAACTAATAATATTAAAGAAAGGATTGTTTTTTTACTTTGCTGAGTCATGATTATTATTTTAGAAATTACTTTGAATCTCATGTTTATGAACAAAACAGATAATTATTCGGTTATTTGTTGATTAGAATCAGCAGCTTTCTTTTTTCCGTATCGAATTTCATGAAAAACAAGAATAAGAACACCAAAAGTGACCGACATATCGGCCACGTTTAAAATACCTGTACGGAGCGATCCTATTCCAAAATTCAGGAAATCAACCACTTTAAAATCATTAAAAAGCCTGTCGATAAGGTTTCCAAGTCCACCGGCAACAATGCTCATTATTAACACCAAACGGGTAAGATTTTCTTCTTTAAAAAAGCAATAATATATTCCATATAAACAAACCAGGATAGGGATAATGACAAGCAAAATGTACTTTATAAACAAAGGCCATTCAGAACCCATACTAAGAAAAGCACCTGAATTCTCAGCATAGTATATCATAATGGTGTCGTGCAGGTAATAAACCGGTGGATTACCTTTAATATTTGCAACCGCGTAAACTTTAGAAAAAAAATCAATTAAATAATTAACCAGGAATGTAATAATTGCAATAATGATAAATCTTTTCCGCTGCATAATAAGTGAATTTGGGTTATAAAAATTGGCGCAATTTAAAAAATATAAAGTAAGATTGGCAAATAAAAATCCTAAACTGTCAAAAAATAGCTGAATCAGTTAAAGAATGGGGTTGGATGCTGGAAGTTGGAAGTGGGAAGTTGGAAGTGGGAAGTTGGAAGTGGGAAGTTGGAAGTGGGAAGTTGGAAGTGGGAAGTTGGGAGTGGGGAGTTGGGAGTGGGAAGTGGGAAGTTGGAAGTCAGGAGTTGGAAGTTGGGAGTTGGAAGTGGGAAGTTGGAAGTGGGAAGTTGGGAGTGGGGAGTTGGGAGTGGGAAGTGGGAAGTTGGAAGTCAGGAGTTGGAAGTTGGGAGTTGGAAGTGGGAAGTTTGCAAGTCAGGAGTTGGAAGTCAGGAGTGGGAAGTGGGAAGTTGGAAGTCAGGAGTTGGAAGTTGGGAGTGGGAAGTTGGGGGTGGGAAGTCAGGAGTGGGAAGTGGGAAGTTGGAAGTCAGGAGTTGGGAAGTTGGGAGTGGGAAGTCAGGAGTGGGAAGTCAGGAATGGGAAGTTGGGAGTTGGAAGTGGGAAGTTGGGAGTTGGAAGCTGGAAGCTGGAAGTCAGAGTCAAGTTGAGCTTCGGTCTTCGGTCTTCAGACTTCGGTCTTCAAACTTCGGTCTTCAGTCTTCAAACTTCGGTCTTCGGTCTTCAAACTTCAGTCTTCGTCTTTAGACTTCGGTCTTCGGTCTTCAAACTTCAGGAGTCAGAAGTTGAGCTTCGGTCTTCGGTCTTCAGACTTCGGTCTTCAGACTTCGGTCTTCGGTCTTCACACTACTTATACCTCGGATCGGGCATAAAAGGCAATTTGGCCATTTTTTCGACTGTAATGCTTGGGTAGCCAAACTCTTCGGTAATTATCCCTAAAATAAGGTAGATTCCCCTTCCCTTAAATGGATATTTTTTTAAAGAATCCGGAAAATTCACCGAATCGAAAAACTCGCCTTTTGCATCCAGAAAAGTTCCAAAATGCATAATGTCCTTTTTAACCGTCCAAACATATTTCATTGTAACGAGATTGCCCAGCATTCTGACTTTTTTTCCGACAAAGCCCATCATTTCCGAAGCCATCACCTCACCCCTGAAACGGGTTTGCAACATATCGAACATGGTCATTGAAACCGGAAAGTCAATCAATTCAATTTCATCATAAGCATCTTCGAGTTTTGACTGGTTTAAATCAGGCAATTCAAAGTTTTTACGCGGAATTTCAAATAAGAGTCCGGGCTTTACAGAGGTTTTTACTTTGCTGGTCAGCATTTTGGCCTGCCACAACATTTGCACCTTTGAAATTCCTGTAAACCGGAAAGCATCGATCCGGATGAGAAGTGAAAGTTGTTCTGGCCCTGGCCCTACACGGGATATAAAGTCATCGAGCGATTTGTAAAAGCCATTTTTTTCACGCTCCCCTACAATTTTCTTCGCCAGGTTTTCTTCGAGGTTGGCAAGGTGTATAAAACCTGTAAAAATTTTGTTTTCCTTTATCGAAGTAAGGTACATGCTATTGTTTACACATGGAAGCTCAATTTTTGCACCCCAACGCCTTGCTTCTTCAAAATAAACCCAGGTACGATAAAATCCGCCGAAATTGTTGATCACCGCCACCATAAACTCCAGCGGATAATGCGCTTTAAGATAAAGACTCTGAAAACTTTCAACGGCATACGAAGCCGAATGTGCTTTTGAGAAAGAATAGCCGGCAAAAGAATGAATCTGCCGCCATACTTCTTTGGTTATTTCCTCAGGATACCCACGGGATTGGCAATTGGTAAAAAAACGGTTCACAATCAGTTCAAACTCATCCCTAAACCTGGGCTTTCCGCTCATAATCCTTCGTAAAACATCTGCATCGGCCAAATCAAGGCCCGCAAAATGGTGACAAACTTTTAATACATCTTCCTGGTAAACCATAATCCCAAAAGTTTCTTCGAGCTGTTCTTTCATTACGGGATGCAGGTAGGTAAAACCTTCAGGATGATGAAAACGGTGAATGTACTCGCGCATCATCCCCGATTTTGCCACACCCGGCCTGATGATTGAACTTGCCGCCACAAGGCTCAGGTAATTGTCGCAACGTAACTTTTTCAGCAAACCTCTCATTGCCGGACTTTCAACATAAAAGCACCCAATGGCCTCGCCTTTTTTAAGCAAAGATTTGACTTTTTCGTCGGTTTTAAATTTTTCTACCTGATGCGGATCAATTTTTATATTCCTGTTTTTTTCAAGAATCGCCACACATTCATTGATGTGACCTATTCCACGCTGGCTGAGAATATCAAGCTTGTCAAATCCGATATCTTCGGCCACATACATGTCCCATTGCGTAGTAGGAAATCCTTTTGGAGGCAAATCAAGTGCAGTATAATAAGCAAGGGGCTTTTCAGAGATCAGCACCCCGCCGGCATGAATACTCCTGATGTTTGGAAAATCTGCCATCATTTTTCCAATTTCAAAAATATTCCTGTTCAACTGGCTTTCGTTAATAGCTTTTGCAGGATATTCAACCATGTGATCAATTTCTTCTTTTGGCAGCCCGTAAACCTTGCCCAACTCGCGATAAATAGAACTTCCCTTAAAAGTAGAAGTAGCGCCCAAAAGAGCGGTAAAATCCTTTCCATGCCGTTTAAAAATATAATCCTGAACGTCGTCGCGATCTTTCCATGAATAATCGATATCAAAGTCGGGCGGCGAAGTGCGTTTAGGATTAAGAAACCTTTCGAAATAAAGGTTAAGTTCGATGGGATCAACGTCGGTGATTTTAAGGCAATAGGCCACAAGGCTGTTGGCCCCGCTCCCCCGCCCCACATGGTAAAATCCCCTTGACATCGAATAACGCACAATATCCCATGTTATCAGAAAATAAGCAGAAAAACCAAGTTTAAATACGATATCAAGTTCTTTTTTTATTCGTTGTTCGGCCAAAGGGTTTCCTTTAGGATAACGGTATTTAAATCCTTCGAGGGCAAGTTTCTCAAGCAAAATCCTATCATCATAAAGGCTCCCGGTAAAGGTTTTCTTGTTTTTTGAAGATTTAAAATCAAAGCTGAAACAGCAATCCCCGGCCATCCGCTCGCTGTTCTGCATAATTTGAGGAAAATCACGGTAAAGGTATAAAAGCTGATCTTTGGTACAAAACAGTTCATTTTCGTCGGCCAAATGTTTGCTTTCAAGCTGGTTAAGCAGTATGTTATTGTCAATGGCACGCAAATGCTTATGCAGCTGACAGGTTTTTTTGGTATGAAAAGTTACCGGGTTATACATCAACAATTTATCGTGCCGGTAACCGGCAGCGTAAAGTTTTCGCAAATCACGGGGCCTTACCCCTATAAATTCATTGTCGTTAAGCTGGTTGTATTGCCGGCTGCCAAAGGGGTAAATTACATATACATAGTCAAAAGGAGGCGCTTCCAGGGGTAAATCAGATTTTTGAAGGTTGTGCAGGGTACGCCATTCGTTTATCTCACGAAATCCTTCGTTATTACGGGCAATACAGGTATAAAGATGATTGTCCCCGTTGCGAAAATCCATACCTGCAATAGGCATAATACCATTGGCAAAGGCATGTTTTACAAAATCCATCACCCCCATGGAATTGTTGATATCGGTAATGGCAAGGGTTTGATGGCCGAATTTTTTAGCCTGTAAAATCAATTCCTCAACCGATAGTGTACCATAACGCAAACTGAAGTACGAATGTACATTATGTAGCATTTCCGGTAAAATTTAAATAATGGCTTCCTGTTCAAAAGCAATTTTCAATGTTTGAATCCCCTTTTATAATGGCCCATTCCGTGCAGTTCCAGTTCAATTCTTTCTTTTGTTTCGAATTCAGGTTCAACACGTTCGCCAACCGGATCAATCAGGCTCCTGCCTTCCGCTTTCGGATTTTTAATGCCCGGTGAAATGGGGTAAGCATTCATAAGCCCGGCCGGGTAAGGTTCAAGGTAACGGGTAACTTCGGCCAGGGATAAATCACTATTGAGCCAGGCATTTTCACGGTTCCGTGGCAGGATAACCGGTGAACGATTATGTCCGATTTTTTTGAGCAGACTATTGGTAACAGTAGTAATAATGGCAAAAGAAAATATAGTATCGCCACTTTCTGATTTCCATTCATCCCATATTCCTGCAAAAGCAAAAGGGCGAACATTGTCCCTGAGGTAAACCACATAAGGTTTATCGAGCCTTTCGGTTACCGGGCCCTCAATAAAAGCATCGGCAATAACCAGGCAGCGTTGCGAACGAATTGGTTTTCTGAACGCGGGTTTCATCACAATGGCCTTCGCCCCCGCGTAGTTTTCGTCATTTTCCTGGTTACGATCGCCCTCGGCACGGGCATTGAAAAGATACATTCTTTTTTTTGCCCAGAATGGGGTTAACCCAAACTGGAAAAGCTGCAATTCACGAGGTTTATCGCTGGTTATAACCGGGGCATATTTTCCGGGCCCTATATTATACGAGGGTTCAAAGTTTAAACCATCGGTAGCTGTTACATTGAAACGTTTTTCAATCGTCTCTATTTTTTGTACACTCACATATCTGCCACACATACTGCAATATTTATTGATTTGAAGTCCGAAGTCGGAAGTCCGAAGTCGGGAGCCGGAAGTCCGAATAAACACAAAACTTTAAACTTTAAACTCCAAACCCGAAACTCCAAACTTGTTTTTAACTATATCTGTTCACACAAAAATTGTTTTTAATCGAAAAATACTCATTAAAATAATGTTCCACAAGTGCTTCGGGATATTCGCGTATAAAATAGGCGCTGTATCCGGATTGCAGGTACGATTTATCGGTAAAACCATTGTCAATTACCGTTGAATAATCGACCATGCAGAATCCACTGCTGCACAGTTTGTTCTCTTCTGTTTCCCTGATTGGGAAAAATTCTCCGCCTGCCTGAATAAATTTGCGAATCCGGGCATTTTCATCGCAACTCATAAATTTTCCGGCACTTAATATTACCTCAACATTAATGCCTTCGCGTAGTTTCTTCATCAATAAATTATAAATAGCGGTGTCAGTAAACCAGATATTCGCAATCCAGATAGAATACCTTGCTCTTTCGAATTCATACACAACCTGTTCGCTTACAGTAAACGCCTGGTTTGTTGTTTTTTTTGCCAGTAAATTCATTGTCATAATGTTAGGTTTTTAAATCAGAAATTGGAAAATTAAAACTAGTGTTCAGATAGATCTTATTCATTTTTTGCTCATCAAAATATTTACTCAGGGTTCCTATTTTCGCATAAAAGGATAAGGAACAACTTCGGCCTCGTGCCCCGAAGAAAGCCCGGCACCAATATCTGCACCTTTCCCGGCAAGGGCAATGGCCCGTCGTATACTGGTATTCCCATATTTTTTCCGTATCCTGTCCATGGCCAGGTACATGTTTACAACCTGTGGCGTATCTTCGAAAAGGTTCAGTTGCTGGAAACCATGGACCAGGTAGCTGAATTTTACGCCAATCAACCTTATCAGCAAACGGCGGGTGTACAAACGGGCAAAAAGCTCTTTGGCCACCTGTATTAATGTATGATCGAACGAGGTATAGGTAATTCGTTTTTGAAGTGTATGCGTATCGAAATTGGAATACCTGATTTTTACCGTGACACACGAAGTAAGTTTTTGTTGCCTGCGCAGTTCAAACGCCAGCTTTTCGACCATGGCCGCCACAATTTCGTTCATACGCTTCACATCTGTGCTGTCCTGTTCAAATGTACGCTCGGTGCTTATTGACTTTCGCTCGGAATAAGGCTTAACAGGCGTTGAATCTATGCCATTGGCCTTTTTCCAAATTGACAGGCCATTTACGCCCAACATTTTTTCCATCACTTCGGGCGGTATTTTACTCAGGGTTTCGATGGTAATAATTCCCATGGTACGCAGCATTTGAAAGGTTTTATCGCCTATACCCGGAATTTTATGAATAGGCAGGGGGTTCAGGAATGGCTTCACCCTGTCGCCCGGTACTTCCAGCTCGCCATTGGGCTTGGCCTCGCCGGTGGCAATTTTTGAAACGGTTTTGTTAAGCGATAAACCATAGGAAATAGGCAATCCTGAATTTTCGATAATGGTTTTACGCAGTTCATGTGCCCATTTCATGCTGCCAAAAAAGCGATCCATGCCTGTCAAATCAATGTAATGCTCGTCGATAGAGGTTTTTTCGTACAGCGGGGCCTTATCGGCAATAATTTCGGTAACTAAATTCGAATACCTGCTGTACAAATCCATATCGCCCCGTATAATGATGGCTTCGCTGCAAAGGTTTCGTGCCATTTTCATGGGCATGGCCGAGTGAACCCCGTATTTCCGGGCTTCGTAACTGCAACTGGCCACCACGCCCCTGTCCGAAAGCCCGCCGATAATAACAGGCTGCCCCTTAAGCCTGCTGTTCTGAAGGCGCTCAACCGATACAAAAAAAGTATCCAAATCGAGGTGCAGGATGCTCCTGCCTGTGTTACCAATTACCATCACAAAAACCAGAATGAAAATTTTTATATTATAATTTTATTTCGTAATTTTGATTAAATTTTAATCATTTTTACGATTATAAATTAATCATTTTGGTTTGAAATAAAAAATTTTTAGCGTTAATTTTTTATAAATTTAAAGCGTAATTGTCTGTATATTTTTGAATAATAACAGGTTAGTAAATAAAAAAGTTGTAAACAGGTAATTTATAAAAAGAAGATTTGGGATTATAAAATGAATTTCTGGTTCACAAATAATAAACTTTATTCTACACAATATGTTTTTTAACTCAAACATAAAACTGCTCCGCAAACGCCGTGGCCGCACACAGGACGAAATGGCCAATTTCCTGAAAATGAAACGCCCCACCCTGAGTGGCTATGAAAATGGAGTTGCTGAACCCGGACTGGAAGCCCTTGTTGCTCTTTCGGCGTATTTCAATATCTCCATCGATACGCTAGTTAAAATTGATCTTTCGCAACTTTCCGAAAGCCAGTTGGGCGAAATAGAGCGTGGCTACGATGTATTTGTTACCGGCAGCAGGATAAGGGTTTTGGCCACCACAGTTAATAACCAGAATGAAGAAAACATTGAGCTGGTGCCCGAAAAAGCCAGGGCAGGCTACACACGCGGTTTTGCCGACCCGGAATACCTTAGGGAACTTCCTGTTTTCAACCTTCCTTTCCTGTCGAAAGAAAAAAAGTATCGTACTTTTCAGATTAAAGGTGATTCGATGCTGCCAATCCCCGATGGTTCATGGATTACCGGTGAATTTATAGCCGACTGGAATACTTTAAAAAACGGAGATGCCTGCATTATCCTCACCCTCAACGAAGGAATTATTTTTAAAATTATTGAAAATAAAATTCCTGCAGAAAAAACCCTTACCCTTTACTCACTTAACCCTACCTACGACCCTTACAACCTGTTTGTGAACGAGATAAGCGAAATATGGAAATTCACCAACTTTATCAGCAGCGAAATTCCTGAACCAAAAATCCCAAAGGAAGATTTGCTAACCACCATATCGAACCTGAAATATGAAATGAACAAGATAAAAGCCGGTTTAAATAATAAATCCTGAGTACAATCATTTTTAATCCTTCCCGTTTAGGTTATACTCAGGTTAAAGTTCCTTTAAATAATCTGATAATTATAAATTTGGATTAATTTTGTACCACAACCTAATAAATAGAATACCATGCAAAAAACAGTTTTCACAATTATTTTAAGTATCACAATTGGAATTTTTGGCATCAATGCACAAGACAACACAATTGGTTTTGAGAAAAAAATGCACGATTTTGGTCGTGTAAAAGAAGATGGAGGTAAAATTAGGTACACTTTTAAGTTTATAAATAAAGGAAAACAGCCCATTATCATCAAAAATGTTGAATCGAGCTGTGGATGTACCACACCTGATTGGTCGAAAACCCCTGTTTTACCCGGCAAAGAAGGTTTTGTAAGTGCTGAATACGACCCTATCGACAGACCAGGTGCTTTTACCAAACAAATTACCGTTTACAACAACATCACCAGCCAACCGGTTATTCTTGAAATTAAGGGCGATGTAATCCCTAAAAAAAAGGAAGTTTCGGATATTTATAAATACAAAATAGGCGATTTAAGGCTTAAATCGAATCATATTGCCTTTGCCAGGCTGCTGAATACGCAAACTGAATCTCAAACCGTTGATATTTTTAATGATTCTGACAAACCCCTTTCTTTAACCGCCAATCCTAAAAGCCTCAAAGAGCACCTGAGCCTTAGCACAAACCCTAAGGTAATTCCTGCCAAACAGGCCGGTACACTTACTGTAACATACAATGCTTCCAAGGCTCCGGATTGGGACTACCAGGTTGACAGGATTGCCCTATTGATTAATAACCAGGAAGTAATGGGTTATTCCTTATCAGTGAGTGCCTCGGTGGTTGAAGATTTTTCGAAAATGACCCCTGCCCAGTTGGCTAATGCGCCTACCATGGATTTTGAGACAAAAGAATTCGACATGGGAAAGCTAAAACAAGGTGAATCTGTTTCGCACGAATTTAAATTTACCAATCATGGCAAGAGCGATTTGATTATCCGCAAAACTCAATCGAGTTGCGGATGTACAGCCGTTGAAAGCAAGAATGTAATTAAACCTGGCGAAAGCTCATCCATCAAAGTCACCTTTAATACTGCCGGAAAAACAGGCGGGCAAAACAAAAGTGTTTCCATCATTTGCAATGTTCCGGGTAAAAATCAGGATGGAGCAGATAAAAACAGGATTACGCTTAGAATAACAGCCGATGTATTGGATCCCAATGCCAAAACTTCGCAAAAATAAATTCCCTTTCTTCAATAAAAAATCCTGAGTTTTTCAGGATTTTTTATTTTAAGCCTTTCGAAACGTAATTCGGGAACAGTGTGATTCATTTTTTCGTTGTATTTTCGCACCGAAATTATTTTTCAATGAAAAAAACCGGGAAAATTGATCCATCCGCACTTAAGGTAATGAAGGGCATTGTTATGCCTCCTCCTGTTAATGAAAACGCAGCCAGGAAATTTCTGGAAAAGAAACGTCGTGGAGTAGATGTAAACCAAATAACCAACGACATTATAAATGGCAATAAAACAGCCCTTGGCTCGGCCATCACGCTCATTGAAAGTGTACACCCCAAACACAGCGAAATTTCTGAAGCAATTATTGAAAAATGTCTGCCTTTCTCTGGAAATTCTATCAGAATTGGAATTACAGGGGTGCCCGGAGTTGGCAAAAGTACTTTTATCGAAAGCCTTGGGATGTATTTAACAAGCCTGGGACATAAACTTGCCGTTCTCGCCATCGATCCAAGCAGTCAACAATCGGGTGGAAGTATTTTGGGTGATAAAACCCGTATGGAACTTTTAAGTGCCAGCGAAAGTGCATTTATCCGGCCAACCCCATCAGGGAATACGCTTGGCGGCGTTGCACGTAAAACAAGGGAAACCATAATACTATGTGAAGCGGCCGGTTTTGATATTATTATTATTGAAACTGTTGGTGTGGGGCAATCCGAAACCACCGTTCATTCCATGGTCGATTTTTTTCTCCTCCTTATGCTTGCCGGTGCCGGCGATGAATTGCAGGGTATTAAACGCGGCATTATGGAACTTACTGATACTATTGTTATTAATAAGGCCGATGGGGAAAATGTAAAGAAAGCTGAGCTGGCGAAACGAAATTACGAAAATGCCCTTCATTTGTTTCCTCCGCACGATTCTGGCTGGTATCCAAGGGTTTTGCTGGCTTCGGGGTTAAAAAATTCCGGTATAGATAATGTGTGGAAAACCATTCTTGAATATGTAAGCCTGACCAAAAAGAATAATTTTTGGAATTTAAACCGTAACCATCAGGCAAAATACAGGTTACATGAATCCATTCAGGATTTCTTAAAAAACAATTTTTATCATCACCCCGATATAAAGAACATTATAAATTATTATGAAGGGCAGGTTATGAGCGGTTCAACAAGCCCTTTTTTAGCAGCCCGCCAATTGTTAAATCTCTATTTTAAAAAGACTTAATCATTTTTTTATATGAAAATACAGCTTATTACAGTTTTCATTTTTTTTATCCCATTTTGGGCCAGCTGCCAGCAAAGTACGGATCAAAACAAAATCGCCAATCCTGTCATAAATGCAGACAGTGCTGAAAATGAAATCAGTTTCCTTTTTATTGGTGATATCATGACCCATCAGCTTCAATTTGAATCGGCATATAACAAAACTACAGGAAAATACGATTTTTCTTCCCAGTTTGAATACATAAAACCCATTATAAACGATGTAGATGTTACTGTTGCAAATTTCGAAGTAACCCTGGCTGGTCCCCCCTATTCTGGCTACCCGGCTTTTAGTTGTCCGGATCAACTGGCCACTGACATTAAAAATGCCGGTATTAATTACCTTGTTACAGCTAATAATCATATCAACGACAGGGGGTTGGATGGATTTGTAAGAACTGAAAAGGTGCTGGATAGTGTTGGACTTGTGCATACAGGAAGTTTTTCATCCATTGATAAAATGAAAAACCGTCATCCCATGATACTCAATAAAAAAGGATGGAAAATAGCTCTTTTTAATTATACCTATGGGGTTAATGGAGATACTTTTAGCAATAAAATGTTTATAAATATTATTGACAGTTCGCTGATTGTAAGCGATTTGACCCTTGCACAAAAGCAGGGTTTTGATGCAATAATTGTTTTTTTTCATTGGGGAACTGAATACCAGAGACATTCCAATTCTGAGCAGCAAAAACTGGCAGGACTTTGTTTCGAAAACGGGGCTAATGCTGTTATTGGGTCACATCCACATGTTATCCAGGAAATGGAAAACTACGTGTACACCAGCCGGGATGGAAATAAAAAAGATGTAATTGTTGCTTATTCACTCGGAAATTTTGTCTCGAATTACGGAAACTGGCGATATGCCGATGGAGGCGCAATGATTAGGTTTTCGTTGACTAAAGAAGAAAAGCAAATTAATATTACAAAACAGGGTTATTACCTGGTTTGGGTGTACCGAAAACCGAAAACCGAAAAACTTAAAACTTTTTATGTACTGCCTGCCGATCAGTTTGAGAATGATAAAAGCCTTGCTCCCGGGGATTTAAAGCAAATGAAAGTTTTTATTAATGATTCCAGGACACTTTTAAACCAAAATAATATTAATATTAAGGAATACAGATTCAATAAAGCCAAAGGGCAATGGAACACCAATGAAAAATAAGCTTCCGCACTTTAAAGTTTCTTATCTTGTAATTAACTTAACCATTTTGGCTTTTTTATTCAATAAGTCATTTGTTTATAGTCAGTTATCTGACATTGAATCGTCCAACATATCCTCAATTGATGCCCAATACATTAAAAGCCACACAAACAAATTAGGAATATATATATTCACCTCCCGAAAATACAGAACCTATGGATTTAAAAATAATGAAAATGATGTGAAGTTGAGATTTGAACCAAACGGCCAAACCAATCTTGGACTTGGATTCAATTACAAATGGTTGAATTTAGGAGTTGCTGCCAGCTTCGATTTTATGAACAAAGACAACAATGTTTATGGAAATACAGATAGACTTGATGGGCAAATTAATGCATTTGGACGAAAAGTAGGTTTGAGTGCTCATTATCAGAATTATAAGGGATTTCATCTTTCAAACTCCCAGGATTTTTTTGATTCCGATACAATTCTTTTTCCTTATTTCTCAGATATGCAATCTGTTTCATATGGAATTTCCTTTTTTTACTTTTCGAATAACCAGCGATTCTCATACAAAGCGGCATATATAAGAAATGAAGTTCAACTGAAAAGTGCTGGAGGGTTTGTTCTGGGTGCCTATTTTGACCTTGATCATTTAAAAAGAGAGGATGGATTTGTTCCCCCTCAATTGCCCGATAGTTTAAAACAATATTTTCAGTTAAAAGGTTTTACTACGCACGTTGCAGGTCTTTCCTTTGGCTATGCCTATACGCTTGTTTTCCTGAAGCACTTTTTTATCAATCTTTCATGTGTCCCGGGAATAGGATTGCGTAGCTTGTCGGTGGACTATTTTGATAAACAACGATCTGCCGAACCTGGTTTTACAGGCTCTTTAAGCCTTAGGTCTACCCTTGCCTACGAAGGTAAGCATTTTTATTGCGGGTTTACTTCTCATTCTGGCTTTGAATCTTTTAAGTACGAATCTATCGATATTTCTACTAATCGTGGGCAAATAAGGTTTTATGCCGGTAAAAGGTTTAAGCTAAATAATAAATAAATGCCTGATTTTCAATTGCTAGAATTCCATATCCGCCTTTTTATCCAGTTTAAAATTAGTAAAATCCACTTCATTCACTGTTAGGTTCAGATGTGGAGAGATTTGATTATTTACCTTTATTTTATGACTCATCTATTCCGTATTTCTTATTCAGTGGATTTATTGAATTCGCCCAACAATGCTTTAAAACAAGCAGATTGCGATTCATCAGGCTTTTCATTTTTTTTAATCCCGTAATATTCGTCAAGAAAAGTACCGGCACCTGACCAAATGGTTTGAACAATTCCTGAAAACCTGCTTTTCATTTCATCCGTTGATCCTTGACTGAATTCCTTCATATCTTTACATTGATCGATTGCCACAGTTGAATTCCGCCAGGGGCAGGTTACTACATCAAAGCCTTTCATGGCAAAGTACACAGCTGTTTTATCAGGTCTCTCATAATGCCAGTCGCAAATCATTACATCTTTCGGAATCAGATCTATGGCCTGGTGTGTATTGTTCATGCTTGCCTCCCACATTCCAATTCCGGTCAGCTGACCATTTATAAGCCTGTCGCCCCAAATCCATAAGCGCCTGCCTTTCATATTCAAATGGTTTCGTATGGCAATTACTTCTCCGGCAAATAGTTCAGCCTTCGAATGTCCGCTGCACCTTGGGCATTTGTCTTCTCCTATGTAAAATACTTCATCCATACCAGCATGAAAGGATTTTGACTCAAATACATCGCAAATTTCGTCCACCAGTTCAAAAACCACCTTATGCACGCCCGGATGCAAAGGACAATAGCTTTTACAATATAAATTATCGTTGTTCGGCCATTCGTACTTATCGGGCATTTTAACATACGGTGTTTCATCAAATTCCGGATACAATTTTAACAGGTTTCCTGTTTTTTCAGCCCACGACTGATGCCCTAATAGATTAATCTGGGGAATTAGTTCAATTTTATTTTTACGACAGGCTTCTACTAATTTTTTTATTTCTTTTTCCGAAAGTGCATTCTTATCATGGAGTTCGGGATGACTCTTAAATTTGTATTGGTAGTCTACCCTTAAAATTAAAGTGTTGATACTTTTCGGCCCTAATTCTTCATTTATAAACTTCACAAATCTATCAACCTGCTCAATGTCGGGAGCTGCAATGCATAAACCCCGGACCTCGAAACCTGAATTGTTTTTTTGAGCCTGGACGTTAACCAGTGTAGTTGTTAACAAAATGCTCATTATTAACATGATATAATTTTTCATTTTTTTCATTGGTTTATTGTTTTTCTATTTTTCAAATTTTAAAAATATACCAAAGCTCCGTTTGTAATTATTGCAGCTATAATTATTTATCTAACAATCTTTTAGTAATATTATCTAAAAACAATAAAAAATAAGCAGATTTCCTGTCAAAACTTTAATATATATTTGCAATTTAAAATCATTCTAAACTAGTGGCAAGGATAATGGCATTCGATTATGGCAGTAAGCGTACCGGACTGGCAGTTACAGATCCTTTAAAAATAATTCCGGGTGCGCTGACTACAGTTGAAACCAGTTTAATTTTTGAATATCTTGATAAATACCTTGAAAATGAAAAAGTTGAATTGTTTGTAGTGGGCTATCCATTCATCATGGAAAATACGAAACCATCGCATTCAATTCATTTAATAAATGCATTTATCAAAAACCTTAAAAAAAAATATCCTTTAATCCAGGTCACTACTGAGAATGAACATTTTACATCAAAAATGGCCAAGCAAACCATGATTGACGGTGGCGTAAAAAAAATGAAGCGAAGGGATAAAAGCCTTATCGATAAAGTAAGTGCAGTGATTATCCTTCAATCGTACATGGAGAGAATCAAATAATTCAATTTAATTAATCAATACAATGATATACCCAATTTCAATAATAGGTTCAAGTATTTTACGAAAGAAATCAGAAGAGATTACCAAAGATTATCCTGGTTTACAGCAACTTGTCAACGACATGTTCGAAACCATGTATGCCGCAGACGGAATTGGATTGGCAGCCCCTCAAATTGGCAAACCAATCAGATTACTGGTAATTGATGCCAATCCCTTGGCAGAAGATGATCCTTCGTTGGCCGGATTTAAAAAAGTATTTATAAATGCTAAAATTACTGAAACTGAGGGAGAATCGGAATTAATGAATGAAGGATGCCTTAGTATACCAGGTATTCAGGAAGAAGTAAAACGAATTAATAAAATCAGAATTGAATACTTCGATGAGAATTTTAAATTTTATGATGAGTATTACGAAGGGTATGCTGCAAGGGTACTACAGCATGAATACGATCACCTCGACGGTATTTTATTTGTGGACAGAATATCCCCCATCCGGAAAACGCTTATCAGGAGCAAATTAAAAGATATTTCAAAAGGAAAGTTCGAAGCAAAATACCCCTACAGGCTGGGAGCAGAAAAGAAAAGAGCTTAGATCTTGTTTTGAATTAACCAATAATTCCGATTTTTTTGTTCGCTATTTTTTGAAATACTTCAATGACTTTTCTAACCACCAGTGAATTAAATCCTTGTTTGTTTTACAATAGTTTTAGATAAATATTTAAATTAGAGGATTCGATTTGGAATTTTTTTCTAAATGCGATGAATTTGTAAATTAATTCTTAGAATTACATTTATAATAATTTAAATGCTCAATACCGAAATTCGCAAAATTCCTTTTTTAAGAATTATTATTCCTTTTGTTGCGGGGATTTTAATTTCGGAGTATGTTTTTATTAATCCCCTGATTCTTTTAACTTTATCGGTTTTATTTATTCTCGCTGTAATAATTTACAGACCATTTTTAAACCACGATGCTTCTTATCATAACAGGTGGATTTTCGGTTTTTTACTCTCTCTCGTATTTCTTTTTACAGGTGCATTTCTTACCCACAAAAGTAAATCCTACAATGAAAAAATTATAAATTCTTCAGAAGTTGTTGGCATAGTAAACGAACCACCACAATTAAAACCAAATTCAATTAAATGCGAATTTCTTGTAAAAGAATATTGCATTGATAAAATTTGGCAAAGTACAAATCAGAAAATTGTTTTATCACTTGAAAAAGACAGCGCTGCTGCATCTTTAGCTTATGGCGATTTATTAATTGTAAAAGCTAATCTCAAAGAAATTGCAAATGCAGGAAATCCATCGGAATTTGATTATAAAAAATACCTGGCCAGAAAACATATACACTTTAAATCGTACCAAAAGAGCGATGAATGGAAATTGCTTTCGAAAAACAGAGGAAATATCATTTTTTCACTGGCTTATCAATCCCGCGAGAAATTATTAAGCATATTTGAGTCTGCCGGCATAAAAGGAGATGAATTTGCCATTTTAGCCGCGCTTACCCTGGGTACAAAAGATTTATTGAGTGACGAATTAATTGAAGCCTATTCCGATTCCGGGGCAATGCATGTGCTGTCGGTTTCGGGACTGCACGTTGGAATTATTTTCATTTTTTTAAACTACCTGCTTTATTTTTTAAACAACAACAAGAAACTTAAAATAATTAAAGCTTTATTAATTATTTCAATTATCTGGGCTTTTGCCATTTTAACAGGGCTTTCGCCATCGGTAAACCGGTCAGCTGCCATGATAACCCTGGTAATTCTTGGTAAGGTTTCTGAACGAAAACCAAGCGCATATAATTCCATTCTGGCATCGGCTTTTATTTTGCTTCTAATTGATCCACAATTTTTATTTGATGTTGGTTTTCAACTCTCCTATCTGGCGGTGACCGCTTTAATTTTTTTCCATCCCAGGATATACCATCTGTTTGATTTAAGGAACAGAATTATGGACACTTTGTGGAACTGGACTTGTGTGTCATTATCCGCACAAATTGGCACCACCTTTCTTAGCATTTATTATTTCCATCAATTCCCGGTATACGCCCTTCTTTCAAATCTTTTGGTTGTACCCCTATCGTTTGTCATTATGATGCTGGCAATACTGCTTTTGACATTTAGCTTTTTTCCTGTTATTCTATATTATGGAGGTTGGTGCTTATCTAAATCAGTATGGTTATTAAATTATTCAGTTCGGTTTTTTGACCATTTACCTTATTCTACCATTGAGCCTGTTTCTATAAATTTTACTGAATCATTATTGTTCCATTTGGTACTTTTTATAGTAACCCTTTTTATTATCACCAGGAATAAAAAATTCATTTTATCTTCTTTTTTTGTTCTTGTCATTGCATTTTTAATCCGCGATACCAGGTATATTATAAATCGAAACCAGCAATCTCTTATTGTATTCAATGTACCCAGAAAATCAGCATTTGGCTTTACCGAAAATGGAAGATTAAACCTGTATGTTGATACTATTTTAGCCAATGACAGTAAATCGATTAATTACCTGGTTTCGAATGTAATATCCGATAAATTTATATTACATACCAATGTTTTTAAACTCACTCATAAAACCGAAGGGAAATCAAAAATTACGGATTTTATTGTAAATGCTACAAATTTTAAAAGTGTATATTTAATGGGAGATTACAGTGCATATAAAGCAGGTCGCAAATTAAAGGTGAAATACGTTATTATATCGAAAAATGCGCCCATGGAAATAGAACCTTTACTGGAAATATTCGATTTTGATTTGTTGATTGCCGATGCTTCAGTGCCTGAATGGAAACAGCAGGCATTAAAAAAGGACTGCCTTCAAATGGCAATCCCTTTTTATTCCGTATCTGAATCGGGGGCTTTTTTGGTTGAATATTCCGATTAGCTTATTATTTAATGATTCGTCTCATTTGTGCCAGTAGTTGTCAGTCATTGCAATATAAAGCCTGACAGACAAACTTTCTCCAAAATATCTGCGGTTAAGTTTATTACAAATTTCATCTATATATAATTGTAGGTTTTTTCCATGTATTTTATGGTATATGCATAAAAACGTGCGCTTTCCGTTGACGATGGCTATTTGTACCCTGGGTAGGTATTTTTTGGTTTTTTCTTTTGTTGATATTTCGGAAACATGCATTGCCACAAAGTCTTAGTTATCAACATAAATCGAGCTTTTATCGCTAAAAACCATGTATTGTCTTGCAAGGCTTTTTCTGATTGTTTCAAGTACACCTGTTACTTTGTGACTTTCAAGTGCTTTTAATTTAAAATAGCCTACGTAACTTTCTACTTTCCCTGTATCCAAATCTTCCAATGGTGTTAACACTGCCATTTCAGCCACGTTGGTCTTTCGTTGGCTTCCCCTGCCACGCTTAAGGTTCTGTCTTTCTTTTTCATCGGTTTCAGTTGCAAAGTAGCCTTCGTCGAACTCAACCTTGCCTTCCGGTTCGTTAAGGTTGTCATGTTTACCCATGGCGGCCCGGATGCGATGCATCATACTCCACACTGTTCGGTACCGGGTATGTACCATTTGTCTTTGCAGTTCCATGGCTGAGAGGCCTTTCTTGCTAAAGCTCATAAATGACATGGACAGATACTATTTGCCAAAAGGTAGGTTCGAATTCTTGAATATTGTCCCGCTTTTTAAAGTGGTACGGAAATTACATGACGAACATTGCCATTTTTTTTTGTTTTTAACCAATAATGCTTCTCGTAGCCACAGTGTTTACATTTTATGCCTTTGCTTTCTCTTAATTCGCGTAAATGCGCATTGCAACATGCTTTGACGGGAAATTGTCCAATAGATTTGTTTATATTCACAATAAAAAAATTTTATTAATATAATTATTTTTCTCGTCTGGCATAATCGCGACGAATCAATTTTTATTTATACAACCCAATAATGGCTGTAAAAGTGTTGTGGATTTTTTTCATCTTCTTTTCATACATTTGAATTACATACATTTTTATTTGTTCGGCCTGTTCATATTTCGGATGAATTGCAAAAGCTTTGTTTGAATAATCCATTGCCGGTGCGTATTCTTTTAAGTCAATTATAGTGTAAGTTCTTTTCAGTTAAGTGATTGATAATATAGTCACTAATTATTCGTTTCGCTGTAATTGGTCTATTTGCTATTTCACTTGAATTTGTATATATGATTAATCTTATAGCTGTCATTGGAAAGTACCGTATAATTGCATTATTTCCCCAGCTTTCTGTTTCTCTTGTCCAGACTTCTTCTACGTTCGAATCTTGGTTTTGTGATAGAATTAATCCTAATCCGATATCTAAGTTGGTATTTGTTTTATAATAACTTCGAATAATCTGGTTACTTGTGCTTTTTATTTATTATTGTGGTCTTTATAATGCTCATCCAAAATTTGAATAATTCTCCACATGTTGAATAGATGCCGGCAGAACCAATCCAACCATAATTCCTTTTTTTTTAAACATTTTGGTATTCTTTCTTTTTAGCTGCCACATTATCAATACTTTCAACTTCATTGCAGAAATAAGTATTACGTATTCACAAGGTATCTAAATTTTGTGACTTAACAATATCTTCATATATTCGATTTGTTACTTGTTCATAATCATTGCCATAGGCTGATAATTCAGGTTTGAATAATTAGATTTTGTTCCGGGTTTGAAAATAAATTCTTCATCTAATTTTGCTTTCATTGCTTTTCGTTTATATGAAATGCCATCACTTACAAAGTTTCGTGTCAAACCAGAAGTATGAGATAAAGATGTAGAATTGTGATTTGCTGCTTACATACTGGTACTTTAGGAAGAAAAAAAGAAATACTGTTGTCAAATTGAACTGTCTCATTCTCAATTAGAATCATAATGGAATTGGCTGTGAATGATTTTGTAATAAAAGCAATTTTAAAAAGAGTATTAATTTTTGCAGGCATTTTTGCTTCCTTTTCCCTATACCCAATATTTCTATGAAGATAAATATCTCCATTTTTTGATATTAAAACAGAGAATGCTAAATCAATTGCATATTCATTTTGTAATTATGAACTCAATGAATCTATAAAATTGTTTTTAACTCTTGAGCTAGTAATAATTTATCAATAATCATTATCATGAATATCGTCAATACCAATATGCTTCCCATAATATTCTTATTTATAAATTTCCTGATTATCTCTGAAGAAAATGTGTTTGTATCGTTTGGGATTGCGAGACAGTTTCCTGTCCAATACTACGGAAGTTAAAACGGGCTACAACGTTTGAATACCCGCTAAAACCATTATGGCAAAAACATTTTACTAAAGAGAGCTTATCTTTTTCAACAGCTATATTGCTGGTATTATAACCCTTTTTGAATTGCCGACTTGATCTTTTGCAGGGTCGTTTCGCCATGGTAGCCTGCTACAAAGTCAATTACCTTTCCATTTTTATCCAAAATGTATACCAGAGGAATGCCTACATTATCTAATCCGTAATGTTGGTTAATCTCTTTGTTTCCCTCCAACAATAAATAGTCTATGTTCATTTTTTTAGCTATTGCTTGTGGATTTCCGGTTTCCTCATAAGTAATCCCAACAATTACCACATCTTTATCTTTTATTTCCTGATTTAATTTAACTAATTCTTTCATAGATTGTATACAGGGTGCACACCACGTAGCCCAAAAATCCAGGACAACTATTTTACCCCTGAAATCAGATAACCCTATTTCACTCTCATGGTCTAAGGTATTCAACTTCCAATCCGGAGCGGTTGTTCCTATACCCGGGCATCCTGCTGTGTATTCCGAAATAATTGTATTTTTATCTTTTGATACATCAAATTGGCTAAGCTTCACTACCTTATTTATTATTTCGAAGTTTTGCACCTGATACACAATTTTTCCTAATTGTTCCCCATTTTTTTTCCAATTTTCAATCTTATAAATTATAAAATCTTTCAATCCTATATAGAACCGGGCGTGAAAATCGTGCTCAGGTATATCAAATATTATTTCCTGGCAATCGTGAGAATCAATTGCAAGAATTTCGCCCAATTTTGGATTGTATTGCTGGTAATCTGCCAATACAGGTAAAAATTGATAATTGAGTAGTGATAACTTAATTTTTGATGAAAAAAAAGGAGAACCCAAACGATAGATATTACTATATTCAAGCTTATTTTGTAGCTTATCCAAGTAATAAAAATCATATCCCAGCTTGGAGACCTCGAATTTCTCATTTGCATCAATGGAGTTCGCACGAATCAATACATTCTCGAAATTAAAAGATTCGGAAGATTGTTTGGGCGCTATTAAAATACTTCCTTCTAAGGGCTTTTCATTTTTTAAGATCCCTTCTCCGAAATAGTTAAACTGAAATTGAATTGCAGGATTGGTTAATAATTTTTTGCGGGCATTTTGAAGTATGCTGTCTAAACTTGGGGCCTGACCATTTAGTTGTAAGTTATATAGGAGGAATATTCCCAGCAATAAGGATACTATTTTCATATTCGTTTTCATTCTTAATAAAATTAAGTTTCAAAGATCGGATGGAACCCACATGTCTCAAATACAGAGCGTTAATTGAACTCTTTGAGATTTTATTCATCTGCCTTTGTTTTAAACAATGTTCAACATGTGGGTTTCATATTTGGTTATTTAAATTTTTTCAAGAATAATAATCACTCTAAATATATTATCTTCCAATTCTATAATTGTGATAAGGTTTCCAAGATCAACCCGATGCATGCCTGAAGAAATCCTTACAATGAAATCTTTACAACACTTGGCTTCCATTCCTAAGCCATATCTTAGCAAACTTTGTTCGTCTTCTTACAAATCGTTAATCCTTATCTGAAACATCTATTCCATTCACAAAAGAACTACAGAAAATGCTTTGCATGCCGGCGCAAGCATCAAAATGAACTCCATCAAATAACTCTTTTTTGCATTGAATAATTTATTACTTCGTATATCAGAGAATACATTACATTATAGTCCTTAAAAAATGCTGATAATCTAAGCTAGACATCTACCCATTTTCTATTTTTTCAGATAATTCATTAAGCCTTCAAAATAGATTTCATTTTCATCTATCACCGGATATCAATTTAATGGAATTTCGTTTTAAATCATCAAACGCACCATTATCTTGGTTACTGAAAACGATGAGCGAAATTTTTTGATTTGGAAAATATCTGAATTCAAAATTAACCCCTTTTGCTGTTCCACCGTGACCATAAGTAAAATCTTGACCTGATTTTTGAATGATAAACCCATATCCATAGTCCTCTGTAACATCAAAACCTTTGTTTTTAATGGAAATCATATTATTAAAAGTTTCAAAAGAAACTAATTGGTTATTTACAAGTGCAAGCGAGAAACTGAACATATCACGGGCATTTGAATAGGCTCCTCCGGCAGAACTTCCTCTGCCTGTTCCACTTTCTGCTTTAACCCAATTGTTGCCTTTTTCGCTGCGCTTCAAAGGTGTAACAGTGTTTTTGTGATTGGGATAAAAATAACCACTATTCGTCATATTGGCTTTATCAAATATATTTTTCTTCACGAAAGTGTAGTAATCCATTCCCGAAACTTTTTCCACAATTGCTCCAAGTAAAATATAATTTGAATTATTGTATTCATATACTTCACCAGCTTCTCCTTTTAATCCGACTTCTAAAACCATTTTTAAATGTTCGTTTATTGAATTAGCCTTCATAAAAGCCTCACTATTTTGCCCCCACCAATATTGCTCAACACCTGAAGTATGCGACAGCAAATGATGAACTGTTATTTTGCTCGCTTTGTCCTTATCGGCAAATCCATCAATATATTTGGTAATGTTATCGTTGTATTTTATTTTATTTTCTTCCACCAATTTAGCAATGCAAAGGGCTGTAAACATTTTGCCACCTGAAGCAATTCCAAACAAAGAATTTTCATCAATTGGCAATGTTTTCTCTAAATCTGAAAATCCAAAATACCTCTCTAATAGCACTTTATTGCCTTTTGCAATTAAAATACTTCCTGATAAATCATTTTCAAATTGCAATTTTGAAACATAATTGTTTAGCCAATTTAGAGTTTCTTCATGCTCTATAGCACCATTTGGGAGGTTAATCGGTTCAGAAACTTCTGCAATAAATGCTAATTTGCTGATTTTTTGATTTGGAGGATTATCCACATATAACTGGAAATCTTTCCACATTACCTCACCTTTTTTCTTCGCATATATATGCATTACATAAACAACTCCGGAAGGTTTATTAAATTGAATGATTTCTAAATGGTGATATTCTAAAGGTGAATAAGAACTGTTAAGTGTTTTGAAAAGATTTACCAATCCCTCTGTACCTTTCTCTGCGATTAATTTGTCTGTGAATACCTGTGAAACAATTTCTTTTTGCCTTTCGGCGGATGTTGTGTTTATACCCTCAATAAATAAAGCACCCAGGTTTAATTCATTTTGACCGCAAACGGTATTTATAGTCAATATAACGAACAATAAAATATAAGTTACCTTTTCCATAACAAACCTCCTTAATGTTGCTAATAAATAATATGCTTGCAAAATTACCGAGATGAGAAAAGAAAAAATTGTAAAATTTCGACAAATTTAATCCTTATATATTCCTGGATATATAAACTGAGCGTTTATTCTTTCTTGATTGAGTTTAAATAATTTGTCATTAATTTTTAAGTACTCTTTTGGAGTTACACCTGAGTATGTCATAAAAGACTTAATTGAATGAGATTGGTCATAATAACCTGATTTGTAGGCAACTTGAGTGAGATTGTTACCCTGAGAACACAAATACGTAGCAAAATTAAATCGAAGAATATTAATACTTTTTTTTGGCGTAATCCCCATATTTTTTAGAAACATCCTTTCAATTGTTTTGTAATTTTTATCCTCAAGTAGTCTGTTAATTTTTAAATTTGAATTTACGACATTTACCAGCATTTCTTTGTTGACTTTATCAAATGGAGTTTCGTTCTGATAATGTAATTTCGAAAGCAAGAATTTATTGATTAACCGCATTCTTACTTCGATATCTTTAATTTGAAACAATTCACTTTCCAGTCTTTCAATATCCCTACCAAAAATATCATTAGCATCAATGACCTTATCAACTAATAAAAGTTGTGGTATTCTAGTAAAATTCTTTAAAGCACCAATTTTAAATCTGATAGTAATTACATCCATGCTTGAGGAGGGTTTAACAAAGCAATAAGTACTTTTCAGTCCAATAAGATGACTTCCTTTAACAGAAAATTCTTTTTTTTGAATTCGATCAATTCTGCTATAACATGATCCAAAATTAATAACCAATTCCGTCATTCCATCTGGCACAACCAATTGAGGAATTACTGAATCACTATTGAAAGTGTTCACTGTGATGTGATCAACATATTTATTTAATGGAACGTCAGGTGTAAAAATTGCAGTATCACTATAATTCATTTCCCAAAATTGATTTTATAAACCAGTACTCCAGACTCTTTCACAATTATTTAAATTTCAACATTCATTATCTAAATTTAGATTTTTTATTTAGCAATCGATTTTGTTTATTTAGAAATCTGAAGATACTTTCCTTTAGTCTTTCAATTGATGCTGTGTTTATACCCTCAATAAACATTTACGTAAGTTTAAATCATTTTAACCAAAAAAAGTAGACATTGTACAAAAAAAAATAAAGCATTGTTTTGTTGGCTTCCCCTGCCACGCTTAAGGTTCTGTCTTTCCTTTTCATCGGTTTCGCTTGCAAAGTAGCCTTCGTGGAACTCAACCACGCCTCCAAGTTCGTAAAGTCTGTCCTTTTTACCCATGGCGGCCCGGATGCGGTGCATCATATTCCACACTGTTCGGTAATAGGTATATGCCATTTGTCTTTGCAATTCCATGGCTAAGAGGCCTTTCTTGCTAAAGCTCATAAATGATTTGGTCAGATATCATTTGCGAAGAGGTAGGTACTAATTCAAGTACATTGTCCAGCTTTTTAAATGGTACGGAAATTACATGACGAACATTACCATTGTTTTTTTTGTTTTTAACCAATAATTCTTCTCGCAGCCACAGTGTTTACATTTTATGCTTTTGCATTCTCTTACTTCGCGTAAATGCGCCTTGCAACTTGCTTCGTCGGGAAATTGTTCAATAAATTTGTTTAAATTCAAATCAAAAAATTTTTCATTAAATAGTTAATCTTTCTCATCTGGCAAAATCGCGACGAATCATCTTTTATATTATTCAAATCCAATTAAAACACCTGCAGAAAAGCCAAATACATTATTTTTATAATTCTTGTCTGAATTACTGCAAATATCCATTAAACCAAACGA
>JAXLTR010000014.1:0-214290 GCA_046329965.1 Bacteroidales bacterium | reverse complement strand
CAATATGATTAACATGCTGCAATCAATTTAAATTCGAGTATTTTTTATATTTTAAAGCCTATTTTGATTTCAAAAATATTTTATCCGGACAATAGTGATAAAATAACAATTTATAGAAGATTTGGTGAGATTTCGTGATTTGGTGATTTACTCACTTTGTTCGTAAGATCGATTCGCTAAGTTGGTGGCAAAATATATAGTCACAAAATCACCAATACACCAAACTACCCAAATTTTAATTAAAATAAAATGTTTTACTAACTAAACGACATTGGTTTTTAAATTAGGAAATATTTTCTGGCAATATTTTTGGTTTAATTGTTAATCGTAAAAAAATCCAATTTTAATATTAATTGATACCTGTTGTGATGAGAAAGCCCGTACTAATAGTTATTCTGATTTTTTGCCATGGAATAATGATTTCTCAGGAATTGGTCGACAGCTTGTTAAATCTTTCTATGGAGGACTTGTTGCAGGTTAAAGTGGAAGTGGGTACACGTGGGGTTGCCAGGTTGCCTTTTGAATCTCCTGTACCTATTGATGTAATTACTTCTGAGGAGATTGCTTTAAGTGGTCTCACTGACCTTGTAGATGTTATTCAGCGATTTATTCCGTCGGTTTATTCTCCCAGAACATCTATTACCGATGGCAGCGATCACATCCGGGCTTTTTCATTAAGGGGACTGGGCGCTGACCAGATGTTGGTGCTTGTTAACGGTGTACGGAAATCAAATACTGCAATGTTACACGTAAATACAACAATTTTACGTGGAACAACCAGCAATGATCTGAATGTGATTCCGGTAAATGCAATAGAACGCATCGAAATTTTGCGCGATGGAGCCGCGGCACAATATGGATCTGATGCAATTTCGGGAATTATTAATATTATTTTAAAAGAAAAGCCCGATCAAAATGTTTCTGCTTTTTACCGCCAGACAACTAAAGATGATGGTGTAACTATCAATGCTTCTGCAAATTTCGGGTTCAGTATTTCTGAAACCGACTATTTATCAGTTTCTGTTGATTCAAAACACCATGGTGCCACCAACAGGTCTATTCCACGTACCGATTTAACAGGTAGAGATTCCATTCCGGCTTTGTTAAATCATCAGATTTACAGGCTTGGCGATGCAGAAACTAATGACATAAGTATAAATTTTAATTATTCTCACCAGTTCGTTCAGTCACCTTCAAGCGTCTTCTATGCATTTGGAAATTTAAATTACCGTCAGGGTGAATCAGCGGGATATTACAGGCTCCCATCCCAGGAAAGGGTTCCATTGTATGGATTTCCCGAAGGCTTTTTACCACTTCTCACACCGGTTATGGAAGACAAGGAGATTACCCTTGGTTATAAAACTATTTTTAATGGATGGAATTTAAATTCGGGATATAGCTTTAATTACAATTCAATCCAGTACAATTTAAAAAACAGCCTCAACAGTTCACTGGGCCCTGAAAGTCCCAGAGATTTTTATTGTGGAACGCTTTTTTTCTCTCAAAACCTGTTCTTTATAAATATGTTAAAGGCAGTAAACCTTGGTTTAACCGATAATTTACAAATTGCTTTTGGGGCTGAATTGCGTTATGAAAAATTTATACAGGAAAAGGGGGAAGAAAAATCCTTTATGGCAGGAAATTATTCTGATTCTTTGTTTTATGAAAATGAATGGATTGTCCGTAAGCAATATCCGGCAGGAGCCCAGATGGTTCCTGGTTATATGCCTGAAAATGAAGTAAGTAAATCCAGAAACAATGTTTCATCCTACATTGATCTGGAACAGGTTTTATTCTCTAAATTACTGGTGAATATAGCAGGACGGTATGAAAATTATTCTGATTTTGGCAATTCACTTAATGGTAAGCTTGCGCTGAGGTTTGCACCAATTGAAAAGCTGGCACTCAGAACCTCCATGAGTACTGGTTTTAGGGCGCCTTCCATTAATCAGTCCTATTATTCTGCAATTTCTACAAACCTGGTGGACGGGCAACTAATTCAAAGTGGCACTTATTCTGTGGATGAAAGTATTGCCAGAGAATTGGGTGCAACTGATTTAAAACCTGAACTTTCAAAGCATTATAGTGCCGGATTGGCATTAAAACTAATTAATAACCTCGATATTAGCTTCGATTATTTTTATGTCAGGATTGACAACCGGATTGCACTCACCGGAACTTTTGCATTGTCATCTACCTCGCAATATGTAAGGGATGTTCTGACCAAGTACAATGTGGAAGGGGTTAAATATTTTACAAATGGTTTTAATACCATTAGTCAGGGCTTTGATATCGTAGCCAGGTACAATGTAACTACAGGGACCAATTCCGGATTAATGTTTACCTGGGCCAGCCATTTTAACCAATCTGTTGTTTCTGGCGATATTCAGGTACCTGAAATTCTTCCCGATGGTGAAGATGTTTTCTTTGATAGAAAGCAAATTTCCAGGATTGAAGATGGACAGCCAAAACAAAACCACATATTATCAGCCACCTGGTCGAATGATAAATATAGCGGACAGGTTAAATTCATAAAGTACGGTGATGTTACTTATGTTGAAAATGCGACGGATCCATCACTCGACCAAGTTTTTAAAGGAAAAACCATAATAGATTTGTCTTTAAAATACCAATTAGGGAAAAAAATAGTACTTCAGGCCGGGGTAAACAATTTGTTTAACAGTTATCCTGATACTTATTTGCCCGGCAGGGGCGACTATTACCTGGTATACTACACAGAAGGTTCACCTTTTGGGGTGAATGGAACAGAAGTATATGGAAAATTTGTTCTGAATTTTTAAATTTTTTTTGATCCTGAGAAATACTTTATTTTATCTCTGTAAATTTTCCATCTGTCATTTTAAAAGAATATTTTTTCCACTTCTTTGAAGTTTCAGCATTAATTAAGTCTTTGTTTTCATTTTTCAGCAGCAGGTCAATATCGCTCCTTACAAGCAATTTATCTCCTTCCCAACCCAATAATTCAATGTTTCCCGGATAGGGGTTAATGTCAAAAAGCAATACCTGCATTTGTTGGTCAATCAGTTTTTGAAGATCATAAATTTCAATCCAGGGATGGCCTTCGCCTACCTTGTATATGGCCAGGTACTTGCTGTCTTTTGATACTTCTATATTATAAACCCCTGAAAAGCTTGTACTGTCGCAGGTTAGCTTATAATTTTCATTATTTTTACCTAATAAATAAACATCTGAAAAGTTTATTACGCCGGATACATTGTCTTTATAAGTTAAAAACAACAATAATCCTGTAACTTTGCTATCGTCCTTTGTGTATTGTACTTGCGAAGATAAAAACCTGTACTTGGATAAATCTTCAGTTTTCTGTGCCAGAGTGAATGTTAAAAAATTCAGAAAAAAGAGTGTAATAAAAAATTTAAGTGTTCTCATATGGTTTTGTTTTAAGGGTTAAATTCTGGGATTATTTGCCGGCCTTGTGTATTACCCTTTGCGGGAAAGGAATTTCTATACCTCCGTGGTTAAAAGCAATTAATAATCTTTTTCGCAACTCTCCTGTAATTTCCCATTGTCGCAAGGGTTCTGTTTCTCCTAAAATTTTAATTATAATGGCAGAATCTGCCAAATCTTCCACTCTTAAAAATTCTGGTGCTTTAATAATCAGCGGTTTCCAATTTGGATCTTCGGCAAGCTCCTTACCGGTTTTGTTTACTATCTCAATAACTTTCTCAAGGTTTGAATTATACGCAATTCCGATATCGAGGTTTACCCTGGCAAAATTCTTCGACAGGTTCGAAACCATTTTTATTTCGCCATGCGGAATATGATGAACTGTACCGTCCAAATCCCGTAATGTTGTTTTTCTCATTGTGATACCCTCAACAATTCCTCCAAGTTCATTGACTTTGATAACATCACCAATTCTATACTGATTTTCAAGAATTATAAATAAGCCAGAAATTATATCTCTTATTAAATATTGTCCACCAAATCCAAAGGCCAGGCCAACGATACCTGCACCCGCGAGTATGGGACCTATCTGTACACCCAACTCCTGTAATATCATTAACACGGCAAGCACCGATATAACTATTTTAGCGGTGGTAACAAGTACTTGAATCAAAGTGTCTTCTCTCTTCTTTTCTGCTTCTTTCTCAGATATACCATCATGAACAACGGCCAGTGTTACCGCTTTTTTAATAAATGTTCTGAGTACCTTGTTTAGTAACCAACTTCCGACTATAATCAGAAGTATCTTTAAACCGCTTGTTACCAGCCAGGGTAATATCTGATCGTAGTATTTTTCAACCAGGTAATTTAATCTATCTTGTACAAGCATTATAATTTCTGCATGTAACTTGTTTATTGCGTAAAGTATAAACATATTCTAATAGTGGAATTATGCGTAAAATTTGAAAAATTTGTAATTTCAGAACTACAAATTACACAAAAATCTTTGATCTATAAAAAAAATATTCATTTTATTTTAGTCTTTTGTTCTTATCCATCTGCCCAAAACGATCCAAAAATTACAGAAGTATGGACGCCGGTTTCAAAAGTAATTACACCTGCTGTCAACCGATCTGCACCTGCAAATGCCATTGTCTTTTTTGAAGGTAATCTTAATGGATGGACAAACGAAAAGGGTGGAACTGCGGGTTTGATTGTTGAAAACGGATGTATGACTGTAAACCATCACTTGTAAAATTTGGCTCGGTTCCCTCCATGTTCACAGGTGGAACTTTAATTCAGTCTGTAAACAAAAATGGATTTTCTTATCGGATTATTTAAACAAAGAATAAATTCTGATTGGTTAAATATACTCCATTTTTCAATTGATGTGTGATGAATTCACAAAATAAGGAGCTTAAATTGAAAAAAAATATTAGTTTATTTGTCAGTTAATCAGAAATATACAAATAATTAGTCCGTCAACTTTACAAATAAGCTATATGATTTCAGTTTTTTTTTAATTTACTTTGTATATAAACAATTTTATTGAAATTAATTTATGAAATCAGGAAAAGTAAAATTTTTTAATGAAACCAAAGGTTTCGGTTTTGTTAAGGACGATGAATCCGGAGTGGAGTATTTTGTGCATGTTTCTGGTTTGATCGACAAGGTCAAAAACAACGATGAAGTAACTTTTGAACTTAAAGAGGGCAAAAAGGGATTGAATGCGGTAAATGTTAAACTGGCATAATTTATATAAAAATAATTATGAGAGTGTTAAAAGCTTCACGTTACGTGAAGCTTTTATTTTTCCTACCAGTTTATTTCGTGTTTATCCCTGAAAAATTTACCCGTTGAATTACAGGAAGTAGCCAGCCATATTATTGTTTCGGCTCCTTTTGCAGCCGTGCGGGTTGCACCAGCACCGCCCATATCTGTCTGGCACCATCCGGGGCACATGGCATTTACTTTTATGTTATTTCCTGAGAGTCCGTTTGCCAGCATCAGGGTGAGCCCGTTTAAACCCCATTTCGACAGTCTGTAAGCTGCATAACTGCCATTTAAGCTTTCCAGTTCGCCCATGCCACTCGAAACATTAATAATTCTTGCATCCCTGCTTTTTTTGAGAAATGGAATTACCGTTTTGGTGAGCCTCAAAGCGCCATAAAAATTCGTATTCATTACCTTTTCAATTTCTTCCAGGTCGAATTCCGAAATTGGTTTTTCGCCCATTATTCCTGCATTGTTAACCAAAACATCTATTTTATTTACGGTTTTCACCAATAACTCACCGAATTGGTCGCAACTTTTCTGCGAATCTACATCAAGTTCGGCAACAATTACCTGGTTTTCATAATCACGAAACACCTTTTTTAAATTATCGATATTTCGTCCGGTGGCAATTACAATAAAGCCATTTTCAACAAGTTGTTTGACCACTTCTTTTCCAATACCCCTGTTAGAGCCACTAACAACTGCTATTTTATTGTTCATATTTTCATTGTTCATGAGTTTTCATTTTAGATTTAACACAAATTTACCTGTTTAGAAGAAATACTGTTATGGATCTGAATAAAATTTGCAATTTAAAATTGTTAAATTAAATTTGTATTATACTTAACGTATCTCCTACGCTATGGATGGCAAAAAGAACCTTTATAATCCTGCTTTATCTGTGGATTGTGTTATTTTCGGATTTGATGACAAACAACTTAAAATTTTGTTAATCAGGCCCGAAAATTTTCCAAAGAATCTTCCCCAATTAAAGTTGCCTGGAAGCATGGTACTCAGGAATTCAAGGTTTGAACATTTTGCCGGTCAGGTATTAAATGAATTAACCGGCCTTTCAGATATTTACCTTAAACAGTTTTACACTTTCGGAAACCCTGACAGAATAAACCCCGACGAAGGCAAAAAATGGATTGAGGAAACTTACAATGTTAAAATCGACAGGGTAATTTCGGTAGCTTATTATTCGCTGGTAAAAATTGACAAGAGCAATACCGGGTTTGCTGAAAAATTCAACGCAAGTTGGTTCAATATTACAGATATTAAAGAATTGGCCTTTGACCATTATGAAATTATGAACAGGGGACTTGAAGCCTTGCGACTTGAATTGCTCTTTAATCCCAAAATCTGTTTTGAAATGCTGCCTGAAAAATTTACGCTAAGGGAACTCCAGAATATTTACCAGTCTATCCAGGGCGTTGAATACGACAATCGCAATTTCAGAAAAAAATTAAACAGGGCCCAATACATTATTCCTCTCCAGGAAAAACAAAAAGGAGTTGCACATAAACCAGCCCTGCTTTATAAATTTGATGTTGGAAAATACCCGACCAACCGCTTGGAACTAATTAAATTCTTGATATAAAATGGAAAATGATAAAAAAAATGTGAGTATTGTTTACCTGGCTGCAATTACCCTTGTAGCCACATTAGGTGGCCTTTTGTTTGGATACGATACAGCAGTAATATCAGGTGCTGAAAAATCTATTCAGGCTTACCTGATAACCGGATTAGGATTAAGTTCCCTGGTGCATGGGGCAACCATTTCAAGTGCCTTGATCGGTTGCATTATCGGTGGGGCAATATCCGGATTGTTAGCCTCTAAACTGGGAAGAAAAAAAACTTTGATGCTCGCATCGCTTTTGTTTTTTCTGTCTGCTCTGGGCTCCGGGTATCCTGAATTCTTATTTTTTGAAAAAGGTGTCCCTACCATTGGCCTGCTTTGGATGTTTAATTTTTACAGAATTCTCGGAGGTATTGGAGTTGGTCTTGCTTCAGCAATTTGCCCCATGTACATCAGCGAAGTTTCACCGGCTTATTTGCGCGGCCGCCTGGTTTCCTACAATCAGTTTGCCATTATTTTTGGTATGCTGGTTGTTTATTTCGTTAATATGGGAATTGCAAAAGGGCAAACTATTGAGTGGATAAATTCTGTTGGCTGGAGAAACATGTTTTTGTCAGAAGCATTTCCCGCCGGATTGTTTGGAATTTTATTGTTTTTTGTTCCTGAAACACCGCGTTATCTTGCCTTGCAACATCAGGATGCTAAAGCCCTGAATGTTCTGACAAAAATAAATGGCAAAGAAAAAGCCCATGAAATTCTGGCGGAGATAAAAAATACCGTCGAAGAGTCTTCCCATAATCTTTTTGCTTACGGAAAGGTGGTGATTATTATAGGAATATTGTTGTCGGTATTTCAGCAGTTTGTGGGAATTAACGTTGCTTTATACTACGCACCCAGAATTTTTGAAAGTATGGGGGCTGCCAAAGATGCCTCTATGACGCAAACTGTGGTTATGGGTCTTGTTAATGTAATATTTACAGTGGTGGCCATTTTAACTGTTGATAAATGGGGACGAAAACCACTGCTGATGGTCGGTTCCGTAGGAATGGCAATTGGTATGTTTGCCATTGGCACTTTGTCTTTTATGCAGGTAATTGGTATCAGCACCCTGGTTTTTATTATTATTTATACCGCTTCGTTTATGATGTCATGGGGACCAATTTGTTGGGTGCTCATTTCTGAAATATTCCCCAATAAAATAAGGGGAAGGGCTGTTGCCATTGCAGTAGCCGCGCAATGGGCAGCAAATTACTTTATATCATCCACCTACCCGGCCATGATGGAATTCAGTGGCGGCATTACATACAGTTTTTATGGTGTGATGAGTGTGCTTTCGTTAATTTTTGTTTGGAAAATGGTTCCCGAAACAAAAGGTAAAACATTGGAAGAAATGAATAATCTTTGGATAAAAAAATAAAAAAAAGTTATGTATTTTATTGGATATGATATAGGAAGTTCTTCGGTTAAGGCTACGTTGTTGAAAGGCGATACCGGCAAAGTTGTAGCTTCTGCTTTTTACCCCAAAACCGAAATGAAAATTATTGCCCATCAAAACGGATGGGCCGAACAAGAACCCGAAGCATGGTGGGAAAACCTCAAGCTGGCTACACAGGATATTCTTGCCCACAGCAAGGTTAATCCTTCTGATATTAAGGCCATTGGAATTTCCTACCAAATGCACGGACTGGTTGTGGTTGGAAAAGATCAAAAGGTACTTCGACCTTCAATTATATGGTGCGACAGCAGGGCTGTGGAAATTGGAAATAAAGCTTTTGAAGAAATTGGAAAAGAAATTTGCCTGTCCCGTTCTTTAAATTCCCCCGGAAATTTCACCGCATCGAAATTAAAATGGGTGCGTGAAAACGAAAAAAACGTATACGATAAAATTTATAAGTTTATGTTGCCGGGAGATTATATTGCCATGAAAATGAGTGGTATTATAAATACTACTGTTACAGGCCTTAGCGAAGGAATCCTTTGGGATTTCAGGGAAAATACACCGGCGTCATTTTTATTAAACAATATGAAGATTGAACCGGATAAACTGGCAGATATTGTTCCGGTTTTTTCTGAGCAGTCCACTTTATCAAATACAGCTGCAAAAGAATTGGGCCTTAAAGAAGGTACATTGATTAGTTATCGTGCTGGCGATCAGCCTAATAATGCTTTTTCGCTTAATGTAAATAAAAATGGGGAAATAGCGGCCACTGCCGGTACTTCGGGTGTGGTTTATGCTGTTTCCGACGCTGTGAATTATGATAAACAGTCAAGGGTAAATACTTTTGCCCATGTTAACCACAGTGCATCGAATCCAAGTCTTGGAATACTGATGTGTATTAATGGCACTGGTATTTTAAACTCATGGTTGCATAAAAACATGAATAACAAGGGTTTGAATTATCCGGCTATGAATGATTTGGCTGAAAAAATTGCAATAGGTTCAGAGGGTTTAAGAATATTACCTTTTGGAAACGGAGCGGAGAGAATACTGGGCAATAAAGAACCTGGTTCGGCAGTTTACAACCTTAATTTTAATATTCATACTAATGCTCATTTTTACAGGGCAGGCCAGGAAGGAATTGCCTTTTCTTTCAAATATGGCATTGACATTATGAACAGCCTGGGTGTAAAACCGCAGGTGATTAGGGCTGGTTATGCGAATATGTTCCTGAGTCCGGTTTTCAGGCAAACCCTGGCAAATATTAACAATGCGGTAATTGAACTTTATGAAACCGATGGATCCGTGGGTGCCGCAAAAGGTGCTGCGCTTGGGGCAGGTTATTATTCGTCTATCGATGATGCATTTAAGCAATTTGAGAAAATTTCAATAACTGAACCTGATTCTAAAATGCAACCACAGGCTTTGGCAGCATATCAATCCTGGTATGAAATACTTAAATCTGTTATTTCTCTCTGAAAGTTGAAAAGTATTGTAAAAAACGGGTTTTAAATTCTAAGATTCAATATTCTAAAAAATGAAAGCCGCCTGATTGGCGGCTTTCGGTTTGATTTACGAAGCAAAGCCCTATAATTTACAGGGTTTTTTTTAATCACCTGATTTTATGAAAAATCAGGTTCGTAATTATCGACATTTTCTATACTTTTCAACTTCTTTTCGTAATCGTTTGCAATTTCTTCTTTTTCAGCCTCTGCAATAACTTTTTCTTTTTTTTCCAATGATTCTGATTCTGTCTTTACTTCTTCTTTTTCTTTTTCTTCTGTAATTATTGGTGTTTCTTCTTTTATAACACTTGAAATAGTATCTGTATTTTCAACTTTTTCAACTTTTTCAACCTTTTCGACCTTTTCAATTTTTTCAATAGTTACAGGTGTTTCATGTATTTCTATCTTATTTTCTTCCTTTTTTTTTACTTCTGTACTGTCTCCAACATATTGGGTTAATACTGTATTGGCATTTCCAAGGTCAAGACCAATTGCCGATCCTTCATCCCCATTGGTAAGCATTATTGAATTGAGGCTATAGCCTTCGCTTGTTAAGGTTAACGGGTTCTTAACTACTTCTACCTTTGCAATCTGGTCAAACTCTTTTTCAAATAGGTCAATCAGCTCCGGGAAAAGCGCTCCGCCTCCGGTAATGTAAATCTTTTCGGCCCTTTCAAAATCAGAATCGGTAAATGATTTGCGTAACCCTGTTGAAACCACATCGTTGTAATATCTTTCAAGAATCCTGCGCCTCAAATCGACTATGTTTATTTTTTGCCGGTCAAGAATAATATGGTCATTTCGGAACGAAACATCGAGTTGCTTTTCTGTTTTTAATCCCAGGTAATATTTCGTGGCCAGCGAACGCATAAAAAGATCCACAGCGTATTGCATGCCATTAATACTTAAAGCAGTACGGTGAACAATACCATTTTCGGTACTCAAAACCGCCTCGCAGGTGCCATACCCCAGGCTTACCACAAAGAAATTTCCAGTAGCCTGCGCATCACCCACTCTTAGTGCAATGATGTTTCCAATCATTTCCGGAAGGATTTCTACCTGTTGTATTTCAGTTTTAATCCTGATTCTTTCCAAATTCGAATAGGTACCCGGGTTATAATCGATATGTTTTAAATTCTGAATGGTTTTTAATGCCATTTCTTTATATACCTGGTAGGTCGAAAAAGGAAATCCGGTGGTAATTGCCAGCGGCCTGTTGTTATCGTGACTGGCCAAAAGAATTCCTGCCTGCAAAAGTAATTTATAATCAATTTCATAAGGTGAACTATTGACCAGTTTATTGGGTGAAATTCCCTCATTAAGGGCAAGATTTCCAACTATATACGACTGTTCCTGTTCATCATATAACTGAAGGCCGTTTAACAAATCTTTTGACACAAAATTTAAATTTAAACCAGTGGCCTCGTATACGCTAGGGAAGCTTTGAAACTGCTTTTTCATTGTTCGGATATTTACATTATTATTTACAATTTGACTATTGGCAAAATCCATACCATAATTTTTAAAATGATTTTATTGGCAATTTGTAATTATTATTCATTTGATTTACTGACTTTTAAGAAAGAATTATTTAAATTTTATTTTTCAAATTACTTCAGTCATCTTTAAACATTATTTTTGTAGAAATTAGTATTAACACCAATAAGTAATCAGAAAAAAACATGCGTACATTTACAATAGCCCTGCTTCAACTTAATCTTAACAGCGATGCAATAAACAACCGTGAAAAATGCAGGGAATGGATTCAGTCTGCTGCCTCAAAAGGTGCTCAGGTTATCTGTTTGCCCGAACTTTATTCTTCGTTTTATTTTTGCCAGAAAGAAAGTACCGACTATTTTTCTTTTGCCGAACCTTTGTATGCCGATTCTTTCAATTATTTCAGCTCACTGGCCAAAGAGCTCAGTGTGGCAATCATTGTACCATTTTTTGAACGGAGAACTTCGGGAATTTACCACAACAGTGCCTATGTAATTGATTATGATGGTTCTGAAGCTGGTTTATACCGAAAAATGCATATCCCCGACGATCCTTCCTATTACGAAAAATATTATTTTACGCCGGGTGATTTGGGTTTTAAAGCCATCCGGACAAAATTTGGTAAAGTTGGCACACTCATTTGCTGGGATCAATGGTATCCTGAAGCTGCGCGGCTGACTGCCCTAAAAGGGGCCGAGGTTTTGTTTTACCCGACTGCCATTGGCTGGCACCCTCACGAAAAAGAAAAATATGGTAAGAATCAGCACGAAGCCTGGATGACAGTGCAACGCGGACATGCAGTTGCCAATGGAATTTATGTCGCTGCCGTTAACCGTACCGGTTTCGAAAAACCTGTTGAACATAAAGCGGGCATCGAATTTTGGGGTTCTTCTTTTATAGCTGGTCCGCAAGGCGAAATACTCGCGCAGGCTTCGCATGATAAAGAAGAAATTTTGATGGCCGATATTGACCTGGCGCTGATGGAAGATGTCCGCCAGAACTGGCCCTTTTTCAGGGACAGAAGAATTGACGCCTATGGCGATATTTTAAAAAGATTTATTGACTGAAATGGATAAATTGAAAAGACGACTGCCTGCAGAATGGGAAAAACACAGGGCCACCCTTTTATCTTTTCCGGCAGATGGAAAAGACTGGCCGGGTAAATTCGGGGCTATTCAATGGGCCTTTGTTGAAATTATTCGAAAAGTTGTATGCTATGAACCCGTGATTCTGCTTGTTAATTCTGAACTCCACCAAATAAAGGTGAAAGATATGCTCGAAAAAGCCCATGCAGATACTCAAAATATTGATTTTATAATTTGCGATACCAACCGCAACTGGATGCGCGATTCGGGACCCATAATTGTAAAAAAAGCCGATGGTTCAAGCGAAGCCCTTCATTTTGGTTTTACCGGATGGGCAAAATATCCTAACCATTTAAAAGACAAAAAAGTACCTTCCACTGTAGCTAAATATCTTGGTATTGAAACCGTTAAGGTTGAGTACAATGGTAAACAAGTGGTATTAGAAGGTGGGGCTATCGACATCAACGGTTGCGGAAGCCTTATTACTACTGAGGAATGCCTTCTACACCCTGATGTTCAGGTGCGTAATCCCGGATTTACGAAAAAGGACTACGAAAATATTTTCAGGGAATACCTTGGAATTACAAATGTTATCTGGCTTGGCGAAGGCATTGAAGGTGACGACACGCACGGGCATGTTGATGATATTTGCCGGTTTGTTAACAAAAACACTCTAATGGCCTGTTATGAACCTGAAAAGAAGGATCCGAACCATTTTAAGCTAGAAAAGAACCTGGAAATACTTTCTGGTTCAAAACTTGAAAATGGAACCAAACCCAATATTATAAAACTGCCCATGCCAGGAAGGATAAATTTTGAAGAAGTAAGGTTACCATGCAGTTATATCAATTTTTTAATCACAAATGGCTGCGTGCTTGTTCCTACTTTTAACGATAAAAATGACAGGAAAGCCCTGGGAATAATAAGCGAAGTATTTGCAAATAAAGAAGTTATTGGAATTAATGCCACCGATTTAATTTGGGGCTTCGGAACCCTTCATTGTTTGAGCCACGAAATTCCGGTTTGATTTTATTCTGTTTATTTTTAATAATCCATAGGAATTTAAAATTAATAATTTTATCTTAGCATTAAATAATCTTTAAACTCAGATCTACTATGGAAAATCAAAGTATTCAGGGTCAACCCCCAAAAACATGGCTGGTAGAATCCATTCTTGTAACTTTATTCTGCTGTTTGCCATTTGGAATTATTGGTATCATCAATGCATCAAAAGTGGAATCTAAATTTATGGCCGGTGCTGTGGATGAAGCTATTCAGGCATCGAAAGACGCCGGAAAATGGACAAAAATAGGTTTCTTTACTGGCATTGGTGTTTATGTAGTTGGAGCTATTTTTTATGCAATATTCTTTGCTGCTATGATTGGCTCCATGGGTGCCTACTAGTTCATTTTAATAAACAGAATCTATCCTTAAGCTTAAACAATCTATTTTATTCTGCCTGGCATAACACATGTCGGGCAGATTTTATTTTTATTCATTAAGTGATGAAAATATTGAAGTGGATCTTATTGTTGATTGCAGTTTTGGTTTTTTATTTCATTTTTTCAAGATTTAATCCTTACCAGGACAAATTCTTTCCAAAATGCATTTTTTTATCAATTACAGGATATAAATGCCCCGGATGTGGTTCACAGAGGGCTATTCATTATCTTTTTAATTTTGATATCGCCTCTGCTTTTAAAGAGAATCAGCTCCTGGTTATTTCCATTCCTTATTTAATTCTGGGATTTTATTTTGATACTATAAAGGTAAAAACAGAAAAGCAGCTTAAAATCAGGCGCTTTTTATTTGGAAGAAATGCAATTTTTATCGTATTTACCATTATCATTTGTTTTTGGATTCTCAGAAATTTGCTTTGAGAAATTTTATAATCCGGAATTATTCAAAATAAAAAAGGCCAAATCGATACAAAATGGCCTTATAATTAATTTAATTTATTCATTACAGACTGTCGCCAAAATCCATTTTGAATTTTGCCACAAGTTTTTCGGGCCAGTTGCTGGTTGGTTCAAGGCGTCCGTTAAAGAAGCGTAAAACTTTTGGCTCTTCAACAAACCTTAATCCGCCTACCAAATTGCGGTTTTTATACAACCAGTGCAACCTGTCGATAAGAAACATGGTTTGCGATAAGGTAAATACCCGGCGTGGAAATGCCAGTCTCAGCAATTCCATGTCAGCGAGAAGATCCGTACCATCTTCGTTTCTGACGCTCGAAACGGTGCCTCTTTCCATTCCCCTGCATCCGGAAACAATGAACAAGGCGGCCGCCAGTGCCCCGGCCGGATATTCTGCCTGCGGTACATGTGGTAAAAATCCCATGCAATCCACATGACATCCTAATGCTCCCGGAGGTGTAATTACAGGAATTCCTAATTTATCTAATTCATTTACAGTATATTCAATAAATTTCGGCGATTGGGATATTACAGTTTCATCTGTAGTTTCGCGTAATCCAACAGCCATGGCTTCTATTTCCCTGATTGACATGCCGCCATAAGTCAGGAAGCCTTCGTAAAGCACAACCAAATCGCGCATCAGCATGTATAAATCTTTATTGTTTGTACAAATTCCGCCACCCCTCGTTGAACTTACTTTACGGCTCGAAAAATAAACCACATCCGCAAAACTGCACATTAATTTAAGAATATCATGAATCGAAGTATTTTTAAATTCTTCTTCCCTTTGTTTGATAAAATAAGCGTTTTCGCCAATTAAACTGGCATCCAGAACTATTTTGATGCCATTTTCATCCGCTATTTTTTTCACATCGCGCATATTTTGTATCGAAAAAGGCTGACCTCCAATAAGATTGGTAGATGCTTCAAACCTGATAAATGCTACCTTATCTTTGCCATATTCTTTAATTAAGGCTAAAAGCCTGTTGGTGTCAATATTTCCTTTGAATGGATGGTTGCTCTTGATTTTTAACGCTTCATCGGTATATATTTCAAAAATTTTGGCCCCGTTCAATTCCATATGGGCTTTTGTGGTGGTAAAGTGGTAATTCATTGGCACGATTGTACCTGGTTTTATCAAAGCCTGCGAAACAATGTTTTCAGCAGCCCGGCCCTGGTGAACAGGCAAAAGGTATTTTTGTCCAAAAACCTCCTGTAAAGCAGCTTCCATTCTGTAAAAACTTTGTGAACCCGCATAGGCATCATCAGCCTGTAACATCGACGAAACCTGGTTGTCGCTCATGGCATTGGTTCCACTGTCGGTAAGCATATCAAGGAATATGTCTTTGGTGCTCAGCTGAAAGGTATTAAATCCGCCTTTTTTAATGGCTTCGAGCCTTTCGTCTATGGTTTTAAGAAATAATTTTTGAACAATCCTTACTTTATGAAGTTCAAGGGGAATATTAGCCCCGTTTGAAAATTTGATCGATTGGGTTGCAGATTTTTCCATTGGTCTTTTTTTAAGTTATTCCACAAATTTAAAAAAATGAGAATTGTATAAGCCCTTACACAGGTTATTTCTTATAAATCTGAAGTTAAAAAGAACAATTCTAAATAATAATGTAAGTGTTTTAACAATTAATAAGGAAAAATGGTTTTAAAATGACAATTATTAAATCATTTTAGCATATTGATGACATGACAGAAATTAATTCTTTCTTTATTTATGGAAAAAAATATGTTTTTGCATCTGTTAAAAGAAAGTGAAATTGTGTAGCCAGTATAAGCAGATTTTAAACATTATGGCTAATTTTGATTAGATATTTAACCTGGTGTTTAATCCTTAAATAAAAAGAATATGAAAAATTTGATCCTAATCGTTGTACAGACTTTATTAATCCAGTCGATTTTGGCCCAGTCCATTACCGATGGTAACAATAAATTCGCCTTTAATTTACTTCAAAAACTGGCCAATAACTCTTCAAATTCCTTTTTTTCGCCGTACTCAATTTCTACTGCTTTATCAATGACAACAGGTGCAGCACGTACGGAAACCGAAAAACAAATGCTGGATGTACTTTGTCTGAAAGACAATTCCCTTTCAACCCATAAAGCGTTTGGAGAAATTATTCAAAAAGTGGAAAAGAAAGAAAAAATTCAACTTAACATCGCCAATTCAATCTGGATGCAGAAAGGATTTAAATTCAACGCAGATTATCTAAAATTGTTAGAAACGGCATATAAAGCCAATCTTAAAGAGTCAGATTTTAAGATTAATCCGGATAACGAAGCCAAACGTATTAATAAATGGGTGGAAGACAAAACAAAACAAAAAATTAAAAACCTGATTAAACCCGGGATATTGAAGAATAACACAAGAATGGTGCTGGTAAACGCTATTTATTTTTACGGCGATTGGAGCAAATCGTTTAACAAGGACAATACGAAAGAAGGCGATTTTTATACAGACAATAATTCGCCTGTCAAAGCTAAATTTATGAATGCCGAATATTCTGTTCCTTATGTAAAAGACGATGTATTTGAAGTGGTTTCTGTTCCTTATTCAAATAATGAAGCTACAATGCTTATTTTTCTGCCGAAAGAAAAGGGAAATTTCACGGAAGCCATTAAAAAGCTTGATTTTGAAAGATATAATTCCTTAAATAATAAATTTGCGCAAGAAACGGTAAACCTGAAAATCCCGAAATTTACAATGACTGCTGAATTTGAGCTGTCCAAAACTTTGACTGAAATGGGTATGCCGCTGGCATTTACCGATTTGGCCGATTTTTCAGGTATGACGCCCGAGAAAAACCTGAAAATTGACAAGGTAATTCATAAGGCATTTATTGATGTATCTGAAAAGGGAACAGAAGCGGCAGCAGCTACAGCAGTGGTGGTGGTTACCAAATCAGTTTCGCCCGATGCCAGGAAAGTAATTTATTTTAAGGCAGATCATCCTTTTATTTTTCTGATAAAGGAGAATTCAACCGGACAGATTTTGTTTTTAGGGGTAATGAATAATCCTGCAAAATAAAAATGAGAATAGCTTAACCGGTTTTGATTTATACCATTTAATTCTTTTGGCGCGGAACAATTGGATAAATTTCAAAACCGGTTTTTTTTATATTTAGTCAATTATTGGTGAATTTTACGCCTGTCGATAATTACTTTAAGGATAAAGTAGGAGTAAAATTTATTAATAGGAATAAAATTAAAATGAAGCGATTTGTTGGTTTTCCTTGCAATATCAAGTAATCCAAGTCCGGCACCGCCCTTATCAGATATTTGACCAAACCGTAACTGGTTGGCATATAATTCATTAAGTTCTTCAAGGGTGGACTTATTAATAATTTCAATGGAATCTTTGAGCGATTTAATGTTACTGTTTTTAATCCGGTTCGAAGTGATGATAAAATAATTGTTCCCTTTTTTTCCAATCATGAACAAACCGCGGCCAACATGTCCTGCATCTGCAATTTCATCAGAATGTTTGTTCATGTTCTGCAGAATTTCAACAATGGTGTGGTAAACCCTTTTTTTAGTACCGGGATCAACCGCACCGCTCTTCATGTCTTCTTCGGCCATTGAACTGAACATTTTTATAATGTTGTGGTTGAACTTACCAATATACACCAGGGTTATACCATTTTCAATGATATTATCGTATATAACTTCAATTCCTTTTATAAAATGCTCTTCAATATCGTATTTGCTTTTTTCCATCTGATTACATTTGCGGATTTGTTCTTTTTCTGTTTTCTTTGGTTTTAAAAAATTAAAAGCAAGCGCTACAATTTATACATTATTGTTGAAAGCCTTGTGTTTATTACTCCGTATCTCAAAATCCGTGCTAAAAATTTATTGGTGTTCCGATCTTAACAAATCATTTACTGTTTTAACAGGATTGAAAGTAATTAAAGGTACTTCAACAAAAATGGTGTTCCAGTTGCTCATGGCACCATTCCAAAGCCCCGGAAGTTCCACGGCTTTAATATCAACCCCGTCTTTTGATTTAATGGAAATAAAACCGGTGTCGTGGTCAACGTAATCGGGCAGGTTAAATTTTTCACCTTCCGAATTTTTTGGGGCACAAACCAGGTCAACCGGGTTAAAATGGGTAGATTTTGAAACAATGGCCTGTTTTTCAGTACTTTTTGGATCAATCTGGTTGCTCTCTACTATTTGTAAGGAAACACTTTTATCATTATTCAACGCCCAAAATGGTCCTCCTCCCGGTTCTCCTTCGTTTTTAACCATTCCGCAAACCCTGAGCGGACGGTTCAATTTGCTGCGAAGATACTTAAGCTTATCCTGATTATTGTAATTCGCATATTCCTCCGGGAGTTCTACAAACAGCACCTGGCGCAGGAATTCTTCCACTTTTATTAAAAGTTTGTTGGTAATGTTGCCGTTCGGATTTAATTTTTTAAGATAATTAAAAACGTTTTGTTGGGTTTGCAATAAAAGGCCAGCCAATGCCATTTTATATTTGACAGTTTCTTCCTTTAACCTGTCAGGCACCACATTATCTATGTTTTTAATGAAAATTACATCTCCATCCAACTGGTTCAGGTTTTCTATCAGCGCACCATGTCCACCGGGCCTGTAAAAAAGGTTATCTTCTTTGTCTTTAAAAAAATTACAATCCAGGATAACTGCCACCGAATCGGTAGATGAAGCCTGAACCGACAGACTTACCTCAAATTTAACCTTATACTTTGCTTCAAGTTCCGGAATGGCTTTATTTATTTGTTTTTCAAATAGTTCCCAATGTTCTTTCGATACAGTCAGGTGAATATTTACTTTTTGATTTGTGGAAGCATACAAAGCGCCTTCAACCAGATGTTCTTCAACCGGTGTTCTTGACTGCCCGCTGTATTTATGAAATTTCAACAAACCTTTTGGTAGAAATCCATAATTAAGCCCGCTTTCACCAATCAGTTTTTTGAAAATTTCAATTTTTTCTGCTGTGGAAGGATTTGAAGAAATTTTCACGAATTTTTTCAAATCTTCAATAAATGCAAACTTTTCGAGATTGTTAAAAAAATGAGAGGGGGTATTGAACCCTTCTATTTTCAAGGCTTCTTCCTTGTCTTTTGCGGCGTCAAAATCGTATAAAAATTTGAACATTCGCGTAGCTGCACCCGAAGCCGGAACAAATTTAATAATTTTAAGTCCACCAACTGACTTTTTATAGAGCGAAATGAGTTTTTCAATTTCCGGATCGCTCAGTTTAACTATTCCGTCTTTAATTGTGGCCGGCCTTTTAACGTCAAGATAAGGAAAACCATTGTTCAGGTAATGGAGTTGTCTTTCAATCTTTTCGCGGCTAATGCCTTTCGATTGCATTTGTTTAAGGTCTTTTTCGGTCAGGTTCATAGATGTTGTTTTAAACATTCGCTTAAAATTATAAAATCTAAACAATTTTCCATCATTTTAATTTAATAAATCCAGATGTTGAATGTAATTCTCATTCTGTCAATGGCATTTACACCACAATTTTATTTGTAAAAATTTAATCGCATTTGTAGGGGTAACCACTTTTTTTATCCTCTTTAATTCAAACAATAAAGCTATTTAATTATGAACGCAAAAATTCTATTGCTTTTAATGGCCCTGATATTGGCAAGATCAATTTGGTTTTATGGCCAGGACACTGTTTTTACAGAATCTAAAATTGAAAAAGTTACTGTTTTCTTAAAAGGAGCCCAGGTGAAACGAACTGCCGAATGTAATTTACCTGAAGGTATTAGCCTGGTCAGCTTTAAGAATATTTCAGGTAAAGCGGACGAAAAAAGCATTCAGGTTTCTGCCGGAAAAGACATTGAAATTCAATCTGTTTTTTTTGGACTTAATTATCTGGATACTGCAAGTATGAAAAGTTTTATTAAAAAACTTACTGAAAAGCAGGACAGCCTTGCATTTGAAAAATCTAAAACTGAAAATTCCCTTTTTGTTCTTAACCAGGAGGCTGAATTACTCTCAGAAAATCAACTGCTTAGCGGAGAAAATAAAATAATTCAATCCGACGAACTAAAAAAAGCCTGTGATTATTATCGTGAAAAACTCACTGAAATTGCGGCACAAAAAGTGAACCTGGCTTATGGTTTAAAAAAACTGGAAGCGGAAAACCTGAAAATTGCAGATCAATTACTGGAGCTCAACCAGGGAAAATCAAAACCTACCGCCGGAATATTTATACTTGTAAAAGCTGTAAAGGCCGGGAATTATGCATTTAACCTTGGCTATTTTATAAATGATGCCGGTTGGACTGCTAAATATGATGTCAGGGCAGAATCGCTGAACAAGCCTGCTGATTTGGTGTACAAAGCTGATGTTTATCAGAATTCTGATGAGGACTGGAAAAATGTGGAACTAACGCTTTCGGGGGCAAATCCTATGCAATCGGGCATTAAACCGCAATTGGCGAGCTGGAAATTAAATGTAATTGAACGATACAGCGAAGATTATAGCCAGGAAAATGATAACTATTATGAAAACCTCAGGAATGATTTCTCTTCACCCATTGCCGTAGACAATGATATGATTATTAGTGGCAGGGTGATAGACGGAACCGACAATTCACCACTTCCGGGGGCATCGATACTTATAAAAGGAACTAATATAGGCGCTGTTACGGATTTAAACGGGAATTATTCGGTTAAAGTTCCCAAGGGCACTAAAAATATTGTAGTTACTTATATCGGATACAATTCACTTGAACTTCCGATTACCGGACAAACAGTTAACTGTGTTATGGATGCAGCAGAATTGGCTCTGGACGAAGTTGTGGTTACAGGATATGGCGTTCAGCGAAAAAGAGATGTAACCGGCGCTGTGTCAACAATGGTAAATGATGGAAACGGTAATCTTGTTTCTGAATTGCAAGGCTATTCGCCTGGAATTCAAATTAGAGGGATTTCAAGCAGCAGACAACGAAAGGAGAGAAGAAAATTGGCAGGCAAAAGCCTCGAAGGACTTAATAAGCTAAAGGAAAAACAGACCAGTTTTGAATTTGTACTTGATAAACCCTATTCTATCCCGGCCAACAATAAGAACTATACAGTTGATATCAATAAATATGAAGTGCCTGTGGATTTTCAATATTCTTCAATACCTAAACTCGAAGATGCCGCTTTTTTAATGGCCCGGATTACCGGTTGGGAAAACCTGAATCTTTTATCCGGCCAGGCCAATATTTATTTTGAGGGCAGCTTTGTGGGCAATTCAACAATAAATGTGGAAAAAACAGAGGATACTCTTGATATTTCGATGGGACGCGATAAAGGAATTATTATAGAACGGATGCTTAAAGAAGGACAAAACGAAAAAAAATATATAAAGGATGGAAAAACAGAAATTTATACCTGCGAAATCAATCTTAAAAATACCAAAGATCAAAAGGTAAACCTGTTGGTTGAAGACCAGATTCCGGTGAGTATTTCTAAAAATATTGAAGTTGAACTGGTTAACAATCAGGGAGCAACCCTTGACGAAAAAAAGGGCAAACTCAGCTGGCAATTATCCCTTGAACCGCTTGAAAAGAAAACCTTAAGCTTTTGCTATAAAATAAAATTTAAAAACATTTAATATGAATAGTATGAAAAATCTTGTTATAATAATAATTATTATGGTTTTGTCATTCAATGCTTTAGCAATAAATGATACCATCAGGGTTCAATCTGAAGTGCGCAAAGTTACAGTTTTTTTGCGTGGTGGTGAGGAGATTAGAAAAGCAAATGTTGAACTGCCAAAAGGTACCTCGTGCCTGGTTTTTACTAAACTTTCGCCTTATATTGATGTAAAGAGCCTTCAATTAAAAAGCAACCAGGAAATAACCATTTTGTCGGTAACCCATCAGTTTAATTATTTGGATGAAATGGGACGTTCAGAAAAATCAAAGCAACTGGAAAAGGAAAAAGCAAGCCTTGAAGAATCCATGCAAATGGAACAGAGCATGATAGGTGTTTACAGGCAGGAAGAAGAACTAATTCTTTCAAACAAAAAGCTATCGAGCGAACAATTGGGTGTAAATATTGAAGAGTTGAAAAAAGCTGCAGAATTATATCGCACCAGGCTGGCCGAGATAAAATCGAAACAGCTCGAAATAAACAAAAAAATTGTTGCTTACAATTCCAGGCTTGCCAAAATTCAACAACAGTTAACAGAAATTAATTCAAAGCAGGCTACCAAAACCAGCGAAGTTACTGTAACACTGGCTGCCATAACAACCATGAACACTGAATTAACGCTCCACTATTTTGTGGATGGATGTGGTTGGGTGCCAAAGTACAACATCAGGGCTACCAATGTAAACTCGCCTATGGAGTTGAATTACAAGGCCGATGTTTATCAAAATACAGGCTGTAATTGGGAAAATGTTGACCTGGTACTTTCAACCGGCGAGCCATTAAAAAATGGAACAAAACCGGAACTTGACAAGTGGGTGATTAATGAGTCGAACCGTTATTCAGGAAACAATTTAAAGCAGGATAAAAGCTTTACCAATACGGCTTTTGAATTAAAAACCAAATACAGTATTCCTTCGAACGGCAAAAACTATACAGCCGACCTTATTGATTACAATATACCGGCCACGTATAAATATTCCTGTGTGCCAAAAGTGGAAGAGGCTGCTTTTTTAATGGCTTATATTGCCAACTGGGAGCAGTATAAACTCTTAAGCGGCGAGGTTAACCTGTTTTTTGAAGGAACCTTTGTTGGGAAATCGATGCTGGATGTGTCGAAAACAGAAGATACCCTGGTATTTTCGTTGGGGCGCGACAAAAATGTAATTGTTAAGCGCGAAAAGCAGGATGAATACAATAAAACCCAATTTATTGGAAACAAAAAAACAGAAATGTTTACCTGGGAAATAAGTTTGCGCAACAATAAAAAGCAGGAAATTGAACTGATTGTGGAAGACCAGGTGCCGGTGAGCAACTCGCGGGAGATTGATGTAAAGCATAACGATCTGGGAGAGGCCGAGCTTGACAAAGAATCTGGTTTAATAAAGTGGACCATGAAATTACAACCTTCTGAAAATAAAAAGCTTAAATTCTCCTACGAGGTCAGGTATCCTGATGATATTTCGCTTACGCTTTAAATATTCTAATAAAGAACGCACGGATATTTGTTTCACTCCTTCGGAGTTTTGGTTGCAGTGCATTAAAACCAGTGGTTTTCAAGGCCTTTGGTTTTTTAATAAAATCCCGAAAGGAAGAAACGATTATAGCCAAATTTCAGTTTTTTGAAATAAACTCCGATGGGGTGATACAATCCAAATTATAAAATGAAGCAGCGTTCAGCGATAAGTAGATAAAAATCTTCCTTAGAATAAAATTGCATGCAAAGGCGCAAAGGCGCAAAGAAAATCAGGTAATTGTTTAAATACTTAGCGTCTTAGCTTCCTGGCATGAGAAAAGTATTGCACGCAAAGGCGCAGAGCCGCAAAGAAAATCAGGTAATGGTTTAAATATTTCGCGTCTTAGCGTGAAAAAAAGTATTGCACGCAAAGTCGCAAAGCCGCAAAGAAAATCAGGTAATTGTTTAAATATTTGGCGTCTTAGTGTCCTGGCATGAGAAAAGTATTGCACGCAAAGTCGCAAAGTCGCAAAGAAAATCAGGTAATTGTTTAAATACTTGGCGTCTTAGCGTGAAAAAAGCATTGCACGCAAAGTCGCAAAGTCGCAAAGTCGCAAAGAAAATCAGGTAATTGTTTAAATACTTGGCGTCTTAGCGTCTTATCGTGAAAAAAGCATTGCACACAAAGTCGCAGAGCCGCAAAGAAAATCAGGTAATTGTTTAAATATTTGGCGTCTTAGCGTCCTGGCGTGATATAAGTTTTGCGCGCAAAGTCGCAGAGTCGCAAAGAAAATCAGATAATGGTTTAATATTTAGCGTCTTAGCGTCTTAGCGTGAAAAAAGTATAGCACGCAAAGGCGTTGAGACGCAAAGTTATTCCTGGAGTACTTCATGACATTGTGGGAATTGATTAAAACTAAAACTATTAGTTAACAGGAAATATTCCTGATAATGAATCTTTTCCATTTTTTTTAATTCAAATCAGAAATTTTTAAAGTATTTTTCCTTTTCATTCGTCTTCATAAGTAAATGGAGACAACAAACACAATACAAATGGCAAAATTGCCCGGTGAACGCACTATTCTGGCAATAAAAGAATATGGCCAACGTCTTTACCGGTTTATCCGCGGAAGGGTAAAGACAAACGAAGACGCCGAAGACATTTTACAGGATGTATGGCTTCAGCTCAACAATGCCATTGACATTAGCGATATTGGTCAGTTGAGTGGCTGGCTGTACAAGGTAGCGCGCAATAAAATTACCGACAATTACCGGAAGAAAAGGACCGAAGCCCTTGAAGATTACAGTTTTATAAATGGGGAAGGAGAGATAGAATGGTTGGAATTATTAATTGAGGGTACTGATAATCCTGAACTTGAGTTTATCAGAAACCTGTTTTGGGAAGAATTTAACCTGGCGCTTGAAGAACTTCCTGAAAAACAAAGGGAAGTTTTTATACTCAACGAGCTGGAAGGCTTCACCCTTAAGGAGATAGCCGATGAAAAAGGTGAAAATCTTAAAACTATCATTTCACGAAAAGTATATGCCGTTAATTTCCTGCGCGAAAAGCTCGATAAAGTTTATAGGGATATTAGGAATTGAGAATTAAAAATTAGAAATGATAAATTATAAATTTTAGATTATGGGCGGGAATAAAAGATTTATACTCATTCGTATAATTATCTGAAATTTAAATATTTATCCATTGTGTTTAGTGTTTATCATTTAAATAAAAAGTTTAACTATAAAAATTTAAGTTATGTGTAGGAGTGAAAAACATCATTTTATGAGAAAGAGGTGGTATTTATTTGTTTTGTTAATACCATTGGGCCTTTTTGCCTTGGGAGCAATTATTATGTTTCTTTGGAATGCCTTGTTGCCAGCGGTAATTCATGTTTCAACCATTACTATCTGGCAGGCCCTGGGATTGTTTATATTGTCGCGGATTTTGTTCGGGGGTTATCACCACTCCGCCAGGCATCGATATCCGTATTACAGGCGTATGCACCATTTTAAAGAAAAATGGGATAAGATGACCGAAGAAGAACGCGAGAAATACAAAGAAGAATGGAAAAAGCATTTTGATGCCGAAAAAGGATGCTGTTAATTGGGAAAGCCTTTCTGAATCATTTCCCAAAAGAGAATAAAAAAAATCAGTTTAAAACAAATAAAAGCATCAGTTAAATAGTTGATTCAGGCTAAGGATGAGAAAATAAGACAATTCGGTTTTATTCTTCAATTACCTTTAGCCTGTATCCGCTTGAATGGATGTTTTCAAGTTCTACTGACGAATCATCTTTGAGATATTTTCTTAATTTTGATATATAAACATCCATGCTTCGGGTAGTAAAGTAGTTGTCATCGCCCCAGATTATATTTAAAGTTTCGGACCTTGACAGCACTTTATTTTTTGACAGACAAAGCATTTTCAATAATTCCGCTTCTTTCGGCGAAAGTTTGATTATATTTTCGCCCAGTTGGATTTGCCTAATAAAATAGTTAAACTGGTATTTTCCAATATCATATACTTCATTGTCATTGATGTTAATATCTGTTTTACCCCTTTTAATGATGGCTTTTATTTTATAAAGAAGTAATTCGGAATCAAAGGGTTTGGTTATGTAATCGTCTGCACCAATCTGGTAACCCAAAAGCATATCCGATTTTAAAGTTTTGGCCGTTAAAAAAATGAGAGGCATTGATGGTTTTAGTTCTTTTATCTTTTTGGCTATCGAAAATCCGTCCTGGTTGGGCAGCATCACATCCAGTATACAAATGGAAAATTCCATTTCCTTAAAAACCTGGATGGCTTTTTTGCCATCGTCGACCCATGTTACTTCAAAATTATCCATTTCAAGGTAGGATTTGAGTACACCACCAAAATTCAAATCATCTTCTACCAGAAATATTTTATACCTGTTTTCCATTTTCATGATTTTTTTGAGAAAGAAATATATCAAACCGGCTTCCTTTATTTAGTTCGCTTTTAACGGATATCTTTCCATCCATGGCTTCTACAATGGCTTTTACATAGCTTAACCCCAATCCAAATCCTTTTATATTATGGATATTGCCTTTTGAAACCCTGTAAAATTTTTCAAATATTTTTGACTGTGCTTCTTTGGTTAAGCCAATTCCCTTGTCTTCAACCGATAATACAATGCCATTTGAAGTATTACAGGTTGAAATCATTATTTCAGGATTCTCATTTGAATATTTCAATGCATTATCGATAAGGTTATGAATTACATTTATAAAGTGAATTTCATCCACCCTGGCCTTGTCGTTTGTGCAATTCAATTCTAATTTTAACGAAGCATTGAATTTGGCAATCTGCATCGAAATTTTACCCACCGCTGTTTCTACCAAATCGTTGATATTCAATAACTGCAGGTTTAAATCCATTTCGCTCCGTTCGAGCAACGACATTTGCAAAATCCGCTCCACCTGTTGGTTCATGCGCTTGTTTTCTTCCTTTATTATTCTTGTAAAATGTTCAATTTTGCTTCTGTCGTCAATTACTTTCGGATTTATTATCGAATCTGCGGCCAGCGATATGGTGGCAATAGGGGTTTTAAATTCGTGGGTCATGTTGTTGATAAAATCAGATTTTATATCCGATATTTTCTTTTGTTTTATCACCATCATAATGGTTACGGAAAAGGCCACAATAACAATCAGGCTAAAAAACAAAGATGAAGGCAGGAGTATTGACAGTGATTTCAGCAAATGATCCTGCCGGTTTGGAAAGTAAACAACCAATTGTTCGGGTTTGGGTATGATATCATGCGGAAAGAGTCCGATGGTATATTTTTTCTGATTGGTAAGTGAATCAAAACCATGCGAAGAGGTTTTTTTCCCCGGATGCAAAGGTCCCTTCTGAACCTTGTATTCGTAAGGCAATTCAACGTTCTTTTCTTTAAAAGCTACAGATAGTAAAGAGTCAACCGTTGTACTGTCAAGTTCCCTTTTAAGCATTAAATCCTGTTCTTTGTTATCGTATTCCATTCTTCTTATTAAATTCTTAAACCTGTCAGATTTTGTCCTGAATTTTTCTTTATTTACAACAAAAACTTCAGTGGTATCCACATTAAAATTAAATTTTGATGAAAAAGTGTTTGGATCAATAAAAACGATAGAATCCGTTCCATTTGTCCAGGATTGCTGAACTATTGCGGTACCGTCTGTTTTACGAATGGTTTTTATGGTGTGATAATTTTGGATCTTATGACCATTTTTTATATATACATTGCTATCGGCTAGCCGGATATCAACGGTTGCATTTTGCATTTCGGAAATGAAAACCATTTTATTCAACATCGAATCGTTAAATTCGAAAACCACAGGGTCATCATGGGGTGGAGGAGGGGCAATACGGGTTTGAATAGACCTTTGTTTTAACCGATTTGCCTGCGCATGAATAATTTCAACGGTTTGTTTTTGTTCAAGTTTATCCACAAATGCCTGTAGGGCATCGTTCACTTTCTGGTCAAACCGGATTTCGTTCTGTTCAAAAGCAATTCTTATATAATAGAGTTGGGCATAAATAATCCCGGCTAATGCCAAAGCAGCCAGAATAATAATCAATATCAGTAATTTTTTACTCATGGTTCAAAATTAAATATTTATAGAATTACATCCTTGAACTTTAACCTTTCCTTAAGGTTTTTTAACCGCAGCTTAACGCATCATCAAATAGTTAACTTTTAGCTTTGTAGCATGATTCGTTTAACTTAAAAAATATAAAATATGAAAAGATTTATTTTAGCCCTTTCTGTGGTATTTGCTGTTTCACTTGTTACCAGCAGCACATTTGCACAAAATAAGGAGGACAAGAAAAAAGAAAAGAAAATTGTCATTAAAATGGAAAAGGAAGAAAATGGTAAAATAACAAAAATTGATACTACCATTGTCCTTAAAGAAGGGGAAAACCCGGATATGATTTTTAAAGAATATGGGATTGAACAGGATAATGACAAGAAACAAGCTAAAACATACAAAATAAAAATTGATGATGGAGACACTTCGAAACTAAAAACTAAAAAAGAAATGGTTTGGGTTACTGCCGAAGGAGATGACGATACCATCAGGATGCGCCATAAGCATGGAAAACGGATTGTTGTTATTAGTGATGATGATGCTCCTTTTCACACTGAATTGGATGGAAATGTAATGGTCTGGAATGACCATCCATCAGGGAATGTATACCGGATCCGCGAGTTTAATGGAAACCCTGGCGACTCTGATGTTATCGAAAAACACATTATTGTTGGCGACGATATGGATGATTTTGCACCTAATGCATTTGAATTCCACGGAAATAACCAATTTGGCAGAAGGCATATGATTGTAACCGACGATATTCAGGGCCCGCCTATGTTTTTTTCAAGCCAGGACGACGGAACGGATTCAACCATTGTAATTGTTAAAAAGTACAAGGATGGTAAGGAAATTATGGACAATAAACGTGTTATTAGAAACGAGAAAAAAGAAAAACACGTGATGATTAAAGTTACCGGCGTTGAAAAATCTGATTTATCGGTTCTGAAATTAAAAGAAAATTATAAAAAACTGGAGGTTAAAGATTTCAGCATCAACATGATAAATGAAAAGCTCCAGGTTAATTTTGAACTGGCCAATAAATCAGCAGTTAGCTTTAAAATACTTGATAATACTGGTAAAGCGGTAGAGGTGGAAGAAATGAAACAGTTTCCGGGTAAGTTTTCGAATGAATACGAAGGATTAAAAGGAAATTTCTATATTATGATAAGCCAGGATAACAAATTTTTCGTAAATAAAGTGGATATCCAGGTAAACTAGATCCGGATTACGACAGGATACGGTTTAAGTATATTAATTTAAGCAAAGGTAGGACAGGCAGTGAAATTATTGCCTGTCCTTTTTTTAATTATTGTAAATTGTTTTGTAAATTTCATCAGAATCCATGCTGCCGGTTTTTGTCTTAAAGTATTAGTTCCTTGGCCTTTAGTTTAAAATTTTGTATGATTTATAAAGTGAAAATGGTTAGAAGACTGCACGAACGGGACGTCTGCGCCAGCATTGGTTTAAGATCAGGTAATTTTTCCAGAAATCTATATTACTTCTCTTCTACAAACTTATTATCTTACGGTTTTTTAAGCTTTTATAATTTATGAATTTGTTAATTAAATTAAATAAAAGGAATATAGATAAAATTCCTACCTTAATTGTAATTATTCTGATAATACTAATATGTATATCTTTCATTAAAAGAGAAATTGATAAAAGAGAAATAAAAAATAATATGAGCATTACTGTTGCCTATATCTTAAAAGCTTATCCAGGAAGATCTGGTCAATTGATTGATTATTATTATCTTGCAAATGGTACTAAGCATTATGGAAAATATCAACTTTATATAGGATTAAGAAATGCAGAATTATTAGTAAATCATAGATTTCTTTTAGTTTATTCTAAAAAAAATGCTAATAAACGGCAAATTTTAATTCATCCAAATGACTATAAGAATTATAATATGGATTACCCAGACAGCCTTAATTGGGTAAGGAAAATGATTGAAGATAATTAGTGTTGCAGCTATTTAACACAAGTTTATTAAACTTGTTTCAATACAGGCAAGCAAAATTGATAATAATAGGCAGCCTACTAAAAGTCAAATACAATAAAAGCAAAAAGCAATAAATAAAACAATAGTTTAAAACCAAACAGATATAAAAAATGACAACAGACAAAAAATTCAAAATTAAAGCAGGGATTCTGGTCTTTATACTTACCATTTCCCTATCTATGCAGCTAAAAGGGCAGGAAGATTTTAACACATCAAAAAACTGGGGGGTATCCTTGGATTACTATCCTTCACAAGATAATTCGATATCTGCTCATTTAATATATAGATATAAGAAAAGTTGCTTTTTTACCGGGTACGGGGTAAGAATAAGGCAGGAACTCGGATTAAGTACCGATAAAACAGAACCGGAGCTTTATCTGGGTTACAGAAGATATCCATTCAAAAATAAAAAAAAGGTGAAGGCTTTTATGCAAAGCTTTTTATTCTATACAGAAAATGACTACGAAGCTAAATATATTACAATGTCATTGAGTTTTGGAATTGGTGCTGAATATGATTTTGTGAAAAGGGCATCCTTTAAACTCAGCACAAATTATGGTCCTTCCTACAATTTTCATGGTAAGGATTTTTCAACCTATTTGTTCCCATTCATTGCTTCTTTAACTTATAAATTCAATTATAAACAATTTTAAATTAATACTTATTCTATATGTATCCCCGATAGCGCGGACGTCCCGTCCGTGCTTGATGCAAAAAGGTAAAAAGCTCAAAAGAAGTACAGAATAAATTAAAAAGAATAGTCATACATGTCAGATAAATACAAAATACGGGATAATGATAAAGCATATTTCATAACATCAACTGTAGTTGGTTGGATTGATGTTTTTACAAGGCCCAACCATAAGATCCTGATAGTTGACTCTTTAAAATATTGTATTAAAAACAAGGGATTAACAATTTATGCCTGGTGCCTAATGTCAAGCCATCTGCACATGATTTGCAGAGCCGAAAAAGGAAATAACCTTTCAGATATTTTACGTGACTTTAAAGGCTATACATCAAAAAAAATTATTGAACAAATTTATGAAGAACCAGAAAGCAGACGGGAACGGCTTCAGCCCTCATGAGCGACAGCGAATAATGGATGCTTGATTATTTTTCAAAGGCTTGTGAGCACTTAAAAAGTGGACAGAAATATAAAGTATGGCAGGATGGTAATCATTCCGAAGAAATATTTACGAATAAGTTTTTATATGAGAAACTGGAATATATACATAACAATCCTGTAAAAGATCAGATAGTAGAAAATGCCTGGGATTATTTGTATAGTTCGGCAAGGAATTATGCTTCTTTGGAGGCATTGTTGGAAGTGGAAGTTTTAGGTCCTAAACCTTTAATATAAAATTATGTATAAATTATGGTGCGAAACAAGTTGAAGAAAGGCGCGGACGGGACGTCCGCGCCAGCATGGAGGGACGTCCGCGCCAGCATGGTAGAAGACTGCACGGACAGGACGTTCGTGCCAGCATTGGAAACAAACCAGAGTATTTAACCTGAGTTCAATTGGATTTTATGATTAATGAAATTGATATACAAAAAACCGGAATGGGATTTCCTTATGATGAATATTTTGATTATTGGTCCGATCCAAGGGGAGTTGAAGTAACAAGAGAATATTAATATTGATATGAAATTTGTAATAATTGTATTTTCTAGCTTTTTATTTATTTCCAATGGTTTTATTTGCAAAGAAATTAATTTATTGGAACTCAATAAATGTAATAGCTATTATGATAGTACTTTAAATCGTAGAATATATTATGATGTAAGCGAGAAACCCGTATTCTATGGAGGTTATAGTAATTTTATCAAATTATTCGCTGAATCGTTTGAAATTAGTAAATTTAAAAATGAGGATGAATTTTTTGAATTTTATTTTAAGTTTAATTTAATAATTGATTGTAATGGTGAAGTTATAAAGGTTTCTGTTGATAATAAAGATAAAGAAAAATATAATGAAATGGAGATTGAAGGTATCAGAGTAATTTATTTGATGCCTAAATGGATCCCAGGCAAATGCGAAGGAAGAGCTGTTCCTGTCCAAACAAAGCTTTTATTTAGAATTATTCCCCGATAGCGCGGATGTCCCGTCCGTGCTTGATGCAAAAGGTAAAAAGCTCCGGCTGGCGCAGACAAGCTGTCCTTGACCTGCGGGTTATCAAAATGATAACATTTGTTGTCTGGTTTCTCATGGTTGTTAATGATTTACAGACTAAGCCTCTATTATTCGGCAAAATATTTTAAAAAATTTATACCTTTACGACAATATTTGTCACCAATAAATTATTCAAAATGAGCAGCATATCCTATCACATGCACAAAGGAAAAAAGATAATGTATGTGGATTATACCCATTGTAAAACCCCGGAAGAAATGGTAAAAGTACTTTACGAAGTAAAAGCGGAATACGAACGCACTACCGAGATGTTTATTTCAGTTGCCGATTTCAGGGGTTGTTACGGCAGCAGTGAGTTTATGAAGGAAGCGCAGAAAGTAGCCAGGGAAATTATTGACAAGCGCACTTCCAAAACAGCTGTATTAGGCGTTACCGGAATAAAAAAAGTTTTACTTCAGAGCTACAATGCTTTTATTAAACATAAAATGGTTCCGTTTAATACAAAGGAGGAAGCATTTGAATACCTTGTTAAAGAATAAAAGCTATACAAGTGTAACTTTATCGTTTTGATGAATAAACTTTTTTACTGTTGGCGTATTGCGCTGGCTCAGGTATTCGGTATATTTTTTACTAAAATCTGTCCTTTCTTTCACCGCCATTTCAAACTGGCCTAAAAGTCCAAGAACCAATTCAATTACCTCTCTTACTCCAAAATTTCCTCCTGCCTGACCTGTCAAATAATCGCAGAATTTATTTTCAATAGCATATTTTTTTAGCAAGGGAGATCCTTTTCGCGAAACCATAAATTTTAATCCACATTTTTTAGCTATCGGAAAGTCAAGTACATCATCGAAACAAAATGCTATTTCTTCGGGTTTAAGCGCAAACGAATCTAAAAGATGGTTGAAAGCTTCAGCTTTATTTTTAAAACTGAAATAAATATGATTAAAATGCTCGCGTTCAGCCAGTTTAATGGCTGCTGAATTATTCTCGCCAGTAATAATTGAAACAACAGGAAGATTTTTATCATTTGCCAACCAGAAACCTAAACGCAGCAGGTTGGTACCCATGGCGTCCACTTCCGAAAAAGGGCTGGAGTTATTGTCATCTTTTGTTCCGGAATTAAATACTCCGTCCCAGTCGAAAATATAAGCCTTAATTTTTTTTAGGTTTTCTGCAATATACAAAGGGGACGAAATGAATTCGCCCCCCTGTTTTTCAAATAATTCCTTTATTTCTTCAATCATCTGTATTTCAATGAAATATCCAGGTTTAACTGAATTTATTGGTTTAAATATCCTGAATATCAAGCAAACCTACAGGCTTTCCTTTATCTGTAACCAGTAGATTGTCAACCTTATAGGTTTTAAACATTTCGCTGGCTTTGTACAGAAGTTCATCCTTTTCAATAGACAGCGGTTTGTTATAGGTTAATTCCGACATTTTTTGAGTCAGTATGTCTTTTCCCCCTTTTTGTAATAATCTTCTTAAATCGCCATCGGTAAATACGCCTCTGGCTTCGCTGGCTCCATTTGTTACCACTATGCACCCAAAACCAAATTCTGTCATTTTAATAATGGCTTCCTGCAAAACAGTATCAGCCTTAACTATCGGGTTGATATCACTCATTACATCCTTTACCTGCACGGTCATCATACGGGTATGCTCGTAAAACTGCTCTGTCCCCACGGTTGTAAAATTATTTTCGGGCATCTGGAGCAATATTTTATAGGGTACGGTAATGGTGTGCGCCCCAATATCAAAAGCATTTCTGACATGTTCCATATTCCGGACCGATGAGAACATGATTTTTGAATCGTAACCATAATAGTTAACCGCTTCAACGCACTGCTCAACCAGTGCCAGGGCATCGTGACCCTGATCCTGCCAGCGGCCAACAAGTATACATACATAGGTGGCACCTGCATGCATGGCCATATAGGCCTGTTGTAATGTATATACAAGGTGAACGTTTACCAGGATATCTTCGTTTCGTAAAATTTTACAGGCTCTGATTCCTTCGAGCGAGATTGGGATTTTAAACACCGTGGAATCTTTTTGGAGTCCGAGGTCTAATAATCTGTGGGCTTCATCACAGATTTCATTCGCGGTTCTGCCTAGGGCTTCAACCTGTAAAACGGGCACTAAATCAGCAAGTTTCAGAATATAGCCGTCTATATCCGTTACCCCATGCCTGTGCATAAATGTGGGCGTGGTGGTTAAACCGTCCAGAAATCCCAGTTGAAATGCTTTTTCAATTTCGTTGTAATCTGCGCTGTCAAGATATAATTCCATAATTTTTTATTTTCTGTATTTAACTTCTATGTTGTGAAATTCGATTACGGGTTTTAAAAATTCTTCAAGGTCAAAAACACAAATCTGACTGGCTGCATCGCATAATGCTCTGGCAGGTTCGGGATGTGCTTCGATAAAAATGCCATCAACTCCAGCAGCCACGCCTGCCCTGGAAAGTACTGGTAAATATTGACGGGCGCCTCCGGTTGGATCGGCACTAGGAATTCCGTATTTCCTTATGGCGTGTGTAACATCAAAAATAACAGGGTATCCGGTTTTGTTCAATTCATAAAAACTTCTCGGATCAACGATTAAATCGTTATAGCCAAAAGTATAACCCCGTTCTGTTAACAAAATCTGGTCATTACCGGCTTCCACTGCTTTTTGTGCCGGTTTGGCCATGTTCTCGGGTGCCAGGAATTGCCCGTGTTTTAAGTTGATAACTCTGCCTGTTTGAGCCGTTTCAACCACAATTTCGGTTTGCATGCATAAATAGGCCGGAATTTGTATAATGTCGAGTACTTCCGCTGCCGGTTTTGCCTGCGAGGGATAATGAATATCGGATAATATTGGAAAACCAAACTCCTTTTTAATTCTCTGAAGCAGTTTTAAACCTTCTTCAAGGCCAGGACCGTTGTAAAATTTTAATGAACTCCTGTTGTCCTTTGTAAATGAAGATTTATAAATGGTTGGAATTTTTAATCGTTCAGAAATATTTTTAAGCATTTCGGCGGTTTTCATCATTATGCTTTCATCTTCAATTACGCAGGGCCCTGAAATAAGAAACAACTGGTCCGCTCCGCAATCAATATTTCCGACTTTAACTATTTTTTTTGACATGGTAATTTTTTTAAGTAGTAAATGGAAAATTACATTCTCCTGAACAAGCCTTTTATCATTTCAAGGTTTACCTTTTCTTTCCAGTTTTCACCCAATGCATGATCCCACATGTGGCTGAGTGCGTATGAAATTTCAGCCATTTTGGTAATCTGATCTTCCGACCATTCGTGGGCCAGATTTACAGGTAAATCGATATGGTGCTTGTGCATCATTTCCCTGAATTCCTTAACTCCCTGTGGATAATAATCTTCGAGTACATTAAACGAAATGCAATTGGCTATTCCATGTCGAGTGCCCAGAACATACGATAGTCCGTAAGAAAGGGCATGACAAACACCAACTTCTGAAAAGCTGAGGCTTAATCCGCCAAATAACGAAGCTACCATCAGTTTTTCTGCATTTTCCATGTTTTGTCCACTGTTTTTTCCAAGAAAAACTTCACGGCACAACACAAGCGACTGATCACCATAGGCTTTGCTCATTGTATTGTAGTGCCGGCCCGATTCTGATTCAATGCAATGAATATAGGTGTCCATTCCGGTATAAAACCACTGGTTTCTGGGAACAGTTAAAGTTAATTCCGGATCTAGAATTAACTGGTTGAATGGGGTAAATTCGCCTTTAATTCCAAGCTTTTTAACAGGCCCGGTTAATACAGCTGTTGTTGAACATTCGGCACCTGTTCCGGAAATGGTCGGAATTCCGACATGATACAGGCCAGGGTTTTTTGCCAGGTTGAGTCCCTGGTAAAGTTCAGAAGAACCTTCCTGATTGAACATCACAGAAAGTGCCTTTGCAATATCCATAATACTGCCGCCTCCAATTCCAACAACGCCCGATGGAAGTCCTTTGGCAGCTATAATTTTTTCTTTCAGTTTATCAATCTGGCTGGTTTTAGGTTCATCCTTGCTGGTATAAATAAACTCAACAATATCATCCACATCAGCAGGAAGGCGTTTTTCCAGATATTTTCCCCTAAAAAAATCATCCACAAGGAAAACAAAAAACTTATCGTTTAATTCCCTTTTAGGTTTAATAATTTCTTCCAGTTGATCAAAACTTCCTGTTCCGAAAACAACTTTATCTATACCTTTAATATTTTTAAACACAGTGTATTGAGTTAATTTGAACTATGATAATATTTTCCTGATTGCAGCCACCATTTTTTCTGCCAGTTCATCCATTTGTTCTTTGGTCCAGGTAGCCCTTATTCCCAGAGAAATGAGCCTTCCAACTACTTCCTGGGATTTTGGCAATTGCAGGTTTTTATAATCCTGTGGCGCTCCAAAATGATGGATGGCCAAAGGTGCCGAAGTTTTCAATTCTTTAAGGTGATCCCATTGGTTTATAAAATGGTACATATTGGTATACCAGTAATTGCAACCGGCCACACCCGATTTTCCAAACTCTGCCATTGCTTTTCCGGCCAATCCGGTAGTGGGTAAAAAGAAATTCAGAAAAGTGCCGCTGTCGCCTTCTTCGTCAACCACAGGCCTGAAAGTAATTTCATTAATGGCAGACAATTTGTTTTTCAGGTATTGCTGGTTGGCCTTTTTTGCAGCCCTTAATTTTTCAATTTTACGCATTTGTGCTAATCCAACAGCAGCGTGCAATTCACTTATCCTGAAATTAAATCCCAATACAGGATGGGTTTCCATTCCGCGTACATCGCCTATGTGGCTGTGGCCATGGTCAGAATAACAATCAGCATCTTTGTAAAGTTGCTCGTTGTTGGTAATCAGCAACCCACCTTCGCCGGCAGTGGTTATCTTAAAAAAATCGAAAGAAAAAGAACCGCAGGTTCCAAAAAGCCCCACTGATTTTCCTTTGTAAAAGGCACCCATCGCCTGCCCGGCATCTTCAACCAATGTCAAATTCTTTTCTTTACAAAGTGCCGTAATTCCGTCCAAATCGGCAGCAGCACCGCACATGTGCACCAAAAGGACTGCCTTGGTTTTAGGGGTAATTGCTTTTTTTATGCCTTCCACACTTAAGCACAGGTTCTCGTCAATTTCAGCGAATACCGGTAAACCTCCTGCATAAAGCACTGCTTCGATGGTAGCCATAAAGGTAAAAGGAGGAACAATTACTTCGTGTCCATGACCTATTCCGGATGCAGCGAGTGCTGCCAAAACAGCTGCTGATCCACTTGACATGGCATGAGCATATTTAGCGCCTGTATATTTACATACTTCTGCTTCAAGTTCCCTGGCTTTCCAGTGTCCCTTGCGCATTTCATCGTGATTGTATCTGAAAAGGGCACCTGTTTCAAGAACATCCATTACTTCTTTGCGTTCTTCGGCACCAAATAACTCCATTCCGGGCATAATTGTTGATTTTATTTAGTTGGTTTAATATCAGACTATTAAGTTAAAAGTTTTTCTCGTAAAAAGCAAAATACACTAAAAAAAGATACGATTGAAAAACTGCGCAAAATTAGTAAATTTTCAGTTAGAAGCTAAATTTGCTGAATATGGCGGTCTTCATTTAACAATAATTAATGAATTTACCTTAAGTATACTGCTGTAGCGCCAAATCCGTATTGTTGAAAAGAAGCATCCTGAAACTGGTATTTCCTGTAATTGGTTTTCAATTCTTTTCGTATTTCAGTTTTAAGTACGCCATCGCCTTTTCCATGTATAAAGATAATTTTTTTTATTCTTGCTGATATGGCAATTTGCATTTCTTTTCTGAATGTATCCATTTGGTAATCTATCATATCTTTGGGCGACATTCCGCTTGTGTCGTCGAGCAATTCATGGATATGTAAATCAATTTCCCAGGTTTCTTCATTTCGGGTGGTTTTTGACACCGGCTTTTTGTTTATTTCTTCATTTACAATTTCTTTTTCAATAAATGCTTCTTTTAATTCCTTTAGTTTTAGCTCAGATTCCTTGTTCAGACTTTTACTTTCGTTATATATCTCGAAAATACAGGATAGTTCTTCGAAAAAATCTGAATTGGTATAACTGTTTGGTCTGAAGAATTTTACGGGATCGAACCCAATGCTTTTATTGAGTACAGGAAATGGTTTGTGGGGCTTTTCGTGGTGAAAGAAAGCCTGAACAGTAATTTCTGAAATATCATTTAACCCTGTTTTGGGAAGTTTCCTTATTTCAAGTTTGGTATTTGCTTCAATATCCTTCACATGGCTCACACACATGGCTCCATAGTGAAATACAAGGTTACACGATACACCATAATTGCTGTCATTTACCAGGTAAACCATTAAATCGCTGTCGGTTGTTTTATTTTGATCCAGGGGAACAAAAGCAAGGTAAAAAGCAAGAAAATCATCCTTTTTGTTTTCAACCTGCTTTTTGTTCTGATCAGGGTTCTTTTGTTTGTTTTCCTTTTCATCCGGCTTATCACGATATGAAAAAGGTTGATCAAGTATCAGATCATCTACCGGGACCGGGATTTCAAATTCATCTTCATCTATTATAATAACAGTTTGACTGTCAACGTATTTTGTGACTATTCCACCACCAATATCATTTAAATACCGTACTTTATCTCCTATGTTGAATTTCATTTTTTTTGAGTTTAGAGTTTCTAGTTTAGAGTTTCTAGTTTAGAGTTTCTAGTTTTGAGTTTCGAGTTCCGAGTTTTGAGTTTTGAGTTTTGAGTTTTGAGTTTCGAGTTCCGAGTTTTGAGTTTCGAGTTTTGAGTTTTAAGTTTTGAATTTTGAGTTTTTGTTTCGCGTTTTCAGTTTCGAGTTCCGGGTTTTCATTTCCAAGTTTCGGGTTTTACATTGCTAAGGCTGAAGTTCTCGAAGCCGGGTTCCGTGTTTTAAGTTTCTTTAAACTTTAAACCTTAAACTTTAAACTTTAAACTTTAAACTGGGAACTTTAAACTTTGAACCTTAAACTTTAAACTTTGAACTTTAAACTTTGAACTTTAAACTTTGAACTTTAAACTTTGAACTCTAAACTTTAAACTTTAAACTCTGAACTTTAAACTCTATACATTGATCCTATCGCATACAAAAATACGCAACAATTGCCTTCAATAAAAATAAGATTAAATTTGCAGCATGATGATTGAAAAGCTTAAGCAGATTAAAATTGAGGATTATTCCTATTCCTTGCCCGAAAGCAGGATAGCTAAATTTCCGGTGGAAAAAAGGGATGAATCGAAGCTTTTGTTTTTTAAAGATAATTTAATTCAATCGCACCTGTTCAATCAATTGCCCGAACTGTTGCAACCGAATGACTTATTGGTGTTTAACAATGCCCGTGTCATACAGGCAAGGCTCGAATTTTTTAAAGAAACCGGTGCCCGGATTGAAATTTTCTGTCTTGAACCTTACTTACCTTTGGATTATAACCTTTCTTTCCAGGTAACCGAATCATGCCAGTGGAAATGTTTGGTTGGAAATTTAAAAAAATGGAAGGATGAAATTCTTGTTAAAGAAATAGAATTCAAAGAAAAAAGATTTATTCTAAAAGTTACAAAGGGCAATCAGTCATTTGAAGATGGCAGCTTTTTGGTTGATTTTTCATGGCAATTAAAAGAAAAAGATTCGGATGTTTCACTAACTTTTGGCGATATTTTAGAACTCTCCGGCCACATGCCTTTACCGCCTTATCTTAACAGGAAAGAGGCTGAAGAAGATAAAACCCGCTACCAGACTGTTTATGCAAGGGTTAATGGCTCAGTAGCAGCGCCCACAGCCGGATTGCATTTTACTGAGTATGTTTTTAATTCGCTTAAAACAAAAGGGGTTGACCGGTTAAATATAACCCTTCATGTAAGTGCCGGAACCTTCAGGCCTGTAAAAAGTCAGACCCTCGAAGACCACCATATGCACGAAGAAAGTTTTGAAGTGGAATTGGTTTCTATGAAACAATTGATGGCTCAAAAAGGACGGAGAATTGCCGTGGGTACCACATCGGTCAGGACTTTGGAAAGTATTTACTGGATAGGGGTAAAGTTATTGTTAAAGGAGGAAAACCCATTTTCAATAAGCCAATGGGAAATTTATAATACCAAAATTGAAATAACTGTTGAAGATGCTCTGAAATGTGTTTTGAATTATCTGAAAGACAACAACTTACAACGATTAAAAGCCAAAACGAGTATAATGATTGTTCCAGGCTATCGTTTCAGGATGGTAGAAGGACTTATTACGAATTTTCACCAGCCACAAAGCACGCTTTTATTACTCATTGCGGCTTTTACAGGTGACAACTGGAAGAAAATCTATCAATTTGCTTTGGAAAACGATTATCGCTTTTTAAGTTATGGCGATAGTTCATTTTTATTGAATTCAAATCCAATACCGTTTAGTTAAGAAATCTTTGGTGAAAATTTGGTGTTTTAGTGTTTTGGTGGCAAAATATATAGCTACAAAATCACCAATACACCAAACTACACAAATTTTAATTAAAATAAAATGTTTTACTAACTAAATGATATTGAATTCAAATCCATAAATAATTATAGATTTTATTTTTTATTTACAAAATAAGATGACTATTATAAATGTCATTTATACTTATCTAAATATCAAAAAAATATTACTAATTTCGGAAAAAATTTAAACCATGAATAAAATACTTCTGTTGATTCTGGCAATTTTCACCATAGGCATTTCTGTTGCTGCCAATCCGGCTCAAATTAAATCTGCGAATACTGATTCCATCAATTTTTCAATAAATGATTCGGTTCCATCTATACTTGATTTAAGGTCAGATTACCTTGTCAATTCTGAAGTTGAACACCAGAAAATGCTTCGTAATATTTTTATTGCGGGATTTGTTCTGATACTCGGACTTTTGCTCTTTACCATTTTCTTTTATGGCAATAAAATTAAAAAGGTAAGTGAAGTAATATTAATGCAAAACGACGCTTTAAATTCTGTTAAAGATCAGCTGGTTAAGGTAATAGGTGTTTTCAACTGCATCGATATTTTTGTTTTTATTACCGATTCGAAAGGCAATATTGAATGGCTGAATACCTATTCATCAGGTTATTTTACTGAAGATATTGAAAAGTCAAAAATTAATTTGATTACCCGATTTAAACCTGAAAACCAGGGAGTTGTATTTAATGGAATTAATATTGAAAGAATTGTTGAATTTAATGAAACTGTTTTTGGGGTGCAAAAGACCTGGAAAATGGTACCACTAAAGAACTCAAAAGGAGAATTCTCTAACATGGTATTCCTCACAAATTAATGATCCTGGTAAAGTGCAGGTTTAGAATAAAAAATGCCGGAAAGCCATTCGAATTGGTCATTGATCTCCGAAGGCCATCCGGTATATGAATATTAAAACAAAATTATTCTAAAATTTGGTTACCTTTATTGTAACCCGCCTGTTGGCTGCATGTTCGGCAGCAGAGCAATTAACACCATCCTTACAACGATTTATAAGTTCACTTTCACCGTATCCATAAGCCACCAATCTTTTTTCATCAATTCCTTTGCTTACAATATAAGCAACAGAAGATTCAGCTCTTTTTTGTGATAAGGTCTGGTTGGCATTAACTGACCCTCGTGAATCAGTATGTGCACCTAATTCAATTTCAAGGTTCGGATATTCATTTAATATATTTACAACTGAATCTAACATTAAGGCAGCCTGCGGCAAAATATTCCATTTTCCGGTTTCGAAATTAATAGTTAAGCTAAGTTCAAAATCTTTTGTAATTACCTTGCCTTTAACATCAATCAACAAACTGTCCTCATCTTTTAAACCATCCGTATCGAATATCCGGTAAACCAAAAAATCCTTACCTGTAAAATCCTTGTTTGGTGAATATTTTATCAAACCTTTGGAAATAGCAAATATTCCATTTGTTGGTTCTTTAACGATTTCAACCGAATCAGGAACAAGGTTTCCATCAGGGTCGGAATCATTCTCCAAAACATTTATTTCATTGTTCTTACTGTTTTTTTCAAGATACTTTCTATCCAATTTTGCAACAGGTGGATTTTTTCCAAAAATATAAACAAATACATTTGCAGTATCCGTCAGTCCGGTTTTGTCATAAACTACATATTGCAATGTATCCACACCTTTATATCCTTTTTCAGGCAGGTAAATAATAGTGCCTCTTTCATCCGGCAAGGCAATTGAAAGTTTATTGGATTTTGAAAACAGTGTTATTTTTGTGGTATCTAAATCCCTGTTAGGATCAGTGTCATTTTTTAAAACAGGAATGTATAAAGTATCAATATTAAAATTATTGGCGATGATTTCAATAAAAGCTTTATCTTCGTTGGCAACCGGAGGCTGGTTAATTTTAAAATAATAAATGTCGTCCCTGGTCAGGCCGCCTCTGCGGTTGGAGGTAAAATACCCTTTGTCGCCAAAATGGGTGCATATTCCAAAATCGTCGAAATTTGTATTTATGGGATAGCCAAGATTTTTAAGTTTTCCATCCGAAAAAGAAAAAATGTCCATTCCTCCTAAACCCGGGTGTCCTTCGGAAGCAAAATAAAATATACCTTCATCCGAAAAAGATGGAAACAGTTCATTGGCCAGTGTGTTGACCGGTTTGCCCATATTTTCAGGTTTCGACCATCCTGAATCTGTTTTATTGCAATAATAAATATCAGTTCCTCCATATCCACCGGGCATATTTGAAATAAAATACAGTTTTGCCCCATCTGGTGATATTGCAGGGTGGGCACATGAATATTCATCACTATTAAATGGCAGTTCCTTAATATCCACCCATTTACCTTCTTTATACGAAGCCTGGTAAATTTTTAAATAGGTAGCGTTATCTTTACTTTCGCCTTTTTTTCCTTTAAAATAATTATTTCTTGTAAAATAAAGTATTCCAGATGCATTGTCGTATGCCACGGGTCCTTCATGGTATTTAGTGTTCACTTCTCCAAATAGCCGGTTGTAACTTAAAAGTTTGTTCATCGAGTCGAGCCGGAATTCGTACAGGCTATAAAATGGTTCATCGGTCCACGAGCTGCGACGTGCGGAGATACTATCCCGCGAGGAAACGAAAATTATTCTATCCTTAAAAAAAGCCGGACTGTAATCGGAAAGGGCAGAATTTATTTCAAGCCATTCAATTGAAATTTTTCCTGAATCTTCAAGGAGTTTTTCATAGTCTTTGAAATTTGCCATTATTTCAACCGCTTCCCTGTCTTTTGGATTCAAGTCCAGAAACTTTTTCATCCATATACCTGATTCCTCATATTTTTTATTGCTTCGTAAAACCTGTGCATAATGGTAATAGGTAATTGTATCGCATCCTTGTCCTGCAATTGCCTTTTGATACCATACTTCGGCATTTTTAGTATCGTTTGTAAGCCTGTATGAATCGCCCAACCTGGTATTTACATGTACCTGGTTACTTGCCTTATACCCCTTTTCAGCAATTTTTAAATAGAGTTCAATAGATTTTTGAAAATTATAATATGAAAAACTCTTATCTGCCTTGTGTAATCTTCCCGATTGAGCATGGCCCTGAAATAAAGAGGAGAATAAAATTACCGGCAGTAAAAATATTTTAATTATAGAATGCATAGTTCATTTACGTTTTGATGGATGAAAGAAATTAAGTAGGTTAAAAATACCTTGGTGTTACAATTTTTCTGTCCTTAAAAACAAGATCATACGAAATTAGAATTTCATGCGATCCCGTTGTATTCTTCTGCATTTCGGTTAATGGAAGATCGTAGGAATAGCCTGCCCTTAATTTTTCGCTAATCTGGTACTGGAAGATTATACCAACAGCATCACCAAGCCGGTACATGGCGCCAAACCATATTTTATCATTATAAATGGCATTGGCAGTTAAATCAACAGAAAATGGGGCGCCTTTCACCGCCTTTATCGAAAATGAAGGTTTTCCTTTCCACATTTCTCCCATGTTAAACAAGTATCCTCCAATCAGATAAAAATGCTTTTCTTCGCCACCAGTGGTCAGGGAATTTGGATCGTTGGTTTTGGTTACATTTTTTAGCAATTTTGGTGTGGATAACCCGATATAAAATTTTGGGGAATAAATATATACCCCTGTACCAAAGTTAGGTAAAAATTCAACCTGGTCGGATAAATTATAGGCCGGATCACTGGTTGACACTGGATCTAAAGCATTAATATCCAGTTTTTTTGCATTTACTCCTCCGCTTAAACCCATCGAAAGTTTTACATTTTCGTTTAAATTAAAATTATAGGCCACATTAAGATAAATTAATGTATTCCTGGTTGGTCCGATTTCGTCCCGGATAAGGTTCAGTCCAATACCCAGGTGATACCTCAAAAATGGTGAATTTACCATTAATACCTGGCTTTTTGGTGCACCTTCAAAACCTACCCATTGATTTCGTATTATTCCGGTGGCATTCAACCTTCCGGAAGTTCCCACGTAAGCAGGATTGGTAAGCTGAAGGGCAGATGCATATTGCGTCAACATCACATTTTGCTGGGCATTGACAATTACATAATTTAGAATTCCAATTGCCACAATTGTCCATCTGATTTTATTCATTATTTTCATTTTCATAGATTTCTACTATTCTTCACAATAACTTAGTACTGTAAGTAAATATATCCTTTTAAAGGCTTATTGCTTCCTTTTATATAAAGAATATAAAAGTACGTACCAACGGGAAGCACTTCATCTCCGCCAAACCGGGTTTTATTTTGTGCCCTTCCATTCCAGGCATTTACATCGTTACGGTAATTCTCAACATGGAAAACTTCATTTCCCCACCTGTTATAGATAAAAATTTCATTGTCTGTTCCATCTATGCTCTTAATATAAAGTTTGTCATTTATACCGTCGTTATTCGGAGAAAAAGTATTGGTAACCTTTATCTCTGATTCAACTGTTATAAATAAGGTATCTGTATCAAATAGTCCGGCTGCATCGTATACCTTATATATTAATGTATCAATACCAAAAAAATCTTCGGCCGGGGTATAAACGATATTTCCGTTATTGTCAATTGTAGCCTGGCTTCCATTGGTTGAACCCTTAACCAGAACAGCTGATTCGGGTACCAAATCATTGTCAGGATCAGTATCGTTTTGGGTAACATTTATCGTTACTGTACCAGAGTTCATCTTAATTGATAGATAATCTGACGCTGCTACCGGCGGTTGATTTACATTGTTGACAGTAACATTTACAGTACCTGTTGAACAATCACCATTTGCATCGCAAATCTGGTAAGTGAATGAATCACTTCCATCGAAATCAGATGATGGCGTATATATAATTACATCATCTGTAGGATCGTTTGGAGTTCCATTATTATCCACTGTAGCTGCACCATGTTGGGGCGCTGTTAAAATGGATAAATCAGTTGACGATGGTCCATCTGTTCCAAAGTTATCTGTTCCGTTTCCGTTATCAGCCAAAACATCCAAAATGTTGTTCAATGAGTTTTCATCAACACTTATATTGTCATCTTGTGCTGTAGGTGAAGTATTTTTATTTGGTACAGGAATTACCAAATCTGTTTCATTGCCGGGCGTTGGATCGGGTTCGTTTCCGATAACTGTAGCGGTATTTGCATAACTGCCTGATACCAAAACAGTAGCAGTAATTTGAATATTTGCCGAAGCACCATTAGCCAGGTTACCAAGGGTCCAGTCAGGGGAGTTCCATGAACCCGCAGAAGGTGTAGCACTAACAAATGCGTATCCATCGGGCAGGTTATCTGTAACAATCACCCCGGTTGCATCGCTGGGTCCATTGTTGGCCACCGTAATGGTGAAAACCACATTTTGTCCAACGTTTGGTAACAGGTTGTCCACAGTTTTAGTAACTTTTAGGTCTGCCTGGTTTTTCGGAACTGGTGAAACCAAATCATTTTCATTTCCGGGTACTGGATCCGGCTGATCTGAGATAACGGAAACTGTATTCACATAGATCCCGGTTGCATTCACAAGGGCAGTAATTTGCAATGTTTCTGAAACTCCGTTTGCAAGGTTTGAAATAGTCCAGGTCGGATCATTCCATGTTCCACTTGAAGGATTGGCACTTACAAAAGTATATCCATCCGGTAATAAATCGGTAACTGTCACTCCCGTTGCATCTAATGTACCGTTATTGGTAACTGTAATCGTAAATACAACATTATCACCCACATTAGGATTAAATTTATCAACTGTTTTTGTAACAGAAAGATCTGCACCTGTAATTGTGACACTGTCTATTTCATTTCCTCCTGCCGGATCGGGCTGATCTGCAATTACTGAGGCAATGTTATTGTAATTTCCTTTCTGATTAACCAAAGCAGTAATCTGCAGGGTTTCTGTTGCTCCATTTGCCAGGTTACCAATTGTCCATTCTGGTGAATTCCACGAACCAGCAGAAGGATTGGCATTTACGAAAGTATATCCGTCAGGCAAATTATCTGTAAGAACTACACCAGTGGCATTTCCCGGTCCATTATTAGTAGCTGTGATGGTAAATATAACATTGTCTCCTGCTAAAGGGTTGTTCTTGTCAATTGTTTTGGTAATTACAATATCACAACCATTAATTGCGGTACCATCGCTTTCATTTCCAGGAACAGGATCCGGCTGATCTCCTTTCACTGATGCGGAATTTAGGAAATTCCCTTTTTCATTGACAGTTGCAGTAATCTGAATACTTTCAGATTTTCCATTATCAAGATTTCCCAGGTTCCAATCCGGATAAGTCCAACTGCCCTGTGTTGGAAGAGCAGATACAAATGTGTAACCATCTGGTAATAAATCGGTTACCACTACTCCAGTTGCATCTCTCGGACCATTGTTCACCACGTTAATTGTAAATATAACATTGTCGCCAATGTTTGGATTGCTGTTATTTACAATTTTAGTTATGACCAAATCTGTGCCTAAAACAGAAGCTGTATCATTTTCATTTCCTTTTACAGGATCCGGTTGATCTCCTTTAACGGACACAGTATTTGTATAATTTCCGCTTGCTTCAATCCTTGCTGTAATTTGAACCGATTCTGTTGCTCCATTGTCAAGGTTTCCAACATTCCAGTTAGGATAGATCCAGTTTCCTTTTGTTGGTAATACATTTACGATGGTATAACCATTTGGTATATTGTCTGTTACTATTACTCCGGTTGCATTTGCAGGCCCATTATTTTTAACTGTAATCGTAAAAATAACATCTTCCCCTGCATTTGGCATGTTGTTGTTTACAGTTTTGGTTGTTACCAAATCAGTTCCATTTATTGATACTCCGTCATTTTCATTGCCCGAAACCGGGTCTGGCTGATCACCGATAACTGTAGCTGTATTTAAAAAATTCCCAAAAGAATTGACTTGCGCGGTTATTTCCAAACTTGCTGTAGCGCCATCTGCAAGGTTTCCTATGGTCCAATTGGGTGAATTCCAGCTACCTGTTAGCGGATTGGCTGCAATAAAAGTATAGCCATCAGGTAAATTATCTGTGACAATTACTCCTGTCGCATCACTTGGTCCATTATTCGTAACATTTAAAGTGAAGATTACATTTTCACCAATCACAGGGTTTGTATTGTTTACCGATTTAGTAACAACCAAATTGGCCTGTGGCACCGGAACAGGTGTGCTGGTTGATGAGTTGTTGCCGGGCACGGGGTCAGCGGTTGGGCTGGACACCGAAGCCGTATTGGCATAAGAACCAGAAGCATTAACCGTTGCAGTAATATCCAGAGAAACACTAGCCCCGTTGGCCAGGCTGCCGATGGTCCAGACACCGGTACCGGGAACATAAGCCCCTGCGCCATTGTCAGAAACATAAGAATAACCCGAAGGCAATAAATCGTTGACAGATACGGAAGCCGCTGTGCTGGGTCCGTTGTTGGTCACCGAAAGGGTGAAAACCACGTTCGAGCCCACGTTGGGAGTGCCATTGCTTACATTTTTGGTAATCGAAAGGTTGGCCTGTGGCACCGGAACAGGCGTGCTGGTGGCCGAATTGTTGGCGGACACAGGGTCAGCGGTTGGGCTGGACACCGAAGCTGTATTGGCATAAGAACCGGAAGCATTAACCGTAGCAGTAATATCCAAAGTGGCAGAAGCCCCGTTTGCCAGGCTGCCGATGGTCCAGATACCGGTCCCGGGAACATAAGCCCCGGCGCCATTGTCAGAAATATAAGAATAACCCGAAGGCAATAAATCAATGACAGAAACGGAAGCCGCAGTGCTGGGTCCGTTGTTGGTCACCGAAAGGGTGAAAACCACGTTCGAGCCCACATTGGGAGTGCCATTGCTTACATTTTTGGTTATCGAAAGGTTGGCCTGTGGCACCGGAACGGGTGTGCTGGTGGCCGAATTGTTGCCGGGCACGGGGTCAGCGGTTGGGCTGGACACTGAAGCCGTATTGGCATAAGAGCCAGAAGCATTTACCGTTGCAGTAATATCCAAAGTGGCAGTAGCTCCGTCGGCCATACTACCGATGGTCCAGACACCGGTACCGGGAACATAAGCCCCTGCGCCATTGTCAGAAACAAAGGAATATCCTGATGGCAATAAATCGTTGGCAGAAACGGAAGCCGCTGTGCTGGGTCCGTTGTTCGTCACCGAAAGGGTGAAAACCACGTTCGAGCCCACGTTGGGAGTGCCATTGCTTACATTTTTGGTCATCACCAAATTGGCCTGTGGCACCGGAACAGGGGTGCTTGTAGATGAGTTGTTGCCGGGCACGGGGTCAGTGGTTGGGCTGGACACCGAAGCCGTATTGGCATAAGAGCCAGAAGCATTAACAGTAGCCGTAATATCAAGAGTGGCAGTAGCCCCGTTGGCAAGGCTGCCGATGGTCCAGACACCGGTACCGGGAACATAAGCCCCTGCGCCATTGTCAGAAACATACAAATAACCCGAAGGTAATAAATCGTTGACAGAAACCGAAGCCGCAGTACTTGGTCCGTTGTTGGTCACCGAAAGAGTGAAAACCACGTTCGAGCCTACATTGGGAGTGCCATTGCTTACATTTTTGGTTATCGAAAGGTTGGCCTGTGGCACCGGAACAGGTGTACTGGTTGATGAGTTGTTGCCTGGCACGGGGTCAGCGGTTGGGCTGGACACCGAAGCTGTATTGGCATAAGAACCGGAAGCATTAACAGTAGCAGTAATATCCAGAGTGGCAGTAGCCCCGTTGGCCAGGCTGCCGATGGTCCAGACACCGGTACCGGGAACATAAGCCCCTGCGCCATTGTCAGAAACATAAGAATAACCCGAAGGTAATAAATCGTTGACAGAAACCGAAGCCGCTGTGCTGGGACCGTTGTTGGTCACCGAAAGGGTGAAAACCACGTTCGAGCCTACATTAGGAGTGCCATTGCTTACATTTTTGGTAATCGAAAGGTTGGCCTGTGGCACCGGAACAGGGGTGCTGGTTGATGAGTTGTTGCCGGGCACGGGGTCAGCGGTTGGGCTGGACACCGAAGCCGTATTGGCATAAGAACCGGAAGCATTAACCGTAGCCGTAATATCAAGAGTGGCAGTAGCCCCGTTGGCAAGGCTGCCGATGGTCCAGACACCGGTACCAGGGACATAAGCTCCTGCGCCATTGTCAGAAACATAAGAATATCCCGAAGGTAATAAATCGTTGAGAGAAACGGAAGTCGCTGTATTGGAACCATGGTTTGTTACTGTTAAGGTGAAGGTAACATTCTCTCCAACATTTGGTGTAAAGTTGTTTACAATTTTAGCAACTTCAAGATTTGCCAGCGGAGGATCATTTTCTATAATTAAAATATTGGCTTGCTGATTGCCGTTTTCAGTTGCACCTCCACCTGTTACATTGTTTATATCGACGATAATGGTTTCATCACCTTCATAAAATGCATCTTCCACTGAGGTAACCAACGTAGTTGCAGTCAACTGTCCGGCAGGAATAGTTAACATTGTTGCTCCACCCGAATAATCAACATCAGAACCGAAAGCGGAACCTGTATAACCAAGCGCTATATTGACATCTTCATAAGTGGTTCCGGAAAGGGTAACAGTAATTATAGAAATTATATTGTTTTCACCAATGGATAATGGATTTGCTGTTAGTACCACTGTAGGGGCTGTTTCATTGTCCGAGATTTCAGTTGTTTGTTGCTGATTTCCGACTTCTGAACCATTAATAACACTTGCAATATCAACAATTATAGATTCATTCGAGTTTCCTTCATAAATATCGTCTTCGGTTGCAGTTACCGTAAATGTTCCACTTAAGCTTCCGGCAGGAATTGTAACAGAAGTATTTGAATTTGAATAATCCGGACCTGTAGCAGTTCCACTTAAGTTTAAATTTACAATAACATCAACAGTTGAAATACTGCTTAACGAAATTGTAAAAGTTGCTATTCCTCCGGTTTCGGAGATAACCGGATTATCTACACTTAAAGTAACGCAGGTATTAATATCCGCATTTACCGGAACACGAGTACTTGGACATGTCCCATCAAAAAATTCAACATAATATGTTGTTGAAGAAGACAGGACAGGCGTAATAAAAGTCGAACTGGTCACTCCTGAATTAGTTTGTAAGAGCGCACCTCCGGTAGAAGCCGTATACCACCTGAAAGTGCCGCTAATTGTTGATTCAGCGTTCAGGGAAAGTGAACCAACCCCACATCTTTCTGCACCTGTAACAATAGGAGCAACAGGTGCAGGATTGATGAATGCTGATACTGTTGTGCCTGAACTGGTGCATGTCCCATTGTTAAAATATACATAATAGTCAGTATTTGATAAAATTGAACCTGTATTATAGGAAGAATTGCTGGTATTATGATCCGTTAAAAGTAAATTACCTCCCGGTGCATCATACCATAAAAAATTACCATTGCCAGAAGAGGTTGCTCCCAGGGTTACATTTCCAGCCCCGCAATTCGAAGAGTTAATTCCCACCGGTGCATTTGGAATACCATAAACAATTGCATTAATTTTTACCCTGTTACTTGTGCATGAACCATCACCAAATGCTACATAATACGATGTATTTGTTGAAATGGAAGGGGTTGGGTAAGTTGATGACAATACGTTTAATTCAGTATTTAAAACAGATCCTCCCGAAGGAACATCGTACCAGTAAAAATTACCGGAAGTTGAGGATGTGGCAGTAAGTGCCACTGATCCTGCACCACAAACAGAATTATCTGTTACCGTTGGAACCGGTGGAACCGAATTTATGGTGACAGCTGAAACAACCCTCGATGCAGTGGGACATGTTCCTGCAATTCCCCTGTCGAAAGCAACATAATAGTTTGTTGAACTTGACAAAACGGGTGTGGTATAAGAAGAGGATGTAACAGCAGGTTCGGTTTTAAGTAAATTTCCACCCGAAGAAGCATCGTACCACCTGAAAACCCCAGATGATGCATAATTGGCTGTCAGCGAAAATGAACCACTTCCGCAGTTACTGACACTGGATGCTGTGGGGACTACTGCAGTTCCGGTTGTAACCACTGCATTAACAGCTGTTCTTGAAGTAGATGCGCAAGTTCCGTTATGGGTTTCGGCATAATATATTGTTGTTGATGCTATTGAAGGAGTTGTAAAATTTGATACACTCACCCCATTTTCTGTAAAAAGTGCAGTACCACCGGTACTTGCTGAATACCATAAAATATTTGTATTAGATGCGCTATAAGCACCTATTAAAACTGTACCAGCTCCGCCACATCTTGATCCATCTATAGCCAATGGGGCAGAAGGCGCTGAATTTACTGTAGCAACAACAGGCACCCGGGGACTTGTACAGCCGCTTGACGTGTATTCTACATAATAAGTTGTGGTGGAAGAAATACTCGGTGTTGTATAAGTATTGTTATAGACTCCGTTGCCTGATGTTTGCAGCAGTGTACCACCAGTTGGTGCATCATACCATCTGAATTGACTTGGTGTTTGAGAAATGGCACTTAAAACTACTGTTCCGGGTCCACATCGGGATGCCTCATTAACTGTAGGTTCTGAAGTTCCTATTACATTAATTCTCACGTCCTGCCTCGAAGTGGTACAGGTTCCGTTGTCAAATTCAAGATAATAATCTGTTGAACTACTTAAATAAGGTGTTGTGAAAGAACAATTGTACGGATTTGTGTTGTCTGACTGGCTGTATACAAGGCTTCCACCTGATGAAGCATCGTACCATTTGAAAGTACCAGCCTGATCGCTCGTAGCGGTAAGTGTTTGTGTACCTGCGCTGCATACATTTGTGGTGTATACACTGTTTGAAAGCGTACCAGAAGGTGTTATTACAGGTGTGGTTGAAGCAGTAGCAGTAACAGCTTTTCTGGGTGATATTGTACATACAGGTGATGCAGAAGTAAATTCAACGTAGTAGGTAGTTGAGTTACCTGCAGTTATACTTGCTGTTTCATAAGTTGAGGTAAGTACCCCAGTGCTGCTTGTTAACAATAAAATACCGCCGCTTGCAGCCGAGTACCATCTGAAAGTACCCGGGACACTAGATGTTGCAGTTAAAAATACCGTACCGGTGCCGCACCTTGATCCGTTTGGTGCATTTATATTTGCAGAAGCTACTATATAAGCAGTTGCAGCTGTACGACTACTTGTACATTGTATGTTCGAAAATGATACATAATAAGTTTTATCTGCTGAAAGTGAAGGGGTTGTAAAATTATCATTTGAAACCCCAGAAGTGGTTTGAACTAAATTTCCTCCTGTTGAGGCATCATACCACTGAAAAGTACCTGCAACTGAACCTGATGCGGATAAAATAACACTTCCTGTTCCGCAATTTGTATTGCTGGTTGTTGAAGGTGGTGTTAAAGCAGCATTTATTAAAGCTGATACTTTATACCTGGGCGTTAAACATCCATTTGAATATTCGACATAAAAATCGGTGTTTGAAGTTATCGAAGTTGCAACGTATTCGTCTGATACAACATTACTCACAGATTGAAGTAAAAGACCTCCGGAAGTGGAATTGTACCAGTTAAAAGTACCAGGTCCTGATGCAGTTGCTGTTAATGTAGCACTTGTTGTACCGCAGGTATATCCATCGGTAACATTAATTGGTGGGGGAGAGGAAACGCTGGCTAAAACCGGTGTGCGCTGACCTGTACATGTACCATTGTCAAATTCAACGTAAAAGGTTGTATTTACTGATAAAACAGGAGTAATATAGGTACTTGATGTAGTATTGCTCTCAGTTTTAATAAGATTTCCTCCGGATACAGCATCATACCATCTGAAAGTCCCGGTAGATCCTGTTGAAGCTGCAAGGGTAACTGAGCCTGTACCGCAAACTGAACCTGGTGTTACAGTAGGAGAGAATGAATTGTCAATTTTTGTAGCAACAACCAACTTCCTTGTTGACACACAACTTCCAACTGTAAATTCAACGTAATAATTGGTAGTAGCTGTAATTGAAGGACTAAATGTGGAAGTAGTAACAGAGTTTTGTGTGAAAACAGGAGACCCTCCGGAAGGAACAGTGTACCAATTGAAGTTCCCCTGATTCGCTGATGTTGCATTCAGATTTACAGTTCCATCTCCACATCTGCTTGCTCCTATTACAGAAAAAGAGTTTTGTGCGAACAAATAGTTTGGAATTGGTGCCCCATTTTGGTCAAAATCATCGTTCCAGGCAGAATTTGAATTTGAATTTTCATTTCCTGCACCGGTTGATGCAGTGTTTATACAATCATTGTCATCGTCTGTATCCCTCCAGTCTTTTATATTATCATTGTCTGTGTCCTGCAATGGTGAAATTGAGCCGGTTCCATTGTAACCTGCTACTGAAATATCCCAACCAATATAATTATCGTAAGAATTAACCAGTCCATCGCCATCGCTGTCGGCATTTGATACTGGAATCGTTGGTACCGGATTACCGTCAGAATTTGCATCATTGGCTTCAATATTATCCGGAACGCCATCATTATCGCTGTCTGCATCCAGATAATCAGGTAAATCCGATCCATCTGTATTTGTAAGGGTTATAACTGTTCCTCCGTTATCTGTATCATATACATCAAATATTCCATCGCTGTCAGTATCTTGCAGTATAGCAATTCTGTAACCAGCAGTAGTCTGTGCTTCTACATTGTCAGATATACCATCATTATCAGAATCAATATCTGTAAAATTCTTTTTAGCGTCTGAATCAGAATCCGGAACTGATAAGGGTGAAATCCCTGTACTGGATCCTGAAAAAGTGAGCCTTCCTGTTTTTGGATCTACATTATCTGAATAACCGTCATCGTCATTATCGGCAAAACTGTCAATAATACCATCTCCGTTTGAATCTGTACCTCCGGCTTCAATACAATCCGTAATTCCATCCCCATCAGTATCCCTATCCCGTTGATTCTTTAATCCATCACCTTCCATATCATTACCAGCCAATCCTGCACCTGCTGCATCATGTAATCCATCATTGTTGGCATCTGAAAAGCTATCATAGATTCCATCTCCATCAGCATCATTTCCGCCTGCTTCTATACAATCCGTAATACCGTCATTATCCGAGTCAAGATCTATGCAATCCGGTGTAGAATCTAAATCGTAATCAAATATATCATTAATTCCATCGCAGTTTGAATCGATATAGGGCATAAAATCAGGGTCGGAGTAATTTGGGATTAAATCTGCATCGGTATCCGCAGCGCCCGAAATGCCCATATAACCTTCGTCAGTATTTAAAATACCATCATTATCAATATCAATATCTGCAGACCTGTCATCAATTCCGTCACCATCCAAATCCACTAGGCATGTGATTGTATAAGGGATAAATCCGGCAGAAACTTTTATATCGTATTTACCATCTGCACCCCATGTGCCACCATTAGGAAGAAATTCAGTTACAGCTGCAGAGTTTGATAAACCATTCCGACCCGAAATATATATATAACTTGAGGTAATGCCACAAGTTCCCGCTCCGTTTGGAGGTGTGGCAATGACGCCGCCGCCGCCTCCGCCGCCACATCCTTCGGCTTCATTTCCTGATATAAACTGGTTTCCACCATTTCCACCATTTGCACTCAGCGTTTGATTATTGAGGGTATTTGCCTTAACCACAATAGTTCCGCCACCTCCGCCACCACCAGGTGCATCATTTCCGGCAGCAACTGTATTTAAACCATTGGCACCATCGGCTTTAATTTTTCCGGTACCTATAAATGTTTTGGCAACAATAAATGCAATTCCACCCCCGTCACCACCATCGTTTGATGCATTATTATTTCCATCGCCGGCTCCACCGCCACCGCCAAAGAATATTCTGTTTTCAATGTCACTTTGCAGCGGTCTGCCTCCCCTTGAACCATAAGCCTGGCGCCAGTCTCCGCCCCATGCACTATTGTTAGGCCCTGTAGTTAAAGCATTTGCATTATTGGCCGAGTATGAATAACCTCCTCTGCCACCGCCTGATGAATTGGTTAATGCATTTCCATTGGCTATATAATCCGGATCCAACATCCATGCAGCTAAATATGCTGGATTTGGATCCATTACCCCTGCGCCGGTCCACGGACGTCCATTATCTCCGTTTGCACCACCGCCACCGCCGTGGTTGTGCGCATTTCCGCCCCCACCACCATTGGCTGGTGCTCCTCTGCAATAGCGTCCTCCCAACAAGTCATATTCTGGTCCATAACCAGCTATACTTTCCCCTTTCTCTGCACCATCTGAACTTGAGGTGGTTACATAGAAATCGTAAGTACCGCCATGGGCGGCTAAAGTGTTATTGTCCCTTTTTCCTCCTCTGAATCCTTTGGTACTTACATCGATGGTTCCGCTATTTGTAAGTATTCCTTTAACATGAATGGCAACAATACCTCCGGTATTCCCGTCCCATGCCTTAGCTATTATTGAGGCCCCGGAATTAATGGTGAGATTATTGTATAATGGTACTTTAATCACCTGCGATTTACCAGATACACTGTAACTGTTTTTTAATCCGCAACTTACAGTAATAACATTTCCTGCAACAGAATTTACATAAATGAATTCATATAATCCTGCACCATTGTAACTTGTTATGCTCCCGTAATTTACATCATTGGTTGTTCTAATACTTGCCCCCTGGGCCTGATAAACCATTATTAGATCTCCGGTTGTTAATGTACCTAAATCGGATGCTATGTTATTCACCGTAATTGTTGTAGAACCGGCAGTTACATTCGAAGTAATTCTAGTATACCGGTTAACTAATTGTCCAAGTGATGATACCGTTAAATTGCCGTCTTTTCCTGGTTGTGCTATTACGTTAAAATAGCTTATTAGGCTAATTATTAATAAGATAGTACTCTTTTGAAATCTTACGGACGATTTGAATGATAATCTCTCCATGTTGACGTATTGTTTTATTTGGAATGTTATATTTTATAACTAATTGATATTTAATATTTTTTTTGAATGGTTAATCCCGAAACCTTGTTTAATTATACGATAGGTGGGACATAAAGTTTCTTTTATACAGTTTCAGTAACTATACATTTTCTTTACAAGAAATGCTAAGATGAAGAATTTCAATATTTTAATCCAATTGTTTCCCCAAAGGAATTATAGTAAGGAGTATTTCATTATCCTAATCCTGATAAATAAGTAATAAGGTTTTCATCTTTTTCGAGTCCCAGTTTTTGCCGCAAACGGTATCGGGCTACATCAACAGAAGAGGGTTCCTGAAAAATAAGGTTGGCAATTTCTTTTGACGTGAGGTTAAGCCTCAATAAAGAACAGAGTTTACGTTCTGCAGTAGTTAAATCAGGATGTTTTAAATTTAACGAGGTACTAAAATCAATGTAAATGATATTAAATTGTTGTTCAAAATCCTCCCAGCCGTTTTGTTTTATTTCTTTATTTGTTTTTTCTATCAGGGTATAGATTAATTTTTTACCTTGAGAATTGCAAAAGTTGAGGAGGTTTTTTATTTCTTCATTAATAAGTTGCAAATGTTCGTTTTGTCGGGCTATTGAAAGTGCCTGTGCACTCAACTGTCCTATTTTAAAGTTAAGTTGTTGGTTGAAATTAATTTCTTTTTGTTTTAAAATTTCTCTGTGCGATAAAACCAGTCTTAGCATAGAATGTACCCTTGCAAGCAACTCAATTTTATCTATCGGTTTACGGACAAAATCAATGGCCCCATTCTCGAGAGCTTCCATAATGGCATGAGAATCGGTATGATATCCGGAAGCTATAATAATTGGGATTTCTCGGGTGCTTTCATCTGATTTTAAGCCAATTGTAGCTTCCAAACCATTCATAACGGGCATATCCCAATCCATAATTATTAAATCAGGCAAATCTGACAGTGCTATTTCCAACGCGTTCTTGCCGTTTGATGCCGCCAATACCTGGTATTTCTGGCTATCTGCCAATAAAATATTGGTAATTAGTTTAATATGTTCCGGGTAATCATCTGCAACCAATATTTTAAAGACTTCCTTATACATTTTAAATTTTCACTTAATTCTAACAAATATATTTATTAATTTTAGATAATATTAATTTCATATGCCTTTTGGTTTAGTAGTGAATTTCAAATATATATTTTCGATTTCAGATTCATTTCAGGTAAAAATAAATCTAAACCTGGTAATAATAATTTTCATTTCATTTTTTATAATTCTACTCCTTTGCCTATATAACCGTCTTAAAAAGAAAATATTAAATAAAAAACTTCTGGATCAGAAACACGAAATTGGCAAGCAAAACAGGTCTCTTGAAAAGGCAAATTTTGAACTGAAAGAATATGCTGAGGAACTTAAACAACAAAAAGAAGAGATTATTGCCCAGGCCGAAAGCCTCGAAAATGCACTGAAGAATTTAAGAGAACTCAATGAATTTAAAGAAGGATTAATTGCAATGATAGTTCATGATTTAAAAAATCCACTGAATATTATTCTGAATAATTCAAATGATAAATTTGTCCTTCAACCGGCCGGCCAGATGCTTAATATGGTAAATAATATTCTTGATGTTCAGAAATACGAGACTGTTAAAATGCCTGTTTTTCCAGCCAGGCTGGACTTGAATTCGGCAATTGAAAACTCAATTCTAAAAGTGAACCATTTAATTATTCAAAAGGCAATTCAAATTGGAAATTTTATCCCTGAAAAACTCTTTGCTTTTGCAGATCTGGAGTTGCTGGATAGAATTATGGTTAACCTGCTCACCAACGCGATTAAATACACGCCAATGAATGGCAAAATAAGTATTAATACTGAATTATCAGAATACGGCAAATTAAAAATATCAATTTCCGATAATGGGCCGGGTATTCCCGATGCCTTGAGAGACAGGGTATTTGATAAATTTACACAAATTATAGCTAAAAAGTCCGGGTTTACAAGGTCAACCGGACTGGGTTTAACTTTTTGTAAATTGGCGGTAGAAGCACAGGGCGGAAATATCGGAGTTGATAGCATTGTTGGACAAGGAACCACTTTTTGGTTTACTTTGCCTTCGCAGGAGAAGGAATTATTTAAAAATGAAGCGCTGATAATTAAAGAAGAGAACTTTAGTTTAAAAACTGACGATTTCAAATTTTTTATCCCTTTTTTCGAAAAATTAAGAAATTGCAAGGTGTATGAAATCTCTAAAATTCAAAGTATTGTAAGTGAAATGAAGAAATTGGAAATTCAGGAGGCTGAAACATTTATTCAGGCTATTGAAAATGCAGCTTACACTGTTAACCAGCAAGAGTTCGAAAAACTAATCAACCTTATAAAATAAGTAAAGTATGTATCTAAAAAATATTCCTTCATTAACCTTAAGATATTGTTTACTGGCTGTTGCATAATAGGAATAAAAAAAACCCGCTTCACAAAAACGGGTTTTTTATTATAAACGTTTAATACTACAAATCCATTAGTTTTTTCAATTCCTGCTCGTTATCTTTTAATTTATCTTTCAGTTCTGTTTTGATAGCATCTCTTGTAGTGAAGTCGACCTGGTATAAATCATAGAACAACATGGTTTGAACTTCAACTGTTCCAGGGGCTAACTGCATCTTGTTGGCATTCTTTTTTAGTTCTTTTTTGGGTATCTGTTTTCTGTAAAGAACAACAATAGGTTTAATCTGGGTTAAGGTAGCGGAAGTAATGCTTTTTGCAGATTGAACTATACTTTGTTCAGTTTCAGCATCTACACCTGATAATTGTGCATTTGCAATGTTAGATGTTGTAAGCGCTGCTACATAAGTTTTTAATTGGCCGGCCAGTTCAACTTTTGCAAGTTCAACAGCCTGCATTTTAGCAGCCGAATTGGTTTGGGCAACAGCATTTCCTGTAGACCAAATGTATGCATTTGCCTGGGTTCCATCAGGATTTTGCTTCATTTCGTATTGTTTTTCCCAGGCCTCTTCAAGTTGTTTTTCTAAAGGCAATTCACCTGGGAATACATTCCAACCTTCTTCTTTTTGAAGTCTTTCGGCTTCTTTCCGTGCCTGTTTTACAGCCTTTTCTTTTATCTGTTTTCTTAATTCGTTTCTTTCTTTCTGTAATTCTTTCCTAGTTTTAAGCTGGGCTAAACCTTGTGTCTGGGCCAGGGTTATAAGAAGAAATAATGCAGAAAAAATAACTAATGCTTTTTTCATGGTTTTCAATTTTTAATTAGTAATAAATATTTGTCAATTTTAAATTCAGTTTTAATTTACAATATAAACGAAATTTTGTCTATTTAAATATAAAATTATTGCTTTGTTTGAGTAAATTCTTTTATAATTTGGTAATTCCATAGATAACAGGGATAAATGAACCAAATTTATAACTGAACACCTACCAATCCGTTTTTATATTTTGACTGTAAAACTTGTATCTTTTCATTTCTCCGGTCGATTTAACCTTAAAGAAAACTGTTCCATCCACCGCAGGCTTATTTTTTGAACTTGATTTTCGCAAATCTATTGGCTCACTAACTTCTAGAGTGAAATTCTGAACTCCCTTTCCGGCAAATTCTTTGCCAATATTTGAAACTGTAACAGGTGCAAGTCCAGGCCATTCCAGAATAACTTTATCAATGATAAATGCAGCATCATATTGCGAAACCAGCGTAAAATCACAATTATAAGCACTTACATTGTCATTGTCTTTTGAAGTTGCTTTCATAATTATATCGCCCCTGAGAAAAATCTTTACTTCGTTCGAAGTCACATCAAAGTAAAATGTTTTATCCACTTTGTTGTTCCCGTATTTGTATGAAACCGAAATCTGGTTCTTGTCATCGGCTGAACACATCTCATACGTATATTTTATAACCTGTACATGTGCTTCGCTGGTTTTTGAAGTAATTGTAACACATTCTGAATTTTTATATTTGGGCTTCTGAGAAGTTTTATAAAATTTTTCCCCAATTTTTAATCCATATTTCAAAGTGCCCAGGTTATTTTCAATTGGCACAATTTCGATGGATTTTAGCATATCCCTGTATTCAGTCAGTCCCAGTTCGGCTTTTTCTTTCCTTTGATCCATAAAATAGCCAACAAGGTTTTCGAGTTGGGTAATACAGGTTTGAATATCCTCAATAGCATCAATTTTGTCCTTTTTATCCAGAATTTCATTCAACTGATCCGTCATTTCCTGGTCTTTCTGGTTGAATTCCTGGATAAGTTTCCTTAATTCCTGCTCCGAAAACGGATATTTAACATGATAAGCCACCGTAATTTTTTTGGTATCTTTTTCTTCAAACTTTTCCCAGTAGTAATCATTTACCTTATTCAGTGAAATACCTTTAAGCGAAGGGATATCGGCAGTTTGTACCGTAGAGGTATTCTTAAACCTTTCAATGGTGTTAATTACATTGTTTTTGTTAACATTTTCAATGGTTACCTCGCTGCTTGACCGAACATATACGGCTACGGAATTCATAATCTCTTCCCTGATTGCAGGAACAACATTATTTTTCGCTTCATCAATGGTTGGTCCCCTGCCGGTGGTAATAATAAAATCCTTTATGGTTGCATTTACCCAGTCAGGCTTTTTTTTGGTACTTTTTTCAATTACTTTGTCCTGCGAAAAAAGTCCGAATGGAATGATTATTAAAAGTAAGATACTCAGGCTCTTGATAATTTTTGTATTTGATTTCTTCATCTTTGCTTTTTTAATGAATTTAATACAAATAAATTGGAGAAATTCCGGACTTAATGTGCCGGAATCTCTATTATACATAAAAATCTGTTTATTCGTTGTTCATGAAATTTAAATCGTATTCAGTTTGCTGGGTATTGTGCTCGGCTGCTACTTCTTTATAAGCTTCTGATTTTTCTTCACGTGTAGCCGGTGCAGCTGCCTGCATTTTTACTTCTCCTTCAATACCACGGTTCTGCGGCTCAATTGAGTTAATCTTTTTGGCCAAATCTACAGCTTTATCATAGCAATCTGTACCAGGAACAATTTTTTCGAGTGAGTTTTTAGCAGTTACCATATCGCCACTGTTGTAAGCGTTCTGGGCAGCAAGTAAGTCTTCATCACAAGTTTCGCCTTTGAATTTTTTGTAAATTGGTTCAATGGCATCAAGGGCTTTAAAATGACATTCCTGGCAAACTTCAGGTACCAAAATCAGCATGGTTATGGCTTCTTCGTATTTTTCAAGTTTTACAAGTGCATTTGCCTGCTTGATAATGAAGTCGCACTGCGTATTGTAATATTCAATAATTTTTTCCTTGCCTTTTTTAACAAATGCTTTGATTTTGGTATTGGTAGGATTAATATTCTGAATACCATTTATATAAGCCTTCGTTTCTGTGGTTCCGACGCCTTTAACGGGAATGGTTTCGTTACTTAATGTTTTTTTATTGACATAATCCACAATGTAAAGATTTACATCAAGATTGTAAGCAATCTGGGGTGGGGCAGTGGGCGTAACATCTTTGGTTATAACACTTACCGTAGCAGTAATTATAAACTGTGGATTGATATCCGTTCCACCAAGTCCGTTTTTGGTGGCAATTTGCCTTAACTTCGAGGTTAAAAGGTTTTGGGCCTCATTGGGCATATCGCCTAAATCCTGCGCCAAAACCGGTGTTAAAGTTATTCTGCCATAGTCATCTAATTTACCCTGATCGTTTTGAGCAGATAAACCTGCAACGAACAGAAGGAATATGGATGCAATTGATATTAGTTTCTTCATTTTATAAAAGTTTAGTTTTCAAATTGGTAAAAGGATTGTTATACCTTATATATTATATAGTATTTATTTTTCACCTAATATTAGCCAGCATTCTCCCAATCCGCGCATGTAAATCTTAGATGTTATATTGAAAGGTTCTTTTTTCAGGTAATTCTGTAAATCACTTACAAACCTCCTGGCATCGTAAGCCTGCTGTTTACCACTTCTTTCATAATAAAGCGGGATTCGTACCTGTTCAAACCTCATCTGGTTTTCAGTTCCGTCTGCCAGGTTAAAGCTTCCGTTAAAAGCATGATCCTGAAACCAGTTTTCGATATGGATAGCTAATTCATCTTCCTGTCCATCTACTTCAAATGTAGTTTCTAAATCGTCTGACCAATTGGCAAATTTTTTAATATTCACTTTAATCTCCCTTCCATTAACTGCCAAATCCTGAAAATATGCCATCAATTGACTGTTGAAATTATCGAGATGGGCAAGTACAGCTTCTTCTAATAATAAGGGTAATTCTGTGCTGAAAGAGGGGCTACCAGTTCCCTGGGCACCTGCCACCTGCTTATTTGTATAAGCATCGAGGCCCTGCAGGTTAAAGGTAATTGATTTTTTTGGCCCGGTTGTATTTACAGTCCAGGTCAATTGCATGATAATGTCAGCTTTGGCAGTTCTCTTTAGTTTGTCAATTGGAGATTCAGCTATGCCTGAACCCGATTCCTTACTTGTTAACATATTTGATTCGGCATCTTCCTGGGCATTTCCTTTCATTTCCGATTCAAGGTTTTTTAATGGAAATCCGCGGTCGGCCATCAAAGTATTCAGTTTTCCAATAACCAATAACAAATCTGAATTGTTTTGCAGTGCAGCTTTGTAATCAGGAAGAACTTCCTTTTTGCCCTGGTTGTCAAATTCCATTTTGAAACCATTTTTTATACACCAGTTGTCGGAAGGAACTACCATGATGGTTGGCTTTTTGGCTTTATCACCTAATACATTGGATAGTTTTTTTACAATTCCCTGGCGTTCCATTTCTTCGCGCAGTCTGTCGTACATAACCGATACCACTACACCAACTTTGTATCCTTTGTCCATTTTAACAATATCGCTACCTGAAGCATCGGTAGTTATAGCAACATATTGAAGGTAATTCCCTCCGGTTTCAAAAAATTTATCAAAATAGGCCTGGTGTGCATCAGCTACCGACGGATCGGGTATAATTGGTTTTACTACTTTTTCCCTGTCGCCCACTGCGCCTTTAAAAAGACAGGCAGCAACAGCATTTTTTTTAGCTTCAATTTTTGCCATTTCGGCTTTTTTCTCGTAACCCCATACTTTTAATAATTTGGTGCCGTCAGTTCCAATTCCAACCACTGCCACTTCATAACTCATGTCGCTGGCCCAAAGTTTTTTATATTCTTTTTTAATGTTCTGGGCATAAGTAGCAATGGAGGCGAAAAGGAAGAGTGAAGCAAAAAATAAATTAAGTTTTTTCATCCTTTATAACTTTTAAGTTGTTTTATCTTTGGATGTAAACACCTGGTAACCATCCTTTTATTAAATTCTTATCCAGGGTTTTTAAGCTATTGGTTTAAATTTTTTATTACCCTTTATAAACGCATTTCCTTGAAATGGTATATAATCTGTTTCATTTTTTTGATTAGAAGTTGATTCTTATTGACAAATCGAAACTAACCGGGCTTTTATCCGGAAATATTTCAGCCCATTTAACTTCTGTATCTGTATCAGTTGAATTATCGCCACCCGATTTGTAGGTTACATTTCCATTATGATGACCGTTGATTGTTCCGAATAATTGAACATTGGGCGACAACAGGTTTGTTCCAATCTTTAAACCCCAGCTTAATCCCGAAGCTGTAAGTTGTTCCCCGTCACCTGAATCGGCCCAGGAAACAGTTTCGCCGGTATAACCAATTTGCCAGCCTGCCCAGAAATTGCGCATAAACGGGTATTCCTTTAAAATTCCAATGGCAAATTTTCCCTGGCTGAATTTATTATCGCTCGGACTGGTAGATGACCAGTTATAGAGCATATTATCCGGGTATTCATCACTTCCGGAAATAAATTCCCCGTATAATTTTAATTGTTTAATTGGTAAATCGGCCCATTGTCCTATATTAATATCCCCGCGAAGGGCAAACCCGGCAGAACCAAACCCTGCACTTATGCCGATTCCTAAATCTTTTCTTTCCTGAAGGGTCATCCCGACATCAATTTTTCCGCCGCCAACCTGGTAAAACGATGATTCGCTTGTATTTCCAAGTTCATCATTTTTATTGTCCACCACCTTTGAAGCTCTTATCACCCCTTTTCTTTTGGGTACAATTTTTCCGTTCGATTCAGCATATTGCCAAACGTAATACCTTCTTTCGTGCCTAAGGCTTTCTTTTCTTCCAATTTTAGCCCTGATAGGATTGACATTGGTAACCGGTGTTTTTACCCTGAAGGCTTCCAGTCTTGATTCGAACCGGTCGAGGGTTTTATTGATACCCATATTTACAAATTTGTCCATCATTTGATCAGCCGATTGCTGAACAAGTGGGGCAAGGGGTTCGCCGGGATTTGGCTGGGTGGCTTCAATTTTAATTGCTTCTGTGCTCACCAATACCATCGGCGAGTGTACTTCATCAAATATTTTATTCAGTTTGTTCAGGTCAATCTTTTTTTCGTCAATAAAACTATCATCAAAATAGCCCTGAACTGTATCCGGATAATTAATCCTGAAAAGATAGGCCGCTACATTTCCGGTGAAACCGTTTTTCTTTCGTTCAACGGGTTTAAACTCCGTTTTGAGTTTTTCGGCAAGGGCCCGTGCTGCCCTGTCCTGTTCATCGTATAGATCCTGCATCGATTTTACATCATAATAATCGAGAACCATAACATAGCTGTTCCCTATTAGCCTAAGGCCCAAATCTCCAATTCTTTGACGCCCGGTTTTAGTGGCATCCATGGTTGAAACTACTTCATCCGTGGCATTGTATTCACCACGTTGCTCAATTAGACTGGTTGAATAAGAGCCATCCGGTTTAATTTTCCACCAGTACTTTACCAAATCGATAGCATATTTTTCCGCTACCAGAGCCTGTCTGATTTTTTCACCATTTGGTGCACCCAAAACCGGATTTAAGATATGAGGATAAGGGGCTTTCATGGTTTTTTTACTCAACTCATTATTGTCAAACTTAGATGGAAGACTTGTTGCATTCATTGATTTAATCAACATCTGCGTATAAGGCTCATTTTCAAAATCAAGCAGCAGATATGAAATTGAACTTCTTGCATATTCATTTGCCGGTCCTCTTTTCTTAACCTGGTCTGCATTTTGAGAGAAGGAAGTTAGCTGACTGAATACTAATAAGATAAGGAACAAATTTTTGGTTTGATTCATAATTATTAAGATTAAAGGTTAATTAAAATAAATCAATTAATATATGCGAACATTAATATATTGTTGTTTGTAAAACCAGCCTCAAGCTAAAAATAGAAAAAAAAGAGTTTAAAAAAGAAAATATTCCATTGTTAATGAATTTTTAAGGTTAAAAACAACCTGATGTTTGATAGCTATGCTCTTTATGAGCTTGTCATTTGCTCGAAAATTATTAATCTTTATTTCCTGTTTTAAAATTTTTTATAGAAAACAATATTTCGTTTAAAATTTTAATTACCGGTGATGAAACCTGGTCTGCGCCTGTGTCCAGAACTGAATAATTATCTATTTTTATGGATTCGAAAAGTTTTGGCAACACTTTGATAAATTCAAATTTTAGTTTTTCGTCGGTAAATGTCTGTTCAATATTCTGTTCCAGTTCTTTAATTAACAGTTGTTTCTTTGAGATTTCTGATTTAATTACTTCCAATTCGTTTGAAGTTTCCAGCAATTTCTTATCCAATTCGTTAAGTGAGGTTTGCAGGTTATTTTTAAGCACTCTTAATTCATGTTCTTTTTGTTCCTGCTCCATTTTAAAAGCTATACTGTTTCTGAATTCAGTTTCCTGAATCTTCGTCCTTTGCTCATTTATAACCATTTCTTCGGTTAAGGATTTTTTCTGAATGCCGGTTGAATTTTCGATCCTGATCATTTCAAGTTTTTGATCCGTTTCGAGCTTTTCTTTCATGTTTTTCTCATGGGTTTCATTTTTTAACTTTGCAATTTCGCGCTCGGTTTGCATATTCGACACTTCAGCATTCAACCTCAATTTACTTCTGAAATCCATTTGCAAATCATGGAACAAAGTATCGGACATAATTCTCACCTGCTCAATACCCACCTGGTCGAAAATAATTCCCCATTTGTTTTCTATAGCTTTTAACTGTACAAACAAGCTTTCGGCAATGTCGTCCTTCTTTTTTAGGGCATCGTCGATGGTCATATTGGCAATAACATGTCTGACAGCTTCAATACAAATGGTTTTGAGTTCTTCGTTGGTTTTGGCCATTGGGTCTGTTTCATCGAAAAAGTCGAGGGTGGAAATTGATTTTTCCGGGTTATCGGGATTTATTCGCCAGCTGGCATAACCCACTATTTCAATACCCTGGTAATCAACATTGGCATTATCAGTTGAAAATTTTAGCCGCTGCACAAAAGCCGGCACATGGATAAATTTATTGAACCATTTGAATTTTTTACCCCCAAGTACTGGTTTTACATATTTTTTACCTACAACAACCAGGTATTCGTTTGGCAAAGCTCTTTCGAAAAAAAATCCGGTATATTTTTTTCGCTTTCTAAGATCGGAGGGTTCCATAATGCATTAATTTTTAACTTAAAAATACAATATTTCTTTTTTAAAATATAATGCTTAATTAAAAAAAGAACTTTATGTCAGGATATTTTGTACAAAACCTAAATGAGAAAGCAAAAAAAAACTGCCCTTAACAAGAGCAGTTTTCTTTTATTTTTTAGTTGCATCCACAACCAGAACCACATCCGCCAGAGCCGCATCCATGCCCTTCTTCGTGGATATGACCATGAGATAGTTCATTTTCAGTAGCTTCACGAATTTCTAAAATCTGACCTTTAAAAAATAAGTCGTTTCCGGCCAGCATATGATTAAAATCCATGGTTACGTTTTTATCGCCAATATTAATTATTTTACCGTTCAAATGGTGACCATGTTGATCGCGCATTGGAATTATTTTATTAATTACCAGTAAACTATCATCAACTTTTCCATTTACAATAAAAACATCTTTTGGCACATCTACCACCATCTCTGGATTGTGTTCACCATAAGCATCAGAGGATTTGATATTAAAATCGAAGTTATCACCGGTTTTTAAACCATTGATGTTCGATTCAAATTTTTCAAGCATATTGCCTATCCCAAATATAAATTGTAGCGGCCTGTTGTCTTCAACCACTTCAACTACTTCACCATCGGCGGCGTCTTTTCTTAATTCGTACTTTAACGCTACCACCTTATTTTTATCAATTACCATCTTCTTACAATTTTGAGTTTTTCTAATACAATAATAAAATCTTTTTATTTATTACCAAAATTATTACTTTTATCTAATGATGTAATTCATGGCCGGATGATTAAAAAAGGTGATTGGGAATTGTAGACAGAATAATAATTCCAGCGTTAACAGCATTTGTTTTTAGGGATGGTGTTTATTCGGATAAATGTTGGAAAAAATCAATTCATCCACAACTATCAAATAATCATTAATAGGAATTTTAAATAATAAATTAAACTTTTAAAAATGGCAGTACTTACAGGAAAGAATGCACCGGTTTTCAGTGCCCCGGCGGTAATTAATGGAAGTGAAATGGTTGATTCCTTTTCGCTCGAACAATATTTAGGTAAAAAATACGTGGTTTTTTTCTTTTATCCGGCTGATTTTACATTTGTTTGTCCGACTGAAATTCTTGCGTTTCAGAAAAAAATGCCTGAATTTGAAAAAAGAAACGTAGTTGTTGTTGGCTGTTCAACCGATTCACAGTTTTCGCATTGGAAATGGCTTACAACTCCTGTAAAACAAGGCGGAATAGAAGGGGTGACGTATCCGCTTGTAGCAGACCAGTCAAAAGTAATAGCCGAAAATTTTAATGTGCTTGCCGGTAATTACGAATACGACGAAAGCGGGGAGTTACAGTTTAATGGAACACCAATGGCTTACAGGGGTTTGTTTCTAATAGATAAAGAAGGGGTGGTTCAACATATGGTGGTAAATAATATGCCATTGGGCAGAAGCGTTGATGAAACACTCAGAATGGTGGATGCATTGCAGTATTTTGAAGAAAATGGTGAAGTTTGTCCGGCTGACTGGAAATCGGGGGATGAAGCAATTATTCCAACCCAGGAAGGAATTGCTGATTATCTTAGCAAACACTGATATACATAATAAAAACTATGCAAAGCATTTCTTGATTAAGAAGTGCTTTTTTATTTTAATATGAGAGATTTTGTTGAATTTTATATTGATGATTTTCAGAGGCTCCTTAACGGAATTTTGGAATGGGGCCAGGGTTTTAATCATTTTGTATTGCTCAACAGCAACCAGGATAAATGCCCCGGGCAGTTGCATCAGAAATATGATTTGCTTGCCGGTGCAGGTAGTATTAAAGTTTGCAGAACGGATAGCGGAGAAAATTTTGCCCGGTTCAAAGAATTTAATCAAAACCACAACGATTGGATATTTGGCTATTTATCCTACGACCTGAAAAATGAAATCGAAATTCTTGAATCGCAGAATTTTGATGGAATAGGGTTTAATCAGATGCTTTTTTTTATCCCTGAATATGTATTTATTCTAAAACATAAAAAACTCAGAATAGAATATTTTACTGGGATTTCAAATAATTTGAGAATTGAAGAAATCTTTGATAAAATCTACGCTGCTTCTATCGGCGCCATTTCAAATCCATTAAAAAATATAGATTTAAAGCAAAGAATATCCTATAATGAGTATATTGATATAGTTTCAGAGATAATTGGACAGATAAAAAAAGGGAATTTATATGAAATGAACCTTTGCCAGGAATTTTATATTGAGGATGTAATGGTTTCGCCAGTTGATGTTTATATCCAATTAAACCTTATTTCACCGGCTCCGTATTCATGCTTTTTAAAAGAAAACAGTCGGTTTCTTATTTCCTCAAGTCCCGAAAGGTTTTTATTACGAAATGCCGGAAGAATATACTCACAGCCCATTAAAGGTACCGCGCCTAGAGGTAACGACGCAGAATCAGATTTAGCCTTAAAATTGAAATTGGAAAACAATGAAAAGGAGCGTGCTGAAAATATTATGATTGTGGATTTGGTGAGAAATGATCTTTCGAAAACTGCTGAAACAGGAACAGTTAGGGTAGATGAGCTTTGTAAAATTTATTCCTTCAGGCAGGTACACCAAATGGTATCTACAATTTCTTCCAGCCCTAACGACAAGGATTATGATTTGACAGATATAATAAAATCATGTTTTCCAATGGGTTCAATGACAGGGGCACCAAAAATTAAAGCAATGCAATTCATTGAATTTTATGAAAAAACAAAGCGCGGTCTTTTTTCAGGAAGCGTGGGTTATATTGATCCAAACAAAGATTTTGATTTTAATGTAATTATAAGAAGTATTTTATATAATCAAGACAATAAATACCTATCATATATTGCAGGAAGCGCTATTACCCATCAATCAAATGCACAGCTGGAATATGAAGAATGCCTGCTTAAAGCCTCTGGCATTTTTAAAACTCTATTCAGGGATTAGGATTTATTGTTTCAACAAACATTTTTTTTGAAGGTACCCATTCGTATGTAACCGATGAGTTGTTTTGATCAATTACTTTACAACCATCTTCACTGTCGTAAATAATGTTTTTTATCTTTTTAACAGCCTGCTTAACCGGATTGCCAAAGAAAACCATTTCTTCGGTATGTGTAGTGCTTTTTGAACAGAATTTACATCCGAATTGTTCAGGTGAGACAATTACGCAGCTTTCAGACTTTAGGTTTAATTCCTGCATTGTTTTTTTTAACAAATCAAACAAAAACAATCGTTTTATTTCAGTCCGTTCAAAGAGGTGTACCCTCCTGGTTTCTTCAAGAACAACAATATATTGGTTTGGAAGTCCACTCTCAAAAATTTCCTTAAAAACTCCCTTTTCTTCAAACCGGATAGACCATTCAATACTGTCCTGCATGGCAATTAGCGAACTATTTGTTGTTATGCAGTAATCTTTGCATTCATCGCGGGTAAGGCTGTAGAAAATAAAATCCTTGGTTTTGTATGCTTCTTTTACCGAGGTTTGCACTATACATTTGCATTCGTCGGAGAAAGATTTGTTAATCACCTTGAGTTCGGCCTTTATTTTTGGTAAGATTTCTTCTGTTGTTTTAGCTGTTATTGTTGATTTTAACTCTTTAAGACTGTTATTTTCAAGAATCTGGAAATATGAAACGGATTTGACCTGATGTTTACACGATTGTCCAATTAATTTTATAAAATCCTTGCTTGTAAAAAATACTTGCGGTGGAATACATCCACTTATATTTTCGTTAAACAGAACCGCCGATTTTACTGGTAATCCGTATTGATATATAAACAAGATGATTTCTGCCTGATCATAAAAAGTTTTCTTATAAAATAACGCTGCAAAACGGGAATCGTCAAGCCTTTTGTATTCAAGGGGAATATAACCCCTCCTTCCATCAAGAAATTTCTTTGAAAAACTTGCAGATATTGTATCTTTTAACGGATTATTGAAAAGTTGCAGGAATAATTCAAATTCATTTTTTAACCGTAATGAAGTATAAGAACCAAAAATCCACCCTTTTGTATCCTTATAATCAACATAATACCAATAATCCTGGTTATTATCGAAACTTCCGAAGTTTCCTTTAGATATTATTTTTAATACAGTTCCTGAATTTATCGAAGCAATTGAAAACTTGCCATCAGGTTCTTTATAAAAGGGAGTTGAATCCTGAATTATTGCAAGTTTATTGCTTGCAGAATCAACTGAACCGGTTCCGGCTTCTTCTTTTACATCCTGGTTTGAAGAACCACATTTTACAAGGAGAATTAGGCACAACAGTATTAATACCCTCGAAAAATAATTGTTATTCATTTTTTTAAGGACTTTCAATTCAAAAACAAAGGTAATTAGATAAAATTGTTAGATATTGTAAACTCGTAACAAAAATAATTCATTATTATTGATTTTGCATTGATTTACTAAAATATTTAAAAGATAAACTTTAGGTTTTTAAACCTGTTTTTTAATTTTTTAGCCAATACATGGGAAAATAGGAGGTCGTGATTTAAAAATCTTTTAGTAATTGTTTTATATTCAATATTTTATTTTGTATTGGTAAGATAAGTTTACCAAAATTTGGTTTGATGCCAGATTTTTTTTTGATATTCTGATTTAATTTTTGTTCCAGAAATTGTTTTTAATTAACATTAATTTAAAGTTGATTAGAACACAACCGGCTAGCTTACCAAACTTTAATTTATCAGTTTAAACTTCATTAATTTTTTGCTGATTATTAATGCAATTCATAATTTTGACGCTTATTTCTTTGCAAAAAAACCATGCTTAAATTTTTTAATAAGTATTATAAAGAAAACCTGCATCTGGATGAAAAGACAAAAGTAATTCTTGCCATTAGCGGTGGTGCTGATTCTGCTACGATGCTTGATTTATATGCAAAATCACACTATGCATGTTGTATTGCCCATTGCAATTTTCAACTTCGTGATAATGAGTCGGATAAAGATGAACTTTTTGTAGAATATCTCTCAAAAAAACATAAGTTGCCTTATTTTAAGGTCAGGTTTGACACAAAAAGTTATGCCAGGCAGAATGGAATTTCCATTGAAATGGCAGCAAGGGAATTAAGATACCAGTGGTTTGAAGAATTGAGACAGTCGATTGGATACCAGTATATTGCTACAGCTCATCATCAGGATGATATCATTGAGACTTTTTTTATTAACCTTCTTCGGGGTACAGGTTTAAGAGGTTTAACAGGCATCAAGCCCATTTCGGGACATATTATCCGGCCCATGCTTTTTACCAATCATGTTTCCATATTAAATTATTGCAAAAATGAAAACCTTGATTTCAGGGAAGATTCTACCAACACAGACGTTACCATAATCAGAAACAAGTTGAGGCACCTTGTTATTCCGTTGTTAAAACAGGTAAATCAAACTTCTACCGAGAACATACTCAAATCTATCGAAAATTTGCAGGAGTCAGAAAAAGTTTTTTCTAACGAAATTGAGAATGCCAAAAAAATACTGAATATTGAAAACCAGGGCATTTTAAAAATTAATATTCAAAAGCTTAAGCAATTAAACCCAATACGTACATACTTGTTTGAGATGCTCAGGCCTTACGGATTTAATCCGACACAAATAAAGGATATAGAATTAATTCTTGACTCTATTTCCGGAAAAACCATTTGTTCGCGAACACATAAGCTTATTAAGGACAGGGACGATTTAATTGTAACACCTAACGAAGTAGAAACCAGTTTTTTAAAAACAATATCAGAAAATGATAATGAGGTTTTACTTACTGAAAATCAAAAGCTTGTTATACGAAAACTCAAAATGACTGAGGGTTTTAAGTTACCAACTGAAACAAATATTGCAGCCCTTGATTTGGATAAAATTAGTTTTCCTTTAAATATAAGGCAATGGGAGCAGGGGGATTCATTTTTTCCGCTAGGTATGACCCAAAGAAAAAAACTGAGTGATTTTTTCGTAAACGAAAAATTTTCCTTGCCTGAAAAAAATCAAACTTTAATTCTTCTTTCCGAAAATCAGATTATATGGTTAATTGGAAAACGTATTGACAACCGTTTCAAAATAACCAACGAAACGAAAAATATTTTACTGATTACTCTTGAATAACCATCTTTTTATCTGGAATCATGCTTAAGGCCCTTTCGGTCATTGCTGTAATGGTTAAGGCAGGGTTTACCCCCGGATTTGCTGAAATTGCAGAACCATCGCATACATAAATATTCTCGTAACCAAAAACTTTGTGATTGTCATCAATAACACCATTTTCGGGCGAAGTGCCGATTACAGCACCACCAAGAATATGCGCAGTAGTTGGGATTCCTGTAAGGGCCTCAGTAATTAGTACCATTGGTTTACCGTCCATTATGTCGGCAGTTTTTTCGGCCAATAATTTAGCAAGTGGCATAAATGCAGTTGGGGCTTTTCCCTCGCTAATACCTGATTTTAAATTGATTAGGCCTCTTTTAAAGTTTAGTTTACTGTCAAGGTGTTGCATAAAAAGCAGGATTAATGACTGCTTTGCAAAATCTTTTACCGTAAATAATCTAAGATAGACCAATGGATACCTTATATATTTATATGCGATTTTAAAAAATCTTACCAATATTCCATTTCCAAAAGTGAGTGGAGCGCCAAGAAGTTTCCAGAATCCCGAACCTTTTCCATACCTTACCGGTTCTAAATGACTGTCATCGTCAACCGGAAAAATAGAGCCAATTGCTACACCTTCGGAATAATCTTTTTGCTTATTTGTTGAAGTAACAAGAACAAGGCTTTCGTTGTTCGTCCTGATATGATTTCCCACCTGGCTGCTGAGATTCTTTAGGCTAGTATGTTTTAAATCAAGGAGCAATCTGACTGTTCCAAGTACTCCCCCCGAAAGTATTACACCACCAGCTTTAACAGTTTTTTTATGTTTTATTAATTTTGTAGAATCCTTAAAATGAATTGAATACGTGGTTTTTTGTCCTTCGCTTTTGTTTTCAGTGATTCCTGTCACAATCTGTTCAGAAACAATATCCACCCCGTTCTTCCAGGCCAGGTACAAATAATTCTTGTCGAGCGTATTTTTTGCATTGAAACGGCATCCTGTCATGCAGGCGCCGCAAAACTTACATCCGGCCCTATCTGGCCCTTTTCCGTTAAAAAACGGATCCGGTACATTTACATCTGGTTCGCCAAAAAAAACAGCCACATTCGTGGGTGTAAATTCTTTTTCTTTATGAAATGCTTCTGCTACTTTTTTTAGAGTATGATCAGATTCAAATAATTTTGGATTTTGATTTGCACCGAGCATTTTCTCGGCAACACGGTAAAAGGGTTCCAGTTCTTTTTCCCAATCTCTTATTCCTGCCCAGTTTCCGGAATTGAAAAATGTTGGTTTAGGCCTTGGTAAAGTATTGGCATATACCAGCGAACCCCCACCAATGCCCACACCGCTTAAAATTCCAATATGCCTGAAAAATGTTAATTTGAAAAAACCAAAAAAACGCATCGATGGCAACCATAGCCAACGTTTCAGGTTCCAGTTTGTTTTAGGAAAATCATTCTGTCTGTAATACCGGCCTTTTTCAATTACTAAAACTTTATATCCTTTTTCACTCAGCCTTAAAGCCGAAACTGAGCCTCCAAATCCGGACCCTACAATTACATAATCATATTCGTTTTTTATTTCACTGGTTATCATATTTTAACTTTTAACATTCATATATCAATACCGTTTAGTTAACAAATCTTTGGTGAAAATTTGGTGTTTTAGTGTCTTGGTGGCAAAATATATAGCCACAAAATCACCAATACACCAAACTACACTAATTTTTTATTAAAGTAAAATGTTTTACTAACTCAATGACATTGATTCATATATACTTATATATAATTCATTGAAATATAATGTTTTTATTGAAATAATAGTATTTAAATAAAAATCATGAATGAAATTAAACATATTTCCGGATAATTAAAAAAATGATTGGAAAACAAAGCTGAACTGAACTCCGGAATGTTGGCCAGTAGTGATACTAACAACAGTTTGAGATTGATTTTCTTATCAGGCATTTTATTTTTTTTGTTTTCCTGTTGAACCATTATTTTAAATTTATTTCATGTAAACTTTACATATTAATAGAATTAATTTCTATATTTGGTTTCAACAATTCAGGTTACTTGTTGGTATCTCTATATGATGAATAAATTGCTTTAGACAAATTTTAATTTTTTGAAGATGAAAGCTACTACAATTTTTACCACTTTTTTTGTTGTTCTGGCATTTCTTTTATCCTGCAACGGTGGAAATTCGGACAGTACCAATTCTGACTCAACTAAAACAGAAACAGTGATTATCGATCAATCGGCAAATCAAAATAAAACCGAACCGGAAAATAATGTTGAAGACAAAACTTCAGCACTTCCTGATCCCGAAACCCTGAGCCTTAAAGACGAATCGATTGTTTTTTCGTTTGAAACAAAGAACGGCAAAAGAATGTGCCTGGCCCTGGGAAAAGATAAAAAATACCTGGTTTATCGGTTTGGAAAAGATGGTAAAGTTGAATTGCAATTTCCGGAAAATTTAGAAAATTCATTCGAGAACTTTACCTATAATTATTATTTCAGGGGTGGGGGCGCTTCCAATATGGGCCTCGATTTAAACTATGTGAGTTTTTCTGGCGACACCCATAAAATTATAATTTATGAAGAATATTCATCCGGAGATCCGGAAAATCCGGTTGAAACTGTTTCCGTTGGCCTAAAGATTATTGACCTGAAATCGGGCAAAGAAAATAAAATAGAAGGTAAAACTGGTACCAAACAGGGTTCACTTATTGATTTCAGGGACAATGGCCTGATTAAAGTAGAAGAAGGTGAAAATTAGTGTTATACTATCTCAAAATTATGGACTGCAATACCTTTTAATTACCGGGTAAGCTTTTTTCAATCCTAATTCTCCTGCTTTGCTTAATAACTGGCACGCCCTTGCAGTATTTTGCCTGTATATATTAACCAAAGCCAGGTTAAAATAAGCCTCTGCAAAATCCGGTTCTAATTTTAAAGTTCTTTCAAAATCAAAAATAGCACCTTCGTAATCCTGGGCTTTAACCCTTAAATTGGCCCTGTTGAAATAAACAACAGCAAGGTCGGGATTTAAAAGAATGGCTTTGTTGTAATCTTCAATTATCGATGAATAATCCTGTACCGTTTCATTTTTAATGTTGGTGGTTAAGGCTCTGTTGTTCATATTTAGCTGAATACCCGAATTAATCGAATTGATAAAGTCGAGCATTTCCATGTTAGCATAGGCCCTTCCAAAAATAGGTAGTTCAGATTCAGGATTAATTTCTGCCGCTTTTGAAAAGGATTCGATGGCAATATTAAAATTTTTTATTTTTTCAGCTGTAATTCCCCTGAAAAGCCACAAATTAAAAGAGTTTTTATCCTTTTGTAATAAAACTTCTATAGCATTAAAAAGGGACTCGTAATTAGTTACAGTATCGATGGTATTGCCATAGTTTAAGCGATATTCAGCAAATTTCGCTACTTTGTCCGGAATTAAATCTGATAAAATATCCGGATAGTTTGGCTGGGTGGTAAAATGAAATGTAAAATCCGGAAGTAAATCAATGCCCGAGAATACCTTATATATTATATCATCTCCCATAAAATTATTGTTAAAGTCTGCTTCCAGTTCAATAACTTTTCTGAATTTTTCTTTATTTATGGTGGCCATTGCCGTGTCTCCCTTTCCACCGTTCATTTTTGCCATTGCTGTTTTGTAATCATATTCTGCCGAACGCATATTTCCAATATTTCTTTTTGCCATTGCTCTCATATAATAGGCTTCACCAAAATCGGGATAAATTTCAATGGTTTTGCTAAAATCCAATATTGCACCTGTGAAGTCGTTAAGTTCTGCCTTCATGAGGCCACGGTTGTAATAACTAAGTATGTGTGAAGGACTTAATTCAATTACCCGGTCAAGATCTTTTATGGCTTCGTTTGTACTGCCAATTTCCGATTTTAACATTGCCCTGTTGTAAAAAGCGAGGGCGTTGTAAGGATTCAGTTCAACCACTTTGTTATAATCAGATAAAGCGCCATTTATGTCCTGAGTATGTAGTTTTGCCAAAGCCCTTGCATAATAAGGATAAGCTTCGGAAGGTTTAATTTTTATGGCTTTACTGAATTCATTAATGGCATCGGTATAATTGGTAAGTTCATATTGTATCAGGCCTTTTTGTACAATTGCCTGGGTATAGAACTGATTAAACGATAAGGCTTTATTACAATCCTCAATGGCTGCATTGTATTCTTTTAAACCCGATAGTGCAACCGCCCTGTAAACGTATGCTTCAGTAATTTCCTGGTTTATCACCAATGCCCTGTTGAAATCTTCAATGGCCGCTGTAAAATTTTTAATGTTAATTTTAGTAAGCCCGCGACTTATATAAATTCCGGGATTATTAAGATCAAGCGATATTGCCTTGTCAAAGTCGTTCAATGCTTTGTTGTAATCCAGAAGTTCGCTTCTGGCAATTCCCCTGTAATGAAAAGCTTCAGGTAAAAAAGGATTTAATTCTATAACCCTTGTGAAATCTTCAATGGCTCCTGAATTATCCTTCAATTGAAATTTGGCAATTCCCCTAAAAAAATACGCCTGGTAAATATCTGGTTTTGATTTTATTACACGGTTAAGCCTGTCAATTGCCGCATTTTCATTTCTGTTGAATATCTCGTTTCGTGCCTGGTCGATGTTATAGCCTATATCCAATTGCGACTTGACAGGGATTGCGAGAATGTAAAAGCCGATAATCAGTAAAATCCTTTGCATTTTTTAGTTTTGATAATTGCAAATGTAAAAAGATGTGCTTTAAAACAAACAAATCTGGATGGTTAAAATCAGCTATCTAAAGTCAGGCCTGTGATTATACAGATGAATTTAAAGTTCAATTTTTCTGTCTTATACCCAGTGTTTTATAAGTTGATTTCTATCTTAATTTAATTTGACACAAAGTGTGATAAAAAGAAATTGCAGATTGCCCAGGGCTAACTTATTGGTAAGTATTTTATTCTCTATTCCGACTGATACTATATCAAATAACTGGTAATAAAATATTTCCGTATTATGATTATTTTAGCTATTTTTCGAAAAGTAAAAATGAAGATTTAATTAATTAATCTGTCTAAGAGAAAGTTACCTAATATAATCTTATAAATTTTAGCATTATGGACGGAAAAGTATTAAACCTAATCATCCTGTTAGTGGTGGGAAGTATTTTAGCCTATTTTGTAATTCGGGCCTTATTTAAAAACAGCATTCTTTCAAAAATTATAACATTATGGGTAATTAATGTACTTTTAAATGAAGTTAATACTCAAATGGTCAGGATATTCCCTGATCATTATACTGCCGCTTTTGCCAATCCCATCGGTTTTATTGTAACTGCCATCCTTATATACCAGGTGTATGCTTTAATACGAAAACCGTTTGATAATTCTTTAAAAAATCTTGAAGATTTGGCCGGCGGGCAGCTGGACATGGATAAAACGAATGTATTATTATCGCGCAATGATGAATTGGGTAGAATTGCAGCATTGGTTGTAAACATTGCTGATAAATTTAAAGAAGTAATTTCAAAAGTAAAGAATACTTCTGTTTATATTTCAGGGGCCAGTGACCACCTTAGTAATTCTGCACAGAATTTTTCGCAGGGTTCAAGCGAGCAGGCATCGGCAAGTGAAGAAATCTCTGCATCAATGGAAGAAATGCTGGCCAACGTGATTCAGAATGCAGATAATGCAATGAATGCTGAAAAAATTGCACTGGGGGTTACCACGGGCATGGATAAATTAAACCATTCTTCTATTCAAAGCCTGGAATCTATAAAAGAAATTGCCCAAAAAATTACGGTTATTAACGATATTGCGTTTCAGACCAATATTCTTGCGCTTAACGCTGCGGTGGAAGCTGCAAGGGCAGGGGAGCAGGGCAAGGGATTTGCCGTAGTAGCTGTTGAAGTTCGTAAATTAGCCGAGCGGAGCCGCCTTGCTGCCAACGAAATTATTTCACTGGCTGCTAAAAGTGTCCAAATAACTGAACAATCGGTTGCTTACCTTGAAGAAACCATTCCCGATATTACCAAAACAGTTCAGCTTGTAAAAGAAATTGCAACCGCCAGCAATGAACAGAATTCAGGCGTAAGCCAGATTAACAATGCCATTATTGAACTTAATAAAATAACGCAGCAAAACGCGGCCAATTCAGAAGAAATGGCGGGTAGTTCAGAAGAACTTGCTTCGCAGGCACAGCTTCTTAAAGAACTGGTTGCATTTTTTAAATTCAGGGAAAAGGAAAAGTCAGAAAAGAAAAAGGAAATTAAAACTTTTGCTAAAAAGCAGGAATCCCCGGCTATAATAGAACCAAAAAAAGCTACTGTTGCAAAATCGCCTTTGATTATCGATTTGTCACAGGATACTGACCTTGATCCTTCTTTTGAAAAATATTAAAATGCTTTAGGTACTATAAAGGCCTGCATTTTAATCGATTAATTTTTCGAAGCTGTTGTTTTTGGGATTGTATTTCAATTTATTTTCAGCAAGGGTTTTAGAAAATATTTCGGGGGTAAGCTTACCGGTGCGCCAAAGATACAGTTCATCCTGGAGTTGTTGCAACCTGAATTTTAATCTGTCAGGATTTACGGTTTCTTTTGTAAAACCATTATCCTCGAATTCAATGCTGCTGCTTTGAATAAGGCTTCCTAAACCGCTTTTGAAACTTTTTTTTGCCATTAGGTTTATTGTTAAATCCTGATTTCCAATTCAATCAAATTATTTGCCACTGTCATGACGTTCAACTATTTCTTTGCATAAATCCATATAATCGTCAGCACCAAAACATTTAGGATCATACCTGAAAATGTCGGTTCCGGCACTGGGGGCTTCAGCCAGGGCAATGTTATCCCTTATTTTTGTGTTGAAAACCTTGTCCTGGAAATATGTGTTTATCGTATCTACAACATCCCTGTGAAGAATTTTCCTTTTATCGTATTGTGTAACAAAAACGCCTGTAATTTCAAGTTTTTTGTTCAATCGCTTTTTTACCTTGTCTTTTACTTCAATAATTTTTGTTAGCCCTTTAATAGCAAGATAATGAGGCTGTAAAGGAATAAAAAGTTCATCGGCAGAGGTTAAGGCATTTATTGTTAATAATCCCAGGCTCGGCGGACAATCAATGATGATATAATCGTACTTATCAGTCAATGATTCAATGAGTTCGGTAAAAATGTACTCCCGCCCCGCTTCTGAACTTAGTTCCATTTCAGCGCCTGATAAATCAAGCGTTGAGGGTATAATATCAAGGTTTTTATCAATATTTATGGGTTCAAGTTTGTGCTCACCTTTTAGTGCTTCATAAATCGTAAATTCAGGATTTGTTACCCCGAAACTTTGTGTCAGGTTGGCCTGTGGGTCTAAATCCACCAGTAAAACTTTCTTTTTCAGCCTTGCCAGTCCGGCACCTATATTTACAACTGAAGTTGTTTTGCCAACTCCGCCTTTATGGTTACTGCACGCTATAATTCGTCCCATTTAGATTTCTTTTAATTGGTAGTTTATCTATAACAACAATCTTGCAAAAGTTTGTTAATATCAGTCTTAACTTCTATTTTCTTGATAAAATTAAAAAATATTTTAAAAATTCTGCAATATAGAAAATGGGATGAACCGCTCCATTGTTCATTTAGTTCATAAAATTTATTTCTCTTGCAGCTGTTTCAAAAGATAACCCCCAATAGAATTGTTCCTGGAAATAATCTAATTCATATTTAGTTAACTAAAAAATAATATAATTCAGGGTTTCATTTTTAAGATTATAAAAATTCCTGCTGGTGAAACAGTTTTTCAAAATGGGATATAATTCAGAATATTTTATTAGGATGTAATTGACTATTGATAAGTTGTTAATAAATTTTTCCTTTTAAAACACAATTGAAAGTTTTGTTTATGTCGGAAAATAAAATCAGGTAAATATTAGATATACAGACATTTATATATAGATTAACGATTTGCGGATCAGAATACAATTATAGAATTGTCTCAAAATGAAGTACCAAAGTGATTTTCTTGTCATTTAAAGTATAACTATCCTTTCCATGATTAAAAGAAAATTTTTAATTTTAACCTGATTTTGTCAAATGTAAAAAAAATTTTAGTGAAACATACCTGAAGATAAACCTATCGCACAAATGAATGAATGATAGTGTGTTTCACAGAACTTAAAGCAAAATTTAGCAATAACGATTTCTTGAACAATAGTGAAAGGCAGGGCCCTCACTGAAAATGAAAATAAATAATAAACAGATGAAAAAACCAATCTCATTTATTTTTCTCGCACTCACCTTTACTTTCCTTCAGAATCATTCAATTGCACAGGAAAATAAGGTTCTTAGTCCACGGAATGCAAGTTATAATATTGATGCCAAACTTGATGTTAAAGGAAAATTAATTGATGCTACGTCCCAGTTAACCTGGAGAAACATTACCCAGGATACCATAACAAATCTGCAGTTTCACCTATACCTGAATGCTTTTAAAAATACTGAAAGTACATTTATGAAAGAATCGGGTGGGACTTTCAGAGGAGATGAAGCCGGTTCTGAAGATTTATCGTGGGGCTATTGCGATATCCTTGAAATGAAAATTGAAAATGGAGAAAACCTGACTTCAAAAATTAAATATATTCAGCCCGATGACGATAATAATAAAGATCAGACAGTAATAGAAGTAAAATTGTCGGATAGTATAATGCCGGGAGAAATTGTAAAAATAAACTTTAAGTTTAAATCAAAATTACCTAAAATATTTGCCAGAACCGGATTTGCAGATAATTACTTTTTTGTAGGCCAATGGTTTCCTAAAATTGGGGTTTATGAGCCTGCTGGTATGCGCTATGCGAAAAAAGGCGGTTGGAATTGTCACCAGTTTCATGCTCATTCTGAATTTTATTCTGATTATGGAGTTTATCATGTAAATATAACTGTTCCAAAAGATTATGTAGTAGGAGCCACCGGTCAGCAAGTGGAAGAAAACATCAGTGGCAACGAAAAAACTTTGAAATACCTTGCCGAAGACGTGATCGACTTTGCATGGACCGCTTCGCAGCGATACCTGGATATGGTAGATCAATGGCAAGATGTAAAGATAAGATTGCTTATCCAGCCGGAACATAAAGATATGGCCGACAGGTATTTTGAATCAGCAAAAGTTGCTTTAGATTATTTTTCAAGGCATTTGGGCGCTTATCCTTATCAAATACTCACTATTATCGATCCGCCAATGAAAGGCATCAATGATCCCTCAATTAATGGAAGCGGGTCGGGTGGAATGGAGTATCCTACTTTAATTACCGGCGGAACAGTGGCCTGGCTCCCGAAAGGTATACGTACAGTGGAAAATGTTACTGTTCACGAATTCGGACATCAATACTTTATGGGTATAATTGCAACCAATGAATTTGAAGAGGCGTGGCTCGATGAAGGAATGAATTCTTATTTCGAAACCCTAATCATGGATGCTACCTATGGCGACAAAACATCTATGTTCGACATTGCTGGATTCAGAATGGGCGATACTGAAATGAACAGGACCGGCTATGCCTACAATGATAACAGGAGTTTGGCCGAAAGTTTCAGGTATGCCTGGGAATACCCGATTGGTACATATGGCATGATGAGTTATAGCAAACCTGCCACTTTTATGAACACCCTGCACCGACTTGTTGGAAACGAGTGCATGGACGAAATAATGAAAACCTATTATAAAAGATGGAAATTCAGGCATCCTTCATCAACAGATTTTATAAATATTGTGAATGAAGTGGTTGAAAAGAAACATGGAGAAAAGTTTGGCACCGATATGAACTGGTTTTTCGAGCAGGTTTTATACGGAAGTGGTATATGCGATTATAAGCTACAGCGTATAGTAAACAATAAATTAACCAAACCCGACGGCCTTTTTGATAAAAACGGCAATAAAGTGAGTATTGATGAAATTGGCGCAGATTCTTTAAAAAATTATGAATCAAAGGTTTTGGTTACAAGGCTGGGAGATGTAGTTATGCCGGTTGAAGTTTTAATCCGCTTTGAAGACGGGCAGGAAATAACAAAAACCTGGGATGGAATGACACGTTCGGTTGAATTTAAATTTTTATCCAATTCCAAAATTCTTTACGCACAGATTGATCCCCAGCATAAGCTGCTGGTTGACGTCAACCTTTCAAACAATTCCATTCAGCTCGAACAAAATACAAATCCTGTTTGGAAGTATTCGGTCAAATTCCTGTTTTGGCTTCAAAACGTTCTTCAGTCTGTGGTCTGGTTTGTTTAGTATTTTGTTTTAAATAGATGAAATGAAAACACTAATATTATATTTGATTTAAAATGAGCATTTTAATGATAATAATATCAATAATAAAGTTATAAAATTCTAATCACCTATAAAGTTATGAATTTACCAAAAGCATATATCGGCGGATTTACAAAAGCAATCAAATTACCCAGGATGCTTTTTATAATCTATTTCGCAAATTTTTTTACTGCACTTATCCTTGCTATCACTTTTAAAGGAGTTTTATCCCAGGCCTTCGGACAAAGTAATTTAATATCAACCCTGCTTGAAAAATTTGACTATTCAGCCTTTGCGGATATTATGTATAATTCCGGCGAGTCAATTAAAGCAGTTTTATCGGCCGTAAAATGGCTGGTGGGCGCCTATTTTTTAATGAGTATTTTTCTTACCGGTGGGATAATTCATTCCCTTAACCAGGAAAAATTTTCAACAAGTAGTTTTTTTGGCGGGGCAGCCTATAACTTTTTCAGGTTTTTAGGCCTTGGACTTTTTATGATGCTGGTTCAGGTTCTCATTTTAGCCGCGGTTTATATTCCATTGAGCATGGTATTAAAATCTGTATCTGAAAATCTGACCACCGAAGTTACCCTTTACTATATTGCAATTGGCGGATTTGTTTTCCACCTGCTCCTGTTCCTGCTTTTTTCAATGATTGGGGATTATTCAAAACTTTATCTTGTTCTTAACGACAGCTTTAATGTTTTTAAAGGATTCTGGAATGGTATTAAATACGTTTTCAGGAATTTTTCAAAAACCTATTTTTTATATTTGATGCTTCTCTTTCTGCCGGGCGTAATCATGTACGTTTACTTATATCTTGAAAGGGATATTAAAATGGCTACCGTGGCTGGTATTCTTACAGTTTTCGGGATGCAACAGGCATTCATGCTCTTGCGGGTGTTTTTACGAACATGGATTTTATCGTCGCAATACCTTATATATAATGCTGATTTAATAAAATCGGTAGATGCTACAAAACTCGAATTCAGCGTTTTCGATACCAAAACAAATACTCAAAAAGAAATAGCCGAAGAACCTGTCACTACCGAAAAACAAATTAACCAACTAACAACGCCGGAAGTTGTAAAACAAACTGTTGTTGAACCAGTTGTCCAAAATGTTACAGAAACTGTAAAAGAAGTTCCAAATCCGCCTGTTACTGAAAGTAGTGCCACAGCTGAAACCTCTACACAGGAATATGTGATTGATTTTAATAAAACTTTTAACATTCGCGATGTTGATGATGAGGAACAAATTATAACCGAGGAAGAAATGTTGAAAAAAGTGACTGAAGAAGAATCAACAGAAGAAGGTGTTATCAATGAAACTGATGAGACTGAGGTGGAAAATGAAGATTCGAATAAACAAAACATCGAAAGTGTACAACAAAATGTTCTGGATGTGGAAGACGAATCAGGAACAACGAAAGACGGGATAAAAAGGGAAAATCCAAATAGTAATATTATAGAATTTGAATTATAGTTGACTTTATAATATTTTTCATTAAATTTCGGTATATTCTTAAAGTTCCCTAAAAATGGCAAAAATTATTTCGGTTATAAACTATAAGGGTGGCACTGGTAAAACTACTACAGTTTTGAATTTTGGTGATGCCCTTGCAAAAAAAAACAAGAAAGTTCTGTTGCTCGATTTCGACAGTCAATGTAACCTTAGCCTTTCAAAGGGTCTTAAAAAACCTGAAAAACACCTGGGGAACGTGCTCATGAAAAAAGCTACGGTTGAAGATTCAATTTATAAACTGGAATCTTTTTCAATTTTGCCTTCCATCGAAAATCTTTTAGATTTCGAATTTGCTATCAGTAATGAACCGGGAAGGGAATTTATCACCAGGGAATTCCTTCAGCCGGTATTGAAAGATTATGATTACATTATTATTGATTGTCCACCCAGCCTTGGATTGCTTTCAATAAATTCGCTGGTAGCCGCAGATATGTTCATTGTTCCTATGCAAACAGAAAATTATGCTTTTATTGGACTCGATCATATTTTAAGCGCAACCCAAAAAGTTAAGGACAGAATGAATCCCAATCTTGAATTGGCAGGAATTTTACTTATTAAGTTTGCCTATCGCACAAAATTTTCGCAGGCGGTTATTTCAAATCTATTGGCCAATGAAATACTTAAAGACAAAATCTTTGATTCTTATATCCGGCAGGATATCTCTTTAATGGAATCGCCGGCTTTTGGCCAGACAATTTTTGAATATGCTCCGGGTTCGCGTGGAGCGAAAGATTTTAAAGCTTTTGCAAATGAATTTCTAAAGAAATATGAAAAAACAAAAAAAGAAGCTAAGTGAAATTAAGGATGCCCTCATGTCGGGCACTTCTTTTATTAATAGTACTTCATCTCAGCAATTAGAAGTTCCACAAACAGCTGAAAACACAATTGCAATAGACAAGTCTGTTTATTCGCGGCTAAAACTATTGGCCAATTTTTATAAAAAAAAACCATCTGATTTGGTAGCTGATGCAATTAACCATTACCTGCGGTTGAAAAAGCTCGATATTGATGAGGCGCTTAAAAACATGGTAATTGGCGATGAAGAAGAATAAGTAACTGTTTCCTTAAAACTCTTCGAAGTGCAATTATTTTAATTTATAAATTTAAATATATTATTACCGGGATATACACTAAGGAAATTAATATTGAAGTAGAAACCAGGGCAGCAGCAAATTCTTTATCGAGGTTTTCGACAGAAGCAAAGACCAAAGTATTGTATCCAATGGGAGTGGCGGTGCCAAGAATTGCAACGGTTCTCGTTAATCCTTCCAGATTAAACAATTCCACAAAAAAATAACCCACAAGCATCCCGATTCCCATCCTGATAAATAGGGCCAATACCATGGCTTTTCGCTTAACAAGGGCAGGTGTAAAAAAAATACCCACTCCAATTAACAAAAGAGGAATTGTGAGATCGCCGGTAATATTGATAAAATTACCAAACGGGCCCAAAAACCTGAATTTTAAATAGTTCATTCCCAATGCAATAAATATGGCCCAAATGGGAATGGCACCTGCAAATTTAAGTGCAATCTGCTTATTCGAAACCTGATGGTTTCCATATTTACATGCCTGGTAGTAGGCAAAGAGGAACACGACCAACACATTGCCTACGTCTAAAAACATGATTCTCGAAAGTCCCTCTTCACCAAAGTATAAAACAACAAATGGCATAACGAAACCCGTATTCAGGATTAGAGCACTTATGATAAATACACCCATTGTCTTACGCTCTAAGTTCAAAAATCCTGAGAAATACCTGGCAGCCAGGTAGGTAATTATTCCTACAAGTATCGGTATTAAAGGAAGGTAAAGGTAATCGTAACTTATATTAGCCACAGGTAATTTAGATAAAATAAGCGCAGGCATGGTAATGTAAAATACCAGTCCGAGCAACACTCCTGCATCTTCCTTTTTAATAATTTTAAATTTTCTTAATATAATACCGGCACCAATGGTGAGCAATATGGTAACGAGTTCTGAATATATTTTAATCATAGAATGGTTTCGGGTGTAGTGTTTTATCGATGGATAAAAATAGAAGTTTTTATTAGAATTTAAAGAAAAGTATAATTGTATGCCTCTTCCTTTCCACTAAAGGCAGGTTATTATTGTCAAAATTATGCCAGAATTAATATTCCCGAATACTTTCAGAGTATATTACATTTAATTGATATTCTGCTTTTTATAATTTTTTCGGTGAATTATTTACTTTTTTTCCGGTTTCAACAGTTCTGGAAATAAATTTATATTTTGTTGATATATTGATAGATATGTCATCCAACTAAAATGTTTGTTGAGATAAAGTATTTATCTCGTTGGAATAATGTACGTTATATTTTTTTTGAGGATTTTTTAACATTTAGAACGGATTTTTTGACCGAAATGTTAAAATATTAAAAAAAATATTAATTTAATTAAAAGAATATCAATAGGTTATATTTTTCAAGTACGCTAACTCCCTGATAGAATTTACTTTAAATAAAACCATTAAGTTACTGGCAGTTAATTTATTGTAGTCATAAAGTAAAGCATAATTTACATAAAATATTAAATACTTTACATAATTTTAATTATGATTTACTCAAAAAAAATGCCATTAATGGATAAATTTCATACTTTTCAAAAAATAAAACTAAAATAAAATCCTGAATTGCGTTCTTTTCTATTTATTAATTCAGTATTTTGATTCAGTATAATATTTTAAATCAAATACTTAAGTTCATTTTATTGTACTCCTAATAGTTAAAAGTCGAGGAAATTCTGTCCCTGATTACTATTTCCGCATCCGATAAATACAGCAATCCTTAATTGTTGAAAACTTTATGATTTCTTATTTGTGGCGGATCAGGTTTTTATAGAAAATGCATATAATTTCACATTTCCGTTTTAGCGCAGACAGATTTAATAAACTACTGTTTTTTATCCTTTATTAACCTGGGGCTAAAAAGTGAAATAATTTAAAATCAGAAATTTATCCGGGATGCCAGGGCTTAAGGATGGATTAAGTTTAAATCTGCCAGCGCAGAACTATTTAAAACAATAACCAGTTGAATATCTTATTTTTAAGAATATAATAGTTGGTTTTTAGTTTTTATTACGAAATATATGCTGATTTGTGAATGGAAAATTCTCCTCTAAATACAGACATAAAGTTTATTCAGGGCGTTGGTCCTAAACGTGCTGAAATTTTTAATTCCGAACTGCATATATTTACCTTCAGGGATTTGCTTAACTATTTTCCATACAAACATTTAGATCGGAGTAAGATATACAAAATCGCTGAACTCGATGCCGGTATTGCAAATGTTCAGCTAATTGGCAGGTTTATCTCCTTAAAAACGGAAGGTGCCGGAGGAAGAGCAAGATTGGTAGCCAGGTTTGCTGATGATACCGGTGTCATTGAAATTGTTTGGTTTCAGGGAATAAAATGGGTCAAAGAAAGCCTTAATTATGATAAAAAGTTCCTGTTGTTTGGCAAACCCACCTTCTACAATGGTAAAATCAATATTGTACATCCGGAGCTGGAGGAAATTGATGAAAACGAAAAGTTAGAAAACAGTGGACTACAAGCTGTTTATACAGTGACAGAGAAGATGAAAAAGGCTTTTATTTCTTCTAAAACCATCAACCGGATGCAATTTAGTGTTCTGAATAAGTGTTTTTCATTCCTCGAAGAATCCCTGCCCCAAAATATAATCACATCGCTCAAACTAATCAGCTATGCTTCAGCCATTAAAGAAATCCATTTTCCTACTGATTTAAAAATGCTCGACAAGGCTATTTTCAGGCTGAAATTCGATGAACTTTTTTTTATTCAATTGCAGCTTTTATCCAAGAAATACGCACGATCAAAGAGGTTAAACGGTTTCAGGTTTTCAAAAATAGCCGATAATGTAAATGTCTTCTACAAAAAACATCTTCCATTTGAACTTACGAACGCCCAGAAAAAAGTAATAAAAGAGATTAGGGCCGATTTGGGTTCGGGAAAACAAATGAACCGTCTTTTACAAGGTGATGTGGGAAGCGGGAAAACCCTTGTAGCTCTTATGACTATGCTGATTGGACTGGATAATGGATTTCAGGTATGCCTGATGGCGCCCACCGAAATTCTGGCAAAACAACATTTTGAGAGCATCGGCAATTTAATTAAAGAATTGAATATCAAAATTGATCTCCTTACAGGTTCTACACGTCAGAAAGGAAGAAACGAAATTCTTGAAAATTTACAATCCGGTGAATTACAGATTATTATTGGAACGCACGCGCTTATTGAAGATAAAGTTGTCTTCAAAAATCTTGGTTTGGTTGTAATCGATGAGCAACATCGCTTTGGAGTCCAACAGAGAGCGCGGCTCTGGGAAAAAAATATAAATCCTCCCCATATATTGGTAATGACTGCAACCCCCATTCCACGCACCCTGGCAATGACGCTGTATGGCGACCTGGATGTTTCAGTAATTGATGAACTTCCACCGGGCCGTAAACCGATAACCACTTTACACTACCAGGATTCAAAAAGATTAAAATTATTCGGCTTTCTTAAAAAGGAAATTGCCGAAGGCAGGCAGGTTTACATTGTGTACCCCCTGATTACGGAATCGGAGACCATGGATTATAAAGATTTGGAAGACGGGTTGGAGAGTATATCAAGGGCATTTCCATCGCCCGCGTATACCATTGCAGTTGTTCATGGCCGGATGAAAGCTGAAGAAAAAGATAAAGCCATGAACCTGTTTAAAAAGGGAATGGCACAAATCCTTATATCAACTACTGTTATTGAAGTTGGGGTAGACGTACCCAATGCATCTGTAATGGTAATAGAGAGTGCCGAGAGGTTTGGCCTTTCTCAGCTACATCAGTTAAGAGGTCGTGTTGGACGCGGGGCAGATCAATCATTTTGCATATTGATGACCTCCTATAAACTGTCGGCAGATGCCCGGATTAGAATGGAAACGATGGTTCAATCAAATAACGGATTTGATATAGCCGAAGCTGATTTGAAATTAAGAGGTCCGGGTGATATTGAGGGTACACAACAAAGCGGTGTTCCTTTCAATTTAAATCTCGCAAATCTGGCAAAAGATGGTCCTATTTTGCAATTGGCCAGAAATTATGCAAATGATTTGTTGGAAAAAGATAATCTACTTGAAAATGAGGATAATATAATATTAAAAAAACAACTTGGTTTTAGACAACAACATGATAAAACATGGGGATTAATTAGTTGATTATTAATAATTTATTCAATTTAACTTAAAGTAATATTATAATGTAAAATTATCCTAGTTTAATTGTCATTATGTAATTTATTATAAAGTATTAGTAATTAATAATTTACTTAATATAAATAAAAATTGAAATACCCTTTCATTCCTGACTTTTTTAATTAAAATCTCACAAACAAATTATCTGTTTTTTAGGTATACAAAATGAAGAATATTCTTGCCAATCGAAAAACATGAAAACGGGATCAAGGCAGATTAAAACCGAAATTAGAATTATAACTGTAAATCATTGATATATAGTATTTAAATTGATTTATGTAAAGTATACGTTGAATTCTCTTTTTCACTTTTTTTATTTGAATTTTGATGTTGAAGAAATGAAAGACCAATCATTTTATTGATTTGTGTGTAATCAGAATTGAAAATTTAATCCCTCTAAAACCTGGTCGAAAATTGCATTAAATCCAGAATAGCCCTATAAATAAGGCCATTGCAGCAGCCAATGCAAAATATCTTTATTTTCAGAACCTGTTATTCTTTAGTTTTCAGTTTGAAAATGAATAGTGTTATTCAACCAAATTTGTATTGAAAAAATTGTAACCGTTATTTTTGTAACTTTTTTTCGATTAATTTTATATGCTGTATTTAATAGAAAAAGTAATTTCAATAGTAAGATTACCATTTAATTTATTTTGTAATTCTTATAAAAACTTGTTGTTGGAGAATCTTAAATGCATTAAACCAAATAAATTTAATTATTTTAAAAAAATGGTTCAATTTTTGACTTTATCCCTGAACAGTTTAATTTGGAGATACTTAACATTTATTTCCTAAATTTGATAAATTTATATTAATTTGCATCTTGTATATATTAAATATTGTAAAGACTAAGTGACATTTTTTCAAAAAATATTGAATTTTGTTTCACTTACTATGATTCTTTTTGTTTTCATAGCCGGAAGTCCTATTCATTTGTATTCACAATTAAATAATGAGCAGCAAAACCAGATAAAGCAATATAACCAGATAATAAATGAATACAAGGCTAAAAACCAGCTAAAAATGGCTGTCCATTATTCGAACAGAAAAGCCTCAGTTTACCTGAATGCACGAATGTACCAGGAAGCCATTGATAGCTATATTGAATCAGCCGATTTAAATGATAAGGCAGGGAATGATGCCAATAACTTAAAGATTTATAATAATATAGGTATAATCTATTGGGAGATTGGACAGGTTAAAAACTCACAGAAATTTTATGAGAAAAAACTTACGCTGGCAAGGCGTTATAATAATAAATACGAAATTTCGATTGGTATTATGGATGTAGCCCAGATTATGATTACTTCCCGCCAATACGAAAAAGCACTTGGTACCCTTGAAGAGGCATGGAAAGTATCACACGATATAAATAATCCAAAACTTATCGGAACCTGTGCATGGTTAATGTCACAATGCTATTCTGCTGCCGGAAATAAAAAGAAAGCAGAAGAATTCAATAAAATTTATGAAGCCAATAAATCTTACATTACAAGGGATGCTATAAAAGAAAGAGAAGAAGGATTTAAGGAGGATATTTCTGATCAGAAAAAAATTGCGAATCAATATCTTTTTGAACGTGACCTATTAAAGGAACGCGCTGAATTGGACGAGAAAATTGCTGCATTTGAAAAAGACTCTTTGAACAGGGTTTTAAAAGCGCAACAGGATTCTATTGATATTATTGAAACCAAAAGGAGCAAGGACAGCCTTACCATTGCAAATTTGAACAAGGATAAAATTATCAATGAAAATATAAAGAAATCGCTCGAAATACAGAACGAAAACCAGAAACTATGGCTTTTTGGCGGTTCTATTATATTATTGTTTCTTGCCATGCTTATTGTAGGCTCGGTCTTCGTGTTGCGGCAAAGAAGAAGGGATAACAAGGAATTGGAAAGAAGAAACCTTTTAATTGAAAAAGAAAGGGATGAAAAGGAGTCCAAGAATCTTGAACTTTCTGAAGCCAATATGCATATACAATTACAGAATAAGGGTATTATGCAGAGTATAAATTATGCCCAGCGAATTCAGGAAGCTATGCTTCCTAAACAGCAGATTTTAAAATCGTTAATGCCCGATTCCTTTATATTTTTCAAGCCTAGGGATATTGTTAGTGGAGATTTTTATTGGTTTGACGAAGTAGTAAAAAAGAAAAACGGCTCAACTACTCAGACAGATGGTGATAACATTCACAAAATTTTTGTTTCCGCAGTAGATTGTACAGGTCACGGGGTACCTGGGGCTTTTATGTCTATGCTTGGTTTTAACCTGCTCAATGATATTGTTCGCAGAGGGACTACAGAATCGAATAAGATTTTAAACAGCCTGCACGAAGGAATCAGAAAATCCCTGAACCAGGTTTCGACTCAAAACCGCGATGGTATGGACATGGCGCTTTGTGTTATCGATCCCGTGAATAAAATAATGGAGTATTCAGGGGCTCAAAATCCATTGATATATATACAGGATGGACAAGTATACAGGGTAAGGGGAAACAAATTTCCTGTCGGAGGTTTCCAGCTCGAAAATCATAATTTTACAAAACATTTAATAAGTATTGATAAACCAACCACTTGCTACATTTTTTCAGACGGATTTCCAGATCAGTTTGGTGGACCGGATGGAAGAAAATTTATGGCTAAAAATTTCAGGGATTTATTGTATGAAATATACCAAATGCCAATGGATGAGCAGGAAAAAATACTCGATTTGGTCATAAACGAATGGATGGGAAATAATGAACAAACGGATGATATTCTGGTAATTGGCTTCAGAATTGATTTGCAGCAAAAACCAATGGGATGATTATACAACAATAGGATATAAGGAAATAATATGAATTAATCTTTTTTTTTATATATCTTTATCCTTTAATTAAAGCATCTGGTAAAAAGGATAGCAAAAAAAATGAATATTATTTTTATAATAGACAACAAATTCAGTCAGTTTTAAGTCTATTATATGTATTTAAAATAAACAATTACTAATTATTAAAAAGAGGACAATATGAAAAAAGTAATTATCGGATTTTTATCTTTGATTTTTTTGGGGCAAATTGCAGTTGCCCAGCCTGTTAGCGACCATGCGGTGATTCCTGTAGCTGTAACTATCCAGTCGGTTTTAAGGCTGAACATACGTAGTGGGGGAACCATTGAATTTGTATTCAATAATGTGGATGCAATAACTAATGGTATACCAAACTCACCTGCTTACGATACACGTTTTGATATTGCAGCTACTCAAAACTGGGATTTATTCATTGGTACTGAAGATGCCTTCCTTACCTCCGACGAAGGTGTTGATATTCCAGTTGATCATATTGCTTTGTATGTCGATGGCGATATTCTTGCAAATAGAACAAGTTCGACGAACTATGCTGCACCAGACGTTTTACAATTAGGCCCAATAGCATTGTTGGAACTTGATGCTGCATTAGGTAGTTCAAATGTAGGAATTCCATCTGATAATGAATTTACTATTCACTGGTCATGCGGAGATAATGCTACTACTGGTGCAACGGCTATGACTGGTACTAATCCTGGCAGGTATACTGTGAATGTATATCTATCATTGCAGGCTCATTAATAGAATTTGTTGTAATAATAATCAGTTGTATACTTACAAAAATTCTAATTCCCTTCGGCTAATTTAAAGGCAGAAGGGAATTGAGTTTTGTTTTGAAATTGTTGTTTTAATAATCCACAATGAGGGGAACTTTTAATAAAGAATTGACAGATTGGAAATTTTATCTTAAAAAGCTTCAATTGCTTTCAATTCTTTTACTCTTGAAATTTAACATATCTGCTCAGACCCAGGAGCGGCTTCTGACTGTAACCACCGGAAGTTTCCCTATATTCTTGTTTAATACCTTAGATGAAATCACTACCAATGGTATCGAATATTTATCTTATACCCGGTTAAATGTACATTTTGAAGACAGAGATGCTGGTGGTATTCTCACCGGTACCCAATGGAAATTATCAGTTCAGTCGGCCACACCTACAATAGAAGGAACCGGCGGTAATGCTATGTCTCTTGATAAAATTTTTCTACGTGTGGAATCTGTAACAGCAGGAACCGGGGATATAGTTGCTGCACCAATAAATGCAGCAAATTATTTTGAACTGCCTGGTATGAGCCAGGATATAATTATTAATGGCGTGAATGGTGCAGCCAATGTTGAAGTGGTTATATCATACAGGGTTGGCAACCCTAACTTGGTGGCAGGTGAAATCCCTGACTATTATATGGCTTTTATTGAATTCCGGTTACAGCAACAATGATAATGTATGAAATTTGAGTAAGAAAAATTTGGCAAACTAGACTTTGAAAAGAGGATGTTGAGAAAAGATTACCATAAGCTAATTCTTGTTATTTTATTTATAAAATCGGGAATCTTTTTGTCTTTTTCTCAGGCTTATGAGGTGTCCAACGGAAATAATCAAGTATTGGAAACCCGTTTTGTAATTCCCAAAATGGAGGTGAAAGCCAAACAAAGTGTGTTTAATCTCTTTATTATCAAAAATATAAATGGAAAACCATTTAACGGTACGGTTCAATTTGATGTGCCTGATGATTGGCAGTTTATTGGCGATTTAAGTTCACCGGTTTCATTACAACCCTCTGATTCAATTGTTATTCCTTGCAGGGTATTAGTCTCTTCCAAAGTACTTGGTGAAATTGCATACGTAGTTGTTGCCAATGTAAATGACAGGAATGACAGGCCTGTGAAGTCTGATTATTGTTACATGTCCGTTCCCAGGCTTCCATCTGCTTCTGTCAAAGTTTCCAACCAGATGTTGTATTTTGATCAGAAAACCAATAAAGCCACTGTTAAATATTCAATTAGTAACAAGGGGAATATTAATGAGTTGGTTAATATTACGTTAGTTGGACCGACTCAAATGACAGTGAATAATAATCCTAAAAACAGACTCTATATTCAGGATCTCAGTGTTCCTCCACATAGTGATAGTACAATAGTTTTTGAAATTGGCGTTGATGTTGAAGATTATTTGGAATCCTATTATAAATTGGAAGTTAATTCTACAACCCAGGATACTTCTTTTAAATCGACCCTTTGGCTAAACCGGATTGGTAACAGTTTTACCTATCTTATCCCAGATCAAAATAAATGTGCCATTGTAGAATTAAGCATAAATGATCTCTTTGGTGAATTTGATCCCACATATTCTCTTCTTGCCAAAGGTGCAATATTGTTTAAAAGGAATGTTGATATTTATTACTATTTTCAGAGCAATTCGCTTGCCCAGCTAAGTGATAATTTCTGGGGCCCAGGTACCAGGGTTTATTTGGGTATAAATACAAAATACAACTACACAAAAATTGGAAATGTAGATGCAAAACTTGACCAGTATTTTTATGGAAAAGGAATAGAAAGTACTTTTAAATACAAGCGCTCAAGTTTGACAGGCTTTTATGTGCGGGGATTGATTGACAGTAGTTCATATTATGGTGGGGCTATTGAATCCTATCCTTTTAATAAATTTAGACTAGGTTTGGGTTATGCCGAAATTAATTTTCCTGAAGTATCCCAATACTCTAAACTTGCCCTGGCTGGTATCGGGTTTAAATTCCTGAAATTCAATACTTTTTCAGTAAATGTGGCAAAAAATATTACCACCCATTCAATGTATTCTACATACGACAGGGATGGATATGGTATTTCAGGTGGATATAGTTTTAAAAAAAGGAAATTGCATATTTCTTCAAAAGTAGATTACGGTACTCCTGAATATACTGGTATTAGCAGAGGCCGGTTATTTACATCTTCTTTTATAAGGTATTCATTTAAAAATAATGCTTACTTGTATATTAGCAACTTTATAAGAAATTACAAAAGGGCAGTATATATAGATGATACACTTCAGCCTTTTCAAATTAGAAACAGTAATAAAACAGAAATATATCATCAATTTACGCCTGTAACTAATTTATCTCTAACATATGGGGCAGATTATCTTCTAGAAAGTTCTAATCAATTTATGAATACTGATCTTAATCAGACTGTAATGTTCTCCACAATTAACTACAGGCTTTTTGTTTCTGGGAGAATTGGTATTCCTGACAAAAGGTTGGTTATTTCTCCTAAATTTGATTTTGGAAGAATTGAAGTAGATGAATGGCAATTCGTAGAAAAGGATACACTCAAGATTCCTTTTACAAATACAACGATATTTTCGTTAAATTTAACCGGGAAATATTTTGGTGGTTATATTCAATTGCGTAATGGACCATTTGATATATATGAGCAATATTATTATTTTGATTACAATAATAACCATATAGTTGATTCTTTAAGAATAGTGGCAAGGCCGCTATACAGAAGGTTATATATAATTCCTTACTATGAAAGATATTTTTTTAATCAGTTTTTGCACTTTACAATTCGAGGAAACTACCAGATGGATTTGTTGCAAAGACTTAACACTATGGGAATTTCAACTGAGATAGCTTTTAACTTGCCTTACCATTTTACAGTTTCACTATTTAATAATTCATCCTCACGGACGAAAAAAGATCCGCTTACAAATGCAACTTTAAGATATAATTCTACCTATTTCCAGTTAAATCTTAGAAAAGAATTTGAATGTAATCAACCAAGAATTAAATATTACAATTTGCAAGTATTTTTTTACAGGGATTTGAATGGAAATCGGGTTAAGGATCCAAATGAACCTGGGATTAACAATGTATTGGTTAACATAATTAGAGATTATACCGACAGTATTAAACAAAAAGATGCAAGGAATGAATTTGCATCCAAGGAATTATTGTCCGACCAAACCGGATTGATTGAATACAACAACATACAGGATGGAAACTACCTGGTAAAATATATGCTTATCGGCGATATAGTAGGGAATTTCTCCAGAAGCGAATTAGAAGAATATGTGGTAATGGATGATGACAAAACTGTCTATATTCCGTTTGCTGAAAACAATAAAATTTTCGGTTCCGTGGTCTTAAACAGAGATCCATTGTCTGCCATGGGGCCGCAGGATATTTCCAACATAAGGGTTATTGCTGAAGATACAAAAGGCAATACCTATTCAGCACTTACCGATAAAGAAGGCAATTTTGTACTTTATACCCCGGTAGCTGATTATTACATTGTGCGTATAAACAATGTTTTTTACGAAAGTTTCGACCTCCAGCAATCGGAATATATAGTTAAATTTAATGGATATAAACAATTCAGGGTCACTTTTGTATTTAATGAGAAAAAACGTACGATAAACTATGATACTGATTTACCTAAAGATGAAATCAAGGACGATCTGAAAGTAATACGCAAAACAACCTTGTCAGGAAGAATTGAACACCAGGTTAGTCTTGAACCAATAGGCGCTACTGTGAAGATTGTTGACAACGTTACGAATAAAGTAATAACAGAAGTTAATTCAAACAGCCTGAGTGGAAATTATACCATTTCTTACGCTGCAAATGATAATTACAGGATTGTGGTTGAAGCCGAAGGTTACCAGGTACACGAAGAAAATCTTTACTATGAACAGGTGATATCCATTCAGAATTTTACACTCAATATAGGACTCAAAAAACTGGGCGAGGATTCAAAAGACCAATCGTTTATAATTTATGATAAAAACAGGGAAAATGATTTTACACAAAGCTTTAAACCTGGTCAGAAAATTCCAATGAGTAATCTTAATTTTGGTGAAAAAGATGCCCGCTTAAGTCCTGAAGCTTATCCTGAGCTGGACAGGTTAATTGAGCTTTTAAATAAAAATACTTCGGTTAGAATTGAAGTAGCAGGGCATGCCGATGACACTGGTACTGAGAGGATTGATAATATGATAGCCATGCGAAGGGCTACTGCGGTGCAAAAATATCTGACTTCGCACGGTTTAACCGAAGATAGAATTGTAGTAAAATCCTATTCTAATACAAGACCATTAGTACCTGGAACATCGGAAAGGGCAAAACAGAAGAACAGAAGGGTTGAAATTACGGTTTTATAATTAATTATACATGTTAACGAAGAGGGCTAAAAGATGATGTATATGAGAACTTTAATTAAAAAATCAGGTTTATTAATTTTAATGATTTTTCAGGTTTCATTTTATTTATTGGGGCAGGATTTTGAAGTAAGCCCTGCACAATTAATATTCAACGCTGAACCCGGGCAATCCCAGGCTTTACAAATTAGTATTTTTAACCACGCCAGCGAAAAAGCGACCTATAATATTACCCTGGGTGATTATCAGGTTGATAAGGATGGTAAAAAACTAAATTTACCCGCCGGAACAACTGAGAATTCCTTGTTTAAGTGGATGAGTATTTTTCCTCCGGCAATTTCGTTAAATCCGAATGAAGAAGGTAAAATAACTGTTTCTATTCAGGCTCCGTCTGGCGATTATTCAAGCAAATGGGCCAATATTTTTATCCGTACGGTAAAAGAACAAACTTCATTGAATGCAGATAAGAATCTGAATACAGGTTTGATGGTATCTGGTCAAATAATTATTTCGGCCATTCAATCACCAAAATCAAATACCGCTTATAAAATCAAAATAAGGAATATAACTGAATTGCCTTCCACTGAGCAGGGCCGGATTTTTACTGCCGTTGTGGATAATATAGGTGAAAAAATTGCCAACTGCAAAGTAACCTTAATCGCTTCGAATTTGGTAAATGCAGAAGAAATAAAACTGGATGAAATTAAATTTGAATCTTACCCTGATTCCCAACTGAATATAAAATTGCGACTTGGCAATAAATTAGTACCAGGAAAATATGCATTGGCTGCAATACTTGATTACGGCAGTAAAAGTAACCTTGAGGGTACCCAAATGTTGATTGACGTTCAATAACAATGAAAAAAACAGTTTTTCTTGCATGGTTAATTGTGCTGCAAGTTGTTTCTACAAATCAAATTATTGGCCAGGTTAATGTCAGGAATTATTATGATCCCGCTACAAAACTTAAAATTAAAGAAGAATTCCGGGCTGTATTTTCTAACAATGATACCATTAAAGAAGGGAAATATACTTTCTTTTATGAAAATGGAATTCCTTATCAAACAGGTAGTTTTACTAATAATAGGCTTGAAGGAGTCTGGACTTTGTTTTATCCTGATAGTACAATTAAAAGTATTATTAGTTTTAAAAATAACCTGCGCGACGGAAAATTTATTTCGTACTATGAGTCAGGAGCAATGCAGGTTACGGGAGTGTACAAAGGTAATAACCTGGACAGTATTTTTACTGAATTTTATGAATCAGGCGCTGTAAAAGCAAAATACTTGTATCAAAACAACAAATTAAACGGTTTTTCGTCCAGTTTTTATGAAAATGGCCATCTGCAAAGTCTTGTTTATTACCAGGACGGAATTATTAATGGCTCCTGGCAAACTTATTACGAAAGCGGCGAATTGAATTATAAAGGAAAAAAATACCTGAACCATTTTGTCGATACACTTTGGGTATATTATAAAAATGGTCAGTTGGAGAGGTTGTGCTTTTATAAGGAAGGACAACTTAATGGTAATTTTTTTTCCTATTATCAAAATGGGGCCAAAATGGCTGAATACCTTTATGTTAAGGACAAAATTGAGGGCCAGGCTTTCCGTTTTTACGAATCGGGTGCATTGGCCGAAAGTGGTCAGTATATTAATAATTTTAAAGAAGGAATCTGGAAGGCATATTATCCTGGCGGACAGCTCTATTCAGAGGGGAACTTCCATTTAGACAGGTATGAAGGAATTTGGAAAGTATTTTATAAAAATGGACTTTTAAGGCAGGTCGGACTTTACGAAAATGGTTTTTCAGAGGGAGAATGGAAATTTTACCACGAAAACGGGAAACTTTCTGAAAAAGGACATTATGTGCATGATTTGCGTGAGGGAAAATGGAATACTTATAACGATAAAGGAAAAAAAATAAAGATCTCAACTTTTAAAAATAATGAAGTAATTGAAACTGTAAAGTAAAAATTAATTTACTTTTTGTTGTTTGAAAAAAAATAGCTTACTTTAGATTGAAAATCTGAAAACCAAAAACCATATCAATCCTGGTTGAAATGAGTCATGCAAAGAGCAACCATAAAACAGACCAAAAGCAACTGGAATTAGCCTATGAGCTGATTTTAGGTATGAACCGGCTTAGCTACGAATACATCTATCGTGGAAAATTCACAAAAAATATTACTGCTAATTTGCTGGCACTTACTGAAACCAATCTTGAAAAAGCAGATGATACCCAAAGATTGAAGAAAAAAATTTACTTTGTAATGGTTGAATGCCTTCAAAACATTACAAAACACCAGGATATAATTAAACAAACATTAGGTGAAGAATCCGCCATTCTTGTTTTGCAAAAAAAAGACAAGAGGTATTATATTACCACAGGCAATGTTATTGAAAATGAAAACATTGACAAACTTACATCTCAAATTGATAAAGTTAACAGTCTCGATCACGAAGAATTGAAAAATTATTACCAGGAAATGCTGGTGAATGGCGAAATTTCGAATAAAGGTGGCGCAGGACTTGGGTTAATTGCAATGGCCCGTAAAACAGGCAACAAGCTATATTTTGATTTTCAAAAAGTAAATGAAATTTTTTCTTACTTTTATTTAAGGGCCGAAATCCCGCTCGAAAAAAATCTTGATCCAATTGATGCAAACAACGAAGCGAATTTTTCACTTGAAAAAATAAAAAAAATCCATAATATACTGATAGAAAGGGATATACTTTTAAATTTTAACGGAACTTTCGACCGTGATAATTTAATAAACCTACTTCCTATAATAGATGCTCAAATGCAGGGACCAATCGATTTTAAAAAGAGGGTGTTTAAGATCATGTTCGAAATGCTGCACAATATAGTTTGTTATTCCGAAAACTATAACAATACCGTTCGTTCGATTGGAGAGAATGAAGGAATTTTTATTTTAAGTAAAAAGGAAGATTCATTTTATTTTACTGCCGGAAATTTTTTGCATAATTCTTCTGTTCATATTCTGCAGGATAAGATTAATTTTGTAAATAACCTTGAAGAGTCAGAATTGCTTGATTTTTTTAAAAAAATTTCAACTTATTTCGAAAAGGAGGAGATTAAAAAACCAGATTTGAGCATTATTGAAATGAGGTTGAAATCGGGCAGAAATCTGAATTATAAATTTGAAAAACACACAGAAAATTATTCCTTTTTTACTTTACAAACTTCAATAGGCGCTTAAAGCGGAATTTTTCCGGTCATCTATTTTTATAATTTTAAGGTTGATGGCTATTTCGAAACCAGCTCAAAAGGAATGTTCATTAATTCTGCAAGGTCTTCTCCGGCTTCCATTATGTCTTCATCATTTTCGTCGAAATACCAGATAACTTTTACCTGCTTTCCGGCCTTATAAAATTGCTTAAGTTCGTGAAGAATCTGCCAGACCTTTTTATGGGAGATACTATTTAAAAAATCATAATCAAACTCAACCACCAATTCAGTTTTAAGTTCTTTTCCAACCCTGCCCAGCCAATCAATCACGTGCTGGTAAACTTCATAAGCATCTTCAGGATAGGAAGAACCTTCAATCCGGCAAAGCATATTGGCTTCGTCTATGTATATACTTGGCGTATTGTTTGTTTTTTCAATTCTAATGATTTCCATCACCTCAATGATTATTTACAAATGTAATATTTTTTAAGAAATATTCTCAAAAATTTTACTTGCATTTGGGTTTATACTAAAAATTAAGTAAATATTATTTGACAATAAATATACCATTATTTATATTAAGACCATCTCAAATTGAAAATTGTACTTGTTATAAACGTATTATTGTACTTTTAACTTATTTAATGCTGTTCCCGAAAATTATTTATTTTTCTTCTCTTTTTTTTTTATTTGCTTATTTTTGTTGGTAATCTTATACGCTCTGGCTAAGAAATATCGTTTCAATAAAAACATTAAACCCTAATAAAATGAAAGTCATTATCTGCATTTCATTCATATTGTTATCCAATGTTCTTGCTGTCGGACAATTATCAGTTAAAATTCTTAACGAAAATTTCAACAGCAATATGATGCGTTGGCAAATTCAACAAAATGATAATTCCACCATGGCTATTCAGGATGGAAAATACAATATAGCCGGCCTTAAAGAAGGAACAGCAATTACCAGTACGATAGAAATTCCAAATATTCAGCCTTCCGAATACAAAGTAACCGCTTCGTTAATGAAAATAAAGGGCATCGACGACAATGGTTTTGGAATAATCTGGGGCGGTGTTGATCCGAACACGGAATTTGAGTTTGTCATTTCAGGTAACGGGCAGTTTAAAGTTATACAATGGGATCAGGGCAACAAAACCGACCTGGTTCCCTGGACCTATTCAACAACCATTAATAAATGGGATTTTTCTAAAAATTTGCTAAGTATTATAGAGTACAATAGTATTTTTAAGTTTTATATTAATGAAACCTATGTTGCAGCAGTTAAAAGTACAAGTACTCCCGGAAACAGGGTGGGTTTTGTTGTAAACGAAAATATCCAGATAGAAGCAGATTTTATAATTGTTGAAAACTTGACCCGGAATATTCTGGAAAAAAATGAAAATTCTTTTAATGCAGAATTGGTGCTTCCTGACTTGAATAAGATGGGTGCACAGCTTGAATTAAAGTATAATGAATCGGTTAATTTTAATGTAGAAATAAAAAATAATGGAGGTACAGTAATTAAAGATTTAATTTTACGGACAGAAATTGATGGCCAGATTTTAGGAATAGAGTATAATCCTATTACCATGATTGATAAGTTGGATCCTTATGAATCAAAAACATTTAATTTAAGATTAACGGCAGGCGAAGAAATTCGTTCACAAAACCTCAATGTAAATTTTTATCTCGAAAACATTAACAGGGATAAACTCGATTTTAAATATCTGAATTTGAATATGGTAGGAGTAGAACGGCAGTATACAAACCAGGAAAATGAAATAAAAATACCTGATTATTCTGAAAATCAAAATCCATCCAATAATCCAAATTCAAACAACCCTGGTACAAATACAAATAATTCATCCGATGGTTGTACAAAAGGTTGTACTGTAGCTGGGGTGGTTGGATTAATTGTATCCATTATACTTGCAATTATTTAAGATTCCAATATTTTCAGCCAAACAAAAAGGCCCGTAAACTACAATAGATTTACAGGCCTTTATACGTAAATTAAATATTCTAGCTTACCTTAAGTTTCTTTTCAATATCAACTATATAGCTCTTAAACTCTTTGTTGGTTTCCGAAAGGTTATTGACAGTTTTATAGGCATGCAGTACAGTAGCATGGTCCTTTCCACCAATTACCGCACCAATAGTAGATAAAGAGGATGAAGTCAGGTTTTTTGAGAAATACATAGCAATTTGCCTGGCCTGAACAATCTCTCTTTTCCTGGTTTTTGACTGTAAAACATCCACATTCATGTCAAAATAATCGCAAACAACCTTTTGGATATAGTCGAGCGTAATTTCCCTTTTTGTTTGTTTTACCTGCTTGTCAATGATATTCCGGGCAAGATCAGGGGTTATGGTTTTTTTATTGAGTGTGGATTGTGCCAGCAGAGTTATTAAAGCACCTTCGAGTTCCCTTACATTGCTACTGATGTTTGAGGCTATATATTCAATAACTTCAACCGACAGTTCAATTCCATCGTTATATATTTTTTGTTTAAGGATGGCCAACCTTGTATTGTAATCGGGAACCTGTAAATCGGCCGAAAGACCCCATTTAAACCTCGAAATTATTCTTTTTGACAAACCTGTAAGTTCAATAGGAGGCCTGTCGGAAGTTAAAATGAGTTGTTTTCCTGTTTGGTGCAGATGATTAAAAATGTGAAAAAATGTGTCCTGCGACTTTTCTTTTCCTGCAAATTCATGCACATCGTCAATAATGAGTACATCAATCATTTGATAAAAATGCAGGAAATCATTTCTTTCATTTTTACGCGTTGCTTCTGAAAATTGTGTAATAAATTTATTGGCCGAGACATACAAAACAGTTTTTTCCGGAAACCTGTTTTTTACTTCAATTCCAATAGCCTGCGATAAATGGGTTTTGCCAAGTCCTGTTCCACCATAAATAAACAATGGATTAAAGGCAGTTTTGCCCGGATTATTGGCTACCGCATATCCTGCCGAACGGGCAAGACGGTTACAATCGCCTTCCACAAAATTACTGAAGGTACACGCAGCATTAAGCTGGGGGTTTACAACAACTTTTTTAATGCCCGGTATGATAAACGGGTTCTTAATTGGTTGTTCAGTCATCAAAGGAAGTGAAACCGGATGATTCGTGAGTTTGGTACTTTCCTTTGCAGGCAGATTTACAGTATAAGGCTTCGCATTGACAGAGGTCCTGTCCATTACGATGTTATACTCCAACATAGCATCTTGTCCTAATTCTTTCCGCAATGTTTTTTTAATGATGTCAATGAAATGTTCTTCAAGATACTCATAAAAAAAAGCACTGGGAACCTGGATAGTCAACACATTTCTCTCTAAACTTAGTGGAACAATAGGCCTGAACCAAGTTATAAAACTTACGGCCGGTATGTTGTCCCGAATAATTGAGAGACAGTTATTCCATACAACATTGTGATCTTTGTTCATTTAGTACTTAGTATTTAAAATTTACAATAGGGGGTTATTTTCAGAAGTAAAAGTGGTGAAAAAAAAAATGAAAACAAAATGAAAAAATGCTTGATTTTTTAAGAAATTTAGTATTGTTCTATCAATCAAATTTTTAAAAATTAAAAAAAAATTAAAATATTTTTACAAAATAGTTAATGTGCTTAATTACAGGTGATTATAATTTCTTAAAATTAATCAACTAATAATAAATATGTTATGCATTTTTCAATACCGGTTGTACATTTTGTAATATCTATTTTACTATTTAAAATAATTCTTCGGTCAAATTTTACTTACTTCTTTTCTCATTAGAATTACTTACTTAAACATTTAATTTACATAATTTAGACTAATGTTTACATTTTCAATGATTTGAAGATAAATCACCTTTTTTACATTTTTTAACAATTTAAGTTTTTCCTTTATTTATAAGACTTTTGGCGTTTCCCAAAAAAAATACTGAAATTATAAAGTTGTTATTCTCAAAAATGATGTCGTTGAGTACTTTAAGGGATGAAATTTTTAGCTTGAAAATCAGTGGAACTAAAGCTTATATCGTTAATAATAAGCAATTTACAAAGTCTAAATTTGCCATTTCACAAAACTGAAGTTTTACAGATATAGGTGTACCTATCAGGCAGAAAGTTTTTTCTGTTAATAATATAGCTAACGTGCAAGCTATTAGATGCCTAAGGCAATAACAATAAGTTCGGCTATATCATAAATCTGAACTTCCGATTGCCTTTCATGCATATTTATCCCATCCCTTAGCATTGTCATGCAAAATGGACAGGCTGTTACAATAATTTCCGGATTTAATTCAAGTGCTTCTTTTGTTCTGAGCATATAAATCTCAGTTTTACCTTTTTCAGTTTCTTTAAACATTTGAGCGCCGCCTGCACCGCAACACAGCGATCTTTTTCCATTGCGCCTCATCTCTATAAATTTCTCAGAAAGTTTTAACAGGATCTTTCTTGGTTGTTCCACAATGTCATTGCCACGGGCAAGATAGCAGGGATCGTGATAAGTAAGTATTTTTTGCGATATCGGGCTTTTAGAAATTTCCAGCTTTTTATTCAATAATAATTCATAAATAAACTCTGTATGATGCAGTATTTCGTAATTTCCACCTAAATCAGGATATTCATTTTTAATGGTATTATAATCATGTGGATCACAGGTAATTATTTTCCTTACATTGTACATTTTCATGGTTTCTATGTTCTGCATGGCCTGCATCTGAAATAAAAACTCGTTTCCTGCTCTGCGGGCCACATCTCCTGAGTCTGTTTCTTCAGTACCAAGTACGGCAAAATTTACCCTGCAATGTATCAGTATTTTTGCAAATGCACGTGTAATCTTTTTTGCCCTGTCATCGTAACACCCTGCCGAACCTACCCAAAAAAGGTATTCTGCCTGTTTGTTTTCTGCTGCCAGCCCGGCCATTGTGGGAATATTTACTTCTTTTTCTTCTTTCATTATTTCATTGGATTGAATGTCAAGCTATTAATGTTTTTGTGTTAACTCACTGAAATGGTAAGGTTTCCTGCCCAGTTAAAACGATCAGCGGCTGGGTATTGCCAGGGTGCCCCGTTATTTTCAATATTCAACGACATGGAATTCAATGATGAAGGTGCTGCCGATTTTTCCATGAAAATGTACCTTCTCAGTTCAATAATAATGGCCAGCGGATCTATGTTAACCGGACATTCATAAGTACATGCATTGCAGGTAGTACAAGCCCAGATTTCTTCAGGGGTGATGTAATCGTTAAAAAGCATTTTTTCATCCTTAAAGTCGATTCCTTTTTTTCTAATTCCGGAACCAAGCTCTTCCAGCCTGTCTCTTGTATCCATCACAATTTTACGTGGCGAGAGGTTTTTACCCGAAAGATTTGCCGGACAAACAGAAGTACACCGCCCGCATTCAGTACAGGAATAGGCATCCATCAGGCTTTTCCAGGTTAAATCTTTAATGTCTTTGGCGCCGAATGTTTCCGGAATTTCTTCCTGCTGTTGGCCATTATCCTTTTCCAATCCCATGGCTATCTTAACTTCGCGTGTTACTGATTCCATATTCGAAATATATCCAAGTGGCTTCAATTTTGAATAGTAAACATTCGGAAATGAAAGCAGGATATGAAAATGTTTGGAGTAGGGTAAATAATTCAAAAAGGCAAAAATTCCGGCTATATGAAACCACCAACCGGTAACTGAAATCAAATGTAGTGTTTCAGGATTTAGATTGACCCAAAAACTGGCAAAATAGCTGCTAATCAGGTAATTTGAAACAACCTTTTGCTCTGTAAGCTGTGATATAGCTAATGCAGAATCTGCCGTATTCATTACTAAAAAAGCTACCATGAGTATGATTTCCGTAATCAATATAACATTGGCATCTATACGGGGCCATCCTTTGATATCACTATGTCTGAATCGGTTAATTTTAAGTACATTACGCCTGATCAGGAAAACAGCACAGGTAAGAATAACTGCAAAAGCAATGATTTCGAGGGCTGAAATGATTTGCGAATATAACGGTAACCAATTTAAAGACCGGTGTGCACCTGTTATTCCGTCGTAAATTATTTCTATAATTTCGATATTAACAATGATAAAACCTGAGTAGACTATAATATGCAGGATTCCGGGTATAATCCGTCCACTTATCTTTGATTGACCAATTGCAACAATAAACAACTTTTTAAGTCTTAAAAAGCGTTTGTCGTTGATTTTCAACTTCTTTCCCAATAAAATATTATTTCTAATAATTCTTACATTGTAGGTAAACAATGAAATTGCCGCTATAAGCAAAACCAAAAATAAAACTTGCGTAATCATCTATACAATGGCTAAATTTATACTATTCAAAGATAGTATTAATTTTAAAACCCTGTTCAATTTGGACTTCCGTAAAACTAAAAATTCAAATTCTCGTAATTATAAACGGCTACTCTAGAACCCAGAATCCATTTCAGGAAAAAATGAATTTACAAACGTAATGTATTGTAATATAATAAGATATTGAAGTCAATTAACTAAATTATTTAATTTTAAACTGGTGCTGATAATTTGATTCATGCCATTTATGATTTGGACAGGATTCTTAATCAACGGATATTGTTTTTGTAAAAAACTATTAGCTTTGTAATAAAGGTATACAATATTTAACCAATTGGGTACACAACAGGCTAAATTTTAATGATTTAACCAATAATTTAAAAAAAACTAAGAATTTGCTTTTTTTTAATTCTTTGATATTTAATGATATATATAAAAATCCTGATCTTGCAATTATAGTTGTCTATATTATATCTATACTTTACATTTCTATTTGTAAAGTGTTTAATATCTTTACTTTAAGATTTAATAAAAAATTGTAGAATAAAATTTATCATAATGAAAGGAACTTTATTAACAGTAGGTTTGATAACTACCCTGTTTTTGGTATGTAAAAATGCCAGTGTTGAAAATAAAGATAGTAAGGTAGTTTTGCCCCTGGATACCTTGTTTGAATTTAGCTTAAAATCGCCGGATAGAACAATAAAATTAGCACCAGAGTTGAAAGAAATTTCATCAGCAGCCTATTATAATGATAGTATTTTATTGTGTGTTCAGGACGAAAGTGCAGATGTTTTCACTTTAAATTTAAATACTGAAATGATTGTTGACCGCCATATTTCAGGGATGAAGGGTGATTATGAAGGAATTGAAATTATTGGAAAAGATGTTTTTTTATTGAAAAGCAATGGTAATTTACTGGTTTACAACAATTTCTTTTCAAATGACAAGAAAGTATCCAAATTTAAAACCCCGTTAAATGCACAGAATGATGCAGAAGGCCTGGGATATGATTTAAAAACCAATTCCTTGCTTATAGCTTGTAAAAATAAGTCCACACTTTCAGAATCGAATTTAGATAGTATAAACAAAAGGTGTATTTACATTTTTAATTTAGGAACCGGAAACTTACAACTAGAGCCTTTTATTTGTATCGATTTGAAAGAATTAAACACAAAAACAGGAATAGACAAATTTATGCCATCAGGACTGGCAGTTCATCCTGTTTCAGGGTATATTTATATAATTTCGGCAGTTGGAAATTCTTTGGTGGTAGTTAACCGTGAAGGTAATCTTTTATTTGCCGAAAAACTTGAAAAAAAGATATTCAGGCAACCCGAAGGTATTTGTTTCAGTTCAGATGGCAAAACATTGTTTATTTCAAACGAAGGCCACGATAAAAATGGAAATATTCAGATTTTTAAAGCAAGATAAATTCCTAAAACTGAAATGTCATTTTCTGTTTAAAGAGTTGAATTATTGTAATACTAATTTTAAAATAAAAAAGGTGTTATATATAATTAAGAATGATAAATCTGGTCGGGTTCCACAGATACAAACCTTGCAATATTTCTCGACATTTCGATCCTGTTGTACAAGGATTGCATAATGGTTTCATAGAGTTTGTTTTTTAAAACCAGGTCCTCAATTTTGTAATCAACATTTGGATTGTCATTGACTTCAATCAGATAAACTTTGTTATCCAGTTCCTTCAAGTCCACGCCATAAAATCCATCCCCAATCAGAGAAGCAGCTTTTACCGCTGTTTTCAGGACTTTTTCTGGCACCTTGTCTATCGGAAGGGTTTCAAAGGTTCCTTCGGCTTCGTCAGGTGTACCATCCCAGTGATAAATTTGCCAATGTCCCTTGGCCATGTAATACTTACAGGCAAAAAGTGGTTTTTGATCGAGTACACCAATTCGCCAGTCGTAATCAGAAGGTAGAAATTGTTGGGCCAGGATTAGATCTGATTTTTTAAAGAGTTCATCTGTAGCCTTTTGTAGTTGTTCTTTATTTTCTACTTTAATTACACCTCTTGAAAAAGAGCTATCGGGCTGTTTTAAAACCAGCGGGAAGTTTATTCCTTTAAGTATTTTATTAGAGACCCCCTTGCATAGAACCCAGGTTACGGGTGTTAAAATTCCGTTTTGGTTCAGCCTTTCGTGAAGGTAAATTTTATTTGAACATCGCAGAATAGACCAGGGATCGTCAATTACAACCAGGCCTTCGGCATATGCCATACGCGAGAACTGGTAAGTATAATCGTTCACATTTGTTGTTTCTCTAATGAAGAGGGCATCAAACTCCGCAATTTTTTCAAAATCATCCTGTGTAATAAACTCGGTGTAAAAACCAATTTTTTCAGCAGCAATTTTAAAATTTTTAAGTGCCATAGGGCAGGATGGAGGATGTTCTTCATTAGGCTTGATAAGAATTGCCAGATCGTACTTATAGTTTTTTAAACGGTGCTTGCTGAATCTTTTTTTTGTAAAGTACTTTTCTGCAAAGTTCTGTACCTGTTCAATATTATCGGGATTAACCTTTTTATAACTGAGCGGCAATACTTTATGAAGGTTCCATTTTCCATTTTTCCTGAATTCAACCTGCAAAAGCGGTGCTTCGAACAACTGATAGAGTTTGTGACCAATATGTTTGTATTCTTCTTCAACCGTTTGGCCGAAATATATATTCAAAACCTGCGTCAATTCCTCTGCATTCTTAAAGGTCTTGGCAATCAGATCATCAAGGTCGGTAGCAATTGATCTTACCAATTCAACATCTTTAAAATCCCTGATAGTAGTAACATTCGGAATAGCCCGGTGTTCCCTTGCCGAGGCCAGCAGCGAAACATAATATCCCAGGGTTTGGTATTTGTATGAATTACATAAATTGAATACCCTGATATTTTTATTGGTCTGAAAATCGTTGCCTGAAATATACTTTTTAGCTGAAACAACCTGCACCCCTTCTATATCATATTTCCAGTTTTTAAGCCTGTCTACAACTATAATATTTGTTATTCCATTTTTAGTGCCCATGCCCGGCACTTCAAAAATCATCCTTACAGCATCTTCGCCGGGGCAATAATAATCACTTAGGTATTCAGTTTTCTGAAATCCTGAATTTTCATACCATTTAATAAGTTTTTCGTTTCTGGCGCTTGCTTCAAGCGATATTTTTCCATAACCCTTGGCCATGGCATAGTTACAAGTATGATTTAAAAGCCTGATTCCCACACCATAACCCTGGAATTCGGGCAAAACACCAATTGAATATAAGCGTATTGATTTTTTATGCTGATGAAGAATTGCAGCCCCAACTACAGTACTTTTTTTACCTTTTTTTATTTCGGCTACCCATACTTTCTGGTTGGAACTATTTATGCTGTGCAGAAGAGTGCGTCTCTGACTTTGTTGAAAAGAGGGGAAGGAAGTCCTTTCGATATTTTCTAGTACGTTTAAATCATTCTTATCTGATAATCTGATGTTTATGTTCATTTTTATGAATTAGATACTTCTGCAAAAATAATTGTTTTACCATCTAAAACGTAAATTTCAGCATTCTTTTACCAATTGAAACTAAAAAATGCGTTGTTTTTATCAACAGAATTTTAAACAAGCTTGTTTTACTAGGATTTAAGCTGATTTTTTAACACTTGCAAACTTTATTTTTAACAATTCCGGAATTGCTGATTTCTTTTTATGCATTTAGATTTATCACTTTGGGTTCAAACTATTTTGCCAGATATTTTATAAATTAAATACTTTTAACACCGCAACAGATAATAGCATAATAAAATAAAATCATTTTAGTTTTTAAAAATAATTGGGGTTGAAATTTCAACATTTTATTAATTTCGAAAATAAATTTTACAATTAATTGTCTGAAACTAAATAAAACACTAAACCAGAAAAAGATGAAATACCTGTTATCGTTTCTCCTCAGCTTTTTATTTTTTCAATTTGCTGTAAATTCGCCTGCCCAGCAAAGCCTTATCAATGATAGTTCTTTTTTTTATTCAAAAATAACCGAAATTGACGAATTGGTTGAAAATATGGGACTTAACCAGTTTTATCATTTGTCGGGCATCAACATTTCTGATGATAAAGTTCATTTATTTTTTGATGCAAACCAAACCAGGGCTGACTCAGCCATTGCAGCCTGGCTTTTGTTAAAAACAAAATTTGATTCAGGATACGATTACAGGGTGGCCAATACATTTTTTAATACCATTGCTTTTGACCTTGAATTAGGAAAAGATTCCCTTGAAATAGTTCTTGGTGCCAATATTGAGGATTTTAAGGTTTATTTGAATTTTGAACCTGGAAAAGGTCTTGTTGTAAATGAGGAATACAAAGCACCAAAAAGAACTTTCAAATCATTAATTATTAAATACGATGATTTAAACCTGGCCGATGCTTCACTAAAAACCAAAGGCGACCAGGTAACCATGAAAGGGATAAGAGCTGCAATTGGTAATTATCTCAGAAACTTCTATAAAGATAAAGGAACTTTTTTTTACGATGCTCAGCTTGATGTTTTAAAAGAAAACTCAAATGAACTTACATTTGAAATTAGCAAATTGAGTAAAGAGATATTAAATGACAGGAATTATTTTGAGTTCATCAGGATAGAAGTAAAAATTTTGAAAGCAGACAAGGATTTTGAAATTAAATACCAGGTACAGGGTAAATATGGTAGCGGATTTGGGTTTGTACCCCGTAGCAGCGAATACAGAAATATGGAACCTTCCTTTTCTGACTATTTAAACCGTTACGAAGAAAAGCTTGCACAAAATATTAACCAGATATTAATCAAATAATTATGACAGAATCAGTTTTAAGAAACCGAATCAGCAGGTTTTTGCTGATTTCGAATGCCATTCTCTTCATCACCATTATTGTTCTTTATCTTTTTTCGGGATTCCTGCCTGATGAGTTTACCTTTCTTATTGCATTAATTGCACCAATTACAGCAGTTTACATTGGCGCCATGGTGAAATATGCTGTTGAAAATAAAAATGTTATTGAAAATGCAGCAAACGATAAACCCGTGAATAAACTTTATATCACTATTTCTTCATGGTCTATCCCTTTTCATTTTGTTTCTGTATTCCTAATCATTAATCTGAAAGCCGTTAATTTAATCACTTTCGAAGACCTTAAAATTTCTTTCAGTTTAATAGAAACATTTTTTGGGGTTTATGTAGGTTACATTGTTTCTTCGCTCTTTAAAGTTGAAGAAAAGAAGAAAGAATAATTTTAAAATCCTGGTTTTCAATTACTTAATTGTTAATTTTGATTTAGATTTTTTTATTCATTCTTCTTGGTTTAAGCATATTTTCAGGCTTTAAGAAATTATCAAGTTCTTCTTTCGACAGTAGCTTTTTTTCAAGTACTAAATCGTAAACACTGCAATTACGTTCAAGTGCTTCTTTGGCTACCATTGTAGAAGCTTCGTAACCAATAATTGGATTCAAAGCTGTAACAAGTCCTATACTATTCATTACCAATTCCTTGCACCTTTCTTCATTCGCGGTTATCCCAACAATGCACCTTTGTCTAAGGGTATCCATTCCATTTACCAGCATTTCCATTGATTCAAATAAACTCTGAACTATTACGGGTTCCATAACATTTAGTTCGAGTTGTCCGGCTTCTGCTGCCAGCGAAACTGTTAAATCATTTCCAATTACTTTAAAGGCAATCTGGTTAACAACTTCCGGAATTACCGGATTTACTTTTCCAGGCATTATTGACGAACCCGGCTGCATGGGCGGAAGGTTAATTTCATTAATCCCGGTGCGCGGCCCTGATGAAAGGAGCCTTAAATCGTTCGATATTTTTGATAATTTTATGGCCAGCCTTTTCAGTGACGAAGAATACATGATAAATGCACCTGTATCTTGTGTGGCTTCAACCAAATTCCTGGCGCTTACAATATCCAAACCAGTAACTTCGCGCAGGTAGCCCACTACAATCCTTGTATAATCAGGATCGGAATTAATTCCGGTTCCAATGGCTGTTGCACCCATGTTAACTTCAAGAAAAAGGTTTGAGTTTTGGGTAAGCCTGTCAATTTCCTCTTCAAGGGTAGTGGCTGCAGCATCAAAAGCCTGGCCAAGTGTCATTGGCACCGCGTCCTGCAATTGAGTTCTTCCCATTTTAATTACATGGGCAAATTCAGCTCCTTTAACTTTGATGGCCGCAATCAAATCCATTAAAGTTCTGACTAGTTTTTTATTTCTTCTCAGAAGTGCAATTTTAATAGCAGTGGGATAGGCATCGTTGGTGGATTGCGAAAGGTTGACATGGTTGTTTGGATGGCAATAATCGTATTCCCCTTTTTTATGACCAAGAATTTGAAGTGCGATATTGGCTATCACTTCATTTGCATTCATATTTGTTGAAGTTCCAGCTCCTCCCTGAATCATATCCACAACGAAGCATTTGTGGTATTTTCCGTTTATAATGGCCAGACAGGCTTCCTGAATTGCGCCGGCAATATCTTCGTCCAATAAGCCAAGTTCATAATTGGCCATGGCGGCTGCTTTTTTTACCATCGCAAAGGCAATTACCAAATCAGGATAAAAACTCAGCGGAACTCCTGTTATATCAAAATTTTCAAGCGCCCGTAATGTTTGTATTCCATAATTTACTTCATTGGGTACTTCTTTTTCACCCAGCAAATCGTGTTCAATTCGTTTTTCACCAGACAAATACTGGGTTCCCATACTTACAAATCTGGAATTAGAATTCCGCATTCGTTTCGAAATTACTTTAGTGAGCCTGATACTTATTTTCAAACCCAGGGAAGGATTTTCTTTGAATAATTTTGTTATTTCATTGCGGCTAAGCGAAAAAACGGTACATGCCGTTACCGATCTTGCAGAAGTGGAATGAGGGCTGTCGTCAACAAAGGCACCTTCGCCAATTAATTCGCCCATTGAAAAATAAGAGAGCCTTTTTTGTTCGCCCTGTGGCGTTTTTTTTAACAGTTCAACATCCCCGGCATAGAGCACGTATACTGCTTCGCGTATTTTATTTTCTTTAAACAGAAAAATTCCTGAATTAAAGTTTTGAACTATCATTTTTTCGGCCAGTTGTTTTATTTCATTTTCTTCAAGGCCTTTGAAAAACTCTATTTTGCTGATAAAATCACAAATTTCACTGTATTCCATCTCAATTATTTTAATACACCAATTAATTATATCCGTTCAATTTAGGAATTCAAAATTAGGGTTGTTTAAGAATTTATGCAAGGATATTTTCCTATATTTGCGTAAAACTGAATTATATCATAAAATGGAAGTATTTTTAAACACTTTGCAATTTACATTGCCATCAATAGTTGCACTGGCAGGTGCATTATTAATTGTAAAATCTTTTATCGATAAAGAAACAAACCTGCACAAACACGAATATGTAATGAAAAATCAAAAAACCATTACCCCCGTGAGAATGCAGGCATACGAAAGAATTATAATGTTTCTGGAACGTATAAGCCCCGCAGGACTTATTTCGCGGGTGCAGGAATCTGGCATGTCTGCCAAACATTTACAAATTGTGCTTTTGCAACAAATCAGGGCTGAATTTGAACACAATATCAGTCAGCAACTATACATTACCGATGAAAGTTGGGAACTGGTTAAAAGTTCAAAAGAAAACCTGATCCGTCTTATCAATGTTGCATCAAAGGAAATGGGTCCTGAAGCAACAGCTTTTGATTTGAGCGGTGCCATTTTAAATGTTTATTTAAAAGTTGAAAATCCGCCAATTGAAGTGGCAGTGAAAAAGATAAAGGAAGAATTTTATTATAATTTTATTAAGTAGTTCATCTACATTATACAAGATATAATTCATCTGATCTATTACAATTATTAGATGATTAAGAAAAAACCAAAAATCAGCATCAACCTTCAGGAAGCATTCTTTTTTCTGCTCCTTATCCTTATTACTATTAGTTTTTTTTCTGTTATAAGGCCTTTTTTTGTTGATATTTTTTTAGCACTGGTACTTTCAGTTTTGTTTCGCCGACCATTTAATTTCTTTTTAAACAGATTTAAGGGAAATAAAACCAGGGCAAGTATATTTTCGCTGGTTCTCGTTATTTTTACCATAGTTGTACCAGTTTCGTTTATTGGGATTATGCTTTCGAAAGAAGTGAGCGATGGATATAGTTTGTTTAAAAATAACTGGACGGATATCAGGTATTATGTTGAGCATATTCCTGAGCGTTTATCTACAAACCCTGAATTTAAATCTGCTTTTGAAAGCCTTGACTGGGATAAAATAGCCGAATCTGTCAATAAAACCTTAAGCCTTGTTACTGATTTTATTCTAAACCTGATTCAGAAAACATTCATAAATGTTGGATTTATGATTGTTCATTTTTTTATCATTTTATTTTTACTCTATTATATTTTTATTGATGGGAAAGAGCTTTTAAAAAAGGTGCAATACTTAATTCCAATTAAAGATTCAGAAGAAAGGGAACTTTTTGATAAAATTGAAAGGGTTATTGATGCCATTATTTTTAATACAATAATGATTGGTATTATAGAAGGATCGTATGGTGGAATTCTTTTCGCAATTCTGGGCGTACCCTCTCCATTTTTTTGGGGGATGATAATAACTTTCCTTTCAATTATTCCTATTATTGGGGCTAATTCAGTTTTAGTGCCAATGGCAATTTACCAGTTTATTCTCGGAAATACAATTACTGCCATAATTATACTCATATTTGGGGCAGGTGCTATTGTAATAAACCAAAATCTTATAAAGCCACGTTTAGATGGAAATAAAAGCGGCATGCATCCTGCTATTGTATTTATTTCGAGCATGGGCGGTTTAATTTTATTTGGAGTGGTAGGTTTTATTGCCGGGCCCATTATTACTGCCCTGTTTATTGTAACCTGGGAGCTTTTTGGCGAGAAATACCGTAAGAGCCTGAAAATCTACAACAAGGAGTAAAAAAAGACAGTCGCGATGGACTGTCTTCTTTTTTAATTGTTATGGTATTCGCTTTTTGTACGCTCTTCCAAATAAAATACATCGTATAAGATTGCCTCTTTATCATGGCTACCAATTTTTAAAGCTTTACCTATTTTTCTTCCAACCTTTGATGTTTTTCTGAGGATACTTGATTTTTTCATTATTTCAAATTCCCTGACCTGGTCTTTAAGTAATCTGAATTCTTCTTCAATATCCGCAATGGTATCGGCAGAAAAACTTATCACCACCTTGTAGCTTTTTTTATAATCAAGGCTATCGAATGAAACTTCTTTAATGGGCATTACGTTTTCTTCTTCACCGTTAAAAACAATTTTAAATTTGGCTTCATCAAGATTTGTGTAAATCTTTATTCCGGCTTGTCCATAACTGATTATGGATGCAAAAATAAAAGCTGATAAAACAATTGATTTCTTCATTTCTACTTTATTTTAATTGAAAATTTTATGCAAATTTTATAAAAAAATGGTATCAGAAACTTTTTTTAATTGATTTTCCTGTACTTTTTTCCATATTCCTGAGGTCGAGGTTGGCTTTAAAGTTCCAGTATCCGTCTTTAAACTTCATCCCATCCTGCGACAAGTCGGGGCCATAATACATATATTGGTTTTTAAAATTTGGCTGCGAAGGGGCCAGGTGATCCCAAACCACAAGATCAAGTTTTTCGTCGTAACGTACCATCATTTTTGCCTGTTCGGCATATTCGAAAATCAACCTGTTTTGTACCGTGTTTTCCATTTTAATTATTGGTGGCCCGAAAACCAGTTTTTCACCTTCAAAACTCATTATTTCAATAAGCTTTTTGTTGGTGAAAATGGTATTGCCATCCCATCCCAGCAGCGTATAATAGGTATTTTTTTTCCATGAATTGGTTAGTATTTTATAATAAAGTGCCCCGTACCATTTTTTTTCCGAAAGCACTGACGTGAGCGGGTTTGAAATATTCTGCGATTGATCGGTAAGTGTATAAAGCTTTACCTGTTTTTTGTTGTTTAAATGCTGAACAAACCCAAAATAAAGAAATTCACCGTTTGTGAATTCAATATTCCAGTTTATGATCTGAACCAAACCATCCTGGGATTTTAATCTTGAAATATTTTTCAATTTGTCGAATGAGAAACTAAATGATTCAGGGTTTTTTAAAGTTTCTTCAAATCTGCCAATAATTTGTTTATTTATTTCAAGTTTGGTGGAATCGTCTTTTTCGGCAACCAGTTTCGTAAACAAATTTAGAAGGCTGTCCTGGTTTTGCTCAATACTCAGGTTTGGCTGGGCAATTAAAAATGTTTCTACACCCAGAAATGTTATTATGGCCAGAAATAAATTCTTCATTTTTTAAATATTTATAATCTCTTTCATCTGATAATACTTGAAAACGGGCATTTTCCTTTAAAATTATATCTTTTTATTATTTGGTTTCTGCAATTAAAATTTCAAATTTTTTATTCCGCTTAATCTCCAGCCTGAATATTTCCTCAATTGCTGACACTATAATTTTATCTGCCTTTAATTCAGTTTTTTATTTTATTCCTCTTATTTTTTTTATTTTTTCGTAGGCATCGTTAATTTCAATAAACTTTTCGCTGGCTTTTTTCCTGTATCCTTCGCTTTTATCAAGTGTAACATCGGGATGAAAAGTTTTTACGAGTTCGCGGTACGTTTTTTTTATTTCTTCGATAGAAGCATCATTTGATAAACCTAGTATAATAAAAGGATTATAGGCAGGAATAAAAAACTGGTCAAGAAACTGGAAATTTTTGTACTTGTCTTTTTCTTTTGCCTGGTATTCCGGATTTGAGTTTAATACGTTTGCCTTAATAATCAGGTATCTTTTTTTACCAATATGAAGGATGGCAGCAATTTTTTTAATTACCTCCTCTTCTGCATCACAAAATTTGCCATCGGAAGCTGCCATTGAAAACAACTGGGTTACGAAGCCAATTCTTTCGGCATAGGTTAGATCTTTAAGGCTTATACATATCTGGCGTATTTTATTTTTGTCAGTGGATACCTGTTTTGCAAATTTTTCAGAAGCAATGCCAATTTCAGGGCTAAATTCATTGCTCATATATGCTTTTATTTTTTTTACTTCCGAAGCGGATAATTTTTTATCAGCGGTAAAAATCAAAACAGAAAGTTTTATAAACGAAATCCCAATCGGACCCGATACCAGGTAAATTTTTAACCAGGGTTTTGCAAATTCATAAATAATATTTGGGCCTACCAATATACCGAGTAAATAGAGCATTATCATTATTCCAAGTGTATCGCGGAATTTATATGATAAGGCAATTCCCAACAACAATCCCATGAAAGAAAAGGTGGCTCCTGAAATAAACTTGGCATGGTTGCTGAATTTTGTCAAATCGCCAGAATTAAGTTTAAAATTCTAATTTTAGGGCAATATACAAAGAACTTCAATACATTAAGACCATAAATTAAATTCTTTTAAAGTTAATCTTTTGTAAATAAAGTGCATAAAAATGTATTTTTAAATTTGAATATTGATTGATAATTTCGTACCTGTAAATAAATTATTAAGATGCAGAAGCTAATTTTGGCGATTGTCTTTTTATCAATTCATTCAGGCATAGTTCATTCGCAGGATTTATCGGAAAATGAACTGAAATATGAAAATGGCAGAAATGCTTCGGTTTTTTGTTTAAAAAACCAGCATGTGGCACTGAATGAGCAGGGAAAATTGATTTCAGGGGTTATCTCCAGGAACCAGAAATTTTACAATGGAAAGAATGCATCTGTTATGTGCCTGGCAGGTTCGCTTATTGAATTCAATAATGCCGGAGATATTATTTCATGTCATTTAATGAATGGCCAGACATTTTACAATGGAAAAAATGAGGATGTTTCGTGCCTTGCCAGTACTAAAGTAGAGTTTTACGATTCAGGAAGGATTAAATCAGCTTTTTTGGCTGCAAATCATACCTATTACAATGGAAGAAATTCACCGGTGTATTGCGATAAAAACCGTAAAATACTCTTTTACGAAGCCGGGTTTGTGGAATCGGCCACTTTAAGTGCCAACCAGACTTTTTTTTCAGAAAAGGAACAGATGAGGCAGTTTAACAAAGGAAATATGGTTTACTTTACAGAATACGGAAACGTAAAATAAAAACGATTGAAACCCTGTTAAACTATAAGTGAATTTTAGTTTGGGATAAAATAAATTTAAGCATGAATGAAAAAAATATATTAATTGGGGTTTCAGCCGGAATTGCTGCTTACAAAACAGCTTACCTGATACGAAAATTTACCGGTTCGGGGGCCAATGTTAAAGTGATAATGACACCGATGGCAAAACAATTTATTACCCCGCTTACCCTTGCTACCCTTTCGAAAAACCCGGTGCTTACTGATTTTTTTAATCCCGAAAATGGCGACTGGAACAGCCATGTTGATTTAGGACTTTGGGCTGATGCTATGATAATAGCCCCGGCCACGGCAAATACCCTGGCTAAAATGGCCTATGGAATTGCCGATAATCTTTTATTAACCACTTATCTTTCAGCACGATGCCCGGTTTTTTTTGCGCCTGCCATGGACATGGATATGTATAACCATCCTGCTACACAAACAAATATTGAAATACTAACCGAAAGAGGAAACCATTGTATTGATGCCGGAAGTGGGGAACTTGCCAGTGGATTAATAGGTAAAGGACGAATGGCCGAACCGGAAGAAATTTTTTCGCGGGTGGAAAATTTTTTTAATTCAAATATTTATTTTGAAGGTAAAAAGGTATTGATTACTGCAGGGCCCACCTACGAGGCTATTGACCCTGTGCGGTTTATTGGTAATTATTCTTCAGGTAAAATGGGCTATGCCATGGCCGAAGCTTTCAGAAACTACGGTGCAAAGGTGAAACTGATAAGCGGACCTGTAAATATAGAACCTCCAAAAGGAGTGGAACTGATAAAAGTAACAACCGCCGAAGAGATGTATAACGCCTGCCTGAAGAATTTCAGCGAATGCGAAATAGCTGTAATGAACGCTGCTGTAGCCGATTACACTCCTATGCAACAATTTGATAAAAAGGTAAAAAGAGAAAAAGGGCAAATTAATCTTGAATTAAAACCAACCAAAGATATAGCACAGAAGCTTGGTGAACTCAAATCCCCTCGACAGGTTTTGGTTGGTTTTGCCCTTGAAACGGACAATGAAATTGAAAATGCCTTTTTAAAACTCAAAAAGAAAAACCTCGATTTTATTGTTTTAAACTCCCTAAAGGATGAAGGCGCCGGATTTAACCACGATACAAATAAGGTTACGATTATAGATTCGAATAATAATATCACTAAATTTGAATTGAAATCAAAAAAAGAAATTGCCATCGATATTATTGAAGTTGTTAGGGAGAGAATTAATTTTGATAAGTAACAACATGAAAATTAGAGATTTAATAATCGTTTTGGCTTTAGTTGCCTGCAATTCGTTGAAAGGCCAGGAATTGAACTGTATGGTGAGGATTAATCCACCCCAAACCGTCGGAACCTCAGTACAGTTTTACCAGGACATGCAAAGCGCACTTTTTGAATTTATGAACACCAAATCGTGGACAAATAATAAATTCGAAGCAGTTGAACGGATTGAATGTTCTATACTTATTAATATTACCGGTGTTACAGGCACCAGATATGTTTCTACCATCCAGGTAATTTCGAACCGGCCGGTTTACGGAACAAATCTGCAATCGCCCATGTTTAATTACAAAGAAGATGACAATCTTTTTGAATTCGATTACCTGCCTAATCAAAAACTCGAATTCAACGAAAACAGGCATGTTTCAAACCTGACATCGGTTTTGGCTTTTTATGCCTTTATAATTATAGGATATGATTATGATAGTTATGCCCTTGAAGGCGGCACTGAATATTTTCAAAAAGCCCAAAAAGTTCTGAATAATGCACAGAATTCAAACGAAAAAGGTTGGCGTGCGTTTGAAGCACGAAAACAGGACAATAGGTATTTTTTAATCGAAAACCTGTTAAATAGTAAATACAGTCCGTTTCGAAGGGCAAACTACCGATACCATCGTCTGGGGCTGGATACAATGTACGATCACCTTGATATAGGCAGAAATGAAATAACCGAAAGCCTTAAGTTTTATCAAAAAGTCTACAGACTAAATCCGAACCTTTTTATTATAAAATTATTTTTTGATGCTAAATTTTCTGAAATAATCAACATTTATTCCGGCGCATTTTCTGCTGAAAGAGTAAAGGCATACAATATACTCAAGGAAATAGATCCTGCTCATTTAACTCAGTACGAAAAACTTACGGCACCTGATGCAAACTAATTAAAATGAATATTGGAAATTTAAATAGAAGAATGTGATAAACTACCTGATAGTAAAAAACTACGCATTAATTGATTCGCTTGAAATTGAATTCAACCACGGATTGTCAATAATAACTGGTGAAACCGGGGCAGGAAAATCAATTCTTCTGGGCGCTTTGGCGCTTATTTTGGGTCAAAGGGCCGACAGTAGCGTATTGCGAAACAAAGAATTAAAATGTATTGTTGAAGGTAGTTTTTCCATTGCAGGCTATCAACTTGAGGATTTCTTTCAGCTAAATGAAATTGATTACGAACCTGTAGCCATTTTGCGCAGGGAAATAAACCAGGCAGGAAAATCAAGGGCTTTTATAAACGATACACCTGTAAATCTCAACGTATTGAGCGAACTTGGTATTAAACTGGTTGACATTCACTCGCAACACCAAAACCTTGAATTGAATGACTCCGCTTTTCAGTTGAAAATTATCGATACCTATGCCGGAAATTCGGACCAAAAAGAAAAATATTCGTCGCAATTTAAAATATACCAGGGCCTGAAAAAAAGCCTTGAAAATTTAGTTGCCGATTCCAGCCGATCTAAGGAAGATTTTGATTATTACCGTTTTCAACACGATGAACTGGACAAAGCGCGCCTGGTGGATGGTGAGCAGGAATTGCTCGAAAACGAAATGGCCACCATTAACCATGCTGAAGAAATACAAAAAAACCTTGTTTTAATTTTTGGCTTGTTGTCTGAAAACCAGCCTTCTGTTATTTCGTCGTTAGTTGAAGCCTCAAAGGCAGCGGCCCAGGCTGCAGTTTACCTGCCCGGCATGGTAAGCCTTGCCGAAAGACTCGAAAGTACCGGAATTGAAACAAAAGATATTGCTGCCGAAATAGAAAAAATTGCAGGAAATGTTCATTTTGATCCTGAAAGATCGGAATTTGTTAACGACAGGCTGGGACTTATTTATACGCTGCAAAAAAAGCACAAAGTGCAGACTGTTAAAGATTTATTATCCTTAAAGACAGAACTCTTTAAACGAATTAATGATATTGAGTTTTATGATGAGAAGCTTAAATCTCTCGCGAAAGAGTGCGAAAATGAAAGAAAAAGACTCCTCGAAATAGGCATTTCCCTCTCGGATAAAAGAAAATCCTGTTTTGAAGATATTCAGAATTATGTTGTTGAACAACTCAAATCACTTGGGATTCCAAATGCAGTGTTCAGAATAACTGCCGAAAAAACAGACGATTTTACACCATCAGGCATCGATAAAATTAATTTTCTTTTTTCGGCCAATAAAAATTCAGAAATAAGTAATATCAGCAAGGTAGCGTCCGGGGGTGAAATTTCAAGATTAATGCTGAGTATCAAGAGTTTGTTGTCGAAATCAGCTGCCCTTCCGTGTATCATTTTTGATGAAATTGATTCTGGTGTTTCGGGCGAAATTGCCTATAAAATGGGTAGTATTATGCTCCAAATGTCTGAATTTATGCAGGTTATAAGTATTACCCACTTGCCACAGGTTGCTGCAAAAGGAAATACACATTACCTGGTTTATAAACAAGAAGCTTCAAACCATACAGCTACATTAATTAAAAAACTGAATCCTGAAGAGCGACTTTTTGAAATTGCCAAAATGCTGAGTGGTGAAAATCTTAGCAAAGAAGCGCTGGAAAATGCAAGGGTATTGCTAAATAATTGATATTGAAATATTTAATTTTTCTTGTGAAAGCCAGATTAGTTTACTTTTAATTTAGTTTATTTTATTTGGTTTTTAATTATCTATTATGATGCCTCCGGTTTGTTATATTTGTTCCAAAAATTTATTACCAAACGAAGGGGGACTTGTTTATTTTTCTGAAATTGAAACAGAAAATAGTAGGAAACCAATAATTCAGACCTTTACGGGACATTCATTGAATTCTTTCTGGTTTTGTAACGTGCATTATCCCGAGGCCCAAAAGTTAAGTTTTCTTCCAGCCCATGAAGCATTAAAACTTTTACATGAAAAATTCCTTCCACAAAATAAATAGTAAACTTTGTATTGTACTTCGTCAAATTATGAATCAATTTTAAGTGATTTTGCATTATTTTTCGCCTGCTTCAAATCAGTTTTAAATAGCACTGAGAAAATTTTTTTTGAATTATTTTTGTACCAAAAAATTATAAATATTCTGGTTCGATAATATTCCCGCCTAAAAATAAAAACCAAATTAATCCGTAAAATTTTTCAAGATGAAATACTTATTTATTGTTTTAATTATCTGCATTTTAAACATTTTTTCCTTCCTGCAAGCACAGGAAAAAACGTATACCCTTAGCGGATATATAAAAGATTTTTCGACAGGGGAAGACCTGATTGGGGCAAGCATTTATATTGAAGAGCTTAAAACAGGCACCCTGAGCAATACCTACGGATTTTATTCATTGAGTATCCCCGGGGGTAATTACCATGTTAAAGTTTCGTACCTGGGCTATAAAACCATTGAAGAAAAATTAACTCTAACTGCTTCTTTTACAAAAAATTACCAGATAGTTACTAATGATCTTGAATTGGAAGAAGTTAGTATTGTGGCAGAAAAAAAGAACCAGAACGTGAAAAGTACTGAAATGAGCGTGAATAAGTTGCCCATAAAAACCATTATGAAAATTCCTGCCTTAATGGGAGAGGTAGATGTTTTGCGTTCCATTCAAATGTTACCGGGCGTAAAAACGGCGGGGGAAGGAAGTGTTGGATTTTATGTCAGGGGCGGAGGGGTAGACCAGAATCTTATTTTACTTGATGAAGCTACAGTGTACAATGCTTCACACCTGGGTGGTTTGTTTTCAGTTTTTAACCAGGATGTGGTAAAAGATGTAAAACTTTACAAAGGTGGAATTCCTGCCGGATTTGGCGGAAGATTGTCGTCGATATTGGAAGTGACCATGAAGGAAGGAAATAAAAAACAGTTTAATTTAACAGGTGGTATAGGTTTGATTTCGAGCCGTTTAACCTTTGAAGGTCCGATAATTAAAGACAAAGCTTCCTTTGTTATTTCAGCACGCAGAACTTATGCTGACTTGTTTTTTCCCTTGTTCAAAGATTCGGTACTCAAAAAGAGCAGGGCGTATTTTTATGATTTAAATGCCAAGGTGAATTACCAGATTAACGATAACAACCGAATTTTTATATCAGGGTATTTCGGTAAAGATGTGATGAACTTTGGGGGATCAATGTTGGTTGATTATGGAAACCAAACATTTACACTACGTTACAACCACCTTTTCAACAAAAGGGTTTTTTCAAATCTAACTTTTATTTATAGTGTTTTCGATTATGGCGTTGGGATTCCTGAAGGTATACAAGCTTTCGATTGGCAATCGGGGATAAATGATCTTTCGTTGAAAAACGATTATACCTTTTTTATAAACGCCAAAAATACCATAAAGTTTGGATTACAGGTGACCCATCATACCTTTGAACCTGGTAATGCTTTGCCTGTAGGAAATGAAAGTATTTTTACCGGAATTGAGCTTCCCAGGGCTTTTGCAATGGAATATGCCGCATTTATTGAAAATGAACAAAAAATTGCAGGAAACCTCAGTCTACATTATGGTTTAAGATACTCGGCTTACCATAACCTTGGACCCTACACAAGTTATAATTACGATAAAACAGATCCGCTTGAATTTACAGTTGCTGATTCTGTTGTTTTTAAAACGGGTGACATTTTTAATTTCCAGTCTGGTTTTGAACCAAGGTTTAATTTAAACTTCCAGGTAAATGAGAAAAGTTCTCTGAAATTGAGTTACAACCGGATGTATCAATACATTCATCTCACTACCAACACAATGGCCAGTACCCCTTTTGATTTATGGTTTCCGAGTTCGCCAAATGTAAAACCTCAGGCTGCCGACCAGGTGGCCCTGGGTTATTTCAGGAATTTTTTTAACGACGATTATGAAGCTTCTATCGAAACCTATTACAAAAAAATGTACAATTCAATTGATTATGTGGATCATGCAGAAGTTTTGCTCAACAAATACCTCGAAGGTGAGCTCCGGTTTGGCCAATCGTATGCCTATGGTTTTGAATTTTACCTTACCAAGAAATCCGGAAGTTTTACCGGCTGGTTAAGTTACACTTACTCAAGAGTATTCAGGAAAATTCCGGAAATAAATCTTGGACGTGAATATCCTTCAAATTATGACAAACCACATGATGTTTCACTAATCTTATCGTACGATGTATTGAAAAACCTGAATATTTCAGTTACCTGGCTCTATTCAACAGGTGCACCAAGAACAATGCCCACTGAAAGGTATGAATTTGAAGGCATGATAATTCCTGAATACTCAGATAGAAACTCTGTCCGGTTGCCCGATTACCACCGCATGGATTTAGGTGTTACCTACACTTTTAAAAATTTAAAACCCGATGGTTCTGCAAAAAGATACCAGAGCAGTTTAAATTTATCGCTTTACAATTTATACAACAGGCACAATGCTTATTCCATCACCTTTAACCAGGCTGAAAACGATTTTTATAAAACGGAAGCCACCAAAACCTATTTGTTTAAATTTTTCCCATCCCTTACTTACAACTTTCATTTTTAAATATTGGTTCCATGAAAATCAAAATAATTTTTGTCATCGCCTTGTTTTTCAGCATTCTATCGTGCACAGAGGTATACAATATTGAACTTACCGATTCCAAATCAAACCGGCTGGTGGTGCAAGGTTCGTTTACGAGTGAACATAAAAAACATAAAATTATATTAAGCCGTACCGGACCCTATTTTCTTAATGCGCCTACTAATAGGGTGCCAGGTGCAAATGTGACTATTACCGATGGCGATACCATCATTAACCTCTACGACAGTGAAAATAAAGGGGAATATACAACAGACAGCACTGTGGCCGGGCATCCTGGAAAAACATACACGCTTAATATTCAATTGAATAACGGACAGACTTATTCTGCATCGGAATACATGAAACCTCTTGAACCCATTGATTCTATGCGATATGAGTATAAAAAATCCGACCTGCCTTTTGATGAATCTTATTATTATAGTATAAATATTTTTGTGCAGGAACCTGCAACTGTTGATGATTTTTACCAGTGGGAGCTTTTTTTTAATGGTGAAAGCATTTCAGATACAGTAAGAACCAAAACATTTGTTTCTGATGAGATGGTAAACGGGGTTTACATTGCAAACTGGCCGGTTTACCAGGTTCCGGACTACAAACTTAAAACCGATACAGTGGATGTAACGCTTCAAATGCTTTCAATTTCTAAAGCGAAATACGATTTTTATTTGGCAATAATGCTTGAAACCGATTATAGTGGAGCTGGTTTTGCTGGTCCCCCGGCCAATGTACCTACGAATATTTCAAATGGCGGACTTGGATTTTTTAGTGTTTCGGATGTGAAGGAGATAAAAACGGTAATCTATAAGGTTAAAAAATAACCCTGTTTCGTTGAACAATAACAGGTTAAATATCTATCATAAACTGAAAATATAATTCAGTAGTTTTACTTTTTTGCCAACAATTTTGTAAATTACATAAAATTTTGGTTGTAAAACTCTGGTTATGTACCTGGCAAAATCACTGTACACGGCTCTGGCCATGGAAACTATTGTTTCGGTTGTTGAAAAAAAAGACATCGGCTCCATTGAATCCAGACCAATTCCGGAAGCTTTAAGCGAAAAATTAGCCTGTTTTGTATCCATTCATTTAACTGACGGGAGCTTAAGGGGATGCATCGGAACCATTGAACCCCGCGAAGAGAATCTTTACCATGAAATTATTACAAATGCCATTTCGGCTGCTACTAAAGATACAAGGTTTTTACCTTTAAAAAAGTCAGAACTTGATAGCATTGAAATTTCTGTAGATGTATTGTCAAAACCTGTAATTGTTGATAAACTGGACAGCCTTGATCCCCAAAAATTTGGTGTAATTGTTTCTGACGGGGCTTTCGCCAGGGGTGTTTTATTGCCGGCGCTCGAAGGTGTGGAAACCGTGGAAAAGCAAATTAATATTGCCAAGCGAAAAGCAGGCTTGTCAGACTGGAAAACTAAAGATTTGAAAATCTACGCCTTTACTTCTGTCAGATATTATTAATATTGAACTGTTTAGTAGTATGAAAGAAGCCTTATTTTATCAGGAACTCGAAAATGAAAAAGTACGGTGTGAGCTTTGCCCGCATTTTTGTACTATAAATCCGGGAAAAACCGGAAACTGCAAAGTGAGGAAGAATATAAACGGAAAGTTGTATTCCGAAAGCTACGGAAAAATTAGCGGTTATCATCTCGACCCGATTGAAAAGAAACCCCTTTACCATTTTTATCCCGGAAAAAATATCTTGTCGTTTGGAAGCGTGGGCTGTAACCTTCACTGTAAATTCTGTCAAAACCACGAAATTGCACAGAGCGGGGTGAATGACGTTTTTCTGAAAGAATTATCGCCTGATTCCATTGCCAATGATGCCCTGCGAAGGCAAAACAATATCGGAATTGCATATACTTACAACGAACCCCTTGTTTCGTATGAGTTTATGCGTGATACCGCCTTGCTCGCCAGACAACTTGGTTTAAAAAATGTGATGGTGACAAATGGCTTTTTTTCACCTTCTCCTTTGCAAAAACTATTCACCTTTATTGATGCTTTTAACGTTGATCTCAAGGCTTTTACTGATGATTTTTATAAAAAGCTTACAACTTCGGACCTAAAACCGGTAAAAGAGGCGCTTTGTGAAATAAAAAAATCTGGAATTCACTTTGAAATTACCAACCTTATTATTCCTGAATTTAACGACAATGCTGACGAATTTAAACGCATGGTGGACTGGATTTGTAGCGAACTAGGGGATAAAACGGTTTTGCACCTTTCAAGGTATTTTCCCCGCTATAAATTAGACAATCCGGCCACTCCAAAACAAAAAATGGTTGAATTGTACAATATGGCTGTTGAGAAACTAAAATTTGTTTATATTGGAAATATTGATTCATCAACCGGCCAGAATACCTTTTGTCCGCAATGCAGGGAACTCCTTATCAGGCGTTTTTATTACGAAATTCAGCTGGTTAACCTGAACAGTCAGGGCAACTGTAGCAAATGTAATTACAAGGTAATTGAAAATTTATAAATCATGCAAACTAATATTGTGAGAAATCCTGCAGTGGCGGGCCGGTTTTATCCATCAAACAGAAATGAATTATTGGAAATGCTCAGGGAAATTTATTCCCGCGAAAAGCAAAAAATAAGCTATGCAAATGCTGGGAAAAAGATATATGGTGCTGTTGTTCCGCATGCAGGTTATATGTTTTCAGCCTATGAGGCGGTTCATTTTTTTGGATTGTTGCCTGAATATCAAAAAAAGATAGAAACTTTCATTATTATCAATCCTAATCATACCGGCCATGGTGAAAAAATTTCACTCGACAGCCACAAAATATGGCTAACTCCCTTTGGCGAGGTGGAACAGGACATGGAATTTATATCCAGCCTTGGTTTTCCATTTTCAGATAATGCACATTCTAATGAACATGCAGGTGAAGTAATGCTTCCCTTGCTTCAGTATTTTGTAAATTACAATTATAAAGTTGTTATGATTACTTTATCTCAGCAAAATGTTGAAAATGCAAAAGAAATTGCCCGGCAAATTAAAAAGACATCAGAAAAACTCAACCGTGAAATTATGATTATAGCTTCGTCGGATTTTACACATTTTAAAGATGCAGAAACGGGGAAAAGGCTTGATAACCTGGTACTTGACCAAATTGAAAAACAGGATTCAGAAAAATTAAACAGGGTAGTACGCGAAAATAATATTTCAGTTTGCGGATTTGGACCAATCATGTGCCTGATGGAATATGCAGCTTTAAACGGAAATTACCAGACAAGTATTCTGGCCCGCGGTCATTCCGGAATGATAATGCCTTCGGACAAAGTTGTGGATTATATTACTATACTTTTTAGTGGGGATTGAAAAACCGGAATTTATCTTATTTCGGAATAAATTTATGTTAAAAGGCTTGGTTTCCAATATTTTAAATAATGAAAACTGTTGATATCATTATAAGCGGACGCGTTCAGGGGGTGGGGTTCAGGTACCATACCCTTAAAACAGCCCTGGAATTCAATATAAAAGGGTTCGTTAAAAATTTACCGGATGGAAGTGTATTCGTTAAAGCTACCGGAAATCAAACTGATTTGGAATCTTTTTTATTATGGTGCAACCAGGGGCCCCGTTTGGCAATGGTTGAAAAACTAGATATTAAGGAAACCAATTTTAGTCCGTTTGATGAATTTACAATCAGGTAACCAGTTTTTTTGTTTTGGTTATTTCCCTGTTTCATTATCTTCGCACCCAAATCATTTCATTTATGCCATTTCTAAATTACCCACTAAATGCTGAAGAAAAACAAATAGTGGTTTCATTGTCGGTTATCCCATTCTCTATGTTCAGTTTTCCTGAACTTTTTGAAATGTTTAATACCCGGGAAGAAGAAAAGTCCGCTTTTTTTGATACTGTGCATGATTTATCCACCAGGGGAATTTTAATTAGAAAATCGGGTTTATATGGCATTTTACCCGAGACGGCTGCTAAAATCATTGAAAGGGAAAAACCTGATTTTGAGGACTGTAGCCGGATAATCTACTTTTATATTTCAAAAATTGACGACAATAAAAATGATCCCCTTAAAGAATTTAAAAAAACTTTCGAAAAACTTGAATACCTGCTTCATAAAATTGATAAATACAGTGTACACCTTGCACAATTGTATTACAAATTAGCGCTCGTTCTTCAAAAATTTGGTGAAATTAGTAAAGCTTTGGAATTCAATCAAAAAGCAATTGAAATTTCAGAATCTATTGATGGCAAGCATTTGTTAACTGCCCTGTATTATAGAAATATGGCCGAAGTGTATAAAAAAATGGGAAATGCAAAAATGGCAGTTATTTGTAGCTTAAGAGACATAGAAATTCTCGAAAAAAATGCTGGAAAATACGATGAATTCTTACCCGGTTCGTTTTACAAGCTCTCCAAAACCTACGAAGAAATTAGAGATTACGACAAGGCTATAGAATATAATTTAAAGGCCATTCAATCGGAAGAGAACAGAATCCACCCCAGGTTTTTCAATTTAAGTGGACTCTATCATAACCTGGCATTCTATTATGTTAAAACCAATAACCTCAACAAAGCCGCCATGTTTATCGATAAGGCTGTAGAATCGTTTAACCAGTGCAACATGCAAAGCGTAAAACTTTCTAAAAGGCTTCTCCGGGATCAAAAGAGATTTAAATCGCTGCTGAAATTAGAGAAATTTGTCCTAAAGTTCAGATTTCCTTTCCTGGTTGCACTAATACTGGCAATTATTATTTTTTTACTGATGAAATGAATTAATATTCACCTATAAGTGCAGGTTTTCCAGCTTATTTTTCTTCTTTTTGTTTTTCTTTAAACTTTACAAATTCAATTTTTACTTTTTCTTCCGCTTTATCAAGGCCTATAATAATTTCATCGCCCTCTGAAATGGAAGCCTGTATAATTACCTGTGCCATTTCATCTTCAAGATATTTTTGAATGGCCCTTTTTAGTGGTCTTGCACCAAATTTAGTATCATACCCTTTTTCAGCAATAAAATCTTTTGCTTCTTTCGAAATATTAAGCTTATAACCAAGCTCTTTCACCCTTTTGTAAAGTCCTTCAAGTTCGATATCAATAATTTTATGAATATCTTCCATGGTTAGGGTATTGAAGAAAATTACGTCGTCAATCCTGTTCAGGAATTCCGGTGCAAATGCTTTTTTTAATGCTTTTTGAATAATACTACTGTTGCGATCCTCGTCAAATGATTTAGATGAAAAACCTACACCTCTGCCAAAATCCTGTATTTGTCTCGAACCTATATTTGAGGTCATGATAATAATGGTATTTTTAAAATCAACCTTTCTGCCGAGGCTGTCTGTGAGTGCTCCTTCATCGAGCACATGCAAAAGGAGGTGAAAAACATCAGGATGGGCTTTTTCTATTTCATCAAGTAGGACCACTGAATAGGGTTTACGACGCACTTTTTCGGTCAACTGACCGCCTTCTTCATAGCCAATATATCCGGGAGGTGCACCAACCAATCTCGAAACTGAGAATTTTTCCATGTATTCGCTCATATCAACCCTTATGAGTGCGTCTTCCGAATCAAAAAGGTAATTTGAAAGAATCTTGGCCAGTTGGGTTTTTCCAACCCCGGTTGGACCAAGGAAAATAAAGGAGCCAATAGGGCGACGCGGATCTTTAAGCCCGGCACGGTTTCTTTGAATTGCTCTTACAATTTTTGTAATGGCTTCATCCTGACCTACCACTTTGCCAACCAGTTCGTCCTGCATTTTTAACAGTCGGGTGCCCTCTGTTTGTGCAATCCTTTGCACTGGTACACCTGTCATCATGGCAACCACTTCTTCCACATTTCCTACGTCAACAGTTTCGCGGTTGTTTGCCAAATCTTTTTCCCATTTAATTTTCTCATCTTCAAGCAGTTTCATTAATTCCTGTTCCCTGTCGCGGTGCGAAGCTGCCAGTTCGAACTGCTGGTTTTTAACCGCTGCCAGTTTTTCTTTATTTACCTCTTCAATTTGTTTTTCTATCTGCTCAATTTTTTCAGGAATTTTTATTTTCGAGATATGAACCCTTGAACCTGATTCGTCCAGCGCATCAATGGCCTTATCCGGCAAATGCCTGTCGCTGATGTACCTTGTAGTAAGCTTTACACAGGCATCAATGGCTGCGTCAGTATAAATTACGTTGTGGTGATCTTCGTACCTGTCTTTTATATTGTGTAAAATTTCAATAGTTTCGTCCATGGAAGTCGGATCGACCATAATTTTCTGGAACCTTCTTTCAAGGGCACCATCTTTTTCAATATGTTGCCTGTATTCGTCAAGGGTTGTAGCGCCAATGCACTGGATTTCGCCCCTGGCCAACGCTGGTTTTAGCATATTTGATGCATCAAGCGAACCACTTGCCCCTCCTGCACCAACTATGGTATGTATTTCATCAATAAATAGGATTACATCTGTTGTGCGCGAAAGTTCATTTAAAATTGATTTCATGCGTTCTTCGAATTGCCCGCGGTATTTTGTACCAGCTACTATCGAGGCCAGGTCCAGGGTAATTATTCTTTTCCCAAACAAAACCCGTGAAACCTGTTTTTTTACAATTCTAATTGCCAGGCCTTCAGCAATGGCAGATTTTCCAACACCAGGTTCACCTATCAAAACCGGATTATTTTTCTTTCTGCGGCTGAGAATTTGTACAAGCCGCTCTATTTCTCTTTCTCTACCAACTATTGGATCTAACCTGTTTTCTTCTGCTGCCTTGGTTAAATCTGCCCCAAAATTATCAAGTACAGGGGTGTCGGATTGTGGCCTTGAGGATTGGCTTTTATGCTCTTTTCCTTCATGTTCTTCTCCCGAAGCATCGTCTTCATCGGGTAACTCTGCTTTGGGAGATTCTGAAAGCCTTTCTTTAAGCAATTCATAAGTAACATCTCTTTCCTTTAAAACCTGGGTTACAATGCTCGATTCGTCCTTTAATATGGCAAGTATCAGATGTTCAGTATCCGGTATGCTTCTTTTAAACGAAATGGCTTCGAGTTGTGTTAGTTTCAATGCCCTTTCCGTTTCTTTCAGCAAGCCTGCTTCATGGATATCTCCTGTAAATTCTGAGCCGGAAACCTGCACTCTTTCTTCTATTGCCTGTTTGACTTCACGCAGGTCTATTCCTAAATCTATCAGTTCATCCAGAACCTCTGCCTCGCCTTCGCGTAAAATTCCGAGAAAAATGTGTTCAGTTCCTATATATCTGTTTCCCAACCGTATAGCTTCTTCTTTACTATAGCTGAGTATTTTTTTTATTCGTTCTGTAAATTTCGGATCCATATAATCTCCTTATCTTTTATAATGTACAAAATTACTAATTTAAATTGTATAATTTTAATTAAAATCGATAAACAATTGAATTTAAACTTCTTCAAATACTTTACCAGTCTACCGGGGTTATACCATTTGCAGACAAATATTCATTCGTTCTGCTGAAATGTCTGTTACCAAAAAAACCATTATGTGCAGAAAGTGGCGATGGATGTGGCGACTTTAATATCAGGTGTCGCGATGGATTAACCAATGCTGATTTGGATTGGGCATAAGCCCCCCACAAAATAAATACTATGTTTTCACATTTTTGCGAAATCTTTTCAATTACAGCGTCAGTAAACGATTCCCAACCCTTTTTTTGGTGCGAACCTGCCTGGTTTGCCCTTACTGTCAATGTGGCATTTAATAATAATACACCCTGTCTGGCCCACCGTTCAAGGTTGCCATTTTCGGGAATTGGTTTTCCAAGATCCTTGTTTATTTCTTTAAAAATATTCTGAAGTGAAGGTGGTTTTGCAATTCCATCGTTGACTGAAAAACAGAGACCATTTGCCTGTCCTGCACCGTGGTATGGATCCTGGCCCAGTATTACTACCTTTAGTTTGTCAAGCGGACAATTATCAAAAGCGCTGAATATATTTCTCGCCGGAGGGTATACAATTTGTGATTTATATTCCGATCTTATAAATTCAGCTAGTTTAATAAAATAATCTTTATCAAACTCTTCCTTTAAGAGCGTTTTCCAGCTTTCTTCCATTCGCACTTCCATACATTTATATTTCTTTGAATTTCTGCGCTTTAAATCCTGATTTTTTCCTTCTTTGCATTGCTTCTTAAAATTCAAAATTACCTATTTAGGGTATTTATGGATAATAATGTTTTAAACAGCATTTTGTTAATAAACAAGTTTTAAAAAATTAGTAAATAGTCAATTATTCGTTAATTTAGCGGATTCAAATTTTGATGATAAAATCATCATTTTTTCCAGGATTAAATCCCAGATTATTAATCCTTTAGTTTAAAAAATTGACCGAATATTTTAAGTATGTCAGATCAGGAAAAAATTAAAGTAGTTGACATTGAAGAGGAAATGAAATCAGCTTATATTGATTATTCAATGTCAGTAATTGTATCGCGTGCCTTGCCTGATGTGCGGGATGGACTCAAGCCGGTTCACCGGAGAGTTTTGTTTGGAATGCGTGAGCTTGGTGTTTCAGCTACAAAACCTCATAAAAAATCAGCCAGGATTGTAGGTGAGGTTTTAGGAAAATACCATCCACATGGTGATTCTTCAGTATATTATGCTATGGTAAGGATGGCTCAGGATTGGTCCTTAAGGTATCCATTAATTGACGGACAGGGAAATTTTGGTTCCATCGACGGCGATAGTCCGGCTGCTATGAGGTATACAGAAGCCAGGCTGCAAAAAATTGCCGAAGAAATGCTTGCTGATTTGGATAAAAATACTGTTGATTTTAAACTCAATTTTGATGATACATTAGAAGAACCAACAGTTTTGCCTACTAAAATCCCTAATCTGCTTATTAACGGAGCATCGGGAATTGCCGTGGGAATGGCCACAAATATCCCTCCTCATAACTTAACTGAAGTAATAAATGCAGCCATAGCTGTTTTGGATAATCCTGCCATTGAAATAGATGGAATAATGAAATTCCTTAAAGCCCCTGATTTTCCAACAGGTGGTACTATTTTTGGCTACCAGGGTGTAAAAGATGCATACCATACCGGGCGTGGAAGAGTGGTTGTAAGAGGAAAAGCTATTATCGAAGTTGAAAACGGACGGGAAAAAATTGTAGTTACTGAAATTCCTTATATGGTCAATAAGTCTGAATTAATTCAGAAAGTGGCTGATTTGGTGAATGAAAAGAAAATTGAGGGTATCAGTAACGCCAATGACGAATCGGACAGAACCGGGATGAGAATTGTATTTGATATAAAAAAGGATGAAATCGCAAATATTGTTCTTAATAAACTCTTCAAATATACCCAGTTGCAGTCTGCTTTTAGCATTAACAATATTGCACTGGTTAAAGGAAGACCTAAATTGCTCAATATTAAACAATTACTTGAAACATTTATTGAGCACCGCCATGAGGTAGTTTTCCGCAGAACCCAGTTTGAATTGGAGCAGGCTGAAAAAAAGGCGCATATTCTTGAAGGATTGATTATTGCCATTGATCATCTTGATGAAGTAATTTCATTGATTCGGGCTTCAAAAACGCCCGAAGAAGCCAAACAGGGTCTGATGGAGCGGTTTAGTCTTTCTGAAATCCAGGCAAGGGCTATACTTGATATGAGGCTGCAAAAGCTTACCGGGCTTGAAAGGGAAAAACTTAAAGAAGAATTTGAAGAAATTAAACAACTGATTGAAAAACTTAAGGCCATTCTTGCCGATAAAAATCTGCGTACCCAGATTATTAAGGACGAATTGGTTGAAATAAGGGACAAATACGGTGACGAGCGTAAAACAAATATAGAATATTCTTCCGAAGAATTTAACCCCGAAGATTTTTACGCTGATGAAGACGTTGCTATCACTATTTCAAACCTCGGCTATATAAAACGTACCCCGATTACTGAGTTTAAAACACAACACAGGGGCGGAACAGGGGCTAAAGGAGGTGCTACGAGGGACGAAGATCACCTTGAACACATGTATATTGCTTCGATGCATAACACTATGCTCTTTTTTACTGAAAAAGGAAAATGTTTCTGGCTCAAGGTTTTTGAAATTCCGGAAGGGACAAAAATTTCCAAAGGCAGGGCCATTCAAAACCTTTTAAATATTGAAGCAGACGACAAGGTTAAAGCCTTTGTAAATGTGAAAACCATTACAGACGAAGATTATATTAATAAACACAATATAATTCTTTGTACTAAAAAAGGGGTAGTTAAAAAAACCTCGTTAAAAGAATATTCCAGGCCACGGCAGAATGGTATTAATGCCATAGTTATTCGCGACGACGATACGTTATTACAGGCAAGGCTTTCAGATGGTTCGGATGAAATTGTAATTGCAGCCAGATCAGGCAAAGCAATCAGGTTTAATGAAACTACAGTCAGGCCCATGGGAAGAACTACTTCCGGCGTAAGAGGTATTCATATTGGTGATAATGACGAAGTTATCGGAATGGTTGTTATAAATGCCCAGGATGAAACAATCCTGGTGGTGTCTGAAAATGGATATGGAAAGCGCTCATTGCTTGATGCATACAGAATAACCAACAGGGGAGGGAAGGGTGTTAAAACCATTAACATAACTGAAAAAACCGGTAAACTTGTGGCCATTAAAAATGTAACAGACGAAAATGATATTATGATTATAAACCGCTCAGGCTTAACCATCAGGCTTGCAGTGAAAAACATCAGGGTTACCGGCAGGGCCACGCAAGGTGTGCGATTGTTAAACCTAAGGAATAATGATTCAATTGCTTCGGTGGCCAAGGTTGAAATCTCGGGGTTGATTGACGAAGTCGCTGACATAGAGAATACTTCCATTCCTGCCGCTGAAGCCGAAGAATGAAATTTAATCCTTTAATTAAAAGACTTTAAAAGTGACCATGAACATGTTTTAGAATACAATTTCTCTAATATGACTTTTTAACATTTTATTATATTGTATTAATTCATACCTTTGAAACGACAAATAAATAATTAAATAGCTCAAAATGAAGAAAATAGCATTATTATTAGTATTTGCATTAGTGAGCCATTATATGCTCATGGCACAGCAAACAACCGGACAGACTGTTGAAAGCCTGTTAAAACAAATTGAAAAAAGTGATAAGGATATTCAGGACCCTAAAAAGAATGTTAAATCAGGTACCTGGGAAAAAAGAGGCGACTTATTTTTAGATGTCGCACAATTCCTGACCAAAGGGTTGTACCAGGGAATGCCAATGAAAGGAATCAACGGTGCTGAAACAATACTACAATTCTCAATTGGTAAACCACAAAACATTGTTCCCAAAGGAAAAAATGAAGACTGGGTTTATGAAAGAATTACCTTGCATTTTATTGATGGAAATCTTGATTCATGGGAAGAAACTAAACCCATTGATGCAAATGCCATTGATAAATCGTACGAAGCCTATAAAAAAGCTGAACAACTTGATGAAAAAGGAAAATTCAGGACTAAAAACAATATTAAAATAAATATTTCTGTACTTAGAGGTCTTTATACCAATGAAGGCGTAAAATTATTCCAGGAACAAAAATTTGCACCCGCTGTTGAAAAACTCGAAAAAGCACTCGATCTTGCTTCTTATCCAAAAACCGATAACGATACACTTTTTAACCAGGGTTTGGTTACTTATTATGCCGGTTATATAGCACAAAGCGGTAAAGATTATGCTACAGCTGAGAAATATTACAATTTATGCCTGGATAAAAAATATGAAAAAGATACGCCTTACCATGCTTTGGCAACCTTATTCAGAGAAACCAAGCAAACCGAAAAAGAACTGGCAATTATACAAGAAGGATACAAACTTTTTCCGAATTCTAAAGATCTTTTAGTTGATTTTATCAATTACTATTTGTCAACAGGACAGTCTGATGCTGCACTTGAAAAGCTAAATCAAGCCATCAAAGAAAATCCTGATAATCCAACTTTCTATTATGCTATAGGAACCCTTTATGATACCATGGAAAAAGATTCTACAGGAAAATACAATGATCAACAAAAAGCTAAGTATCACCAGGAAGCAATTAATAATTATAAAAAAGCCATCGAAATTAAAGCCGATTATTTTGAACCTTATTATAATTTAGGTGCCTTGTATTATAATGAAGCTGCCATTATCCTTAAAGAAGCTGATAAACTTCCGATAAATGCAAGGGCAGAATTCGACGCCGCACAATTGAAAGCTAAAGATAAGTTTAAAGAAGCGCTTCCTTATATGGAAAAAGCACATGCAATTTTGCCAACTGACAGATCAACTTTACAAACTTTGGTAACAATTTACCATAGGTTACAAATCTACGACAAGAAAAAAGAAGCCCAGGATAAACTGGATAACCTTCCGGCTGAAAATACCGGATTATAATGATTCAGGAGGCTGTTTGATATACAGCCTCTATTATTATGATTTCTATTTAACATAATATTAATTATAAGACAATTTAATTCTGTTTCTTCTTCTTATAATAAATTAACTTTTTTGGATTCATCTTCATTAAACCAGCCAAATTTTAATAGTTCATGTTTATGCTCATTTTACAGGATGCTGCTTTAAATTTAAACAACTAAAAAATTAACTTTCCCTGGTTTAATCAGAAGCCCCTACTCTATTGTACAACGTTTTTATAAGTTCCTTTAATTCAAGCGTTTATTGCTTCAGATATTTGCCAAAAACTTTTCTGAACTTCTCCAGTTTTGGTTGTATAACATATTGACAATAAGGTTGTTCCTTATTGAAATTATAATAATCCTGGTGATAATCTTCGGCTTCGTAAAATGCGTCAAACTTTGTAACTTCTGTAACTATTGGGTTTGGATATGCTTTCTCGGAATTAAGCTCTGCTATTATTTTTTCAGCTGCTGTTTTTTGCGAATCGCTGGTGTAAAATATTACCGAGCGGTATTGTGTTCCGCGATCATTTCCCTGGTAATTCAGGGTTGTTGGGTCGTGTGTTTTGAAGAAAATTCCAAGCAGGGTTTCAAATGACACCAATTCAGGATTAAAGGTGATTTTAACCACCTCTGCATGGCCTGTTAAGCCCGAACATACTTCTTTATAAGTTGGATTTTTAGTTTTTCCGCCACTGTATCCCGATTCAACACTGTAAACCCCTTTGACATCCTGAAAAACTGCTTCAACACACCAAAAACATCCGGCGCCAAAAACAGCTGTCTCTCTTTTTTGATTTTCCATTTCAACATTTTTTATTTTATTCTCAAAATCCTTGTTTTCATGATAAGTACATGATATGAACATAAATAAATTTAAAATAAGCATTTTCATTTTAAGTCAGATTTTAGTTCCTGTTTTCTTCTTTACAATTTAATAACATTGTACGAATTGAAAAAACTACTATTTATAATTAAAAACAAAACGAAAACTATTTGGTTCTTTTTGTTACCACGAATTAACAGAATTTAACTAAGAAAAAAGCCATATTAAGTCAAGGTAATTTAAAAACACACGAATAATTACTAAGTTTGTAGGTAAATACTTAAAGAGACAATTTTGAAAAACAAAATCTTCTTATTTCTAATTTTTCTATCCTTCGTCTGCCATGTAAAATCTTTAGCCCAGGCAGAAAAAAATACTGACACATCAAGGGTTTATACTTTCCGAGGAAAACTCGTCGACAACGAAAACAAACCTTTGGCATTTGCGAACATTATAAATAAATTAAGGGGACATACCGCTGTTTCCGATTCAGGCGGAAATTTTCAGATATCGGTAGTTTATAAAGATTCTTTGCGGATTTCTGCCATTGGATTTCAGACAAAGCACTTGTTTATTAAAGATAAATTGCAGAAAGACACTGTATTGCATGTTATTGTCATGTCGAAAAAAACCTACGATTTGGCCACTGTGAATATTTATGAATTGCGATGGCAGGTTTTTAAAGCGGAATTTATGGAAGAAAAAGTGGAAGAAGATAAAACAGCCATACGTATTTCAAACTGGATGGCTAATTTAGTCCCTTCTGACGAATTGAGAATGATTTTTCAGGCGGCGCGCGGACCTGGCTTTTCTTTAAATTTTAAAACCAAGGCGGATAAATCGCGGAAAAAAGTGAATGAATTGGAGAAAAAATACCAACTGATTGCGCCAAAATACAACGATAAACTTATTACTGAGATTACCGGATTAAAAGGTCTCGAAATATACGAATTTACTGAATTCTGTAATTTTGATGAAGCCTACCTAATGCAGGCTACTGAATACGAAATTATGGAAGTTATTCTTGAAAAATGGAAAGAATATGAACAATTGAAAAAAAATAAGGAAAAAACCAAAAATCTTCTCCAGAATATTCATAAATGAGGTTTTTAACTTGTCTATTGTAGTATTACTTTAAAGGTGATATTGTATCCTAAAAATAAAAAAAAGTCAACTTCAATATAAGCTGACTTTTTTATTTGTGTACCCTGTAACTTTAATTTTTATACTTTTCAGGATCAAGGGCCGCCGGTGACCACGCGTTAATAAAATCCAGTACCTTTTCTTTGTTGTAACCCTTTCCTTCTTCTAAATAGGATGTATTTTGTGTATGAATCCGTTTTCCTTCCTGATTTAATATTACAATCACCGGAAAACCGAACCGCTGCGGAAAATCCAGTTTTTCAAGTGCTTTTAAGTTTTTATTTTCTTTGCTGTAATTTAAATGTGTTACAACATAGCTGGCTTTCATGGCTGAATCAATCTGTTTATCAGTGGAATAGAATTTCTGAAAAAGAATACACCACGAGCACCAATTGCCGCCAACCTGAATAAATACGTTTTTTTTCTGTGCTTTGGCAATCTTCAAAGCACTGTCAATTTGTTGATCAGCATTCCGGAAAGGTTCGTAAAGTTTGGGTTTATTGTCCTGTGCAAAAATTCCAATGCCAATTGACATTATAAGAGCTAACATTAATATTTTATTCTTCATATTGCCTCAATTAAAATTTAATACTGAAAATTAAAATGCAAAGTATTAAAATAATTCTTTATCTGCATAATTAATTTTTAAAATCAAACCATAAAACCCCTGTTAAAGGCTGATTTATAGTAGTATTATAGTATTGAAATTCGTTAGGCTGTCCTTCCGGACCGTGATTTTCAGCCTTGTCGAACTTGGTTCCGATAGGACTTATGGCATGCAGAAAGGAAATATTTCCTGTTGGATATTCCGCCGCAGCAAAACCATGTTTCGAAGGAACTTCGGGGGTAAACAACCTGAGAAACAGATCTTCCGTTTCGGTGTATACCTTAAAATTATTTTTAAAGCCCAAAATTTCAGCATAATAAAACCTGGAATAATATCCTTTAAACTCTGGATATTCCCAATTTACACCAGTAATTGTATTGTTGTATTTTTTTTCCCATTTGTTAAAGGTAACACCTTTCATCCTGTTTTTGTATACCCTATAGGGACCGTTTCCCAGATAATTAACTGATTTTATTTCATTCTCAGGATAATCGAAACTGATGCCGTAAAAGGACCCTTTTGGATCAGGCACATATCTGTATTCTAACCTGGCCAGACCGTTTGAATAAATTGTCCATTTAAAGTTATAACTGTTTTTTCCAGAAACTGTTAAGGTAAAAAACTGGTCTGTAATTGAATGTGAGATATTCGTAATTTCGATGGGTCTGTTTACAAACACGGGCCCATTACTTAACCCTGTTTCCTGGTTTCTTTTAATTACTTTAAGCAACATTCCGTTTACCGCATCAAACGAAAATTTTATGTCGGGCAACAAAACATCTATTGAGGTTTCATTTTCGATAAATGAAATAATTTTATTGTTGTTATCTGGGTTTAAATGCTCTTGGGTTACCTCTTTCGGCGACTTCAGAGGCCATGACCAGGTATAAATTTCATTTCCGGTAGCATCGAAAGCTGTTAGGTATAAAACATCATAAGCACGCCAATCCTCGGGCAGCGTAAGGTGTAAAAAACCATTTTCTCCTGGTTCTAAATCCGGCGATTCTGCCTGTTTGTTCAACACTTTCCCGGTTTGGAACGATTTAAAATTGTAAGTGAATAGGCACGATTTGAGATTTGTTTCTAAATACCTGTTTTGAACCAGTAAAATTCCACTAAAGGCCGGAGGCAGGTCTTTCAGGCAAATAAAAACTGGCGACCAGATTTCTTTAATCGAATTAAAACTTCCTTCTTTTTCACGGTAAGGACCTAAAATACCATCCGGTGCATGGTTTCCATCGCAATCAATGCTATCTTTTTTATCTGTCCTTACTACACCTTCGTCAATTAAACACCAAAGAAAACCGCCCGCAGAAAGAGGGTTACCCAGCATCAGGTTCCAGTGATCGTTAAGTCCGGCACCATGTCCGCCATCATATAAACCATGTAAAAATTCGGTAGGGAAAAAAACTTCCCTGCCATTGTACAAGGTATTTGTTCCATAATTATACGATTTATAGTGCTGTGTATCAGTTCCTTCAAATATAGACCAGGGATGAATAACTTTTCTTTTCTGGATATCCAGGGTTTTAAATACTGTATCTAAATCAAAGTTAAATCCTCCTTCATTTCCATTGCTCCACATTACAACCGATGCATGGTTAATATCGTGGTAAACCATTTCCCTGACAAGTTTTTTTCCAATTTCTGTATCGTAAGGAGGCCATTGCCAGCCCGCAAGTTCATCAATAACAAATAATCCCAGCGAATCGCAGGCATCAAGAAAATGACCATCGGGGGGGTAATGCGACATCCGGACTGCATTCATATTCATTTGTTTTATAAGCTTAACATCTGCTATGCTTATTTCTTTAGAGGTGGTTCTTCCCGAAGCGGGATAAAAGCTATGCCGGTTTACACCTTTAAACATAATTTTGTTTCCATTTACATAAATTCCATCCCGGTTTTTGAATTCAACTGTGCGAAAACCGAATTTTTCAGCATGTGTGTGAATTTCTTTTCCATTGCTGAAAAGCTTAAATATTGCCAGATACAGAAATGGATGCTCGGGATGCCAGGTACGTATTTTGGCAAACTTTGTATTTAACATAAATGTAGATTGTGGATTATCTTCTCTTATTTTTGCACTTTTCTGAATTGTATTGTCTTGTAAATCAACTATATTTAGTTCAATTTCATAATTATTGTTTTTATTTAACGGATTAAAATATATTTCTGCATTGAAACTACCGTTAGATTTTCCATCAATGGCTACCCTGTCAATTGAATTTTCAGGTTTTATCTGAAGGTATACAGGACGATAAATTCCGCCAAAAATCCAATAATCAGCTTCGCGTTCAGCTTCATTTACCGATGGATTTGATGACATTTTTGCAACATCTGCTTCAAGCAGGTTTAATTTGCCCGGTTTAATCAAACCTGAAATATCATATTTAAAACAATAAAAACCGCCCTGGTGTTTAGCTCCGGCTAATTTGCCATTTATTTTTACTTCTACGTCAGTCATTACACCTTCAAATACAAGTTCTACTTTCTTATCTTTCCAGGATTTATCTGCCATAAATCTATACCTGTAAAGCCCGTGTTCGTTTGCTTTTACTGAATCGTGGCCGTAATTGTAGGTTCCAAAACCCTTCAATTCCCAGCATGAAGGGACATCAATTTTGGTCCATTTGCCACTGTTCCGGCCTTCTGTACAAAAGAAGTCCCATTGGGCTGTTTTATCATTACCTGTCCCTGTAAGGTAGATAATTTGGGTATCTTGAGCGTTAATTTTAATAAAAAATACACTGATACTGAGAAATAAGACAAGTGCTTTCATTTTTAATTATGGGTTGTTTTGACAAATTTATATTTTTTTTCGGGTAAGAGTTTTTTACTTTACAACATATAAATTTCCTTGTTATCATGCTGATTTTTGTATTATGTGACAAGATTCATAGTTTTGGGTACAATCCCTATATTGTTTTTGCCAATTAAAATAGAAAGTTGAAGGCCTATTGATTAGATTTGCAGCTTTTATAACTTGAATATTCAATATATAGTACCAATATGTTTATAAATATAAGGATTACTCTTTTTTTTGCTTTATTGATAGGGTTGCCAATGAATTTAGGCGCTCAATACCAGGCAGATAAAGCGGTTCTGGAATTTATTGAAAAGGTGGATTCTTTCTATTCCGATGACTTTTTGCTACGGAATGGAAGGTATTTTATCGATGAATTTCCACGGGCACTAGGGAATCCATTTTATTTAACAAACCAATGGACCAAAGGTGATTTTATATTGGATAATAAAGTATACAGAAATTTTCCTTTGATGTATGATATTTACAGGGACAATTTAGTTTGCATTATTAAAGGTGTTGAAAATGAAGAAATTCCAATTATTCTGAACAATGACGTGGTTACTTCCTTTTCGATTAGCGGACATTATTTTATACATGCCGGCCAAAAGAAAAATTTGCTTTCAGGCGGGTTTTATGAAGAAATATATAGCGGTGAAGCTGTTAAAATGTACGCCAAATGGAGTAAAAAGTTTATGAAGGTTTATACCCTTGAGTATTCGGGTGAATTTAACAGTCAAAAACGTACTTTATTCCTGGTAAAAAACAATTCAGTATTTATAATAAAAGATAATAAAAGTTTAATTGAAAAATTTCCGGAAATAAAAAAACAACTTAAAACTTACCTTAAACAAAACAGGATTAAATTAGGTAAATCCTCAATTCCAGAATTATCCGGTTTAACGGAATTTTGCAACAATTCTCTTTCGAACAATACATCAGCGCCACTAAAATGATAAAACTTATAAAAAACCTCACCACGCTTTTCTTTGTTTTTACAATTTATGTGTACAGGGTTTCGGGTCAAAACAATGATCCAAATGTTAACTTTTCAGGCAACCGGGTTTCTTTTAATCAATTTGTTGATGAACTGGAACAGCAGGCCGAGGTGAAATTTTATTATCAGGTTGGTTGGACCGACACTGTTTTTATTTCGGGTAATTTTAAAGATGTGGCTTTAACACGTGTACTTGAAACTGTGCTTACCCCTTACCATCTTTTCTTTTACCTCGACCCTTACCATAATGTTATCATCACCCGAAATGAAAAAATCAATGAAAGTATTGTGCAGGAATTTGTTGTTCAATCCTCCGAAAAAAACAAATCTGACGAAGAATTGGACATATCTGATAAGTATTTTACGCGCAAGGTTGAAGTGGAAGGCGAAACAATAGTAATTGGTTCAGCTACTGCTGATAATGGTTCAGTCTCTACCATTACCGGCTATGTTAAAGACGCCGAAAATGGCGAACCTCTTACAGGTGCCACTATTTATGTTGAAGAAATTAAAACAGGTACAGTTGCTGATGTTGAAGGATACTATATTCTTCATCTTAAGCCCGGAACGTATAAAATTACCTACAAAACTTTTGGGATGAAGGAGGTAACTAAAATTGTAGTCTTAAATGCTGATGGACAGTTAAATATAAACCTCTCAAAAGAAATGGTTTCATTAAAAGAAGTGGTGGTTACCGAAAATAAATACAATAACATCAGGGGTACACAGATTGGACTCGAAAAACTGAATATGAAAGAAATTAAAGAATTGCCTCTGGCTGTGGGTGAAAGCGATATTTTAAAAGCTTCATTGATGCTTCCGGGAATTCAATCGGTTGGCGAATCGGCTGCCGGTTATAATGTTCGGGGGGGTGCTGCTGACCAGAACCTTTTTATCATCAACAATGTGCCTGTTTTCAATACATCGCACATGTTTGGCTTTTTTTCTACTTTTAACCCCGAAGCTATAAAGGATTTCAAATTGTTTAAAAGCAATATCCCTGTTGAATACGGGGGAAGAATTTCTTCGGTTTTTGATATCAGGACCAAACAGGGAAATACAAGGAACTTTACCATGAAAGGGGGAATTAGCCCGGTTACGGCCAAACTATCTTTCGAAGGCCCGGTGGTAAAAGACAAGGGATCTTTTATTCTTGGAATAAGAAGTACTTATTCTGACTGGGTTTTAAAACAGATTCCAAACCCGGAAATTAAAAACAGCGATGTTTATTTCAACGATGTAATTGCCAATGTCAGTTACGAAATTAACAACAATAACCATATTACCTTGTTTGGGTATTTTAGCAAAGATAATTACCGTTTGGCACCGGATATCAATTTCAATTACGAAAATCTTGGCTCTTCAATAATCTGGAAACATATTTACTCAAAAAAAATGTATTCCAATATAAGTGCTGTTTTCAGCAATTACCATTTAAAGGTGCAAGACAACGCCATTCCGGCAAATGCATACGATTTTACCCATAATGTGAGGTATTATGAATTTAACGAAGCGTTTACCTACTCCCTGAATACCAACCACGAGTTCAAATTTGGATTGAGTTCTATCTTGTATAAAATAAATCCGGGCGAATATAAGCCAACGAATCCTGAATCGAATTACCGGAACCAGACTTTTGAATCAGAAAACGCGCTTGAATCAGCCATATATGCCGGAGACAGGTATGAGATTAATCCAAAATTAAGTCTTGAAGGAGGGCTCAGGTTTACCTTCTTTAATTATTTCGGGCCAAAAACTGTTTATTCGTATGAAAATGGTTTTCCTTTATCGGAAAGTTCAGTAACGGATACGAATTATTACGACAAACTCGAGTCAATTAAACATTATACTGGCCTCGATATACGACTATCGCTGAGGTACTTAATAGATAACCTGAATTCGGTAAAAGTGGGTTACAGCCGTATTCATCAGTATCTTTTTTTACTTACCAACACGGTGGCAATTTCGCCTACCGACAGATGGAAACTTTGTGATCCATTTTCTAAACCAATTGTTGGCGACCAGTATAATTTAGGCTATTACAGAAATTTCGACAACTCAAATCTTGAGGCTTCGGCAGAAATTTATTATAAGGAAAACAAAAATATGCCTGATTTTAAAAATGGTGCCGATCTGGTTAAAAATGAACATATTGAAAGAGACCTGCTTTCGGGTTTTGGCAGAAACTATGGCATCGAATTCATGGTTAAAAAAAATCATGGAAAACTTACCGGCTGGGCTAATTATGTTTATTCAAGAAGTGAACTGAAGTTTAATGGCAATACCGTGGAAGAAACCATTAATTATGGTTCGTATTACCCAGCCAATTATGATAAACCACACAATGTTAATTTGGTTTCAAACCTTAGGCTTAACCGGCGTTTAAGTTTTTCTACAAATTTCACCTATAGTACCGGAAGACCTGCCACATACCCCGTTAGCAGGTACAATCTTAATGGACATACTGTTATTGATTTTTCAAACAGAAACGCTGAAAGATTACCTGATTACTGGAGAGTTGATTTTTCAATCAACCTCGAAGGCAACCTCGAAAGAAAAAAGCTTGCCCACTCCTACTGGATGCTGGCCATTTACAATCTTACAGGCAGAAAAAATGCCTATTCTGTTTTTTTCGAACAGGAAAACGGTGTTGTTAAAGGCTATAAACTGTCTGTATACAGCGTTCCGGTTATCACCCTGAGTTATAATTTTAAACTTGGAAATTATGCTAGCAATTAAAAAATCATACCTGACGGTATTTCTAATCATTTGCTTTTCTTTTCAGAATTGTATTTACGATTACAATCCTGATCTCGAAAAATATGAGGATTTATTAGTGGTTTACGGTATGATTACTGACAATTATGGTCCTCACCAGGTAATTTTAAGCTGGACAACTTCGGTATATGGCTATTCAAACCTTCCGGAAACCGGTGCTAATGTTAAGATATCAGATTTGGAAGGCAATATTGTTGACCTGACAGATCAAGGAAATGGAATTTATCTGACACCCGCTGATTTTAAAGGTGAAAATGAAAAAAAATATAAGATTTTAATTGAACTTTCAGATGGCAGGCATTATGAGTCTGATTATGTTGAATTACTTGATGTGCCTGAAATTAAAGAACTTAACTTTGAATTTACCTCCAAAACTGATCAGAAAACCGCTGAAGAAATTGCCGGGTACCAGTTTTATGTTTCTACTGATGGCAACAACGAAAATCAAAAATATTACCGGTGGGAAATTTTTGAAACCTGGGAAATAAAAATGCCTTATTTTATCACCAATTTCTGGACCGGCGACAGTTTAATTTCAGTATCTTTTCCTCAAAGATGTTGGCACTACAGTAAAGTTAATGAAATATTTATTGCTAATACCCTCGAATACCAAACCAACAGCATAAAAAACTTTCCATTGAATTTTACATCTGTCGAAACAGAAAGACTTGCTATAAAATACAGGCTGACGGTAAACCAATTTTCAATGACTGAAAAATCGTACTTTTTTTGGAAGGGCCAGATTGAAAACACGCAGCAAAAAGGTTCGCTTTACGAAAAGCAACCCTACCAGGTAGTTGGAAATATACGCTGCATCGAAAATCCAAAAGAAATTGTTCTTGGAATTTTTGAAGCCTCTTCTGTTGCCCAAAAAGAAATTTTTGTGGCCCCACCTCATGTTTTTGTTCCTTCGGGATTTGAATCATGCAGTGCTAAAGATCCTTCAGATCTTACGGATATGGAAAAAAGACGGTATTATTATGCATCGTACACGATGATGGACAGCCTGGTGGTTTTTAATAAAGGTTGCGTGGATTGTACAACCAGTGGGGCAAAACCAACCATGCCCGAAAATTGGGATATTTCTGGAAATTAAATAGTTTAAATAAATAGAGAATGATTGAGAATTCTAAATATTTTGTTAGTCGCTTATTTAAGGAATGTCTTTTTGTGTTTTTTGTTTTAGGTTCTGCCTTCCCGGTAAAATCCCAACTCGATGCCTATCAAATAAAGCAGCAATTTGCACTTTCTGAACCTCCTTTGCTAGCAGAAAGAATATTTATTCATACCGACAGAAATGATTATATCACAGGCGAAACCATATGGTTTAAAGCTTATTATTTCTTAAATGGAGCACCGGATAATAATATTCTGAGCAAAGTTCTTTACCTTGAACTTGTCGATGCCAACGGAATTTCGGTAGTTAAAAATGTGTTTCCTGTTACAAATGAAGGCTCGTCAGGTGGATTTGAAATTCCGGAATCGCTTATTTCCGGATACTATTCAATAGTTTTATATACTAAGTGGATGAGAAATATTGGCATAAACTCATTTTCGAACAAAAAAATTTTTATTTTAAACCCTAAACGTACCGTTTTTACTTATAAAACAGACAGCTTATCCGATAAGCAATATAGCTTAAATTTTTATCCCTGTGGTGGAAAATTACTGGCCGGTTTCGAGAATAAGGTATATTATTCCATTAAAAATCAGTTAAATAAAAAGGCTGATGTGAATGTGAGAATATTGGATGACGATAACATGCCGGTGCTTGAATTTAAATCACAAACTGATAGTTTTAATTATTTCAGTTTTGTACCGCATGCAGGTAAAAAATATAAAGCAGTTGTTAAATCAACCGATAATACAATAAATGTTTTCAATCTGCCCGCCATTTACGATTACCAGGTTGGTGTCAGAATAAGCACAATTTCAGATGACCTTATTAAGATAGAATTCATTACAGCAAATAATGCTTCCGGGTTCAGTCAAAACCTAACCCTTGAATACCAATCGAACGGATATATTTATAAAAAAATAAGAATTCCTTCAGGAAACAATTCGCTGATTATTAATAAAAAGGATTTGTTTCCCGGCGAAAATCTGATTTCAGTATTAAATGAATCAGGGGAGCAAATCTATGCAATGCCTGTTAACCTTGATAAAATTGTTAATTTAGAAGTCACAACGGATAAACCGGTTTATTCAAAACGCGAAAAAGTAAACCTTTACATAAAAAATATTAATACCAGCAGGAATGAAAAATTAAACTACTTTTCTGTTTCGGTGGCAAAAGCTAAAAAAGCAACAGATAACCACGATGATGACAATAGTTTGCCCCTGGATTTATACCATTCTGGACAGGAAAACAGAAGCGATTCCGCAGGTAAAATATTCCCGGTAAGCCTGTTGCCCGAAATAAACGGCCAGGTATTGTCAGGAACTATAGCAGAGAAAAACTCAGGTAAACCTGTTTCGGGCGCGGAATTATTCCTTTCGGGTATAAGCGATTATATTATAGTTCAGAATACAATTTCTGGTCCGGATGGAAAATTCTGGTTTAACTTATCAGGATTGAATGGAACACAAGATTTGGCAGTTCAGGTTTCAGGCCAGGGTAATTTTGAAATTATTTTCGATAAAGAATATAATTCCAATTTTAAACCCCTATTTGAAAAGGCAATATCCGAATGTGATTTTAATGTTTCTTTTTACAAAGATCTATCTACCAGTCGCCAGGTTCAGCAACAATATGCACAAAACCAATCCGTTCAGGTTCCGGTTAAAGAAAGCTTTATTTTCTATGGAAAAGCCGATACCAGTTATTTTCCTGATAAGTATATAGATATGCCCGATATTGAAGATTTTTTTAATGAAATAGTTGAAGGTGTAAGAATTAAAAGCCGAAAAGAAGAAAAAGAGTTATTTGTTAATTATTTTAATACCACTTCACAATTAAGCCTAAAGCCTTTATTACTGGTTGATGGTATTCCGGTATTTTCGGTACCAAAATTTCTCGGATTATCGCCTCAGAATATCCAAAGAATAGATATAATAAATCGCAACTATATACTGGGAAATCTTAAATTTGGTGGTTTAATCAACCTCATTTCTAAAAAAAAGAACTTTTCTGACATACCAAACTTCTTATCATTCATCAGGTTTGATGGTTTTGCTCATGATTTTCTTTTTAATCCAACAATTTACGGTTCTGAACTTTCACAAAAAGAAAGAATTCCGGATTTTAGAAATACAATTTACTGGAATCCTTTGGTAACAATGGATAAAAATGATGAAGCCCAGGTTTCGTTTTATACATCAGACCAACCCGGGACTTACCTTGTTTCAATTGTAGGGACAAATTCAAATGGAAACCTGGTTAATAAAAATTTAACTATTGAAGTACATTGACCAGAAACAATATATACCCCATAATTACTCGAAAAATCTGGTTCCTTTAATTAAAACTTCGTATAAAATTTTAACTGGTTTTTACAATCTGAATACCTGAATATAAAAGTTAATTTTATTTTATAATTTTGCAAGCTCAGCAGGCCGTTCTACCGCTGTTTCGTAATAAGAAAGAGAGGAAAGTCCGGACAACAAAGGGTGCCATACTTCTTAACAGGAAGATCTCTGCAAAGGGATTAAAGCGTAACAGAAAATAACCGCCCTTTTAAGGGTAAGGGTGAAAAGGTGAGGTAAGAGCTTACCGGTGAAGCAGGCAACTGTTTCAGCCGTACGCCTTATGGGTTGAAAGATCAAATATACCGGCGTTTAAAGGTGACCCGCCTTTGCCGGGGGGTAGATCGATAAAGCCTCATGGTGACATAAGGCTTAGATAAATGGTAGAAGTCAATAAAATGACACAGAATCCGGCTTACAGGCCTGCTGATTATTCATTTGAATATTGATTTTTGATTACCTCGGCAGCTTTAATATTGCCTAATTCCCTGGCTTTCAAAAATTCAGCATAAGCTGTTTTGTGATGGTCCATTTTCTGGAAACAAAGTCCCCTGTTAAAATAGGCATCCGATTTTTTTACATAATTAAGATCAATGGCTTTTTGGTAATCTTCGGCCGCATCCATAAATCTTCCCAGGAAAAACCTTGCTGTACCCCTATTGTAATATGCATCGGCAAGTTTCGGGTTTAAGCCGATTGCTTTGTTACAATCTTCAACTACTCTAACAAATTCTTTGCGGTTTCCCCATGCTGTACTTCTGCGATAATAAGCCCAATCCCAACGTGGAAGCTCAACTATGGCTTTATTGCAAAGTTCCATTAATTCGTCCCAGGATTTATCAAAAACTGCACCTTCAATCTTTTCCCGGTACACGTCAATCAGGGCCTGGTTTCTCTTCGATTCTTCCAATACCTTTCGTTTGTTTTCAAGTAAGGCTTCTTGTTTTTCTGATGTTGTCACTTCTTCAATTTCTTGTTTAACATTAAGGTTTTCTAATTCCGGATTTTTTTCGGATTCCGGTTCTTGGGTTAGTGTTTCAACTTCTTGCAATTCAGTACTTTCAGAATTAACGTTCGATATTTCTTCAATTGTTTCTTCTTTTTCATCCAGCGGGATAATCTCTTTCTTTTCTGGTATAATTTCTTCTTTAATTTTTGTTTCTTCCCTTAAAATTTCGGTTTCTTCTAACTTGCTTTCAATAACTTTTTCTGTATTTTCTGTGGTATATTCTTCGTCAACAGGCGGTTGATCCTTAAATTGTTTTTCCTTTCTTTCTTTCTGCTTACGACTGTGCTTATCAAGTGCACTATACAGGTTTTTTAATATTGCATCTTCTTTCTTTAGTTGTTCAGTCTGGTTAGAAGTTTCTTCTTTCATTTCTTCTTTATTCTCAAGGCTTTCTTCAACAACTGGCTCTTGTTTTTCAGAATTTTTATTCAGTATTTCAAGACTATCGTCGGTTTTAAAAACAACCGGTTCTTCGGTTTTTACTTTTTTCTCTTCTTGAACATTAATGTGTTTTGCCTTTTGTGCTATCTTTTTAATCAGCATCAGTTGTTCATTTTCCACATCTTCATTTTTGTCTTCATGAATGGCAACTTTTTCCTCTTTTAATTCCGTGGTCGTTTCTTTTTCTAATTTTTCAGTAAGATTTTTTTCTGTAGTTTCATCCTGAAGATTTTTAAAAGTCTCTTTGGTTTCAATTATTTCCGACTTTTCTTTGTCTTCGCCATTCTTTTTTTCGAAAGGTAAATCTAAAGATTTTTCGGTAAATTGAGGAAAATTTCCGAGAAATTCTTTTGGGGCAGCAATATTTAAATCCAGCAATCCGGCTTCGCTAAGGTACTTTTCCCTGTAATGCGAATTTTTTAAATTTGCCCGCTCTTCGCCGGTCAGCATTTTTTGCTTCTTTATGGTTTTTATATTGGCAAACCTGTCGCCGGTTTTAATATCGCCAAATAAAAGCTCAATTGATTCTTCAATAAATTTACAGCTTTCGGTGGGGCTTTTTACGGATTGTTCTTCAGACAAAACTATGATTATCCAGCCCATTTCGTTCGAAAACCTTTGTCTCAGCCGGTCTTTGGCTTCATAATCCTTTTGGATGTTTTCCGGTACGTTGCTTAAAGAATAGGGTTCTTCTATTTCAATGGCTACATTGAGTTTAGGCTTATTAAACTTGATGATATAATCCGGTATGTATTCAAGTTTTTTTGTTTCATGTACTATTTTTATATTTTCAAGAATTTCATCCGGGAAATATTCTTCAAGAAATAGTTTAAACCTTTTTTTTGCAGGTGAATATTCATTGTGCGAAGCAATAATTATATCGTAACTAGTTTTGAAAAAATCAAGTACCCTCTCGCGCTGGAATTCTTTTACCAGGTTCTCGTTTTTGTTCTGTTCCATTATTTTTTCCTGGTCGCTTTTAATCTTTTTGTATATTTCCTTATGTTCCAGGTACAATTGATAATCTTTGTTGTACTGCTTTTTTAAATTAACATACAGCACTATTTCAAATATGGTAGCCACCAATGAAAATAAGGTCACAAAAAAAGCCGCATACGAGGCAATAATATATTTCCGTGTAAAAATGGCCAGTATAAGAAAAGTTACCAACGATATGGCAAACAAAACTGTAAAAAAATATTTTCTCTTTACCGGTTTTGGCAATATCATTAATTTTGGCAGTTTGGGTGCAGGAATTCCTTCCGACCTGATTTTTTCAACTGCATAAGGTAAAACGGTATAAGGATAATACTCCTTCATAATATTTTGATTTCTATTATTTTATAATTTAGTTTGTCTCGCTTTTGATCAGCTATTTCATTTTAAGCAAAATTCATGCACTTTTTATATTAAAAAATGCTAATACTTAAAAAAAAAATTATAACTATTTGAATATTAGTGTAATATTAACTAAAAAAAAATTCGCATTTTTTTGAAATTGGTCTATTATTATTTAAATTTTGTTTATAGTTATTTACAATACTTTGGTCCGAACCGCTTTATACAATTCTACCAGAAATTGACCTGTTTAGGACAGCGCATTTAATTCTTCAGAGAGTAATTTTTTTACCCTGGTTTCGTGCCAGTTTGGCTTTTTAAACCGGGTGTGGGTCATAAAACCCACGTGGCCTCCATATTCAGTGAGTTCAAGGTGTAAATAATCATTATTATCAGCTTCTTTTAAAGGATAACATTCAAAGGGCAGAAATGGATCATCTTTGGCAAAGAATAGGTAAGTGGGTATCCTGATTGCACTTAAAAATTTCAAACTGCTGCATTTTTCCCAATAATCTTCAGCATTCTTAAAACCATGCACCCAGGCCGTAAATAAATTGTCAAAATCATAAAAATTTCCGGCTGATTTTATTTGTTCTATGTTTACAGTAGTTACTTTAAATTTTTCAATTTTAAAAATGGCCTTTTTCTTTAATGAGCGCAAAAACCTGATTAGATAGAGCTTATTTGAAAATTTCGACAATTGAATTGCCGATGATTTTAAATCGCAGGGCACTGAAATGGCTATACCGGCTTTAATAATTTCCGGTTTGTATTTATCCATTTCGCCCAGGTATTTAAGTACAATATTTCCGCCCAAACTAAATCCTATTAGAATTATTTGTTTGTATTTCATGTATTTACAGATGTATTGAATTATAAATTCCAAATCATCTGTTTTACCACTATGGTAAGAGCTTAACAATAAGTTTTGATCACCGCTGCAACCCCTTAAATTCATTGCAATGGCATCGTAACCGGCTTCGTTGCATGTTTTAGCCATTGCCTTCATATAAGGCTTATTTGCATTACCTTCGAGGCCGTGTAAAATTATTGCGGTTCTTTCATATCCTTTCGAAGAGATATCAATATCTATAAAATCACTATCATTCGTATTTATTCTTTTTCTTTTATATTCAATTCCTTTCACTTTCCTGAAAATGGCAGGTAAAATGGTATTAATATGCCCATTCCTTAAAATTAAGGGGGGTTTATAATCAGAATTGAATATAACTGGCATTACAATTCAACGGCTTTGGTTCAACTGCAAAATTAATGGAAAGCCATTTAATTGTCAGATTTATTTTGATGAAAAATAATGAATTGATTTTTTTCTTTTAAACAAAACAAATAAAAGACCTGGGCTAAGTCATTGAATATCATTTTTATAGTCCTATTCAAATAATAAGAAAAAGTATGGGAACAAGTATTCCGATAGCGGTTAACCAGGCACCTCTGCCTGTAATTCCCTTTTTTCCTTTTATTAGAATTAAACCCGATAGGGCCAGTAAAATCAAGGCCCCGGCATAAATATCTGAAAACCAGGTCCAGTAATGACTCGGATTATAGTGTAAGTAGTTTACCTGGTAAAACAATGGTCGTCTTTTTAGTATTTCGGCAGTTACATCTCCGGTAGTTACATCAACTACCACAGACGAACCACCGCTAAGAAAAATTTTAAGCTCGCCAGGTTTTGGAAAATAATGTTTCTTGTAATCTTTCCTGTCGCCAATATCATCAAGCAATTGATCAATATTTTCTCTTAATTTGTCTGTATTTTTAAAGTCAATCGTGGTAGAATATTCTGTCAGTTCCACAGTGTAATTTGGATTCCAGTCGCTTATGTGATTAAGTGCTATACCGGAAATACCATAAATTATTGAAGCCCCAAAGAACAGGTACCCAAAATCGCGGTGGATAATTCTTCCCCACTTCCTTAAAAAATGCATAAAAGCTTATTTTGTAAGAGAAACAAATTCGAGTGAGTAAAATGACAAATGATCTGTATTGGCAGTTTTCATTGAATCACGGTATTCTGCAATCATTTGTTTCTTCTCTTCGAAAAGCTCTTTTTCTTTTGCTCCGTTGGCATGGCTTTTTATATTGTCCTTTTCCATTTTCAGACAATATGCTTCATCTACCCTGAACTCGCGAACAATTCCTGTTACTACTACCTCGGTACCTATTAAAGAATCATTGAATCTTTCTTCGGCTTCCACATGCAAATTTGATTCTCCATCCACAAGGAAAAGCTTTTTGCCGCCATGCTTACAAACATGATCAACAAGGCCTTTGATTTTAATTTCCTTGTCTACATAATTTGCTGCAACAGTATCAAACCCCGATACAGTATAAATGTTACTGTTCATTTTCTGGGCAGAGGATGCAGAATCAAGCTGGGTTGAATTTTCATTTCCGGTATTGTTGCATGAAAAGAAAATTACAAAGGTTAATAGAATGATTATTGCTCTCATATTCAGTAAGTTAATTTAATTATTGACGGATTTTAAAAAGCCTAAAATTAAAAATATTATTAAAATAAGTATAAAATCAGGGCCAGGTTTTTTTCCTTAATGCTAAATTGGAAGATATTCAGACGTTTAGCACTTGAAAACTATAATAAAAAGGATGGTTAAACGGAATTTTAAGTTGTTTGTCAAAGTAAATTTAAAATCAATCTGTTTTTATCCACTACTTTCAGTGATTTTTTTTCGAACAAATATGAAATTTGAAAAATAAATAGCATTGAACATTTGATTTGGCAATGTAAATTATTAGTATTAATTTTCGAATCTAAAATAAGTTCAATATTATGTTAAATTCTAAAATTGTCGGGGCAGGACATTATTTACCGGAACGCGTGGTAACAAATAAAGATCTTGAAGCCCTTATGGATACCAGTGATGAATGGATAAAAGAACGTTCAGGAATTGAAGAACGGCATTATTATACCTTTGGTGTGGATACCACAGCCAATATGGGAACAAAAGCTGCAAGAATTGCGCTTGAAAGAGCCGGATTAAAACCTTCGGATGTTGATTTTATCGTATTTGCCACGCTTAGTCCCGATTATTATTTCCCTGGATCCGGCGTATTGGTTCAAAAAGAACTGGGAATAGGCACAATTGGTGCGCTTGATATCCGTAACCAATGCTCAGGTTTTATTTATGGAATTTCAATAGCAGACCAGTATATCAAAACCGGAATGTATAAAACTGTATTGGTTATCGGTTCTGAAATTCATAGCAACGGATTGGATTTGACTACCAGAGGCAGGGCCGTGGCCGTTTTGTTTGGTGACGGGGCCGGTGCTGTAGTTTTGCAGGCTGAAGAAAATCCTAAAAAGGGGATACTCTCTACGCATCTTCATTCCGAAGGCGAATTTGCAGATGTACTTTGCGTAAAAGCCCCCGGGAATTTTACCGAAAAGAAATTCTATGACGGAATGCTTGAAGACTATGCCATGATTACGCCTTATATGGACGGACAACTTGTATTCAAAAATGCTGTAACAAGGTTTTCGGAAGTAATTTCTGAAGCCCTGGTAAAAAATGGCTATACCAAAGAAGATATTGATATGCTGGTTGTACATCAGGCTAATCTCAGGATTTGTCAGTTTCTTCAAAAGCAGCTAAGGCTTCCTGATGAAAAAGTATACAACAACATCCAGAAATATGGAAATACTACTGCTGCTACAATTCCTATAATACTCAGCGAATTGTGGGAACAAAACCGCATTAAACCAAATGATTTATTTATGTTGGCGGCTTTTGGCAGTGGTTTTACATGGGCCTCGGCGCTTGTTAGATTTTAATCAGTAAAACTCAGCTATTTTTAATTACAATTCAAATTGACCATTTAATAATTTTTTCTTTACAAACTCAATTGCCAAAAGTATGTAGGTTAAGGTGTAATCAAATTACACCTTTTTTAATTTATTTTAAATTAGGCATTTGTAAACCATGAAGAGTTTTAAGAACACGGTTTTGGCTATTTGTCCGGGAATTTATCCTATTCATAGTTATAAATATTTTATATTTGTATCAACTTTTAATTTAAAAACTAATCAATTTTAAAATTTAACTATTTTATTGCGAAATGAAAGATAAAAAATCAACCATTGTTTACACCGGAATTGACGAAGCACCTGCCCTTGCAACGTATTCTCTTTTACCAATAATAAGCTCTTTTACAAAGATTGCAGGCATTAATGTTGAATTGAGGGATATTTCGCTTTCAGGAAGAATTATTGCCAATTTTCCTGAACAGCTTAAAGAAGATCAGAAAATTTCCGATGAATTGTCTTACCTCGGTGAACTGGTAAAAAAACCGGAAGCCAATATTATTAAACTTCCAAATATAAGCGCTTCAGTTCCGCAACTAATGGCTGCTATAAAAGAATTACAGTCAAAAGGTTATAATATACCTGATTATCCTGAAAACCCTCAAAATGAAAAAGAAAAAGAAATACAAAACCGGTATGCCAAAGTCTTGGGAAGTGCCGTTAATCCTGTAATCCGTGAAGGAAATTCCGACAGAAGGGTGGCAAGGGCTGTAAAAGAATATGCCAAAAAGCATCCTTCGAAACTCGGGGCATGGGACAAAAACGCTAAAACTCATGTTTCGCACATGGATGAGGGTGATTTTTATGCAAATGAAAAATCAGTTTGTGTGGATAAGGCCCAAAATGTTAGAATTGAACTGGTTAATTCATCGGGCCGTGTTACAGTGCTAAGAGAAAAACTAAGCCTGCAAAAGGAAGAAATTCTTGACGCTACTTTTTTGAATGTTAAAATGCTCAATAAATTTGTTGAAAATGAGCTAATTGATGCCAGGCAGAAAGATCTTTTATTTTCTGTTCACCTGAAGGCCACTATGATGAAAATTTCTGATCCGGTTATTTTTGGCCATTTTGTGGCCATATATTATAAGGATGTTTTTGAAAAATACGCTGCAGAATTTACCAGTTTAGGCGTAAATCCTAACCTGGGACTTGGTGATCTTTTTTCGAAACTTGAAAAACTTCAACCTGCAAAGAGAGAAGAAATAAAAAATGCAATTGACGAGGTTTATACAAGAAGGCCAAAACTTGCCATGGTTGATTCGGAGAAAGGCATTACAAACCTTCATGCCGGTAACGACATTATTATTGATGCCTCAATGCCTGTAGTAATACGTGATTCAGGTAAAATGTGGGGTCCCGATGGAAAACTCCATGAAACAAAAGCAGTGATTCCAGACCGTTGTTACGCGACTTTTTACCAGGTAGTAATCGATTTTTGTCGCGAAAATGGCGCCTTTGATCCATCAAAAATGGGCAATGTTTCGAATGTTGGTTTAATGGCACAAAAAGCCGAAGAATATGGATCACATGATAAAACCTTTATTGTTAGTGAAGATGGGATTGTGAGGGTTGTTGATGAAAATGGTATTGTGGTTTTAGAACACAAAGTTTCGAAAGGAGATATTTGGAGAGCATGCCAGACAAAGGATTTACCAGTAAAAGACTGGGTTAAACTGGCAGTACAAAGAGCAAGGGCTACTAATTCCCCTGCAATTTTCTGGTTGGATAAAAACAGGGCACACGATAACCGCTTAATCAAAAAAGTTAATCTTTACCTTAAAGATCACGATACAAATGGACTTGAAATAAAAATAATGGCGCCTGTTGATGCAGTGTATTACACCTTAAAAAGAGTAAAAGAAGGAAAAGATACTATTTCAGTAACAGGTAATGTATTAAGAGATTACCTGACAGATTTATTCCCCATTCTGGAACTAGGTACAAGTGCCAAAATGCTTTCAATAGTACCATTGCTTGAAGGTGGCGGACTTTACGAAACCGGTGCCGGTGGTTCAGCCCCAAAACATGTGCAGCAGTTTGAAAAAGAAGGGCATTTGCGATGGGATTCATTGGGTGAGTTTCTGGCGCTTGCAGTGTCAATTGAAGATTTGGGCATTAAAACAGGAAACCATAAAGCAAAACTCCTGGCTAGTACTTTGGATAAAGCCATTGGCAGATTTCTTGAAAATGAAAAATCACCTTCACGGAAAGTTAACGAAATTGATACACGTGGCAGCCATTTTTACCTTGCAATGTATTGGTCGCATGAACTTGCAGAACAAAACGAGGATTTGGAAATTAAAAATTATTTCAGGGGTATTTCAGAAAATTTAGCCACCAATGAAAATAAAATTGTTGAAGAATTGTTAGCCGCACAGGGAAAACCTGTTAATCTGGGAGGTTATTACAAACCTGATTTAAATCTTGCAAATAAAGCCATGCGACCTAGCAGCACTTTCAATTCCATTATTGATTCAATGGGATAATTTATACTGTATTTAATTGTTAATCATATTAATAAAAACGCAACGCTATGTTAAAAGAAAAAGTTCAGACAGCACTTAATAACCAGATTGCGCTCGAAGCATATTCATCGCAACTATACTTATCCATGGCTTCGTGGGCTGAAAGAAGCGGATATGCAGGCTCTTCTGAGTTTCTATATGTGCATGCAGATGAAGAACGACTCCACATGCTTAAACTGTTTCATTATATTAATGAACGTGATGGGGAAGCATTTGTCCCGGCCCTGAAACAGCCACCTTTGGTTTTTGATTCTATAAAAGCAGTTTTTAAAGAAATTCTTGATCATGAGCGGATGATTTCTGAAAGCATCAATAACCTGGTTGGTATTTGCGTGGAAGAAAGGGATTTTACTACCCAAAATTTCCTGCAATGGTATGTTTCTGAGCAAATTGAAGAAGAAAACCTGGCAAGGACGAATCTTGATAAACTCAATTTATTGGGAGATGACAAATCCAGTTTGTATCTTTTTGATAAGGAAATGCAGCAATTAAGCCAACAAAGGGCTGCTGCAACCGATACTGCTGAATAATTAACCAGCTTTGTCAAAAAAGGAAGTTTCAAAATAATAAGCCTTGGCAGGGTTCAGACTTTCTTGATAATTCTTTGATTTTCAAATTAATAAAATTGAGAACCATTGGATTGAACGGATATTTTGGACGAAGAAGCGTATTGAAAATAATGAGGCTGTCTTAAATGGTGCATAAATCGAAGCAATACTTTTAAAATGGAAGCCTCGGATGCACGAATTTTATTTTCCTTTTATCAAGGAATTTATATTTGTTGATTAATGTTCTGTATACCAATGATATACAAGAATTAAATTACCCTATGTTTAAATTGGGGATTCCCTGAAAATTGAATAATTTAACAGCAATGACAGCATGACAGTATTAGGATTTCAACTTTCTAATACTGTTTTTTTATTTTATCTGATTTTTTCTCTGGAATTTGAATTGTTTTTATGTAAACAATAGTTTACATTTTGGAAAATATGTATAATTCCCCTATAAAACCAGGATATTCAGAGTTTTCTTAATTTTAAGCTGCTATTACAAGCTGTACCGGAGCTTTCCCAGGTGGTGCTTCTCTCATGGCTCGTCGCTTGGATATTTTTACTGCGTTTGCAGTCATTATCCCAAATAATATCCAGACTATTTCTGTTGGTTCTGTCCTTGCTTTTACTTTACTCAAGCCATAGTGGTTTTTTTCATTACCAAAACTTCCTTCTAAAACTGTAGAACGTTCTTTGCCCAATTGACTGCGTAAGATGCTCTCCTGTTGTTCATACTTTGATGCTCTTCCTTTTCTTACTAATGAATGAAAGATTTTTTTTGCTTTCATGTATTTTCTGTTTGCATTGGTACCATATATGGCATCTACCCCAACTTGCTTGCACCTGCCAAACCTTTGGTTATGTAGCCTTATGCTCCTTTTGAGTTCCAATGCTTCATTAAAGGCATCAAAGGACAATCTATCAATCAGGCTTATTCCATCAACCATGCTCTTGTTTACTTTAGCTCCAAATTCTACCTTCTTGTTTTCCTTTCCTCTTACTATAGGCCTTATATAGGGTTTAAATAAAGACACTATCCGGTTAATAACAGTATTTGTATGATTATCAAACATGTACAATTGCTGACGATATACTTCTTTGATGTAAATCAGTCGGATGGATTGTTTTTCATCCAAACTTATTTCATTTTTATGATCATTCAATATCTCCTTTAATTGCCCAAGTCCCTTATTTAGAAGATACAACAGCGCTTTTTTGCGTGTGTGTGTTATCTTATGGGTTTTCTTCCTGCATTTGTTGTAAGAAAGCTGTTTCCTCTCTTGTTCTACAAACCTGGAGCGGGGGCGCTTTATCTTTAATTCCTTGCATATAACAAATATTGCCTGGTAAACCCAATAAACGCAGTCCCAAAGAAGTTTTACATCGGTAGGGAACTTAATATGACTCTCATACGCTGTTGCATCTGATAAAAGGGCATGGGTATTTTCCATATCTTCTTTCCAATTTGCTATAAGTATACGCTGAACATCCTCTATTTCAATATGTTCTGCGAGATATTGACGGATACGGCTTACAAGTCCGTCATCTTTTATTATTTCATAGATTTTTAGCTGCATCCCACAAAAGAATTGCATCGCCCAGTCTGTGTTCAATCGTTCGATTAGTTTTTGATCGCTCAGGTTGGTGTAATGTTTCAAAAACATGAGCCCGAAAAATCCTGATGGCTCAAACCAAGAAGGTGCGCCCACTTTTGTTTCCTTTTTAGGAAGAAGATTTGCTAGTTCTTCAAAAGGGATACTTTGATATAGTTTTCCAAGTGGAGTTTCCAAAAACATCAAATATCGATTGCTTAACAATGAATCTTTGGAAAATAAACTTAAAGGCTGTAAATTTGTCATACGATTTTATTTGGATGGGGAACAGTCAATTCCCCATTTTTGCCCCAAAATACTAATTTTTGGGGCTTTTTCCAAATAAAAAATCACTTAAAATATCTGATTTTTAAGTGATTGTGAATTTTTAGAGTTGCCCTAAATTGTATAAAAGTGCTTATTGTTGTATTAACTTCGTTGAGGGCTTCGCCGTTCGTGGCAATTTTTTAAAGATTAGTATCAAAATGAATGATCTTTTAATAGGATAGACACTTTTTAAACGGCCTCTTTATTCAATGATTAGGGTTTGTTTATAAATTTTCTCACAAGATTCGAGAGAGAGGTGAAAAATACCATGCAACCCATTGTTCAATTTAACCCGAAGAATTTCATTTTTCTTTAAATCTCCAATTAACTTATTGTAAACCAGACTTCCTGATGCGTTATAAATTTTTAATCCTGAATTATTACATAGTTGTTTGTTAATACAGATTTCAAATTCACCCTTATTGGGGTTAGGGTAAACTGAAAACACGGATTTAATTTCTTCATTAGCTATTCCTGTCGGATTTTTAACTTTATTTATTGTAATCTTATCAACAAAGGTTTCAAGCACTCCGCCATTGGCCGAAGTTATTGATCCCTGGTTATACGACAATTTTATTTCCTGGTCCTGTTTTAATGTGAAAGGCAGTTGTAAAAGGTAAGATTTATTGTTTAGCGGATTTAAATTTATGGCAACAGGTACAATACTATTGCCTGTATCCACTGAAAATTCCTGTTCTTTACCTGCAGGATCTGACATATCCTGGTTAAAAATAATCTCTATTTCAACGCCCGATTCGTTGGTAAATGAAGATATATAGCGGGGCGGGTCAGGCAAAACTTTATCAAAATTAATATTGTCGAAATGAATATCGTTTCCGTACGATGAAATAAATAAAAAGCCAATAAAAAGCGATGGTAAATTTTCAGCTTCATCCGGTAAATGGCTTGTTTGGAGGAGCCATTTGTCTCCATCAGCATTGTATCTTAAAAATGTATCTATATTGTGCCATGTAGTGCCATTTTCTGACCATTGTGTAATTAAACTGTCATTGTTTTCAGGGTATTCATTGTCGGTGCCCAAATAAAAAGAAAGGTGCATACTGTCATTTTCAGTGGCTGATAATGCATTAATGATAGATAATCTAAGTTTATCATTCTCTTCGCAGGTAAATGAATTAAACCTTGCAAAATTGCTGCATTTTACTGGTATAAATCCCGTGGGATTTACACTCTCTGTAATAAAATCCAACTGGGGAATATTTCCGGCTGGGTTAGCTATTACTTCCGATTTCCATGATGCGGGCAAACTATTTCCATCAAAACATTCGGTTATTATATTTTTGTATGTATTTGACAGGGAAATTGGTGTATGATACAAACCCCGCCCCCGTGTGCCTGCAAAAAGAGAAGATGAACTGTATTGAATTTCCAGCTCACTGATTTCTACATTTGGCAATCCGGTACTAAATCTCTCCCACTGATGCATTGAAGCATCCCGGTAATACACACCAATGTCAGTTCCAAGGTATAAAACATCATTTGAATTGTCTTCTCTTACAATACAATTAACGGGAACATTGGGCAAGCCTTCTGAATAATTGTACCAATTCACGCCTCCGTCTTCGGTATAAAACACTTTTTTCAATTCAGTATAGCCCGAAACAGTAAGCCAGCACTTATCCTGATTTTGGTTGTCAAATGCAAAATAAGTAATAAACAACCCCGATAAATTTTCGTTAATGATTTGGTTCCAGATATTTCCTCCGTCGCTTGTTTTCCATAGTTTTATTCCATTGGTAACAAAAATATAGTCAGGATTTGAAGCGGCTACGGCTATTTGTCGAAGTGGACTTCCAGGACTCAGGTTATTTGATATTTTTTGCCAGGTATTTCCTTTATCAGCTGTTTTCCATAAATCCTCGTATCCCGCATACAATACATTATTGTTACCGGCCTGCATAATAAAAGGCGTATGCCATATCCCCTCGCCTGCCCCGGCTGGTTTAATCGGAATATTGGTTAGTCCGCCATCGTCTGATCGCCTGATGTCGCCTTTTATATAAGAATAGTAAATTGTATCTTCATTTGTAAAATCAACAATACATTCACATCCATCACCGGGCAATATTTGAATCCATTTATCCGCCTGTGCATCGTATTTCATTGTTCCGTTATCCTGGTTACCAACAATGCAAATATTCGGATTTGTTTGAGACAGGCCAATTCTGTCAGTTTGAAGAATACTCAGGCCATTGCTTATATCTGTCCAGGTCTGGCCCTGCGTGGTCGATTTATACAATCCGCCGTCGTTTCCACTGAATAAAGTTCCGCTGGCATTAAAAACCAGGTAATGATGATCTGCGTGTATATAAGTTGCATAGGTTCCGTCCCAATCAGATACCAAATTCCAATTCTCTCCTGAATTTATTGATTTCCAGATGTTTATTCCTCCAACGTATACTTCTTCAGCATTCAGGGGCGAAACAACCAGCGATAGATCGTACCAACCCTGTCCGCCTTCATCGGAGCCATCGTGGGTCCAGCCAAGCAGATTTAACCCTGATTTATCATAAATTTTATTCCAGGTATTTCCGTTGTCCTGCGACTTCCATAAAGAGTGGAAACCATCATCGGATTTATTTGTATATAAAGCGTATACAACAGAAGCCCCTGTATTTGAACCAACTGCAAGCTCTAGCCTGTAGGTTTCAGAAAGGGCAACACCAGTTAAAATTTCCGAAAATGTAAATCCGCCATCCACAGATTTATAAAACCTGGCGCTATTTGTACCATACCTTGCAGCATATACAATTTCATGATTTCCTGAGTTAAATTCAATATCTTTAAAATTGCCTGATTTGGCCAGGGTCCATGTTATGCCTGCATCTGACGAAAAATAAATTCCTGTGCTTGCGGCGGCTATTAATGTATCAGGTTTTTCGGGGTTAATAAGCAAGCGTCGGATGGTTTTATTTTCGCTGGTTGAATAAGTTAAACCTGTTGAATTCCAGCTAATTCCACCGTTTTCCGATTTCAGTATTCCTGTAGAATAAGTGTCTCCTGCATCTCCATCGCCTGTAGCAATATAAATAATTTCAGGATTTTGAGGATGTATCACTATATCAGAAATTCCCAGACTTGGCAGTTCATCCGTAGTTGTAATCCAACTCTGGCCACCATTGGTCGTTTTCCAAAAACCTCCGGATGGTGACCCTGTATAAAGTATATTTTGATTTGCAGGATGAAAAGCCACACAATTTATTCTTCCCAGTCCGGTTGCCTTTGAACTGAGATTGTTTGGGACATTAAACGGCCCATCCGGTGTCCAGTTTGAAACTGGTGATGATTTGGTGGTTTTTTTAAGTTTTTCTTTTTGAAATTCTTTCCAGGTCTGGTCCACAGGTATAATTCCATTTGGGTATGCCCTTGGAATCATCCAGTTTTCCCATCTCTTAAAGGGTTTATACCCTTTTCCTTTTGTTACTTTTTTATCATCAAGGTTTTTTCCGTTCCAGTATTTTTCAAATGCTTTATCCAAATCGTAAAAGTTGGTTTTCTGCAATTCATTTTTACCGGAAGGTAAATTGCTTAACCACGGTTGTGCCTGAAGTGAGCTGCCAACGCATGATAAGAATAACGTTATAAAAAGATAATTAAATTTCCGTAACATTTGCTTAATCAGAATAGATTCTGCAAGTTACGAAAATCTGACTGAAAAATTACAATAATTTGGTTACAGGATTACCGGACTTTATTATTGCTTTTAAAGTGCATGACGGACAACTTAAAAATCGAGATTAAACTGTTGTTTAAGTTTATTGAGATTGGAATTTATTTCGCTCAGGTATTTATATTTATCGGTATCTGTATAAAGTTGTGTTTTTTGATCAGATTCAACAATTTCGATTTCAAGTTTTAACAAATTATACTGTAATTTTTGACTTAAACGGCCAATCAATTCAGATTGAATTTTTTCGATGGCCTCTTTCTGCAAAGCATTTTTTACAGCAAATGAAATGATGTTATTATTTGTTTTTTTAGGATCGCAGGCCGTAAGTATGTGATAAATTCTGGGTTTGTCCTGTTTAATTGATTCGGCGTATTGAATCCAGCTTCCCTTAAGTTGTTCGGCGGTGAAATCGATTTGTTTAGGGATATCTAATTTTTGAACAGATTCTGTGGATTCTTCGTTCTTTTTAATTTCCTGCTTGCTTTGTACGTTCCCTTTCAGGGCTTCCTTTATCGAAATGGAACTTAATGTTGTTTTATTGCCATTGGCGGTCCCCTGGTTTTCAGCTTTGTTTGTTTCCGTTTCCTGGGCTTGTGTTGTATCTATTTCATTTAAAGTTTTTTTTTCAACATTCTGAACCAGCTGCAGATTTATTTTGGAAATATTAATCAAAGCAAGTTCAACCTGTAACCTTTTGTCCTGCGATGCTTTATAGGCCAAATCGCAGGCATTTGTAATATTCAGGGCTTCGAAAAGAAAATGTAACGAACAATTCTGGGATTGTTTATGGTATTTTTCCTTGATACCATCGCCCACTTCAAGTAATTTAATAGTTTCGGGGTTTTTTCCTACAAGCAAATCCCTGAAATGTTTCGCCAACCCCGAAATAAAGTGGTGACCATCAAATCCTTTGTTTAAAATCTGGTCGAAAATAAGCAAGGCGTTTCTGAAATCGTGAACGAGAAAATATTCTGTTAACCTGAAATAGTATTCATAATCCAGAACATTAAGGTTATCAATTACTTTCTGGTAGTTTACTTCTCCTCCGGCAAAACTTACAATCTGATCGAAATAGGACAAGGCATCACGCAAGGCTCCATCAGCTTTCTGGGCAATAATGTTCAGGGCATCCATTTCTGCTTTTATCCCTTCATTTCTGGCAACAAACTCCAGATGGTGCGTAATATCGTCAATTCCTATCCTGTTGAAATCAAAAATCTGGCAACGCGATAAAATGGTAGGAATTATTTTGTGTTTTTCGGTGGTTGCCAATATAAAAATTGCATGGGCAGGGGGTTCTTCAAGCGTTTTTAAAAAGGCATTGAAAGCCTGCGAAGAAAGCATGTGTACTTCGTCAATAATATAAATGGAAAATTTACCCATTTGTGGCGGAATCCTTACCTGGTCAATCAGGCTCCTGATATCTTCAACCGAGTTGTTTGATGCTGCATCAAGTTCGTGGATATTAAAAGACCTGTTACTGTTAAATGAATGGCAGGATTCGCATTCGTTACAGGGTTCAATATCGTTACTCAGGTGCAAACAATTTATGGTTTTGGCAAAAATCCGGGCACAGGTAGTTTTACCCACTCCTCTTGGTCCGCAAAAAAGATAAGCATGGGCAAGGTGGTTATTCTTTATCGCGTTTTTAAGGGTAGTAGTAATTGATTTCTGACCAACAACAAGGGCAAATGTTGAAGGTCTGTACTTTCGTGCCGAAACAATGAAATTTTCCATACCAGTTATCAATTTCCGACCAGCAAAATTAAAACATTTAAAAGTATATTTTTATGCGTTGACATTTTCAGGAAGGAATAAAGAATTCTGATGGGATTAAATGTTTGTTAATTAATCCCTTACGGGGATAAATATTTTGTTAACAAGTTATGAATAGCAGAATTTATCCTGATGAAAGTTTAATTTTTATAGTTAAATCAACCATAAAACAGAATTAATTCAACAAAGATGTGCTGAATAAGAAATTTATTTCGCAAATTATCCGAAATAATATACATTTGCGCAATTTTTCAAAACAACAGATAATAATTATGGGTAAAAATATCACAAGAACTAATAATTCTGATAAAGTAGAAGCAGTTGAGAGTGCATTAAGCCGTTCAGAACAATTTATTGAAAACAACCAGAAAATTATAACAATAGTTGTAATTGCATTAGTTGCAGTTGTTGGTTTGTACCTTGCATATCAAAGATGGTACCTTGCACCACAAAACGAAGAAGCAAGTTCTCAAATGTTTGTAGCTGAACAAAATTTTGAACTCGATTCATTTGATTTAGCATTAAAAGGTGATTTAAATTACCCTGGCTTTTTAACCATTATCGATGAGTATTCTTCTACTGAAGCTGCCAACCTGGCTTATTATTATGCCGGTGTATGTTATTTAAAACAGGGAAAATTCGACGAAGCCATTGAGTACTTATCAAACTTCGATTCAAAAGATAAAATGCTGAAGCCCGAATCGCTTGGTATGATTGGTGATGCCTATTTGGAGTTGAAACAGGTTGACAAAGCGGCTGAATACTATATTAAAGCAGGAAATTTTACAAAAAACGATTTCTTTGGTCCGCTTTACTTAATGCGTGCAGGGGCAGTTCTTGAAAGTAAAAAAGATTACAAAGGGGCCCTGGAACAATATAACAATATTAAAGAAAACTACAGGAATTCACCCGAAGGAAGAACTATTGAAAAATATATTACCAGGGCTGAAATCCTGATGAAAAAATAAAATTTTAAAGTTGGTAAAACAAAGACTTTCCTGTTGGTTATGGAAAGTCTTTTTCATTTCAGGTAAAACAATTAAAAGATGGCAACAGCGCTTAAAAATCTCTCGGGTTATAACCCCGACCAACTTCCGGAAGCCGGTGATTTCAAAATAGCTATAATTTTATCGGAATGGAATAAAGATATAACAGGGGCTTTATACCAGGGGGCTTATGATACCCTTATAAAAAGCGGGGTGGATAAAAAGAATATTTTGTTATATAATGTTCCCGGAACATTTGAATTGACCTACGGTGCTAAAATGGTAGCAGAGAAAGGTTTTGCTGATGCCATAATTGTTTTGGGATGCGTAATACAGGGCGAAACCAGGCATTTTGATTTTATTTGCCAGGGGGTTAGTTTTGGAATATCACAGTTGAATATCCTTTACCAGACGCCAGTTATTTTTGGTGTACTTACCACTGATAATCTTGAACAAGCCTTCGACAGGGCCGGTGGAAAACATGGAAACAAAGGCGTTGAAGCTGCCTATACAGCTTTGAAAATGATTGAATTGCAAAAATCTATTACTTCAAACAAAAAATAAGCAGGACAAACTTTTTTCTTGCTTATCCTGCTATAACAATGGCTTTTTATAGCGCACCTATATTTTGTCCATTTTCTCCTTTTTTGTAGGCTGGTGAGCCAGAATCGATATTAAAATTATTCCCGGCCTGATCCTTAAACATGGGCGAAGTGCCAAATATATTATTTCCATCATCTTTCATTCCTTCAATCAATGAAGAACCCTGAATAAGTGAATAGGAGATTTTTGGATGGCTTTCACCATTTACATAAAAGGCGGATGAATTTGTCCAGATAATTGTATTTTTAATAACAGGCGATGAACCTGAATTACATTCAATTGCATATTGGTTGCCAACTACCGTATTGTTTTTGAATAAGGGATTTGATCCTTCTTTGCAGTTAAAAGCGGTCCATCCGTTGTTTATAAACAGGCAATTCTCAACTGTACCTGTGGAATTGTAGAATGAAATTGCCCCGGTTGCATTATCTCCTGTTTCAGTTATCACACCGCGCATATAATATGCTGCTTCAAACCAGCAGTATTTAAGCAAATTATTGCTCGATCTTGAATTGATGGCAATATTACCCCAATAGCCATTGCCGCCAAAACGTGTAAATTTGATAAGTTTATTCTTACTTCCCTCTGCTTTTATTGTGCCGTTTACCCTTAAAAAACCTACATTGAAAGTACTGCTCTTATTTCCGTCAACGGTGTAATCCCTGTCTTCGCCGGTTTTAAACTTAACCTCTACACCAGGTTTTATCACCAGGGTTTTTCCTACGGGAACAATTGCTTCGCCTTCAATAATATAGGGAGATTTCGATTTTTTCCAGGTACCATAAACTTCCTGTTTGTCCTGGATTGTTGTTTGAGCCTGCATAAATAGCGCAAAGGCAATACTTAAGATTAATAAAATTGTTTTTTTCATAAGCCGTATTGTTTTGTTTGTGTTTTTATCTAATTTACTAAAATTAAGTATATGTTTTTAGGATAAAAACCTATTATTTGATGTAAAATCCAAATTATTTGATTTATTTAAATATTATTGTCAGGAAAGCGTCTTAAACCAGGAAAAAATAAATATAAATGCCGAACCTTTAATTCAATGCGAATCAAAGTCCTTTTGACTCTTCATGGAAAAGATCGCGTTGAATTTCCGAATTTTGTTTCATTATTTCAACGTTTGTAGCCAAATCATCAACAATATTGGCATTGGTTTGGGCTGCATTGTTAATTTCCGACATTCCGATATTTATCTGTGTAATATTGTTGATTTGTTCCATAAGGGCTTCGGAAATGCTGGTCATAAGTTCCGTTGATTTTTCAGAATTTTCCACAATGGCACTGAGGTAGTCATTGGCTTGATCAGAAACCGCCAAACCTTCATTAACCAGGCTGATAATATCTTTTGCAGATTTCTGGCTCTGATCGGCAAGTTTTTTAATTCCATTGGCTACCGCCGTAAAACCTCTTCCTGATTTACCTGCCCGCGCTGCTTCAATGGATGCATTCAATGACAGAATGTTGGTTTGTCTGGCTACGTCCTGGATAAATGTAACGCGGGAACTTATATCGCGGATAGAGGAAATAACTCTTTTTAATAGTCTTTCACTTCTTCTGACCACCATAGTCCTTTCACCGGACGAACGGGCTGCAAGGCCTGCGTATTCAGCATTTTTTACTATTGATTGATTTAATACTTCAATGGTTGATGACATTTCTTCAATATTAACAGCCTGCTTGTTGGTACTTGTATTTAAATTAACAGTTAAGTCGTTAATAACCACACTCATGTCATGTAATGTTTCGGAAGTCATTGCTACAGTGGTAAATGCATTAACCGCCCTGTCTTTTTGAATTTCTGCCTGTTTTGCCTGCTTATCTGCATATTCAATGTTTTTTCTTATAATCCTTGTGGTGATAACAAGCATTACGGTTATCATAAAAACAGCAAATTCAAAATTAATAATTGCCACATCAGTATAACTTATTAAATCAGCCTTATAGGTGCCTGACCTGACAAAATAATAGCCCAGTGTGCCTAGCATTATTATCGCCGAATTGATAATGATAACCATCTCGGTTGAAAACAAAATGGTTAAAACCAGAAATGCCAGCAGGAAATAAAATTCATCGATAAACTCGTTCATCGGAAGTCCGCTATGTGGCAGTATAATGCTTATTATAAAAATAAGGATGAGTGAAATGGTAAAAAAATTGGATGCATGCCTGAACCGGATTGTTTTTATAAAAATCAGATTTAGAAGTATAACAGGAAAAGCCAGATAATTGGTGAGAAGAATTTCGTGTTTGTTATAAATAATCATAACAGCTACATAAACAGAATTCAAAGCAAGTCCGCAAAGATTAAGAAAAACATACGCGAAGGCTTTTTGTTTAATGGTATAGGACTCCTTCTCAAACTTTTTCAGGAAATACTGAAATATTGCATCAACTACTTTTTTGATTTTCCGTATTGCTTCCATTAGCTAAAAATAAAAAAATTCTTGGAATATTCAAATTTAATTGAAAATTACGAATGAACGGAAAATAATTGTGGACAAATTTTAATCTGACCTGCTAAAAAAACATTTGTTTTGCAGTTACCGAAACCGAAATACCAATCAAAACTTTATATTTCTACTATTGATTCTTTGGGCAACCATCCTATTTTTCCATCGCTCAGCTTTATTTCTTTCCAATTGCCTGAGGTACCTGTAATAGTAACTTTTAAACCTTCGTGAATAACAAAAAGCACTGTTCCGTTTTCATTGGGCGAACTCTTGACAGATACAGATTGTTCAAAAATAATCGCTGTATTGTGTGTTGTTTGAATCTTGTATTGTTTATATGAAGCGTAAAAAGATACAAGCGAAATAAATGCAATAATGATTCCCAGGTAAAAAGCTATTTTTCTGAATAAAAGTACTCTTGTAAAAAGAAAAACCAGGGCGAGCGAAAGAAAACCAATAAAACCAGTTATGCTGATAATACCCCAGCTTTTACTCGAAAACAAATCAAAAAAACCACGTATCCAGCTGATTAAGAAAAATTCAGGTAATTCCTCTATTTTGTCCTGAACATATTTTTGACTGAACTCAAGGTTGATTTGAATATTTTCATCTCCCGGAGCTAGTTTTTTTGCCCTTTCAAAATTTAAAATTGCTGATTTGTAATCCCCCAATCTATAATATGAATTCCCCAGATTGTAGTAGAGTTCAGCAGCGCTATATCCTGTTTTTACAAGCTTTTCGTATTGTTCGGCTGCTTTTTGAAATTCGCCTTCATTGTATGCCCTGTTTGCATCTTTTAAAATTTTATACTCTACATTTGTTTGGGCTATGAATTTTATCTGAAAAAACAAAACCATTCCCAATGAGATTAGCATTCCCAATTTTATTTTATAGAAGGTAGATTTCGACATAAAATCTGTTATTTATTTAAAAAACAAGTACTTCACTATTTTAATTACGATAAAGCTTCAACCAGTTTATTAATAATTTTCCTGGCTTTTTCGTAATCATTGGCAATCTGATTCTCAACAGAAACAGGTGCATATTTGGCAAATTCACAATTATCAATTACTTCAATAAAATCAGTAACAATTTGGGCGTCAATATTTTGCTTTAACAGGGTTTCCTTTGCTTTTTCACGCGATAATTCTGCCAGCTGAATATTCAGTTTATCACCCAAATAGCCCCATAATGCCCTTATTACTTCGTTATAAAATGCTTCCTTATTATTTGATTTCATATGTTTTTCAGCCTCTTTCAATCTCTTTTTTGAAATTTTATTGGCCCTTTTATTTTTTATCAGGGCCAGGTTTTGATTTTGTTTGATACGTTTGCGCAGGAACACCATGAGAAGGATAAAAACCAAAGCAGAAAACAGGTAAGAAAGCACAAATACAGTGCTGCCAAAGAAATTGGAGTTTTTCTTTTCAAGCAAAAAGTGTCCTTCATAAATATGCCGAATGTCTGAACCAATGGTCTGCACATCTTCTTTTGAAATAGCAGTACCTGACGTAATCAATTGATTGTTTTCCCCTTTTGAAACCACAAGATTTATTTCTTTGGTGGTTAATGTTTTATAGGTTTTTGAGTTGACATCAAAATAAGAAAACTGTAAACCCGGGATTGTGAAATTACCTGGTTCTCTGGGTATTACAAGATATTCATAAGTATTTGTCCCTCTTGAACCGGCTTCAGTATTGCTTATATTATTGGTTATTTTTGGGTCGTAAATCTCAAATGTATTGGGAAACTGAATATTTATTTTATCTATTATTTTAAGATTTCCGTTTCCGGAAACGGTTGCTTTGAGGGTCAGACTTTCGTTGCTTTTAAGTTCTGTGCGATCAACCTTAATGTCGAATTTAAAATCGGTGCCAACAGCTCCGGTGAACGAAGTTGGCTTATTGTCAGGCAATGGCAAAACATTCACGGTTCGGGACGTGCTTTTAAGGTTTTTAACCACATCGTTGTATACGTCAACCATTTCGCCAAAAAAATTACGTCGCCTGCCTACCTTTTGTTGCACCACGCATTCCAGTTCAAATGGATCGATGGTAAGCTTTCCACTTTGTTGCGGGAATAAAATGCTTTGTTTCAGCACACCGGTTGAATATATCTTGCCATTTACATTTTCGCGCCTGTCGAGGCTTATTTGCTGAGGTTGCTGAATATCCTGCGACCAGAATCCAGTATACGAAGGGAATTTGTAATCCTGAAATGCCTTTAAACCGGCACGGTCGTATACTTTTAAAGTAGCTATAAGATGTTCGCCCTGGTAAACGGTGGTTTTATTAAGGTTAATTTGAATAAATATGTCTCCGTCATTAGCCGCGGGTGTTGATTGAAATTCATCATCATTGGCCGTATTTTGATTTCCACTTGCCTTAATGGCTTCAATGGTAATAGGTTCTGTAGAATATACTTTACCGTCAACAGTAACCTGGGCTTTACCAATTGTATATTTTCCTTCTTTACGTGCCTGAATTATGTACGAAAAAGTTACTATAAGGGTTTGGGAAGTTTTTCCATTTATAAACTGGAAACTACTGCTTGTGGAAGTACTTGGACCTGCCAAAACATTAAAATCAGTTAAACTGGGAGGTACAAATCCAGTACAGTTAGCGTTAACAGTAAAATTAAGCCTGAAATTTTCGCCAACTTCAACCATGTTATTGGCTGAAGCCTTGAAAGTTACCTGTGCTGTTGTGTTTACAAAATAACCCGCAAGTAGTAGCAGTACCACTAAAAAGTGCTTCATTTTCGTATTGATTTTAATCATCTTAATATATGCTTCAAAGTAAACAGGTTGTTCATTCAAATATTTTACCAATCTTTTTCAAGCTTTCCGGAATTTGCGGCTTTCACTTTTTTTAGTTTTCCCTGAACATCCTTTTCATCATTTAAAATGGCTTCTAAAATCCGCAAAGCGTCTTCTTTAGAGATTTTATTGTCCTTGTCTTGTTGTGCCTCTTGTGAATCAGGTTTTCCATCGTTGTTCGAGTCTAAATCACGATAATCGGGTAACCCGTCTTTATCAGTATCCTGAGGCTTTTCAGGATTTTTTCCTGCTTCATCGCTATCTGGTTTGCCATCGTTGTCCGAATCACTGTCCCTGTAATCCGGAACCCCATCTTTATCCGTATCCCTGGGGTTATTCTGGTCATTTTCATTTTCTACCTTGTCAGGAATACCATCTCCGTCCTTATCATTTTCTGTGGGTTTGTTTTTGTCCTGGTTCTTATTTTGGTCCTGCTGATCCTTATTTTGGTCGTTTTTGTCGTTTTGATTGTCTTTCTGATCCTGGTTGTTTTTATCCTGGTTATTCTGGTTTTTGTTTTTCTGATCTTCCAGCTTTTTTTTCAGTTTTTGTGCATAACTAAGATTGAACTTCGTTTCGCGGTCATCCGGATTATTTTTTAACGCGTTTTTATAGGCTTCTATGCTTTTATCAATTTGTTTCAGCGATTCATCCAGCTTTTGTTGTTCAAGCAATGATTTGGTCTTGTTCAGCTGGCTGTTTCCGATATTATGATAAATTTTACCTAACTTGTCCTTTTCAGTCGTTTTACCAGCCAATTCCGAAAATTCTTTTACCGATTCGTCATATTTACCCTGTTTATAAAAGGCATCTCCCAGGTTGAATTTGGCTTCAAACGATTCCGGGTTTAAGGTTAAAGCTTTTTGATAGGAAACCTCTGAATTTCCATATTTTTTGTCATCATACTCGCTGGTTCCATGCCTGATGTATGATTTTTCCTTTTGACCAAGAATCAAAGTTAAGGGTGATAAAAGTACTGTTATAAGTAAATAAATAATTTTTTGTTTCATCCTTATTTTTGTTTTTAGCTTTGTTAAAGAAAAAAAAACAGATTCTAATTTTTTCGATAAAACCTTATTTCGCGTCTTTCTTAAATCGTCAGTTCAATTATCGCCTGGATTTTCTGTCCAATACATAAAAATCAGGATCTCAGGTTAAATATCTTGAATTTTTCAATTTTTTTATTTTTCCTGTTTAAGATGATAAAATCAATCAAAAGGAAGAACAGTGCCAGGAAAATAAAATATTGAAAAGCATCTTCGTATTCTGAATAAATTCTTGATTCCAGTTCAGATTTCTCAAGTTTTTCGATTTCTTCGTACATGGTTGAGAGACCGAATTTTGTATTGTTTGCCCTTATATACTTTCCATCTCCTGCATCTGCTATGTTTACAAGCATACTTTCATCAAGCCTGGTCATAATTATATTTCCGGAAAGATCACGACGAAAATCGCTGCTTCCCTGCACCGGAATTGGTGTTCCTTTTATATCACCAAGCCCGATGGTGTAAGTAATTATTCCCTTTTCCTTTGCCTCGGTTACAGCTTCTATCGGGTCTTCTTCATGGTTTTCACCATCGGTAATTATTATTAAAACTTTCTTTTTTTCATTGTCGGGGCTATACGATTTTTCAGCAAGCCTTATTGCTTCGGCAATGGCAGTGCCCTGTTGCTGAACCATGTCGGTTGATACAGATTCGAGAAAAATTTTTGTTGCTGAATAATCGGTGGTAATGGGTACCTGCACAAAAGCTTCGCCTGCAAATACGATAAGTCCGATTTTATCATTTTTAAGATTGTCAAGCATTTTGCCAATGGCCCTTTTGGCAGCTTCAAGCCGGTTTGGCCTGATATCTTCAGCCATCATACTGTTCGAAACATCCAGTGCAATAATAAGTTCAACACCTTCGGTTTTTACTTCCCTGAGTTTTGCACCAAATTGTGGCCTTGCCAGGGCAATTATCACCAGGCCTAAAGAAAAAAGTACAGTGGAAAACTTAATTACAGGCCTTCTTTTAGATACGAGGGGCATTAGCTTATTAATAACCTGGAAATCACCAAATTCTTCGAGGGATTTTCTTCTTTTTCGTCTCGAAATAATAAATACTAAAATAAGAATTGGTATAACAATCAGCGCATAAAGAAATTCCGGATTTGCAAGATGTAACATATTTATTTTCTGATTATTATGATTAAATTAAACCCAAAATCAAGGAATAGTTCTCAGAACAGTATTTCTAAGAATTAAATCTGAAATAAGCAAGAGTGCAACAAGCAATGCCAATGGTAAAAACTCTTCGTTACGCGAACTGAATTTTTTTACTTCAATTTTCGATTTTTCAAGTTTGTCAATTTCCTTGTAGATTTCTTTCAGTTTTTCGTTATTTGTTGCCCTGAAATACCTTCCATCAGTTAATTTTGAGATTTCCTTGAGTATTTCTTCATCAATTTTTACCTCCATATTCTGGTATTGAATCCCAAACATGGTTGGAACCGGATAAGGTGCATAACCATTCCGCCCCACCCCTACTGTGTATACCCTTATTCCAAGGCTTTTCGCTATATTTGCTGCTGTAATAGGGTCAATTGCACCCATGTTGTTAACCCCGTCGGTGAGCAGAATTATTACTTTACTTTTAGCCTCGCTGTCTTTTAACCTGTTTACCGCGGTAGCCAGTCCCATGCCTATTGCTGTTCCGTCTTCAATTAATCCTTGTTTGATATCTTTAAAGAGGTTAATCAATACAGCATGATCGGTGGTAAGTGGACATTGGGTAAAGCTTTCGCCACTGAAAACCACTAGTCCGATTTTGTCATTTTCGCGTCCCGAAATAAATTCAATGGCAACTTCTTTTGATGCTTCCATCCTGTCGGGCTTAAAATCCCTGGCAAGCATGCTGCTTGAAATATCAAGGGCCAAAACGATATCTATTCCTTCTGATGTTGAGTTTTCCCAGTTATTTGTAGATTGTGGCCTTGCCAGGATAATAATCAACAGCGCAATAATTAACATCCTGGCACCAAATAATACATGACGAAGTATATTTTTAAACCCAAGAGGACGTGTTTTAAAAGCCCTTAATGTAGAAACCTGTATCGAAGTGTGATTTTTTTCATCCTTAAGTACATACCAAATCACCATAGGAACCAGGATTATCAGTCCAAAGAGAAAACCAGGGTTTGCAAAAACGATATCTTTCATTTCTTAATCCTGTTTCAGAATTGTTTCACTTGTATTTGCTTCAATTGTTTGAATATTTTCACCATTCTCATTTCCTGAATTTGTTTTTTCAGTAACCGCAGTGTTTTCGACAAACTGATAGGCATACTTCAGGCAAAGGTCATTTTCATCGGCCAAAGGTCTGTATTTAGCGAATTTAGCCAAATCTGAATAAGTAAAAATATGTTTCAGAAGCGAAAAAATTTCAGGTTTCAGGTTAACAGCGTGTTTGATATTTTCAAGAATTTCGTGACTGGTTCTTTCAAAGGTATGAATATCAAATCTGGCTTCAATATATGCCCTTAATATGTCCGTTAACTCAGAATAGTATTGTTTTACATTGTCCGATTGCCATAATTTTCTGGCTTTTAAGTCATCCAGCGCCCTTAATGCTATGATATGCGCTGGTTCTTTCGGTTTTTCGGGTAGTTTAATCAGTGGCTTATTTTTAGCCCTTTGTTTCAGATAATAGATTACTAGAAGAACCAATATTATAATTCCCAATAAACCAAGTAGATAAGGGTAATAAATCTGAATAAACTCTTTAATTGTCCAGGGAGTATTAATGGGAGATTTTACATCAAAAATTGTAAAGTACTGACTTGTATCAATTTTAGCAAATTCCGTTGAGTCTATCCTGATATCATTTACCATTAAAAGAATAGAATCAGTATACAGGGAATCGAGATTATGCATGAACAGAAATGCAGGCAATCTGAATATACTATCGTCAAATGCAGTGATAAGTAGTTTTTGGGTAACAATAATTTTATTGTTTCCGGTTGATTGCGTGTCCAGGTCAGAAACATCCAGTAAATCAACCCCTTCTATAATTTTGTTTTTAAATACCGGAAATTTTACATTTTCGACTTTTTCTTGTTCGGCACTTAAGGTAAGCCAAACCTGGTCGCCCAGGGTAATTGCCGTGGAATCAAGCTTTGCTTTTACCCTGATTTTTTGGGCAATACCGAAATATCCGGTAAAACAGAGCGAGAATAAAGTAATAAAAACAGTTTTAATATTGAACTTCATATTATTTTCAAATCTTAAACCTTTGTACAGGAATATATTATCGTTGTTTAAACAGTTGACGGAGTGGTTTTACATAATCTTCATCTGTTCTGATACTTACATTATCAACTGCTGCCCTGCTGAAAATGTCTTTTAGTTCAGCGTCGGCTTTTAACCATGTATCTCTGTAAAGCTTACGAATGGTGCTGTCGGAGGTATCAATCCACATAAAACTGTCCGATTCCGCATCGCGCATTTTTACCAGTCCAATATCCGGTAAATCCAGTTCGCGTTTATCGTAAACCCTCAAAGCGATTATATCGTGCTTATGATTGGCTATTCTCAGCGCATCCTGGAATCCGCTGTCAATAAAATCGGAAATGACAAATGCAATAGTTCTCTTTTTTTGAACATTTGTAAGATACCTAAGTGCTTCAGCTATATTCGTGGCTTTATTATCAGGCCTTAAATCAATAAGTTCTCTTATTATTCTTAGAATATGTTTTTTACCCTTTTTGGGCGGAATATATTTTTCAATTTTATTACTAAAGAAGATGACCCCGATTTTGTCATTATTTTGGATAGCAGAAAACGAAATTACGGCGGCAATTTCAGTCATTAATTCTCTTTTAAGCAGTTTTTGGGATCCAAATTCCTTGGAATCGCTCAAGTCAACGAGCAACATTACAGTTAATTCCCTTTCTTCCTCAAAAATCTTAATATAGGGATGATTGAACCTTGCAGTAACATTCCAGTCAATATTTCTGATATCGTCGCCGTACTGGTATTCCCTAACTTCGCTGAAAGCCATACCCCTGCCTTTAAAAGCACTATGGTATTCACCGGCAAAGATGTGATTTGTCAATCCCCTTGTCTTTATCTCAATTTTTCTTACCTTCTTAAGCAGTTCCGAGGTTTCCACTATTTTATCAGTTTAAATATTGAACAAAAACTATGGAACTTCAACTGTATTCAAAATTTCGCTTATAATTTCTTCCTGGCTTATGTTTTCAGCTTCGGCTTCGTAAGTTAAACCAATCCTGTGCCTTAATACATCATGACAAATTGCCCTTACATCTTCAGGAATTACATAACCCCTTCTTTTAATAAATGCAAATGCTTTTGATGCCAGGGCCAGATTTATGCTCGCCCTGGGAGAACCTCCAAAGCTTATCAGCCCTTTGAACTTTTTCAATTTATATTCTTCAGGGTTTCTGGTGGCAAAAACGATGTCAAGGATATATCTTTCAATTTTTTCGTCCATATAAACATCGCGGACAATCTCCCTGGCTTTAATAATATCTTCGGGTTTAAGTATACGGTTTGCCTTCGGGAAATTCTTGGCCAGGTTTTCGCGCATGATAAGTTTTTCTTCTTCATACTTTGGATAATTGATGATAACTTTCAGCATAAACCTGTCAACCTGTGCTTCTGGAAGCGGATAAGTACCTTCCTGTTCTATAGGGTTTTGGGTGGCCAATACCAGAAAAGGTTCTTCAAGTTTGAATGTTTCGGCGCCAATTGTAACCTGTTTTTCCTGCATGGCCTCAAGCAATGCCGATTGCACTTTTGCAGGCGACCGGTTAATTTCATCTGCCAAAATGAAATTGGAGAAAATGGGCCCTTTTTTAACTACAAATTCTTCCTGTTTTTGACTATATATTAATGTTCCAAGCAAATCAGCAGGCAATAAATCCGGTGTAAACTGTATCCTGCTAAATTTAGCATCTATAGTGGTAGCCAGTGTATTTATTGCAAGTGTTTTAGCCAATCCTGGTACCCCTTCGAGCAGGATATGTCCCTTTGAGATTAGTCCGATTATAAGACTTTCAACAAGATGCTGTTGCCCGACAATCACCTTGTTCATCTCCATGGTAATCATATCAATAATGGCACTTTCTCTTTGAATTCTCTCGTTAAGTTCTCTGATATCAATAGCTTGATCCATATTAATTAGTAGGTTTTAAATTTTTTTTTTTGATAACGAGCAAAAATATCAATACCTCTTACGATATCCAAAGACTTTAATATAAATTAAAATAAAATTTAACACTTTTTAACTCATGAATGTCATTTTTTCAATAACACTTATAAAATATTGATTTTCAAAACAGAGCTGAATTGGTCAGGATATGCTTTGCAGAATTTTTGGTTGTTTTTTTAACCTGTTCAGTTCATCGGTGAGGCGGATTCAATTTTAAGGGTTTCTCCTTCTGATTTTGCAATTATTACCGCACAGCAACTTTGGCTCCATACATTAATTGTACTTCTGAACATTTCAAGGATTATATCTATTGAAAGTATAAGGCCAATGCCCTCAAAAGGTAAACCCATTGCAGCAATTATAAGTGTAAGGGTAGCAAAACTCGACATCTGGATACCTGAAGCGCCTATCGAAATAAACAGGGAAACAGCTATTACTGCAATCTGATCGGTTAACGAGAGTTCGATTCCATTTAGTTGTGCTATAAATAATGCCGATATACTTATATAAATAGCTGTTCCATCCATGTTTACCGTGGTGCCTAGCGGCAGTATAAAACTCGAAATCTTGCTCGAAACCCCACAGTTTTTTTGTACCGAACTCATGGTATACGATAAGGTTGAAAAAGCTGACGAAGTGGAAAAAGCAGTAATTAGTGCCGACCTTAAAGATTTAAAATGTTTCCATGGACTTAACCTGAATGCAAATTTCATAATTAACGGCAGGCTTACCACGGAATGGAAGAACAAAGCTGCAAAAATGGTTATTATAAGCTTGCCGAGGTTGTCGACAATATTAAATAGTTTCTGCATATCGCCCGAATAACCTGCCACAAAGGTGGCTATTAAGGCAAATACCCCTATGGGAGTGAGCTGAACGATAAAAGCTGTAATCTTTAACAAAACATCGTAAAGGGCATTAAAAAAATTGTTGAGAATTATTCTGTTTTTATCGTTAACTTTTGTAATAAAAAAGCCAAACAAGATGCAGAAAAAGATGATTGATAACAAATTACCCTGGGTAAGTGACTCAAAAATGTTAACAGGAACTATGTCCATAATGGATTCGGAAAAAGAAACATCTTCAGGTAATCCACGCAGCGACTGGTATGTTCCGGGTTCAATTCCGCTACCCGGTTTAAAAAGATGTACAAATCCCAGGCCGGCAAAAATAGCGGCACAACTTACAATTACATAATAAAGTACTGTTTTTATGAAAACACGGATTAAATTATCATATTCACTAAAATCGGAAATTCCGGAGATGACCGCAACAATAACAAGTGGCAGGATAATCATTTTCAGGGCGCGCATAAAAAGGTCGCCAAACCAGCCTACATATCTTAAATAAGGATTGTACCGTGTACTAAATAGAATCTCCTTTTTATATTTTTCAAAATACTCCGGACCAAGGGCAGGTTTTATTCTTTTCAGAAATTCTGTTTCGGTTTCAGCAAAAGCTTTTTTTTCATTTTGAAGAATATGGGCAAGTTCTCCCGGAAAGCCTGATTTTTCAATGTAGGCAAGTGTACTGTCGGTTATTTTATGGTTAGTTGGGAAAAGTATTCCAAAAACCAAACCGAGTACAAAACCCGTCAGAATCTTCCAGTATAGGCTGTTTTTCATGATAAAAAAACTTAATACATAAAATTTTTACCTATCAACAAATATAAATAAAAAAAGGAAGCCCAAGCTTCCTTTTTAATTTTCTGTTTTTATTGATATTATTCAGAAATAACTTCGAATGGGATATCAACATAAACATCGCGGTGCAATTTAACTACAGCCGTATATTTACCAATTTCCTTTACAGAATCGTCTTTGATGGTGATTTTTTTACGATCAATTTCAAATCCCTTCTGCGATAATGCATCAGCAATCTGAATTGTATTAACCGAACCAAAAATTTTACCACTTGAACTGGTTTTTGCGCCAATAACAAGACTAATATTTTTCAACTTTTCAGCCTGTTCTTTTGCATCATTTTTAATTTTCTCTTCCTTATGCACCCTTTGTTTAAGGTTTTCGGCATGAATTTTTTTTGCCGAAGAGGTTGCTAATATTGCGTATCCCTGGGGGATAAGAAAATTTCTGCCATATCCGGGTTTTACCTTTACGATGTCATCTGTTTGGCCCAGATTTAGAACATCTTGTTTTAGTATTACTTCCATTTTAATAAACTTAAACGATTATTTTAAAAGATCTGTTACGTAGGGCAATAAAGCAATATGTCTGGCCCTTTTTATTGCTTGTGATACCTTTCTTTGGTATTTTAATGAAGTTCCAGTAATTCTCCGGGGCAGAATTTTACCCTGTTCATTCAGGAATTTCTTTAAAAAATTAGGATCTTTATAATCTACATATTTAATCTTGTTCTTTTTAAAGCGGCAATATTTCTTTCTTTTTACCTCAACGGTGGGAGGTGTTAAATACCTGATTTCTGATTGATTCTGAGCCATATACTATTCCTCCTTTTCTTCTTTTTTGTTCATTCTGCGTTTCTTTTCGCTGTATTCTACCGCGTATTTATCCATTTTCATGGTTAAGAACCTGATGATTTTCTCATCCCTTCTAAATTGAATTTCTAGTTTTTCAATTACTGCTCCTTCTGCTTCAAATTCTATTAAATGATAAAATCCGGTAGATTTATGCTGAATCGGGTAGGCTAGTTTTTTTAATCCCCAATTCTCTTCGTGGATTATTTTAGCCCCTTGCTCAGTCAGAAAATTTCTGAATTTATCTACCGTCTCCTTCATCTGAACTTCAGACAAAACGGGAGTAATAATGAAAACGGTTTCGTAACGATTCATACTCTGATTTTTAAATTATTATTAATTTTTAAAGGCCGCAAAAATATAAATAATTTATTAATATACAAACATTTCCTGTACTTATTAAATTAATAAATTATCAATCCTGCTACCAATGTCGTTTAGTTAGTAAAAAAGTTTATTTCAATTAATAATTAATGTAGCCTGGTGTATTGGGGATTATGCGGCCCTATTTTTTGCCACCAAAACACTAAAACACCAAGTTTCCACCAAAAATTTCTTAACTAAACGGCATTGAATCCGGCTACTACAATTTATCGTCAAAAGGGGGCTTTTTAATTCCATTCAGAATACTTTTCCAGTCATAGGCTTTCCAAAGTCCGCGATTGTTTTTCTTTACACTTATTGGCCTGTTCATCGCATCGCCATAGCATTTTACAAATAGTTTAGTGGCGCCATCTTCTTCGGTCTTTCCTGTAAGATTTTCCGGAAATTCGAATATATAAGGTAGTTTAACGCTGTAATTGTTTTCAGGTGTTGCGCCTTTGATGTACGAATTTGGTAATCTCCGGTTTTTATCAATAACAGCCATTTTTATCATCTTCATTTCCAGGGGCATTAATTCATAATCCATATATACATCTCCTTTTTGAAGATTGGCCTGATCTGCTGCAATTACCAGACATTGTTTTCCCAATTTCGGATTATCTGAATACACTTTTAAAGCCAATAAAAACATGGCAGCTCCGCCTTCGGGCGTAGTTGCAATTTTATCACGTATTTCAAGAAACTTTTCAACCGAAGTTATGGTATCTGAAATTTTAATTGATTGTGCTTTAAGCTCATAACTAACCAAATAGGTCAATACCATCATTATTAAAATTGCCTTTCTTTTCATATTTAGTTCTTTTTTTAGGTAATTAAATTGAATTAATTTTTCTGATAGTAATACAATAGCTGTAAACTCCTTTTACCAAAATTGTATAGTAAAAATTGCCGGAATTTTATCTGCAAATTTGGTTCTTTAAACGGATATAAGCAAAATAGATTGCCTGTAATTTTAAAAAATTAACTGAATAAAGTCTTGAATGTAAATGTTTTTTTACATTTGCCTGAAATATTTCGCAGCCAAAGTTGATATGAAACTGAAGTCGTTGAATTTGCTTAATTATAGGAATTTTGAAGAATTAAACCTGGTTTTTTCTGACAAAATTAACTGTTTTATTGGCAAAAACGGGGTGGGTAAAACCAATATCCTCGATTCAATTTATTACCTTGCATTTTGTAAAAGCTGGCTAAACCCTGTTGACAGCCAAAATATCAGGTTTGGTTCTGATTTTTTTCTGATCAAAGGCTATTTCGGTTATAATGATTTAACCGATACTGTAAGTTGTAGCTTTAAAGCGGGCAAAAAAAAGAGTTTCAAACGAAACGATAAGGAATACTCAAAACTCTCCAATCACATTGGTCTTATCCCGCTGGTTACTGTTTCGCCTTATGATTCGGAATTAATTTTGGGAGGAAGTGAGGAACGACGGCGATTTATAGATATTGTTATTTCTCAGTTTGATAAGGATTACCTGAACAAACTTTTAAAATACAACAAGATACTAAACCAGAGAAATCAATTGCTCAAACAAATGCCTTTAAATTCATATTTTGACCATGAAGCGATGGAAGTTTGGGATTTACAGTTGATTTCGCTTGGCAATGCGTTACATGCAAAAAGAAAAGAGTACCTTGAAAATATTATCCCGATATTCAACAAGTATTACAGTTATATCTCTTCTGAAAAGGAATTTGTTTCGTTGGTATACAAATCACAACTTAATGAGGGGGATTTTGCTACAATTTTACAGGAAAACATTGAAAAAGACAGGATTTTTCAATTTACCACCTCTGGTTTACACAAAGATGATTTGTTGTTTCAGTTAAGTGGTCATCCTTTGCGGAAAAATGCTTCGCAGGGCCAGCAAAAAACCTACCTGATGGCTTTAAAACTTGCCCAGTTTGATTATATAAACCAGGTTGGTGGTATAAAACCAATATTACTTTTTGATGATATTTTTGATAAACTGGATGAGGAGCGGGTGAAACAAATTATTCACCTTGTGGCGGACCATCATTTCGGACAGATTTTTATAACCGATACTGACCACAGGCGGTTGGATTCAATATTAAACAATATTCACATCGACTATAAACTTTTTGAAATTAATGATGGTATTATTGAGCGCGAAGAAAGGTTTGAAGACATTTAATTAACATGTTTTGAAACCAAAGGCAGGGTGAAATGAAATTCTGTGCCTTTGCCGGCCTCACTGATAAACCATATTTTTCCTGAATTAAGTTCAATAAAATCTTTACAAATAACAAGCCCCAGCCCCGTTCCTTTTTCATTATCTGTTCCGCGGGTCGAAAAGTTTTCTTTGGTATTAAATATTTTACCCATGTTTTCATCAGAAATTCCTATCCCGGTGTCTTTTACAACTATTTCAAGAAATTCATTTCCATACAGCTTGGACATTATTGACACTTTTCCTTCCGGCGATGTAAATTTTATGGCGTTCGAAACAAGATTACGGATAACCGTCTGTAACATATTCCTATCTGCCCTTACAATGGTGTCTGCATTTAAATTAACTTCCATTAAAATATTCTTCTTGCCCGTCTGATATTGAAAAATAAGCACAACCTCTTCAATCAGCGTTCTGATATCAATTTTATCAGGGTTAAATTCCAGTTTCCTGCTCTGGCTCTGTGCCCAGATTAACATATTATCGAGCAGGTTATAAGTGGCTTTGCTGGTATCACTAATTATTTTTATAAAATTCCTCAATTCCTCTTTTTCAAGGTTGTCGAGGTTTTCATCCAAAATATCTGTCAAGCTTTGAATTGAACCAATAGGCGAACGTAAATCATGCGAGATGATGGACAAAAATCTATCTTTTGAAGAATTGGCTTCAATTAACTTATTTTCAAATCTTTTTCTTTGAATAACCGTCCACAGGTTTTCGGCCAGTGAATTTAACAAATCCAAATCAAACTGGGTGTAATCTCTTGGTTTGTTGCCTACTCCAAAAATTATTTTCACTTTATTGTTTTCGGATATCGGAATGGAAATATATCTTTTAAGTCCTTCATTTTCAATTAAATGATTATTGTTCTCGGAAAGTGGTTGATTATTGTTTTGAATACCAGGTTTCTGGCTTTGAATAATTTCTTTCCAGAAATTTTCTTCTTTCTTACTATCATGAAATTCTTTATCTGAAAAGTTGTTTTCTTTTGCTTGATTGCTTGTCCAGATTTGTCTTTCAATATTTTGTTGGTCCTCATTTATAAAATGCAAAAAGCCGGTTTTGCTTTCTGTTAGTTTCACTGCCTCTTCAAGCCCCCAATTAATTATATAGTTTTCATCATTGCTGGTGGACAAGTTATTTAACATCAGCGATGCCCTTAAAACCTCTTCCACTTTTTTCCTGTAGGTGGTTTCGCGCAAGGCGGCAACGTATATCTGTGAATTATCAGGATGGTATTTTCTTACCTCAAGTTCAGCCGGATAAAGGGAACCATCCTTTTTAACTGCCATTAATTCAACTGGTTGTAAGCTATTGTTTTGGATATGATTTTGAACAGCAACCTGTGATTCTTTCGCAAACAGGTTTTCGAACTTAAGGTGGCTTGTTAATTCATTTATACTTAATCCTGTAATTTCTGAAGCTGATTTGTTGGCATCGATTATTTTATGGTCATCAAAAACAATAATACCTTCAATAGCCATATCTGCCAGAAATTTATACCGTTCCCTGCTTTCATTGAGCTCAATTTCAGCATTTTTTTTATCTGTTATGTTTTCTTTAATTGAAACAAAATTTATTATACTTCCCTTGTTATTTTTAATAGGGGCAATTATGGCTTTTTCCCAATAGTCCTGGCCCGATTTTGTCCGGTTAATGAATTCTCCTTTCCATACATTTCCTGACCAGATTGTCTGCCAAAGTTCAGTGTATAGATTTGACGGGGTTTTACCTGATTTCAAAATCGAAGGGTTATTTCCTACTGCTTCTTCAAGGCTGTACCCTGTAACTCTTGAAAAAGTTTCATTTACATATTCTATTTTGCCCTGTGTGTCAGTAATTACTACTGATGCAGGATTTTGTTCAACCACTACAGAAAATTTTTTTAAATCCTGTTCAATTTTTTTTCTGAGCGATACATCCCTTGTTACACCTAATAAACCTATCAAGTTCCCTTCCGCATTGCGAATCGGGTTTACCAGAATTTCGGCATGGAATTGTGTACCATTTTTTGCCTTATGCACCACTTCAATAAAATTCTGCCCAGTTCTTTCTCCTTTCTTTTCAAGTTCCACCCTGGTTTTAAGATTATTTGAATGTAACCGGTAATCTTCTTCGGTTAAAATATCTTTTAAACTTAAAGTCTTTAAATCCTCGTCAAGTAAGCCATATTTTTTTGCAGATGGGCTAAGATAGGTGAAATTGCCATTAACATCCATGGTCCAGATTATATCCGGAATATTTTCAGTGAAAAACCTGAACATTTTTTCTGAGAAATCCGGCACCAGTAAATTTATCTCCTTTTTACTGTCGTTTATGTCCATTGAACCATTATCACCCATATTTCCATTAACTTTTCTGTCAAGGATTTCATTTAACTCCTCAACAGTAAAAGCTTCTAATTTTTGTCTTAATGCGGAATTTTCTCCTGCCAGTTTTTCTAATAACGAATTTCTTTCTTTAACCACTTGTACTTTACTTAAGTTTAAAATGAGGGGCCAATTTATTTATTTTAAAAATTAAAAGTGATTTTATTTGATTATTGTTATTCAGCAAAAGGTTGTAACAATCCGTCAGGGTATTCAATGTTCGTTAGGAACAGTCCATGTGCCGGAACCGAAAAACCTGCCAAGCACCGGTCTTTCTTTTCAATTATATCACAAAATTCATACTCATCGATTTTAGAAAGACCTACTTCAATAAGTGTACCTACAATTGCCCTTACCATATTTCGTAAAAAACGATCAGCTTTTATCCTGAATATCAGATTGTTTGATGTTTTTATCCAAATGGCTTCCATTATTCTGCAATTGTTTGTGGCCACCTGTGTACCCAGTTTACTGAAACTTGTAAAATCTTCATAATTAAACAAAAACGATGCAGCTTTGTTCATTTTATCCAAATCAAGAGATATTCTGTTGTACCAGCTAAACTGGTTCAGAAATGGGTTTTTTTCATTGTGTATCCTGTATTCGTAGGTTCTTGAGATAGCATCAAATCTGGCATTGGCTTCATTGCTAACCTTAAAAATGTTTTGCACGGCTATGTCAGGGGGCAACAGCTTATTTATTTTATTTAAAAAAAGACCCTTGTCTTCAATTTTTGTCGATATATCGAAATGTGCCATAAAATACGATGCATGCACACCTGTATCAGTTCTTCCGGCACCTAGCACGTTAATGTCATCGCGCAGAAAAGTTTTAAGACAGGTGTTAAGCGTTTCCTGCACTGTTATGGCATTTTCCTGGATCTGCCAGCCATGGTATGCATGTCCATTAAAGGAGAGCTGTATGAAATATCTGTTTTGCAATACTTGGTATTTTAAATCCAAAGATATAAAGTTTTAAAATTGTTAAAAGTTTTACATCGTTTTAAATGTAATGTGTTTATTTCCTTAAGGTTATGTGAAATGCATCATTTTTTTTTAAATATATGATGTTCGTATTTTTGTGTACCTATATTTAAAATAAATTACAGAATCTGTAAAGTCTTAAATATCAATTTAAAGGATTGAAGTATTAAGTTAACAATTTGATTGTTAATAATTTGTAATTAAATGATATCTAGTCATTTATAAAGTCTATGTTAAATGAAACAGGTTTACACCTTTTTAAGATTTAATTAATTATTTGATTTATAATGATATATATAAATTGAATAAAGTCAAAAAAATTTAACGTAGAATAATACGCTGATGTATACTCTAATTAAATTGTTAAAAAGAATTTTTAAGTGATTAATTATAAATCTGGTAATGGAAAAAAAATAAGGAATCTGGAAGGTTTTTTATTTCGTTATTCTTGATTAAAAAGCGCTACAGTATGACAGGCCACGAGAGCTGCCGTTTCTGTTCGTAATCTATTGTTTCCCAGTGTTATATCGACGAATCCTTTATCTTTTGCTTTAAATACTTCACCTTCAGTAAAATCTCCTTCAGGCCCGATCAGTATCACCACATTTTCTCCTTTTTTTAATAGGTTTTTAAGCGATTGTTTCTCATTATCAAAGCAATGGGCAATAAATTTTTTTGAATCAAAATTTAAACGCATTAATTCATCAAAACTACATATTTCATCTAATTGCGGGTGGTAGGCACTTTTCGATTGTTTCATTGCCGATTCTATAATCTTGTTCAGCCTTTCAGTTTTGGTTACTTTTCTTTCTGATTGGTGGCTGTAAAATGGAATAACCCTGTCAACTCCTATTTCAGTTGCTTTTTCAAGAAACCATTCGAACCTGTCAATTTGCTTGGTTGGCGCTACAGCCATTGTAAGGTGGTAATTGCGCTTATTATAATCTTTAATAGTTTGGTATACAATCACTTTGCATTTCTTCGGATTTGCCTCCACTATTCTTGCCTCACAAAAGGTCCCCATGCCATCTGCCAGGTATACAATATCATTTTCCTTTAAACGCAAAACCCTGATACAGTGTCTGGATTCTTCTTCATTCAGGCAATATTCGTTGCTGATTAAACCTGGCGTGTAGAAAATATGCATAATATTTTAAAGAAATTTTATTTAAAAAGTTCTGATACCATTGAAAAAATATAAAAATAGAACATAATTTTGATTAATTTTAATTTCTGATGAAGAGAATAGGCCTACTTTCTGATACCCATTCATTTATTGACAATCCTGTGCTGGACTTTTTTGCCGGTATGGATGAAATCTGGCATGCGGGTGATATTGGAAATCAGGATGTTGTGTACTCCTTAAATCAGATTTGTCCGGTAAGGGCGGTATCTGGAAATATTGATGACCACAGGATTAGATCTTATTTTAATGAGTTTGAGATTTTTAATTGTGAAAACCTGAAAGTGATGATGGTTCATGTCGGTGGTTACCCGGGAAAGTATCATCAGGGGATAAAAAACAAATTGATGGAGAATGATATTAACCTGTTTATTTCCGGACATTCACATATACTTAAGATAATGTATGATAAAACTCTGGGTATTATGCATTTAAATCCCGGCGCTGCCGGAATGTCAGGTTTTCATAATTTACGAACAGCCATAAGGTTTGTTGTTGAAAATCAAAATGTTACCAATATTCAGATTTTAGAAATAAGCCGAAACCAGGTTATCAATTAATCAATTAATTCATAACATTTTATAATTTTAAGTAAAATGTTTCTTTTAAATTTGCGTTTAATAAAAAAATGCTTGTGAAAAAAACAATAATTGCCTTCCTGATTTGCTGTATGCCAGCATTTTATCCTTTAATAGATGCCCAGGTACATGTTACAAATGTTCCAGATTGGTTTTTTAAAGCCGAAAATTTCAATTCCAATGATTATGCTGTAGGTATATCTGATCCCCAGGAAAACAAAACAAAAGCGATGAACCAGGCAAAAATCCGGGCGTTGATTAATTATAGCCTGATACATAATGCCAAATCAAAATCACTTACCACCCTTTCGATGGGAAACCAGTTTAAAAATCCGACCAGCATGGACAATATTGGGTATATTATTTACACCAATGTTTTTAGCGGCCTGGTTGAATCGCCCGAACAATTCGAAGTGGCAGACAGTTTTTACAATCAAAACAAAGAAGCCATAGTTTTGCTGAAACGATCCGGAAAAACAATTGAAAATCCTTCGCGCTTCTCTTTTGTATTAACCCGTAAATCTGCTTTTCAAAGGGAACACAACAAATTTCCCATCGTAATTGATGAAATGGATTATAAGTTCATGAAAAATGATTCCGTTGTTGACAAATTCTACCTCGAAAAATCGGGGGCAAAATTTTTCAATACCGAAAAAAACAGGAGTATCGATTTTTTTAATACCAACGAAATGATCAGGTTAAATACTTATCATCCACCTGGGTACACAATGGGTGATGCTGTAGATAACCACATGCTCCCCTGCCCTCTCTCTTCGGGATTATGGAACTCTTATATTTCAAACCTAATCGATCAACTGTGTATACAAAATAATTTTGAGCATAATTTGCAATTCAGGCTTTCTACCACAAATCTGGGCAATTTAAACGAAGATAGAAAAAATGAGAATTTGGTGGAACTTATGTATTCTCTTAAAAATGTGTTTACCTCTGATTTAAAATTCAACATTGAAAAAATTGGCATGGCTAACAATTTGCTGTACATTGGTTTATCGGGATTTAACGAATTGGATTACCGGGTATCCGATAACAGGATATCCCGAAAAGGAATGAGAAATGAAAAAGCAAATTTAGAAAAAAACAAATGGCTGGTTTACCGGCAGCCTGAACTATTACAGGCCTGGCTGGATTCAAAAAACCTTAAAAGAAATGCAGAATACATTAATTCCGAGATTGAATTACAATCGTTTAATCTGCAGTCGGGTATAATTGAAGCTGTTAATCTGGCCAAACTGGAATTAAGCAGTTTAATGGGCTCAAAGATTACCTCTGTCAGCAATCAATCCGTCAGCGAAGGAGAATTGGTTTACCTGAATTCTGCCAAATCAACGGCTAACAATACAACAGGGAAATCAGGCCCCTGTTTTATTTTTTATAACAAAATTACAAATGAGGCTTACAATATTCGGCTGGTTTTGTATTATAAGTTAAATCAATAAAAAAAGCAGAAGATTTCAAATCCCCTGCTTTTTATACCTGATTTTTGTAGGGCAACTCTAAAAATTCACAATCACTTAAAAATCAGATATTTTAAGTGATTTTTTATTTGGAAAAAGCCCCAAAAATTAGTATTTTGGGGCAAAAATGGGGAATTGACTGTTCCCCATCCAAATAAAATCGTATGACAAATTTACAGCCTTTAAGTTTATTTTCCAAAGATTCATTGTTAAGCAATCGATATTTGATGTTTTTGGAAACTCCACTTGGAAAACTATATCAAAGTATCCCTTTTGAAGAACTAGCAAATCTTCTTCCTAAAAAGGAAACAAAAGTGGGCGCACCTTCTTGGTTTGAGCCATCAGGATTTTTCGTATCATGTTTTTGAAACATTACACCAACCTGAGCGATCAAAAACTAATCGAACGATTGAACACAGACTGGGCGATGCAATTCTTTGTGGGATGCAGCTAAAAATCTATGAAATAATAAAAGATGACGGACTTGTAAGCCGTATCCGTCAATATCTCGCAGAACATATTGAAATAGAGGATGTTCAGCGTATACTTATAGCAAATTGGAAAGAAGATATGGAAAATACCCATGCCCTTTTATCAGATGCAACAGCGTATGAGAGTCATATTAAGTTCCCTACCGATGTAAAACTTCTTTGGGACTGCGTTTATTGGGTTTACCAGGCAATATTTGTTATATGCAAGGAATTAAAGATAAAGCGCCCTCGCTCCAGGTTTGTAGAACAAGAGAGGAAACAGCTTTCTTACAACAAATGCAGGAAGAAAACCCATAAGATAACACACACACGCAAAAAAGCGCTGTTGTATCTTCTAAATAAGGGACTTGGGTAATTAAAGGAGATATTGAATGATCATAAAAATGAAATAAGTTTGGATGAAAAACAATCCATCCGACTGATTTACATCAAAGAAGTATATCGTCAGCAATTGTACATGTTTGATAATCATACAAATACTGTTATTAACCGGATAGTGTCTTTATTTAAACCCTATATAAGGCCTATAGTAAGAGGAAAGGAAAACAAGAAGGTAGAATTTGAGCTAAAGTAAACAAGAGCATGGTTGATGGAATAAGCCTGATTGATAGATTGTCCTTTGATGCCTTTAATGAAGCATTGAACTCAAAAGGAGACAAGGCTACATAACCAAAGGTTTGGCAGGTGCAAGCAAGTTGGGGTAGATGCCATATATGGTACCAATGCAACAGAAAATACATGAAAGCAAAAAAATCTTTCATTCATTAGTAAGAAAAGGAAGAGCATCAAAGTATGAACAACAGGAGAGCATCTTACGCAGTCAATTGGGCAAAGAACGTTCTACAGTTTTAGAAGGAAGTTTTGGTAATGAAAAAAACCACTATGGCTTGAGTAAAGTAAAAGCAAGGACAGAACCAACAGAAATAGTCTGGATATTATTTGGGATAATGACTGCAAACGCAGTAAAAATATCCAAGCGACGAGCCATGAGAGAAGCACCACCTGGGAAAGCTCCGGTACAGCTTGTAATAGCAGCTTAAAATTAAGAAAACTCTGAATATCCTGGTTTTATAGGGGAATTATACATATTTTCCAAAATGTAAACTATTGTTTACATAAAAACAATTCAAATTCCAGAGAAAAAATCAGATAAAATAAAAAAACAGTATTAGAAAGTTGAAATCCTAATACTGTCATGCTGTCATTGATGTTAAAATATTCAATTTTCAGGGAATCCCTTTGTATTTTAAAAAGCGTTAATTATTCCAAGAAATTCTTCAGCCACCAGCGAAGCACCGCCAATTAAACCTCCGTCAACATCTGGTTTCGAAAAGAGTTCTTTGGCATTGGAGGCTTTACAGCTGCCACCATAAAGAATTGTTGTATTTTCAGCTGTTTCGGCACCAAATTTAGTCGCGATAAGCTTACGGATATATGCATGTATTTCCTGCGCCTGCTCTGAAGTAGCTGTTTTTCCTGTTCCAATTGCCCAAACTGGTTCGTAGGCAATAATCACATTTTTAAAAGCTTCGGCACTTAAAGTAAAAAGAACGGATTCTACCTGTTCTTTTACCACCTCAAAATGTTTATTCGATTCCCGTTCAGCAAGTACTTCACCACAACAGAAAATTGGTTTTAACCCGTTTTCGAGTACAAGATTTATTTTTTTCAGAAGTGTCTCGCTTGTTTCGCCGTAATAACTTCTGCGTTCGGAATGTCCAAGAATAATTGCTTTTACACCAACTGCCTTAAGCATTTGTACTGAAACTTCACCTGTAAAAGCTCCTTTGGCTTCGGTTGCACAATTCTGGGCAGCCAGCCACACCTTATTATGATCAATTACCTGGCTTATAGCATGTAAATGGGTAAAAGGAGGAGCAATTACCACGCCCGTTGCAGAATTATTTATTCCTTTGGCAACCAGCGTGTTGATTTCATTTGCTAATTTTAAACCTTCCTGTAAATCTGTATTCATTTTCCAGTTACCGGCAACAATGTTTTTTCTCATAATTTATTATTTAAAGGGTTATTTATCACTATTAATCTTTATTTTTTATAAGTAGTTTATTGTATTCTTTAATTGTTGGTATATCATTAAAATGCCATTTGCCAATTATTTTTCCGCTTTTAAGCAATAGCAGGCCCGGGTTTGCCCTTATTACTGTTTTCAGGGCAGTTGGGTCGGATATATAATATTTGGCAATAAATGGTATGTTTGAACGGTATTCGTTTATATCATTCGACGAAGAAGTAAGTACGCAAACGGGAACTTCCATGGCATAGGCATAATTCAATAATTCTTTCATTTTTTGGAAACCTTTTATGTCCGATTTTTTTAAATCGTAGGCTATTACAAGAAAAGTAAAGCCTTTTTCATTTAAAATCTGTTCCATGGCATCCACATTGTTTGAGGTACTTAACTCGTTGAATTCGTAAGCCTTAAAATTGTAAATTGGGGGTTTGTAGCCTTTTTTTACCAATACGGGTTCGCTGGTTTCAGTAATTTGCCATAATGTATCTTTCCAGATTTCTTTTTTCAGGTATTCATTATCGTCTGCTTTCATGGTTTCGCTTGTTTTAAGGTGTTTCATAGTGTAAAAAATGGCGAATGAATCGGGCTTTTCTCCGGCAGGTATTTTCATTTTATCAGGAATGTAGGTTCCTACTTTATATGGCATAAAATCGATGATTGGCAAATGATTTAAGGTATAAAGCTGGAAACCAACAATAACAATAAGTGTCGACAATGCCAATATCCAGTCAGTAAATCCTTTATATGTACTGCCCTTTCCTTTTGTTCCTGTAAATGAAATTATTGACAAGGCCAGTAAGATTATATTTTTATAAAAAGTACCCCAATTCGAAATTTTAATGGCATCGCCAAAACAACCGCAATCCTGCACGGGGTTTTTAATGGCAATATATAATGTAAGCGGGGTAAAAATAATCATAAACAACAATGCGCCCAGTGAAGAAAGCCGGGGTTTTACATTAAGTAAAAGACTTACACCAACCAAAAATTCCATCGTATTTAAAAGAATGGCAAGTGGTAAAGCAATTAAGGACAAGGAGGGAAGCCCAAAAGCATCGGTAAAATAATCTGAAAATTTATAACCTGATCCAAGCGGATCAATTGCCTTTAAAAATCCCGAAGTGGTAAATACAAGTCCGAGAATTATTTGCGATACCCTTGTCAATGCTTTCATAACAGAAATTTTATTCAATTTTAAGTTTAATCAATGCAAATACGCTATAATTAATAATATCATAATAATTTGCGTCAATTCCTTCCGAAACAATAGTTTTTCCACCATGATCCTCAATTTGTTTTGTACGGTGAAGTTTCATAAGAATTAAATCGGTATAAGAACTTAACCGCATCGATCGCCAGGCTTCGTCGTAATCATGGTTTTTTTTCTTCATCAGTTCAAGGGCCTCATGGGCATAATGTTCATATTTCTGTACAATATTGTTTTCTATTTCGGTTGAATTATCTTTAAATCCAAGCTCCAGCTGAATTAGAGCCATGATAGAATAATTTACAATTCCAATAAATTCTGAACTGATGTCTTCGTTGATTTTTTGTTGTTTTTTTATTTCCAGGCTTCTTATTCTCTGGGCTTTGATAAATATCTGGTCGGTTAATGACGAGGGCCTTAAAACCCGCCAGGCTGCCCCGTAATCTTCCATTTTTTTAAGGAAAACCTCCCGGCATATGCCAATTACCTGTTCAAATTGAGAATTCGTCTTCTCCATTATTTAAAAAAAAAGTTTTGTTTTTCTTCTCTGTGAAACCTGTTTTCAGTCTGTCAGGATTTTTTTTTTTTGCGCGATAAAAGTATTAATTTCCAAATTAATTCCTATCAATTTTATATTACATTTGCCAAAAACCACAAAATCAAAATGAAGTCGGATTTTTTTTCGGTAAAAAAATGCCTGAACTGCAACGGCAGTATTTTAAACCTCGAAAAACCGGTTGTAATGGGCATTCTAAACCTTAGTCCCGATTCTTTTTACGACGGTGGGCGGTATTCTCAAGTGGATATGGCAACTGAAAGAATTGAGCTGATGATAGCACAGGGTGCTTCCATTGTTGATATTGGCGCTTATTCATCGCGACCGGGGGCCCAAAATATAAATGACGAAGAGGAACTGAAGCGGCTTTTACCCATTTTGGATAAACTTTATAAGTACAATTCGCAAATTGTTTTCTCTATCGATACTTTCAGGGCCCAGATAGCCAAAATTGCTGTGAAAGATTTCGGCGTTTCCATTGTAAATGATATTTCAGGAGGCGCTATGGATGAAAAAATGTTTGACACAATTGCCTCGTTAAATGTACCTTATATATTAATGCACATGCAGGGAAAACCCCAAAATATGCAAGTTAATCCCGAGTACAGGGAGGTAGTGGAAGACATCATAAAATTTTTCGACGCAAAGGTATATGAACTGAAAAAGTTGGGTGTTCATGATATTATTCTTGATCCGGGTTTTGGATTTGGAAAAACTATTGATCATAATTATGAATTGTTGCGAAGACTGGAAAGTTTTAAAATTTTCGGATTGCCAATTTTAGTAGGATTATCCAGAAAATCAATGATTTATAAATTTTTAAACTGTAGTCCCGAACAAGCCCTTCACGGAACAACAATACTAAATACTGTTGCTATTCAGAAAGGGGCAAATATTTTACGGGTACACGATGTAGCGGAAGCAAAACAAGCTATTGATCTTATTTCAAAGTTAAATTTATAAAGCAATTTGCTTTATGGTATTTATAAAATCTTTATTTTTATAATAAACTAACCAAAAATAAAGGAAATATGGAATTTCTTGACTTCGGACTAATTGACCTTATAGATATATTTATTGTAGCCTGGGTACTCTACAAGATATATATGCTGATTCGGGGAACTGTGGCCATAAATATTCTTTTTGTTATCGCTTCAATTTACATGGTTTGGGTTATTGTAAAAGCGATGAATTTACAACTTTTTGGAGATATTCTGGGTCAGTTTATTGGCAATGGTGTATTAGCGCTCATCATTGTTTTTCAGCCAGAGTTGCGAAGGTTTTTCTTATATGTTTATTCCGAAAATCTTTCGAAATATAATTTCTCCATCGAAAATATTTTTTCGAGGTTTATTATTAAACCCCCCCTTGTAAAAGTGGAAGCAATTGTGGAGGCATGTAAAAACCTTTCGATATCAAAAACCGGCGGTACCATAGTTATATCGGGCGAAAGCAAATTGAGTTCGTATACAAATTCTGGTATTAAGTTAATGGCTGAAACTACCAGCGATTTAATTGAAAGTGTTTTTTTTAAGAATAATCCGCTGCACGACGGGGCGCTAATAATTGTGGGCGATAAAATTGTAGCGGCAAGCTGTATATTACCGGTATCGGAAGATAAAAGCCTGCCCCAGAATTATGGTTTAAGGCACCGTTCAGCGTTGGGAATTTCTGAAGCAACCAATGCCCTTGCCATAGTAATTTCGGAAGAATCAGGAGGAATTTCATATTTTAAAAACAGTAAGTTTTATCCGAATGTTTCTTCAGATCAATTGCTCAGAATCTTAAATAAAGAATACATACAAAGAAAATCAAGCCAGAAACAAAATAAAGAAACCATTTTTCAAAATGTTGACTTAAATCCATTTAAAAATTAGGCTTCCCTCCTCACCTTTTTCAATGATTTCAGATTTTAATCAGGCAGAAATCTGATTTTCAGAAAAAATTTTCATTCTTTATCCCCGGATTGAACGGCAATTTTCATTATACTCTAATGGTATATTTTTCAAACCAGGATCCATCCTTTTTTGTTTTCAACAAACTATTATCAACTAAGTTAAAAGTTGTTTTACATTCATATAATAATTATACTAAATAAGTATATTTTGATAAAAAAATTTCAAATTTATTTTGACATAATGTAAAGATTATATATATTTGCATAAATTAAGTTTACATTTTGTCACTTATAATTAGAAATTATGCGTCGCGACATCATCAGAAAACTTACCAATGTGCTGCCAGATATGATAAAAGAGGTAGCATCATTTCTAAAATCCAATTTTAACTCAGCAGGCCCAAAAGCAATATTAAGTGCCACTGGAACCGTAGGACTTGTAATTCGTTTGTTTGGCAGCTCCATTATCGAGAATTATTTTAAAAACCTGTCGAAGAAAAAACTTGAAGATTATGGTTCAGCTACTTACATGGCAGCTGCTTTTCTTCAGGCCGAAAGCTCACTTAACATGGTGGCCGAAAAAATTGACAACGCCCACTCGGTTGAAGATTCATTTGAAAAACTTCAAAAAGCCCTTTCGAAAAAAACGATGGATTTTGAAGATACCGAAATCCTGGTTGTATTTCAGCCTAAATACCACCCTGCCGTGTTGTTTGTTAAAAACAGTTATACCAAAATTCTCCAGGGACTTGGCGTGGATGACAGTATAATAGATCAATTTTTAAAGAATTTTAACCAAAATATAGCTACCCAGGTTCGTAAGACTTTTGGGGAGGACTGGGAAGAGCATCAGCAGGAAATTGGCGATTTAAGGCTTAGTGAGCTTGAAACCGATTTTTTATGGAGCATGAAAGATTTGGGTAAAATAGGGTTTAAAGAAAACGAAGACCTTAAATACGAAACTACCTATGCAAAGTGGGTGCCTGTTGAGGATTTCAGGGAAGTTGACGATATTGACCTTGGCGAAGCGAAAACCGAGGAACAGGAAGCAAAACTTGAACCTGCTGATCGCCTGATTGACGATTATTTTAATTTTCAACCCAACAACAATATCAATAAAATCCTGTTTGTACTTGGTGATTTTGGTAAAGGTAAATCTGTTTTTTTAAAGCATTATGCTTCAACCCTTGCCAAAGAATACCTTACAACCGGCGAAGGCAGGTTTCCTGTTTATTTTAACCTCAGGAATTTTAAAAAGTACTATTCGGAATATAAATTAGGTATAATTGCCGATTACCTCGAAACTGACTTTGGTATTTCCGTTGAAGATCCTTATTTTAACAGTAAAAACTTTGTTTTCCTTATTGATTCACTCGACGAGAGTGGCGATTTAACCCAGGTATCTATTGATAAGGTAATTACTTCCGTAAAAGCAATTCAGGGCATCAATAAAACAAAATTTCGTACCAACCGGTTAATTATTAGTTCCCGGCCTTTCGATGGTGGTCTGTATTCTCATTTAAAAAGCCATCATCCACATATTATCAAAAATGGATTTGGCCGCGATGTGGAATATTTTATTTCACTTTATGGCTTTACCAAAGTGCAGTTTAACAACTGGATGATCGATAGCCTGGTGAATTATCCCGATTTTCAGAACCTTAAAGCCTCTTCGCTCACAAAAAAAATACAGGATGCCCTTATTGGCATGAAGTTTATTGATATTTACAACGAACTGCAGGCAAATGGGACTGTTTCGAGAAGTGAACTGAGACGACCCATTTTCGCCTATATGATACTGAAACTACTGGTAAATAATATTGACTTTTTTAAAGTTGGTAAAATTGGCGTTTACCTGTCGTTTATTAACCTTCTTACCAAAGAAGCCAAATATATCGATGGCGAGTCGTTGGTTGATTTGAACAAGGAATTTGAATTCCGGAATCTTTTACATTCCATAGCTGCCCTTTCGATGCACGAATGGCAGGTTACCAAAAAATTTGAAGTCCGCAAAGCGGATATTTGCCGGGTTCTTGAGGGTGCCATGACCAGCGAATCGGATGATCAGATACTTGAAAGGTATAAAAATAAAGGGGTACTTGAAATTGAATTCCTTTCTCACTCCTATTTCGGTGAAAACAATAACGTATTACATATTCAGCATAAATCGTTTCTCGAAATACTTCTGGCAGAGTATTACCTAAAAGTATTTATCCGTTATGCGCTCGACGAAGATTTCGATGTGGAGCAGGCAAGGATTAAGCTACAACTTGGCCAGCCATCGGCGCAAACCATTCAATTTCTTGTAGAAATGCTCAGATTGCTGCGTACATCAGCCAGCGATGAACTGAACGAGAAAATTATACAAAAGAGAAAATTATTGTTCCCTTTAATGGCCTCACTTGCCACAAATAAAAATAACAATCTGTTCAGTCACCCTATTTATTACGAATGGTATAAAAAATCTAAAATTCAGCCCAACCATACAGATTATCCCGCCGAAAGTATTGAAAACTGGTTTTTCACAAAGGATAAAATTGACAGGATTATTGACCTGGCAAGGGCAATTGTGGAATCAAGTCCAGAAATGCTGATGATAAAGGGAAAATCGCATACTGCCCTTTTCGACAATGAAATTTATGAATTAAACAATGGAAGTTTGCAGGGTACTCCGGTAAATATTGATAAATGGCTTGCCCTGCTTGTAGGTAATATCTTACATAACAACGAGAAAAACCTTGATTTTTTTAATTCCACCATTAAAAAATCAGAATGTTTGTTTGAGATGATTAGGCATTGGAATTTCTATTCCATAACAGATTCTTCTCCATTTTGGGCAAAATCATTGTTTAAAGGTTTGGATATGAGTAGGTTCGATGAAGATTATAATTTTTCATTCGCCAATCTCTCAGGCATAAACTTTTCACATTCGTATTTTAAAAATATTAATATTTCATCCTCCAAACTCATTGGATGTGTTTTTGAAAATGTACATTTCGAAAATGTTGATCTATCATTTTCCGATTTAACTAATTCAAAATTTAAATCAGTGGTGCGCATTGATGGCTTTCTGGACCTGGGATTTTCGTTGCTGAGTCCTGAGGTTTTTCTACCACCCCAATTGGCTAAAAAATTCTATAATTCCGATTTTATGGGAAACCAGAAAAGTTATATTCCCGAAAGTGGATTTTCAACCATCAACCAGCTTTTCGAAACACTCGAAGGAATTCTTGAATATGGTATTAAAAATGGAATAATAAGCCGGGATGAATGTGCTACCTGGTTCCAGTTCGAAACCATGCATCTCGAAAGTTTGTTTGAAAGAAAAATAAGCCAGTTACAAACTCCGGCAGTGCAGCTGTCGTAATTCGTCTTTTTTCATAAATCAGTCCTTAAGCCACTTTTGTAGTGGCTTTTTTTGCATTCAGGATGTGATTATTCTTTGGGTTGGATAAGTTTTTTTAAAAAAAGCTGTGTATTTTCAAGTGATTGAATATAAGCCATAAGGCTTTTTATCGTAAAATCTTTTGATTCTATAAGCCTTTCAAAAAAAGCATCCTGCATGGGCGCAATTCCCCTATTTTCAATTTTAACCTGCTCTGTAACAGTATTTTCCTGGTTCAAATCTGCTGCTTTCTTCTCAGTTTTATCCTGGCTGTTTTCAAACAGAAATGACAGTGTATTTACCTGCCCTGCGGATTGATTTTCAGATGACAAAATTATCATTGGGTCTTTATTGTCATAAATCCAATCTAACGAAATTCCTTTTTTATAAAAATAGTAAATATACGTATTTGGTATATTTTGAATTTTACCATTTTCAATTTCACTTATCGATTTTTGCTGAATTCCAAGGTCTGAAGCAATAACCAATTGATTAAGATTCAGCTTTTTCCGGGCTTCTTTCAAGCGCTTATGAATATCAAGTCTGCTCATAATGAAAGAATTGAATGACTAAATTTTTTAAAAGGAAAAGCCGGACATTTTAAATTGTAAACTAAAATTAGAATTTTATACATTTTAGTTATTTTTTTTAAATAATATTTGGAAATTGTATAAAAATAATATACTTTTACATAATATTAGTTGACAAGAAATATACGATATAAGTAATTGAGAATTATAAGACCAAAAAATGTCAATATCCTTTTGCAGTATATTCATTTCAAAATTAGGAAATAAAAGTATCAGGATGTAAAAATTAATAAAAGACTTACTAACTATTTTTAAACAACTGTAAAGTTATATTGAATCCTTAGAAGGAATATTTTTTCAGAATCAAATCGAATACTAATCATAAATAATCAGGATATGAAAAACAACATTAGGGTAGAAAGGGCTAAGAAAAGGATAAGCCAGGAAGAACTTGCCGAAGCAGTACATGCAACCAGGCAAAGCATTCACCTGATTGAAAATGGTAAAACAGAACCCAAACTTAGCCTTGCATTTAGAATTTCTAAATTCTTTAATTTGAAAATTGAAGAAATATTTGAAACTGAGCAGTATATAAAATATTAATTCACTTAAATCTAAAGAAAATGACAGGTCTACAATCGAATAATTTCTCTGATGAAATTCGTAACTATAATTATCCAAACCGTGTCTGTAAGGATTATAGAGGCAATGTAATTTTGAAAGACAAATTGTGTGCGTCGAACATTTCTGTTGCTGAAAAAAAAGCTGCCAATCCAAATAAACCATTCATACACAAACTTTTTTCCATGCGCAACGGAACTATAAACGAAAACCTTTTGTATCATAAAAATCAACCGGTAACCAGCGGATTTATAAATTCCTGTTGCGGTTATCCGGTGAGTGGCCTAATAATTCTTATAGACAGCAGGTACGATAGCACTGAATTTTTTACCAATCATCCGGGTTTGCAAAAAATAACCAGGTTTTTTATAAGGTATAACGCTACTATTGACTCTAAAAAAAGCAACCAGGATGGAATAACTGAAATTCTGTCGAAATCACTCTCACAGGCGGTTTGTAAATCCTATGAACTGGTAGAAAATAACCAGGCTATCCTGGTAGCTGATGTGGATACCGGGTTCGATTTTTTTAGTCATTTTGAAGAATAAATATACTTAAACAGTATATTACATAATTGTATATGAAAAATGGAAAATTTAAATTCAAGATATCAATTGATTCATGATTTTTTCTATTTGCAGCTACCTAAGCATTTAAGTGCAGATTTAATTGTTAAAATCATTGTGTTATTGTTACTCCCCCTCATCCCCTGCGTGCTGGTTGTTACAGATTTGGCCGATGGGATTAGCCTGTATATTGGCTTTTTATTATTGGTTTATTTAATCTGGCTCCGCCCCAGATGGAATAAAAAGCGAAAATATAATTCAAGAATTAGTTCTGATGTTTTAAATAACTGGTTCCTGGAAACATTAAAAACAAAAATTCTTGACAGGGCGGTTCAATATCTCGACTTGTCTGCAACCGAATATAAAACCGAACAATTCATTATTGTGCCTTACCCTGTTTTTCATTCTACAAAAAAGGTAAAAGACGAATGCCTTTTAAGGGTAAAATCAGTAATAAAACCGCAAAACAAGCAAATGCCTGAAGAATTTTGTTACAATTATAATGTCTGGAACATTCAGATATTGGTTTTAAGTCAAAATTACATCAGTTATTATTTCTGCACCTATAACTGGTTGAAGGATGAAATTTTAAACGAAAAAACCAATGAGTATTTTTACCACGAAATAGCCCTGGTAAAAACTGATTTTGAGCAGGTTTCATTTCAGACAAAATGGGAAGATAATCCGATAACCGAAGCAAGGATCACTAAATTAATCCACACCTCGGGAGATGTTTTAAGCCTTATTTCTGAGTTGCCAGAACTTCACCAGCCGGCTAAAACCCTCGTAGACATAGAAAAGTTTGAAAAGGTTTTGAGAATGTTGATCCGTCATGCCAAAGCACTTGATGAAAGCAGAAAGCAGGTGGATATTAAATTTAAACAGCCTGAAATAAAGGCAGAACCGGTCGAGCTATAATTTTTTTATCTCATTGAGATTTTAGTATTCAGGGACATGGTCCATTGCTTTACTTTTTATCAAATTTACATAGAGTTAATCTTATAAAAAATAGAAAGCTGATAAGTTTATTTGTAAATTGTTAATCTAAAGTTAGAATCATGGCAGATTTCCAGTCGGGCCATATTTCAAAACTGCATGACGAAATAATGGATTGATTCCCGGTTAATTTACATTTAAGCGTTTTGCCCTCTAAAAGATTTTTAATCCTGGCTGGAATTACAGGGTTTTGATCGTAGCTTATTTTACATGGTTGTTGCCCTTTTTGCCATCCATTATGAATTACAGTAATAACCACATTTTCGTTATGGTGCCGCAGATAAACGAGCAGAAAATAATCAACATAAAGGCAAATAAACGAACCAGTAGTAAGCGCATCATTTTCTTTCCTTATTTTAATCAGCTGGCGTGTGTGGTCATAAATCAGTTTTTCGTCCCTGAAATCAGGAATTATTTCATAGTTCTTATCTAATCTATGCCATTCAAAATCGCGCCGGTTGTCAGGATCAGCCCCACCTTCCATGCCCATCTCGTTACCATAATATATTTGCGGAATACCCCTGATGGTGAATAAAAAACTCAGCGATAGCATATAAACCCTTGTTGCCGCTTCGCGGTTCTGGCCAAAGGCTCGTAAAACGGTAGTATAAAACCTTGCTGATAAATCGTGGTTATCAAGCAGCGTAACAAGACGGTTGTGATTGGTATAGGCATTGTCTTTTTCTAAAATTCCGGTACCCTTGCTAAAAGGAGAAACAAAAGTTTCGAGGGTATCGTTATAGGCAAAAACATTTTCAATAGCCCTTTGGAGCGGAAAGTCGAACAGGCTGTCGAATGCAAAATGCTGCTGGTATTTCGAAACTTCTTCAATGGTAAATAATAATACTTCACCTAAAAGGCTTACATCCGGATACTTCCCTTTTACATGTGTTTTAAAATCATTCCAGAAGATCTTCTCCACATGCTTGGCCGTATCCATTCTAATGGCATCAATGCCTGTTTCTTTAATCCACGAAAGAATTGTTTGTATATGATAGTCAGATACTTCAGATTTATCCAGGTCCATATCCGGAAGTCCTGCCAATTGGCCCTGTATTTCATCGTTTTCAACCCCAATATAAAAACTGTTAAACCAATCTGACCGGATAGGCGTAGGATTTTCTTTATCGGTGAGCGCCGGATGACGATAGCCGGTATGATTTACAACCATGTCGAGCACCAGTTTTATTCCATTTTTATGAAGAATTGTAACCAGGTCTTTTAAATAGAGTTTACTCCCCGCCTGGTATTTTGACTTATCAACATACAGACATGGATCTACAGCATTAAAATCAAGCGTCCAGTAACCATGATAGCCGTACAAACCGTTATTGTCTTCGGGAACCTGCAAATAAACAGGAGTTATCCATAACGCTGTTATTCCAAGCTTTTTTAAATATGGAATTTTTGAAACAATTCCTTCAAAATTGCCTCCATGAAAAGCTTTTGGATTGTTTAAATCTGTTTTAACTGTTTTGTCAGGTTCACCATAAAACCTGTCTGTTATAATAAAATACAATATGTCTTGCTGGGTAAGTGCCATGGTATTGAATTTAATTTTGATTAAGAATGAAGAAAATTACAACAAATTGCTGAAAATTTCAACTTAATTTTCAGAAAGGCAGCTGTTGGCAAACAAGAATTTCAAGTTATTTTATTATATTGCTGTAAATCAATGTTATATTATTGATTGTGGATTTGATTTTTTTTGAAGGAAGAAAGAAAGTATATTCGCAACTTTTTTAATAAATAGTATGATATCAGTTGATGGTTTAGGGGTTGAGTTTGGCGGGACAATTTTGTTCAAAGACATTTCATTTGCAGTAAATGAAAAGGACAGAATTGCACTTATGGGAAAAAACGGCGCAGGTAAATCTACCCTTTTAAAAATACTTGCCGGTGAAAAGCAGCCCACACATGGAAGGATTTATATACCGAAAGATAAGTTGGTGGCTTATTTGCCCCAACACCTTATAACCGAAAACTCACGCACTTTATTCGATGAAGCATCTCAGGCATTTTCGCATTTGTTCGAAACCCAGCATAGAATAGATGCAATTAACAAGGAATTGGCCATAAGAACAGATTACGAATCAGAAGGTTACTACAAGCTGATAGAAGAAGTTTCGCAACTCAGCGAAAAGTTATATGCCACAGGCGAAACCAATTACCAGGAAGAAGTCGAAAAAGTATTGAGGGGATTAGGGTTTAACCGTTCAGATTTTAATAAGTCCACAAGTGAGTTCAGCGGCGGTTGGCGCATGCGAATTGAACTGGCAAAAATTTTACTCCGTAAACCCGACCTTATTTTGCTTGATGAGCCTACCAACCACATGGATATTGAATCGGTGGCATGGCTGGAGGATTTTTTAATTACCAGCGGTAAAGCAGTTATTGTTATTTCGCACGACAGGGCTTTTGTGGACAATATTACCAACCGTACCATTGAAGTTACCATGGGCCGGATTTACGATTATAAAGTCAGTTTCAGCCATTATCAGCAATTACGTGCCGAAAGGCGAATGCAACAACAAAAAGCGTTTGACGAGCAACAAAAAATGATTGCTGAAACCCAGGAATTTATTGAACGATTTAAAGGTACATATTCAAAAACCCTTCAGGTACAATCAAGGGTAAAAATGCTTGAAAAGCTTGAAATTATAGAAGTAGATGAAGAAGATACCTCAGCATTGCGTTTGAAATTCCCCCCTTCGCCCCGCTCCGGCAGTTACCCTTTGGTGCTAAATGAAGTAACAAAGAAGTATGGCGATTATCTTGTATTTGAAAATGCTTCGCTTACGATTGAAAGAGGCGAAAAAGTTGCTTTTGTGGGTAAAAATGGCGAGGGAAAATCAACCCTTGTGAAAAGTATAATGGGTGAGATTGATTACAATGGAACACTTCAATTGGGGCACAATACTTTAATAGGATATTTCGCCCAAAACCAGGCTTCGCTACTCAATGAAGAATTAACTGTTTACCAGACTATTGACGATGTGGCAAAAGGCGATGTACGGACGAAAATAAAGGATTTACTGGGTGCTTTTATGTTCGGTGGGGATACCTGGACCAAGAAAGTAAAAATACTTTCGGGGGGTGAGCGCACCCGGCTGGCTATGATTAAATTATTGCTTGAACCTGTAAATTTTCTTATTCTTGATGAACCTACAAACCATCTTGACATGCGTACAAAGGATATCCTGAAATCTGCCCTGAAAAATTACGATGGAACTTTAATTGTGGTTTCGCACGACAGGGATTTTTTAGATGGACTGGTAACCAAGCTTTATGAGTTTGGAAATAAGAAGGTTAAGGAACATTTGGACGATATCTACACATTTATGAAAAAGAAAAAAATTGAAACGCTTAAAGAATTGGAAAGATAGTAAGGCATTTCGAAAATGAATTAAATGATTCAGACAAATACTTGAAATTGCCTTTATGTAAGATTTTCCTACAGTCAATGGTTTCGTTTTTAACATCGTAGAATATATAATTTTCATCAAAAATAAAGTCATTCAGACCTGGGCTTTTTTAATTTAGTGAAAAATCCCGGAAATGAATTTGCAGTTAAGCTGGCATAATAATTATAGTGTAAATATCATAGATATTGACAAAGAGCATAAATGGCTTTTTGATGAAATTGAGAAATTTCAAACCGCAATTGGCAAAAAAACGAGCCACGAAATACTCGGTGAAATACTTAAAAGCCTTAAAAGCTACAGCACCTGCCATTTTAATACCGAAGAAGAGCTCATGTTAAAATACAATTATCCACATTACAAAGAACATGTTGCCCAGCATCAATTCTTTATTTCAGTTATTGAAAAAATCAGGCAAAGGTTTGAAAATGGAAAAATGGTACTTGTTATTGAACTAATTTGTTTTTTGAAAGAATGGCTTAAACAACATATTGAAATGGCAGACAAAGCCTATAGTCATTTTTTTAATGAATGTGGAATACATTAATTTTAGATATAAGTCAGGCTTTTAAATTGTTGATTTTAAACAAAAATAACTGTCAATACCTCATTTAAATGGTTTATCCGATTCAAAATCAGGCAAATACAATTCATTGCTTTCCAGGGATTGTAAAAACCCATTTCTAAAGCCAAGTTTATAAAAGAAATTTACAATATCTTGATATTCATTCGTATACAGAGATCTCCCTATTGTCTTATGTCCTTTCGCCTTGTAAGCCGGATAATATTGTGACATTAACGAAATTGAAACTCCTGTGGAAATTTCTTCAGCAATATATTTCAATACTTTTTTGCTTTCGTCAACATGTCCCGGTAATACCAGATGCCTGATAATTAAGCCCTTTTCTGCAATTCCATCCTCATTTAAATGAAGTGTGGAACCTTTCTGTCTGTACATTTCCCCTATCACCGCCATGGCATTTTCCGGATAATCAGCGGCTCCGGAATACTTTAATGAAATACCAGGACTTATATACTTGAAATCAGGAAGATACACATCCACAATTCCTTCAAGCGCTTTTATATTTTCTGTTTTTTCGTAAGCATTTGTGTTGTAAACAATTATTGGATAAATATGGCTTTTATGTAGTTCACTGATAATTTTTAATACCTGGTTAAAAACATGCGATGCAGAAACAAAACCAACTGCCTGAACACCACTATCCATAAGTTTCTTAACCTCTGCTACAATAAAATCAAGATTTCGGTTAAATTGAGCTGAAACTGTTTGACTGATTTGATGGTTTTGACAATAAATACAACGCAAATTGCACCCTGTGAAAAAAATATTGCAAATCCCTGATTTTCCCGAAATTACGGGTTCTTCACCCAAATGACGCACAATGGACGCAATACTGAAGCCATCACCCGTTTGGCAATAACCAGGTTTATTATCCTTTCTTTTGGCATTGCAGTTTCGTGGACAACAATTGCATTTTTCAATTTTGTTTTCAGCATTCATATAATAAATTTTGCATTTATCCATTCCGAATAAAGTAAAAAAGAAGTATTAACCATCCCAAACCAATAATATACGACATTAAAAAGTATTTCGATTTTTTGTTTTTATGACGTATAATATGCATCGTAGGAATGATGAAAAATACACCGCCAGCCAGTTCTAGGAAATGCAGTTTTTTTTCTGATACTCTTTTCCTGTTTTTCCTTGCATTTGCTTTATCCATGCTAAAAAATGCAAGAGATAACAGGTTTATCAACAGCAGATAAATCAAGAAAAATTTGATATTTAATTGGAACGCAATGTGCATAGCCTGAATTTGTCATGGGCAATATACTTAATTTATCGAATTTTTATATCATTAGATCGATTGTTTTATAGATTGTTATTCTGATTCCATTCTTCCACGGGATAATTAATATATTTGCAGAAATTTTAAAAGTATAATGAAACATAAATTGCTACAAATTAATCATTTGAGTGAAAAGGAAATTGACAATTGCATAAATGTACTTGAATTTTTTCTACAGAACGGGGACCAGCTTTCATATCTGACCGAAGAAAAGAGAATTGCCCTGATGATGGCTGCAGGAAAGATTTCACGGCCTGATAAAGCTGAAATAAAAAAAAGAAACCAGGGACTTAAAATCGTTAAAAAGAAACAAAAAACTGAAAACGACAGGAAAGCCAGGGCAACTACCGGGATTAGATCGGCTAGGATTGCCACTGTTTTTGAAGCGCCAAAACAACTTACGGAAAGCAGCCTGAAAGATCAGGAGAAAAAAAGAGTATTGGATTCGCCCCGCAATTGCTATGTATGTAAAGAATTATACACAGAAATTCACCATTTTTATGATGCGATGTGTCCTAAATGCGCTGAATTCAATTATGCAAAAAGATTTCAGACCTGCGATTTAAATGGAAAAGTGGCACTTATTACCGGTTCCAGGCTAAAAATCGGATACCAGGCTACTTTGATGATGCTCAGGGCTGGGGCTACCGTAATTGCCACCACACGATTTCCGGTTGATTCTGCCCAAAGGTATGCAAAGGAAAAGGACTTTGAAGAATGGGGAAACCGCCTCAAAATTTATGGTCTGGATTTAAGGCATATTCCAAGTGTTGAATTGTTTGCCAATTATATTTTACAAACCTACAGCAGGCTTGATATACTTATTAACAATGCAGCCCAGACTGTAAGGCGCCCATCAGGTTTTTATGCCCATTTAATGGAAGAAGAGAATAAATCTTTCTCTGAACATCCGGCCGGGGTGCAAATGCTCCTTTCAGAATACAATCAGTGTGTAAATTCCATACAACAGAACTTAAAATCAATTTCTGGCTCAAATTTGCCTGTAAACTGGAGTAACCATGAACCCGGAATTGGAATACGACAATCGGCTAAACTTTCCCAGATTCCTTATAGTTTTGATAACTCCATCAATCCCGATGAAGTTTTTCCGACAGGTAAGCTTGATGCTGATTTGCAACAGGTTGATTTAAGGAAAGTAAATAGCTGGCGTTTAAAACTTGGAGAAATTGAAACCCCTGAAATGATTGAAGTACAATTGGTGAATGCCATTGCCCCTTTTGTTCTTTCCAATAAGCTTGTAAACCTGATGAAAAAAGACTTTACCGGTCAAAAGCACATAGTAAATGTTACGGCTATGGAAGGTAAATTTTACCGGTTTGTAAAAGAAAGCCGGCATCCGCATACCAATATGGCCAAAGCTGCATTAAATATGCTTACACACACGTCAGCGGGCGATTTGGCGCAATTTGGAATTTATGCCAATGCTGTTGATACAGGTTGGGTTACTGATGAAGATCCGACAGACCTTGCCAAATTTAAGCAAGAATACCATGATTTTCAGCCACCGCTTGATATTGTTGATGGCGCTGCAAGGGTTTGTGATCCCTTTATGGATGGCATTTTAACAGGAAAACACTGGAATGGGAAGTTTCTGAAAGATTATTTTCCAATCGACTGGTGAAAAGAAAACTGCCGGCTCTATACCGGCAGTTGCTTAACCTAAACCTAAATCTAACCTTGTTATGAAAAAAATCTTTGTACCAATCACGATAACAAAAATATATCAATAAATAGTAAATAAAACTTAATGCATGTTAATCATTGTTAAGGATTTAAAGATATTTTCGAAATGAATAATTGTTCAGGATTGTATAAAAAAAAACTGCCGGGAACCAACCGGCAGTTTCAAACCTAAACCTAACCTAACCTTGTTATGAAAAAAATCTCTAACTAATCTGAAGCAAAAATAGGCTGCTTTTCAGTTAATCAAACTTAAGCGATGTTAAGTATTGTTAAACTTTTTATCAGCAAACTTATTGTTTAATTTAAAATTAAATCCAATTCTATGAAGTTTCGAAATGCTATAGTCCGGCGACCTTGTCCGGAGATGATTAACGGTATCACTTCGTCAAACCTGGGAAAACCAGATTATTATAAGGCAATTTTGCAACATGATAAATATATTGAGGCTTTGATAAAGTGCGGACTTGAGGTTACCCTTCTCGAATCTGACAGCCATTTTCCTGATTCTTGTTTTATTGAAGATGTTGCCATTTGTACGGAGAAATTTGCTGTTGTTACAAATCCCGGGGCCATTTCACGTAATGGTGAAAAAGATGGAATGAAAGGTGTTTTATCTTCATTTTTTCAGTCGATCTATGAAATTGAATCTCCCGGAACATTGGATGGTGGCGATGTGATGAGGACCGGTGATCATTTTTATATTGGCATATCTGATAGAACCAACCATTCCGGCGCGAATCAATTGATTCAGATACTCAGCAAAACTGGATTTACTGCTTCAAAAATTGTATGCGGGGATATTCTCCACCTGAAAACCGGTTTATCTTATATTGAAAACAATGTACTTTTAACACATAAAAGGTTTCTTCATTTATCTGAATTTGTTGAATTTCAAAAAATTATAATTCCAGAAGAGGAAGAATATGCGGCAAATTCTTTATGGATAAATGGAAATGTAATTGTTCCGGCAGGATTTCCGCTTACAAAATCCCATATCGAAAATGTTGGTTACAAGGTTATTGAAGTGGATGTTTCGGAATTCAGGAAACTCGATGGAGGATTAAGTTGTTTGTCGCTCAGGTTTTAATCCAATTGTAAAATTTTTAGTTGAATAAACCTTCTGTACTTTTTTATACTAATGGTTTTATGAATTTAAGTCCAATATTCATTAATCCATTGAGTGGAGAGATTTTCAGAAAATACGATTATCTCATTTTTTTTCATAAAAGAAAACTTTTAGGGAGAAATTCTTATCATCTGCTTTTAATTATTTAATGGCTTTGTCCACTTCTTTTTTGTCTATTCCGTTTAGTTCTTCGATTTCAGCTCATTTTAAGGCTTTTTTTGAATCCGCGAAGGTTTTATGTACAATTTCTTTGGTTTCCATTTTACTTGGTATCAAAAATTATTAATTTCGGACTTTAATATTTTTCAAATTTAATTTTTTTCGGAATGATAGTAGATTTACGCAGCGACACGGTGACTAAACCGACCCCGGGAATGCTTGATGCAATGTTTAACGCCAGAGTTGGTGACGACGTATTTGGCGAAGACCCCACAGTAATTGAATTA
>JAXLTR010000013.1:0-244765 GCA_046329965.1 Bacteroidales bacterium | reverse complement strand
AAAAACCACGTTTGCTCAACGTGGTCATTTTTGTTTGTCGGGGTGAGAAGACTCGAACTTCCGACCCCTTGCACCCCATGCAAGTACGCTAGCCAACTGCGCCACACCCCGATTTTGCCTGCAAAAGTAATACATTGCTTTTAATTTGCAAAGTATTGTTTCGTTTTAATTTTCAGGTAAAACAATTTGCTGTTTTTACTTGTTATTCCATTAAAAATTTTAAATGATATTCAAGACTTCCCAATTCACAAATAATTTTATTACTTTCAATCCGTTTAAAATTACATCTAAATTAATTTAAATCATAGTTTTATGAAATTCAGGATATCAATTCTAACTCTTTTGGGAATTATGAGCTTTGGCTTTTTTGTAAATGGCCAGATTTCTCCTAACCACTATCTTGTGAATTTTACAGATAAAAATAACTCAAAATATTCCATCACTAAACCTGAAAAATTTCTTTCGCCGCGGGCTATCGCACGAAGACAAAAATATCATATTCCTATTAATATTAACGATATACCTGTTAATCAAAACTATATTGACAGCCTTTCAAAAATGGGGTTTAAAGTTATAAATTCTTCGAAATGGCTGAATTCAGTGAGCGTTTACACTACTGACACCTTGTTGCCTGAAAAGCTGAAAAATATTTCATTTGTCCGTTCAATTGGCCCGGACAGAAAAAAAAGCAATCCTGTGGTAAAAAACATGATTGCAAAACAACAATTAAAAAACAATAATACAGCAGTTTATGATTCTCTTGTGCAGGCAATGTATGGAGAATCGTACACCCAGATTAAACTGCACAATGGCCAACTAATGCACAAAGCCGGCTACCAGGGTCAGGGAATGCATATTGCCATTATCGATGGTGGGTTTTACAAAGTAAATGAACTTCCGGCTTTTGACAGCTTAAGACTTAACAATCAAATACTTGGAACAAAAAATTTTGTGAACGACACCTTAAACATATTCAAAGCATCCTCACATGGAATGATGGTGCTGTCGACCATGGCTGGCAATATTCCTGGTCATTTAATTGGCACTGCCCCAAAAGCATCTTATTGGTTATTAAGATCGGAACAAACTGAAAGTGAATACATTATTGAAGAACATAACTGGGCTTGTGCCGCAGAATTTGCCGATAGTGTTGGTGTCGATATCATAAACAGTTCTTTGGGATATAATAATTTTGACGATCCATCTACCAGCCATCTCTATAGTGAACTGGACGGGAATACTACCATGGTTACCCGTGCCGCTGATATTGCAGCAAGTAAAGGAATTCTGGTGGTAACTTCAGCCGGCAACGAGGGAGCCAGTAACTGGAGGTATATTTCAGCACCCGCTGACGCCGACAGTGTATTAACAATAGGTGCTGTAATGAAAGATGGACAAAGGGCTTATTTCAGTTCCTACGGGCCAAGTTCTGATAAACGGATTAAACCAGATGTATGCGCTCTTGGTCTCCCTTCTGTTGTATCGGGAGCAGGAGGACAGGTAAGTATTTCATCCGGCACCTCGTTTTCTTCACCTATTATGGCGGGTTTGGTGGCTTGTTTGTGGCAGGCCCATCCCAACCTTAACAATATGGAAATAATTGATATTATTAAAAGAAGCGCCAATAGGTACAATCAGCCCGACACCAGCCTGGGATACGGAATTCCGGATATTTATTCCGCCCATATTTACCTTAATTCAATTGGTTTTTATCAAAACCAGGAAAAAAATTCAATCCTTATTTTTCCAAATCCATTCAGGGAGGCTTTTTACGTGCAATTTTTCAATCAAATACAAAGTATTCCGTATAATCTGAATATAGAGCTTTTCAATATTCAGGGTAAACTGATCTGGAGTAAAAAATACGGTGAACTTTATAACAACCTCCCTGTGGAATCAATAGAAGAACTTGAGGATTTGGCAAAAGGGACTTATATAGTGCGGCTTACCTCAAATGATGTGGTATTGAATAAAAAAGTTGTAAAGTATTGAATTTGTAATTTTCTAGTTTTCGGTTCCAGATTCCTCTATCGTACTGCTAATTGTTCCGTTATAAAGGGTGGTTTCAATAGTATCTCCCTTTTTAACCAATTCTTTGTTTTTTAACACTTTACCCTTGTGCCTTGTAATTGAATATCCTTTTTTTAGTACATTTTTGGGATCAAAGTGGCCAATAGAATTTTCAAGGTAGCCCAGTTTCATTCGATGGCGGCGGATTTGAATTTTCTGAAAACTCAATAATTTTATGGTAAATTGCCTGATGTCTTTTTTATCTGATTTAAACCTGTTTCGTATGGTATAATCCAAATCAGTAACAAGGTGCTTTAGGTTGTCTTTGCTCTTGCTTTGTAATGTTTTGGTGAAAAATAACAGCTTTTGGGCTGATAGCCTAATCCGCGATGACTCATTGTATATTGTTTTCTGTACGTTTGCGTTCAAATTTTGACTTAAATCCTGTAGTTTTTCGGTTTGATTTATACAAAACCCGGATGCTATTTCGGCCACAGATCCAAAAATCCAATCCAGTCTGTTTTCAAATTCTGCTGCTTTTGAAATAAAAAACTCCGCAACCGCCGTTGGTGTTTTCAGGGAAGTATGGCTTACCATATCAACAATTGAAAAGTCCTTTTCATGTCCAATCCCGGCAATCACAGGCAATGGAAATTGTGTAATGTAATAAGCCAGGTTATAATTGTCGAACCACATTAAATCAGCACGCGAGCCGCCACCCCTTATAATTACTACACAATCAAAATTCTGGTTTGATTCAAACACCCTGTCGAGCGCTGAAATAATAGTCGATTCAGTTTGATCCCCCTGCATAAGGGCCGGAAACAGACTGGTGTAAAACACATAACCAAAATTATTCCCGGCCAGTTGTTTAATAAAATCCTGGTAACCTGCTGCTGTTTCGGAAGAAATTACGGCAATTCGCTGGCAAACAACGGGCAGTTCAATCTCTTTATTCATGCCTGCAACACCTTCATTTTCGAGCCTTTCAATTATCTCGAGCCGTTTTTTTTCAATATCCCCTAAGGTATAGGCCGGGTCTATATCCCTTATATTAAGGCTGAAACCATATAGCTCGTGGAATTCAACAGCCACTGAAATGAGTATCTTTATGCCAGCTGTAAGTTCAATTCCCGAGGTGGTCTCGAAATAGGGTTTAAGCATCCGGAGTGTGTAATTCCAAATGGTGGCATTGGCTTTTGCAGTTATTCTTTCACTTTTCTTATCTTTTTCAATAAGTTCAAGATAGGCATGTCCATTTCGGTTGTATTTAATGTCTCCTATTTCGGCCAATATCCAATAGGTTTCGAAAAATTTGTCGCTAATTACACCTTTTATTTTCAGGATTAACTCAGAAAGGCCCAGGGACTTGTTTTCCATCGCTATTATAAATATTTTCAAATTCTCAGAGTCCGAAAAACATCATTAATCCTCCTACCAATAATGCTATTAATACATTTATCGTTTTAAGATATACAAAACTTTTCCTCGACTCTGCCAAAAGTGGGATAGACCCGTGGCCATCCTGTACAATTGAATTGGCCAATAATACACTAAAAGGGATTGTATTTCCGGCAAATAGTGTAATAAATATAATATGCGGCCCGGATTCAGGGATTATTCCTATCAATGCCGCAAAAACAAGGATAATGTATTTATTTTCTTTAATCCAGTGGTCAATATTTATATAATCTGTAAGTACATGCAAAAACAGCATGGCCCCGAAGGTCCATAAAAATACCTTTAGAAAATGCTTACGGATTACATGATGCCATAAATGTTCAACCAGAAAATGGTCACTGACCGTGGAAACTATAAACCCCCCTATAAGAAGCACAAAAAGAAACGAAATCCTTTCCCAATCCCAATTTTCAGGGCCAATTTCGCCTACAATCACAAAAACAATAGCCAGTAGGAAGCCAAAGACCAGCAAAGCCCGATGAAAACTTGCATTTTTCAGCTGGTTCACAATTTTGGTCTTGTCCAGGCAAAAACAATCCGGATCGTTGGAATGAAAATCGCCATTGTGGTTCAATTCTGAGGGTATAAAGGTTCTGGGCGCAAATACCGAAACCAGGTATCCAAATACTATGGCAATTAAAGTTATTACACCCATTAAAATAATAGCAGTTTTGGGAATAACAGCAAACATAATAAAAATCTCATCTCCCGAAGAAGCTATCATGGCAGTAACTAGCGCCGCAAAACTTAAAATACGATGAGTGTACAGCGAAACCACTGCAAAAATGCCCAAACAGCCGGGCATAACTCCAAGCAGTGCTGCTACTATAATCTGCAACCATTTCGAACTTTCTAAATTTCGGTTCCATTTCCCTTTTGATTGAACATTGACGAATTCAATAACCATCATCATTACAATAACAAAAAGAGTAATAAGGGCAGTTTCTTTAATTACCTCTACTAACATTTCGTATAAACCATGCATTTGTTTTTTTTAATTTTTGGGTTTTGTTTTTCGTGGTGGAACCGGATCGTAACCGCTTGTTCCCCAAGGATTACATCTTAATATCCGCCAGGTCGCCAACCATAATCCATAAATGGGCCCATGAATTTTTAATGCTTCTATGGCATAATTTGAACAACTGGGTTCGTGACGACAAACCTTTGGTAAATAGGGAGATATCATCCATTGGTAAATTTTTATGGGAACCAATAGTAAACCTACCAATATCTTTCTTGTCCATTTTATCATAACTCAGGCAAAAGTAATGAATCCCCTTATATTTTATTCCAATGAACCAGATATTTGAACAAATATTTAAAATTTTCCAGGCTTAATCTTCCAAAAGTAATTTCATACTTTCTTCAATTTCAAGATTTTCAGGATTTTTGCCAATAATAACCAGTTTACTCATTCTGTCTTCAGATGCATTCCAAAAATCACCTTCCTCAAGAGAATAGGAAGCCCTTACAGATTGAAAAATCACCTTGCGGGGATTGCCTGCAAAATTCAATATCCCTTTCATCCTGTATATTTCAGACTGGTTGAGCATTAGGAAATATTCCATCCAAAACCTGAATTTTTCTTCGCTAAATTTACCTTCAATGCTGATTCCCAGGCTACTTATCTGAATTCTATCGGTATGTAATATTCGATAAGGCTGATTCATTTTCTGAAACAGCTGGTTAAAATTTTTTTGGTTAAATTTTCCTGCCGCCATTAGTTTTTTAGTTCCATAATCGCTAAAGCTTGTCCTTATTATTTCAGCCATTGGATTCAAATTTTGAATTTCATTTTCAATTTTTAATAATATGGTTTCAGTCGTCGAATCAATTTTATTCAGAATAATAATATCAGAAATGGCCAATTGTTTTACGCTTTCTTCGTTTTTCATGTTTTCGTGAAAATGAACGGCATCGGCAAGGCAAATTACGGAATCAATAAAAAGCTGCTCACTTAAGTTTTGATTTGAAACAATGGATTGAACAATGGCATCAGGCTCAGCAATTCCGGTTGTCTCCATCAAAATATGATCAAATTTCAAATCGGCTTCAAGCAGGTAACTTAGTGTTTCCTGAAGTTCGGTGTTCTTTACACAACAAATGCATCCATTGCTTAATTCTATAATATTGGCATTATCTATCCCTTTTATCAGCGCCGAATCAATGCCAAATTGGCTGAACTCGTTCTCGATAATGGCAAATCTTAAGTTTACTTCTTTTTTAATTATTTGGTTAATAATGCTGGTTTTTCCCGAACCCAAATACCCGGTAATTATTGTTATACCAACTTTTTTTTCCATACTTTATATCATCAGCCTGCAAAATAATAAAATTTACAGCAATTCTGAAACTCACGATTTTCTATTGTTCAATATTGGCTTACTTTACAGTTTATTTTAAAAGATTTATAAATATCCAGATTCAAAACAAGCGGAACCTGAATTGACCAACATTCTATCTCTAAACAAAAAATTACAAACACAATTTTGGAATCTTTAAATTCCTGAAATAAAATATATCTGTTGTCTTGTTTTTAAGTTTTTTGCTTCATTGTATCGGTATGATAATTGAACTTACAGGAGGGCAATGATATAAATAGTCTTCATAAATTATTGAAATTTAATAATATAAACATAAAATTTTCAGGAAATGAGTTTCTTTAAACCGCTAGATGTAAACAAAGTAGCTGACAATAAGTCAGAATCAGTCAATCCCCAGGTTGAAAAAGTAAAATGCCTTATCATCGGTTCTGGTCCCGCAGGATATACCGCTGCTATTTATGCTGCCCGTGCCAACATGTCACCAGTTATGGTTCAGGGAATGGAACCCGGTGGACAACTAACCACAACTACTGAGGTGGAGAATTTCCCGGGTTATCCAAATGGGATTACCGGTCCTGAATTAATGGAGGATTTAAAAGCCCAGGCCGAAAGATTTGGTACCGATGTACGCTGGGGTGAAGTAACCTGGGTTGATTTTTCAAAAAGGCCGTTTAAAGTTATTGTGGATGAAAATGATCAAATTGAAGCAGAAGTGGTAATCATTGCTACGGGTGCAACAGCTAAATACCTGGGTCTGGAGTCGGAACAGAAATTCCGTGGTTCGGGGGTTTCAGCTTGTGCCACCTGCGATGGTTTTTTCTATAAAGGCAAAGATGTGGCTGTTGTTGGTGGTGGCGATTCTGCTATTGAAGAAGCTACTTACCTGGCGGGATTATGTAATAAAGTATACCTGGTAGTCAGAAAAGATCATTTCCGCGCCTCAAAAGCCATGCAAACCAGGGCTTTCAATACAAAAAATATTGAAATACTTTTCAGTCATACACCGGTTGAAGTTACAGGCAACAGTGTGGTAACAGGCTTAACCATGCTGAAAAACGCCGGAACCCCTGTACAGGAAGAAGTTAAAATAAAAATTGATGGTTTTTTCCTGGGCATTGGCCATACGCCTAATTCTGAAGTATTTAAAAAATACCTCGACACGGATGAAGTTGGCTATATTAAAACAATTCCGGGTACTGCTAAAACCAGTGTTGATGGCGTTTTTGCCTGTGGCGATGTACAGGATCCGGTATACAGGCAGGCTATAACAGCAGCCGGCTCCGGTTGTATGGCAGCGCTTGACGCTGAAAGGTTTTTAGGATCATTGGGCGTACATTAACTACATATAAAAATTTCCGGTGAATTCCCCCACCGGAAATTTTTTCAATCCGTATATTTCTTTGCTTCCTGCCAGATTTCTTCCATCTGGGCCAGGGTCATTTCCTTTAACGATCTTCCTTTTTTAATGGTTTGTCCTTCGAGGTAATTAAAACGTTTTATAAATTTCCGGTTTGTCCTTTCGAGTGCGTTTTCGGGGTTTATTCCGTAAAGCCTTGCAGCATTAATAATCGAGAACAAAAGATCCCCAAACTCTGCTTCCATCTTATCTTCGTCCGATACTTCAACTTCGGCTTTCAATTCATCGAGTTCTTCGGCAATTTTATCCCAAACCTGGCTGCGCTCTTCCCAATCAAAACCTACACCCCTTACTTTTTGCTGAATCCTGTTGGCTTTGATCAAGGCGGGCAAAGAGGCAGGAATTCCACCTAAAACAGTCTCGTTTCCTCCTTTTTCCTTTAATTTCAATTCTTCCCAGTTTTTCGAAACCTGGTCAGGATTTTCGGCATTTACATTCGAAAAAACATGTGGGTGCCTGTAAATCAATTTTTTACAAAGGCTTTCCAACACCTCTTTAATATCAAATTCACCCTTTTCGGAACCTATTTTGGCATAAAAAACAAGGTGAAGCATTAAATCTCCAAGTTCTTTTTTTATATCCAACATGTCTTTCCTGTCTATGGCATCGGCCAGCTCATACACCTCTTCAATGGTAAGGGTTTTAAGGCTTTCGATGGTTTGTATTTTGTCCCACGGGCATTTTTCGCGTAACTCGTCCATTATCCCAAGTAGTTTCTCAAAAGCAGCTAGTTTTTCGTTCATCTGTATCCTCTTTAAATTGCTGTCTGCAATTTTAGTGATTAAATTTTACCTGGTAAATTTTTGGCCATAGTTTACCTGTAATCATTATCCGGTCTGTTAGCGAATCCCAGGCTATTCCATTCATTTCAGCTATTCCTGGATTAATTCTTTTTGCATCTTCTGCCAGTTCCGTAAAATCAAGTTTTCCAACAACTTCGCCGGTAACAGGGTTTATTTTTACGATATGACGGGTGGTCCAGATATTTGCATAAATAAAACCCTTAATGTGTTCCAGTTCATTTAATTTTTCGCATGTATAACCGTCGATAGTTACATTAAGCTGTTTTACAACTTTCAGGTCTTCAGGATCCAGAAAAGTCAGTTTACCGGTTCCATCACTCATTATCAGGTGTTTACCATCATTGGTCAGCCCCCAGCCTTCTTGTACAGGGATTGGAAATTCTTTTATTTTTTTAAAAGTCAGTGTATCATAAACAAATCCTACTTTGTTTTTATAAGTAAGCTGGTAAATTTTACCGTTCAATATAGTTATTCCTTCGCCAAAAAACTTATTCCTGTCCAGCTCCGATTTTACATCTATTTTACCGGTTTTAAGGTCTGTGATTCCGAAAAGCGATCTTGTTTGTGTAAAATTTTCTGTTGCCCCGGTGCTTTCCCACAAATTACCCTTATAAAATGAAAAACCCTCGGTAAACGAATTAATATCGTGCGGAAATGAATCCACATAAGTGTATGGTATTATTGGTACTGAAGATTTTGGATTAGTAACCGGTGAATCATTATTGCAGGATAAAATCATGCACATAATAATTAACAATGCATTTAGAATAAGAAAGTATATTTTCATTTGAAGAAAAAAGTTTAAAACAATGTCTTTTGCTGCGGTTGAGATGATTTAGCTGTAATTTCAAATTCAATCCGGATGGTTGAACTGGTGGTCAGGTTAAACAATTCTGCTACTTTTCCTTTTCGTACCGCAATTTCAAGGTTTCCGGCCGAATTAAACAAGGCCAGAAGCTCTCCTTCGGGACTTTCGTTGTAAGTTTTGTTAATTTTGTTTATCCTGTTGCCCTTGCTCTGCACATAAATTATAAAACTCCTTCCCTGTCCTGTCTTTTCAAATGTTTCTTTGTCCACATTGGTAATTATATTCTGGTACGAATCAATATAAATCACCTTACCAATAATTACAGAATCTTCAATGGAAGGCAACATAGGCAGCTGCCTGAATAGCTTTTCACGTTTCGGGCCGAGTTTATCAAGTGTTTCACCATTGGCAATTCGGGCAGCGGCAACAGCAAATACTTCCAGTTCCGGAAAGCTGCATTCTTTTTCATCTCTCCCAATTTCGATAATTTTTGTTGGAACCCCTTCAAAAACAAGGTAAAACAAACCATTGTCGGTGCCAATAAAAAAATGTCCGTTGTATTCAACTGCAATATAAGGTTTATCGCTCGAAGTTTCACTGTTTACAGCCACTATATGGATACTTCCCGAAGGAAAATTCTTATAACTGTTTTTTAATATAAAGGCAGTTTGGTTAATATTATAACCCATAATCTGATGGTTTACATCTACTACCTGAACATTACTGCAAATTCCGTAAATCCTGCCTTTAACAGCACCTATATAGTAATCGGACGAACTCCAGTCGGATATCAGGGTGATAAATTGCATTTATTTAGCAGAGAATTTTACGATATTGAATTTATGATTGAAAATACAATGTTTTCTTTTAATTTTGCAAAGACAAATATAATATATTCTTTGTAAAACATGATTGAAAAACTAATCTATTTAGATAATATTGATCCAATCAATCTTTATGGAATAAACAACCTCAAGTACGAAAAAATCAAATCACTTTTTCCTAAACTGAAAATTGTAGCCAGGGGACACGAAATTAAAGTAGCCGGCGATCCGGATACGGTTAAAGATTTTGAAGACAAAATTGATATCCTGATAGAACATTTCAATCGATTTAACAACCTGAGTGAAGAAGATATTGTTGAAATTTTCGACAATGGATCTTCTTCAAAACTTTCTAAATCAGACGATTCTGCCCTGATTTATGGTGTTACCGGAAAGCCTGTAAAGGCCAGGACCCGCCACCAGCAGGAAATGATTAACCAGTTCAGGAAAAATGACCTGTTGTTTACTATTGGCCCTGCAGGTACAGGTAAAACCTACCTTGCTATTGCACTGGCTGTGAGGGCCCTAAAAAACAAAGAAATTAAAAGAATTATCTTAAGTCGCCCTGCTGTTGAAGCCGGCGAAAAACTTGGTTTTTTACCCGGTGATATGAAAGAAAAGCTCGATCCTTACCTGCAGGCCTTGTACGATGCCCTGAATGAAATGTTACCTCCCAGGAAACTTGAAGAATATACCACCAAAGGAATGATTCAAATAGCTCCACTGGCTTTTATGCGTGGCCGTACCCTGGAGGATGCAGTTGTAATTCTTGACGAAGCCCAAAATGCATCGCTGAACCAGCTGAAAATGTTCCTTACAAGGATGGGCGAGCGATCAAAATTCATTGTTACGGGTGATATTACTCAAATAGATTTGCCCAACAAAAAGGATTCAGGCCTTGTCCAAACCAAAAAAATCCTAAAAGGAATTAAAGGCATTGCCATGATTGAATTTGATCAGGATGATATAGTTCGTCACAAGCTTGTCAAACATATTGTGGAAGCCTACGAAAACCTCAACGAAAAAAAGGGAAAAAACAGGGAAGAATGAAAACCTTGCCCGGTTTTAAGGTAGCAATTGAGAATTAAGAATGATTTTATAAAGATTAAAATTTTTAAATAATTTTTCTACAAATATTTAAGATGATAAAATCAGGTTTTGCTGTCATAAATTAAGAATTAAGTAATCCTTTTATTCCAAAAAAAACTATCCGTCGGCGAATTAAATTTCATTTCAGAAGTGATCAAAAAAAGCTATTTTTACCAGCTATTTTAAGCAATTTAGGAATGGAAAAAGTCAGCGTTGGCAAAGAAACATTTAAAGTGTATTCCTTTTTAATGGACCCGAAAGGAAGATTAACACTTACGGGCATTGCAGGATTTTTACAGGAATCAGCCGGGAACCATGCACACCGGATGGGATTTGGCTACCAGCAAATGGTAAAATCAGGTTTAATCTGGGTTTTAACCCGTCTTAAAATACTAATCCACAATTATCCAAGCTGGAGCGATGAATTAAATATTGAAACCTGGGTAGTGAACCGTGAAAAATATTTTTCGCGACGAGATTTTGAAATAAAATCCCCTTCAGGTAAACTATTAATTTCAGCCGTTTCGGGTTGGATGCTTATTGATTTAAAAGAAAAAAAACCGCACCTTGTAGATAATTTTGAACTGAATGTAGATATGTTTCCACACAGATTGGCGATACCTCAGGAACTTGATAAAATACCCGAATTGACCAAACCTGAAGAAACAGCCTTTTACAAAGTTATTTACGGAGATATTGATATTGTAAACCATGTTAACAATACCCAGTATATGAGAATTATTCTGGATTCCGTTCCTTTCGATTTCAGAAAAAAACATATCCTTAAAACCTTTGAAATTAATTATCTTTCTGAAGCGTTTATAAATGAGGAATTGAAAATTACAACTGGTTTTTACCAAAATCAGCTGACAAAAATTCATGAAATAAGGAGAAAATCGGATGACCGGATTATTTGCAGGGCAATATCCGGGTGGGAAAATGATTAGCCTGAATTAAAACAAGGTAGAAATGAAATTTTTTATATCTGTAACAATTTGAAAATAACATTTTTAGGCACAGGCACCTCACAGGGTGTTCCGGTTATTCTTTGCCCGTGCAGGGTATGTCAATCGAAAGATAAGAAGGACAAACGGTTAAGATCGAGTGTAATGATTGAAACAGGGAGCCAAACATTTGTTATTGATACAGGCCCTGATTTCAGGCAGCAAATGTTGCGATCAAAAGCGAAAAATGTAGATGCCATTTTATTCACCCACGATCACAAAGATCATATTGCCGGGTTGGATGATATCAGGGCATTTAACTATGTGCAAAAACGCCCGATGGATGTATATGCTGAAGCCCGTGTTCAGGAATCCCTGAAAAGGGAATACTCTTATGTTTTCGCTGAATTTAAATATCCCGGCATTCCTGAGATGAATATGCATCTGATTGATGAAAATCCTTTTAAAATAGCTGAAACTGAGATTATACCCATCAGGGCTATGCATTATAAATTACCTGTGCTTGGTTTCAGAATTAAAGATTTTACATATATAACCGATGCAAATTTTATAGATGAAGCAGAACTGAAAAAAATTGCAGGAAGCAGGGTCCTGGTAATTAATGCGTTACGAAAAAAAGAACACATTTCGCATTTTAATCTTCAGGGGGTATTAAATATTATTGAAAGAATAAAACCACCAAAATCATATATTACGCATATTAGTCACCAAATGGGCCTTCACGAAGAAGAAGAAATTCATTTGCCCGAGAATGTTTGGTTTGCCTATGATGGACTAAAATTATGGTTATAAAAAAAAATGACAGGTTTCCCTGCCATTTTTTATTTTGTGTTTATTAAAACAATATTTAGGTTGTTTCAACAATTTTCTTCCGCAAGGCAGAGGCTTCTTTCTTAATTTTATTATATCCTTCTTTGGTCATTTGTGTTTTCCCATCAACCTCTTTTAGTTCATCAAATGCAGCTTTAATGGTAGAAAGGCTTTTCAGGATATCGCTTACATTCTGGTTGTCTTTGTAATTTTCCATCAGTGGAATTAATTTGTCCAGTGTACCTTTCTGGTCGGCAATACCTTGCATAATTTCGTCATTTTTCTTTAATAGGCCCGAAAGTTCAGTAGAAAGATATAGCCCTTCAATCCATCCCCCGGCAATTACCAGCACTGCAACCGATCCTTTACCATTATCGTTAAGATAATCAAAGGTATAAGTAAATGAGCGGTTAAGAATACTGTAAATAGAATCCCTGTTGGAAATATTTGCTTCAAGTTTTGCTGCAACACTATCATTCTCAGGAGTCTGGATATCCAAACCGTCGCGTAATTTTTTAGTACACATAAAGAAATTGGTTGTTTCCTGTGTCATTCCATAAGTTGCCGAGTAGCACATGTCAGCACCATAAATTCCTAAATTCAAAGCCTTTGCTGATTCTGTAAAATAGGTATCTGCCCTGTCTGGTCTGTTTGCAATTCCAATAATATAGCTTGCCCCTGCTTTATTAAGCATGTCGGTAATTTGAACCGGCGTAGGTACCGGATTAACTAGTTTTTTTACCTGTTTATCAACTGAAATGGAGTCGGTAGTTTCTTCACCAGTCTGGCCGGAATTGGAACATCCGACAACCAACATACTTAAGGCCACAATTATCATCGATAATTTTACAAATGGCAGGTTTGTAGATTTATTCATTGTTTTGATTTTTAATTTTAAAATTAGAACATACAAATATATAATTTGATTAAGAATAAAAAAAATATACTTGGTTGTTTTCAGGAAGCTGTAACTAAGATTGTCCCTTCTTAACCATTCAAATTTCGAAGTTACATTAAATTTAAATTCAGGTAAAGGATTATAAATAATTTGTTTAAAACCAGATTGCCTGTAACAATTACAAATTCTTTACTTTTATTGAATTTTAAATAAATTATAAGTTTTTTTTATGGAAATTTAATTTATTATCATCTTTTAAATGAAGTTCGGAAATCAGGTATTTTTAAAAAAATTAGTTTTAAATTTTTTATAAAAAAATCAACGTTTTCAATAGGGTTAAATTTGATTTAATAATCATAAAATATAGGTTGATTTAAAGTTCTTTAATAATTTGATTTGAATCATTAGTGCAAAAACTGTTGCCGGGCTAATTAAAGAAGTAAACGAAAATTGAAATGGACAGTAATATTAATCCGGCAAAAACTGTTCAGTTAAACCAAACATTGAAAAAATTTAAAATATTGAAATACACGCAGTTTAATCACTAATAATAATTTATTGTTCTTGCTTCCGAACTTAAACAATTGTGATGAGATTAATAGATTTTCTGGTATTAAATATTATATTTGCCAAGCCATAAAAATTTTTAAATTATGACACGTTACGATTACAAAAGCAGAATTGCAAATTTCATGCACTGGTTAGGACTCGTTTTGGTAACAACCTGGTTTGTAATGGGTTTCTACATTCTATTCACGGATAGCCTCAACTATGTTGATAAAAATACCAGGTTTATTTTTGGATTCTTCTTTTTTGCTTTTGGCGCATTCAGAGGTGTAAAATGGTTGATAAAGAATAAAGCACGCAAATATTACGATGAAACAGATATCAGGGATATGTATTAATACTGGCTATTAACTTTATTTAAAATGAATTAATATGAAAAATAGTTTTTTGTTTAATATTCTAATTCTCCTGATTGTACTATTGTTCATGGACTGTAATCAACCTGGCGGAACAATGGAGGAAACCCCTACAAGTGGCAATATCAAGATATCAGTGGATGAATCATTCAAACTACTTATGGATTCTGAGATTTTTCTTTTTACTGCCAGTTATAAAAATGCAATCATCAGGCCGGAATACAAAACTGAATACGATGTAATAAACGATTTCATGAATGACAGTGTTCAGACAATTGTTACGGCAAAAAAACTTACGAAAGAACAAACAGAATACCTTAAAAGCAAGACCCTGAATCCAAAAACATATGCAATTGCCATTGATGCCGTAGCACTGATTGTAAATGTTAAAAATCCTGACACTCTTATACAGGTAAATAAATTCAAGCAAATACTGGCCGGAAATATTAAAAAATGGGAGGAGATAAACCCAAAGAACAAAACAGGAAAAATCGAAGTGGTTTTCGACAATAGCAAATCTGCTAATGCAAGATATCTTAAAGAAAAACTCTATCTTCAAAAATTTCCTGACAATTGTTATACTGCAAACACAAACGATTCAGTTATTGATTATGTTGAAAAACATAAAAACGCAATTGGCATAATTAGTGTGAATTGGATAAGCGACAACAATGATTCTGTTTCAAATAATTTTTTAAAACGAATAAAAGTTGTAGGTTTGACCTCTGAATTTGATCCGGAAGGTACAGATTATTACAGGCCTTATCCTGCATACATTAAAGATGAATCCTATCCTTTCAGGAGAGAAGTATATATGATTACAAGAGAGACATTTACTGGCCTGGGTTCCGGATTTATCTGGTATGTTTCAGGGGAAAAAGGACAGCGTATTGTGCTTAAATCAGGGCTGGTTCCATCAACCATGCCTTCGAGAGTGGTAAAAATGAAAAGTAAATTCGATTAATTATATTAACCTTAATATTTTGATTATGAAAAAGTTGAAAATAGTAGCCTTTGTGCTTTTGATTACTGCTCAATCAGGATTATCAATAGCTCAGGTGAATTCACTGGATGAGGCTAAAAAATTAACGGTACGTGAACAATATGCCCAGGCAGAAGACATGTTTAAAAAACTTATTGAAGCCGAACCCACAAAAGGAGATAATTATTATTATTATGGTGAAAATGAGTTAAGGGCTTTTTTCTCTGATACCATCACCCGATCGCTTAACGAAACAGTTAACAATTGTAAAAAAATCTTTACCCAGGGGCTTGAGAAAGATCCTCAAAACATGATTAATTATATTGGAATAGCACGAATTAGCTATATAGGAGGATTTAAACTTGCGGTAGATGAGGCTGTAAATAAAGTGATTGCAACGCTTCCCCCTATGGATACCAAAATTAAAAAGATCCCCGATCCAAAAAGGTATGCCCAAATGCTTACTGAAATTGCAAAAGTATACATTGTACTTGGAAATACCGATACAACAAAAGCTTTACCTCTTTTAAGGAGGGCTGCACAAGCCGACCAAAAGAATGCAGAAATTTTCATTACAACCGGCGATGCTTACTTTGGAATTAAAGATGTTAACAATGCTATTGCAAATTACAATATTGCCCAAAGTCTTGATCCAAATTCCCCACTTGCAAAATTAAGAATTGGATATTTGTATGTTAGGGCTAAAAATCTTCCGGCAGCTATACAATCATTGGAAGATGCGCTGAAAATAGACCCGAATTTTGCCCCGGCATATAAGGAATTGGGTTTTGTTTATTCTTTGGCTGGTAAATCAGACAAATCAAAGGTAAATTATTCAAAATACCTCGAATTATCAGGAAACAATATTCCTGCAAAAATCAGCTATGTAATTTCATTGTTCAAATCAGGCGATTATAATGAATGTATAAACCAGATTAACGAGATATTTGCTGTGGATTCTACCATCAACTCAATGAACCGTGTTATCGCCTATTCTTATTACGAAGTAAAGAAATATGACAGGGCCCATTATTACATGGAAAAATTCCTGAAAAACATTAACTACGACCCCAACAAAACCATCACCAAAGACTACATGTATTATGGAAGAATTCTGGGAGAAAGGGGTTTTAACGACAGGGCAGATCAAAACCTAAGAATTGCTATTGGACAGGATGCCACTTTAAATTATTTATTTACGGATATATCTAATTATTACGATAAATCAAAGGAATACAAAAAAGCAAGTCAGGCCCTGGAAGACAAAATAACTGCAAAAGCAGCAAGACTGGCAGATTATTACAATCTGGGTAAAATCTATTACAAGGATTCTGCCTACCAAAAATGTGTTGAAACCTTTGATGTATTGCTAAATAATGCAGATCCAAAAGCCAAAGCTTATGAATTGCCGGCATTGTCCTACCAATCATATGCAAAAGAAAATCTTGATACAGCTATGATTACAGGTGAAGCAATTCCTGTACTTGAAAAACTTATTGAAAAATCAAGGGTTGATACTGTTAAAAATTCCAGATACCTGATTGATTCCTATTCATATATGGGTTCATTCTATTTATTTAGCAAACCATTAAAAGATCTCATGAAATCGAAAAGATATTTTCTGATGGTACTGGCCATCGATCCGGCAAATAAACAAGCACAAGCTGCACTCAAACATCCGGATTTGGCAAAATTAAAATTGCCTGAGGAGAAATAATTTTGATGAAATATATTTTTCAAGTGATTAAAGCTGAATAAAAATTGCATGATTATTGATTGGTTGATAATTAATTAATAAAAAATAAAAGCTTGTTGTTTAATTTACGAATAAAATTATTTATCATTGTCTTTTTAAACAACAAATTCGTAATAAACCTTATTTGAAAGATTTTTAATTTAAAAAAAAAAATTAATTTTGTAAAGAATTATTAAAAAGGATGTTAAACAGTAAAATTTAATTTAAAATGAGTTCACAAACTAAAAAAGGTTCAAGTAGCTACGGAGCATTATTTAATGTTATTGCTATAGTATTAGCAGGGGTTGCATCTTGGTTTATTTTTGATAAAGTAATGGGTAATCCTGCAAACTTCGTTGCCGGTAACCGTGCCGGAGAAGTTCTAAATGGAAGTTATCTTGGTATTATTTATAAAGGGGGATTTATTGTTCCTGTTTTAATTACCTGTATTCTTGTACTACTAACTTTCTCAATTGAAAGGGCAATTACCATTTCAAAAGCCAAAGGAAGAGGCCGTTTAAATGTTTTCGTAAAAAATATCCAATTATCTATTAATGCTGACGAAATTGAAGCCAGCCAGGAAGCTTGCGATAAACAAAAAGGTTCTTTGGCAAATGTGGTAAAAGCTGGCTTAAAGCGCTACAGGGAATTACAGGCTGACCCTGCCCTTGAAAATGATCAAAAAGTTGTGGCCCTTCAAAAAGAAATTGAAGAAGCTACCGCACTTGAATTGCCAATGTTATCAAAAAACCTTGTGATTATTTCAACCATTGCTTCTATTGCCGTGTTGATTGGTCTTATCGGAACAGTACTTGGTATGATCCGCGCATTTAAAGCTATGGCGCAAGCCGGTGCACCCGATGCCCTTGCACTTGCAACTGGTATTTCTGAAGCGCTTATCAATACAGCCTTTGGTATTACCGGTTCAACAATTGCTATTGTAGTTTACAACTATTTTTCAACTACAATTGATGGTTTAACTTATAAGATAGATGAAGCAGGTTTTAGTCTTGTTCAGACATTCTCTGCATCATTGAAAAAATAATTGAGGTTTTAACAATAAATAAAAATTAGGGTATGGCAAAAATTAAAATGCACAGAGCTTCTCCACGGATAGACATGACGCCTATGGTGGACTTATTTACCCTTCTTTTAACCTTTTTTATGTTAACAACTTCATTTAAACCTTCTGAGGCAGTAATTGTTGATACACCGAATTCCATTTCAGAAAAAACAGCTCCGGATAAAAATCTCATGATGATTTATATCTCAAAAGAGAATAAGATATACTTTAATCTCGATAACGGGTTGGATTCAACTACACATATCAGGGCCAAAGTTCTTGAAGAAATGGGCAAACAGTATGGCGTAACATTTACTGAAAAAGAAAAATCTGATTTCGGAAAACTTGGTTCGTTTGGTGTTCCTATGAAGGATATGAAAAAATGGATAAATGCTGATAATTCTGAAAGGAGTAAATTTAATATCGGCATTCCATGCGATACAGCAGATCATAATAAGAACAATGAATTGAACAAATGGGTGCTTTATACTCGCTTTCTTAACCCGAGTGTTGAGGCAGCCGTTAAAGGTGATGCGAAGGCTGATTATACCACTGCCAAAATGGTTTTCGATATTTTACTCGATAACAAACTCAGCAGGTTCAACCTCACGACAAATATGGAAAAGGTTGAAATAAAGTTAAATGAATATAAAAATTAAAAGAAGAAATTTGATATGGCAGAAATAATTGCTAACGAAGGCGGCGGAAAAAAAGGGCACGGCAAAAGACGGGCAAAAAAGCATTCCACGCATATCGATATGACGCCAATGGTTGATTTGATGAGTCTGTTAATTACCTTCTTTATGCTTACAACAGCATTCAGCAAACCAAAGATTATGGAAATTGTACTTCCTGATAAAACAGATAATATTGACACTTCAAAAGGTCCGGAGATTGAAGCCAAAAGAACTTTAAATCTCTTGTTATCTGGCGATGACCGCGTTTACTATTACATTGGGAAACCCCCAATGAATGATAAGGATGTTGAAAGTCAAAAAGCCAGCGTTTTTAAATCTGATTATGGTAAAGACGGACTCAGGAAGGTAATACTGAAAATGAACTTAATGCTCTACGAAAGGGTTGATTCAGTTACCCAGAATGTGATTTCGGGTAAAAGTAAGATATCCCAGGATTCCTTGCTAGCTATTATCAAACAATTTAAAAAGCAGGACAAAAAAGGTCCGATTGTGATGATAAAGGCAGATAAAAAAGCCAAATACAAAAACATCGTGGATGTGATTGATGAAATGGCCATCTGTAATGTTGCACGTTATGCTATTGTGGATCTTAACGAGTATGAGCTTAAAATGATTGAATCTGCGCCAAAATAATATATAAAAATTAAGGTTATGACAAGAGTTGATAGTTTCGACGACATTGTGTTCGAAAACCGTAATAAAGAATACGGGGCGTATGAATTGCGTAAAAAATACCCCAAAAGGGGTACAATTGCACTGATCATTGCATTGGTTATACTTGGCGGTACAGCTGGTGGAAACCTGATGTACAGCATTATGCAACAAAGGGCACAGAAGAGATATCTTGAAAAAATAGCTGCAGCCGAAATGGAAAACATGAAAGAGGTAAAAAGGGACGAAATTGCTCCTCCTCCGCCACCTCCGCCACCTCCAGCCGTACAGGAAATCAAGTTTGTTGCCCCAAAAATTGTGGACTCTCTTACTACTGACGAGGTAGAACTTGCAACTACCGACGACTTAGCTGAAAGTGCTACTTCAGGTCCAATCGATACCGCTTCAAAAGTTATTGAAGTGATTGTTGACGAGCCGAAAGAAAAAATTGTGGAAGAAGTCTTTGAGAGCTTTGCGATTCAGGAAAAACCACAGTTTCCCGGAGGAGATGCCGCATTGATACAATATGTAGCTGAACATACCAAGTATCCTGTAATTGCACAGGAAAATGGTATAGAAGGTACTGTTTACATCCGTTTTGTTGTTACCAAATCAGGTGATGTGGGTGAAGCTAAAGTAATGCGTGCTGTTGATCCATTGCTTGAAGAAGAGGCCTTAAGGGTAGTAAAATCACTTCCTAAATGGACGCCTGGAAAAAACAATGGAAACCCGGTTAACGTTTGGTTTATTATACCGGTTAAGTTCAAATTACAATAAATTTTATTGCAATATGAAAAGAGGCTTCGTTAAATTACGGGGCCTTTTTTTTATGCCTAAACTTCCTCTTTTTTCCTTTACCTCATTTACATTCCCTGTATTTTTTATTTCCTTCTCCTTTGCTGAACTATTCAATACTTTAGATGGTTTAGTACAAACTTTTATATCCATACAAAATTCAAACCTACCTGAAATAAATTGAATCCGGGCTTTAAATAGTAGTTAAAACAATTCCTGTCATTAAAATTATCAAATTTTAAATTCCGGTTTATGGAATTTCTAAAATTATTCATCATTTAGAAAAAGGCCTTTAGAATTTATCAGATCTGAAACTTACAAAATTCATCCATTTTATTAACCTTTAAAATTAAGCGTTATGAAAACAAATGGGGATAGTTTCGACGATGTAATTTTCGAAAACAGGAATAAAGAATATGGTGCATACGCACTGAGGACAACGTATGGTAAAAGAGGTTCCGTTGCACTTTTTATTTCGATTTTTTTATCTTCTGCAATTTCGCTCGTACTCTTGTTCCGATCAGTTTTGAATCCGCAGGAAACCTTTCCTGACCTGGTAATTGACAATACAGGAACATGGATTGAACTCAAACAGGAAAAACCTGAAACTGAAATTTCAATTGTTCAGCCTCCGGCATCAAAGTTTGTTTCTGATAAAATATTTTCAAAACCAACTTTTGTTGATTCAGTTATTTCCGAAAATACAGGTTTACCAACAAATGCTGAAATTAGCAATAATGGACGCAACAATGGTTCGGATACTTTAATCAGAATAATTGAAAAACCGCTTAGCGAAAACATTGATAATGGAGATGATGAAAAAATCTTTTTGCCTACAGCCATCAAAGAGCAACCTGAATTCCCAGGAGGTTACCCGGCACTTCTCAAATTTATAGCTAAGAATGTTAAATATCCTGGAATTGCCCAGGAAAACGGAATAGAAGGTACCGTGTACATTAGATTTGTGGTAACCAGGACAGGTGAAATTGGAAATGCAAAAATTCTCAGGGGTATAGATGAAAGCCTTGAAAAGGAAGCTTTGAGGGTTGTTAATTCTATGCCGGCATGGACCCCGGGCAAAAACAACGGAACCCCTGTAAATGTCTGGTTTATACTGCCCGTAAAATTTATGCTTAAATAAAACCAAAACTTTATTGCCTTTTTCAAAATTATTAAACATTAAAAAATTAAAGCCATGTCAGAGATAATTCATAATCAAAACATTGGAATGAAAACCCAAAGAAAGAACAGGGCAAGGAAACATTCCACACACATAGATATGACCCCAATGGTTGATTTAATGAGCCTGCTCATCACTTTTTTCATGTTAACCACAGCGTTTGCAAAACCCAAAATTATGGAAATTGTACTTCCTGACACCGGCGGTGAACAATCACCGGTACCAAAAGACAGAACCTTGAATATTCTTTTATCGGGGGAAGATAAAGTGTATTATTATATAGGTAAACCACCTCTTACGGATGAAGAAAATAAAGCGACCCTGGCTAAATTGCAAAAAACAGATTTCAGTGAATTTGGTATCAGAAAGTTGTTATTAAATAAAAACAGGCTGCTTTACGAAAAAATAGATTCGGTAAATGCAGCGCTTGTAAAAGGTGAGATAAGCCTTTCGCAGGATTCGGTGAATAAAATTATTAAAGCCCTGAAAAAAAAGGACAAAGTTGGGCCTATTGTTATGATAAAGGCCGACAATAAAGCAAAATATAAAAACATTGTAGATATAATTGATGAAATGGCTATTTGTAATGTAGCCCGCTATGCGGTTGTCGAAATAAATGACTTCGAAAAATTAATGCTTGAATCTGCGCCATATTAACATACTTAAATCTTTTAATCATGAAAACAAAAACTGAAAGTTTCGATGACATTGTTTTTGAAAATCGGAACAAAAATTATGGCGCTTATGAATTGCGCCGAAAGTACTCAAAAAGAGGTACAATTGCTCTGTTAATTGCATTCACCTTTTTCGGTGGAAGCGTGGCTGCACCTTTAATAGCTGCCATGATGTCGGATAATAAAATTATAAGGTTCGACCCTATTCCTAAAGGTCCAAATGAGCTCTCTGGTGTTCCTGTTGAACCTCCTACTTTACCACCTCCTCCACCGGCGCCTGTAGATGTTAAAGCTATTAAATTCAGAACTCCGGTTGTTGTGGATGAAGTAAAGAATGATGAAGAAATTGCTATTAATGAGGATATTATCGAAGCTGGGAACCCAACTGAAGTGGACACCTCAACTTATGTTCCGGTTACAATTGTAAAAGATCCTGAACCGGAAGTTCCGGTTATATTTGAAACTTTTGCTATACAGGAGAAACCTATATTTGGAAAAGGCGAAAAGGACATTCTGAATTATGTTGCAGAAAATACAAAATACCCGGTACCAGCTCAGGAACAAGGTATACAGGGTACGGTTTATATCAGGTTTGTGGTGACTAAAACAGGTGAGGTTGACAATGCCCGGGTAATGCGTCCGGTAGATCCAATGTTGGAAGAAGAAGCCATGAGGGTTATAAAATCAATGCCCAAATGGACACCTGGTAAAAACAACGGAAATCCAGTTAATGTATGGTTTATTATACCGGTTAAATTCGTATTAAACTAAAAGAATGTGTTCCCAGGATAAGCCATCCCTAAAAAGATGGCTTTTTTTCTTTCATACCAGTCATTCTTAGAGTTGGTGATTAAATGAATGGATTTAAATAGAAAAGTAAGACAAATAAATCAGTTTTAAAAGGAACTTTCGAAATTGCAGACAATTGAATTTTGAATTGAATTCCTGAAATAAGTATTTGGTAATAAATATTTTAATTATTTATAATTCTTATTTGAAATTTTATTTAGCTGTTTTTTTTAAATGCAGCTAATAAATAAGGATAATACTAAATACGAGTGGTTATATAACTTTAAATTATTAAAATAGAATAATATTTTGAAATTGATGGAGAGAAGCATGCAGGGATAAATAATTGACATTGGCAGAACTTAAATAATCGTAATATTTTGTAATAAATTCTAAATAAAAGATATGTAAATTTTGAAATATAAATAATGGATTCACCTTAAAATAGGTAAAATGAAATTTGAGACAAGAAGTTCTAAAATAGATAATCCAAGTTTCGATGAAATAATATTTGAAAACCGCAACCAGGCCTATGGAGCTTTTGAGTTACGAAAAAAATACCCAAGGAGATTAAGTATTTCAGTAATATTTTCATTAATTATATTGGGAGTGACAGTCGGAATACCTCTGATAATTAACATTATTAATCAGAAAGATAATAAAGTATACCTTGAAAAAACTGCCACTTTGGAAATGTCAACAATTAAGGAAAGAAAAGATGAAATTTTACCCCCTCCTCCTCCGTCTTCACACATAGCACCAGTAATGAAGGAAATTAAATTTATTGCCCCAAAAATTGTTGATACTCTTTCTTCACAAGAACAAGAACTGTCTACAACTTCTGAAATTGGTGAAGTTTCAAAACCATTACCTTCTACTGATACAATAAAGCATGAAGTTACGGTAATTGTTGAAGAAAAACAGCCAATTGAGGAAAAAATCTATGAAATTTACGGAATAGAAGAAAAACCTATATTTCCTGGTGGTGATGCCGGCCTAAAAAAATATGTTTACGAACACATTAAATACCCTGTAATTGCAATTCAAAATGGAATTGAAGGTACCGTATATATCCGATTTGTAGTTACTAAGAATGGAGATATTGGAGAAACCATTGTTGCACGTTCAGTAGACCCATTGCTTGATAAAGAAGCATTAAGAGTTATAAAAGCTTTGCCAAAATGGATCCCTGCTAAAAATAATGGTGTGCCGGTGAGTGTCTGGTGTATTTTTCCTATTAAATATGCCTTTAAATAAAAATGCCTTCCTTTAAAAGTCGGGAATAATAGAGTTTATTGCCTTTTTCTGGTTTTTATGATGAATATAAAATCAAATTACAGAAAGATTCGAATCAGTATGAAATATCCGGCAATGGTTTATCAAAAACATTTAGAAATTTTTTCAGCTCCTCAACTTTTTCGTAATTCTCAAGTCTTTCATACGAGAATACCAGGTTAAGGATTAATCTTTGTATAATTGCCAGGTTGTCGCAGGGATAATAAAAGGAATCCAGGGGTTGAATTTTCTGCTGTTTTAAAAAATAATCAATTTCACGCTTGGTAAGTATAGCGCCATTATTATACGGATTTATATAAAATGAAACTATCCTGTCATCAGCATTGTTCTCTATTTTTGAGGGGTACAATTCCTCCACGTAAGCAAGTATGAAATTTTTGGGAAGGTTAACCCCATAAAGCGGAATACCTAATTTAACAGCAATAGCAAGGTAAAGAATGGCCAATGTAACCGGATTGCCTTTTTTCGATTCAAGTACCAGGTTGATGTATGAATTTTTGGGCGAATAAAAGTCGAGCGAATTTTTAGTAAATTTGTGGATGTTGAAAATAATATGGTTTAAAACCCTTATTTGTTCAAGCGGAGTAAGGTTTTCGTTCAGTTGCAACCATGCATCCCTTTTTATTTTTTCTGTTTTCTGAAGGATCAGATCATATTCAAGTTCGGGATAATTAAATTTAGCCACCAGGTATGCCCCCTCCAACAGGTTTGAACTATCGGCATGTACCCAGTTTTTAAATAGACTAAAGGTTTCACTGAACTGTAAATCTGCTATAATATGCGATGAGCGCTCAATAAAAAGTTCATTATTACTAAGTTCCGATGCACTTTTCAAATGAGGAAGAATCTCTGTACCAAGATCAGAAAGGCGGTTTTTAACAGCTTCGTACACTGTCCAATCCGGATCTTCGAGTAATGAAATCAGTGCATTTATTTCAGATTCTTTCATTCTAATTAATTATTACAAATCAGAAACCCTGTTTAAAACTTTTTCGACCAATGCTTCAACGGCTTTTTTATAATCCTGGCTATATTCTTTCCGGAGTCTGTTTGCAATAATACAGCACACTGTTAATGCATCGTGTCCGAGTAATTTTGCCAGTCCGTAAATGGCAGAGCTTTCCATTTCAAAATTATTAATTCTTTTTTCAAAATACCTGAAGGAAGATATTTTTTCATTCAGATTGTCGTCAATAAGAGGCAACCTTAAAATTCTTCCCTGGGGTCCGTAAAATCCCGGCGCCGATATTGTAAGCCCTTTAATCATGTCGTTTCCGACTATCTGAATAAGTTTGTCTGAAGCTTTAACAAAATATGGAACCGGAAGTTTTGGTTTCCAGCCAGTATGAGCGATAAAGGCATTTTCCATTTCCAAATCCGAAACCAAATCCCTGTCCCTGTAAAAATTTAACAAACCATCAAACCCAACCGCCACTTCGGTTATAACAGGGGTATCTACCGGTATATCTTCCTGTAAAGAACCTGAGGTGCCAATTCTTATAAGATTAAGTTTTTTATGCTCCTTTTTAGGGGTTCGGGTTTCCAAATTAATATTACAAATTGCATCAAGCTCTGTTAAGACAATGTCAATATTATCAGTTCCTATCCCTGTTGATACAACACTTATTCTTTTCCCGTTAAACATTCCGGTGTGTGTTCGAAATTCCCTGTTTTGAACTTTACATTCTGTTTTAGAGAAGTATTTCGAAATCATATCTACCCTGCCCTGATCACCTACAAGTAATACTGTATCGGCAATATTTTCAGGCTTCAGGTGCAAATGAAATATACTCCCGTCCTGGTTTATTATTAATTCTGATTCTTCAATTCTTTCCATTCCAAACTAGCTAATAATTTTACAAATATTCATAGAATCTTATTATGTATTCTGTTTCCGGTTACGCTTCATTCTTTCTTTATCTATAATTTCGCCATTCTCGGAATAGAAAACCCATTTTCCTTTCTTCTCGTTGTCTTTGTATTTTCCTTGCATTTTAATTCTTCCGGTTGCATAAAAATATTGAGCATCACCATTTAACTTGCCGTTTTCGTATGTAAGTTTGGCTTTTTGGGCTCCATTTTCATAAAATTCCTGGTAAATATCCTGAACAACATCGTCTTTAAATACCACTTCGGCCAGTTTTGTTTCTTTATTATCATCAAAATAAAAGTAGGCTATCCCATCAACTTTTCCGTTTTTATAATTGACAGTACTTTTAAGGTTTCCACTTTCATAATACGTGCGCCAAATTCCCGCCGGAAGTTTATTTGCTATTTTTCCTTCAAATTTAACAGTTGAATTATCAGGATAAAAGGTTTTGAAACTGCCATCCGGCTTTGGCACTGAATCGGGCAAAATAATTTTAAACCTCAAGGAATCAAATTCTTCTTTTACCAAATCATCAGTTGTCTTTTTTTCAAAGTTTTCCAAAGCTTCATTCATTGCAGCATCCGCATTATGGTCAGAAATAAACCGGGTATTAAATATTTCGCCGGAAGATACAAGTTGAAATCCTATCCTGTTAAAGCTTAGCACAATATCCTTATTGTCCTGCATTGAATTTCTTGTTTCTTCGGTCGAAAAAGCATACATGGTCGGGTACATTTTAGGCATTTGTACAAAAAGCGAAACATTTGACTTTTCTTCAAACAAATCTTTAAATTCCATAAATTCTTTTTGGTGCGATAAGGTGTGCCCTTTCAGGTAATCGTCGATGATTTCCTTTAATGCTGCTTCTGAATTGCTGAATATCACAAAATCTTCAATATAAGTAAAGTAGGGTTTCTCCAGCTTTTCGAATAATTTGCCAAAAAAGAGCTTGAATATCCCTTTTCTTTCCAGAATATGCAGTTCGAAATTCTTATAATTGTTAACTTCATATTTGAGCGAAACCCTCCTGATTTTTTTTGCAATCCTGTCGAGGCCTTCCCTTGCATCGTTAATATTACTTGAATGAATAGCCACAATAAGATCTTCCATTCTTGAACTGCTGTCGGGCAAGAGCTTTACCAGTGCAATTTCCTCCCCAATCCAATCAAAAAAATCTTTCTGTACATCAATACCTAAAAGTTTTTCAACCATTTTTACATTTCCGGCATAGTCCTCCATAGTTTCTGCATTTCCGCTTGCATATTGGTCTTTAAGACTCTGAAAAAACATATTGTAGTTTTTAAATCCAATGGACAGATAAAATGCGGTTTGGTCTGAAATCACCTCATAAGCCCTTATTTTTCCGGGCTTTACATCTGATAAGGCAGTAAAATAGGAAGGCATTGAATCCAAGGCTGTAAATCCGTTAAAACTTAACCTGTTGTTTTCGAGGTTAACATCAAAGGCTGAGTAGGTGAGGCTTTTAGCCATAAAGCCAGTGTATTCGTCCATTTCGTGGGAATAAACACTAATAAATGCCGGCAACATCCTGTAATTGAAGTAAAACTTAAAAAGTTTCCGGGCACTTAATTCGCCAGACAGATTTTGATATTGCTTATTTTTTTCCCAATATCCGACGTCTTTTTTTTCAATTGTTTTTTCCATCAAATCACCAGAAAAAGTCATAAGTAAAAGGTTGTCGATAGTACTGAACAAAATTACACCCGAAGGATCTTTTTTGTCGATAAATTCAATGATTTCCTGTTCATTAAACTTTCTTTTCTTTATTTCATATCCGTCTACCAGTTGAAGTATTTTATCCAGGGTACCGGAGAGTGTTTTGGAACTCTGCAAATCAACCACAAACAGAAAATCGTAATCCACCGCTGAAATCATGTGTGCAGATATCAGCATGGGCCTGTCTTTTAAAATCATTTCTATTGCGGCGTTGTTTTTCAGGAACTTATTGAGCAATTCAACATATTCATTTATGTCCCTGAAATAGGCATTGTTCATAAGATTTGTCCAGATATTGCTTTCGTTTATTGCATTCCATCCTTCGGTCAGGTTTGAGGTTTCAATAATAAATACAGCATCCTGGGGTACCATTGCAAAAGTACTGCGAACATTGTTTTTTGCAATATAATTGTCGTAAACATAATATCCCCCTCCTGCGGCCAGTACTATTAATCCTAAGATTAAAACCCATTTAAAAAATGTTTTCATATTTAGCTCTTCTAATATTTGTGATTGAATTTGGAATTATGGCAATACGTTATTTGAATTATCGGAAGTGTTAAATTTTTTTATTAGAATTTTATACTTAATGGTAGAATCAGGCAGCATTACAGGCATGTTTTCGCAAAATTCCGGCTTATAAACCGGCATTTTTGATCTGAAAGCATCAACTTTGAAACTCTTTTCAAAATAATTATTCAAACTTCTAAATTTCAAATCATTACCTTTGAATAAGAACGAGTTGAAACCCAAAGCTGATTTCTCAAAAAAAGGAAGGACAATCTTTATTGAATCGATCGATTTATTCCGAAAGCCATCTTTTTGTAAAAATTGGTTATCCGGAAAGGTAAAGTTGTTTTGCGAATAGCATAAAACACTGAACCCCAGCATAAAAACTAGTAATAAAGGTTTCATTTGAATTTAGTTTTATTTTAAAATTTGTTCATTTAACATGGATAAGACGAGCACATTCAAAGTTATAAAAAAAACTATTAATTGATAACAATTTACTTAACAGGTATAATCAGCAAACAAAATGGTTAATAATCCAGATGTGATGAAAATATTATCTGAACAAAATAAAATAAAAAAGCCCATCCTGAAATGAATGAGCCTTAACGCAAAAAAATTTCTCTGTTTTTAGTTATTTCCTAACAGTTGTTTAGCAGTTTCGAGCGCAGTTTTTTGATGATCAACCAATTCTTTTAACTTGTCATTTGCTTTGTCAAGGGCATTAACCGATTTATTGGTATTGCTTACAGCTTTAGGTGATTTGGTTTTGGGGGTTATGTTTTTGGCATCTTTAACCATAGTTTCGGATTTATCTTTTAATGCAGTGAGTTCACTTTGCAATTTGGGCATGGCTTCGCCTATTTCGTTGAGCGATTTTATGTCCGCCTTTAATGAATTAAAATCAATGGCCGAAGGGTCTTGCTTGTATTTAATCAAATTTGATTCAACATTGGCAAGGTTTTGATCCAATTTTCCAACATTGAAATAAATATCGAACGAGCTGTTTTTAAAATTATCAAAACTTGCATCGCTGATATCATCCGGACGTTTTAAATCGCCATATTTGTCATCTTTTTGTGCCTGCAACGAAGTAAAAATCAACATCGAAAATAAAAATAATGCCACCAGTTTTAATTGTTTCCCATTTGCTTTCATAATAAAAATTTATTGGTTTATAACTAAGATTTTCATTGAAATTAATGCAACTATATTATATTTTTGACATCAATAAATGTTCCACTAATTTACGATTTTAATGCTTAAATATTGTATTTAATTAAGATTAACCAGCTGAAATTTAGACATAAATTAAATGTAAATTATTAATTATCATTAAAATATTTTGACAGACCATTACATGGTTTTTTGACGAATTTAAGGTAAAGTGTTTTAACCCGAATAATTCATAAAAAAATGAATTATTCCTGCGACCAAGATAATGTATAGGTTTCAGAAGACTGATACGCCTACATTTTCTAAATCGGGGTTAATCTGAATTATTCATAGACATTGCGAAAATATAATGTTTATGAATAGTTCAGATTAAAAAGAAAGATAAACAGAACCATTAATTAATAAACTAAAATATGCTTTTTGATACTATTGAAATTAAAAACCTGAAATTTAAAAACAGGATTGTAATGCCGCCCATGTGCCAGTACCAGGCTACGGATGGATTCGCAAACAACTGGCATTTAATGCATTATACAGCCAGGGCAGTCGGACAGGTCGGTACAATAATTTTTGAAGCCTCGGCGGTTGAACCCAGGGGCAGAATATCGATGAATGATTTGGGCATCTGGAGCGATTTTCATATTGAAAAACTCTCTGAAATTGTTGCAGAATGTAAGAAATATGGAGCCAGGGTTGGCATTCAGCTTGCCCATGCCGGAAGAAAATCAAGGGTAATTGACGAAGAAATTGTAGCGCCCAGTGCAATTGCTTTTAATGAAAAATTTCCTGTACCTCATGCGCTCTCGACTGAAGAAATAAAATCCATAGTAAAGAAATTTGGAGATGCTGCCAAAAGGGCAACCCTGGCAGGATTTGATTTTGTTGAAGTGCATGGTGCCCACGGATACCTGATCAGCGAGTTTTTGTCGCCTGTTACCAATAAAAGAAATGATGATTATGGCATAAACCGGGAATTGTTTCTGGAACAGATATTGGGCGAGGTACATCTTCAAATACCATCAGAAATGCCTGTTTTTTTGAGGGTTTCAGGCGAAGAATACCATGAAAACGGAAATCACCCTGAGTCGATGGGCGGCTTATTAATAAAAGTCAGCGAACTATTTGATGTTTTGCACGTAAGTTCAGGAGGAATTTATGACCGTGAAAAGTATGATATCTACCCGGCTTACCAGCTTGAATTTGCAAATAAACTGAGAAAAATAACCGGTAAACCCACCATAGCCGTTGGCAGGCTTGAAAATTACGAATTAGCTGAAAAAGCGCTTCAGGAAAACAAAGCCGATTTTATTGCGGTTGGCAAAGGACTTTTAAGCGATGCCCACTGGGCCCTGCATGCATCTGATAAAATGAGTGGTGGTATTGAGTGGCCGGAATCGTATATTAGGGCAAAGGGATTAATTTAAACAAACTTTAAATGCATTGGAAAGTGCCCTAAAAAGTCCTGTTTATAAGCAAAAAGCCCCAAATTAATGGGGCTTTTAAATTTCTGATATTTTTATTCTTTAAAAATCAATCATTACCTCCACCAAACCGGTAACCAAGTGATATTCCGCCAACTACATTGATGGGTGAATATTCCTCTGTATCAGAGGTATAATCAGGCTCAAAAGTGGTTTCGCCGGTTACATTCTTTCCAATTCCAAGATTAAAATCAAATAAAATTCCATTTTTTGAAACAATTTTCCATCCTGCTCCAAATCCAAACCCAAAGGTATGATAATCCCCATTATACGTAATATTGTTATCGGTGAGTGTAAAATCAGCCTTAAAATAACGAATATAAGGGAAAGCATAGAACCTGTCGCCTCCCTTTTCAGGTTTGAAATAGAACTTATAGGCTCCTGCCAGCGTCATTCCACTTACATCAGAAACCTCGTCAAACATAAAAATCAGCGGTGCATCATAAGAATATCCAAATAATGCTTCAACACCCATATTTTCTTTAATCACGTATTCAGATGAAACTGAGATCTTTCCAAAAATAGCACTAATAGGCTCGAATTTTAGCTCAAATTGTGCAAATGAGGCTGTTAAAAACATCATAAAAACAGCCGTTGTGAAGAGTTTCTTTTTCATTACTTTCTATTTTAGTGGTTAATTATAATAAATTCTTACCTGAATTCTCTTTCTTTTTCAAATTTACCAAAAATTACTATGAAAATCAAGAATATAAGATGAACGGCTGATTTTAGACAAATATTATCATCTGAATCAATGTATTGATTTACTGACACTTAAAATAATAATAGTCAAAATCAGACTATATAGAAGGATTTGATTAATTTAACCAAATTGTCGATGAATTTTAAAGTTTACAAGTATTCATCTATATCAGTTTCAAGCTCAGTTAAAAAAGGGGCAACTGCACGTTTGTATATTCCCTGTACCCATGCAATGGCCATTCCGTAATTTGTAACCGGAACTCCTGCTTCAATGGCCGGTTTAAGCCTGTTATGCAATTGTTTGCGGGTTATCATGCAGCCCCCGCATTGTATAACAAGCGCATATTCTTTTATGTCCCTGCTTAATTTGTCAAGTCCGGCAACCACATCATATTCAATGTTTTTACCAGTAAACCCTGATATCCACCGGGGAAGTTTTACCCTTCCAATATCATCGCAGGATACATGATGGGTGCACGACTCTAACAATAACACCTTGTCGCCATCTTTTAATTCAGATATTTTAGGCGTTCCTTTTAAATAATTCCCGAAATCGCCTTTAAGCCTGGCCAATACCACGCTGAACCCAGTTAATGGAATATCTTTCGGAACTGATGCATCGGCTTTCAAAAAAATCTGGCTGTCGGTAATGGCCAGTTTAGGTTTGATACCCGTTTTTTTTAAAAAACTGTCAACTTCCCTTTCTTTTAAAACAATGGCCACACAGTCGTTATCAAGAATGTCCCTGATCATTTGAACCTGCGGGAGAATAAGCCTTCCGGCAGGGGCTTCAACATCAATTGGTGTTATCAATAGAACAATATCCCCGTAGTTTATCAAATCGCCAATTAATGAACGCACTTGTCCCGCATTTTCGGGCATTTCCTTTTTAAGCAATGCAATTAGCCCATTTCTGTAATAATCAGCTTGTTTCTGATCAACAGTACTGTATTCGGTTATCCTGGAATTGTGAACGGCGCGTATTAATTCTCTTGTTTCAAGGCTTAATGCCTCAACATCCTGTTTGTTGTGCAAAACAATAAATGGCGTTTCATAATAACTGAATTTATCAATCAAGAGTTTTTCGGGTTCACCGAATTTATTGCCCGCGATGACAAGTATGGCCAGGTCAATATTTTTAATGGCTTCGTAAGTTTTTTCAACCCTTTGTGCACCCAAAGACCCAATGTCGTCTATTCCTGCAGTATCTACCAGGATTACAGGTCCAAAACCTGTTATTTCATATGATTTTTTAACCGGATCAGTGGTTGTGCCCGCAATATCGGACACAATAGCTGTCTGTTGCCCCGAAAGATGGTTTATAAGAGCGCTTTTACCTGTGTTTCGTCTTCCAAAAATCCCGATGTGTGGTTTTAAATCTTTTCCTTTTGTCATGATAATGCCGGCATTAACAAATTCCAAAAGTAAACTCAAATTGGAGAACTATGGCTGAAATTAAGTTTTTTTTTAAACCGGATTTGTTCTTTCCTCCTCTAATCAATTAAATAATAAGCATTTAAAGCGATTCAAAGTTATAATCTCTTTGCCTTCGGCTGTCATTTTAAATAGAACGCCCGTGCAGTTATTCTTAAATTTACAAATTCAGCTTCATTGTCCATCTTTGGCAAGATTTCTGCTTTCTTGTATGGATAATAATATTTTCGAATTATTTGTAAATTTTGTTTCATTATGTAAAGTTATATAAAAAAAATTCTAATTTTATAGCATTTATTGTAAACTCAACAATAAGGAGTTAAGCAGCAAACTGATTTGTAACAACATGTTTGCAACAAAAATAATTTTGCAGCCAGTTTAATGAATTTTATCAGTAAAATAAAAGCCCTCACGCGCGTTCAGTTAATGGTATCTATTTTATTTACCATTATTTTCCTTGCCACATCTGCCATATTGTACTTTGAACGCAGAAACAGCTTGAAAATAGAAGTTGAGGACATGGTTGAAAAGGAAATTACTGAACTTTCAAATATCATAAATATTTATCTTAATCGCGACCGTGACATTCTTAACCTGGCTGTAGCATCTGCCGAAAATAAAATTAACGAACTATCTGATATAGTAATAAATACAGAAAAAGAAACTGATTTTGAAGCGGTGGATCCTTTTACCAATATGCCTCTGAATGTTAAAATTAAAGAATGGAAAGTAGATAATTCACCTATTGTAGGAAGTTATAGCATTGTAGATGAATTAAATAAGCTTACCAAAGTGGAAGTTTCTATTTACCAGAAGTGTGATAAGGGTTATGTAAACATTTCCACCAGCCTCAAAAACCTTTCTGAAGACAGAATGACCGGCGATATTATCATAAACAGTTCACCAATAGTTCAAACCATTGAAGAAGGCAACCAATTTACAGGAAGGGTGCATCAGCGAAATTCATGGTACCTTGCCAGCTATAAACCAATTTATATAGATGGAAAAGTAGAAGGGATTTACTATCTGGGAATAAGGGAAAGGATAGGTATGGCATTAAAAGAAATTTTTGCCGCAAGGAAATATTACATCACCGGTTATCCTTTTTTAATAAACAAACAGGGAATTTTTCTTGTTCATCCTGACAAGCAGGGGGAAGATATGTCCTCAACCAATATTTTCAAATTACTGATAAGCAATAACAACGAGGCGGGCAAAATTAGTTATAAATGGCCCGAAAATGAGGAAGGGAAAACCTGGGAATTATACTACAGGTACAATCCCGAAACTGAAGGATTTCTTTGTATTACCTATCCACAGGATGAAATTGATAAAAACCTGGTTATATTCGTTTTATATATAACTTGCAGTTATCTTGTTTTCCTGATATTACTCCAGTTTTTATTCTATTACAGTCAATCGTCTATCAGGGATAACTTACGTAAGCTGAGGCTTACATTAAATCTTCTTGCCAAAGGCCATGTTCCGCCAAAATTAGATATAAAGGGCGAAAAAGAATTTGTTGAACTTTCTGACAAGGTAAACCAGATTGGGATTAGGCTTAAAGAAATGGCTGAATTTGCTAATGGACTAGCCAACGACAATTTTACCCAAAAATATCCGCCTACCTTTATTGACGACGAAATAGGCGAAGCGCTTATCAGGATTAATGACAAACTTAACGAAGCCATGTACAATGAACATATAAGGCTTAAGGAAGAAAAACTCAGGTTGTGGGAATCGGAAGGTTTGTCGAAATTTGTTAACATTCTGCAAAGAAACAGAGATAACCTCCAGGAGCTTTGTTATGAGATTATTCTCAACCTGGTTCAATACCTGAATGCCAATGTAGGGGCATTGTTTTTTATAAATTCTGACAATCCGGCCGACCTGCATTTTGAACAAATGGCCACCTTTGCTTTCGACCAGAAAAGATTTGTTGAGAAAAAAATATATCCCGAACAAGGTTTTATCGGTAGAATATACAACGAAAAACAGACCATTTATCTTACAGAAATTCCTGATGGCTATATTAACATCTCATCCGGCCTGGGCGAAAGTTCACCAAAAAACCTGTTAATTGTTCCGCTGCTCATTAACAAAGAAGTGTACGGCGCAATTGAAATTGCGTCCTTCAATGTTATAAAAGGCTACCAGATTGAATTCATTGAAAAAATAGGCGAAAATATAGCTTCTACTATAAACAATGTTTTGGTAAACAATAAAACAAGGGAGTTGCTTAAACAGTCGCGTACCCAATCAGAATTACTTAGCATGCAGGAAGAAGAAATGCGCCGGAACCTGATTGAGCTCAAGAATATTCAGAAAGAATCAGATGCCGGCATGTATGAAAAAAGACAGATTTATCAAACCATTGATAAGTTTCTGTTGCTTGTTGAACTAGACGGGAAAGGTTTTATTCAATCGGTAAACGACCAGGTGCCCATATTTTTCAGGATGGAAAAAACAAACCTTACCGGCAGACATTTTAGCGATTACAGCTATGTTATTCCGGTTGAAGAATATAAAGGACTTATTTCGAAATGGGAATTACTCAAAGAAGGAAATAAGGTGCAGGCGGAGATAAAAGTGAAATCGGGAATGGGCAAAATGGCCAATGTGTTAACCACTTTAATTCCTGAATTCAGGGACAACCAACTCGTTAAGGTTATTATAATGGGTATTGAAGCTGATTCTGTTTAAATTTTTAAATATTTTAAAGATAGATGAAACTAAACATCTTTAAAACTGGCTATTTAAAATTATCGATTGCAATTATTATTGCAATTCCATTGATCATTTTATTGATTTATTACCAGAATAATTTGCAAAAACAGCTAAATGCCCGTGCCGAATTGATTTTATTTGAAACAGGAAAAGAATACGAATTTGAAATAAATGTTGAACTGGAAAAATTCAGTGCGGTTGCAGAAATACTTTCTACAGAATTGTCAAAAAACTTTGAAAACGATAATTTCAAATCCGAAACCAGGAAATTATTTCAAAAAATATTGCTCAGCCACCAAAGGTTACAATCGATTACGCTTGTTTTGAACCAAACAAACAATATCAGGGACAGTATCGAAAACCTGTTTTTATTTAAAGATAGCTTAACCAATAACATTATAAGGTTTAAAAAAAACAGTGCCGGTGTAACTGAAGATGTTACCAGTCCTGAATTTAAATCACTGGCTTCTGAGATAATTATTAAAAAAGTATCGGAATCGGAGCAGGTTAAGATTTCGTCTCCTGAGATGGAAAAAATAGATGGCAGGGATGTCCCGGTTATTCCCATAATTGCAGCTTTATACGGTGGAAAAAAATACCTTGGATATCTTGTCCTGCATGTTTCGCTTAACTGGCTAAACAACAATAAATTAAATGAAGAGGGTTTAGATAATAATATAGAAACATTTGTTTCTGCAGGTAAAGGTCAGGTGTTTGCCATGAACAAAAATACGGATTTAATCTCCGAACCTATTCAAAAAGTTTGTATCCCCTGCCAGGAACTACTCGCTGAAAAAGGAAGCCATTATAATACAAAACGTGAAAACGGCGTACTCACCCTTTGTTTCAGGGCAGAATTCAACAACAGTCGCGACATCTGGAATATATGCATGAGAAGCAAAGATAAATTTCTGCTTCAATCATTGAATTACAACCCCTATCTTATATGGTTTGTTACAATAATTGTTTACCTGGCCGTTATTTTATTAATTTTCTTTTATTTAAAAAAACACGACCATTTCTGGTCCGATTTGCATAAAATCTCCTCTGAAATAGAAAAAGGAAATCCTGTTTTAAATGAAACAATTACCAGTACAGACCTGAAAACAAACGAAGGTAAATTGAAAGCGAGTCTGTTGAAAGTTTCAGGATTGTATAACTACTTGATTTCTAACTCAAAATCAGTAAAAGAAGGCAGTTATTCCATCGAAAATGATAATGAATTTTTAAACAATAAACTGGTTCAGAGTACAAAAGAAGTTTTCATGGAAATTTTGGATCTTAGAACTAAAGTTGCCAATTCAACAGAGCATCTTGCTAAAATAACTGAATTTAACGAAGGCCAGGAAAAAATCTCAAAAATGCTTCAATTGCATTACCACGATTTAAAAGCACTTTCAGAGAATGTAATTCGTCAGCTTGTTGACTTACTTAAAATTTCTATGGGTGCCGTTTTTCTTACTGATTATGAGCAGGATGAACCCGTTCTTGAAATGGCAGTGAGCTACGCATACAGCGAAACAAGGTACCAGAAAAGAAAATTCAGGTTTGGCGAATCGTTGGTGGGTGCATGTGCCGCAGAACAAAGAACAATTTATATTAAAAAAATACCTGAAAATTACCTGGCCATTATGTCAGGCCTTGGCCTTGCACCTCCAAAAAGTATTCTAATTATCCCGATTATTTTTGAATCGAAAGTACTTGGTGTGATAGAACTCGGATCACTTGATGAATTCACTGAATTCCAGGTTAGTTTCGCAGAAAAAGCAGCCAGCACAATTGCAGGAACGCTTTCGTTAACCCGGAACAATATAATCAACTCTGAATTACTCGAAAAAACAAGGCAGCAAACACTTGAACTGGAAGAAAGGGATAAAAAAACAAAAGAAGCACTTAACCAGTTAAGTGAATTACATGCCAAAACAGCCCGAAGTGAGGCTTCGGTAAGATCGAAACTCGAAGCCATGAACAATACCCTGATGATTGTTGAATACACTACCAACGGAACCTTGCTTGATGCCAATTATAAATTTCTGAATACCATGCACTATTCCATCGAGGAAATAAAAGGAAACAATGTGCTTGATTTATTAAAAGATGATGAGAGAGAAGAACTTGTAAAAATAATTGAAAATGTAAAACAAGGTAATTTTTTTGAAGGGCTTGTTAAAAGACACACAAAACTTGGACACGAAAAATGGTTCCTGGCCACATATACCCCTGTTTATAACGAAGAAGGACAAGTAGAATCCATTCTGTTTTTCGCGGTAGATGTAACAAGGATTAAAACAAGGGAGGAATTACTTGCAAAAAAATCTTCTGAACTCACCAATCAGGTGAATGAACTCAGAAATTTACTGAATAAATAGCGTTTATACACTTTTCTTGTTTAACAAAAGCCCTGGGCTTTGCCTTCCTGAATCCTTTTATAATGACAAAACTTTAATTCCCCGTTTTTTCCATCTCTAAGATGTAATCCATTTCCATCGCAATACCTGAAGCAGCTACAATCTTTGCATTCTCCGGTTTTCATCCAATCCCGGTTTCTGAACAGCTTGTACCTTTTTTGCCATATCTCGCTGAAATTATCCCTGTAAATATTTCCCTGGACAAAACTTTCCCTTATGCTCGGGCAAGCGGCTATGGAACCATCATGCAATATTGAGGCAATATTTATCCCTGCACGGCAGAAAAAAAATCCATCCCTGACTTCTCCTTCATAATCTCCCAAAAAACCTTCGCAACCATAATTTAGCTTTATCCTGTTTTCTTTCCTTGTTTCGGAAATAAAATCAAAAAGTTGTGAAAATTGCAAAGTGGATAACTGCAATTCAGGATTATCGGTTGCCCTTCCGGTAGGAAAAATTGTAAAAATCCGCCACTCTTTTACTTTGTTTTCAATAAGCAATTCTTTTAACTTCCCAAGTTCCTCAAAATTCCTTGAATTTATACAGCTTACCACATCAAATCGGAAATCAGGTACCGATGCCAGAAGTTGGATGGAATGCATTGCTTTTGAGAAACTTTCAGGGTTGTTTCTCAGCCAGTTATGAGAAGCGTTAAGTCCGTCGAGACTCACTGATACCACCCGAAGACCAGAATTCAGAAGCGATTCCAGCCTGTTTTGGGTGAGTAAAAAGCCATTGGTTACTATTCCCCATGGAAATCCTCTATGGTAAAGCTGAATACCACATTCTTCCAAATCTTTTCTAAGAAGGGGCTCGCCACCGGTAAAAACTATCTGGGTTTTATTTGGTTCAACAATTTCTCTGATTTCGTCAATGGCCCTGATAAAATCATTTACAGGCATATCTTTCCTTAAATCGTCCTTTTTACAATCGCTTCCGCAATGAAGACAACTTAAATTGCACCGTAAGGTACATTCCCAAAAAATATAATCAAGCTGATGAATTTTTTTTGAATTCTTCCTGTAAAGTCTGAACAATTCAAAGGCCAGTTTTTTTTTAAACGGAAATGCAGAAACCATTATTTCGCTGATTTAAGCTTCACATTCAGTTCAATTTCGGTTTCACCATCGTACCAGTCTCCGTCTCCTCCTGTAAACTGAGGATTTTTGAATTCAGCAGTAGTATCCAAATCCGTAAATTCTCCATTTTGCTCATTGTCAACATCTTTAAAATGAAGGCTGAAGGTCTGATTCGTAGGAAAATTTATCGTTTTTACCTCATAATTTCCACTGGCATCTGTAAAGGAGGTATCGTAATCGAGAACCACCCTGATATTTTGTACAGGGATTTCTTCCACTGTAGTTACCTTGCCCATCACCTTAAATGTTGCATAAGGTGTCCCGTATTCTGCCGGTGTGCCATATAAAGCGCAACTTTCAGAAATTGCTGCCCCTAATCCAAGCATGGCCAATATTTTGGAAAGGAGACGGTTGTTAAATTTTAAAATTCTGGTTTTCATTACTTTAATTTTGAAATGAATCCTTTAATGAAAGGACTAAGTTACTAAAAAAATCATCTTACAGGTTTAAAGTATATGCATTATGTTTTAGGTCATGGTTAAAATTTACTTCAAATTCATGATTTTATATTATCTTGCTTCACCTTTAATTTTATCTTAAATTGAAATTCTGATGAAAAAAGAAGATTTTATTGTTAAAACGCTTGGTGAACCAAAAGTTAAATCGCCCCTATTACAAACTGCACGCTCCAACAGCCAACAATATAAATTTATTACCGATAACGACAGGGTTCTCTATGATACTTCACTTGAAGGTTTTAAAATAAGCATGATGACGGGCATTGAGCCTATCTCGTTTGAAAAGGCTGGTCCAAGGGAACTTTTATTCTTCGAACCTGCAAAAACAAAAGTAGGAATTGTAACGTGCGGCGGCCTTTGCCCCGGACTCAACAATGTAATCAGGAGTATTGTGAACCAGTTGTACTACCGGTACGGAATTTCAAGAGTTTTAGGGTTTAAATACGGGTACGAAGGATTTATTCCAAAATACAACCACGAAGTTGTAGAACTAACCCCTAAAATGGTGGATGCTATTCACCTGACTGGCGGAACATTTCTGGGTTCATCTCGTGGCAACCAGGACGTAGCGCAGATTGTTGATACACTGGAGATAATGAATATCAACATTCTTTTTTGTATTGGTGGCGATGGCACCTTACGTGGGGCACATGCCATTCATGAAGAAATTGAAAAAAGGAGGCTTAAAATTGCGGTAGGCGGAATTCCAAAGACTATTGATAATGATATTGATTTGATTGAAAAATCATTTGGGTTTGAAACGGCCTTTACCATCGCCAACGATATTATAAGGTATGCACACAATGAGGCACATGGTGCTTACAACGGGATATCCCTGCTAAAACTAATGGGTCGCGATTCCGGATTTATTGCAGCCAATGCCGCCCTGTCAATACAGGAAGTGAATTTTGTACTTATTCCGGAATTAAAATTTGATATCAACGGTCCTTATGGTTTTCTCAAAGCCCTGAGAAAAAGACTCGAAAGCAGGCATCACGCGCTGGTAGTTGTGGCTGAAGGAGCCGGCCAATATTTTTTCGAAAATGAACCCAAAAAAGTGGATGCCTCCGGAAATGTTAAAAACAAAGACATTGGACTTTTTTTAAAAGATAAAATAAAGGAAGAATTCGACTCTAAAAGCTTCCCTTATTCACTAAAATATATCGATCCAAGCTATATTATCAGAAGTGCCCCGGCCAACGCCAACGACAGTAAATTTTGCAGTCTGTTGGCTCAAAACGCGGTTCATGCTGCCATGTCAGGTAAAACTGATTTCGTTGTCGGAAACTGGAACGATCAGTTTACCTTACTTCCCATCCCGGTAACGGTGGCACAACGTAAAAAAATCGACATTGAAGGTGAATTATGGTGGAATATTCTTGAAGCAACCGGTCAGCCTGCAACCATGCTAAACCCCTGATTGGTAAAAATTACTTATCAGACCTGATACCCATGCTTCCAAATATTTCTGGGGCAATGGATAATTATCCTTTTTGCGCTGATTTTTAATCAATTGCAGTTAAAGCCTGTTCCAAATCGTCAATAATATCGTTTACATCTTCCAATCCGACAGAAAACCTCATCATTCTGCTGTTAACAAGCATTTCTTCTTTTTCGGCTTCCGTAAATTCGCAGTAAATGGTTGAATGAGGATGAATGATCATGGATTTATTATCGCAAAAATTAGTTCCCCGCCTTATCATTTTTAAATTGTCCATAAACCTGTAACAATCTGATTTTGATTTTAATTCGATATTGATTAAGGGACCTGATTTTAAACCGAATAATTCTTTGGCAAGTATATAATACTTTGAACTTTCGAGCGAAGGATAATCAAGTTTATCAATTTTCGGGTGGTTCTTCAGGTAGTTTGCAATTTGCAACGTATTATCGCAGATTTTATCAATCCTCAAAGTAATGGTTTCAAGCCCAAGTAATTGTAAATAAGCATTATTCGGCGATAAACAACAACCAATATTACGGTACACTTCCCTGGCCATTTTTTTAATCATAGCCTGTTTTCCGTATTTTTCAAATTCAGGAGCCAATTTGGGTATAGATCTCCATTTGTCTGAATTATAAATCATTACAGCCCCGCCAATGGAAGTAGCCCCTCCTGAAATAAACTTTGTTGTTGAAGCAATTTCAATGTCCACGCCATAATCGGCACATCTGAAAACATAAGGGGTAAGGATGGTATTGTCGACAATCAACAGCAGGTTGTGTTTTGCTGCCAAAGCTGAAATCTTTCTGATATCAAATATAATTAATTGCGGATTTGTTAACATTTCAATGAAAACTGCCCTTGTTTTTCCATCTGTTTTGTTTTCAATTTCTTCAATATTATCAAGATTTGTAAACCGGGTTTCAATGCCCACGGCAGAAAGGGTTTTAGCGAACAGGGAGTAAGTGTTGCCAAATAAAAATTTAGATGAAATAATATTATCCCCCTGGTTACAAATGGATAAAATTACAGTTGAAATGGCAGCCATTCCGGAGCTAAGGCAAAGGCATTCGTTTGCCCCGGAAAACAAAATCATACGGTTTTGCAGCTCAGCCACGGTAGGATTTGCCGACCTGGAATACACAAATGCATCACGGGTTCCCATAAAAGCTTCTTCAAGCGCCTGTGAATTTTCAAAATCATAGGATGCTGCCTCATATACCGGCATTTTTAAACTACGGTAAGGATCTTTGGGTTTGTCAGTAATTTGTCCGTGAATTAGTTTCGAAATAAGTCTTTTCATCCTGTAAAGTTTTATAAAAGCCCGAAATTAAATATTTATAATAATATAATTCCTGGTAATCTATATTTTTAAAATATTGCACAAGGACCAAACCAATAAAAAATTTCTGATATTGCTTACAATCAATATTTTAATCAATTATAATTTATGTTATAGAACCTAAATCGTGTTTTATGACTTAAATTATAAATTTGAAACTTAAATTTGGACTAATTTTGCCTCAAATTCAATTATTCTTTAGAAATGATATATCAACCGCAGAAATACAAGATTGCTGACGAAGCCATGAAACCTTTTATTGATGAAGATGAAATATGGCAAATCCTTAACAAAGCGAATCCTGAACCTGCCAGAGTGCGGGAAATAATTTCAAAATCGTTGGCTAAAAACAGGCTGAGTTTAGAAGAAACAGCGGTTTTGATTAACACTACTGATCCTGAGCTAATTGAAGAAATAAAGATTGGTGCCCGTACATTAAAAGAAAAAGTTTACGGCCAACGCATTGTAATTTTTGCCCCTCTTTATATCGGAAACAACTGCACAAACAGTTGTGCCTATTGCGGTTTTAAAGCTACAAATAAGCAAATTAACAGGGTTACCCTTAATAAAAAAGAAATTGTTGAACAGGTAACGGTACTTGAAAACACTGGCCAGAAAAGGCTTATCCTGGTTTATGGCGAACATCCTCAATACGATCCGGAATTTATTGCCGAATCAGTTAAAACGGTTTACAGCGTAAAAAGTGGTAACGGAGAAATAAGGCGGGTAAACATAAATGCCGCCCCACAAACCATAGAAGGTTTTAAAACCATTAAAAAAGCCGGCATTGGAACCTACCAGGTTTTCCAGGAAACTTATCATCCCGAAACTTACCATAAAGTTCATCTTGGTGGAAAAAAAACCGATTACGATTGGCGGCTGACAGCTTTAGACAGGGCACAGGAAGGTGGAATCGATGACGTGGGGATAGGTGCGTTGTTTGGCCTTTTCGACTGGCGTTTTGAGGTACTTGGCCTGATAAGGCACGTAAATCACCTCGAAGCAGTCTACAACGTTGGTCCGCATACCATTTCATTTCCGCGGATCCAAAATGCATCGGAACTGGATATTGATAAATCGAAACTCGTTAGCGACAGCGATTTTACAAGACTGGTTGCCATTTTAAGACTGGCTGTTCCTTACACCGGCCTAATACTTACTGCCCGTGAACCAGCACGTGTGCGCGACGAAATAATGGAATTTGGCGTTTCTCAAATCGACGGCGGTACCAATATAGAAATGAAAGGCTATACCAAAGCAGATGTAAAAGAACAGGATCTCCAGAGCGAACAGTTTACCATTAACGACAACCGGACTTTAAATGAAATTATGGACGAACTGATTAACAACAGGTACATACCTTCATTTTGTACTGCTTGTTACCGTCTTGGCCGCACCGGTGAGCACTTTATGGAGTTTTCGGTTCCCGGTTTTATAAAAAGGTATTGTACACCCAATGCCCTGCTTACCCTTGTTGAGTATCTCGAAGATTATGCCCCTGAAGACACAAAACGAAAAGGCTACAAACTCATAGAAGAAAAAATTGCAGAGATGGAAGACGTAAAATACGTTGAAAAAGTGAGGGACCGGATTGATAAAATAAAAAATGGAACCCGCGATCTTTATTTTTAATCTGGTATAAAACAATGAATTACTAAAAATCGACAGACAGGGACCTGCCTGAAACAACGGTGAATTTTCTTACATTTGACTGATTCATACTCGTACCCAAACCAGTCCGGTAAATGGCAAGATAATTCCCCGGTTGAAGTTTAAGTACTTTCCGGGTAAATTGATTCAGGTTGCAAACCCATTCCTGGGTTCCATTACGCAAAACATACAGACTGCCATAACCAGTCGAGGGCATTGAAAAGTTTGCAATTCCAGGTTCCGGGATTTTAAGAGTATTGGTCTGGCTTTGCTTTATTTCAATGTTTTTCAATAAAATTCTTGGTAAACAAAGTATTTCAATATCGTAAAACCCTACCAGGTATTTTTCGGTGGTTCCAAACTCCTGGGCATAAATGGTTTCTGCCTTACCTGCCTCTTTAACAACAAATTTGTCATTGTTGTAGTCATTCCCCTTTTCCTGTTCTATCCTCAAATATCCCTGTGCTGCAGGTATTTCGATAATATTATGCTTTTTTGAAACAATCTTTATATCGTTCTTAACCACAGGGGGTATTGTATTAACAACAATTTTGTAGGTAATCCTTGGTTCCAGGAAAATCGTATCGGGGTTGCCCAGTTTATTTAATGTATGTATGGAATTAAAAAGGAATTCGTTGGTTTGTTGGTTGTAAAAAGTAAGGTTTACATTGGTTTCAGTTGGTTTTCTCGTAATATCAAGTAAGTTAATTTGTGCCGAAGTCTGACTAAAAGCATTTTCAACTACGTCTTTCAATACCTCTTCAAATTCAACTTCGTGGTCGGCATCGTAGAATTTTCCAACACATTCAAATGCCTGTTTTAAATCTACTTTTAATCCAATTCCGATTACATAAGGCTTAAGGCTGATTCCTTTTTCAGCCAGTTTAATTGCAATGGCACATGGATCGCCCTCGCATTCTTCCAACCCGTCGGTAATCAAAACAATCACATTTTTGCAATTCGAACATTTGGTAAAGTCGCCGGCAGACTGTTCTAAAGAATAGGCAATGGGTGTAGTACCTTTAGGGGATACACTGTTTAATTTCTCCCTTATTTTGGGTGCATTTTTCCAGTCAAATGGTACTTCCAGTTTTGAGTCAATACAACTATAAGGCGGTCCCACCTGGTGACCATAAATTCTAAGTGCAAGCTGTGTATTTTCAATGTTCTCGAGGCTGTCGACCAATTTTGAGAGTATTTTACGGGCAATGTCAAATTTTTTACCGCTTTCCCAGTACCCATTCATGCTGTTAGAAGCATCAAAAATAAACAGAATCCTGGTGGTTCTTTTTTCTTTAACGTATTGTGCATCAATGCTTGTAATTAAACATGTAAAGACAAGCAACAACGAGGTTAAGCGTAGTATTGACTTTTTTTTAAGCATTGGCTGCCGGAAATAAAAAAGCTATGCATCAAAACAGGTTCAATGCATAGCTCTGTTTATTTAATAAATTATTTAAAATTCTTCAACATACTGGCTGTAAGTTTACCCACCAAAGGAAGTTCTTTTTGAGTACCATTGGCAGCGCTTATGATTCCTAAGATGGCCAGAACCAATACCCCCAGGTAAACAAATATTGACAAGATCCCGAACAAGAAACCGATGATTGGAACGAACACAAGTATCCAACATACAATGTAAAGTCCAATTCCAGCAATGAGCAGACCTAATCCCTGTTTAACATGGAATAGGTTGTACTCTGTTTTTTTGCTGCCATACAGGATATAAGCAACAATCCACAACAGACCTAGATAGCTTAAAATTCCAATTGCTTTATCGTCCTGAGCATTTGGGGTAACAGGATTCTGAGTACCAGTGTTTTCAGTATTTTCCATAATTTTAAAATTTGCTTGGGTTTGAAAATTATTTAATCATTAATCAAAATTAGTGTTTTTTATTGCAAAGTGCAAAATATTTATTATCACATTATTCAGATAAATTAAAAACTTTTTCTTTTAAAGAGTGAAAACTATCTTTGCCTGTTCTGATTTTAAATTAAACTATAAACTATGAATTACAGGAGATTATTTCTCTTTCTTATCCTGGCTACCAGTTATTGCTCAGTTCTGTCGCAAAAGTTAATACCAGGGCAGCCAAAACTTGTAATCCAGGTGGTTATTGAAAATATGCGCTACGATTTTATTGATAAGTTCAGGGATAAGTTTTCCGATAAAGGATTTAACAGGCTGCTCAATGAGGGTAGTTTTTGCTCGAATGCTTTTTATGATTATATGTACACAGGTTCAGCACAGGGATATACAACCCTTTCAACCGGCACCAATCCCTCTGATCATGGAATTGTGTCGGACTTATGGTACAACAGGCTTTCGGGAAAAGAACAGTATTGTATCACTGATCCGGAGGTAAAAACAGGCACCTCGCTGAGCATGAATAAATTCTCGCCTAAAAATATAATTGGTTCAACCCTGGGTGATGAATTAAAACTCTCGAATTACAAACAATCAAAGGTTATTTCTGTTTCTCTGAAAAACTATGCTGCAGTGCTGACCTCGGGTATGCTGGCCAATGCAGCTTACTGGTTCGACGATAAAACAGGCTACTGGACATCCGGTTCATTTTACATGGATACCCTTCCAAAATGGGTCAATGATTTTAACAAAAAAGAATTTGTGGATTTATACCTTCAGCGCGAATGGAACACTACACTAAAATTAAGTTCGTATACTGAAAGCCTGGCCGACAATAATTCCTATGAAACCGGTTTTTCCGGAAACAAAAGAACTTTTCCGTACCAACTTCAACATATTAAAGAATCGGAAGGGTTATCGGTAATTAAATATACTCCTTTTGGAAACACCATAACCCTGGATTTTTCAATTTCTGCCATTATCAATGAACAACTGGGAAAAGGTAAATTTCCTGATTTAATTACGATTTCATTTTCTATCCCGGCTTATGTAACCGAACTTTTTGGCATTCATTCTATTGAGCTCGAAGATATTTATTTAAGGCTTGACAATGATATTGCCCATTTGCTTGAATTTATCGACGATTACCTGGGCAAGGAAAATGTATTGGTGGTGCTCACCAGTGACAGGGGTGCAGCCGATAATCCCGATTACCTGAAGGAAATTGGAATGCCTGTGGGCACCTTTAACCCTGAATTGGCTATGTCTCTTACTGATAGTTACTTAAAGGCTACTTATGGCCAGTCGGGCTGGATTAAAAAGTATTACGACAACCAGGTTTACTTAAGCCAGTATTTATTAGATGTTACGAAAGTACCGGCAGGGGAAATCCAGCTAAAAGCGGCACAGTTTATCAATCAGTTTAAGGGAATTGCCAAGGCCACCACTGCCACAATTCTCCAATCTGCCGATTCATCATCGGGAATGTTAAAAAAGTTCCGGAATTCCTTTAATGAATTAAGATCCGGGGATATTTTGCTTTGTTTTGAACCTGGATGGATGGAAGAAAACAAAAAAGAATCGGGACATTATCTTTACCATGGCTCGCCATACCGGTACGATGCCCACGTACCTCTGTTCTTTTATGGATGGAACCTGAAAAAAGATGAAATTACAGAAGCTGTTCCCATCAATAATGTAGCGCCAACCATTGCAAGGATACTCGGAATAGCTTTTCCTTCGGGTGCAAACGGAAATCCGGTAAAGGAAATAATTGACCAGCAAATTGATAAATAATAAAATACTTTTGAACATTGCATCCCGGGCTGGCACCAATTATGGGCTCAACATACTAAAATAAAACATCCCGATTTGGGATGTTCCTTTTTTTGTTAATTTTTATTTTTACAATGCTCGCACAAGTCATAGACTTGAACCATATTGAGGGGAATTAAGGATACTCAAAACCAAAAGAAAATTTGATAAGATTGTCTTTATCAAAAAAATATTGAAATATATAAACTGGCATATTATATCGTTTTAAAAATTCAGAGTTATCAAAATCGTCTAATATATACTTGATAATTTTAACATTTTTTTCATCTACTTCAGTATATTTGTCCCCTTTAATTTTAATTAATTCTTTTCTTTTCATTCCCAACCTAATATGACTTTCAGTTTCGAAAGAAAGAATTTCTGTCGCAATTTTTGTTTTTATATTAGAAAGCGAAGATGAATATCCTACTTCAAATAGGTCAAGACTGTTTTTGAAACTACCTGGATAAATTACAATTCTTAAATACTCCATGCCTGATTTATTTGAAAAATATGCATCAGGAAAATCAGCGCCATTATCAATAAAAGGCATAATATCACCAAGTATCTTTATTGTTGAAGTAGGTGAGTTTAAAAATAGATTATTGTTTATTGATGTATCAGGTTTAAAATATTTTATATTGAATTCTCTTGATTGTGATATTGAATCTGTATTTGATTTAAAATTAATATTCTTTTGTGGACTATCAGTGCTGGTTTTACAACATTCTAAATGAATTAATGTCAATATTAGTGAAATTAAGATGAGCTTTTTCATGATCTATTCTTAATAGTTTTGTAAACATCTCCAAGTATTGGGTTATTTGGATTCCCATTGTTATTAATATTCATATTAACAAGACCATTTTTATTTAATTCACTCTCAATTAAATTATAGAATTCTTTACCTTCTACTGTATTACATTGAATTCCTGCACATTCTTTTTTCGAACATCACCGCCATCCCGTTTAATTCTGATTAATTTCCTTCCTGTTTCAAATTCAGGATATAAATTAAAACTAAATCCAAACCTTCTCGAGTATAAGATTTTTCACTTGATCTGGGTCTTGGTTGAGTAATAATTTATCCACTATTTTGATGAGCTCCACTCCCATATAGGCCGCCAATAGCATTGACACTCATATGACTGAATTCCTTGCCATTGTAAAGGTAGGAATTTTTTTTGGTTTGCTGTGATGTAGGTATAAGTTTGGTTATTTTTGGGATTTCAGACCCGAAAGGTTTTTGAAACCTTTCGGGTCTAAATTCCGGAAACCGAAAAGTTTTAAAGCCAAATACCGCCTCCCCTCAAACAGTAACGCCTATTTGCTTTGCAGTGAAAAGTCCGGGGGTGAGTTGATTGAAAACTCGCATTTAAGCTGATTCTGGCTTATTTTATTTATTGGTTATACTCGAACCAGTTTTGGAAACAGGCGTCGGGGTTTGGTACGGGCTACAAACCCGCGTCAGGGGGGCAGAATAAATATAAAAAATTTAGCTCTTTTACTATTTCAAATGATAACGAAATCTTAAGTATACAAGACTGTTTACATTAAATCCATAGTATTTACTCGGTATCCAATGTTTAATTTTTTTAATAGCAGTTAATACTTCATTATTTAAAATTTCATCTTCTTTCCATATAACTCCAGCATCTAGTAGTATTCCATCTTTAGAAATAATTAAAAAAAACAAATTGGAATACTCATATTTAGGCATCTTTTTGGGATCAATATTTTTATTAATTTCATCTTCAATGTCCTTATAATTAGACACATCAAATGTTGAATAATAAATACTTAAGCCTTCATTGTCAGAAATTGGACTATTAGCCAGGAGTGTGATGTAATAAACATTTAAACTATCATAATAAAAAGTCACCTTGGATTTTTTATAGTTTAAGATTGAAATACTTTCTAAAATCCAGTTATTAAAAGTTTTTCTTGTAAACACAAAACTTGTGTCATTTTCTTTCAAATAATTAATAGTATTAGTTTGGCTGAGACAAGGATTAATTAATAAAAATCCAATTGTTAAAAAAAATAAGAATTTCATTTCATTGTAAATGGTTAGAAATTAATTATTAATGTAAAAAAACACATTCTTTTTATTCTATTTCTTTTCGTGTTAGTTTTCAATTTCTATTAAATAATTATTCATTTCTATATTTTTTAATCAGCTCCATCATTTATTGCTAAAGACCCCTCGTCAAGCAAGACGTCACGCTTTGCCCCTTAATCTGAGGCCTCATGCTAATTTCAATTAATTTGTTTTCCATTTTTGTAACTTTTCTCTTCTACTGTTTACATTGTCACGACATTTCAGAACAAGAAACCAGGCACAGGGTTACAAATACTTTTAAAAATTAATTTGGAGCAAAATCAGTTTTAAACAAATAAATTGCCACTCCACTATTTGTAGCTTTATGGGTCTATTGCGAAAATAACAACTATTATATGTTATTGTGCAATTCGTGCTTTTTTTTCAATGATTGAAATACCGAAAATTAGTTAAATTTGTTATTGTACTTATTTGCTTTGTGATGAGAGGTTTTTTTCAAAAATTCATATTTCTGGCAGTAATCCTGATTTTGTTCCTGTTAATTCCGGCTAAGGCCCAACACAGGTACTGGGTGTTTTTAAAAGATAAAAAAGACGTTATCTTTAATCCTTACAAATATTTCGACAAAAAGGCAATTGAAAGAAGGCTAAAACAAAATATTTCCCTTTTCGACTCATCGGACTTTCCATTAAATGAAAACTATATAAAAAGGATTGAAGCCCTTGCTTTTAGTGTTAATTGTAAGCTACGCTGGTTTAATGCTGTTTCAGTTGTTGCTGACAATCAGCAAATTAACCTGATAGGTAAGTTGCCATTCGTACGCGAAATTCTTGTGCAAAACCACAGCGATTTTATACCTGCAGCTACTTACGATACGCTTCTGGACCCGGATGAAACCGACCTGCTTGAGAAACAAATTGACAGGATGCAGGGCAGACTTTTTGGTGCTTCGGGGTTCAACGGAAAAGGAATAAGAATAGCCATTTTCGATGCCGGATATTCTGGTTTAAAAGAAAATCCGGTATTAAAGCACCTGATTTTAAATCATCAGATTATAGCCAGTTGGGATTTTGCCAAAAAAAAAGATTTTGTGTACAGTTATAATGACCATGGAACCATGGTAGTATCGTGCATTGCAGGTAAAATTGGTAATAAATTATTTGGCCTGGCCCCCGGGGCAGAATTTCTTCTGGCAAGAACAGAAACCGGGCGTGAAAGTTCTGCAGAAGAAGAATACTGGTTACAGGCTATGGAATGGGCGGATAAAAATGGAGCCGATATCATAAACAGCTCGCTGGCTTATACCCACGAAAGATATTACACTTTTGAAATGAACGGCCATACCAGCATGGTATCAAAAGCTGCAACAATGGCGGCAAACAAAGGAATGCTGGTTATAAATGCCATGGGAAATGATGGCAACCACGATTGGAAAATTGTGGCTACACCTGCCGATGCCGATTCGGTATTAAGTGTTGGGGCAATCAGTCCGGTTACCGATTACCATGCCAGTTTCAGTTCATTTGGCCCTACTTCCGATTACAGGTTAAAACCAAATGTTGTGGCCTACGGCCAGATAATTGCATCCGGTGAGTCGAAACTCGAAAAAGTTAAGGGAACCTCATTTGCTGCTCCGCTTGTTACCGGTTTTGCCGCCTGTGCCTGGCAAATTATGCCTTATTTATCTAACATGCAGCTCTTTAAAAAGATTGAAGAATCCGGACATTTATATCCCTATTTTGACTATGCACATGGATACGGCGTTCCACAGGCTTCATTTTTCCTAAAGAATGATGAAATACATGAAACAGAAGCTACTTTTAGTTTTATTCAGCAAAAAGATACCCTTTTTATAGAAGTGAATGAGAAATTTATAAATCGTCAGTTCCTCCAATCAAATAATTACCTCTATTACCATGTTGAAACCAGTAATAATTATCTTGAAGATTACTGGCTGATAGACGTTTACAGTAAAAGACCTGCGTTTATCATGTTAAAAGATTATCAGGCGGGGTCAATAATAAGGGTACATTACAAAGGTTTTACAAATAGCTTTACTATTGAATGATATAAATTTTAAACTATGATAATAAAAAAATTATCCATTTTATTTTTATTTCTTCTCGCATTTCGTGCTTTCGGACAAACAGTTATCCTGCATGAAAAAATAAGTGACTACGACTTTAAAATGCCGAAAGAAGGGCCAAACTTCAGGCATTTTACTCATCTATACCTTGGGTACTCCTTTTTTATCCCTTCGGGCCTCGACACCGAAATTGATGTTAAAAACGGGACATCGGGGGTTTTTAACCTGGGTTGGAGGTATAAATTAAAAGTTACAAACTGGTTTGCCCTGGGCGCAGGTATTAACTACTTTAACGAAACTTATAACCTTAAACAAAGCGAAAATAAAATTATTCCTGATTCTGTGCAGCATAAAACTGAAAAGCTTAAATTCAACAATTTTGGCCCGGATTTTTATTTCAGATTTAATTTAGGGAAAAGGGGAAACATTATTGGCAGGTTCGTCGATTTAGGGGCATATTGTTCCTGGACAGTAAAAGCCAAACATAGTTTTGAAGACAAAGTTGATCCTGCAACCTCTAAAAGCAATGCCTCGATGGAAAAAGTGGTTTATTCAAACATAAATTATGTGGAAAAATTCCAGTATGGTTTAAAAGCCAGGATTGGGGCCAACAGGTTTGTAATTACCGGTACCTATCGACTAAGTGATTTATTTACTGAAGAATACCTTGATGAGAAGGGTCAGTTTACCCTGCCAAATCTTACTGTTGGCCTCGAAATCGGGCTTCATCAGTGAAGCTCAGAATTGTTGTACAACTTCAGCAAATTCTTTTATTTTATTTGCATTTTCTTCAAGATAATTGCCAACCACTATAATATCAGCACCGGCACTGCATAAACGCTCCACCTGGTCACGGGTCTTTATGCCCCCGCCCACGATTAATGGAATTGAAATGTTTTGTCTAACCATTTCCACCATTTTTTCTGGAACTGGTTGATGAGCGCCACTTCCGGCATCGAGATAAATTACTTTTAAACCCAACATTTCGCCGGCCATTGCCGTGGCTACAGCAATATCAGGTTTGTCAGAGGGAATTGCTTTTGTGTTACTCATATATTCCACCGAAGTTGTTTTACCTGTGTCTACCAGGATATATCCGGTAGGAATTGTAAATATTTTGGCTTTTCTGATAACAGGTGCAGCAATTACATGATTTCCAATAAGTAAATCAGGATTTCTGCCCGAGATCAAGCTCAGTAATAACATTCCATCGGCATTGGGAGATAACTGTAAAAGATTTCCGGGAAACAAAATAATTGGAATTGTCGTTTTAGCCTTCACTTTATCAATAGTTTCTTCAATTGAAGATTGTAAAAGGCTTCCTCCTATAAGAAAAAAATCAACGCCAGCTTCTTCCGAAAGCCTTATTAAATGCACCAAAGAATCTTTTGTATGTTTATCAGGATCAATCAGAACTGATATTTTTTTTCTGCCTTCTTTTATTAACAGGGTATGTAATTTTTTATCCGACAATTTTCAAAGTTTTAATTAAAACAATACACCAAAACATATTCTGTTTTAAGCCTTTCAATATTAAAAAAAAAGTAATTCAGCCGATAGGCTGCCTTTTTGTTGTTTATTTCAATTCTGCCGCCAATTTCGCCATTTTCTTTTAATTCAAAAGGTTGAATACCTATATTTTTTTTAAAATCAAGGCCTTTTACGCCATATAATTTATACAAAGTTTCTTTGGCCGACCAGTATAAAAGCAATTTCTTTGCTTTTTGATCAGTATTAACTTCCATAAGTTCACTGCTGCTCATGAATTTCGATTCAATTTTCAGAACCCTCTCATTTACATATTCAACATCAATTCCTGAATTGACTTGCGTAACTATAGCGGCAACAACTCCTTTTGTGTGTGAAATACTTATTTTATATTTTCTGTCCTCCAAATAAGGTTTGCCATTTTGATCATAGTTTACCTCAACTACATCACCCAGCAGTTCATACAACAGCAATCTAACCGCCATCCATTCTGATTTACGGTGTGTGTAACTGAAATTTTCCACTTTTTTAATTTCCTGTGATGGTGCTTTCTGCTTAAATAACTGGCTTAACAGCTCCATGGATTCCTGTAGCTGCCATATTCCTAATTTAAATTCTTCTGTTTCTATTTTATAAAATACAGGCATGAATTACTTACCGGAAAAATAATAAAAATTCCAAGTTCAGATGATTTAAGTTAAAGGAATGAACTATTTCCATTCAATGCTTTCCATAAGATGGGTTATATCAGATTTTATGAAATCGAATACCGGGGCAAGTGAATCTTTGTTAGGATATACATCAAAATATAAAGAACCTCTTAAAAAGTGCTTTGTACTGTCGGTAGCAAAGAACTGGTATGGCGAAGCCGCATTTCCTCTGATTTCGTATAAAATACCGTAAATCTTTTTTTCGGGGCTGATAAATACCTGTTCAGAAATTGCATCAGCCATAATGGTGTGTTTGTACACCAGTGTGCGGGAATCTTCTATGTACTTTGCCAGGTTTTTGTCAAGATTTTTGTATGTAATATGCAGTTTCCCTTTTAATTGTGGAAAAACAAGATTGTACCAGTATTGCTCTGCATCTTTAGTGTCGTCAGGTATTAAAACGCTGTATTTTGGAATTTCAAAAGCAAAAGGCCCGTCAATTTCGCTTTTAACATATTCTTTTTCAGGAAATTCAATCCTGAAATATCCCCTTGGTTTTGGGGTGTAAGTCTCGCTGCAGGCAAGTATTCCGAAAAATCCGCATATTAATAAAAACCGCTTCATTTATTTGTTTCTTACAAACTTAAAATTGCCGATTTATTCAGCAGTACATTTGATCTTTTAATAAAAGGTTGTCTAATTTTTACAATTAAGAGAGAGTGCATAAAAGAAAAACAAAATCAGAATTTACTTATGATCCTTTTTGGTTCAAAGTATTTAGCTAAGCATATAATTGCCCGAAACCAAACCGAAAATCTCACTAAGTTGCTGTATGACAACCTTATTCAATTTTTATCAGAAAGGAAGATCATCCCCGCTTCCGAAATCTTCAATCTCAGTATTATTCCCATTTTGCGGATAGCTAACATCTGCCTGTGATGATGTGTTTGCAGCCGTTGACTGATTTGAGGAATCGGCAGGCCTGCCAAGCAATTCCATGCTGGCTGCCACTATTTCAGAAATGTATTTTGTAGCTCCGTCTTTTTCGTAACTCCTGTTTGTGATTTTACCTTCAATGTACACCTGTGTGCCCTTTTTTACATATTGTTCGGCTATTTTAGCAAGGCCTCTCCAGGCAACTATATTATGCCATTCGGTATTGGTAACTTTTTGTCCGTTTTTATCCCTGAAGGATTCGCTGGTTGCCAGTGTAAAACGTGCAACAGGAACATCTTCTTTAACATATTGTACTACAGGATCTTTTCCAACATGTCCGACCAAAATAACTTTGTTTATTCCCATGTATTTTAATTTAATAAATTTAACAACTAACTCAGGAGCTTTTTAATTTTTTCAGAAAAAGTATCTTTTTTTGCATCCAGGGATAATTCTTCCACGAATTCGTTAAAATCAAGCGGATTATTGTTTTTTATAAGTCGCCAGATAAGGCTCCACCCCGGAAACCCGCCAATGTTCCTGTCATCAATATAAATATCGGCAAATATTTTCCGACTGATAGAATTATCATAAACTTCTTCGGGATAATTTTTGTTCACTGCATAAAATTCAAGTCCGTTTTCCTTACAAAAATCTAAAGCTTCCTCAAGCTCCTTTCCCGATCTGTAGGTCCAGAGTATCAATTGGTGTCCAAGCTTTTGCAATTCAATTAGCGAACTGAAAGCAAATGGTTTTACCTTTCCAATTTTTGGAAACTGATGCTCTACAATTGTTCCATCAAAATCTACTGCAATTTTCACCTTTGTATAGAATATATAATTTTGATTGTTTTAAAACGAAACTTTACAAATTTATGGAAATTATTCGTTCGTATGAATACAAATATTAAAAATTATAAACAACCCTAAATCTGAGCAATTATTTTAGCCCGGGATTCAGGCAAAATGATTTTCTCAAATTATTCATCTCAGTTTAACATCCTGATCCCTGAATTCTTTTTCAGTTTCCGGTATTAAATCAATTGTTTATTAATCAATCTCAAAGGGTTTCCAAACCAAATCACGGTATTTTTTCCTGTCAAATCTTTCGCAATCTTCTACTGTACTTACAACTGAAGTAGTATAGGCTGCATCGTGCATAAACTGGAAAGCACGATTGGCACTTTCGCCCATATTGATAAATACGGTTTCTCCATCTTTGATAAATCCCTGTTTCAACGATTCAAAATAGCCAAGTATAGCGGCTGCAGAAGCCGGACCTATTTTAATTACCCTTTCAAACCCAATTAACCTGGCCACATCAATGGCCAATTCTTCTTTAATCTGGTAGATTTCGCCACCGCTTTTTCGCACAAGCGGTGCCATAAGTGGGTATGTTTTGGGGTTTCCTGTTGCAATTGTTGGAATTAACGGTTCTGGGTTATCAATAACCGGGTAATTAAATTGGTATCCTTCCGGAAACCCTTCGCTTTTTGCTTTTGCCCAGGCCATTGCCTGCGGCGCACAACGATCTCCCTGTGCCAACAGGAAACGCGGCAATTTATCGGCCAAACCTGTCCCCTCCAAATCATTTATTCCTTTTTCAACAGCAAAAGGGCCTGTGCCCCCGCTCAGTGCCTGAATGTAAACATCGGGTATATATCCAATTTCACGAAGAATCTCAAATACCTGGGTTTTTTTTGCTTCAAGCCGCAATGGATCAAGGTTTCCGCCAGTAATAAGTATTCCATGTTTAGTTGCGTAATCGGCAGCCACTTTTTTTGCATAGGCATAATCGCCTTTAACACTGAATACTTTTTGTCCGTAAGTTCCAATATGTGCAACACTGTCATTCAACGCATTCTCGGGTAAAAAAACAGAAAGCGACACACCAGCCCTCGACATATAATGGGCAAACGCAGTAGCTGTATTACCTGTGCTCACCACTACATATTCTTTTATACCATGTTCTTTCATTACACTGGCAGCAAGCGTTCCGCCTTTGTCTTTAAAAGTTCCTGTGGCAAAACTCTTATCATTTCTTCCCACGTAAACTTTTAACGAAAGGTTATATCTTCTTTTTGCAAAGTTTTCAAGAAATGGCCATCTTTCAATTGGTACAGCCCCTTCTCCCTCTGTTAAAATATTTTCTTTATTTTCGAGGGGTAAAAAATCAAAATAATGCCAAAGACTTTCCGGTTTTGCATCATTTGCAATTAATGGCTTAATTTTTTCTTTTTCTGTAGAATAAATGGTGTAAACATTTGATTTTTTACACGATGGACAAGCCTGGTTAGCCGCGAACCATTCTTTGAATCCTTCAATCTTTGTTCCACATTCCCTGCATTGGAAATAAAACTTTTTACCCATTATTACTATATTTTTTGGTTAGTCACTATAAAATCCGGATTTACAAGGCTTTCCTTATTATAATCCATCGGTTTCAAATCACTCATCCTTATAACTTTACCTCCGGCTGCTTCAACAATTGCCTGACCAGCAGCTGTATCCCATTCCATTGTTTTGCCATACCGCGGATAAAAATCTGCCCTTCCTTCGGCAATATAACAAAACTTCAATGAGCTGCCAACATTTTGTACGCTGGCACCCGGGTGGATTTGCTTTATTTTTTCTATATTTTGTTTTGTTTCTTCCGAAAGGTGCGATTTACTTGCAAGTATCACGATATTTTCATTCGAAAACCGAGGCAATTTTTTTTTTCTGCTTTCTATCTCAATAAAGATATTTTCTTCTTTACCATCTACATCTAAGTTTTCTACCATCCATGCATTTTCATGATCCGAATAATACATCTTGTTTAATACAGGAACATAAATAATTCCCAACCATGGCCTTGTTTTATGCATTAAAGCGATATTGACTGTAAATTCACCGTTTCGTTTAATAAATTCTTTTGTCCCGTCGAGCGGATCAACAAGCCAATACCATTTCCAGTCCCTTCGCAATTCAAATTCCTCTATATTTCCTTCTTCACTGATTACCGGCAATTTTGTGATATCCAAAACTGAAGTAATAATATTATTTGCAGCCTTATCAGCCTTTGTTAACGGAGAATTATCAGCTTTAAATTCAATTTCAAAATCATCCTGGTTGTATACTTCCAGTATTTTCTTTCCTGCCCCAATTGCAGCTTTAACAGCCAGTTTACTGTATATTTCAATTTGTTTATTCTCCATTTTCAGAGGTATTGCAAACTAAGAATTAAAACTGTAACAATCATGTAAATAATTGTTAACGGTATTCCAACTTTTATAAAATCTTTAAATTTATATCCTCCTGGTCCGTAAACCATAAGATTGGTTTGATAGCCGAAAGGGGTTATGAAATTTGCCGCTGCTGCAAACGAGACTACTAAAACAAAAGGCAAAGGGTTTACCCCTAATTGCACGGCAAGTGTTAATGAAATTGGGAAAATTATGGCCACTGCGGCTTTATTTGTTATAAAACCTGCCAGTGCAGCAGTAATAAAATAAACTCCGGCCAAAGCACCGAACCTGCCCAGCGGTTTAAACAGGTACATTAATAAATCAGCAATTGACTGGGCTACATTGGTTTTTACCATGGCCACACCGAGTGCCAGCGAAAGTGCTATTACAATTGCGAGTTCATAATCAGCGCTTGCAGCCATTTCTTTTGGCGTTACAATTTTCATTAATTGGGTAAGAATTAAAAGTACGAGAATACCTGTAAAAAGTTTTATAAATCCCAATACATTCAAAATTACAATTAATGGAAGGCCAACCACCAAAGTTGCGGTTTTTAAATAGCCCAATCGCCTTATTTCCTTTATTTTAGATATTACATAAAATTCCTGGGTAGATTTTGATAAATCATTAAATTTATTACCAACCAGCAATAACAATGCATCACCGGCCCTTAAATCAATATTGGCGATTTGACCAGTAAGGTTTTCTCCATTTCGGTGAACGGCCAGTACCGTAGCATCATATTTTCCCCTGAAATTCTCGTGCATCAACCTTTTTCCAATCATTCCGGACTTGTGTGAAACAACAATTTCGATAATTTCTGACTGCTTTCGTTTTGAAAAGCTTCCTACCGAAGGAATAATCCTGTGCTTGTCTGCATTTACCAATTCAGCAATTGATTCTTTTTGTCCGGCAAATATGAGTATATCATTTTCTTTAAAAATAAAATCAGGCTCAGGATCAGGGTATTGAATACCATCGCGGGTTACTTCAACCAGGATAAATCCTGCATTTTTTAAAAAATGGGAATCTTCGCGTGACTGACCTATTACTTCACTGCCCTTTTTCAATTGCAATTCAAAAATATAATCGCGTGAACTTGTTGGAACTTCGGGGGCTTTGGCTTTTCTCTTTATCAGAATCTTGTCGCCCACAAAAATCATATACAGTCCGCCAATTATGATCATGGGAACGCCTACACTGGCAAAATCAAATATTTGTAGCGGCTTTAATCCGTGAATTATCTTTTGATCCTCAACAAGTCCGCCTACAATCAGGTTTGTAGAAGTTCCTATTAACGTGGCACAACCACCAATAATAGTAGCAAATGAAAGCGGCATCATCAATCTGGATAATTGGACTTTGTTGGTTGCCCCCCAATTATGCACGTATGGCATGAGCAGGGCAACCAACGGAGTATTGTTAACAAAAGCCGATACTGGTGCTACCACAAACATCAGGCGCGCAACAAATCCTTTACCGGATTTTGTCCCTTTAAATACCCTGTTGAAAAAAATATCAAGTACAGATGTCCGTTGAAATACATCGCCAAGAAGAACAAGCATTACAATAATGATAATTTGTTCGTTGGCAAATCCTGCTAAAATTTCGTCAGGAGATAAAATCCTGAAAATCCCTAAAATTGTAACTGCTATAATAAACGTAAATCCGGGTCCGGCCAGTTCAAAATACAAGGATATTAGTATAAAAGCAATTATTAATAATACAAGAATTCCATCAAAGCCCATCACGTTTGATTTTTATTACTTAAATTATCATTCCTGCTGCTAAAGTTTCATTGGTTCCTTCGTCAATAAGTATTATACTGCCTGTATTACGGTTAGTGCGATAAGAATCGAAAAACAAGGGTGCAGTCGTTTTCACAGATATTCTTGCAATATCGTTCATTTTTATATTTTTATCATTGTAATCGCGTTCCAGGTTATTTACATTTACTTTGTATTCAATATTCTGAACTATACATTTCACATCCCTTGTAGTATGTTTAAGCGAATATTTTCCTTTTAAAACAAGCGGTTTTTCATTAAACCAGCATAGCATCATGTCAATTTCCTGCGATACATGGGGTACACGATTTGCTTTTGCTATCATATCGCCACGACTTATATCAATGTCATCTTCAAGGGTAAATATCACCGATTGCGGTTTTGCAGCAGATTTCAATGTTCGGTCATAAAAATCTATCGATTTAATTTTGGTGTCAAGCCCAGATGGAAAAACCTTTACCACATCGCCAACACTAAATATGCCACCTTCAATTTTCCCGGCATAACCGCGGTAATCATGGAATTTCTCGGACATAGGCCTGATAACATATTGAACCGGGAACCGGGGATCGAAATGGTTCTGATCACTTCCAATATACACATTTTCAAGTGTGTACATCAAGGTGGCCCCATCGTACCAAAGCATATTTTCCGATCTTTTTACTACGTTATCCCCGTTTAATGCACTTATCGGGATAAAACGGATATCCTGAACATCAAACATGGGTGCAAATTCCATGAATTTGTCCCTTATTTCATCAAATATATCCTCGTTATACTCCACCAGATCCATTTTATTGATACATACAACGATATGGGGAATTTTTAACAATGATGCAATGTAGGTATGCCGCATGGTCTGTTCCACCACCCCATGCCTGGCATCAACAAGAATAATGGCAAGATTAGCTGTTGAAGCGCCGGTAACCATGTTTCTTGTATATTGTATGTGTCCGGGAGTATCACCTATGATAAATTTGCGCTTTGGTGTGGCAAAATAACGATAAGCCACATCAATAGTAATTCCTTGTTCACGTTCAGCCCTTAAACCATCTGTCAACAACGCAAGGTTTATATGCTCTTCCCCTTTTCGTTTGCTGCTAATTTCAATGGCATCCAGCTGATCCTCAAATATGGCTTTACTATCGTACAACAAACGACCGATTAGCGTACTTTTCCCATCGTCAACACTACCAGCAGTTGTAAAGCGTAAAAGATCCATGTCTAAGTATCCGCGTTTTTTCTTTTCTGACATTTTATTTGATTTTAAATTCTATTTTTTTTTGATGTTTTTTATATTGTTTAAGTCCGAAGATTGAAGACCGAAGATTGAAGATTGAAGACCGAAGCTTGAATAATGAAGAACGAAGCTTTACCACTCCCAACTTCCTAATCCCAACTCCCAACTTCCATCTCCCAACTCCCAACTTCCATCTTCCAACTCCCAACTTCTAAAAATACCCTTCTTTCTTCCTGTCTTCCATGGCAGCTTCTGAGCGTTTATCATCCGCACGCCCACCTCTCTCCGTAATCCTTGTGGCAGCAATTTCTTCAATAATATCTTCCAACGAATTTGCTTTTGATAAGGTAACCCCTGTACAGGTAATATCTCCAATTGTCCTACACCTAACATCCAGTTCTTCAATTAATTCACCATCTTTAAGTTGCATAAACGGAGCTGCTGCCAGGTACATTCCTTCTCTTTTAAATACTTTCCGGCGATGCGTAAAATACAAACTGGGCATTTCAATATTTTCCATTAAAATGTATTGCCAAACATCCATTTCTGTCCAGTTACTGATAGGAAATACCCTAAAATGCTCTCCCATCCTCTTTTTCCCATTGTATAGTGACCAAAGTTCCGGTCGCTGGTTTTTGGGGTTCCACTGGCCAAATTCGTCCCTGTGTGAGAAGAAACGCTCTTTTGCCCTTGCTTTTTCTTCGTCTCTTCTGCCTCCGCCTAAAGCAGCATCCAGCTTTAATTCCTCAATGGCATCAAGCAATGTTACGGTTTGCAATACATTGCGGCTCGCGTTTACACCCTTTTCTTCTACTGCCCTGCCTTTATCAATCGAATCCTGTACATAGCGCACTAAAAGCTCGGCTTCAATTTTTTCTGCAAGCCTGTCTCTAAAATCCAGGGTTTCCTGGAAATTATGCCCGGTATCAATATGAAGAAGGGGAAAAGGAATTCTTGCCGGGTAAAACGCCTTTATGGCAAGATGTACCATCACAATAGAATCTTTTCCACCTGAAAAAAGTAGTGCCGGGCGCTCAAATTGCGCAGCTACTTCCCGCATTACATGAATTGATTCCGATTCCAATTCCCTAAGATGGTTCATAATAATTTTATCCATAATCGAATATTTTCTTCCTGATTTTAATTCAGATTTATTTATAATTCACTTTATTTTATATTGTGTTCATGCAATCCACATTCTTTTTTGGTATTGTCTTCCCACCACCAGCGGCCACGCCTGATATCTTCTCCGGGATTTACAGCACGGGTACAAGGTGCACAACCAATACTTATAAATCCCTTGTCGTGAAGCGGATTATATGGAACATGATGTTTTTTGAGGTATTCCGTAACTTCCTCCAGGGTCCAGTCTTTTAAAGGATTATACTTTATAATATCGAGTTGTTCGTCAAAACTCAACAGCGGTAAATCTTTCCGGGCTTCAGATTGTTCAGCCCTTAAACCTGTAATCCAACATTTGTTACCTGCCAGGGCTTTGTTTAATGGTACAACCTTTCTTATCCTGCAACACTCTTTTCGATTTTCTACCGATTCGTAAAAACTATATGGTCCTTTTTCAGAAACTAACTGTTCAACCTCTTTAAATTCGGGAAAATATACTTTGATTATTTGCTCGTATTTCTGCCTGGTGCGTTGAAGCACTTTATAGGTTTCTTCAAATAATCTCCCTGTATCTAATGTAAATAACTGAATATCAATTTTGTTACGAAAAATTAAATCAGTAATTACCTGGTCCTCCTGTCCAAAACTGGTAGAAAAAACTATCTTTCCTTTAAATTCATCTGCAAGTATCTGCAATTGCTCTTCGGTAGTTTTCCCTTGAATTTTATTATTCAAATAATCAATCATTTCAATACATAATTTATTTCTTAAATTTCTAATACCAATTCTTTCAAAACTTCTTCCTGATCAGGCCTTTAGTCTTTTACTCTTTTCATGCTCAGCATTTTAACCATCCAGTCGGGAAGCGATTTTGCCTGGTTCCTCTTTTTTAAATCGAGGTTCCAGCCAAGTTTTTTTATTAAAGGTATGCGGTGTGCTTCAACAAGTTCAATTAATGTTCCATCGGGGTCTTCAATATAAGCAAAATGACCGGCAGCTTCGCCCATATCGAACGATTTTCCATTTGTTCCGCTCGGGCTGGCGCTGTCTACGGTAAACGGAAATCCAGCTGCTTTGCAATCGGCACGAAAAATATCCATTCCTGAAATGTCGAAACAGAGATGGATGAAACCCAAATCGCCCCAAAAGCGGTTACTGAAAATTTTACCCGGCGCCCTGTCGAGTACCTGAACAAGTTCTAATTCACTGTTTCCAAACAACTTACTAAAAGCACCTTTCCGGGTTTCGGTATGTGTAATTAATGCCCTCCTGAAATTATTTTTTCCTCCGGGAATATCTTGTAAATCCTCGAAATTTCCACTTACATCATAAATTACCTTATCGTAACCCAAAATATTTTTATAAAAAATCTTTGACTTATCGATATCCGAAACACCCAGGGTAACGCCAAAAACTCCGCCTGTAGAAGCGTGGTTTTTCGTAAACCAGTTTTCCGATTCAACCACATCAAATTGATTTCCATAAGGATCGGTAACAAAAAAATGTGGCCTGCCTTTCGGATCTTTTAATATTGAATCTGAAACTTTTAATCCGTTTGTTTTAAAATGATTATAAGTGTCATCTACTTTTTCGGTTTTGATTTTAAGGATTGAAATTCCATAATCACCCAATAGAACTTCGAATTTTGCTTTTTCAGGTGTCCTGCTCTTGTACTGCCAGATTTCAAAACCACCCCCACCTTTCATATTTAGCGCTAAAACAGCCCTGCGTTCGTGCGGTTGCCCACCTGTATAGGGCAGCATTAATTCGGCCCTTCCCTCGTCATCAAAAGCAGCAATATCCATATTGAACCACTTACGGTACCATTTCCATGCTTCTTCAATATTAGGAATTCCAATTCCAACTTGTTGGATCCCACTAATTAATTTATTCATTCAGTAATATTTAATTTTTTTTTTGCGAAAGTATAAAGATTAAATGTTTATAAAAACCTTTAACTAAAATTATCCTGATTCGGTATTTAAAAAAACCAATTTACAAAACTTTGAGAAGGTGATTAATAAACTTACTTTCAACAACTTAATTTAATTCACTCTTTAAATTTAGCGATTTTGTTTTGATATCTAATTTTATTTCAGACCAATTTAGATTTCTATTACATTTGCACCAGTTTTTCAATTAAGTTTTCGATCTGATAGGTTAATTATCTTATTATCAGTAAAACATTTAATATAAAATCAATTCAATATTCATTATGAATAACTTAGATCTTTTTGAAAACCTAAACATGGATCGTTCCGATTTAGGTAAGTACCAGAGAGTTGGACATGGCTATTACATGTTTCCGAAACTTGAAGGTGAAATTGCCCCAATAATGAAATTCAGGGGCAAAGAAGTTTTGAACTGGAGCCTCAATAACTATCTTGGACTGGCCAATCATCCCGAAGTACGTAAAGTTGATGCCGAAGCAGCCAGGGAATGGGGACTTGCCTATCCAATGGGTGCCCGCATGATGAGTGGTCAAACAAAATACCACGAGCAACTCGAAAACGAACTAGCTCAATTTGTAGGAAAAGAAAGGGCTTACCTTCTTAATTTTGGTTACCAGGGCATTATTTCAATAATTGATACCATTCTGAGACGAAATGATGTTGTTGTTTATGATTCTGATGCACACGCCTGTATTATTGACGGACTGCGTCTGCATATAGGTAAAAGGTTTGTATTCAAGCACAACGATATGAACAGCTTTGCCCTGCAAATTGAACATGCATCAAAACTTGCAGAAAAACAAAAAGGCGGTATACTTGTGATTACCGAAGGGGTATTTGGAATGGAAGGTGATTTGGGTAACCTTAAAGTTATTACTGATTTTAAAGATAAGTACAATTTCAGGCTTCTGGTTGACGACGCCCACGGATTTGGAACCATGGGAAAAACCGGCGCCGGCACCGGTGAACATTTCGGTGTTCAGGAAAAAGTTGATTTGTATTTTGGGACTTTTGCCAAAGCCATGGCCGGTATTGGCGCTTTTGTGGCAGGAAATAAACAGATTATTGACTACCTTCAATACAATATGCGCTCGCAAATTTTCGCTAAATCGCTACCAATGCCAATGGTAATTGGTTCATTAAAGCGACTTGAACTTATTCGCACCCAACCTCAATTGAAAGATAACCTATGGAAAATTGTTCATGCCATTCAAAAAGGCCTGAAAGATGAGGGATTCAATCTTGGAAAAACCGAATCACCTGTCACACCTGTTTTCTTTGAAGGAAGCGTGATGCAGGGTACCAACACCTTACTTGATTTAAGGGAAAATTACGGAATATTCACTTCAATTGTTGTTTACCCTGTAGTTCCAAAAGGCACAATTATGCTCAGGATTATTCCCACAGCAGTTCATACTTTAGAGCATGTTGAACGCACGATAAAAGCCTTTTCTGAAGTAAAAGAAAAACTAAAAGCAGGTGAATACAATACGGATGAAATAGTGAACAAATTTATGGCCCAATAATTTAAAAACCGGGATTTCCCCGGTTTTTTTATCTACCTATATCAATTTTCCATTGAATTTATCTCGATAACTAAATAATTTTTAGCCTGTTATTTTACCAAAGCCTTGAACAATAAATTCCTTAATTCGAACCAAAGTCTTTTTTCAAGGTAAAATACCCCGGATATTCAATGGGCACACTTCCAAAATATATTGTTGGTTTAATGTCAAGCGTAACCCTTGTCGGGTAATTTCCGGCATCCACAAGGTTAAAACCAAAATTTAAAAGTGCATTTTTGGTTTCCTTATTCAATGCTTTTTTCAAATCAATCTGAACCAATAGTGGAATCACCTGCGTCCCCGATGGCGGAATGGCTACTTTCTGATCCATAATCCCGGTGGCTAAAAGGTTACCGTCAATAAAAGCTTTCCATTCGAGCTTTTGCATTGAAGCAGGGGTAGCGTTAGGATTCTGGGCTTCAATATTCAGATTGAAAGACAAAGGCAGGGTTCCGCCCAACAAGGTTTTTGATACATTTGCTGCGTCCATCAGGTTTAAATCTGCAAAACTCTTTTTACTCTGAATATCAACATTGGCAAGGGTGGCATTGGTAAGTGAGTTCATTTTAAAGTTACACTTTGTAAAGGTTACAAATTGTTGCAAAATATCGCACGAGGCAATTGAAACCACTACAACTCCCATTATTATAATTAGCGCTCTCTTCTTCATATGAGTATTTTTAATTTTTATACGTTAAAAAATTCTTTGCTTCTCTTGTTTCTTTTTGAAAATGATGCTTTATGGCATATTAAAACTTCAAACAAAATTTACCAAAGAATCGGAATTAATAATTTAAATCCGAAGGTCAGTTTGAAATTATATTCCAGCCATAATCCTTATATTCAAAGCTGAAAACTCCATCTTTCACTTTCACAATGAGAAATCCTTCTTCAAGCCCGTTGTTACTGCCTTCCCACCATTTTGCCGACACAGCCCCTCCTGTAACGAAATGGATATTATTTACAAAAATATCTTCGTAAAAGTGCAAATGGCCTTGCAAAACCAGTTTAAGATTGTACCCTTTAAATAAATCAAGTACTTCTTTTGAATTTTCAACCACCAGACCGTGAATGTTGGTAATCATGCTCCCATTCAATACCTGGGGCATGGAGGTAATAAAAGGAATATGAGTAGTAATTACAATTGGTGTGGTTTTTTGAATTGTATCCAATGATTTCTTTAACCATAAAAGTTGAACGCTGTCAATTTTTCCGATATAGCTGTTTTGATGCGTATCTTCAATGGCATCGAGGTTAAAAAAAACGATACCTTTATGACTAAAGGAATAAAACCTTTTTGAAAGCCTTTTTTCATAAAGATTTTCAGCATAATATTCATGCGAACTGTTAACTCCGCTTTCTTTATAAAGTCCAAATAAATCATGGTTGCCAATTGTATTGTATACTGGCATTTTAAAGTGCGTTGTTGTCTCTTTATAAAGATTATAAAGGCTATCGGCACGGGAGAATGGCACACCCAGCGCATCCATAATTAAATCGCCACCGGTTATTACAAAATCGGGCGCAATTTTGTTAACAGAATCTATTGCCTGATTAAAACCCTGAACAGCATTCAGTTCTGGCTGCAAATGAATGTCTGTCATAAAAACAAATTGAAAATCATTTTTATTGATTTGTGGTTCGGTTACCTTTTTACATGAAAAAACATGAACAGAAAGCACAACCACAATATAAATCAGTATTTTCTTCATGGTAAATTTTTAACTATTTTTTCAGAATTTTTTAAATTATCACTTTAACGGATCCTCCCCCTGGTTTTAGATTTCCGGCTTTGTTCAGGAGAAATTCCAAACTTGTAACCGGCAGATATTTCCAAAGACCTGTTTTTCATCATAAAATTATTATCTGTAATGGTTGCCAGGTTCGCTAATCCGAGTCCATAATGAATTTCAAAAACAAATGATTCATATTCTATACCTGTTCCAATATTAACACCATAATCTACCTGTTTTAATTCGTCCGTCTCATACCTTCCAATATTTATAGGAATTTTATTAACCTGGTTTCCTTCCTTGTCCCTGAAAATATTTTCGTTTGATTTGTAGGTTCCGTTCAATCCAAAACTAAGGTAGGGTCCGGCATTGGCTAAAATAAAAAAATCTTTGACTTTAAACCTGTACTTTGCATACAAAGGAAATGCAAGGTAATTTACATTCATTTTTACTGTAGTACTCTCCGACTTGGATTTATAACCCATGGTGGATAAAAAAATCCCCCCAACTATGGAAAAATTTTCAATTACCGTAAACTCAGCAGTACCCCCAATATGAATTCCCGGTTTTAATTGAAAATCATCATCATACCTTGAAGAATCATCTTTGGCAACCATATTGGTGAAGTTTAGTCCTGCATTTACACCTAATTTAACCTGAGCGTTGGAATAGATTACTGTACTTGCCATTAAAAGCAAAAAAATCAATCTGCCTGTTTTATTCATAATTAATTGTTTTCAATATTTTTATTGGTTAGGATAAAAACTCATTTCATATGACAATTCTTGCTTTTGTAATAATTTAAACTGCCATTATTGGAAGAATTTTTAATTAAAACCTTTTAGCAAAAGTAAAAAGATTATGAAATTCATTGGTTTATTCTGACTGTTTTTTACAAATGGGTTAAAAATCCGGTTTAAATATATCAAATATTAAACCAAGCTTAAAAGCGTTTTGAGTAGTTTATTTTCGTGCAATAACTTCGTATTCAATTTTAAAGGGATAATTGTGAATTTCGCCATCTGCGGGGTTAATGTAAAAGAAATTGCCTTTTTTACAGTAAATACCGGGTTCATCAATAACTTTAAACTCATATTGACCAACGCCAGCCCTGGTTTCATATTGTTTGCCTTCAATCTCGAAAAAATAATTGAGGGTGGTATCAACAGATGTTAAATAAATTTCGGCCTTATATGGATATCCAACTGGCAGGATTTGGGAATTGGGAACTACAAGGGCTTCAATTTTATAGAATTTAAAGCAACTTGCGGCATCTATTTGACTATAAGAGTAATTCAAAAAATTAGTTTCAGCTAAAATAATTTCAGTTTTTATTTTCATAAGGCAGGCAATGGCTTCAGCAAGAGAAACCGGTTTGCTATTGAATACAGGTATAAAAGTTATACTATCTGTATTTAAAGATGAATTAATTGCTTTTATCAGATTATCGTATTTTTCATGGTCGAAAATAAAAGTATTTAGGCTGTCCTTATACGCATCCATCTCTTTTTTCAGGAAATCTATATCCGCCAGGTTTAACCTGACTTTATGGTTGGGCAGGTCAATTTCCCTGTTCTGAGATTGAATTATTTTACTAACAACTCCTGTATCAAGTTCATTCTGAAGGCTGTCAATAAATTTACTAAGTTCAATTCGTTTCTGCTTTATTTTGTTCACATTAGCCAGCCATCTTTTCGTTCTGGCAGGATTATCAAAATTGGCCTGCACAAACTGCTGGTATATAAAATTATTATCTTTTTGAATGATTTGAATTGATTCATCAAACTGCCGGATATAATCAATATAAAGCTCAGTGTTTTTATTTCCACAACCTGAAATTACCATTGAAACTATTACTATATATGAAACTATTCTCTTCATTCGAATTTTACTTGATATTTAAGTAAAAAAGGGAAGGTCAATATTTCGCCTGTAACAGGCGACTCAATTTGTAACTTGCCATTTTTATTAAATATTTTCGGAGCTTTGGTGTTTGTATCAATAAAAAAAGCTGTACCATTTAATGATTTAATTTTTTTATTATCCACAATAGTCCAGAAATCTGAAGTGGTATCTGTTTTAATCATCAGTATTTGTGATTTGTAAGTTTGATCCTTATACAGATATCTTTTTTGGGGAATTACCACCATCTCGTTTTTATTAAATTGATTACCTTTTACAGCTATTTTTTCATAAAGCTTTGAATAGGCTAAATTACTGATATTATTCACTTTATTGTATAAAAGTGTCAATTGCAACTGATTTAATTCGGATATTCCCATGCTTTCGTATTTAAGCAAAAATTGAATCTTGGCCTGAATCACCGAATCATTCGTAAAAATGCTGTCAATCAGGTGAATGTAACAAGATAAACAGTTAAATAAATCTGTTTCCCGGTTTACCCGAATACCTTTTTGTAATAATATGTTTTTATTTTGTTGAATAGAATTAAATACCTGGTTGGCACCTCTCCTGATTTTATCAACATTTTCTTTAACAGGAGTATTTTTTTTCCGATTTATCATTATTGCTGATTCAAAATCAGTCAACATTTTGTCATTCAACAGGTTTGCGTGAGCGGAAGCCTTTTCAAGTCCCTTATTTAAAAATTGAAAGGTTCTTTCTTCATCAGAATAGCAGGAAAAAATAAAAATTACTATTATTAAACCCAGGTACTTCATGGTTTTTAAAAATAAAAAAGGACAAGCATACTGCCTGTCCCCCTTGCTATATTTCTTACTTAATAATTCGGTTCTTCAATTTCGAAATAAGCCTGTGAATGATGGCAAACCGGGCATTCTTTGGGTGCTTTTTCGCTTTCGTGAAGAAAACCACAAACGCGGCATTTCCAAACCACCTTACCTTCACGTTTGAACACTTTTCCTTCTTCCAGGTTGTTGTACAATTTGCGGTAGCGCTCTTCGTGGGCTTTTTCAATTTTGGCAATCATTTTATACAGGGCAGCAACATCTTTAAACCCTTCCTCTTCAGCTACTTTTGCAAATTCAGGATAAAGTTCTGTCCATTCTTCATTTTCACCGTTGGCAGCGGCTTCGAGATTTTCGAGAGTAGTTCCTATTACTCCGGCGGGATAAGAAGCTGTGATTTCAACCATTCCGCCTTCCAAAAATTTAAAAAACTGTTTTGCATGCGAACGCTCGTTTTCGGCAGTTTCTTCGAAAAGTGCAGCTATCTGCTCTAATCCTTCGGCTTTGGCCTGTTTCGCAAAATAATTATAACGCATACGTGCCTGTGATTCTCCGGCAAACGATTTTAAAAGGTTTTGCTCTGTACGGGAGCCTTTTATGCTTTTCATAAACTTTAATTTATATTTTGGTTTGTAAATTTATTTTATATCTCAAATTTAAGTAATAATTCAAATTGAATGATTCTAAATAAGGAAATTGAGTGTATTTTAAAAAATAAAACCCGGCTTATTACTGGCCGGGTATATATTACAAATAATTACAATTTTGAATATCCGTCAGGACTTCGGTTTTAAAACCGCTCTTATTTTTTCCATCAGTTCTTCAGACAGTTCAGGGTTATCTTTAATTAATGCCTTCACAGCTTCCCTGCCCTGTCCGAGTTTTGTTTCGCCATAGCTAAACCACGAACCACTTTTCTTAATTATTTCGTACTCAACACCCAGGTCTACTATTTCGCCTGTTTTGGATATACCTTCGCCATACATCAGGTCGAATTCAGCTTTTTTGAAAGGAGGGGCAATTTTGTTTTTTACTATTTTCACCCTTGTACGGCTTCCTTTTATATCTTCTCCTTCTTTAATACTCCCAACTTTTCTCACATCAACCCTTACGGAAGCATAAAACTTAAGTGCATTTCCACCGGTTGTGGTTTCCGGATTCCCAAACATCACCCCGATTTTGTCCCTCAACTGGTTAATAAACATTACACAGGTGTTTGTTTTACTGATAGTTGCTGTTAATTTACGCAATGCCTGTGACATCAACCGGGCCTGAAGTCCCATTTTAGCATCTCCCATTTCGCCTTCTATTTCAGCTTTAGGTGTAAGGGCAGCCACGGAGTCAATAACTATAATATCAATGGCACCTGATCGAATCAGATGGTCAGCTATTTCAAGGGCTTGTTCCCCGTGATCAGGTTGGGATATAAGAAGGTTTTCTATATCAACCCCAAGGGCTTCTGCATAGGTTCTGTCAAAAGCATGCTCTGCATCAATAAAAGCAGCAATCCCTCCTTCGGCCTGTGCTTCAGCAATGGCATGTATCGCAAGGGTAGTTTTTCCTGACGATTCAGGTCCGAAAATCTCAATTACCCTTCCCCTGGGATAACCACCAATACCAAGGGCTGCATCCAATTCAATTGACCCACTTTTTATAGCCGGAACCTGGTCTACAGGCTCATCTCCCATTTTCATAATTGCCCCTTTGCCAAAACTTTTGTCTATCTTATCAAGTGTCACCTGAAGGGCTTTCATTTTTTCGCGGGCGATATCTTTTAAATCCTTGGTTGCTGTTTCTTTCTCTTTTGCCATTATTTTTATTTTTTGTGTTTTGAGTTTTTTAAGTTTCGAGTTTAAGAGTTTCAAGTTTCGAGTTTAAGAATTTGGAGTTTAAGGGTTTGTGATTTGTTTTTTCACTTATTCATTTCTTCCAGAATCTGGTTTGCATGATTTTTTGTATCCACTTTATCAATTACTTTTTCAATTATCCCGTTTTCAGAAATAACGAATGTTGTTCTTAATATGCCCATGTATTTTTTGCCATACATGCTTTTTTCGCCCCAAACACCAAATGCTTCCGCAAGTTCCTTTTCGGTATCCGGAATAAGGTTGAAAGGCAGATTGTATTTCTCTGCAAACTTATTGTGGCTCTTTTCCGAATCGGGACTTACACCAAATACAACAAACCCCTTATTTTTAAGCGTTGCGTAGTTATCCCTTAAATCACAGGCTTCGGCTGTACATCCCGGTGTATCATCTTTGGGATAAAAATAAAGAATAATCTTTTTCCCTTTAATATCTGAACCTTTTAGATTTGCAAGTTGCATCAATTTCTCAGGTGCTTTATCGCCAGATTTTAAAATTGCCATATTCATATTATTAGTTGGTTTACAAATATAGCCACTTAAAGATTATTATGTCCTGATTTGCCAGAATTTTATCAACAAAAACATAACATCAGTATCGGGCATGTCTTTGCTAATTAAACATCTTTGAGCTCATGAAGTGTCCTTAAAATTATTTCAGCAGCACTATTTAACTCTTCTTTGGCAATTATTAACGGAGGGGCTATCCGTATCCGGTAATCGCAATGTAAAAACCAGTCGGTAATTAACCCTTTTTGAAGGCCTAGCTTAATAAACGCCAGAACTTTTTTACTGTTTTCCAATTCAATGGAATAAAAAAGTCCGGTTCCTCTAATATTTTTAATTTGAGGATGTTTTAATTTATTTATAAAAAATTCACCTTTTGCATCTGCTTCCTTTACCAGGTTTGTACTTAAAAGAATTTTCAAACTGGCCAGGGCTGCTGCGCACGAAACCGGGTGACCGCCAAAAGTGGTAATATGCCCTAAAACCGGATTATAAGTCAGTGAATGCATTATTTCCTTTGAACTTACAAATGCCCCAACCGGCATACCCCCACCCATGGCTTTGCCAATGGTTAAAATATCAGGAATTACCCCATATTTCTGACATGCAAATAAATGGCCCGTGCGTCCAAATCCGGTCTGAATTTCATCGAAAATAAGTAAGGCACCCGTTTCATAGCATCTTTGACGTATTTTGCCTAAAAAATCATTTTCAGGTAAAACAACACCCGCTTCTCCCTGAATTGGTTCTACAATTACGCAGGCTGTATTTTCAGTAATCTTATTTAATTGTTCCTTGTTGTTAAATTCAAGCAAGGTAATCCCGGGCATTAATGGCCTGAATGCCTGATTGAAACAGGTATTGCTCATTAGGCCCATTAAAGCCTGTGTGCTTCCATGATATGCATTATTAAAAGCAACTATCTCATGTCGTTGGGTAAATCGTTTAGCAAGTTTAAGTGCCCCTTCATTGGCTTCACTTCCCGAATTGACAAAATAAACACTATTAAGGTTTTGCGGCAATTGATCTGCTAATAATTTTGCAAATTCAACCTGGGGCGATTGAATATATTCGCCATACACCATAAGGTGCATATGCTTTTCAACCTGCGTGTGAACGGCTTTTTTTATTTCCGGATGGTTGTGGCCCAAATTACTGACAGCAATGCCTGAAATCAAATCAAGGAATTTCTTTCCCTGCTTATCAAACAGGTAAACACCGTCTGCATTTTCTATTTCTAACCCCAATGGGTTTTCGGATGTTTGCCCAACGTGTTGCAAAAAAAGTTGACGCTGTGAAATCATGCTGATATTTTTCGTCTGAAGTATTCCTTTTCTATTTTATCAGAATCATTTATACTTGTTTTTAACCAATTGTATAAAATCAAATCGCGCTCATCTTCACTGAGTTGCCATTTAATATCTGATGCTTTAAGCTTAAAAACCAGGTGGTGCATAATAATAGAAGCCGAAACCGAAATATTAAAGCTTTCAGTAAATCCAAACATTGGAATTTTAAGAAACTCATCTGCATTTTCCAACACCAGATTTGACAATCCGGGTAATTCGGAACCAAAGAAAAGTGCAAATTTTCCTTTTGACAAATCAAATTGGTCAAGCTCAACATCGTTAGTATGAGGAGTGGTAGCCACAATCCGGTATCCCTGCTCTTTAAGCTTATTTATTGCGGCCAGCGTATTATTACTTTGTTGATTATACTGAAATAAGTTGAGCCATTTTGTTGCGCCAAGTACAACATCCGGATTTACCCTGAACTGATTTGTATTTTCAATAATATGAACATCCTGTACACCGAAACAATCGCAGGTACGTAGCACTGCACTGGCATTTTGCGACTGGTAAATATCTTCCAATACAATTGTTAAATACCGGGTGCGCTGGTCAACAATTTTATTGAATAATTCCCAACGGGGGGCAAGCATAAATTCCTTCAGAAAGTTGATTATTTCTTTCATTGTTAAAGGTATATTTGGTTGACAAATTTACAATTCATTTGCCCGGCTACAAAATAAAAGAGGCCACACGACAGTGCGGCCTCTTTATAACAGGAAATTACGTTTAATTAACGGTTCCTGCTAATTCGCTACCAGCTTTGAATTTTACTACTTTTTTAGCAGCAATTTTAATTTCTTTGCCAGTTTGTGGGTTTCTTCCTGTTCTTGCACTTCTTTTAGAAACTGAAAAAGAACCAAATCCTACCAAAGCAACACGGTCACCTTTTTTAAGGGCTTTTGAAGTTGCAGTAGTGAAAGCGTCTAATGCCCTTTTGGCATCGGCTTTTGTCAATTTAGCTTCAGCAGCAATTGCATCAATTAATTGAGCTTTGTTCATAGTAATAATTTTTAAAAGTTAGTTAAATAAAAACTTAGTCGTTTATAGGTACAAATATATGTTATTTGACGACTTAAACAAAAGGTCTGCAAGGGGTTTCAGGTTTTTTCATGAAAAAAATCAAAAAATAAACAAAAAAATTTGCAAATTCCACAATCTAAATCTGCTGTGGATTGTAATTATACCCTTTAAACCATTATTTCATATAAATACATATATGTTATTGATTTCCTTTATTTTAAAGCATATGTTAAAATATGGAGGAATTTAAAAAAACGAATGAAATGCAGTGTTTATCTTATTAACAGAGGGTGTTGATAAAAAATGTGAATTTTTATTTAAATTTTTCCCAAAAAAGGTGTTTTTTAATTTCCAGATTTACATAAAACTTTACATTGTTCGTCGTTTTTATTGTTTTAAAACCACTTTTTTTACATAAAATCTGAACTTAAATGCATAAAAAAAGCAGCCAACAAGACTGCTTTTTTAATTTATTTATTTATGCTTTTTCACTTACTATTCATTGAAATAAGAAATTCTTCATTGGAATTGGTTTTGTTCATTCTGTCTTTCAGAAATTCCATAGCTTCAACAGAGTTCATATCTGCAAGGTAGTTCCTGAGTATCCATATTCTGTTCAGCATTTCCTTGTCGAGCAACAACTCTTCGCGACGTGTACTAGATGCATTGATATCAACTGCCGGGTATACCCTTTTGTTTGATAATTTCCTGTCGAGCTGCAACTCCATATTACCGGTACCTTTAAATTCCTCAAAAATTACTTCATCCATTTTAGATCCAGTATCAATAAGGGCTGTGGCAATAATTGTCAGCGAACCCCCATTTTCTATATTTCTTGCAGCCCCGAAAAACCTTTTGGGTTTATGCAATGCATTGGCATCAACCCCTCCGGAAAGTACTTTTCCTGAAGCCGGCGAAACCGTATTGTAAGCCCTGGCAAGCCTTGTAATTGAATCAAGAAGGATAACCACATCGTGGCCGCATTCTACCATACGCTTTGCTTTTTCGAGAACTATATTCGCCACTTTTACATGCCTTTCTGCCGGCTCATCAAACGTAGACGAAACAACTTCGGCATTTACACTTCTTGCCATATCGGTTACCTCTTCAGGTCTTTCATCAATAAGCAGAATAATAAGGTAAACTTCTGGATGGTTTGCTGCAATTGCGTTTGCCACTTCTTTTAAAAGTACAGTTTTACCTGTTTTGGGTTGGGCAACAATTAGTCCTCTTTGTCCTTTTCCAATAGGCGAAAACATATCAATTACCCTTGTTGATAAGGAATCGCGGCCATTGCCTGTTAAATTGAATTTTTCATTTGGAAAAAGCGGCGTCAGGTAATCAAAAGGTATCCTGTCGCGGATATAATCAGGCGTACGACCGTTAATATCTTCAACCTTAATAAGTGGGAAATATTTTTCGCTTTCTTTTGGTGGCCGTATTAATCCATGAACCAAATCGCCGGTTTTAAGCCCAAAAAGCTTAATTTGCGACTGAGAAACATAGATATCATCTGGTGAATTGAAATAATTATAATCTGAAGATCTCAAAAATCCGTATCCTTCGGGCATAACTTCAAGAACGCCTGCATGCGAAATAATTCCATCAAAATCAAAACCTCTTTCTTTTGGTTTTTTATTGTTCTTTTGATGAAAATGTTCCTTTCTTTCATTCTGATCGTTCCTGTACCGGTCCCTGTTAAATTTTCTTTCCTCCGGCTCAACCTGAACTACTTCTTCGGTTTTTATTTTTTCCACAACAGGTGGTTCTGTTTCAATTTCTTTGACTACCGGAATTTCAGGTATATTTTCAACTATTTTCTCCTGTATTTTTGTTTCGGAAATCCTAATTCTTTTCTCTTTTGTTCTGTTATGGGGAATATTGTTCTTTTCTGGTTCAGATTTTATAACTACCTGCTTTTCTTCAGGTTCCCTTATTTCATTTTCCTTTTTATGATGGGGTCTTTTATCCTTAGGTTTTTCCGGCTCTTTTTTGTTTGTTTTTTCCTTAGAATCATTAATGGCTTGCTGGTCCAATATCATATATATCAGATCCTGCTTTTTAATAGATTCTGTTTTTTTGATGCCCAACTCTTTCGCAATATTTCTCATATCAGAAAGAAGCATCTTGTTCAATTCAAGAATGTCGTACATTGTTATGTGGAAATTTAATTTGTATTTGTATAATTGGTGTAATTAAAATTGAAAACAAATCCTGAAAATCAGAAAAGTTATTTTTGAAAACTTTTTAAGGTATTGATTCAGCCCGAAAAGCCAATGGAATTGTTTTGATATTTGCTGCAATATTAATGAATTAGATACAAAAGACCAAATAAAATTATCAAAAAAATTTTCCTGGCCCAGCCCTTGTTTTTGTAATTATTTGATTTATAGAAAATTAATCTTCTTAAAATTTGGAAAAACTAATTTACAAGGCTTTGTGAATAAATTAATTAGTAGGTTTCTTATTAATGAATCTAAAATTTTCCCGCATTCGAACTCGAAATAACCTTATACCCTATTAACCTGTCAAATCCAGCACTTATGTCTCTATAATACACAAAAACCTGATACTCGTTTTCGGTTTGAAAATGGTTGCCTTCCAGAATATAATAGTTTTCTTCCCCCGATAATAAATCATCATTTGTTTTGAAAAGGTACTGATAATTATAATATCCTTGTTTCAAGAGGGTTTTCAAGAAATATAATTTTGCCGATGGATCATATTGCAATTTATTGCTATCGTTGAATTGCCAGTCATTAAATGCCCCAAATACATAATAATCACCATCTTGAAGCAGTAAACCGGTTTTTAAACTAAAAATAACATTACAATAATCGGCCATGTAATTACTGATATCACTGTTTTCGAGCTTAACTGTGCGGTTGCCATTAATATCTTTTACAAATTTGTATGGTTCGTGCGATTGGTTCTCATCAGCAGTCAGATATACATCGGTTCCATTGGTGCCGCCTTTTATATCCTGTAACCTGTCTGAAAGAAATTTTATACTCTTTATATCAAAATGCCTGAATTCGTTTCCCCCTGCAAAACATAACGAATCATTATCGGTATATTTTATAATATTATCGCTGATAAACGAGGGTTTAATGTTGGCAAAGTTCTTTTCCGGGAATCCATTTTTAATAACTTTAAGTCCGATTTCTTCACGGGGATTTAATATTTCGGAATCATACGTTTTTATTTCCAGGTCAAGTCTTTGGTTTAAACCTTCTTTTACATTTACTTTTAACTGATCAACAATCCCGTTTATTTCCACTTTCGGTTCCATTACATAAAACCTTCTGGTCAGCAGAACCTTATCAGGGTTATTCCTTTCATATACCTTTATAATATAATTGCCCGACTTTAAAATTCTGTTCTTTTTTAAAGGCAGATTTAATTTATAATTCACATAGTTTACCAGGGTATTTTGTGAAAAAGTAATTACTGTAATATCGCCATTTTCAAAACCAGAAAGAAACTCAACCGGTTCAAGTTGATCTTTTTCCCAAAACATATTGCAATGCTCCAATTTCCAGGCATATGTTGAAGATTTTGTTCCTAATTCATCAAAAACCAGTTCTACCTGTTCGTTTGATTCCATCTCAATTACCGGGGCCGACAGCTCCCAGCCTTTTTTATATATTAATACAGTTTTTATTTCGGGTTTATATGTTTTATCGTAAATAATTTGAGCAAAAGCGTGAGAAAAAACGGATGCAGTTGCCAGGATAATTATAGTCAAAAGGACTTTTATAATTGTAACAGGTTGAATTTTAGCCATATTTTTAAATCAGAATACCAAAAGTAAAGAATAAATTTAAATCATAATTAACCGACATCTTTTTGATGCAATTAAAATTTTTAAACCTATTTAAGCCCTGTACATTTTTTCCTTTTCGATTTAATAATCTCAAATTTATAAAGGATGAAAGGATTAAATTAAACATGCTGATAATTTAAAAGGCAGATTGCAAATTAAAAAATTCTTACATTCTAATTGATTTAACAATTAAAAAACCACCGATTTATTAACTTTGTCTCATAATATTTTTCTTTAGAGGTCTGATTTTAGAATTAATTATAAACGGGATGAAACAATTGTTTGTTACAACCATAATGGTTTTGTTCTTATTTGCCTGCGGAGTTGAACAATACCACACCGTTGAAGGTGGAACACAGGGAACAACATTTAGAATTGTGTATAAAAGTAACAGCAGCTACGACATTGAAATTTATTCAATGTTGGAAGAAATTGACAATTCATTATCGGTTTACAATGAAAAGTCGATTATATCCCGTATCAATCGAAATGAAGCAAATGTTGAACTCGATGCGTTATTTATCGATTTTTATAATGAATCGCGTGAAGTATTTGAAAAATCTGATGGCTATTTCGACATAACAGTAGGCCCGCTTGTAAATGCATGGGGATTTGGCGTTGATAGCAGACGCACTGCTGACAGCTCTAAAATAGACAGCATTAAAGCAATTGTTGGCATGAATAAAATTAGTCTGAAAAACAACAGGCTAATTAAAGCAGATCCACGGATTTATCTTGATGGAAATGCCATTGCCCAGGGACAATCTGTAGATTATATTGCTGATTTTTTCGAACAAAAAGGAATTGAAAATTACCTTGTAGAAATTGGGGGTGAAGTAAGAACCAAAGGAGTGAACGATAAAGGTGTGAAATGGAAAATAGGAATTGATAGGCCCGTTGAAAATTCTACCACAAACAACCGGGAACTCGAAGCAATAGTGAACCTCTCTGGCAAATCACTCGCAACATCAGGTAATTACAGGAAATTTTATGAATGGAACGGCATAAAATATTCCCATTCCATTAATCCGAAAACTGGTTATCCGTCGCGCGATGTAATGCTTAGTGCCACTATTGTAGCTGACCAGTGCGGTATTGCCGATGCGTTTGCAACAGCCTGCATGGTGATGGGATTTGATAAAGCGGTTGAAATGCTTAAAAAAAATAAAAACATTGATGCTTTCTTTGTTTATGCTGGTGAAAACGGAGAATTTAAAACTTTCATGACCGAAGGTTTTAAACAATACCTTGAAGAAGAAATCAAATAGGATTTTCTTGAATTGTGCAATCAGCAAAAAAAATGGTTTTCCTGAAAATATTTTATTTTGGAAAACCACCCTTTGAATTAGGCTTTTTATTGCCTGCTAAAAATATTCCGTAAGCAATTATATCTTACCATATTAATTTTGTAGGCGCTGATTTAAATAATTGCAGCTATTAAGCCGCAAGTTGTTGTTTTATTGATATTTAGTATTTTGGTGTATTTGCGGCAAAAAATCATACCCATAAAAGCACAAATCAGACTCAAAAATTTATAACATAGCCATTTTGTCTAATCGTATTCTTCCGGGTTATCAAAACTACGATTGTATTGCCTCATGGCTTTAAGACTCATACCCATACTCGAAAATCCACCATCGTGATAAAGGTTTTGCATGGTTACTTTCCTGGTCAGGTCAGAAAATAATGCTATTGTAAAATCTGCGCATTCCTCGGCTGTGGCATTGCCAAGTGGCGACATTCTCTCGGTAAAATCAATAAGTCCATCAATTCCTTTCACCCCGCTACCGGCGGTGGTTCTGGTTGGTGATTGGGAAATGGTGTTGATCCTCACATTTTTATCTCTGCCATAGATATATCCGAAACTCCTTGCAATGGATTCAAGTACCGCTTTGGCATCGGCCATGTCGTTATAGCCATAAAGTGTTCTTTGTGCGGCTATATAAGATAAAGCTACCACGGAGCCCCATTCTTTTATTGCATCAAGTTTCCGGCACAATTGCAATAATTTGTGAAATGAAAGTGCTGAAATATCAAGAGTTTTTATGTAATAATCGTAATCCAGATCGTCGTAAGTCCTGCCTTTCCGAACATTAAGCGACATTCCAATTGAGTGCAAAATAAAATCCAATGGGCCACCTAAAACTTCCATCGATTTTACAATCAGGTTTCTAAGATCTTCAACACTTGTAGCATCAGCCGGAATAATCTGTGCATTATTACAATTCTTAGCCAATTCGTTTATTTCGCCAAAACGCATAGCTACCGGTGTATTGGTGAGGGTAAAAATAGCCCCCTGTTCATGTGCTTTCTCTGCCACTTTCCAAGCTATTGAACTTGAATTTAGTGCACCGAAAATAATTCCTCTTTTGCCTTTTAATAAATCCTGCATAATAAATTGTTATATTTTTTTGCAAATATACAACTTAGAATTTAAGACATAAAAGTATTTTTTTAATTATTTCCAGAAAACAGCCCCAGCACATAATCGCGGGCATCATCCATCAACCAGCGTGGCGTTGATGTTGCACCGCATATTCCTACATTGTCCGATTCTTTAAACCATTCCTTATTTATCTCTTCAACTGATGAAACAAAATAGGTTCTTTCGTTCCTGCTTTTACATAAATTAAACAACGTTTGAGCATTTGAACTTTTTTTACCCCCTACAAAAATCACAACATCATGGTTTTCGGAAAATTGAATCAAATTATCATCCCTTCCTGATACCTGTCCACAGGTTGTTTGATTTACCTTTAAATTTATTTGTTGATCCTGGCTGTTTATTTTATCCTTTAGGGTTTCTGCAAGTTTTTTATACTTTATGGCTGGTTTGGTGGTTTGTGAAAAAAGCTGTACCGGTTTTTTCAAATCGATGAGTTCCAAATCTTCTTCTTTTTCCACTATAATTGCCTTGTAGCCAATTTGTCCCGACAATCCTATTACTTCGGGATGGTTTTTTTCGCCATAAATCACTACCTGATTGCCCTTGTCATCTTCATTTTGCGCTTTTATTACCCTTTTCTGAAATTTTAATACAATCGGACAACTGGCATCAATAATATTTATATTGTTTTCTTCTGCTATTTTATATGTTTCAGGAGGTTCACCATGTGCCCTGATGAGAACGGTAATGTTTTTAAGTTTTTTAAGTTGCTCGTGATCAATGGTTATCATCCCCATTTTTTCGAGCCGTTTCACTTCCATATCATTATGCACAATCTGCCCTAAACAATAAACTTTGCCTGATTTTTGAATTTCATCCTCTGCCTTTTTAACGGCTAAATCTACCCCAAAACAAAAACCCGATTTTTCATCTACTTCTGCTATCATAATTTTATAGTTTATAATTTAACATAGAACATGCTAATATGTTCAATGTTTTGGGTGTAATTATAATCCTTTTTTCTGAATTTTAAACCTTGTTATGCATACCTTATGTTTATTCCACAATCCTTTTAAAAGGTTTTACAGAATTAATATAAGGAATTTTATTTTTGCTTAATTCATCGAAAATTTTACTATATCCTTTTTTTATTGCTAACGCCATAGCTTTTTCCAATCTTAATTAATCCATTCACAACCCCAAATTGCTTAACCGTTCAATAAGTTTATTTAATTTGGAAAAGTCTGGAAATAAGTCAGGATTTTACCTGGCAAACTTTCTTAAACAAAAAAGAAACCTCAATAATCTGCTTATATGAAAATAACCATTTTTAAGGACATTGAAACCTCACTGGTTGAAATTGATAAAAATCAAAAAGATTATAATTATAAGTCAGGTGAACATCTTTTTATCATGGTGTTTGGCTATCCTTATTATACCAAAAGTGATAACTGGCTTACTGCCAACGATGTTGAAAATTTTTATAGCCAGAATAACCTCAATTATATCCACGAAATTGACGGGATTTACTCGATTATTATTTTAGACAAAAAAGCAGGGTTATTCCAATTAATAACAGATAGATACGGTATTTATAAACCTTACTATTTCAGGGATGGTGATAAAATTGTTATTTCGGAATCTTTCGAAGAAATTGTAAAAGACTGGCCCGAGCTGGAAATGAATACAAACAGTATTATTGAATATTTTAACTATGGTTACAAATTGGGCGAGAAAACCCATTTTACCCGGATTAAAATGTTTTTGCCTGCTTCGGTATATAAAATAGGATCCACTTTAGAAATTAAGCCTGAAAAATATTGGGATTTATTTGATATCTCGGAAGATAAAAAAATTACCAGGGAAGAATTCAGACTTCAATTTAATGAACATATTAGAAAATCAATGAACCTGGCAGCAAAAATAAGCCTGCCTCTGACCGGTGGCAGGGATTCAAGAATCATTTTGTCGGCTGCGTTGCCCTATAAAGAAAAACTTCATTGTTATACACATGGTCCTGAATATCATACCGATGTAAAACAAGCAATGACAATTTGCAATCATCTGCAACTCAAACATGAATATTATAAAATTGACGATGAGTTTGGTAAAGAACTACCTGAAAGAGCCAAGGGAAGTTCTGGATTTTTAAATGGACATATGTCTTTTTTCGATTACCTGCATGTGAAAAACTCTTTTGAAAAAGAAGCTGCGGATGGGAATATTTTATTATCGGGCATAATGGGAAACCAACTCTACAGGCATCATCCAATTGGCAATGCCACCCTGGAATCTGGCACTACCGAAGATATAGCAAAATTAATTTACAGGCAGATTCCAAGCGTATTTTCTTTCCGTACCAATCTTTCCAACTATTACGGAAACCTGTTTAAAGGACTCAATTCTCAAAACATCAATCAGTTAATAATAAATTCGATAAAACAGGTATTGGATGGCTCCTCGACGGCTAAAAAACCAATAGATTTTACAAGGTATTTTATGTTAAATACTTATTTATCAAACAGTGCTACAAATACTTTAAGGTTTACAGGAAAATACTTTAAAGTAATAGGTGCTTTTTTTCATAAGGATTTACTTAAGCAATTCAAGTTTATGGAATTAAATGAGATGATAGGTGCTGATTTACATGAATATATAATTGAAAAAAACAATAAATACCTGGGTGAGCTTAATTATTACAATTCAGGAAGAGTAATAAAATATTTAAAACTTATTACCAATAAAATTCTCTTTAAATTATTTAAAACCTCCTTTTTCAACCATCCCGAATTGGCAAATTACCATTACTGGCTAAGAAAATACCATGTAGATTTTCTCAGGGATTTACTAAACCCCGATAAAATGTATTCTGCAGAATTGTTTAACAAGGAGGAGCTTACAAAATTAGTTGATAAATACCTGGCCAATAAATTAAATCTTTCGGGCAAAAACAATTTGCTTATCGGATTTTCAATCGAGAGAATAATTTTAAACCTTATCTCCTTTGAATTATGGCTAAGGGATATAGGTAAAAACAAAAAAATCACTTTCAGCCCGGTTTCCCTGGAAAAATAATTAAATTTTAAATTTATTTACTGAATTTCCGGATTATAATTTCCATCACCCAATTCAGCTGTTCTTCGCGGGTCAGGTTGCTATTGTCGAGCAATATAGCATCATTTGCTTTTTTTAATGGTCCAACTTCCCTGTTTTGGTCAATATAATCGCGCTTTTCAATATTTGCCAGTACTTCGTCAAAACTTACCTTCTGCCCTTTTGAAAGTAATTCCTCGTACCTCCGTTTTGCCCTGATTTCAGGACTTGCCGTCATAAAAATTTTGAGCTCGGCCCGCGGAAAAACAACCGTGCCGATATCTCTTCCGTCCATGACTATCCTTTTTTCAATTCCCAGTTTTTGTTGCAAATCAACAAGTTTTTCCCTTACAAAATCAATTTCGCTTATATAACTTACCAGGTTAGAAACTTCAAGGGTACGAATTTCGTTCTCAACATTAATATTATTAAGCCAGGTTTCCTGAGTTCCCTTTTCCGAATGTCTGAAATCAATATTTACCTGATCTAAAGATTTCTTAAGCTCCTGTAAATCAATATTTTTATCCTTAACCAGGTTTTGTTTCATCGAAAAAAGGGTAACTGCCCTGTACATTGCACCACTGTCAATGTACTTAAAACCGGTTTTCTTTGCAATGTCCTTTGCAACAGTGCTTTTCCCGCACGATGAATGGCCATCAACGGCAATAACTATATCTTGTATTCTGGTTTCCATTTTGGTATTTTATCAGTATTTGAAGCAAAATAATAATTTTTTTCCGTTGGATAAAATTTCCATTATCCAAAATCAGGAACAATGCACATATTCCTCAACCAGCCTGGCAATTAATTCATTTTTACCATACAGGCGTTCACTCAATCCTTTGTCGTTGTATGATTTTAACTTTTCAATAATCCTGTTCATCGTTCCCACCGGGAAAATATTGTTCATTTCAAATATCTCCCTTTTCTTTTCAAGCCATTCAGCTGATTCATAGCAGGATTGAGGCAAATGCTCCAGTCGTTCGTGGATAGCTTTGTTTTCACCGGCAAAAATATTTACATCCACGTATAACTCTTTCGATCGATTTATCGAATTGTCGGCCATTAATCCCATTTTGGCAGCAATAATCAGTCCGGCCATCAGGTAATACAAATCTGCCGAACCATCTGAAGCCCGGTATTCAACAGTTTGTTTGCCCGGAATATAAGGTATTTCACTTTTTTCCTGGGGATTCGCGTTTTTAATCATATTCGTCCGGGCAACCCAGCCGAGGGGTACCCTAACCAATACAGAGCGGTTGGTATCTCCCCAGCAAATATTTGTAGGCGCTTCCTGGTGCGGAACCAATCTCAGGTACGAGAGTGGAATTGTGTTTCCAAAAGCAGTTAATGCTTTTGATAAATCAAGGATGCCTGCAATTGATTTTTTTGCAATATCGCTTAAATGATAATCTTCAACCATTTTATTTTCCCCATCTTTCTCAAGCAGGTAGTGTATATGAAGGCCACTGCCGGCCTTACCTACAGTAATTTTAGGTGCAAAACTTATCTGAACATTGTATTTTTGCCCCAGCATTCTTAATATCCACTTTGCAATAATAAGCTGATCTACTGCATCTTCAGCATCTACAGGATTGAATTCAATTTCGTGCTGCTCATAATCAAGGTTTTCTGTTGAAAAATTACCCACTTCGGAGTGGCCATATTTTATCTTTCCTCCGCTTTGCGCGATTAATTGCATGGCTTCAACCCTCAGTTTTTCCCATTTTGTAAAAGGCATGGAATTATGATACCCTTTCTGGTCGGGGGTTGGATACATTTTTCCTTTCTCACTCGAAACATAATATTCCAGTTCGCCCATGGCTTTAAATGTAAATCCGGTAGTCTCCCTGAAATCGTGGTGGGCTTTTTTCAGAATATATTCCGGCGAGCTCTCCAGAGGTTTTCCATCTGATGTATAAAAAGAACAAAGCATATCAAGGGCCGGCGCTTCTGAAAACGGGTTTACAAAAGCAGTTTTAAACCTGGGAATTACATATAAATCGCTCCTTCCGGCCTCGATATAAGAAAAAAGACTTGATCCATCCACCCTTTCGCCGGTTGAAAGTACTGAATCAAGGTATTCTTTACTGGTTATTACAAAATTCAGGGTTTTCAGCTTGCCGTCTTCACCCACGTACCTGAAATTAAGCAATTCAATTCCATTCTCATCAATAAACTGAATAATATCGTGCTTTGTAAACTCACTTGCCGGTTTTTTTATATGGCGAACGAGCTTGTTAGGATTAAGCAATATTTCTCTTTCTCTCATAAATTCATTGTTTTACTTTATCTGATTTGAAAACTCTTCAAAATTAATCTATGTAACCAAAGAGTTATATGATAAATCTCATTATTTAAACATTGAAATTTATGAAATACAATACTTCAATGTAATCCATAACCTTTTCTATAGCAATTACATTCTAATATAAAAACCTAATTAATTCAATATATCTGTTCAATTTAATCTTTTTCACCCAAAATTCTCTTTCTGAAGTAAAATTTAGTTGTTTAGAAAATTGGGGCAATCGGGTACATTATCTCATTGTGATTAATAATCAATGTTTCAGGGCAGCAGACTCATTCAGAAATTGCACGAAGAAATTGAAATGACGCTGTAAAACAATTTCAAAATCAATTTTAACATTTAACCAAATTTTTTTCTTTTATGAAGAAGCATGTTGATCGCAACTCCTTAAAAAAAGTATTTCAATATTAAAAGGAAAATAAAAGAATTGATAAGTGAGTATTTTTTAGGCATCTCAAAATCCATTACTTAACTAATGCAACCTAATTAATTTTCTTAATCTCTAATTTTAAAACCCTGGTTTTCAGCTCTTTTCATTTAACGGTTCAACTGGGTTCCAGATTTAAATTAATTTTTAATTTAGTGTTCTAATATACAAACATTTATAAAATGAAGAATGATAAATCAAACTAAGTAAATTCAATCGTATTTTAAAATCTGTTTATGCTCTTAATCTTTTAATACATTAAAATTAACATTTATTAAATTTTACCTAACGAAACAATAATATTGACGCATTGTTTTATAGCATTTTAAGATTCAACAATTTTTTAATATTTTTTAACATTATCTTGATAAATTAAATGAAATTAATTATTTTCGTTTTGTACCAACATAAAGGTATCCTAATGTTATAACAATGAAATTTAATTAATTACAATTTTTAGAAGACTTTAAATTAAAAGAAAAAAATGCCATTTGAATTTTACAATTATTGAAATCTAATCCTAACAACAATTAAATTAATCTATGACTAAATTTCTTTCGAGCCTATTCCTGGCGATATTATTGGGCTTTTGTATTCCTTTTGCTGTAGCCCAAAAATTTCAAGTAACCACAAAATCTGTTGAAGATATTGACAGCAAACTAATTATCAATTATGATATTATAAAAGGGAAACCTACGCAAAAATTTAAAGTAACCTTGGTAATAAAAGGTTCTAGTGGAGGTATAATATCTACAAAGTCCGTTACGGGTGATATTGGGGAAAATGTTACGGGAGGAAATAACAAACAAATAAAATGGGATTATAATGCCGATAAAATCATTCTTAATGATAGTATAAATATTGAAGTATTTGCAACCCTTTTGCCCAACCGGATAAGTACATCAAAAGCGTTGTTGCTTTCATCTGTTTGTCCGGGCCTTGGAATTTTAAAAATTGATAAAGGAAAACCTTACTGGTTGATGGGAGTTGGCTTCTATGGTAGTATTGGAGCATCTGTTTTATTAAATAAAAAAGCAAGTGACAATTATAATGTTTATTTAAACAATACTGTTGATGAATTAAATGCAGATCTTTTAAGTACGAGTCAAAATCAGGACCAACTTTCTAAAATATTTGCCTACACTGCTGTCGGAATATGGGGCATAAATATGATTTGGACCGCTGTTAAAGCAAAAAAAGCAAATCAATCCACTATTTCAATGCTTCAAAAACAGAAATTGTTTTTCTCTGCTAATTATGATCCTTTTTTTAAAACAAATGGATTTATCATCAAGTATAAATTTTAATTCATCCCAAAAAAATATTTGTCATGAAATACGTTTTTTCTTTTATATTTTTACTTTCTTTTTTTGGCTTCAAAGGATTTTGCCAAAATACATCAAGTAGTAAAACTTCTTATAAATTTAATAATACTCCAATTTTAAATATCTCCTTACTTAATTTTACCGACGATAACAAAAATGGATTAGCCGAAGCTGATGAAAAGTGTTTCTTAATCCTTCAAATTATAAACACTGGTAAAAGCACAGCAAGTAAAGTTAACCTTATGATCAATTCATCTGATTCTCTTAACAATTATTTTTCGTTTGAGAAAAATTATCTTGTTGGGAATATCCTTACCGGTGAAACGAAAGAGATAAAAATTCCTTTAAATGCTTCAACAAGTTTCGAAAATACGGAAGTAAATTTTGAAATTGTTGCCCGCGAAGCCAATAATTACGATTCTCCATCCAAAAGTATTTCAGTGCCTGTTAAAGCTACTGATCTATCAATTGCTATTAACTGGTATAATCCTATTATGCCGGAAAGTAATGTAACTGATACAAATTATACGGTTAAAGCATGTATTATTTCATCAGTACCGGTTTCCAGTGTTTCTATTTATCAAAACAATTCGGAATTACAATCTGCAAGAGGATTCAAGACCATTAAAACAGATGCTTGTTCGAATTACCTGGAACAGAATATTTCTCTTTCGCCAGGGAGCAATATTATACAAATTAGAGCCAAAAACAAGAAACTGACAGTTGATTCCGAAATCAGAAATATAATATTGAAAGATACTGAATACGAATACCGAACCGCTTTGGTAATTGGAAATGGTAAGTACGAATTTTCACCATTAAAAAATCCTGCGAATGATGCCAAATCAATTACTAAGGCACTTCGTGATTTACAGTTTGATGTAATTGAAATAATTGACGGTGATTTACCAAAGATCAGGGAAGCCATCAGGAATTTTCATACAAAACTTTCCGAAAACAAAGGTGTTGGTCTTTTTTACTATGCAGGGCATGGGATTCAACTAAAAGGAGAAAATTATATGATTCCAATTAATCATGATATAAAGGAAGAATTTGAGGTTGAAGACCAGGCTGTTAAGGTAAATACAGTATTGTCGGCTATGGAAGGAACTGGCACAAGAATGAATATAGTAATATTGGATGCTTGTAGGGATAATCCATTTGCCAGGAGCATGAGATCAAGTCAAAGAGGATTGGCAAAAATTGATGCTGAAGGCACAGGTTCAATAATTGCTTATGCTACTGCTCCTGGTTCTGTTGCAGCAGACGGATCTGGAGAGAATGGTTTATACACCCAGGAATTATTAAAAGCAATTAAAGTTCCTGGACTTGAAATTGGGATGGTATTCCGTACTATACTTACAAATGTTAAAAGATTATCAGGTAATAAACAAATCCCATGGACAGATTCTTCAATAGAAGGAGAATTCTATTTTATAAAGTAAAACCTTAAAAATTAACCGTCTAAAATTTAACATTATGAATAAGCTATTATTTTTTTCAGTTTTAATATTATCATCTTACCTTATTCTAAATATTTCTTGCGAAAAATTAGACCTAGTAAGTATTACCAAAATAAGTTTAAGCCATGAAATATCTGATATAACCAACAATTCCGCTACTATTAAAAGTAAGTTTGCCGATGTGGGGGCAGAAATTCAATCCTATGGACATTGTTGGTCAGAAACTCAAAATCCAACTATTTCAGATTCAAAAACCGAATTTACAGATAAACCCGAAAAAGATAAATCAATTGTGAGTGAATTGATCGGATTATCTTCTGAATCAAAATACTATGTAAAAGCATATGCAATCATTGAAAATGTTCCAGTTTACTCAAATGAAGTTAACTTCACTACATTAGCAAACCCATTAATCGTAACAACTACAGCAATTTCTGCAATTTCACAAACTTCCGCAACAACTGGTGGATCTGTAATCAGTGATGGTGGATCAACCGTAACAGTAAGAGGAGTTTGCTGGTCAACCAATCAAACACCAACTATACTTGATAATGCAAAAAGCAATGGTTCAGGGCTGGGAAGTTTTGTAATAAATATAGATGGATTATCAGCAGCAACAAAATATTATGTAAGAGCCTTTGCCACAAACACATCTGGAACAACTTACGGAAATGAAATAAGTTTTACTACAAATGCAGTTGTTGTTAATCTACCAATAGTTACAACGGCGAACATTAATTCAATTACTTCCTCAACAGCAATAGCAGGAGGCGAAATTACCAATGATGGTGGTGGTGCGATTATAGAACGAGGTGTTTGTTACAGCACAACACAAAATCCGACAATATCTGATTTGAAATCCACATCATCAGGCAGTCTGGGTTCATATACATGTAACCTTTCAGGATTAAGTACTACAACAACTTATTATGTCAGGGCATTTGCTACAAACGCTGCTGGTACAGCCTATGGCAATCAGGTTAGCTTTACAACAATTAACATCCCGAGTCTAAATACATCAACTATAACTAATATAACCCAAACCACTGCAACAGGTGGGGGAAATGTTACGGACGACGGTGGTTCAACTATCACTGCACGTGGAATTTGTTATAGTACTATTCAAAATCCTACTATTTCTGACAATAAAGTAACCGAAACAGGAACAACAGGTAGTTTTATTTCAAATATAACTGGTTTAAATTCAAACACTACTTACTATGTAAGAGCATTTGCAACAAATACTGCAGGAACAGCCTATGGCAATCAACTTAGCTTTACAACTCTAGCATCTGTTATGCCACCTACAGTAACCACAACTTCTATTAGTAATATTACCCAAAACTCAGCAACAGGAGGAGGTAATGTTACAAATGATGGCGGTGGAACAATAAGCGAAAGAGGGGTTTGTTACAGTGTAAACCAGAATCCAACAATTTCTGATGATAAAATTGTTGCTTCAGGAACAACAGGCAGTTTCACAAGCAACTTTTCCGGACTCATTGCTGGTACTACATATTATGTTAGGGCTTATGCAACAAATAGCGCAGGGACATCTTATGGTTCGCAGGAAAGCTTTATTACACTAAATATACCAACTGTAATTACAAACTCTATTTCGAATATTACACAAACTACAGCTTCGGGAGGTGGAAATGTGACGAATGACGGAGGTGCTACTGTAACCGCCCGTGGAGTTTGTTGGAGTACCAACCAAAATCCTACTATTTCTGGCAACCTGACTACAAATGGTTCTGGAACAGGTAGTTTTACAAGTTCCCTGTCAGGCCTGACATCAAATACAACTTATTATATCAGGGCTTATGCAACAAATAGTGTAGGCACTGCTTATGGATCACAAGAAACATTCACTACTTCAGGAGGATGTACCAGTTTCCAGGTAACTCATACTTCCGGAACTGTTGCCCCGGTAACTAAAACAGTCACTTATGAGGTTTCAGAAAATTCTCTTACCGGGTCTACAAAATGTTGGATTACTCAAAATCTGGGTGCTGACAACCAGGCGAGTTCGGCCACTGATAATACTGAGGCTTCTGCTGGATGGTATTGGCAATTTAATAGAAAACAAGGATTCAAGCATGATGGTACTACCAGAACCCCATCGGCAACCTGGATTACCGCAATAGATGAAAATAGTGACTGGCTCCCGGCAAATGATCCATGTGCACTGCTCCTGGGTTCAGGCTGGAGACTGCCAACTCAATCGGAATACAATCTAGTAGATGGTAACGGTAATATTTCAAATTCATCGCAGGCTTATTCCACGTTACTTAAACTTCATAATGCAGGTAACCTTTCTGAAACTACCGGTGCTGTAATCAATAGAGGAACTCATGGATATTATTGGAGTTCAACCCAATTAAACAATTCAGATTCATACACCCTGCGCTTTTGGAGCGTTGGTGGCGAGGTGAATTTCTTTAAAAAATACCTTGGGGCTACCATTAGGTGCATCAGAGATTAGAAACTTGTTGGATTAAAAATAAACACAAATTAAAAAATAGCTCTTTGACATTCACATTAAATAAATAAAAAGTCGAAGAGCAATTTTTTTCCTGATTGTTAATTATAAATACTAGTATAAATGTCACACTATTACTATCTTTTCTCCTTATTAGTTTATTTTTTGTTATTCCTAAATCTGGAATGCAAATCAATACATTGTGAAACCGGAAATGACATAAAAATTAAAATTCATCTCAGGGGAGTATATAATTCAAAATTTAGTCTTATTCCTTTTTGGCAAAATAATTTAAATCCGGTGGCAATTACAGAAGGAATTAAAAATGGCGATTCCATAATTCTTACGGTTAATACTTCCATCTTACCAGGCGAGTTTATTTTAAGATGTGATTATATTGAAAAACCTGGTGCTAATATATATCCTTCGGAAAAAAAAATTTTAGTTAACGCACAAAATCTCTCAATTCATCTACATCCAATGTATTTGAATAATAGTGACAGTACATATTTTCAGCAAGATGAGATTGAAAATACTGCTTACAATTCCTTTCTTATAGAATCAGATAATCAGAAAAAAATAATTCTAGTATTGCAAAATCTGCTCACTAAATACGATGACATAAACTCGGTTTTTTATTCTGAAACTATCAAGGAATATGAAAAGAGGAGGATAATATATAACAATTGGATTAAGCGGTTTTCAAATGAATCCAAAGCTATATTTGCAAAATCATTATTTAGGTTTGAATCGATACCTGAAATTAATTGGACAGGTTCTCCTTACGATAGAAATATAAGCCTGAGAAATAATTATTTTAATCAAATTGATTTTAATGATACCCACATTATTAAAACAAACATATTAAAAGAATGGATGAACAATTATGTAAACCTATATGGTGAACTAGCCACCACCTTTAAATTAAGGGATTCTTTATTTACATTGGCTGGTGAAGTAGCAATTGAAAAAGCCAAAATGGGCCATCCTGATATTTATGGGTGGATGGTAGATTATTTTTTTAGTGGTTATGAAAGTTTTAACCTGGAAAATGGAATAATAATGCTTGAAAAATATGCCCAAGATCCACAATGTCGTGCCAAATCTAAAGAAAAAATCATAAAAAGGAATAATGGAATCAAGAAAATAATTCCGGGAAGCATTGCAATTGATATTATTATGAACGATTCGGAAGGAAAACTTTTTAACATCCTTGAATATAAAACTGACAAAAAATTTTTATTGCTCTTATTCTGGTCGGCTGATTGCAATCATTGTAAAGAAACGGTTGTTAAACTAAAATCATTAGAGAATTCAGGCAATTATAACAAAACATTTCAGACAATAGCTTATAGTGTTGATGAAACTGAAACTGAAATAATTGCCTGGAAAAAAGCAATTCTAGAATTGAAAACCTGGGTACATTTAAGGGCAAAAAATGGTATAGCTGCCAAAACACCAGTGGAATATTATGTTGTAGGGGTTCCTTTAATGTTTTTAATAGATGCAAAATCAAAAAGAATAATCGAAATTCCTGAAAGTGTTGATGAACTTTTGAAAATATTGGAAAAACAATGATCTTTTTCGTCTAAAAAAATAAATCTTCCTTTTATTGGAATTTTCCGGTTAAGAAAAAATAACTTATTTTAGTTCAAATTTTACATAAATCATTTTTAACCTTTAGAATGATTTACTCTATCAGAAAAATATTATCTAAAAATAGAGTTGTGCAAAAACCTTATTCTGATGAACCTGACGTCTATTTCGGAAGGTTTACAGACAAGAATAAAACAAAGGATCAATACGAAAATTGGGAAAAAGCTTTATCACTTTACAGAGAAAAAAAATACATTGACAGTTTTTGTGCTTTTTTTAATTATCTGAAAGACAAAACAGTGGATAACGTTTTTTTCGAAAGGGAAGAATCCAAAATTACCTTTAAAATACTCCAGGGCTCTAAAATAGTTACTGGAACAATCAATAACAGGGAAATTCAGGCCGAAGCTGAACTTGTACGGTTCGAAAGCCTCGAAATACCCGTGATGCGAAAGCTCCTGCATGAAAACAGTTTACTTTATTTCAGCAAATACGCCATAAAAAATGATTTATTTACTTTAAAATTCTTTTCGCCAATCGAAGATGTACATCCTGAAAGCTTTTACCTCGCTTTGAAAGAACTGGCCACAGAATCTGATAATTACGATGATGTTCTTGTTGAAGAATTCAGTTCCCTTCAACCCATTAACACCGGGCATATTGAAACAATTCCTGATGCGGAAAAAGCCATTAAACTTAGATATCTTAGAAAATGGATTGAACATGCCTTAAAACTTATAAAGGAATATGATACAGACAGGTTGGAAGGTTCTGTTTCCTATTTTTTGTTAAACCTGGCCTACAAAATTCATTTTCTGCTTGCACCCGAAGGAAAATTGCTTGACGACATAAGGTATATTCAAAGTATTTTTTTTGAAAACGGCGAAACTACCCTGAAAGAGAAAAACTACCGCATGATTGAGGAGTTTAATAATATACTGAATGTCAGCGACCACGAATTGTTAAAATCGTTTTACAGGGTAAAAGCTACTTTTGGAGTAGGCCGACCACTTAATTATGAGCAACTATCTGATTTCGTGCAGGGTGAAATGAATAAAATGAAATGGTTTATTGAAAATAAATATCCTGAAATAGTTAAAGAACTTTGTGAGTATATTATTTCATATCCCTGTTTTAATTTTGACCTGCCCGCAGCAACAAACGATTTGATTATGGTAGTCTGGCGGGTTTTTAATCCTGAATTTTTTAATGAACTGGGATTTAAGGAAAAATTTTATGATGCAAATTCAGAAAAGTTTAATTCTGATGCGATTAAAAAAAGAATAAATGATATCCTGCTTTTCGCGAAGAAAAAAAGTCCACGTGTACAATTTAATATTAAAAATCTGGATTTCAGGTCAATTAACAGTTTTGCAATTAGTTTTATCAACGAATTTCAAAACTTTAAATTAGTGTAACAATGGATATTTTTTACGATAATTTCAGAAATGCAATTGTTCAAATAGCTACACCCTGGGCCTCAGGAACCGGATTTTACATTTTCGAAAAAAACCTTATCGTAACCAACAGGCATGTAATTGAAGGGGCCATGGAAATTGTATTATGTGGAAACAATTTTCCCAAATCTATCGCACGTTTAGTTTATTCCGATTCCATTTTCGACCTTGCTTTTATAGAACCACCTGCCGGAATTAATTTTTCAAGAATAAAACTTGGAAATAGCGATTTAATCAATGAAGGCGATCAAATTGTTGCCATTGGCCATCCGTATGGATTAAAATTTACTGCCACCCAGGGAATTATTTCAAAAGCACACAGAAACTGGGAAGGAAGGGATTACATTCAAATAGATGCTGCCATAAATCCGGGTAACAGTGGTGGGCCCCTGATAGATATAAACCACAACATTATTGGGGTAAATACCTTTATCCTTGCCGATGGTGTTAATCTCGGTTTTGCCTTACCTGTAAACACCCTCCAAAATGTACTTAATGAATACGAACCATTTAAAGACAACTTTGCCCTCAGGTGCGCTTCCTGTTCAAATATTACAACCAAAGAAAAAGTTAAAAACTATTACTGTCCGAATTGCGGCGACAAAATTCAGAAAGAAGAATTTGAAGGACGCAAATTAATTCCTTCTGATGCCGGGGAAAAAATTGAAGAAATAATTTCAAAATTAAACTATGACGTCAGGTTTACACGTGCTGGCTATAATATTTGGGAAATTGAGGAAGGAAGCGCAATTATCAGGGTAAATTACAGCGAGGAAGATAATTATGTTGTTGCACATGCCATTTTATGTCAGCTGCCAAAACAAAATATCGGGCATATCTACGAATACCTTTTAAAAGAAAATAATTACATTAAAGGATTATCTTTCAGTGTTATACAACAAGAAATCGTTCTTTCAATGATGCATATCCACGAAGATGATTTACATGTTGAAACAGGGGTTCAGCTCTTAAAATCGCTTATCAGAAAAGCCGATGATTATGATGATATTTTGATTGATATGGGCGCTTTACCGGTAAACCACCAGGAATAGAACTTTGATTTCAGGCTTGATAACAATAAAGGATAAAATACCGTTTAATAATTCTAAATTAACATAATTTAATATGCAATCTATGAAATTACTACTTAAAAACCTTATGCTGTTGCTGGTTTTCCTATTGCTTGTAACTAATTCATGCAAAAAGAATGAAGATCCTTCAGGGAACAACTTACCTGACAGCGTCAAAACTGTAAATGAATTCATCTACCAGAATACCATCGATTATTATTTATGGAATGAATATATCCCTGCAGGGATTGATATTAATGATTATCCTGACCCTTACGAATTGTTTGATGCAATGTATTATCCCACTCTTGATTATTGGTCGTTTGTAACAGATGATTACCAGGGCTTACTCGATAACCTGAACGGAATTCAAGTTACGGAAGGATATATTATGCAACTTTATAAATTCCAGAACAGCAACGACCTGTTTGGTATTATTGAATATGTGTATGAAGGGGGTCCTGCTGCGAATGCAGGAATGAAACGAGGCGATGTGGTTTTATCGGTAAATGGGCAAACCTTGAATATAAACAATTACACTACTTTAATTCCATTAAGTGTCAAGGAACTTGGGCTAGGAGCAATTGAAGGCAATGAAATTGTTGATAAAGGAATTACTGTAACTGTCACTTCTGCAGAAATGAACATTAACCCGGTACTCCAATATAGTGTTCTTGAAAAAGGGGCAAAAAAAATCGGTTATTTCCTGTATGATCAATTCACCGATGATGTACAGGTGCTCGAAGATGTTATGAATTATTTTAAAGGTCAGAATATCACTGATTTAGTTTTAGATTTAAGGTTTAATTCCGGCGGATATGCCACTACCTGCGATAGCCTGGCTGCCATGATGGCACCCTCTTCTGCGATAGGCAGTACATTTTTAACCCAGCAATGGAATGATGGTCTTACAGCCTATCTAATTGATGAATTTGGTTCGCAAAGCGACTGGTTTATAAGCAAATTTCCGGTAGTGCCTGTAAATCTGAATCTTAGCAGGCTCTATGTGCTTACCTCCGGTCGGACTGCATCTGCAAGCGAATCGCTTGTAAACGGACTAGCTCCTTATATGGATGTTTTCTTAATTGGAGATAGAACTGCCGGAAAGTATACCGGAGCATGGCTTCTTAATGATGAAATACATCCCGAAGACAATTGGGGTTTATATCTGGTAACCAGTAAATTGGCCAACGCTAATGGGGCTACGGATTTCGTAAATGGGTTTACCCCGGATTATGAAATACTGGATGATTATATAACCCCACTCGGTGACGAAAACGAATTGTTATTTGCAAAAGCTATTTCTTTAATTACCGATTCACCTGTAAAATCAGTTCGTCAGTCTGCTTTTTCTAATTTTCAGCCTGTTGATAAAATATACAGGAACAACATGCAAAAGCAGGGAATTATGGTGTTAAAAACAAAAAATTAATTTAACCCGGATTTGTAATTAGAAATATTTCAATATTACAAATGACAACAGCCGCAAGGCGTTCCGGGTTAATCCCGACTTAGAAAATCTTTCTTTTCAAGTCATTGAAATGATTAGATTTTCTTAGTCGAATTGTCATTTAGAAAAATTCTAATGTCAATTTTGGATTTAAATTTTATCGTGTATTGATGTCCCTGTTGTTTATCTGATCGGAGAAATACCATTTCAATTAATATAAAATCCCTTTTTTGAAAATTTTAAAAGAGGGATTTTTTATCGAATCCAAATGGCGCATCAGTTGTTAAATCAACTTTCTCTTTTCCCCTGCAAAAGCATATTCACCGCGTGTTCTAACGATCCGGCGGGTATAACATTGCCTGAATTCACAAAAAATATCTCATCGGCATTTTCAATCGTATTTAGCCTGTGGGCAATAATAACCTTGGTGGTTTCAGCAGGAAGCTTTTTTAAAATATCTTCAAGAAGGTGTTCGGTAATAGTATCAATATTGGCAGTGGCTTCATCCAGAATCAGTAACTCTGGTTTGCGGAGTACTGCACGCATAAAGGCAATCAGTTGTTTCTGCCCAAGGCTCATTCCTTCGCCGGATGGATGAACAAGTGTATCCAATCCATTTTCAAACCTGTCGAGAAGTGTTTCCAGTCCCGAACTTTGTATATCAGTAATCAGATGATTTGTGGCCGAATTTTTATATTCCTCATTTCCATAAACTATATTATCTTTTACTGTGCCACTGAACAAAAAAGGATCCTGTAAAATAAAACCTACTTTTTTAACCCTGATTTCTGGTTTATACGATCGAATATCCTTTCCGTCAAGAAAAATACTGCCTATTGTAGTGTCATACAATCGCGACAACAGCGAAGCTGTAGTAGTTTTACCGCCACCAGTTGGACCAACAAAAGCATAGGTTTTTCCTCTTTCGAGGTTAATATTAACATGATGAAGCACTTCCTTTCCATTGGGATAGCTGAAAGATACATCTTGTAGTGTTACAAACGAATCGCTCTTTGTTAAACCATTTTCTTCAATAACTGTCAAATTATTCTGGAGGGTTAATATTTTCCATATCCGGTCCCAGGCTGCCAAAGCCAATTGAAATCCCGACCAAAGGGCTGCCAGTTGCCGCATTGGGTTGTAAAAATTTGTAATATACACCAAAAAACTAATCAACAAACCTACCGAGAAATTTCCCTTCGAAATCAAATAAATACCGTAGGTGAGAACAATCAGCTGCCCGGCATTGGCAGCCAGTCCGTAAACTGATTGGAATATATTATTTGCAATACCTGCTTTTACTGCTGTTTGATAATTATTTTCATTGACTTCGGCAAACTTTTTACGAAAATAATCACGACGGTTAAAAGCCACAATTACTTTAAAATTATTCAAACTTTCCTGGACTTCAGAGCTCAGCATTCCGGTGCTTTTGAGGTTTTTTGCATTCAGTGTTCTCAACCAGGGCGATAGAATACGGGTAAAAATAAGAACCAAAAAAGCAGGTATTAACGCGGCTGCCCCAAGTTTTATATTAATAATCAAGAGAAAAACAGCAGAACCAATCATGGTAAAAATACTGCCTATGAATTGCATCAGGGATTGTGAAAAAAACTGGTTTACTTTATCGGTATCGTTGTTTATCCTGGAAATTAAATCGCCGGCTTTGTTCTGATTAAAAAAATCAACGGGCAACTCCTGAAGTTTTGTAAATAATGAATTTCTTAGTTTAAACAACATTCTTTGTCCAATACTTCCCATTAACCTCATCTGCAATAAATTAGAAAAGAAAGCAGTACAATAAATGATTAATAGTATTCCCGAAAAAGACAAAATACCTTGATAATCCCTTGTTTTTACGTAAGTATCTATTGTGTATCCAACCATATAAGGCCCGAAAAGGTTGAGTCCGGCATTTACCAATATGGCGATAATGGCAAATATTAAATTATTTTGTTCATTGGAACTGAAAAAAACCAGTTTTTTCAATACCGCCAGGGTAGATTTCTTTTTATCGCCGGGTTCACTTTCGGTGTAAAGGTTATAATTCATAATGCTGTGTACTTAACTGTGAATTATAAATCTGAACGTATTCAGGACAAGTTTCCAATAATTCCCCGTGATTGCCTGTTGCTATCAGCTCTCCTTCCATCAGAACTACTATTTTATCAAATTTTTTAACCGACGAAATTTTTTGGGTAACAGAGATAAGTGTCAGTTCAGGATAGTTTTTTTCAATGTTTGAAAGGATTTTTTGCTCGGTTTTTCTGTCTACCCTGGCCGTGAAGTCATCCAACAATAATATTTTTGGTTGAATTGCCAGGGCCCGGGCCAACATTATTCTTTGTTTTTGACCGCCCGAAAGAGATGTTCCCCTTTCCGAAACCATTGAGTCTAAATTGTTTGGAAGCGAATCAATAAAATCATTCAATTCCGAAGTTTCTATTGCCTTTTTTAAAGAATCACCTGTAACTCTATCACTAAAAGCAATATTTTCGCGTAAGCTAAGGTTAAACATAACACTGTCCTGAAATACAAGCCCCACATTACTGTGAAAAAAATCCTTATCAAATTCATTGATATCTGTACCATCTATTTCTATTGAACCAGAATCGGGGGGTATCAGGTTGGTAATCAGGTTAAGTAACTGGCTTTTCCCTGCAGCCGTAGGGCCGAGAATGGCTACCCTGCTTCCTTTTTCTACAACGAACGAAATATCTTTCAATACAGGTTTATCATCAAAGCTCAGGCATACATTTTTTAATTCTACGCGACCAGTTATTTCCATTTCTGATTTTCCTTCCTTTATTGAATCACTGGCCATTAATACCTCGTAAATCCTGTTGTATGAAGCTGAAGCCTGCGCCATGATGTTGCTCATAAATCCAATCATCAGAATAGGAAAAATCAACATGCCCAGGTAACTGTAAAATGCAGCAAAATCGCCAATACTCATTTTTGAAATTACCACAAAATGTCCGCCTAAAGCCAGAATAGTTACCACAGCCAGATTAGCCACCAACATTATTATGGGAATCAGAATGGCAAACAAACGCAGGATGGAAAGGCCTAAATCGCGGGCTACTTCATTTGCAGATAAAAATTTCTCATATTCAGGTTGTTGCGAATTTAAAACCCGGATAATTGCAGCGCCCAGAATACTCTCATTAATTACTTTGTTTAACCGATCAATAATTTCGCGGCTTTTCCGGAACAAAGGCCTGGCTTTGCTTAAAACCATATAAAAAGTAATCAGTATTATGGGCACAATAAGTATAACTGTCAGTGCAAGTTCCCAATTTATTATCAATAGCAGTATAAATATGGCTATAATCATAAAAACAGACGAAACTATATTAACAACTGCCATGGAGACAAACATTTTTACCGAATCCATGTCTGAGGTAAGATTTGTCAACAATTTCGACGGATTGGCTTTTTGTATAAAAGAAAGGCTTTGGTTTGAGATTTTATGGGCCAATTCTGTTCTGAGGTTTTTAGCTACCTTTTCAGAAGCAAGGGTTTGAAAAATACTTTGGGCATAAGTAAATATGAAAATGGCGATGATGGCTGTGACAAATTTCACTATAATGCCCGTGTAATCAAAACTTCCGGCAACAAAAGCATCTATCCCGTGCGAAATCATTTTTGGGATAACCAGGTTTGTTGAATTGCCCAAAAGGGCAAATAGCACCAGGAAAAAAATTAATAGCTTGTAGTTTTTAAGCAAACTGAAAAGACTTGGTTTCCCTGGTGGTCTGGTTGCAGTCGATCGATTTAACATGGTTATTTTGGAAAGCTATTTTTTGGTAAAGTAAATTCAAAAAATTGAATTTAAAAATCAAATTATATAGATTGATTCAATTACTAACCTGAAAATGAATAAACCAATTAGCAAATTATTTGTATGGATCTTTAGGCTTAAAGCAATAGTTGGAGAACTTCTAATGTTCTTCTGATTCTGAATTTCCTTCGTTGATAATCAAGCCTTTTTCGTTCAGAATTTTATGTTTGTGGTATTCTTTTGAATCCATTAATCCTTCCTTAAATGCAAATGCCATTCCGCGCTGTAATTCAGCTTCAGCTTCAATAAGCTTGGCTTTCGCCTCAAGTTCCCTGGCAAGTGCAGTAGATCTGCGTCTTTCCGATTCGGTTTTAGCAATAATTTTCTCTAAATCAGCCATTTCCTTCCTGATGCCTGCAAAAGCATCTTTGCCCATTTCAAGATTAGGTATATTTATATCCAGAATTTCAAAAGCACTTCCCGCATTCAGTTTTTCTTCCTTTTGGTTACTTTGCTCAATTTCATAATCTTCCAGCTCGGGGAATTCAGTTTTTAAGATTTTCCCTGTTAATCTTTTAAACAATCTGTCAGATATATCATTGAGTGAGTCCAGCACATTTTTGTACGATTCAAACCTTTCCACTTCTTTTATCACTGCATCGTTAACCCTTTCGGCAAGAACTTTCTCACGCGAACCTTTTAAGAACTGGCTGATTCTGCCTCTAACCATCACATTTATCCAAAGTTTCATATCTATCCCGTCTTTTGTAATAATGGAAACAGGATCAATTTTTATCACTTGCGGATAAACGGCCCATTTAACTACCTCAGGCACATCGTGTCCTGCCCTGTCGTAACGGATGCCTTTGTTATAATCGAGATCAACATTTTCCTTACGGGCATGAAAAATGGCGTTTATTACATCCATTACCCGCCTACCTTCAATGAGGTCAGCTTCAAGCTCTTCGGGATTTATGTTTAGTTTTAACCTGTCTGAAATTTCAAGGGTTTGAACATAAGCCAGCATATTTCCTCCCGCTGCCTGCATATCCATCAACTTTTCTTTTGTAACTGTTAGATCTGCCCTTTTTACTATTTTCAACGATTCAAAAATGATACTTATATCAGCTCCTATCCTGGCAAGTTTTTCACAATCATCAAAACTCACATCCAATTCGGCCCTGCCCGAAAGAATCATTACATTGATCAATTTCTCCACATCGCCGCCAAGCGCGAGGAAAGATTTTACTTTAGCCATTGGAATTGTTATACCTGACTGATACGCTTTTATAAGACTTAACACCACTTGTTTTACATTTCCTCCGGCGGCCTTGTACTCACTTAACTGGTTTAATGGTATGTCAATTTTTTCCTGGTGAAGTTTTATAAGGGCATTTACAATTTCGTCAACATCTCCACCCTGCGACAAGTATTCGCTCAACTGAACAATAGAAATATTCAGGCCTTCATGGTGTGCACTTATCAGCGCTTTTATCACAGTTTCAATATTTCCACCCAGTAAATGATACTTTTCGAGTTCCGACAATTCAATTTTCAATCCTGCCTGCCTGGCATTTATTAAGTGGATTAATGTATTTTCGATGTCGCCACCCGTAATTATAAATTTTCCTAAATCTTTCAATTCCAAATCAAGACCTATATGTCTGGCTTTCAGTAAAATATCCACGGTGTTTTCTATGTCCCCGTTCATGCCAAAATAGTCTTCAAGCTCTTTCAGCGAAATGCTTAATCCCGATTGCTGGGCTTTTATCAAAGAATTTGAAGAATTCTCAAAAATTAACCTTTTTAGCAAGTGTAGGTCCTCATGAACACAGAAAAAAATCCTTTCCCCTTTTAATGAAGTCTTAAGTTCATTGGCATAATATTTCAGAAATGGTTCATCGAAAAAAGATGGTTTTTTTTGCTCTGGCTCAACTTTTTTAACCGGGGTTTCCTTCTTTTTTTCGTCTGTTGTAACTTTTTGAACCGGTGGATTTTTCTCCAGATAATTTGCAAGTATTACACTGTACGATTTAATGAGTTTATTCACAGTGTCTCTTTTCCTGGCTTCAGAAATTTTGTTCACTTTGGCTTTCACTTTCAATTCGGCAGATGCCTTGATTGAATCGTAAATTAAAGATAACAATTTGTCGATGTTTTCGCTTAACAAATAAAAACTACTTATCCTTCTAAACTGTGGTTCGCCCTGGAATATGTCCTTATCAAATTCCAGCGTAGCCAGTTCTACTGATTTATCTACAAGTAAGTAAAAATCTTTAAGCAATGATAAGGATAGTATAGCACCAGCTTTTTTAGCACTTATAAGTAATTTAAAAACCTGTTCAGCTGGAATTCTTCTTAATGTCATTTCAGTAAACTGGAATATAAAACCAGTGAAATTGATATTAAGTCCTGCTGCTTTAACAAGCCTCCAAACCCCACCTGAAATGTTCATCATATAGGCAAACAAAATAAGCGGTATAATAACAAAAATCAATAACAGAATAATTGTTAACAGCGACATATTGGTTATTTTTTATTTCTGGTGGTTTATTTTCAAAATTAATTATCGTTACTCTATAGTTGCATTCAATCCATGATCAATAAGCGCTTCCTTCATTGGTTTTAGCTGTTTGAATTCACCTTGCTTCACATCACACTTGCCTTTTAAATGAACTATCATTGCACATTGTTCTGCCTGTGTTTCGGTATGTTTACAAACTTTTACCAATGTTTTAATTACAAAATCAAAATAATTGTAATCATCGTTATGCAAAACCAGCACTTTTTTTTCTTCGTCGCTGATATCAATAAATTCTTCTAACTTCTTTTTCTCCTTGCTTTTTGTCATTTCAATCAATTAATTTTTTGTTTTTTTTATGGCATCGGCAATGTGAATTTTGTTTTTTCCCTCGTACGCCACAACAAATACATCTTTATGTCCTTCTTCCAAAAGCTTCTTCCTTAGTGCATCTGCTTCTTTATAGGATGTAAAATTACCAATTGTATAAATGTTCATGTCGCCATAATTGTTTTTATCCACAGTTCTCGGCGAAAATGATTTGATAAGCTGGTTTTCTTCAGAATTATCAAGGTTTTCACGATAGGCTCCTACCTGAACCATAAACTTTATTTCCGACGTTATTTTCTGTTCTACTGAAACTTTCCCTTTCTTTTCCAATTCAATTGCTTTGTCTAATTTAATATGCTCACCATTGCTGTATGCAATCACGTATGCATCTTTAAATCCTTTTGAAATTACTTTCTGGCTGGCTTCACGTGCTTTCTCAACCGAATTAAAAGTTCCAAGCATATACCTTGTTCCTTTATCCGGAATTTTATCCGTGTAAATCGGGCTTAAATTGCCAAGTTCCGACCATTGAACTGGTTTCATGTACATACCAATCTGAACAAGGTAAATAAGGCCACTGCTTTTCTGTATTTTATTTTCGGGTACAATACCGGTTTTAGGTGAATCGTCGATGATAGCATTGTCATTCTGTGCAACAATAATGCTTTCGCCATTAATTTTAGCCAATTCTGTTCTTCGTAAAAATTTATAATTCTCCTCATTGTTGTTTAGTTTTTCCGATCCTGTCGAAAATGATTTTCGCTGTCCATCAATCATCGAAATAATGTAAGAATCGGTATAACCCAATGCCTTAACCTTTTCAAGAGCAAGTTCTGCAGCTTCCGATGTTCTGTATTCGCCCACGATGTATCGTCTGTATGGATTTTTTACAAAATTATCGAAAACTACAGGCTGAACAGTACCAAATTTTTCTGGAGGTAACATTCCTTTGAAAATACCTAGCTGAACAAGAAATACCACTCCTTTTTTCACCTGGTAAACCACAGGTTTTGGTTTATCTTTAGAATAGTTATAAGTTGAAAGAACCTCCCAGCTTAATTTGTTCGATACATTTTCCTGTTTTACGGGTTTGGTTGAGTTATTAATTTTTGTCCTCTCCACAAAGGCTGTATCAATTTCAGTTGAGGTAAGCCCGGGCATATTTAAATAAATTCCATAAGCGTTTTCCTGCAATTGTAAGGCATACAATAATAAATCGTTGGCCCCCATTAATTTAAGATATTGATCTGATTTATACATCAACCGCGATGCGGAAGAAATATCACTTTTGGCTTTCAGGTAATAATCTTCAGCTTCCTGGGTATAATTTTTTGCTCTTTCCGTCTCGGGTGTCAGTTTTTTTTGATCGATAACCGGATAATGGTTTTTATAAATTTTATAGCGGGTTTCGTTTACATCTATATACTGATTGGTAGCCGTGGTAAGTTTATAAAATGCAGTGTTTTCCTTATCAATGGCTTCACTTCGCAATCTATCCTGTAAGGCTTTGTCAGTAGCTTTGTCGGCCATATAATTCAACGAATCCACTACAATATAAGCTTCATCAACCTGCCTGAGCAAATCATTTGCTGTTTGATTTTTCCGGTTCGACTCTGCAAATGAGTTTAATTCTTCATTTGTCAGGTTTAATTTGGGTAAAATCATATTTGCCTTCGACTGGTATAAATTTTCATCTTTCAGCGGATTATACTGTTCCACGTACACCGGAAATATTGCAGTATCTTTTTTTACCACCTGGTTATTTGGTTTTACCTGGTTATTGGTAACATTATTTGTTGGAACATCGGTTTGAACGGAGGGATCATTTTTATAGATTGCAAAAGCTTTTTCCTGGTTATCAAGCGCTTTAAGGTATAAATCATTGGCTTCTTTTAAAGCATTAAATTTTTGTTGCTCATCGTGCTGTGGAGCCGTTCTTTCTTTGGTTGCGGCCTGATCGAACAGACTTTTGGCCTGTAATTCCATTTCGCGACCGGCTTTTGCCAGTTTTGAATCATCATTTAATCTTGCCCGGCCAAGCGCATTGGTGTAAATTTTACTTTTTATTTCGTTCGATTTTTTATAATATTCTATCGCCTTAAAACCGTCTTTTAATGCACTTGCTTCAAGTTTCCGGGCTTTTTTTAGCGATTTTTCCCTGCTTTTAGCACTGCTGGTCGCTTCAGCAATGGTATAGAGCTTTTCAATCTCTTTTTGATCAGAAAGGTAACTATCCATGTATTTTCTGGCCGAAACGAGATATTTATCGGCTTTCTTTAACTCTTTTCGCTCATCTTTAGTGAAAATCTGTTCGTAATAACTTTTTTGACTTAAATCATAAACCTGGTAAAAATAACTACCTGTTAATAAATTGTCTGGTTTAGATAAGGCAAACGACTTATTAATCAATAAAATAAGCACAATTATACTAAGCGTGGCAATTCTTAATCTATTCATAATCTTTGGTTGAAGTTTTCTTTAATTGTCAAAAATATGTAAAGTAAACTATATATCGATCAAAATTACATAAAAAATTCAATTAAAGTTTAAAAAACATAAAGTAATTTAACTTTTACCTTTTAAACTCTTTTTCAAAAGTAGTGGAAACTGTTTTTATTGTATTGCACGAATTTTGATTTTCGATAAAATTTAAAATATACATTTTTATATTACCAAACATTTTGTAAAGTTTAATTAAAAAAATAATTTCTACATAAATAGTTGATTTAATGATTTTTAAGCCTGTAAAAGTAAAAATGGATTGACTTTTTCTTCAATTTTAAACGACTTTGGCCTAATTTTCGATTTATTAATATTCCAGTCCGTTTTTTAATGGTTTATAAGTTCTTATTTTATTCAGAATAAATTACTTAACCAATTGGTGTTTAAACGGACCTTTTATTGAAAGTTATGAAAACAATATAGAAATGAAGAAGGCAGGAATTTTATTTTGTATAGTTTTGCTGCTTGCTCCCCAGCTAAAAGCCCAGGAAGCATCGCAAAAAAAAGTCATCACTCCTGATGTTTATGATTCATGGAAAAGTATTGACCGCCCTTTTTTATCAAATGATGGTAAATGGGTTGGTTACGAAGTAAATCCATACAAAGGAAATGGAGAACTTATCGTACTAAATCCCAATAAAATAGAAAAGAAAATTTTCAAACGCGGTAACAGGGCTGCCTTTTCACCAAATTCAAAATATGTTGCTTTAAGAGTCTCACCCCAAGAGGATACATTGAGAAAAATGAAACTTAATAAAGTCAGGAAAGAAAACTTACCGAAAGACAGCCTGTATATCTGGGTTTTTAAAGATGACAGAACCATTATGGTTGAAAACCTTAATTCATTTAAAATACCTGAGGAAAAATCGGACTGGATGGCCTATCTTTTCGAAAAGAAAAGCGAAAAATCTGATTCTACTCAAAATCAAGGAATTAAAAGTCAGAAAAAAAACGGTAAAAAAAATAAAGATGCCCCTGAAGTTTTTGATTTGGTTATAACAAATCCGGTAACCAAATCAGAATACAAATTCAAGGAAGTCAGCGAATTCAATATTTCACGCAATGGTAAACTCGTTGGTTTTATACAGGTTAAAGGCGACAGTATACTGAATTCGAAAGTAAGTTTTTTTGACACCGAGAAAGAAGACATCGTAAGGGCATTTGAAAAAGACGGCATTGCTAAAAATATAGCTGTGGACAATGGTGGCTTACAAGGTTCATTTATCTATTCTTCTGATACTTCGAAAGTTAAAAATTATACCCTTTATTACTGGTGGGCTGCTTTACCGGGTACGACTGAGGTGGTAGCAGACAAAACCAATCCATTTTTGCCAAAAGACTGGCAGGTAAATGAAAACGGAACCTTATGGTTTTCGAGGGACGATGCAAAATTGTATTTTGGCACCAGCCTGAGACCTGAACCAGAACAAAAAGATACCCTGCTTGACGAAGAAAAAGTTAAGCTTGACCTTTGGTCGTGGAATGATCCGCTTATACAGCCACAACAACTCATTGAAGTTAAGAAGGAAGAAAAAAGAAATTACCTTACTGTTTTTCACATTAAAGAAAAAAAGATTGCCCTGCTGGGAAATGAATCCATTCCGGATATAAAAACCATATTATTTGGAAATGCAGATATTGCTTTAGGCATATCGGACGAAACCCATAAAATTGAATCTACATGGAAATCGCCCACTGGTAAAGATTATTATCTGATAGATGTTAAAACCGGCAATAAATCTCTGGTGCTTGAAAATACAACCGCCGAAACCGGAATTTCACCATTTGGCAATTACCTATTTTGGTTCAACAGAACTGAAAAAGCCTGGTATGCCCAAAATATTAAAACAAAAAACAAGGTAAACCTTACCTCAAAACTTAATATCAGATTTGATGATGAAGAACTTGATGAACCCAGGGAAACAGATTCATACAGTTTTGCCGGTTGGTCAAAAAACGATGGATATTTCCTTGTTTACGACAGGTATGATATCTGGAAACTCGACCCAAAAGGCAATGAACCTCCAATGATGATAACCAATGGCTATGGACGTAAAAACGACATCAGGTTCCGGTACATACAGTTGAACAAAGACTTAACCCATATAAATCTGGATGAAAAACTGTTTTTAAGTGCCTTTAACAGGAAAAACAAGCAAAGCGGTTATTTTCAAATACTACCTTCTCAAAAAGGCGATCCCCAAAAAATTATAATGGACAACTATAGTTTTAATCAGCCACAGAAAGCAAAAAATTCTATCGAATTTATCTTTCAAAAGGGTTCAATTGCAGAGTTTCCGGATGTTTGGTATACTGATGAAAAGTTTTCAGATCCTGTTAAAATTTCTGATGCCAATCCACAGCAACAGGATTATCTTTGGGCAACTGTTGAACTTGTAAAATGGACAACTTTTGATGGCAAAGAAGAAGAAGGATTGCTGTACAAACCCGAAAATTTCGATCCCTTTAAAAAATATCCCATGGTGGTTTATTTTTATGATGTGGCATCAGACAATCTTTTCGGGCATATTACACCAAAACCAAGCCGCAGCATTATTAATGCCACTGAATATGCCAGTAATGGCTACCTTGTATTTATCCCGAATATCAGGTACCAAACCGGTGAACCTGGCAAAAGTGCTTATAATTACGTTGTTAGCGGTGTAAAATCTTTACTCTCAAAAGGCTTTATTGATGAAAAAAACATTGGCTTACAGGGTCAAAGCTGGGGAGGGTATCAGATTGCTTTCCTTGTTACTCAGACAAATATGTTTAAAGCGGCGTCGGCAGGAGCCCCGGTGGCAAATATGACCAGTGCCTATGGTGGAATTCGATGGGAAACCGGTATGAGCCGTATGTTCCAGTACGAAAATACACAAAGCAGGATTGGTGCTACTTTATGGGAAAAGCCTGAACTTTATATTCAGAATTCGCCTTTATTTTTTGCCGATAAGGTTCAAACTCCATTACTGATTATGTCGAACGACAATGATGGTGCTGTGCCCTGGGAACAGGGGATTGAACTATACATGGCCTTAAGAAGATTAAGCAAACCGGTATGGTTACTTAATTATAATGGCGAACCCCATAACCTTAAAGACAAAAGCCCTAATTGTAAAGATTTAAGTATAAGACTGATGCAATATTTTAACTTTTATCTTAAAAATGAACCTGCGCCTAGTTGGCTTATAAAAGGAATTCCTGCCATCAAGAAAGGAAAAACACTGGGGTATGAATATTATAAACAGGATGGATGAATGCCTTAATTTACAAGTGGAATTAATAAAAAAAGCGGGTATTTCCCGCTTTTTTTATTTTGACAGATTCTGAAAATCGGTGGCAAGAAAAGCATCTTCTGTTTTTCCTTGTTTATACTTATGATAATCAAAATAATAGAGCTTTCCATCCGAGGCTCCGAGAATAAGTTTGTAAATCCTGGCTTTTTCATCATCTTCCGAAGGGCCTACTTTATGCAGAAAAACAGCGTCAGGGTCCTTAGAATGGATTACCTTTTGAATTTCTTCGCTGGTAGTAATAACAACCTTACCATTATAATATTTCTTGATTTTCTCAAGCGAATTTACATCTTTATCAAGCTCATCCTGAATAACATAAAGTGTTTTTCCGGTCAGTTCGTGTGTATTGTTGTTATAATATTTAAGAATATTTTTCGCATCGAGTTCCGGGTGATCACGCGTCAGTATAATATGATTTTGCATAAATTTAATTATCGCACCCAGTTTATAATGGTATTTATCGTAATCCACATTATAATACGAAAGCGGGAAAGAACATAAATCGGGCATATTTTCCATGGCACTGGCCTTGTTACTGCCCAGTAAAACACTAACAAAGGTATAGTTGGCCTTTGATTTATCTTTTTCAAAGTTAACTTTTGTTCGGATAATAAATGAGTTCCGGTAACTTCCTTTCATCTGATTGTACTTGGTGGCATCGATAAACTCAAAGGGGGTAATGGTCCAGTAGTCTTCAATGGCTTGTTTTATGGCCTTGTTGTAACTACCAAAAATATTGTTGTCTAAAACCACATAAGTTTTTGTTTTAAGGAATTTTTCAATGTCTTCTTTGCTGGCTACTGCATCCTGGCTAAGAATTGGAATGGACCAGATAACAGTAAACAGGAAGAATAATAGTTTTCTTTTCATAACATTAGTTTTAATATTAATGAATAATGTTTTATTTCAACTTAAAAGCAACAATAATGTTTATATTTTACTTTTATTTTTAGCTATTTAGAATTCAGATTTTCAGCAAACAAATCAAATGAATGTTTGTCATTATATCGTTCAATAAAATAAAGCATTTTTCTTTTTCTTTCCTTACGGTTTAGGTTTTTAAATTCGTTAAACAAGTCATTGTCATTACAAAGAATTTGTTTCACATATTTAACTTTTAATTTCTGTGTACTCCCCGTTTCCATGTCGCAAATGTACTTATCAGACCAGCCCTCGAAAGGATAAAGATTACGCAGCTGACCATCGAGATAGCTATTGTTTGTTTCTTCACTGTATTGAGGTAACGGAGTATGATAATGATTATTAACAGAAAAAAGAAAATAACGATGATTTTCATCTAGTAAAACAGGTTTACCATATTTATACAAATAAATGGTATCCTTCATTCTGAATGCAAAAATCTGATGGCATTTAATTTTAAGTTGGCTATTTTTTTCATCCAAAACATTAATCTCCCAATTCTTATCCAGAATTTCGGCAATGTTTGTTTCTTTTTTATCAGAATTCACCTCCCCTGCTAAAACAACCATTGAAATTTTGTTATTCCTCAAATCTTTCAAACTTAAAAATATTCCATCTTTTTGCCTATTACTATTTTCATTGTTATTTAAATAATTAAAATCTGATTTGATTTGAGCATTTAATATAAACGATGGAATAATTAAAAGATAAAGTATAAGTTTTTTCATATTTGTAATTTTAAATAACTTTAAAACTCAGATACCAGAATGGATGCTTAAAAAGTATTTCTATTATTGAATTTTTCAACGTACTCTGCTGTTTTACTTGCTTTTCCTATTGCAGTCATTTTATTATAAGAATCGAACAAATCTTTATCTTCAATCAAAATTGAATTAAGGTTTTTTGGTGTAAGTTCGAGTATTTTACCGGTTTTCCAGTCAATGAATTCTGCCTTTCTTAATTTGTCTTTTTCCTCATAATATCCCTGACCAAGCAAATCTAACGGTCCAGGGCCTGAAATATCCTGATACTGGTTACTGGCAACAACCGCATATTCATGGTAGAAAGTGCTGATTTTTGATGTATTTAATATTACTAACCGCTTATCTTTTGTTAATTGGAAAATCTTCTCTGAATGGTAAATAAACAGGTTGTCATTTTCTAAAAAACAAAACACATCTTTTGCTTTCACTTTTCTTTGTTTGCCAGCCTGGTCAATATACTTAAACCGGAATTGATGAAGTAATAATTCTGATATTGAGCCAGAATCAATATAAGGAGAATCAAATACGATTGAAGCTTTGGGTATTATTTTATTGTTTTTTAAATCTTCAAAAGTCAGGAATATTCCATCTCCTTGTCCATGGTTTATTTGTGAATCTAACCCATTGCTATTGTATTGAGAATAGCATAGAAAATTTAATATTAAGAACAATAAGGTTAATTTTGTTTTCATAAGTTATTTATTGGGATTTTACTAATATATAAGTTTTAAACTGTAATGCTTAATAATAGTATTATTCAATTAATAAAAAAAAGAAATTCTAATCATTTGTATATGAGCAAATTGGATGTTTTATATTAAATGCAATTATATATTTTAGCCAATTGGTTTTCTTGTCTTCACTTGACAGGCCTGAAAACTTATCAAATAAATCCTTATCTTCTGACAAAAAGTATTTTATACTTTTTTGATTGAGGTTTTTGACTTCTTTTGTTTTCACATCCATAATATATCGGGAATTATAATCAACAGATTTCGTATCACTGTCGTAAATGGTCAGTAATATTAAAATTTCAGGTTGTGAATCAGGAAATAAATAAACGTCGGTATATTTAACAATTGGGATAGAAAATCCTGAATTACCATCATAATAAACAAAAATCAGTCTTTGATTATCAGGAATTTTGAAAAACTTATCCCACTTGTAAATATATAAAGTGCCATTTTCACAAAAACCCCAAACATTAATGCATTTTATTTCCTGCCTTTTGCCATTTTCGTTTAAATATGCTATTTTCCATTCATCCCTGAGTAAATCTCCGAACGAATTATATTTTCCATTTTTTATATTTTCAATCATTTCACCTGTTATGACTTTATGGCTATTTAAATCATCATAACTTAGATATATTCCATCTAAAAAATATGGATTAGTGTTTGAACTTTTAATTTCAGTAAAATCTTTTTGTGCATATACGAGAAAAGGTGCAAATAACATGATACTAATTAATAATGATTTCATAATTATTCGTTTACCGTTTATTCACTTTTCAAATAATTATTGTGGAAAAAAGCAATTAAACTTTCATTCACTATCCTAATTATTCCACAATAAAATAAAACGGATTTCTTTCGTTGTATTTTCTCATGTATAAAAACTTCATCTGCTCTTTCTTTTTATTTTTAAGGGCCATAAACTGTGCATAGAGTTCCGGATCACGCGCCAGCAGCATTTCAACATTTTTAGTTTCAAAATCCATTACTTTCCCTGTTTCCATGTCAAGAATATACTGCCGCATTTCCGTCTGATAGGTTTGGCCGTAAGGGTTATTGTAATAATATGGATTATTGTAGTAATTATAATAATTGTTGTAATAGGGATTGTTGCGGTAGTCAACAGTGGTTTTATCGGCTATAAAATGACAGAGTGCCCCATAAACAGGTATTCGGTTAAACTCCTCGTTCCATTTGATAAACAAAGTACCGTTCTGACAAAAACCCCAGATATTTTCCGATCCGATATCAATGCGCTGTCCCATATCGTCGAGTACCTGAAAAGTCTCATTTTCAAAGAGTTTCTCAAAAAAAGCATAGTCGTTATAATTAATATTGGTAATTATCCTCGACTTCGGGATTGGATTGTTCCGCCTTACACTTTCAAAGTTTAAAAAAATTCCATCGGTAAATTTAAAATCAAAATTAAATGGTATTTTTTTCTTCCCTGCAAGTGTATCTACTTGCGCCTTAACAAAAAAAGGCACAATCAATACCATTAAAAAAATTATGCGTTTCATCCGTCTGTATTTTAATTATTCTAAATTGTAAAATCTTAATGTTTTATTCAAAATTAGCGATTTTCGGTTAATAATTAAACTAAAATGACTGACTTTAGTTCATTAAAACTATGACTTTAATTATGACTTTATTTTCTTTTTAGCACTGCCCCATCCACCGGAACAAGTGGTTTATAATACCTTGAGGGCGACGAAACTAGCGGCCCTAAATTTAATTTATCCCATATTTTATCCACCTTTTCAATGGTTTCTTCCGATGAAACTATAATATTTGGCCAGTCTCTTTCAAATTTGTCAACTTCCGAAATTTTCCTGGTTGCATCAATAAAAACGCATCCCATTGATGTTGAATCACCAAAAAAGAAAAAATCTCTTTTTGCGTCAATATTATTGGTAAGCAACCAGGTAGACGAGGGAATATCGGTTAAAACTACTTCAGGATCGAAAAAAACAGCCATTTTAGCGCTTTTCAGTTTTCCGGAATTAAATAAATCCGAGGCTATCGATCTTAAACTCACATTCGTTGTTTTATTTACTGCTACAAAAACCAAATGCGCTTTCCCATCTGTAAATGCAACATGAACATTTTCAATTTGTTCATTTATAGCTTTTATATCAACCATTTCCGGATAACAGTCTACCTGTGTCCCGGTTATTCCGTCCGACTGTAATTCCTCTTTATATTTTCGTGTAGCATCAATGCATACTTTGCTTCCATAAGCGTACCTGGTTGATGAATGATCAAGCACATCCAAAGGACCCATGGAAAAATGAAAATCAGCAAGGGGATTTACATTTTTTAAAAACGCATTTGCTACCTGATGGTAATCATGCACATCCACATCATCATCCACCACCACCAGCGCTTTGTTAAACATCATCTGGCCGGCTCCCCATAAGGCGCTCATAACTTTTTGTGCATGTCCTGCATAATCCTTCTTTATACTCACTATTGTAAGATTGTGTGCAACACCAAATACAGGCAGATCCATATCGGCTAATTCGGGCAACATGCTCAGCCGGATTGGGGCCAGAAATATCCTTTCCGTAGCTTTTCCAAGCCAGGCATCTTCCTGGGGGGGTATTCCCACAATGGTGGTGGGATAAACCGCATTTTTTTTATGGGTAATGCAGGTAACATGAAACCGTGGATAATCATCGGCTAGGGAATAAAAACCTGTATGATCGCCAAAGGGCCCTTCAATTATAAAGTCTTCTTCGGGATCAACGTAACCTTCAATTATAAAATCAGCATCTGCCGGCACTTCAATATCTTGTGTAATTGCTTTTACCAGTTTTACCTTTTCTTTTCGTAAAAAACCTGCCAGCATTAATTCGTCAATATTATCGGGCAAAGGAGCAGTGGCCGAATAAGTCAGTATTGGATCGCCACCCAGGGCAACTGCAATTGGCATTTTCTTTCCAAGTTGTTTATATTCCTTAAAATGCCTTGCCCCTACTTTATGTTTGTGCCAATGCATTCCTGTTAAATTTTTATCAAACACCTGCATCCGGTACATACCCACATTCCTGATGCCCGAAACCGGATCTTTCGAAATTACCAACGGAAAGGTAATAAATCTGCCGCCATCGGCCGGCCAGCATTTCAGCACTGGCAATATACTTAAATCTGGTTCCTTATATATAATTTCCTGGCAGGCTCCCCTGCCTCCCGAAATTTTAGGCATGTAAGCGGCCAATTTGCCAAGTTCAGGTAAAACTTTAAATTTATCCAACAATCCTGATTTTGGACCCGTAAGGCTCTTAAAAAGTCTTTCTATTTCTTTTCCAATATCATCGAGGCTTTCAACACCCAGGGCCAACCTAATCCTCTTATCTGAACCAAAAGCATTTATCAGCAATGGAAATGCCGTACCATTGTTCTCAAACAAAAGTGCTTTGCCCCCATTTTTCATTTTCGAAACCCTGTCTGTAATTTCTGCAATTTCAAGCACAGGATCAACAAATTCCTTAATCCGCACCAGTTCTCCTTCTGCTTCAAGTTTTCTCACAAATTGGTTTAAATCAAAAAAAGCCATATTTTTTCAGATTGAGGTTTATATCAAATTTATCTTTTCAGAATACAAAATCATTCGCTTACAATTAACAAATTAAATGAAAAAAATAATGTGCCAATGATTTAATATTATGAATAAAGATTTTGTGGTTATCAATTCTTGCCCTATTTTGCTGAAAAGGAAATGAACCCTATTTATAAAATTTCAAATTTTAAAATATTGAATGGAATGAAACCTGAAATTGATGTGATCAAATCTTTTTTCTCTGAAAAAAACACTGGAAAGGAAGCACAAACCATTTTAGAAAATGTTAACCTGATTGTTAACAACGATGAAACCGGCCTGGTGGAAAAGGAAATCTGGTTTGATTTTTTAAATAAATCGGCCCATCCTGATTTTCTTGAAGCTTTGCCGGACGATAATGCACGTTTGCTGTGGGCTGAACTCGTTTTTAAAATTATTCAGCAAACTGGTTATTCATTGCTTGATATGTTTAACCAAAGGGTAAAAGATATTCCGCAGCATATACTTTTCCAGGACATGACCAATAACCAGCCCGCTTTTTGGACCTACCGGCAGGTTGATATTCTTGTCCGGCAAATGGCTGCTGTATTTCACACGCATGTACCGGAAGATCCACGTGTTGCTGTTTTTTCTGATAATTCATTCGAATCGGCCATTGCCGACCTTGCCTGCCTGATGTACGACATTTTCGATTCGCCCTTTAGCACCCATTTTAAAACCGAAACGCTTATCCCGCTCTTTGATCAGGTTAAAATCAATATCGCCTTGTGCGACACTGCAGACAGATTAGAAATACTTCAACAAGTCAGAAAAAATACCCGTCGGAGTTTTATTATTTTTACACTAAAACCCGATATTGAATTTGATGAAAAAGATACTTTTTTTATTGGCGATGCCACTACAATACTTGATGCCACCCAGATTGAATATATTTTAGGAAAAAGAAAAAGAAAAAATCCTGATCAGGTAATTACAACCATGTTTACTTCGGGAAGCACCGGATTGCCAAAGGGAGTTTCTTTTTCAATGTATAATCTTGTTTCTAAACGATTTGCCAGGCATGCGGCACTTCCTAAAGTAGGACGAAAAGAAGTTTTGCTTTGTTTTCTGCCCCTTTTTCACACTTTCGGAAGATTTCTTGAATTACTTGGAATGATTTACTGGCGTGGCACTTATACATTTGCAGGAAATACATCTTCAGATACCCTTCTTAGTCTTTTCCCAAAAGTAAACCCAAGCGGATTTATCAGCGTCCCGATCAGGTGGATGCAATTGTATGACAACATTCAAAGTGATATTGAAAAAAATGAATCGGCAGCCAATCTTAATGAAATTATCAGAAGCACTGTAGGCGAGCGGCTTTCCTGGGGATTATCCGCAGCAGGGTATCTTGACCCAAAAATTTTTAGCTTTTTTCAGAAAAACAATATTTTTATCTGTAGCGGTTTTGGAATGACCGAGGCTACGGGTGGCATTACCATGACCCCGCCCGGGATATACCGGAAAGATTCAACCGGAATTCTGTTACCCGGCGTTAAATCAAAAATTTTAGAAAATGGGGAATTGGTCATCAGTGGTCATTATATTGCAAGATATCTTGAAGACAAAGGCCCGGGCGATTCAATTCCTTATCCATCTGGCAATGAATCAGACTATTGGCTCAATACCGGCGATATTTTTATTTTAAGCGGAGATGGATTTTACGAAATTGTGGACAGGGTAAAAGACATCTATAAAAACAATAAGGGTCAGACTATTGCCCCAAAAACGGTAGAAAAAAAATTTACAGATGTACCCGGTATAAAACAAACCTTTTTGGTTGGTGATGCAAGGCCTTACAACGTTTTGCTAATTGTTCCCGATTTGGAAAACCCACTTTTACAGAACGCCTTAAAAGAAGGCAGCCAGGATGAATATTTTCATCAGATAGTGATGGCGGCTAATAAAGACCTGGCAAATTTCGAAAGGGTAATAAATTTTGCCATTGTTGACAAGGAGTTTTCGGCTGAAAAAGGTGAACTCACTCCAAAAGGCTCATTTAACAGGAAAACAATTGAAAAAAATTTTATTGAACACATTGAAAAACTATATGAATCGAACCACATCCGGCTACAGCTAAAAGACTTAACATTAGTGATTCCACGTTGGTTTTACCGCGATTTGGGTATTCTTGAAAATGATATTGTGATTACAAACAACGGGATAAAAAACAGGCAAAATAGTCTTGAGCTCAGGATAAGAAAAACCGAGTTCCAGCACTTCCTTATCGGTGATTTGGTTTATCACTCTACAATTAATGCAATAGATTTAGGGCGCCTTGCACGGCAACCGAGATTCTGGCTTGGCAATCCTGCATTTATTGAATTTGCGCCGGTTAAAGATGGATGGGATTTACCCCTTAAAAATTTATCGCCTCATGTTTCGAGACTCAAAACCCTGGATAAAAGATATCATCCGGGTGAAATTCCACGGGTAAAAGATATAAGTGATGTGAGACTTCAGTTCATCAACAATCTGTTTTCACAGGCTTTGTTCTGCGAAGAAGAAATTTCGCTGATTGCCACCAACGAACTGGGGAAATTGCTAAACGAATACGAAGAAAGGCTTGACAATGTGATTAGGCGAAGAGTTGAAGCACTTTCATGTCACGATTCGGAGGAGGTGAGGGTGCTGGCCTACCGGACGCTTTTGCTCCAGGACAGCGATCCGGATTTCACAAAAACATTTCCTGCCTTTATCAACAGCGGGCTTTCTTTTTTAACCGAAGAATCCATAAGCAAATTTGCACAAAGTAATTTTGGAAAAGAGCAGCTTATTTCGCTCAGGAAAAGAATGCATTATTACCGCGTTCACTTGCAATGGCCGGTTGCAGAGAATATAAGGCAACAATTTTTAAATATCCTTAAACTCTTGTTTAATTTTGCGAGCAACAACCTGGCCTATTATATTTCTATCCGCTCCGAAATGGCAAGCTGGATACTTCACAAAGTTGAACCAGAAATTTCGCAACAAGCTGAATTCTACTTCTTTGAACTTTTCAGAATTTTTGATGAAAAATTAAAATCAAGAACACCTAAATATACCAAAGAAGATTTTGACTCAAGGATTGTTTTTGAAAAAGGAATAAGCCAGGGTGAAATAGATAAAATCAGGAGCCTTTTTACAGACGCACTTTTTCTTGATCAATCCGTTATACTTGCTTTCGAGGAACTTGACTTTAATTTGTTCCAGGTTCCAAAAAACGGAATGTGGATAAGCCGTTTAATGTCGTTTTACAACAATCGTCACTACAGGCTAAGTATCAATACAATACAAGGCAAACACTTTGAATTGCACATGGTGGTTAGCAAAGATGTTAAACCAAAACCAAATTACGAGTCAATATATTGGTTTTCATCTATTTCCGGTCATCCATTTGGACCCAAGACATTACCTACCCTTGGCTGCTCAAGGCTGGCCTATGGAATAAGAACTACGAGGTTTTTAGGTGAACTTACCGTTTGGGATAAATTGCGCGAATATTCTGAAATTGACAATTATACCTCAGGCAACATCACTCCTACTGCCTGGCGAAAACTGTTTATTAAAGCATTTTCAATTATTTTCAGGGCCTGGCAAAACAGCGACCGGAGAATTGTACCCGGATCTATCTCACCTAATAACATCGTTGTACCTGTTATGGATTTCAGGGAAACTTCAAGTATAATTACCCTTAGCGGCATGACTTATTACCAAAACACTTTATCGCTTGTAACACCAATGGTTATTGAGTTTTATCATAAAACAATAGCCAATTACCCCTGGACAAAAAAACACCTTGAAATCAGGTGGATTTTCGATGCCTGTTTCGAAGCCTTTGACAGCAAAAATGCAATAGATTTTATTATTGACTTGAAATCGGACCTGGAAAAAGAGCCTGTTTTATTTAACGATCGCAATATTATTGAAGATTTGAATGAATACCTCAAAACCATTCACGAATTTTACCTGCCACTTTCGCTCTTTAATGCCATAGACCGGTATTCAGACTGGGAACTTAAAACTCCGCTTGCCAGTGCAGGGGCTAAAGAACAGACTATTTTTGAGCTTTATGAGCTTTACAAATTACAGCAATTCCCACAGGTAGTAAGGTATTATCTTTTCAGGCAAACCTATTTCCGTAATACTTCACCCGAAATCAGGCAGATTTTTGACGATCTTATTCTGAAAATGCGCAAGAATCCTGATATTTTACCCATGCAATTTATAGAATTGTCTGATCTGCAAAGCTATATGGTAACCCAGGACGATAAAATATTTTTCAGCAAGATGGTATTCCCTAAAATACAGCAGGAACAAAGACTCGATTTGCTTAAAATCAAAGCCTATACCAAAGAGCAGGTGATCATCCGGTCGCAATTAAAGGATAAGTATGGTGAATTATTTAATTTCAGGGAACCGTTGGAACCCAGCGAAGTAGGGCAACTTTACCAATTGTTTTACAAGGAAAATTACCCGAAAACCATTTCAAAAATGGACAAGCATTTTGTGGTAACCGACGAAAATGATCGTGTAATTGGCGGCTTATGCTACAAGGTGCTTGAAGATGATGTGGTTTTGCTCGATGGAAGTGCCATTACCTCATCGCTGCAAGGCAGGGGAATTGGATCGGCGATGGTGGAAGATTTTTTTACCCGTATGGCCAGTAATGGGGTGAAAGTTATTAAAGCCCATTTCCTGCTTGGAAATTACTATTTGAAGCATAATTTCCAGGTGGACAGAAAATGGGGCGCATTGGTCAAATATCTATAAAAAATTCGGGGACTACTTTATTTGTCCCCGCTTTCTTTTATTTCTGCGTTTTTAAAAACGACTGGTACCAATAATAACTCATTTTTGGATATCTTTCCTGGGTTTTAAAATCCACATAGGTAATTCCAAACCTCCGGCTAAATCCCATGAGCCACTCCAGATTGTCGAACATACTCCAGACATAATAACCTTTGATGTTAACACCTTTCCGGATAGCCTGGTTTATGGCTTTAATATGGTGCTCAAGATAACTGGTCCTTAAAGCATCATTCACTTTGCCGTTTTCAAATTTTTCGTCCACTTCTCCGTAACCAGCACCGTTTTCAGTAATGAAAATATCAGGATTGTTGTATCTCTCTTTTAATCTCACAAGTCCTTTAACAAATGCATCAGGGTCAACATAGCCATTAAACATGGGCGGATTATCGGGATTCTTTCCGTTTACCATCCCGAAAAATCCAGCACCAGATTTTTCGTGGTACATATTCACACCATAGTAGTTAATGCCCAGAAAATCAGTTTTTGAGTTTTTAATAAGATCCATATCACCTGACTGGATATCACCAAATTCACTGGCTTTAAGCCTGTTAAACAATTCAGCAGGATAGGAACCTTTAAAAACAGGATCCATAAAAAGTTCGTTCCAGGCCAGACGCACCAGGTCGAGAGATTTTTTACCATTTTCAGTTAAAGCCGTGTCCGGTTCGCAAAGCATATAATTGTAAGTAATGCCAATTTTACCCCCAAGTTTTTTCTGATGGTAAAGATTTACAGCATTTGAATGGGCTAGCATTAAATGATGGATGTGTGCAAAATGTTCCATTATGTATTTTTCCGAAGCTGGTATTTCCGGCATACTCCGGTTGTCAATGGCATCAAATACTGACTGCAGAAAGTACATTTCAATAGAGGGTTCATTAAAAGTCAGAAATATTTTAACCCTGTCACCAAAGGTATCGAAACAAAAACCAGCGTAATCAGCAAACCATTTAACGCTTTCGCGGTTCATCCAGCCTCCTTTTTGAGCAAGGGTAAGGGGCAGATCGAAATGATAAAGGGTAACCAAAGGCTGAATTCCTTCTTTTATCAAAGCGTCAATCACAAAATTATAATAATCAACTCCAGCCTGGTTTACCTTTCCTGTTCCTTCCGGAAAAATTCTCGACCATGAAATGGATAGCCTGTAGGAGTTCACGCCTAATTCCTTAATTAATTTTAAGTCTTTCAAGAACTGGTTCCTGTCGTATTGATTTATAGCAACATCGCCACTTACATCCGTACCTGTAGCAAATTTTCCGAGATTATAAGGCGGGTTCAGGTATTTATCCCAGGTATTTGGACCACGTCCATCAGCTTTTGTCCCACCTTCAACCTGGTAAGCAGCAGAGGCTGTGCCCCAGATAAAACCTTTCGGAAAACTAAGTTTTTCAATATTACTGGTCTGCGAAAAAATTAAATTGCCGGTTAATACAAAAACCAACAGTAATGTAATTTTTTCAAACTTTAAAATAGCTTTCATTTTTCTTCAATTAAATTCTCAAATTAACTTTTTGATTTATTGTCTATTAAGTTAAATGGGGATACAGTTTACCCTGACCCCCATGACATATTTACTTTACAGCTTATTTCTGGTTTTTAAGTTCGTTGATATTTTCAACCGGACTTAAAGCTTTTGTCTCTTTCTTGACAACCAATGTGTTTTCGAGCGAAAAACCAGCTTTCAGTTTTATATCTTTGGATGAAGCACCTACCTTTACTTCGTAGTTTCCTTTTTCGGCTTGCCATGCGCTTGTTTTTGTATCGAACGATGAAAGCTGCCTGGCATTAATTTCAAAAGTAATAGTTTGGCTTTCACCGGGTTTTAAAAGCCTGGTTTTTTCAAATCCTTTTAGTTCACTTTCCGGTTTATCCAATTCCTTCGCAGGCGCTGAAATGTAAAGTTGAACTACTTCTTTACCAGCCATTTTGCCCGTATTTTTTATATCAACGGATACCAAAAGTTTATCTTTAAAACTAGAGGCACTTAATTTCAGGTTGCTGTATGTAAAATCGGTGTACGACAATCCAAATCCAAATTCATACGATACCGGCTTATTAAATGTATTGAAATACCTGTAGCCCACGTAAATACCCTCTTCGTAAACCACTTTGGCTGGTTTTCCCATTCCAAAAGACATTCCTCCAGTTTTCGGGCCATTATCCGGCAATTCAATTCCGGGGAAATTTTTTGCAGAAGGGTCGTCATTATAAATAAGCGGAAATGAAGCGGTCAGTTTGCCTGAAGGATTCACTTTTCCAGTTAGCACATCGGTAATGGCATTACCTGCTTCCTGTCCGGGTTGCCAGGCAAGCAAAATTGCATCCGGAATATTTTTCCAGCTGGCAGTTTCAACCACCCCGCCAATATTCAGGACAACAACGACTTTTTTTCCTTTAGCATGAAAAGCTTTGGTAATATTATTAATAGCCTCTAATTCTGTTTTGGTAAGGTTAAAATCGTCTTCCTCTTTCCTGTCCTGTCCTTCGCCAGCATTTCTGCCAATGGTTATAATGGCGATATCATTTTCGCCGGCCATTTTTGTTGCCAATGCTTCATCAACGGGCATTTCAGCTACCGGTAGTTTTGCACCCATCAACATGGCAAATGGATTATTTGGCTTGGGTTGATTGTCCCGGGTTACTTTAATATAATCTGCATAAATTTTAACCAAAGGCTCATTTACGGTAAATCCTGCATTTTTCAAGCCGTCAGCCAGCGAAATAGTATAAGCTTCATTTACATCGCCGCTGCCTGTACCTCCAATAACAGTTTCGTACGAAGCATTTCCGAAAGCAGCAATTTTTTTAATCTTTGTATCAAACGGCAATGAAGATTTATCATTTTTCAACAATACCATTCCGTTGGCGGCAGCTTCGCGTGCCAAAAGTGCATGTGCCTTTAAATCAGGTGCATTTGAATATTTGTACCCATTGAACCTGGGGGTTTTTAAAATGTAATTTAAAATCCTTTCCACATTGGCATCAAGGTATTTTATATCCAGCTTTCCTTCGTTTACAGCCTTAACTATCACATCATTTTGTCCCATTCCGGGCATTAGCAGGTCGTTGCCGGCAATCATTTGTGCCACAGCATTTTTTCCGCCAAACCAGTCGGTCATTACCATTCCTTTATAATTCCAGTCATTTCTCAGGATTGTGGTTAATAAATCAGGACTTTCTGAAGCATAGGTTCCGTTTATAAGGTTGTACGACGACATCACGGTCCATGGATTGGCTTCTTCAATTGTGATGCGGAAACCCTCGAGATAGATTTCGCGTAAAGCTCTTTCACTTAAAATTGTATTCACGGTATTCCTATTCGTTTCCTGGTTGTTGGCTGCAAAATGCTTTATTGAAGTTCCAACACCCTGAGATTGAATACCATTAACAATGGAAGAAGCTATTTTTCCTGTTAAAAATGGATCTTCGGAATAATACTCAAAGTTTCTGCCGCACAATGGGTTGCGTTGAATATTTAACCCTGGGCCCAAAACCACGTCAACGCCGTATTCATGCACCTCATTTCCAAAAACCTGTCCGAGCTTATAAACCATTTCTTTGTCCCACGATGAAGCCAACAGGGTTCCAATCGGAAATGCCGTACAGAAATAGGTTTTGGTGTCATTTTTACGGGTTGGGCTTATTCTTAATCCGGCAGGACCATCGGCCACAACCGTTTGAAGAATTCCAAACCGCTCGATACCAGCAGTCTGGCCGGCGCTGCCATTTACAAGGTTGGCACTCATTCCCACACCTGTAGAACCTGGTGCCGGTGCAAATGGATTTTTACCTCCGGGGAATTTTTTCACAATTGAATCGGGCAAATCCATTATCATTCCGGTACCTACCACCAGTCGGGCCTTTTCTTCCAGACTCATCGCGGAAATAATTTCTTTCACCGTCGATTTGCCCAGTTTGGGTAAATCCTGCGCTTGTACCTTTATAGAATAAACATTTACTATTATCAGCAGTAATAAAATAAATGTAACACCATTGCATTTTTTCATAGTATTAATTTTTATTGTTTCAATTTGGCACAATAATAGAATTTATTGCTAAATCCACCAAATAATTTTATATTTTTGTTCCAACAAAGACATGCAAAGTGATGATTAATAATATAATTGACCAGATTGGAAATCCGGAAATTTTTATTCAACAGGTTTCAATAGATTGTGTAATTTTTGGCTTTCATGGCCACCAACTCAAAGTGCTGTTACCAAAATTAAAAGGGCTGGAAAACAAATGGACATTGCCCGGCGGATATATTATGCAAAATGAAGCTATTGATTCGGCTGCACAAAGAATTTTAAAAGAAAGAACCGGTCTTAAAGATATTTACCTTGAACAGTTTTCTGTTTTTGGCAATACCGAAAGAAATACCTATGAAACCATGAAGAAATTCCTTGAAAACAATGGCTCAATCCCGGGCCCAAACCATTGGTCAGCAAAAAGGTTTATTTCAATTGGCTATTATGCACTGGTTGATTTTACTAATGTAAAGCCCACACCCAGCTATTTTGACGAATTTTGCGATTGGTACGAAATAAAAAAGTTGCCAGATCTTGCATTTGATCATGCTGAAATTATTGACAAAGCCCTTTCCTACCTCCAACAGTCGCTTGATTATAAGCTGGTTGGATTGCATCTGATGCCCGAAGAATTTACCATGAAAGAACTTCAGGTACTATATGAAACCATTCTGGATAAACCGCTTCGCAGGGACAATTTTCAGAGAAAAATGCTTAGCCTTAATATTCTGGAACGACTCGATAAAAAATATACCGGTGCAGCCAATAAAGCACCTTACCTGTACAGGTTTAAAACAGAAAACCAGAATTGATTTGGCCTTTTCAGAATTTTATCCGAACCGAAAACCCCTTGGCGTAAGCGGTAAAAACGCACTGCGCTTTGGGTGTAAATGCCTTGGCACTTTCTGTTTGTAAAAACTGTGTATTGTATTGTTTGTATTTCCGCATGGCAAAAACCGGTTGCGACCAAATTTGAGCTTCTGTAATGACTGTATTCAATGCAAAATTTATAAATCCGTCTTTGGCCGTTCGATTAAATCCAAGCCAGGTAATTAAACCGCTGGTTAAATTAACTGCCCCTGTAATGGCATGATTTTGCCAGCCCCGCGCAATTTTCTCCCTTTCAGCCACATCTGCAAATAGTTTTTCTGCCATTTTTAATTTCTTGTCCTGTAATTCCAGAGTTCCTTCATTATATTTTGACGGGGAATCCAATTCCTTACCGGGTTTCAAAGGGGTTAAAAATTGCCCTACCACACCCAGAAAAGTAGTGGCAGCGCCTAATGCCATGTCCTGCCTGACGGTTTTTTCATCAGAATTAAAATAAACTATTCCCTGTACCAGCGTTGCACCCCCATAACCATACAACCAGCCATTCCACCACCATTTTGTTTTTGACAAATCTTTTTGCATTACAGATTCAATATACCTGATTCTTTGTAATTTAGAAGAGTCCTGCAGTTGCGATCTTACCTGAAAGATATTTGCAACGAACAATATTGTAATTAATATTTTTACTATTTTGGGAGTAATTCGGGTAAAATTAATTTGCATGAATTAGTTTTTAACAAATATATAATTTTAGCTTCAATTTTTTTTTATGAATAAAATATAAAGAACATTTGGTTTCACTGGTTTGATTTTATTTACAGGAATATGAATGTAACAGGAAAAAAGAACGAATTAAAAATAATAAAGACCAATTCGAAAGACAATGATTTCAAAGAACTTGTAAAACTGCTTGATGCTGAATTAGCCGTGCTTGATGGTGACGAACACGAATTTTATGCACAATTCAATAAAATTGACAAACTGAAAAATGCTATTGTGTTGTATTTTAATGGCAGGCCTGCAGGTTGCGGGGCTATTAAGAAATATGATGCAGGTTCAATGGAAATAAAAAGAATGTATGTACGGCCAGAACTCAGAAATAAAGGTTTGGCAACAAAAATTCTGACGGAATTGGAGAATTGGACCAATGAGCTTTCGTGCAGCAGGTGTGTTCTGGAAACCGGCAAGCGACAGCCCGATGCCATTGCGCTTTATAAAAAAAACGGGTATGTTGAAATTCCAAATTACGGTCAATATGCAGAAATGGAAAACTCGGTTTGTTTTGAAAAAAAATTGGTCTGAAAAATGGAAATGAACCAAATCTCTCAAATCCGCCTCATCAATCAGAAAATTGAAAATACATCTTTTCAATCTCCGAAAGAAATTGTTAAATGGATGGGTGCCATGCAGGCCCAGGATTTTGGAATGGCAAGAATGGCCGTGGGCTGTCGCCTAAACTCTGTGAAAGAAAAGAATGTAACAGAAGCATATAATTGTGGCGAAATTATCCGAACACATGTATTGCGACCCACCTGGCACCTGGTTTCTCCAGAAGATATAGGCTGGATGCTTGATTTAACATCAAAAAGAATAAAATCTTCAATGAAATCGCGAAACAGGGATTTGGAACTTACACCTGCAGTTTTCAACAAAAGCAACCACTTACTTGAAAAATTGCTGGCAAATAATAATTTTTTAACCAGAGATGAATTATTCACTGAATACGACAAAATCAAAATTAAAACTGATGAAAACCGGCTTTCTCACCTATTGATGGAAGCTGAACTGGATCAATTAATTTGCAGTGGCCCTTTGAAAAACAATAAACCAAGCTATGCACTGCTCACAGAAAGGGTTTCGCATATTAAAAGATTATCAAAAGATGAATCACTGGCCAAACTGGCCAAACGATATTTTACAAGTCGCGGACCGGCAACTTTGATGGATTTTGTATGGTGGTCAGGGCTTTCAGTTGCTGAAGCCAGACAGGCATTGGAATTTGTAAAAAAATATCTTATTTCCGACACCGTTGGCGCAGAAGAATATTGGTTTTCAAATATCGCCCCTGAAAAAATTTTCCGGCAAAATTCTATTCATCTGTTGCCTGCATTCGACGAATTTTTAATAGCTTATCGCGATAGAAGCGCTTCAATTAATCAGCAGGATAATCCAAAAGCAATTTCAAACAATGGAATATTCTGGCCTATACTTGTAATAAATGGAAAAGTAGCCGGTTCGTGGAAAAGGACAATAAAAAAGGAGAGATTACTTGTTGAGATTAAATCATTTTCTAAAATTCAAAATGTACAAAAACCTGGTATTGAAAAAGAAGCCCATAAATTAGGAAATTTTTTGGAGAAAGAAGTTGAACTACTCTATAATTAAAACCTGAATAAAATGATTTTTGAGTTTGCCGATTTATGGGTAATTCATTCGTTATTAAATGTACAATCTGAAGGAAAAGCAACAGAATTAAGAAATCTGATAGCTTTTGCTGATTATACGAACCATGCTATAATGACATTCGATGAATTTTCTGGTGCTTTCAAAAAATTTATTCAAATCGGTTTAATTGAAATAGCTGAAAACGAATTAAAAATATCCGCCGGATTCAAAGCCTGGTACAAAGTGCGTTTTGAACATAAAAAGCGGATGAATTTCCAGAAAGAAATCAGTGTAATTCATGAATATTTAAAAATTAACTATAATGAATTCAATGCTTTTTCAAATGTTGCAGATATTATAATTACGAAAGAAATATTTGACAATAAAGTTTTGGAGTACCTCCATCAATAAAACTTAAATTGTGTTCTTAAAATAGAAATCCATAATTAAACCTTTTAAAATTCTTTAATATTAATTTAGCGGACTGTTTATAATTTCAATACTTTCCAGAATTGGTGAAATGACCTTAATCACTTGATTTGTAAGCGTTTCTACAGGAGTTGAAAATATTGCAAATATCCTGGAATTTCCCGAATTTGTACAAAATAAAATGTACTGTTTTTCCATCCCGTTGGTTTGAACTAAATACGTTATTTGTTGCCAAACCTGGTTTCCGTAAGTTTGGTGGCAAACAATACCTTTCGCAATAATTGCCCCTTGTTTTATGTATGGTTGAAAAAAGCTTTCAAAATCAGTAGTTAAAGATGCATTGGTTTTTATAACTGCATTAACTGAATAATTATCTGATAAAGAAATCGTTGGAATTGTGTTTTCAATTGTCCAGTTAACAGGTATTTGAAACTTTATTTTTTTATCCGCGCTCGTAATTGGTTTAGTATTGCCAATCTTATAACCTGATAACTTAGTTAATTCCGTACCCCAAACAAAAATTCCTGTAATATTGCCTTCAGCGTTGGTTTTAAACCTGATGTTTGCGGGAAAAGCGGTATTCCTGTTAATAGCTAAAGAAGGGTTTACAAAATCGAGCTGGCATTGATACAATACCTGACTGCCTTTCTTTACGGCTAATTCAAGCATTTTGTTATTGCCCTCAGTAATTTCAGCATTGGCACCCAAAAAAACAAAATTCTCGCCTTTTTTAAATTTATATGTGCCCAGATACTTTTCAAAATTTTTACCATTTAATTCAAAATGATTGATGGTTGGGTCTTTTACAATGGGTACTGAATAATTCGAAATTGTTAAACCGCCCGCAATCCGCAACACATTGTTTAAAATATTGATGTCTGTGTGGTATATGAATTTGTTTATGAAAGAAACATCCAGATTCATTAAAATTGTTGCTGCCAGATTGTTTTTTAGATCAATCATGGTACACGAAGACATAGTGCCTGTGCTCCCCTGGTGGTAAATAATTTCCCGGTTCTCGATTATGGTTTTCATCCAGCCCAGACAATAGGCAGCTTTTGGGTTTTCTCCATCATCAGCTTTAGAAAGTGCGTAAATATCAATGTTTGATTTCCACATTTTTTCAAGGCTCTTCTCTGAAATAATAGTTTTTCCATCAAACTTTCCTTTCTGCAAAAGCATTGTAAGATAGTTACTCAAATCCAAAGCATTTGAGCGTGTAATGGAACCAGCAGGCACATATTCGCCCGACTCGTTTTCGAAGCTTCTTGCTGCTGGAATTGCCCCGGAAATTCCAAAGTAATTGCCATAAATGGAATGTAAAGATTCAAATTTTTCAGGTTTTACGGTTGTTTTGTTCATTTTTAAAGGCTCAAAAATATTTTTTTCGATATAATCGGCATAAGGCATACCTGAAACTTTAGCGATGACTAAACCTGCAATAGAAAAACCCAAATTGCTGTATTCGAATGATTTACCGGGTTCATTAATCAAATAAATTCCTTCGAGAGAATGAGCAATGTTTTCGAGGGCTTTATCACTAAAATCAAACGAAGGATTTACGCCGCCATAAAGTCCCGATGTGTTGTTTAACAACATCCTGACGGTAATTTTATCACTTTTTTCTTTGTTTGCAGTTCTAAACCAGGGAATGTAAGTGGTAACCGGCTTGTCGATATCAATTTTTCCCTTTTCTACCAGTTGCATCACAGCAAGCGCAGTGATTGATTTTGTTAAAGAACCAATTGCTGACACTGTGTTTTCGGTAAAAGCTTTACCGGTTTTGTAACTTTCAACGCCATATCCTTTTGCAAACCAAAGCTTTCCGTTTTTAACAATTGCAACACTGAAGCCGGGAATTATGTTTTTTGAATATGCTTCTTTTAAATACCTGTCAATTTCTGTCTGTGATTTGATAATATTGGTTTGTATGATTATTGACATCATAACCAAAATGATAAATATGTTTTTCATAATTAAAAAGAATTAATTGTTGAACATTTCTCCGTGAAACAAAATCTTTACTCTGTGAAGCTCTGTGTAATAATCAAAAGTTATTTCACTAATTTAAACTGAGGTTTTTGAGTTTCCCTGATATTTGAATTTTCATAAATGAGTTATTCTATTCTGCAATTAAAATCCTTGAATTAACTTTTGTTGATTTTCCGGAAACAATCCATGAACTTAAAACTGCAATAATCAGCAAAATTGGAATAGCGATTAAAGTTCCCGAAACGCTCGATTCGAAAGGAAAAATCCTCAAACCAATACTTTGCGAAATAATACCCATTACAGCCGGGCTCAAAAACAATGAAAATGGTATCCCTACTAATAAACTCAGGCAAAACAGCACAATTATCCGCCAAATTAAGCTTAACCGCAACTGCAAGGGAGTAAATCCGAGGGTTTTAAGAATTCCGAATGTTTTCAGATAGTCTCTGATATTGATTATCAGATCATTCCAGATGGTTATGATTAAAATAATGATAAAGAAAAAGGCAATTAAATTCAGACTGGTTGTTAAACTCCCCAAAATGCTTTTGAAAGCTTGCTGTTCCTCAATTGGGAGTTCAATATTTATTGTGCTTCCATAAAGTGATTTTAATTTCAGTTGCAACTCTTCCACATCAACACCTGGTTTTAGTTTTAAAATAAAATTATCGGGTTCCGAAAGGGGATTCAATTCTTTTAAAGCGGATTCATGCATTCTGAAACCTTGTCCCAGATTACTGACATCCTGATAAATACCGACAATTTTGTAGTTTTTTATTTCACCTTCAATTTTTATACTGATTGAATCGCCACAGGTTTTTTTATTGAGAATGGCAGTTCCGGAGCAAATTGCAATTTCATCTTTTGTTTGTGGATGTCTGCCTTCCAAATTAACTAAACCAGCCTCGGTTAAATTACCCGAAAATATTTTTCCGAAAATATCCTGAACCGATTTATTATTTGCCAAAACTGAAACAGTCTGGTAATTAAAAGCTTTTACTTTTTCAATTTCATTCAGGATTTTCAGGCTTTCGATGAGCCTGTCGAATTTCAAATAAGGGTTCTGTTTTAAAACAACATATAAATCGCCATTATCGAACCCCCAGGCTGTGCGGTTATTTTTTAAATTAACAAACGAGTGCGAAACATTTATTGAAAAAACTACGATAAAAACTACAAATACGAAACTTAAAAACGATACAAACGAACGTTTTTTATTATTGATAATGAAACGGATACCCATGATGGTGGTCAATGGTAATTTCGAGTTCATCATGGATAATGCGCCTTTCCGGTTTTCGATATCCCTTACAGGCATGCCAAAACGGATTGCCAGCGCAGGTTTTATTTTTGCCGCTTTTTTACCTGAAAAATACGAAACCAAAAGAACAAGGGCCAGTATCAGTAAAGAACTTGTTGTAAAAGGCACCGTCAATTGAAGTCCGTAATAACCCAGCCCTACAGAATGTAATATGGATGTAAATGCCATTCTTACAATACCATATGAAAGAGATAATCCCACAGGTATCGAAATAATTGATAAAAGAGCAAACTGGATGACATAAGTTTCCAAAACATTTTTGGGTGTAAAACCAATCGATTTAAAAATTCCAATTAGTTTATAATCGGCGTAAATCTGACCCGAAGTAGTTGTATTGACGATAAAGAGCGCAATAATTACAGCAAAGATTGAAAACACAATCAGAATAGCGCTGATAATCTGGTAAACACTCATAAAAGTAGATTTGAAAAGATTGTATTGCAGGTAACTACCTGAATAAGTGTTTTCTGCATTAAACCTTTCCCACACCGCTTTGATATCATTAGAATTTTTTAACCGGACACCCAAAAAATTATCCTTCAAATTCTGGACAGGGTTAAAAAGAGGCAAGGAACCAGGTGCAATCCAAACCCTGGTTGGATTCATCATTCCGCTTATAAAATGCGGATCCACCACAAAAGCTGTAACTTTCAGATTGTAAAGACCAGATCCGGTTTTAATGCCAAGGCTATCGCCAATCTTAATGGAATTATACTGTGCCAGATGAGCTGGAATCCAGATTTCGCCATATTCTGGCTGTTTTTTTTCATGATCATCAAGAACCATTATTTTGTCTAGCTTTTGGTGATTTTCGGTCAACTCTGCAATCTGAACCATTTTCTCAATTTTATTGCCTTTGTGCAACAATGGTCCGCTAAATGAAACATAAGGCGTTGGTTCCGAGATGCTTTCTACCTCCTTTTGCTTTTTAAACCATGCTGTAATTTTATCAACATCATCGTTTTGAATATTGTAATAAAGCAAAATATGTGAAGCATTTAACTGATTAAAGATTTTATCGAATGGTTCGCCGATACTTTTTATAATTCCCAATGCAGAGCTAAGAAGCGTTATACCGAGAACCATTGAAACTATGACTACAAAAAACTGTAATTTCCGGTTTTTATAATTTCCTTTGAAAATCAATAAGATACTTTTCATTTACGCGAGTGTTTTTGATATTAAATAATGAATCTTTTTAACTGATTACCAACCTTTTTCTTTAAGCCAGTTAAATAATAAACTTTCTCTGGCCCCGGTCTGCTTTTCATTGTCAAAATACAAATCGTCTACAATTTGTCCATCCCTGAAAAATGAAATACGATCGCCGTAACAGGCGGTCTTTAAATCGTGGGTTACCATAATAATTGTTTGTCCGGCAGCGTGTAACTTTTTCAAGCAATCCAATGCTTTTACCGATGCGGCTGAATTCAGGCTCCCCGTTGGCTCATCAGCCAATAGTACAAGTGGTTTATTAATTAAGGCGCGGGCAATGGCACAACGCTGGCGTTCGCCACCCGAAACCTGCGCAGGAAGTCTGTTTGCAAGAGATTCTATTTCAAGGTCTTCCATAATTTTTAAAGCACGATTGTAAATTATTTTACGATTTTCTTCTAAAAGATATCCGGCAAGCAAAATATTTTCGATTAAACTCAGGTTTGGAATCAGATTGTGATCCTGAAAAACAAAACCAATTTTTTTTCTTCGGAGCAAAGCCAGCCATTTTTCAGATTTTTCATGGATTGATTCATCATTAAGCCAGATTTTTCCGGCTGAAATGTTATCAAGGCCACTTAAAAGATATAAAAGTGTTGATTTTCCTGAACCCGAATTACCCATAATTACACTGAACTCTCCCTGGTAAAATTCAACATTCAGGTTTTTAATTACTTGTACATCAGAATCTCCTGTTGTATAATTTTTTCTTAAATCAGCTGTTTTAATAATTGTTTTCTTCATGGATTTATTATTTTAATTCATTTCCCATTTTTGTTTTTGTGTCAAAACTACCTTTCGGTTCGTTCTTAATCGCTTCAACCCATAAGCTGATACCTTTTCCGTGAAAAATGATACTGTTTTAAATTGGTGATTTTAACTGTTGTTGAGATAAAAATGACAGATTATCAATAATTTGGAACAATTAGTTTGTTTTAATTGCAATACCAGGTGCGAAGTTTCGAAATGGAATAAATATTTAAATTTGTGGATGTTGAAAATATAAAGTGATACCTTTTTTACCCATGCAATATTTGTTTGTATCCACAGCAGCACTTATTCTTTTTATGATTAGTTTGTTAATCAGTAAAAAGGATCGCCGGATTTCGGATAATCTGCTGGCTATGTGGCTGTTTGTATTTTTTGCCAACATGGTAACTCTTTTCATTGTAAACAGCGATCCTAAACCTGATAACCTTCTGATTGGTTTTATCGTTGAATTTAGCGAAGCCTCACTATTTCTGCACGGACCTCTTTTGTTTTTTTATACAATTTCGTTGACAAGGCCAAATTTCAGATTAGCACAAAAACATCTTTTACATTCTATTCCGTTCTTTATCAGTTATTTATATCTGATTCTCGGGTTGTTTTTCGAAATAGGTTCGCAAGCTTATGGACGCCTGATCCTGTTATTAATAAAGCTCATTTGGATAGGATTCTATTTGATATACAATATTCTAATCTTACAAAAACATAAAGCCAATATTGAAAAGATATTTTCCAACCTGGAAGAAAAAACGCTTAAATGGTTGAATTTCATTTCTATAGGAGTATTTATTCTCTGGATTACAGGTGTTGTAAGTTATACACTTAATGAGATATTTGATTTTAATATTCCTCAATACGGCGGATTGTATATGAATTTTCTACTTTGCGTTTTTGTTTTTCTGCTAGGATACTTTGGTTTCAGGCAAACATCGGTATTTAGTATGACAGTGATTCAGGAAAAAACAACCGGGGAAATTGCTGATATTGAGGAAATTGTCGAATCGGTTCCCGGCATCGAGACAAAATATAAAAAATCGGGGCTTGATGCCGGAAAAACCAATGAAATCATTGTTAAAATGCTCCAATTACTTACAGATAAAAAAATATACCTTGATCAGAACCTTACTCTTTTCAAAATGGCCGAAATACTTAAAGTTCAGCCAAACCATTTGTCGCAGGTAATCAATTCTACGCAGAATCAAAGCTTTTTTAATTTCATCAATAGTTATAGAATTGAAGAAGTTAAAAAGAATATCAATTCAGATAAAATGAAAAATTTTTCTTTACTGGGAATTGCCTTTGAATGTGGTTTTAACTCTAAAGCCTCATTCAACAGGGCATTTAAAAAACATACTGGTTTAACACCAAGTGAGTACAAAAAATCGAAAGAATTGAAAATTAGTGCATAGCTAGTTACAACTTATACAATATTGACATATGCAGAAAAGTCAGGCTATTTAAATGACCAACCGAACAAAACAAAATATTTGCTAATTTTGTAAATCGCAGTCTATCTGTAAATCAAAATTTATCACAAAATAAATATGGTTTATACGCAAGAAAATATTGGAGAAATTTTATTCAAAAACCGCAATAAAATAAGGCAATTTGGAGCCAAAAGGCTTGGTTTATTTGGCTCCTATTCTCGTGGGGAACAACAAGAACAAAGTGATTTGGATTTTTTAGTGGAATTTTATAAGGGACAAAAAAATTATAAGAATTTCATTCATTTGTGCTATTATTTAGAAGAACTTTTTGGTAAAAAAGTTGATTTGTTAACATTGGAAAGCCTGCCCAAAGAAAGGCAATTTTCTGAAAATGTGCTTAAGGATATTATTTTTATTGTTGATAATTAAGATATTATGACTAGGCCAGTATCCGATTATTTAAAAGATATTAAACGCGAAATCGATTTTTTACTTCATTCAACACAAGGCAAAGATTTTAAATCTTTTATCAATGATGAAGTTCTTACGCGAGCCACTGAAAGGAGTTTGGAAATTATAGGCGAAGCTGTTAAATATATTCCAATTGAAATTCGCAATACATATCCCATTGTAGATTGGAAAGATATGGCGGGAATGCGCGACAAACTAATACATCATTATTTTGGAATTGACCACGAGATTGTATGGTCTGTTATTCAAACAGAAATACCTGAATTAAAAGAAGCAATTGAAGTAATTTTGAAAAAAATATAGATTTGTTTAAACTTAATATGAAAAATAAAAGGAAATTGTCTATAAAAGAACTAAATTTACATTAAACCATATCGATTATAAATAAATGTTAAGAAAAACAATAATATTTATTTGAATTTAAATATTTATCCTATATTTGCACAAAATAATAAAGAAAATGAATTTTAGTTATTCACATACACACCATCATCATCTGACCTGACCAGGCGATATGTTTGTGTTATATGAATTTTAATAATTACAAATCCCGTCTGAGTTAAACCTGACGGGATTTTTTCTTTAAGGTTTGCTCAGACTAAAAATGATAATAAAATGAGTAAACTTAAAATTGCTATTCAGAAATCGGGCCGGTTACACGACGATTCCATTAAATTATTAAACGATTGCGGCATTTCCATCGACAACAGCAACGATCAGTTAAAGGCACAGGCCAGGGAATTTCCACTCGAGGTTTTATACCTCCGGAATTCCGATATCCCGCAATACCTCCACGAAGGAGTTGTAGATTTGGCCATTATAGGCGAAAACCTTTTAATTGAGAAACAAAAAGATATTGAAATAGTTGAACGGCTGGGTTTTGCAAAATGCCGTCTTTCAATCGCCATTCCTAATACTTATGATTACCAGGGGATTGAAAGTCTGAACGGAAAAAGCATTGCCACTTCTTACCCGGCCAGTTTGCAGGCATTTCTTGATAAAAATTCTGTTCAATGCAGTATACACAATATTTCTGGTTCGGTTGAAATTGCCCCGAACATTGGAGTGGCAGAAGCCATTTGCGATTTGGTCAGTTCCGGAAGTACGCTTTTTAAAAATGGCCTGAAAGAAGTGGAAGTGTTACTTACTTCTGAAGCCTGCCTGGTAAAATATCCCGGGATTGAAAAAACCAAACAGGAACTCCTTGACGAACTCTCGTTCCGCATTCGTTCGGTATTGATGGCCAGGAACTTTAAATATATATTGTTAAATGTGCCCAACGAAAAAATTGAGGAAATCAGTAAAATCTTACCTGTGCTGAAAAGCCCTACTGTACTGCCATTGTACGAAAAAGGCTGGAGTTCAATGCATGCCGTTATTGAAAAGAAAAGTTACTGGCAAATAATCAACAGGCTAAAAGCAGCCGGAGCCCAGGGAATATTAGTGATACCTATTGACGGTATGATTTTATAAATTGAATGAGAACCAGATTTAAATCAATTCATAATCAAACAGGAATTCAATAAAAACAATGGAAACGATAATTAATCCACCCAGGAAAGATTGGGAAAAGATATCAAAAAGAGCCGTTATTGATCATAGGAGGTTGTTTAAGATTTGCAGTGAGGTATTTGACAAGGTTAAAACTCAATCTGACAAGGCTTTATTGGACTTTACCTTTACTTTCGACAAGGTCAGATTAGAAAGAACTGAAGTTGATCGTGAAGAGATGGAAGCGGCTACATCCAGGGTGTCTGACGACCTTAAAAAGGCAATTAACCTGGCAAAAGAAAACATATACAGATTTCATAAATCACAGGAATTTTTTCCAAAAAAAATTGTAACCACCGAAGGTGTGGAATGCTGGCAGGAAAGCCGCCCGATTGAAAAAATCGGTATTTACATCCCGGGGGGGACAGCGCCTTTATTTTCGACCGTTTTAATGCTTGCTGTTCCGGCAAAGATTGCAGGTTGTAAGGAAATTTTACTTTGCAGCCCGCCCGGTATAAACGGGAAAATTGCAGATGAAATTCTATATACAGCTTTAATTTCAGGTGTTGATAAAGTGTACAGTATTGGTGGGATACAAGCCATTGCTGCCATGACAATTGGCACAGAAAGCATTTCGAAAGTGAATAAGATTTTTGGACCTGGTAATCAGTATGTTACCGCAGCAAAACAATTTGCCGCCCAAATGGGAATGGCCATTGATATGCCGGCCGGACCTTCGGAAGTGTTGGTAATGGCTGACAAAACTGCTGATCCTGAGTTTATTGCTGCCGATTTATTATCGCAGGCTGAACATGGCGCTGACAGCCAGGTAATTCTGATTACTACTGAAAAATCACTGGCAGATAAAGTGGGAAAGGCAGTTGAGAAACAATTGTACGAATTGCCAAGAAAAGATATGGCTTCAAAATCCATTCAACACTCAAAAATTATTTGTTTAAGGGATAAAATGGACTGTATTGACTTTATTAATGTCTATGCTCCTGAACACCTTATCTTGTCGATAGAAGATGAAGAATCCTATTTGCAGTTCATCATTAATGCCGGCTCTGTCTTTATTGGAAATTACACCCCGGAAAGTGCGGGTGATTATGCATCAGGAACCAATCATACTCTGCCCACAAACGGATTTGCAAAAGCTTATAGCGGGGTAAACCTCGATTCGTTCATTAAAAAAATCACTTTTCAGAAAATTTCTGAACAAGGCTTGCAAAATATTGGCCCTGCAATTGAACTGATGGCCGAAGCTGAAGGATTACAGGCGCATAAAAATGCAGTAAGTATAAGGTTAAAAAGAATTGAAGAGAGAAGATAAAGGTTGGAAGTTGGGAGTCGGAAGTTAGGAGTCGAAAGACAGAAGTTAGAATTGATTAATTTCCAGGTATTTTGCAAAATTTAGAATGTTAATTTGATCATTTTATAAAGAACAAAACAAATCAAAACAGTATCAAAGTCAAATTTTAATCAACATGTCAGTAAATATCGAAGCACTTTTTCGGGATAATATAAAGAAAATAGTTCCCTATTCCACAGCCAGGGATGAATACAAAGGGAAAAAAGTAGACGTTTACCTCGATGCCAACGAAAATCCTTTCAATACTGAATTTAACCGCTATCCAGACCCTCACCAATGTGTTTTAAAAGAAAAAATTGCTGAAATGAAAGGAATTCCGGTTGAAAACATTTTTCTTGGAAATGGAAGTGACGAAGCTATTGATTTAATTATCAGGGCTTTTTGTCGACCAGGTATTGATAAAATAATGATTCATCCGCCCTCGTACGGCATGTACCAGGTAGCCGCCCAAACTAATGATAATGAAGTTATTAAAATAAATCTAACCCCTGATTTCCAGCTTGATATTAATGAAATTCTGAAACAAAAAAATGAAAAACTAAAAGTTTTTTTTATTTGTTCGCCCAACAATCCTACTGGTAATACTTTTCCCGAAAAGGACGTTGAAAAAATACTTAAAGATTTAAGTTCAATTGTGGTTATTGATGAAGCCTATATTGATTTTTCAGATAAACCTGGCTGGACAGGGCGATTAAATGAATTTCCAAACCTGATAATCATGCAAACGCTTTCGAAAGCATGGGGACTGGCTGGAATAAGGCTCGGAATGGCATTCGCATCGCAAAGGATTATCGAAGTACTGGCCAAAATAAAACTACCTTATAATTTAAATGTTTTAACCCAACAAACAGCCCTTAATTGCTTAAAAAATTCCGAGCTATACAATCAAAATCTTAAAACCATAAAAAGCGAACGGGAAAAACTAATTGGTGATTTAGAGAATTTTTCGATTATCAAAAAAGTATATCTTTCGGATGGCAATTTTCTTTTATGTAAATTCGAAAATGCTGACAAAACCTATAACTACCTGATGAGTAAAGGAATAATTGTACGCAACCGATCGAATCAAATGCATTGCGAAAATTGTTTAAGAATTACAGTTGGAACACCTGTTGAAAACCAAAAACTTATAAAATACCTGAAGGAGATGGATTGATTATAGTTAAGAGTTTAGAGTTTAAAGTTTTCTGTTTGGAGTTTAAAGCTCAAAAAAACCGGAACCGGGAACCCGAAACTCGAAACTGAAAACCCGCAACTCGGAACTCAAAACTCAAAACTAAGAACTCAAAACTCAAAACTCGTAAAAAAATGCAAAAAGTACTTTTTATTGATCGCGACGGAACATTGGTCATTGAACCATTGCCTGACCATCAGCTCGATTCGCTTGAAAAACTGGAATTTTACCCGGGTGTTTTCCAGAATTTATCAAGAATTGCAAAAGAGTTTGATTTTGAACTCGTTATGGTTACTAACCAGGATGGATTAGGAACAAGCTCTTTCCCTGAAGAAACCTTTTGGCCTGCGCACAATAAATTGCTTAAAGCCTTTGAAAATGAAGGGATTATATTTTCAGAAGTTTTAATTGATAAAAGTCTGCCTGCAGAAAATGCACCTACACGAAAACCTGGAACCGCCATGCTAAAAAGTTATATGTCAGGCAACTACGATTTAAAAAATTCTTATATTATTGGAGACAGGCTAACAGATATCCAACTTGCTAAAAATCTGGGAGCTAAAGGCATTTTACTTAGCAATAAAATTCCTGCAGATTTTGATAAAGACACACTGGTATTGCAAACCGGTGATTGGAAAAAGGTTTACGAATTTCTGAAATTAGGCAAAAGAACATCTGTAATTAATCGTAAAACCAAAGAAACCGATATAAACATTGAGCTTGAGCTGGATGGAACAGGGAATTCAGACATTTCAACTGGTATTGAGTTTTTTGACCATATGCTTGAACAAATCAGTAAACATGGTTTAATGAATTTAAATATAAAAGTGGTGGGTGATTTAGATGTTGATGAACACCATACAATTGAGGATACAGCGCTTGCACTGGGAGAAGCAATTTACAAAGCACTCGGAAATAAAGCTGGTATTGAAAGATATGGATTTTGTCTGCCCATGGACGATTGTCTGGCACAGGTAGCCATTGATTTCGGAGGTCGAAACTGGTTAGTCTGGAATGCCGAATTTAAGCGCGAAATGATTGGTAAAATGCCAACTGAAATGTTTTTTCATTTTTTTAAATCATTTTCCGATGCCGCCAAATGCAATCTGAATATAAAAGCAGAAGGGACGAATGAGCATCATAAAATTGAAGGAATTTTTAAGGCTTTTGGAAAAGCAATAAAGGCCGCTGTTAAAAGGGATGTTGAAAAAATGATTTTGCCTTCAACAAAGGGGGTTTTGGAGTAAAAATCAGTTTAAAGTTTCTAGTTTAAAGTTCACACAAACTTCAAACTAAAAACTTCAAACTAAAAACTTTTTTATGCAAAAAATAGCAATAATAGACTACGGTGCGGGGAATATTCAATCCGTAATGTTTGCTCTTGAAAGACTTGGGCAAAAAGCATTTCTAACATACAATGTAAAAGAAATCCAAAGTGCAGACAAAGTAATATTTCCAGGGGTTGGAGAAGCAAAAAGCGCAATGCAGGCATTAAAAAAAATTCATTTGCATGAAATTATTCCGGATATAAAACAACCGGTACTTGGGATTTGCCTTGGAATGCAATTAATGTGCAGTCATAGCGAAGAGAATGATACTGAAGGACTTGGTATCTTTCCGGTACAGGTAAAAAAATTTCAATCGGGGAAAGTGCCTCAAATTGGATGGAACGAAATTTTCGGATTAAAAGGTGATTTATTTAAGAATATTGAAGAAAAAAGTTATATGTACTTTGTTCATAGTTATTATGTTCCTGAAAATGAATATACTACAGCCAAATCTGATTATGGAATAGTATTTTCAGCAGCTATTCAAAAAGAAAACTTTTATGCCTGCCAATTTCATCCGGAGAAAAGTGGAAATGTGGGGCAGGATATTTTGAAAAACTTTTTGGAAATTTAAGAAGAATGAAGATTGAAGATGGGAGATGGAAGATGGAAGATGGAAGATGGGAGGTGGAAGATGGGAGATGGAAGATGGAAGATGGAAGATGGAAGATGGGAGGTGGAAGATGGGAGAAGGAAGATGGGAGATGGGAGGTGGAAGATGGAAGATGGAAGAAGGAAGATGGGAGATGGAAGATGGGAGATGGAAGATGAGAGATGGAAGATGGGAGATGGGAGATGGAAGATGGAAGATGGGAGATGGAAGAAGGGAGATGGAAGAAGGGAGATGGAAGATGGAAGATGGAAGAAGGGAGATGGAAGAAGGGAGATGGAAGAAAGAAGATGGAAGAGCGCAGAATGAATTCTTAAGCAGTATAAATGAGATAGAAGGGAAAGAAAGTAATGAGACAAATTGTAGGACAAAAAATATAATTATATTAACTGAAATCAATGAAATATATGGGATTCAAATTTGAAAAGCTAATTATCTGGCAAATGGCAATGGATTTTGGAGAATCTATCTCTGTATTGTCAAACAAGTTTCCAAAAAAGGAAATATTTAACTTGTCATCTCAGATTTGTCGGGCAGCAGATTCCATAGCTTTGAATATATCTGAAGGCTCTATTGGTCAATCGAACCCTGAATTCAAAAAGTTTATGGGATATTCCATTCGCTCTCTTGCAGAGGTTGTTACTTGCTTACATAAAGCTAAAAGAAGAAATTATATTTCGGAAAGTGAATTTGAAGAAAACTATAAAGTTGCATTTAATCTCATGAATATGATGATTGCTTTCTCCAAAAAGATAAAATAAAATGAACCGTAATTTAAGATCCTCATATTTGAACTTCGGTCTCCCGTCTGCGGACTCCCACCTTTGCGAACTATAAACCTTAAACTCTCATGTTAAAAATAATACCAGCAATCGACATCATCGAAGGAAAATGCGTCAGGCTTTTTCAGGGCGACTATGCCCAAAAAACCATATATAATGAAGATCCTTTAGAAGTTGCTAAACAATTCGAAGACAACGGAATTCAATACCTTCACCTGGTTGATTTGGATGGCGCAAAATCGTCGGGTATTATAAACTGGAAAGTGCTATATCAGATCAGCACCAAAACCAGGTTAAAAATAGATTTTGGAGGTGGAATCAAATCTGATAAGGATTTGGAAATTGCTTTCGAAAACGGAGCCAATCAGTTGAATATCGGAAGTACCGCTGTTAAAGATAAAGCTTTATTTTTATGTTGGTTACAAAGGTATGGTGCTGAAAAAATTATATTAAGCGCCGATGTTAAAAATGAAAAAATAGCCGTGAACGGCTGGCAGGAAGATTCGGGAATTGACATTTTTAATTTTCTTAATGATTATGTGGCGGAAGGAGTCAAATACGTAGTTTGTACCGATGTAAGCAAAGATGGAACATTAAAAGGAACTGCCACTGAACTTTATCAAAAAATATTGGAACAATTCACTGATATTAAGCTAATTGCAAGCGGAGGAATTTCATCAATAAAAGATGTGGAAGAATTGGCTCAAATGCCGGTTTTTGGCGTCATCATTGGAAAAGCAATTTACGAAAATAAAATTTCGTTGAAAGAACTAAAACCATTTATTTGAAATTATGGACCTGAAAATTAAGTATATATATTTTAAAACTGGGAGATGAAAGTCGGGAGTCGGAAGTCGGGAGTTGGAAGTCGGGAGTCGGAAGTCGGGAGTCGGAAGTCGGGAGTCGGAAGTCGGAAGTCTTCGGTCTTCAAACTTCGGTCTTCAAACTTCGGTCTTCAAGCTTCAGTCTTCAAACTTCGGTCTTCAAATTTCGGTCTTCAAGCTTCGGCCTTCAAGCTTCAGTCTTCAAGCTTCGGTCTTCAAACTACGGTCAAAATCATGAAACTGAAAACCTGGAACTTAAAACTCAAATCTTAATATGCTGACAAAACGAATCATAGCCTGCCTCGATATTAAAGACGGTCGTACTGTTAAAGGGGTAAATTTTGTAAACCTCCGCGATGTGGGCGATCCGGTTGAACAGGGTCATTTCTATTCTGAACAGGGCATTGACGAATTGGTTTACCTTGATATTACGGCTACCAAAGAAAACCGGAAAACCTTTGCCAGTCTTGTTACAAGAATTGCCAAACGGATCAATATTCCATTTACTGTGGGGGGAGGAATTTCGTCAGTGCAGGATGTTGAAATATTATTGGGCGCCGGGGCAGATAAAATTTCAATTAATTCATCAGCGGTTAAAAATCCGGAGCTTATCAGCCAGCTGGCCAATAAGTTTGGAAGCCAATGTGTTGTAGTTGCTGTTGATGCAAAGCAGCTGGCCGGACAATGGATAGTTCATCTCGTGGGCGGGCGGGTGCCTACCAAGGTTGAAATGTATGAATGGGTAAAAGAAGCTGAAAAGCGCGGAGCCGGCGAAATTCTGTTCACCTCAATGGACCATGATGGAACTACGGGCGGTTATGCTAACGATGCTTTAAAAAAAATGTCTGAAATGCTTACTATACCAGTGATTGCTTCAGGCGGTGCAGGAACTGTTCAACATTTTGCCGATGCATTTAATTTGGGAAATGCCGATGCTGCCTTAGCCGCAAGCGTTTTTCACGATAACATAATTCCAATTCCCTATTTAAAAGGTGAATTAAAGAAAATGGGAATTGCAATTAGGGTTTAAAGAATAATATTATTTATGTTTGTTTTTAATATTGTGCTTGTCTATTTAAAACTATCTTGTATCAAAAGTGAAAATTGATTAACTTTCGCAAATTATGATAGAAGCCCGGCAAATAAAAGACATTGTAGATAAAATTGCTACACATTACAATCCTGAACGGATTATTTTATTTGGTTCATATGCCAAAGGCAATTTTGACGATAACAGCGATTTGGATTTCATTCTGGTTAAAGATACGTCAACTCCGAGACAAAAGAGAGGAATTGAAGTAAGCAGCTTATTTTATGGTTTACCTGTTCCCATGGATTTTAAAATATATACTTCGTCCGAATTCGAAGAAGAATTAAAGGATCAATATTCTTTTCTCACTTCCGCCTTAAAGAACAGCATAGTATTATATGAGCGAAAAGATTGATGTAATAAAACAATGGGTAAAAAAAGCTGATCATGATTTGGGAACCGCTCAGCTGACTCATTTATATATACCTGGGTATGTTGATACCATTGCTTTTCATTGCCAACAGGCTGTTGAAAAGTATTTTAAAAGTTACTTGATTTATCTTGATATTCCATTTAAAAAACAACATTCGCTAAACTATCTTCTAAGCTTAATTTCGCAGAATAACGAAATTAGTAATGAGCTTTTTAATTATGCAGCTGAACTGGAAGGATTTGCAGTTGAAATCAGGTATCCCGATTCATCAATTGAACTAACGGATGAAGATATACTTCAGGCGTTAAAAATAGTTAAGATTTTCAGGAATTTCATATTAGACAAAATGAACCTGATTATTGAATACAAGGATATAATGAAGGAATAAGAAAATTTATTAAAAGTCAATAGTTTAATAATTAGTACTTTATTTTTTTTATCTATTCCAAAAGCTTGTATTCCAAATTGTTTAAAACAATAAACATGTTTTGCATAAATTTCATGATTGAATCTTAAAACTGACAGAATCATTTCAGTAAATTATTCATAATATTAAAATTGAATCACCTAAATGAACATAGATTTCGATAAATCAAACGGACTGGTTCCTGCTATTATTCAGGATGTTGATACAAAAAAAGTACTGATGCTTGGTTATATGAACCAAGATGCTTACCATAAAACATTAGAAACCAAAAAGGTTACTTTTTTTAGCCGTTCAAAAAACCGGTTGTGGACCAAAGGCGAAACCAGCAATAATTTCCTCAATTTGGTTGATATTAAAATAGATTGCGACAACGATACTTTGCTCGTTCTGGTTAAACCCGATGGCCCTGCCTGTCATACCGGAAACGATACCTGCTGGAATGAAGACAATAAAATAAGTTATGGTTTTCTATCTGAACTGGAACAAATTATCAGCGATCGAAAAGAAAACCCAAATGATAAATCTTATACTTCGTCATTATTTAAAAAAGGGATCAACAAAATTGCCCAAAAAGTAGGCGAAGAAGCAGTTGAACTGGTTATTGAAGCCAAAGACGATAATAAGGATTTATTTGTGAATGAAGCAGCTGACTTAATGTTTCACTTTTTGGTATTACTTAAAGCTAAAGAGATTAAGTTTGAAGAGATTGTAAAGGTTTTAGTTGAGAGGCATAAAAAATAGAAGTACCAATCAAAAAATCGATTTAAAGTTAAAGTGTTGAAAATTAAATTATTACAATTGACTCTTCCTTTTCATTATTTTCATAGCTCCTTCAGCAAGGTTTTCATCAAGTGTTAAGCCATACATAACTTTTTCAAGAATTCGTTCCTCATTTATTTTTTGAGTGGTATCGGAATAAACAAAATCGCAGCAATAAATAAATACCGGGAAACGGTTTTCGGAAGAAATAAACGGACAACAAGCTTCAACTACTTTTTCGCCATTGAATTCATACTCTTTAAAGAGTTTTTGAAATTCATTGAATAAATCGCTGATTTTTAGATTCTTAAAAAGCTTGATTTTGCTAAAATAAAAACCAAGTTCACTTTTTTCGTCATCCGACATGGTTCCGTCAGCATAAATAACGGAAAGAAAAATGCAAAAAGCGGCTTCAGCTTCTGTTAATTCCAACTTTTTATTGGTATTGAATTTATCAAACAGGCTCATGGGTTTATCTAAAATTTGAATGTTATTGTTTATTCAAATTTAGTGAATATAATTTTAATTTTTAAAATATTAGGAATTTTTACGCCAGAATTGTTGAATTTAAAAAGGAAAACATTCTTAAACAGAATCTAAGTCTTATATAATTTTCAAGTTTAAAAATTCGTTAAATCCTTTATTAATAAATTGTTGTGAATTAATACCTGTTCTTTTATACAATCAGTCTTTCAAACAACGAACGCTATATCCTCTTTCCTGGCTCCAGGCTTCGTCATAAATCGGACCGGCTATAGGTTGAATAGTGCGTACATATGCGCCGTTGCCGTATAAATCAAGTGTAGCTGTCCAGAAATAAGCCTGATGTTTGAAATCGTAAAAATTGGCATAATTTCTTGCACCGGCTGCCACTGCAGTAAATCCGCTGCTGTTATCTGCATCGGCATTTGGACTTTCCCAGTGCAATACACCTGCTTCTTTCAATTTGCCTCCGGCAATATTTACACCGCCAAGATAAGTTACCATGGTTGTCCACTCGGCATCTGTAGGCAAATGCCAACCTGCCGGACAAATATTACGACTATCAGTGGCTGCAAACCATGTGTACATTCGGCCATAATCCTTTACATTGGCGTCGTCCCCGTTACAAGCCCATTGATATTTGGGTGAAACTTCTCCTGAAATGTCAAGTGTTGCAGGAGAAGTAGTTCCAATTGCATCACCGTTACGGTATTTTGTGGTTTTGAGGTTTTCTGCCATCCAGGTTTGCGTTCCAATTGTAACTGTTTTATAAATATTTCCTTCAACATCCATTAATTGCGTTGTTTTAAAACTAATCTCGTCCGAATAAATTGTAGTTTCATCGGTTGTTGCAAAAGCTCTCACATAATAATCTGTTCCGGATGCCAAACCCGTAAGCTGGCTCGTAAAATCAACCTGCTTACCTGGTTTTCCGGACTTTGTAACTTTAAAATCATTTATTGTGGGATTTGGCGAGGTTGACCAGCAATGCCCATACGAAACAATACCTTCGCCAATATCTATAAAATTGCCGGTAACACTGGCTTCATTATATCCAATTTGCGGTGTAGTAAGGCTTGTGCTGAATTTTGTAACGCTTACCGGATCCAGTTTTTTACAGGAAAAATGTGTAAATACAACTAGTAATAAGCTAATGCAGAATGTTTTAAAAGAATAATTTTTCATCCGTTTTTATGTTTTTTTATTTCAAATCAAAACCACAGGAATTAAAGTGCCAAAAAGTTTTGATTCATTTTCTTTGAAATTTAATGAATCAGATATAAAAAATTATACCCATTAATTTTCATTATCAACTTAAAAATCAACAACATCTATTTAATAAAATAGAAATCACCTTCAATAGATGAATTTTCCCACGGAATTTGTTTGCCTTCGGAAATTGTTTTTACCTGGGTTCTGACTTTTTTAAATACATCTTCAATTTTGATATTTGGAATCGAAATGGCCTTAACAAATTCTTCAGTATACAGGCCATTGCTTCCACTGCCATCGGCAGCAACCGAACCGGGCGACGTAGCGTAGGCAATAAAAGTACCCACAGGAGCATTCACGGTGGCCAGTCCATTTCCGGCCTGCGATCTGAAACTCCTTCCAAAAGGATTGTTTCGGCATGCATCTAAAATTATGATATTCATATTGTTACCAGAATATTCCAGATTTCCCAGTAAGCCATCCAGGTCAACACAATATACTTCCACATCCGGTTCCTTTTCAATTTTTGCATCAACGGGTATAAGAAAATTTTTGCCCTTTACCTGAACACCGTGCCCTGCATAATAAAATAAACCCACTGATTTTTTATCCTGCGCCAATAAGGATCCAAATTCCGAAATTGCCAGTTTCATCTGATTTTGTGTGGCATTTTTAAGTGTCTTTACATTAAAATTCAATTTTGTGAGTTGTTTTGTAATCAAGTCCGCATCGTTTACAGGATTCCGCAAAGGAGCTGTCAGGTAATCACCATTTCCGATAACAAGTGCATATCTTTTTTCATATTCAACTTTTTTGTAAACAACATTTCGTATTTCTGATTCAACCTTTGTTTTGTTAATTTTTGCTTTTATCTGTATCAGGTTGTTTCCTTCGTCAAGATTTATTTCCTGTTCAATATAATTATCACAATCCTGCCCTTTTTTAATCTTAAACCCTCTGTCAACCTGGAAAATCTTATTGTTTTTATAAATCACAACTTCCGAAACAGGCAAATTAGTTGAAATACAAGCTTTAATTGTAATTGAACCCAGGCTTACATAGGTTTCAGGATTATCAGGAAATGTCCATGCAAAGGCAGTAGAAGCTCCGGTTGCTTTAACTGTTATACTATAAAGAGCCGGATCTGAATTATAATTATTGGCTTCTCTGGCAATTATTTTAAAACTTACCCTCGACGACTTAAAACTCCCGGCGGCTACCATCGGAATTTTAACCTGCCTGGTTTCATCTGGCTTAATATCACCAACCGTAAATGATTCATCGAACGAAAAATAAGTATGCAGCGAATCGGGCCCGTCTGTGAAAACACTTACAGCTTTGGCTGTACTTTTCCCCGTATTTAATATATTAAAAACCAAATAACATTTTTCGCCGGCATCGGCTTTTTGATCTTTATTGTCATCCAAAAAACTAATGTTTTCGATGCTAAGTTCAGGCGCATTGTTAAACTTAAATGTTTTTTTTCCGGATGAAATTTGCCCATTTATTTTATAAATTCCTGCTGATAAAATCAGTGTAATTATTAAATATTTCAGGTTCATCTCGTATTTTTTATTATTTAAAAACGAAATCTTAAATTAATGCAGTTAATTCCAGTATAAGGATCATAGGAAGAATAAAACTGCAGCCGCTGTTTATCTTGAATACTAAGTCCCATATTCCTTTTTTGTTTGGCTTTAACCGCAGTCCAGATTAAGTTAATACCCCAGATACCCAATGTTGCATAACCCATTGTTTTTGAAAGATTATTCTGGTTCTGGCTCTTTTCCAAAAGATCGTCGCTAAGCTTGGCATCGGTATTGTCCAGGTACGCCTGATAGTTATCATTTGCTTTCATATTCAGAATTACAGACGAAGCCAGGCATCCATAACCAGCTACCCCCAGTAAAAGGTATGATTTCTTCTTATCTAATTTGTAAATTCCCAACCCCGGATATATTGCTGAAAGAAACAATGATTTTGTAAGTCCGGCATTTGCCATTGGAACCGCAAATATTTCAATATTAATATTTCCTTTCATTACAAATCCATCAGCGGTATAATCCCAAACTATTTGTTTATCAGATCCTCCTGAGATTTTATTACCCAAATCGCCACTAATGGAATTCGGCTGAATATTCTGTCCTGTAGAACTTGTAATTTCTATTGCAACATTAAATCGATCTGAAGCTTTTGAATCAACAATATCATACTTTATAACTAGCTTGTTTTCAATATCTTCAATAGATGTAGTAATCACTTTAACATCTTGTGCATGCAAACCATTTGAATGCCTGCCAATTAGAATAATGAAGATAAAAAACAGAAAGAACTTTTTCCGGATCATAATTGTAACTATTATATTTTACTCATTTGCTTGAATTTCAATGCTTTACTTATATTATTGTTTAAATCACATTTTTAATAATTTCAGGTTAAGGTTCTAAACAGTAAAAAGCATAATTAAAATTTAAAGGAATGATACCATTATTAATACGTACCGCGCAAATGCACTTAAGAGGGTAATTTTCAATAAATAACCAGGTACACATATTTTTGTTCAAAATAAGAAACATGGCTTTTTTCTTTTGAAAAAATTGACGCTTCCTATAAAAATATGAATTATAGCGGATATAAATATCTTTTATTATCTTATTAATTTAAACTGGAGTAGTTCATTTTGGTGATGATTCACAAAGCATCTGCATTATTAACACTTTTATTCAAATAATAATTTAGAACATAATTATTTTGGAAACAATTGCCGGGAAGCAATTCGAATTATGGCAAGAATAAATATTTATTGCGAAGACTAATTAATAACCAATATTTTTCGCGTTTGTGAATATGAAAAAAAAGAAAGAGGCTGTCTAATAAGTGTTTATCCTATTATAGGTACTTTCATTTTAATACTAAATTTTAAAAAATTGCCACGAATACACGAATAAGCTATTCTAAATAAACTCGTGTATTTCTTTGATATACAGCGTTTTAATTAATAAATATAAGATCCTTGATAAAAGTAAAAATAAAATTCGTGCATTCGTGGCTTTGATTTTTAAAGTATTGGTTCGATTTATGCACCTTTTAAGACAGCCTCTTGTGTTCGTTGAAACTTAACTTATTCTTCAAGGGTGCTTAAATCTCCTTCATCTAATCCTAAAGCCCTGGCTTTTAGCACCCTTCTCATTATTTTACCGCTCCTGGTTTTTGGTAATAAATCAACCAGAACAACCGCTTCGGGTTTGGCAATGGGTCCCATAACTTTGGCTACATGTTCTTTCAGCTCATTTTCCAGGTTTCGTGTATGTTCAACTCCGGGTTTTGTAACTACAAAGGCATGAATCGCATTCCCCTTTAATTCGTGAGGAATAGCAATAACTGCAGCTTCGGTTACCTGGTGATGAGTGGCAAGGGCTCCTTCTACTTCGGCTGTACCTAACCTGTAACCGCTCACTTTTATTACATCATCGGTCCGGCCTATAATCCAGTAATATCCGTCTTCATCCATACGGGCGGCATCTCCGGCGCTGTAATACCCATGCTTTTCGAAACGTTTCCAATAAATTTCATAGTATCTGTCTTTGTCGCCATTAATGCCATAAGTCATTCCCGGCCAGGGCGATTTAATGACAAGGTTTCCCTGTTCGCCCGGTTTGACATCATTACCAGCATCATCAACCACGCCGACTACATTCCCGAAAAATGGCTTTGTGGCAGAACCTGGTTTTAAAGGTGTAACAGGCAACGGAGTAATCATAAAACCTCCTGTTTCAGTCTGCCACCAGGTATCCATGATAGGGCATTTCCCTTTTCCTACAACTCTGTGGTACCATTTCCAGGCTTCAGGACTTATGGGTTCACCCACTGATCCCAACAATCTCAATCCGCTAATATCGTGCCTGTTCACCCACGATTCACCATAACGCATAAGACCTCTTATGGCTGTTGGAGAAGTATAAAGTATTGTAATTCCGTATTTATCAATCATTTTCCACCACCTGTCAGGATAGGGATGGTTTGGCGCACCTTCGTAAAGGAAAATAGTAGCCCCGTTTATCAGCGGACCATATACAATGTAACTATGGCCTGTAATCCATCCTGGGTCTGCAGCACACCAGAACCTGTCTTCGGGCTTTATATCAAAAACCATGCGGTGGGTAGTGGAAGTGTATACACTGAATCCACCGTGGGTATGAACAAGTCCCTTTGGTTTTCCGGTAGAACCTGATGTATAAAGAAGAAACAACATATCCGTGGAGTCCATCACTTCGGTTTCGCAACGGTTACTTGCAATTGGCAAGGCTTTCAGGTCGTGGTACCAGTAATCGCGGTCGTTTTCCATATAAACCTCTTCGCCTGTGCGTTTTACAGTGATGACAACTTCTACCACGGAACACATTTCAATGGCTTTGTTTACAATTTCTTTTAGCTGAGTAGCTTTACCCCTTCTAAAACCACCATCTGCAGTTATTATTACCCTGCTGTTGGCATCCATAATTCGTTCAAGCAGTGCCTCGCTGCTGAAACCACCATATACCACGCTGTGGGCCGCTCCTATTTTAGCACAGGCGAGCATGGCAAATACCAATTCAGGTATCTGTGGCATGTAAATGGTTACAATGTCGCCTTTTGAAACACCCATGCTTTTTAAAATATTCGCAAACTGTGAAACTTCCCTGTTCAGGGCATGATAACTAAAAGTACGGACTTCCCCGTTTTCTCCTTCCCAAAGAAAAGCTAGCTTATTCCGGTTGGCAGTTTTCTGATGACGGTCTATCGCATTGTGTATAATATTGGTTTTACCTCCAACAAACCACTTGTAAAATGGAGGGTTACTGCTGTCGAGCACCTGATCCCATTTTTTGTACCAGCCAAGTAATTCGGCTTGTTCAGCCCAAAATGCTTCACGGTTTTCAATTGAATACCTGTAAAGTCCGTCGTACTCTTTTACGATTGCCCCATCTATAACTTCCTGCGATGGATAAAAAATTTCCTTTTCGTTCATTGTTAATTTTTTAATTAGTTAATTTTTATAGTTTCAAAACGCACATTTAAAAGGAATAATAATATTAAAACTACGTTTAATCTAAAGTAAACTCCAAACTAAACATTTATCATTAAATTTCAATTTTATTTTTTTGACTGTATTTTTAAAAAGCCTTGAAAATATTTATTTATACATCTTATATCTCAAAAAAAACAACAATTCTACATATGTGAAACTGCAATTTTAAATTTATGCAATTTTTATAGTTTTGAATCAGATAATTGAAAAGAAAATTTTTTAATCTGCAAAAAAGAATGAAGTACATTACTTACTTTAAATCAATTCATAATGAAAATCAGACTTATAACCAGTTTCCTGTTTTTAATCCAATTTAATACAACTTTTGCACAGGTAGATGAAGATCTAATTAAACTGGAGCACTTGTTCGATCAGGAGAAATACGATGAGATGATTAAATACAAAGCACGAAAGACAAGGAAACTAAGTGCTAAATCGCTGTTTTACAAGGGACTGGCTTTTTTTAGTAAAAATGATGATTTGAATGCTAATGCTTACTTTGATATGGCCATAAAAAAAGGCCCCGCTGATGAAGCCATGTATTTTTATCGTGGATTTTCATTCTTCTATCTTGAAAGATACCGCAAAGCTATTGCGGACTTCAACCATGCAACCAGCGAAGACAATAAATCCATTGCATTTAGCCTTATTGGTGAATCGTATCTAAGGCTAGGCAAAGAAGATTCATCCATTTTTTTCCTCGAAAAAGCAATAAGAATTGAAGATTGCGCTCCTCAAAGTTTTATTACCCTGGGTTCGGTATACCAGGAACAGGAAAAATACGACAGCGCCCTTTCTGTTTTAAAAACTGCCTTTTCGAAATTAAATCCAACAGATGAATTACATAAGGTTTGTAGTTATAACATTGGCCTTATACTGCAAATAACGGATAAAGATAAAGAGGCCATTGAAAAATTCAACGAACATCTTAATTATTATAAGGATGATTACCAGGCAATTTCAAGATTAATTCAGCTATATTACAAAACCAATGAAACCCAAAAAGCAGGTGACCTGAAGAAATATCTTTACGATGCGCATCGAAATAATTTATTGTCGGAAGATATTAATCAAATGTTTTGTTTTGACCAGTTTAAATGGAATGAAAAACAAGTGCTTGCATTTGAAAATTATAACGAATACGATGAACCGGGTTTTGTTTGCAAGCATAAATTTTTTATTCTAAATAAAAAAGGTGAGGTAGATTTTATTATCAGAACCGAAAAAGATACATTTAGCCTGGGTAACGACAGTATTTTTGCAATTAAGATGATAAAAGACGATACCTTGTCGGTTTATAATGGTTATTATTATCTTTTGGATGAATTTGATTATTTTAAGCTTAAAGAAGCTGTATTTCAAATACTTGACAACAAAGTAGTTCCGATTTATAAAGCCGGAGAATACAGTAAACTATCATTGGCAAAAAGAAATATTCACATGCAAAAAAATATGGGAGACAGGGATGGTTCGTCTTTTGAAAAAGCGATTGTCGTGAAAAGCATTTCAGAAGAATATGAATGGATAGGCGCAAATTATCCGGGCTATAAGTTTATACAACAATCATTGGTTTTCGATAAAAAAAACCCTTATGATGTGCTGGAAATAAAAACACTTGATGGCGCTACACTTAAAATTTATTTCGATATTTCTTCCTTTTTTGGAAAAGGATTTTAATGCAGCCAATATTTTCAGGAATCGTAATCTTCTTCGGGATGTTCAATATATTCAAACGGCACTGAAATCATGGTTGAATACTCTTCGCCTGCTTCTTTAATGTCGTAATCATCCACCATGTAATGCCATATAATTTTAACCGGACTCCCTGACTTATAAATATTATCGAAATGCCGGAGAACTTCAAGAAGAATTTTTGCTGATGAAGTATTGAAATAAACAAAATTCATATTCACCACAGTTTCATCTGCCGGATCTTTTGCATATTCTGAAAGCCATTGTAAAACAGGTTCAAAAAACCTGACAGTATTTTCAGGAAGGGAACGACCTTCGAACAAGAAAACCTTCTTTTCCTTATCTAGCAAAATTTTAAGTGTATTTGGTTCTCTTTCAATATTTAAAGGTTTCATCAAATCGATAATTTTTCGCTAAAATAAATAAAAAAAAAATTAAAGCACTGGTTTAATATAAATAATTGGTGGTATTTGTTAAACAAATTTTTCACGTTGTTGTAAATTTATCATACCCCATAACATGGCAATCAATGCGCCTATACACAGAATTAGGCGGTTTTGTTTAATTATACTCTCCCAAATAATGCTGTTCATCTGATTTGGAATATGAAAAGGATTTAAGAATAGGTTCCATTTGCTGGATGATAAAGGTTCACTTAAAAACCAGAAGATGAGCCCTATAACAACCATGACCACGGCTGCACCATTTCCATTTTTTATCAACGTGGCCATTAAAAAGGCCAGTGTAGAAATAAAAAGAAGGGGATAAATCAGTTGTATAACCATTTTTGCGATTTGGATTTTAACTACCGAAAAATAGGCTACAATAGTCATTCCACTTAAAACAAAAATTAATAATAAGATTGTAATGGCAAATCGCACAAGGTATACTTTATACCTGTAATTGGGTATTCCAAACACTATTTCAAGCATCCGGGTATCCTTATCGTGCTGAACGGCAAAAATAACCGGATAGAAAATTGTCAGTATTCCCGGAAAAAGCAAAGTATTGTAAATATCGCCATCATCAGGAGAAGCACCGGAAAACAACATTATACCAATTACTGTAAGATAAAATAGTACGGCTGCTATAAGAAAATAAACAAAATAACCAGCAAAAACAATTTTAAAATTGTAATTGATGGTTTTTAACACCAGTTTAAATTTATCCGAAATTTCCATTTTCAATTTTATCGCTTAATAAATACAAATAAGCATCTTCGAGATTTGCATTCACCTGCCTTGCCACTTCGGCGGGCCTTGATTCTGAAAGGCAACGAACCCTGATAATTTCATCGTTTCGCATATGATGAATAACTGTATATTTCTTTTTAAATTCTTCAAACTCGTGAATTGACAAATCAAGCGTCCATATTTTTCCTTCAGCTATCTGGGCCATTTCTACCGGTTTTCCAAGGTATTTCAGTTCACCTGAACGGATAACCGCCACCTTGCTGCAGGAACTGGCCACATCTTCGATAATATGGGTAGAAAAAATTACTATTCTTTCGCGGCTTAGTTCAACAAGCAGGTTTCTGAACCTGATTCTTTCGCGTGGGTCCAAACCTGCTGTTGGTTCGTCAACCACGAGTATCCTGGGCAGGTGCAGCAATATCTGGGCTATACCTATGCGCTGTTTCATTCCTCCCGAATACGAGCCAATTTTCCCGTTTTTATGCTCCACCATATGAACTGCTTGAAGCACATAGTTTACCCTTTCTTCACGAATCCGGGCATCTGTAATTTTTTTCAATATGGCCATATAATGCAGGAATTCATATGCTGTCAGGTTCTCGTACATCCCGAATTCCTGAGGTAAATATCCTATTAAACCCTGCAATTCTTCCCTCTTTTCCTTCACATCTATTTCGTTTATCGTTATTTGCCCGTAACTTGGCTCCAAAATACCACAAATTATTTTCATCAGTGTAGATTTTCCCGCACCATTTGGGCCAAGAAGACCGAACATCCCATTTTCAATTTCGAACGAAACGCCTTTCAAAGCCTTAAATGGTGATTTCTTTTTCCCGATAACCGGAATAATCATAACAAACCGGTAAAATACTTTTTGAATCCCGGCAAAACTTCCCCTGATACGGTTAATGTTAACTTTTTCCTTCTCAAGTTTATGGGCCGCATTTCGTACAAGTAACGCAAGATACCACAATATGGCAAATGGAATTATAAGGCCAATCAACCTGTACTTCTGGTAAAAAATGTACATGGCAAAAGCCGGAAAAAACCAGTAAATTATGCCATTGAAGATTTTAAATACACGCAATTTCCATTTTTGATTGTTTTTATATTTCCTTTCGGCAAAATTTGCAAATGGCTTAAGCAAATCTATAATCATGAGAAATAAAAATACGGGCAAAATAAAGAACCATAAGGCACTTTCGAGATGAAAATAAATGAAGTAAACAACAAATGCAACAAGGGCACCTTTCCAAATTACAAAGTCAAAATCCTTTAATTTATCATAATGCCTGATTTGTCCCTTTCTTTCAGCTATTTTCAGTCCCGATTTCCACTCGCGCAAAAATTGGCTGTCGCGATCGTAAATCTTAACAAGGTTTCGGACAATTATTTTAAGTGGTGCCTCTTCGTCAATAATTTTAGATTTTGCCCTGCGTAAACTTGATTGAACAAAATAGAACGAAGTAGGAATACCTGTTATAAGAACAATATAATCAACAAGTTGCCACACAAGGCTGTCCACTTCCTTATATATTAAAATAAGGCCGCCAACGCATAAAACCAATTGGATTAATTTTATATAGCCCTTTTGCGCTCTAATCCAGTTTAAAGCTGTTTGAAATCCCATGTTGAAAGTTGGGATAAAAACAAGCGTCAATAAGGTACTGAGTGTAAGCCCACCTATAACAGTGATGGCAAAAGGGGTTCCTATCTCGGTCACATATTCGGCCTTGCCCAATGCCAGTGGTATCAAAGCAATAACAGTAGTTCCGGCAGTAATCAGAATAGGCCTTACACGGGCCAAACCAGCCATCATCAATGAACGTGAAAATCCAAACCCCCTCTTTTGCAGAATATTAGAATAGTCGATAAGAATAATACCATTGTTTACAACAATGCCTATAAGTATAATGAAACCTGTAAGTGTATTGGCATTAAAAAGTGAGTTACCGGAGAAAGCCAGCAACAACAGTGAGCCAATTCCTGCCAAAGGAATGGAAAGCAACAGTACTACCGGTGTAAAAAATGATTCGAACACCGAAGCCATTATCATAAAAATAAGAATAAATGCAGCCAGAATAAGAAATTTAAAGTCGCTTAAATCTTCTTCGCCAGGTACAATTTCGGTGGCAATTCCAGACGGTTGCCTAATGCCCTGCAACAAACCTTCTACTTCAAGTCTTGCTGCCGTTAAAAGGTCATTGTCATTTTTTATTTCATCAATAAATGAATAACTTACCTCTAGCTGTTTTTCCTGGTTAATGCGCTTAATTGAAGTAAGGCCCTCAGCAAAACCAAATTCTGCCAGGTTTTGAAGTTCAAATTCTGAATTGTTGGCTCCTTTTACAGGAAGTGTTTTCAAATCTTTCAGGTTTCTTTCCTTCTCTTTTTCCTGCGATGGAGTACTAATAATAATATCGTATTCATCGGTTCCCTGCTTGAAAATGACCCCGGTTGAGAACTCGCGTGGAAAAGAATTCAGTTCAGACAAAACTGAACTAAACGGAATACTGTACAAGGCCATTAACTGGGCATTAAAATTCATTGAAACCTCGGGGCGTGGCGATGGAATATTTATAATTACATTTTGTACAGAAGAAACCTGATCTAAATAATACTCAATTTTATGGGCATGTGCCAATATCTTGTTATAGTCCTGGCCTTTAACAATTATTTTTTCATTCTGGCTGCCAAAACCCATTAATCCTTCCAAATCAGCTTCGCCCCCTTGATTTCCACCGCCAAAGCGTCGCCCGGTTAAAGGTGGATCCCAGCTAAAGGAAGCCTGGCTGAATTCCTGTAATTCTTCGAGTATTTCTTTTTTAATTTTAGGAACTGAATAATTTCTTTTTGACCGAAATTCTTTAATCAGTTCAATGGTTAAAACAGCTTCTTCTTCATATACCTGGCTAATGATATCTTTATTTTCCGGCAGACTTCCGAGTTTTTTTTCTATTCCCTGTACCACTATATCAGTATTTTCGAGGGTTGTGCCTCCGGGTAGGGTTACATAAAGATTAAAATTAGTTATTTCAGGCTCTTCGTTTGAAATAATACTAACTCCAAGGCTAATTAACAGGGTTATAAAAAAAGCTGCCAATCCTCCCAAAACCGTCCTGGCAGGATAACGCATGCACTGTTTTAAAATAACAAAATATATTTCTATCATCCGGTTTCGCTTCGATACCATTTCTAAATCAAGCGATTTAAGCTTTCGCTTTACTTTGATAAAAGTATGGGTGATAATTGGCACCAGCAATAAGGCTACAAATAAGGAAACCATTAGGGTAGAAACGATTGAAATCCCGACATTTTTCCCCAAAAGGCCAATAAGGAAATTTTCGGAGAAGGCAAATGGAAGAAAAACCATAACTGTTGTAAGTGTGGAGGCCAGTATTGAACGCCAAACTTCCCTGGTTCCCTGGATTACAGCCGTGTCTTCATCTAAACCGGATGCAGTTAACCGGTAGATATTTTCCATTACCACCACGCTGTTATCCAGCAACATACCCACTGCCAAAGCCATTCCCAAAAGAGTAAGGCTGTTAATAGAAATTCCGGCAGCATAAAACAGATTAAATGCGGTGTACACAGAAATTGGAATAGCTACTGCAATAGCAATAACCAATCGTAAGTTTTTTAAAAAAATCCATAACACAAAAATCGCCAGCAATCCTCCCGTAATAGCAAGGTTAATTATCAAATCGATGTTTTTCTCCATTAATTCGGCTGAATTATTTTGCAGTACAATTTCAATGTCTTTTCCCTTCAGCTTACTGTTTAACTGACTAATTACCAATTTCGTGCGATTGGCAAGCTCGATCATATTCACCTGGTTATCACGCGTAAGTTGAATTGTAACAGCATCCTTGCCATTAACGCGGCTGTATGAATCCTGCAATTTTGTCCCAAAATGAACAGTAGCAACATCTCTAAGTTGAATTCTTCCTGAATCTTTTACAATGATGCTTTCAATGTCAGAAACATTAGAATATTCCGAAACTACATTTATAAATGTCAATCTGTTGTTGTCGATAATTTTGCCCGAAAAAGTACGGCTGCTGCTGTTGCCCGAAATGGCCGAACGTATAGCAGCCGGAGTGATACCGTAGGAATTGCATACTTCCTCATTCAAAATTACTTCAATCGATTTTTCTTTTCCACCAAAAACAGAAACATTGGCTATGCCATTAATATTCTGAAATTTACTAAATATTTCCTTGTCCACGACCTGGCGTACCCTGTCTACACCCCCACTGCCGCGCACCTGAAGTGTCATAAACTGGTTATTGATTTGTTCTATATCAAATTTAAACACCTGTACCTGGAATTCCGATGGCAGGTCCTTTTTCAACTCATCAATTTTCTGAACCAGTTTAAGGTAGGCATACTTGATGTTGGTTCCCGGTTTGTAGGTTATTTGAATTGTTCCGCGCTGCTGATCGGCAGTAGATTCAATTTTATCAACGCCTTTCATGGTTCCTATTGCCCCCTCGATTGGGATTATTGCCTGGTTTTCCATGTAGCCCGGATCAACTTCCAATACAGAACCTACCTGTATAAACAGAAATGGAAGCTGGGTATTTGGGTAAAGTTCAACCGGTAGTTGTTTATACGAAATATAACCCAAAAGGGTAAGTGCCGTAAACAGCATTGAAATCAGTGTCTTATGGGTAATAATGAATCGCATCTAATCTTTTATTCATTAAATTATTTCATTCCTTACTATTATCATTTTCTTGTCCATTAAAATTGTTTTCCCCGGTCAAAAACATAGTAAACACAAGGAATTACAACCAGGGTTAATAAAGTGGATGTTGTTAACCCCGAAATAACCGCTATAGCCATTGGAGCCTGCAAATCTGAACTTTCTCCAAAACCAAGTGTTAATGGAATCAAGGCAAGTATAGTTGTAATACTGGTCATCAATATTGGCCTTATTCTCTTATATCCTGCAAAAAGTATTGCCTCCCTGAGCGCATGGCCTTCCTGTTTTAACTGGTTAATGGCATCTACCAAAAGTATAGAATTGTTTACCGCAATCCCACCCAACATAATTAATCCGATATAGGCCATCATATTAAAGGGCCTGCCTAACAAATAAAAAGTCAGGATAGTTCCTGCAGCTGCCAAAGGAATGGTAAGCAGTACAGTAAATGGGTGAATAAGTGATTCGAACTGAGAAGCCATTACCATGTAAACAAGTATTACTGATAATATTAATGCAAACCCCAGACTGCGCATGGCATCATCACGTTTGAGCTCTTCTCCGACTACATTTACCTGGTAATCAGCTGGTAAATTTATTTTCTTCAATTCTGTTCTTACTTTTTCAACTACTTTATCGAAAGCAAGCTTACCCTGAAGATAGGCACTTACCTGGCTTACACGATTCTGATTGTCACGTAGCAATTGTTTTGGGGATAAAGATTTTTCAAAACTTGCAATTTCGTATAATGGAACATCCCTGCTTCCACTTTTTAATACGATAGAATTGAATTCCGACAGGCTCATTTCGGGCATTTTAATTGTAATATCACTCATTTCGCCCGAGTTATCATATTTTCCCGCATTTTTACCAATTAAAATATCCTTAAGCTGCGAAGAAATACTTCCAGCGTTCAGATTATACATCGATGCCTTATATCGGTCTATCACAAGGTTAATTTCAGGTGCACCTTCTTCGATACTGGTTTTAATATTGTACAATTCTGGAATTTCAGTAAGTTTTTCTTTAACTTCACGGGTAAGGTTGGCCAATATTTCCAAATCTTCGCCCTTTACTTCAACTATTAATGGTGCCTCACTGGTGCCCATTGTTGATTCCATGGCTGTTTCATCCCTTACAATTGTAATTTCAGCTTCAGGTATTTCACTCATCAGTTGGCCCACTTTATTAATAATATAACCGGAGTTTCTCTTTGCTTTTTCCGATAATTTTATTTTAACAGAAGCCGTATTTTCATTCTGAAAAACTGCTTTTTCCGAGGAGCCAACAGAACTGGGTCCTATCTGGCTGTATATAATTTCAGCCCGGTCACCCAAAACTTCCTTTAATATTGTTTCGATGTTGTTTATGGTGGACAGTGTTCGCTCAAGTCTGGTTCCCTCCTTAAGCTTAACCTCTACCGAAAACTCGCCAGTACCTGCTTTTGGGATAAATTCACTTCCAATCTCAGGTAAAACTAGTATTGATACACTTATCAGAACCACTGCACCGGTAATTACCCATTTGCGGTGGTCAATTATTCCCGAAAGTATACCTGTGTACCAGTTGAATTTGAACGCTTTGTTATCAGTAATCCTTTTTGCTTTTTTAAATGATGAGTGAAACATCATTGGAATTAAGAAAAGGGCAACTAACAAAGAAGCTATTAAAGAGAAAGTTACTGTCCAGGCTTGATCTTTAAAAAGGGCACCTGATGCACCGTGAAGATAGACGATGGGTAAGAAAACCACAATAGTAGTGACCGTAGAAGAAATAATGGCTGAGCCTATTTCTGAAGTGCCCTTTACAACGGCATCCCGAAGTGACAACCCTTGCTCCAGGTTTCGGAAGATACTTTCAACCACAACTATAGCATTGTCTACCAGCATGCCCACCCCAAGCGCAAGTCCGCCCAATGTCATAATGTTTATACTTAACCCGTTAAAATACATCAGGTTAAATGTGGCGATTACAGAAACCGGAATGGCAAAACTAACGATAAGTGTCAGTCCTATTCTCCTTAAAAACACGAACAAAACCAATATGGTTAAAAAAGCACCAATCCATGCCGAGTTTTTCAAATCGTCAATAGCAGAACGAATATAGAATCCCTGGTTCTGAACCACTGTAAATTCGAAGCCGGGCAACGATTTTTTAATTGTTTCGAACGCTTTATTCAGTTCGTCGACAGTTTTTACGGTATTGAAACTCGTTTCTTTATAAATTGACAGTCCTATACAACGTTTGCCATTAACCCTTACTATATTTTCAGGTTTTTTGTTCACCAGACTCAACCTGGCTAAATCTTTTAAAAAAACAGGAACCCTGTTACTTATTGATGGTGCAAGAGAAGCCTGAACACCAGATGTTCCCTGCTTGTATGTAATAACCAGGTTTTCCAGCTCGGTAATATCTTTAATCAGTGATACTCCTTTTATAATATATTTTTTCCCCATTTCAACAATCGATCCGCCCGAAACATTCCTGTTTACATTTTGTATTTGCTGAACAATATTATCGGTGGTCAATCCGTAAGCATTTAACCTTGCCTGGTCAGTTTCAATAACCACTTCTTTTTCTTCCGTTCCCGATAGTACAACATCGGCAACACCTTCAAGACGAATCAATTCATTACGGATATAATTCTCGCCCACCTGCCTGAGCTCATTCATATCAGTAATATTGTCATTTTTCATGGCAATCAACATAACAGGTGCTGCATTTGGATCGTGCTGGGTAATATTAAATTCTTCAATTTCTGAATTCTGGCTAAAAAAAGTGAGGGCTTTTTGTAAATCAAGAAATGCTTCGTCCATATCAGTACCCCAGTTGTATTCGATAGTAATCCTGGCCGAACCTACCATACAAACCGATGAAACATTAAATACTCCTTTTAACCGGATGCTTTGGCTTTCGATATTTTCAACATATTGTTTCTCAATCTCTTCCGGTGGCCGTTCGCCTACTTTCATTTCCACAAAAAGGCGTGGAGAGTTCATTTCGGGCAATAAATCTATGCTTAGTTTTTGCAAAGATATATAGCCCAATAATAAAACCCCAAGCACCACCATTGATACCGAAACCGGAAAATCGACCGCAAATTCAATTAATTTCTTCATTATCAGTAATTATTCAACATCAACTATCATTGAGTTTTGAATTTTGAGTTTTCAGTTTTCAGTTTCTGGTTACTGGCTTCTAGTTTCTGGTTTCTTAACTCTAAACATTGAACTCTTAAACTTCTTAACTTCAAACTTCTTAACTTCAAACTTCTTCAACTTTTAAACTTCTTCAACTTTAAACTTTAAACTCCAAACTTCAAGCTATTTATCATTTAACCACTTTAATTTTTGATTCATTCCGCAATGTTTCAAACCCTTTTACCACAACACTTTCGCCGGTTTTTAAGCCTGAAATTACCTGTACCTGTTTTGGATTTTCAAGACCAATCTGAATTTCCCTTTCGTAGGCAATGCCCTTTTCAACCACAAACACGTAATTCCCGTTTTGCTTCGAAACCACTATTTCTTTTGGAATTACAATTGAATTGGCTGCCGAAGCAATAACCACTTCGCCTTTTACAAACATACCCGGTCTTAACTTAAGTCCCGGATTATCAATTAACAGCATTCCTTTAAATGAGCGCGTTTCCGGATCTATGGCAGGCGATAGTTGCGTAATGGTGCCCTTTAGAGTATCGTCCACCAGGGTGTAATTTGTAATTTGTACCTGCTGCCCTGTTTTTATATATTCCATGTTTTTTTCAGCCATGCTGATTTCAATGTAAAGTTTACTGTAATCCATAAGGGAAGCTAAAACTGAACCCGCATCAATCCTGGCAGACGGCGTGTAATACGGCAAATCGACTATAACACCTGTAAACGGAACTTTTACATGCATTTTTCCAAGGCGGAGAACAGCATCGTCGTAAGCGTATTTAGCATTCATATAATTGATTTCTGCATTTTTTAATTCGCTCAGGGTTACACCACCTTTCTCATAAAGCGATTGCTGCTTTTCAAAAACCTGTTTGGTAATATCGAGATTTAGCTTTTGCGACTGGATTTTTATATTGTTCTCGTATTCAAAATCTTCGAGCCATACCAGTTCGGTTTCCTCTTTTACTATATCGCCAAGTGTAAAGGTTTTGCCGGCTGAGTTTTTCATCAAATGGTATTTTCCGGCAATTTCTGCTTTTAGTTTCACTTCTTTAATTGGCTTAACCGAACCATTAATTTCTATAAACCGCTGAATAGACTGTGGTTTCAGTTCCTGAACACTAACCGGTACCGAGATATCGCTGTTCAGCTCGTCCTCCTGGTTTCCACAACCCAGAAGCATAAATAGTATACCAGTTGTTACAAAGGCTTTTTTCATGTGTGTTGTATTTTAAATCATTCTAATTCTATTCCTGTTCATTCCCCTGCAACCCTTTCAAATGGCAATTTGCATCATATTTATTCTTTTTTATTTATATTGTGCTGCAAACCTTCGGGAACAAAATTTATATTATTTTCGAAATCCCATAAACTTTGAATTTTCATATTTAACAATTCAATTTTATAGCTGATCAATGCATTGGCCATGTTCATTTTAGCCGTAGAAAGCTGGTTTTGGTAGCGGCCTAAATCCATGCTGGTTAAATCACCATTTCGGTATTTTTCGAGATTGATTTCATAGGTAAGCTGCGCGTTTTTTTCGTTCTGACGCGCAATTTCAACCTGTAAGGCCAGATTTTGCAAACTTCTGTACGATTTACGTATCGCAATTTCTACCGTTTTTTTCTCATTTTCGAGATTAATTTCTTCTATCTCAATCATGGCTTTGCTGGCTTTTATCCTTGATTTTCTTTCGCCCCAATCCCAAATTGGAATGGTAAAACCTACTTTAAACATAGGGCTCCGGGTTGGTGTTTCGTAAATATTTGCAATGTTTTCATTTTCGCCAATTACCCCGAGTGAAAGGTCTACACTGCCTGCAAATTCATTCGTTGATTCAGCAACGGTTAAATCGTACTTACTGTTCTTTAATGAAATTTCCCTTTGTTTCAGCTCCATACGTGTTTCGAGACCATTTTTTACCGCTTTGGCCGAATCTACATCCACAAGTTTAAAATCTATATTGGCATCGATGTCAAAATCAGTCCCCAAAGGAAGTCCAATATATTGCTTAAAATCGTCCTTGTCATTTTCAAGTTCTACTTTCTTGTTCTGGTAGTTCGATTCGCTGTTCGACAAATTCAATTGGGCCTGCAATAATTCAGCATTGGCAGCCAGGCCGCCATCCACTTTGCTTTTTATAATATCGAAACTTATTTGTTGGTTTTTATATTCTTCTTCGGCTATCTTTAAAGCCATTTTTGATTGGTAAACGCTGTAAAAAAACTGGGTAACCTGCTTTTCAAGGAAAAGACGCTGTAATGAATAATTATAAGTTGAATTTTCAAGGTCGAGTTTTAACCGGTCGAGCTCCATCTGTATTCTATTGTAGGTAAAAATGGGTTGAGATAAAGTTAAATACAAGTCATTACTAAAGCCCTTGTTGCTGCCGCCATTTTCACTGTAAAAATCCTGGTATTTGAATTCGTTCCTAAGACTTATTGTGGCATCAGTTTTTACAATAGGTTGTGAAATTATTAATTCCCCTAAGGAACTTTTCATTTCTTCAGTATTCCAAACTGCATTATAAGTATCATACCTTCTGTCCTGACTGTAATAAATTGGAGTTACCTGAAACTGAAAATTTGATTTGGTGGCCGCCTGCCTGGCATTCAAATTTTCTTTGCTTATCACCAGGCTCAGTTCCGATTTAATCATCTCTGGACTATGGTTGATAGCCGTATCCAGGGCATCGTCGAGGGTTAGTATATTTTGGGAATATGTTTGGCAGGTCAATAAGATTATGAAATTCAAACACATCCATCTTAATTTTATAAAATTACAATTTCTGTTCATTGCATAAATATTTTCAAGTTCTATTACTTTGTTAAAACCCATTTTATAGCATCTGCCACCACAATTTCACCACCCGACTGATTGGAAAGTTCGACCCTGGCCACACCCGAAAAATACCACGAACCAATGAAATTCCAACCATTCTCCAGTTCATTGGTGGGAATAACCAGTTTTTCAGTGTTGTTCTCGTGAATTATATTAAAGTGATACTCCGCTACTTTTTTATTTTGCCGCCAGGGATTTTCCGTTTTAAAATAATGGAAATAAACGTCGTAATAACCGGCAGTAGGAATTTTAGTCTGCCATTTTGCTATACGCTCGCCCTGCCCCGATTTTGTATAAACCGCAGAATGAACATATTTGCCGTAAAAACCGGTTTTTGTTGTTTTTGACCACCAAAGCGGAATATTCCAAAACCGGATTTCGTTGTAATCGAAAATACCAGCTTCTTTTTTTGTCAGTATCGACTTTAAATAGGCCTGGTTTTTAGCTTCAATTACACTAAATCCGGCATCATCGTTGTCAACCACTATTTCATTTTTTTCTTTGTCGTTAACAAACAAAGGAACTTTTTTTACAGTATCTATTGCCTGTATTTTCCTGGTTTCTATAATCCCCTCAAAATCAAATTGCATGGCAGCCGGCAGATTTCGTGAAATAAAGGTCAGAATTTCCATTCTCCGGGGCTGAGAACTAAAAACCATATTTACTTCCCGGGCTTCTCCTGCCGGTAAAAACAATTTTTTCGAAAAATCCTTCTTTACTTCATCCTGCTCCCACCAGGGTCTTTCTGCTTTCTTATCATCAAGTTCTACTGCAATTTCAACTATTCCACTTTGCGCTTCCGGATTTGATATCATAAAAGTTACCAGAAACTTTTGGTTTTCTTTTTGAAGAACCTTTGTCAAAACAATGTCTTTTATAAGATATCCGGCTAATTTGTCCTGCGAATACCATTTTTCAATGTCAGCTGATATAGAATTTCCTGTTTCAGAACCAAATAAAGAATCCAACTGGTATACAGGCAATTTAGAAAATCTTTCCTCTTCAATAAGTTTAATCAATTCCTGATCAAATTTTTTTTCCCCTAATTGTACACTCCAATTGTCAAAAAGATAAATTCCTTTTTCAAGAAGTATATCCTTCAGAATCACCCTGCTCTCTTCATCATCCTCCTCATTTTCAATACCTTTCTTCATCAAATCTGCCATTGACGATTGCTGGAGGTAAATATTAATTTTTTCCTGCTTTGATAATCCCTGATAAAACCATTTAACTGAACTGCCTAATCCGCCAGCTTTTTCTTTCATCCAACCTGTAAATGCAAAATCAAGGCCTGGCCAATTTTCAGCTTCAAGGGCAAAAGAATAATTATAAAAAAGCGGAAACGCTGACCAGGTATTTGCATCCACATTTTCGTACCTATCCCAATCACCGGCTTTTGCCATAAGGTTTTGCCTGATACATTGCTGAAGCATCCTTACCTGTAAATCTTCGGGTAAAATTTCTTCGTTGTTCCTTTTCATATCTTCTTCTGTTCTCTTTTTTCTTTTTCTGAAATCAGCATCCTCAAACAGAGAACCTTTTTCGGGATAAAACACCATTTCGGGCTGAACTGCCTCACTGGCAATATTGTATGAATGCAAATCGAGGGCAAATAAAACAGGTACTTCAACCAGCGAAAACCTTTTAAAAGGATATTTCAATTTATTCTGCAACTCAAAATCCTGCCTTAAACCCCTAATCACCGGCTGAAGTGTATCATTAATTTCCGAAAAATAGGATTCATAATATTGATGTCCGGCAATGGTGTACAAATTATATTCTACCGAATCCACTGTCAGGCTTTTCCTTATATAGTTTCCAATTACCAGGCTTATCCTGGTTAAAGGATATTCCGGGGTAAACAACCAGTTTCCATTGTTTTCCTTAACTGCTTTTCCCTGCGAAACCGGTATCAGGCCGTCCTCAGTTTTAACTTTCAATCTGAAATTTTTAAAACTCGTTGGATTTACCAACGGCAATTTATCAGCGTAACCCGGACCCGGTTCAGGATACCAGAGTGCATCGGAAGTAAGACAAACAAAATTATTTTGTATAAAAGCGTAACGCTTCCTAAGATTAAACATTTCAACAGTAAAATTATCCTTAAAACTTGTTGGATCATCGTCAATAAAACAAATGTTTTCGTTTATATTTCCATGATAATCAATAACTAAGGTCAAAGAGTCGCCATATTTAATCGATTTAGGTGATTTTACTTTTACCAGGTGCAACTCTCTTTTAAAACCAACTTTTTCAGAATTTATCGAAACGGAACCAACTACCAGCGAAGGATTTAACCTTAAAATAATTGTGTCAATGAATTTACTATCCAAGTTTTTCAACTTAAGAATGCTTGTAACATTTATGGTTTCCCCTTTGTGCTGCAAATTGATTTCGCATTCTTCAAGGTTTAATTTTGGATAACCAGAATACCTGTTGTTCAGTTTAACCACATCAGTTCTTAATTTGACAATTTCAGCCTTAAGGCTTACATAACTGTAAGTTAAAATACCAGATAATACAAGGAAAAACAAAGCTGTTATTAGTGGAAAAGATTTCATTAACCTGCTCTGTGGCAAACGTGGTAATTTGTAAATTGTTATAAAAATTAAAGCTATTCCTGCCATTAAAAAAATGCCACGGTGAAGTAATATTTCCCTTAAATTTCCAAAACCAGAAATTGAAGAATACATCATAGGCACATGATAGGCAATAAAATCGAAAACATGGTAGAATTTCTGGTTAAGATAAAATACTGTAAGTGCAATGTATCCCAATAGAACCAAAAAGGTAACTGCCTGGTTTTTAAGCAATATCATTAAAAAAAAGGAGAGCCCGAAAATAAAAAACAAGGTAGGAAGGCTTATTAGCAAGGGATAAACCAGCAAAGAGAGAATACTGCTCGAAGAATCATTGCTTAAAAAGGAAAAGCCTATTCCAATAATAAGCACAAGAACATTTAAAATGAAGAAAACCAGAAGTATGCCAATTGTTTTACCGGCAATGTATTCGCCGTTAGTCATGGACCTGGAATAAATTACTTCAACCGTATCGTTTTTACGGTCCTGTTTTAAAAATTCAGAAGCAAGAAAAATGGCCACTATGGCTTGTCCCAGGTTTAAAATAATGAGATTGGCGTAAGGAATAGCTGCCGGAAGTGCCCTGTAAATCCAGGGAGCACCGCTTGATTCAATATTCATTGCCAGGTTGAAAATACAAAGACCAAAAACAGCCATGCCTGCAAATATCCTGAAAAACCAGCTCCGGAGCAGTGTTTTCATTTCGTAACGCGCGATGTTGTTTACAAGCGATAGGTTCATTTTGACAATTTTGTATTACAAGTTTTGAGTTTCCAGTTTCCAGTTTCGGGTTCCGAGTTTCCAGTTCTGAGTTTCCAGTTCTGAGTTTCCAGTTCCGAGTTTCGGGTTTCCAGTTACGAGTTTCGGGTTTCCAGTTCCCAGTTTCGGGTTCCGAGTTCTCAGTACCGAGTTCCGGGTTTCTAGTTTTTTGAACTATAAACTCCAAACTTTAAACTTTAAACTCCTAACTCCAAACTTCAGTCTTCAAACTTCAAACTATAAACTTTAAACTCTAAACTTCAAACTTTAAACTTTAAACTCTAAACTTTAAACTCCAAACTTCAAACTTCAAACTCCAAACTTTAAACTATAAACTCTAAACTCCAAACTCTAAACATCTTCATTTCCAAGCGATTCCATGAAATAAACATAAGCATGTTCAAGATTAGGCTCAATTTCCATAACATGGTCTATATCAACTTTATCACCAACAAATTGAATTTCCCAGCCTTCATCGGAAGGGATAGTTGAAATGACCGAATACTTTGACTTAATTAAATCGTATTCAACCCCCGACGTATTTACCTGCCAGACATGCCCTCGTGCAATATTAACAAGCTCAGCCGGTGCCCCGTTAAAACATATTGTGCCATTGTTGAGTAGGGCAAAATTGTTGCAAACACTCGAAATATCACCAACAATATGGGTTGAAAGAATTATTATCACATCTTTCTGGCTCAGTTCCGATAAAATATTCCTGAACCTTATTCTTTCCTCCGGATCCAGTCCGGTTGTTGGTTCATCAACAATTATAATTTCAGGATCACCTATCAGTGCCTGTGCAATTCCCAACCTGCGTTTCATCCCTCCCGAAAGTTTATTGGCCTGCCTGTCGCGTGCATCAAATAAACCAACTTTTTCGAGCCATTCATCTACTTTGGCGCTTCGTATTTTTTTGTTTGTAACCCCTGATAAACCGGCGGCATAATCTAAAAATTCCCAGGTTTTTAATTTACTGAAAAACCTGAAATCCTGAGGGAGGTAACCCAGCATTTTTCTTATTTCGCCCCTGTTTTTCATTAAATCAAACCCGTTTACATTCACTTTTCCTTCCGTAGGTTTCATTAGTGTAACCAATATCCGCATCAGGCTTGATTTTCCGGCTCCATTGGGTCCAAGCAGTCCAAACATTCCATTTCCAATTTCGAGGTTAATGTTGGAAAGGGCCTTTTTTTGGTTGCTGTAAACCATGCTCAGGTTTTCGATTTGGATTCTCATTGTGGGTAAGTATAGTCTTCTAATCTACAAATAACAGGGATTTTACTAAAAATTTCAAACAGCCCAATTTACAACAATTCTATCATTAAAATGGTAAATGAAAAATTTATTTTATCGCAAATATATTAAAAATTTAGTACCATGCAAAACATAGTACTGAATTAATTAATTATATTATTTTGAGTCGCCCTTTGAAATTAATTCTAAACGTTCACTTTTTCAATTCCCGGTTTATCAGGGAATACGCTTGAAGTAGCTTTGTTTAATTCTATTTTCAAATAGATGAACCCGGCTGTTATCACAACTATTACCAGAATAAAAAATCCCAACAACAATTTATTGCTTGTCTTCATATCTTAAATTATTACTTATTAACAATTGAATCGTAATGTGGCTGTAAATCAGTAAATGTGAGTTTCAGAAGGTTCATGGTTTTAAAGAAAACCGGCACATCTTTTCTGAAAAATTCACCTTTTCGCAAATCCATAGCTTTTGAATAGCCGTTTTCGGCAACATAATAACCAATTCCCCGCTTGTTGAAAATAATTCCCTGATCCTGAAGGAATGTATATGCCCTTATGGCTGTGTTAGGGTTTACTTCCACCATCATGGCAATTTCACGTACCGAAGGAATTTTCTCGTTTTCTTTCCATGTTTCGGTAAGAATATTCTCGCAGAAATACTCAGCAATCTGCATATAAATAGGTTGATTGTCTCTGAATTCCATACTATACCTGCCTTTCTTTTAAACGGAAATAACTTACAACTAGAAAAAATGGAGCCACCAAAAACCAGCGGATAAATTTAAGTACCGGAACTACATAGTTTTCAAATGTAATCTCCAATTCTATGGAATGGCTAAATTGTGCAGAATCAAATGATGCTGTACCAAACAGAATTTTGGCCAGAATCCCGGAATATATTGCAATTACCATAAAAAACAAGAACCAGCTTAAAATGGTCTTTAGAAAATTAATTCTCCGAAAATAAATTGCACCCAGAAAAAATACGGATTGAACTACCAGATAAGTACCAAACATATACAATACATCCGGGTCAAAAATATTTACAAGTGCTACCTGGCTGGAGGAAAATAAGTTTGCAATAGCCAAATAGCAAAGATTGATGAAAAGAAGGAATACAGCGCTGAAAACAATATAAAATACCGAAGAAAACAACCATGCAGTTACGAGTTTCTCAAATGCCGATGCCGGAAGGGTAAGATAAACATAGCCGCGGTTTGGATTGTTCAATTCTGCAAATACCATACTTGTATAAATAATCCCGGTAAGAAAAAGTGTTGGCATTATCAGACCCAATATCTGCTCATCATTATAATTTTTATGGGCAAAAACAATGGTTAAAGTGCCCACAACCAGTAAAAAACCGGCTATAGCCCCAACAGCAATCATCATGGTTTTATAATTCAGGGTGAATTGCCTGATTATTAAATATTTCAAACGATTGAAATCGAAAAAAGGATTCTTTTCCATAGGATTAGCTATTAAATTCGTTATTTACTCCGGCAGGATTTGAAACCACACCGTTAAAAAGCAATTCAAGGTCTATGCGGGTTTCTTCGCTGTTTTTTCTACACATCACGGCATAGCCTCCCAGGGTTTCTTCGCTGAATAATACCTCAAGCCCCGATAAATCCCTGGTTTGAATAAAAGCAAGTTTTGATGAGATATCAGCTGTGCTATGATCAAAAATAGCTTTACCATCTTCAAGTATAATTATATGGTCGAGCAGGCTTGATAAATCGCGCACCTGGTGAGTGGAAATTATTATGCTCCTCTCGTCGTCCATAGCACTGGCCATAATTTTCCTGAACTGGCTTTTCGAAGGAATATCCAGGCCGTTTGTGGGTTCGTCGAGGATGAGCAGCGGGGTCATGGTGGCAAGCCCAAAAGCAATCAGGAATTTTTTCTTTTGACCGTAAGATAAGGCATTCAGCTTATTGTTTTCACTGATTTCAAATTCTCCGAGTGATTTTTTTAATAAATCATGGTTAAATTTTGGATAAAACGGAGCATGAAGCTTTACAAAGGCATTCATCGAGATTGGGGGAAGAATGAATTCTTCGGGGATAAAATAAATTTTATCCAGTACATGTGGTAAACGCGCTGAAGCAGGAGAATCAAATACAAGACATTCACCTTTGCCGGGAAACAAAAGCCCAATCATTTGTTTCAACAGGGTGGTTTTTCCTGCCCCGTTCCTGCCAAGCAACCCGTAGATATTACCCTGTTTTATTCCAAGGTTCAGGTTATCAAAAAGATATTTCTTTTTATGATAACCAAAGCTAAGATTATTGATTTGAATCATAGATAATTATTTAATTAGTGTTCTACTTTACTAATACAGTGCAAATTTAAATTAAAATTTTTAAATACAAAATTTTTATAAAAAAAAATTCAGAATATGTACTTTTATGATTTTATATCCACATGGACAACAAAACCATCCGCGAAGAATTAAAAAACCTTCTTCAGCTACTTAAAAAGGAAAAACACGAAGACCTGGCCCAGTATAAAAGTAAAATGACCGGAACCTCGCTATTGGAGCGCCGCACACAAGGGGTTTGCTGGTACCCGGTTACCCTGGAAAAAACCCGGTTCGATACCGGTGAAAGGCTTCTTGTAAAAGTATCACGCCCGCAGGAACACAAGGAATCCCATCTCTTTCAATCCGGAAAACTGGTTAGCTTGTTTTCAAATGCCGGGAGCAACGAAGAAGATAATGAAAACGTAAATGGAGTGGTAAACGAAGTAAGCGAACACACCATGCTCATTACCATTAATGGCGATGATTTTCCGGATTGGATTAACGACGGGAAACTTGGGGTACAACTCCTGTTTGATGAAAATTCGTACCGTGAAATGGAAAGAACACTTCATCAACTTATTGAAACTGATAACCAAAGACTTAGTGAATTACTCAATATTTTACTGGGCAATTCAAAGGCAAGGTTTACAGAAGAACCCCCGGTTGAAATTCCAAATTTAAATAAGAACCAAAACCGGGCATTGAACATGATTTTAAATGCCATGGATGTAGCCATTATCCATGGTCCGCCCGGAACAGGAAAAACCACCACACTGGTTGAAGCTATAATTCAAACTTTAAAAACTGAACAACAGGTGTTGGTCTGTGCCCCGAGCAATGCTGCAGTAGATTTACTTGTTGAAAAATTAAGCCAACAAGGTATTGATGTATTGCGTGTTGGTCATCCGGCAAGGGTTACAGAAGAAATATTAAATACAACCCTGGATGCTCGCATAGCTCACCATTCATCGTACAAAGATTTGAAGGTGGTAAGGCGGAAAGCAGAAGAATACCGCGCCATGGGCCGGAAATTCAAGCGGAATTTTGGTCCGGCCGAAAGGGAACAACGCAAACTTCTGCTGGCGGAAGCTAAAAAACTAAAAGATGAAGGCGATCACCTCGAATTTTATATAAGTTCAGACATTCTGGCCAAATGCAGGGTTATTGCCGGTACACTGGTCGGCGCCAACAACCCTGTTTTGAAAGGAATAAAGTTTAAAACCGTATTTATCGACGAAGCTGCCCAGGCACTTGAACCCGCCTGCTGGATTCCTGTATTAAAAAGCGACAGGGTTATATTTGCAGGCGATCACCACCAATTGCCCCCGACTATAAAATGTTACGAGGCAGCAAAAGCAGGACTGGAAATCACTTTATTTGAAAAAGCTATAAATAGAAATGATGCCGATGTGATGCTGACGGAACAATACAGGATGAACAAAGCCATTATGGAATTTTCGAGCCGGATTTTCTATAAAAACAGCCTGGAAGCCAATGAAGCCGTTGCCAACTGGAAAATTTTTCCTGAAGATTTACCTGTTGAGTTTATTGATACAGCTGGATGCGGGTTTTACGAACAAATGGACAAAGAAACCCTCAGTTCCTTTAACCCCGAAGAAGGACTTTTACTTTTTAAGCACCTGGCTAATTATCTAACCAATCTTGAAGTAATGGGCAAACTTGATGAAATTAAGGATATTGGAATTATTTCTCCTTATAAAGCACAGGTTTCAAGATTAACTGAATCATATCATTTTGATGGATTTTTCACAGAAGCGATGATGGCCAAATTGGCTATTAATACGGTTGATTCTTTCCAGGGCCAGGAACGCGATATTATTTATATAAGCCTGGTGCGATCAAACGATGAAGGTGAAATCGGATTCCTGTCGGACATAAGGCGGATGAATGTAGCCATGACCCGTGCACGCAAAAAACTGGTTGTGATTGGCGATAGCTCTACCATTGGCCGACATCCATTTTACGATAAGTTTTTGGATTACATCAATGAACAAAATGCTTACCGAAGCGCATTTGAGCTGATTTACTGATAGCATACAGGTTTCAGCTAATTTTAGATAACAAAAAAATTGAAATTGGCGATTGTAAACGAATATTTATATATAATTTTTCGTTTACGATCACCGAATTCAATAAAAATTAATCAATACCAATAAAATCCCAGTAATCAGATGGATTAACCAGCTTAAAACTATGGTTTGGATAGACCTGACTGAATGACTTTGATAGCTTTGCTGATTTTCCTTCTTTCCATTTGAATTCATAAGCATACAGGTTACCGTCATACTCTTCAATATAGTCAATCTCCTGCTGTAATTGTGTTCTCCAGAAATAAAGATTTCGTATTTCTGGTAAATTCGAAATCATTTTCATCCTTTCTGCAATTAAAAAATTTTCCCATAAAGCCCCTACGTCACTTCTTAATGACAAGGGGTTAAAATTCGAAATCAATGCATTGCGCAAACCCAAATCATAAAAGTATATTTTACGACTTTTATTTATTTCGGTCCTAAGGTTCCGGCTCAGGCTGCCCAGTCTGAAAACCACAAACATTTTTTCCAGAATGTCAATATATCTTTCAATGGTTTCTTTGTCCACTTCAATCAGCCTTGCAAGTTCAGTATACGAAACCTCGCTTCCAATCTGCAAAGCGATGGCCTGCAACAATTTTGGCAATATATGAGGTTTCCGTAAATTTCTGAACATCAAAACATCCTTGTAAAGGTAACTGTTCAGGATTTCCTTCAGAATAATCTGTTCTTCGCCTTTTCGGTTAATTACTTCAGGATAAAATCCATAAATCATGCGGGTTTCGAGCAGTCTTGACTCTTCCAGAAGCGACGTGTGTAGTTTCATTTCTGCCGAAGAAATAGGAAATACCTTGTATTCAAATTTACGCCCTGTAAGAGGTTCATTAATCTTATCACTGAGTTCGAAAGATGAAGAGCCACTCACAATTAACTGAACATTTTTAATATTGTCGGTGATAAGTTTTAATGTAATTCCAATATTTTCAACACGTTGAGCTTCATCAATAAACACAATTTCTGCGGTACCGATTAAATTTTTCAATTGGGCAGAGGTAACATTAGTCAGCTTTTCCTGCACATCTATCTCATCGCAATCGAGCCACAAAGATTTATATCCCGCTTGGGATTCAATCATTCGAAGTAAGGTAGTTTTTCCAACCTGCCTGGCACCCATTAGAATAATGGCTTTTCCTTTAAATAATTTTTCCAGAACCTGATTAAATACAATTCTTGGTATCATGATTCAGCGATTATAACCGCTAAATTATATATAATTTTTCGTTTACGATCACCGAATTCTATATTTTTTCTCGTCCAATTAAGACAATTTTCCCTTTATCCTGTCTTCGAAAGCAGTAAGGGCCGCTTTGGCACCTTCACCCATGGCTATCACAATTTGCTTAAACGGCACAACCGTTACGTCGCCAGCTGCATAAATTCCGGGAACATTTGTCCGGCAATGTGCATCCACTACAATTTCGCCGAATTTATTTGTTTCGACCAAACCAGCAAATACCTGGCTGTTGGCTCTTAATCCAATCTGAACAAAAACTCCGTCGGTAGTAATATTCTCAGTTTGTCCGGTATTTCTATGTTTAAAAACGAGCCCGTTCACTTTGCTTCCGTCACCTTCTACACTTAGAGTTTCGGCACCTGTAATAATTTTTACATTGGGCGCAGATTTTAATTTTTCCTGTAAAACCTGGTCGCCTTTAAGTTCATCAAGGTATTCCAATACGGTAACATCTGTAGCTAACGCAGAAAGGTCAATTGCCGCTTCAAGCCCTGAATTTCCCCCGCCGACAACCACCACCTTTTTGTTTTTATAAAACGGTCCATCACAATGGGCACAGAAAGCCACACCTGCACCAATATATTTACTTTCGCCCGGAACATTTAACTTCCGCCAGTTTGCCCCTGTACCAATAATTAAAGCCTTGGTTCTGAGTTCCTCACCCATACTTGTTTGCAGAACTTTTTCCCCATTCTCTATCCATGTTTTTTCAATTAGCCGGTTTTCGAGTACATCCACCTGGTAATTGCCCAAATGCTGTTTTAAACTGGCAGTAAGGTGATTCCCTGTGGTTTGGGGAATTGAAATCATATTTTCAATGGAAAGGGTTTCTGTCAGCTGACCACCCATTTTTTCAGCAACAATTGCCACTTTCAATCCTTTGCGTGCCGAATAGATGGCTGATGACACCCCTGCTGGTCCACCACCTGCAACTACCACATCGTAATTTTTTGTTTGTTTTTCAGTTGGTTTATATTCACTGCCGGTTTGTTGTTCAATTTTTGACAATAATTCTCCTAGTGTTGAACGCCCTACATGCAATAACTGATCGTTTACATAAACAGTTGGAACAGCCTGGATATTAAGTTTATCAACCTCCTCCTGGTTTATGGAACCATCTATAATCTGATGGGTAACGTTAGGATTGTATATTGAAATCAGATTTAAGGATTGCACTACATCCGGACAGTTTGTACAGGTAAGTGAAATATAGCTCATTACTTCAATTTTACCTTTTAATGTCTTTATACGTGAGATTATGATTTCATCGGGCAGGTTTTTTCCAATGCCATCGAGATTTAAAACGGCCAGTAACAAACTGGTAAATTCATGTCCGTTTGGAACCGCCCTGAAAATTATGGAAGTTTGCTCTCCATTTTTTAATATTTCAAGTGAAAATCCATCACTTTCAATGATTTTAACATCAATTTTATCGGAACATGCAGCCACATCTGTTAATAAGTCAACCATTTCATTTTTAGATGGATGCGAAATGCTGCATTTAATAATAAAGGAATAATTGTTTTTAAGTGAAGAAAATACACTTCTTACCTGGTCTTTTAGGGATTGATCGAGCATAGGGTATTACTTTTGGGTTAAGACAAGTAGGATAACCCGACACTGGCAGGTTCAAAAACCCTGTCAGGTCGGCTTTCTAAAATAAACTATAATTTACCAACCAGTTCAATACTTGGTTTAAGGGTTTCAGCACCTTTTAGCCATTTAGCAGGGCAAACCTCTGAAGGATGGCTGGCTACAAACTGAAGGGCCTGCAAACGGCGGAACAATTCATCAGCATTACGGCCAACGTTTCCGGCCAAAACTTCGTAAGCTACTATATTGCCTTCGGGGTTCACGATAAATGTACCACGTTCTGCAAGTCCAGCATCTTCAATCATCACTTCAAATCCGCGGGTAATTACGCCTGTTGGGTCGGCCAGCATTGGATATTTAATTTTTTTAATAGTTGCCGATGCATCGTACCATGCTTTATGTACAAAATGAGTGTCGGTAGAAACCGAATAGACTTCGCAGCCGGCAGCTTTAAATTCAGCATATTTATTGGCCAGGTCTTCTAATTCTGTTGGACATACAAAGGTGAAATCAGCAGGGTAAAAGAAAAATACAGACCATTTGCCCAATACATCATTTTTTGTAACAGTTTTAAATCCGTTATCTACAAAAGCCTGAACTTTAAAATCTACAATTTGTTTTCCGATTTGTGACATAATTTTTTAATTTTTAATGTTTATAAATTCTGTAATTAATCTTTTTTATTTCTGGCAGCGAAAATATAACAGGATTTCATATAAATCAAATTGATACTATTTATATTTGCATTGACACTATTTATATATGACATTACAACAACTAGAATACATCGTTGCCCTTAACAAATTCAGGCATTTTGTAACTGCATCAGAAGAATGCGGTGTTACCCAGCCAACTTTAAGTACTATGATTTCAAGGCTTGAATCGGAGCTGGGCGTTACAATTTTTAATCGCTCAAAGTACCCGGTCGAACCAACCACAATGGGTCAAAAGGTGATTCAACAGGCAGAAAATACGATTCGTGAAATGCGAAAATTGAAAGAAATGATTGTGTGTGAAACTGAAAGCCTCTCGGGAAGGTTGAAAATTGGTGTCATTCCAACGCTTGCCACTTATCTCATCCCCGATTTTATTCATTTTTTCAATAAAAATTACGCACAAATTGAACTTACCATTTCAGAAATGCGAACCGCTAATTTAATAGAAGCCCTGAAAAAAGGGAGTATCGATTTGTTTATTGCGGCTACCCCACTGGAGCAGAGCGATTTAATAGAAATCCCAATTTATTACGAAAAGTTTGTAGCCTATTTCTCGCCCGAAAATGAGTACAGGGACCAAAATCTATCCGCTGATAATATGCCTGGCGAAAATTTATGGGTGCTGGAAGAAGGGCATTGTTTCCGATCGCAGATTTTCAATTTTTGCCATAAAACTGTTGAATACAACCACGTTTTTGAATCTGGAAGCATTGAAACCCTTATCAGGATTGTTGAACGCAATGGTGGATATTCAGTAATACCTGAACTCCACCTTCCATTTCTTTCTGAGAACCAAAGGAATAATATACGAAATATTGAAAATCCTCCGGCAGTTCGCGAGGTTTCGATTGTGATTACAAAAGATTTTATTAAAGAAAGGCTTATCAATGCCATAGCAGAAACTTTAAAGAGTTTTATACCTGAACACATGCTTGATGCGCGGCTTAAAAAATTTTCAATCAGACTTTAATACACAAATTAACACTTTGTGCCGCTAAAAAACCGGTTGAAAATGCCGCCTGCAAGTTATAACCACCAGTATCGCCATCAATATCAAGAACTTCGCCGGCAAAAAACAAACCAGGCTGAATTTTTGATTCCATTGATTTGGGCCATACCTCATCGAGTGAAACACCCCCCGCGGTGGCCATGGCTACATTAAATCCTCCTACTTTTTCGATTAAAACCGAAAACTCACAAAATGCATTCGCCAACTGGGTTCTTCGCTCTTTACCCGTTTCACTTATCCTTTGTTCAGGATTTATATTAAGCAATTGCAGAATACTCAATACAAGCCGCTTTGGTATTTCAGAAAACTTCAGGAAGGATTGGACAGTAGCTTTTCCATTTTCATTGACCCGGGCAATGAATTTATGATGAAAATCTTCTGTTTTTATGCCGCAAAGGTTTAATTTAAGTTCGTCACCTGCTTCCAGAAATCTTGAAAAATCAATTATTCCTGGGCCGGATAACCCATTGTGCGTGAAACCAATATCGCCGGAATACTCCCTGATTTTTTTTCCTTGCCTGAAAAGGCTCACCCTGCAATCTTTCAAAGATACACCGGCTAAATCCCTGAATGGATAATTTTTAATAAAAACAGGACTTAAAGAAGGTTCAGGCTGAACTATCGTATGTCCTAAAACCTTTGCCAATGCATACCCATCGCCCGTTGAGCCTGTTGCCGGATATGACTTACCGCCTGTGGCTATTATCAGTTTTTTAGCCTCAAAAACAGCATTATTGGTTTCGATTCTAAATTCAGTTCCCGTGAAAGTTATTGATCTGACTGTTTGGTTTAAATTTATTGAATGTCCGTTTTTTCTTACCTGGCTTACTAAAATATTTAAAATATCTGCTGAATTACCGGATTGGGGAAAAAGTTTGCCATTTTTATCTTCAGTTATCACTAGTCCACGTTCTTTAAAAAATTTGATAACATCAACATTGGTATAGGATTTTAAAGCATACTTTATAAATTTTTCATGATCGCCATAATGACAAAAAAATTCGCTGATATTTCCGGCATGTGTAAAATTACAACGGCCGTGCCCGGCAATGAGCAGCTTTTTACCGGGTTGCGCCATTTTTTCAAGCACCAGCGTTTTACCTTTAGAATTTGCCGCCGCAAACAAACCTGCCGCACCGGCTCCAATTATTAAACAATCATAAACCATAAAAAAATACCCTGAAAACAAATTAATAGCTGTAAAAACCTGTATTTAATCTATTTATAAACCAATTTCAATTTAGATTTTTCCAAAATAATATTTCAGATGATAAATTGGTGTAAAAATATAAAACTTACCTGCTAATTATTTTTTTAAAAAAAAATCATGGTAAATTAATTAATGCATTTTTCGGGCTGGATATACAGTATTTTCAGCCCCAATCCAGATATTTGTTTTATAAATTAAGGCAAATAATTTGAAATACGCACCTCTTGTCATAAAAATAACCTACTTTTGTGCCAAACCAACCTTGCAGGTAGTACGGATTTTTTTGTGCAATGCTTTCATGGAACGGTAGAAAATTTAATTATAAAATATGGGCAGAGCAAATGAAACTTCCGGGAAGAGAGAATTAAACCTGAAAAGAGATAAGAAAAGAAAAGAAAAAGAACAAAAAAAACTTGTTAAAAAAGAAACCAAATCCTCAAAGTCATTCGATGATATGATTGCTTATGTAGATGAGTTTGGGAACCTTTCATCTACACCAAAAGACCTGTCGGAAAAGGAAGAAATTAATATTGAGGATATCCAGATAAACGTTCCACGCAGAACAGAAGACCAAACCAGGGATATCATACGTACCGGCATTGTTACTTTTGTTGACTCTTCAAAGGGTTTTGGATTTATTAAAGACATTGAAACAAAACAAGATGTATTTGTTTATCTGGGGAATTTGAACCTAACGCTGAAAGAAAACAACAAGGTAACTTTTGAAGTTGTAAAAACCCAAAGAGGACTCAATGCAAATAATGTAAAAATTGTTACCGAGAATTAGTTTTTACCCCATCAGCCCAATGAAATAATAAAGGATTGGACGTTAAATGTTGGTTAGAATAGTTGTTAGCAAGTGAAACCTTTTACTAAAAAAAAGTTGATTTGCAATTTACATAACCGGCGAAAATAGTCTGGCAATTCTCTCCAGGAGTTTAACCCTTACAGGACGAAGTCTCCAGCTTGAATAGTTTATTTCAGTAGAATCGTCTAAATCCTTATAAAAAACATTGGCAAGGTTAGAAGAAAAAGCAGCATCGTAAACATGCGCGTTTACTTCAAAATCGAGATTAAAACTTCTATGGTTCATATTTGCAGTGCCTATTAAAGAAAACATCCGGTCGATGACCATTGATTTTGCATGCACAAATCCTTTTTTATATAAAAAAATACGGACCCCCGACTTAAGTAACTCACTGAAATAGGAATGCGCGGCAATATTAACAATAATGATATCCGTTTTTTCCGGAACCAGTAAATTAACTTTGACCCCGCTTAGTGCAGCCATTTTTATCCCGTCCATAATGCTTCCTGCCGGAATAAAGTAAGGTGTGGTAATTAGTATTTCTTTTCTGGCCAGGGTAATTGCTTTTAACATGGAAAGCATAATGGTTGAATTTGGCGAATCAGGTCCACTTGAAGCAATCTGTAAACAAACATTTTCATTGTCAACAGGTTGCAAATCAAAAAATACTTTGTCAAACCCGATTTTTTGTCCTGAACAAAAGTTCCAGTCGCAAAGAAAAATATGCTGCAACATTAAAATTCCGGGCCCATCAATGCGCAAATGCGTATCCCGCCAATATAACTTTTTTTCGGAGTCGGTATTTATATATTCATCGCTGATGTTTATTCCCCCTGTAAAGCCTGTTTTTCCATCAATAATTATAATTTTTCTGTGGTTGCGATAATTTATCCGGTTGGCAAAAAACAAAAGTCTTATCCTGTTGAAAGGGAATGCTTCAATTCCGGCATTCCGGAGCTCTCCAACTATTTTTTTCCTTATTGCCCTGCTTCCAAACCCATCATAAATTAACCTGATTTTCACTCCTTGCTTAGATTTTTTAATCAGTAAATCCTTAATCCTGTTGCCTATCTCGTCGTCTTCGTAAATATAGTATTCCAAATGAATATGATTTTGCGCTGTATTAATCGCCTCCATCACTTCTGGAAATTTTTGTTCACCATTTATAAGTAATTTTACAGAATTACCGGTTGTTAGCGGACTAAAATTATCGTAAAGTAAGAGGTTAATCAACCCCTCCTGATGATTGAAAACCTCAGGATTCAATGCAAGCAATTCTTCAGCTGGAATTATAATTTTTTCGCTGAGCTCTTTTAGCCTGACCGAGTCAGTAACCAGTTTTTTGCTGTATAGCTTTCTCTTCCTGAAATTAACGCCAAAAGTAAAGTAAAAGATTATCCCGGCCACGGGAACAAAAATTGCAAGCAACATGTAAGCAAACGCTTTACCAGTGCTGCGTGTATCGTACACAATCCTGAGGCAGACAAAAAATAACAGAACTGAATAAACAATTTCAATTAACTGATACCAATCTATTTCATTAAAAATATTCATTTGATAATAACAATGCTTAAATGAGCCTGCATTTTTTAACTTTTTCAGAAGTTGAAATTAAAGAAATTTCCTTTCTTTTGCACCATGCTCAATATTGAATATGAAAGTACTTTTAACTACCATAAATTCAAAATATATACATCAGAACCTGGCAATAAGGCTTTTGTATGAGCTTAACAAAGATTATAAAAGTATTCACTGGAAAGAGTTTTTTTCGAAACAGGATTCGGAGGAAATAGCCCAATATTGCCATTCATTTGATCTTGTGGCATTTAGCGTTTATATCTGGAACATTACCAAAACCATTCAAATTGGTGAACGCATAAAGCAGCTTAATCCCAAATGCCTTATTTTACTGGGAGGTCCCGAAGTAACTTACGAATGGGATTATTTAACTGACTTCCACTTTATAGATTTTATAATTACAGGTGAAGGAGAAATTCCATTTAAATCATTGCTCCGCAATTTCCCTGAATTAGACCATGTTCCTTCGTTAGTATGGAAAAAGAATGGTTGCGTCGTACATAATCCTGATTCAGGTGCTTTTAATTTAATTGAACTCGAAAATATAAATCCTTATAAAAATGAACCGGTTGAAGATTTAATAAACAAAATCTGTTACCTTGAAAGTTCCAGGGGATGCCCTTGTCATTGTAGTTTCTGCCTGGCCGGGCTTGAAAACAAGCTAAGGTATTTACCACAACATTTTATTGAATCAAACTTGATTTACCTTATGCAAAACGGACGTATTATTAAGTTTCTTGACAGGACTTTTAATGCAAATCCGGATTTTGCAATATCCATTTTCAGTTTTATTCTTGAGCATTACAAACCAGGCAATATATTCCAGTTTGAAATAAAAGCAGATGTTTTACAACCCAAATTAATCGACTTTATTCAGAAAAAGGTACCAGCAGGATTATTCAGATTTGAAATAGGAATTCAAACCCTTAACAGCAGGGCAAACGATGCTATCAAGCGAAAGCAGAACTTTAATAATACAAAAAAATTCATCGAACATGTTTCTCAAAAAGTTGAGCTTCACCTCGATTTAATTGTTGGATTGCCTTTTGATTATTATGAAGATATAAAATTCAGCTTTGAAGAAGTTTTTAAGCTTTTTGCCCCTGAATTACAGCTGGGTTTTTTAAAGTTGTTAAAAGGCACGCCTATTCGAAATGAAAGTGAAATACATGGTTATTATTTTGATCAATTACCTCCTTACCAAATTGTTTCGAGCAATTATCTGACTGAGAATGAAGTACAAAGAATTATTTTGGTTGAAGAAGCGCTCGAAATTTTATGGAATAAGAAAAAGATCGTTCTCAGTCTTAAACATGTTGCTCATTATTATTCTATTTTCGATTATTTGCTGGAAATTGGCTTATTTATCTCACAAAATGGAAAAACCGGGCTTCAAAACCTCGACAATTTTTATGAACTTGTTTACGGATTTTCAGAGAAAAAATTTCCTGAAGACGTTGTATTACACGAACTTATTGCAATTGATTATTACCTTCATTACAAAATCAAACCCAAAGCCAGGTTTTTAACTGTAATTGATAAAGCTGAAAGAGCAATCATTTCAAAAAAATTCAACCTGAATCATAATAAATACAGGTATGTAATTCATCCACTGCACTTCCATCTCGGTACTTTTATTGATACAAACCAAATTCTGCCTGCTCATGATTTATTGATAGCTAGATACGATGGCAGGCTTAAACCAGAATTGGTTTTAAACCAAGAAAGATTTAAGCTGTAAATTATTCTATAACCACGAATACCACCCGGCGGTTAAGGTTTTTACCTTCTTTGGTTTTATTATCGGCCACTGGCATGGTTTCGCCAAAACCTTTTGCCAATAACCTCGATTTATCAATGCCTTTTTTCACAATTTCATTTTTTATGGCCTCTGCCCTCTTTTGCGACAAGGACAGGTTTACTTTTGCATCGCCTGCATCATCGGTATGCACCTGAATCTGGAATTTAATATTTTTATCCAACGTCATGATTTTTACCATTTTATCTATCTCTGGTTTGAAATTACTCTTCACATTCGATTTTCCGGGATCGAACTTAATATTAACCAGTATAGAATTTCCAATGGCAGTTTCATTGTTTATGGAATCGATCATTTGAATTTTTTTATTTCCAATACAAAGGTTCAGCCTGAACAATGATTTTCCAAATAGAGCCGGGGTATATTCAATTTCGTACCGGTTTTTCATTCTTTTATAAATATCGGTAAAAACCATATTGAACTCACTTGTATTGTATATATGATAATAACATCCGCCTGTTTCGCGGGCCATTCCGCTTAAATAATTCATATCGGCAAACGTACCAAAATCGATGGCAAATAACTTAATCCCTTTTTGTTTAATTTTTGCAATCACCTCATCCTTATTTGTTTTTGAAGCATTATCCGGACCATCGGTTAATACCACCAGGCATTTGTTTGTATAATCTGTCCCGGCATCAAGTATTTCAATGCCTTTTGTAATTGCATCTGTAACCGCTGAATTTCCACCAAAATCGGCAATGCCATTCACTTTTAGCTGCGACATAAAAACCTTGTCGTCGCGGGTGAGCGGAAAATCAACCACTACATTGTGGTCAAATTTTATTACCGAAGCTCCATCTTCAGCTTTTATATCTGTAGTTAACAGGTTCGAAATGGCATTCTGAACCGATAATACCCTGAAATCACCCATTGAGCCGCTATGGTCGAGTACAAAAGCAAAGGCATTCGAAACCGTGTCTCTTTCATTGGTTTGGATAAGCTTGTAATTTTTAACAGGATAAACATCGCCTGCCAACTCTTCGCGAAACAAACACCATGATTTTGCAAATTTATCAGCATGGGCATACACAAATGCTTTGTTTTTATCATCGGTAATGTTGAAACTGATTTTCACTTTACCATTTCTGATATCGGTGTTCAATACCCTGGTTTGGTATTTAATGGCGGTATCAATTCTGAAAATTTCAGGATTACTGATGTAAATGGGTTGATAGCCTGCCGGTGCGCTGCCATCTTTTTCAATAAGTGTTTCCTTGCCCTGATTTACCATTCCGGTTTTTTTGGGGGCACAGGATGCCGAAAGAAGGGCTATGGCTATTAAATAGCAAGAATAAATTTTTATAATCTTCATTTTAAAATTGGTTAAAAAACTAAATAAATTCGGGATGGCAAAAATAGAAATCTAATTTAATTTACAGATGAAAAGCAAGAATTTAAATATCAGCAAAATGCGCATCACCAGTAATTGTTGGTGATCTGGTGATAATCAGGCAAATTTACTTTTTGGTTTTAGAATATAATTTTAAATAATCTTCAAGTAAAACCGGATCGTGCTTTTCTGCCCATTCTTTTGTCAGACTGTATTGTTTCTCAAGATCATCAAAATTAAACAACAGAAAATCGGCTTTAAAATCGGGTATCCAGATGTAGGTTCTTTTGGATAGTTCCGGTGCTTCAATGGTGTATTGGTTTAGTTTTTTAATCAGCTCTTTCGTCAATAAAACATCAAGCGAAAATCCAAGTTTGTCGAAAATTCCTTTGTCGTTTATTCCTATGCCTCTCAATTCTTCACTTAAATCGGGCATGCTGTCGCAGTTACGACTTACAATGTATACTTTTTCAACTCCTATACCCCGGTACTTTTCAAATTCCATTAGGGCGCGATAGGGTACACGGTCGTTCCCTGCCCCACCATCTACAAAATATCCATCGGGAATAGATTTTGCATTTTTAATCTTAACCGGCGGAAAAACCACAGGAAAAGCAGAAGTAGCCATCATAATATCAACAAGACCCATTGAAGTATCTGATTCTTTATTAATAGGTAAACTGCAAATCCTGTAATCTATTCTTTTCAACCCGGCATTTTTAAACCGGGTAATGGTTATCGAGGTGGTATGTTCTAAATCACCTATCGTTCTAAATCCAAGCCTTTCTTCGGCAATTTTTGTATAAAGTGCCCTTGCCGGCGATGTATTGACCGGTATTTTTTTCCCGTTTTGAATAAAAATATCACTGGTTTTTAATTTGAAAAGTAAATCTTTGTATTCATCCCAGGTTATTTTTTTATCAAGAATACCATTTAATACAACTGAGTTTAAAGCCCCTGAACTAACGCCCGATATAAAAACAATATTATTCAGTAGTCCACGCCTGTCAAGCTCTTCCAGCAAAGCAACTTCCTGCGAAATTCGCGCTGCGGCTCCGGTAATGATTAAGGCTACACCTTTTCTGTTGGAAGTGTCAATCAATTCAACTTCTGCCTGATTGTTTCTTTGGAAAGGATTTATCAAAATCAAAATTGAGATTACAAATACCAGGAGCAGAAAAAAAATAATTTTCTTCATGGCATCTTAATTTTAGGGTTTTAATTACAATATCAACCTGTAAAACAAGCTTTTGGAATATCTATCAAATTTACTGAAATTCTCTGATTCCTTAAATCAGACCTGCCGGATTATTTCAAGTATTTTCACGAATAGTTATAACTATCTGTAATTTAACTTACAACAATTTTACAGAGATGGATAATTATGGAATAATGTATTAAAAATGAACAGATTATTTAATAATTTGAGTAAATTTACCTTGTAAATAAAAAGAACATGAATTAAATTTTATACTTTTCCCAATTATGGAAGTAAAGCAATTTAACAATAAGGTTAAAATTTCCAATTCGGTTGATAATGTTTTAGCCGATTTTAACAATAATCCACAAATCTATTCCTACCAGTTAATTGAAAAATTTTCAGAGAAACATCCCGAATATGGCGGTGGAATTATGAAAAACCTTAAATCTTTGTCATCAGGGCTTTCAAAATCAAAACAAGAATGGGTAGACGAAATTATTGACCTGTATGATTGGGATAAAATATCGGTTGATGAAAAGTTAAAAAATGAACTTTTGCTTGATGGAAGAAAGTTTATAATTGGTATAAGCTTATTAGACAGCGAACTAAAAGAACAACTGGACTCCCTTGGCGTATTTAACAAGATTGTTAAGGAGTTGGGAATGTCGTTGAAAAATATTTTATCACCCAAAGGATTGTCACTTTTAAATAATGTATTTGATTCGGTGCCAAACCAATCAGATGAACCTGTTCTTGACATTGAAGATGATTTGTTGGGAAGAGCTGCTTTTGCAAGGTTTTTAGCGCAAAGAATGATAGGTACTGAGATTACCTCAGGGGCTTATTCTATTCATTTATGTGGTTCATGGGGATCGGGCAAAACCAGTATCATAAATTTCATGAAAGATGAATTAACGGGCAAGTCAGAAAAGGTTACTGCCAAACCGGAAAAGAATCAAAAAAAACAATTTTTAAAGTGGACGGTAGTAGATTTTAACGCGTGGCAAAACCAATACATTAACCCGCCTTGGTGGCCTTTGTATTATCAGATATACGAAGAATCAAAAATGAAGCTTGGATTCTTATACCGACGCAAGGAATTTTTATGGCGAATGCTTACCGGACAGCCATTTCAGATTCTTGTATTGATAGTGGTTTTTTGGTTTATTGCATTGATTTTTAATTTTGCAGATATTGATAAAACCCAAACCGCTGCTACTATTGCTAAAAATCTGAGCGAAATTATTGCCCTGGTTACCACCGTTGCCGGTGCAGTGGTTGCCTTTGGCAGATCTTTGCTTTTCAATTCGGCCAAAGCAGCCCAAAGTTTCCAGGAATACTCGCACGATCCTATGAAAGCCATCCAGAAAAGATTTGGTAAATTAGTAAAACAGTTGAACAAAAAAAGCCGACTTGCAGTTTTTATCGACGATTTAGACAGGTGTAAAAGTACTTATGTGGTTGCCCTGCTCGAAGGGATTCAAACCCTTTTCAGGCAAGGTTCGGTGTTTTTTGTTGTAGCCGCCGACCATAAATGGCTTCAAACCTGTTTTGAGCTGGTATACAGTGAGTTTAAAGATGTTGTAAAAGAACCCGGAAAGCCGCTGGGTGCTTTATTTATAGAGAAAACTTTTCAACTTACAACGCCCGTTCCAAGTATTCCAAACGATTTCAAAGCAGCCTACTGGAACCAGCTTATTATGGTTAAAACGGATCCGATTAAAGGACAGGTAGAATCTGCAAAAGAAGAAGCCCGGCAAGAACTTGGAAAAGGTATGAGCGACATAGACGTAAATCTGATTGTTGAAGCAAGTAAAAACCAGCCTATGTACAGACAACTTGCTATCCGGCAAGAGGCAGTGATTAGGCTGGCATCGCCTGAAATTGTAAGCCGGACAGAACATACCCTTAAACCCTTTATCTCACTTTGTGATGACAATCCGCGTGCCATGAAACGACTGGTAAATGCCTACAGTGTAAACCGTGCCAGGGCCATTCTTTCTTTTTTATCCATATCGCTCGAGGATTTGGCACAATGGACCATATTATATATGCGATGGCCACAGTTGGCTGAATACCTGGCATCTAACCCTTATGCAATTGAGTTAATAGGAAACGATAGCCCGGATGGTGTTGACCCTAAACTTCAATTTCTTTTTAAAAACGCTGAAGTAATCCATGTTGTAAATGGTGGCGATATTACCACCGCAATGACTGCTGAACAACTTATGATATGTTCAAAATTGCTCTGACATTTGCTTTTAAAAGTATCTGATTTAGGGTAGTTATGCCCTTTGCTCAAAAAAAATTTCAAATTTTAACATTTTGTTTTTTCTTTGCTCACCTGTTTTTAAAACATAAAATCAGATTTAAATAAAAAAATGCTAAGATTTCAAGATTATAATAACAGCTGATAAATTTTAAATCGTTAATCTCTGTTAAAAAGTAAATTTTAACATTTTTATAAAATTCTGATTAACATAATGATAATAAAAATGGAATGGTTAACTTATCCATTTTATATAATCATTTGAAAATAATTTCATTATTTTTAAAATCAAAAAACTGAAAAAAAGTGAATGAACTGACTTTAGATTTGATAATGGAATGTGTGGCACTTTTTTTTGGTACCTACCTTCATGAAGATGTATCTGTTGTGGCAGGTGCCTTGCTAGTAATAAACCAACAACTCCCTGTATATCTGGTAGTTATTTCCATTCTTGGTGGTGTTATATCTGGAGATGCCCTTATATATGGCATTGGGGCAGCTGCACGTAAAATACCGTGGGTGCACAAAAAATTAATAAGCCCAAAAATTGAAAAGGCCAAAAGAAAGCTTGAAGACAATCTTACGCTTTCTATTTTATCTGTGAGGTTCATTCCAACCTTGCTCTTTCCTACCTTTGTTGCCTGTGGATTAACCGGAATTCCTTTCTGGCGTTTTTTTCTAATTACCTCTATATCAGGAACTATCTGGTCAATGACCTTATTAACCGTCGTTATTAAAATGGGACATGTTGTTGTACCTCATTTTGGATATTTAGGATGGATTTTTGTAATAAGCTTTGCCCTTCTTATTATTACTTTTAAATCAATAAGGCCGAGAAGATTAAGGCTTTCTACAGGAAATATGGAACTTCAGGCCACAGCAAATGTTGAAATCCAGGAAGAAACAACTGTTTTATCGGGAATGCCCCCGTTAAAAGCTTCGAACCACCGGGTAGCTGCCTCTGAAAAAATTCCGGTTACACTTTTCTATACACCTATTGCTTTACAATGGATTTGGCTTGGAATAAGGTACAGGAGCCTGACTTTACCCACAGTTGCCAATCCTTTGATTGAAGCGGGCGGTATGTGGGGCGAATCAAAAAGCAGGCTTATGAACAGCATTTCCCCTGAAAGTCAGGAATATGTATCTCAGTTCTTTACTGTTAAAAAAGAAGATTCCGATTCTCCGCAAAATATCTCAAAAAAAATCCTGGCAGGAATGGAAGCTTACAATATGCAATTTCCACTTGTTGTGAAACCTGATATCGGCTGGCTAGGCCTTGGGGTGAGGGTTATCAAGGACGAAAAGATGCTTCTGGATTATATGAAAATATATCCTGCAGGCTTAACAATAATTGTACAGCGACTAATTCCATTTAAAGGGGAAGCCGGAGTATTTTATATTAAAAAACCAGGTGAAAAAACCGGAAAAGTTACATCTCTGACTATCAGATACTTCCCTTATGTAATTGGAGATGGGTCTAAATCAATTTCCCAACTTATTGATGCGGATGAAAGATTGCGTTACAAATCAAACAATTACTATGGCAAAGATAGACAACACCTTGGTTTATCAGCTGAATTTCTTAATTCCGTGCCGAAAGAAGGAGAAATTGTACAAATTGCTTTCATCGGAAGTATCAGGGTTGGAGGACTTTATATTAATGGTGAAAAATTTATAACTAAAGCACTCAACGACAGGTTTGAAAAAATTGCCGGAAGTATCCCCGAATTTTATTTTGGAAGATTTGACATTAAATTTAAATCGATTGATTTATTAATGCAAGGAACTGATTTTAAGATTTTTGAAATTAACGGTGCTGGCTCAGAAGCCATTCATGTGTGGGATGCAGATATGTCTCTAAAAAGAGTTTTTGGGGATTTATTTTCTTACCAGTCCTTGCTTTTTAAAATCGGTCACTTAAACCGTAAAAGGGGGTATAAACCAATGTCGCTGATGGAATTTTACAGGTTTACAAAAAACTATAATAAATTGATGCAGAGCTATCCACCATCGCAATAATGCAGAATAATAATATGCAAAAAACAAAAAAAGGACCATGGATTGAAGGTCCTTTTTTTGTTATTTAAAAATTTAAAACAACCAGAATAACAGCGCAACAACTGCAAATGCAAACGTCAACAGAGAAAACAAGACCAATGAACATTTTCCGCCCTGCGTATTATTTCCGCCATTTCCAGTAGTAACCGGGGCAGAAGTAAATACTTTCAGGTTTTTATTTTCGTCCGAGCCTTCTAATTGTGGGGTTTGAGGATAATTTGCCGATGGAAGTTTTTCCCTGATTTTTGTATAAAGCTGATTGTAGGTTAAATCCTTTTGAATGAGTGGAATGGTATAAGCAGTAAATGCCCCGTTCCACTTTCCATTTATAATTGCATCGTAGCAATATTCCTTGTCGTTACAACCCGACAATAATATTTCAACCATTTCCATTCCCGCTACTTTTGAAAGAAAAGGTTTTTTTAAAGTAGCTGTGGGCGGAACACTTTCAGACCTGACAAAACGAGGCTTAAGATTTTCGGGTATTGCAGCCTTGGTTACTGTACCTGAAAAGCAACTGTCGGCAATAACAACAATTTGTGCCTTATTATCCACATTCGCAATTATTTCGCGCAAATCATCATCTACAATTTCACTATCGTAAACATACAGGGCTTCATCATAAAAATCTTCCTCATCATTGTTAGTATCCAAAACCTGTGTACCATGCCCTGAATATGTCATAACCACTACATCTCCTTCTCCGGCCTCGCCAACCAGATTATTGAATGTATTTAAAATATTATCTTTAGTAGCTTCCGAATCCAGAATTTTAGTTACTTCAAATCCAAATTCTGTGAGCAGAACAGACCAGTCTTGTGCATCATTCAAACATCCGTTCAACTGGTTTGCAGGATCAGGATAATTGTTTATCCCTATACAAATTGCTTTTTTCATTTTTGATTGTTTTAATTAAATGATTGAATTTGAATTCATAAATGTATTATTTTTTTAAATGCCCTGTTTATATTTGTGTAGATAATTTGAATTAAAATGAAACAAACATGATTAAAATAATAATTAATCACACACGATAATGATTATTTTAAACATGTGGTTCTATCTGACCTTAAATTAACAACTTTTCTCATGAACGAAGTGAATAATTAAAAATAGACTGATGAAAAGTTTAAGCTTCCTGTTTTCCTTCCTGTTCTTGTTTGGAATTATGGTTTCTTTGCCCGGACAATCAAAAAATAAGATAGTTGGTTTTTATAATTCCATAAGCGAACAAGCCCATACCAGTTTTGTAAACGAAGCCAACAAGTGGTTTTCGGAAACTTTTTCAGAAATGGGATACAATTATGATTCCACAAGCAATTGGGATAAATTGAATGATGAATATCTGAAAGATTGCAAGTTGGTTATTTTTATCAATAACAGGCCTGAAAAACCAATTCAAAGAAGCGCTTTTGAAAAATACATGAACAATGGCGGCGCCTGGATGGGATTTCATTTTGCCGGATTTGCCCTAACACCTTCTGATTTTCCGCAGGATTGGGACTGGTACCATAATATATTTCTTGGTTCAGGCCAATACAAAAGCAATACCTGGCGTCCAACATCAGCCATTTTAAAAATTGAACAAAAAAATAACCCAATAACCCAAAACCTGCCTTCAAAAATAGTTGCATCGCCAAATGAATGGTATTGTTGGGAAAAAGACCTGACAAAAAATAGCGACATTATTATCTTGTGTTCCATTGATTCATTAAGTTTTCCCCTCGGAACCGGCCCTAAAAAACATGAAATTTGGTATAGTGGCTATTATCCCGTGGTTTGGACCAATAAAAACTTTCGAATGGTATATTTTAACATGGGCCATAATGATATTGATTTTGAAGTCAATAAAGAACTTTCAAATACTTTTGGAAATGAACCGCAGGATCAGCTTATCCTGAATACCGTAAACTGGTTAATTGGAAAATAGTTTAATATCCAATTCAAATGAAAAAGTTTTACGTTCTTAATTGAAATATAGCATTATACAGCACTGAAATTATTAATCCGTCTTAATCAGTTTAGTGATAAAAGAATTCTGTTTAACTCTCGAAACCAAAAAATAGGTCCCATTTGGTTGCGAAAACAAGTCTAACTCAAAATTGCCGGAAAGGTCCTTTTTCTCATAAACGAGGCTGCCGTAAAGATTAAACAAACTGATACTATATTTCACGATTCCGGGTTGGGGTTTAATCGTAAGTTGGTCTTTTACCGGGTTTGGATAAATTTTCCACTTTGAAAAACCAGTTTCTTCAACACCGAGCGGCCCCTGCACCAAAATATTAAACAACTGCAAAATACCGGGTGAAGTTTTTCCATCGTTTACAGAAATGGAAACCGGATGGTAGCCTTTTTCTGATAATGAAGGTGTTCCTGTTAGTGTACCTGTTCCATCCGAATTATCAATAAACTGTAACCAGGAAGGGTAATTTACACCATTAAGTTCCAGAATATCCATATTGGCATCAACCGAGGTTATTTTATAAATGTAAGGATTATCAACATGGGCCAGGGTTATTGGAACTGAAGTTATTACAGGTAAAATATTCGGCGATTTATTGGGAGCAGAAAAGGTTGGAGAAGCCAGGGTGTATTTGGCCTGAAACCCATCTTTATACCGGCCGTAAGCAACATCAGGTAATTCAGCCGGATAATGAACTGAATCAATGAGAAGTGTATCGGTTAGTGTTAAATTATGAATATAAACCCATCCATCGCTCTTGTTCAGGCTAAAAGGGAGGTGCAATATTCCTTTTGTAGTCTGGCCATCGGCCCAAAATGCTTTAAAACCCTTTGCCGGAATCTTTGTAAAATCAGGCTGTCCAAAAGGAATCTGCCATAAAACAGGGTTTTCTTTATCATTGCTTATGTAAAGTCCTGCCAAATCCAATTCAAAATTTCCAGAGTTGTATAACTCAATCCAGGCTGCCCGTTCACCGGATTCATCGGTTTCGCCCTGCTGGTTATCGGTAAGCACTTCATTGATAAATAAAGGGGGTAAATCGCCTGTTTCTTCAAATATGGCCGTCAATTCCACGTCCCTGATGCTGGTAAAATCAAGCATTTGTTGCGAGAGAATTTCAGTGGTTGTATCTGTCATTACTGATGCAGTCAGCTCCAGGTCGAAACTAATATCTGAACTATTGCCGGCCACCTGGTGAACCTCAACTGCAATAGTATTTTCTCCGTTTACCAGCACCGATGCAGGAATTTCATATTCGTAATAAGTCGTTTCCACTACCCCTGATGTGGCCAGTGTATAATAATTAACGGCCCCCTGGGGCATAAAAAGTCTTACTAATTCATTGTTATTGATATAAACTACGGCCCCATCATCAGCCAACAACCTGATTTTTAACCTGCTGATATTTTCAGAATTGTTCACCACAATTTTTTTTCTGAAATAATAACTTATGTACTTGTTGGCTGCATCAGGGCCATAATTTATCAACGTGGTTTCATCGCCATCGCCGTAACCCAGCTGGGCATTTCCGGATTTCCAGGTATCATCATTGTAATCGGAAGCAAACCAGTTTTCTGCAGGTAAGTTTCCATTGTCGGAATAAAGCCAGGTGTCAGATTTATTTATAAAATTCAAAGAATCAGAACTATAACTCTTCTTTTGCCATTGTAAAAACTTATAGCCTTTGCGTGCAACCGGAGTTATATTTACATTCTGAGACTGGAAGTACTTTCCGTTGAAATAATCGCCATTGGTTGAAATCCCATCCAGGTAAAAATCGGTGGCCCCCTGAATGTTTGATTTAAGCGTGAGTTTATAAGTGTCCTTTAATCCAAATACCATTTGCAGATGTTCGAAAACATAGCCTGGGCGCAAGGTAGCATAATCTCTTAAAAACTGAACTTTACCATCCCAGTCCCATATTGCATTCCACTTTTGATTATGATAAATTATTTCCTCTTTCAGCTTGTTTTGAATGCTATCAATTACGCCAATCACTCTTTGAGGGGCAAAAAATGTATTGAGATAATTGGCAAAACGCCTGATAAACTCCTGTTTGAACTCTTCGCAGGTAACCAGTTTTCTGAAAAGTTCTGTGGACCAGGGTGGATTTGGCCATCCGGGCCCGTTTGGTTCCAGTGCAAATTGCAATGTATTGTGCCTGATATTTGGATCGTAAACGCCAAACCCAAAATCAAGATCTGTCAGAATCCATCTCCATTTGCTTCCTGGTTTGTACGATTTCCAAAATTTAAGATTATTGCCTGGCCAGTCAGTGTTTCCAATATAAATTTCGGTTATCATGTAATTAATGTACTCATTTATATCCATTTGGGAATTTAAGTACTCATAACTGCCAGGTTTGCTAAAATCCAATGATAGCACATTTGATAAAAAATCGGAATAATTCGAATAGGAGCCAGCAAATACGGTATTATAGTTTTCTATCAAATCAAATTCGTTTTCTTCAAGCTTATAGTTAGTGGTAATATAATGTTCTTCAATTTTTTCCCTCGTGTCCATCAAACCCCAGTATACACCGTTGAGATAAACCACAGATGGCTGATAGGCATTGTAGTCAATGTCCATTTTACCCTTTACAAGTTCGTTAAAAAGGGCATCGCGCATAAACGCCGAAGACCAGTCGTTTCCTGAATTACGTAGAAAAATCCTGTCAAATCCATTAATAGCTTTGTCATTAAAAAACTTGTAGTTTAATTTTCCCTTTCCGTATATTCCCCTTGGAATTAGGGTAAATGACTTTTGCTCAAACCCGCGTGAACAATTTCCGGCAATCTTTATCCCTGCATATTGGTTTACACGTTGAATGCCCAGACTATCGAAAAACTCAATGTTAACCGGGCGTTCCCAATCCTGGTTGTAATTTCTGGGTTCATTGCTGCAATAACCGGGTGTTCCGTTGGTTCCTGACACATGAATTCCTATGGTATTGTCCCATAAATTGTTTGAATTGGTAACAATGGAATATACGGGTAGGCTTAATTTATGACTGGGAAACAGGTAACTTTGGGTAAAAATATCTGAAGGTAGTTTGCCCTGTTCAAATACCCTGGCCCTTATAATTGTAGTGGCAGAAATTGTGATTGGATCGAGAAATCGTTTTGATTGCAGGGTAGGTTCTGAACCATCAATTGTATATTTTATTTCTGCATTGCCATTATTGGTAATAAGTTCAAGGCTAAACGGAAGATAATAAATTCCTCCTGCCTGCGAGAATACAGGATTGGAAGTAAAACCCGAAAACCTTTGTTCAGAATTTGAAGTGTTTTGAGTTGGAACTGGTGAATATTTCCAATCCGGAGCCCCATCAGGATACCTTGAATAGGATATATGCGGAAATTGTTTAGGATAAGCCACTGAATCGGATAATGTTCCATTGCTCCTGTAAAGAAACAAGGATCCGCCTTTTGAATTAAGTTTAAAACTGGTGTGATTTGTTGAACTGTTCGCATCAAACCAATAATAGGCAAACTGCTTTGATTTAATGGGACTTCCATACAATTTCCACTTGGCTATGTTCGCCACGTCATCTGAAAAATAAAAATTAACAGGCGAAACATCAGCAGTTCCAACATTGTATACTTCAACCCAACCGGAGTAATTGTAAAATTTTGTGTCCATATTTGTTGATGTATTGCAAACAAATATTTCGTTAATCACAAGCTGGCCATGAACTCCAACTGTTGTGCCCATCAAAATCAAAAAGGCTAATATTTTCTTCATTTTACTCATTTAACCCTGTTGGTATAATTAAACAGAAAAATCTTAAACTTTCAGCAATTTAAGCTTAAGATGTTCATTAATAAATAATTAGTTTTCTTTGAATACCAAAAGTTTATGCATAAATAAAGTAAACCTGGAACCAAAACTTAAAGATTTTATTTCAGAAACGGCTTTTAAAGGTTGGATGAATTTACCGGTAAGGTTCGTATTTTTTGTATCAATTCCCGTTGCCATCAACATCCGGTAAATATCTTCAGTATTAAGTGAAGGCTCCAGCGATTTCATTATCCCAGCCAGACCAGCTACATACGGCGTTGCCATTGAAGTACCATTCATGGCTTTGTATTGGTTCAACGGAAGGGTAGAAAAAATATTGACCCCTGGCGCGGCTACTTTAAACTCAATATCTGTAACAAAATTCGAAAAAACTGCTTTTTTTAAACTGTCATCAACTGCCGAAACGCAAATAACACCTTTGCATGACGCGGGAACATGATTTTTTGCATTGTCGTTTTCATTTCCTGCAGCAACCACAACAACAGCACCTTTACTATTGGCATATTGAATTGCTTTTTCGTAGGCTATCTGTCGTTTGTCGTTCGAAACACCACCCAGCGACATAGAAATTACATCAGCACCATTGTCGGCCGCCAGAACAATTCCATCAATTATTCCTTCCTGCCTGCCATATCCGCCTGGCAATACTGTTATGCCCGTTATTGAAGTAAGTTTCCCGGTAAGGTTTAAAGAGGCAATTCCTTTTTGATTATTTGACACAGCGCAGGCAATACCTGCACAATGTGTTCCGTGCTTATCCGTATCGGTATCGTATTTTTCGTTTAAAGAAATGTAATTATCCGATAAATCTTCATGTTTTCCATCAACCCCGGTATCGAGGATAAAAATTTTAGCCCTTTTTACCGGTTTTACTTTTTTAAGTGTGGCCATCAGGTTTTCAATGTCCATAAAGCCGAATCCCCATTGGTTTTTAACAAAAGTATCGTTCAAAACCTTTGTTAAATAATCCTTCTGGCCTATATTGCCTAAAGAATCCTCAACAGGTGATAGTTTATAGGCTTCGTTATATTCCACCCATTCAACATACCCCGATTTATTTAAAGTATCAATCATCCGGTCAATAAAGCTGCTGTCATTTATATCAATGGTAAAGCAATTGTCGAGTGTTGTTGTTGCAGTATCATTTAATTGAGGGAAGGCCTGTTCGATTTTGGGTTTAAAACTGGCCAAAAGAGTATCTACTTTTCCTTTATATTTCACATCTTTAATTTCAAAAATAAGTTCAGCCCCATTGTTGGAAGCGTATTCTGTAACAACTTTATTAAAGGAAACCGAACCATTGCGGAAATACAAATAAACGGAGCCTGCAACCAGTATTAAAATGCCAATAAAAACAGATTTCGGAAATCTGAGGAAGATTTTCCAAATCCAAATGCAAATAAGAAGCGTTGCAAGGTCGCGGATAAACCAAAGGATCATAAACCACTGGGTAGTATAGTTCCCGAAAAAACTCAGGAAATAGGCCAAAAGCGCAAAAAATAAAAAGAGCGGCAATAAAGATGTATTCACCTGCCTGTATGTTCTCCTGTAATATATGGCCATTAATATGATCATAAAAATCAGGGTGTAGGGATACATCATCCCAAAGGTATTTAATAGATCTTCCATCTTATTCAATTATTTTATAATCCAAAATTTTAGCAGGTTTTCCCGACATAAATACCGATATTTCTTCATCATAAATTTCAAGTAACGCTGCAATTCTGAGGTTTTCTTTTTGTAAATCCACAGGTATACCTGTAATACGATAATCCTGTTCTTTATCTTTTAATTGCCAAAAACCGGTTTCGAGATCGATAAAATGCAAATACCCCACTACCAGTTTTTGATTTTGTATTGGATTCATAGGTCTTAATGGTTTTTTATTCAATTCATCAATTTTGTTCCTTTATTTTTTTTTGGAACAATCCAGATTTGGAATTTCTTCCAACTAATATTCTTTCACAAAATAACAGTAAATTCATTAATTTCAATAATAATTTTAAATTAAGATTCAATATCATTTGGTTAGTAAAACATTTTATTTTAATTAAAATTTGTGTAGTTTGGTGTATTGGTGATTTTGTGGCTATATATTTTGCCACCAACTTAGCGAAGCGATCACGAACAAAGTGAGTAAAACACTAAAACACCAAATTTTCACCAAAGATTTCTTAACTAAACGGTATTGAATTAAGATTTATAAATTGTCCACTGCGATTTAAGTATCCATAAAAACGTATTATAAATTTTTCAATTTAAAGAAATTTTCATTGTCTTTCAACTTTGATTTTTTATCTTGTTAAAAAAACTAATTTACAAAAACCTTAAAATCAGACTTATGAAAAAAAAATATGGATTTTACCTTTCCATTTTCCTGATGCCCTTTATCATACTTAGCTTTAATCTATATAAAAAAAACAAGGATTATCCTATTCAGCCGGTGCCATTTACATCGGTTAAAGTAAATGATCAGTTTTGGGCACCAAGAATTAAGAAAAATCATGAAGTTACAATCCCAATTGCCCTTAAACAGTGTGAAATAACCGGACGAATAAAAAACTTTAAAATTGCCGGGAAACTTGAAAAAGGTTCATTTTGTTCCATTTATCCATTTGATGATTCGGACATTTATAAAATTATAGAAGGAGCAAGCTTTTCTTTACAGACCTATCCTGATAAAAATCTTGAAATGGACCTCGATACATTAATCAACTACATTGCTCTTGCGCAGGAACCTGATGGATACCTGTATACCAACCGTACCATAGACCCTCAACACACGCACGAGTGGGCCGGCAATGAACGATGGAAAAACGACCCGGTTTTAAGCCACGAATTGTACAACCTTGGCCATCTTTACGAAGCTGCGGTTGCGCATTACCAGGCTACGGGAAAAAGAAGCCTTCTTGACATTGCTATTAAAAGTGCCAATCTTGTGGATAAGGATTTTGGTCCCGGCAAACTAGCCTATTATCCTGGTCACCAGGTAATTGAAATGGGGCTTGCGAAACTTTTCAGGGCAACCGGAGATGAAAGATACCTGAAACTGGCAAAATATTTTCTGGATATCCGCCATGGTGGCGAAGAATACAACCAGGCACAAAAACCGGTTACCGAACAGGATAAAATTGTGGGACATGCCGTAAGGGCTACTTATATGTATTCGGGAATGGCGGATGTGGCAGCCATCTCAGGCGATGAATCGTATTCCAGACCATTATATAAAATCTGGAATGATTTGATATCCACAAAATATTATATAACAGGTGGAATTGGTTCAAGCGGTTCGAACGAAGGTTTCAGTGATCCCTATGATTTGCCAAATATGATGGCCTATTGCGAAACCTGTGCTTCGATTGGTCTTGTTTTCTGGAACCATCGCATGTTCCTGCTTACCGGCGATCATAAATATTATGATGTATTGGAAAGAACACTCTATAATGGATTAATGTCGGGTGTTTCCTTGTCCGGCGACCATTTTTTCTATCCGAATGTGCTGGAATCTAGAGGACAACACCAACGCAGCGAATGGTTCGGATGTGCCTGTTGTCCGAGTAATATCTGTCGCTTTCTGCCTTCCATTCCCGGTTATATTTATGCAGTAAAAAACAATGATTTGTACGTAAATCTTTACATGGGGAACACATCCAACATTAAATTGAATAGCAGCAACATTGAAATTAACCAAAAAACAGATTTTCCGTTAAGTGGTAAAATTGAATTTACTTTTGGAAAAGGCACAAACAATAATTTTACGCTTAAACTAAGGGTGCCTGATTGGGTTGTAGGGCAGGCTGTTCCTTCAGATCTATATAAAATGACAAACAATTCTCCTTCTGGTATCAACCTGAAAATTAATGGCATAGCAACAGAATTTAAAATTGAAAACGGCTATATCAGCATAAATAAATTATGGACGCCGGATGATAAAGTAGAAGTGGATTTCCCTATGGAAATCAGGAAAATTGTTGCCCATGAAAAAATAAAAGCCGATGCAGGTAAGTTTTCCCTTCAACGCGGTCCGTTAATGTATTGCATTGAATGGCCTGATATTAAAGAAGGAAAAGTTTTAAACCAATGGATCAACCCCGAACAAATTTTTACTTCAACCTATAATGCGGATTTATTAGATGGAATTAATGTTATACAGGGAAAATCGAAACCTACCTATTATAAAAATGACAAAATTGAAACAGGGGCAGAACAGGAATTTACTGCAATTCCTTATTATGCCTGGGCAAACCGCGGACCGGGCGAAATGAGCGTCTGGCTTTCTTCGTCTGTTGATAAAACAAGGCCTACCCCGCCGGTCACAATTGCTTCCGAAAGTAAAATAAAATCAACCGACGATGCCAGAGGAATTAAAGCAATTAATGATTTCGATTTGCCTTCAAATTCTAACGATCATTCTGTTATGTATTTCCACTGGTGGCCAAAAAAAGATACCACGGAATGGATTGAGTACGCATTTTCTGATTTTAAACAGATTTCGAAAACATCGGTGTACTGGTTCGATGATGGCCCCGATGGCGGATGCCGGGTGCCCGAAAGCTGGAGAATTTTGTATGAAGATAAAAATGGAAAATGGATACCCGTAAAAAATACTGAAAAATACCCGGTATTAAAAGATAAATTGAATACGGTTAAGTTCCAGCCGGTTACCACAAAAGGTTTAAGAATTGAAATAAAATTACCAAAGGATTATTCCTCAGGTTTGTATGAATGGTCAGTTCAATAATATTTAATTCACGAGTAGTATGGCATCTAATTCTTTTCTTAAAACGGCATTTTTACTGATTGTGTTTGCATTTGGCTTACCACTTAATGCCCAGACTTATGTCCCTGAAAAAGAGAACCTTAAAATTAAGGTAAAGCCTGAAATTAAAATTCAGGCCTATGCCTTTAACCTTAAAGACGTGAAGCTGCTTGAAGGTAGTGCTTTTAAAAATGCCATGGATAAAGATGCATTGTATCTTTTAAAAATAGAACCCGATCGTTTGTTGCACCGTTTCAGGTTAAACGCAGGGCTGGCGCCGAAAGGACAAATTTATGGCGGTTGGGAAAGTGAAGGCCTTTCGGGGCATACTTTGGGTCATTATTTATCGGCATGTTCAATGTTTTATGCTGGTACCGGAAACCCTGAATTTAAAGAAAAGGTAGATTACATAGTGGATGAGCTTAAAATTTGCCAGGATACAAGGAAAACGGGATATGTAGGTGCGATTCCAAATGAAGATTCAATTTTTATTAAGGTTTCGAAGGGGATTATAAAGAGCAGCGGGTTTGATTTGAACGGGGGTTGGTCGCCCTGGTATACAGTTCATAAAGTTATGGCCGGCCTTGTGGATGCATACTTGTATTGCGACAACCAAAAAGCGCTTGAAATTGTCAAAGGTATGGCGGATTGGACAGCCAAAACAATCGAAAATCTTAACAAGGAAGAATTATTGAAAATGTTGAACTGCGAATATGGCGGAATGAACGATGTGCTTGCCAATTTATATGCCATAACCGGACATAAAAAATACCTCGCCCTGGCGGATAAATTCAGGGATGAATTTGTAATGGGAAAACTGGCTAAAAAGATTGATCCAATGCCCGGAAAACACTCCAATACAAACGTTCCTAAGGCAATTGGCGCAGCCCGTCTGTACGAGCTTACCGGCAATGCTGATGATGAAACCATTGCCGCTTTTTTCTGGGAAACCATGGTAAACCACCATAGTTACGTAATTGGCGGAAACAGCAACTACGAATACTGCGGAGAAGCTGATAAATTAAATAACCGGCTGAGCGACAATACCTGCGAAACCTGTAATACTTATAACATGCTTAAACTTACAAGACACCTGTTTTCCTGGAATCCGGACTCAAAATTGATGGATTATTACGAAAGGGCCTTGTACAACCATATACTGGCATCACAAAACCCCGAAAATGGTATGATGTGCTACTTTGTTCCCCTAAGAATGGGAACCATCAAGCAATTCAGCGATGAGTTCAATACATTTACCTGCTGTGTGGGAAGCGGCATGGAAAACCACAGTAAATATACTGAAGCCATTTACAGCCAAACCAGCAAAGGCGACCTGATGGTTAACCTGTTTATCGCTTCGGAATTAAACTGGAAAGACAAGGCGGCCAAAATCAGGATGGAAACAAGTTTTCCGGAAGATAGTAAAGTAAAGCTGTATCTTGAATTATCAAAACCATTGAATTATAAAATTTTAATTAGAGATCCCAAATGGGCAAATCATAAAGTGAAAATTACGGTAAACGGGAAAGAAATTGCAACAATCACTAATCCGGATGGTTATATTACCCTTGAAAAAAAATGGAACAACCACGATTCAATTGAAATTGTTCTGCCTATGGCATTATATTCCGAATCAATGCCCGACAACCAAAACAGGGTAGCATTTCTATACGGTCCGCTAGTTCTGGCAGCGCAATTGGGTGATTCTATCCCTGATCCCATCATCGGTACTCCTGTTTTGCTCACCAATAACCGTGATATTAATAAATGGATTAATAAAAATGAAAACCAAACCTTGACTTTTAAGACCAATAAAGTAGGCGAACCCTTCGATTTTACATTGAAACCGTTTTTTTCCACTTACAATCAGTACTATAGTGTTTATTTTGATTATTTTACCGAAGAAAACTGGAAGCTGAGGCAGGAAGAATACCTCCTGGAAAAAAAACGGCAACAGGAGATTGAATTACGTACCATCGATAATTTCAGAATTGGTGAAATGCAGCCTGAGCGTGATCACAAACTTACCGCCAGTGCACAATCTTATGTAGACGTCGCACTTGGCCGTTCCGGAAGGGAGGCCCGCCGTGGAAATTATTTTGAATTTGAAATGAAAGTAAAACCTGGCGATCAAAACCTAATTCTGCTTACTTATATTGGCGATGATAAGGACAGAAAATTCGACCTGCTTGTTAACGGAAATAAGTTAACTACAGTAGAATGGCCAGGCGGTGAAACCGGTAAATTTTATGATTTTGAATATCCCGTGTCAGCAGAATTGATAAACGGAAAATCAACGGTAACAATCAGAATTGAAGCGAATTATGGTAAAACAGCCGGCAGGATTTTCGGATGCAGGATTTTATCCTCAAAACCATAAATATCAGATTCTTATTCCATTCTGCTGCTTTTTTATTTATTGTCATTTAACCACCTATCGAGCGTTGACAGGCAATTAAATTTTACCTTCTTATATTCCGATGGCTCATCAAGCGATTTACGTACTTCCAAAACTTCTTTGTAATAACTATTATCGCTGGTTTTGAATCTATCCACTGTCCTGATTACCCTGTCTATTTCCCAATTAAACTGGTCAGGATAAAAATGTGACGGATGCGAACACCTGCGGATATTTTCACGGATTAAGCGGGCTTGTATTAAAATCCCATTGTGTAAAGGCTTATAAAACATTTCCTTTTTCTCTACTTCATTGGAAGCTAGAAAATTAAAAACTTCAGGTGCCCAGTCAGTTTCCAAACGTTGTACCATTTCTTCCTGCCATCCAGGATTTGATTTAATTTTCTTTAAAGCCCTTTCTCTGACCACTTGCTGTTGATTCGCATCAGTAAAAACAAACAGAAAAACCATATTTTTCGAAATGTCGCAGGAATCAATTTCTGTGAGCATTCTTGCAATGTTTTCGTTGTAACTTTCAGCTTCCCTTTGGGCTACAGCCAAACTGTTTCTGGCTGATTGCAAGGCAAACGAAGAAAATGTTAAAACAAGGATGAAACCTGAATAAACAGCAACCATAGAAGCAAGAACCTTTAACAATCCAAACTGTGGTTTAACCATCCAGCCCTGGTTCAGCATTAAAAATGCCAAAATCATCAGCAATGGAAGTATTATTAGAGGGGTGACGCCTGACAATGATTTTAGTAAAGCCAGCACAGGGCCGTTTTCGTTTTTAAACAGCGAACCAAAGGCTGAAGCAAGAATGGCGATGATCAATACCCCAAAAGCTGACAAATAACGAACCGCCCATTTTTCTGAAATCCAATGGAATCCACCGGTTGCGGCTATTGCGAGTGTTGATACCGATAAAGTTATAAACAGGGCAAAATGAATAAAAATAATACCCCAAACATAGCCCATCACCGCATCGCCACCTGTTGGTATATTTTTCCTGTAAAGTGCATTAACAATCGAAACAAAAAGTATAAGAGTAAGTAAAAGAAAAATGTTCCCCAGTATCTTCATGGCTATTTTAAAATTAACTATCGTTGGCCCTAAAATAAACTAAATCAGAAAAATATGTTTTATCTGCAATTTAGTCCACATTTAAAACATAAGGTTTTTCTTATGAATTGAAATCTCATTTTATACGAGATCCGGCACTTTTGTACCAACCTGTTTTTAAACTCAATTTAGAAAACAAGGTCGATGAACTATTTTATTCCCAGGTGAATTCTGAAAATCAGCCCATAAACCGGGCCCTGCCTATACTTAAAATTGGCTGAAGTAAAGATACTCCTGTATTCATCTGAACTATAGAATTTTACATGATCTTTTTCATATTTAGACAGCAGCAGGTTAAATATCCCTGAAAACAAGTTATCTCTTGTAACATCCAGAATAAGAAGCGCTCCCCCGGGTTTTAAAACACGGTACATTTCATTTAACACTTTACCAGGATTTTGATAATGATGAAAGGAATTGGTACAAATAATATAATGATGACTTTCATTTGCCAGAGGCATATTATCGGAGGAAGCTTTTATAAAATTTACATTTTTATTGCCGTTCAGGGTCTGTTTGGCTTTTCTTATCATCCCCTCAGAACTGTCAATACCTGTAAAATAGCCCTGGTATTTCATTTTTCCGGATATAAAATTGACCGCCCAGCCCGTGCCACATCCTACATCCAGGAAATGATTCCCGGGTTTTATTTCAAGTTCTGAAAGTGCTTTTTTCTGAAACCACCTGAATACCCGGAATGGCCAATAATCGTAATACACCGACCAACAATCCCATTTATTTTGGCTCTTCGGTTTAGAATTCATAAAGTGTTGAAACCCCGCCAAATTAAAAAACCTTTCTCCCTTCCGGTCATCTTTTTTTCTTGCTTTATGATATGAAATTTATCTTCTTTTAAATCTGGTCAGCCTTTTTTTGATCATACACAAGAACCTGGTACAACTGCACAGAACTTTCATTTCGGGCATTTTTCAATACCAGTTTTACCTGGTGTTCTTCGGGTTTCAGGTTGTATTTCCAGCAAATTTCGTAACGGCGGGTTGTAAAATCGGTAGGCAATTTTGCTGTTTCAACAAGCTGCCCGTCAATATATACCTCTAATAAGTTTACAAGTGGTGTTTTGATGCTTGTCTGCGAATTTCCTCTTACCACAAATCCATTTCCCCTGAAAGTAAAATTGTATTCCGGATTATTCCTGTTTAAACTGTTTTTGGCATTTTCAATTTGAATTATTTCTTTTGGAAAATGGTCAACAAATCCCTTTTCAAGCTTTACTGGTTTTGGTTCCTGCGCAAGCATGGAAATTCCGCTGTCGGAAACCTTACCACCATGATTTTCAAGATTCTTTAAAGCCTGATTGTAACCCATTTCATAAACATCGTTCAATGATATACTTGTATATTTAAAATCCATGTCTTCTACTTTTTTAATGCCTTGTTTCCAATAGTCGGGAATTTTATTGTAGCCAAGCAAAGCCCCTAAAATACCTCCGGCATTGGCCGGGTTACAATCCGAATCCTGGCCACATCGTGCACTTATTTCAAGGGTTTTCCCATAATCTCCTTTACCGTATAACAGCCCAATTACAATATAGGCCGAATTAATTTTTGCATCAATATTAAATGGATGAAAAACACCGTCGGGGCAACCAATATCCGACGACCAGTCTTTTTGTACTTCAAACCAGTTTTTTTTCCAATCGTCCGGATACTTATAGTAATTATCAATTACACTTTTTATACATTTATAATATTCGGTTTCTTCCGGAATGGTTTTAAGTGCTTCTTTTACAATAAATTCAATATCGTTCGAAACAAAAGCCAGGGAATACATAGCCGCCACATATACCCCGCCATACCAGCCATCGCCATAATTCATAATATGGCCAACTTTATCACAAATTTCGGAGGAGGTATTCGGCATAGCCGGTGACATAAGGCCGGCAAAATCAGCTTCTATCTCAAAATCAATATCTTCGGAATGTGGATTATTTTCCCAATGGCCCGAAGCCGGTGGTTCAATCCCGTTTAAAATGTTATACCGGGCGGCCTGATTGGCATGCCACAGCATATACCCGGCATTGGCAAAAGCCTTTGCATGCGACAGCGCCGGAGCATCCAGCCCTTCTTTCTCAAAAACTTCCACAAAGGTCAAATCCATGTACACATCATCGTAAAGTCCGGGTTCGTTTTCATAGTACCATTTCATCCGTGTACTGTCCCAAATTATTGGGGTATAATCCTGTATCATGGTTCCGCAATACCTGAATTCAGTAGGGCCACCATAAGTACAGCCAATTACCTGCCCGGCCCAGCCACCTTTGATTTTATCCTTTAATTCTTCTTTTCCTATGGTTATCTCTTTTTTGTAATCTATTCCATTACTGTTTAGGCTGGAATTGCTGCCAGTTTCTTTGCACGAAACTGCAAGAATTGCGATAGTGATAAGTAGAGCAGAAATAAATTGGAGGGTTTTCATAAGATATATATTTGTAAATCAATAAATAATAAAATAAAAATAACCACTAATGTCCGGTAAATCTGATTCTTATTTGATAAAAGTCATACATTACTATGAGAATACGCAAATATGAATTAATAGGAAATACTTATTACCTGGATTTTCCTGCTTTCATTTTTGGCTCTTAAGAAACACTTCAAGTTAACGAAAGCTGATACCCTAAAATGGCAGCCTGTTTCCTTAAATATTTTAACTTTTGTTCTTTATATTTCTGATGATAAACTTCTGTTTTTATTGGAGAAAATTCAACTTTCTTTGTTATCATTTCGTAAAATATAGTTGCAATTTTTCTGGCTGTTGCCTTAGTGGCAACCAAAGGTCCACTTCTCGACTTTATTCTTCGATAGTATTGTCCAAGCCAATGTTCACTTCTTTGCAAAGCAAAAGCAGCCATTAAAAAGGCTTGACCTGCTTTGTTTTTCTTCTTGCTTTTTTTAGGTTTCAATAATTTTCCACCAGAGACTCTGTTGTTAGGTGCAAGATTTAACCATGATGTAAAATGTTTTTTTGTTTTCCATTTTGTCATATCTATTCCAATTTCTGAAATAATTTCAAGAGCAGTTAATTCGCTTATTCCAAATATCTTTGTTAGATCAACTCCTAATATGTTTTGTAAGTATTGGGTTCCATTAAAATTAAGCCTATTCTTTGTGTAAACTTTTCTTTTGATATCTTTTTCAAGTTTATTGTCACTTTCTTTTTCAAGCTTTTGTAAAGTATTCTCAATTTGTATATCGCATTCCTGTATTTTAGTTTTAAAAATAAGATATAGCTCATAAGCTTGTCTTAATTCAAATAAACTTTCTTTCCTCCATATTCCTTTTAACGACTTAACAATCTCTTCCTTAGAAGCTTTTACATTTGGATCCACATGCTGAACTAATTTCTCAGGAGAAAGCTCCCCTGATAATATATCTTTTATTATTAGCTGTCCCGTCTTTCCTGTAATGTCTGTGATTACATTATGCAACTTAATATTCATTTGTTCAAATGCCTTTTGCATGTGCAATACCTCTTTAGAGTAACTTTCTGTTAAGTTTTTACGGTGCCGTAAATAACTTCTGAGTTCTCTTGTAAGACTGTTAGGTTGATAACTCGCATTTAAGAGTCCAAATGAATGTAATTGTTGTATCCACTGACAATCTTGCACATCGGATTTTCTTCCACTTACATTCTTAACATGTCTTGCATTTACCAAAAAAACTTCAAATCCGTATTCTTCTAAAATTAAAAACAGTTGTATCCAGTAAATACCTGTTGATTCCATTGCAACAGTATCAATTTTGCATTCTATCAACCATTTTGCAATACAATGTAAATCTTCTGTAAACGTCCCAAAGTTACGAACAGGTTCTTTCGCCCGATCTTCTGGAACAGCAACATAGTGTATCCTGCTTGCAACATCTATTCCTGCAGCATTAGGTCTAAGTAATTTAAATGCTTTTTTCATTATTCTAAGTTTTAAATTGAGCCCTTTGCCCAATCAAACAGTACAGATTAATCTCTTAAGCGGGATTACTAAAAGTATCACCAATTTCATTGACAAGAATGATTGGAGCCAAACTTGACCACGGACTCATAAGTACCAAGCCAAAACAGGGCTTTAACTGCAAAGAGCGATACTTCCAAGTTACGACAAATGTTTCTTTTGTACATTGCATTTTTTATAAATGTACACACTTGACCCAAAAACGAAACAAAAAGGTCAAGGATCCCGGGAAAATATCATTCCGGTTTTCGCAAAACCTAAGTGCGGCAGGGTGATCTTCGAACAAGTTCTCAGCTTCCCTGCCTTCTAAGGTTTCGCTCAACCTACATAATATTTTCCCGAAGGCCATTGTATTCATTAACATCAATTCAAAATTATTAAGTCTATACAATTCATTAAAAATCGCGTAATTTCTATATTTGACTTCTAATCTCGAATACAAAAATATTTTATCTGGACAAGAATGTAAAAAACTCAATTTAAATTTCAGGTTTTCTCTCAGCCACCTTGTTTAAACATCCCGCTAAACCTCATAAATACACCAAGCAGGGTTCCTACGGATAATAAAATTCCATAAAGGTTTGATAAAAAGCTGATTTGGGTGGCAAACAAAAATACGATTATGCTTGCCGCAATAATAATCAATGGTGCCCGTAACTTATTCCAGTTTCCTGCAGCCATTATATTTTGCTGTTTTTCAGCGAGTTCTGACTTATCGGCCTGGGTTAAAATAAAATTTCTTAAACTTTGACTTGTAAATCTTATCCCGTTTCTGCTTTCAAGTATACCTTTTCCAAGCAAAGAGTTTAGTACTTCTTTGTTTTGAAGGTTTACAATTGTATCTTGTGTTAAATCGAATAAAACAAATTTCTCACTAAAACTCAGGTTGTTCCACAAATAAATATAATGAGGAAGTGCCAATTCCTGTATCTTTAGAATTAATGCTTCTTTTCCTGAATAATAGTCCTTTATTGCTCCTTTCCGTTTTTCTTCTTCGAAATACCTGAGTATGATAGGTTCAAGTTTCCTTGTATAAGAATCGAGGCTTAGTTCATTATGAATGAATTCTGTAAAGTCCTTGCCACCTGTTTCTTGAATTTGTTTCAAAGTCCGTTTGCTATATAAAACAGGTAAATTCGAAAATATTTTTTGAATCCTGTATACCTGATTTTTGTACTGATTCAATTTTTCATCTTTTTCTATTGAGCTGATCAGATCAGAATACATTTGCATTAAAATATTCGGACTTGTGTAAAGCATTATTGTTAATTGGTTGGGATAAGCATCCAACAACCTAACCAGTTTTTCAAGCTTTGTAACAAAGAGATTGATTTCTTCAAAATTCTCTAAACCCACTACCACTAGCCTTTGGTCTTGCTGTAATGTAGGAATTTCAAAATCTTTTAATTCAGTATTTGTAGCCAGGTTTACAAAACGATGATCTTTAATCTCTGCAAGGTGTAATTCGTCATGGTTTATATTTACAATCACGCCACTTAGTTTCGATTCCTTCAATTCTTTTAAACATTCATCGAGCAATACCGGCTTACTTGTAAGCATCTCGAAATTGAAATGTTTTTGAATCAAAAGCCTTAATAACAGAATAACCATTATTAAAAACAATACTGCTGCAAGCCAGAAATACAGCGAATAACCTTTGGTTTCAAAAGGATTAAAAAAACTATAATCGATATTGGAGGCAATAACTTTACGGGATGCATGTTTTTGGGAAGTTTTATTTAAATCAAAGATATTGAATTCCAGTGCGCTGATTCCCGTGATACTTTTGTTTACCCCAACGATTATCTGTTTTTTTATTTCCAGAAAATCTTTTTCACCAAGCAGATAGTTGTAATAATAGCGGCACATCTGGCTGAATTTAAGATACATACTGCTATCCTGTTTAAATTCACCTTTTATATTGGCTTCGTGGGTTTGATGGAAGAAATAATAGTAATTTCCCTGGATTAACCTGTGATTTATAGTTGATGAATCTTTTACAGGCACTGCATCGTTAAAGAATTTATACACCTTTTCGGTACGTGAATAGGTTTGCTGGGCAATTGATATTTGCTGGTTTGTAACGAAATTTCTGAATTCATAATCCAATGTCTTTTTCACGATAAGAAACGATGGAATTACCGCTGATAACGTTAGCCAGCTAAATAAGAAAATAATATAAGGCTGGTTTTTCACCATAACAATTACTTTCGACAACCCACTCAGTGCACGAAAATCCAAAGTAAATTTTACAATTTTTTTCAGTGTATCTATTGTAATTTCTGAAAATTTGTAAATAACAAAAAACAGCATTTGCATAACCACTGAAGCTGTAAACAGGTAAATACCAGCCGAAATCTGTGCAATTACATCGATAAATGCCAAAATCACAAACAAAGCAAGCATAAAACCTTTTCCCCGCCAGTCGGTTTTATCCTCGGTATACGTGTGCCTGAGCTTGATATATGAAAAGAAAAAATTAAGCACAATAACGGAAGCCATAAGTATGCCTACTGAAATTGGTGTCAACATGCTGTATCCATGGCTTACCAGGTATATAACCAGGCATAAAGCGATTAAAAAGTTACTGATAAAAAGTTGAATGTACTTGTTTTCTTTACTCTTGTTGGGCAATAACCAGTTAAAGAAAAAATTTCTGCCTGCCAGGCTGCTTTTTCTGTGCTGAATTATGTAAAGAATTATATAAAACACAAACAACAATCCAAAAATAAGCATCAACGATACAAAGGAAAAGAAAGCTGCCTGCGCAACAAAAAGTTTTACCCCTGAAGGATTACAAAGGGTAACCATAAAAAGTTCAGTATTTTTTATGGGTTTAATATAGAGGTAAAAGGTTTTGCTCCTGAGTTTTACCGAAATCAAATCGTCGGACCCGGAATGAATGGCTGCGGCAAGTCGTTGGCTGTTGTTGCATGCTGTAATTAAATCTTCGTTAATATACAACCTGTTATTGGAATAAAACCAAACAGAAGCTTTGTTATCAACAAGGCAATATTCGTAACCATCAGGCAGTACAGGATCGTGAAGGGAGTACATATTTGAAGTTATTCCCATTAGCTTCACCTTATGTAACGACGATTTAATGCCAGTTTTAGTCTTTATATTCTTTGAATAGATTTTTGATGAAGGTGTAGAAAAGGCTAAAAGCCATTCACCCGAAGTATTGGAGAAAATAGGATCAATGTTGTACCAAAGTGATTTTTTTTCACCTGAAAAATCTTCCCAAAGCCACTTGCTATAATTTTTAACGTACTCGCGGTTTGATAGATTTGTTAATGCACCTGCATTGCTACGGGTGGAAATCTGCATAATCTGTGAATTGAATGAATCGACCCAAAAAAAGGTTTTAAAATAATCAATGGTTTGGGGCCGGTAAACTTCATTTGTTAATACCGAACCTACTGAAATTCCAGATCTTACATCATAGATATTATCATTGTATTCAAACATCTGGTTTATCAAATCCTCCGATTCTTTCGTAAAAGCATCAGTAATTTCGGTGTTTAGTTCTTTTAAATTCTCTTTAATGTTAAGGTTTGATCTAAAAAATACATAGGTAATGGTTGTAAGTACCACAACAACAATTATTCCTCCCACTATCGAAATTCCGGCAAGTGTAAGATTAAACCTGTTTAGCTTTTCTAGCGGGCCCATCAGGAAAATTTTAAGTATCGGAAGGCTAAACAATATGATACCCAACACCAGAACAAAAATAAAAATGGTGGTTGAGTCTAACCCCCGTTTCATTTCAGAATAGGCTTTTTCTTCAATAAACCCCGACATATAGAATGGTTTGTTATTTATACTCACCGGTATAAAAAACATTTCATATTCTTTTCCCTGTATACCTACTTTTCTAATTAGCCCTGCCTGAAAAATTGATGAATTGCTAATGCTATCGATACTTGTCTGGCTTTCGAATATGGATGATTTACCTGAAGATTTTGTTATTGCCTTAAAAATATCCGATTCCTTAAGTTCAATATGATATGGAAATGTGCTGTAAACAATAGTGTCCTTAATCTCTTTGTTATTTCCTTTTTTTATTAAAATATAATCTGACAAAAAGTCTTCCTTTAACAATGATTTTAAAAAATCTGAATAACTAATTCTCATTGAACTTTCCGATTCCCTGATATTATAATAGATTGAATCATATTTTTGTGGTATTTTAAAACTTAATGCCATTCCCTTGCTTCGCAAAAAACGATTGTCTTTTTGAGTTCCCGTCAGGTTCCAGGCTACACTTTCAAGGGTTTTGTCCTTTTCGCGCACAGCCCTTCCCAATTGGTTCAATTCATTAAATCCGTGCAACTGAATTTCCTTTTCGTATTTATTAATCCGGACAAAAAAGTATATACTTAATAATATCAAAATGGCCAGAAATACAGTAAAAGCAATGCCTGATACACCTCTAAAATTGAATAAATTCTTCATAAAATAACAAATAGATTTAATTGCAATTTAGTATTAATTTATGAAAATTTAAATTGACTATAAACTAAAATCATTGAATAGTTTACAAAAAGAAATTATTGCTGCTCATTTACTCTTTCAATATTTTTAATTGAAATGGTTGTTTGGCCGGTAAAAATTAATGTAGCTTTTGTTCCCGACATTTATTTTCATCTAAAAATTAATCAGATAGTATTGGCCTGTTTAATGAAAAGGGTTTATATTTATCCCAAATTGCACCTAAGTGTGAATTACTGATGGTATAAATTTAACCTGTTAAACTAATCGAAATGAATTGTAAAACTTTAATTTTCAGATCAATACTGATGCTTTTAACCATTTTTACTTTAAATGCCTGCTCAAAAAAGGCGTATGTGGGTGTTAACCAGGATAAAAAAATAAAAGTAACCAAAGATGCAGGAAATAAAGTTAAAGTGGGTACTTCAAAGCAGCCCACCGTGGATCCAATAGTAGAAGCCGAAAACAATACCACAGATGCCGGAAAAGCTGTTTTAGAAGTGGGAAGAAAAATGGTTTTTGAAGAAAAAGCCATTATTAAAGGCGCCTGCTGGGATTATATTAATGAGGTTTTTAATCGGGCAGGATATGGTACCAACAAAAAGGCGATTTTTAAAAGTAAAAAATCAGGCCCTTATGCCGATATAAATATAATAAAACCTGGCGACTGGTTATATTACATTAACTATTCGTATGGCGGTATCGAACACAGCGGTATTTTTGTTTACTGGAAAGATTTTGAAAACAAAATTGGGGTTACCCTTAGTTACGGAGGCGAAAAACGCAACGAGCCTGGCCGTTACCTGGAATATGATTTAAAAAGTGTATATTACATTACCCGTCCGGGTGAATAGCAAATTTGGTCTTTTATTTAAAATTTTATTCCGAAACGGCAACACCAACAAACGAATCAGCGGTGCCATAGTATAAAAACCATTTCGATTTAAAATACACAAGGCCTTCGGCAAAAGTAGTCCCCGACTTATATTGTCCTGAAACTTCGTGCGGTAGCGTGGGTTTTAAAAAGCAGGTATCCAGTCTTGAAATCACCTTTTCGGGATTATTCACATCAAACACTACTTTTCCGACAGAATAAGTTCCTTTCGGCAAATAGGGATCTGCGTCCTCGTTTTCGGCATTTTTTCCATTGTACAAGAGCACAATACCTTCGTGATTGATTATGGCAGGTGGGCCGCATTCTGTTAGCCTGCTGTCAAATTTTCCTTTTCGCGGACTTATCAATGCTTTCAACTCCCCTTTTTCATCCAGTACAGGGTTCCAGTCTTTCAGGTTATCGGACCAGGCTAGGTTTACAAATGCTTCGCCCCAATACATCCAGTATTTTCCATCTATTTTGGCAGCAACCTGCTTATCTCCAATCATTTTTGTTATAATTGAAGCAGATTTTGACCAGGTTTCAGAAAATTTACCATTGCTGGCTTTGGCAAAGGCCAGCCCTTGTTTTTCCCAGTTTACCAGGTCTTTCGAAAATGCAATGCTTAAGCGGGCTACTTTATAATTCCATGATGTATAAGCCATTACATATAAACCTTCTTCGGTTTGAACAACACGTGGATCTTCGCAGCCTCCGGGATAATCAAAAGCCATAAACTCACTGCTGTCGGGGTACAAAACGGGTTTGGGGTATTTCGTAAAATGAATCCCATCGGTGCTCGAAGCCAGGCCGATTCTCGATGTTCTTCCACCCAGAATGGCCGCAGGGTTGTCTTCGCAACGGTAAAGCAAATATACCAGGCTGTCTTTAACTATAGCTGCGGGATTAAATACATCGGCTTTTTGCCACTTTACCTCTGCATTTTTAATAGGATCGACAAAAGTAAATGTCGAATCTGCCATTAACACAGGATTTTCTTTGGGTTTAGAGAAAGTTTGAAAATCAAACCGGGTTGACTGATCTTTTGTACATCCCAAAATCATTACCAAAACCAGCAAATAATATGTTTGTTTCATTTTTATAGTTTATAAATTGCTTTATACCATTTTTTAATTCAAAAAATTACCCTTTTCCGAACCAAAAATAATTCTTTTGTTCAATTAACCGGCTTTAAATACTTACCTGTTTTTAATATCAACCCTTATTATCCAATCGTCTTTTACTTTTGATGAAATCCCGAGCTTCAAAACATCCGGATTGAGAATAGAAATTTCTGTTTTTGAATTAACAGTGTTAATATCCACTGAAAAATCAGTCTTACCATCCCTGTTGTAATCTATATTGCTCTGAATTCTTTCGGGCAATTTTTTATTTCCTGAAAATTTAACCTGTACAAATCCTTCGGAACTTTGTCCAAATAATGCTTCAAATACGGGTTTGTTAATGCTTATGGTCAGGCTGTCGGTTTTTATTTCGTAATTGGGTTCTCCACCGCTGAATTTTGGATTAACTTTCATAAAGGGCATTTTGGCCAGTTGACGGGCAAATTGGTTATTTCCTATAAAAGTAACCGGAATAATCAATACACATATAAAAGCCCAAAAAAAAGCGAATATACTAATGAGGTTTTTCATTTTTCGATATTTTAAATTTTTGGATTAAATCAGGCTCCCTGTTGTAAACAATTTATAAAGCAAAAGAATTCCATTTTGCATGGTTCCCCCGGTAAATATTACCAAAAGGGTAAAAGCAGGAAAAAGAAATAAATTCCTGGATAAAGTAAAATGTTTATTCATTTCGGTTCCCTTAACATGGAAATGCAGGGCATTTTTGTTGCAGGTATCAATGCATTTTCCACATTTTATGCAGGTCATGGAGATGGTTGTACCTGAAAAATCATTTTTACTTATCGACATGGTTGGACAAGCTTTAACACAAAGATTACAATTTGTACATTTTTCTTTATCCAAACCTACTTCAAATATGTTTATTTTATTGGTAAGGGAAAGTAAAGCCCCCATAGGACAAAATGTAGCGCACTGAATTCTTTTTTTGGTAATCATGGGCAAAACTATAACCAATCCAAGAAAAAGGGAGACAAATACAATTGTTTTCATTAAGATTTCAACTGTAGTTACCTTTTCAAATTCTGTAACTGCTTTAAACGGACAAAGCCAATCGCAATAAAATGGCGACAATAACACAGCTGAAATAAGCGCAATTATTATTAATACAGCAAATGACATCCATCTGAAAACAGGGTTTATTTCTTTAATTACAGGCTTCTTTAAAATTCTGGAAGTCCCTTCGTCCCATCCGCCATAAAAACAGCCCCAGCTGCAGAAGCCCCTTCCAATTGAAATACTTATTCCAATAACTATTACAAGCATCGAACCTATAGCGGCAAATCCTTCCAGAATACTACCCGGAAAAATTATACTTTGCTTTATAGCAGCCGGAATTATAATCATAGTTGTAACAATATGACAAAAAGGAATTTCGCACGACAATAAATTTTCATTCGAGAATGTCATGGAACCTCTTAGTTTAATGAGATTTACAATAAATGTAAGGGCAAAAAACAAAGAAAGTACAATAAAGCCAATTGACCGGTACCTGTCTGTTTTGCCTTTGTAAAGCATCATGAAAAATAAATAACAGAAAAAAATAAATGTTATAAAAAAAGCTGCAATTTCAGGTACACCACTAAAATTCGGTTGTCCGCCCGAGATAAAGACAAAAATCAGAAGAATCATAGGGAACATGAGCAAAAGAGTTTTCCCTGTTTTTCGGGTAGTTGAATACAATGATGGTTTTAACATAGGATTTTTATTTTAAGGTCATTACAATTCCAAGGTACAGATAAATAAAACCCGCCAGAATAGCAGCAAATTTGCCAATAATCTGCAATACTCTAGCCCTGTGCAAAACGCCAATAAAAGGCATTGGAAGAAAATAAACGGAGGTGCCCAAAAAGAACATCAAAAAAAACCAGATACTGCCCGATAAATCGCCACTTGATGCAGCACGGGCTATGGCGAGCATAAATGGTGGGCATAGGTTTAATCCTGTAATAGCCCCTCCGGCCAGCGGAATAATAAAGGGAAACTTTTTTCCAATCGCCGAGTTTATTCTTTTGTGAACCCTGCCCAGGCAAATTTCCCTGAATCGATAGAATCCATAAGTAATTAACAATGAAGCCAGTACAATATAAATAATACCCATTGTCTTTATTTTCAGATCAGCCTGGGTAAGAAAACTGGTTCCGAGCAATCCGACAATAAAGCCGGTGAAAATATAAGCCACCAACCTGCCCGAGAGAAACAGGACGACGAACAGGATGTTTTTATTGATTTTTCCCCTTTCGGCCAATAAAAATGGAATCAGTACGGGGCCGCAATAAGCAACACAAACAGCGCCGGTACTCAATCCAAGCAATATTCCCTCTGTGGTATTCAAGGTTTAAATCGAATTATGGGAGCATAAAATTAATGAAATTTTGGATGAGGGTGGCTCTTAAAATGTAAATTAATTCGCAATTATTCATATCCAACACCTACATATCCAACCCAATGAGTAGGTTTGGCCGGGGCAGTGGTTCCCATGCCCAAATCATAAACATCTATATGCTTGTCTTTCAGGCTCGAACGATAACCGATTAATTTTCCTGTAAGGGGCTTTTTACTCATTTTAAGATTTAGTTTATTGGACAGCATTAACCCAAAAGGCACTGAATACCTTCCACACCAGGTCCATTTGTACTCCCTGAAATCGCTTTCCTGAACTGTAAATTTGTTGAATTTGAATATTTTTTCCTGATCTACATTGCCAATAAGGCATTGGGTAATGATTTCATTGTCTTTCTGCAGTGCTTTGTTGTTACCCTCTTCATCAGTGCCAAATGGCGCCATGTCTTTTCCACCCCAATCTTCATTTCCATAATGAATGGCATCGTTCGAAATCACAATGGCGATATCCTTTCCGTATTGAAGATGGTTTTTCTTCATCAAATCAAATAAACCGGCTGAAAGGTAATCGGAAAACCTGTCCATGTTTTCGAATGTTGTATAGGGAACCAATACCGGAATTATTTTCACATTTCGGTTGTATTTCAATAAAAATGGTAGAATGGCTTCAAGCGAATGTTCTGTCTGCATCATGCTGTCATGCATAAGATAGGAATCATCCGGCAGACTTTTAATGAGCTCCGTTCTTAATTCGGAGATTTCTACATTCGAAGTACTCTTCCATTGGTCAAATGAATCGAAAATAAGTTTGTTTTCGAGGCTAAATTGTCTGGCCTTATGCGCAACCCCAATCAGTACAATTGTTTCAGCCTTAATTCCAGCAAGGGTTTTATTGTACAAAACAGCAGCATAGGCGTAATCATCATGCGGACAAATCACAGCCTTATAACATTCCTTAGCAGGTATTTTGTCAGATAAATCTATCCTTGCCAAAATACTGTCCATCTGCCGGTTATATTGAGCAAAACCAATGGTATCGACAAGCTGTCTGATTTTCAGGTTTTTTTCGGTTTTATTTTGCTGGCTGTTCATGGTGAAGTTTGATAGCAAAAAACAACTCATTATACTGACGGTGGAAAATTTTAATAATTTCATTTTTGCACTAATTTCCTGATTTAATGGAAAAAGCTTTGGCCGGATTGTCCGTTACCAGCATTTTCCATTCATTATCTGTAAAACCTTTGGCTTTAAGTGCCGGATAAAGCTTTTCAAATATGGCGGTATATGGTTTTATATCCTGTACTTTTTTTTGCGGATCGAACCAGCCTGCATCGTGAGAAATTAAAATATGGTTCAGAATGCCATTTTCTTTGGCAAATAAAATTTTTTCGATGTGTTTTTCCATCTCCCAACCCATTCCATCGAAGCTAATCCAACAGCCCTTTTTGGCGGCTTTTATATATTCAGCTGTATTTTCTTCAGCCTGTGCATGAACCCAGATGAAAGAGGATAAAGAAACGCCGCTTTCTTCAAGGATTTTAAGTTGGGGCCAGAGTCCTTTGGCAATTCCCGTGTGGGATGCAATAACCAAACCTGTTTTTTTGCTGGTAAGGGCTGCTGCTTTGACGAGTTTCTGATGCATTTCAGAAAGGGTATCATCTGCATCAATTCCAATTTTTATAAATCCCGGTTTTATGGAAGTTCCATCAATACCTTCTTCAAATTCCTTTATCCAAATTTCGGACAATTGTGATGCGGACAATTCTTTTGCAAACTGTGGAATATATTTATCATTCCTTGCACCGTAGAATCCTGTGTTGGTGATGATTTTAATACCTGTAATTTTCGAAATTGTGTCGAGTATCTTCATGTTTCGGCCAAGAAAAGCCGGGGTAGCATCAACAAAATAAGTTACTTTATTCTTTTTTAATTCCTCAAAATAAGGAATCATGGTTTTAATTATTGTATCTCTGTTCCAGGTGGCAGGTTCGATACGATCTGCCCCGATAAAATCGACCAAAACATGTTCGTGGGTAAGCCAAACATCAGTTTTAGACGGACATTTTAAGCCATTCAAATCCAGTACTTTACATTCGTCTTCGCAAGACAAACCCAGACCTGAAATAAGTATAAAAATCCATAGATTTAAAAGTATATTTTTCATCCTTAAAAATTTAATTTCTGCTTAAGAATGTGGAAAAAATTTACACTTGCTTTCTATTACAATTTCATTCCTGCATTGGCCGGGCGAATTTATGAAACTCTTTCAAAATCAATAAAACCTGTCATAATATCAACACTTAATAACCTGGCCTTTATTTTATGCCCCACTTCGAGATTTTCAAAACCTTTGACCAGTTTGCCTTCAAGATTCGGTTCAAACAGCTTTATCCATGTTCCTTTGGGAGCCGCACCACTTATAATGGCATCAAATACTTCACCAATCCTGGATTCCATTAAAATAGCATGGGCCGATTTTTCCACCTGCCGCTCCACTTTTTTGGCGGTATCTTCTTTTACTGTGCAATTCTTAGCAATTGCTTCCATTTCAGCATTTGTGTACCCTATTTTACCGCCATTCATGGCGACTTTTAAAAGCCGGTGGGTTATCAAATCCGAATAACGCCTGTTTGGGGCCGTGGAATGGGAATAGTTCTTAACCGCCAGCCCGAAATGACCTTGTGGCACTTGTCCGGGATATTCCATAATGTATTCCCCCCCTCCGAGCAACTTTAACACACTGAAAGAAAAATCGCTGTAATGCCCGGGAAGATTCTGCCTGATGAATTTCATACATTCCGAAAGTGATTTTGGATCAGGCTCTGCTGATAATTCAAAATCATGTTCAGCAGCAAGTTGAATGATTCGATCCCACCTACGGGGTTTGGAAACCACCCTCCGTAACGATGGCAGGTTCTTGTCTGCAAGAAATTGCGCAGTTATCACATTGCAGGCTATCATAAAATCTTCTATCATGTTCTTGGCCCTGTTTTTTTTACTGGCTTTCATTTCGCCAAGCGATTCGCCTATAAAAACAGGCCTTGATTCAATGGTTTCAAAATCGAGAGCACCCCTTGTATACCTCATCTGCCGGAGTCTTTGTGCTGCTTTTTCCTGTAAAAGTATGTTCTCTGCCAATCCCTTCACATTTTCAATTTCTTTGAGCATTGGAATTTTACCATCCATCCAGGCTGCTACTTTATCATAGTCGAGTTTTGCATAATTATGTACCAGTGCACAATAAATATCTGAACCAGAAACATTTCCATCTTCTTCCACAATCATTTCCACTACAATCGAAGCCCTGTCTTCATCCTGGTTTAAAGAAGTCAAATCGGTAGACAACCTTTCGGGAAACAATGGAAAAATACGAGCAGTGGTGTAAACTGTAACCGTGTTTTGGGAGGCATGAATATCTGCATCGCTTCCGGAATTTACCAAGGCATCCACATCTGCCACAGCTACATAAATCTTTATCCTGTTATTTTCGAGCAATTCTCCGTAAGATAACTGGTCTAAATCCCTCGATTCCTCATTGTCAATAGAACACCAAATCAGGTTTCTCAAATCCCTCAGGTTGTTATTCGATTTTATTGCTTCAATATTAATCTGGTTTACCTGCGACATCACCAATTCGGGAAAAACTGTATTAAATCCTCTTTCTTTCATCGCCTTTTCGGCAATTTCCGATAATATGATTTTATGATTGTTGGTCTCCATAATCTGAAGTTTTACTTTAAAAATTCTATTTTATTAAAAATGGCTTTGTTCCCTTACTTTGTCAAGCAAACCAATTAATTTAAGGCTAAAATCATGGGTCATCAATGAACTTTCAGTTTTTCCAAGGCGCAGACAATTGTTTACTTCTATGGCCTCGTATTCATACCCATTGCAAATAAACTCCCGGTTAAAATCTTCTTTTGTCCCGTCGTTCAAAATTAACGAAAAACCTCTTGACATAAACCAGGGCTTAGGAATCCTTATCATACCCAAGGTACCACAAATATCGGTTTCAATAGGTGTATTGGCCATAAATGTGCTTGATAGTGAGGCCAGGCTTCCATTATTATATTTAAACACCATTGAAACTGATTCATCAACATTTGTAGGGCCAATTATAGCTTCTGAACTCACCTCATCCGGTACACCTAGCAGAAGCAGGGAGATAAAAACGGGGTAAATGCCAATGTCTAAAAGACTGCCGCCGCCCAAAGCCTTATTAAAAAGCCTTCCATCGGGATCGAATATACCTTTAAAACCAAAATCGGAACGGATGTATTTAATATCACCAATAGCGCCACTGTTAACGATTTCAAGTATCCTGAGGGTACCCGGAAAAAAACGGGTCCAGAGCGCTTCCATTAAAAATAGGTTTTTCTGCCGGGCCAATTCCACCATCTGTGTTACTTCATTGAGATTCATGGCAAATGGTTTTTCGCAGAGTACCGCCTTATTGTTGTGCAGGCACATCATGGTATTTTCGAAATGAAAAACATGCGGAGTGGCCACATAAACCACCTCTACTTTTTTATCTTCGGCCAGTTCAAGGTACGAACCGTATGATTTTTCAATATTATGTTGGGATGCAAATAATTCCGCTTTGGTTTTTTCGCGCGAAGCAACCGCTTTCATGCAGCTACCCGGAACATGTTTTAAAGCCAAAGCAAATTTGTTTGCTATTTTTCCTGTCCCTATAATGCCCCAGTTAATTGGTCTTTCCATAATTTGTTATTTTTTTTTTGATAATCTTTTATCCACCTCCAATGCTTCTGCAAGATGAATTTTAACCATTTCAGAATCAATGTCTTTCAGATTGTGAAATGTTTTTGAATAAACCTGTTTCCGGTTCCCTTTTTCGAGCCATTCTAATGCATTGTTCATAAGGTAGCCATAACAAAAACCAAGCTGTACCCCGTTCATCGGCACATTTCCCCAGGGAACGGATGCTGGCCAGATAAAACATATTCTAGAGTTTCTGTAATAAAATGGCACATTATAGGCTAGTTTTTCAGTACAACCCGGAATTAAACCGAGTATAATCTCCCTCAGATGCTTTACAATCAGGAGCTCATTTTTTGGAATAAACAACAATAAATCTTCTACATCTTTAAAATTAACCGGTTGAAACCTGCTCATTGCCCTGCCTGTTAATGCAATTAAAATAAATTGTGTTTCATATACCTGATTAAGAAATCAGCATTTTCACCCACAAAATTCCCTCCCATTTCTTTTTCCAACTCTTTAATCATCTCAGGATAATTTAACAGAAGATAATTTAGTAAATAAGGACTGCAATGAGGGGTATGAAAATAATCCAGAATACTTTCTTTTGGATTAGGCTGATAGGTAGAGTTTAATTTATCAGGAATGTTGTGTGCCAGTCCCAGCAACAATTCCAACCCTTTTTCGAGCGAAAAAAACAAAATTACATCCAAATTTTCTTTGTCTTCGGGAAATTCTTTGAGTAAATTATGCAAACCCTGTGCTTTAAGTTCTTTTGCCTTGGTTTTATTGTTATGATAATGGATAAAACTGCTTACAAATTCTCTTACTTTAACCCCATTTTCAAAAAATGCAATGGGCTTATTATCATTGAATTCCAAAAACGATTTGAATAAACTGTTCAATAATTTGTCCTCCTTCCCTTCTTCCTGAAATAAAGACAAACTTTCTGCTGAATGTTTCTCTTCTTCCAAAACTTTTTCATCATAATCATAAACAGAATAAATCCCCGTAAACCACCACTCCTTTTGCCATTTAATCAGGTTAATGAAAATAAAAGTTTTATCCACCTCAAAGTCTTGCCCGGCCTCCATCGATTTTTTGGTTACATGAATGATATTATCTGTTGCAAGGTGTTGTAAAATAAGTGATTCATCATCTTCGCCCTTGTACAAAAATATGCCTGTAATTCTCTTGTTAAGTTCCAAAATGCTTTGATATAACGGGTGGTCACTGCCAAGAAACCTCGCCAACCAGTCCTTTGCCCTGAAAGCCAGCAGGCTCGAGGTTGAATTAAGCGTAAGTTGGTCCCTGTAATCAGTGGCAAGGGCTTCAACATTTTTCAAGATGATTTCGTCTTCGGAATTAATCAACTCTTCAATCTCCGATTCAAATTCATATTCCTTGAAATGAAAAAGATAAGAGTTTATAAAATACCAGTCCATAATCTCCCTGATTTTAAAAAAATCAGTTTCTTCATGAGGTATGGTTAGAAAATTTTTAAGAAGCAGGTTTTCTGGTGCTGATTCATAATCGCGATCAAAAATCTCGTAAATTTCGTTTCCAAGTTCAATTACCAGCTTATCTTCCGGAATAAGAAATTCATCCAGGAAATATTCTGTAAGAAAGTACCAGATTAAAAAATAAATATCCTGTGGGTTTATCTCTTCTTCGAAATATTCGTCGAGCCTGTAAAATGGAAGAAAGCGGTTGTACAATTCTGAATGCGCTGAAATAAAGGTTTTCCAAATCCCAATTTTAGAAATAATGTCTTCGAAATAGCAGGTTAAAAAGCAGGCAAAATCTTTATAATTTTCTTCTTCCAAACCATATAACAAATCAAGGTAATCGTCTTTGTTTAATATTTCATATACTTCTTTGCTGATACCGAGATAATAGTTGTCGCATTTTGACTGCTTGGTAAGTGGATGGAACTTCATCCAGTCCTGGATGTAAACACTTCCTTTACGTTTTTTCATATTGGTTGATTTGAACTTAATTTTAAATTTCTTGGCCAGGAATATATTCTTTATATAATTCTAAATGTAAATCTCTTGCATCGAAATCGTGCTTTTGAAAATATACCAAAGAATCAGATGATGTACCTGTTTCTATTCCCAGCTTGTGTATTCCGGGATAAATATACTTAAATTTCATTTCATTTCAAGCCCAATTTTAATTTCCGAAAATGATTTTTAATCTTCAATAATTATTGTAAATTTATCACAAAATTAACCCGTTTTATCTCATGAGAAGCCAAACCATAAACCACAAAGGTGTTAATATCTATTACATGGATTTTTCCGGTATCAAATCAGAAAATGAAGTACAATCAGTAATTGACGGAAGTATACAGTATTTAAGGAATTTACCTCCCTTAAGTGCAATTTGCCTGACCAATATTACGGATATGCATTTTAACAACCAGATTAAAGATAAATTTCAGGATTTTGTAAAAGGCAACAAGCCATATATAAAAGCCAGCGCTGTTCTGGGTGTTACCGGCCTGAAACAGATTTTGTTTAACGGAATCATGAAACTGACCGGCAGGGATGTAAAATGCTTCGATGACATTGAAACCGCCAAGGAATGGCTCATTGCACATAAATGAGCTAATTTTCCTGTTCCGCAAATAATACTGCCCTGTAAAGGTTGGCTATTCCTCCTGAAACAGACATTTCAGCGAATTTTAATTTCGTTTTCCTTACCATAATTTCTTTTGTGGATGGAATATAGGCCGATTTTATAATTATTTTCTTTATCTGTTCTGCTGTTAAAGCAGGGAAATAGCTTTTCAGAACAGCAGCCATTCCGGCCACTACCGGCGCAGCAATGCTTGTTCCCCCTTCGCTGGCATAACTGTTACCAAGGATGGCGTTATAGATTTCATAGCCTGGCGCAAAAACATCCACCGTTTTTCTGCCATAATTCGAAAACCAGGCCACCAATTTTTCATTGTCTTTTTGTGTGCTTGCCCCCACATTCAACCAGTTCCCTGCTCTTTTTCCATTCGAATAAACTCCTGTTGGATAAGTATTTATACTGTCATTATTGAATCCATCGTTGCCTGCAGCATGTACAATTAAAACCCCATTTTTTTCAGCCTCTTTCATGGCTATCTCAACAAATTCAGGATTTGCCGACCATAACTTCCCGAAACTGCAATTAATGATCTCTGCCTTGTTTTTTATCGCGTATAATATGGCCAGTGCCACGTCTTTATCGTATTCATCGCCATTTGGTAGAATCCGTATTATCATAAGCTTTACCTTTCGGGCTACCCCGTCGATTCCAAAATCATTGTTCAAGGCTCCGATTATGCTTGCCACGCCGGTACCATGGGCAGGTCCCTGGGCATTCACCTGGTTGTTGCCATAACCGGTATATTTCATCTCATCCGGGTTATCGCCAATTATGGATTTTCTTGGATTAAATTCGGGATTCAGCCTCGTTTCCAAATCCTGCCTGTTATTGTTGAGTATCGACTCAAGTTTTTGAATGGTATACCCGTCCTTAAGCAGACCTTCCATAAAAATGGCCGTTTTACCAATCAAACTTGCAGTATCATTTATTAATTTTAGATCGTCTATAGAGTAAGAATCTTTTTTAAGGTAGCTTTTAAGCCTTTTATCAGAAATTTTTGCTGCATCCACAAGCATTTCATAAAATTTAATTTCCTCTTTCTTGTCTTTTACATTTTTCAAATAAACCGCTTTTACCTTTCTATATTTCTCAAAATCAGTTATTTCCGTTTCCCTGAGTTTTAAGGTATCCTTGTCTTTAAATTCGGTGCTGTACTTTCTGTATAATCTTGTTAATTCAATGGTTTCGCGCTTTATATTCTCCCCTTTTGCATTTCCCAAAAAATTCCATCCGTTAATATCGTCAATGTATCCATTTTTATCATCGTCTATCCCGTTTCCGGCAATTTCTCCCTTGTTAACCCAAATCTGGCCTTGTAAATCCGAATGACTTATATCTGCTCCATTATCTATTACAGCTACAATTACTTCTTTTCCGGGTATCTTATTTTTTAAATATTCAAAGGCCCTGTAGGTACTTATTCCTAATGTGCTGTCGGTTTCAGGATCAAGGTGCTGCCAGCCGGCATAGTGTTGCGAATAGACCATAATGCCTGCCAAACAAAAGACTGTACTAAAAAAAACCTTGAATTTCATCTGTATTGTATGTTATATAAAATTTCAAAAAATAAACCCTGCAAGATACCAATCCTGCAGGGTAATTCAAATATAAATTTCAGTATTAAATGTTTTTTACAAGCACCAGTTTGGCTTTATCCGCTTTAACCAATTGTTTCCTAAAATCGTAATAGGCTGCATAATCCTGGGTTTGAAATATTCCTTTCTCCGTGTAATATTTTCTGATGTAAGTAATTTTATTTCCCTCCTGAATTACCTTAATTGAATACCCACCAAATTTTGTATTTAACTCAATTGGTTGTGGCATACTTTCAACGGTGTAACCCGCCGGGATTTCAATCTGAACAGAATCGACATCTGTAAAAGCATAAGTTAACCTGAAAGGCAGTTTACGCTCTTCATTTTTCGGAACATAGGATGATTCATTAAAGGCATTGAGCTTCATAAACATGCGTTTTCCTGTAATGGAAGCAAATCCATTGATATCTACCCCTAATTGTTCTATTATACAAGGGTTTGGTGTGTCCAAATCATGAAAGGAAAAGTTTGTAATTTCCAGCCCGGCCAGCGTGTAATCTTCTTTTAAAGCATCCTTTTGTTCTTTTGGCGAATGATGGTTCCACCCCTCCCGGTTTTCGTACTGCAATCCAAAAAAAGAAGTTTTAACCTCTCCTTTGGCAAAGCCATTTTCTCCAATTTTAAGCACTGCTTTTCTGGATTGTAAATTCTGATTTTTATCGTAAACCGGTGTTTTAACGAGTTTTCCCCCATTTTCGGTAACCATCAGGGCGTGCCTGTCATCGGTAAACCTGCCAAGAAAGTTAAATGGCTGTTCCTGGCTTGTACATTCAAGCCAAATTGTATCTTTTGGCTGGGGAACGCATAATATTACATGGTTAAACTGGTTGGCCGGAAATTCAGTAATTATATCCTCTTCACCTTCCCCTGCGTTAATTATAGTGTAATATGATTTTATTCCAGCAACATTTAAAATAGCCGACATATAATTTACCAATGCTTTACAATCACCATATCCTTTTGAATCCACGAAATCAGCTGCAAACGGCTGATAGCCTCCGATTCCAAGCTGAACAGAAACAAACCTGGTGCGGTTTTGCATGAATTTATATAGAATTTTTACCTTTTCCCTATCATCTTTTACATCCTTAAATAAGTTCAATATCTCTTTGGTCCTATCCTCAGAAAGAGAATTTCTGTTAATATTCAGACCCCATAACCATTTTCCAAAGTTTTCCCAATTGTCCATTTTACCAGTGTAACCTCCTTCACCAAATTGAATTGGGGCAAGCATAACCATTTGTTCAAACTCTACTTGGGGAGGCGTCATTTCAGGTTCTTCAAAAGGCTTCAGATTTTCCATTTGCCAGGTATACATTCTTTTCCCGTTTAAAAGTTTAACTTTTGAGGGTTGCGTAAGGTTAAATTCTTTATACCTAAATAGAAAATCGTTTGGTACTATTAAATTTAACTGCGATAAAACCACACCTGAATTATATCTCGGTTGAAAATAAAAAATCGGATAGTTTAAAAGACCTTCCACTTTTTTTTCATATTCAAAAACCAAAGTATATGGATATTGCCCGTGAATTAATTCGGCATACAGCATGCGGTCGTCTTCAAAAAGTGAATAATCCGAAACTGCACTTACATCCTGGATATCAGATGATTTTAATTTTTTAACCGAATTCCCGTACTGATCGAAAATCTCGGCTTTAAATCCGGATATTTTCTCAAATTTCCTATAGGGAGCATAAATACCATTATAAGCTTTTGAATATTGATCAACAATGCATACAGCCATCCTGACTTTTTCAACTGCCCTTCCGATATCTATCACCTCAAACTCCCTGAAATTTTCCCAAAATATATAGTTGGCATTCTTTTTCAATTCTTCGGGCAGGGTTGAATAGTTGTATTTGTTTTGTGCAAATAAAGAAAAGCAGCCCCCAAGTAATAAAATTACCAGTAAATTCTTCATAATCATCAACATTAACGTTTAAACTGATTTTTACTTCTTAGATTTTTTTCTTCAATACAATTTGCTCCCCGTATTTACTTATTATGTTGGTAAACAATTCTTTTAAAAGCTGGTATTCGTCCGGCAGGTATAATGTACGGGTTATTTTTAGCTGGCTTACTACCTGAATGTTGTTTTGAACCTGTTGCACCTGGTAAACAAACGAAGCGCCATTGTCGGGCATCTTAATGGATACTGCTTTCGGCAATTCATCTACCTGGTATCCTTCTGGTATGGCTATTGATAAAATATATTTTTCATTTATTGGCACAGCAAAGTCAACAGGATATTCCCTGGTTTCGCTTGAAAATGGATTTTTCTCTATTTTATCAATCAATACCGACGGAATATAAATAATATCAGATTCCGCATCGATATTAGTAAAATTCGAAATATTAATTTTTTCTATCAGCGCTTCTGAAGGATTATTATCATTTTCAATCAGGTACTCAGATATTTCCCATTCTGAATTGTTTTTTTTATAATTTTCGATGTATTTATCTTTTCCTTCGCTGGCTATTTTTTGCCGCTTGTTCAATGCTTCAAGGCTTTTCGTTGACCTAGTCAGCTTTGCTTTTATTTGTCCTTCCTTAATTTCAATTGATGCAAGGCTTGAAGTAATATATTGCTCGGTACTTAACAGCGGAACCCAGGCAATTAAATTCTTATCCACCATCAGCCCTTCACCATTTATTGTATTGTAAGTTAGCTGGCCTGGCCTCAGATAGGCAATAGTAGCGTCCATTAAAATATTTTTTCCTTTTACCTTTGCCAATGCCAGCACTGTGTTAAAGCTGCTTATACGCGGATAAAACTGGTTAATTTTTCCATGGCTGCGGGTACTTATTAATACCGGGTATGCCTCAACTCCAACCGAACGAAGCAGGTTTACCAGCAATAAATTAATTTCTGCCATACTGCCCTGCTTTTTAGTCGAAACCGATTTTAACGTATTGCTTATATAAATGCCATAGCTTTCATCCCATTTCATCATTTTTTTAATCAAAAGGTAGGCGGTTTCTATTTTCTTTTCAACGCTGTCGTTAGGGTTTATCTGGTCAGTAAGCTCCTTAACCATTCCGTGCCTGTTAAGGGCCCCGCCGAAATTATCATCCTCCATCAAATCGGCTCCAATCTGTTTCCACGACGAAAGAAAACTCTTATAGGCAATTCCCGGAACCTGCACTGATTGCAGTTCAAAATCAATTTTTGCCTGGTAGTCTTTGGGGGTAGTTATATATTCTTCATTTTTAAACGCGGGCACATCTTTATAAACCCAACGGTAAGTTGAAATATTATATCCATCACCTCCGCCACCCGGAAATACTCCTCTTTCAGAATTTGTTTCATTTAGCGAAGGCATAATATAACCTCCGGATACCTTTTTAAAACTGAAATATTCAGGTTCTTTTAATCGTAGATCGCTAACCACAATAGGAATTTCGGCCTGGAAATACCAGGGTTCAATTGACCAGAAATAGGGCGAGCGGATTGTATATTCGTATTCAATTACGGAACCTACTTTTACATTGGTTAAGGCAAACTTTTTGGCAATGTAGTTTTCTGATTTTTGCTCTGTGAAAATTTCTTTCTTGGTTATTTTAGAAATTACCTGCTTTCCGTTTTCCATATTATAGGTTTGCGCCTTAAAATCTAGAAGAACTTCGTCGTCCCCCGATTTTGAATCATAAAGTGAAACGCTTTGATTGGCATAATCCAATCCATCTTTAGTTAGAATTTTAATTTTTCTATGTACGGTAAAATCGAGAATAAAATCGCCAATTGTTGAAAGGTAATTAATATCCAGCATACCATAATCTAAAAGCAATACTGCCGAAGCACTCGTATCTTTTTCATAAACTGTCATGTTTACTTCTGCATCGGATACTTTCCCGAATTTTACTACATCTTTTTGTGCAAATAAGGTTAAATTAAAAAGCAAACAAAGGGCTACAAGAATGGAAGTTGATTTTTTAAAATTCATAAGAGATGATTTTAGGTTAATAACTAAATAATTTTCAATTAGGTTTGGTTAATTTTATTAATTTTTTAAAAATAAAAAAAACCTTTGAAAGTTTAGCTATATCCTAAGGCAGTTTATAGTAATTTATAGTAATTCTAAATAAAAACCAGTCCCGAAATTAAGGATATTTATATCTTTAATTTTGGAAATAATTGCTGGTTGTCAATATTCCGGTTTTTTTCCGAGGGCCAGAAAGTTTACCTTTAGTAAATTACCTGGCTTATCAGCTATAAAGAAGGATTTAATTTGTTAAAAATCCGATCAGTTTATCGAGTGCTATCTGGCTTTGTTCACCCGATTTCATGTTTTTAATGGTGGCCATTTCTGAATTCATCTCGTTTTCACCCACAATCACCACGTAAGGAACAGACCTTTTATCTGCATAGGCCATTTGCTTTTTCATTTTGTCGTTTTCGGGATAAATTTCGGAATTAATACCGGCTACCCGCAGCTTTTTTATTAAATCAAGACAAAACTCCTCCTCTTTTTCACCAAAATTTATAAAAAGAACTTTTGTGGTTTCGAGATTGTGTTTTGGAAAACCATTTACCTGCTCAAGCACATCATAAATCCTGTCGGCTCCAAACGAAACGCCCACCCCTGAAATGTCCGGCATACCGAAAATTCCCGTTAAATCGTCGTATCGCCCTCCACCACAAATACTTCCTATTGATACTTCTTTCGATTTTACTTCTATAATGGCACCAGTATAATAATTTAGGCCACGCGCAAGACTTAGATCCAGTTCAACTTCAGCTTTTAAACTGCTTTTTGACAGATACTTAAATATTTTTTCGAGTTCTGAAATGCCCAACAAACCAATTGCGGATTCCTTCAGAATTTCTTTCATTTTTTCAAGTTTTTCAGGGTTTGAACCATTAAGCAGTATAATGGGCTGTATCCGGTCAATTGCCTCCTGAGGAATTCCTTTTGCTTTCAATTCTTCATTCACATTTTCAATCCCTATTTTATCAAGCTTGTCAATTGCTACTGTTATATCCGTGATTTTATCTTTTTGCCCAGTTATTTCAGCAATCCCGGTAAGGATTTTTCTGTTGTTCAGTTTAATCAGTACCTGTGAATGAAGTGCCGTAAAAACATCATCAATTATCTGGAGCAGTTCAAACTCGTTAAGCATTGAATTACTGCCTATTACATCAACATCACACTGGTAAAACTCACGGTAACGCCCTTTTTGGGGCCTGTCGGCACGCCAAACCGGCTGAACCTGGTACCTTTTAAATGGAAATACAATATCATTTCTGTGCTGTACAACATATCTTGCAAAAGGAACGGTTAAATCGTATCTTAAACCTTTTTCACTTATTTCATTCGTAAGTTTTACGGAATCCTTGTTTGCTAAAAACTGCCCATTTGCTTTTTCTAAAAAATCGCCCGAATTCAATATTTTAAATAAAAGTTTATCCCCTTCTTCGCCATATTTTCCCATCAGTGTGGAAAGATTTTCCATTGCCGGTGTTTCAATGGGTTGAAATCCGTACTTTTTAAATACATTTTTTATGGTATCGAAAATATAATTGCGTTTTACCATTTCTTCGGGCGAAAAATCCCTGGTTCCTTTGGGAATTGAAGGTTTCTGTATCATTTTAACTCTTTATTTCTGTATAACTCAGTTATTGTATTATTTAATTTTTGCCTGGCAAAGATAAAAAGTGTGGAAAAAAAAAGGAATTTAAATCCCTAAAATAAAAAGACATACGCGGGAAGTAATCGTTAAAAAGAAGTTAAATTATTGATTATTAATTTGCTCAAGCAGAGAAATGAAATCCCTGAATAATTTTCCGGTTAAATTCTTCGCATTCTTTTGATCCTTCTTCGGGCGCCCAGGGTGCAAATATTTTATCAGTTAATGGATCATAAGGGCCATCTTTCACTTCATAAACCACAGAATTATCTTCAAGACAAATAATCGAATGCCAGCTGCGAAGCCTTATTTCACATCCATAACATGCAGAATCGTTGCTTAGCATTGCATATTCAGTTACATTTCCTGAGTCATCGAATTCTACCACAAGAACTTTACCTTTCAGTACAATAAAGACTTCCCGTTTATCAGGGTTTATATGCTTATGAGGGCGTATGTAAGTATCTGAATTCATAACATTCAGCATTCTTTGGAGTATATCGCCCTGCTCTTTATGAAAATTATAATTCAGTCTTCTTCTTTCCAGCTTTGCGGCTCTCTCAAACAGATCTTTAAAAAGAGTATCATCAATTTTAAACATAACCGGTTAAACAAAATACATTTAACAATTCATTAATTTCCAGGAAAAACCGGATTACTCCTCCCCAATAACTTTTCCTTCTTTCAGGTTCAATACCATTTTGTTCCATAAATAAATGGCATTCCTTTCTTTAAGGTTAAACTGAATTTCCTTTTCATTTCTTTTTAATGAAGTCATTACCTCATTAAAATATAGCTTTTTATCTTTTTCCAGTTCATTTATTTCTGCCTCGGTAAGTCTTTCCTTCAGATCGCGCACCAAAGGCGCAACAATGCATTCGCAGGTAATAGAATCTTTTCTTGTCATTGGCTTACTTCCTAAGCAATGCTCTTTTTGATAACGTACAACTGAAACAAAGCCCATTTTTTCATCCATCATTTGACCAACTTTGCTTTCAGGATGTTCAACAAAATAATCGGTAAAAAAATAAGTATATACCAAAACAGCTACCAGAAGTATCAGAACGCCAACTACCCGGTATAAAAACCTCCCCAGTAATTTTATTATTACCAGTCCAACAATTAAGCCCAGAACCAGTACCAGATTTTCATTGTTTATTTGAACCATAACTTTTTTGGAATTTTTTGTTTATACTTTCTAAACTTTTTTTTAATTATCTGCTTTATTTTTAAATAATTTCTATTTTGTACACAAATGAAAAATATAAAAACAGTAGCAGATTTGTTTCAACAAATATAAAGTATTCTTTACAATTTCAATGGTTAAACTACAATAAAATCACCGAATAAAAATATTTTTTTAAATTCATTGAAATTTATACGTTATTAGCTAAATATCAAATTATTCTATTGTTTAATCAAATAAAAATTAGGCTTTTATTGACAAGCTAATTTAAATGCATTAATTTTAGTTTTGTTTAAATTATTTTTCTAGTGAACTTAATATTCCTTTGAAAGCTAAATAAATTTTAAATAAAATCACTAAAATCATAATTATTTTAAGAAATTTGCAACCAAAATTTCGCGGTCAAATCATATTCACTTCTTCATGTTTAAATTTTTATTAATTGGAAATAATTTAAAGGAATTCGGTAAAACAGAACTCTATCTTAGTGAACATTTCTCTTCTGTTTCGTTCCAAAAGACATCAAATCCGGAAGAAGTGTTCGATTTGATTTATAAGAATTCTCCAGATGTGATATTGCTTGAACAAGGTTTTAATGAAAACCGTGGCACTGTTATCTGCCATGCGCTAAAGAATAAAAACGTAGTTCAGCATATTCCGGTTGTAATGATTATTGAAAAACAGACTTCGGGTGAGGAAAGAATTAAAGGATTGATGGCTGGGGCTGATTCAATTATCTCAAAACCAGTTGAAAAAGCAGAATTAGTTGCCATTGTTAGCCTGATGTTAAGAATTAAGGATGCCGAGGACAAACTGAGAAAAAAGAACAAGGAACTTAAGCTACAGGTATTAAAAAAAACCAATGAACTTGAACTGAGGGAAAAGAAATACTCTGACATGTTTGATGCTGCGGCCAACATAATTATACTCATTGGCCGCGATAAAACGATAGAAGAATGGAACCGGGCTGCAGAAATTTTATTTGAAGCAGATAAACAATCGGTTTTGGGTAAGGATTTTGAAATTTTTCTTACCAACAAGGTAATGCGGGCAGATATCCTCGAAAGGTTCAGTAAAAAAAATGAAGGGGATGAGAAAAGAGAGTACCAGATTACCATGAAAACCGCATCAGGGAAAAAATATCAAATCCTTTGGACAATTAGCCATATCAACGATTCGAAAAACCAACTCACCTCTATACTTGTTATAGGTCAGGATGTAAGTCAAAGGGTGCTTGAAGAACAGGAAAGGAAAAGAAGTGAAGCAAGGTTGCGCAGCAATTATCTTTTCCTGAATACACTTTTAAATACAATTCCCAGTCCGGTATATTATAAAGATACTGATGGACGATACCTTGGCTGCAATTCTGAGTATGCTGATTTTTACGGTTTAAAACCGGAAGAAGTTGTTGGAAAACTAACCTGGGAGTTGGTTTCGAAAGAAATACTTGAAGATGTTGAAAAAGAAGACAGCGAAATTTACAGAACAGGCATCAAGCAGATTAAGGAAAAAGCCATAAAAGACCGGAAAGGGATTGCAAAACATTTTATGATAACCAAAACGGCCTTTTATAAACCCGATCAATCTATTGGCGGAATGGTAGGCGTAATGACAAATATAACCAGGTTAAAACAAATGGAAGAGTCGTTGCGCGACAGCGAAATGTTCTTTAAAGGAATTACAGATTCTGCCAATGATGCCATCATCCTGGCCGACAAAAACAATAAAATCCACTTTTGGAACAATGCTGCCGAAACCCTCTTTGGGTTTAAAAAAGAAGAGATTATGAACAAATCTCTGTTTCAGACCATTTTAAAAGTTAATGACGAAGATGATTTATCAGATAAATTGTGGGAATTATCACGAAAAAGTAATTTAAGTGCACATGCCAATATATTAGAAGTAAACGTTATCCATAAAAACAGGATTAAGTTTTATGCCGAGTTTTCTATTTCTGGAATAGAACTGCACAATAAAAAATTCATTATAATCATAGCTAAAAATATTTCCACCCGCAAACAAACCGAACAAGCCCTTCGCGAAGCAAAAGACAAGGCTGAAGAAGCCGACAGACTTAAATCTGCTTTTCTTTCAAATATGTCGCACGAAATAAGAACGCCAATGAATGCCATTGTCGGTTTTTCCCAGTTACTCATTAATTCATCGCTCGACGAAAAGAAAAGACAATTGTTTATTGAGCAAATTAACCTTAACAGTGAGAGTTTACTTAAATTAATCGAAGATATTATTTATGTTTCCAAAATTGAAGCCGGAAAGGTTGAAATAACTGAATCCATGGTGCTGCTTAACACTGTTCTCGACGAATTGTATACCAGTTTCCTGGAACATAAACGCAGAATGGGGAAAGATCATCTGGCGCTAAATCTGGTAAAATCAGTTGACAATGTTAATTTTTCAATACTAACCGACGTTCAACGATTTAAGCAAATCCTGTCAAATCTTATTGGCAATGCCTTGAAATTTACCGAAACCGGGTCGGTTACTTTTGGCTACGAAGTGAAAGACAAAGATTACCTGCTGTTTTTTGTTAAAGATACCGGACTGGGCATAAATCCGGCCAAACTTGAATATGTTTTCGACAGGTTTACAAAAATAAGCGCTGGCAAAACAAAACTTTATGGCGGAACCGGTCTTGGACTTTCAATTACCCAAAACCTGGTTGAAATGCTAGGTGGCAAAATATGGGTTGAATCGACCGAAAACAGAGGCTCTGAATTCTTCTTCCAGTTACCTTACCAGGGAGTTCAGCAAGAATCTTCAATAGAAACCCAGGACAAATCAGAAAGCAATAGTTCAAGCCTTAAATCAAAAGTTATACTTATTGCCGAAGATGAGCAAATGAATTACTTTTTTCTTCAGGAAGCATTAAATCCAACCGGGGTAAAACTTATCTGGGCTAAAAATGGAAAAGAAGCTGTTCATATTGTTGAAAGCCACGAAAAAATTGATTTGGTATTAATGGATATGAAATTACCCATAATGGATGGATACGACGCTACCATGCTGATAAAAAAATTGAAACCATCTCTGCCTGTTATTGCACAAACAGCTTATGCCATGCCCGATGAACAAAAAAAAGGATACCAGGCCGGTTGCGATTTTTACCTGAGTAAACCCATCGACCCTGCCCAGTTGATTGATACCATAAATAAATTTATTTTTCCGGAATAATAAAGTGGTTCTCAATTTTAATATCCCAATACAAACCTTTATAATGTTAAGTTTCCTGATTGATTTTCATTCTGTTTATTTTATTTAAAAAATTCAATTATTTTGATTTGCCTGGATTTTTATAAATTTTCAACTTTTCCACGATTATGAGTGTATTCGATTTTGATGAAGTGATTGATCGCAGAAATACGAATTCTGTTAAATACGATAAATTAAAACTTGTTTTTGGTACCGATGAAATCTTGCCAATGTGGGTGGCCGATATGGACTTTAAATCCCCGGCATTTGTTATGGATGCCATTAGAAAAAGGGCCGGACACGAAATACTTGGTTATTCAATCAGAACCGATTCTTTTTCAAATGCAGTAAAAAACTGGATGAAACGCAGACACCAGTGGGAAGTGGAAAATAACTGGATTACTTTCAGTCCCGGTGTGGTTCCGGCTTTTACAATGGCAGTACTGGCATATACCAAACCAGGCGATAAAATTATTGTTCAACCCCCTGTATATTTTCCCTTCTTCACTTCCGTTACGAATACAGGCAGGCAACTTGTTTATAACCAGCTTAAAAAAGATGGGCTCCATTATACCTTCGACTTTGATGACCTAAAAAAAAAGCTGGATTCACGAACTAAAATGATAATTCTCTGCCATCCTCACAATCCGGTTGGAAGGGTCTGGAAAAAGGATGAATTGATTGAACTGGCTGAGATTTGCCTGAAAAATGATATATTAATTGTTTCTGACGAAATACATTCCGACCTGGTTTTCAAGGGACATAAACATATCCCTTTGTGTTCACTCTCTGACCAGGTTGCACAAATTACAATTTCAACCTATGCTGCCAGCAAAACATTTAATTTAGCAGGACTTTCTACCTCCGTGGTCATTATTCCAAATAAAAAATTAAGAAAATCTTTTGATAACCTTCTCAACGATTTTCATCTGAATGGCGGTAACATATTTGGCACAATTGCACTTGAATCGGCCTATAATTATGGAGATGACTGGCTTGATGAATTAATGGATTACCTGCAAGGTAACCTCAACACAGTAAAACAGTTTGCAGCAAAACACAATGACAAAATGTGCCTAATTGAGCCTGAAGCCACATACCTTCTTTGGTTCGATTTTTCTAAACTAAATATGGCAGACAGCGAACTTGAAACTTTTATGCTTAAAAAAGCCAGGTTAGGCTTAAATTCTGGAACCATGTTCGGCCCGGGTGGTAGTGGATTTTACAGGATGAATATTGCCTGTCCGCGCGCTGTGGTTAATAAAGCCCTGAATCAACTGGATGAAGCATTAAATTCGTTATAACCAGAATATTTTGTAATTTTCGGTTCGTATTTTATTGTTTTATTAAACCGAAATGAAGGCAATTATCTTTACCATAGGAATCATCTGCATTCTAGGCTCCTGTCAGCCGGATGATGATCAAAGTGCTGACCCCGAAAATCAAAACCATGTGGCCATTAAACTCAAATCGCCAAAAGATCCGCCCAAAGAAGAACTTGATATTAACAATATTTTTAACCAGACAGCCCTTTTCCTTGCAGGCAGAGATGCAGAGCAATTCAGGGGATTACAGAAAAAAGATTATTATCTTAATTATCGCGAAAAACTGGATGAGGCTTGGAAAAACGGAACAGGCAAAAATCTCGCCAGTATCAGAAAATGGTCAAAACTTACCCGATTGCCATTAAACGACAGTTTACCACTTTTTTACCCTTTTTCTGGGCCCGACTTTGCTTATGGCAATGCTTTTTTTCCCGAAGCAAGAACACAAATCCTTGTTGGCCTTGAAAATCCGGGTAAACTTCCCAACCTGTATAAAATGGATGATCCTCAGATTTCGCTTTATCTTTTCAATCTTTACCATTCCCTTAGGTTTATCAATCAGGCAGGCTATTTTACAACAAGTCAAATGATTAACGATTTTGCAGATTCGAGCCTGAATGGGATAATTCATCTTTTATGCTTCTATATTTCGAAAACCAATAACCATATCGGTAAAATTTCTTCGGTTCAAATTGACCAGTTTGGAAACGAAAAGGAGAAAAAAAATTTTGAAGTTGCCGATGAGTTTGTCAATGGTATTAAAATATACTATTTTTCTAATGATTACCAGGAATTCAGATCCTTGTATTATTTCCCACTCGACCTTTCGGATGAAAACTTAAAAAACCAGCTGGGATTTTTAATGTTCCTTAACAGATTTGGCAAAAAAAACACCTATTTAAAATCAGCGTCATATCTCCTGCACGATAATGATTTTAGCATACTAAGGGATTTAATATTGCAACAAAGCAACAAGATTGTGCAGGATGATTCAGGAATTCCATACGAAAATCTTTTGAGTTCAGGCTATAACGTTCAATTATTTGGCAATTACACCCAAACCATAAAAGTTTTTTCGAAATACTATCAGCCTGAATTAAGAATGGCAATCAGGGAGCAGAAAAACAAATCCTTGCCATTTAAATTAGGATACAACAGCTGGAAAAATGAGATGGTTTTAATGGTTGCTGAAAAATTAATTGTTCCGGTAAATCCGCCTGTCACCTATAAAACAGAAACAGAAGGAGTAGTTTACAAAGTTCAGATTAAATCATCATGGAAAAAAATTGACCCCAAAGCAGATGTATTTAAAGGATTACCTAAAGTAGAGTATTATTTTAAAGATAATTTGTACAAATACACCATCGGAAGTTTTTCAACAGAAGAAGAATGCCAGGATTATATTAAAATTGCTGTAAAACAAGGATTTAAGGATGCTTTTGTAGTGGCGTTTTATCAAAAAAACAGAATTTCGCTCGAAGAAGCTGCGCAAATATTAAAAGCAAACCAGGAAAAATAATATTATCCTGGTTTAAAAATAAAAGCCCTATATAATTATTGGTAGATTATTAATGCGAAATTTCTAAGCTATTATCTAATAAGCTAATACATGTATTTATCTTGCCGAAATAAGGTTGACTGATTCTTTTATAATTTTGCCTGTTAAGGTTCTAAAACATTAAAATAAGGTTTTTTGCTGTTTAGCATAACCTTATTTTATAAATATCAACCCATGTTTAGATAAGAGCCGAAATAAATTGAAATCAAACTTAAACTTTTAAATTACAACAATTTATAAGTTAGATTTGCAATAGAGTTATTATTTTCTCATGCTTTAAAACTCAATACAGAAAAGCAGGCGTTTTAATAAATATTGATTCAAATATTAGAGAATAAAAGCGTTTCAACTTTATTCAATTAAGCAAGGTAACTTTATTTTTCCTCATTCGAATCGTCGTCCTCTTCCTCTGTTTTTTTCTTTACCGATTTTAAGGCAGATTTCCCGATAGATTCCCGCATTCTGGTATCTGCTTCAGTATTCATCATATTATGGTAATCGTGGATACTCAAATTACCATCAATAAATGCCGCGGCCATGGCTTTTTGTACTTTTTCCTCAGCCCTTATAACTTCAGCACGTGCCATTTCGGCCTGTGCCTTGGCCCTTTCTGTAGTTAGCTCAGCTTCAATATCTTTTCCAACTTTAATATCCGAAACATCAATGGATAAGATTTCAAACGCGGTTCCTTTCCAAAGGTTTTTGGCAAATACTTTTTCAGCCAGTTCATAAGGGCTTCTTAAAACATGGTAATGGGTCTCTGATTGTCCTATTTCTGAAGCAAGGCTTTCGTTTACCCTGGCAAGAACCGTTTCTTCGCTTGCACCACCAATTATGGATTTTATTGAGGCCCTTAATGTAATTTTAAGCTTCATGGTCAGCTGTACCCCGTCGCGTGCTATACCTGTTACGCCATCAGTTTCAACTACCCTAGGCGTAATAGCTGCTTCAACGGCCTTGATTACATCAATACCTGCCAAATCAATAGCAGCTATGTCCCGAAATGTAAAGTCCTGCAAATTAGCTTTCTTGGCCGAAACAAATGCATCAACCGTTCTAAGAACATCCCCGTTCGACAGGAAATGTTCCTTTAAATCATTAATATTAAGTTCGCCATATCCGGAATTGTGCGCTGTAATCAACGCATTAACAACTTTTTCAACATCTACCTGTGCCAGATATTGCGAAGCAAGCGTTTTTAAACTCACATCAAGGTCAGCATTCCGCGCTGTAATTAGTGCATGGATAACTTTTTCCACATCCACTTTGGCAAGATATTGTGAGGCAAGATCTTTCAATTGAATTTCCATACCAGCATTGGTAGCCCTTATTAATGTATTTACCACCGTTTCTATATTTACCTGTGCCAGGTAATGATCGGCAAGCTCCCTTGCTGCTAGAGGTAAGCCGGCATTTTTTGCTCTGATTAATATTTTAAGTATCAAATCTTGTGGAACATTCTGCCACCGCATCACTATCAGGGTTAACCATGATACTTTTACCCCTGATAACCTGGCTTCGTACCATAAACCAAGCGGAATAAAATAATAGAAAAATCCTATCAGACCTGGTCCCAGTATTACCGCTGCAACTATAAGCAATATTAATGTACTGCTTCCCATTTTATCCGAATCAGTATCCACAGTCTGATCTACCTCTTCTAAAGATAAAATCTCCTCCACCTGCGAATCCTGGTTTTTCTGTTCTTCATTTTTACCGCACGAAAATGCAAGCATCAAGCTGAAAAATAGAATTATTATAATCCTGAACCTTAATCTCATATTATTTTTATTTGGATAAAAATAACAACTATTCGTTACATTATTAAAATTATAAATTACAAATTTATCAATTATCCACCAAATTACAACAAAATTCAAAATAAAATTTATTTTTTGGTGTTTGAACTTGTATTCAGGTAAACAGTATTTGATACTTTTACGAATATTATACTGTCATTGTCAATAAAATCAAATATATAATTGTTGAAAAGTTTTGATAATTACTTAAGAGGGTTGTCTTTTATGTATGTTTTATTTTAGCTTATTTTCCTATGAGCAGGATTTTAAAAATCAAAATGTGGCAACCGGATTTTAAATAAAAACTTAAATTTGTGCTAAAATAAATATTAACGATTATGGAATACAAAGAAATTTTCAATAAACTATGGGAAATTTACAAACTTCAAAATCCATCGGTAACAAAAATTTATCGTCTGTTTTCTTCGGAAGGAGAAAATATTGAAAATGACCATATTGCATTTAGAACATTTAATCATCCCAAAACAAATATTGACATTCTGGCCAAAACTTTTACAAATGTTGGTTATCATGTTGCCGGCGAGTATTTCTTTAAAGAAAAGAAATTGAAAGCAGTCCATTTCGAAAATAATTCAATTGAAGGTGCCCCTAAAGTATTTATAAGTGAGTTGATTCTTGAACAATGTTCAGGATTTCTAAGACAAACAATTACGGACCTAATTGAAAAAATACCTGTTTACGAACTTCAAAGATCTGATTTGATTATGGCAGGTAATCTTTTCGGAAAACCTTCGCATACAACATACCAAAAGCTAAGGGAAGAGTCAGAATATGCAGCATGGTTGTATGTTTATGGTTTCAGGGCGAATCATTTTACAGTTAGTGTAAATTCACTTAAAAAATTCAATACCATTGAAAAAGTGAATCACTTTTTAAAAAACAATGGCCTTAAAATAAATCTATCGGGGGGAGAAATTAAAGGCACACCGGAAATGTTACTTCAACAATCCAGCACCTTAGCTGATATTATAGAAGTTGAATTTTTGGAAGGAATTTTCGAAATTCCAGCCTGTTATTACGAATTTGCGTTAAGGTATAAAGACAAAAATGGCGAATTGTACAATGGTTTCCATGAAAAATCGGCCGACAAGATTTTTGAAAGTACAAATTATTATAAAAATGATGCTTAACATTCAAAAGAATGGAACCCACGGAAATTAAAGATAAAATTGCCCCTTGTGGTTTAAACTGTAGTAAATGCTTTGCTTTTGAACAAGGCGAAATTAAGAAAAATGCCCAAAAACTTAATTCTCTTTTGGGTAATTTCGATATCTATGCAAACCGGTTTGCAACGCTGCTTAATGAACCTGTATTTGATAAATTTCAGGATTTTAAACAGGTTCTGAATTATTTTTCGGAAGTAAAATGCAAAGGTTGCAGGAACGAAAACTGTAAATTGTTTCAAAACTGCCGTGTTCGTGAATGTTCAAGAGATAAAAAAATCGATTTTTGCTACCAGTGTACAGAATTTCCATGTAACAAAACAGGTTTTGATGAACACCTTTCAAATCGTTCAGTTTTAA
>JAXLTR010000012.1:0-303755 GCA_046329965.1 Bacteroidales bacterium | reverse complement strand
ATCTAAGCTGGAAATCCTTTCGCTATGGTATGAAGGTTTGTCACCAGAGTGCCATTGTAAAATCATCTGTTGCCGGCCTTTTTAGCCTGAATCATCGTTTTTCTTCAGATTTTGAATGGTTGATTGAAGTTTTAATAAAATCCAAATCAAATTATAATTCGGGAATAATCCTTTCAAAATTCATGGAAGGGGGTAAAACTACTAAAAACCTCATCCCTGGTTTAAAAGAAAGATTTAAGATAATGGCAAAATATTATGGTTTTTTCCCGACGGTTTTAAGACACTTTTGGCTTGCTGCCAAGCTGGCATATTATTATATTATTAACAGACGTCTCTAAAATTAATTGGTCGGGTTTAGTTTCCCTTTATAAAAAATCTTAATGGTATTTACGGTTGTGTTGACATAAATTAAATTGTACGAAACCACAAACGAAGAAACCAGATCGTTCGTAACAGTAATATACTTTCCTTCGGTAAAAGCTTTTAACCAGCCCTCCACACCAATAAATGCAATGGTGCTTTCGCGCATTTGAAAATCTTTTGGAATATAATTTTCAAGTTCATAAATCTCGCCCTTGTAAAATACTTTAAAGTACCCTTGTTCTGAATAAACCAACAAATTGTCGCTTGCTTTATAAACTTCCGGCTCAAACGACGACAGCAGCTTTTTTTCTCCTCCTCTAAATACATAAAACTCGCCCATATTGTTTACATAAGCCAGAAAATCGTTGCCTACCTGAAATGATTTAGGTCTGAAATCTTCCAAATCAACAACTTCTCCTTTATAAAATACATGAAATGAGTTCTTTGAATTATCGATAAATGCCAAAATATTCCTTCCGGCTTCATAGGTTAGTTCCTGGTTAGATTTTAACAGATTCCGGAGCGCTCCATTGTAAAATACCTTTAAATACCTTGAATTTGTATTAAAATAAGCACAAATATTTTCGCCTGCCCTAAAACCCGTAATCGGGCTTCCAACAAGCGATTTTTCGAGATCAATTATTTCTCCTTTGTAATAAACATGCGATGAATGTAAATTTTCGTTATAAAATGCCACCAGGCTGTCGCCCACTACAAAATTTTTTACATTGCTCGAAAGAAGTGTACTTTTCCCGTTATCGTACACATAAAGCTGATCGTACATCAAATAAACCATCAGGTATCTGGTGGTTATATATTTCGAAACCACCCTGTCGGAAACCAGGTTTACCTGGCCATTGTAATATACCTTAAACTGTCCCGAATTTGAAACATACGGAATACAAATTCCACCAATTTGGTAGGACAATACCGGCAGATTTTCAACATCTTTTACTTTTCCGGCATCAAAAATCATAAAATGCTTTCGGTAATCATGAAAAGCAGCTAATTCCTGCCCTGACATGGAGTGAAAATTTAATAAAAAGAGAAAAATGACAACTGCTTTTTTCATACGAATTATTTTAAGGATTATTCTACCATGTTTATCACCTGAATTCAAATTCATCAGAATTTGTTCAATGATTATACCAAAGATATGGAATTTTGAGACTTATTGACAATTATTCTCCTTCCTTAAATTTCAAATAAATACATTTCGATTCATTGATTTCATGTAAAAATTCCTTGAGTTGGTAAACTATTCCGAATTAATAATGATTCTTCAAATAACTTGTCCTTTTTTTTAGTATAAATTAAAACCTAATGTTATGAACTTTAAAGCTTTAACTGTAATGTTTTTCGCCGGAACAATTTTTTTTAACTCTTGTGGAACAAATAGCGGCAACTCCGCCAATCCTGAAGATTCGATTACTGTAACGGGCAACAGTACACAATCATCTGCCCTGGCTGTTAAAAAGTACGATATTAAATCGGGTATTATAACCTATAATTCAGATGCAATGGGCATAAAATCGACCCAGGTTTTGTATTTTGACGATTACGGCGCCAGGGAAAGACAGGAAAACGTTATTGAATTGGAAATGATGGGTATTAAAACAAAAACTGTTTCAGTAAGTATAACAAAAGATGGCTATAAGTATGATTTTGAAACTGAGAATTTTGTTGGCAATGAAAATAAACTGAAGAAGGAAATTAAAAAAACTGCCGCTATTAGCGGATCGTCAGGTGATATGTCATCAATGACAGCTACCATGAGCGATGAAATGAAAAAGCAATATGAATATAAGGAAGAAGGTACCGAAACGGTTGCAGGTGTTACAGGAACTAAGTTTTCGATGAAATTTGGAAAAGCTAAAATATCCGGCACAATTTATAAGAAGTTGATGCTCAAATCGGAAATGGATATGGTTAAAATTTACGCCACAAAGTTTGAAGAAAACGTCACTGTTCAGGATCAGCTGTTTGAACTGCCAAAAGATTATGAAATAGTTGAAATAAAATAGACCAGGTACAGCTTAAATACAAATTAAAAAGCAGCAGGCGATAAAAAATATACCAATTGCTGCTTTTGCTTTAAATCGTATCAGATTTTTTAAATCAGAAATTTCAGGCCATATTAACTATAGGTTCTGTGCTTTTTATTTCAATGCTATTCAGTTCCTGTTCGAGTTTTTCAAAATCTTTAATCACCTGAAGGTCGGGAGTATCCATTTTTTTCGCAAATAAAGATTTGTAATAGTCAATGCCACTGTTCAGTTTTTCCCTGAAAGTGTGCATAGCCTGGTAATGTTTTTCTACTGCAATTTCCTGCTTTTCTGATATTTTTTTCCTGAAATAATCAATATACATTTTTAATTCTTTAACAAACATATTTGGCCTGTATGCCGCTTTGATAATGTTTATCCGCCCGTAAATATGATCAACCATTTCGCGCAGGCTTACCGTGTGAGAAAAATACGCCAGATTTGGGCCCGGACAAATCGCAACTGCCTTGTCCTCAGGTAAATCATCGGTTTTGTTCACCTGCTTGGCCGAAGCTGCCAATCCTACACATAAACAGACTTTATCAATTATTTTACTGTAAGCCGAGTGGTAATCCTCTTTGCTTAACTGCATTTCATTGAGTTCGTTTATTTTAATTTTCTGATATTTTTTCGATGCTGTGCATATAGGCTTTTCGGTGTATTCCGTATTCGAAACCAGGTATCTTTTCGGACAACCGCTGCCCGGATTATTTTGACTGGCAAGCTCCAGTTTTTCAACGTCTTTAGTGTTTCCTCTTACTGAATTAAAGGGAACTCCAAGTGGAGAAACATTGCTCAGGTAAAAGTCTTTTTCAGTGGCATTGCAAAGAATTTCGAGGGTGGTCGGATCGACATTGGTTACTTCGGGAACGAGTAAAAACGGACTTCCCCATCCTACCGAATCAAGCTCATAATAATTGAGCAGGAACTGATGTTCTTCGGCAGTACCAACGCCCCCCTGTGCGGTTATTTTTATTTCAGGCGCTTTGTCAGGGCATATCCTGTTCTTTTGTTTGAGTGCAGTTGCATAAATTTCAAAAGTGCTGTCGATAAGCATTTGCCTGTTTTGTTTGAATTCCTCAAGGATTGGACCCATAAGGCTTCCATCGCTGGCAAAAGCATGCCCGCCACAATTCAGGCCCGATTCAACCCTGTATTCCGAAACCCAGATTCCTTTTTTGGCCAGAAATTTACCCTGGATAATTGCCGAACGGTAATCACTAACTTTAAGAATTACTTTTTTTGCCAGGTTTCCTTCCTCGTCAGGGTAAAAATCGTTGAATTGCTCAATATAAGCATAAAGCCTGGGGTTCATCCCTGCTGAAAGTATAATTGACGATTTTAGTTTACTATTCGCAAACCCTCGCAGGGCCGCATGGGCATCGTTAAATTCAACCGGAAGCTTTTCTCCTTTACTGTAATTGTCCTTATCAAGCTTGGTCATTATGTTTACGTCAATAGAGCCGGGCCTGAGATGATGATGAATCCAATCCCCGATTTTCGAAAAATAATCCTTATCATTGATTAATTTCTGGAACTCGTTTTTAATCTCAGAATAATCTGGCAAAAGATTAAAAAAATTCTCGAAATCTTTCCCTTTTTCTATTATCGTCTGTTTAAGTTCATGGAACCGCTCAGTAACTATTTCATCTATCAAATCTATGTAGGCAGTTATTCTCTTTGCCCTGAAATCTTCAACCCTGTCAGTTATGGCATGATATGGCCTTTCAATTTTTTTACAATAAAACTCCCTCATTTTTTCTACCAAAACATCATCAACTATTGAAATAACTGATGAAATACCCAAATGGGCAACCTTTACAGGGGCATCAATTGTAAAACCCAGGCCCATAACGGGAATATGAAAATTATGGATACTATTTAATGCTTTCATTCTCTTGCTGTGTTATTGTTTGGGGTATAAAGAAAAACTAAATATGGCGAAAAACAAAATGATAGATTTTTACAATCCTTCAAAAAATTTAATTTAATACCTGATTATTGCTTTATATCCACTGGCAATACCACAGCCTGCTTACAAACGGGCCATTGGTACCTGAAATTTAATAATTTAAATATTTACCTGTTTATTTATTATTTTTCCCTGTTGTTTGGGTAAAATTTTTTAATCTTTCGATGAATGTGTCACTATTGATATTATTTAGAAAAACTGCCCCAGGATGAGGCTAATAGCGAAATAAATAAAATTATCCACGATTGTCTCGCCCCGGCTGGGGAGAAATAATCTTTCTTTCAACAATTTAATCTCTCTACTAGGTTGTCTCAAAAGGTCAAAATTGATCAATAGTATTTTGTGCGACTTTGTGAAGTACTTTGTGAACCTTTGTGGTTCAATTATTTAACTTAACCACAAAGTAACCCAAAGGAAAGCACAATGTACACAAAGGATTTTTGAGACAGGCTCTTGTAATTTAACCGGACAATATTGAATGTTTTTATCAATTACAAGAGCTCTACAAATTCCCGCAAATCTGAACATAAAATCCTTTCCAGTTCAGCAAAATTTTCTGTCCTTGTTTCCGCAAACAGAAACCCGAATACCGGATACCTGTAAAAGTCAATTTTCCTTATTTCAAGAGGTTTTTCGAGTTGTGAAACCAGTTTGTCGTAATTAAAGCTTTTAATTTCACCCGTTTTGTAACCTGTTGAATTTTCAAGTACCATCATGGCATAAATTTTCCCTTCCTTTGAAGATAGAATTTTATTCCAATCGGGTTTTAACTCATTTAAAAAGTAATGGATTGAATTAAAATTATAGGCCATAAAGGTAGTGTCAGCAGTAGTACACCAGGCGCCAAACCGTAATGGGTTAACTTCAATCGGTATTGGATTTTGGCCTTCCTTAACACGCAATTCAATATGCAATGGAAAATCTTTCAGGTTTGTAATTTCTCCTATTTTTGCGAGAAAGTTTTCAACTATCCCGAGTTGTGCCCCGATAATATCAGCGGAAGTAATATACAACCTGTCGGAAAAATCAGATTCGGAAGCGAAAATATGTTTCATGATATTCAAAACCACAGGTTTGCCATTTTTATCAAAATAAGCATCTACAGCATATTCTTCCCCTTCAATAATCCCTTCAATAATAAATTTACCTGTGTCCATCACCTCCACTGGATAAATTCCTTCTACCTGTTTGAGTTCATTTAAAATGTTTTCTTTCACACCCGGCCATTCATCAGCACTATTTACCCTGTAAACCGCCATACTAAAAAATCCAACAGATGGTTTTATGATAAAAGGCAAAGGGATTTCGGTTATATCAAGGCTATTAATCGATTTCAAATCCAAACCTTTGAAAAACAAATCCGGATAAAGTGTCTGTGTTAGCTTGCGAAATAAAAGCTTATCTTTAAAAATATTTATTTTCGCCGGCAGTTCAGAAAACGAAAGATTTTTCCCGATCCATCCGATTGCATTTTCTGAATTGGTATAAATTCTTGTGCCGGGTTTCTTTTTTAAAGTTTCAATGGCATTCAACTCAGGTAAAATTACCGTATCCTTGTTCAGCTTAAACTGGTTTAATTGTCCGGTGTCAATAACCGGAATCCTGAACTCCGACAATGTATTTTTTAAAAAATCTGAAACATAAGGCATATCAAGAATTACCATGGTTATTTTTTTTTAAATTAAGACCACAAATTTAGAAAAGGGTTACTCTTTAAAAATGGTATTTTATCAGTAAAAAAATGAAAGTAATATTCAATGTCCGATTTTTTTTATAATGATGGGGCGTACAGCATTTTCCTGAATCTCCTTGTTTTTATCCACAATAATAATTTCTTCGAAATAGAAAATTTCATCAGTGGTTGAAGTTTTTAGCATTTGTAAAACCGGATAGGAAACCAGATTGCCGTAACTTCGGATAGAGGCAATCCTGTCGTCGCGCCTTACAGAAAAAACATACCTGATAACCCTTGTGTTTATAATGTTTCCATTTAAATCCAACACTACTATACGGCTGTTTTTTATGGTTGCGTTAAGCGGATTAGAAGCTTTGTAATCTATGATTTCATAAACCTGGTTATCAAGAATACAGGTATCGGAATTGAAATAATTATTATTTACTTCATGAGGTGTGGTGAAAGGAATAAAATTATTACTAGAAGTTAAAAATACCCAAACCGGGATTAGAATCAGACTATAGCTTTTTATTTGTTTCACCTTATGGTTAATTATCAGAATAATAACGTAAATGCCCGGATTGAATAATAACTGGTAGTTTTTAATTTCTATTGTGCCCTTACTGAAATGCTATATAATGTACCATTAACATCTACCGAAGAGCGCTGACTGTAATTAAAATCAAGTTCAAAACTGATGGAAATTTTATCGGTAATTTTTTTCGAAGCCAAAAACTCCGCAGATAAGGTTCTTTTTCCTGAATACCATTCAACCGCAGGCGATTTTATATCGGCAATTGTAAAACCGAGTTTTCGAAATAAAATTTTCCAATTTGTATAAGATAAATTCCAGTCGAATCCGCAATTTCTCCATTGCGCAGGAAGGGGATCGGTGTATGTAAGGTACATGTGGGTGGTTAATTCACCGGTAAACCAAAATCGCATTCCCTGAACAGTGTAATACTTATACAGTTTTTTATCCGAATCATAATCTTTGGCTCTTGTTCCGAGTTTAGCCAGTTCAACAACCGTAGTTTCACCCGGCATTACTCCATAAAGAGGGAAAAATATGCATTTTTTCTCCTGTACCATAACTGACTGGGCATCAATTTCTTTTTCTTCACCGGCTTCATCATCTGAATATTCTTCGCCAAGTTTTTTTATGAAACTGGTTTTTATTTCTCCGGGATTAATATATCGCTCCAGTTTGGTTTCAAGCTCTTCAACAAAACCTTTTATTTTTTGTTCTGTTTTTTTATTGGTTTTCCCCAAAGGCAGGCAGGTGATTATAAATTGCACAGGATATTGACCAACCGGATGAACCCTGCGAAGTACAATTTCAATTACATAAAACAATTCATTGGTTTTGTGTTCGAGCAAGACTGAAATTTCTTCGTAAAACCGCTCAAAAGAATTTTTTATAAGAAAACCAAAATCCCGGATGGCATCGTCAAGATCGTTTGGTTTATGCTGGTTATCGAGGTAAAAATCAATATCATCATGCGTTAATTTCACTAAATTGGTAATGTGCATTTCTTTAAGCGCCAGGTTAAGCTCTATTAAAAAATCAGGAACTGAAAAAGTTTCCTTAATCAGGATGTATTCCTTTTTTATAAAAAGTGCCCTGAACTTCAGCAATAATTTGTTCCTGGTACTTTTCACCTCGTGGGTGCCTGTGGTGGGCCTGAGCAAAAGCTGGGCAATGTATTTCATGTGTTTATTTTTTTATTGTTTTTTCAAGGTCACATGGAACATCCATATAATCATCCCCTTCCCGATTAATCGGGACAAGTAGTGTTTAGAAATACTTTACATGGATGTTTCATCTGGTAAATTGTTAAAACATTACATTTATTTTCAAAATTAATAAAATAAACATCTTTAAGTAATTCAACAGGAATAAAAAAAGGCCCTGCTATTGCAGAAACCTTTTACCCTATTAACCAAATATTTTATTTTAATTCGAATCTGGTTTTTAATCCTTTATCAGAACTGGTGCCGATAAAAATTTCAAAGGTGCCCGGCTCAACCAAAAACTCCCCGGTGGCATTGTAAAAACCTAGTTCTGCCTCAGTAAGGTTGAATAGAACTGTTTTACTTTCTCCCGGATTCAGACTGATTTTTTCAAAACCTTTCAGTTCCTTTACCGGCCTAACCGGCGAAGCAACCATATCACGGATATAAAGCTGCACAACTTCTTCACCTGTTACTTTTCCAGTGTTTTTTACTTCAACCGAAACTTTGATTTTTTTCTGATCAGTAGCATCAATTTTCAGATTATTGTATTCAAAAGTAGTGTAACTTAAACCGAAACCAAACGGGTAAAGCGGCGAATTCACCTGATCATTATAATGTGACCAAAAAACAGCCTCCGATGGTCCGGGGCGGCCTGTGCTAAAATGATTGTAATAAACCGGCAGTTGGCCTACACTTCGGGGAAATGACATTGGGAGCTTCCCTGATGGATTGTAATCCCCGTAAATTACCTGGGCTATGGCATTTCCGCTTTCAGTTCCCAAATGCCAGGCTTCAACAATGGCGGGTATGTTTTCGTTGGCCCAGTTTAAAACAAGCGGACGTCCATTCATAAGCACCAAAACAATATTTTTGTTTACTTTATAGACTTCTTCGAGCAATTCCTGCTGCACGCCCGGCAAATCAAGCTCCGTACGGCTTCTTCCTTCGCCGGACTGAAATCCATGTTCGCCCAAAACCATAATTACCAGATCCGATTTTTTAGCCAGTTCAATGGCTTCGCTGAAACCGCTTTTATCAGTTTCATTTATTTTCACTTCCATGGCAAAAGAAGTACTTCCTACCCATAAATCTGCACCTTTGGCATAGGAGATTTTATTGCCCTTATAGGCTTGTAATCCCTCCAGAACTGAAACAGCCGTATTCTCGTCTGCTGAACCCCTCCAGCTACCGAGCGGACTGTTCTTGTCCTTCGCCAGGGGGCCAATCAGTGCAATTTTCAGGTTTTCTTTTTTCAATGGAAGCAGGTTGTTGGCATTTTTAAGCAAAACAATTGATTTTTTCGCCATATCCAGTACTGCTTTGTGCATCTCAGCTGAATTTACAACTGCTTTTTCTCTTTCCGTATTGCAATACCGGTAAGGATCGTCAAAAAGGCCAAGTTTGAATTTAATTCTTAAAATGCGCCTAACTGCATCATCGATAACCGAAACAGGTACTTTTCCTTCTTCAACCAGGCTTTTTAAATGATCAACGTAGGCTGCAGATTCCATGTCCATGTCAGAGCCTGCATTTGCTGCCAACCTAGCCACATCTTTCAGGTCGGAAGCGTAGCCGTGGTCAATCATTTCGCGGCCCGAACCCCAGTCAGAAACAACGAATCCATTGAATTTCCACTTCCCTTTCAGTATTTCGCGTTGAAGAAATGAATTGGCAGTAGCCGGAATCCCGTTTAATACATTAAAGGAATTCATAAAAGTACCCACACCTGCGTCAACAGTAGCCTTGAAAGGAGGGAACACAACATTATAAAGCGTGTATGTACCTACATCCACTGTATTATAGTCTCTGCCTGATTCGGAAAAACCGTATGCGGCAAAATGTTTGGCACAGGCCACAATGGTATTGATTGCCGATAAATCTTCGCCCTGGAATCCTTTAACCCGTGCATATGCAATTTTACTTCCAAGGTATGGATCTTCGCCGGCACCTTCCATCACTCTACCCCAGCGTGCATCTCTTGTTATATCAACCATGGGAGCGAAAGTCCAGTTTATACCAACCGCCGAAGCTTCGTTGGCGGCTACCCTTGCTGAATTTTCAATGGCAGTCAAATCCCAGCTTGCCGCTTCTGCAAGCGGAATTGGCGACAAAGTTTTATATCCGTGAATCACATCGTAACCAAAAATCAATGGAATTTTTAACCTGGAATTATCCATTACCATTTTCTGCATTTTCATTACATTGGCAGTTCCTGTAATGTTTAACATGGAACCGACCCTGCCCGATTTCAACTGATCGTATTTTGTTCTGGCATCTTTGTTTTCCGGTGCCGGTCCGGTTACATCCCAGAAACCATTGTACTGGTTCATCTGACCGATTTTTTCTTCAAGGGTCATTTTCGATATCAAATCGTTAATCTTTGATTCATAATCGTCTTTCTGACCTAATGCATAATTCGAAATTACTGCAAACAATATCAGTAATAAAGTTGTGGATTTGGAATTCATTTTCTTTTGTTTTGAGTTAAACCGGATACAATGATATCTTATAAATTCTTTAATTGCAATACCTATAATTATTTGTTGGTTTAAAAGTTGAAAATGCCTTTAACCTGAAACCTGCACCGTGAAACCTTCTGCCACGAGTCGATTGCTGATTCGTTTCAAATCAGCCAGGCTTACTTTTTCGAGGGTATCAACCGGGGTATCCCTGTCAATAGTATAAATCATTACCATTCTTGGTTTTATTTTATGCAATGCGTTAATCCATGCAGAGACCTCTTCATCGGTTGTATTATCTACGTTTTTCCCTTTAAAACTCCCTTTCACAAACATTGTTTGAATAATAAGGTTTCTTTTAAACTTAACCAACTGATCAATTAGTTTTTCGATATTAAATGCGCCAAGAGGTTTGTTCAGCAATTCAATTGTTTCAGGAAAAACAGAATCGAGTTTCAGAATTGGATCATCCACTTTATTCAAAGCATTTAAAACTTTAGCCCTGTTGAGCAACGTTGAATTAGAAAGTACAACAATCCTGGCATTTGGATAATATTTATTTCTCAGTTTTATAGTATCATCAATTATCCCTTCAAATTCAGGATGCATAGTAGGTTCACCGTTTCCGGCATAGGTAATGGCATCAAGATTTTCGTTAGCCAAAACCATTTTTTTCAGCTTTCTTTCCAGTTCTTGAGCCACCAGTTCACGGTTGTGGAAGATAGCTTTCATCTTCCTGGTTTCAGGCGTCCAGCCACATTCGCAATAGATGCAATTAAAATTACAAAGTTTCGAATCAACTGGCAGAAGATTTATTCCCAACGAAATGCCCAGTCGCCTGCTTTTTACAGGTCCAAAAATAATTTTATCAAATAAAAAAACTGACATGATTTAAAGTAAAAACAGGGCGTAAAAGTAATGAAATTCGTTATAAATCCGCAAAAGTGATAAAGACTGCAATCTTTCTGCATATTTTTGAAGAAAATAGGTTATCTTTATTGACATAAATTCAATTGATCAGGAATTCAATTTACCATATAATTATTTGTATATTTGATTTTTAACCCAAAATTATCAGAATGGAACAAAAATGCGAAAATCTTGAGAAATGTGGTTTTTTTCTCAATTTTAAAGGAAATGCCGAGGTTGTAAAACAGGGTTGGATAAAACTCTATTGCGAATCGATGGAGAAATCTGAAAAATGTAGAAGGAAACAGATAAAAAAGGAAACCGGTAAGGCGCCCGCCGACAACCTGAGCCCTACTGGCAAAATCCTGACCATATAAACCTGTATCAGGCCTCAAAATAAACAACATGAAGTGGATATTTACGGCCGTTCTTCTGTTTTTCCTTACCCTTCCGAACGTTTTTGCCCAGGTTAACATTTGGACAGAAACATTTGATGTGGCTGAAAAAGGTTACTGGGGTGGTGGCAGTGATATGTCGGGCATTTCAAAATGGACAATTGATGCCAGTGCCTGTACCATGCTGACTACCTCTGATTTTATTAAAACCGTTACCACGGGAGGTGGAAGAATCCAGGCTGTAAACATAGACGGTGAAGCAGTCTGGAGATCGGAAATTATTGATATTACAGGTAAAGCAAATATAAATTTATCTGTAAATGTTTCTGAAACAGGCACTTCTACCAATGTCAACAAATATGTAAAGTTGTATTATTCTTTAAATGGCGGACCAGAGTCACAATTTTCGGTGAATGGACAGAACATCGGTAATTTCGGAAGTTCAGTTGCCTCTGAAAATTGTCTGAATGGAAATTCCCTCCAGGTTATCATAAGAATTAACAATCCCAATTCCGGTGATGCCACCATTTTCGACAATGTATCTGTTTCGTACGATGATCAGCCGCCTTCAGTAACCTCATTGCTGGCCATTAGCCAAAATACTTTAAGAATTCAGTTCACGGAAGAAATTATTCAGGCTGTTGCTGAAAACATTGCCAACTATCAGCTTTCCGGAATAGGTATGCCGGTAAGTGCAGCTTTAAGACCAGATATGACCAGTGTTGACCTGAATTTTGTTGCTAATTTTACAGAGAATTTTCAATATTCAATTTCCGTTACCAACATGATTGACCGTTGTGGAAACGTAATGAATCCTTATGACGGAAATTTTTATTTTTCTGCCTTTAAACCTGAACAAACTTATGTAAAAACAAACCACGAACTAATTATAGAATTTTCGCATCCCCTGAACAAGATAAGTGCTGAGACCATAAATTATTACCTGGTTAACAATGGAATTGGCAATCCCATTTCGGCTTTACTTATTTCCGATACCCTGGTAAACCTGGTTTTCGGCACGGACTTTTCTGCTCATTTGCCTTATAACCTAACAGTTTCAAATGTTTCGGATATAAACGGAATTGTTATTTCATCTGAAGACCTGTCTTTTGTATATCATCAGGTTTTACCTAAAGATATAATAATAAACGAGATAATGGCCGATCCATCTCCCTCTGCGGGATTGCCGGAATTTGAATACCTCGAAATCTATAACAGGACAAATTATACCATTGGCCTTACGGATTGGAAAATAAAAACCGGCAGTACTTCAAAAATTATCCCAACTAAAAATTTAGGGACTGATTCTTATTTGATAATTACCTCCCAAACTGGCGCCAATAATTTAATTGATTATGGCGAAACCATTGGGATAATGGGCAGTACCGATTTAACGAATTCAGGTGTTGATGTGGTTTTGATAACGAATTTGGGACTGGTTTCTGATTCAATAAAATATACTGACACCTGGTATGGCAATTCGGTCAAAGACGATGGTGGATGGTCGCTTGAACGGATAGACCCTGACAATACCTGCAGCAGGTCAAAAAACTGGACAGCTTCAGTGGACTTAAAAGGGGGAACACCGGGAAAGCAAAATTCAAATAAAAATACCAATCCTGATAATATCGCACCAATACTGCAAAGTACAAGGGCTATCTCTGAAAAACGAATTCAACTTGTTTTTAATGAAGAACTCGATATTTCTTTGCTGGGCAATGTGAACAATTACCTGCTGGATGGCTGGGTATCACCCGAAGAGGTTCAATTCAACGGAGATTCATCGTGGATAATAAACTTGAATTTTTCCACGCCATTCACAATTGGAAATCATAACCTGCTTATTTCCAATATTTCAGATATTTGTGGAAATATTTTTGCGGCAACCAACCAAACATTCAGCTATTATCCGGGCAATTCATTTGACATTGTAATAAACGAAATTATGGCCGATGTTTCACCAGCCCCAAATGTTTTACCTGCCGCTGAGTACCTCGAAATTTATAATAAAACCGATTACAATATTGACCTCACGGGTTGGAAATTACAACTTGGAAGTCAGACGGTTTCGGTATTTCCATATTGCATTTTACCGGCAAAATCGTACCTCATTGTTTGTTCCGAAGATGATACTTCGAATTTTTCAGTGTACGGACAGGTTGCAGGAATTTTGTCCTCCACGGCTTTGACCTCATCGGGCACACAAATTACAATTTTCAACAAACAAAACGTTTTAGTTGATTATGTAAAATATGAAGATTCCTGGTATGGAGATGTTAATAAATCATCTGGCGGTTGGTCGCTTGAAAGGGTTGATCCTGATAACAACTGTGGTGAAAATTCAAACTGGAAAGCATCGACAGATTTTAAAGGTGGAACACCCTGCCATCAGAATTCAGTTTATAAAACGAATCCCGATAATATTTTACCAGTACTCGAAAGTACACAGGTTTTGTCCTCCAACACCCTATTGTTGAATTTTTCCAAAAGCATCAACGAATCGGATGCGTTGAATCCCTTAAATTATATTCTTGATGATGGAACCAATACCCCCTACTCCATTTCATTTGCAGATTCAGGCAGGGCTACATTGATTTTAAAATTTACGGACCCATTTAAAGATGGAATTTCGCAAAACCTTTCAATCAGCAATCTGACTGACTTTTGCGGAAACATTTTAGTACAGGTTTCTGCAGGTTTTACTTATTATCTTATTCATCCTACCGGTTTGTATCCCGAAAGCGATAAAATCCTCCACCTCATTTTTTCAGAAGAAGTTGAACTGAACTCTGCTCAAAATACTGATAATTATAACATTGATAACGGATTCGGACATCCATTATTTGCCCTGAAACACCTGGAGAATAAAAATGAAGTTTTTCTTGAATTTGGTGATGCATTTCAAAACAAAACCAACTATATCCTGCATATCGAAAATATTAAAGATTTTAATGGGAATACAATATTACCGGTTGATTTATCATTTCAATATTTTATGCCTGCCAAAAACGACCTGGTTATCAACGAGATGCTGTTCAATCCAAAACCCGGGGGCGTTGATTTCGTTGAAATCTATAATAAATCCGGATTTTCGGTTGATTTGAGCAAACTAAAACTGGCAAACAGGGACAAGGATGGCAACCTCGACCAGGAAAAGCAGATTTCGGATAAAAACTATCTATATCCTTCATTCCATTTTCTGGGCATAACCTCCGACACTAATGTTACGAAAATAAATTACCCTGCACCTGCTTATGATATATTTGTACAGCCCGCTTCCCTGCCTTCCTACAACGATGATATGGGCACGATAGTCCTGTTGTATGGCGATACAATAGTTGATGAGTTTCAGTACAACGACAATATGCATTATGCTCTACTCACCAATACAGAAGGCATTTCGCTGGAAAGGATAGATCCTGAAAAACCTGCAAATCTATTGACCAACTGGAGTTCGGCGGCAGAAAGTTATGGCTTTGCCACACCAGCCAACAAAAACTCACAATTTCATCAATCTGCAAGCCAAAACAGCCAGGAAATAATAGTTGAGCCTGAAACATTTTCGCCTGATAATGACGGAAGGGATGACCGGCTTTTTATCCGTTATCAGTTCGGTGAACCGGGATATGTGGCCAATGTAAACATTTACGACGGGCATGGCCGGATAATTAAAAAAATTGCTGAAAATGTATTGTTGGCTACCGATGGAGAATTTAGCTGGGATGGTTTAAACCAGGACAATACAAAAGCCCGGATAGGAATATATATTGTGTATTTTGAAGCTTTTAACCTGAAAGGAGAAGTGCAGCGATTTAAAAAACCATGTGTACTGGCTGGAAGAATTGATTAAAAGGCAATTAAAAAATAATGCATAAAAATTTCACGAATTCATTAACTTATTCAACCTGTTTTCCTCCGATTCCTCTATTTGTTTGAGTTGTAGTTTTCTTTTCTTCCGCATTTCTTTTTTATCAGGAATCACTAACTCACTATTTGCAGGATGAATAATTACAGGCAATTCAACATTTTTATCCTTCAATGCTGAATACCAGTTATCAAGGTATTTTCTTTTTATCCTGTATTTTGAAAAAGTATCAGGATCAACTACATCCAATACAACTGTAAATAAATATTGTGCAGACTTATTTATGGTTATGTTTGTTATTTTACTCATTGAATCAACAATTATGGCCGTTGATTTTTTACCTTTGATTCGTATATAAAAATAAGTCCAAAACCAAACGCTGCTTGATAACCGGCCTAAATAGCTTAAAAATCCTATTGTAATTACTAGGGGTAAACCTATGCTTAATAAAATGACAACAATTTCCATGGTATTTACTTTATCAGGGCAACTAAAAACCTATTCATAAATCAATGATACAATTAATTTTCTATTATAAATTTTAAAAATAAGTATTCTAAATTGAAGTAACACAAATTTATTTATCCCAATTTAATCATTAGGAGGCGAATGATGAGCCGAACTAACTGATTTAGTTGGGTTAACCCCGATTTAGAAATTGTTTGAAGTATCTTGAATGATACTGAATTACAATTTCTTAATCGATAATGCAATTCTATTGCATTATTTGGGTTTATAAAATCATTTTCAGATTATCAGATGTCATCAAAAAAAAGACCCCGGAGCATTGTCCAGGGTCTGTAAAATATTATTCCAGTTCAATTTCTCTTTACTTTATATTTGATGGTTTAGGTCCCATATATTTTTCGAGGTAAACATTAAACTTTTGAGATAAAGTTTTGTTGATTTCCGGACTATAAACTTTTGACAGATTGACAAGTTCCTGTAAAACACTCATGGCCACTTTGGTATCGTAAGCCACTGATTTTGCATAATCTCCTGTCAGGCTTTGGTAATATTCTACCTCCTCAGTATAAATATCACTTAGTTTCTGAATTATTTTATCTCCTTTTTCTTTCTGTCCCAGCCGATAATACAATTCTGCTGCCGGAATAATTGTATAATCATAGGGCACCTGGCTGTGCGGCGTAAGTTCAACCATCCGGTCGAGTACTTTTATGGAAGAGTCTTTCTTCTTTTCGTTCATGAGCGCATCGGCAAGTCTGACAAAAACTTCACGTACTTTCATAATTGAAAGCTGGCGCAGGTTATAGGTCTCAATTAAAACGTCAGGTTCATTCATTCTCCCCCAGACAAACTTATTCATCACATTGTCGTAAAGAATATCAGTTTTTGCATAGCCTATGTCCCCGTTGGCATAGGTTGTTCTAAAGGGTACAAGACGATAGGCAAACCCTTCGAGCTGGAAATGTTCATAAAGGTTCAGGTAATTCTCGGTACCAACACTCGAAGCGAAATAGATCGGCCTGTCCCATTTATAATTGGCTACAAGATCAAGCACCATCATATCGCTTTTGGTTATGTATTTTCTGTCGAGATTAAAGGCTACCGCCGGAACCAGGCTGTCCATCATTTCCTTTGGAACCTGTCCTGTACTTACAACTTTGGCAGAATCAACCATAAACGCTACATATTGCCCCGGTATATAATTCATTTTTGTGCCATCCTGGGCTTCAATTTTGGCACGTGGATCGTCAGAAGCTATAAATTCAATTACTTCTTTCAGCGACAATACCTCTTTATATCTATCGAGAACCGGCAATACATCGCGACTACCCTGTTCGTATTTTTCAGGTGCCATGGTAAAGGGCACTGGATCGGATTCATAGGCCTTTTTTCTCATCTGGTTAATGTACCAATCGGTACCAAGCAGGCTCAGGTTTACCACCCTCACATCTGTGCGGAAACCTTCTACTTCCTGTACATACCAAAGTGGGAATGTATCATTGTCGCCATAAGTGAATAAGATGGCATTGGGGGCACAGGAATTAAGGTAATTTTTTGCCAAATCCCTCGCGGTGTATCTTCCGGAACGATCATGATCGTCCCAGTTTTCTTTGGCCATAATTCCCGGTACCACAAGCAGTGTAATTCCGGTTGCCAATATAGCTGCCATTTTAAATGATACAAATTTTTTCAGCCAATCAGCCAGTGCAAATACGCCAATACCAATCCAGATGGCAAATGCATAAAATGAACCGGCATAGGCATAGTCCCTTTCCCTGGGTTGATAAGGTGTTTGGTTCAGGTATACTACTATGGCAAATCCGGTTAAAATAAATAACAGCATCACCACCACAAATTGCCTGGGCGAAACCTGGTACATGTAAACCATTCCAATAAGCCCAAGTATGAGTGGCAACATATAGTATTTATTTCTGGCTTTGTTGGTTCGCATACTTTCAGGCAATTTATCCTGCGGACCAAGCCTCAGGGCATCCAGAAATTTAATGCCTGTAATCCAGTTTCCTTTCAAATGGTCGCCATGGCCCTGTTCATCATTTTGCCTTCCCGAAAAATTCCACATAAAATACCTGATATACATATGATTCACCTGGTATCCAAAAAAGAAAGCCAGATTTTCAATGAAAGAAGGTTTGTCTTTGGTGTTGGACAGGTTTGCCCAGCTTGAATATCCTGTAATATGGTTTCCCTGGTGGCTGTACATACGTGGAAACAGGGTAGAAAATTCGGGATCATATTTATATTCGGAATTGGTAGTTGGGATTTGTTCGTACTTCCCGTTTTTCTTGGCATAGGTGTAATTAACCTTTTCATCTATGGCATCGGCATTGAAATACTGACCATATAACAAAGGCCTGTCGCCGTATTGTTCGCGGTTTAAATAGGCAAGAAGCGAAAATACATTATCTGGTTTGTTTTCATTCATGGGAGTATCGGCTATAGCCCTTATCACCGTCATTGAAAAAGACGAATACCCGATTAGAATAACCGTAGTACTCAGAATGATGGTATTTAAAAGGGCTTTCCTGTGTTTTTCGCTGTACTGTATTCCGAAGAAGACCAGTCCTACAAGAAGCAGAATATAAAATATTACGCCTGTATTATAAGGCAGGCCAAATCCATTTACAAACATAAGCTCGAACCATGAAGCTATTTTAACAGCACCAGGGATAATTCCGTACATTACAATTCCTAAAATTGCTATGGCTGTTAACATTGCATAAAAGATTCCCAGTTTTGTAACCGGGTATTTCCTGAAATAATAAACAAAAACAATGGCGGGAATGGCCAACAGGTTTAACAGGTGAACCCCGATTGAAAGTCCCATCAGGTAGGCAATGAATACCAGCCAGCGGTTTGAGTATTTTTCATCTGCAATTCTTTCCCATTTTAAAATTGCCCAGAATACAACTGCCGTAAACAGGGACGATAGCGCGTATACTTCCCCCTCAACAGCCGAAAACCAGAAAGTATCTGAAAATGTATAAGCAAGGGCGCCAACCACTCCACTTCCGATTATTGCGATAAGATCACCTGACTGATAATCTGCCTCATTCTTTTTTACCAGTTTTCGGGCAAAATAAGTAATACTCCAGAAAAGGAAAAGAATTGTAAATGCACTTGCGAGGGCCGATAAAGCATTGATCATCATGGCCACCTTGGTGTTATCTCCAAAGGACAACAAAGAAAATACCTTGGCAGCAATCATAAAAAGCGGAGCCCCCGGAGGATGGCCGACTTCCAGCTTGTTTGCCGAAGCTATGAACTCCCCGCAATCCCATAAACTTGAAGTTGGCTCTATGGTGAGCAGGTATGTGACAAGGGCTATGGCAAAAACAACCCATCCTGCAATATTGTTTACTTTTTGAAAACCTGGCATTATTTTATCAGACTTTGTGAGGGAAATATCGCTCATATTCTTATTTTTAGATGAAAAGCAAAAATACACTTTTTTTATTATCCGCTACTTTTTTGAAATATTTATTCAAAAAATATTTGCCCGATTACAATTTTTTTTAATTTTGCACCCGATTCAAAAAGATTGTCCTGTGGTGTAACTGGCAACACGTCTGATTTTGGTTCAGAAGAGTCCAGGTTCGAGCCCTGGCGGGACAACACCAAAAAACCCTTCATTTACTGTTTGTATCTGAAGGGTTTTTGTTTTGACTAACCCTGGTATATAAAGCACAATATTGAATTTATTTATTCAATCTTTAAATCAGAATCTTATTTTCGAAATAAAAAATCCCTGTACTTAGGTTTTATTATTAATTTTGCTTAATATAAAGCATACATAAACTTTACCTAAAATAGTAATTATATGAAGCGCCTAATTCTTTTTATCCTGTTGGGATTATTGACCAGCACGCAACTATTTGCCCAGGTAGAACAGGATACCGCTAAAAATAATCAGAATCCTGTTTTGGTAATCCAGGATACCAGCGTTGTTGCTGTTGATTCGGCGCTCATTCTTGCCCGCGAAAAATTTGTACGGGATTCCATCTATCACCGAAAACTTATGCTGGATTCATTAACCTTTCTTAAACAGGAACTACCAGGAATTTTGGAAGCTGCTATAAAATCGAACAGCGAAGAGTTGATTATTTCCATCGAACAGGTAAAGATTATCGGCGATTCGGTATTAAGCAACTATTCCTACACTACTTTATTTCAGAAAATGGATGAACCCTATTCCCCCTGGCGCCCGGTCATCAATCTTTCCGGAAATACGTTTAAAATCAAAGTGGATACCCTTAGCAAAAAAATTCTGTCCCTGAATATTCCCGAAATAAATTACACTTTGAAATATGATGCTTCGAAAAAGACCATCAGAATGGAAGGACAAAGCACCATTCTAAAAAAAGATACCCGAAATTATTATAAACTCCCCATTGATTCGGTATTTTTTGATACAAAAGGAAGGGTAAAGAAGATAAAAAAATACATCAGCTATTTTGAAGCGAACAGCAATTACAAGAAAGGCGCCTTGCTCTTTTCTGACGTTACGCAAATTAAAGAATATGAGTATTTTGCCGATGGCCTGATGTCGAATTGCCGGATTATAAACTATTGCGACCGCTGGGGCGGGATAAACATCGGCAAGGTTTGTTATACTGATAATTACGCGATAACAAGGCAGGGGAATAAATTTACAGTAAAGAAAACAAGGGATCCAAATGACGTTTATATAGATGGCACCCTGGTGTTTGAATTCGACGCCAATTTTGATTTAAAGAGCATGGAATTTACAGGCGCTGATAAAAACCTGAATAAAAAATGCATTCTTTTGCTGAACAAGGACCGGTATGTAACCAGTTACCTTTACGAAAAAGACGGTGTAATAAGCAAATCACTTTTGATAAATTATTTTAACTCAAAAGACGCAAAATACAAATACGAAACCATTTCGTGTTCGTTTGAAAAGGACGGAATCAGCTATTACCAGAAAAACCTTACCACAGGCAAGAGCCGTACGAGAGATAAATTAACCCTTGAATGGGGGCCGTGGAAGTAAGGGTGGGGGTTATTCAGGGTACAGGTTAGGAGTTTTTCCGGATTAAAATTTTATCCTTTAAAGCGATACTTATGTAGGGATTCCCTGAAAATTGAATAATTTAACAGCAATGACAGCATGACAGTATTAGGATTTCAACTTTCTAATACTGTTTTTTTATTTTATCTGATTTTTTCTCTGGAATTTGAATTGTTTTTATGTAAACAATAGTTTACATTTTGGAAAATATGTATAATTCCCCTATAAAACCAGGATATTCAGAGTTTTCTTAATTTTAAGCTGCTATTACAAGCTGTACCGGAGCTTTCCCAGGTGGTGCTTCTCTCATGGCTCGTCGCTTGGATATTTTTACTGCGTTTGCAGTCATTATCTAATAATATCCAGACTATTTCTGTTGGTTCTGTCCTTGCTTTTGCTTTACTCAAGCCATAGTGGTTTTTTTCGTACCAAAACTTCCTTCTAAAACTGTAGAACGTTCTTTGCCCAATTGACTGCATCAGATGCTCTCCTGTTCATACTTTGATGCTCTTCCTTTTCTTACTAATGAATGAAAGATTTTTTTTGCTTTCATGTATTTCTGTTGCGTGGTACCATATATGGCATCTACCCCAACTTGCTTGCACCTGCCAAACCTTTGGTTATGTAGCCTTATGCTCCTTTTGAGTTCCAATGCTTCATTAAAGGCATCAAAAGGACGGAAATCTATCGATAGAGCTTATTCCATCAACCATGCTCTTGTTTACTTTGGCTCTAAATTCTACCTTCTTGTTTTCCTTTCCTCTTACTATAGGCCTTATATAGGGTTTAAATAAAGACACTATCGGTTAATAACAGTATTTGTATGATTATCAAACATGTACAATTGCTGACGATATACTTCTTTGATGTAAATCAGTCGGATGGATTGTTTTTCATCCAAACTTATTTCATTTTTATGATCATTTTCAATATCTCCTTTAATTGCCCAAGTCCCTTATTTAGAAGATACAACAGCGCTTTTTTGTGTGTGTGTGTTATCTTATGGGTTTCTTCCTGCATTTGTTGTAGAAAGCTGTTTCCTCTCTTGTCCTACAAACCTGGAGCGGGGGGCGCTTTATCTTTAATTCCTTGCATATAACAAATATTGCCTGGTAAACCCAATAAACGCAGTCCCAAAAAGAAGTTTTACATCGGTAGAGACGTATGAGCCTCTCATACGCTGTTGCATCTGATAAAGGGCATGGGTATTTTCCATATCTTCTTTCCAATTTGCTATAAGTATACGCTGAACATCCTCTATTTTCAATATGTTCTGCGAGATATTGACGGATACGGCTTACAAGTCCGTCATCTTTTGTTATTTCATAGATTTTTAGCTGCATCCCACAAAAGAATTGCATCGCCCAGTCTGTGTTCAATCGTTCGATTAGTTTTTGATCGCTCAGGTTGGTGTAATGTTTCAAAAACATGAGCCCGAAAAAATCCTGATATGACCAAACCAAGAAAGAGTGCGCCCACTTTTGTTCCTTTTAGGAAGAAGATTTGCTAGTTCTTCAAAAGGGATACTTTGATATAGTTTTCCAAGTGGAGTTTCCAAAAACATCAAATGGCTCGATTGCTTAACAATGAATCTTTGGAAAAATAAACTTAAAGGCTGTAAATTTGTCATACGATTTTATTTGGATGGGGAACAGTCAATTCCCCATTTTTGCCCCAAAATACTAATTTTTGGGGCTTTTTCCAAATAAAAAATCACTTAAAATATCTGATTTTTAAGTGATTGTGAATTTTTAGAGTTGCCCTATGTATTTGAAAACATTGCCCAATTTTATTTTGAATATCTTGGTTTTTAAAAGGTGATTAGATAATAGATATTTTGCATTTAAAAAATAAAATTACAAAAGCATTTTATTTTTAAAACTATTTTCATAAGCGAAGGATGCTGAATGTAGGAGATGTACTTAACTTAATTATTGTTTTAAAAAGAGGTAGTTTCGTTACTCATCACTATAACTCATTTCAACCTGTTGGAGTAAATCTTTGATTTTATTTTTTATTTTATCCAAATTGTCAAATGCTTTTTTTTCTTTCTCCGAATGATCTACATCATAATTTATAATATCAGTAGCTTCTAAATTTAAATTCCCTTTTAATTTGATTTGGTATTCATTAAATTCGAATCCTGATACCTCTTTAGGATTTCTTTTATTAACCGGAGGTTTAAACTTTACTATATCCTTCTCTCTTGCTGCAGTAATTAACATAATATCAATAGTATTTAAAAATCCTTTTAGTTTGCGTTCTAACTTTTTATTTATAAAAACACCATTCACGTTTGTATTGTTAAAAATTATAATTTCCCTGAATTTGTTAATTGCCAAATCAAATTTTTCTTCCCTTACAAGACTATCCGCCGTATATATCCAAATATCCATTTTCTTTAACTGTTCTGTGCAAGTTTTACACTCTTCAATTCTGTATTTTAAATTATCATCAATCTTCCCATTTCTAATCTTGTCCCGCACAAATACATATTTTGTATAAGCATAATAGCAATGTTTTCTTTTAAATAGATCGTCTGCCTCACGCAGCATAAATTTGGCAATTGCGTCTAATTTTTCTTCATTTTGTATGCAGTCGCATTTACAGATTATAAGATTAATAGTAATTGCTATATTAAAAACTAAAGAGAAAGAAAAAGTAATATCCAATATTTTTTTTCTCGAAGTTTGTTTTTGGACTTTCTTTTTCAAATTAAATGTCAGCTCAATCAAGGCATTGCGAATCTGATTTTTCTGTAAATTTTCATCTTCATCTTTAACAATTCCTTTTATAGAATCCCTCTTTAAATCGGCAAGTCTGGCCTGAAGCAAAATAAGTTCTTTTTGAATATCATCTATTTTAATTGATTTTTCCAAAAGGATTTTTATTGCTTCATCTAATTGGTCATTCCCAATTAAGTCAAGAATTTCTTTCATCTTTTTGTTTTAATAGAAATGGATTATCCAAAACAACCATCCTAAAGCTTAAAATGGCATCTGTTTCGATAATTTGGAAATTTTTAATTACGATGGTTAAATATAATGCTGTCCCTTAACTTTATTTATACCTGTTTCAGTTTACAATTTTTTTAGGGTTTTGTATCTTTTAAACTTCAAATAACTTTAACTATGTAAAGTTAAGGCATTTACAATCAGAAGTCAAGTTTTAGTAATATTATTTTTATAATAAACATTAGACAAATTAACAAACATCAAGAACTTTTCATTTTATCATGTAAAAATTAATATTACACCAAAAATGAATATCTATCCCATAATGATCTACTTTCGATCCAGAAATGATCTGACCCTATTCACGTAATGATCAGCCCCCGAGCATGCCGGCAACTGCTCATGATTTGTTAAGAAAAACGAAACGGTTAACCGCCGGGATGCTTTTATATTACATTAATGCACAGAACCAATCTAACATATTTGTTTTCAATACTTAACACCCTAAATAAAAAAACCGTAAATTTGAATAATCGTTTTATTTAAATATACTCATGCAATGCCGCTTTTTGAGTGAGAATGTTGTACAAAGTGGAAATATAAACTTTAAACAAAATACTATGAAAAAGATTGGCATCACTCCAATATATGTCCTTATTTTATTCGCTTTTTGTTATAAATCATTTGGGCAGGTCCATAAACAGGAAAGGAGTAAGAAGGAATTTGACAAATTCGCCCAAAGAATTGAGCCAAAGGCTTCCTGGGAAGATTTAAAATTACCTGATACTGAAATTGCTGTTATAAAACAAATAATCACTTCTTCCGGACAAACCATGGATGAACGTAAAAAACATAAACTGACAGCAGAAAGTATAAAAGATGCAGGTAAAATTGTATTTTTTTATGGTGACAACCAATCGGAAAAAACTCATGCTGTGGAGATAATAGCCAAAGAACTTGGCCAGGATTTGTACAGGATTGATCTTAACCAGGTAGTAAGCAAATACATTGGCGAAACAGAAAAGAACCTGGAAATGATATTTAATAAAGCTGAAAATAAAGACTGGATTTTATTCTTTGATGAGGCAGATGCCTTGTTTGGCAGACGGGACGAGACCGAAAATAACCAGAATGAACCTGTCAATATGGAACTTGAATATTTTTTAAATCGGGTGGAATTTTATCAGAGCCTCACAATAATAACCTCAACCTCTAATACCCTGACAAGTAAATCAAAATTATTTCGGTTTAAGTATAAAGTTCACTTTCCCGTTCCAAGAAACTAAAAGATGAAAGTCAATATTATTAAAGGTTGGTAAGGTTATTCTGCTTTGTATCTTTCTATAACCAAACATTCAAATTCTCAAAAACTAACCATTATATTTCCTCAAAAAAATCATTTTATGCCTGAAATATTCCTCCCCTAACCCACAACATCTAAATAAAATAACTACTTTAGCATTTGGTTTAAACAACACCCTGAATACATTTTTATTGGCCAAATCGGGTTTGTCATAATAGGCTAATTGCTAATCACTTATAGATAACAAACAAATAAAAGAACTTTCCGAAGCTGATATAAAGGCCAAGTTCATCACACCCTCAATTTTAAAAGCAGGTTGGGACGAGCAAACCCAAATACGTCGCGAAGTTACTTTAACCCCAGGGTCTGTTATTGTTCTCGGCGAAATGTCGGCAAGGAACAAGAAAAAGAAAAAGTTTGCAGCTTATGTACTTTTATGGAAACCCGGGACCAGGATTGACATTATTGAAGCAAAGGAAAATAAACACATGGTTAGTCACGGATTGCAGCAGGCATTGGGTTATGCTGAAATTCTTGGCGTTCCTTCTGCCTTTAGCTCAAACGGCGATGATTTTAAAAAATCAATGTACTCTTTGCCCTCTGTGATTCTTAAAAGAAAAAATTGAAATAGCGCAGGAAATAAAGGGATTGCTAGCTAAGGCGGAGATTGAGGGGGCGGTGGGTTAACCGGATCGAAAACAAAGCTGTTGAATTGATTTAAAATATTTTCCTATGAAAGAAAAGCTGATTAAATACGTATATTCGAAATTTAAAAGTGAAAACGGTGTTGATTTGCCAGAAGATGAATTGACATCCAAACGCATCAACGATGCTTGTTCTCGTGCATTGGAAGAACTAAACAGCCATCAGGAAGCTGAAATCAACCTTCCTTTTATAATGGCTGATTCAAGCGGGCCAAAACACATCAATATCAAAGTTACCCGCGAAATTATCTCTAATCTTGAAAATGGTTATGATGACACTTTCGACAAAAAATCAGTCATTCATAGCCCAAAGAATTTCTCTTCAACCAATATCGACGATATTTTAAACAACTCTTCAGAAAACAATAATCCTGCAGCCAACAATTACAAAAGCTTTCTATGGGTTATCATAGGATTAGCAATAGTGATTGCAGCTTTAGCCTTCTATTTTCTTAACTTCAAAAATTGAGAGATTTGTTTTTAGAATCAAAAGATTGTAGAAACATTTGGGGTCTCATTAATACAGAGAAAAGCTTGTCAAATCGGAATAAATATTAGGCTTGCTCGCTAAGGCGGTGGTTACGGGAGTGGTGAATTAACTTAAAGGTGCGAAATGTTTTCAAAAGACCCGAAAGGTTTTGAAAACCTTTCGGGTCTCAAAACTAAAAAAAGAAGATGAACTCTTTTCCCTCTGCGATACTATAATTTACATTAATTTTTCTTTCTTAATGAAACGGCTTTAAGTTCAATTCTTATTGCATTTACATAACGGTTGTAATTCGAGGTAAATTTAAACTTTTTTAAATACCTAAATTACTTACCATAAAATCATCAATTACTTACAGTAAACGCCTTCGTTATTTACAATAAATGCAATGTTTATCGCCGGTAAATGCTTCAATTACTTATAGTAAATGGCTTAATTTGTTACGGTAAATTCTTTGGTTTACTTGCGGTAAATGAGGTAGGTTACTTATGGTAAATAGGATTGGAATGTTAAAGGAAAATAAAATGATGGCTTTTTCCCAAAGAAGAGTTGAATTTTATTAAAATAAGGTAATACTTCTACAGCATTGTATACACCGACAGGTCTGTCAGACACTGTCGGGTTTATCAACTTGAAAACCCGTCGGTGTGCGCAGCTCCCGACGGTGTTTGAATGCGTGAACATAAAACAGTTGACTGACTCGTACTAAAAAAAACACGAGGCTGTCTCAAAAGTCCTTTGTAGCACATTTGTGCTTTCCTTTGGGTTACTTTGTGGTTAAGTTAAATAATTGAACCACAAAGGCTCACAAAGTACTTCACAAAGTCGCACAAAATACTATTGATCAATTTTAACCTTTTGAGACAACCTCGGTTTTTGTGCAAAAAAAGCAGCGTCCCTTTCGGAATACTGCTTAAAACAAAATTCAAACCCAATCAATCAATTATCTGACAGTCAAAAGCTGTGGGAACAAATAGTTTTTCAAATTTGCATCTTTCTTGTTGATTTTATTCCTGATTTCCAGCTGATATTCACCGGTTGTTAATGTGTTGGGCACATTAAATATCAAATCAGAAGGCTGGTTACGGATAATGGTGTCTACTTTTATTGTAGTACCGTTTCTTCTGAAGAAAAGTCCCTGAAGCGCATCTTCCCTATCAATTTTAAGCATTTCGCCTTTAATTTCGGCGGCACCCGATGGTGTAATCACGTTGTTTGTTTCCAAAGTGGAATAATCCATTATCTCCTCAATATAAGGGGCAGCAGCTTCGTATTTGACTTTCTCAAGCACAATCTTGTTAAGATCAACCACAATATCTTTACCAACCAGGCAGTTAATTTTAATGTAATGCCTCGCCGGATCAAACTGGTCATCTTCGTCTCTGAATACTCCCCCTATCGAAGGCCTGAAGCGTGCAAACGGGGTATCAACAGCTTTACCGCTGCTAAGAACATCAATAATACAATAGGTCATTTCGTTCATTACACTGATTATTTCAGTATCGGTGAGTGTCAGTCCCCTGCGGGTAGCAAGGGCAATCAGATCATTGTAACCAACAACTTCCTGTTGGGTTACCTTGGCCACACAATCATTCGGATTGTCGGTCAGTTTAGTCGGAATTAAATAATAATTCATAATCAAAAATTTTAAGTTAAATAATATGGTAGTCCGGTTATGTTTTAGAAATCACCTTATTTATTTCCTAAACGTAATGCCTGGTTGCTACTTTATTAAACTAACTGACTATATCTATGACTATAATTATGCACATAGTTCATTCAACTCTAACCCGCGAATTTTTATATTAAGCACATTTTCCAAACGCAGGATTTTATTACTTTTAAAAATTGATTGTCATGAACCCAGACAAAATAGTTCACTCCTGCCTTTTATGAGATAAGCAAAAATTTCAGTAACTTTATATCTGTATTCAATCAAACGATATAACAAATTGAATCTGAAAAATTTAATATTGTTTCTTGGTAAAAAAAGAATTAAAATTTCAACCGACCTGGTTGACGCTACCATCAGTGATATAAATTATACGCTCGATAATCCGGATATTATTAATTATAACAGTTCCTTCCCAAATGACTATTTTAAAAACCTCCCTCATCCGCTCGTTTTAACCAAAATAAGCTGGCATATCATACAAAACCTTGAAAGTTTAATTGATAAACCTTTAGATAAGCGAATTCTCAGTAACATCATTCACCAATCGGAATATCTTTGTTTTTATTCCGGCTTAAAAGAAAAATCAAAACTGTTTATAAAAACCAGGATATGTCGCATTCTTCCACATAAAAAAGGAACTAAAATTACCATCCGGTTCGATTACTTTAACGGAGATATACTTGTAGCTACCGAATATTCAGGTGGATTGCTTTTCGGCGTAAAATGCACAGGTAAACCCAGGGTGCAGGTCAATTTGGCCGAAACTGCCCGGTTGTTGATACCCCAACCCTTGTGGGAAACAAATATTGAAGTCTCAAAAAAGCTACCCTTTGAATATGCTGGTAAAGCCAATATAGATGCCCCCATCCATACAGATTACAATTTTGCCAGGTCACTTGGCCTTAAAAACGTTTTATTGCAGGGAACCTGTGTTTTTGCCCTGGCTGTGAATGCTTTGTACCTCCTTGGACAAATACCTGCCGAATCGGTAATTAAAGAAATCTCAGCCAAATTTACAGGAATGGTTTATCCGGGAAGCAGGCTTACAATCAGGCTGTTAAAAAAGGATGCGGGAAAATTTTACTTTGATGTACTGGATGAGAATAAACAGGCTGTTATTAAAGGTGGTCAGGTATTTACGGTATAGAATTACTTGCTTTGAATGAGACTGGTAATACATGGCAAAAAGGATAAAATCCTGAAATACTAAAAATAACCTAAAATTAAAGATATGAATGAACTTGAATGGAAACTGCCTCTTATTACGGGATACCTGGATAAGTGGGCAAAAGAAACCCCCGACAAGGTTGCAATTATTCAGCACGAAGACAACAGGCATATAACCTATAAACAGTTACAATCTTTATCTGTCTTTTTTGCTTTGCGACTAAAAGATATTGGAATTCAAAAAGGAGATATCGTAGTAACCCAACTGGCATTATTTCCGGAACATATTGCCTTGATGTACGCCTGCTTGAGGATTGGCGCAATTTTTTCACCCATTGATTTAAGATTGAAAAAGGAAGAAGTTCGTCGCGACCTGGACAAAACAAAACCAAAAATGTTTTTCTTCCATGGTAAAACACCACTTATCGATTTCAATGAAATCGGAGAACATATCAGGGACAATTGCCCTTATATCAAACATTTAATCCAGGTATTGGCTAACCCAAAAGAAGAAAAACCCATTACCGGCGCTATTACCATTCAGCGGATGATGTCGAAACCAAAACTGGCAGGGTTGAAAATCAAAGATATTCTTACAGGTGAACTTGGAAGGATTACGCGCAGTCTGGACACCCGGTCGCCAGCCATCATCATTTTCACCACCGGTACAACAGGCACACCAAAACCCGCCCTGATGAGCCATGAAAATGTTATTATCCAAAATGAAATTCTTTTAATGGGAACGGAAATGACTAAAAACGACCGTACCCTTGTGAACCTGCCGGCCAGTCATGTAGGTTGCCTTACAGAAGCCTTGCTTTCTACCTTATATGGAGGTGGAACAGCTGTTTTGCTAAAGGTTTTCACCGTTGATTTGTCGCTGCAGGCCATTGAAAAGCATAAAGTTACCCTTCTGGGACAAATTCCGACCCAGTTCAGGATGATGTGGGCCCATCCGGATTATCTGAAATACAATCTTTCAAGTATCCGGTTTGCCATTTATGGTGGGTCTTCGGTTGATGTTGAGTTTTTGAACAAGCTGTCGAAAATGGCACCACGGTTTGGTACAGGGTTGGGAATGACGGAAACATCCGGGTTTACTACATTTACGCCGCTGGGAATTCCTGTTGAAGAAATGGCCGGACAGGTTGGCAGATATTTTGAACACCTGGGAAAAATTACCATCCGGAAACCAATGAACGAAGACGGTACAGCAGGTGTTGAATTGCCCGATGGTGAAAAAGGGGAGGTATGTTATCTTCCACCAGTTGTTTTTATGGGGTATTATAATTTCCCGGAAGCCACTAAAAAAGCAATTTCTACCGAAGGTATTTTATACAGTGGTGATATTGGTTATTTCAAAAATATGGGAAATTACAGGGCTTTGTACCTGGCAGGCAGGGAAAAGTTTATAATTAAACAAAAGGGATTCCAGGTTTTTCCGGACGAAGTGCAGGCTTTTATTGCAGAACACCCAAAAGTAGAGGAAGCAGACGTAGTTGGCGTAAAGCATACCCTTTACGATGAGGGAATTTTTGCCTTCGTAAAACCTAAAAAGGATGCAGATCTGAATGCCGAAGAAATTATGCACCATTGTACAAATATTGCGGCTTATAAAAGACCTGTACATGTTGAAATCTGGCCGCCGGATAAACCTTTTCCACTTACAAGGTCGGCGAAAACAGATAAACTGGTGTTAAAAAAAGAAGCTGAATTAATAGTGGAAAAATTGCGAAAGGAAGGAAAGTGGGATGCGGCAGCCATTTAGAATTCAAAATGTCAGCATTTGAATTGAATTTGGTTTAAAACCCCGAAGGGGTGACACATTAATCCATCCATTCAAATAAATATTTTTTAAATCCCGAAGGGATGACATAATTATAGCATTTAAATTGATTGTGGTTTAAAACCCCAACGGGGTGACACATTAATCAAGCCATTCAAACAAAAATTGTTCATCATATTCGATTTCAAATTTCTTTAAAAAATCAAGGTATTCTTCTTTAAATGTCCTCTTTTTATGATGTTCTTCCTGGTTCAATATATATTGGTACACATCGTCCAATTGAGAGTGTGAATAGGAAAATGCCCCGTATCCTTCCTGCCAAGAAAATCCGCCCTTAACCCAATTGTTTTCATTTATAAAATTAGAAGTATTGTTTTTAATGTCCCTCACCAAATCAGACAAACACATGGAGGGTTTAAGACCTATAAATAAATGTACATGGTCAGACACACCATTGATAATAATTGGTTTTTGATTTTTTTGCATTATGATGCCAGACATGTATTTAAAAACATGTGTGCGCCATTTTTTTTGTAATAAGTTTTCACGTCGTTTAACCGAAAAAACAACCTGAATATAAATTTGGGAAAAGGTTCCTGCCATTATTTATAATTTTAAATTGAATCTAAGATAATCAATTTTTCAATTTATTATATCACCCCTTCGGGGTTGGATTTCAAGACGATCTATATATCTACAATCGTATCACCCCTTCGGGGTTAAGAAATAATTTAGCTTACAATCCTTTACAACATCGGGAAATTAACTAAAGTGTTGAATGCAGGAAATATGTTTGAAATCCCGAAGGGATGACATGATTAGTGGATTTATATTGAAAGTAATTTAAAACCCCGAAGGGTTGACAATTTTAGCAATTACAAAGATTACTTTGTCATGAATTTATTAATTAGATAGAAAGTCTGATACTTTTTTAAATTTCCGCTTCTAATCTTATTATATCCTCTAAAATTGATTTTAATGTTATTAAATCCGAACCAGTGTACTTACTTGCTGAACATAATTCTTCAAAATCAAACAGATTAAAGTTTTTCTCCTTAAGATAAGCTGAAATCCGGCTTACCGGCAATACATATCCACTGAAATAATCCTGGTTTTCGAGCTGTGTATAGTCCCGCTGGTGATTTATCCCAACAATAGCATTAAAATCATTATTTAAGAACATGGGTGCCCCGCTGTCCCCGAACGTAACGTGCCTTACCCCCTCTTTTCCTGTAAATAAAAGGCCTGCTGATATTTTGCCTCCAATTTTAATGTTCAGGTCGTATTTTCCGTTGGCCTGATTTGATATTGCTTTTCCAAAGCCATAGCCTGTAATTTCATCATTATCTTTTAAAATTATATTACTAATAGCAAATGGCACAAGGGTTTCCGACAATGACGATTTTATTTTTAAAATGGCAAAGTCAATTTCAGGATTATCGGATTTAAAAACCAGTTGCGCTTCGAATCCATTTTCACAGAAGCTTTTATTTTTGCACCTAATAGTGATGTTTTCATTAAAAAAGGAATAAAAAGGATGCGCAACAGTAAGTAAATAGCCCTCCTTTTGTATTAAAGAAGCAGTAAACGAAATGTTGACATTCCTGGTATTAATAAAATTTGCCAGAAAAATTCCCGGGTACTCAATATTGTCGGACATTTACTAAGTTTTTTTTAGAAGTTTGATTTTTATACTTATGGATTGCTCTGAAGATAATTCGAAAATCTTTATCCCGAGCGATTCACTAAATGATATTCCGAAATCGATTTCCATTTCGCTAACATTTGGATTTAGATTTAAAGATGTGGCTAAATTACTTGCTATAAGTTCAATCACTTCATTTGTCTGAATAAGGAGATTTTCAAATTTGCTTGGTTTGTCCGGATTATCCCGCTCGGTACTCAGTGTTACTTTATTCCTGGTTATGTCAACCGGCATTTCACCAAATCCGGCAGTTTTTTTTATTCCCTGTTGTATTTCGGCTGGTTCGTCTTTCCTGTTAATGGTGGTAAGGATTACTTCTTTAATTTCCATAGTTTATTTCATTTTTTTGTTAACGATGCTATCATTTTATTTATTCTGTCAAGTTCGCTTTTTGCATTAAATTTAAGATCATTAATATTTGCAAGTGCGCTGTATTGTTTTCTCAAATCCGCAATTTTTGCCAGTTTTTCAGCGCCTTCGGGTACTTTATCTTCAAAATTCGCATTGCCCATAATATGCTGAAAAGCGACAATGATTTGTGCCCGGGTACGACGGTATTCATCTCTTGATACAATCCCCAGGTTATTGTCATTTTCATTGCTTTTGTACCTGCCTTTCAATAAAATAAGGGAATTATAACTTTCTTTGTCTGTTTCTTTAGTCTTATCAATAAGCAGATCAATGGCTTTTTCAGGATTATTTAAAGCCAACAGCTCGTTCAGTTTTTCTATCAATGACATATTCAATTGCGATTTCAATTCTCAAATTTATAAATGCTAAGATAAATTTCCATCATCGGATAAAAATACCGGGTGTGAAACAAAATTTTTAATGCCTTAACCCGCCTGGCGATAATCATAAAAACCTGGCAATGAATTTCTATTTCTCGATAACTGCCTGATAAAGAATAGATAACGCTCTAATCGTTTATCGTCTTTGTACTTTGTTTTTAAATTCATAATGGCTTTTCGAAACAATTCTTCGAGCCGGATGTCTTTTTCCTGTTGCAGGATATTTATCATTTCCCTGGCTGCTTCATCTGCAAAATTTAATGAAATAACCTCCGGAACATAAATAAACTCCGTAGCGCCATATTTCCTGATGATATCACTGTAATTTTTAATATCGGCCTCGCTGTAACAAGCCAGCGATAAAATCGCCTTTCCTTTTAATTCCCCCTTTTTGCCAAGCTCTTCGAGGTACTGATAGCTGATGTTGTTGCTTTCTTTATGGCTTGTGATAATAATGCAATTTGGACTGTTTATAACCCTGGGCCATTCATCCTTTAAATCAATACCGGCATCTGCTGCCAGGAATTCAAGCTTTTTAAGGATTTCCGCATCTGTGCCGAACGATTTTTTTACCAAATGAAATTCAATGTCATTTTTTTGGTTTATGGATGGAATGGCCTTATAATTTTCAAGTGCTTTTTGCCTGTCGGTGGCAAGATAAAAGTCAATTTCAGGAAACTGTTTGGAAATGCCTGAATAAATCACCTGTACATCCTTACTAATCAAATCATTGTTAAAATTAAGCAGCACAGGAACTTTGCCCTTTTTACCAAATAAATCATAAAGTATAATATTAGCTTTGGTATTAAACTCCGATTTGGAAATTTTAACCAGCTTACTGCCAGATTCCAATGTAATTTGCTCATCTTCAGCAGATGAGCTAATATTAACCACGTCTATTTCATCTTCAGGTTTTTCTTCAATAATCCATGACTGATCATTTCCGTTTTTCCGACTTCCCAGAATACTTGCCTTTAAACCCGCAAGGTTGTTATCGTTCGAAAAGTCGTTTTTATTTGGGTCAATATCAATAGTAACGCCCCCACACGACGGCAACCATAATTTTAAAACTGAGCCCTGGTTTCTTTTTTCAATTCTTCTCACCGAAGGCTTACCTGGCAAATCCTTGTAAAGCTGTGTATTACTTTTGGCATCAATCCCTAAAAAAGCTTCCATCTGAAAAGTTAAATCCTTTTCGTGAAATTTCATGGCTTTTGCGATGGCTACCAGATTAAAAAGCTCTTTCAGATCAGCATAAATGGGTCTTAACCGTGCAATGTCGTCATAATGTTCAGAAAAACAGATTACAAAATTTTCTGCCAGAAAATCCTTAGTCCCTGCACTCACCATTTTCGAGCCCGATATTTTTTCTTTTTCTGTAGAAAGGATCACCTTGCATTTTTTAATTGAAACTATTCCCTGCGCTTCATTAAAAGTGGTGCTATCCTGCCTGAACCAAAATCTGTTCATCCCGGAAACGGGAGGCATAGTTTTTACCTCGTTATTAAAATATTTGTTTATCTCGTCCATTCGCATGGCCATCAGGCTCTTATACCCATCAATATCAAGAGTATCTGTTCCGTCAACCAGCGATTTCATATCATAATCCGCTTTTAACATTATAAAAGCAAATTCACTGTCGAACGGAATCCCCATAATCCTGACCGACTGAGGCATTTGACAGATATCTATCCATTGTTGCAGGATAGTATTAATCTGAGCTTCGGATGGCGCTTTGTTGAGCCCGGACTGTAAACTATTGAGCTGTCCAAAAACTTTCGGATCAGGATCAATGGAACATCCCGGGTATTCGAAATACGAAACATTGTTTATTTCTTTATTATACTTATAAAATGCATTTTTAAGGGCAATAATAAAATTAATGGTTTGCAGGGCCGGCCTGTTTTTCTCCTTTTTCCCAAAAAGAACTATATCATTGTTTTCATTGTCGGAAATATAACCTGCGATACTTGTTATCCCGCCAAGATGGTAATCGATTTCCTCATTTTTTGCCTCCGTTATTTTTTTATAAAGGGCCTTCAGCGAAAATGCAACCATTGTATCTCCCGGTATTTCCGGTATAAAAATGGTTTTTTCAATATTGACAGTGTAGTTGTTCCTGGCGTCAGAATTTTCTGGCAACAGTAAACCTATACAAATTACAGGTATTAGCAAAAATAATTTCATTTGTCTTTTTTTTTAATTTTCAATTTTAAGGTCAAATGAAACATCCTTATAGTCATTTTCTTCCCGATGAATCGGTACAAGTCGTGTGTCGAAATATTCTAAATGGATGTTTCATGGCTATTTTTAACTTAGGTTTATTTTAAGATGGTTGCATTCCGGATTCCTGTAAATCCCAGGGAAGATAGACCTGAACTGGCTCAGTTTTTATTTGTCCCAGGCTGGTAGTAAATGTAAGATCCAATATCCATTTTTTAAATTCACCGCTTTTCAGTGTTTTGTCTGATAAGGTAATAGTAAATCTTTCAGCTTCATCCCCTTTAATAAACTGATTAACTGATTTTTTTACAATGTCACCCGGCTTTTTCAAACTCCCGATATCTAAATTATAATTTGCGGATAATTGAACTTCACCCAAAACCATTTCATTTTGAACCGCCAACGCCGTGAAAACTACTTCATGAATAAGAATCCCGTTTTTTGATTTGTTATGAAACACAAAGTCGATAAGGCAGGTTCCGTCATTTCTCAGGCAATCAACCTGCCCGGCACTAATATACAAATCCTTTATCCGTTCATTATCTGTTGCTCCAAATTCATCCGGCCTGCCGTCTATTATTTTTAGTAAGGCATCCGCTAGCTGTGCCTTTGTGCGAAGGTAGTCCTCCCTTGATACTAAGCCAAGGATGTTGTCATTTTCGTTACTTGTATATCGGGCTTTTAAAAGAACAAGGTTATTAAACAAGTCCGGATCTGATTCTTGCACCTCATCCAACAGTAATTCAATGGCATGACCGGTTTTACCTTCGGCAACGAGGTTTTTCAGGTTGGTTTTCAGGATCATTTATATTGATTTTCTACACTCAAATTTACGAAAGTCAATTTTAATATCCTATGTTTCGGCAAGCTTTTTACAAAGTTATTGCAGCTTCTTATTTTTTAAGAATTACAAATTCAACCCTCCTGTTGTTTTGCCGGCCCGATTCGGTTTGGTTGTCGTCGACAGGGTTTTGTTTTCCAAACCCTTTTGAGCTTAAACGGCTTTTTAAAATGCCTTTGCCAAGAAGATACCTGTGGACAGCCCTTGCCCTTTCTTCCGAAAGTTTCAGGTTATAATCGTCCTGCCCAACGTTATCGGTATATCCGTCAATTTCAATTTCCAGTTTAAGGTTATTGTTTAAAGCTTCTACTACCCTGTCGAGTTCCGGATAAGATTCAGGTTTTAGTTCTGATTTATTTGAATCGAAAAAGATATTATTCAGCTTCACAATCTGCCCTACTTCAATCGGGGCTAGAAATAAGTCTTTCTTTATTTCCTGGTAACTCTGGTGTGTGCTTAAATCTATATGATCAGAAATTGAAATAAAGCCGCTGGCTGTGGCATAGATTCCATAATTTTCGCCATAATTTAAAACAATTTTATAGGAACCCGTCAGGGGATCAGAATTGGCAATTCCTGCATTTTCGCCTGTACCTAAAACCTGGTAATCAATTTGAGCCTCAATTGGCAATCTTGTTTTTTCATCATAAACGTTACCATATAACAACACTATGGTTTCGGGTTGTATCCCTGTTTTTTCATGTATTGTATCCCCAATTATGCTTTCTGTTCTTATAATTAAAGATTTTCTGACAATATCTGCACTCCCGTCGGGAGAGTTGGTGGTCACCATATAGGCATAATTTGCTTTTGCATCGGTTGAGTAATATCCGTCCCAACCTTTTGTATTAAAACCCGCACCCAGGTTTTCCGGATCGCTCCATACCAGCCATTTTTCATCGAGCCGGTGCGTTACATACAAATCGTGGCTTCCCAGCCCGCCAGGCCGATTGCTTGAAAAATAAAGTGTTTTCCCATCTGCGGCTAAGAAAGGGCAGGTTTCATCATCGCGGGTATTTACATTTACCGGCAACCGACGAGGTTTGGTCCACTCATTATTCTTATTCAGTACACTTACAAATAAATCATTAACTTCAGCATCTACTTTTTTTGAAAAAGAAAAAATAATTGCTTTCTGATTGGGCGCAAATGCCATAGTTTTAAACATTCCCTGGTCAAGATCGTACAATTCAGGAATTTCAACGGCTTTAAAATTCGACCATCCCTTTTTCGTTTTCTTCGATACCAGGAAACCCACAACACTGTTCAGAAATATTGAATTATTATCGGGCGAAATATAGACTATGGATTGTGAACATTCCTGGTTAAAAGGCGATTCCATGTGCCTCGCTGGTCCCCATGTACTGTCTGCCTGTAATTCGGAATACCAGATGTCCTGTGCATTGTCTATAATTTTTCGCCTGAGCTGTTTAAAGCAATTGTTTTCTGGGTGCCCGTCGCGAACAAAATAAAGTGTTTTGCCATCTACCGAAACCATGGGCATTAGTTCGGCTGCGGCACTGTTTACGTTTTTTCCAAGGTTTTCGATGCCGGTATTGAGTTGCGCACATAAATTTACAACACTGAGAAAGAGGTAATTTAAATAAAACACAACCCGCAACATAATTTTAATTTAAGAATTTAATTAATATAAAAATCAGAAAGAATGAATTTGTATCATTGCTTAAACATATGACAACAAATTGTTTCAATTGAAAATGCATAGCTTTGTTAAATAAGAAAGTTTTGCCATCTATTATTTTTAATTATTTCTAAAATTGAGTTAATCCAGCACATCACTGTAAAATATCATTTTCCAATTAAATATACCTATTAAAAGTTGACTATTATTGCAGAAAGTTAACCCGATGGCGCTCAAAGAAAATTTAACTCTTAATTCGCATTATAAATAAAAGTTTAAACTTATTATTACATGATAAAATAAAGTTCATGTTTGTATTTGTAAAGAAAAGAACATTGATATACAAATATTTATATACTCTTTTGTAACTTTTATCGCTTCAACAATTAAAATGATTTAAAGAATTTTTGATGCTTTTCTCAATTCAATTATTAAATCCAAATTAAACGAAGATTATTTATTAGATTTGATTTGCCCTGCCACCTCTTCTGCTTCCTTTTCTTTACCCTGAGGAACGGGAATCCTTACAGTAGCTGTTCCCCGCTGATCCCGGTTGGGATACGAATACTCTATTTCCATTACGCGGGGAAAAGCATTTTCAACCAGTTTTAATTGTTCAAGGCGGTTACCGAGCACAGCCCAGGTGTAAAGTTTTCCATTTAGTATCACTGATTTTTGCGTAATTATTGCCTCGCCTTTAACGTTCAGATTTCGATGATGTTGTGAACGAACAGACAACCAGGCAGTTAAAGCTATAATTGCAATTAAACCAAGCATTACATAAGTGACATATATTCCATTCTCATGGTCGAGAATAGGAAAAAGAATGCCAAAAAACAGGCAAAACCCGGCAATCATATAAAACAAACCCTTTTTCCCGGCCTTGTCCTGGTTGTAGTCGAGCATGGTATAAGCCTGCCATTCCTCATCGGTATATTGCCAGCGGGCAATTACATTTTCGCCCTTTACAATGCGGTTGTATTCTTTGTCAAGCCTGGCATAAACCCATGCCGAAATAAAAAAAACAAGTGATATAAACCCGAATCCCACTGAAAGGGCAAATCCTCCATTCATTCCATCCATCCCAAACACATTAACTGGTAAAAAAACAGCAACAAATGATAAAATGGCAATCCATAAAAGTGTTTTCGAACGGCTTTTCTTTTTCAAATCCATGATGTCAGATATTTAAGGTAATTATACAAAGTTATTATTTTCCTTTTTTTTAACACGCAAAACTCAAAATTTACTTCACTTATGTTATCGTTCATTAACAGGATTTTTTCTAACTCCATGAATAATAAAGTATAACTTCTATTTTTTAAATCCCTGTCCGTATGTCCTGTCGCGCAAAATCAAGTATCCTTTAAAAGGCCTTTGTGAATAGAATTTGCTGAAATTGAACTGTTATTATTATGTGGTTCCTCTTTAAATTGGCTATTTGTTCATTTCATGCTATTATTTTTAACCAAAAGGCCTGGTAAAAAATAAATTACCGGGCCCTGGATATAATGTTTATGTTTCTTAATTAGAACTTAAGCGGAATCGGAATTTCAAGTTGTTTGCAAATGTTTTTGGCAAGCCTGTTATCAATTTCTTTATGTCTGGTCACTGTACTCTGCTTTCCACTTACTTTATTAATCCAAACCGAATGACTATCTGCTTCTCGTACCAATTCACAATCGTTATTCTTAAGATGTCATTCAAAATCCAATCTTTTCATTCTGCAAAAATCAACCTGCGTTTCATTGTTTTTCTCATTGAATAATCCTTTTCAATTTTTTCTTTCTGCACTTGTAAATAGAGTTTTAAAGCATCTTTTAAGTTTTTTTCAACTCCTCAACATTATTTCCCTGCGATAAAACTTCAGGATATTCCTGAATCTGCCCAACATAATAACCATTTTCGCGTTTTTCAACTATAATAGTTAATTCCATCTTTTTAATACTTCAATATTATTTAGAAAAAATATACAAATTAAACCAGATTTGCGTTTTCAATAATACCAACCACCCAATTTTTTATTGCATCAACTTTTCCGGTTTCATAAAATGTATCAATAAGTATATAATCGCTTTACGGTTGAATTGTTTGAATATTTCCATGTGAAACACTTTTCAGAATAATATCAAAAAAGAAATTCTGTATCAATTGTTTTGATTAGGAAATCTTACCGGTGAAATAAAGATTTTAATTATCTTTACTCAAAAACTTCGATATGCGCCCAACATACCTGAAAAAAAAATCATTAGTCCCTTAAATAAATAATCCTAAAATTCAACATTATGACACATTTTAAAATTAGTTTCCTGGTTTGTATCCTTTTACTTTCTTTTACAGCCTTTGCCCAGGACCAAAATGAAATATTCTGGAACGCGGCCAAGGCCAACGATACCAAAAAGCTCAAAGAAATGATTGCCAAGGGCTTTGATGTTAATACAAGAAACCATTACGGTGTTACGGCCCTGACCTTTGCCATTGATAAAGGAAATCTGGAGGCAGTAAACCTGTTACTTGAAAATGGTGCAGACCCTAACCTGAAAGATTCATTTTATGGTGAAACACCCTTTGGTTGGGCATTTTATCGTAAAAACCAGGCCATTATAAAAACGATGATTGAACATGGCGCGGATATTAAAACCGAAGATGCCGTTATAAATGCCTATTATAATGAATTACCCGATATCGTAATCTTCATTCTTGAAAAAGGCGCACCAGGGGCCGAAAAAGTGGCCGGTATTTGTATTGACGCCGGAAATGCAGAATTGTTTGCCCGGGTTTTTAAATTTTGTAAAATGGATGAAGCTGCGCTATCCGCATCCCTGCTAAAGGCTACCAAATCAAAAAACGAAAAGATAATAACTATCCTTAAAGAAGCAGGGGCCAAGCTGCCTGAAATTAAAAATGAGCCGTTGGCCGTAAAACCTGATGAAAAGATGAAAGGCATCTATGCCACAACTGATTTGAGTAAGGTTGATATTGATATTCAGGATTCTTCTCTGGCAGCAAGTTTTGATGGTTCACCTTACTACAAACTGAGGCTGAGAAAGGACAATATATTTGAGTTTGTTGATTTTCCACAGGTAACGCTTGAATTTGAGAAGCTTGATGGTAAATACATTAGTGTAACCCTTAACCAGGGAGGAAATCCTGCTAAATTTAACAGGATTGAATCTAAGGAGATCGCTTCTGATAAAAAAGCATTTACCGACGAGCCGGGTATTAAAGTTGAAAAACCTATCAACTGGCCGTCCTTCAGGGGAAATCAGGCAAACGGCATTGCCGACGGACAAAACCCGCCTGTTATCTGGGACATCAAAAATGCCCAAAACCTGCGCTGGAAAACATTTATACCGGGGCTTTCGCACGCCTGCCCGGTGATATGGAATGATAAAATTTTAATCGTTACAGCCCAGGGTGCCGATACCACTGCAGAGTACCGTGTAGGACTGTTTGGTGATGTTGAACCTGCCAACGACAGTTCTGCCCATATCTGGAAAATTTACTGCCTGGATAAAAAAAGTGGCAAAATTCTATGGGAAAAAAAGGCGTACGAAGGCGTGCCCCGCGTAAAACGCCATGTAAAAGGCACACAAGCCAATGCAACGCCGGTTACCAATGGTGAATATGTTGTTGCCCTTTTTGGTTCGGAAGGTATGGTTTGCTACGATTTTAAAGGCCATGAAATATGGCGAAAAGATCTTGGCGTACTCGATGCCGGCTGGTTTTACAACGAGGAAACCCAATGGGGCCCGGCCAGTTCGCCAATTATTTATAAAAACTCAGTTATCGTGCAGTGCGACCGTTCGAAGGATTCGTACATAGCAGCCTACGACCTTAAAACCGGAAAAGAGCTGTGGAAAACCATGCGTGAGGAAATTTCGTCGTGGGGAACACCCAATATTTATTATGGAAAAAGAAATGAACTTATAACGCATGCCACCCGCTATATCAGAGCTTACAATCCTGACAATGGCCAGGAACTCTGGAAACTGAAACCAAACTCAGAAATAACTGTTTCTACCCCGGTAATTATGGACAGCCTGATTTATTTAACAGCAGGATATCCGCCGGTTTCACCGGTTTATGCCATACGGGCAGGTGGGTCGGGAGATATATCCATTGCTGATTCATTAAATTCAGGAGCCTTTGTTAAATGGCGTACACTAAAAGGCGGAACTTATATGCCTTCTCCGATAGCATACAAATCCTATCTTTATACTTTGGCTAATAATGGAGTTTTAACATGCTACGATGCCATGACAGGAGAAAGAAAATACCGCGAAACCATAAAAGGAGGTGGCGCATTTACAGCTTCACTTGTTGCTGCCGATGATAAACTCTACTGCACGAGTGAAGAGAATGGCGTCTTTGTTGTTAAGGCTGGTCCTGAATATGAACTGATTTCTAATAATCCGGTTAACGAAATTTGCATGGCCACACCTGCAATTACTGATGGTTTGGTATTTATCAGGGGTCAGCATCATTTGTTCTGTATCGGGCGGAAAAAGTAAAACATAAATTCTTTAGTTCCACATGTAAAGGAATTCAGGAATGCTGCAAAAACACATTGCGGTCCGGATATAAAAGAATTTTCATCCCTTTATTTCCGGACTATAGCATTGAATTACAGAACTATCCTGTTTAATCTGAAGATTGATTCATTAACCTTGTAGCTATTCCGTTTAATTTATTCAGTATAGCATTAAATTGGTTAAATCAGTCCCAATAAAAGTTAGAAAGCAGTTCTCTCATAAATTCCGCCTAATTTATTGAAAAACAATAACCGTATAAACTGTACAATAAATAAACAGATTGTATTACAATGATTTTACAATTGTTCTTCCGGAATTTCTTTTTTAAATTCTGGTTTTTATAGTTACAGTTAATAACTCTCAACTACATTTGCAAAGTTTTTCCAATAGTTCCAACACATCTGCAGGATGTTTCAGATTAAATTTTGCCAAAGACTGGTCAGTACCAACTTTTATGGAATAGCCCCAGGGTGGTATTTCTTTAAATAAATCTTCATCGGTGCGGTCGTCGCCAATTGCAAGAATAAATTGGTATTCGTTAACTGAAAGATACTTTTTTGCAAATGTACCTTTCGTTATACCTGCATTTTTAATTTCAATAACCTTATTACCCTCAAGAACCTGAAGTGATTTATCAAGTAAAATTAATTCATTCAATTCAGAAATTAATTCCTGTGAACGGACAAAAGCGAACTCACTATCAGCATTTCTATAATGCCAGGCAACAGAGGTTTCCTTTTCTTCAATCTGTGAACCAAAACAACGGTCGGTATATTTTTGTAAAACAGATAGAATAAATTCCTTCCATTCCACATTGGCTTCCGTGTTAAAAGTCCAGTTTTCATTGTAGTTTTTCTGAAAGGCTCCATGTTCTGAAGCCAGAATTATATTGAGATTGCCGAACCATCTTTCTAAAAAATTACTATCCCTTCCACTCAATAAAATAATAGTATTCTTTTTGTCGTGTGCTAATTTTTCTATTAAATTAATAATATTAATATCCGGGGTAGCTTCAAGAGGTTCACTTTTAAAAGGGACTAAAGTTCCATCATAATCCAGAAAAATAATCCTGTTATGAGATTGCTGGTAATTTTTAATAATTTCATTTTCAACTTTATTATTTATATACCTGATTTCCATAGTTTTTTGTTCATTTTTAACAGACTGCAATTGATTTAAGAAGTCATTGGCCCATGAAAAAACATCATAATTTTTTAAACGCCCCTTCATATGCAGATTTCGTGTAGTCTTTTCGTCCATTGACATTTCAAGGGCCATATGAATTGCATCGGCAACTTCTACTTTATCAAGAGGATTAATAATAATAGATTCGCCCAGTTCAGCCACTGCACCAGCTAATTCACTTAAAATCAGTACGCCTGTATTGTATTCCTGACAAACTACATATTCTTTTGCTACCAGGTTCATTCCATCTCTTAAAGGAGTAATTAAACCAACATGACTAAAGCTATATAATGCAATCATTTGATGGAAATCAAGAGATTTATACTGATAAATTATTGGTCGCCAGTCTAATGTACTATATTTTCCATTTATTCTTCCAACAATTGCATCAATTTCCTTTTTCAATTCCTTATATCTTGTAATTTTGTCTCTTGATGGTACAACTACCAGGTTAAATATAACTTTACCAATCCATTCAGGATATTTTTCAAGAAAATATTCCAACCCAAATAATCGATGTCTTATGCCTTTGGTATAATCAAGCCTGTCAACCGAAAAAATAAATTTATAATTTCCCAGCTGCAATTTTAGTTTTTTAATTTCAGCGCTAACTTCAGGCGATTTACTGGTTTTCAAGAATTTTTCATAATCAATGCCAATTGGAAAAGCATCGGCTTTAACAATTCTATCATCAATTTTAATTTTCCGGACTAATATTTCATTTCCTAAAAGTCGTTTTACTGTTGTTAAAAAATTCTGGGTATAATCATTTGTGTGAAAGCCAATCAAATCGGCACCAAGCATGCCTTTAAGAATTGTTTCGCGCCAATTGCGGTGCATCATTCTGAAAATTTCAAATGAAGGAAAAGGTATATGAAGGAAAAATCCAACACAAGCCTTGGGATATTTATTTCTTATTAATTTTGGTAACCAGAACAATTGATAATCATGAACCCATATCATATCATCGGGCTGGATTATTTTTTCGAGTTCATCGAAAAACAACTCATTGGCTTTGATGTAACTTTCAAAATAACTTTCGTTAAATATGGCTAATGATGGAAAATAATGAAACAGGGGCCATATAAAATCGTTACAAAATCCATTGTAATATTTTGAGTTGATTTCATGGTCTATTTTCACCGGATTAATATCAAATGGTGATTCATTGGTTTCTAATTCTTCAAATTCCTTTTTTGTATGTTCAGAATATCCAATCCAGACAATCTTATTTGAAATTTTTCGTTTTTTTTCAGCATTCATTTTTTCAGATAATGAAAGTACTGCAGAAACCAATCCTCCAGAATTTTGAACTAATTTTTTTTCTCCCCCATTTTTATGGATGGAGAATGGAAGACGATATGCAACCAGGATTATTCTTTTAAATGTATAATTAAATTGCGTTATCATACCAACTCAAAATTCTTTTTATAAAAATATAGGCCTGTCCATTTTTTTTGCGATACGAAATGCAGCATTCATTAAACCCACGTGACTATATGTCTGGGGAAAATTACCCCATTGGCTCCCATCAATGCCTACATCTTCGCTAAAAAGTCCAAGATGATTAGAATATTGAAATATGTGTTCGAGGTATTTAATTGCTTCATCAATCCTGCCAACACATGCCAGTGCTTCGATATACCAAAATGCACATACAAGGAATGTTGAATGTGGTTTTCCAAAATCATCCTGATGATTATATCTGTACATTAAATTTTGATCTGTTTTCAGTTCCTTTTCAATTACTCTCAAATGCAGATGGGCTTTCTCTGAATTCGGATCAAGATAGTTCATTGTTATTAAATGTAAGCAACTTGCATCAATATTATTGTTTCCAATGGCTTGTGTATACACTGCTTTTTCCGGGTGATAACAATTTTCAATTTTTTGACCTGCCTGAATTGCCAATTTTAAAGCAAAATTTTCCAATTCATTGTTTCCTATTCTTTTTGCAATTTTTACAGCGGCTTTACTTCCTGCCCAATGAAACAAATAAGTATAACAATGAAATTGTTTTAAATTCCTGAATTCCCATAGTCCCGCATCAGGCTCATTCATTGTCAGGTCTATTCTTTCAAGCAACCATTTAATAATTTGAAAAGATTTTACTTTTTTACCTGTTATTAATCGGTGATCATTATAAATTGGCAGAAGGCTAACCAGCAGTTGACCATAAATGTCATTTTGAATATGTGTATATGCATCATTTCCAATTCTTACCGGAAGATTAAAATTATATCCATCCAGGTCTATCATTTGTTCAGTTATTTTTTTCTCGCCAGTTATTGAGTACAGTGGTTGTATCCTTGACCTTTCATTTAAAATGATATTTTCAATATAATGAAAATATTTTTCAAGTTCTTCAAAGTGTCCAATACTATTGAATGCATTTAGAGTATAAAAAGTATCGCGCATCCAGCAATACCTGTAATCCCAATTTCGACCAGAACCATCAAATTCGGGCAGACTGGTTGAACCTGATGCTATTATCCCACCCGTATCTTCATACTGGTGTAGTTTTAATATAAGGGCAGAACGAATAATTTCCTCCTGATAAATATTTGGGATAGAAGTCGTCTTTATCCAATCGGCCCAGTAGTTTTTGGTTTTTTCAAGAAACCGTTCTGCAGTTTCTTCCAAAGCGGCTTCTAAAGGAATACCGTAGGTGAAAACCAAATGTTTGTTTTCTGTCAGAACGAAAGATTGTTCAGCGATAATTGTATTAACAGGGATGTTTGTAGTTAACCGTACCTGATTTCCAATATTTAAATACCTGATATGGTTGCTCCCAATTAAAACCTCCGGTTTTATTTGCCCATAATTCCCAACCGGATTACATCTTACAGTAATGATAGGCCTCCCTTTTAAAATTTCAATCTTGCGCACCAACATTAATGGCTTATAATATCTGTCGAATTGGTAAAACCGGGGTGCAAAATCAACAACCCTGAATTTGCCACTTGCAGTTTTAAATTCTGTACATAAAATATTCGTATTTTTTAAATAATATTGCCTGTTTTCATACTTTTCCTCTTTGGGAGTAATAGAAAATTCGCCCCCCAGGTTTTTATCCAATAGTGAGCCAAATATAAACGGACTGTCAAAACGAGGAAAACATAACCATCTCACATTTGCCATGGTATCGATGTAAGCCATAAATGAGCAATTTCCTACTACTCCAAGATTATATCTGTGTACTGACGCATCCATCTGATTCAATTTACGGTATTATCTGTTTTTAAATTAAGATTGAATATGAAATGTAAATCAAATAAATGAATACAAAAATAATTCCTTCATTTCTTGATATTTGCTTGTATGCGAATGTTATTGTTGTCATAAACAACATGATACTTGCCAATGCTGCAACCATTATATCAACATTCATTGATGGTGAAAAGGATAATGGCTTAATGCAAGCTGTAGTTCCCAAAATAAAAAACACATTAAAAATATTAGAACCTACAACATTTCCTACAGCAATATCTGACTTTTTCTTTGATGCTGCAACAATTGAAGTTGCCAGTTCAGGCAAAGAGGTACCAATAGCGATGATGGTTAATCCTATGACTTTTTCGGACATACCAAGTATTTTGGCAATATTTACCGCACCTTCAACAAGATATTTCCCTCCAAAAAATAAGCCTGTTAAACCTAATAAAATAAATATAATTGATTTGGTATTTGATAATGATTTTGTTTTTTGTTCAGGTTGGCTTTCTCCGTTTTTTTTTCTCGACATTTCAAAAGTATACATAATAAAAATTGCCATGAAACTTAACATAACCAAACCATCAATCCGTGAAATATAATTTGAAGGTTCTCCATTAATAAACTTATCATTGGCCATAATGGCAAGAACAATAATTGCCAATAAACTGAATGGAATTTCTTTCCATTTTGTATTCGTTTGAATATTAAGTGGAAAAATTATTGAGGATACACCAAGAATCAAAAAAATGTTTGAAATATTACTCCCCAATACGTTTCCTATTGCAATATCAGTTGAACCTTTTAATGCAGAAAAGATATTAACCGTAAGTTCAGGTGCAGAAGTTCCAAATGCCACAATGGTCAATCCAATTACCAAATCACTTATTCCAAATCTTTTCGCAATTGCTGAAGCACCGTCAACCAACCAGTTTGCACTATAAATAATTAATGCAATTCCACCTAACAGGAAGATAAAATTTAACATATTTTCAAATTAATAAAGTGACTATTTTTATTTCTCATATTTTAAAGTAATCTCTTATTCCCACTTATTCAATTATATTTACATAATTAACCGCACTCCTTCCAGATCAGCAATTCTAAAAGGGAATTTATCCCCGGGTGAACTGATAAACATAAAATTGCTTGGAATACTCCATTCTTTGCTTAATTTTCTAATAAGTTCAGGTCCAAATTCACCATCAAACTGAACAAACTCAACATCCAATTCAGGATAAATTTTATCAAGTAATTTAATATCGCTTTCAAATTCATTCGAAATTAATTCACCTGGTTTTAGAACCTTAACTATTTTTAATTTCCTTGTGATTTCATTTTCAATTACATAAATCATAACTTTGTTCAGACTTATGATATCATCGCCTTTGGTAAAATATATAAATTGCTGCCCGATTAGTTTTTGTAACTTATTTGTCAGTTTATCGTTTGTAATCATAGCAATTCTAAATATTGAATCGAAAAAGCTCTTTGAAATTAGCAATAAAAATTGAATCAAATATTTTCTGTTTAACAATAAATAAAGTATAAGGAAAGTGGGAATAAAGTACTGAAGAAAGATGACCAGATATTCGGGATGAAGTTTAATATTTCCATATATGCCAATGAGCAAAGCTAAAATTGCAATTATAACAGAAAGGTATGGTGCATATTCAGGACGAGGTAAACGACTGCGCTTTATTTTCAACATTAGGTTGCCAATTCCAAAAAATATCATGACACTTAAAAACGAAATCGTGTACATTCCAGCAAGTGCTTCTAACTTACCATTGGTAATTGATAAAATTGACAGGCAAAGAAGAAAAAATAATATGGCAATGCGTGGGTTACTTTTATGCCTGGTTTCTTTTAACAGGAATTGCGGTAAAATCCTGTCCAGTGTAAGGCGCTTCATTAATCCGGATACACCAATAAAAGATGTTAGAACCGCGCCGCTTAATACAAAAGTTGCATCAATTGAAATGATTGATGAAAGCCACTTTCCTCCAGAAACTGTTCCCATGTGCGAAAGTAATGCTTCCTGATTTGAATTGATTTCTGAAACAGGCATTACAGCTATTGCAATAAATGCTATTAATGGATTGATAAACGTAACAGCTATCCACATATTTCTTAATGTTTTAGGAAAGACGCCATGCTTTTGCTCTTCAACAAAATTAGCTGAACTCTCAAATCCTGAAATACCTAACATGGCAGTACTAAAACCAAAAAACAATGCGAGTGTTATGCTTCCTTTAACCGGGAGATGAAAATTATCAATTAATGTCCCAAGGCCGTTTCTGGCAACAAACCAAATTCCTGAACCTATAAGCAGAATCATTGCAGAAATGTGGGCAATAAATATAACTCTAGCAACAAATGCCGATTCAGAAATTCCAATTATGGTAAGAATTAAAAAAATACACAATAATAAAATTGTAGCAAGCATAACAGGAAAAACTGGTACCAAACTATACAAATAATGCATTGCTTCATTTGCCGAAATTACCGCAGTTGCCATATATGAAAGTATTGTTAATCCTGCAGCCACTGAAGCATTCAATTTACTGGAAGTATTTAATAAAACATTATAAGCCCCTCCATTTAATGGGAGTGCACCAACAACTTCTCCATATATTTTACGAAAAAGAAATAATACAGCAGATACAATTAATAATGCAATCCATGCATATTGTCCTGCAAATGCAATGCTTATTGCAGAAACATATAAACAGGAGGAAGTAATATCATTGCCCGAAATAGCAGTGGCTGATAACTGGCCCAATTTTTTTGTTTTATCCATAAGTTCAGGTTTTTAACTGTGGATTTAGTTCTATTTATTTCATCATTTGGCTGTATCTAGTTCATTTTCAACACCAAACTTTTGCTTTGAAAAAATAATTCCTATCGTCATAATAATATTCGAGCTTAAAATTACAAATGAAAGTACTCCTTCATTAAATTTACCGGTTAAAAACTGGCCGGGAATACTATAAAAAAGTAAAATGGTTATTAATCCCCGGGGGGCAATAAAAAGTTCAGGGAAAATATTTGTACGTGTAACATATTTTAGGGTCAGATAACGGAATACCATAATTACAGCTAAAATAAGAACTCCTGTTGTAACTACTTCCAATGAAAATATAAGGCTTATATCAATACTAAACCCAAACAAAAGAAAAAAAAATGTACGGATAATAAAAGCCAGTTCAATAGTCATTTTTTTTAGTTCCAGTGTAGTTGAGTTAAGTTTTTCGGGTTCGATGATTTTTGTAAAATTTTTCGAAATAAATGTGCCCATGTTATTTAAAACCAATCCAAATACGAAAATTAACAAAAGTGAAGGAAGGTGAATGTTCTTGCTTAATGCATATGTTAAGACAAGTAATGCCAGTATTAAAAAGATTTTTAAATGTTCTTTTAAAAACTTGAAAAGAATCAATAACAACGCGGTGTTGACAATTGAAATAACAATTATCAAAATAAAATTCCAAAATAAAACACCGAGTGAATTCCATCCAGACAGTTTCTCGGAAATTACATAATTAAATACCATTATTCCCAGAATATCTGAAAATGTGGATTCATAAATAATAAATTCCTTTTTTTGCTTATCCATGTTATTTGCAGTTGGAATGGCTATAGCACTACTAATTATAGCCATCGGAACTGCATATATCAATGCCAGTTTAATATCAATTCCATTTAAAAAATGCAATATAGCTGATAGGCCTAAAGATGTAATTATCAACGCAATAAATGAAACTGTTAAAGACTTTAGAATAATTGGTCTTTTACTGCGTGTGATTTCCAAATCAAGCGCCCCTTCTAAAACTATTAGAATTAAACCTACAATTCCTAAAATTTCGAGCAGGTTTTTAAATATTGGTATTTCAACCTGGTAATATACAGCAATTTGATGGCTGGCAATTCCTGTTATAATCAATAAAATAACCGATGGTATTTTTGTTTTATCAGAAATAATATTAAAAATATAGGATATTACAATTACAATGCATATAAAAATAAGTATTTCGTATGATGTAGGATTCATTGAATATGAAATTAGTTTTCATTAATATAATAAAAAAAGCCTTAAAGATTAAATATTTAAGACTTTAAATTTAAAATTATTTTTTCTAAGTATTAATGTTTATTTTTCAGGATTCAGCTCAAGCGCTGGTATAGGATACCAAAATGTTTTATCAATTATACTTTCAATTTTTTCAAAGCCTAAATTCATAAAATCAATTATTTTGTCTTCAGCCGGGAAATAGCTGTGGCAATATCTTGGAACAACAAATTCGGGTACAATTCCAATATAATCCACACCTTTAGCCATTCTAATAATTTCTTCGGCATTGCCTAATATAAAAGGTATTTTGTTTTGGTATAAAGCCACTGCCATTAAAATAGTTTCAATTACCCTGGCTCTGCTTTTGCCTTCCAATCTTAAATACCATCCATTATCATCTTTACAGACATAAAGTGAAATATGGGTTGAGTTTCCTCCCCTGCATATTTCCCAGGGATGTCCGCCACAATTTCTCCCGGTTTTAAACCAGTAAGAAAAATCCTCATTAGAATTTTCATCCAGCTTTCGAAGTCCGCAATCCCTTCCATCAGCATTTGCAAGATATTTTTCTTTTGAGGTTAGTGTGTTTTCTGTTTTCTCAAAATAATTGTTTGCATCGTAGGCAATTTCGCAAAATCGGTAATAATCACCAGCGTTTAAAGTAGATAAATAATTAAAAGTTTTTGACTCTGATTGTATTTTTACTTTTTCAAGTAATTCATAAATCTGAGGTGTTATTTTATCATCGAATTCCTTTTGATATTCAGGAAAAATAGTCCAAAAATCGCGTCTTAAGATTCGCCCTACACGATTTTTATAAGGCAGATTTTTGTTTATATATTCATTATACTCCGGAAGGCTATTTTCAATTCTCTTCATACAATCATTAATATTCTTAACCAACCAGTTAACAAGCTCTGTTTGAAAATCATAAATTAATTGAGAAAAGTCTTTTGTGTTAAATTGAAAAGTCAGCCTGAAATCAAAATAGAAATAGTATACATCAGAATATGTAGCAACTGTAAAATTGTACCATTTAGTCTTGTCAGGATAATAAAATTTCCAAAGTTTTTCAAAGTCTTCCTTATTATTTACCTCCCCGGCTTCGTGAAAATCATAATAATCTCCAAATTCATCAATATCACCCCTATCAGCACTAATCCAAATACTTCTTAATTCATCATCGCCCTGTTTTTTCAATTTTAACATCTGCATAAATACAGAATATAGTTTTTTAATATTAGATTCATTCTTAACTTCAGGATTATTCTGACAAGATAAAAGTAACCGGTCAATATAAGGCGCTGATAATATATTTGTTTCCATTTGTTGAATTTTTAAACATTCAGCAATGATAAATTTTAATTTCGCTTTTTCTTTTCGTTTGGATTTAATCTGCCAGCTGAAAATAAGGTGTTAGTAAATCTTCGAAATTATAAAAACCTATCTGCTTATTTTCAAGATTTTGGGCCACAAATATTACTCCATTCCCAAATGCTTCCCTTGAAATTGATTCGTGAATCAGTCTTACTGTTTGAAAGGGAAATCCAAATATTAATTCATGCCTGCCAACAATTCCCCCGACTCTTACAGAATTAATTTCATTCCTTTTAATTTCAAGAACTTCAGCAATTTTCAATGCTGTTCCAGATATTCCTTCCTTTTGTTTAAAATGCTCTTCAATAATTTCGATATCGGCAAAAGGCGCAATTTTTTTAAGGTATTTTGATGCTAATAATAGAAAATTTATCCCTAAAGTAATGTTGGGCGACCAAAAAACAGTGGTAACTTTTGCTAAATTATTTAAATAGCCAATTTCATCTTCGCTATAATGAGAAATTGCTGAAATAATTTTAATCCCTCTTTTACCTGCTTCTTCACCATATTCGTAAATCGCCTGTGCTGATGAGAAATCAATAATGCAATCGATTGGATGATTTTCCAGTAAATCATCAATTTTAATAGTTTCTTTTGAATGAATAATTCCGGCTTCATCAGATTCAATGCCTAAAAATTCAGGAACAGATCTTTGATCAAGTAAAGTCTTTCTTCTTAAAACCCATTCAAGTTGAAATTCTTTGTTTTGAAGAATAATTGAGGCTACTGCTTTTCCGGTTTTGCCAAATCCAATAAGTCCAATTTTCATAGTTCGAAATTCCAGAGTTGTTTATATTTAGTCACTATATATTTTTAATTTTTCTTTAGGCTGAATTGTAAACTTTGTTCCTTCTCCTGGTTCACTTTCCACTTCTATTTTACCATGGCTAATTTCTATTAATTTTTTGTAAAGTGGCAGTCCAGGGCCAGTGCCTCTCTCCATTTGTTCTCACTCAAGAAATTTTAGTTTCAATTTTGAACAATTTATCCAAAAGTACTTTTTCGGTTCCTACCCTGTAATCAATTACACTAATTGCCAAATATTCATTCTTTGCAAGGCTTTCAATGAATGATTATTTTAGTTTATTGTAATAATCCAGGTTATTCTTAGCATCCTGGTTTCCGGGATCAATTTTAAGAATTTCGGCATAATAGTATTTTACTTTTTGGTAATCTTTTTTTAAAGTATTCAAATAGGCCAAAGAAGTATAACATCGCAACAAGTTTGAATTATTAAGGGGTTCAAGCCATATTAATTTATTGAAATAAGAAGAGGCCAAATCGTAATCTGGTTGAACCAAAAGATAATAAGAGCCTAAAAATGAATAAGCCACATTTAGTTCTTTAACATTTTTAATGGTATCAACCAAAGCTTTTTCAATTAATGTTTCATAAATTGGTTTTGCCAATCCAAGTTTAGAATCAGGATCTTTGGCGCTATATGTATTTGCGAGCATGTAGTATCCTTGTATATAAGCTGGATCCAATTCTGTTACCTTTGTAAATGAGTTAATTGCGTCATCATACTTTTTACAATTGTAATAGGCGTTACCAAGGGAAAAGTAATCTTCAACCCTTGCCTGATTGTTTAATTGTATTTTTTTCTGAAACCACCATGCCGCGCTTTCAAACTGCCTGAAAGAATTGTACAGGGAAGCAATATGGCTGGCCATTCCAGCATTTGTCGAATCCCGATAAAACGCAGTAATCAGGTATTCAAATCCTTTCGCTAATTCAAGAGAATCTTCTCTTATTTGATAACGTGTTTGTATTAGCTGTTGGCCAATAAAATCTATTTTTGATTGTAAAATTGATTTTTCAGCTGGCTTTTTTTCAGATTTTAATTTGTCGGAATAATTATGATATTCCATGTTCAATCTGGCAGTATCTGAACATAATTTAACATAATTGGTATGCAGGTTCAAGTTGATATGCCCGTGATATATGTAGTCTTTTGTTATAAGGTTTTCGGGCTTTACTGCATTAAACAATTTCTGAATATAAAAAGATGCTTTAGGATAATCAGGTTCTTTTTTGTCATAAAGAGAATAAGCTGCCAAACGATATAGGTACAAATACGAAGAATCAACCTTTAAAACCTCCTCAATCTGTTTAACAGCTTCATCATAATCTTTCGAAAAATAAAGTGTTGATATGTACCTGATTTTGGCAGGAATATTATTACCAGAAAGCTCCATATATTTGGCAAAGTATTTTTTTGCAACATTATATTTTCCGGCAAGGTTATAAAGTTTGCCAAGTTCGCGATAAACAGGTGCATAGGTAGAATCTATTTTTAATGCCTGCTCGTAATAAGGAAGGGCAGCACCCAGGTTTTTTGCCATCAGGTAAATATTGCCTTTCTTTATATTTGCTGCAGGAGAGGTCGGGATTAACCTTTCCGCTTTATTATAATTTTCAATTGCTTTATTGCCATTATGCACTGCCAGATATACATCTCCGGCAACAAGATAAATTTCAGCATTGTTTGGGTCAATAAGTTCAGCATCTCTTAATAAAGGTAATATTTTACTGGTATCTGTTATCCAGGGCATATTTTGCGATTCAGCAATCTTCACCAGAACGGTTGAAATATAATTTGGATCTTTAATCTTTTTAATTTTTTTTAAATTATATTCTGGCAAAAAATGCCTGGCCCTGTCAAAATAATTGTCTGCCATTGTATATTCACTCCTCAGCATGGATAAATGTCCTAATCCAATATAGGGAAAAGAACTGGTTGAATCCTGTCTGACACCTTCGTTAAAAATTGGAAATGCTATTTCTGAAATCTCTTTAATACTCATAGAAAAAGTATCTGCAAGAAATGATTTGATGTACACTTCACCCAAATAAAAATAAATTTCACCATTACCCGGTGTTTTTTCTGTAAGATTCTTTAAAATCCCTGCAGCCTCTTCGTACTGCTGTGCCTTTGTTTTGTATATTGCATCCTTTAAATCCTGTGCAATAATAAAGTTTGTAATCAACAGTGAAAAAGCTATAAAAACTGTTGTTTTAAAAAGTGTTTTCATAATCGTAATTTGTTTATGTGAGTTATTATGAAATATTATTTTTGCCTAAAACGTGTAACCATATTTTTGTGCTAATTGTTGAATCACAACCACTTTCACAACATCTTTTTCTATGATAATCTAAAAGTTCATTTATAACACTCTCATCCAATGCGTTAATCAGTTCAAAACGTTTTTCGAGTTCGAGCTTCCAAATAAATTGAAATGGGCAATCGCCTGTATGAAAAACATTGGAATCCGGACAACCTAAAATTAATTCCAGCAATTTGTCTTTATTTGTATACATTATTTAGTTTATTTTAATTAAAAAAGCCAGCGAAATTCATTTCAATGATGAATCGTTAAGCTACAAAATAGTAAACCAGAAAAGCGATTGCCACACTAAGCAATGTCAGAATAACCAGTAAAGTGTTAAAGTCAATTTTATTATTGTGATTATTCTTTTCCATAGTTATTATTTTTAAATTTGATATTTCAAAATTAAGGTAGAAACATAATAATCAGTAGTTTATGGGCTTAACCAAACCTGTACATTCACCTTAACCTGTCCATAACAAATAATTGTATGTACTTAAAAATTATATATATAGCAGTTATTATTAATTTTTTCACTGTCATTTTTTCAATAGCACAAACCAAATTTTCATTAAGTTATGTGAAAACTGAAAAAAACATGACTTTTAAAGAAATCATAAATGATTCTGTTCAGTTTATAAGATATGAGATTGGAAAAACTTATTTTAAACCAAATGAAGCCTATTGGATTAAACTGAAAATTGAGAACAGGGATGATTTATCCGATTTGATAGTTTTGTTAAACACACCAATTTCCGATATTGAATGTTATGCTTTCAATAGTAGAAATCATCTTCAACATCTAAACTCCGGATTTTATTTGCCATATCAGCAACAATCAATTTTTACCGGCGATAAGAATAAATTATTTTTGAATTACAGGATAAAAAACAATATTATTTATTTGAAAATCAAAAATATACTATTGTTTAATTACAATCTCGATAATATTGAAATTCAGCCGGTTAATACGTGGATTTTAAAGAAAGAAAAACAACATTTATTCCAGGGTTTTTTTGTTGGCGTAATAGTGGTATTGGTAATTATCAGTTTGCTTTACAAAATATCCTCAACCAGATTTATTAACCATTACTATATTGCATATCTGCTTTCCAATCTGATTTTGTTTCTTTTTTTAAATGAATATACCTCTGAGTTTTTATTTGCATCGTTTCCAAGAATTGACATGTGCCTGATTGTATCCATGCACTTTGCATCTTTATTTTACATTCAATTTGCAAGGCATTTTTTCCAGACAGAACAAATTTCACCCATCGTTGACAGAATTGCAAAAACTTACACTCGAATAAGTATTGTTTTAATTTTCTCATTTCTTGTCATTGCCTATTTCGATTTTGGTATTTATTCTTATTTGGCTATTATTCCTGAAATTTTTAACCAGGCTGTTGGCGTATTAATTATGTTTTTTGGATATAGAAAAACCAGTATAACGGGTAAACTTATAATTTTTGGTTCTTTATTTTCAACTATTAGTGTTGTTTATATGATTTCAAACAATCATATTGTTGAACTGACTACAAGAAACCTGAACCTTTTTCAGATTGGTTATTTATTCGAAATTTTATTTATGATTATTGCGATTAAAGTAAGATTAAGCCAAATTGAAAATCTGCAAAAAAATGTGATGATCAAAAATGCAATTCTCGAAAGTGAAAATAAAATACAGGTGCAGGAAAACCTTTTGCTAAAAAAAGAAAATGATATTGCCTTATTAAAAACCCGTTTATTAAAAAAGGAAATTGTCCGGAAAGATAAAGAATTGGCTGTAAACACAATGCAACTCACTCAAAAAGATCAGTTGTTATTAAACCTGAAAGAAAGAATAAAAAAAATACTTCCTGCCAGCACCAAAAACAGGAATGAATTAAATGAAATCATTGTCAACCTTAACAATCATCAAAAGAATACTTTTTGGAACGAATTTGAAATTTATTTCGAACAAATGCATAATGGGTTCTTTACCAAATTATCTGCGAAATATCCTTCACTTTCGCAGGGCGAAAAACGTTTGTGTGCTTTATTGAAAGTAGGGATGACAAGCAAAGAAATAGGTGTGATGACACAGAAAAATTTCAAAAGTATTGAAGTACTCAGATCCAGATTAAGAAAAAAATTAGAAATTGAACCATCCGAAAATTTAACAGACTTTTTTAATCAAATATAAAACCCAAAGTATTTTGCTTTATTATAAAAATTTTGAAACTCATTTATTGCATAAAAGCTAAACACAATAACCCTCTTTCTAAAAAAAAGATTTAGTTTTTTTCAGTGTCCTTCTATAATATGTAAAAATATTAGATCGCGAAATAAAACCAACATAATGGTTTGTCTCAACAACAGGGATATTCCACAAATTCGATTTTTCAAACTTTGTCATTACCGATTCCATATTTTCAGAAATTTCAATTTTTATAATATCATCCACGAGCTCCCTAATTATCATACTATCATAGAGTTCCGATTTGAATAGTAAATCTTTAACTTTATATAAATATATTACGCCTACTATTTCATTTTCATCATTCACAACAGGAAAAAGAGTCCGGTTGCTATTTGAAAATGCAGTAATAAGTTTTCGAAGTGAATCGTTTTGATTAAGAACAACAAAATCCTTCTCAATTAAATCTGCTACTTTTAAAGTCATCAGTACATTGCTATCTTTATCGTCAGTCATCAAATAACCTTTTAGGGCAAGGCTTTTTGTATATATCGAATGAGGTTCAAAAATACGTGTAGTAAAATAGGCCAGTGCCGATACTATCATTAAAGGGACAAAAAGTACATAGCCCCCCGTAATTTCAGCAATAAGAAATATGGCTGTTAAAGGCGCATGTACCACTCCACTTAATACACCTGCCATACCTACAACAATAAAATTGGAAATATTCAGGTCACTTATACCGGTTGTATTTACAAAATAGGAAAGTCCAAACCCCATAAATGCCCCTGTAAATAATGAAGGGGCAAAAATTCCGCCATTCCCGCCCGATCCAATGGTTAAGGCGGTAGCAATAACTTTTGTTAAAATTATAGCCCCAACGAAAATAAGGATGAACCAGGGATTTTGACTAAATTGACCAAAAAGACTATTATTTAAAATTTCAGAAAAATTACCTTTTAAAAGAATTTCAATTGATGTATACCCCTCGCCAAAAAGAGGGGGTAATACAAAGATAATTGAACCTAATAAAAAAACGCCAAGAGATATTTTAAGGAAACCAGGTTTTTTACCAAAATATCCTTCTATTTTCAAGGTAATTCTTTGCATATAAACAGATAGAAAACCACAGAGAATGCCTAATGCGATGTAAAAAGGAATAGCATGGAAATACCAGTTATTTGAAATCAGATAAAACAACTGACCAGAATATAATAACTTAGAAACAATGGTAGCTGAAGCTGTAGAAATTAATAATGGAATAAAGGTTGGAATGGCGAAATCATAAAGTAAAACTTCAAGAGCAAAAATTACTCCGGCTATTGGGCTGTTAAAAACAGCTGCAATACCCGATGCTGCTCCACATGCAAGCAATAAAGTCCTTTCTTTTTGACCCAGGCTAAAAAAATCTGAAATATTTGAACCTATTGCAGAACCTGTAATTACAATCGGAGCCTCAAGACCAGCCGACCCCCCTAATCCAACTGTAATTCCACTCGTAATCAAATGCGAATAAGTATTTCTACCTTCTATCTTTGATGATTTATGTGATATTGAATATAAGATTGAACCTAGGCCTTTTTCAAATCTGCTTTTAAACAAGACTTTTATAATAAAAATTGAAATCAAAATACCTGACACCGGAAAAATTATTAACCAAAGGTTGTAGGTTTCATAATCCTGAAAAAATTTTGGAATCTCGTGTAAGTAATTTACAATTGTTTTTAATAAAACCGCAGCTAAAGCTGAAACAATACCTACTATGGAAGCTGAAATTATTACAAAAGTGTGGTTGCTTATGTACCTGGTACGCCAATAGTGTATTTTTTTAAAAATTCTTTTAAACATTTGATTAATTTCTTTAAGCCTTAAAAATAATTCATTGCTCAATATTAATGGTCAATTTTTAAAAAAACTAAAAATTTAATTATGCATTTACTGAAAATATTAACAGGCAGATAGCATGGAAACGATAATTAGGTTGGATATTATATAAAAATAGCTTAATTGATTTTTATCCGTTAGATTTACTGCTATTGCTTAAATGATTTATAGGGTTTCCTCATCATTTCTTTTCATCAATGTATAAACTCCAGCCAATCACCGAAAATTTAAGCACTCAATTTCAGGCGATTACAATATTACAACTATTTTTTTAATCAATAAACTATTTAAATAGTTGTATTATTATAAAAATAGTAATACCTTTGTTTTATGAAAGAATTAACCAAAGCAGAAGAACAAATAATGCAATATCTGTGGAAAATTGAAAAGGGTTTTCTTAAGGATATTGTTGATCAGTTTGCCGACCCCAAACCGGCATACACAACGGTTTCAACAGTTATCAGAGTGTTGGTAAGAAAAGGTTTTATCAGGTTCAATACCTATGGTAAAGTGCACGAGTATTATCCTGCAATAAGCAAAGATGATTATTCAAAAAAATTTCTGAAATCCTGGATCGGAGACTTTTTTAATCATTCCAATAAAAAGTTTGTTTCATTTTTTATGCAGGAAGAAAACCTTGATTTAACCGAATTGGAGGAAATCAGGAAATTAATTGAAGAACAGATTGATAAACGTAAAATTAAATGAAATGACAGACTTTTTAACCTATATAATTCAGGTAAATTTGGGAATTATGTTCCTATATCTGATATACAGAAGTTTGTTGAACAAAAACGTGAAATCGCAGGTAAAAAGGTTTTATCTGATTGGTTCTTTAATTTTTGCATTTATATTGCCAATTGTTCAATTTACTGAATTTGATTCGCAGAGGATTGTGCAGGGCAGTCAAGCTTTCAGTTTCCAGGAAACTGAAAAATGGAATAAACTCCAGTTTTTACCAACTAGTGATAATATTCAGATTCTCAGTCATTTCAGTTTTTTTTCTATTATAGCCGGAATTTATTTTTTTATGGGAGCATTGTTGCTTTCCAGACTGATAATAGAATTAATCCGGCTGCTGCAAAGCATTGTAGCAAATAAAAAAATTCATTTTCAGAAAGTAAACCTGGTAATTAATGAAAAGTATTCGAACCCTTATTCATTTTTTAACTATCTGTTTACCAGTTGTGCAGCTGAAATAGAAAAAAAGCCTGAATACTTTCACGAATTGGCCCATATAAAACAACTTCATTCTATCGACCGGCTTTTGGTTGAGCTTTCAATTCCTTTGCTTTGGATTAATCCTTTCATTTACCTGATTAGAAAGTCGATGATTGAAGTGCATGAGCATTTGGCGGATTCGTTTGTTATCAGAAATGGAGTTGAACCGGGAGTGTATCAAAAGTACCTTTATTTGCAGCTGAAATCGGGCAGGGGTTTAAAACTGACCAGTAATTTTAATTATTCACTAACTAAAAAAAGAATTACTATGATTTCGAACAAAACATCAATTAAAAAAAGTATTTTAAAAACTACAATCAGTTTGGTTTTGGTTTCCTATGTTATGGTTTTTTATGGATTTATAAATAGAAAAACAAATATTTCAATTGGACGTATTGATAATCTTGAACAAACAAAACCCGAAAGTTTTACGCCATCAATTTTACCATTGAAAGAAGGAGGTGAATACTGGATTGGTTCATATTATGGAATGCGCAAACATCCAGTGCTGGGAACTCAAAAAATGCACAACGGTATTGATATTATTGCACCCTCAGGAACGGAGGTTATTGCTCCTGCTGACGGGGTTGTGCTTGAAGCAGTATTTAAAGGAGAATATGGAAACTTAATTAAATTGAAGCATGACGACGAATTTATAACTGTTTTCGCGCATCTATCAGGTTTTAAGGTTAATGTTGGAGATATTGTCAAGACCAGGGATGTAATAGGCTATGTGGGCTCAACCGGACTGGCTACTCAAGCTCACCTGCACTACGAAATCCGCAAATACCCTGATACTGATCCAATTACCTACTTTGATCCGGCTAATTTTATTAAAAACATTAAGCAAATTCCTGAAAAGGTAAACAAAGACCAGTAAAAATTAAATCCAGGACTGGGCGTCTCCCTGTCCTGGATTTTATTTACAAAAGTATTTTAAAACTTGTTCCGGAATCATTGTTCGAAACCATTGTTAAACTGCCATTGTGCAAATTGACAATCTGTTTCGAAACATATAATCCAATTCCTGCGCCATCGGATTTTGTCGTAAAAAAAGGCACAAATATTTTGTCCATGTTTTCTTTGTTGATGGGTTCTCCATTATTCCAAACCTCTATTTCTGTCTTTCCTTTAAGCGATTGAGAGATATTAATTTTTATTTCCTTTTTTGTTGTGAAATAAGGAGCTTCAGCTGCATTTTTTACTAAATTAATAACGACCTGGTTTAAAAGTCTTTCGTCGGCCCGAAACATTTTAATATGCTCATTTACATTAATTTCGAACGAAACTCCTGAGCTATTAATATATTCTGCAAGAATTTGCTGAAGGCTGCCAGTCCATTTTCTGATTTCAATTTCCTGAATAATTGGTTCAGGAATTTTGCTTAGTTTCCTGTAATTTTCGACAAAGTAAGATAAACCATTGCTCATGGTATCAATCACTTCAAGGCAATTGGTTACATCTCTGATTACCTTTTTATTTATTTCATCTGAAACAAATATCCCTTCTTTTTTTGTTAGAATATTTGAAAGCGACTTTGATGCCGAAGTAATAGGGGCTATAGAATTCATTATTTCATGATTAAGAATCCGGATAAGCTTTTGCCATGATTCCAGCTCCCGTGCATCAATTTCGTTCTGAATGTCAAGCAATGAAACCAATGTAAGTTTTTTATCTTTAAAAGTTATTGTTGATGATGCAACCTGAACAATAGCCGAAAAACCCGACCGGGTGAGGCGGCATGATTTTGACTCACCAGGTTTTAATGTAACAATGGTTTCGTATAATTCAGGGGCAGATTTTCTAAGCCTTTCCATATTTGAAGTATACTCAACTCCAAGTAACCTTCGTGCAGTTTCGTTCATAATTTCAAAATCGCCAAATTCATCGATTGAAATAAAACCAGTTGTAGAATGTTCAATCATTGTCAAAAATAGTTTTTCCCTAAACTGGCTTTCCATTTTAACTGATTGAAATACATTAACAGTCTTTTCCATACCGGCATAAATATCAGAAATTATCCGGCTACCAGGATTTTCTGGCAAATGTATGGAGGTATCCTGGTTATGAACTGCATTAAAAAAGGTTGCTATTTTTCGGTTAATCTTATTTAAAAACTTTACAAATACTGCTGTTTCTATTATAACAAGAAAGATAAAAAAATAAGCAAAAAACTGGTTGTTTAAATTAAAGAGTAAGCAGGCAGCTGAAAATGAGGTAATTCCAATAATTGAAATGCCTGTTATGACATAGAAATAATAATGTTTAGATGCCATATTTTTTGGTTTTATTGTATAAGGTTTGTCTTGTAATACCCAGTTGCTCAGCAGCAATTGAATAATTTCCTTCATTTTTTTCAAGAGCATTTATTATCATTTGCTTCTCCATTTCTTCAATGGTAGCAGGGCCACTTTTAACTATTTTTTTTACAGGCTTAAACATAATATCATCACTTTTTATTTTAAGTCCATCGCTAAGTATGACGGCCTTTTCAATTGTATGCTCTAACTCTCTAATATTTCCCGGCCAGTGGTATTCTTTTAATTTACTAATCAACACCTGGTTCATCTGTAAATTTACACGGTTATATTTTCGTGCATATTTTTTAAGGAAAAAGATAGCCAGGCTTTCAATATCTTCAATCCTTTCCCTCAAAGACGGAATTTCAATATGAATAGTATTTATCCGGTATAATAAATCCTGCCGGAAATGTCCGTTGGCTACTAAATCGTCTATTTGACAATTGGTTGCCGAAATTAAACGTATATCAACCGGAATATTTTTTGACCCTCCAACGGGGGTTATTTGCCTGTTTTGCAATACTACAAGTAGTTTTGATTGCAGATTAAGCGGAAGGTTTCCGATTTCGTCAAGGAACAAGGTGCCACCATTTGCTAGTTCAAATTTTCCGGTACGGTCCTCAATAGCATCAGTAAAGGCCCCTTTTTTGTGCCCGAATAATTCACTTTCGAATAAATTTTCCGGAATAGAGCCCATATCAACAGTAACCATCAATTCCTTATTTCGTTTTGATAACCGGTGAATTTCGGACGCAATAATTTCTTTTCCGGTACCATTTTCGCCTGTAATCAACACATTGGCATCGGTTTCGGCAATTTTCCCTATCAGCTTCATTATTTTAAGCATCGCGGGTGATGTGCCAACCACCAATTTTTTTTCAGGATTAAGCTCTTGCTTTAAAACTACTTGTCTGCTCTTTAAATTGGATATCTCCTTTTTAGCTTCACATAAACGATAGGCGGATTTTAAGGTAGCAACCATTTTTTCATTGTCCCAGGGCTTTAGCACAAAATCAGCCGCGCCTTCTTTTACAGCGCGAACTGCCAGTTCAACATCGCCATAGGCAGTAAACATTATTACCTCGGTATCAGGACTAATCTTTTTAATTTCGTGGAGCCAGAAAAAACCTTCGTTGCCTGTATTAAGCCCCGCAGCAAAATTCATATCAAGTAATACCACATCAAAATTTGCTTTTTGAAATTCGGAATGTATCTGGTTTGGATTTGAAATACATTTTACAACATCAAATTCATATTGAAGAAATATATTCAGCGCTTTTAAAACACTTTTGTTATCGTCTACAATGAGGAGTTTTCCGTGAGGCATGATGTAAGCTTTTTATTTTTAACCGCAAGGTGCCGCAAAGACACATATTGCAATTAATGTTCAAATTAGTTTTATTATTCAATAATAATTATTTCTTCGCTAAGTATTCTTGTTAATATTTATTGCTTAGTGGCGCTTTGCGACTTCTTAGCGTTACTTTGCGGTAAAATCTTTTGTACATTTTAAAAGAAGTTTTTCAAAGTTTATTCACTAATCTTTTTATACTGTCTGCTATACGCAGCTCATTAAAGTTCATTAGCAGTCCAAGTTTGCAATCCGATAACTTTTAATAAGGCAATAATTGTGCACAATGAATTTAATTCAAGGCTTCAACAGATTTAATTTCGATAATTACCTTATTTTCAACAATTAAATCCAAACGATAACCAATGTCCAGTTTTACTTCTTTATAAATTAATGGCAAAGGCTTTTGTTTTTCAATAAATATTCATGACTGTTAAATTTCATAAAACAAGCATTCTTCAAAAGCGCTTTCAAGTAATCCGGGTCCAAGTGATTTATGCACTTCAATTGCACATCCGATTATTTTATTTGATATTTCATTTTCGGTCATATGCCAGAATTTTACATAGAATTCATCTAAAATATAAATCATTATAACAAAAATTGGAAAATGTAAAAATTTTTTACAGTAAAGTGTAATTTTTTTTTACAATAACAATTCAAATCAATTAGGTAATTAATTGAATAACTGCCTTGTATGCAATTTGGCACAATTTCGGCTAACAATTGTTCAAAATATAAAGAATGGTGAACCTGGTATTTCGGCTTTGCCCAATGACCAGTTCAACTTAAACAGGAAACTTCGTAAATGGACAGAATTATTGAAAATAAAAGATTAATCAGGCCAAAACACTGGAAAATTATTGGAGGGATTGGTTTTATCCTGACTTTAATAATTTTTGCTGCAACACGTTCAGCATTAAAAACTTATAAAACCGACAGGGAAAAATTACAAATTGCCGAAGTTTTTGAGGGAAAATTTGAAGATTATATCAAAATAAACGGAAGGGTTGAGCCCATTTCTACTATTTACCTCGATGCAATTGAAGGTGGCAGGGTGGAGGAGAAATTAATATCAGAAGGCAGCATGGTCAAACAAGGTGAAATTATTCTGCGCCTCAGCAACAATATGCTAAACCTGAGCATACTCGAAAGCGAAGCCCAATTGGCCGAAAAATCAAATTTCCTGCGCGAAGTAATTCTTAATATGGAACAACAAAAACTCACCACTAAACGCGAATTGATTAATCTTGAATTTGAGTTGAAACTAAAAAAGCGAGTATATGACAGAAATAAATCGCTTTTCGAAGCCGGACATATTTCCAAAGAAGAATACATAGTTTCGGAAGACAGTTATTTGCTGGCGCAAAGGCTTTTCGACCTAAGTAAAGAAAAACAAATACAGGATTCGGCATACCGAAAAATCCAAATTGAACAAATGGAACAAAATCTGGCAAATATGAACAAAAACCTTGAATTTGTTCACGAGAGGCTCGATAACCTTAATGTTAAAGCCCCTTTCGATGGTCAGTTGGGCCAGCTCGATGCAGAAATAGGGCAATCTATTTCAGTTGGCCAGCGGATAGGACAAATCAATGTGCTTACATCGTACAAAATTACAGGCGAAATTGATGAACACTATATTGACAGGGTACATACAGAACTTACGGCCACAATTGATAAAGAAGGAAAATTATACGGACTTATTGTAAAAAAGGTTTATCCCGAAGTAAGAGAAGGCCGGTTCAAAATTGATTTGGTCTTTACCAGTGCAAATCCCGAAAATATGCGAACCGGGCAAACTTATTATGTTGACTTGCAGCTGGGCGATGCACAAAATGCAAATCAGCTCGAAAGAGGTGGATTTTTCTCTTCAACGGGTGGGCAATGGGTATATGTACTTGATAAATCGGGAAAATTTGCATTGAAACGCAAAGTAAGAATTGGCCGGCAAAATCCTCAATATTTTGAAGTACTCGAAGGGTTGAACCCTGGAGAAAAGGTGATTGTTTCGGGCTATGAAAATTTTGGAGATAATGATAAGATTGTATTTTAAAGTTGGAAGATGGAAGCTGGAAGATGGAAGATGGAAGATGGAAGTTGGAAGATGGAAGTTGGAAGATGGAAGCTGGAAGATGGAAGCTGGAAGATGGAAGCTGGAAGATGGAAGCTGGAAGATGGAAGCTGGAAGATGGAAGCTGGAAGATGGAAGCTGGAAGATGGAAGTTGGAAGACGGAAGCTGGAAGACGGAAGTTGGAAGATGGAAGTTGGAAGACGGAAGCTGGAAGATGGAAGTTGGAAGATGGAAGTTGGAAGACGGAAGTTGGAAGACGGAAGTTGGAAGACGGAAGCTGGAAGATGGAAGCTGGAAGACGGAAGTTGGAAGATGGAAGACAGGAATATATGCTTCGGACTTCCCGCTCCGGACTTCCTGCTTCGGACTTCCTGCTCCGGACTTCCTGCTCCGGACTTCCTGCTCCGGACTTCCTGCTCCGGACTCCGAACTTCCCGCTTCCTACTTAACAATTTGAACACCAAACAATAATAAATATGATAAAGACAAAGAATTTAACAAAAGTTTTCCGCACCGACGATGTGGAAACCACTGCCTTGAACAAAGTGAATTTTGAAGTTTCGAAAGGCGAATTTGTTGCCATTATGGGCCCTTCGGGATGTGGCAAATCAACATTGCTGAATATTATCGGGTTGCTGGATAATCCCAGTGGTGGCGAATATGTATTTGACAGTACCGAAGTATCTAAATTCAGGGAAAACCAGCGCACCGATTTAAGAAAAGGTAATATTGGATTTATTTTTCAGAGTTTTAACCTGATTGATGAACTAACCGTGGCTGAAAATGTTGAGATGCCTTTGGTTTATATGAATTTCAAAGCTTTTGAACGCAAACGTATGGTGAATGAAGTACTGGAGCGTTTAAAAATAGCTCACCGTCGCAAGCACTTTCCGCAGCAACTATCTGGTGGCCAGCAACAACGTGTGGCAATAGCCCGCGCAGTAGTGGCAAAACCAAAACTTATTCTTGCCGATGAACCAACCGGAAATCTAGATTCTGCGAATGGTATAGAAGTAATGAACATGCTGCGTGACCTAAACAACGAAGGCACAACAATTATTATGGTTACCCACAATATGCGGGATGCGGAATTTACCCACAGGATAATCAACTTGTTTGATGGCCAGATTCTAATGGAACAGGTTGGATAAATGTATGAATAGTAAGATTTTATAAGCTTTTTCATTTTAGAATAAAAATTTGATATATGCTTTTCGAGATAAAAACTATTTACAGAAACTTCACCCGAAAAACAACTGTTAACCTTATTAATCTGGCGGGATTATCGGTCAGCCTTGCACTGGTGATAGTATTATCGATATATAGTTACAGCGAACTCACCACTGATTATTTCCATAAAAATGGCGACAGGGTTTACCTTTTTTCAGATTCCAAAAATTTACCCAGAATTTATACACCTGCAATTTTAAAAGATAAGATAGATTTGAACATTCCGGAAGTGGAATCAACAGTAAGACTTGCCGGAACCTGGGACCCGCCTGTTTTTCAGGTTGTTGGAAAAGAACCTGTTACCTCAGATCTGGTTTTTGCAGATAAAGACTTTTTCAAACTGTTCAGCTTCACGGTTTTGCAAGGAAATGTGGAATCGGCTCTGAATGAGCCATTAACAGTGATAATTACAAAATCACTGGCCCAAAAACTTTTTGGAAATACGAATGTTGTAAACAAAACTTTCAGGTTAAATAAAGACAAATGGCTTACGGTTAAAGCTGTGATTGATGAGCCGGTATCTAATTCCTGTTTGTCGTTCAGCGCGCTTACTTCCATTGAAACCCGTAAAATTGTTATGCCCAATGAAGGTGAATTTAATTCATGGGACTTTTGCCTCTTTCAAACCTTTGTATTACTTAAAACCGGAGCTAATCCTCAGGAAATTACAGACAAGATTTCAGCATTTTTCCCAAAAGAAATGAAAAGAAATTTATCGGCAGCCACCCTTACACCCTTAAAAAAACTTTACTTCACCGATTTATCACTGTTTAATGGCAATTACCTGCACAATGGTGACTTGAATAAAATTAAAATATTACTGATGGTTGCTTTCCTTGTTTTACTTATTGCCCTTATAAATTTTGTAAATATTACGTCAGCGCAATGGTACGAAAAAATCAAACAAACAGGGGTGATGAAGATGCTTGGGGCAAATCGCAAATCGATAATTCTGAATATTCTGTCCGAAGCCTTTTTGTTCTTCTTCCTGGCTTTATTGCTGGCTTTTTTATTAACAATTCTTGTATTTCCGGCAATTGAAAATTACACCGGAATCAGTTTGAATACAGAATTGATTTTTAGTCCACTTTACCTGTTTTCATATGTTGCTGTAATATCTTTTATAAGCATGATTTTCAGTTTGGTACCGGCTATAAAAATTTCATCATCTAAAGCCATTGATAACCTTAAAAATATTGCAGGAACCCAACCCAAAAACTCAATAACCAAAGGCTTATTGGTTTCTTTTCAGTTTTGTATCGCCATGGTACTTATTGCTTTTACCATTCTGGTTCAAAAGCAGGTAAACTTTGGAAACAACAACCTGGGATTTCAAACGAAAAATACGATTGGAATCAAGCTGACTCCCGAACTTTTCGATAAAAAAGATGTGCTGAAAAAAACATTGCTGGAAAATGCTGCTGTTAAGAATATTTCATTTACACAATTTTACCCGGGTGCCATTGTTTCTCACTGGGACACTCAAACCATTGAAAATGGCGAAAACAAAAAGATAAGTTATGATTTGTTTGGCGCCGATCCTGCTTTTTTCACAACAATGAACATAAATCTAATCCAGGGCCGATTTTATTCCGAAGATTTTTCATCGGATGGAAACAAGGTTGTTGTAAACGAAACTTTTATTAAAGAAAACAAAATTTTAAATCCAATAGGTATCAAATTTTTAAATGCGTATGGTTCTGAATGCGAGGTTGTTGGAGTAATAAAAGATTTCAGGTACAAAGCCGTTAATAGCCCTGTTTTGCCTCTTGTAATACAAAATTTTCCTTACGCAGCTTATTGTCTGGTGAATTTCAGGGCAACGGATTTCAACTCGCTGAAAAAGAATGTTGAAAATGTAAAATTAACAGCTATCAAATTATCACCTTCTTTCCCAGTAGAAATAAGCTTTCTCGATCAGGCAGTTGAAAATATGTATAGTTCTGAACAACAATTCCGTACGACATTTTCGCTGTTTTCAAGCTGTGCCATCGTACTCTGCTGCCTGGGAATTCTGGCAATGTCGTTATCGGCTTGCCAGCACCGGACAAAAGAAATAGGTATACGAAAAGTGAATGGTGCTAAAACTCTCCAGGTACTTGTATTGTTGAATTTCGATTTGCTTAAATTGTTAGGATCAGCCTTTGTAATATCTACACCTATTGCCTGGTATATTATGCACAAATGGCTCGAAAATTATGCCTATAAAACCGAATTAAGCTGGTGGATTTTTGCCCTTGCCGGATTGCTCGCCTTAGTGATTGCATTGTTAACAGTGAGCTGGCAAAGTTGGAGGGCGGCTACAAGGAATCCGGTGGAGGCATTACGATACGAATAAATAATCAACAAACACAATTAATTAAATATCAATAAAATAATAGTTTATGAGAACAATACTTATTTTAAAAAAAGCAATTTTTACAGGAGCAGTAATATCATTATTCGCAATAACTGCCAATTCGCAGACAAATCTTGTTTGGGGAAAACAGTTTGGAACGGACAAAAATGAATATGTTATGAACCATGTGGTTGATCAGCATGGAAATATTTATATATCGGGCACTACCTCAGGCAAAATGAATGGTACAAATTATGGACAAAACGATGGGTTTATTTCTAAAATTGACAGCTCTGGCAATCTTTTATGGTCAAAACAATTTGGAACTGCCGAAGATGAAGATATCCAATGGTCGGCCATTGATAATAAGGGTTGTATTTATATTACCGGCTATACCAATGGTGATTTAAATGGAAAAAGTGCCGGGAAAGAAGACATTCTTGTTGCAAAGTATAATTCCGATGGAAAAATGTTATGGTCTAAACAGCTTGGAACCGACAGCACTGATATGGGAAAAGGGATATTTGCCGATAACAAAGGCAATGTGTATATAACCGGCCTGACATTAGGAAAACTAGGAAAATCATCATTTGGCAAGTCGGATGGATTTATTATAAAGCTGGATGGCAATGGAAAACTACTTTTCACCAACCAATTCGGAACCCCAGGAGATGATTGCAGTAATGCCATAACGGGTGATAATAAATCAACAATTTATACATGTGGCACTACCTGGGGTGATCTTGGCTCAAAAAGCAAGGGATTTATCGATGTATTCATTACCCGGATTACCGAAAATGGAAATTTGATAAAGTATGACCAATTTGGAAGCGAAGGGTTCGATATCGCAATGGCAATAAAAACCGACAAAGAAAATAACATTTATGTAGGAGGCACTACCTCAGGGAATTTTGCAAATCAACAGCTGGGCGAAGGCGATTGTTTTCTGGTAAAAATGAACGATAAAGGAGAAATAATTTGGAACAAACAATTTGGAACTGACAAGCACGATGGCATACGAGCAATAAATATTAATGCAAAAGTATCTGATAATATATTAGTTAGTGGTCTTTTAAGCTTACCTCCAGCCCAGGCATTTATTCGTAGCTACAATAAAACAGGTGAATTAATTTGGGAAAAGAATTTTAATGATAAAAATGCTGATTCATCGGGAAAAGATGTAAGTATTGATAATAACGGGATTATTTACCATTCAGGATTGACCCAGGGCAGTTTATTTGGAAAACCTGTTGGTGAAGGTGATTTTTATATTGTAAAGTTAAGACTTGATAAAAAACTCGAATAATTCAGTTTATGCTGCCAGACTCAAATGGAAATTCCGGATAATGAATAAGAAATGCTGATATCCATTTAATAAATTATTGAAATACAAATAATTAACAATAAAAATTATGCATACTTTAATCAGAATGATAATCCGCGTTTTGTTTGCACAAAAGAGGCAGTTAATAGTGACCCTGGTAAGCCTCAGTTTGAGCCTGGCTATATTTGTTCTGATTTCGGCTTACATTGCCTCAGAATTTAGCTGCGACAAACACAATAAAAACTTTAATCAGACCTATAGAATTGTTAATAAGACCTTTAACGAAGTTGGTATCGAAGACAAGTTTTATGATAAGCTTGTTAGCAATTTCCCGCAAATAGATAAGGTATGCCGATTCTATAAAGCTTATTCGATGCTCAGCTTTGAAAAAAATGTGGCAAATATAGATAACCTGGTGACTGTTGATTCATCTTTTTTCAAAATATTTGATTATCAGATATTAATTGGGAACAAGGAGCATATGTTGGATGCCCCTGACAAGATTGTGATTTCGAAACCGCTTGCTGCAAGATTATTTGGAAATGAAAACCCGTTAGGAAAAACCGTCAAAATAAATATGGAATCTTCTGCAATCGTAAGCGGAGTTTTTGTCGAAAATAACAAATCACATTTTAACGCTGATGCTATAGTAAGCTTATATACTAAAAATCTGCCATATACAGGGGGCAACTATTTTACAGATAAAGAAAGCTGGGAAATTAAAAAATTCAGTTTTTATATTACGCTAAAGGAAAAAACCGATAAATCAGTTGTTACTTCGCAAATGAAGGCTCAATATGTTACACCCTGGGAAAGTGAAAAGCCAAACCTTATAATGCAGCCACTTTCTGATATTTATTGGAACAAAGAAATTAAAGATTATTCAAACCATGCGAATATTTCTCTTATTTTCCTTCTGATTTCAATAGCTGTAACCTTAATCATAATTGCCGGAATCAATTACACAAACCTTAGTTTTTCAAATTTTCAGTACGAATCAAAATTGGTTGGGGTTTTTAAAATAAATGGTGCCAAGCCTATTGGAATTGTAAAATATTATGGATACCGTGCTTTGTTTATCTTGCTCATTTCGCTCTTAATAGCCCTGATACTGGCTAATTCGGCATTGCCTTATGCAAAACTGCTCTTTAGTGCTGAGTTTAATCTTAGCATTTTAATTAAATCATTGTATCTATTGACTTTTAGCGGATTAATCATTTTCATTTTTATATTGATAAGTTTATATCCTATCCTGCTTTTTTCTAAAATAAGCCCGGTAAAACTGTTTCAAAGAAAAATTTCGGGCAAAATAAGATTGGGTACTTTGTCGAAAGTTATGCTGGCTTTTCAATTTTTAACCGCCATAATACTTACCATTTCTGTGTTTTCGATTTTCAAACAAATTGAATTTATGAAAAATACAAATTATGGTTTTGACAGGGATTTTTTAATAAAACAAGACTTTCATTATTCAATAAAAGACAAAAGTACAATTGATGCATACGCAAAGGAATTACTTGAAAAACCTGAAATTTTAAAGACAAGCCATACATTTGGAATCCCTCTGCAAATTTATATGTCTAGTGCACAACAAATTAATGGTTCTGATGTTTCATTTTTTGAACTGGAATGCGATACAGGTTTTATTAATCTTTTTGGAATGAAGGTTTTAGAAGGAAGAAATTTTCTTCCATCCGATGAAAATGCATGTATTATAAGTAAAAAACTTGCCCTTGATTGTAAATTCAAAAATCCGCTGAATGAAAGTCTTGAAGGCAAGCAAATTATCGGAGTTGTTGATGATATCCATTCAGAATCGATGCAGAATGCGATAAAAGGTGTAAGAATTAGCCTTTTAACCCGGCAGCCTTCGAATATTTCGATAAAAATAAGTTCAAAAAATATCGATGCATCACTTTCATTTATTAAAAACAAATGGGAGCGTTTTTTTCCGGAATATCCGTTCAATTATGCTTTTTATGATGAAATTATTGCCAGGCAATATAATAAAGAGCAAAAGTTGGCCAATTCTATAAGCGTTATTGCCGTTATGGCTATTTTATTATGCTGTTTGGGATTATTTGGAATGGTATTCAATATTGTAGAAAACCGGACCAAAGAAATTGGTATTCGAAAAGTAAATGGTGCCAATACCTATCAGATACTTGTAATGTTAAACCAGGATATGTTAAAATTAGTGTTAACTGCATTTGTATTGGCTACCCCAATTGCTTATTATTTTATGCACAAATGGCTCGAAAACTTTGCTTATAAAACGGAATTAAGCTGGTGGATATTCGCATTATCAGGATTAATTGTCTGGGCTGTTACATTATTAACTGTAAGCTGGCAGAGTTGGAGGGCAGCTACAAGAAATCCTGTGGAAGCATTACGTTACGAGTAATTACAATAGTTTTAAAAGAATAAAAAAACCAAAAAGTCATGATAAAAAGATTTTTTATATTCACTATGCGTTATCTATGGCGCAACAAAACATACAGCTTACTCAATTTTTTGTGCCTTACATTTGGCCTTACCTGCGCAACCATAGCAGTTTTGCACATTCTTATTGTTTTGAGTTACGATAAATTCAATAAAAACTACGAACGGTTGTGTTGTGTAGAATCGTATGTAACTTACTTCAACGGGGCGCGTTTTCCAAAAGAATACCAATCGGCTTCGTTAACTGATAAATTGAACAAACAAATACCGGAAATTGAAGAAACAGTCAGGGTTGCAGAAAGCGAAATTACTTTTGTAAGTGGCAACAAATCCATAGTTGAACATGGAATCTATGCCGACAATAATTTCATGGAAGTATTTACTTTTCCATTGGTGCGTGGCAATAAGCTTAATAAAACGGATCTCAACACTATCCTCATTTCAGAAAAAATGGCCAGAAAATTTTTTGGAAATTCAGACTGCACGGGAAAACAATTGTTGCTGAAATCAGAAAAAAAACAGGAAGCTTATAAAATTGCAGGTGTTTTAAAAGATGTGCCAACGCAATCGTATCTGCAATTCGATTTTATAATTCCATTTGCCAAATTTCTTGCCGACAACGAATGGGCAAATGAATCCGGGGCTTCGTCGAACCAGGTTTGGGCACTTTTAAAAAAGAATGTAGACAGAAATTTCGTAAACAACAAAATCAAAAACCTTATTAAAAACCAGGAAGCTACACTAAATCAGGAACTTTTCCTTTTTCCGTTAAAAGAAAAAATACTTTATTCCTACGCTGCCGGAAAACGAGTGTGGAACGAAATGCAAAATGTGGTAATTGTTGGCAGCATTGGATTTGCCATTCTGCTTATAGCTTGTTTCAATTTTATAAACCTGGCTATTGCAGTCAATATCAGGCGCCATCGCGAAGCAGGCATTAAAAAAGTTATGGGATCGAAAAAAAGGGATATTATTTTCCAATTCCTGGGCGAAACATTTTTTATTACACTGATAAGCTTTGTAACTGCTATTTTTTTAACAAATTACTTATTATCAGCCTTTAACACAATGTTTAACAAAAATATTGTTTTTAGTTTTACCCATCTGAATGTAATTACAATTTTCCTGGGGGTAGCCATTTTCACAGGATTGGTTTCCGGGTTGCTTCCTGCTTTATACCTCGGATCATCGAACCCGGTAAACACCTTGAAAGGAAAAATAAGTACCGGCAATAGTTTTGGCTTTTTCAGGCAGGGATTGATTGTTTTCCAATATACCATTCCGGTTGTGTTGATTATCAGCATGATGATAATAAAGGAACAGGATAAATACATGAGAAATTACGATATTGGCATGAACAAAGAAAAAGTTATTATTTTAGACAATACTGATAATATCAGAAAACACTCCGAAAGCGTTAAAACAGAACTATTGTCAATTCCTGGTATCGAAGCAGTGAGTTTCACCAGCTGCATACCTTCGAGAGGTACCAGGGTTTCGAACGAAGTGAGTTGGGACGGGAAAGATGATTCGGAAAAATTACATTTCTGGTGTGTAAGTACTGATTATGATTATAATAAAATAGTTGATTTAAAGATAATTGAAGGAAGATACTTTGACAAAAATTTTCCTTCTGATTCTTCGTGTTACTTAATTAACGATGAAGCAGCAAGGGTGATGAAATACAAAAATCCTGCAGGATCTACAATTACACTGGAAGGAAAAAAAGGAAGCATTATTGGTGTATTTACTGATTTTCATGCCATTGACCTTGCCGGTCCTATTGTTCCGACAATTATCACTCTTAAACCACAGGATACAAGAAACCTGTTGATTAAATTTTCATCAGGAGATTATAAAACAATCACAGACAAAATATCCGGGATCTATAAACATTATGAACCAGAAAATGATTTCAGGCCAATGCGTTTTGCCGATCTTGCAGAATTCTCGGAACTCAATTTACCATCAAAACTGGTTGGGCTCGCATTTGTAATTGCCATACTCCTTGCTTGCATGGGATTGTATGGATTGGCTTCTTTCACAGCCGAAAGCCGCACCAAAGAAATTGGCATCAGAAAAGCAAACGGGGCCAAAACCATATCAATTATGTATTTGTTATTGTCGAAATATTCAAAATGGCTTGGTATTGCATCTTTACTGGCTGTACCCATCGCTTTTATCCTTGGTAAGTTTTTCCTTGGCAATTTCTTTTTCCATGCACAAATGCCATTGTGGGCGTTTATTGCAGGGCCTTTAATTGCCTGTATAATAGCAATATCAACGGTAAGCTGGCAAAGTTGGAAGGCAGCTTCGAGAAATCCGGTGGAGAGTTTGAGGTATGAGTGAAAAAATCCAGGGCATAACTTTAAGTTAGGCCCTGCATTTTAAAATCCCTGGTCATTCGCCCTGTAATTCTATTCCAATAATCACTTTAGCCTACAAAGAATATCAGATTTTAAGGCACAATCTCAACTATTGAATGAATTTCAAGTTCGGGAATGGTTAAAAATACATTGCCTTCATCATAAATAAAATCAAGTTCCCTGCCTTCGGGCTGAAGAATGAGTCGTGAAGGCTTTTTCCCTGTTTTTATTTCAATACATAAATTGGAAAGAGGAGGAATTTCATCAAAACCTATGGTTTTTGGATTTGCGTGATCACCAGCTACATTCACAAGGTTGACATAAGTTCTGCCATTAAGTGCTGTTACAGAAACATGTACAAGGTGGGATCCCTTTACTTTCACCATTTCGCCGCTGAAAAGTTGTTCGGCAAACTGGTTTACAAAGTCTCTTATTATTGGCGTTTTATATTCAAGATAACAGGAACCGGCATCAAAATAGATGGCAATTATTTTTCCTTTTCCGGCCTCTGTCATTGACGCTGAAATATTTTTGTTTTTCTGACTGAAATCACTCCCATCATAAAAATTAGAAAGAACGCTACCATTTTCGCCCAACGCCACTATTCTAAGCAGTGAGCGAATTGCGCCCAATTTTCCATCCACAGAAATAAAAGCCTGACTTTCCTTTGTTTCACCAAACGACTGAATACTGAGTTCATCTTTAAAAATACCTGCAGTTTCGGCGCCAATCACCAGCAGGTTACCGCCATCCTTTAGGTATTGCTTTAGTTCAGAAAGCAGTGTCTGATCTATGCTCTCACATTCGGGGATTACAATTAAGGGATATTTAGAAGTATTGCCTACCAACTGGTGTTCCATCAAAACCTCCACCGGGTGCTGGCCATCTAGCATAATGTTCAGCATCCCTTCGAGTTGCGGGGTTCCATTGGCAAATGGACGAGCTGCATTTTTAAGGTAGGATGTTGACGGATAGAGCAGCGCAATTTGCGGAATTGGCTTTGATTTATGGCAATATGGCTGGCGTTCGCGGCAAAATTTACCAATATCAGCAAGCATATCTGCAATCCAGGGTTTTATTGACAAATCGTCGTTTTGTTGAAAATAGAATTGTACCCCGCCACCCATGGCCATGATTTCTGCCGCTTCCTGTTTAAGCTGAATGGCTGGCTTAATACACATAGGCATTTTGCTACCATTCCACGAAAAGCCCCAGGCCATTAAATCCCATGGTTTTCCCTGGCCGGCAAGGCACCTTGCCTCAAAAGCCGAGCGATAGGCCCCATTCTGAGGAGTAACATCCCCTGAAAGAAAATCTACATCCACATTCACTTTCTCGGGCATCATGGATGAATACGACCAGTTGCTTGTGATTTGGAAATCAGCATTGTAATTATGAATGGCATCAACATATTTTTTCAGGTGTTCCCTGAATAATTTCCGGTTATATTCCATGAATTCAGGATAGTACTTATCACCCTGCTTTTTGGGAACTTCTTTTATTCCGGTTTCTTTTGCGAACCTTTCGAGCGAGGCCTTACCATAATCGGGTTCCACGGCCCAGCACTCGCCATCTATCCAGGCACCATCCACACCATAATCGCTAAGCTCTTTCAGTTGTGGAATCATGTAGGTTTCGAGATACGGGCTGAAAAACGATGTTTTATCCTTGCTTTTTTTTCCATTTAGATTTACAACAGCCCAATCGGGATGCTCTTTTACCACTTTACTATCCCAAACCCCCGAAAAGTGCATAAAAAGCGCCACATTGTTCCTGGCTGTTACCGCTCTGAAAAGTTTCAAGGGATCTTTTTCAAAACTCTTCACATGAAATCCAACTTTAGTGGGATAGCTCGAAATTCCAGGATGGCCTTTGCAGTCAATCTGGATAAAATCGGGTTTCACTTTGGTAAGGAAAGTGTCTACCATGGCTTCGGTAAGCGATTTACCCGCATTTTCAATATCTTCGGAGGCATGCAGGTCGAAATGAACACCAAAAAAACAATCGACACGTTTAAGCTTAGATTTGTTTGCCAGTTGCTGGGCATTTACAAAAAACACATTAAAAATTAATAAACCAAATAGGTAAATTTTTTTCATACGGTTGATTTTAAGGATTAATTAGTTTTAAATCAGCAAGATATAATTTTTTTCCCGTCTTATTTTTACTCAACACTTTGTTTGTAAATTTTCAAAATCGATGAACTACTTAAGGTTTTGCATCGTAGTAAAAAAATGAATGGTTGCATTTTTACTAAATGGGCTATCTTTTTATTTGCCTATTAAATAATTCCTTATCTATGATTATTTGGGTAGTGATCGTAACATCTACACCAAAATTTCCCACCTCTTCAACCGTAATTAAATAGGAATCGCCAGCATCGCTTATCTGCTCCTGATGCTCTTCAATAAATCTGTATAATTTCGCTTCCCTGCCGCTGATCTCTGCCTGATGCAGCAATAATTCCGCGCCATCTTTGTCAGTAATGAATTCAAATGCAGGTTCTTCTGATTGTCCGTAGGTTTCAGCATAAACTACTTTCAGTTTTCCATTTTCAAACCAGTCAAATTCTTCGCCCGAAGTACCTTCCATGCTCCAGGAAGAATGGTAAGCCTGAATGATTCCTTCCTGATTGTAATACCATTTCTCTTCATTCCCTGCTTCATATCCACTGTACGAAAGTTCAATTCCCAAACTATTGTCAGATAAATCATTCATCTCTGATTTCAGGCTATCCAGAAGCATTTCTTCTTCTAAAGTGAGAACATAATTATTTTGGCCAGTTGATACAAGGCTGCTCAACAAAAAAAGAACAATCAGCAATTTTCTCATAGTTTCAGACTTTTAACACGTTTTAGGCTTGAAATTTTAATCCACAATTTGTCCAAACAACAGACAATCAAAATTACATTGTTGAAATTTACGAATAATTTTTAATACTGGGATTGTGTTAACCTGCTATTGTTTTTTTTGATGCAATTCGTTTAACAATGCTGATTTTGTAACTGATTAATTTTCATTTATTCATTAGCTTCTTTTCAAATAAGGTTTTACAAAAAAGTATAAAACAGTTAAAATTGATAATCCATCCTAACCAGAAAGGAAAATAAAAAGTGCCCCTAATAAATAGCGGCACTTTTTGAATTTAAATAGTAATATAAGGATTTTATTGCCCTTAATTCTGGCTGTTAAATGTATTTAAATGTTTTGTTATTAACTACTTAAATTTAAACTATTTAACCATTAAAAAGAATCTGTTAAATATATTTTGACATGAAATAATTATTTTGTGTATTTTTCAACCCTGGCATCTTTAATTATGCCCTGCCAGTTCAATCCAAACGCAAAATCATACGTATTCCCTTCAGAATCGGTATAAGGTTTCATATCGCGCGGTACATCTTCTTTTTGTTCTTCAACAGTTTTCATATCTGCAGGCATTTGAAATGGCAACAGTGCCGATGGCTCAAATGCCCCTGAAATGATATCAAGTACAGCCTGATCCTGAACACCCATCTGAACTAAAATGGCATCGGCTGATTTTTCTATTTCAGCGAATACCATGGGTTTGGAAACTTTAACCACTACTATTATAGGTTTATCTCCCATTTTGGCCTTGGTTTCGGTTACCATTTTCATATCAAACGAATTGCTCGTTTTAACCGATTTTCCTTTATATGTCCGGTCAGTGAAATTTTCAAAAGGACTTCCTCCGGCAAGGCTGTTTTCCCTTGCAAAATCGGCTTTGTAATCTGTGTATTGCAAACTTATTGGGATATATCCATTTCCTCCTTTTGTTCTGTCGGCAGCATCATATCCCACACCAGCAGACGGACTATTAATGCCAACCAGTGCAAAATCAGCCAATTCGGGCTTATCCACAACTTCGTAATATTTTTTTACCACATTAAGGTTAAATGGAAAATCCCATTTTTCAGGGGTTTTAACCCCAAACCAATTGGTACCTCCTGGTGTAAACCGTTGAGGAATATACACTTTTAGCTGTTTTGCTTTCGGTAGCGTTTTGTTTTTATTTTTCAACATCACAATGGAACGGAGCTGGGCCTCGAAACCTGCTTTCATAAATTCCGGATTACCAACAGTCTTTTCGGTTTCCTTTATATCAAGATATGGATTTTCAAATAAGCCTACCCTGAATATATTCTTTAACAAGCGCTCGGCAGATTTCTGAAACCTTTTTTTCATATAATCTTCGCCATGTTCTTTTACACCCAAATTGTAAGCTTCAATAACAGGGCCCTTCTCATTGTTTCCCCCAAACTGATCTACACCTGCTTCAATTACTTTATAGTGGCGCTGTGCCACGCTCAATGTTTCTACACCCCAGCATTTTCCACGAAATTCATAAACATTCGCAACATCTGCCGTTATCATCCAGTCCGTGCATACAACCCCATCGTAACCGTAATCACCCCTTAAAAGATCTGTAATGATATATTTGCTGTAACTGTTGCCAACATTTTCACCATATTTTGAATCAATTTTGTTAGAAATGGTATAATAGGGCATTACTGCCGATGCTATTTTTGTGGGTCCGTTTAATTTAAAGGCACCTTCGGTAAATGTCTTTAAATGATCTTTAAGATTATTTCCCGGGTAAACAGCATAAGCGCCATAACCAAAATGTCCGTCGCGCCCGCCTTCTTCAGGACCACCTCCCGGCCAGTGCTTTACCATGGCATTCACACTGTGGTAGCCCCAGCCATCTGCAACAAGTGCTTCACCCTCAGAAGTTTGAAAACCATCCACATAGGCCCTTGCCATATCAGTTGCCAAATCAGGATCTTCGCCCATTGTGCCGTCGAACCTGCTCCAGCGGGGCTCTGTGGCTAAATCAATCTGGGGCGACAAAGCCGTGCTGATTCCCAATGCCCGGTACTCTTTAGATGCAATAATTCCGAACTGCTTCATTAATTCCGGATCGAACGACGCAGCAATGCCAAGTGTACCTGGCCACATTGAAATTCTTCCTCCAGCCCCTGCATTGTATTCAGCATATGAATCACTTCCATGCCTTGGATCGGAGCTTGTATTGACAGGAATGCCCAAACCAAGTCCCTCAACAAATGCCTGGGCATTATTGTTCCATTGCGCTGCCACCGCCGGACTTTCTACACTGGTTATCAATACATGCCTAAGGTTATCTTCCTTCAGGAATTTTTTCTGTTGATCTGTTAAATCACTTGATTTTAAACCACTTTCATCCAGTTTTTTCCCATTATAAGTTCCGGCGCCAAAGCCATTGCTGCGAGAAGGAATGGACTGATGGGCACTGTAAAGCATTAGTCCGGCTATTTGTTCAACTGACATTTTTCCAGCCAGGTCTTTTGCCCTTTCGTCTGCAGTTAAACGCCAGTCTTCGTAAGGGTCTAGCTTACCGTTCCGGTTTAAATCCTTAAAGGCAAAACGGCTGTCTTCAATAGTTTTTACCCCTGAGGCTTTTGAATAAGCCAGGTTCTGCCCTCCCTGGTTTTTTACATAAACAATATCTCCATTTTCTTCCATGGTATACTTTGGTCCGCAACCATAAAATGAAATACCCAAAATGAAAATTGAAAGTTTTACAATAAGTTTAATTTTTTTCATAAAGAACAAAGTTTGATGTAGGTTAAATAAAGTATTTTCTTAAAATAGCTTATTTTAGGAATGTCATACAAATATAATTATTTTACCAGTTTATTGTCATCCGAAGCTTAGCAATTATTGTTTATTAAAATAAATATACCAGCATGATGATAAGAACTTTATTTTTTTTAATTTTCTTTTCCGAAATGAACTTATTGGGACAGTCTTTTGAAATAGGACATATAGTTTCTGTTTTCCGTGACAAGGAAAGGAATAACCGTAAAATTAAAGTTGAAATTTATTATCCTTCCGATTTAAATGGTGATAATGTACCATTAACAACTTCCGGTAAAAATAAATTTCCTGTGATTGGCTTTGGTCATGGATTCTTGATCAAAACCAGCGCTTATGGTAATATTACAAAAGCCATTGTTCCTCAAGGATATATCCTTATTTTTCCTAAAAAAGAACGAGGTTTGTTTCCGTCACATCTTAATCTGGCAAAAGATATGGCTTTTGTAATGGCAAATCTTTACAAATTAAATGAAGAAAAGAATTCTGTTTTTTATGACCGGATAGATTCAATGAATTGTGTTATGGGGCATAGCATGGGTGGTGGATCTGCCTTTGTTGCTGCAGGTCTGAGCCCTTTTATTAAAGCAATAGTAACCCTGGCTCCATTTGAAACAAGAACATCGGCCATAAAAGCAGCAGAAAAAATTAAAATTCCTGCACTTATTTTTGCCGGTGAAAATGATTGTATCACACCTGCCTCCAAAAACCAGGAACCCATGTATGATGCATTGAAAAGCCAAAGTAAAACTTTAATAACCATCAAAGGGGGCAACCACTGTTTTATGGCCAATAAAAATTCAATCTGCGGACTGGGCGAAAAATCCTGTAACCGTCATCAAACGCTCAGCCGCCAAAAGCAACATGAAATTATAAACCGATACCTGATACCATGGCTGAATTTCCAACTGAAAGGCGACGAAAAAGCCGGGATCAATTTTAAAAATCTCCTTCAAACTGACAAAGAAATCTTTTCAACTGAAAATAAACCATAGAATCAATGTACCTTCCTTATTTCTTAAGACTGGCTTTTGAAAATATGTAGTCAGGGATAACCGTATTAAATTGGATGTTCTCCATCATAAACTCAGTTCCTTCTCCTTCCTTGAGCATGTCTTTAAAAACAATTTTTTTAGGGAACCATCTTCCGTTAAGGTGTTCAATATTTGAAAGTTCGGTGCGTTTTAGAAGTGTTCCACTTTTGGCATAAAGCTCTTCTTTAAGCGGAATATACCTTTCCTGATCGACCCAAAGGATTTTTGACTGATAGGCCACCTCAGGATCAAAGGCAGTTAGTTTCAATATCCAGCATGCCCTGCCATTAATTTTTTCAATGCCTGTGACCATCGCATTATAATGGTCAATCAGTTTTTTATCTTCCATTAAATCTTCATAGGATAAATCGGAGCCCATAACCGACTGCCTAAGCATATGCCCTGCTATCTGGATGATCCTGTCGGAAGTCGGAGAATAAATCCACAATTGATCATCTAGTTTAAGCATTTTGGTACCACTTTCACGCGCAGGATAAGTATATTCGGTGTACGATTTTTTTTCACCTGCTACCCATGATTTTGATTCAACCGTTCTTATATTTCTTTTACCATGTATTATCATTTTTGAGGTAAAAACACGGTTTTCGGATGACATATTCAGGTCAATCTTTTTCAAAATTTCTTTGCCATCCGGCATTTGGGCATAAAGCGATGTTATCCACAATAATGAAATAATCAGCAGTATTTTCATGTTTCTAATTCTTTAAATAGTTGTGCGGTTTGTCGTTTATAAATTCCAATTCCCGAAAGCATGGTTCCCAATAAAGTAGAAAGAATTCCCGGGATAAAACCTATAAACCATGTTACCGGAGTTATCCTGGCTTTCATTATAGAAGGCATTATAACCGTGGAATTTTTTGTCATCACCCCGAAATCAATACCATACTTTTGCAGGTAAAAAGCAAATCCCATTCCAATGAAAACCCCGGCAAAAGATCCTATTATTCCTATCAGCAAAGATTCGTAGATCATGGTTTTATAAATATGTCCCTTTTCTTCTCCAATGGCGAGGCGCATCCCAAATTCGCCATATCTGCGCAAACCTCCCAGTAAACCGGCATTCCAGAGTACAATTGACATGGCAAAAAGAAATACGATTATCATGATACTCAAAAGTATTGATGAATAATCTACCAGTGCGCCCATATTATTCTGATCTTTCAGGCTTTTCATTACAGATGAAAATTCATTTCCTTTTTTGTAGAAATTTCTGTTGAATTCGCTGGTTACCCTGGCAATTTTTTCCTGATTAAAGTATTTTCCGCGTATAAATCCTAAAATTTCGCCTGTTGCATCTTCCATATTCAAGGCTTCCCTTACATCTGATAAATCAGCAATCATAGTCCCCCTGTCGAGCAAGGATGTCCCGAACTCAAGGGTTCCACAAACAATAAAATTGTATACAGATAACTCACCATACATGGTAGAGCTTATTAAACTTACCGTATCGCCAGGATTTAACTTTAGCTTATCTGCCAGGGTATTGCTAATCAAGACTTCCTTCCTTTTCTGGGGCAACCGCCCTTTTACCAGCGATTTGGGTATATTCATCCTGTTCATTTCTTTTTTATCTTCCGACAACATTTTTATTCCAAATCCAACAGTGTTTCCCTGTAACTTTGTTTCCCCTTTTTTATCTGGTACATCAATTATTCCCGCAAAGTTAATCCGTTCCACCCATTCCATGTCCTGAAATCTGCAATTTAAAGTATCGATAAGTGCTCCCGCATCCAGTAAAGCAAGATCGTTGGGCATTTGATTTATATTGTCAGCATAAGCCGAAGTCATTACTTTTACATGTCCGGTAGTAAAATTTGCATTGAATTCTATACTGTCGCCAATAATTCCGGTAAGCCAGCTATGGAAAACAACCGTTAGCATTACGCCAAGTGCCACAACTATTGCAGGCAGCAAACTGCGGTGCTTATCACGAATAAGACCTAAAAATAAAAATTTAATCATTGTATTTTCCCCCTTAATGCATCGGTTGGTTTCATTTTTGAAATTTTACGTGCGGGCCAGTAACTCACAATGGTGGTGGTAAGCAGTACAATCAAAATAGTACTTACGATAAGCCCGAATCCGTATTGCGGGTATAATGTATCAGCTACTGAAATACCATAGTCAGAACCTTTAACAGGAAATGAAATTCCCCTGTACGACTGGTACGCCAGCAACGGTACTCCATAAACCGCTCCTAAAAGTGCTGCCAGAATTGAATGCATGGCACCTTCAACAGTAAACAATCCAACCACCTGACTTCGGGTCATTCCCATGGCGACATAGGTTCCTATTTCCTTCTGCCTCCTGAAAATAGCCAGAACCTGTGTATCAAAAATGGCGAGCATAGCAAGCATCAGCAGTATTGTCCATAAAACCATGCCTCCAATTGATTTGGTTTTCATAATCTTATCCAAATCGCTCAATAGTATTTCCTTTGATTTAAAAACCCACCCTTCAACAGCAGGAGCAATACTTTTGGAATTTCGTTTTACAATCAGTGTGGCTTCATCAGGCATAAGAAGCATAGTCCTGAGTTTTTCCAATGGAATCCAAATTTGCGAAACATCTGTTGATGGAACATTGGTTTTAAAAATGCCAGCTATTTTTATTTCTGTTGCATCAAATGCGCCATTTTTATCCCTCCAGCGCAGGGTTACAATATCTCCCTGCTTTAGTTTTGTTGAATTTGCCATAGAAGTACCTATAATAGCCGGAATATCATCTTTGATTGATTTGAGCATAACCGATGGAACAGCAAGCAATTTCTGATCCGGATCAATTCCTTTAATCAGAATGCTAAATAAGCGTCCGGATGGATAAATTGTTCCCTGTGTAACAAGGATAGGGCATAACTCGCCTTTTTGTACTAAACTATCAAGGTTTTGAGGAATAATGCCATGACTATCATTTAAGGTGAACGGGTCATAAGGATCGTAATTCTTATGCCAATACTGCCCTCCGGCTGTTTCCCAGTTTGTCATATCCGTTTTTGCCTGTTTATCCCATCCATCCAATAATCCTTTGTGCCATATAATTACCACGAAAGCAAACGACAGCACTATCACGTTGAGCCAGGTACGGAGTCCGGCACCAATTAGATTTCGAAGTGCAAGTTTAATTGCCATCATATTTTATTCGATTTGGTTTTTAAGAATTATCTCATCTTTGGCTACTTTACCATCTTCCATATAAATTTTCCTGCGCACGTAACTGATAACCTTTTCATCGTGTGTAGCAAAAATAAAGGTGGTTTGAAATTCACTGTTCAGCTTTTCCATGGTTTGCAGAATATGGTGAGAATTAGCAGCGTCAAGATTTGCAGTAGGTTCATCGGCCAAAACTATTACTGGTTTTTTAACCATGGCCCTAGCAATAGCAACGCGCTGGCATTCACCCCCTGAAAGCTGTGCAGGCCGCGATTTTATTTTATCTGTTAAACCCACCCATTCCAGGGCATCAAGCACCATTTTTTTTCGCCTGGCTGTGTCAATACCTAAAAGAATTAGCGGAAATTCCACGTTTTCGAAAACCGTATGCACATGCAAAAGGTTATAACTTTGAAAAATAAACCCTAAATGTGTTTTTCTCAACAGGGCAGCATCTTTTGCCCCCAAATCGCCAACAGAATGTCCCATAACCGTTGCCTGACCTTCAGAAGGCACATCGAGCGAGCCAATAATATTCAGCAGCGTGGTTTTGCCTGAACCGCTGGGTCCAATTACACCTGAAAATTCACCCTTTCCAAATGAAAGATCTATTCCGTTCAGGGCAGTAAACTTACCACTGCCCATCGGAAAGTGCTTTTTTAATCCTTGTATTGAAATAATCTGTTCTGTTTCCATGAAGCATTTTATTCATTATTTTTAAAAATTCACTACAGCCATAAACTGTATTCCCTTTCCGGCAAAAAGATTAACTTCTCCGGTTGTTGAAAGAGCGTAATTTTCCGGATTTGAGTAAGCCATAAGGTAAAAACTCCAGTAATCATATTTTCGTTGTAAACTAACAAACTCAGACCAGTTACCCGGCTCCCAGTTATAATATACGGCGGCAGTTATGGTATTTATTAACCCAAACTGGTAATTAAGCGACAATGCCGTGTAAGTATTTTTTATTTCTACGGTAGAAAAATCTTTTCGACTATCGTACCTGAAATATTCTGTAATAACATTTAATCCATTGCCCCATTGAAAAGTATAATCCATCCCAAAGTTAAGATAAGTTTCCCATTCATTTTTGAGCAAGTTGTCAGGATCGTTATGTTTTAAAACCGTTTCAAACCAAAGGCCCACGCCCAAATCCCATTTTCCGTCCAGTCCGATTTTATTTTCAGTAAACTCAGTATTTCCTGGCATTGGAACTGACTGATATAATTCCGAATAATCAGCTTTCCGATGATGGTAGCTAAAGGCAATCTCGCCCCGCGGAATGGGGTATTGAACCCTTCCCCCGTATTCAGGTATTGTTTTTACAGAGGGCACAGGATCCCACCCCATGGGATCATCATTTCCATACAAAGTCCAAAGCCAGATATTCGCATTGTTTTGAAAGTAATATCTCCCGAGCAGTCCGTAAACTCCATCAGTCAGTTGTAACGGATCCCTGTAATCCATTTTGTCGAACCACATTAATGGCCTGAAAATACTGGCAGAACCAAAGTTGATTTTTTGCAGACCAGCCCTTATTTCCATCCGCTTTGAAGAGTATCGTAACCAAAGTCTGTAAGGTTTTATCTCCCCTTCAGTTTTATCAAATTCATTTCCTTTGAAAAAAATGTTTCCGTTTAAATTTAAAGAGGCTTCCAGGTCAATTCTCTGGCTGTTTTTTAAGGTGTCAATTATGCTCAACATCGGAATATAGCGGCCCCCGAACCTGTATCTCAAAGTGTCGCCAAAGTTAAAGGTAGTAAATGTACTTACCTGGTTTTCGGGCTTAACATGAATTTTTTGTGAATTTATTCTGCCCGTATTTATTATAATCAGCAAGGCTATAATTAATAACTTACCAAACCTCATTATGCGTCAGGATTGAATTACATTCTTTTAACCATCTGGTGAAATTAAGATTTATTTATCAGAATCTGCCAGGAACCAAAATTTAATTTTAAGCCCGGATTCTTTTTTTTATCATTGCATATATGCTGTATTTATCCAATGCCCTTCCAAGACTTTTTCCCATAAGGATAAACTCTGAAACCTCTTCTTCCGTAAATTTAAGCCCTTTTTCTTTTTTGAGCTGGTTAAACCTTGCCAAATCCTTTCGCATTGAAAACCAGAACAGAAGATTTGCAACCAGCATGAATAGTACATACCAGATATCCTTAAAATAAATCCAAAGCCATGGAACCATTAAAATATAGCCGCCCCATCTTACCACAAGAACGCTTCCCGTTATGAATCCCAAAATTGTAGCTGCCACATTTACAATCAACAATCCAAACCAGTTTATCACCAGCAGTGCACCCAATAAGGGCGATTCACCTCTACCACCTTTAAAACTGTAATATACCGGATAATTATGTCCAAATATGCCAAAGACAGCAGTGAGCAAATAAAAAGGATGTGCGGTGAGCAATGTTTTTACCAGGAGAGCAGGAACAGCAACTTTCGCCATATCGGCAATTGAGGTTAAACAACCATACTTTGCTCCCAATTGCTTTGCAACTAGGGTAGCACTTACCAGGTCCGATTCAAATACCTCGTCGGAATGCGGAACCGCTTCGGAAAATTTTCCAATTTCAGGTGATTTCTTTACAAAAAAATATAGGATTCGTGCAAAAGAAACAGAACCTATGAAATAGGCCGGAACAGAAGAAATTATAACGCACAGCCAAAAATTCTCCCTGATTTGATCTAAAATTTCATTCATTATCATGTATGGTTAAAATTCCATTTGAGCCATCCACAGTAACCAAAAGGCCATTTTCAATAGAACAGGCATTTTCGACCGAAACCAGGGAAGGAATACCCAATTCACGGGCAATGATAGAACAATGCGAAAGCATTCCACCGGCTTCCGAAACTATGGCCCCTGCTGACATTAATACCGGTGTCCAGCTCACATCTGAAAAAGGAATAATCAATACATCCCCCTTTTTTACGAGGCCGAAATCGCTTATACCTTTTACAACCCTTGCCCTTCCTTTAAAGACGCCCGGTGATGTGCCCACTCCTCTTTGGTTTTTCATTTTTCCTCTTTCAATAACCGGGGCTACCTCACCATAAATAACCGAAGGCAACAAAATGTCTTTTGATTCTTCCATTTCTTTTTTTCTGCTTTCAACTACGGCTTTATAATCTTTTGAAATTTCAGAAGCTCGTTTTTCAACGATATCATCAATTTCATGCTTCTTTAAATAAAAAATATCTGATTTTTCATTGAGTATTTCTTTTTTTACAAATTCATCCCCAACCTTTAAAAAAAGCTTACGAAACAATCCATATCCAAAAATATAGAGCGAACTGGTCTGCTCGCGGTAAACCTTAAATTTACCTGCTTTCTGGTATGATTTTTCCAGAAAGGGGTTTTTAAGTTTCGAATACTTCAATTCCTTGAAAGAGATCATGTTTCTTTTGCTCTCTACGCTTATTGACTGGTTAATCAGACTGAAAACCAATTCGGGATTTTCCTCCCACTTTGGTACTGAAAAATCATTTCCGCTCTCGCTGTGGTGCCCGAAATGCTTTAATAATCCATTAAATTCCTCAATAATATTTTTTGCTTCGGGAATGTTAATTAAATCTGACATGGATTTGACTTCACTTTTTATTGTGTTCTGCAATACATCAAATTGTATTTTAATATTGTTCATGGTTTTATGCGGAGAAAGTTCCGACAATTCAGGAAAATCTGCATTGAAATTAATTAAATCGTAATCGAAATGTAGCTTTCTGAGTTTCCTGGCAAATTTTTTATTATAAAACTGCATTAACAATGGCACCACAATATTCAGATAAGCTATTCTGCCTCCACATTCAAACAATTGGCTGTAAAAAAGCGGATAATTATCCATTGAAAAATGAGTGTCGAGGTTCAATGAAATGGATAGATATTGATGCTGAAGATCGCTGAATTCTTTTAAAAATTTCTTCTCAAAATTGAGTTTTGAATGCAGGAATTTCAAAATTCTGAAGGAATGCTTAAAAGTCCTTAAGCCTGGCTTGAATTTCATGCCCGATTTGGATTTATCTCCACTCATCATGGTTTCGAGGCTGTTCGCTGGTAATCCGAATTCCCGGAAAATATTGTCAAGCGCAGCCATATTGAAATAGGTGCGATAATAAAATGATTTGGAAAGTTCTTCGGGTTGAATAGCCAATGTTCCGGTTATTTCGGATAATAATTTAATCCATGTGCCATTAACCAGCGGAATATTTACCGACCATACCAATGGCTTTATCTGTCCGGGAAGCATTTCCTGTGCCATTTTGTTCGAGTACACCGATACTTTGCTTTTTCCTGTTATACTTCTGAGTTGCAGATAATAAATATGATTTCCGTCAAAAGCCCATTCAATATCCACATGTTTTCCATACTTTTTTCTCAGGATCTGTGTATCTGCTGCAACTTCTTTTATAACAGCTATTCCCGGAAAATTTTCGTCTCCTTCAATGACCGTGTTGTTTTTTATTTTCCACCGATGTGGGGTGATTCCTTTCTGCACGAGGTCTTCTCCATCGCCCGCTATCGCTTCAACAATTACTTCTTCTGCCTGGGTTACAGGATTTTTACTGAAGCTTACCCCTGAAAACTTTGCTTTTACCATCTCCTGAAGGATAACTGCACAAGAAATTTCATTCCTGGCTACCGGAACCCTTCCCGGTTCATCAAATGTATTCATGGAGGCCGATTTCCAGACTTCAATCACGGCAGCTAATATGTTTTCTTTTCCTGTTACATTTAATACGGTCTTAAATTGTCCCGCATAGGAATAGTTATCCCCATCTTCAAAATTAGTTGATGAGCGGACTGCATAAATCCTGTCCGGAAGATTGAATATTTCCTTTTCGAGGTTTTCAGGCAATTCTGACTGATTTTTTGAATAAATTTCAAAGGCACTACTCAATAAAACATAAGTATCAGGTATCCTGTAATGATGTTGCTGAAGAAAAAGTAAGGATGAAGCTTTATTCCCAATCTCTGGTAAAGAAAGCTTTTTGGATAAGACCTGAATATAGTTGTTCTGTCTCAAAATTTTAGGTTTTATTTTGTTATATTGATTTGCTCATCAATTCTTTCTTTAATTGCCTTTATTACAAGGGGATGATCGTTCCATGCCCCTAAGTTCATAACTTCTATATCTTCTGGAAATTTATACTGGTTAACAAGTGCCGGGATGTCTGACTGGGAATGAATAGCATCGGCACTTATGGAAGCGGCAAAATAAAATATTTTTTCAACCTTATTGTTGACAAACTTTTGCATGAGACCACAAGGTTTTGGATCCTTGAATTCCATCCATGCTTTCCCCAAATTCTCTTTTTTAAAGCCCTCTTCTATAAAAGTTTCGATCAACTGGTCGCAGAAAAGGTTTTCCTGCTGGGTCATGGTTGGAAATTCCCTGTCCCACTCAACCGGCTGACCATGTGCTATAAAGGCGATGGCTGTTTTTTCTTTAGGCGTATTTCCTGAATGACTGTAGACTTTATCTACGAATGCCTGCATGAGCGTTTTTGAGTCCCATAAAGGCCTGGTAAACTGCAATTTTACCTTAAATCTTTTTTCACAATCAACCTTTTCAATCAATTTTTTACCTTCGGCTGTGTGATTTGAAATGGTTAAAAATACGGTTGCCACAATTATCTTTTCTGCACCTTCATTTAATGCTTGTATCAGGGCAGCATCCGGTCGTGGCTCATCATCAAGGAAAGAAATGTAAAACTTTGTAGTTGAATCACCGCTAATTTTAAAAGCTTTTCTTAGTTCCTCCAACATTTTATAATGGCCCTGGCGGTGATTGCTTCTGCCTACCTGTAAGTACTTCTTTCTAAGTTCATATATAAAAACAGGCCTGGCAAAAAACGGAATAAACTTTATACCTTGTTCATCAAATTCCCTAAACTGGTTAATCCAGCCAATAGGATTAAAGGTTTCAGGCTCTCCATGCGTAAAATAGACAACGGCTGTATGTCCTTTTGATTCGCCTTCCTTTCTTGTAATATCGGGAATTTTCCGTGTATCCTTCTGCGAAAGGAAAATTTTTGTATTGATAAGATACCCAGCAATAAAACATAAAACTGCCAGGATAAGACCGATTTTAAATTGCATGGCTTTGAATGCCAGCATTAACAGGTATAAGCAAACTAAAAGAGCGATTCCCTGAAAAAAAGCCGCACTATAAATTTCTTCAGGTTTAACTTTAAATGACCGGACAAGGAACCAGCCACAAAAAAAAGTGGCAAAACCAAGGATGAAAAGGATAACAAAGTTAATCATAAGTTTTGGAATTTAGCCGGATTTCAAATTCCTCTGTTCAAAGGTGGAAGGAAATGATTAAAACAAATGTATTTTGCCTCTCAAAAGATAAAATTGCTCCAGACCTGCTTTATTTTTTCCATCGGCAAAGTCTTTTCAAAAACAATTTTTTTAACCATTTCAAATGCTTCCCCTAAAACCTTTAATAACTTTCGCCTTTCCCGGAATTGTAAATTTATAAAATCTAATTCAAATAACAAGTGGCAGACTGGTGAATTATCATTAAGAATTAAATTCCATTACCACCGAACCCGGGTTATTTTTGAAATGATCAATTATTATCCTGGATATGAATACAATAACAACTGAGTTTATTAAACGGAATTCAATTTATGGCAATCTCTCAAACTATTGCCTGGTAGTTTAAACAAACTGATTTTTACTTTTTTTTAACAGATTTTGGCATATCCCTGGTTTTCCGGCTATCGGGGTTTAAATTGATTAACATTGCTAACAAAGCCAGAATTTATAAAAACAAAAGGATGCTATTCCAATTTCCTTCTTAAGCCAGTATTAGATTTAAACCAGGTATTGAGAATTCCTGCCAGTATTCATTTGCCAGATCAGTGTCTGTGGCAATAAAACTAACGTCAGAAACCAGGCAAATGTTTGTCAGCTCTGTTTTTCCAAACTTACTTGAATCAGAAACAATAAAAACTTCCCTGGCTTTCTTAATAATATGCCCCGAAATTTCGGCCCTGAACAGGTCACGGCTGGTGAATCCGGATGTTTTATCATATCCGTCAATCCCAATAAAAGCTTTTTCAAAGTTTATGTTGTCAATACAAAGTTTTGTTATTTTTCCTACCAGGCTTTCGCTTTCGTGCTGATAAAACCCGCCGAGGATAATGATGTTCGCCTTTTCGGTTTTACGAAACTGTCGTGCAATATATACGTTTGTTGTTATGATGGTTACTTTTTTCCTGTTTACAAGCTCCCTGGCAAATAAAGCGTTTACCGACCCCGATTCTATAAGAATGGTTTCCCCATCGTTTACATATTCGGTTAATTTTTTTGCAATGCGGAGCTTTTTCTCATAGTTGTTACCAAGCCTGTTGGAAATATCGTCGGCATCCCTGAGCATAGCGCCGCCATGTACGCGCTTTAAAAGTCCCTGCGATTCCAGAAAATTCAAATCCTGCCTGATGGTAACGCTCGATACTTTAAGGATGGAAGAAAGTTCATTTACCGAAGTCAGGTTATTCCCTTCCAGGATTTTCAGTATAGTATTTTGTCTCTGGTTTAGCATACTTCAAGGACTAGTGAAGCTGCACCTAAAATGCCGGCATCGTTGCCCAAACCTGAAGTTTCTATCCGGATGGGATCGAAAATCATATCTCTGGCCAGCTCGTAAAAGGTTTTTTTAATTTTATCAGTATAAATTTCTCCCCAACTTAACAAACCCCCGCCCAAAACAACCAGTGGCGGGTTTAAAGCCTGAAAAATATTATAAATTCCAATGCCAACATAATAAGCGCTTTCGAGGATAATTTCCCTGCTTACCGGATCACCAGCTTCAAGCCCCTGCTTTAGAAATTTTCCATCTATTTTCGAATAATCAAAATCATTTTCAATATTCAAAATTGAATGTTTACCCGCTTCAATTTTTTTTCTGAACAAATGAGGCAAAGCCATGCCACATGCACACGACATAAGGCAACCATAATTTCCGCAGGTACATTTCAAATCGCTTTCGGGGTTTACAATTGTATGGCCAAACTCACCGGCGGTACCTGTAAAACCCCTGTATAATCTATGATTAAGGATAATGCCGGCTCCAATACCTGAACTCACGGTTAAAAAAATTAGCGAGTCATAATCCCTGTACCCGCCAAAAACCCATTCGCCAAAAGCCTGGGCATTGGCATCGTTATCCAGGATAACAGGGATACTAAAATGTTTTTTAATGGCTTTCCGAAGGGGATAATTCTTAAAGCCTTTTAAATTAGAAGTTGTAATAATAACGCCATCGCGAAACCTTATATGTCCTGCACATCCTACACCAATTCCATATAAATCTGTTTCATTTAAATTGTTGTTAATCAAAAGTTTTTTAATGTTTCCGACAATCTGTTCAACCAGTTCATCTTCCGATTTTTCAACATGATCGTAGTCGAAAATATTATCGATAATTATTCCTTCGAGGGTGATCAGCGCCGTGGATAGTTTTGTTCCACCAATGTCGACGCCGCATAGAAGTTTTTCCATCTGATTTGGTTATAATTTATGCTCAGTCCGGGCGATGATATCGTCCTGTGTATCGGGAGACAAGGTAGTAAAAAAGGCTGAATATCCGGCCACCCTCACAATTAAATCCCTGTATTTTTCAGGATTTTTTTTAGCAGCTATCAAATCTTCCCTCGAAACGATATTATACTGAACATGCCAGCCTTTTAGTTCTGAAAAGAAGGTTCCCAGTATGGACATTAATTTCTTTTTATCACTTTCTGTTTTGAAATTGGAAGGAGATATTTTTTGATTTAATAATACCCCACCCATAATTCTTTCGGTGGGTAGTTTTGACACTGATTTAAACACTGCCGTGGGACCCAGCAAATCTGTTCCGGACGATGGGGAACATCCTTCGGCTACAGGTGTAAAAGCTTTTCTTCCATCGGGTGTAGCGGTAACCACTGCACCATTAGGTACATTGGCAGAAATGCTTGACGTACCCGGATAATAGCGGCAGCCTATTGGTCCACGATTATGCCTTGTGGTGTGGTATTTTTCAATTTCAGATATGAACACATTGTAGGCATCCCTCAACAACAGGTCGACATAATCATCGTCGTTGCCATATTTTGGCGCAAAATTAATCAGCAGACTTCTTATTTTCTCCCCTTCTTTGCCTTCAAAATCCGATTCAATGGCATTGAGCAATTGTTCTTTAGATATTCTGCCTTCTTCGAAAACCAATTTTTTTATTGCTGCCAGTGAATTTCCAAGATTTGCAATCCCTACCTGCAATCCTGAAACAAAGTCGTATTTCGATCCTCCTTCTTTGATTGTTTTGCCACGGCTGATGCAGCTGTCGACAAAAGCTGAGCATAAAATATCAGGTACAAGCTCTTCGAGGGCAGTATCAACGGCAGCATCAATTTCAACCGTTTTTCCGGCATAATATTTTATCTGGTGTTGCCAGGCATTAAACAAATCTTCATAGGAATTAAAGGATTTTAAATCTCCGGTTCCCTGGCAAAAGGTTTTCCCCGATGGTTTATCAAGTCCGTTGTAAAGCGTGGCCAGTAATACCCGCATAAGGTTTAAAAAACTCATCCCTGTACAGCGATAACCCCACTTGCCGGGTACAGCAATTTCAATACATCCAATTGCGGAATAATTCCATGCGTCTTCCTTTTCTACTCCCAGTCTAAGAAGTCCCGGAATAACCACCTCATCGTTGTTAAAGGCGGGCATGCCAAATCCTTTTTCAATCACGTTCGTACACTCCATCAAAAATTCCGGATTGATATTGCTATGAAAACGGACCGATAAATTGGGTTGGGTGAGTTTCATATTCCCTACCGAGCGAAGGATTAGAAAGCTGAGATCGTTCACTGCATCCTTACCATCCGTGGTTTGCCCACCTATAGTAACATTCTGATAAAGCGGCCCTCCTGCTGAAAAGCGTGTATGCGACCAGGGACGTATTTTATTTACCGACAAAAGTTTAATCCACGTGTTTTCAAGTAATTCCATCGCAAAAGCTTCATCAATCCTGTTCAGAAGAATATCATTTTTGTAAAAAGGGTAAAGATATTGGTCCATCCTGCCCAGTGAAACGGAATGTCCATTGCTCTCTATCTGAAGCACAAGTTGTACAAAGTAAGTAAGTTGTAATGCCTGGTAAAAATCTTTGGGCGATTGTGTGGCAATAATCTCACAATTCCTGCCAATAACTGTTAATTCATATTTTCTTTGGAAATCTTTTTCCTTTTCAGCACTTGAAAATGCCAGTGAACTGTACCTTAAAATAAATTTCTGAAAAGCTTTTATGCTTAAGGTAAGGGCATTGTAAAACTGGTCTTTTTTTATCCCTTCGGGATTTGTCTTGTAAACCTTTTCGTGAAAATGCTTTATTTCAGATAAGTATGCATCCAATCCTGCGGAAAGGATTTTGTGAAAATCGACAGCAATATGGGCGTCTCCCGAAGTAAGATTCCCTGTGGCTTTTATCACTGAAGCATCCTGTAAATCCCGAAGCTCCTGAGACATAAGTGCCCTGCCCCTGTCGTATAAAACTTTTCCTTTCCACCATCTGGCAATTTCAACCAATTCTTTTTTATGTGTTTCTGTAATAAAAAAAGCATCTCCGGGACGTTTGTCTAATTCATTCATCTCCTGTGGAAGCCAGTCTACCGCGTACTCAGGAAATATCGGCGCAGCCCTGTTCTGAGATGACTGGTTACCGACAATGAGTTCACCTTCATCAATGAATATGGTCATTTGTTCCAGTGTTTTTTTTAAGGCATGCGCACGCCTGATAATTACAGGTTTGTCTTCATGCAGCATGTACGCTTCGGTATAAAATTTAGCTCTTTCTGTACAAATAGATGGTTTTGTACTTAGTACCTTTTCGCGTAGTTGGGCTATTCTTTCTGATACCTGGCTGTTAGTTTCTACCATTTCCATTTCAACCTCCTGTTTTTGCTTTTAAACCCCTTGATTGGGCATAACTGATATATTCTGTTATTTCTTCATCTTTTACCATGGGAATGTTTTCAAAAGGATTTTCCCTGCCCAGTAACCTGTATTTCTCATTTCCAAGAGAATGGTAGGGTAAAAAATCAACTTCATGGATACCCTTAAAACCAGATATCGTGTCAATAATCTGAACCATTTCATCTTGGGTATGATTGAAGCCCGGAATGACAGGTACCCTTGCAATAACATTACAATTTCTTTCCATGAGCAACTCCAGGTTTTCCATAATTAATTGGTAATCAGCTATCGTGTAACTTTTTAGTTTTTCTTTATCCGTATGTTTTATATCTGCCAGAAAAGTGCCCACTTTGCCAATGCAACGCTCAATTTTTGACCAGGGTACATTGAGGCAGGTTTCAACCGCGATGTCAATATTTCTTTCATTTAGCTTATCCAGCAGACTATCCAGATCTTTTCCCTGCGAAAGTGGCTCGCCACCCGAAAAGGTAACTCCGCCGCCATTTTTGTAAAAAAGCAAATCCTTTTCAATTTCCTCCATTAGTTCATCAGCGGTTTTGTCTTCGCCCGAAACAGTTAAGGCTTTCGAAACGCAAACATTTCTGTACTCATCATAGTTTTTAATTTTTGACCGGTAAATCCGGATGTTTTCGTCAACGATCTGAACTGCAGCTTTGTCAATGAAAAGGCAATCGTTAAAATTTCTACAGAATTTTTCGTTGTACATAATTTCCGGACCAAACGACTGGCTTTCGGGGTTTGAACACCATAGACACCGCAGTGGACAACCTTTGAAAAAAATGATAGTCCTAATGCCGTTGCCGTCGTGTAGTGAAAACCGCTGGATGTTGAATATCATGGCAATATTTTAAATATTCCATGGTTTAATTTGTATAACAAAAATAAAAAATATTTCGTTAAAAACTATTTTTATTTTCATTTGAAAGTTAATTTAGATTCTTTAGAAATAAGACCTATGATTTCAAACTAACTTTTTAATAGTTAACTTGAAAAAACTATAATTACAATTTAAACAGGCTAAAATGCATTTTCGGGTTTTATTTTCAACGAAATTCAGGATTATCAATTTCCACTTTTCAAATTAAATTAAATGCCAAAATATTTCCTGGTTTTTTACAAGTTCTATTTAAGTAATACATATTCTGATGATTAACAAAAATGACCTTCCTGTATATCTGTCTATTCTTTGATGAATAATAGCACAAAATATAATTCTCTGTTAATATATTTTTATCATAAATATATCAATGCATTGATATTTATTAAGTAAGGATGATAATATAATACCAGATAAACTATCTAATTATATTGTACAAAATTCAAGTGGGCTCAGAAAAATTTATTCCACGCTGGTTGTTTGGGTTTTTGTATTAAATATTTTTGCCAGTTTTTGTTAACCCTCTGATTTTGTTATTTTGTGAATCAAATTCATGAAATTTTAAGATTTCCTATTTATAAGTTAATTATGCAAATGAAGAGTTAAAGCATTTTTATTTAAAGTTAAGTTCGCCAGATAGGCGCTGAAAACCGCAAAGTATAAATTTGCCTACTTTGTTGAAATACAATTTACATTGATGCATCTGGAAACCCTAATTATTCATTAAAAGAGATTCTATAATTTAATAAAAATAGTAGTAAAAAATTATGCTTTCATGGATTATATTCCGTAAATGTTATTACTTTTATGGATTATAATCCACAAATTATACGATTATGATAAACAGAAGACTTAATGATATAATAACCAACAATTTGAACAAAGCTATAATCCTGCTAGGTCCACGACAAACTGGAAAAACTACGCTCTTAACCCAAATTGCTAAAAAATCAGGTAATTATCTGTTACTAGATGCTGATGATACTTTGGTTCGAAGCAAACTCGAAAATGCAAATACTGAAGAAATAAAACAATTGATGGGCGATTACAGAACAATTTTTATTGATGAAGCCCAACGTATAAAAAACATTGGCTTAACGCTAAAAATCATAACTGATCGATTTCCAGGAGTTCAATTATTAGTAAGCGGTTCTTCGTCATTAGAACTTGCCAATAGTATAAACGAACCCCTGACAGGCAGAAAATGGGAATATATGCTTTATCCTGTCAGCTGGCAGGAATGGTATGAACATATTGGTTACCTGAAAAGCGAACAACAATTTGAAAACCGTCTGATTTACGGAATGTATCCTGAAGTTATAACAAACCAGGGTAAAGAGAAGGAAATACTTTCATCAATAACCGGTAGTTATTTGTATAAAGATTTGCTTTCATATCAGGGTATCAGAAAACCCGATGTGCTGGAAAAATTATTACAAGCACTTGCCCTGCAGGTTGGCAACGAAACGTCCTATAACGAAATAGCATCGTTGATAAAAATCGACAGCAAAACAGTAGTTAATTACATAGATTTGCTTGAAAAAGCGTTTGTAATATTCAGGCTAAATCCTTTGAGCCGAAATTTAAGAAACGAAATTGCTACAAGTCGTAAAATATATTTTTACGACAACGGAATTCGTAACGCTTTGATATCCAACTATAATCCACTTAACTTAAGAAATGACACTGGTTATCTGTGGGAAAACTTTCTGATAAGTGAAAGAATTAAATATACCCATTACAACAGCGTTTTTTGTAACCGTTTTTTTTGGCGCACCAGACAACAGCAGGAGATTGATTATATAGAAGAGCATTCAGGTAAATTGTTTGCCTTTGAATTTAAATGGAATGAAACAAAAAAAACAAGAGTATCTAAAGTATTTAAAGGGGCATACCCCGAAAGTGAAATTCAAACAATAACCCGTAAAAACTATCTTGAGTTTATTACTTAAGCCAATGCAAAACCTTTATTTAATCCTGCAAAAAGCCCTTAATATAAAAAAACCCTGTATTTAATTTAAATACAAGGCTTTAAATAAATTCCCAGTGGAGAATAGCGGAATCCCAGCCCGAAAGACCCGGTCTGGCGGGGAACCGCTGACCTTATGACTGCCAGTCAAACGCTCTGATCAACTATTTGGTTTTAGGCGACAAAACTGCTGAATTTCAAAAGAACATCCAAAACAACAATTATCACTTTACTTGAAATGCTTGAAATTTTATAAAAAAATTAAGTTAAACAGTTAAATTCAATTTCAGCACTGTTCACAACCCCTTGTTGTTCCAACCAATTAATATTTAATAATGTAATTTACATATGCGTTTACTGGGCGGGTTTCCATATCTCCTCCTGAAATGGTATGTGTATGATCTGCAACTGGACTAATAACTGTACTATTTGGACCGTTTGTTGTAAAAGAATGTTGATGGTAGATGCAATCATTTATTGAAGTATTTAAGTACCAATTTGTCCCTGCAGATACTCTTTCTGTTTGAGCACAATTTGAAACATTATTATACCACATGTTCATGTTTTCATTACCTGTAGTTCCTGAATGTGTATGACTGCCACCTCCATGATTATGTCCCCCGCTGGGACTATTATCAAATGTCGAATTTGGCTTTTTAGTTGCATCTATCTGATGACTTCCAACAACTCCACCTAGAGTTACAGTCCCATCAATATTTGTTCTGGCTAATATATCGGGGTCGCGACCCCTGAGTTTGACACCTAAAGACACTTATCCCCTCTGAAAGCCCCTAAAATAAGGGGGTGTGTTCTAAAAATTCAAAATTTGTAGTGCGAAAACTTTATTGGTTTTTGATTTTTTTTGTCGAATTTTGTTGCATTTCCCAAATTATGATTTTAGGAAAATAGTGCAACAGGCAATTATCTCATTAAAAACCAGCGACATGGCCTTTTTACGAAAAGAAAGGAAAGATACAGGTACCTATATCCGAATTGTTCAAAGCTACAGGGACGAGCAGGGAAAAAGCCGCCACCGGACCTTATACAACCTGGGAAAAATAGAAGATTATGAACCGGCAGCCCTTAAGAAAATTGGACAAACCTTATACGAGCTTGGAGGTGGCACGCTCGAAGAGATGGAGCAAAGACAGCTACACGAGCTTGGGCGTTTTTATTATGGGTTCCCGATGATAGTCAGGAGATTACTGACTATTTATTCCCTTGACACTTTTTTAAATGGCATCACGCGCAACAAGAGCCTTGGTTTTAGCATGCTTGAAAGCGTGATATTGCTCATCAGCGAACGGCTCCATGATCCGGTCAGCAAACTGTCAAATTACAATAACCAAAGTGATTACATTGGGATTGAACAAATGGAACTTCCACCAAATCTATCGTACCCTGGATTACCTGTATGAAAGCCAGGAACCAATTAAAAGAATGATCTATAGCAAAGGCAGGAACCTATTTAATCAAAAACTGGACGTAGTTTTTTACGATGTCACTACTTTCTATTTTGATAGTGATAAAGAAGATGGTTTCCGTGAAAAGGTTTTGGCAAAGATGGCAAAATAGGCAACACCATTGTGACCTTTGGCCTTCTGATCGACCAAAACAAGCAGCCGGTAGGCTATGAAGTATACCAAGGCAAACAATATGAAGGGCATACTTTTACAGATGCACTCGGTAGGCTCAAAGAGAAATATCAGATAGAAAAAGTCATTTGTGTGGCCGATACCGGGATGATGAACCAGGACAATATCCTGGAAGTTGGGCAAAATGGGTATGAATTTATTTTTGGGGAACGCCTGAAAAACCTTGAACAAGGGATACAAAATGAAATCCTGAACAGGGAATATTATCAAATACTTACAATGGATGATGTTGATAGCAATGATAAAATAGAAATCCAGTATTACGTTACCGGGTACAAAAATCGAAAGCTGATCACCACCTACAGCACCAAAAGGGCAGCTAAAGACAAAGCGGAGCGTGAAGAAAAAGTAAAAAAGGCACAGGCATTTATAAATAACCCCAGCGCCCTGGCCAAAAAGGCGAGGACCTATTTCTTAAAAAAAGAAGGAAAAGATCAGTATTCGCTGGATTTGGAAAAAATCCAAAAGAGTGAACGCTTCGATGGCTTCTTGTGCATTGCCACAAACAACCAGGAATTATCGGTACAGGAAATCCTCCAGGCATACAAACAACTCTATAAAGTGGAGCATTCCTTCAGGAGTTTTAAAAGCTTCCTGGAAACCCGTCCCATGTTCCATTGGACAGAAGCAAGGATATTGGGCCATCTTGCCCTGTGCTACATCTCGTTCACCCTGCTGAATTATTTGCAGCTGCAGCTAAAAACAAAGGCCACGCCCCAATCAGAAAACCAGATACGCAAAAGCCTTGTCAAGATGCAAATGAGCCTTGTTGCACAAAATGGAAAGGAATATTATCTACGGTCAAAAACCGAACAAGGCGCAAAACAAATCATGAATGCATTATCAATAAAAGAAATCCCAGATTTTATCCCACAAAGAGCAATAAACCAGTATTTATAAAAACAGGAAATGCAATGGCAAGAGCGAGCCCATCAATAAACCTTCTGTAATCCTTTACTCACGCGGGTGACAGACGGGTGTAGTGCGAACCGGCATTAGATAATTTGCTGTGGTACAGCAGAATAGACTTCTGAAGTGTCAAACTCAAGAAAAAATTAAGTTAAACAGTTAAATTCAATTTCAGCACTGTTCACAACCCCTTGTTGTTCCAACCAATTAATATTTAATAATGTAATTTACATATGCGTTTACTGGGCGGGTTTCCATATCTCCTCCTGAAATGGTATGTGTATGATCTGCAACTGGACTAATAACTGTACTATTTGGACCGTTTGTTGTAAAAGAATGTTGATGGTAGATGCAATCATTTATTGAAGTATTTAAGTACCAATTTGTCCCTGCAGATACTCTTTCTGTTTGAGCACAATTTGAAACATTATTATACCACATGTTCATGTTTTCATTACCTGTAGTTCCTGAATGTGTATGACTGCCACCTCCATGATTATGTCCCCCGCTGGGACTATTATCAAATGTCGAATTTGGCTTTTTAGTTGCATCTATCTGATGACTTCCAACAACTCCACCTAGAGTTACAGTCCCATCAATATTTGTTCTGGCTAATATATCGGGGTCGCGACCAGCAAGGCCACTTCCGTTATCACGATCAGTCCCTCTTAAAAACATTCCTCTTAAATCAGGTACTTTAAAATTATTTTGGTTACTATTGCCCCAATAGCCATTTAAAATCATAGCCAAATCGGCATATTTCTTTTCAGCTACTGCATCATATTGCCGGCCATCACACAATAACCAACCTTTTGGCACCTGCGTTTCATCACCCGAAAAAGCTTGTATTGTGCCAATGGGAACAATACTGTTCCATTTACTGCCATTCCAATATTCTATATTTCCTTTATCAGTATTATAAACCTGCAGACCATCTTCGTTAACAGTTAAGGAGACAGTCAGATTATTACGATCAACGGTTGACATACGTGGCGGTAAAAAACCCATTGTTGTGGATTTTAAATCCAAAATAGCTTTGCTGTTGGGTTGTGAGTTGTCGTTGTTAATTCCAACATTCTGTGCATAGCCGGCAATTAAAAACAAACTGAAAATAATTGAAGTGAATATTCTTTTCATATATTTTTTTTAAAAATTTTAACTCTAATTGATAAGTACAACTGAATGATTTATCAATATTTAATAATATAATTTACATTCACATTTTTTGGTCGGGTTTCATACACATTCCCATTGTTATAAGTAGTGAAAGCATGGTAATGGTTTGCTCCACTGACAGAAACATTATGATTATGTGTACCTGTACCTTGAACTGGATGATTAAATACTAAAGTGCCAGTACCATTTTCTGCCGCCTCTTCATCTCCAGCGTCTCCATTTATTCTGGCATAAAAATAATGAACATGTCCGCCTGATGTCGTAGTAGCTCCTGTAGACGTTAAATTACCAGAATATTCTGTATTTCCGTTATGCAAATGTTCTTTAAAAACATCAAGTTGTAAACTCCCAACCTTTGAACCAGGATTCCCTCCTGCGGCAATGGCAACTCTGTTATTAGCCTCAGGATCATTTCCAATGGCGCCACCACCAGTTCCAACTGAATTATCCATATTATCAACTCCACGTAAAAAGTAGCCCCTTAAGTCGGGTAAATTAAAAGTAATGCCAGTTGTACCCCAGGCATTACCAATGGATTTGTATAAATCATTATAGGCTGAAATTTGAACGGAGGAGCCATCGCACCATAGCCAACCTTCGGGCAATAATTCACCAGCAAAAGGTTGAATAGTTCCTGCAGGCACTGCACTTTGCCATTGGGTACCGGTCCAGCTTTCCTTGCATTTACGTGTAAGGTTGTATATCTCAAGTCCTTCTTCGGCAGTAGTCAGGCTGGCTGTAAGGTTATCGCGTTCAGCACTGGTCATGCGTGGAGGCAAAAAGCCCATAGTGGTCGATTTTAAATCCAAAATGGCCTTGCTGTTGGGCTGTGAGTTATCGGTATTTATACCTACGTTCTGTGCTTTAATGTTTACGATAAAAATAAAGATGGTTATAACTGTTAAATAAATGGTTTTCATATTATTATCTTTTATATTTTATTATTCAATGGTTAGTTTTTTCGAAATAAATTGACCGTTTATTTCAACAGAAATTATATAAACCCCTGTTGATAGAGGAATTTTAATAAAATCATTACTCATTACATAGCTTCCCAATTCTGCCCCTAATAAATTATAAACTTTTAGTTTATTGTTGCTGGCATTTGGCAAGGTTATACAGGCATTATTTCCCTGGGTGTAAATTTTAAAAGATTTACTTTCAATATCCTCCAAACCAGTAGTAGCAGCAAAGGTGATGTAAAACCTTAAAGGGTTATCGGAAGGTTTATAAGTAAAACTGTACTCGGGCTGCAACCTTAAGTTAATGATCCTTCCTGCCAGATTATCAACCAGGTAAACATCCTGCCAGGCATCCAGTTCAATTTCAGTGGCTTTTATTGAGTATTCCCCCTGCTGTTTTCCTTTTATCCCCAATGGGATTTTTGTGTCAGGGTCCAAATTTTTTAATGAATTGATTGCCATTTCGTCGGCAAACTCATTGCTAGTATATATTTGTGGTGCCTTTTCATTTGGCGAAAACAACTTTAATGCATCATAGGTCCCTTCAAATTTATCGGTTGCATCCTGATTAATAATAATAAGTGTTTCGTCACCTATTTCATTGGCCGAGGCGAGCAACTTTATTTTCTTTGTTTCAACAGCACCCGCTTTTTTATAATATGGCTGGGCATTATGCACTCTAACCGAATTATCAGAAGTTAAGCTTCCGGTTGTTGAGTTGCAGCGTATAAAGAATCCCTGCATTGGCGGAATATAACGGGTAGCATTATTTATCCCAACTCCAATAGTGCCATTATATACAGCATAGGTTGAGCCATTCCACAAATAAATTGAGTTATCGTGATTTGTTTTGGTCCATCCGGGAGCATCCCAGTCAACAGATGACGGATAAGGGTTTCCAACAAGATTCCATCCACTTTCCTGCTTGGTAAGTAAAACACTTTTCACCCCTGTGCCAGGAGTTCCTGTAAAATTAACAGCCGAATTATCAATAAAAAAAGCAGAATAACCAGTTGAACCATTCAAAACAGTACCCTGACTAAGAGGTATCCAATCAGAAGTAGGCTCATCGAACCGGCTAACATAAGCCCCTGTAAAAACATTAACCAATGCATTATTTACCGGGCCAGAAATATAATGCGAAACATTACCGGTTAAATTGAGCTTAACCAAATTTGTGCCTGAACCATTAATAGTTCCATTATCAATTAAAGATCCGCCATTTTCAATGGTCAAAGTTGCATTGTTTGTTAAAGTACCATTAATCGTTAGCATACCCGCAATGGAAATACTGCCTGAATTATGGTTAGTCAAATTTCCATTGGCATATATACCTGCACCGGGACTTACAATGATTTTAGCCCCGTTGTTGTATAAACCCTGGCCAAATACCTTAATTACAATAAATTGGACAAGTAAAAGTGAAAATATTTTATACATAGATAATTAATTATAGATTATTATTGTTTGGTCGGAAATACAATTTCATTGCCGTAGGCCGTTCCAGCAGTTGTGGTCATAAATGCTCTTACATAATAAGTTGAATTCGGATCAAGGTTTTCAATTGTGTAGTAAACTGTCACTCCAACATTGCTTATGTATCCTAAATCCTTCTTTAAATCAAAAACCGTTGGATTAGGATTCTTTGACCAGCAAAACCCATGAGCCGATGCGCTGCTTACCCCAATAGGAAAACTATTAATTACTGCAGATATATCAGCTGTTGCCTGTGTAATATTGGAAGGATAAACAGTTGTTATAGGATAAGACGGTTCTGGCATTTTAGTACTGAAAGTTGCTATTCCTCCGTATGAGGGGCCTGCATCGTTAATGGCATAAGCCTTTACATAATAGGTTTTATCAGCTATCAGTCCGGTTAAATAACTCTGAAAATTACCTTCAATAGATGTTTCTCCCAATTGCGTTTTTCCTTCATTGTTATCAACAGTTAATGTATTGGCATTGCCAGTAGTCCAGATATGTCCATACTGTGTAACTTTAAGTGCTCCATTGCCCAACTCAATGATATTTCCAGTAAAATAGGCAGTATTGTATGTCTGATTATTAGCCTGACCGGTACTAATTTCGGGTATAGTAGGAGGAAGTATTTCAACGTCCTTACTCCAAGTGCCAACCAAACCTGCATTGTCCTTTACTTCCATGGTTATTTGCTTTATGCCGCTGGTAGTGTACTTATGTAACCTGATGGTGTCGCCTTTTGCAGGAGAGGTAAAATTTTCATTCGCTTCCCATTTCCAGCGGAATTCCAAATCCTTATTGTCTGTATAATCATCTAATTTTGGTTTTGCTTCAACTCTAATATCTGTATTTACATATCCATTTGAAACCAATGATATAGTAAAATCAGGATTTGGTGCTTCGTTGGGCTTAATCACTTCCATGTCAATATTAATGGATTCCGATCCACCATTTGATGTTATACTGATTGAACCCTGGTACTTGCCAATATTTAGACCACTACGATCAACGGTAACTGTAATTGTTTTTGAATCAGTGACCCCTACTTCGCCAGTTAATGGTTCAACAGTTAACCAGGGCAAATTTTCAGAAATAGTGAAATTAAGGGTTCCATTTCCTCCTTTGTTTTTATCATTTTGGATGATAAAAGTTTTTGAAGTTTCAGAAGTTCCAAAATTTAAACCATCAACCGTAACCAAGAGAATTGGAGTGAAGTCCTCGGGTTTAATATCATCATCAATTTTACATTTTATTAATAATGAGGATATTAATATTGGTACTAACAAAAAATAAAAAAGTTTTCTTATCATATTATTTCAAATTAAATTTAACATTCATGGTATAATAATTAGATTGAATTGCAGGAGACAAATGGATTGAACTTATGTAAGAACTTGATTTTTTGGGTTTGCTAACTACCACGTCGACAATATTTAAAGCCCAATAAACACTATATCCGATCAGAAAAGTATTTCTTCTTTTTTCCCATTTCTCGTAATTTTCTTTATAGGTCAGGTAGTAATCGTTATTGGATCCTTTATACAATTGGGCATCGTTATAATTTTGAATGTATTTAAACTGGGTGTATGCAATGCATCCCCAAAGGGCACCGGTACCAGCCAGCATAACGTAGCCTTTACCTTTCTGGTTTTTGTATAACTGACCCCATCCGGGAACAAGTCCGGATCTCCAAATAGGAGCAAATCCTGCACTGTTGGCAACTTTAACCGTTTTTACAGGGTATTGCTTTTTGGGCACACCAGGTTTAAAATAATTTGTATTGATCGTAATATTATCCAGAATAAGGTTGTTACCAAAATCAAGAGTAAAGTACAAGGTAACCATATAGTCTATATCATACTTATCCAATAATTCTTTATAATAATCCGATTCGTTACCCGGAACTACCATTCCTTCTTTAAACTTAGCTTCCAAGTATGGATCTTCAGTAAAATCTTCAGCTGCAAAATTTAGCTTACCAGGAAACTGCTGATTTAACTGGTGTACTATTTTTTTCGCCAAATAATTCCCATCCTCAGTTATTTTATCATCCTGATTATAAACAGGGGCAACAGTAATTTTTTGAATTTCAAATTCATTGTCAAGACTTTCAGAAATGATTTTATCAATTATATATTGGGCTGACAGTTCAGTAGCCTTTTCTTTTGCCCTGTTATAGACCACTTGTGCCCTTACTTGCACAATAAAGAAACATATCAAAAGAATTAAGATAGTAGATTTCAATTGCATAAAAAATTATTTTAAAATGGATTTCATTTCTTCAACTTCCGGGTTTTTAATTCCCTTTGGAGTATAAACCAATTGGCGACCGTAAATCATTTCGCGGGTCGGAAAACGTCTTTTAAAGTTTTCAACAGCATTGAATGAGTTGTTTACCAAAGTCATAACTTTAAACTGAGTTGATTTTGAGCGGATTTCAAGTTTAAAATATTCATCAACTGCTTCAAACAAGGGGTCTCCTACTGTATTAACATCTTCAGCTATTTTACCTGCAAAACTGAGCATATCGTTATCATCAACATCAAAACTATAAAATCTGAGTTCATAAGGAGCTCCTTTTTCAACCCAGGTTCCAATATCTCTAGTAAATTGAGAAAGTAACCTATCAATCTGTGTGTTGATTGTATTTGCAATGGCGGCTTTAACAGATCGATCCTGATCTGCATTAATTTCCCAATCGCCTTGAATTTCAGAAGTCCCAATAGCACGCCAGTTACAATTATCGTAGGTCTTTATTTCCATTATCGCCTTGCTTGCAATTAAACCTCTTGCCTTGATTTCAGACTTAATAGTAATTTTCTTAATTTGAATAATGAATTCCCTTTTGCTATGCAGTCCAATTTTTTGCAGAAAACTGTTTTCACTTTCCTTATTTAGTTCTTCTATAAATTCGTTATATAATGCAGCTTCTGTTCTTTCATAACCTTTTTCACCCAGTTTTTCATTTATTCTTTCGTATGTATATTGATAAATTTCATTTTCTGCAGGAGAAAAGTTTCTAGCGTCATAAATAACTATGAAGTTAACCCCCCCAATCATTTCTGAAAGTATTTTTGCATCAGCTTTTATCGGTTCAAGACTTACATCAGCGCTCATAGTTACTTCATACTTTTCACCGAGGCTGGCTTCTTTAATAATTTTAAATGATTTGATGTAACCTTTTGTTCTAGTGCAAATTGCGTCCTTGAGTGTAATAAAATTTTTCACTTCAGTCATGGATTCAAGAGCAACTCCACTGGCTTGTCCTACAGCTAACCTATATGCATCTTCAATAGCATTGTCTCTTTTTTCCTTGTCTGTTGAACCAAATCCAACCCCAATTACTTCAACCGTTTTAATATTCTGAGCCAACATTAAATTAACTAAAATCAATGTTAAAGCTGTAATAACAATTTTTTTCATAAGTATTAGTATTAATTAATTCTTTATATGAACATAAGCAGCGCACCTCCAATGGTACCGGCAATCCTTCCAATTTTTTTCCAGTTGATTTTGCCTTTTTTAGGTTGATCGGTTTCAACTTTGATGATCCCATCGACAGTTTCGATTACATTTAGTACAGTTGTCCCTTTTTCAAAACCAGTAGCGTCGAATACTTTTTTAGCAAAATTTAAGAACTTGGGAAATTTTCCGGAACCCGGATCATAAATTTTGCTATAATCCAATAAAACATTATTGGTTTCATCCACAATTTTTGGAAACAAAGCCGGATCGAATTTGTGACCATTCATGTTGAAAACAACCTGTTCGCTGCCATTGCTTTCAAATCCCGTGTTTTCTGTAATTTCGGGCTTAACCTTCATGCCTTCCTGCACAATTCCAGCAAAACCTTTTTTATCCTGGTAAATTGGCACGCGCATTATTACTTCAACAAGCAGGCCATCAATCTTTTCGCTACCTACAAGTTCAGCTCCTTTTATAACACCTTCAAGTCTTTTGTAGATAACATCATTTTGGGTTATCATGTCCTTTACCACAGTTTCCCCAACTATCCTTACACCTTCAATTCTTTCCAATAGATTGCGTTGTGCATCGGTTATAGCCCCCTGACGAGCCATAGCTATGGCTTGTGCACGAATTTTAAACCTTACAGTGTCTATCACACTCCAGCCCTTGGCTACAACGTATTGAGATGTCCAATCAACATGTGAGGTATCATTTCCTGAAATAACGTGATTTTGAAGATTATTTTCGTTAATTTTTGTAACGAATTGTGCTTTAGCCAACTGTATTAGAGTTGAAAACAATAAAAGGATAATTAATTTGTATTTCATATTGTCTGGCATATGGGTTAAATAGGCAAATCTAAAATTCCTATTCATCTTATCCATACCCCCTTTTTTGGGGTTGTTACGAAACGCAAATATTTTTACACGAAAAGATTATATTCTGTGACGAAACATTATTTTAACTGGAGTCTTTATTTAGATTAAATTTAAATAGAATTTTTTCAATAAATTAACCTTTTATTAATGTGAGTTTTTCATATAAGTTGATTTCTTAGCGCAAAGGTTATCAATTCGGCGGTATTATTACACCAGGTTTTTCCAAGCATTTTCTTTCTGTAATCCTTAATCGTTTGCTCCTTTAATTTCATCTCTAGGGCAATTTGACTATTATCCAATCCATTTGCAATATACTTCAATATTTTAAGGTCTTTTTCATTCAATATATTGAGATAATCGACAATATGTGTCTCTTTTAATTCAACTCTATATTTTCCTGATTTTAAATCGAATTTGAGCCTTGCAAAAGTAAGGTTGTCATTTGCAAAAAATGATTCAATATTTGATACAATTGATAACAATATATTTGGTCGATTCCTTTCATCATAAGTCATAAAAACCATTCTGTTATGCATAAATGCATAATACCCGTCTTTTTTCAGAAACCTGAAAGTTGTAATATATTGGTAAAGTTGTTTTTCATTTACATCGTCCCATTTTTGATGTGAAATTATATTATACAATATCTTCATTCCATTAGCCCTATCGGCAGGACAGTACTTTTCCATAAACATGGAAACCCCTCCTTTCAAAAACTCGTCTTGCGCGTATCCTGTAACATTCTTTATGGATGGGCTTACATACAAAAATTTCATGATCTTCAAATCTGTAATTAAAACATAGGTATGAGTATTTATAAGTGCCTGTTTATTTTTTTCAATATTTTCTGCAAATTTCTTTATCTCTATAGGTTTGTCCCATATTCTGCTACCCCATAACTTTACAAGTTCAATAAAATCAAACTGTTGAAATCTTGTAAAAAATGTTTTATATGTATCCTTCTTTGTATGCATGGTTAATTAACTGAAATGTATTATGTGCCTTAAATTTTCGTAATAAATTTTGTCTAATCTCGTCCACTGTATATTTAGATAAATTCGAGTATTTTGCAATTGAATCAGTAGAAAAACCGCGAGAAAGGAGAGATAAAATCAAATATTCATTGTTTATCAGATATAACCTCTTATTATTAAAGGTAGATGCAAAGCATATTCTTTCCTTTTCTGTATTCAAAGGTTCAATTATAAAAAACAAAGAAGTATTTAAACTTGTCAATTCATCCGCCCCTACAATATATAATTGGCCTTGATTTTTAGTAAAATGTAAAGATATATGTACAAAAACATTACTTTGTACCTGGCATTTTTCATTTCTATGCAGTAATGTAAAAGTAAGAATTAATTGTTTTTGATTATACTTCTTTCTCAGGATTATAAACCTGGCTAAACAATTCCAAATTTGTTTATATATATTGCTATTAATAATATCTTTAATGTTTTGATTCTCATTATTTAAGTTCAGTATATAATTATCCAATAAACCAATATATTCTGAAAGATTATTTAAACTAGTTATTTTTCCTGATAATAAATTCCATCTAATTGATGAAGCTCTTTGAGTAATTATTAAAAAATTATTTTTTGGAAAAAAATTATTTTCAATAAAATTAAAATCCATAATTTTTTATAAATAAAAAGGACCTGTAATAAATTAATCTAACGTACAAATATAATAAACGTTCAACGAAATGCAATAAATTCTGAATCACTGAAAACAAAATCTTAAATTTTCACATTAATGAGTAAAAGAAGCCCTGCAATTTCTAATTTGTAAGGCTTTGATTTTCAACGTGGAGAATAGAGGAATCCCAGCCCGAAAGACCCGGTCTGGCGGGGAACCGCTGACCTTCCTGATTACCATCGGGACGCTCCCTGCCCGAATGACTCTTGTCAGGCGGGTAGCCAACTGAGCTAATCCCCCAAAAAAAAATTTCGTGTGCAAATATAATATTTTCGAGCATTGTCCCCAAATATTATCTGAAAATTAGTGCAATAATTTATGGATTTGTCTCCAACATGAATCTTTATTTAAATTGAAAAAAATTAATCCGGTAAATGAAGATCCTTCAATTTATTAAAATTTTTTAAGTTTTCTATTTTAACCGAAAACCATACTTTTGTATGCAGTTAACCCGCAATATTAAATTACAGGAAAATCTGTAAAACCATAATGGAATTGATAAGACACGCACAATCGGCTTCTGACAAAAAAAAGAGCATATTTGTTCTTTTATGGAGCTATTTGGCACTCGCTGTTTTCCTTACTATCTATTCAATTTCTATTTCAAAATACAGGTCTGTGCACAATCAGGAAACCATACAAGTAATTTATCAACCTTATAGTATGCAGCCTGCAAATAAAGAAAACCCTTCATATTCCCCACCACCGCCACCTGCATCAACAATAGAAAAAGTACCCATGGTAGTGGATTCGGTTAAAGAAATGCCCACAGATACCCTTTATGAACAGGATAAAAACAACCAAGATAAGGATTCGGGAAATGAGAATTCAATAAATGGAAATGGAATTGATGGAAATGGAGAGGGCGATGGTGATCCGAACGGAATTTTCCTGATTGCTGAAAAAATGCCTTCCTTCCCTGGCGGTGATTTGGCCATGCGGAGTTTCATTGCCGGAAAGGTTATTTTTCCGCGTGAAGCAAGAAAAAAAGGGTTAGAAGGAATAGTATACATTAAATTTTGCGTAACATCAACAGGGACAATTGAACAGGTTTCTATTGCCAAAGGTATTGATCCACTGCTCGATGAAGAAGCAATAAGGGTGGTAGAATCCATGCCAAACTGGATACCAGGTGAACAACATGGAAGGAAGGTAAGCGTCTGGTTCACCATTTCGATTAATTTCCAGTTAAAATAAAAAATATGGGCATGCGTCAATATTATCCGGTACATTATTTTTATCCAAAAAAATACCTTTCCGGCCAAATTACAGTTTATTTGTATAAATGAGTTGATCCCCGAACCTGGATATGGAATTGGTAAAACACGCTAAATCAGCATCTGACAATATAAAGAGCATTTATTTGCTGGTAGGTTGTTATCTTTTTATAGGATGTTTGATCTTTTTATATGCCTGGTTAAAGGTGGGAACCGAACAGGAATTTTACGAAATTGCCTATGTTCCTCAGGCAGATTTGGAAGAACTTCCGGTAACTTTTGAAGAATACGAAAAAATAATGGCCCCGCCACCCAAAGCAAAAAAAGAAAACGTTCTTCCTAAAATAGTTGAAAAAGACAGTTTAATTCAAACCGATACAATTATCCAAACCAAAGCAGATGAGACTAAAGCAAACCCTATAGATTCAACAGAGATTCAGGAAAATGAAATAGAGGAAGAAATTGAGGAGGAAGATTTTTTAAATACCGGAAAAATATATTTCATGGTCGATAAAATGCCCGAATTTCCGGGCGGTGAAATTGCTTTCAGGAGATTTGTATCAAGAAATCTTAAGTATCCCCAAAATCAATACAATAAAGGTGTGCAAGGCATAGTTTATGTCCGGTTTTGTGTCACGGTTTCAGGGAAAGTTGATAAAATTAAAATTGTACAGGGGGTGAATCAAATTCTAGATAGCGAAGTATTAAGGGTTATTTCAATGTTGCCACCCTGGGCACCTGGCGAACAAAAAGGGGTGAAAGTTGCTGTCTGGATTACTGTTCCTGTAATATTTAAATTAAACCAATAACTAAGCCTGGAAAAATTTTAAAAGAAACCACGATAATAAAAACCATTTTCCGCGGAGCAGCTTTTATCTGTTTTAATTTCCCCCTTTAAAAAACATTTTAAGTTTTTCGGCAAGCCTGAACCGGCTGAATTTAGGTTTTCCCATTCCCAGTGCCAGTTTTGGTTTCCTTGAATAATCTATATTTACTTCAACAAGGACTGATTTTCCTGATTTGTTTATTTCCCTGGCCTTAGATATAATACCGCTTATCTCTACATCATTTTTCATCGAAAGGTATTCTGCATGTACTGCGTCGGCAAGTCCTTTAATGCTTAAAATGCCATAGGAGTTGGTGGTAACCATCTTTTTTTCAGCATGTTCCTGATTTTTTCCCTGCTCATATTCCTTAAAAACAAATACAATTATCCCCGTTTTGTTATTATGCGCTGTAAACATTTCTAAACCAGTCATTAACAAAGCACTTTGGCCGATAATAGCAATTACCGTTTTTTGCCGGTTTACCATTTTAGCCCCAATGGCAGCAGGAATTGCATAACCCAGGCAGTTAAAATCTGTTGGGCATATAAAGTGCCTTTGCATATAAACAGGGAAAAGTTCCAAAGCGAGCAGACTGTGATTTCCATCATCTGTCACCATAATTATGTCTTCGGGAAAGCCATTGCGAAGGGCATTAAAGAAAAAGCCCGGAGAAACCGTCTCTTCGCTGGAATTGACCAGCCATGTTTTTTTGTATTCTTCTTTTTCCCTCTTAATCAGTTCAGTGATGTCTTTGAAGTTGTTTTTTGGCTTTATCGTGTTGCGCTTTAATTTTTGTATAATTTCAGTCAATACAAGTTTTGAATCTCCTTCAATGGCTACTTTTGCATAATAATTTTTATGAAAAACATCCGGGTTTATGTCAATATGAATCAGGTTGTCAGGCACTTCCAGGTGATAATTAAATGTAGCCAGCTCAGAAAATTTAAGTCCAACCGCCAGTAAACAATCACATTTATCAAAGGCTTTTTCACCGGCAGGTGTCGACGATACACCAAAACCAATTCCTGTATGTAAAGGATGGTTGGCCGGAAAAGCACTTACGCCCTGAAATGTAGTGGCTACAGGTATACTGAGCATTTCAGCAATTTGCTTTACTTCTTCATAAGCATCAACTGAGCCCCAACCAACATAAATGCCAGGAGATTCAGAATTAAGTAACAATGCAGCTGCTTTTTCAATTTTTACTTCCGGCGATTCAATTGCCGAAAATAATTGCATTCCGCCTCCAATGCCTTCTTGTTTTTGTAAAGGATTAATTTTTTGCTTTTTTTTAAATGGAATTAACAAATCACTGTCATATTCTGCCAATTGGGTTTCTACCGGCACTTCAATAAATACCGGGCCGGGTTCCTCAGAAACAGCTACTTCGTAGGCATCGTAAATGGTTTGAACGATATTGCAATGGCTATCAAGGTAATAGTATTTTTTAATAATATCTTCAAGTGTTTTCTCCATATTCAACCGGTGCATAGGAAAACTTTTTCCATGTTCGCGCCTTATGCCCCCCGATATAACTATCATCGGAATTCCGTCGATGGCTGCTTCGGCAATTGCACTCATGGAATGTGTCATTCCTGCGCCCGGAACAATTACCATTGCACCAATGCTGTCGGAAGTTCTTGAAACGGCATCGGCCATAAAACCAGCTGACAACTCATGAGTAACAAGAATGGGTTCCAGAACCTTTGAATTTCCAAGTTGGTTATAAATTTCCGTGTTATGAACGCCAGGAATACCAAAGGTTTTGCGAACACCAATCTGTTCAAGGGCATGTACTAACAAAAATGCACCGTTTTTCTTCATTTTATCTCTTTATAGTTTAGGCTAAATTCGTAAAAAAATGTTTAAATAACAAATGGTCATCAATAGGTTTACAGAAGAGAGATAAAATTGGAATTAATATTTTATTTTCGCTTTTGAATTAAATCTCTTTCAATTTAATTCTCCTTTAGCGGATTGAAGAATAGAAAATTTTTCTCATCTTTTACTGTAATTATTGAAATTAACAAGTGGAATAATTTATAAAAAATCAAATATGGCTCAAGAATTAACAATAGGTACCAGGATAGATCACGACAGATATGGTGAAGGTATTGTTGGAAAAGTAAATCTGGTAAGTTACGATATCTATTTTGCACGTGGCGGCAAAATGGAAATATTAAAATCGAACAAAGAATTTAATGTTTTATCTAAACCTGAAAACACTTCTGTCCAGACTTCTTCGGGGATAGATGTTGACGCACTTGAAAAAATGATGACGACTATACTGGACAAATATGGAATGTTACAGGAATTAGTTCCGCTTGGTGAAAAATGGACAGGCGGAAAATTAATTCTTCAACCTGCAAACACATCGTTGCAAAATAAAGAAATTCCGATCGAAACTTTTTTTCATAAAATTGTTATGCTAAGGGACAGATTGAGGGTGCTGGAGCAGAATATAAACAGCAGCCCAAAATTATCAGATGAAGAAAAAATTGATTTACAACAATATATTACCAGAATTTACGGTAGCCTTACTACTTTTAATGTTTTGTTTAACGATAAAAACCAATATTTTGTTGGCACTGGTAAAGAAAAATAATTTAAATTATCTCCGTCAAAATCCGGAATAAAAAAACTATCCGTATTTATACTTATTGACAAAAATAATGAAAGTGCTATTTTTGCCGCTTATATTTATTTGCTGTCAAAATTCTGGTATATAATGATTTAATTTTAATCATAAAGCTAGGTTTATGTCCCCGATGTTCAATCATTTATTGATTCCGTTTATCATTGCCATGTTTCTGGCTATAAACATGGGAGGTAGCGGAACTGCCCCTTCTTTTTCGGCGGCTTATGGAGCAAACATAATCAGAAAAAGCCTGATTCCCGGACTTTTTGGTATCATGGTTTTTTTAGGCGCCATACTCGCAGGAAAAGCGACAGCCACCACGCTTGGACAGGGACTTATAAATCCTGAACTACTAAATTTTGCACAGGTTTCTATTATCCTTTTTTCTGTTTCAATTTCACTACTTGTTGCAAATTTATCCGGAATCCCTCAATCAACAAGTCAATCAACTGTGTTAGCCCTCGTGGCGCCTGCCATTTATTTTCATAATTTCAATCCACACAAACTCTTTGTCGAAGTAATACCAACCTGGTTTGTTTTGCCAATAATTTCATTTATTGTATGCCTTCTTATTGGAAAATACATTTACAAGCCAATTCGTAAAAGAGGCTATACTATTTCGAAAAAACTGAATGAAAACCCGGTTTTAAAAGCATTTATAATAGGAATGTCACTATACGTTGCATTTTCGATTGGTTCAAACAATGTAGCCAACGCTGCCGGGCCCATTGCAACCATGACGGTAAATGAAATGCACCTGAAATATGAAAAAAGCTTTCTGTTGGTCATGATTTTATCTACCCTAATTGTGGCGCCCAATTTTGGAATTGGCAGCTCTATATTCGGGCATAAAATTGTACAGAAAACCGGAAAGGAAATTGTTATGTTTGGCAGGATAGAAGCCATCATTATCGCATTTGTTTCTGCTACCCTCCTGCTTTCGGCTTCGGTACTCCGCGGAATACCAACCTCGCTTGTGCAGGTAAATGTGGGGGCTATTTTAGGAATTGGCGTTTCTAAGCTTGGTGCTAAAAATATTTTTAAAAAAACCGAAGTCCGGCAATTCTTTTTTATGTGGATTATTTCACCGGCTATTGCTTTTGCGTTGTCTTTTGTACTGACTTCCCTTGCCGATTATTATGAAATTCTGTAAAAAAGTAATTGCTTAATTTTTATCTCCATTTAAAAAACCAATTGCAATTGAATGGAAGCAATGTAGTTGTCAATACTGTTTTGTTCTTCCTGCCTGAAAGTATAAGCTGCCTGAAGTAATAGATTTGGCGTAAACATAAAATTGGCCCCAACCGAAATATTTGTATTTAAATTGCCCGTAATATCCGAATCCGCGTCATAAGTATCGTACCTTCCCACCAACTGAATTTTAGAGGGCATAATAAAAGCAGCTGCCTGTAAATAATAACCGTTTTTGTTTATGATACCATCTTTAGCCACCAGGTATTCAGCTTTAAAGTTCAGGAAATTGTAAGTATAATTTATCTCTGCGCCAAGTCTCTGACGCTTTCCAAGCTGATTTTGTGGTGTTTTATTGTTAAGTGTTGCGGAATCAGGGGTATACCCGGAATAAAAAGAACCTCCCAAATCCAATCCTTTTATGGGATGAAATAGCAGGCGGCCTATGAAATCTTTTTCCGTATTTAAATCCAACTTATTGATCCCCACTCCATTGAAAACTCCTATCCTGTATTCAACCAGACTTCTGTCGTCGGACACCGGAATGAATGAACCAAATGCACTGATGCCTATATCCCGGCCATTGTTGTCACCCAGAACATCGCCGGCCCTTGAGGTAAAAGCACTTACTGCCTGCGTCCTGTCATCCAGATCAAGTTTGGTATTTGAAGTGAGGTTGTTTAAAGAAAAAGGTATCAACTGTTGCCCAATGGTAAAATTCAAATAATCTTTTACCTTAAAATCAGTGTAAAGGTCAATGGCTTTGGCAGTTACAGCAAAATCGACCTGAAACCTTATACTCCAGTACGAAGTTATAGTTCCTTTTATATCCAGGTATGCCCTTCGAATGGCAAACTGGTCATTTTTGCCTTTGGCCTGCTCTTTTTAATCTTTCAATTGTAAATGTTGGTACCTGAATTGGCCATAACCTCCTATCTGAATAGGCCTTACACCATTAACCCCAAAAGATTTCTTTTTCGAATCCTGTTCCTGCTGCTTAATGGAAGCTTCGGCCCTTATTGAATCAGCAGATTCCTGGCTTACAATTCCTTTTTCTATCAGCAAATTTAATACATCGTTGGTGGTTTGCGATTTTCCAGTAAGAGCTATAAAAATAATGGTGGCAAATAGTATTGGTTTTTTCATAATGTCCAGGTTTATTCTATTTAACTTATTTTAATGTATATCAATGCATTATCAATATTTTTATTGTTGCTGTCTGAATTTTTGAAACTGGGTTACTCCGGTTGTTGAAAAAAGAATTATTTCTGCATTTCAGGCCAATCATTTAATCGAGCCGTTGCAAAAGTAGGCTGGGCCTATTCAAAAAAAATCAGGCCAAAAACGTATTTTATTTTACGTAATTTACGCTATTAATACTACGCATTAATACTTATCCAAGAGATTTCACTTTAAAACCCTTTTAAACCGGATTTTAAATTCAGGACCCATTAATTTCCGGCTATTAAAATGGTTTTTATCAGGAAAGTAATAAGTTTTTAACAAATGCCGGAATTTCAAAATCATCGACGTTTAAAACAACGGCATTTTCAAGTCCCCATTTGGTTTTAACCTGTTCTACAAATTTATTCCGCACCGAAAGTATAAGGGTACTTTTGGATGTTAAAACCAGTTCATTTAATTTTGGCGCCCAACCCCCTTCCTCTAATTCCAGTTTTCCTACCTCATCAATTATAATGATTTTATTATCAGCGTCAAGTAAACCCGCTAAAATATGTTTGCCTGCCTGTAAACCGGAAGGTAAAATATTGTATTTCCCTATTTTTTGTCCGTTATTTTCATCGTTTATTCGTAAAAATGCCTCCCGTTTTCCGGTGGAAATATCTTCCACGTCATAACCGGTAGTAATTTCATTTTCCATTACCCGTGGCGATAAAATACCTCCTACCGCTATATTTTCTGATTTTAAGAGAGAGACCAGGTTTCGTAATCGCGATGTTTTGCCCTGGGCCACAGCGCCAGAAATAATAAATATTTTTTTGTTGAGGCTTTTTTTAACTTCATCCAATCTGTATTCAATTTGCGAGATGAATTGATAGATGACAGAAACCGGATTTTTAAGTATGGTTTTAAATTCAGGAATGTTGGCAATCATAAGTGGTAAGCTTTCGAACGACAACTCCAGTGCCATAGGCAATTGCCTGAACCAGGTTTTAAGAAAAAAATTCCTGATTCGTGGATTGTAAAGCTCGGTGCCCAAAACCGAAAAACCCAGCACTATAACTATAGCCCTGAAATTCATTTGTATACCAATAATTAATCCGTTTATCAGGCTCTGCGACTGCATTTTATTAAAAACAAAAGCGGTAAGCAGGGTAATTATTACAAAATAAATCCAGAACCTGGGTTTTGACAACTGTCTTAATGCCCGTTTGTACCTTAATATCCAGGCAAATACAATAATTGCAATGGCTGAACTCCAGATATACCATTCTGCAAAATTCAAAAGCAGCAAAGCTGTGACAATTAAAAGCAGGTTAACTATAAGCCACAAAACCGAATATTGAAAAGATTCAGCAAAATCACTGGTTTTAATTGAAAAGTTGTTGTATTTTACATTTATTTTTTCGGCTGGTTGAACCAGGAGTTTCCTGCCAATCCTAATCCCGGCAAGGGCAGATAATAATCCCAATAAACAATATACCAATAGTAAGAACAAAATTGGCAGCCATACGATATCAAATTGTAAACCCAACTGCTTTTGCGCGTACTTTAACAAATCGGCATAAACTTGTACAATGTTGAACCCATAGAAAATAATGAAATTTACAATTTTCTGGAATAAATTCCAGGTCATGGCCAGCATGGCACCAACAATAAAACCAACAATATTTATCCTGAAAACCCTTACAGACAGTTCAAGCAATGCCGCCTGGCTGAAAATGGCAATCATGGGCCCGAAAATTACAGCGCTTGGCGACATGGTTTTCATTAAGGCACAAATGGTTCCGGCCCGCCAGAACATTCCTTTGTCTTTCCATTTGTAAGCCGATGAAATAAGAATTATTATTCCAATGCCTGTTAAAATATTCGAGCTGAAAGGAATTTTAAGGTTATGAAAAAAACTTCCGAGTACAATTTCCGAAGCAGCCCACATGGTGCCAATAATCGAAGCTTTTATCCACTTTTCACTGATTTCGTGTTTATTATTCACAGCACCTGTTTTTTAAGCTTAAAATTAACTAAAGAATAAACTGAATCACCCGCAAAATTAGAAAAAAACATGGGATGAAATCAGGCGCTGCCTCAAAAATCTAAATTGTTTTATATAGTAAAACATCAGTAATTGCCCAGGTAAACAAATAATGGAAGTTAGAAAGAGTTTTTATTCTTTTTACTGAAGGATTTAAAAATTGTTTTATTTTTTTCTTATTTTGTTTTCAACCTATTAAACAATCATTCTCAATCTATTCTGGTGTAAAAATACTGATTAACGGTGCTAAACTATTTTAAAAATAATATATATTTAGCGTCTTTCCCTTTTTAAATTAAAGGAAGGAGCTTAGGATTAGCTGATTGATCCAACATTTTAAAAAAAATGAAGTACAAAGTTTATTCAATATTGCATCTGGTAATTTTACTTGTTTACTTGTGCAGACCGGTTATGCCATTTATTGAATATGCCCTTTTTAAAGATTATATTGCCAAAAACTTATGTATTAATAGAAATAAACCCGAAAGTAAATGTAACGGTAAATGCCACCTGGCCAAACAAATAAAACTAAACAACGAAACTGATAATTCCAGGGAAGGAAATTCAAACAAAAAGGTACAGGGCCAGTATATTAACGAATTTTTAACAGCACTCACCAATTTGCCTGAAATTGCTGAAAAAAACATTTATAAAAACAATTACTCACAAACCAAAGAAACTATAGAAATAGTTTTGGCTTTTTTTGTCCCTCCCGAAGCTAAAATTCAATTTAATTCAACTTCAATATACCAGATCTTTTCTTAATTGAAAAGATGAATGGTTGTATATATCCCTTTCCTTAATTAATGGAATAGGACGAACAAATATTTAATACAAATCAGAATTACCAGAATGCCGGTAAAGGGTTGACCCAGATCAGATCTTGTCAGAATACTGGTTCAACTGGTTTTTCGTGGCATCAGGTAATGTTTTCAAACAATTTTAAAAAAAAATATGAAATTCAAATTATTAAAATACCTGGTCATTTTTACTTTTTCAGTCGTTTTCGTTTCCTGCCAAAAAGAAAATGAAGTTACCCCCGATCCACTTGATGGTTTAACCAAATTAAGCGAAGGATACGCGGTTGGTGCTTCCGCCAAAGTAGAAATTTGGGCAAAAAATAACTATTTTACAGGCTATAATAAGCTTGTAGTGGTTTTGTACGATTCGCTGAACCCAACTGAAAAGATTACTGATGCTCATATTCATTTTATGCCCCTGATGACAATGGATATGGGCGATATGATTAAAGAACATGCCTGCCCAGTTGAAAATCCTGATGAAACTGCAATTGATGATGTTTTTCCGGGTGCTGTAGTGTTTACCATGCCGAGCACGATGGACGGTTCATGGAAACTTGGTGTTTCTGTTCACAATCATAAATACGACAAAGAAGGGGAAGTTGAATTCGATATTACAGTAAACAGTCCTGATGTTTCAGTATTATCTATGTTTACTACTTCCGAAGCTGAACCAAAAACATTAATTCTGTCGCTTTTAGAGCCAATGTCGCCGGTTGTAGGAATGAATACAATAGAATTTACTATTCACCAAAAGGCAAGTATGATGGATTTTCCGGCTGATGATTCATATACCATCGAAATTACACCCGAAATGCCTAGTATGGGACATGGTTCACCAAATAATGAGAACCCGGTTAACGACGGTAACGGGCATTATAAGGGTAAAGTAAACTTTACCATGACCGGAGAATGGAAAGTGAACGTGGTTGTTAAAAAGGATGGTGTGGCCGTATCGGACGGACTTTATTTTATGATTACATTTTAACCTTTAAAATAGACAGCCTGGAAAATTTGCCGGAATTTGAACAAACTGTTAATCGTCAATTCCAATTGAAGTTTTCAATGGTTTAAATTCTACCTGAAAATTCCGGGCTGCCTTTCTATTTTTAAAAATCATGCACAAATATTTTCTTATTTTAGGATTATTAGTGACAACGCTAAACGCGAAATCCCAAATTCAGGATAGCTTAGCTGGTACTCAGGACACTGTAAATATAAAGGAAGTAACCATTTCTTCCAATTTACCGCTTGATGATAATGATATTATTGATTTTTACCGTACTAACCATTTCGAAACCCTCGACAATATAAATGCTCGATTAGATGGAATGTCACTGATAAAAAGGGGCGCCTATGCTTTAGAGCCACAATTGAACGGATTTTCGGGTGGACAATTGAATGTCACCATCGACGGGATGAAAATGTTTGGAGCCTGTACTGATAAAATGGATCCCATTACCTCGTACATTGAACCCACCAACCTTAAAAGCATTAAAATAAGCCAGGGAACAAATTCTTGCGAAACAGGCTGCAATATAGGAGGTTCGGTTGACATGACACTGCAGGAATACAATTCTGCTGCCAACCGTACATTTTATTCCAGTTTAGGATTTGGTTACGCCAGTATCTCTCAGGGGAAAAATATACTGTTCAGCGCCGGGTATAACAATAAAAACTGGCAGTTTGGACTTAACGGGGTATACCGTAAAAACGAAAATTACAAAACAGGTGAAAACAATAATGTACCTTTTTCACAATTTCAAAAAATTAACCTGCATTCTTTTGTAAAGTACAATCCTTCGGCAATTAATAATTTCAGGGTGGATGTCCTTTTTGATGAGGCCAATAATGTAGGTTACCCTGCATTGCCCATGGATGTTGGCTATGCAAGGGCTGTTTTACTGGCGCTCGATTACCGGCACTCGGGTAATTCTCAAATCAAAGCAAAAATCTATTTTAATACCATTCACCATGTAATGGACGATTCTAAAAGGGACAGCCTCTATTTTGTTGAAAACAATGAAACCGGAAATACCGATTCGGTATACATGAGAATGGACATGCCCGGTAAAAGTGCTACTTTAGGCTCCTACTTCAGGATAAACATACCTGTTAACGACATAATCAATCTCATAATTAAGGCCGACAATTATACAAATAATTCATTGGCTGAAATGACAATGTACATGCAATATCCCGGATTGCCTCCGGAACCCCCTATGTATATGCAAACCTGGCCCGAAATGTTGAGAAACGTAAGTGGCCTTTTTGTCCAAAATACCAGTTATCTAAGCCAAAAATTAATTCTTATGATCAATGGCCGTATCGATTATAATGTTGACATATTACAGTCGGAATACGGACAACAACAATTCTCCATTTTCAATTATTCCCTTGCAAAAACAGAAACCACTCTTTTAAAAAGTGTCAACTTTATGGTTCATTACGATTTAACAAAATATTTTACCATAAAAGCATCTACAGGGTATGCCGAAAGAATGCCTACAATAGGGGAACGCCTGGGATTTTACCTCTACAATGCCTACGATGGCTACGACTATATTGGCAATCCTTATATAAAACCAGAAAATTCAAAATTCGCCGGTATTGCCTTTTCCCTGTCAACGCCCAGGCTTAAACTAAACCTTGACCAGTCGTTTAGTTTTGTTAACAATTATATTATTGGTGTAAACGACAGCACTATTCCACCTCTTAATTTTTATGCAAATGGAATCAGGGTTTATTCAAACATTTCTTCGGCAAGTCTGTACAGCGCAAATTTACAAGTATTATGGAACCCGATTGACTATATTTCCGCTTTTGTAATTTCAAAAATAACCTTTGGAAAATTCAGCAGTAATGAGCCTATGCCGCTGATTCCTCCTTTTAATAATATAATTTCTTTAAAATTTGAGAAAAAAAACCTTAGCATGCAGGCCGAATGTGAAACGGCGCTTCAACAAAACCGGATAAATTATAATTATGGAGAAACCATTACCCCGGCTTTTGCCGTATTTAATTTAAAAGGTTCATATGGTTTTAAATGGTCAAAATCGGAAATAAATTTCAGTATTGGTATTACAAACCTATTTAATAAAACCTATTACGAACATCTTGATTGGGGAAAAATTTACAGGCCGGGCCGAAGTTTTGAATTGTTTTTGGAATTTAAATATTAATCCAGATTTTATTTTAACCCAACATAATAAACCTGTTTGTTAGGTTGGGTTAAAATGTTTTCTGCGGACTCAGTTCAAAATCTCAAGGTCAAATATTTTGTTTCTATCCCAGTTTAGCCAATAGTTCAGCGCATTTTTTCTCACCAGTTTCCAATAACCATAATCCAAAATCCCATATTTCATCAAACCTTCGTTTATGTCGTTGTCGGCCATTCTGAGGTATTCTTCCTTTAATTTAATTTTTACTTTTTTCGTCTTGTAAATAAAAATGGCCTGGGGCAATCTTATGCTGTCAGTTGTCAATGATATGGTTCCCTGGCCTAAAGTGGCTCCTGTGCTAACCTGGAGGCCATCGTTCAGGCAACTGTAAGGTGGAATTGCCCCTGCACACGAAATAATTTGAAGCTTGTCTACACCTACACCAAAATACTCCCTGGCAAATATCCCCATTTTGGCCCCCACTATCGAAAATATACCAAGGTGACCGTGAAATTCATCTGTCATTACGCAGGCTTTCCATTCATCACGGCCATAGCGTGCAATTGTAGAATCCATTATTTCCCTCACATCGTACATATACATTTCCTTTTTATTTGGGAACTGGTTAAATACAATGTTTTTTTCGTCTATATAATCCCCGGTCAGCAAATCTTTATAAATTTCACGTACAATTCTGGCATTAAAGGAAATGCAATAGCTGGTGTAAATATTCTTCAGGTTTGGGTTCATGTCGAATATTTCCGGGTAAAGCAAATAAATTACCGTCAACTCGTCCCAAATTTTAGTGTGCTGCGATTTTATCAATTCCAGCACTTCCGGTGCGCTATGAGATTTTGCAATTACCTGGCTATAAATGGTTTTGGAATTTACAGCCGTATTTAATAATTCCAGGTCAAAAATTGCCGCCCTGTTATCCAGATTTGAAACAATATCCACTTTAATTTTGGATTCCAGCACCATATCGGCCGATTTCTTATCGCATTCGTAATTAAATCCGCTAAGGGGTTTATAACCATCGTTATACCAAATGATTCTTTCGATTTTTGAAACTAATTCAGGATTTGATTTTATTAAATCGGCCACCGACTTAAGATTAGAAAGACAAACAATAGTGTACTTTTGGTTTGAAGCGATAAGCAGCTTCTTAAACAAACCAATAGAATTGTCGTAATTTTTCTGATTCTCAACCACATCCCCCCACCAGGTTTTTTTGTTTATCTCCCGCCAGGGTGGATTTACATTTGGAATATTATCGCCACATGCTACAGGAATCGAGTCTTTCGAAAATTCATGCAGCAACGATTTTATTTTCTTCTTTCCATCCTCAGGCGTTAAAGTTCCATATGAGGCGATAATTCCATTTACCTGAAATTTGTTTTCTGATAAAACCAGTGAAATAGCCCGTAAATCGTCAAGAGCGCAATCAGTGTCAATTATTAATTGTAACTTTTGTTGGGATATTCCATTTAAAGTACAAAGTAATGAAAGGAGGAGGGTCAAGAATTTCATAATAATTTACAGTCATTAAAAAAGGTGAATAACTTATTTGTTTAATAAAAACACTTTTTAAATTTCTGATTATCTTTTTAAACCAGCAAATATCTGGATTTCAAAATTAGCAAATATTGACCTGAATAAAAACTACATGCAAATTGAACAAGAATTGGCTGTTTATTACATCAATGAGCCTGAAAAAAAATAATCATTTGTTAGTTCGGAGAAATTGAAAGCTTTAATCAGATGAAACAAAAAATTAAGCTGTATAGTTTATATTTACCTGATTAACAGATTATGAAAGATTTCAGAAAATAAAAGCTTTATAAAGCCTCATAATTTTAATATCTTAGTCGAAATAAAAAAAAACAGTTATTCATCTTTATTATTAAGCGTAGATGAACAAATATTGGAAAACTTTTATTTTCATTACAATAAATTTACTGATTGCATTTATCCTTTTTATCATCATTCAACAAGGTAAAATGATTGAATCAGGCGGAGTAAAAGGTATTTTGAACGATTCACAAAAACTTACCTTTGACAATCCTTTCCATTCAATATTAAGTAACTTTAATCACTCCATTTCAATTCTAATCATTCAAATTATTATAATTATAATAACATCAAGGATTTTTGGAAGCCTGTTCAGAATGATTGGACAACCTATGGTAATTGGTGAAATTGTAGCCGGAATCGTTCTTGGACCTTCTTTGCTCGGTCTCTTTTTCCCGACCACATTTAACTTTTTATTCCCTGAGGGTTCGCAACATAACATCCAACTGTTGAGTCAGATTGGCCTCATCCTGTTCATGTTTGTCATTGGCATGGATCTCGATTTATCATCGTTAAGAAAAATGGCTTTAAACGCAGTGATTATAAGCCATGCCAGTATTATTTTCCCATTTGTGCTTGGAATGGGACTGGCCTATTTTCTGTATAGCCAATTTGGAAATGAAAATACAACCTTTTTAGCATTTGCGCTATTCACAGGGATTGCAATGAGCATAACGGCCTTTCCGGTTTTGGCAAGAATTATCCAGGAAAGGGGCTGGACCAAAACTCCGCTTGGTACAATGGCCATAACCTGTGCTGCTGCAAACGATATTTTGGCCTGGTGCCTGCTAGCCGTGGTAATTGCTGTTACCAAAGCAACATCACTGATGGGTGCTGTTTTTACCGTAAGTCTTGCATTGGCTTTTATTTTATTTATGCTATTGTTGGTAAAACCATTTCTGTCTAAAATAAGTAACTTATTCCCTAACCAGGAAACCATGAGCAAGAGGGTGGTGGGCCTTTTTTTTATTGTGCTGTTTTGTTCCAGTTACCTGAGTGAAATAATCGGGATTCATGCACTTTTTGGTGCATTTATGGCTGGGGTTGCTATGCCTGCAAACCCAAATTTCAGAAAATTACTGATTGAGAAAATTGAAGATTTAAGTATGATTGTGCTTTTACCTTTATTTTTCGTATATACCGGACTTCTGACACAAATTGGCCTTTTAAACGATCCGAAACTTTGGTTTACCTGCTTTATAATTATAGCTGTTGCCGTTACCGGAAAATTTCTTGGAAGTGCGCTTTCGGCCAGGTTTGTAGGATTGAAATGGAAAGAAAGCCTTTCCATCGGGATTTTAATGAATACGCGGGGCCTGATGGAACTTGTAATATTAAATATTGGTTACGATCTCGGTGTTTTATCTCCTGAAGTATTTTCGATGATGGTGCTTATGGCGCTTGTTACCACTTTTATGACCGGCCCTGCTCTTAATCTTGTGAACTGGCTATTTAAAACCAAACCGGCAGAAATTCAGCAAAAAGCTAATCTTGGCGGACCTCTTAAAATTGTTTTCTCTTTCGGGCCTTCGTCAACTGGTATTAAACTGCTTAAGTTAGCCGCCTTTATTAATGGAAAATCCTTTTCGGAACATTTAATTACAGCTTTACACCTTACAAAAGGTACCGATGTACACCCGCTTAAATCGGAAGAATATGCCCGCGACAGTTTTACCCCGCTTTTAAGTGTCGCCCGTGAAGAAAGAATAAGTCTCAGAACCATTTACAGGGTTACGGATCATTTGGAAAGAGAAATTAGTAATATCGTGGAAGAGAAAAAATTTGATTTTTTGCTCATTGGGGCCGGAAAATCAATTTATACGGGTTCTGCTTTTAAATTTATTCTACACCAGGCAGGCTTGTTGGTGCGTGGCCAATTTGCGAGGCTTATCCAAACAAGGAAATATACCCTTAACCCTAAAAATCTTATTCACCACACTTCGCGAAAAATATTAGAAACTACGCCATGTACGGTGGGTGTATTTATTGACCGTGGCCTTGAACGTGCGAACCTGATTTGTGTATTTTTAAATTCATATTCAGATATTTTTCTTGTTGAAATTATCAAAAGAATTCTCTCTAAAAACCCTATACAAACTGTTTTCCTTGTCGATAAATCAATATCAAAATCCTATCCGGAAATTACAAAAAGTATTGAGGATATTGACACAGACCATCAGGGCTTTATAAAGATTCTGGAAGAAGAACCTGAACTAAACAGTGAATTTCCGCTAAACCGCCAGCTGATGATATCAAGCTACAACAGCCTTAAAGCATTACTGAACCTAAAACGATGGTCATCCTCAGAAATTTCGGCCCTGATAATTAATCCAAAATGAAATCAAATAATATGAAAAACACCTTGCTCGAAGCGCTAAAACAGGCCGCTTCAATTCAAATTTCCTGCTTTGGAAAACCTCAGAACGAAAAAGCCAAAGAAAGCATTAGCAGCGTAGTCACCGAAGTAGATTTGAAAAGTGAAAATAAGATCATTGAAATTATCCGTTCCGACTATCCTATGCATAATATTTTGTCTGAAGAATGCGGTTTTATTGACAACAAATCTGAATATACATGGATTATTGACCCCATTGACGGTACATCGAATTATGCTGCCGGTATTCCCTGGTTCGGGATTCTTATAGCCATTCTGCATAACGGCAATCCAATAATAGCCGGCGCTTGTCTTCCATTCTACAATCAATACTATTTTGCTGAAAAAGGAAAAGGTGCCTTTTTAAATAATGAACCTTTTAAAATTATAGATAAAAAATTATCCGAATCCTTGTTTGCCTTTTCAACCGATTATTCCGATGAACCGGGAAAAGTAGAAAAGGCTTCGGAAATATTCAGTTTTCTGATTCAACATTCAAGAAACATAAGGTGTACCAACTCACTGGTCGATTTTTTATATGTAGCTGAAGGTAAATATGGAGGCTGCATAAATATGTTTACCAAAATATGGGACATTGCTGCACCCTGGTTAATTGTAACCGAAGCCGGGGGCAATTTTAAAAACATTGATCTCAGCAATATTATATTTGAACTTAGGCCTGAAGGACTTTTTAAAAATTATCCTGTAATTTCGGCCAATAACCTTGTGATGGACGAAATCAATAATTATCCTGAAATGATGGCCAATTTGTAATGAATGCTTAAATCATGGAAATATTTAACTGAATATCAGAATAAACCGTTAATTCAATTTTAATTTTATCTCCATTTTTTATGCTGTCGAATAATTCCTTTTCAACATGGAAATATTTTTTTCCAGCTACCAGGTAAAAATATCCATTATTCACTTTTCGGGAATAGTATCCCTGCCCAATCACTGAATTACTTTGAATTTTGTCGTCAACTGTTTTTATCCTTACCAGCTTTTCTCTTTGTTTTGTATCATAATACAAAGCCATAAATTCTTTCCGGTTTATGATAATTATAAAAAATATTATGAGTAAAGGCAGGCTCCATTTTAGCGTATTGGTTACTGAATCAACATATTGATTAAACCAAAATGTGAGCACAAAAATCATTAAAAACATGAACACCCAATAGCCAATAAATCCAAAAATAAAACCAAACAGGGCTTTCCTTTTCAAAACCTGGTTTCTGATTTCTGTAAAATATTGATACTCTGAAACTGACATTTCCTCAACCAAAGATACTTCAAAAATTTCCTGGTTTGATTTTAAATTTAAATGCGATGAATCCAATAAAATTTCCGACCCAGATAAATGAAGCTCAATCTCTTCACCTGATTCGTATTCATTAAATATCTTTTCATCTACTTTGTATTTTATGCCACCAATAATAATAAAATAGCTGGTATAATACTGGGTTTGCCGCTGACTTTCAATAGAAACAGGATCCTTTGTCGTGGAGGTTTCCACTTTTTTTTCTTCAATTATTCCGGTAACTACTTTTTTTAAACCTTTTTTAACATCATCCATTACAAAAGCAGTATAAATGTAGGCATACGCAATCACCGGTATAACAATAATTATTGCTACTGCAACCAAAGGCCCACGGGTACCGGTAACCAGGTATGCAAGCCAGGCAAAAAGCAGCGCAATTAAAGCAAAGAGAGTAAGCGCAAGCTGCATTTTTCTTTTTTTACGGTTCAGAAATTTTCTGTCTTTGTCAGTAAGTGGCAAAAAGTTTACTGTTGTGGCCATTTAATTTATTTTTTAGGATTTGAGATTTATTTTGGGAAAATAAATTTATGGTAAATATTTTAATTTCTGCATTCAGCCGGCCAGGCTGAAAATTTTTTCCAAACCTTCCAGTGCACCAAAAGGCAATCCTATGGCCCCTTCCGGAACATCATAGTCCCTTGGGTTTATGCGAATAAACGAAGCATTCAGGCTTCTATACACCCTTTGCGACTGCAATCTTACGGTGGGAACAGCATGACCTGCTCCCATTTCAATTATTGCTACTTTTGCATTTAAATCCAGCATGGTTTCGAGCCACAGGTTTAACCGATTTCCCTGTTCCACTGAACGATGTGATAACCAGTTCCAGTCGCCAAACATCAGTATATTTGGACGGCTTATTCCTCCACACTTTTTACATTTGGGAAATGGTCTCAGGGCTTTAAATGTTTCCAAATCCACGGTTACTTTTTCTGTGGAAGCATCCCATATTTCACTGCTACAAGGCTTTATGCATTGAAAATGATGAATAGAACCATGGCATTCTTCAATAAATGAATCGTCAAATCCTGCTTTTTGAAAAGCTCCGTCAACATTTGAAGTAAAAATAAAATAACCATATTGCTTCTCTTTGGCGGCTTTGAGTAATAGCTTAAAACCCATGTGGGGTTTTGTTTCCCTGTACAAATTCAATCTATGTCCATAAAATGCCCAGGCCATTTCGGGATTTTTTTCAAACCACACCGGATTTGCCATTTCGTTAAACGAAAGACCTAACTTTGCAATAGGTGGATAAGCTTTCCAGAAACCCGAATTTCCTCTGAAATCGGGCAAACCGGAATCTACTCCCATTCCTGCTCCTGCTGTGATAAAAAGGGCATCGGCTTCAGCTATCAACCGGGTTGCTCTTTCCAATTTCTGATTTATTTCATTCATGCCCGAAGAAAATTAAACCCAAGGGCTCTCTAATAATTTTGTCGTTATTTTTAATTAGAAAAGAGCCCCCTAAATTATAGCGAACCAATCATTTTGGTCGGATCCACCCATTTTGTAAATTCTTCATCGGTGAGATACCCTAATTCGAGTGCAGCAGCCCTTAAACTTTTGTTTTCTTTATGCGCTTTTTTTGCAATCTGGGCAGCTTTCTCATAGCCTATATGTGTATTCAACGCGGTTACAAGCATAAGCGAGTTTTCGAGATGAGCAGCAATGGCTTTGTGGTTGGGTTCAATTCCTACCGCCATATTATTGGTGAACGATACACATGCATCGCCAATCAACCGGGCTGCCTGTAAAAAGTTATAAATCATTACCGGTTTATAAACATTTAATTCGAAATGCCCGTTCATTCCACCAATGGCTATAGCAGCATCATTGCCAATTACCTGGGCACAAACCATGGTCATGGCTTCAATCTGGGTTGGATTTACTTTTCCGGGCATAATTGAGGATCCTGGTTCATTTTCGGGGATAAACAATTCGCCAATCCCGCATCGTGGCCCGGATGCCAGAAACCTGATGTCGTTTGCAATTTTCATAAGACTGACTGCCACAGTTTTCAGTGCTCCCGAAGCTTCCACAATGGCATCATGTGTGGCAAGGCCTTCGAATTTGTTTGTACCTGTAATAAATGGCAAACCTGTTAATTCGGCAATTTTTTTGGCTACCAGTTCCGAATACCCTTTTGGGGTGTTAATTCCTGTACCTACGGCTGTTCCTCCCAATGCAATTTCTGACAAATGCGGCAGGCTGTTTTTAATTGTCCGGATTCCATGTTCCAGTTGTGATACATAGCCCGAAAACTCCTGCCCAAGGGTAAGTGGAGTGGCGTCCATCCAGTGCGTACGTCCGATTTTCACTATTTTCATAAATTCGGCCGATTTTTGGGTCAGTGTATTTTTAAGTAATTCAATCCCCGGAAGGGTAATCTCTATCAATGCCTTATAGGCCGAAATATGCATGGCTGTAGGAAAAGTATCATTCGAAGACTGGGATTTATTCACATCGTCGTTGGGGTGTATAAATGCTTTTCCTTCCCCCAATTGCCCCCCTTTTAAAACATGGGCCCTGTTCGAAATTACCTCGTTTACATTCATGTTCGACTGGGTACCTGAACCTGTTTGCCATATTACCAATGGAAACTGATCAAATAGTTTTCCTTCAATAATTTCGTCGCATACTTTTGCGATTAAATCTTTTTTTTCTGCTTCAAGCACGCCCAGTTCAAAATTGGCCAGGGCCGCAGCTTTTTTCAAATAGCCAAACGCAACTATAATTTCTCTTGGCATACTCCCAGGTTCGCCTATTTTAAAGTTTTCTACCGATCTTTGGGTTTGCGCTCCCCAGTATTTATCAGCCGGTACTTTCACCTCTCCCATGGTGTCTTTTTCAATCCTGTAGTTCATATTCATTAGGTTTTTATTATTTAGATAAAGGTTTACAAAAAACTTGTGTATAATACCAGGTACCATCTGCCGACTTTATCGCACTTAGCCCGGTAAGGGTAAAGTTTCCTTCTATATTCTTTTTATGTCCAATACTCCCCAACCAGCTTTCAACCAGCTCAGTTCCTGTTCCCTGGCCTTTAGCAATATTTTCAGCATAGGTTGAATTAAAATAATGGGTAGTTACCAAATCCGATCGTTCGGTGAGTCCGTCATGACCAAATGGTATGGAACCATTGGCCATGTTCTCGCTATGCGAATTGGCAACCTGCCATAAAAAATCATCGTGTACAAGCGGCGTAAGTCCTTTACCGGCACGATATGCATTTACCGCTTCCAAAATTTCCCTGTCGTAATCGGTTTGGTTTTGGGTGTTGAATTCTTGCTTTTCGCATGATGAAAAAAGGAGAACCAGCATCATCAGTTTAAATACAGCCACCATGCATTGGCGGTATATTTTAGCATTATGTATAAAATGAAAAAAAGTAATTTCAAATACTTTCGCCATAAAATTAAAATCTTCAATACATAAAATAATTTATTGCTATACAAAAATAATAAACAATACCCTTTATCTTACATCCTTCGCGGATAATTTGAAATTTATTTTCCCGGGAATATAAAAAAACCAAACGCAATTGGATATAAAGAATTGTGCTATAATCTTAATATCAATAGATTTTTATCTGGAAATTCTTAAGTTCTTTATTGCATTGCAGCGCTCCGGGAAATACTTTTTCCATTAAATCCCAGAATTTTTTGCTGTGGTTTTTCTGTATTGTATGGCAAAGCTCGTGCATAATTACATAATCAATCAGGCTTTGCGTAAGCCGCATGAGGTGTAAATTCAGCTGGATATGGTTATCACGGGTACAACATCCCCACCTGCTTTTTGAGTTTTTTATACTCACCGATTTAAACCTGAATCCTTTCAATTTTGCAAGCAAAGCGGTCCTTTCCGGAAGGTAATCCAGTGCTTCGATTAAAAGTGCCCTTTCAATACCCTTTCGAATCGATGACTGAATTGATTCATCGCGCACCAGCTCCTTTTCGGGATATTTCACCATGATTTTTCCGTTTAAAACCCTTACTGAAATCGTGTTTTTATTCCATTTTTCAATGACAAGCTCATGGCTTCGCGTTTTAAACCCTGAATTTTCTGTAAAAACACTGAGTCTTTCTTCGTATTTACTTGTTTTTAAAAGACTTGATATGATCCAGCTCTTTTTTTCCTCAATAAAATTTTCGGCCATTTTAAACGAAGCTTTAAAAGGAAGCGTAACCACAACCCCGTCGAATGGCTTTACCCTGATGCTTAACCGCCTGGCGCGTTTGCTTTTTATGGCTTTTATTTCGCCTACCTCACGGAGGTAATAAATCTTTTCGGTTTCCTTTTCTTGTCCAAACATCTTAACCTACGGATCAGATTAGAAATTTTATTAACTTTCGCTTTCAAATTTGCAGATAATTATATTAAAATCTTTACCAACATGAATAAAATTATAAACCTTTTATCAGCACTGGCACTCGTATTTTTCATTGTATTGCCGGTTCATTCACAAAATAAACCAGACTATGTTATTGTAATTCATGGCGGTGCAGGTGTTATCACCCGCGAAAACCTTACGCCCGAAGCAGAAAAAGCCCATATCGAAAAACTGAATGAAGCACTTACTGTAGGTGAAAACATCTTAAAACAGGGAGGAAAAGCGGTTGATGCTGTTCTTAAAGTTATCCAGGTACTTGAAGAATCACCCTTGTTCAATGCAGGTAAAGGAGCCGTATTTAATCACGATGGCATTATTGAACTTGACGCTTCCATTATGGACGGACAGAACCTGGGGGCTGGTGCTGTTACAGGAATTACAGATGTTAAAAGTCCAATAGAGCTGGCTTACAGGGTTATGACTCATTCAAAACACGTGATGTTATCGGGCAAAGGGGCTTCGGAATTTGCAAAAAGCGAAGGCCTTGAAATAGTGGACAACAAATACTTCCACACCAAGGAGCAATGGGATAAATTGCAGAAAACCCTTGAAAATGAAAAGAAAAACGCCGATAACCCCAAAGAAAAAAATGGTACAGTGGGATGCGTGGTACTCGACAAATACGGAAACCTGGCAGCGGGAACTTCAACCGGTGGAATGACCAACAAACGCTATGGCAGAATTGGCGATTCGCCGGTAATTGGAGCCGGAACCTACGCCAATAACAATACCTGCGCAGTATCGTGTACCGGACACGGGGAGTATTTTATCCGATATGTGGTAGCATACACTGTTTCAGCACTTATGGAGTTTAAAGGGCTCTCGTTGGTTGAAGCTGCTGATTTTATCATTAATAAAAAACTCGTGGAAGCCGGAGGTGTGGGTGGCCTGATAGCGGTTGACAAAAATGGAAATATAGCCATGCCTTTCAATACAGCAGGAATGTTCAGGGGATATTTAAAGGCCGGAGGGGAAAAGGAAATTAAAATTTACAAATAGTTATCAAATTTACAGCTTAGATTATATTCGAAGATTAATAATAAGCCATTTACATAAGTCAATGTATCCGCGAATCTCGGGAAGTAAAACTGAAGATTTTTTAACTCTTGATATTTAGCGCCTTATATTAATACTAAATTCAGGATGTAAGTAAATTCAAAGCCTGTGGTATTACAGTGGCCTTAAGTGGCGTAAAACCAACACTTTCACCATCCATTTCGAGTGGATATTTCTCGTCAGCCGTAATTTCGCACCAATTCATCTGCCTGTAATGTACTTCGGGATGGTTGATGAATTTGAGTTTCCGGAGGGCTGGCAAATATCTTAAAAAATGTACAACAGAAATATTTCCCACAATTACCAGACTTAGCTTTCCATTATCCAGACTGGCACCGGGCGAAATTCCGAGGCCACTGCCAAAATATTTTCCATTGGCCATGCAAACCGCCACTATTTTGCCAATCCATTCAAAATCAGCAGTTTTAACCCTTACTTTTTGCTGCTTGTATCCCGTAAAGGCTTTTAAAACGCTTAAAATAAAAGTGAGCGTACTTCCTAATGGTTTTGTACTTTTGTTCACAATCTCCACTGTCCTTGCACCTATCCCAATATCGGCAATATTATCAAAGTAGCGTATAACTTTTTCATTTTTTCCATCTGAAAATTCAACACAACCCAGGTCAATTTTCCTTGATTTGCCATTCACAACCAATTTCGATAATGTTTCCAAATCTGCCTTAAATAAAGCGGTCCGTGCAAAATCATTCCCGGTGCCCAATGGGTACAAGCCAAGCAAAACTTTATTCCTTAATGGTTCTGGCGAAAGCATAATTCCATTCACCACTTCGTTTAAGGTACCATCGCCACCGGCGGCAATTATTATTTCGGCTCCTTCGTTTACAGCTTCAATTGTTAAGGCAGTAGAATGTCCCTGTCGCTCGGTAAGTTTTTCAAAAATATTATATTCAGGTGGAAGGTGATTTTTCAGCCTTTCTTTTAGCCCTACCGCTTTTTTATATTTACTGTTTGCGATTATTGCAATCTTCTTCATTTGCTTTTCCGGTTTGTTTTTAATACCCTAAATCAACTACAAATTTCAATAATTTACTTAAAACTCTCATTTTAATCACTTTGCCATCCACTTTCCAATTTATAATGCTCAAAAATCAAATTGTTTTCTTTAAGAGAACATGGGTAGAAACTTTAAGATAATTCTAATTGGTAAAGTAAATATATTTTTAAAAGTGAACTGCCTCAATATCTTAATTTTACTCTGTATCCCGAATGCCTCCTGATATTCAAAACACCTCCGTTATCAAAAATCAGGTACTGGCCTTTTATTCCGGCCAATTTTCCATTTATCAGGTTTGTGTTGTCGAAGGTAAGGCTTTTTACTTTTTCGGGATATTTAATTACCGGGTAATTCAAACTTTGGATTTCATCGTCTTCAGTAACATATTGTTGTAATTCTTCATCGAGGAATTCCCAGGCTTTTTGCTTTTCATCCACCAGCGAAATATCAGAATCCATCTCATTTCGCAGCATTTTTTGCCAACTGGTTTTATCACTGAAATAATTCTTCAGACCCACTTCAATTAACCCGGCCAGATGACGATTTGGTGTCAATGCCAGTTTTATGGCTTTTACCGCTCCCTGGTCTATCCATCGGGTAGGAACCTGGCTGGCCCTGGTTACGCCTACTTTTAAATTTCCTGAAATAGCAAGGTATACATAATGATCTGTAAGGCAATAACTTTCCGACCACTTCATATCCCTGGATATTCCAAGATGTGCCTGGCAAAGTTCAGGGTTCATAATGCATTCAGAGGTTTCGGGAACAGAAACAAAACATTTATAACAGTATCCCTGACCAAACGATTTGTAGGTTTTTTCTCCACAGGCAATACAATTAATTTGTCCCGTAAATTCAAAACTAATTTCTTTGCCGATCAAATCATTTACATAAATAGATGTATCTTCCAAATTAAGGTGATACTTAACCTCCGTATCACAGGCTGATTTCATTTTAAGAAGGTTTCCTTCAAAAACTTCCATGATTTGAATTTTTAATTTCGGGGCTAAAGTATTAAAATTTAGAAAAGATTTGTAGCTGGTATTCTTTCAAATTATAGAAATGGAAATTTAATTATCATATATCCTGTTGAATTTTAGAGATATACAATTCAAACTATTGGTTTTGATTGTATTTATTATCTTATTTGACCGATCTTCATAGAGTTTTAAGAATCGGTACCGTGTATAAAAAAGCCCTCCCAATTTAAGTCAGGAGGGCATTTATTTTAAGGTATTAATATCGGCTTAATTATCATCTCCATAGGCATTTACATGTACTTTACTCATGGCACGTCCCGATGGATCTGCATTGTTCCTGAAAGCTTCGTCCCATTCAAGTGCCTTTGCAGTGCTGCATGCAATTGAAGCTTCAAAAGGTACACATTTGGCCGCTGAAATAGAGGGGAAATGTTCATGAAAAATATTTCTGTAATAATATTCTTCTTTTGTCCGTGGTGTATTATGCGGAAATTTATAGGCTGCATTTTTCATCTGCTGATCGGTAATATTTTCTTCAGCATACTTTTTTAATGTATCAATCCAGCCATAGCCAACACCATCCGAAAATTGTTCTTTTTGCCTCCATACAACACTTTCTGGCAGGTGGTCTTCAAAAGCTTTTCGCAATACCCATTTTTCCATTTTTCCCGGACCTATCATTTTATCTTTGGGATTTATACGCATGGCCACATCAATAAACTCTTTGTCGAGAAAAGGAACTCTTCCTTCAACACCCCAGGCTGCAAGGGTTTTATTCGCCCTAAGGCAGTCATACATATGTAATTTGCTCATCTTTCTCACGGTTTCTTCGTGAAATTCCTGGGCGTTAGGTGCTTTATGAAAATAAAGGTAACCCCCAAACAACTCATCAGCCCCTTCGCCAGAAAGCACCATTTTTATTCCCATCGATTTTATTACCCTTGCCAGCAGATACATTGGGGTGCTTGCCCTAATTGTGGTGGTATCATAAGTTTCGATATGGTAAATAACATCGCGCACGGCATCTAACCCTTCCTGTATGGTAAAATGTATTTCATGATGAACGGTTCCAATATGTTCTGCTACTTTTTTGGCAGCAGCCAAATCGGGAGAACCCACCAAACCAACTGCAAACGAGTGAAGCTGTGGCCACCAGGCAGGCATGGTATCATCTGTTTCAATACGCATTTTCGAAAACTTTTTGGCCAGGTAAGAGGTAATGGACGAATCCAGTCCCCCGGAAAGCAATACCCCATAAGGAACGTCAGACATTAGCTGCCTGTGCACCGCTTTATGCAGTGCTTCTTTCAGTTCATCAATACTTGTAATATTGTCTTTTACATTTTCATACTGCATCCAGTCGCGGTTGTACCATTTACGCATTTTACCATCAGTACTGCAGAGTATATGGCCAGGGAGGAATTCTTCAATTGAATTGCAAAAGCCTTCCAATGCCTTTAATTCAGAGGATACAAAATAATTCCCGTTTTCATCGTGTCCATGGTATAAAGGAATAATACCAATGTGGTCACGGGAAACCAGGTATAAGTCCTTCTCCTCATCGTATAAGGCAAAGGCAAAAATGCCGTTTAAATCTTCTATAAAATCGATCCCTTTTTTCCTGTACAAGCCAAGTATTACCTCACAATCAGAATGGGTCTGGTATTCATAAATATCTTCAGTTGCGGAGCGTAATTCTTTAAAATTATAAATTTCGCCATTCACAGCCAGAATATGTTTTTTATCTTTGCTGAACAAGGGTTGTTTTCCCGATTGTGGATCAACTATCGAGAGCCGTTCATGCGCCATAATGGCCTGGTTCGAAAAATAGATTCCCGACCAGTCGGGGCCGCGGTGCCTTATTCTTTTACTCATTTCCAATGCCTGTAGCCGTAATTCCTGGGGGTTTGATTTAATATCGAAAATTCCAATAATTCCGCACATAAAATGTCATGTTTTAATTTTGTTTCATTATATAATATTTACTGTCATATTTTGTGCAAATATATCATTTATCTTTTATTTTGAAACCAAAATCAGGATTTTAATATATTTTATTTTAACTTAACTGAGTAAAAATAATTTAAGACCAATTCAATGAATATGCACATATTTTAATTTTTTTTTAATTTCCTTTTAATTTTTTTCCGTGTTTATTTAATTCATTTATTGAAAGTTGTAAGTTGTAATCCGCTAAAAGCTTTTAATTTTTTTTAACTTTTTTTAATGTTATTTTGAAATTCATTTCAGAAATATTATCTTTATCAATTAGTGTGTATAAATCACATTTTGTTCAATAAAGAAGGAAGTTGCTAGTTTTATGGTATTTAGAACATAATATAAAAATTGAATCTGCTTTAAAATGAAATGAAAGAAATTTAAGACTTTTTAAGCCTAAACATATTAATAACCAAATTTTTTTGCCTATGATGTATTAAAACAAAATTGAAAACCAATGAGTCGAATTAAATGACTTTTATTATTTCTTTATTAATTAAAACCAATTTTATGTACTAATCACAAAATTCGAAATTATGAATGAACGAAACACGTTAAAATTTTTCGGGTTTGTAACATTACTAGCTTTATTTTTAATGTTTGTGACCCAGGGAACATTGCTTGCTCAGGACATATCCATTAAAGGTAAAGTAGTAAATGCAGCAACCAGTGAACCTGTTGCAGGTGCCAACATCAATGTTAAAGGAACAGCTATTGGAACTGTTACTGATATTGATGGAAATTATTCATTAACAGCGCCTTCATCAGCTACCCTAGTTATTGCTTCAGTAGGTTACACAACCCAGGAAGTTGCTGTAAATGGCCAGACAACTATCGACATATCCTTGGCAGAAGATGTCACCACAGTGTCGGAAGTTGTTGTTACCGGTTATACCACCCAGCGTAAAAAAGACATTACAGGTGCGGTAGGCGTCGTTGAAGTAACTCAAATGAAGGCCATCCCAACTGGTAACGTTACCAGCCAATTACAGGGCCGTACCTCAGGGGTAACCGTAGTTGGTAACGGACAGCCTGGACAAACTTCAAAATTAAGAATCAGAGGGTTCAGCTCGTTCGAAAACAACGATCCCCTTTATATTGTTGATGGGATCCCAACCCAGGATATTTCCAATCTGAACCCGAACGACGTAGAATCTATGTCAGTTTTGAAAGATGCTGGTGCTGCCTCTATCTATGGATCCAGGGCATCTAACGGTGTGGTAGTAGTTACCACCAAAAAAGGCCAGAAAGGCGGGGTTAAGGTAACTTACGATATGTATGTTGGAATACAAGCTCCGGGTAAAGGCCCTACCGATCAATTTTTAACCGCAGAGGAATATGCACAGTTACAATGGCTTGTGTATAAAAACGACTCTTTGAACGGGGTAAAATATGATGATGATGGTGATCTCATTTATGAAGTTCATCCGCTTTATGGTGACAACAGAAATGCTGAGCCTACCCTTCCTTCATGGGCTGCCAATACCGACTGGTACGATGTAATTACCGACAATGCCATGATCATGAACCACGACCTTTCTTTATCAGGAGGAAATGAAAATGCCAGGTTCTTTGGTAGTTTTGGCTATTTTGGACAGGACGGGGTTATTAAATATACCGACCTAAAAAAATACACTGCCCGTTTCAATTCAGAATTTAAATTCCTGAACGGGAAAGTAAAAATTGGCGAAAATGTATCCACTACATTTACCACCAACCACGGTGTGGCCAACCTTGAAGAAGGAAGCCCCATCCAAATGGGCCCGTACAGATCACAATCCATTGTTCCATATATTATAACTGAACCAATTTCGGGAACTTCTCACGAATTTGTGCCCGGTGAATATGGCGGAACAGGTATTGCACCCCGGTTGGGTAACAACACCAATGCTTTTGCTAATCTTGAAAGGGGACATGACAACAATAATTTAAATGTGAACCTTGCAGGTAGTGCGTTTTTGGATGTTGAAATCCTGAAAGGATTGAATTTCAGATCCACTGTCGGGGGAACTTATTATAACTATTATTACTATACTTTCACCATGTCTACTTACGAAAATGCTGAAAATACTGCTACTCCAAGCATGAACGAAGGCAGCGGATACGGAGGTAGCTGGGTTTGGACCAATGCTTTGACATTCAACAGAACCTTTGGCAACCACAACTTAGCAGTGATAGCTGGGTACGAGGCCAACAAACTGGGAATGGGACGTGATAATTCAGGTAGCCGTGCCGGTTATTTTTCGCAGGCAATTGACTATCGTAACCTGAGCAACGGACAAACCATTACCGGGGCAAACTCAAGTAATTATACACCAAGAACGCTGGTTTCCATATTTGCGAAGGCAGATTACTCTTTTATGACCAAATATATTGTGAGTGGTACTATCCGTCGTGACGGATCATCTGTATTTACTGAAGACAACCGATATGGTGTTTTCCCATCCTTTTCTGCCGCTTGGCGTGTGGGTGAAGAAGCTTTCCTTGACGGGGCTGACTGGCTTTCTGATTTAAAAATCAGGGGATCATGGGGTACAATGGGTAATCAGTTACCTGTTGGAACTGGAAATGCCTATTCTTTTTATGGAGGTAGTGCAGATCAGTCGTTCTACGACATATCCGGAACATATTCATCCTCAGCACAAGGGTTCCGCAGGTTACAACTTGCCAACACCAATGCAAAATGGGAAACAAACATCACCACTGATATTGGTTTTGAAGCCATGTTATTCAACAGTAAATTCGGCATTGTATTCGACTGGTATTCCAAACAAACCGAAGACCTCCTATTTGCTCCTGAGATAGTAGGAACAGCAGGTAATGCATCTGCCCCTTATATTAACATAGCTTCTATGTCGAACAAGGGAATTGACCTGGAACTTACCTACAAGGATAATTTCGGGGATTTGGGTTTAAACCTTAGTGCAGTATTTACTACTGTTAAGAATGAAATTACAAAACTTTCCGATGATGTGGATTATTTCGATTACGGAAGTTCAAGGATTGGTGCTTACAACAGAAACGAAGTGGGACATTCCATGTCAGAATTCTTTGGCTATGAAGTGGATGGTTTGTTCCAGAGCAATGAAGATGTGGCCAATTCTGCTACCCAGGCTGGCGCTGCCCCAGGATTGTTAAAATTCAAGGATGTGGATGGCGATGGTGAAATTACACCGGACGACAGGACTTACATCGGAAGCCCGATTCCAAAATTCACTTATGGTTTAAACATTGGGCTTACCTATAAGAATTTTGATTTATCTGCCTTCCTGTATGGTTCTTATGGCAATGAAATTTTCAACAACAATACCTGGTGGATCGATTTCTGGCCTTCATTCCAGGGACAAAAGAGCAAAAAGTTATTGTACGACAGCTGGACCCCTGAAAGAACAAATACAAATGTTCCGAAGGCCACAAATACTTCCAGCTTCTCTACCAATGCCCAATCTTGCAGCTACTACATCGAAAATGGCTCTTATGCAAGGTTGAAAAACCTTTCGTTGGGATATACCATACCTGCCAGTGTTTTAAGTAAGGTGCATATCAATGGCCTCAGGCTCTATGTTCAGGCCATCAACCTGTTCACCATCACCAATTATTCAGGGCTTGATCCAGAGTTAGGTGGCGACGACCGTGCCTTTGGTGTTGATGCAGGGAACTACCTTAACGCAAAACAGTTCATCTTCGGACTAAATCTTACTTTGTAATTTAGTAATTTATAAAATTGTAAAATATGAAAAAGACCAATATTTTATTAATTCTAATCCTTACCATACTTGGAATAGTGGGTGCCTGTAATAAGGATTTTCTTGATATCAAGCCAAAGGGAGGACTGGACGAAACTGTTCTGGCCAAAGCCGATGGTATTGATAAGCTCCTTATCGGGGCCTATTCCATGCTCGATGGGGTTTCTTCTTCATTTGGATGGGAAGCCGCCTCTTCAAACTGGGTGTATGCTGATATCCGCGGTATGGTTGGCAACAAGGGTACTGATGCCGGCGACCAGCCAGATATTAATCCTATTCAACGTTTTGAAGAATCCGCAACCAACCCGTACCTGAATGTAAAATGGAGATCAGTATATGAAGCTATTTCCAGGTGCAACAGTGCCATTCTAGTTACGAATAATGCACTTGAATTGGGAACTATTACACAGGAAGAAGCAGACAAATTTATCGCACAGGCACGTGCTTTAAGAGGATGGTTCCATTTCGAAGCATGGAGAATGTGGAGGGATATTCCTTACCTGGATGAAACCACTGATCCTTATACTGTTACCAATACAGTAGATGTCAGTGATAAAATTCTCGCTGACCTTGAAGCCGGTACTGCCCTGCCAAACGACATGGACCAGATAGGTAGGTTTAACGGAACCGTATGCAATGTGCTGTTGGCAAAGGCCAAAATGCAAATCAACCATGATTATGCTGGTGCCCTTACAAACCTGAATACAGCCAAAACAGGGACCAAACCAGATGGATCTGCCATCGGCCTGGCTCCAACCTATGGCGAAGTATTTGACATTGTGAACAGAAATGGCATTGAAGCCGTTTATACAGTACAATATTCCGTAAACGACGGATCAGGTGCATGGAATGCAGGTTGGGGAGAAGTTTTAAACTTCCCTTATAAAGGAAATGGGGGTTCACCCGGTGGATGTTGTGGTTTTTATCAGGCAACACAGGAATTGGTAAATTCATTCAGAACTTCCGGTGGATTGCCTTTATTGGATAATTCTTACAATAATGATCCAGTAGTAAGCGATCAAGGATTGGCTCCTGGTGACCCATTTACTCCAGATGCAGGTGAACTTGATCCTAGGCTGGATTGGACAGTAGGTAGAAGAGGAATTCCATACTGGGATTGGGGAAAACATACCGGTGCAGACTGGGTACGCGACCAAAGTTACGCTGGCCCTTACAGCCCAAAGAAACAGGTTTACAAAAAATCTCAGGAAGGCCAATACACCGAAGTGGGCAACTGGACATCCGGTTGGACTGCCAATGGTTACCGTATGATTCGCTATGCCGACATTCTCCTTTTAATTGCTGAATGCCAGATTGAAACCAACGACCTTGCAGGCGCCCGCACTAATATAAACCTGGTACGTGCCAGGGCTGCTAACCCAGCTGGCTTTGTAATGGATGGTGCAAATCCTGCTGCAAACTATGTTATCAATCAATATCCGGCTTCAGGCTATCCATTTGACAATCAGGATAATGCACGCCTTGCTCTCCGCATGGAACGCAAACTTGAACTAGGTATGGAAGGCCATCGCTGGTTTGACTTGAACCGCTGGGGCAATACCGTTACTGAGCTAAACAGGGTTCTTACTTATGAAAGAAACCAGGCATGGGGTAATTCAATGTATGGAAACGCTACTGTTGGCGCAGAAGATGTTACCTATCCAATACCACAGCGTCAGATTGACCTTAGTAAAGGAGCACTTGTTCAAAACAGGTAAGAATAATATTTTAAATGTATAATTCTGTAGGGTCAGGCTTTTGCCTGACCCTACTTTTTTTATTAGAAATTTAATAACGTTAATGTTTATATTCTTGCAACAGTGTGCCTTAATGACACAAGTTTGTAGCATGTGCCGGCATAGCAAGATTAATTGTAACCAAATAAAGACATCCCTATGAGCGGTTCTTTTATTTTGTAAAGTTGAGCAATAACCGCTGCCAGAATTGCATATGCAAACAGAAACAAACCAAAAGAAACATAAATTCGGGTTTTCAACTAACTCACCCCCTTCCCCTCTCTGCAAAGCTAAGAGGGGTGACTGTTTGAGGGGAGGCGGTGGTTAAATTCGAATATTTTTGGTTTCCGAATTTTCATGTACAAGTTTTGGCCGTCTGATAGTTTTTTAAGAAAAAGAAAATGGTTTAGGCGTCAGGCACCCTTCTCTAAAGCGTTAGAGAAGGGCTGGGAATGAGTTTGAAAAGAGCATTTTGCCTGACTCACCCCCTTCCCCTCTCTGCAAAACAAAGAGGGGTGGCTGTTTGAGGAGAGGCGGTATTTGGCTTTAAAACTTTTTGGTTTCCGTAGAAAATTGACCCCAAAGGTTTTAGAAACCTTTGGGGTCTGATTTTCAAAGTGATAGGCTGTAGAAAGGTTAAAAATAAAGAAATTTAATTCGGCTCCAGTCGCCCTTCTCTAACGCCTTAAAGAAGGGCTGGGGATGAGTTTGAAAGGCAGTTTTACTAACTTACCCCTTTCCCCTCTCTGCAAAGCAAAGAGGGGTGACTGTTTGAGGGGTGGAGGTATTTGGCTTTAAAACTTTTTGGTTTCCGTAGAAAATTGACCCCAAAGGTTTTAGAAACCTTTGGGGTCTGATTTTCAAAGTGATAAGCTGTAGAAAGGTTTAAAATAAAGAAATTAAATTCAGCTCCAGTCACCCTTCTTTAAGGCTAAAAGAAGGCCTGGGGATGAGTTTGAAAAGGGATGTTTTACAGACTCACCCCCAACTCCTCTCAGCCTGGCAATAAATTTACCCAGGCTGAATTCTAAAAAAGTTTATAAATTCCATTAACTCAAAAGTTAAAAAACCATATCTTAATTTTTTTTTATAATGACAGAATTATAAATATCTTCACCCACTTTTTAAAATTTTCCAGATTATAGAGTCTATTTTTAATTAGATGTATAATAAATGAATTGATAATCATAGGTTTAAAAATTTATTAATTAGCTGATTTCGTATGAAGAATTATTTGCTGCCACTTGGTTTTCTCCTGGTTTTATTTGCCTGTTCCAATCCACAGCGGTTCGAATTGATGAGTTCCGGTCATACAGGTATTGATTTTAAAAATACCATTACTGAAACTGACAGTTTCCACGTTATTAGTTATGAGTACATATACAATGGCGCAGGCGTTGGGGTTGGTGATTTGAACAATGACGGGTTACAGGACATTGTATTTGCAGGCAACCAGGTTTTATCGAGAATTTATTTGAACAAAGGAAATTTTGAATTCGAGGATATTACCAAAAAGTTTGAAGGTTTAAACAACAGCCAGTGGTTCAGCGGGGTAACTATTGCCGATGTGAATGGCGATGGATGGATGGATGTCTATTTTACTTCTACTGCGGGCAACCATCCTTTAAAGTGTACAAACAGACTTTGGATAAACAATGGTGTTAAGGACGGTAAATATCCCACTTTTAATGAAATGGCATCAAAATATGGCATCGACAACCAGGACCAGTCTGTGAATGCGGCTTTTTTTGATTACGACCTCGACGGGGATTTGGATCTTTACGTTCTGAACAATACAGTGACCCAGCGAATGAATACCTCTTACCGCACTAAAATAACTGACGGGACCGCAACAAACAACGACAAGCTTTACAGAAATAATGGGAACAATACTTTTACCGATGTTACCAAAGAAGCAGGAATCGTGTTTGAAGGTTTTGGCCTTGGTTTGGCTATTGCCGATTTTAATAAAGATGGATATCCTGATATTTATGTTTCGAACGACTATATTTCAAATGACCTTCTTTATATTAATCAGAAAAACGGGACTTTTAAAAACGAAATTCGTAAATACCTTTCCTATCAAACCAAATCATCCATGGGCGACGATGTAGCCGATGTTAATAATGACGGCTTTCCGGATATTATGACCCTCGACATGATGCCGGAAGAATATTCAAGGAAAAGACAAACTATAAATGGTTTCAGCTATATGTTTTTTATAAACGATGCTAAATACGATTACGAACACCAGTTTCTGAGAAATATGCTCCATGTAAATAATGGATTATTGAATGGTCAGTTACTCCCGTTTAGTGAAGTTGGTCAATTTGCCGGTATTTATCAGACAGAATGGAGCTGGTCGCCATTGTTTGCAGATTACGACAATGATGGGGACAAAGATTTATTGGTTTCCAACGGTTTTCCTAAAGATTTAACCGATAAGGACTGGACAAGAATGAAAGCCCAGGTTTATGGATTTGTAGGCGACGAAAAATATGTAATTAATCTTGCCCCTGCGTTAAAAGTACAGAATTATGCCTTTGAAAATACAGGGAATCTTGTATTTGAAAACCGATCGAAAGATTGGTTGCCTGAATTTCCATCCTACTCTTATGGAGCCGCCTTTGTGGACCTCGATAATGATGGGGACCTCGATTATGTGGTAAACAACTTGAACGACGAAGCCTTTGTACTGAAAAACAATACCATGGAACAATCAGATGGAAAAGCTGGTTATATTAGAATTAAATTAACTGGTAAAAGCCCAAATACCATGGGAATTGGCGCAAAAGTAGAAATCTGGAACAAAGGAAAATACCAATTCAACGAACATTTTAATACAAGGGGTTACGCATCAACAGTTGATCCGATTGTACATTTCGGCTTTCCATCGGCAGATGAAGTTATTGATTCGATTAAAATTACCTGGCCCTCTTCAAATTTGGTTACATTGCTGAAAAATGTCAAGTCAAATCAATTAATCGAAGTTAAAGAAATTGAGGCAACTACATCAATAAATAATGATATTACAAAAGAAAATAAAGACCTTCTATTTATAGAAGACAGTCTTTTTAATTATGTTCACGAACAAAAAGATGTGGCTGATTTTTTCCTTAGTCAGATTATTATTCCTCACAAATTTTCGCAGATTGGACCGGTTTTAGCCCAGGGAGATTTAAACAACGACGGAAAAGAAGACTTGCTGATTGGTGCAACCAATACCTTACCAACCACTGCTTTTATCAGAAAAAATAATGGATTTGAACAAACAGACTTTGAAGGACTCACGAACGAAAAAGGATGTTCAGAATCGGCACTGGTAATAGATGATTTTGACAAAGATGGTGATAATGATGTAATTATCGGTTCAGGCGGATATGAGAAAAAAGAAGATGGGTACCAGCATTATTTGTACGAAAACAAAAACGGTAAATTCAGTGGGATAGAATTGCCGGTTCCCTCATTTATTTGTTCAGTAATCAAAACTTGCGATTTTAACCACGATGGTTATACAGATGTGTTCCTCGGGGCCCGGGTAAAAAAAGAAATGTTTCCTTATTCAAGCAATTCTTACATTTTAGTTAACAACAATGGGAAATTAGGTGTTGAATCGTTTTCAAAATTGGACCTGGGCATGGTCACTGATGCGGTGTGGAGCGATTACGACAAGGATGGATGGGAGGATTTAATTGTAACCAGAGAATGGAACTCAATAGTTATATTTAAAAATAACAAGGGAAAAGAATTTGTTCCCCAAAATATCCCGGGCTTTGATGATTTTCATGGAATCTGGTATTCTATAGCTGCCGGAGATTTTGACCAGGATGGGGATGATGATTATATTGTTGGCAATCTTGGTGAAAACAACAGGTTTACAATTAATTCCCAATATCCGTTAAACCTATATTGTATCGATTTAGACATGGATGGTAAAATTGATCCGGTTTCCACTGCTTATTGGAAAAATAAAGACGGCAAAATGACTGAATATCCAATCAATTATCTTGATGAATTAAATGCTCAGACCAAATTTTTCCAGAATTTGTTTTCCGATTATAAAACATTCAGTTACACCGGAATGGACAGAATTTTCGATGAAAGTGTCTTAAAAAGAGTTGATTTTAAACTATTTGTAAACACTCCTTCCAGCTTTATTATTTGGAATGATAATGCTAAATTCAAATGGGAAAAGTTATCCTTACCACTTCAAATGTCGCCAATTACCAAAATGATCATAAAAGATTTGAATGGAGATAATTATCCTGATGTAATATTGGGGGGAAATGATCATACCTACGATGTTTCAACAGGCTACTACGATGCCAACAAAGGTTTTGTACTTCTAAGCAATGGCAAAAAGCAATCGTTTAAAATTCTATCTCCATCGCAAAGCGGATTGCTTCTCCAGGGCATGGTAACTTCTCTTTTATACTTCGAAGGCGATTCTCCTTTTGTTATAGCCGGGATTAACCGGGGGAAGGTTAAATCATTTAAGCTGAATAAAAAATAAGTATTTCCATTTTTATACCCGTCAGATAATTCGAAACAGATTTTGATTTAATTCCAATAACAATAAATAGTATAAGACCACTGGATACAAATCCTCTGGTCTTTTTTATTAAAGCACTAAAGTATCGTATAGATTTCCATATCTGTCCTATTAAAAAATATTCATTTTCAATTCAGTAAATAAAAGGAATGTTTTCACTTTTAACATTACAAATCAAATCAATGCCGCATATTTTCGATGCTTAAGAGTTAAGGTGATGTATTTAATCTGCCAACTCTATAACAAATTAAGTTCTATATCCAGATATAGATTATAATGTAAATTTATTTTTCTTTTATCAGCTCACCATTCTCAAACTTATATTTTACCTGTTCCTTGCACTCTTCGCAATTGTACAATGGTGACGAACGCGGTTTTTTATGCACTTCACCATAAATATACCTGTCGTCAACTTTCATAACATCAATGTCTTCTTCAAAAACATAAGCAAGTTTAAGCGAATCACCTGATTTTAAAAGAATCAGGTTTTCCTTCATTATAAACTCATTCAGGTTATAGGATGAAATTGAAATAAAAGCGTCCTTTGTAGTATCCGCATCAATCAAACCATAAAAGATATTTTCGGGCCGGATTTCGTAACGGGTATTTCCTTTTTGAACAATTACCATATTATTAAATACTTTAACCTGTGGTGAATTGATCTTAGATTTAACAAAGTTTACCGCCACTTTCACTGCCAGTTTGTTGGGTAAAAAATCCAGGGGATCTTTATTGTCATGATTTTTAATTTCTTCTGAACATGCTGCCAGAAATAAAATATACACTGTAAAAAATAACACTTTCTTCATAAAAATAATTTTGTACTTTTTCAAAAATATAAAAAAATAAAAACCTGAAAAATTCTCCTGGCTTGAAATATAAATCGTCTAAAATTATAAATAATGATTATCTTTAAAAGTAAATTCATTCAACTACTATGGCTAAAATATACGGTTTAATTGCTGCAATTGTCGTGTTCCTTATCTGGCGCAGTCTGATTGGCAACCCGCATGTAATAGAAACAATTTTGGGCGTTATTTTTGCTGCAATTGCAGGATTTTGGGTTTATTCAAAAGCAAATAAGCTGCGTTCAAATGATTAAACTTACTTAGTAAGCCCTGTTATTGAAACAGTTAAGTACACCCTTCTTATAAAGTGTAATTCCCAGGGTGGCGGTGATAAAAGAGTTGCGAATAGAAGGTACATTCTTTCCATCGTAAACATTTAATAGTCCGTGATGGTACCTGATATCTATATTCACCTTGCTTATATTAAAACCAAAACCTCCTGAAAGTGTTGCATCGTATTTTCTGAAAGTATAAGGGAAAAATGGGTCTGTGTCTATAACATATCCATATTCGGTGGCTTTAACCGTACTTTCACTGTCGAGCAAATACCCGCCTGATAACCCCAGATAAATAAAAAAATCGGCTTTTTTCCCAAAATATATTTTAGAAAATACCGGCAGGCTTAAGTATGAAAAACGACTGTCGACCGAAATGGTAGTTCCTTCGCGCGGATAATCATTGTAGTACGTTCCTTTTTGTTCGTAATTTAGTTCTAAACCCAGGCAAAGCGACAGATTTATTTCCTTTTCGAAGAAAAAACCGGCTGATGCACCGAACTTCGGATCATTGTCAGATGAAAAATCTGAACCTACATAATTACTCACTCCTGCCCCACCTTGAATCCCAATACGATACTGCGAAAAAAGTTTATCCTGGAAATGAAAAAGGATAAAAATACTGAGTGCAAAGATTGTATTCCGGGTTTTCATCAGTTTAATTATTTACCGAAGTAATACTTATACCTATTGTAAATACCTGATTTTTAAGGCTTAGTTCTGAATTATTGCCGGTAGCATCAATAGTAGTGAGTCCGATATTGTATTTAAAATCGACCTGCATTACCGGGGTTCTCCTGTTTCTGTGTCTTTTATTCCTGTAAATTGTTGGATCAAAATAATGAATAAACCCAAATCCTACAGATATACCAATATCATATTTGCTAATTTCTTCTTTGTAATTTTCGTAAGTTCCACTTGTTACTACCGGATCTTTCCCCGGTTCAGTTTTAGTATTTTTCCATGTTGATTCTGCGCCAATAAGGTAACCTGCATAGGGTCCTATTTTAGTATAAAAGCCGGAGTAATTTTCTTTCAGGTAAAGTGGAACAATGATATAATTTAGTTTTTGGTGCACTTTTAATTCATCAGTTGCTGCCAAATCTTTCGTTGATGTGGTATGTATATTCCCCTGTGGTGAATAACTTAAGCCAGTTTCCAATGAAACAATACTGTTTTTTGAAAAAGGAATATCCACAAAAAGATAGCCATTTAATCCAAACCGGGGGTTCTTGTCATCGTAGGTTTTATGCCCTCTTAAACCAGACATATTAATGCCTGCCTGAAATCCTACCAGAGGTTGTGAAAAAGTATAAACTGTTAAACTTAACAAACCAACTAGTATAAGCACTCTTTTTTTTAAAACTGACATTTTGAAGGTTTTAACTGTTTCGATTCATACAAAAAAACGGCCAAAATAAAAATTTGTTTTGTTTTCAAAATTATTCATCCTTTCTCATTTTAAAATTCAATAATTTAATACAAATATGCAATTTTAAAACCTAGTTTTATTCAATAATTATAACTCCAGAATAAAACCATTGTCAGCCGCTTCAATTCTTCTATCCAACTAAATTTAAGAATTTTTTTGACTGAAATTTAAATAAAACCCGGCAAAAAATTTTGAATTGATATTTAATCCCCTTAACTTTGACCAAACGTTCAGTCAAAAAAAAATAAAGCAGTGTCACCCCGAACATCAGAACAATACAGTAAGCTCAGGGCCGAAAAACAAAAGGCAATTATGGAAGTAGCCATTGAAATTTTTGCCGAGAAAACATACCAGGGCGCATCAGTGAGTATGATAGCCAAAAAGGCAGGAATTTCAAAGGGGTTGCTGTACAATTATTTCATAAACAAAGATGCCCTTTTAAAAGAAATTGTAAAAAATGGATCGCATAAGGTATGGCAGTATTTCGATCCGAACAGGGATGGAATTCTTACACCTGAAGAATTTATTTTCTTTATAAAAAAGAGCATACAGGTTGTAAAGGAAAATGTAAACTACTGGAAATTGTACTCGGCACTATTGCTTCAACCTACCGTAATAGATATAATAAAAAATGAATTTGATGATACTTCTGTTCATTACGGAAAACTAATACTGGAATTATTTAAAGAAAGGAAAATTGACGATCCTGAAGGAGAAATTTTGCTTATGTCGGCCATGATAAAGGGGGCCATTGTACAGTTTTTGGCTATGCCAGAATTGTTCCCAATTGCGCAATTTGAAAACAAAATAATAAATTACTATAAAGAAAAGTTAAGAATTTAAAACTAGAAAAATGAAACTCATAATAATTTCAGTTATATTGGTTTTTACAGTCTCAATTGCATTTTCACAGGATGCTACTGAAATTGTGAAAAAAGCCTACGAAAAAGAAAGGGGCACATCGAGCCTGGGCGAAATGACCGTTTCAATCATCCGTCCAACATGGAACCGCACAATTAAAATAAAAACCTGGGGCAAAGGGCTCGATTTTTCCCTTACACTGATTACCTATCCTGTCAAGGAAAAAGGCCAGACTTTTCTGAAACGCAAAAACGAACTCTGGAGCTGGAGCCCTACAATAAACCGTATGGTCAAACTTCCTCCTTCAATGATGTCGCAAGGATGGATGGGTTCGGACTACACCAACGATGATATATTAAAAGAATCATCTATTGTGCAGGATTACACCCATAAACTTTTAGGTTCAGAAACGCTTGAGGGTTACGATTGCTATAAAATTGAAATGACACCCAAAGAATCTTCAAACATTGTGTGGGGAAAGGTATACAAGTGGATTAGCAAATCAGGCTATCTTCAACTCAAAACGGAGTATTATGATGAAGATGGATATAAGGTAAAATCTGACATTGGAAAAAATATTAAAGTCCTGGGCGGACGAACACTTCCTTCTATGGTTGAAATCATCCCCGAAGGGGAACCCGGAAAAAAAACCGTGGTTGAAATTAATTCTATACAATTTGATATTAAAATTGAAGATTCCTTTTTTTCTCAACAAAACATGCAAAATATAAGGTAATCAGCTTTTATTAAACCAAAATTGGCGATGAAAGAAAACTTTAAACTGGCCTGGCGAAATTTATGGCGAAACAGACGACGTACAACAATTACTTCGGCATCCATTCTTTTTGCCGTATTTTTTGCCCTGCTCATGCGTTCGATGCAACTCGGCAGCTACGACAATATGATTAAAAACGTTATTGAAAAATATTCTGGATTTATAAAAATTCAAAATGTAAATTTTGAAGACGACAAAAGCATTGACAATGTTTTCGAATTCAATAGCGAAATGATTAATAAACTGAGAAGTCTTGATGGCGTGAAGGCTGTTGTACCAAGAATTGAATCCGGTGCTTTTATTTCAACAGGAGATTTGACCAAAGCCGTTGTGATTCTGGGGGTAGATGCCGAACATGAAAAGCAGCTTTCAAATCCTGAATCTATGCTGGTCAGGTACAGAATTGACAAGCAATGTATTGATAAACTCAATTTGAATAAAAATTTCCCTCCAAAACTTATTGAAAAAATAAAAAGCCTGGAGAATAATTCCTACTCAAATTCTAAAACCCTTAATAACGATCTGGACTTAAATGATAAAGAAAAAGATTATATTCATGATATTGAAAATGCTGCAAAATTTAATGGTGAAAATTTAAGCCCGGGTGATCCCGGAATATTAGTTTCCGACCGACTGGCAAAATTTCTGAAGGTACAAATCGGCGACAGTATCATTCTTATGGGGCAGGGTTACCACGGGGTAACTGCGCAAGGACTCTTTCCAATAAAAGGTATAATAAAAGTTCCGGCTCCCGATCTCGATAATAAGCTGATTTACATGGAAATATCCCAGGCTGAAAAATTCTTTGAACTGAATAACCAATTAACATCTATTGCTGTAAATCTTTTCGACAACAGCAACGATAATCTTACCAAAACAAGAGATAAAATTGCTTCCTTGTTAAATAATGATAACTTGTCGGTTGAACATTGGAAACAGTTTAATAAAATACTCTGGCAGCAGATTGAGGGCGATAGCCAAACAGGACAAGCAATGTTGGCTTTGCTTTACTTTATCATCTTTTTTGGCATTTTCGGAACAGTGCTAATGATGATTCATGAACGATATAAAGAGTTTGGTGTTTTGGTATCGATCGGAATGCAAAAAATAAAACTTTCAGTAGTAATTCTGATTGAAATGGTTTACATGGGAATTATTGGTGTTAGCGCTGGAATAGCATTGAGTTTACCTCTGTTGTATCTGGGCAACCGCTACCCAATCAGACTCACCGGTGAGATGGCCAAAACCATGGAAAGTGTGGGACAAGAAGCCCTTTTACCGCTTGCCTGGGTTGATATGTACGTACTTTGGCAGGCTGTTATTGTATCTTTAATGGTGGTATTGTCGTGTATTTATCCGCTGATAAAAGTTATCAGATTAAAAGAAGTTGAAGCACTTAGATCGTAATTAAAAATAAGAAAATGATTTCTAGAATTTGGTCAATTGCATGGAAAAACATCTGGCGAAATAAAATCCGCAGCCTGGTGGTTATTATATCCATTTCTTTGGGACTCTTTGGAGGCACCATGGCGGTAGGGATAATGACCGGATGGATTCAACAACGCATTGAATCGGCAATATATAACGAAATTTCGCATGTCCAGATTCACCAGCCGGATTACATGCTTAACGAAGAATTGCATTACACCATCCCTGATTTTAATAAAATTAAATCGGTATTAGATACCCTGACAGGTGTTAAAGCCTGGTCGCCAAGGGCTAAAACTTTTGTTATGGCACAAAGCGATTGGGCTGCTACCGGGCTCTCTATTAAAGCTTTCGACAAAAACATGGAGGAAAATGTGTCCAAAATCAAAGATTGCCTCATAGAAGGCGATTACTTTTTAAAGGAATCGAAAACTCCGGCAATAATTATTGGTAGTAAAGCAGCCGAAGATTTAAAACTGATGAATTTCCAGATTGACCCGGATAAACTAAAAAATTCAGATACTACAACTTTTCCGAAAGTAATTGCTTCAAAGCTTGAAAAAATTGCCAATACCAGGTTTAGACAAGAAAAAGATTTTAAAAATGCACTTTCAAATGTACTTTCTGCACAGGAAATGAATTTGTACGGGGAGGCACTCATTAAAAAATTTTCCTTTTACAGGCTTGGAACAAAACTCACCCTGACTTTTACCGATTCGGCAGGAAATGTGCTCCCTTCTGCTTTCAGGGTTATGGGAATTTATAAAACCAGCAATACCATGTTTGATGGTATAAATGCATTTATTTTATACAAAGACTGGTGTTCGGAAACCGGATTTAATAATCAAAAATTTCATGAAATTGCTATTGTTTGCGATAATAACGATGCAGCTTTTAAAGTGTCGGAGGTACTTAAGGGCGAGTTTCCGGGATTGAGCATACTGAACTGGAAAGAAATTTCACCCGATTTGGGTTATATGGTGGACATGATGAAAATTATTGACTTTATTTATGTCGGAATCATCATGTTTGCATTGGCATTTGGAATTATTAACACCATGATGATGGCAGTACTGGAACGCTCAAAAGAAATTGGAATGCTTATGGCCATTGGTATGAACAAAAATAGACTTTTCCTGATGATTATGCTTGAATCGATTTTTTTAACACTAACAGGGGCCCTGATTGGAATAATAATTAGTGCATCGCTCATCTCCTTTTTGGGTAAAACCGGTATTAATTTTAGCATGTGGGCCGAAGGATTTGAAGCTATGGGCTACGCATCTGTTGTATATCCGGCATTAACATTAAACAATTTCATTAACATAGGCTTTTTGGTGATTGGCACCGGCATTGTTTCATCGCTGTGGCCGGCACGCAAAGCATTAAAATTAAATCCCGTAGAAGCTTTACGCACTGAATAGTTATTCAAATACTTAATAAGAAAGTTTAATCTTAATTAATGTAGATACAAGTAATTATAAAAAAGATTTTGAAATTGAGTTTATAAATTAAAATTATGATAGTAATTGAAATAAAAGATCTCGAAAAAGTATACAACGACTCCGAAGTAAAAGTTACAGCGGTGAACGGTATAAATCTCACCATTGAAGAAGGTGAATTTACAGCTATTGTAGGTCCTTCAGGTTCAGGCAAAACTACCCTGCTTAACATGATTGGGGGCCTTGATCAACCTACTTCAGGCACAATTGAAATTGCAGGAACCAGGATTGATCAGTTGAAAGGAAGCAAATTAATTGATTTCAGGCTCAGAAATATTGGTTTTGTTTTCCAAAGCTATAACCTTATTCCTGTACTTACAGCCAAAGAAAATGTTGAATTTATTATGCAAATGCAGGGTATTAACAAAGCATTAAGAACCACCAGGACAAAGGATTTGCTCGAATCTGTAGGCCTTGGAGACAGGCTCGACAGCAGACCAAACCGGTTATCCGGGGGACAACAACAAAGAGTGGCCGTAGCACGTGCACTGGCCTCCAAACCAAAATTTGTTCTTGCCGATGAACCTACCGCCAATCTCGATTCTAAATCAACTGAAAACCTCCTCGAAATTATGGAAAAATTGAACCAGGATGAGAAAGTAACTTTTATTTTTTCAACCCACGATGCCAGGGTAGTGAAAAAGGCACACCGGGTAATTACAGTTGAAGATGGGAAAGTCATTTCTGATATCCGAAAACAGTACGAATAAATTATTGATTATGAAGCACTTAATTTTATTCAGACTTATTATAATTCTATTATTTTGTTTTGTATTTTCTTTTAAACTAATAGCCCAGGATAAACCAAAAAAAACCGAACTCAATGGTTACCTGAACAATATGCAATCAATACAATTCCAGGATTTAAACGGAACCTGGATAAACGATAATATTCTTCAAAACCGGTTGAATTTCACCTGGTTTCTTTCAGATAAATTCACTTTTGCCACAGGATTAAGAACCAGATTTTTTACAGGTGAAAGTATTAAATTGATTCCAGGTTATGCAGATATGATTGAATCTTCAGACTTAGGCTGGATGAACCTGAATTTCAATATATTTGCCGATACCTCCTATGCCCTTAACATGAATATCGACCGCCTGTATTTACAGTATCAGATTGGAAAATTTAAAGCTACCATTGGCCGTCAGCGCATCAACTGGTCCAATACTTTTGTCTGGAACCCGAATGATTTGTTTAATACTTATTCTTTTTTTGATTTTGACTATGTTGAACGCCCGGGTAGTGATGCAATTAGGCTTCAGTACTTTACTTCAGAAGTTTCGTCGGTTGAGTTGGCAGCAAAAATTGACAAAAATGAAGATTACACTGCCTCAATGTTATGGAAATTTAACCGATTAAACTACGACTTCCAACTCCTTGGCGGAGTTTTAAATTCCTCTGAATTAGCCATTGGAGGTGGATGGTCGGGAGCGTTGAAAAATATAGATTTTAAAGGTGAAACGACCTATCTTCGCCCGTTGCAGAACATGAATGATACCACAGGCCAATTCATGGCTTCAGTAATGCTTGGCTACACTTTTAAAAATTCAGTGGATGTAAAACTTGAATTTTTATACACAGATTTGGTTAATGGAAGTTTTTCAAACTTTTACCAGTTTTATTATCTGCCACTTAGTGTTAAAACCCTTTCGTTTACTGAATTTAACCTTTTTGGCCAAACCTCTTACCAAATCACACCCTTACTTTTTGGAAGTTTTTCATGTATGTGGTATCCCAAACTAAATGGTTTTTTTGCAGGGCCTTCCATCGATTATTCTTTCGCTGACAACCTATTTGTATCATTTGTAATTCAATACTTCAATGCCGAAATGAACGATCCTCAAGCCGCTACATCAGCAAGGCAGGATGCAACTTTTGCCTATCTGAGGCTAAAATGGAATTTTTAAAAAGGGTTAATCGATGAATCTGATTATTTTTGTATAATAATTTTTCTTTGAATTATACCCTGACCGGAACGAATATTTATAAAATAGATTCCATCGGAAAGAAATGTCAAGTCTAATACTTCGGTTTCATGACTGCTTGTTATCCCAAGTATTTTTTCGCCATTCAGATTTAAAACAGAAATATTACGTTCAAGGAAACTATTCCCAAATTCTAGATAAACTATGCCTTTTCCGGGATTCGGATAAACCTTAACATTTGAATCCTCAATTGTTTCGAACCCTGAAATTACTGATACAGTGGCAATTCCTGAATACTCAGTATTACAATATCCTTTTACCACACATCTATAATTACCAGCATCTGACATTGTTAAACTACTTATAACTAATATTGATGAATCAGCGCCTGCTATCCTGGTGTCATTTGCCAGGTCTATCCCATCCTTCTGCCACTGGTAGGATTCTACATACCCATTTGTTTCGACAAAAAGGGTTAACGGGTTCTTTTCATCAAGGTTTTGAGATTCAGGCTGTGTAAGTAAAATGGTTGTTTTCATCGCTGAAATCACCACATTGTCAGTACTTTGGCAATTTGAATTCGAAATTGTCCACCAAAGTGTATTATGGCCATCCTTTAGGTTACTTACCAATGAATTAAACTGACCTGGTGCGAGAAATGAAATTCCGGCATCTTCAGATGTCCAGTTACCAGTACCTGAAGTTGGTATATTACCTGAAAGTATATAACTGTTTGTATTACAAACAACAGCATCCTGTCCTGCATTGGCGGTTGTAGCAGGTTGAAAATGGTTGATATACACTGTATCCTGGGCAATGCAACCATCTTTATGAACGGTCCATACATATCTGTTATTTCCTGTCATTAAACCTGTTACTTTTGTCAGTGGATCGGAAATATTATCAAACACCCCGCTTCCCTGAATTACCTGCCAATATCCGGTTCCACCAATTTCCGGTTGCAGGGCATTCATATAGATTTCTATATCGCATGACTGCTGGTCATTTCCTGCAAAAGTTGTGAAAAAATTATTTCTGATATTTACATCATCAAAGGCAAGAATACCATACGCATTCACAGTCCATCTGTAAATATTATCCCCGGGTGAAATATTTGTTACCAGGGTAATATTACTTGCAGGGTTTTCGAAAGTTCCTGTACCACTTACTACTGACCAACTTCCTGTTCCCATTAAGGGCAAATCTGCTTCAAGATTAGTATAACTCAGGCATGTTTCCTTGTCCTGCCCGGCATAGGATTCTGCAACATTATACGTAATATTCACATCATCATAGGCAATGCAACCATTCCAATTTACAGTCCAACGGTAGGTATTAATGCCATACCCAAGGTTATTAACTTCGGTGGCCGGATCAGGTTCGCTATAAAATATTCCAAATCCATTGAGTATTGACCATTGTCCGGTTGCCCCCAAATAGGGTAACTGAGCATTAAGATTGGTAAAATCATCTGTAACTACCTGGTCAGTGCCAGCATCAACGTCAAAATCATTATTTGTTACGATTAAAGATGAATTGCCAATACAACCTTTATCGGTAATGGTCCAGGTAAACAAATTAGGCCCACGATTCAGATTATGAACCTCGGTAGATGGATTTGTCGGATCTGAAATTACAACATTTGGACTTTGGCTGGTCCATATTCCCGATCCAGTTGAATTTGGAGGAGTTCCGAATAGATTTGAAGTATAAACACAGGTAAACTGGTCTGGTCCGGCAGAAACGATTACCCTGTTATCGTAAACATCAACATTTACATAGCTCGTACAGCTTCCTTTTGAAATTGTCCATCTAAAACGGTTTAAACCCAACCATAAACCATTAACATTTGTTACGGCCGAAACCGGATTATCGAAAATTCCGCCACCGAGCAAAGTAGTCCAATTACCACTTGCTCCCGAACCAAGGGGTGGTTCAGTTGCCGTTACTGTAACCTGATCAACACAAACTTCTGCCGGAGCGGTGGCCTGGGCTATGTATAAATCATTTACGATTGAAACATCGTCAGATGCATTACATCCGTTCCTGTTTACATTCCATCTGAAAGTATTTTCACCATTACCGAGATTTGTTACATTAGTGGTATAAGAGGTAGGACTGGCAATATTTCCATTTCCTGCTATTACAGACCAATAACCACTCCCTCCGGCAAGTGGATCACTCCCGGTAAGGGTGTGGGATGTACCACAAATGGTCCTGTCGTTTCCCGCCGAAACACTAAAACTAAAGTTGGTGACCAATAGGTTATCACTTGCTGTACAGCCATTGGCAGTAATTGTCCAGGTTAAAAGACTTGTTCCCGGAGGAATATTACTTACTGAGGTTTTCGGATCTGTACTATTGCTAAATGTAATTCCGGCATAACTAGACGTCCAGTAACCTGTCTGGCCAGTTTCAAGGATTTGTGCATCCATTAATGCGGTGGATTCACATCCTGTTGTATCTTTTCCGGCATTTGTTGAAATAAAATTGTTTGTAACATTGAATGAAGCCTGGGCCGAGCATCCATTATTTGTAACTGTCCAGTAAATTGTAGAAGTTCCCAATGGTAAATTTTGAACAGTGGTAGCTGACATGCTTGCATTTACAAAGGACACGCCTGAACTCCCTGAAGTCCACAAACCTGTTCCGGATACAGGTGGTACACTCCCTAAAACCGGTCCATAATTTACACAAAGATCTGAAGAACCAACCGGAGCAGCAGAAGCTGTATAGAAATCATTTATCACGGCAATTTCATCTGTGGAATTGCAACTGCCATTTGATACTGTCCATCGGAAACGTGTTTCTCCATTGCCAAGTCCGGAAACATTTGTTGAAAATAAAGTAGGATTTTCTATTGTTCCCGTACCCGCAGATAACTTAGTCCAGATACCGGTTGCTCCGGGTTCAAAAGGTTGTGTTGCCACCAGTAAGGCTGTATGGGAAGGTGTACAAATGAACATTTCAGTAAGCGGAATGTTTGCCGTAACCATTTGATTGTTGACCACAATTTCATCATAAAGAGAGCATCCGTTTTTTGTAACTGTCCAACGGTAGGTATTTAATCCCAAAGGAATTGAAGTTACAGCTGTATTGTATTGATTTGGAAATTGAATATTTCCTCCTCCGGAAACCGTTGACCATGAACCAACTCCATTCGTCACCGAAATTGCATTTATAGTTGTACCAGGACTACAAATAGTCTGATCGTTACCCACCCTGGCAGAGTCGGGTGTATTATTTGTAATTGTAACAAAGGCAGAACTTGAGCAGGTTCCATCTGTCACCGTCCAATTGTAGGTATTTATTCCTTTCGTAATTCCTGAAACCGTTGAATTGTAAAGTGTACTATTCGAAAAGATGCCTGTTCCTCCTGCTACTGTCCAGTTTCCTGATTGTCCAGCTGAAGGTGGTGTTCCACTTAATACCAGGGAGGTCTGGTTGCATACAAACTGGTCAGAACCTGCCGAGACATTGAATTTGTTGTTTGTAATTATTACTTCGTCACTGGCCTGACAGGTTTCATAAGTTACTGTCCAGGCGAAACGGCTTGTACCTGTAGATATCCCTAAAACATCTGTCTGATAAAGATTTGGATTAACAAATGTCCCTGTTCCTTGTACAATGCTCCAGGTACCTGAACCATGTGTTGGATTATTTGCTGTAAGATGGGCCAGATTTTCACATACAACCTGGTCATTTCCGGCAAAAACATTGTCGGGCAAATTATTGGTAACGATTACTTCATCGCTTGCTGAACAACCCAAATCATTTCTTGTCCATGTAAAACTATTTGGCCCAAAAGCCAAATTTGAAGCTGTTACTGACGGAGATGTACTGTTTGAAAAAATAATTCCCGGTGTAGTACTTGTCCAATATCCTGTCCCTCCCTGAAGTGTTGCATTCAGGTTAACTGTAGTGCTGCAAATCGTTTGATCTAAACCGGCATCGGCGGTAATTGTATTGTTTGTGATATTCAGAATATCGTAGTTACTGCAATTTTGGTTATAGATTGTCCACCGTAATGTATTTAATCCGGGATTTAAGTTAAACACCTGGGTTTGGAACAGTGACGGATCTTCAAAATAAATGCTGCCAGGTGCTGATTCAATGGACCATATTCCACTTTCATTGGCATTAACGGGTGGATTGGCACTTATTAATGTATGATTGGTACATACCGCCTTATCGGATTGGGTTTGTGCTATTTCCGCCGAATAGTTAATATATTCCAGGTCATCAGTAAACGTACAGGTACCCGAGTTAATAGTCCATCTAAACCTGTTTAATTCTTCCAGATTTCTGGCTGTTGTCTGGTTCGATAAAACATCGTCGATGGAACCTGCACCCAGGGTAACGGTCCAATATCCGCTACCACCCAAAGGTATTGGTGAACCTGAAAGGATTAAGGTATCTGCACACCCTGGCTGATCATTACCGGCATTAATCTGAACAAAATCCGTCGTAATAATGACATCATCAGAGGCAGTGCAAATGCCGTTGGAAACTGTCCATCTGAATGTATAAATATTATTTAAAAGGTTTGATGCAGTTGCCTGATTTGAATGAATATTGTTAAACGTTACTGAAGGATCACTGCATGTCCATGTACCGGTATTTGGACTCGCATTGTCAGCGCTAAGCATATAGGTGTTTTCACAGATTGTATTGTCTGCCCCTGCATTTACCGAAGGTCTGTTATTTACAACCTGTATATAATCGCTGGCTGAACAAAACGCATTGGTCAATGTCCATTTAAAAGTTGAGGTTCCTTGTTTTAACCCAGTTACATCGGTATTATATAAAGTTACATTAGAAATTAATTCGCCCTGGTAGTTTTCAACCGTCCATATACCCGATTCACCAGTACCAGGAGCCGCAGCCATTAATAAGACTGTGTCGCGGCAAACATTCTGATCTGGCCCCGAATCCGGATTTGTTAACTGGTTAACCAAAGTAATGTCACGTGATGAACTACATCCACTATAGGTTAAGGTCCAACGAACTATACTTGTGCCTATAGGCACAGTTATATTTACACCCGGATTTGAAGCATCGTTAAATACGGGAGTAACCGGGCTACCTGGTGCAACTGTCCACAATCCTGTTCCTCCTGTTGGAGGATGATTCCCTTCTAAATAAAAAACATTTGTACACCCGGACTGATCATTTCCCATATTGTTAGCAGGCGTATTATTGTTAATAATTACTTCATCCGATGCATTACACCCATTTGCAGAAACAGTCCATCTGAAAATTGTATTGCCAAAAGGAAGATTACTAACATTTGTAGAACTGGAATTTGAGTTAGAAATTATCACTCCTGGGTTGTAATCAACAGTTTCCCAGATTCCTGAACCGCCCATTGGAACTGAATTTCCCGCCAAAATTACAGTCGATTGGCAACTAGAGGGCCTGTCTGTACCGGCATCAGCAAAAACCTGATTATTGGTAATTATAACGACGTCCGATCCTATTCCGGTAACGTGGTAAATAAATTGGTTGGTTCCTGAATTTAGATTATTAACAACTGTATTTTGAGACGAAGGAGAAACGATACTTGCCCCGCTCGTGGTTGTCCAGTAACCGCCAGCAGGTATTGCCCTTAAATTGGCTGTTCCATCACATGTTATACTGTCGTTTCCTGCATTTACCTGCGATTTAATAGAAATCCAGGAAAATGTGAATAATAAAATCAGTAAAATCTTGCTGAATGTTCTGTAAATCGAAAACATATGCCTTGCTTTTCTAAATCATCAATTATTATACGTGAAAGATAATAAAAAGTTCAGGTATATTTCTGAACATTCCTTCAAAATTCACATAGATTCAGACTTAAATTATAAGGATTGAGTTGCTTCGATTACCAGATTTATATTTAATACCAACAATTATGGAATGCCTGCTCTCACAGCTCAGGCACTAAGTAGTTTGTCAATCTCAAATTTTTTCATTTTTAAAAAGGCCGCAACTACTCTTTCGGCCTTTTCATCATCACTCATTAATTCAGATAGTATGGCCGGTACCACCTGCCACGAAATACCATACTTATCTTTCAGCCATCCACATTGTCCTTCTTCCCCGTCCTCAGTAAGCTTATTCCAAAAAAAGTCAATTTCTTCCTGGTTTTCGCACTCGATTACAAATGAATTTCCTTCTGAAAACCCGAAATGGTGTGTTAATGAACTATCCATTATTATAAATTGGCTATTACGTAATTTAAAACGGGCATGTTTTAAATATCCTTCAACATCGTTGTCACCGGCTTTGTATTCATTCATTGCGACAACAGATGAATTTTCAAAAATCTTTATATAATGATTTATAGCCTCCCGGGCTTTTCCGGCATTACTGCCTGTAAATAAAATATTTGGGATTAGTTTTTGCCCAAAATCATCCTTGTTTCCTAAAAAAAACTGCCAGCTTACCCCGAATTTATCGTTTAACCAGCCATATTTTTGACTCCATTCGTATTTATTAAGCGGCATTAATACGCTTCCGCCTTCAGAAATATAATCCCAGGCTCGTTGAATTTCATTTTCTGTTGAAAAAACCACAAATAAAGAAATTGAAGGATTTGGCCTATACATCGGCCCACCATTAAGACACATTACTTTTTGGCCTTCAAATTCAAAATTAATCACCATTGGTGTTTCATTGGCTATTTTTAAGCCCTGAAATGATTTTGAATAAATCTCAACAGCTTCTTTCGCATTATTGTTGAACCAAAGGCAGGTATAAATTGGCTTTTTCATTCCGGTTTTAGTTTCAGTATTAGTTTATATTTTCTAAAAAAAGTTTAAAATTATTAAGAATGGATTGCCATCCGGATTTTTGTTGTTCAGGAGAAAAAACATGTTCAGCATCAAATATTGTCTCAATACGGGTAAAGATTTTTTCTTCTTTAAAATAAAGGTTGACATGCCTTCCATCGTCTAAAACATATTCAACCTGTTGATTCTTTAAAACCTTTGTATACCTTCCTGAAAAATCAAATCCCATGCTACCATCCTTCGCCTCCATCCTGTAAGTAAAAGTACCTCCATCTTTTAAATCTACCCTGGCGCTCGTTGTATGCCAGTCGGCTGATGCTGAGTTCCACTTTACCACATCATCCGGATTAAAAAATGAATCCCATACTTTTTCCAATTTGGCGTTTATTTCAACTTCCACTTTAATTCTGAGCTTTTCCCCTGCTGCTTTTATTTTTTCGAGCGCTTTTGGAATATAATTCTCGAAAAAACCCAGGTGCGCTTCAATACTATTAAACTCAGCCCTGAGCAATGTTTCGCCATCTTTTTCCATCAGGGTATATGACTCTAAAGCACCACTCCATTGTCGTGTCTCTTCATTTAACGGTTGTTCTTTAAAGTCCTTTAATTCTCCAATATGTTTGAAAACCATTTTCTGAAAAGGCTTATTTTCCTCAATAACACTATACATCCCACTACCCGAAGGGATGAGAAAATGAATGCCACTGCCTTCTTTCCAGTCTGACACTGCATATGAACCTTCGTGGAAAACACTTGTCCAGTTACGGTAATTGTAATCATCCCAAAGGGCAAACCAAACGCGTTCAGCATTGGCTTTAATATTTATCTCAAAATTTTTAGAAATCATAGTCTATTTCTCTCCACAATTAAACATCCATTGTACCCCAAATTTATCTGTACAGCTGCCAAAATAAGCGCCCCAAAAGGTATCCTGCAATTCCTGGGTAACTTTTCCACCATTAGATAATTCCTTAAAAAGTCTTTCCGTTTCAGATCTTGTATCCGGTTCTAAATTTATATAGATGTTGTTCCCGAATTTTACCTGAAAACCCATAGTTTCCGGGGCATCGGTACCCATAAGTACATACCCTCCGGTAATGGGCAATTCAACATGCATAACCAGGTTTTTATCAGACTCTGGCATAGGAGGCATCCCCTCAGTTACCGGAATATCCTTGAAGCGGGCTATGCCATTTCCTCCAAATTCCGATTTAAAAACTGATTTATAGAAATTAAATACTTCTTCCGTATTCCTTTGGAAATTTAAATAAGTACTAACTCTTGCCATAGCTATTAGTTTTTTACTAATTTACTAAAGCAGATGCATGGTAACGGAATGATATTTAGATTTAATCTAAATAAAATACTTTTGAAAGTCTGTTGTACTTATTGAATCTCTTACCCTGGGCTTTTAACAAAAAAGAACATTTGCTTCCGGCGGACAATTAATTTAATATCCAATTTATACTCTTTAGTATGCAAAGTACCAAAGTATGGCTTGCCTGTACTATTTACAGAAAATAAAAAGAAAGACTATTTTTCAAACATTTGAAGTATCTGCTCTCTGTTTTTGCCCAAAATATCTAATTCCTTCCCAATTTTAATGAAAGCTGTAATTGCCTTATCGAGATGCTCGTGCGTATGAGCTGCTGAAAGCTGTATCCTGATTCTGGCCTGACCTTTAGCTACAACAGGATAATAAAAGCCTATTACATAAATCCCTTCATCCAACAGCTTTGCCGCAAATTCCTGCGAAAGTCTGGCGTCGTAAAGCATTAATGCTACAATAGCTGAATTGGAAGGTTTGAGATCGAAACCAGCCTGGCTCATCCTTTCCCTGAAATATTCAGCATTACTTATCACTTTATCTCTTAATTCGGTACTTTCGCTTAAAATATCAAAAACTTTTAAAGCTGCGCCAACAATTGCCGGTGATAATGAATTTGAAAACAGATAAGGCCTGCTGCGCTGACGAAGCATATCAATAATTTCTTTTTTCCCTGTTGTAAAACCTCCCATAGCACCACCCAATGCCTTGCCTAATGTACTGGTTATAATATCAACCCTTCCCATCACGTTGTGAAATTCGTGTGTTCCCCTTCCTGTTTTTCCTATAAAGCCAGACGCATGACTGTCGTCTACCATTACAAGTGCATCGTATTTTTCTGCCAAATCGCAAATTTTATCCAGTTTGGCAATATCTCCATCCATCGAAAAAACACCATCTGTGACAATTATCCTGAAACGTTGTACCTGGGCAATTTTTAACTGATTTTCAAGATCTTCCATATCGGCATGCCTGTACTTGTACCTCACTGCTTTGGCTAGCCGCACCCCATCAATTATAGAAGCATGGTTCAACTCGTCGGAAATAATTGCATCTTCCTGCAGAAAAAGCGGTTCAAAAATTCCACCGTTGGCGTCAAAAGCAGCAGCATATAATATGGTGTCTTCCATTCCGAAGAATTTCGAAATTTTATCCTCGAGTTGTTTATGAATATCCTGGGTCCCACAAATAAATCTTACCGACGACATTCCATAACCATGCGTAGCTAAAGATTTTTGTGCGGCTTCAATTACCTGTGGATGGGATGAAAGCCCTAAATAGTTGTTGGCACAAAAATTCAACACTTTTTTACCCGAACTTAATGTAATTTCAGCACCCTGCGGAGATGAAATAATTCTTTCCCTTTTATATAAGCCCGCTTCGTCAATGGTTTGAAGCTCTTTCTTTAAAAAATCCTGTATTTTACCGTACATAAGGTATTTAGTTTAGATTAAATTTTGAATATTTCTATGCATGTTTTCAAAATTATAAAGAATTGAAGAGCCAAACAATGATATTTATCCTTTATCGCAATATAGAGAAATATGTTTTAATTTTAATAATCTGATTTTATGATAGTTATAAAATATTTTATTTCTTTGTGTATTTTTAACACAATAAAATTTGGAGATGAATAGTTTCTAAGTTATCTTTGTGTAACATTAACACAATGAAATTATGGAAACGAAAAAAGAATTTTGTTACGATTATCCGAGGCCTGCAGTAACCACCGACTGTGTAATATTTGGTTTTGATGAAACAGATTTAAAAGTTTTGTTAATTCAGCGTGGAATTGAGCCTTACAAGGGGAAATGGGCGTTTCCGGGTGGATTTCTACATATGGATGAAACTGTTGAAGATGGCGCAAAAAGGGAGCTTTTTGAAGAAACAGGGCTGAAAGATATTTTTATTGAACAGCTTTATACTTTTAGCGATGTGGACAGGGATCCGCGTGGAAGGGTAATTACAGTGGCCTATTATGCCCTCGTAAACCTGAATGAAAACATACCTGTGGCAGGCGATGATGCAAAAAAAGCGGCATGGTTCCCTGTGAGTAAAATTCCCAGCCTGGCTTTTGACCATGATCAGTTGTTACGAATGGCGCTTTACAGGCTTAAAGGGAAAATACGATACCAACCTATTGGATTTGAACTGCTTCCGGAGAAATTTACCCTGCCCGATTTGCAGCACCTTTACGAAGTTATCCTTGAAACCAGCCTCGACAGGCGGAATTTCAGGAAAAAAATCCAGAAAATGGATTTATTAATCGAACTCGAAGAAAAGCAACAGGGAGTGGCGCATAAAGCAGCTACTTATTTTAAATTCGATAAAAAGAAATACGAGCAACTGGCCATGAAGGGGTTTAATTTTGAAATATAATACTACAACTTTTAATTTTTAATTCATAACTTTTAATTTTTTGAAATATGAAAAAAAATGCATTATTAATTATTGATCCGCAGAACGATTTCTGCAATCCCGGCGATGTCCAGGGAAATGGAAAAGGTTCATTGTATGTACAAGGCGCTGAAACAGATATGAAAAGACTGGCAGAATGGATTGGAAAGTACAAAACCGCCATCGATTTCATTGGAATTACTATTGATTCGCACCAGCCAAACGATATTTCACATCCCAATTTCTGGATGGATAAAAACGGGAATTTTCCTGCTCCTTTTACCATGATTACTTATAAAGAAGTAGAAGAAGGCAAATGGACGCCTAGATTTGATCCCCGGAAATCGTTGAATTACCTTAAAGATTTAGAAGCTCAGGGCGAATATCCCCATGTAATCTGGCCGGTACATTGCCTTATCGGTTCTTCTGGTGCTGCTATATATCAGCCCTTAATGGATTCGATTGTTGAATGGACCGTAATGGGAAAATTCTACCAAACAGTAGCCAAAGGAACCTTTCCGTTTACTGAACATTTTGGTGCTTTCAGGGCGCAGGTACCTGATGCAGAACGACCAGAAACCCAACTGAACCAGGGTTTAATAAAAACCCTCGAAAACTACCAGAATATTTACCTGGCCGGTGAAGCTAAATCGCATTGTGTAGCAAACAGCCTTAAACAGGTTATGGACGAATCACCCGAACTGGCTTCAAAATTCATTGTACTAGAAGATGCCATGGCAAATGTGCCCGGATTTGAAAACCTGGCCGATCCTATTTATGATCGCGCACGGAAAATGGGTGTCAGGTTTGCCACTACAACAAGTGAGCAATTGTAATTAAATGCCGTTATTTATTATATATCAGCTATTTATAACTTTTAATTTATAAAAATATGAAAACAGAAATTTTCAATTATACCGATCTTGATTTTAATCTGGATTTTGCCAATTTTAACCCTGAGGATATTGAAGTGGATGAGACCATTAATGCAGTATTTGTGGTTGATACATCGGGTTCTGTTTCAGGTTATGTAAAGGAATTAAACCATGCCTTTAACGATTTCACCAAAACCATGCAAAAGTCGCATGTTGTGGACAAACTTTTCGTTTCGGTTATTGAGTTTAGCGATACTGTAAGTGTTACAAGCGGATTCAGACCTATTTCATCTATTCCGGTAATGGATTTTTCAAAAAATATGGGAGGTTCTACCGCTCTTTATGATGCTACATACAATGGTTTGAAAAATGCCCTGGCATATCGCCAAAACCTTGAAAATTCAGGTGTTGAAACCAAAACCCTTTTGTTCATTATTACCGATGGAGAAGATAATTCTTCGAAAATACCTGCCATTAAAGTTAAATCACTAATTGACAAGGTTAAACATGAAGAAAAGAATGTATTCTCCTTTACTACAGTTCTCTTTGGATTGGGAAGCCAGGCCAATTTCAGTAAAGCACAGGTTGAAATGGGAATTGAACATTTAGCCCAAATAGGAACAAGCGGCGCTGAAATAAGGAAAATGATTGGATTTATATCACAATCTATTTCTTCAGCAAACGCAGGGAAACCACACATGTCTCCTGTTTTTTAAGAATTAAATTTTAAGGATATAGTGCACGATATCCTTAAAAAATGAAATAATTTTAACTATCGATTTAACATCTAAACTCAAAATTAAATTCAGTTATTCAATACGCAAAAATTATGTTTGTACATCAACTTATTAAAAGAGGAGAAAACCATAAAGATTTTTGTCAGGATTTTGTCCTGGCTTACGAATTAAGCGAAAGATATGCTGTTTATGGCGTTTTTGATGGTTGTTCCTCAGGTATTGACTCTCATTTTGCTTCAACACTTACAGCTAAGGTATTTAAAGCCGAATTTGAATACCTGGAACCTGAAAATTACGAAACAACGCGCGAAGCATTAAACAGGGCAATTATGCATGCCATTGAATCCCTGTCGGGCATACGCGACAATTTATTGCTCGAAACTGATGAATTATTATCAACAGCCATCCTGCTTTTTATTGATAAAATAGACCAAAGTGGGGATATAATTGTCATTGGGGATGGAATGGTTGCAATAAACGGAAAAATTCACCGGATAGAACAGGAAAATGTCCCTGATTACCTGGCTTATTATCTTGATCAAATCAATACGTTCGAAGATTTTGAAAAATGGCTTCAGGAACATGCAATTCATTTTCATATTGATAAGATTGACGATATTGTGATTTCAACCGACGGAATATACTCTTTTCAAAAGGTAAACAGCGAAACGGCGGAAAATAATGCCCCAGAACCGGCTGATTTTATGTTTCTTAACGAAATGCTTATTGGGAACCCTTCTATGTTATCCCGAAAATGTAACATCCTTAAAAATAAGTTTGGACTTGTAAATTTTGACGATTTGGGAATCATCAGAATCTGGAACCGAAACCATACAGAAAATGGCAAAAATTCAATTAAAAACGCTCAAGGGTAACAGCCTGTTTATTGACGATGACAAAGAAATTCACCGGGGTGGCGAAGGCAGAATTATGCTTATCGAAAATCGCCCCGAAATAGTGGCTAAATTATACCATAAAGGCGTTTTAACAATTGATGAAAACCGGTTTAACCTGTTACAAAAACTTGATAACCAAATTTTTATCGTCCCTCAAGAACTTCTGTATATTTCAAAAAAAATAGCAGGTTTTACTATGGAATATGCAGGGAATGAATACTTTCCACTTTCCTCGTTGTTTATCAAGAGCTTTTGCCAAAGAAATGGTATTGACGGGAAATTTAAAATAAAAATTGCTGAAAAGCTCGTGAATGCTTTAGATTCAGCTCATTTAAATAATTTTGTAATCGGAGATCTTAACCAATACAATGTACTTGTTAACCTTAAAGGGGATATAAAACTTATTGATGTTGACTCGTATGAAACCCTCAACTATAAACACTCTGGTGTTTTATTGGATGAAGTAAGAGATTATCTTTACCAGGGAAAAGTTTCAATAAACAGTGATTTTTTTGCTCTTTCGGTTCAACTTTTCTATCTCTTAACCTACTCACATCCATTTAAAGGAATTCACACCATATATAAAACCCTGGAAGAAAGAATGGTAAATAAAATTCCTGTCTATTTAATGGATCCAGAACTTAAAACTCCAAAATGTTTTGAACCTATTGAAAACAAAGACATCCAGGAACAATTCAACCGTTTATATTTAAAAGGGGAAAGGTTTCTTTTTTCAATCGGTTCCTTTTTGCCTGGTGCAAAATCAAAAATTAAAATTACATTTCAAAAAATTGAGGCTGAAAGTTTAATCATTCAAACAATCGTTTGCGAACCTAAAATTATAAATGTACAATTTTCAAACAGGTTTGGATTTATACAAACCGAAAACAAATTCCTTATCTATTTATCAGATATTAAAGGATATCTTAATAAAATAGCCGAGTTCAACAGCAATGAAATTGACGATGTTTATCCGGGAAACAAAAATTTAGTGGTTTTGCAAAAGGGCAAACTCCTCAATATTCAAAATGGAAATCATCCTGTTCCCATCGCCAATTTTACAATTCCCAAAAAAGCAATTACATATTTACTCGACAATATTTTGCTGGTAATTGATAATAACCAGATGTTTTGGATTTATATTGATGAAATTCTGGGTTCTTCAATCCGAATTAAACGAACTGAAGTATTTGGCGCCTCGTTCACCCATAAAAACGGATTAATGCAAAATACCGGCGGTATTCAAAGAATTTTCTACAATACGGGAAAAGAAATTGCTTCTGTAAAAACAAATAAAATGCTGAGAAAGATATTTCAGAAATCAAACATTGGATTTGCAGAGTTTATCGAAAACAAAAAAATAAATACTGTTTATTTTAAAATTAATGGCCTGAACATTGAATACGCTAAGCATCAACAAGGTGGAGTTGCCGAATTTGCTTATTCACAAATCACTAAAAATGAAGGATATATTTACGAACCCGCCGACAATTTTATTAATGTGAGAAAATATGATGATTTTGAAGTAATTGGGACGATAAGTTGTAATTATATAAGCGCAGGTTCAACTCTGTTTATGACAAATTCAGGGATTATTGCATGGGAAGATAATTCAGTATTCCTTATTAACCAGAAGATTTAGTTTAAGATTTTAATCCATTCTGATTCCAATAATCAAAATATCATCTATCTGCTTGTAATCGCCCTTCCAATCGATAAACTGCTTCATCAGTATTTCATATTGCTTATCCATTGGATAGTGATAAATTTCCATTAAAAGCTCTTTAAACCTTGTTTTGTAAAATTTTCTACCTTCTTTGCCACCAATCTGGTCAGGAAATCCATCAGAAAAAATATAAAATACATCGCCTGGCAGGTATTCTATTTTATGTGGTTCAAATATTTTCTCTTTTCTTAATACACCACCTATTCCAAAATTTGCCCCTTTTATTTCCACAAATTCGCCATTTGTAAAATAGTATAGTGGGCTTCCGGCTCCGGCAAATGATATTATTTTTTTATCCCGCTGAATGGACAAAACGGCAATATCCATCCCGTCTTTTATTGAATTTGGGTCATTCTGACGAAGTGTTTCAACTACCTGCTGATCGAGCTTATAAATGATTTGTTCAGGATCGGTAACCTGTTGAATATTAACAGTTACATTCAGGAAATTATGCCCAAGAAGTGTCATAAATGCCCCGGGAACCCCATGACCAGTGCAATCGGCTGCAATTAATACCTGTATGTTACTGGCATCATCAAAATCCCACGATGAATCCACTTCACCATACCAGTAAAAATCTCCACTAACAATATCTTTGGGTTGGAATAAAATAAAATGTTCGGGCAAAACCTGTTTTAAATAATTTGAATCCGGCAACACAGCTCCCTGTAGCCTTTTAGCATAATTCAAACTATCAGTTAATGCCCGGTTCTTCTTATTCATTTCACCTCCTTGCCGTTCCAATATCTGATTTATCTTCACAATTTCATCATTGGCTACTTTCAGGCTTTCTGATTGAACAGTCAGCTCTTCTTTTTGTTGTTCAATTTTCGAGGTCCTTTCTTTCACAATCTGTTCAAGATTGTTATTCATGTAATCCATTTCTTCGGTTAACATTTCCGAATAGCTAATGGCTTCGGTAAATCTTGCAGTTATAATATAGGCCTGTATTAACATGAAAAAAAGAAATCCAAACGGAAGTAAAATATAACTGTTGATTAAAAATTTGTTCACTAATATATCATTTACAAGCACAACTGTCAGAACTGCCACACCTATTAAAGCAGATTTCGATGATTCTTTCCGAAGTAAAAGTGATCTGTAAATTTTTACCAGCAATATAAGTGTAAGCAGGACAAATAGGTAGTATAGTGGATCGAGTATTACAACTAAGGCCGAAACGGGGCTTATTATTATAAACAGAAGCACAAAAACTGAAAATACAATGATGGTTTTTGATAATTTAGTAAAGGAATCCTCTTCAAACAATGAAACAATAAACATAAACAAAAACAGGAAGGCACTTGTTTGAAAAAGATTTTCGAGTTTAACCTGTACAGCCCATTTAATATTTGGCCAAAAAAGATGTACAATATCAAAATGATTTGACACAACCACCAGTCCGGCCGCAAAAAACGATAAAACTGCAAAATAAAGGGAGGATTTAACAGATTTCCTGAAAAGGAAAAGAACAACGTGATAAAGGCCAATAATCAGCATCACACCGAGCATGAGAAAGGCAAGGGCAATTTCCTTCTTTATCTTGCTCCTCATCGATTCAGTACTCGTAATTTCAATATTTTCAGTTATCCCTCCTGAATTGTTACTAAAATTGCTTACCTGTAAAATTATTTCCTGGATGTTTCTGTTTGAGGAAATTATCTTTTCCTGTGTTCCCCATTTAGGGACAGAACTTTCTTTCGAATTTCCGATTTTTCCAAGGGCAATTAATAATCTGCCATTCACCCATAAATTATATGATGCATCAATACGGTTTACCCGAAGGCCAAATACACTATCAGCCGCAGAAGTTTTAATCAATAACCTGTAAGTAGCATAGCCAAATTTTTCAGGTGAGTTTTTTCCGCTTTCGTAGTAACTCCAGTCGCCAGGCACCTTACAATAGGATTTATCCATTTGAAAACCAGCCTGAAAAGATTCAGGAGCTATAAGCTGGTTCCAGTAAAACTCCCATTCACCTGTTAATTGTACTGATCCTAACTCGCTTATAGAAATATTACTGATATCAAGAACCCCTTGTTTTGCCTCTGGTTTTTGAACATTAGAACAAGAAAACAAAACCAATCCAAACAAGAGAAATAAGTACAATATATGCTTTGGCTGATTCATCAAAACCAAAATTAGTATTTTATTCTTGATTTAAAAACTTATGAGAATTTAAATTGCGCTAAATTCATTGACATTACAATGTTTTCAACTTCTTATTTCTTGTAAAATAATGAAATTCTCTGCAAAATTATTGCCAGTATTGTATCCTTTTTTGCTTTCTGTATTTTTTTATTGAAGTTAAAAAATTAAACAGGATGAAGCAACAATATTGAATTTGCGAACTATTTTGTAATTACGGAAATTATAAATCCAAAGCAGCTCGTAGTTTAAAATCAATTGGCCCGGAAATTATCAGGTTAAAATACCCAGTTAACGGCATGCACAAATTGAATTATTGGAAAAAAATAGCCGGGATAATTATTTCACCCCGGCATTTAGAATAAATTTTATCTTTTATCTTATTTTTTAAGCGCTTCAGCTCCTCCCACAATTTCAAGAATTTCATTTGTAATTGTAGCCTGCCGTGCTTTGTTATAAGTCAGTCTGAGTTCTTTTAAAAGTTCAACAGCATTATCCGTCGCTTTATGCATGGCGGTCATTCTGGCTCCGTGTTCAGCTGCATTTGATTCCAAAATCGCTTTATAAAACTGAATTTTTAAGGCGTAGGGTATAAGTTTATCAGAAATGTCCACCTTATTGGGCTCAAAGATGTAATCTGCCTCCACCGCCGGCTGTTCTTCATTAAGTTTTACCGGCAAAAACAATTCTGAAGTAAGTATCTGTACGCCAACATTTTTAAATTCATTGTAAACCAAATAAACCTCATCGTATTTACCCGATTTAAATTGATCCATAATTTCTGTTGCCAATACGGATACATTCTTAAAATTTATTTTATCCAGCAATTCGTGGTGACTCAGGGTAGTTTTTATTTTTTTTGATTTAAGCAAATCATCCAGTTTTTTCCCGACAGTAATAATATCTACTTTATTTTCTGCAAATAAACCTTCAAATTTATTGGTTATCATTTCTATCGCACTTTTTGATACATTAGAATTAAATGCACCGCAAAGCCCGCGATTAGAAGCTATCATTACTACCAAAACCCTACTAACACCACCAGAACGACTGAAAGGATTATCCTGTACAGAAGCCCCTGAAGCATGTACTACATTTTGCAGGATTTCTTTTAATTTTATTGCATACGGACGTAACTCAAGTATGGCATTCTGTGCCTTTCTGAGTTTGGCTGCAGATACCATCTTCATTGCAGATGTTATCTGCTTGGTTGAATTTACTGAATCAATCCTTATTCGAATCTCTTTTAGATTTGCCATAAGTTGCTTATAAAATTATTGCCCGCTTAATAGTTTATCAACCAGCTTAATGTATTCATCTTCAGCAATTTCTTTCGATTTACCCTTTTGCGATGTCCATGCATCAAATTTTGCAGCACCCTTAAAATCAAACCCTCCAGGCCTTTCACCGGTTACATCCCCTTCAGTAGCTTGTTTATATAAACCATACAACTGCAACAAAATTTCAGTTGAAGGTTTTTCCTTTAGGGTTTGTGAGTTTTTTACCGCATTTTCAAAAGCTATTGAATTCATGAATTAATTTATTTAAATGACTCTGCTATTTCTTTCGCTACTTTTTTTAGCATATCTGTAATTTCGTCAGTTAATTTTCCCAAAGCAAGGTTATTCATTAAATCTTTATGCTTCAATTCCAGATTTTCAATAAAACTGGTTTCAAATTGCTTAATTTTTGTAACCGGAACATTCGATAACAACCCTTGTGTACCACAATAAATTATCGCAATTTGCTGCTCAACCTTAAACGGCTGATGAAGCCCTTGTTTTAGAATTTCAACGTTTCGTGACCCTTTGTCGAGTACAGCTTTAGTAGCCGCATCGAGGTCCGAACCAAATTTGGCAAACGCCTCAAGTTCCCTGAATTGTGCCTGATCCAGTTTTAATGTGCCTGCGACTTTTTTCATGGATTTTATCTGTGCATTTCCACCCACCCGCGAAACTGAAATCCCGATATTGATTGCAGGCCGGACTCCTGAATTAAATAAATTGGATTCGAGGAAAATTTGTCCGTCGGTAATCGAAATTACATTGGTAGGAATATATGCAGAAACGTCACCATCCTGAGTTTCAATAATTGGCAAGGCAGTAAGCGAACCACCCCCTTTAACCAAATGTCTGATTGATTCAGGAATATCATTCATTTTACGGGCTATATCATCATTATTGATAACTTTTGCAGCGCGTTCAAGAAGCCTCGAATGAAGATAAAACACATCGCCGGGATAGGCTTCACGTCCGGGTGGACGGCGCAATAATAATGAAACTTCACGGTACGAAGCGGCTTGTTTCGATAAATCATCATAAATTATCAAAGCCGGACGGCCTGTATCCCTGAAAAATTCACCTATAGCAGCTCCGGCAAATGGTGCATAATATTGCAGTGCAGCAGGGTCTGATGCACCTGCATTTACAATTACGGTGTAGTTTAATGCCCCAAATTCTGCTAAAGTTTTGGCGATATTGGCAATCGTTGAACCTTTCTGCCCAATTGCAACATAAATACAATAAACCGGATTTCCTTTGTCGTAAAATTCTTTCTGGTTAATTATTGTATCAACAGCTATTGAGGTTTTACCAGTTTGCCTGTCGCCAATTATTAATTCCCTTTGCCCTCTTCCAATTGGAATCATGGCATCTATTGCTTTTATCCCGGTTTGAAGTGGTTCATTTACGGGTTGTCTGAAAATAACGCCCGGTGCCTTCCGTTCAAGCGGCATTTCATAGCGTGTACCTGTGATTGGGCCTTTTCCGTCAATTGGCTCACCAATCGTGTTGATAACCCGGCCAAGAAGTCCTTCGCCAACCTCAATAGAAGCTATTTTATCGGTTCGTTTTACAGTTTCACCTTCTTTAATTCCGTGAGAAGGTCCCAGTAATACTGCACCCACATTATCCTCTTCAAGGTTTAGTACAATTCCTTTAACCCCATTTTCAAATTCGATGATTTCATTAGCCCTGACTTTTGATAGCCCGTAAATCCTGGCTATTCCATCGCCAACCTGCAAAACAGTTCCTATTTCCTCAAGCTGGGCATCTGAAGTTATGCCCTCAAGTTGTTTTTTTAATACTTCCGAAACTTCACCTGGTCTAATTCCTGCCATAGGTTATGATTATTTTATTTATATTTTAAATGATCGCTTAATATTTTCAAGATGTTTTACAACACTTGCATCGTATTGTTCGTCTTCAATTCTTAAAACAAATCCGCCTATCAATGCCGGATCAGTTTGTTCAACTATTTCAATCTGATTACCATACTTCGTTTTAAGAATTTCCCTGATACTGAACCTGACACTTTCAGATAAGGCGGAAACAGTGGTAAATTTGACAGATTTAATACCTTTTTCTTCCTTGAAAAGCTTTTGAAAATACAAAATAATGGCTTGAAGATGTGCCTCGCGTTTTTTACTAAAAAGTAAATTAAGGAAATCTAAGGTTAACTGGTCTATTTTTCCTGAAAAGAGAATATAAATAATTTCAGCTTTTTTACTTGCCTGAATAACAGGAAACTGAATCATTCTAACAAATTCTGGTTCAGTTTTATACACATCATAAATTAAGGAAAAATCCTGGTTTATTTTGTCGAGTTTGGCCTTTTCTTTGGCCAGGGTAAACAATGCCTTGGAATATCTAACTGCTATTGCACTATAATCCATCGATGCCAGAATTTTAATTTAATTTTAAATCTTTTAAATAGGCATCAAGATATTCTTGTTGCAACTTTGGATCTTCCAGCTTTTTCTTAAGGATTTTTTCAGCTATCTGGACAGACATTTCAATTACTGCCTTTTTCAGGTCTTCAATGGCAGTTGCTTTTTCATTTTCAAACGCCTGACGTGCCGATGCAATAACTTTTTCTCCTTCTTCCTTTGCTTTTTCTTTGGCTTCATCAATCAATTTCTGCCTAATGTCTCTTGCTTCCTTTATCATTTCTTCCCTTTGTTTACGGGCTTCTGATAATACCAATTCATTGTCGGCCTGGAGTTTTGCCATTTCTTCCTTGGTTTTTTTAGCCATTTCCAATGCTTCTTCTATTGATTCTTCTCTTTCTTTAAGTGAATTCAGAATTGGTTTCCAGGCAAATTTCTTAAGAACGAACAATACAATGAGAAATGTAAGCAACATCCAAAAAAGTAAGCCAAAATCCGGAGTAACTAGTCCCATATCTTTATTTATTTACAATTTTCTAATAATTAACTTTGCCAATAGCCAACCGCTATTGGCAAAGTTTTTTTTCTTTATACGAATAGTATAAGAAAGCACACTACAATTGCAAAAAATGCAACCCCTTCAATAAGCGCTGCAGCAACAATCATATTTGAACGAATGTCGCCAACTGCCTCAGGTTGACGTGCAATGGATGCAACCGCGCTTTCACCAATACGGCCAATGCCAATACCAGCACCAATTACGGCTAATCCAGCACCAATTGCAGCACCCATTTTAGCGATAGCTGTATTTGCAACTGCTTGTAAAATAATAGCTAATAACATATTTAATTGTATTAAAAATGAATAAACAAATTAATGATGTTCTTCGGTGGCCATGCCAAAATACAAGGCCGACAGAAGTGTGAACACATAAGCCTGAATAAATGCAACAAGCAATTCAAGCATCATCATAAAAATCGTAAACATAATTGAAACTACAGATATCCCATAGCCTGCATAAATATTTTTCTGGCCAAAAATGAATATTAAACTGTAAAAACCAAGGGCTATAATATGTCCGGCGGTAATATTGGCAAAAAGACGTACCATCAATACAAAAGGCTTTGTAAACATGCTCATGATTTCAACAACCGGCATCAGAGGTATTGGAATTTTCAGCCACCAGGGTACTCCAGGTGCATCAACCATATGAACCCAGTAATTTTTATTCGCATTAATATGGGTTATGGTAAATGTAAATAAGGCCAGTACCATGGTAACTGCAATGTTACCTGTTAAATTTGCACCTCCTGGAATAATTGGAACTAAACCTAAAAGGTTATTCAGAAAAACAAAAAAGAAAACAGTGAGCAAATAGGGCATATATTTCTCAGCATGGTGCTGAATAGATGCCTTTGCTATATCATCCCTTACGAATAATATCATCGGTTCTAATAAGGATTGAATCCCTTTAGGGGCTTTTCCCTTATTTTTTTTATAACTGTTTGCAATTGATATAAAAACAAACATTAATAAAATAACACTGAAAAATAGTGAACATACATTCTTAGTGATTGAAATATCCAGGGGCCTTGATATTGTTCCATCCTTCAGGGTTTCAACTATTTTACCCTTATCAGGAGAATCTTCTCCGGTTTCAATTTTAAATCCTTTGTATTCTTCATGTCCGTGATGAAACCTTGAGGATATAAAAATATTCAGCCCTTTTTCTTTGCTGTAGACAATTACCGGCAATGGCACACTTATATGGGTATGACCAAATGTTGCAATATGCCATTCATAGGCGTCGCCAATATGTTCAAAAATAAATTTCCCCGGATCAAATGCTTCTTTTTCTTCATGTACAACACCTTCAGGGTGTTCCTGGGCCTTTAAGCTTTGATATGATATTTGTAAACAAACAAATACGAATAACCATAAAAAAAGCCTGCCTGCTCGAGGGTTAATTTTATCAAGTATATATTGCCTAATCATTTATACGCCTGTAATAAAAGAATTTAAATTAGAAAGCACCTACAAAAATATTAAAATTTATTAAACACCAATTAAATTAAAGCAATTAAATAAAGGCTTTTAAACATTAAAATAAATTTTCGAACCTCAATTTTTATTTTATCGATAAATTCTATTTCCTGAACTGCTTTTGAAGCGAAATGGTTTCAAAAATACTGTACAAAATATAAAGGGCAAAAAAGGTAATTATAAAAACCATTGCATTTGATTTATCAATTAAAACATAAGCTGTTAAAAATGCCAGATAAACAAGCAATTTAAAGCTTATTGTCCCCATAAAATATGCTGAAAACCGGGCTGGCTTTTTATCCCCGGCTCTTAATACAAACCAATAAACAATTGTATTTACTATAATAAAAAAAAGTAAAAGAAATGGAAAAACGGGCAGGTAATATTTCGAAAATAAAGTGGCAAAAAGAATACCCGAAATTGTGCCAACAATAATGGAAAAAAATATGATTTTATAAAAATATTGTTTTAGGGACATACGGAGTTTAGGTTAAATTATTAAAATCGTAATTGAGTGCAAACCTGATTATTGCATCCAAATAAAAAAGATTGATTAGTTCAAATCGCTGACTATCAATCTTATATGAATTTACCTTAAAATATGATAACTATTTGTTTCCCAAAAAATCTTTTATTGCAACATACATAGCAATAACGACACCTAAAAGAGAAAAAAACAGGGTAAAAACCGGAAATTTCCAGTTCAGATATTTATCGAGTTTTAATCCTCCAAATACAAAAACCAGGACTATCGCAATCATTTGAAATGACAATCCGGAATATTTTGCATAACTACTTAGGCTCGATTTTATCTTTCTTTTCTTGTGGTTGTCCTCCAGATTGAACTGATTTTTCATCATTCATTTTACAGGTAACTGTAAATATTGCACCGGGTTCAATGGCAAGTTTTTTGGTAATTACCTCTCCTTCAACATTTGCTGAAGCTTTGAGAGAAAACAATTCTGACACGTTTACCTTACCTACAATTTTACCAGCCACATCACAATTGGCACAAAATATTTCTCCTTCTACCACGCCTGTGGTGCCAATTACAAGCCTTCCTTTGATATTGATATTCCCTTTTAATTTTCCATCAATCCTGATATCGCCTCCGGATTTAATTTCGCCAATAATTTCAGTTCCCTGGGCAAATGAGTTATGAGAACTTACTGTAGTTTCCTGATTAATTGCTGCCATATTTTTAATTTTATCTTTCTTTCCAAATGCCATTTTTTGCTAATATATATAATTTAGGCAAAACTAAAAATTTTCCATAAATTTTGTAGTATAGTTGCCTTCAATAAATCTTTTATCATTCATAAGCCGGATATGAAAAGGGATGGTGGTATGAATTCCTTCAACAACAAATTCATCAAGGGCCCTTTTCATTTTTTGAATGGCTTCTTCACGGGTTCGGGCTACTGAAATTAGCTTTGCTATCATCGAATCATAGTAAGGCGGAATTGTATAACCAGCATAAACGTGTGTATCAATTCTTACGCCATGGCCGCCAGGTGTGTGCAATGTAATTATTTTCCCGGGCGAGGGCCTGAAATTATTTTTATAATCTTCTGCATTTATCCTGCATTCTATGGCATGCATCTGGGGGTAATAATTTTTCCCGCTAATGGGCATGCCGGAAGCCACTTTTATTTGTTCCTTAATCAAATCATAATCAATAACTTCTTCTGTTATTGGGTGTTCCACCTGAATCCTGGTATTCATTTCCATAAAATAAAAATTACGGTATTTATCAACCAGAAACTCGACTGTACCAACGCCTTCGTAATTAATTGACTTGGCGGCCTTTATAGCAGCTTCACCCATTTTTTCGCGCAGTTCATCAGTCATAAATGGCGAAGGTGTTTCTTCGAGTAATTTTTGATGTCTGCGTTGGATAGAACAATCACGCTCCGAAAGGTGGCAGGCATTTCCGTGCTGGTCGCCAACAATTTGAATTTCGATATGTCGTGGATCTTCAATAAATTTTTCCAGGTATAGGCCATCATTTCCAAAGGCTGCTCCTGATTCCTGTTTTGCAGCGTCCCATTGCTGTTCAAATTCTTCGTCCTTCCAAACAATACGCATCCCTTTACCACCTCCACCTGCTGTGGCTTTTAATATTACCGGGTAACCTATTGATTTGGCTATTTTTTTCCCCTGGCTCACGCTTTCCAATAATCCGTCGGAGCCCGGAATTGTAGGTACCCCTGCAGCTTTCATGGTGGATTTTGCATTTGATTTGTCCCCCATTTTATCAATCATGTCTGAGGTGGGCCCGATAAATTTAATCCCGGCTTCTTTACAGATTCTGGAGAATTTTGAATTTTCCGATAAAAATCCATAACCCGGATGTATGGCATCGGCATTTGTAATTTCAGCTGCAGAAAGAATGGCCGGAATACTTAAATAGGATTGTGAACTTGAAGGAGGGCCTATACATACCGCTTCATCAGCAAACCTGACGTGAAGACTTTCTTTATCAGCAGTAGAATAAATAGCAACAGTGGCAATGCCCATTTCCTTGCACGTTCTAATCACACGGAGAGCTATTTCGCCTCTGTTGGCTATAAGAATTTTTTTAAACATGAATTTACAATTTCAAAAGCTTTTTAACTAATTTTCCCTAAAATACTTTTCTTCGTCTTTATTATAGAAAAAACTCAAATTCATATTTTTCTTAATAAAAGATTTTAGTTCTGCCGATGAGGCGAATTTTTCGTCAATATTATCGGTTACTTCAAACAAGGTGAAATCGTTATCACCGGTAATAATTTTATACAGGTAATAATCTCCGGTTCCGTCCTGTTGCATATTAATGAACTGTAAATTGTCTATTTTTGAGATATGTGAAATATAGACCGTTTCTTTATAAGTACTATCGTAAGAATTGTATTCATTCTTGCTGATTTTGTACTTAAAATCATCGAATTTGGTAATTACAAAATAATTAGGATTTGGATTGGATTCATCCCCTGCTTTGATCCATTTTCCTAAAAGTGAATTTTGCACTTTTACGCCAGGATTGTCAATAGCCACCTGCGATGCATAAGGGCATGCCATAAGTATTGCTGCAATGAGCATTAGTATTGAATATTGAATTACTGATTTTTTCATAATGGCGAGACTGATTTTGTTATTTTGGCTCAATTAAAAATAATGGTTGATCAAATTCAACCGGAGAGGCATCATCTACAAGTATTTTAACTATTTTTCCACTAATTTCGGATTCAATTTCATTAAATAATTTCATTGCTTCAATTACGCAAACAATTTTCCCAGGTTCTATATTGTCCCCAATATTTACATAAACTGATTTATCGGGTGCGGGCCTGCGATAAAATGTTCCAACCATTGGTGCCCTTATCTCAAGAAGTTTTACCTCATTTTCTTCTTTTTTAATTGGGGTTTCGGCGGTTACATGAACCGGTGGAATTGTTTGAAGGTTAGCCACTGTTTGAATAGGTGGAATAGTTGAAAGGTGGGATTGTAATGGAATTTGAGGAATAAAATTAGTTTCGGTGGTCAATGTACTTTTATTTTTGGGAGTGGTTTTAATCGTTAATTTCAGCTCTTCTGTTTCAATCCTAACTTCGGCAACACCAGATTTAGCAATTCCTTTAATAAAATCTTGTATTTCTTTCAGATCCATATTGAATAATTAATTTTAGTTGGTTTTTTTGCAAGGTAATGAATATTTTTAAATTTTCAGGCATGATTTGAATTATAAGCCCATTTTAAGTATAGAGCTCCCCAGGTAAATCCTGCACCAAAGGTTGTGATTATTATATTGTCTCCTTTTTTAAGTTTTTGCTCATAATCGTTAAACAAAAGCGGCAAGGTTGCATCTGTGGTATTCCCGAATTTTTCAATATTCACCATCACTTTTTCCGCAGGAATATCCATTCTTCGTCCGGTGGCTTCAATTATTCGCATATTGGCCTGATGCGGAGCAACCCAGTCAATTTCCTGAATTGTAAGCCCATTTCTCTTTATCACTTCGAGTGAAATATCAGCCATTCTTGAAACAGCAAATTTAAATACTGTTTGGCCTTCCTGGTATACATAATGTTCCTGAGCATCAATGGTTTCATGAGTTGGCGGTTTAACAGAACCCCCTGCTTTCTGGTGAAGGTGTTTTCGTCCTGAGCCATCTACCTGGTTTAGAAAATCATAAATTCCAAACCCATCTGTCGAAGGTTCAAGCAACATAGCGCCGGCCCCATCCCCAAAAATAGGACAGGTAGCCCTATCGTTATAGTTTACAATAGAAGACATTTTATCGGCACCGACAACCACAACTTTTTTATATTTTCCCGATTCAACAAATTGTGAAGCTGTGCTTAACCCGTAAAGAAAACCTGAACATCCTGCATTAAGATCGAAACTAAATGCATTTTTAATTCCAACTTTATCACTTATTATATTTGCACTGGCAGGAAAAAGCATGTCTGGTGTTACGGTTGTACATATCAGTAAATCAATCTCTTCGGGTGAAGTTTTGGTCTTTTCTAACAAATTTAATACAGCCTTTGCACCCATATGTGATGTGCCTTTACCATGGGTTTTCAGAATTCTTCTTTCTTTTATTCCAATCCTGGTCATTATCCATTCGTCGGAAGTATCCACCATTTTCGATAATTCATCATTTGTAAGTATATAATCGGGAACATATGCTCCAATGCCAGTAATAGCTGCTCTAATTTTTGTCATTTTTGCCTGATAATTAATATTTTAGTTTTCCGGGTAAACTTATTCTTTAATAAGTTAAATATATTTTGAATAATAATTCCTTATCGATAATGTGGTTTTTACATCCTTTTCAACCCAATCCAATTCATCAATTCACATAAAATCCTCGTACAACAACAAACTTACCTTCCCTGAAAATAAATAAAATAACAATTTAAATGTCAGATTCTTAAAGTTTGTTTTATCCATGCTCTTCTCCCTAAAAAACAAATGCCCGGTTAAATTGTTACCAGGCACCGGAATATCTAATATCTTACAAATCTATAATATCTAAAAACACTAATCTTATTAGGAATCTGATATCTGCTATCAGGCTTTTTTATCAAAATATCCGATGATCAGGAATCGAAATTTGTTAGCATGTTTAAGGAATGCTATATGGATAATTCTGTCTTAAAAGGGCCGGATACGATTTCCTTTTAGATTTAGCTAAATAGTCTGATTATTGTCCTGGATTTAAAGTACTTCCTGTTTTTCGACTGCCAGCTTGCCCCTGTAATACCCACAGGATGGACATACTCTGTGATATTGATGGGTAGCGCCGCAGTTTGAACAGGTTGCAAGTGTAGCTGCTGTAGCCTTATAATGTGTTCTTCTTTTATCTCTTCTGGTTTTCGAAATTCTGTGCTTTGGATGTGCCATTTTACTTAATTTATTTTGTTAACTATTAATCAATTATATAAATTTTTCAATTTTTCCCACCGGGGATCAATTTCACCTTTCTTCGCTGTCTGAAGGCTGTAATTCTCAATCTTTTTAATCATTTCAGGATTGCAGCCTGATGTTCCGTCTTCATTATCCTTATGACATTTCTGTATTGGGATATTTAAACAAATATAATCATAAATATGCTTTGCCAGATTAATGGAATCTTCACTTCTCGAAAGAACCATTGTTTCGTCGATATCAGTTAAATCTGAAGTCTCTTCGCCAAAATTAACATAAAGCGATGGAGAGTATTCAATTTCAACATCTACCGGTTCAAGGCACCTGTCGCATAATGACTGAATTTTCCCGGATATTTTAAAATTCAAAGAAAGATAAGTTGAGTTTTTCTCAAAAACTATAAATACCCTTAAATCTGCACCAAGAATATCAGTATTATTAAATTCGTCGAAAAAATCTTTCCCTAATTCAAATTCAAACTCATGCTTTCCTTGTTTCAAGCCCGAAAATTGAATACTATATTGCTTCAACCTGCTCACTTTTCTCCGTAAAAAAATAATTCGCAAAAGTAAATATTAATCTGAATATAAAAAATCCAAATCTCATTAAAAAAAGATTTTAACGAAATTTCAACTTTTAAATTATTAAATTTCAGAATATTATAAAGGTGAAGAAAGTTTAGTTGATTTTTTATTGAACAGGGAGAACTATTGTAAATGTAGTTCCTTTACCCGGTTCGCTTTGCGTTAAAATTTCGCCATTATAAAGGCTTACAATTTTTTTAATAATGGATAACCCTAATCCGCTCCCGGTAATACCTCTTGTTTTTTCGTTTTTTATCCTCACAAATTCTTTGAAAAGGGTCTGCATTTCTTCGTCTGTCATTCCAATTCCTGTATCCTTAACAACTATTTTAATATTTGACGATTCTGTAAAAATGGTTACGATAACTTTTCCACTTTCATTATTGTATTTAACCGCATTTGAAAGCAGATTATTGAAAACAATCTCTATTTCGTTTGAATCGGCATCAATGTAAAGATGATCGGGTAAATTTTTCTGGAAAGAAATATTCTTTTGAATAGCCATAGGTTCAACCGTACTTATGGCCATTCGGGCTACTTCTGATAAATCTACTTTTGTAATATTCCTGGCTTTTTTGCCCGATTCTATCCTGGTAAAATCAAGCATATCAAAAATAAGGTTCCGCATGCCCTTAATCCTTTCAAGCGAGCGTGTTATCATCACCTGGTAGTCGTCAATATTATTTCCGGCCTGTTTTTCTTTCATTATATTCAAATAACCTTCAACTGCATTGATTGGCGATTTAAGTTCATGCGATAAAACCGACAAAAACTGGAATCGTATCTGTTTCCCTTCCGTATACATTTTTTCTGTCATCCGCTGAAGGAAAAGCTTTTTAGTAATATTCTCCATCGCTCCCCGCAACTCTTCAGGTGTAAAAGGTTTGGGAACGAAATTGTATGCCCCTCTCTGGGTTGCAGTAACAGCCAATTCCAAAGAAGCATAGGATGTTATCATCATCACCAGGGCATTGTAGTTTTTTTGTTTAATATAATCCAGTACTTCAATACCTTCAATTCCCGGAAGTTTATTGTCTAAAAGAATAATATCAACCTGTTCGTTATCAATTATTTGTATAGCCAGTTCGCCAGTTTCAGCTTCTATGGTTTCGAATGTAAAATCTTCGTCCATAAATGGATAGCTCACTGAAAAATTTTTAAGAATCCGTTGAATTCCCATACGAATTCCGGGTTCATCGTCTACTACCAAAACTTTTAAAACTGACATAATTCTATTATAATTTATTCTTTCAGCAGTTTTGCAATTTCGCGTTGCAACTGATCGGGCCTCAGATTTTTTTCGAGGTAAAGATCCGCTTTAATCCAGCTTCGTTCTTCTTCATTGTTAATGCCAAAAACCATTCCTGTTTCCGCGGTTACTGCTGTGGCAATAATTACAGGAACATCAGGGTATTTTTTCTTTATTTTATAAGATAGGATAAATCCGCTGTCCTCGTTTTCCATCATCAAATCAACTATTACAAGGTCAGGCCGGTTATTTTCAATGTACTTTTCTCCTTCCCGCTGGCTTTCGACCATTACTACCTGGTAACCAATTCTTTCGATATGGAATTTCATTTGGTTCAAAAAGTCAGTATCATCGTCTACTATCAGTATCAATTTCTTTTTTGGTGACATTTTATCTCTGTTTAAAATTAATTAATTTTTATTATTTCCGGGGAAGTGAAATGGTGAAAGAGGTTCCTGTAGGACCTTTTGATAAATCATCATTCGATTCAACACTTATTTTCCCCGAGTGCATTTTAACAATTCCGTAAATCAACGGTAAACCCAATCCGGTTCCTTTTCCCAATCCCTTAGTTGTAAAAAAAGGAGTAAAAATTTTATCCATATTGGCATCTGAAATACCAGTTCCTGTATCCGAAACCACAAAGTGTATTTTTGAACTGTCTCCTTTCAGGCTTATAGAAAGTTCTCCTCCATCGGGCATGGCTTCTATTGCATTTTTTTCTAAATTTGTTAAAACCTGCATCATCTGGTCTGCATCAATCATAGCCATCGGATCGTCAATTTCTGAAACAATTTTTGTTTTGATATTTGAGGGAATAACCACAGAACTCAAACTATGCCTGGCAAATTCAACAATGTTACATTCTGCTTTCTTAACCTGGTTTTCGCGTGCAAAATTCAACAACCCTCCTACAATTCTTTTGCAGCGGTTTGCCTGTTCTACAATTAATTCAAGGTCCTTGTATGTTTGCGATTCCTTATTTGATTCTTCCATTAACAAGTTACTGTACATGGTAATTATTCCAAGCGGATTATTTAACTCATGGGCTATTCCGGCTGAAAGTTGACCCATATGAGCCAGCTTTTCAGACTGTTTTAATGCCTGCTTAACATTTGCAAGTTTATTGTTTATTATATTTAGCTGATCGATGGAATGGTGAAGTTTTTCAATGGTATACGGAAGGCACATTTCAATTTCAGCCAACCCATCCAGAATTGCTACAGCATGATCAACACAGGTAGGATAACCGCAGGCACCACAATCAAGATATTCTGTTTTACTAAGTTTTCCCATATCTTTCAGAACCCCGATAATTTCATCAGGATGATGAGTTTTATGCCGTACATCCTTAACTTCAAAAACCTGCCCCATGTCGAGATTAAGGTAAATGGACAACTCTTCGTTCCATTTTTTCGAATCCAGTTTATCCACTTTTTCGAGTACATAAGAATTAATAATGGATCTCCTTTTAAACCTTTTACCCCCTTTCGACATCCCGGGTCCCATAATGCAACCACGACAACAAAGTAACTCAAGGTATTCAGCGTTTACGGCACCAGACTGTAGTTCATCAATAGCTTCCTTGAAATTAACATGACCATGTGTTACAATTACATTGCCTTCGGGTGTTTGGTCCATTTTTCCCATGTTATGGATGAGTCCCCTGCTAATTGGGAACAGAGAACCTTTTCCGGAATGGGGTGGATCGAATTCGGACAACTCAGTATTGTGCTTTGTAATTCGGTATTCAGAAAATAACTCCCGTAATTCCGAGAATGTGAGCGCTTCATCAAACTCAAGCGATTCTGCCTTTTTCGCGATACAAGGTCCGATTACCACTACTTTATAATTTTTTCCATATTTTTCCTTTACAATCCTTGTTATGGCAACCATAGGCGAAGCTAATGGGGCTAAGCTATCCACCAAATCGGGATAATAATTCTGGATATAATTGACAATTGCAGGACAATCAGAAGAAATGATGGTTTTTTTGTCAGTTTCTTCAAGAAAACGGGCATATTTTTTTGCCACCACGTCTGCACCAAATGAGACTTCCACTACTTTGTCGAAACCCATTTTTCTTAGCATTCCAACAAATAACCGGTAATCTTCTATTTCGATAAACTCGGCAGGAAAGCTAGGAGCCACGCATGCAATAACCTTTTCACCATTTTCCAACAGCTCTTTTACCCCTGTTTTTGATTCATAAAATGTTTTGGCACCCTGGCTACACACTATTATACAATTTCCACAGGCAATACACCTATCGGTTATTACATCGGCCTGTCCATCAATAATTTGAATGGCTTTTACAGGACATTCACGGACACATGAATAACAAACCCTGCAACGGTTTTTTACCGAAAAAACCAATGGATTATCTTTTGTCAGCTCGGTCATACCATTTTTTTCAAGTCGGGTTTATGATTCAGTCGATAACCTGTTCCGTTAATGTTTTATTTTAGAACTTCCCTTTCGTAATAAGTAGTATGTAACAGGTGATGACTTAACTCGTCAAGTGGCCTGCCCAGAAATTCTCTATAAAGGTCAATGATTTCAGGATTTTTATGCGAAACCTTAATCGATTCTTTTTCATCAATATTATAAATGGATTTCATCCTGGCTTTTAAAGCCCCTTCGTTATGGTTAATTGGCTGGCCGCCGCCGCCGAGACACCCACCCGGGCAGGCCATTATTTCAATAAAATGCAGGTCCATCCTGCCTTCTTTAACCTGCTCAAGTATATCACGTGCATTTCTAAGCCCGCTTGTAACTACCACATTCAGGTCTAATTCACCTATTTTAACTGAAGCTTCTTTAACTCCATGCATTCCGCGAACTTCATTTACTTTAAATTTAACCAGTTCTTTGCCTGTGAGTTTATAATGAGCGGTTCGAATTGCAGCTTCCATTACACCACCGGATGAAGCAAAAATCTTACCTGCCGAACTTCTTAAACCTAGTGGTGAATCAGCAAGTTCAGGCTCAATATTGTTTAAATCAATTTCATAAAGTTTGATAAGATCGGCTAATTCCCTGGTTGTTAATACAGCATCAATATTTGATATCCCTTTACTTGTCATCTCTGCCCTTTGGCCTTCAAACTTTTTAGCTGTGCAGGGCATAATAGAAACGGAATAAATATCTTCAGGATTCACCCCTGTTATATTGCAATAATGTGTTTTTATTACAGCCCCCATCATTTGCTGCGGTGATTTGCATGTAGACAGGTGAGGAATAAATTCGGGATAAAACTCTTCCGCAAATTTAACCCAGCCCGGACAGCAACTTGTAATCATGGGTAACACACCTCCGTGAACAATCCGGTGAATTAATTCTTCAGATTCTTCCATAATAGTTAAATCGGCAGAGAATGAAGTATCAAAAACCTTGTTAAATCCAATTCTACGCAAAGCCGCATTCATAATTCCGTTTATATCCTTACCAGGTTCCATACCAAATTCCTCGGCCAGGGAAACTGAAATGGAAGGCGCATGCTGCACTATAACATGTTTTTTTGGATCGTTCAGGGCTTCAAGTAACTCCGGCAAATGACTTTTTTCGGTTAATGCCCCGGTTGGACAAACTACAATACATTGACCGCAATTAACACAGCTTGAGGTATTTAATCCCTTATTGAAAGCGGGCCCAACAATAGACTCGCTACCCCGGTTAATAAAATCAATAGCTGAAATGCCCATAACTTCTTCACAAACCCTGACACACCTTCCGCATAAAATGCATTTGGCGGGATCACGTACAATACTGGCACTTGAAAGATCCAAATGATTGTGGTTCTTTACCCCACGAATTTGTCTTTCTCTTACATGGTATGTATTTGAAAGGGTCTGAAGCTCACAATTCATGTTCCTTGGACAATACAAACAATCATCGGGGTGATTTGACAACAATAACTCAATAATTGTTTTTCGGGCTTCGTTTACCCGTGGAGAATTGGTCAATAAATCCATGTTTTCTTCTACCGGTTGTGAACAAGATGGAATCAATTTACCTGTTTTACGGTTTTCTACCACACAAATCCTGCATGACCCTGTAGGCAGCATGTCTTTAATATGGCATAAGGTAGGCACTTTAATTCCGTTGGCATTTAGCGCTTCGAGAATTGTTTGTCCTTTTTGGGCTTGTAGCTGCTGATTGTTAACTTGTATATTTAAATTCATGATTCGCTGATTTTACTTTATAAAACTAGTATGGCGTCGAAGTTGCATACATTCATACAGTTGCCGCAACCGATACATTTATCTTCAACAATAAAATGTGTAGTTTTTTTGGCACCAATTATGGCTTCGGTAGGGCATTTACGGACACAAACCATGCAACCTGTACATTTTTCAACATCTATTTTATAGGTACGGAGTCCGGTACACACACTGGCCGAACATTGCCTGTCGAAAATATGCTCTTCATATTCGTTCCTGAACCATTTTAAGGTACTCAATACTGGGTTTGGTGCTGTTTGACCAAGGCCACACAGTGATGTTTCCTTGATAACTTTACCGAGTCGTTCAAGTTGTATAACCCCGTTTATCCTTTCAAGGGCTTCGTGGCGCGAACCTCCATGAGGCCTGTTGGTAATACTTTCAAGTATTTCAAGCATCCGTTTTGTTCCTTCACGGCATGGAATACATTTTCCACAACTCTCACGCTGAATAAAATCCATAAAAAATTTGGCTATATCTACCATGCAGGTATCTTCGTCCATTACAACTAATCCACCCGAACCCATCATGGCACCAACTTTAATAAGTGAATCGTAATCTATCTGAATATCCAGGTTCTCTTCCGTAATACATCCGCCTGATGGTCCGCCAATTTGCACGGACTTGAATTTTTTCTTATTTTTTATTCCCCCGGCTATTTTAAAAATTACTTCCCTTACTGTTGTTCCCATAGGAATTTCAACCAGTCCGGTCAATTCAATTTTTCCGGAAAGTGCAAATACTTTTGTCCCTTTGCTGTTTTGTGTACCAATTGAACTGAACCATTCATGCCCTTTCTCCAGAATTGCAGGCACATTGGCAAGGGTTTCAACATTATTTATAATGGTTGGTTTTCCAAACAATCCGCTAACGGCAGGAAATGGCGGACGTGGCCTGGGCATTCCCCTTTTGCCTTCAATACTATGGATAAGTGCTGTTTCTTCGCCGCAAACAAAAGCACCGGCACCCATTTTAACCTTTATATCAAAATCCACATCTGTTCCAAAGATTTTATGCCCCAGCAATCCATACTCCCTGGCTTGATCAAGGGCAATTTTTAGTCGCTTTATAGCCAGTGGGTATTCGGCCCTTATATAAACATACGCTTTTGTAGCCCCAATCCCGTATGCGGCAATGGCCATCCCTTCAATCAGCTTATGCGGGTCGCCCTCAATCACTGCCCTGTCCATGAATGCACCCGGATCTCCTTCGTCGGCGTTGCAAATCAGGTATTTCTGATCACTCGATTCGTTATAAGCAAATTTCCATTTTCTGCCTGTGAGAAAGCCCCCTCCCCCTCTTCCACGTAAACCACTTTTTTCAATGATATCACATACTTCAATGGGCGATTTTTCACTTATTGTTTTTAAAAAAACCTTATAACCCCCATTTGCAATATACTCGTCTATGCTAATTGGATCAATGATTCCGCAATTCTTTAATACAAGCCTTGTTTGGGGCTTAAAAAACGGATGTTCCTGAATGTCTTTAATTCCTTCCCAACTCCGGTTTAATAATGTTTTAAACTGCCCAAGAGCTTTATCACCGCTAAGGTTTAAATTAAATATATTTTGAAGAAGGTTTTCTACCTTATCTTCTGTTATTCTTTCGAAAGAAATCCGGTTAAAACCCGGCATTTTTATATCCAGCAAAGGTTCTGACGAACAAAGCCCAATACACCCGGTTTCAATAATTTCAGCTTCAATAGCATTTTTTTCAAGAAATGCCTTTACCGCTTTAAGTGTTTTATCGGCACCGGCACCTAATCCACAAGTTCCAGCTCCAATGTAAATAATCGGTTTTTGATTTGTAATTTTTCTTACCCGGTTAAGATTTTCATTTACTTCCTCACCGGTTTGCATTTCTGCATTTAAGGTAAGTAAATTGTTCACCAGAAAGTCTTTATTATTTATTGATTCCATCTTTTTTTATTTATTGCGATAACTTTCTACTATCTCTTTAATTGATTCGCTGGTTACTTTTGCATGAAATTCTCCATCTATGCAAATTACCGGTGCAAGTCCGCAGGCACCAATGCAAGCCACTACTTCAATACTGAACATGCCATCGCGGGTGGTCTGATCTGCTTTGGTTTTTAAATGTTTTTCAAGTTGTGCAAGTACTGTAGAAGATCCAAGTACATGACATGCTGTTCCCCGGCAAACTTGAATGTGATGTTTCCCCTTGGGTTCGAACCTGAATTGGTTATAAAAAGTGGCAACCCCATAAATTTTGCTTGTTGGAAGGTTAAGGTGTTCACCTACTTTTACAATTGCCTTTTCTGAAAGATAGCCTTGATTTTCCTGTATTTCCTGAAGGATAGGTATTAAATCCTCCCTTGCTGCGGCAGGATGCTCTTCGAGAATGTTTTCAATTTCGCTTAACATAATTAAAAATTTTATTTTTTATGAAGTAGCTCAGAAATAAAAATAAATGAACCTTTTGCTTTCCGGAACTTCGTTTTGTTTAAAACTTTGTGGTTAAACGAATTAGAATAACCACAAAGAATCTCGCAGAAGTGCAAATGGTAATATTGTCACACCTCTTTGGTTAATGGTTGTTTTAGTTTTTATTCGCCAATAATTTTTCAATCATCGGTAGCAGTTTTTTTGAGTCAACAGGCTTATGAAGAAAACCATCCACAGGAACCCAAATGTTTTTTCCTTCTTTAGATAGATAGTCAATTCCGGCCTGGTTATTTTTAGTGTCTTCAATAAGCAAAACCTCAAGCTCCTTATATTCAGGACTTTTTCTTAACTGTCTGGCCATTCCTATTACATCCTGATTATTGGTTGGAAGTACCTGGATTGATGTTTGCATTAACCTTGGTATACCTTTTAATTCAGGGGTTTCAAATAATTCCCTGGCCATTTCAAAACCTTCAAAATGTGTTGTCATCATCACATCAAGAATGGCAAGATCGGGTTTTGTTTCTTTGGCTTTTTTCACACCGTCTGTTTTGTTATGGGCTACAACAACTTCAAACCCTTCGTTTTCAAGTATTGTTTGTAAAACTACTACAACATCTATGTCATCATCAACAACAAGTATTTTTTTCCCTTTCATGATTATTTGTTTTTTAGGTATAACATTTAGTTTGTTCTATATGTGGATTTATGTAATATTTTTCGTTTGAAAAAAAATATCCGCTTTTAGGATCTTTAATAATATCAACTAAAACATTATAATTATTTTCGCATTTCGAAAGATATCCCTTTGCACCTGCAGCAATTATCTGGTCAATATAGCATTGCTTATCTACTGAACTAAATGCTATTATGGTAAGTTTCGGGTTCTTTTTCAAGGCTGCTTTTGTGATTTCAATACCTTCGTCGGTTGGAAGTTTTATATCGATAAAAGCAATATCGGTTGGGAATTTGTCCAGCAGTTCAATGAATTCATTGCCATTTCTGGCTTCAGCAATAATTTCAACATTGCCAATACTTAACAGGATATTTTTAAGTGCATTTCTTAAAAATCCAACATTATCAACAAGTATTATCTTTTGCTTTTTCATCACCACAAAAGTATACTTATTGTTTATTCAGGAATTTGGTGTTTTATACATTTAAAGATTAGGTGAAAACACCTATAGCGTAGAAAGTAGTTAAATTGAATGGTTCAGGCGTTTTCTAAATAAAACAGCATTTATGTTTTTCAGCATATTTTGATTAACATACTGATTTACAAAAATATACAATTTAAGATTAATTATAGTTTTTTTATTTAAAAATCCTGATTAGGTATTTTTACGGATGTACTTTTAGCTAACTTCTTCTAAAATTGTGAATCAGGTTTTTATTAAACCATTTTTAACGGCAAATAATACCAGGTTTGGGGCATTTTTAGCACCTGTTTTTTCAAATAACCTGCTACGGTGTGCATCAACTGTTCTCTGGCTAATGCCTAAAATCTTAGCTATTTCGGCATTTGAAAGTCCTTTACAAATGTATTCTAAAACTTCTTTTTCTCTTTCGCTAAGTATAATATTTGCCGGACGCTTAACAATATTGTTTTTGTTAATACTGGCGATAAATTCCTGCGAATAATAATTATCGTCGTTCATTACACTGTTAATGGCAACCGCCAATTCATCCTTATTGGTTTGTTTAAGTAAAAAACCCATGGCCCCTGCTTCAATCATTTTGTTGAAATAGCCTATTTCTTCGTGCATTGTAAGCGCAATTACTTTAATGCCCGGGTATTTAAGAAGTACTTTTTGAGTAGCTTCAAGTCCGTCCATTATAGGCATCCTTATGTCCATCAGGATAATATCGGCCTGGCATGTTTTCAAAACTTCAAGGAGTTCCATTCCGTTTGATGCCTCGGCAACTACTTTAATTTCAGGTATCTCATTCAGAATGGTACGTAAGCCTTTTCTGAAAATTACATGATCATCTGCAATAGCTACACTTATGATTTCCATTTTAAATTCACAATTTGTTTAAAAGTATTCATATAAATCATTTTTTCGATAAATTTCTGAAAAGGTTTATCTTATATCGTCCTAACTTACTAATAGATAATATTTTCTACCTTAATTTGAATCATCAACCAAAAGACTAATAATTACAAACATTCCTCTACCAGGGTTGCTGTTGAAATCGCAACTTCCTTTGAGTGTTTTTATTTTATTTATAATATTATTTAAACCTAAACCAGAATTCTCTTCCAGTTTTTGTTCCAAATCAAATCCCTGCCCATCGTCTCTGTAATACAAAACAACCTGCTGGCCCTGGTTTTTTAATTCTATGCGTATATTCTTTGCATTGGCGTGTTTTAGCGTATTATTTATAAGTTCTTTTGCTGTTTGGTACAAAATGGTAGCTTCAATGGAAGGATTTTTAAGGGAATAATTCTTGCTGTCGAAATCGATTTGAATTGATTTTGTTCTTGAAATAAAAGCACAAAATTCCTGTATGGCCACTGCAAGCCCAAAATCTTCCAAAACAGTTGGCGTAATATTGTTCGAAATTTCTTTGGTGTTTGTAATTGCCATACTTACAAGTTCTTCAATATTCAGTACAGCTTCTTCAAGACTCATTTTCGAAAAATTTCCTCTCTTTATTAAATCGGAATATAATTTAATAGCCGAAAGAACAGGACCAAGTCCATCATGCAAGTCAGCCGCAAATCGTTTTCGTTCTTTTATTTCAGTTTCAATTATTGTTTGTACTATTTTCTTTTCAATTGCTTTTCTTTCCGAAATATTCCTGGCAATGCTTAAAATCAGTTGACGTCCCTCATAATCAACCAGTTTGCTTTTCATTTCAAAAGGAATTACCATGCCCGATTTTGAAACATGTTCAGTTTCGTAGGTATGGTATCCTTTTTCAAGTATTTTTTTAATATTTTCAGTTACAAATGGCCTGTATTTTTTGGTCTTGATGTCAAAAAAACGTAACTGCAAAAGTTCTTCTCTCTGGTATCCGTGCGTTTGACAGGCAACCTGGTTTACTTCTATAAATTTTCCCTGAAAATCGGATACAAAAACTTCATCACTGCTGTTGTTGAAAAGTGTCCTGAATTTATTTTCCGATGATTCGAGTGCTTCGCGTGCGGTCCGGAGTTTTTTATTTGAAATTTCGAGCTGGTTTAAATAAGTGTGGAGTTTTTCAGTGGTCACAAAGTAAACAAATAAAAAAAGCAACACCATAATTACCGAACCATAAATAACGGATTGCCATATTATGCTATTTATTAAGCCTTTGGTTTCATCTTCTTTATTTACTATGGCTGCAATATAGAATTTAAAATCGCTAAAATAATTAAATGCCACAACCTGCACTTTACCAGTAGCTGAATCTTTAGTTTGGATTATTCCCTGTTTCCTGGCCTGTATTTTTTTTATAAAGTCTTTTCCCGCCCAGTTTTCTCCCTGATGAAGTTTGTTAATAATTACCTTACCATTTTCATCAAAAACATACAAACTGCCGTTTTTTCCCACTTTGGTTTCGTTCAATATTTCCTTTACCCTTAACAGATTTTTTTCCTTTATCCCTACATATAAAATACCTTCGACTGAACCTTTTACGATAATTGGTTCGTAGGCTGCTACATACCAGTCATTTACAACAAATGCCCTACCAATATAGGTTTCTCCTTTCAATATACTCTTAATCACAACTGAACTGTCCGGAATATAAGTAAATAAAGCTCTTTTATTAAAATTATCCGGTACATTTGTAGAAATCCGGATAAACCCGCTATCAATTCGCTGAAAAATGGTTGAAGTAGCGCCGGTAAGGTTATGGATTTTATCTACAAACTCATTGTTTTTATAAAGTGGTTTTCCATTGTGTTCCCATATTTTAATGTCTAAATTATGGTTAAAGCCCGTAAATTGGTTAATGGCTTTTACCTGAAAAGTTTCTTTTTTAATTCTTAAAGTAGAGGTGTAAAAATAATCGTGCGCTATTTTCAGAAAAATCTCAACATTTTCGAGTTTGGTTTTTCTTTCGTTTTCGATGATTTTAATAATGGCGCCGGTTTGTGCATATAAATCCTGCTCAATTGAATTATTTATACTTTTTTTAAGGGTATAAACAGCTTGAACAGTAATGATAGAAATAGAAAAAATAATTGCTACTCCAACCGGGGCATAAAGTTTCGATTTTATTATTAACCTCTTAATTTGAAAAATCATTTTTGTATGGTTCTAAAAAATGCACCCGTTTTAAATTCAAAAACCTGCCAATAACAGCAGGTTTTTGATAAAACTTATATACCCAAAACTAAGATCCACTAGAGCTAAATCCTCCAAAAATACTTCCGGGTTTGGGATTAATACACATTACGGGTATTTTTTCAGGATTTGCAATTATTTGCTGTTCATCAGCTCCCAGCACATAATCCTGGAAACTGATATTTTTAGTGGTCATTATTATTATCATTCCGGCTTTGATTCTTTTTGAATACTCGATTGATTCATCAGCGAGGCTTTTTTTGCTTGGCAATTCAACAATTTCAAAGTCTCCCTGTTTTTCAGCCAGATAGTTTTTCGAGAAAATAATATTTGATTTTGTTTTGGCCTTAATTCTTGTATCTGCAGAAGTTTGGTAGATAATATGAATTTTGGCTTTGTAATGACTTACAAGATATCCGGCCCAAACAAGCTTTTCTTTTTGTTCCTTTTTAAAATCAACAGGAAACACAATATCGGTAAGCGTATCCGTTGGTGGTGCCTGCACTACAACGAATGGAGCAGTAGTACCGGCAATAACTTTCAAAGCCCAGCTACCTGTGAATTTTTGTAATCCTTTCATCCCATGTGTACCCATAATAACCAAAGTCGCCTTTAATTCGTCAGCCAACTCAGTAATTGTAGTAAAAATACTTCCTTCCTTTACAAGAATTCCTATTTCTATACCATGCTCTGCTTTTGTTTTTTCAACTATTTTTTTCAGTTTTATTTCCGCATCGGGAGCTTCTTTGTCTTTTTTTACCACATGTACAAGAACAACCGGATCATTGGTTGTTTTTGAATATTGCAAAGCATGGAGAAGAGCATATTCAGCTACTTCTGAAAAATCCCAGGGTACTAAGATTGGTTTATTAAATTCCATAGTTTATAAGTTTTTAAAGATCTTAAATCATGTTCATTTGACTTATTCTTCAATTCATTTGCAGTTTTTGATTATTGCCACTGTTAAACTGCAAACAGATTTGAAACAACAGCAAGCATTACTGCTAATCTTATGCCAAATATAATGAAATATTTTGAGTTTTTGCATTATAAGGTTACAAAAATAATTAATTCATTACAAAACGATGTTTCGTAAAGGTTAATCTTACCTCGCGATATTTTATTATTCTTCTGATTTATAGTTGTTTATTGATTAAATCGTGTTAACATTCCTCATTTTTTTGTTAAAAAAAAGTAAGGATGAAGATTAAATAACCTACATATGAATTTTATCATTAAATCCTATTGAAATTATTCAACCTAGTTTAATTATCTTTGTACAATTGAAATAATTGTTTTAAATATCTCATATATGGAAATTGACTGGAAAAATCTACCCTTCGGTTACTTAAAAACCGACTATAATGTAAGATGTTACTATAGAAATGGAAAATGGGGTGAACTCGAAATATCTTCTTCTGAATATATCAATATACACATAGCTGCTACTGCACTGCACTACGGACAGGAAGCCTTTGAAGGCCTGAAAGCTTTCAGAGGAAAAGACAACAAAATAAGGGTTTTTAGGTGTATTGAAAATGCTCACCGGATGATGAATACTGCAAAAGGGATTATGATGGCCGAAGTTCCGGATAAAATTTTTATGAATGCAGTAAATAAAGCCATAAAATTAAATGAAAAATTTGTACCCCCTTACGGAAGCGGTGCATCTCTATATATCCGGCCACTTTTATTTGGTTCCGGACCTGAAGTAGGTGTTAAACCGGCCAAAGAGTACTTTTTTATGGTGTTTGTAACCCCTGTGGGTCCCTATTTCAAAGAAGGTTTTAAACCTGTTGATATGCTTATTACCAGGGAGTTTGACAGGGCTGCCCCTCTTGGAACCGGAAAGTTTAAAGTAGGAGGAAATTACGCTGCTAGTCTTGCTTCAATGGAAATTGCCCACAAAGGAGGCTTTGCAAACGTTCTTTACCTGGATGCAAAAGAAAAGAAATACATTGATGAATGCGGCCCGGCTAATTTTTTTGGTATAAAAAATAATACATATATTACCCCTAAATCGGATTCTATTCTGCCTTCAATAACAAATATGAGCCTGCTTTCACTCGCCGAATCTATTGGTATGAAAACTGAACGTAGGCCCGTTTTGCTGGAAGAATTAGGTACATTTGATGAAGTTGGTGCTTGTGGAACAGCAGCTGTTATTACTCCGATAAAAAGAATTGTCGACAACCTTAACGGGAAGGAATATTTATTTGGAACTGAGCCGGGTCCGGTATCGTTAAAGCTTTACAATAAATTGCTGGCCATTCAGACTGGTGACGAACCTGACATTTTTGAATGGAATACAATTGTTGAATGATTTGATAAAAAAAGCCGATCTCTAAATTGACCGGCTTTTTTCTTATTTTTACTTGCAAGGGAATAAAATTACATTGAATCAAGTTCTTGTTTCATTTTCTCTATTTCGTCTGTACTTGTCGAATTTGAATCAACTATATTTTCCGGTTCATTGAAATCTAATTTCCCGTCTTTCATATCTTTCTTATAGTCACCCAGTTCCATAAGTCCGTTTTCTGTCATTATCCAATATTTCCTGTCAATATTTTCCGGCCATTCGGAGTTTACAAAATCTATGCGGCCTGTAATTTCACCTATGTTATTATCAAAATAAACTATTTTACCAACCGGAATTTCGAAATCAATGTCAACTCTTTGATCTTTAAGTTTTTTTGGTCCATCTATTTGATAATACCTTTTAAAATAAAATAAAGAGTCTACCTGTTGCCAGTCGTACCTTATATTTTTGGCGTATTTTAATGCTTCAGCTTTTGTTTCTCCGTCAGATCGCCTGGAAAATTTAACAGTTATATTTTTATTTTCACTTTTAATAACTGAAAGATTGGGTTGTCCCATTAATTTCATATCGTCCTCTTTCATATTTACAAAAACACTTCCGAAATTGATAAATCGTTCATCCCAGTTATTTATTTCCTCGCCATCTGCCATCCTAAAATATAATGTATCTGAATTTAAGTTATTTATCGGATAAGTTTGTACTACTTCTTCGGTTGATCGCATTCCATAGCCAATTTTAACTATTGCCCCTAATAATACCAAGAGGCTTACCAACCATAATGATCCTGCATATAAACCAATGTACTTATTTCTTGTTTTAATCCTGAAAATAAACTTCAATCCTACATAAATGATTGAAAGTACAGGAATTAAAAGAAGCAGGTATGTTGATATAATTCCAACCCTGGCTGTAAAACCATCCGTAAACATTGTAATCATGTCATGCAGTTTAAACTCTATTCCATTCCAGCTGAAGGGCGAAAGAAATGTGTTGTTAAGGAAAAAAACACCAGTCATGGTACCCAGCATGCCTATCCCGAAAATTAAAAATGATATGCCAATCATTATCAAAATAAATTTCAGGAAAACTATCATTACTTTGCCCGAAAAGCTTAAGATGGAACCAATATTTTCGCGTAAATTTTCATACCCTCCAGATTTCTGCCACTTTTGGAAGTTTTTCTTAACTTCATGAAATTCGCTTTTAATGGATGTTTCTATATTTGAAAGGTTAATATCTTTTCCCCTCATTTCAAGTTTCTGACTACGGGTTTTCGCTTCGGGGATCATAATCCACAAAAGCAGGTAAACCAGAATACTGGTTCCATAAAACAAGGTAAAGACTATAAATATAACCCTTACAATTAAGGGATCTATATTAAAATAGGCTGCAATTCCAGCAGCAAGACCACCAAGTACCCTTTTTTCCGAATCGCGGTAAATTTTCCGGGTAGGTTTTCTATCCGGAATTTCATCTTCCCGGTCTGGTTCATCCTGCTGAGAATCTTCAAACTCTTCAGGTGCACCCATTATTTCTATCACATAATCTATATCAGGGAGATTTATCACTTCTTTCCGGTCCCCTATTCTTTCCTGGAAAAGTTCAGCAATCCGGGCTTCCACATCAGCAATTATTTCGTTGCCTTCGTTGGTATTTAAAAATTTATTGGTTATTGAACCAAGATATTGCTGCAGTTTATTGTATGCATCTTCGTCTATATTGAAAATCAGCCCGCTAATGTTTATCCTTATTGTTTTCTTCATTTGTTTAATCATTAAATCTGTTTAATTCTTTTTCTTAAAATCTTTACAGGCTTTTATTCATCAACCGAAAATTCTGAATCTGAACCTGAATTTATCATTTCGACAGCCTCAACCAATTCTTTCCAGGATTGATCCATTTCGGAAAGGAATATTTTCCCTGCATCGGAAAGCTTATAATATTTGCGTGGTGGCCCCTGGGTAGATTCTTCCCACCGGTAACTCAAAAAACCAGCGTTTTTTTGCCTTGTAAGTAATGGATAAAGCGTGCCCTCTACCACAAGCAGTCTAGCTTCTTTAAGTTTTTGCAGGATATCAGAAGCATACGAATCTTTTTTTGATAAGATTGAAAGTATGCAATATTCCAATACGCCTTTTCTCATTTGCGCTTTTGCATTTTCTATTTTCATATTCATTGTTTTAATATTCAATATTTTACATTGTTGTTGTGTTTACATCAATTTCCTTTCACTAAAATGTTCTGAAATCAAGGTTTCTCGATCTGTATCCCTTCATTTCATATCTATCTTCTAAACTCCTGGCTGGTGGAAGTACTATCCAGAAAATTACGTATACCAGCAATGAACCCAATCCAAGGCATAAAACAAAGAGTACCCTTAAAATTACCGGATCCACGTTGTAATAAACTCCCAGGCCACTGCAAACTCCTCCCAGCACTTTTTTATCTATATCCCTGAAAAGCCTTCCGGTTTTATATTCCGATTTTTCATAAAACCTTGGGCCGGGTTTGTCACTTATACTTGCGAAATCTTCGGGCTTCCCAATTATATCTATAATCCTGTCCAAATCAGATAAACTAATTACTTCTTTTGATTTGTTCAGTTGTGCCTGAAATAATTCCGCAATTCGCGATTCAATGTCGGCCATTATTTCATCCCGTTCATCTTTGGTTCCAAAATACCTTTCAATAGCATTCAGGTAATTTTGCAGCTTTAAATAAGCATCTTCGTCGATGGTAAAAATTAAACCTGCCAGATTAATGTTTTCAGTGAGCTTCATTTTCTAATTGTTTGAGTTTATTTATGTAAAAGTGAATAACCAGTCCTGGTCAGATGAAAATGTTTTTCCGGAATGCCGTTTTCATCTTCAAGCCAGTTGTAGCACAGATAATTATCCAATAATAATCCTGACAGCACAGGATAAAAGTTTCTTTTCTCAAATTCAATGTTCTGATTGTTTAGTTTAGAAATAATATCTTCAGCCGAAGCATATTGCTCTTCAAGCGCCTTAAGGATTAAATAGCCTAAATCTAAACGAGAATAGTTATTGTTTTTCATTTTCTAATACTATTTTATACCCTATAATATTTTATACAAAGATAATAAATATTTTTAGTACTTTGTATCACATAGTACTAATTTTTATTAATTTTTTTAAAAAAAGTTTAAATCTGGCTGATTTACTTGTACTTAAGTTTAGTAAAATAAAACAAGTGACCAAATACACCGGAAGTTTTAACTGAGAAAGATTTACTTTTTTCTGAATTTGATTAACTTAATTTTTAATGGAGGAAATTTAATTCAACCCAGCCATTTACGGGATATCTGATAAATATAATTTACACAATTATTGATTAAAAGGTAATTTTAGGAGTAACCTGAAATAAATAAACCCAAAATTGTCAATAGAATTTTTCTAAAGACAATACGGCTAAAAATATCTAATCATTTAAATGACTTGAAAAGAACTGTTTTCTAAGTCGGGATTAACCCGGAACATCTTGAGGCTATTGTCATTAGTAATACTGAAATATATCTTTTGACTAATCCGGAATAAAAATAATTTCCCGCATCACTAAAAGATGTATACAATACCAATAAGAAATTAGAAATTCGGGTTGGATTCAATTATGATAGTATTTACTGACTCTGGTGCGATTCAGTACAACCAAACTTACATACTTTGTAAATTAAAGGAAATGTAAATTATTCAGAAGGCTTATTTAAAATTTCCGGATTGGCTTCGGTAGATTCCTTCAGAAAGTCAATTTCGTCGAGCGAGAATACCATATCAATATCCAATAACATGATAAATCTGTCATCTTTCCTGACTATGCCATTTATAAATTCTGAATGGTATTTACTGCCCAGGTTCGGAGGTGGCAATATCTTGTCTTTATCAAATTCCATCACTTCCTGCACCGCATCCACTAATACTCCAACGAGTAAATTGTCATTATCCAGGGTAATATCCATCACAACTATACAGGTATCTTTTGTAATTTCGGTTGGGGACATGTTTAATTTAATCTTTGCATCAATAACCGGTAAAACTTTTCCCCTCAAATCTATTATCCCCTTCATATATTTTGGGGCACCCGGTACATCAGTAATTTTAGGTATTTCAAGTATAGAGAGTAATTTATTAACATGACAGGCAAATATTTCCTGCCCCAGCCTGAAAGTAAGATATGATTTTATATCGGAATTGGTTTCAAAAAAAGTTGCCATACTAATAGATTTATAACCGAAATTTATAAAGAATTTGCAAGATAATAAAATTTAATGATTCTAAAATTTTTGGTTTCTAATTTCAAACAATTCAAAATATAAGTGCAGAACTTCCCCCTCTAACTATTTTGTATTCCAGAATCAGTTTTAAACGCTACAAAATTATAATTTTTTAAAGAAACTCAGTGTAAGTCAAAAAGATAGATTTATACTACAAGAATACTTCGCATTCATCTGATTCTGGCATATATATTGTACAGTATTTATTAATTTTTTTAAAGTTTAATGTTTATAATGTATAAATTTATAACAACAATTCCGGGTAGAATCTTATAATTCGTTAAAAAAAAACAAATAAAATATTAATTTTTGCAACAATAAAATACTCGGTGGAAAATAAAAATGATTTTGGTATACTTTTTGAAACTTTTGAACAATAAAATAAATCTCTTAATTCTCAAACAGGAAAAAAATGGAAAATTCGAAAATGCTCAATACAATTAGGGTTGAAAGAGCCAAAAAAAGGATAACACAAGCTGAACTTGCTGAACACTTAAAGGTTTCGAGGCAAACTATCCACTCAATAGAAACCGGAAAGTTTGTTCCTTCAACAGTATTAGCGCTCAAAATAGCACAATACTTTAATGTGGAATTCAACGAACTTTTCCAGCTTACTGAAACTGAAGTATAATTAATAATCAGATAAAATTTTCGCTATGAACAATACAATAAGGGTTGAGCGCGCAAGGTACAAAATTACCCAGGCCGAACTTGCTGAAAAGGTTGATGTTTCCAGACAAACTATCCATGCCATTGAAACAGGTAAATTTATTCCCTCAACTGTGCTTGCTTTAAAAATTGCAAACTTTTTCAAAGTAAAGCTAGAGGAAATTTTCCAACTCGAAAACAATGATATTACTTAAGCTTTAAATCAACTTAAAATAAAAATCAGAACATTTTTTTCCGATATTACTTTCAGGTAAATTGGTTAATTTTAGCACATTATCTTCAAAACGGCTTTATGCCGTTTTTTTTATTTCAGCCGGAAAATTTTCCCGGAATCTTTCTAACTTTAAATTCTTTTTACTGCCATTGATGAACCAAATCCCCATTTAATCAGTTCGGTTTTTTGAATGTAATTAGATTCGAGCTGAATGGCAGGGAAAGAATAACCCTGTCGGGATAAGAATTCTAATGTCATAGGAAGCGCGAATTGAAGGTTTTTCCACGATTTAACTGAATCATGAAACACAATTATGGAACCCGGAGATGCATTTGAAGTAACATTTCTCAAACACTGCTGTGGACTAATACGACGCTCATAATCAAGACTCAGCACATTCCACATCACAATATTGTAATCTTCTTTTAAATCCTGATATTGTGCACTTTTTATCATTCCATGAGGGGGCCTGAACAAATTTGACTGAATAAAATGTTCTGCCTTCCTAACATTTTTTACATATTCTTTCGTTTCTGTTTTTCTTCCGTTTAAGTGGTTATATGTATGATTACCAACAGAATGACCGTTCTTTATTATATCTTCGTACAAGTATGGGTATTTTCGAACATTATCCCCCACACAGAAAAAAGTTGCTTTTGCACCATATTCTTTTAATACCGATAAAATCCAGTTTGTGGTTTCAGGGATTGGACCATCGTCGAAAGTAAGATATACCCTTTTTTCAGGCTCATTAAAGCGCCAGATATAGGAAGGAAACAACCTGGTTACTATTGAAGGGACAGATGCTAATATCATTTATTATTTCAAATCACTTATTATTAAACCATGATGAAAAGTGGGCAGCTTTGGTTGCTTCAAATCAGAATTTTTAAGATTTTTAAACATTTTATCTCTTTGTACAATTTCTCAAATTTCTGATTTTATGCATTTTATAGTTTTTTTTTTGATATCTATTATGTTTTGATTTTTACTTTTTCATTTTTACAATTATCCTAAAAATGGCAATCTTGTTACCAACATTTGGCTAAATGCCGCATTGTTGCATATTAGATACCACTTGATAACAAATTATCCCAAAAAAACATTAATTTTGGTATAATTAATAATTAATTAAAATCCTAACCAATGTATAATTCAATCAGTTACATGGCCTCAGCAGATAGATACAACCACATGACTTACAGGAGATGTGGCAAGAGTGGAATAAAATTGCCCCTCCTTTCATTAGGCTTATGGCACAATTTCGGTGGTACAGATATTTATGAAAATTACAGGAAAATAATCTGGCGGGCTTTTGATTTGGGAATCACCCACTTTGATTTGGCAAATAATTATGGCCCTCCTTATGGTTCTGCCGAAGAAAATTTTGGTTCAATTCTCGACAAAGATTTAAGGTCTTACCGCGACGAACTGATTATTTCAACAAAAGCGGGTTATGATATGTGGCCCGGACCATATGGAGAATGGGGTTCTCGCAAATATCTGATTGCCAGCTTAAACCAAAGTCTCAAAAGAATGAAGCTCGATTATGTGGATATTTTTTACTCGCACAGGCCCGACCCGGAAACCCCAATCGAAGAAACCATGGGTGCTCTTGACCACGCTGTGAGACAAGGCAAAGCTTTGTATGCCGGAATTTCAAATTACCCCGTCGACCTGACTCAAAAAGCAGCAAAAATACTGAAAGATATGGGTACTCCCTGCTTAATTCATCAACCTAAATATTCTATGTTTGAGCGCTGGGTAGAAAATGGCCTTTTAGATTCACTCGAAGAAAACGGAATTGGCTGTATCCCATTTTCGCCCCTGGCCCAGGGACTACTTACCGACCGGTATTTGAAAGGCATTCCTGAGGGATCAAGGGCTTCGAAAGGCAAATTCCTTAAACCCGAACATATAACAAATGAAAAGCTAGAAAAAATTAAAAAACTAAATGAACTGGCGGGTACTCGCGGACAGACACTGGCACAGCTTGCTATAGTTTGGCTGCTCAAAGATCCCAGGATTACCTCTGTGCTAATCGGGGCAAGTTCAGTTTCCCAACTGGATGACAATATAGCCGCCCTAAATAAAATAGAATTATCCGAAGAAGAATTAAAAACAATAGAACAGATATTAAAATCATGAAAACCAGATTTATACCTATTTTCTTAATGTTTTCTTTTTCATTAATGGCGCAGATTCCTGAAAACTATAAAGGAAAACCATTTAAGGACATGTATTACAGCAAGGGTGCCCAGGTAATTCCCGGCAGAATTGAGTTGGCATATTACGATTTGGGTGGTGAAGGTGTTGCCTATCATGATACTGATTCAATCAACAACGGAAGTGGGAAACTGAACAGGGAAATTCTTCATCAGCGGCCCGGAGTATCGGAATACATTTGGCATTTCAGGGAAAAAGAAGGAGTTGATATCTCTTTTACCAAAGATTTTGCTGATTTTAACCACCCCAACAAGGTAGATCCACCCGTTAATCAACTTTATATTGGCTGGCAAGTCGATGGGGAATGGACAAATTATACGGTAGATGTTAAAGTATCGGGCATATATAAAATTTCAACAATTTATGGATACCAGGATAATAAATCGAGCCTTTGGGTGAATAACCAAAAAGCAGTTGACCTTGTATTGCCCGAAAATACAGGAAACTGGCATAACTGGACTCAAGCCACGGTTGGGAAAATAGTATTTGACAAGCCTGGTTTGCAACTGCTAACACTTAAATACAACGCCGGGGCTAATCTGGCCTACCTGGATTTTATTTTTATTGAAGAAAAAAAGTAGATAAAATTTCAATTATCTAAATTTTATTCTTCTTGATCTAATTGTTTGATGTGGATTTACAATTAATAATTCTCAAAACATAAAATATAACATTATGGACAACAAGGCATTAACCCCAAAAATAGAAGAAATTCTTGACGCAATAGAAAATTTAATCCCGAAGTATCTCGAAGATCCTAAAGATCAGCTTATTTCCGATGGAAATGTTGCTGTTTGTATAATTGACAAAGAAGGGAATGTTTATGGCCGGTTGTTTGGCAAAGACAAAATCCGTTCGCGCAGAGCGTTATGTTGCATGGACCAAAGCCAGCCAGGTATGGATAACCGGAATAGCAACAGGCTTGTATGAACAAAAAGTGTTTAACAACGAAATTGACGACAAGGTATATGGAATTCTAAAACCCGATTTAATAGGCTGGCAAGGAGGGTTACCTGTTTCGCTAAAAAGTGGGGATGAAATTTCGGTAGGATTTAGTGGTTTCAGGGGCTTTATTGATGTAGATATTGTTAATAAAGCGGTTGAATTGGTTGAAAACAGGAAATAATTACGGATGCTTACATTTATTTCCTCTTGTTTTTTGAGATCTTTGGTTTTAAAAGTCTTCAAAAGTAAAAAGCCGGATGGCAGGTTTATGAGTTGCCTCTCAATTTGAAAACCTTTTTATAGTATTTGGCTAATAAGCTGTACAACCATTAAAAAAATGACCGGTAATTTTTAAATGTTAACCGGCTTTTTTTTATTTTTTGCCTAAAAAAACAAGTGGTTTGGTTACAAACAAAAAAAACAATGTATCTTTATTTTTGTTTTAATAACTGTTTAGCCACTATAAAAGGAAAAATAGTTTAGATAAGAAAAAGATTAAAATTTAATAACTAAAATTTAAAATTATGTTTCTTGCTGTTATTGGTATTATTGCCCTGTTCTTAGGGCTTATTCTGAAAAAATCCAACAGTCCTGCCCGAAATTACAGTAGTACAATTCTTACTGTAGGTACTGCATTGATTGTTATTGGTGCCATGATTGCTTCGGTAAAACAAATTGAACCCGGCGAAGTGGGTGTACAAAAACTTTTCGGTAAAGTTAACAATACCACTCTTGAAAGTGGTTTAAACATGGTTAATCCTCTGGTAGAGGTGGTTACATTTGACATCAAAACCCAGAATTACACTATGTCGGGGGTTCACGACGAAGGAGAAAAATCTGGCGATGATGCCATCAGGGTTTTGAGTGCCGATGGATTGGAAGTCATAGTAGACTTAACTGTACTGTATAAATTAATTCCGGCTGAAGCACCGCGTATTCTTAAAGAAATAGGTACAGATTATAAAAATACCATTGTTAGGCCTATCTGCCGTACAAAAATCCGCGACAATGCTGTATACTACGATGCTGTTGCATTATATTCAACCAAGCGTGATGAATTTCAGTCAAAGATTTTTTCTTCTATTGAAAAAGATTTTAAAGAAAGGGGATTATTGCTTGAACAATTACTGGTGCGAAATATCACTTTGCCTCAGTCTGTTAAGGAAACGATTGAATCGAAAATAAATGCAGAACAGGAAGCACAAAAAATGACCTTTGTCCTTCAAAAGGAAAAACAGGAAGCTGAACGTAAAAGGGTTGAAGCACAAGGTATTGCAGATTATCAGCGGATAATAAGCACCGGCCTCAGCGACAAGCAGTTACAATATGAAATGATTAAAGCTATTTCTACTTCGCCAAATGCTAAAATCATTATTATGGGTGGTGGCAAGGGAACCCCGATTATGCTCGACGCCACCAAGTAAAATAATTACAGGACAAACAAAACCGTCGCAACTAAAAACTACGACGGTTTTTTTATTTTAAAAATTATGAAAATAATTTACCCTAACAATATTTAATATTTTACTGACTTTTATAATAGTAAATGGTACAAAAGCATTGTATCTTTGAAGTTTAAAAAAGCTTTTTAGATAAACAATAAATCTTAAACATTTTAAACAATGCAATTGATTAAATTCACCGTTCTCTTCGTTTTTATTTTAATAAGCCCGTTTTTAAAATCGCAAACAAATATTGCCGATTCGACCACAAATGCTGATCATCTTTTTGATGAAGTAATCATTTCAGCCAATAAAGTTGAAGAATCTAAACGTATTGTGGTTCAGCAGGTTCAAATTTTAAATCAGAAATCCATTGAACTTTCACAATCTCAATCTTCGGCTGATTTATTACAAAATACCGGAAATGTTTTTATTCAGAAAAGCCAGCTTGGAGGAGGCAGCCCGGTTTTAAGAGGTTTTGAAGCCAGCCGTGTTTTACTTGTTGTTGACGGGATTAGAATGAATAACCTTATTTATAGGGCCGGTCATTTGCAGAATGTAGTGACCATAGATAATAACATGCTTGAAAGAGCTGAAATACTTTTCGGTCCGTCGTCAACAATTTATGGAAGTGATGCATTGGGAGGCGTTGTACATTTTTACACTAAAAAGCCTTTACTGGCAGAACCGGGACAAAAATCTAATCTCCATATAAATGCCTTTACCCGACTGGCAAGCGCAGATAATGAATTTACCGGGCACCTCGATTTTAACCTGGGCAGCGTAAGATTTGCCTCTCTTACATCATTCACTGCTTCAAAATTTGGGCATTTAAGAGGAGGAACAAACCAAAATCCTTTTTACGATGGTACTTATGGCGAAAGGCCTTTCTATGCTGAAAGATTTGGAAATAAAGATTCACTGGTAGAAAACAGTGATCGTTACCTTCAGGTACAAAGTGGTTATAGCCAGTATGATTTTTTACAAAAATTTCTTTTAAAACAAAATGAAAAAATTTCGCACCAGTTAAATTTTCAATTTTCAACTTCAACAGATGTTCCAAGGTACGACAGGCTTACTGACCCAACGCCATCGGGACTGAATTATTCAGAATGGTATTACGGACCTCAGCAACGTTTGCATACAGCCTACGATTTAAACCGGAAAAGTGATGTCTCCTTCTTCCAGAATATGCATTTTGGGTTGAATTTTCAGAATATTGAAGAAAGCAGGCATTCAAGGAAATTTGGGAATGACAATTTATCAAACCGGATTGAAAATGTGAATGTTGCAGGATTTAACCTCGATTTGCAATCCATTAAAGGAAAAAATAACCTTAGGGTTGGATTGGAAGGACAGTTTAATACGCTAAAATCTACAGCCAACAAGCATAATATTGTAACCGGTGCTGAAGAACCCCTCGACACCCGTTATCCTGACGGGGAAAATACCATGATGAATATTGCCTTGTATCTGTCTCATACACTACAAATTAACAAAGAGTTGATTTTGACCGATGGTGTAAGGGTGGGCTACACAACACTCCATTGCACTTTCGAGGATACTACTTTCTTTAATTTCCCTTATAAATCAGTTGATCAAAAAACCCCGGTTTTATCGGGAACAATCGGACTCATCCAAAATCCATCAGACGATTGGAAACTTTCATTGCTTGTATCAACCGGTTTCAGGGTGCCAAATGTTGACGATTTAAGCAAGGTTTTTGAATCATCACCGGGTACTGTAATTGTTCCCAATCCGGATTTAAAGCCTGAAAAAACTATCAATTTCGAAGCCGGCATTACAAGGTTTATCGGTGCAAATACCAGTTGGGAAAACACTTTGTATTACTCCCGTTTTTATGATGCTATTGTTACGGACGATTTTTTGTTTAATGGCCAGGATTCAATACTATATGATGGCACTATGAGCAAGGTAATGGCCAACCAAAACAAGAGAGACGCATATCTGTACGGATTTTCTTCGAACCTGCGATCAAAATTGGGCAGCGATTTTTATTTCAATTTTGTTTTGAATTATACTTATGGAAGGATTAAAACCGAGTCGAACGATTCGCCCCTTGATCATATTCCGCCGCTAATGGCAAGGATTCAACTTACTTATTCGCACAAAAATTTTGGCTCAGATTTTTTTGTCAACTACAATGGAGCTAAGAAATTGAAAGATTATTACCTTAATGGCGAAGACAATGAACAATATGCAACCCCCGATGGTATGCCAGCCTGGATTACCCTTAATTTGAGAATATCGTATAAAATACAAAAATTTATAACGATTCAGGCAGGAATAGACAATATTTCAGACACCCAGTACAGGACTTTTGCCAGCGGAATAAACGCTCCCGGAAGGAATATTTTCGGAGCAATAAGGTTTAACCTGTAATTAACTTATTTAACAGTGTTAATTGACCTGATTAAACTATAAAATTTCAAATACCCGCCAGCGAACATCTTTAAGTGTTTTCCTTAAATTTATAATTTTACCCAATTGCTGTCTGGGTTTACTGAATTGTATGTAGATTTTAAAAATGAACTTAAAATTAATATGTCTTATTTTTTTACAAACCATGGAATAAGCATGGATACCCGTTGACGGTATTCACTGTAGCCCGGTTTGGACAACTGTCTTTTTTCCATCATTGGAATGCTGATAAAAACAAATAAAAGAATCATAACAACCAGTCCAATTCCATAAACATAAAAACCTGATGGATAAATGCCCAGCGCCATAACGAATAAGCCTGCCCAGAAAAGAATTTCGCCAAAATAATTGGGATGTCGTGAATATTTCCAAAGGCCGGAAATGCAAACGGTTTCTTTAGTAAAGTTTTGTTCTGCCTTAAACCTATGTAGCTGGATATCGGCAATTCTTTCGATTTCAACTGCTACCAGGGAAATTACAAATCCAGGAATTACTGAAACATAATGCGTATTGTTAAATCCGGCAATTGTAAAAATTGGAATAAATGCCACAAATACTGCAATGGTTGGAAATAAATGGATTCCTAAAAAACTGACCAGCCAGTAAAATTTTTCGGTGTTATGAGCCAGCATGGTATAGCGCCAGTCCTGATGGTATAATCCAGGCCAGGTTCTAAGCCAGTTGCGGGTAAGCCTAATCGACCAATAAAATACCACTATAAGTGCAAGTACAAAACTCAGGTTTTGAAACGGCGACCCCCGTTTTATAAAAAGTATTAATGCCATTACTGGTGGTGCAACACTCCAATATGGATCGTAAACGCTTGAGTTTTTAAAAACAAGGCTAAAAAAGAAAATTACAATTGTGGCTATAAAATCTCCAATAGCAAACCTAACTATTTCATTTTCTCCGCTATACGCAATTGGAGTAAAACCTAAGGCGACTACAATGGCAATTATATAAGCAATAAGGATTATTATTCTGTCGGCAATGAATCCAAACCTGAATGCTGAATTATTTCCCATATTTTTTGTTTATCCGGATACGAAATAGAAGTTTTACTTTTTGCCGAATATCCTTAAAACTCTTTTAACCCGATACCTAAGCCTGAAATAAAAAACCTTTCTAATGGTGAAAATATCGAACCCGAGTTTTTGTAATTCGGCTTCGTTCATTTTTAAAACTTTCCTGAAAAGTCTTATTATCCTGCGGGGTTTTGGATACTGCCGGGTATAAAATTTCAATAAAACCTCATCGGATTTAATGAGCCGGAGGTACCAGTTTTTTTTTAATACAGAAGATTTAAGAATGTAGCGATTTAGCTGTAACTTTTCTGTTTCGTGAAGCTGGTTAAATTCATTCAAATCTAAAGTGTTGGTTTGCCAAAGTTTTTCAATTATCTTTAATACATTATTATGGATGATAATACTGTGAGGAATATTGTTTTTCAACTTGCTTTCTGAAATTCGTCCTGTTTCAATAATCAACAAAAAATAATTGGTGAAATCCTCGTATTTCAACCTGTCGTAATAAAAGAGCAATTTATGTTTCGGTGTAACTAATTTCAGCAGCTCTTTGGAAACTTTTGCCTTAAATATTTTTCTGCATTTTTTATAGAATAATTTATCAATGGTTTTCCTGTTTGTATTCGCAAAACATTCCGGATCCCAATCTTCATCAAAATTATAGATTTCATCAACTAAAATAGCATTCGAAAGATGGTATGCCTCTTCCACTTCAAAACTATACTTTATAGAGCTTGTGCATCCGGCTATCCACCTTGCAAAGGGGGCTGGCTCTTCATCCACCTTAAAAACCTTTGTTAATTGAATGGAACTGTTTGTTAAATTCACCAAAACTGAGCCACTCGCTCCTTTTGGTACGCGGTTAGTGTATGAAACAAAAACCTTATTGCTGTCTACCATTCTTCCCCCGTCGAACTGCGTATCCCAGGCAATTTCAACTTTCAATTCGTTAGGTAAAATACTTACCATCCGGTCGAACAACTCCCTGGATTTCTCTTCTTTACCAAAGACAATAAATCTCTGTTCACGGTTTTCCTTTTTAAAAAAATCCAACAGGTAGAGCGATAGCTGTATTTCAAAATTCCCATCAGGCATAGAAATTTTCGTGTTTTTTAATTCTTTTTCATCCAGATGTAAAACAATGGGTGCGATATTGCCAGTAGGTTTATCAATCATACTGCTTTTTAAAAGGTCGGCCCTTGAATTATAAATGTATCCATTAACATATTCAAACAATTTGATTGGCGATGGCAATTTTTTCCACAGATTTTCAGGAAAAATAAAAACATGTGCTATAAATATTCCACCCCTGCCCAGGGTATCTGTTTCCGAAGGAAGATTCCTGATTTCATATATCAGCAGGCAGGTTTCGGCATTTATCTTCTGAAAACAAACTACCTGCTTTGCTGTAAAGTTGCTTACATCAGGAATAAAAATATGGTTTTCTATGATCAGAATATCCTGGTTTTTCAGATAATCCCTGGGATAAAATGCGGAATGGAAATCTTTTTTTCCTGTAGGGCTGTCGTTGGGATTTAGCTTGGTGTAAATGAGCTGATGTACTTTGAACTCTGTCATGATCAGAGAAATTTAGGTTATTTAAAATATTCAACAGATAGAAAATGCTTTTGAAGCAAAAGTTTTGAATTTTCGCTCAGCGGCACTTTTGCAGAAAGTTTTACAATGGTGTGGTTTAAAGGTTTGAACCTTTTTGTTTCGTTGTAAAAAAAGGTTATAATTTTAGAAATTACAAAATCATAGTCCTGAATTTCAGCATTCTGATGAATTTCAATTACATCATAATCGCCATACCTTATTTTACGATGACGGTGATCCCAAAGCGTAGTAAAATACTGGTTGCCCACCAATTTTCCATCACTCAATATTCCAATCAACCCAACCAATTGTGCCGCCTCCAGCAGGTTGCCCGAATCCAGACAATAATTTGTAAACCTGCACTTTATACCTTTATAGCTGAACACACTGTATTCTTTTGTTTTTACAAAATGTTCCCTGCAAACAAGGTAAGGGTAGCCGGCAAAAAGGTTTGGAAATCTTTTTTGGTTCTCAATTAATTTTAGAATTTCCTTAAAATACATGCCTGCAAAAAAATACGGAACAAAAAGTACCAGGGTTGAAATTATTATGGTTTTAAAAAACTCCTCCATTGAATCATTCATCATTCTCAGCGTATATTCTTCCATAGATTTTCTTACCACAAGAATTACCGGACAGGCCAGAATTAATAAAATTGCCGAAAAAATTAAAATATACTTAGGTTTTTCCACCTGGATTAACGCGTAAATGCCGATGGGGAAAATTATCAGCATGTACCAGGGATTTACAATAAAAGTTATTATTGATAATACAAGGGCAACTGTTAAAAATACAATTGCTAAAATTTTGTTTTTCTTATCGAGCGTTTCCATTTCATTTTATTAAATGACCACCATTTATGCTGAGATTTTACATTCGGGGCATACAAAGCCCATAAAAAAGGATCGATTACACATTTCGGAAGATTTGGCGAAAGTTCACCAGTGAGCTTATTGTCAACCGGGGCTACACCCAGTGCAGAAACAAGCACAAAGCCCACCGTTCTGAAATGATTTTGTGCCAGGTTGATAAAACCGTTACAATTGTTGCTGCGTAACCAGTTTTCGATATTATTTGAGTTATGTTTAATTCTTTCGAAGGTATAATCGTAAATCATTCCATATTGTTCAATAGTGCCCCTGTTAAAATAATCCACAAGATCGGGAGTTGGTTTTTTCTCATTTTCGAGTTTCATCAGTTCGTCAGATTTTGTAAAAACAAAAACAAGATTTTGTTTTTTTGATAAATTGGCCCCAAACCGGCTATAAACTACATGGATATACCTGTCGAGCAGTTTCATGGTTTTCAGGTTCCAGTCATCTGCAACATCCGATTCCACCAGGCTCATAATGAAAAAAACCGTATCGGAATGGGCAAGGTATTTTCCTTTTTGGGTCATCAGTTCGGGATTGTCGAACACCCCGCCACCAATATCGTACATGCTCACAATCTGATCATCAAAATAGGGCATATTGTTAAACCGGATAAAAGCAGGTTCTGGAAAATTAATAGGTGTACCCGAGAAAAGCCTTCCCCTTTTCAGCTCAAGCACTTTTTCGAACATAATGTCGTGGGTATAATCATCAAGGGTTTCGAAATAATAATTTTCCCAGAACGAATCAAGACTTTGCAGCTGGTAGAAAAGAGAGGTAATGTACACTGTTTTTCCATGACCGGTAAATCCTACCATTCCAATTCGTGTTGAAGGTGTACCGGGATAATCGACATAAGCCCTGTGAATTTCAGATTCGCACTCGCTGCAATAATACTGGTGGGTTTTACCCCTATCCTGGATTCTGAGCTTTACCGTTTTAAAACAATAAGGACATTTCATTGAAAAAGGGATATAAAATCAGGTTTTAAATATATATCTCAAATATAATTGAATTAGACGATAACTGGAATTATAAAATTAACCTATTCAGCCTATACTCATAATTTTTCCGTTTCCGGAAATACTAAGTGCCCATAATAAAGGATCTAATACACATTTCGGGTCTTTAAGCGAAAATTTCTTTACCACTTTGTCGTCGGCTGGCAGCTGCCCAAGTGCAGAGGTAATGAAAAAAGCGACATTTTTAAAATTGCTTTTTGCATGGTTAATAAAACTATTGCAATCATTTTTCCTCAGCCATTCTTCAATTTTATCAGAATTAAGCTTTATCCTTTCCAAAAAACGTCCATTTAATTCAGCAAAATTCTCTATGGTTCCCGATTGTAAAATTGATTCAATGTCGGGTGTAAGCCTGAATTTATCTTTCATATTTTGCAACAGGCTGGGTTTAGTAAAAACAAACGCTATGCTTTGTTTTTTGGCTGTTTTTAATCCATACCTACTGTAAACTACGTTAATATACCGGTCTAAAAGTTTCATGATTTTCATGTTCCAGATGTCCAACATATCGTCTTCGGCAAGGCTTATAAAGAAAAAAACCGCGCTGGCCTGGGTATAAAACCTGCCTTTTTTGGTCATAAGGTCGAGATTTTCAAACAATCTTCCGCCGGTATCGAACAAACCAACAAACCTTTGGCTGAACACAGGAATATTGTTGAGCCTGAAAAAAACAGGATGCGGAAAAATAGCCGGTGTAGGCGCTAAGGGCTTTCCCTGTTCAAGATCAGATACATCGTTATAAAGGGCATCGTGTGAATTATCGTCGAGGGTTTCAATAAAAAATCCATCCCAATGTGCATTCATGGCCTTAAGCACATAAAGAAGCGAAACCGCCCAGCTGGTTTTTCCATGACCCGAATATCCTAAAGTAGCAATTCGTGTATACTCAGTATCTTCTGATTCGTAGTACTGAAGCGGGATTTCCGATTTGCAATACATACAGTAATTCACAAGCCGTGAACCTTTCCGCAGATTATACCTGATGGATGAACTTTTAAAACAATAGGGGCATTTCATGGTACAGTGTGTTTGGAATAGAATAGCTTATAAAAACAAGTAAGCTAATTTATAAATAAATTCGGGTAAACTAACCGTTAAATCGGTAATTGTTTGAATTTTAACTGTAAATATCATATTTTAGAAGGCGAAATTTTCCCGGGAGAAATACCATCTCCATGTTCTTGTTTATTTATCATAAGTTATTGTGCAAATTTTATCCCTCGTGTAAATTATATAATTAAAGGTATTCCTGTTTTTTAAATTAATGCCCGAAGGAACGCAAACCTCCAATATATATTTTAGTTTTATTTTGTGGAAGTACATTTTTTATAACCCGAAACATTTAACGAAGGATCATTATTTGGATTATAACTATCATTATCAGAATAAATTATATTCCCATTCTGGTCAGTCCAACGGTATTTGTAATTTGAATTATCCGTCTCTGTTTTACCCGTAAACGGGTTTACATAATCAACCTGCCCTGTAATGGTAAGATACATATCATGATTGATTGCAGCATTAGTTTTTCTGCGGCTTTCGGTAATTTCGTTGTCTATTTTCCGTATCTCTTCCGTGGTGAGTTTCACCTGCCCCGACCTGATCCTTTGATTATTTATCTCGCCCGTAATCCAATTAATGTTCCAAATTCCTGAGTTCTGTATGGTACTGAATAGTTTCTCCCACACAGCTAACTGATTAATCGGGCTGCGAACCAGAATACTTTCGCGGTTTTTCCATAATCCGCCACCACCATGGCCATAATCTTCAATTACCGTAATCATACGTTCACTGTAAGAAATTCCATTTTCATTATAGGTGAATTCCACCATTCCTGCATAATATAACATATTTGTTACCATGTTCATATACGATGGAACTGCTTTCTGATATTTCTGGGCAAGCTGGGGCAATGATTTGGATGATATTACCTTAATATTGGTGGCTTTGGGGTGGGCATAAGGAATGGCCACTTCAAGAATAAATCGTTCAGGGCTTCTTTTATTCCTCACCAGGACATTGTTAAAAACGGCGCCTTCTGGATTACCAAATGCATTGGCACGATCAATACACAACATTTCGGGCATCCACCTTATCATAACACTACCCTGTTCATCCTTTTTAACAGTTAAATCGAATTTACAATCCACCATGTTTAAAGCTCCGGCAATGTCGGGATTGAGGATGCGAATGGCTCCACCTTCAAGAAGCCATCCTTTTGGAACCAACAAACTAAATGCGTGTTCTTTAGGTTCCTGTTTTCGCTCGAAAGATATTGATTTTTGTGCTGTCATCTGAAATAAAAAAAGAAGTAAAATACTGGTAATTAAAGCTTTCATGTTTTCAATCTTTAGGGTTAATTCATAAAATTGGGATTTCGGAAAATAAAGTTACATTATCTGCCCTTTTTTTAAAACTGAAAATTGATGAATCACAAATCAGTTGTGGCTTTTAATTCATAATATTTTACGAAATCCAAATCCGCTAAAAAATTCGAAATTTATTTAATGACAGCAATAAACATGTAATTTCAAAAAAAAAAAATTAGAACCTGATTTGTTTTATAATTTAATTTTTTGCTAGTCCCTTATCATTTGCAATCCATAATAATGTTATAACATTAAATTCATTAAGATTGACCATGAAAACCTGTCAACACAATTCGTGAAATATTGTACTCAACAGCACAATTTTTTAAAAATCATTTTAATTGCCTTTTAACATCCTGAAAAGAATTATCTTTAGCTAAAAATCAGGTATGAAAAATATATTTTTAATAGCTTTTTTGGTCATTGGGGTTTGCAGACCTCCGGCACAGGTTCTTTTGAAATTCGAAGACAAAGACTACAACTGCGGATACAAAACTAAATCCGGCGATACTATTGTAGTTGCTGGTAAATATGCCATGTGTATTACAGATAAAATAACCGAAACCGGATTTGTACTCGATACTGCACGCGGCTTTGTTTGCATTGACAACAAAGGGAAATATCTTTATACTGTTTTCAATTACGATAACGGCCCTGATTATATTTCAAATGGCTTGTACCGGATTGTGGAAGATGGGAAAATTGGTTATGCGAATAACCATGGTATTATTATTATAAAACCTCAATATAAATGTGCCTGGCCATTTGAAAAAGGGATGGCCCTGGTTAGTTATAACTGTAATATTGTAAAAGAGGGCGAACTGAATTTATGGAAAGGTGGTGATTGGTTTTACATAGATAAAAAAGGCAAAAAGCTGGACAAAAAAGTTGAATCATTAAAATAATTTTCTACAAATACTCTTTTTCTAAATTAATCCTGAATTTAGGGCTTCGAACCAAATCATTTTAACTTCTTATTTTTAAGGCTGGTTATGATGTTTATTTAGAATCAAAAATTATAATTCCCGGAAATTTTCTTTAAAACCCTTGTCTGGTCTAAGAAATTATTTACAATTTTGTGCCTTTAAAAAAATAATACTATGCATAAAAATATAGATACCATCATTTTCGATATCGGGAAAGTGCTGATTGACTGGAATCCAATGGTTTTTTACACCAAAGCTTTTAATGGAAATACGGACAAAGCAAAGTGGTTTCTCGAAAATGTTTGCAACCACGACTGGAACCTTGCCCTCGATGCCGGAAAAGACTGGTACCAATCGGTAGAAGAAAAAGTAGCTGAATTTCCTGAATACGAGAAATATACACGAATGTACCTTGAACATTGGGAAGCGATGATACTGGGTCCAATTGATGGAACAGTTGAAATTTTCAGGAAAATGAAAGATTCAGGAAAATACAGGATTTATGCCATTACCAACTGGAGCGATTTTACTTTTACCCAAACCTATGAAAAATACGATTTCTTAAAATGGTTCGAGGGAATTACTGTTTCGGGGAGAATAAAAATTGTAAAACCCAATCCCGCCATTTACCATTATACGCTTAAGAAATACAGTATCGAAGCAGGTAAATCGGTATTCATTGACGACAATAAGGCCAACGTTGATGCCGCCATTGAACTGGGAATCAATGGTATTTTATATACCGGCCCCGAAGAGCTTCTATCTTCTTTAAAGCGTTATGGAATTGAAATTTAAACCAGTTAATCCAAAATCAGTATTAAATCTTTATTTCCTCCTAATTTCAAATCTTTTACCATTTGAACCGCATTTACTTTTTTAAGATTTGCGGTTTTTTCAAATTCTCCGGTGGCGGTATTAAATTGCTGTAAATGATTGATTCTAAGACTTCCCGGATCAAAGGTTAAATTGATTGATAAATCTTCCTTATCCTGGTTTACCAGGTAAATAAATACTTTACTGCCACATACTACCCCAAATGTTTTAACAGATTTATGATCCACTTCCGCAGGCAAGGAGCTAAATTTTCCATTTCCTGCTTTCATCATTAAATCGTAAATTTTCCTTACCCTGGAAAAATAAGCAGTGGTACCCCTTTCATCAAAAAACTCCCACCACCAGGTCAAGGGCAGTACCGGCGTTGGTGAAAAAAGTCCGTACCAGAGCCCTTTTTTAAAATCATCATCAAATTCACCGGCATACTTGTTAAAATCAAGGCTCCAGTCCCAATGATAGCCGTATTCCCCAATTACATAAGGCTTGCCTGTTTTAATATAGCTGGCAATTACATTGGGAATCGCAGCCGTATTCCGATAAATATGCTTTTGGTTTACATCCATGTTTTTCAGATTATTTAAGCCCTCAATATCGCGGTGCGAAATACTGGTAGTTACGATATGCCGGTATGGATCAGTGTTTTTAAGATAAGTGCTCATTTCATCGTGCCATTTTGTAATTATTTCATGAGGAATAAGAATACTATCCTTTGGACCGTATATGGCATTATCAATCTCGTTGAAAAATTCCCAGGCACCAACAGCCGGACTATATCCCCAGCGGGCAACCAGGTAACGAAGCTTGCTTTTATACTGAATACGCGATTTTTCATCTGTAAAAAAATCTTTCACTGTTTCGGCCGGGCCTCCGTTTAATTTATTGTAATTACTCTGTTTCCAGGCATCGCCCATAAAATTTCCATGGGCATCTATCGACAACATAAAATGTAACCCAAGTGAATCGCACAATTCCACCAACCTTTCCATTTTACCAATGGCCGAAGGGTTGAAATGTTCATCCGAACTTTTATAGCGCCTGTTGTTTTCTGGATTTTTCCATTCAAGAGGCAAATTCCACGGGCACATCCAGGTGCGAAAGAAATTACCGCCAAGCGAAGCAAGCTTTTTAAGCATGTATTCGTAATTAAACCTCGGATTTTCATGCAGATCTTTAAAGTATTTAGAATCATCGCTATCGCGAGATTCCCAGCCTATGTTTTCACCAATGCCCCTGAAATGTTCCCCATTCGAAAACTGGAAAGTCCAATAGTCAGCGGGATGCAAAATGCCTTTGGCCACGGAATTCTCCACCCGGAATTCAGCCATCGCTGAAGAATCTGTTTTAACTCCTTTTTCCTTAAGGATAAAATAAAACCGATGAATTCCTGCTTGCATGGGGGCCAATCGGGCTTTCCAAATTGAAGTATCACCGCTTTTGCCTGAAATAAAAAAACAAGGAAGGATATATTGATTTCCCGTTGCAGGCAAAATGATCATATCAAGCTCAATTTCATTGATAAGAAAGGGATCATCAAAACGAGCCTTGAGTGCTATGGTCCATTCGGTTTTTTTGAAACGTTCAACTTTTTTATCGGTGTTGCTTATTTTTTGTATCTGACCACATATATTTCCTGTGGTTAGCACAAATATGATGATAAGACAGACAAAGGAATTTTTCATTTTTTCCCAATTTCAGTAAATATTGAACTAAAAGCTAATCTCTAAAATGTTGGAGTAAGGGGAACTCCCGGCTTCATTTTCAGCTTTAATGCGATAATAATACTTTCTCCCCGGGATTTTTGTTTCATCGTAAAATAAAACAAGAGGTTCTGAAGCTTCTTTCGAATGCTCAAAATTAGCAACATCAGCAATCACAGCGTCTTCAACACCCGTTGCAATTACTTTCCAAATACCTTTGAGGTTTTCTGTCCGTTCAATAGTATAATATGCAGCCCCCGAAGAGCCTCTCCAGGTAAAGCCATTTTCTTTAAAATGCAAAACAGGGGCAATTCCTGGTTTTTGAATTGAAGGCAAATTAACTTCCCTAATCAGGTAAGATTCAGCTTTTAACAAATCGAGCATCCTTTTTTCCTGGAATACAAATCCAACGCTAAATCCAGGAACATGGAATGAATTTACCGGTGTACCTCCTTCATTATGATAGTACCAGCCGCCATCGCGCCTGTGCCCGCGTATACTCCATAGCAGCCCGCCTGAAATGTTTTCTTCGCGGATAGTTTTCATTAATGCCCTGAGATTTTCAATAGCGGCAAGTCCAAATTCATCAACAATCAAAGGCTTTATACCTTTACATTCAAGTGCCGAGGCTTTTGCAATAGGCGCCAATTCCCAGGGTTTTCCACCCATGCGATTCCAGTATTCATACAAATGGTCGCTTATTACATCTATATTTTTATCTGCAAGGTAAGCAGAACGATCGGCTCCACCTGCTTCCATTATCAAATGGTTTGGATCTAATCTTTTTATATAAGCCGCCATTTCAATGCTCCAGGTGAGTATATGTTTCGACCACTCGTTGTAATCAAGTCCCCGGTCACCCGCAAAACTTCCGAACTCATTTCCTAGCTGCCAGCAAAGTATAGCCGGATCATCTTTATAGAGAATGCCATTAACTGTATTTTTCCGGTTCAGAATAAAATCAAGGAAATGTCTGAAATCAGCTTTTACTTCTTCGTCTGTCCAAAACGAACCTTTTGGTTTTCCGCTTAGTGCGGCAAATTCATCCACACCTCTTATTCCACCAAAAGACTGTGAAGCAATGAATGGAATTATCAGCCTTATATCGTATTCATGTGCCAGGGCAATTACCTTGTCCAGACACCGGAAAGCATCCTCGTTATATGTGCGCCTGGCTGTTATGTACACCGGCATTTGTTTATCATCGGGATGGTATACCGACAGGGAAAAAGTACGGGTAACCCTTCCGCCAATCCTGCTTATACCATCCAAAATGTCCCTGATTTCAAATTCATCCGGAAAACGGTTCGTCCTGTCATCCCTGATTTGAGACTCGTTTTGCTGGATATTTGGGGCTGCCAGACCAAAAAACCTGAATTCCTTTTCTCCTTCATACAACTTATCTCCTTTGCGTGTAATAATAGGCCAGGTTTTTTCAGATTTATTCTGAGAAAATAGCAGACTGGTAAAATTCAGAAGTATTATTGCAATACATGTACTTTTTAAGAATAACTTTTTGCTCATATCTGATAAGGTTGATTATGAATTATTTGTGACTTTTTTAAATTTATCAGGAAATAAATTGGAAATTTTTTTATTAAATAATTGGTTGTTAAACCAGTTTTGGTCAATGGCTTCATTTACTATTTTTAGAATTCTGTGCTTAAAATCAGATTCAAAGCCTTGCAATTTCACAAATTCAACCGCTTCTTCGAACGATTTGAACATGCTCTTATAAAATGATTCACGGTTGATTTGCTTTTCAGCTGAAAAAGATTGTGCAGTTTCGATATTGAAAAGCATTACATCTGCAATTTTAACCCCATCAAGGTTTAGTTTTTTAAAATGGCTGATGTATTTTTTAGCCACTGACCTTCTCATTTTAGGCTTTTTATCCCCTTCAGGAAAATATTCTTTTGCTATTTTTTGTTTACATTCCTCCACCATTTCCGTTTCTTTTGGATTGAATGCAAAATCGAAGTACGTTTTAACATCATTAAATCGAAGATATAAATCCTCCAACAGATCTGCGAGTTGTTCTTTTGTTAAACTGACTATGTATTTTTTAAGATCACGGCGGCCCATTTTATTTTAATGAAATTTTAAAACGAATATCGGGTAAAAATAAATAATAATCCATTAAGTTTCTTAACAGGTAATTTCAATTGTTACACTTTAGAATTAACCAACAAAATTTATTAATTTAGCATAAGTTATCTGATTTATAAGAATTGATACCGATTAACCAAAAAATAAAACTGAAATGAAAAATCTTATATTTAAAAATAGCGACAATTTCCCGATTCTCGGGCTTGGAACCTGGAAATCGGCAGCGGGTGATGTATACGGAGCAGTGCGTGAGGCAATTAAAATGGGCTATCGTCATATTGATTGTGCGCCATTATATATGAACGAACCAGAAATAGGCCTTGCCATTAAGGATGCAATTTCTGACGGAGATGTTACCCGCGAAGAACTATGGATAACATCAAAACTATGGAACAATGCACATGGGAAAGAAAATGTAGTTCCGGCCCTGAAAAAAACGCTTGCCGATTTGCAATTAAAGTATATTGACCTGTGGCTAATTCATTGGCCAGTAGCCCTTAAACCGGGTATCAGTTTTCCGCGCTTTCCTTCCGATTATCGCAGCCTGGAGGAAGTGCCGATTACAAATACCTGGGAAGGAATGGAAATGGCTGTTGAACAAGGTCTTACCAGGCATATTGGTGTTTCCAATTTTAGTATAAAAAAAATAACCGAAATCCTTTCGAAATGTGAAATTAAACCAGAAGTTAACCAGGTAGAACTCCATCCGCTATTACAGCAAAAGAAGCTGGTTGAATTTTGTAAAAATGAAGGGATAGTTATGACCGCTTATTCCCCTTTAGGCTCAAAAGATCGTTCCCCTTCCATGAAATCTGAAGAAGAACAGGACATGATGAAAAATCCCGTTATTGTGCAAATTGCTGAAAAACATAATTGTTCACCCGCCCAAATTTTACTTGCGTGGCATGTAAATAACGGCATTGCGGTTATCCCTAAATCAGTAAACCAACAGCGTTTGCTGGAAAATTTAAAAGCAGCTGATGTAGTTCTTTTAAAAGATGATATGTCCGCAATTGCAGAACTCGACAAAAATTTTCGTTTTGTGAACGGAAAATTCTGGGCTATGCCTGGCTGTCCGTATACTTATAATAATCTTTGGGACGAAGAATAAACACCCGAATAAGAATTTACTGCACCAAATGTTAGGTTTTATAAAAAACTTCCTATTTTTGTTGACCAATAAATCGATTAAAAATGGCAAACAAAGAAACTGAAAACAATACAAATTTCGCGCTTGGCAAGGAAAATTACCGCTATCTCGCTATTGGATTTGCAATTATTGTTATAGGCTTTTTATTAATGACGGGTGGAGGTTCAAAAGATCCAAATGTATTTAATGCTGATGAATTATTCAGTTTCAGAAGAATTGTTTTAGCGCCGGTTGTAGTGCTGATTGGATTCTTTTTTGAAATTTGGGCAATTATGAAAAAGCCTAAAGAATAGCGATTTGCCGAAAAAAAACATTCTTTTTAAAATAAATTTACATTCCACGAATGTTCAACAACAGCATCTGTTAACTGCCACTTTTTAAAGTAATTTTGATCCGGTCTACTTTATCAAATCCTTATAAAATCTAAGGTTCAATTACAATTAATTAAATTTATTAATTAATAAATTTGATAAAATAAAAAATTATTTTAAAGAAAAACAATTAATTATTATCTTTGCAGGCTAAAATTTAGGGTAAAAAACCGGTTAACAATCGCTGCATTAATAAATTCAAATTCTTCAGATATTCTATGGTAGTTCATTCTCTTTCTGATTTTAATTTTATTGAAGGAGAAGTATTATTGTTTGATAAACCCTTGTATTGGACATCATTTGACCTTGTGAGTAAAGTAAGGTACACAATTAGCAAGAATCTCGGGAAAAAGAAAATCAAAGTTGGCCACGCAGGAACACTCGATCCACTTGCCACCGGATTAATTATTATTTGCACTGGTAAAAAAACCAAAGAAATTGAATTGTACCAGGCAACTGAAAAAGAGTATATTGCAGAGCTATTTATCGGGGCCACCACCCCGTCGTTTGACAGAGAAACTGAAATAAACCAGCAATTTGAAACCAATCATATCTCTGAAGCGCTTATTCGAAAAACCCTTGAAAAATTTGTTGGTGAAATTCAGCAACTTCCACCCAGCTATTCAGCAAAAAAAATTGATGGCCAGCGGGCTTATCTTAAAGCACATAAAGGTATAGAAGTTGCCATGAAACCCTCAACAGTGAATATTTATGAAAATGAATTTTTATCTTTTTCAAACCAGATTTTAAAAATAAAAATCAGGTGCAGCAAAGGAACCTATATCCGGTCATTGGCCAACGATATTGGCAAAGCAATGCATACAGGTGCTTATTTGTATAATTTACAAAGAACAAAGGTTGGGAATTTTAATATAGAACAAGCCATGAAAATTGAAGATTTTGTACTTGATTCTATTGCAGTTACGGCATAATTAAATAAAAACAATAAATAAAAGTAATAAATGAAACTTTCAAGATTTCGTTTTGAATTACCTAAAGATTTGATAGCCAAATACCCGGCTAAAGAGAGGGACGAATCGAGGTTGATGGTAATTAACAGGGCAAAAAAAACCATAGAACACAAGGTTTTTAAGGATATACTGGAATACTTCAACGATAAAGATGTATTCGTTTTTAACGATACAAAAGTATTTCCGGCCCGTTTATATGGTAATAAAGAAAAAACAGGAGCTAAAATTGAAGTTTTTCTGCTCAGGGAACTTAACCGCGAACAGAGACTTTGGGATGTTTTGGTTGATCCCGCCCGTAAAATCAGAATTGGAAATAAACTTTATTTCGGCGATGATGATTTACTGGTTGCCGAAGTGATTGACAATACCACTTCAAGAGGCAGGACGCTAAGATTCTTATACGACGGACCTTACGATGAATTTAAGGAAGTACTCTACAATATGGGTGAAACACCGCTTCCAAAATTTATTGAGCGAAAAGTTGAACCCGAAGACAGCGAGCGTTACCAGACTATATTTGCAAAACATATTGGCGCCGTTGCCGCACCTACTGCCGGGATGCATTTTAGCAAACAATTATTAAAACGGCTTGAAATTAAAGGGGTCGAATTTGCTTTTGTCACCCTACATGCCGGACTTGGTAATTTCAGGGGTGTGGATGTTGAAGACCTGACTAAACATAAAATGGACTCGGAAGAAATTATTATTACACAAAAAGCTGCCGATATTGTTAACAATGCACGTATGCACAGACGACACATTTGTGCAGTGGGTACAACCGTTTTAAGAACTATTGAAAGTTCAGTTTCAACCAATGGCGAGTTAAAACCATTTGAAGGATGGACAAATAAATTTATCTTTCCCCCTTACGATTTTACTGTGCCAACAAGCATGATCACCAATTTTCATTTGCCTCTGACTACCCTTGTTATGACGGTAGCAGCATTTGCAGGTTACGATTTCCTTTTCGATGCCTATGATACGGCAATACAGGAAAAATACAAATTTGGTACCTATGGCGATGCAATGTTGATAATCTGATCCTTTTTAAAAATATACTAAAAAAGGCTGCTAAAGTATTGGCAGCCTTTTTTTTAAATATATTTTCAATTGGATTTGACCCTATTTCCTGTTATTTTTCCCAGTAAACAATGGCCTTTTTGCAGTCAGAAGAATTTGTCCCTATAAATATTTTAAAATCGCCAGTTTCCCAATCGTAATTAAGATTACTGTTATAAAATTTCAATTCTTCAGGGGTGATTTTAAATTCTACTTTTTTACTTTCTCCAGGTTTTAGATAAATTTTCTGAAATCCTTTTAATTCCTTCACCGAACGTGAAACACTAGCCACCGGATCGTTAATATAAAGCTGCACTACTTCTTCTCCTGCATATTTGCCTGTGTTAGTTAAAGTTATAGATGCCAGCAGGGTTTCATTTCCTTTAAGGTTTGATTTATTTAGTGTGATTTCGGAATAATTAAAAGTAGTGTAACTCAGGCCAAATCCAAACGGAAACAAAGGATCGTTAGGTAAATCGAGATAACGTGAAGTAAAGCTGTCATCAGGATTGTATGGGCGGCCGGTATTCTTATAATTGTAAAACACCGGAATTTGTCCAACACTGCGTGGGAAAGTAGCAGTTAATTTTCCGGAAGGGTTAAAATCGCCAAAAAGCACATCGGCTACAGCATTACCTGCCTCAATTCCTCCGTGCCAGGCTTCAACTATTGCATCCACCACTTCATTTTCCCATGCCAGGGTCAGCGGTCGTCCGTTTGCCAATACCAGCACCACTGGTTTTTTAAGTTGCAGAAGGGCTTTTAACAGGTTTCGCTGGCATTCGGGGATACTTATATCCGCCCTGCACGAAGCCTCGCCCGACCACGAACGCGGTTCACCTAAAACTACCACAATCACATCTGCCTTTTTACCAGTTTCAACGGCCTGCTTCATTATTCTTTCTGTTTCTTTGGGATCGGGCAGAATTTCTTTTTTATTATGCATTTTATAAGCATTTAATAAGTACGGATCCTGGGTAAACTCTGAACCTTTGGCATAGAGAAGTTTGGCTTTATTTCCTGCAGCATTATTTATTCCTTCGAATATAGAAACAACGTGTGTAGTATCGTCCCAGAATGCCCATGTACCATGCAAATCAGCTTTAACTTTGGCAAGTGGACCTATAACTGCAATGGTTCCCTGCTTTTTAAGGGGGAGAACCTGGTTTTTATTTTTTAGCAAAACAATGGATTGACGGGCAATTTCGCGTGCGGCCTTTTTATTGTCAGCTGTAAGAACCTCCTTTTTAAAACGTTCTTCGTTAAAATACTTAAACGGATCATCGAATAGGCCCAGTTTGTATTTGGCCACTAAAATCCGGCGACAGGCACGGTCAATTTCTTCCATGGCAACTTTTCCTTCTTTTAGCGATTTTTCAAGGGTTTCGATAAAGGTTCTTCCCATCATGTCCATGTCAATACCTGCTTTGATAGCCAAAAGGGCCACTTCCTGGCTGTTGCCCATGCCATGGTTCGACATTTCGTTAATTGAAGTATAATCTGTAACAATAAACCCATTAAATTTCCATTCCTTGCGCAGTACATCTTCAAGCAACCACTTGTTTCCCGTAGCCGGAATTCCATCTACCAGGTTAAATGATGACATTACAGTGCCTACACCCTCCTCTACCGCAGCTTTATATGGTGGAAAATAATCCTGGTACATGGATAAACGACTCATATCTACCGTATTATAATCGCGTCCACCCTGTGCACCTCCATAAAGGGCATAGTGCTTTACACAAGCCATAATGGTATTCTCTTTCGATAAATCATCGCCCTGGTAACCATGTACATAAGCCCTTGCCAGGATGGATCCATACCAGGGATCTTCTCCTGAACTTTCTGCAATTCTGCCCCAGCGGGGATCCCTGCAAATATCAACCATGGGCGAATAGGTCCAGTTAACCCCAATGGTACTGGCTTCAGTGGCCGCAATCCTCGCACTTTTTTCAACCAGTTCCGGATTCCACATGCACGACATAGCCAATGGGATTGGAAATGTGGTAAAGCAGCCATGAATTATGTCGCGGCCATAAAGCAAAGGTATTTTTAACCTCGATTCGTTTACTGCAATTTCCTGGTCTTTCCGGTTCCACGAACAACAAATCAAACCTTTGCGCACAAATTCTTCTGTCCCGCTTCCGGCTGAAATAACAGGAATATTGTCAGCTCCGCCTGAAAGGTTTAGTTGTCCAAGCTTTTCGTACAGAGTCATTTTGCCCATCAGGTCGTCAATAAACTTATCCATCTTTTCATCCTGGGCCAGGATATTGAAATTTAAAAAGACAAGTAATGCAATCGAAATAAATTGTTTTGTTTTCATTCTCTAAATGCTTAAGTATTAATCGTTAATTTTTGTGATTTTTGCCAGGTAACCCCCACCGGGAGCAAGTTTAACTAAAAGATGGCCAGTGCGTGCCATTAATTTTTTCTCTATTTTGTAGTCCTGAGGATTTCGTGCAGCATTTATACCATCTCTTGCAATTTGTACCAAATAAGTGCCTTTTGCCAGAAAATCGAGTGGCAGACTGAATTCTTTAGGTTCCCAGTTGTTTATGCCGGCAATGTACCAGGTATTTTTGTTTCGACGCGCTTCAAGAATGTAATTTCCAAGTTCCGCTTCAAAAATAAGGGTTTCGTCCCAGGTGGTGGGTATTTTCCCCAGAAAACCCATTAAATCAGGTTCGCGTATGGCATCTGACAAATTCCCGGAAAACAGCTGAAGAGGACTTTCGTATACCACAAACATGGCCATTTGGTGCATGAGGGTACCCTGTGCAATTACTTTTTCAAATCCCATTTTAACGGGTTGGTTTTTTGTCGAATTTTGCATTAACCCGGGTTCGTAATCCATAGGTCCGCTGAACATCCTGATAAAGGGCAATAACAAATCGTGATCCGGATTGGCCCTGGTAGACCATGCATTGTATTCAGACCCCAGTACCGCTTCGCGCGTCAGCATATTCGGCCAGGTTCTTGAAAATCCGGCTGGAACAGGTGCCCCGTGAATCATACACATAAAATGGTTTTTGGCACATTCATCCGCAAAATGGCTCATAAAATTAATCGCAGCTTGATCGTTCCGATCAATAAAATCGGTCATTATAATTTTAATTCCCCATTTTTTAAATTGTGCAAAGGCTTGTTCCATTTGTTGTTGCAGGGTTAAAGCCTGAGTCCAGAGAATAAGGCCAATTTTATTTTTTGAGGCATAACTTGTAATTTCTTCCATGTCCATGCCCGGTGTAATCTTTAATAAATCATTTACATCTGACCAGCCCGCATCGAGCATGACATATTCAAAACCAAACCTTTTTGCAAAATCGATATAATATTTGTAAGTGGCCGTATTTAAACCCGCTTCAAAATCAACACCATACAAATTTAGGCCCGTTATCCATTCTTCGGTGCTTTTCCCCGGCTTAATCCAACTTTTATCTTTTATTTCCGTTTCAGCTGCCAGCCTGTAAACCAAATCGTTTAAAAGAATATCAGCATCAGTTGGTGCAATGGCAACTACACGCCAGGGAAATGTTCTTTTTCCATTTGTTTTTGCAATAAAATCAGCCCTTTCCGTTACTATTTTCTGACGAAATTCGCGGCCTGCAACTTTTTCCATTAACGGATAAGGGGCAAACCTCGCTATTAATCCTGTCAGATTGCCTTTCTCAAGGAACATGCCCGGATAATCCTTAACATCAGACTCAGAAATCAACAATTTTGGTAATCCTTTTATTTCAGCAAGAACGGGCGTAAACGCAAGAAAACCGGATTTTAAAGTATCAATGCTGGATTTGTTATAGTTCTCCTCAAATGAAGTATGAAAAATATCGGCATCCGGCCGTTTTGAAACAGCAGGATAATAGAGCAAAGAACCTGCCGGCAGATTAAATTCCGCTGTTTCATTCACAACAATTATTTCGTTGGCAATATCGGTTTGGAACTGATAGGCCACACCGTCGTTGTAAACCCTGAAATTCAATCCTGTCCGGTTTTTAAAACTGATTTTGAGTTCATTGTAAATATCAGGAATTAGGGCTCTTTTTTCTTTAACAAAAGGAATTATTTTTTGGTTGATGGAATTTGTGTCAACTTTTTCAATTTCACATGATTCTGAATTTACTTCTAATCCGTTTATATGAATGAAGATGTTTGAAGGTGCAATTAAAACCTTGTTTTCATAATGAATTGTATAACTGATTTTATCTTGTATTCCGATGGTTAATTTTGTTTTTTTATCGGGTGAAAATATTTTATATTCCTGGGCCTTAATAAATTGAAGGCATAGTATTAAGCCAAAGGTCAGGTAAAATCCGGATTTTGTCATAGTTTCAGATGGTTTATTCTGATTTTACAATCTGGCTCATGGAACTTGTGCCGCTTTCATTAATTGCCTCGATAGCAAAATAGTAAGTCTTTTGATTATCCATAGTTTTAAGCCAGTATTCATTGGCACTGTAAATCATAATGCAGTTGTACAATTTGTCCGGTTCGGTACCCATGTAAATATTGTAGGCGTAAGCATTGTCAACCGGACTCCATTTTAACCAGGCACTTCGTTTGTCCTTTTCGGTGCGTAATACAATGAATTGCTTTACCGGAGCAGGTTTTTGAATATTCCCGTTTCCAAAAACCCTAAAGCCACTCAGGGCGAATTTTCCAGTAGGCATGTGAATGTTTTCCATTTTTATATAACGGGCATTTACAGGTTTTGGCAATTCAATATAATCATGGGGAACATCCGTTTTATTCTGGCTTTTATCTGTGAGTAAATTCCACTTTTTACTATCGCTAGACCAATATAACCTGTACTGGTGATAGAAACCATCTGGTTTACCCAAAAAATCAGCATCCTGGTCGGCATAATTAATTTGAATGGCGTTGATGGTTGAAACCTGCCCCAAATCGGTCATGAACCATTCTCCGGCATTTCCTGTAGAGGCACTCCAGTAAGTTTTAATACTTTCATCCACGGCAAAATTTGGCAGATATCCACCTAAAGTAGACGAAACCTGAACCGGTTTCCCATAATTCAGCAACATCCAGCCTGTAAACCTGCTTTTCAAATGGTCTGATTTTCCGTCGGGCAGCCAGGTAGGATAATCGCCAAATGCTGTATTGCAATACATTACATCGTCTTTGTCGAAACCAGCCGGCCATAGTCCCAGACGACGTTCAAAATTATTTTTAAAACAAATGGCAATGGTTGAAACATGCCAGTAATTTTGCCAGTTGTCCTGAAAAGTAGCGCCATGTCCTGCGCCACGCGCAAATCCTCCAGGTTTATAGCTAAAAGGCAGCGATTGCGGCGTGAATGGCCCAAGCGGGTTTTCGCCGACAACAACACCATCGGCATAACCGCTGAATTCAGTACCAGGTGCCCCGTACTGGAGATAATACTTACCGTTGTGTTTGGTCATCCAGGCGCCTTCCATAAAGGGATCGAGAAAAGTATCGTCGTAATACTCACCAAACCTTTGCCAGCCATATCTCCAGGGTTCGAGCAGGTACATTTCCTTACGTGTACCATAAGGCTGCATGGTTTTGCGATCAAGTTCCACACCATAGAGCGGATACCGGTTGCTGCTTCCATTGTACATATAAAAACGCCCGTCATCGTCGGTAAAGAAAGCAGGATCCCAGCCCCCTATTGAGAAATTGTCTACCACCGATTTCCACTCATTATTTTTAGGATTTGTGCTCATCCAGATGGTAAATTCACTGGTGTAGGTTGAACCAAAAACCAACATGGTGTCGCCAATAATTCCAACCGCAGGGGCACATAATTCGTCGTACACTTTATTCCAGGGACGAAGGAACTTTTTTGAAATAAAGTGCCAGTTGCTTAAATCGCTGCTCCACCAATAACCCCACTGGTTTGTAGAAAACAAGTAATAATCGCCTTTGTAATTTACAATTACCGGATCGGCTGTAGCCCGGTGCCTTCCCCATTCACTGAAATTTGGAATTGGGGTATACCCGTAATCCAGGTTCATGGGATTACAATACGTTTTTTGCTGGGCTGACACGAACAATGAGAAAAATGCCAGCAACACGAACATACTTAAAATTTTATTCATTTTTATCCGATTTACTGATGAGATTATCCAAACCAAAACCGGCAGGGCCTTTAAAAAAATACACCAGGGCCAGAATGGCAAATAGAAAAGGATGTTGATCTTCGTAATAGAATTTACCACTTCCTATATAGAAACAAATAAAAAGCATGTTAACAGCCATAAACAGGGCAGAAATCCTGGTAAGGAAACCAAAAATAAAAAACAACCCGGTAACCAGCTCAATCGCTTTGCCAAGGTAAACCATAAACTCAGGGAAAGGAAGTGTTTTTATGACTTCCCAGGTTAAATAATTCTGCATGGTTTCTGTTTTGAAAATTTCAAGCCCGTGATAAAACATCAATAAACCTGTTATAATCCTTATTACGCCAAGTCCGGAATCAATTGACCTATTGCTGAAACTAAAAAGTATTTTGCTCATATGTTACCAGTTTAAAATCATTTGAGCAGGTAAATTATCAATAATTACTGAAATCTGTTCTGTTCTTTTTTCATTTGAACGCAGGAATTTATAATAGTTTTTATCGTAATAATCGCCAAGAAACTCAAGCCCGTCGAGCATTTTAGAATAATCAGGCGAAACTTGTACCTGTTTATTGTTTATCTGCAAGTTTTTTAAACCTGGGTCAAATCCATGCAAAATGATTTTAATTTTTGTGAATCCTGATTTATAATTCCCTTCCTGACTGGAAAATTGAACTCGTTTGTGCTCCGGATTGAAAATAATATTTCTCTTACAAAAATTCCCCTTTTGATATTCAAAACCATCCCCCGCATCTTCGTAATAGAGGAATTCGTTCTTTTCAGTTCCGTTAAAAATATGAACAACTATAGTATCCGATGCGCTTTCTTGTTAAACAGCAGCATGTGAATGACTATTTAAAATATTTGCTATTAAACCCTGGCTTTTTCATTCCATTCTGGATATCGGGAATATTCCAGTTTCCATTTTGTTATTTTTCACTGATTTTTTTATTCTATCCAATTACAGGAAAGGGAAATTTTGAAACCAAAGCTATCCTTTTACCTGTTTCCTGAGATTTTCGGGCCGCTTCAATTATTTCAAGCACATGAAGGGCATGTTTCACATTTATTTTTGGCTCAATTCCCTGTATCATGCTCTCAGCCACAACACGGGCACCTTCCTGCCATTCATAACCGCCTTTATCTGTACACTCCAGTTTGGCCGGCTCTGTATCCGAATTATCCATTACCACACCATTGGTTTCCCAGTCGTAGCCAATGAGTCGCATATTGCCTTTATCTCCAAAAATTTGTATTGAATGTAAGTCCTGAGTTCCTGCCTCGTGACCGTGGGTATCGAAAAAGTTGAAACCGCACATTACATGGCTTATCACATTGTTATCGTGTTCCAACAGGATATGTGCATTATCTTCAGCTTCTACCTTTATTTTACCTTTATCTTCGACTGTTCGTTCTTTTTTAACAATACTCAGCATAGCCATCACGCTTTTAGCGGGACCTAGCAGACCTGTTAAAGTAGACATATTATATACTCCCAAATCGGGCATTGAACCCCCGCCTTTTTCGTAAAAGAAAGCACTCCAACCAGGCCCTGTATGGCCATATTGGGCGTGGGCGCTCGAAACAATACCCAGTCTACCTTCCTGTATAGCTTTGCTCATATAGGCAAACTGCGGACTGTTCACAACGGCCGGGGCGCCCCATAAACGAAGTTTTTTACTGCGTGCCAAATCGAGAAGGGCTTTTCCTTCGGCATAGGTATTTGCCATAGGTTTTTCGCTCCAAACGTGTTTTCCTGCCAACAGCGCTTTTTTATTGAGCTCTCCGTGTACCTGCATATCAGTCAGGGTAACCATCATATCAAACGGAACACCAGCAAGCATTTTATCAATATGTGGATAAGTCTGCGCATTTACATTGTATTGTTTATTCTGATTCACAGCACGTTCATATTTTATATCGCAAAGACTTACAACTTCAATCATTTTTGATGATAAAAGTTGTGGCAGATACCGGTTACTTACGCTTCCACAGCCAATTACAGCAACTTTCAGTTTTTTGTCGGGAGTTGTTAGTGCCCAGCTTTCGAGCGAAGAAAGTAACAGGGCTGCCCCGCTCATGGCTGTTACCTGTAAAAATTTTCGACGATTAAGGCTGTTTTCGTTGTTTTGAATATTTTCCATAGCGTTTATTCATTTATTTTTCAGTTTTGAAGTATTTTAGTTCTTGATTTTACATGGAATTTAATGTCCAGCAAGGTTTCAAACCATTTGACTAATTTTCATGATAATTCTTTTATAACTTTAGTTTAATAACCACTGTCAATTGTTCTGTCTCACCTTTAACTTGATTTTCTTAAGTAAAGTTAATCATTTTTTTTGGTTCCGGGGCTATAGGTAAAGGTTTGACCGAAGAAGGTTTAACCAAAGGGGTCGTAATGGTTTTCCGTTATTAACAGTCCTCCATCGGCACATACAATGCTATTGCCAATGAATTGTACCCCGAAATTATTTTTACAGGATATTATATAAGGGGCGATGGAAAATACAGGGATACTTTTAAACTGTTAAAGTAAAAGTGCTTTGTTATAAAAAAAGAAGGGTTTCATAACCTTCCTTTTTTTATGAAAGTTAAAAGAAAAATTAAAAGCACGTACTAAAGGCCCATACTGGCCTGATGGCCGAGTTTAAAACTGCATTGCAGAAAGCTTCTCGGGCAGGGTTTTACAAAGGTTACCTTATCTGCCCAATTTTGTGTTACTCAATTCTTCCATACGAAGTATAACCCGTAGGATAATCTTTATCCTGCAACCATAATATCCGGGCTCCTTTAATACACGAAAAATAGGCATCGTAGGTTTTTGGTTTTTTTTCAATATCTGAAAAATAAATTTGCCAGTTATTCAGCACTTTATAATTGCCTGATGATTTTCCGCTTGCAAAATTGGTATTTCCTCCATACGAATTGGCGGCAACAAGACTCCATTTATAAGTGGTGGTAGAGAATTCAAAATCTTCAGATGATGTATAAGTACTCATTCCTGCACTCATTCCTGTGTAAATATTGGCATAATAAGTATTGTTGGCGAATTTATTGCTCCATTTTCCGGGAAAATCTGAAGAAGCAATGGCAAATTTATTGTACCCTACCATTTTAACCAAAGGATCATAAACTTTGCTATCTGAATCCCACCTGATATTATCAGGATCAAATCCATAAGAATTTATAAAAGTATTTTTATCTGGACAGATAAATTCGAGCCAGCCACTGCTACCTTTCCTGAACAAAGCAACAAAAACACTTTTACCCGTTTTATTATCCGTTAAGTTGGCGGATCCCAAATAGCCTCTTTCGTAATCGGTTATGGTTTGGGCAACTTTGTAGTTTTTGATGTTGCTGTAACGCGGCGCAACCAGAATATTCCAGGCTGCACTAATCAAAACATCCGGATCGGCAGGGAATATTGTCCCTTCTTTTGGATAGTGAATTAAAACCTTAAGATTTCCCTTGGTAACTTCGACCCAATCAGCCTGAACAGTGCTGGTCCATCCATCGTCGAAATTAGTGGTATTAAATGCGTATTTATCTTTTAAAGCATTATTTGAAGGATTATTGTTAACTACAATGTTCTTATCCGAATTGTTAACGTTAATGTTTTCTTTACCAGGAATTTTTAAATCCACACTACTCATAAAAGCATCAATTGCATCCATATACGATTGGCTGTTTGTTAAAGCAACAAGGCTGATTGTTTTTCCAAAACCGGTTAAGGTGGTCAGCAATACAATTGAATTTGAACCATTAAAGGTAAATGTTCCGGCGCCACTCAATATTTTCCATCCATCGGCTTCGTTCGCCTGGGTTTCGGGGTGTTGTTCGTTTGTTTTATACTGATCGTATACAAGGGATTTCCAGTCGTTATTAAAATCCTGTTCTATTGTGCCTTTACTGGTGATGCTTTTATATACTATTATCCGGCACCAGGTTTTATCGGTATTGTTGACTTTGATTACTGAAAAACTACTGGTTCCCACTTCCCTGGTCCACCCCGTCGGAATGGTAAATGTAGCTATATCATAAGTTTCATTTTGGGCAAAAAGGTTTACCGATATGAACAAAAACAGGAGGTTGATAAAACTGAACTTTTTAATCATAGTTTCCATTGTTAAACATTTAAAAAAATTGTAATTAGTTAATATTGTTAATGTTATGTAAGTGAAAAGATTTTGATACTTCCCTACTTTCAATAATCAGGATTATTAAACTTGCATCCAAATCTGCTGTTTCCTGTTTACAAAAATGCCTTTAATACCCTGTATCAGCCCACCTGCAAGAAATTCAATTTCAAATTTGTTGCAGCCGCAATAAATATAACAATCTCAACTAAATGTTAAAACTGGTTGGGCAAACTGGAAAAGGAATATTCAATTCACTATTCCCGGATTAGGCCTTTAATGCGCATTACAGGGCTACAGAAAAATAGATTTTATTTGGAATGCCTTAAATACAAATCCTGAATTATGGTCATAAGAAAATTCCACTTCAGGTAAAATCCTGGTGGTAATGAACTTTGAAAATCTATCATTGAATAATTCTCTGAATTATTTATAATTTTTGCATTCAATTGGTCAACATGAATTATTCAGCTAATTTCAAACCTGATCTAGTACCTAATTTGTAAAACCAACAGACCTCAAAGATTTTAAAATCCTTTGAGGTCTTTTTTCTCTGTATGATGCAGTATAATAGATAATTACACAGCACCTCAATAATATTCAAAAACAGATAAGGAAAGGCAACTAATTCTAATTTACTCTATATTCAAATCCTAATTTTGTCAACCCTGCCTGTACTTCCGGACAACTCATAAATAAATTCCACAACAATCCTGACCGGTAATTTTCAATCATTACAGGGATAGTACCCTGATCAATAGCAAGATATTGCTTAGGAAACCAGTTATCTGTTTCACTGAATGCATCATAGAATCCAAAGGGTCCCCAGATTTTATCTTTTTTTGTATAGTACCAGTTTTTTAAAGCAGCCATGGAGTGTTCAGGAGTATAAGCAAATGACGAAAGAGCCGCCGTTGGTGTAATAACACCCAGGTCATTTTTATCATCAGGTGCATGGGCAGAATAAAAATTTACCGAATAGCTGGCCGTCAAACCCCAGTTTTCCTTGCCATATCCCTTGTAATTTTTGGGATTGTTTACACACCATGTATAATTTATTAGTGTTTGATTTTTATTTTCGGTCCAATAGTCAGTATATTTATCTTTTAACCCTTTTGGATTTAGTCCCAGATAGGAATAATGCGACCAGAAGAGAGGAGCCCCGTTTGGAGGGTTTCCCTGGTACCGCAATTGTAAATCGTAACCCAAAACTTTACGAGGAGACTTTATTTTACCTCCTTCGGCCCAACCTTGGTGGTATACCTCCGGTCCAATGCCATGAGTGGGTGAAGAAGCAGCCAATACATACATAATAAGACACTCATTGTATCCACGAACAGGGAAATTCATTTGCCATTCATATTCAGGGCTCCAGTGCCAGTACAATACATTCTCTCCATTCCTGAACCAATCGAATTCAACTTCTTTCCATAATTTATCAATACGCTGCGCTAATTCTTTTTCCTTTATATTGCCATCCTTAAAATACTGACGTACACATAGTAAGCCTTGAAACAAATAAGATGTTTCAACCAAATCTGCACCATTATCCTTTGGACTAAAGGGTTTTACCTTGCCCGTTTCGCCGTTCCACCAATGAGGATAAGCACCATGAAACCGATCAGCTTTTTCTAGGAAATTCAAAATCTTTTCCAACTGTTGAAAACCTTCTTCCCGGGAGATAAATTTTCTTTCCATTGCTACAATAAGCGCCATTACTCCAAAACCACTTCCTCCGCTTGTAATAATATTTTTATCATTTTCAGGATAAATATCATTCACATTATAACGTTCTCGGGCCATGCCACTTTTTGGTTCGGCACCTTTGGTAAAATACTGTATGGTTTGCGATTGAACCAGATCCAATAATGCTGAGTCTGTCAATATTGTTTGATTTGATTCTTTTAATTTTTGTTTAGTGTTTTGAGACAAACATGTACTTAATGAAAAAATAATAAATGAACTGAATAATATTATTTTATATATCATCTGAGTAAAATTAAGTGCTGAAACATTTATTAGAATCAATATGTAAAGCCCAAATCATCAAGGGCGTTTGTAATTTCAGGACAAGACATAAACAGGTTCCATAATAATCCAGTCCTGTAATTTTCAATCATAACAATTTCAGGGCCCTGATCGATAGCAAGTGTTGAAGAAGCCCACCAATCCTGGTTAATATCAAAGGCATCATAAAAACCATATGAACCCCACAGTTTATCTCCCAACCGATAATAAAAATGCCTAATCGCCTTCATTGATTGTTCAGGACAATAAGGCAATGATGAAATTGCGGCAGTCGGAGAAATTACCCCCAAATCATTTGTCGGCTGGTGGGCATTGTATCCATCTTTGTTATCACTCGATGTTAAACCCCAGCAATCTTCACTATAACCCGGGTAATTTTTGGGATTCGCTTTACAATACGACCAGTTTATAAGTGAATGATTCGTATTCTGTGTCCAATAATTCGCATAATCGTCCTGAAGATTTCTGGGATCAAGACCCAGAAAGGAATAATGTGCAAAGAACAATGGCCCGCCATAATCATAACCAATTGGAAGTACATAGCCATAAAATGTTTTGCCGTTTTTTATGCCACCGTTTCTGCACCAGCCTTCATGATAAAGATTTGTTGCAATTCCATGAGTTGGTGATGCAGTTGCCAGAATATAGGTAATCATGGCTTCGTAATAACCACGAAGCTCAAAATTCATTTCAAAGCCATAATTTGGCGACCAGTGCCAGTGAAGAACATTTTGACCATCTCTGTACCAATCCCAATCAACTTCGTGCCATAAAGTATTAATTTTTGCAATCAGGGAATTTTCTGCAGGAACACCTGGATTTAAGTACTGTCTGAAAGCCAATAATCCCTGAACCAGAAAAGAAGTTTCTACCAAATCACCTCCATTGTCTTTGGTACTAAAAGGGACAACTTTACCTGTAACACCATTCATCCAATGTGGCCAGGCTCCATGAAATCGATCAGCGGATGCAAGAAAATCCACAATAGTTTCTATTCTGGCCAGCCCATCAGAACGGGTAATGAAATTTCTTTCCATAGCAACTATCATGCTCATGATTCCAAAACCGGAACCTCCGGTAGTAACTATATCGCCCGAAGTATTACGTTCCCTGGCTAATCCACTTGTTGGATGTCCGAAATCCCAGAAATATTTAAAGGTTTGTTTTTGAATAAGTTCAAGAAGCTCATCATCCGAAATTTCGGGAAATTTGTAGGTAGAATCCAGGGCAGTATAAAAACTGTTCGAAAACCCAGTGAAAATAAAACCATTTATTGACTTAAGATTTGAAGAAATTGTAAATATATACTTCTTTAAATCCTCTAAATTTCCTGAATTCTGAATTGTAACTTTTTTATCGCTTTCAGAAAGTTCAGAAACCAAAACAGCATTGCCCGACAGACTGAAATACGATTTATAATTGTCGGGATCTAATGGCTCAGAGAATTGGATTTCGATATTTATATTTTTGTAATCTATGTTTTGAATAAGACTTGTAACATTAAAATCAATTGAATTTAATTTAATCTGATCAATCTTAAATGAGCCGGGTATGGTTTTAAATAAAACTTCTAATCCGGGAAAAGTTTCTTTGTTTATACTTTTAATTCCATCACCAATTTCAATAGTATAAATTTGATTGTTAATCAGGCTTTCCTCAGGAATTAAAACAATTGTCTGGTTATTATCATTAAATTGAATTTGGGCAGTTACAATTTGGTTGCCTTCATTTTTAAGGTGTACATTCTCATCAACAGTTCCTGTATCTAAAATACTGTTGAATTTTATTAAAATATTATTGTCGACAGGTACATTTTCAATTGTAGTTGTGAAATCAAGGTGAACTGTTCCTACTTTCACATATGCTATTTGCATCATTCCAACAAGAGGTTCAGTATTTTCCTTCTTACATGAAAAGACAGAAAATAGAATTAACAGAAAAAGACAGAATTTAAGGTTCATTGGTCAATATTTAAGTTAAGTTATTTTTTTACAATGTCTAACCATATCCTATACCAGAACTCTTATTAAAAATGATTACAGTTTAATCAAATTCCGTTGGTGAGAATAGTCAAAATAAATTTTTGAAAATAATTAAATCAAAGTTTTAGATTATTTAAAGTAAAAATTAATGATGGTATTTATATTAAAATGGGTGTCTGAAAAGACCTTTCTGCGATTTATGTAAAGCTAATTTCACCTTAATTTACAAGCATATAAATTGTATGCCTTGCATACCTGGCTTTTCAGACACCTAAATTCCAATTATCAATCAAAATCCTTTCTGCTAATTCTCTGAATTGTACATCAAGTCAACCTGAGTTGGTGTTAGTACCTTGTGGAATATACGAACATCATCCAATTGACCTTTAAAATGGTTATTTGCAGGATCTGCATAATCGGCCCAGGTATCAGTTACAATTCTGTTATCCCTGCCCTGAATAAATCCAAAAGCCAATTTGTTTCCTAGTGGATCACCATCATATTTAAGACCCAGAACACCTTTTTTAGCGTCTCCATCGGGCCATAAATTAAAGTCGAATGTTTTCATTTTTTCACCATTGTAGTATAATGTTCCAACTTTTGTAGTTGCATTATAAGTATACACAACATGTAGCCATGTATCTTTTAAAAGTGCTGACATTTGTTCGGGTGTCAGACTCTTTGCATATGTCCAACCCATCCATCCTAAATCAGCATTTGCCGGGAACCACATATCTTCAGCAGCGGTAGAATGATCAGCTAATTCGTAACGAATAGCAAATTTAGCTCCATCATAGGCACCAAAAACTTCAAATTGAATTCCGTACCAGGCACCAAGACCCATTACAAAATGACCATTGGTTTTATCAGCTGAATTTGTTTTTACCCAGAAAGCAATGCTAAAATCAGTTGTATTCATCAGATCATCCCCGTTTGGAATTTCAATTAGCGAAGTTGAACCGTTGAATGTTGCAGCCTTTCCTGCAGCTGTGTTACGCGATGCAGTATAAGTAATATCGATAATATCTGACACTGCAGGATCCCAAGCCCCAACCTGGTCGTTGGCATTGTCTTCGAAATTCCAATATGCAATCATTCCTGAAGGAACAAATGTACCTTCGGTTGTGAAAGAACGTTGCAATGCAGTAAGCGGTTTCCCTTCAGTTGATTTAATGCCGGAAGCCAGGCTAAGTGTATACGATTCACCATTAAAGAAATCTTCAACAGGTGTTATTGTTATAACAGCACCTGTAACAGCCAAATCAAGCTCAACATCTACATTGTCTGAAGCCCTTTTTAGTTTTACAGTTGTTGCATCAACAGTAGCTTCATCAACATTGGTAGAAAATGTGGCTGTAATTATCGAAGTTGTTACTACATTGGTTGGAGGAGTAGCCTCGTTAATGCTTATATCGCCTGCTGTGCAACTTACCAGAGTAAGCGCAACTGGTTCTTCTTCTTTGTCGCATGAAACAAAAGTTATAGCAAAAACTGCCAGTAACATAAGTAAACTAATAATAAAAGTGTTTTTTTTCATCTTCATTTTGTTTTAGTTAATTAATAGATTTTCAAAAAAATTTAATAATAAAAGTGAGCGTTTAATACTATTTTAAGTTTTAAAAATTAATTTTATTGTTCGATACATTTTAGTAATTAGGGTTTTGAGTTAATGAACCCTGTGAAATATCAATTTCGCTTTGTGGTATTGGAAGCAATTCATGTTTATCAGCAACAAAACCGAGTGGGCCTAATACTTCGCTGGCTTTGCCGGTTCTTACCAAATCCCAGAAACGATGGCCTTCAAGCGCAAGCTCATGCCTTCTTTCATTTAAGATGAGGGCAGCCAGAAGATCCTTATTAGTTTCTGTTATATCTGGCAGAATTAGATTATTTCCTCCACGGGCGCGGGCGCGTACCTGGTTTAAAAATACAAGTGCTTCAGCAGGTTTATTGTTTTGGTTAAGCGCCTCTGCTGCCATAAGTAAAACATCAGCATACCTTATAAGTCTCCTGTTGTGATTAAACTGTGTATTAGTGTTATCGCCAGGCGTCCATACCTTTTGATTGTAACATTCCACTTCAGTCAGGTTTCCCTCATTATCATAAGTTTCATCCGGGGTTGCACCATCACCAATAATGAATACTCCATCAAGTGTTTCGCCCAAATCAATAATAGTAGCTTCAAGTCTTGGATCATTTGCTTCAAATGAGTTTCTCAAATTGAGTGATGGTCTGTTGAATCCCCATCCGCGATTAGGATTACCCCTAACACCCTGACAATTACCATATTGAGCACCGCCTCCTTCATTGTTTGAAGCACCTACCTCAAATACTGATTCTATCCCAAATTCACCATTAACTCCATTTGCATCAGCAAAATTGGCTTCCAGTCCGTATTCTGATGAATTGATAACCTCAAGAGCATATTTTTCAGCATTTACAAAATCATCCTCACAAAGATAAACTTTTACGAGGTAGGATTTTGCAGCACCTCTTGTAGCACGGCCAATATCTTCTGCTGCCTGTTCACTTTTTTCAGGAAGTATATCAATTGCAAAAAGCAAATCCTCTTTAATCAGGGCATACACTTCTTCAGCAGATGATTTTCCCAATTTCAGTGGAGGCGTAGTAGAAGTAACTATAGGAACTCCGCCCCAGGCCCTCACTAGATCAAAATAATACAGAGCTCTCAAAAAACGGGCTTCAGCAACATATAAGTTCCTGGTGTTTTCATCCATATCTATTGAAGGTACTTTTTCAATTACTACATTGGCCCGCTTGATTCCTTCGTATAAGGTTGCCCACCACCTGTCCAGGCCATCCTGTGTAGAATTGAAAGTAAACAGATCGTATGGATTAACCGTTGGAAGCTGGTCATTTTTATTACTGCCCTTATGCGCATCGTCAGACATGATATCGAGGATTGGATAACCACCTGTGTTATAGTACCAGTTCCTTAGCGTAGCATATGCTGCATTAGTAGCCAATAATGCATCTGAAGCAGAAACAGGAAATGAATTCTGTGTAAGCTCACCCTGTGGATTTTTTTCGAGGAAATCCTCGCAGGCATTTAAAGAAAATACCAACAATAACACTAGCGAAATAATTGAAATATTTGTTTTCATAATTGTCTTAATTTTAGAAGGTTACATTTAAACCAAAAGAGTAGATCGCTGTTACCGGATATTGCCCGTAATCAATCCCGTTCGAAAGTACATCATAGCTGCCTATTTCGGGTGTGTAACCAGTGAATTCAGTTAAGGTGAAAAGATTATTTCCTTTTGCATAAACCCTCAAATTCTGAACATGGAATTTTTTACTCAGGTTTTCAGGGAGTGTGAATCCTATCATTGCAGTGCGCAGCCTTACAAACGAACCATCAAGTATAAACCTGTCCGATGGTGTAAAGTTATATCCACCAAAAGAAGGTTTTGGTTCTGTGTTGCTTGTATATGGACCTGTCCACCTGTCGAATACATGTTTTTCAAAATTGTAAGGATCAGGTCTGACCACTTCTTTTCCATTAAAGATATCATTTCCGCTTTGTCCATTGAAATCCAGGGAGAAATCTAATGCTTTGTATGTAATTGAGATATTAAGTCCAAAAATAATATCAGGAATTGATGAACCTATGTACGTTCTATCGTTTCCATTAATTACACCATCATTATTTATATCAACAAAACGTAAGTCGCCAACTCCCGCTTGTGAATTATGCGGATAGTCGTCGAGTTCTTCCTGTGTCTGGAAAAGACCATTGGTCTTGTAACCATAGAAGGCTCCAATTGGAAGTCCCTTCCTGCTTTGTGTTACTGATCGCCCATCACCAAGGTATCCACCCTGCAGGACGGAGTCAATTCCACTGTTGCCTCCAACACTTAAAACTTCGTTATGAACAGTTGAAAATAAAGCCCCAACAGTATAACTGAAATCATTAATCGTTTGTCTCCAGGTTATATTGGCTTCAAATCCTGAATTTAACACAGATGCTGCATTATATCTCACTTTCTGTCCTTGCCCGTTTCCAAGATAACCCGGCGTTGATAATTCTACCAGGATGTCATCCGTTTGGCGGTTGTAATAATCAAATTCCCCGCTTAAATTTTTAAGTATGGTTACTTCAAGCCCAATATCAAGTTGTTTGGTAGTTTCCCATTTTAAATCCGGATTTCCTGTTTTCCCATAAGTTGTTCCTGAATTTGCTGTTTCAGGAATGCCAAAAACTGTTAAATCATTTATAGTTCTGGAAAAACGGTCAGGATAATTGATTTTATCATTCCCTATCATCCCCCAGCTGGCCCTGACTTTCAAATTATTAATCAGTGAATTATTTTGCATAAAAGATTCGTTGGAAATATTCCAGCCTGCTGCGAAAGATGGAAAGTTTCCATACCTGTTGCTACTCGCAAATTTTGATGACCCATCCCTCCGCATTGTTGCAGTTAAAATATACCGGTTATCAAAGGTATAATTCAATCTTGCCAGGTATGAAATCATAGAATTATAAGCGCCGGCTCCATTGGAGATGGATTGAATTGTATTTACATTGTTTGTGGGATCATAAACATTAGAGGGTGTGATATACCAGAAATCTTCAAAATCCCTTAAAAGGTTTTCGCCTGCAATGCCAGAATACTCGGAATTGCTGGATTGCATGGTAAATCCAATAACTGCATCGAAAATGTGTTTGTCGACTATTTTATAATAATTAATTGTATTTTCCCACAACCAGGTTAGATTATCATCACTTCCCTTATATAAATCGCTAAGTTCATTGTTTTGCTGGCTTGAAGTACCATCGGGATTGTAAACAGTATATGCCGGTGTGAAGCTTTCTGATTTATTAAACGAACCATCAATTCCAAAACTAGACTTCACCGTAATGGATTCAAGAAATTTTGCTTCGGCAAAAACATTTCCTACTGCCCTTACCCCTTTTGTGAAATTATTTGAATACTCAAGTTCGGCAAGAGGATTTCCAACATTATAAACTACCCCATAACTCCCATCATCATAATAAGGCTCCAGAACTGGCTGTGCACGATACACCGAATAAGTTACATTTGGGGCATTTTGACGAGTGTAAGGTGCTATAGTCAGATTGTTTCCTAGCTTTAGGTTCTTAAACAATTTGTACTCATTGTTTATTTTAACTGATAATCGTTCATAACCGGATTTATCAATTATCCCATCCTGCTTCACGTAGCTTACTCCAAAATAAAACTGGGCCATTTCAGTTGTACCTGAAAATGAAATCTGGTGGTTGTGAAAAGGAGCTGGATTAAATATAAGTCCCTGCCAATCAGTATTTGGAAGCATATCTACATTACTGTAAGTTCCCGGATTTATTTCATTCGTAATCGTACCAAATTCTCTTCCATTCAGCAAATCAATTTTTTTTGCAAGAAACTGGGTTCCATATTCACCATTGTAATTGATTACTATTCTGCCTTTTTTGTTTCCTAATTTTGTTGTAACTATAATAACCCCGTTTGCCCCTCTCGATCCATACATGGCCGTTGCAGATGCATCTTTAAGTACTTCCATGGATGCTATATCGCCTGAACTTAAAAATGAAATATCATCCAATATAACACCATCTACTATAAAAATTGGGGATGAATTGTTAAAGGTTCCTACACCCCTCACCCTGATGACCGGCACAGCCCCTGGTGCTCCAGAAGTGCTGGTAACCTGCACCCCAGTGACATTTCCCTGCAAACTCTGTTCTGCATTAAGTGAAGTAATTTTTGTAATATCTTCTGCTTTCAATGAACTGACTGAACCCGTTAAATCGCTTTTCTTAACTTTACCATAGCCAATTACAACAATTTCTTCCAAACTTTCTTCCGAAGCCTGCAGGGAAATATCTATCACTGTCTGATCAGCAACCTCTATTTCAACAGTTTTCATTCCCATAAAAGAAAAAACCAGAATATCCTGCGAACTATTTACTGTAATCTGGTATTTACCATCGAGATCAGTTAATGCACCTATTGTAGTACCTTTAATTGAAACATTCACTCCGGGAAGGGGTTGATTGTCTTCAGCCGAAATTACAGTCCCTTTTATGGTCTGGGCTAAAACATTTGCAGAAAGAAGGAACAGAGTAAATGCAATTCCAAGCTTTCCAAGTAATATTATTGCTTTTCCTTTTTTCATAATCTTTGGTTTTAGGTATTTTTAGATTTACACCTGGTTTTTTATTCCGAAGTTACCCCAATCTGTTAAAAATTCATAAAACAGAACCACACATAAATTACTTCATGTTAAAATGTGTTATTTTTTTTAACTCACTTTTTCTACACCAAAACCATTTAAAATTTTAAATGTGAATATTTTATATACTCAAAATATGTTAAAATTTTTAGCTGTATAAACTGAAAAATGATTTAAAAATGAAGTTGGCTGGTTTCTTTTTATCAAAACTTCATTAAGTAGTCAATCAGGTTTGAATCGTGTTCCAAACCTATTTTTTTTCGAAGCCTGTATCGGTGGTTCTCCACTCCACGAATTGTGATACCTAATAAAAGGGCTATTTTTTTTGAAGAAAGGTTCATTCTTAGATAGGCGCAAAGTTTTAAATCACTGGGCGTAAGGTCCGGAATTTTTTCCTTTATCCTTTTTAAAAATTCTTCGTGTGCCTGTTCAAAATTGCTTTCAAAAACTGTCCAGTCATCTTCGTTTGAAATATTCCTGTCCAGCAATTTAATTATCCCGGTTAACTTTGATGTACTTCCCAAAGCAGACTGTCGTCTTTGCTGCATCATTAATTTGCGGATTTCGAGCAGTAGTTCATTTTTTTTAATTATAGAAAGCGTTGTATTGGCCAGTTCCTTGGTTTTATGCGAAATTTCTGCTTCGAGTTTTTCATTTCGCAGTTTTATAAGCTCCCGCTCTTTTTCAATTTTCATTCTCCTTGTCTGGTTCTGCATTCTTCGTTTGAAGTATAACCGTAGTATCGCCACCAGGCTTATTATTAAAATGAAATATATTATTTTGGCCAAAATACTTAAATACCAGGGTGACTTTATTACAAACGTCCATTTAATACTTTCTGACTCAACTCCATTGGCAACCGCCTTAACAACAAAGGTATAACTACCCGGAGGAATCCTGTCGTAACTAAACTCGGGCCGGTCTGTTTTTCTCCATTTTAAATCCAGGCCTTCAAGCTTAACTAAAAACATGGCCGAATCACGGTATAAGGGATAAGCGTATCTAAAAACCAGGTTATTCTGTCGGTATGGAATCTCAGGTTTTCTGGTTCCATTATTCTGTACCAGCGGATATTTAATTTCATTTTTTCCAAATGACAAAACACTTGTAAACAAGGGTTTAACTTTAAAACTATTAAGCACTTTTGTGCTGTCCGCATTGATAAATGAAAGTCCATTGTCGAGCGCTAATATTGCCGATCCATTTCCCAGAGAATAAATAAATTCCTGCCCGATAATAAGCTTGTTGTAAAACATGTCCATTGGAAGCTTAACCTTCACTTTCCAGATACTATTTTCTATGTCAAGATAATAAATGCCTTCATCAGCTATCATCCACGTATGATTGGTACCATCAGGTATTAAATTTCTGATGGTTAAGGAAGTGTTCAGTTTTTTCTCCGCTTCGGAATATTCCACAATAGAATCGAGCAAATCGTTATAAATAAATAGTTTACCTTCATTTATAAAAACTATCCGGTTTTGAAGCCTGATTACTTTAATCTGGTAATCGGATCGAAAACCTTTTAATTTTCCGTATTGTACAATATTCTCGACACGTGTTAATGAATCATTAAAATTAAGCCTGTACAAACCTTTAACAAAATGACTTGCCCAGATATTTCCCAGGTAGTCAATTTTTATCTGCTTTACAGGATGCATGAACCCTTCAATTTCGTTCCTGAATTTCCATTTGCCGGCTTTTTTTTCGTAAACCACCAGTTTGGTGTATGTACTTCCAATAAGGTATTCGATGCCTTTATGATAAAGCGTTTCGAACGATGAAGCCCCTGAAATATTTGATATGCGGGTGATTTTACCTTCATCTATTTCAAATGTACCCAGATTATGTCCACATAAAAGCTGTGAACCGGCATCATAAATTGTCCAAACCTGGCCTTGTGAATTATCCAATAACTTGAATTCGGGAAGTTCTGATTGGTCTTCGCTGTCAGAAACCGGGCTTCTGTATAGTCCCTGGTTTGTGCCAATGTACAATGTTTTATTTCTTTTGAGAATGGAATATACAGATCCTACTTTTCCTGAAAAATCATAATAAAAGGAGATATTAGAATTGAGTAATAATAAATCGATACCACAATCAAGACCAACCCACAAATCACCATTAAAATCGCAAAACAAATCCAATACGGTGTTGTTTTGCAGGCCGCTTTCTTTTTCAATGTGATTAACGAGTTTACCATTTTTAGTAAAAATATACAAGCCCCGTAAAATGGTGCCCAGGATGATATCTCCATTTTTATCAATCAGGGCCTTGTTTACCTGGCTTTGTGCAAGTTCCTTTTGCAGTGGACAATTCCATTCTTCAAGGCCAGTTGTATCCTTAAATATAAAAATACCATCTTGTAAGGTAGCAATTAATAATCTGTTACCACTTAAGTGCATTATAGATGTAACCTGGTGATTTTTAAATATTTCGTTATCCGAAATTATTTCAAACCTGTTGTCCTTAAGTTCCGTTAAACCTTTGGAATTTATATTGAGCATCAGCCGGTTTCCTGTTAAGTTGAAACAGGAAATAAAACCTTCAGGTATTATCGTTTCAATTTGGTTGTTCTTGTATTTAAAAATAACTGTAAAAGACTGAAAATAAACAGCATCATCATGAATTATTATTTTCCAGATTTCCTCATTGTGAAAATCGTAATTTTTTAAAAGTGCCGACAATGAAGTATAGTGCAAAGTTCCGAATTCATCGGCCACGAAATAGCCAAACTCCTGGAAAGAACCAACATAAATTCTGCCTGAATTATCGGTAGCAACTGACCGGACAGTGGTATGGTTTGGAAGAGGACAAACCCGCCAGGCATTTCCGTTAAAAACCAGAAGACCGTTGTTGTTGGCAAAATAAACCACGCCATTTCTATCCTGTGCAATATTCCAGTTTTGGTTGCCCGATTTATACTCATTACGGGTAAAATTTTTAACCGGAACCTGGTTAAAACCCCTGCTTGTCTGTGAAATGACAGCATTTGCAACAAATAAGTTAAGCAGTATGATGATAAATCTTTTTGCCATTAAATAATGAAAAGCCTGTTTACAAATTTAATAATTCTATTGTTACTTTTCTTCCAAAACCAATGCCGTAATCAATTTTGTCCAATTGGCCCGGTTGCCTGCAATTATTTAATCTTTGAGGTATATCTAAAATACTCACTTTTTTAGGATATAAACCAAATTCATGAAGATAAATTATAAGTTCATTGCATTTTTAGAAAAGCTTTCCTTAGATCCCTTTATCGATATAATGAATTGAAAATAAGAAATATAAAATTAATCTTATTGAACAAACCAAACACTTGATTCATTTTCTTTAAAAATTATCACAATCAATTTTTTAAAAAATTCAGTTTATTTTAAAATACAACTTAAAAATTTATAATATGCTCAAAAATTTAGTTCTTCTCATCTGTCTGAATGTACCGGTTTTGATTTTGGCCCAGGCCATCGATAACGCCTATAAAGATTTTGATTTTTTATCAGGAGAAAAAATCCTGTTTGAAGATTTGGTAAATTACAGCTCACCCGAAGATTTAAAATCAAGGTGGAACATTGAAGGAGGTAAAGCTACTGTAGTTACTGAAAATGACGGGAATTGTATTTCCTTATTGGAGTATTATACAAAGCTCAGCCCCCGGTTTAATAACCTGAAAGCTCTTCCCGACAGTTTTACCATTGAATATGATACCTGGCTTGATAAAGGCTATGATGGTAATCCGGGCATAGAAATACACCTTCAGAATGGGGAGAAAGAAGTATTAATCACACCCAACAAACATGCATTATCTGTTACATGTCCGAATGGAGTTCTCGAATCGAAAGATAATCCGGAAGAATATTTTGGTGAAAACAGGTTTTACGATCGCTGGGTGCATATTTCAATAGCCTTTTTACACAGGCAAATCTTGGTCTATCTTGATCAGTACAAACAAATAAACCTTGCGGATTGCCAGTTAAAACCAAATAAAATTTACGTTTCTGGCAATACTTCCGAAAACATGAAAATTTTACTTAAAAACTTTAAAATTGCCACTTCCATTCCGGAGAAATTTAATATCACAAATGGAAAATTTGTGACCCATTCCATCCGGTTTGATGTAAACAAAGCTGTGATTAAGCCGGAAAGTATAAGTGTACTGAAGCAGGTTTCGGCCTTTATGAAAACAAACAGCGAAATAAAGTTCGAAATTGGTGGATTCACCGATAGTGATGGTGACGATGCTGCAAATTTAAAACTCTCTGAACAAAGGGCTAAGGCGGTTAAAGATCAACTTGAATCTATGGGAATTGCCCCGGAAAGGCTTACCAGTAAAGGTTATGGTGAAAGCGCCCCGGTTGGGGACAATAAGACCATTGAAGGAAAATCTTTAAACAGGAGGGTTGAGTTTAAAAAGATTTAAAAAAATAATTCATTGTGAATTAATACATCAGGATAATACCCTGGTTTTCTATCACACCCTGGTAATATTTAAGAAAGAGCGATATATTGGCAACCTGTTAGAAAATTTGATACAAACGAATTCGATTCAGAATACCTGAAAGATTTTTCAAATGATATTTATTAGCCCCATCCTTGTCATTAGAATTTTTCTACACGACAAATCGGGGTTAATCATATTTTTAGCTGTTACAGGCAATTAATCCGGCAAGGACGAAACGTGGTTGGCAGCATTAGATTTTAACCATAATAAAAGAAATTAAAGGGGTCAACCTACTCCGAAACAGTATGGCCGCCCCTGCTTTTATCTTTTCTCTAAAAGACCATTTACACTATCTGATAAGGGGTCAATACCTGCCGAACTGACAGGCGCAATATCCTGAAATTTCCTTATATTTACTCTACTTTTTGGGGTCCGCTTAGTCTGGAATATCCAATTAGGAATAGTAGCCATTGCGATTATTGAGACATTATGTGGCATTTAAAAGACAGCTTTACTATCTTATTCTATTAAGAAATAAATAAATTTATGCAACATATTATAATTGATTAAGATTATGAAGAAATCAAATATTGGAAAATTAACTGGTTATTTTGGAATAGGAATTTTTATTCTTAATATTATTGTCATTCCTCTGTATTTTATTTATGATGGTCCTCCACCAGTATGGAATATTTTGACCCGAAGCATTATAAATATATTTTCTTGTGTTGTGATAATTGCCTTTGTTTCAGGATTACAAAATGTTATAACAAAGATTGATTCCAATAATGCATTTCTTGGTACTTTCATAAGTTTGACAGGATTGGCTTATGCAATTGTCCTAATAGTTGCAGAATCCATTCAATTAGGAAGTGTATGGGCTAATATAAATCCGATAGACCCTACCGTTGTTGGAAACGGAGGAGAAGGAGCTTTACTAATTTATGGCCCAATTGATAGAGTGTTGACGGCTGTATTTCTCATAGCAGTGGGCACTGCAATAATAAAAATAAACATAACTCCAAAGTGGATTGGATGGCTTGCTTATTTTGTCAGCCTGTATCAGCTTGCTTTTGTTCCAACAATATTTTTTATGTCACAACCAACAAACTTTTATAGTACAAATGGTTGGAATATACCAATTGCTGGAGGATTATTTATATTTTGGATATTAATTGTTAGTATTTTTCTGATTATAAAAAAAAGTGAAAAGTAGATTTCTCGTTATGTTCGAGATATTCTATAATGATATAAAAATAAAAACGCTACATAATAATTAGGAGTTCGGGCAGCCTGCAAGCCCAATCCCGAAGGGCTCATCGAAGTTAAACGTGAACTCCTGGTTGAATTAAATCCGGGAATTATGGACTTACCGACCGTTTTTTATCCTATACAAAAGCCTGAATTTATAATAAAGTACACCGTGTGCCTACGGGGTAGGCTGTCCGGCAAGATAAAAAATGAATTTTTAAATTTGCATGCAGCTTATTGTGCCCATCTACATACCATTTCCTATACAACCAAATAGTCTGATAAAATCATCATAAAAAATTTCTTAAATATTTGGATATGAGATTAGAGAAATTTAATTTTAAACTAAATATATTAAACAATTTTGATTCAATTTTGTATTTCGTACGCTTGAAAAACTGACGCTTGTTTTGCAAAAAGTTTGTAAAAACAAATGTTGTGCTTAATAAAAATTGACATACTGATAAAATGAGACATGCATTAATAATATTGCTGATATTCTTCTCGACAAAAGTATTTTGCCAGGAACATTCTAAATTTCATCCTGAGTATTTTTCAATCGGATATTTTGGTGAAAAGGCTTTTCATCCTGGATTGACAGGAAACATTGGTTATATTTCTTTTATCAACAATGATAGTATAACAAATAGAAACAGAATAGAATTTGGATTGGACCTTTTAGGTTATATTCACTTTAAGAATCATATTGGTGTACAAGTCAAACCTCAACTGTCGTTTTACCATATCTTTCTTAAATCATTCGAGTTGGGTTTAAAAACAGAAATCGGATATATGAGAAGGTTTTATCAAGGTGAAACATATGAGGTATCTGATGCGGGAGAGGTAAAGAAGGTTAAGTTAGCTGGTCAAAACTCATTAATTTACGGTGTGTTTGTAAGTTTAGGACAAAATTTCTGGGTTTTACAAAATCGGGAATTTAGATGGTTTATAGAATTGGGATCTTTTTGGGAGTATCCATATAACAATTATACCCTAATGCACCCGTCAGTTTCAATTGGAATTAGTAAAAAAATTAAATGACTATAAATAGACTAAAATATTTATTTATTTTAATCATAGTGCTGGCTTCCTGCTCAAAAGATGAATGGAGCGAGAACACAAATGACCATCTTTTCCTTAAAAACGAAGATGCTGTAATGCCTGTTTTTGTGAATGGGAATACGAATTCGAATGTGTTTTTAATATTATTACATGGCGGACCTGGTTTCACTTCACTCGAAGCATATCAGAAACAAGAAAGTCCGTTTACAAAACTTCAGGCGGAATATGCAGTTGTGTATTGGGAACAAAGATGCGCAGGCTCATCCCAGGGAAATTGCAATTATGAGAAATTAAATGTAGATGATTATACAAGAGATCTGGAGAAGTTGATAATACTACTAAAGCAAAGATATTCGCCTGATATTAAAATATTTTTATTGGGACATAGCTGGGGAGGTTCATTAGGCATTCAGTATCTTTCAAAAGAAAACAACCAAAGTAACATTAAAGGATGGATTGAAATTGATGGAGGACATAATGTTCCGAGAATTTCAATTTTGGAAAGAGAAATGGTAAATGAAATTGGCAAAAGACAAATTGCATTAGGGAACAATATCACTGAATGGCAATCAAATATCGATGAAGCCAATAACCTTGATCTGACAAATACTGATGATATATTCCAAATGAATAAAATAGCACGAATGTCAGAAGAATTAATGACTGAAATCGATTCAGTTAATAAAAAAATATCAACAATAGGAATTTCTGATTATTTCTTTTCACCTATTGACATTCATGCAATGCAGAATAATGGAGAAAAAACTGTTGATGCATTAAAAGAAGAAATTGTAAAACTGGATTTATCAGAAAACACAAAACAAATAATGATTCCAACCATTATGATTTGGGGTAAATATGATTTTCGGGTTCCACCAGAATTTGCCCTGGAAGCTTATAAAAATTATGGCAGTTCTGAAAAAGAATTGATAATTTTTAACAGATCAGCTCATTTTACACAATGGAATGAACCTGACTTATTTTATATCAATTAAGAATTTTATTCAAAAATATAAGTACTAAGCATAATCGAATAAACGGCCACAGCCAATTGACCACCGGAGCATCCTTCGATAAACTCAGGAACCTTCCTTCGATAAGCTCAGTAACAGCCTCTCAAAATTTATTCCGTACCGATAAGCCGGAACCCCTAAAATGGCTCAACGCTGCAACTTGTGCCCATACACCTGCCATTTCCCATACAAACAAATAGTCTAAATACTCCCAATAAATAATTCCGCAAATATTTGGAAATGAGACAAGAGAAAGTTAATTTTAAAGAAAAAATAATAAGTAAAACAGGTTAAAAAAGCATATAGAAACTATCAGGTTTTAAGTAGAACGAAAATAATCAGGCTATATTTCAAAACAGTAAGAGAATAAACAAGATAACAGGATGGATAGAAGTAGAAATTGGAGCCACGGCGATTATTGATAAGTTGTAGCCAATTTTAAAAAAGGAATCACTAAACAGATAAAACATTATTATGGATCGAAAAGAATTTTTAAAGACATTGTGGTTTAAAATATTTATGCCATTATTGCTTATTGGAGTGTTGATCTTTAGCGTTAGATTTCTAATAAGGATTTTTACCCAAAACGATTCAGAAAGATTTATTTCAATAATTCTCATTGGATTTATAATACTTTCGACACTTGTGTATATACTTGGATTAGCATTTAAAAAGATTACAAATCAGATTAAATCAAAACTCCCAGAAAAACACTTACGAATCTTAATGATAATAGGTAAAGTACAAGATTATATTTTGCCAATAGCACTAGGAATGATTATTTATCATTCATGGCAAAGGAATGGTACTTCTTCGGTTGCGTTCTTTGGAGCATTCTTGATAATGAAAATTATTGATATAGTGAAAAAAGAAAAACTGGCTACAACACGCAATATTGCAAATGGTGGGGAAAGTAAGTAATTTAAGCATCGTTTCCCGCTTCAAGTTATAGTCTCGGGGGATAATGAAGTGCTCCGAAAACCGCCACTTGCCATATTGCCATCGTTATGCACAATTCAAAAAATAGACCAGAACGCAATCGTTTTAAAAAAGTTACGATTTCTTTCCAGCCTATTGATTAATAAAGCTACTTCTGTTATTCCGGAATTAAAAAAGGCTAAAGATAAAAAGACAAATATTAAGCATTGAATATTAATGAGTTAACTGACGTTGGTCCGATTTAACAATAATAGACAGATAAATAGTTAAAACAAATATATTTTATAAAAAACATTACATACGATGAATGAACATTATTTTCCGGTAAAAGAAAACGATTTATGGGGATTTATAGATATTTCAGGCAATATTGTTGTAAATCCTGCCTATAAAAAAGTATCAAACGTTTATAACGGTGTTTTTTTTGCCGAATTACCGTCCTTCCGGGCCGGTTTAATGAGTATCGACGGAAATTGGGTGTTGCAACCACAGGAAATGCTAAACTTTGAAGATTTCTATGAAGGCTTTGCCATTGTCAGAAATTTTCAAATTAACGGAATTTGCGATACCAAAGGAAATATTAAAAACTTTAAACCATATCATCTTTTGTTTATAAGAGAAGGACTGATTTGTGCACAACATAATAATTTGTATGGCTATCTCGACTTCGACGGAAAGGTTGTTATAGATTTTAAATACGATTCAGCAACCTTTTTTCATAATTCTCTTGCGCAAGTTTCATTGCCAGAAACAAACGGCTGGAGTTATATAAATAAAAGAGGCGAATTGGTGATTAAAGGACCTTATGAGCGTGCAGGCTTTTATTCTGAAGGTAAATTGAGCGTACAAATTGGCGATAAATACGGATATGTTGATGAAAATGAAAATATTGTAATCACTCCGTCTTATGATTATGCAGGAACTTTCGTTGATGGACTTGCGCCCGTAAAAACTAACGATTATTATGGTTTTATCAATCATCAAAACCAGGTAATAATTCCTTATCAATTCAGGATAGCCGGTGATTTTAATGAAGGTATTGCTATGGTATATAACGATGATTTAAAAATAGGATTTATTGATAAAACCGGAAAATATATTGCTGCACCTCAATTTGTTGAAGCAGAAAATTTCTCGAATGGTTTGGCAAAGGTATTATTTAAAAAGGTGGAGGTAAGTAATATTGAAAAAAATCCATTTAATCTTTCCGGTGATGTAATGAAATCCAATCCAATTGCAAATGCATTGGGTAATCAGGCTGCGGTGCAGTATTTGGGAATTACTTACGGCTATTATTATTACATGAATCCTGAAGGAAAAATTGTTTATCCAAATTCAATACCGGAAAGTGTTTCTATGAAGGAAGAAAATGCAAAAGATACTTTAATTCCAACAGAAATAATTGAAAGAAACAAAGAGAATATCCAGGAAGAAATATCCAAAAACTTATCCAATGAAGATAGAAATAGAGCTGTAAAACAATTGTTTGCTGAATTTGTACAACCTTTTTTCGAATCAAAATACCTGGTTAATACGCCTTACACGTGGATTGGCGCTTTGCTGGGCTTTTTATTTGGTTATTGGATTGTACCGGCAAATACTGCAAACATTTATCCGGCGTTTGTGGTAGATTCTAATCTTTCTTTTATTGTAGCTGTGCTTTTGGGTTTACTTGGATTTGGTATTGGCAGTTTTTTGAGAAATTTGTCATTAGAAGCTGGTAGTTTCGTAAAAATGTTTACTCCATTAAATCTGATTATTACTTTCCTTGTTATTCTGGTAAGCTACCAATTCCATAATTCTGATATATACACAGCTATTCCTGTGTTTTTTTATTATAAAATTATTGAACTGCTTGTGTTTTTTGCTTTAGGTTTATTTGCAGCCCAAACATTTGCATTTATGTTGAAAGAAGTTGGTCGTAAGTATCAAAAAAAGATGCTGACAACGGCAATAGTCTATTTTATTTTATCATTTTTATTTGTATTACTTATTGTGTTTGCAAAAGGTTCATCAATGGCACATCGGGCACTCTTGGTAATTTATTTTTTAATTAGTTTTGTGTTTACAGGTATAATGATTTTTATCAGCAATGCTACTGAAACTTCACAAACATCGCATTACACATTCTGGCCGCTATTTGACAAAAGCAAGTTTAGTGATAATGCAGAAAAGTTTTTCACATTTAGTATTGAAGAGATACAACAGTATAATTATTTGTCAAAATATGATTTAAAAGGCAAGTTAGGCGGATTTATTTCCAACCGTTCTGCCGTCGGATTGTTCGCACTTTTTTATATTAACTTCATTTTAGGACTGTTACCCTGGGTTTTATTTCAAATAGTTACAAATTACAGGGTTTTTGATTAAAATGTTATAAGTGGCAAACTTTATGGAAAAAGGATACATTTGATTTTTTGAATAAGATTATTTGACATAAAATAATTTGCTGAATATTTTCGATATTCAAATCCGGGTTTAAAAATTCAAATTCAGGTTGTGATTATAGTACTGATATTCTTATTCAAGACTTAAAATGCAAATTTAAATCTTAATTTATTCGCTTTATTGGGTATAGCTAATGTTGTACAGCTTTTTTTATTTTTTCAGAAAGTTCATTCAATTTTTCCTCAGTCTCATCAATTTCCATTGCTTCAATTAAATATTTTCGAATTGCGACTTTAACTGATTCTGAGTCACCATTTTTAATTAACGCAGAATAAGCTGCAAAATTTATTGAATCATATTCATCCTCAACAAAGTCTGCTACTCCAAGAGGATCCCATTCGTTGAGTATTTGCCTTATTTTGTAAAAATGTTGTGTCCATTGTTTATGAAGGTTTTCAGAATCAGAATTCTCAATTAGTCTTTTGGTTTCATTTAGATGTGTAATTACTCTATCTGCAATATTCCACAAAGTCGAGAAGTATGTCCTTGGTTTTCCTTCAAGTTCCTTAGTTACTGCTTTTAATTCCGTCGACAATCTTTTTAAGAGGTCAAAATCTGTCTTTGTCAACTTGTAATTGTATCCAATGTATTTTTCTATCAGTCCTGCCGTGTTAGCGTCCAACAAAACCAAGTCAATTCCAAATATTTCTTCACCATTTAATTCTTGTGGAAAAGGCATATTATAAAATTCCTGATATTTCTCTTCAATAGGATTCATCTTCTTACAATGGTGTACAACGTTTTGCAACTTGGCGAAGTGACGGTTTTAGAAGCATTTACTTTCAATTTAGCACTAATGTTTATTTGAAAACCGAATGTTCAATTTAGCACTAAACCCGCCATTTTGCCATACTGATGTTGTCCGATCATATTTCTAAAATTGCTTTTCAAATGTCTTTCCGTTAAACTTATATAATTTTCCGTCTGCCATTCCAAACCATAATTCACTATTTCTATCTTCATAAATTGAAAGAGCGAAATCATTTGCCAATCCATCTTTTTTGGTATAATTTTCAAATTCATTACCATCATATTTCCAAATTCCCGCGTCTCTGTCTCCAAACCAAATATTACCTTTTCCATCTTCTGCAATGGTGAAAACGTGTTCGAGAGTGCCTGGTTGAGATTTATCACCTTTTCTTCCACTTGTCGGGTGAATTAAGTTATTTTTTTCAGAAAAATCAATGATTGAATCACCTTCTTTCAGTAATACGCCTATTCCATTATTACCAATCCAAAGTCTGCCTTTTGAGTCTTCGAAAATACTTCTAATATGGAGTGGGGCAATTTTTCTATCATAACCTAATGTTTCATCATTAATGATTGTAAAATCACTTCCATTATACCCGAAAACACCTGCATACGTGCCAAACCATATCATATTATTTTTGCCTTTTGAAATATCAGTTACAGCAAATAAATTATCGTAGGGGTTAAGGACTTTTTGAGGGGGAAGGTCTAAATACTGTAATCGTTGTCCATTGTATCTATAAACTCCTGCTTTATTACCAGCTTCAAACCATAAGTCATCATCAGATTTCGTCCATTTACCTTGCAAAGGTTCACTGCACTGAATTAGGCAATTACTTTGTGATTTTACTATGTCTGCTTTGGTGTGATTCACGATTTTTGTCCCATCATAACTGCTCACTCCCTGTTGAGTATTAAACCAAATAACTCCTTCTTTGTCTTCCTGAATGGAATGGATTTGGTTGTCAGTTAGCCCTTCATTAATAGTGAAGTAGTGGAATGATTTACCATTGTAAACCGCAACTCCCTCCTGTAGACTTCCAAACCAATAATATCCTTTGCTGTCCTGAAAGATAGCACGAATTCCAGAAGTGAATTTTAAGGTGTCGGTTTTTGAAGTCGTTACCAACTCAGGTTGGTTAATTTCTTTTTCTGTTGATTTATTTTCAACGCAGGAAAAGTTTAGGGTCAATATGAGTATTAGATATGTCAATTTTATTTTTTTGTTCATTCCGGGTTTTTTAATATGATGCACAACAGTTAGTATACGCAAAGTAGGCGATTGCGGGCTTCAAACTCGTCAAACCGTTACTTAGTTGAAGCGAGCTACAATCTTTGAAATTACTATGATCTCGCCTATTTTTTATATACATTGTTTCCTGCAGTTTTTATCATTTTATCTATTCTTTTCTTGCTATCCGAAATGATGTATGCAGAGAAAGATTCTTTTGATGAAATTTGATACCATGCTTCCCATTTACTCTGCTTAGGAATTATAAATTTGAAATCGTCCCAATTAGGAATATTTTCCTTTAAATCCATAAAAAACAAGGAATCGCACAATAAATAACCATCATACTCATCACGACTAAATCCCCAAAAATCAACATGAATTTGTTTATCTGGAAACATTGCGTAAATGTCTTTTTCAATCTCACTAAATTTTTTTAAGCCATTTATCGTGTCTTTTTCTCGAACGTAAAAATAAAACTGTCCATCAAAGTCAATCCACTCCTGAAACTCCGAATTTGGATAATATATGCTATCCGTAGTTTTTATTTTGTTATATAAAATTCTGGCTTCAGTAATCGTATCTGCTCTCAATACTGTGTCAAAAGCTTCTGAATCACTTATTAGGTCTTTAAAATGATTATATGGTTCAAAATCATAAGAAGTTCCAATCCCGTATGCCATTACTTGTCCACAGTCTGTATTTACATTCAAATGTCCTATTAGGGAATCATGTTCAACTATATATATTTTATAATCATATCCGCAGAGCAGCATACCGTCGACTTCTTTTTTTGCAATCCAATCATTTTTTAGCTGTTGCAATTTTTCTTTATCAGAAATAATGAATGGTTTTATTGAAGGCAAAGAGTCTTCAAATCTAAAATCATTGTATTGATAGATGATATAAAAACTATAATCATGATTCTTAAAATCAAAATCTTTCAACACTTTTTCTTGAGCATTAACTTTAATGGTTAAAGTCAGAAAGAAAAGGATAATAATCTTAATCTTACTTTGTGTCAAATCCATTTTATCAATGTTTCGTATCTCTCTAAATTGCAGGCAACGTTCGTACATCCGAAAGTTCTAAACATACATGCGTATATTTTTTTACTTGTGCGAAACCCTTTCCGGTTTTAAACTTTGTTTATCGTTTAAAGTTAACTTTTTTCATCAATATGTCCAAAGGGTTACGCATTTTTTTAATTTTCACATTTACTGCATGGGTGTAAAATCCAGGTGGTTTTGCTGCTTTCGTGCCCCATTATTACCTTTACATTACACAGGTTTTCAACCGGTTCAGGTACATGAACGGCAAAGTAATGTGGCTGGGTACGTATCATACTCCAGGGATTTGTACCTGATTTTTTCTGTGCTTCACAAAACATAAAGGTTTTTCATTACTTTGATATCGAAATATTTGATAAACAGCGATAATTCCATTTTGTATATTTTTATGGTTTTCTCACTGCTTGCCGTGGATAATAGTTTTCATCCAGTTCACAGAAACGCTTCTTTGCTGCATAACCGCTTATAATCCTATTTTACCGGTTATTAACAGTTAAAAGCGGCTATCAATAAATTGCATATATACAATATTTTACAAAGAAATGAATGTAAAAGTGAATTTTAAACCAACTTTTCGGGCCACCTGAACAATTCCATTCTATACTTCCAAAATTAAGCCGCGGTCAGTTTTATTTGTTTTATCTGAAAATCCGCTATTAAAATAGCGGGATAAAATAAATTTATTCCTGATCATTCTAAATATAACTGGCTCTTTTGGCTGATTATTTTTAATTTTACATGCCTTAAAAATGCATTTCTAATATTAAATTTTTGGTAAGATGAGTGTGGATGATAATGGTGCCATCGAAAAAAAAAGAAAGATAACAAGGAAAGGCATACGCAATGCTCTTAAACTCTATAAATATATAAAACCTTTTTGGGTAGAGTATTCCCTCGGCCTTTTTTTCCTGTTCGGTACAAGTGCTGCAACCCTTGCATTTCCCAAATTACTGGGCGATTTGGTTAATCTGGGGAACAAAAGGGACCTTGTCAATACCATAAATAAAACAGCGGCCCTCCTTCTTGGCGTCTTGTTTATTCAAGCTGTGTTTACTTATTTCCGCACAGTTATGTTCGTGAATGTTACAGAAAAAACCCTGGCTTATCTTCGCCAAAGCACTTACAACCATTTGATTAAGTTGCCGCTCAAATTCTTCGAGCAGCGCCGTGTGGGCGAATTGAACAGCCGTATTTCATCAGATGTAACCCTTTTGCAGGAAACCCTAACGAATACACTTGCCGAGTTTATCCGCGAAATTATTATTATTTTCGGGGGAATAACCTTGCTGGCCACCACATCGGTTAAGTTGACCTTTTTTATGCTGGCCATTTTTCCGCCTATGATAATTGTGGTTTACTTTTTCGGACGGTTTATCCGTAAATATTCAAAAAAAATACAGAAAGAAGTTGCCAATTCCAATACCATTATTGAAGAAACCCTGCAGGGAATTCAAAGTGTTAAAACCTTTACCAACGAGTTTTTTGAAATGGACCGGTATAGGAAAAAAACTTCTGAAATTGCCAAAATAGCCATAAAAGCCGGAAAATACAGGGGCGCTTTTTCGGGCCTGATAATTCTGGGTCTTTTTGGTACCATTGTGGCCGTAATCTGGAAAGGAACCTTGTACATGGCAGCCGGCGAACTAAACAGCGGGCAGTTAATGTCGTTCGTGGTTTATTCCGTGTTTATTGGTGGAAATATAAGCGGCCTGGCAAGCGATATCGGTCAGATTCATAAGTTTATTGGTGCTACCGAAGATTTATTCGAAATTTTTGAAACCGCCGAAGAACCAATTCTGGAATTAAAAAGCTTAAAACCGGCGCATTCCCTTACGGGAAAAATTGAATTCAGGAATTTATCGTTTGCTTATCCTTCAAGACCGGAGCAAGGCGTGTTACACGATATTAATCTTACCATCCTTAAAAATCAGATGATAGCCTTGGTAGGCCCCAGTGGGGCGGGTAAATCCACTTTTGCATCTTTATTACTTCACCTTCATAAGCCCAGCCATGGCCAGATATTGTTCGATGGCATAGATAGCCACAGTTTCGAACTCTCATGGCTTCGTGCACAAATAGCGCTGGTACCGCAGGATATTTTTCTTTTCGGGGGCACCATTCGCGAAAACATTGCCTACGGCAAGCCGGGTGCTTCAGATGATGAAATTTACGATGCCGCCCAAAAAGCAAATGCCATTGAATTCATTGACCGTTTTCCGGAAAAATTAGAAACCATTGTGGGCGAACGTGGAACACAACTCTCCGGTGGTCAACGCCAAAGAATTGCCATTGCCCGGGCGGTATTAAAAAATCCAAGAATTTTAATCCTCGACGAAGCCACCTCTTCGCTCGATTCTGAATCGGAACGCCTGGTTCAGGATGCGCTTGAAAAACTCATGAAAGACCGTACTTCAATTGTAATTGCGCACAGGCTTTCTACCGTGCGTAAAGCCGACCAGATTCTTGTACTTGAAAGCGGACGGTTGGTTGAAAAAGGCACCCACTATGAACTCTTAAAACTGGAAGAAGGCATTTACAGAAATCTCAGCGAGTTACAGGAATTAAAAGGGTAACCTTGTAGTAAATTTAAGGTTTCCCGTGTATAAGAAATTTTTAGCTTTAATTTATGATTTTCTGATTTGGCATGGCCAATAAGCTGCTTTCAATTTGCCAAATCAAAATTAATGCAGGATATTTACTTAAAAAATAGAGGATTAAACTAATTAACCCAGGCTAAATAGACAATGGATTTGTTTATCCCGGATTCCGTAAAACCAAATCCAGTATTTTTAAAATTAATCAACACAATTTATTTGTGCCTGATTCAGTGAATGGAATTGGATCCTTATCTTGAAGCAACCGGCAATTTTACTGCTACTTTTGTACCTTTTCCCAGTTTTGAAAAAACTTCAATTGTACCGCCGTGTTCCTGTATAATATTGTAAGTAATGGATAATCCAAGCCCGGTTCCTTTTCCCTGTTCCTTTGTGGAGAAAAACGGGTCAAATATTCTGGGCAATACATCGAGACTGATTCCATGGCCTGTATCAGAAATTTCAACCTCTAACATCTCTTTTTTCAATATTGTAGCTATTTTGATGACGCCATTTGCATCCATTGACTGTTCTGCATTTGACAGAATATTTAAAAAAGCCTGGTGCAGTTTACCTTCATTCCCCGTAATCACCGCCAGTGAAGAGTCATAATTTTTCAGTACCTCAATTCTTCCTTTTAATTTGCTTTGAAGAATTACCAGGCAGTTGTCGATAATTGAATGAACGTTACAGGTATCGGCTGTGCTGTTTCCTTTGCGGCTGTATTGTCCCAGACTTTGAACAATGGTGGCAGCCCTTTGTACACCCTCGTGCATGGCCTTAATTAATGGGATAATTTCTTCGCGGTGATCGGGTAAAAATTCCTCGATATAGTTTTCAATTCCTAAAACACCACCGTTGATAAAATTAAGTGGGTTATTGATTTCGTGTGCAACACCTGCAGCCAAAACGCCTATCGAAGCCATTTTTTCGCTTTGTATTAACTGGGCCTGGGCTTTCCTTAAGTCTTCGAGTGCTGATTCCAGGGCCTCGCGTTGGGTCATTAATTCTTCGTTGCTCATCGAAAGCTCCTCATTGGCGGCTTCCAGCTCATCTGTTCTTTCTTTTACAAGCAGTTCAAGATGATTCCTGTATTTTTCAAGTTCTTCTTCAATTTTTTTCTTGTCGGTGATATCCCTTGTTATGGTTTGCAGCAATATCTGGTCATCAAGGTTTATTTTTGAGATTATTCCACTGAACCAGTGTATGTTTCCATAATTGTCAATAAACCTGTTTTCAATCAAAGAAGTATGTTTCCTTTCCGATTTGATTAAATCTAAAGTTTCTTTTTGCACCAGTCCTGCATCATCCGGATGTATTCTGGCTTTCCTGTTTTTATTGGTGTAATCTTCCTTTTTAATTCCTGTAATTTTTTCAAAGAGTTCGTTGCCAAAAATAATATTGCCATTTAAATCTGAAATAAGGATTATATCCGGAAAAGCCTCAATTATAGTGCGGTATCTTATCTCACTTTCGCGCAGTTCCTTTTCATTTCTTTTAATTTCAGTCAAATCTACCGTAATGCCTCTAAACCCAATAATTTTCCCCTGTTCAAATATTCCTGTAAAGGAAGTTGAAACTGGGATTGTTGTTCCATCTTTCTTTAAAACTTTGAATTCAATGTTATAAAAGGAATTCATTTCGCCATTAAAAATTTTCCTTAAACTCTTCGTTGCTTTTTCCCTGTCTTCGGCAGCAAGAGTTGACAGTAAATCAATTCCACTGTTCATTTCATCTTGTGTGTAGCCAAACAATTCCGAACCATGTTTATTTATAAAAGAAACTCTCGCATCCAAATCAGTTTCCCAAATGGTTTGCGGCAACAGATCGGCCATTTCCCTGAAACGTTTTTCGCTTAGCGCGAGTTTTTGCTGGAATGTTTTTAAATCAGTAATATCTGTAATAGTACCAATATACCCTTTGAATTCACCGTCAATAATTTCAGGCAGCGCATTTCCCAATACCCATTTAATTGATCCGTCTGGTCTGATAAAGCGGTATTCGGCAATCGAAATTATTTCTTTGTTCGACTCTGTTTTCCATTTCATCAAAAGTTTTTCCCTATCCTCAGGATGCACAGCATGCAGCCAGTTATCGCCCGATGCATGTTCAGGGTCTAAACCAGAAAGTTCTGTCCATTTTGGGTTTACATAGTAAGTGTAACCGTTTGCATTTGTTCTGAATATGCCTACCGGGGCCATCTGGGCCAGGTTAAAAAACTGCTGCTGGCTGGCACTAAGTTCCATTTGGGTCTTGCGGAGATCTGAGATATCAGAAAGAACAATGACAAATCCATCAGGTTTACCGGTTTCATCCTTCTTTGGAGAGGAACTCACATCAAAATAGAGAATTTTGCCCGATTTTGATTTAAAACTGACCTGGTAACGGTTTACATCTCCCGGTTTTTCAGGTGAAGGAATATCCATTATTCTTTGTGCGTCTTCGGGATTTGAAAGTAAGAAAAAGCCATCAGTACCAATAATTTCTTCCGGGCTGTATCCCATCTTTTCAGTGAATCTCTGGTTAATAAACCTTACAATATTATCTTTGTCCACCATCATAAGAATTTCATTCATGCTTTCGACAAGCTGGCGATACTTGGTTTCGCTTTCGCGGATTGCTTTTTCGGCTGATACCCTTTCACGCAAATCAATGATAATTCCTCTCAGACCTTTGGATTTTGATGTTTCGTAATACCTTGAGAATATTTGAATTGGAAAACGTGTGCCATCTTTTAACTGAAGGTTGTATGTATTTGATTCAACGGGATTACCACTTATGGTTTTTTTAAAGTTTTCAATGGCAATTTCTTTTTCCTGGTCGTTAAGAAACATAAAGAGGTTGATTCCATCTGCCAAATCTTTCTCTGATATATGAAAATGTGAATAACCAATCTGGTTGAGGTAAATAATATTTCCAAACTTATCTGTTTCAAATATTGCCTGTGGCATTAAGTCGCTCATTTCCCTGAAGCGCTGTTCGCTTTCTGCCAGTTTTTCTTCTGCCTGCCTTCTTTGAGATATGTCCCTCACTACGGCAAGTACGCGCCCCTGGCCCCCAATTTCAGTGCTTTTCAGCGAAACTTCAATCCAGAAAATTTCACCATTTTGCTTTTTTGCTTTCCACTCAAACAATTGAGGTCCTTCTTCCACGGTTTTCCTTATCCTGCTTATGGCTTCCTTTTCAACATAAGGATGGATATTGGATGAAATTATGGATACGCCCGAATTAATTACTTGCTGCTTGTCTCTAAATCCAAAGGTATGGATCATTATTTCGTTCACATCGAGTATTTGACCTGTTTCTGCATCATGTATAAAAATAGCCTCGTTGGTAGAATTAAATATTTCGCGGTAATTTCGTTCTGCCTCCGAAATTTCTTTATTCGAAACTTCAAGGTCGCTGATAATGCGATAAAAACTACCCATAAATTTACGGGTAATAAAAAAAATTACAAAAGTGACGGTCACAATGTGTAATCCGTTTATTATCCAGGGATAAAAAAACAGCACATATTTTTGTGGATCGTAATTGGACTGCAATATAACAATTCCGGTATGATGAAGGTATCCTATAAAAACAAAAGCAAAAAAGGAACCTGCAATAATTAAAATCGATTTATTTGTAGAGAGATAGATTATTGAGAAAAAAGGAACCAATACGAGATATATTCGCGCAGCTGATAACAATCCATATAAATAGGCATCGGATAGAGAAAAGAATATAATAACAAATATGGCAAACAGAGCTTTGAATTCATTCGAAATCTTTTTTCTGTTTGCCGTAATAATTAACAAAGACAATAGTGTGATGGCTTCGTAAAAGAAAGTGATTCCTATTTTGAAATTGATAATTTTATTTAAACTGCTGACAATAAAATTCAGCGTCGAAAAAATGGAACCGGCTATAAGTGAATTGTTTATAATAGATTCTTTCACTTCTTCAAGGCTATATTTTTCCTTTTTAGCTTTAACCACGTTTTATAACTATAATTAACTTTATTGCACGAATAAATTATCTAATCAAAAACTGGGCAAATTTTTTCTCTAAGATAATTCATTTGTAAAACAGAAAGAACTTTAACTTATAAATAGCCCGATATTTTACAGCTATTTCTATATACGTGTGATGAAAACCCAAATGTAAAATCGGTATAAATGGCTACTCTAAAATTCATTTTAAAGATAATTAAGCCGATTCCAATTTTTAATTGATTAAATTTCAGATAAATTTAATTCATTCAGCTATGAACCAGTATGTTATCATGCTACTAGTAACATATTGATGTTTTCCGTCAGTATTCGGCCAGCAAAGAATAAACCAATGGGGCTAATCAGGTAAACATTGCAATTCAGCATTTGAACCAGATTAAACAACAAATTGAGGCATCAGCCGAAGATTTTATTGCCAAAGCTGAAGAATTGTCTGCACGGGCCTTTAAACCAAAGCAAATTATTTCGTTTTTTAAATTGAAGAAAAGCCAAATTAAAATACGTCCTATTTTTTTGCTGGTTTTAATGATTCATAAATTTCAATCCACTTGTTTACGCTGATTTTTCGTAATAGTTCGCCAATTAATTTGTAAGGAATATCGCTTGTTTTTCCAAACCGGATACATCCCTTTCCTTTGTTAAGCTTTGATTTTGAATGGTTCGGGTATTCCTTTTCAAACCAGGAGTTAAGGGTTTGGTTCGCATACAAACCAATATGATGAAGGGCAATGTAGTTCTTCTGCAATCCCAGGCTTATGAAAGGGAGTGGAGTGCCTGGTTTGGAATGATACCCTTTTGGATATAAGGCAAGTGGAACAACGTACGAAATCATGTTGTACTGAATACATTCCTCAAATCCGCCGGGCAGGTTTTCTAATATTGTCTCACGAAGTTTTAAAAAGTCATTTCTCCATTCTTCAGGGATCAATGATAAATATTCTTCAACATTTCCGGCCATTAATTGCATCTTAGTATGGAATTGGTAAACAATTAAAATATCGAAGGCTAAATTCATAAAAAAAATAATACCTGGTCGAACATTAAATTCATTCCAGGTATTAAAATTATCGAAATGGAAAAAAATTAGCTAATCCTTTTTTCAGGTATTTAAGTGTAATGATTTAATAATTAAATATTTATCCAATAATTTAAATCACTTTACCTGTGCCTGATCTAAATATTAATTTGTAAATATTTTAGAATCATTTTTTATATTCCGAACGAGCAATATATTTTGTATGAAGCAATTCGTGAGCTTTATGGCTGCCTGGTTCATCAAGGAATTCATTGTATAATTCCTGGATAAAAGGATTTTCATACGAGCAGCGCATGTGTTTCATGCCTTCGTCTTCGCGGTAAAGGCCCCGCAAGCGTTCTCTCCGTAATTTATTGCTTACTTTATAGCCCAGTCCGCCACCACCAATGCATCCACCGGGGCAGGCCATCACTTCAATAAATTCGTAAGGCAATTCCTGCCCGTTTTTAATCGCTGTTCTCACTCTTTCCAGTACGGTGTTCACGTTGGCCAGACCGTGTGCTACGGCTGTTCTTACAATAGTGCCTTTTATGTTAATCATACTTTCCTTAACCCCGGCAAATCCTCTTACAGGGGTAATATCCTGGTTTTCCAAATCTTCGTTGGTAATCAGTTTATAGGCAGTACGTAAGGCAGCTTCCATAACACCTCCGGTGGCTCCGAAAATAACCCCTGCACCAGAATATTTTCCAAGTATATTATCAGGTTTGCCTTTGGGCAGATTGGGCATATCAAATCCCGATTGTTTTAAAATCCGGGCCAATTCCCTTATCGTGAGCGAAACATCCACATCAGGATAGCCGCTCGCATACATTTCTTTGCTACGTTTTATTTCGAATTTTTTTGCCGTACAGGGCATAATGGCCACCATAAAAATTTTGGAAGGATCAATACCCAGTTTTTCGGCATAATAAGTTTTGGATAATACGCCGGTTATGGCCATTGGCGATTTACACGAAGAAAAATGAGGAATTAAATCGGAATGCCTTTTCTCCATAAAATCGACCCACGACGGGCAACAGGTAGTAATTAAGGGCATTTTACCTTTTCCGTTAATAAACCGGTTTTTAAATTCTGTGGCTTCTTCCATTATGGTTACGTCGGCCCCGAAATTGGTGTCAAAAACCCCTTTGAACCCCATATTTCTGAGTGCATAATACAATTGGCCAGCAAGGTTGGTTCCGGCAGGCAATCCAAAGGCTTCACCAACCGAAACCCTTACTGCGGGCGCAATTTGTACCACACAATATTTGTCCTCGTCCATCAGGGCATCGAGTACAATTTTGGTTTCGTCAAGCTCGTAAATGGCGCCAACAGGACAGTGGGCCGAGCACTGACCGCAACGCACACAGGGTGATTCAGCCAGGGAAATATCTCCGGCAGGCGCAATGCGGGTTTCAATTCCTCTTTCCAAAAACGATAAAGCCCAGACATCCTGCCTGTTTTGGCACACTTCTATACAGCGGCCGCATTTAATACATTTTTCAGCATCAAGAACAATGGAGCCTGTAGAATAATCGATGTCCTTGTTTTTAATAACAGTGTCAAACCTGCTTTCGCGGATGGAAAATTCTGCAGCCATGGCCTGAAGTTCGCAGTTTCCGTTTTTACCGCAATCGAGGCAGCTGTTAGGGTGTGCCGACAGGATTAATTCCAGCACATTACGCCTTACTTTAATCAGTTCGGGTGTATGCGTTTCCAGATCCATGCCGTTTTCCAGTTCAGTGCAACACGAGCGGATCATTTTGTTGTATTTTTTATCCCTGACAATGCATATACCACAGGCGGCGCTTGAAGGCAAATCGTCGTGTTTACACAAAACAGGTATTTTAATTCCAATTTCTTTGGCCGCTTCAAGAATGGTAGTCCCTTCGGGAACTTCAATCTCTATATTATTTATTTTTGCATTAATTATCATACTGTAAAGCTTATAGTTTATCTTACTACTGGTTTTTTAATTTTAGAAGTGAATTCCTGTTCAAACTCGTTCAATGCCGATATTACAGGGTTAGGTGCAGTTTGTCCCAATCCGCAGAGCGAAGCTTTTTGCATGGCCATTGAGATATCTCTTAATTTTTGTATATCGTCTTCTTTACCACGTCCTTTTACCAGCCTGTCGAGGATAACGAGCATCTGGTAGCCACCAATACGGCAGGGAGCGCATTTTCCACACGATTCATCAACAGAAAAACCCAGGTAAAACCTCGATAATTCAACCATACTGTCGTCTTCATCTATCACTATCATACCGCCCGAACCCATCATGGAATTTAGTTTTTTCAGGCTTTCAAAATCCACAGGTGTATCCAGGTATTTTTCGGCAATCATACCACCCGAAGGCCCGCCGGTTTGAATGGCCTTTACTTTTTTGCCGTTGGCAATACCACCGCCGATATCAAACACGATTTCGCGCAATGTTGTTCCCATGGGCACTTCAATAAGTCCCGAAACATTTACTTTGCCGGTAAGGGCAAAAACTTTTGTTCCTTTGGAATTGGCGGTTCCAATGCCTGCAAACCAATCGCCACCTTTATCTATGATTTGCGCAACATTGGCAAGGGTTTCCACATTGTTTATTACAGTAGGTTTACCAAAAAGCCCTTTAACAGTAGGAAACGGTGGCCGGGGTTTTGGAGTTCCCCTTGTTCCTTCAATGGATGCGATTAAGGCTGTTTCTTCGCCGCAAACAAAAGCACCGGCGCCCAGCCGGATGTCTAAATCGAAAGAAAAATCAGAACCCAGTATATTTTTACCCAACAATCCGTATTCATATGCTTGTTGAAGGGCAATCTGAACCCTTTTTATAGCCAACCCGTATTCGGCCCTTATATACAGATAACCCTGGCTGGCACCTATCGAATACGCTGCAATAATCATGGCTTCAATTACCGCATGCGGATCACCTTCGAGAATGGAACGATCCATGTATGCACCCGGATCGCCTTCGTCACCATTGCAGATAATGTATTTTTGATCATTCTTTTGTTCATGGGCAAATTTCCATTTTTGCCAGGTTGGGAATCCTGCCCCTCCACGGCCTCGTAAACCTGATTTTTTCAATTCTTCAATTACATCGGCAGGTTTCATATTTTGTAAAACTTTTTCGAGGGCACGATAACCATTATTGGCAATATATTCGTCGATAATTTCAGGGTTAATAACACCGCAATTGCGCAGTACAACGCGCATTTGTTTGTCGTAAAAATCAATTTCCTTACTGAAATCCTTATTTTTTTGCTGTTCGGGATATAAAAGCCTTTCCACCTTATTTCCTTTAAGTAGATGTTGATCAACAATTTCATCCACATCATCGGGTTTTACCCTTACATAAAAGGAACGATCGGGCATTACTTTAATGATAGGGCCCTGTTCGCAAAATCCAAAACATCCGGTTTTAACAATTGAAACTTTTTCGTTAAGCTTGCTCTCTGCTACTTTGGCCAGCAGGTTTTTATAAATCACATCGCCTTTGTTGGCTTCGCAACCAGTGCCGCTACATACCAAAAGATGCAGATTATCGGTTTTTTTTTCGGGATGAAGGCGCACCTCAAGCTTTTCGCGTTTACCGGCGCGATAGCTTTCTATATTTTTGAGTGTAAGTTTTTCCATTTCCTCAGATTTTTATATTTATAAAGTACTTATTCCCTGGCTGATTGAAGCTTGTTTACCATATCGCTTACCTGTTCAGGAGTTAGCCTTCCGGCTATTTCTTCGTTAATGCTTACAACAGGTGCCAGACCACAGCAACCAATACACCTGACTTCTTCAATTTTAAACTTTCTGTCTGCCGAGTAGGCCTCATTGGATTTAATTCCCAGGATTTTTTTAAATTCCTCTACAATTTTTCCGGCGCCTTTAAGGTAACAGGCAGTGCCGGTGCACACCTGTATGGTGTTGTCGGCCGGAGGTTCGAGTTTAAAATAATTGTAAAAGGTAAGCACTTCATAAATTCTTGCCAGCGGAACATCCAGCTCATTGGCCAGGTACATCGAAATGTTGCGTGGAACATAGCCATAATGGTGCTGGATGGCATGGAGAATCATAATGGTGTTTCCTGCTTTGTCTTTCCAGAATTTAAGCTTTTCGCTGATTTCGGGTGTAATTTGTTCAGGGTTTTCAACTTGAATTTCTTCAGAAATCATAATATTCGGTTTTAAATATTTGCAATTTTAAATTTAAAGTTATAAGATATTGAAAATAGGACACTTATAATATAAATATTTCATGTACAAAATTACAACAGCCACCCTTTGCATTTAGCATAAAACCGCTATTTATAATCAATCTTAATACAGGAAATTTTGTATAGGAAAATGATTATAACAAGCTTATATTTAAGCAGATATAAATTGTTTTTTTGAAAAAAATAAGATTTCAAGCCCGGAGAGAAGCCGAAAACATGGCATGTTTTACAACATTGTTAAGAATTCTTAAAACATTGTTTGAATTAAGGAAAGTTTTGTATAAAAACCTTCTACCCTTCTAAAAAGTTTAGATTTTTAGAAGGGCATACATAAAAAATCAGATTTCAGCTGGATTATTAATTTCAATCAGTTTTTGCCTTATTTTCCTGTATTCGAGAATGGGCTTGTCGCCGGGTATCAGGTGCTCACCCATCGAAAGGCGGCTCTTTTTTGGTAACTGGGTAATAACCACCCTTTTATCCTGGTTTAGGATGATGATGCTCGAAATTTTTCCGGCAAAATTCATGAGTTGTTTTAAAACCGGAATTCTTATCAAATTCTGATAATAGCGGATGTAAATAATGGTATTCTCTTCGTCAACAGGAACAAAGGCAGCAAAGGCCCTTATTTTGTCAGAGATATAGTTTTGCCAGTAATTGGGGAAAATAAAACTGAGCCTGAAAAAGTTTTGATAATCCTTTATTTCTCCGGGTTTTTTGGCAATGGTTTTCCCATCATCCGGAACATTGTTTACATAAAAAATCAGCCTGTTCTCGTTAACTTTTACAACCGGGCCGTTTACCAGGGTTTTGTTTCCTCTTCCAATAGTGGTTTTGTGCACAAAAGGTACATGTACCACGTCGAGTTGGTTTTCAATAGCCCTTGAGTAATGTACCTGCCACGGACGATAAAATCCGGAGTATGAATATTCGCTGAGTTCTTCGAAAAAAGCAGGTTTATCCGTAGCCTTTTCGGAATCGCCCCACCAGATAAAAATAAAACCATAATTTTCGTAAACCCTGTAATACTTTACTTTCATGGCTTCGGGAACAGGTTTGGCTTTTCCGTTGGCCGGGATAAGTTTAACTTTTCCCTGGCTGTCAAATAGAAAACCATGGAAAGGGCATTCGAGGTGAGAATTAACCAGCTTACCTTTTGACAGGGCAGCCCCACGGTGGCAACAAATGTCAGATATGCAACATGCTTTTCCATCTTTATCGCGCCAAAGCGCAAGATTTTCATTAAGTCTTTTTATGCCAATTGGCTTTTTATTCAATTCTTTAGAATCCAGGATTATGTACCATTGGTTGTAAATCATATTTATAAAAATTTTAAAATTAGGCTAAAAGGTATAAAACAAACAGACAATGAACCCTGCAGGGCAATTGGTGATTAAGATAAATTTTAATATTATAGTTTGCAACTATTTTTTAAAGCGCCTGCCCCAAATTCCCGGAAATGTTTTTATTCAATTTTTACAAACTTCCGGTCTGCCGGAAGATAATTAAAAATTTCGCCGGTTTCTATGATATAATACCAGCCCAGAATATTGATTTCTTTTTTCAAAAACCTTTCGTTGATGTAAGGGTAAGAAAGCAGGTGGTTCATTTGCTCAATAATGTTGAGTTGTTCGGTAATCCATTCCCTGCGTGCTAAATCCATACTCAGATGGGGATATTTTTCCACTTTTTCCTTTACTGGTTTGGCCAGTTCTAACCATCTTTTTGTATGCGGAATTTCAGCAAGCAATTCCTGTCCTGCGAACAAAGCATTGCAACCTCCGCAATTCGAATGGCCACAAATTATAATATTGGTCACATTTAATATTTTCACAGCATATTCAATGGCCGAAGTAGTGGCTAAATATTCGCCCGAATCGCGGTAATAAGGCACAATGTTGGCAATATTACGGATAACAAAAAGTTCGCCGGGCAAAGTTTTGGTAATCAGGTTTGGTACCACCCTTGAATCGGAACATCCAATAAAAAGCGTATGCGGAGCCTGTTTTTTCCCCAGGTTTTTAAACAAATCTTCATGCTCAAGAAAATCTTTAGCGTTGAACTCCCTGGCTCCCTCAAATAAATAATCCATAGTTATTCTTTAGTTTGGTCATTTTTCCAAATATCGTGAATAAATTTACGATTTAAATCTGACAGATTGTATTTAAATTTATTTTGAATTTCCACACATTTAGTAGTATTCAAATTCTCAATATTCAAACCGATGGGTAATTTAAAACGGTCCTGAACTTTTTAAAATTCAATTCCGGAATTAAAAAACCCGGATTTGTTATTTAGAAAAATTCCAATGACAATTTTGGAATAAACCAATCACCTGGTTGGTATTCATCAGGAATTTCTTCTTTTCCAAAGGCATTTCACCATAAATCAACAAAAACTTCATTAAAAGTAGTGCAAGAATCAACCCAAACCACTTCTCCCGATTTACAGTAGGAACATTGCTTTTAGGGTTCTCCATGGCCTGGTCCGGTATTCTGGTCTATCAATGTTTAGTTTGAGGTTTAAATGGTAAATTTGTATTTTAAAGATAATTAAACATTTAGAAAATGAGTAATTTATGATAAATCCAGACCTTATCCTTCATTCAGATAATTTTACACTACGTCCATTGAATATACGGGATGTAGATGCACTTTATAAGTTAACCGGAGATTTTGAAATGTGGACTTATTTTACCTCCGATTTATCAGATTTCAATGTCCTGACAGAATGGGTAAAGGACGCTATAGAAGAAGCAAGACAAAATAAAAAGGTTGCCTTTGTATCTTTGGATAAAAAAACGGGTTCTGTATTCGGTTCTACCAGTTTTGGCAATATTTCAATTCGTGATAAGAGGATTGAAATTGGATGGACCTGGATAAGTAAGGAATACCAGGGAAAAGGTGCCAACCGTGAAATTAAAACCGCCATGCTTGAATATTGTTTTGAAAACCTGAATTTTGAAAGGGTTGAATTTAAAACCGATGTACTCAATCTGCCGGCAAGAAAGGCTTTGTTAAAACTCGGTGCCATTGAAGAAGGCATTCTGCGTAGTCACACCCTGATGACTCACGGACGCCGGCGCGATACGATTTATTACAGCGTCTTAAAAAAAGAATGGCCATTGGTTAAAGCAAGATTATTAGCGATGCAGGATAAATAGATTTTAAAAAATATTTAATCTAAAAAGAAATGGAAAAAATAGTCGTTTTTTTGATTCTAAGTGTACCAATAATCTACGTTTCCAGGCGAAACCTGTTGCAGCCAGATACGCATGGTTTTTACAGGTTTTTAAGCTGGGAGTGCATTCTCTGGCTTGGCGTTTCGAATATTGTTTTCTGGTTCGATGAACCTTTCAGACTTAACCAGGTATTTTCGTGGATTTTGCTTGTCATATCAGGAGTATTTGTTATTTCGGGCATTGTTACCTTAAAAAGAAAGGGCAACCCATTAAGTGAAAGGCAGGAATCGGAACTTTATAATTTTGAAAAAACATCGGCACTTGTCGATACCGGTATTTACAAATACATCAGGCATCCGCTCTACTCTTCGTTACTTTTTTTAGGCTGGGGCATCTACCTAAAAAAACCGGATTTAATACTTTTGGTGGTTGCATTTCTCATGTCGGTTTTTTTATACCTGACAGCCAGGTGCGACGAAAAGGAATGCACCACATATTTTGGCCAGAAATATAAAGATTATATGAACCGGTCGAAAAGGTTTGTTCCGTTTGTATTTTAATGTTTAAAAATAAGTGCAAATAAACCGCACAATATCTTTCCGATAATAATCTTTTAAAAACCGGTAATCTTTCTATTTTTACGCATTGGAATTCTTCGTGTATATTCTTGACTATTAAACGCATATCACCATGTTTAAAAAAGTACTTTATTCTCTAGAATCTTATTTACTGATTACCCTGGGGCTTTTCATTTTTGCTTTTGGCTGGACGGCTTTTTTGCTGCCATCGGGAATTTTTGGCGGTGGTATTGTTGGACTGGGCGCTATCGTCTATTTTATCTCAGGTTTTCCGGTGGGATATGTAACCCTTATTGCAAATGCGGTTCTGGTTTTAATTGCACTTAAAATACTCGGCGCCCGTTTTGGGATTAATACCCTTTATGGGATTTTAATAAGTTCGGTATTTTTTGTTGTACTTCAGAAATATATTAAAGAACCCTTTGTAGCAGATCAGTTTATGGCTACGCTGATTGGTGGCGGATTATCTGGCATTGGAATTGGAATTGCCTTTGCCAATGGCGGAAATTCGGGCGGAACGGATATCATTGCCCTTATTATCCAGAAATACAGGAACATAAGCCCGGGAAGAATATTTATGTATTTTGATGTGGTGGTCATTGCCCTTTCGTGGTTTATATTTCACTCGGTAGAAAAAATTGTGTATGGTTACGTGGAAATGGCAGTGGCATCGTATGTGGTTGATTTATGGCTGAATGGAAGCCGCCAGTCGTACCAGATTATGATTTATTCCGATTTTAGTAAAATAATTGCCGAAAGAATAAGCAAAGATGTGAAACGCGGGGTTACCTGCCTGAAGGGTTATGGCTGGTACAGCAAAAAAGATATAGAAGTGGTGATGGTGATTGCACGCAAAGACGACAAGCCCAAAATTCTTAAAATTATCCATGAAACCGATAAAAAAGCCTTTATTTCTGTAGCAAAGGTTATGGGCGTTTTTGGTCAGAATTTCGATGAAATTAAAATCTGATTATTTAAAAATAAGCATAATTAATTGGTCAAATCAAGATAGCTGAAATAAACAAGTTTATAAAAATCAAACAAAAAGAGTGAGGCAATTCCTGACTTTAGTAGCAGGTAAACCGCGGGACCGACAAGTAGATAGAGGGAAGCCAGAAAATAATGTAACCCATATTTCTTGGATTTGAAATAGATTTTTAAAAGTCTGGTTTCCACAATCCAATTCCTGAATTCTTTTTCAGATTTTACAAGGTAATGAAGGTTACGAATGGCCGATTTGGTTTTTTGTAAAAACTCTGTATTTGTTTCTTCATCGGTATGAAAAACCGGGTTTGAGATATGATAAACATTGATATTTAATTGCGAAAGCTGAAAACCAAAAAGGGTATCTTCGTGACCGTAACCCAATAATTTATCATTGAATTCAATATTTTTAAAAATGCTTTTTTTTATTAAAAAGTTATTCGTCCGGAAATTAAAATAAGGATTTTGGTTCCGCTCCTTGCTGCCCGAACTTTCGCGTTTCAAACCATATTTCCGGCGCAGGTTTTTATTAATCTTTACTACACTTTCAGGATAAGCCCTGCCACCACAAATTACCTTTTGGCTGCTATCCAGAATTTCGGTGTAAGCCCGGATAAAATTATCTGAAACAGGCATTGAATCACAATCCAGAAATAAAATATTTTCATAAACAGCCGTGTTGGCCAAGAGGTTTCTGATGGCGGAGCGGCCAACATTTTTTACCAGTTCGTGGTACTTTACATTTTGACTTGAAACAATTACACGATTTTCTGATTTGAACCTTTCATCTGACCCATCATCAAACACAACTATCTCATATTCAATAAGTATATTTTTTGCCTGTTCATCAAATATCTGTACAAGATGGACAACATTTTTATTGTAAACGGGTATACAAATCGAAAGCATTTTATCCGGTTTGAAATAGGTTTATGAATTCTCAGCTATTCGTAAAGGTTATCCCTGTATTTTCCCTCGTCGTCGGTTAAAATACTGATATAACTTTTATACCTTGAACCGGAAATGCTGCCGTTCTTCAATGCTTCAACTACTTTACAGCCTGGCTCGTGGGTATGCGTACAGTTGTAAAACCTGCATTGCGACTGGAGTTTCAACATTTCAGGAAAATAGGTAGCCAGGTTTTCGTCGTGTAAATCAACAAGTCCGAAGCCTTTTATCCCCGGGGTATCAACAATTAGTCCACCAAAAAATAATGGAAATGCTTCTGAAAAAGTAGTGGTATGTTTCCCTTTTTTATGATATCCGGAAATTTCACCAATTCTCAATTCGAGGGACGGATCAATGGCATTGATAAAGGTGGATTTACCAACGCCCGAGTTGCCAGAAATAACGGTAGTTTTGTCTTTTAAAACTTCTCTCAGGGGTTCAATATTTGTACCTTCCGTAGCCGAAACTTTATAACATCCATAACCCGCATTCTGATAAATTTCTTGAAGTTCCAGCATTTTTTCATTGTCCTGTCCGGTGTGTAAGTCTATTTTGTTAAAGATAAGAATTACAGGAATATCATAAGCTTCGGCCGATACCAGGAACCTGTCAATAAAAACCGGGTTGGTTTCGGGCATGCGAAGGGTTACGAGCAATGCCGCCAGATCAACATTGGCGGCAATAATATGAGCTTGTCGTGATAAATTAATTGATTTACGTATGATATAGTTTTTGCGGTCGTGGATTTTTGTAATTAAACCGGTTTTTTCTCCTTTGTTCAGGATAAAATCCACTTTGTCGCCAACTGCAACTGGATTTGTGGTTACAGAGCCTTTTACCCTGAAATTGCCTTTAATGCGGCAATCAATAATATTGTTATTGAAAAGCACCCTGTACCAGCTTCCGGTTGATTTAATCACTATCCCTATATTCTCCATTACTGCAATGTTTTGGCAATTAAGCGGTTAAAACTGGAACTGTAAATTGCGACAGGGCCCCTGCCCTGAAATTCTTTAAAAAGGATTTTACTTTTTCAAAATCAAATCCTGTTCCGCAAATATGATAAGCTTTTTCGAGCAATTCCTTTTCTTTAACTGTAATTTTTCCATCAACAATTGAGCTGTAAATTAAAACCTCGAGCACAATTTTCTTTTCAGCATTATTGAGCTTTTTCAACTGCTCCAGGAATAGAATCGGATCATCGGTTGTTTTATCCTCGAATTCTTTAATGTGTTCTAATACTGATCGGTACATAATTTCAAGGTTGGGATGCAAATCTGCTGTTTTTACAATACAACTTCCAATAGACATCAAAATGGCGAGTCTTGCCTCGCTGCTGAGCTTTTCGTCGGTTTTGTTTATTTTATTTACTACTTCCATGGCTGCCGAGGGACCCAAAACCCTGATTTTAACTTCACGCATAACCAGCCAGCAAACCATTCCATTCCAGAAAGCACAAACAGGGATGGCCATAAAATTCAACCATGCCCTGCTAATGGCACGGCCCATCATTCTTTTAATAAATGCCCTGAACAAAAAACTACTCAGCGAAATTTTTAATTTATATAGTACAGAACCAAGCAGGATAAGGACTTTCGATGATTCGCGTTTTGGATCAATGGCCAAATCCGAATCCTTTTTATTTGGCAATTCGAGGGCTGCCCGTACAATTGAAGCAACTATTTCTTTCTTATCCTCACCCCCCGGAAAAAGTCTTAAATGTGCCGCCGAAGCCAGGGCAAATGATTTTTGCATTACATCATAATAAACATACATTATCTCAATCAGCGAGGCTACAATCGTAACACCCAAAACCACCGACCAGTAAATAATATTGGCATCGGAAAATAAACTCCCGGGCACGTCCATCAATGGATCAGCCAGAAAACCTGCCAATCCTGAAACCAGAGTCGAAATAATTCCAGCAGATACGGCATTTACAATGGCCTGCCTTTCAATTTTATTTATTTTATCCCTTTCAGCCTGATCGAGAATATATGTCCTGTTGTCAAACCGATTTGAAAAAGTTTTGTCGTTAAGGGTTTTCATGTACTTAATACCCAGCTTTTCCATTACCGGAACCTGTTTATGGTCTTTTTTAGCTGTACCACTTCTCATTTTAACACTTCTTTTTTCCCGTTTTAAAACAAAACTTAATTACCAGAATTGCTTAATTTTCTTAATCTAAAACGCTAGCTACAAGCAGCTTAATAAAAATATGTTTTTAAATTACAATTTTAGAAATTTGTTTACCCTGAGATTTAGTTCATCCAGGCAATAATAATGCGGTTTTATATGCTTTTTTATCTAATTTTATGATTAAAACGAACCTCATGCAAATATAAAAAATTATGGAAAAGAATTGTGAAAGTTGTGGAATGCCAATGAATAAACCTGAAGATTTTGGAGGCAATCGTATTGAAAATAACTATTGCAGATTTTGTTGTGATGTTTCGGGAAATTTGAAACCATTTGAAACCAGAAAAACTGAAATGGCTGAATTTATTAGTAAAACCAACGGCATTAGTAAAGAAATGGCAATGCAAAAGGCTGCTGAAGCCATGAAAAAAATGAAAGCCTGGAAATCTTATTTTTAGCAGTGAAAAATATTTTCGTTTAAAACGAATATTTTAATTGGTTGCGATATTTTTCTAATTTTGGAAAGTATAATAGACTTTAAGATTGTATTTAAAGATTTAAATATCTGAAACTTACATTGTAAAAATTTGAAATTAACCTGAATAATCAAAATCTTAAGCCATAATATTATGTTTCGCAATAAAGTAACTATTTTAATAACAGTTGGCGTATTAGCTGCCATAGCTATTGGTTTACAGTTCATTAACAAGCAGAGTTTTACTCCGTCGATGGCCATAAAAGCCATACCCACTGATGCAGCACTTGTAATTGAAACAAATAATATACGATCATTGGTAAAAAATTTTAACGAAAGTAATCTTTTCAAAAGGGAATTTTCGGATGTTCAGAACTGGCAAAAATTTTTCAGTGAGATGGATTTTATTGACTCTCTGCTGAACCAAAACGAAGATGTTATTAGTATTTTGGATGGAACTACTGTCACAATTTCCGGGCATCTTACCGCCAACCAGGGGATAGATTTTTTATATGTAATTCCCATCAAAAACAAAGACAACCAGGAAGAAATCATAGATATTTTTTCGAAAAAAGTGGGAAAAGATAATGTTCAAAAAGTGGATTATGAGGGCTTTATTTTTTATAATGCCTATAACCAAAGTGATAATTCCCAGTTCGTAAATTTCTCTTTTACTTTTGCTAAAGGATTGTTTATATTCAGTAAATCAAGAATTTGTGTTGAAGAATCGGTAAGGATGCTCAATGAAGGTTTTTCAATTTCGGGCGATAAGGCTTTTATGGCTGCAAAAGCCTCTGCAGGTAAAAATGTGGATGCAAACATATATTTAAATTATCACCAGTTTTCGCAAAGTATTGGCAAACTTCTTAATAATAAAGAGGACAAAGATAAAGCGCGCAGAAATGCAAGGCTTGTCGACTTTATCGGAAGGTTTGGTGCGTGGACAGCCCTTGATTTAAAAATGAAGAATGATGCCTTTGTTTTAAGCGGGCTCACCAATTTTAAAGATTCGCTGAACAACTACCTCAATGCTTTTAAAAATCAAAAACCGGTTGATAACGAAATGGTGGATGATTTTCCAGCAAGTACTTCGGCTTTTATTGCGGTTAACTTTTCAAACATTGAAAAATGGAAGGACGATTACACAGATTATCTTACCAAATCGGATAATTTTACTTCGGTTAACAATTATTTTGAAGCCATTAAAAAGAAAAACTACAAAATAAGGGAAGTCAGGGAAGTTTTCTATAACAATACGGAAGGAATGGCAGCTATAATCTGGGTTAACAATAATCCGGGAGATGCGGACCAGGAAGTATTTGGAATTTTGCAACTGGATGATGCTGAAAAAATGAAAAAAGAAATTCTGCAGATTAACCCAAAAGATGAGGAAGGAAATGTGGTTGTTCCAACAAATTCAAATATTGATGCACAAAAAGCGATAATTGCCTATAAGTTTCCTGAGCCACAGGTTATGGCCTATTTGTACGGGGACGCATTTAAACCTGTAAATGCACATTTTTATATGATTTACGATTCGAAACTCGTTTTTGCTGAATCGGTAGAAGCCCTTGAAATGTTTTATCAGAAAAGCAAAAAAGGTTCAAGGCTTTCAGATGATAAAGATTTTCAACAATATTCCAAATCACTTGCTTCCGAATCAAATATTTATATCTATGGAAATTTTGCTGCTTTTGGCGGTTCATTGGCCAGTGAGTTAAGCCAGGAATATGCTGATATTTACAAAAAATATTCATCGCGGTTTCACAAAATACAGGCTGCCTCAATTCAGTTTGGTATGGGCGATAACCAGATGTTTACCAACATATACGTGAACTACAATCCGCAATTTGCCAAAAAAAGTAAAAACATCTGGGAAGTAAAACTCGATACTTCGTTTAAAACCAAACCCGAAATTATGAAGGATTTTACCAGTGGAAACAACGAGGTAATTTTTCAGGACGATGCCAATAATCTTGTACTGATTGATGAATCGGGGAAAAAAGCCTGGAAAAAATCAATCCAGGGCAGAATTTTAGGAAATATCCAGCAAGTAGATCTTTATAAAAACAATAAACTCCAATACCTGTTCAACACCAGCCGGCAGATATATTGTGTTGATCATAACGGAAAAGATGTGGAAGGGTTCCCGATTACTTTTAAATCGCCAGCCACAAACGGAATTGCAGTTTTCGATTACGACAAGGACAGAAATTACCGTATTCTTGTAGCCTGCGAAAACAGGAAAGTGTATCTGCTTACTGCAACAGGTTCAAAAGTAGATGGCTGGGCCTTTAACGAAACCCAATCGGAAGTTGTTCTACCGGCCCAGCATTTTTTAATCGATTCAAAAGATTACATCATTTTCTCCGATAAAACCAATACCTACATTGTTAACCGCCGGGGAGAAACACGTGTAGAAGTTAAATCACCATTTGAACGAAGTGCAAATTCGTCATTTTTCTTTGAAAAGGGAAATGCAGGCGAAGGCAGCAGGTTTGTTACTTCGGGCAAATTTGGCGAAGTTTACTTTGTATTTCTCGACGGACAGGTTAAAAAAATGAATTTTGGTGAATTTTCAGAGAACCACCGTTTTGTTTATACCGACCTGGATGGCGATGGCAAAAACTATTTTATTTTTACCGATAAAAACAAACTTACCGTTTACAACCGCGATAAATCTGTAAGGTTTGAAAACAAGTTTGACGAAAACCTTGAAAATTCGCTGAATATCTATAAGATTACCAAAAACCTGAAATTCATTGGTGTGTCTCCTGCAGGGGAAAATAAAATTTATCTTTTAACAAATAAGGGCGAAACAGTAAAAGGATTCCCGATGCAGGGCGCCGGACGATTCAGTATTACAAAGCTTGTAAGTTCAAAAGATAACGAAGGACTGAATGTTATTGTGGGGGGCGATGGAAATTTTCTTTACAATTACTTTTTATCGGTGAACTAATTAATTCTACTTTGACAGATTAACCATCTTAAATTGATTTTCAGCTTTTTTACCCCAAGCCCCTGAAGGGGAAAGCTGAAAATCAACCAGTTCCCTCTAAGGGGTAAGGGGTAAAGATTTATTGATTTTCCAATCTGTCAAAGCAAAATTAAGGTCATACTTTTAAATTTTAAGCTTTAAAAGGAAATTAACCCTGATGATTTTGCAATTTTCAAAATGTATCTCCGAAAGTATATTTTTTATTTGTTTCAGAATTTGTCGTTGTTTTTTCTTTTAAAAGGTTTTAAAGTCAACGATTGAAAATTAAAACCTGTAAATAAAGCAAAAGTCCTTTTCAGGTAAATGGCAATGGCAGTAAGCAAACCGGCCAGCACCAATACAAGTACAACAACAAAACTGGTTTGTAATCCGAATTTTTCGGCAATAGCACCAATGGTAAAAGGGCCCACAAGAAATCCAAAATTAGCAGAAATAGAAATCATTGCAATTCCAGCCGACGGATTATAAGCATCTATGCCTGCTGAAAGCCTGTATACTTCGGGTACGATAATTGAAAATCCCAATCCGGTAACAAAAAAACCAACAACCGATAAAAAAGGCGATGCCGATAAAACAACGAGAAGTCCCAGGCAGCCAAGTACAAAACCTGAAATAATTATCTGTACCGATCCTATTTTTATGCTGAGCTTGTCGCCAAAAAATCGGCCTGTGGCCATAGCCAGTGAAAAACCGGCATACCCGAGTCCAAGTATATTTTTGTCAGATAAGGCTACATCCCTGAGGTAAAGTGCACTCCAGTCGGCAATGGCCCCTTCGCTTACCATTACACAAAGTCCGATTAGCGCAAAAGCCCAAATAAGCGGATTTTTATAAATATTTGTATAAGTGGTTTTGGTTTTTTTATCATAGTTGCCCCTGTAGTTTAAATAATCTTTTGCAAAAACCAGTTGAAGAACTAAAACAAATCCGGCCATAAGCAAAATATGAAGCAAAGGATGGTTGAGTAAAATAAGCAGAATGGTGCCAAACCCCGAAGCCATAATTCCGCCAAGGCTCCAAAAACCATGACAGGTAGACATAATTGAGATATTCTTTTGTTTTTCGGCAAGGGTAATAAGGGTATTCACCGAAATTTGAGTAATGGCGCCGCAAAATCCGAACAGGAAAAGCATAACGCCCAGCAGTATTGCCGAAGGTACGATAAAATAACCAACAACGATCATCGTTTGCGAAGAGATGCTGATGAGGGCCATTTTGCCCGGTCCGAATTTTTTAACCAGCCACCTGGCCGATGGATTTGAAACCAGGGCCCCGATTGCTGCAAACATCAAAGCTGTTCCAAGTTCACCCTTACTCATATTTAGTTTTTCAACTATTTGGGGAATATAGATTATCCATGTGGCAAACATGATTGAAACTGAAAAAAACAGCTGTGCAAAAGGCAGGAATGGCATTTTGAATTTCATCAGTTTCGGCACTTTCATATTGTAGTTTTAAATGGCAAAAATATATCAGAACCTTTAAACTTTTCAAAAACATACATTTTTTTGTTCAAACCATATTCTGCACTGAAATAATGTTGGCCAATTAATTTGTGAAAATCAGGCAATTCAAATTACTTTTGTAAAACCGAAGAGGTTTTTTACTTTTAATTTTTTTCAGGATTAAATTCTCCTTAGCTAAAATGCGTACAGTTAAGCTAAAAAATTTCGATTTTACAGGCAATACTGACATTGGCCTTATAAGGGACAGAAACGAAGATGCCATTGGCTATTTCGACACCCTTAACGGTCACGTTTTTATTGTGTGCGATGGCATGGGAGGACATAATGCGGGCGACGTTGCCTCTGAGCTTGCAGTTGAAACAGGGGGTAATTTTCTGAAACAGAAATACTATCCAAATCCGTTTGAAGCAGTGGAAGAAACTTTAATAACCGCGAACGAAACTGTTTATAACCATTCTATTGGCAACAATTACCTTTTTGGGATGGGAACCACCATGGTATTGCTTTTAATAAGAGATAACCTGGTATATTATGGTCATGCCGGCGACAGCAGGTTGTATGTTTTAAGAAACAATATCCTCGACCAGCTTACCCACGATCACTCCTATGTTCACCAGTTAATACAAAAAGGACATATTTCAGCTAGGGAAGCGAAATTTCATCCCCGCCGAAACGAAATTACCAAAGCTGTAGGCCTTTCAAAAGATTTTGACCCTGAAATTTCACCAAAACCATTTGTGCCGCAAAACGATGATATTCTTTTAATTTGTTCAGATGGTTTAACCAATATGGTTACAGATGAAGAAATTGCATCAGTTTTAAGTGCAGGAGGAAATTTAAATGATAAAGCCAGGGCCTTGATATCGCGTGCAAACAAGAATGGAGGTATTGACAATATTTCTGTTCAGTTGGTAAAATTTCACAACCTTGACGAAGAACCTGAACCTGAAGTATATCATAAATCAAGACCCTTGCTGGAAACAGCCAGGAAAACCCTTAAGAAAAAACAATTTGTTACCCTGCTGGTTTTTGTTTTTCTTATTGCTACAATTTTATTTTTTATTTCAATTGAAAAGCCTAAACCAAAACAGTTAAAAATCAACTATTCGCGCGGACCAATAGAAATTGAATCCCAGCTAATTATTGCTTATTATTTGAAACAGGGCGAAACTTTAAAGGAACTGGCAGAAAGGTTTAATACCAAACCTGAAATTTTAATCCGGCTCAACCCAAATTTTAGCAAAACTGAGGGCAACAGGCATATAAAAATTCCTGTAAAAGCAATTTATAAAGTGCGCAAAGTTGATGAACTGGCATTAATTTCGTTTATGTACGATGTACCTGCTACCGATATACTTAAGGCCAATAACCTCGGTAATTTTGATTTAATGGTGGGTTCAGAATTAATTATACCGCTTAACAGTAAATAAAATATGATTGGAGGCACTATATTAAATTACGAGATAAATGAACTCATCGACGAAGGTGGAATGGGGAGCATTTACCTTGGAAAGCATAAGTACCTTAACAGACTAGTTGCAATAAAAGACTTAAACCCGCTGCTCAGAAACAGACCCGAAATTATTGAAAGATTCAGAAACGAGGCACAGATTTTATCACAACTTAACCATCCAAATATTGTTACGCTTTATGATTATGTTGAAAATGAGCAGGGTTATTACATCATTATGGAATATATTGAAGGCGAAACCCTGGCACAATATATTGAAGCTACCACAGGGCCTATTCCTGAAAAAAGGGCAATTTCCATGTTTCTTAAAATACTCGATGCGGTAAAATTTGCCCACGATAAAAATATCATACACAGGGACATAAAGCCTTCAAATTTTATAATTACACCCGATAATAATATTAAAATTCTTGATTTTGGTATTGCAAAAAGTATTGAAAACCACAGCCGTAGCCTTACCCGAACCGGTTTAAAAGTAGGTACAACCATGTTTATGAGTCCGCAACAGGTTAAAGGGCAGGTGCTTGATCGCAGAAGCGATATTTATTCTTTAGGGGTTACACTTTTTCAAATGGTAACAGGCCAATTGCCCTATCATGAAACCAATTCAGAATACGATCTTTATAATCTTATTGTAAATGAACCATTTCCCGATCCAAAGGAATTCTATGTCGGCGTTTCGAAAGAAATGTGCAAGGTAATTCAGAAAGCAACAGCCAAACGCCCACTCGAAAGATACCAGGGATGCGATGAGTTTAGCAAAGCCTTGCTGGCGGTAAGCACCGATGCTAAAATTGAAATTCCTCTGGCCATGAAAACCAAAATTCTTGATCTGTCAGATGAAACTGAACAAAAGGCCCCTGTTTTTAATCGTAATTTCTGGCGGAATCTTGTATTGATAATTATTACCACAGCCTTTTTCGGTGCCATTGCATTAGGTTTTTACTTTATTCTTAAAAGCGACACCAGGCATATTATTGAAAATGAGCAAAAACTATATTCAGATTATAAGCAGGACTCAAAGGTAATAGAATTACTCAGGTTCGGTGAAACAGTTAAAATTATCCGTCGAAACAATGAACTCGAAAGTGATGGAATTGCCTGGTCGAAAGTTGTAAGTTTAAGAGGTAATTCAGGGTATCTGCCAACCGATAACCTTGCAGAATCAAAGCTATACCAACAAATAAACCTGTTATTTGAGAATAACGATGCGCAAGCCCTTACCCCGGTTATTTATAAAAAGAAACTACGTAACTATTTTAGTTCCCGGCATCTTTTTAACCAGCTCAACCGGGAGTGGAAGATTTTTGCTACCCAATCGGCTGATTTTGAGTTTAATTATATTGTTAAATCTGATTTTAACAACAATGAGATTGAAGATTATGCCTGTGTGGTAAAAAATAATGCCGATGAGCGTAAAAAATTGCTCATTTTCCTGGATAATGCATCAAATCCCATTGCTTTTGATTTTGAGGAAAACATTAAAATTAAACCTGTTTACAAAGGAAAAAAAGGCGGCACATGGTACCTGGGGGCTGATTTAGCTAAAAAGACAGATGCTGATAAAAAATTAATTGGAGGAAAATACGAATATCTCCCCCACGATGGCTTGTTACTTTTTAAGGAAAAAACCGGAAAATCGGTGGTTTACCTGCTTAATCTCGAAGAAAATATAATAACTTATTTTGAACAGCCGGATTGATATTATTTGAATAAAACAATTTTGAAACAACAAAAGGAAAACATCCATGATTCTAAAAACATCAGCACTTTTTATTTCAATTATCTTAATTTCCGTTTTTTGCTCATGCAGTAAAAATAAGTTTGATGTAGACACCAGCAACATAAAAGCAGACTTAGAAATTAACAGGTTCGACAAGGATTTGCTTGAAGGATACCCTGATACGCCCGCTGTGGAAAAATTAAGACACAAGTACGGAAAGTTTCTTGAATTATACAGCCAGCGGATAATTGAGATTGGTTCGCCCGACGATCCAAGGTATAATGATTTTTTGAATCAATTTAACAAGTATTGCAAAAATTACGAAATTCCTGCCAGGGTAGAAACCACTTTTGGTGATTTTTCAAAAACAGCTGCACTGTTGGAGAAAACATTCAAATACTATAAATATTATTTTCCGGATAAGAAGATTCCGATAATTTACACCCTACTTTCTGGTTTCAGGATTTCGGTAATTACCGACGAAGGTATGCTTGGAATAGGGCTCGACAGATATCTTGGTGCAGATTGCGAATTGTACAAAGCCCAGGGCCTTGAAAAATATAAAACAAGGAGAATGGACAAGGTTATGATACCTGTAGACTGCATGAGGGCACTTGCCATAATGGAATTTCCGATGGCTGATTCGGCAAATAATATGGTCAGCCATATAATTTACGAAGGTAAAATCCAGTACTTTCTGGATGCTATGCTCCCTTTTGAACAGGATACGATAAAATTCGGATATACTGCCGATCAGTTGTATTGGGCCAACCATAATGAAGATAAAATCTGGGCGAGCCTTATTGAACGTCAAATGTTGTTTTCAACCGATCAGATGGTGGTGAGGAAAATGGTTGAAGATGCCCCTTTTACAGCACTTTTTGCAAATAATTCGGCGCCAAGGGCCGGTGCATTTATTGGCTGGAAAATTGTTCATAAATACATGGACCTTCACCCGGAAATAACCCTCGGGCAGTTAATGCAAAATAATGATTACCAGGGAATTCTGAATTCAGCTGAATACAAGCCATGAAAACGTAAAGATATGAAAGGAAGGAAAATTGTGGTAGCCGTAACAGGAGCCAGCGGATCAATATATGCAAGGCAGCTTATTCTTCTGTTGAAATCTGAAAAACTTTCAGCACAAATTGAAACAGTTGCCCTTGTATTTTCGAAAAACGCCATTCAGGTTTGGAACCACGAATTGGGTTTATTCGATGAAAATAGTTTGCCATTTAAGCGGTATGAGCTTTCTGATTACACGGCACCATTTGCCTCCGGTTCAGCCAGGTTCGACACCATGATAATCTGCCCCTGTTCAATGGGAACAGCCGGAAGGATTGCACACGGAATTTCGGACGACCTTATCGGCAGGGCTGCTGATGTAATGATTAAAGAAAAACGAAAACTGGTTGTCGTCCCGCGTGAAAATCCGTTTAGTCTTATCCATATTAATAATCTCAAAATACTGGCAGAAAATGGTGTAATAGTTTGCCCTGCCACGCCTTCTTTTTATAGCCTTCCCTTGTCCATCGAAGATCTTGTAAATACAGTAATATATAGAGTTTTAGATTTATGTGGGTTTGAAACTTATTCTTACCGCTGGTCAGAGAAAAGCTGAGCCAGTAAACATCAGTGTAAAAAATATCCTGAAAAAGTTTATATTTGTACCCTGTTTAAAAAGGAAAAATAATCCATAAATAACTGAAATTCAGTTTATAAAGTAACGTTTTAATGGAAAACATCAGGAATTTTTGCATCATTGCGCATATCGATCACGGAAAAAGTACACTGGCCGACCGGTTGTTACAAATAACCAACACCATTTCTGAAAGGGAAGCCCAGGATCAGATTCTGGATGATATGGATTTGGAACGCGAAAGGGGAATAACCATAAAAAGCCACGCTATCCAGATGAATTACAGGCAGGATGGCATGGATTACATACTGAATTTAATCGATACCCCGGGTCATGTTGATTTTTCGTACGAGGTGTCTCGCTCCATTGCAGCCTGCGAAGGAGCATTGCTGGTTGTTGATGCCACCCAGGGCATTCAGGCACAAACCATTTCAAACTTATATATGGCTATAGGCCACGATTTAGAGATTATCCCGGTTTTAAACAAGATTGATATGCCCTCGGCCATGCCCGAGGATGTGAAAGATCAGATAGTGGACTTGTTGGGCTGTAAAAGGGAAGATATTGTTGAAGCGAGTGGCAAAACCGGCGAAGGTGTGGATATGGTTTTACGTAAAATTGTTGAAGTAATTCCACCACCAAAAGGCGATCCACAAGCCCCGCTCCAGGCCCTGATTTTCGATTCGGTTTTCAATTCATACCGCGGAATTATTGCCTATTTCAAAATAGTAAACGGTACGATTAACACAGGCGATTTTGTAAAATTTGTAAATACAGGCAAGGAATATTTTGCGGAGGAAATAGGAATACTTAAACTCCAGCAGGTTCCACAGAAAACCTTAAGTGCCGGAAATGTGGGTTATATCATTTCGGGTATAAAAACTTCTAAAGAAGTGAAAGTTGGCGATACTATTACCCATGTTAAAAATGCATGTGATAGTGCCATTGCTGGTTTTGAAGAAGTTAAACCAATGGTTTTTGCCGGCGTATATCCTATTGATCCTGAGGACTATGAAGAACTCAGGCTTTCGATGGAGAAACTACAGTTAAATGATGCATCCCTTACCTATGAACCGGAATCGTCCATGGCACTTGGATTTGGTTTTCGATGTGGATTTTTGGGACTTTTACATATGGAAATTATCCAGGAAAGGCTCGACAGGGAATTTGACATGAGCGTGATCACTACTGTTCCGAACGTATCGTACAGAGTAATTACAAATAAAGGCGACACTGTAGATGTTCACAATCCGGCAGGATTACCCGATATTAAATACATAAAAGAAATCGAAGAGCCATACATTACGGCTCAAATCATAACCAAAACAGATTTTATAGGGCCTATTATGACCCTTTGTCTGGATAAAAGAGGGGTTTTGAAAAAACAGCACTTCATTACTGCAGAGAGGATTGAAATTACTTTTGAAATGCCGCTTAGTGAAATTGTTTTCGATTTTTATGATAAATTAAAGAGTATTTCAAAAGGCTATGCTTCGTTCGATTATGTACAATCAGGATATAAAACAGCAAAGCTGGTAAAGCTCGATATTCTGCTTAATGGTGAACAGGTTGATGCACTTTCGGCGCTTATCCATGCTGATCATGCATATACCTTTGGCAAACGGATTTGCGAAAAACTTAAAGACCTCATCCCACGCCAGCAGTTTGATATTGCGATACAAGCGGCCATCGGGGCTAAAATTATTTCCCGTCAAACCGTTAAGGCCGTTCGGAAAGATGTAACAGCAAAGTGTTATGGGGGAGACATTACTCGTAAACGTAAATTGCTTGAAAAACAGAAAAAAGGGAAAAAACGTATGAAACAGGTTGGAAATGTTGAAGTTCCACAATCGGCTTTCCTGGCTGTATTAAAACTTGATTAATAAGTTTTTTCCGGATTAAAATTATTGGGGATTTGCACTTTCGTTTTTGTGCAATTTGGCTCTCCTGAAAATCTGGTTTTTTAAATCTTCATCAAAGAAGTTAAAGAATGGATTTGCTTTATTTATTTCCGGTTCTTTACATCCATTTACATTAATAATTACAAGCCGGCCATTTCCAGTCTGATACTGATTGGCAAAATCGTCGACAATGCCGATGACAACCAGTTTGTTCTCATCTATCAAATTGTGGTATTTCTTCACCGCCAGTTTTACCTGGTAGTCAATATTTTGTTCGGTAATTCTAAGCCATTCCTCTTCAAAATGATGTTTCCTGTGCTTAATATGCCTTATTGGGATTGACAAATGATCTAGTTCACGAATGATGTCGAATGGCTGGTCCTCGTAATTAGAAAAAACTGCTTTGATTGCCCCGCAGTGTGAATGTCCCATAATTGCCAAAACGGGAGTTTTTAAATTGTAAACAGCATAATCAATCGAACCAAATACTGACAAAATCTGGTTTCCAATATTTCTTACCACGAAAATTTCGTTTATGGAATCTATTCCAAAAATACTGGTTTGAACACGTGAATCGCTACACGTAAGTAAAACCACACCGGGATTTTGTGAATCCCTGAAGGGTACAAAATAATCTTCATTTCTGGTTTTTAAATAATTAATGTTGCCTGTAAAAAGATTTTGTAAAATTTCAGATACATTTCTCATAACCTGTCAAATAATAAGTTATCAATTAAATAATTACCAAGATAATGTGTTTTTAAGAATAAAATTAATTTTTAGCCTCTTTTCAATCAATTTCGTGTTTATAAATCAGGCCTTTACCTGTGAAAGTTTATCTTTTTGCAATAGTCCAGTTTCCGTTTTTTGTTCAGATTTTATAAAATTGACTTTTGTTGTACTTGGCGATATATCGACATAAATTATTATCTTGCATTACCATTTAATTGATTGAATTATGAGACTCCTCCTTTTAAGCTTATGCCTGCTTGTTTTTGCTATGATAAAAGCACAGAATATTGACGCCGGTTGGTTCAGAAAAAATTATACCAAAAAAGAGTATTACATAACCATGCGCGATGGGGTTAAATTGTTTACTTCGGTATATATACCAAACAGCTCAAGCGAAAAACATCCCATTCTGATGGAAAGAACACCCTATTCCTGTTCACCTTATGGCGAAAACAACTACCGTGAGTATTGGGCCTATTCCTACATAAAAGAATACCTGAAAGAAGGATATATTCTTGTAACACAAGATGTCAGAGGAAGATGGATGAGTGAAGGGGAATACATGAACATACGGCCGTTTAACCCCGACAAAAAAGGGATTGAAATTGACGAGTCGAGTGATACTTATGATGCGATTGACTGGCTGATAAAAAATATCCCAAACAACAATGGTAACGTAGGGGTATTTGGCATATCATATCCCGGGTTTTATTCAACAATGGCAGCTGCCAGCAATCATCCGGCATTGAAAGCGGTTAGTCCCCAGGCACCTGTAACCAATTGGTTTATCGGCGACGATTTTCACCACAATGGCGCTTTTTTTCAATTGGATGCCTTTAGCTTTTACTCAGCCCTCGGGAGTGGATTTGGTGTCCCACATCCCAGGCCTATTTCAGTTGCTGCACCTTCGGCTCCTTATCCCTGTTACGACAACTACAAATTTTTTCTTGAAACCGGAAGCCTGAAAAATCTTACAAATTATATGGGTGATAGCATTGCTTTCTGGAAAGACCTGATGTCGCACCCCAACTATGATGAATGGTGGAAAGCCCGTGATGCCCGCAATGCGACTAAAAACCTTAAACCAGCCATTTTATGGGTGGGTGGCATGTTTGATGCCGAAGATGTCTGGGGCGCATGGAACAGCTACAAAGCTGCCGAAGAAAACAATCCGGGAAAAGAATTTAATAAACTTGTAATGGGTCCCTGGTATCACGTTCAATGGGCCAATAACGACGGAACCCAATTGGGGCATATTCAATTCGGGCAAAATACAAGTAAGTACTACCAGGAGAATTTCGAAGTCCCATTTTTTAATTTTTTCCTGAAAGGGAAGGGTGATATTTCAAAAATAGCAGAAGCCAGTGTTTTCTTTACAGGCGAAAATAAATGGCAGTTTTTCGAAAAATGGCCTCCGGTAAATGGTAGAAACATAGTACTTTACCTGCAACCCAATGGAAAACTATCTGAAAAAAAGCCTGCACTTGCCAATAGTTTTTCAGCGTATATCAGCGATCCTGCAAAGCCTGTACCTTACCAGGAAGATGTACATTTTACCCGTACACGAACCTATATGGTAGATGATCAGCGATTTGCTTCGCGCAGACCTGATGTTTTGGTTTTCGAATCTGAAATTCTTACCGAAGATACCAGGATGGCAGGAAATGTAGTGGCCGATTTGTTTACCTCTATTTCAACAACAGATGCCGACTTTGTTGTTAAAATAATTGATGTATTTCCTGACGACGCTGGTTATAACGACCCGAATATTTATTCCGACGATGAAAATGTGTTGCCATATCCGATGGGAGGGTACCAGATGCTTGTACGGGCTGAAATTTTCAGGGGAAGGTACCGTAAAAGTTATGAAAACCCTTCTGCTTTTTCGCCAGGAAAAGTGGAGGAAGTAAAATTTGAACTTCCTTCTTCGGCTCATACCTTTTTAAAAGGCCATAAAATAATGGTTCAGGTACAAAGCAGCTGGTTTCCCCTGGTAGACAGAAATCCACAGCAATTTACAGATATTTACCACTGCGAGGTAAAAGATTTTATAAAAAGTGAGATAAAAATTCACCATAGTACTCAATTTTCATCCCATGTGTTAATACCAGTTTTAAAGTAAAATTCAATTTGTTAAACAATACTTTTCAAAAATAAAATATAAAGTACTTTTCTGTGATACATTTGTGGTTTAATACTTTACCATTAACGCAAAGGAAAGTCAATTTCGACACCAGGATGCGTTAAATAGGGTTGAAACCACCATTCGTTTATTTTCCTGATTCAAACAGGTTTTTAAAAGCTACTGAATGGTTTTGGGCAATCTTAATTACCCATTTTTCCCAGTTTAAATCTTCCTTTGTATAGCTTCCTGTAGTCCGTGTGAATTCATTTTGTTTATCCTCGCAACCGGCAACATCAAGCGCATTAAATTTAATTTTAATCATTTTGCCTTTGTCGAAATAAAATCTCTTTTCGCCGCAGAAATACCCAGTTAATTTTGAATAGCAAAAGAGCAATTGTCCATTTTCGCTGTAAAAAAACTCTGTATAATCGTTAAACGAAGGTGCAGATTGAATGGTAACTACTTTTCTTAATGTTGAAGTGGTTTCAGTATTTTCGTCCGCGAAATTTCCTGTAGTGGTTTCATCAAAAAAGTAGTTAATGTTTACATTCACAGGCCCCAAACCCGGACGATTCTGAATGTTTTTAATTTCATACCGGTTAGGCAGGAATTCCATTCCCGAAGCTTTATCGGCTTCAAGTTTACTGTTATATTCGTTGTAAACCTTTCTTATTTTAGTAATAATTTCTTCCTGTGCATGCAGATTTGAAAAGCTTAAAAAACAAATAAATAAAGCAAAAATCAGGTTTTTCATATATTTTAGGTTTTTAAATTGATAATAAAAAGGGTTGACCCTTGCGGATTCAACCCTTGAAGCTTATTTATTCTGCCCGTCTTTTAATATCTTCGGGTTTTAAGATTAACAGATTTCCTAATTTATTTCCATTTCTGTAACTAACTGCTTTCAGGGTAATTTTGCCTTCGGGAAGTTGAAATGGTTTGTCGTATTTAATAGCATAATTGTCGGGCATGGTCCCGTCAATGGTATAATAAATTTCAAGTCCGGGAAATTCTGATTCCATTTCGACCATAATTTTTTCTTTGTCTTTTTTAATTCTGATTATAGGATCATACACCGCTTTACTATAATTCACGCCTGAAAAATCAGATCTTTCGAAATGATTCTCCATTCTTTGGGCAAAGTTTTTCCAGTCTTTGTTTTCCTTCGGAGTCCAGTATACTTCTGAAAGTGCCCAGGCACGGGGGTAAGTCATGTATTGAGCGTATCGGAGTGTAGGTATTTGTTCTGTCCAGAGATTGCCCTGTCCACCTAAAATATATTGCGCATCAACTCCTTCTGGTACCGGTTCGAAACTGTAGCTTTTAATTGTTCTCAAAGATGCATAAACCGGGGATTCAATACTTAAATCACCCTGAACATAGTCAAGATAAGCAAAAATAGTAGGCGTCATCACTACATCATGTTTCATTTTGGCAGCCTGTATTCCACCTTCAATTCCGCGCCAGCTCATAACTGTTGCTTCGGGCCCTATACCGCCTTCAAGAATTTCATCCCATCCCAATAATTTTTTACCTTTTGTTTTAAGCATAACTTCGAGTCTTTTCATAAAATAACCTTGCAATTGCTCTACATGCTGAAGTTTTTCCTTTTTCATCAAGGCCTGGCAAGCGGGATTTTTTTCCCAGTAACCTTTATAACATTCGTCGCCCCCAACATGAATATAAGGATTTGGAAACAAGGCAGCCAACTCTGTAAAAACCTTGTCAAGAAATTCGTATACTTTTTCATCAGCAGGATTTAGAGTATTATCAATCAGCATTTTAAATTTTCCATTTCCGTACCATTCAGAAAAATCTGTTCCGGGATTTACTTTAATTTTAGGATCTTTGGTACAGCAAAGTTCCGGATAAGAAGCAATAGCAGCCATACTATGCCCCGGAACATCAATTTCGGGAACTATGGTTATGTTTCTCTCATCTGCATATTTAATAATTTCCCTCACATCATCATGGGTATAAAATCCGCCATAGGTTGCTTTTTCTCCTTCTTTCGGATTGGCACGGTCACCAAATGCGCCAAAGCGTTCAACACGCCAGGCTCCAATTTCGGTTAGTTTAGGCAACGATTTTATTTCAATCCTCCAGCCATTATCATCGGTCAAATGCCAGTGAAAAACATTGTATTTGTATTTTGCCATTTGATCAATATAGGCTTTAACTTCCTCTTTAGAAAAGAAATGACGGCTTACATCAAGCATTAATCCCCGCCATCCAAACCTTGGAAAGTCAGTAATACTTACGCAGGGTATTTCCCATTTTATTTTTTGAACACTTTTCGACTCAATGGCAGCAGGAAATAATTGTATTAACGATTGAACACCATAAAAAAGACCGGCGGGTTTGTTCGCGTTAATTACAATTCCGGTTGTGGATACATTTAACGTATAACCTTCTTTACCTAACAGATTGTCAGGCTGTTCGTTAAGATTTAACTGAATAAAAGCATTTTTTACCTCTTTGGGCATAAATGCAAATCCGGTAGGAACGCTAAGTTTGGATGATAGCATTTCAGCAGATAATTTGGCATCGGGCTTATTATATCCAATTTCGTATGCTTTGTCTACCACTAAAGTTCCGGATTTCAATTCCATTTTTACCGGTTGCGGAATGATAGAAACCTGGCTTTGCGCGTAGATGGCAAGAAGGCTGAAAATTAAAATAAATGTCAGTATTTTTTTCATTTTTAAAATATTTAGATGTTTAACAATGTATGTAAAATGCTCATATACAGGTGTTTTAATTGCATACGGCAACTTAAGAATCTATATATTAAGGTGTTTTTTAATCATATTTAGCAAAAGTTCTTTTTTAATGGGTTTACTTATATAGTCATTACATCCCGATTCAAGCGCCCTGGTTTTATCTTCAGGCGCAGCATAGGCGGTTTGCGCAATTATAATGGTATCTGGGAAAACTTCTTTTATGGTATTTGTAACCTGGTAACCATTTATATCAGGTAACCTTATATCCATTAACACAATGGGTATTTTATTTTCAGTAATTATTGGCAGGGCTTCTTTACCAAAGGCAGTGCAGTAAACAATAAAATTTGCTTCTGTAAGTATTTCTTGCAGGTATTGTGCATTGTATCTGTCATCCTCAACAATAAGTATTTTGATTCCATTAAATCTTAATTCTTCATCTTTCTCACTGGCATTCATGTGTTTTTTTTCGTGATGAATGGGTTTATAAGGAATTGTGAAATAAAAAGTTGAACCTTTGCCCAATTCAGAATCTACACTCACTTTTCCACCCAAAAGGTTTACCAGGCCTTTTACAATTGCAAGTCCAAGTCCGGTACCTCCATACAGCCTGTTTCCTGATTGATTAATTTGTGCAAACCGCTCGAAAATATAATCTTTTTTATCATCTGGTATTCCAATGCCTGTATCGGATATATAAAACTTAATATGTTTATCTTCAATAATATAACCGCCTTCTATTTTACCTTTATCAGTAAACTTAAAGGCATTTCCTATAAGGTTTATAAAAATTTGTTTTAATTTTCCTTTGTCCGCCATCACAATTGTTTCACTGTCATCTTCAAAGCTTTTTAATGTGAAATGGATATGCCCTTTGCCTGCCCTTATTTGGTGCTCGCCGAAAAATGTTAAAAGTTCAGCGTTAAGTTGATGGAGGTTGCATTCCTCTTCATTTACCGCAAATTGTCCTGATTCTATTTTTGCAATATCAAGGATGTCGTTTATAATTTCCAGTAAATCTTTGCACCTGTTGTTAATAATGTCAGAATACTGTTCGAGCTTGTGCCTGTTGTTATATTGTGAAGTCAGCAAAGAAGAAAATCCCATAATGGCATTCATAGGGGTTCTTATTTCATGGCTCATGTTCTGAAGGAAGGAAGTTTTCATCCGGTCACTTTCTTCAGCTTTGTTTTTAGCAAGAATTAAATCTTCGGTGGCTTTAAGTAATTTTTCATTTAAATGAAGGTATTCAGCATTGCGTGCTTCTATTTCTTTATTTTTTTCTTTGAGCATTATTTCTGCGAGTTTTCGAGCAGTAATATCCCTGGCAAACACTGAAACGCCAATTATTTTGCCCTGTGCAACAATTGGGTTCATCGATATTTCGGTGTAAACATTCAGGTTTTC
>JAXLTR010000011.1:22500-344066 GCA_046329965.1 Bacteroidales bacterium | reverse complement strand
GAACCAATGCTTCTGAAAAATTGTAATTGCTCCCGGCATCAAATGTAGTTCCGTCTGAATGAAAAGAATATCCACTTATGTTTCTTCGTGCAGATTGCCTGTATACTATATTGGTATTCAAATGTTTAATTAGCCTGAACCTGTATTGAAGGGTATAATCAATTGAATAAGTCATGTCCTTAATAAAAAATTTCCGGTACAGTTCGGTTGAATTCAGGCCTACATTTTCGTTGTAGAAGCGGTAACCGGATGATTCAATTACATCATTGCTATAACCAAACTCAAGCTGCATTTCTCTTTTTGGATAGAGGAAGAAAATCAGGTTACCTCCATATTTAAATTTTTCGTCCCTGAAACCATAGGCAAAGTAAGCGCCAACCGAGAACAACGACGAAAGTTTCTGGTTGGTTTTAATTCCAAGTCCGGGCCGGAATCCCTCATAAACATTGAAATCAAGCAGACTAAATAAATTTATATCAATAAAGTGGAAAGGAATGTAACCGGTTGAAAGTGTTTTTATGGTTTTGAGCTTAAAGTCTAGTTTTTCTTCTTTTCCAATGCTGTCAAGAACAGTGTAAGTTTTAATTTCCCTTGCAGTTAGTGGTTCTGCTCGGTATTTTTGCCAAACTGAATCTGGTTGTTTATGAGCTGATTTATTCAGTTCAAGCTCAATATCATCAAACTTAATCCCGGAGTCCAATTGGTTGATTTTAACGTCGGTAAGATAATTTTTACCAATACCTATAATATTCGCACTGGCATTTCCCTTTGCTGTTTTAACAAAATTGCCAAAAATTAATGTCGTGTTCAACTCATTTGGAAACCAATATTTATCATCAATCAATCTGTAATTCTGTTGAATTTTAATATCAATTAGACCATTGCTTTCAACCGGGCTGGCTATAACATTCTGAATGGCATAATGATAAGTGTTGATATTCAGCAATCCTGTAAGTCCTTCGAAGTTTTTGTTCTTTTTGGGCCTGAATGAAATGCTGAATACTGTATCGCCTCTTTCTGAAATTGTGGTATCTTCAATATTAAAAAAATACCGCGAAGCAAATCCATTTCCAACAGGGTTAATATACCGGCTGTCTAAAAGGGTAATCATATCATCATAAAAAGAAAAGGATTGAAGCTGGGTGGCAAGCAAAACGAAAGAAGGTTCACTAAATCCCGAAACCCTTGAAGCAATTATCTTTTCATCCGATTTACCCGGGTACTTATAGTTTCTTTCACTTACACTTTCCATCATAAAAATATATTGCGATTCAGAAAATTTTTTCATTTTCACATAATCAGAATCTATTTTTTCCGAATCACTGTAAATTTGCCTTGCTTTCTCCATATCAAGGGTGAATATTATTTTATTATAGGAAGTATAGCTGTATTTATCGAGGTTTTCGGGTTTGTTTTGTTTCTTATTTTCCAATACTTTACGAATTATCCCATGCGCAGGATTTTCACCCGGAAATACCAGTACCTCATTAATCTCAAATAATTTTTTGTTTAACTTTATGGTAAGTGTCTTTTTATCAATGAGAAAATCTTTTTTTAACATCAAAGGTTCATAGCCCAGGTACGAAAATTTTAAAAACTCCAGCTGCGATAATTTTACAAAACCAAATTTTCCATCTATATCAGTTGTAATTCCCTGGTTTTTTGAATTATATATTACATTTACAAAAGGCAGCGGAATATTGGTTTCTGCATCAACCACCACTCCTGATAGCTGAATTTCCTGACTTAGCACCATTACCGGGTGAAAGAAAAGAAAATAAAAAAAAGTAAGTCTTACCAGAATTTTCATCTATCTATTTCAATCTTATTCATTAATTAAAATGTAAAATACTTATATTATGCAACTTACATATTAAAATACTCGATAAAGCCGATTCGTTCATATTTCAGATTTCCGGTTTTTTCCTGTATAATTTCAGGCCTTGAATTACCGATAAAATAAAAGTACTAATCAGCGAAATCCTGCCAATAAAATCGCCATGAAGGGTATAAAATGTAATTTTGTTTTCCTGCGAAAGACTTCCATTTAATGCATTTGCTTTTAAAGGTTCCGATTGAATAAGAATTTCTCCACGCGGACTGATAATGCAACTGATACCTGTGTTTGCTGACCTTACTACGGATCGTCTGTTTTCAATTGCCCGAATCTGAGAATGAATTAAATGTTGGTGATAACCGGGCGTATTGCCCCACCAGCCATCATTGGTTATAACTGCAATGCAGGTTGCCCCTTTTCTAATAAAGCCAGACACAAACTCACCATAAACCGATTCGTAGCAAATTACCGGGGCAATTGAACAATTTTTTTTAACCAAAGAAAAAATTTTCCTTTCCTTATCGGGTTGCAACGAATTAGTAATCCCTCCGAATGAAACATTCATTTTACGTAAAAAATGAAAATAATTTTCGAAGGGCATTCTTTCAACGCCAGGTACAAGTTTCGATTTATGATAAAAATTAAGTCCCGGATTCAGCCTGAATGCTGTGTTGTAAAACAAGGTATCGTTATTATTCAAAGTGTATGAATACAACCCACCAATTACTGATTTACCTGATTTAAGAAGCGTTTCGGAAATTTTACTTAACTGTTTCTGGCTATTTGTATTTTTCTCATCTATATATATTGGAAAAGAGCTTTCGGGAAAAACGAAACAGTCGATACCCACAGAATCAGAAATTGCCAGGTTAAGTTGATTTTCTATCTGATTATCAAACAGATTAGAAACATATTTTTCTTTATAGGGGTCTATATTGGGTTGAATTATCCTCACTTTTATCTTATTACCACTTTCAATATAATTATTAAACAATTCATATGAAATCCACAATGGCAGAATAATCAGAAATGTCAAAACTGAAAAATGGATAAGTACCATCCGGTAGTTTAAGTTTAAAAAATGTTGAAACATTAAGTAAATACAGGCATTTACCAACAATATCCATAACGTTCCGCCCAATATTCCAGTATATTCATACCATTGGATTATTATAGGCATTTGTCCCAGCCAGTTTCCAAGGTTCATAAAAGGCCACGAAAGCTGCCAGTGAAAATGAATAAATTCGAATGAAAGCCAGAATGAAATAAATGCAAGTATACCGGCCGGTTTTCCAAATTGGCTTGAAAAGCTATATCCAGACATTGCAACTAAAGCCATAAAAATTGAATTCAACATTATAATTGCTATACTGCCCGGAATTGAAGATTTATAAAGCCACCAAACGGTACAAAAATGGTAAATTAAAAAAGTTAAAAAAGTGAGATTAAAAACAGTATTATAGTTTAATTTATTAGAATTCAATATATTAAATAGAGGTACAAAGGCTATAAAAATTGAAATTACCGGAATTGCACTGTTCCAAACCAGGCCCATCAACAATCCGGACAACAAGGATAATAAATATGCCTTATGATTTCTCAACCTTTAACTGGTTTGCTGTTAACAAGGTAAACCCCCAACAGAATAACGCCAATAGCTACCATCTGAAGAAAGTTTAAAGATTCTCCATCCAATAAACCCCATGCAATAGCAACTACAGGAATAAGATAGGTTACTGAGGCAGCAAACAAAGCAGTTGTATGTTTTATTAAGTTATTAAAAAGGATGGTGGCAATAACTGAACTAAATAATGCCAGGATAAAAACACAACTGAAATTAAATATTGTTTGAGGGTCAGCATGTATATCCGTGTAATCAGATGTTAACAGAAATATCCCTGCAAATGGACCGACCATTGAAAATGCTGCTGCTACAATCGAAACCCCGTCCAAATCATGAAGATATTGTTTTACGACATTAACATTATAAGCATAAAACAAAGTAGCCAAAACAATCAGAAAGGGAAAAAGATTTTTTATTTCGAAATTAAATTTTCCGGAAAATAAGATAAGCATTAATGCTCCGGATAGTCCAATAATTACGCCTGCAAGATTTTTAATGGTGGTTTTAACTTTAAAAAAGAACAATCCTATGAGCAAGGCAAAAAGTGGAGTTAGCGAATTTAGCACACCAGCCACAGAACTGTTTACTTGCGTTTGGGCCTTGGTGAATAAAAATGCTGGTATTCCATTGCCAATAAATCCAACAACGAATAATGGAAGCAAGTGGGCTTTTTTTATTTTTTTGATGCGATGATATAATAAGGGAACCAATAACAGGAACGAAATGAATATCCGCATTGCAGCTACCTGCAGGCTCGAAAAGGATTGTAACCCTTTTTTCATCAGGATGAACGAAGTTCCCCAGATTAGAGCAAGTAATCCTAAAATAAGCCACTGACCTGATTTTTCATCTAATCTTACTGGTTTCAATCCCTGTGGTTTTAATGGTTCCATGCTTGCATTTTAATTCTGAACTATTCCGGATTTATATTTCCGGCAGTTTAAAAATTGAATATTACAATACCCGTTGTTTACATAAATTCCAATGGCCTATATCATACAAGGCTTTAAATTAGCATCTTATTTATACTAAAAATCCCGAAATGCTTACTTGCAAACCGGGATAGCAAAAATAAGTTCAATCAAACTTTTATTCTTCTTTTACCTCAGGTTTTCGGAAATACACTTTCTTTTCGTTAAACTCCTGAATGGCTATTAAACTTGATTTTGGTAAACGTTCATAGAATTTCGAAATTTCAATTTGTTCCCTGTTTTCAAAAATCTCCTCAAGATTATCGGTATATGAAGCAAATTCTTCAAGTTTTGTGCTTAGTTCATTTTTAATTTCAACGCTAATCTGGTTTGCCCTTTTCGAAATTATAGCAATTGATTCGTAAATATTGCCTGTTTCGTTGTCCAAATCGTTCAGATTTCTGGTAATTGTAGTTACCGGAGCATTTGTTTTTTTAAAATTAATATCCGCTTTCATTCTTAAATTAAATTGATTTTATTAATTAAGCATTCCTAGTTTTCTGTTAATATCCTCGTAAATACGAACGGCTTCTTTCTTGTATTTACTTTCAGGAAAAGCTTTTGAAAAAGCTTTGTAATCTTTTAAAGTGTCTTTAAGCCTTTCGGTAGTTTTTCCGTATACCGAACCTATAGCATACAAATAATTGGCCTTTACAATATAAAACATTAAATCTTCCCTGTATTCCGAATCAGGAAATTCTTTCAGGCTATTCCTTATGGATACTACGGCGGCTTTGTATTTTCCCACCCTGTAATAAAGCATGGCAGTATTATACGATTTTTCTTCAAGCCGGGTTCTTAATTCATCCATGTACTCATTACACTCTTTTAGTCTTTCGCTTAGAGGGTATCTACTCATGTAAATGGCAAATTCACTAATTGCCTTATACGTTGTTTCCTGATCCAGTTCAGGTTTTGGTGCATCAAGATAATAACAATATGCACTCATAAAAGCGCTTTCTTCGGCAAATTTACTATTCTGAAACTGACTGTTGAACTTTCTGAAATAATGTCCGGCAAGTATATAATCGCGAAGGTAATAGTTACAATATGCCTGAAGGTACGACACTTCTTCCCCTCTATCGGTACCTCTAAAAATTGGGATAAGTTGTTCAAACAATGCTAAAGCTTTTGTATAGTCTTTTTTATCATAATACGCCTTGGCTTTTTCGTACTTTAGCTCAGAATCTCCACTTTTCAATATCTTTTGGTATTTACATGAAGACACTGTTAACATTGCAACTATAGTACATATTAATATATTCAACGCACTAATTCTCATCCCTATTCTTATAAATGATTCCGGTAGTTTGTTTTCAATAAAATGAAGCGGACAAAGATAAAACAAAATTTCTAACTTAACGGGTATCAATCTTAAATATTTTATTTAAGGATGGAAAGGTTCTTCAAACCCATTCAATTCACAATTTCCTGATTTTTTCTGGCACAATATACTTTAAAGACCCAGGCCGATTTGGACGTTTTGCCTGATATCTTTACAGTTACAGTGCTATCGGGACTTGAAAAGTTAACTGCCGGATTGCTTATTCCCCGCATATAAGTTTTACTGGAGTATATTAAATTTTTATCTGAAATACTTCCTGTTTTTCCATTATAAATTTCAACCAATGCCGGGAAATCGAACAAATTGTACCAAATTTTAAAATTGCCAGAATTTATGTTCATTTTAAATTCCCTCACTATCATTTTCTTATCTTTTGATTCAATAAGGCTTGAACATGGCAAAACCCCCAAAGCGATATCTACTGAATCGTCTTCGGCTAATTTTAAGCGAAAAATACTGTCGGGGCTAAATGTTTTTTTAAGGGTTAAATAGCCTAATGCACTTATTTCAATTGATTGTGGTACTTTTTTATCTACTGCCCTGAAATTTGCAAAACCATTTTTATCAGTTTGCATTTCACTTACCATATCATTATATATAAGTTTTATCCTGCTTCCTGCAACAGGAACGGCTTTTCTGGTTGCACTGATATAAAACTTATAATCTTTAAAAATGAGGGAATCTTTTTTTGGAACAATAATGTCTGCTTCTTCACTTTCGTCGCCACTAAAATTACCTGTAAAATATACAATTGCAGCAATAATAACAAGCAATGGAATTATCCAAAGATATACGAGTTTATTATTTGACTTGAAAACAATTTCGTGCATTTCATCATCATTCTGGCAAATAAACTCAGCTTCAGTTTTTTTTCCCTGTAACGATACCATTGCTTTTACCTTATCTCCAATCATTATATCTTCAACCATGGCTTCGCCTGACTGGTTTGTATATTTATTACGTACATTTATACCATATTCCAGTCTTAATACCGCATTTGGAATTGGCTGAAGTTTTGAATTTATCAACCTGAATCTCATTCTTACCTGCGAATCAAGTTTTTCTGAGTTCTGGGAATAAAATGTGGCTTTTTCGCCGTGAAGAATATACTCGTTTATAGAATCATCACATTTAAAAGAGTGCCAGGGCAATGATTTCCCAAATATCATTTGTTTACATTCAACGGTTTCACCTGCCCTTATGTTTTCAATTTTTACAATACCCAGGTGATCAGTAACAGTTTCAAATTCCTTGTTCCCAATTTTAAATCTGATGTCAGCATTTCTTATTATCTGGCCCGATTTATCCACCAGTTTAAATTTCATATCAGAAAACTCGAAATCTTTGTTCGTAACTATAAAGTATTGTGCTTTATCTTTTTTACATCTGTTGATTTCAGCATTGTATTCGCGATCCTTATAAACCTGATAAACTTTCACATCAGTATTTACAGGTATTTTTTCCAATACAATCTGCCCGGTGTTATCACTTGTTTTTTCAATTTTGTTACCCAGGTACTCAAAAAAAACCTTTGCCCCAATCACCGACTCTTCATCATTGCCAATGGTAACAAAAATCATGTCCACAAGCGGTGCTTCCACCATTATTTCTGGCAATTCCTTTTCGTTAAAAACAAATTCCCTTTTTTCATTTACTGTGGTATAGCATACAATTTTATCCCCTTTCTTTGCTTCAAAAAACTCAACTATTCCCTCAGCATTGGTAACATAAACGAACTCTCCACCGTTTGTTAAAAATGTAACTTCTATGTTTGATAAAGGTTCTTTGTTGCTATCTGTAAATTTTATTTTCATTTGGATTAAAATCTTTACGATTTAGTAAAATATTGAACCAAGGGTTAAATTAAGTGTCTTTACAAATTTGATAAAAAAAATGTTAAGATAAAATTACAAATTATTATTTTACAAAAATTAATCCAAAAACATAAAAAAACCTGGTATGAATATCTAAAATAACATACCAGGCCTGAATGATTAAATAATTCACTTCACCAAAAAAGATCCATTTTTGTTACATGGATTTTTCGCTTTTATTCCTTTCAATAATGTAATAAATGATTAAACTTCCACCACCACATAGCAAAATCATTGAAAAATAGGCAGCTTCTTCAATCAATACGGTTGATGTAGCAACGAGATTCCCCAAAAGAATTCCAAGTCCGATACCAACCAAAAACATTCCTATTTTTAACGTTGGAAAAGGCCTTGATGGGGTTTTAAATAAACTTGCATCGGCACCTTTTTCTATAAGGGCCATTCTTTCTTTGTTCCGGTTTGTGTAATAAACATACATGATGAGCACAACACTGGCAAAAAATCCTAGAGGTATTAATAATCCTTCCATACAAATTATTTTTAATTGTTCATATTCTGTTTGTCAATTTCTTTGACGCAACTCAGGAAACCAAGGTTACATTTTCTATCAATTTTTTTTTAATTTTATACCCTAAATATAAGGAAGGGGTACTCTTAAATTTACATATCATTATTATTCAACCTTTTAAAAGAATTTGGTTAAAAAATAAAAAATTGATGTAACCAAATTGTGGATTAAATCGTCTAAACAAACAGAATGAACAAGGTAGACGAAATAAGGATAATTGAACAGGTAAAACAAGGCGATTTATTGGCTTTCAGGTTGCTTGTGGATAAATATAAAACCATGGCCTTTCACATCGCTCTGCAGGTGGTGCGTAATACTGAAGATGCCGAAGAAATTGCACAGGATGCCTTTTTAAAATCCTATCAGTCGATTTCTAAATTTAAAGGTGAATCGAAATTTTCGACATGGTTGTACAAAATTGTATACAATCTCGCCATCTCGAAAACCAGGAAAAAAAGAATTGAAATTAGTAATATTGATGAAACTGAAATTTCGGACTTTGAAATTGCTGCAGCATATGAAGAATATTCGCATCTTGAAAAAGAAGAAAGAATTCTTCAGCTCGATCAGGCTATAAAAAAGCTTAAAGAAGACGAATCTTTGATTATCTCACTATTTTATATTAATGAAAATTCAGTTGAAGAAATAAGTGAAATTACTAACCTGGGTATTTCTAATGTTAAAGTAAAACTGCACCGTGCACGAAAAAAATTGTTCCAGTTGCTTGGTGAATTTAAAACAATTGACAAGGAAATTTAAAAGTAAGTAAAATCATGGAAGAAAAAGATATAGACAATTTAGCAAAGAAGCTTTTTGAAGATTATAAGTTAAAAAGGCCATCGGATAATTTCACCGATGTGGTAATGCTACAAATTGAACAATCAAAAAGCATTATTAAACAGGAGAATAAACTATTTCCCCGGAAATTTATACTGTTTTTTATCCTTACTTTTACAGGATTAATTACTGCCGGTGCGGTTTTTAGCGATAAGTCTTCATCAGGAAATCCTGGTCTTATTGAGCGTTTTGGTTTGCCATCGATAAATATTCAAAAACTCATAAAACTTCTTGATCTTAACATAGAGATTGGTTTATTTGCCAAACTAATTCTTGCATCGGTTGCGCTGTTGATCATCATCGATCTGGTAACCGGATCGGCTATTGATTATTTTATCGATTACCGGTCAAAAAAATAAAATCCCGGAAATAAGTCGAAATTTCCGGGAATAAATCAAAGTTTTAATTTTATTAAAAGGGTAAATCATCCGTATCATTGTCAGGAATATCCTTTTCATCAAATGGCGGAAGAATCTCTTGGGATACATTAGAAGATTCACTGGATTTGCTTATTTTCCATGCCCGCAATTCGGTATACCATCTATTATTAAATTCGCGTGATTCCGGATTAAAACTTACGGCAACTGAATCTCCGGTTTTAAGTTTTTTCAAATCAGCAACTTTATCTCCCCAACATGAGAAACAAATTTTTTTGGGATACTGGTCTTTTGTTTCAAGGATAAATTCCTGTTTTACCCATCGCCCACTTTTACCCTGTCCGGATTGCTCTGGCAATATGGCTGTTATTATTCCGACAATTTCGAGGTTCATTATTACCTTAATTTAAATTAATCAATAATTATGATTTTTTCAATTTTGTCACCTTGCTTTATTTTATCAACCACCTCAATGCCTTCGTAAACCTTTCCAAAAACAGTATGTTTACGATCAAGATGTGCTGTATTTTGTCTGTTGTGGCAGATAAAGAACTGCGAGCCACCTGTATCCCTTCCAGCGTGGGCCATAGAAAGTACGCCCCGGTCGTGGTATTGATTTCCGCCGCTGGTTTCGCACTTGATTTTATAACCCGGGCCACCGGTTCCGGTTCCTAATGGACAACCTCCCTGTATTACAAAATCAGGAATTACTCTGTGGAAAGTCAAACCGTCATAAAAGCCTTTTTTTGACAATTCAACAAAATTGGCTACCGTACCAGGTGCATCCTTTTCAAAAAAAATCACTTTCATCAGTCCTTTTTCAGTATAAATTTCTGCTTTCATATTTATACGGTTTTAATGAAAAAAACAGGTAAATGAATTACCTGTTTTTATAAATTATTACTTTTTACTTTTTATAACCGGGTTGCCCTGAACCGACATTTGCTGGGGTGCTACGATATCCAGTAATTCCATTTCGAAAATCAGAACCATGTCTGGTCCAATTACACTGCCTCTTGGGGGACGATCACCATAAGCAAGTTCAGAAGGTAGAAAAACTTTCCATTTCGAACCAACCGGCATAAGTTGTAGCACCTGTTGCCAGCCCTGAACTACTCCTTTTACATAAAACTCAACCGGCTGGCCCCTATCTACTGAACTGTCGAACACTGTGCCATCGATTAAGGTTCCATGATAATGAACTTTTACTTTTGATGTATCTGTTGGTATTGCACCATTACCTTCTTTTAAAACCTGGTATTGTATCCCTGAGGGTGTAGTAATTATACCCGCCTTTTTCTTGTTTTCGGCAAGGAAATTTTCTCCGTCCTTTTTATTTTTTTCAGCCATTTCTTTGTATTTTTTAGCAAAGAATGTTTGAACAACCATACCTGCATCATCAGCTTTTATTGCCAGTTTTGCAGTGTCATTATTAAATACCTTATCAAAAGCAGCTTCGAAAGCAGCCATATTGATTTCGTCAAGTCCGCTTTTCTTAATATTTAGGGCGATATCCAATCCCAAGGCATAACTTGCAGAATCAATATCTGATTTTAAGGTAGCGGAACCACTGCCAGCTCCAATTTTACCTGGTTTTTGGTTGCATGCGAAAATGGAAAGAATCCCGAATACAATGAGTAATAATCTGATTTTCATGTTTTTATTAATTAAGATTTGCTTATTAAAAATTCTGCACAAAAGTAATTTAAAATATCAAAATCAGAACTACTTTCTAAAAATTTAAAATAAGCCCCAATTATTATCCTCGTGGGTTTTAATGTTAATATTCTTCGCTGGCAGGTAAAACTTCAAGCAACTCCAATTCAAATATCAAAACTTCATTTGGTCCAATAACCCCTCCGGCTCCTTGCTCGCCATAAGCAAGTTGTGGTGGAATAAACAGTTTCCATTTCGAACCGGCTTTCATCATTTTTAAAGCTTCTGTCCATCCGGGGATTACTCCGTTTACAGGAAATTCAGCAGGTTCACCCCTGTCGTAGGAACTATCAAATACATTTCCATTTATTAAAGTTCCTTTATAATGTGTCTTAACCATGCTACTGTCTGTTGGAATAGGACCACTGCCTTCAGTAAGCACAATGTATTGGAGTCCGCTTGGCAATTCAACAACACCCTGATTTTTTTTATTTTCCTGCAAGAATTGATTTGCCTTGGCTAAATTTTCTTCGGCAAGGGCATTTTGTTTTTTCGTAAAAAATTCCCTTATGTAATTTTCAGCAAATTCTTTGTCAAAAAGTACACTGTCTTTTTTTAATACTTTATCCATTCCTTCGGCAATCAGAGTAGGGTTTAAGTTGGATATGTTCTGGGATTGCAATCCATAGCCAATACTTATACCAATACTATAACTAAGCGTATCTTCTGCAGAAGTTAGAATTGTTTTGAGGGGTACACCTTCAATAACTATTTGTTTTTTTGGAGCACATGCATAAAGCGAACCCAAAAAAATGAGAATTAATAAAATTCTGGTTTTCATTATTTAAAAATTATAGAATAAAAAAAATGACAGGAACAGCTCCTGTCTTGCTATGCTTTTTCAATGCCCAAAGTATGGGCATTGAAAAAATATTCTGTTCAATCTTACTGATGGACTAATTTTCCTCATCTAACCCGGCAGGATTATTTTTTTGTCCGAAATTAAATGGCATTTGAAATCCAATATAAGGGGTCATATAATTATCGGCCCTGAATGTTCCGTCTTCCATTTTTGACCAGGTCCATTTATAATCGAACCCTATTACAAGAAATTTATACAACCTGTAGGCTGCCCTTGCCTGCATCAATGATCTTTCATCAAGCTTGAAAGCATCGTCAAGTCCTGTTAATCCACCTTTAATATATTGTCCTTGTAAAATGAATTTTTCGAAAAGTTTTGAACCATCAAAATCGACGGTTAAAACTGCCGGCGCTATTTCAGATACATTATCGGGTATCATAAGGCTACCTCCAATCATAATTTTATCCAGGGCAGTTATAGCCAGGGCGCCATAAATACCTTTTTTAGCATCGGTTTGAGTTAGTGCAAACAATTTATTGTCTTTGTTGAACTCATATCCTGCATTAAAAAATTGAGGCATAAAGTATTTTTCATACCATAATCTTTCAAGTTTTACATCAAGCCTGAAAGTGTTGCCTTCAGTTTTAATCTTGAAATCCACACCAACCCCAAATCCATGAGATGCATCGTAATTTCGCATGGTTATTGAATCGCCTTCGAAACCGTTTGTTCCAATTTGATCAATATATTTTTCTATGGAATCCTGCAACAATTGAGATTTATTTTTTAATAGGTTTCCATACTGTGCATAGATTTTAAGCTGCATAAATGAATTACTCACGGGCATAATTCCCACATCAAGCGCCCATGCTTTCATTCCATCCTTTATAAATTCATTTTGATAGACTGAACTATCTGTTTCAATTTTGGTTTGGTCGTGGTCGGTTACGTATGTAAACCCAAAGTCCATTGTTCTGATAATAGGTATTCTGGTACGTCCAAAAGGTTTAACGTAAGGCCTGATAGCCATAAGGTTAAACGAACTCATGTCAAAATCACTGTACATACCTTCAATCCCAACAAGGTTCCCTATTAATATATCAAAGCTTGCCCCAAGTTTCCTTTTTTCAAAACTAATTGAATTCGAATAGTTGTCGACGAGCATTCCGTAACCAATATAAGTACCTGTTAAATCACCAACCCTGATATAAAACGGGTCACGCTTTTTAACTCCATACCTGAAATACCTCATCATCCTTAGCCATCCAATTCCATCTTTAAACTCTTCGGTTCTGAATTTTCCATCTTCAAGACTGAAAAGTAAAGGAATATCAAGTCCAAATCCTATTTTCCCAAAATTAAAATCAGGTTGAACACGCATTCCAACAAACTGTTGGCCTCCTATATCAGTTAACCCTAATAAGGCACCCAGGCCACTTTGCTGTTCCATTGGATTGGTTACATCAAAACTTCCAAATTCATCCAATAATTCTTCCTCCTGGGCTTGTAACCCGGATGGTAAAAGAAATATCAATAAGGAAAAGACCAACAAACTAAATTGAATTTTTTTCATAATCCATGCATTTGGTTAATAATTTTCTTAATAAACGGAATTTGATTGAAATATTTCATTCAACTATTTAATTTAAGACTGATTTTTTTAGTAAAAGGTTAACTCATTTATAATTTATTTCACAATTTATTGATTTTCTGCAATATAAACTTCAAGCAATTTTGACTCTGCCTCAGGTATCAACAATACATTTTTTAGCACAGCCGGAATCAGTATTGTATCGCCAGCCTCAACCCTAACATGTTCTTCATTTCCATAATTAATTAGGAAACTGCCTTTTATGCAAATATAAATAACAAATGAATCTATCGAAATATAATCTTTTTCAATCTGTTTGTCAAACCAAACCAGGTTGGTGGTAAAATATTCACAACCAATAAGTTTAGTTGTTTTGTTGAGAATGGGTAGGTAAGAAGTTTTTGCGTTTTCTGTTTTACCAAAGTCCATCACATCAATGGCTTCTTTTGCATGAATTTTCCTTGGCTTGCCATCGTCACCCATTCTGTTCCAGTCATAAATTCTGAAAGTCAAATCGGATGTCTGTTGAATTTCAGTAAGCAAAATTCCGCTGCCTAAAGCATGCACCCTTCCGGCCGGAATAAAAAATAAGTCGCCCTCTTCAACTTTTTCATAATTTAAAAGTTCTTTCAATTTCCCTGATTCGAGTGCCTTTTGATATTCCGATGGAGCTGTATCTTTTTTAAAACCCGAAATTAATTCAGCTCCAGGGTCGGCCTGAATTACATACCACATTTCGGTTTTTCCGTACGAATTGTAATGTTCAACAGCATATTCGTCACCCGGATGAACCTGTATTGATAATAAATCTTTTGCTTCAATAAATTTAATCAAAAGAGGAAACTGGATGCCGAATTGCTCAAAAATAACTTCGCCGGTTAAATCGCCCATATAAACTTCAACGAGCTCTTCGAGCGTGTTGCCTTCTAAAAAACCATTTGATACAACTGAAACTTCGTTATTGTAGCCCGAAATTTCCCAACTTTCGCCTATGTTGGGCAAATTACCAGGTTTTTTATGCAATAATTGCTCTAGTTTATTGCCACCCCATATTTTACTTTTTAGTATAGGTCTGAATTTTAACGGATATAAATTCTCATTCATTTTTTTACCTGGTAGTTAATAATGTTTACCCTTTCTTTAAACAATTTTTCAGAATTCTATTTCGGTACTAAATTTGATTGTGCAAAGATAAAATCTAAATTCAAAGCATAAAATTCTAATTTAATTATACAATTGTAATGTAAAATATGAACATTTCTATTATTTTTTACTCAATTAGTCTGAGATTTGTTTATATTTGAACCAAAAAATAATTATCTTTCCGGATATTTTAGTTAGGAAGATAATACAGTAAAATTTGAAGATGGTATACTATTAACCATTTCAGAAAAGTATCTGGATTAAAAAGGCACATGTTACAAATTAGATAAATTATATTGGCAAGACAACATTTAGTTTTATATTATGAGCAGATTTAAAAGCCCGGGCATCCAAAACAGATTTAGAATATTTATCGGAATAGTTGCTGTTTCGGGATTGGCCATAATTTTGCTTTTTGTTTTTTCGGTAAACCGGATAAATAAAATTAATGAGTTTGATCAAAACATATTTCAACTTACCATTGAACAACAAAAAATGTTATTAACTGAGCAGAACTTTTTGCTGCACTACACGGAAGACCAAAGTTTTTTTAAATCAGGAAATAACAAATACCTTAAAAGCCACGAAGAATCAGCAAAAATTATCAGCGATCTGGTAACCCAACTTTCTGAAAATCCGGTTTCTGAAAAAGTGGGTATTATTAATAATCTGGAAAAGATAAAATCGATAACTCAGGGCTACCGTAATGTTTTTAAAGATCTTGCCAATCAAATCTACCTGAAAGGTTCCAAAACCACGGGTAAAATTGGCGAATTAAACACAAATGCTGAAAGCGTGCTTAAGTTAAGCCCTTCTGAAAAATTTACCAGCACCATTAACGAGCTCAATCTTAACCTGAAAGATTATCTCATTTATAAGGATATAAAATTTGCATCAGCATTTACAACATCTTTCAATCAATTAAGTTATCTTATTGATGGAAAGGTGATTACCAATTCCCCTATGCCTCAAACCGATTCCTTGTTAATCTCCTCAAACCAAAGCATTAACATTCAACTTATTGAACAATTAAACCTTTACAAAACCAATTTTCTGGCACTTCTTAAAATAGACCAGAGAATTGGACTTAATACAGACCAGGGATTATTAAAGGATTTAAAGACGGAATCTGCGAAATTCGAACCTGAAATAAGTTCGATTCTATCTGCTACAAAAAATGGTTCAGGTATTTATTCAGGCAATGCATGGATATTTATTTCAATTACCTCTTTGCTTGTTTTTTTACTCCTTGCTTTTACCTATACCCTTTCGAGATATTTATCGGTACCCCTTAAAAGATTAAATGATTACCTGTTTCCCTTAAGTAAAGGAATATTGCCCGATAAGATAATGGACTTTAAACAGAACAATGAGTTTCAGTCCATGACAAATTCAATAAACGAGCTGATAGATGGTCTAAAAAAAACAACCGGATTTGCCGAAGCCATTGGCCGGGGTACTTTTGAAACTAATTTTGAACCATTAAGCAGCCAGGACGCCTTGGGTAATTCACTGCTCGAAATGCGTAAAAACCTAATCAAAGCGCAGGAAGAAGAAAAGAAAAGGCAGCACGAAGACAATTTAAGAAAATGGGCAAATGAAGGATTGGCCGAGTTTAACGAAATTCTCAGACAGGCTGCCGGCGATATTGATGCTTTAACATCGAGTATTGTACGTAACATAGTTAAATTTTTAAAAGCAAACCAATCAGGTTTGTTCCTGATTAATGATTCAAAAAAAGAGGATATTCACCTAGAACTTGTGGCCACGTATGCCTATGATCAGGAAAGAAAAAAACATAAAAAAATATATATCGGCGAAGGTCTCGTGGGTATGTGTGCTGTTGAAAAGTCAACTGTTTATCTCGAAGAAATCCCACAGGGATACCTTAGCATTAGTTCAGGACTTGGTGGTTCATCGCCCAGAAGTTTACTGATTGTACCATTGAAACTCGAAGAGGAAATTTTCGGCGTACTTGAAATTGCCTCGTTCAACAAGTTCAAACCTCATGAAATTGAATTCGTTGAGCGGGTTACAGAGAGTATTTCATCAACTCTTTCTTTGGCTAAAATTAATGCCCGTACCGCCGACCTTCTGGAAAAATCACAACGTCAGGCCGAAGAAATGGCCGCACAGGAAGAAGAAATGAGGCAAAACCTTGAAGAACTGCAAGCCACACAGGAAGAATCAGCAAGGCGAGAAGCTGAAATGAGCAGTATTCTCAAAGCAATAAATAATTCTTCGCTGGTGGTGGAATTCGATCTCAACGGTTACATAATCAACGCCAACCAGGCTTTTTTAGATTTACTCGGACTTGAACCAAAAGATTTACTTGGCAGGCACCAGGGCGATTTTGAAAAAATGGACGAAGTAAATATCCGCAGCGAAGAATTCTGGGAAAGACTCAGACGGGGAGATATTATTTCTGAAATTCATAAGATTAATGTGAATAATAAATTTCACTGGCTGCACGAAGTTTATACACCCATTCTGAATAGTGAAGGTGAACCTTATAAAATACTAAATCTTGCCACCGATATTACTGAAAGCAAGAAACTTGAGCAGGAACTATTGTCGAAAGCTGAAGAAATGGCCTTGCAGGAAGAAGAATTAAGAAAAAACCTGCTTGAATTAGAGGTTACCCAAAAAGAAATGCATACGAAACAGGAAGAACTTAGAAATGCAAATGACAAGATAAAAGCCAATGAATTATCTTTACAGGAATCCATTGAAGCTGCAAAAGAACATGAACGCAGATTGAAAGCCAGAAACGCGGAACTGGCTGAACGGGAGGTAAATTATATTAAAACTGTGAGTGAACTTGAAAATAACGCGAAAAAGCTAAAAATTGAAAATGAAGACTATGAAAGGGCAAACAGCAAAATGATTGCCAACGAAAAACTATTGAAAAAGTTTTTAAAAGAATCGAAAGACCAACAAAAAAAGATGGAGGAACAAATTCTGTTGATGCAGGAAAAAGAAAACAACCTTGTTGAGGAAATCAACAGTTTAAATAATGAATTAAAGAAATTAAAAGGAAAATAAATTCTGCTATAATGCTTTAAGGCTTAAGTCCACACTCTTTATCTGATGTGTAAGTCCGCCCACCGAAATGTAATCTACCCCGCATAATGCATAATCTCTTATGGTATTGAGATTTATTCCCCCTGACGATTCGGTTTCAAACCTGCCTTTAATCATTTTAACTGCTTCTTTTGTTTCTGAAATAGAAAAATTGTCAAGCATTATTCTATTTACAAAACCACAGTGAATTACCTCATCGAGTTCCATTAGGTTTCTAACTTCAATTTCAACCGGCATTGTTCTACCCAACAGTTCAAGATAGGTTTTTACTTTTGAAATTGCCATTTCTATTCCGCCTGCAAAATCTATGTGATTGTCTTTAACAAGAATCATATCGTATAATCCGAACCTGTGATTTTGTCCACCGCCAATTCTAACAGCCATTTTTTCGAGCACCCTGTTGCCCAGCGTAGTTTTACGCGTATCAAGCACTTTAGTTTTCAGTCCATGTAACCTGTCTACATACTTACGCGTATTAGTGGCAATACCACTCATCCTTTGCATAACATTTAAAATTAAACGTTCTGCCTGTAAAATGGAATGGGTTTTTCCAATTACCACCAAAACCACATCTCCGATATTTACTTTGGTACCGTCTTTTATATAATGTTTTATAATCAATTCTTTGTCAATTCTTCTAAAAATGCGGTGTGCAATGTGAACACCGGCTATAATGCAAGGCTCTTTAACCAATAGCTGAGCGCCGCCGGTGGAATGCGAAGGCACACAAGCCAGGGAAGTATGATCGCCGTCACCAATATCTTCATGGATTGCACGGTCAATCAGGTCATCAATCATTTTATCAAAATCAATCATTGCCATTCGGAAATTTTCAGATCACAAATATATCTAAAATGATAAGTTCATGAAACCATGCTCACATTCTATAGAAGAAACAGGAGAACTAAAAAATGATATCAAATCAAGCCTAATTGTATTCGCTTATATTTAGCCTGTTAATCAGGTATTTCGATTTGATTAACTGGTAAACCATGTAAACTCTGTATTTTCCTCCCGATGTGGTGAGGTTTCCAATTGCATACCTTATACCATCGCTTTGTTCGTTAATTTCAATTTTAAAATCTTCAGGAACATTTTTCGAGAAAAAGTCTTTAATTATATGCTCGGCCTGTGCTTTTGAATAAACGTCTTCCTTATTTTTAATCAACAACTCAACATTTTGGTTAAAAAAAGCGGCAAGTTGCTCAGAATTGCCGGAAACTATGGCTTTTTTAACATCAGCCGGAAAGTTCATTTCCTGTGCTTTGCTATTTGCAATTAACAGGATTAATAAAATATACAAGGCGACCCTTTTCAAAATATATCAATTTTTTATTCGAAACTTATATTTAGCCGCAAAAATTGAACCATCTATTATAGTTAAATATAATCTCCGATAAGAAATAATCAATTTTTTTTATTTGCATAAAAGTCAACACCACAAATGAGAAGAATAGTTTTAAGCCAAAATTACCTGAGATTACAATTTCGCCTGAATAACTTTCCAATAGTATTTTATTAGGGTTTATTTGTTTGATATTACATGATTTACAATGTAAAGATTGAAAACAAGGTATGCTGTTTTTTGGAAATTTCCGCTTGTTTTGTTAAGATGAAATAAGAAAAATGTAAAAAAAGAATAGAAAAGTGTTTGGATTAAATGACATAATCAATCATTTTTATAAATTTGAAGAAGTTTCGGAACAGTTTATTCGATGAAAATAAAATTAATACTTATTGGCAAAACCAGTTTTGATTTTATAAGCGATGGGTTGGGCATTTTTCAAAACAGACTAAAGCACTTTTGTGATTTTGAAATAGTTAACCTTCAAGAGCTGAAAAATGCCAAAAATATGCCTGTAGATGAGATAAAAAAAAAAGAAGGACAAATGTTAGGTAAGGTTTTTGGTATAAATGAATTTATATGTTTGCTTGATGAAAATGGAACTCAGTTCGATTCGGAGAAGTTTGCCGGGTTTATTTCCAACAAAGCAGAGTCAGGCATTAAGTCTGTTTCATTTGTTGTTGGGGGTGCATATGGTTTTTCTGAAGAAATTTACAAGAGGGCTGATTATAAATTGTCCTTGTCGAAAATGACTTTTTCGCATCAACTGATCAGGCTTATTTTTATGGAACAATTATACAGGGCATTTACAATAATTAAGGGACTTCCTTATCATAATCAATAGAAAGGCTTTGAAGAATTTTATAATAAATTTCAAGTTCCTGATTGTTGCAATTATATTGATATTAATTGCAACATTAATTGAACAAAATACATTACAACCTGAAAATTACCAGGTAGATACAGGTAAATTCAGGGAAATTTTATTCCATAAAGAAAAAACCCTTGAAGATATTTTGTTAAAAAGCAAAGAAAAAATTAAACCTTTGCTTCAAAAAAATAATATTGATTTATTTGAAACATTCAGCGATATGGACTTCAAAAACCTTGAAAAACAAGGTTTTGTTATGCTGGTTTATATCAATGATTCCTTAAAATACTGGACAAGTAATTCATTGGAGTTAAACAAACTGTATTCCGGTTCAAAGCTGAATAATATAGTAGTAAAACTTAACAACGCCTGGTATTATATTAAAAATATACATGATAAAAACCTCGAAATAATAGGCCTGATTCTTATCAAACACGATTATTCCTATGAAAATGAATACCTTGTAAACTCCTTTCATAAAGATTTTGGTTTACCAAATTCCATACAAATCTCCATGGTCCCCTTATCATATAGTTTTGATATAGATGACAAGGACAATCAATATCTTTTTTCGCTGGTACCCAAAAACACCATTTATTCAAAAAACGAAAGCTGGGATTTTACCGGTTTGATATATTTTATTGGTATCGCATTTCTATTTCTCTTTTTTAACGGATGGTTCAGGCAAATTTCAGTATCGCATGCCAATCCGGACAAAAGAATGATTCTAATCCTAATCTTTTTGCTCTTTCTACGTTACCTGATGTTGGAATTTAAATACCCGTTGCAGCTCTATTCCATGTCTTTTTTTGATCCGGGATATTTCGCAGTTTCATACCTTTTTCCATCCCTGGGTGATTTTTTAATCAACTCGCTCATCATTCTTTTCTTTACACGAAGCGCTTTCTACTTCCTCAGAAGTGGTTATATAATCAGGTATTTCAGAAAAAAAACACAATTTACAAGATTGTTTTTCAGCGTTTTAAGTTTATTTCTAATTGTCCTGTTTTTTAACCTGATTATCCAGCTTCTCGAAAGCTTGGTAATGAATTCGAGCCTGCCACTCGAAGCTCATCGCATACTTGAACTAAACCTGTTTAGCCTGCTGGCGTATTCCATTTTCGGAATATTACTTTCGTCAATCGTTATTGTTACAGACAGGATTATCTTCATTAACAGGCATATCCTTGTTCAAAAACAGTTTTTTTCAACTGCTGTTATCGTACTTCTCGTTTATAGTATTGTTGTTTTTTCATTTGGTTTAAAACAATCATCAGAATCGTTAATTTACCTGATGGCGCTTTTTACGGTTATTACCTACATTCACTTTGGCAGAAAAAAGTATCATTATTCATTTTACATATTGCTCATTATTATTGGCTCGGCCTACATCACCCTTTTTATTAACAACACCATAAAACAAAAAGACGAAGGAAAAGCCAGGGTTGTTTTATCGAGGCTGGTAAACGAAAGGGACATGATTGCCGAACACCTTTTATTTAATATTGACCAGGATATAAAAACTGATACCATTTTAAAATCCCTGATATTAAAATCGGGCAGTAACTATGAGCAAATTAATGAACAGCTTAAAAACAAATACTTTACCGGCTATTTTTCTAAGTTTGATCTCGATTTGGTGGTTTGTTGCGATTGTGAAATGATTCCCCAATCGAATAAACTTAAGAATTGCACCAAATACTGGGGAGAAATGATTGAAAGGTTTGGTGAAAAAATAGAAAATACTGAATTCTATTATCTCGACAATCATACCGGAAGGGTAAGTTATCTCGGATCAGTAAATTATAAATCACAAATTGATAATTCAACACACATACTTTGGATTAAACTCGATTCAAAGCTTTTTACCCAGGAAGTCGGATATCCTGACCTTTTAATTGATGGAAAAATAAACAATAAGAGCACATGGAGCGACTATTCATATGCCAAGTACCAAAACGGGCAATTGATAACAAAATCAGGTAATTTTCCATACGATTTGAGTGATAAAATGTTCAACACAAGCAGTACTGAATATTATTATTTAAATATCGGGGATTATCACCATACAATAAATAAATCTGATAAAAATCTTGTTGTACTATCAAGAACAAGAGTGAAAAGTTTTGACCTGGTAATTGCCTTTTCCTACATTTTTGTCTTTTTCAATATTCTGCTCATCATTACCTTACTAATAAACAATACCCCGCAGCTGTGGCAGCAAATTCAGCTTAATTTTGAGAATAAGCTTTTAATGGCTATGCTTTTTGTTTTAGGATTGTCATTTGCCATGATAACTGCGGGAACAGTCTATTACAATACGAATCAGTTTGAGAAAAAACACAACACCAACATCAGCGAAAAGCTTGAATCGGTTTTAAAAAACCTGGAATTCGAAGAAAATGCCGGCAAGTTAATAGAAACAAAGGATACCTTAATAGATTTAAGTGAAATACTAAATCAATTTTCATCAATTTATTACACAGATATAAATCTTTACAATAATCAGGGCGAATTACTGGCATCATCAAGGCCAGAAGTTTTCAGCCTCGGACTGGTAGGTTCGTACATGGATCCGGAAGCGCTTAGCCAGATGAAGAACAATGAAAAAATCAGATTTATACAGGATGAAAAAATTGGCCAAATGCAATTTACATCTGCTTACGCACTGTTCAGAAGAACTGGTGGTAAAACACCTTTGTATATTAACCTTCCTTACTTTACAAAACCGGTTGAACTCCGCAAAGAGATTTCGAACCTGGTGGTTGCGGTTATAAATCTGTATGTTGTATTGTTTATTGTGGTTGCCCTAGTATCATTTTTTATGGCCAATAAAATAACACAGCCTTTGAGAATGCTACAAAGCCGATTTCAAAAAATTGAATTGGGAAAACAATCTGAACGGATATATTATAATAAAAAGGACGAAGTGGGTGCCTTAGTTGAAGAATATAACCGAATGGTTATAAAACTTGCCGAAAGTATTGACTTGTTAGCCAAAACAGAGCGGGAAAGTGCCTGGCGGGAAATGGCAAAGCAAATTGCACATGAAATCAAGAATCCTTTAACCCCCATGAAGTTGAGTGTTCAATTTCTTCAACGCTCGTGGCAGGATAAAGATGCAAATTTTGAGGTAAAACTTGGGAAATATACGCAAACATTAATAGATCAGATAAATACGCTTTCGAATATTGCCACTGAATTTTCGAGTTTTGCCAAAATGCCAAAGGCAAACCCCGAAGTTGTTGATTTGGTAGTAAGGATTGAATTTACCGTGAATCTTTTTATAAATACGGAGAATGTAAAAATTGAAACCAATATTGATCAATTTGATAAATTACTCATTATCGCAGATCATGAGCAAATTTCAAGGGTACTTACCAATCTAACCAAAAATGCCATTCAGGCTGTTCCATCCGAAAAAAATGGCTACATCAGGATAATGGCTGAAAAAGAAAAAAATTACGTTGTAATTAAAGTTACTGATAACGGAAGTGGAATTACTGAAGATCAAAAAGAAAAACTGTTTATGCCCAGTTTTACTACAAAAACAAGTGGAATGGGCATGGGACTGCCCATTGTTAAAGATATTGTTGAAAGTGCGGGTGGTAAAATCTGGTTTGAAACAGAATTAAACAAAGGAACTACATTTTTCATCCGGTTTCCTTTGGCCAGTAAAGAGCAGATTGAAGAATATTCCAGTGTGAAAATTCAAAATGATTTAAATTGAGACAAAGCCAAAAGTTTTTAAAAATTCTCAAGGTGCCAGCCTTTCTATTACCCATGAATTTTTATCGAGCCTGTATTGTATTCTGTCGTTTATACGATTAGGCCTGCCCTGCCAAAATTCAAACAGGTTTGGCTGAATTAAAAACCCTCCCCAATAGTCAGGACGATTCAATGGTTCGTTTTTATATTTTTCAGCTGTCTGCATAATTAGTTCAATGAGGTAATCTCTTGAAGGAATTACCTGTGATTGCGGCGATGATATGGCACCTAGCCGGCTCTCGTAAGGCCTTGATTTAAAATAAGCATCAGATAAGTTTTTATCGTGTTTAATAACTGTTCCTTCTACCCTGACCTGTCGTTCCAGTTTCGACCAAAAAAAAACTGCGGAAACATTAGGGTTTATCGAAATATTTCTGCCTTTCCTGCTTTCAAAATTCGTATAGAAAACCAGTCCGTCTTCTAGTATGTTTTTGAGCAATACTACACGTGATGAAGGTTTAGAATTTTCATCCACCGTAGACAGAATCATGGCATTTGGTTCTTCTACCCCCGAAATTTCAGCAAAATCAAGCCAATTGATAAACTGTACAATAGGGTTCTTATCCACATCCTTCTCGTCCAATTCACCGATTGAGTATACCTTATTCCCTTTAGATAAATCTCTTAACATAAAAGTTGAATTGAAGTTTTAAATATTTCACACTTAAAATATTTAATGCTTATTACTAAAATACTATTAACTGATAGTTAATATAATTAAGCTGTCAACTTTCTGTATTTGATACGTTTGGGCCCGGTATCCCCCAATCTTTTTTTCTTGTTTTCTTCGTATTCTGAATAGGAACCTTCAAAATAATATACCTGTGAGTCGCCCTCGAAAGCAAGAATATGTGTTGCAACACGGTCGAGAAACCACCTGTCGTGTGAGATAATTACCGCACAGCCGGCAAAATTTTCCAAACCTTCTTCAAGTGCCCGTAGTGTATTCACATCAATATCGTTGGTAGGCTCATCGAGCAACAAAACATTGGCTTCTTCTTTAAGCGTAAGTGCAAGGTGCAAGCGATTTCGCTCTCCACCTGAAAGTATTCCACACTTCTTTTCCTGGTCGGCACCACTGAAATTAAACCTGCTTACATAAGCCCTCGAATTTATAAGCCGGTTGGCCAATTTTATTTCCTCGCCACCGCCTGAAATTACCTGGTAAACTGTTTTTTCCGGATCAATTTCAACATGTTGCTGATCAACGTAACCAATTTTAACAGTTTCTCCGATTTTAAAATCCCCTTTTTCAGCTTTTTCGAGGCCCATTATCATTCGGAACAACGTGGTTTTTCCTGCCCCATTAGGTCCTATAATACCCACTATGCCTGCAGGAGGAAGTTTAAATTCAAGATTTTCGAATAAAAGTTTATCGCCAAATGATTTTGAAACTCCATTGGCTTCAATTACAACGTCCCCAAGTCGCGGACCATTTGGAATGAAAATCTCCAGGTTTTGTTCTCTTTCTTTTACATCCTGGTTTAGAAGACGATCGTAAGCACCTAAACGGGCTTTGGCTTTGGCATGACGGCCCTTGGGGCCCATCCTTACCCATTCCAACTCACGTTCCAGCGTTTTTCTGCGCTTGCTTTCGGTTTTTTCTTCCATAGCCAGACGTTTTGATTTTTGGTCGAGCCACGAAGAATAGTTTCCTTTCCATGGAATTCCTTCGCCACGGTCAAGTTCAAGAATCCAACCTGCAACATTATCCAAAAAATACCTGTCATGGGTAATGGCAATAACTGTTCCTTTGTATTGTTGTAAATGCAGTTCCAGCCATTGAACCGACTCAGCATCAAGATGATTTGTAGGCTCATCCAGAAGCAACACATCGGGTTCCTGTAACAACAGGCGACACAGGGCAACCCTTCTTCTTTCCCCTCCAGAAAGGTTTTTTATCAAAGCATCTTCAGGAGGACAACGAAGGGCATCCATTGCCCTTTCAAGTTTATTATCAAGTTCCCAGCCATTGTGCTGATCAATAAGGTCAGATAAGTGCCCCTGTCTTTCAATAAGCTTATTCATCTCATCGTCGCTCATTGGTTCGGCAAATTTCAGGTTTACTTCTTCATATTCTTTAAGTATGGCGACTATTTCAGCGGTTCCTTCTTCAACAATCTGCCTGACGGTTTTATTATCATCAAGATGTGGTTCCTGTTTGAGCATTCCAACCGAATATCCTTCAGAAAATACAACTTCGCCTTCAAACGATTTTTCTTTTCCTGAAATTATCTTTAAAAGGGTCGATTTTCCGGATCCGTTTAACCCTATAACCCCTATTTTAGCGCCATAAAAAAAGGAAAGATAAATGTCGCTTAAAACTTTTTTATGCGGTGGGAAAGTCTTGCTCACCCCGTTCATCGAAAAAATTATTTTCTTATCGTCAGACATGATTTTATTATTTTAAATGTTTTGTATCATTGTTTCGTTACTTCATTTCTCTAATCCTTACATCAACCCCCTTTGTATCTTTCATTAGTTCAACAAGTTTATTAACATCGGTATTCCCGGTATGGTATGGGTACAAAATTGAAGGTTTAAACGATTTTGCTGCGTCGGCTACCATTTCCGGAGTCATTGTATAAGGCAGGTTCATAGGTAAAAAAGCAATGTCAATATTTTTCAGACTTTTCATTTCAGGTGTGTTTTCAGTATCGCCGGCTATATAAATATTTTTTCCACCGCAGGTGATAATATAACCATTTCCTTCCCCTTTGGGGTGAAAAACAGCTCCATTATCGCGCTTGTTTACAATATTGTATGCAGGAACGGCTGTAATCTTAATTTCATTCATTTCAACTGATTCGCCATTTGCCAAAACCGTAAGATTTTCCTTTCCTGGTAACATTTCCTTACATTTTGCGGTAAGAATTAATTTTGTATTAAGAGCAGTTATTTTCGAAAGAGCCGCAGTATCTAAATGGTCGCCATGATGATGCGTGATGAGAACAATATCGGCCTTCGGAAATTTTGAGTAATCACCTGCCTGTGAAAACGGATCGACATGAATAATTGTATTTGAATACTTAAGCATGAGCGAACCGTGACCGATGAAAGTAATTTCAATATTTCCTTTTTTTGTGGAAATTATATCAGTTACAAAATTTTTTTGTGCATATGCATTGGATTGTACAATGACAGCTATGGTTACACAAAACAGTGAAATTTTTATAAATATATCTTTCATAACTTTCTGGTTTTAGTCCCTGTTTTGAAATCTTATTTTGAGTGAATAAAAGTCCAAATTTAGAAAATTTTTTGTGTGTTACCAGAAAGCTGTTTTGGTTTAAACAAATATCTAGGCTTTAAACATTTTTGTTAGAAGCTGTTTTTTATACCCATTTAATCTGAAGAAGAGCCATTTGGTTTTTCCGGATTATACCTTAATAATAAAGGCTGATAGTTGGCTTTTTACCGAACAGGTAAATTAAATACTATTTTTTTCAGATTAAAGTTTTTTCATCCTTAAAACTGAAAATAGATAAATGGCTGAACATCTTCAGATTTAAACTGGATAACCAATTGTACCAATACTATAAAGATTAATAATTTGAAAACAAAGCGTGCATTCATGAATTTATCACGTATTTTATCATTCCAACTCAAAGGTGCGGCATGCATGGCGAATCCAATTACCATTAAAATTACCCACAGATAACGAACTTTTAAAAATGGAGGTAAAAAAGCCAAATCCATATCAGTAACTATTTTTCCTATCATTGCCCAGGCAACATGAAATCCATCTTCTACCTGGTTAACAGTTACAGTTTCAGTTGTTTCAGATTTTTCATTCCTGATTACAAGGTTTTTGCCGGCAACAGCAAGGGGTTGATTCACTATTTGCACCAGAGAATCTTTTTGATAAACATTTATTTTAAGCAAATTTTGCCCGCCGGACCGGACAATTTCGGATACGATTTCTGAATTCGGGCCGATATTCTGAACATGCTTATAAACCTCGTGCTCTATATTGTTTGCCCTAAAGAAAATCCACAGAAATATTACAAAATGAAAGGTGATAAACCACGACACAAAGTTTGATGTTCTTCGATCGGGTACTTTATCCAGAAGGGGCTTTAAAATTTTATGTATGGCTAACCCGATACCATGCCAGGCACCCCAAAAAACAAATTTCCACGTGGCACCATGCCATAGACCACCAATAAGCATTGTAAGCATCTGGTTTACAGAGGTAATTAGTTTCTTTTTAATACCTGGATTTATAAAATAAATTATCCAGATTCCGAGAATTAAACCCAAATATGAAAATACATAAATGTTCTTATCAAAAATAAAAACCATAAAAGCAAGTAAATTAGCCCAAGCGAAGAAAATAAGGTATTTATTTTCGGATTTATAAAATGCAACCAATCCTATAAGACTTGTGGAAATAAAAAGTACAAAAAAGTACCATTGCCAGGGTTGTAAAATAATGAGTAAAAGCAATATAATAGGCACTGAAACTACAGTGAACAACGAAATTTCGCGGTTCCCACCCAGAGGAATATATAAATAATCGCGCAACCAGGTTGACAAGGACATATGCCACCGGTGCCAAAAATCTGTTATATTTCTCGCTTTATAAGGAAAATTAAAGTTTACCCCTAAGTCAAATCCCATTATACGTGCAATCCCGATTGCCATATCAGAGTAGCCAGAAAAGTCGCAATATATTTGTAAAGTATAGCCATAAACGGCCATCAGGTTTTCAAAACCGGAATAGCCTGTTGGGTTATTAAAAACCAGGTCGTTATACTGCGAAATATAATCGGCAATAATGGCTTTTTTTATCAACCCGATTAAAATCATCCAAAAACCGGAGTATATCCATTCTTTTTTAATGGTTATAGGCTTTTCAACCTGTGGTAAAAACCAGTTGGCTTTAACTATAGGACCTGCAACGAGTTGTGGGAAAAAAGTAATAAAAAAAGCATAGTTGATGATGTTATAACAGGGTTTAATCTTTTTCCAATATACATCGAGCATATAACTCATTGATTGAAAAGTATAAAACGAAACCCCTATGGGAAGAAAAATATCCAGTGGCTGGAAATTTTTCCCCATAATATCGTAGAAATTGCCGAGAAAAAAGTTTGTGTACTTAAAGTAGGATAAGAGGCCAATACTTACTGACAATGCAAAAAAGAGCGCAAGTTTTTTATATATTCCGTCTTTAAGCTTGTGTATAAGCAGCGCAAAGCTATAATCAGTAAAAACTGTCATTATCAGCACAAGTAAATACCATCCACTTGATTTATAATAAAATAAACACCCAAAAGCAATTACAAACAGCGTTACGGCGAGTTTATTTTTGTGAATTAAAGCATAGATTAATATAAAAAAAATGAACATTACCAGAAAAATGCCACTGTTAAAAATCATGGGTGCACCTTGATCGTATTTAATCAGCTCTTGTAAAATGTGTAAAAGGTTCATGTTCTTATCTAAGGGGTTGAAGAATAGTGGCGTTTGGACTTTTTTTGCTTTTCACAGCAGGTTTCTTTAACACGATGGGTTTCAGGCTTTTTGTCATTATCCAATTTGCTATTGAATCCATCCAAATGGCTGACGATGCATGCGTAGGATGTGCGCCATCTTTTGAACGGGTATAATTAAGATTTTTTGAAGGAAAATACCGCATCGGCCCTACATTATTTATTATCAAATCGTTAATTCCTGTATCCTCTTTCCAGTTCGGAGGGCCTACCCAGGTATAATTCAGTGTATCTATTTGCTTTAGGATATGTTTTACATAACCCGCTCGTTTTCTTTTAATATCGGGTACAAACAATTCATTTGCCCCCAGCACAAGCATTATATAACTTGGTTTGTATTGTTTGATGAAATATTTAAGGGTATCGCATCTTCCAAAATATTCTGTTGACGAACTATACCAGATTACAGTTTTCATATCGTGATGATTTGCAGCTGTGTAGTCTTTAAGTCGAAGCATAAGGCCTTCGAGCATTGAATCGCCAATCAGAAGTATTTTTTGTGAAGTAGTATCAATTGCAGCTTGTTTTTGTTTTTTTATTGTTTCATCAACCATTGAAATTGTTTTTCCATAGGCATAATCTGGTATACCAAGTAAAAATTCTTTAATTTTAGCTTTTTTAAGAATAATTGTACCTACACGGGCTTCAAATTCGGTAAAGGAATAAATTGTCATTAAAGAGATAGTAATCAGTATTATTCCTACAATTTTTAAAATCCACTTCATAAATAAACCTTTTTTTTCTGAAAACAATACTTGAATGTCTGTTAAAATAAACATTACAAACATTATAATCCAACAATAATTTGTATTTCGTCTAATCTATCTGCAATTATCCTGGTTAAACATCCAATTTAAAAAATCTTTTTCTTTATACGCTTTAATCCAACTGTTATGCCCGGTATTCTTGTATTCTGAGTACCTTGGTTTTCCGCCTGATTTTTTAATTTCTTTGACCATCGACTGCGAATTATATACCGGTACAACTTTATCGTCAGTTCCATGAAAAACCCAAAGCGGTAAATTTACCAATAGTCCGGCTTTTGAAATATCACCACCCCCACAAACAGGCGCGGCAGAGGCAAAAAAACCAGGATACCTGCATATTGCATCCCAAACCCCGTAACCACCCATTGAAAGACCGGTTATATAAATCCTGCAAGTATCAACCGGATATAATTTAATAAGTGAATCGATCAATTCTTTTGTCAGAAGCATTGGTCTTGTTGGTTCGTCAGTCATTATGTGAAGAGAATCTGCCCAATTCAGGCATGTCCATTTTTCTCCTTCCGGACATTGCGGTGCAACAACAAAAGCAGGATATTTCGACATATTCACAGGGTTGGTAAATAATTCCCGGATATGAATAATTTGCTTTTCGTTGTCGGCTCCTCTTTCACCTGCGCCATGTAAGAAAACAACCAGTGGAAACTTTTTTGCGCCAATTTCGCCTGAATTGTATCCGGAAGGCTGGAGCAGATTGTATTGAAGAGTTCCTTCTTTTAAAGTAATCTCCTTTTTAATGAATACATCCTGTGCCATAACTTTAACAGGGGTATTAAATAAAATTATTATGAAAAACAGATGCAAATATCTAACCGGAACTAACATACACGCGCATTTAGTGAGCGGCAAATTTAGTTAATTTATTGAGTTTTTTACCTTGAAATTCGTCCCTTTTAATTGAATTTATTAAGAAAATTTAATTTAAGTTGTTGATAACTTTGCATGACTCCTGCATAATGAAAAAAAAAGAAGGGACATCATTAAATATCCCTTCCAGTTAAAATTTCAACCTTAAAACAAACTATCCGGCTGCACTGTCATCATCAAATTCACCCTGATGCTGAATATTCTGTTGTACTGTATTTTGTTGCAGAAAACTTGTATTCTGTGCAATAACTTCGGTTTTTTTCCTGTCGGTAGATGTCATATGATGCAGTACTTTTGAACCAAAATAAAAAGCTATCATCATTTGAAAAGCAACCATTAATTCATGAAATTCATCTTCAAATCCGATAATCCGAACGTTAACTAATTCTAAAATAACTACCACAAACAAGAGCGACAAAGTCAGGATTCCCCTGAAAGTACCTCGCGGCATTTGAAAAGTTTCATCGACATAAGGATTGGGATTGTCCTTTGTCCAGGTTCCAAATGTATACTTTTTTAAAAGCAGTAGAAAAAATGCCAATACAATCAGTAACCAAATTCCTATTGGAACAAAAACCTGCCAGATAAACTGTTGTGGATTCTCAGCAAAGAACTGCACAACATCCATATACTTGTTTTCCATTATTTAAACTTTATTTAATTTTAAAATTATTTACCTATTAAAAACCCAGTAACAAATGCAACCACAACTCCCACCAGCGAAAGTCTTGTATAAAGTTTTTGCCGCTTTTGTTTTTTTATTAATAAATCAATATCATTCGAACATTCTTTCCAGTTATTCATGTAAAAATCACGGTCGGTTTTGTAAATATTAATTAAACTATCTTTGGTTAAATCCTTCTGCTCCATTAGTTTAATTTTATTCCGCAACTCGTTTGAAATTTCTTCTTCTATCTGCAGTTTTTTTGCTGATGCTATTGCTTTTTTTACCTGGCTGTCCTTAAGTATCCATAAAGTATCAGTGCCGGGTTCAATAGTTTTTGATTCACCTGGAAGTATTTCCTGCGGATAGGTTTGAGCAAAAGAACCTGCCGAAATAATTGTTAAAAAAAGAACATAGAAAATTCGATTCATCTGTTTTAATCTCCAAATAAATTCTGAACTTCTTTTTTAGTCTGGTCCACGGTCATAGAATTAACATATTGATCCACTTTCGACTTTTTCATCTCAAGCACCTGAAGTTTAGCATCAAGCAATTGAATTTCCTTGTCCAATTCTGCAATTCTTTTTTCTTTCGCTTTTATCTGTATATCAGTATCTGTTCGGTGCACACCTTCCTCCACCTTCATATGTTCATATTTATCCTGGAATTGTTTAATCTCTTTATTTCCAAAAAGCCAGTTCTTAACCATAAGGTAAGGAGCAGCAAGTGCTGCAAAAAGTGTTGAAAGGCCGCCAAATGTTATGTTATCAAATAAACCCATGTCGTAGGCTATTCCTATTCCTATAAGAACAACAAAAACAATAAGGATCACTATTAACCACCTGTTCACAATTTTCTATTTTATAAGTTTTCAATGTATTTTGCAAATACCCACCCTTCTACCTCGGTAGTTACCCTGTACCAACCATTAGCTTCTTCAAGTATTTTAACTTTTGTTCCTTTTTTCAGGGGCATGGCCACTTTTAAGCCGTCTTCTGCCGGAGTGCTTCTGATATTCAGAATGGTTGCACTTACCCTGCCGGCATTTGGTATTTCAGCAGCCTGGTTTGAATTTCTTTCTTCTGACAGTAATTTATTTCTTAACCTGTCAAGAGGAAAAGCCGGCCCGGGATCCTGCTTGCGCATAGGCGCAATTTCTTCGTGCCCGAGTATAAACTTTATATTGTACGAATCGATAATTAACTGACATAATTCATAAACTGTCTGTATTTGTTCTTCGGTATAAGTATGCCAAAAACGGGGCTGGGTTTCGTTTCGGTGCGTTGCTTCAATTACATCAGACGGATTAAAGGCACTTCCAAACCATGAACGGTAAACATTTCCGCTTTTTGTTAAGGGTCCGGAGTTAACCATCTCAATACCGATAGAGTATTTATTCATGCCTACCCTGTTACCATAGGAACTATTACCTGCATGCCAGGCTTCCACGTTAAAAGGAACCAACTGGGTAATTGTTCCATCGCGGTCAACTATTAAATGGGCTGAGGCCCTTATTCTTGGATTAGTAAGTGTATTCAAGGCGGGTTTAAATGGTCCTGCTGTATAGTGTAAAACTATTGTATCTGGCAGCCCAGGCTCAAATTCACCACTATGGTTTGGAGATGGGACATATTTTTTTATGTTTTCACCTTCTATAAAATGATTCTTAATTTCCATATTACGAATTGTTTTTTTTATCGACCTTTAAAAGTAATACTTTTTTTTAATAAAATAAAATAGATTTTTTGTAACGAACAACTTACTTTTTGTAAAAATGCAATTCCCACGCCTGCTTCACGTTTTTTTAACAAAATATTAAACTTTTAAATCTGATAACCAGAACTAACAAACTAATTATTTTAAGGTTACTGTTTTATGTTTTTATGGCGAATTAATTCGTGGTTAACTGTCTTTTTCTTTTTTAAATCCCCTTGATAAATCTGACCCTATCAAATCAAAAAATACAACGTTTGGAGGCCCTTCATATCCTACTCTTTCCTTTTGAAATACAATAACAATCCTGTCATCGAATGGACTCAAAAGGTAACCAGGAATATAGGCACCCAAAATGGCTGAATAATCTCCGGTTTTTTGGTCGTATACTTTTTTATTACCCAGTTCGGCTGATATAATATTTATTTCTACCTCCTTTACCACTTCAAATCCATAATCCGGATCGGTCTCAGTTGTCGCGTCAAGCGTGAGTTCAAATTCATTACCTTTATAATCGCTTTTCCCGCTTATAAGTGTAAAGTTTTTAGTCTGCATGATTTCCGATTCGCGAAGGTGCTTTTTAAACGTATCATAGTTGTCTTTCCATGTTTTCGACAGGTTTCCGTTTTCCGATTCCTTGGGTTTCCATGACCATGCTACTTTATTATTTACAATATCAAGAATTACAATTTCGAACCAGTATAAACCACTTGCTTCGTCAGCAGGCTCAATTATATAGGCAAACATGCCCTTCTTTGACCACCCGATCGGATAAATTTTGTCATATAAAAAGTCCTTCCCTTTTTTATGATAAACTAGTTCCGACGGAATTTCGTATTCCTGCTTGTTGAAATCAATATTTTTATATTGATCTGCCAGATTACTATCAGGGTTTCCATTGTTTTCCTGCCCGGTTTCATCATCACCACATGCGACAAAACCTAAAACCAAAAGAAATAATAGGTAGATAATGTTTTTATTGGTTTTCATTTTACGTATAGAAGTTTCTGTTTTTATATTCCAATTTTACCATGGTCAGAATTGTTTTTTAGAACAATTCAGGTCAAAGATAGAAAATATATATTTATACTTTACAAAATGTTAGATTTTTTTTCCGCCAAAGACTAAAATTTCCTTATTAAAAAATGATTGAAATTCTTTTTTTTATACATTGAAGTTTAATATGAATTTTTTGGTATTAATTCGTAATTTATTGATTTTGTGGTGACAAAGAGCTTGTCCCAAAACCACCAGAATCGCTTTATTTCTCCGGACTTTTTATAAAATAAGAAGATTAATCTAATCTACCAATCGACATTGATTTCCAATCTGTTATATTTAATGTTCAAAATGAGAAACACTAAGGCTATCTGAGAAATTTGCAGCTTTTACAATGCAAAAAGGCCTGCAATGCTGCAAGCCTTTTTAATCCCGGTAATAACTGTACAATGTATCCCCCTATTATAACAGTTACGATCACAATGAAACCGGGACTTATTTTTATTCTGCCAAAACTCCGTTTACAAATTTTACCACTTCGGCATCGGTTAATCCTTTGGTTTTTTTAAAGTTAATTGCCTCCTGTTCGGAATTAAAATCTCCTATGTTGTACGAAAACCATCCCCCATGATCAAAAGTAATTACGGGTTTCCCACCATTTTTAAACTGGCTTATTTCTGCTGCACTCATTGGTTTGGTTGAAATTCCAATCTGAAGCCTGTATAAAGTTTTGTTTTCCTGAATTTGATTATTATTCACCGGTGCGATGGTTTTGTTCTGTTGCTGATCAGTTTTAATATTGTCTTTTTTCAGGGCTTCTTCAATGCTTATCTTTTTACCGTCTTTAAACGCAACTAAAAAGATTCCTTTAATGTTAAGTTTGGACTTGTATTCTGTAGCTTCCTCGTAGGTAAGAAACTTGTTACTTATATAATATTTATACCATTCCCCATCCTTATCTACATTGTACATTTCGTTTGTTTTATAAATTGCATTAAGCTGTTCAACTGTAAGTGGAGATTTGGAAGCCGCAATCTGGATTTTAAAATAAACCCCGTTTTTATCATGTTCAACAAATTCAGTATTTTTAGTGGCCTGGTTAACATTTGTATTTATTTTCTCATCCTGGTTTGATCTGTTGTTAACATTCTGAGGCTGATTCTTGTTTGTCTCATTTAATCCTTGATCTTCAGGCACTTTTGAATTACTTTTAACAGGGGCTTTATTTGCATTTCCCTTGTCCTGAATTACAATTCCTCCCTGGTTCACATTTTTATCCTGGTTATCGGGTTTTGAATAGCCGGTAAGCAGGAAATACGATTCGGTCAGGGTTGTAATTGCACTTTTTTCAAGATTTTCAGCTTCAACCGATAGTTTATAGGCCTGATCAGGAACGGTATTCCGTAAAGAAGATTCACGTTTCTTTTTTGCTTCTTTAAATGATTTGGCTGCTTTTTCAGTATTTTTTGTCACAGTTCCTGAATTATCTGAACCTTTGGTTAGTTTTTGCACATTCTCAAGGTATACATCATAAATAATTTTATGCGCATTTCCATAGTCTTTCGAAGCTGAAAGCTTTTTATTCACTGCCTTTGTTTTGTTTTTGCCTGTGCTTTCCAAATCAGATGCCTGCTTCATTTGTTCATTGGCAGTATTCAAATATTTTTCTGCCTTTTCAAGTTGTTTTTGATTAGCAGTGCTTAAAACAGGTTTTATTTCATCCAGCCTGTAAATATCCTGTGCCAAAAGGTTTCCGGCAAGTATAATTACAATCACGCAAACTAAAAGAAAAGCCTTGTTTTTCATTTTCTACTTTATTTAATGAAGTTTAATTAATATCTGCTATAATTTACTGAATATCAATTAAAATTTTCATGGTGTCAAATATAGTTATAAATATTATACTATTAATTACATTTTGTAAATTATTTTTTAACAAAATTAACCCATATAGCTTAATATTTAATACATTTTCTTGATTTCTAATATTATACCTGATGAAAAATGAACTTATTTTAGTTGTCCAATAAACTTTCTTCCACAAATATCAATCCATCTATCAAAAAGGACAGATGGTTTTTTCAACTTGCAGAAAAGTAAATGCAGAAAGTTACTTTATTCACTAATTATTTCAGCCCTTAGCTGTTCAATAGCATTAATAACTTTTGAAAATTCATTGAGGCCTGGTTGCTTATTTTTAGAGGGTTTGATATTTTCAAATTCCAGTTGAAGGTAATTCAGCTTGTCACTCCATTTTTTCAGGGTTTCCTTGTAAACATCTATTTGTTCTGTAGCAGTAATTTCCTTAAAATATAAGGCCAGGTTTTGCAGATTTTCTTTTTGTGTGTAAATCTCCGGGGTCAAATCGTTTACATTTGCTTCAGTTTTAAGTGCTTCCATAAGGTAATACATGCTTTCTGTCCACGATCCCAGAATAATTAAAGGCAATATGTTTGATTTATTATTTTTTTCAAGAAAGCTGCATGTTCGCCAATAAGCTTCTCTGGCATATTTGTTTAAAGAATCGTTATTGTCGATATAGTTGGCGGCTTTATCAATCAACTTTTTGCTATAGCCATCCGTAATTTCAAGTTTGTTTGCCATATCGCTGGTAACACTAAAATATTCAATTACTTCCTGGTTTTTATTGTAAACTATATTGTACACCAGGTCGGTTGAATAAACACCAATTATCAGCGACTTTTTTTCTTCTGTCTGGTATTTCTCCTTTATTCGTCTTTCCAGCAGATAGGTTTTATTATAACTGATATTTTTATTTTTCAGCATTTTACAGGCTTCAACAGGAAGCGGAAGATGGTAATTCTTATAAACATTACTTTTTCCTTCTGTTGAATCAATGTAAACAGGTTCATTTTCAATAATTGCTTCTTTTGTGCCAGAAGGACTTTCCATACAAGCATTTAACGATAATAAAGAATAAACCACCAAAAAAACAAGTAATTTCTTTAATTCAAACTCAGGTCTTAATAATCTATATATCATAACATTAATTCAAATTTCATTAATTTATTATCAATGGTCTGTCTTTGTCGTTACCTACCAACGAAGGAGTTTGTTCTTTATCAAGATAACCGGCTCTTTTAGAAACATCTGCTTTTATCCCGTTAAAAAAATCATTAATACTTAACTTGTCTAATGCTGATGAATTATTTTGAAGTGATTTTAACAGGTAATAGGTAAATATTCCATGGTATTTTTCAGGATATGAAGCACTGTATTCTTCATTGCTTGCAGCTGAAATTACTGCCATATTTTTTGCTGAAAAAGCTGAATTTTCAGTTTTTATAATTACTGACCTTGCATCTGCAATTAGCATTTTTTCGTTTCTGCTTTTACCTGAAAAACAAGCATCTAAAAATACAGTAACCGACTTTGCCTGCAGTGAAGAAAGGGATGAGTACAAATCATTTATACTAAATCCGGTACGTGCATAGTTTGGATCTATATCATAAGGTATAAGGTAGGCAGATTGAGTTTTAACATCTGGTGCACCATGTCCGGCATAATATACAATAATATTGCTCTGGTCTTTTGTTGTACGGCGCGCCAGCCAGCCATCTTTTGAAAATATTTTATTGAATTCCCCAAGTGTAGCTTCCGTGTTGCTGAGAAAGTAAATGTTTTCTTTCGGAATCCCAAAAACCGATGAGGCATATTTATAAAACACCTGGGCATCGCGTTTTGCAAAATCTACTAAAGGCGCATATTTATATTCTTCTATTCCGATTATTACGGCCAAAGTATTGTTTCCATTGTATTTTGTAACCGGTATATTTTTATCAACATCTGCCAGTTCAATTACTTCCTGGATTTGTTTCATTTCCGTATCTTTTTTAACATCAATTTTATTGATATTAACATCCACAACGTTAGTAGTACGCTCATTCATTTTAAGGCCCAATGGCTGTTCTTTTTTGTAGCTCCCGTTTTTTTCCCGCAATATTGCTTTAAACGGAATATCATCGGCTGTGTACTTTCGACTTGTAAAAAAGAAAAATTCCAGCTTTTTATAATCCCCACTTTCAATATCGCCCAAATCAAAGGTTTTAAATTCATCAGGAAAAGAAATATTCCTGTCGTTAAGATCGAGCTGGACTTTTGCTTCAACGTTTTTTGCAGCTACAGCGCCAAAATTCTGAACAAATGCTGTAACTTCAATAGATTCTCCGGGTTCAATAATTGAATTGCCATTTCCGTAAGATGCGCTCATATTTTCAATATCCTGGTTGTCCTTTATGGCTATTTGAAGAATTCTCAAATCAGGCGCTGCCGGTAGATTTTGCTGAATTGTGACCAGATTATTTCCGCTTCCGTATACTAAAAGATATTCGCAGGCTACTTGTTGTTTCTGATAAATCATAAACCCAACCTGGTTGCCGAAAAAGGGTTGAAACGTGATTTTTTCCACTTGTTTGTCATTGATAAAAAACATAAGATCCTTTCCCGATTTTTGAATTTTTAACTTATTGCTGGCCGGATTTGAATTTATATAAGTAGTTTTTTTCCAATCCACAAGGTATTGTCCTTTTTTTCCTCTTTCTACCTTTCGTACATAGTACTTTCCTTTTGGTGTAATTATAAAATTATAATATCCATCTTTGCTTTTTCCCCAGGTAAGACCGTATCCATTTTCGTCAGTACCGCTTATCCTGCTTAATTTGGTTTCGATAACAAAATCCTGTACCGAATTTATATCTGTTTCAATATTCGACGACCATGATTTTTCACCATTATAGGTTATTAAATATTCGCCATGAACAATTTCACACTTTCCGACCGGGCTTCTTCCAACCCACCATTTGTATGAATTATCGGAAAAATTGTCTTCAACAAGTATGTTTTTTTCCTGGGCATGTAATAAGCCAAAATGTAATAAAATCATTAGTATTAGGGTAACTTTGTTTTTCATGGTTAAGTAATTTTAATATTTATGGCATTTGCATACTACAAAATTATAATAGTATTGCATAATTCTAAACTACTTTTTGCCAAATATAATATATTTTTCTATGGCTTTTTTTATGATCATAATTTGCAAATTGTGTTAAAACTTGCTAATTGAATACTTAAAATCCAATAATTAAAACTTTCCGGATTTGCAAACCGAAATCTTTCCAGTTCAAAATAATATTTGCCATTTGTTTTTACATTCGCATTTTTAAGATTTTAAAATATGAATATTCCGATTTCTGCTCTATTTACTCTTATATTTTTTTCAGCAATAGCTCAAAAACAGGATGATTGGAAAATCACAAAGCAAGAAGGTGACATAAAAATTTATATGCGAAAGAGTGATGAATCGCGGTTTAAGGAAGTAATGGGAACCATGCAGGTAAATTCGAACCTGGGCGCACTGGTTTATTTGGTAAAGGACACAAAAAACCATTACAAATGGATTTATGCCAATAAGAATGCTGAAATGCTGAAATCAGTAAATGATTTTGAATGGTACTATTATAATGTATCGGAAGCACCATGGCCGGTAAGCAACAGGGATGTAATTACACACGCTATAATGTGGCAGGATAAAAATACTTATAAAGTTACCATCAATTCGGTGGGTGCCCCCGATTACATCCCAAAAAAGAAAGACCTGGTTAGGATTCCCAGAATCTTAACATCCTGGGAATTTACACCCTTGGGTAAAAATCTGGTTGAAGTGCGTTTTAAACTGGCTATCGATTTGGGAGGGGATATCCCCGCGTGGCTGGTAAATCTTGCGGTTGACAAAGGCCCGTTTAATACCATGTCAAATATGGCTAAACTTATTCAATCAGGTACGGCGAGAAATGTTAATTTATCATACATAAAAGAAAAATACTAATTATAATGAAAATAGCAATTACGGGCGCAAGCGGCCACATAGGCAATAATCTTTGCAGAGAACTTATTAAACAGGGTCACACAGTAAAAGTTTTGGTACATAACTTCGAAAAATCGCTTAAAGATATTGATTGCCAAATTATAAGAGGCGACATTTGTGATTTTGATAAAGTAGATAAACTGGTTGAAAATGCAGATTATGTTTTTCATACTGCCGCAATCATTTCAATCGGGAATACATCACGCGAAAAGATATTTGCTGTAAACATCAATGGAACCAGGAATGTTGCTGAGGCATGCATAAAACATGGCGTTAAGCGACTAATACATTTCAGTTCAATTCATGCTTTAAGTAATAATTCTCCCGATAAAAACCTTAATGAAACCAACCCGCTTGTCGGCAATAAAGCATTTAATTATGATCAATCCAAAGCAGAGGGGGAAAGAATTGTACTCGATGCCATTGGTAAAGGGCTGGATGCCATTATACTTAATCCTGCTTCTGTGGTTGGCCCGAATGATTATGTCCCTTCTCTGATTGGCCAGATGTTGATTCAAATAGCTTTGGGAAAAATGCCATTTCTTATCAAAGGCGGTTATCACTTCGTAGATGTAAGAGATATTGTTGAAGCGGCCATTAATGCTATGTATAAAGGCCGTCCGGGCGAAAGGTACCTTTTAACAAGCGAATTTAAAAGCCTCAAGGAAATAGCAGATTTTACCTGTGAAATTGCCAGGGTAAAAAAAACCATTGTTGTTCCAGACTTTATGGCCTGGATTGGCCTTCCCTTTATTAGTTTATTTAGTTTAATAACCCGCAAACCAGCGCTCTATACCCGGGAATCGCTTACCATTGTGAGTACTTCGCCAAAAATTGTGAACAATAAAAAAGCAATTGATGAAATCGGTTTTATACCCCGCCCGGCAAAGGATACTTTTTATGATGCGCTGAACTGGTTTATCCAGAATAAATATATTCAAATCAACACCTAAACCAAATATATGATCGAACCTGCCCTTCTTCAAAAAATTTCTTACGCATGGATACTTTTAGGAATAGTAATTTTTCCAATTCTCCTTTTTGTTAAGCAGCCCTATGGACGGCATTACAGAAAAGGTTGGGGACCAAGCCTTTCTAATAGAACCGCATGGATAGTAATGGAAATACCCTCGTTAATTTTGATAGCGTATTTTTATTTTTGGCATAGTAATTACAACCTAATTGCCTCAATATTAACCATAATGTGGCTGGGCCATTATATTAACCGCACATTAATTTTCCCGTTCCGAATTAAAACCAAGGGCAAAAGAATGCCGCTCATTATTGTGGTTTTCGGAATATTTTTCAACCTTGTAAATGCTACTTTAAATGGTATGTATATTTCGATGTCAGATTTTGGCCCAGGTTTTTCGGGATATCAAATTATGGGCATGGTGGTCGGGATCTTATTGTTTATGAGCGGGATGATATTAAATATGTTGTCTGATAAAAACCTGATAGGATTGAGAAAAAGTTCAGCCAATGGTTACCAGATTCCCAGAAATGGGCTTTTTGAATGGATATCGTGCCCCAATTATTTTGGCGAAATTATTGAATGGACAGGGTTTGCTATTCTGGCCTGGAACCCGGCAGCATTGTCATTTGCAGTCTGGACTATTGTAAATCTATTGCCCAGGGCTCTTGATCACCACAAATGGTACAAGTCAACTTTTAAAGATTATCCGGAAAAAAGGAAAGCAATTATTCCTTTTATACTGTAAAAAATATATAAATTTTTTCCATTAAGTTAAGTTTTGATTAATTTTGGGATATTTCCAATCCAGAATTCAAATGAAAATAGTTGTAAAAGGTAAACCCCTAAAAGTTAGTGACTTTATAAATTATCTCGTCGAAAATCAGTCAAAACAAGGTAAATCCTATAAAATTCAATTAAATTGCGAAGATAAATACGACAAACGGATGGTTTTGGATAAAGAGAACCTGCTTAAAAACAAAATTCTTGTACAGCACGAAGATGGATTTAGTGTGTTTGAAAACTCTGAGTTAGAAAACCCGAACGGGTTTAATGAAAAGCTTCAGGATCTTTCTGCAAAAAAGGAAGTATTTTCAAAAGTTGCCGACGGAAAGTTTGAAAAAGTATTATCGCAATACCAAATTCATATTGTTGATGGAAAAGAAGAATGGGATTTTGAATTTAGTTTTTTAAACCTTCTCAACGAGGAAAAAGAATGACAGGATTGTGGATAGCGATTTTGTTTCTGATTTGGTATCTTATTGCGTTGTATCTTTCGGAAACCTTTGGTAAAAAACCAGGCGCAGTGGTAGAAACGATTTTCTTTATTTCCATGATATTTTCACCGGTAGTAGCGGTTATTTTCATACTTCACAAAAATAAGAAAAACTGAACAAATTTTTTTCAACTTAATAAATAAATCAATGAATCAGGCACATAACAAAATCATAAAACATGAACATTTTGCTAATTTAGTAGCTATCGCATATTCTGACGGAATGCTCGATGACTATGAAAAAGACTTTCTGGCAGAAAGGGCAGAACTTTTTGGCCTTGACAGAAGCATGATTGAAGAAACATATAAACAAGCCGGTGAACTTCAATTTATGGTACCTATGAACAATGAAGAAAGAGAAGAACAGCTTTCTGATATTGTTTACATGGCCATGATAAATGGTGAAGTGCATGATAAGGAATACCAGTTGTGCCTGCATATAGCTGAAAAACTAAACTTTACAAAAAAAGATCTGGACCATATTATTGATTTGATTAGAAAATTGTGGAATAATTGAATATTGTTAGAACTCATTTATAAATTATATTCGTTTCGGAGAGATGCCAGAGTGGTTGAATGGGACGGTCTCGAAAACCGTTGTACTGGCAACGGTACCGGGGGTTCGAATCCCCCTCTCTCCGCAAGCCTGAAATCCCCAGCCCTGAGGCCGGGGATTTTAATTTCACCGGTTGCCAAATTCAATTTGAGCAACCGGTGAAATTAAAATCCCCTTTTTACTTCGTAAAAAGGGGATTTCAGGCTTGTGTCAAAATTCCCTTTAAGGGATCACGGAGTAATCCCTAATAATAGGTGAAAAAGGGAACCATTTTTTTTACGAAGTAAAAAGGGATTTCAGGCTTATGTCATTATTCCCAGTTAAGGGATCACGGAGTAATCCCGGAATTGAAATGAATCAAGGGAAATAATTTTTTTTACGAAGTAAAAAATAGGATTTCTGGCTTGTGTCAAAATTCCCTTTAAGGGATCACGAAATAATCCCTTAATTGAAATAAATAAAGGGAAATAATTTTTTTACGAAGTAAAAGGGGATTTCAGGCTTGTGTCTTTATTCCCAATTAAGGGATCGCGAAGTAATCCCGGAATAATATTGTAAATAACTAATTTATACCAGAAGCCAGAATATCAGCTATATGTATAGATTTAATCGGAAGTTTGTTCCGCTTAATATAACCATCAATATTTAGCAGGCATGATGCTTCGGTAGAAACTATATACTCAGCACCTGTGGCAATGGCATTTTGAACTTTTTGTTCAACCATGGCAATTGAAATGGGCTCCATTTTCACCGAAAAAGTTCCGCCAAATCCACAACAAACGTCGGTCTCGTTCATTTCAATCAGTTCAAGCCCTTTTACCTTAGCCAGTAGTTTACGCGGTTCTTCTTTTATTCCATACTCACGCAATGCTGTACAGGCATCATGATAGGTTACTTTTGCATTAAAAGTAGCACCAACATCTTCAACCTTTAAATGATTTACCAGAAAATCAGTAAATTCTGTCAGATTTCTTTTTAACCGGCTGTGCTCTTTCAGATATGCTTCATCTTTAGAGAGCTGAGGAAAATAATTTTTCACAAAACCGGTGCACGATGCGGATGGACTAACAATAAGCCTGTCGTTGGGAAAATCTTTGATGAATTTTTTTGTAATTGGCAATGTTTCTTTCCAATATCCACTGTTAAAACTTGGTTGTCCACAACAGGTTTGTTTAGGATTATAATGAAATTCAACCCCGAGTTTTTTTAAAATTTTTACAACACTATGTCCTGTTTGTGGATAAAACTGGTCAACAAAGCACGGAATAAAAAGATCGATTACCATATCTTTAATTTTTTGCAAATGTACTCAAACAATTTAAAAAACTGTTTGAACTGCTTTAAAACATTTATAGTTTCATATTAAAGGCAGAGACAAGGATATAGTAGCTGTAATTTAAGTTTCGGTCAAAATTGAAACTGATAGCTTTGTAAAAAAATTATTACTTTTCAACTGTAATTTAAATCCATAAAAAATGCAAACCAGTAACCATTGTTATGTTATTTTTGGAGCTTCCGGTGATTTAGCCAAACGAAAACTTATTCCTGCCCTTTATTCCCTTTATGTTCAAAAACTTTTACCAGAAAAGTTTGTGGTTCTTGGCGTTTCCAGATCTGATATAAGTGATGAGAATTTTAGAATTTCTATGTCGAAGGCCATTGATGAATTCAGGGAAATAGACGATTTATCAGCAAAACCGGAATTTATAAGTAAAATTTTTTACCATTCTATCGATACCGCTAAAAGAGAAGATTACCAGTCGCTTAGGGTCAGGCTTGAGGAACTGGATTCAAAATATCAGACGGGGGGAAATATCGTTTTTTACCTTTCCACCCCGCCTTCGCTTTATGGCGTAATTCCTGAATACCTGGCTTTTTACAACCTGAATAAAGAAAACGATGGCTGGAAAAGGCTGATTATTGAAAAACCATTCGGATACGATTTAAAATCGGCCACAGAACTTAAAAATCAATTGCTAAGAGACTGGAAAGAAGAGCAAATTTACCGTATTGATCATTACTTAGGCAAGGAAACTGTTCAGAACCTATTGGTTACAAGGTTTTCGAATGGCATTTTTGAACCTCTGTGGAACAGGAATTATATCCATCATGTTGAAATTACATCGGCTGAAAGTATTGGCGTGGAAAAAAGGGGTGGCTATTACGAAAGTTCAGGAGCTTTGCGCGATATGGTCCAAAACCATTTGTTACAGGTTGCTGCCATTACAGCAATGGAACCACCTGCTTCCCTTGAACCACAGGCAATTAGAAATGAAATTTTAAAAGTTTTCCAATCGTTAAGGCCATTTTCTGATCAGGATGTGGTTAATGGAACTATTCGCGGACAGTATCTGTCTTCGACCATTAAAGGCGAAAAACTGCCGGGATACAGGGAAGAAGAGGGCGTTTCGCCGGAATCGACAACCGAGACCTATGCTGCATTAAAGTTTTATATCGACAACTGGCGATGGGGAGGCGTTCCCTTTTATATAAGATCAGGAAAACGATTGCCAACAAGGGTATCCGAAATTGTCATCCACTTCAGGCCTACGCCTCATTACCTGTTTTCAGGGGTGAACGATAATTTTATTTCCAACCAGCTGATTATCAGAATTCAGCCCGATGAAGGGATTCTTTTAAAATTCGGGATGAAAACCCCGGGCGCCGGATTTGAAGTTAAAACCGTGAATATGGACTTTCATTATTCAGATCTTTCCGATGTAAGGATTCCCTCGGCTTATGAAAGACTGATTTTCGATTCCATAAAAGGAGACGCAACTCTTTTTGCCAGAACCGAAGAGGTGATTGAAGCCTGGAAATTTCTCGATCCGGTACTTAATGCCTGGAAAAATGATAAAAATATCCCACTGTACGGTTATCCGGCAGGGAGTTGGGGCCCTGAAAAAGCTGACGAACTAATAGAAGACAAAAACCTGGCTTGGCGGTATCCCTGTAAAAATCTTTCGGATGATGGCATTTATTGTGAATTGTAATGGAAAAAGAAAATATTAAGGTATTTAAAAATATTGATCAATTATCAGTTTTTCTTGGCGAACAGATGATAAATTTGATAAATCAAAAGCAAGAAAACGATTTTTTATCAATTGCCCTTTCGGGAGGCTCCACACCAAAAGCTATTTTCAGATATTTATCCGTCCATTTCAGAGAAAAAATAGACTGGAAAAAAATCCTTTTCTTTTGGGGCGATGAACGCTGTGTTTCCCCGGATAACGAAGAAAGTAATTATAAAATGACCCGTGAAAGTCTTTTCAATTTTATTCCTGTTCCGGACGAAAATATTTTCAGGGTTTTTGGAGAAAATGAACCATTTGCAGAAGCTGAAAGGTATTCGGAAATTGCTAAAAATAAGCTGAAAACAATAGATGGGGTTCCCTGTTTTGATTTAATGTTACTCGGCCTTGGTGATGATGGACATACAGCGTCCATTTTTCCGGGAAATGACAAGGTAATTAAAACGGAAAAAATCTATGATGTAGCTCAAAATCCTTACAGCGGACAGAAAAGGATAACAGCAACATTGACCACAATTAATGCATCAAAAAAAGTAATCTTTTTAGTTACCGGCCAGAATAAATCCGAAATGGTTTTCAGAATTTTAAATGAAAAAGAAACACAAAGAACATTGCCCGCTTCGATGATTAACCCACAAAGCGGTGAATTATTTTGGTTTTTGGATGAAATGGCAGCCAAAAATCTGAAATTATAAGTTTGTCATTTTCTGTACCCAACAATCTGATTAAACTTTTAAATTGATTCTTTAAAGAAATAAAAATACACTACATCAAAGAAAACTGTCTGTTCAACATAAATTTTGAACACTTGAAATGCATTCGCAATAATTTTAACCACAAAATCCGGATGACCATGAAAAAGTATATAATTTCGATTGTCATTTTCCTCTGCCTATCGGGGGTTTTAGAGGCGCAGGAATATATATCGCTTATGCAGCAAGGAAAGCAGAATTACAATAACCAAAACTATATTCCCGCTTTTGAACTTTTCGATCAGGCCCTGGAAATTGCCAAATCTGACACTGAAATAAAAGATGCCAAAAACTGGAAAAACAATTGCATGAAAAATATTCGCAAAGAAATGCGCGAAGCTGACCAGTGGAAAAAAGAGCTTAAACAATCAAAAGAAATCCTTGAATCCATCTATTTCTACGACAATAAGTTTGCCCTGGCATGTAAAGATGGGAAATTCGGTTTTATTGACAAAAACGGGAAAGTACTTATCGATTTCAGATACGATAATGCGGTTCCTTTTGATATTTACACGGGGTTTGCCAGGGCTGCGATAGGAAAAACCAATTACCTTCTCGACAGCACCGGAAGAGAATATTTATTGTCAGAAACCTCTAAAGGTCTTGCTGCTGATATAGAAGCCATTGATTTAAGCCGCAACCAGTTGACAGAAATACCTAAAGAAATTTTTAATTGTCATCATCTTAAAATTCTGATTATCAGTCATAACAATCTCAAAAAAATCCCATTGGAAATAAACCGTCTTAAAGAATTGGTTTTTCTTGATTTGTCCGGCAATGCATTATTGGGACTTTCGGCAGATATAGGGGCATTAAAAAACCTTAAGTACTTAAACCTTAGGGAAAATTTTATTTCAAAGCTTCCGAATGAAATTTCAAACTTACAGCAGCTAGAAAAGTTGGATATCTCAAATAATCAACTATTTAAACTCCCTGACGGGTTAGCCTCGCTTTACAATTTAAAAGCCCTGTTGCTGGATGGTAATCAATTGCAGGATTTGTCCGCCGATATAGGATTATTGATTAACCTTAAATTCCTTTCGGTTCAGGGAAATTTACTTACCAACCTGCCGCCTGAAATTGGCAGGCTTAGCCGGTTAAACACATTATGCCTGAATAACAACAAAATTACGGATCTTCCGGTTGAAACAGGACGATTACTGAGTCTGCAAAATCTTTATATGGCACAAAACCAGCTTATGTTCATCCCGGAACAGATAAAACAACTTGAGTTGCTTCGCGGCCTTGATTTAAGAGGCAATTCAATTAATGATCAACGCAAGGAAATGCTTAAAAAATGGTTGCCGGCTTGCGAAATTCAGTTTTAGAATCCCTATTTTCAAGAATTATCTGCCAAATTTAGCTTGTGAAATTAATTTCTTTTTCAACATATTTGGCCAGATAGTGTATAAATTTGGCTATATAATGATAATTTGAATCATTTCAATAAATTAAATTTGTAGGAAAATATTAGTATTTATTTAAAAAATTGAATATCATGAATATAACCATTGGGAAGAAAGAGTTTTTTCCGGGAATAGGAAAAATTAAGTTTGAAGGCCGTGAATCGGATAATCCGCTGGCATTTAAATTTTACGATGAAAACAAAGTGGTAGCAGGAAAAACACTGAAAGATCACTTCCGTTTTGCTGTGGCTTATTGGCATACCTTCTGCGGAACCGGTGGCGATCCATTTGGTCCTGGAACAAAAGATTTTGCATGGGATTTAAATGCTGATCCGGTAGCTGCCGGTAAAGACAAAATGGATGCAGCATTTGAGTTTATTACTAAAATGGGAATTCCTTTTTACTGTTTTCACGATTTTGACCTGGTGAACGAAGGCTCCAGTATTGCCGAATCAGAAAAAAGATTGCAGGCAATGGTAGACTATGCCAAACAAAAACAAAAAGATTCTGGCGTGAAACTATTATGGGGTACCGCCAATGTTTTCTCCAATCCAAGATACATGAACGGGGCTTCGACCAACCCTGATTTTAACGTACTTACATGGGCAGCTACACAGGTAAAAAATGCGATTGATGCAACCATTGCCCTCGGTGGCGAAAATTATGTATTCTGGGGTGGCCGCGAGGGATATTTTTCATTGCTGAATACCAATACCAAGCGGGAGCTTGAGCATCTGGCCCGTTTCCTTACCTTGGCTCGTGATTATGGACGTAAACAGGGTTTTAAAGGCACTTTCCTTATTGAACCTAAACCCATGGAACCTACCAAACACCAATACGATGCCGACGTACAGACTGTTATCGGGTTTTTAAGGCATTTTGGTTTGGATAAGGATTTTAAACTGAATGTTGAAGTAAACCACGCTACCCTTGCAGGCCACACCTTTCAACATGAATTGCAAATGGCAGCCGATGCCGGATTACTTGGAAGTATTGATGCCAACCGTGGTGACAACCAGAATGGATGGGATACTGATCAATTCCCGATTGACGTTTACGAAGCCACTGAAGCCATGCTGGTATTTTTAGAAGCTGGCGGATTAACTACAGGTGGAATTAATTTCGATGCCAAAACCCGCAGAAATTCAACAGATCTGGACGATTTATTTATCGCGCACATCACAGGAATCGATGTTTTTGCCAGGGCTTTGATTGCTGCCGATAAAATCCTGACTTCAACCCCTTACAAAAAAATGAGGGCCGAAAGATATGCTTCGTTTGACAGTGGTAAAGGAGCAGCCTTTGAAAAAGGAGAGCTTACACTCGAAAACTTAAGAGAACTGGCCATTGCCAATGGTGAGCCCAAACAAATTTCAGGAAAACAGGAATTGTACGAAACATTATTGTTTAATGCAATTTAATAGAAAAATGAATATAAAAAAAAAGCCGGGGTTTCCGGCTTTTTTTTATTCTACATATTGTTCATGATAAATTGTGCAGCTTTGGCAGGTGTAAACCCCAATTTATCATCCAGAACCCCGGCAGGTGCCGAATAGCCAAAATGATCCAGCCCAAATACTTTGCCCTTGTCCCCAACAACAGGAGCAAGTGCCGCAGGCAATCCGGCTGTTAATCCAATAATCTGTATGCCGGAAGGAATTATACTTTTCCTGTATTCCTCTGCCTGGCTTTTAAAAAGACCAGTTGAAATTATAGAAACTATCCTGATTTTAATGGATTTCTTCTCTAAAACCAGCTTAGCTGCTTCAAACAAAGTAGAAACTTCTGAACCATTGGCTATCAGGATCAGGTCAGGATTTTCTCCCCTATTCGATTCCCACATAATATAAGCCCCTTTCCTTGCTTTTTTGGCCCTGTCATAATAAAAAAGATGATCCCAGAGCTCAACTTCTTTCATATTTTGCCTGGATAATATAAGGGCCGAAGGTGAATGTGAATTTTCAAGTGCCATTTCCCAGGCTACTGTTGTTTCTGCCGCACCGGCCGGACGTAAAACAAGTACTGACTGGTTTCCCTTATGGTTTTTCAGCTGCTCCATTAATCTCAGTTGTGCTTCGTGCTCCACAGGCTGATGAGTAGGACCGTCTTCTCCTACCCTGAACGAATCATGTGTCCACAAGTAAATTACCGGCAATTCCATTAAAGCTGATAACCGAAGGGCAGGTTTCATATAATCTGAAAAAACAAAGAATGTAGCGCAAACCGGAATTACTCCGCCATGAAGGGCCATACCATTGCAAATAGCTGCCATAGAAAGTTCCGAAACACCTGCCTGAAGAAAAGCCCCTGAAAAATCTCCCTTTACAAATGCTTTGGATTTTTTTAGGAACGAAATGGTTTTGTCGCTCTCCGATAAATCGGCAGAAGCCACAATCATATTTTCAACATTTTGGGCCAAATAAGCCAGAACATTGCCTGAGGCGGAACGGGTGGCTGTATTTTCATCTTGTTTTATGGATCCAAAATCAAGAGGGGGAAGTTTTCGCAAGATGAAATCCTGGTATTTCCTTGCTAATTCAGGATTTTCATCTTTCCACCGGCTGAATTGTTCATTTTTTAAACTGGCTTGAACTCTTTTATTTTCATTTACAAGTTTATAATATTCAGCTACTTCCGGAAAAATTACGAACGGATCGCCGGCATTACCGCCAAGGTTTTCAATGGTTTTTTCGAACGAAGCCCCGGCAGCGCTTAATGGTTGACCATGGGTAGATACTTTATTTTCAAACGAATTGCCATTGGCATCCACAGCGCCTTTCCCCATTATGGTTTTACCGATAATCAAAGTAGGCTTTTCTTTTTCATTTTGTGCACCTGAAAGTGCTGCCCTGATTTCATTTTCATCATTTCCATTGATGGTTACCACTTTCCATCCCCATGCTTCATATTTTTGTGCTGTATTTTCAGAGGTTACCTCGTTTACTTTGGTTGAAAGCTGTATATCATTGGCATCGTAAAACATAATCAGGTTGCTTAGCCCTAAAAATCCTGCAATCCGGCCCGCACCCTGCGAAATTTCTTCCTGTATACCTCCATCTGAAATATAAACATAGGTTTTATGGCTTATGGTTTCTCCGAAGCGCTGGCAAAGGAACCTTTCAGCAATTGCCGCCCCTATTCCCATAGCATGTCCCTGCCCCAGCGGCCCTGAAGTATTTTCAATACCCCTGGTCACTTCCAATTCCGGATGGCCTGCGGTGGGACTACCCCATTGCCTGAACTGCTTAATTTCATCCAGTGTAAAAAATCCATTTAAGGTCAATACCGAATACAACATTGGCGACATATGCCCCGGATCCAGGAAAAACCGGTCACGTAGCATCCATTCACCCTGATCCGGATTATAATTTAAAAACTCACTGTACAGGATTTGTATAAAATCTGCGCCCCCCATGGATCCTCCGGGATGACCTGATTTTGCCTTCTCTACCATAGAGGCAGATAAAATCCTGATGTTATCGGCTGATTTTTTAGATAGGTTCTCTTTCATCTGTTTTAAAATATTTTGTTGATCAAATAATTACCTTCACCGCTTAGTAATTTTCATCGGTTTATAAACAAGGTTTACAAAGAAAATAAAAAAATCAGGAAAGATTTGTAATTAATTGGCCAAAAAATTACATTTCGGAAAATATGAAATTACGCTTATGGTAGAGAAAGCTATGGGTAAAAACTATTTCGACAAAAGCAAACTCCCGCTTTTTGTTGCCAGGGTTAATCATTCACAGGGAATCAGCCATAATTTCGACCTGACTGAAATTCCACATTATCACGATTTTACGGAAATTATAATTGTATTAAAGGGTAAAGCACTTCATTTGGTTGAAAACAACGAATACCAGGTTTCGGCCGGCGATATTTTCGTGTTACAGGGTTACCAGGCTCATTCATTTAAAGATGCCAGCCAGATAGAAATTGTAAATGTGATGTTTGATGCCAGGGAAATGAACAAGCTGTTTAACACCCAGCTCATCAGACAAATTCCGGGTTACAAGGCACTTTTTATACTCGAACCCCAATACCGTAACAATTATCATTTTAAAAATATTTTACACCTGGGCATTAAGGATTTATCGCATATCGAATTGATTATTAGCTCAATGATTACCGAGCAATCGAACATGGAACCTGCTTATGAAGCCATTCTTAAAAACAGGCTCGAAGAACTGATCATTTTTCTTTCGCGCGAATATTCTAAACTCAATTCGAAAGAAGCGGTTTCTCTCCTTCGCATTGGCCATGTAATGGAATACATTGAGAATTCCTATTCGAAAAATATCAGTCTTGAAGAGTTGGCGCAGATTTCAAATATGTCTGTGAGGAATTTTCAGCGGATTTTTAAAAACGCTACCGGCGATTCGCCCATTGATTACCTGATAAAATTAAGACTTGAAAAAGCCAAAAAAATGCTCCAGTCTACTGATTTTCAGGTTGCTGATATTGCATTAAGAACCGGGTTTAACGAGTACAATTATTTTTCGAGAAAGTTTAAAAATCAAATTGGGCTTTCACCATTAAAATACCGGTTCAGTTACAAAAAATAAAGAATTCAGATTATTGGCATGTCCCTATTTTAGAAGGTTTTTAAGCCCTTTTAAATCCACGATTTCAATATTTTTTCCATTTGCCAGAATTATTCCGTCTTCGTGTAATTCTCTTATTGCGCGCCCTACAGAAGGCCTGGCCACTCCAAACATCTCAGCCAGCTGGTTTTGCGATTTGCTTAATGTAAATTCATTCTTGCCCGACTTAGTCATTTCCTGCACAAAAAAATGGGCGAGTTTGCCTTTTATGGTCTGAAAAGTCATCATTTTCAGTTTGCCGGATAAAAACTGGGCACGACTTGAAATATTATCCAGAAAATTATTGAGGAGGATTTCGTTTTTTTGAAGCAATTTTAAAAAAGCTCTTTTAGGGATAATCACCAATGTAACTTCGGTGTTTGCTATGGTATTTACAGGAAAAACATTCGCGCTTCCGAATAAAAATGCAGGTGCCAATAGATTTGGGGCTTCAATGTCTTCAATTTTTACCGTATTTCCTGAATAATCAACCATTTCGGCCCTTACAATTCCGTTTGCCAATATCAAAAGACTGCGAACTTCTGCACCGGCACTCGCAATTAATTCATCTTTTTTATACTTTTTCTCAAAAAATTCTATACCCGAAAACAAACTTTCTAAATCGTTTGTTATTAACCCTTTAAACAACGAACATTCAATAAGTTTCCCGTTCATCTTTTTATTTTTTACAAAATTAAGACAAAAAACTCCTCTATTGTAACATTTGTTACCGTTTTTACAAATTTGAGCCCCTTATCTTTGTAACTGTAAAATTATTTCTAAAAAACCGCGATATGTTAAGAGAAGTAGTAAAAATTGACGAAGATTTATGCAATGGTTGCGGCGAGTGTGTACCAAACTGTCACGAAGGCGCATTGCAGATAATTGATGGAAAAGCCAGGCTGATAAGCGATTTAATGTGCGATGGATTGGGTGCCTGTCTCGGACACTGCCCTATGGGTGCTATTGAAATAGAAAAGCGCGAAGCAGAGGAATACAACGAAACCAGGGTAATGATGTTGATGGTGGAAAAAGGCCCAGCTACTGTAATTGCCCATCTCAAACATTTAAAAGAACATGGCGAAACCGAATTTCTTAAAGAAGGGGTGGGTTTTTTGAAAAATAACCAGGACAGAATAAATTTTAACATAAACGAAGTGATTATGGAAGTACATCAACATGGACACCAACATGGAGGCGGGGGATGCCCGGGATCGAAAATGATGAGTTTTGCACCTGTTGGATTAGAATTAGAAAATGAAGAAACTGTAAGCGGAAAATCAGAATTAAGGCAATGGCCTGTTCAGATGCACCTTATTAACCCGATGGCGCCCTACTTCAGAAATGCAGATGTATTAATTGCAGCGGATTGCGTGGCCTTTTCGATGGGGAATTTCCATCAAAAGTACCTCAAAGGCAAAGGATTGGCTATTGCCTGCCCTAAACTCGATGAAGGCATGGATTCGTACGTTGAAAAAATGACGCGCATGGTGGACGAAGCCAAAATTAATACCCTTACGGTGATGATAATGGAAGTGCCATGCTGTGGCGGATTACTGCAAATGGCCCGTATGGCTGTAAACAATGCCAGCCGTAAAGTTCCAATCAAAGCCATGGTTGTATCGCTTCAGGGAGAAATAATAAGCGAGGAATGGGTGTAAATTGCAGAATTAACCAAATAGATTAACTACTGTTTTTAATTGTTGAAGAAGCTTCCAATCCGGAGGCTTTTTCTATTTAAAAAATTATGTATATTTATTCACTATTGTCCGGAAATAATATTTTTGAAATTGGGACTGGCAATAAAATCTTGAGATTACAATAATTTTAATGTGTTGCATTTAATTAGATATTTTAAATCGATGTTAATTAATATGTCGGCCTCCGGGAAAATATTATGTAGGTTGAGCGTAACCTTAGAAGGCAGGGAAGCTGAGAACTTGTTCGAAGATCGCCCTGCCGCACTTAGGTTTTGGGAAAACCGGAATAATATTTTAACGGGAGCCTTGACTTTTTTTACTCGTTCTTTCAGAACTTCGTGAGAGCGACTTTGCCTAAGTTGTTTCTTTTTTGGGTCAAGCCAAAAAAGAAAGCAGAAAATTACAGGTAAAAAGTAACTCCTATAATATCAATTATGTGTATATGCATTGCAATTTATGACTTTTATCAAATAAGAACCAGATTTACCAGACACTAGTGATTTTTATTTCAAAAAAATGAAACCCCAAAAAACACATATCCATGTTAATGAATTTGCCAACAGGTACGATGATTATATTGCTGATAAACAATGGATAGGACCTGAACTCATTTTTAAATCCCTGGAACCATTTCTGAAACAGGAACAAAAATTGCTCGACCTGGGAATTGGGACAGGAATGGCTTCAATCCGGTTCGCCAATGCAGGGATAATTGTTTCAGGAATGGATTGTTCGGAGGAAATGCTCAAAATTTGCGAAGCCAAGAAAACTACTGATAAATTATACCTGGGTGATTTGGCTTCAGAGGATTGCCCATGGCCCGATGAAAATTTCGACTTTATCATTTCAAATGCTTTTTTCCATTTTATTCCTCATCCTGGTAAGATTTTCGAAAATACTGGTAACCATTTGAAAACCAGCGGGTATTTTTGCTTTACCACTCTAAAGTCGGGCATTGGAAATGATTTGGAATATTTTGAAACTGAAACACCGGGAATTACTTCATGGAAAAATCCGGAAAATGGATTATTTATTTACAAACATTCGGAAGAATTTATCGAAAACCTTTTAAAAACAAATAATCTGGAATTTATTTCTAAAACTTCCTTTTTAGGTTTTAAGGATGAAACTGAAGGAAAACAAGTTTATTTCGAATTATTTCTTGCAAAAAAGAAAAATAGTTAACCATTTCAATTCCGGTTTGAAATTAATCTTTATAAATTTGGATTTTTAACTAAAACAAAACTTATGTTTGGCGATTTTATGGGCAAAATTCAGGAAGCCCAAAAACAAATGGAAGAAACCAAAAAAGAACTTTCGAATATTTTTGTAGAAAGCGAAGCCGAAGGGGGACTGGTAAAGGTAAAATCAGACTGTAACCTGAAAATAACCAATATTGAAATCTCGGATGAATTACTCCAATCCGCCGATAAACAGGAACTTGAAGATCTAATTATAGTTGCTGTAAACAAAGTCCTTGAAAAAGCAAAAGAAAAACAGGAGGTAGAATTGAGCAAAGTAGCCCAGGGAATGCTGCCTAATCTGGGAGGACTTTTTGGAAAATAAAATTTACTTTTAAAATGAACTCAAAACTCGAAACTTTAAACTCAAAACTTTAAACTTCAAACTCGAAACTCGAAACTTTAAACTCAAAACTCGAAACTTTAAACTTCTTCTATGCAGTTTTTATTAATCGCCTACGATGGCACCGATGAACATGCGCTCGAACGCAGAATGAAAATCAGGGAAGAACACCTTAGAAATATCAGTGAATTAAAAAAATCAGGTCATTTTATTCATGGGGGAGCAATCCTAAATGATGAAGGCAAAATGATTGGTTCATCTATAGTTTATGAATTTCCCGACCGCCAGGCACTCGATAATAAACTTAAAGAGGAACCCTACATTGCAGGTGGTGTATGGCAAAAAATCGAAATAAGGCCTTTCCGGTTGGCTAAAATTGACTAACTATTGTAATGCTCAATTCAATTGCTGTATCTTAATACAGCCTTAAAAACCTGCTGCCGGATTGGGTTTACATTGAAATACTCCCCATTTGTCATTAAGCCATTGTTTTGACGGTTAATAAGAAGAATTACCGAAATTTTCTTTTGCGGAACAACCGATATACTTGTACCGGTAAAACCTGTATGCCCGAAAGTACCTGATGGACCATCTTTCATAAAGGCATTTTCATTGTCAAGCATCCAGCCAAGTCCGTTCTTAAATTTATCTTTTGTAAAGAAGGACTGAATTGTTTTTTCAGAAATAAACCGTTTTTTACCAACCATCCCTTTATTTAACAGCATATCAATAAGTTTCTGTAAATCAGCAGCATTTGAGAACAAACCAGCCGCCCCTGATACACCCTCGTTAGCATACCAGGTATTTCCATCGTTTACTTCTCCCTTTAATACGTAAGTTCGCCAAGCATTCCAGCTTTCGGGATCAATTTCTTTTGGCCTGAAACCAAGCGTTGTATCGTAAACCATTCTTTTTTCGTAAGGATTTCCGGGCGATGTGGCTGCAATTTTAAGAAATTTGGATTTTTTTAAGGGCAAATAAGTGGTATTTTCCATGCCCAACACCTTAAAAATATTGATTTGCATGAATTCATCAAGTGATAAACCTGATACTTTCTCAATAATTGCGCCCAACAATACAAATCCCAAATCGCTGTACCTGCGCTGTTGACCCACAGGAAATTTCAATGGCAGACTACATATCAGATTCAGACATGCCTTTTTATCCTTAGCCATGAAATATAGCGGATACCACTCATAAAGTCCGGCAGTGTGGGTTAAAAGGTGCCTTATGGTTACTGCATCTTTATTTTCACCAATAAAATCGGGAATAAACTTGGAGACAGGATCGTCAACTTTAATTAAACCTTTGTCAGCCAGCAGCATAATTGATGTAGTAGTACCAATTACTTTTGTTAAAGAAGCAATGTCGAATAGATGTTCCGTTGTCATTTTTTCAGGTTCCACCAGCAGATGGTGCGAGAAATCATATTTTTGGGCATAACCATAAGCTTTTGAAAGAATTACATCATTTCCTTCTTTAACCAAGATGACTGCACCCGGAATTTTATCATTAACAATATAAGTATCTATAATACTATCGATTGTACTTTTTAAAATTTCCTTTTTGTTTTTCTTATCGTGTGTTTGTCCGCAAATATTATTGACAATCAACAAAGTACCGACGAAAACAAAAATTCTTTTAATAAAATTTAAATTACCCAAGTTTCGCATAAGTAGTAAATTATTGGATTCTTTCGTTTTAATTTTACGAAATTTATTAATCATAAGAAATTTAATGTATTAGAAATTCCATTTTTCAATAAATTCTTTTGTGGATTTTAGTGTTTTTGTGACCTTGTGGTATTTTCCAACCAGCCACTAAAACACCAAAACACCAATTTGCACCAGAATGACGGACTCATTATCCTTATCACACATAATATCAATAGATCATTAAATCTTAATTAATATGCGAAACATGAGTAAATTATTGATATCCATAATCTTAAAAAATATTACTGAATTAACTTTTATTTTTGTTTATAACCCGCACGGGCGCCAAAAGTTTTCCGCATCAGCAATTCATCAAATCCTTTTTTTACGAAATTTTCAAGAATTCCAACCTGTTTAAAACCAAACTTTTCGTAGAGTTTTATTGCACCGGAATTAAAAGATGAAACACAAATAAAGATATTTGGTGAAAATTCAAGGATTCTTTTTTCGCAAAACTCAAGCAGTAAGGTTCCCAGACCTTTGCCCCTGTATTTTTCATCAATACAAATGGTTTGAATATATCCCGAAAATGTGCCACAAACCTGCAAAATCACGAATCCGGCAATTTCGCTTTGAATTTCAAGTACAAAAATTTCTTTACAAAGTCCCCCGAAGGCCGGCAGACATTCATTGTAATCCATTTGCAGGGTTATCCACGGATCGGTTTTGGCCATCAATTTAGCACAAACAGCGAAATCTTCCTTACTTTCTGTTCGCCTTATAATATATTCATCATTCCCTGACATAGCTTTCTGTTCTGATTATCCACAAAAATAAAATGGTCAGAGTTGCATTTACGAATATGTTCATAAATCCAAAGTCGAAATGAGAGAATTTTATAAAAACAATATTTAATATCCAGGTCAATACAGATGAGAGTACACAGGCAACCGGGGTATAAATTTCTTTCAGGTTGATTTTTGAAAACAGTCCGGTAAGGTAAAGTCCCAGAAGTGGCCCGTAGGTATAACCCGCAATTTTGAATATCGTATTTATAATAGCGCCCTGACTGTTCCAAAACAGCATTACAATAAGAAACATCACGATATTTACACCAAGTAAAACCATATTTTTTATGGGTTTCTTCTTTTCATGGGGTTGATTTTCAATGTCCATAAAATCGTAGCTGAACGCTGTGGTAAGCGCGGCTATACAGGAATCGATGCTGGCAAAGGTAGAGGCAGTAACAGCAATTAAAAAGGCAAATGCCCCTATTTTTCCAAAATAGTTTAAGGTTAGAAGTGGATAAAGCCCGTCAGTATTAGTAATTACACCATTTTCACGGACAAGTGCAATTCCGTTTTTCTCTGCAAACAGGTAAATAAGCACCCCAAATCCTAAAAACAGTGTTTGGGCAAAAGCAATAAAAAAACTAAAGGTCAGAACATTTTTTCTCGCGTTTTTAAAATTATTCACAGTAAGGGTTTTCTGCATCATGCTTTGGTCGAGACCAACCAGGGCTACTGTTATTAAAAATCCCGAAACAAACTGCTTAAAAAAATTAGATCCTGATTGCCAGTCCCAGTCAAAAACTTTTGCATAAGGATGTGAGGCAATGGCATCGAACATACCTCCCATCGAAAGGTTCAGCGAATTTTTTATAGTTAAAATGGAAATAACAATAACCGTGATGAGGAACAAAGATTGCAAGGCATCTGTCCAGACAATGGTTTTAATCCCTGACTTATTGGTGTAAAGCCAAATCAGCACCAAGACCACTGCGATGGTTAGAAAATAAGGGATATGCAAAGCATCGAAAAATGCATACTGGAGTATTTTTATGGATAACAACAACCTCAGGGCGGCCCCGAACGACTGGGAAACAAGAAAAAAAAGCGAGCCGGTTTTGTAGGTGATGTTTCCAAACCTGATTTTCAAATAGGTATAAATAGAAACCAGCTTTAATTTGTAGTATATCGGCGTAAGCACAAAAGCAATAAACAGGTAACCGGCAATGGTGCCCAATATAAACTGGAAATAGAAAAGGTTATTGTTGCCCACATTACCGGGGATAGAAACCAGGGAAACTGCTGATATTCCCGAGCCTATCATTCCAAATGCCACCAGGAACCAGGGTGATGCCCTGTCGCCATCGAAAAAAGTGGAATCTTTTGTTTTTTTGGAAGCAAAATACGAAATCACCATTAATAGTGAGAAATAGGCGATAATTATAAAGAAAAGATGCAAAGGATTCATTTCTTAAACGACTGTAAATAAGATTATTCGTATGAACCCATTTTTAGAATTGAGATTTCTTTTTCCGAAAGATAGCGCCATTTGCCCCTGGGTACATTTTTCTTGGTTAATCCGGCAAAATAAACCCTGTCGAGTTTATGTATCCGGTAGCCGAGATGTTCGAAAATACGCCTTACAATCCGGTTACGGCCCGAATGAATTTCTATGCCAATCTCGTGTTTGTCTTCTTCGTTCACAAAACTAATCGCATCGGCATGAATAGGACCGTCTTCCAGTTCAATTCCATCGGCAATTTGCTGTAAATCAGCTTCTGTGGCCGGTTTATTAAGCACCACATGGTAAACCTTTTTTTTATTGTACGAAGGATGGGTTAGTTTTTTTGTCAATTCGCCATCATTGGTAAGCAGCAAAACACCGGTTGTATTTTTATCAAGCCTGCCCACGGGATAAATTCTTTCGTTGCCCATATGATCCACCAGGTCGAGCACAGTTCTTTCAGCATGCGGATCACTCAGGGTACAGACACAATCTTTGGGTTTGTTTAATAAAATGTAAACTTTTTTTTCAGGATTAAGCAATTTCCCATTGAATTCCACCTTATCCGATTTATTTACTTTTAACCCCATTTCCGTAACCACCTTGTCGTTCACTTTCACCAACCCTGATTTAATCATTTCATCCGCATCGCGCCTTGAACAAACGCCCGAAGAGGCAATATACCTGTTGAGCCGTATGGTTGCATTTGGGTCTGCCTTTACTACATTTTGTTTTTCTTCAGGTTTTCCACCCTTCTTCTTTTTTACAACTGGTTTATCGTGCGAAAATGCACCTTTATCGTCCTTTTTTTTTCGAAAGGCCGGTTGCTTTTCTTCTTTAAAGTACCTGTTTTTCGAAATTTTGTTATCTTCCCTGGTTTTGTCTTTTTTATACATCATGAATTTCTTTGTTTAGTTTTTCTAATATCCGGGCCAACCTTTCCAACTTCTGTTCCATGCTCATATATCCATCGAGCCAATGAATTTTAATGCCATCGCGTTCCATTTTCCTGAACCATGTCATTTGTCTTTTCGAAAACTGGTGTATGGCAGTTTCCAGTTGTTTTACCATTTCATTGTATTCCAAAACACCATCAAGATATAAAGTTATGAATTTATATTCAAGACCATAATAAATTAAAGTTTCTTTTGAAATGCCATGATCAAGCAGGTTTTTCACCTCATCAATCATTCCGGCACTAAGCCGTTGTTTTAATCTTTCCGAAATCCTTCTCCTGCGCGACTCCCTATCGAATTTTATTCCCAACACCAGGTGGTTCAGCGGTTTTTTGTTTACACTGGCTTCTGAATTTTTTGAATAATATTCTGCAATTTCAAGGGCCCTGATTAACCGGCTTCTTTCTTTGGTGTCTGAAGTATTATGAAGTTTTTTTTTCGATGCAAGCATTTCAATGAGCTTTTCGGTATCGAGCTTATCCAGGCTTTCTCTTAATCCAGGGTTAAACGGCACCGAAATCAACTCGTAATCTTTCAGAATAGCCTCGATATACATTCCTGAACCACCGCACATTACAGCTTTTTTACCGCTATTGCTGAGTTTTTCCCAAACTAAAACAAAATCCTGCTGAAACCTGTAAACATTATATTTTTCTCCGGGTTCAACAATATCAACCAAATGAACCGGAACAGGCCTGCCTTCCACTATATAGTCATTCAAATCTTTTCCTGTGCCAATATCCATTTGCCTGTACACCTGCCGTGAATCTGCACTTATAATTTCTCTTCCCGTTAAATCAGCCAAATGGGCGGCAAATGCAGTTTTACCTCCCGCCGTGGCGCCTAAAACCGTAATGATATCATATTGACCGGAAAATTTAGTTATCGGGGACAAATCCATTTGCAACTTCCTGTTAATGAATTGCAAAAATAGATGGATTTTACGGATACATGAAATTTAAATGTTAAATATGAACCAGTAAGAAAGAATTATATCCTGACTTATTTTTAACGTGCAAAAATCATTTTACCCTAAACCTGTTTAAATTTTAACTGGTATGGCTTTATTTTGTATTTTTGTCGCGCGCAAAAAGATGATAATGCAAAATGGCTTCAGAAATACATATTCAAAATAAAAAAGCAAGGTTCGAGTTCGAATTTCTCGAAAATTTTGTAGCCGGAATTGAACTTTGCGGCTCAGAAATAAAATCAATACGTGCAGGGCACGCCAGCCTTGTTGATGCATATTGCCGCTTTATTCCCAACCTCAAAAGACCGGATAAACCAGAATTATACATTTTAATGAACATTTCGGAATACTCGCACGGCGGTTATTCAAACCACGATCCGAAACGTGAAAGGAAACTGCTACTTAAAAGGCGCGAACTTGACAAATTATCGAAAAAAGTAAAAATAGCAGGTTTGACCATTGTTCCTATCAAACTTTTTCTGAATGAGAAAGGCTTTATTAAAGTTGAAATCGTTTTGGCACGTGGTAAAAAAGTATCCGATAAACGCGAAGACATTAAAGACAGGGACACAAAAAGGGATTTGGACAGGATTCGTAAAAACAGGGATTAATTTGCCAATTTTTTAAAAAAAAGATGCTGCCTGAATTGACAGCATCTGTTTCTCATTGTAAGGTGAGATGGAATTTTATTTGTTCTGCAAAGGTAAGTTTAATTTCCTGAAAAAAAACAATTATAATTTTGTTTCCGGCATTGTACCAAAACCTATTTCAATGACAGAAAAATGGGCTCCAGCTGTATTAATTCCTGGTCGTTGTAAATAAAGCTGTCAAATTGAAAACCTCTAACTTTCGCGTCTTTCACCATATCAAAATAAAAAACATTGATATAAACCGTCCCCACTTCAAACGAAATTACCGGATTGTTGTCTATAACATTGTCACCCTGAAGGGTAAAACTGTTTCCGGGCGAATTATTGGGTTCACTGTACAATGCTTTTACAGTAACAGACTGAAATGCATCCGGGGCAAAATATTTTCTCGGAAATTTTGTACTAAACCTGAATGTATATTTTGAGGTTTTTTTATCATCGGCCTGTTTAACAATATCGAGGTTTAATGATTTCCATTTTTTCGCCATGGCATGCAAAGCCTGACTTTTAGCGGGATCATTTCCGGCCCCCTGTTCTAATTCGCCATTTTTTCTGAAAACATATTTCGATTTTTCGGCCAGGTCGTAATTTTTGAAAGGGCCAATGGCCAGTTTTTCGAAACTAAATCCTTCTTCTAGCAATCCAAGAAATTCTTCTTTTGTACCATTTGTTACCCGGGCCGGGATTCTCTCGAACTTAATTTCGCCTTCAAAATCATCAGATACCGGTTTGATATAATAAAAATTGAATGTTTCTTCAAATTCATTGTCGCTCCTGAGATCTTTTCCAATGCTTTTATAAAGGTTTTGTGAATTAATGGCCTGATCTTGCTCCGAAAAAGGACCAAGCGCAATTTTGCCGGTTTTCAGGCCGCTGAGGTGGTCCTTTATAAACTGGTCGAAAGTACCTGTTTTAATTTCGCTTTCAACCCTTTTAATAAAAATTCTTTTCGAACTATTTTCACCATCATCGGTCTTACCAATTTTTATGAAATACCAGTAAAATGTTTCTTCCTCCTTTTCAGGAGAAATTGCATTGGATCTGCTGATAATTGTCAGACTGAAAAAAATAACAAGAAGCGCCAATTTGTTCATCTGTTAAAACTTTAAATTTATTGACGCGCAATTTATGAATAATTTACAAAAATACTTCTATAAATGACGAATTCGTTTATAAAAAATTGAAAATCTTTATTTTGCAGAAATAATAATTTTATCCTGCTCAATCATCTGTGTGGCATTAAAGATGAAACTTTCAATTATAAAACCTTTAAGTTTTGATTGCTTAGGGTTGATAAAACTGCTGTTCTGTGTATAAGTTCCTCCTTTTTCGAACGAAATTACGGAATTGTTGTCCATTGCATAATCGCCCTGTAGGGTAAAACCAGTTTTTGATACCAGGGTGGTATCCGCGTAAAGGGCTTTTATAGAAATAGTTTGAAAAGCTTCGGATGCAAAATATTTTTTTGGAAACTTGATTTTTACCTGGTAATTAAATTGGCCCGGCTTTTTTTTGTTCGATAGTTTAACCATTTCAATTTTAACCGATTTCCATTTGCGCGACATGGCTTCAATATCTTTCCGTCCCATTGTATCTTTTTCGCCTGCATCTTCAAGTTCACCGTTTTTCCTGAAAATGAATTTTGATTTCTCGGCAAGGTCAAAATCATAAAAAGGGCCAATGGCAAGTTTTTCATAAAGAAGACCTTCCTGCATCATATCAAGGAATTCGAGTTGAGTACCCGTGGCAACACGCGAAGGTATCCTTTGAAATTTTACCGATTTAATCCATTTCCCAAACACAGGTCTGACAAAATAAAAGCTGAATATTGAATCGCTCCGGAACTTTTGTTTCATTTTTTCAGCCTTATCGGGTATTGCAGAGGCCATCTGGTACGACTGAATTGATTTTTCGGCCTGCTGCCTGTCGGGGAATGGGCCCAGCAGGATTTTGCCGGTTTTAAGACTTGATTTATGAGATCTTATAAAATCTTCGTAACTCCCTGATTCTACCTGGCTTCCAATCCGTTTTACATACATTTTTCCCATCCCCGTTTCCTTATCCACGGCTTTTCCAATCCTAATAAAGTACCAATAATAAACCTTTTTGTCCGGATAATTACGGTTTGGGTAAATTGTTTGAAAAACACACGAAACAAGCAATAAAAGCAGAAATTGTCTTTTCATAATAACCTGTTTATTAGAATGGATTTGCGCAATATATCAATAAATTCATAGATTTATCAAAACTTATTCAAACCGGACTGGGTTTAGTATTGAATTTATCTGTACCTCCAGCTTAAGCATTAATTTTTGCCCGTCAGATCAAAGTGAAACCTGAAAAAATTGAAATGCCTGACTCTAACATGTTTAAAAACCCTGTAAGGCCGTTAACCTGTTACATTAAATTCAATCTTATTCTGATCGTTTTATCTTTAATTACGCCTTTAAATAAGAACTTTAAAACACAATCCCGGTAATCCTTTCCGAAATATCAAAAAAGTGAGGAAAGATTATCTATTGATTTTAATTCCAACGCTGCCAGTTTAGATGAATCTTATAAATTTCGGGGTATTTTAAAACAGCCAATTCACCTGCAATTTATTTTAGTTGACGACAAAATAACGAAACTGTATTTTTACAATATTCATAGAATTAAAATTTCCCTTCAATAAATTGATTAACCGGGATTATTCCCGGGTTCACCGAATTTTGTTTTAAGAAAAACTGGATTGCGCTTATTTTCGAAATATAAAATTGTTCCCGCTTCCGGTTTAAGTTTTAAAATCAGAGGATTAGCGAAAATATGATTGTAATGTTTCACTGAATTCTAAAATTCAAAATATCTAACAATGGCAAAAAGAGTAATTATAATTGGTGGTGGAATTGCAGGCTTATCTGCAGGAATATATTCTGCCATGAATGGTTTCGAAACCGAAATTATTGAAATGAGTGCAATAGCAGGTGGTCAGTGTACCGCATGGGAAAGACAGAATTACCGTTTCGATTATTGCCTGCACTGGCTGGTAGGTACCTCCAAAGGCGCATTCCACGATATATGGAAAGAAACAAATGTTCTAAACGATAAAACTGAAGTTATCGATCACGACATTCATTCCACTATAGTTGACAATAAAGGGAATAGCTTTACCATTTATTCAAATATAGATGCCTGGGAGAAATATATGATGAAAATTGCGCCAGAAGACAAGGTTCCGATTCAAAAAATGTGCAATGATATGAGAAAAAGCGGCCTTCTTGAGCCTTTTTCTTTGCCCCCGGAACTGCGCAGCCCGCTTGATTACATCAGGATTTTACCTAAAATGTGGCCTATGCTTCAATTGGTAAGAAAATTCGGCAGACATTCGTGCAAGGAGTATTTCGATAAACTGAATTTTAAAAACGAGCGCCTGAAATCTGTTTTTTATGGAATTTATGGCGACCGAAACTTCTCGTCCCTGGCCTTTATTTTTATGCTGGCCTGGTTTAACCAGAAAAATGCCGGCTATATCAAGGGAGGTTCTTACCCATTGGCACAAAGAATGGTTGAAAAATTTGAGAAACTGGGCGGAAAGATAACCTATAAAAAGAAAGTTCAAAAAATTACTGTCATAAACAACAGGGCAAAAGGCGTAGTATTCACCGATGGTTCAGAAATAGCTGCCGACTACGTTATCAGCGCTGCCGATGGGTATTCCACAATTTTTAAAATGCTGGATGCAAAATATGTTTCGAAGGAAATTGATTTCGCCTACAAAAACTGGGAATTGTTTACCCCGTTGGTACAGGTTTCATTCGGGATAAATAAATTCATTCCGTCCGAATCGCCAATAATTATGAATATTTCGAAAGATATTAAAATTGGAATGACAGCTCTTAAGCATGGCTATTCTGTCATGAATTACAGTTATGATTCTACCATGGCCCCAGAAGGAAAAACAACCATGGTGATGCGCTTTGAAAGTCCCTGGAAATTATGGGAAAGCCTTGAAGGCGAAGACTATAAAAACGAAAAACTTCAGATTCAGAAAGATGCCATTTCATGTCTTGAAAAAGAATATCCCGGCATTTCGGAATACATCGAAGTGGTAGATGTTGCCACACCGAAAACCGATGTAAAGTACACCGGGGTAAAAAACGGGGCCTATGAAGGGTTTATGCCTTCGAAAGAAAACATGATGAAAGGGATTAAAATGCAGTTGCCCGGCTTACAGAATTTTTATATGGCAGGTCAATGGTTGTTTCCCGGAGGCGGTTTGCCACCATCGGCACAAACCGGTAAATGGGCCGTTTAGCTTATTTGTAAAAAGGAGAAGCAGAAATTTGTTGTGATTTAATTTAATAAACAATCATTGTTTTGAAATCTGAAGCGGGGGTAATTCCCCGTTTTTCTTTTTTTTGCCAGGATGATTAGGCTCATAGAGTCATGCTGGGATTGTTTGCTATGATGGGAAAGCAAAGGCTAAAAATGCGACAGTGATTGTGGTGTCACACTTATTGAACCAAAACATTGGGATGACGAACATTTCGATGCAATTGTTTCCGATCCACCTTATTCAATTAAATGGAAAGTAGATGCGGTTATAAAGGCAAAGCTTCAGAAGAATCAAACTTTAACAATAGAATTTGAAAATCAAATAGACAAACTGGTTTATGAGCTTTATGGCTTAACGGCAGAGGAAATTAGGATTGTGGGGAATTGTTAAATAAAACCCTGAATCAGGTTATTTGCATTTGGGTTATCGACTTTTCTTTTTTTGACTCTTTTGGTTTAAAGTCTATTTCTAACAATTAATGTTGAAAAATCATGGCTTGGTATATTGTTTTTGCATTTGAACTATGGTATTTTTGCAGTGAAAAACAGACATCTAATAAAATCCAGAATTTCAATCAAAAGTAATAATTAATATTCTTGACTTTAACGATGGATGGAAAGAGAAACGCCCCAATCGCTTGAGGCGTCGGACCAGGGATACTATCCATGGTGTAGTTCTTGAATACAAATATAAGGTAAAAATATTCACAAATGCAAACAAATTTTGATGAAAAATGAAAGAGTAATCGTCTATATAGATGGTTTTAACCTTTATTTCGGAATGCGCGAAGCTGGTTTTGACCAATGCAGGTGGTTAAATGTCAGAAAATTAGTCGAAAACTTATTGAAACCTGGGCAGGAATTAAAACAAATTAAGTATTTCACAAGCAGGGTAAGCAATAATCCTGACAAGCAAAAAAGACAATCGACCTATATTGATGCTTTAGAATCTGTAAATGTTAAAATAATTTACGGGAATTATCAGAGTGGATCAACAGAATGCAAGCGTTGTGGAAATATTTGGCAAACTTCTAAAGAAAAAATGACCGATGTAAATATTGCCACTGCAATGATAATTGATGCATTCAAAGACGAATATGACATGGCTATGTTAATTTCAGGCGATAGTGATTTAGTCCCACCGATAAAATCCGTTCACGAAAATTTCAAAAACAAACGTGTATTTATTGCATTTCCTCCCAAACGACATAATTCATCTATGAAATTGGTGGCAAAAGGGTCTTTGATGATCGGTCGTAAAATACTTAAAAATAGTCAATTTGATGATGAAGTGATTAGTAAATCAGGGTATAAATTAAAAATTCCAGAAAGTTGGAAGTAATAACTTATTTTACTGACTTAACTTTTAGGATTAAGCGCAAATAATAATTGTTGTGAATTGGTTAAATAATTTTTGAAACTTTGGATTAGTTATAATATAATCAGGTAGTTCGGATAATAGTTCAAAAAAATAAGCTATTTATATTCCATTTTGAGCATAATCTTATTTAATTAGCATTTCATATCTTTTTAATAGCTGCTTATAAACATCATATTATCAGCAATATCTAATTTTCTTCAGAACTTACTGTAATAAAATTGGACGAAAAACAGCATGGAATAATAGAAATTATGACTTTTAAACATATATACTAGTTTCATCAATGAAAAGCGAAATAGTAAAAACATTAACCAGCGATTTTGAAAATAATGCCCAGCATATTATTTGCCATAATATATCGGGATTACTGCGTGATCCCATTTTGGAGGTTTTGACTCAAGCCTGAAATCCCTTTTTACTTCGAAAAAAAATGGTTTCCTTTTTTACCTATTATTAGGGATTACTTCGTGCTCCCTTTATGGAGGTTTTAACTCAAGCCTGAAATCCCCATTTTTACTTCGTAAAAATGGGGATTTCAGGCTTGCGGAGAGAGAGGGATTGCATACCTAAAACTTGCATATAACTGTTTATTAGCTCTTTAAGTCCATTTTTCAAAAACCAATGTGAAGCACATGTGAAACTTATTCGTTGTTATTTTGATTGCAATTTACAAATAAAAGCGTAATTATAACACCTTTTTGATATCAAATATTAAACTCCCAAAAAAAATATTTTATAACAATGAACAATTAAACTAATTGTTCATTGACAATGAACTCGCACAAGGAGTGAACAAAATTGTCTCTAATTCGATTTAATAACCTACATTAAAGGCAATATTCAATTATATTATTCACAATCGGCAATATATTTGTTTTATTGCCAAACGTGATTTATATTTGTTTTATCTAAATATTTTCATTTTCAATGTTTTGCAAACCAAATTACAAATACCACAGTTTAAAGAATATTTCAAAACTAAAAATGAAATATCCCAATCTGAAATTTTCGGTTTTTATTCGAATTATGAACCCGGAATTTCTAATGAATTAGCACGTAAACGAACCGAAACATTAATTAAAAATGGTATTCTGAAGAAAATTGCAAAAGGCATATATTCATTTGGTACTCAAATTAATTATAGGCCAATATTTGAATCCCCACTTATCAGATTGAACAAAAAATTGAAAACTCAATTTCCTTATGCAAAATTTTGTTTATGGGACACCAGGCAATTAAACGAGTTTATGTTGCACCAGCCTGGCAGATTTTACTTAATGGTTGAAACAGAACCTGACGTATCAGAATCTGCATTTAACTTTTTAAATGATTTTAATAAAAATGTTTTTCAAAGCGAAGATCAAAACATGATATATAAATATGCCTCGTTAAATTTTAACAGTATAATAGTAAATGACTTAATATCAGAAGCGCCTATTCAGACAATCGATAAAATTCCAACAGCCACACTTGAAAAAATATTGATCGATATTTATTGCGATAAGAACCTTTATATTACATTCCAGGGCAGTGAATTAGGTATGATATTTCAAACCGCATTTGAAAAATATACGATCAATAAAAGTAAATTAATTAGATATGCCAAAAGACGTGGAAAGGGCGAAATCATTGACTATCTCCACAATTTGGACATTAAGTTTTAAAACAATATGGTAGACGTTACCGTTTAATAACCAAATTTAAAACAAGAAGAGCATTTCCTTTTTTAAACAGTACCTTATAAAGTGAAGAAGAGGCTAATTTTAGGCTTTAACTATGAAACCTCTGAAACAAACATTATTTTTTTTATCTTTAACTCTTTATCATTTCAAATAAAAATGGAAGAAAATCAAATCATAGAATGGAAAGAAAATTGGCGTGACGAATATCTCAAATGGATATGTGGTTTTGCAAATGCCCAGGGTGGAACGCTTTTTATTGGAAAAAATGACCTAGGCGAAACAGTTGGTCTTTCAAATGCAAAAGCACTTTTAGAAGAAATTCCAAATAAAATAAAAGATATTCTGGGAGTTATCGCTGATGTTGATTTGAAAAATGAAAACGGTAAAGAATTTATTGAAATTCATGTAGATGCATATCCATTCCCTGTAAATTATAAAGGCCAGTACCATTATCGTAGCGGAAGCACAAAACAGGAACTTACAGGTAATGCGTTAAATACGTTCTTGCTTAAGAAATATGGATTGCATTGGGATGCTGTTCCATTAACTCATTTGTCTGTTGATATGCTTGAATCTGAAGCATTCAAACTTTTTGCAAAAAAAGCAGTTAAAAGTAAACGGCTTGCCGATGATGTTCTCCACGAAAATCAGGAATCAATTTTAAGAAAATTGCTCCTGTTCGAAGGTTCTCTCCTTAAAAAGGCCGCTGCATTGCTTTTTTACGAAGAGCCCGAACAGTTTGTTACAGGCGCATTTATTAAAATCGGTTTTTTCAGGACCAATGCAGATCTTATCTATCAGGATGAAATTCACGGAAACTTGTTTTTGCAGGTTGACAAAGCGCTCGATTTGCTGTTAACCAAATATATGAAAGCATATATTAGTTACGAGGGGCTTCAGCGTATCGAAACCTATTTATTTCCCGCCCCAGCTTTGCGAGAAGCCTTGCTTAACGCTGTAATTCATAAAGATTACAGTAGCGGGAATCCTATTCAAATTAGTGTATACGAAAGCAAAATTATGTTCTGGAATGCTGGCCAGTTGCCAGTAAACTTTACAATTGATACTTTGTTTAAAAAGCACCCTTCCATACCCTATAATCCATTAATCGCTTCAGCCTTTTTTCGTGCAGGTTACATCGAAGCCTGGGGCCGTGGTATAGAAAAAATCACAAACGAATGTCGTTTGGCAAATGTACCAGTGCCAGAGTTTGATTACCAGTTCCCGGGATTAATGGTAATTTTTGATGCTGGGGACATTTCTCATTTAGAGGAAGCACCGAGAAAAATATCAAAAAAAACTGGGGAGAAAACTAGGGAGAAAACTAGGGAGAAAATTATTTCGGCAATGAAAGAAAAAGCTGAAATAAGTATTTTGGAATTAGCAGAGTTATTAAATTTAAGTAAAAAAGGCATTGAGTGGCAAATTAAAAAGCTTAAAGAGCAAGGTTTTATCAGAAGGATTGGTTCTGATAAAGGCGGATACTGGGAAGTAATTGAAGAACAAAATACTCATTAATAAATATTGAAAAATCAAGCAAAAATGTCGGAGAAATGTCGGAGAAAAATGTCGGAGAAACCTCAGATAATATATTTGACAAAGCATCAAGAAAAATATTGGAACTCATTGAAATGGATATTTTTATAATAATTGCAGAACTAGCTAAAAAGACAAACTTAACATCTCGTTTTATTGAAAGACATTTAAAACAATTACAGATTCAAAATAGATTGCAACGTATTGGACCCGATAGAGGTGGATATTGGAAAGTAGTTTAATGTTTGAATACTTCATTAAATAAATCATAAGAGAACTCAAATATAAAATGATGTGGGAAAAATACTCAAGTAATCAAATTCACGATTCACCTAAATTCGATGGGGTTTTTCAGTGATTTAATGAGACATTTAAGAAAATATGATAATACCAATAAGTTGTTTGAATTTCAATAAATAGGAACACAATAACAATAAAAGAAATATTTCTACTTTTTTCCAAATTTAATAGATAACTAATAGTTTTCCAAACAATTTATAACTTGGATAAGAATGGATAAAATAGTTTTCAATAAAGAGGAAATCGAAAAAACGTTCTATAACGCACAAAAGATTTTGTTTGATAAAATTAATATTCATCAAATTAGGTATAAGGATTTCGACCGTGAGTCATTCGATGATTTGAATAAAGAATTACTCATTGCCATTGCTGGAAAAGCTATTGTTTATTGTTTATGGGTAAGTGATAACAAAAGCGCATTTATTCAAAGATATATTGGCCATGCTGCAGCAAATATTTCAAGGCAAAGAATAAGGGCGCATTTAACTAAAAAGAATGAACGAACAGGTGCTCAATTAAAAAAAATTATTAAGGCACTTGAACTTAAACATAATATTGGTCTTTCCTTCATAATAATAGAACCAGCTTATATGAGAAAAGCCCTTGAAGAATGGCTTATTGAGAATAATTCCGATACCCTAGAATGGAATTTTGTTGGGAAAAGCAATAAATAATAGGATTTTAATCTTAGACTATAGTAAATCAACGTAATTTTTTTTACTTTTAACTAACGAAGGATAAAAACTACTGATTAGATTATATCATAATTTTGATATTGAAATTTCATGTTTCGTTCAATAGTTTAAAATACAAAATTCCAAGCCATTAATTATAAATCGCTAATATGAACAGTGATACTACTTTAACCCAAGTCAGAAAATTTAGTAAAAAACTAAATTATGAAGGATTCTATTTCCCTCAAAATGGAAAATCGAACATTGAATCAGAACAGAAAAAAGCTGAAATTATTAAAAAGCATGAAATTAATAACTCAGAGATTATATATCTTATTTTCGATAAATCACAGCAGCCCTCTATCGTTTTTACAGAGAAATATATTTCATATGAATTGCATGTGGTTCAAAAGAATTCTTCTGACTCTAAAATTTCGAAAAATGTCAAACGTATATCTTGGTCTGATATTAAATTTGTTGAAAATAGCGATGAGTTAATCAAAATAAAATTAAAAGATTCAGAAGATATTAATGAAATAAGGTTCTCACTTAAAAATGAGGAAGCGGATAAGAATTTAAATCCAGAATTCTTAAAAGATCTAACATCTCTAATTAAAAACATAGCAAGTAAATATGGAATATTCATAAAAAGCAGAGTTGGATTTTATTCACTGATTGTTACAAGTCTTCTATTCTGTTTAATACTAATAATAAATTTTCGACTGGATACCATTACATTTAACTTCCTGAAAACTGAATATAACCTAAAGCAATTGTTATTGGCTATTTGCGAAGCAGGTATGATAGGTGGGATTGCTGACTGGTATGCTGTGACTTGTTTATTTAAACATCCATTTGGCATAACAACCAAACATAGTAAATTACTACCTCAAAAGCAAAGTGAGATAGCTAATGGAATTAAAGGCGTTATAAATGATTTTATTCCTGAAAACATAGTAAAGGAAGAAATTGAAAAAATTAAGTTTAGCAAGGAAATATTAGTCATTCTTAAAAATGAAAAATATTTTAATTTGTTTTGCGATAGCATTACAAATTTTTTAAAAGACACAGTTGATAGATTAATAGAGCAAAAATACGCTTTAGATAGTGCTGATAAGCTTCTGGAATACATTAAAACGCGTGATCTGGCTTTCGATATCTCAAAAATTTTACAATATGCCGCAAACAATGGCATTTTTGAAATACTAATGCCTTCAATATCAGAATTATTACAGATGATAATTGCGGAAAACAAAAGGGTTATCGAAGATGAAATAGACAACCGGTTAAAAAAGAAAATTGGATGGCTTGCAAGGCAATTTGTAGGCCAAAAGGGACCTGAAGTACTTTATGAGATAGTCAAAGAGCTTAAAAAAATAGAGGATCCAAAAAGTGAAGCAATAAAACAGATAAAGAGTCATATTTTTCTTTATACTTCAGAACTGATGGATAACGAAAAAAAGAGAGAATCAGTAAACAAGGATCTGATTTCTTTTTTGGATAATATCCGATCAAGAATTAATAATTTATCCTCAAACATTATCAATGAGATATTTGAAACTCTCAGGAATAAGACTGGTAACGTTGATTTTATTTATAATGCTGTTAAAAGTATTTTGGAAAATTTATCAACTAAATTATCGGACGATGACTATATGCAATCAATAATAGATAAAAAAATAGGTAACAACATTATCAAATACATTTATGACTACAATCTAATAGATAAAATCGCTAAAATTGTATCTTCCGAAATTAATAAACTTTCTTCAGATAAATTCTCTCAATTTATTGAAAGGAAACTATACAACGAATTACAATCCATTCGGTTAAACGGCGTGCTTACAGGCGGATTAATCGGAATAGTTTTGTATATAATTAAGACATTAATTGAAAATTAATTGCATGAAATTTAAAAACAATCAATTAGCCCAGTAATTATTTAGCAAAAAAAAGTTTTATTAGAATCAGAGAATTATATAAATGGAAAACCACAACCAAATCTCAGAATTTATATGGGGCATCAAAGAGCATATCCGCGACGAATATGCCGAGAAAGATTACGAGGACGTAATACTTCCATTCACATTATTAAGACGTCTTGATTGCGTATTGGAAGAGTCGCATGAAAAAGTGATGCAGGTTTATGATAAATTCAAAGAAAAGGCCACCCCGGAAGTCCTCGACCAGCTTTTAAAAAATGCTGCAGGAGAAGGCATTAACTTTTATAATATTTCTTCATTTACCCTGGCAAGTCTGGTAAAAGATATTCCAAATATCGGGGAGAATTTCGATGCTTACCTGAAAGGATTTAGTAAAAACATACAGGATATCCTGCTCAATTTCAGCGGTGGGCCTGAAAAAGGATTATCACCCATTTTCGAAACCCTGTTACGGAAGGAGTTACTCTACATAGTTACTTTTGAATATACAAAAATAGATCTGCATCCCAATGTGATAAGCAACCACGATATGGGGACTATTTTCGAAATCCTTATCCGTAAATCGAAAGAAACAAGCAATGAAAAAGCAGGGCAATATTTCACACCCCGCGAAATTGTTCGCTTGATGGTAAACCTGGTATTTGCAAACGAAACCGAAAAACTTCAAAAAGCCGGTGCCGGAATCAATATCTACGACCCATGCTGCGGAACAGGTGGAATGCTCACCACTGCCAAGGACTATTTGCTAAAATCCGTAAACCCAAAATTGGATGTGTGGCTATACGGACAGGAAATAAACGAAAAAACCTATGCCATTGCCAAATCGGATGTACTAATTAAGGGTGAAGATGCCGAAAATATAAAACACGGTAATACCATAACCAAGGACAAGCTTACAGGCAAAACTTTTAACTACATGCTGACCAATCCGCCTTTTGGCGATGACTGGAAAAACATGCGCGAATTTGTTGAAAGCGAAGCCGAAGAAAAAGGTTATAGCGGACGTTTTGGTGCAGGTACTCCCGATGTCTGCGATGGTTCATTCCTGTTTTTGCAGCACATGATTAGCAAAATGAACTCTCTGGGCAGTACCATTGGTATTGTTTTCAACGGCTCTCCATTATTCAATGGTGATGCAGGCGGGGGCTGGAGCAACATTCGTGGATGGATTATGGACGATCCCAACGATTTGCTGGATTGTATTGTTGCCATGCCAAAAGATTTATTTTATGGTACAGGAATAGGTTCATACATATGGATTCTGAACAATAAAAAACCTGAAGCCCGAAAAGGTAAAGTGCAGTTAATAAATGCCATACACCCAACCTTTACAAAAAAAATAAAAGCACTGGGTAAAAAGCAGTACGAAATAAGCGAAGCAGGAATAAGCCTGATAACAGATATTTATAAAGCTTATAAACCACATAGTATTGAGGTTGATGACAATGGTAAAAAAAGAAACCTCGTAATCAGCAAAATTTTTGATGTAACCGATTTTAAATATACCAAAGTTACGGTGGAAAGGCCATTGCGTCTGGCTTACGAACTAACTGACGAGAAAATTGAAGCACTGAAAGCACACAACAAATTTAAAGAACTGGCCACAAGCAAAAAGAAAGATAAAACCCATGCCGAAGCCGAAATTGCCAGAGGCAAAGCCTTGCAGGAAAAAATTCTGAAAGCGCTTTGCTCCCTGAGCCTGTCTAAGGGAAGCAGAGAAATGAACGATGCCAATTTCTTTACCGCTTTTGAAAAAGCCTTTGGTAGTAAACCAGGTAAACCTATGATTAAATTATACCGCGATACCCTTGGCGAAAAAGACGAAGAAGCCGAAGTAGTATTTGCCGACCCTTATGATGTGCCCCGGCAAACAGGCCGTATTTGCGACTGGAGAGAAAAACCTCTATTCGACACCGACCTGCGCGATACCGAAAACATCAAATGGAAAGATGATATTGACAAATATTTTGAACGTGAAGTACTGCCTTTTGCCCCCGATGCCTGGATGGACCGCGAAAAAGATAAAATTGGCTACGAAATACCCTTTACCAAATTCTTTTATGAATACAAACCGCTGCGCGATTTAAGCGAGATTATGAAAGATATTGAGGCATTGGAGCAGGAAACAGAAGATTTATTGGAAGAAATTAAAGAGGTAGAATAATGAAAAAGTATCCAAAATATAAACTAAGTGGTGTGGAATGGTTTCATGAAATACCTATTAATTGGGATATTCAAAAAATAAAGTTTCAAGGTAAAGTAATTTCTGGTTCTACACCTGAAACAAGCAGAGAAGAATTCTGGGAAGGGGATATTGTTTGGGCTACTCCTGTTGATTTTGGTTCAGATAGTCAAAAGTATATTTATACCTCAAGCAGAAAAATAACACCTGAAGGCCTTAATAATATTGGCGGAAAATTAATACCAAAAGGAGCCGTTATCATTTCAAGTAGAGCCCCAATTGGACTTGTCGCTATAGCAGGTGTAAATTTAGCTACAAATCAGGGCTGTAAGTCAATTGTACCAAAAAAGATAAACAGTGAATATTTATTCTTTTGTTTAAAGGAATTTTGTAAAGTCTTGGAAAATTTAGGGAATGAAACTGTTTTTGCTGAGCTATCTTTGGGCAGTCTGAAGAACTTTTTAATAACTATTCCACAACTCACAGAACAACTCTCCATTGTCCGCTTTCTCGATTACAAAACCAACCAGATAGACTGCTTTATTGCCAACCGCCAAAAGCAAATGGAGTTGTTGAAGGAACAAAAAGCTGCTATCATTAATAAAGCAGTTACCAAAGGTATTAAGCCTGATGTTAAAATGAAACTGAGCGGAATTGAGTGGTTACCAGAAGTTCCAGAATCTTGGAATGTTTGGAAAATGAAATTTTTGACACAGATTGAAACAGGAAATAAAAATACTGAAGATGCAGAAGAAAATGGAGCTTATCCATTTTATGTCCGTTCAGATAATGTGGAAAGGATTTCAACATACTCTTTTGAAGGTGAAGCAATTTTAACTGCAGGTGATGGTGTTGGTGTAGCAAAAGTGTATCATTATGCAAATTGCAAAATGGCGATCCATCAACGAGTCTACAAAATAAGTCATTTTAAAAAAGTTTATGGTGAATATTTATATTATTACATTAGAGATAACTTTGAGAAAGAGGTTATAAAATTATCAGCAAAAACAACTGTTGATAGTTTAAGAATGCCGATGTTAGCAAATTTTCCAGTTGCGTATCCAACAATGGATGAGCAACAACTTATTCTTGATTACATTAAAACGGAATCTCAGACTATTGAAACACTCATTTCCAAATACCAAAAGCAAATTGATTTAATGCAGGAATACCGCACATCCTTAATTAGCCAGGCGGTAACAGGTAAAATTGATGTGAGCGAGTGGAGGCCAAAAGCTAAAAAATACAGTACAGAACAATTACCTCTGTCTATTGCAGCGGAAAAATAACAAAACCTATAACTATGGACTACAACGAAATTTTAAGTAAAATCAAAAAAGTGTTTATCGAAAAACTTACTGAAATTGTAGACGAAGATGCCTATAAAACCAATCCTAAACTTACCAAATTTGCCTATCTGGATTCGTTGTACACCGATATTATGGCTCTCGGTTACAACTTTGGCGATTTGCAAAAGGCAGCCGATGATATTTACGAAATGAAATCGGCCTTGCATGGCGAAAGCAATGAATTGTACAATAAGATTAAATTTAATGTCAGAGAAACCTCTATTGTGTATCCCGGTCTGGTAAAAATCTTCTCCTTATTCCACACCAAAACTCAAGCTGGTGAAGATTTTGATAAAGTACTGAATGATATAAAACTGGCAATAAAAGGTGTAACAAAAGTAATGGCTCCCAAAAATCACGTAAAATACTCTGATTTGAATATTGAGCAAAAAGTTCACAGGCTTATTCTCCAAAAGTTGTATGTTAAAGTGGATGATTCAAAAATATTTATCGACAAGCAGACATTTATCGAAATTATGCTTAAAGATATTATTGCTCTGGCTGTCAACAACTACGATATCGACAAAGCAGTTAAATATCGCAGCAAACAATATGGCAAAGGCGTAAAATCAAAAGATGAACTCATGGTTGAACTACAGCAAATCATCGATGAATTTATAAGCGAACTCGATGCCTACATTGCCTATCTGGATTGCCTGGAGCAAGGAGTTGATGAAGAAGAAATCCTTGATATTGTGAACAACACATTGAATATTGATTCTGAGTTTTTCCAAAAGAAAATGCACCAGCTTATGATCCAAAGCATGGAACCAAAGATTGACGATGAAGATGCGATTGCAACAGGCTACCCCAAAGAGCAGATATTAAATTTAATTGCAAATAATATCAGGTTCATAGCCTGTAACGATACCATAGAAGCTGCTGTTGAAGAAGCATTCTTGGAGTATGAAAATGATCTGGATTCCCCCAGGGTTATTAAAAAAAACATTTACAGCGAATTTAAAAGGATACAACCAATTTGCGCCAATGAAATAATGGCATATAAAATGGCGATGGATATGCATAATCAGAATGCAGAAATGGCCGCTGTATTTGCTTTTGTAAGGCAAATGTTGGATTTGGAATAGAATTTATTGATAATTGATATTTATAGTATTATTAATATGGCTAAGTGGAATACAATAACATTGAAAGATGTAATTAAAGAAATATCAAGTGGAAGAATAGTGCTTCCTGTCATACAACGTGAATTGGTCTGGGAGCAGGACAAAATAATAGCTTTGTTTGAAACAGTCTTAAAAGGAGAGTCATTTGGAGGAATTATGACAGTGATAGATCCAGCAAAAAGAGAACCACTATTCGAATTCAGAAAGTTCATTAGTCATTTTCAACACGGTCAATTAATTGAATCAAAGAAAATTCCAAAACTTGAAGAAGAAACTACTTATATCATTGATGGTCAGCAACGACTTTCAGCTTTTTATATTGGGATTAAAGGTGAATACAACAATGAAACTCTTTTTTTTGATTTATATAGTGAGAATGAACATGGAAATTACAACTTTGAATTTAGAAAAGACTTCGAAAATTTACCTAAGCTAGTCGATAATTATGATGGTACAGCTAAGGTAAAGCCATTGTGGTATAAAGTTTCTGATTTATATACAAGGTTCGAAGATGGTGGTTATGACCACAAAAATTTCTGTGATGATTTTTGTTTTGAATTAGATGAAAACATGCGAGCAGAAAATAAAAAAAGAATTGAGGACAACCTCTATAAAATGCAGGTTGCTTTTTTCAATAGTCCAATAGTTGGATTATGTGGTGTGCCAGTTAATAGAAATCAAAGTATAATTCAAAATAGATTAAATATTGTACATCTTTTTCAAAAACTTAATCAAGGAGGTACAATTTTAAGCGGCCTTGAATTAATGCGTTCAGTATTAAAAGCATATAGTGCTGAAAATGAAACTTTTTTAAATGAAGTCAAAAGCAAATACAGCGATATTGGGTTTAATCAAGACGAAATAATTAAGCTTGTTTTTCTTTTGCAGGATAATCATACTAAAGATATTACTGATATTGATCAGGCAGATTCTGATTTTATTTCAAATAAAGGTATTCGAATAAAAGCTGCAATTGATGGTACTCGTAATTTTTTAAGACATGCAGGTCTATATGAATATTTTATGGCATGCAAACCTAGTTTAATACCTCTACCTTTAATAGCTTATCATCTTTTTCATTTATCGCACATTCCTGATGAAGATCTTTCTGGCTATTTTGATAATAACGAAACATTTAATCTTGATTTTGAACCGATTAGAAGATGGTTGCTATTATCAATTCTTAATCATACATTTCAAAGAGGCAACGGCTGGAATCCAAACGTTACTGGAAGAAAAAAAATATTTGAAGTTTTAAAAGTTAACAAATCCAAAACATTTCCTACTGATAAGATTTTTGATGTATACAAAAGTCATTCATTGCACAAATTTGCAGATAGAATTAATGAAACATGGGATTGGTTAAACTGGTATGATAGAAGTTTTATAATTTTTCTTCTTTATGGAAAACCTTCAAGTTTTAGACAAAACGATATAGATCATATTCATCCAAAGTCAATTTTATCAAAGAAAGATATTGAATGGAATAGAATTAATTTATTGGGGAATTACCAGTATCTATATTATTCAGATAATAGATCTAAACAAGATCAAGAATTTGGGGACTGGATAATGGAAATATTTGGAAATGACAGTAAAAAATTGAAAGACTATCAAAATTTACATATTATTCCTGACAATAAAGAATATTGGTATTCTGATAGATATGAAGAATTTCTTGATGAAAGAAGGAAACTAATTTTTGAAAAACTCAATAAATTATTATAAGCATTATATGTCAGGAACTAAAGAAATAAACTTTGAAGATACGGTATTTGATTTTCTGAAAGAAAGCCGTTTATATGTTAAACGGAAAAACGCAGATTTCGATTTGGAGTATTCATTGGATTTGGAATTACTTAATCAGTTCATAATTAATACCCAGCCCGAGACATGGAAAAAACTACTTAAACAATTCCCAACCGATACCATGGATGCCATTGCCTATGAGTTTAAGAAACTAAGAGACAAAAGAGGTATCTTAAACTTAATCCGCGAAGGTTTTGTTTTACAGGGTGCAGCAATAAAGCTTATTTCATTTAAACCATCTTCGGGCTTAAATCCTGACCATATAAAAAATTATGAATCAAATCGTTTTTCAATTGTAAGGCAGGTACATTACAGTTCCAAATATCCCGATAAAAGCCTCGATTTAGTAATTGCAATTAATGGCATCCCAATTATAACACTTGAATTAAAAAACGAGTTTACCGGTCAGAATGTTACCCATGCAGTAGAGCAATACAGCAAGAACCGCGACAGCAAAGACCCGTTTTTAAAAAATTGTCTCGTGCATTTTGCGGTTGATAACAATACAGTATTAATGACAACAAGTCTGGAAAATGGAAATACCCGTTTTCTTCCCTTCAACAGGGATACTAAAAATCCTGTTATTCCAGAAAAATTTGCAAGCAGCTATCTTTGGGAAGATATACTGCAAGCCGATAGTTTGCTGGAAATCCTGAACAACTACATTTTCTATGAGGAAGATGAAAAAACAAAAGAAATCTCAACCATTTTCCCACGCTACCATCAAAGAAATTGCGTGAAGGAATTGATAAAACATGTAAAACAAAACGGTACAGGAAACAATTACCTTATACAACACAGTGCCGGAAGCGGTAAGAGTAAAACCATTGCGTGGCTGGCCCACCAGCTTTCAAACGTATTTGACCAAAATCAGGCGCCCATATTTGATAGTATTATAGTAATCACCGACAGAATTGTTTTGGACAAGCAATTACAAAAGCAAATCAAGCAATTTGAAAAAATTAAAGGTACCGTAAAAAAAGTAACTAGGGGAAGCAAACAACTGATTGAGGCTTTAACCAGTGGCGAAAAGATTATCATCAGTACTTTGCAAAAATTTGGCTATATTGGTGAAATTGCTGACTTAAAAGGTAAGCATTTTGCTATCATTGTTGATGAAGCGCACAGCAGCCAAAGCGGAGAGAATGTGAAAGATTTAAAATTAAGCCTGTTAACCGATGAAGCTTTAAAGTCGATTATTGATTTGGATGATGAAAATGGAGAGCCAAAAGACACGGTTGAAGCACAGTTGGAAAAAGTGATGGCGAGCCGTCAAAAATTACCTCATTTATCGTTTTTTGCCTTTACAGCTACTCCAAAACCAAAAACTTTGGAATTATTTGGTATTCCGGATGCTTCTCAAAAATCAGGTTATCGTGCATTTCACACCTATACCATGCGTCAAGCCATTGAAGAAGGATTTATCCTTGATGTTCTCCAGAACTACATTACAAAAAGCGCATACTTCGAGCTAATTGAAAATGAAAATGCAGACGATCAGGAAAAATTCGAAAAGCTAAAAGCAAAGCGCTTGTTGCTAAATGCAGTAAATAAAGACCCATTTGCGATATCCTATAAAAGCAATTTAATGCTTAACCATTTTATGGAAAAGAGTATACACAAAATTGGAGGAAAGGCAAAAGGAATGTTGGTTACAAGTTCAAGAGCCCATGCTGTGCTCTACAAAAAAGAATTCGACAAGATAATTAAGGAGCAAGGTTTTAATATTCAGGTTTTAGTAGCATTCTCAGGATCTGTTCTATTTGATATTGAAAAATATACCGAGGAAAGCATGAATGGTCCAAAAGTAAAGGATATTGCCGAAGAATTTAAAAAGCCCGGTTATAAAATATTAATTGTGGCCAATAAATTTCAGACTGGTTTTGACCAACCGCTTTTGCATACAATGTATGTAGACAAGGCTCTGGGAGGAGTGGCTACAGTTCAAACGCTTAGCAGATTAAACAGGGCAACGAAAGGAAAGCAGGACACATTCATCATTGATTTTATAAACAAACAGGAAGACATTCAACATGATTTTCAAAACTATTATCAAAGCACCATTCTTGATAAGGCAACGGACAAGCAAAAACTCTACAACTTAAAATATGAAATTGAAAAGGCCGACATATTTACCAAAGAAGAAGTTACCTATTTCATTGAAATGTTTATCCGTAAAAAAGTAAAATCAGAAGTACTTTCACCTTTCTTCAAAAAAATATCCGATGAAAGGTATCTTCCTCTATCAGCTGATGATAAGTATAAATTCAGAAAAAATCTGGAAAAATACATTCGTCAATATTCTTTTATTTCTCAGATAATTACATTTATTGATACCGATCTTGAAAAATTCTATTTGTTTGTCAAACTCTTGATTAAATATCTTCCTTACGATAAGGAAACCTTACCTTTTGAAGTCCTTCAAATGGTGGATATGAACAAGTTTAAAGTGCAGGAAGAAGAAAATGGAAGCATTATTCTGATGCCTGAAGATGCCATAATTGAAAATCCCGGTGGCGATGGCCATAAAAGCCCACCAAATGAGCCTAAAGAAATATTAAAGATAATAGTAAAAGAAATTAATGATAAATATGCTGTTGATTTAGGCGATAACGATAAAGTTGTTAAGGAGGTATACGAAACCCTTAAAGAGGACAAATCTTTGATTGCAAGTCTGGTTGCTGACAATATTGAAGATGTAAAAAAGATGAAATTAAGGGAAAGTATCGATAAGGCATTGCTAAAAAATGCAGAACCCCCAATAGAATTCATGAATAAATTGGCAAACGATAAAGGATTGGCAAATTATGTTGTGGGCCAGTTTTTTCATCTGTTGATGAAAGACCTGGAAGAAAACAAAGACAAAGCTTATAACAAAGATATTGATGATATGCTTATTGCGGCTGAACCAGAAGAATAGTATATTAAATTTCTTAAATTCTTTCTTCTACTAATAATTAAACAATTTCACGAAGTTGAGTTATTACCTAAATTTTAATGAATCAGCCTGTAAATAAATACTTCAAAAATTATAATTGCTGGATACAGGAAAATTCATAAAAAACAAAAAAAAATCAATAAAAATGTTAAAATAAATTCACTTGAAAGTGAATTTTTATTATCATTGCAAAACAATAATAAATGAATTTAGAACTGGTAAAATTAGACAAATTTAGCGGAGAAGAAGCATCTATATATACGTTACTGGATATTGACGTAGAAATAACTCTTTTCGATAAATTTGTTTCAGAAAACAAAAATTCATTTGAAAGTGAAATAAAGGACATTTTGATGCGTTTAAATACCATAGGCAAAAAAACAGGTGCCCGCGAACAGTATTTTACGTTGAATGAAGGAAAACCAGGAGATTTGGTCTGTGCTATAAAAGACCAGCCCGATAGAAAATTAAGATTGTACTGTATCCGGTATGGAAAATCATTAATTATTTTGGGAGGAGGAGGCCCCAAAACAACAAGAACTCTACAGGAAGACCCCAAACTGACTTCTGAAAATGAGGTATTACTTAAAATTTCTGATGAAATTTACAAGCGTCTCTTAAGCAAAGATATCTTTTATACAAATGAAGGCAAAGATTTTGAAGGAGAATTGGAATTTGAAATCTAAGCTTTAAACAGCAATAAAAATGAAGAAAGCAAGAAATTATACAAGTAAATTAATCGATGATTTACTCGATGAAATATCACCCAAAGAACAGGAAATCACAGACAAAAGAATGCTGCTTGCTGCAAAAATCGACGAAGCAATAAAAGCAAAAGGGTGGAATAAACAAAATTTTGCAGAAGCCATTGACAAATATCCATCTGAAATATCAAAGTGGCTTAGTGGAACTCATAATTTCAATTCCGACACTTTATTCGAAATTGAAAGGGTGCTGGGTATAAAGTTGATAAATCTGCCAGAAACTGTCAATGAACAGGTTTTTGTATTTAAAATAAATGTCACTTCAGGAACAAAGATTTCTGTACCTAATTGTCTTTCAGATTATTCTGGTGCAATACCAGCAATAAAGTGGACTCAAAAACCATCGCGTGAAATCAAAAATGATTCAAAAGAACCAATAATTCAATACGCATAATGAAAGTACCAGAGCAAAATATTGAATTTCAATTAAAAGCAATTGAACTGATAGATGTAAATTTAAAACATCCGGCAATTCCATTTAATCAACCAACGCTCTTTCATTTTAATATCAATATAGAGCATAAAATCAATCCTGATAATAACCTGGTAATTGTTATTGCTTTCATTAATATCCTTCACGAGGACAAAGAAACAAATCTGGGATCATTAAAATCAAGTTGTATATTCGAAATTGTAAACTTTAATGAATTTTACAATAAAGAAACAAATCAGGTATCATTTCCTGATAATATTTTAGTAACATTAAATTCTATCACTATTTCAACAGTAAGAGGTATAATGTTTTCTCAATTTAAAGGAACATTCTTACACAATGCCATTTTGCCAATAATTGATCCTAAAAGTTTCACTGTGAATAAGTAATAATTATTTGCGCTTTTCCATTTTTTAACTTTTCTTTGTTTTTATTGAAAAAATATGCTTAGTGCATAGATTTGAAGTGGCAACATTATAACAGGGTTCTTATCTCGATAAGAGCCTTTTTTATTCCCTTTTTTTGAATTGATTTTTGATATTTCATTTATGCTTGATAAAATGGATAGGAATAAATATAAAAACAAGTATTTAAGAAATAGAATAGGATAAAAAATAAAAAACGCATTTCAAAGAATGCGTTCCGCAAATTACGGTATTGCGGGCAACCAGTTCAAATGCCCTTTGGGTAATGATTTTACAAAGTTAAAATCTTTTTCTTTTATTCTTCATTAAATATTCCATTGCCCTATCTTCAACAGTTTGGTGATGAGAACTGGATTTTAAAATCCATTCGTCAAGTTCCTTTTTTGAGAAAAACAGACGTTTACCAAACTTACGGTAAGGTATTTCATTCTTAGATGACAACTTATAAATATGACTTTTGCTAAGGTTGAGGTAACGGGTGATTTCGTTTAAGTCAACCAAATCCCTCTCAGGTTTTAGGTCTTTTAAAAAAGGTACAAAAACTTCTTCAAGGCATTCTTTAATAAGAGCCTTTAGCTCATCTTTCTCAGCAACATAGAGTGTTTTCATATTCGTAGATTTTAAGTGAATAATATTTTCACGGGAGCCTTGACTTTTTTGCTTCGTTTTTGGGTCAAGCCAAAAATGAAGGGCAGAATAAAAAGTAAGCTCTGTTAAAACATTGAGCCGTACAACTTAATGTTTAAGAGACTTTTGATAGTTGAACAAATAATTAACCGGACACTAGTGATTTCAAAATTAAAACACCAAATACCTATCAATAATCAGGTTATAAAAAAGTGGTTGTCTGGAATTTCCGGATTACTAACCAAATGCCTCAATTACTGGGAGAATAAACCCAGAAATGAAAATATCCATCCCACAAATCAGGTTATATGGTGTTCCACTTTCCCCTGCTGGCAAAGGTTACAAACCTTTGTCGAATATATTATTAAAGGCTTTGCCGTTTTAATCAGCTAGTGAGTCGAAATCCAGAAATTGAGACAACAGGCAAAACCCTAATTTCAAAGCACTAATATCCAATTTCAGAATAACTTTACCATCCTTCCAGGCACTTTCCCTACACTCGAAAAAACACTTTGCTATCGCAAAACTCATTTTTTCTCTTTCCGGTAAAAAGCCTTACCTCTCAGCATTAATAAACAGCAGAGCAAATCCCATCCGGCACATTAAAATTTTACAATTAAAATAGCAAAATAAATAGAAGTAAAATTTTAACAAGCCAGTTTAGAAACCCTGCAAGGAAATTTCCCCCTTGCGATTGAATACACAGCAAATTAAGCGGTATTCTTTTTTTGCCACTGTCAGCCTGGCTAGAAAACTTATTACGTTTAGCAACAGCTTTTTTCAATTAAAACTTATTGTAATTGAAAATTCAGAACAAAGCCAGTCTCCCAGCTTGGGTTTATAAGGCATTCGGCTCGTTTGGTCAGCAAAAATGTCGCCAGCTCTGCCCGGCATCTTTTTATTTTTTTGATTGATTTTTAAGGCATAAAAAGAAGCCGGTTGCCCTTCGGGTCAGCTCTTCATTTAGTGCAGAATCTGGTAGCTGAGCGAAGCCGAAGCTGTCACCATTTTTGCAGTTCCCTGCACTCGCCTCATTGTGCGGCTTTCCTGTGCCGTCTGCACTTGCGTTTTTCGTTCATTCCGTTCGTTGCCTCACTTCATTCACTCAATCCACAAGAGCAGCCGTCCCATCGCCGCACCTTGTTTTTTAGCGGGCCCTGCGTCTCGGGGCGGGCATTTTTCATCCGGGATTTTTTCTAAGGCAACAATTTTTTGATTTTCCCGTCTAAAAAATTCCAGAGGCTAAGGTTTGTATTGCCTTCGGTGTCCGAGCGGAGTCGAGTACAAAGGATGCAATACAAACCAAGCCCCAGCACTGCCCATCGGCTTCGTACCTCAGCCTTTCCTGGGCAGGCCGCCCCTCAGCCCGCAGCGGGCCCGCGCTCTCGTCGACAGTGGCGTTCATTTTATTTTGACTGTCGTTCTCGGTTTTCTTTTTTTCTTTGCTCGTTGCTACCTCAGTACTCAATTCCCACCCACCAGGCTATTTACTTTCTCGTCTCATCTGTCAAGCAATCCCTTTGATATTGAAGAGGAAAATTTCAGCCTAAGTAAATAATAATACAAAGCTAAAGTAACCAGTTTGCTCATTTATTTGACAAGGAAATGTTTTATCAAATCCAAGTCCTCAGTTTTGGAAATTTCTTTGTGCCATTTAAAGGTAAATAGTAAAAGATGCTAGTATAATTTTATTAAACCTCTTTTTGTTTCATAAATTACATGGCCGTTTTGTCATATTAACAATTTAATTGTCAGATATTTTGACAAATTGTCTTGTAGTTTTAAAGTTTCTTCTGAACTTTTCATGAAATTAGGTACTGGCATAAAGATTGAAGGTTAAAAGCCAGAATTAAATGATGGATAGAAACTTAAATACAAGATATGTGGCAGAGTGGCTGAATGCGCCAGATTGATACTCAGGTAAGCGTGAATTCGCTTCGGGGGTTCGAATCCCTCCATCACCGCAAAAGTCCATTATTCTTAAGTAATGGACTTTTTTTATTCATATACTTAAAGTGATGTCACCTAAAAATGATTAATCAATATGTCAAATACAAGTATACCGGAAAAGGTTAAGACTCAATTATGGACTCTCTCTGGTGGGAGATGTGAATATGAAGGATGTAATGTAGCTTTATGGAAGGATGATCTTTCCTTAGCAAAAATGAATAGAGCCTACATAGCGCACATTGTTGCTGATAGTCCCGATGGACCGAGGGGTGATGCAGTTTTATCGGCAAAACTGGCCAAAGCCTTTGATAATTTGATGCTCCTTTGCGATACTCATCACCGAAAAATAGATGAGGAGGAAGTTGATGAGCATCCGGTAGAAAGGTTGCAAAAAATGAAAAAGGCTCATGAGAAAAGAATAGAGCTTCTTACATCAATTCATCCAGAAAGCAAAAGCCACATTATTTTTTATGGGGCAAATATCGGTAAACATGGATCTCCTTTGAATTTTAGTGAAGCCGTTCAGGCAATAATTCCTGAGAATTACCCAACGAGTGAATATCCTGTTGAATTAAGCTTAAAAAATAGTGCCTTTGCAGATCATGAAAAGGAATACTGGGATTTTGAGTCAAATAATCTTGAAAGGCAGTTCAAAGAAAAAGTTGGCTTTCTAAAAACAAATAGTGAGGTACAGCATTATTCAGTCTTTGGACTGGCACCTATGCCTCTTTTGATGAAATTAGGAACGCTTTTTTCTGACCTATACAAAGTTGATGTTTACCAGAGGCATAAGGAACCATCAAGCTGGATATGGCATGACAAAACTGAAATTAAGGAATTTAAGCTCATTGAATCATCTACAAAAAATAAAATAGTTGCTTTGAATATTTCATTAAGTGCAGATATTACGAATGATAGAATTACAAGCATATTAGGAAACGATGTGAGTATTTGGACAATAACTCATGAAAAACCAAATAACGACTTTTTAAAAACGAAAGAACTTTTAAGTGAGTTCAGAAAAATAACGAGGCTTGTATTCAACAAAATCAAAGCTATTCATGGTCAAAATACTGAACTACACGTATTTCCATCGATGCCGGTTTCTTCTGCTATGGAATTTGGCCGTGTTTGGATGCCTAAAGCCGATATGTCGTTGGTTATATATGACCAAAATAAAGTAAAAAAAGGATTTATAGAAACTTTAACCATAAAATAGTATGTTAATTGAAAGACCTGATGTTACTGCCATAAATGAAGTGCTTGAAAAGATTGTTCAGAATCTGGAAATAACTGATAGTCAATTTGAAACTGCAGTTAAGAGATATGAGGCTGTTGGAAATTATTTAAACAAGCCTAAGTCGAGAATTTATGAATATGCCCCTGAAATTTACCCACAAGGGTCATTTTTATTAGGCACAGTAATAAAACCTGTAACCGATGAAGATGAATATGATGTGGACTTAGTTTGTCAATTAACTGCGGACAACTCAACTTTCACACAAGAAAGTTTAAAGCTGATTGTTGGCAAGACACTAAAGGATAGTGAGATTTATCGTTCTATGCTACAACCTGAAAAAAGAAGGTGTTGGACTCTGGATTATGCTGAATCCACAAAGTTTCATATGGATATTTTGCCATCTATCCCCGACGATTATCAGCGACTTTTAGCATCAAATATTCCAGAAGGTATTGCAAAAAATGCAATAGGAATAACTGACAATGAAACCGAGGATTACAAACAGTATTCAAACGATTGGCCGAAAAGTAATCCCAAGGGGTATGCAACTTGGTTTAAAGAGCAAATGTTAATTCAGCTTACAGAGAGAAGAAAAACCTTTGCTAAGGCCATGAATGAGGGCGTTGAAAGCGTACCTGGCTACAAAATTAAAACACCATTGCAAAGAGCAATTCAGATTATGAAACGTCATCGAGATATAATGTTTGGAGATGACGATGACAAGCCTATTTCAATTATAATTACCACTCTTTCTGCCAGAGCATATTCTAATGAAGATAACCTGTTCGATGCTCTTATGAATATTCTGAATAGGATGCCCACCTTTATTGAAGAAAGGATAGACGATAAAACCGGACGAAAAACAAAATGGGTGGAAAACCCTGTAGACCCAAGAGAAAATTTTGCGGACAAATGGGTAGAAAACGACCAAAAGGAAAAAAACTTCTTTATGTGGATGAAGAAAATAAAATCTGATTTTGACTTCATCAAAGCAAAACAACCTGAAAGAAGTTATGAGTTGTTAAAAGCCGCCTTAGGAACAAGAGCAGTAAACGAAGCTTATCGAGAAGTCGGGTTTGAAAAAGTGATTTCTGAATCCAGTATATTGCCTGCTTCAATACTTGCTTCGCTTTTGTATGTTTCTCATAGGGAAGAGCCTAGCTGGTCAATGAAACTAACAAATTATGTAGAAATTCATGGAAGGTATAGGGATAATGGAGCATGGAACTCAATCACCAATCAAGTTATTGTTCCAAAAAATTGTGATATTTTTTTCAATGCAATTACAAATGTTAAAAAGCCTTTCGATGTGTATTGGCAAATTGTCAATACAGGAGAAGAAGCACTTCATAATTTAAGGGGGAACATTTTTAAAGCATTTACTCTAGGAGCTGGTGGATTAAAACATAAAGAAAGTACGCTGTATAAAGGTACTCATTGGGCAGAATGTTTCATCATAAAAAATAATGAGTGTGTAGCGAGAAGCAAGGAATTCTTTGTAAATATTGCCTAAGAATTAACCGAAGATTTCTCAGAAAATAAGAATATAGTACAAGATGTTAATCACTAAAATTAAAACTTAATGGAAAATATAGAAAACGAAAACCAAGGGGAAACCCTCGAATTAGAAGTTAAGAATTTCGCAGAAGAACTGCCTTATTGGGCTAAATATTTAGCTGAAAAAATTTTATCAGGAGATCAAATTTCAGATAATCACATTGAAACCTCTTATAACTTTCTTCTTGAAGACCTTGAAATAGATGATGAGACTGATAAACCAGAAATAAAAATAAGCTACAAAGATGGAAATTCAGGGAGCTATAAATCGGATTTGCTTTTAACCAAACTTGAAAATATTGAGGGAGTTAATGCCTTAGTAGAAAAACAAACTTTAAAATTCAGTCCAAATCTTACAACTATCTTTGGGACAAACGGTTCTGGAAAATCCGGATATGTGAGATTAATGAAAAACGTGTTTTATTCAAAAGCACCTGAAGAAATTATTCCAAACATACATATTCAAAGCGGACACAAACCGGTTGATGCAAAATTCACATTCACTTCAAATAAATCAAACATAACACTCTCTTTTTCAGATAGGAATAATGCAGCTTTTGAACAATTTGCAGTGTTTGATGGGAAAAGTGTTCTTAGCCATTTAGCTCAAAAGAACGAATTTGAGTTTAGACCTGCTGGCTTAAGTTTTTTTGCAGACTTTACCAACGCAATCAATAAAGTAGAGGAACGATTAACACTAGAAATACAAACCAGACATTCTGATAATGAATTTAGTCTTTGGTTTGAGGGCGAATCTGATATAAAAACATTTGTTGAGAATCTTTCAGCCGCCACAAAGACTGAGGATTTAGATAAATACACTCCATTTTCTGAGCAAGACAAATCTAAGAAGGAGCAAATACAGAAAAAATATGATGAATTACTCTTAGTTTCCAAAGGAAAGGAAAAAGAGATAAAAAAGCTCGAAAACATAAAGGGACTTCTGGAAGCAAACAAATCAGCCATTGAAAACTTAAATAAATATTTATCATCGGAATATCTTGATAGAATTAAAAACGCAGTTAATGACTGCATAAATAAACAATCTATTGCCAAAAAAGAAGGTGTTGAAAACTTTAAAACAAATAAAATACAGGGAATTGGGACCGAGGAATGGAAAAGATTTATTGAAGCTGCCGAGATTTTTGCTAGGAATCAAAAAAATGAGAAGGATATTTATCCTGAAACTGGGGATTATTGTTTGCTTTGTCACCAACCACTCTCAAAAGATGCTGAAAATCTAATTATCAACTACTGGAAATTTATCAAAAGCGTGGCAGAAGAAAACGCAAAAAAAGCCAGGGAGGCACTTGATCAGACTGTCCGAATATACGAAAAACTCAATTTTGATTTGTTCCCAGATGATAATACACTTGCAATGTGGCTATCTGAAAATTATCCAAAAGAGTTAGCTACTTTACAGAAAAAATTGGCGGAACAAAAAACACTTACTAGAAACATCATTTTGGATATTGAAAACAAGAAATGGAGTGATAAGAATGAAATCAAGATTGACACTAAAGAGCATAATGGAATTATAGCCAACATTGAAGAATCAATTAAAATACTAATAGATGATGAACAAGATAAAGAATTGAAAAAATTATTGAATGAGAAAATTTACTTTGTACACAAAGAAAAATTCAATACACATCTTTCAAAATTTCAATTATACATAAATAATCAGGCCTGGATAAAAAAGGCAGGGAAAGCTGATTTCGCAAAACGTAAAATTACCGCCAAAGAAAAGGCACTATCAAACAAGTATTTTAACCAGAAATATATTAAGACCTTTAACGATGAATGCAAAAAACTAAATGGTAGTTTTGGGATAGAGGTTAATCATACTGGTTCATCGGGAAAGTCTTATAGACAATTGAAGTTAAAAGGTCGGAATCCAAATGCAGTATTAAGTGAAGGAGAACAGAAAGTCATAGCTATTGCTGATTTTATTGCAGAAATGTCTCTTTCTCAAATAAACAGAGGGTTGATTTTTGACGACCCTGTTAACTCCTTGGACAATGAAAGAAAGAAACAAATTGCAGAGCGCCTGGCTCAAGAAGCTCTAAAAAAACAGATTGTAGTTTTTACTCATGACCTGGTCTTCTTTTACTATATTAAAAATTTCAGCAAAAAATATCTGAGTGGCATTAATAAGAGCTTTTTGCATCATTCAGTTGAACGAGAAAGTTTAACTGAATGTGGGCGGGTCTTGTTAGACAGTAGTCCTGCAAATGAAGGACAATTTACAAATCCGACCAAAGCAGAAGAGTGGTTAAGGAAGAGCAAACAAGCTTCAGGAAGTGAAAGAACTGATAATGTAAAATCAGGTATGTCTGCATTACGCTCATCATACGAGGCATTAGCAATTTTTATTATTCTGGGGGGTACCGTTCAACGGTTTGATCCTCAAATAAGAATGGGTAGATTGAAAGATATAAAGTATGACAAAGCTCTTGTTGAAGAAGTTGTTGAGAAGTTTGGTGATATCTCAGACTTGATCGATGCCCATTTGCAATCAGATCAGGCGGGAACTTTTCCCACTCCAGATGATCTTGAAGAAAAAATTGAAGAATTTAACGTGCTGAAAGAGAAGATTAAAAATATCTAATAGTGATTAGATACTGGAAAAATCTTCTCATCAAAATTCTCGATTTTTTTTACTTTTACTCCTAATTCATTTAAAATAATCTCAGTTATGCTTAAAAAGTATCCTTCTAATCAAAAAATACCTATTGGAGAAATAGGTAGGTCATTCATAATAAAAGAAATTTCAGATGATGATTTTATGAATAATATTGTAGGAAAAATCATTTTCACGGAAGCTTCAGGTGAAAATGTGTTGGAATATGTTTGGCATAAACATGAAGACATTCCAATTAATATAGATATTATGAGAAAAAATGGACACATCAAATTTGAACCTGAATTTGTGGAATTCAAATCAGAAGTGATTCCAGGTAATGTAATGGTTGAGTTTTAAGTACTCTTCTTTTTCCTAATTGTAACTTTCCTTTTTTTTGAGCTATCAATGAATTCTCCAAGAATCAGTTCAGTTCTTTTTGCGAGTTCATCAAAGGTTATTATTTCAATATTTGACAAACTATTTCTATAAAGTTCAAAGCACTTGACCTGGTTTTCGGATAAACCTGAAATTTTACCAATTATTAGAATGCACTTTGGGGTAAAGGAATTGAATTTGCCTTTTGAAACAGAGTAAAAGTCTTTTTGAAGATTATCCCTTTGATCTAAAAGTTGAACAACACCTCCTGTCAACTCTTTACCTAAGTGATAAATATCAGGATTTCTGTATGGCGTTTTTGTATCAAACAATTTTTTAAGTGGTGTTTTAATCTCAAAAATACAAACGTTTTGTGTCAAATCGTTCCGGTATAAAAAGTCAGCCTCCTTTCCTCCCGAGTTTTCATATGATTTACCGCCAACATAGGTTTTTGTTCCCAATATTGCTACTGGAATTGATAAAATGTTTGAAAAAATCCAGCTATTCTCAGTAAGAAATAACTGACAATTTTCTTCAAGTGTTGAAGTATCCGTTTTTTGATCTACAAGTTTTTTAAACTCATCCTTTACTTTGTTTAGTTTAATGAATTTTATTTTTTCTTCAGCACTAAAAATAATTTTTTCTTCAGCAATCTCTTTTGGTATTAATGAAATCAAACTCTTTAAATCCCTATCAGATAATTCATCCGGTTCTATTTGATTGTTTTCAACGAATAGTGCTAGGTCTCCTTTTTTGTATGTTTTTTCAGACAAAGAGAACTTATCCGAAAAATACTTGGCCAGCTGATTGTTTGAAACAAGTTTGAGCTCTGTAGATTGGTTTTCTTTTGTGCTTTTTATGATTTCAAATATCTGTTCAAGCTCTTTTTTATTAAATATAATTTGAGTATCAAGGATTTTTGATGCAGAATCACGTGAAATGATAATTTTCTCTATTCTTGGATATTTTTCCAGTTCATAAATAAGGGGACTTAGGTTTTTTGTAAATCCTAGCCCAAAGCTTACTGCTTTGTAAACTCCTTTTACATCACTGGGTGAAACCTTTTCATACTCAATAACTTTGATATAATTATATTTTTGAGATCCTTCTTTACTAAATGGGTAATGAATTTCTTTTTCTTCAGCTGGTATAATTATTCTGGAAACAACATCAAAATTATTTTCTAAATCCTTATAATGATATATTATTTTCTCAGAATTTTCCGATTTTTTATATTCTGTCGATTTTGCAGATACATCCATAGTTTTTGATTTTTAATACTAAAATAGGAAAAAAATTAATCAAAATTAATATTATTTCTATCCACCACTGGAGTGCGATTGTATCACTTTCCTAGCTAAATCAAACTGACGTTTCCTCCATTTTTCAAAAATAAAAAATCCAGCAAAGTTAGTTTTTTACTCCATTTTAGTCAAGGTCTTCAAAATGCCAGGTTTTTATGATTTTATATCATTGTCCAGGCATTTTTCGCCTCCGGTTTTTTGAAAAAAAAATCTTATTACCTGGTTTATTCAGATAATTTTTTTTCAAAAAAACCTTGACAAAAACTCCGTAAAAAACTGATTATAAGGCTTTCTTTTTTCTTTTTTTTCCCTTTTTTTCTTTCTTCTTTTAAAAATGTTTTTTGGCCTAGCGATAAATTTTAAATCGCAGAGCTATGTCAACATTCATCGTTAAATCATCAACATCAAAAACCGAAAACGGCAAACCTCATTTCTTTGTCCTTTGCAAAGGTCTCAACTCCGGCAAACCATTGCAGTTTCAATGTCCAAACAGCTTCATCATTCAAACAGAATCCGAAGAATTCAAAGAAGTACTTTATTGGATAACCTTTGCCCTCTGGAGAACAAAAGCATTTCATCCTTATTTAATTGGCTCAGTTATTCCATTTATCCGTATTGGTTATTATAAGCAACTTATCAATGAGAAATTGGAAGTTGTAAAATCAAATCCTGCAGCCTTTGCCGAAACCATCAAACAATTGCGCTTTATCGAAGCAAAAGAAAAACAACTCAAAGAAAACCTAAATCTTATCCAGGATTTAAAAAGAGCTTATGTCTACCGATATTTCAACAAAAAAGTATAAAATAAAATTCCAAAAAAAGAGGCTTAATTCCTAAATTCAGCCTCTTTTTTAATTGCTATCAATTTATTCTCCCTCATTTCCAATCACTTACTAAAATGATAGCATAATACTTTATCTAATTTATTGTAATCCAATTCGTTAACCATAATTTTACAATAAAAATAGCACGAGTCTTGTTTTTCCTGACTTCGATCTTCCGTCGTCGGTCAAACTCGAAACTCAAAACTTTAAACATCTTTAAGGTATGGACGCAAAAATCTTTGAACTAATTGCAAATACAGGAGGCATGGCCCTGGTATTTTCAATACTTTTTTTCTATTCTCTTAATTCATTCAAACAACATTCGCGCGAACGGGTAGAGCTCAGAAAGGAATTGACGGACCTTCAAACCGATTATCATGGTTTCAAAAATCAAATGATTGAAAGAATGTTTGATTCCCAGGAAAAAGTTACCGAAGTATTGTCACAATTTAAAGCAGTACTCGAAAAGAATTTAAAGCATTAACCAGGAACCAAATTCGATGTTTGTCCGAACATAGGGACTTGGCATTTTGATGTTGCCGGCAGTAAGCGCTGGTAGTGACCTATAGAGGTCATGACCACTAGACCTTTTGGTAACACTGTATTTTTGATAAAGGCATTTTCTTTTTTACTAAATATTTTTTATTCATTAAATCTCAATTAGACATGGGAAAATTAACAGGAGGCATCCTAGGTAGCGTCAAAGGCAAGGTTGGCGCAGTCGTTGGAAGCGTTACAGGTGGACAGAACATAGTTAAATCTATGCCTTCGTCATATTCTGACAAAAATTCTGTGGCACAGCAAACCCAACGTGGTGCGTTTGCTGCAACCCTTGAATGGTTTAAGGCTTTGGCACCAGCATTAGCCGAAGCACATCCCGAAAGGAAAGCCAAACATTCAGGATATAATACATTTATGTCCGACAATGTTGGCATTGGGATTACCTCAACTGGTGTCAATTGGAATGAATTGAAAATCAGCAAGGGTTCTTTGACAAATCCTGAGTTCACAGCCAAAGCAACAACTCAGGACGATGAAGCCCAATTCAATTGGGTAAATGATGCTGATGGTAGCTCTAAGCTTGCCACAGATAAAGTGGTTTTAGTGGTGATTGAACCAGTGTCAAAATCAGTTTTTGTTTCCGATGGAGCTTTTAGCCGCGCTACAGGCAACGCTTTGTTGAATTTACCCGCTATCATGGTTGGTAAAGAATTGCAGACCTATGCTTATGTAAAGCGTGCGGATGGTTCAAAAGCTTCCATTTCAAAAAGGACTGGCAGGTTTACTGCAGGTTCCGATTTGGCTGGGAGTGTCCAATAATCCTGGATGATCTGCTTTTTAAAATGCCTGGCTTTTTCAGGCATTTTTTTCCTTAAATCGTAAAACTTTCGCTGTTCTGAATAATGGCATATTCAACAAATAGTCTATTAAACAAGGTTTCAGGCAATGTCCAGGACTGCACATTCTATTTGATGAATGGATTGCAAGTGGCACGCAGTAAAGCACAGAAAATTCACAATCCAAGGACTCTTGATCAGCAATCCAACCGGGCCAATATCATGCCTTTATTAAATTTCTTCAGACAATTAAAGCCTTTGCTATATCTATCCTTAAATGATAGAGCTGAAAACCAAACAGCATATAATAAATTTATGGCTGTCAACCTAAATAAGTCAGTAAAAAATGGAAGTTTTGAGCCAGAACATTTCAGGATGTCAACCAAGAGCTTTGATTCAACAAACTTTCAAATTACCAGGCAAATCGATAACCAGGATAATTTTAATTTAAGTTGGTACGATGACACGAATGAAGAAAAACTTGGCTCAGATAAACTTCTTTGTGCCTATTACGATTTTCATTCAAATTCTTTTCAATATTTAATAACACGGAAATCACGATATGCTTTATCTGCATCTGTCAGTTTTAATTTACGAACAAAAAAAAGTCATATTTTGATTTATCTATTCTTTGTCCGGTCTGACTATTCAAAATCGTCCAGGATGGAAATAATTGAATTCAGATAACTTTTAAACTTGAAACTCAAAACTTGAAACTTCATTATTATGGCACGCATCAAAACAGGCATCTTAGGTAAATTTACTGGTTCTATCAATGGGATTACTGGTTATAACTTAAAAGGGCAACATGTAGTTCGGTCTAAGGCTGTAAATGTTGCCAATCCAAACACAGCTGCACAACAAACCAACCGTAAAAATTTAATTTTTGCAATTGGCATATATAAAATGCTCAGGTCATTCTTGCAATTTTCTCTTAGGCAAAGGGATAAAAACCAAACTGTCCTTTCAGAATTTATGCGGTTAAATCTAAATAAGTCCATAAAAAATAGTGAAATAGATATGGACAATTTTATTTATTGGAAATCAAATGCAGAAAAAAACTCCTTTACCATTGATATTGAAAACAATACAGGGCTTCTTTTATAATTTAACTTTCTAAATTTAATCGATATGGGTCTTCCTCCGGTTCCTCCCAATTTAGGTAAAAATCAACATGCCGATGATATTTTGGTAGTTGTTAAATATTCAAAAACAGATAAAAAATTTGAAGTTGAATTTTTTGAAAACGTCAGGTTGAATAAAAATTTCAATTTTACCAGATTTGAGGCTTCATTTAATTCAGAAATTACTTTTCAACTTTTTTTTGTAAATAAAGAGCATGTATGTTGCTCCAATCCTCATATTTTCAAATATATAAATCCTTACAATAGGATTTACACACCTATCAAAAATGGTCTTTTATACAATTATTTTGCATTGCAGGATAGTAGAATGATTGTTAAACCTGGCTGGCATGTAGCCACAGAAAGCGATTTTGGATCTTTAACTGGTAATAATGATCCAGGCAGACACAATGGAGGGACCTTTAAAAGTACCGATCTTGAATTTTGGAACTCTCCAAATCTGGGAGCTACAAACCAATCAAACTTTAATGCAAGGGGTTCAGGTTATAGAAATGAAACTGGTGTTTTTTCAGGTTTAAAAGAAACCTGTAATTTTTGGGCCGATTTTTTCATGGGTAATTCATTTTGTTATGGCTGGAAGCTTTCTTCATCCAATGACGATCTATACCACGACTTTATCAATATGAACTGTGGCTTATCACTAAGGGTAGTTAAAGATTGGGAACCTGGTATTCAGAATATAAAAGAATTTGCATATGTTGGTAACGACGAAAAAGTTTACCCATGTGTAAACTTTGGTAATATAATTTTCACATCAATTAACCTGGCTGAAACTAAATTTGTAAATGGTGATTTAATACCAGTTGTTGATGATCCAACTGAATGGGCAAAATTACAAACTGCCGGTTGCTGTGCTTATAATAACGATTTTTCGAATCTTTAGCATTAAAGCAAATTACAATTTTTCAATGAAATTATCCAATCTCCAGATAGACAAAATCTGCCAGGCAATTTTGGACCATACTGAGAAATATGATTTATATTCTTTTATGGTCTTCGAAACGCTCTATAATACAGGCTTGAGAATCAATGAACTAATCGATTATTCGCGTATTTCTTTAGTCGATGCAAACACTGCATTGGTAAAAACCCAAAAATATTCAAATCCAAGGATTATTCATATCTCATCAATAAATCAAACCTATTTTGAAAACTACATCACCAATAACCTGCATAAATTTATCAGGTCTTATTCCTATTATTCATCGAAAATTATTGCTTTTAACAACGAATTCGGAAACCTCTATGTCGATGGTAAGCAAATCACAACACACCTTTTCAGGCACAATTTTGTAAAGAAATTGTCCGATTCAGGCCTTTCGGTCCCCGAAATATCCTCTATCATTGGTGAGCGGGTTGACAAAAACACCCTCGGATATATCCATTCTCAAATCAGTTCAATAAAGTAAAAAATTCCGTTGTAATTTCGATGGAGCCAATGTTGAGGGTACGATAGCAATTTGACCTCAATAGGTCCAATTTCTAAAAATAGCCTGGATCAAAATCCGTTAAATTTGATTTTGAATTTCCGTTCTAATCAAGACAAAATCCCGTACCAATTTATACAAATATCAAGATCTAAATTCGACAAAAAATTCTTTGAACTTTCGATGAAATTTTGAATAAATTATCATTGAAATCTCGGTAAAACTTATTATAAGCTCAATGCTATATCTCTATTAATGTCATATGGTCAAATAGTTATATTGGCCTGGCTCAAAAATTGATTAAGTTTTTATACATTTTATAACGGTTAATTTTCACAATTTTTAACAGTTTTGATAGCATTTTAATTGACTGATTTCTTGGGTTTAAGATTAACATTCACCAACTTTGTTCCAGTATTCACTAATACAATGCCTATGGATGATTTCTACCTTACTTTTTCAATTAATACATTAATTTAATTCACCTATTTTTTTACTTTAAAACTAAAATGTATGGCATTAACTATCAATCGTAAGGATGAAATCAATGATGAAGAATTTAAATTCATTAAGGAAAAATTTGGTCAAAAAACTAATTCCAGGGCTATCTACGCTAGTATTAAGTTCATAGTCAACTACCTGCCTGATCTCGAAGCTCAACTAGATCACATTACATTAAAGGTATTCGAAACCAATCAAAATTACCTCAGTTTTCTTGAATCATTCAAAAAGAAGATCAATCCTGAAAAGGATGTATAACCACTTTCTTCTTGTAGAACTTCAATTCAATTTAATTATTTTTATTTATTAAAATGCCGAAAAAATGGAAAATGAGCTAATATTAGTAAGCCCCAAAACTATTAAAGCTATTGTCATCAGTGCATTAGAAGAGTTCAATACATTACAGAATGAGAGAACTAGCGAAAACAGACTTTTCACTATAAACAAAGCCTCCAAAATATTGGGAGTTTCACATGCAACTGTTAAAAAGTTAGTTGCTAACGAAACCTTAAAAACGACGCCGGATAATAAAATTACCGAAAAAGAAATTAACCGGTATTTAAGCGCATAATTCAAAATTTTATTTTGTTATTAAAGTCCTTATTAGGACTGAATATACTGCCCGGGGGCAAATGCCCCGGGATTCTAATCTATTTGTGCAAATCCAGGTAAAATCATTTCAAATGCCCGAATCATCCTATTTCCAAACACGAATATTCCATGAACTTGGAATAACCAAAGAACAAAACATTATCCAACTTCAAAATGAAGAAAATCAATCATTTACACATGATATCTTTACTGAAGATAGGCAGGGAAATATTAGAATTCTTCTATATAACCTGGAAAGAAAAATAATCGAATACGACCATCCTAAAGCAGTTCCTGAGGATTATAATATCTATAACAACCGCCCTCAAACCTATTTCATTACGCGGCTACATCCTGATAACGTCAAGGACGATATGAAGTACCTAATCCCAAAAGGAGCTGGTACTTTTCCATTTATTCCACCTTCACTTTTAATCAAATTTGAGAAAAAACAGAAGATCAAAACACTTGTATTAACCGAAGGCATTTTTAAAGCTTTCAAAGGCTCTATTCACAACTTGGATATTATTGGACTCACTTCTATAACTCATTTTAAAGACAAGAAAACCAATGAATTACATGCTGATATTGCCCAAATTATAAAATCCTGTGAGGTTGAAAATATCATTATGCTTTACGATGGGGATTGTCTTAATATCTCAGAAAATGCAATTAAGAAGGAAAATGACCTTTATAAAAGACCATTTGGCTTTTTTTCTTCAGCCAGGAATATCAACGATTTATTAAAAGATTTTGATATAAATTTCTATTTTGCTCATGTTAAAAGCAATACATTAAAGGAAAAACCAAAAGGTCTCGATGATTTATTAATTTTAATGAAAGGTCATGAAAACTCAATTATTGAAGATTTAATTTCATTGAGCAAAGCTGGTACCTATTTCCACAAAATCAATATAACCCATTCGCAAAAAAGTTTGCAACGGTATTTTCACATCAACAGCATTGATGCCTTTTATGATTTCCACTCTAATCAAATAGGTAGCAATGAATTTGTATACCTGGGCACCAAATATAAGCACAACGATTACGAGAACAAGCTTGAAGTGGTTATGCCTGCCAACGCTCAAAACTATTTCAGAGTTGGAAACGATTATTATGAACGTTTTAAACGACCTAATAAGTTAAATGATTTGGAGGATGTCATCGCTCCACGCCTAAAATCAGTTATCACAGATGATTATGGTAAACACTTCATAAAATTTACTTCCAAATACAAAGACTTTGTTAATGTTCCTGATCACACCAATTACCAGAGAGTAATTCATAATTGCTACAATAGTTATGCTCCTTTCAATCATACAGCTGAAAAAGAGAATTACGACAAAACAATAGGTTTTCTAAAGCATATTTTCGAGGAACAATTTGAGCTTGGACTTGATTATATGCAATTATTATATCAAAAACCTACTCAAAAACTTCCCATTTTGTGCCTGGTATCAAAAGAAAACGCTACAGGAAAAAGCACTTTTGCAAAGTGGCTGCAGAGAATATTTTCTCAGAACGTTACCATCATAGGTAATGCAGAAATTTCAAACGATTTCAATGCACATTTAGCCTCTAAATTGGTTATTGTAATTGATGAAAGTTTTATTGAAAAGAAAACCATTATTGAAAAGATTAAGAACCTGGCAACTGCTGACAGCATGCCCATGAATAGAAAAGGAAAGGACATTGTTGAAATAGATTTCTTTGGCAAAATCATACTTTTATCAAACAATGTTGACAATTTCATAAGTGCAACCGATGAAGACATCCGTTATTGGGTACGCGAAATCAAAAAGCCAAAAGCTGAAGCTACCAACCTGCTCGAAGAAATGCACAATGAAATACCTGCCTTTCTTGATTTTCTTGACAAAAGAAAAATGCACACGGAATTTGAAAGCCGTGCGTGGTTTCGTCCAGATTTATTAAGAACCGAAGCACTAAAAAAAGTTATTGAAGCATCAAAGCCTGGTATAGTTAGACAACTGGAACAAAACCTAAAAGATTTATTCTTCCAGTTCAATAAAGAAGAAATTCTGCTATCAGCCACCGATATTAAAAATATGTTTTTCAGTAAGGCAAACCGGTACGACATTGATTATATAATCAAGTCAATAGAAAATCATTTCCCAAATGTTGATAAATACATCAATAAAGAAGGCAAGCACACCACAAAAAGATACAAAATACCTTACTGGACCGAAACAATTAATGAAGAGGGCCAGGAGACTTTAAAAGTAAGATATAAGCCAGCAATTGGACGGCCTTATATCTTTCGGGCCAGGCAAATCCTAGCAGAATTTGAATATGAGGATTTCAAAAACAACCAGATTGAAAATGAGGATTTAACTATTCCTGCATTTTAGGTACAAAAAATACCATGAAAGGGTAAAATATGAATAACCACGGGCATCGCCCGTGGAATAACGATAACAAAGTAAAATGGCGCTAGCTCAGAGCATTCTTTTAATATCAAACTATCAGCGCCATATGACTGAACATTCAATAAGAACTTTAAAAAAACAAGTGCCAATGACTAAACTTTTCAAAATATATTCCTGGATAGACCAGGAAATGAAATTCGACAACTGGTATAAAGTCGAATCTGAAGAACAAAAAAGAATTATCCTGGAAATAATGGCCACAGGCCTTATTCCCGATTGCGAATTCAACTCAACCTATTCAGAATTTAGAAAATCCAGGTTCGCATTTAATTTAATAATGCTTGAAAACAATTTTAAAACATTTCAGACATATAGGTAGTTAATCAAAGTCTTAATATTTCAATTTCCCCCTTTTTAAGTCCATTAAAAAATCCCTTCAATTCGGAGGGATTTTTTTTATTTAAAAGCTTAACTTTTTCTTTAAATGGAATTTCAGGAACATAACCCGTTACATTTGTTACAACCTCCAAAACCTTTGAAAAATCTATTCAATTTGCGAAACAAAACTTGTTACATACTGTTACTTTATTAATAATTAAATATATATATTATAATAGTAGTAGTATGTAGCTGATAATCTGCCGTGTAACAAAAGAAACAAGCTTGTACAACCAGGTTACAACAGTAAATATATGATTATCAATTTTATACAAGCCTGTAATCACTGTAACTAAAAAGCACTTAAATTCCAGAACATGCATTTTTCAAAAAAAATAGCTCTTATTTTAACTCATTTACCTATATATTTCAATTAAGAAATTGAATAATGATTGATAATCAATCATGTAACATTGCTAGTTCAGATTCAACACTTTTTTTATCCAATTTTTGCATTTCCTGGTACTTTAAGCCATCATTTACTTTTGCATAAATTTGCGTCATCTTAATTTCTGTATGCCCTAGAATTTTTGAAATTACTTCAATTGGAATACCTTTTTCCAGTCCGGTAGTTGCAAGTGTGTGCCTGGCACTATGAAAAGTGATATTCTTATCAATTCCAGCAATTATGATAATCTCCTTCAAATGTTCATTTGTTTTTTGATTTGATAGTACTTTGAAAACCTTTTGTTGATCAATTATTTTCTTTGGCATCAATTCAAGCGCCTTATGAATAATGGGAATTGAAACATCAAGCCCTGTCTTATGCATTTTCAGTTCTACAAACATTGTCTCTTTTCCATTTAAAAGTCTTTTTTTTATATTCGAAAATTTTAAATTTTTAATATCAGTATAACGTAATCCGGTATAGCACACAAATAAAAAATAGTGCAGAACATTTAATTGTCCAGGATGAAGAATATTTTTTTTGTTCAAATTTTCCAATAGTTCAAGCTCCGAAAAACTTAAATGTTCACGTTTTCCTTTTCCTTTCGAAATCTTTACATTATCAAAGGGATTTTCCCTAATCAATTTTTCTTGAATAGCCCAGTTTACAAACGTCTTAAGCATAGATAAACTTTTATTGGCAGTATTTAGGTTATTTTTAAGGTCATTAACCATATAATCCTTATATCTCTGAATAAAGCTGTTATTAATATCAGAGAATAAAATCTTGGACTTAAATTGCTGTAATTTGCTAATCTGTGTTGAATATGTTTTGTTAGTTTCCAATGAGTAATTCTTTTTCGGGATCTGTTCAAGTACAAATTCACAAAAAGAAGTATCCAGATATTCTTTCTTGAAAAGTTGATTTTCAAAGTCATCAAAAGTTAAAGTTTCACCATTGAAAAAATATTCATCAATAATATTTTCAGCTCTACTTTTGAATTTCTTTATAATCTTGTTTTTGCGTTCACTTTCAGGATCACTTTTAAAAACAAGATTTTTTTTGAAATTCCAATTCAACGGTTTCACATAAACATGAAGAGATAAGTCCTTTTTGCGCCTGTTACTAATTAATCTGATGTTAACTGTGTGTGAGCCATTTTTGTTTAAATGGTCATCTCTTAGAAAGATTTTTATTGTATTCATAAGCAAAATGTTTAAAAAATGTGTGAAACACATGTGAAACATTTTGCCAAAAAAGTGGAAATAAATGCTCTAAAGTTTAATCAATAGAGTTTAGTAAGCCCCTAAAAAACAAATGATTGAAGTAAATTATTACATTCCTTCAATCATCCTGGCGGAGAGAGAGGGATTCGAACCCCCGGGGCTGTTACACCCAACGGTTTTCAAGACCGCCGCATTAGACCACTCTGCCATCTCTCCGGGCACAAAAGTATAAAAATTTTAATATGCTGGAAATATTTTTAAAAATTATATCCCTTTTTATTCCATTACGATGCTCAATTCGCTGAATCCCAGTCTCTGGTGCAATAAAAAAAGCTGAACCGGTATGGATCAGCCTTTCAGTAAAATCTGTCAGATTCTATTTTTTCTCTTTTTCTTCTTTTACGTAAAAATTCTCAATAGTTCCTTCTTTTTCAATAGCATAACCAAAGTTACGCTCGTATCCCCAATCGTATTCCTTTAAATGAACCAAAGCCCTTTGCATGGCTTCTTCTTTCGATTTGGCACTGGCCCCTAATCCATAACTTATAAAAAACTTTCCTCCGAGTATTTTCCTTGACGATATAATTAAAACGTAAAACCCTGAACTAAGGTTATGTCCGGTTTCTTCAGTACTTCTTAAAACTTCTATATTTTGCATGCCTTGTTCACTCAGCATTTTTTGTGCCTTGGTTACCGCTTCGTCCATTGTTTTTCCGGTCTCCAAACTATACTTCACCGACGATCCATTTTCATTCTTCGATACCGCCAGTGCTATCTGCGAAATGGCCTGGTTGCTTATAATCAACATGAATAATATTGTCAGAATCTGGAATCTATATTTCATAATCTTTTATTTTAATTGTCAAATTCAATTTGCAAAACTGGCAAAAAAATCTCAAAATTTAAGCCAATTGTGGGTTAAAACAGGTTAATAACTTTTAGTTTTTTGATTTGCTTTTTTAATTTATTGTAAGTTATTTAGTAAGTGTATTTTATCCAATCATTAATAAAAGTTAAAAATTAAAATGTATAAATCATGGGTATAGTTAAAGAATTTAAAGCTTTTGCCATGAAAGGCAATGTAATGGACATGGCAGTTGGTATTATTATTGGCGCAGCTTTTGGTAAAATTGTTTCATCAATGGTTGAGGATATTATTATGCCTCCCATTGGTTTACTGATAGGGGGTGTCAATTTTACCGATTTAAAATTTATAATGAAAGAAGCCGTTGGTAACTCACCTGCCGTAACCCTGAATTATGGAAATTTTTTACAGGTTACTTTCGATTTTTTGATTGTGGCATTTGCCATTTTTGTTGTTATTAAAGGAATGAACTCCTTAAGGAAAAAAGAGGAAGAAGCGCCTGTAACACCACCCACACCAACAAACCAGGAAATTTTACTTACCGAAATAAGAGACTTGCTTAAAAAGTAGTTCGTAAAACTACAAGATTTAGTTTTAAAGCCAGGCTTATGAAAAAACAAACAAAGTTATAAAAATGCCTTTCAACGTTTAACCGGTATAAATTATTTATTCCCTGAAATCATTATTCAAACCCAAATAAGCCAATTGTTTGGGTTTTATTTTTCTTAATTTCCAATTTTGCCCTTTAATTCCGCTGGTAAATGGCTATTTAAATATCTGGTTATTCTATTCAATTACTGTGAGGTATAATATTTACCCTGATGGAACCACAGTATTTATTATTTTCTTTTTTTATTTACATGTTTAATTTAATTTTTTATTATCTTTAAAACTATAATTTACATTAGATAAGGGCTATATGAGATCTCTATCCTTTGAAAGCATTTCTTCCTCAGCAGGAAAATTAATACTTCTTACTTTTTTGATTTTCTTTAAATTAAATAGCCCTTTGCTATATTCTCAATCTTATGAGCTTCGCATCCAGAAAATTATTGATGAAAAAGACCTGGATCCGGGAGCTACTTTTGCCATAGCCGAAGATGCAACCGGGTTCCTCTGGTTTGGTACTGTAGACGGCTTGTATCGCTTCGATGGATTTAATTATAAAGTTTACCGGAACGAAAAAAACAACCCTAATTCATTATCGTGGAATACCATTCGTGCACTTTGTATCACCAAAGACAATAAGCTGTGGATTGGCACGCAGGGAGGCGGACTGGACTGTTTCGATATCAATTCTGAAAAATTTACGCATTACCCGTTTGATAAAAACAATAAGCAAGGTATTTCAGGCGAAGATATCTGGTCACTTTACCCTGACAGTAACGGAAATATTTGGATTGGGGTTGTCGGCAGCGGCATAGATATGCTCGACAGGAAATCAAATACATTTAAACACTTTAAAATTTTACCACCTGAAACTAAAACCAACGGAAGTCTTACAATACGAGCTATTTACAAAGACTCAGAAGGCTTTATCTGGGTAGGGATTGTTGGATTTGGGCTGACAAGGCTAAATCCGGACAATGGACAGATTGTCAATTTCAGAAATAATCCCAATGATCCTGAAAGCTATGGCTCAAATGATGTATACGGCATATACGAAGACCGAAATAAAAACCTTATTGTTTGCGCATATGCAGGAGGGCTGAATTTTTACAACAGGAAAACAGGTAAATTCACAAAGTATTTCATGAAAAACAATAAATCCGGAACACCGGTAACGGATTTAACCATGCAGGTTATTGAGGATAATTCGGGCGAATACTGGATAGGAAGCGAGTTTGGACTAAGTGTTTTCAATAAGGGAAAAAACCAGGTAACTAATTTTCACCATGAGAAAAACAGCCTTAATACAATTTCTGACGACAGGATAAGGTCTGTATTTATGGACAGCCGGGGCATAATTTGGATTGGTAGCGAGGCAGGGGTAGATAAAATAGTAAAACAAAGAAATTTTAAAATTTATAAAAACAATCCCGGGAATCCTTTTTCTTTGCCTGCTGGAATTGTACGCTCAATTGCCGAAGATTCGGATGGCTATATTTGGGTTGGCCTGATTGACAATGGGCTTGTTAGGTACAATGCAAAAATGGACGGTACAACACTTTTTAAACATCAGCAGCAAAGCCTTAATGGTCTTTCAGGCAATAATATAACCGCTATTTTCCAGGACACCAGAGGTGTTTTGTGGTGTGGTGAATGGGACACCGGACTTAATAAATTTAACAAACAAAATGAAACTTTTACACTTTTCGCAGGCACATCAGGAACAAAAGCCAGGCTTACGGATACGAGGATTCAGTTTATAAAAGAGGCTAAACCTGGAGTTTTATGGATTGGAACTGAATATGGAATAAACCGGCTTGATTTAAATGCTGAAACCTGCACTTACTTTTTGCACCAACCCGACAATAACAACAGTCTCAGCTCCAACTCCGTCCAATCCAACGCGTTTGTCCAGGACAAAAATGGCAATTTGTGGGTGGGTACCTGGTCCGGTGGTTTAAATTTTATTGAATTCAAAGACAAAAATCAGCAGCAAGCAAAATTTACCCATTACAAAACTGATCCTCAAAACTATAACTCTATCAATAACAATAATGTTATCTCACTTTTATTGGACGGTGATATACTCTGGATTGGTACTTTTGGTGGAGGTTTAAATAAACTTAACATTAAAACAGGGGTATTTAAGCATTATACAACTGAAAACGGACTTGTCAATAATATCATTTTCGCTATTTTGCAGGATAATGAAAAAAATCTATGGTTGAGTACCGACCGTGGCTTGTCAAAGTTTAACCCTGAAAATGAATCCTTTATTAACTATACCAAAAATGACGGTTTACAGGATGATCATTTCTTTTGGGGCGCGGCTTGTAAATCCAGGAGCGGCGAATTGTTTTTCGGTGGAATAAATGGCATGAACAGCTTTCTCCCGAATGAAATTATTAAAAATTCCAGACCCCCTGTTCCGGTTATGCTCGATATAAAAATATTCGAAAAATCAATTGACCCCGGTATGCCTATTGCCCAAATCAACCAACTCGAAATCCCGTTCCATAAAAACTATATCACTTTTGAGTATACAGGGCTGGACTATATCGAACCCTCACGCCTACAGTATATGATAAAAATGGATGGCCTTGATGAAGATTGGCATTTTGTAGGCAACCGAAGGTTTACTTCTTATTCGAGCCTTGATCCCAAAGAATACACTTTCAGGTTAAAAGTGGCCAACAAGGATGGTGTGTGGAACAATAAGGAGTTGGCAATAAAAGTTATTGTAAACCCACCCTGGTACAGAACATGGTATGCTATTACCATATTTTCGATCTTTATTTTAGGCAGTTTCCTGGGTTTCTATTTTATAAGGATAAGGCTATTGACCCTGCAAAAGAAAAAACTCGAAGAACTTGTTCATAAAAGGACAAGTATTATTATGGAACAAAAGACAGAATTACAAGAAGTTAACGATAATCTTAAATTACAAAAGGAAGAACTCTCCCAAACCCTTGATGAATTGAAAAAAGCACAGAATCAACTGATTGAAAGTGAAAAAATGGCATCGCTGGGTATTCTGACTGCAGGAATTGCCCACGAAATAAACAATCCGCTCAATTATATCCAGGCTGGAATTTATGGAATTGAATCTTCCTTCGAAGACAACATTAAAAGTAAGTTATTGATTGATACCCGGGAAGAATTTGGTACTTTAATCGAAAGCATAAAAATAGGGGTTTACAGGGTTAGCGACATTGTTAATAGCCTGAATCACTTTAGCCGGCAGACTGAAAATAAATCAGAAAAGTGCAACATACATGCTATTCTTGATCAATGCCTCCTTATTTTAAACCATAAGTACAAAGACAGGATAGAAATTAAGAAAAACTTTACCCAGGACCTTACCTTTGTGGAAGGAAATGAAGGAAAGCTCCACCAGGTTTTTTTAAATATAATTGGAAATGCTGTTCAGGCAATTCAGGGAAAAGGGGAAATTAGCATTACCACCAGAATTGATAACAATCTCGTTTATATTATAATAATAGACAATGGTTCCGGCATAGATGAAGAGATTCTGCACCGGGTTTACGATCCATTTTTTACAACAAAAGAACCCGGCTCTGGAACTGGTTTGGGGCTTTCTATTTCTTACGGAATCATCAAAGACCACAATGGGAACATTGAAATAAAATCTAAAACCGGAATGGGTACTGAAGTTATAGTTTCGCTAAAACTTTACTTAAACTAAAAAATGGTTGCCCATTTATTCAATCTTCTCTCATTTGATTTTCGTTTTTGATATAACACAAAATACGAGGTGACCCTGTTTTAAAGCAAATCAGGATATCTTACTTTATGAATCCTTGGATTTCGCATAAAAGATTGTATAAGAAAGACAAGGCGGTGTAAATCCGCCCTTTTTCCCAATTAAATGATCTGCATGCGCTATAAAAGGTTTATTGTTCCGATTATAGTGGGACTTTTTAATTCAGTTTGATTAGGTTATGGATATAATTTAAGATGCTTTGAAATAACCTCTACCAATATTTTAATTTTCCAAATTGACATTTCTGCTTATTCTATTTTTTACCGGGTATAAAAAATAGCCCAGTAATTTCAGCATCCTTGCATGGTTCATTAAAGCAATGAAAAATGTCTGTTGCACTTTGTATGTCAATCCATATTTCCGGGCAGTTTCCTTGACAAAAGTTGACAATTTTCTGTAATGTACGTGACTGATATTCGGAAACAAATGGTGTTCCACCTGGAAATTCAAACCTCCGATTAACCATGAAAAAACCCTGCTTTTTGGAGAATAATCTGAGGTAGTTGAGAGCTGGTGGATGGCCCAGTTATTTTCTATGTTCCCGTTTTCATCCGGCAATGGGAAATCAGTTTCGGTAACCACATGTGCTGTTTGAAAAATTATCCCCAGAATTAATCCACAGATAAAATGCATGACTAAAAAAGCCAGTAAAACCCAGTACCATGAAATGGACAAAACCAGAAGCGGGATTACCAGAAAAATAATATAATAAAGCAATTTCCCAAATACCATTTCAAAATACATTCTTGTAAAAGACTTGCTTCCGACAAATGCATTACCTGCCTTTCTGTATCTGTGAATTTGCATGAAATCCTTGGTCGTAGCCCACGATAAAGTCATTAATCCATAAAATATCCAGGCATACCAAACCTGGTATTTATGAATTTTAAATTTGGGCTGGTGGGGCGATAACCTGAGTAGACTTATTGAACTAATGTCTTCATCATAACCCTCAATATTGGTATAGCTGTGGTGCAGGGTATTATGCTGGTATCTCCAGTTTGGAGGATATCCGCCAAGTATGTACAACGATTTGCTGATTAAACTGTTTATCATTTTGCTTTTTGAAAACGTTCCGTGATTGGCATCATGCATAAGACCCATGCCAACTCCTGCCATTCCAAACCCCATCATTATCCAGCAAAGGTAAATTCCCGGAATTGAATTAACCAATCCACTTATCATCAGAAAATAGGGAACCAGGTATAGAGATATCATAAATACAGATTTGAGGATGATATCAGTATTTCCAAATTTTGAGATTTGATGGGTTTCGAAATAATCTTTAACTTTTTCCCTGAGTTCATTTATAAATCCCGGATTATTCTGTGCTGCAAATTTAATTTTACTTTGTGCCATTGTTCATTTATTTGAAATTATAAAAAGGTCATAAAATTAAACCAATAAACTGAAAATCTGTTATTTTCTTCATTACCGGTTTTTCCAATCAACTTAGTCCGTTAAATATTTTCCTGAAATGGTAACCGTAAATACTGTACGTTACAGCCAGAGCAAATGCTTTTGGTTTCCTGAAAAGGCTCCACAGAAAAAGACGCCAGTAATAAATCCTGTTTTTCTTTAAAATTCCGATATAAATGATGGATTTTATAACGGCAACCAGGTCACTGACCGTAATCAACTTAAGTTTCTGGTATGGAGGACTGAATTGTTTCAAGAACCTTAATACTCTTTCGTAATAGGATTTGCTGGAGTATATTTCCTTGATAATGTTTTGATAACCTTTTAAAAGGACTTCCTTATCCATTTTTGGTACAAAATTCAGGGAGTAGTCCGTATTGTCGCCGGTAAACATTGTAACAATGCGATCTTCCCTTTTCAACCTGTGATAAAGTTTTGAAAGCCGTGGAGCATTTAATAATCCTACCATAGCTGTTACGATGCCGCTGCGTTGAATAAAATCAATCTGCCGTTGAAAAATATCCGGTGGATCGTTGTCAAATCCTACAATAAAACCTGCAGTTACTTCCATCCCTGAATTCTGGATTGTATAGACACATTCAATCAAATCCCTGTTATTGTTCTGGGATTTATTACACTCCATCAGGCAGGTCTCTTCAGGTGTTTCAATGCCAACAAATACTTTTGTAAAACCTGCCTTCACCATCATTTCCATCAAGTCCCTGTCATCAGCAAGATTGATTGTTGCTTCAGTAATAAAAGTAAAGGGATGATTGTTCAATTCCAACCACTCAATCACTGCCGGAAGCAGATCGGTTTTTAATTTTTGCCTGTTCCCTATGAAATTGTCATCAACAAAAAATACACCTCCTCTCCATCCAAGATGGAACAGAGCATTAAGTTCCGATATAATCTGTGCTGAAGTTTTTGTACGTACTTTTCTTCCAAATAAGGCAGTTATATCACAAAATTCACAATCATACGGACAACCCCTGGAATACTGAATGGTTGCGCCTGCGTATTTTCTGAAATCTATCAGTGAAAAATCAGGAACCGGAGATTGGGTCATATCGGCAAATAAATCTGTTTGATATATCTTTTTTGGATGGCCTTGCTGAAGATCATCTAGAAACATTGGAATGGTAATTTCTCCTTCGTTGAGCACCAAATGGTCAATCTCCGGAAAATGTTCAAATTCTTCCGTAAATAATGGGCCTCCGGCAACCATTTTAGCGTCCAGCTTAGAACATTGCTCAATAACCTGCCGCACGGATTCCATCTGTACAGACATGGCACTGATAAAAACATAATCGGCCCAGAGGATATCTGCATCTTTAAGATTGGATACATTAAGGTCTGTCACTTTTTTTTTCCAGCCGGCTGGCAGTAAAGATGCTATTGTAATAATGCCCAAAGGAATATTTGACGATTTTTTTGAAATAAACTTCAAGGCATGCCTAAAACTCCAGTAAGTATCCGGGTATTTTGGATATACGAGTAAAATATTCATGGTCGCAATTGATTTTAGACAAATTTATTGCGGTATTTATTTTCGGAAAAATTCAGGGGATAAACGACAACTTTTTAGTGGCAAATTACATAAAAAGGGGTAAATGGAAGAAATTGATGGCAGATTAAATTCGCCCCAGGGATTAGAGCAACTCTTTGAGTTTTAAAAGATATTGCCTCGAAACAGGAATTTGTTCTTCGTAACCTTTAATGGTAATCCAATAGTTGTTGAAGTTCCTGCTTAATTTTTCAATGTAAATCATATTCACTATGCATATCCGGTGGCAGCGAATAAAATTGGAGTACTGCCTTAACTGGTTTTCAATATTTTTGAGTGTATTTCTTATCAGCTTTTTCTTTAGCACTTCCCCTTCTTTGTAAACAATTTCAACATAATTATCAGCTGATTTAAGCAACGCAAGTTCAGCAATCAGAAGGCTTAAATTTTCTGTTAAGTTCTCCGAAGCAATCTCTATTTTTTTATTCAGAATATCTTCTTCGTATTTATGAATCTGGTTCTGAAACCCTTTTTTTTCTAAAATAAGAGATTCATTTTGACGCTTTAATTCCAGATTGGTTTCATAAATTTTGAGAATCACTGGCGGAGCAAGACAAATTAAAAGTATTTTAACCATCATATAAAAGGTAATACTGACCAATCCTACATATCGCAGATAAAATGCGAAGGCAACCGAACTTAAAACCAAAATGATAAAGCCGCTAATAGATGAGCCAAAAAAAGGTTCATTTTCGGTTTTACTGTTATTTTCATGCAGCCAAAGAAAAACCAATCTTACCAAATACAAAATAATAAAGACAATGACACCAAAACCAGCAACAAAAAGCAACCTGTTGTTAAAATCGAACCTGACGAGCAGAAATGGCTGAAAAAAGAGGATAAATAAAAAAATCCCAAGACTTATACTTAAATAAAGCCTCAGTTTTTCATTAATTAGTCTTACCAGGTGATTTAAACTTAATTTCAACTCTTTTTACATATTATTACAATACTCAAATTTAAGCGTTTTTTTTAATTCTTGTTATCTGTCAATACATTTCTGCCTGGTACCTTAATAGAATTGGCATTAAAGGAGTTTAATTTTAAATTTTATTGTAATTAAATGTGGCTTAAAACCGAGTATTAAGATTATGATGTAAGATACCCGGGTTCTACATCTTAAAATTGATATTTTTTATCAGCTCTTTTGAAGAGGTAAATTCGTATTTTTTATCGTTGTACAAAAGATCAACCTTTTCATTTTCAATATTTAGTAGCAGTGTTTCAGGATTTGTTTCATTTAAAATAAAACTGGCCAGCAAAATAGCCTTTTCAATTCCATCCCCTCGTTTAAAATTCCATACTTCATCAGGCTGTGCAAGTCGCGATTCATCATAAATTGATTCACCAGGAAATGCATTAATTATTTCAAAAGATTCGTCAATTGTTTTCCCCCTTAAACCTTCTAAAATTACCGGATTTCTTTCAACAGCCGCTTTTATAAATGGTCTCCAGTCCACATAATCCATTTGCCTGTATACATAAAGTGCGAGTTGTGCCACTTCATTCTCTTCTGCATTTTTTCGAACAAGGTTCATTATTTCATCTCTTAACATTTCATTGTTTATCTGAAGTGATTCAACTTGTTCAAATTCTTTATCTGTGGATGGTAAATTGGGTTCTGTTTTCATAAAAACAGCCAGATCATCGAAAAGCCGCATAATATTTTCTTCGTTTTTGCAACAATTCAGCTTCACATTCTCAAGAAAATGTGCTTTCATTGTTTTAATATTCGTTACCTTATTTTCGATAAGATAATGCTCAATTTCCTGAATCACCAGCCTGTCTTCAATTGGTTGTGAATTGAATTCCTCGTCGTCAATTTCGGCCATTAAAGCCTCGCGCGTACTTTCCGAAAAACTGAGCTTTGAACCGTGTTCATATTCAAAAATTGTTTCCATCCCTATATAATAAATATGCCCATGCACCATATGACGATACTGGAAACATTTTTTAAAATCCATATGAAATCTTAAAAAACTAATAAATACTTCGGGAGAAAGTTCTGTTTGAAGAAATTCCCTGAGCTTCGATGTAAAAGCCCCAAAATCGTTTTGATTTATGGAGGCTTTCTTATACATATGATGAATAAACCCTGAAATATGAGAAACTATAGTAATTTTTTCATTTTCAAGCGCCCTGCGTGCTCGTGTTGATAGCGAAGTTCCGTTAAACCACATTTTCTTGGTAACCAGCCTTCGGTTATTGGTCAACAAACCTTCGTTTATGTTTACAAAATTCTGAGAATGTAAAGGAGTACCTATCAGAAAAATATTTTCGAGGGGGATACGGCCCACAATAAAAAGGGCTGCGGCATATAAAGTTGACAAAGACACGCACTCACCTGCCCCGGTGGCAAAGTTTTCCCTGAACTTAAAAGCAGTCATCGCTTCTATAGTTTCTGTTTTCCAATACGGAATAATATCAGAATCGTATTTGTCAAGGCCAAAATGTTTCCTGATGTCAATATCAAAATAGTATTTGTCGCCCTCATACCCAAACAAAGCATTCGATTGCCTGAGCATGTCCATATCAATAAATTCACTGAACCGATCAATTTCCTGTTGTTTAGTGGTCAGGCCCCAGGTGTCCAAATCGAGGTTAAAAACGTAGTGATCCATGATGTATTGCTTAATACGGTTCACTTTATAATTGAAGGATTTTTTATGAATATCCTTAAACCACGGATCTTCGCGCCATTTCCACACTATCGGGCTCATAATGTTTGCAATTACAAGCGGATAAAGCAATTCAGGAAAAACGAATATTTCCATGTCCGACATTGTATATGCTGAGGAATATTTCTCAAGGGTTCGTTTGTCTTTAAAATCAGGATTTATGTTCATTGTCATTTCGGTATAAAGGGACAAAAGTATATTAAAATTCCAAATGGTGTAAATAGAATTGTCAGGGCAACTCCATAAAGTTACAGAAACGTTAAAGGATCGGATAAGAATCTTGTCTGGTAAAAGTACATCAATTTAACCAGTAAGAAATTTTCAAAACAATTCCCCTGTTTTTGGTTTTGAAGTCGGCTGGAAAAGCATTTTCGGTGTAAACCAGATAAATATCGGAAACCGGGGCGTACCTCCACTGAAATCTTACATTGATATTAAAATTATCTATCTGGTTGTTGTACTGGGCCAAAGTAGTCAGGAAAATCTTATTTGAAAAGGTAATATCAAGGCGGGGTCCGATTAGCACTAATTCTGCACTGCTGTATGGTTCGGGCAGTTTTATATTGTTGTACGAAAAGGAGGCGGCAATGCTTGCATAGGGCTGTATCCGGTAAAACAAATCGCCACTAAAAGTTAATTTATTTCCGTTGTAAAACCCTCCATACCTGGCTGTTAAGTCAACATTGAACAAACGGCGGGTATCAGATAAAAAATTTACGGCGGCTTCATTCCAGTTATAACTACTCATGGAATCGAGTTTTATCCCGCCAGAATTGGTAGGATCGAAAGGAAACCTCAACTGAACAAATACATTTCTTATTTCTGCGGCAATCCTGTTTTTGTTGAGCCATTCAATAAAATAAGTAAATGGGATTTCCCTGTCGGTGGTTGCGAACTGGTTATCGAAATACATGTCCATTTTTAAGTTGGCTCCATGGTTTGCAATCCGGGTTGATTTAGGATAAAACTTGTATTGTATTGTTGGATTTAGCTGATAATATCCTTTTCGTGGCACAAACCCGGTTTCGGCGCGGTAATCGGTGCCTACCCAGGATTGAATCAGGGAAACCAAAAAAGTCTGGGTTTCCCGAACCAGGCTGGCCGATGAAGAAAAAGCGTCATTTCCGGCTTCGGGTGAAAAGGATTGGTGGTAGAAAAATTTGCCTGTCCAACGGTTGTCGAGGCTGGCTAGGTTAAAATCAAGGCCTGCCACCCTGTTGTATTTATAGGCTGAAGTGTCGATGATTTCACCGGTTAATTGTTTGTTAACCAAAAAAGCAGTGAGGTTAGAGCGCTTAAATACTTTTCGCTGCAGAGCTATGGTAGTGAAGTTATTTCCCTGTATGGAATCTTTTTTGCCGGTTTGCATGTTCAACACTCCGATTCTCCATTTATCCCCGATATTGCCGCTCAGTCTCAAACCTGCCTGCACAGGAGAAGTCAATCCAATTCTTCGTGAGAAAAAAGGGCGGATATTGTCCCTTCCCAGGCTGGCAAACAAATCGCTGTTTTCGAGAAAAAACTGTCTCTTCTCCGGAAAAAACAATTCGAACCTTTCAATATTTGTGCGTTGACGGTCTACTTCTACCTGCGAAAAATCAGGATTAACCGTCATATCAAGGTTTAAAGCGGTAGACAAGGATATTTTTGCATCCATACCCATGGTTGTATTGTACCTGGGGTCGGTACCTGCTTCTTTATCATGGACCATTTTGCCCGAAACATAAGGAATTAATGAAAACCTCAGTCCGGAATTTTCGACAGGCTTATCCCACACCAGTGATCCTGTGTAAGCAAGAGAGGCTGTTGGCAACTGTCTGGGCATTGGTGCCCACGACGATTTCTCGTTTCGCTTTAAATCCAGCCGGCTAAAATTAATGCCCCATTCTGTAGAACCCAGGTTATACCTGATGCTTCTGAACGGAATAGCAAATTCTGCCACCCACTTATCAGGGTAATTCTGTACTTCCGATTTCCATTTGGTGTCCCATTCAAGCCCCACTGTGCCGCCGTTTGACTGTAATCCGTCCCACTGTGCACCTGCAGCCGAAATACCAAACGAAAACCCGTTGGTTTGATCGTTGTAAGTGTCGATAAACACCAGAAAATTGTCATTTTTACCAAAGGTAAAATCACGCCTGAGCGACTCAGCCGGTCTTCGTCCCGGAAGGGTATCGTAACAAATTATGGCCATATAGATGTTACTTTCGTCGTAACACATCATTACTTCAGTTGGAGCGCTTGCCATTCCGGTGTCGATGGGTAAAACCCGGTAAAATTTTTCTGCTTTTTCGGCAGTTTGCCAGATGGCTTCATCCAGTACACCGTCAATTTTTATTGCCTCATTCACATGGTTAATATGAATCCGGAATTTTGAGCGGTTAATGGCCCTGGGCTGGGCATTTAAACTTAAGTAAAGTATGGAATAAAAGCTTAGTAATAGGAAAATATGTTTCACTTTGGTTCTTGAAATAGATTAGACAATTGGTTTTATGGAAGCGAAAGTAAGATTTTTTAGTCTGAATTAGAAAATGTTAGTGTTTTGAATTTGTGAATCTGGAATCACAGGGAATTCAAACAATTACATTTGGTGTTTTAATATATTGCAACAGAGAAGCGAACCCCTATACAACTAAACGAATAAAATATTTGTTCCAAATACTTTATTCGGACAATATTGATATTGAATAAATTACCTGTACGTTAGCGAACAAAAAATGTACAATACCGTACATAATATCAAAACATAAGTCTGATAAGTAAATTATAATCAACAATATAAGGTAAGCGGCATATGCTTTGATGTTTATTTGTGAATAATAAAATAAATATCTGTTATTAAATCTGATTCTAAGTTTAAATGTTGACTAATAAGTCTAAAAGCTAGAAACATCAGTATTTTTTATTATTATTCTCTAATTTTAATCTTATTAGAAAAAAAACACTAAATAATGAGATTTATATTTGTTCCATCATTTAATTATACAGGTTAAGATTTCCAGAACTTATTTGTTTCTGTTTGTTATTTACTTGATAGTAAATTAATTCATTACTTGAAAATAATCATAATGAAATAAAATGTTGCATTATAAGTGATTAAATTCTTTATTATAAACCTTAAATTTAATTTTTTTATGAGAAAAATGATGTTATTGCTGGCATTCTTTCTCTTCGCGGGAATGCATGCATTTGCTCAGGTTTCCATCTCAGGAACAATTTCTACCGAAGATGGAGAACCGTTACCCGGAGCCTATATCGTAGTGAAAGGGAATACTAATATTGGCACCATTACCGACTCTGACGGAGCTTATACGCTCAGTGTACCAGCAGAAGCTACTACATTGATTGTTTCATTTGTAGGAATGGCAACGCAGGAAGTTGCCATTGAGGGAAAAACAGTAATTAATGTGGTTTTAAAATCTGAAGACATTGGACTTGAAGAAGTTGTAGTTGTGGCCTATGGTGTACAAAGAAAGGAAGCATCTACAGGTTCTGTTTCCATGGTAAAGGGGGATGAGATTACCACAATTCCTGTTACCAGCCCTGAAAAGATACTCCAGGGTAAAATGGCAGGTGTACAGTTAAACTCTTCCGGCCAACCTGGCGGTTATTCTGAAATCCGTATCAGGGGATTCAGTTCAATCAATGCGAGCAGTGAACCACTTTATGTTGTTGATGGTGTGCCTGTTTCATCTGGAAACTATTCTTATGCTGTTACAACAGGTAATATTCTTAGTTCCATGAATCCATCGGATATTGAATCAATAACAGTACTGAAGGATGCTGCAGCAGCATCAGTTTATGGTTCACGTGCAGCAAATGGTGTTATTTTAATTACCACCAAACAGGGTAAAACAGGAAAAACCAAATTTAATGTCAGTGTTAAACAAGGTTTTTCAAAAGTTGCCAACGATAATGATTTTCGTTTCATGACTGCTGATGAAATCTATAAATACAACAGGGATGCAATTGTGAATTCAGGATTAGATCCATTTACTTATAGAGAATCCACCAAAGGAATTGGATTCTATGGACCGGAATCACTACCTGATACGGTTGAAACCTACGATTGGATGGGAAATGTTTTTGAACAATCGACGTTGCAGGAATATGAATTTTCTGCAGCAGGTGGCAATGAAAACTTCACATTCTATACCTCCGGAGGATATACTAATAATAAAAGTATTATGATCAATACCGGATTAGAAAGGTATAGCTTCAGGACCAATCTTGAAGCAAAGGTGAATAAGTATTTAAAACTGGGCTCTAATCTGAATGCTGCTTATACTTTTCAAAAAGACAGACCAAACGGAGGCCTTTATTATACTGAGCCTTTTGCAGCTGCAACAGTTTATCTTCCCTGGCAACTCCCCTACAATGAGGATGGAACCTATAATTTCAATCTTCCGGGCAATGGAAATGTAAATTATCTGGCACAGGCAGAATATGATGACGAATGGGACAAGCAATACAAAATACAGGGAAGCCTGTTTGCAGAAATCACACCCATGGAAGGGCTGGTATTAAAAACCAACAATTCAATGGAACTTATGAATGGTGAAGGCAGGATATTCTGGAGTCCAAAAGGAAGTGTTCCAGGGGATGAAACCGGAACTGTATATTTAGCAAATTACCGACTTGAGAATTATACCAGTTCTAACACCATTAATTATTCCAAAACCATTGCCGGTGCACATAATCTCAGATTATTACTTGGTAACGAAGTCTTTGTTCATAAATATACCCAGCATGATGCTTCAGGAAGTGGAACAGGGGATAAAATTCCATATATAATGAATGCAACTCAGTCAACATTAGACGCAGGTTATAGTTTTAATGAATATGCAATCGTATCTTTTTTTGGAATTCTTGATTACAATTTGTACGATAAGTATATTTTAAGTGCCAGTTTGCGGACCGATGGAAATTCGAAATTTTCAGCTGATAATAAATGGGCTACTTTTTGGTCAGTTGGAGGATCGTGGAACATGCATAGTGAAAATTTCATTAAATCCATGTCATTTTTTAATATGCTTAAACTTCGCGCCAGCTACGGGGTAAACGGAAATGAAGGAATTACTACCTATGAGCAATATGGAACCTATTCACCCAATGATTATAATGGCATGACAGGTATGCAGCAGGAGAATATTTCAAATCCAGAATTAACCTGGGAGATGAACAAGACCTGGAATGTTGGGCTTGATTTCACATTATTTAAAAAATTACAGGGAACCATTGATTATTATGAACGTTTAACAACAGAAATGCTCCTGGATGTACCACTTTCAAGGACAAGTGGATTTGAATCGTTCAGGAAAAATATAGGGGAATTATCCAATAAAGGTCTAGAATTATCATTATCATATCAAATTCTGACAGGCGATATTGATTGGATTGTCAGAGGAAATTTCTCACACAATAAGGTTAAATTACTTGATCTGGCAGGTGCCGAGCAAATTCCTGATGGATTCTGGAGAAGTCATGTTTTGGGCGGTGGTATTTCCGATTACTATGTATACGACTGGGCCGGGGTAAATCCGGCAAACGGGAACGGATTATGGTATGATGAAAACGGTGAATTGACAGAAGATTATAATGAAGCAAGAAGAGTATACAAAGGTCAAGTTGAACCTGATTTCATGGGTGGAATAGGAACAGAATTAACATGGAAAGGATTTTCATTGAATCTGTTTTTTGATTTTAAAGCAGGCCATTATGTTTATACCATGGAATCCCATTATACAACATCCGATGGATATTCCTGGCAAACAAATCAAAGTGCAGCCTTGCTTGATTATTGGAAAAAACCGGGTGATATAACCGGAACACCAAAACCAATGGTTAACAATGCTTCAAATTCCAACGCCTGGGGTACATCAAGGTATCTTGAAAAAGGTGATTTTTTCAGATTTAAGGAAGCCGTTATCAGTTACAATCTTCCGGCTAACTGGTTAAATAGAATAAAACTGGATAAGGCAAGGATATATGTTTCTGGTTCAAATATTTATACTTTTCATGATGTAACTTACTGGGATCCTGAGAGGCCTACTACAGGTGGAGGATACAACAGGTTTCCAAATGTAAAGACTTTATTATTTGGACTTGAATTGGGATTTTAACATTAAATACGGAATATCATGAAAAAATATATCTTACTTATACTTTTCGCAACAAGTTTGTTTTCATGCGAAGATTTTTTAACCAGGGAACCGGTTACATCAAACTCGGTTGAATTGACCCTTTCAGATTTTGATGGAATGAATAAAGCCACAATTGGAGCCTATTCGCCCTTATACAGCGTGAATTGGTACGGTGCAAGTTTTCCAATTTTAGCAGACATTAAAACTGATAATGCAAAATCAAGCCCGATTAATACTGGAAGATACCAGACAGATTACAGCTGGATTCAGGATCCGGCAAATACTTCAGGTCTTTGGGCCACTGCATATATTGCAATAACCAGCGCTGATAATGTACTTGAAGCCCTCGAAACCTATGAGTTAAAAACAGGTGAAACACAGGAACAATTTGATCATCTGAAGGCAGAATGCCTCTTTATAAGAGCTTTAGGACATTTTGACCTTGTAAGACTATATGCTCAATCTTATAGTTTCGATCCTCAGGGACCAGGTGTGCCCATCATTTTATATACCCGCAGGGAGACCCCTCCAAGGAATACAATAAGTGAAGTATACAACCAGGTTGTAGCAGATCTGCTTGAAGCTGAACCTCTCTTTATGGATGGATTCAACGAAGAATACAGGCCTGATATCCGCGATATAAGAGGCGTTGCGTCAAAAGAAGCAGCTCAGGCATTACTCGCCCGGGTATATTTATACATGGAAAACTGGAATGAGGCTGCAAATTATGCCTCTAAAGTAATTGCAAGCGGGAATTTCGAATTGTATACCGATTTAAATTACCAGGCTGCCTGGGGAGCAGATGCTTCGCCTGAAGTGATTATGGAAGTATGGGGCAGTTATACCCAAACAAATGCTCCATTCTGGGATGAAATTGGAAGAATGTACAGCCCGGATGGATATGGTGATGTTTGTGCAACCAACAGTTTCCTGGCATTGTTTGAGGATGGTGATGTAAGGGCACAAATGTTTGTTGAACCTGAAGATTATCAGGGTTATTTCTGGCCTACCAAATATCCCGGAAAGGGCGATTTGAGGCAAAACAACATACCTGTCTTCAGATTGTCAGAAATGTACCTGATTAGGGCAGAAGCTGTTTTAAACGGAGCATCGGGTGATGCATTGGCCGATTACAATGCAATCAGGACAAACAGGGGTTTGTCAGCTGCCACAAATGTTATCGCTGATGATATTTTTGATGAAAGAAGGCGTGAATTGTGCTTTGAAGGCCATTTGCTTTTTGATTATGCAAGGCTACAGAAAAGTCTGGTAAGAACAGATGAAGACAACAGGATTACAGGTACTTTAAATGTTCCTTTTCCAAGTTATCTATGGGCCATGCCAATACCTCTTTCTGAAATGGAAGCAAATCCAAATATGGTTCAAAACGAAGGATATTAAGCCGTATTACTTAATTATTGAATTTTCAAACAATTAAAAGAATAAAAATGAAAAAACAATTTTATATATTGATCAACCTGGCAATGATCATGGCTTTTATTTCCTGCGATGTAAATGAGCCAATCAAATTGCAGGAGAAATTTGCAACATTTGAAACAACCTCTGGTGCAGTTTCCGAAACTGCACCCTTAATTGGCATTCCGGTTTTGATTGCAGCACCCGGGGGAGAAGGTACAACCGTTTCTTTTGAATTCTCAACGGAAGGAATAGCAAATCCAGCAATTGAAGGCGAGGATTTTAATCTGGTAAACGCCAGTAAATCAATAACATTCAACACTTATTATGGAGTTGATACTATATGGATAGAACCCATTGATGATGCGGATTATAATAAAAATGTTGAAGTAAACATTATAATAACATCTTTGACAAATGGTTATATAAATACAGGAAAAAGTATTTATAAATTAACACTCAACGATAATGAGCATCCATTGGGCAACTGGATTGGTAATTATACTGCCAACGCGCTGAGTTATGGTAATCCCGGAGTATGGGACGAAACTTGGGCTGTTGTTACCTCCCCAAATCCTGATGATGAGACCCAGTTGCTTATTTCAATCGAGGGAGGACCCAATATTGTTGCAACCATCGATCTTAATTTGAATACAATAACCTTAAAGGCCAAGCAGGATATAGGTCCTATTTACGGCTACGGCCCTACTTTGGTATATAATTATGATGGAGCTTATCCTACAACAGATGATTTAGTTGGAACAATCAATCCTGATGGCTCTTTCGTATTTACATACTGGGCACATGTTCTTCCTGATTATGGAGATTATTTATGGGATATCTTTAATCCTACTTTTACAAAAAACTAGGTTTTTAATTTTAATAAGAAAAGCTGTTTGATATTCAGACAGCTTTTCTTTTTTAAAGCGAATTATTTGGATTCATTTTATTATAATCTTGTCTTTAAAAATTCCTTTGTCAGATTTAACTTCAATAATGTAAGTCCCTGATTTAAGTTTTGAAATATCAAGGTTGGCTTCATTGCTATTTATCGTTTTCCTGATTTCCAAATGCCCCGATAAACTGTAGACAGAGATGGTTTTTATTTGGTCGGCTTTTATAAAAATTTTATTCTGTGCCGGGTTTGGATACAATTCAACCAATAATCTCATTGGATCAACTAATCCGGTAGATGTATAGCTTAATGTAGCATTCTCAGATACAATGGAATCACATGGACTTTTTAAACGGCAGCGGTATTCTCCTGCATCACTTTGTTCTATAGCTGTTATTTCCAATAAATCAGTTTTGGAACCTGAAATCCGGCTATTGTCAGTTATATCAACATTGTCTTTTTGCCACTGAAATTCCAGGTCACTTCCTGTTACCTCAAATTTAAAACTTGCATGGGAACCTAAAGACGTGCTGATATCCATTGGCTGTTTAACCACTGTGGTTATTGTTTTGCATGTAACGAAACTTCCTTTGAGCCCGGGTGTTAAATAACAATTGTTGCTAGTATTATATTCAAAGATTTCGAAATAATAATCCATTTCACTACTCAGATTATTAATGTAAACATTGCTGCTATATCCATTATAAACTACAAAATTGCCAGTTCCGATTTCATCTCCCAATCCAAACGAAGGATTTGCCCTGTAATTAGTGTGATCCTGAGGAATTGTATCTACCGGACTACTCTTTTTTGCCAGTATAAGTATTTTATCACCATTTCCCCTGCTGTAATTTAGTGTAGCATCATTCACTCCCACATTTATCGGTTCAAAATCCATAGCCTGCATGGTTGGAATAGTACAAGTTCCGGTGGTTTTAAAAGCTCTGCTGCTGCCATATCCTGTTCCATTTGAATTAATGGCATAACTCCTGACATAATATTCAGTTTCATTGGTTAATCCTGTTATGTTTGCAGTGTATGTACCTGAGTTTATCAATGGATTTGTCATTACCTTAATAACTTCGTTGCCGTCAATCTTAGGATTGATAAATTTACTGTATACAAAACCGCTCTCAAATACTTCACTTCCATATGATTCAGTAATTCTCCCGTTTAAAGTTGCTTCTTCCGCAGAAATATTGGTAATCGTTTCTGTTGATGTTGAAGGTGCAAAATTACCGGTTTCCTGTAAAGGCGATTCCCATAATCCTCTTCCATAAGTGGCTGCCCGAATTCTGCTGTTTGAAACATTTATTGAATCGTAATAAATTTCTAGTTCTGTAGCAATTACATTTGGCAAACCTGAGTTGTAAAAAATCCAGTCGTCGGAGGCATGTTTATAAAATACACCTATATAAGTTCCGGCATACAAATCGGTTGAATTGGTTAACAATTTATTATGAACAATTGAATAGATTGGTACGTCCGGTAAACCTGATGAAATATCTATCCAGGTTTCGCCAGCATCATTCGATTCAAATATTTTTTTATTGTTAAATCCGCTAAAACTTACCCACAATGTAAATGGATCATCACTTTTTACGGCAATATACGATATTGCATTAGCTGATACAGGTAGATTACTTGTTATCAGCTGCCAACTTTTGGCTCCATTTAACGATCTCCATATATTGGATTTTTCAGCAACATACAAAATCTGGTTATTTGAAGGTGCAATGGCCATTGCCCTGATTTTCTCAGATGAATTCATAACGGATACTTTTTGCCAGTTGTCTCCCTGATTTTCTGTTTTCCAAATATCAGAATAGCCGGCATAAAGTGTCTTATTGTTTTTTGGATCAATTATATACGGAGTAATCCATGCACCTTCAGTTCCGTCAGGCTGAATGTTTTGGCTTGTTCCCCAATGATTTAATGTTCTTGATATTTGTCCGTTTACGTAGGTGCCATATTGAACATTAATATCCGTATAGTCGATTAAACACTCCATTCCATCGCCGCCTTTTACATCATACCATGTATTGTTTGACGTGATTTTTGTCCCATTATCCTGCAAACCGGTTATTATTTCAAGAGGATTTGTTTTCGATAGACCAAGTCTGTATATCTGACTGTTTACAATGCCATTGGTTCTGTCGGTCCAGGTGGTCCCAAGGTTTGTTGAAATATATATTCCCCCATCATTACATTCAATTAAATGACCGTTCTTCTTAAAGGCATGCATATGCTTATCAGCGTGAACTGCAGGCGCTCCATCACCGGTCCAGTGATTGACAATTGACCAGTTTGTACCCCCATTTATTGATCGCCAGGTATTTATTCCGCCAATAATAATTATGTCTGCATCGAGAGGAGAAGCTGCAATAGTTATGTCATACCATGCCTGTCCTCCAGTCGAGGAACCGTTTTTACTATAACCCAGTAAATTATTACCCTCTAGCATCCCATCAAATTTCTTTATAAAAGTTGTTCCAAAATCAGTAGAATTATATATTCCGAAAAGTCCATTATCAGGATTTGCCACAATTGCGTAAACCCTTGCTGAATCATCAGGGCTAACAGCAAGTTCAACCCTCCCCTGCATGGTATTCAAAGTTTTTACCCAATCGAGTCCACCGTTATATGAAACGAATACGCTTCCATTTCGTGTGGAACCATATAATGTATCTTCACTTCCGGGTTTAAGCTCCATATCAACAAAACTTTCGTTTGATAGTTTAGTTGTCCAATTTATGCCTCCGTCAGATGTTTTGAAAACCCCGTCTGTTGTTGCTGCAATAATTGTTTGATTGCTCTTCGGGCTCAATAAAAGCCTTGTTACAAGTTTACCATCTGCAAGGGAATAGCTAAGATTTGTCTGAGACCAATTTTGTCCACCATCGGTTGATTTCAATACCCCAATACTCCTGTTATCCCAGGCATCCCTGTCTCCTGTTGCAATATATATTTCGTTGCCAACAGCATAATCTGAAGGCACAACAATATCGCTAACACCAATAACAAGATTATCATCATTAAGCACTTGCCATGTAATTCCATTATCATTGGTCATCCATAGTCCACCTGAAGGTGTACCGACCCAAAATACATTATTGTTATCGGGATGGAAGGCCACACAGTTTATCCGGCCTATTCCTGCATAACCACCCAGCGAAGAATTTGTGCCTAAATTGGTCCAGTTGCTGCTTGTTGATTTGAGCGTATGTTTTAACAGGTAGTTTTTTGATTCATTTAATAATGAAGCATTAGGGAATTCGCCTGTTGAATTATTTACAATTGATTCCATAAACCATTCCCATCTCTTAAACTGCTTCCATCCGGTGGCCTTAACTTTTTCTTTTTTTGTATTTAGATAATAACCATTTTGAACATTAAAGGGTGCCCAGAATTCATAAAAGGCTTTCTGGTAATCTTTAAGGGTTAAATTGCCTGAGCTTTTTTCTTTTGGCAGATTTACCAGCCATGGCTGCGAACTCATAGCTATGGCGATTTTTAAAATACTAAAGATGAGTATTATTTTTTTCATAAATTAAGTATTTGCAGGAAAGAGCAATACAAAGGTACTGTAATTATGAAATTTTGCATTTTGTTGCTTAACAATTTTTAAGAATAGAATTTGATGCTTCCTATCCCCGTAATCATATCCCTCTGATCCCTTAAAGACATTCCTCCGATCCCGTAAAGACATTCTTCATATCCCGTAAGGATATTCCTCCGATCCCGTAAAGACATTCTTCATATCTCGTAAGGATATTCCTCCGATCCCGTAAAGACATTCTTCATATCTCGTAAGGATATTCCTCATATCTCGTAAAGATATGCCTCTGGTCTCGTAAGGATATTCCTCTGATCTCGTAAGTACCTTTCTCAGATCATGTAAGGGAATTCGTAAGCTCCCCAAAATCAGGCGGTTCTCAATCCATCTATAAATTTGCTATTCAAAACCTTTTAACTGGTTGAAAAAAAAACAGCACCCCTCCCGGAATGCTGTTTAATAAAGCATTGTCACTTAAACTTAAACACTATCTTACGGTCAATATTTGAGGAAAAAGATAGGTTTTGATAACTGAATCTTTTTTACCTGTCTTGTTCCTTATTTCCAGTTGATACTCCCCTGCTGTTAATGCCTGCGGAATATTGAAAATGAGTTCGGAAGGGAAGTTATGGATTAGGTTATCCACCTTTACTGTGGTTCCGTTTCGCTTAAAAAACAATCCCTGAAGGGGATCATTAAGATCAATCTTTAACATTTCGCCTTTTACCTCGGCTGCGCCGGAAGGTGTCAACAGACTGTTGATTTCGAGCGTGGAATAATCCTTTATTTCCTCAATAAATGGAGATAAAGCCTCGTGCTTCACTTTTTCGAGTATTATCCCTGATAAATCAACCTTAAGTTCTTTACCTGGCAGACAGTTAATTTTAATGTAATGCCTTGTCGGGGTAAACAAATCTTCTTTTCCGCTAAAAACCCCGGCTATCGAAGGCCTGAACCTAACAAAAGGGGTATCCACGGCTTTGCCGCTGCTTAATGCATCGTTAATAGTGTAGAGCAGCTCATTCATAGCGCTAATCAGTTCAGTGTCGGTAAGGGTTAAGCCCCTTCTCGTAGCCATTTTAATCAATTCTTCGTAACTTATTATCTACTGCTGGCTGACTTTAGCCACGCAATCCTCAGGATTGTCGGTCAATTTTGTTGAAATTAAGAAGTACTTCATGGTAGTAAAATTGAATTAAACATTTAATAAAACCTTGGCCGGAATTGCAACGGTTATTATAAAAACGTAAAATCATTTATGTGTAATGGAGTGTAGACTTGCTTTTTGTATGACTATTTCTATGACCTTAATTATACATTTAATTTTTCACTTTTATGAAAAATCAATACTTGCAGGGATATCTGTACAAAATTTTATTATTTAGTGTTTAACTGCATTAAGAATGTAAAATCAAAATATAGGAATATATGAAAATCATTATCCACCTGTTTGACCAGGCGGTCATTGCAGAATTTTTAACCGAGATAATTCAAATTATCAGCCAAGCCAGGCGTTTAAAATGGTTTTTATTTTTAATTTGATTGCCAGCATTAAAGCCCTATTACAGGCAAGGTATTATATATATCATTGTATTGTTAGGCTATTGATACAAATGGCCCAAATGAGAGGAACGAACAGCATTACCTGATTTTTCGCTCCAGCGAAAGATGAAGCAGCTTTAATTGTTCCACTACCAAACCTGCAATTTCATTGGCCCCTTTAATGGAGAGATGCGTGTTATCCTCTTTCCCGTCAGGGAAATATTCGTTTTCTCCAGGTTTGTAATGCAAATGAAGTTGTTTTGAATCTTCCGGGCCATATTTTTCTTCCATTAGCTCAGTCAGGTATTGCAGGTCGATAAACGGAACTTTCAATTTTTCGGCTACCAGCCTGGCCTCCATGGTGTAATCGCCATGTTTGTCAATCAGTGCACCCTGTTCATTAAAACTTCTGCGCGAAATTGAGCTTAATATCACCGGATGTGCCCCTTTTTGCCTGGTTTCGCGAACAAATTTCATAAGGTTGTAACGATAGGTAGTGTGAGGATTTGTATATCGCAGCGGATCAGTCTCTTTTCCATCGTTATGCCCAAACTGGATAAAAACATAATCTCCTCTTTTTAATACCTTATAAATGGAGTCCCAGCGATTTTCAACAATAAAACTCCGGGTACTTCTTCCATTCACAGCTTTGTTTACAACCACCACATCGTCAGTAAAATAATCCTGCAACATCTGTCCCCACCCACGCTCAGGATTTTTTTCAGGCTCCGGTTTATTGGCCATTGTGGAATCGCCAATGGTATAAACTGTTATTTGCCTTGCGCATCCTAAGATCAGCCATAAAGCAAAAAAAAGGAATAAATATTTCATGATTAGTCTTATTGAATAGATTAAAACCTTTACATCTAAAATTCAGTGGACTGGTACCATTTACCTTCGCCCAGTATATTTTTCAGCGTATACTTTTCGGTTTCCTTGCGGGATAATTGGTGCGACCAGCGAACCCTCTTCTTTATATCTGCACCTTGTCCGGTATTTTCAAATTCAGCATAATAACAGGTTTTTTCCGCTTCGGGTTTTGACCAGTTGTGCCAGCCTTCGGGCCTGATATGCTCGCCAAGCCGGCATTTAATTATTACGGTTTTTGCATAAATCCGCCACGGTCTTCCCAGGTAAACACTGTCAACATTATCGCTGGCTGTAAAATTACAATTTATAAAAACCAAACCAAAAGGAACCTCTTTCGATGTTGAAGCAGCTGTGATATATGAATTTTTTTTGCTGTGGATAATGCAACTATCAAATAAAACTGTGCCACGCCCGAATATAAAATCTGTAGTTCCTTCAATATAGCAATTCTTCAGATACTGCCGGGCGCTGTCGCCGGATGTGTAAAAAGTATCCTGGTTGCCCAGGATATCACAATTTTCAATAAATACACGGTTGGCTTTAACTGAAAGTGCCACAGCCTGACCTACTTCGCCCGCCGAATTAACAATGGTTAAATTTCTGGCCGTGAAATCATCGCCTTCAACAAGCACGGTTGGGGTATAAAAAGTGCTGTTCGGCCCCATATTCATTTTCCCGAAATAATCATCCCACGAGATAATGGTTTCTTTTCGGCTTTCTCCTTCAATAGTAAGATTTGTTATCCACTCGGGCACTTTTATTTTTTCGGTGTACTTCCCTTTTTTCAGTTTTATCGTTATTCTTTCGTATGAAAATGATTTACATGCATTTATAGCCGACTGCAGGGACTCAAAATCACCTGTTCCGTCTTTTGATACAATAATTATTCCCGTTAAGGGTGTATTGATACCATTGTATTGATTGGCCTTTGAGTTATTCTGAATTTTCTTTTTCCACTTTGGATATTTCTTGAGCACTTCTTCTGGTTCGTCGGTATACCAGGCATATCCTGTGCGCCTTTCAATTCCGATTTCACTTAAAGCGTACTTTTTTATTCCATCCCTGTCGCAAAAAAACGGACGGTTGTTTTCCAATTCCATAAACCGGGCCCAAATTGGCGGAGCATTAGGATCCTTTTCGATCGTTTTTTCAACAATTTTACCAGCAGCATCATATTTTTTCACCTCCCTGATCCCTGAAATTTTTGTCTTTTCGAACCATTTAACCGCATATTCAATACAACTGACAATTTCATCAGAAGGTTTGTCGATTGACATTAACAATAAAACAATTTGGGCTGATTCTTTGCCGCTTAGCGAAGGTAATTCATATGCCCTGGCTTTTGCCGGAAGCAAGGTATTTTCGTCGTGCTGGGCACACCATGCTGTAAGGGTGTCGTTTTGCCGGTATTGTGTTTTTAAAATACATGAAATGCCTTTTTCAAAAGACATCTTTGCTTTTTCAACTGTTTCACTTTCAGGTTTGATGGCGAAATAGCCGGATGCCGATCCAATTTCCTTCATTATTTTCAGGATGTGTACCATGGCATCGTCGTTATAAGTGATATGGCCGTAATACCCTTTTTGAAGCGGGTAGTATTGCGGCCAGCCTCCATTTTCGTATTGGGCCATAAATAAATATTCAAGCCCCTTAATGAAAGCTGCTTTGTATCTTTCATCCTTAACCTTACTATACATTCGTGAAAGAAAATGCATTTCGAGGTAAGTGGCTCCATTATCGATTGTACAGTCGTCCGGTGATTCTTTTAGTTTCATCAAATCTTGCTTTTCTTTTTCCGATATGGGTTTATACATGCCAATATTTTTTGGCCATCCACCGATATTTCGCTGATAAAGCAACACATTTTCAGCAATTTCCCTGGCTTCTGATGTAGAAAACCATGCTGTGTCATTGCTTAAAGCAATTTTCTCCCAGGAATGGTCCATTTTTTGGGCATTTGTTATACCTTTAAATGAGAAATACAAGGTAAATACTACCACCACTATCTTTAAATTCATCTTAAATATTATTTAATTTATACATTGGTTTGTCTATTGATGTACCACTGTTTGAATCATTTCCATCTGTTGCAACATAATAGTTTGTCGCAAAAACATTGTGTATGATGAAAAAAACTAATATTAGAATGCCTGATCTAGGATATTTGTCCAGTATTAAAAAACCAGTTTTCTTACCATTCTATAACTAAAAAGTTTACCTGTAAATATTATTAATTAAACCGTATCCAGTCTATTCTGGCATATCCTGCATCATTTATAAAGGAATCGCGCAAAGCGACAAAACCCAATTTTGCACCTATCCATTTTCCTTCTTTAGCCACGAATGATTCACCAATTGAGAAAAAATCAGAATTATTCTCACTGTATGAAAAAATGCAAACCCCTCCTTTGCTTACCTTAACCCTCAAATATATCGGGTTTATATTTACCAAAACAGGATTTGATTCGGTTTCGGCAGTTCCTTTATCAGCATCTACGCATTTTACCTGTGAAAGGTACATTTTCTCATTCCTTTTAAAAAATTTAATGTACGAATAATCCAAACCCATTACAACAAACCCGAATTTTTCATCTTCCGATTCAGGAAAAAAAGTAAGTTTGCATGTGGCAGAGAATTCCTCGTCCGGAAATTTCTGCAATAAAAGATTAGGTACATCAAAAAGGTTATGGTAATTCTCTGGTAAAGGTCTGCAAAACAAAGTATAATATCCTTCGGCAGAAGGGAAACCCCAGTAGGTTTCAGGATTCGCATGCCATTGCCATTGAAAACCTAAAGCAGGCAAACTGAATTCATCAGAAAACAGCATTTTATCATGTTCTGTATCTGTTGCAGTGGCCGGATAAAGACCGGATTCCACAGGTTCGCCTTTGCCATCATTATCCGGATCAGTACCAATTACAGGCCAGTTATTTATCCACTTCATAGGTTGAAGGTGAAGAATACGTCCATAAGCCCCTTTGTCCTGGAAATGGATAAACCAATCCTGTCCGGATGGAGTTTGTATCCAAGCCCCCTGGTGCGGACCATTTATACCTGTTCTGCCTTGCTCCAGAACTGTTTTCACATCATACGGACCATAGATATTTTTTGATCGTAAAACCAGTTGCCATCCATATTTTACCCCGCCTGCAGGGGCAAAAATATAATAAAAGCCGTTTCTCTTATAAAGTTTGGGTCCTTCAACTGTAGGATGTTCCCGGTGCCCGTCAAAAACCAAAACCTCATCATTATTTGCCAGGGTTCCTTCTTTATTCATCGTGCAAACTACCAGAATACTTTTTATACCGGCCCTGCTCCCGGCAAAGGCATAAACCAGGTAAGTTTGCCCATCGTCGTCCCATAAGGGCGTGGGATCTATCAGTCCTTTTCCCTTTTTTACAAGTACTGGTTCCGACCACTTTTCGCGTGGATCCTTAGATTTAACCATGTAAATCCCAAATTCAGGATCAGGATAATAGATATAAAATTCATTGTTGTGTATGCGAATACATGGCGCCCAAACACCTTTTCCATGTTGAGATTTAGCATAATAATCCAATGGAATGAGCCTGGGCAGGGCATAATTTACCTGTTTCCAGTTAACAAGGTCTTTTGAATGTAAAATTGGAATTCCTGGTACACAATTAAATGAGGAAGCTATCAAATAATAATCACTTCCTTTTCGCACAACATCAGGATCCGAAAAATCAGCGTGGATAACCGGATTATAATATATTCGTGTCTGATCAACCGGTTTCGTATTTTTTTGTGAAAATAACACCGGATAGAACTGGACTGTAAGGATTAAGCAGTAAAACCGCAACTTTGTGAAAGTAAGATACATTGTTGGTAAAATAAAACGGGTGCAGTCAGAAAAATGACTACACCCCTGATTAAAAACTAAAACCTGATTTATGGCCACCAACGAGAATCTCCGGATGTTTGTTTTCCCGGAAAATTAGTATCTAAAAATGTAAAATCACCAGCTGACGGATTGGTCCAAAGTGAAGTAGAAGCTCCACTATATGCTGTCAGCATCGAAGTAATTGAATTCGCAACATTAACAAAATCATTTGTAAAATAGGATCCATTAATTGTTAAAGTCATATTACTGTTTCTTATTCCATTAGAAATGAGGCTTGTGGAACCAAAAATGCAATCACTGACATTTATTGTTCCTGTTGAAGTGTTTCCTCCGGTTCCAAAATCAATGAAAAACCTTGCAGTTGTCGCATCCATCACGGTTCTGTCAAAGGTACAATTGTCGAGAATTACATTTTGGCATCCTGCCCCGTTTCCGTAATTTAAAATTCCACCTCTTATATTATAAACCGTTGAATTGCTGAATTTAACATTAATAAAATTGCCGGTAAGTGCCCCGTTTAAAACCCCATAATGACTATCAAAAGCAAAATCATACATGATGCAGTTGTTAAACTCTGTATTATTAATAACTTGTCCGGCTGCATTTCCTCTCAATCGAATTGCACTCCGGCCTGAATTCCTTATAATACAATTATTAAATTTTATAGCTCCGATTGCAAAAGGAGTATTTTCCTGGTCAATTAATCCCCTGTGCCTTGTACCTGGGTTATCATCGTAAGCACAGCTTATATCAACATTTTCAAAAACCAGTGAATCAGTAAGGGTCATTGTTGATCCAATATCGAACATATGATTACCTCCTCCTGTTATTAAGAATATTTTTGGTAAATTGTCAGGATATAAGCCCCGAATCTTAATACTCAAATCTACTGTATCCACCCTGGTAAGAAAATAATTTTCGCCATTGGTTAAAATCAACACCCCGCCTGCCGGAAGAGCATCCAATGCTTCATTAAGGCTTCCACCGGTTGTAAGAATTGCATCGCCTTCTAGGGTATAATTAATTCTGCCCCTGGTAAAGGTCATGTTCACCAACCGTATTTCGTAATGCGCGTTTGGTACTCCTGTTAAGCTTTTTTCTCCTGCAGCCATTTCGTCAGCACTTATTGTATAGGGAATTTCGTTACTTCCGTCGTCAAATACCAATCCGGTAACAGTTTCGCCGGGCGACCACCTTACTGTAATACTACCAATGCCGGTCATTTCGGTTTTATAACCATCAAACAGGTTTTCAGGTAAAGATCGGAATTCCACATTTGTCCATTTTGAATCTTCAACCCCTTCATTGGCGCTTACAGATTTAAGCCGTGCTGAAAATTGTGTATCCCCGGCAGGTAAAACATACTGATAAGTCAGCTGGCTGCTGTCTACATCGGCTGTGTGAACAAGTGCAGCTTGAACAAAATCAACACCCTGGTATATTTCAACTACATAATGACTTGTATTTTTTACAGCAGACCAGGTTAAGGTAACAGTTGTTACATCACTGATCTGAGCATTAAGGTCATTTGGTGTAAATGCCCTTGTAAAGGAAAGTTCATCAATTACCGGATCGATTGATTCTTTGCAGGCATTGATAGCCAGAATACAAAGAATACCGGAAATATACAGTGAATTTTTAAATATATTTTTCATATTACATTGAATTTTTAGTATCCATAATCATTAACCAACATGCCATTACTTGCATCAATAAATACCTGCCAAATAGGCCAGAATTGATTTTGATCAGGATTGTTTGTATAAACTGACGCAATTTTTGAATCATCTATTTTTGTTGGATTTATCCATTCCAATGTAACCGGATAGGATCCTGACATATCATCTGTTTCGCCCCGGTTTAGTCCGTAAATATCAAGTTTGGTATTGTTAACGCCGTCTTCATCTGTTACATAACCGTAATACAAATAAGCAGGTACATCCGTATATTCCCCTGTCAGGTTGCGCAAATGGTCTAATTTTAACTTGGCATCGTCCATCTTACTTTTAAGAAGGTTCCACCGAATCAAAGCCTGTTTACGTTCCATTTCACCGCAAAATTCAAATGCATGTTCGTCGACAATAGCACTAAACATTGCTTCTTTTGAACTTAATGCATCCACATATGCATCCACTTTAACTGACCAATCTGCCGGATCGAATGCCCTTTGGCGGATTTGTCTGAGATAAGGTGCAGCCGCCGCAGGCCCGTTCAACTCATTTTCAATTTCTGCGGCCATTAATAAAACTTCGGCATACCGCATATAAATTTTGTTCATTCCATCATCATTTGTAGAAGTAACAATCCGGTTCATCCACTCGTATCTGTATTTACCAAAATACCAGTTATGAACACCCACTAATTCCTGTTTTGCCGGAACTGTAATTACACCGCCAACAGAAGTTGCATTTCCATACCGGTAAGGTACACAGGTAACATCCCTGCGCGTGTCTTTTACATCAAAATCATAGAAGACATTTGGAAGAGGGCCAAAAACGCCACCCTGGGCCTGACTGGTGTATTGATCAACAGTATTGTGTTTCACAGCAAATGTATATGCCATACGGCCTCTTCCACTGGCAAAAGGTATTTCCCAAAGTGATTCACCTCCTGGTGTCAGAACCTCATCACACACATTGCGGAAAAGTCGCTCAAAACTTGGTTCTAGATGGGCAAAACCACTCTCAATTACATCTTTGCATTCCTGTAAAGCAACAGGGTATAAAGTGGCTACAGATAATTCAGGATCCGTGCTTCTTCTTATTCCATCAGGATATTGAGAATACCCCGAAGCAGCCAGGCATAAACGAGCCCGAAATGCTTTAACAAATGCTTTATTTATTCCTTCGGTTGTTGAAGTCCGTGCATTCTCATTTGGCCATCCAACCAAATCTTCGGCTTCTTTTAAATCAGCAATCAATTGCTTGTAAATAATTCCACGATCTGATTTTGCCAGGTAAACAGTAGGCCCGGATACGGGTTCAAACCTTGCAACCACATCGCCCCATGCTTTTAGAAGGTCGGCATAATATATTGAACGATAGGTTAAGACTTCGCCCAAAAGTTGGCCCATTTCATTTCCCGGTTGAGGATTTCCATAAGTTCTAATCCCCCTTATCGCCAGATTTGCCCGCTCAATTGCAATGTACATCCATTCCCATGCATTACCTGCATTGCTTGATGCCGTATTTGCCGTATTCATATCCGTATTGGTTGACGAATTCACGTACCTTGATAAAAGTTCACGCTGGCTTGGTGCCGCAGAATTTGCGTTAATCCATTCAATATCTGAATTTGCACCATAATGTGTCAGAAATCTACCCCTGTATGAATTTTGTTGCATCATTGGATCAAGAATTCCAATAATTGTCTGTGCAGTTAAGGTTGGATCAGAAAATATCACCGATTCATCCAAATTCGATTGGGAAGGGGCATCTAAAAAGTCTTCGCATGAAATAAAAAATACTGCAAAAACCAAACTAATTATATATAATATTTTTCTCATATTCAATTATATAAAGCAATTAAAAACTAAGATTTAAACCAAATAACACCTGCCTGCTTTTAGGATAAGCAGAATAATCAACACCAGGGGTAAGTGCGTTATTTCTGCGCGAGGATACTTCAGGATCAAAACCTGAATAGTTTGTCAGGATAAACACATTGTAAGCCGAAACATATATTCTGAGATTTTGAATATGTGCTTTGCGGACAAGATCTGTAGGAATAGTATAACCTAGCGATAACGTATTCAATCTTAAAAATGAACCATCTTCAACTGCCCAATCGCTGAAGATATGACGTGTCATATTTGGAGACCACATGGTTGTATTCGTATTCATGGCTTCCAAAGTTGCAGGATCATTTATAAGGTTTCCGTCGGCATCAATATTGGTCCATCTTTTTCCGTCAGCCATAATATCAATCATATTCCGATAGGCGTACCTGCCTGTAGTATATTCAATTTTGTTGGCATTGTAAATGTCATTTCCATAACTCCAGCTAAATACTGCTGCCAAATCAAATCCATAAAGGCGTGCATTAATGTTAAAACCACCAATATGTTTCGGATTTGCATTTCCAATAATTCCACAATCATCAACATTTACAAGGGTATCTCCAGTCAGGTCTTTCAATTTCATGGTTCCTGGACGAATTACCCCGGTAACGGATGAATTATCAGGAACGCCTTCTTTTAGTATCCATTGGTCATTTACTGCATCATATCCTTCAAAATCAGAAACTTCGTATCTTCCATCCGATTGATAGCCATACATTTCACCCACCGAACCTCCTACTGATACCCAGTAGTCATTGTTAATTTCTGTGGAAGCCCAGGCAGTTGAAACACCAAAATCATCCATTATACCCAGGGACTTAATTTCGTTTTTGTTAAAACTGATGTTGAATCCAAAATTCAACCCGAATTTTTCTTTTTCAATTGCTGACCAGTTCAACGACAACTCAAGACCTTTGTTTTCAGTTTCACCCATGTTTCTGTACTGACTGCTGTATGATGATCCCGGGGTCCGAAAATCGATTAACAAATCTTTGGTACTGTTTTGATAAAATTCAACAGACCCGTTCAAATGGTTTTTAAAAAGTCCAAAATCCAAACCGATGTTCCGGGTATACGTGGTTTCCCATTTTAAATCGGGGTTGGCCATTCTGCTTGACGGAGCCCAATATCTTGAACCACCATTTACCCAGGCTGTTGTATTTGAATAGTATTCCTGTGCAATTTGCCTCGGTGGAATGTTATTATTTCCGGCTGTACCATAACTTATCCTTAATTTTAAATTATCGAGCCAGCTGGACAAACCATCCATAAAGTTCTCCTCAGAAATTCTCCATGCTGCAGCAACAGATGGAAAATATCCCCATTGATTTCCTGCCATGAATTTACTTGAACCATCAGCCCTGAAAGTAGCATTCAACAGGTATTTTCCTTTAAAATCATAGATAGCCCTGCCAAAGAAAGAAAGTAATTTATCATCAGGATTATAAGTGTTTGAGTAATAATAATATCCCCCCTGACTGCTTAACTTGAATACCTGCTCAGAAGTATAAAAATCCGGAAATCCCCATATCTGGTTATACAAGGCATTCGACTTGCCATAAATTAACTCCTGGCCAAGCAATAACTTCAAATTATGTCCCGATGAACCGAATAATTTCTTAAAATCATAATTCAGGGTATTTGCATTCCTGAAAGTCTGATTCTTCGTATCATTCGACTGCAAAGCTGGTAAATTTTGATAAGCCGCTGTTGGATTGTTTTTTACATAATACGTAGTGAGACCAAAAAATCTATCATCAATGGTGAGATAATAATCTAATCCGGCTTCTGTCTTAAATTCCAATTCGTCAAGGATATTCCATGCAAAACTTGCACCCATGTTGTAACGAACCCGGTGTTGATTTCTATCATTATCTTCCACATTACTAATGGGATTAATCATACTTGACGAAACTTCTTCATCTTCATAATCTCCTAATGAGGTAAACGGAATTGGGCTATAAATCATAGTTTGTTTTACCCTTGAATCACTTATATTTCCACCACCAGACTGGTCAATAGAACCAGCTCCACCAATTTTTGTATCTGTATAACGAACAGAAAAAGAAAGACTTACTTTATTATTAGGTTTATTATCGAGTTTTAAAGAAACGTTATTTCGTTTATAATCGGAGCCTAACATAATCTCATCAGATTTTATTCCGGCATAACCAAATGAATACCTGAACTTATCTGAGCCTCCATTGATATTCAAATCATGGTTAAAAGTATTTCCAATGTGGCCGAAAACCTGATCGTACCAATTCGTGCTGGGTTGTCCGTTGTATAAATCAATATCCTGGTATTGTCCAAAATATTTTTCATAATCTGACAATTTATCATTTAACAATGCCCATTCATACTGCCAGTGTACATAATCTTCAACACTCAGGTTTGTTAGGTGATCGGCTACCTTTTTAAATCCGTAGTAAGCATTATATCCCACATTTACTTTCCCTTCTTTTCCACTTTTTGTAGTTATGATTATTACACCATTTGCCCCACGTGCGCCATAAATGGCAGTAGAAGAAGCATCTTTCAGTACATCAATGGATTGAATTTCGGAAGTCGGAATGTCGGAAATACTGCTAACAGTAAAACCATCAACTATATACAAAGGAGAGTTGTCCTGTGTTATTGAACCGCCTCCACGAACCCTGATTTTTATCTCTGCATCTGGTGAGCCTTCGGTGGTAACAACCTGAACACCAGCCATTTTACCAGTCATGGCTTCAGCCGCTGTAGAAACAGGTATTAAAGCAATATCTTTACCCTGAACGGATGATACAGAACCCGTTATATCTTTCTTTTTGGCAGTTCCGTATCCAATTGCAACTACTTCACCAAGTAAGGTCTCTGAACCTGTCATGTTTACACTTAACTGGTTACGTCCTTCAAGGGCTATTTCCATGGTTTCCATTCCAACAAAGGTAAAAATCAAAATATCGGTTTGAAGGTTGTTAACCATAATTTGAAAATTACCGTTCATATCGGTTAATGCAGCCGTTGTTGTACCTTTCAACATAATACTTACGCCCGGTAAAGGGGTATCGGTTTCGTCCACCACTGTACCGGAAACATTTTGCCCATATGCATTTATGCTTATTAAAAGAAAACAGCAAAAAACCGGCAAAAGTAACTTAAATAATTTTAGATGATATTTACTCATGAGGTTTAGAATTAAATAGTTAAAAATTCATATTATGAAATCAATCGTATTTTATTTAAAAATTATTAGCGGTCGAGTTCCAATCCTGCAAGTATAAATGGTCCTATTCCCTTCGGATCATTGTCTTTTCTCTTCTCGTTTATATAATAATTATAAGATCCATCTCTGTAGGGATTTCCACCCAGGCCCGCAACCGCACAACAATTTCCAAGGATTAGATTGCCATTTGGATCAGTTTTCACCATTAAGGTAATAAGCCCATCAAATGCCTTATTTGAAATGGCTTTGTAATTAGCCGGCAAATATCCTTTATTTACAGCTTTGGCAAATGCATAAGCATACATTGCAGAGCCGGTAGTTTCAAGATAATTTCCCTGTCGTTTTCCCTGATCAGTGACCTGGAACCACAACCCGCTTTTATCCTGGAATTTTACAAGTGCACCGGCAAGTTTGTTCAAATACCCAATCAGCTCTTTTTTTCCCGGATGATTTTCAGGGATATAATCCAGAACATCAACAAGTGCCATGGCATACCAACCGATTGAACGGGACCAGAACGACGGAGAGCATCCGGTTTTTTTATTTGCCCATCCCATTTGTTTACTTTCGTCCCATCCATGAAAGTATAAGCCTGTTTTTCGGTCGTATAGATGTTTTTGTATGAGCCTGAACTGAGTAATTACGTCATCTAATTTTTTTCCATTTTCGAATTCTACTGTATACCTGGCATAAAATGGGGCCGACATGTACAAACCATCCAGCCACATTTGGTTCGGATATCTCTTTTTGTGCCAGAAACCGCCTCCGCTTGTCCTTGGTTGATTATCAAGCTGATTGCGTAAATGCTGCATGGCAATCAGGTATTTCTGTTCGTGGGTTTCATCATAAAGCAGAAATAAAATTTTTCCGGCATTTATCATGTCCAGATTGTAATCATCTGCCTTATAAGTGTTTATATTTCCCAAACTGTCAATAAATTCATCAGCATAATCTTTAATGTATTTCAGATATTCAGGTTTTCTGTTTTTTTTGTAATAATTCTCCATAGAAGTCAACACAAGACCATGAACATAATCCCACCGGGGTTCTTTCCTGTCATCTATTTGCCAGGCCTCAGGGTATACATTCATTACTGTAATCACCATTTTATCAGCCCATTTCAGCGAATCAGAATATAATCCGGGCATGGAAATACTTTTTGCTTCAGTGCTGAAAATAAAGAAGGTAAATACCAGAACTACGGCACAAACCGAAATATTAGCATTGGGCTTCATATTTTTAAATTTTTCCCTTTTTATCCAGTTGATTTAGTAAACCATCCAAATAATTTACGAATTCCTCCATCGATTTAATCCCGTTCAATTCTTTTTCCCAGGCTGCCAGAAAATAGAATGAAATTTCTTTAGCAGTGGGCTTAAAGATTATTAAATGATCGAATTCCCAATCAGTTAGTTTTTCCGCATCATGAGGTTTATAGAAAATCGCCATTCCCAGTTTGTCGGGTACAAGAGTTTGCTGTCCGTACGTAGCAAGATAGGCCCATTTTCCTGACTTACTTGTTTTTGTAAATGGCTTTAAACCAAGATTGACAATACCAGTACAAATACCGTCAATTTCTTTTAAACTCTTAATTGTATGAAGCGTATAACGCTGGTCCGGGGCAATTGAGAGTTCTGAATGTAAATCCGTCTTGTCATTTCCGGTTTTCCATCCATAATAATCAACAATAACAGCTGACTTTTTTTTGGTATTTTGCACGTAGGCAAATGTTGAATCTACTTCTTTAAAATGTAAAACCTCCGTTCCGGTATATTTACCTATCGATCCTATTCCGAGACCTTTTGCTACTTTAAGGATATCCATTCCCCACGGACACATTGCATGATAGGAATCAAACCCATCTTGTCCTACATACGGCAAAACCAGGGTATCGGTTAATTTTCCGAAAATATCTATTGCATTTCGCCAGTCAAGATAAAGCCTATACCCTACCTTATTGCTTTCCCATCCTGGTCCTTCATATCTTATATAAAATGAATGGTCGGTATGGCTGGCAGGAACTTTAAGCCTTTGAACATTCTCAAATACGCCTCCTTCATATTTCCGGTCTTTCCACTCGCCCCCTTTTTTAACAGACAATTCTGCATAGCATTTTTGTTCAGGTTTAAACCCCTTCTTTTTCTGGGCAATTGTTGAACTGACAAATATCAAAAGAACTAAAAGTGATAAGCCTGTGTTTCGATATAATACAATCATATTTAAATTTTATTTAAAGATTTATATCCCATTATTTTGTTTCCAAAGGTTTTCCGTTTACTGAAGAATTAATGAACCTGATGTTCTCTGCATTTTCGATAAAAAAATCATTTTCGGCATTTTCAATAGTTACATTTTTTAAGGTTATCCCATTAATAGGGGATTCTTTATAACCCTGCGCCCAGATTCCGTATTTGCCTCCATTCTTAACATGTATATTTTCTAGATTAATATTTCTTACAACAGGCAAATATTTACCTGTCTGGCTTCCATAAACATCATAAAACATGGTGATATGCAATACTGCTTCTTTAACCTGACCAACCTCAATGTTCCGGGCATAAATATTCTCAATTGTACCGCCTCTTTTTGAATTGGTCTTAATCCTCACAATCCTGTCAAGTTCCGGACTGCTCATGATACAATCTTCAGCATAAACATTGCTGACACCTGCAGAGACTTCACTGCCTATAACTATCCCGCCATGTCCGTCAATCATCCTGCATTTTTGTACAATAATGTTTTCGCTCTTTATCCCAACCCTTCTTCCATCCTCATTTCTACCTGATTTTATTGCAATGCAATCGTCGCCGGTATTAAATAAGGAATTCCTTATAATTACATTTTTTGAATATTCCGGATCACATCCGTCATTGTTTGGCCCATGGCTTTCAACATGAACCCCATCAACGATAACATTTTTACATTTAATCGGATGAATTATCCAAAATGGAGCATTGATTATTTTAACCCCTTCAATCAAAACATTTGTACATGAAAAAGGCTCAATAAATGTGGGTCTCAGGTAATGTCTTTTACCAAATTTTCTATTTTCAACCGTCCTCATTTCTTTGGCCATTCTTTCCAGGGCCGGCCTGTTTGCTGAATCATTCTGGCTGGGCATCCCTGATTTCCAACCATATTCTTTCTTTCCACACCAGGGCCACCATTTTTCATTATCAGCCTGTCCGTTTAATGTCCCTTTTCCGGTTATGCCAACATTAGTACAATTATAGGCATAAATCAAAGGGGAGTAATTCATGAGTTCAACACCTTCAAATGAGGTATGAACCAAAGGATAATAATCATCAGGGTTTGTACTAAATAAGATTTCAGCACCTTCTTCAAGACATAAATTAATATTACTTGCCAGATGAATTGGGCCGGTTAGAAATTTTCCGGCAGGAACAATGATTTTCCCTCCTCCTTTTTTTGCACAGGCACTTATTGTTTTTTTAAATGCATTCGTATTATTAAAGGTACCATTTCCGGTTGCTCCAAAATCGATTACATTTAATGAAAATGCAGGAAAATTAATAGTTCCAATACTATCACTGATCTGTTTAACTCTATTCCAGGGATCAACTTCCTGCGCAACATGGATGCCAGTGAAAGTAAAAGTGAAAAGAATTATTGCAATAAAAACCTTTACAATTGCCTTCATTGTTGAATAATTATAAAACAAATCATATATTTAATTTAAAATAACTACTGAAATTATAATAATGCAATCGATTACACAAAAATAAAAAATACCAAAATAAAATGCAAATAATTGTTAAAATAATTTATGGCAGATAAATAAGAAATTGTTTATTGATATGTATTTATTTAATATTTAATTGGATTTTTAAAATAATGAAAAAAATTTGTACTTTTGAATTAGAGATTTTTGATAGTGTAATCGATACCAAATAAATTAACATGCACAATTTCTGGCATTTAATTAAATGTTCTTATCATAAGTGAAAATTCTCATGTACGAAAAAATAACCATATACGATATTGCTGAAAAACTGAATATTTCAGCAGCCACAGTTTCAAGAGCCCTTAATAACAGTTCTAAAATAAGTGAAAGTACCAGGAAATTAGTTTTAGAAGCTGCTGAAAAATTAAATTATAAGCAAAACAGACTGGCACTGGCACTTAAAAGCGGGAAAAGCAATAATGTTGGGGTAATAGTGCCTCATATCAACAGGAATTTTTTCTCTTCAGTAATCAGAGGCGTTGAGGAAGAATTAAATCCATTCGGATACCATGTTATCATTTGCCAAAGCTATAATTCAGAACAAAAGGAAATCGAAAATATTAATGCTCTGCTAAATGCACAGGTCGACGGAATCTTAATCTCGGTTTACAACAATACGGCTGAAGTTGAAAAAATCATTAACCGTATAATAAAAAAAGGGGTGCCGTTGGTTTTTTTCGACAGAAAAATGGATATACCGGGGGTTAGTTCAGTAACTATCAACGATTACGATGGTGGATACCAGGCTACTCAACACCTTATCAGTGAAGGTTGTAAACGTATTGCTCATTTGTCGGGCGACTGTGCTATAGGTATTTATAAAGACCGTTGCAATGGATATAAACAGGCATTAATCGATAATGAACTGGAAGTAAATGAAAAATACATCATCCAAACTGCCAGCCAAATAGAAGATGGCCGTGAAGCGGTTAAAAAATTGCTCAAATTAAACAATCCACCGGATGCAATTTTCTCTTCAAGTGATTTTGCGGCCCTGGGCGCTATTCAGGAATTAAGGGAAAGGGGGATTAAAATACCTGATGACTTTTGCGTTGTTGGATTTAGTAATGAACCCTTTACAAAATTCATGGAACTTTCTATATCATCCGTTGATCAATTTCCTCTGGATATGGGAAGAATAGCTGCAAAAGTTTTTTTAGAACAGGTAAATGATGCCAGCAATGTAAAACTGGAACAAAAGGTAGTGTTGGCACCTAAATTATATCTCAGAAAATCTTCGGTAAGAATGAACTAAAATTAATGCCGGTACTAAACTTTAATAAGTTATTTCCAGGGTTTAAACTCAGATTAATACTTATCCTGTGTTTTGAATTCAGTTATTCACTTTATGCACAACACTTTCTTTACCACCCGGAATTAAAAATTGATACAAATTATACCATATCTGGTACCTATCAGAAACTGATTAAAAATTATCCGTTTATTTCAATAGCCACCTATAATCCTGTAAACAAAATTACAATTAACAAGGATTTTGAATATTGCCAGTATGGAACACGTAAAATGCACCTGGATATATACATTCCGGTAAAACAAACGCAAAAAAGTAAAGCATGTGTAATTCTTATACATGGTGGGGGCTGGAATTCAGGAGATAAAGACATGTGTCAACCTTTTGCCCTTGCTTTGGCCGATAATGATTTTATTGCAATTCCGGTAGAATACCGCTTCAGTGATGAAGCGAAATACCCGGCTTCAGTTTTTGATTTAAAATCTGCATTGGTATGGATTTATCAAAATTCTTTAAAATTTGGCATTGACACTACAAAAATATCCATCATGGGATTTTCTGCCGGAGGACAATTGGCCAGTCTGGTAGGGTTAACATCGCAAAAGGAGATTTTTATAAATGAAAATTATCCTGCTGAAATTAAACCCAAAATAAACGCCGTAATCAATATGGATGGAATCCTTGCCTTTTTAAATCCCCTTTCTGAAGAGGGCAGGAATACAAAAGGTCAAGGTGCTGCAGAAAAATGGTTTGGTGTTCATTTCTCAACAGATTCATCGAAATGGATGGAAGCTTCCCCTCTGTTATACGCGGATGAAAAATCCCCTCCTTTCCTGTTTGTTGCAAGCTCATTTCCCAGGTTCAATGCCGGAAGGGATGAAATGATAAGAATATTTGAAAAATCTGGAATTTATTATGAAAAATATATTCTCGAAGGGGCACCTCACTCTTTTTGGTTTTTTAATCCATGGTTTCAAACATGTCTGAATTATTCAATAAACTTTCTTTTAAAAAATTAGAGATTAAGCCTTTCCTTTGTTTCAGAAATAAAATTGAGGAAGGCATTATTAGCTCTTTAATCTAGTAATCATGTTGTTGCAATGATAAAATATGAATTTTTAACCAAAGTAATTTTAATATTTATTGATAAACTGAAATTCTATTTAACTAAAAATCCATCCAATTTTCTGTTGGATGGATCTCATTGAAACCAAAACCAATTATTTATGAAAAAAATCCGAATAAACGATTATTCCAAATCAAATAATCTACATAAATGCCGGTTGTATAAATTCTCAAAAACCTGTTTGCCCACTATTTCCGGATATTTCTCCAGAAAAGCATAATATTGGTCTCCGTGCTCCACAGCCATTTTGTAGCCTACGTGTATTAACTGCCTGAAATTTGGGTTATAATCCGGGTTTTCGGGAATGTGCCTTAAAGTATTTGCATATTTTTGGCCCTCCCACTTTTTTACTTCTTCCTGCGACGGCAATTTTGATTTATCAATATCGATTACCTGGGCATAAGGGGCACAAAGTTCATCCATTCGTAAAAGGGCCCCGAAATATATTTCCTTTACAAGCGCCAGTGAGTCCCCGCCCGCCAATGCCAATCCAATAACTTCTTCGAGCCAGGTTGTACCTGCTGTTTTAATATGAATTCCCTTGTCATGCTTTTTCAGGATTTCCTTAATGGCCGGATAAATCGAAAATTTATCACTTCCTGAGTGAACACTCAATTTCAGATTTTCGGGTAAGCCAAACTTTTCTACAGCAAAATCAATAACCAGAATATCCTCCTCAAATTCTTTTTTAAAAACATTTATATCTCCCACATAATCAACACCTTTATTAAACCTTCCGGTAAAACGTGGAGCGATTGTCTGTACCGGTATTTTTTCTTCCGAAATTAAAGCCAGGATAATGTACAACTCAATGGGCGATTGAGGTATATCAACTTCGTCCATCGATATTTCAGCAATAAAGTTACCGTTGCCTTTTTTTTCTAAAATGTGACGGAAGATTTTACCTGCCTCCAACACAGCAAAAAGATATTTATCAATAGCCTTCTTAAGGATTCCGGAATCGATTTGCATGGCTTCAGAAATACCAGGAATTTTTAAACTTCCAATAAGGAACTTTAATTTTTCAAACGATTTGTTCGTTAATTCTGGTTCGGCCATTTTGCCAATATAATCAGCTACATCAATGGTAAAAAAATCTGAATGTTCAATGAATTTATCCACATTTGACATATTGATATGATCGGCATCTACAAAATAAGGGCCTTTGTAATTCATTGCTTTAACGGCTTCATCAGCTGCAATTCTCGTATCACGGGGCAAAGTATGAATTATACTATGCTCCCGGTTCGACTTATTCCAAACAGGGGTAATTTCAACACCCTGTTTTAATGCAGCCATTATCGCTTTTAACTGAAAGGTTCCCTGGTGTCCAAAGCGATCTCCCATTCCTAGAGAATATTTTGTCAATTTCATCTGATGGATATTTTAAATGTTACTTTTTTCTGAATTTAATAAAGTTTTTCCTTATAATAACCGGTTAATAATAATAAAGAATTGTTTATATCTCAATTTTTTTCATTTTCGGAACAAGGAGATGCATTACCAACCATGCTATCAGGTAAGCAAGTGCACAAAAAACAAAAACTATCGTATAGGCTATTGTCATGTTATGCTGCACAATCGGAGCCTGAATTGACCTGAGTTGTTCAAAAAGCGCTGGATCTACAGATTGTAATTGTTGAATAATATCTGATGGCAGGCTTCCTAATTCAACTTTATTAATATCAATAACATCATTGTGTTTATTTACAAGTGTAAGTGTTTGTATTTTAGTTATGAATTCACCAAGATTTTGAGATTGCGCTTCAACCCATGCTTTGGCTATACCGGCCTGCCTGAACCCGTCAAAAAGCCAGCCTGCTGATTTATTGATCAATATTCCACCTATACCACCTGCCATACCTCCTATTCCGGTTACACTGGCAACTGTCTTTTTTGGAAACATATCGGAAACAGTAGTAAATATATTTGCTGACCAGGCCTGATGTGCTGCAGTTCCAATTCCAATTATGATTACCGGGATCCAATAGCTGATAGCGCCTAAGTATTGGGCCGAAAGGACTAAAAGAGGTATAACAGCAATGATCAGCATCGCCCTCATTCGGCCGGCATAAGGTTCGAAACCTTTGTTTATGAAGTACATAGGAAACCATCCCCCTGTAATACTCCCAACAGTTGAAATCGTATATAGTACTGCCAGCGGAAATGCTACCTGCATACCAGTCATCCCGTATTGTGCCTTTAAATATGCAGGCAACCAGAATAAATAAAACCACCAGACGCCATCGGTCATAAATTTACCAAAACTAAAAGCCCATGTCTGTTTAAAACGTAAAAGTTTAAACCACGATATTTTTTCAGAGTTTACTGAGTTCTGTGCTGGGTTTTCACCAGAAATATCGCTGTGTATAAATTCAAACTCTCCCTTTGAAATACTTTTACTCCTTGAAGGAATTTCATATAACCAGAACCAAAATATCAGCCATAAAAACCCAATGCCTCCTATTATAAGGAAAGCTGCCTGCCATCCCAGGTGTTTGGCAATCCAGGGAACTGTCAATGGGGCAACAATGGCACCAATATTGGCACCGGAATTGAAAATTCCCGTAGCAAGGGCTCGTTCTTTTTTTGGAAACCATTCTGCCACAGCTTTAATAGCTGCGGGGAAATTGCCTGATTCACCAAAACCTAAAATGCCTCTGGCAACCATGAAACCGCCTGTACCTTTAGCAAGTGCATGAGCCATCGCACCAACAGACCAAACAATTAAAGCCCAGGCATATCCCATTTTAGTTCCCAGCCAGTCAATAATCCGGCCTGCAAATAGCATGGATATAGCATATACAAACTGAAAAACTGCAACAATGTTTGCATAATCGGAATCGCTCCAGTTAAATTGAACCTCGAGATTGTCCTTTAACAAACTCAAGACCTGCCTATCCAGATAATTGACGGTTGTTGCAAAAAATACCAGGGCACAAATCGTCCACCTGTATTTTCCTATTTTTTGATTAAGGTTATTCATTGATCATGAATGGTTTAAACAATTAAATACTTGGCTTTTATATTTGTTTTCGAACGGATTTAATGATTTGGAGTACCTTGGTTACATTCTCCTTTAAAGATTCAAAATCGTTGTTGGCTATTATCTCCCTGGTAATTAAATTGGATCCCATGCCTACACAACTTACTCCTGCATCAAACCATGCTTTCAGGTTTTCTTCATTCATACTTACTCCTCCTGTGGGCATAATGCTGGTCCAGGGGCACGGGCCTTTAATAGCTTTTACGAATTCGGGACCATATGTACCTCCAGGGAATAATTTTACGATTTCGCATCCTAGTTCCTCAGCACGGGCTATTTCGGTTAGAGATCCGCAACCAGCTGACCACAATACTTTTCGGCGGTTACATGTTATTGCAATATCCTCCCTAAGAACGGGGGTGACAATGAAATTTGCACCCAGTTGCATGTAATATGAAGCTGCTGCGGAATCGGTGAGTGAGCCAACTCCCATCACAAGCCCGCTTAATTCTTTCAGGGCATATTTGTTCAGTGCTGAGAATATTTCAGGTGCAAAATCACCACGTCCGGTGAATTCAATTAACCTGGCACCTCCTTCAAAACACGCTTTCAGAATCTTTTTTCCAATTTCGGTATCATCATGAAAAAACAAAGGTACAAGACCCGTTTCCTGCATAATTTGTGCAACCTGAATTCTTGTATATTTAGCCATCATTCAATTTTTTTATCTCGAAACCCTTCCGGAAGCATCCCCTTTCATTAATTTTTCCACTTCTTCCACAGTTACCCGGTTGTAATCACCATAGATGGTATGTTTTAGGCACGAAGCCGCCACGGCAAAGTTTAATGCATTTTGTAAATCATTCTCATAAGTCAACAAACCATAAATTAAGCCTGCCATAAATGAATCACCGCCGCCTACCCTGTCAACAATGTGAGTAATCTGGTAATTTGGGGCTATGTATAAATTGTTACCATCATACAATACACCCGACCAGCTGTTATGACTTGCATTTACCGAACCCCGCAAGGTGGTAATTACCTTTTTACATTTCGGAAATTTATTCATAATTTGGTCTGATACTGACTGATAGGCCTTCGGATCTATGTTGCCTGATCTCACATCTATGTTTTTTGGATGAATACCGAGGGTCATGGCTGCATCTTCTTCATTCCCAAGAATTATATCACAATATTCGACCAAGCCTGGCATAACCTCCCTGGCATTCTTACCATATTTCCATAGATTTTTTCTGAAATTCAGGTCGGTTGAAACCTGTAAACCTTTTGATTTTGCAACCTTAATCCCTTCAAGACAGGTATCAGCTGCGCCCTGCGAAATGGCCGGTGTAATACCTGTCCAATGGAACCATCTTGCATTTTCAAATACCTTGTCCCAGTTTATTTGTCCGGGTTTTATATCTGCCATAGCAGAATTAGCCCTGTCGTAGATTACCTTACCGGAACGATTTACAGCACCTGTTTCAAGAAAGTAAATTCCCATCCTGTCTCCACCATAAACTACCTGTTCAACATCAACCCCAAATCCACGTAATTCTCTTACACATGCCGAAGCAATATCGTTTTTAGGCAGTTTTGTCACAAATAGAGCAGGAATCCCAAAATTAGCCAAAGAAACTGCAACATTCGCTTCGCCTCCACCAAAAGATGCATTTAAAATCCCGGACTGGCCAAATCGTTCAAATCCGGGTGTGGCCAGTCTTAACATTACTTCGCCAAAAGTTACAACTTTATTCATTATTGAAAATTAAAAAATTCTTTTGCATTGTAATAACAAATATTTTCGACCATTTTACCCAATAATTCTTTATCATTTGGAATTTCACCATTTTCAACATCATTTCCCAGCAAATTACATAAAATTCTACGGAAATATTCATGCCGGGGATAGGAAAGAAAACTTCTTGAATCAGTCAGCATTCCTACAAACCTGCTTAATAAACCCATGTTTGATAATGCATTCATTTGCCGGATCATTCCATCCTTCTGATCCAAAAACCACCATCCTGAACCAAATTGAATTTTTCCCGGAATTGATCCATCCTGGAAATTTCCGGTCATTGTTGCCAATACTTCGTTGTCTGAAGGATTCAGGTTGTATAAAATTGTTTTTGCTAATTTATCATCTGTTTCAAGTCTGTCTAAAAACCTTGCCATAGATAATGCAAGCTGAAAATCGCCAATTGAATCAAATCCTTTATCAGGACCTAGCTTACGATACATTCTTGAATTGTTGTTTCTGATAGCCCCAACGTGAAATTGTTGTGTCCACTTCTTTTCATGATCCATCACTGCCAATTCGTACACTATGGCAGATTTAAATTTCAACACCTCGTCTTCATTCAGCGATTTATTGTTTAGCAACCTGGTAAAAATTGAATCAATCTCTGATTGGGTATATGGTTCAGAATAGAAATTTTCCAATCCATGATCGGATAGCCTGCAGCCATTTTTATGAAAAAAATTATGGCGGATCTTTAATGCTTCAAGCAAATCAGTGTATTTATTTATTTGATGATTAGAAACTTCTGCCAATTGAATTATATATTGATTGTAAGTTTCCGGATTTTCAACTGCCATTGCTTTATCTGCCCGCCAGGTCGGGAAAACCTTCAATTCTATTCCGGAATTAAGAATGGATTGATGATATTCCAGTGAATCAACCGGATCGTCTGTTGTACAAACTATCTCAACATTCATTTTACTCAGCAGGCCCTGAACCCGGAAATTGCTGTCCTGCAACATTGAGGAGGTTTTTTCAAAAATTGATTTGGCTGAAACCTGATTTAAAATACTTTCAATTCCGAAATATCTTCTTAATTCAAGATGCGTCCAGTGATACAATGGATTTCTGAGTGTATCGGGCACTGTTTCGGCCCACTTTTCAAACTTTTCCCAATCAGTGGCATTACCGGTGCAATATTTTTCATTTACTCCGTTGGTCCTCATTGCCCGCCATTTATAATGATCGCCATATAACCATGCCTGGGTAATATTTTCAAATTTATGATTTTCAGCTATTTCCTTAGGATTCAAATGGCAATGGTAATCAATTACCGGCATTTTCTTTGCAAATTCGTGATACAGGGTTTCCGCCGTTTTGTTCTGAAGTAAAAAATCCTCACCCATGAAATCTTTCATAATCAAATCAATTTATTATTATTTGACACCTTAATCATTAATTTCGTTTTCACCTTTAACATATCCAAAATTGGCAAGTATACCACCATCAACATAAAGAACATGCCCGTTTACAAAGTTACTTGCTGCTGATGCAAGAAAAAGAGCGGCATTTGCAACATCTTCAGGCACTCCCCACCTACCGGCCGGCGTCCGGGTCATAACCAAATCGTTAAACGGATGTCCCCCTTCACGGATGGCTGCAGTCTGAGCGGTTGCAATATAGCCAGGGCCAATGCCGTTTATCTGCAGATTATATTTTGCCCATTCGCAACACATATTAGCGGTTAATAATTTCAGGCCCCCTTTTGCAGCTGCATAGGCAGAAACGGAATTCCGCCCGTAAACACTCATCATGGAACACATATTGATGATCTTCCCTGAACGCTTTTTAATCATTCCCGGGGCTACCCTTTTTGAAACAATGAGTGGTGCAATAAGATCGATATCTATCACCTGTTTAAAATCTGAAACAGCCATATCCAGGATGGGTGTCCGTTTAATGATTCCGGCATTATTGACCAGGATATCGATTATGCCCAATTTATTTTCAATGCGCGAAATTCCATTGTCAACGTCGGTTTCAGAGGTTACATCAAAATTAAGCGTCAATGCTTCAATGTTTTCTTTTTTTAACTCCATTTTGCATGACTGGAGCTTATCATCCGATATGTCATTTATTGCAATTCGGGCACCTGCCTTTGCCAAAATTCTGGCTATCGAAAGCCCAATTCCATGAGTACCGCCTGTGACCAGGGCAACTTTTCCTGTCAGATCAAACAATTCCTTAATCATAACATTATAAAATAGGTTTATTTATTTCAACTCAAAAGGTTTAACACTATCCATATCATCGTATTCGAGGTTTTCACCGGCCATTCCCCATATAAATGAGTAATTTGTAGTACCCACGCCCGAATGAATTGACCATTCGGGTGAAAGCACAGCCTGGTTATTATTGATGAAAATATGCCTGGTGTTCATAGGTTCTCCCATTAGATGACAAACAGCCTGATCTTCCGCCAAATCAAAATAAAAATAAGCCTCCATTCTTCTTGCATGTGAATGGGGTGGCATGGTATTCCAAACGCTCCCCGGCAAAAGTTCAGTAAGGCCCATTTGTAACTGACAGGTTTCGACTAAACCATTAATGATCAATTTATTAATTCGGCGTTTATTGGCAAATTTTGTCTCTCCAAGTTCAACAATTACTGCATCATTGAGTCCTATTTTTTTTGTTGCACATTTTCGATGAGCAGGAGCCGAATTAAAATAAAACAAAGGCTGTTCCCCGTTTTTTGATTTAAAAACAACCTCTTTGCAGCCTTGTCCAATATAGAGGGCTTCCTTCTTGTCCAATTCATAGTCAGTTTGATCAACACAGACAATGCCTTTTCCTCCAACATTGATTATTCCCAGTTCACGCCTGTCCAGAAAGTTTTCCTTTTTCAGGTATTCAATTGATTCAAGTACAATCGGCCTGTTAACAGGCATGGCTCCTCCAACAATTAAGCGATCATACATTGAGTACGTAAGGTTTATCGAATCCTTTACGAACAGGTTTTCTATCAGGAAATTTTTACGCAACTCACCGGTACCAAGGCTTGAACCTTCTGTTGGACTAATGGCGTATCTAAATTCAGAATTTATCATTTTTTAAAATTTAATGCAATCGATTACACAAATATAGTTTATAAAAAGAAAATAAATAAAGAATTTTTAAAGAATTTTATTTTGTTGCTAAAAAATCTGAACAATTAACTTGTCTATTTTAAAAGTAAGACTTTAAATTCCGTCAATCGAACTAATACTGACAGATAGTTTATTGCGTTAAAATTTTACTTTTGATTTCCAAAAAAAAATCGCCATTTGATAAATCAAAAACGAATTTCAGACAATTTAAGTCAAGTTTAATTTAAAAATTTGTGCTAATTGCCTTGAAAAGTTGAAAACAAAAATTTTCTTTGAGCTTTATAATAAGGAGAGTCCACAGAAAAAATGGAAATCTTACAAAATAAAAATGAATTGATTTCTTCTTCAATTATTTAACACTTCTAATTGTGGGATTAAAAAGATTACTCCTTTCGGTCCCTGATTGAATATCGGGGCTGGCTGTGAAAAAAGTCTGAACCTGCGACTTTCAAATTACTACTTGAATGAGCATAAACAAAAAAAGATGGCTCGTAACCATATTTTTGCTTTGTTGAGGTAGTACGATTGCCCGCACTGCCGGGCTCGCGAACTTTGGAAAAGTTTTAACAAACAAAAATGCCCGGGCTATCGCCCTTGTTTTTTACTTTTCTTTCGCTTACATCCTTTTCAGGCTGACGCTTCAATAAATTAAAAAACCACGTCTGTTAAACGTGGTCATTTTTGTTTGTCGGGGTAGTAAGATTGCTCGCCCTGACGGGCTCGCGAACTTTGGGGAAGTTTTAACAAACAAAAATGCCCGGGCTATCGCCCTTGTTTTTTACTTTTCTTTCGCTTACATCCTTTTCAGGCTGACGCTTCAATAAATTAAAAAACCACGTCTGTTAAACGTGGTCATTTTTGTTTGTCGGGGTGAAAAGACGACACCCTCTTACTCTTAAATCCTTATTATCAATTATTTACATAATCGGTTTCAATCTGGGGCACCTAATAGGGTACATACAATTTGTACTAATTTATTAGGTGTTGAGCCCTGTGTTTAAAAGAACTTTGATAGTACAAAGGTAAGCAAAAGAACTCAAAAAATATTAGTTTGGGGAATAAAAATCAGGCTAGCAATAATATTTATTTGCCTGTTAATCAATGATGTGCTCTTTGATAAGTTCTATTGATAAGCCAGTGTATTTGGCAAATTCTTCTATACTTACAAACTGGTGTTCAGCTTTGCCAATGGCCTCTTTTAGCTGTTTTAGAAGCCTACGACTGTATTTCTCGCTTTTACCTGTTATCCGTTGCACATCTTTTGGATATATTACGGCTCGTTGCATAATCCAATTTCTTAGTTTTGGGTATATTAACCATAGCTTTAATATGACTTTAACCCGACTTTGACACAAAGATACTAACTATTTATGAGGAGAAACTTCCCATTTGGGACAAAAGGGGCTGTTTCGGCTTGTACATACAGTATTTGTTGAGCTTTTAGCGTAAAATTGTAATGAATAGCAATTTGTTTAATTAAATTTTACGATTATGGCAAAGCAAAAAGGAATTTTGAAAATTGAAGGCACCATGGGTGGGATGACCTTCTACAAAAAAGATGGGGAATTTCTTGTTAAAGAAAAAAGCAGTATTTCTGCTGATAAAATTGCCAATGACCCCAATTTTGCAAGGACCCGTGAAAACAATACAGAATTCGGCCTGGCAGGTTCAACAGGTAAATTTCTAAGGGATACGCTCAGAAGTTTGATGATGGATGCATCTGATACTTATGTTACTTCCAGAGTAACTCAATTGATGAAAAACGTACTTAACCTGGATACTACAAGTATTCGAGGTTCGCGCCAACCTTCCATCGGTCTGGATACTCCTGAAGGTAAAGCCTTATTGATTGGTTTCAATTTCAATGCGAACTCCGTATTGAGTAGAGTATTGTATAAAGCATTTGTTGTGGATCCTTTAACCGGAGTGATCACAATAAATGATCTGGTACCTCAAAAGGATATTGCTTATCCATCAGGGGCTACTCATTTTAGCATCAATGGTGCTATGGCTGATATTGATTTTGTAAATGGTGTTTCGGATTTGCAACTCACCAATGAAGAAAACCTGCCAATTGACCTGACTTCAAATGCAGTTGTGTTAACCCCTGTGGCTTTACCAGTTGGTTCCGGAATAAAAGTTCACCTGTTGAAAATTGAGTTTTTCCAACTTATGAACGGTATTCAGTATCCATTAAAAAATGGAGCATACAATAGTTTGGCAATTGTAGCTGTAGCATAAGTTATGAACGAATTTCAACTATTTGGGATAATAATTTCGGTGCTGCTTTCGATGGTGGCATTTTTCACCAAGCAATTGCACAGCGATTTTAAACGTGTGGAAAAGGACCTGGCAGAAGTGAAAACAACCACTTCTTTAATTAAGACTGAATTCAAAGGAATCAATGAATTGATGAACCAGAAAATTGAATTTCTTGAAAAAAGGCTTATTCACATTGAAACATTCATTTTTAAAGGATTGAAAGATGGCAAATGAAAGATTATCTTTAATAAGGCGACTAAAATCTCCAACTCCCAGAATATTCAGAATTTTTAGGGCTGTTGGTTTATGCCTGGCGGCGGCTGGTGGCGCAATTATTGCGGCTCCAGCTATGCCTGCAATTTTGGTTTCAGTTGCTGGATACTTAACAGTTGCAGGTGCAGTAATGACCACTATTAGCCAGGTCGCTGTGGATGGAAATTGATTTTTGGTTTTGATATTAAAAATGCCCGGAGCGAATGCTTTCGGGCATTTTTTTTGACTTTACCTCATCATTTTTTATTAAAATAGCTGTAAACATAAGCCCTTTTTAGCTCCTGGATTAGACTTATGTTTTCTTTTAGTTGTTTCTCCTTCATTTCAATAAAGCTTAGTTGCTTGATGGTTTCGGCAAACTTTACCGGATTTGCTTTTACGACTTCGATTTTTTCAACTATTAGTTGTTTGTAATCTCTAATACAAATAAATGGAATAACTGAGCCTCGCAAATATGGATGAAAAGCTTTTGCTCTCCATAATGAAAAAGAAATCCAATATAGTATTTCTTTAAATTATTCGTTTTCACTCTGAATTATAAAGCAATTGGGACAGGGAACCTGTAATGGTTTACCGGAGTTTAGACCTTTGTTTAAAACATAGAAATGAGGGTTGCTTATTTCTTGTTTGATGGTTGATGTTTTGATACTGAATTGATTCATAGTACGAGTTTTAAAGTTTGAAGCATCGCTCTGAATTGCTTCGCTTTGCTCGCACATCAAAAACCTATTAAACCAAAAGAAAAAAAGGAAAAAAAGAAAGCCTTTCAAATAAATCAGCCAGGCAGAAAAAGCAAGGCTTTTAAAAAAAAAGTTTAATCAAAAGGGCATAGCCAAACTTTATTTTTAAAACCACTGGCAGCTTTATAAATTTTGCTGATAGACAATAGAAAAATGAAAATTTATAAAGCTGGCCTTGATTTTTCTTAATCTGGCTGATTTAACTTTGCTGCCTTTTTTTTAATTTTTCTAATAAGGAGGCAGCGAGAACGCCATTCTTAGTTGCTGCCTTTTTTATTTCTTTTTGATTTAAATGGCTATCTACAATAAAAGAAATTGAGGATAGTTGTTAAGTCAATGATACTGGCAGGGGTGCTAAACAAAGTTCCTCTCTCTTGAAGGATTTTTAAGGAATAAAGTGGAAAATCAGATTATATTAATCTTTATTCGCTGGTAAATAAAGATATAAAGATGCAGGACATCTTTATAAAATTGCTCAGAACTAAACCTTTTATTTTAAGGTATTTATTTATTAAATAAAGTGTTTATTAGGTTGAATATTAATAATATAAGCCCTGATTTAAAAGGGTGGTGGGTGGGTATAGATTTTTTCCTGATACGAGAACGGCGGATGGAAATCAAAGAACGGCACTGTCGACGAGAGCGCGGGCCCGCTGCGGGTAGGGTTGCCAGCCTTGCAAAAAAATGCGAGAAGTGAGGTACGAGCTGCTTTTGAAGATGCTGGAGCTTAGTGGCTGGGCGTCCATGTAGGAACGAAATGGCGACCGGACGCAACTCTGGAGTTTTTTAGGCGGTTATTTTACCTTTAAAAATCAAATCAGAATGAATAAAATAACCGACTGAAAAACGCCTGGCAACCCTCGCAGGGCCCGCTACAAAACAAAGTGCTGCGGTTGGCTGGCTGCTTTATGGAGTTTACGGAATAGTGCAGCCAGACAAGAGTAGCAGCACAGACCAGACGGCAGGTGAAGCTCAAAAATGATGACAGCATGGCATTTCGACTCCGCTCAATGACCATGTTACAGATGCCACCCGAAGGGCAACTAAGCTCCTTTTTATGCCAAAAAAGAAAAATCAGGATGATATAAAAAGGGGCTTGGTTGTGCTGGCGGCATTTTTTGACAAGCCTGCCGGATGGGATACCTTATAAACCCAAGCTGGGAGACTGGCCTAGCACAGAAGAATCAGAACCAATAAAGTTAGATCGAAGAAAGTAGATTCTTTACCTAGACCGAATCAGGCCAGGCTACCAGTGGCAAAAAAGAATACCGCTTAATATGTGAGGTTTTTAATCGCCAGGGAGCTATTCCTTTGCAGAGTTTCTTTACCGGCTTATTAAAATTTTACGTCTACTGATTTTGGGATTTATAGTTGTAAAATTTTAATGTGCCGGATGTGTATTGTACAGCTGATTCAAAATGCAAAGATATAAGGCTTTTTACCTGAACACGGAAAAAATGAGTTTTGCGCCAGCAAAGTGTTTTTTCCGGGGGCAGGGAAAGTGCCTGGTGATAATTGTATGTCTTAGCGTGGTTCCGGTTTCAATGCCCATGGTTTCAAAATTGCAGGGTTTCATGGTTATAAGGTATCACAGTTACTATTTTCTTTAATAACATTTCGACTACAATGTCCATGTTTCGACTGCGCTCAACAACCAAGGGAACTATAAAAGCCCCCTATGAAAACCTGAACGAACCAAAGAAGCCAAACGCAAACAACGAAGCGCTGAATGAAAACACTGCCTGCAACCATAATAACTAAAAAGCGAACGATGATAACGAGCCTGAGCCTATAACCTGAAATATGCACCAGTTTTATCCATAACGAAAGATTTAAAAATGAAACATATAAACAATTAATCCCGATTAAGTTCAGCTAAACATTGATTATCCAATATAAGCTTCACTAAATCGGGATTTCCCTAATTTAAACTCTATTATTTTATATTTGAAGGGTAATATGCTTCATTTATATAGTGTTAGGGAGCAATAAGTGCAAAAGGCCCTTCGGCAAGCTCAGGGACCAAAGACGGGAATAGTTAAGGAAAAGAATGTTTATGCTGGAAGCTTTTGCTGCGTTTATTCGCTATCGCTCCCCGAAAAAAATCGGGGCTGGCTATGAGAAAAGTTGCGACCGGGCCTATCTTTGCGGATTGATTGTTTCGCCCACAAACAATAGCTACAATAGATATTTGATTTATTGCATCAAGAGCCACTTTGTTGAAAATATGTGCAATAAAACAGTTGTAAAATGAAGTTTACCAGATTTGCAGTAAATATTTCCACCACAGTGGGAAAGTTGATTTTATTGTTTGAATGTTGATAAATACAGATTGAGTGTCTACTCCTGGACAATTATTATAATTTGAATATTTTGCATATCTGGCTCAATTCTTTATAATTCAATAGCGGTAATCATTTATTGATAGTTGGTTTCGTGCTTTAAAATCGAAGGGATGGAATAATAACTAAATGGAAACTACAATGAAATTTTGCTTGCTTTTGTAAAAGATTCAAAATAATTTTCCTTTTCAATAAAATAAATACTACTTTTATAATTAAATACTACCAAAAGGTATCATATATGAATTTCAGCAAAACTACAGAATACGCGCTTCAAATACTCGGTTTTATGTCAGCTGATGAAAACAAATTATATAGTGCCAATGAACTCTATGAAAATCTTAAAATTCCATTCAGATATTTGCGTAAGCAGCTAACATTAATGACAAAAAATGAATTATTAAAGAGTGTGCAGGGTAAAGATGGAGGTTATAAAATTTTAAAAAATATTGGCCAATTAACGCTATTAAATATTATTGAGGCAACAGGTGACAATATTATTAGTAACAATTGCTTTTTTGGTTATGGAAACTGCGCACTTTCTGAAAAATGTGTAATGCATGATAAATGGACAGCAATTCAGGAAAATATCAATGAAGTACTGAGTTCAACAAAACTAGCAGATTTAAAAAATACTATAAACCAAAATTCAATTTTATAAAAGTCAAATATTCACTAAAAATCAATTAAAATGGTAGATTCACAAGTTGTTTTAAATGGACAAACTCTGGCATATACCTTCTATGTCGTTGTTATTCTGCTTCTTATGGCCTGGTTTGGTTACCAGATCACAAGAACTGGGAAAGAAAGTGCGGTAAAACCCACCCTCTTTTATTCCTTTGTAAGTTTTCTGGTAGTTCTTGGCGTAAGTTTACACATTGTTACCCACGAAACTATACCGTGGAAACCCATTGACCTTAATCGCAGCGAAATGAAAGCGGATAAGGTTTTCGACATCAGCATCAAAGATCATCAGTTTATTTTGCCTGCCGACACTTTGAAAATCAAAAGTAATGAACTGGTTAGTTTCAGGGTAACTTCCGATGATTTGACTTATGGTTTCGGACTTTTCAGGCAGGACAATTCCATGCTGTTTCAGATGCAGGTATTACCCGGACACATCAACGATGTACTCTGGAAATTCGAAAAGCCTGAAGTACTCACCATTCGCTCCACCGAATATTCAGGCTGGAAAGGTTACAATATGGTGGTAAAGGATGTTGTGATAGTTTATTAATTTATTCATTAAATACATTTTACTATGAGTTTTATCAATACATTTATAAATGGTGAACAGGGATTATTCAATGTAAAATCCTTAACACCCATGCAAAAACTGACCCTCCGCTTTGTGGTGGTAGGCTTGGTTTATTATCTTTTTGCTGTTCTGGAAGGTTTAATTATGCGGATGCATCTGGTAACACCAGGAGTAATGATGGATGACAAACAATACTTTGCCATTATGACTGCCCACCCGTTGGTTGGGATTTTCGGTTCTTCCTATTCTATTGTATTTGGCGCTTTCCTTTTTTTGGTGCCCTTTTTAATGAAGAAACCCTTGTGGAGTTTTAAACTGGCCAATTATACCTTGTGGCTGATTGCCATTGGTACTTTCACATTCTGGTTTGCCGGATTCCTATCGCATTATTCACCTCTGTACACCTTATACTGGCCGCTACCTGCCGATTTCACACAATTCAGCGTGTTGGGCGGAACATTCTTTATTTTGGGAATTGCACTTGTAATGGTAGGAACACTCCTTTGGGTGTTCAATATCTTTAAAACCATCAGCTACAACCCCGAAGGACATGAAAAACAACCCAAAGGAGTGCTTATTTCAGCATTGGGATTTAAACGATTGAAAAATGCCGATGGAACTTATTATGTTTCAACACCTGTGGCAGCTATAGCCCGGGGTACGGTAGATACTTTGTTAAACGCCGGTATCATTACATTTACAGGCGTATTAATACTGGTATACATGATAGCCGCTTTGTTTGGCACAGATCTGAAACATTCGGCCATTGATGCCTTGCTATATAAAAATTGGTTCTGGTGGGGACTTGACCTGATTGCTGACGGATTGGTTTTGATTTTTGTTGCCGGTACCTGGTACCTTCTTGCAAGCCTGATTACCGGAAAGAAAATTTTCATGGAAAAGTGGGCAAGAATAGCTTTACTGGTCGAAATGATTGTTTCATGGTTTGTTTGGTCACACCACTTAATGTCGGATCAGGCACAACCCGGATTTTTGAAAATATTCTCCGGTGAAATGCTTACTGCTTTTGAACTAATCACCCAGGGACTGGCCTTTTTTATTACCTTAGCTACCTTATGGCAGGCCCGGCCACTAAAAATGAGCAACCCGCTCCAGTTTTTACTGGGTGGTTTATTGGGCTTTGCCCTGGCAGTACCAGCTGGCATTATGCAGGCCGATTTGGGCTTGAACCGCATCTTACATAACACCCAATGGATTGTTGGACCACATGTACATGTAGCTATCTTGGTAGGATTAACTATGACCTTGTATTCAGCCATTTATTTGTTGCTGCCAATTTTAACCAATGGTGCAAAACTTTACAGCCAGAAATTGGCCAATTTCCATTTCTGGGCACATTTGATCGGAGGTATCGGAATGGGTGCTTTTATGGGAATGGCCGGATTAAAGGGAATGTTGCGCAGAACAGTATATCACAACGGTGAGTTTGATTTGTATATGATATTGGCTGCACTTGCAGGTTCATTACTACTCCTTTCATTTCTGGCGTTTTTCATAAATATTGTTATGACAGTAGGTTTTAAAGGCGTATTGGGAATTTTTACCAAATCAAATTTAAATACGAAAGATTTGCTTCCGGTTGAAGCAAAATAATGATAAACAGCTCTCAAAGGTTCACTTCGGTCACTTCGACAAGCTCAGTGTCCGAATCAGTGACCAACCTTTGAGGGCTTCTAAATTCCAGCTATTCAAAATACTTAAATTCAACCACCAGAAGCCTGTAAATTTCTTCTTTTACTTTTTTGGTTAAAGCCTGTATTTCTGTAAATAAATCCAATAAATCGGAACAGGAATTGATTTCGGCATATTTGCGGATTTGGATTAAACCCGAATAAGGGGTAAGGAAATCATCATAATCGAAATACTTGAAATAGGGTTCATTTTCAAGGCCAACGTTTTGTAAATACTGACCTTTGCAATAATTTACATTCCATGTTTTGTAAAGTTCTTTTATTTTGTTTACAAGGGCAAAAGCCAATCCGTGTTCTTTTAAAACTTCTTTATCGAGCGTTGTTGCCCAAAATGCATCAGGGTTGGCCGGGCACAAAGGATTATCAACAAATACTTCGGGTGCACCTTGTACCGGATTGTCTTTCTCAAATTTGGTCACTACACAGCGGTTTTCGGCCAAAACAAATGCAAAACATAGGGAATGCCAGTATTTTTCTTGTTCCGGTTTGATATCTGGAATCCAGATATCAAATTGGTTTGCCCAAATTGGGTAAATACCATTTAATGCTTTAGTAATTACAAACCATGAAAAAGTGGCCTTGCTCGATTCAATATCATAAGCACAATATCCTCGATTATCGGAAGGTCCATTAAATATTTTTGATTTATTGGTACCTTTAAAATCATTATCTAATCTAAACCAAATTCTATCTGGTTTATTTGTTAACCGACTTAATGATTCTTGTTTTAATCTTACAGGTGTATTATCGTCCATAAAACCAATAAATTCGCCATTTAAATTTCCACAAACACGGCTTAATTCGAAATGTCTAGTTTTATCATTCAAAGGAAATCCACTTATTATTGTTTTATCATCCTCATTCTTTTTTGCATGACTAAAATCAAATCTTGTTTGACGAATATACTTGCCATTTCTGTGCAAGATAGCTGGAAGAGATTCCTTTATTTCACCTCTTGAATTATCCAGTTTAATTATTTGTTGATTTTTTAAGATATTGTTAATTAAAAGCTTCAACTCTTCGTCTCCTAAACTCCAATTGATATTTAAATCATCGTGCTTAATACTGGTAAAATCATAAGCTTTTACGTGATTTTCCCTTTTTTCATCTGGTTTATAGCGCCATATGGTAAAAGCAAGCGGCCATTTTCCCTGTAATTTAAAAAACTCGTTGCTGGTGATTATAAATCCATCGGTATATTCGAAATGGGTATCCCATATTATGCGGAAATTAACGTAAGTAGGGCGTGGAATTAACCACGATGTAGGTGTAAAAATCAAAACCAAAGGTTCAAAATCAGGGTTTTGTTCGTTTTGGTATTTTGCAATATTCAGTATTTGCCCAAGAAATGCCAGGTAACGTTCCTTGCCTGCATCTTCGCCTGTAATTTTGAGTATATCTTTGTTTATCCGGTAATTTGAATCGGCACTTTCGCGTACGGTTTCGTTTTCGTCGGTATTTTTATAAGGCGGATTCAAAAGAAATGCCAGCGGTTTGTCAATAAAAAGGTTTTTGAGTTTCAGCTCTTTTTCCAATTCAGTAACATATTCCTTTGCCCCACAATCGAGAAAATTAAGCCCTTTATTTTCGGATGTTTTAGGGATAATGGTAAACCCTGTTTCGACATGCCACGGATCAATACGCATACGGCGCTCGATAATCCGCAACAAATCGGGTTGTAATTCTGAAATGATTTTATGTTTCAGTTTTCCCCTCCAGCTCGAAATCAGGTTGCCCGAACCGCCGGCAGGGTCGAACCAAACGTAACGTTCATCTAATTGTTCGCTCATTTTGTCTTTGGCAAACCAAAGGGCAAATTTACTCAGGTTGATATCGGTGAAGAAAATACCATGCTGTTTTACATATTCCGGATCAATACGGGCCATTACTTCATCGAAACGGCTAAAATAATAATCGACTGTAAGCCCCGAACCTTCGTTGGTAAATATAAAGCGGCTTTCGACAAACTTTTTAAAGTTCTTGAACAAAGATGGTTTAATGCTTACTTCGTCGCTGTGCTTTTGTCCTTTAAAGCCTACAATCCGTATTTTATCGGAATATTCATTTGTTGAAACAACCGATGTGATATCCCAATAAGCCACAATGGAATAGAAACAATGGACAGCATCGAGCGGATTGTCGAAGAATTTTTTAAGGAGTTCAATATGTTCGATAAAGTTGCGGGTGTTCATCTGTAACCTTTCGATAGCAGGATTTTTAAGGATGTTTAGTATTTCATGCAATTCATAGTCAATACTTTTTCCTTCACCTTTGAAAAAATCACCTGAAAGATCTTTGGGCTCGAGCCAATAGATTGCAGATTCCTGTATTTGTTTTTTATTGGCCTGGGTTGTTTTTCGTGCATTTTCTTTACCGATTACATTTGGGGCTTTGTTGGCATCGGCCGTGTGCGATAATAGAACAGCATATTCGGTTAATTGGTTTACACGCCAAATACCTACAAATTTTTCGGCAATAACCATTACAATGGAATAAACCAGCCCATGTTTTTTGTGGTAATGCAGTGCCTGATAAAAACCATCAAGCCAGTCGGCGTATGATGTTTTACATTCAACAATTATTTGGCCTTCGATATAAACATCGGCACCATGTGCATCCGATTCAATTTTGAATTTATCCTTATACAATTTATGAAAGAGAGGATATATTAAAGGACGTTTTGCATCTTCATTACTATCACTTTTCAAGTATTGCTTTAGTTTATTTTTTTCTTCGGTAAAATTTGCCTGGACTGCCATATGAATTGTTTGTCAATAGACTGCTAAAGTAATATTTATGATTTAATAGTAGAAAATTAAATGAATTTTTAAGCTGATTAATTCCTAACGCAGCTTCAAACAAAAATTGGAACACAGATACGTCGAATCAGGGAAAAAGAAATTTCTGAATCCCTTCAGACACAAACACTAACCCAACAATAAAACGGGGAACAAAGGACTTATAATCATTGGACGAACCAATAATAGGCGAAAATAAATTATTAATTGTTTTACAGCTGTTGTTTTTTATATTAAACCGATACCCAATGCCAAAGAAATAAGAATAAGCATTACTGCTACTATGAGTTGAATGCTCCGTAAGGTTACTTTTTTAAGCACACTTTTCCCATAGTAAGCACCTGCTATTGCGGCAAGTGTTGCCGAAATTAATAGTGTAAGGTTTTCGTGCAGGTTTGCCGAGGTAAAATGTGAAGCATAAACCGAAAGTCTTGTAAAATCAACCAAACAGGCAATTATTACTCCTGTTCCAATATACGCTTCTTTGGATAGCCCGCTTTTTATTAGAAATGCACTGCGTATTGCTCCCTGAATGCCCGATAAGCCACCAAAGAACCCGCTTAGAATACCTCCCAGTACTAATTTGTCTTTACTAAACTGAACTTTTTGGAATGAAGGAGATATTTCGAGTATTGAAAACACCATTAATAGTAATGCAATGATTAGTTTCACAGGTGTAATTTCAAATTCTTTACCCCAAAGTTCGTATTGAAGAAGCGTTGGTAATACGGTGATTTTTAGTAACAACCAGGCCCCGGCAAACGAGGCTAGAATTGCAGGTATCCCAAAACGGAGTAAAACAGCTTTATCGGTATTTTTTCCGACTAATGCAATCTTGAAAAGATTGTTCGAGAAATGCACTACGCCTGTGAGTGCGATAGCAATATCAATTGGGAAAAATATCGCGAAAACGGGAGCTAAAATCGTTCCCAGCCCAAAGCCTGAAAAGAAGGTGAGAACGGCAGTGAAAAAAGCAGCCAAACAAATTATTACTATTTCCATAAGAGTTTTCTGATTTATTATTTTCCTGGAAAAGTCGAAAAATTTAATTGTATAAAAGTACTCAAAAATTAGGCTTTTCAATTTTCAATAGCCTGATTTTATCCGCACTTTGCCTTTATAATCTTGAATTTCGAATATTTTGAAACCATACTACCAAATTTCAAAATCCAATGTAAGGTTTTCACTTCGCCTGCCAGGGTTCTGTTTTCCTGAAGTATGTTCTTGTACTTTTATTGAAATAAAATCAACGAGTTCACTAACTGTAATTATGTTATCCTTATTGTAATCTGCCTGTTTGCTTTTCAATGCTTCTATTAAGAAATAGGTAAAAACACCGTTTGATATATCCCCACCTTCGTAGGCAAATTCACCGGCCCCTGCTGAGGCAATAATGGTTGCCCCTGTATTTCGTCGCAAATCAGAAAAAAGAGATTTCATCAAATCAAATGTTGTGTGCGAATTATATGTTGTTGATTGAGTAATTTTACGTGGGATATAATTTAATTTCAGGGCTTTTGTATTTCCAAGTTCCGGACTGTTTTCCGCAATTTTAATGTCTTCATCATCCGCTTCTCCAGAATGACAGGCATCTATAAGCAAAAGCTTGTTCCGGGCAGGTATACCATCGAGTATCGCCTCAAAGTCCATATATGGCAAAGCACTTTCAACAATATTGTCATTTCTGATGTCGGTATTACAAATATAATACTGCCCATCGTCGCCAATAGTACCGTGGCCTGCATAAAACAAAATTACATGATCTTCGGTTTTCGAGTTCATTAGCGAGTCTTTAAGCGACAATATCCCTGCTTTTGTTGCATTGTGATTGAGAAGGGGTATTATCCTGATATTTTTATAAATGTCGCTTCTGGCCTTGAACATCTGGACCAGATCCCTGGCATCTTTATCGGCATAGGCAAGGTTATTCATGGGATTGACGTATTTCGAAATCCCAATAGTTATAAAATATAAATCAGGCTTTTGGATGATTTTTTCCTGATAATCAACATAAAATGTTTCTTTCAGGCTTTCTATTGCATTGTTGTTGTGTGCCGATACCTGAATTTTATTTCTGCCGTGGCTTAGTTGGATGCTTATTTCATCTTTGTAGTTATTCTTGTTTAATTTACTGATATCTATCCCGTTGACACCAAAAACAGGAACATCGTTTATCCAAACATTTATACGGTTTAACTTATAAATACTGTCTGAGGCTTCTAATCTAATTATCAACTCTTTTTGGGTAAATGTTTTTAGTAAATCATCTTCATTGGCAATATGCACTTCAGGCGTGTGCCTATCGCTATTCAAATCTTTATGGTCAAAACCGTATTTTTGAAGCCGCTTATAATAGGCTTTCCGGTAAAAATTAATTATTGAACTATCGGCATAGCCCAAACGGTCTAAAATAATATCAGGCCGGTTAAATTTTAAATCAAATTGCTCGAATGCATAGGATTTGCCTTTGTGGGCAAACCTTAAAAAACCTGCAATTTCCTTACTGCCAAAGTAATATCCATCATGAGTGTAAAAGAAAGGTGCCCCATTCTTTGTATAAAGCATTGTAACTTTTCGTTCATCAGGAACTTTATTACCGTTCCAAAACAGTAACTCCTTTCTGAGGGCAGATTTATGAACAAGAAATTCAATCTGATCCGAAATATCCTGGTAACAGGCCTTATTGTCAAGTGCATTGATTATTTCATATCTTACTGGTAGCCAATGTGTTTTAATCGGTTCGAAAAATGAAACATCGAGTTGACATTTTTGAGAACTGTCTTTAATGGTTCCATTTTCATTAAAATATTTTGCATACATGGCATACCAACTAAAAAAGCTTTGCCTGTTTTTCTCGTAATAATCAAATTGCTGTGGGTGTGCCTTTTTTAATGAATCGAGAAAGGACTGTACCAAACCATTATATTCTTTAAAACCAGTGTTCACCGGTTTTGTAGCAGTGAATGCTCCACTTGCCAGGTTAATCTTTGAAATTGAATTAATTGTATTCTTACCGGAATCTATATTGGCTATTAAAAGATCCTGATTAAACTGACTAACAAAGTGAATTGAATTAAAAGTCTGATAATTGGTGCTAAATAACACCTTTTTCTTAATAAAATCGAACCAATACAAATGGGCGTCCTTTTGATTTTCCAACACCTTTGTACTTGCCACTATGTTGTTGCTTAATAAGGCAAATTCAGTATATTCTGTAAAAAAACTTTGTTTTGGCGAAGTCCATACAATTTCATTTTTATAAGTATCCCATATCCTAAGCACTTTATTTTCATAAATCCCCAAATATTGCCCATCGGGCGAAATTTGAACACGTTGCCCACTATAATCTTTCAACCCATATATTTTATTATCAAGGTTTCTGACAATCTTAGTCAGGTTGTTGACTATTCTAAGCGTTTCTTTATTCCTCCAGTCAATTTCGTAATTTCCTGATATGCAACCATGTGAACTCAAATATTGAACATCCAGTTTAATTTTATCAGGGTTACCGTAAATCAATTTTTCAGCATTGACATCATAAAAAGCTATAAACCTATTTTTTGTATAACAGCCTATCCTAAAGTATTTTCCATCGTTACTTATGGCTTCGATTACCGGTTTATTTTCCTCCAGCTCAATTTTATTTGAGCTTATTAATGCAGGAGGATTTGTGGTATACAATGAATAAACTATATTTCCGTAAGCCAAATCTATTTCAGAAATGGCCATATAGTGCTTATTTTCAGAAAAAAGCACTTCGTTAGGTTTTAATAATTCAGGATGTTGAAAAACAAGCCGGATATCATTTCCTGTATTGTCAGAAAATAGTTGTTTTAAAATATCACCTTTACTATTGTAATTAAAATCCTGCATGGTGTTGTTTTGCCAGTCTACATATCCCCACCTGTTCTTTTTCTTGGCAATAGCATAATAGCCATCATCTTTCCTGATACTTATCAATGAATCGAATTCTAAATTTATAGATGCTTCTCTTACTTCCTGTTCAAATGGATTAAGAAACATTCCATACTTATTATTCTTTTTCAAAGTAAGAAAAGGTTCATTGTTATTGAACCAACCCTCAATTGTATCATATTTGCACGAAAGCAATGGTTTGTGATAATTGAAATTTTCTCCATCAACCGAAATTTCAAATACACCCCACTTTTTTTCCTTAATGCTTTTTACTAAAAAATAATCATCATCTAACTGGATTAATTCACTAAGGTTTAATGTTTTCGATACCAGGTATTTTTCATTTTCTGTTATTTGGGCACTGGCACTTAAGGCAGTTATAAAAACTAAAAAAAGTAGAATAACACATCTTTTAATTTCCAAATTGTTGGTTTCTAATAATCTCATAATAAGCAATATTTATTTATATAGCACTCATCTGTTTTCATTGGCCAGGCCCAGGTTAATTCTCACATCCACTTTTTTATTTGCAAGCACCTGTATTTCATATTCTTTCGTTTCACTAATCCTAAATGTGGTGTATGCCTCTGTTTGTTTATTGCAGGTAAAACCGGCCAATACCATAAGGTCTTTACCAGTATTTTCCTGAATGTCAAATATTTGACACTTAATGGTATAGACAGGAGGTTCGCATTGTTTAAAATAGATGGTATAGGTTTTATCTTTTTGCAAATAAATGGTTTTCCTCCCTAAAAATTCATTTTCCGAAACCTGTTTTTTGGCCATAATGTTGTAATCGGCTAAATGGACGGCAATTCCATCAAAGCTGTAATACGAGCAACGATGGCAGGTGGTGTTGGGAGCTAAGATATGGCATCCGGCAAATAATAATAGAAAAGAAATCACAAAAATTCTATAAAAATGTCCAATCATTGTAAATTTGTTTTTATTTGTGTTTGTATTGCATCAATTTTATAGTTTACCTTGTTGCAGAATAAATGCTTTCAATATGATTCACCTCTAATTTATATGCATATAAACTCGTATTGTGCATAGCCAGGAAACCAAGCACCCCTTCTTCCAGAATATCTAATACCGAAACATCTTTTGTTTGGTATACAAAAGTCTCATTGATGAAGAAATAATACGTATCGCTAATTCTCCGCAGAGTAAGTTTGTTTTTGCCTTTTTTAATTTTGTCGGATTGTGTAAAATTAAAAGTACTGTATATCCCTTCACCATCGACCATAATTGAAAACTCACTTTTTGAGTTGATGCAAAAGGCATAGTAACCAAAATAAATACCGGCAATACCATGCTTGTTTTGCGTAGCATTTATATTCTCCAATTCGCCTTCAATTTCAAAATTTATGTTTTCCGGAAAGGCAAAACTCTCAATATACCTGTTTGGTTCAATATTTCCTGCTTCTATCCTTACTTTACCACCTTTATTTTTAAAATTTTCAATGTAAATTTGCCGGGTCTTTTTGTATTCTGTATAGCTGTATTGCGAAAACAGGTTTAAGTTTGGCGTTGCTAATACAAGAATGAGAATGAAGATTGCTTTCATTTGTTTATATTTTAATTTATTTTATAGATTTTGCTTGTAAAGTGTTTTTAGTATGATTTTTATGATAAACCGAAATCATATTAATTAGTGAATTTGTCTTCAACCCAAAGACCTTTCTTAGATGTTAAATCGTTAAATATATACAAACCTTTGCCGTGTCGTAAGTTATTTTTCCAGTTTCCGACAAATACGTCTCCGGTTTCAAAAAAGTAAGTTCCTTTTCCTGATAAATGATTTTCTTTAAACTCTCCATTGTAAATTGCACCGTTTTTATAGTAGTAATTTCCAATCCCGTCCCTAAGCCCGTTTTTCCATGTTCCGAAATAAATATCTCCGTCCCAATTTCCATTAAAAATGTAAACTCCGTATCCGTTTTTGCAATCGCCCGATACGCAACCGCTTTTGTTCAAATCCAAATCGTCAATTGCTTTGTAAGCGTTAATTTTGGTTTCAGATTTTTCGCCGTGGTTAAAATAGCTGACATCAAATTCCCAATTTGAATAAACATGATAATTTAATCCATGTGGTAAATTGTTATCGAAAGTTCCGAAATAAAACTCATTGTTGGGCAGGTAAAAAGTTCCGAGTCCGGTTACTTTATTGTCTTTAAATTCGCCTATATAAGTTACGTTTTCTGATTCAATTTTTCCGACCCCTTTCGAGCAGTTTCCTTCGCATGCGTTTGAAGGGTCTGCAATTTTTTCTTCTTTAATTTTTATGCCTTTTTCGTAATAAACGGTTTCGGTTAATTTTCCTTTAATATCATAAAAAGACCATTCCATCTCGCGTTTTCCTTTTAAATTAATTCCTTCAAATTTCAAATTTCCGTTTTCGTAAAAGGCCTTTTCTATTCCCGACTCAATGTTTTCCTTAAAATTTATTTCAGATTCTTTATTTCCGTTTTTATAGTACCAGGTGCATTTGCCTTCATTATGGTTTACAAATCTGTCTTTAAAATAACCTTTCATTTGAATTTCGCCCGAAATCCAACTGTCTGTAATTTCATACATGTTACCGGTCTTAATTATTTCTCTTTTGTAAACCGGTTTTTCGTATTCTAATATATATTTCCAATTTTCGTCAAAATAACATACTTGGTCTTCGTATATACTTTTTAAAATTCTTAAAACATAATTTAAGCTGATATTAGCGTCGGGCTGGTTATTTCCATTTTTCATAATGCCTTTCATAGCAAAAACAGTTTCCTTATTTACCGAAATAATTACATGCGGCTCTATAACCATATTTAATTCGTTTTTAAGTGCATTATTATCATCGTAATAGGATTCAAAATTCCAGCCTTTTTGTTGAATTTGTGCGTTCACGAAATTTTTTACCGAGTTTTGATATTTTGCAAACATTTCCGGGAATTTAATTCTTAATGCTTCAGCATTGTCGGTGTTTATAGCAATAACTCGTAAACCATATTTTTCTTTTAATTCGGGCAAGCTTTGGTTTAATTTGTCTAAAATTAAAGAACATTTCCCGCAGTTGCTGTACGACCACGTATATATTATCAGCGGTTTGTTGTCTTTGGGCTGTTCAAAAATATCCCAGAATTTAACCTCTTCGCCTTTAAGGTTTTTTATAGTTTGAGCATTTGTATTAGTAATTAGTAATGCGATAAACAGCAGAATAATGAATTTTTTCATAGAAAAATGTTTTAAAAGGTTTTTATTTGATATTTAATTTTAGTAAGCGGATTATTTTGTAACCCAAATTCCGACCCAATCTACTTGGACCTGAGTACGCGGTTTTAGCATAAATGTCGGCCTGAAAGATAATGTCCGGTTTTTTAGTTCATCGGGCAGGTATGCCGTGTGTAAAACCGTTTCTTCCAATAAATCTATAAAAAACAATTTATCGCCAATTTTAGCTACGTTTATAATAATCCAACCGTTTTTATTACATTTTATCGGGTTATTTTCAGGATATTCGTAACGATGATTGTTAACGTCTGTTGCAGTTATAAAAGAATAAAAATTTCCGTTTTTATCGGCAAGATGATACATGCAGTATCCGTCTTTATGTTTGCGATTTGGATAATCTCCTAAAATCGACAATTTTATTACTTCTGATTTTGAACCGTTTGATATTTGAAACTTTATAATGTAGACAAAATCTTTATTCGGCGGAATGCTATAATTCATTGATTTAACCGAAGTAAGATCAATCGATTGATAAGATTCATTACCTTTGTCTTCGTTATTAACCAAAAACATGGAACTGTATTTGGTGTATGCTTCTTCAAATAACTTTTTTTCGTAAAAATAATAATCAAATTGCTCGTTAATTGCCGGATTGTCCTGTTTAATAATTTTTTTTATTTCAGAAAAAATTTCAGGGTTGTTAGTTTGTGCTTTGACATCTAATTTATAAATAATAGAAAATGCGACAGACGCAAAAATCAGATTTAAATACTTAATTTTCATAAAAAATAGTTTATATAGAATAAAAATATATTGTATAATTATACTATTCATTTTTACTTTGGATATTTCTTAAAAATCTTTGATAATAAATTTGGCTCAAATCGGATATTTATTTTTTCTGAACCGAAATTTGTTTCATTGAATTGTTCGTATAAATTTTTCGCCGAAGCATGGTATTTGCAGTCTTCGTCGAATACAATCCAATCTTTTTCACCTAAGGTTACAAGTGTAGCTAATAGACTAAAATCAACGACCGCCCATAATTTTACAGTATGGTCTTCCGAGCCGGAGAACAACAGGTTATCGTTCAAAAAAACCATAGTAGTAACACCTGAACTATGTCCGATGAATCGGCCTGTAAATTTCATATGAGTTAAACTGAACATTCTGATTGTTCCGTCGGAACAGGCAATGGCCAATTTTTCTTCATCAGGAGATAAAACTGCCGAATTGAATTTGAAACCATCGCTGGCTTTTAAGGTGTCAGCCTTAGAGAATATCCCATTTATAGGGTCGTACGTATCGGAATAATTAATAATGATTTGTCGGTCGAAGCCTAGCAATTGTATTTTTGATTTATTTTCCGGTAAGGTAAAGGCATTTGTTAATTCTATCTTTGGCAATTTGCTTGCTGCTGTAAGTTTACCTGATTTCAGATTCCATGTGAATTTTAAAGAATCGCCGGTTAAAGTATATAACTCTTTTTTCTGAATATCAAGGTTTAACGAGGTAATCCATTCGTTGTGTCCGCCAAGAATTTTAATAGTTTTGAGCGATTCTAAATCAACAATACGAATGGTTTCACCATCGGTCACAAAAAGTGTTTTTTGTTTATTATCTGTCATTAATACGCTGGCATTTGAGGCCAACCGGCATTGGTTAATGGTTTCTCCGTTAACCAGGTTGATTTTTCTGACTATGGGTTTTGGATAATTGCTGAGGATAACCATAACCGAGCTGTTATCGCCAATTTTCATATCCTGAATAGAAACTAAACCGGGTATTTTGATAGAACCCTCATCCTTACCCGAAAGCAGATTTCTTTTCTGAAGCTGATTTCCGGAGGCTATAATAATGGTATTGTCAGGAATAATTGCCGTTTGTACTGTTGGTTTGTAAGAAAATGTGTGTTTTGTAATTTCATACCCCATATAATCTCGCAGGCTGATATTCCCGTCATAAAAGGCAAGGGCAAGCGAATTGGTTTCGAGAACAAATTCAACCTTTTTTATGGGCTGAAAAAAAAGGAACTTTCTTTCAATCTTATTTTCTGTCAGGGAGTATATCAGAAATTCACTTGTTGAATCGACAGGCTGCGAAAAAAATGGTGGATTTCCGGTAGTTACAAAAAGCCTGTCGTAAAGCGGTGAGGGGCAGAATGAGCTAATGGGTTGTTGAAAAGGTACTACTTTTTGAATTATGCCTGTGGCTGAATTCAAAAAAACCAGTTCGCGGTTACAAGCCAAAATAAGGATTTGGTTATCGAAGCTGAAAAGAATCCGGTCGATAGCCTCCTTATCTAACCTGAAGCGCTGTTTCATTTTGCCTGATTCCAGATTCCAAATAATTACCACCCCGTCGCCCGAAGAGGCCGATGCCAGCCACTTGCCGTCTGCCGAAGTTGCCAGGGCGGTTATTGGCTTGGTATGTGCAATGGGGTTAAGTCTGTCTTGAGCTTGTGAATACATTGAATTGGTTTGTTGTGCACAAACTGCAAATCCAGAAAACGTAAACAGCGGGATTATCAGCAAATATTTTATCATAATAAATTTTGTTTTGTTGATATATTAATAACACTTTACAATATTGACAATTACATTATTTTTGATTTTCAAACAAATTATACATAATACTAGTTCCCGGTTTCTATCTCTTGTTTTATTCTTTAATACATATGACAGACAGTCCTAGCTCTTTACATAGCTGATAGCCGTGGGAACGGTTCTTATGACTGTATAAATACCACGCACATGCACCGCTTTTTTGGGTTTCGGTTGAACTCAAACAGAATGCCAGGGAGTTGAAATCGTCGTACTCATCGTTTCTGCGAATCAACCTGAAACCATGCATGACCATTTTCGTTAGTCTTTCCACGTGAAATCTGTCGGAGGCTTTTCCCAAGGCTTTAATTTCGCGTTCACGTTGCGGTTCAACGGCTATACAATTAAAATGGATATCATGCTGGTACTTGTTTCTGAATTGTACCGCCCATTTGTACTTTTTTTCATGCTGGTTGCATTCCAGGCGCTTAACCCTGAATTCCAAACCTTTCGAACAATCTGTTTCATACCAGTAACCCCAATCAGTTTGAGCTAATGAGGATGCAGAACTTAATAGAATTATGAATGAACATAGGATTAAATTTTTTTTCATATTTGTTATTATTAGTACCAGTCCAATAATCTTTGTTCTCCTTCTAATGCCCTAATTTCAGTAACATCCTGGCTTACTTCAATAGTTCCTTTATATTCACCATTTTCATTGCGCAAAGCAAAGTAGCGGATGTGAATAAAACGTCCTTTCATCTGAATCCAGAAATCGGCTTTTTCTTTTTTCCCATTTCTGAATGCTTCCACAATTTCATTCACAATATGAACACTTTCAGGTGGATGACAGTTTTGTACTTTGCGGCCAATAATTGCCTTTGAACGTGGGAATATCCTGTGTTTGGCCCCCGAAAAGTAACAAACTTCATCGTTTTCATCTACATAAGTTATGTCTACCGGAAGGTTTTCGAAAAGCAAAATTAGTTGGGCTGGATATAGAAATCCTGTGTCCAGGTTAATTTTCCCTTCATGGGTAGTTTCCGTTTTTTTTTGATTTTGGGTTCTTTGAGGTTTTACACCAAAGCACCAGCCTGCCTCAAAACTTTGATCCAGCATTTCGTCCCATCCTTCTTCAGATATTGTACTGAAGGCCACTGGAAATAAAATTTGCTCTGTTCTGAAAATGATTGGTAATGTTGCAAAAAACAGTTTTCCCAATTCAATATTTAATAAATTCTTGTCGAGTTTACCTGCCTGCAAGATATTTTCCAAAGATTTCATGCTTTTTCTGGAATCATCGTGAAAGGACCACATAATTTGCAGGCAGCGATACTGAGGAAATATTTTTTCAATATATGGAAAAAGTATATTCTCCTTCTTTATGTAATGTAATTCAAAATCTTTCAGCTTGTTAAGCAACAATTTAAGTTGCAAAACAGGTTCAGAATCTACTCCCAAATCTCTTTTATGAATTTCTCTGATCAAAGGTTTTAAGGCAGTCATTATTTTTCTTGCTCCATTGTTTTCCTGCATCATGTAATAAATGAAATGGCCTTCGCCTGGCTTTTCCCAGTTGTTTGAATTTAGCGATTTATAATAAACATTGATGAGCTTACCAACATTTAGCTTAACTTTTTCAAGAGAATAACCCTTTAACAACAACAAATCTAATACTTGCATGGTTTCAATGGCGGTGATACTTTTGTTAAGTTCTTGGTAATCATTAATTAAAGAATTTACATTTTCACCATCTATAAAGCGATGCGCAAATTCATACAATCGATTGATACGGGTTGTACTGTTATTTATAAGTTCTGACATTCTAATTAATTTTAAAACTGATATTTAGGGCCCTTCTTCAAATCATAAGGATATTTTAAAATACTTTGGTTAGTTGCGCCTTAAAGAAATAAAGTTGGCAAACGGAAACTTTCAGAGTTATATCATATACATAATGTTGATTTTGTCATTAAGAATAAAAGCAAATCCTTTATTTACATCTTTATGGCGTCCACGGCCCGAAATCCATTAGATAAATGATCGATAATTTCTTCAACACTTTCTGTTCCAACTGATAATCTCATAAGATACTTTTCCAGTCCAATTTTGGCCAGGTACTCATCACTATAACTGTAATGTGTAAATAATGTATATGGCATGAGCATGGATTTTTCGTACCCCATACTGGGTCCTTTGACTGGCAGGGTGCAATTATCATAGAACGCTTCAGCAATTCGAAAATTGACTTCGTTTAATTCAAAACTTATTATATGCCCATTTCCATTTTGAAGTCCTTTGGCAAAATATATATTGTTAACGTTTTTTTCTAACTTCAAATAATTGAATACCTTCAGGGCATTGTCATTCATTGTCTTTATTCTATCTGCAAAACCTGTCAAATTATCTTCAAGTACCAGTCCCTCCTCCTCATCAAGTTTAAAAGCATGATGATGAAGTTTGTATGCCAAAAGAGGTGATTTCGGGTTAACAAAAAGAACCCCTCCCAAATGGTTGTTCTTCCCGCTTAAAGATTTTGTAGTGCTATGTATTATGATATCTGCACCATAATCGAATGGAGAATAATGAAAGGGCGTAGCAATGGTGCTATCAACAATTACAATTGCCCCTTTGCTGTGTGCCTTTTGAACCAGAGAAGAAAGGTTCTCAACTCTCAACTTTGGATTTGAAGGAATCTCAATGAAAACAATCCCTGTGTTATCTGACAGTTCCATGTTTTCGCAATCAGAAAAGAACTGTGTTTTACCATAACTAAACCTTTCAGGCAAATTGTGAAATATTTTTGCGCTATCAACATAAGTGTTTCCAATAACTGCAATGTTTTTAGCTTCGGAAATTAAACTTATTATAGCATCAAAAATTGCGGACATGCCACTTGTGTAATCAAAAGTCAATTCCGGTACTGAACCTTTTTCCAGTTGACTTAATTTGTGGTTCAACGTTTCGGAACGGATTGGGGGATTTAGCATTTTTAATATCCTTTCTGCTTTTCTGGAACTTAAGATTACACCGGCGTTTGTTATGCTATTTTTTGCACTTTGCGCAAAATCTTTATCAACATATATTAACCCATACTTATTCCCATTTTTTTCCTGCGATTCACAAAAAGAATGATTCCTTGTTGGTTGGTCAAAATAATTCAAGTGCACAAAATTCGCAGCTTCGGGGCTTTGAATGGCAAAAACATCCTTATCGGTTCGTTTATGGTTCTCTTGTACTGCTACAACATAAGGGTGGGCAATAAAGCGGGGATATCCTTGATAAGGTACTTTATCATTTTCTTCATAATCGATTATGCTTTTTAATGTTGGGAAAATGCAGGTTACTCCATGTATACCACCTACAACTACTGCATTATATTTATTTGAGTTTTCCATTTTTTATAAATCTACGAATCAAGGTTTTGAATTTTGAAACTTAACATATCCATATGAAAAAATTATAAAAGTTAAAAATTAGTCTGTTTTCAGAATAAATCGGCTAATTGAGATTTCATCGTTTCAATTAAAAAATGTTACTAGCAGTATTAAAATCAATTCATTTCTTATTTGATTCAATCTGTAAAATGTAATTTGAAAGTTCTTTATCGCGTGCCGTCATTATTTCATTTATTTTAACATTGGGATTCGGTTTATACCAGTAAGTTGCCATAAAATAGTCGTTTAAATCTTTCGACTTAAATACATATCCATATCTTGCAAATATTAAATTACGGTAAATGCGCAGTTCTGTTTTTGAAAGTTCAGATAGTGGAATTAATTTATCGTTACTCAAAACAAATCTTAATCCATCGGTAAAATCTTTTGCTTTATCATAGCCCATTGAGCCTTCATCGCTTTCTTTCCATTCATGCTTTAATTCGATATATTGAAAAAAAACATCATAAAAAGCTTCAAATATTGGATTATTTTCTCTGCCAAAAGATTCACCACGCTCAAAGATTATTTTATTGTTTTTAACCAGATAAATATGAATTTCTTCCATATTCATAATTGCGGTAGCACCCAAATCACGATAAAAGCAAATAATATTAATATCAGTTAATTTATCAATAAATTTTATTTCAAATTTTGGTTCAGCATTCTGATAATCTGCAAGTTTAAAAGCTGTAAACCTTTCATCAATTTTATCCCCAACTTTAAACTGATTGACTGAAATATTCTGTGCACTTAAATATTGTGTGATAATAGAACAAAACCAAAAACATAAAAGAATGAATTTTTTCATAGAATTTTGTATTTTTTGGACACTGAAAACAACCAGAAAATTTAAGTTAAGAAACTAATTAATAGTACTTTAAGATTATCTAACTTGGAGCTTCACATCCTTTTCTATTGTAATAATACCAATTTAACAGAGTGGCAATTATTACAAATAAAAGCAGGCCAATAAAAAATGCTTTTGCGTTACCATTGGAAGAAATAACTGCCCCGATAATGGTTGCAAAAATAAATGGACCATAAGCGGCAATTGCTGCAGTCCAGCCTATTACGCCAGCTGCCTGGCGAGGATTTTTTCCAAAAATGATTGGAAACTGCCTGAAAGTAGCGGCATTACCAACACCTGTAAAGAAAAACAAACAAAGCATTATTGTTACAAAAATTGGGAACTCTTCCATTCCTGTAGGAGCAACTAAACCCATAGTTATGAGCAAAGTACAACCTATTGCAAGGCCTATGCCTGTAATAGTGGTTAAAATAGCCCCACCAGTTTTATCTGCCACAAATCCAAACAAAACACGGCTTGCTGAACCAATCAGTGGGCCATAGAATGCAAACACCAAAGGATCGGGAGCATTTTCAAAACTGCCATAAAGTGTTTTTATCATCAATGGAAAAGCTGCTGAAAGTCCTGAAAATGTACCAAATGTCATCAAATAAGTTATCGTACAAAACCAGGTATGCTTATTTTTGAAAATATCTAATTGTTCTTTAAATGAGGCTTTTACAGGAATGCTTCGCAAAGTGAACCATGCAAGAACTGCAACTAAAATTAATACAGGAATATACCAAATTGCAGCGCTTTGGAGGTAAATATCAGAGGTTTCTAAAATTTCTTTGGTTTTAGGATTTACCTTGGTAAATACCTGTGATGTTCCATAAATTGAAACACCTATCATTGCCGGAGTTAAAAACTGGGCCAAACTAACACCAAAATTGCCTATTCCTGCCTGTATACCTAAAGCTGTTCCTTGCAAACGTTTAGGAAAAAACACACTTGTGCTAGGCATAAACGATGAAAAGTCACCACCACCGAAACCTGCAGTAAGAGCCAGAACCATAAAAACCCAATATGGTGTTGTATTGTCCATCACAGCCAAACCTATTCCAATGCATGGTAATAATTTAATGATAGTTGCCACCGAAATAATTTTACGTGTGCCATAAATTGGCAGAAGGAAAGTGTGGATAATGCGCAGTGTTCCGCCTGCAAGGCCCGGCATTGCAGCCAGCCAGAACAACTGGTTTGTAGAATATTTAAAACCAATGCCAGGGAGTTTTACTACTATAACACTCATCATAAACCAGCTTGCAAATGAAAATATTAGTGCTATTGTGGTAATTGTAAGTGTTTTCCATGCAATTCTTTTTCCGGTCGATTCCCAAAAATTGATGTCTTCTACATTCCAGTTTTGAATTATTGATGCCATTTGATAATTAGGTTAAGTTAGATTTTCTTATTTAATCTCGTCTATAGTAGATAATGGATTCGGATTTTGAATACGGTTTAACTTCTGCACAACCCTGTACATCCAAATAAAGCAAATTACCGAAAGGAAAAACATAAACATCCAGCAACTTGTCCAAAGACCGGTACCTTCAAGTAAATAACCAAAAATAATAGGACAGAAAAAACCTCCAAGGCCTCCCAATACACCAACCATGCCACCAACAACTCCAACTTCATTTGGGAAATAATCAGGAATAAGCCTGTATACTGCAGCTTTACCAATGCCCCAGATACTTCCAATTAGAAATACTAGCACCAAAAACACCCAAACATTTGCCTGAAAGAAGATAACTGTGTTCCCCTTGACAATTAGCTGTTTCCTTTTAACCTGATCACCAACCTGCACTAAAGGCTCCTGCCATACATCTTTTGACGGAAGTATTAGTGTCTCTGTTTCAGCATTATTAAGTTTTCCACTCTTTTTTTGAAGTTTATATTTGTCTTTTCCAACCATCACATAATCAGTAGTTACCTCTGTTACTTTTCCATCATTCCTGGCATTTATACCCATTCCCGGAGAGCGGATTTCCATTTTTGGTACAATGAGTAAAAATGAAATGATAATTGATAATCCTAAAACCCAGTACATTATTTTGCGACCACCAAACATATCGGATAGCCAGCCTCCAATAGCACGGATTAAACCCGAAGGTAAACTGAAAGCTGTTGCGAAAAGCCCTGCAGTTACAAGCGGAAGATAATATACATTAGTAAAATAAGGGACCAGCCATTGCGAAAAGGCCACAAAACATCCGAAAACAAGGAAGTAATACAATCCAAACCTCCAAACACGGGCGCTCTTTAAAGGCTGCATCATTTGCCTGATTGTTTTTCCATTGGCCTGTGGTTTTTTATTTTTAGAGAAAACCAGAAAAACGATGCCCATTATGATAAGAGCAACTGCATAAATAATTGGTAAATTACGCCAGCCTTCAATATTTTCGCCATTATTAGTAAGATTTTTTAAAAGAGTTGGAGCAAACATGGTGGTAACGGCTGCTCCGGCATTTCCAACTCCAAAAATTCCCAAAGCCCTGCCTTGCCAGTTTTTCGGATACCAAACCGATGTAAAAGCTATACCAACTGCAAAACCTACTCCGGTTAATCCAAATCCAAAACTACATAATGCAAAACCTATAAAACTATTGGCCTGAGAAAGAAAAAACATGGGTATAGCACAGAGAAGCAGTAATATACCAAAAACGGGCCTTCCTCCAAATTTATCGGTAAGCATTCCGGCCGGAAGTCTGAAAATAGAACCAGTAAGTACCGGAATTCCTAACAGCCAGCCAATTTCAACAGGGCCCCAGTCGAATACCTGGTTTCCTGCAAGAAAAGTAACCAAAACACCATTTAACATCCAGCATGCAAAACAAACAGTAAAGGCTATTGTATTTAAAAATAATACCTTGTGCGATAAAAATGAAACTTTTTCGGGCATAAATGTAAAGTTTAATTTATCAATTATTTTTTGCCCTGACCCCATTTACCATTGAATCAGTTTTACGAATTGATTTTCTATCCCAATTCCATATTACGCGCTGTCTATTACGAAATAAATATCTGAAAGGATAAACAAGAAAATGTGCAAATCTGGTGAATGGTATGATTAATATTAAACAAAATGCTGAAATTATGTGAATCTGGACACTCAGAGGTAAAGCTATTATTGCGCTTATATCTGGTGATAATGTAAACAACGACCTCAAATATGGTGTAAGGGTTGTAGCAAACCAAACAGAACCCCAATTATTAAAAAAAGCAACCCACATGCCCGACAATACTTGTGTAAATAAAATCAGATAGACAATAATGTCCATCTTGGATGTTACTATATAAATCCTTTTATTGGTTAGCCTTCGACCAATCAATATTAACATTCCATATAATGTTGCGATTGCAAATCCAAAGGCAGCTATTTCTATAATTAAAAGCCTAACTGTTTTACCGTTCCATGCCAAAACAGCAGATGGGAATAAAAATGCGGTTAAATGCCCAAAAAATAAAAAAATTACGCCCCAATGAAAGGGCCTGATGCCAAAATGCAATGCTTTACCCTCAAGAAACTGAGTGGATAATGAAGAAAATGAAAATGGTGACGCATAGTACCTATATAATGACCCAATCAGCAATATGATAATGCTGCTATATGGCAATGCAATAAAGAAGAAAGTATCCATAGGTAATTTTATTTTTTATTGAAATTTTATTAGATTCTTTTATAGTTTTTTCTTTGAGAAATATACCATCGCAAATGACCAATTAATGGCTGCACATTTGCGATTTTCTTTTGTCCTGGTTTACAAAACAGTCTTTTACATTTGCCATTATTTTAAATTGCTCGTAATTTAATCCTGCAAAATCTTTTTCAAGTATAATTAGCAAAAGTTCCAACGCAGTTTTATAAATATTGCCCTTATCAACAAATGTCTTTAACATTTCTTTAATTGCAGGAATCATTAAGCAATATGCCAATTCTTCGACAAATATTTTATCCTGTGTTTTATCAATCAAGTTTAGCAGATTGGGTAAATGGTCGGCAAGCTCTGAACCGCAATTATTTTCTGCCTTTTTATGCTCATTAGAAAGATTTACAAGAAATTCTCCCCTTTTATAATCCTCGCCGAATAAAATATAGCCAATATCCAAATAACACGAAGCTTGTACATCAAAGGTCTTTATGTAGTATTCCCTTTGTTCATCAAGGCTTTTATTGTTTTGATAATCAATAAATGACATAATCAAATCAAGGCATTCAGGATAATCAACCGCAATAATTTTTTTTAATTCAAAAAGTTTTGTAGTTGTTGATTTATCAGGATATCTAAATAATTCACCCAATATTGAATAATTATGCATTATTTTTTTATTAAATTGGTTTTTAAATCAATTAATTGTTATACTACACAAAGGTTGTAGCTAAATTTTACTCACAAGCCTCTTTCTGGTTTCTCCAGAAATCCAAAGCCGGTGTTCCCCTTAACATCACCTGTACTTTCAAGTAACTCCATTGCTTCTTCTCTATGAGCCGCGGGGATAACAAATCGTTCATTAAACTTTACCAGGGAAGTTAATCTAAAAATTGCATCGGCAGTTTCGTCATCCAAACCTGTTTTTTCCATTATGCCTGCCACTTCAGATTCTTCCAGGTCATTTACAGTTACTTTTCGCCTATGATATCTTACTGCCATCAGTTTTCTAAGCACTTCCTTCACTTTTTCAGTATCACCGGCAGTGAACAAGCTTGCCAGATATTTTATCGGAATCCTCGTATCTTCAGCTCTTCCCCATAACGATTCAGTTATGCTTTCATAAGTTTCACCATCGCTACTTCCCATTGATGGCAATAATGGTGGTACATAAAACAAATTGGGCAGTGTTCTAAATTCGGGGTGCAGAGGCAATGCTATCTTCCATTTTTTTACAAACTTGTAGACTGGTGATTTTTGTGCCGCATCAATAGTTGAATCAGCAATACCGTTTTCTTTGGCGGCTTTTATTACCTCCTTATCAAACGGATCCAGATATATATCTAATTGTTTTTCAACCAATTCATTCTCGTTACAAGAAGCAGTAGCCTCAATTTTAGCGGCATCATACAACATAACTCCCAAATACCTTATCCTACCCACACAAGTATGCATACATGCAGGTGCCTGGCCTGTTTCAAGCCTGGGGTAGCACAATATACATTTTTCAGATTTACCATTATTCCAATTGTAATAGCTTTTTTTATACGGACAAGAACTGACGCACATTCGCCATGCCCTGCATTTTTTCTGGTTTAAAAGTACAATCCCATCTTCGCCTCTTTTGTACAGAGCGCCCGAAGGACAAGCAGCCACGCATGCAGGATTTAAACAATGATTGCATATCCTTGGCAGATAAAACATGACCATTCTTTCAAGCTGAAACATTGCTTGCTGTTCGGCTTTTGTAAGTGACTGTAGATTAACATCTTTTCGTGCATAATCCGGAGAGCCTCCCAAATCGTCGTCCCAGTTTGGTCCGGCTTTAACATCAATATCTTCGCCGGTTATCAGCGATATAGTTCTGGCAATAGGTTGATCATCTCCTTCAGGAGCTTCAAACAAATTGTCGTATTTATATGTCCAGGGTTCGTAATAATCTTCCAGCACCGGCATTCTTGGATTGTGGAAAAGATTATTTAATCCTTTGAGTTTTCCAGAGCCTTTTAATTTTACAGAATTCTCTGCTTTATCCCATCCTCCTTTATAAATACCCTGATCTTCCCATTTGGTAGGATATCCAGTTCCTGGCTTTGTTTCAACATTGTTCCACCACATGTATTCGGCACCCTTTCTGTCTGTCCAAAGATTTTTACATGCTATTGAACAAGTGTGACAACCTATACATTTATCCAGGTGAAACACCATTGATATTTGAGATCTTACATCCATTTTGAATATGATATTTTATGTTATCTATTTATCTTAAAAAACTACTTTTTCCATTTTTTGAACTATTACGTGCGAATCCCTGTTAACTCCCACAGGACCCCAATAATTAAAATGATAGGTAAACTGGCCATAACCACCAATCAGCAAGTTTGGTTTAAGGTGAATACGTGTAAGACTATTATGGGTTCCCCCCCTGCGATTTCCTCTAACTTGTGATTTGGCCATCTGGTAAGTCCTTTCGGGTGCGTGATAAACTATGCAAACTCCTTTTGGAATTCTTACACTTACAACAGCCCGGGTACAATAAACACCATTATCATTAAATACTTCAACGTAGTCGTTGTCTTCAATACCCATTTCTTTAGCATCTTCCTCATTCAGCCAGCAGGGTTCAGTTCCCCGTGAAAGGGTCAACATTCGTAATGTATCTCCATACGTTGAATGGATATGCCATTTACCATGCGGTGTTAACACATTCAGCACTTTAGCATTTCCTGTAGCAACAGAATTTTTCAACTCGCCATAAACTTCAGGCTTTGGAGACGGCTTATAAGTTGGCAGATGTTCCCCAAATTTAATATATCCTTCATGATCAAGGTAAAAATGTTGCCGCCCCGTTAAAGTTCGCCAGGGGACCAGTCGCTCAACATTATAGGTGTAAGCAGAATATGCACGTCCATTATTCATTAAGCCTGACCATAGAGGTGAATTATTGTATCTTCGAGGCTGAGCCTGTAAATCTTTATAGGTAAGCTTAATATCTTTACCGCCTTCATTTATATCACGGAGGACTAAACCGGTTCTCTTTTCAGCCCCTGCATATGCCCTATCGCTTAACTGTCCGTTTGTCAGGCTTGATAAATGCATGATGGCATTAATTACCTCTTCGTCCTCTTTTATGGAAGGATAAGTTTTGCCATCAACTTTTTGTAAATGATCTTTACTCTCAAGTAATTGATCATAAAAATCACCACACTGATAACTATTGCCATGAGCACCTATTCCATTTCTAATATTTTCGCCCAGGCTATTGAACTTTTCATAAATTTTAGTAAAATCTCTTTCAACAACGGAAATGTTGTGCATGGTTTTACCGGGAATTGCCTCACATTCACCATTTATCCAGTCTTTGATTTCAGATTGCGAAATTTCACCAGGCGAATCATGGGCAATCGGGCTGTTTACAATATCGCGCATAGGATCAGGTAGGTGAACCTTAGCTAATTCACTTGTTACCTTTGCTATTTCGCGGAAAATCTGCCAATCGCTTTTCGATTCCCAAACAGGATTGATTGCTGCCGATAAGGGATGAATGAATGAGTGCATATCAGTACTGTTGATATCGGCCTTCTCATACCAGGTGGCGGCAGGCAAAACAATATCTGAATACAAGGCTGACGTATCCATCCTAAAGTTCAGATCAACTATCAAATCCATTTTGCCTTCAGGATTTTCCTGCTTATAGTTGATGTCTTTAACATGTTTTCCAGCTTCTTCGCTTGCCATATCGTTATGATGAGTTCCCAAATAATGTTTCAGGAAATATTCGTGCCCTTTTGCGCTCGAAGACAATGCATTACCACGCCAAATATACCACAGCCTTGGAAAACTCATCTCGTTATCCGGATCGGCAACTGCATAGTTCAGCTCTTTTGATTTCAATTTCTCAACAACATATTTCTTTATAGCATCCTCCGATGTTGCCCCAGCTGTTTCGGCCTCTTTGACTATTTCAAAATTGGTTTTGGTGTACTGCGGATAAAAAGGCATCCAACCATTTCTTACCGATTTAACAATTAAATCAGCCGAATGTTGTTGAGATAATTCATTTTTGGGAATCGTATTATAGTCGGATTGGTTTCCATCATACCGCCATTGGTTTGAATGAATATAATGCCAAATAGGAGCTTGTTGCAAGCGTATGGCGTTTTGCCAGTCTTTTCCGGCCATAATCGCTCCCCATGAATCCATAGGTGCAAGTTTTTCCTGACCAACGTAGTGGTTCATCCCACCTCCATTTACGCCAATACATCCGGTCAGCATCAAGGCCATGGTTCCTGCCCTGTAAATAAGATTATTATGGTACCAATGGTTAATTCCTGCACCAATAATAATCATACATTTTCCATTGGTTGCTTCAGCTGTTCTTGCCCACTCTTTGGCAAACTGTAATACTGTATTTGATCCTATCCCTGTAAAAATTTCCTGCCATGCAGGTGTGTATGCTGCGTTCTTATCATCATATGAATCGGGATATTCACCTTCCAAATTTCTATTAATCCCATATTGACCCATTATCAGGTCATAAACCGTGGTAACCACCACTTTTCCTTCAAGGGTCTCAACATATTTTACAGGAACACCCCTTGTAGCCTTAACTCCTAATCCAAATTCGATAAATTCTACCTGATAAACATCATCACTTTTATCAATTAGGCTCAATAGGGGTTCATATTTAGTTCCATCTTCGGCATCTTCAAATTTCATGTTCCAATTTCCGTCTTTTTTATCCCAACGGTGGCCAGAACTTCCACCTGGGCAAACGAAATTTCCGCTTTCTTCATCAATGTTCAGGAATTTCCAATCGCCGTTTTCAATTTCTTTATATTTTGAAATTCTATTCGCTCTTAGCATCTTACCAGGAACATACTTTCCATTTTCATTAACTAATTCAACCAAAAATGGGCTATCGGTATATTTCTTCACATAATTGATAAAATAAGGCGTTTTTTTAATGAAATGATATTCTTTTAAAACAACATGGGTTACGGCCATCCAAAATGCCCCATCTTGACCGGCATGCAAGGGAATCCAATTGTCTGCATACTTGGCAACCATACTAAAATCAGGTGAAAAAACAACGGTTTTTGTACCATTATGCCTCGATTCGGAAAAGAAGTGTACGTCTGGTGTCCTGGTCATTCCCAAATTTGCACCCATGCATGCTATAAACTTGGCATTGTACCAATCAGCACTTTCAGCAACATCAGTTTGCTCACCCCAAATTTCTGGAAAGGAGGGTGGTAAATCGCAATACCAATCATAAAAACTTAAATTAACACCACCCATTAATTGCAAAAATCTAGAACCTGCTGCATAACTTATCATAGACATGGCAGGAATAGGTGAAAACCCTGTTATTCTGTCAGAACCATATTTTTTTACAGTGTAAATATTTGCTGCAGCAATCAACTCAAGGGCTTCGACCCATTGAACCCTTCTAAATCCACCTTTACCGCGGGCTTTTTGATATTTTTTTCTTTTGGAAGGATCTGTCTGTATATTTTCCCATGCTTTTACAGGATCATTTGTCATTGCTTTTTCTGCTTTAAATAAATCTATTAAAGCACCCCTCATCAAAGGATATTTAACCCTGATTGGACTATATAAGTACCATGAAAAAGAAATTCCCCGCTGGCAACCACGGGGCTCGTATGGAGGTAAAGAATTTTCAAGTTCGGGATAATCAATAGCTTGAGTTTCCCAAACAACTATACCATCTTTAATGTGGATGTTCCATGAACACCCTCCAGTACAATTAACACCGTGGGTACTTCTAATAGTTTTATCATGCTGATGCCGATTGCGGTAAAACTCTTCCCATTTTCTGGTTTTCGGTGAAATTAAGTCCTCTATCCAACTCATTTATTGTGTTTTTATAAATTTTAAATCATTTTATCTTATAGAAAGTTTTTAATACATTTTATATTAGGCGGATATCTATATCTTTAGCCAATCTATTGATTGAAAAAAATGTAATTTCAGAAACCATTATCTGCTATAAATATGTTCTTTAACTGAGTCCGGTTTTTTATTTTTCCAGAAAATATGAAAGAAATACAGCAAGGCAATAAAAAACAACAAACCAAACAAGAAAAACATCTGGTCGAAACTTTGAGAAACTCCAATATATTTATTTTCGCCGGTGTGTTTTAGATAAGCTGTTAAATCTGAAATTTCTGTATCTGTAAGATTCTTATTTCCATATGTATTGGTCATGGCCGGAAAAGTAAGTGACTTTAAAACTGAGCCGATTCCAGCACTTTTCAAAACTCCATACGAAGCGGTAAGATTCTTTGCCAATTTACCACCATATAAAACATCAGAATCATCAATTGTATGGCAACTTATGCAAGCAGAACCTCCATTTTTGAATCTTCTTTCTCCAATAAATAATGAGCGTCCAGATTCGATATTTCCATTTACTAATTCAATAGAATCCGTCTTGCTTTCTGCACCTGTAATCACTTTTGTACTTTGCTCATCTATATAAGAGATTAGCTGTTTTATTTCAGCATCTGATAAATTGACATCAGGCATTGGAATTTTATTATATTCTTCAAAAAGAGCAATTGCATAGGAATCATTGCTTTTTATTACGTCTTGCGATGATCTGATAAAATTTACAAGCCACTCAGGGTTTCTTCTTTTCGAAACATCTTTTAAATCAGGGCCAATTAATTTACCTTTCCCAATAGTGTGGCAGGCAGCGCATATTTTATTATAGGATGATTCCCCATTCTGGGCATTTAAAAGAGAATAGTTATGAAGAAAGGCAAAGAAAATTAGTAAAAATAATCTACCACATCTCAAATTTTGACCCATAGTTTTATCATTTTAAAATTAATGAGACAAATGTATGAAAATATTTTATTATATGATACAGGTCATATTTATTATTTTTAATAAACATTAACATTTCAAAATATATTTACAATATAATATTGAATATGTAGTATTTAATACATTAATTATTTAAATAATAAATAATGAACGGAGTTTAAAATTAAAAATAAAATGTATTTATATGACAGGAATCATATTAATATAAAAATTTATTTGGTTGAAATCATAAAAATAATCATCTTTGAGAGTTGTTTCGAACGAAAAATGTTATAAAAAAAGAAAGATTTTGATAAAGTTTATAGAATCGGAAAAAGCAAAACGGGCATGCAGCAATTGTGAGAGAAAAAATTGCTTTATAAATAAATACTGCTCCTTGGAGTGGAAAGCTTTTTTAACAAAAGAGAAAACCACCTTTATCCTTCCTGCAGGCGAAGAGATATTTACAAAAGGACAGGATGTAAATGGTATTTATTCGGTTTATTCAGGCTATATTAAGGTATTTGAACCCGATGAAAAAACCGAACGGATTGTAGATTTGGTAACCGGTGGGCAAATATTAGGATATAGAGGGCTTGGTAGTTCCAAATCGATTTATTCTGTTTCAGCAAGAACACTTAGTGAATGCGAAATTACCTTTTTCCCGCTTGAGATATTTAATCTTGCAATAAAATCGAATATCGATTTAACATTTTTCATCATTGATTTACTTTCCAGCAAATTAAAAAAAGTTGAGAATAGGGCCAAGAATTTTCCAAAAATGCAGGCAAGGGATAAAATTATCTACGCTTTAAATACCATTATAGAGACTTTTGGATTTGATCCCTTAGATAATATGAGATTGAAATTTACATTATCCAGAAAAGATATCGCCAATATAGCTGTTATCACCTATGAGACAACTATCAGGGTTTTAAGTGAGCTTGATAAGCAAAGAATAATTGAATTAGATGGTAAATCTATACGAATACTTGAAATGGAATATTTTGAAGAGCAAAAAATAAAATGGAATCTGTAGAATCGATATATTTTTCATAAAACATTGTGCTTTTCGCATTCATTTTATCAAATTCTGGATTAAATGAAGCCTCCCATTTACATCTCATAAATGCGCCAGATTGTGTTAGTCCTATTACTTAGCGCATTTTTCCTATAAATACTTCAGGTTGGTGCAACATTATATTTAGAAAGTTACATCTAGCTCTTTACAAACAACATTAATTTGATTTTCAATTTGATTGAAACTAGTCTTGTGAATTGCTTATGAATAAATAATAATTACATAAATGACAAAAAGGTCTTTTTGTGATTTTGATAATTTTTATTAATTTTGTCAAATAAACGAAAAAGAAAATGTTTAACAAAGAAACTGAATATGCATTAAGGGCTTTAGTTTATATCCAGATTCAAAATATACACGAAAAGAGACCCGGAATTGAGGAAATAACAAACGAAATTGAAGCACCACGATTTTTTACAGCCAAAATACTACAACGGTTGGTCAGGCTAGGTTTTGTCATATCGATTAAAGGAAAAGGTGGGGGATTTTATTTTGATCCTAAAAAACCAGAACTAACAATGAAAGAATTGATTACAGCCACGGAGGGAAATAAAATAATTACAGGCTGCGGTTTAGGATTAAAAAAATGCGATGAGAGCAATCCATGTCCACTCCATCACATGTACAAATCTATCAGGGAGTCTATCGACAATATGGTTTCAACAGAAACCATTCAGTCATTGGCATTAAAATATAACGCAAAATCTTAAGATACAAATAGCATTTTAGATACATGTCAGAAAAAGAATTCGATAATAAACGTTTGATTATTAGAGAAAAACTGTGGCAACACGTAAGTCTGTTTCTGGGTCAATTTTTTGGAAAATTTATCGTATTATTCTCTTGACCATAACAGGAAGATCCGAATTACAAACAGACCTTTATTTAATTACGGGATTATATTTACCATTAAAATCCCGATAGCAATAGAAGTTTTATTTTTAAATGTAAATAGATGACAAACATAACAAACGTACTGTCCGATGAACATCAAAATATCCTGAAGGTTATTGATGTTGTTTTAAATGAATGCGATGAACTTGAAAAAGGAAAGGAATTTAAAAAGGATTTTTTTAATGATGTTTTGAATTTTATTAAAAAATATGCCGATGGGTTCCACCATATTAAGGAAGAAGATATCCTTTTTAAGACAATGCTCGAAGACCAATCGGGTATGCATTGCAACCCAATACCAGTAATGTTGATGGAGCATGATGAAGGGCGTAATTATGTAAAAGAAATGGAAAACGCCTTAGGAGATGGTAATAAACATGAACTGATTGAAAATGCACGAGGATATTGCTATTTGCTCCAGCAACATATCTATAAGGAAGATAATATTCTTTACCCAATGGCCGAAGCAGCATTGGATCATCTTCAAAAACAAAAAGTTAATGAAGCATATTTGTCAATTAATCCCACAGATTTTTTTAACACTGATATTCCTTCTTTTATAGAAAGTTTAAAACAAAAACGCTAAAAAAGCTGCTCACTAATAAGATTTTAGTTTTCCAATCATGAGGAATAGATGGAGCGCATACAAGAAGATGCACAAATGGCCTGGATTGATTATTTCAGTCTTTTTACTATACTATGGTCTTACTGGTATATTCATGAATCACAGGCATTTCTTTTCCGGAATCGATATCGACAGGGATATTTTGCCTGAAGTATATAAATATGCAAATTGGAACAATGCAGCTATTAAAGGGAATCTTATTATAAATCCCGACAGCATCCTGATATATGGTAATATTGGTATATGGCTGACAGATTCAGGATTCAGGGATTATCAATCGTTTAATCACGGTTTTCCAAAAGGAAGTGATAACCGTAAAATATTCGATGTACATCAGTCTGCCGATGGTGAAATTTATGCAGCAACGCTTTTCGGATTATATGCATATGATCGTGCTCGCAAAACGTGGATTTCATTTCCTATAAATAATAATAATGAGCGATTTACGGGTATCGAGAGTATTGGAGATACCATTTACACGATAAATCGTTCTTATGTTTTCATTGGAAAATCCAAAGGAGTCCAGACAGATTTCATTAAAACTGAACTACCTGCTCCAGAGGGATATACTGATAAAGTAGGCCTCTTTGAAACCATCTGGCAATTACATTCGGGTGAAATATTTGGAGTCCCTGGAAAGCTTTTTGTTGATTTGTTGGGATTGATCACCGTCTTTTTATCGGTAACCGGTATTATTTACTTTTTTTTCCCGAGCTGGATTAAACGGTGTAAACTAAAAAGTAAATCAACAGAATCAATCAACCGGATAAATAAATGGTCGCTAAAGTGGCATAACCATACAGGAGCATGGTTTTTCGGCTTTATAATTTTCTTGTTTTTTACAGGCATTTTTTTACGCCCACCATTGCTGATTGCAATTGCCAATGCAAAAGTTTCGCCCATAAAATATTCACATTTGGATCAACCAAATCCCTGGCACGACAAACTGAGGGATATACTCTATGATAAGGAAAGGAATATATTGCTCCTTTCTACTTCTGATGGGATTTGTTATACCAATAAAAATCTTGACAAGCCTGAATTCTTTAGTATACAGCCTCCGGTTAGCGTGATGGGTATTAATACTTTTGAGAAATTCAACAATGAAGCTTATTTAATTGGCTCATTCAGTGGTTTATTTCTCTGGCATCCCTCTCGTCCTGAGATTTTTAATTATGCAAATGGCAAAGTTGTTGGGAATGAAAGTACGGGCAGACCAATAGGTGATGTCAAAATTACAGGTACCATAAAAGATTGTAATGGAAATCTTTATATGGCAGATTATGATCAGGGAGTTTTTCCTGTAAGGCACAATCAAAGGTTTCCAGAAATATCTCAAACTATCCTTGAAGAATCTAAAATGTCGCTCTGGAATCTATCTCTTGAGATCCATACGGGCAGAATCTTCCAGACTATTATTGGTGATTTTTATATCCTGATAGTGCCACTTATTGGAATTGCAGGAGTGATAGTGGTTTTTAGCGGTTATATGCTTTGGAGGAGGAAATATAAAAAACCTAAGAAGATGATTGTACAAAATAGTGATTAGTATGATAACCCTGATACATATCAAGGAAAATTTCATTTTATCTACTGTTTACAAAAAGAAATGTTAATAGGAAATTTTCATTATTGAGAATGGTCCTTAGAGTGAGTCTTAACATATAACTAAATTTTAAATTTTAAATTTTAAAATACTATAAAAATGATATCAAGAAATTACAAATCAGAAGAAATCAGAGAGAATCCGCATAAAGTGGATGTAAGACAAATGTATAATAATGCATCAGCCCAGGTGATGCATGTAACATTAAGGCCAGGGGAAAGTCTTAAACCACATAAAACACCGGTTGATGTGGTGTTTTACGTTTTAGAAGGGACTCCTTTAATACAGGTTGGCAATGAATCCAAAGAATTTGAAAAAGATACATTAATTGAAAGTCCTGCAGAAATAGTGCATTGCATAAGCAACCTGAGCAAAAATGATACAAGAGTTTTGGTAATAAAGGCTCCAAGACCGGATGTTACTGCAAAATTTGTTTAGTTAAAAAATTTTATGGCATTAAATGGAATTAGTCTAAATAAAAATTAACTATATTTAGGTATTGTGTTAATTATCTATTTGAAATAAATTTGCATAAAACAATTAATTATGAGCGAGTTAATAAATAATTCAATGTTCAGGAAAGAAAAATTAAAAGAGCTTATCCTGAAACTTCACAAAGGTGAAAATCCTCAAACAGTGCGTAAAGAACTTGTTGAAACCCTTCAGCAAATACCTTATGGAGAAGTAGTTGAAGTGGAACAAGAATTGATTATGGATGGTTTACCAGAATCGGAAGTTCTTAAATTATGTGATATTCATGGCGAAGTGCTCGAGGGACACATTGACCAAAGTGGTGCACAAGCAATACCAGCAGGACATCCGGTTGATGTATTTAAAAATGAAAACAGGGAACTCAGGAAAGTAATTGAAAAAGCCGAATTGCTCCTGGCTGAACTACATTTTGTGACGGATGATAAGTTTAAAGAGCATAATTTTAAAATCCAGGCTTGTTTTAACGATTTAATGGACGTGGACAAGCATTACCAGCGAAAAGAATACCTGTTATTTCCATTTCTTGAAAAGAATGATATTACTGGTCCACCAAAAGTGATGTGGGGAAAACATGATGAAATACGCGATCAATTGAAAGGCTGTATAGAAATACTCAGGGCAGAAGGACTTAAAAAATCAGATATGCTAGATGCACTGGAAATACTCTTCTTGCCAGTATTACAGGCCGTTGGCGATATGACCAAAAAGGAAGAAGAAATTCTGTTCCCAATGAGCATGGATGTTTTGACTACCGAAGAGTGGTGGCAAATTAATAACCAAACACTTGAATTTGGTTTCACCCTTTACGATCCTCAAATTGAATGGAAACCAGAGGGAATGTCCAGCGAAAGTTATAGCAATACAAGCGTATCAAATGAAAACGGGATAATTCAATTACCATCAGGAAGCTTCACTGCAAAGGAAATTTTAGCAATATTAAACATCGTTCCGCTTGATATGACATTTGTTGATAAGAACGATAAAGTAAAATATTTCACACAAGGAAAAGAAAGGATATTTGCACGTAGCCGATCAATTATAAATAGGGATGTGAGATTATGTCACCCTCCTGGCAGTGTTCATATTGTAGAAAAAATTATTGACGATTTTAAATCAGGCCGGGCATCGCACGCACCATTTTGGATCCAAATGAAGGGTAAGTTTATTTACATTGAATATTATGCACTCAGGGACGAAAATGGCGAATACCTTGGAACATTGGAAGTTTCGCAGGATTTAACAAATGCCCGGAGCCTGGAAGGGGAACAAAGAATTTTATCATATACTGACAAAAAAGAATAAATGATGGACAAATTAATTATTACACCAAAGACAAAAATATACGATCTCCTCGAAGCCTATCCTCAGCTCGAAGATATTTTGATTGGCCTGGCCCCGGAATTTAAAAAATTAAAGAACCCGATATTGCGAAATACAATTGCAAGGGTTGCCAATATTGGTCAGGCTGCTTCAATTGGAGGTTTAAATGTTGAAAACCTGGTAAATAAGCTGCGTGAAAAGGTTGGGCAGGGGCAGATTGAACAACTTGACGAAACAGGTACAAAATATGTTACCTTACGCCCCGAATGGTTTAAGGAAGAAAGCGTTACCAATTTAATAGACATCCGCGATATGCTTAACCGCGATGAACAGCCGGTGCACGAGGTGCTTTCGTCGATTAAAAAGCTTGGTGAAAACGAAATACTTGAAATCATTGCCCCGTTTATTCCGGCACCCTTGCTCGATAAAAGCCTGAGTATGGACTATAAGCATTGGCTGGAGTATAAGACAGAAGGGGAGTACAGGGTGTATTTTATGAAATAATTATGGTAAAAGTATTTTTATCAAAATATTTCGAAAATTTGAAATCTATAACTCTTTGAATCACTTAATTTTTTTATCGAAATTGTATCAATGAGTCAACTCTAAAAAGTCTGGTTTTGCAAATTAACCCTGCCAGCTTTTTTTGTAATGATCAGATTAAATGACCTAAGCATTTAATCTGATTAATTGGAATCAACGCTGGCAGGGTTTTCGGAGTGAACCCATCCATCCTTTTATAATTTCCGAAAACTACAAAAAACAAAGGATTGTACTGTCTTAAAAGGCGTTTGGTGGTCTACGGTAATGCACTTGATTTTTTCAAAGTAATTTTTCAATAAATCAACCAATTTTAGAAAGTAAGCGTTTTTAAAATGGAATCTTTTGTTCTGGATTAATAGATATAAATTGTCTTATCATTATTTTACGACTTAAATTTGAACGTTTTATTCTGTTGTCGATATGATTAACTATAGGGATTTTCGGCAATAAACTCATTTATTACCGAAAGTTCCAATTTTTAATTAAATTTTTTTTTAATTTTTCTTTAAGGTTGTTTTCAAATCAACTTCGTCCATGTTAAAATGTAACTACTTTATTGCTTTCCAAAGTCCATTGAGTTAATTCTTTCATTGTACTTATTTCCGCACCCTCAATGAGTTTCATCTCTTTAAGACCGCGAGCATCAGCACATGTACCACATAATTTAACTTTTCCTTTTTTGTTAATAACCGATTTTAGCATTCTTTCAATGTTATAATAACCATTTGGGGTATTTTGATTAGGTAGGGCACAGGTAACCGCGTCGGCCATCAGAAAAACACATAATTCGGTATTTTCGTGTTCTTTTTGGATTTGCATGGCCAGACGTAATGCATTATAAGCTTTTTCTGACCCGTAAGGAGCATCGTTGATAAGGATTAAAACTTTTTCCATTTTTTTTATATTTAAAATGTCAATACTACTTTGTTTCTGCGGATTAGTTCATACAAATCTTTTAAGGATGAAAATTTACACACTTGTGGTTCATTATTATTTCTACTTTTTAAGCAAGTTCCACAACCTAAAATTGTTCCTCCACTATTTAAAAATGTGTCTGATTGTTCTTTAAGGTCATTATCGGACTTTATAAGATTATCGAGCTCTACCCCTTTACCTAATAAAAAAATGCTTACTGTATCGCCCTGATTTTTTGAATAATTGGCTAATCGCAATGCATTCCAAATTGTTTCGGTATCGTTTGAATAAATAACAATACCAAGGCTTGTAGCCTTTAGGACTGATTGAGCTTTAATGCTGCTAAAAGCAACAGAAATAAGAATTAAGCTAAGGAATAGGAATTTTTTCATCATGTTTTCTTTTTTAAGATTAATAATTGATTTTTTAAAGCGATAATTTTTTAACTGCGTTTGATATAATTTTTACAGCCAATTCAATTTCTTCAGCTGTAGTGTACTTTCCTGTACTAATTCGCACCGTGCCAGCGGCTGTTGTAAGATTAATATTCATTGCTTTTAGTACGGATGAAATTTCAATAGAATCGGCATGACAGGCTGAACCTGTAGAGATATAAATTTCTTTACTGATAACCGAAGCAAGTGTATGCGCTTCAACTTTGTCAAATGCAATACTCAAGGTATTAGGAAGGCACATTTCTAAATTACCATTTACTTTAACTTTATCACCAAAATTATTCCTGAGTCCGCTTAGCAGTCTGTCTCTCATTGATAACATGTTTTGACGATTCTTATCAAAATCCCTTTTAGCTATTTCGCAAGCTTTACCAAGTCCAACAATATGAATTAAGTTTTCAGTACCTGGTCTGATTCCTTTTTCCTGATTAGCACCATATAAGAGATTTTCAATTTTAGTGCCTTGTTTTACATACAAGGCTCCTATACCTTTTGGTGCATATAGTTTATGCCCTGCAATAGTAAGTAAATCAACTCCAAGTTTTGTAACGTCAGCCTCAATTTTTCCTAATGATTGTGAAGCATCAGTGTGGAAGGTGATATTATTTTTTTCGGCAATTGCCGCAATTTCTCTGATTGGCTGAACTGAACCAACTTCATTATTAGCATGCATGATGGTTATAAGAGTCGTATCGGGACGAATTGCATTTTCTACATCCTTCGGATTTATTATTCCAAAAGTATCAACAGGAATGTAAGTAATTTCGTAATCCAAAGTGCTTAAATATTTACAAACCTCTGTTACAGCAGGATGTTCAATTACTGAAGTAATGATATGCTTTCCCTTGTCTTTATTGGCAAGGACAAAACCATGTATTGCCAAATTATTAGATTCTGTGGCACAACTGGTAAATACTATTTCTTCGGGCTTTGCATTGATTAAATTAGCTACCTGTTGCCGTGCTTTAACAATTGCTTCTTTTGAGCTCCTACCGATTGAATAGGAGCTGGATGGATTTCCATAAAAAGTTTGAATGTAAGGAATTATTTCATTTGCAACTTCCGGATCAACAGGCGTTGTTGCATTATAATCGAGATAAATCGGTTTTCCCATTTTAATTGATTGCTAATTGTTTCATTTTCCATTCGGGATAACCTTCATCAAGCCTACGGACTTTATATCCCTGTTCGCTCAATAATTTTACCGCTTCATCGGCAAGGACACAGAAAGGTCCACGACAATAAGCAATGATTTCCTTATCTTTTGTTACATCTTTTAGTTTTTCCATCAGCTCATTCATTGGGACTGAAATTGCACCTGTAATGTGTCCGAATTCAAATTCAATACTGGGCCTAACATCCATCAACAAGATATTTCTGTTTTGAACCATATTTTCTAATTCGTCAAGGCTAACTGCATTTAATGATTTGTTGTCTTCGCGCTGGCGGTTCATTATCTTCTCTAGTTCAGCTATTTCGCTTACTGCATATTTTATAATATGTTGATATACTGAAAGAAATTCGTCATTTATAAGAGAATAGTAAACATAGTGTCCATCTTTTCGGGATTTTACAATATTATTATTTTTGAGGACCTGCAAGTGTTGAGAAGCATTTGCAATAGAAAGGGTTGTGGTTTGTACTATTCCTTCCACACTTTTTTCTCCTTGCGAAAGCATTTCAATAATTTCAAGCCTAAAGGGGTTTGAAAGTGCTTTAAGTAGTTTAGAAAGCCCATCGTACATAGCATCTTTAAATTCCCGACCTATCATATTGTATTAATTTAGATTGCAAAGGTAATAATATATTCAATTATTCAATAGATATATTGAATATACTACTTGAGACCTCCTTACCTTTTGGTAATTAACTATATATTAGAATGTTATTTAAGAATTAGAGAATATTTGGCAGAAATAGAAGGTGAAAAATTGTTAGTTATACTTTGAAATTTAGTTTTCGATTAATTGACATAATTGCAGTAATTGAAAAGCTGTCGATAATTTCCAATTTTGCAAAAAATCTTCACAATTGGCAATAAATTAGAATTATAGCTGGTTGTGAATTATAAATTGATTGAAGTTCTATTGCTTTATAAATTTTATAAATAATTTACCTTCAATGGATTTTGGAACATTATCCGCTCTAATTATATAATCTAACTGAAAGCTTTTAATATAATTAAAATGATTGAAAATGATTGAAAGTTGTTCTAAATTTTCAATACATTCATTCCTTAGCTTTTTCCTGTGGTAATTTAAATCATAGCTATTTGTCTTCCTGATTTTTGGCCTGTTGTAATTTATGATTGAATCTATGATATTATTTATAGATATGTCCCATTTATTTTACCCATCTAATTTTTGGCTTAATTCAGCTTCAATTGCTTCAATACTTGGCAAACTACCTTTTAAATTATCAGGTAAAGAACGCGTTAGTTCGTAATCAGAAATGCCAATGGGTTTATGAATGTCACGAAGTGCATATTCAGCGAATACTTTGTCTTTGCCCTGGCACAATATCAGACCAATGGTTCCCTGGTCAGTAGGATGCCTTAATATGTCATCAACTGCAGAGCAATAGAAATTCATTTTGCCAGCATATTCAGGGATAAATTCACCTTTTTTAAGGTCTATAACCACATAACACCTCATCTTAAGATGATAGAAAAGAAGATCTATGTAACAATCTTTATGATTTATTTCGAGTTTGTATTGACGGCCAACAAAAGCAAATCCTGAACCCAATTCTATCAGGAATTTTTCGACGTGTTTTATAAGCTCTAATTCTAATTCTCTTTCGGTAAATGGAACAGCCAAAGTCATAAAATCGAAAATATATGGGTCTTTTAATATTTGGATGGCAAGTTCGGAATGTGCAGAAGGAAGCGTTTTATTAAAATTAGTTATGGCATTTCCCTGCCGGGTATGTAATCCTGCATTTATCATATCAATAAGGGTATCACGGCTCCATCCGTTGGTTATGGTTTGTTGCATATACCAGTACCTGGTTGGCATATCCTTTACTTTTTGGATAAGGATGAGGTGATGTGCCCAGCCAATTTTTGGAATAATATCTATCTGAATATCATTTAATTGTAATTTGGCAACGGGCAGTTGCCAAATTGGTTCATTTGATTCAATCAATGAAGTTTCTGCAATTGATTCTTTGCTTAATTTGGCAACGGGTAGTTTCCAAATCTGAGAAGCGGTTTGATATTCAATATAGAAATTGACCATTGATCTTAAATTTCTCTCTGAAAATCCCTTCACATCTGACAATTCATTTTTCAAATCTTTGGCCAAACGTGGAATCACACCTTTTCCCCAGCCCTCCATCTGTTGACGTTCATGAATCATTTTGCCAATATCCCAATAGGTAGCTAGCATTTCAGCATTGGCAGAAAGGTTTGCTCTAATTTGCCCCAGGCGGACCCGGTTTTTAATATCGGATAGTAAAGTATTGTATAAAACTAATTCTTCTTTCATTATGTGCAATTGGTTTAATCGATTGTAAAAATAGGAAAAATATCAAGGCTCTTGATAAAATTTATATCTGGACTTATGCTCTCTTGTCTTTTGCATCTGTTTCAAAAGCGATGAGATTAAATTGCTCCCTCAATCTGCTACGAACCCTTAAACCATAAAAGTCTTCTATTTCAGTACTATTAAGATTGGTTGTCATATGTGTTAACATCCCATGATAAACAAACAAATCATAACGGGATAAAAGGATTTCGGACATGACGTTGCATTCATTCCCATAGTATTTCAGATTATTTTCGGTGCCCAGGTCATCAAAACAGTATGTGCGTGGGATGTCGTTTTTGAATGATTGTTTGCTGTATCTGTAAATTACAGAGTAACCTTCCTGAATAAATTCAAAGCTGATATCACGACAGGATTTAAAAGTAAACCTTTCTCCTGGTCTTTGAAAAAGCTTCAATATATTCATTAATGAGGTTTTTCCACAACCAACAGGACCAGTGAGTAAAACACCTTTTCTGAAAGAAATATTGAATTTTTTGGCTCCTTCATCGTCCTGCAGAAAATAAACTAAAAGTTTGAAAATAATTTCATAATCTTCAGCAAAAACTTTAAATTCAGGATTGTAAAGTTCTTTGCCTTTGGCCTCAATTAGTGAGAGGCATTTGGTAAAATCGAAAGATGAGGTCATATTTACCTGATTTAATGAATAATGAAATTACAAATCAAACTCACCCCGGCCCTCTCTTTGAAAAGAGAGGGAGAATAAGGAATTGCTTTTTCTTATTTTACAATGGTTCCGAATAATTCTTGTTTTGTTTGAGATGAGGTCTTTGATTTTGGTTTTGCAATGCAAACTGATGACTGTTGAGCATCCAGTTCCGCGCAGCGGCTTTCCAATTTTTCATTGGTGTTTTGCCCCCGACTTTCCAACCATTGCTCTCGTAATGATTGAAAAATTTTTGCGCCTCGATTTCAGTATAATTTTCTGATTTGAAAAACTCAATAACCTCATCAAGCATTGGAACAATCATTTTGCTTTCTTTTTTTGGCGCAACTTTTTTTCTTTTTTCTTCTTGCAGATCATTAACCTCAACTTTTTCATTATTCAAATTTTCAAGATTTAAATTCTGATCAAAATTTTGTGTTTTTCCCTCTATATATGTTTTATTGTTTAATATGTTTATATTGTTTAATGAATGACGCAATGCTTGTACAGAGGTTGTATCAATATTGCGACACGGCTGACGCAACGCTTGTACAGAGGTTGTATCGAAATTGTACAAGTGAACCAAGCTGCCCTTAAATTGATTATGAGAAGGTTCATATTTAATATATCCAAAGCTGTGTAAATCATGTAAACATTTATGATAGGTATTGAAGGAACCAATTTTTGATAATTGCAAAACATGGTTCCGCCAGATCGAGACAGGGTTTTCAAAATGATTTAAATTCCATAATTGGAACAAAGCCATATACAAACTAACATGAGTTGGAAATAACCTGTTGTCTGATATGGCTTTTTCATAAAAACCTGTAAGGTGTTTAATGTAATTCATTTTGCTTCATTCTTTACAAATGATTTTTATTTGATTGAAGCATTTTCTGGATATCCTCATGATCGTAATAGATTACACCACCAATTTTGGTAAATGGCAATGTACCATTGATACGTAAGTTTTGTAAAGTACCTGGAGAGATGCTTAACAATTTTCTTACCTCTGCACTTTTCATCCATTTCTTTACAGGCTGGATTCCGTTTTGACGCAAAAGTTTTTTAAAGTCATCTAAAAGTTCAGTTTTAAAGACGTGTAGGTCTTCTGTAGTTAAAATCTGTGCTGGCATAATTGAACAATTTAATTTATTATGCAGCAAAATTACTTAGGCTGGAACAGAAAAACCCCCAACCTCACCCAAGTTGGGTATTAAAATAGTTCAAAAATCTTTTTCGTCAATCTTTTTTATAAGTGCTTTGCGCAGATTATCAATGAATAAGGTAGGTGTCTTTCTGTTTTTAATTTCTGTAAAAGAACGAAAATATTCCCCAAATTCCACCTGAAACACCTTTTGAAATGCCGTTGCCAATTCAGTAATGGAATTTTGGTTATTATTAATAGAACCATTGGCCTGTAAGGCATACATGAGTTCAATCAATTCAATTTTTGTACCTGTCCATTCTAAAAACACCCCACCTTCCCCAAGTTGGGTGTTTTTATCATCAGACTCAAACCGTTTAATTTCAGACAATAAGAATTCAGAAAGTCTGCTATATGCCAGATAACGGGCTAAAATCAGGTCGTAACCAGTTGAAGTATCTTTATCCATCAACGACAGGCAATCTTCCAGAGCAACAGGATAATCTGAATTCTCTCGAAGGAAATACTTTGTGTCAAAATCGGATTTACCTGATTTATAATAAGTTATAATATATTGATAATGAGAATTATAATCAGTGATGAATTTTAGGATTTTCTTGCAATGACATTTCTTTTCTTTAGCCGTAGTATAACCAGCCAAATTACAATAATATTTTGCAAGCGCAGTGTAAAAGTGTATTTTTGAAATTGCCTTTGGATGTACAATTTTGAAAAAATGAATCTCACTTGATGAATCTGCAAATTGATGTTCTTTTAACTTTTGTTTGAGTTCGGCATAATTATTTACTGAAGCCCTCACCATTTTTTCAAATCGTTCAATCGGGTTGGGGGTTGTTTTTTCAATTTGTTGTAGTTCCTTGTCCAATAAAAGTTCGAGCCTTGAAAATGTACCATTCATTTTAGGGATTTTAATTAAATAAAAAACCCACCTCTAAATTATTACATTACAAAGTGGGTAAATACTTAACGTTTAAACAAATAATCCTTAGCCCGTAATTCCTTTACTTCATCGTTTAAACGCAAAGAACATCAAATAAAATTAATCTTATTGAGTCTAAAAACTTGTTAAAAAAAACTAACATTGCTTAATCAGCTTAGGTTTAAGAGGTTGTCCTTCTAATTTGCTGCGTAATGTTTGCATATCATCACTAACTTTTTGTTCAATCACTTTTGCATAGATTTGAGTAGTTCTGATGCTGGTATGTCCTAAAAGTTTTGATACAGTTTCCATTGGAACCCCATTTGTCAGTGTTATTGTGGTTGCAAAAGTGTGGCGGGCAATGTGAAAGGTCAATGGTTTTTCAATTCCGCACAAATCGGCAATTTCTTTGAGGTAGGCATTTAGTTTTTGGTTGGAATAAACCGGTAATAGTTTTCCTGCCTCGATTACCCTGGGATTAGTTTTATATTTTTCGATTATTTCCATTGGTTTAGATAACAAAGGAATTCTTACAGGGATATCGGTTTTATGACGAATTGTTGTTATCCAGTAGCTTCCATCAATGCCCAGCATTATATTTTGAGGTGTCAACTCTAAGACATCGATATAAGCCAGGCCGGTATAACAACTAAATATAAATAAATCTTTTGCATATTCCAGTCTTTCAATCTTGAAGTGTTTTTGTTCAATTGATGATAATTCTTCAGATGTTAAAAATTGCCGGGTGGTTTTCAGGAAAACTGGCTTAAACTTATGGAATGGATCTCTTTCCAACCAATCGTTTTTAATCGACATATTCACCACTTTTCTTAGTCGTTCAATATGTTTCATGATGGTATTCTGCCCACAGGGAAGCTTTTGGTCTTTTGGGACATATGTTTTCATAAATCGCTCGAAATCTGAAAGAAATTTATAATCCAATAAAGAAAGATAAATATCTGAAGCATTGAATTTGGATTTTAAAAATTCCTGAACATATCGTTTTGTTGTATAGTAATTCTTCAGGGTGCCCCATTCTAAAGTGAGTTCAGTTTCTTTATTATGATAATCAAAAAGTGAAATTAGCGAATGTTCTTTTTCTTCCACTCCACAGAATTTGTTTTTTATCAGATCTGCTGTTATGAGTTTCTTTTTTAATTGTAGTTCCTGGTAACATTCAACTATTCGGCTTCGAATCTGCTCCAGGTAAGTATTTAAATTACGGATTTCATCTGATTTCCCTTTCGCAAGGCCTTTAGCGTCGTTCCAGTTATTTGTTAATATGTCTTTCTTGAGAGAAACGTCTGTCCGTTTTCCATCGACTGTTATTCTGACATAAATAGGGGCTTTTCCATCTTTTCCTTTGTATTTTCTAAGATAAAATACAATTCCGAAGGTGTTCGTTGTTTTCATATCATTTCATTTTAAAGTGAATAGCTTATTTTGATGTTGTTATTTGATTTTCATTCAAAAAAACAGTATCAAAATCCTTTAAAACGAATCAATAAAAATGATTGTAATTATCATTAATACAAACACTTACATTGAATTCTGTACCCAAATGTATAATTAAAAAATGGGGCACCGAATAGGGCACAATTAGATTGAAATAATATGATTTGAATTGATAGAGGAAAATTAAAAAAGCTCGAAAATCCTAAGATTTAAGAGCTTTTGATGTGAGATGGTTCTCACTAAGTCGGGGTAGTAAGATTCGAACTTACGACCTCCTGCTCCCAAAGCAGGCGCGCTAACCGGACTACGCTATACCCCGGATTAATTTTCCTTGCGGAGAGGGGGGGATTCGAACCCCCGGTAAAGATTTCTCCCTACGACGGTTTAGCAAACCGTTGGTTTAAGCCACTCACCCACCTCTCCTTTGAGGCGGTGCAAAAGTATAAAATAGATTCTCATTTCCAAAATTTTATGGAATTTTCTTGAGAAATCAACTTCTTTCATTCTATTTTTCTTACTTCCATACATTTATTGAAGTTTAATTTCATAAAATATTATTTCTTGATTTAAATCACAAATATTAGGTATGTCCCTTAATTATTGATCTTTGCTCGCACATTTTGGATACTTTTTATACACTGGCTTACAATATTTATTTTTAATTAATAATCTTTTTTAATTAAATTTAGATTTTTTAAAATAAACTTGTCTGATTAGACTAATTTTATAAGTGATTTTGTAATTCAATCCGGTTATTCATGCGTCAACTTAAAATTACAAAACAGGTAACCAACCGCGAAGCCGCTTCCCTGGATAAATATCTTCAGGAAATAGGTAAAATTGAATTACTTTCCACGGATGAAGAAGTTGAACTGGCCCGAAGAATTAAAAATGATGATTATCATGCCTTAAATAAACTTATAAGAGCCAATCTGAGGTTTGTTGTTTCCGTTTCCAAACAATACCAAAACCAGGGACTCACCCTACCCGACCTCATAAATGAAGGCAATCTTGGTTTAATAAAAGCTGCACAAAGGTTTGATGAAACAAAAGGGTTTAAATTCATCTCTTATGCAGTTTGGTGGATACGGCAATCAATACTTCAGGCACTTGCTGAACAGGCAAGAATTGTTCGCCTCCCTTTAAATAAAATTGGCTCTATCAATAAAATTAACCAGGCATTTACAAAACTTGAACAGGAATTTGAGCGGACACCTACTCCCGAAGAAATTGCCAGGGATTTGGAAATTGAAGAGTTTGACATCAAACATATCATAAATAACACTGGTCACCATGTTTCTATGGATGCTCCTATAAGCCAGGATGAAGACAACAATCTTTACGATATAATGCTAAGTAAGGATACCCTGAGTCCGGAACATGATTTACTCAAAGAATCGCTAAACAAAGAAATTGAACGTATTTTATCTACCCTCTCTCACCGGGAGGCTGAAATTATAAGGCTTTATTATGGAATCAATAACCGTAACATTTTAACCCTTGAAGAGATTGGTGAAAAATTCGATCTCACCCGCGAAAGGGTGAGGCAAATAAAAGGGAAAGTGATTAAAGTTTTAAAATCAAGAAGTAAAATTCTCAGGTCGTACCTTTAATCAAAAGATTTTGAAATTAAATTAGTTTTTTATTATTTTCATTAAAAAATTAAAAACCGAACAATATGGGATTATTTGACAAACTAAAGGGCGAATTGATAGACATTATCGAATGGGTTGATTCTACCTCCGATACAATGGTTTATCGTTTCGAAAGAAGGGACAACGAAATAAAAAACGGTGCCCAGCTTACTGTTCGTGAATCACAGGTGGCTGTGTTCATTAATGAGGGCGAAATCGCCGATGTTTTTCCTCCGGGAAGATATCAGCTCACTACTCAAAACCTTCCCATCCTTACCACTTTAAAAGGTTGGAAATATGGTTTTAATAGCCCCTTCAAAGCAGAAGTATATTTTATCAATACAAAACGATTTACAGACCAGAAATGGGGCACACCCAATGTTTTTTACATCAGAGACGCAGATTTCGGCAGAGTAAGCCTTCGTGCTTTTGGAACCTACACAATGAAAGTGACCGACCCGGTTAAGTTTATCAAAGAAGTGGCCGGAACTTCGGGAGAATTCACTACTGAAGAAATTAGGAACGAAATGAGAAGCCTCATTGTTACCAGATTTATTGATGCAGTTGGTGAAAGTAAGCTTGCATTGCTCGATTTTGCACAAAATTACAAAGATCTTTCTGATTTTTGTCAGCAAAAACTGGGTACCGAGTTTAATGAATATGGTCTTGAAATAACAAAATTCCTTATTTCAAGTATCAGCCTTCCGGAAGATTTGCAGAAAAAACTTGATGAAGGTACAGGTGTAAATATGCTTGGCGATTTAAATAAATATTCTCAAATGAAAACTGCTGATGCACTGAGCAATGCAGCCAATAACCCAGGTGGTGGCGGCGGTATTGAAGGTATGATGGGTATGGCTATGATGCAGCAGATGATGAACCAGCAAAATCAAAAACAACAGGGCAACAACCCTCCACCGCCCCCACCCGTTTTAAGTTTTTTTGTATCAATTGGAGGACAACAGGCAGGACCATTTGATTTAAATACAATTAAACAAATGATTGCCCAAAACCAGGTTACGCGCGAAACTTATGTCTGGAAGGAAGGAATGGCAAACTGGCTTGCTGCAGGACAGGTACCTGAAGTAGCCCTTTTGTTTGGGGCTGTTCCACCTCCACCACCACCACAATAATATCAATTGTAAACTTTTGCAGGGATTTTGAATGTCTCAGAATCCCTGCTTTATAATTACCTTTAAAATCCTTATTCAATGGAAAAAGAACAAAAAAGCGGATTTGCTGATGGTGAAATTATTTGTCACCAATGTGGAGCTAAATTAACATTTTTGCCCGGAACCAACAGCCTAAACTGCGAATTCTGTGGTGCTATAAACCAAATAGAAGTTAAAAAGAAAGAAATCCAGGAAATTGATTACCTTGCTTTTATTGCAAACAAAGCAAATGAATCCAACACTATTGAAATCCATACCATAAAATGTGAAACATGCGGTGCCCAAACCACCTTTGCTGAAAATGTAATTGCCCAGACCTGCGATTTCTGTGCCAGTCCCCTGATGACTAAAGAGGGAACAACTTCAAAAATAATTGAACCTGAATCGATGTTAACCTTTAAAATTACGGAAAAAGAAGGCATTGAAAAATTTAAAACCTGGCTTAGAAAGATTTGGTTTGCACCAAATGACCTTAAAAAATATGCTTATCAGAAAGATAAATTAAGAGGGATTTATATCCCCTACTGGACTTACGATTCAGATACTTCTACCTATTACACGGGCGAAAGGGGAGATGATTACCAGGTAGAAGAATCATATAAAAACGACAAAGGTGAAACCGAAACACGGACAGTTACCAAAACCAGGTGGACCTCAACCAGCGGAAATGTTAACAACAGTTTCGACGACGTATTGGTGGTGGCCAGTAAATCCCTTCCTGAAAAGCATGTATATAACCTTGAACCTTGGGATTTGAAAGAACTTGCCCCTTTCGACAAAAAGTATATCGCGGGTTTCAAAGCTGAAAGTTACAGTATAACTGTTCAGGATGGTTTTGAAATTGCCAAAGATATTATGCAGGATACGATTGACGAATCAATTTGCCAGGATATTGGAGGCGATCATCAAAAAATTAATTCTAAAGATACTGATTATAAAGACATTACATTTAAACATATCCTTTTACCTATTTGGTTAAGTGCATACCGTTATAATAATAAAGTTTACAGGTTTATGGTAAACGGAAGAACAGGAGAAGTTCAGGGCGAAAGACCGTACAGCTGGATTAAGATTACTTTTGCTATTCTGGTTGCTATTGCAGTTATTGCCCTGTTTGTTTATTTTTACAATAAAAAGTAAACTTAGCTGATTTTATTTATAACCAATATTCAGGTTCCCTATTACCCAGGTTATTCAGGCTCTATTTTAAATATTCTTGTTTAATCTGGGTTAATCTTTAAACCTCCATGAAACGCCAAATTTAAAGGCAATTGAATTAACCGGATAATTGTTGACATAATAATAATACTTGTTAAGCACTAATTTATTGTAGATATTTTCGAATTTAAAGAATAGAAGTACCGTTTTTATCCGCATGTTTAAAAAACCATTTATCATTGGAAATTCACCGGTTTGTCTGATTCTTTGCTGAAAAAATACGCCCGTTGAAGGCATAAATCCCGGAGCATAATAATTAGTTGAATAATAAAGTTCATAACCCAATTGCGCTTCAATACTATATTGATCCAGAAATCTTTTTAAATCGAAAAAAAGCGAGTGATAAAATGACCATACAGGAAGACTTATCACCTGGTTTTCGTTGTTCACTTTTTGATGCAATACCTTGTTGATTATCCGTAAACCACCAATTTTAAAGTCTTTTTGAAATTTTAGCGACCGTATTGTAAGAAAATCAGCAAACTGTGTAGGTAAGGCCAATGAATCATAATAAATTTCATTCTGGTTTAATCCGTATCCAAATTCAAAATTGACTAATATTTGTGGAATGCTAAATCCTGTTTTAAATTCTGTGTTTAGACGGTTTTTAAAGTCATTGTTCCATCTGAAATGCATAGAATAGTATTCTCTGTCAAATAAGTCAGACTTTAGATTGGATTGACTAAGTTTAAAATAAAAATCAGGTTTCCACTTTCCTACTTTTATTGCTTTATCAATTAGTGTCCCTAAATAAAAAGATCCAGCTTTATGTGAACCAGAAGCACTTATAATTGGATAGTAATAGCCATTTACCGTAAAAATAAAATTTTTTGTCCTGGCATCAAGGTTTGCCGAAAGTTTAAAATTGTTGTAAATATCTGTCTTATAATAAGCATATGACTTATCCGTTGAAATGGATTTTAAATATTCATAAGTGCCGCCTATGGTGAGCCTGCCGTTAAAGTTTTCTTTTTGAATTTCTTTAAATGTCCAATACAGTGTATTATCAATCCTAAATTGATTTATTGAATCAATGGATTGTGTTAAATCTTCAGGCTGGTAATAGGTATTACGATAATAATTCCAATCTTCCTCATCTTCATTGTAATATCGATAGTTTTTTCGTGTTGAAAGGATATAATTTAACCGTCCAAGTTCAATAAATTTCGATTCAGTGGTTGTATCATCAATTACAATTTTTTTTGTGAACCCAAATTTGTATTGTTGCGAAAGCATAAATTCCCTGTTAAAATAAACTGAACGTGCGTTCTGCAAAAGGGGTTCAGCAAATTCAGGGGTGGTACTCAACGTATCATTAATACCTCCACTTTCTTCATTTCTGAATCGGTTTCTGTTAAATACAGCATGCATGGAGTATTTTTCACCTTTGTAACTGGTAAACATATTAAATGAATGTTCAGCTACTTTTGACCTGGGAATCTCCCCTAATGAAGAAATTAGTTTATACTTTACGCCTATATTCCATTTTTTGTTAATATTTTGTGTGTACAATGCACTTAACAGGTTCTCGTCGCGTTTTTTTGTTCCTGTTGCCCAGTTCAAATCGAAGTATGGCTTTTTTGCATGATAAAACAGGGTGTTTTCATTTGTAATCAGGTACGGAAGATAATTCCTGTCAAAAATAAAATCCCTTTGAATAATTCGGTTATCTGAAAAGTAATCATTTGTTTTCCACGGACTTCCTACATTTCCTAAATAACTATAACAAATACTATGTCGTTCAATTGGATTAAACATTTGAACATAATCAATCACAGTATCAAAAGCTGCTTCCTCTTCAAGAAAACCATCCACAAGCTTCCAGGCGTACAATACATTTTCTATAGTATCTTTTTGTTGCGCTGACACAAGAATTGAACCTTGAAGAAAGATAAGTATAAATAAAAAATGTTTCATTTTATCCTTATTTATAAATCCGGAAAATTAAAAAATAATGAAGCCAGTGAATGATAAACAGATTGAACATAAAGTTTTTATTTAAACATAATCTTTATAATTATAACCAGCAAAAAAGGCCACCTGTTTACAGGCAGCCTTAAAATTTAATAAATAGAGGGAATTATTCCCCGGGGTTATTTTCCAAATTTTCTTCAATTTTGTCTTCTGCTTTTTTGTTTTCTTCCTTTACGGATTCTTTTTTAGCAGCTTTTTTCTTTTGTTCTTTAGTTTCTGCAACCGGGGCTGAAGTAGTTTTTTTCTTTCTTGATCTTCTGCTTGATTTTGATTTTTCTTCCTTCTCCACCAGCATGTTCTCATTGAAATCAACCAATTCTATAAAACACATTTCAGCGCTGTCGCCCAAACGTGTTCCGGTTTTTAATATCCTGGTATATCCACCTTGCCGGTTACTTACTTTTTGCGAAACTTCTCTAAATAATTCATTAACAGCAACTTTGTTTTTCAAATAGCTGAAAACTGTCCTTCTCGAATGCGTTGAATCATCTTTCGATTTGGTAATCAATGGTTCAACATAAACTCGAAGTGCTTTGGCTTTAGCAAGGGTAGTTTCAATTTTCTTATGCATTATCAGCGATGCTGCCATATTTGCAAGCATTGCTTTTCTATGCTCACTCTTTCTACCTAAATGATTTAGTTTCTTATTGTGTCTCATTACAATTATTCCTTGTCTAATTTATATTTGCTTATATCCATTCCAAAATTCAGGCTCATCATGGAAAGTAAATCATCGAGTTCAGTTAATGATTTCTTACCAAAATTCCTGAATTTCAATAAATCGTTTTTATTATAAACTACCAAATCTCCAAGGGTTTCAACATCAGCTGCTTTAAGACAATTTAATGCCCTAACAGATAAATCCATATCAACCAACTTGGTTTTTAATAACTGCCGCATGTGAAGTATTTCTTCATCGAATTCTTCATTTTCATAATTTTCTTCTGAATCGATGGTTATCTTTTCATCCGAAAACAACATAAAATGGTAAATCAGAATTTTGGCTGCCTCTTTTAAAGCATCTTTCGGATGTATCGAACCATCAGTGGTAATTTCCATTAACAGTTTTTCAAAATCCGTTTTTTGTTCAACCCTGTAGTTTTCAACAGAATATTTTACATTCTTAATTGGTGTAAAAATAGAATCTATCGCAATTACACCCAGTTCTGTATCATTCTTTTTGTTCTCTTCTGCTGGTATGTATCCTCTTCCTTTATCAATGGTCAGCGTCATCTGAAATTTAACATCAGATTCCAACCTGCAAATAATCTGGTTAGGATTAAGGATTTGAAAGTTAGTGAGGAACCTGTTAATATCCCCCGCTTTTATCTGCTCCTGACCAGAAACAGTAACTGATACAACTTCATGATTTTCACCTTCAACCTTTTGCTTAAACCTGATTTGCTTCAGGTTAAGGATGATTTCGGTAATATCTTCCATTACGCCCGGAAGAGTGGTAAACTCATGATCAACTCCTTCAATTTTAACTGAAGTTATGGCATATCCTTCGAGTGAAGAGAGTAAAATTCTTCTGAGTGCATTACCGATTGTAATTCCATAACCAGGTTCAAGTGGCCTGAATTCAAACGAACCAAAGGTCTCATTTGATTCAAGCATTATTACCTTATCAGGTTTCTGAAAAGCTAAGATTGCCATATAAAATTAATTAGAATTATTATTTTGAATAAAGTTCAACAATCAATTGTTCTTTAATATTTTCAGGAATATCAGAACGTTCTGGTAAATTCAGGAATTTTCCGGTAAGTAAGTTCTTGTCCCATTCAATCCATGAATAATGTATATGTCGCGATGAGCCCAATGAATCACTAATCGATTCAAGCGATTTTGATTTCTCTCTTACACCAATAACATCACCAGGCTGCAATAAAAAAGAAGGAATGTTTACAAGCTCACCATTTACTGTAATATGCCTGTGTGACACCAACTGACGCGCACCTGCACGGCTAGGCGACAGGCCTATTCTATAAACCACATTATCTAACCTGCTTTCCAACAATTGTAGTAATACCTCACCAGTAATTCCTTTACTATGTGATGCTTTAAGAAATAAATTAGAAAATTGCTTTTCAAGAACTCCGTAAGTATATTTTGCTTTTTGCTTTTCTTTCAACTGCGTAGCATATTCCGAAAGTTTTCTTCTTTTCTTAGCTACACCATGCATTCCCGGAGGAAAATTCTTTTTTTCAAGGTGTTTATCCGCTCCATAAATTGCTTCGCCAAATTTTCTGGCTATCCTTGATTTTGGTCCAATATATCTTGCCATTCGGTTTTATTCTAAAATTTTTAATTATACTCTCCTTCTTTTTGGTGGTCTGCATCCATTGTGTGGCAACGGTGTTACATCCATAATTTCAGCAACCTCAATTCCTGTACTGCTAATTGATCTTATTGCAGATTCGCGTCCGTTACCCGGCCCTTTTACATATACTTTTACTTTTCTTAAACCTAAATCATAAGCAGTTTTGGCACATTCTGATGCCGCAACCTGAGCTGCATAAGGTGTGTTTTTCTTTGAACCCCTGAAACCCATTTTTCCAGCAGATGCCCAGGAAATTACCTGACCCTGATTATTGGTAATTGAAACAATAATATTATTAAATGAAGAATGAATGTGTGCCTGCCCAATTGCTTCAACTTTTACTACACGTTTTTTAGAAACTTTTGTTTTCTTCGCCATATTCAATTATTTTTTGGTAGCTTTTTTCTTATTTGCAATAGTTTTCCTGCGTCCTTTTCTGGTGCGGGCGTTATTTTTTGTGGATTGACCACGAACTGGCAATCCTACGCGGTGACGGATACCACGATAACTTCCAATATCCATCAACCTTTTGATGTTCATTTGAACTTCCGATTTTAATTCACCCTCAATTTTATATTCTTCATTGATGATGTTTCTGATTTCCGATTTCTGGTCATCAGTCCAGTCCTTTACCTTGATATCTTTGTTGATAGCGGCTTTTTCCAAAACCTTTCTAGCAACATTTCTGCCTATTCCAAAAATATAGGTGAGAGCAACCTCTCCTCTTTTATTGTCCGGAATATCAACTCCTACTATTCTAGCCATATAAGTCTTAAAATTAAATTTTTATAATTATCCTTGGCGTTGTTTATATTTAGGATTTTTCTTATTTATTACATAAATCCTACCTTTTCTTTTTACGATTTTGCAGTCAGCAGTGCGCTTTCTTACAGAAGTTCTTACTTTCATCTCTGTTATATTTATTTATACCTAAATGTAATTCGTCCTTTTGTTAAATCGTATGGCGACATTTCTACTTTTACCTTATCACCTGGCAGGATTTTTATATAATGCATGCGCATTTTTCCTGAAATATGCGCTATCAAAACATGTCCATTTTCAAGTTCAACCCTGAACATGGCATTTGACAATGCTTCTTTAATTATACCATCCTGTTCAATTGATGCCTGCTTGGCCATACTTAATTTTTATTTCTTAAAACCTCTTCAATAAATGCAAAGGTAGATAAAATATCTGCTTTTTCTTTATCAATTGCAACCGTATGTTCAAAATGTGCCGATGGTAAACCATCTTTAGTTCTGACTGTCCATCCGTCACTTAGTTGAACAATTTCCTTTTTCCCCATGTTTATCATGGGTTCTATTGCAATAACAAGTCCTTTTTTCAGTACTATTCCGCTTCCTCGTTTACCATAATTTGGTACTTCCGGCTTCTCGTGTAACTTTTTGCCTACTCCGTGTCCAACCATTTCGCGCACCACTGAAAAACCATTCGATTCACAATGTGATTGGATGGCGTTACTGACATCGCCAAGCCGGTTTCCTTCAATTGCTTTAGCTATTCCTTTGTAAAGTGCTTCTTTGGTAATTTCCAGTAACTTCTTTACTTCTGGTTTAACCTCTCCTATTGTAAAAGTATAGGCAGAATCTCCATAAAAACCGTTAATTATTACTCCACAATCCACCGAAACAATATCTCCATCCCTAAGAATATAAGCTGAAGGTATTCCATGGACTACTGTACTGTTTACAGAAATGCAAAGTGTGTTTGGATATCCTTTATAACCCAAGAATCCAGGTACACCTCCGTTATCCCTGATAAATTCTTCAGCAATCAGATCAAGCTTCCTTGTCGGTATCCCAGGTGCAATTACTTTTGCAAGCTCACCATGTGTTCTGGAAACCAACTGGTTACTTATTCGTAATAACTCAATCTCTTCGGCTGTCTTGTAATAAATCATTAAACAAAGAACCAGATAAATATTCTAAACAGAAGAAACCATGCCGGAACGGCCTTTTATTCTTCCAGATTTCATCAATCCATCATAATGTCTCATTAACAGATGGCTTTCAATTTGTTGCAGTGTATCTAAAACAACACCCACCAAAATCAATAATGAAGTTCCTCCGTAAAAATGAGCAAACTGGTTATTTACCCCGGCAATCATCGCAAATGCAGGCATAATCGCAACAAGTGCAAGAAATATAGATCCAGGCAAAGTTATTCTTGACATCACTGTATCAAGGTACTCAACGGTTTTTCTTCCTGGTTTAACACCTGGAATAAAACCTCCGTTTTTCTTCATATCATCTGCCATTTGTGTTGGATTTATAGTAATGGCAGTGTAAAAATAAGTAAATACAATAACAAGCAATCCAAATACCAGATTGTACCAAAATCCTGTTATATCAGCAAAAGCGGCAGCTATTCCAGTAGTGGCCTGTGTATCAAATTTTGTAAGCATTAAAGGTATGAACATTAAGGCCTGTGCAAAAATAATGGGCATTACGCCAGCTGCATTTACTTTTAATGGAATATATTGTCTAACTCCTCCATATTGTTTGTTACCAACAATTCTTTTTGCGTACTGAACAGGAATTCTCCTTGTTCCCTGTACCAATAAAATTGTCACTGAAAATACAAAGAAAAGAATCACAATTTCTACAAGGAATGCTACCAAGCCCCCACCTTGCTGTTCAATTCTTGACCCAAATTCAGCAAATATTGCAAATGGTAACCTGGCAATAATACCAATCATAATGAGTAATGATATACCATTCCCAATTCCTTTGTCAGTAATCTTTTCACCCAACCACATCACAAACATGGTTCCTGTAACAAGAATTACAACAGAAGATAACCAAAATACGGTACTGTGAGAAACTATAGCACCATATGATTGGGCAGAAAGATTGGCTAAATAGCCCGGAGCTTGACCTGCTGTAATAAATACGGTTAGGTATCTGGTAATTTGATTTATTTTTTTTCGTCCACTTTCACCTTCACGCTGTAAACGCTGAAAATAAGGTATAGCCATGCCAAGCAACTGAATAACAATTGATGCAGAGATATATGGCATAATACCAAGGGCAAAAATCGAAGCATTTGAGAACGCACCACCTGAGAACATATTTAAAATTCCCATTATACCACCCTGAGTCTGTGCTTTTAAATTAGCCAGTTGCAAAGGGTCAACTCCTGGTAAAACAATATGTGCACCAAGACGGTATACTAAAACAAAACCAATTGTGGCGAAAATCCTGTTTCTCAGATCTTCAATTTTGTATATATTCCTTAATGTTTCGATTAATCCTTTCATCCATCTATAGTTTTATAGCTGTTCCTTTGGCTTCTTCAATTGCGGCAATTGCAGTTTTTGAAAACGCATGTGCTTTTACTTCTACTTTTTTGGTCAAAGTTCCTTTTCCAAGTATTTTTACAAGATCCTGCTTTTTCACCATTCCAGCTTCAATAAGTACTTCAATACCAATTGAGTCTAATCCTTTTTTCTCGGCCAATTCCTGTATTACACTAATATTAATAGCCTTATAGTCTTTCCTGTTAATATTCTTGAAACCGAATTTGGGTAATCTACGCTGAAGTGGCATTTGACCTCCTTCGAAACCGATTTTCCTCGAATATCCAGAACGTGATTTGGCCCCTTTATGTCCCCTTGTTGATGTGCCTCCTTTGCCGGAACCTTCGCCACGTGCAATTCTTTTACGGGTTTTCACAGAACCTTCTGCTGGTTTTAAATTACTTAAATCCATGATAACTATAATTTACCTTGTTATACTTTTTCAACACTTACTAAATGACTTACCTTGGCAATCATTCCTAAAATTTGCGGATTTTCTTCATGTTCCACAACTGCGTTCATCTTTTTTATTCCCAATGCTTCAAGCGTTAGCTTTTGCCTTTTGGTACTTCCAATTTTACTTTTTACCTGTTTGATTTTAAGCTTTGCCATTTCCCGTTCTGTTATCCGTTAAACACTTTTTCGAGAGATACATTTCTATGCTGTGCTACTGTTAAAGCATCGCGCATTTCCAATAATGCATTCATTGTTGCTTTCACCAAATTATGAGGATTTGAAGATCCTTTTGATTTTGCAAGAACATCAGTAATTCCAACGCTTTCAAGTACAGCACGCATTGCACCTCCGGCTTTAACACCAGTTCCATGTGATGCCGGTTTCAAGAACACTTTCGAACCACAATATTTAGCTTCCTGTTCGTGTGGGATTGTACCTTTAAAAACAGGTACTTTAACAAGGTTCTTTTTAGCATCTTCTACACCTTTAGCAATGGCAGTTGTTACCTCATTTGCCTTTCCCAAACCATAGCCAACAATTCCGTTTTCATCTCCAACAACCACAATGGCCGAAAAACTAAATGTTCTACCTCCTTTGGTTACTTTGGTCACCCTTTGTATTGCTACTAAGCGATCTTTTAATTCCAGATCGCTGGTTCTAACTTTCCTGATATTTGTTGACATATAATTTTAAAATTTTAATCCATTTTCTCTGGCTGAATCTGCTAATGCTTTTACCCTGCCATGATATAAATATCCACCCCTGTCAAATACTACGTCGCTTATTCCAACTTCAGCAGATTTACTGGCCAAAAGTTTACCGACTAATGCAGCCTGTTCTTTTTTAGTAATTTCTTTCTTTTCAGCAATTTCTTTAACTAGCGAAGATGCTGCTGCCAGGGTTACTCCGTTCACATCATCAATGAGTTGAACGAATATATTTTTATTGCTCCGGTATACAGACATTCTTGGTTTTTCTTTTGTACCAGCTACTTTTTTTCTGATACCCAGCCTTATTCTGTTTCTTCTTTCTTGTTTAGCTAATGCCATAATTCCTTTATTTTTTTATTAACTACCTGCAGCAGCTTTTCCAGCTTTTCTTCTCAATTGTTCATCAACAAACTTAATACCTTTTCCTTTGTAAGGTTCAGGACTTCTGAACGATCTGATTTTTGCAGCTACCTGACCCAATAATTGTTTATCGGCACTTTTTAGTGTGATAACAGGATTTGCACGCCTTTCTGTAGATGCTTCCACCTTAACTTCGCTTGGTAATTCAAGATAAATAACATGTGAATAACCCACTGCAATTTCCAGAACTTGTCCTGTATTAGCGGCCCTATAACCTACCCCAACCAATTCCTGTTTGATTTCAAATCCTTTTGAAACCCCGGTTATCATATTATTAACCAAGGCACGATACAAACCATGCATTGCCTTATGACGCTTCTGATCAGTTGGCCTTTCGAAGGTAATAGTATTGTCGCTGATATTAACCTTAATATCAGAATCTATTTTCTGATGCAATTCCCCTACGGGACCTTTAGCTGTTAGAACATTCTCACTGCTAAGGCTTACTTTTACTCCCTGGGGTATTTCAATTGGTAATTTTCCTATTCGTGACATTCCTTATACCATATTAATATACAAAACACAAAACTTCTCCACCCACATTTAGTTCACGGGCTTCCTTATCAGTTACCAAACCTTTTGATGTTGAAAGTATTGCAATTCCCAATCCGTTAAGAACCCGGGGCAACTCTTCAGCAGCGGTATATTTCCTTAATCCGGGTTTGCTGATTCTTTCAATTTTCTTAATGGCTGGAATTTTTGTCTTTGGATGATACTTCAAAGCTATTTTTATTATGCCCTGCTTATCATCATCAACAAATTTGTAACTTAGTATATATCCTTTATCGTGTAAAATCTTTGTAATTCCTTTCTTAACATTCGAGGCAGGTATTTCAACCACTTTATGTCCTGCCGATACTCCATTTCTTATCCGGGTAAGATAATCTGCAATAGGATCTGTCATTTCTTTACTTTTTTATTATTACCAACTTGCTTTTTTCACACCAGGTATTAAACCAAATGCAGCCATTTCACGAAACTGAATCCTGCTGATTCCAAATTGCCTTATGTATCCTTTTGGACGGCCTGTGAGTTTGCACCTGTTATGTAAACGTACCGGTGAGGCGTTCTTCGGTAATTTTTGCAAGCCTGCATAATCACCTTCTGCTTTTAGCTTTGCTCTTTTTTCTGCAAATTTTTCAACTAATCTTTTTCTTTTAACCTCGCGGGCTTTTAATGATTCTTTAGCCATAACTTTTATTTATTTGCATTTTTAAAAGGTATTCCAAATTCTCTTAACAAAGCATATCCTTCTTCATCAGATTTTGCTGATGTTACGAAAGTTATATTCATACCAAGCATTTTTGTTACCTGATCAATGTTTATTTCTGGAAATATTATCTGCTCAAGTATACCTAATGTGTAATTCCCTTTGCCATCGAATTTATCGTTTATTCCACGAAAATCTCTTATCCTTGGAATAGAAACATTTATTAATCTTTCGAGAAACTCATACATTCTATCGCGTCTGAGGGTTACCTTCACACCGATAGGCATCTTTTTCCTGAGCTTAAAGTTGGAAATGTCTTTTTTCGACAAGGTTGCCACTGCCTTCTGACCTGTAATATCAGTTATCTCTTTCAATGCAACATCCAACAATTTTTTGTCTGCAACTGCCTGGCCGATTCCCTGGTTAATCACAATTTTTTCCAGTTTCGGAACCTGCATGATGCTCTTATATCCAAACTCTTTTCTTAGGCTTGGTATAATTTCTTTTTTATACTTATTCTTAAGATTAGGTGTATAACTCATTACTTAATCTCCTCATTTGATTTTTTTGAATATCTAACTAATTTGTTATTTGCATTCAATCTGCGCCCAATCCTGGTTGCCACTCCTTTTGAAGGATCTACCAACAATAAATTAGAAATGTGGATGGGTGCTTCCTTTTTAACTATTCCCCCCTGGGTATTTTTTGAATTGGGTTTGGTATGACGCGAAACCATATTAACCCCTTCAACCAAGGCTTTCTCCTTGTCACGGTTTACTTCTAAAACCCTTCCTTTTTGGTTCTTATAATCGCCAGCGATTACCATAACCACATCACCTTTTTTTATATGTATCTTCTTTTGCATAGGGATATTTTTTTTCTTATTAAAGAACTTCAGGTGCCAATGAAACTATTTTCATATACTTGCTGCGAAGTTCCCTTGCCACCGGACCAAATATCCTGGTGCCACGCATTTCGCCGGCATTGTTTAAAAGCACTACTGCATTATCATCAAATCTTATGTATGATCCATCGGATCTTCTAACTTCTTTTTTTGTTCTGACAATAACTGCTTTTGAGACTGTTCCTTTTTTTACTTCACTCGAAGGTATTGCACTTTTAATGGAAACCACAACATTATCCCCAACTGTTGCATAACGTCTTTTTGTTCCACCTAATACCCTTATTAACAATACTTCTTTAGCGCCACTATTATCAGCTACTGCTAACCTAGTTTCCTGTTGTACCATAATTATTTAGCCTTTTCAATAATTTCGACAAGCCGCCAGCTCTTTCTTTTACTAAGATGCCTGGTTTCCATAATCCTCACAAAATCACCAACATTGCAAACATTCTGCTCATCATGAGCCATAAACTTTTTACTCTTGTTGATAAATTTCCCATAGATAGGATGTTTTACTTTTCTGTTGACCAGTACAACAATAGATTTCTCCATCTTGTTACTTACAACTATACCTGTACGCTCTTTGCGCAAATTCCTGTTTTCCATGATCAATCTGTATCTATGCTTTATTTTCCAATTCCCTTTTTCTAAGCTCGGTTTTATAACGAGCTATGAGTCTTTTGCTCTCACCTATCTTATTCGGATTATCAAGCGGTGAAATGGTATGGTTGAGCTTCATCCGAACCAACAATGCCTTTTCGTCTTCTACTTTTTCAATTAACTCTTTTGTAGTTAATTCTTTTAGTTCAGAATTTTTCATTATTCAGTAATTAAAGATTCATCATAATCGTGACGTACAACAAACTTGGTAGTAATTGGCAATTTCTGTGCGGCCAATCTTAATGCTTCTTTGGCAATCTGGTACGACACCCCTTCGGCTTCGAACAGTATTCTTCCTGGTGTTACCCTGGCTACCCAAAGTTCAGGAGCACCTTTACCTTTTCCCATCCTAACCTCGGCAGGTTTTTTGGTTACCGGTTTATCAGGAAATATCCGAATCCATATTTGACCTTCCCTCTTCATATGACGGGTAACAGCCTGACGGGCAGCTTCTATTTGTCTTGCAGTAATCCAGGTTGTTTCCAGTGCTTTTATTCCGAATGATCCAAATGCTAACTGGTTTCCCCGCTGAGCATTGCCTTTCATTCTGCCCTTTTGCTGTTTCCTGAATTTTGTTTTTTTAGGTTGTAACATAAAGCGATAAAAATTTATATTCTATTTCCTACGTTTCTTAAAGGTTTTTTGTCTTGGATTTTTTGCCCCAAAATTGGGTGATAAGTCGCGCTTACCATAAACTTCGCCTTTGAAAATCCAAACTTTGATCCCTATCAATCCCACTTTTGTATGTGCTTCAGATAAGGTATAGTCGATATCTGCCCTAAAAGTGTGCAGTGGAATTCTTCCTTCTTTATAAGTTTCAGATCTTGCCATTTCAGCGCCGTTCAATCTTCCTGAAATCAATATTTTGATTCCTTCGGCTCCCATTCGCATTGTTGATGCAATAGCCATTTTGATGGCCCTGCGGTAGGCAATGTTTCCTTCGAGCTGACGGGCTATATTGGCACCTACCAATACTGCATCCAGTTCCGGACGCTTAATCTCAAATATATTAATCTGAACCTCTTTCTTGGTAATTTTCTTTAATTCCTCTTTCAGTTTGTCTACTTCAGTTCCACTTTTACCAATTATAATTCCTGGCCTTGAAGTATGCACTGTTACTGTAATGAGTTTGAGTGTACGCTCAATTACTATTTTAGAAACATTAGCTTTTGAGAGTCGAGCATTCAAATATTTCCTGATACTACTGTCTTCAACCAATTTGTTTGCGTAGTTATTACCACCAAACCAGTTAGAATCCCATCCTTTAATGATTCCTAACCTATTGCTTATCGGATTAACTTTTTGTCCCATCTACTCTGAAATTTTTTTACTTTCTAAAATAATTGTAACATGATTTGATCTTTTGCGAATTCTATGTGCACGTCCCTGCGGGGCGGGTCTTAATCTTTTCAAAACCCTTCCTGAATCAACATATACTTCTTTTACATAAAGATTTGCATCTTCCATGCGTACACCTTCATTTTTAATTTGCCAGTTAGATATTGCTGAAAGAAGTAATTTTTCAAGTCTCCTTGAGGCTTCTTTCGGGCTGAATTTCAGAACATCAAGTGCCCTTTTTACACCAGTACCTCTAACTAAATCGGCCATCAACCTCATTTTTCTGGGCGATGTAGGACAATTCCTTAAGGCAGCACTGTACCTGTTTTTTTTGGCTTCTTTCAAAGCCTCTGCCCTATTATGTTTTCTTGCTCCCATCTTATATTATTGTTATCTTTTGGAATCTGTTTTTTACTTTTTCTTATTTCCGGCGTGGCCCCTGAAAATCCTTGTAGGTGCAAATTCGCCAAGTTTATGTCCAACCATATTTTCAGTAACATATACCGGTATAAATTTGTTGCCATTATGCACAGCAATGGTATGTCCAACAAAATCTGGTGAAATCATTGAGGCTCTAGACCATGTTTTGATTACTGATTTCTTGCCCGCTTCATTCATAGCCAGTACTTTCTTTTCGAGTTTGATACTGATAAACGGACCTTTTTTCAATGAACGACTCATATCTTCAATTGTATAATTTTATTTCTTCCTTTTCTCTACAATATATTTATTAGAAGCCTTTTTAAGTGCCCTGGTTTTATAGCCCTTCGCCAATAAACCTTTTCTTGACCTCGGATGTCCGCCTGATGCACGTCCTTCGCCTCCACCCATTGGGTGATCAACAGGGTTCATTGCAACCCCTCTTACTCTTGGTCTGCGGCCTAACCATCTGCTTCTTCCTGCTTTACCTGATTTCTCAAGGGCATGGTCGGAGTTTGATACAGAACCTACTGTAGCTTTGCAGGTTACAAGAATCATCCTCGATTCACCTGAAGGCAATTTAATAATTGCAAATTTACCGTCTCTGGAAGTTAACTGTGCATATGAACCTGCACTCCTGGCAATTACACCGCCTCCATTAGGCCTCATTTCAATATTGTGGATGATAGTACCCAATGGAATTTCTGATAGATACAGTGTATTTCCAATCTCTGGTGCTATTCCTTTTCCTGAAAGTATTTCCTGGCCTACTTTTAATCCATTTGGAGCTATTATGTATCGCTTTTCACCATCTGCATAAACCACCAGAGCTATTCTGGATGAGCGGTTTGGATCGTATTCAATGGTTTTTACTTTTGCCGGAATTCCTTCCTTTTCTCTAATAAAATCAATAATTCTGAATTTCCTTTTATGACCGCCACCAATATTTCTTACAGTCATTCTACCAGAACTGTTTCTTCCTCCTGTATTTTTTTTCGTAATCAGGAGCGATTTTTCTGGTGTCGAAGTAGTTATATCATCAAAACTACTAATTATTTTACCTCTTTGTCCCGGAGTTGTCGGTTTAATTTTTCGTACAGCCATTGTAATTAAATATTGCTATAAAAATCTATGGTATCCCCTTCTTTTAAAGTAACAATTGCCTTTTTAAAAGCATTCTCCTGGCCATGAACTATACCAGTTTTTGTATATCTCGATTTTGTTTTTCCTGAATAACGCATTGTGTTTACAGCTTCAACTGTTACATTGTATAAATCTTCAACAGCTTTTTTTATCTGTATCTTGTTTGCGTTTTTTGAGACCATGAAACCAAAACGATTCATTTTTTCGCTTTGATTTGTCATTTTCTCAGTTATCAAAGGTTTCAGTATAATTTCCATTTCTAAAATGTTTTTTGAAGTGCATCAATTGAACTTTCTGCAAAAATCAGAATTTTAGCGTCCATGATGTCGTAAGTTGTTAACTCTGAAACAGTTACAGTCTTGGATCCTTGTAAATTTCTGGATGACAAATATATATTTTTATTTGATTCTGCTAAAACCAAAAGTGACTTTTTATCACCAATTTTAAGATTATTTATAATTTCAGTGTACTGCTTGGTTTTAGGTGTTTCAAATTTAAAATCTTCTATTACAAAAACACCCTCTGATTTTGCTTTATAGGTTAAGGCAGATTTTCTGGCCAATTGTTTTAGTTTCTTGTTTAACTTGAAACTATAATCCCTGGGCCTGGGTCCAAATATTCTTCCTCCTCCTCTGAAGAGTGGGTTTTTAATGCTACCAAACCTTGCAGAACCAGTTCCTTTTTGTTTTTTGAGTTTTCTGGTACTTCCTGCAATTTCGCCACGTTCTTTTGATTTATGAGTACCCTGCCTGTTGTTTGCCATATATTGCTTAACATCAAGATATATAGCATGATCATTGGGTTCAATACCGAATATTTCGTCGGTAAGTTTTACCTGGCGTCCGGTTTCTTCTCCTTTTATATTATATACTTTCAGTTCCATTATTTCTCAATAATTAAGTATGAACCTTTCGGTCCCGGTACGGAACCTTTAACTACTAATAAATTGTTTTCTTTAATTATTTTAACCACTCTGAGGTTAATTATTTTCACCTTTTCGTGACCGGTTTGTCCTGCCATTCTTATGCCTTTGAAAACCCTTGAAGGGAAAGAAGAGGCACCTACAGAACCCGGAGCCCTTAATCTGTTATGCTGGCCATGGGTTTGACCACCTACGCCACCAAAACCATGACGCTTTACAACTCCCTGGAATCCTTTTCCTTTGCTTATCCCGCTGATATCTAAAAAAGTATCATCGTTGAAATAGTCTACTGTAATAACATCTCCAACTTTCCACTCTTTATTAAAACCCCTTAATTCAATCACCTTGTGTTTAGGTGTGGTGCTGGCTTTTTTAAAGTGCCCCATTTCGGCCTTGTTGGTATGTTTTTCTTTCTTTTCATCAAAGGCAAGCTGTACTGCTTCATAACCGTCAGATTCAACGGTTTTTATCTGAGTAACAACACATGGTCCTACCTCGATGACAGTGCATGGAATATTTTTTCCCTCGGCACCGAAAACGGAAGTCATTCCGACTTTTTTTCCTATTAATCCTGGCATTTTAAGATAATTTTAACCTTTATACTTTGATTTCAACTTCCACTCCTGATGGTAATTCTAATTTCATCAGCGCATCAATTGTTTTTGGTGTTGAACTGTAAATATCAATTAACCTTTTGAATGATGAAAGCTGAAACTGTTCACGTGCTTTTTTATTCACAAATGGAGATCTTAAAACTGTAAAAATCCTGCGATGTGTTGGAAGGGGAATTGGACCACTTACAACCGCTCCTGTTGCTTTTACTGTTTTCACAATTTTTTCGGCTGAGTTATCTACCAGATTGTGATCGTAAGATTTTAATTTTATTCGAATCTTTTGACTCATAAGACTTTATATTATTCTGTTTTACCGATATTTTGAGCTATTACTTCCTTTGCGATATTTTCAGGAACGGCCGCATAATGTGAAAATTCCATTGTAGATGTTGCTCTTCCTGATGACATTGTCCTAAGCACGGTTACATAACCAAATTTTTCTGATAAAGGAACCTTTGCTTTAATAACCCTTGCATTCCCTTTGGTTTCCATTCCAAGAATATGGCCTCTCCTTTTATTAAAATCGGAGATGATATCTCCCATGTATTCTTCAGGTGTAACTACTTCATCCGACATAATCGGCTCAAGCAATATTGGTTTTGCTTTTGATGCTGCATTCCTGAATGCCATTTTTGCAGCGAGTTCGAATGAGAGTTGATCTGAATCAACCGAATGATAGGAACCGTCTACAAGGGTTACTTTTAGACTGTCTAACGGATAACCGGCAAGTGGTCCGTTCATCATGGCTTCTTTAAACCCTTTCTCAACTGAAGGAATATATTCTCTTGGTATGTTCCCGCCTTTTACTTCATCAATAAACTGTAATCCAACATGTCCGTCATCGGCCGGTTCAATTTTAACTATGATATCAGCAAATTTTCCGCGGCCACCGGTTTGTTTTTTAAATACTTCACGGTGTGTAATGGATCCTGTAATAGCTTCTTTATATGCTACTTGTGGCGCACCCTGGTTACATTCTACCTTAAATTCTCTCTTTAACCTGTCTAATAAAATCTCAAGATGAAGTTCGCCCATTCCACTTATAATAGTTTGGCCCGTTGATTCATCTGTTTTAATTTTAAAAGTAGGATCTTCTTCGGCAAGTTTATACAATGCATTTCCTAATTTGTCAAGGTCGGCTTGTGTTTTTGGTTCTATGGCCACACCAATAACCGGTTCCGGAAATGTCATAGATTCAAGTACAATCTGCTTATCTTCTGTACATAAAGTATCGCCTGTTCTGATATCTTTAAATCCAACCGCTGAACAAATATCACCGGCACGAATTTCGTCCCTTGGATTTTGCTTATTCGCATGCATCTGGTACAAGCGTGAAATCCTCTCTTTCTTTCTTGTACGGGGATTGTATACATACGATCCTGCCTGTAAAACTCCTGAGTATACCCTTACATAAGCCAAACGCCCAACATAAGGATCAGTAGCTATTTTAAATGCCAAAGCTGATAATGGTTCGTCATCTGACGGATGCCTCGAAATCAGTTTATCATCTTTTGGATTGTATCCGTTTATATCTTCAACATCGAGCGGACTGGGTAATAGTCCTGCCACTGCATCCAAAAGTCTCTGTACACCTTTATTTTTAAATGCGGCACCGCAAAGTACAGGAACAATTTTCATGTCAATTACTGCTTTTCTGGTAACTTCCATGAATTCATCCACTGTAATCGAAGCTCTGTCTTCAAAAAATCTTTCCAGGAATTCATCATCTGATTCGGCCACGGCTTCCACCAATTTTTCGCGCCATTCTTCAACTTGTTCCACCATATCTTCAGGAATTTCTGTATATTCATACCGTATTCCCAAAGTGGCATCTTCTTTCCAGACAATTGCTTTTCTTTCTATCAAATCAATCAATCCAATAAAATTCTCTTCCGAACCAATTGGAATTTGCATTGGAACCGGATTGGCTCCAAGTTTATCTTTTATCTGTGATACAACACTGTAAAAATCTGCACCACTTCTGTCCATTTTATTAATAAATGCCAACCGTGGAACCTTATATTTATCTGCCTGGCGCCAAACGGTTTCACTTTGCGGTTCTACGCCACCTACAGCGCAAAATACAGCTACGGCACCATCCAGCACTCTTAATGATCTTTCTACTTCAACAGTAAAATCAACGTGTCCGGGAGTGTCAATTATGTTTATCTTGTGCTCCTCGTCTTTATATTTCCAATAAGTTGTAGTTGCTGCTGCTGTAATTGTAATGCCACGCTCCTGCTCCTGAATCATCCAGTCCATTGTGGCTGCACCATCATGTACCTCACCAATTTTATGGGTAACCCCCGTGTAAAACAAAATCCTTTCAGTAAGGGTTGTTTTACCGGCATCGATGTGGGCCATGATACCAATATTTCTTGTATATTTTAAATCCTGCTTCATCTAATCCCAAACACTACTAAAATTTAAAGAATGCAAATGCTTTATTCGCCTCAGCCATTCTGTGCATATCCTCTTTCTTCTTATAGGCTCCACCTTCTTCATTATAGGCTGCCATAATTTCAGCTGCAAGTTTCTCTCCCATTGATCTGCCGCTACGTTTACGGGCAAACTCAATCATGTTTTTGATACTGATAGAAACCTTTCTTTCAGGCCTTATTTCCATTGGAACCTGGAATGTAGCGCCTCCCACCCTGCGGCTTTTTACTTCAACGGCAGGGGTAATATTTTCCAATGCTTTTTTCCAAATTTCCAAAGGACTTTTGTCGGCATTTGCTGATTTCTCTTTCACAATATCCAATGCGCTATAGAATATGCTATAAGAAATGTTTTTCTTACCTACAACCATTAAATTATTTACGAATCTGGTAACCAAAGTATCAGAAAATTTAGGATCTGGTAAAAGGATCCTCTTTTTGGGTTTTCTTTTTCTCATTTTATTATTACCTAACGATTTTTACTGTTTTTTCTCTTTTGGCCTCTTGGCTCCATATTTAGAACGACGCTGGGTTCTTCCCTCTACTCCGGAAGTATCCAATGCACCTCTTATTATGTGATACCTTACTCCCGGAAGATCTTTAACACGACCCCCTCTTATCAGAACTATTGAGTGTTCCTGAAGATTATGGCCTTCTCCGGGTATATAAGCATTTACTTCTTTCCCATTGGTCAATCTTACCCTGGCTACCTTACGCATGGCCGAATTCGGCTTTTTGGGAGTTGTTGTATAAACCCTTACACAAACTCCCCTGCGTTGAGGACAATTATCAAGGGCAGGAGCTTTACTTTTATCTATTATTTTTGCTCTTCCTATTCTTACTAATTGCTGAATTGTAGGCATAAAGACAATATAATTTGTTATTTTATTTTGTTAAAAATGGTCTGCAAAGGTATAAGATATTTTCTTTAATACAATACCATGCCTAAAGATTTTGTCTTATGAAGTTGTAATTATCGCAGATTAAAATTATATAATTCTGTATATCTGAATTTTATAATTATATTTCATGAATTTTTTTTTTGAAAATTTCAAAAAAGAAGTAATTTTTCAGAAAATTTTTTCATTTTTTCATTTTGAACTTTTATTCTTCTAAAGCTTTGTATACCTTATTATATTTACTTAATTTATTTTATCATCTCTTGCGATTTAAAAATTGATTCTGCATTTCAACTCATTTTTTTATAGTAATACACTGCTTATTATGATTTTACAAATTAAAGCGTTAGGAAAACAAATTGGAATATCGGTAATTTAAGTATTCCGATAAATTGGAAAAATTATTATTACTGAACAATGCAGAATTGCCTGTATAGAGAAAGTAAAATAAAGTATTTTCCCTTGTTTTTTTGAATAAGTTGTATGTAAATAAAAAATTATTAATTTTGACCGTTTCAAAAAAAACTACTTGCGCAAACTATTGAATTTACTAATATATTAACTACTTAAACAAGATAAAATGAAAGTATACGAATCAAAAGATATCCGGAATTTAGCCCTCCTGGGAAATGCCGGCCTGGGAAAAACAACCCTGGCCGAAACTATGCTTTTTGCTGGTGGGGTAATAAACAGAAGAGGTGAGGTAGGACAAAAAAATACAGTTTCTGATTACCATGAAATAGAGCATGAAAGGCAAGGCTCAGTATTTTCAACTGTACTTTACACAGAATGGAACGGAAGAAAACTTAATATCATCGATACCCCCGGTGCAGATGATTTTGTTGGAGGTGTAATCTCATCCTTACATGTAGTAGATACCGGAGTTCTTTTGTTGAATGCACAACATGGGGTTGAAACCGGAACTGAAATTATCTGGAGGCATGCAGATAGAATGCATAAGCCAGTCATTTTTGCCGTAAATATGCTCGATCACGACAAGGCAAATTTTGATAAAACCTTCGAAGAAGCCAAACAATCCTTTGGAAATAAGGTTACACTGGTTCAATATCCGGTAAACCCCGGCCTTGACTTTAATGCTGTAATTGATGTATTAATTATGAAAATGTACAAGTGGGGACCAAACGGAGGGGAACCTACAATTACTGATATTCCGGCAAACGAACTTGATAAGGCAACAGAATACCACAATATGCTGGTTGAAGCTGCTGCTGAAAATGACGAGTCGCTCATGGAAATATTTTTTGATAAAGGAAGTTTATCAGAAGATGAAATGAGGCAGGGAATAAAGCTGGGTATTATTAACCGTGGCCTATTTCCGGTTTTCTGCCTGGCTGCTAAAAAAGACATGGGCGTGCGCCGTTTAATGGATTTTATTGCCAATGTTGCCCCGGCCCCAAGTGATATGCCGGCTGCCAAAAACAGCGATGGAAAAGAAATAAAATGCGATTCATCCGGAAAAACTTCACTTTTTGTGTTTAAAAATTCAATTGAACAACACCTTGGCGATGTTCTCTTCTTTAAGGTGATGTCAGGAACCCTTTCAGAAGGCATGGATTTAATTAATATAAATAAACAGGGCAAGGAAAGAATTTCACAACTTTACGTTGTTGCTGGTAAAAACAGGGAAAAGGTAGAAAAATTTTTGGCCGGTGATATTGGTGCAACAGTTAAGCTCAAGGAATCAAAAACCAACCATACCATAAATGAAAAAGGCGAAGACTGGACTTATTCTGCCATGGTTTTTCCGGAACCAAAATATAGAACTGCCATTAAAGCTGTAAATGAAGGCGACGATGAGAAACTTGGTGAAGCTTTAAACCGTATAAATGCCCAGGATCCAACAGTGTTGCTGGAATATTCCAAAGAACTTAAACAATTAATACTGCATGGCCAGGGAGAATTTCACCTGAACACCGTGAAATGGCACCTTGAACATATCCATAAACTTGAGGTGAATTTTATTGCACCTAAAATTCCTTATCGTGAAACTATAACCAAACATGCTGCTGCTGATTACAGGCATAAAAAACAATCAGGGGGTGCCGGACAATTCGGTGAGGTTCACCTTGTTATAGAACCCTATGAAGAAGGGAAAGCAGATCCTTCAAAATTTAAATTCGGCGATAAGGAAATCGCAGTTCAGGTAAGAGCTAAAGAAGAAATTCCACTTTCGTGGGGTGGTAAACTTGTGTTTTACAACTGTATTGTTGGCGGTGTAATTGATGCAAGGTTCTTACCTGCCATTTTGAAAGGAATTATGGAAAAAATGGAACAAGGCCCGCTTACCGGTTCGTATGCCCGTGATATCAGGGTTTGCGTGTACGATGGTAAAATGCATCCTGTTGATTCCAATGAAATATCATTTAAACTTGCCGGAGCAAAAGCCTTTTCAGCTGCGTTTAAAAATGCCGGACCAAAAATCCTTGAACCGATTTACAATGTGGAAGTACTTGTTCCAAGTGACAGAATGGGAGATGTAATGAGCGATTTACAAGGCAGAAGGGCTATGATTGAAGGTATGTCGAGCGAAAAAGGATTTGAAAAACTTAAAGTCCGTGTTCCGCTTGCTGAAATGGGTAAGTATTCAACTGCTCTTAGTTCGCTTACTAATGGCCGGGCAACGTTCAATATGAGTTTTGCTGAATATGCTGCCGTTCCTCATGAAGTTCAGGAAGCATTGCTTAAAGCTTACGAAGCCGAAGAAGAAGAATAAGTTTATACCTTATTATATTAGAAGGAGTAATTTCGGTTACTCCTTTTTTATTTTTTACCAGAATAAAAATCGTTCAAATTTAAATTAAGGGAAAAATGGCTCGATGCCCCTGCCAGATGATAAATAGCCTGACCAAAACTGAGCCTGATTTTTGAAATTCTGATATAGAGCCCCCACGAATAACCAACAAGGAAAGGCCTGGCCGGAACCATCAGTTCTTTCCTGCGCTGGTGATTATATCCTAACATTAAAATAAAATTCTTTGAAGGAATGAATTCCACTGAAAATATCGTATGCCGGAAAAAATTATCAGCAAATTTGTAATTTGACTGTTCATTGCCCGATGAAGTGGATGGAATAGCTGAAAATGCAGGATTTCCATTTATGTTATAAGATAAATCCCATTTATGAAGGTGATGATAAAGAAAAGAAATCCGGAACGGGGCATGTTGAAGCTTTTGGCTTAGACCTACTTGCATATCAAACGGAAGTGGTTCATAATTGCCTTCATAATAGGGCTTTAACTGGCTTCCTGCATTTTTTATAACCATGGAAGCTGAAAAAAGTTTAGAAGGTGAAATATAGTTTACACCTGCATCCAGGGCTAACCCGAAGGAACTAAAACTTTCGAGTTGGGAATAAATGGGTTTTAAGCTCAACCCTACACTCAACAAACTATCAAAAACCGGTTTTGCCCAGGAAATATTGAATGCCATTTCAAAAGCTTTAAATTCTCCGGTGATTTTACCGGAAGGATCGGCTTTGACAAATTTACCATAGTTGATGTAATGAAGCCCGGCAGCAAATATTCCTGCATTTTCAAAATTTCTGGCATAAGCAGTATACCCGTAATTAATACCGGCAAAGTAATTTACATAGTTCAATACCAGGTTGTTAGACATGCCGCCCGAAAGCAATGCGGGGTTATGGAACACAAAATTTAGATCTCCATCCGAGATTGAAATATTATCTCCCCCAAGGGCAGCAATCCGGGCTGAATTGGTCAATCGTAAAAAGTTATAGGTTGAATTCCCGCCAGACTGACTCTGCACCAGAACTGAACCAATTAGCATAAATAAAACCGAAGTAACAAAACTTTTCACTTTTTATAAATCTTCTTTAATGGAACCAATAATGCCTGAAATTTAAATTTATCTTCTATTTGGGTAAGAAACAATCCCAACAAAACAATGACTATCCCAATCACATTTACAAACAATAATTTTTCGTCAAGAATAAGAAATGAAAACAGCGCTGTAAATACCGGAATCAGGTTCGACATGGAATTGGCTTTTACAATTCCGAGTTCCCGGATTCCAAAAGTATAAAACATAAAAGCAAGCGAAGATGCGAAAATGGAAAGTGCCAGTAAGGGCTTTAGCATTTCAAATGAAATGGTTACACTTCTGAAATCTTTGAATTCAAAAATCAGAAAGAAAGGAATAAATAATATAATGCCAATAGAATTCTGCCAGGTAATAATGGTATAAACATTATATTTTTTTGCAATATTAATTACCAGTACAGTGTAACTTACTGCTGAAAAAACTGCCAGTGCCATTAATAAAATGCCGGTAAAAGAAGCATTAAAATGGTTATTGGAAGATAAAAACACCAGGTAAACTCCGGTTATTGAAATTACAATTCCTATTATATTTATGATTTTTATGCCGTTACGAAAAATAAGCCAGGCTGCAAAAGGTGAAAAAAGTGGAATTGTAGCAATAAGAACGGATGACAGGGTGGCACTTACATAGCTTAACCCAATGGTTTCGCCCACAAAATAAAGAAATGGCTGAAAAAAAGACAATAACAGAAAAGAATTAAGGTCGGCAAGTTTTATCCTCATCAGTTTTTTACTCAAAATTCCAAATATGATGAGAAAAAATGATGAGATAATAAGCCTGAGCGTTATAATTGTCAAAGGTTTAAATTCCCTGAGCAAAAGTTTTGTCCAGATGAATGAAAATCCCCAGAAAAGCATGGCAATGAACAAAGCCAAATAAGGAAGTAAATTCTTGTTTTTTTGCATTCCGGCCACTAAATTAAATACTCTCTGTAATTAAAGCACAACTGATTTAATTTAAATATAAAGCTACTTAAATCAAAGTTTATAAGCTGTTCGGTTATAAATTACGTTTCTTTGAGAAAGGTAATCGATCATATACCTATAATTTTCAGGGTCTTCGCCCAGGTATTCGGGTGGACATATGCCTTTTCTTCCAAATCTGGTATCCAAAATCAGGTTAACTGCAGCAGTGCAGGTGTAACCGGTAGTTCGTGCCATTGAAATTGTTTTTGAAGATTTGTCGTACCTGTCGAGCAGATTGTACTGGTAACCTACATTTTTACCGTTTTCAATTCCTTCAACTGTAACACGCATAATGGTATAATCCTCCTCGCCCTCTTTCAGTTTCCAAATTGGGAAAAGAAGTTTCGAAGTCAAATCAATGGGTCTAATCATTTTTCCATTCACATCCACTTCCTGGTATGAAAAGAAACCTGTTTCCCTCAGTACTTTTAGATATTCAACAGTGCCGGGGTACCTCAGGGTTTTTTCAATCATATCCGGCACTTGAATGGTTTTTATTAGTGTGCGTAAACCGTCAGAATTCCATGATTCGAGCGTACCAACTCCAGGAAAATTAATCAATTCAGTATCTGATAAGGCCTCGCGGATGACTAAATTTCCATTTTGAACATACCTTGCGGGACGTATATATTCTTCTATCACATCAATGGGCGAAAAAACCGCTTTATATTCGTAGGGCCAAACACGTTCAACGGGCAACCCTCCAACCAGGCATTCAAACTTTTTTACTTCCATTAATTTGTTGTACCGGCCAAGTATGATATTGCTCATTCCGGGAGCCACTCCGCAGTCGACCACGGCAGTTACATTGTGTTTTTTTGCCAGGTTGTCAAGTTCAAAAGGGTCTTCAGGGAAAAAAGCAATGTCAACCACATTTTTTCCGGATTCTATAATAGTTTTAAGTGTCTGAAACCCCATGAATCCTGGTACTGCACTTACAACCAAATCGCAGGTTTTCACAAGGTATTGAATATTTGATGCATTCGAAAGGTCGGAATTCACAGTTTCGATACCATGAATTTTTGTAAGGAAATCTAGTTCCTCGTCGTTGATATCAACAGAAACTACCTGGTGTTTCCGGGACAAATCAATGGCCATGGCTTTACCTACCCTGCCGGCACCCAAAACTACAATTTTACTCATAAAAAAGCTTTTTAATTTTTTAGTGAGTAAAAGTAATAAAAATGACAATGGAAAATTGCAAAATGAAAATTTCAGGAATATAAAATAAAGTTGTCCAGGTTAAAAATTCATGAAAATAGCCCGGACTATGAGCAAAATAGCAGAGGTCAAAAAAGTATTAATTTTCAAAAACCAAAAGTTCACAATATATCTTCAACCGAATACCCTGCTTTTAGCAGATTTGAAGTGGTAAGAAATGAAGTCAGCTTCTCCTCTTCCATAAGTTTTAGTTTTCTGTTTGCTTCAAAAACACTGCATTTTTCCTGTATCATGGTATCTGATAATTCTGTTGCTTTTTTATAGCCTATAAATGGAATTAAAATCGTAGTAATAACAGGGCTTTTAAATAGTCGTTCTGATGAAATACTGCTGTTCACTTTCAGGCCTGTAAACAGTTGAACTTGTAAACTTTGATTGGCTGAAATTAAAAGTTTAATACTTTGTATCAGTGCATGGCCAATGACCGGGATATAGGCATTCAAATCGAGACAGCCCTGGGCCGAAAGGCTTGTAATAAGCAAATCATTACTGTATACCTGGTGGGCAATGCTTACGATGTATTCAGGAATTACAGGGTTTACTTTCGATGGCATAATTGAACTCCCCACTTGTTTTTTAGGGATTTCCAATTCCCTGTTGCCTGCTATGTCTGAGGACAACAACCTGATATCGTTTACCATTTTCTCAAGGTTAACGGCATGTGCTTTTAAAATGGCATGTACTTCAACAAAGGGATCGAGATTGGCAGTGGCGTCCTGCAAATTTTCACCACGGGTTACCGGTAATTTGGTAATTTCCTGCAGTTTACGGACAACTTCGAGAATGTAATACCTGGGTACAGAAATGCCTGAGCCAATGGCAGTACCGCCCAGATTCACCACTTTAATCCTTTCGGCACATTTTGATACCCGCCACCAATCGCGCGAAAGTGCATCATTGTAAGTGCTGAAAAGCCGGCCATAAGAGGATGGAACAGCCTCCTGCATTTGGGTATAGGCTATACGCAAGCTGTCGCGATGTTCCTTTTCGAGTTTTTCAACTTCAAAACGTAGCGAATTAATTTTTTCCTCGAGGGTTATGAGTAGCCTCATTACCGCTATTCTCAACGAAGTAGGGATGACATCGTTTGTAGACTGGAAAATATTTGCATTTTCAACCGGATGGATAGCATCGTAATCACCGGGATTTCTTCCCAAATGCTTCAGCGACAGGTTGGCAATAATTTCGTTTAAATTCATATTGATGCTGGTTCCGGCACCTCCCTGAAATGCAGGAACGATAAACTGGTCGAAATGCATGCCTTCAGAAACCAGACTGGAGGCGTAGATTAAAGCTTCGATAATATTTTCATCCATCAGTTTTAACCTGTCAGCTTTACCGGGAAATTTATGTGAAACTGCTGCTTTAAAGTTTCTGTAAACCTGGTAAACTGCCAGTTTTGTAATTCCTAATGCCTGGTACCATTCAGGATGGAACGGAATTTCATTTGGAAAATTCTCCCTTGCCCTTACTGCATGTATCCCGTAAAGCGCATCTTCAGGAATTTCAACTTCTCCGATAAAATCTTTCTCTATCCTCATCAAGGGTTTGGGTTAGCGACTAATTGGCTGGGCAAATGCTTTCACATCCGCCCCTGTAATTGTATTATCGCAGAGTATAATAAGCCTTTCCAGTACATTCCTGAATTCACGGATATTTCCGGTCCAGTTGATGTTCTGAAGTTCTTTTATGGCATCTTCGGTAACTATTTTCCTGGGCATCCCATAATCTTCACAAACCAAATCCATAAAATGGTCGGTAAGTAAAGGAATATCTTCTATTCTTTCGTTAAGCGATGGAACATGAATTAGGATAACGCTTAACCGGTGGTACAAATCTTCGCGGAAATTATTGCCTTCAATTTCTTTTCTGAGATCTTTATTGGTGGCAGCTATAACCCTTACATCTACCTTTATTTGCTTATCGCTTCCCACCCGGTAAATTGTATTTTCCTGAAGTGCACGCAAAACCTTGGCTTGAGCAGAAAGGCTCATGTCTCCGATTTCATCCAAAAGTATTGTACCTCCGTTGGCCTGTTCAAATTTTCCTTTCCGCTGTTTGTGGGCAGAGGTAAATGCGCCTTTTTCATGTCCAAACAATTCACTTTCAATAAGTTCAGATGGAATTGCCGCACAGTTTACTTCCACAAACGGGTAAGGGGCACGCTGGCTTTTTTCGTGGAGCCACCTCGCTACCAGCTCTTTTCCTGTTCCATTGTTGCCGGTTATCAACACCCTTGCATCAGTAGGTGCCACCCGGTCAATCATATCTTTTACTTTTTTAATGGCGGTTGAATCCCCGATCATTTCATATGTTTTACTTACCTTTCGTTTTAGTTTCTGGGTTTCAACTATCAGGTCTTTTCTTTCCAGGGCATTCCGGATGGTTACCAATAACCTGTTTAAATCTAAAGGTTTTTCTATAAAATCGTAAGCGCCTTTTTTAAGGGTTTCCACAGCAGTTTCAACGGTAGCATGACCTGAAATCATGATTACAGGTACATCCGGACAAATCTCCATCAGTTTTTCAACCACTTCTACCCCATCCATCTGTGGCATTTTAATATCGCAGAGAATGATATCGTATTTATTCTCGGTAGCCATTTCCAGGCCTCCAATTCCGTCGGAGGAAGTTTCAACCTGGTGGTCTTCGTATTCTAATATTTCTTTAAGGGTATTTCTGATTGGTTTTTCGTCGTCAATAACTAAAATTTTTGCCATGGTATGTATATTATTCTATTAAAGGCAAATATACTTTTTTCTAAGTAAAGTATTAAATTTTTAGATTAAAATTTTATAATTTGGTTTTATTTCAAATGGATTAATCCTGGCATTTACGCCGAAAACAGGATTATAGACCCTGGTTTCTATTTTTTGTATTAAAAACAGTTACTATAAGGTCAAATGACAATTTTATTGCAAGTATTGAAATATTTGCCTGATTTTTGACGTAATATCATTTAATTGAATCATAAAAAGAGTAAAAATGAAAAAAGCCACTTTTTATGCCGTATTTTTTATTCTTCTATTATTGAATTACGGACAAGTTAAAGCACAAAGCGCTAAAAAACTATATAAATCAGGTAAAGAAATGTCGAATTCAGGAAATTTTTTTGAAGCGGTAGATTTTTTTACAAGGTCTGTTGAAAAAGATCCAAAATATATTGCCTCATATATAGAAAGGGCTTTGTGTTATGAAGAATTAGACCAGCAAGCGGATGCCATTGCTGATTATTTGACCCTGGCCGGGTTGCAGGCAGGTGAATACAATTGGTACTATAGGGCAGCTGTTCTTTATTATGAATCAAAAAAATACAGCGAAGCGCTTGAAGTTTTGAACAAATCAGGTAATCTGGGCTTAAAAAGAGCCGAACATTCCGAACTTAAAATGAAATGCAATTATGCATTGTCCAATTATAAACAAGCCCTGGATGATTGCTTAAAAGCTATTGCACTAAACAGTTCTGCCGAAAACTATTATTATTCAGGGCTATTAAATAAAATCCTTGAAAATTATGCCCAGGCTGAAATTAGTTTCAGTCATTCGGTAAAAACCGACCCCTCCTACTTAAATTCCTATATTGGTTTATCAATTGTACAATTAAAACAGGATAAAAATAGTGATGCGCTGGAATCGGTGAACCAGGCCCTGAAACTAAATGCTAAAAACAAAGAAGCAAATTTGTTGCGTAGCCAGATTTACAGGTACAACAAGGAATTTGGAAAAGCCCTTGAAGATTTGAATAAACTTGTTTCCGTCTATCCTGGTGACTATGAAATTTTAGTTCAACGCGGCCTTACCTATTTTGAAAACAATCAATTTCAGAATGCAGTTAATGATTTTTCTAAAGTTATTGCAGCAGATTCAAAGCACAAACAAGCTTTATATAAAAGAGGTATTGCCTACGAAAATTTAAATAAAGACAACGATGCAATTAAAGATTTTGAAAAATTATTGATGCTTAAAACTACATCCGATGCCTCTGATCCTATGTATGCTTATGCTTCTAAGAAAATATTGGAATTATCGCAGGAAAATGACCCTCCGGTTGTTACCCTTGTGCAGGATCAGCCGGGTGATATGAATACCCTTATTGTTCCGGAAAATGAAAATAGATATAGTTTTATGGTTAAAGTTAATGACAGGAGTAAAATTATCAGATTAAGTGTGGATAAGGTGAATATCAGTTTTAATCCTGATTCATTAAAAACAGGGATAAGGGTAACGGCAGATATATTAAATAAAAACAACCTTACCATTGAATGTGAAGATGCTTTTCATAATAAATCAGTTACCGTTTTTAAAATCAGCAGAACAGAAATTAATGTCCCTTCTTTTTCCATTTCTTCACCCTTAACAAACGAGAAGAATGAAATCTATTTTGATCCAAAGCTTATAGATTTTATTATAGAAGGCAGAATAAAGGATAAAAGCAAAATTGCTGATATTGATGTAAATGGCTATAAAGGAGATTTTAACCCTGATGAATTAAATCCTAAATTTAAAGTAAGACCTCTAATTACAGGACAAGACAAAATTGATATTCTGATTAGCGATATACATGGAAACACGGTTAAAAAGACCTACAGATTAAACAGTAACCTCGCTGATTTTCAAGGCGTTAACCCAATGGGAATTACCTGGGTCGTTTTTATTGAAAACTCTGATTATAAATCATTTACCAGCTTTAAAGGCCCTGAAAAAGATGTTTCGCTGATGAAAAATGCACTTTCTAAATATATGGTGAACAATATTATCCACAAGAGAAACCAGACCAGGCAGCAGATGGAGAGATTTTTTAATACCGAACTTAAAGATTTAATAAAGGAAAATAATGTAAATTCGGTAATGATATGGTATGCAGGTTTAGGTAAAAACATCGACAAAAAAAGTTACTGGATTCCAAGCGATGCCAAAAGGGACGATGAATCGACGTACTACAATACTAATACTTTAAAATCTTCTTTACAGGCTTATTCTTCAACAATTACACATACATTGATTGTTACCGATGCCTGCGAAACAGGTCCATCGTTTTATATGGCCATGCGCGGTATGCCTACCGACCGGGACTGCAATAATTCAAAAGCTACAAAATTTAAGTCCTCACAGGTGTTTATGTCTGATGGGTATATGCAGGAAGATGAGAATTCTGATTTTTCGCGATCGTTTGCAAATTCCTTAAGTTTTAATTCAAATGCCTGTATTTCAATTGACAAGATAGCATCAAAAGTATCTTCAGATGTTCAAAAAAACAATAAAAGAATTCCTAAATTTGGGAAAATTGCCGGATTTGAAGACGAAAACGGAACATTTATTTTTATTAAAAAACAATAAAAATGCTACCAATTCCATTGATTATAAGCAGAAATTTAAGATTATCAATTCTTACCTTTTTTGCTGCCTTTACAACAATCCTGTCAAATGCCCAGCAATATTACTTCGACAATTACAGTGTTAAAGAAGGATTGGGGCAATCGTCAGTGTACGATATATTGCAGGATACCAAAGGATATTTCTGGATTGGAACAGCTGCGGGTTTGTCAAGGTTTGATGGTAGAAATTTTATAAATTATACCAGTGAAAATGGCCTTGCCAAAGATGCAGTGCAACGTATAATGCTTGATTCACATGGTAACCTTTGGTTTGGCCATAAAGGAGGCGGACTAAGCCGGTTAAAAAATGACAGCATTCAGTATATCCAGACCGATACTGTGGTTGCAGATGTTTCTTCGATTGTTGAAGACAATTCAGGAAATATCTGGGTTGGAACAGTTGGTGCCGGGGTTTTTAAAATAAAAAACCCTGAAGTGGATAATTTAAAAAACCTTGATTTTATTCAATACAAAGGTAAGCAGGACCATTTGGGTGATTTGATATTTTCTATCTGCAAAACAAGCGATGGCGGCCTTTATTTTGTAACCGACTGGACAATAAAATTTTACGATATAAAAGAAAATTCATTTAAAGATTATAAACCAAAAAACCTTTCGCTCTTTTACCAGTTTACATCTTTATTTGAAGATAAAAACGGGGATTTATGGTTTGGAACCGTAAACGGTGGTCTCTATAAATCAAACAAAGATGGGACTTATACCATAATTACCGATAAAGAAGGGTTGGCTGATAACTTTATAAGTACAATTTCGCAGGACAAATCAGGAAATATCTGGGTTGGAACCTGGGGTGGCGGCATAAGCGTGATTCAAAAAGACAAAATTCTAAATTTCAATAATTTAAATGGTTTACCTGACCTGAAAATCAGGTGTATTAAAGAAGATTATGAAGGAAATGTATTGATTGGTACTTATGAAAATGGGCTTTGCGTATACAAAGGAAGCAAATTTGTTAATTATTCTGAAATCGATGGAATTAATGGGACCCAGGTATGGTCAGTTCTGGTTGATAAAGAAGGTAATTTCTGGTTTGGTACTGAAAAAGGAATTTCGGTAGGCACTAAAAATGGTACATCCTTCAACCAATATGTTTATTTCAATGAAGAAAACAAAAAGCTACCCGGAAATAAAATCAGGTTCCTGAAAGAAGACGGTAATGGGGATATTTGGATTGCCATTGAAAACTCCGGAATTTTACAATTTAAAAAGAAATCAGCAAGTTTTGACTATAATTTTCTTATCAATGGAAATCTCCAGCAAAATAAAATTATCACGGCCATGGAGATTGATGATAACAACAACCTGTGGCTGGGCACTTCAAACGGGCTCATCAACTACGAAATAAATACCGATAAAATTGCATTGGTGAAAAAAGTTCATGGCCTTGCCGGGGATGATATTAGTGCCCTTTTTCACGATTCTGAAAACCATTTATGGATTGGAAGTATATTGAACGGAATTACAATTTTCAACGAAAAAGACACTTCATTCAATATATTAAAAATTAACATGTTATATACTCCTACCTGCATCACAGAATCAACAGATAAAAAAATCTGGGTAGGCACTCAGGCGCATGGTGTACTCGTATTTGATGGATTGCATCTGCTCAGGCAGTTTACGGTTGCCGATGGTTTATTGACCAATTATATTACTGAAATTCAGTCAGGTATAAATGGTGATATATATATCGGAACAAGCAGAGGGCTCAATAAATTCAGCTTTAAAGACAACAGGATTTCATCTTATTCCGAAAAAGCAGGTTTTACAGGTATTGAAGTGAAAAGGAATGCTAGTGCAAAGGACAAGGAAGGGAACATTTGGTTTGGAACGATAAAGGGTGTTACAAAGGTTGATATTAATCCAAATACATCAAATGCCATTGAACCCATTACAATTATAAGCAGACTTAGGGTGAATTTGAGGGAAATAAAGCAACATCCAGGTCTGACTCTAAAATACAACGAAAACTCATTAATTTTTGATTACTCAGGTATCAGCCTCTCAGACCCCGAATCGGTGGAGTACAAAATAATGCTCGAAGGGGCAGATTTGAACTGGCGGCCTGAAACCAATCAAACAACCGCAAGCTATTCAGGATTACAGCCGGGAACCTATACCTTTAAGGTAATGGCCAAAAACAGTTCTGGTATCTGGAACTCTTCACCGGTAACGTTTACCTTTACAATTCGGCCTCCATTCTGGAAATCAATATGGTTTTATATTTTAATAGGGATTATAATACTTTCAGGTTTTGTAACTTTTATTAAAATGAGGGAAAGAAATCTTATCAGGGAAAAGAAAATGCTTGAAGAAAAGGTAGAGGAAAGAACCATAGAAATAAGCAAGAAGAACAAGGAACTTGAAATAAAAAATACAAATATTACCGACAGTATTAAATATGCAAAAAGAATTCAGGACGCCATGCTTCCCGATTCTGATTACCTGAATACTATTTTAAAGGAATATTTCATCCTTTTCAAACCGCGGGATATAGTAAGCGGAGATTACTACTGGGTTGCGAAAAAGGACTCTTCTGTAATAATTACCGCAGCCGATTGTACAGGCCATGGTGTTCCTGGTGCATTTATGAGTATGCTGGGAATTACATTGCTCGATGAAATTGTAAACAAAAAAAACATCACCAATACGGGATTGATCCTGGATGAAATGCGCGAAGCAGTAATAAAATCGCTGAAACAAAAAGGTATAAGAGGTGAAACCCAGGATGGAATGGATGTTTCAATTTGTGCCATTGATACTACCACATTAAAAATGCAATATTCAGGGGCATATCACCCCATTTTTATAGTCAGAAACGGAGAACTTATCAAATTGAAAGCCAACAGAATGCCTATTGGAATTTACTTCAAACAAACTGCCCCGTTTGAATGTCAGGAATTTCAACTTCTAAAAAATGATATAATTTATTTGTTTTCTGATGGTTATCCCGACCAATTCAACGATGTGAAAGGGGAAAAAATGATGATAAGAAATTTCAGAAACTACATTCTCGAAGCTGCTAAATTGCCTATGAATGAACAAAAGAACTTTCTGGACGAAAAACTGATGCTTTGGAAAGGCAAAACCGAACAAATTGACGATATTTTAATTTTTGGAATCAAAATCAGCTTTTAACCGACATTCCATCTGTCCTAAATTAGAATCTCAAGGGTTCAAGAATAATTTTATATTTTGCTCGTTTCTTATAAGTCATTAAATTCGTTTTAAATTTTAAATTGTACAAAATGAAAACAATCCATCAACTATCGTCATTAAATCTAATAAAAAGTACTTTTATCCTATTGGCCCTTGCAATTGCATTAACAGGATTTACCGGATGTAAATCCAAAAAGAAAGTGGTTACCGAAGATCCAAAAAACAACCAGGAGCAGGTAAATACGGAGCTTATAAAAGCCAAATCAACAATAACAGAACTTTTAAGCGACGATTGCACCAAAACGCTCGAAGAAAAAGAAAAAATTCTTGGCGACATTAAAGGACAAAACCTGAAAGACGAAGAACTGAATAGTTTGATAGCCCAACTGGAAAGTAAAATTGCCAAGGAAAAAGAACAAATCAGGATTGCCGAAGAAAAAGCAAAAGAAGACGCAAAACCTGAAAATAAGCTCAGGAAATACTTTGACGGAATTGCCTCCGCTCCAGACGAAGCTACTGCAAATGCATTGATCCAGGAAGCGCTCAATATGTTTGTTTCTGACCAGGCCAATGTTTTAATCATTATTAGCCAGGAAAATAATATGAAAGACTATGATAAACCGACAAAAATCGGCAAGTACCTTAATTATCTGAAAGACACGAAAAATAATATCAACGATATTGATCAGATTCATTGGGAAGGAAATAAAATTAAAACTTTAGAGCTTAAGAAAAAATAGCAGTTTCAAGTGACTTAAGTTTATTATAAAAACACTTAATATCAAATCAATATGACAAAAATAAAATTAATTATATCCCTGTTTATCCTGACATTCACTTTTTACCAAAGCAAGGCCCAGGACAACATCAGTCCTGAACGAAAAGCGGCCATTGACTCGCTTGCCCTTGAAAAAGTAAGGGATTTGAGTAAATACATTAGTATAATTGGTGACAAAGCCACTCCCTTTTCAGAAGCAAACAGGGTAATTGACAGGGCACTTGAATTATTTATGCCCGGCAGCCAGATTGGCGTTTCCTCCCTTTACAGGAAATCTGTAAATAACTATCCGATAAAGGATTATTTGCAAAGATTGATGCGGTTGAACTATCAAAAGGTAAACATTACCTGGTTTAACATTCAATATGTCAGCGATTTGGTAAAACAGCCTGACGGACGCTACGTGGGTGTAATCACTATTTTCCAGAGATTTGAAGGGGTTACAAAAGAAGGTTTAAAATATGTGGATGTTACCAAAAAAGACATTACCATTTATGTAGAACGCAAACAAACCCAGATTGACGGTATACCTGTTGGTTTCTGGGATGTTTTGCTTGGAGACATCAGGGTGAAAGAAACAACCAAGTAATAAAGGTTTGTGGAATGAATAAAAGCACTATGGCCGCCAGCTAATAGTGCTTTTTGGTATTAAAACAATTAAAATATGAAGTATTTTATAACTATATATGCTTTTCTTCTTTTATTTACGGTGAATTCTGTTGCGCAGAATTACAATAACGGCAAAGAAGACGAATCGATGCTTTATGCATCTACCAAGCAGGTAAACCAGTTTATCAGGCGGTTTAACGGCGAAGAAGATTTGTATGGAAAACGTCTTTATCCCAAAGACAAAAAATACAGGGATGCCGCTTTGCGAAAAAGATATATTCCGGATTTGTTCGATTTGGAAAATCATAGTTTCGATGCCCTGAAACCTGATTTTATAGCTTCGGTTAACGCGGCTTCAAAACCATTGTATTTTGATTTTTATGGCGACAAATGGTTTGCTGAGGTTTCATCTAAATTTCTTTACAATGGAAAAGAAACTGATGTTTTGATGTATTTCAGACTTGAAAAAGAAAACGATGGATATAAATGGTCCTTCACAGGTGCTTACGCTTCTGTTTTCGAACAGGAATTCAGAACAAGTGAACCCACAGATGTAAAGTTTATTCACCCGATGAGCCATGAGATAGATTTTATGAGTCTGGATAAAGTATTTAAAAATAACAGGCAGATAGAACATTATGCTGAAAAGGATTTTGAACCCGATTACCTGAGCCTGTTTTTTCATGAAGTAAAAAAAGGGACACTGGTATATGAATCAGTTACCGATGTAAAATTTCATGTGTTTCAAATAGACAACTGGTATTTTGAAATGCAATACTTTACCAGGAAAGGCGACAATACAGGATGGCTTATTTCGAACCTGATAAAAATTCCTGAAAAGGATAAAGCACAATTAATTAAATCTATTAATCATGAAAACTAAACGTTTTTTCCATTTCAGTATTCTATTGGTGATACTGGTATTCATAGCCGGCACCAATATCAATGCCCAAAAGCCGAAAACTACCACCACAACAAAAAAAACTACTACAACCACAAAGCCTAAAACAGGCACGAAAACGACAAGCAATACCAAATCAAATACCAAAACCACAAACAAAACAAATACCAATCAAACCGGGCAAACGAATACACCTACAAACCAAACCGACGTAACACAGGAAAATACTGGCCAAACCAGCATGGAACAGTATAAAAAACAGGCTGCTGAGCTTATCGAGTTTTTGGCCGGCACGCTGAACGCCATTGGAAGCGAGTTTACTCCTGTTTACGAAAAGCAAATCATGATAAACGAAAGTTTCAATAAAATTTTCATGGACGATAAAGTTCAGGTAGAAGACGACCTGGATGAAAAGCGGGAAATTTTTACCTATAAAGGCATTCAGGCGTATCTGCAGGATGTGGATTTCTTTTTTAAAGATGTGAATTTCAGCTTTAAAATTGAAAGTGTGGATACTTTAAAAAATTCTACCGGCGAAACTGTTTTTAAATTTAAAACCATAAGGCACCTCAAAGGCTTAACTATTGCCAACGACAGTGTTAATTCAATGATTGACAGGTATATTGAGATTAATCTGAATGAAAAAGATCAAAGCCTGAAAATTGTGAGCCTTTATACAACAAAATTGAATGAATCGGCAGACGCTATGCAGTGGTGGGCAGGATTAAGCCCGGATTGGAAAAAAGTGCTCCAATCAAAAAATAAGATTACGGATTCGGTAGATTATACTAAACTTAAAATAATACTCAAAACCACTGACCTGGATATTTCAAACAACCCCGCCATCACCGATTTAAGTCCACTGGCAAGGCTTTCAAAGCTTAAACAGCTGAATTGCAGCAATACAGGAATATCCGATTTGTATCCCATCCGCAATTTAAACAAACTCGAAGCTTTGGATTGTTCAAATACTAAAGTAGCCAATATTGAACCACTTCAGTATGCTTCGGGCTTGCAGGATTTGTTTTTTAACGACACAAAAGTGGCTGATATTTCGGTGGTTGAAAATTTCAGGAACCTTAAAAAACTAAGCTTTGAAAATACGCAGGTAAAAGATATTTATGTGGTTGGCGGATTGGAACAACTCGAAGATTTAAGAATGTCTGGCACTTTGGTTGATTCGCTTGGGGCATTAAAAGATTTGAAGAACATTAAAATGCTGAAAATAAATTCAACCCCTGTTCCTGTTTTAGCTGGTATTGAAAATCTTAACCAATTGGAACAGCTTTCATTATCATCTACAGCAGTGCAGGATATCAACCTTTTAGGGAATTTTGAAAAACTCAAAGTTGTTTATTTCGATAATACCAGAATCAATTCACTCAAACCTTTATCGCAAAATAAAAACATTGAAAAAATTTATTGCAACAACACAGGGATAACAGCTGCAATGGCCAACGAATTTACCAAATCGCATCCAAAATGCCTGGTAATTTATAATTCTGATTTACTAAAAAAATGGTGGGACGAAATGTCGCCGGAGTGGAAAGATTATTTTCAGCCGGTTTTGAAAACCAACAAGCCAACTGTTGAACAGTTGCATGAACTTACTTTAATTGAAGAGCTCAATATTGAAGGGAGAACATTAATATCTAGTATTGAGCCGGCAAGTAAATTTACAGGTTTAAAGATTTTGAATATTTCCGGAACGTCAGTAAGTGACTTAACTCCAGTCCAGAGTATGGTAGATTTGCAAAGTCTTAACTGTTCAAAATCAAAGGTTTTGGTTCTCGATCCGTTATCGAATCTTAAAAGGCTTGAAACCCTGAATTGTTCAAATACAGGTGTTGGCCAGCTGGCAGCTCTTGGCGGATGCGATAATCTTGAAACCATTCATGCTGAAAATACGCAAATTACAAGTTTAACCGGACTTGAAAAATTAACCAGGTTAAAGAAAATTCAGGCCGATAAATCTTTGCTGACAAAAGAAAACGTTACTGCTTTCAGAAAAGAAAACCAAAATTGTCTGGTAATTTATAAAACCGAGGATCTGTTAAAATGGTGGAACCTGGTGGATGAAAACTGGAAAAAAATATTTAAAAGGTACGTTGAATATGCTGATCAGATTACCGGTGAGCAATTGGCCATGATTACCGTACTGAAAGAAATTGATGTAAAAGACCAGACTGAAATAAGTGGACTTAAACCATTAGAAATGCTTGAAGAGCTTGAAATATTGCGGTTTTCTGACACAAGGGTAAATGATTTGATTTCCCTTAAAGGTTTAAAAAATATGAAAGAGCTGATTTGTCCTAAAAACCCTCTTTCATCCCTTGAAGTGGCAAGCAATTTTAAAAATCTTGAAACCCTTGATTGTTCAAACACGCAGGTTACTGAACTTGATCCGCTCGAATATCTTGGAAAACTCAAGGTATTAAAAGTTTCGGGTACAAAAGTAAGTGGTTTAAAACCGCTGTCGAACATACAATCTCTGGTTCACCTTGATATTTCGAATACAAAAGTAATGTTTGTAAAACCCATCCAGGGATTAAAAAATCTTAAAGTACTGAAATGTTATAACACGAAGATTCCCAAGTTCCTGCTGAAGGGATTTAAAGAAGATAATCCAGGTTGTGAAGTTATAGAATAAAAAAAAGCCGGTTTTATGCCGGCTTTTTTTTGGGTGGTAGATGGGATTTGAACCCACGACCCTCGGAACCACAATCCGATGCTCTAACCAACTGAGCTACAACCACCATTTTTCGGACTGCAAATGTAATAAAATTTTTTATTTGCCGGCAAAAATCTGAACATTTTTTTAAACGATAGTATGCTATTGTATTTGGATTAATTCGCTTCAAGAAGCTTATCAAAATCTTCGGTTAATGGGATGTTTTTTTCAAAATCGAATAAAGTCAATTCACGGATGTTGTAAAAATAATCCCAATATGCCCGTAACGCTTCAAGGTATACAGTAAGGGCATCGTCTCTTCGCTTTAAAATAATGCTAAGGGTGGTAAAGTCTGCCTCGCCAATTAAAAACCTTTTAAATACGAAAAATTTTAACTTTCTAAATTTCAACTATATTCTAAATGAAAATTTCGATTATTACCTGTTTGAATCAGCAAATTCGTGTAATCCTGTAAAAAATGGCTATTTCGATATGAACTGGAATTATAAATTTTAAACCAGGATAATTTGATATCAGTATATTGACAATTTCTACCATTCAATACTTTATAGTTCTATTTTAATACCATATTTAAATATTTGGTCGACAATTGGCAGGTTCCGATCAAATTCGTCTTTCGAAAAAGCATGAGGTTCAATCCTGGTTTCTTCCCCTTTTCGTATTACCATTAATTTGACATCCGTATCAAAAGTGTGTTTAACATTGTCTTCTAATACTATGGCAAGGTCTATATCACTATATTCATGTTGGTTCCCTGTGGCAAATGAACCAAACAAATAAGCTTCATCGAATTCTATATCTGTGTTTTTAAGTTTAAGCAGGTAAGCCTTACTCATCCTTAAAGCATCGTTTTTATCCATAACCTGCAATTATTTATTTTTTCAATCCATTCATTTGTAAAACTATCTGTGCATAAATGATAGAAACTTTGCTTGTAATCATCGTACCTTGCATTGATATTAAAGCGTGAAATGCTATCCAAAATAATTTGTTGATTTTTATCAATTTCTGAGTTTTTACACACCCTTTTAATACTAAGGCCATCAAACCACCAAACCACCAAATTTTCTCCAAAAATTTCTCAACCAGAAAATATTGAATCGTTATAGTTAAAATCAATTTTTTGTATCCTGTATTTTCAAACTATTGTTTATTTTTTCGATTCAAAGATACAAGTATTCTCACCAAATCCTTTGTAAATCAGCGGTTAAATATTTATCAAAAATCTCATCTTTGCCAATAATCAACATATTTTCAACTTCGGCCTGAGCTATTATTATTCTGTCAAAAGGATCGCGGTGATGGAAATCATATTCATAACTTTTAACAATATGACCAAAGTTAATAGGTAAAACTTCCATATTGTTTTCAGATAAATCATCAATTATACTTAAAATGCTGCCTTTAATTTTCAACTTGCCTAACTTAAGCTTGATTGCTATCTCCCAAAGACTGGCCATGCTCACGAAATTTAATGCTACGGGCAGTAAAATCTGATTTTTTGCTTTCTCACTCAATTCGGGGTTGCCGGAAACAAACCATAAAAAAGTATGAGTATCCAATAATTGCCTCATTACATGTATTCTTTAAAGTCTTCAATGGATTCATCAAAATCCGGTGCCAGAACATATTTATCTTTTGCACTGCCAAATATTGGCTTTTTTTCTTTTGTCAATAAATCTCCTTCGTCGGTTATGCAAATTGCTTTATTGTAGTTTTTTATTAAATACAGCATATAATGCAAAACTTCCTGTTTTAATGCTTCGGGCATTAATTGCAATTGATTTAAAATTTGTAGTTCTGTCATAAGTGAAAACATTTTATTTCAAAGATACAAAGAATTTTTGTTCTAAGATTTAATTGTGGTTCGTTTCATTCAATACAGAATAATCAAATTAGTATTTCAATAAAGCATGTTGTTAAATCCTTGTTTCTCCCCTATTCTGTATAGCCAATAATTTGGCATCCGTATCAAATGTGTGCTAAACATTGTCTTCTTATACTATCTCAAGGTCTTTATCTCCATAATCATCTTGGTTTCCTATCGCTAATGAGTAATACTATTTGTGGTTGTTTAAGGATTTGAGGGTTTGAAGTTTGAGGGTTTGAGGGTTCGATAGTTTGAGGGTTTTATGGTTTGAGGGTTTGATGGTTTGATGGTTTGATGGTTTGAAGTTTGATGGTTTGAAGTTTGAAGACCGCAGTTTGAAGTTTGATTGTTGGAACTGTCAAACTCTTTTCAAACTATCAAACTTTTCTCCAAACACTTCAGCCTTTCTCAATGTATTGCTTTCAAACATTACAATTTCATTCCTTTCATTATTTTCATTTCCTTCATTTTTTTCATTTCTTTCATTCCCTTCATTTCTTCATTATTTTCATTCCTTCATTCTATTCATTCTACCATTCCATCATTCTTATTCAATTTTAGCATAGCTGTCTTACCAAATCTTTTTAGATAGGGTTTTTCGAAATAGGGAAGGTTTTGTTCTATTACCAGCGCAAACTCTCTTGCCAATTCCCTGAATTTTCCAGCAATAATCAATAATACCTGTATAGCGTAATATTTATTGTAAGATGGTCGGTTTTTGTCGTAAATTATTTTTATACAATAATCGGCTAAATATCCCATTTTACTTTCCTCATAATTATCTACCAGGCTGAGTGTTTTAAGAAAACCGCCAATCTGGCTGTCGAACCTGAAAAGCTCAAGCTTATCAATAATCTGGTTTGTAAATGCCATCACCCTGGTTTTATCTTTCATGGCCACCTTGGAAATGACCCATGAACACCGCCAGCAATAAGGTTTTTCGTTTGTAAGTCCTATTCTCAGTGCAGCATCAAGATAATCCTGGTTTTCGAGGGCTTTGTTTCTCCAGTTTTCTATCTGGATTTTCGAAACCCTTTTTAAATCTTTTTTTATTTCTTCTTCGTAAAAATGGGCTTTGTCCATGGCAATTCAAATATTCAAATCAGTATTAAGGCATTATTTTTCGGTTGTCTTTCATATTTATGTCAGGGATAAATTCATTTCCCAGCGCTAACCTTTTCACTTTTCTTTTGGTTTCGAGCTTAATCCTGCTGCTGTTGTTCATTTCTTTCCATATTTCTGCTGTTTTATATATTCTTTCAGCACCGGAATCAACATACTCAATTTTTAAATCAACAGGAACAGGCAGGTTTCCATTCTTTCTGATTTCAATATCGTAACCTTCAGCTGTTTTCTGAACTTCGCCTATCGCCAAATCAGGGTATCCTGTTTCGAAGTACCAGGGTTTCCAGAACCAGGTCAAATCCTTTCCTGATACATCATTGAAAGTAAAAAAGAAATCGTAAGGCGTCGGAAATTTTCCATTCCATCGCTCAATATATTCCTTCAGAGCTTTTAAAAATACCTCTTTGCCAAGTAAATCTTCAAGTACCATTAAAGCTACCTGTGGCCTGTAGTAGCTGGCAATAAAATATTCATATCCTTTCATATAAAATGAAGGGACCATCATGGGCATTTCGAGGCCGTTACCGGCATACATGGTATAATTTGAAACTGATTCTGCCCTTTTGTCATTCAATTTCACTTCGTGTTCCTGGAAAAGGGCAGGAATAAATTGTGCCCAACCTTCATCCATCCACGAATACTTTTCCTGGTTTATCCCTACAAAAAACGGGAAATAGGTATGTGAAATCTCATGGGAGGTTAAATCTACGGTTGCGCTATAGCTGCTTTCGGACCTGTCGTTCACCATCATCGGAAATTCCATGCCCCCGCCTCCGTTAAAAACGGTCATCCGTGGATACGGAAAAGGTACACCCGGCATGGTATCGCTTAAATATTTTATGGTTTTACGACCAATTTCGGCCACTTCAAAAAAATCGAGTGAATTTTGGTGGTAGGCTACCTGTAAAAATGTCTCCTTATTGTTCTTAACATCGGTTTTAATTGTCAGCCCGTCCCAAAGATAATTAGCAGCAGTGGCAAAAGAAAAGTCGGTTACATTGCTGGCTTTAAAATGCCAGCATTTTGGCCCCGGCCTGGTTATTTTTGTTTTCAGATCATTTATACCAACTATGCTTACTTTCTTTTCTGATTGGAGGGCCGCTTTATACCTGTCGAAAAATACCGGATTGAGAATTTCATCCGGGTTTTCGAGTGTGCCTGTCGCCCAAACCAATTGTGTTTCAGGAACATTTAATTTCACATCAAAATCGGCATAAGCTGAATAGAACTCGTGCAAACCGTCATAATCAACATCATCCCAGCCAAAAACATCATCAAATACAGCTACCTGTGGATACCAGTAGCCTACAAACCATGTATTTTCACCGTATTTTCCCACTCTGATTGTGGTTTTGCCCTGCATGGTAAATTCCCATTCAATTTCAATTTTCATTTCATTTTTAGGCAGGAGTAATTTAGGAAGGCTAATCTGTGCCCCTGTTCCATTATATGAAATTGCATGTGTGGCTATCTGGTTCTCGTTTATTTTTACTTTTTTAAGCACCATGCCATTGTGCACATCTTCAGTTGCAACTTCCCTGTCGCGCATGCCTCCTTTTTTAAACAAATTAGGATACAGGTTCAATAAAAGCATATAAATGTTTTTAGGGCTGTTGTTCTTATAACGTATAGTCTCGGTTCCGGCTATTTTACCAGTACGAGGGTCAAAATCAGCTGTTATTTCATAGGTGGAATAATTCTGCCAGTACTTATCGCCCGGCTTTCCGGTAGTGGTGCGGGTACCAGTTTCAATGGCCTCCCTTATCTCTGTAGGGATAAATAATCCCTGCTGCTGTGCACGCAAACTAAAAACGAGGCCAATCATAATCAGGTTTAAAAAATGCTTTTTCAGGGTCATATTTATTTTTTTTAAAATGCTAAAAATCAATGGTCAACTGCAATGGTTCGCCGGTTTTTTCTTCTGTGGTCAAGCCTGAAAGCGATATTCCAAGTAACCTTACTTTTTGGTTTTGTAAATCAATCGTATTAAATATTTCAAGTGTGGTTTTCCACAAAATTTCAAATGTATTTATTTCAAAATAAAAAGTTTTGCTCCGGGTTATTTGTTTAAAATCATTAAATTTTATTTTTATTGTAACTGTTTTGCCGAAAGTGCCTGAATGGTTCATTCTTTGAAATAATACTTCAGCAATATTTTTTAGTTCATCTGTCATTTCATCCCGATTGTCCAAATCCCTGTCGAAAGTGTTTTCGGCCCCTAAAGATTTCTGAACCCTGTAAGGCTCAACTTTCCGGTTATCAACCGCCCTGGCAATATGAAAGTAGAAGCTGCCCGTTTTGCCAAATAGCCGTATTAATTCATATTCCGAATATCTTTTCAGGTCAAGCCCGGAATAAATTCCCATTCTTTTCATTTTTTCGGTGGTCACCCTGCCTACACCAAAGAATTTTTCCACAGGCAATTTCTCAACAAAAGATTCAGCTTCTTCAGGTTTAATAAGGAATATGCCATTTGGTTTCCTGTAGTCGGAGGCAATTTTGGCCAGAAATTTATTGATGGATATTCCGGCAGAAGCTGTCAGTCCGGTTTCCTTATAAATTCTTTCTTTTATTTCCTTCGCAATCAATGTTGCAGAAGGCATTCCTATTTTGTTTGATGTAACATCCAGAAAAGCTTCATCTAACGACAGTGGTTCAACCAAATCAGTATATTCAAAGAAAATTTGTCTTATCTGGTTCGATACTTCTTTGTAAACTTCAAACCGGGGATAGACAAAAATCAGGAAAGGGCATTTTTTTTTAGCTGTTTTTGAAGGCATGGCCGAAAATACCCCATATTTTCGGGCTTCGTAACTAGCTGCGGCCACAACGCTGCGTTCGCCCGAACCACCAACCGCAATCGGTTTTGCCCTGTATTCAGGATTATCCCTTTGCTCCACCGATGCAAAAAATGCATCCATATCAATATGGATAATCTTACGAACCATTTTAGGAATTACGAAAATGTTAAACGAAAGTAATAAAAATAGTCCGAATCCCATTATCTTCAATATTAATGAGCTTCTTAATTTTAATACTGCTTTTAGTTCTCATGATTCTCCATTCAGTTTAAGGCAAAAAAACTTTCGTACAATAATAAATTGGCAGGTGGTTTATTGATTTTTTTCTAAAAACCTGCAAGGGTCTGATTTTAAATGTTAAATAAACCAGGTTGCAATGAATAAAAATTTTAATTAAGCTGCCTTTTTTAATTAAGATTTTAATGAATTATGTTTATTTAAGATTTCAGAAATTAGCAAATGAGGAATAAAGATTTAAAAATTACTAAATTTGCAAAAACTCTAATTAACGAATAGTGGCAAAGGTAAATTCGGCTAAAAAGCTGGTTGATGCGATAATACTCGGAATGCAGGAAAAAAAGGCAAAGAACATCGTAGTTTTAAACCTTGGAAAAATAGATAATTCAATTTGCGATTTTTTCGTAATTTGTGATGCGGATTCAACTACCCAGGTAGATGCTATTGCAAAAAGTGTGGAATTCATTGTAAAAAAAGAAGTGAATGAGGATGTGCTTCATAAAGAAGGATTTGAAAACGCCATCTGGATTCTGCTCGATTATCTTGATGTTGTTGTTCATGTTTTTCAAAAAGAATCAAGGGACTTTTATAATCTCGAAGAGTTTTGGAACGACGCAGAAAAGTTGGAAATCAAAAATATTTACTGAGAAGGCAGTGCCATACTTTCTGTTTTAAAAATTAAACATGACAATATTGCAGGTATATAAAAAAGAAAGTTTTAAATATTTCTTGTTCAATATAAAATCCGGGTTAAAAATTCTAAAAATTTTAAAAATATTTAATTTATAAGTTACTGAATACATGAACTATATAAAAACCAATGAAATTTATTTTCAAAAAATAAAAATGAAATTTATTAATGTTGTAAAAAAATGGCCAAATCTAATGGTATAACTATTGAGTATCGAATTAGTTAATAAAATAATGTTAAACAGCCATAAACTCTTTGTAATTTAAATTGTTTAATTAAAAAGATAAAAGGGGTGAAAGCAAAAAAATGAGAAACTTTTACAGATATGAGTGAAAACAATAACGATATAAGACAAGATCAAAATAAAAATTCTTCGCAAAAACCAAAATTCAATTTTTACTGGATTTATGCACTAATTGCCGTCGTTTTTATTGGCTTAATCTTTTTTGATTATGGCAGTGAAATGAAAGAAATTACCTGGCAGGATTTTGAAAAAGATATGCTCAGTGCCCATGATGTAAGTAAAATAGTTGTTATAAACCGCGATCGGGCAGAAGTTTACATCAAAGAAGACAGGTACCTTACCTCTAAATACGACAAATACAGGAAAAAAAGCGTTACAAGCAGCCCCTCAAAAGGGCCCCAGTTTTTCTTTACCATTGGTTCTGTTGAAACTTTCGAAAAGAAAATGGAAGAATCCCAAAAAGATTTCGAAAGCAAGGATATTGTTCCTGTAGGTTTCGAAACCAGGAAAGATATGGGTGAACTATTTGGCTGGTTAATGCCAATTATCATTCTGGTGGCAGTCTGGCTTTTTATTTTCAGAAGAATGGGCGGCGCCGGTGGACCAGGCGGATCGAATATTTTCTCGATTGGAAAATCCAAAGCCAAGATTTTCGATAAGGAAGAGGCAAATATTAAAGTAAATTTTAAAGACGTTGCCGGCCTTGAAGAAGCAAAAGTTGAAATAACTGAAATAGTTGATTTTCTTAAAAATCCTAATAAATATACAAAACTGGGAGGAAAAATACCCAAAGGCGCTTTACTTGTAGGCCCTCCCGGAACTGGTAAAACCCTTTTAGCCAAGGCAGTTGCCGGCGAAGCCAATGTACCCTTCTTTTCCATGTCGGGCTCTGATTTTGTTGAAATGTTTGTGGGTGTTGGTGCGTCAAGGGTCCGCGACTTATTTGCCCAGGCAAAACAAAAAGCCCCATGTATTGTATTTATTGATGAAATAGACGCAATTGGCAGGGCCAGAGGCAGAAACCCCAATTTTGGCTCCAATGACGAAAGGGAAAATACCCTTAATCAATTGCTTACAGAAATGGATGGTTTCGACACCAATACAGGCGTAATTATTCTTGCTGCTACAAACAGGGCCGATATACTCGATGCCGCTTTATTAAGAGCTGGTAGGTTTGACAGGCAGATTCATGTTGAACTACCTGATTTACTGGAACGTGAAGAAATTTTTAAAGTTCATTTACGACCAATTGCCCTTGAAAAAGATTTTGACATCAGTTTTCTGGCAAAACAAACACCCGGTTTTTCAGGCGCAGATATTGCCAATGTGTGCAACGAAGCAGCATTGATCGCGGCACGTAAAAACAAAAAATCGGTTGAAAGACAAGACTTTCTTGATGCCATTGACAGGATTATCGGAGGGCTTGAAAAGAAAAACAAACTGATTACCGAATCGGAAAAAAGAACAATAGCCTATCATGAAGCCGGACATGCCACTATAAGCTGGTTTCTGGAATATGCGCATCCATTGGTTAAGGTAACCATTGTTCCAAGGGGTCAGGCCCTGGGAGCTGCATGGTACCTGCCAAAAGAAAGGCAAATTACTACTAAGGAACAGATTCTTGACGAAATGTGCTCTGCCCTCGGTGGCCGTGCATCTGAAGAAATAAATTTCGGAAAAGTTTCAACCGGTGCCTTAAACGATTTGGAAAAAGTTACCAAACAGGCTTATGCCATGGTTTCTTATTTCGGTATGAGCTCAAAAATTGGAAATATCAGCTTTTTTGATTCGCAGGGCCGTAATGAATATTCTTTCAGCAAGCCATACAGCGAAGAAACTTCAGTACTAATTGACCAGGAAGCTAAAAAACTGGTAGACGAACAGTACAAGAGAGCCATTAAAATTCTTAATGAAAACAAAAAAGGATTGATTGAATTGTCGGAATTGTTGCTTGAAAAAGAAGTTATCTTTAGCGAAGATGTTGAAAGGTTGTTGGGTAAGCGCAAATACGTGGAAGAAGAAAGCGTACCCAGACTAAGAAAAAATACGGAAGTAACAGAACCGAAAGTTGAGAATTCTGAAATTAAGAACGATATTGAAGATGAAGTTAAAGAAAGCTAATTGAAGTAAAGCATAAAAACAGCCTTGTCCTTTTTATGGTCAGGGCTTTTTTTTTAAATATTTGAAATAATTCCCTGCTTTTAATAAGATCTTCTAATATATCCAATACAATTTGTCTTCAATCTATTTTTTTCCTTATTTTTACAGAATAAACTTATACTTAATTAAAGCCAGAATAATTTGAATGCAAGAGAAGATATATTAAAAAGGATAAGGAAAGGTTTACAAACAGCTGAATTCAAAAAAATTGAACCTGTCCATTTACCAAATACCGAAATTTATCATACGCCGGATAAGCCACTTCATGAGATTTTCGCTGACGAATTGATGAAGATAAACGGAGAATATCACTTTTGTAAAAGTAAAGAGGAAATAACCGGAAAACTACGCGAATTAAACGAAACAAAAGGATTATCGTTATGCTATTTACCGGATAAAAATCTTTCAGGATATGTTGAAAACACAGGAATTGAGTATACACAGGAATTTAAGGACGAAAAGAAAATAAAATCAGGAATAAGTGGTTGTGAATTCCTGGTGGCCAGGTTTGGAAGCGTAATGGTAAGTTCTGCACTCCCCGGTTCAAGACGTATTTTTTCTTTTCCCGAAATTCATATAGTAATTGCAGAACAAAATCAAATTGTACTTGAATTGGAAGAAGCACTCGATGGCATGATGAAAAGGTATGACGGCAATTTACCCTCACAAATCACAAATATTACAGGGCCATCTAGAACCGCAGATATTGAAAAAACTTTAATTCTGGGGGCACATGGACCTAAGCAATTAATAGTTCTATTACTAAATCAATAGAATTTTTGTTTTAATATATTTAAACTCTAAAATTCAAAAAATGCAAGGCTGGGTAAAAATACAATCGTTCGACAGGATTCATCAGGCTGAACTAAGAAAAGACATCCTGGAAAAAAATGGCATTCCTTCGGTTATTATTAACGAAAAAGACAGCTTGTTTTTACTTGGAGAAATTGAACTCTATGTTAAAGATTTTGATGAAGCCCGGGCCAAAGAACTCATCGAAGAATTTAATGGGCTTACAAAAATCAACTCCTTTGTTGGTGAGAAACAAATGCGCAGGTACCGCGAAATTCTGAGTCAGAATGGCATTCACGCTATTTTGAAAAAGAAAGAAGATTCGAAATATATAATGGACAACTTTGAATTGTATATTAATAATGATGAATTGGAAAAAACCATTCCCTATCTTAAATCAGAAAATCTTGAAGGCTGGAAAATAATTACAATTTGCGAAAGTGTTAGTCAAACCAAATTCCGTACAGATTTATTAGATGAAGAAGGTTTTGATAATTTCATTTTAAAAAGAAAAGATTCGAATCTACACCTTGAGAAAATTGAAGTATATGTACAAAACAGGGATTTTGATAAAGCAAAAGTGCTGCTCGATACCTTAAATGGTTGGATTGTGATTCGGCAATATTCCGACATGCGTTTTGCAGAGATGGACGAAGATATTTTAAACAACAATAGCATAAAAGCCATTATTAGAAAAAACCTGAACCAAAAAGTGGATTTATTGGTTGAAGCCCATAACGAAGAAAAAGCGATTGACATTGTTAATACATCCAAGGAATGGGTTATTTTAAAAACCTACGAGAGCATTGAAGATGCGCAAACAGCCAAAAGAATTCTGGCCAAAAATGATATCCTATCAGTAGTTGTAAATGAAAGGGACAGCTTATTTCTTTTAGGTGAACTCGAACTTTATGTTGAAATTGATAATAAAAACCAGGCTGAAGCTATTTTAAAAGATTTTTAATTTGAAAAGTAATTTTTTAACCCGGGTTGTTACCTCTGCAGTTTTTGTTATAGTATTGATTGGAGGAATTTTATTGAACCCTGTCAGTTTTTTTATTCTGTTCGGAATTATTGTAGTGCTGGGTTTATTTGAGTTTTATAAAATTTCCTCTAACGAAACCCAAAATCCTCAAATTTATCCGGGAATTTTACTTGGTGTTTTTATTTATACTGCTTTAATGCTCATTTCATCCGCCATAGCAGGGATTGATTTATTAATTTATGTGATCCCTTTGGTTTTAATCATATTGATATCAGAACTTTACAGGAAAAAAACAAACCCGCTGGCTAATATTTCAATTACTCTACTGGGGTCGCTGTATGTTGCTGTTCCATTTGGATTGTTAGGATTTATGGTTTTCAGTAGCCATGAAATTGTAAACTTTGATCCATCGTTACTCATTGCTTATTTTGCAATTATCTGGGTAAACGACTCTGCGGCCTATATTGTTGGATCTGCAATTGGCAGGCACAGGCTATTTGAAAGAATTTCACCCAAAAAATCATGGGAAGGTTTTTTTGGTGGTGCTATCTGCTCTTTATTGGTAGCTTATTTAATTTCTATCGTTTACGTGAAGATAAAACTTACTGACAGCCTGGCAATTGCTGTTTGTACTTTTACTTTTGGCACATTTGGTGATTTATTTGAATCTCTACTCAAACGATCAGTAAATATCAAAGATTCCGGACATCTTTTACCGGGCCACGGAGGTATTTTAGACCGTTTTGACAGCCTGATTTTATCTTCACCAATTGTTTTTGTATATTTAACAATCTCTGCCTGAAAATATTAATTCTATTATAATGAAAATTCATCGCGAAGGCTATCCGACATTAATATTGGTACTTGTCATTCTGATAATTCTGAATTGTTTAACTTATTTTTTAAGTGCAAAATCAACTTTAGGCTTGCTAATTTCTTTGCCCATTTCAACAATTATCTTTACTTTTTTTTTACAATTTTTCAGGAATCCGGTAAGGAATTCAGATTCGGGACCAAATGAAATTATCTGCCCTGCGGATGGCGAAGTAGTAGTAATAGAAGAAACTTCTGAAAATGAGTATTTTAACGACAAGAGAATTCAGGTTTCCATTTTTATGTCTCCATTCAATGTTCATATAAACTGGAATCCAATTGCCGGAAGCGTGAAATATACAAAGTACCATCCCGGAAAGTACCTGGTTGCCTGGCATCCCAAATCTTCAACAGAAAATGAAAGGTCAACCATTGTTGTTGAAGACAAATCCAACAGGCAAATCCTTGTTCGCCAGATAGCCGGCGCAGTTGCCAGGAGAATCGTAACTTATTCAAAAGAGAATACTGAAGTAAACAAAAACGAACAACTGGGCTTTATTAAATTTGGTTCAAGGGTAGATGTTTTTTTGCCCTTAGGAACCGAGATAAATGTAAAATTGAAAGATAAGGTGAAAGGAAACCTGACGGTATTGGCTAAGTTTTCATGACTTACTGAAATACAAGTTCAATCTCTGTCCATTTCGTTTTCGAGCAGGTAAACCGTTTCTTTTACCTCCTGTGCCCATTCCAGGTGTGATTTTTTACCGTCAAAATTTTTATGGGATATTGGTTTTCCAATGACAATTTTAATGGTTTTGTTCTTTTGTCGAAACATTTCATCCGGCAAAAGAAAAAGTTCGAGGTTTAGTTTAATTCCCAGTTTTTTACGCAAATTACCAACAAAATAAAACCTTCCGGAGTTTCGACCATGTATGTAAACCGGTATGATGTCGCGCTGGTATTGGATTGAATTTCTTATAAAACTCCGGTGCCATTCGCCATCTTTTATTATCCCTCTTTTTTTTCTAGACACTTCTCCTGCCGGAAATGTCATTAGCTGAATTTCTGACATATATGCTTCATGAATCAAATCATGGTACTTTTGTGGCGATTTCCCAAATACATTAACCGGCAAAAAAAGTTCCCTCAGATTCTCAAAACTCATCAACAATTCGTTGGCAATTACTTTTACCTGTTTAAATTTTTTATGTGCCGATAACAATGCTGCATAAAAATCAACACTCCCTAACGGATGGTTACACACAAATATAAACTTTCCCTGATCGGGTACGTTTTCAAGTCCTTTAAATAAAAATGTAAGATTAAGTATTTCGGCATGTTTTTTTATAAACTCAATACCTTTTCTACTCCCAATAATTTTAAGTGTTTCATTTACCTCATCCAGGTGAATTATTCTGGCTATTAACCTGATTATAAATCCCGGTAAGTTTTTTACCAGTTTCGACTTTTGCTTCCTAATTATTTTTTCAATATCAATCAACGCAACATTTTGATCGACACCGGAATTCAAATTATTCATTACCTGATGAGAAATTGATATTAAAATTCTATTTCTGTAAAAGGATTACAAGAAAATTTATTCTTCTTAAAGCTTAATATGCCTGTCCCAATCTAAAACCGGGAAAATTAAATTCATTTTCTATTGATTTTTACCAAAATTATATTTAAGTGAAAAAATATGCGAAACAGGTGAAACCGTTAAATCACCAACATCTGTTAATGCATAATCAATGAAAAAATTATAAACACTAAAACCTACTCCAAAGGAGGGTTGTACCATAAGTTTTTTGTTTTTGTCAAAATCTTCAACCAATTGAAATTTATCAAATCCAAACCTTAAATATACATTTTTCAGGTAATTGGCCTGAACTCCCATATGTGGATCTATACTCATATTTCCTGAATTTATTAAGGAATTACGCATTCCATCGAAGTGAAAATCCAAATCAATTTCAGGCACAATGAAAAATTTATCACTCAGCTTAAACTCCCTGGCAAAACCTGTGAATAAGGCTGGTAATGCTATTTCAAGTGAATTATCGGGAATTTCATTGTTCGTAGCTAAAAAAACGTCTTTGTATTTATCGCTGTTAAAAATCCAGAAATTAAATGTTGATGTGGCATCACGCAATGCTGCCCCAAATTTCCAATTTCTGTATTCGTATTTTAATCCCAAATCAAATCCAAAACCATATGCACTCGCAAATTCGCCCTGCCTGCGATAAATAAATTTAATGCTGGCTCCCCATTGTAATTGCTTTATTTTCGATTTTCTTGCCAAAGAGAAGAAAAATCCGTAGTCTGCCACAGAAAAATAGGTTATCCGGTCGTAATCAATATTTCCATTCTCATCTACAAGATTTAAAGTATTCGGGATATCATCCACACCAAACCTTAGCATTGAAAAACCTATGGCAAGACTATCGCCTGGCTTATAACTAATACCTGCATAATCATATTGGGCCAATCCTGAAAAGTAGTTTGTATGCATCAGGGATACTTCGTATTTAGACGTCATTGAAACAAGCCCCGAAGGGTTATAATAACCTGCATTTACGCCAGCTACAGTAGCAACAACAGCATTTCCTCTTGACAAACTTGAGGCATCGGTGCCTATATTAAGGTATTCGTTGCTATAACTGGCTATTTGTGAATAAAGTTCTTTAGAAAATATACAGGCAATGAAAACCAATAAAATCAACTTAGTATAAAAGTTTCGGTATCTTATATATTTGACTATTAACTCTTTCATTGGTAAAAAAAAACTTCTCTAGATTTCAGAAATAATCTTTATTATAACTGTTCAATTCCAATATAATTACTTTATAGGAATAAAATTATAGCATAAAATTTAAAAACTTCTTTGCTTATAACTACTTTACCAGGTAATTCAAAATCAAATTAAAAAATATTCTTTAAAATTTGCAATTATATTATTCAAATAAATTATTTTTATTCTCGCTTAAAAAACAATTTTTATTGACATTAATAAAAGCAAATAAGAAATTTTCTAAAGTTTGAAGAACAAGGCGCGGTACAAAAGAATTTGGCCTGAAACTTGCTCTGAATAAAACAATTGGTAATAAAAATGTAAACAATAAATTAAAAAATAATAATTATTCTAAGAAAAAAACTACATTAACTGTACTTAATTAAAATTTATTCAATATATTTGAAACCTAATCAAAATCTGTTAATTATAAAATAAGCCCCGATGTTGAGAGATAATTTCTTTTATAAAAATATTCCGAACCTCTTTACACTTATGAATTTACTTTGCGGGGCAATAGCAATAGTGCTTTCGTTCGAAGGAAGAAACAACCTGGTTTTGGCTTCGTATTTTATTTACACGGCTGCTGTTTTTGATTTTTTTGACGGTTTTGCTGCACGGGCACTCAGGGCAAGTTCACCAATTGGTAAAGAGCTTGACTCACTTTCAGACATCGTAAGTTTTGGTATAGCACCTTCAATGATAATTTACCAATTACTTAAATACAACCTGCAAATAAAACAATTTTCTTTTGCACTCCCCATTTCGGATATACTCATCCTGATGTCTGCCATGTTAATAGCACTTTTTTCAGCCATCCGCCTTGCTAAATTTAATATCGACGATCGTCAGACTGAATCATTCCTGGGATTGGCCACACCTGCATGTGCAATGTTAGTGGCCTCCATACCGTTAATTGCCGAATTTAATCCCGACAATTTAATTCTTTTTCCGGCTATTTCTGATAATATATATTTCTTTTTGGGCATTTTGTTCTTTGGCGGATTTATTGTACGGCCCATGTTTTTAGTGCCATTGGTCATTTTTTTATCTGTATTACTTGTTGTAGAAATGCCTTTGTTTTCGATGAAATTCAAATCGCTGAACTACGAAGACAATAAAATGAAGTTTTTCTTCCTGATTTTTTCTTTCCTTTTCTTCATCACTATTCAGATTTTAGCTGTTCCTGTGATATTTGTGCTCTATATTTTCTTTTCACTTTTCGATAACCTGCTAAAGAAAAAATTAAACAAACGCACCGAAGAAAACCTGAACAGGTTGTTCATGGAATAAATCAACGCTAAAACAACAATTCAATTAATTATTGTTTCTGATACCTGGCTTGTTAAGATTTTTTATTCCTGAATATTTTATAAAAAATCCATGTAAATCCTGCCAGCAGGTGCACCAATATCACTATTGCTACAATTGTTAAGATGTTTTTTTCTGTCATCCTTTCCATTTAAATAAATACAAATCTAACTCATTTCTCAAATAGTATAATTTCTCAGACAAGTTATAAAAGTAAAAGATTTCATCCTACATTTGTCCGAAAAAAATGTCAGTAGAATGTATTCATTGTGGAAACGACTGTGGAAAAGAGGTTGTTGAATCAAACGGCCAACCATTCTGCTGTCTTGGTTGCAAAACGGTATACGAATTACTTAACCAAAATAAACTTTTCACTTATTACGAAATGGAAAATACACCGGGGATAAAGATTGAACCCGAGGACTTTTCAGGTAAATTTGCTTATCTCGATAACCAGGAAATTGCAAACAAACTATTTGAATTCACCGAAGGAAATTTCAGACGAATTACATTATTTATCCCTTCCATCCATTGCAGTTCATGCATTTGGCTTCTGGAAAACCTCAATCGCCTTAATCCCGGAATTGTTCAGTCGAGGGTTAATTTTGTAAAAAAAACAGTAACCATATCTTTCTTTTCAGATAAATTGTCTTTAAGGCAGCTTGCCGAGCTATTGTCATCTATTCACTATATTCCAGCAATAACATTAAAAGATACAGAGAAAAAAAAGGCAGATTCATCGAATAAAAAACTTCTTTACAAAATTGGCTATGCAGGATTTGCATTTGGCAACACCATGCTCTTTAGTTTTCCGGAATATATTAAGGGTAGTTTTGGCATTGAAGAGAAATACAGGATTTTATTTGGTTTGCTGAACCTAATGTTTGCAATTCCTCTTGTAACTTACAGTGCAAGAGATTATTTTTTATCGGCCTATAAAAACATAATTAAAGGAACAATTAATATTGACTTTCCAATTGCCACAGGGATGTTGGCACTTTTTCTTCAAAGCTTTTATGATGTGGTTTCACTGACAGGTGCAGGATATATCGATTCGCTCTGTGGTTTTGTTTTTTTTCTTTTAATTGGAAAATGGTACCAGAATAAAACATACCAGGCTTTATCTTTCGAAAGGGATTATAAATCGTATTTTCCCGTTGCTGTTACAAAAATATCAGGCGATAAGGATGAAAACATCCTGATCGAAAAACTTGATGAAGGCGATATTATCTTAATTCATAATAAAGAACTTATTCCTGCTGATTCCATTCTCAAGTCAGAAACTGCAAATCTTGATTATAGCTTTGTTACGGGTGAAGCCACACCGGTAATAAAAAAATCAGGCGATACTATTTTTGCAGGTGGCCGACAACTTGGAAGCGCCATTGAGCTATTGGTTTTAAAAAAGGTAGAACAGAGTCAGTTAACCAGTTTGTGGAACCAGAAAGAAAAATCCGAAGCCAAAATCACCCTGAACAAACTTATTGATAAAGTGAGTAAAAAATTCACCTTGACTGTATTATTAATTGCCTTTTTTACGGCTATATATTGGAGTTTTACCGATTCCACAAAAATGATTAATGCCTTTGTTGCCGTTTTAATAGTGGCTTGTCCCTGTGCCCTTTCCCTTTCCATCCCATTTGCATTTGGAAATACCATGAGGATTTTTGGCAAAAATGGATTATTTCTGAAAAACTCAGGCGTTGTTGAAAAACTAACCCGCCTTGACACAATTGTATTTGACAAAACCGGTACAATTACCTATGCCGAAGCCCCAGGGGTAGAATACATCGGCGAACCACTATCCAAAATGGAGAATATGATGCTAAAATCACTGGCCAGGCATTCATCACATCCGCTAAGTATTACAATTTCAGCTGTTCTATTGAACGAACCGGTATTAAAAGTTGACGAATTCGAAGAAATTCCCTCAAAGGGACTAATCGGTAAATTGAATAATACAATTGTTAAAATTGGTTCTGACAGGTTTGTCAATGGAAATGAGAAATCCAAAGAAAAGGAAAGTTCGGTTGTTTATGTTTCATTTAATGGAATTACCAAAGGTCATTTTAAAATTATAAACCGGTACAGGAAAGGACTGGAAAATCTGATTCAAAGGCTGGGTAAAAATTATCAGCTTCACCTGGTTTCGGGCGACAACGACGCTGAGAAACAAAAACTCGTTGAATTATTTAATAAGGAAGAAAACCTGCATTTCAACCAAAATCCGGTAGATAAACTTAATTATATAGAATCATTAAAAAAATCGGGAAGAAATGTTTTAATGATTGGCGACGGACTGAACGACTCGGGCGCATTAAATTCTGCAGACGTAAGCATTTCTGTTGCCGATGATATTTACCATTTTTCACCTGCATGCGATGCAATACTTGAATCGGAAAAGTTCGACCAACTAGATGATTTTATTCAAAATTCAAGAAAGTCTTTAAAGATCGTAAAAGCTTCTTTTGTTTTATCGTTTATTTATAACCTTGTGGGTTTATCTTTTGCGGTTTCTGCCAATCTTTCACCTGTAATAGCAGCCATACTTATGCCGTTAAGTTCAGTAACCGTCGTTGCTTTTGTAACTTTTTTTACGTCTACCTCTGTTTTCCGAAAATCATAATTATAAGATTTTAAGTAACTTATTTTCATTACAGAATATACGATATTAAGATATTGTAATCTTTAAATAATAAAATGTTTTTATTTGTAAATATTCAATAATTTTCCTTTGTGTAAATTCAAAAAATATTTACTTTCGAAACTAAAACTTAAGATATGGTTGTGATATTTGTGTTGATAGGATTAAGTTTAATTGCAGCAATTATATTTCTTGCCGCGTTTATCTGGAATGTAAAAACAGGTCAGTACGATGACGATTACACTCCTTCGGTGCGTATGCTGTTTGATGATGAGGAAAAAAAAAGTACTAATACGAAGAATTCTAATAAATGATCAACCTGAATTGTTATGGAACCAGAGAAATTCTATTACGACAATAAAATTGTCAAACAGTTTGCTTATGCCACCATGCTATGGGGTATTGTGGGAATGCTAGTTGGGCTTATTATCGCCTTACAGATAGCCTTTCCTTTTTTTAATTTCGATTTCCAGTACACCACGTTTGGCCGGGTTAGGCCGGTGCACACCAATGCAATTATTTTTGCATTTGTTGGAAATGCTATATTTATGGGCGTTTATTACTCCATGCAGCGCCTTCTTAAAGCCAGAATGTTCAGTGATTTACTCAGTAAACTGCATTTCTGGGGATGGCAATTAATCATTGTGCTTGCAGCAGTTACTTTGCTCGCCGGTTTTTCAATGGGGAAAGAATATGCTGAACTTGAATGGCCCATTGATATTTTAATCGCTATAGTTTGGGTAATTTTTGGTATAAATATGATTGGAACGATGATTAAGCGCCGTGAACAACATATTTATGTTGCAATATGGTTTTATCTTGCCAGTTTTTTGGCAGTGGCTATTCTGCATATCGGAAATTCAATTGAAATTCCTGTAAGTTTCCTTAAAAGTTACCCTGTGTATGCAGGGGTTCAGGATGCTTTAGTACAGTGGTGGTATGGCCACAATGCTGTTGCATTTTTCCTTACCACACCTTACCTGGGGCTCATGTATTATTTTATGCCTAAAATAGCGAATCGCCCGGTATATTCCTATAGATTATCGATCCTTCATTTTTGGGCGCTGGTTTTCATTTATATGTGGGCCGGCCCTCACCACTTATTATACCAGGCTCTACCAGATTGGGCACAGGCATTGGGTACCACTTTTTCAATTATGTTAATTGCACCTTCTTGGGGTGGAATGATTAACGGACTTTTAACCCTGCGTGGTGCATGGGATAAAGTACGCGACAGTGCTGTTCTTAAATTTATGGTTGTAGCTATTACTGCCTATGGAATGGCTACTTTCGAAGGACCAATGCTTTCGCTAAAAAGTGTAAATGCACTGAGCCATTTTACGGACTGGACCATTGCCCATGTCCACATTGGTGGAATGGGTTGGAACGGATTCCTCACATTTGGTATATTATACTGGTTAATACCCAAGATTTTCAGCACAAAACTTTATTCCGAAAAACTTGCCAATACGCATTTCTGGATAGCTACACTTGGTATGCTTATGTATTCTGTACCGCTTTACTGGGCAGGTTTTACACAAACCCTGATGTGGAAAGAATTTACCTCTGACGGGCTTTTGGCTTACCCAAATTTCCTTGAAACTGTTACCCAGATTCTTCCGATGTACATCACCCGTGTGGTTGGGGGCGTGTTCTATTTTACCGGAGCAGTTTTAATGATCGTAAACCTGGTTAAAACCATTAAAACAGGATCATCAGTGAATAACGAAGCGGCTGAAGCCCTTGCTCTTCCAAAAATTCAACCAGGCAAAATGGAAGGTGAATCTACACATCGCTGGTTAGAAAGAAGACCTGTCCGTTTCGCTGTTTTTTCACTGATTGCGGTTGCAATTGGTGGTTTGGTGCAAATAATTCCAATGATAGTTGTTAAATCAAATATTCCGACTATTCAGGCTGTTAAACCCTATTCTCCCCTTGAACTCCAGGGAAGAGACATTTATATCCGCGAAGGTTGTTATACCTGCCACTCACAAATGGTTCGCCCCTTCCGCTCTGAAACAGATCGCTATGGCGAATATTCAAAAGAAGGAGAGTATGTTTACGATCACCCGTTTCAATGGGGTTCTAAAAGAACAGGACCGGACCTGGCAAGAGCTGGTGTTACAACCGGTAAAATGTATAAATCAGCATCGTGGCACTATAAACACTTTGTAGATCCCCGTTCAATGAGCCCCGAATCATTAATGCCGAAATATCCGTGGCTGGCTGACCAAAAACTCGACATGTCTTCGTTAAAGAAGAAAATAAGAGTAATGCAAACACTTGGAGTCCCCTATCCTGATGGATATGACCAAAAAGCGGAAGAAGATTTAAAGGTTCAGGCTGAATCCATTTCTGCTGAATTAAAATCTTCGGGAATAGAATTGCCTGCCGACAGGGAAATGATTGCTGTAATTGCCTACCTGCATAAATTAGGCAGGGACATTTCAACTAATCAGGCATCAAATTAATAATTTTTTAACATGAGGATTATTACCGATTCATTCGATTCTGCCTGGGGCCTTGAAATTATTGGAAGTGGTTTATTGGTGGCCTTTTTCATCCTTTTTTTATGGATTATTTACAGGCTTATCAGAACAAATAAAAAAGATGCTGAATCGTGGGCTAATTTACCATTGGAAGATGATAAAACAGCCAGTGAACGGGAATTCAACAACAACTTACAGAATAATATTTAAATTTACAGCCATGGATAAACATGAAGAAAAATTCGAATTTAATGAACGATTCGATCACAACCTGATAAAGGATCACGAATACGATAACATACGGGAACTGGACAATCCGGCACCTTTCTGGCTGATGAGTCTTTTTTACATCACTGTTATTTTTTCAGTAATTTATGGAGCTTACTATTTTTGGTTGGGGATAGGTGCTTCTCAAAAACAGGAATATAATAATGAAGTAGCGGCTGCCAATCTTAACCTTGAAAAAAACAAAGCAGCCTCTTCGTTTGATGAAAATAAAATTACCCTTTTTACTGATGAAGAAAATATTCAGGCCGGAGCCCAGATTTTCGCTACAAAAACCTGTGTTACCTGTCATGGACCTGAAGGAGGTGGTAATGCAATTGGCCCAAATTTATCCGATGAGTATTGGATTCATGGAAATAAACCGGAATTGCTCTATCAGGTTGTAAAAAACGGGGTACCCACTAAAGGGATGACCCCTTTTAAAGGACAGTTAACAGAAACTCAAATAGTGCAGGTGCTCAGTTTTATTCTGCAGAAAATTCAGAAATCGCAGCCCAAAGAAGCAAAAGCACCGCAGGGGGATAAAATTGGATTTTATTCTCCCGAAACTTTGGAGGTTGCCGATTCAACCAAATCCAAATAATTTATAAATAAGAGTTGTCATACTTTGTAGTGTTCTAGAGACTTTCAGGTATGACAATTCTTATTTTTATTTAGTCTGAATAAGACTCTTTGATCAAAATTATTAATTTAGCCCCAAAATTTTAAATATATCAGGATATTTAAATATTAATATTCTGATTTATTCATGAATATCCCAAATAAATCAATTAATTAATGAAGCGCAAATTTTTAATTTTGATTATCCTTTTTCCGGGTATAATATTAGGGCAATCTTTAAATAACCCTATCCAGGAAATAGGGATTTATGAACATCTTAACTCTACAATACCACTTGATGCTGAGTTCAGAAATCAGGACAGTTCTATAGTAAAATTAAGTGAACTGATTAACAAGCCCACAGTTTTATCTTTTGTTTATTATGAATGCCCGGGGCTTTGTTCGCCTCTTCTGGATGGAATTGCAGAACTGATTGATAAGTCGGATATGGTTTTAGGAGTTGATTACCAGGTGATTACTATTAGCTTTAATGATAAAGATACCCCAAAGCTGGGAAAGAAAAAGAAAAAAAACTACGTTCACTCCATTAAGAAGAAGATAGATGAAGATGCCTGGATTTGGTTAACCGGAGATTCTGTCAATATTGAAAAAATTACTGATGCTGCCGGATTTAAATATAAACGCGATGGGAAAGATTTCCTGCATCCTGCAAGTATTATCGCTATCAGCCCTCATGGAAAAATTTCAAGATACCTTTATGGAACAGAATTTCTGCCTTTTGATGTTAAAATGGCCATGATAGAAGCCAGCGAAGAAAAATCATCCCCCACAATAAACAAATTACTAAAGTTTTGCTATAGCTATGATCCGGCTTCAAAAAAATATATGTTCAAAATAACCTCATTATCAGGCGGATTGATCATTCTGCTTGTTCTTGTATTTTTATTTACAGTATTACTCAAAAAAAAACCTATTAAAATCAGTAAATTATAATGTCGACTGCTCGTATTGAATTACCTACCAGGGGATTCTTCGATTCAAAAAACAAGAAAGGAATTGCCTCGTGGATTTTTACTACCGATCACAAAAGGATTGGTTTACTTTACATGTATTGCATTGCTGCTTTTTTCCTTACTGCTGTTCTTCTGGGCGTATTGATGAAACTTGAACTTATTGCCCCCGGTAAAACCATTATGGAGCCTAACACCTACAATAAAGTTTTTACGCTTCATGGGGTAATAATGATTTTCCTGTTTATAATTCCAGGAATTCCAGCGGTATTTGGTAATTTTAGCTTACCTTTAATACTCGGTGCCGAAGACGTTGCCTTCCCGAAAGTAAACCTGCTTTCGTGGTATTTTTATGTAATAGGCGCTTTGCTTGCGTTATCAACGCTTTTTTTCGGTGAAGGAGCAGCCGATACCGGATGGACCTTTTATGCCCCTTACAGTGTCAGGACAGGAACCAATGTAACTCAGGCAGTTTTAGCAGCTTTCATTCTCGGGTTTTCGTCCATTCTAACCGGTCTGAATTTTTTAACCACCATTCACCGAATGAGGGCCAAAGGCATGACATGGTTCAGGATGCCATTGTTTGTCTGGGCAACCTATGCTACTGCATGGATTCAAATTCTGGCTACCCCCGTCATTGGAATTACCTTGTTAATGATAGTGGCAGAAAGGGCGCTTGGCGTTGGGCTTTTCGATCCGGCACTCGGCGGTGATCCTATCCTCTATCAACATTTATTCTGGATTTACTCACATCCAGCTGTTTATATTATGATTTTACCCGCAATGGGTGTTATTTCTGAAATTATCCCTGTTTTTTCCAGAAGGAGAATCTTTGGTTATAAGGCTATCGCTTATTCAAGTTTGGCAATTGCATTTATAGGTTATCTTGTTTGGGGCCATCATATGTTTACTGCAGGAATGAGTGGCCCTTCAAGAGTTATATTTTCGATTTTAACCTTTTTGGTTTCAATTCCCAGTGCGGTTAAAATATTTAACTGGCTGGCCACAATGTATAAAGGGTCAATTGATATGCAACCTCCTATGCTGTTTGCTCTTGGATTTGTGTTCCTTTTTATGTTTGGCGGTTTAACCGGACTTATTCTCGGTGCACTTGCCACTGATGTGCATGTTCATGATACTTCGTTCGTAGTAGGACATTTTCATTACGTAATGTTTGGAGGCACAGGTTTTGGTTTTTTTGCAGCCATTCATTATTGGTTTCCCAAAATTTACGGAAGAATGTACAATTTTAAAAGAGCAAAAATATCTTTCTGGCTTATTTTCATCGGTTTTAATATTCTCTATTTCCCCATGATGATAATGGGTATTATGGGAATGCCAAGAAGATATTATGATTATCTCCCTGAATTTAAACCCCTGCAGGTAATTTCAACGGTTGGTTCGTGGATTTTGCTGGTTGGAATGATTATCATGCTCGTAAATATTATTAAAGGTGTACGAAATGGTACCCCGGCAGGTAATAACCCCTGGAACGGATTAACGCTTGAATGGACCACCACTTCGCCGCCTCCGCTTGAAAATTTTGAAACTGCGCCTGAAGTCCATGGCGGACCTTATGAATACGAAAAGATAAATTAATTTATATGGAAACTCATCTTACTCATAATCATGTTCATCGCGACGATGAAGCCTCTAAAATGGGGATGTGGCTGTTCCTTTTTACTGAACTTTTATTGTTTGGCGGCTTATTCCTGGTTTTTTCCATTTACAGGTATATGAACCACGAAGCCTTTGTGAAAGGTGGTCACGAACTTGATATTTTTATAGGCACTTTGAATACCATTATTCTGATAACCAGCTCAATGACAATTGCTGTTTCTATAGCAGCCATGCAACAAAACAAAAAGAAACTGGCAATAGGATTAATGCTGCTTACCGTAGCACTTGCATTAGCTTTTATGGTTAATAAATATTTCGAATGGTCAGCTAAATACCATCATGGCTTTATGCCGGGCACCGATGCTTTTTCTGCGGTTCCCCGAGGCGAAGCATTGTACTTTCTCCTGTATTTTTTCATGACCGGATTACATGCATTGCACGTTATTGCTGGCAGTATTTTTATAATTGTTGTTATGGTTAAAGTTAATAAAGGCCATATTACACACGATAATTATATGCTCCACGAAAATGCCGGCCTTTACTGGCATCTGGTTGATATTATCTGGATATTTTTATTCCCGTTGTTTTACCTTGTTCACTAATTACTATGGAAAATAAACATCATCAAGCATTAAATTTTAAGACCTATCTCTTTATCTGGGTGGCATTACTTGAGCTTACGGCTTTATCGGTGGCTGCAGCAACTGTTGATTTTAAAGCACTTGCAGTAGGTGTTGCCCTGTTTATAGCGGTAATTAAATCCTATATAGTTGGTGCCTATTTCATGCATCTAAAATTCGACAGTAAAATATTAACTGCCATGGTGTTGATTACACTTTTTGTGTTCTTAACATTTATTGTATTAACTTTTTTCGATTATATTTTCAGACCCACTATTGCATAATTAATAAATTAATAATTACCTATGTTTTCAGGCGCATCAAATTTTGTTCAGGGTGTAGATCAGGCTTTTTTTGTTATAATTGGAATATCGCTGATATTTCTTCTCGGTATAACCTTTGGACTAATATTTTTTTCTATCCGGTACAATAAAAAAAAGCATCCTGTTGCTGAACCCACTGTAGAGAATACAAAACTGGAAATAATCTGGACAGTTATACCCACTTTACTGGTGTTGGCGATGTTTTATTATGGATGGACCGGATACAGACCCATGAGAAATTTTCCGGACAATGCCATTGAAATTAAGGCTACTGGAAAAATGTGGTCATGGAGTTTTGAATACGACAACGGTAAATGGGATTCAATTTTGTACGTCCCTGTTAATAAACCGGTAAAATTAAATCTTGCTTCCATGGATGTATTGCATAGTCTTTATATTCCTGCATTCAGAATAAAAGAAGACGTAGTGCCAGGTGGAAACAATAAAATGTGGTTCGAAGCCAAAAAAACCGGCGAATATGTTATCTATTGTGCTGAATATTGCGGGGTACGACATTCTAAAATGTTAAGCAAAGTTATTGTTCTACCTGAAAATGAATATACTGCATGGTATAATACAAAACAAAAAGTAGATTTAAATGCAATGCCTGGTGAACTGGCTATAAAGAAAATAGGATGTAATGCCTGCCATACTGTAGACGGAAATAAGCTAGTAGGTCCTTCTTTTAAAGGCCTGTTCGGAAGCAACCGCAAAGTTAATGAAGATGGAAAGCTGGTAGAAGTTAAGGCTGATGAAAATTATATAAAAAAGTCAATTCGCGAACCTAACGCCCAGATAGTTGATGGATTTCCAAAAGGAGTGATGATTCAATACAAAGAACAAATTTCAGATGAGGAAATTCAACAAATTATAGATTATATAAAAACGCTTAAATAATATGTTAAAACTTCTTCTGGAACTTAATAAAATAAAGATAATAAGCGCGGTAACATTAACTACTTTACTAGGCTATGTTATGGCAGTTGGAAGCATCGATTCCGGGGCAATTTTACCCGTTTTAGGAATTCTGATTCTTGCCGGTGGTTCTGCCGCCTTAAACCAATACCAGGAAAAAGATTTGGACGCCCAAATGGAGAGGACAAAAAACAGGCCTTTACCAAGCGGTAAAATATCATTAAAACTGGCGAAAATTATAATTATTATCGAGGTGGTTTCTGGCTCATTGCTTTTGCTGTCAAGTTCCGGAATTTTAGCCATGCAGCTCGGTTTACTTGCACTTTTATGGTACAATGGCATATATACACCACTCAAACGCAAATCGGCTTACGCTGTAATACCAGGTGCATTTATAGGGGCTATTCCACCTGCTGTTGGTTGGGTGGCCGGCGGAGGTTCCCTTTCGGATCCCCAAATTATTATTACTGCTTTTTTCATGTTTATGTGGCAAATACCCCATTTTTGGTTGTTAACACTTATGCATGGCAAGGACTATGAAAAAGCTGGTTTTCCCTCACTTTCAGCCAGATACAACGAATATCAGCTTAAAAGAATAACTTTTCTATGGACCCTGGCTACCGCAATTGCATGTTTTTTTATACCAGTTTTTGGGATTGTAGATTCTACTGTTCAAAAAATATTAATTGGTCTTACAACTTTGGGATTAATTACCTTATTTTTAAAACTTTTCAGCAAATCTGAAAGAGGTTTTATGATAAAAAAATATTTTATTGCCATAAATGTATTTTTATTATTTATCATGATTTTTATCTTTATCGATAAAGTAAATTATTAGTTCAGGATTAGATTTAACTGAGCAAGGCAGCCATCATAATGACTGCTTTTTTTTTGAATTCGATCAATGGATTATCTTTCCTTTTTTAAATTATCTGATTTATTTTAATTTCGTAGCTGATGAAATTAACCTGATTAATCAATATTATAATAATCCATGAACGCAACAGAGGAAAATAAAGAATCTTTCAGAGACACGATAAATACAGTAAATTATGAAGGAAAAAGAATTTGGGTCCATGCCCGGAAACCTTCAGGTAAATTCTATAAATATCGGAAAATTGTTGCCTTTGTTTTAATTGTGTTTCTTTTTTTGGCCCCCTTTCTCAAATTTAAGGGCGAACAGCTTGTTTTAATTAATGTACTGGAAAGAAAATTCGTTTTTTTTGGCTTTATTTTCTGGCCGCAGGATTTCTATTTCTTTTACCTTATTATGCTTGCTCTTTTTGTTTTTATTATACTTTTCACGGTTGTATACGGACGGTTGTTTTGTGGCTGGGCTTGTCCTCAAACTATTTTCATGGAATTTGTATTCAGAAAAATTGAGTGGTGGATTGATGGTAATCCAACTGCACAAAAGAAACTTAAAGAACAAAAACTCAATTATACAAAATTCTGGAAAAGGGCACTGAAACATTCCATTTTCTGGGGTATTTCTTTCATTATTTCCAATACTTTCCTCGCTTATCTTATTGGTTCTGACGAGTTGTTGAAAATTATAAACGAACCAGTTTCAAATCACCTGGTAGGATTTATTTCAATCGTGATTTTTGCTTCGGTATTCTACTTTATTTTTGCATGGTTTCGTGAGCAGGTGTGCATTATAATGTGCCCTTACGGAAGGTTACAAGGTGTTCTGCTCGATTCAAACAGTATTATCGTAGCCTACGATTATAAACGGGGAGAACCGCGGGGAGCTGCACGTAAAAAAGAAATTGAAGCAGGTGTAGTTAAAGGCGATTGCATTGATTGTAAATTATGTGTTCAGGTCTGTCCAACTGCCATTGATATAAGAAATGGAAGCCAGATGGAATGTATAAATTGTACTGCGTGCATTGATGCCTGTAATTCTGTCATGAAAAAAGTGAAAAAACCTCTGGGTTTAATAAGATATGCATCACAAAATGGAATTGAAAAAGGTCAAAAGTTCAAACTAACCACCCGAAATGTTGCTTACACTGTTTTCCTTATCCTTATAATGGCCGTTACTACTTCTTTTTTTATGAAAAGGGGAGATATAGAAACAGTTATTTTAAGAACACCTGGTATGGAATTCCAGGAACAACCTAATGAGGAAATAAGTAACCTGTATAATTTTAAAATTGTAAACAAGTCCAATCATAATATTGATTTAGAAATTAAACTTCTTGAACCTAACGGACATATTGTTGTTTCGGGCGAAACTTTTTTGAAATACAGCGATAAAACCGAAGGTGTAATTGTTGTATTTCTTAAAAAACAGGATATAAAACAGGCTAAAACAAAAATAAAGTTTGGCATTTATCACCAGGGAGAACTTTTAGAACAATATACTTCAAGTTTTTCTTATAAATAGTCAGTCTAAATCAAATTTATGAAAATAAAATTCAATTGGGGAACGGGTATTTTACTGGTAATCCTTATTTTTTTCGGCTGTATGATTGGTATTATAATTTTCAGTTTTAACCAAAGTGTAGATCTGGTAAGTAAAGATTATTACCCAAAAGGTATAGATTACGATAAACAAATAGAAAAAATCAAAAATCTGAACCAGCTGGGTGAAAAAATCCAGTTAACCGTAAATGCTGATTCTGTGCGTATGAAGTTTCCTGAATATTTCAAAAACAGTAAAATTTCCGGAACAGCTCAGTTTTATTATATCACTGATTTTAAGAAAGATAAAACTCTCAATTTTGAAATGTTGAAAAATACAAACAAATCATTTTCGATTTCTACATTTGAAAAAGGGAGGTATATCATAAAGGTAGACTGGACAGATAGTTTGAAAAGTTATTACCAGGAAATAGAATTAAATTTATAAATATGGAACTGAATTTATTAGCCGCGGCATTAATGCTTGGATTGGCCGGAAGCTTCCACTGCGCAGGAATGTGCGGTCCTATTGCCCTTGCAATGCCATTAAATACGAATAGTTTTATTTCGCGGATAAATGGGGCAATACGTTATAACGCTGGCAGGGCAATTACCTATTCTATAATGGGCGCTATTTTCGGTATGATAAGTAGCGGTTTTAGTTTGGCAGGATTTCAAAAATGGATTTCAATTGGAATGGGTACACTAATGATACTTAGTGCTGTTTTAACTTTTCTTTCGGGAAAGGAAATTCTTGAGACAAAGAGATTTGATTTTCTGTTGGTAAAATTGAAAATTACTTTGGGCAAACTTTTAACAGTAAAATCTAAAAAATCATTACTTGCCATTGGATTACTTAACGGACTTTTACCATGCGGCCTTGTTTATGTCGCACTGGCAGGGGCATTGGCAGCAGGTAACCTGATTACATCTGTACTTTTTATGTTTATTTTTGGGCTTGGAACCCTGCCCATGTTATTTTTTATTTCGGTAGCCGGAAACTCGGTAAGCGTAGCTATCAGGCGAAAAATGACCAGGCTAATTCCTGTATTTGTGATTTTGGTGGGAACCCTTTATATCCTTCGTGGTTTAAGCCTTGGCATTCCCTATCTTAGCCCTTCAGAATCGAAACTAAAGGTCGCTGAAAAATCTAAGCCTCAAATTCATAATTGTTGCACGCATTAAGAAATTATATCTAATTTTGTGGCCTATTTATTAACTTTAATCAAAATAAAATGAAAAACATAGGATTATTCTTTCTTTCAACAGCTTTTTTGTTTTCGATGTTTCTATTGTCTTGTGGTGGCAGCGAAAATGGCTCAACCGGTTCATCTGATTCGGCATCAGTAAAAACTACAGAAAATACTTCAGTTGCAAACCTTGATTTAACTGCCGGAAAAAAAATCTTCACTGAAAAATGCCAGGTTTGTCACCAGGAAACAGGTCTTGGGGTTCCCGGAACTTTCCCTCCGCTGGCTAAATCTGATTATTTACAGGCAGATAAACTCAGGGCCGTAAAACAGGCAATATATGGATCGAAAGAACCTATCACGGTTAATGGAATTACTTATCCGGGCAAAATAATGACCGTATTTGAAAAAGAATTAACCGACCAACAGGTAGTGGACGTTGTAAATTACGTTCTGAACAGTTGGGGAAATCAAATGGGAACAGTTACCCTTGAAGATGCCAAAAAAGCAAGGGAATCAAATAAATAATTATTCCACCTTTTAAAAAAAAACCGGTACCTATTCTGGCACCGGTTTTTTTATTTTTAAAATATTCAAGCCATTTATAATCAATGTTCTGCATTTTTTTAATACATTTGTTTTATATTTGGAAAATATACACGACTTTTAGTTAATGATTTTTGTAAAATTTCACCATATGAATGGAATAAAGTATCAAAATCAGACCAATAAACTTATTTCCGGTTTATTGGCAATTTGCTTTTTCCTGGCCTCGTGCGATAATGAACAACCTGATCGTGCAGTGGTTATGAGCAAATTAAAAAACACGGCCAAACTTGCCACGGTTGAGTACATTGTAACCAAGGTAATTTCAACTAAAGATAAAAACTGGTTTGCAAAAGACGCCTATTTTTTTGCCGAAACCGAAGCTACAATTAAAGCCGGAATTGATTTGGAAAAGATAAAAGAAGAGGATGTTAAAATTGAAGGTAAACGGATCAGTATAAAATTACCGCAAGTTGAAATTCTAAATTTTTCTTATCCCGCCGAGGGTTTCCGGGTAATTCCTGAATATACGGATGAATCTGCATTTTTCAAATGGAATACCCTTGATGTAAACGAAAAGGACGATCTTTACAGGCAAGGAGAAGCAGATATAAGGGCAAATATAAATGAACTTGGAATTATTAAAACCGCCCAGGTCAATACCCGCACTATACTTAAGCGTATTCTTTCGTTGGCTGGTTTTGAAGAAATTTATATTGAATTTCCTGAGAATCAACAAACCATTGAATTACAAGACAAACAGTTATTGAATGATTTAAAAGAATATCTCTCTAACAAAAAATAAAAATTCATCCTATGGAATTTATTAAGAAATATTGGTACATATTTGCCCTCATCGCCTTATATTTTATTCTGGCATTTACAAATGTACTACCCGGGATTATAAATCCTTTTAAAAAGAAATCACTGGTAATAGACGATACTCCAGTATTGGTGAAGGAAATTAAGGAAATTGGCGAACTTACTACCTGCGAGTTTTATGGTGAAGTATATGCAGATATATATGAAGTTTATGATGAAATTTTAGATAAATTTAAAGATTCAATTGCAATAAATCCGCAATACTATTATAACGATTTTAGCGGATTGGCGGAATACATGAGTAATTCGGCAGTTTATAAGGAAAATGAAGCAAAATATATTGCTGAACGCCAAAAATATGAAACTCTTTTAAACGATTACAAAACTAAACTCGAAAACTTTCAGCTGGAGCAGAAAAACCTGCAGGATGAATTGTCGAAAATAGAAGAATCAAAAAAAGACAGGAAGCAGATTGAATCGAGGATGAACGAATTAAAAACCAAAGCTGAAAATGAAAAAAAATCTTTTGAAGATAGCCAGGTTAAATTCAGAGAGTATAACATTCAATATACCAAAACAAAAAGCTCTTTTTGGGAGAACAGAAAAAAAAGAAACCTGGTTTATATCGGTCGTGGTTGGGTAAAAGCAGGTATAAATCTTAAAGGTATTACCGAAGATGAGATTATTGTAGAAACTGGTGATTCCTCTGAAATCCAGATTTTAATTTCCGACCCGATTATTACGGATGCAGATATAAATCCATGGTTTATTTATACTGATGACAAGAAAGTGAAAGGCTACGAAGTTTTTATGGCTAAAACCGGGGGAATTCTTTCAGACAAAAACTTTACTGACAAAGAAATTACCTTTTTAAAACACAAATGTAAAGATAAACTTAAAGAAGCTGCCATTGATAAAGGTATTCTTAAAAATGCGAAAATTTCTGCTATTCAAACTCTTGAAAATTTTTTCGGTATGGTTGGATTTAAAAAAGTAAAAGTCAGGTTTAAAAGCAATACCATTGTAACAATTAAACAGTAAACAAAAAAGAACCTGAATTAAATATTTATAAAGCTTTTCGTTAACCAACTATAACTTTTCTGGTAAAAAATAAATGAATTAGACACAATGGTCATTGCCAGTAACAATGAATCAATTTTACAAAAAGTGGATAATCCCAATTCAGGTAATTGCTACTGAAATATTCTAATTTTTCCATATTAAATTCCAGTTAATTAAAGTTTTACGTTCTGGTTTATTTTTAATTAATAAAATTATTCAATTTTAATAGGCAAATTTATCAACTGTTATGCAAATTAAATCAGCCAGGTTTGTAATCAGTAATACTGATTTCAAAAAATGTCCGGCTCCATCTTTGCCTGAATACGCTTTTATTGGTCGTTCAAATGTGGGCAAATCTTCAATAATTAATTTGATTTCAAACAATTCAAATCTTGCAAAAATATCTTCTTCTCCAGGTAAAACACAGCTTATAAATCATTTTATAATAAATGAAGAATGGTATCTTGTTGACCTTCCCGGCTACGGATTTGCCAAGACTTCAAAATCTTTGCGCGAAACATGGGCGGGTTTTATGAAAGATTATTTGATACACAGGCAAAATCTGATTTGTATTTTTGTATTGATTGATATAAGACTAAAACCACAGACAAAAGACCTGGAATTTATGGAAAAACTGGCATTGGCACAACTCCCCTTTTGCATGGTATTTACTAAGGCCGATAAGCTCTCAAAAAACCAGGTTAAAATCAATCTCGACATCTATACTAAATCCATGAAGCAAAAGTGGGAATATCTTCCTTCTTATATTGTAACGAGTTCCCGAACAGGAATGGGGCGCGAGGAATTACTCAATTATATCGAAACACTCAACTATTCCGATTTTGCAAAAGAGATAAAATCCGGACAGTTTGTTAATAAAAATCAATAGTCGGCTAAGCCTTTGCCAAACAGCAACATCCGAAAAAGAAATTATTTGATTTTATTTACAAACCTGTTTCGGAAAAAAACTGTTATTTTACACCTTAACTTTTTTTTTACATTTGCAGAAATAAAACTTTTATTTCAATGCAATCACCAATCAAGTTATTTGCAGGACAAACAAGTCGCCAATTGGCAGAAAAAATAGCCAAAAGTTTTGGCACTGATTTGGGAAAAACTTCATACCTGAAATTCAGCGATGGCGAATTTCAACCTTGTTATGAAGAAACCGTGCGGGGAAACTATGTTTTTATTATCCAAAGTACCTGCATGCCCACCGAAAACCTGTTCGAATTATTATTGATGATTGATGCGGCAAGAAGGGCATCGGCCTATAAAATTGTAGCTGTAATACCTTATTTTGGATTCGCACGCCAGGACAGAAAAGATAAACCACGTGTTTCAATTGGTGCTAAACTGGTAGCCAACTTGCTTATGGCAGCCGGTGTTGACCGCATTGTTACAATGGATTTACATGCCGATCAGATACAGGGGTTCTTTGATATTCCACTCGATCACCTGTATGCCTCCTCTATTTTTATTCCATATATTCTTAATATGAATATTGAAAACCTCGTGGTTGCATCACCTGATATGGGTGGCTCAAAACGGGCAAATACCTATGCCAAATTCCTTAAAGCCCCAATGGTAATTACTTATAAATCAAGAGAAAAAGCAAATATTGTAGGTGAGATGAAAGTAATTGGCGAAGTAAAAGGAAAAAATGTAATTATAATGGATGATATGATTGATACTGCCGGTACCCTTACCAAAGCTGCCAATCTTATGAAAGAACAAGGTGCATTAAGTGTCAGGGCATTTGCCACTCATGCAGTACTTTCAGGACCGGCCTACGACAGGATTAACAACTCCGCACTTACCGAAATAATAGTTACTGATTCAATCCCTCAAAATCAACATTCCGAAAAGATTAAAGTCCTATCGGTTGCCGATTTGTTTGCTGATGTTATAAAAAGAATATATAACTTTCAGTCTATCAGCTCAACATATATCAGTTAATGCGCCGTTCTTCGTTTAAAGTTTTCAAATAAGGCAAAAACTATTTCCGTTTTAATCTAATTTTTAGTATTTTCGCAGCCGTTTTAAAAAATTGGTTAACCGTGTAATGGAAGTCGTTAAAAGACTTAAGTAGCACACAAAAAAAAGAAAAATGAAAACTTTTGAAATTAAAGGTGAGATTAGAAAGGCAACCGGTAAACTTGATAGCCAGAAGTTGCGTAATGCAGAAAAAGTTCCTTGTGTTTTATATGGTGGAAAAGAAAATTTACATTTTTCACTTGAATTAAAACCTTTAAAAAAATTGGTTTATTCGCCACATGTTTACCTTGTGGATTTGGATTTGAATGGTAAAAAGCATAGCGCCATTATCAAAGAATTGCAGTTTCATGCAGTTACCGATGTTTTAACGCATGTTGATTTTCTTGAGATTTTCGAAGATAAACCAATCGAAATGCATATACCTGTTGAAGTTCATGGGCTTTCGGCCGGTGTTAAAGCAGGTGGAAAACTTTCCATTATCACCCGTAAACTTAAAGTAAAGGCATTGCCGAAAAATATGCCGGATACATTAAAAGTTGATGTTACCGACTTAGGAATGGGCAAAAGTGTTAAAGTTGGCGATTTGAAATATGACAATATTGAATTGTTAAATGTTAAAAACACTGTAATTGCTTCTGTTAAACTCACTAGAGCAGCCAAAGGCACTGCCCCTGGCGAAACTCCTGAAGCTACACCAGCAGCATAGTTTAAAATACTGGTACATTACAAGCATTTCTTTAAGTTTAACTTTTAGAAATGCTTTTTTTTTAGAAATTTTATTCCTCCTTATACTTTTAGTTTAAAATTAATCGCAAAACTGAATCTAATTAAATAGTGTTTAAGAGCATTGGATTTATGGAAGAATATATTTATTCAGTACTTTTGCCATCGGGCAATTATTTTATTTTATAAATAAAAATAATGCTTTTATAATGTCCTTGTAATTAAAAAGTTAAAAATATCAAAGGTGAAATATCTCATTGTAGGATTGGGAAATATTGGTGAAGAATATAAAAATACCCGTCATAACATTGGATTTAAGGTTGTTGAATATCTTGCAGAGAAGGAAAATGCAGTATTCAAACAAGACAGGCTGGCATTTGTAACCAATATAAAATATAAAGGCCGTACCCTGGTACTTATAAAGCCAACCACATTTATGAATCTAAGCGGAAAAGCAGTGAATTATTGGCTCCAGAAAGAAGATGTGGATATTTCAAATATGATGGTTGTGGTTGATGATTTGGCTTTGCCTTTTGGTACAATACGAATAAAACAGAAAGGCAGTGATGCCGGTCATAACGGATTAATTAATATTATTGAAACCATTAACAGCCAGGATTTTGCCAGGATGCGTTTTGGAATTGGAAAAGAATTCTCAAAAGGCGAACAAATTGATTATGTATTGGGCAAATGGTCGCAGGATGAATTGGACAAACTTGATGAACGAATTGAGAAAATGGGAGAAGCTGTTAAAAGCTTTGTAACTATTGGTATTGAGCGAACCATGAACTTTTTTAACGGAAAATAAGCCTTTTAGAATGGAAGAGAAGGAAAAACTAAGGATTGACAAGTTTTTATGGGCAGTAAGAATTTTCAAAACCAGGAGTCAGGCTTCGGAAGCTTGTAAAAGTGGAAAAGTTATTATCAGCGACATCCCCGTAAAATCATCAAGAATTATTAATATTGGCGATGTTTTTGTAGTAAAAAAAAATCCGGTTATCTATATATTCAAAGTTAAAGAATTGACTGAAAACAGAGTAGGTCCAAAATTGGTGGAAAATTATATAGAAAATCAAACATCTGCAGAAGAATTACAAAAGCTTGATACAAAATCGAAATCAGTTTTTGTTAGAAGGGAAAAGGGAACTGGTAGACCAACAAAAAAAGAAAGAAGAGATATTGACAAACTATATTTTTGAGTATGAGAGTTGCCCTTGAAAAAAAACAAAACAATATTGCCGAATACGTGCTTTATATGTGGCAGCTGGAAGATTTGCTGCGCGCTTTTGAATTTAACATTGAAGAATTGGAAAAAAATGTTTTTAAAACATTTTCGGGTGATGATGCGAAACGAAAAGAGATTTTTGAATGGTATTCGAACCTGGTTCAGATGATGGAAATGGAAAATATTAAAAAAACTGGCCATTTACAAATTACCAAAAACATTGTTCTTGATTTAAACAACCTTCATATTCAATTACTTAAAAGCCCTGAAGAAGCAGAATACAGGGAATTGTATTACAAAGCTGCGCCTAACCTTTACGAATTCCAGAAAAAAATACATGAAAAAGATACCGGTGAAGTAGAAATGATGTTCATCGGACTTTATGGATTGCTCATGATGCGCATCCAGAAAAACGATATAACCGAAGAAACCGAACTTGCCATGAAAACTTTCAGTGATCAACTGTCTTTGCTGGCAAAAAAATACCACGAAAGGGAAGAGAAAGAAAAGACAGAACTTATCTGAACCTACCGTAATTTATCTGTTAATAATTTAATCTCAAATGCGGGTGGTTTGCCCTGATATAATATGTTGTAAATTGCTTCGGTAATTGGCATATAAATATTGTACCGGCTGTTAATCTGGTATATACATTTAACAGCATAATATCCTTCGGCCACCATGTTCATTTCCAGCTGAGCGGCCTGCACAGAATATCCATTTCCAATCATTAACCCAAAAGTTCTGTTACGACTGAATTTTGAATAGGCTGTTACCAATAAATCGCCCAGGTAAACCGAACTTTTTATATCCCTGGTAATTGGATGTACTGTATCCACAAACCGCTTTATTTCCTGGATAGCGTTAGAAATTAATACTGCCTGAAAATTATCGCCATAAGATAAACCATGACATATTCCGGCTGAGATTGCAAAAACGTTTTTTAAAACTGCAGAATATTCAGTTCCGTAGATGTCGTCAGAAATAGAGGTTTTTACGTACCGGGTTTCCATTAAATTGGCAACGAATTCTGCTTTTAACAAATCCTGGCATGCAATTGTTATGTACGAAAGTCTTTCTAATGCTATTTCTTCGGCATGGCAGGGTCCTGCAATAACTACTGTTGATTCAAGGGGAACCTGAAAAGCCTGGTTAAAATATTCAGCAATAATAAGATTATCGTCAGGAACAATCCCTTTAATGGCCGAAACAATTATTTTATCTTTAATTTCAACTTTTACCTCAGCAAGGGCGCTTTTAAGAAAGGCCGAGGGAATAGCCCAAATTAAAACATCCGACCTTGAAATAACTTCGTTAATATCATTACTGAGGTAAATAAGTTTGTTGTTTAATTCAACCGAACTGATGTATTTTGGATTCCTGTTATGTTCCCTGATAAATTCAATTGAATTTGAATTTCTCATGTACCAGTTTATCGAATTTTCTTTTACAAGATTTTCAGATAAAAGTTTGACAATAGCAGTAGCCCAGCTTCCACCGCCCAAGACCCCAATTCTTGAATTTTCGCTCATGTACCAGTTCGATTATCTAACGTAAGTTTTAATTTTCAAGATTTTGTATCCAATTTTTAACTTCATCGGGCGTGGGGTTTGTCAATCCTAGTTTATTTTTCTTATTATATCCGCACAAATCCTGATGCAATTTACCTGGTTTTTGTTCTGCAAGATGCTGAACAGTTTTAATTCCTAATTTTTTTAAAACTTCCATCCATTCTGCCTGAATTCCAATATTTAAAAGTGAATCCATACTTTCGCCCTGTTCTTTATTTTCGGTACGCATTTGCGGGAAGAATATAACATCCTGAATGGAAGCAGAATTTGTTAAAATCATTGTCAACCTGTCAATACCAATTCCCAACCCACTCGTTGGAGGCATTCCTACTTCAATAGCCTTTAAAAAGTCCTCGTCAAGCATCATGGCTTCTTCGTCACCACGCCTGGCAAGTTCCAGCTGTTGTTCAAATCTTTCGCGCTGATCAATTGGGTCGTTCAATTCGGAATATGCGTTACAAATTTCCTTACCATTACAAATAGCCTCGAAACGTTCAACAAGCCCTGGTATTGATCGGTGCTTTTTTGCAAGTGGCGACATTTCAACCGGATAGTCGGTAATAAATGTTGGTTGTATTAGTTGCGATTCACATTTTTCCCCAAATATCTCATCAATTAGCTTACCTTTGCCCATTGATTCATCAACAGGGATATCCAGTTTTTTTGCAGTTTCGAAAAGTTGTTTTTCATCCATGCCCGAAATATCAATTCCGGTAAAATGCTTTATGGCCTCAAACATAGTATACCTTTTCCAGGGACGTTTAAAATCTATAAGGTTCTCTCCCACAGTTACCTGGGTTGAGCCATTCATATCTATGGCAATTTTTTCAACCATTTCTTCCACCAATTCCATCATCCAGAAATAATCCTTATAGGCAACATACAGTTCCATTTGGGTAAACTCAGGATTATGAAACCTGTCCATTCCCTCGTTCCTGAAATCTTTGGCAAACTCATATACACCATCGAAACCACCTACTATTAACTTTTTAAGATATAGTTCATTAGCAATTCTTAAATACAAAGTCTGGTCGAGCGTGTTGTGATGTGTTTTAAACGGCCTGGCAGCAGCTCCACCATGAATTGGCTGCAATATAGGAGTTTCTACTTCAAGATAGGATTTGGAATTTAGAAACCCGCGCATAGAATTGGTTAATTTTGTGCGTTTAATAAAAGTTTCTCTTACCTGCGGGTTCACTATCAAATCAATATATCTTTGACGATACCTCTGCTCCGGATCAGTAAAAGCATCATAAACTACCCCGTCTTTCTCTTTTACAACCGGTAATGGCCGTATTGATTTGCTTAAAATTGTAAGCTCAAGCGCTTTAATTGAAATTTCACCCATTTGGGTAACAAAAACCGGCCCTTTAACACCAATAATATCCCCAATATCCAATAATCTTTTAAACACAGTGTTGTAAAACTCTTTGTCTTCGCCAGTGCATAATATATCACGGTTCACATACACCTGAATTCTTCCGGTACTATCCTGTAACTCAACAAACGAAGCTTTGCCCATAATTCTCCGGCTCATTATGCGTCCTGCAAACGATACATCCTGATAATTTCCTTTTTCTGCACTGTAATTTTTTAATATCTCAGCACTGGTGGCATTTATTTCATATTTTGCTGCCGGATATGGATTTATTCCTGAATTTACTAATTCCTGTAAAGAGTTTCTTCTTATTATTTCCTGTTCGCTTAATTCCATAATTGTTTTTTCAAAATGAAGTGCAAAGATAAATAAGTATGCGAAAGGTAGAATATAAAAATATTAAAATCACAATTTAAATTCAGAAAATTTTGTGTTATTAAAGGATTAGTTATAAACAACTTGCCAAATAAACTATTATAAAATTGAATTTTGACTGTTTGATTTTATTATTACCTTAGCTGTAACTAATGAAACCAAACTTAATGAAAAACAGATGGATACTTAAATCAGGCGGTGATCCCGAAATAATTTCAGGCCTTTCTAAAGAACTAGGGGTTGATAATATTATTGCCAGCATGCTTGTCCAAAGAGGGATAACTACATTTAACGAAGCCCGCGATTTTTTCAGGCCATCGCTTCAAAACCTGCACGATCCATTTTTAATGAAAGATATGGATAAAGCCGTAACTCGCTTAAATACAGCAATACAAAACAATGAAAAAATACTTGTTTACGGCGATTATGATGTTGATGGTACTACCTCTGTGGCTATGGTCTATTCCTTTTTGAAAGAATTTCACAGGAATATTGATTTTTATATACCAGACAGGTACACTGAAGGTTATGGGATTTCATTTAAATCAATAGATTTTGCATCAGATAATGATATTGATCTTATTGTTGCCCTTGATTGCGGAATTAAAGCCAATGACAAAATTGCCTTTGCCAGGGAAAAAAATATTGACTTTATCATATGCGATCACCATACCCCGGGAAATGAAATTCCTGAAGCTGTTGCTGTACTTGACCCTAAAAGAGAAGACTGTGGTTACCCTTTTAAGGAATTATCGGGATGCGGTGTTGGTTTTAAATTGCTGCAAGGCTTAACAAACAGGAATAATTTAAATGAAGAAAATTTATTTCAATTGCTTGATTTAGTTGCTGTTAGCATTGCTTCTGACATTGTTTCAATTTCTGGAGAAAACCGAATTCTGGCCAGCTTTGGATTAAAGAAACTTAACGAAAATCCAAGAACAGGCCTTAAAGCTATGATTAAAATTGCAGGAATGGAAAGTAAAGAAATCATTGTTTCTGACCTGGTTTTTAAAATCGGACCCAGGATTAATGCAGCCGGAAGAATTGAATCGGGAAGAAGTGCAGTAAAATTGCTCATTGAAGAAGATGAACTTTTTGCTCAGGAACTAAGTGCAAAAATTAACGAACATAATGAAAAAAGACAAAGCCTTGATAAAACAATTACCGAAGAAGCCCTTGAAATGATAAAATCAAATGAGGATTTACAATTGAGAAAATCAACAGTATTGTTCAATAAGGAATGGCATAAAGGGGTAATTGGAATTGTGGCTTCAAGGTTAATTGAAAATTATTACAAACCTACCGTTATTCTTACTGAATCGCAGGGATTTGCAACGGGTTCGGCACGTTCTGTGAATGGCTTTGATTTATATGCGGCCATTGAACATTGTTCTGATTTGCTTGAAAGCTTTGGGGGGCACAAACATGCAGCAGGTTTGACATTAAAGCTTGGAAACCTTGAAAATTTTGTAAACAAATTCGAAGAATTCGTTAAAATTAATATAACAGAAGAACAGCAATTGCCTGCCATTACTATTGATCAGAAAATTAGTTTTGCTGAAATAACACCAAAATTTTTTAGAATAGTAAACCAATTTGCCCCTTTTGGTCCCGGAAATATGACACCGGTTTACCTTACTGAAAATGTGAAAAATGCAGGTTTAAGCAAAATAGTTGGAAAAACCGAAGAGCACCTAAGGCTTGATTTACAGGATGAGAAAAATTACAGAATGCAGGGAATCGCTTTTTTTATGTCGGATTATTACCAATTGGTAGATAAAAACCAAAGCTTTAATATATGTTATTCAATTGATGAAAACGAATTTAATGGCAAAACAAGTTTACAACTCAGGGTAAGGGATATTCATAAGAGCAGCTAAAAATATGCCGTCCAATAAATTTACCGTAATAATAAATTCAAATTCCCGATATTTCTGTTTACTGTAATTTTAAGTTGTTAATCGTTGTATTTCAGCCATTTCCACAACTCTTTGTAGGTTACCTTTTTACCATACATCAGAATTCCTATCCTGTAAATTTTAGCTGCAACCCAGGTAGTTCCTATAAAAGTTACAACCAATATAATCATAGACAGCGCAATTTCCCAGGCCGGAACCCCAAAAGGAATTCGAATAAGCATTATTACGGGCGAGGTAAAAGGAATGATTGAAAACCAGAACGCAACACTCCCTGTTGGATCTTGTATTATTACCTGTGCCAAAACAATTGACATAATTAACGGAATTGTAATCGGTAGCATAAATTGCTGGGTATCCGTTTCATTATCTACAGCGCCTCCAATGGCTGCAAATAAAGAACCGTATAAAAGATATCCCCCAATGAAATAAAAAAGAAAGGAAAATATCATTAAACCTATCGGGAAATTTGATAAAGTAGCAAGGGCCTCATCAATAAAAGTGTTATTGCCTTCGGCTTTTTTAATTTCTTCCTGAATTTGATTATTTTTGAGGTACTGCTGACTTGTATCCTGTTTTACCTTGTCCATTCCAATAATGGGACTTATAATTCCAACAATTACCGTAGTAAGAACTATCCATAAAGCAAACTGAGTAAGGGCCACCATTGCAATTCCAACTATTTTGCCCATCATTAATTGAAATGGTTTTACTGATGAAATGAGCACTTCTACTACCCTGCTTGTTTTCTCTTCAATTACCCCCCTCATTACCTGCGCACCGTAAATAAAAATAAACATATAAATTACCAAAGCAGCAATAAATCCTATGGCCATTATAATCTCGGTTGAACTTATTTCTTCACTGCCATCGTCTTTAATTTTAATGGTTTTTATATTTACCGAAGGATTGATTTTATTCAGCTTTTCTTCGTCAAATCCGAGTGCCCTTAATTTTTCCGACCTGATTTTTCCTTCCATTTGGCCGCTAATATACATTTTGGTGTTCATGTCAGGTTGTTCGTCAGATAAAAGTTGAATTTCAGTTGATTTTGAACTGTCGGGAATTAATAACAAAGCATAATATCCTGATTTTGAAAATGTTTTCTTTAGTTCTTCAACTTTATTTACATCAATATATTCAAATTTAAGGTTTTCTTTTTCCTTGAAACTATTTTTATATTTTCCCGAATAATCAGCTATTGCAACTGTTTTAAGTTTATCACTTTCCATACTGGCCAATATTGCTGGCACTATAATCATTGCAGCCATTAAAACCGGGCCCAGTATTGACATTACGATAAAAGATTTTTTTCTTACCCTGGTTAGATATTCCCTGCTTATAATATGGTAAATTTTATATATGTAATTAGTGTTCATTTGTTTACGAATTAATTGGTTGTACATTGCCTTCCACAAGTTGTATAAATATATCATTTACCGATGGAATAAATTCTTCCAGGCCTGTAATCATTCCATAGGGTAATAGTTCAGATATGAGCTGATTGGTATTAAAATCACCATTAAGCTTAAACCTGACTATCGAATGTCCATTTTTTTCAATTATATTTTGAATTTTATAATTTGCAGATAATGAAGCTGAATACTTGTCAAAATTGCCTTTAAACGTCACATCGTAAACATTTGTCTTATAAGTGTCTTTTATTTGGGCCAATTCCCCATCCAAAATTTTTTCCGACTTGTTAATCAAAGCAATATTATCGCACAACTCTTCCACTGAAGCCATATTGTGTGTTGAAAAAAGAATGGTAGAACCTTTTCTTTTTAATTCGAGAATCTCTTGTTTAAGTAGATTTGTGTTAATTGGATCAAAACCACTGAAAGGTTCATCAAATATAAGTAATTCGGGTTCGTGCAGTATCGTAACTATAAACTGAACCTTTTGCTGCATTCCTTTTGAAAGCTCTTCTACCTTTTTGTTCCACCAGCTTGTAATTTCAAATTTCTCAAACCAGTATTTCAGTTTTTTTACTGCCTCATTTTTCGAAAGTCCTTTTAATTGTGCAAAATAAAGTGCCTGTTCACCGGTTTTCATTTTTTTGTAAAGCCCTCTTTCTTCAGGAAGATAGCCGATTCTGGAAATATGCGAAGAATTTAATCTTTGCCCTTTTAGGTAAACTTCTCCCGTATCGGGCATTGTTATATGGTTAATAATCCGGATAAGCGTTGTTTTGCCTGCCCCGTTTGGCCCTAATAAACCGAAAATACTACCTTCAGGAACGGTTAAATTAATATTTTTAAGTGCCTTGTGGTTTACAAAAGTTTTGGAAACATTTTTAATTTCAAGTATATCCATTTTTATGGTTTTTTTTAATTCAATTCCTGTTCAAATATACCTTTTTATTGTTATTTATAAGTAAAAGGGCACATTTCTATTTTGAAATGTGCCCTCATTATAAATTAATACCTCTAATCGAAAAAATCCTTAACCCTGTTAAAGAAATTCTTTTCTTCATCAGGCTTTGGCGCAAAACTGGCCGAGGTTTGAAATTTTTCTATAATTTTCCGCTCCTCTTTGTTGACGGTTTTTGGAATGTAAACATTGACCTTTACCAGCAAATCGCCCCGGCCATAACCCTGAACATCAGGAATTCCTTTACCTTTAAGCCTTAATATTTTTCCTGAAGGTGTTCCTGGTTCTATCCTCACTTTTACTTTTCCATTTAAAGTCGGAATTTCAACCGGAGCGCCTAAAATTGCATCCGGAATGCTTACGTAAAGGTTATAAAGCAAATCATTTTCGTGACGAATCAGGTCAGGATGTTTTTCTTCTTCGATAACTATTAAAAGATCACCATTTATACCGCCTCCAGCAGGGGCATTTCCCTTTCCTGAAACTGAAAGTTGCATCCCCTCCGAAACGCCTGCAGGTATATTAATTTCAATTATATCATCTTGTTTAACAACTCCTTCACCATAGCAAGTGTTGCATTTTTTTGTTATAATTTTACCTTTTCCTCCGCAGTGTGGACAAATTGAAGAAGTTTGCATTTGTCCCAATATGGTATTGGTTACCCTTGTTACCTGTCCGTAGCCATTACATGTTGAACAGGTAGTTAGTGAAGAACTGTCAGCTGCTCCTGTTCCATTGCAGGAATTGCAGTTTACGTATTTTTTTACCTTAAGTTTTTTTTCAACTCCCGAAGCTATTTCATCGAGTGTGAGCTTAACACGGACGCGCAAATTTGAACCTTTGGCCATTCTTTGCTGACCTCTTCTGCTTCCACCTCCAAATCCACCAAAGCCGAAAATATCACCAAAATGCGAAAAAATATCATCCATGTCCATTGTAAATCCTGAACTTCCCGGTCCGGAACCACCACTAAGCCCGGCATGACCAAACTGATCATAACGTCTCCTTTTTTCATCATTGCTAAGGACTTCATAAGCCTCAGCAGCTTCCTTAAACTTATTTTCAGCATCCTTGTCATCCGGGTTCCTGTCGGGATGATATTTTAAAGCCTGTTTACGGTAGGCCTTTTTTAAATCTTCTTTTGAAGCATTTTTAGGAACTTCAAGTATTTCATAATAATCTCTTTTCGACATCGCTTCTTTTTTATTTTACCAAACGTCAGTTTGACATTATTCACCGACCACAACTTTGGCAAACCTTATTACTTTTTCATGCATTAAATATCCTTTTTCAACAACATCAATTACTTTGCCTTTCAAATCAGTTGTAGGAGCAGGAATTTTAGTCAAAGCTTCGTGTAAATCCGTATTAAATTCCAATCCGGTAGCTTCAATTTCTTTTACTCCTTTTTGTAATAAAAATTCTTTGAACCTTGTGTAAATAAGCATTACACCTTCTTTAATGGCTTCTGTATTCTCAGAATTGTTATTCTCTATAGCTTTTAACGCTCTTTCGAAATTATCCATTACCGGAAGTATGTTTATCAGAATATCTTCGCCGGCAGTTTTAATCAACTCCATCCTTTCTTTCAGGTTCCTTCTTCTGAAATTATCAAACTCGGCAGAAAGTCTTAAGTATTTGTCATTCAGCTCATTAAATTTTTGTTCAAAATCTTCAGCTTTATTTTCCTTTATTTGCTCCGGCTCTGTTTGTTTTATTTCAGAATCGGCCACAACCTGCTCTGATTCAATGTTAATTTCCACTTCCTTTTCTTTATCTTCTGATTTAACTTTCTTTTTCGACATCGTACTATCTATCTGATAATTGGTTAAACAATATTGTATTTAAAAGTTGATTTAAATTTTTGAATTTAAGTCCAAATCTTTTCCTGTAGGACTTCCCAGTCAGTTTTTATTCGAAATTAAAATCCTGGTTCTTTTTTAGCTCAAAATATCTGCCATTGGTAATTGATTGGACAAATTGACATAATTTTTTAATCTATTTGAAAAAATGTCAACCTATGGTTTAAACAAAATCAAAGGAAGTGAATAATATTGCTATTTAAGCTGTGAGGAAAGCATTTTGGATAATTCTGTCCCTCTGAGGTTTATGGCTATAATCTTGCCATTTCCATCAATCAGGTAGTTATAAGGAATAACTTTTACACCGTATTCTGCAGCTACTTTAGAGTCATACCCCTGGAGATCACTAACATGATAAGGCCAAAGAAGCTTATCTTTTTGAATCCCGCTTTTCCAACTTTCAAGATCAGTATCTATTGAAACCGAGAAGATTGTAAAACCATTCCCATTCTGAAATGATTTGTCCTTAAAATTCTGGTATGCTGATACTAAATTAGGGTTTTCAAATCGACAGGGAGCAACCAGTGAAGCCCAGAAATTAACCAATACCATTTTCCCTCTTAATTCAGAAAGTGAAAAACTTATAGATCTATCTGTTGAAGGTAAATTAATTTCAGGGGCAATCTCTCCAATTTTAGGAGGAACAGCCCTGTTATATTCATTGTTAGGATTGTAATTCAATTTGGTGAACCCAATAAACAATGGGATCGATAATAAAATAAAAATAAGCCTGGTTTTTACCATATCAGTATATTTGATAAAATCAATCAATTCGTTCAATTTCAGCACCAATAGCATTGAGTCTTTTATCTATGTCCTGGTAACCTCTGTCTATTTGTTCAATATTATGAATAACACTTGTACCTGATGCTGAGAGTGCTGCAATTAACAACGAAACCCCTGCCCTTATATCAGGTGATGTCATGGTTGTGCCCCTAAGCTGGTATTTTCTGTCAATCCCAATTACTGTTGCCCTATGCGGATCGCAAAGTATTATCTGGGCACCCATATCAATTAATTTATCTACAAAGAACAAACGGCTTTCGAACATTTTCTGGTGTATCAACACACTGCCTTTGGCCTGGGTTGCAACAACAAGGAAAACACTTAATAAATCGGGTGTTAAACCCGGCCAGGGTGCATCGGCAATTGTCATAATAGAACCGTCAATAAAGGTATCTATTGTGTAATTTCCGTGTTCCTTAATCAAAATGTCTTCATTAATTCTGTCAACCCTGATACCTAAACGCTTAAATGCATCAGGTATTATACCCAGCTGATCATAATTTACATTTTTTATAAGAATATTTGAACGGGTCATGGCTGCCAAACCAATAAAACTGCCAATTTCTATCATGTCTGGCAATAGCCGGTGGTCACATCCGTTGAGTTCATCTACACCTTCAATGGTTAATAAGTTTGAACCAATTCCGCTGATTTTTGCCCCCATCTTGTTTAACATCAGGCACAATTGCTGTACATATGGCTCGCAGGCTGCATTATAAATTGTAGTTTTACCGTTTGCCAGGCTGGCAGCCATTACAAGGTTAGCTGTACCTGTTACCGAAGCTTCATCAAGTAAAAGATAGGTACTTTGAAGTTTTTCCGCCGAAAGAACATAGGCATTTTTCTTTAAATCGTACCTAAACCTGGCGCCCAGTTTCTCAAAACCCTGCAAATGTGTATCAATTCTGCGTCGGCCTATTTTATCCCCCCCCGGACGTGGGATAAATGCTTTCCCAAATCTTGCAAGCATTGGCCCAATCATCATCACCGAGCCCCTTATCTTTGAACCTTTTGACTGGTACTCAGTTGAGTTCATGAATTCCAAATCTACCTGGTGGGCTGATAGCCTGTAGGTGTCAATATTTAGTTTTTCAACCCGTACACCCAAACCAATAAGTATTTCTATTAAATTTGTAACATCCTTTATGTCAGGAATATTTGAAATTGTAACGGGTTTATCGGTGAGCAAACATGCACATAAAACCTGAAGTGCTTCGTTTTTGGCTCCCTGAGGAACAAGTTCACCCATTAACTGTTTTCCGCCTGTTATTTTAAATGAACTCATTTTGTAAAGTTTATACCTGCTCTTAAATTGTTTAGTTGCGCTGGTAGCCTTTTTTCTTGTTTTTTCTTTTATTACTGTTTATCAGGTCTTTTGATTCTGTAAGCTTGGTCCCATCTTCAACTATTAATTTACCATCGGACAGCTCCGACAATTTTTGAAATATTGCTGAATCTTCAACATTGTCTTTGTTCCAGATGACATAGAGTTTTTTCATATGATTGGTAATTACACGAACCAATTCATCCTTTTTCTCCTTTTCTTCAATTTCAGTAGCTGCTTTAATTAGTTTTTGCATAATTCTTCCAAGGTACTTGTAGGTAATGTCACCTTCGCTATATGGAATCCTGTTTGGTTTGGAAGTAAAAGTTTCTTTGAGTGGCATAGGATAAGGCATATCTATGTCTAATTCGAATTCGGCCATTTGCGCAATCTGGTCCCATAGTTTATGCTTAAAATCGTTTACATCTCTCAAATGTGGGTTCATATTACCCATTATATTTATAATTTCCTGCGCTGCTGCATTTCTTGTCTCACGGTCTTCAATTGTTTTTACATATTCAACCATATTTTGAATATTTCTACCATATTCAGGTAAAATTAACTTTTCTTTACTTCCGTATTTCATTCGATTTTTTTTAGTTTGTTCGATTTGATAATTATACAAGTTTATGAAAAAATTTCAAGATTAATAAATTTATAATGAATTATTTAGCCAATAATTTTAAGCTTTGCGAATTTAAGAAGCAATTGTTTTTTACCCGAATTTTCGAATTCAATTATTGCCCTTGTTTCATGCACATCTCCTTCCATTTCAGTTACAATTCCGTTTCCAAACCTTTCGTGGTAAACCTTTGTACCTACTTTCATATTCCCATTTTCTTCCTTTTTTAAACCAGATTCTGTTGTGGGATTTTTTTCTGAAATTTTTGTCAGATTTTTTTTCTCAAAAGTATAAGGTTTTTCATTCCCTGTCAATTCCTGTCTTTTTTGAAATCCTGAAAATTTTACTTTCTCTTCTTTTTTATTTAAAGGAGTAAGCTGCGATTTGTTATAAGCTTCCTGCACTGCCTTTTTAAATATGTTACCTTGCATGGCTGCATTGCCTAATTCAAGATAATCTGTATTTATTTCTTTTAAGAACCTGCTGGGCAGGCTATCTCCCAATTGTCCCCACCTGTATCGTGACTTTGCATAAGTAAGGCAAAGCGTTGATTCGGCCCTGGTTATGGCTACATAAAACAATCGCCTTTCTTCTTCAATATCAGCTAACTGAGCAGTGGAAAACGAGGAGGGGAATAATTCTTCTTCCATTCCGGTTATAAATACGTGCTTAAACTCCAGTCCCTTTGCCGAATGAATGGTCATAAGTGTAATTCTTTCAATATCAGCGGAATTTGTTAAATCTTCGTTGGTAAGCAATGAAACATTTTCGATAAACTGGCTTAATGTAATGTTTTCATTGTCGATTTTTTCTCTTATTGAATAATCTTTTACCCCATTCAATAGCTCCTGCACATTTTCATAACGGCTCACGCCTTCAGGTGTTTTATCTGTATACAAGTCTTTTAATATTCCACTCTTTACTGCAATTTCCTTTGCCACATCATAAGCATCACATGTAAGTACAGCCTCCCTGAATGATGAAATCATTTGCATAAACTGGCCAAGCTTACCCAAAGTGGCAGTATTTAATCCCAAATTTATTTCTGCGGCTCTGCTGGCAACCCGCCAGATACTGGTTTGAAACTGAATTGCAAGCGATGAGAGTTTTTCAACACTGGTTTCACCTATTCCCCTTTTTGGATAGTTAACTATCCTTTTAAATGCTTCATCATCATCATTATTAAGAATCAGCCGGAAATATGAAAGCAAGTCTTTAATTTCCTTTCGCTGATAAAATGAAATGCCCCCAAAAATCTGGTATGGAATATTTCTTTTTCGAAGCGCTTCTTCAAGTATTCTCGATTGGGCATTTGTTCTGTATAGAATTGCAAAATTATTGTATGAATCATGGTTCCTCAACCTGTTTTCAGCAATCATTCCAGCCACAATATGAGCTTCTTCAAAATCGGTGTAAGCCTCAATTACTTTGATTTTATTGCCGGGTTCTTTTTCCGAAAATACATTTTTGGGTATTTGATTTTTATTTTTGTCAATAACACTGTTGGCGGCATTTACAATGTTTTTGGTTGACCGGTAATTTTGTTCCAGCTTATATAATTTATACTCGGGATAATCATTTTTAAAATTCAGGATATTTTCTATTCGTGCCCCCCTGAATGCATAAATACTTTGCGCATCATCGCCAACAACACAAATATTGTGATGTTTATCGGCCAGGTGCTTAATAATAAGATACTGAGAATAATTCGTGTCCTGGTACTCATCTACAAGAATGTACCGGAATTTTTGCTGGTATTTTTTTAAAATATCCGGAAATTTCGAAAAAAGAAAATTGGTTTTTATTAAAATATCATCAAAATCCATGGCCCCTGCAGCTTTACACCTGTTTTCGTACATTTGATAAATTCGCCAGGTTTCTGGTTTTCTTGAAAATTTATCAGCTTCTATTATTTGCTGATTTTGAGCATAATGCTTGGCTGTAACCAGGTTGTTTTTTGAAAAAGATATACGGTTAAGTATTTCGGATGATTTATAAATATTAGGGTCGAATTTAAGTTCCTTAACTATTGATTTAATAAGGTTTTTCGAATCCTGTGTATCATAAATGGTATAGTTCGAAGGGTATTCAATCGCCTTGCATTCCATCCTGAGCAATTTTGCAAAAATGGAGTGAAAAGTTCCCATCCAGAGATATTTGGCTGCCTGTTCACCAATAAGTGCAGAAATCCTGTTCTTCATTTCCCTGGCCGCCTTATTTGTAAAGGTAATGGCCAATATGGAAGAAGGGTGTTTCCCTCCGTATAGCATATGTGCAATCCGGTAGGTAAGCACACGCGTTTTACCCGACCCCGCACCGGCTATTACCAGGCTTGGACCTTCTGTGTTTTCAACTGCTTTTCGCTGTACGTCGTTTAGTTCTTTTAGGTAAGTCTGCACTTTAGTTGACTGAATGGTAGTAAATAAACTGTCAAAAAACCAGGTCGGAATGTGATAAACCCATTTTTTTCCGACACAAAGATAATGTCAGGGTAAATACTGTCAAAATTATTTTACAATTCTTATGAACATTATTGATAAAGTAAAGTATTTTATACATCATTTTTAACTTCCTGTTAAAGTTTCAAATTTAAATTTATAGATTTGCATGAGTAAAGCCAAAAGTTTATATATGAAGATTTTATTCAGCCTGGTTCTTAACATTTTAATTTGTTTTTCTGCATTTGCTCAATTTACAATTGAAATTAACAGTTCTTTGCCCCATTCATGCCAGGATTCAACGGTCAAATTTACTGCATCGGCTACTTCAGGCGGGACCCCGGTAAATAATGTAGATTTTTCCTGGTCGTTTGGCGACAATTCTACAATTGAAACAGGTATTGATCTCGATACGGTAGATCATAAATTTATTAATGGCGGAGGACATTTAATAAGATTAGATGCATCGTGGGGCGCAGAAAAAGATTATGTAATTTTAAATTTTGAAACAGCTTTAACACCAAACTTTTCAGGAACAGTTTCGAGCAACGAAGGCCCTATTTGCCTTGGACAGGAAGTGCTTCTTACAGGCAAAATAGCCGATTCTACATGGATCTACCAAAATCCTGACTTATTGAACGAAAGCGTCCCTGAACTTTTCTCAAATTCATCTTTTTATTACAGCGATCACGATTATCGTATTTTTGCTGAAAACCAAATAATAAATTCAGATTCTGACATAGATACGATTGCGATTAAATTGGAACACAGCAATTTGACCCAGGTTAAAATTGAACTTATTTGTCCCGATGGTAATTCTATTATACTGAAAGATTTTGGAGGCCCGGTGAAATATTTTGGCGAACCTGTTTTAGGTGCAAACCCGGATTTGCCCGGTACAGGCTATTTTTATTACTTTACAAATTCTCCGACCTATGGCACAATCAACAGCAGCACACCAGCAGGGAGTTCACTTCCATCCGGCTCCTACCAGCCCGAACAGCCATTTTCACTTTTAAATGGTTGCCCCTTAAATGGAATCTGGACGCTTAAAATTTCTGATAATCAATTACCTGACAGTGGTTTTGTGTTTGCAGATATGGTTAAATTCAACGCCTCCATTTTGCCGCCCGAATGGAAAATTAAACATACATATTCTTTTCCAAAATGGATAGGCAACGGGGTTTCATCAACATCCGGAAGCGGGCTTGCAGCTGCAGTTCCAACCGGACGCGAAAATTACGGGTACACCTACAGAGTAAAAGATAATTTTGGTTGTACCCAGGATACTATCATTACAGTAAGGGTTGAACCAGTTACTTTTACTGCCGATCCCACTGAAGGTGATTTTGATCTGGATGTAAGTTTTGAAAGTACTACCAGCTGGGCCGTTGATTTTAACTGGAGTTTTGATGATGATACCAATGAAGGTATTGGTGAAACAGTTTCTCACATTTATACAATTGATGGTGACTTTTGGGTTCAGTTAACAGCCGAAGCGGAGGATGGATGCAGCGATACTTCAGAAAGAATGCTGATAAGGGTTACAATTCCAGAGTCGAATTTTCAAAAGATGCAAAACTGGTTTATTCCATCCAGTGATAATGAAAAGATCAGATATTTCAGAGTTTCGGAGAGTGATTTAGAAGGAATTCAAACCATTGATTGTTGGATTTATAGTCGCTGGGGAAAGAAGATGGATGAATGGCATTCAATAGATGATGCAAAATTAGGATGGGATGGACGATTTGATGGCGGACAGGAAGCTACTCCCGGAGTATATTATTACGTGCTTAAGGCAAAAGGTTTTGATGGGAAAGAATATAAATTAAATAGTTTTGTTCATTTGTTTAGGTAAAAGAATCCTACAATAAATTGATATTCAATAGAATGAAAGAGATACGTAAAAAAAGTAAAATTGCTTCTTTATTTTTAAACGATCACTTTATTCTTTTACTTATTCTTGTTAACTCCATTTCACTTTTTGCCGAAGGATTTCATGATTTAGGGGCCCAAAGTCTTTTTTATATAGCACTGATTGACAGCGTTATAACTTTTTTATTCCTGATCGAAGCAGTAGTTAAAATATTGCACTTTGGCTGGAAAACTTATATCTCCTTAGGTTGGAACCAACTCGACTTTATTTTATTGGTTTTTTCGCTGCCTTCAATTTTCCTTCTCATCGTTCATGGAAGCATGGAAGGACTTAGCTTTCTACTGATTTTCAGGGTGTCGAGGGTATTTAAATTTTTCAGGTTTTTCAGGTTTATTCCAGGTTTTAACCAGTTACTAAATGGCGTTAAACGGGCTTTAAAAACATCAGTATTTGTATTGTTTGGTTTCTTTGTCTTCAATTTTATCATTTCGGTACTTTCGTGTTACCTTTTCAGGGATTTATCACCGGAATATTTTGGAAACCCGCTGCAAGCCATGTACAGTATTTTTAGAGTCTTTACAATCGATGGCTGGTACGACATACCCGACAATATTACAATGAATTCATCAGATTTTATGGCTGTTTTTATCAAACTTTATTTCGTAATTATTTTAGTTATTGGAGGAATTCTGGGATTATCGCTGGTTAATTCAATTTTTGTTGATTCCATGGTGATGGACAATACAGATGAGCTCGAAAGAAAAGTTGATTTATTGAACGAAAAACTAGAATCTTTAATAAAAAAACTGCAGGAAAAATAGCATTATCCAAAACTTATTTCATTTTAAGTCACCTAATTTAAGTTTCATCTAAATTTTGGGATAATATTTGAACAGGCAATCAGAAATCATTACTTTTAAACATTGATAATTTACATTTTGTATACATTTAAATAATTGTTTGTTTTTTCTTAACAATTCAAATAAATTGTAATTATCGTAAACATACTCTAAAAAGAAATAAATGGAAGATCAAAAAGAACTGGTTTTCAGGATTCAAAAACTAATTAACGAAAATAAAGAACTTCAGGGCCAAATTAAGGAACTGAAGCTGAGAAATGATGAACTTGATGATGAGAACCAGAATTACAAAAACCTTATAGCCCAGATTCCGGAAGAACATTTACCAGCCGCCCTGAAATCATCGCAGGTTACCAAAACCTTAAGATTTAAAATGGTAACCGTTTTGTATCTTGATATACAAGGGTTTAAAAAAATCTCGGAGCAAATGAATTCGGAAGAAGTTATAGATGAACTTGACCAGATTTTTTTCCAGTTTAACGAAATAGTCAAAAAATACAAAATCCAAAAAATCAAGACCATAGGTGATGCATACATGTGTGCAGGCGGGGTTCCGGTTAAGAACATCACCAATCCTATCGATGTTGTTTTGGCGGCCCTTGAAATGGAAGAATACCTCGGTAACCTTAAAAAGGAATACGAAGAACAAAACAGACAGTTTTGGGATTTGAAACTTGGTATTCATACCGGTGCAGTTACTGCCACTTTAAGGGGCAGGAAAAAAGTTTCGTATGATTTACAGGGTGATACTGTTAATATTGCCACTCGCATGGCTTCGGCAAGTGAGTTTGGCCAGATAAACATTTCAGTTATGACTTATGAGTTGGTTAAACAATACTTTGATTGCGAGTACCATGGCAAAATTCCTGTAAAATACCAGGGTGACCTGGAAATGTATTTTCTGAGGAGAATTAAGAAAAAATACTCTGCCGACAGGGACAGTGGGGTTCACCCGAATGAAATTTTCAGGGTGAAATACCTTATCAGGCAGTTTACTGATTTGCAAGAAATTATGCTCGACAAACTTGAAAGGGAACTTCCAAAATACCTGTTTTATCATAATTATAAACACACTATTGATGTTGTAAATCAGGCAGAATTAATTGGTTATGGCGAAGGTGTTGATGATGAAGCCATTCTTTTACTTATGACTGCTGCTCTTTTCCATGATTCTGGACATGTAATCGGATACGATAACCACGAATATTTTGGAACACAAATTGCCAGGGAATGGCTCCCTAAATACAATTATACCGAACCGCAGATTGACAGGATTTGCGAAATTATAATGGCAACCAAACTGCCGCCACAACCTAAAAACCTTCTCGAAAAAATTATTTGCGATTCGGATCTCGACTACCTTGGAAGAGCCGATTTTATTCCGGTTTCAAATACCCTTTACGAAGAATTGAAAGCCCAGAATAAAATGAAATCGCTAAATGCATGGAACAAGATACAAGTCAAATTTTTAACTGTTCACCAGTTTTTTACAGATACAGCAAATAATTTACGCGAAGTAAACAAACAGGCACAAATAGAAAGGATAAAAGCATTAATTGACTGGGATATTGAAGATTAACCAATTGTTTATTTAATTCATCGGCTTTTAAAACTTCATTTTTAAAATTGATTACAATTCCCGGTTAACTTTAATATTATTGGTAAATAAGAGATTATCGCAAAAAATTTATTTCAGTTATGCATTACTGTTTTATTAAAAGGTTAATTTATTGAAACAGAAAGCTTTTATTGATTTGTCATTGAATTATATTTGTATAGCTTTAGAAACAAAACAATACCTGTGCTGATTAACAAATGATAATTCATTTGTCTGGAATTTAAAAATAGAAATTGAAATCCGCAATTTACAACTTCATAACTTTAAAAACCTGGTATATCCAGATAAACAATTCATACGTTTGATTTTAATTGTCGCATCAAAAATATGTATGTAATTTTGTACTTGCATTCAAAATCCTAAAGAAATTATTCCTATGTGGAAGTTTTTTTCATTATCTGTTTTATTAATTTACTGTAATTTACTGTCTTTTTCACAAGAAGAATATATTGAAGCAACAATTGCGCGGAATAATGCCTTTTCTTTCAAGTATTTTTCTTTATTAAATAAACCAGCTGAAAACACGGTAATTTCGCCATTTGGTGCCTCGTGCCTGATGGCAATGGCATATATTGGCAGCGAAGGAAATACTCAGACCGAAATTGCCAGATCAATGAATTTCATTACCCCTTATGGGATCTTGTTTAGTTACAAACAACTAATTAAACGATACCAGACAAGCAAAAGTAATGACGTTGACCTTTTTATTGGAAATGCATTTTGGAATAATTCTGAAATTTTGGTTCAAAAAAAATATAAAAATCTGCTTAAAGTAAATTTTGGAGCACATGTAGAAGATCTTCAATTTTTAAACGACGATGAAAACAATTTAAAGACAATTAACAGGTGGGTAAAAAAATCGAGTAACTATAATATCCTTAATATTGTAGGAACTCATGATATTGATGCTGAATCAAACCTTGTTTACACAAATTATTTTTTCCTCAATGGAAATTGGGATAATCCATTTGATGAACAGTTTACCAGAAAAGACGATTTCGTTAAATCTGACAGTTCAAAAATTAAGGTGGATTTTATGAGCCAGACTTCGTACCTTAAGTACAATGAAAATGAAGTTTTCCAGATTTTAGAAATGCCTTATTCTACCGGAAATTTATCTTTGGTACTTATTATGCCAAAACAGGATTATAACCTGGATAGCATCTATGCATCCTTTAATGCTTTCAATTTTAATTTCTGGACAAACGAACTCTACCTGAAACTGGTAAATTTATCCATTCCGAAATTCAGAATCGAAAGTACTACTGAGCTTTCCCCTCTCCTGGTTTCTGATGGATGTAAACTTCCATTTTCTGCAATGGCCGATTTTTCAAGAATAACTGATAAAAAAACCCATATTTCTTCACTAATTCAAAAAACAGTTATTTCTATCGAAGAAAACAAAAACAAAAATTTAACCGAACAGGTGATTTCAGAAGATAAATCTTTCCTTAACAAGGATAACACTTTTGTATCGTTTAAGGCCAATAAACCATTTATTTTTGTTATAAAAGATAATTTAAACAGTAATATTCTTGCACTTGGTAAAGTGATATTGCCTACCTACGAAAACCTTTCCGTTGATTTCAATAATAACTAATTTAACATTTAAATTGCCTGAATAAAAATTTCAATCTTCTTTTTAATATTGAACAGCCAAAAATTTGTTACCTGGTGAAAAACTAATTGTCTGATTAACAACAAAACTTGACAATATTATTATCTTGATAGAATTTTTTCTTAAAAAGATAAGTTTTGGTAAACAATTTGCAATTAACAAAATCACTGGAAAAAAATGGCCAGGTTTCTATACAGGAATTAAATTTTAAATTTAAATTAATAAACAGTGAGGTTTATCCTATCTTTTTTAGGATTGGTTACAATTGGGGCTTTTTACCTTAAACAGGAAAAAATTGCCGTTAATCCCAACTCTTATCCGTCCTATTCTGTGAATAATGAAAATAAGGCGGTAAAAAAACCAAAAAAACTTTTTCCTTCAGAGTTCGGAAATCCCTATTTAAGCAATTATAACTTTGAGCAAAGCGATATTCAGGTTTGGTCGATTAGCCAGGATTTAAATGGTGAAATGATTTTTGCCCACAGGCAGGGCATTATTGTTTTTGATGGAAAAATGGAAGAACACATAAGGATTCCTTCCATCCCAATAGTTCTTAAACCTATAGAAAATAAGGAAATCACACTTGTTGGTTGCGATGATGAATACGGTTATCTTGTAAAGAACCGTCAAGGCATTTATGAATACCATGAACTATCAGGAAAATCACTGATTACCAGCGAAATAACAGATATTAAAATTACCTCTAATTATATTTATTTTTTCAGTGAAAAAGCGCTGTACAGGCATAATAAGGCAACACTGGCTTTCGACAAATCGTGGTATACTTCAGGACGCGACATACAAAACGGGATATTACAAATTGGCGATGACATCTATTTAAGTATTAAAAATAAAGGGGTTTACAAGTTTAATGAAAACGGTAAAAAATCTATCCTCCCACGAAGTTATAATATTTCACAACAGCAAATCGCATTTAGCGTACCAGTGGATAAAAAAAACCTGGTAATCGGAACCTTTGAGAATAACCTTTATTTATTCGATGGCATCAGGATTTCTGATTTTAATTCCATGGCAGGCAACTATATTTCAGAAAATCAGCTCACTGGCGGAATTGACTTAAATAAAAACCTGTTTGCGGTTTCAACTATTACCGGAGGATGTCTTATCCTTAATAAAAAATCTGGCGAATTGGTCAATTTAATTGATATAAAAAGCGGATTGCCAGACAATGAAATATATGCACTGGGCAATGATTACCAGGGTGGATTATGGCTTTCGCATGGATTCGGAATTACAAGGGTGAATTACAATTTACCGGTTAAAGACTTTAATAAATATGAAGGAATTGAAGGAAATATTCTTGAAGTGGTGGTTGTAAATAATAAAACATACATTGCTACAAATCAAGGGGTTTACTACCAGGATTCAGTGGTTAGGTTAAAAGAAACAATTAAAGTAAAACCCAAAGTTCAGGTTAATAAAAAAGTAAACGATAACAAGAACCCAAATCCTGATAAAACATTAGAAACGAATAAAGAAACCAAAGAAGAAAGCAAAGAAATAAAAGAACTACCCAAAGTAACCAATGAAAAGAAAAGCCTTTTGCAAAGATGGAGAGCAAGGCGCGAAGAAAAAAAGAAACAAAAAGAATCCCATGCCCAGACTGAAATAATAACTGACGAACAAAAAACAACACAGGAAAAAGAATTAGAAAAGCCCGAAAGCAATGAAACAATAATAATTGATACACAGTCTGATAAAGATATCAAAACCATCGAGAAAAAAGATAAACAGGCTGATAAAAAAGCTGAATCGAAAGTTTGGTCGGTAGATTATATTTTTAAAAAGGTAAAAAATATAAATGGCAAATGCAGGCAACTAATAAAATATGGAGATCTTATACTGGTGGCATCAAACAACGGCTTGTATGAAATTAAAGGCAAAGATTCAAAAATTATACTTAAAAAAAATTATATCAATTATGTATTGCCTTCGAAAATAAACGGCGTATTTTATATTGGAACAGACAAGGGAATTACCTTAATTAAACGCGAAAACAACAAGTGGGTAGAATATCCAAAAATTCAGCCTTTAGGTTTTAACAGCCCGGTATATACCATTGCCGAAGATGAAAACCTTAATTTGTGGGTAGGAAACGACAATGAAGTTTTGTATTTTATCGTTGGTAAAAACTTCAAAACCATTTCATTCGAAGTTTATGATTTCGGCAAGGAATATCCCGAAAAGTTTTCAATCAGACAAATTGACAACAGTATCTATTTATTAAGCTCCGGGCAAATTTTCAGGTACAATACAAGTACGAATAAAATAGAACCTAATAACCTTTTGGTAGTAAACAAGCTTCCGTATCTGAAATATTTAGTTTCGCAGAACAATACTACATGGTTACAAAATGAAAAAGAATGGGTGTGTAAATCTTCCATTTTTAAACCTCAAAAATACCAACTGGCCCTGCTGAACCTGTTTCAAAATATCCAAAACATTTATGTGGATGATAATAAAAACCTGTGGGTAATTGATGGGAAGAACAACCTATATAAAATCCTGCATTTAAATGAATCAAATATCGGCCAGGATGAATTTAAAGTTTTTTTGAAACGTATTACAGATGATTTTGGTAAAAATGAAGCCCTCGACAATATAAAAATTCCATCGGAAATTAGTTCACTTACTTTTACCATTGGTGCACCCTATTTTCTTAACCCTTACGGAACCACTTATCAATATACCATTAAAGATTTAATGAACGGATGGTCGGACTGGAATCCAAACCATGAATTTCCTTTTATTGTAAAACCAGGCTATCATATTATTCAGGTAAGGGCAAAAAATGTTCTGGGCCAGATTAGCACTTCTAAAGAGTATGTGATTAATGTTAAGTCTCCTTTTTGGATGGAACCTTGGTTTATTGTTATTGTTACCGCTGCAGTAGTTATGGTAATTGCATTAATTATTATCCTACTCCAGAAAAAAAGAGAGAAAAAGCTTCAACGCGATAATAAAATACTGGAAGCAAAAGTAGAGGAACGAACCATTGAAATTGTAAAACAAAAAGAACAAATTGAATTAAAAAACAGGGAAATAACTGATAGCCTGAATTATGCAAGTCAAATTCAGTCGGCTGTTTTACCTCCACTTGAAATATTCAGGGAAAAACTGGATGATTATTTTGTACTTAATCTTCCAAAAGATATTGTAAGTGGAGATTTTTACTGGGCAAAAAAAATTGACAATAAATTAATTGTTACAGCTGCAGATTGTACTGGTCATGGTGTGCCGGGCGCATTTCTCAGTTTATTGGGCCTGACTTTTTTAAACGAAATTACTGCAAATATCCTAGGCTTAAAAGCCAACATTATATTGGAGTTATTACGAAAAAGGGTGATTGAGTCGCTGAACCAGGGTGGTTATAACCGTAAAAGACTCGATGGAATAGATCTTTCGCTTATAATTGTTGATTTTGAAAATATGGTTGTTCAATTTGCTGGTGCCAATAATTCAATCTATCTGTTACGTAACGGATTTTTGTCGGAATTTAAAGGCAACCGAATGCCCATTGGTCTGCACGCCCATCTTGAAGTTCCATTTACAAATCATGATATCGAAATTAAAAAAGGGGATTTGATTTATCTTTTCTCCGATGGTTTTGTCGATCAGTTTGGTGGTGACTATGGCCGAAAGTTCCTGAGCCGGAATTTCAAGACTTTACTTGCCGAAATTTACCAATTGCCCATGGAAGAGCAAAAAAATGTGCTCAATGATGTTTTGGAATCCTGGAAAACAAATTACGAACAAATTGATGATGTATTGGTTTTAGGATTAAAAATATAGCAAATTTGTATTATTCAAATAATTTGTCCTTAACTTTTTCCGTATAGCTCTCTATTCAACTCTTTTGAGATCCATAATCAATTTATCTAAATTTGCATGCCTGGAATTTTAAGCATAGCAGTTTATTCATTTCAGCTGATGTTAGTTAGTTATAGACTTTTTTAATACGGGATTTTATTCAATGGATTTTAGCCTAAAACAAATTTTTTAAAAGTAAGTTTTGCGCTTACTTCATAAATTGATATCTCTATTATAAATTATTACAACAATATACCAATGCGTAAGTTGTAAATTAATTTAGAAATATTTTTAAAACATGCTTATTCAATCTGAAACTATAAATCTAATTGAGCAAAAAGGACTTTTATTGTTAGGTGGTGCCAAACGAAATGTAGGAAAAACTACACTGCTTTGTCGAATTATAGCTCACTTTTCAGAGAATCACCAAATTGCAGCCCTTAAAATCAAAACAATTTATGACGGCGACGATTTTTTTCACGGCAAAAATCAATCTCAAGCTATAAATGAATTTATCCTGACAAAAGAAGATAATGCCGGGACAAATGAAGATACCGGGAAAATGCTGCGTGCCGGGGCTAAAGAAGCCTATCTTTTACGGGCCAAATCAGCATTTTTAAAACAAGGTTTTGAAAAATTTTTATCAGAAATTAGCAATCAATATCTAATTATTTGTGAATCAAATAGTTTAAGATTAATTGTTAAACCGGATTTGTTTTTATTTGTGCAGGATGAAGCTGCAGTTGAAATTAAACCAAGTGCCCTAAAACTTGTACACCTGGCAGACAGAATAATAATCAGCAATGGTATTACTCATGATTTTGCTCCTGGAAATTTAAATATAAATAATGACAGGTGGGAGTTTCGTGAATTCAAATCTGAAAATTATGGTAAGTTTTGAAAGTGCATATAAAATAGTATCAAATATTGATTATAGGACTGGCAGTCATTTAATTGACTTTAAAAATTCCTTGGGCAGGATTTTGGCTGAAGACGTAATTTCTGATATGGATATGCCACCATTTGACAAATCAGCAATGGATGGATATGCATGTCGATACCTTGACATTAAACAGGAACTTGAAGTTGTTGAAATTATTCCTGCAGGTAAAATTCCTGAAAAAAAAATTGACCAGGGCCAATGTGCTAAGATTATGACAGGCGCAATGCTGCCTGAAGGTGCTGATTGTGTTATTATGGTTGAAGATACTGCTGAAAAGCCTGATGGAAAAATATTGTACACCAGAGTTGTACCAAATACTGAATTATCCGAAACCAGTAGCGTAGACAGACGAAAATTAAATATCTGTTACAAAGGAGAAGATATTAAAAAAGATGATATCGTAATTAAAAAAGGTACTTTAATAAAGGCGCAACATATAGCTGTGATGGCCTCGGTAGGCCGTATAAACGTAATGGTGGCAGCTTTGCCAAAAGTGGCAGTAATTCCAACCGGCAACGAGATTGTTGAACCAACTAACTTGCCCTTACCTTCACAAATTAGAAATAGCAATGGCCCACAATTAATTGCTCAACTGAAAAACCTGGGAATAGAAGCCCAATATTGCGGTATTGCTGCCGATGCAGAAATAGATACGATTGCGATGATTGAAAAAGCTTCCCATGAAAATGAAATCCTTTTGCTTACAGGCGGCGTATCTAAAGGAGATTATGATTTAGTGCCTGCCATACTTAAAAAACTTAACTTTGAACTTCATTTTGATGAAATCGCTGTTCAACCAGGAAAACCGACTGTATTTGGAAATAGGGGAAACATTTTTTGTTTTGGATTACCGGGTAATCCTGTTTCAGGCTTTGTACAATTTGAATTATTGGTTAAGCCATTGATTTTTAAAATGATGGGATTTGATTTGAATAGGATTAATTTAAGTTTAACCCTGGGTACAGACTTTACCAGAAAAACAGATAAAAGATTGGCATTCATACCTGTGTCTGTTTCAGAAAATGGTGAAGCTATTCCATTGGAATACCATGGCTCGGCGCACATCAATGGCTTGGATAATGCGTGGGGCTTAATGTTTGTACCTGTAGGCAAGAAGTTTATAAAAAAAGGGGAGAAAGTAGATGTTCGACAAATTTAATCGTGAAATAAACTACCTGAGGATTTCAGTAACCGACAGGTGTAATCTTCGCTGTACCTATTGCATGCCGGCGGAGGGAATCCAACTGATTAGTCATGATGAAATATTAAGGTTCAACGAAATAGTAGAATTTGTAAAAGTAGCAGTACGGCTGGGAATAGATAAAGTAAAAATTACAGGTGGAGAACCTCTTGTTCGGAAAGGAATTGTTGAATTGGTTAAAATGATTAGTGATATTGGGGGTTTAAAAGATTTTGGAATGACTACAAATGGAATATTACTTGACAAATATGCCACAGAATTAGCAAATGCCGGACTTCAGCGGGTAAATATAAGTTTGGATACAATGAAACCTCAAAAATACAATTCCATTACCCGGATGGGTGATATTAATATGGTAATGAACGGAATAAAGGCTGCTCAAAGTGCAGGTTTAACGCCTATTAAAATTAATTGCGTGATAGAAAAATCGAACCTGGAAAAAGATGCCCTTGAAGTTGCTGATTTTTGTAAACAGAATAATCTGTTGATTAGATTTATAAAAAAAATGGACCTTGAAAAAGGTGAATTTTGGAAAGTAGAAGGTGGTGAAGGAGGTAATTGCAAGATATGCAACAGGTTGAGGCTAACCAGTAATGGTAAAGTAAAACCCTGCCTTTTTAGCGATTTAGAGTATGATATAAGGAAATTAGGAATTGAAAAATCAATTCATCAGGCTCTTGACAACAAGCCTTTAACTGGAATAAATAGTAAAATAAACAAATTCAGCATTATTGGCGGTTAAAACTTAAATCAAATGGAAATACATTACCAGGATATTTCAGTTAATTCTGTAAAGGTTAAAGAAGAAATTGACCGGATAGCTCTTCATAACCACAATCTTGCTATTAAAATTGTGGCGGTTCTGAACTTGCTTTTCGTTATTAGCGATTATTACACGGTACCCGAAAAATGGCAGGTTTTTCTGATACTTAGAATACTTGTAACTGCAATTTTTTATAGTGCTTACCATTTCCAGGAAAAGCTAAAACTTAAGGTGGAATGGCCTGCTTTTATTGCCTTTCTTGGATGCATAATTGAAAACTCATATATGTATAGCATTATTGATGCAGCCACCTTGCAAAAATTTACTTTTGCCTATATAGCCACCTTTATCGGAGCCGGTATGATGGCAGTCTGGAGAAGTTCCTTTTCATTTGCAGCGGTTGGATTTGCCATAATCCTTAACATTATCCTTTTTATTGCGCTAAGCCCTTTAACATTGACAGAATATTTGTCAAATGGTGCTTTTCTGACATTAATGGTTTCGCTGTTTTCAATTCTGTTAATCCATACCAGGTATAATCTTATTGTGAAAGAAGTTACTGCCCGACAAAAATTAGAGGTCGCAGCCAAAGAGATTGCCGAGAAAAATCAGAATATTACAGATAGCATTAATTATGCAAAAAAAATTCAACAATCAATGCTGATTCCGGATGATCACATTAAAAGCTGGTTTCCTGAGAGTTTCGTTTTTTTTCGTCCTAAAGATATTGTAAGTGGAGATTTTTACTGGTTTAACAAAGTGGAGCTTGCTGACAGAGAAATTGTAATTGCAGTTGCAGCCGATTGTACCGGTCATGGAGTTCCGGGCGCGCTAATGAGCATGCTTGGAATTTCTTCTTTAACCGAAATTTTTAATTCAATTCACCATACAAACAATTCAGTAAATATTTCCTCTCTTGTATTGAACAGATTACGTGATAAAATTAAATCCTCACTACGGCAAACAGGTAAAGAAGGTGAACAGAAAGACGGAATGGATATTGCTCTTTGCATCTTTGATTTAAAAGAAATGAAACTTTATTTTTCTGGTGCAAACAACCCGATTATTCTTATTAGCGATAATGTAATTAATGAAGTTAAAGGAGACAGAATGCCGGTTGGAATCTATGCAGGGAAAGAAAAAGAATTCGTAAGTCACGAAATTTCAATAAAAAAAGGCAGTATGGTTTATTTATTTTCTGATGGGATAGTTGACCAATTTGGTGGTAATGATGGAAGAAAATTCCTTTTAAAAAACCTCAGACATCTGCTTTTAGAAATAAGCAATGAACCTGTTGAAAAACAGAAAATTCTTCTGGAATCAGCTTTAGACAATTGGAAAAAAAGTTATGATCAGTTGGATGACATTTTAGTTATTGGTATAAAAGTATAATTAAAATAAAATGGAGAAGTTTTCACATACCAACGAAAATGGTAAAGCCCGGATGGTAGATGTAGGCAATAAAAAACCTCAAAAAAGGGTTGCAATTGCACGGGGAGAAATTTTACTCAGCCCTCAAACCATCCAGTTAATAAAGGAAAACCAGGTAAAAAAAGGAGATGTGCTTACTGTTGCTGAAATTGCCGGAATTCAGGCTGCTAAAAAAACCAGCGATTTAATTCCGTTATGCCATCCATTACTGTTAACAAAAATAAAATTAACCACAAATCTTACCGAAAATGGCGTAACAATACTTTCAGAAGTTAAGAATACGGGGCAAACCGGGGTAGAAATGGAAGCCTTAACCGCTGTTACAATCGGATTATTAACCATTTATGACATGTGTAAAGCAGTTGATAAACAAATGGTTATAAGCAATATCGCTTTGATTGAAAAGACCAAAACTGATATTTAAACCAGTTGGAAATTATTAAAAAAATAGGTATCATCCTTTTTAAGGTTTTTTTCAGCATTTTGCTGATTATTTGCCTTTACTTTTTAATTGCATCAATTACAACTATTGTTCCTGTTAATAAAAACTTTGTTGAAATAAAAAATGGAACGGCAATTTATGTGAGTTCAAACGGCGTTCATACCGACATCATTGTTCCTGTAGAATCAGAATGTATGAACTGGAAATCATTTTTAAAACTAAAAACTGATTATAAATTTATTGCATTTGGCTGGGGAGATAAAGAGTTTTACATGAATACCCCTACATGGGCAGATCTTAAAATCAAAACTGCTTTAAAGGCTGCTTTTCTATTTGATGAATCTGTTTTACAAGTTCGGGGAATTGATTATAAACCAAAAGAAAGTAAAAATACAATCAGAATATTTCTTTCAGATAAACAACTAAATGAACTTAACAATTATATCTATACCTCATTTAAAATTAATGATTTAACCGAACCCGTTGAAATAAAAATATCAGAGAGCAGTTACCATTATTTTGAAGCTGAAAAACGATATAGCGTTTTTTTTACCTGTAACAACTGGACAAGTAAAGGGTTAAAACTTGCAGGGATTAAAAACTCCTTGTGGGCGCCATTTGATTGGTCGGTATTGTTTTATTTAAGAAGACTTCAATAATTATGGTTGTTCATGATTTACATTTAATCAAAAGATATTATTTTTCCAATTTATAAAATATGCTTGATAATCGGTATCACAACTCGGATGAATATTTTATCTCCAGGTCTAAGCCACATTGTTGATAATCTGTGTATTCAGTCAGGTTGGTATTGCCCGGGGCATCGGGTAAATTAAAAATAACTTTAAAATATTTTGACGAATATGACAAAAGAAGAATTCATTCAAAATCATCAACTCAGAATAAAAGTTATAACCCTTAGCGACAGGGCAAGCCGTGGAGAATATGAAGATTTGAGCGGCCCGGAAATAGTAAATATTTTAAAGGAATACTTTAAGGAAAAGGCGTGGAATACAGAAATCAGCCTTGAGCTTATTCCTGATGATCAGGAAAAGCTGGAAAAAAAACTAATGGAGCTAAAAACAGGAAAGGTTGATATTTTATTCACTACTGGAGGTACCGGTGTAGGCCCCAGAGACATAACTCCTAATGTAGTTAAAAAAATTCTTGATAAGGAAATTCCAGGAATAATGGAAAATATCCGGATAAAATACGGACAAGTAACCCCGAATGCCTTGTTGAGCAGGGGAGTAGCAGGGGTTACGGGCCAAACACAAGTTTACTGTTTGCCAGGAAGTGTTAAAGCCGTAAAAGAATACATGACCGAAATTTTAAAAACACTGGAACATCTTGTTTTCATGGTACAAGGAATTGATATTCATCATAAACATTAAATTTAGTCAATGATTGGAAAAAAAATTATTCGTTTAGATTCGGTCGACTCTACGAACAATTATTTAAAAGAAATTCTAAAATCTGGTAATCCAGAAGAAGGATTACTGGTTATAGCTGAGGAACAAATTGCAGGTCGGGGTCAGGCTGCTAATATTTGGCTCAGCAATAAGGGAGAAAACCTCACATTTAGTTTTTTGCTTTATCCCAATTATATTAAGCCGATCAACCAATTTTTAATATCAAAATTTGTTTGCCTCGCCCTGGCCGATTTATTGGAAGGACATTTGAAAAATATAAAAATTAAATGGCCCAATGATATTTATGTGAAGGAAAAAAAAATAGCCGGTATACTAATTGAAAATATATTAATGGGAAAATCAATATCAAGTTCGATAGTTGGAATTGGGCTTAATATTAATCAATTTGAATTTCCATCTGGAATTAATGCCACTTCAATGTTGCTCGAAAAAAGACAGAAATTCAACACGGAGTTTATACTTCAAAGTTTGATTGACAATTTGAACAACTATTTGTCAATGATTAAATCAAACAAAATAGAAGAGATTGGGAAAGCTTATATTTCAAAACTTTACCGATACAAAGAATGGCATTACTTTAACTCCAACGGAAAAACTTTTAAGGCATTTATTGAAGGAGTGGATGAATACGGAAGACTTATTTTAAAAAATAAAGAAAAAAAGTCCTTAGTATACGGTTTTAAAGAAGTTTTATATATTTAAGAATCAAAAAAATATCCTATCAATAAGAAGAAAACACAAAACTAAACAAAATTTAAGTTCTTGATTAGCCATTACTTTTTTAAGAGAAATGTATTTAATCGAATCAAATAAATATCTCCAGTTTAATTGATAATTAATTCATGATGCAGACTAAAATTGTTTTCTTTATCTTACTTTCAATTTTCATAATTAATAGTACTGAAGCACAAATTATTGAGTATTCTTCCGATTATAATAAAATAGCTAATTCAAGGAATACAATATTAAGTCAAATTAAAGAAGATAGAATTGACAGTATTTCATTTAAACGTTTTTTCCAACTGGATAAAGAAGAAAATTCATGTTTGACCATTGCTGAAATTGAAACGCTACTTTTGCTAAAAGGTCAATTCGAGGAATTATTAAATGACATTAATACTATAAAAACAAGTTATTCAAACAAATATAGAATGAGAATCCTCTCGAATTCTGCTAAAGATATAAAAGCGAAATTTAAATATGTGACTCGTAATTTCAAAACTGATAAACTTTCAGAAAGTTTAAAGAAAACTTTAAAGTTAAAAAAGGAAGAGATTAATATGAATATAGATTCATTAAAATTAAATGAGGATAAAAAAAAATTTCTTGCATTATATATAGATTATTGTTTATTCACAATGGATTATTGTTCTAGCTCTCTTGAAAAAAAAATATTAAAAAATTCTGCAAAATTTACAGAACAATTTCCAAATTCAATTTATAATCATTTTATTGACGATTATATAAATATTGAGTACACTACAAGTAATTGGAAAGCTGGTATTTATTCTTCTATTAGTACAACTTTTTTTCCTGCCGGATTAAATGATTATATTCCTCCACTTCTTTATTTGCAATTAATGTTTGATCTTAGTTATAAGAAGATCCAGCTTAATTTTGGCATTGGAGGAAATAGTGGAGAATTACTTAAAAAGGATTTAATCCTAGATACTATTTATAAAAGAGGGAATAAACTAAGTTCTATTAATCCGGAAGCTAATATTTCCTTTCCTGTTTTTGACAAAAAGAAGTTAAGAATTGCTCCATGCATAGGCGTAAGACTTTATCTTATTGATATAGCTAGCGATTCAAATGAAAGCATTGATTTTCTTACTTCAAACAATTCAATTTTCCTTGGATTTATTTTCGACTATCGAATCATTAAGACAATATGTAATCCTAATTTTAGGGGTAGTGACAAAATTTCTCTATTCTCAGATCTAAGGCTAACTTTTTCTTACCAAAATTCAAAATTTAATAATATTATCCCTCATCAGATAAATAATTTATGGCAAATCAGTCTGGGATTTGGAATAAATGAAAGTAATTCAAAAAGATTACCAAAGAGACATGTCAAAAATAAATTGTAATTAAATAAAACCAAAACAAAAGATTAGATTTTCACTCAGAAATTAAGTTAATATATCTTATCTAATAAAGGAGAAAAATTGGTGCTTTCTTTTTAAAATTATTAAAACAAAAAAAGGCCAGTTGAATGAACAACTGACCTTTATTATAAGAATGGCGACGACCTACTCTCCCGCTGTGATGCAGTACCATCGGCGCAAATGGGCTTAACTTCTCTGTTCGGAATGGGAAGAGGTGTACACCATTGCTAAAGTCACCTTAAGTTTTTAAGTATTTTTTTTTGACATTTGATAAAGAGAAAATAAAAAAGCCAAACCGATGAAAGTCTACGGGTAATTAGTATTGCTCGGCTTTGGTGTTACCACCTTTACACCTGCAACCTATCAACGTCCTGGTCTTGAACGACCCTTAAAGGAAATCTAATCTTGAAGGAGGCTTCGCGCTTAGATGCTTTCAGCGCTTATCCCTTCCAAACATAGCTACTCTGCAATGCAGCTGGCGCCACAACAGATACACCAGAGGTTTGTCCAACTCGGTCCTCTCGTACTAGAGTCAGGTCTTCTCAAATTTCCAACGCCCACAACAGATAGGGACCGAACTGTCTCACGACGTTCTGAACCCAGCTCGCGTGCCACTTTAATGGGCGAACAGCCCAACCCTTGGGACCTTCTCCAGCCCCAGGATGTGACGAGCCGACATCGAGGTGCCAAACCTCCCCGTCGATATGAGCTCTTGGGGGAGATCAGCCTGTTATCCCCGGCGTACCTTTTATCCTTTGAGCGATGGCCCTTCCATGCGGAACCACCGGATCACTATGCTCTACTTTCGTACCTGCTCGACTTGTCGGTCTCACAGTCAAGCACCCTTATGCCATTGCACTCTACGCACGGTTACCAAGCGTGCTGAGGGTACCTTTAGAAGCCTCCGTTACTCTTTTGGAGGCGACCACCCCAGTCAAACTACCCACCAAGCAATGTCCTTCCAGGATTAGATCCGGATACATAAAGGGTGGTATTTCAACGTTGACTCCACGATACCTAGCGACACCGCTTCACAGTCTCCCACCTATCCTACACATCACTTATCCAAAGTCAATGCTAAGCTATAGTAAAGGTGCACGGGGTCTTTCCGTCCCGTTGCGGGTAATCGGCATCTTCACCGATACTACAATTTCACCGAGCTCATGGCTGAGACAGTGCCCAGATCGTTACACCATTCGTGCAGGTCGGAACTTACCCGACAAGGAATTTCGCTACCTTAGGACCGTTATAGTTACGGCCGCCGTTTACTGGGGCTTCGATTCAAAGCTTCGCCTTGCGGCTAACCTCCTCTTAACCTTCCAGCACCGGGCAGGTGTCAGGCCCTATACTTCATCTTACGATTTTGCAGAGCCCTGTGTTTTTGATAAACAGTCGCCTGGACCTTTTCACTGCGGCCTCGTGTCTTACCACGAGGCGACCTTTCTCCCGAAGTTACAGGTCTATTTTGCCTAATTCCTTAGCCATGAATCTCTCGAGCACCTTAGGATTCTCTCCTCGACTACCTGTGTCGGTTTACGGTACGAACAGCGTAACCTGAAGCAGGAGTTTCTCGGAAACAGCTTACAGCATTATCCGCTTGTCCGAAGACGCACGGTACTATCAGGTTCGACATCCGGGACAGGTTTGCCTGCCCCAAATTTATCTACACCCTTTAGCAGCCCTTTATTCCGTCAGTTCGCGGTACTTTCATCACTCCGTCACCCCATCACAATTATAAGAAGTACGGGAATATTAACCCGTTAGCCATCGACTACCCCTTTCGGGTGCGCCTTAGGACCCGACTAACCCTCAGCTGATTAGCATAGCTGAGGAAACCTTAGTCTTTCGGTGTGCGGGTTTCTCGCCCGCATTATCGTTACTTATGCCTACATTTTCTTTTCTAACCAGTCCAGCTTAGCTCACGCTAAACCTTCAACCCTGTTAGAATGCTCCCCTACCACAGAATATTCTGTCCATAGCTTCGGTAGTATACTTATGCCCGATTATTATCCATGCTCGTCCGCTCGACTAGTGAGCTGTTACGCACTCTTTAAATGAATGGCTGCTTCCAAGCCAACATCCTAGCTGTCTGGGCAGACAAACCTCGTTTTTTCAACTTAGCATACATTTGGGGACCTTAGCTGATGGTCTGGGTTCTTTCCCTCTCGGACATGGACCTTAGCACCCATGCCCTCACTGTATAGAAACATTTATTAGCATTCGGAGTTTGTCAGGAATTGGTAGGCGGTGAAGCCCCCGCATCCAATCAGTAGCTCTACCTCTAATAAACTATGCTACACGCTGCCCCTAAAGGCATTTCGGGGAGTACGAGCTATTTCCGAGTTTGATTGGCCTTTCACCCCTACCCACAGGTCATCCGAAGACTTTT
>JAXLTR010000011.1:0-17500 GCA_046329965.1 Bacteroidales bacterium | reverse complement strand
TAGGCGGTGAAGCCCCCGCATCCAATCAGTAGCTCTACCTCTAATAAACTATGCTACACGCTGCCCCTAAAGGCATTTCGGGGAGTACGAGCTATTTCCGAGTTTGATTGGCCTTTCACCCCTACCCACAGGTCATCCGAAGACTTTTCAACGTCAACCGGTTCGGACCTCCACTATGTGTTACCACAGCTTCATCCTGCCCATGGGTAGATCACACGGTTTCGCGTCTACCATTACTGACTATGCGCCCTATTCAGACTCGCTTTCGCTACGGATCCACACCTGAAGTGCTTATCCTTGCCAGCAACGGTAACTCGTAGGCTCATTATGCAAAAGGCACGCCGTCACCCTTAAAAAGGCTCCGACCGCTTGTAGGCGTATGGTTTCAGGATCTATTTCACTCCGTTATTCACGGTTCTTTTCACCTTTCCTTCACAGTACTGGTTCACTATCGGTCTCTCAGGAGTATTTAGCCTTAGCGGATGGTCCCGCCAGATTCAGACAGGGTTTCACGTGCCCCGCCCTACTCAGGATACTGCCCCGTGCATAGATTCTTACGTGTACGGGACTATCACCCCCTGTGGTAAAACTTTCCAGAATCTTCCACTTCTTATCTATACAGCTTTTAGCAGTCCTACAACCCCGTTATTGCCTTAACAACAACGGTTTGGGCTCTTCCGCGTTCGCTCGCCACTACTTACGGAATCACTTTTGTTTTCTTCTCCTCCGCCTACTTAGATGTTTCAGTTCAGCGGGTTTGCCTCCTGTAAAACAGGGTGTCAGTGCTTCACACTGACGGGTTGCCCCATTCGGATATCCACGGATCTATAGCTATTTGCGCTTCCCCGCGGCTTATCGCAGCTTGTCACGTCCTTCTTCGCCTCTGAGAGCCTAGGCATCCTCCATACGCCCTTTCTAACTTTCTTCGCAAGTATTTCTACTTGTTTCGCTCTTTTATTCTCTCTTCTCTCAATATGTCAATGAACTTTTTCAGTACAAAAGTACTAATGTGGAAACAATCAATTCCGATTGATCATCTTCCCTGATTGGGATGCTTTTCTTAAGCTAATTTCCAAAAATATGAAATGAACCTCTTATGCATTTTACTCAAGTTGTGTGGAGAATAAGGGAGTCGAACCCTTGACCTCCTGCGTGCAAGGCAGGCGCTCTAGCCAACTGAGCTAATCCCCCCTGATAAAATTAATTAATATGTAAAATCAGTACGTTTTATAAATTTAAGGGGTTTTAATAACTAAAAAATTACATTTTTTTCGTTGATTTGATACCACATTCTATGTAGTATCGACGAATAATCAGGAATCGAACCTGATACTCTGTATTGCTCTTCCTTTAAGCTATATTCGTTTTTATATATAAAAAGAAAAGAAAGAGGTAAACATCCAAATCTGGATGATGAACACCTGTCTCTAGAAAGGAGGTGTTCCAGCCGCACCTTCCGGTACGGCTACCTTGTTACGACTTAGCCCCAGTCACTAGTTTTACCCTAGGCAGCTCCTTGCGGTCACCGACTTCAGGTACCCCCAGCTTCCATGGCTTGACGGGCGGTGTGTACAAGGCCCGGGAACGTATTCACCGGATCATGGCTGATATCCGATTACTAGCGATTCCAGCTTCACGGAGTCGAGTTGCAGACTCCGATCCGAACTGTGACCGGCTTTATAGATTCGCTCCTCCTCACGAAGTGGCTGCTCTCTGTACCGGCCATTGTAGCACGTGTGTAGCCCAAGGCGTAAGGGCCGTGATGATTTGACGTCATCCCCACCTTCCTCACGGTTTGCACCGGCAGTCTTGCTAGAGTTCCCGACATTACTCGCTGGCAACTAACAACAGGGGTTGCGCTCGTTATAGGACTTAACCTGACACCTCACGGCACGAGCTGACGACAACCATGCAGCACCTTGAAAGACGTCCGAAGAAATATCTGTTTCCAAATACGTCGTCTCCCATTTAAGCCTTGGTAAGGTTCCTCGCGTATCATCGAATTAAACCACATGCTCCACCGCTTGTGCGGGCCCCCGTCAATTCCTTTGAGTTTCAAACTTGCGTTCGTACTCCCCAGGTGGGATACTTATCACTTTCGCTTAGCCACTGAAATTACTCCCAACAGCTAGTATCCATCGTTTACAGCGTGGACTACCAGGGTATCTAATCCTGTTCGCTCCCCACGCTTTCGTCCATCAGCGTCAATAAACCATTAGTAACCTGCCTTCGCAATTGGTATTCCATGTAATATCTAAGCATTTCACCGCTACACTACATATTCTAGTTACTTCACAGTAATTCAAGTCAAACAGTATCAATGGCAGTTCGACAGTTAAGCTGCCGGATTTCACCACTGACTTATCTAACCGCCTACGGACCCTTTAAACCCAATGATTCCGGATAACGCTTGGATCCTCCGTATTACCGCGGCTGCTGGCACGGAGTTAGCCGATCCTTATTCTTACGGTACCGTCAAGCTCCTTCACGAAGGAGTGTTTCTTCCCGTACAAAAGCAGTTTACAATCCATAGGACCGTCTTCCTGCACGCGGCATGGCTGGTTCAGTCTTCCGACCATTGACCAATATTCCTCACTGCTGCCTCCCGTAGGAGTCTGGTCCGTGTCTCAGTACCAGTGTGGGGGATCTCCCTCTCAGGACCCCTACCCATCGTCGCCTTGGTATGCCGTTACCACACCAACTAGCTAATGGGACGCATGCTCATCTTGTACCGTTGGAACTTTAATAATCAAACCATGCGATTCAATTATACCATGGGGTATTAATCCAAATTTCTCTGGGCTATCCCCCTGTACAAGGTAGATTGCATACGCGTTACGCACCCGTGCGCCGGTCTCAAATTAGCAAGCTAATTCTACCCCTCGACTTGCATGTGTTAGGCCTGCCGCTAGCGTTCATCCTGAGCCAGGATCAAACTCTTCATCGTACATCGTTCTTTTACCCTTGCGGGTTGTTTTTGTCTAGATGCTCATGTTAGCTTTACGCTACCTTACCTCTTTCCTTTTCTTATTACATCTCTTTCAATGAACTCTCTTCTTCCCCAGCTTTTCCTTCTACTCCTTTTTTTGGGACTGCAAAGATAATTACTTTTTTTTTCCCTGCAAATTTTTTTTCCGCTATCCCCTCTTTTTTTTTCTCATCTTTCTACTCCCGTTTTTAGCGGGTGCAAATGTAGTTACTTTTTTTCCTTCTCTCAAAATTTTTTTCCCGATTTTTTTAAAAAAAATTACATTATTATGAATCTCAATTATATACAATATTTTCAAAATAAATTATTATATATTGTTGAATATCATGTATTTATATTTAAATGCAATTGATTAGTTTCTCTTTAATTTGTTATATACCAGAATTTTATGAATTTATATTGACTGAATTCTGTAATGAATGTTTTTTTATCCTAAACTGAAGCCGGAAATCTTAAATCAAAGAATACCAACGAGTGTATTACTCTCAATTTAAATTACTTAAATCATAAAATCAAATTAATTGCTTTTTTCAGGATTTTAACTTCAAGGAAGTTTTAGATTCAAACCTGTTTGATTTAAATTTACATTATGATTCTCAGATTTTTATTATTAATTATATACCTGTTAATGAGAACTTTATCAAAAGTAAAACGAGCTAATGTTGATTTGTTAATCCAAATGTAACATTTTAAATATCAGATTTATACAAGAAAAAAATCATATTCTTTTTAAATTGTTCCAATTTTTGGAGATTATTCTTAATCATGTTCAGAAATCATGAATTAAAATGAAGTTATAGAATTAATTACATTATAGTCTGCTTTATATTAAATACTGTTAGAATCATTATGAAAACAATAATAACTAATGCCAGAATTGTAAATGAAGGCAGGATTTGGAATGGGAACCTGATTATACTTGATGGTATAATACATGAAATAACCAATAATGTAGAGTCAATTGACAGTAATGATTATGATCTGGTTTTTGATGCTGGTGGTAATCTACTCATCCCCGGAATAATTGATGATCAGGTACATTTCAGGGAACCTGGCCTAACTTATAAGGCTGATATTTATACCGAAAGTAAAGCTGCTGTAGCAGGAGGTATTACTTCATTTATGGAAATGCCTAATACAAACCCGCAAACAGTAACACAAGATTTACTGGAAGAAAAATATGATTTGGCCTCAAAAAAATCATTGGCTAATTATTCCTTTTATATAGGGGCAACAAACGATAATATTGAAGAACTTGTAAAAACAAATCCCAGAGCGGTTTGTGGTATAAAAATCTTTATGGGTGCATCAACAGGTAATATGCTTGTGGATAACCCTGAGACACTCAGAAAAATATTTGAATTTGCCCCTTTATTAGTTGCAGTCCATTGCGAAGATGAAGAAACAATCAGGCACAATTCGGAAATATTTAAACAAAAATATGGCGATAACCTGCCCATCGAATACCATCCTTTAATAAGAAGTGAAGAAGCATGTTACAAATCATCAGGTCTGGCCGTTGAACTGGCGAAAAGATACAATACCAGGCTCCATGTACTTCATTTATCAACTGCCAAGGAATTGTCATTGTTCAATAACCAAATTCCAATAAAAGAAAAAAGAATTACTGCTGAAGTTTGTATCCACCACTTGTGGTTTGACAATGAGGATTATAAAGAAAAAGGATCGAAAATCAAATGGAATCCGGCCATAAAAACCAAAATTGACAAAGAGGCTCTATTTCAGGCGATTATGAATAACACAATTGATGTGATTGCCACCGACCATGCCCCTCATACACTGGATGAAAAATCGCAAACTTACTTTAAATGTCCTTCAGGCGGACCATTAGTTCAACATTCGTTGCCAGCCATGCTGGAGTTTTATCACCTGGGTAAGATAAGCCTTGAAAAAATTGTAGAGAAAATGTGCCATACCCCAGCTGATATTTTCAATATAGCAAAAAGAGGATATATAAGAAAGGGCTACTGGGCAGACTTAACAATTGTAGATTTAAACCATCCATGGAAAGTTCAAAAAGATAATATATTATATAAATGTGGCTGGTCGCCATTTGAAGGATACACTTTTAAATCAAAAATTGTACAGACTTTTATTAATGGGCACCTTGCATATAACAACGGCATTTTTAATGAAAGTAATAAAGGCATGAGGCTCTTGTTTAACAGATAAAATCAAATACTATGAAAAATTCAGTAATCGTGGTAATTTTCTTATTTATATTTTCCATTGTTTTTTCTTGTAATCAAGAAAACAGCAATGAAGGTAAACTTTCTGGTTTATCTGAAGATACCATAACAGATGAAATTCCTGAAGTGAAAAACGGAAGTTTTTACCAGAATGATTCAATCCCAAACTCAGCCATAATTATTGCTGACACAATCACTTATAATGTAGTAGTTAAAAATTCAAATCCGGAAGATGACTGGATGGACATTAATCTTAAACATCTTAACAGAAAGGCATTTATCAATATAATTTTTAATGCTATTTATAATGGAAACCTTGTGCCTTATGATTATCAAAGCGAGAAGGCAATGACTATAGAAGAAGTTAAGTTGCTTGAGAAAGAACATCCCAGAAAAGAAATTGGAAATATTCTTTTTATAGAAAGCTGGTATTTCAATGAAAAAGAAATGATCCTGGGTAAAAAAGTTTATTCCGTAATGATGGCCTATGAACGCATTACAACTACCGGCGAAATCCGCTATAAATCAGGAATCCAGGTTTTTTTTGATAAAAACAAAAACATAAAACAAAAATAGGCATATAAAATATATAAGGGATACAATTATGAAAACCTGCTTATAAACAAATAATTCAATGCCAGTAAAGAGGTAGATTTGAATTATTTAACCACAAACCTTGCAGTATGCCTGCTTTTCTGCTGCAGATAAATTTTCCGTCCATAAGTAGTATCATTAATGATTGTACTGTTATAATGCCTGATGGTAATTAAAACAAGGCCCTCATTATAAAGTATTTTGTAACTTTCCATTAGGCTATTAATGGTAGGAATTATCTTATCTGAATCATTATCAACACAGATAGAAAAACTAATGGCTGAATTTTGCATTAGGTTTACCTTTATCCTGAATTTTGAAAGGATTGAAAAAATATGGTAAAGATTCTCTTCTTCGATAAATGAAAAATCGTTTGGCGCAATAGAAATGAGAATTTGATTGTCTTTTGAAATGAAGACCGGCACTTCGGGTTCAACACCCGATTTGTTTGAGGTTGAGTCAGTTATTACTGTTCCAGGTTCGCCTGGTGCTTTAAACGATTTTACCCAAAGTGGTATTTTCTTATTTTGAAGCGGTTTAATGGTTTTGGGATGTATTACTTTTGCCCCATAATATGCAAGTTCCACAGCTTCGCTGTACGAGATTGCGTCTAGCTTAATAACATTGCTGTATTTTTTTGGATCGGAATTAAAAAACCCTGCAACATCTTTCCAAACAAACATTTGATTGGCATCGAGTATATAAGATAGTATTGCAGCCGTAAAATCCGAACCTTCTAATCCTAAAGTAGTGGTATTGCCATTTTCGTCAGAGGCAATAAAACCCTGGGTCAGGAAAATTCTGCTTTTATTGAAATCCATCTCTAATTTTATCAGATTTTCTGATTTTTCCCAATCTATTTTAGCGTCCCTGTGTGTAGAATCGGATTTAAGGATTTTCCTGATATCAACCAACGACAGCTCAATTCCCGAATAGCGAAGATAATGGCTGACTACAATTGAAGAAATTATTTCACCGTAAGAAACCAACTTATCATATTCAAAATCAAAATTTTCTGATGGTGGTATTTTAACCAGTGAGTGTATTGTACCGAAAACTTCTTCAAAATCAACAAATACTTGCTTATAATTATTTTCAAAAAGTTCATTGATAACTGTAAAATGATAATCATAAATATTCTCTAAACTTTGTATGTAGTTCCGGCTATTGAAATATTCGTTTACAAGCTGGTGAAATGCCCTGGTAGTTTTACCCATTGCCGATACAACCAGAACCAATTCGTCATTGAACGACTTTATAATTTCAGCCATATTCCGGACAGAACCTGCATCGTTAAGTGAAGCTCCGCCGAATTTCATTACCTTTACCATTCTATATTATTTTAAAAAGTGCAAAATTAGAACAGAAAAGATTCTTATAAAATTCAAAACAATATATTTTACAAGTAAAATAAATTTAAATAATATCAGCTATTTTCAACCAAAAAATAAAAGTATGGAAAAACATCTGGTCATGACACTAAACGAATTTATCATTGAGCGACAATCGGAATTTCCGTATGCTAAAGGAGAATTATCGAGATTGCTTAGTCATATTGGAATAGCAGCAAAAATTGTAAACAGGGCTGTAAACAAGGCTGGGCTGGTAGACATTTTAGGGGAGAGTGGAATAGACAATATCCAGGGTGAATCTCAAAAAAAGCTGGATGTTTTTGCCGACCAACAATTTATTTCGGCCTTAAGGGCCTCTGGCGAATGTTGCGGAATTGCCACTGAAGAGAACGAAGATATTATAAGTTTTAAAACTGACCTGGCAAGAGATGGTAAATATATTGTCACCATAGATCCTTTGGACGGCTCATCGAACATTGATGTGAATGCTTCTATCGGGACAATTTTTGCCATTTACAGACGCATTTCTCCGCTGGGTCACAACGCATCACTCGAAGATTTTTTGCAGGATGGAACCAAACAGGTAGCTGCCGGGTATGTTATTTATGGTTCATCTACAATGCTGGTTTATACTACAGGCAGAGGTGTTAACGGTTTTACTTTAGATCCTTCCATTGGCGAATTCTGTTTATCACATCCCTTGATACAAACGCCCCAGAACGGAAATATCTATTCTATAAATGAAGGCAATTATATAAAATTTCCCGATGGCGTTAAAAAATACATTAAGTATTGCCAGGAAAGTGATAAACCAACAAACAGGCCTTATTCATCAAGATATATTGGATCTCTGGTGGCTGATTTTCATCGGAATCTGTTAAAAGGTGGTATTTTTCTTTATCCTCCTTCAGAAAATTTTCCTGATGGCAAATTAAGGTTACTTTATGAATGTAATCCAATTGCATTTATAGCCGAACAGGCCGGAGGCAAAGCCTGCGACGGCCGAGGAAACCGGATTCTGGATTTAAAACCTCAATCGCTCCACCAAAGAGTTCCCGTTTATGTCGGTTCCAGGGTAATGGTTGATAAAGCTGAACAATTTATTAAGGAATTTGAACTTCGTGATTAATTAAAAGTCTTAATATCCTTTAATTTAGGATTACTAAGCAATTTTAAAGATTTTTTTTATTCCTTAATTCTGTTGGATTAAGAGTCGATTAATTTAATTTCGCATTTTGAAATTGCAAAAAACATAAAACAAATTGCGGTTTAACGTTTACACTTTGAAGTTTTTATTTTTGTAGAAAATTTGGAATAAATCTCTTTTAACTATTTAAAAATCATCATTGTAAGTTTTGGAAATTAACGAATTAGTTGAAATTTTCGGGAAACACCCGGTTCAGGATTCAATTATTCAGCACCTGAAATCAAACAAAGAATTTAAAATCCGGTTAAAAGGACTTTCAGGTTCTTCATCTGCAATAATAATAAGCCAGATATTTAAAGAAACTGAAAGAAACTTGCTGGTTGTCCTCTCAGATAAAGAAGAAGCTGTTTATAGCTATAATGATCTTTCTAAAATTAGTCAAAATTTGCCAGTTTTTCTTCTTCCTTCTTCCTTTAAAAGAGAATTAAGTGTAAAGGATGATTATAAAAAGTCGGAAGGCAATATTATACTCAGAAACAGGGCAATTGAGGCTTTAGGAAACAACCGTAAAGCAATCCTGGTCACCTATCCAGAGGCTTTGATTGAAAAAGAAACTAATATTGAAACGCATAAAAAGGCCAGTTTCTCTATCCATCGGGGAGAAAAAATTTCCACCTCTTTTTTACGCGATTTTCTTCATGAATATGGATTTACGAAAACCGATTTTGTTTTTGGACCTGGCGATTTTTCAATCCGTGGAAGCATAATTGACGTTTTTTCATTCTCCGACGAGTATCCTTATCGTATAGACCTTTTTGGAGACGAGGTAGAATCAATAAGGACTTTTGATGTTATGAGCCAGCTTTCGGTTGCCAAAATGGATAAAATCACCATCCATCCTGATGTAAATAAATTGTCACTAAAAAACGAAAAATCTGTTTTTTTTGACCTTCTATCGAAAGACACCATCATCTGGATGAAAGATTACCAATACCTGTTTGATAAAACTGAATTAATATGCAACAGGATTGCCTCTTTAAAACCAGTGTCGAATGACGGGCTTAATATGATTGAAACCGAAGATTTTTCTGACCATCTGGCTTTAATTTCTAAACTTAATTCATTCAGCCATATAATTTTAAGCCATACCGGAAACTTAAATACTGATTGCTTTTTCGAATTTTCGCAATCGAAACAACCCGATTTTAATAAAAATTTCAACCTTCTTGCCGAAAATATGAAGGCCCGTCAAGATGAAGGATTTAAAAATTATATTCTTTCATCGAATCCAAAACAGTTAGAAAGACTTACATCAATTTTACATTCTGATGAAGTAAAAATTAAGGTAGATTTTATCCCTGTTACTGATGTACTTCATGAGGGATTCAATGAAAAAGATTTAAAAATCAGCATTTACACCGATCACCAGATATTTGGACGGTTTCACAGGGTGAAGCTCCTAAACGAAAAACTTAGCGAAAATAAAAGTGTTCATAGTTTTAAGGAAATTGCAAGCCTGCAACCCGGTGATTTTGTTGTACATGCTGATTATGGAATTGGAAAATTCGGGGGAATCAATACAATTGAAAACAATGGAAAAAAACAGGAAACCATAAGGATAATTTATAAAAACAATGATGTTGTTTTTGTAAGCATCCATTCTTTACATAAAGTATCTAAATACAGAGGTGGTGAAGGCGTTCCTCCGGTTTTAAGCAAACTCGGTACCGGGGCTTGGCAAAAAATGAAAGAAAGAACCAAATCAAAAGTTAAAGACATTGCCAAAGAACTTATTGCCTTGTATGCTAAAAGAAAAGACGAAAAAGGTTTCCAGTTTTCATCCGATACTTATCTTCAGGAAGCACTTGAAGCATCGTTTATTTATGAGGATACTCCGGATCAGTCCAAAGCTACAATTCAGACAAAAGCAGATATGGAATCTGATTTGCCGATGGACAGACTTATTTGCGGTGATGTAGGCTTTGGTAAAACAGAAGTTGCCATAAGGGCTGCCTTTAAAGCGGTAACTGATGGAAAACAGGTGGCTGTGCTGGTTCCGACAACAATACTTGCCCTGCAACATTTTCAGACATTCAGTAAAAGGCTTTCCCCTTTTTCGTGCAGGGTAGAATATATAAGCCGGATGAAAAGTCAAAAAGCCCAGACTGAAATAATTAATGAACTCGCCAAAGGTAAAATTGACATTTTAATTGGAACCCACAGATTGGTAAGCAAGGATATTGTATTTAAGGATCTTGGCCTTCTAATAATAGATGAAGAACAAAAATTTGGTGTTTCGATAAAGGAAAAACTAAAACAATTAAAACTAAACCTTGATACTTTGACCCTTACGGCAACACCAATTCCCCGAACTCTGCAATTTTCGCTAATGGGCGCAAGGGATTTATCTGTCATCAATACACCTCCTCCCGACAGGTATCCCATTATAACCCAGTTACATACCTTTAACGAGGAAATCCTGAAAGAAGCCATTGAATTTGAAGTACATCGCAACGGACAGGTTTTTATCATCCACAACAGGGTTGAAAATATTGCTGAAATAAAAAAGTTGGTCAACAGAATCTGTCCAAATGTTAAAACTGTTTTTGCGCATGGGCAGATGAAAGGCAATGAACTTGAAAAAATAATGCTCGATTTCATTAACCAGGATTTTGATGTACTTATTGCAACCACAATTATTGAATCGGGATTGGATATATCAAATGCAAATACTATAATAATCAATAATGCACAAAATTTTGGATTAAGTGATTTGCACCAGTTACGGGGCCGGGTTGGCCGATCGAATAAAAGAGCATATTGCTATCTTTTGGCACCACCACTATCTGTTTTAAGTAACGAGGCCCGTAAAAGACTAAATGCAATTGAAGAATTCTCTGATTTGGGAAGCGGATTTAATATTGCTTTGCAGGATTTGGATATTAGGGGCGCAGGAAACCTGCTGGGTGCGGAACAAAGTGGTTTTATTGCCGATATTGGTTTTGAAACCTACCAACAAATACTGAATGAAGCCTTGTTTGAAATTCAGGAGGAAAATAAAGACGAACTTGTATCCAAATCAATTGATGACAATCAAAGAAATTCATATTTACTGCCCGATTGTCAGATAGATACAGATTTTGAACTTATTTTCCCTGAATCATATATCAGCAATACTGCCGAAAGAATAAGGCTTTACCGTGAACTGGACAGTTTGAAAGATGAACAATCGTTGTACAAATTTGAAGAAGAACTTCATGACAGGTTTGGGAACATTCCACCCCAGACAAAAGATTTGTTCATTGCCGTGAGATTAAGATGGGTGGCACAATTGCTTGGTTTTTCGAAAATAATCCTGAAAAATGAAACAATGTATTGTCATTTTCATGCTTCTGATTCTTCAGAATACTTTAATTCAGTTACTTTTACAGGAATTCTTGCTTATGTTAATAAAAATCCGATGCAATGCAGATTAAGAGAACAAAAAGATAAGCTAGTTTTACAGATTGAGCGCATAAAATCTATTAAAGAAGCATACAATTCACTAAAAAAAATGGAAATCAGTTAAAATGAATGGTGATCATAAAATTTACGAAACTTTAAGTGCTTTGGGTATTAATTTCGATTATTATGAACATCCACCTGCCCCAACCATCGAAATAGCAAAAAATTACTGGAAGGATATTGAGGCTACGCATTGCAAGAACCTGTTTTTCCGTAATCATAAAGGAGATAAGCATTATCTTGTTGTGTTTGAATGTAATCAGAATCTTTCAGTAAAATGGCTCGAACAAATGTTAAAACAGGGAAAACTAAGTTTTGCGTCCGACTGGAGGCTTGAACAGTTTTTAAAAGTAAAAGCAGGTTCAGTTTCTCCCCTTTCACTGGTAAATGATACCCAAAAAAATGTGGTCGTGTTCATCGACAATAATTTATTGCAAGCCGATAAAATCAGTTTTCACCCGGGTATCAATACCGCATCGATAGTTCTTAAATTTTCTGATTTTCAACTTTTTATGAAAATGTCAGGCAATGAGTATAATTTCCTGAAATTGTACTAGAAAAAAAACAACCAAAATTAACAAATCACTAGCCTCAATATATTTCATTTTCAAATACTTAACTATATAATTTGATTATAGTTGCTTTGCCTTTTTTCGTATGTTTTTTTTTATATCTTTGCAGCTCAATTTTTAAAAAATACAAATTTTAATAGTACTTAGCAAATGGCAACATTAGAGAATATCAGGAAAAGAGGACCACTTGTAGCTGTAGTAATTGGTTTTTCTTTATTAATGTTTATACTTGGCGATTTTATCAATAAAGGAAACAGTATTTTTTCGGGAGACAGGTATTCAATTGCAAGAATAAATGACGAAAGCATTAATTACCAGGATTTTGAAAAAACCGTAAACCAACAAATCGAAGCCTATAAACAAAATTATGGTTCAGATAACCTGTCAGAATCAGATCGCGATAGGATTCGTGAAATGATATGGGAATCGATGATTCAGAAAGCATTATTGGAAGAACAATATAAATTGATTGGATTAACTGTAAGTGATGTTGAACTTGGAGATTTATTCAAAGGAAAAAATATTGATCCCCTGGTAATTCGCGAGCGTGCTTTTGCCAATCAGCAAACCGGTCAATTTGATCCCTCTATGGTGGTTACATATTATAAAAGGATGGATGAAGACAAAAGTGGTCAGTTGCGCGAATATCTTGTTAATTTAGAAAACCAGGTAAAGAACAACAGGATGGTGCGTAAATATCTGAATTTAATCTCAAAAGGCCTTTACGTACCCAAACAATTGGTAGAAACTGAATTTAGTCAAAGGAATTACCTTGTTGATTTCGATTTTGTTGCCAAATTATACACCGATGTTTCAGACAGTGCTGTTTCAGTTACTAAAGATGATTTAAAGAAATATTATAAAGAACATAAATCGGAGTATGAACAAAAAAATACCCGCGATATTGCTTATGTTACTTTTGATGTTTTACCTTCTGCCAAAGATTCAACTTCAACTGTAAACTGGATTGAAAAAATTAAGCCTGAATTTAAATCCACAGAGGATATTAAACAATTTATAAGTTTTAATTCTGATAAAACATTCGATCCCAAACATTACAAGAAAGGTGAAATCTCAAATGTTCTGGTTGACAGTTTTATGTTTTCAAATGAAAAAGGTGCAGTTTATGGACCTTATTTTGAAGAAGGTTCGTTTAAACTGGCTAAACTCGTTGAAATTTCAAACCTTCCTGATTCACTGGAGGCCAAGCATATTATTATTCCTGTTAACGGGCAGAATATTTCTGATTTGGATAAAGCCAAACAATTGGCTGACAGCTTGAAAAAAGTAATCGAAGGAGGAATTGATTTTGCAGTTGTAGCAAAAGAATACTCCGCAGATAAAACTACCCTTGATGTTGGTGGAAATTTGGGTTGGATGAAAGAAGGACAGGAAATTAACGGAATACCCGGTTTTGAACCTTACAAAGAATTGCTGGATAAAAAGGTGAATGAGATTGTTCTTGTAAACAAAGATTATGGCGTACATATTATGGTTAAAACCGGTGAAGGCCCAAGAACAAAGAAAATTCAGGTTGGATTTTTAGAAAGAAAACTTGTTCCAAGCAGCGAAACCTATCAAAAAATATACGGTCAGGCCAGTAAATTTGCAGGCGAAAATCGTACATTACCAAAATTTGAAGAATCAATTGCCAAACAAGGTTTAATTAAAAGAACTGCACCAGGTTTAACAGAAAACGGAACTTTTATTGCGGGCCTTGAAGGACCAAGAAAAGTAATTCGTTGGGCTTATACTGCAAAAAAAGGTGATGTTTCGGAAGTTTTTGAACTTGGAAACAGGTATGTTATCGCTTCATTAACTGAAATTAGGGAAGAAGGCATTGCACCACTCGAACAGGTTCAGGATTTTGTTAAAGCCCAGGTAATTAAAGAAAAGAAAGCTGAAATTCTTTCTAAACAAATGAACGAAGTAGCACCTGGAAATATTTCAGCTTTAGCCCAGGCTTTAAAAGCCAATGTGCAGGAAGCAAAAAATATAAGTTTTTCATCCTTCCAGATTCCCGGAATGGGTTTTGAACCAGCTGTTATTGCCCATGCTGTAACCAGTGAAAAAGATAAATTATCGAAACCAATTAAAGGTGAGAACGGGGTTTATGCAATCAGCGTTAAAATCATTACTCCCTCTATGAATACTGAAAAAATCGATTTAAATATCGAAAAAACCAGAATGATTAGTGATTTACAAAATCGTATTTACGGAAACCCGGCTTATGGTGATATGGGACAGGTATTAAATGCATTAAAAGAATCGGCAGATATAAAAGACGAAAGATCTAAATTCTACTAGAAAATAGTATTGATAAAATAGTTTAAACGGACAGGTTTTCTTAATAATTCCTGTCCGTTTAGTCTTTTACCTCCTCGTATTCAACATATTCTCCAATATTTTTATCATAGCCTTTTTTCCCTGTGCCTTTATGTTCAATTGTAATTTCGCCCTCGCGTTTTTGTTTGTTACGGCCTCTGTCCTTATCACTAAACTTTTGCTGAGGATTAGCATATAAAAATGGAAATATCATCCTGGTTACAGATTTTATTACAAAATAAACAGCAAACGAATACAATAGAAATTTTATTAATACCATAATCTTTATTTTCCAAATTATGGTACAAAGATAAAACTTAAATCTTTTAATTGTTTCTCATTTTTAGTATGAAAAGCAAAAGCTTTAAAAATCTTTTTATTTTTATCTCAAAATAACTTGTAACTAAAGAAAATTTACGGATTTCTAACCTTAAGTTAAAATATTATAATTTAAACATTTACAGTATGAAAATCTAAATCGGGATCAAATTATAGGTATGGAAAATTATGATGTAGTGATAATAGGCAGTGGCCCAGGTGGCTATGCCGCAGCTATGAGGGCATTAGACTTTCACAGAAATATCTGCATTATTGAAGGAAATGAAATTGGTGGAACCGGGGTTATGAATGGCGCTTTAAGCTCAAAAACCATGTGGGAGCTTTCGCAGGATTATGCAGTTGCAGCTTCAATTGACAGAGGTTTTCGGGCACTGGCTTTAAATGTCGACTATCAGGAAGTACGGAAAACAGTAATCAAAGCGGCTAAAACAAAACAATTGCAAATGCTTTCTCAAATTGAATCTTTTTCAAAAGTAAAATCGAGAAATGGAAGTGTAATTTTAAAATACGGAAAAGCCAGATTTATTGATAAAAATACAATTGGCATTACCCACAACGGAAATACTGAAATGGTAACGAGCAATAATTTTGTTATTGCCACCGGATCAAGACCAAAAGAATATCCTGGAATCCCGGTTGACCAGGAACGAATTATTAATTCGGATGGAATTTTAAACCTGAAAGAGTTTCCGGAAAGACTTATAATTATTGGGTCAGGGATTATCGGAACTGAATTTGCCACTATTTTTTCAAGTTTTAAACAAACCGAAGTTCACCTTTTAGACAGAACCCAAAGGGTTATACCCTTTGAAGATGAAGATGTTAGCAATTTCGTCTCTAAAAACCTTGAAAAGAATGGAGTTATAATACATTATACTGCAAAGTTAAGAACAATAAAGAAACTTTCGGATTGTCTTGAAGTTGTTTTGGATTATGAAGATGGGCACAGCAAAGTGCTTGAAATGGATGTAGCACTTATTTCCATCGGCCGGGTTCCGAATACCGACGATTTGGGACTTGAAAATATTGGCATTTTCCCTGATGAAAAAGGCAACATTAAAATTGAAGAGGACTGCCTTGTCCAAAATTGCCCTGATGGGGTTAAAATATATGCAGCTGGGGATATAACAGGATATGCGCAACTCTACAATATAGCTGAAATGCAGGGGAGGTATTCGATAAAAAAAATGTGTGCAAAACCTTCATTCCCACTAAATTATTCCAACATGTCAACTTTAATGTTTTTTAAACCCGAAGTTGCAGCAGTGGGCATTAATGAAAAACAGGCACAAGCCAAAGGTATTTCATACCGGGCAGCCTATTATTCGAATGAACTGGTAAACAGGGCCCTTGCTATGCGAAGTACTAGTGGATTTGTAAAAGTGATTATCAGTAATGATGGAAGCGAGAAAATACTGGGAATGAGGGCTGCAGGACCTCAGGCTTCGGCCTTGATTGTTTCGGTAGCACATTTAATTAACCAGGGAAACAGCCTGGTAGATGTTATGAGGGTAGTTCATCCACATCCGAGTATTTCAGAGGGATTACAGGAATGTTTAAGGGTTTTGAAAAATAAATCAATTTATAAGCCGATAGCTTTTCCTGATTTTATAAAGGTTTGGGAATGGAATCCATAAAAAAGGGACGAGAGAAATCTCCCATCCCCATTTGAAGGTATATTCAAAAATTAAATCAGATTCAAATCGAATGGTATTGCAGGAAAGTTGTTGTGTTTTAAAGTAACGCTTCCACATTCTCCAAAAGTAATTACATCGGTTGAATTCTCGCTGGTAAATGTAAGTGTTCCACCTACAAACCATTTACAGGTTGGGTCGGTTAATAGATCAACCGCTGTTCTTGTAAAATTGATACCTTTTCTGGATATTCCCTGGGCTTCGCCATTTATTTTCCAGAATTTCCCGGTTTCTTCAACTTTCACCAAGGTCATAATATTTGTTGCTGACCAGGTTACACTTGTTTCATCAGAAAAAATCAAGGACATTTCAGTGGCTTCGATTGTAAATGAAACTGTTTGTTCAATTACATGCGAAGTAATAGTTACAACACCTGTAAGTTCTCTTCCATCCACAAAATAATCTTCAAAACTCACAACTGCAGTAGTTCCATCAAGCCAACCATCATAATCTGTAAAAGTGGCTTTTATAATCCCGCTGCGGGTTACACCGTCTGCTCCAACACAACCAGTTCCATAATCCAAGGTGAGAAGATTTGTTTCATAATCGTAAGTTGCACTAGGACAGCTAACTACACCTTTTTTTACATCCATTCCGCTGTTGACTGCTGAAAACACATCGCCTACCACCCTTTCGGTAATTGCATTATCAACTGCTGCATTTGAATCTGTTTCAGTGTTATTCAGGCTTTCTTCGTCGCAGGCTGTAATAAGTAAAAAATTAGCAACTAAAACCAACATCAATTTCCACAAATTATTTTTCATTTTTTTTCTC
>JAXLTR010000010.1:0-359766 GCA_046329965.1 Bacteroidales bacterium | reverse complement strand
CAAATCCAGTTGCTTCGGGCCGCATAAGGCTGCCTCCCCATTCAAACCCTTTACCAGTCAATACTCCGGTAAATTCGTTTCTTAATCTTTTGTATTGTCCGAAAAGATAGCCGATTTCACGGCCGGCAACACCTATATCGCCAGCGGGTACATCTGTGTCGGGGCCAATATGGCGCGATAACTCTGTCATAAAACTCTGGCAGAAACGCATGATTTCATTGTCTGATTTTCCTTTTGGGTTAAAGTTTGAGCCTCCTTTACCGCCACCCATTGGCAAAGTGGTTAAACTGTTTTTAAAAATCTGCTCAAAACCCAAAAACTTCAAAATACTTAAAGTAACACTTGGATGGAATCTTAAGCCACCCTTGTAAGGACCAATAGCACTGTTAAATTCAATCCTGTAGCCTTTGTTTACCTGAACATTTCCTTCATCATCTATCCAGGGTACCCTGAACATAATTACCCTTTCCGGTTCAACAAGCCGTTCAAGTATTTTCGAATGCTTGTATTTTGGATTTTCTTCTATAAAAGGAATCAGTTTTTCGGCAACTTCCTGTACTGCCTGGTGAAATTCTTTTTCGCCCGGATTGGCAGCTATAACTTCATCCATGAATTGTTTGACTTTTGCATCCATAGTTTATTTTATTTACTTATTGGCAATAATTTCTTTTGTTTTGAAATTCAAAATAAGTGATTTATTAGTTAGTAAAAAATGAATTTAATCAGTTTTATATAAATTAGTTGCAATTAAATCACAGAATATCAGTCAGATGTAGTAATGATTGCTTAATTGTTTGTGTTTTATGATTTTAATCATGAAAGGCTTAGGTAATAATTTGATTCCTGGTTTTAATTAAAAACCCGGCGAAATACAACTGAACCTGAATTTGTAATTAGCGAACTTAAAATTGATTTTTTTTAATTAAAATTGTTGGAAATTCTCTTTCATAATTTTAATTCAGCAGATGATAGATGATAAAATAAATCCCCAGGCTATTTCAGCACGTAGTTTTCAGTTTGCTGAAACTTCATTCAACGTACTTATGCGTAGGCGAATACATAAAGTATTGCTTATCTGTAGTAATTACGATTTTTTTATGCTCGAGGAAGATGGCCGGATTGACGAACAGATTTTTAACGAATATGTTTCTTTAAATCTCAGGTATCCTCCTCAGTTTATACATGTTACAAGCGCTGCCGAAGCCATTGAAGTGCTTAAAAACGGCCAGATTGATCTCATTATTGAAATGCTCAGTGTAGGCGATATGGAGCCTTTTGCGCTGGCCAGGAACATTAAAAGCCATTATCAAAAAATTCCGCTTGTGGTATTAACTCCATTTTCAAGAGAGGTAAGTATGATTTTGGAGAAAGAGGATACATCCGCGGTAGATTACATATTTTGCTGGCTGGGCAATACTGATTTACTTATGGCCATTATTAAGCTTATCGAAGATAAAATGAATGTGGCTTCGGATGTAAAACATGTCGGATTGCAAACTATTCTGCTTGTAGAGGATTCTGTCCGGTTTTATTCGAGCTACCTGCCGATTATCTACAAAATAATACTTAAACAATCGCATGAATTCATGTCGGAAGGTTTAAATGAACATGAAAAAATGCTCAGATTGCGCGGTAGGCCTAAAATATTGCTAGCCCGTAGCTTTGAAGAAGCTTCACGACTTTATGGGAAATATCGTAACAACCTGCTTGGCGTAATTTCGGATGTGAGTTTTAACCGAAATGGTAAAAAAGATAAACAAGCCGGGATTAGGTTAATTCATAAGATAAAAGCCGATGACAAGTATATGCCCATTTTAATGCAATCGTCCGATTCGGCAAACAGTGAATTAGCAAAAGAATTAAGGGTGGGATTTATCAATAAAAATTCCAAAACCTTACTGAAGCAGATTGAAGATTTTATAAATGAATATTTTGCTTTTGGAGACTTTGTTTTTCGTGATCCGGATACAGGACATGAAATACTCAGGGTGCAGGATTTAAAATCACTTCAGAAATGTATTTACATGATTCCGGATGGATCATTTGAATACCACATATCGAGAAATCATTTTTCTAAATGGTTGAATGCCAGAGCACTATTTCCAATTGCTGAACTTTTCAGAGAAGTAAGTAAGGATGATTTCAAGGATTTAAATCATGTAAGAAATTTCCTTTTCGATGCTATTTCTAATTTCAGGTTGAACAAAGGGCGGGGGGTAATAGCTAAATTTTACCGCGATAAATACGATGAATATCTTAATTTTGCAAGGATTGGTGATGGTTCCATGGGAGGAAAGGCACGCGGACTGGCTTTTCTGGATTTACTAATTAAAAATCACCCTGAACTGGATGATTTTGATAAGGTATTTATTTCCATTCCCAGAACGGTGGTTCTTACCTCTGACATTTTTGATAATTTCATGGAAATAAACCAGTTGTATGAAATTGCCTATTCTGATTCTGAAGATGAACATATTTTGAATGCATTCCATTCTGCAATTTTACCCGATGGATTGCGCGAGGATTTATATGCATTTGTGTCTGTATCACGCAGCCCTATTGCAATAAGGTCGTCGAGTTTACTCGAAGACTCGCATTATCAACCATTTGCCGGAGTATATTCTACCTATATGTTGCCTTATATTTCAGATAATTACCGCATGGTAGATAAAATAGAAGAAGCGATTAAAGCAGTATTTGCCTCTGTTTTTTTTCGTTCGAGCAAGGCATATTTAACCGCTACAAGGCACGTGATTGACGAAGAAAAGATGAGCATCATTTTACAGCAGGTTTGCGGCGAAACGCATGGAAAATATTATTATCCGACCATTTCGGGAGTCGTCCGTTCGATAAATTTCTATCCAATTGAACCCGAAAAAGCAGGGGATGGAGTGGCAAATGTTTGTTTCGGACTTGGAAAAACAATTGTTGAAGGGGGACGATCTATCCGGTTTTCACCTAAACACCCCAAAAGGGTATTGCAGCTTTCGGATGCCGGAACAGCATTGAGCGATTCGCAAAAATCCTTTTTTGCCCTTGATTTGGATCCGGAAAGTTTCAGATCATCTACCGATGATGCTGTAAATTTAGTAAACCTGAGTATAAGAGAAGCAGAAGGCGATCCTTCTTTGCATTTTGTGGCTTCGGTTTTTGATCCCAATGATGGTACCTTAAAAGAAGGATTGCACTATAAAGGACGAAAAGTAATCACTTTTACAAATATTTTAAAATACGAATCCTTTCCTTTGGCAAATATCCTGAAAACAGTTTCTACCATAGCACATCAGGCCATGAATAGTCCTGTTGAAATTGAATTTGCCATGAATATTCCTTCCTTAAAAGACAAACCAGCACTTTTTAATTTATTACAGGTAAGACCAATAGTTGACAACAGCGAAACACTCACAAGCAGAATTGAAGAGATTCCTGAAAAAGAGACGATTATTTATTCGCGAAAAGCGCTTGGAAATGGGGAGATAAAAAAGCTATACGATTTAGTATATGTAAAGGTAGATTCCTTTGATCCGGCAAAAAATCCTGAGATTGCCAGAAGAATAACCCTTTTAAATGAAAAATTTGTTAAGGAAGGAAAGAATTATGTGCTTATTGGTCCCGGACGTTGGGGTTCTTCCGATCATTGGCTTGGAATACCAGTAAAATGGGCCAACATTTCAGCTGCTAAAGTTATAGTTGAAGCTGGTTTACATAATTACAGAATTGAACCGAGCCAGGGAACACATTTTTTCCAGAATTTAACTTCTTTCAGGGTGGGATATCTTACCATAAATCCTTATATTAACGATGGACATTACGATTTAGTTAAACTGGATAATTATAAAGCAGTTTGGGAAGATGAATTCTTAAGGCATATTCAGTTTGACAATGAGCTGGTTATAAAGATTGACGGGAAGAAAAACCTGGGTATAATTATGTAAGACTGGTTTTAATTTTTTTAAAAAAATTTCTACATCGTTAAGTTGTGAATAGTCTAATTTGAAGTTAAAATTAACTTGGTTTACCTTGGTATAATGGCGATTTACGCACTTTGTTGGTGAGATCAATTTGCTAAGTTAATTCCAGATTTTTTTACCACCAATTCACTAAAACACCAAATTTTCACCAAAGGTTTCTAATTTAAGCCCATTGGCTAATCATTTATAAAAAAGTCTGTTTCTATTTAGAAATTGACTTGTTCCGGCAAAAAAAAAATTCTTCCCGGCTTAACCTTGTAGTTAGACCAAAAAGAATTTTTGAAAATGGTTCATTTATGCGGAGGCTAAAGAAATATAATTAATTTAAAAACTCCTTATTTTCCTTTTCGCCTTTTTAGTTCATTGGTAATCATTTGCAATTCCCTGCCCGATTGGCCTTTCACCGAAGTATTTTCTTCAGCCCTGCGCAAAAGATAAGGAAGAACATGATTTACAGGCCCATAGGGTAAATATTTGGCCACATTATATCCATCGTGAGCAAGATTAAAGCTTATATTATCGCTCATTCCCAACAACTGAGAAAACCAAACCCGGTTATCGTTTTTGTTAATGTTGTGCTTACCCATCAGTTCGGCCAGGTAACTGCAGCTGTATTCGTTGTGCGTGCCATTAAAAATTGAAATATTTTCAATGTTTTCGACACAATACTTAAGGGCAAGGTTAAAGTCCCTGTCTGTGCTTTCTTTATTTGGTTGAATCGGATCGGGATAGCCTCTCTCGGCGGCTCTTGCGCGTTCTTTTTCCATATAGGCACCTCGTACAAATTTTGCGCCCAGGTAATATTTTCCTTCCTTCGATCTTTTATGGGCTTCTTTTAGATAATCCAACCTGTCGACCCTGTACATTTGGTAAGTGTTAAACACAATTGCACTTTGTTTGTTGTATTTTTCCATCATCTGCTCGGTAACCTCATCAATCACAGGCTGATACCATGAGTCTTCAGCATCAATAAGTATTGGAACATTTAGTTCAAAAGCAGTTTTACATAAAGTATCAATTCTTTTCCTGAATTTTTCGATCTCTTCTTTTTCCCTGTCATTCAATTCCTTATTTGCACTGTATTTTTCAAGAACAACGCTTTTCCCGAATGCTGTGGGTTTAAAAACCGAAAATGGAATATTCTGATTTCCCGAAGCATTTTTTATCGTACGCAAAGTTTCCTGCAAAGCTGCTTCAATATCCACATCGTCTTCTTTTCCTTCCACTGAATAATCCAGAATGGCTTTTACTTTATACCTGGAAAGGTTTTCAACTACCTTAGCACATTTTTCAATGGTTTCACCTCCAACAAAATGCCTGTACAGTGTTGGTCTTGCTATCCAGCCAACAGGTATTCCAATTTTAACTGCAAAGCGGGCCAACGTGTTCGATATTTTTACCAGTTTGGAGTTTCCCATTAATTTAAACAGCCTGTAAGCCCATTTTAACTGTGAATCGCTCTTACTTTTAAAAGCTATTTCGGTATTGTCAAATGTCATCATGGAATAAATTTAATTAAGCAACAATTATTAAAATTTTCATACTTATTTTTGGGCTCAAAAATATGAATCAAAAAGAATCGAAAACATGATTTATACACAATCTGAATCGGAAATTATCTTTACAAACAATATACAGCAGGATATAGCAGCTTTTTTTGATTCCTCTAAATCTAAAATTTTTATACTGGCTGATACAAATACTGAAAAGTATTGTTTTTCCTTAATTGAAAAAATAGTTGGCAGAAAGGCTGAAAAGGTTGTTTTGCCCGCTGGCGAAGAATTTAAAAATATTGAAAGTGTTGTTAAAGTTTGGAATTTCCTGAACAATAATGGAGCCGACCGTAAATCGGTACTTATAAACCTTGGTGGTGGCGTAATTTGCGATTTGGGTGGATTTGCCGCTTCCACATTTAAAAGGGGAATCGATTTTATTCATATTCCCACCACTCTGCTGGCCCAGGTTGATGCTTCGGTGGGTGGAAAAACTGGAATTGATTTTAATTCTTTTAAAAATGAAATCGGTTGCTTTTCTTTTCCCAAAAAGGTAATTATCGACTGCCAGTTTTTAAAAACCCTTGATACAGAAAATTTACTGTCAGGATTTGCTGAAATGGTCAAACATGCATTTATTTCAGGCGAGGAGTATTTAAACGATTTGCAAATGCTTCATTTCGAAAACAATACTATCGATTTTGATTTTCTGTTAACATTGGTAAAACATTCTGTTCAGATTAAGGAAAAAATAGTACTGGCAGATCCGATGGAAAACGGACTTCGCAAGGTTTTAAATTTTGGACATACGGTTGGCCACGCTATTGAAAGCTATTTTATGGGTACACCGAATGAAATTTTACATGGCAGGGCAGTGGCTTATGGAATGGCAGTTGAACTTTATCTTTCGTTAGCAAAAGCAGGTTTTAGCCAACAAAAATTTAAACAAAGCTATAATTATCTGAACAAAACATATGGCAAAGCAGCCATTGGAAAACATGATTTTGATGAAATAATAAAACTGATGTTGCACGACAAAAAAAATGAATCGGACAATATAAATTTCACACTTCTCAACGATTTTGGAAAACCTGTTTTTAACCAGATTATTAAAGCCGATGAAATTAAATCGGCCCTTGCCTATTACATTGATAATTAAACATAGTTTGAGAACAACCGGAGTGACCTGAAAAAAGAAAAATTGAATTACTAAAATAGTATCTTTAACTTTAAAAATAAAACAGAATGATAGTAGTAACAGGTGCTGCAGGCTTTATTGGAAGCTGCCTTGTAAGTAAATTAAACCACGAAGGGTATGATGATATAGTATTGGTGGACGATTTTTCAAATCCAGCTAAACTTAAAAATCTTGCCGAAAAGAAATATTCCCAAAAAGTAGACAGAAAAAACTTCTTTGCATGGCTTGATGAAAATGAAAAAATGGTGCAGTTTATTTTTCATATTGGCGCCCGCACCGATACCACGGAGTTTAATGTTTCTATATTCGACGAGTTAAATCTTAATTATACCAAACAAGTTTGGAAAGCTTGTGTAAAGTACGGCTTACCAGTGGTTTATGCTTCATCAGCAGCTACTTATGGTCTGGGTGAACTTGGTTACGACGACAATCACGAAATTATTCCTTCCTTAAAACCATTGAACCCTTACGGAGAATCGAAAAACAATTTTGATATCTGGGCCCTGGCACAGGAAGAAAAACCCTATTTCTGGGCGGGTTTAAAATTCTTTAATGTTTATGGTCCAAACGAATACCACAAAGCCAGAATGGCTTCAGTAATTTTTCATTCTTATAATCAGATTAAGCAAACCGGTGGCATGAAACTCTTCAAATCCCACCATCCTGATTACAAAGATGGAGAGCAACTCAGGGATTTTATATATGTAAAAGATGTGGTTGAAGTTCTGTATTTTCTTATGAACAACCGTAAAAATTCAGGTATTTTTAACCTGGGCACAGGTAAGGCAAGAACATTCCTCGATTTGGTAAAAAATACATTTAAATCGATGAATACCGCTGAGAATATTTCTTATATCGACACACCCGCAGATATAAGGGATAAATACCAGTATTTTACAGAAGCTAAAATGGAAAAGCTCAGAAAGGCAGGTTTTTCAAAAACATTCTGCACACTAGAAGAAGGCATTGAGGATTATGTTAAAAATTATCTTTCCCAAAATAAATATTACTAAAAATTATCTTGCTCATTCTTAGGGTTTTAATTATTTCTTTTCGATAAAATGAAATTTTTTTTACATTTTTTGGTAGGGTTAATTAATGTTTGATCGGTTATGTAGTAAAAAACATAATTGTTGAACATTAAAATTAAATATCTATGAAAAATTTAGCAATCAGTTTATTGGCATTTTTAGCAATTTTAGCTTTAGCATGTAACAAAGACAACATGGGGGCCATCAGCAGTAATGACCAGGCAATAATAACAACCGAAGCAGCAGCAGATGCAGCAGTTGAAGCACCGGATTACGAAGTTGAACTTTTTACCGGAAGTAATGAAAGCATAGCCCAGGCTGGCCCGACAAAAAGTGTATTTGACTGGTCTTTTGGTGAAAGGTATATGAATGGGATTATGCCAAATATCACTATTGTATCCGTAGAAGGCAGCTACCCGAAGACAATTACCCTAGACTATGGTGACGGACTTCAACTCAAGAATGGACCAATTCTTAAAGGTAAAATTATTATCATTTTAAGTGCACCTCCAAGAACAGATGGCGCTGTAAGAACTGTTACCTTTGAGGATTTTTATGTAGATTCTACAAATATTGCCGGAACCCGTACATTAACCTGTTCAATTGTTGAGGGTCAAAACCCAAAAGTAAATGTTGTAGGCAACATTACCATTACATTTGCCGATGGTACAACACTGGTGCGCGAAACTGAAAAAACCCGCGAGTTTATTGCCGGATTCGACACCCCTTGCTTTCATTTCGACGATGTGATTAATATTACTGGTTTTACCTCATCAGTATGTTCCGAAGGCTATACTCATACAGCTACAATACAAGAGCCACTTGTAATTAAAGGCGATTGCAGGTTTATAGTTCAGGGTACTGTTGCAATTGATAAAAATGATGAACCCCTTGCCCTTCTAAACTATGGCGACGGCACTTGTGATAATCTTGCAACGATAACTGTTAACGGAGAAACAAAAGAAATTATACTTGGCAAAAGATTTAAATTTAAATTACACTAAAAACAAAATTTCCTTTTCGCCCTTCAGAAATTGTTTGAAGGGCGAAAAACATTTTAAAACCTAAAGCGTTTATTCAGGAAAATTTAATTTACTTGACCAGGGATAATTTCAGGATATTATTTGATAAGTACTTTGACCAGCTAAGAAACTACCTGTTTTTCAGATGTGGAGACAAAGAGCTCGCCACAGATTTGGCCCAGGAAACCTTCATGAAAATATGGGAAAAAAAATTACACGAAGATTCAGGAAATATTACCGGCCTTATGTATAAAATTGCTTCTGACCTTTTAATTACAAAATACCGCCGGCAAATGGTGGAATTAAAATTTCAAAAATCGTTAAATCATAATCCGGTTGATTCATCCCCCGAAGAAGAACTTCAATTTGAAGAGATTAGAATTAAATTTGAAAACGCCATATCGAAAATGGATGAAAACCAAAGAGTAGTTTTTTTAATGAGCAGGTACGACGGGCTAAAATACAGCGAAATAGCAGAAAGAATTGGAATCGGGATTAAAGCAGTGGAAAAAAGAATGACACTTGCCCTGCATTACATTAAAGAAGAAATGGGAGAATTTATAGACATAAAATAAAATCCATAAACAGGATTTCATAAAAGGAAAGATGAGCAATTCTGATAAAAATATAAATTTTAATGATGAGTTTTTTAAAAAGCTTGATATTCAATATTCCAGGAGCAAAGATGATATCTGGAAAGAATTGGAGAAAAGTCTGGACGAAAAGCCTGAAGTTAAAATTGTAAAACATGACTTCCGCAGATGGCTGAATCTGAGTATTGCGGCTATTATTCTATTGTTTGTCGGAATTGTTTCATTTTTAAGATTTTATACCATTGAAATAAATTGTCCGAACGCCACCCATAAAGTGGTTGAATTGCCGGATGGTTCAAAAGTGACTTTAAATGCGGGTTCGGAGCTAAGTTACCATCCCTATTGGTGGAAATACAAAAGGCAGCTTCAATTTACCGGCGAAGGTTTTTTTGAAGTAACAAAAGGAAATAAATTTGAAGTAGTTTCGGAAAGAGCTACAACTACTGTTTTGGGAACCAAATTCAACATTTATTCAAGAAACGATGCGTACAGGGTATTTTGTTTAACAGGAAAAGTAAAGGTTCAAACTGTAATAAATGAGGCAACCATATTAGAACCAAACGATTACACAATACTTAACAAACAAAACCAACCTGTTAAAGCACACAATGAATCGGTCACAAATTCAATTTCATGGATGAACAATGAATTTGTTTTTACTTCCGCTGAGTTAAAATTAATCCTTGAAGAAGTGGAAAGACAATATGATATTGAAATTGAAGGAATTGACAACCTGGAAGGTTCAACGACCTGTAGTTTTTCAAAATCAAATGATCCTGAAGATTTATTAAACAACATTATCTTGAAACCATTTGGTAAAAAATGCAAAAAGATAAACGACAAAAAATATATTTTAGAGTCAAAATAGAATTCATTTGAAATATAGAAATTTAATTGTTGTTCTCTGGTTCGTTATTATTGTTCAACAGGTATTTGCCCAAAAAATCAGCATAAATGCAAAGGACAAACCACTTAATCAGGTTCTTGTTGAAGTAAGGGATAGGTATGCTTTAAAATTTTCTTTTGACAACACCGAACTATCAAAATACAATTTTTCAGTTAATAAAACATTTAAAAATATTGAGCAAATGCTCGATTTTTTATTAAAAGACCTTCCATTACAATATGAAAAAACTTCAGGCGTATACATCATTTTTCCAAAAAAAATTGAAGTACCTGATAATGAAAAAGAAAAACCTAAAATCTACACCATTTCCGGGAAAATAACTGAAGAAAAAACCAACGAATTTTTACCCTATACACAGCTTGTTATCAATCAATTCAGTGTTCTTTCTGACCAAAACGGGCATTTTTCCTATAGTTCCACTACCGACAGCATTTTTAAAATCAGGATTTCGTCGCTTGGTTATATTGTAAAAGATACAATAGTTAAAGCAACCTCCAGGTCATTAAAAATAAGCCTTTCGCCATTTATTCAGATGATGGAAGAAATAACGGTGAATGAAAACCTGATGGAATCGTTTTACACCAGTTGCAACGAGGCCGCTACCATAAAATTAAACCATAAAGTTTCGAAATATCTGCCGGGAAGCAGCGATAATTCGGTATTTAATCTTTTGAGGCTTCAACCCGGAATTCTGGCTTCGGGCGAACAAACCAACGACATTGTAATTTGGGGCGATTACCCCGGACAAAGCCGTATCATTTTCGACGGGTATACTTTGTTTGGACTAAAAAATTACAATGACCAAATCAGTCCGGTAAATCCATTGTTGGTGAAAAATATTCAATTGCGAAAAGCCGGGTACGATGCTTCCTTTGGCGATTGTGTAGGAGGAATTGCAGAAATTAATGGCAAAGACGGAAGTACAAAAGATTTCCAAGGAACCTTGTCAATGAATAATTTTACTTTAAACAGCCTGGTTGAAGTGCCCTTGTTTAAAAAATCGTCATTACAGTTAGCCTACAGGCAAACCTATTACAATCTATACCACGATGGGATGAGTATTTTTCCCAAAACCATCAATGAAAAAAATCCAAATCTGGCAGGATTTTATGTTTACCCGGATTATAAATTCCGTGATTTTAATTTTAAATACAGCCTAAAGTCAGAGAACAACTATTTTTTTGTAACCTTTTACAGGGGAAACGATAATTTTTCGTACTCGTTGGATAAAATATTCAAATACAGGCAAATAAACAAAATAAGTGCCGAAGAAAATATACAAACCGGGAGTTCCTTTTTTCTGTTACATAAATTTTCGGATAAAATAAAATCTGAAATAACTGCCTCGTACTCAGGGTTAAATTCCTATTATAACGATGAGGCAAATACCACAAGTACAGTTTCAGGCAAAATTACATTAAAGAGCAGTATTGAAGAAAACACCCAGCTTACGGAATCACGTTTACAGGTTAAAACCAGCATTGAAACTTCTTCACATCATCAGTTTGAACTAAATTTACAGTTCTTAAACAATTCAACAAGCAGCGATCAGGATACTTTTTCAGCCGGATACAATAACCAGGAAGAAGCCAGAACTTATGGCACCTTTGGATTTAAGGACATTGTCACCTTTAAAAACAGTACTCTCGATTTTGGCGTTAGAACAAGCTACCTGCCCGGAATTCAGAAATTTTTCCCTGAACCAAGAATCGCTTTCCAACAATCAGTTGGGGAAAAGGTCAGATTCAACCTGGCATGGGGCATTTATAACCAATTTCTGGTAAAAAGTTCTTACCTGGATAATTTTGGAAACTACCGTTACAATTGGGTAATTCCGGATGGTGAAGAAATACCCGTATTATCGGCACAGCATTGGGTTGGAGGCATCAGTTACAATGAGAAATTTATGAACCTTAATTTTGAAGTTTTTTATAAAACCTGCGATGGATTAACCCGGTATTTAAAGGCTGCAAATACAATAAATTCAGGCCTTTCATATGGAAATGGGAAAACGATCGGCATCGATTTGTATTCAAAATTCAATTTGAAAAAACATACAGTTTGGGTTTCGTATACCCTTAGCAAATCAACCGAACATTTTGAATACATGCTGCCCGGTGAATACCTGTTTGCTCCCCAGGATCAGCGGCATGAAATAAAAATAGCCGGAATTTTAAATTTATCTCCATTTTTTCTTTCAGCCAATTATGTTTATGGTTCCGGATTTCTCAACAGGCCATTTTTACAAAAAAACAACAGCAACAGGGAAACTTACTCAAGGCTCGACATTTCAGCTACTTACCAGTTTACAAAGCGTAAAAATTTCGGCGAAACAGGAATTTCCATTCTCAACGTTTTAAATACAGAAAATATTAAAATTAACAGCTTTGAAAGAATTCCCCTCACCCAGATAAGTTCTGTGAAAATAGCCTGGCCGGCCGTGCCTTTTACACCTTCGGTATTCATTAAGCTTTATTTTTGAGATAAGTTCCAATTTAGCCAAATATAAAGATTTGTAAAGTCCCGGTAAATTTTTTCCTTCATCCTGTTGATTCCGGCTTTTCTGTGCGAAAGGATTTAAAGCTATTCAGTATATTTGCCTGAGATTTAACAGAATAAAATACCAATGCTAAAAATTCTGATAGCACCCGATTCCTTTAAAGAGTCATTGCCGGCCTTTAATGTGGCAAAATGTTTATCTAAAGGAATTGCAAACGAATTAAAAGATGCTGAAATTGGTATTCTCCCGGTTTCAGATGGTGGGGAAGGCTTTCTGGATGTTATGGTTTCCGGTTCAGGTGGGATGAAATTTTTGTTTCCGGTACATGATGCCTTAATGCGAAAAATTGAGGCCGGAATTGGTTTTGATGCCAACGGAAAAACTGCTTTTATCGAAATGGCCTCGGCAAGCGGATTGGAACTAATTAAGGCGGACGAACGTAATCCATTAATATCCACAACTTTTGGTACCGGCGAACTAATTAAACATGCTATCGATAAAAGGTGCACGAAAATTTTAATGGGAATTGGCGGAAGCGCTACCAACGATGGAGGCGCTGGAATGGCTACAGCCCTGGGCGCCAGATTTCTGGATAAAAATGGCAAGGAATTGCCACAGGGTGGAGGTTTCCTTCATTTACTCCATTCAATAGATTTGTCCGCTTTTCCTGATAAGGTTCCGGAAATTCTCGTAGCCTGCGATGTTTCAAATCCTTTAACCGGCAAAAACGGGGCATCGGAAGTTTACGGGCCACAAAAAGGAGCAACACCAGAAATGGTAAAATTACTTGATAAAAATCTGAAACATTTTGCAGAAATTTTAAGAAATCAGTTAAATATTGATATTGAACATTTTGAAGGTTCAGGGGCAGCCGGTGGACTGGGCGGCGGATTAAAGGCTTTTTTAAATGCAAAATTGGTAAATGGGTTCAGTCTTGTTGATGAAACGCTGAATATTGACCAAAAAATTGCAGATTCTGATATCGTTATAACCGCCGAAGGCAGAATGGATGCACAGACATTGAATGGGAAAGTTCCTTTTGGAATCGCAAAAATTGCAGCCAAATATGGAAAACCTGTTATTGGAGTAACCGGGACACTTGGGCCGGGATTTGAAAAACTCTACCAAAACCATTTCGATATTTTACTCTCAATTATGGATAAACCCATGTCGCTCAGGGATGCATTGAAAAATGCCCCGGAATTGCTCGAATCCACTGGAAAACAAATTGCACACATTATCAAATTTTGGATTGGAAATGAAAGACGAATTTAAAGTTTACGGAAGGGAAAAATCGCCAATTCCGCTTAAAAAGCTTAAAACAGGAGATATTTCAGCCTTCCTTGAAAATGGAGCTCTACGGTATATTTGTGTCTCGGATTTTGAAATAATCCGTTCAGTTTATTCTGCGGTAAGAACCGAAGGCTGGCTCACTGCCGGACAGGAAATAATCTCTGAAAAAATTACCGAAACAGGGGATGGTTTTGAAGTTTTGACTAAATGCCGCTACAGGAAAGGGGATGCAGATTTTGAAGCAGAATATTCAATTGTAGGGAAATCAGGTAACCAGATAACGCTCGGCATGAAGGGCATGGCGAATACAAGTTTTAAACGCTGCAGAATTGGATTTTGCGTATTACACCCCTTAGCCGGAACAAAGGGAAATAAATGCAAGATATTCCATCCCGATGGAAGTGCAGAAGATTCAGAATTCCCTTTATTTGTTTTCCCGAAACAGCCCTTTTTAAATATTTCAGGTATGGAATGGGAAATTCCTGGTTTAGGTAAAGTCAGTTTAACCTTTAAAGGGGAAATATTTGAAACAGAAGACCATAGAAACTGGACAGACGCTTCCTGCAAAACCTATTGCACGCCGCTCAGCCTTCCTTACCCTGTGTTCATTGAAAAGGGAACAGAAATAAAACAGGAGATTAAAATTGATTTTACGCCATTTTCGAAGTCCAATATCGCTATGAACCAGGATAAAACTACAATCCGGGTTTCAAGCTATAAAAAATTTGATTTACCGGCAATTGGTGTTGGAAAATCATCCCGAAGGCAGAAAATGGATAAGGTAGAGGCCGAAATAATAAAAAAAGCTGGATTTTTTCACTTAAGGGCTGATTTGTATACATTTAAAGATAATTGGGAAAAAGAACTTTTGGAAGCCATAGCTGAAGCAGAATTCCTTAATTCGAAACTGGAGCTCGCACTTTTTGTCAATGATCAAAATTTAAATGAAACCCTTGAAAAACTCTCAGAAATAAGTGAAGAAAAAAGGAACCTGGCCGAAAATATACTTGTTTTTCATCCCGATATTTTTACTACCCCCGCGTCATTATGGAACAGTTTAGATGGCCCTTTGCGCAAGGTTTTCCCAAAGGCTAAGATTGTAGCCGGGACAAACGCTAATTTTGCACAGTTAAACTTCAAAAGAACTGATTTTAAAGGGTTTGATGCGCTTACCTTTTCCATTCAGCCCCAGGAACATGCCTTTGACAATCTATCGCTTATCGAAAATATGGCGGCGCAATTTGATGTAGTTGAAAGTGCCCGGCAATTCTCAGATGGCAAACCGGTAATGGTAAGTCCTGTAAACCTTCAACGTAGGTTTAATGCCAATGTTTCGCATTATGAAAAACCCGAAGAAGGGAACGAGATGCCCTGGCAGGTAGATACCAGGATTTTTTCACTTTTCGGTGCAGTCTGGACCTGTGGAAGCCTTCTTTACCTTACAAAAGCAGGTGTTTCGTCGGTTACTTATTACGAAACTGTTGGTGAGAGGGGGATTTTGCAGGGAAACCAGCCTTCGCAGTGGCTGGATAAATTTCCGTCAGAAAAAAATATGATTTTCCCCGTTTACCATGTACTTAAAAAATTTAACGATTGGCGGACCAAAGGATACCAGATGCTTGATAATACCAGCACCAATCCTTTACAAGCAGAAGCACTTTTGCTGATAAAGGAAAATAATTTAGCCGGATTTCTTTTTAACTGCAGTGGCTCCGGGCTGGAAGTATGCCTGATATTGAATGCAGAAAATTTAAACTATCAATCACTAAGCCCCGAAACCTACGATAGTGCAGCGAATGATCCGGATTTTTTTAACAGGTTGCCTTATGGAAAAAACAGTAGGAATGGGAATTTTATCTTTGCAATGCAGCCCCATGAAATTATTTTGTTTGAATAAGATAAACCCGATGGACCAGCTGATAAAAGAAATAATCTGTTGTAATTCTAATATTGATGAAAGAAATAATTTCAAAAAGTTAAATTTGAATTATGATAATTTAGATTTTGTCATCTGAAAAAATTAAAAAATGAGCCTGTTTTTTGTTTCCATTTTACTTTGTTTCACAATATTCCTGGTTATTCTTTTTTCTGCAAAATACAAGCTGAACTCTTTTGTTGTTCTTTTCGGGGCTTCACTTATACTGGCACTGATTGCACTGCCTGCTGACCTGGCCGTAAAAAAAATGAAAGACGAGTTTGGAAATACAATGGGCTCAATTGGTTTACTCATTATCCTAGGAGCTTTTATCGGTATTGCTTTGGATGAATCGGGCGCCATGAATGCCATTGCCAGGTTTGTTCTTTCCAAAACCGGAACAAGGCGTTCAAAACTAGCCATAGCCATTACAGGCTATATTACAGGGCTTCCTATTTTCTGCGATTCGGGTTATATCATACTCAGCGGGCTTGCCAATTCATTTGCCTCCATAGGGCGCATACCTATTGCAGTTATGGCATCGGTACTTGCAACATCTTTATATTCTGTACATTGCCTTATTCCTCCTCATCCGGGTGCAACCGCTGCTGCCGGAATAATGGAGGTGAATATGGGAAACTTAATACTGGCAGGTACCCTTGTGGCCATTCCCACCGCAATTGCTGCTTATGCATGGATTCACTTCGCTGGAAAAAAACTAAAATTCAGCGATGTAAATGGACAAATAAACGAACCATTTCATGATTCAAACATTTATCCTTCTGTATGGAAATCTCTGCTTCCCATACTTATCCCTTTAACCATTATCACGGTAAAATCGCTTTGGCTGTTGATGGGATGGAATTCAGTTTCAAGAGCAGGTAAAACGATTTTATTCATTGGCGATCCGGTTATTGCGCTTTCCATTGGCGCTTGTATAATTTTATTTTTACCCGGTATGATGCAATTTGACAGGCTAAACCGGCTTTTTTCACAAACATTGGAAAAAGCGGGTCCGGTTTTAATTATCACGGCCGCAGGCGGAATGTTCGGGGCAATAATCAAAGATACCGGTGTAGGTGATTATGCAGGAAAATGGCTTGGTGAAACCGGAATGGGATTGCTGGTGCCATTTATTTTAGCAGCTTTTCTTAAAACAGCACAAGGATCGTCCACGGTTGCCATCATTACCGCAGCTTCTATCGTTTCACCCATGGTGGGTTCATTGGGATTAGACAGCAGTATGGGAAAAATGTTAGCAACTTTGGCCATGGGGGCCGGTTCCATGGTGTTTTCACATGCCAACGACTCCTATTTCTGGGTCATCACAAAGTTTTCAAACCTTCAGCCCGGTTCCACCCTCAGGGTATACTCCACGGCCACTGTAGTAATGGGTGTTACAGCATTTTTTATGGTATGGATACTTAAAATGTTGGTATGAAATCCAAAATTGTCATTATAATTTCTCTAAATGACAATACAAAATAGAAAATCAAACCCATTTCAATCACTTGAAAAGATAGATTTTCTATGTCAGGATTAACCCGGAACGCTTTGCGGCTGTTGTTTAGTAATATTGAAATTTTTCTATTGGCAAATGCGGGTTTATATAAAAATAAAAAACTAAAATATACATCGTAAATATCTATCATATAATTTATTACAAAAAGTAAACGGTCGATAAGTTCATAGCAAGAACTGCAGTCCGGATTTAGTTCAACCGGGAGTTCATGCCTGGGCTTTCAGGCTGCTTGATCGCCTATTTATTAGATATTGCTTTTCTAATTTTTCGTTAAAATGCTTTTCCTATTGAAATTCCAATTCCAACTGTCCCAAGAAATATTCTAAAAACAAGACCCCTGCCATTAGGATTTTGATATCTATATCCAATATTTCCGACTGGAAAAAAAGATTCAATAGATTCCGAATATTTTTCATCAACAATTGAATATCTTATCCCAAAATCAAGTTCAAAAAAATTGGATTTACTTCCAAACAGTCCATTTATACTTGAAGTGAATGAATGAAAACTTGGTAAGCTTTGGAATGCTTCTTTCGTATAGGTATGATAATACTTACCATAAGTGCCTTCTATGTTCATAACAAAGAAATTTCTATTAATTAAATTTCTTTCGAAATCAATTGAAATCATTCCATTTATTATTCCCATTGTAGATACACTTCCTTTCATCACGTTTTTCTTTCGCAAAATTTCCACATTTTGTCCGGTCAAATTCTGCGATATTAGCAAGAGAACTATTAGCAATATGAAAATATTATGTTTCATGGTTTTGCCTTAAAATATTCAGTTATGTCAAATCCCTTTAGTTATAAAGTTTTCAATTTCAATTATTTAAAATCTAAATCAAATTCACTCTATTTAATCAGTCGTTAATTTAAGAGTTAACCTGAATTTTCTAATCCAAAATTATACTTAGCGGCAACTTGTTGGCCCTGTTTGCACTTGTTCAGCGGAATCGCAGCGAGAAGTCGATTCAAGGGTAATTGGAGCCTACAAAATATTAGGTTTTGTTTTTAATTCTTCAATTATTCCCAATAGTTCTTTCTCACTTATTACTTTATTACCAAAAAAATTGGCAATTGCTTTAACTGTTGAGAAAATTTTTGGATTATAGTTCAAATCGGAATAATCTAAAATATATTGATACATGCTTGTTACAACAACTTCGTTTGGTTTTGAAGTCAAATAAGCAACTTTCCGATCACCTGTTTTCTTAAAACTACTCTTAATATAATTAATTATTTTAGGTAATTCGTCATGTTTGATATCAAGTGTACAATACCGAAAATCAAGGATAGTATTAGCAAAATAGTTATAATTTGGCTCTTTTCTAATAACAATATTAAAGTGGATAATGTCTTCAATCTTGATTATTCCATTATAATATCCAACAATTAATGGTTTCTCAGGTATTATCATATATGTACCAAACTTTTCCATATAAATAATTATTGTTATTTTTACTTACATAAATTTACGATAAATCAATTTATTATCAAATTGAATTTTTCAACCAATCTAATACGAAAATACTCATCGCATGTTCTTTAAATACAGCCTAATATTTCTAAATACGAACCCAAAATCAAAATGGCATCTATATCGATTTTCTGTCCAGCACCAATTTGCAAAGCGAAAGGCCGGTTTTCTTCTTTCACGGTCTTCTGAATTTAGTTTTATGGATTTACGGTTTAAAGGTAATCTGCAAAATATTTAAATCCAAAAATTATTATTCACATTTTAACCTGATTTTAAGACTCCCAGAGAGGGGTCAGCATGATCCGAAATAACCAGGCAAAATGAAACTCTATTTTCAATGAATTTCACGTTATTTTATAGATTCCCAAATGGGAACTGGATAGTGAGCGATGGACACAATTGATGCGGTTCTGCCAGGAGTTCTCTCTTTGCCTTTCATGCCGTCCGAACTCCTATATTGTAGGCGCAGTTAATTTTGCATGGTATATCCTGTAATATTTTCAATCCATTTTATAAATCCTTCCGGATCATTATCCGCACAATGACCTCCATCCCAAAACAACTGAGTGTTTACGCTTTTATTTGTATTTTGAAGTTTTGTAGCAAGGTTAATCATTACTGTTTGTGAGGTATGATTATCAGAGGTGCCGTTTCTAAGCCACCAATAATTTGCACATCCCTGATTTTTATTTATAATGAAATACATAGCATTCATCATATTGACTTTTGTATTTAAATCATCGTCAATTTTTGCGTTGTCTAATTTTGTTTCAAAGCTTAAACTGAATGTTGTGAAGTGTCGCGAATTTATTGAATCATTTCCGAATAGCTCCGTTTCAGGACTGTGTTTTTCAAAATCATCGAAAGCCGGAAGTCCTTTCATTCTTCCGATATGTTTCAAATAAGCGTCGAAAGTAAATGTCACATTTTCATTTTTTTTCATTATCCATGGATTGCTTTTCAAATATATTTCTAGTTTTTCCGGAGATAAATTTTTTAAGTAACCTGATAGTGATGGAAATAGGTAATATTTTAAAAGATAATCTTTGTAATTGTCAGCTGTTATTGCTCCAAAGTCGTCTTTTCCAGTTAGATTTAAGGATAACAAATAGTCCGGATATTTAGTTTTTAATTGTTCTGATAAATTTTGATTAACCATACCATCCTTTGTGGGAAGTAAACCATACATCCATTCATATGCCATATCTGCATTTTCTAAATCTGTAATAGGACTGTAGCAGGCTGATGCATAAATGTTATCCTTCTCATCCGCTGCCCCGATTTCTTTTAAATACGAATCATATAAATCACTATTCCCACACGTTCCAAGCAATGCCGAAAGGGCACCGCCAGCACTGCATCCAACAGATATTATCCTCTCTGTATTGCCCGGAATTCTTCCTTTGTTATGACGAATATATCTGACAGCCGCTTTTAAATCAACAATAGCAGCCGGTGCCTTTCCGTAATTTTTACCGTTGGAATCCTTATTATCCCGTCCTCTGCAACCGGGCGATACAACAATATAGCCGGCAGCAAGAGCTAAATCTGATCGGTAGTTCATTTCTTTTGCTTTTTCATTATTCACCGACATATACCCACCAACGCCAATGTTAAAAAGAATAGGGGCATTGGTAACATCTATATTTTTATTGTCAATTTTAACCGGAACAAACACATTTAAACATTGATAATCCTTATAAACAGGATTAGCGACATAAGGAATAAGTAAATATGATTTATAAACAACACTTCTTTTACCTAAAGAAGTCTGTATATCTTTAGTTTGCACAGTATATTTATCAACCGGAAATAGTAATGAGTCCTTATGTTGGCAACCAAAAATGGTTAATTGTATGAATAAAAGAACAATTATGTTCACCATTCGAAATGTCTTTGTTATTCTGTTTTCTTTTGTTTTCATTTTCAGTAATTTTTAATATTTTCATTTTAAATACATCAATTTAAAATTTTATACTATTTTTTAAAAGCATCTCTCCAGAAATCAATTGGGTATTTAATTTGACCTGAACCGTAGGCATCAGGTAGCATATGACCAACACCCCGGATAACCGAATACTTATTTTCAATACCCAAATTACTTAAATATTCACTGAAATTTTTAGTGATATTTTTCCCATTTTTATTATACAGCCAATCGCCATCGCCTACTATTATTCTTGTTTTAATATGATTGGTAATAATAGACTTTGCATTTTCTTTGGCGTACCTTTTAGGATGAACAGCATCAAAATAAGCCTTCGATTGATTTTTTTCAACTCCGGTGGTGGGACCAAAAGTATTTTCCAGATATTGCGGGTTAGGTTCGTCTTCAAAATCAATTAACGCACCTGCTAATGAAGATACATAGTTAAACATACCCGGGAATTTATAAGCAAGGCGCAATGCCCCAAATCCTCCCATTGACCAACCTTCTATACCCCGCCCGTTACCCGATGAAATAGTTCTGAAGTTTTTATCAATATAAGGGATTAAATCTTTTATTATTACATCTTCTACACTGCCACTTACCACGCCTTTAGCCCCAATATTTGCATTACAATACCAGCCAATTGGTAATGCTTGTACACTTACTACAATGATTGGTTCTAAATTGCCTGAATTAATTGCACTATCAATTATTTTTATTAACCATTCCCCGTCCGACTGATTACCATTTCCTCCATGTAAGGTATAAAGAACCGGGTATCGCTTGTTTCCGGTCTTATAATCTTTTGGAAGATAAAGCAGAAAGCTGCCTTGTTTTCCTTCACCTCTTGAAGGTTGCGGATATAATTCAAATGTGGCCATATCAAGATTTGCTTTTTGTTTCGCAATCCATTGTGTAGCCAGATCATCGCCAGATTCCAATTTTATATCTTTACCTTGCTGCAGCTTCTTATTATCTGTCTTTTGAAAACAAGAACCCGAAACAAGAAAAACCAGCAAAATATTAATTGTAACAATTTTTTTCATAGCCACTGTAATTTCGAATTTTATCTATTCAATGTTGTTTTAATACAAGTGCGTATAAATGTGTATTACTGCTAAAGAGCATTTGTAATCGCCGCTTACCCTTCTACGGCGGTTGCCCGCCTGTGAAAAATATTGAAGGGTAAATGCCGGACCCTGTTTGCCACCAATGCACGAATGACATTCTTATTCGTGAATTCGTGGCTTACCTGTTTGCTGCTAATGCACGAATGACATTTTTATTCGTGAATTCGTGGCTTACCTGTTTGCTGCTAATGCACGAATGACATTTTTATTCGTGAATTCGTGGCTTATCTTTTTGCCACTAGTGCAAGAATGACATTCTTATTCGTGAATTCGTGGCTTATCTTTTTGACACCAATGCAAGAATATATCAATTTATAATACTATTCGCTTTGTGTTTAACTTTAATTCTCCAAAATTGACAATTATTGCCAGTTTATTATTTGAAACTCTCAAATAATTTATAGCCTGGGCTATAAACTCGTCAGCAATACCAGCCACAGCCTTTACTTCTAAAATAATTGAATCGAAAACCACAAAATCAGCATAAAATTTATGGGGTAAAATAATACCCTTATAATTTACAATAAATTCCTTTTCCCTTTCAAATGGAATTCCTGCCTTTCTGAACTCAAATTCAAGTGCATCTTTGTAAACTATTTCGAGAAATCCGGCGCCCAGATTATTATGCACTTCCATGCATATTCCAATAATTTTATAGCTTTCTTCTTTATAGATAATTTCTGTCATAAATTTTCTTTTATTGGCTACTAATGTATGAAAGGAATCTTGATTCGTGAATTCGGGGCTTAACTTTTAGCCACTAATGCACGAATGGCATTTTTATTTGTGAATTCGTGGCTTATCTTTTTGCCACTAATGCACGAATGGCATTCTTATTCGTGAATTCGTGGCTTATCTTTTGGCAATTAATGCATGAATGATATTTAGTTTTATTTTTCCGGTACCAAAACCAATTTTCCCTTATTCGTGTTAACAATTTCTTCTTTGTTCATCATTTGCTTCCTGAATTCGCCCTTGGCATACATTTCAGCCTGGTCAGCGTAATGCGGGCTCATAAAATTACCCGATTCGCCGGTTGGTAAAATACTTATCGAATTTTCTATATCTGAAAAATCAAGTAATATTCTTACTGCCGGACCGTATGTTGACTCGTAAATTCCATTTTTATTAAAATCGAAATCAATATTGTTGAGGGTCTGATTGCCACCGGGCGCAGCAAAGGGTCCTACATTAAACACTTTATCGAATGGTTTTACTGTTCCAATAGGGTGCCCGTGTTTTAGCAAATGCACTTTTCCCCATTTCCAGCTGTCCATGTCCATGCCAAGCTGTTTTTCCAAATCATCCACCGATTTATAAAAACCCGATTTAAAAATATCCTGCCTGGTTTCCTTTTCAGGAGTGGATTTATCATCCCACCAAGGTGAATTCTCATCTTTAAAAAGGAAAGGATAAGTGTTTCCCATCATGTGGCCGGAAGATATGGCATCGAAATCTTTTTCGCCAATTTCGTCCACAAAGGTTTTGTACAATACATTGTATAAGAGCTTATAATACAGGGTGGGTTCAATATCTTCCGCATTATGCGCTCCTTTCCAGTTGTTCAGAAGCTGAAAAGCTGTTTTGTAATTATTTCCCTTCTGTTCAAGCTCCTGCCTGTCTACCGCCGTAAGAATAAGCTTTGCCATTTCGGGATGAATTTCTGAAACGTTGTCTGTAATCATTTTTTTCATTTCGTCAATCGTCCATTTCTTGTCCTGGTCCAGAAAATGAACAATCCTTCTTGCCCTGAACTCCGGGGCATAATAACCGGGATAAAGAATTCCGGCCATGGTATCGGGCTGGTTATTTGCCGAAAATACAAACCCACTCTCAGGATTTATGCATTTAGGGTTTTGGCTGAAATCATAGAATCCCAGGTAATCATCTTTGCCGGACGAACCATCAAGTATAATTTTTGAATTGACATGAGGTGGCCTTTTTACCAGTTTAGCAGCCGCCCACCATGCTATATTCCCCGCTTTATCGCCATACATTACATTTAACCCTGGCGAGTATATTAAACTCGCTGCTTCTGAAGCCTCCTTTATGTTTTTTGAATGGTTGAGTTTATAAAATGCCTCTGCAATTCTTGAATCAAACTGAGGAAATGACCACCAGACTGCCACCGGCGCTTCTGCTGAATCGAGTTTCGCTAGCAAACTGTTCATAATTGGGCCATGCCGGCTTACTTTTACTTCAAATTCAACTTCTCCGGCATCTTTAACCTTTATTTTATATTTTTTCAGCTTTAATTCTTCCCAATGGTTTTTAACCCAAACCTGATCCTTATTTTCCGGGTTTATTTTTTCGCGGAACATATCTAAATCGTCATTTTCGAACATGGTAAGCCCCCAGGCACAATCCTGGTTATGGCCCAGCATGGCAAAAGGTATTCCGCCTAAAAAGTTTCCGTACATAGTAAAACCCGGATATTCGAGGTGGGCTTCGTAAAATACCGAAGGTTGTCCGTAACCGATATGGGTATCGTTTGAAAAAATCACACTTCCCGATTTTGTTTTTTTTCCGGATAAAACCCAGGAATTGCTCCCTGTCCAGGTTGGTACAGGTAGTTTTTCTCTTATGGAAGTGGCCATTGAAACCAGACTTTCAATTATAACTGAATCTTCTTTATTGTTCGAAGGAATTTGTTGCGTGCCCTGGGGGTAACTGGTTCCGAGGTTTTTCATATAATCCGGGCCAAGGGTTTTGTTAATATGGTCAACAATCGGATCCATGGTAAAACCGGCTGTAAAAGTAAAGGCCATATAACCGGCAATCATGTATAAATCTTTGATAATGAATTTTTCTTTGGGAATCCCTAAAATTCGGAATTCAACCGGTGTAGTTCCTTTGGCAATGAAATCGTTTATCCCGTCAATATACGCCTGGGCGGCTTTTCCGAAGGGTTCTTCCGGTTTGTGGTTCATCAGGATGCTTTTATTGGCGGCATCTTCCAGCCCAAGGGCAAGAAAGAACTTATCCGTTTCAACAAGGTCTTTCCCCAGAATTTCAGCTAATCGTCCGTAAGCTACCCTGCGCATCATTTCCATCTGAAAAAGCCGCTCCTGCGCATGTACATAACCCAGGGCATGATAGGCATCAGTTTCATTTTTTGCGTAAATATGAGGAATGCCCCATTCATCATAAAACACATTTACACTGTCAGTTAAACCAGGTAATGTTAACTTTCCGGTATAATCTGGTTTTGTAGCGTTAAGATAGAAGAAACCTACAATGGCCAATAAAACAATAATTCCCAAAAGGAAAAGCAAGATTTTTTTAATGATTTTCATACCAACTGATTTTTTGATTTGTTCAAGTTAACCAAATTTACAGATATTTATTAATAAAGCATTAAAATTCTGAAATTCAACCCAAGATCAAATAATTCGCTCAATTTTGTTAATTTAGCGATTAAATTAAACCATTACAAATGATTGATTTTAAAAGCAGGGTATATGGCGGTGTGATTGGCAGCTGCGTAGGTGACGCACTTGGCGTGCCGGTTGAATTTAAAAGCAGGGCTTCGCTACACCTTAACCCTGTTAAAGAAATGATTGGCTTTGGCACCTATAACCAGCCACCAGGAACATGGAGCGACGACAGTAGTTTGACATTCTGCACAATGGAAAGTCTTTGTGGCGGTTATCAACTCGAAGATATAGCCCGGAATTTCGGAAAATGGCGGAACGAAAGTTTCTGGACCCCTTACGGAATAGTTTTCGATATTGGAATAAGTACCAACAAAGCGATTATAAAACTTTCATCGGTAAAAAACCCTATACAGGCCGGTAATACTGAAGAAAATTCAAACGGCAACGGATCGCTGATGCGCATTCTTCCACTGGCATTTTATTTTAAAAAAATTTCACCCGACGAAAGGTTTTTAAAGACAAAAGAAGTTTCTTCCATCACCCATGCGCATACAAGATCGGTTATGGCATGTGTGATTTATATCGAGTTTGCCACACTTCTTCTGGAGGGAATTGACAAATACTCTGCTTACCAGGAAACATTAAAAATTGCCGATGCACTCTTCAAAAACAGCCAGGTCAAAAATTCTGAATTTGAACCCTTTAAAAGAATTTTCGATGGCCAAATTCAAACGCTCGACGAAAACAGGGTAAGTTCTTCAGGGTATGTAATTGACAGCCTTGAAGTTGCATTCTGGTCGCTGTTGACCACTTCTGATTATAAACAGGCAGTTTTAAAAGCAATAAATCTTGGGGGAGATACGGATACAAATGGGGCCATTACAGGAGGATTGGCAGGTCTGTATTATGGATATGATTCAATTCCTAAGGAATGGATAAAAAAACTGGCCAGGCTCAACGATATTACCAAACTGACAGAAAGGTTTTTCACCAGTATAAATTCTTGAATATCTGTCAATTAATTAAGAAGAAAACCTGAATAACAAATTTTTAAATAAAAAATATCTTTATTTAAAAAATATGCTTTACATTTGCACACCAATTTTTGCGGATGTGTCGTAATTGGTAGCCGAGCCAGACTTAGGATCTGGTGCCGAAAGGCGTGGGGGTTCGAGTCCCTTCATCCGCACCTGAAAATATTATAAAATCAAGACAAAACCGTCCGATCTAGCGAAAATACGCAGTTTTGGCGGTTTTTTTAAATTGTAAACTATGGAAATCGTAAAAGAACAAATTGATCAGCTAAATGCCAAATTAAAAATTAATCTCAAGGAAGAAGATGTAAACCCCAAAGTTGAATCAACGCTTGCAGACTATAGAAAAAAAGCACAATTGAAAGGGTTCAGGCCAGGTAAAGTTCCAATGGGATTAATAAAAAAAATGTATGGAAAGGCTGTTTTATTTGATGAAGTAAATAAAACCATTTCGGAAACCCTGAACAAATACATAATTGATGAAAAACTGGAAATAATCGGAGAACCTATCCCTTCCGAAAACCAGGAAACAATTGACTTCGACAGCCAGAAAGATTTCAATTTCAACTTCGATTTGGGCTTTCGCCCACAATTTGAAGTGCCCCTGAACAAAAAAACAAAGTGTACCTATTACGATATCATCGTTGACGATGAAATGATTAACAAGTATATTGATGCCCACGCCAGCCGCTATGGAAAAATTGAAACCATTGAAGAAGCGGGCAGTTTATCTTATGTAAAAGGAACAATTGAGCAAACAGATGCTGAAGGAAACCCACTTGAAAACGGAATCAGAAAAGAAGATACATCCATTGCCATAACCCAGATAAAGGACGAAGAAACCAAAAATAAATTTATTGGTTCAAAGCGTGACGATGTCTTGAAAATTGAACTTAGGAAAACTTTCAACAGCGATTCGGAAATAGCTATGGCTTTGGGCATTGAAAAAGAACAGGCTGAAAACCTTTCGTCTGATTTCACGTATACAATAAAAGAAATAACCGAATACAAAAAAGGGGATTTGAACGAAGAACTTTTCGAAAAGGTTTTTCCTGGCGAAGAAGTTAAAACTGAAGAAACATTCAGGGAAAAAATAAAGGAAAACATTAAAAATCAATCCATTAAAGACAGCGATTACAGATTTTTACTGGATGCAAGGAATTTATTAATTGATAAAATAAAAATAGAACTTCCTGAGGAATTCCTGAAAAGATGGCTGAAACTTAGGGACGAAAAAAACGAACTAACGGATGAAAAGCTTGAAAAAGATTTTCCAATGTTCATGAAAGACTTAAAATGGCAACTTATTACAAGCAAAATTGTGAAAGACAATGACCTTAAAGTGGAGCCTGAAGAAATTAAACAACTTGCCATTGACCTTACCGAAGCACAATTTCAGCAATACTATGGATTACCTATTGGATCATTTCCAAAAGATCAGCTCGAAAAATATGCTATAGATCTTTTTCTTAAAAAAGAAACTGAAGTAAAAAAATTATACGACAAAAAGTTTGAAGATAAGGTAGTTGAGGTAATAAAAGAATCTATAAAATTAGAACCCAAAGAAATTTCTGTAGAAGATTTCAATAAATTATTTGAAGAAAAATAGTAATTTTAGCATTCAAAATTTACTTTGATTTTTAACAAATAAACAGGACCATGAACAAAGACGAATTCAGAAGATATGCCATAAAGCATAAAGGTATAAGTAGCCTTACCTTAGACAGCTACCAATCAATATACAATAACTATATTTCGCCTACAATTATTGAAGAACGCCAGTTGAATATTGCTTCTATGGACGTGTTCTCGAGATTGATGATGGATAGGATAATTTTTCTTGGTGTGCCTATTGATGATTATGTAGCCAATATAATACAAGCCCAGCTTTTGTTTCTTGAATCTACTGATCCTTCAAAAGACATCCAGATATACTTTAATACTCCAGGGGGTTCAGTACATGCCGGACTTGGCATTTACGACACCATGCAATACATTGGCCCCGATATTGCCACTATTTGTACAGGAATGGCAGCTTCAATGGGAGCAGTATTATTAACAGCCGGGAGCAAAGGAAAACGTTCGGCCCTTAAACATTCAAGAATTATGATTCACCAGCCTATGGGTGGAGCACAGGGACAAGCATCAGACATGGAAATTACAGTTCGTGAGATTATGAAACTGAAGCGCGAACTTTATGAAATTATAGGGAAACACTCCGGAAATCCGGTGGATAAGGTAGAAAAAGACTCAGATCGTGATTATTGGATGACATCGGAAGAAGCCAAAGAATATGGCATGATTGATGAAGTCTTGGTACGTAATAATAGTAAATAAAACAATTAGGATCCGGGTCGTTCAGGGTTAGCAGTAATAAAAAAAATATGATGGATAAGTGTTCATTTTGCGGCAGAAGTAAAAAAGATGTAAACATCCTGATAGCAGGTGTTTCAGGGCATATTTGCGATAGCTGCATTGAACAGGCCCACCAGATTGTTCTTGAAGAATTTAAACAAAAAGAAAGTTTTGATGTCAACTCGATTAAATTGTTAAAACCGGTTGAAATCAAGGCTTTTCTGGATTTATACGTAATCGGACAGGAAGAAGCCAAAAAAGTGCTTTCGGTTGCCGTTTATAATCACTACAAGCGGTTGGCCCAAAAAGACACAAAAGATGATGTGGAAATTGAAAAATCAAATATCATCATGGTAGGTGAAACAGGAACAGGCAAAACCCTGCTGGCCAGAACAATAGCCAGGATGCTGCATGTTCCTTTTACCATTGTAGATGCCACTGTTCTTACTGAAGCGGGTTATGTTGGGGAAGATATAGAAACCATATTAACAAGGCTGCTACAGGTGGCTGATTACGACGTACAGGCTGCTGAAAAAGGGATTGTTTTTATTGACGAAATTGATAAAATTGCCAGGAAAAGCGACAATCCTTCCATTACCCGTGATGTTTCCGGCGAGGGTGTACAGCAAGGATTGTTGAAGCTTTTAGAGGGATCAATAGTTAATGTTCCTCCACAAGGCGGAAGAAAACATCCTGACCAAAAAATGATTCCGGTGAATACAAAAGATATACTTTTTATTGCCGGAGGGGCTTTCGACGGGATTGAAAGAAAAATAGGCAACAGGTTAAATACCAAAATGGTAGGTTATTCTGCAAGCAAGGAAAAAGAACTAATCGATCGCGAAAATCTTCTGCAATACATTGCTCCACAAGATCTTAAATCATATGGTTTAATTCCAGAATTAATTGGCCGTTTGCCAATATTAACTTATCTCGAAGCGCTCGACAAAGATACACTGAGAAATATTCTGACCGAACCCAAAAATTCTATTATCAAACAGTATGAAAAACTGTTTAAAATGGATGGCGTTGAACTTACTTTCGAAAAAAAGGTGCTTGATTATATTGTGGATAAAGCGCTTGAGTTCAAACTGGGTGCCCGCGGTCTGCGTTCCATCTGCGAAGCCATAATGGTGGATGCCATGTTCGAAATACCTTCAACCAAAGAATCTTACCTGCATATCACACTTAATTATGCCAGGAAGAAAATGAGCAACACCAATATGAAAAAACTTCGGGTAGCCTGATTTTTAATTGTTTTAGACTTTCTTTATCATAAATTCAACCCTTCGGTTTTTTATTTCAATTTCTTCACTTCCTGTTCCCAATGGCTTGGAACCCCCGTATCCCTTACCGGAAATACGGTATTTTTCTATCCCTTTTTGAACCATGTAATTTTTTACTGCAGCAACCCTTAATTCAGAGAGTTGAAGTAACAATTGCTTGTCACCACGGGTATCTGTATGTCCCGATAATTCAATTTCCATTTTAGGATATTTTTTCATGAGCGCCACAAGCCGATCCATCTCGGGCAATGATGATTCCTCAAATTCAGCACTGCTTCTTTTAAACTGAACATTTTTAAGATTCACTGTTGCCCCGGTTTCAATTGGTACCAGGTATAAATCCCTTTTAATCTCTTTGTAGGCTGAAATTTGCGTCAAATCTATCTGCTCACTTACAGCCATATAATTTTCAGCTTCTGCCCTGAAACTGTATGCCTGTCCGTAAGGAAGGATAATTTTATAAGCGCCATTTCCCGGATTTGATCGGGCATCTCCCGCTTTTATTCCACTTTTTAAATCTTCGTATACGATACTGCTGCCTAATGGTTTTTTAGTTTTATTGTCAAAAACCCTTCCATATACCAATACCACTGGTTCTGGCCGGGATTCTTCCGTAAGTTTTATTTCAAAAATATCCTCATTTCCCAATGAATTCCTCGAAGAAACCAGGTAAGCATAATCGCCTTTTGCGGCTATTGAATAATAGGTATCCCAGTCGCTTGAATTGATGGCCGAACCAAGATTCTGGGGTTTGCTCCACTTTCTCCAACTGTTGTCGAGCCGTTTTGTCATAAAAATATCGGCACTGCCATAGCCCGGATGTCCATAAGAATAAAAATACAGAGTTTTATTATCAGGAGCTATAAAAGGTGTTCCTTCATTCATGTAAGTATTCAAATCGGAACCCATATTAAAAGGTTGACTATAATCGCCGTTTGGAAGCAAAAAACTCACATACAAATCTTTAAGTCCGTAGGTATCATCCCTTTCAACAGACATGATGAGGATTTTTCCATCCACCGTAGGGCAATAACTTTCAAATTCATTTTTATTATAAAATTCCTGGATTACAACCTGCCTGGGAATAGTCCAGCCGGAGGCAGTTCTGTAAGTCCGTGAGATGCCCTGGTCGCTTAAAAACGAACCATCTGAAGTATATACTCCTTCGAGCAGAAGGGAATTGTTATCAGGAGATACCGCAATTACAATATTGTCTCCGTCATTGTTTAAGGGTTTTTCCATTTTTTTCATATTTCCCCAGTTCCCATCACTTTTTCTTTCGGAATACCAGATATCATAATTTTTTTCATTTCCGGTATTGTTTGGATCGCCCTGCTTGGCAATATAAAGCGTTAGACCATCGGGTGAAATAATCGGCGCAATTTCGGAATAAACGGAATTAATCCTGTTTCCCAGGTTTTTTTTCTTTTGATTTACATTTACATCTTTTACCAGGTTTATAACTGGTTTGGGATATTTAACTTTTATATATTCAACTTCAATTTTTGAATTATTCCCTACCGAAAAACCAAAAAGATTCCCTGAAATTCTTTCATAATCATGTAAGAAAACAGAATTTCCATTCAGGAAGTATTTGAGCGTATTTGCTGATTTTTGAATGCTCAGGATATTATATTCATTGCCGGTATTAATATTTCCCGAGCCCGGGGCCGATTGCCATTGATAATATTCACCCTTGTTGTATCCCCAGATAGTGTAAATGCCTGAGGCTGTTATCGTAAAATTTTTAGAATTCGACCATTCAGATGCACCCCATGAAATCCCGAATTCTGTGCCGTCAGGGCCGGAAACCTGCCTTAATTTCACTTCAATCGAAAAATCTTCTTTATCATTAACAGGGAATTCAAGCCAGAAAAAATAATTTCCTGATGTGCGTTTGTTTTCAATCACATATTTTCCGGTATTGATTTTAGCCCTGGCAGCTTCTGCATCACCAATCCACCAACCGTTTTTATTGTTGTTGAACTCTTCCAAAAAAATATAATCCGCCTGCGAAAATCCAGGCAGCCAATCCAAACACAACAAAACAAATACTGTCAAACACTTCTTCATACCTGGTAGTTTTTAGTACAAAAACTGTTTAAAATATCAAAGTTTTTGAATTATTCCATCGTCCTTAATTTTATATTTTCGTGTTTCTTCAGCAGAGGTTACTGTTATTTCGAGATTTTTATCAATTTTTCCCTGGGTATTAAATTCTTGTCCGGCCTGTGGACCCGATCCAATCATTTCGTAAGCAGCAAAATCAATATTCGACAATAATTTGCCCTGATTGTTGAATGTACATAGAAAATAATACGTTGAACCCATTTCGAACCTTCCGTACACAATAGCATGAAAACTCCTGGTATTTACCGGATTGCTTATGAAATAAAAATCTGTGTATTCCGCCATGTCTTCAAAGTCTTTCTTCGATAGTTTTTCCGCTTTCGAAAGGTATTTTGCCTGTTCATCGAGCGAAATTTTGTTGAATTTCTCATTGCCTGTCGGATTTTCCTCGTAGGGAAGCGATACTTTTTTAAATTTCCCGATAAAAGATTCAAAATCTGCTTGTTCTTTGTCCACTTTTATATCCTGTTTTTCAGTTATATCAATAATTTCAGAATATTTTTCTTTACCGGTTGTGTCTTTCTGCTCTTGTTTTTTATCCGAATCCTTACTTGTACAACTGAAAATACATAACATAAAAATGCTTAAAACAATTAGATATAACTTGCTCATAATTTTAATTTTAGATAATGGAAAAAGTTAGAAATTCTTTAATAATTCCGGTCAATTCCAAAGGTGCATCAACATGCAACCAATGCCCTGCACCTTTGATGGTTTTTATGGAAACATTGGTATACAATCTTTTTATTTCTTCAATATCTGTTTGGTTAATATAATCCGATTTTTCGCCTCTAACAAATAACACAGGTATTTTATCCCGATTTTTGTTTTGGGAAGGCATAAAACCAACCGAAATATTCGTGATATTATTTAGCAACGCTTCTACATTCATTAACCACTCAAATTTCATGCTGTGGTTCCTTTTGATATTTTTCATCAAAAAACGGGTTATTGTTATGTCATCAAGGTATTTTAACAGCTGATTTTCAATATCTTCTCTTTTGTTAAAAGCGTTTAGGTTAATGCTTTGGATGGTTTCTAAAATTTTTTTATGGTTTATCTGAAACCGAAAGTTATTTGTTGAATCTGAATAAGCTTTTGGAGCGATGTCCAAAATAAGCAGGTGGCTGATATACGGCGAATAAGAATCTGCAAAATACATGGCTGTTTTACCACCCATTGAATGACCAATAACAGCTGCCTTTTCAATTTTATGTTCAATAAAGAATTCGTAAACATCTTGTGCCATTTCCGGGTAATTATGATGCTCATTGTGGGGTGAACGTCCATGGTTTCTTGCGTCTAACAACCATACCGAAAAACTGTTTTCCAGGGCCCTGGCAATGCTTACCCAATTATCCGATGAGCCATAAAGGCCGTGTAAAATCACTAATGGATATCCGGTGCCATATTTTCTGAAAAACAATTTCATATTTATTCAAAAAAATTAGTTTTTAAGCTGGTAAAGGTACATTTGGATTGTATTTTCAAGCCCGTAATAAAGTGCATCCGAAATCAGGGCATGTCCAATGGATACTTCACTTAGGCCTTTCACCTGTTCGTTAAAAAATCTGAGGTTTTCTAAGCTCAGGTCATGACCGGCATTCAGCTCCAGCCCAAGTTTTAAAGCCAGTTCAGCGGCCCTGATATAAGGTACCACCGAATTGTTTTTATTTTGTTTGTAATTAACTGCATAGGGTTCGGTGTACAATTCTATTCTGTCTGTACCTGTTTTGGCTGAATTTTCAATGTTTTTCAAATCTGTGTCAATAAAAACAGAGGTTCTGATCCCTGCACTTTTAAATTCAGTAATCACTTCCTTTAAAAAACTTTCGTTTTTAATTGTGTTCCAGCCTGCGTTCGATGTAACCGCACCAGGTTCATCCGGAACCAGGGTTACCTGCTCGGGTTTTACCTTAATTACCAAATCAATAAAATTTTTCGATGGATAACCCTCAATGTTAAATTCAGTGTAAACAATGGGCCGTAGATCAAAAACATCTTTTTGCCTGATATGGCGTTCATCCGGCCTTGGATGAACTGTAATTCCCTGTGCTCCGAATCTTTGACAGTCTACAGCTACTTTCACCAAATCGGGAATATTTCCACCACGCGCATTTCTTAGGGTTGCAATTTTATTTATATTAACACTTAATCTTGTCATTTTTTGCTAATTTTACATTTAATTCATTAGGTTTGCAATATTGAACTGATATGCAAAATTAACACGAAATTTCAAAGGATGAGCATAATGTTGGCCAAAGAATTGATATCTGACGTACTCCCGCCACTAATGACTTCTGATACCGGCATAAAAGCCCTTATCTGGATGGAAATTTTTAAGGTTTCGCATTTGCCCATTGTAAACAATAAAGAGTTTTTAGGATTAATTTCTGACACAGATATTTACAATTTAAATGAAGCCAGTGAATCAATCGGAGCTCATCCCCTTTCACTAATACGACCGTTTGTTTACCAGAACCAGCATATTTACGAGGTAATTGGTTTAATTTCGAAATTGAATCTTTCCGTGGTTCCGGTTTTAAATGAACACAACCATTATCTGGGATGTATCACTTTGCAGGATCTTAGTTTTAATCTCGCTAAACTGGCCGCCATATCAGAACCGGGTGCTATTATCATTCTGCAGCTTAATCTCCATGATTATATTTTATCCGAAATAGCGCAAATAGTGGAAAGCAATGATTCTAAAATTCTGAGTCTTTATGTTTCTACTTTTAAAGATTCTACCAAACTTAATTTAACCCTAAAGCTAAATACAACAAACCTGAGTTCAATAGTTCAAACATTTGAGCGGTACAATTACAATATTAAAGCTTCGTTTTTGGAAGATGAAGAATTAAACCATTTCTATGAAGAAAGGCTCGAATCATTTATGAATTATCTCGATATATAGAAAATTGCATTAGGCCTGGATGAATAAAAAAACTGTACTTTTAAGATCCGTCTTCTTGATTTTTATTACCTGCTCGCCAGGAATAGACTTAAATGCCCAAAAATTAAGGAGTTCTCATAACCAGGTAAAAAACCAGGCAGGAAAAAAATTATTCGTTGCTGAAATTATTGTAGAAGGCAACCAGAAAACCAGTGAGAAATTAATTTTAAGAGAACTTAAGCTGAAAGAAAACGAATATATCGACAGTTCAGAATTGAACGAATTACTTACCGAAAGCAAGAAAAATCTGTTAAGGCAGCCTCTTTTTAATTACGTTACCATAGAAACTTCGCAGGAAGAAGTTGATATAATTAAACTGAAAGTTATTGTGGAAGAGAGATGGTATCTTTGGCCTCAAGTGTACATCATAAATCATGATCGGAATTTTAACAATTGGATACAAACTATGGATTTTTCCAAACTCGATTATAGGTTTGCCATTAAAAAATATAATGCATTTGGGTTAAACCACACCATAACATTGGGATTAAGCGATGGCTACACAAAAGAAATATCCTTGTTTTACCAGAATATTTACCTCGACAAAAAGCAACTGCATTTTATCGGTTTTGGATCAAGATTTTTATATCAACAATCGGTATATTATAAAACATTTCAAAACAAACCCGAAAATTACACAAGTACCGATAAATACGCGATTTATTCAAATCAGTTTACCGTTATTTACGATTACAGGCCAAAATTCAATTTCAGGCATTCTTTCTATCTTTCGTACAATGAAGTTAATATTAGCGACAGCCTGTTTAAATTAAACCCTATTTACCTGGGTTCAGGAAATAAAACCGAAAGATATCTCGAAACAAGGTACCAGTTTCTTCTGGACAAAAGAGACAGCCGGAGTTATCCATTAACTGGATATTTCATTGATTTTAACCTGATTAAAACAGGTATAGGTTCAATTGGCAACAGCGCGATAAATCTATTCTCAGGGTCGGTTACAATGAAACAATATTACAATATTGCCGATAAATTCTATGGGGCCCATTCTTTTTCAGTTAAAAAGTCATTCGCAAGAGAACAACCTTATTATTTTACAAAAGGAATTGGATATAAGGATTTTATAAGAGGATTTGAGTATTATCTTATTGATTGCGAAGATTATTACCTGGTTAAAAACACAATGAAATTTGAACTGGTTCCAAAAACAATTAAAACCCTGAATTTTATTCCTTCAACAAAATTTAATAAGATACATTATTCATTTTACCTGACTACATTTTTCGATCTTTGCTATACAATGGATAGCAGATATGATGTAGTACTGGAAAATACATTATCAAACAAAATATTGTTCAGTGGTGGTATCGGGCTGGATCTTGCAACTTATTACGATAAAGTGGTACGGTTTGATTTTTCGGTTAACAGTCTGGGTGAACCTGGTTTTTTTCTACATTTTAAATCTTCCATCTAACATCATAATTATTTAGTTCATTAACTTGTTTATCAATGAAAGTTGCACTTTACGGGAAAAAATTCACTTCAGATTTTGAACCTTATTTCGAAGAAATTGCACAAATACTTAAAAAAAACCAGCTGGAAGTTGTTATCCATAATTCTTTTTTCGATTCATTGCCTGACAGGCTAAAACATTGCACTGAATGTGAATTCTTTAGCTGTGCTGCTGATTTGCCTAAAGATACCGATGCATTTTTAAGCATAGGCGGAGATGGCACCTTTCTCGACAGTGTAACTTATGTGAGGGAAACAGGAATACCCATTGCAGGAATTAATTCGGGAAGACTCGGATTTTTGGCCAATATTTCAAAAGAAGAAATTAAACAGGCAATTGAAAAAATTGCTAAAAATGACTTTCATATCGAAGAGCGGGAGTTAATAGAACTTTCGAAACCATTGGGCTTGTTTAATGATTTTCAGTTTGCTCTCAATGAATTAACCATCAGCAAAAAGGATTCGAGTGCAATGATTACGGTAACCGCCTATTTAAATGGTGAATACCTTAACACTTATTGGGCAGATGGATTAATTGTTGCAACCACTACTGGCTCAACCGCTTATTCATTAAGTGCCGGCGGGCCAATTGTAGTGCCCGAAGCCCAGAATTTTATTATTACACCTCTTGCCCCTCACAATTTAACTGTTCGACCGCTGGTTGTTTCAAATAATCTTGAAATTACGCTTAAAATAAGCGGCAGGGACGAAAATTATCTTGTTTCGCTCGACAGACGCTACGAATCATTAACTGCCGATGTCGAACTTAAAATAAACAAAGCTTCATTCAGAATAAAAGTAATAAAAAATTCAGATCTTACATTTTTCAGGACACTCCGGAAAAAGTTAATGTGGGGGCTCGATGTCAGGAATTAAAAAAAAAGGATAAAATTTTTAAGTTAATCTCGCTGTAATACAGTTAATTATCAAGCAATTAATGTGGTTACTCATCAAGAATAATCGGTGTATCGTAAAAATAATTCATGGGTTAAAAACAAAATTAACTTTATTGCGTATTTATAATAATTTATTGACTTTTAAAAAAAGAGAATAAATTTGCAATGGCAAAATATTTGTTAAAGAACTCTTTATATAAAATCTATTCAAAGCCATTAATGGCAAGAAGTAACAAGTGAAAATATGATCAAATCATTTAGTCTTTTAGCTTTATTTATTCTGTATACGGTCACTACTTGCGCACAGCGTTGGAAATCGGAAAGGCATTCATTGGTTTTAGATGCCGGGATAAGTCACTTTATGGGAGATTTAGGAGGCGGAACAAAAGATGCAGCCCATTTCTTTGGCGTCCGCGATCTCGATTTTTCATCAACCAGACCTGTGGTAAGCTTAAAATACAGGTTTCGTGTTCTGGAGCCTTTATCAGTAAAGGCAGGTGTTACCTGGGCAATGTTATCAGCCGATGATGCTGCCTCAGGGTCGGAAGGAAGAAAACTAAGAAATCTCTCTTTTACTTCGCAAATTTATCAGTTTAGCCTGCATGGTGAGTACTATTTTGTGAAAGAAAAAGCTAATCCAAGATACTCTTTTTCCAGCCTGCACAGCATAAGAAACATAAGTGCCTATGCATTCACAGGTATTTCTGTCTTTTATTTTAATCCACAGGCTGAACTCGATGGTACAAAATACGATCTTCAGCCATTAGGAACTGAAGGTCAGGGAATTGGAGATAATCCGCCCCTTTATAACCAGATTGGAATAGGATGGCCGGTTGGCTTGGGTGCAAAATACAGGCTCAACAACAAAATTTCAATTGGGCTCGAAATTTCAAATACTTTTACCAACTCCGATTATCTCGACGATGCACATGGTTCTTATTATGATAATGCTGCAATTTCAGCTACTTACGGACCAATTGCTGCCGAACTGGCCGACAGGCATATCGATGCTTCAGGAAACCCTCAGGCTCCCTATCCATCAGGTACATTACACCGTGGAGGAAACAGCTACAACGACGCTTTTATTTTTACAGTTGTTACAGTCACTTATCTCTTAAAAAGAGACAATACAGGTTTGCCTAAATTTTAATTTCCTCATAACCTTGTAGATGTACAGACTTACTATAATTATACTGCTCATTGGTTGTTCGTTTATCGTAAAAGCACAAAGAAAGGTACACGAAGTAGGGTTATTTGGTGGAGTTTCATACTATATGGGCGATGTTAACCCATCAAAACTTTTCTATTCAGTTGAACCTACCTTTAGTTTCATCTACAAGTATAATATCAATTCAAGATACGGAATAAGGTTCAATGGCACACTTTCGTCGCTTAGCGGAAACGATGCCGATAGTGAAAATGGATATCAGCAACAGCGCAACCACAGTTTTGATATCGCACTTTACGAATTTTCAGTGCTCTGCGAATTTAATTTTTTACCCTTTAAACCCGAAAGCCAGTATGAGTTTTTCAGTCCTTACCTGGTTGCAGGACTTGGGGCAATGCTTTATCCCGCGCAAAGTGGATCTGCTCCGGTACAACCTGTTTTACCTTTTGGCGTAGGTTTTAAATACGCCATAAACACACGCTTATGCGTCGCAGCAGAATGGACCTATAGGAAAACGTTTACCGATTATCTTGATCAACTGCCTTCTGATAACTATACGCAAACGCCTGTGCCCGACAATAAACAATATTCTTATAGTAGTAGTAAAGATTGGTATTCTTTTGCCGGAATCAGTTTTACTTATAAATTTGCACTTGGAAGCTTAAGTTGTCCTGCATACCTTAAGTAATTCAAATTCATATTGTTAATACACTTCAATGGCAATCCATAACCAAATTGATAAATCAAAATTGCCCAGGCATGTAGCCATTATTATGGATGGCAATGGCAGGTGGGCAAAACAAAAAGGGAAAAACAGGGTTTTTGGCCATAAGCAGGGGGCAAAATCGGTGAAAGAAATCGTTAAGGCAGCTGGCGAATTGGGCATTGAATATCTTACCCTATATGCCTTTTCGACTGAAAACTGGAACCGCCCGAAACTTGAAGTGGATGCATTAATGGCACTTCTGATTTCATCCCTAAACACCGAAACAAAGGATTTAATGCAAAATAATGTCAGGCTCCTTTCAATCGGAAACCACGATATCTTACCAAACAAAGTTAAAGCCAAATTATATGGCGCTATTGAACAAACCAAAAACAATACAGGTCTGACACTGGTATTGGCTTTAAGTTATAGTTCGCGCTGGGAATTAGCTGAAGCCGCAAGAAAAATTGCCCGTCAGGTTTTGGATAAAAAGCTTGATATTGAGGAAATTGATGATAACACAATTGCTGAAAACCTTGCAACTTCAGGTATTCCTGATCCGGAACTCATGATTAGGACTAGTGGAGAATACAGGATTAGCAATTTCCTTCTGTGGCAGCTTGCATATTCAGAGTTGTATTTTACTGAAAAACTATGGCCTGAGTTTGGAAAACAAGAATTCTTTGAAGCTTTGTTAAATTACCAGGCACGCGAAAGAAGATTTGGAAAAACAAGTGAGCAACTAAATCAAAACATTTGAGAAATTATTTTAATTTCGCAATTCGAAATGCTTAGGGTAATCCCATAAATTAATTATTTATTGAATTAATATTCAAGAAGTTAAGATTATTTAAGATAGAATTACAACAATAGTATCATCCTGTATTTCGTTTGAAAATACACTATAAAATAAGATATGAGTAAACTCAAATTTTTATTGCTCCTGCTGGTAGTACAATTACTAAATTTCAAACTAATAGCACAAATCAGTACAAATTACGCCAATCCAAAGCATTATACCATTGGAGGGATAACTATTTCAGGCGTGAAATATTTGAATCATAATGCGTTAATTCAACTTTCTGGTCTTCAGCCAGGAAATGTTATTAAGGTTCCGGGCGACGATATTACAAAATCAATGAAAAAACTCTGGAAACAAGGCCTGTTTTCGGATATTCAAATTAGCTATACCCAGATAGCCGGCGATTCAATTTTTCTTAATATCTATCTTCAGGAAAGACCCAGGCTTTCAAAGGTCATTTTTACAGGTTTGAACAGTACACAAATAAAAGATATGACAGAAAAAATTGATCTGAAAAGAGGTAAACAGGTCAACGATAATGTACTGAACACAGTTAAAAACACCATTACCAAGCATTTTGTTGAAAAAGGATATTACCATACCAAGGTAACAACTATTACAAAAAACGATACTACTTTTCAAAACTCGGTTATTTTATATGTAGATGTTGATAAAAAGGAAAAGGTTAAAATAAAGAACATCATTTTTGAAGGGGATTCAGTTTTTGAACCACAACAGCTGAAACATTTTCTAAAAGAAACAAAAGAAGAAAGATGGTATGGATTGTTCAAGCCATCGAAATATGTTCCCTCAAAGTTTAAAGAAGATAAAGTAAAGTTTATTGAAAAAATGAATGCAAAAGGGTATAGGGATGCCCAGATTTTAAGCGATTCAATTTCTGTAAACCCTGATAAATCGCTTTTGCTTAAAATTAAAATTGTTGAGGGTTCTAAATTCTATTTTCGCGATATTAAATGGATTGGAAATACCAAATTCACTTCCAATATTTTAACACGGGCACTGAAAATTAAAAAGGGCGATATATTCGACCAGGCTGTTTTAGATAAGAGATTGTCTTCTGACGAAGATGCGGTGAGTAATCTTTATATGGACGATGGATACCTGTTTTTCCAGGTTGATCCAGTTGAAACCCAGGTAATTAACGACTCAATTGATTTGGAAATGAGGATAATTGAAGGTCCGCAGGCTACCATAAACCAGGTAACCATAACTGGGAATACCAGAACCAACGAACATGTAATACGACGTGAAATAAGAACTATGCCCGGCGAACTTTTCAGAAGGTCGGAAATTATCCGTACTATAAGGGAATTAGCTGCTTTAGGACATTTCGATCCGGAACAAATTGTTCCAACCCCTAAACCAAATCCATCAAATGGTACGGTTGATCTCGAGTATTCTTTAGTCGAAAAACCAAACGACCAGGTTGAATTATCCGGAGGTTGGGGGGCAGGTATGATTGTTGGAACCCTTGGTTTAAGGTTTAATAATTTCTCTACCAGAAACATATTGAATAAAAAAGCCTGGCAACCACTGCCAACGGGAGACGGACAACAATTGTCCATTCGTGCACAAACCAATGGATCCTATTACCAGAATTACAGCATTTCGTTTATGGAACCCTGGCTGGGAGGCAAAAAGCCTAACTCCCTTTCAGTATCATTTTCACATGCCATACAAACCGGGGGATATTACAGCAGGTATTATTCAAACTATGCAAACTCGTCGAGTAACCAAAAAATGAGAATAACAACTGCCACGGTAGGGCTTGGCAGGAGATTAAAATGGCCGGATGATTTTTTCACCTTGTATAACGACATTAGTTTTAGAAAATATCTTTTACATCAATACCAGTCAGCACAATTTCCTACAGACAGCGGCAATGGAGTGTACAACCAGATATCTTTTAATACAGTAATTGGTAGAAGTTCAGTAAGCCAGCCCTTGTATCCGCGATATGGATCTGATTTTTCTTTAGGAATCGAATTCACACCACCTTTTTCTCTTTGGAATAAAAAGAATTATGCGGATATGGAACCTGTAGACAAATATAAATGGCTGGAATTTTACAAATTTACCTTTAAAGCCGCCTGGTACAATTCACTATGGAAGGATCTGATTCTTATGGCCAAAGCTGAATACGGCTACGTTGGATATTACAATAAAGATATTGGCAATACCCCATTTGAAAGGTATGAGGTAGGAGGGGATGGAATGGGATTCTATTCCTATGGTGCTACAATTGTAGGTTTAAGGGGTTATGCAAATGGTGCTTTGTCTCGTACTGAGGAAACATATATGTACAGTAAATACACCCTTGAAATAAGGTATCCATTAACCCTTAAAGAACAGGCCACTATCTATGCTTTGACTTTCATCGAGGCAGGAAATGCCATGAACAATTTTAAAGAATATAATCCGTTTGGTTTATACCGTTCGGCGGGTGTTGGGGTTAGGGTATTTTTACCAATGTTGGGTTTATTAGGTATAGACTATGCTTACGGATTTGATGTTGGTAGGAAAGGGGTAGAAGGCCAGAATTTCCATTTTGTACTTGGACAGCAATTTTAAAACTAATACATACATCTATGAAAAAACTTGTTTTAATAACTATTTTATCTGTGTTTGTTTCACAGGTAGTTTTTTCTCAACGATTTGCTTATGTTGATTCCGAATACATTCTGAACAAACTTCCCAGTTACCAGGCCGCATTAACAAAACTCGAAGGATTTTCGAAAACATGGCAAAAAGAAGTAGAAGAGAAATTCACAGAAGTTGAAAAGAAATACAAAGAGTTTCAAAATGAAAAAGTGCTTCTTACCGAAGATATGAGAAAACAAAAAGAAGATGAAATTATACAGTTGGAAAAAGAAGCCAAAGACCTGAAAAAGAAGTATTTCGGAGTAGACGGTGAGATGTTTAAAAAACGCGAGGAACTTGTAAAACCAATACAGGAAGAGGTTTATAATGCAATAAAACAATTGGCAACAGAGGGCAATTATGCCATGATTTTTGACATCGCCGCAGGCGCTACTTTGCTTTATACCGACGAAAAATACGATGTGAGCGACGACGTACTTAAAAAAATTAATTTCTGATATTAATTCATATATTTAAGCAATTTTTTAACTAAAACATTATTATGAAAAGCACAAAAATGATACTGGCAGCAATTTTAATAGTTGCCGGAATGAATATTAAAGCTCAGACTACTTACAAATTCGGGCATATAAAATCGCAGGAACTTATTCAATCCCTTCCCGAAAGTGAGCAGGCCCAAAAAACCCTTGAAGCAGAGCAGAAATCAATAAGAGACCAGTTAGAATTAATGAATGTTGAAGCCAACAATAAAATTAACGATTACCTCGAAAACCAAAAATTACCGGCTGGTGATCCTAAAAAATGGTCAGATATTGTAAAAGCAGACAAAGAAAAAGAAATTCAGGGTTTGCAGCAAAGAATTCAGGAATTCCAACAAACTGCAAGTGAACAACTCCAGACAAAACAAAACGAATTATACAAGCCGATTGTTGATAAAGTTGACAAAGCCATTAAAGACGTGGCAAAGGAAAATAAGTTTACCTATATTTTCGATGTAAACGCATTGTTATATTTTTCTGAAGAAAGTATTGACATTACAAGCATGGTAAAAGCCAAGCTGGCAACTAAATAAATTTAATAAAATATTTTGTTCGGCCCGGAATTCATTTTCGGGCTTTTTATTTTAAATCTCATAAAATGGATAAGAAACCCGGTCCGATTGGCGTATTTGATTCAGGTTACGGAGGACTGACCGTTCTTTCTGATTTTCTCACCCTTTTGCCCGAGTACGATTATTACTATTTAGGCGATAATGCCCGTTCTCCTTATGGTTCACGCTCTTTCGATACAGTGTATACCTACACATTACAGGCAGTTAAAAAACTTTTTGAAATGGGCTGTCAACTTGTTATTTTAGCCTGTAATACAGCTTCGGCAAAGGCTTTGCGGACAATACAACAAAACGATTTACCTTTAATAGATCCCTCACGCCGTGTATTGGGTGTAATCCGGCCCAGTGTAGAAGCTATTGGAGAATATACAAAAACTAACACAGTAGGTATTCTGGGTACTGCTGGTACTGTGGCATCAAATTCTTATCCCCTTGAATTGGCTAAAATATACCCTCAAATTCATGTATTGCAGGAAGCATGCCCTATGTGGGTACCTCTGGTTGAAAACAACGAGCACAACAGCGAAGGAGCAGATTTTTTTATTAAAAAAAACATCCAAAACCTGGTAAACCGTAATAATAAAATTGATACCGTAATTCTGGGATGTACCCATTATCCATTATTGTATGCTAAAATAAAAAAGTATATACCCGAAAACATCAAAATTGTTTCACAAGGTAAAATAGTAGCAGAAAGTCTGAGGAATTACCTTCAACGTCACCCGGAAATGGAAGTGAAATGTAGTAAAAATAGAATCAGGAATTTTTTTACAACAGAATCAACAGAACTTTTCATGGAAAGGGCTAGGATTTTTTGTAATGATATTCAATCGGTCAGTCACGTTGAACTTTGAGATTCATTTTCTTTGTACCAAGAAGCATACAGGGCATAACTGCGCGCAATGCGGCTTACCTGCCCTTCATACAATTCATGGCTTATTTCTTTTATGAGTTTAGCTGGTGAACCCCCGAAAACACTGCCTGATTTAACCAAAGTACCCTGTGTAACTACTGACCCGGCAGCTACAATTGAATAGCTTTCAACAACTGCTCCATCCATAACGATTGCCCCCATGCCAATTAAAACATGATCGTGAATAGTACAGCCATGTACAATAGCCCCATGCGCGATTGATACAGAATTTCCGATGTTTGTTGGAAATTTTTCATAGGTCCCATGAATAATAACACCATCCTGAACATTAGTATTGTTCCCGATTTTAATGTAGTTAACATCGCCCCTTAATACTGTATTAAACCATATACTGCAATCATCGCCAATAGAAACCTGCCCTACAATTGTTGCATTTTCGGCCAGAAAACAATTTTTGCCAATTTCCGGAACAAAGCCCCTGACAGTTTTAATTAATGCCATATAGAATTTTACTAATTGTCAAAATTAACAAATGCAGATTTTGATGAACTTCTACCAGGATATATGCCTTAAAATAATTCAATACGAATTAAATAAACGAAATTATAAGGTAAATTCTATGAGGGCAGGGATAGTTATTCATTGTTCACCGGGAACTCAAATTTGAGCTTAATCAGGCTCGAATATCTGTTTCCGGCTTTCAGCATATCTGTATCTTCTCTGTCATAATACCATTTTATCAAAATCTTTTCACTTATTTTACAGGTTTCAAGGATACGAAGCAGTTTTGCTATTTGTTTAGAAGACGCAGTATTAAAATATTCAAGTTTAAAGTTGAGTACAAATTCTGATGGAGGATTGTTTGAATTCAGGTAAGCTTCCGTCCAGTCGAAAACAGGTTGATAAAAATCTATAGCATTTTCCGGCAGGGACTTACCTTCAATAACAAACAAATCAACTTCGGGCTCAAAATAGATTTTAGGGGTATCGTCGCTTGGTTCAATATGTAATGCTTCCATTTTTTAGGTTTTTGAAATTTTTGCTCTTAATGTATAAAAGGAATAAGTATCGTCAATTTTTAAAAAGTTATATTCAAGTTTGCTGTCAGTTTTTATCCTGATATCTATTATTCCCAGGCCTGCTTCTTTGTTTGTATCTATTTCAAAATCAAAAAGGCGGTGATTATAGAATTCTTCTAGTTTTTCTCCTTCAAGGCTGTTTATATGTTCGAGTTTCTCCCTCAGAACCGGAATCCTGGCGTTATTAATATAATTTCCGGTATTTAACAAAAACTCATTATTCGATTCACTGATGTAAAATAAACCGGCTTTGCCTTCGGGTGTTTGTTTATAATCGTCACCATGCTGAATAATGTTCTGGAACATTTCAACCATGGTATGGTAAATCCTCTTTTTAAGGCTCACACTCTCAACCATCTGTTTTTCTATGATAGATAGTAGGTTCATCAGGCTTTCCTGGTTAAAATAGCTGTTGAAAATGATGAGAACATTTTCTTCGTTTAACATTTGATGCAAAGCAGTTATATATTGCAATGAACCCTTATTTCCTGATATACTTATCGATGATCCGGATGAAGTGGTAGGGATTTCGGTATGCAGGTAAAAGTAGGAATATTTTTCGTCAACCTTTTCAAAAGCATAAAGAAGTTTGTTTCCTGATTTACGGGCCATATCAATTAAGCCTAGTCCTGCACCACCTTTGCTCGAAATTTTACCATCTATTAGTACCTGCCGGTGATAAGCCTTTAGTTGTTCTTCATCCAGTTTATTTACCTGTTCAATCTGGGCAGTTAAAGAAGCAATATTCTCGTTCTCAATAAGATTTCCGGTGGTAATGAAATATTTGAGGTTTTCTTTTTTCAGAACAAAAACCCCATTATTGTTTTCAATCGATACATCAATATCTGCCTGGTGTTTTGTAATATTTTGAAGACCCTCAACCATCACATTGTAGACTTTTCGCCTGAGTGCCCTTAGATCTTCTTTTTTTACCAGGTTCGATTCAGCCAGTGCAAGAATGTTATCGGTAATGTTAGCGGTAAAGAGACCCCTGTAAATGTAATTCAAGTTGTCTTTTTGCATGGCTTTAAAAAGCCTGAAAATAAAACCAAGTTTTTCTTTATTTATTGGATCTCCACTCATGTCAATCTATATTTTAAGCTAAATATATCTAAATAAAAAAGCTTTCCAAAATAAAATTTACAAAATCATCAAATTGTGCAATAAAAGTATAAATTTGTTTAATGAATCAAGCAACTGGAAGATGCAATTGTTTTATAAATTTAATAAATGTTAAATATAGAACAAACAAATTATTACTTTCTATTAATTTTTCAAATTTACAAAGTGTTTCTTAAATAAAAAACGGTTTAAAAAAAAGTATAATAAAATAACTTTTATGAAGATATAAAATTATAAAAACTTTGGAATAGAACTAATACCAATATTGTTTACATTTGTCATGATAAAAAAAATCAACCATTTATATTAGATAATTGATGATTATAGTTGATAATAAAATTCAGGTTGCAAAAATCAGGCTGGCATACATTGTTTTACTGGCAGTAGGTGTTTTCATACTTTTTTCTCCATTTATTTTCAATTTTTCGGAAGCAGAAAATCTGATCAGTCATGTTTTTGGCGTTTTAGCCTTACTGGCATTTATATACCTGGTTGTAATAAAACCCCATTATATTTATTTTTCGGTTGAAGGAAATTCGAAAATAGTAATTCGTACCTATCATGCATTTCCACTTTTCAGAAAATATAAGGCTTACCAGTTAAATATCAAGGACTTTGATAGTTATGAAATAAGAACAATGCTATTTAACCAGATAAAGCGGTTAAGGCTGTATATAATTTCAAAAAACAAAACCGGCAAGTACCCCTGGTTAGAACTAAGTGTGGTACCAGAAAAAGATTACAAAATGCTTATTAACTTTTTGGATAAAATACTTCCTCCTGAAAGAAGAAAAAAATCTTAAAATAAATATACTTTTAATTAATTTTAACTAAAACAATAAAAATGAGAAAGTTAGGACTAATATTGGTTTTAATGGTTTTAATGGTCGGATCATCAAAAGCCCAGGTTTTATTCAGTGGAGCTGAAACATTAAAAACAGGGGCATGGTCAATTGGTTTAAACCCGGTTTATGGAGATAGAGGGGACGGTGATTTTGCCATGTTTTTTCATGGTGGATACGGGATTGGAAAGAACTCAGATCTTGGTCTTAAATTAGGATTCGGATGGAGCCAGGCATACGTTGGCCTGGATTACGAAAGAACGCTGCTGGCAGGTAAACCCTCTGTTTCATTGTTTGGGGGTGCCCATTACTGGAATGATTTTGGGCTGGATTTAGGTTCAAAGGTCACTTTTCCGATTGGAAATGTCAGAATAACAAGTGGGCTCGATTTAGACATTAATTTTGGTGAAGACGCCAACAACGATCTGGAAATATATGCTCCACTCTGGTTGCCAATCAGCATGGAAATTTTCCTTAAAAAGCAGGTTTCACTTGTATTTGAAGGGAATATTAAACTCACAAGCACCTCGTTTACAACTGTTGGCGGGGGAGTAAATATTTATTTCTGAGTAAATTAAGAGGTTGTTTCAAAGCTGATTTCTGTGCATGCTCATGTTGTTTAATTATTTTGGAGTTTTTTAGTGAATTGAATACCAGTGGTTTGCATAATTCTGGTTTAATAAAATAAAAGGTTTCAGCTGTGCTATTTTCACTTTGAAACAACTTCTTTAACCTAACAAGATGTGAAAAAATTTATTTTTCTTTTTATTTCTTTTCTTTCAATAATCAGAATTTCAGCCTTTGAACTCAATGCTGAATTGTTCTATTTTGATGAACAGAAGATTCAAAATGAATTCGGGAATTTGTCAGAAATTGAAAGGGAAATTAAAGAGGTTGCAGGATTAAGCATGGACAGTTTGTATGAAAATTCAATGTCCATAAATGAATTCAATTTCAATAGTATAAGCCTGTTTTACAACGTTCAGGAAACCACTGCACCTGGTAAATTACCCTCATTCTGGTTTACCTTTGCATTGAGTGCCGTTGGCACCTATTTTATTTACGGGGCGGTTGCAGGTCCTATTTCTGTCGGAATTGTTTACTTTTCATCTGATAAAGACCGTGATGAAACCAAAAAGGCGATTTGGGGATGTCTGGCAGGTACATTGGTGGGTGCCGGAATAAAATATCTGGTGGTTAACCTGTAAAAGTATTTGTTAAATGATAAAATTTACAAGTTATTTAATTTACTTTCTATTTTTATTTGTGCACGGGGCATTTCAAAACAAAAGCCTGGCCCAGCAATTTCATCGTATTAAGGCTGACTATAGCATTAAATACAAGGATCCGCAAGGAAACCAGGTTTTGCAAATGGGAGTTGTATTTTATGATATCAATTCAAGAAAAATTGTAATGAAGAATGGGTTCCCTGTTCGCGAAATAGTGGTGCTGACCGATTCAAGTATTTACCAGATAAGGAACAATTCTATTTTTGCCTCTCAAAAAACATATTCACTTTCAGAACTTTCTATATTTCACATGGCATTAACAGGCAGTTTAAGCAATTTTGGACTTGATAAAACAGGATACCAACTGGATACTGTTAAAAATGACAAAGGCCTGGTACTTTCGTCGTGGTTGCCACCAAAAAATAATTTGAACCTTGGAAAAATACTTCTTTCAACAAAGGACAAACAACTTTTTGGAATAGTTTTCCTGAATCCTCAGGATAATATAATTGCAAAACATTTTTTCAGGGATTATACAAATATTAAGGGATTTGACTTTCCAACCGAGGTGTTGGTGGTTACCTATCAGGATGAAAAAGAAGTCTTCCATCTGACCAAATATACAAATATTGAATTGGAAGACACAAAAAATGACGAATACTACAACTTTAAAATTCCATCGAATTAATTTAAAATAAATGAAGATAACCGCAAGGCTGTTCAAATTAATTTTAATTTTAAGTGTTATAAACCAGAATAGTCCTTTGGTTTCTCAAAATAATGCTGATATTGAAAAGGTTTATCATCTTTTTGAAACTGACCCGGGTAAGCCTGATTATAAAGTTTATTTTAAAGAAAATCATAATGAAATTCAGGTACTTACAACAAGTTTTTTTGTTTTTTACAAATCGTTTATTTCATCCCAGGATGGGAATCATTGCGTTTTTCATCCTTCCTGTTCGGTTTATGCCTTAGAATCAATAAAGAAAAATGGTTTTTTTATTGGCCTTGCCGATGGAATTGACAGGTTAATGAGATGCAACAGGTTAAGCCCGGAAAATTACCAGCGATTTGAAAATACAACTTTGTTTTTTGATCCCGTTGCTGAACAAGATGAAAAAAAATAAGTTCGCGTTTCTTTTCCTTATTTATGGTGTTCTATCTTTTCACTATGCACTTTCGCAGGATTTACGCGATGCTGATCATACCCGGAAATTTGCAGAATATCTTTTTAAAACAAGGCAATATGTACTTGCCTCTGAAGAATATGAAAGGCTTGTATATTTCGAACCCCAAAATACTGAAGCCAGGTTGCGGCTTATTCAGGTTTACAGATTTTCTGGAAAATACCAGGTAGCTTTAAACAGGTTGGAGTATTTTTATTATGATAGTATACAATACTTAAATCAGGAGTTTGCCAAAGAATATTATAAAAACCTGGTGCTGGACAAAAATAACCCCAAAGCCCTCGATTTTTTAAATAAAAATATAAACCTTGACCAGGCTTACAGGCAAACCCATCAACTTGGAACCCTTTTGCTCGAAAAACAATGGGATACAGCATTTTACTTTGCCTTAAAACACCCCGTAACAAATGAAAAGAAAAATGCAGATTTGCACGCCCTTGCCTTCAGGTCAAAAGATGCGGGCTATAAAAAGCCATTTACCGCAGCTATCATGTCGACAATTGTTCCCGGTACAGGAAAAATGTATACCAAAAACTGGAAAGACGGTTTTCTCTCTATGATGTTTGTAGGCGTGAATACCTGGCAGGCATACAGGGGTTTTAGTAAATCGGGTAAAAACTCTGTTTATGGATGGGTTTTTGCCGGTCTTGCTACCGGATTTTATATTGGAAATATCTTCGGTTCACATAAATCTGCTAAAAAATATAACAAAAAAATAGATGATGACCTTTATAATGAAGCCTGGCATCTTGTTGTGGATGATTTTTAACCTTCAGTTTTTTTCAAATGCACAGAATCTGGAACAAACAATAGAATTTGCCGATAACCAATTTAACAATAAAAATTATCAGCTTGCAGTAAAAGAATACCAGCGGGCGCTGTTTTTTGCCGGCGGAAAATACACGGATTACCTGTACAGACAAATTGCAAATTCATTTTTTGTTAATTCACAGTTCGAACAGGCCTTGTATTTTTACGAACTCTCTTATAAAACCAGTAATTCAGACAGCCTGAAATTTGAAATGATTATTGCCCGTTCGCTCTGTTATTTGTATTTGAAAGATTTTAAGCATTCTATTTTGGAATTGGCAAATATTCCAGACAGTAGCGATGAATATTTCAAGACCAGAAAAAGTTTTTACCAGGCAATAAGTTATTACGGATCAGAAGATTACGAAAAATCGAAGAATTCTTTCCTGGCATTGGTTTCTGAATCGGACCAGAAATCACGGGCTGAAATTGAAAAACTTTTCACCACAAAAAAATATCTTTTTAAACCAAATCCCAACACTGCCAAAGTTTTAAGTATTCTGTTGCCCGGAAGCGGACAAATTTATGCCGGTGACATTAAAAACAGCCTGAATTCTCTGCTCTTAACCGGATCGTTGGTTTTGCTCGGAATAGTGATGGTTCAGGAATATACAATTTTAGACGCCTTTTTAACCGCTTTTCCCTGGTTTATGCGCTATTACAGGGGTGGTTTTGAAAGTGCATATAAAATAGCCCTCGATAAAAGGGCTATCAGAAGAGATAATACCTATAAACAGGTACTTGAGATTATAAAGGAATCAAATCAGATCCCTGAAAATTAATAATTTTATTTCGAAATTTTTGTAAGTAGCTGGCTGGTTTCAAGCTTGCCTTTTTTATCGTAGGTTTCGGTTTTTACAACCCCAACATCTTTCGAATACCATTGGGCACAACTCATATTTACTTTAAACATTACTTTGCTTTCAATATCGTAAGTAATTTTAACGCAATCGAAAGTACCAGCAGGAGTGGTAATAGATTCGAAAGCCGCCACTTTTCTGTTGGTTATCAGGGTGTTCATGGTCATTAAGTTAATTCCGGAATTCGATATTTTAGCGGTTACACGTCCATTTCCCAGTGCTTGTCCAACCTGCAGGTTTGAAGGTATAGTCATCTGTTCGGCATCAACTTTAATATCCATGTTCTGGTACCCGGCAAGGGCATTTTTATCCAGAAAGTTGTTCATGTTTACATAGAATTCTCCATTTTCACATTTTACCGAATAGTCAGATTTAAAAGGAGTTTCATTGTCAGATGCTTTATATTCAACCGATACCTTTACTTCCTGGGCATTTCCGGTTTTTATAAAATCGGTAATGGTTGAGGTACCTACCCCGGTTACTTTGCCTTTTTTATCATAATCCGTCATTTCAATTTTGGTCCCCTTATCCACCGGAAAGTAGAAATCACATCCCTGTGCTTTTAGGTTTGATTTAAAAAACAAGGCAAAAATCAATAAAAATGCAGAAATCATCAGTTTTTTCATGGTTTTCAATTTTATTATTAATTTGACATTTGAAATAAATGCTATTTTTAGTCCAAAATTAGTTTATTTGCCAAATCTGAATAATTTTATGATGCAAAAGTTGATCAATGGCAGCAGTTGAACAATTAACAGGTGATATTGAGTGATGAATGACGAAAGAATATTTCAGATTGGTTTAAGTTTTATAAACGGCATTGGAAACCTCAATGCAAAAAAGTTGCTTGCTTACATCGGAAGCGTGGAGGGCATTTTTAAAGAAAAGAAACAAAATCTGTTAAAAATTCCCGGAATTGGAACCCAACTGGCCGACGAAATTTCCGGACATAAAGTATTTAAACTGGCAGAAGAGGAACTTGCCTTTATTGATAAACAAAATATTACCACTTTTTTTTACCTCGACAAAGATTACCCGGCCCGCTTAAAACAATGCGAAGATTCGCCTATTATCTTGTATTATAAAGGAAATGCGAACCTGAACCAACCAAAAATATTAAGCATAGTTGGAACCCGTAAAGCTACACAGTATGGATTGGAAAACTGTAAATTACTGATATCCAGTCTTGTTGAGAAAGGACATGAAATTTTAATTGTTAGCGGGCTGGCTTATGGAATAGATATTTCAGCACATAAGAACGCGCTCAAGATGGGTCTCGAAACCGTTGCCGTACTTGGCCATGGCTTAAACACCCTTTATCCGGCGTCGCACAAGGGGATAGCCAACGATATTATACTTCAGGGCGGACTATTAAGCGAATTGCCTTCATCGGCACTGCTCGATCCGGCTCATTTTGTAAAACGCAACAGGATTATTGCGGGCCTGGCTGACGCAACCATTGTTATAGAATCGGGGAGTACCGGAGGATCGCTTATAACCGCCAAACTTGCAAATTCCTACAACAGGGATGTTTTTGCATTTCCTGGTCGGATAGGCGATAGGTATTCCGAGGGCTGCAATCATCTTATAAAAACAAACCAGGCAGCACTTATCGAAAATGCACGTGACATTGAATACATCATGGGCTGGGAAATTAAAAAAAATGAAGAACCGGTACAAGCCCAGTTATTTGTTGAACTTTCGGAAGAAGAAAAGGTAATTGTTGATTTTTTAAGAGAACAAGGAAAAACAAGTATCGATATTATTTCAATTGCAGCAAACATGCCGGTTAGCAAAGTTTCGTCCATTTTGTTAAAATTGGAATTTTCAGGTGTCATTATAAGTTATCCCGGCAAAATGTACGGAACAACCAGGTAAGTCAGATTGATTTTGTCGCATTTTAGCAATTTCGAATGCATGGAAAATCCAATTCATAAAGTTTTTAAATGATTTTTCTATTGGTTTTTGAAAAATTAGCACTTTATATTACTTTTAACCATGTAAATTCATCACATTTCGTTTAACTTAAAATTTTGATTATGGCAAATTTAAACAGAAGAGATTTCCTTAAAATTTCAGGCGTTGGTGCTTTGGGGTTTACCCTTTTAGGGCAGCAGGCATGTAAACAGACTCCACCAGATAAGAAGACCTACAATGTTGGTATTCAACTATATACCATTCGCGATGCAATGACAGCTGATCCAAAAGGATCGTTAAAAAAGGTGTCAGATCTTGGCTATAAAAACTTAGAACTTGCCAGCTATTCAGAAGGAAAATTCTACGGATTCGCTCCAAAAGAATTTAAAAAGATAGTAAGCGATTTGGGAATGGACATAGTTAGCAGCCATACAAAAGTTGAAGCCGAAGGTATTACAGTTGAAAACGCGAAAAAAATGGCAGATGACCATGCTGAACTTGGTGTGAAATATTGCATTCAACCATGGATAAATGACGAGGACAGAACACTGGACCTTTATAAAAAGATGGTGAACGACTGGAACGAGGTAGGTAAAATTATGAAAAGCACCGGAATTCAGTTTGGTTACCACAATCATAATTTTGAATTCAAAAATACGGATAATATTGTCCCTTATTACGACTTATTCCTTAAAGAATTGGATTCCGAGTTGGTAATTATGGAGCTTGATTTGTTCTGGGCCAATAAGGCTGGACAGGATCCGGTTGAAATGTTCAAGAAATATCCTGGAAGGTTCCATCTTTTGCATATTAAAGATATGAAAACTAAACAACCTCCTTTCTATGATGTTATTAAGGATGACATTGCTTTGGTTGGAGAGGGTATTATTGACTTTAAAAAAATCCTCGAATCTAAAGAAACAGCGGGTACAAAATACCTATTTGTTGAAGACGATAACCAGGGCAACGGCAAGCCTTTTGAAGGAATTGGCACCAGCATTGATAATATGATTAACAAGATTCTGGTTTAATTCCGTTGGCTTAAAATCCTGGGCCAGCATAAAAATAAACTTTAGCAGGAAGAATCCTATTAAAAAGCGGATGGTGTGGTTTTAAAAATGAAAACAGCAGGGTAAAGTATCTTGCTGTTTTTTTAATGGATTTTATAACGCAAAGGTGGTGTTTGCCTGCCATTTATTATAATGCATAAAACCGGCTTTTAATGCCAGCTTCCAAAATCAAGCAATTCAAATTCTCCTAAAATTTTTCGAAGTTTAGAGGCTATTAATTTCGTGCCATTTTCAACATCCGATTCTATGTTCACAGGCAGTATAGGGTCATGTAGCGACATTCTGGCCAGAAACCATCCCTTTTCGTCTTGGTTCATACATCTAACCCTTATTCCTTCGTAATTTACAGGTTCAATTTCCCATTGGTGGTATGTTTTAACTTTTTCCCTGATTTTTTCCAGCACATTTTGTGCATAGACTTTAAAATCCGGCGATTTTATGGCCAGCCGGTACTCAATACTTTCGGCAGGTACAGGCATTTCGTTTATAAGTTCATTTATATTTTTGCCATTTAGCTGTAGTTGTGCCAGTTTTATTAGTATTTTAGCTACCAGGTAAGCACCGTCATCGAGGAAATAATTTTCTTTAAGTGCTGCATGGCCTGAGGTTTCAATTGCCAACCAGCATGCCTTGCCTTGATTGTTCAGCCTGATGGCTTCGTTAATCACATTTTTATACCCTCTTTTAAACCTGTGGTGTATACAATTTAGTTTTTTATTAATGAACCACGAAAGCCCTTCGGAAGTAATGGAATCGGTAACAATATAACTTTTGGGATGTTCTTCGGCAATAATGGCCGATATGAGTGCAATTAATGCATTACGGTTAATGGGATTACCAAGGTTATCAACAACAGCCGATCGGTCCACATCTGTATCAAAAATAATCCCAAAACCGGCTTTATTATTGATAACTGCCTGGCAAACAGAATTCATGGCTTTTTCATCTTCAGGGTTTGGAACATGATTTGGAAAATTTCCGTCTGGTTCTAAAAACTGGCTTCCTGAAATATCTGCCCCCAGGGGTACCAAAACTTTATGCGCAAAGAAACCACCAGCCCCGTTGCCGGCATCTACCAAAATTTTCATACCGCCAAGGGGCCTTATATAATCAGGGTGGTTCACCCCTTTTCGAATGGTTTCGACCAGTATTTCTGAATATTCTGAAATTAGATCATATTCCACAGTCTTTCCCATGTTTTGAGAGGTTTCAGATTTTACACTGGCAGCAATTTCAAGAATTCGGCTGATATCTTCTTTCTCAAGTCCTCCTTTATGAACAAAAAATTTCAGTCCATTTCGGTTAAAAGGAAGGTGGCTCGCGGTAATCATCACTCCTGCAATGGCATTTAGTTTTTTACTACGGGTGGCCATAAACATGGCAGGGGTTGATGCCAGACCGCAATCCGCAGCATCCACATTTTCCAAATTTAAACCATTAATAAAAGCCTTTATTAAAATTTCACCTGTCAACCTTGAATCGCGTCCTACTGCAACCAAAGGTTTTTCAATCGTTAATTCCGTCTTTAACCAAATTGCAAATGCCCTTCCTAATGTTTTAACTACCTCAGCGTCAAGGTTTACCTGTTCGCCAGGTATACCATCCATTGCAACGCCCCTGATATCAGATCCATTCTGTAACCCTTTCCAGTTTATTTCCATTTCACGCATTATTTAGAACAATAAAACCAAGTATTTGAACACTTAAATTTATACTAATTTTTTTTCAGAAAAAAGAGCAATAATTAAATGTAAAAAATACAAATAATGTTATCTTTGTGTATGAATCTGAACCAATGGAAAAAAATTCCACCTATTGCAATTATCCTCAATGCTATCTTGCTGTGGATTGCATTATTTTTGGATACGAAAACGATGAATTGAAATTGCTACTGTATCACCGTCAGATGCCACCTGCTAAAGGCCTTTGGTCGTTAATGGGAGGATTTGTTGAAGAAAATGAGTCTATCGAAGAAACTTCGAAAAGGGTTTTAAATCAAACGGTTGGGCTCGAAAACATTTTTATGGAACAAGTGTACGTATTTTCATCACCCGATAGGGATCCCGGGGGGAGGGTAGTCAGCGTAGCATTTTATGCATTGATTCCCATTCACAGTTCTGATAAGGAACTGGTAGATTCGCATGGAGCAAAATGGTTCTCAATTAATGATTTACCCGAATTGGTTTTCGATCACCGTCAAATGGTGGGACTGGCGTTGGAAAAATTACAGCAAACTGCCAGTTACAAATTAATAGGAAAAGAGCTTTTACCTGAGCAGTTTACACTCACACAACTACATAATTTGTACAATTCAATTTTCCAAAAAAAGTTTGATGCAGGGAATTTCCGAAAAAAAATTTCCTCGCTCAACATTCTTGAAAAACTTAATTTTAAAGATACAATGAGTTCAAAAAGGGGAGCCTATTATTATACTTTTAAGGATGCCAATGGAACCCTTTTTATGGAAAGAATAGTCAAAAAATAAAATGAACAGAAATATGCTAGAAAACAAATCTGGCTTTTTAAATAAAAATCATTGATTTACAAATAATTAATATTCCTTTTATCCTTTTAAAAAATATAAAATTATGACGACAAGATTAGCTGATTATCAAATCTGGTTTGTTACCGGAAGCCAACATCTTTATGGCCCTAAAACACTCGAACAGGTTAAATCGAATTCCGAAACCATTGCAAAGGCTTTGAACGATTCAAGTGCAATTCCTGTGCAGGTTATTTTTAAACCGGTGGTGAAAACCCCTGCAGAAATTCTTGAATTATGCGCTGCTGCAAATAATGATAAAAATTGTATTGGTCTTATTACCTGGATGCATACTTTTTCTCCGGCTAAAATGTGGATTGCAGGGATAAAAAGCCTGCAAAAGCCGTTTTTACATTTACATACCCAGTTTAACCGCGACCTTCCCTGGGCTGAAATTGATATGGATTTTATGAATCTGAACCAGGCCGCCCATGGCGACAGAGAATTTGGCTTTATATGCAGTCGTCTCAGAATTCAGCGAAAGGTGGTTGTTGGGCACTGGCAGGAAGAAAAAGTTCAATCGAAGATTGGATTATGGGCAAGGGCTGCTGCAGGTTGGAATGAAATGAAAAAACTTAAGGTGGCCAGATGGGGAGACAATATGAGGGAAGTGGCTGTTACTGAAGGTGATAAGGTAGAAGCCCAACTTAGGTTTGGAATGTCAGTGAACGGTTATGGAATAGGAGATTTGGTGAAAGCGGTAAATAAAGTGGACGAACCTGCCATAAATAAGCTGGTGGAAGAAGTTTTAGCAAAATACCAGTTAGCCGATGAATTAAAGAAAAATGGAAACAGGCACGAATCATTGCGTGAAGCACTTAAAATAGAAGCTGGAATGCGTGCTTTTCTCGAAGAAGGTGATTTCAAGGCCTTTACTACCACATTTGAAGATTTGCATGGACTTAAACAATTGCCGGGTTTTGCTGTTCAACGACTAATGGCCGAAGGATATGGTTTTGGTGCCGAAGGCGACTGGAAAACTTCAGCCCTGGTAAGAGTAATGAAAGTAATGGCAGAAGGACTGAAAGGAGGCACTTCTTTTATGGAAGATTACACTTACCATTTACATCCCTCTGGGGCAAAGGTACTTGGCGCACATATGCTCGAAGTTTGCGAATCTATTGCCGACGGGGTGCCACATGTTGAAATTCATAAACTTGGCATTGGGGGCAAAGAAGACCCTATTCGCTCAAGATTTACAGTTCCTACAGGCGCGGCATTAAATGCTTCACTGATAGATATGGGAAACAGGTTCAGGCTGATAGTTAACGAGGTGGAAGTTGTTCCCCTGGATGCACCAATGCCAAAACTTCCGGTGGCAAGCGCACTTTGGGTTCCAAAACCAAACCTTGAAATAGGGGCGGGTGCCTGGATTTTAGCCGGAGGTGCACACCATACATCATTTACACAAGCCATTCCGACTGAATGTCTTGAAGATTTTGCTGAAATGGCAGGTATTGAATTCCTGGTTATTAATGATAATACTGTTATTTCTGAATTCAAGAAAGAACTAAAATATAACGACTTGTATTATTTGCTCAACAAAGCGTTGATTTAAAAAATTAAGAATCATTTAATCTGAAAATCTCAATTTAACTATGTTGGAAAATTTAAAAGAACAGGTTTTTCAGGCCAATTTAGATATTATCCGGAATGGTCTGGTTTTTATGACCTGGGGAAATGCGAGCGGAATTGACAGGGAGACAGGGTTAATCGTGATTAAGCCAAGTGGTATTTCATATAACAGGATGGATGCCAACGACATGGTTGTGGTTGACTTGGAAGGGAATATTGTGGAAGGCAAGCTTAAACCTTCTTCAGATACTGCAACTCATCTGGAGCTTTACAGGAGTTTTAAGGAAATCGGTGGTGTAGTCCATACCCACTCTACATATGCCACTGCCTGGGCCCAGGCCGGAAAACCAATCCCGATCATAGGAACCACCCATGCCGATTATTTTGCCAATGATGTGCCGTGTACACGTTATATGGCAGATAATGAGGTGTTTGGTGATTATGAACTCGAAACAGGCAAAGCCATTGTTAAAGTTTTCGATAAATTGAATCCTGTGGAAATCCCGGCAGTTTTGGTTAAAAATCACGGACCATTTACCTGGGGGAAAGATCCTCTACAGGCGGTTTATCACGCCATTGTTCTGGAAGAAATTGCCAAAATGGCCCATATCTCCCTGCTTTTAAATCCGAACCTCACCATGAACAAGGCTTTGGTTAAAAAGCATTATGAGCGCAAACATGGTAAAAATGCCTATTATGGGCAAAAATAAATCTGAATCAAACCTTTAATTAAATTTAAAAATGGAAAAAAAATACGTAATTGGCATCGACTACGGGACGGATTCTGTTCGCTCGCTTATTGTGGATGCATTTACAGGCGACGAAATTGCTACTTCAGTGAAATATTATCCACGGTGGCAAAAGGGAATGTATTGCGATCCGGCTAAAAACCAATACAGACAGCACCCGCTCGATTATTTAGAAGTCCTTGAGCAATCTGTAAATGAAGCTCTTTTGCAATGCGATTCAAATGTAGCTAAAAATGTGGTTGGCATTTCTGTCGACACGACTGGCAGTACGCCTGTTTTTACGGATGAAAAAGGAACCCCGCTGGCTTTATGTTCTGGTTTTGAAGACAATCCGAATGCTATGTTTATTCTATGGAAGGATCATACTGCAGTTAAAGAAGCCGAAGAAATTAACCTGGCAGCAAGGAAATCTAAAGTGGATTACACAAAATATGTCGGAGGAATCTACTCTTCGGAATGGGTTTGGGCAAAAACATTGCATGTATTGAGAAACGATGAAAATGTAAGACAAAAAGCGGTTTCGTGGATTGAACATTGCGACTGGATTCCGGCAATATTAACCGGTAAAACCGAAAACAGGGAAGTGATACGCGGGCGATGTTCGGCAGGCCATAAAGCTATGTGGCATAAAGACTGGAACGGCTTACCACCGGAAGACTTTCTGGAAAGTATTGATTCCCGCTTAAAACCATTTTTTAAAAATCTGTATTCCGAAACTTATCCTTCTGATATAAAAGTTGGTTATTTAACAGACGAATGGCTAAAAAGACTTGGAATGTCAGGAAAAGTAGCAGTAGGTGCTGGTGGGTTTGATTGTCATTTTGGAGCTGTAGGTGGCGGTGTCACACCAAATGTATTGGCCCGGGCCATTGGGACCTCTACCTGCGATATTATGACGGCCAGATACGAAGATATTGGAAATAAATTAATAGCAGGCATTTGCGGACAGGTGGATGGATCCGTTATTCCTGGTTATATCGGACTTGAAGCTGGTCAATCGGCATTTGGCGACATTTACGCCTGGTTTAAAAATGTTATTTCGTGGCCGGTAATTGAGTTACTTGATTCTTCTGAGCTAGTTCAACCTTCTGTTAAAGAAAAACTTAAGCAGGAAATTCTCGACCGGATTATTCCCGAATTGAGTAAAAAAGCCGCTGAAATTCCGTTGGAAGAATCAACTATTATTGCCGTTGACTGGATGAATGGGCGCCGCACACCCGATGCCAACCAGGAAATTAAAGGAGCTATTGCGGGCCTTACGCTGGGTTCAGATGCCCCAAGAATTTTCAGGGCACTGGTTGAAGCCACTGCTTTTGGGTCAAAGGCAATTATAGAAAGATTTAAACGCGAAGGGGTTGAAATCAAAGAAGTAATCGGACTTGGAGGTGTAGCCAAAAAATCACCTTTTGTAATGCAAACCCTTGCCGATGTACTCAATATGCCGATAAAAATAGCCACTACCGAACAAACCTGTGCTTTTGGAGCAGCCATGTTTGCTGCTACGGTTGGCGGAATTTATAAAAATGTGGAAGAAGCCCAGGTAAAAATGGGAAAGGGATTTGAAAAGACCTATATTCCAAATAAAGCGCTGGTGAGCAGGTATGATAAACTTTATGAAAAATACCTTAAATTCGGTAATTTTATCGAAACTATGCTTACAAGATAATTTTCTGATTTTATGTGATTTACGAACGTCGGAAACCAGTACTCCGGCGTTTTTTGTTAAACAAAGATGCAGAAACCGGCGTAAAAGGGAGAACTTTTAATTATTGCCTTCGGCCATGTATTATTTTGGGATACAAACAATTTGCATTTTACGGGACTACTCTTTTTTAATGGAAGGTAAAACTGCCTAATTTTGGCCGGGATCTCTGAAAGGAATAACTTGCTATTTAAGCTTATATCCTTAATAAACAAGATGAAAAAAAGTTGTCAGACCTGGCTGATTACTCAACAATCATGGAAGAATTAAAATTTTTTTTTTAAATAGATTTCATTTTTAAAGAATAAAAAACGAAAAATATAATTATTATAATGGTTTAATATTTAGACAGATAAGTAATTTTGATATTCTAAATCAAAATGTAAAAATTAATTTATTTAAAATTAAAGCTGATAAAATTTATATCTTCATGCAGCGCTGAAGAAATAATATCGTCAATAAAACATAGAAAGTTGGATAATGATTACAGAAATATAAATGAAGCCCTGATAGAGGGTTGCAGAAAAGGAGACAGAAAAGCACAGTTTGAGATTTACAGGCAGTATTCAAAATCAATGTACAACACCTGCCTGAGGATATTAAAAGACAGTGCTGAAGCCGAAGATTCCATGCAGGAAGGATTTCTGAAAGCATTTCAAAATATTGAAAGTTATTCGGGAACAGTTAGTTTTGGGGCATGGTTAAAAAAAATCATCGTAAACAACTGTCTTGATATTTTGAGAAAAAGAAGATTACAATTTGAAAATATTGATGAGATTAAAGGATTGAGTTATGATGATGAAGAAGGAGAAAGTTTTGAGGATACTTTGTACAAAGTTGAACAGGTAAAGCAGGCAATATTCTCGTTGCCTGATGGTTACAGAGTAGTTTTGTCCTTAAACCTTCTGGAGGGTTACGACCATGACGAGATAGCTGAAATTCTAGGAATTACTGCTTCAACGTCCAGATCACAGCTGGCGAGGGCACGAAAAAAGTTAACAGAGTTATTGGGTTTTAATAAATGAAAGATTTAAAAGATGGGAACACTTGATGATTTTGTAAAGAAAAACGCAGAAATGTTCGATGATGAATTACCCTTTGGACATGAGAAAAGGTTTTTGAAAAAATTGAATAAAAAAGGGAGTAATTCCGGTTTGAAAATTTGGTATGGCATAGCGGCTACATTTATTTTCCTGGCTATGTTAAGTTTTTTTGGGAAAGACTATGTAGTAAAACAGCAACTTATAAATGAAAATCCCAAAATATTGAGGTTAAGCGATGTTTCGCCACAATACCAGGAAGTTGAAGAATTTTATAAAGCAGGGGTTGAATCCAAAATTATTGAGTTTGAAAAACTGAACTGTAAAATTAACGACGAACAAAAACAAATGATTGATAATGAGTTAAAACAATTGGATGTTAATTACAGACAACTTCAGGATGAACTTGTAAAAAACAAGAACGATGAACGGATTATTAATGCCATGATTGACAATTATCAGAACAAAATAGACTTTTTAGACCTTGTAATTAACCAGATTAAGGAAAATTGCGGATAAGGGCTAGAATTTAAAATAGGGGATCAGGTTTAATTTTAAAATTTAGAAAGGATTTAGTTATGAAAAGGGAAAAATTAACTGTTGTTTTGCTTGGGGCTTTCCTGTTAATTTCGTCTGCCATTTTGGCCCAATCGGAATTTAAAAAGGAATATGCAAAACAGTACAAGCTTAATGATTTATCGGTTCTTAAGCTGGTGAACAAATATGGTGACATGAATATCGAAAACTGGAACGAAAATGTTGCAGATATTAAAGTAATAGTAAAAGTAAGAACTTCCAATAAATCAAAAGCCGACAATGCTTTTGAGAAAATTGACATACAGTTTAGTGAAACCGGAAGCACTGTAGGGGCTGCTACCCAAATAACCCAAAGTATTAACAATACTGACTTTAGTATTGATTATTTTGTAAAGATTCCCAAAAATATTAGTGTTGATATTTCAAATCAATATGGAAACCTTTTCCTCGACCAGGTGGATGGTTTTGCCAATATAAATGTAAAATATGGCAATTTTACCATTAATAAACTGGGACGGCAACAGGAAAAACCTACAAACTACCTGAACGTTGAATACTCCAGCGGGGTTTGCAATGTAAATGAATGTGGCTGGCTTAAACTCGAATCAGGTTATTCAAAAGTAGCTATTGACAACGCAACGGCATTAATAATCGGTAGCAAATATTCGTCTCTTAAAATCAGAACCTGCAAGTCAATAGTCACCGAATCGAAATACGACCACCCCTTTAAAATTGGATATGTAAAGAATTTTGTGTGCACAGGAGCTTATTCAAATTTCGAAATAACAAAACTTTACGGAATGCTTGAAGCAGATATTAAATACTCCGATTTGGATGTAAACGAAGTAGATAAAGATTTTGAACTGATTAAACTTAAACTGCGATATGGCAAAGCATCGTTGGTGATTCCGGAAAATCCGGGATATGAACTCAAGGCAGAATCACAATATGGTTCGGTAAATTATCCTGATAATGACAAAATAAGTAAAATAATTGACCAGACTGAGTCGAATATCTGGGGAAAAGTAGGTAACTCGCCAAAAGCCAAAGTATTTATTGATTCGAAATATGGTACCGTAGATTTGCAATAGAACAAAATTCTAATTCGAAAGCCTTGTAAATTCAAGGCTTTTTTTATATTCACTTTCACGCTTAAATAGATTTTAAAATTTAAGAAATCAATATCTGATCGTTTACCAATAAAGCGGTTTTAAAAATTGAATTTGATTTTCATCCCTACTATCCAAAAAATAATTAATTGCCTTAAGCGTTTGATTAATTGGAATAAATTAATTTTACGGGGTCAACTAATTTTTAATTATGAGAAATTTCATTTTGCTTGCATTTGTTTTTATTGAAGGTTTGGTTAATGCACAATTAAAAGAATACAAAAAACTCGAAGAATTGTATTCTGCTGCCCAGTTTGAGAAATGTATTGAACAGGCTTTGAAAAATAACAAAAGCGAACCATCAGAATTGATGCCTGTGGTATACCTGTCGAAATCGTATTTCGATCTTTATAAAGCTGCAAATGAAAAGGATAAATTAAACCATTTGAAAAACAGCCTTAAATACGCGGGTAAAATTAAAACCCTCGACAAAAAACAACTTTCCATTGAAAAATATGAATCATTTATGAATGAACTTCATCAGGCCGGACTTGATTATGGAAATATGATTTACCTCGGACAGGAAAAGGAAAAATCAAAACCGGTATTTGACTACCTTGCCAGGATATATAATGATACCACAGCGCAGTATTATGCTTTTCACCCTGATGAAGTTAAAATTAAAACCAATATTGCCGGTGTTAACACCATTAATGAAAAATTAAACCAAACCGATAAAAACGGTTTAAAGCAAGGGCAATGGAAGAAAGTTTATCCAAACGGAGTGCTTGCTTACGAGGTGTTTTTTAAAGACGATAAACCTGTTGGAGAAATGAAACGATACCATGAAAACGGAAAGCTGATGGCCGTTTTAAATTATGATGATAAAGGAGAATGGGCAGATGCAAAGCATTATGATGAGAGCGCGCACCTGATTGCCGAGGGAAAATACCATGGTAAAATCCGCAATGGTATTTGGGTTTATTACATGGATGGTGTAAAGCGGGCCGATGAAAATTACGTGGAAGGAAAGAAAACAGGGGCTTCGAAAACGTATTATAAAAATGGCAAAATTGCTGAAGAAAAAAATTGGGAAAATGACATTGAAAACGGAGTGTGGAGACAATATTATCCTTCGGGCAGTGTTAAATTAGAAAGCAGGATTGACAAAGGGATACGAAACTCGGTTTATTATTCGTATTACGAAAACGGGAAAATTGAAATAAAAGGAAAGTATAAAAACGACCGGATGGATGGCGATTGGATTTATTATGATGAACAGGGAAAAGAAATCCAAAAAATAAAATATATTGAGGGGAAAACAGACCAGCAAAAGCAATTGGATGAAAAAGAAAATGAGATATTTAAAAAACTGGATGAAAATAAAAACAGGTTGATCGATCCGGCAGATTTTATGAACAACCCAACAGAGTACCTTCAAAAAAACGGGCTTAAATAACTAACCTGATTCAGGATTAAACTAAAAGGTTAAATTCTTTTTTTAAAGTTTATCAACATTCATTGACATGTATTTTTTTAATTGTTATAATTGCAGTACATAATTAATCGTTTGGTAACTAGATTTTAATGATTAAAGGATATCAGACATTTTAAATAATAAATGACTGAAAGTATTGACTAATATTTATTGGAATGAAAAACTATAATATCTTTTATATTACTTTATTAATCTCGGGATTGTTTCTGGGAGCCTGCAAACCTACACAAGCGCCGGTAAATATGATTAACCTGAATGAGGCACAGGGAATCAGAAAATACATGGCTTTTTATACACTTCCTAAAACAGTAATCAGGGTAAACATAAAGTTAGAGCGGATAACCTCGAAGAAGGGACCCTATTCTCAATATGCCGGATCGTTGTTGGGATTAACCGATGTAATTACCGAAGACAGCCAGAAATGGGCCATTAGCGATATCAATTTTAAAACTTTTGCTGTGCCCGACACCAATCAGGTTTATTTAATTGAGCCAAATTCAGGCCTTGGTAATCTTGAAGTTGAATTTACACCAGATGGATTTCTTTCATCTATAAACAAAGGTGAATCTAATCACCAGGACTACAGGCTATCCTTTGAAAATCAGGATAACTGGGAAAAAAGAAATAATATTCAGCAAAAGCTGGTTCCCGACAGACCGATTGCTTTCGATGATGTTCATTTGCCAAAAGAATTGTACTCAAAAAAATCTGTGGCAGAAGAAGCTGCCTTCCTTGCCGGGAAAATTCTAACCCTGCGCGATGACAGAACAGCTACTTTGATTGGTGACGGATATACCGAAATTGTGCCCGAAGGAAATGCATTAAAATTCATGATTTCTTCAATAGATAGCCTTCAGGAAAAATACCTGTCGATGTTTCGCGGAAAATGTGTAAAAGATTATTTTTACTATAGTTTTGAATTTGTCCCTGTAGAACCAAGAAAAAAAACCCAGGTAATCCTTTTCAGGTTTTCTGAACAATTTGGAATTGTTGATAATAATGACGTAAGCGGCATGCCCATGATTTTTGAACTAGAGTCTTTTGAAAATCTTAAAGCTTACGAATTGTTTAAAAAGAAACAGGGTTATTTAATTAAGCTGGCAAATAAAAAAGGGAAAGAGGCAGAAAAAGAAAAAGGCATATTTTTCCGGGTACCCGAAGAAGTAAATGCAAGAATTATTGCCAACGATATGGTTTTACGCCAGGAAATAATTCAGATAGCCCAGTTTGGTTCTGTCCATTCTTTACCGGTTAATTACCTTGATGGAACCTACGGTATTGAATTTTATCCTAAATTGGGATCAATCAGATCAATTGAGAAAAATGAAACTTCTACCCTTGAAAAAAAGAATAAATAAACCATGTTTCCTGAAATTCCTGGTTTGGTTAATTTTATTGGGAACAATCAGCTACAATTCAATTGGACAGGAGGATTCCATTGCAAGGAAAATCCTGGATAAAAGAGGTGAGCTTTACATCAGGTTTATCAGGCCCGGTAATTTAAGTGTTCAATCTTTAGCCAATAGGATGAGCATTGATAAAATTAGCAGGCAAAAATCGGGAAATGAAATAACAGCTTATCTTAACAGCCGGGAATACGAGGAGTTCATTCAAAAAGGCATAAAATATGAAATTCTTACAGCTCCTTCAATACAATTGGCAGCCACCATGTGCAGCGATTTGACTGCAGCTAAAAACTGGAATTGCTACCCTGATTATAACCAATATGTACAACTAATGCAATCTTTCCAGGACAATTATCCGGATTTGTGCAAGCGGGTTGAATTTGGTCAATCGGAAGAAGGCCGGAAGTTATTGGCTGTAAAAATTTCTGACAATGTAAATTCAGACGAAGAAGAACCCGACTTTCTTTATACTTCAACCATGCACGGCGACGAAGTTACAGGTTATGTTTTAATGCTCAGGCTGATTAATTATTTGTTAACCAATTACGGTACAGATCAGCGAATTACAGATTTGGTAAATTCTACCGAAATTTGGATAAATCCACTATCTAATCCCGATGGCACATTTAATTCAGGGAATACTACCGTAACGGGGGCTACACGTTTTAATTCAAACGGGATTGATCTCAACCGCAATTATCCTTATGCCTTTAACGGGACCAACCCGAACGCGGTGGAAACAGAGAATCTGGCGATGATTGATTTTATGAAACAAAATCATTTTGTATTTGCTGCAAACCTTCACGGAGGTGAGGAAGTAGTCAATTATCCCTGGGATTATTACCTTTCAAGTGAAAAAATTCATGCCGATGATAACTGGTATATTGATGTCTCAAGAGAATATGTTGATACAGTTCATGCCAACAGTGATAATTATATGATCAGCCTCGACAATGGCATAACCAATGGCGGAGATTGGTACGTAGTTTACGGTTCTCGACAGGATTACAACAATTATTTTCTGCACAACAGGGAAACCACCATGGAAATTTCCTCCATTAAAATGCCTGATGCATCTACGCTGCCAAATTACTGGAATTATAATTTCAGATCATTTTTAAATTATATAAATGAAGTACACTCAGGAATTTATGGAAAAATAACTGATCAGGATGGAAATCCGCTTCGGGCTAAAATAACGCTTTTACAGTACGACAAAGATAGCTCAGAAGTCTATTCCAATCCTGTTAACGGGATGTATTACAGAATGTTGTCGGATGGCACCTACCATATAAATGCAACCCTCGCCGGTTACAGTCAGGCCGATTCGGTTGTCACAGTTTCAAACGGAACGCCTGAACTTGTTAATCTTGTATTAAAGAAAGATCCCGTTTTTATAAACGAACCGGAAAATAATGGTTTCAATGTATTAATTGCTGAAAATCCTGTTAATGAAATACTTAAAATTTCTATTCAAACAATTACAAACGACAGGATTAAGTTTACAATTACTGACATGAAAGGTGCTATAATTTCAGAAAATAATCTGGAAACTCATATTGGTAGTAATAAATTCTTTATTGATGTAAAAAAACTGCAATCGGGAATATATTTTTGTAAATTTGGAAACAATCAGTATCAGGTTACTCAAAAGATTGTAAAGGTTGAGTAAAATTTTGGAAATTGAATTTTGTAGTAAGCCTAAATATCATTAAATTAGTTTTGTAAAAATAAAATATACAAAGTATGCTTAAACCGGTAATTTTCAGATTAACCCTGATTGCAGGAATTATAACCTTAATGTTAAGTCAGTCGCAGGCCCAGATGAGCAACAGGCAATGGTGGAACAGTTTGAGCCCGGCCTGGAAAAAAGTATTTTACATCGATCAGTTTAAAGGTAAAGAAATTGAACCTTCTGATGAAGATTTGGAAAGAGTAGTGAAAACCAAAAGGATTAATTGCTCTAAAAACAAGGAAATTACCGATTTAAAACCTTTGTCGCAATTGGCACTGCTGGAAAGGATAAAGTGCTCAGATTGCCCGGCATTGACTGGTTTGGAAGGAATAGAGAATTTAACAAATTTACAGGAACTCGATTGCTCAAACAATGATAACATAAGCAGCCTTAAGCCGATTGAATTATTAACGGGTCTGAAAAGGCTGAACTGTGGCAATACCATGGTAAAAAACCTGCGACCCTTACTTAATCTTTCAAATCTTGAGGATTTAGACATTCACTTTGCCACCATCAATGAACTTATTTTTATTAAAAATCTTAAAAATTTAACAAAACTCGATGTTTCGGACAATGCAACCCTATACTCAATTGAAGGGGTGGAGGGACTGGCTAACCTTATGGAGTTCGACTGTTCAAATACCGACATTGAAGATTTAACCCCTTTGCAAAATTCAAAATCCCTGAAAATTCTTGATATTTCAACTACCCAGGTAAATAACCTGCGTCCGCTGCAAACTGTTAAAACACTTCAGGAATTAAATTGTACCAATTCCAAAGTCCGTACGCTCCGTTACCTCTATTCACATACGAATCTAATAATGGTAGCGGTAAGGGGAACACTTATCCCGAAAGATGAGTTAAAAATTGCGAAAGAAGCCTTGTTAAGAGTGGTAGCCCAACCTACAAATTTTGTTTTTGATTCAGATTAAATAATTTGTTTATTTAATGGATTTTATTTAAGGTTATCGAAAAACCTTGAAAATTTTAAAGGATCTACCGAAACACAAATTCTTGAATATGCCTGAGCTAAATGTTCCGGCAATTGGCAAAAATATTTCAGTGGAACGCTGCCTATTTTATATTGCAATAAATTTTCGAATGATTTGTTCACTATTGTAAAAATGCCCCAGGGTGTATTACCCTTGTAAAACTCATCGGCCAGAAGATTTTTCCTTTGTAAAAAACCGATGTTCCCGGCAATAGCTTTCGTTGTTTGGTTTCTGAATTTTTCAGCTGCCTTTTCGCCTTCGGGTGTTGAAAGAATGAGTTCAACCAGTATCTGGGCAAAATTATTAACCCCATTTGTGGCATATAAAAGGTTAATGGCAAGTTCTTCCATCAATTCTTTATTAGAACTATGGATGAATCCAATTCTTTGTCCGCTTAAACCAATCGATTTGCTGAAACTTTCGCAAATAACTACATTTTCAAATCCAATAAATTCCGAAAAAAAATTATCCGTTTTCCAATTAACGAACAACCGGCGATAAGGGCTGTCAATTATGGTAAAAACGCCTGTTTTATTTAAATAATCTATTGTTTCAATCAGTTCATTATCATCGTACTTTGCCCCCGATGGATTATTTGGATCGCAGATAATAACAGCCGAACCCGAAAGTTCATTAATGTTACTCCTTAGCCAGGCTAAATCAGGATAAAAACCGAATTCAATCCTGTTTATTTTCATCATGTTAAGATAGGAACCCCAATATAAATCCGGGACCATGATCTTTTTTACAGCAAGGGTTTTAAAAATAAGTTCCAGGGCGCCGGTTCCACCATTGGTAATATAGATATCATTTTCAGATGCCCTTCCATTAAAAAAATTGTTATTTATGGCTTGCCTGAGTTTTAATCTGCCTTTTACCGGCGGGTAAACCTGAATATCATTGGAATTAAAATCAATTTTAGGTACAATTTCATGTAAATCGAGGTTTACCACTGCATTTATACCCCGGTTCAGCATCAGGTATTCTGTATTTTCATTTAGTGAAGCATTACGTAATTGCTCCCCGATTCCAATTATTGCCGAATATTTTGCACCCGATTTCCGTATTGTATTCATGATAAACAGATTTTAATAAACCTTGATACACCTGCAATCTGTCGATATTTTAATGGAGTTTTACCCCTATCAGGTGAATAAATTCTTCACGCGTAGCGGTGCGCAGGAAAGCGCCTGTAAATGCAGATGTGGTGGTAACCGAATTTTGTTTTTGTACGCCACGCATTTGCATACACATGTGTTGGGCTTCAATAACCACCGCCACACCAAGCGGGTTTAAGGTTTCGTGAATGCAATCCCTTATCTGGGTAGTCAGCCTTTCCTGAACCTGCAGCCTGCGCGAGAAAGCCTCAACAACCCTTGCTACTTTGCTTAATCCTGTAATATAGCCGTTTGGAATGTATGCTACATGTGCTTTACCAAAAAATGGCAGCATGTGGTGTTCACAAAGGGAATATAGCTCTATGTCTTTTACGAGGACCATTTGGCGGTATTCTTCTTTAAACATGGCACTTTTAAGCACCTGTGCCGGATCGGTATTGTATCCATGGGTAAGGTATTGCATGGCCTTGGCCACACGCATCGGGGTATCGGTAAGTCCCTCACGTTCGGGATCTTCACCCAGCAGGTGCAGGGCATCCTTATATAAACCCGCCAGTTTTTGGGTTATCCCTTCGTTATAGGTTTCAATTTTTAAATAACTTCCTTTTTTTGTAGGCTCAATGCCATTGTTTATTACCTTCATATCGTTTATTTAAAATATATTTACAAAGATTGTGATTTTTCCATTTCATTATACTGGCAAAGATAAAAAACATGAATATTTTAATCTCAGCAGCAACAAAAGCTGAACTTCTGCCGATATTTAACGTTTTAAAACCTGAAAGGTTCAGTGGCGGCGAATTTGATAATTTCAGTTTCCGCAATCACAGCATTTACATGCGGATAACAGGAATTGGCCTGGTTCAGACTACCTATTTGCTGGCTAAAGAATTAAACCGCAATAAATACGATTTGGTAATTAATACAGGAATAGCAGGTAGTTATAAAAAAGAAATATCTATTGGCCAGGTAGTTATGGTGGCAGAAGAAGAGTTTTCTGATTTTGGAATAGTTGATGAAAATGCCTTTACAACCGTGTTTAAAGCAGGGCTGGTTAACGAAAACCAGCTTCCATTCCGCAAAGGAAAACTTATCTGTGAAATTCCGGAATATTTAAAAAATAAAAACCTGAAACCTGTAAAAGCAATTTGTTCTGATACAGTGCATGGCAGAAACGAAACCATCAAAAAACTGGTTGAACAATTTAATCCTGATATAGAAACTATGGAAGGGGCGGCCTTTTTTTACGTTTGCCGGATGGAAAATGTACCATTTTTACAACTCAGGGCTATATCGAATTTTGTTGAAAGCCGCAACAGGGAAAAATGGAATATTCCGCTGGCACTGTTAAATCTGCAAAAAGAGGTAAAGAATATTTTGGATGAATTGTAATATTTTCGCAAAATAATTCGATAAAATATGAAATTGAAACTGGGATTTTCAACCTGTCCGAACGATACTTTTATTTTCGATGCCCTTGTTCACCATAAAATAGATACCGAAGGACTTGAATTTGAGCTTCTGCTGGCTGATGTGGAAGAACTCAATAAAACGGCCTTTGAGCACCGTATAGATATTACCAAGCTAAGTTATCATGCTTATGCTTATGTTTCGGACAATTACCTTTTACTGGATGCGGGCAGTGCCCTGGGATATAAGAATGGTCCCCTGCTGATAAGCAAACATCATAGGCATTTGGATGCTATTGACGGACTCAGCATCGCCATTCCGGGAAAATTTACCACGGCCAATTTGCTTTTTTCAATTGCTTTTCCGAATGCTTTAAACAAAAAAGAATTTCTTTTTTCGGAGATTGAGGAAGCTGTAATTGAAAATAGGGTAGATGCGGGTTTAATTATTCACGAAAACAGGTTTACCTATGCGCAAAAAGGCCTGATTAAAATTATGGACCTGGGTGAATTTTGGGAATCCAGGACAGGAATGCCCATTCCCCTGGGTGGAATTGTGGTAAATAGGGCTCTTGACAGAGAAATTCAACTAAAGATAAATCGCTTGCTGAGAAAAAGTATTGACTATGCTTTTAAACATCCCGAATCGCCGTTGGAATTTATAAAAAAATATGCCCAGGAAATGGACCCTGAAGTCATGAAAAAGCATATTGAACTCTATGTTAATGACTTTACATTTAATCTCGGAGACGAAGGGAAAAAGGCAATTTCTGTGCTTTATTCGGAAGCTGAAAAAATAAAGGGTTTTCCGGTAGTGAACAGGCAGATTTTTGTTTAGCGCGGTGAAAGTCAGGGAATAAAAAGTTTTTTAAAATAAAGCATGGAAAGTTAAAACGAAATGGATACAAATGAGAGCCTGGCACATGTTGTTTGAGAATTTTTTAATTGTTTATTTATAAATTTGAGTTGAATTTTCTGACATTAAATTCTGTTACTTAAAACATACACCAAACAAATAAGTATTATGAGAAAAATTAATTTTATCCTGTTGATAATATTCTGCAGTCTATCAGCTCTTAATGCACAGCAAAAGACGGCTGATATTATTAAAAAAATTGAAAATCAATTAACTACAGCGATATTAATTGAAGGGGAACCCCAGGCATTTTTTACAATAACTGAAAGAATGAAGCATTACAACGTTCCCGGATTAAGCATTGCCTTTATAAAAGACTACAAAATTGACTGGACCAAAACTTATGGTTATACGAGCTTCGACAGCACCATGGCCATCGATAACAATACTTTGTTTCAGGCAGCATCAATAAGTAAGCCGGTAGCCGCAATGGGTGCACTTTGGCTGGTACAGGAAGGAAAATTATCTTTGGATGCAGATGTAAACAAGTATCTGAAAAACTGGCAAGTAGAAGAAAACAGATTTACTGAAAAGGAAAAAGTTACACTGGCAAGAATTTTAAGTCATTCGGCAGGGCTGACCGTGCATGGATTTGCTGGTTATTCAGCAATTGACACGGTGCCGGATATTATACAAATATTAAACGGTACAAAACCTGCCAATTCTGATAAAATTAAACCCGATACAATTCCTGGTTTAATCTGGAGATATTCCGGAGGAGGATACACTATTATGCAAAAAATGGTAACGGATATTACTAAAATTCCTTTTCCTGAGTTTATGCAAAAAACGGTTTTATCAAAATTAGGAATGAATAACAGTACCTATTCGCAGCCCCTTCCGCTTTATTTGCATAAAAATGCCAGTATAGGGCACAGGCCAAACGGTGATTCCCTTGCCGGTAAATGGCATACTTATCCTGAAATGGCTGCTGCCGGTCTGTGGACAACCCCTTCCGATTTGGCTAAATTAGCCATTGAGGTTCAAAAATCCTTAGCCGGAAAATCGAATAAAGTTCTTTCAACGGATTTTACTAAAATGATGGTGACCAGGTATAAAGATGATTATGCACTTGGCTTTGGAATAGGTGGAAAGGGTGATTCAATCCTGTTTGAACACGGAGGGGCCAATGAGGGTTATAGATGCATGTTACTGGCTTTTACCAATTTAAAATCAGGAATTGTTATTATGACCAATTCCGACAATGGGATGAATCTGATAACTGAAATTTTAAGGAGCGTTTCAAGAGCTTATAACTGGAGTATATACAAAACTGAAGTAAGGAAAGTTATTCCTCTTGAGGCTGAAAAAATAAAATTATTTGAGGGGAAGTATAAGTTGAATGAAGGGATGGAGGTCGAAATCAATTTTAAGGACAATAAACTTATGGCAAAACAATCCTGGGACAATATTGAATATCCAATTTATCCTGAATCTGACTATACTTTTTTTGAGAAGGAAGGGGGCATTAGTTTTGTTTTTCAACCCACCGGCGATGGAAAAATAGGAAGTTTTATTGTATACGGTCAATATATATTTAACAAAATAGAATAAATACCAGGCCCTCATGTAGCAAAGCGGAATAAACTCCCTTGCATGACTCGACTATCGCCAAAAGCCCATTTAGATAAATTGATTTCTCAAGCTAATTTCAAATAAAGTGGAGAAAAGAAAAACATGAAAAATAGAATTATAAATTATTGATTAGTATATAAAAAACATCATTCAGGTTATTTAAACGACAAAAAAATGAATTTTACATTCAAACTGACAATTGGATTTTATTTGATAACAGTTTCAACTCTTGCTCAAAAAATCGAACTTAATATTCATGGGAAAAAGCTTTCAGATTTTATAAAAATTGAAAAAGCACTGGGTAATAAAGAATATGAAAGTAAAACGAATTATGTGTCATTAAATGGACTCGCGCAACCACTTATTTATAAGCACAAAGAGGAGGATTTACCTGATTTACTCTGTTATTATTTCTACTTTCAAACAGATTCAACCATTGACTATATCAGATACGAATGGGATGAAGTGAACTTTAAGGAGCATGATGAATACGCAGAAAAATCATCGTATGAAATAAATGCTTTTAAGGTCAAGTATAATGAACTTTATACTCAAATATCCAATACTTATGGTGAAAGCAAAAATATAAGCAAGCATGATAATGGAGATTCAGCAAAATTTGAAAGAGATGATTTTTGGAATCCAAATGATAGTACTGAGATAGAATTATATATTATTCTTTCGAGCAGAAATGAAAAGAAAGGAATGTTGATAATTACTCCTACATATAGAATAAGCTTAGACATAAGAAATAAAAATGAAAAGCCAGATAATTTGAGTTTTAAAAAACCGGATGAGAAAAAAATCAATAAACTTGATTCGACTTTTAAAGATTTTCTATCTGAACTAAAGAATAAGAACATGAATCAAGCAAAAATGTATTTATCTGATTTGATCATTGGTTCAGTAACAAATCAACAGTTAGAGGAGCTAACAAAAACCATAAAATTTGATAAAGAAATAGTAATTTATAACAGCGGTATTCAATTCGGATTAGATGGTTCAAAGTATTATATGCTTCAGTATAAGTACAAATTAGACACAAATAATCCACCAAAGGATTTAATTAAAGTAATATTTGACGAGAAGAACAAAATATTAGGAGTTCAACCAACTAAACTACAATGAATAAAGCCGATAACACATTACATACTTCATGTCGCCTGCCTAGCCGCAACACAGGCGCCACGCCACATGGAGCTATCTGGCACCACCAATTCTGAAAATCACATTCAAGAAAAGATAGAAGAAAATTTGGAAATAGTTGTCTAAATAGTTAACTTTGTGAAATGGATCTAGAAAGAGAAGTAATAGCATATAAAAGATATTTTCTTGACTTTTATGAGATTCAGCCTGAAAAGGTCCAATCAAAAATTGAATGGACATTGAAATTAATAAAAGTAACTCAACAAGTCCCAGAAAAATATTTCAAGCATTTGGAGGGTACTAAAGGACTTTATGAAATACGAGTTGAAGTAGGAAGTAATATTTATCGCATATTTTCATTTTTTGATCAGGGAAATTTAATTGTTTTAGGAAATGCTTTTAAAAAAAAGACTCAAAAAACACCAAAACAAGAAATAGAAAAGGCTTTAATAATAATGGAGGAATAAAATAATGAAAAAGGCAGAAAATAAGAATTTTACAACACTCAATGAAATTCTTGACAAAAAATATGGACAAAGAGGTGAAGAAAAACGCGAAAAGTGGGAACAGGAGTTTGAAGCATTTCGACTCGGAGTTTTGCTTGAAGAAGCCCGACTAAAACTGGGAATGACTCAAGAAGAATTAGCTCAAAAATGCGGAACAAACAAGTCTTATATCTCTAGAATTGAGAATGATGCTTCTGATATAAGACTTTCTACCCTAATGAAGATTATACAGCAAGGACTGGGCGGACATTTAAAATTGACATTGCAACTATAATAAAAATGAAAAATGATGGTAAAATTTTGTAGCCATCCTTTTGCCCTTCCGACGGTTTCGCGGGTACGAAACCGCTGTACAAGGGCAAACGGCGGCTACGAGTTACAGTAATCATTATCTCTTACTCTCTTTAACTTCAGGAAGCAATTACACTTTTCTTTATATTCAACTTATCCAAACCCAGTATTTTAAGTATCACCAAATCATCCAAAAATTTGCGCAGGTATTCAATGGCCCCGGTAATATCAGCTGTTTTAAATTCCCTGTTTTCGTAAACTACAAATAGATTTTCCGAAAATCGGTAGCAGTATTGATTTAAATGTTGTACTTTTATTTACCAGTTCAATATAGCGAATTGAATCGTTAAGGACATAATAAAAGATTTACAGATAGAAATTCAAAAATTTTAAAAATTAATGTCAACCAGAATACTTTGCTTGATTTTGATTTTTACATATTGTCAAAATAAGAACAATATAAATGAGAAGTATTTAAAAAAAGAGTTTTCTGTTAAGGATACCATTGAAACAATTTATCTAGGGAAGCTGGTCGATAATAAAAAATATTTCCTGAAATTCATTTATAAAGATCCATTAATTGGAGGAAAATGTTTTCTTATACAGGAAGCTAATAATAAAAATGAAACGCTATCTGAAGAGAGTCTTAACAGAATTTCATTTGAAAGAGTGAATATATGTGACTACAATTTTGACGGGTTAAAAGACCTTGACATAATAACAAGACCAGAAAATAGGTCTGGTGAAAATACTAATCATAGCATTTGGCTGCAATTTGATAAAACAATTAAAAAAGCCAAAGTACCTGATGTTTCAAATTTGAAAATTGACGCTTGTAGTCATACTCTGCTTTCATGGTATAATGGAAGAAAATACTGTGAATTAAAAAAATTAATATGGCAAGGTGATTCATTGACGGTCACCGAATTATTATCGGCTGAAGAAAAGGAAATTTACTGGGTGGTTTCTAAATATATAATAATGGGAAGTGCCTCAAAATGTACCTATAATAAGACATTAAAAGATTATCCTGAAGAATTATTGAACAAATTTTATACTGTTAAATGCAAATAAATAATGATAATACTTTGTAGCCTCATTACCTCAAGGAAACAGCAGATCAGAGCTAAAAGTACCTTACTTCCTTTATTTGGTAGGCCTGGAGTTTACTTCGCCAGCTAAAATATGAAATACCTCATCCCTCTTTAAAAATACACTTGATTATGAATGTAATACAGACTGAAAACCTGACTAAAAAATTTGGAAACACAATTGCGGTGGATGAGGTATCGATAAATGTGAGAGAAGGTGAAATTTATGGATTTCTTGGACTAAACGGAGCAGGAAAAACTACCACAATACGGCTTCTACTTGGCATGATTAAACCCGATTCAGGAAAAATTACGCTTTTCGGGCAAAGTGTAAAACAAGCTTCACAAATATGGAATGATGTAGGGTACCTTGTAGAAACACCCTTTTCTTATCCAAATTTAACTGTAAAAGAAAATTTAGAAGTGTTTTACAAGCTTCGTGGACTGAAAGATAAAAAGCAAATTGAAAAGATTATAAATATCCTGCAACTTGAACACTATGTTAACAGGAAAGCCAGGTATTTGTCATTAGGGAATTGTCAACGCCTGGGACTGGCAAAAGCCCTGTTACATCATCCTAAATTATTACTACTCGATGAGCCTATAAATGGTTTAGACCCGGCCGGAATCGTAGAAATTCGGGAGTTTTTAAAAGATCTGGTGAAAAATCACAATACCACTATTTTTTTATCTAGTCATATTCTATCGGAAATAGCTAAAGTTGCCACGCGGATTGGAATTGTTCATCATGGAAAATTAATCAGGGAAATCAATACAAATGAGTTGGAACATCAAATCATTAAAAAACTTTTTGTTCATACTAATGATAATTACAAAGCGTTGCAACTTTTGAATGACAAGGGGTTTAATTTTGTAGTTAATGAATCTGGTTTAATTGAATCGGAAAACCCCACTGCATTTTCAGAACCTGAAACGATTTCTACTTTTTTGGTCAATTCGGGATTTCCACCTAAAATGCTTCATGTAATTGAAGAGGACCTGGAGAATTATTTTCTTAGAACGATTGGGAATTAAATTGATAGAAAAATGAAACAACAATGGCAGGCATTTATTGCCGAAATACTTAAAAACCGGCATTCACGAATTACCTGGGTTACATTTATAGCTTTTTCTTTGGCCCCTTTATTCGGAGGTGTATTTATGTTTTTAATGAAAGACAATGGAACTGAAGGTCTTTCAGGTGCTTTTAAATCCAAGGCAGTATTAATGTCGTTTGATGCAAACTGGAATTCATATTTGGGATTATTGTCGCAAGCGGTAGGCGTTGGTGGGGTATTAATATTCGGGTTTGTTGCAAGCTGGTTGTTTGGGCGTGAATACGCTGATGGCACAGCAAAAGATTTGTTGTCGCTGCCTGTTTCACGGGCTAAGATTTTAAACGCCAAATTTATCTATTACATCATCTGGTGCATGGCGCTTGTATTGTCAAATTTAACATTAGGCCTGCTCATTGGATTTGCACTGCAATTGCCGGGTTGGGATTCTGCAATGTTTTTAAGTAATATTCAGGTTTATTTCATAACCACTGTTTTGATAATACTATTAAACACTCCGGTAGCCTTCTTTGCAATATATGGCAAGGGATTTATGACACCCCTGGGCCTGGTTGCCATTTTATTGGTGCTGGCCCAGATTATTGGGGCCTTGGGTTTTGGAAATTATTTTCCCTGGGCTGTTCCCGGAATATATAGCGGAAGCGGGGGAGCCGACCTGAAAACCGGATTAAATTTTTTAAGTTATTTGTTAATAGTAATTACAAGTATTATTGGCTATTTCAGCACTATTTTATGGTGGAAATATGCAGATCAGACAAAATAAAAAAGGATGAAAAAAAACCAATTGCCGGATGACGGGAAACTTAAGCTGCTTTCAATTTCAGGCAGGGTTTTTTTGTAAAATCTGGCTTCGGATAACTGAACCAAACAATGAATATAATTCCTTTATGTAAAGCTTTAAAACCATGTAAAATGAATAGATTTTTCTATTGTCGTTATAAGCCGGTTTTTTAAGCTTTGGGAAATGGCCCCTGATTTTGAATAGAATTGTAAAATTTTAAAAAATATTTAATGAAAATTAAAGTACAATATTCAACAATGATAGTGAAAAACCTTAAGGAATCTGTTAAATTTTACAGGGATGTATTGGGTTTTAAAGAAGGTTATCATGTAAATATTCCGGATGGTGGGGCCATTACAATAATGAATAGTGAAGATGGGGCCAGCGTTGAATTAATTGAAAATAAGAAATTTGAAGTCGGGCTCTATTCCGTTGGAACGGATGTGGATGATCTTGATGAAACTATAAGGCATTTAAAAGATAAAGGATTTGAAACTACCGGACCTGTGGTACCTACGTCGGTGGGGCGAATGACTTTTGTTCTTGATCCAAATGGAGTTCGTATTTGTTTGATTGAGCATACACAGGAATACAAAGAGAAATACATGTAAATTATTATATTTGATTTTGAAATACTTTTCACCTCAGAATGGTTCAAATGTAGTTAACCTGAAAACTTTTTCAATAACCGGATTATAAGCAAAGCAAGCCAAATAAGAAGGAAAGCAACCATTTTAAATTGGCTTCAAAATGAATTCCGGATTCTTATTTTTTAATTCGCTCAACCTAAAACCTGATGGTATTCAGTATAGAAGAAGATTCGGACCCTATTGACCCTTGTGAAAGCTTAATTTCATTAAAATTAAAAATCAAAACCTTTAGAGGGGAATTAAATCTATTATTACTTGCATAAAAAGTGATTAAATCCGGAATTATTAAAACTGTTCCGATTTCTGTAATTGAAAATTTTACGGGATACCTTTAAACCTTAAATCCATTACGCAGAATTAATAACCATTTCAAAAGAAAACAAAGGTTTCATCCTGGGAATGGGAGTAAGGAACAAGGGGTAATTGAAAATAAATTAAACTAAATTTGTAACAAAAAAGGTAAATCTATGAAAATTCTATACAAAATTTTAATTGGTTTGGCAGTTCTGATTGCCATTCCTTTAGTGGTAGCTTTGTTTGTAATGAAGGACTATTAGCGGGAAATCATTATTAACAAAACCGGACAAGAAGTGTTTGATTACATCAAATACCTTAAAAATCAGGACAATTACAGCAAGTGGAATAAAATTGACCCTTCTATGAAAAAATCATACAGGGGAACTGACGGCGAAGTAGGTTTTGTAGCCCATTGGGAAAGCGACAACAAAGATGTTGGCTGGGGTGAACAGGAAATCAAAAAAATTACCGAAGGGGAACGTTTAGGCTTTGAATTGCGTTTTATAAAACCTTTTGAAGCCACAGAATCTGCTTATATGACAACAGAAACAACCGGTGAAAATCAAACTAAAGTAACCTGGGGTTTTAGCGGACATATGAATTACCCGATGAACATATCGCTTTTGTTTATGGATATGGAAAAAATGATTGGTGGAGATTTGGAAACAGGTTTGCTAAATTTGAAAACTGAACTGGAAAAATGAAAAGTATCAAAATTGAAATCAAATGGGCAATTATTTTTTCTGTAGTTGCATTACTGTGGATGGTTTTAGAAAAACTTTGCGGACTACACGACAAATATATTGACTACCATCTTTATCTGACAAATCTATTTGCCATTCCTGCAATTGTAACAATGGTTTTGGCTTTAAAAGACAAAAAGATAATTTTTATGGCTCAGCAATGAACTATAAACAAGGACTTATTACAGGAATTATTTTGTCTGTATTCATTGCTTTACTTAGTCCGCTTACGCAATGGATAACATCTTACGTTATCACACCGGAATATTTTCCAAACGTAATTAAACGTTCCGTTGAATTGGGCTATTACAAAACAACTGTAGAAGCAGAAGCTCAGTTCAATTATCCAAATTATGCAATTCAGGGAGCAATTGGTGCATTAGTAATGGGAATTTTAACGACTGCAATTGCAATGATTTTTATACGAACAAAAAATAAAAAACTATGACAACAGTAAACATTTATCTTACCTTTAATGGTAATTGCGAAGAAGCTTTTAACTTCTACAAATCCGTATTTGGTGGGGAGTTCTCCTATATCGGACGATTTAAGGATATGCCAGACAGCGGAGGCAAACCTTTACCGAAGGAAGATTTGGAAAAAATTATGCACGTCGGACTTCCAATCAGCAAGGAAACTATGCTGTTGGGTAGCGATACGGGCGGCGAATGGGCTCCTTACTTTTCGGCAGGTAATAACTTTTCAGTTTCTGTTACCACAAGCAGCAAAACCGAAGCTGACAGGCCTTTCAATGGACTTTTAGCTGGTGGACGGGTAACAATGCCTTTAGAAAAAACATTTTGGGGCGAATACTTTGGAATGCTTACAGATAAATTCGGCATCAATTGGATGGTAGGTTTTAGGGAAGACCCGAAATAAAATCGCATTTCAACCTCGTCTACCAGACATGCAACTGAAACTGATCATTGTCCGGTGCAAAAATGAAGTTATTTACGCGGCTTTAATTTGCACCGTGCTATTTAACATTTATCTTTTAATAACTATTTGCGAGTTTATACAAAGGAAATTTAGAAAGCCCGTTAAAATTTATTTGTGAACCGTTGCCACTAATTTGAAATATGAACAGAACTGCAAAAAATACACTTATCGCAATTGGAATTCCAACTTTGTATGCGATAGTTCTACGTCTTATGTTCGGAATTGACGATTGGAACGAATTATTTTCTGTGATGTCAGTCACCTTCTTGTTTCTGCTACCGACAATTGTAGGTGCATTGACAGTTTATTTATCAGCACCTGAAAAAGCAAAAAGTATAGTGTATAGAATTTTTACCCCCTGGATACCTGTAATTTTATTCCTGATACTAACACTTGCATTGGCTATTGAAGGTTGGGCCTGTTGGCTTATGATTTTACCTGTTTTCCTGATTGCTGCTTCAATCGGTGGATTAATTGGTGGATATATAAAATCCCGAAAAAGAAATGATAGGTTCAGCATTTCCATAATGGTACTTTTACCATTTTTAATTGGACCAATTGAAAGTTTGGTAGATACAATACCAGGAACCTATGAAGCATATACTTACATTGACATTCATGCACCAGCCGAAAAAATATGGGACAATGTAACTCGTGTAAAAGAAATTACTAAAGAACAAGACAAAGGATTTTTAACAAGAATGCTTGGTTTTCCGAGACCGGTAAAAGCAGAATTGAACTTTGAAGGTGTTGGGGCATACAGAGAAGCCATATTTACGAAAGGACTTGTCTTCCATGAAACGGTTACAGAATACAAGGACAATGAAAAAATGGTTTTCACCATAAAAGCCTTTCCTCACGAAATTCCTTCTACAACATTGGATGAGCATGTTGTAATTGGCGGAGACTATTTTGACGTTCTCAACGGAACCTATGTGCTTGAAAAGTTGCCAAATGGACTGAATCGTTTGCATTTGTACAGTCATTTTAAAATGAACACGACCTTTAATTTTTATGCAGGTTGGTGGGGAAAGTGGATAATGAAAGACATTCAAAACAACATTTTGCAGGTGGAAAAAAGTAGATCTGAAAATGAATAAAAAACCAGTTGAAAAATGGCGATACGAAATGGGGGCCTGGCTTCGCTGAGCTTTCTTCGGTCGGTTTAGGGTTTTGCGGGCGTTTGTTGTTAATAAAAAAAAGTCTTTTTAACCAGGTTATAAAATATTTCGGACTTCCCAATTTACCTTGTGCCGTTTGCTGGGTTATAACTTGATAACTGTTCAAACTTTTAAGAAAATGAGAATCAATAATGGAGATAAAAGTGAGCAAAGTAATTTTCAATTGGCCCAGAAAGGATGGGTTGGATTTGTAAAATGTTTAAGAAATCACCTGATAATTAATTTTCAACCTGAACATTTTCCAGGTATTCATTTGACTTTAATATCTGTGTATAATGATCTAAGGGCCGGGAAAATTTGTTATCAGTTCATCTATCCCCAATTAAAGGGTAATAATTCATTTTTTATCCATTGTGTATTCCAAAATATCACCCGGTTGGCAATCCAATGCTTTACAAATGGCATCAAGGGTGCTGAAACGAATTGCCTTTGCTTTTCCTGTTTTTAGTATGGAAAGGTTAGACAATGTCAAATCAACTCTTTCAGACAGCTCATTCAGAGAAATTTTCCGCTTTGCCATCATCACGTCTAAGTTTACAACAATTGGCATAGCTTAAATTGTTAAGTCATTTTCAGATTTCATATCAACGGCATTTTGCAATATTTTCTCAAATATAGCTGCAGCAGTAGCAATTACAATGGAAACGAAGGTAGTTATAATACAAAGGGAAAAAAATCCCGTGACATCATCGTCTTTATCATGGGTAACCATTATAAAAAGTCCGGCACATACAATTAAAATACTCAATATAATTGCACAATACTTTATGCTCTTTAACGATTTAACCGCGTTTGAGGAAAATACTTTATTTTGTCCGATGTAGCCAAGTAATTTAAACGCCTTATACAAAGCAACAAAAAAAGCAGAAGAAGATACATAGACGAACAGAATTAACGGATCGGAATAAATACCAATCAAGTCAAGGTTTGTGGCCCGTCCTTCGGTTAAGGGTAACCAAATTAAAATAACAAGTGCCAAAATGCTGATAAGTACGATAACTGCCTGAAGAAATAGTATTGAAATTCTTTTCATAGTGAATTATTGCATTTAAAATTATAGCACAAAAATAATAAATATTTATTGATAAACAATAAATAATTAATGAATTTAGGAAAATATTAAAAAATAATGCCGCTATCGTACCAAACAGATTTACGATAATAAAGTTGAAAAGATGGCTTTGGGTTGTAATAAAAAGCTTGTAAATGATTAATTCTTTTTGGTTTGTGTTGGTTTCGGAGCATGTTGACCCTTTTAGAAACATTAATTCAATCAAAATAAAGTTTATACCCTTGAAATAAAAGTTAAGTCTTGTATTAATTTAAGTTGATTATTTAAAAGCTAATTAAAACCAGATTTAAAAAGCCTGTTCCAATTTCTGAAAAGAACCTATTGAGTCTATTATAAAGTTATTATAAAAAATTTGTAGGTGATAACGGGCAATAAACAAAACAATCCTTTTAACTGTTGTTATATAGTTTCTAAATAACGGCAATGCCATAATTACCAGAATAAATAATATTAACAGCATATTTACATCATTCCCTCAGGAATCCTTTTTGAACCAGAAAAAATATTCCCACTATAGTGTGGATACAATATATATCTTGTCAATAAATTTAAACTTTTTTTTAGTTGGTTTAGTTAAAAAGTAAGGTAAGAGGGTTATTATAAATTCTGAAACTGAAAAAATTGAAGCCTACCTCAAAACCAAAAATTAATAAAAATTCGGGTAGAAATCTGTTGTTGAATCAATCCGGTGCTTTACGAATAATTAATGGAGTTTCAAATGTTTAAAAATACCGGCAATAATCTTTTGAAGTTTCGGATATACATATTTTTGGGCCTAAGTAAAAACTCACTATTATGAAAAAAGAAATATTCTCTGGACTTGGACTGGGTCTTTTGATAGGCATAATAATTGGTTTATCAATAGCTGAAGTAACTGGAATTATTTTGGGTGCTTTAACATCTCTTTTAGCTGCTTTCTTTGGTCTTAGGTCAACTTTAGACGGAGAGAAAGGCAATCAGTTAATTATTGGAACGTTTAGTTTTTCTTGTGTTTTATCAATTTTTCTTGGTCTTTTTATCAGGACACACAATTTACTTGCTCCTTCATTGACAAGCCAAATTAAAGAATACAAATTAGCTTCCTTTGATTCAAATGAGATAAAAAAGATAATTCTTTTAAAAGAATTTGGATTAGTACCTGAAGGAAGTAGTTTTTCAAAAGAGGCAAAACAATCAACTGAAAAATCAGTATTAATGACCAGCAATAACCAAGAATTATACTTATGTAATGATATAGATTCCAATTCTACATTAGAAGAGATAAAAAGAGCATATGTTAATTCTGGCAGTCAATATGCCGATTTTGAAATTAAGCTTAGTAATATAATAACAGACAAAACCGAACTTCGCAACACACTTATTTATTTTAAAACACTTATATGCGATCATCAATAATAATATTGTTACTTATATTAGTTATAAGTAATAAATCTTACGGCACAATAAAAGAAGATGTTGCTAAAACTATCGTAAGAGTCCAATCTGGAAATAAGTTTTCTACTGGTTTTTTTTGGAAAAATGGTAGTACTATTTTAACTACACTGCATTCCCTGAGCAATATTGATGATATAAAGGTTTATATACCCAAAATAGGCAGTTGGAAAAAAGCTCAATTATACAGAGTTTACAAAGCTGGTGATTTAATTTCCGTTACAATTTCAGGTTACTCATCAGAGTATTATTTGTCAGAAAGATACTACTCTAGACCTTCCGTAGACACAAGATGTTTCACTATAGGCTATAATTCTGGTAGTGCAGCATATATTGACCGTGATTTTTCTGTTGGCTTATTGCAAGGAAATACATTAGATGATTTATTACCTTCTTCTGCTAAACCAGAAATTAAAAGTATTGGATTTCCAAGCATATATACTCAAATTGTATATTTAAAAGGGAATTTGCTTCACGGATTTTCTGGCTCCCCAATTGTAGATTTTCAAGGCAAGTTAATCGGAATTGCCGATGGCGGTTTAGAAAATGGTGCTGCAGGAATTAGCTGGTGTATAAATTCAACACATATCTCAAGTCTTGAAATATCAAATGAAAGTGCTCCCATTTTAAATCAATCAAAAATAAATTCATTGTTTGCTTCAGAGGAATATGAAAGTAAAGATGATAAGGACGAAGACTTAATCATCGAAATAAATGACTTTAGTTTTAAAAAGGTAAAAACAAGAACTTTTGCTGAACTAGACCACACTGGAAACTATTCAACATATAGGGAAATGGGGTTGAATCAATTAATAGGACTGTTTCAGCAAAGGGGAATCCCTTATAATGATTTTAGTTATGACATTTATGTTGAACAAACCACTGGGGCTACTATAATCATCCCATCCGGACTTGCGCTAAATGAAAGTGGAGATTTTCTGACTGCTTCATCACAAAACGATGATTTTAAAATATACATACGATTAGAAAATTCATTTAATATCCAACAAGCTTCAATTAATTTTGAAAAAGGAATTATGAATGAGACGAATACTTACAATTGGATTCAGGATCTTAGTCTTAGTTATCTCTTCCCGCTTACACGGCCAGACAATGTAATAATTAATCGCAAAGCCTTCTCGACAACTAACTTTACGAAATATGGCTTCGAAGTACTAGCAGCCAAAAATATAGCTTTTATGGGATTATTTGTTTCAATAGAAAATCAATTAAATCCTTCGACTTTGATGTTTAATAATATTAATGAAGTGGCTAAGTATAATTTAGCTGTTCAATTAACAACATTTACAAACTAAATGCATACGTACAAAAAGAGCATAAGATGCTACCCGTATATGGCTATTCTAGTAATGCATTCAACTTGCTGAGTTTTTGGGAAAAATATCTTTCTTTGGTGTGAGAATTACCCAAGTAAAGTGGAACTAAACCCCTACTGTGCCTATGCCTGGTCTTTAAAAACAATAAAAAACTCAAACCCTTATCTATGGAAGACTTCATTAAGATTCCCTATTCCAACCACTCCCATAAACCATTCTGTAAAGCAACACTAGTGTAAAGGATTGGAAAATTGATAAAAAAAACCAAATGTTTGTTTGTGGTCAAGCTATTTCGGAGCTTGATGACCCCCCTTTGGAAAAATTCATTCAATCAAAATAAAATTTTTTAAGGGAGATTAAAACCAGGTTTAAAAAAACATCCCAATTTTTAAATTTAAAAAACTTATAGATTACATTTAGACAATAAAACCTTTGCATTCAGTTAAGAAAACAAGGGAAGAACACAATAGAAATAAACTTTCACAAAATAAAAATGTATATTAAATTAATTAATATACATTTCATGGATTTCTTTAATTATCGTACTTGTATATTAATTATACTTGTTGCTTAATATTTGGAGCTTATTATTTAAAATTCTTATCCAAAAGGTAAGTGGATGTATACTTGTTTTGAAATCCTATACCACTATTCTATATTATAATCTTTATAAATCTGCTTTTCGGGGGTAATAATGTCCAGTTCGTTATAGTACTCAAAGCGGTCCACCATTTCACCCAGTAATATACTTGTAAAAATTAACCATTTGATGGGGTTGAAATCGAAAATCCAGAAAATAAGAGGAAAAGATAGCAAAAAATCAATTCGTAAGCCACTTAATAAAAGCCGTGGATTTTTGTTAACCTTGTTCATTTTAAATTTCCGGTACGCATACAAAACAGATTTTAACAGGGCAATGAGCAGGAATGCATAATAATGTTCACTCAATACGGAAAAAAACAAGAACCCTGTAAGCAAAACATGCGCACTATGTATTTTAATTTTAACAGGTTGTAAGGCCAGGTCGTAAACCCTGTCGATACTGAATAAGGCAGCAATTCCGGTTAGGATTGAAAACCCGCTTAAAAATGGATTTTGATAAAACAATAAATAGATACCTGCTGAACCAAAAAAAGCCGAAAAAAACAAAATTTCCCTGCTTAACCACGAGTTTTTAATATTCAGCAGCGACCGCCATGCCCGCGCTTTTTTTCCAAGGTGGAAGGAACTTAAAATTATAGCCGCCAGGCCTGAAATAATGAACAAAACCGGCGAAACACTTAATCCATCTATTACAGATGAGGTAAACCACGAAGTCATAAGGGCTGCAAGCAAAGTAAAAAGGGCCAGGGGCCACTCGTGGCTTAGGCTGATTTTTGATGCCGGTTCTTTCATTTCAGTCATCCCGCTTTCGGTTTGTATTTCGGAACAAAGGAGCTTGGGCCTGTTTTTTTCAGCAGGAATGATTTTTATAGAGGGATGAATTTTTGCATCAGTAAACCCCGGAATATTTTTATGGTTTAAATCTTCGGGCTGATCGATAAAATCGAGCGCTCCTGTCGGACAAAGGTTTGCACATGATGGTTTGAGCGATTTTTCAATTCTTGAATTGCAAAAGGTACATTTTTCCACAATGCCTTTAAAAGGATTGAATTTTGGCGCATCATACGGACAAGCCCAGGTACAGTACTTGCAGCCAATGCACTTTTCTGCAAAATGCAGAATAGCCCCGGTATTTTCATCCATTGAATAGGCCAGGGCCGGACAATTTTTCATGCAGGGTGCTGATTTGCAATGGTTACAGGCAAGCGAAAAATGAAACAACGGAATATCAGGAAAACCTGCTGGATTGAACGGGGTAATTTCGCGCCATTCAAGTCCCGGTGTAGTGTGGTTCTCTATCGTACAGGCTACCACACAGGCATGGCAACCCACGCATTTGTTTACATTAAAAAGGAAACTTTTATTTACCATTTGATTTCCTGATACCTTGTTTTTAAACTGCTAAACAAAGCAAATTTAATGAATTAGCTGAAAAGATTTCGTGTTTTTTATCATCTCTGGTATTTACAATTTTTAAAATCAATTGCACTCATGAAATGCGGTATCTCATACTTATTTAGTTTATAGGACATTCCAGGCTGCAAGCCCTGGAATTCTTTTAATTCCTGGACTTGATCAGCCATTATTAAAATTACTTTTTCGATCGCTCAATTGTAAGTGCTTTGTATGATTCTTTTATTTCTTTCAGACGCAAATCAATTTCATGCTTCGAAATCCAATTGTTTTGTACCATTACCCCAAATATTTTTTTTGTATTTATTATATTTTCCAATGGATTTTCATCAAGTATCAAAAGATTTGCAATTTTACCTTTGGCAATAGTACCGGCGGTTTCCGTTTCACCTAAGAATTCAAAAGTATTGGTTGTGGAAATCTTAATGGCCTCGTAAGGGCTTAACCCGGCATCAACCAGTTCGGCAAGTTCCTCATGCAACGAAAATCCTGGCAGGGTGGAAGGTACAAGGGCATCTGAACCTGTTAACAATTTGCCTCCTTTTTTATAAAATTCATAGGCAAAGGGTTTTAAAAAGTTTTTATATCCTTCGGTTAAATTTTGCCTTTGTTCCTGATTTATTGGTTTGTAAATATTTTGGTAAAGAAACGCCCATAAATCTTTAGCCATAGGGTGCAAATATTCAGTGCCTGGTTTTGAAAACTGCGAAGCTGAATCTGCCAGTAAAGCATTTAGGTTTTTATTTAAAATTAATGCCGAAGTGACCCAGGTATCGCTGTTTGCCAATAATGTTGCATAATAATTTACCTGTTCAGGATTATAACTTTTGGCAAATTTCATGATTTCTTCGATATGGGCTATCATTTCCTGGCCTGATTTCAATACATATTCAACGGAAGTTGAAAAAGGAATATGACCGTCGACAGGCATTTTTAGTCGTTTTGCAACTGCAATTATCGTATCATATTCTTCTTTTGTTAAAAACGAATAGACTTTCACCCTGTCGTAACCCTGTTGGTGCATTTCAATTACGGCATTTTTTGCATCATTTGCATCCTTTATTTTCGACCCTAAAGGCGATGGCCATCCTTTCCCGTCGGCATCAATCATCCGCGACAAAATAAGCCTCGGACCAATTATTTCATGGTTTTTTATTTTTTCTCTTAACTCAAGATGCTCAGGATAAGCGAACATGATGTCGATAGTGGTTATTCCGTTGGCAATATATAAAAACAGGATATCGCTGAAATTGATTTCTTTATCCGTAAATTTTTTTTCAGGAGGATAAATAATATTCCAGGCATCGCCTTCGGTATGAACGTGCATATCGGACAAGGCAGGCAACATAAATTTACCGGCAGCATTTACAATTTTAGCCCCTTTGGGTGGCTTCACCTTTGCCGATGGCCCTATTTCACTTATTATGCCATTGTTTACAATTACGTTCTGATCGGCCAGAACAATTTCTTTGTCCATCGGAATTACGTTTACATGTGTAAATGCCGTAATTTTTACATTTTGAGCATATACATTTATTTGCATTGATGCAATGTAAACACCAATAATAAAAACCAAAACAAAAAGTTTCCGGAATTTTAAAATAGTTTTTTGTCTCATAATTTAAGTTTAAAGTGAATTAAATTGCTTACTTCATGCGTAGATTGTTAATAGTAAAATTTTTTCTTTAATGTAAAACCTTTAAAACATACTTAATTTCAATACAATCTGCATAAAGTTATTTCTGTACAAATTTGTGTTTAATTCACCGGATTGTCGTCGCTGCGTGCACGCTCGGCGTACTTCCATGCAGGCAGGCACGGTTTGGTTTTTATTTCAGGATTGGTATAAATCACCTGAATGTGTTATTTCTGTTGGTTTTTCTGTTTTTTTCAAATCCATGTATTCCGAAGGTGATATTCCGGTCATTTTTTTAAAGTACTTGTTAAAAGATGATTTTGAATTAAATCCGCAGTCGAATGCTAAACCCAGAAGGGTATATTTCTGGTTATCGGAATTTGAAATAAGTTCAATGAAGGCATTGATACGGAGGGTATTGATGTAATCATAGAAATTTTTTCCTTCTTTTTCGTTAATGATTTGCGACAAATGGTTCGAAGGTACATTAAGTCGTTTAGCAAGGGTTGTAAGGGTTAAATCGGTTTGAATGTAAAGTTTTTCCAAATCCATTTTAGTTTTTAATAATTTATGTAACTGGTTTGCAGATTCTTCTGTGAGACCCGATTTGGAATACTTTTTAAATTTTTTGATTTCACCTTCATTTTCTGCCGAAAAGTCTGCATTGTTTTCATTAGTTGAGATATTGTTTTTGGTTGTAAAAATCTGGTATATATCGCTGTTTCCCGAAAACTGTATTTTTGAATTCTCCTTGTATCCCTCAATAAAAACATTTCCCTGGGTAAAAATTCCTATTTGTTTTATTCCGAAAAAACCAATAAAAAGGATAAAAATGGCAGCTGCACCAAATATTACTTCATCGTGACTGAAAATTATTATTAGCCAGATTAAGCCAATACCGTAGGTTAAATATTGCAACCACCACAAATTAATTTTTTCGGTGTATGAAAATTGCTCCAGGATGGAAATCCGGTGCCTGTGTAATCGAATACTTGTAAGTATTACATAAACAATTCCTGAAATAATCAAAGCAACAATAGAAAGAGAATAAAAAGGCTGAAAACCTTTCCCCCCGCTTTGAACAATGGCGGTTTTATCTTCCAGGCTTTGAATGAAAAAAGGAATAAATAGCATATAGAAAAGCACAGCAGGCAAAAAATGCAAAAGATTAATTGTTTTGAAAGCCGGACTTTTTTTCGTCAAAGCCAGTGCATAAAGATATAAAAATGGACCATGCAGAAACGGCATGGGAAAATGAAGTCCGAATAAATAAGGATATTTGGAAATGTAAGGCGAAAAAGACAGGTAATAAATCAGCAAATGAAAGGAAAGAAGAAAAAGCCATATCGTCAGAATTTTATCCGCCCTGGTTTTATTCTTTTTACTTACCAAAAGCAGGCTTAAAAACAACGAAATACTTATTCCGGTTAAATATAGCATTCAACTATCAGATAAAGATTTGTAATACATAAGCAAATGTTATTTCCAATACCGGATTTTGAATTTCTGTTTTCAATTTGCAGTTGAAATAAAAATGCTTTTGTTTAAAAATCCAAGTTAGATATAAATACAGGAAAGACAAAGAATTTATTCAGGACTGATAAAAACGGAAATAATCTGAAACACCTGTTCGGACAATCAATTTGACCTGTCTGTTATTTTTTTTATACCTCATTTCGAGATAAGGAAACTTGCATATAGATTAAACGGCTTATGGGACTACTCTGTAAATATTATCCTGAAAGTCAATATAGGATAAAATAGGTTGTACGGGTTCACAAAAAAAGCCATAGGAAATTCTCCGATGGCTTTGTAATTGAATTTATTGAAATATTGTTAATTCTGCCTGAAAACTTCCACATCCTTCATGTCTGTAGAGGCAATGTATTCAAATTTATATTTATTTTCTGCTTCTGCTTTTTTAATAAATACCCTTGAATAGGTTTTGTACATATCGCTTTTATTGGCATTTATAAGCATCAGATGGCCCATAATTACATGTCCTGCCATTTCGACAAGCCTGCGCGCATGGAAATCAACAAATTCCCTGTTTTCCTGAGCCTTTGAAAGGTTATAGGCTTCTTCGTACTGGTCTGCCATTTTTACAAGGCGATCTTTTAAATCATTTAATTCAACAGGGGTTTCCACTTTTTCGTAATCCCTTATCTGGGCAATATATCCACCGTTGTCGACACCCCGGATAGCGGCAACCACCTGTAATTGCGAGGTTCCCTCATAAATTGAGGTAATACGTGCATCGCGGTAAATCCTTTCTATCGGATAATCTTTCATATAGCCGGAACCACCAAGTACCTGGATGGCATCGTAAGCATTCTGGTTGGCGTATTCCGAAGCAAAAAGTTTAACCATTGGGGTAAGGATATCGGCAAGTTTCTGGTATTGTTTGGCTTCCTGACGTTCATCGTTTTCAAGTTTTCGCTCTTTCGCAGCATAGCCATAAAGTTTGTATAAGTCAGTAAAACAAGCTGTTTCGTAAAGCAAAGAACGGGCGGCCAGTGTTTTTGCCTTCATAATGGAAAGCATTTCAAAAACTGCCGGAAACTCTATGATTTTCTTTCCAAATTGCTCCCTTTCCAGGGCATAGTTGTAAGCTTCGCGGTAAGCCGCTTCGCAAATTCCAACGCCCTGTGCGCCAATACCCAGGCGGGCCGAATTCATCAGCGACATTACATATTTGATAAGTCCCATTTTACGGTCGCCCACCAGTTTTGCCGGGGCATTGGTATATACCAGTTCACAAGTTGGAGAACCTTTTATTCCCAGTTTATTTTCGATACGGCGTACAACCACTCCGCCATTCCTTTTGTCGTATACAAACATTGACAAACCGCGGGCATCAGAAGTATTATCTTCCGATCGGGCCAGTACCAGTGAAATATCTGCATCTCCATTGGTAATAAACCTTTTTACGCCGTTCAGGTACCAGGTATCGGTATCTTTATCATAACTGGCGGCAATGTTTCCCCTGAGTTGTACGGCCTGAAGATCAGAGCCTGCATCCGGTTCAGTCAGTGACATGGCAGCAGTTGCCCCCTGCGGAAAGCGGGGAAGAAATTCAGCTTTAATCTCATCAGAGGCAAATTCGTGCAATGTTTCGGCACAATCCTGCAATCCCCAAATGTTCTCAAAACCTGCATCTGCCCTGGCAACCATTTCTGCACTCATGGTAAAAGCAACCAACGGAAAATTCAGGCCATTGTATTTGCGTGGAAGGGACAAGCCAATTAAACCGGCCTTGTTCATAATATCATGGTTTTCCTGGGTACCCCTGGCATAAACCACGTGGTTATCAACTACTTTCGGACCTTCCTTGTCCACCGATTCTGCATTTACCGCAATTACATTGCCGCAGATGTCTCCGATAATTTCCATCACTTTATCATAGCTGTCCATGGCATCTTCAAAGTTCTGGGGGGCATAATCGAATTTGTCTTTGTCGCGAAATCCCATTTCTTTCAAATCCACTATTTTTTTCATCAGTGGATGGTTAAGGTGTAACCTTAAATCTTCATTGTCTGTATAGAAATTTGCCATATCCCGCTTATTTTGAATTCTCTTTGTAATACTTTATTAATTTAGGAATCACCACGTTTAAATCGCCGGTAATGTTATAATCTGCAATATTTGTAATGGGTGCATGTGGATCGGTGTTAATTGAAATAATCATTGCCGATTTGTCCATTCCTACCCTGTGTTGCACCGCACCTGATATTCCACAGGCAATATATAGTTTAGGACGCACGGTAACACCGGTTTGCCCTATTTGCCGCTCGTGTTCAATAAAACCTGCATCTACTGCCGCTCTCGAACCACCTACTTCTCCACCCAATACTGAAGCCAGTTTATAAAGCAGCTTGAAATTTTCTTTTGAACCGACGCCATAGCCACCGGCTATAATAATTGATGCACCTTTTATGTTTACTTTACTCTTTTCAATGTGCCTGTCTATAATTTCAACCACAAAATCCGTATCTGAAACGTATTTTGAAATATCAAGCTTTTTTATTTCACCTTTGTAGTTCGGATCAAAAACTTCCATTTTCATAACGCCTTCGCGCACAGTCGCCATTTGCGGGTGCATGTCGGGGTTAATAATTGTAGCAATAATATTCCCACCAAAAGCCGGACGAATCTGGTAAAGAAGATCTTTATAGGTTTTATCATCTTTTTTCACGTAGTGATCGCCAATTTCGAGGCTGGTACAATCGGCTGTTAAACCGCATTTACGCTCTGACGCTACCCGTGGGGCCAAATCGCGGCCCACAGAACTTGCCCCGAACAAAACTACCTGAGGGTCATTTTCCTGTAGTAATTTACATACAATGGCCGAGTGTGGAAGGGTAGTGTAAGGGGATAACCTTTTATCGTCGGCGATATGGATTACATCCACTCCATATTTAAATATCTGGTTTTCAATTCCGTTAAGGTTGGAGCCAATGGCAATGGCTTCCAGTTTACAACTTAACCTTTGCGCAAGGCTTTTTCCTTTGGTTAAGAGTTCGAGGCTAACATCAGCAACCGTGCTGTCCTCTATTTCACAATAAACAAATACATTTCTCATTTTTACGTGCTTTGGAAATATAATTTCATCAACCGGCTACCCAATTGTGTGATTTTCAATTAATTCTTTAATCAGTGAATTTATATCTTCGTCTGCCGAAGTTAACACTTTCGATTCTTTGGCCTGTAATACCACATTTTCAATGGTTTTTACCTTGGTAGGAGAACCCGAAAGCCCAAGCCAGGTTTCATCGGCCTGGATATCGTCAACATTCCAGATTGTAATTTGAAGATAATCGCGGTTTTTAACCAATTCCTTAATAAATTCAGGTGATTCATCAAGTTCAAGATTGGTTTTGGCATATTTAAATTTCATTACCTGTTTTGCATTTCTGGGGCGGCATTCTGCTGCCGAACTATGCACTGTAATGAGGCAGGGCATGGGGCTGGCCACAGTTTCAACTCCATTTTCGAGCCTGCGCTTAATGGTGACCTTCTTTTCGTTAATACCAACAAGTTCTTCGGCATAGGTAATCTGCGGAATTCCCAGTTTTTCAGCCGCCTGGGGGCCTACCTGTGCAGTATCGCCGTCAATGGCCTGCCTGCCGGCAATTACCAGGTCATAATCATTGATCTTTTTTACAGCCTGCGAAATGGCATAGGAGGTAGCCAGGGTATCAGAACCGGCAAACCGTTTATCTGTAATCAAAATACCGTTATCAGCGCCCCGGTAAATTCCTTCTCTTATAATTTCAGCAGCCCTTGGTGGGCCCATGGTTAAAATGGTAATGGTTGTACCGGGATTTTCATCCTTTATCCTAAGGGCAAGCTCCAGGGCATTTAAATCTTCGGGATTAAAAATGGCAGGAAGCACAGCCCTGTTTACGGTGCCGTCTTCTTTCATGGCATCCTTGCCAACATTTCTTGTATCAGGCACTTGTTTCGCAAGCACCACTATTTTAAATCCTTTCATTCCTAATTATTTTTTTTCAGGATGCAAATATAAAACAAAATGAGTTTTGTAAAGATGCTTATTTAATTCAGAATCAATCTAAATAGTGTCAGTAGGAAAACGCCAATTTATTCGCTAAAGCTCATGAGAAAAGTTCTTCGCTGTGCTTAGCAAAAATTTGCTTATTTACAACAGTAAACTCCGCAATTTTTGCTTGCGCACGCCTCTAGCTTGTCAGTTTTTCTGCAGACACTTTGTGACACTTTTAGCAAGAAAAAAACTCCGATTTTATTGAAATATTTGGGCTTATTTTTTTGCTTTTGCTGATCAAAATCCGAATTTTGTAAAATTATTCACTTTTATTCATTGGTTTGCCGGGATAAAAAATAAAATTTTGTTAAATTTTTGTTCTTAAAATAAATATATCTATTTTTGCAAGCCAAAATTTGAAGAAATACTTAAATAAAATATAAAATGAAAACAGGAATTCACCCGGCAGATTACAGGTTAGTAGCTTTTAAGGATATGTCGAATGAACATACTTTTATTACCAAATCAACTGCAAAAACAAAAGAAACAATTGATATTGACGGAGTTACCTATCCTCTGATAAAACTTGAAATTTCAAATACTTCTCATCCCTATTATACCGGAAAAATGAAACTTGTTGACAGTGCCGGACGCGTTGATAAGTTCCTAAACCGCTATAAAAAGCATAATGAAAATAAGAAGTAATATCCAAATATTTACTAAATAAGCTTCGGATTGCCGGAGCTTTTTTTTTGCCGGTTTGTACCTTCTTTCTTAAAATGCAATCGATTTAACAAAATAACGGGAATTTTAGTATTTAAAACCCTTAAATTCAATAAAATACATATTGGCACAGCAATTGACAATCTTTGAAAGCCGGGTACCTTTTATTTTGACAAGACAAATTGTCGTAATAAAATGGTTAGATAAGTCAATTTTACTTTAATTTAACCGGCTTGAAAATTTGAAATATGAACCAGAATAATGATACAGGAATTGAGATAGGGTTTATGTCAGGACTAATGGATGATGGATCTGATTTTATTCCTATTATCCCTGACGGAGAGGATGATAATATTAACAAGTCGAATGTACCGGCAGATTTGCCAATTCTTCCTTTAAAAAATACCGTACTTTTTTCAGGAGTGATTATTCCCATTGCAGTGGGAAGGAAAAAATCTGTTGCCCTGGTTAAATCAGTGTATAAAAAAAATAAGCTCATTGGTATTGTAACACAGAAAGATTCGCAAATTGACGATCCTGCTTCCAAAGATTTATATGAAATAGGCACACTGGCTACCATAATCAAAGTACTGGAGATGCCTGATAATTCAACAACCATTATAATTCAGGGACTAAAACGTTTTAAGATAAATCATTTTATTACTGAAAAGCCATATTTCAGGGCTCATGTAAGTGAGCTGTCTGATATTATCCCCGAAGAAAAAGACAAAGAGTTCGATGCCATTATCAGTTCACTCAAAGAAACTGCTATTCAGATTATTGAACTATCAGCCCAGATTCCCAAAGAAGCTATTTTTGCTTTAAAGAATATTGAAAGCCAGCGGTTTCTTATTAATTTTATTTGTTCCAACAGCGATATTCCGGCCGAAGAAAAGCAAAGCCTGCTTCAGATAGACGATTTGAAAACCAGGGCTATCCGGTTGCTAGAATTGCTTTCAACCGAAGTTCAAAAGCTTGAGCTAAAAGAAGATATCCAGTCGAAAGTGAAACTTGAAATGGATCAGCAGCAGAAAGAGTACTTCCTGCACCAGCAAATGAAAGCCATTCAGAATGAATTGGGGAAAGATCCGGTGGACCTTGAAATTAAAGAATTTAAAAAGAAGGCTGAAAACAAGAAATGGAGCAGGGAAGTTGAAGAAACTTTTTTTAAAACCCTTGAAAAACTTGAAAGAACAAATCCAGCTTCGCCCGAATACGGAAATGAAATTAATTATATTCAGACTTTGCTTGATTTACCCTGGAATGAATATACCGAAGATAATTTTAACCTGAAACATGCCGAAGAAATTCTTAATCAAGACCATTTTGGACTTGAAGTGGTGAAAGAAAGAATTCTCGAACATCTTGCCGTTTTAAAACTTAAAGGGGATTTAAAAGCACCCATTTTATGTCTGGTTGGCCCCCCCGGAGTGGGTAAAACATCACTTGGCAAGTCTATTGCTAAAGCGATTGGACGTAAATATGCCCGAATTTCTTTAGGGGGATTGCATGACGAATCGGAAATAAGGGGGCACAGAAAAACCTATATCGGCGCCATGCCTGGCAGAATTATTCAAAGCCTCAAAAAGGCGAAATCCTCGAATCCTGTCTTTATTCTTGATGAAATTGACAAAGTAGGCAATGATTTTCGGGGCGATCCTTCTTCTGCCCTGCTCGAAGTACTCGATCCCGAACAAAACAATTCTTTCTACGATAATTTCCTTGAGATGGAATACGATTTGTCGAAAGTAATGTTTATTGCCACCGCAAATACCTTAAGTCCAATAAATCCAGCCTTGCGTGACAGGATGGAGATAATAGACGTAAGTGGTTATATTGTGGAGGAAAAAGTTGAAATTGCAAAATGTCATCTTATCCCTAAGCAACTTAATGATCATGGTGTTGATAAATCAAAACTGATTTTAAGTAAAAGTTTGGTTGAGAAAATAATAGAAGACTATACCCGCGAAACAGGTGTAAGACAGCTGGATAAGATGTTGGCCAAACTGGTGAGAAAAATTGCAAGGAAAATAGCATTTGAAGAGGACTATAATCCTAAAATTTCAAAGGAATTTATGGTTGAATTACTGGGCCAGCCCATTTACAACAGAGAGAAATACCAGGGCAATGAATACGCCGGAGTTGTTACAGGTTTAGCCTGGACTGCAGTTGGAGGACAAATTTTGGTTGTGGAAACCAGTCTTAGCCGTGGAAATGGTAAACTAACCCTTACCGGTAATCTGGGCAATGTAATGAAAGAATCAGCCGTAATTGCTTTGGAATATCTTAAAGCCCACAGCAGCGATTTGGATATTGACGATTCGGTATTTGATAACTGGAATATTCATCTGCATGTGCCTGAGGGAGCTATTCCGAAAGACGGTCCTTCAGCCGGAATTACCATGCTTACTTCTTTGGCTTCCGCATTTACACAAAGAAAAATAAAGAAAAATGTTGCCATGACCGGTGAAATTACACTGAGAGGCAAGGTATTACCTGTGGGCGGAATCAAGGAAAAAATTCTTGCTGCAAAAAGGGCAAATATTAAAGAAATTATCCTTTCAAAAGATAATGAAAAGGAAATTAATGAGATAAAGGGAATATACCTGGAAGGCCTTACTTTTCATTATGTTGAGAATATAATGGAAGTTTTGGAAAAATCATTGCTTAAGCAAATGGTTAAGAACCATAAAGTCCTTAAAGTTAATCAGAAGGAGAAAGAACAAAAATAGGATTTTTCAGGTTTTAAATCCATGAAAAATCCTATTAAGCTTTTAATTATGAGGAAATTATAATTTCAATTTGGATTTGATTTCTTTAGGAATTGCATTTTTGTTTACCATGATATTTGTGGTTTTGTAGAGCACATAAGCCTCGCTTGCATAAAAATAGCCCTTGTAATTTCCAATTTCATTCCAGGAGTTTTTTACAATGTAATATTTCTTTCCATTCTGGTCTTTGGCTGTTCCAAGAATCAACAAACCGTGATCGTCGGTGGTCTGGTAATTGTCAAATGCAGCCTGCCTCATTTCCGGTGTAATATTTTTCTCAAAACCAGGTTTCGATAAAGTAGAATATGAAGACGCTTTTTCCGATTCAGTCATTTTTTCCCATTTCAGTTTTTCCGAACCGCTCAGTTCTTCAGCATCTTCAACCGGAACAACAGCAACTCCGCTGCTCTGCGAGAAACTTTTTTCGCTTACATCGGCCGCCCAGGCTACGGTATAACCATTTTCAAGAGAATAATCGATAATTTTTGTTAAATCAGCCAGTTCAACATTATAAACCTGCCCCCAAAGCCAGTTATCAGGAATTTCAAGGATAAATGGTTCATTGTAAGGATGATGGGTAAACGAAGTTAGGGTTACATAATCATCCGGATTTAAACCTGTAAAATCTTTAGCAAAACTTTTTGAGGTGTATTCTTTTCCTTTATAGGTGAATTTTTCCGGAATGGCACCAAAATACGCATCTAAAATGCCATCAAAGCCTTTTTTCCAGGCCGTTGACAGTTTTTTATTGTTGTTTTTAATTACACCATCACAGTAATCTTTCAATACTTCATCCAGTTCCCCATGCACATGATTTTTTTCGCCATATTGAAGACCAGTATAAACTTCATTGGGAACCAGTCCATAGTTTTTCAATACATAGATTACATCATGAAATGCACCTCCAGGTCCAAAGTTAAGGCTTCCGTGTAACCTTACATATTTAACTGCCTTATCCGCATAACAGTTTCTTACCACATACATTTGCGATAAATCCGGAACATCTTTTTTTCCAATCCTTAGCATCTCAGCTTCCAGGAAAGAAAGTCCGGAGAAACTCCAACAAGTTCCTGAACGATATTGATCTTTTACAGAAGTAACAGGAAGCCTTTTAATATCAGTAAACTGATAGCCTGATTGTGAGATAATAAAACTTTGGAATAATAAGCTTAATGCAAGCATAGTTATTGCCATGCAGTACTTAGATTTTCTCATATTTTTTTAATTTTAATTTTTATTAAACCATGCAAAAGTAGAATAAAAATTATCTTTAAATGGTTGCCCGCATTTTTATTTAAATTGAAAATTTTAAGTAAGATGACAGAAAATATTAAAATCGTAATGATAGGGGCCGGAAACCTTGCCTGGCACCTGGCCAAAGCTTTTAAAGCTAAAAATCATAAAATCGTAAATATTTACAGCAATTCCCTTGATTCGGCTGAAAAACTGGCCCAAATGGCAGGCAGTATTGCTGTGCCGGAAATTCAAATGATTGATAATAACGCAGATCTATACATTATTGCAGTTTCTGATAAAGCAATTGGCCTGGTGCTTGAAAGCGGTTTTTTCAATAATAAAAAAGTAGTGCATACTGCCGGTTCCATTTCAATGGAAGTTTTTGGTGAAAAGATAAAGCATGCAGGAGTTTTTTACCCCCTGCAGACCTTTTCCAGGTTGCGGAATATCGAATTTTCAGAAATTCCGGTACTCATCGAAGCCAACAACAGCTGGTTTGAAAATTATCTGGTTGAAATAGCAAAAAATATATCAAACAAAGTTCTGAAAATCAATTCGGAACAAAGAATGAAAATTCATCTTGCGGCGGTGTTTGCAAATAATTTTGTCAATTACATGCTTTCACTTTCAAAGAAATTTTGTATTGAAAACAATTTGGATTTTGGATTGTTATACCCACTCATCTCAGAAACAGCGCTAAAAGCAATTGAGTTTGGACCCGAAATATCACAAACCGGCCCTGCACGAAGAAATGATATAGAAAGTATTGAAAGACATTTAGAATTATTATCTTCAAGGCCTGAATTGCACGAAATTTACAAGGTGATTTCGAAACATATTTGTTTAGCTTATAAAGAATTATAAATAAAACATCACCTGATTACTTTTTCGTTAACCGGATATTTTTGAACATGTTAGACAATTTTAAAGAAAAACTGAAAGAAATTAAAGCTTTTGTATTTGACGTAGATGGCGTATTTTCGCAAAATCTTTTTCTTCAAACAAATGGAGAATTATTACGCACCATGAATGTTAAAGACGGATTTGCACTTTACCATGCGGTTAACAAGCAGGGTTTTCTTGCCGCTATTATAACCGGCGGATTTTCTGAATCGGTAAAAATTCGTTTCAGGGAAATCGGATTAACAGACATCTATATCAAATCGGTAAATAAGCTCGACGATTTTGAAGATTTTATAAGCAAATATAATTTAACCCCAAACCAGGTTTTATATATGGGCGATGATATACCTGATTTGGAAGTGATGAAAGTTGTCGGATTACCAACTTGTCCTGTTGATGCAGCCGAGGAAATTAAATCCATCTCCGTTTACATTTCCGATCGCAAGGGTGGAGAGGGCTGTGTAAGGGATGTAATAGAGCAGGTTCTGCGTGCTCAGGGAAAATGGTTTAGTTAATTGAATTCAATTTGTTCCAGAAATAAACCTTAAATTATGGTAGCATACTTAAAACTGGTCAGGGTACAAAATCTTTTAATTGTGGCTATTACTCAATACATTATGAGGTTTGCCATCATTGAGCCCATTTTGAAAATATATTCTTTCTCTTTGCAAATGAGAGAAGTTAATTTTGCCATTCTTGTTCTTTCAACAATGTGCCTTACCGCTGCCGGTTACGTTATAAACGACTATTTTGATACAAAGACCGATTCTTTAAACCGGCCCAAGGAAGTCATTGTCGGCCAATCCATTTCCAGGAGAATGGCCATGGCCTTGCATATAATTCTTAATATTATTGGCGTATTAGGTGGATTTTACGTTTCTTACCAGGTGGGCCATATTAAATTTGGATTTATATTCATACTGGTTACTGGTATATTGTGGTATTATTCAACTAATTACAAAAGACAATTCCTGATTGGTAACCTGATTGTTTCTTTCCTTACCGGTTTGGTGCCCTTGCTGGTTATACTTTATGAAATGCCCCTTCTCAATATTGCATACGCTGATGTTCTCATACAAAATGGATTTACCTTAAACCCAATTTTCTACTGGATACTCGGTTTTTCGTTTTTTGCATTTGTTACTACACTTATTCGGGAAATTATTAAGGACACTGAAGATTTTGACGGGGATAAAGAATATGGACGGCATACTCTTCCCATTGTGTTGGGAATTAAGTGGACTAAAATCATTGTCGTATTGCTTTCTTTAATTGTAATGCTCGCCATGGGCATTATTTACCAACTCTATCTTAAAGGTTCCAAACTTACATTTTGGTACCTCTTACTTGCGCTTGAAGTGCCTTTTCTATTTCTTGTATATAAAATAATTGCAGCAAAAGAAAAAAAAGATTACCATCTGATCTCCCTCTTGTTAAAATTTATCATGCTTTTTGGCTTGCTTTATGCCTTAATTGCGGCTTATATATTTTTGTATACATTTTCATCATGATCCTTAAAAACCTTGAGGGAAAAAAAATAATACTTGCGTCGCAATCTCCACGGCGACAGGAACTTCTTAGTGGGATTGGGGTAGATTTTAAAGTAATTTTAAAAGATGACATTGATGAAGATTTTGATCCGGAAATGGATTTAAAAGAAATTGCACCTTTTTTGGCCAGGAAAAAAGCCGATTCATACCACGATATTATTGATAATGAGACCATAATTATAACTGCCGACACTATAGTTTGCGCTCAAAATAAGGTACTTAACAAACCATCGGGGGAAAAAGAGGCTGTTTTAATGTTGCAATTTCTTTCCGGGAAAAAACATACCGTTATTACGGGCGTTTGCATTAAATCAAAAACGCAGGAAATAGTTTTCAGCACTTCTACCGAAGTTTATTTCAGGAAACTCGAAAGGGCAGAAATCGAATTTTATGTTAAAAAGTTCAGGCCTTACGATAAGGCGGGAGCATACGGCATACAGGAATGGATTGGTTACACCGGAATTACTTCAATTAAAGGCTCTTATTTTAATGTGATGGGTTTTCCGGTTCATGAAGTATATGAAAAGTTAAAAAAATTCTAATATAAAAATTATTGACAATGAAAAAACTACTTGCTCTTTTTGCACTTCTTATAATTTTTATTCCGGTATTTAAAGCCGATGAAGGTATCTGGATTCCGGTACTATTAGAAAAATACAATATAAAAGATATGCAGGATAAGGGATTCAGGCTTACCGCCGATGATATATACAGCATTAATAAGGCTTCGATGAAAGATGCAGTATTGATGTTTGGCGGGGGTTGTACAGGGGAACTTATTTCTGATCAGGGCCTTTTGATAACCAACCATCATTGTGGATATGGTAGTATTCAAAAACACAGTTCACTTGAACATGATTACCTGACCAACGGATTTTGGGCCATGTCAGCTTCAGAAGAATTGCCAAATCCTGGTTTAACCGTAACTCTGCTTGACAGGATGGAAGATGTTACCAAACTGGTTCTGGTGAATATTTCTGAAAATATGAACGAAGAACAACGTCAGGCTGAAATTCAGAAGCAGATAAAAAAGATAGAATTAAGTGCTTCAGAAAATGGAAAATTCAGGGCGTCTGTCAGACCTTTTTTCTATGGAAATGAATATTATTTGTTTGTTTCAAAAGTTTTCAGGGATGTCAGGTTTGTTGGTGCTCCGCCTTCAGGAATCGGAAAATTTGGTGGCGATACGGACAACTGGATGTGGCCAAGGCATACCGGCGATTTTTCCCTTTTCCGGATATATGTAAACAAAAATAATGAACCAGCTGATTACTCTCCTGATAATGTGCCGTATAAACCAAAAATGCATTTTTCAATCTCTCTTAAAGGGGTAAAGAAAAATGATTTTACTATGGTATTTGGTTATCCGGGCCGTACACAAGAGTATCTTACTTCGTATGCAGTTGAATTGATTACAAACATACAGAACCCCTTAAGAATTAATATCCGTCAGAATAAAATCGACATTATGGCAAAATATATGAACGAAAGCGCTGCCGTAAGGATTCAGTATTCAGCCAAATATGCAGGAATCAGTAATGGATGGAAAAAATGGATGGGCGAAAACAGGGGACTTAAACGAATGGATGCCATAAACAAAAAGCAGGAATTTGAAAAAAGTATTTCTGAATGGATAAACAGCAGCGAAGCTTTAAAATCTCAATATTCTGCGCTTCTGCCAGCTTATAGCGAACTCTACAGTAAACTCTCGCCCTACCAGAAAGCTTACGATTGCTATAACGAATCCATTTTTTCAATGGAAATTATAAGATTGGTGAATGCATTTAAAAAGCTTACTGAATTTACAGATTCTACTAAAACAGAAGAAATTAACGACTATGTCGTTCGTTTGACGAATTCTGTAAATAGCCATTTTAAAGATTATTACCAACCATTGGATGAAGAAATGTTTTCAAAAATGCTGGAATTGTATTTTACAAACATGGAGCAGAAATTCATTCCCGGGGATTTAAAACAGGCAAATACTAAATTCAAGGGGAATTACACCGGTTATGTAAAGAATCTTTACGCAAAGACAATTTTTACAAGTCAAGAAAAGCTACTCGGGTTTCTTAAAAATTACAAAATATCGATGAATAAAAAACTTGAAAAAGATGTTCTTTTTCAGCTCAACCGGAATTTTGATAAAATATTCCAGGACTCTATCGCACCAACTGTTTTTTGGGCAAATTCCAGCCTGGTTCTTCTTGATCGTTTATGGATGAAAGCCATCATGGAATTTAAATCGGGCAAAATCCTCTATCCGGATGCAAATTCAACCTTGAGGGTGGCCTATGGAAAAGTTGACGAATACTATCCTGTTGATGGGGTTAAATATTTGTTTTATACCACCTTAAAGGGTATTATGGAAAAAGAAAACCCCGAAATTTACGATTATACAGTTCCTGAAAAATTAAAACAACTTTATAAAGACAAAGATTATGGCGATTATGCCGAAAACGGTGAAATGCACGTTGCATTTATTGCTTCGAACCATACCACCGGCGGAAATTCCGGAAGTCCTGTACTTAATGCCGATGGGCAGTTAATTGGTGTTAATTTCGATCGCAACTGGGAAGGCACCATGAGCGATATTATGTACGATCCTGATATGTGCCGGAATATTTCGCTTGATATCAGGTACGCATTGTTTATTATTGATAAACTGGCCGGCGCTAAACATCTTATAAATGAAATGACATTGATTAGGTGAATTTTTCCGAAATGTCAGAAATTATTATCAGAACCAATGGAAGGGGAAATGCATGGCCTGTTTTTCCCGGCTTCAGGCATCATTTTTATGATCATACCAATTTTTATGATCTAACAAATGCATCTTATTCAATATTGAGAAGAAATATTTTAACAGGTGCTATTGAAAATGAAATACTTATTGATGCAGGACATGGAATAGTTCAGTTCAACCTGTCAAATCAAAATAGAATGCCCGATGCCATTGTAATTACCCATCCTCATATCGATCATACTTTATCGCTCGACTGGTTTGCACAGGCAAACTATCGTGTAAAAGGTACTTTATTGAAAGTATATGCAAGTAAACTCTGTATCCGACAGGTTTTCACCAATTTCCCACAGTTAGAAAAACTTGTTGAATTTGAAGAACTATTGCCAGGAAATCCGGTTCAGCCAAAAGAGTTTCCCGGTATTGAAATTGTTTTTTTCCCGGTTTTTCATGGTGAGTCGGCACATGGTTCGGGAATGATTTTAATTGGTTTCAAATCGGGGAATAAGCAGAAAAAAGTTCTGTTTACAGGTGATTTGCTTTGCCCGCTGCTCAGGAACATGGATATTGAATTTCTAAAAGCCTGTCAGCTTATTTTTGTTGATTCAAATAACAGGTTTCCTTATCCCAAAACAAATCATTGGTCAATTTCGGGCTTTACCAGAAATGCAACAGAAGATTATTTCAGTCAGTGGCTGAATGATAAAGGCAGGTATATTTCATGGTTGGTGACTACAAGCCTTACCCCTGAGCCAAATACTATTAGTGGGAACTATTTTGATTGTTTTTTGGAAGAACAGCTGGCTGGCAGAAAACTTTTTTTTGATGTTTTTTCCTTTGTAAGGGAGTTACAGCCTGAACAGGTTAACCTGATTCACTATAGCGGCCGTGAGGACAGATTGTATAACAATTCTCCCGGTTTGAACAGTCATGAATTAAAATGCTGGGCAAATTCAGAAGCGGTTAAATTAAAATTAAATACAAAATTTCATGTTCCCTTGGTTGGGGAAGAGTTTAAGCCCTGATTAAACATAAAAAAAGCCGGAAAATCCGGCTTCTATAAATTTTTTCTGTTCTTAACCTTTGAATTCACCATTCTCCCATTTTCCTGCTTGCACAGTACCTTTCGGATCGGTATAGGTGCCCTGGCCGTTGTATTTTCCATTTAACCAGTCGCCTTCATATTTTCCACCATTTTTAAGGGTAATTTTTCCTTTGCCGGTAATTGCATCATCCACGAAATCACCTTCATAAACATCACCTGACGAAAAAGCAAGTTTTCCTTTTCCTGTTCTTTTATTATCAAGAAAATCACCTTCATAAGTATCCCCATTTGCGAATTTAAGTGTTCCTTTTCCGGTACGTTTTCCATCCTTAAATTCACCTTCGTAAATATCTTTGTTACTAAACTCAAGTTTGGCTTTTTCTCCGGGATTTGTGGCAAATTTATCTTCAATAAACCGGCCTGTATAAACTGTTCCACCCACATTCAACTGTCCCATGCCGTTTCTTTTGTTGTTTTTAAATTCTCCTTTATAAACGTTTCCATTGGCATATGTCAGGATAGCTGTATCTTTCGGAAGGGTTTCCATTTTATTGGATACATGACGGCCTTCATAAATTCCAACCATTTTTCCCTGCGACCAGATTTCGTACTTCCCAATTCCATTTCGTGTATTCGCTTTCCATTCCCCATCATAGCTTCCTCCTTTGGCATATTTCATAATCCCTTTTCCCTCCAGGGTTCCTCTTTTTAAATCCCCTTCGTAAATATCGCCATTTGCAAAAGTCAGTTTTCCTGAATTTCCCATTACCCCGTTTACATAATTCCCTTCAAAAATATTGCCTTTTGCAAACTGGTAAGTGCCTGCTCCATTGGGCAAACCTTTTGTGAACTTTCCACTCCATTTGTCCCCGTTTGGAAATTGCATTACCCCTTCTCCGTCTTTACAATCGCCCGATAAGCACTTGCCCGCCTGTGAATAGGCCGAAAAACTTATTAAACCTGAAAACAATACCAAAAACAGAATACTTTTTTTCATTTTTTTCATATTAATTGATTAATTTATCTGTAAACTTTACAATTTACAGGTATCTTTCCTTAAAGTCGTAATGATACGAATTTTTTTTCGAAAAATTACAACTATTATTTTTTACGGAGGGAAAAAAATTCTCTTGTTAATTTCAGATAATCATGGGCTGCTCAACCAATCCGAAAGCAATATTGGAAAAATTAACTTTATAATTTATAACCTGTAGATAATCTGAATTTTTGCTTCTGATTTATAATTGCCGTTTATCTCATCCAATCCGGAACCAATTTTTGTTTCTTTTGGATAAAAATACTGGCTGAACCTTGCCCTTATTTCAAGATTTTCAAGGGGATCAATTTTAATCATAATATAAAAATGACTCCCTTTTCCCGAATACTGCGGTACGGAATAGTTGAACAATAATTCATTTTCGTAGGCATAAATTCTGGAATTATAAGTTGCGTCAAACACGGCATACCTGAAATAAAACGATAGCGGATAATTTCTTAAATCAAGATTGACATCCTGGAATATCATAAATCCATATTCTCTTATTTCATTTTGTTGATAGCGGGTAAATTCAATCCTGTTTCGTAAGGTTAACTGATTTGATAATCTGTATGTTATGTGATACCTGTAACTTTCTTTTTTTTCATTTTCAATTAAATTGACAGGTGAAATTCCATTTGAATAGTTGGATGGTTTGTTTTCAGATCTCCATTTGAAATACATTTCTGTATTTCTATTAGGGTTAAAACCTGCCTGAACAAAAAACTCATTTCCATATGATGGTGCATCCACCTGGTACTTAAGCCACGGAAACCGGTATGAATCTGCAAACGCTTTTAATACAACCCTCCTTACCGGATGAAATTCAATTCCGTAGAACATTCCATTTTCGTTTGTAATTCGAGTGTTTTCTGAAAATGAATTTGAATAATATGCTGCATAGCCTTCCTGGTAATATCTGTGGATTAACGAAAAGGATAAAGTAGGTACTACCTGGCTTATAAGACCATTCTGGATAGCCAGCCTGCCATTTTTTGAGATGGCAGCTTCGCCAAATAAATTAAGTGTTTTGTAATTAAAATTATAATCAAAACTTGCATTGTAATTTTGTCGCCCGTTAAAATCATAGTATTTATATGGTTTTGAGCTTTTCAGGATATCAACATTTAATTGATATGCCACAAAATTCAAACCCAGGCGTAAATTTTTAACACTGAAACCAAGCTTTGATCCAATAATGGTTTCATCTATTTTTTTCCTGTCGGCCAATTCAGAATAAGTTCTGTGATAGCCTGTATTCTGAAGGCTTGAAATCTGTTCTTCCTCGTTTTCAATTGTATCAGAGGCAATTGTATTGGCATCTATCTTTTTTTTCGAAAAGAAAACAGTATATTCAAATTGTTTGAATTTCAGGGTGGTTCCGATTCCCCTCATGAAGTTGTTTTCGTCGGTTGAACTATAATAACGAAGCCCCTGGCCTTTTTTCCTTAAATTCAGAACTTCCGAGGATTTTCCAATCCCAAATCCTGTCCAGAGTATCAAACCCTGTCCAAACTTCACCTGAAAATCTCCAATTGTTAAATCCTTTATTATCCCGGTATTTTTAAGCTGGAAATAGGCAGAATAAAAATCAAACCCATATTTGTTTTTTCCGGTATTGAAGTCTTCACCAGGATCTTTTTCTGCAGTTAATCCGGCATAAATTCTGTTTTTATAATTAAACCGGTATCTTACCAGGTACTTGTATTTATTTCCGAGATACTTGTTTTGAGGCCCACTGGCCAGGGTATCTTCAATATTGTTATATCCTTTCTGATCCTGAAGTAGAAATTTGGTTTCGGCCAGTATTTTATGGTTTGCATACCGGATTACTTTACCTGGCTTCAAATTTTCAACTTGTCTTACTTCTTCAACCTTTACAAATGGAATTAGTTTTTTTATGGTTTCATAATCAAAGCCTTCAATTAACTGGAGTTCGTAAATCGTTTTTAAACCATGGTTTCTTGCCACATAATTTAATAGGTTTTCAATTTGGAGGTTTGACAGAAATTGAACTTTTTCAAGGTCTTCTGAGGTGGCATTATTCAGATTAAGTGGGTTTGTCAAAAAATAAACCAGGTCTTCGATAAGGTCAGTATAATCAGCATTTTCATTTTCCGACTGGTTATTTAAATCTTCTACAATCTGTTCTATAACAGGGTTTTGTGCATTTAATCCCTGTAAATTCAGGAAAAAATAAAATACCAGGGCAATTATTATCCTGATCAGTTTATAATATCTTATTTCAGGGAATTTCATATTCTGTCCCTGAATGTGTAAACCATTGAAACTGCGGGTGAATATCCTAAAACCGGGTGTTTGCTAAATGCAATACAAAAATTTACCGGTTTCAGGCTGTATCCCAGTCCGAACGAAAACAGGTTAGGATTGGTTGAAATGCCTGCACGGATCATGAAATCTTTAACAAGTTCAAGCTCAATTCCTGACTTAAAAATCAGGGGTTGTTCCAAATCTTTGACAAATTCTATGCTTAATTGTGCTTTTTCATAAAGCAGATAGGAAGTACCTAATTTCAGTACGGTTGGAAAATAGGTACTTTCAGACATGTTTTGCCTTGCATGCCAAAAATTATAGATATGGGCTCCAATTAAAAAGTTTTTAAACGGTTCGGCCAATAAACCAATTTCGCCAAAAGCATTCCCTGTGTTACCATATTCCCCGTCGATATGGATAAACTGGTAATCGAGCTGAATACCAACAGCAATTTTGTTTCCCAATCTTTTCGCAAAGGCAAGGGCCAACTTGTTCTCGTTGTATTTAGAATAACCAAAATTTGAATAATTTAAGCCAAAAACGCCCGATTTGGTTGGGAAAGAAAAAACAACCGATTTGAGGCTTAATTCTTTCATCAAAAATTCGTTCTGAAAAGCAATTCCGGCATTGATTCCTTTCAGATAAGCCATACCTGCCTGGTTGTGGTATTGCGACCAAACATCCTGGTAAGTAACCGAAGCACCTGAAACCGCTATGGAACGGCCCCCTATCTGATCAAAACTCGACTGACAATAAATAACTGAATTTAAAATAAATAGAAAATCAAACGAAATTATCAGTTTCATGACTTTATTGGTACTGATATATCCAGAATTACGGGTCATGAGATTTTTTTTGATGAAACAGCCTGAAAACTTCTAGTTATGAAATTATAATGCCTGTTGTAATTCATTGTTTATCATCTGCAATTAATCATCCTATCGCGGAACATTTCTTTAAATTTATATATAACAGTGAATTTCTTTTTCTTTTAATAGTTTTAATTGCATATGCGTTATTATACCAGCAATTAGGTTAAAAAATTGAAAATTAATTTGTTTACCCCGTCCCTGCAGGGAGCAAATTGATTTTCTTCACTCCCTTCAGGGCGGGGATAAATGAAGAAAATCGATTTGATACTTCTGGTATAAAGACGAACAAGCATTTTGTTTTATATTAAAATTTTATTAGTTCACTTTAAATTCGTATTTAACATTTGCAAGTTCAGCATTTGCCTCAATAATTTTCTTTTCAAGCCCTGCTTTAAAGATTTTTACAGTTTCCTGAATCTGAGAATCGGCTATGCCTAAAATTTGTGCAGCCAAAATACCGGCATTTCTAGCAGCATTCAATCCTACTGTGGCAACAGGTATTCCCGGGGGCATTTGTAAAATTGAAAGAATCGAATCCCATCCATCCAGCGACATTGAAGCCTTTATCGGTACACCAATTACAGGAAGAGGTGTGAGTGCCGATACTACTCCGGGTAAATGAGCAGCCCCGCCTGCTCCTGCAATTATTACTTTAATCCCCCGGCTTGCGGCATTTTTCGAAAAATCTATTGCCTGCTGTGGGGTCCGGTGGGCGGATAAGGCATTCACCTCAAACGGGATTTTAAATTCATTTAAAATGATGGCCGCTTCCTCCATAATTTTTAAATCTGAAGTGCTACCCATGATAATACTAACTAGAGGTTTCATTTTCAATAATTTAATGAGTTTATTCCAGAATTTTAATATACAAGTTAATTTTTGTTATTTTGTACTTTCGCAAATTGATGAAAAATACTTTTAATTTCAACTTTTAAAATAAAATTAAGAGAATTAAAATTATACAAATTCTTTTAACATTATACTCTAAAATAGTAGAAAAATTGACAAATAAAATTACTGTTCTTGATAAAAGTTTTGAACCTTATATTCTTTCCGATAAAATTCAGGAAACAATAAGGAAAATGGCCCAACAAATGAATGCTGAATTAACCGGAAAAGATGTGATTTTTCTAGGAATTTTGAATGGCTCTTTTATGTTTGCTTCAGATCTTTACAAACTTATCAGCGTTCCTTCACAAATTTCATTTTTAAAACTTGCGTCCTACCAGGGTACTTCTTCGAGTGGAAATGTTAAACGATTGATTGGAATTAATGAAGATATTCTGAATAAAACCGTCATTGTTCTTGAAGACATTGTGGATACAGGAATTACCATGGAAAACATTATTAAACAATTAATCGGTTACGAACCTGCCGAAATAAAAATTGCCACGCTTTTATTTAAACCCGATGCCCTGCAGGCAAACTTAAAACTTGATTATGTAGGGTTTGAAATCCCAAATGATTTTATTATTGGCTTTGGCCTCGATTATAACGGATATGGCCGAAACCTCTCCGATATTTATAAAATTGCGAATTAACCTATTGTAAAATTTTTTAAAATTTAATTATGCTAAACATTGTACTTTTTGGTCCTCCGGGCGCAGGTAAAGGCACCCAATCTGATAAAATAATTGAAAAATTCAAGCTTGTACATTTTTCTACAGGCGATATTCTCAGGGCAGAAATAGCATCGAAAACTGAACTGGGTTTAAAAGCCAAAGCCTTTATGGACAAAGGAGAACTTGTTCCGGATGCTGTTGTGATTGGGATGATTAAATCGAAGATATTGGCAAATAAAAATGCAAAGGGTTTTATTTTTGATGGATTTCCAAGAACACTGGCCCAGGCAGTTGAACTGGACAAACTTTTAAACAGCGAGAATATTCCGGTTTCAGTTTTAATTGCTTTGGATGTGGAACATGACGAACTGGTTAAACGCCTGCTGGGAAGGGCAAAAGATTCCGGACGTGCAGATGATATGGATATTAATGTAATTGAAAACAGAATTGATGTGTACAACAAGAATACCCTGCCGGTAATGGATTTTTATAAAGACCAGGGAAAACTCAGACTGATAAACGGAATAGGTTCAATAGACGAAATCTTTGGCAGAATTTGCAAGGAACTTGAATCAGTTAAATAATTTTAAACCAGGTTGCCTGATTTACCAGGCAACTTTTTTCTTTCTTTTTTATAAATAATTCAAAGCATTTTATTGTACCATGGCTACCTCCAATTTTGTTGATTATGTGAAAATATATTTCCGATCAGGAAATGGTGGCGCTGGTTCTGCGCACCTTTTGCACACCCGGACAAATTACAAGGGTGGACCTGACGGTGGCGACGGTGGTCGTGGCGGACATATCATCCTTGCCGGAAATGAACAGCACTGGACTCTTTTACACCTTAAATACCGTAAACATATCTCAGCAGAACCCGGTGAACCGGGTAACAGTGCCAATAAAAAAGGTGCCGATGGCAATGATGTTATTGTTGAAGTTCCGATAGGAACAATTGCTAAAGATGCTGAAACAGGTGAAATACTTTGCGAAATTACCTCTCACGATGAAAAACAGATATTAATCAAAGGGGGAAGAGGTGGACTAGGCAACACCCAGTTTAAATCTGCTACCAACCAAACGCCAAGATATGCCCAACCAGGTGAACCCGGTTCTGAAGGCTGGATTATTCTTGAACTTAAAATTCTGGCAGATGTTGGCCTGGTTGGATTTCCAAATGCCGGGAAATCATCGCTTTTAGCTGTTGTTTCTGCCGCAAAGCCTAAAATAGCTGACTACCCTTTTACAACCCTTGTCCCAAATCTTGGAATTGTATCCTATCGCGAAGGAAAATCTTTTGTAATGGCCGATATTCCCGGAATTATTGAAGGCGCTTCGGAAGGTAAAGGATTGGGACTAAGGTTTTTGCGACATATAGAACGAAATTCTGTATTGCTTTTTATTATAACTGCCGATGCCGATAGTGTTAAAAAACAATATGAAATTCTATTGCAAGAACTTGAACAATATAACCCGGAACTTTTAGACAAAAAAAGAATTCTTGGAATTTCAAAATCTGATCTTATTGATGATGAAATTAAACAGGAAATTGAAAAGAATTTGCCTGAAATTACTTATGTTTTCTTCTCCTCCCTTACAAACAATAATATCGATAAACTAAAAGATATTATCTGGAAACAAATTCATCTCTAATTCCAATTTTATTACAATGCTCGACGCTCTTTTACAGGCAGATACCAGGCTTTTCCTATGGCTAAACGGGTTTCACAATAGTTTTTTTGATTCGGTTATGTACACAATCAGTGGAACTATTACATGGATACCTCTGTATCTGTTGTTGATTTTTTGGGCATTTTTTCGTCACAAGTCAAATGGTTTTCTGTTCCTGCTATTTATCGCTATTACTATTTTGTTAGCCGATCAGGGTTCGGTGGTTTTGTTTAAAAACAATTTTCAACGGTTAAGGCCATGCCATAATCCCCTTATTTCTGGCATGGTGCACCTTGTAAATAACGAATGTGGCGGTAAATTTGGTTTTGTTTCTTCGCATGCCGCCAATACCTTTGCGCTGGCCATATTTACATTACTTTTCTTTAAATACAGGTATTATTCGGTTTTTATTGTTAGTTGGGCCATAGTAGTTTCTTATTCAAGAATTTACCTAGGTGTTCATTATCCGTTGGATGTTTTGGCCGGGGCAATTTTCGGCGGATTAACCGGGTATTTAATTTTCAAAATTCTTAGCGTTATTTTAAACAGAAAAAAAAAGCCGGAGGTTTTCCGGACTTTTTAGAAGTAATTATCTCGCTTTTTCAGGCCTGTCAAGTATCATGCATTGGTCAAGGTGCATTTCATCGCCAATTTCGGTAAATTTCCCCTGAAGACTAATTTCTTCACCTAACCGGAATGGTTCTTTTATAAGTAAATCGGAATTGAAAACAGCGCAATTTATTGTAATTGGAATATTGTGGTCTTTAAGGTAAATAACCGATTCATTGTATTGATTTTTATATACTTCAAGAATTTTTCCTTTTACAATAATCGATTTGCCAAGCATTTTATAGGCCGATTGCCTGAATTCGTCTTTATTCACTTCTTCTGCTTGCCATACGGTTTGTTTTGTCTGCAATTCCACGTTTTTGTTGTCAAAGATGAAGCTTTTATCAATAAACAATAACGATCCAATTAAAATACCGGCTAAAAACAATGCAATATAAATCGTAAATCTTTTCATGAATCCTCAAGGTGTTTTTTACAAATTGTCTTCTAAAATTATTTTCATGTAATGTGTTTTTATTATTTGTTACAATATCGTAAATAATTATAAAAGAACTAATTACAGACGATTTTTGTACATCCGAAGTATTGCAAAATTGTTGCCAAATAAAAAAATAGTCACATCTCAAAACTGCGAATTACCGCATTTTTAAATTAAATTATTTCCCTTCTCCGCGCTATCTGTTTAATAATCTTGAAGGTAGAAATTTTATTAAAAAAATCAGTTTCTTTTGTTGATAATTTCATTTTAGAATTGACAAAGTTTTCAAAGGAAATGAAAACTTACTCATTTTTTTAATTGCTTCCTGTGCTAAATTTTAGCAGGCAAATTGAATGAACAGAGAAATTTATTGACAGATTTTTTGATAATTAATATGGTATAAGAATTTCCGGGGGATACTTTCTAATTCTTAAGGATAAGGCATCCGGTGAGTAATACGTATTCATCAAAACCAACGCACTTGCCATTAATTGTGATGTTTTCTCCAAGTTTAAAAGGCTTTTCAAGTGGTTTTCCTGATTTTTTCAATGTGCATTTAACGCCTTGATTTTTTCCTTTATCCATTAAAATAATAATGTTTTCCTGGTACTTATTAAGATAGGATTGTGCAATTTCGCCATTGACAGTTAGATATTTTCCAATGTATTTTTTGTCTGATTTTGAAATATCTGAAATATATTCTTCACCCAGGGCTGAGGCGTTAACCGGGTTATCAAGATTTGTTTTAAAAGGGGAGCAGTTCACATTTAAAAACAGGAATATGAATGCCGTTATAGTCAGAAATTTACTTGACATTTTATTTCATTTAAATTCTAATATCTGATTGTCAGGTTGGTACCTGCATATTGTTTCAATTTGTTTTTTTCATTGTCTGGTAAAATATTTTCTTCCAGGTTCAGATTCTGCAAAGTCGGAATTTTAAAAATTTCATCCGGAACATGGGCAAGTTTGTTCTTTTGAAGGTTAAGTTCTGCAAGGTTAGCCAAATTGAAATGATTAGTTTTTATTTCTTCTATCTGATTTTCAGAAAGATCTATTATTCTAATTGAATTTATCCTGTACAAATCTTCAGGAAACTTTTTGAATTTATTCCTGGCCAGGTAAATTTCTTCTATAGTCGGATTGTTTTCTGAAAGCGGAGGTAATTCTTCCAAATCGTTGTCTGATAAGTTGATAAGTGTTATATTGTTGAGTTTACCAAGTTCTTTGGGCAATGACATAAATTTATTTCCCGAGCAATAAAGTTCTTTAAGATTCTTTAATTTGGGGATTTCTGAAGGGAAAATTCTAAAATTATTTTCTGAAATGTCGATGATCTGCAATTCCGGCAAATCGGATAATTCTTGCGGAAGTCCTGTAATTCCTGTATTTCGAAGGTTTAATTGTTGTAAGTTGTTTAACAGTCCAATTGACGAAGGGAGCTTTTGCAGGGTTTTTTCCTGTTTTTCGTTTATCTGGTTCTGAATAAATAGTATTTGCAGCGATTTTAAATCTGAAATTGTATTTGGAATTTCCTTAACCTGGTTGTTCGACAGGTCAAGGTATCGCAATGACACAAGTAATTCGGTAAAAGCAAATTTTTCGAGGTGATTTAAATGTAAATCACAGATTTTAAGGTTTTGGAGCAATCCAAATGTGGTGGGGAGTGCTTTGATATTATTAACTGATAAATCCAGGCTTTGAAGGTTTTTAAGGTTCCCGAAAGTCTCCGGCAATCCTGTTAGTTCGTTTTCCCAAATGCCCAAATCTTTTAAACTTTTTAAATCTCCAAAATTCAGGGGTAATTCTTTGAGTTTATTGTTTCCTAAAGCTAGGTTTTGAAGAAAAACAAGATTACAAATTTCATCAGGAAGTTTCTCAATCTGGTTACCTTCAATATCCAGGGCAATTAAATTCAGAAGATTTCCAATTTCTTTCGGAATTTCTTTAAGTTTATTGCTTCCAAGGTTAAGGTATTGTAAATGAGTAAGTAAATGAATATCTGCAGGAATATTAACAATTTTGTTTTTCCATAAATCCAGCATTTGCAGGTTATAGAGCTGAAAAATTTCCTGGGGAAATTCTTCCAGCTGCATATCGCTTAAGTTTAACTTGTATACCTTCTCAGGTTCCTTAAGTGCTTCATCCAACGAAAGATATTCATCTGCATTTACAAGTTCATTTTCGTCCAGTAGCCTGTTTTGCGCATTTGCAGGAACCAAATAAATTAAAGAAAGGATTAAAACCAAATATTTAAGCATAATCTGTTGCACTATAAATTCCTTTTTTCCTGTTAGTTTCTTCATTTGATATGATTAACCTTTTTTTGCGAAAAATAAATACAACATTCAGAGTATTCAAATTATTTTGACAGATAATTATTTAAAATACTACCACCATTTATCCATGGAATTTAAGTATTTAATATGCTTTATTTTAACAGATTGATAGATATAACAGGCATAAAGCAGAACTTCAAACCGGAAATTTAATTATTTTTTCAGCGGAAAATGCTTAAAATGATTTATTTATTAAAATTTAAAATATCGTGCAAATTCAATATATTTTATCAGGTTTTTTCGCTTTTTCAGCAAAAATATAATTTAGTGATTTTATTATTTGTTTGAGTTTATTAACTTTGTTAAAATAAATCGTTGATTGACAGAATAAAATTGTAAATCTGAATATTAAACCAAAAAGCTATGAATTGCATTGTAATTGATGACGATAGTGTTTCGAGATTGCTGATAGAAAAATATGTAAACAAAACGGAGTTCCTTGAATTCAGGGGTGCTTACAATAGTGCCATTGACGCGCTCAATGCTATGCAGACAGAAAATGACATTGACCTTATTTTTTTAGACATTGAAATGCCTGAAATGAGCGGGGTTGAATTCATAAAAACCTTAAAAAACCTGCCGCAGATAATTGTGATATCTGCAAAGGATAAATACGCGCTTGAAGCTATAGAATATGATGTTACCGATTACCTTTTAAAACCCATTTCATTTACAAGGTTTTTTAAGGCTGTTGAAAAAGCAAGCAAACGCCATAAAGAATTCCAGGAGCAGCTTACCGGAAAAGACGGCATTTTTATAAAAAGCAGTTCATCATCGCTGGTGAGGCTTAAATACGAGGATATTCTGTGGGTAGAAGCACTTGAAAATTATGTGATTATCAATACCTTTAGTAATAAGTATACCATTCATTTTACCATGAAGGCCATCATAAACAAATTGCCACTTAAAATGTTTGCCAGGGTTCACCGCTCGTACATTGTTAACCTTGCAAAAATTGAAATGATTGAAGACAATGCAATTATTATGAAGATTAAAGGCGAAAACAAAAGTATCCCTATCGCCAAGTCCTATAAGGAAGATCTGATGAACAACATCAATATAATGAGCAAATAACAAAAAAAAATCACCTTTTAGGTGATTTTTTTTTGGTTTTTATTTTCGATAGATAATCGTTACATTTCCTTTTTTAAGAAAACTTCTTCCCCCATCAAATTTTCCGGTTACAAGGTATGGATAAACACCTTCGGGCATTCTTTGTTTTTGGTAATATCCATCCCATCCAATATTCACATCGTTTGACTCAAATACAAGTCCTCCTTCTTTCGAATATATTTTTAAATGATATTCCGTAATTTCATCCTTCACAACCGGGTGGAAAATATCATTATGAATTTCCCTGTTTGAATAATTTCCTGATGAAGGGCCGTCGGGATTTGGGCAAAATGCATTCGGGAACAATATGACAGTTTCTATATTTTTTACTTCAATATCCTTTATTTTAAAAGAATCAACACAATTTTGTTCTGTCCAGGTTTTTAATACTATTGAATAATTACCCTTTGTTTTATAGGAATGTTCAGGTTTTTTCTGTGTTGAAATGGTTCCGTCGCTAAAATTCCATTCGTATTTCATTGCATTTTGTGACTCACAAATTATTATAAATTTTTCATTTTCAAACAGATACTCTCCATACGGCCATGTAATCTTCACTTTTGGCAAATCGTAAACCATTACTGAATCCATAATGCAATAAGCTATTCCACCTATTCCAATCGCTTTCAGGCTAATTGTATATCTTCCCGGATTCTGGTAAAAATGAACAGGATTAGTTTGTGTGGAAATATTTCCATCCCCAAAATTCCACTCAAAGTACTGTGCATTTTTAGTCTGGTTTTTAAGGTTTACTTCAAATGGAAGGCAACCGGTTTTATAATCAAGACTAAATTTGGGAACTGGCGGGTTAACTTTAATAGCACCTATTTTTTGAAGCGTGTCACCATAAAGCTTAGAAAATTCCTTTAAATTATTTTTCAGTGGCAATGGTAAAAGTTCAGTATTATCGCTCGCGCTGGCTGTAATTAACTCAGTATGCGTATATATTTCAGTAGGGTGCGAAACTGCTATTTTTCTGGATGATTTGTTTGGTTTATTGTCGGTTGAAACCTGAACAGTATTTTCATTTATCTGGATTTCTTCAGTTTTATGGGTTGTTTTAGTGCTGATTTGCTTTGGCTCTGTTGATGGCAGAAACATAACAGCAAGGGTAATTAAACCGCTGATTGCAGAAAAATAAATAATATTAAAGTGACTAAAATCAGCAGAAAAGAAATCCCTGACATTTAGCTTAAAGTTAATTTTATTCCATACACTTTTTGATGGCTCAACTTTATAGCCTTCCAATGATTTTTGAAAAAATGTTTCGATATTTTTAAATTCCTTTTCCATGAATAGCTAGAAAAACTATTATTTATATAATCTAACTTTTAAACATTTACAGTTTAACAACTTTTTTATTTAAATTTCTTCTTCTTCCTCCTCTTCTTCCTCTTCAATACTGCCAATCAATATCTTGCCATAACCTTCAAGTTTTTTTCTTATCAGCTTTTTTGCCCTTGAATATTGCGATTTTGATGTATTTATATCAATATTCAGCATTTCAGCTATTTCTTTATGTTTATATCCTTCGAGTGCATAAAGGTTAAAAACAAGTTTGTATCCTTCAGGCAGACTGTGAATAATATTAAAGAGTTCTTCGTTTGTAAATTCGGATTCTCCAAACGCAGGCTTTTCACTTTTTATAACATGCACATCGTCAATATTATAGTGATTCTTATTGTGTTTGGAGTTTTTATGATACAATGTAATTGCTGTATTAATAAAAACCCTTTTCATCCAACCTTCAAACGAGCCCCTGCCTTCAAATTCACTAATCTTTGTGAAGATTTTTAAAAAGCCTTCCTGTAAAATATCTTCTGCTTCCGAACGCTCATAAACATACCTCATACAAATAGCCAGCATCAGCGATGCATACTTGTCGTAAAGTATTTTCTGAGCCTTTCGGTCATTCTTTCTGCACCTTTCAATTAATTGTTCTTCACTCAGCATAGCCTTATAAACTTCAAGACAAATGATTCAAACTTTTAGTTGCACGTTTTGAATAAAGAATTTCTGGTAATTTTTTTATTGTCAGAAATTAGATATTTAGTAGGGCACAAAAGTACTATTTAATTTATTATCAATTTATTATAATATCTTCTGATTTTCTTTTTGGTACATAATGAACCTGATTTTCATCCCTCCAGTATTTAATACTTCCATTTTCAGGAATTTCAGCTATAATAACTTTCTCTTTTGGTATTCCAAGTGCCAGAACAAGTAAAATTTCGAAATTGTCGCTGATTCCTAAAATTTCCATGAGTTTTTTTCTCTGAATGCTGGCAATTATACAACCTCCAATCCCTTTTTCAGCACAACCAAGCAAAATGGATTGTGTTACTATTCCTGCTGCGCATTGTATATAATCTTTAACAAAATCAGATGAAACAGTTTTATCTGCAAGTATTGTTATATAAGCCGAAGGCCTTTCTCCTTCCTGCGGACCATCCCAATCGGCCAGATAACCTGCCCATGCAAGAGTCGGAAATATCCTTTCGTTAACTTCGGCCTGGTTGTTTAGTACAAATTTCAGAGCCTGAAGGTTTCGTGGAGAGGGCGATAGAATGGCGAATTCAACCAATTCCTTCAAAACTTCCATGCTAATTTCTTCATGTTCGTAAAACCTGCGGTAACTACGGTTTAATTTTAATAAATCTTTTATCATTTTTTCAGGGTTTTCTTTATCTTTCTCAGGATTTTATTCCTTACCTATTCTATACGAAAATAACTTATTTTTATTTTAATTCTATATATTTACATTCAAAATTACCTGGTTTTTAGATAAATGTGGCTAAGTGGTAAAAATTTGTTTCCCCTGAACTTGTACTATCCGATATTGGGTTTATCCCTTTTGCTATTTTTCAATTGTTCTTGCCATAAAAAAAGTTTTACTAAAGGAAGTGTTGAAATTACGCTCTCTTCCGGCTGGAATTTCAGTATGGATAAGGCAGATAAATGGTATAAGGCAGAAGTGCCGGGTACTGTTATTTCTGATTTGTATTTAAATAATCTTATCCGCCATCCATTTTATGGTTCAAATGTAGATAGTATAAGTTGGGTGAGCAATCATACCTGGGTGTATGAAAATATTTTTGACCTTCCCGACAGCGTTTTTCTTAAAAAACATATCGAATTTGATTTTAATTTCCTGGTTTACGCAGGCAAAATCATTTTAAATGATTCATTACTAAATAAATCTGACCAAAATAAATGGACAACTGAATTAAATTATAAAAAACTTCTAAAACAAAATAAAAACCATTTAAAAATTATTTTTGAACCTCCACAATGGTTTTTAAAACCTGATGATTCGGTATTTTCAAATTTTGGATTTTTACGTACAATAAAAGTAAAAGGATGGGACGATTTAAAAATAGCTGATTTTAATATATTAAATGAATCTCTATCAGGTGAAACAGCTGAACTAAAATTTAGTACCAACGTTTTTTCAGAGGTTGATACTGTTGTCAATATTAAGATATCTAACCATGAAATTGATTTGGTTGACTCAGTAATTAAATTAAAAAAGGGCAAAAACTTATACGAATTTAGGATTTCGTATACAAAGCCTTTGTTTTGGTGGCCAAATGGAGCGGGAAAACCCAGTTTATATGACTTTATTTTCGCGATATATAAAAACAAGCAATTGTCTGATTACGAAGCATTTAATTACGGTTTTCGTAAATTAAAATTTGAAGGTAACCGAATGTTGGTCAACGATATACCTGTTTTTATAAAAGGCGCTTCATTTAAAACCCAAAATATATATTTTCCGTTAAAAGGGTTCAGTAATAGTAAGTCCTTGCTCGAATCGGCTGCGGCTGCAGGAATTAATTTACTATATCTGTTGGATGACGGAATTGGAATAAATGAAGAATTTTTGAGCAAATGTGATAGCCTGGGGTTAATGGTTTGGTACGATTTTGTAAAAAAATCTACCGTGGATATTCAAAATCAAAGCAGTAATTACGATGGAATTAGCATTTCTTCTACCATTGAAAAAATAAAGCGCCATCCTTCGGTGGTAATGAATGGAAAAACTGACATTGCATTTAAAAATTTTTTTGATTTTTCGCTAGAAAAAGAATTCAACAAAAATAATTATAAACTAATTTCAGAAGTAAGTCAGAATTTGCCAGCAACTTTAGCCAGCAATAGATACGGGAAAATAGAGGATTTAAAAGCCTTCCAGTCTTACCCATTGGTAAGTTCAATGAAAAGTTTCCTTGATGAAAAGCAATTTTACAGGTATTCTGATCAATTAAAATCACACCAGAAAGATAAGAAAGGGTTTGATAGAATTCAACAACAAATTCTTGATGGTTATCCCATTCCCGGGCATATTATTCCATATATACTTGTAAGCCAGTTGGTACAGGCCGAAGACCTTTCATCGCGGATCAAAAAAGCAAGGAGAAATAAAATTCAGGTGCCCGGCTATATTTTTAATGATTTAAATGAAGTGTGGCCTTCTGTTTCTTCTTCGGGGATTGATTATTACGGACGCTGGAAAGCCCTGATGTATTTCATAAGGAAGGCCAACGCACCAATAATTATTGACACTGAAATTGTAAACGATAAGTTGAATATTCATATCATATCAGATGAAATAATTAGCCGCAAAGCCAGGCTCGAATTACATCTGATTGATTTTTATGGCGAAGAAAAATGGGCCGATGAGGTAGACCTGATAATTTCACCATTTAGCAGCAAAAATGTTTATGTTTTTAATTTTAAAGAAAATTTGCCGGATAGCTTAAAGGCCAAAACCTTGCTACATATTAGCCTAAAAGGTAAAAATTACGAAATTGCCCGTGAAGATGTATATTTTAAAAAGTACAAAGATCTCGAACTGCCTGATCCTGATATGGTTTATAATATTACTAAAAAAAATGGAAAAATGGTAATTCAACTTATGACAGACTATCTTGCAAGAGTTGTATTTATTGATTATCCCGAAGACAAAGGCAATTTTTCGGATAATTATTTTGATTTACTGCCCGGAGAACAACGAACAATTATTTTTACCCCGGAATACAAAGGTCAAAAACTTGAAGGGGTGGTTGGTCTGCGTTCGCTTTATGATGTTTATTAAAGGTCTTTTATTAAAACCTTCGAATAATTGATGTTAACCATATCCATCAGGCCCTGAAGATTTTTGTTCACCAATTCCAGGTCAATATCCTGGTTGACATGAATTTTATCATCCCCCATGGTATCCAGTCTTTCGAATACTTCTGCCAGGCTTAAACCACCAATATCTTTTGCGGGCTGGAAACCTGTAATGCCTTCATTTTCAATAATTACCCTGGTAACCAGGTTCGATTTTACGAGTTGTTCGGTAATATGATGCAGGTATTGTACGGGCAACCTGATTTCGTTGGCAAGAAGCAAGGAATCTGGTATTACCTCGCCTTTACTGAAAAAATTAACAATTTTCTTTAAAACCAGGATAGATAATAATCTTTTTTTGGCCTGGCTTAAGTCAAGATAATCCTTTTTTATACCATATGAGCGCATGTTGTCGAGGGCTGAAGCTATTTCTGCACCAAATAAAAAGATGAGCCAGCTCAATTGCATCCATATCAAAAACAACGGAAGAGCTGCAAAACTTCCATAAATTGCATTATATCTCGAAAAACCGATTTGTAGATTAATATAATAAAACTGCAAAAGTTGATAAGCTGTTCCTGCTAAAATGCCTGCAAAAATTGCGTTTTTTAATTTCACTCTTTTGTTCGGCATTATGATATACATGGTAGTGAATAACAACCATATGATAACATAAGGTGAAAGCCGCAATGAATTTAAAATTACCGGCGATAGAAATTTTAAAACTGACATTTCTTTTGATATGTCTTTTACAACAGTGGTAATGTAAACATTAACCGTTCCGGCCAGCACAAGCAGGATAGGGGCAATTAAAACAATTGAAAGATAATCCGTAAATTTTCGTACAAAACTCCTCGATTTTTCAATGTTCCAGATTGTATTCACGGCACTTTCGATATGTTCAAATAACCTGAGCACCGTGTACAACAAAAATCCAATACTAATTACTGCTAAAATTCCTCCTTTTGTCGAATTCAGGATTGAATTTGAAAATTTAAGAAGATATTCCATCACTTCCTGTTGCGAAGCCAGGTTTTTCCTTATTTCCTCTTCGAGTAATGCTTCGAGTCCAAAACCTTTAGCTATTGCAAATCCAACGGCAATTACCGGTACAATCGATAACAGGGAGAAGTAGGTAAGTGCAGAAGAACGAATAGGGCATTCATCTTTTTTAAATCCGTTAAATGCTAAAATGATAACTTTTACAATATTAATTCCATAACGTTTGTAAAATGGTATTTTAGAAGCTTCTATCTCCCAGATTTTATCCCTGAAAAAATGTCTTATTTTATGTATTATTTTTTTAGGATTCTTTCGATGAATTTGAAATTGCATGAATAATATTCTTTTTGTGTCGGATGTAGTATATAAAAAAGAGCCATTGACAGTTAATGTAATGGCTCCCAGTCAAATCCGGTTTAATAACAGGTTGGTTTATTATCTGTTTAACTGGATTTATTTTCCAAATTCAATTATTTTATTCTGGTATTCACTTAATAGTAATGCCAATGATTTAAGTGAGCCATCAATTTCATTTTTATCTAAGTTTTCAAGCTGAAGGGTATCACGGAACAGAACTTTTTTGCCACTTTCGTCAAGGGCAAAAGCACCATGAATTATATCCTGGTTCTTCATTAACAGGCTTTTGTAAACAGCAGCATCTTCTCTTTTTATTTCAAATAAATATTGCTGTAAAATAAGAATTGGGTCTGCACAAATCAGAAAAAGTTTGTTGATGCCTTCGCTATGTCTTTCAATAACCAGTACACCATCTTTTTCATCTTCCTGGACGATATTGTATTCCAGTTCGTGAAGATAGTTTTTAACTTTTAAGAAACTATTTTCCATATTTTAATAGATTTAGAATTTTGTATTTTACCAAAGATAGTAAAATAATTTTGGCACACGATTATTTTTTTTCCAAAAAAATAAAATTAATAGGAGGGAAGATTTAAATACTTGAAATTTAGTATTTTACAAGGGATATACAAATTTTTAAAGAAAAAAAGAATATTTAAGATAATTTTTTCTAATGGGTTTAGGGCACAATATTCTTAATAAAATTTGTACTTGAGGAAGCATCAATTTTCTTGTTTGATTTATCTGGTTTTGGTGTTTTATTGGTTTGTTCAGTAAGGGATTTTCGAAATCCGGTATCGTTGTTTTCGCCTTTACTATTGCCGGTAAATACAACAAAGAGCACCAAAAGGGCAAATATCCCGGCAATACAGATTATTTTTATTGTCTTTACCATAACTTTTAGTTTTTGGTTTACGAATCAAAGTTAAGGCATCCAATTAAGTAATGATGTTAAGCTTTAGTTAAATATTCTTAATGTCGGGTTAAAATAATTGCCAATTTCTTAAAATCAAAATCCCCGGATTTTGTGTCCGGGGATTATAAAACATTAGATATAATTACTTGATTATTATTGATTTAACTAGTCTAATGTCCTTATTTTTCAATTCAATAATATATTTTCCCGGGGCAAGATCAGTCATGTTGTATTTTTGCCTTGATCCGGTCATTATTCCGCTATAAACCTGCCTTCCTTTAAGATCTTTCACCGAAACACGCCATTGATCAGAAATTCCGGAAAGTTTTAATTCTATTTCAAAATCCCCATGGGATGGGTTGGGATAAATCTTTGCCATCTTGTCGCCAATTTTTTCAATGTCGGTGGTTGAATAAACCGAAAGTTTGAATATATGGCTTGTGGTTGCGCCCGATAAATCAGTAGCTTTAAGTTCTATCTCATACTCACCTGTTTGTGGGGGATTTCCAGTAAACATTCCGGTTGGTTCATCAAAGTTAAGCCATGAAGGCAGCGCCGATTCATTTGCCAAAGAAGCAGAAATTTTTAATTCATCGTTTATATCAGGATCCTTAAACAAAGGTGAAGGAATTGTGAAAGAAAAATCTGAGTTTACCATAAAATTTTGGTCTTCAATCGTATATTGAACAATTGGGGCGTCGTTAACATTTAAAATTCTTAATGTTAAAATATCACTAACTTTTTCACCTGAATTATCAGTTGCTTCAAGTTTTATCATTAAAATTCCCACATTTTCATTGCCCGGCACCCCTTTAAATTCAATCTGTTCCGGATCAAAACCCAACCAGGCAGGAAGTGGTGATCCGTCAGCCAATACAGCATTATATTTCAAATTATCGTTTAAATCAATGTCTTTAAAAGTTTCATTGTTAATTTTCAGTTCAAATTGCTCATCTTCAAGTGTAGTAACATCACCTAATGGTGTATTTAAAACCGGCGGATCGTTAATATTCTGAACTTCGAGTACAAAATTGAAAACCGAGGTAGCACCTAGTATATCTTTGGCAACGAGTTGAATGTTTAAACTGCCAACATCTTGATTACCAGGTATTCCTGTAAAGTTATTTCCATTAGGATTAAATATCAGCCATTTGGGTAATTTCTGATCATTCTGCATTTTGGCCGAATAAACAACACTATCACCCAAATCGGGATCGACAAAAACATTATTGCCAACAGTGTAACTAAATAATGCATCTTCGTTTGTTGATAAACCATTGAATGGATTGTTAAGAACAGGGGCATTGTTTTTTGCGAAATGCAAAACAAATCTGTCGTCAACAAATTCAGGTGCAAGGTTGAATTCATATTTCTTTTGAATTCTTAAATTGATTGACTTGTTTAAACTTTTATCTTCCAGGTAAATATGGCAACTGTCAATGTCTGAAATATTTTCGGCTTCAATTACGCTGTTTCCTCCATCTACCGATCGAATGCCCAATGGCACCGTTGTTCCGGCTAAACTATTCAAAGGAAGAGTATTGATGGAGAGCTTAAGTTTATGGTTTTCTGTTATAGAATACATTTGCGGGCGTTTCGACTGCATGCCAAACAATTGTAGCGCATCAAACTTGCCATCAAACTCATTCCCGGCTTCATCATTGAAATTGATTACGGTATAGGTTGACAAATTTTCTTTAGTAACTTTCAGTTTAACAAGGTTTTGTATAGCCTTTGTGCTTTTCAGGAAATTATTGGCTGAATGTACCCTGTGGCTATTATTTATAGAAAATCCTGCATTATTGGCATTGGCGTGAACAAAGAAACCCTGCATTGGGGGAATAAGTTTGGTCAAATGACCTGTACCACCTGATAAACCAGTTCTTCCATTATAAGATGCATATGCACCAGACACATTATCTCCTTCCCAAACATAAATTGAATTGTCAAGATGTATAAGGTTTATGCTGTCGACTCCGGCTACCAAATCCCAATCGAGGTATGAAGGATATGGATTTCCTACCAGATGCCAGCCATCGTATAAGGTTGTATTTGGCAAGGCAGTGGGATCGTTGTCTGAATAACTTAATCCACTAACATTTTGGTTACCGGTATTGGTTAAACCATTGAATATAATCATCCTGTTCGCTGTGTTATAACTTGCATAGCCATGAGAGATATCCATGTTTACACCAGAACCCAACATTACCCATCCAGCAACTAAATTGTTGATATCATAAGCAGGGCTTGTCAACGGATTGTTATCAAGGTCTAATGCTTCATTGTAACGATAAAAATTAAGACCAAATAAGGAGCTGCTTGCATTTCCCCCTCCCTGGATTGGGGATGATACATAGTGATATGCTGCCCCTGTGAGGTAGCGTTCAACCTGGATATTCCCGGTTCCTGTAATTGTTCCATTGTCAATTAAAGTAGCGCTAGGACCATTTCCATTTGGACTGTGCAACACCATATTCCCATCAACTGTTAAATTTCCTGTTAAAGTCAGCGAATTGCCTGCATTCAATTCAAGCCTTCCACCTGATAGAATGTTTAATTCATTGATGGTTACTGTAGCAGCAGGTAATGTACGGTTAATTATGGGATCATTGGTTACATTCCCAATTGTCAGATTGGAATTGGTTGATGGTAATATCCTGCATTGCCAGTTAAGCGGATTGTCCCATTCTGTGCTTACATTTCCAAGCCAGGTATTGTATTCACCGGTCGGGGTAACTTCATCGGCCCCTAAGGTAGGATTAGCTGATCTTGCATTGTTGTCAAAGTCGTCAGTAACTTCGGTCAAAGTTGTACCTAAAAATGCAAGGGCACAGCTGTTGGCCGGATTGAGATGAAGATTTCCGATTACAGCATCCATAAAATTGGGTTGAAGGTTAACACTATTGGCTTCGGTTGTATTGGCAATCCATTGTGCAAAAGTATTATCTGTTGCACCCCAAAGACCAAGAGTACTGGCATTGGCTGAGTAATAATTGTTGTAATTTAAATCAACCCTGGCCAGTTCAGTATTACGGCTGCCAATCGCGTAATGTTTGCCACTTCCACCCGTTCTGTTATTGACAAAAATATTATTTCTGAGGTAAACCGGCGTTTGATTGTTTTCCCTTAAAAATGCATAGGAGTTGCCTGATGTTGCAGTTCCTCCTATATATATGGAATTGTAATAAATGTTTTTTCTTGAAGCATTGTCATTTGGTATCCAGATTCCTGAATATTCTGCACCATCATCGGCTCCAAGCGAAATCATATTGTTGGCCACATAACCGGTATTTAATTCAGAAAGTACAATACCACTTGCCGTTCCATTCGTTGAGGAGTTTAATATTCCATAAACCTTATTTTTCGATATAATCACATCAGTTGCAGATTCATTGATTCCGGCTACATTTATAGTTGCCGATCCATTTGCATTAATATTATAAATAGTATTCGAGCTTATTGTTCTGGCTCCACTTCCCGAAATCCAGATTCCCTGCGAAGCCATCGGGCTGTCTGCCACGTAGGTTTTTGTACTTGTTGTACTCAGTGAATGGATTGTATTTCCAGTTGCCGTAAATATTGCATCGGATTCAATATCAATACCTTTAATCGAGGCAGTATTTAAAATACTCGACTGGCTTATATTTTCGATGATATTATTATAAGCATTCACCGCAGCTGAATTTGTAATAGAAATCCCTGCTGCAGACGGACCGGCAATCTGAATATCGTTAATATTTTCTGAGCCTATTGTATTGGCGGAAGAAAAGCCAAGCGTTGAAGAACCGGCTGAAATCCAAATCCCCTTAAAGGATGTATTTACTCCTGCATTGCTCATTTGTATATTGCTTATGGTATTTCCATTCATAGTTGATGTAATGGCAGAACTTTGCCTGATTCCTGTCAGGCTTACTTGTGAAGGAACAATTACAGTATTTATTGTATTTCCGATTAGCGAGATATTATTGTCATCGGTTGAAAGTCGGATAGCATCAAATACTGCATTTCCAGTGTTTTGAACAGGTGCAGTGCCTGAACCAATTGTATTGCCAACCAGGTTTGCCCTTCCGTCTGCAATATTGAAACAATTCACAGTTCCTGAGGCATTCAGGTTAAGGTTGTTAATGGAATTGCTGCGAATATTGATGGTATTATCCGTAGTACTTAGAAAATTATACCCGTAAAAGTTAGTGTGTGAATTGCTTAAAACATTTGTTATGGTGTTGTTGTCTAAATCCCCAACCCAGTCATCATCCTGAAGGGTAATCATTTCAAGGTTACCTCCACCGTTAAAGCTTATCCTGTCAGAAAGATTTGAGCCGCCAAGCGTGTTGCCCGTGATATCAAACCTTCCGTTGGCTACTTTAATTCCGTAAAAATCAACTGAGGCATTGGTATTGTTAATATTTACACCCCTTATGGTATTGCCCGCGATGATACCTCTGTTGACATTGTCGGCTACATCTAAGTAAATTCCCCTGAAATCGGTATTTCCTGTTGTAGTTATATTTGAAATGGTATTGCCAGAAATTTTACTTCCCGAAGCTGTTAGATTACCCAATTGGATAGGTATCGTCATATCATCGGCATTGCTGACAATATCATTAATTGTATTTCCACTAATTCTTACAAGTCCCCGTTCAATCCAGATACCCCGGAATTGGTTATTTAAATTTCCTGTTCCTGTTTTTTGGATATCGTGAATTGTGTTGTTCAAAATATAACACGAATCGGAATTATCTGCATAAAGACCTATTCCATAAAAATGAACATTCCCTGTGTTTATCCATAAAGAATCTGCTGTGGTTTTTTGTGTTCCTCCAATAGAATTGCCAGAGATGGTATGTCCGGTCCCCGCCTGAATGCGGATTCCGTATTGTTCCAAAGCAGGAGAAGTGGTAAAATCGTTGTAAAGGGTATTGTCCGAAATGGTCCAGCTATTGCCATTGCCCACAGGCGTAATCCAAATGCCATTTTCGGAGAAGTTTTTGATATCGTTGCCGATAATCCGGTTGGCTGCGTTTAGATTACCACCATTACCCTGTGAATAAATTGAATTGGATACCATTGATGTTATATTCCAAATCAGGTTGTTTGAAATTTCATTGCCGGTATTTGCTCCTGATGGTACATCAGCAAAGGTGATGATTCCTTTAGTTGGAGAAGAAACTCTTCCTATTATGTAACAATTTTTTACAATGTTATTGTTTGAACCACCGGCAATGGAGAGTGTTGAAAAACTTGAATTACCCTGAGTGAATGCTATATAGCCTGGTACGCCATTTACACTTCCATCAATAACAAGGCGATCAACTCCATGTAACCTTATCATATCATCTGTTGCAGTGGTTGTTATATTTCTTGGAGTAGCAACACTCGTAGAGACTGTAACAATAAATGGTCCTCCTGGTCCTTCTGACCATTGTCCACATCCATAAGTTCCAGGTTCTACAATATTATCCATAATAATTGCAGAAATATTACCCGTGACATTTAAAGCGCTAAGATTTTGAAACAGGCCCTTTACACCAGTTAGAGTAGGGAAGTCTCTACCTGTACCTACAGTATATGTTCCTTGTAGATTTCCTTCAATGCCAAAGAAATCAACTGGTACAGTATTATCAGCCAGCTGGGAGGATGTAGGTCTTGTACTGCTGAACTTTGAGTACCAGTAATTTGGAGTTGGAGAAGCCAGATCCTGCGCAACAAAGTAATAATCTATGATATCTCCTGATGCTATATTATTATATTCGCCGGGATTCCAGTTTAAAGTAAACCCCCAGACTCCGTTTTTAGCATTTCCTGATTGTTTAACCCCGGTTACATATCTTAAAGTGGTAAAGTCTGGTTCTATATTTCCAGAGGTGACAGATTGACTTCTCCTGAAATACATTCTTGGGGCATTTGCCAATGAATCAATTCCCTGGCCATCCGGGGCCTGATCGGTTATGGTTACATAGATTACTGCATTTTGCAAAACAGTTTTTTGACTAATTGGAATGTAAGAAAAATTTGGGGTAAAAATATCTTCGGCATTTGTCATGGAGAAATTTCCCGCGTCTGCACCTATATCATTGGTCCTTGCATCGCCATCAAAATCAAAAGATACGCCTCCAAATAAAATACCTGTTCTGTAAGCCGGAGTGTTTCCTGATAAATGGAGATTTACAATTCCTGCATTCCCTGTTGGATTGACAAAATTCGGATTGCCAATTCCTGAGTGTAAATCCTGACCTTGTAAAACAGCGCGATGGGCCTGCAAGGTTAAATAATCTGTACTAGATCCACGTATCCTGCTTAGGGTCCCTCCGGTTCCATCGGCAAGAAATATGTTATAGTCAGAAACAACTAAATTTGTTGATTGTAACATTATCGCATAATGCTGGCCAACAGGTCCACCAGTACTAGAACGTCTATTAATAAAAAGGTTATTGCCAATTGTACATTCCTGTTCAATGTCAGATAAAAATGCAGAAGTTCTTAATGTTCCAGTAGTTACATTTAAACCTCCAATAAATACACTGTTGTATAAATACGAACTTTCTGAATTTGAGTGATTATGTATTCCTGCAATTGCAATAGGAGCTGTTATACTTGCCCCTGAAGCATCAAATCCCAGCCTGACCATATTATTTTGGATGGAAGCAGCACCGGCATGTTGATAAATACCAGTGTAAATTGCATCAGTAACCCCAATAAGAGAACTAAAGCTATGAATAAAGTTCCTGCTTATTACATCCGGAACAAGTGTATTTGAACTGAAGGTAATCCCTGAAATAGTTACATCTTCCCCCGTTGAAACGTTTTCACAACTTAAGGAGTAAATTGTATTCCTGGTAATTGTTTGGTTGGCAATAGTAGAAATTTTCCTTATCCCGCAAATGGATGAATTTTCACGGCTTCCTGCGCGGCTGGTAAAGGCGACAAGATTGTATATCTGGTTGCTGTTGATGGTATTCCTTCCGTCGTCGCTGTAAATGCCAAGCATTGATCCTGCTCCTCCTGTACCATAAGCTGTACAGTTAGCTACCCTATTTCCCGATATATCAATATTTCCATTTCCAGCATTGGCAATTCCATAAAACGATGTGCTTGTTGTAGTAACTCCACTAGTTCCAACCTTATTTGAATGGGACAGGGTTGGGCTACCAATTACATTTTCAGATATAGTGGCATTCACCGCGTCAACACCAATAGCCGTAAAAAAGAGAATGTCACTGACTGTATTATTTCCCGAAACCGTTATTCCACTTACCTGGTTATAATTCACTGTAATATTTCCTGTGCCTAAAACTTTAATTCCATAAGTCAGGCCTCCGCTTGCATGTTGCAGGCTAATATTGTCGTTGGTGGTTGGACTTCCAATTAAATTTGAATTTCCCAGGGCACCGATGTTTAGATTTCCATTCTGCACATAAATTCCCGAAAAAACCCCGCAATCGGTATTTCCGGCATAGGAAGTGGTGAAATTAATATTTGATATGGTATTGCCGTTAATAGTTGAATTTGTACTGTTTGCAGCATTTATCCATATTCCGGCAAATTGTGAAGTTACCCCCGAAACTACCGTATTTCCCGTACCTGATGAACTCGCAAAGCCAATGGTATTTCCTGAAACAGTAAAACCAGAGCCTGTTGGGGCATCTATATAAATTGGCCTGTAAATCTGACTTGCAGCTAATGTACGGGCTGTAGACTGATAAAATCTATTGTTGCTGATGGTCCAGCCGGAATTGTTGTTACCAACATAAACGCCTTTAGGACTTTGGGTGGCGCTGAAAAAATTATAAATATTGCAATTATCAACAATATTTCCTGTATTTACTAAACCTGCAGTGCCAACTGAATAAACGCCTGTCAACATAATGGTTGTTGTGTTGCCTGTAATATCGCAATACCTGATGGCATTGTTGTTGTTTCCTGTTAAACCATTGCTTGTTCCTATGTTTACAACGCCATTTGTAAGCGACTGAACATCTGATCTTAAATTAAGATAGGCCAAAGTATTGGATTGTGCCCCGTTCCTGAACTCAAATACTGCCCCCGGGTTTGTGCCCCTGGAATTGGTAAGTGTCCATTCAGAGTTACCTGCTCCACCAGCGCGGCCGTCGAAAACCAGGTTCGAAATTCCATCAATGATGATAAGCGAAGTATTGTCTGTTCCGGGATCGCCTGATGTTGCTCTTGCTGTAACCCCTGATTGTGGACGAATGGTTACTAAATCTGTTGAATTTGCCAGGGAAAGGGAATTAAATAAAACAGGAAAAGATGGTTCTCCGCTATAGGTAGAAAGCAGTTCAAATACAACATTTCCATCCACGACATTGTTACTCAGCGCAGTGGCTACTGCAGTTAAATTAATATAATTGCCACCTGAACCAATAGTATAAGTTCCTGTGAGCGGATCGGTTTGTGCAATAATGAGATAGGCTGTTCCTGAAGGATTGATTCCTACTAAAGAATAACCATCGGAAACTACCTTGGGACCGGTTTGGGTTCCACCGATTGAATTGTAAGATCCCGCGAGTACATTGTTAGATTGTCCGATTACCATGGCTGGTGAGCCTGGTTTTGTATAGGTAAGCTGAATATTTGAAACGCTGCTAACTGAAACCGTACCTAAAGCATTGTCTATTTTCCAATAGATATCTTCATCATTTATAGGGCTGTGTAATCCATTTCCACTGCTGCCTCCACTTGATACATTAAATACTTCTGCTGTGATATAGCCAGTGCCTGTACCGGCAGTTACAGTACCGTTCATTTCAAAGGAGCGATAGTTCCCGTCAACACCAATGGGGAAAAGGTAGGTGGCGGAAGAGCCTGGTGCAAAATACCTGCGGAAGGGACCAACTACAAAACTTGTTTGGTTACCACCAGTCAGGCTTGTGGCGGCTGATGTTCCATAAAGTGTAAGTAAATTGGCTGATGAAGTAATAACATTTCCATTGATCAGATTAATTGTGTTTGCTCCCAGTGGTGAATTCAGCGTTACACCAGCAACATTATTGAAAGTTAGGTTTTGTAAATTCGGGCTTAGTGTTCCGCCACCTCCATAATTTTGTTCAACAATTCCGTTAAAACTCAGATGTGAATTTGCAACACTTCCGTTTAAAGTTCCTCTATTTGTTAAATTGCCTGTAAGTGAGAGTAAAAAACCGTTTAAGTTACAATTGGTTGCTGTTTTAATTAGCAGGTTACCATGTATGGTTAAGTCGCCATTTAATACCAAAATTTTTGGGTTTGTGGTACTGTCGATGGTAAGGTTTGGAGCAGCCCCCCTGGCATTGAAAGTAAAACTGCCGGCAGTAGAAGAATTTCCAAATTGAAGGTTTCCGCCAGAAATATTTATGTTGGGTGCCAACATACGATAATCGTTTTTTGTTCCATTGGTGTTGGCCTGGGTAATATAAATTGAACCCCCGCTCATGGTACATGATGAGGATGAATTTACATCAAAAGCTGCATAAATATTTGACGAATAGGTTTGAATACCTGTATTGACAACGCCCCCGGTAATATTAAAAGTCACAATATCAGTAGGGTCTGAATAACGAAGGCAACGCTGGATATTTAAGGTTCCACCTGAGACTCTAAGCTGTGATCCATTTCCCATTACGAGGTCAATAGCAGATGTGCCCCCAATATTCATTATTCCTGTAATAATTTCAAGTTCTCCATCAATGGTAACATTGCTGTTTTGCCCATCGACAATAAAATTAGGATTGTTCAGGGTAAATTTTCCACCTGTCGGTATGGTGTAATCTGCAGCTGTAAAAACCTGGTTCATTATATTTGCTGATCCTCCAAGTTCAAAAGTTCCTGATAAACTGGTTGTATATAAAAAACCCTGACCAGTTAAATCATGGTAGGTAAGTGAATCGGAGTTCACATTAAAAAGCAATGTTTGCCCTGTTTTTATGCAGGATATTCTGTTGAAATCATTTTTTGATCCGGGATTTAAGTCAAATACCTGGTTGGCTGTTGTGGAATTAAAAACGAGGTTTCCATTTGATGTAAATCCTGAATGGTTATAAAAATTAATGGTACCATCGTTTGCTAAATTACCTCCGATGTTAACTGTAAATGTCTGACCTGAAGTTACTACCGGGCACGACTGTAGTTTAGCTCCGCTTTGTATAATGATATCACCAATAACGTTTAAATCCCTATCGGCATCATTGTTTTGAAGAACAGAATTTTCGGTTATTTCCAAATCATTCAATACCGTTACGGTTCCGATCAATGATTTTACCGCAGTACCTGAAATCTTCAGATTATAATAATTTGAATAGCTTTTTATATTGGCATCAGAACTGCCTGTATAATTTACAGTACCAGTGCCTGATTCAAACGACATATTTCCTGTTATAGTGCCGCTAATGTTTATAACTCCGCTTCCAGTAAAGATTAATGAGTCCTGACCTGATGTACCATTGGAAACAAAATCGGATTCAAGAGTTAAAGTTCCGTTATTTATTTTGAAAACGTTGGTTTCAGTACTGCTCGTTGTACTCGCCAGAATTACCGAATTACAGTTTAATGTGGCATTGTTTAGGTTAAAAGTCTGGTTTCCGTTGGATGAAGGATTGCTAAATATAATATCCCCTGTTATGGAAAGTGTGGTTCCATCATTCATCGAAACAGAAGCCGAAGTGGCAGCTATTTCAAAAACTAAACTGGCAATAGGATGAGTTGGGCTAGCGTCGACAATAACATTATGATTGCCGATTGTTATGTTCCCTGCCACTGAATTTTGTCCTGGATATTCACTTACAGGCAGCCAATTAGAACCATCAAATTGTTCCCAGGTTAAAAGCGATGTCCAGTTTCCACTTAATATACTCCTATAATCACCAACATTTTGCGAAAATCCATTTATCAATTGATTTAGGAACAGAATAATTATGATAATTTTCTTCATAACACTATATTTTGAATCAACCAGAATAATCTCAGGCTTTGAATACATAAAAAAATTCAAAACCATTAGTATTGCAATCCCCTATAAATAAGAGGATTAAATATTTTATAAGGACGCTAAATATTAAAACTTTTTCTTTATTAACTGCAATTTATGAAATAGTTGCAAATTTTAATCATAGTTTTGATAGAAACATACCCGTAATGCTTTTAAATTAAAAATGCCGCATTTGAACTGAGCATCTGTTTTACATCCAATTTTTTATTTGAATTGATGTTTGATTATTAAGACTGTATTTATATTAGAAAGGTTGTCTAAATAATTTTCATTTTATTGTCAGCATCTAAAAACATTTTGATTTATGGTCGGATTAATGAGATGGTGTATTGGATGGAAGATGTAAACAAATGTAAAATTTAGAATTATCGGAATATTTACAACAAAAAATAAAACTGTATCAGGTTGAATTATAAAATAGCATTTTGGATTTAATGGATTAAACACTTAAATTTAAATGGAATACAAAACTTTGCAGATTAAATTTCTGAATTGAAATGAGTAGTTCATTTTGCAAAGTAGTTGAGGATTAAACATATATATAAGAAATAATTGATTAAGATGGGAATTTTGTAGACCTATTTCGTACTTTTTGAGTGATGTCTACAAAAATTGCTGTGTAAAAATCTGCCACACAGGCGGGAATATTGGTAAAGTGCAGACAGAAAATTTAATTTTAATCATTATGAAACAAAAAAAATGTTTTATGGGCTTGATCGCCTTATCCCTTTTAATTATGATGCCATTCAAATCTCCTGCTATCCAAGAGGTAAAGTCTGGTAAATTGAAATTGGGTACCTCCCTGATTTTTAAAGGTACTATTTTGTTACTGAATACGGTTACAACCGACGAAGATGATGTGTCAAATTCGGGCGTTGTACTTGTAACTGAGGTAATTGACGCACCTGAGTCGTTTAAAAATATTACCGGGCAACAGATAACAGTTCGTTTTTCAGACATAAAACAAGTGAAGGCGGGCGAGGAGCGTATGTTTTTTACTGAGCCTTACTTTATTGGTGAAACTTTGGGCGTTATCGAAAAAGGGTCAGTACTAAAAGGGGAAAAGCTCTACGAAAGCAAAGATATTTTATCTTATATAACTGCAGTTCGTGCGAAACAGGATGATGAACAATTAAAAAGATACATGTTGGAATCCAAACTTGTTATTACCGGAAGAGTGGTAAGCGTAAATGAGCCTGAAGGCAATCAGAGAATGGCTACAGAACATGATCCCGAATGGAAAGAAGCAGAAATCCAGATTGATGAATGCCTAAAGGGTAAATTGGAAGTAAAATCGGTTAAAATTCTTTTTGCGTCGGGCCATGATGTTATGTTTTACCAGTCGCCAAAATTTACAAAGGGGGACGAAGGGATTTTTATTGTCAGGCAAACCGACAGCCGTACACTTAAACTCCTGCGTAATGATAATATGCTGATAGACAAGGATGGTTTTATCAGAGGAAAGGAAAAAGTAGAACATATTAAGAAATTACTCAAATAACTTACGCTAAAAACCTGTACCTCCTGTTTTTATAGGATACAACATCGTCGCATCAAAACGGTATTTATCTGCATAATTTATAAAAACAGTGTTCACGATTGAAAAAGAGAAAACGGATGTTTACATTAAATTCCAAACCGGACAAAAAAACAACTAAAAAATAAACCAATGAAAGCGAAAATTTTATTTTCTGTGGTAATTTCAATAATTGTACAGTTAAATGTTTTGAATGCCTATTCGCAGTTGTTATTAGGCTATAATTTTAAAATAGTAAACATGATGCCCAATTTGCAGAGCAATGATACAGCAAATGATGCAGAAACCAATATAGCTGTAAATCCTGCAAATAAGTCCATAATAATTGGCACTGCATTTACCTTAAACCCAACAGGTTCGACAAATTCGGCCCCGATTTATGTTTCTACAAATGGGGGTACCACCTGGTCGTTAAACAATATTTTACCCAGTGGCAACGGAATGACGGGAGATATATCAGTCGGATTCGGATCCAGCTCAGGAACCCTTTATACCGGAATTTTAAGGGGGGGCAGCTGGTTAAGGCGAATGATGTTGCGTACCACTAATCCTTCTTCCAACACCATGATGACAATTCTTTCGGATGACAGTACCATTCAGGTTGATCAGCCATTTGTTTCGGCCACAACGGTAAATGATGCCTCGAATATCGAAAAAGACAGGGTATTTTCAGGGGATAATCTCTTTGAGGAAAGAATACCATTAGGTGGAACAGGCAGAACAGCTGAAGTACTTGTTTCAAACGATGGTGAATCTGACCCATTTTTAGGGTACACCAACCGGATTCTTGATGTGAGAAGTACTTTTCAACAAGATATGCCTGCTATACGGATGGCCATTCATGATTCAGGAGTGGTTTATGGTATTTTCTACAGCTGGACCAGTGGCAATGTCCCCAACAGCCGTTGTGACGTGGTTGTTGTTAGGGATGACAATTTTGCCATCGGAAATTCACCTTTTTCAGCGTTAGTTGATTCAGGTGATGCGCTTTCCGGCCAGCGTGTGGTTACTGACAGGTTGGTTCCGGCATTCGGTGTTTCGCTTGGGAATAACAGGTTGGTGGCCTCCAATCTTGCTATCGCCGTTGATCCCAAAAATTCGGCTAATGTATTTATCGGCTGGTGCGACAGAGTGGGTACCAATGATTATACCCTTCATTTCAGAAGGAGTACTGACAGTGGCCAGACATGGGGCAGCGACGATTGGCTTACTGTAACAAATGCAACCAATCCGGGCATTGCAGTAGCATCTGATGGAAATGTCGGTCTTATATATCAACAATTTACCGGCACCGGGGCAAATTCGAGATGGGAAACACATTTCAGATTAGTGCCTGTATCGGGTAACAACTTTTCTGATAATATACTTTCTACTTTTCTTAATAGTGACCTTGCCATATCAAGCACCTTACCCAATTTTTTAGGTGATTATCTGCGTATACAAGCTGTTGGGAATGCTTTTTATGGTGTGTTTCCTGCAAGTAACAGGCCAATCAACGGAAACTTCCCTATGTCAGTTACTTTCCAGCGAAATGCTGATTTTATTTCGAATCAGTTACGTAACACAGCCAATAACGCAAATGTTAATGTTTCTGTTGACCCGTTCTTTTTTAAAATATATCCTAAGACAAAGTCTATCTGTGATCAAAATCCTAAAATTTGCGATTGGCTATACATTAAGGATTTGGTTTTGCGATTTCCGCCCTATCCTTGCATTAAATGCCTGTTTCCCTGTTTGCAATGCCCCCCGTTCGAATTTCCTTTCGAAGAAATTTATAAGCCTGTATTCGGCGAAAACCGACCTAAAACGGTGCTGGCAATACCTTATTTTCACCTTTTCCTGGAGGGTTACAATCCCCGGGATTTTGAAATTGTAGTAACAACCCCGGATGGCGAACCAATCAAGCAAATGATAAATAAATCAGGAAAAGGTTATACCATCAGTTTTCGGCCTTCGAAAAGTAATTTCAATAAAAAAACAGGTATCCGGGATTTAAAAATTTTGGCCATACCTATGAATTCTGAAGCGGCATTAAAAGGGGCCGAATTTAATTTCACATTAGAGGCAAGCGATTACCAGTTTAAAGAATTTATACAGATAAAAAAAAGTAAATATTAAGCAGGAGCAAGTGTAATTTTAATTTGGGAGGTATGCATAAGGTTAACCAGAGAAATAACACAATTCATTAATTATTTAAAATAAAACATTGATTCACTATGCAAACAGCAGAAATATGACATTCATTTCAGACCATCTCAAAGTAAAACTTATACAAACCAATTCATTGAAACACAGAACTGGATTAGAGATGTATTATAGAGCATGGTATTAGAATTGGTTAATTATTATGGGTTTTGTGACCTTTAAATTTTTATAAATTAAGTCAATGAAGTAATTACCTGTTTTAAGTCTTGGCAGTACCAATTGATTTTTATTTCCATTTATTTTAAACTTATGGACCAATCTTCCTCCAGCATCCAATAAATTCAAATCCAGGTTCAGGTTAACGAAATTGCCACTAAAATTTATATTCAAAATATTATTTGAAGGGTTTGGAAAAATATCAAGCGAATTTTTTAGTACCCAGGAAATTTCATTTTTCGATAATACTTTTAATTGAAAGGAAATACTTGCAGAAGCACCAAGTTTATCAGAGCCTGTTAAAGTTAATTCGTAATTCCCGTCCGATTTGGCGTAGCCTGAAAATATTCCATTTTCTTCATCGAAATTCAACCATTCTGGCAATTTATTTCCATTCGACAATTTGCAACTTAAAGTAATAATATCGTTTTCATCTTCATCATCAAATGTTTCCTGATTTATTTTGAAATAATATTCCTCTCCGATAAAAATTTCCTGGCTCTCAATATTTTGTTTTACAATTGGTTTGTCATTTATGTCCACCACATTTATTGTAAAATTATCGCATGCTTCTGCCCCGGAATTGTCAATGGCACATATATTTATGTCTAAAGTGCCAATATCGCTGCCTTTTGGATTTCCTGAAAACAGAAGTTTTTCGGAATTAAATAACAGCCAGGCCGGCCATTTTTCACCATTGCTCAAGCTTGCCTTATAATTCAGGTTATCATATTCATCTTTATCCAAAAAGGTTTCGGTGTTTAAGTAGAATTCAAAGATTTCATCTTCAAGGGCAATTACATCGCATACAGGTACATTTAGTTCCGGAGCATCATTTTTATTTACAATTTCAATAATAAATTGTCCAGATACACTGTCATTGAAAATATCTGCTGCACTAATAGTAATATTCAAAACACCTACATCCGAATCTAACGGGGTTCCGGAAAACACAAAATTTTCTGCGTCGAAATGAAGCCAATTGGGCAATGATCTGCCATCGGAGAGTGATACGGAAATACGGAGCCTATCACCTTCGTCGTTGTCTTTAAAGGTATTTGAATCGATATTAAATTCAAACCAGGAATCCTGCATTGTAATTTGATTTTCAATCAATTTGTTAAGAAAAGGAGGGGAATTTTTACTAAATTTTATTTGGAACCTGTTCTCTGTAATTGTATCTGAAATATCAAATTCGTATGAATTTTTTATTCTGAGATTTAATACCTCATTTTTATTTTTATCTGATAAATAAATATGAGTCCCTTCTAATTCAATTAACTCATCTGCACAAAAAGTTACATGTGATGGAACGCCTATCCTGAAACCCAGTTTTACAATACAACTGTCAATAAAATTAACCGGAAGGCTATTAATTGAAAGGGACAGATTGCTCTTTTCAACTAAAGAATACAAGTGTGGCACTTCGGAATTGTTTGAAAACAACTTGAACATATCTGTTTGCGCATCGAACTCCTTTGAAGCGTTTTTATCAAACTCTATCGCTGCATAGTCCCTAAATCCATTTGCTGTGGCTTTTATTTTTAATAATTTGGAAGGAAATTTAGAAGATTTTAAAAATGATTGATTAGAATAAAAATCATTACTTCGAGAGTGGTTCCGTATCTTTATAGCTCCGGGGTTTGCATTAACATGGACAAAGAATCCCTGTGCAGGCGCAATAAGGTTGCCCTGGTTACCACTCATCACCGAAATGCCATTTTGATAACCGGCATATTGGTACCCATCCCAAACATAAATGCCGTTGTCGATATTGAGGAGTCCGTCTTCTATTACTTTATTCCAGTCAAGGTAGGATGGATAGGGATTTCCTAACAAATGCCAGCCATCATAATAATTGGCAAGTTCACCGGTAATTGGGTCATTTGGAGTAAAGCTCAGGTTATTGATGTCAAAATTCCCTGTATTTGTTAATCCAGAAAATGAAATCATCCTGTTTGCAGCATTGTATGAAGCATATCCTTGCGTAATGTTCAGGTTTTCCGGTGAATGTCCCTCTCCGTGATGTGCTGGTATCCAACCTGCAACAAGGACTTGAGAAATGAATGGTTCAGGATTGGATGGAAGATTAAAAGATTCATCATACTTGTAGAAAACTGGATTGAAAGTGCCATTTTGGTTTGTAGTAAACAATGAGCTGTTTGAATTTCCACCCACCTGGATTGGCGAAGAAATATAATGGTAAGAGCCCCCACTTAGATATCGCTCTACAATAATCTTTCCATCGCCTGAAATTGTTCCATTATCAATCAATGTAGCACTGGCATCGCTATTTTCCGGACTTTGCAGTACAAGGGTTCCATTAACTGTCAGAGGTCCATTCAGCGTCAATGAGTTGCCTGCATATAATTCCAGTTTTGCCCCTGGATTAATTGTTAAACTATTAATTATAATACTTTGTGCTAGCGGTGTACGCGAGATAATCGGTGAATTTCCGTTTTCAGTAATTGTCAGATTTGAATTCGTTAAAGGGGCTAATTCACACTGCCAGTTTCCCGGATTATCCCAATTATTGTCAATCCTTCCAATCCACCTGTCAGATAAATTTCCTCCGGTCGGTACAATCTCATCCGCACCTAAATCAGGATGAGGTTGTCGCTCTGAGCCATCAAAATCTAAGGTAACATTTTGGATATATTCACCACTACCATTGAATGAACAATTATTTGAAGGATTGAGATGTAAATCTCCGATTGCAGGGTTAACAAATTCAGGTAAGCTGTTGTTGCTTTTCCAATCAGGATCTCCTCCTGTATTGTTTATCCAGGTACTATAATTGTTGTCTGTGCTTCCCCATAGCGCGAGTGTCGCAGGACTTAGCGAATAATATGAATTCGACTTTGTAAAGCTGCTTGTCCAGTCTAAAGTATATTGTGTCGCAACTGCATAATGTTTACCATTTCCGCACCTGGAATTGGTAAAAATGTTGTTCCGGATATCCAATGGAGCGGAAAAATTACCTCTCATTATGCAGAATGAATTTACACCAGATGAATTTCCTCCAATCCAAACAGAATTAAAATAAATCTTCTTTAAACCCAATACATCTTCCATTGCAATGCATATTCCCCTGTATTCGGTGTTGTCGTTTAAGCCCAATGAAATCATATTATTTGATACATATCCGGCATTAAGTTTTGTGAGGAAAATTCCATTGGCAGTTTTTCCTAGAGAATTTGAATTGTTATTGATGTTATATATTACATTTTTTTCGATTATTGCATTTGCCGAAGATTCGTAAATTCCTGAAACATTGGTAATTGCATTTTCTAAATTTGTGATATTAAACATTGTATTCGAGCTGATAATATTTTCAGCCTCACCCGAAATCCAGATTCCCTGGCAAGAATGAGAATATAAGCTGTAGTCTGAACTGTTATTTGATGCTGACAGTTCCTTGATTGTATTTGATGTAATTAATGAATTTCCTTTTCCAGAACTACTTATTCCTGAAATGACAGTCGAATTTCCCGATAAGCCGGCTATTGTATTGTAACCAATAGTTATAGTTCCATTTCCAGTAGTTTTAATTCCATTAGAATATCCAACATTCTGAATTCCTGAGCATTCAGAAGTTAAATTGGGGCCAATCAAATTTCCCTTCCCTATTGAACCTATCTCAGCATTGCCGTTCTGAACACATATTCCGGAAAAGATTCCTGGTAATTCTTTGCCATTATATGAAGATGAAAAGTTGATATTGGAAATTGTATTATTTTCAATCACACTGTTTGATTCTGAATTTGTATTAATCCAAATCCCTGCAAAATGTGAGTTAGCCCCGGAAATAATTGTATTTCCTGATTCTGTCTGGTTTGAAAAACCGATTTTATTTCCCGAAACTCTAAAGTCAGTTCCTGTTTGGGTGTCAATATGAATTGCACAAAAGTATTGATCCTGGGTGAATGTCTTTGCAGAAGTCTGAAAAAATCTGTTATTTGTAATTAAATTGGCAGAATTATTATTGCCAACGTAAATACCATCAGCATCCTCCGTTGGACTGAAAAAATCATAAATATAACAGGAATTGATTTTATTGTTTGTATTTTGAAAACCTGGCGTTCCTAAACTATATATACCACATCTTGGATTTCCAGTTATATTGCAATATTCAATTACATTATTAGAATTACCGTACGATTTGTTGGTTTTGCCTATTACAATTACTCCTCCTGTAAGAGATTGAATATTTGATTTTAAGGTTAAGTAAGACAGTGTATCGAATTGGGCACCATTTCTAAATTCAAAAACCGGGCCCGGATTTAAGGATCTTGTATTGGTAATAGCCAAACAAGAATTTCCAATTCCACCAGGTCTTCCATCGAATTTAAAGTTTTTAACATTATCAAAGATAACTAAGGCTTCATTATCTGCGTTACCTGTCATTGATAAAGAAACCGATTGCAAACCGGCCGATGGCATTATAGTTACACCTGTATTTGTGCTTAAGTAAATTATTTTATCAAATAAAACCGGAATTGTTTCTGTTGTTGCATCGTAATCATTTAGGATTTCAAGTACCAAATTGCCTGTAATTCCTCTTGTCCTTAATTCTCTTGATACTGAAGTTAAATTTAGATAATTACCACTATTACCTATCGTGTATTTTCCCTGAAGTGGGCTTGTAATTCTAAAAGTTTTTGAATTTCCATGAATAGGGCCACATAGTTTGGCAAGTGTTGCTATGGTGGTTTTTACTATATTGGCCATAAATGTATAATTAAGGGTATTGGCCAAATCAGCGGGTGTGTGGTAATTTGTGTTCCTGAAATTTGCCCCGTCAGTAATCATAAGGGCTTTGTACCCGGCATCCCAAAAACTCCTGTGATCGCTTCGCCTCAGATCTGGCACAGAACTTCCATCGCCGGCTACTGATAAAGAATACACTTTTAATTGTGGTACATATTGAGCTGCACAATTGTCAAATTCTGCTTTTAAATCATTAGATGCTACATTGGAAATATTAAATGCAAAATCTGCCTTAAAATTATTTGAAGCAACCTTTTGATAAAATTCAGGAAAAAGAGTACTAAAACCATTAGGTAAGGTCTGCGAATTATTGGCAGTTTTATAACATCCAATCATTTCAAAATTTATTACCCCTTGTAGCTGCTCGTTAGCTGGAATGCAGGTACGGGCATATATCCGGCTGCCAGTTATTCCAGCCTCTTCCAAATCAAATCCTATGAACTTAATTGTCTTGTCAAAGCAGTATTTTGATAAAACCCTTGCAGCTTCTAAAAAGCCTGCCACTGCCGAACCGTTATCATCTGCTCCAGGGGAATTTATTACAGTATCAAAATGACCATCAAGTATATAGAATGCTGTTTCCGTATAATTTCCACTTAGCCTTCCAATTATATTCTGACCCGTATACGCAGTTCCATCATCGTTTGTAAATGGCACATTTTTACGTTCTGTAGGCATCCCGCAAATTCCCAGCCTCGATTCAATAAGGTTTTTAACATTTGCCAGGTTTTGCACTCCGCTAACCCTGTGCCTTATTCCCTGTATCAAATTCAAATCCTGCAATAATCTGTTGCTATCTACCTGATTTACCAATTCTTGTATATCAAATGGTTGAAGATCATCTGCAATCAGCTTTATTACAAATCTTTCTGTAATCAACATGCTATAATTAATGGAATCCGGAAAATTCCAGGTTACAGTTTTTCTATTTCCGGGCGTTACTGGATAACCTATGTCGCCAGATATGTTAGTTATAGGGAAATAAAAATCCTTACCCCTGTTGTTAGAAATTTTTAAAGTTATTCGAATATTGTCATTTTCATTGTCAGTAAGGTCATATTGTATTTTCAATATTCTGTCTCCGGGATAAATGATAGTGCCATAATTTGTAATATCCGGAGCCTGATTTTGAGCAGATAGTGTATAGCTAATATCAAAAAATACAAGCATAGTCATGGCAACAGTATTTTTTAATAGGATGGTCAGTTTTATAAACATAAATGGATTAATTGATTGATATTAAATGAAATAGGTTTATTAACGATTTTACCCTAAAGATAGACAATGAATATTCAATACATATAAAGCAACGGTATGTTATAAAACATAATTAAGTGAATTTTTACTTCGAATTGTATTTATATGTTAATCTATTTATTGGCAAGAATTTCTTATCTTTAAGTTTTTATCAAAAACCTTTTTTTTAAAATCTATGAATAAACATTTTTTTATACTGATCTTTTTGCATATGGCATTTAACTTTAATCCTGTTAATGCGCAGAATATACCTGCTGGTATTTTTGAACAATTTAATAGCATTGGCAATCCCAAATTAAAAGGGTCTATTGGTTATATTTCCGGCAATCAGGAATATATTATTTCCGCTTCCGGAAAAAACATGTGGTTTACGGCAGATCAATTCAGCTTTCTTTGGAAAAAAATTAAAGGTGATTTTATTGTTACTGCAAGGGCAGAATTCCAGGGCGAAGGAAAAGAATTGCATCGCAAATTCGGTTGGATGGTGCGCAACAGCCTTGATTCAAACGCAGTCCATTTAAATATATCGGTGCATGGAGATGGTTTAACTGCCATCCAGTACAGACCGGAAACCGGAAGTAATACTGAAGAAGTCAGGCTAAACGCTAATTTGCCTGATATTATCCAAATTGAAAGAAAAGGTAAAACTTTTATTATTTCAATTGCCAAATTTGGTGAAACCTTTGTTTCAGAAACTTTTAATGCTGATTTTATAGGCGATGAGCCTTATGTTGGGCTTTTTGTTTGTTCTCACAATGAAAGCACTACCGAAACAGTCAAATTTTCAAATGTACGTATTGTTATTCCGGCCGGGGATGATTTGGTCCCATATAAACAATATCTTGGGAGTCATCTTGAGATAATGGATGTAGCAACCGGAAACAGAACAATAAGGTATACTGTTGAAAATTCATTACAGGCACCGAACTGGACAGTAGATGGGAAATCCCTGATTTATAACAGGGATGGTATACTTTATAGTTTTGATATCAAAACTGGAAAACCAAAAGTTTTAAATACAGGCTTCGCCAAAAGTAATAATAATGACCATGTGCTGTCATTCGATGGTAAAATGCTGGGAATCAGCCACCATGCAAAAGAAGATGATTCAAAATCAATAATTTATGTGCTTCCTTCATCCGGTGGTGAACCCAAAAGAGTTACCAAAACGGGACCATCTTACTTACATGGCTGGTCACCCGATAAAAAAAACCTGGTATTTACCGGCGAACGAAACGGGGTTTATGACATATATAGTGTAGATATTGCTACTGGAGAAGAAACCAGACTGACTGATGCAGAAGGACTTGACGATGGTTCAGAATATACGCCTGATGGAAAGTACATCTATTTTAATTCGAACCGCACCGGAACCATGCAAATCTGGCGCATGAAACCAGACGGCACAAACCAGGAACAAATTACATTTGGCGAATTAAACGATTGGTTTCCACATGTTTCGCCAGATATGAAATGGATTGTTTTTCTTTCCTTTCCAAAAGAAGTACCTTCCGGCGACCATCCTTTTTATAAAAGAGTATATTTAAGAATGATTCCTTTTGAAGGTGGTGAGCCAAAAGTGATTGCCTATTTGTACGGCGGACAGGGAACCGTTAATGTTCCATCATGGTCGCCCGACAGTAAAAGAATTGCATTTGTAAGTAATTCATATGTAGAGAAGAAAAAATAAATTCAATTTTGAGGTTAAATTTAATACCGATGACTATGGAAGTTTCAAAATTTTTTGAGAGCAGTGAAATAAAAGAAATAGAGAAAAGGGCCGAAAAACTCAGGAATGACAATAAAGTATTTTCGGATGTGACAGATAAAAAAGGGTTCCAATATGTCGATCTTGTTCAGGAAGGTGGTGGAGTACTTGGCATTGCTTTAATTGGTTATACCTGGGTTTTGGAAAAGGCAGGTATAAGGTTTTTCAACCAGGCAGGCGCATCCGCAGGGGCTATCAATACGTTGCTTATGTCGGCAATCAAAGGAGTTGATGATGAAAAATCAATGGATATTCTCACTGTACTAGCCAATCAAACTTTGTTCGACTTTGTGGATGGAGGAAGTAAGGTTAAAAACATTATTCAAAGAGTATTGGATAAGAAATCTGTTTTTTTTCCTTTGTTGTTCAGCCTTGGCCATCTTAAAAACAAACTTGTTAATAGAATGGGACTAAACCCAGGTTTTGAGTTTGAAAAATGGATGAGAACTATACTTGAGAATAATAAAATTCAGAGTTTAAATCAACTGATGAAAAAACGTTCGGAACTCCCTGAAATGCTTTATAATAACAATGGAAACATTGAAACCATTAAATATGATTTTGCCAAAATTGCAATAATTGCAACTGATTCAACAACTAAAACAAAAGTTGATTTTCCCAGAATGGCCACTTTGTATTGGGATCTTGATAAAAAAGATGTTCACCCTGCCTCTTTTGTCAGGGCCTCAATGTCCATCCCTTTCTTTTTTGAACCTTTTACTGTTAAAGATATTCCTTCTCATGGTTCAAAAGAAAATAAAAACTGGCAGGATATGGCTGGTTATAATGGGGTTATTCCAAAGGAAATAAAATTTGTGGATGGCGGCTTGCTGTCTAACTTTCCGATTAATATTTTCCATTTGAACTCGATTCCGCGTAAACCAACCTTTGGGGTCAGACTCAGTGCTTTCAGGGAACAACCCGCCGATACTTCAAAATTACCCGGATTTCTTGGGGGTATGCTTGAAGCATTGCGTCAACAAAATGATTACGATTTTCTGCTCAAACATCCTGATTACAAAAAACTGATTTGCAATATCGATGCAGATCAGAAATATAACTGGCTTGATTTTAATATTTCTGATGAAAATAAAATTGGCCTCTTTACATTGGGTGCTAAAAAGGCCATTCATTTTATTGAAAACTTTAACTGGATTGAATATAAAGAAATCAGGAAAAAAGCATTGGTAGATGCTTCTTAATCTTTATTTTTTAGCATTACTGTCCGGTAAATTTGATCATTATTTGATAGAAGTCCTACATAGCGAAGCTCATATTTACAATTGAATTGATGGGGGCTACTTTTTATCTGTATTTTTATGCTTTCTTTTTTGGCTTGACCCAAAAAAGAAACAAAAAAAGTCAAGGCTCCCGGTAAAATATTATTCCGATTTTCATAAAACCTAAGTGCGGCAGGGCGATCTTCGAACAAGTTCTCAGCTTCCCTGCCTTCTAAGGTTTCACTCAATCTACATAATATTTTCCCGGAGGCCGGCGTATTAACTAACATCGAAGCAAAATATTTATTATACTGCAATTAAATTAAATTCGCTTAATTTCAATATTTGAAAGCCAATCTCAAATCCAAAAATATTTTATACGGACAATAGTGATTTTTTAGTAAGCTTTTTCGCCCATATAATTTCCGGGAGGGTTATAATTGGCTACGATTATGATTCCTCCATCATCGCATTTCGCCATTCCTATGCCTACATGCGTAGTGTTATACCACACCATTTGTGTATAATGCCCTGCTTTATACCAGTTTGAATCATTAAGTACTTCATGTACGTATACTTTAATTTCATCATACCAGGATTTAGAGGCATCAATCGCTGAATACGCAGCCCCCATTCCCCAGAAAATATTTTCGCCATATTTTTGGGCCCATTTGCCATCGTATGGCCTGTGCTGCATGTTACATCCTTCAGCAGCAAGATGATCAGCCCATTCCTGCGCATATTTTGATAATTCAGCAGACCATTCCAGTGGTTTTACCTTTACATCGGCACGAACTTTATTATGAAAGTCAAGTGCTTCCTGTGCTTCTGCCTTTGTTACCTTTGAACCAGTAATATCAGGCACTTTTTGCGAATAAACCGTTACCATTGCACAAAATGGAAAAATAATCAGGAAAAATAGTTTCTTCATCATGTTTACTTGATTTAGTTGGTGTATAATTTAAAATTACATATTATAAACCGAATATAAATTTAACTTTGCCCTTTGTGTTATTTTATTGGATAAAACCATTATAAAATTAGACAATCGTGGATACAGAGAAAATACAAAATTACCTGATTTATTAATGTTAACTGAAATGGATTTAACTTTATTGAATATTTTATTAATTGTCGCAGGAGGATTTTTTGCAGGATTTGTAAATGCTATTGCCGGCGGGGGAACATTAATTTCATTTCCGGCCCTTACTTTTACAGGAATTCCTTTTGTTTCGGCAAATATCACAAGTTCAGTTTCTTTAAGCCCCGGATACCTTGCGGCTACTTTTGCCCAATTACACGATTTAAAAAAATACAGGCATAGTTTGCGCTATTATATACCCATTGCAGCCCTGGGGGGAATTTTGGGCGGTTATTTACTACTTATTTCAAGTGATAAAGTTTTTAAGGAAATTGTACCTTATCTGATTTTACTGGCTTGTGCGCTTTTGTATTTCCAGGATAAAATTAAAACCTTGCTTGCCCAATTTAAAAAAAATATAAATCAGGCCGGAAAAACCCATCCCTGGACATTTATTGCCATTTTTTTTGCTGCAATATATGGTGGATATTTTGGAGCCGGGTTAAGTGTAATAGTTCTTTCCATTCTGGCACTTTCGGTAAATGATGATTTGACGAAACTGAATGCTTTGAAGCAAATAATTGGATTTGCTACAAACATGTGTGCGGCCGTTTTTTTTATGTTTACAAGGCATGTAGTGTGGAAAGCTGTATTGATAATGGCAATGGGTGCGATTGCAGGCGGCTGGACCGGTGGTAAATTTGCAGGTATGATAAAACCAATATCCTTAAGGTATATTGTTGTGGTGACAGGGCTATTGGTTTCAGTATTTTATTTTATAAAGTATTGACACAATTCTTATCTATCACTGGTAAATTCAATTAAAATATCTACATTTTTTATAGACATTATGCAGTGTTTCCATTAACATGAACTGAATATTGCTCTGGATTTTATTTTTTTATTCTAAACTCATTCTATTTTGACAATTTATTCTCCATTTAAAGATGAATGAGGGTTTAAGAGCGATAAGCAGTTATTCTGCCATTTCTTTCACAATTAATTATAAATCAAATTGTTGATCTTCATCAATTTCCTGAATTAATTGAAGGTACAATGATATTCAATTGCACAAATTCTCATAATTAAATTAATTAGCTGAAATATAATACAATACAATTCTATCAAGAACTTGATTCAGAATATCTTTTAACCACCGTTTTTTTTACGAACCGGCTTTAATTCAGCATACCGGATGTATACTATTGAATGTTTATGGATCATCAAATTCAGTATTTGGGAATAAATATTCTAAAAATAAGAGATTAATATCTGATAATATTTTACGTTAATTTTATCTAAAAATAAAATAATTGAAAATGAAAATGAGAAAGATTTTACTCAGTTTTTTGTTGATTATGGCAATGTATAGCGCCAATGGACAGTTTTTACATTTAGGCTTACGTACTTTTGTAACCCCTTATGCAAAAATGACTTTCTTCCAGTACGATGTCAACGATTATGTTTACTATTTTTCCAATGAATACAATGAAACCATAAGATTTAGTGGTTTTGAGGTTTCTGAATATAGTTCCTATATTCCATTTCCATCAGCTTATATAAAATATGATTGGGGAAATAATTTTTACCTGCAGGGCGACCTTTTTGCGATGTGGTTCGATAATGAAGCCAAATATAAAAATTCAGTTGATTTTGCCGATTATGCAAGTGTATTCAATCCCGACAGCGAACTCGACAATTTGGGTTATAACAGCATCCGGCTTAAATGGGCTTTTATGGGCAATTCAGTAATTGGTGGATACAATTTCCTAAAAACCAAAACAATACGACCATATGTTTTTGCAGGTATTTCTGCTTATTACCTCTTAAATTTTCAACCTGGTGATTATTATGAGGATACCCGTAGCGTGAGAAATGCAATTATTTTCCAAAATCTTAATACTTTCCGTACCGTTACTTTTTATTACAAATTTGGCGGTGGAATTAAGTATCACGGCCTCACGCTGGATGTTTACCTTGAAAAAAACCTGGGACCGATAGATAAATATTCCTACGACGATTATAACCAAAATATTTATTATAACGAAAGGCCAAATTATGAAAGCCTGGGGACAGTAAATGTATCTCTTGGATTAAATATTTTATCCTTTAATATGGTGAAAAAACAAACGATTAATTAACCTGAACTGAAATTAAAAAATACTTTTAAAATGAAACAAAATAATATTTTCATCATACTCATCCTTTCACTATTTATTTTAAATGGTTGCAGAAAGGAGTTTGACTTTCAGGACTTTGATTATTCCACTTATACAAGGGTTGTGGGCCCCGAAGGAGGTAATATTACCTTTTATGCCAATTATTCAAACGATAAAAAAACAGATGTAATTGCCGAAATGGATGTTCCGCCAGGGGCGCTTGATTCGTTGATGGTTTTTAACTTATACCAGTACGAAGATTTTGAAGTGGCATCGCAAATGATGGATGGTTTTGTAAAAGTAGGATCTAAATTTCTTTATTTTATCCCGTTTTATGAATCGGAAGGATACCACGAAAGGGGACAAATGGAACTCAATTACCACCTGAGTGTAAAATTTAATGAACCTATTACAGTTACTTACCACCCTTTGGCCAATTATTCCGATTTCTCGCTTAAAAGCTGGCAGGAAGTGGAATTGTACAACAATTATTACAAAACCACCAACAAAATGTATAAAGTGTACCGGATTAAAATTCCGAAAATTGACCAATGGGGAGAAGGCTATAATCTTTATGTTAACTGGACTTACCAGGGTTATGCAAATGGGTATGACCATACCGATCTTTCCTACCTTATAAATGGCAAATGGTCGGTTGGCGATAACTGGGGAAAAGGTGCTATTAGTATGGACAACTGGGAAGAAGTTCAGAGTGCACAACTTGACGTTGAAAATGATGTTATCACTTTTAAAATATTTGATACCGATTATATTTACGTGGTGGCCAGGGATATTTATCTGCCTTTTATTCCCTCAAATTTAACCGATTTTATGTCGGCAAATTTTACTACAAATTCATATGTTACAAGGGCTTCGTTCGACCAGCAAAATTATAAACTGTATTATGCCGATAATTCAATTGCCTATTTTGATGATCAGCAGTATTTCTTGTATATTCTAAATGAATATGCGACCATAACCCCTGAAATTTCTGCATTTGTAAAATCAAACTACCCTTTGGCCGTGGTTAAAAAAGTTTCATTTTTGCAATACACAGGGGGATGGGGACAGTACGATGTAATTCTAAGCGGAGGATTAAAGATGAGGTTCGATCAAAACAGCAATTTCCTGGGACTTTCGCAATATGGATTTAACCAGGCAAATCTTCCTGCAGCAATTAAGACTTATATGCAAACAAACCATCCGGATGAAATTATCACCAATGTTTCAATGGATAGTTCTTATTCCACCAATTATACCGTATACTTAAATACCAATGCAAAAGTTTATTTCTACAGCGATTTCTGGTACCAGACTGTTTATTTTAAAATGAGCCCGGATAAGCTGCCACCGGTTATCCATGATTTCTTTAATTCCAATTTTCCTAAATCTGTTTTTGGTGAAATTGACTTTGTGATTCAACCTGGAGATTCAACATACCGAATTGAAACAATGGACAATAAAAAGTTCAGGTTCGATGGCGAAGGGACCCTTAATTTCTTTGAGTTTAGTTATCTTAAATTTGACGATTTGCCTCAGAATTTTCAGGATTCCGTTAACCTGACCCATCCGGGCCTGATAGTTACAAATGTCACCCACCATTGGGAAACAAATCGCGATGGACAACTTTATACAACTGAATATTTTGAGATATTTTTTTCAGACAATTCAAGTATTTATTTGTACATCCCTCACAATCCACAGACAAGGAAAAAGTTTATCAAATCAGATTATTATATCAAATGATTATGAGCTCTATTAATAATGTGGATGTGTAGCATCAAACCATAAGTTAACAGGTAAATTGAACTACTTTAATGAAAACAAAATATATAATTATATTATTGATACTGCTGGTTGAAAGAAATATATTTTCACAGCGGTTATCAATTCAAACAGGTCATTCGGCAGGGATTACGGATTTGGTTTTCAGCAAAGACGGAAAGTACCTCTTTTCATCAGGCGAAGACAGCAAAGTTATTTTGTGGGACATGATTTCTTCAAGACAAGTTAATATTTTCAGCGGTCACACCAGAACTGTAAATTCATTGGCCCTGCACCCTACAAAGAATCTTATTGCCAGCGCCAGTGACGATAATTCTGTTAAAATCTGGGAATTTCCATCCGGGAAGCTTGTTAAGGAATATAATTTTTTTGAATACCCTGTAAAATCAGTGGCATTTCATCCAAATGGAGAGGAATTGGCCTGCGGTTCTGATTCTGTGTATTTGATAGATTTAAAAACCGGCAATTTCAGAAAAATAGGAAAATTTGCAAAAAAAGGATACAATGCAATTGATTACAGTGCCGATGGAAAATACCTGGCTTTCGGCGGAAAAAAAACCAGGAAGGTTAGTATTTATTATCTTGACAATGAAAAAGTTGTAAAGAAAGCTGGTATTAAATCAAACGATTTACTTTTCGACGATGAGAGGAAGGCCTTCTATGCTGCCGGACAGCGGGGCAATATTAAATACATTCCAGTGCAGGGTGGCGGAAGACGCTTTAATATTAGTAATGATATTACCTGGAATTCTTATTTTGCGCTGGTAACAAACCAGGATTATTTTATCGCTGCCAACCGTGATGGACTGATCTACCTGTATGACAGAAAATCGGGAGCCAGAAAAGAAATTCTTAAAGCCCATTCTGATGAGGTGAATGCACTTGCCCTTGAACCAAAAGGTCGCTTTCTGGCCAGTGCAGGAAAGGACAGGAAAATCTACATCTGGGATTTGCAAAAGCTTGAACTGGTAAAATCAATGGAAGGGGGTGCAAACAGGATTAATTCTATCTCTTTTTCTGACAACGGCAAGCTAATGTTCATTGCTTATAACGATGGAAGTTTCAGGATTTGGAACCTCGACCAGAAAGGGAAAGTTCTTTTTCAGAAAGAAAACAAACTAACGGCAATGGAGCAATACCAAAGGTATAAATATGCTACTGATGGTTCAAATGAAAAAATTAATACTTCCACAATTTTTGTTAAAGCTTCTTTAAACCAAAAAGATAAGTATTCGGATGAATTTAATACCCGCGAAGCTTTGATAATATGGAAGTTAAGAGAGGGAATGAAAACAATTACCTTAAAAAGTAAAAAATCTACTGAATATCAGTCATTTTTAATAAAAGATACGACCACCATTTTATTTTTTAAGAGTAAAGGGACCCATTCACAAAAATATTCAGTGCTTGATAAGCAGAAATTAAAAGAAAGAGAAGAAATATTTAAAACGGCAGTTTATACCGTTGACCTTGCTAATGTTAAAAAAGACAAAAAATTAAAGGCGAAAGGTAAGGGAAGCAAAAAACTTTTTACCGTCCAGGGTGATTTGTATTTCAAAGCTTTAAGCCCTTCAGGTTCTGAACTTCTGGCATTGTTATATACAAAATCGGGACAAACAGAGTGTCAGCACTGGAACCTTGACAATAATGAGTTAATCGGTACTTATACTCTTGAAAATCAATATCATTCCGGAGGATTTAGTTCGAATGGAAAATACATTTACCTGATTAATGATAAAAGCCAGGCAATTGAACTTTTTAATCCTGATGATATGCAGAAGGTGTATGAATTTACCGGAATTGCCCCTGTGAGTTTTAGCGATGATGATAAGTTGATTGCTTTTACTGATGAGGAAAGAAATCTAATTTTATTGGATATAAAAACAAGTAAAAAGATTTTTAAGACCCCCACGGCGCACTCATCAACAATATCATCCATAAAATTTAATAAGGATTATGGATACATTGCCACTGCCGCTCATGATGGTTTAATAAGGTTTTGGGATTTTAATTCAGGTAATTCTCTGGTTAGCCTTGCTGCTTTCGGTGAAGACGATTTTATTTACATAAATCCTGATAATTATTATTATTCAACCAAAGGAGCTATGGATTATATTGCTTTCATCGAAAATGATAAACTTTATACATTCGAACAGTTCGATGTGCAGTTTAACAGGCCTGATTTGGTATTTGCAAATTTAAAATACTCTAACCCCGAAGAAATTGCAGCCTATAACAAGGCATATACAAAACGGGTACAAAAAATGGGATTTGCCAAAATGGGTGCGGATGAAAAAATCAACATTCCTGAAATAAAAATATTAAACCTCGATGATTTCCCAATTTCTATACCCAATGACGAAATAAATATTAAATTGAATGCAAGGGATAGTTTACATCAGATTGACAGGATAAATGTCTGGGTAAATGACGTACCGGTTGCCGGAACCAATGGGATTGCCGTATTGTCGAAAAAACAAAAAAGTGTTACAATTGATTGCCCCGTTAAGCTCTCTGCAGGTAAAAACAAAATTCAGGTTTCATGTTCAAACGATAATGGGTTTGAATCGCTGAAAGAAACATTTTCAATAATATTCGATACAAAACAGCATAAGCCTGATTTGTATCTTGTTACAATTGGAGTTTCGAAATATCAAAATCCTACTTTTAACTTAGAATACGCGGCCAAAGATGCCGAAGATGTGAAAAACCTATTTGCCAAAGGGAAAAACAAAGTTTACGATAAGGTTCATACCATTACGGTCTTGAATAATGAAGCAACAGTAAGTAATATTTTAAAATTAAAATCCCAACTCGAATCTACGCATGTTGATGATGTGGTGGTTCTGTTTTTTGCGGGACATGGGGTTTTAGATAATGATCTGAATTATTACCTGGCTACTACTGAAATTGATCTCGAAAATATGTCAAATACAGCATTAAGATATGATTACCTTGAAGGGCTTTTTGATGGAATTCCTGCCCGTAAAAAGGTGATCATCATCGATGCCTGCCATTCAGGTGAGGTGGACAAGGAAGAAGAATTTACCGAAGTGGAAACCGAAGATGACAATATGTTTGTGGTTACGCGCGATGTGAGATCGGCAGCTGCACTCGAAACCCGATCCAAAATAACTACGCAGAATTCGTTCGAACTCATGAAAATGATGTTTGCCGATATTCGAAAGGGAACAGGCTCAACGGTTATTTCATCGGCTGGTGGAGGAGAATATGCCTACGAAACCGGCGAAGCCAAGAACGGCGTTTTCACCTTCGTAATGAAAAACGGGATTCATTTAAAAAAAGCAGATTTAAACCATGATGGTGAAATTATGGTTTCTGAACTGCGCGATTATGTATCAAAAACTGTGAGTAAACTTACCAAGGGAAGTCAAAATCCAACCTACAGGCGCGAAAATCTTGAATTCGATTTCAGGATCTGGTAAGTAATTTACAATATCAAGCTGTCAGAAATGGCAGCTTTTCTTTTTGAATTCTGGCTGTAAAAGGATTGAAGGGTTTGAAATTCCTAATCTTTATCTTTTTTGTTTAAAAAAATCGATAAGAATGTTGGAACATTCATTTTCCAGTATGCCCGAAACTACTTCTGTTTTAGGATGTAAAATAGAGTTTTTAACAGTTTTATAGCCTCTTTTCAGATCGGTGGCCCCGTACACAATTTTTCCAATCTGGCTCCAGTACGAAGCACCAGCGCACATAACGCATGGTTCAACAGTTACATAAAGCGTGCATTCGTTCAGATATTTTCCACCCAGAAATTCAGTTGCAGCAGTAAAAGCCTGCATTTCGGCATGGGCTGTAGGATCTCGAAGCGATTCTGTAAGATTATGACCCCGGGCTATAATCCTGTTATTTGAAACGATAACAGCACCTACAGGTACTTCATCAGATTCGAGTGCTTTTTGAGCTTCCTTAAGGGCTTCCTTCATGAAATACTCATCAGAAAAAAAAACCGACATGTTTACAAATTTTACATTCCATTCCGCAAATATAACTCAGTAAATAAAATTTTTACTAAAATTTCTCAGTGTAAATTGTCTAAACCTGAAAGAAGTTGACTACTATTTTTTTACCTTCTGAAAAAACAGTTATTTTTTATATTTTCGCAGTCAAATTAATTATAAATTTTTGAATTAAGAGTAACATCCTAAAAATCAAGTAATAAATATATATTTTTCAAATGTACAGAACACATCATTGCGGAGAGCTTAATAGTAAGAATATTGGGAATAAAGTTACCCTGAGCGGATGGGTGAAAATCAGCCGCGAATTTGGCGGGATGATTTTTATTGATTTAAGAGACCGCTACGGAATTACCCAATTGGTATTTGACGCCAACAGAAACAAGGTTTTATGGGAAAAAGCCAAAGCGCTTTCGCGTGAGTTTGTAATACAGGTTGAAGGTGAAGTGATAGAGCGTAGCAATAAAAATCCGGATTTATTTACCGGCGATATTGAAATTCAGGTCGATAGTCTGCATATTTTAAGTAAATCTGAAATTCCCCCTTTTACAATTGAAGATAAATCGGATGGAGGAGAAGAACTCCGCATGAAATACAGGTACCTTGATATCAGGCGCAACCCGGTGCGTAAAGCCCTTGAACTGCGCCATCGTTTTACACGAGAAGTAAGGAATTACCTGGATAGTAAGCAGTTTATCGAGGTTGAAACGCCTGTTTTGATTAATTCTACCCCCGAAGGTGCAAGAGATTTTATTGTTCCTTCGAGGCTTAACCACGGACAGTTTTATGCCTTGCCGCAATCACCTCAGCTTTTTAAGCAATTGCTTATGGTTGCCGGAATGGACAAGTATTTCCAAATTGTAAAATGCTTCCGCGATGAAGATTTCAGGGCCGACCGCCAGCCTGAATTTACACAGATTGACTGCGAAATGTCGTTCGTTGAACAGAACGATGTGTTGGAGCTCTTTGAAGGCCTGGCCAAACATATGTTTAAAACCATTAAAAATATAGAATTTACCGAAAATTTCCCGCGAATAAGTTATGAAGAAGCCATGAATTTCTATGGTTCTGATAAGCCGGATATAAGGTTCGGGATGAAAATTCATGAACTCACCGGAGTTGTTAAAGGCCAGGGCTTCAAAGTTTTTGATGAGGCAGAATACATTGGAGGTATCTGTGCTGAAAAATGTGCTGAATATTCGCGTAAACAACTGGATGCTCTTACAGAATTTGTTAAAAAACCTCAAATTGGCGCCCAGGGGCTGGTATATGTGAAGTACAATACAGATGGAACGCTAAAATCGAGCGTGGATAAATTTTATCCCGAAACCGAACTTAAAAAATGGGCAGAGGTTTTTAGCGCAAAACCGGGCGATTTGCTGCTGGTTATTTCAGGAAGTAAAATGCAATCGCTTAAAGCATTAAATGAACTTCGGCTTGAAATGGGGAACCAGTTAGGGCTCAGAAAAATTGACGAATTCGCACCGCTTTGGGTAACAGATTTTCCGCTTTTAGAATGGAATGACGAGAGTAAACGTTTCCATGCCATGCACCATCCGTTTACTTCACCAAAATCAGAGGATATGGAATTACTGGATTCAGATCCCGGCAAAGTAAGGGCCAATGCATACGATTTTGTCATTAACGGGGTTGAAGTGGGTGGGGGTTCCATCAGAATTCATCGCGAAGAAGTGCAGCAAAAGATGTTTGGGTTGCTTGGATTTACCCCTGAACAGGCTTATTCCCAATTTGGATATCTGCTTGATGCCTTTAAATTTGGACCACCGCCACATGGTGGTATTGCATTCGGGCTCGACCGCTGGGTATCCATGTTCTATGGGTCTTCTTCCATCAGGGATGTGATTGCATTTCCTAAAAACAATGCAGGCAGGGATGTTATGATAGATGCCCCGTCGCAGGTACACCCTGATCAACTTCAGGAACTTGGGCTAAGTATTAAAAAATAAACTTTTTATCGTGTAAGAATGAACAAGGACGAAATTCAAAAAGTAAACTACCTTAATGAGGCGATTCATAAAATTTTCGAGTTTACAAGCGGAATGAAAAGTGCTGAGGATTTGACTTCGAACATTATGGCCTGGGATGCGGTGAAAATGAACCTTGTTGTAATATACGAAATGTATCTTAAACTGGGCAATGAATTTAAAATGAAATATAACCAGGTGGATTGGAAACAAGTAGAAATTCATAAGCCAATTTTAGAAAGCCCTTACCTTGGCTTCGATAGCGAAGAAATCTGGAAAGCAATTAAAGATAAAATGCCCGAGTTTAAAAACCAGATTGAAAACCTTTTAAAAAGTGCCTGACCAAATTCATGATAAAACCAATGTTTAAGACTTATTTCAAATCATCAATTTGATTTGTATCGAAATTTAATTTTCCACTATATTCTTTAAAGATTATTTTGTTTTTTTATTAGTTTAAGGCATATTGATAATAGCTTGGAATTATTTAAGAATTTTTTTAATAAATATTTATTTCTGATTATATATTTAAAAATCAGTATATTATAACATTTGGCAAATGAATTTTTGTTTTTATTTTTCGGTTTACTTATTTAAAAAGATTCTAAATAACAATATTTTTTTATTTTTAATGCCTGAAAATTCAATTCTTAGTTTCACACATGTCTGATATTATAAAAATCAAGAAGGGCCTGGATATACGACTGAAAGGAGCGGCTGAGCAAGTAATAAACGATACTGAAAAACCGGGGTTTTACGCTGTTAAACCTACTGATTTTCATGGTCTTGTTCCCAGGTCCGAAGTTCAGGAAGGCGATGCGGTTCAGGCCGGAACTGTATTATTTATTGATAAAAATAATCCTGAAATCAGGTTTTGTTCCCCGGTTTCTGGTAAGGTTAAAGCAATAAACAGGGGTGACCGAAGGGCCTTGCTTGAAATAGTTGTCGAAGCTGATAATTCTGTTTCTTACAAAGATTTTGTAAAAGAAGATCCTGACCAACTCTCGCGCGATGAAATTGTTAAAAAATTACTTGAATCAGGAATCTGGACTTTTATCAGGCAAAGGCCATTTAATCGCCTGGCAAATCCAATGTCAAAACCTAAATCAATTTTTATTTCAGGTTTTGATTCTTCCCCTTTAGCGGCTGACGTAGACTTTATTCTTCAGGGGACAGAAAAGGAGTTTTTAACCGGTATAAAAGCTTTGTCAAAGCTTACCGATGGGAAAATTCATATTGGCCTCCGTGAAAAAACAGGTTCTTTTATTCGTGATATTCCTGGTATCGAAATCCATTTTTTCAATGGGCCACATCCATCAGGAAACGTTGGTATTCAAATAAATAAGATTGATCCTATTGGCAAAGGAGATATAATCTGGACTGTTAAACCGCAGGAAGTTGTATTTATTGGCCGTTTGTTCGACAAAGGTATTTATGATGTTTCTAAAGTTGTGGCTCTTGCAGGTTCACAGGTAAACAGACCACAATATTACAGGGTTATTGGTGGGACAGCTGTTGAATCTATCCTTTCGGGTAAAATTAAGGAAGGGAATTCAAGAATTATTTCAGGAAATGTATTAACAGGTACAAAAATTGAAATGCAGGGATTTCTGGGTCATTACGATAACCTCATAACTGTTATCCCCGAAGGCGATTCTCCTGAATTTCTGGGATGGGCTGCACCCGGACTGGATAAGTTTTCTGCTTCCAGAACATTTCTTTCGTCTTTTTTTCCCAGGAAAATTTATGACTTAAACACCAATACGCATGGATGCGAAAGAGCTTACGTGGTAAGTGGCCAATACGAAAAAGTGCTACCCATGGATATTTACCCGGTATACCTTGTAAAAGCCATTTTGGCTGAAGATATTGAACTAATGGAAAAATTAGGAATTTATGAAGTGGCGGAAGAGGATTTTGCCCTTTGTGAATATGTTTGTACTTCTAAAATACAGGTGCAGTCTATTATTAGTAAAGGAATTGACTTGATTATCAAAGAGCTTGGATAATTGTGCATCATTTCAATTTATAAGAAGAAACATAATCATTTATGAAGAACAGAATTAAAAAAAATGAATCTACTAAGAAATTTTCTGAATAAAATAAAGCCGAATTTTCAAAAAGGTGGCAAACTGGAGAAACTTCATTCAACTTTTGATGCTTTTGAGACTTTCTTGTTTGTTCCGGGTAAAGTAGCTAACAATGGAACCCATATTAAAGATAATATTGATTTAAAGCGCACTATGGCCATAGTTGTTGTGGCTCTTCTTCCTGCCTTGCTCTTTGGCATGTGGAATGTAGGTTATCAACATGGTTTGGCCGCAGGAAAAATGGGTACTTTTTGGGAATACATGAGTTTCGGTTTTTTAAAAGTTCTGCCCATTATTGTGGTCAGCTATGTTACCGGTCTTACCATTGAATTTGCTTCGGCACAGATTCGGGGACATGAAGTAAACGAAGGATTTTTAGTAACAGGGATGCTGATACCGCTTATTGTTCCTGTAACCATACCACTCTGGACCCTGGCCATTGCCGTGGCTTTTGCAGTTATTATAGGTAAAGAAGTTTTCGGTGGAACCGGTATGAATATTATGAATCCGGCATTAATTGCACGGGCTTTCCTGTTTTTTGCCTATCCTTCAACCATTTCGGGCGATCTGGTATGGACATACGGCCTGGCTGAAAAACAAGGCATTGTGGATGGATTTTCAGGAGCAACGCCGCTGGCACAGGCAGCACAGGCAACCGGTCATCTGAATATTGTAGATGGTTTGGGACAGGCTATTACACCCTGGCAAATGTTTCTGGGTAATATTCCGGGTTCCATTGGCGAAACTTCAACCCTGGCCATACTGATTGGCGCTTTTATCCTTATAGTTACAGGCATTGGTAGTTTACGTATTATGGCATCGGTATTTGCCGGAGGCCTTTTTATGGGAGCCATACTGAATATTTTCGCCATTAATCCTTATATGACCCTTCCGTTCTGGCAACACATGCTCCTGGGTGGATTTGCATTTGGAGCGGTGTTTATGGCTACTGATCCGGTAACTGCCGCACAAACACCAACAGGAAAATACATCTATGGTTTTTTAATCGGGATTATGGCTATTTTAATCAGGGTACTTAACCCTGCCTATCCTGAAGGAATGATGCTTGCCATTCTTTTGTTAAATGTATTTGCCCCGTTGATTGATCATTATGTAGTTGAAGCCAATATTAAACACAGGATGAAAAGGGCCGGAAAATCTACAATCTCATAAATCTTTGGTATGAAAAGTTTTAGCAATACTTATACATTTATTTTTTCTTCTGTAATGGTTATTATCGTGGCTGCACTTTTATCCGTCGCCAGTCTGACACTCAAACCATTCCAGGATAAAAATATTGAAATTGAACAAAAATTAAACATTTTAAAAACTGTTGGTAAATCAGGAGGGGCCGAAAATGCTACCGATAAAAATAGGTTTATTGAACAGGAATACAATAAATATATCACTGACAGCTATGTAGTGAATTCAAAAGGAGAGAAAGTACAAGGCATAACTGCTTTTAATATAGATTTGAAGGAAGAACTGGATAAACCCACTGAAAAGCAAAACCTGCCTGTTTTTGTTTTTACGGATGATGACGGGGCGCATAAATTTATTTTCCCGGTAAGGGGAAAAGGATTATGGGGCCCGTTATGGGGCTATGTGGCACTTAACGACGATTACAATACCATTTTTGGTGTTACTTTCGATCATAAATCTGAAACACCAGGACTTGGTGCTGAAATTTCAACCATCGAGTTCCAGGAAAAATTCAAGGGAAAAATGCTGTTTGAAAATGAGAAGTTTGTATCCGTGAAAGTGGTAAAGGGCGGAGCTTCACCTGGTGATTTACATGGAGTGGACGCGATTTCGGGGGGTACAATTACAAGCATTGGATTACAAAATATGCTTGGCGATTGCCTTGGAAATTACCAGAATTACTTTAAAACACTTAAGAAATAAGAATATGAGCGAAGAGAAAGAAGGATTTTTTTCGAAAAAGAACCTTAAGCTTTTAAAACAACCTTTAAATAAAGACAATCCCATTACTGTTCAGGTGTTGGGCATTTGTTCGGCCCTGGCTATTACAGTTAAAGTTAAACCAGCTTTTGTAATGGCGGTTTCCGTAATGGTTGTAACAGCCTTTTCAAATCTTATAATTTCATTGTTGCGCAACACCATCCCGCCAAGAATCAGAATAATTGTGCAACTGGTAGTTATTGCTGCACTGGTTATTCTAGTTGATCAGGTTTTAAAGGCATTTGTATACGATGTGAGTAAGCAGCTTTCGGTATTTGTCGGGCTTATCATAACCAATTGCATAGTAATGGGACGACTTGAAGCATTTGCCATGGCAAACAAACCCTGGGCTTCATTTATTGACGGAATAGGAAATGGAGCAGGTTATGGAATAATTTTACTCATTGTGTCCGTATTCCGCGAATTTTTTGGATCCGGATCCATTTTAGGATATCATATTATTCCGGCATCGTTCTATTCATCAGGCTACCTGAATAACGGGCTGGTTATTTTACCTCCAATGGCTTTAATACTGGTGGGAATAATTATATGGATTCAAAGGAGTAAAAACAAAGAATTAATTGAAAAATAAGAAAAAGGAATAGTTATGGAAAACCTGTTTAACATATTTGTACGTTCCATATTTATTGACAATATGATTTTTGCCTACTTTCTGGGTATGTGCTCGTACCTGGCGGTGTCAAAAACAGTAAAAACCTCATTCGGACTAGGTATTGCAGTAATATTTGTAATGACCATCACAGTTCCAGTCGATTACCTAATTGAAAATTACCTTCTCAAAGCCGGTGCTTTATCCTGGTTGAGTAGTTCACTGGCAGATCTGGACCTCAGCTTTCTATCTTTTATAATGTTCATTGCAGTGATAGCTTCTATGACCCAGTTGGTTGAGATGATAGTTGAAAAATTTTCACCTTCATTGTATAATTCACTTGGAATCTTTCTGCCACTAATCGCGGTTAACTGTGCTATCCTGGGTGCAAGCCTGTTTATGCAGGAAAGAGAGTATTCTTCATTGGCCGAGGCCACTACTTTTGGGTTTGGTTCAGGTATTGGTTGGTTTCTTGCAATAGTTGGTATTGCTGCCATCAGGGAAAAAATAAGATATTCTAACATTCCGGCTCCACTTCGTGGACTGGGAATAACATTTATAATTACTGGTTTAATGGCAATTGCCTTTATGAGTTTTATGGGAATTAAACTTTAATCAAATTTTATTTCTGAATGATATTACTTCAAATTTCAAATCCGCTGGTCATAGCTCTTAGTATAGCGGTATTTCTGATAGTTATTCTTTTATTGGTAGCCATTTTACTGTATGCAAAAATGAAATTATCTCCACAGGGCGATGTTACCATTTCTATCAACAACGAAAAAGAATTTAAGGTAAATATGGGATCCACCTTGTTGTCAAGTCTCTCAAACAGCGGTCTTTTTCTGCCTTCGGCTTGTGGTGGGGGAGGAACCTGTGGTTTATGTCGTTGCCAGGTTTTGGAAGGCGGAGGTTCAATATTGCCTACTGAAACAGGCTTTTTTACCAGAAAGGAGCAGCAAGAAAACTGGAGGCTGGGGTGCCAGGTAAAAGTGAGAAGCGATATTAAAATTCAGGTTCCTGAAGAAGTGCTTGGAATTAAAAAATGGGAATGTGAAGTGATTTCAAATAAAAATGTAGCCACTTTTATTAAAGAATTTGTAGTTAAACTTCCCGATGGTGAGCATCTTAATTTTAAACCCGGTGGTTACATTCAGATAGACGTGCCTAAAACTGAAGTAGATTTTTCGAAAGATATTGAAATTGAAGACCAATACAGGGATGAGTGGGATTTTTATAAGTTGTGGAACCTTAAAATGAAAAACAGTTCCGAAACCTACCGGGCCTATTCTATGGCAAATCATCCCGGTGAAGGGAATATCATTAAATTAAATATCCGTATTGCTACTCCACCATGGGATTTTGAGAAAAAAACATTTAAACAGCTACCTCCGGGAATTTGTTCTTCTTACATTTTTTCAAGAAAACCCGGGAACAAAGTATTTATTTCCGGACCCTATGGAGAGTTTTTCATTAAGGACACCCAGAATGAAATGGTATATATAGGCGGTGGAGCTGGCATGGCCCCGTTGCGTTCGCATATTTTTCATCTTTTCCATACCTTAAAAACAAACCGTAAAGTTTCATTCTGGTATGGTGCCAGGTCAAAACGTGAAATATTTTACGAAGATGAATTCAAAGCTATTGAGCGTGAATTTCCGAATTTCAGTTTCAACATAGCATTGTCTGAACCAAAAACCGAAGACAACTGGACAGGTTATACCGGTTTTATTCATAGTGTTTTGTTAGAGAATTATCTCAGCAAACACAATACACCCGAAGACATTGAGTATTATTTATGTGGACCACCGGTTATGAACGATGCAGTTCAAAAAATGCTTTATAACCTTGGTGTTCCGGGTGAAATGGTTTCGTTCGATGATTTTGGCGGATGATGTGTTTGTATTGACTTTAATATAATTTTGCGACTTCTCGCTATACTTTGGGTTTAGGAAGTGCAAACCCCGGTTTGGTATTTTGTTCATTTTAACCAAATAGGCAGGGTTTTTTAAATTAAAAAATTATTTTCTAAAGTTTAACCTTCTATTTTTCCGGAAAGTTTTCGCATTTGTTTCCTCCACAACTACATTCAATGCCCTTTTTACCAAGTTCTTTGCTGCCTGAGCAACTACCGGCAGTAAAGCGGGCATTTTTGTTAAGGATTAGCTTAATTGCCAATCCGGCAAATACAAATCCTATTAAAACAAGGGTCACTATAAAGACTTTGGCTATTTCCATTTTTAAAGATTTTATTTGTAACAAAGATAAGAGATTTTTAAATTCCAACCCTATCCGGTTTTTTAGGGTAAAATTTTTACTCACTTCATTCAGTAATTATTTAACTTTTTGAATAAACATTTTATTTATAAATTTGTTTGAAACACATTTTTTAGATTTAAATTCACTAAAGTTTTAAATAATTATTCATTCTTTCAAAACCAAAACCAATTTCAGTTATGAGCAGACCAGTTACACTTTTTACAGGCCAATGGGCAGATCTCCCATTCGAAACCATTTGCAAAAAAGCAAAAGAGTTTGGATACGATGGACTTGAATTAGCCTGCTGGGGCGACCATTTCGAAATTGACAAAGCAGATGATGCTTATTGTCAAAAGAAAAGGGAAATTTTAAACAAGTATGATTTAAAGGTATTTGCCATATCAACCCACCTGGTTGGGCAGGCAGTCGCAGACAGGATAGATGAAAGACATAAAAGTATACTACCGGCCTATATCTGGGGCGATGGAGATCCGGAAGGCGTTCGTCAGCGGGCAGCTGCCGAAATTATTAAAACCGGTGAGGCAGCTAAAAGGCTGGGTGTTAATGTTGTAAATGGCTTTACAGGAAGCCCAATCTGGCATATGGTTTATTCTTTTCCTCCCGCTTCTAAAGAAATGATTGATGCGGGGTTTAAGGAATTTGCAACACGTTGGTTACCAATCCTTGACAGATACAAAGAGATAGGTGTAAAATATGCGCTTGAAGTGCATCCAACTGAAATTGCTTTTGACATTTCTTCAGCTCAGAGGGCATTGAAAGAATTGAACAATCACCCAAGTTTTGGATTTAACTACGATCCTTCCCATTTTGGCTACCAGGGTGTTGATTACGTTAGATTTATTTACACATTTGCCAATAAAATCTTCCATGTTCACATGAAAGATGTGGCCTGGTCGGCAGTGCCCACTGATGCAGGTGTATTCGGGGGACATACCGATTTTGGTACTTATGGAAGATATTGGGATTTCAGAAGTCTTGGCCATGGAAATATTGATTTTGAGGAAATTATAAGGGCATTGAACCGTATTAATTACAATGGACCATTGTCAGTTGAATGGGAAGACAGTGGCATGGACAGGGAACATGGCGCCCAGGAGGCCTGTGAATTTGTTAGGTCAGTAGACTTTAGGCCTTCAAATATAGCCTTCGATTCTGCTTTTGAAAAGTAAAATGGTTACCAGCCTGATTTATTGTTTTTAATAAACCAAACTTGTTATAAAATATGGAAAGTATTAATAAAACACATTTGTTCAATGCCAGTTGCGTGGCATTGGTGGTTACAGCCCTTGCCTTTGCGACAAGAGGCTCTTTTGTTGAAGCCTGGACCTCTGAGTTTAACCTTACGCATACACAGGTGGGATGGATTGTGGGTACAGCTTTCTGGGGCTTTACCCTTGCCATGGTTTTTGGCGGCCCGCTTGTTGACATTATCGGTATCGGACGCATAATAACATTGGCCTTTGTTTGCCATGTAACTGGCATTTTTCTCACCATCGTGGCTACCGGTTTCTGGTCATTGTTTATCTCCACTCTTTTTATTGGTGTGGCAAATGGAAGTGTGGAAGCTGCATGTAACCCGCTTATAACCAGTATGTATACCGAGGAAAAAACACGGCGATTAAATCGTTTTCATGCATGGTTTCCTTTCGGGATTGTAATTGGTGGGCTTGTGGTTTATTTTTTTGATAAAATTGGCCTCAATGACTGGAGATATGCCATGGGTATGATGCTTTTACCCACAGCTGCTTATGGTATTATGTTCTTTAAAAAATCATTTCCGCAAACCGAAAGGGTTGTGTCTGGTTTCTCGTATAACGATATGCTAAAAGCATGTGTGAGCCCGCTTTTCCTGTTTATGGCTTTTTGTATGTTGCTTACTGCTGCTACCGAACTCGGTACCAACCAATGGATAGCCGCCCTACTTGCCAATGTTTCTGATAACCCAATTCTTCTTTTGGTTTGGATTTCAGGAATAATGGCGCTTGCAAGGCAATTTGGAGGTTCCCTCATCCATAATCTTAAATCAACAGTTGTATTGCTTACTTCATCTATACTGGCTTTTATAGGTTTATTTATGATGGGGAATATGTCAGGGGTGATGGTTTTTGCTGCTGCCGGGGTTTTCGCACTTGGTATTGCATTTTTTTGGCCTTCGATGCTGGGTTTTGTTTCTGAAAATATTCCAAAAAGCGGTGCATTGGGACTTGCCATTATGGGTGGCATCGGGTTTTTAGGGGCAGCCATTGCCCAGCCGATTCTCGGGGCTGTTTTCGATGCCCAGTCTTTATCTTTTGTGCCACAGGGATATACCCTTGAAGTTTTAAAATCTGCAGCAGTAGGTAGCCAGGAAGCTGCCATCTGGGCTAATGTTCAATTAGAAGGTGGTGCACAGACCCTAAAATATGTTGCATTTGTTCCTGCCGTATTGGTGGGTTTCTTTACTCTGCTGCATGTATATAAAAACAGGAAGGCCGCATAAAATGATGGGCATAAGAATTTTTGTAAATTAATAAACTAAAATATTGGCAATTTTAATGATAGAATTTATAAATAAATTAACATATGAGCAAGATTAAACTTGGAATGATTGGTGGCGGAATTGGCGCTTTTATTGGTGATGCCCACCGCCGGGCATCAAGAATTTGTAACGATTACGAGTTGGTTTGCGGTGTTTTTGATTCTGTTTATGAAAAAAGCAAACAATTTGCTACACTCGAAGGTATTCATCCCGACAGGTGTTATGAAACAGTTGAACTTATGTTTAAGACTGAAAAAAACCTTCCGGACGACAAACGAATGAAAGCGGTAGCCATTGTTACCCCAAATGCACTGCATTATCCTTTTGCAAAAATGGCCCTCGAAAACGGTTACCATGTTATATGTGAAAAACCCATGACGATGACTGTTGCCGAAGCTGAAGAACTTGAAGCGCTGGTAAATAAAACCGGCCTGAGTTTCGCGCTGACTCATACCTACACGGGGTATCCAATGGTACGACAGATGAGGGATTTAATTGCCCGGGGCGTACTCGGAAACATCCAGCGGATAGATGCCCAATACTACCAGGGATGGATAAATTCTATCATTCATGGAACAGATAGCCGCATTACCGGAGTTTGGCGGCTCGATCCAAAAAATGCAGGGATTAGCAGCTGCATGGGAGATATTGGCGTACATGCATTTAACCTGATTGAATATACCACAGGATTGGAGATAAAAGAAGTTTTATCTGATTTAAGCCAGGTAAAGGATAACATTGCTCTAGACCTGGATGGCACAGTCTTATTGCGTTTTGGTGATAAATTAAAAGGGGTGATACGGTCGAGCCAGGTTTGCGGGGGTGAAGAAAATAATCTTACCATTGCGGTTTACGGGTCAAAAGCCAGTTTTAAATGGAGCCAGGAAGATCCGAATTTTCTCTATATGCTTAGCGATTCTGAACCTACACGTGTTTACAAACCGGCGCATGGCTACAATTTGCCGTTTGCTGAATCAAGTCACACCATGCCTTCGGGCCATCCTGAAGGAATTTATGAGGCGCTGGCCAATATTTATAAGGGTGTAGCCAAATCAATTCGTAACCAAAAATTTACTCCGGGAGAATTCCCAACCGTTCATGACGGGGTAAGGGGAATGAAATTTATCCATGCCGTGGTGGCTTCAAATAAAGCCGGCAATACCTGGATAAAGCTATAACCTCATGATTGAAAAACAGGCTTCGACGGATTTTTAATTTTCGGGGCCTGTTTTTTATAGTAAAGTAAATTTAACTTTCGTAACTAATTGTTTTTCTACTATATAATAGAATTTTCAAGCGAAAATTCAAATTATTTAAAGTTCAGAAAATTCAGCAATTTTGTTAAAGCTTATTAATTTTTCCCAAATCAGGTTTTGAAATTGAAATAAATTGGTGAATGATGTAATTTTGGCATTAATTTTTCGGGGAATATCTTTTGCTTATCCTAATAATTTGAAATTTGCATTTTTTGCATGAAAATTAATATACAGGCCATGGAAAATCCTTCTGAATCAACCAAATGTCCAAATTGTGGAAATGTTTACACCTTTTCCCCTGCATTAATCGAAAATGCGCCCGGTACAGAAACCTGGTCTGATGGTTTTATTTCTACTTCATTGCACAATGATGTGCTGGAATTCGCAAAATGCATGGGTTGCCAGACTTTATTCTTTATACAGGATAATCTTGTTGAAAATAACGACGATACATCTGCAATTAAAAAGATTGATAATGAATGGCTTATTAATGATGTAGGAAATAAGGAAATAATTTTTATAAAAGAAGCCCTGAGATTAATTCCTGGTAAGGAAATTCAGTTAAGAATAAAACTCTGGCACCTGATTAACCATTTTTACCGTCAATACGATTCACAGGGCTTTATGAAAAAATGGAAAACCAAATTGTTGGATGGCGGTGCTTCGAAAGATTCTTTAAAGCAATACAAAGCTTTGTCGTCGATGAAAATTTCGAATCTGATTCGATTGGTCAATCTTTTGAAGGCCGATAAAACCACCAGCCATAGCTCAGTTTTATTTGCTGAAATATACAGGGAACTTGGCGATTTTAGCAAAGCCATCACCTTTTGCCACAAGGCTGAAACTACAATGCAGGTGGATCAAAACAGAATTAAAATTTTAAAACAACAGATTTCGAATAAGGTAAAAACTGTTTATAAAATTTAACTCCCTTGTACTCAAGTTAAAAGCGCAATGTATTCAATTTAAGTATTACACTTTTCTCCTGAACGGATATCAATTTCAAACACAGAAAAGATTATCTACTCCCCTGAAAATGATATTATTATCAACTACCGTCACGAATGCCCGGAACTTGTCCTTCAATTTGTTCGTATAAAGCAATTCAAATTTATCTCCGACCTTTAACACAAAAGTATTTCCTTTTTCACAAGGTTAAATAATTTATCGTTAAATAACCATGGAGATGCCCATAGAGTTCATGCTCACGTTAATTTTGCCGAAAATAAAATTTGCCGGTCCGGGCTGGTTAATACTTAAATTCTTCCCTGTACTGAGGCTAATATAAAGGATTATTCAATCCTGCCCTAATTTACAGAGTCTGATTCAATAAAGATAGTTTGATTTCTCTTGTTTTGGCCTTCATTTATTTAAAAATCAAAGAAAAATGGGTAGATATTCATTTCTGTTTCAATAGATTAATAAGTCATAAGGTTGATTAATCATATTTTAAAAAAAAGGATGAACTATTTGATGGATTTAGGTTAAATTCATGGTACCATGTTTTTTACTTTTTCCTATCTTTGGTATTTTGATTAAAAACCTTACAGAAAACCAAACCTTTAAAATAAAATGAATAAAACAATTGCATCCCTTTTTTTACTCATCCTGGTATCAACATTATTTTCAAATTGCAGTAAAACTGAAATACCCATCGGGCTTCATCCTGACAATCCGCATTATTTTATTTTCAGGGATAAACCAACTGTACTCATTGGCTCTACAGAACATTATGGTGCGGTATTAAACACTGATTTTGATTATATTAAATATCTTGATGCACTTCAAAAGGACGGTTTAAATCTAACACGTACTTTTTCGGGTATTTATTCAGAGCCGCCCGGTGCATTTGGAATTGCCAGAAACACGCTGGCTCCGGAAACGAATAAGCTGATTTGTCCCTGGGCCCGAAGTAATATTCCTGGCTATAAAAATGGCGGAAACAAGTTCGATTTAACAAAGTGGGACCAGAATTATTTTACAAGGCTCAAAGATTTTATTTACCAGGCTGGCAAACGTGGAATAGTGGTAGAACTGGATATGTTTTCAAACTTTTATGATACCCTGCAATGGCAGCTCAGCCCTTTATATTATAAGAATAATGTAAATAACCTTTCAAAAGTTGAAGATCAAAAAGAAGTACTGGCTTTAAAGCATAAAGATTTACTTGATATCCAGGAAGAAATGATTCGTAAAATTGTGAATGAACTTCAGGAATTCGGTAATTTGTACTATGAAGTCTGCAACGAACCTTATTTTGGCGATTTAAAAGCACTTGAGGAATGGGAACAGCATATGACAAAGGTAATTGTTGAAGCCGAGAAAGATTTTAAATATAAACATTTAATATCGAACAATATAGGTAATGGAACCGTTAAAATCGATTCCATTTTGCCCGATGTTTCCATCTTTAATTTTCATTATGCCAAACCGCCTGAATCTGTGGCAATTAATTATCACTTTAACAAGGTTTTAGGCGATAATGAAACTGGTTTTAATGGCATTGAAGATGTGAATTATCGTACTGAAGCATGGGATTTTCTTGTGGCTGGAGGCGCCCTTTTCAATAATCTTGATTATTCTTTTGCAGTTAGCTATGAAGATGGTTCAAATATAGTTAATGAAGGACAACCCGGTGGAGGAGGCAAGGAGCTTCGCAAACAACTGAAAATTCTTAAGGATGTTTTTAATGAACTTGATATTATCCATTTAAAACCGGGCGATTCAATTATTCAGGCTAATTCTTCAGCCACAGCAACCATAAGGATAATTGAAAACCCGGGGGAGCAATACCTTGTTTATTTTAATAACTCCCGGGGCACAAAAAGTGATTATAGTTTACGATACAACGGTTTTGTTAACGTTCCCGAAAGTGGAAATTGGGGGTTCTACACGAAATCGGATGATGGGGTTAAAGTTTGGATAGATAACAAACTGATTATAAGCAATTGGAATGATCATGCCACAACCACCGATTCAGCATTTATTAAAATGGAAGCTGGTAAAAAGTACCCTTTCCGGTTGGAATATTATCAGGTTGCCGGTGGCGCTGAACTTAGTTTTGAAGCTAAAATGCCCGGTAAAGATAAATCGTCTGTTTATTCCAACTTTACCTGTAATGATGGTAAAACGCCCGGTCTGTTTGTTGATTTATTTAAAGGTGTAAATCTGAAAGAAAAAACAGGCGAAATGATAGTGCCAGAAATTGACGAGATGCCGGTTCCTGAAACGGAAGTAATTCAATCCAAAATCATAAAAACTGAAATCAGGATTTTGCCTGGTCAATATACAGGACAATGGATTGACACCAAGACGGGCCTGAGAACCAGTTTTGATATTACAGTGGGCAACAACCAGAATTTAATGGTTGAAACACCTGAATTTAAAGAAGATATTGCCTTACTTTTAGTGAGAAAAAAATAGATTTATCTGTGGAATTTACTTTTAACCAACCTTTAAAAATTAAAATAATGAAAAAACTAATCTTCTTTTTAACCATCGTTTTTTTAACAAACCTGGGCATGGCACAACAAAATAAAAACCTTAGCCTGCTTATTTTTTCAAAAACAAATGGTTTCAGGCACGATGCCATACCTGCGGCAACCGAAGCATTTAAGAAAATTGCCCTGGAAAACAAATGGAAAGTTGAATTTACAGAAGATTCAACGGTGTTCAATAGCCAAAACCTTTCGAGGTTCAATGTCGTGGTGTTTTTACTTACAACGGGTGATATACTTAATGATGAAGAACAACTGGCTTTTGAGGAATTTTTTAAAAAAGGAGGTGGTTTGCTTACTCTGCATACCGGAACCGATACAGAATACAAATGGCCCTGGTATGGGGAACTAATAGGTGCACATTTTATAGGGCATCCGCCTACCCAAAAAGTTACCCTTGTTATGGAAGATAAAACCAACCCGGCCACAAAACATTTCGGCAAAGACAGGCTGGAATGGGAAGATGAATTTTATAGTTTTAACAGGAATCCAAGGCCCGATGTAAAAGTTTTAATTTCAATCGATGAATCGACTTTTAGCAAAACAAAGCCCGAAGAGTTGAAGCAAAAAAACCTGCAGATGGGTGATCATCCGCTTGTATGGTGCCGCGAGTTTGATGGAGGAAGAGTTTTCCATACCGGTTTGGGCCATGTTCCGGGGCTTTATTCAAACCCGCTGATGATTAAGCACCTTGTTGGTGCAATTAAATGGGTGGCAGGGATTGAATAGCATTCCGGTTTTTGTAAAATGGAAAATCTGATGTGTGTAGAAATTTGAATTTTTACTTTAACTATTTTTTGCATCTCACTGTAAATCTGGGTATTAATTCATTGAAACATCTTTTGTTCAATTTCGTTTTTACCTGTTTAATATTAAACCTATGAAAAACCTGTTTGTAATAATTTTTGCTGTTTGTTGTTTAGCTGGATGTAATGATTCCGGAAACAATCAAATTCAAAACTATTATATTAATGCATTAAATGGAAATGATGATAACTCCGGTAAATCTGAAAAGGAAGCCTGGCGTTCTCTTCAAAATATTTCAAAACATGATATTAGACCCGGAGATTCGATTATTTTAATTTCCGGGGCCATTTTTAAAGAAAGCCTGATTATTAAAGATTTGAATGGCACGGCCGAAAAACCTGTCGTCATCACTTCAAAAGGAGATTCATCTGCAGCTATTCATTCTGGCGATAGCCTGGCCATTCTGGCAACGAATTGTTCATATCTTAAAATTGAAAATATTAAAACTTTGGGTTCCGGGCGGTTGAAAGGGAATAAAACAAATGGCATAGAATTGTTTAAATGTAGAAATAGCCAGCTCGACCGCCTTTCGGCATCCGGATATTTATACACCGGAATTAAAGTAACAGGGGGAAACAATATCCGGATAACCGGCTGTTATGCATCTGATAACGGATTTTGTGGAATATTTGCAGATTCCGGAGAAAAGGAATACGGTAAAGACGGATCGGCTTATAAAACCATGCGAAATCTTTATATCTCAAATTGCGTGGCTGATAATAACCCGGGCTGTCCGGTGATTAAAGACAACCATAGCGGGAATGGGATACTGGTAGCTGGTGTAATTAATGGTTTAATAGAGCATTGCGAGGCCATGAACAATGGCTGGGACATGCCGCGTGAAGGCAACGGGCCAGTAGGTATCTGGGCATATATGTGCGATAGTATTATCATCCAGCATTGTTATGCCCATCACAACAAGACTTCTCCAAAAGGCAAAGATGGTGGAGGATTTGATTTTGATGGTGGAATCAGGTACTCCGTTTTTCAGTATAATCTTTCTGCATTTAATGAAGGTGCCGGATATGGAATTTTTCAATATGCAGGGGCCACTGAATGGACGGATAATATTGCCCGTTACAATATCAGCTATAACGACGGAAGCAAAAACAGTAATGCCGGTATTTTTGTATGGTGCGACCCGGCAGCCGAAAAAATGAAAAATTTCTCCGCCTACAACAACACCATTATCAATAGTTTTGGGCATGGCGTAAGTTTTGATCCGAATTTCTATGAGAATTTTAAATTTGAAAACAACATATACCTGGTTTCGGTGCAAACTGACAATTTTATTGGCGGGGATAATTATTCCGGTCAGGAGTTTGAGAATAACCTGTATTGGTGCGAGCCATTGTCAGCAGAAGCTGTAAAAAGACTGGTAAATAAATTGGATAAAAAAGCAGTTGTTGGTGATCCTAAACTTGTAAATCATCCGGAGGGTTCAAGCCTTTTAAATAATCCGTTTAAACCTGAGCTACTTGGATTTTTTACCATACAGAAGGGCTCTGCTGCAACTGGAGCAGGTAAAATTACCGGAGATAATGCCGTTATGGATTTCTGGAAAAATCCAATCGATAATAATGGCACTTTAAATATTGGCGCATGGCAGGGAAAATGAATTTTATCATATTTAAAATCAGTGCTTTAAATTTATTTTATTGGCCTGTATAATTTATTTTAATGATAGGGCAAAATCTATAAACCATGAAAATATCTAAAATTTATCTACAATTATTGATAATTTCTGCTTTTTTATTTCTTAACTTTAGTTGCCAAAAGGATAAAAACCCACCACATTCAATTATTAACCTGGGCGAAACAGAATGGAAATTTACTAAAACGAAACCCGGGAATCTTTTAAACCTGGCATTAAATGCAAATATTACATTAACCGGAAAAGATTTTCCGGCCATTTTTAATGTAGATTTGGGACGGGAATGCCAACTGTATCTTTTTCGGGGATTGGTAAACGACACTTCAGCGGATTGGATAAATTACAAAGTAGAAGCTTCAAATACCGGAAAAGAAGATTGGGTTTTACTTGCTGACCGGAGTTGGGACAATGAATCGCCAAGGGCATTTCAGATTACAAATCTTTCTGAATCACGAAACCTGCCTTTAACCAGTGAAAAGATGCAGGGTGAATGCGTAGAGGCTTACCTTAGCGGAAAATTCAGGTACCTTAAAATTTCTGTATTTAATATTGAATCGTCTGAAAAAAAGAAACTTCCGGGTGCAATGAACAAATTCGAAATATGGGGTTCGGAGGACAATATGGATTGGGAAATGGACTTTAAAAATGTGGAATTTGATGACAATAACTGGCAATCGGTTGGCATACCGCATTGTTTTAATGATAATGATACTTACCTTAATGCCAGTCAAACCTTTATGTGGCGTGGAACCTGCTGGTACAGGAAACATTTTATTTTAGAAAAGAAATACGAAGGGCAGAAGGTTTTCCTTGAATTTCAGGGAATTAATGTGGGGGCAGCTGTTTATATAAATGGAAAATTTAAACCGCAACAAAAAACTGTCTCTCAGCCATCTGAAGTTACACATGTTGGTGGCTTTCTCCCCTTTGCCATTGATATTACGGATGAGGTTTTATTTGGAAAAGAAAATATGATTGCAGTAAGGGTTTCAAACGCACCCAACAGCTTTTTCATCTGGCCCGGATTCGGGGTTTACGAAGGGTTTGGCATGGGCTGGGGCGGAATTGTCTGCCCGGTTTACCTGCATCTTACCAACAAAATATATATTCCTTTGGATGTTACCTCCGATAAAGATTTACTTGGAACATATGTTTCAACAGTTTCTGCCGATTCGACTCTGGCAAAAGTAAGTATCAATACTCAGGTGGTTAATGAAACGACTACTTCTAAAAAGGTAAAACTAATTACTACAATTCTGGATAAAGCAAATACAATCGTTTTTCAACGAGATGATAGCAAGCAGGTAGAGGCTTTTCAGACCGCAGTTTTTGATCAAATTGCTTATATCGATAAGCCTCAACTCTGGTATCCAAACAACAGCCCTTACGGAATACCATACTTGTACAAAGTTAAGCATGAAGTGGAAGTAAATGGTAAATTGGTTGATATTCGCATCAATTCATTGGGAATCAGAACCATAAAATGGGACAAGGATTTTTGTTATGTAAATGGGAAAAAACATTTCCTGCAGGGATTTGGACACCGTAATCTTTATCCCGCTTTGGGATCAGCCATTCCTGAAGAACTGCAATGGAAAGATATTAAACTGATTGCGGATGCAGGTGGAAATTGTTTAAGGGTAGGCCATGTGCCTGCTACCAAAGTGATGGTTGAAGCCTGCGATGCTTACGGTATAATGGTTATACAAAATAGTGGCGACAATGAATGGTCGCTCAAAAATGAACCAGCTCTTACTTATAAAAGTGAGTACGACAGGGAAATGATTATCGCTTTCCGCAATCATCCTTCCATTTCTGTTTGGGAATCAAACAACGGACTGGCTAAGGATGGAACAATCTATTCCGCTCAAAAAACTTATAATTGGGTTAAGAAACTCGACTTTATCCAGCCAAGGATAGTTGAAAGCCGCGATACTTCCGACTTTTGGCCTGAAAATGATGTTATTATGATTGGCTATACAAACAGGTACACCAAAGTTGAAGGTTCTCCATCGGTTAATATGGAAGTATATGGTGCCCGCTGGGATGGTAAGCCAAGTTGGAACATTGGCCGATTTGATTATGAAAATGAAAAAACATTTTCAGACTGGTTTGTCAACAATTACCTTTCGGATATTGAAAACCATGCGTGTGGCTGGGTAGACTGGATGCTGGCTGAAACCCAGGGCGAAGCCTATACTATTTACCTTAACGGGAAATTTAAACAAAAATCTTTAGGTTCTTCGGCGATGGACGGAAACCGATTCCCAAAGCTTAAATACAATATTTACAAATATGCATTATGGAACCGATATTCCGATAAACCCGGCGTTGTTTTACAAAGCAGTTGGAATCTGTCAGGGACCCAAACCGTAAACACATGGAGCAATTGCCCACTGGTTGAGTTGTTTTTGAATGGAAAGAGCCTGGGAATAAAAACACCCGACAGCAAATCTAAAATTTGTTCCTGGGAAAACATTACCTGGGAAACCGGAGAACTTAAAGCGGTGGGACTGGATGAAAAGGGTAAAGAAAAATGTTCTGATACCCGTGTTACTTCAATGGCTCCACACCATATAGAACTGAAATTAGAGCCTAACCTGGTGAAACCCGATGGTGAAAAATTTTCACTAAAGGCAAACGGTACTGATGTCGCTATCATCACTGCAAAAGTAGTTGATAAAGATGGAAACCTCTGTCCGGATGCTGATCAAACCATTCAATTTTCAGTTGAAGGAAATGGAATTTATCGTGGCTCCTACAATTTTTATGTTGACAGGTCAAAGCCTATACAATATCATGTTCCCGGCGACCAGAGTTTACAGGCCGAAGGTGGACTGATGAGAATTGCGGTACAATCCACATTTATGCCCGGTAAAGTAGAAGTACATGCTTCTTCAGCAGGAATGCAGGAAGCGAAACTGGAATTTGAATTCATTAATTAAACTTATATGATTAGATATTTTTCCATTTTATTAATTTTACTGGGATTTGCCCAACTTGTTGTTTCGCAGGATTATACAACAATAACTTATTTTAAAGACAGTAAAGAAGAACTGAAACTTGATTTGTTTATACCACCAATTTCTGGTAATCAAAAAGTCCCGTTGGTGATATTTGTTCATGGAGGTGGATTTTCCGGTGGAGACAGGACTTCCGGTCATAACTTTTGTAAAGTGTTAACCCAAAATGGTTTTGCAGCAGCCAGCATGAGTTATACATTGTACATGAAAGGTAAAAGCTTTAGTTGCGATGGCATACTTACTGAAAAAGTGAAGGCTATACAACTGGCAGTAAGTCAATTATGGCAGGCAACAGGTTATCTTATCAAACATGGCGAAAAATTTAAAATTGATACCACAAAAATATTTATAGCGGGGAGCAGTGCAGGAGCTGAAACCGTTTTTCATGCGGCTTACTGGGATAGAAAACTGATGTCGTTGTACCCGGATCCATTGGCGGAAATGTTTCATTATAAAGGTCTGGTAGCCGGAGCCGGGGCTATAATGGATATCAACCTAATCAGAAAGGAGAATCTGATTCCAATGCTAATGTTTCATGGCAATTGCGATGAACTGGTACCTTATGGAACCGCACCTCACCACTATTGTAAAACAAATGCCCCGGGTTGGCTGATGCTCTTTGGTTCCTATTCCATTTACAGACACGTTGTTGATTTTGGCGGAGGATGCAGTCTCATCACCTTTTGCGGCGGGGGACACGAATATTCCGGGGAATTATTTGATGCAAATCAAATTCTGGTTGTTGATTTTTTAAAACACGTCCTTGCCGGAGATAAAATTCAGGATCATACCATCATTAATACAGGTAAAAGTTGTGATCGTTCCAAAGAATATGGTTTTTGCGACTGAAAATCAAGTTTTTATAAATAAAGATATAAAATATCAGAACATTAATTTTTATAGCTCTTTTCTAAACCGGGGTTGATAGTTCAATTGTTTGTTTATTGTCTTGGAATTTAAACGATTATAATTAAATATTTTAAAAAAAATGTATAAAGTATCCACGAAGCCATGAAGACACAAAGAATTTCCTGGAGTTCTTAAAGTCTTTGTTGGATAAATTAAGATTAATCAATATTAAAAATAGGGCCATTTTTATTATTTTACATAACAGATAGAAAAATAATCATTTTTTAAATAATTAAAATACAGTCATTTAATAGTTGTCATACGATATAAAAATGAAAATTATGAAAATTGCAATGTTAGGTTCCGGCTTTATTGCCCGTTTTTATGCAAATTCACTTCATGCCCAACGCAGGCCGGATAGAATTTGTACCGTGTATTCAAGAACGCTGGCCCATGCCAGAAAATTTGCTGATGACTACCAATTATCTGATTTTACAGATGATATGGAAAAAGCCATCAGTAATCCTGAAGTGGAGGTAGTTATAATTTCACTGCCTAATCATCAGCATTTATTGCCTGTTGAGCTATGTGCCAAACACAAAAAGCATGTATTATGCACCAAACCTTTGGGCAGAACCGCTACAGAAGCAAAAAGGATGGTTGACCTGGTGGAGAAAGCCGGTATTTTTGGCGGTTATCTCGAAGATTTGTGCTACACCCCAAAATTTTTAAAATCAGTTACTGCGGTTAAAAATGGAAGCATTGGCAGGGTTTTATGGACAAAATCGAGAGAAACCCACCCTGGACCTCATGCTGCCTGGTTTTGGGATAAAGAATTGTCGGGTGGGGGCGCTATAATTGATTTGGGCTGTCACTGCGTTGAAATTGGAAGAAATTTTATCGGAAAAAATGTAAAACCGGTTGAAGTAATGTGCTGGGCTGATACACAGGTTCATCCCATTGAAGCAGAGGACCATGCTATCGGACTTGTAAAGTATGCCAATGGGGCTATTGGTCAGTTCGAAGTTAGCTGGACTTTTCGGGGTGGTATGGATTTGCGCGATGAAGTAATGGGAACAGAGGGGACTATTTGGCTTAATAATTTTTTACGTACAGGTTTTGAAATGTTCAGTACTGGCAAAGGCGGGGCTTATGTGGCTGAAAAAGCCGAAGCAAACACAGGATGGCTTTTCCCTGTGGGTGATGAAGCGCACGAACTGGGATACCCGAACATGTTTACCGATATGTTCGATGCCATTGAAGGAAAAAAACAACCCCTCGAAACCTTTTATGATGGTTATATAGTGAACGCCATACTTGATGCTGCTTACCGCTCTGCCAGGACGAAACAGTGGGAACCTGTGATATTGCAAGACTGGCGGGGGGATGAAAATGTATCTAAAAAGGAAACTTTTACTTCGTACGATGATAAATACTACCTGATAAAAGAGGAGGTTTTACCTAATAATCTGGTTAATCTTATCTTAAAAGATAAAAAAACCGGCGAGATAATTCAGAAAAGTAAGTAAAATTGAAAAATTCACTAAACCACTATTTAGTCCAAAGGGCTTTGAGCATCAGGATAGGCTCTTGCCCTTTCAGGGCAAAAGTTTGATTTTGGGATTTTTTCAGGGCGTTGCCCTGATTTAAGGCTTTTGCACCTTTGGTGCGAATAAGAAGAAAAGGATGGAGAATTTTATTTTAGATAAAATATTTACGAAAAAGTTAAGCCCAAAGGGCTTAAAGCGATAACAAGGGGCAAGGCCCTTTGAGCAAAAGAATTATTAATTCACGCCCTGAAAGGGCAAAAGCTATCTAACCAGAAATGTTAACCGTTTTTAATCAAAACATTGTAATTTTAACCACTAAAACCACCAAATCTTACAAAAATGAAAACCATCTTATCTTTATTCCTTGTTTTATTTTTCTTTAATTTCAGGGTCATAAGCCAAACTTTATTATTCGACAACGACTGGAAATTTTACCGTGGAGGTGCCCAGGGTGCAGAAAATCCTGAATTTAACGATAACCTTTGGAAAAATATTGATCTTCCTCACGATTGGAGCATCGAAAATTTGCCCGGATCCGATTCCCCATTTTCTGTGAATGCAATAAGCCAGGTAAGCGGAGGATTTACCACCGGTGGAACAGGCTGGTACAGGAAAAAATTCAACCTCCCTGCCGAAGGAAAAACGGTAATCCTGCAGTTTGATGGTGTATATATGAATGCCGAAGTTTGGCTGAATGGCCAATACCTTGGAAATCACCCCTATGGCTATACGAGTTTTTGGTTTGATATCTCAGAAAAACTTAAGCCTGGTCAGGAAAATGTTTTAGCCGTAAAAGTTAAAAACGAAGGAGAAAACAGCCGGTGGTACAGTGGATCTGGTATTTACAGGCATGTTTGGCTCAAAATTGTTAATCCTGTTCATTTTGCACAATGGGGCACAATTGTAACCACTGAATTATCTGAAAAATCTGCAAAAGTAAATATCCACACCAAAATTGAAAATCAATCCGGAAAAGATGGCAAAATTAAATTGGTTACTACTATTTTAAGTCCGGATGCGACTGAAATAAGCAAATCTGTTGCAGAGTCCGGTATCCTTAAAAACCAAACGGGAGAATTTAATTCCGAAATTATTATTAACTCACCCAAAATTTGGGATATTGAAAGTCCGAGCCTCTATCTCTCTGTCTGTGAGGTCTATATGGATGATAATCTGGTTGACAAACAGGAAAATAAATTTGGAATCAGATCTGTACAATTTGATATAAACAAAGGATTTATTCTTAACGGAAAGCCATTAAAACTAAAAGGTGGCTGTTTCCATCACGATCATGGTCCGCTTGGTTCGAAATCATACGACAGGGCTGAGGAACGAAGAGTGGAATTGTTAAAGGCAAGTGGTTTTAATGCCATCAGGTGTTCACACAATCCACCTGCCCCGGCTTTCCTTGATGCCTGCGACAAACTGGGTATGCTTGTTATTGATGAGGCTTTTGATATGTGGCAATACCCCAAAAATCAAAACGATTATCATTTGTATTTTAAAGATTGGTGGCAAAAAGACATTGAAAGCATGGTGATGAGGGATAAAAATCATCCCTGCATTATTCTTTGGAGCATTGGAAACGAAATTCCCGGGATGGACAACCCAGATGTGGTGGAAACTGCAAAAATGCTTGCCGCATTTGTAAAAAAACTAGATCCTTCGAGATTGGTAATTGCTGCTGTAAACAACCTGAACCCAAAAAAAGATCCCTATTTTTCAGCCCTGGATATTGCCGGTTATAATTATGGTTCGGGCGGCGACCATCTGAAAGAAAGTATTTTTGATCTTGATCATCAGCGTGTGCCTCAACGCATTATGGTTCAGACAGAATCATACCCGCTCGAAGCCTTTCAAAGCTGGATGGATGTTTTAGAACATAACTGGCTGATTGGCGATTTTGTCTGGACCGCTTTCGATTACATTGGCGAAGCTAGTATTGGATGGCGGGGCTATATGCAGGAACAGAATTTTTATCCCTGGAACCTGGCCTACTGCGGTGATATTGATATTTGCGGGTGGAAAAGGCCTCAGTCATACTATCGTGATGCGCTCTGGAAACCAAACCAATTGTCCGTTTTTGTACAACCAACAAAACCCTCGTTCGATGAAAACCCTAACCGACAGTTCTGGAGCAAATGGCACTGGTTTGACGATGTGGCCGACTGGAATTGGAAAGGTTATGAAAATCAGTCTTTTAAAGTCAAGGCTTATTCTTCGTGCGAGCAGGCCGAATTGTTTTTAAATGGCAAGTCGTTAGGGAAACAAAAAACCGACCGCTCCACAAAATTTACTGCCCAATGGGAAGTGCCTTATCAACCTGGCGAGCTGAAAGTGGTTGGATACCAGGGCAAAAAGATTGTAAACACAACTAATCTGAAAACTGCAGATGGGCCAACCCTTTTAAAAATATCTGCCGATAAATTAAAAATAAAGGCCAATAACCAGGATTTGTCTTATATTACTATTGAATTAACTGATAATAAGGGTATTGTTAATCCAAAAGCTGAAAACCTACTGGAATTTGAAATTAGTGGTCCCGGGAACATTGTGGGTGTTGGAAATGCAAACCCGTTGAGCACTGAAAGTTTCCAGGGAAATAAACGCAATGCATGGCATGGAAAATGTTTGTTAATTGTGAAATCGACCAATGAGCCTGGTTTAATAACAGTTAAAGTTTCTACACCTGGATTTAAATCGCAAAATTTGTCAATTGAATCTGTACACTAAATAAATTTTCATGTTTCAATTTAAAGAATATCTCTATTTCAATCTACTGGGAATCTTTTTGCTTATTGTTTCAATTGATTTGTCAGGTCAAAACAAAGATTCGGTACTTTCACTAAAAAATGTAAGGGAAAGTTACCTGATTTCAGGTAAAAATCTTACTGCATTGGCGCAAAAAATTCTATACAAAAAAACACCCCAGGAGGATTTGTATTTGTATGTTTTAAACCCTTTGCATAAAATGAAAATAGCTTTACCAGCCATTGTTTATTTTACCGGTGGTGGCTGGGTTGGAGGTGCGGTGGAGTATCAAATTGCAAATGCTGCCTGGTTTCGCGATAATGGAATTATTGGCATAACGGCTGATTACAGGGTAAAATCACGTCACGGAACAACCCCCTTAGAATGTATTGAAGATGCAAAATCAGCCGTTCGCTACGTTAGGACACATGCCCTGGAACTTGGAATTAATCCTGATAAAATTATTGTTGCCGGGGGATCTGCCGGGGGTCATATTGCCGCATGCACGTTCATGAATGGAGGAGATGCCAAAAATGAGAATTTGCAGATTAGTTCAAAACCAAATGCGCTTGTTCTTCATAACCCGGTGTTAGGTGAAGGATTTGGGGAAGAATTTTTTAAGGAACATCCCGAATTTTCACCTATTTTACATATTAAAAAAGGCTGGCCACCCACTATACTTTCAAATGGAACAAAAGATGGTACAACACCCTATGAAACCGCATTGAAATTTACCGATTTAATGAAAAAAGCCGGAAACATCTGTGAGCTAATAACAATTCCTGATGCCGATCACTCTTGCGACTGGCCTGTGAGTAACCCAAATTTTTTACCTACTTTAAAACGGATGTACCAATTTTTAAAAGAAAATAAAATAATCAACTAATCTTCTTTGAATGAAGAATTTATACAAAAATCTGTACGCCCAGGTTATTTTTGCTATTTTGGTTGGAATAATGGTAGGATGGCTATTCCCTGCCTTTGCCGTAAAACTAAAACCACTTGGCGACGGATTTATTAAGTTGGTGAAAATGATGATTGCGCCAGTCATTTTTTGTACAATAGTGAATGGAATAGCAGGAATGCAGAATACAAAAAAAGTAGGAAGGGTGGGGATTAAGGCAATTGTCTATTTCGAAATTATAACCACACTTGCACTGGTAATAGGGTTAGTAGTTATCAATCTTTTAAAGCCTGGTTTTGGGATGAATATCGATCCAAAATCTTTAGATCCAAAATCAATAGCCAATTTTGTAACACAAAGTAAATCAGTAAGTACAGTGGATTTCCTTTTGCAAATCATTCCGGAAAACATTATCAATGCACTTTCAAATGGTAATTTACTTCAAATTTTATTCTTTTCTGTACTATTTGGTATTGCACTTTCAAAAATAGGGGATAAAGCCCAACCCATAATTACAGGAATTAAATCGCTGGAGGCAGGTTTATTTGCTGTCATCAACATTATTATGAAAGCAGCACCGATTGGGGCATTTGGGGCTATGGCTTTTACAGTCGGAATGTATGGTTTGTCAACTTTGGCTTCTTTACTGCAACTAATGGCAGCTTTCTATATTACTTGTATTTTATTCATAATCCTTGTTTTAGGCTCGGTTTTAAAGTATTTTGGATTTAAACTTTTTAGATTGTTGTTTTATATTAAGGAAGAAATTTTGATTGTACTCGGCACTTCTTCGTCAGAGGCGGCTTTACCAAGCCTTATGGACAAAATGAAAAAAGGGGGATGCTCAGATTCTGTAGTCGGATTGGTTGTTCCAACAGGCTATTCTTTTAATTTAGACGGAACTTCAATTTACCTTACCATGGCTACTGTTTTCCTTGCCCAGGCCACAAACACGCCTTTTGATATTTCACATCAAATTTCTCTGCTCGTGTTACTTTTACTTATATCAAAGGGTGCAGCCGGAGTTACCGGCAGCGGTTTTATTACCCTGGCTGCCGTGCTTCCGGTTGCGGGAAATATTCCTGTTGCTGCTCTTGCTATCATTTTAGGTATTGACAGGTTTATGAGCGAAGCAAGGGCTATTACAAATTTAATTGGTAATACTGTTGCTACCTTAGTTATTGCGAAGTGGGAAAAGGAGATTGAACCAGAGAAGGCAAAAAACATATTTGGTTAATATCACCTTTTATTTTTATCAAAATATCAGAAGATAATAATTCTACACAGGATTTAAACCGCTAAAAATGGTATAAGGTTTTATTTTCCGGGTCCGGAACAAATGGAAATGATTGGTTTTTGGATTTTATTTATCGGATTTGAATTTCTCAATATTAAACCATATCCTAACATTTGAAGGGTGCTGAAAGGTATTTTCTGACAAGGGGCGCATCACCACTTTATATTTTCCATACATTCCTTCGTGCGAATAGCTTGTTTCAACATATCCATCCAAAACTTTTGAATTTTCAAATTGCTTTACAATGGAATCATTTACCGGAACAAAACTTTTTTCATCTAAAAAAATAACGTTATTAAAACTTGGTTCCGACATATACTCCCAATTTAAATCATCGTCAACAGCCAACAAATAAGGCCCATACTGAATAGCCCCCGTTGTAACTTTGTTAGGAAAATTTTCCAGTGAATACCTTTTACCGCTTTTTCCCTGAATTTGAATTTTATAATCGAAACTAATTTTAATAATATCTTTATTCTTCCATTTTCGGGAAATATAATAATAATCGCCTTTTAAAGTTGCATGCACTGTATCATAATCGACCATTATTTTCATTGATTTTGCCCATGAAGGTTTTCTTAAAGCTATAACAAATTCATCTGCAGGAATTTTATCTAACCATATTTCGTAATTTTGACCATCTTTAAAAAGATTTATCTCTGTATTGCTGTTTTTAAATCTGGTTTGAAGGTACAAATGAATGGAAACCGTATCATCTTTTAGGGTCACAATTGATTTTTCCGCTTCATCAAGTCCCATTATACCGTGGTAAGTACAGCACCACCATGCCCTGTCTTCATCAAAATAAGTTCTAAATCCAAAAGTGGTATCGATATGATGGCTCCCAAAATCTCCTGTTTTATACTGATTATAATAAAGTTCGTTGTAAAGGCAGTATTCTGCTTTTTCAAGGTAAAAAACTTCACCTGTAGCTTTCCATAATTCAAAGCTCAGCATCATAAAATCGGATTCGGAACAACCCTCGTTTCTGAAGCCGTAATCAATAACCTGGCTGCCGAAAAATTCAGGTACACCTCCCGTTACCTGGAATTCTTTACCATTTATAACTTCGTTGTATTTTTCTTTAACAAAATTCAATTGTTCTTTTTTATGTGTATAATTCCACAACATGAGTGTACCGCGCAGGGTGAGTAAAAATCCGTGCGAATGTTGATTTCCCTTTTCCGGCAGCAATGGATAAATTTTTTCTGACAGTGCAATATATTTATTATCTCCTGTAATTCTTCCCAGTTTAACAAATCCTTCAAGGTTCTGTGTAAAACAAATAAAGCCCATGGCTCCCATGTTTTTTAGTTTACCGATATTTTTCTCTGTGGTACAGCTTCTGGTAGTGGAAATCAGGAATTCAGCCAATTTCTTTGCTGATTCAAGCACTTTTTCATCTTTATATTTTTCGTAATAATCCAACATGCCGGCAAGCAATCGGCCATTCCCCCATAACAAAGCCATGTGTTCTCCGGTAATATTATCGGAATTAAATTCCAGGTTTAAATCACCAAATCTCCCATCCGGACGTTGTAGCGACAGGATTTCCGAAACCAGGTTCTTTAAATCAACAGGGTTGTTGGTAGGTTCTCTAAGGCTCATGATACTTAGATATCTCCCGGGCTGATCTCCGCTATATTCAGTGAACCGCCTTTTGTATTTTTGGTCCTGGTTGAGACAGGCAAGCAGAAACTGTGCAGTAATCTGCGGTGTATTACCATACATTATCCTGTTATAGGCCATTTGTAGTCTTTCTTCAATTTCTCCTTTTTTGTTTGTATCATGGTTTTGGTTAGATTGCTGGTTACAGTTGGCAAGTAACAAAGTGCCAATTAGCACAGGAAGCAGGATTTTCATTGTTTGAATTATTTTGTATAACGGATTGTATAAGTATCTATCTAATATTTATTTAGTTAAAATGATTGAAATTTATTCCATTTTCTTGACTTCAACCTTGGTATCGTGAAAAGCTGTTCCATAACCCATGTCAGTCATTTTTCCTTTAGACAGGAAATTTGTACTTCCGCCCTGGCTAATCCACCAACCATTGCTTATAGCCACACAACCTTTTTTTATACTGAAATTTATTTTCGCTTTTAATTTAAAGGAACCATTGTCATTAAATACTTCTACCATTTTCCCATCAGATACCATGCGTTGTCTGGCATCATCGGGATGCATTTCAACAAATGGTTCCGGACTGAAAACTTTAATAATTTCAAGGTTATTAAATTGCGAATGTATCCTGTTTTTGGTGTTGGGACTTAAAAAGAACAAAGGGAATTTTGCCAGAGTTTCAGGACTGATATCCGGAGGAACATAAGAAGGAAGGGCATCTACTTTCCATTTTTCGCTTGCGGTTTCGGAATAAAGTTCAATTTTACCCGAAGGGGTATTGAATTTCAAGTCAGAGAATGCGATTTCTTCATGCGATGTAGCCAACATGGGGCCTTCTTTTAGCTTTTCGAAACTAAGCTCCGGAAAATGGCTGATTTCTTTTTTTAAAAAATTTTCAATGTTTTCATTACCCGGTAAAGGTAAATATTTCAGAATTTCTTCGTCGGAATAGTTTAGTTTTCTGGCAATTAAATAATAAATTTCGGTTTCAGGTTTCACTTCCCCGGCAGGATCTACTACCTTGGGTTTTAGCTGTATATAAGGATTCCAATATGAACCGATAATATCAGATTGTTCGAACATGTTTTTTGCCGGCAGAATTACATCTGCTTCCATGGCTGTATCTGTTAAAAATTGATCTACAACTACCCTGAATTCCAGTTTTCTGAATGCTTTAAGCACAACATTTGTATCCGGGTTCTGGCTTACCGGATTGCCGCGTTCCACCCAAATCATTTTAAGTTCCGGATCTTTCGCAGCCAGCATATCTTCTCCCAGTTTGGCCATGGAAATGCTTCTTCTGAAAATACCATCAGGTTTCTCGGGAGGATAATACGACATAGGTTCTTTAACCTTATCAAAAACATAAGATTGTAAATTGGCATAATGCCAGCACCCACCCTTTTTACCAATATTTCCGGTAATTACAGAAATCGCCAATAAGCACCTGATGGTCTGCCCCCCGTTTGTAAAGCGTTGCATACCATAACCGGGAATCAGGGTCATGGGTTTTACAGTTCCCATCTGATAAGCTATCATTTCAATAAATTCTGGTTTTATCCCGCAAATTTCTGACACAAATTCGGTGGTGTATTTTTGGATTGATTTCTTAAACTCCTCAAAACCTGATACATATTTGTCGATAAATGCTTTGTCGATCCAATTATTATCAATAATGATTTTGGCCACAGAAAGTGCTAGTGCACCATCAGTTCCGGGATTAGGTTGAATTAATAGGCTTGCTTTTTCTGATGTCTGTGTACGTCTGGGATCAATTACTATCACGCTGGCTCCCTTTTCAAGCGCTTTATCTATTGGAATCATCTGTTGAATGTTGGTTTCGGCTGCATTTTTCCCCCACATTACAATTAACTTTGCATGTTCCAAATCCCAGGGTGCATTATGCTTATTATCGCCAAGGGTAAGCCTTGTAGCTTCTAATCCTGCCGGCCAGCAAAGATTTCCGTACATAGTAGTTGCCCCGCCAATCATTTTCCAGAAATTTTGGCTGAATCCATTTACCAATCCGGCCATGCCACTCGAGGCGTAATAAAGCATGCTATGGTTCCCATAATTTTCTTTAAAATATTTTATTTTAGAAGCAATGAGCGCAACAGTTTCATCCCAGCTTGCTTTTATGTGTTTTCCGGAACTCTTATCTTTAATCAAAGGAAATAAAATCCGGTCGGGTGAATTGGCCCTTTCAATATAAGCAAGCCCTTTTAGGCAAACGCCTTCAGGGGTAGCCTGGTTTGCCGGGTGTGGATCAATATGCACCACTTTATTGGCTTCTACATGTACCAAAAAACTACAGGTACTGTAACAATTTCGCGGGCAAGCGGTTGAATAAACTGGCATAATTGAAATTTAAATTCAAATTTAGTTAATTTATCCATAAATTTTGCTTCTAAACGTTATTTCAATGCAAAGTCAACGCTGAGAAGCCGACAAATAAAGAATTTTTGAAAATATTAATAGTTTTATTTACTTTTATCAAATAATCAATAACTTACAAGTATGGAAAAAATCGCTGTTTTCCCGGGTTCCTTCGATCCTTTTACAATAGGGCATGAATCAATTGTTCGCAGGGCGATACCTTTGTTCGATAAGATTATTGTGGCCATTGGTTTTAATTCGGCTAAAAGTGGCTTTTTCCCGCTGGAAACTAGAAAAAAATGGATTGAAGATATTTTTATAAACGATAAATCAGTATTTGTTGAAACTTTCGAAGGCCTTACAGTTGATTTTTGTCTTAAAATTAAAGCCAACTATTTATTAAGAGGCTTGCGTACCGCTGCCGATTTCGAGTACGAACGTGCCATTGGCCAAATGAATAAAGTCATTGCCGAAGGAATTGAAACCATTTTTATTCTTACAAGTCCTGAACATTCTTTTATTAGTTCAACCATTGTGCGCGAAGTTATCAGGCATGGTGGCGATGCCTCCAAATTTGTCCCAAATGGTATTGATTTAACCAAATCCACTTTCTGAAAGAAATTTTATTAAAATGATTAAAATTCTTGATTTGCTGGATAAGTGGAATTTTAAGCTTCTGTTGAGTATTGTATTATTCTTTGTTTTATTTACGGGTTTTCAGTGGCTGAGTTTCATGCTTAAAAAAAATCTGCAGGCTGACGTTTACCACGAAACAATAAATTTTAATAAATCAATTGCCAACCAGTTAATTACAATTCTTAATCAAAGTGGTTTTACCAGAGAAAATCCGGAAACAGATAGTTTATTGCAGCAAATCTGTGATGAAGCCAAATTGCCTAATGCCGGCTTCATTTGTATTACTGATTCATCCGAATTTTTAATTGCCGGTCCTGGATTGAAACCCGGCAATACAATGTCTTTTCAGCCTTTACTAACTGATTTAAATTTTAAAAAAACAATTTCGTTTTCAGAACTTGATAGCGGAGTGGTTTTTGAAGGCATAGCTTCTTTCGATAAGGAAGGAAGAAAGGATATTGTAGTATCCCTGCCACTCGAAAACAAGCACAGATTATTTGTACATCAGAATTTAAATCTGATTAACAAGAAAATTGACGAAAATTCGGCATTGGTTCAAAAAATTGGATTAATGATAAGCCTTTTTGTCAGCCTTTTGTTCTACTTTGTGTTCAGGTTTTTTACCAATAGACTGGAGAAAGCCCTTGAGGAATCAAATAGTAAGCTCGATAAAAAAAACAATTTATACAACGAGGTGCATAACCAGTTTTTAATCCTTACGCAGGAACTTGAACTGATGCTTGAATTGTCGGAAAAACAGGAAAGCAACATTATTGCCCTGAATAAAGATTTAAATGACAGCATCAGGTATGCAAGAAAAATTCAGAATGCGGCATTATCAAGGGGTTCGGTGGATTTGACTTTTATACCGGAGCATTTTATACTCTTTTTACCTAAAAATGTAGTGAGTGGAGATTTTTACTGGTACCACGATTTTGAAAACTTTATGGTGATTGCTGTTGCTGATTGCACAGGACATGGAGTACCCGGCGCGTTTATGAGTATGTTCGGAATTTCTTTTCTTAACAAAATTATTGTGGAAGAAAAAATTTTTGATGCAGCCGAAATTCTGAATCATATGCGTAATGATTTGATATTCAACCTTGACCAACGCGATAAAAAAGAGTCTGTAGTTGACAGCATAAATATTTCAATTTGTATTATTGATAAAGAAACCCGTAATATGCAATTTGCAGGTGCTTATCATTCAGTATTTTGTATCAGGACAGGTACAATTATAGAATTAAAAGGCGATAGAATGCCAGTTGGAATTTATGATAAAATGAAAGAAAGTTTTACGAACCAGGAATTCAGGCTCGAAAAAGATGATTACCTGTATCTGTTTACCGATGGTTTCCCTGACCAGTTTGGCGGATCTGCCGGCAGAAAATTTATGCTTAATAATTTTAAGGAACTTTTGCTCGTGATAGAAGACCTGGAATTGGTTCATCAAAAAAATGTGCTGTTCGAAACATTTAAAAAATGGCAGGGCAATAATTTACAGGTAGATGATGTTTTGGTTATTGGTTTAAAAATTGGTTAATATATCCGTTTAATCTTTACTTGTTCATAAAAAATCAGGCAAATGAAAGTTTTTATCATTACATTTTTTCTGGTTGTTTTTTCCTTCCCGGCAAAAGCCAACGAGGTGATTATCAAAGGAAATGCAAAATCCTATTCAGGCCTCCTGCTTACCTTTTGGTGTTATGACGACCAGGTAACCATGTCCGAAAAAGAAATTGGAAGCGCCAGGGTAAATGAAGACGGCAGTTTTGAATTTAAAATTCAGCTAAACGAAACCATTCATGCTTTTATTCATCTCAATGTTTTTAAAGGGATTCTGTATCTTGAACCCGGAAAAACCTATGAAATTATACTGCCACAGAAAGTAGAAAAACTGCCTGAAGATGAATTAAATCCTTATTTCGAAGAAACTGAATTTAACATTAAAGTTTTAAATGCTTCTGAGACGGATTTAAATGAATTGATACAAAAGTTCAACCAGTTATACGACAATGAGTTGACTAAAAATTTTCAGCAATTCAGAGGTAAACTTAATAAAACTGTTGCCGATAGCATAATCGATAAAATTGAAAAAGGATTGCCGGCAAACAACAATCTTTTTTTTAAGGATTACAAAACATATAGTTATGTTTCGCTGCGATTGATGGCCTACGAAAGAAATAAAGAAAAATTAACAGAAAACTACTTTACAGGCAGGCCCATTTTATTGCAAAATCCTGCCTATATGGATTTATTTAACCAATTGTATACAAATTATTTATCCGATTACTCCAGGACGAGGCCAGGAAAACAAATACCCTATTACCTGGTGAAAGAAAAAAGCCTGTCGAAAATAAGATTGGCTTTGCAGGAAACGCCCTGTTTTAAAGATCTGGATTTCGTTGATTTAATTATTTGTAAATCCCTTTTTGATAATTTTTATAAAAATGATTATCCCAGGGAAGACCTTATTAATATGATTGATTCCATTAAAAACAACGGTTCCGGACAATCAAAATTAATTGCTGCAAATATTTATAAAAGAATTACCACCCTGCTTACAGGCTTCCCGGCCCCGGAAATAGAATTACCCGATGTTTCGGATAATATGATAATGCTTTCTCAATTTCGGGGAAAATTTATTTATTTGAGTTTTATAAACCCCAGGAGTTATACCTGTCTGCAGGAACTGGAGATTTTAAAAAAACTTAAGGCTGCAAATCCTGAAATGCTTGATCTGGTGAGCATTTGTATTTGCGATAATATAAACCAAATGAAGCAATTGGTAAATGCGAATGGTTATGGCTGGCCATTTCTGTTTTATTCAAAAAAAACGGAATTTCTTAAGCTGTACAATATTCATTCGTATCCTACATATTATCTGATAAATCCGGATGGAAACCTCTCCATGTCTCCCGCTTTTCCACCGTCCGAACCGAGTTTTATAAGCAGGTATGTTGATATCTTAAAAGCCTGGAAAACAGAGCAGGAACGAAAAAAATCAAAAGGTAAAGGAACCCGGAATTAAAGGGATAAGAATTTTTCAAATAATGGAACAAGGTTATTGTGCGTATTTTGAATGATTTTAGGAATTTCATCCTTTTTAATCCATTTTACTTCGGTAATATCTTCTTCTATCTGGGGTTTTAATTTTTGAACGCCATCATAAAACATTAAATACCAATAGGTTATTTTAAGTATTTCCATCCCGTCCTGCTGATAAGTATGATAAGTTTTACCTGATTTTGAACTTATTTTAGGCATACTTATTCCACATTCTTCCATCACTTCGCGAATTGCAGCCGTTTTTTTACTTTCATTTTCCTCCAATTTACCTTTGGGCAAATCCCAAACGCCCCTTCGTTTTATTACAAGTAATTCTTTTTTGTTGTTTAAAACCAGTCCGCCGGCAGCTTTAATAACATTGAACTTTTTTTTGAAATTCCTGAATAATTTGTCTGGTTTTGGGCTGCGTATTACCAAATCAGTAATTTCAACATTGTTTAAAAATTCATTGTATACATTATCAAATGACTTTTTATTTTTGCATTCGAAAACGAATTCATTGTCTTGTTTATCAAATTTACAACCGTCATTCAAAAGCGTAAGTGACCGGTGCAGAAAAAAAATTTTTATACATTTTTTCATGGAAAAAACAGAAAATATTATTGCAGACAAACTATTGCAAATTAATGCAATTAAACTTAATCCGGCAAATCCTTATACCTGGGCATCGGGTTGGAAATCTCCCATTTATTGCGACAACAGAAAAATTCTTTCTTTTCCTGAAGTCAGGGATATTGTTAAGAATGAATTTGTTAAGCTTTTAAACCTGGTTTACGAAAAGCCTGATATTATTGCCGGGGTTGCCACCGGAGCCATTGCCCACGGAGCGCTGGTAGCTGATTTGCTAAACCTTCCTTTCATCTATGTCAGGTCATCGTCAAAAGGACATGGGCTTGAAAATCTTATTGAAGGAAACCTTGAAACCGGCCAAAAAGTGGTAGTGATTGAAGATTTAATTTCAACGGGAGGCAGCAGTATTAAAGCGGTTGAAGCTATTCGCGAAAAAGGCGGTATCGTTGTCGGAATGCTGGCTATTTTTACTTATGGTTTCAGTCATGCCCAAAAAAATTTCGAAAACGCAGGCTGTCCGCTGTATACCTTGTCGAACTACAATATCCTTATCGAAACTGCAATCAAATCAGGCTATATAGATAAAAAATACCTGGAAATGCTTGCAGAATGGAGAAAAAATCCGGAAAACTGGATGAAATAATTAGCAGTGTTCTGATTATCAGTTTTTTAAGTTGGCTTTTAATGATCATTCCAAATCAGAGTTTGAGAAATTTTACAAATGAATTGTTTATCAAAACTTTTAATTATCTTTACAATAAAGAACATGCTATAAATCAACCTTTTGTATGAAAACATTTTTGGTCACCCTCCATTCCCTGTTTACTATCCTTGCAATAATTCTGTTGACGGAATTATTAAAACCAGAGAATTTAAGTAACCTATTATTAGTGATCTTGTTCCTTTATACTTTTATTATTTTAACATTTTCTGTTTTCTTGGATTCCATACAACTTTCTTTTCCAAGAAATATTGGAATTTGGGCTGTCTTTGGATTTTACCTTTTTCAACTTTTTACAAAAAAATATTTCGTCGGAGATCATTCCCAGGTTGTTCAATTTCTTTCAATGGCTTCCTTAATGGTTATTATATATTTTCTGATCCAAACAATCTTATTTTCAAAGTCAGGCTTAAAGCTGAAAAAATTTAAAACTACAATTTATCGGAATTACTATTTTATCAGCTACCTGATTACAATTATAGCTTTAGTGTCGATAGGTATTATTTACTTACAGTATAAAACTACTCCTGCTGCATTTTGGAATTATTCCATCAGTATTTTAATTGCCATTTTCCCTTTTTTTAACAGGAAATTTGTAATGGGTTTTGCCTGTATTTCTGAAAAATTATCTTCAGCTTCAGGAATTTCATTTGATTTTAATCAGTTTGGAATTTTTGGAAAGCTTAAGAATTTTGTGTTTGCTAAAGATAAATATATAAGTACAGGCAAATACCAGATTATTGATTCCGATTACAGGTCATCGATAATGGTAATTACTGTAATGCAGCTTGCAAACCAACTTTCAGGTGAGTGGGACAAAAAATACCAAAAACTTTTTTCGCTCGAAGATTACCAACTTGGCCATATTAAATATAGCATAGTCGAAAAAAACGAAAACGGGATAAGTGTTATTGATGATAATGCGATAATGTATCATTTCGGGAACAATGCTTTTTTAAAAGGAAAAATTAAAAGAGAGGAAGGCTATAATATTTTTCTGGCAAAGAATGACCAATTGATTGGAAAATTTAAGGTGAATGAAAAAATAGCCGATGAAAAAGTAGAACTGGTTAACCAGCTTGATTATTTCGGGAATACCATTCTTTTTGTTCCTGGACAAAAAGAAGATTTGGGCAGGGATTATTCGATTGTTTTCGACCGGATTTATTCAGAAATAAATGAAAAAAGACAACTGGAATTACTCAAAGATTTGGAAAGAAAAGAGCCAACCGGAATGATTTGCGGAATCAACCCCGGCAAAACAGGGAATTCAATCAATTTTTTTATTAATTCAAGCATTGATGCCACGATAAATGAAAAAATAATTTCAGCAACTTCCGATAACGTTTTGTTTGTTCCAGAATTAATAAATGCTTCAAAAAAAATGCATACTTTCTTAAAATATGCACTTTTTTCATCAATTCTAATCCAGGCAATTATTCTTTTATTATCACTATTATTCGTTCAAAATAAGCTGGTTATACTTGGTATTCTGCTCATATCAAGCCTGGTTATTGAATTTTTTGCTAAATTTTTTAAACGGAAATTAAGTTATTTACCCGACCAGCCGGCAATTCTTGCCCAAAGCCACCAGGCGGCATAAGCTTTTAAATTGGCGTTAAGAGGTTGGCTATGTGCCGAAGTACATTCAAACCAATCTACTCCTTGCGTATGTGAATTTTGCCATTCAACAGCCCAATTTCCATCTCCAATTCCGGTTTTGTTATAATTGCAACCGTCATCTGCCCCTTTATCGAGAAAAAATTCTCCATCGGGGTTATATGATTCTATATCAGCAAAATCAAACAATATTTTATTATTATCCCGGCAGTATTTCCTTATAATTTCGTTGTTAGTATTTAAGGTTCCATCCATTCCAGAACCATCTAAATGCCCTGTCATATAAACAAAATGTACTTCAGGAAAGTCAATTTCGAGCTTGTTCATGGCATCAAGATATGCATTAATGCCTTCGACCGAATTTGTTGACACTCCTCCGCACCACGACCAGATGATTACGTTAATATCCTCGTTACGCCAATCACCCAGGTACGACCTTGTTGTAGCCTCCCAGGTTAAATCCCCGTCTGTACCCAGGTCTCCTGCCATAACCTGATCCCTGATATCCAGTGAATCCTGGGATGGACCATTTTTCCAGGTATAAGGAGCACCTTTCCATTCCATTAACCCTGTCATCCCTGTAATCAACTGGCTGCCGTGCGATGTGTGGCCATAGGCAATGTGGAGGTTCATCTTTGCCTTATTAATCCAGTCAACAGGAATTTCGTCGAGGTTTGTACAATAATGATCAACAATAATAGGCAGGGTTTCTGTTTTATCCTTTTTACAGGAAATCATTACTATTGCCATAATCAACAAGCTAAAAAAAATAATGTTTTTCATCTGTTTATTTTTTAATTGTTTTTAATTTGTCAGATGGAACCGCATGATGAAAAATAATTATTCCAGTGTATGTTAATAATTATTTTTATCCTGCTTGTTTCATTTTTTTAATTTTTAGGATGAATGTTTATTCGCTATTTTGCCACTTTTCAAAACAAAAAGAACAGAATAATTTAATTGTGGCATTTTTCAACCGCTTTTTTATGCTAAAATAATTCATTTATTTTGTAAAATTAATAGACGGTGATTGTATGACGGATGTTGCGTTGCTTTATCAAAAAATATTAAAATCGGTTTCAAAATTCGAAAATGGTAATTCATCGCGCTTAATGAGCAAAATGGGTTTAAACTATAAAAAGAATTCAGGGGTTTCAATTCCTGAGATTGACAAATTGGCACAAAACTACAGGAAGAATAATCAACTTGCAGTTTTTTTATTGAATCAGGATGAAAGAGAAGTTAAGTTGCTGGCTATGAGACTTTTTGATTATGATTTACAGCCTGAAACATTCCTTGAAGATGTGCTAAATTCAATAAATAATGCGGAAATGGCTGAACAAGCTGCCATGCACTATTTTGTCAATCTTTCTGACTTTAATAAAATAGCACAAAAGTTGATCAGTCATGGAAATGAATATTGCAGATTATCGGCTTATCTTGCCATTGCCAGGTACGCCAGGTTTAGTAAATCTGCTTCTGATAGATGGTTTGAGGAATTATTGGTGTCTTACGGGCTTTCTGAATATTCTGATGAAACCCCACCTTTAAAAAGGGCACAATCAGCCATGTTGTCAGCCATTTCATTAAGAAGTGAAGATTTAAGGAGAAAAGTACATAATTGTATTCAAAATAAAAGATTTAGGACTGAAGAATTGAAGCGTTTTTATATTGAGGAATTAGAGAGTTTTTTTTATAACTAAAATTGAGAAAAATGAGAATAGGAAATTCATCAAACCCAATGTTTTCAAAGAATTCATTGTCAAGGGTATACAACACTTCCACTGAAGGGCAAATGACCATTAATGGAACTGTAAATAAAATGTTAATTGCATTGTTTCTTGTTGTTGTTTCAGCCTATTTTAGCTGGAACTACGTATTAACAGGAGGAAATCCTTCGCTGCTTTATGTCGGGGCAATAGGTGGATTTATAGTGGCAATTGTTACTGTTTTTAAAGCGGAGTGGTCACATATTACCACACCAATTTATTCAATTTTGGAAGGTCTGTTTTTGGGTGGAATTTCGGCCCTTTTCAGCCAGGTTTTTAATGGTATCGTGTTTCAGGCAATTTTCCTTACTTTTGGTGTAGCCTTTGCCATGTTGTTTGCCTACAAATCAGGACTTATCAAGGCAACTTCCGGATTTAAAAAAGGCGTTATTGCAGCCACCGGTGGAATAGCCATTTTTTACCTTATAAGCATTATTGCCGGACTTTTTGGTGCAAATATTAGTCTGGCAAATATGGGATTGCTAGGTATAGGAATTCAACTGGTAATTGTGGTGGTGGCCGCCCTGAACCTGGTACTGGATTTTGATAGAATTGAACAAATGGCCCAGCAGGGAGCCCCCAAAGTTATGGAATGGTATGGTACATTTGGAATTCTGGTTACATTAATATGGCTGTATCTTGAATTGTTGAAACTTTTGGCTATGATTGCCGGAAACAGGGATTAAAAATAATAAGCCGGAGAATTTCCGGCTTTTCAATTTAAAAAAATGGAAACATTAGAGAACTATTTCAGTAAATTCAGAAAAAATATTATTGGTATTGATGCAGCTTTTAAATCGCCTTACGGAATCCAGAAAATAATTTATGCCGATTGGATTGCAAGTGGAAGGCTTTACGGTCCGATAGAAGATAAAATTAAAAATCTTTTTGGCCCCCTGGTTGGCAATACACATTCTGAAGCAAGTGAAACAGGTGTTTCCATGACGTTGGCCTATCATTTGGCCCATAAAATTATCAAAGAACATGTTAATGCAGGCAAAGACGATATAATTATTACTGCTGCTTCAGGAATGACGGGCGTTGTTAACAAATTTCAGCGTATTCTGGGTCTAAGGGTTCCTGAACAGGCAAAAACCATTTGTTCCATCAGCGAGATTCCGGAAGAAGACAAACCTGTTGTATTTATCACCCACCTTGAACATCACTCTAATCACACTTCGTGGCTGGAAACTATTGCAGATGTTGTGGTTATTGAACCAGGCCAGGATTTAACGGTCGAACCTGAAAACCTGAGGAAAATAATTGAAAAATACAAGAACAGAAAACTTAAAATAGGATCATTTTCAGCTTGTTCAAATGTTACTGGAATTATGCCTCCCATCTATCAGTTGGCCAGGATTATGCACGAAAATGGAGGGTATTGTTTTGTAGATTTTGCGGCTTCGGCCCCTTATGTTGACATGAACATGCACCCCGGCGACCCAATGGAAAGGCTTGATGCCATCTTCTTTTCACCGCACAAAGCTCTCGGAGGGCCTGGTAGTTGTGGTGTTCTTATTTTTAACTCCGAACTTTACCATAATTATTCACCCGATAACCCTGGCGGTGGAACTGTAAGCTGGACGAACAGGTGGGGTGAATTTGAGTATGTAAGCGATATCGAAGCCAGGGAAGATGGTGGAACCCCTGCTTTTTTACAGACTTTCAGGGCGGCACTCACCCTAAAACTAAAGGAAGATATGGGTACGACAAATATCCGTGAGCGCGAAGAAGAACTGATGAGAGTAATATTTGAAAGGTTTGAGAAAATCCCCGGTTTACATATTTTTTCCGGTGAGCAAAAACACAGGCTTGGCGTAGTTTCTTTTTATATCGACAATATTCACCATAACCTTATTGTAAAACTGCTTAACGACCGTTTTGGCATTCAGGTGCGTGGCGGCTGTTCATGTGCCGGAACTTACGGCCACTTTTTACTTAATGTGGATATCAATACCTCTCACCAGATTACCAAACTGATTAATATGGGCGATTTGAGCCTTAAACCAGGGTGGGTAAGGATTTCTGTGCATCCAACCATGACCAGTGAAGAAGTTGAAATCATTTGTGTTGCAATGGAAAAACTTGTTCAGCATATTAACGATTGGAAAGAAGATTATTATTTTGACAAGAAACTCGGTGAATTTTTTCATAAAAAATTTCCCAGAAAAGAAGAAAAGGATTTTAAACCCTGGTTTGAGTTTGATTATTCATACAACAGGTATGAATCGTAATCAATTAAAAAAGTATGATGAAATGGTGGGCGAAAGGGAAAAAAACAAGCCGGGATCTCCTCCCCAAATTGATTAAATGGTTTTAAAATGGTGTGGCTTTTGGCCCACACCTTTTTTTGGTTCCATTTTATTTTGTCAGGTCAAAATAAGTCAGGAATGTTTTATAGAAGTTTAATTCCATCCAGCCTGTATGCACTATTCAACAATTTCACCATGCAAAGTAGCTCCTGAGTTTGACACCTAAAGACACTTATCCCCTCTGAAAGCCCCTAAAATAAGGGGGTGTGTTCTAAAAATTCAAAATTTGTAGTGCGAAAACTTTATTGGTTTTTGATTTTTTTTGTCGAATTTTGTTGCATTTCCCAAATTATGATTTTAGGAAAATAGTGCAACAGGCAATTATCTCATTAAAAACCAGCGACATGGCCTTTTTACGAAAAGAAAGGAAAGATACAGGTACCTATATCCGAATTGTTCAAAGCTACAGGGACGAGCAGGGAAAAAGCCGCCACCGGACCTTATACAACCTGGGAAAAAAGAAGATTATGAACCGGCGAGTACCTTAAGAAAATTGGACAAACCTTATACGAGCTTGGAGGTGGCACGCTCGAAGAGAGAGATGGAGCAGGGGGGGGGGAACAGCTACACGAGCTTGGGCGTTTTTATTATGGGTTCCCGATGATAGTCAGGAGATTACTGACTATTTATTCCCTTGACACTTTTTTAAATGGCATCACGCGCAACAAGAGCCTTGGTTTTAGCATGCTTGAAAGCGATATTGCTCATCAGCGAACGGCTCCATGATCCGGTCAGCAAACTGTCAAATTACAATAACCAAAGTGATTACATTGGGATTGAACAAATGGAACTTCACCAAATCTATCGTACCCTGGATTACCTGTATGAAAGCCAGGAACCAATTAAAAGAATGATCTATAGCAAAGGCAGGAACCTATTTAATCAAAAACTGGACGTAGTTTTTTACGATGTCACTACTTTCTATTTTGATAGTGATAAAGAAGATGGTTTTTTTTTTTTTCCGTGAAAAGGTTTTTTTTTTTTTTTTTTTTTTTTAGCAAAGATGGCAAAATAGGCAACACCATTGTGACGCTGGCCTTCTGATCGACCAAAACAAGCAGCCGGTAGGCTATGAAGTATACCAAGGCAAACAATATGAAGGGCATACTTTTACAGATGCACTCGGTAGGCTCAAGAGAGAAATATCAGATAGAAAAAGTCATTTGTGTGGCCGATACCGGGATGATGAACCAGGACAATATCCTGGAAGTTGGGCAAAATGGGTATGAATTTATTTTTGGGGAACGCCTGAAAAACCTTGAACAAGGGATACAAAATGAAATCCTGAACAGGGAATATTATCAAATACTTACAATGGATGATGTTGATAGCAATGATAAAATAGAAATCAGTATTACGTTACCGGGTACAAAAATCGAAAGCTGATCACCTACAGCACCAAAAGGGCAGCTAAAGACAAAGCGGAGCGTGAAGAAAAAGTAAAAAAAAGGCACAGGCATTTATAAATAACCCCAGCGCCCTGGCCAAAAGGCGAGGACCTATTTCTTAAAGAAGGAAAAGATCAGTATTCGCTGGATTTGGAAAAAATCCAAAAGAAGTGAACGCTTCGATGGCTTCTTGTGCATTGCCACAAACAACCAGGAATTATCGGTACAGGAAATCTCGGGCATACAAACAACTCTATAAAGTGGAGCATTCCTTCAGGAGTTTTAAAAGCTTCCTGGAAACCCGTCCATGTTCCATTGGACAGAAGCAAGGATATTGGGCCATCTTGCCCTGTGCTTCATCTCGTTCACCCTGCTGAATTATTTGCAGCTGCAGCAAAAACAAAGGCCACGCCCCAATCAGAAACCAGATACGCAAAAGCCTTGTCAAGATGCAAATGAGCCTTGTTGCACAAAATGGAAAGGAATATTATCTACGGTCAAAAACCGAACAAGGCGCAAAACAAATCATGAATGCATTATCAATAAAAGAAATCCCAGATTTTATCCCACAAAGAGCAATAAACCAGTATTTATAAAAACAGGAAATGCAATGGCAAGAGCGAGCCCATCAATAAACCTTCTGTAATCCTTTACTCACGCGGGTGACAGACGGGTGTAGTGCGAACCGGCATTAGATAATTTGCTGTGGTACAGCAGAATAGACTTCTGAAGTGTCAAACTCAAGAAAAGGATTTTAAACCCTGGTTTGAGTTTGATTATTCATACAACAGGTATGAATCGTAATCAATTAAAAAGTATGATGAAATGGTGGGCGAAAGGGAAAAAAACAAGCCGGGATCTCCTCCCCAAATTGATTAAATGGTTTTAAAATGGTGTGGCTTTTTGTTTTACAGTTCCATTTTATTTTGTCAGGTCAAAATAAGTCAGGAATGTTTATAGAAGTTTTAATTCCATCCAGCCTGTATGCACTATTCAACAATTTCACCATGCAAAGTAGCTCCTGAGTTTGACACCTAAAGACACTTATCCCCTCTGAGGGGCCACACAAATAAGGGGGTGTGTTCTAAAATTCAAAATTTGTAGTGCGAAAACTTTATTGGTTTTGATTTTTGTCGAATTTTGTTGCATTTCCCAAATTATGATTTTAGGAAAATAGTGCAACAGGCAATTATCTCATTAAAAACCAGCGACATGGCCTTTTTACGAAAAGAAGAAGAAGATACAGGTACCTATATCCGAATTTGTTCAAAGCTACAGGATTTTTTTTTTTTTTTTTTTAAAAAAAGAGGGACGAGCAGGAAAAAGCCGCCACCGGACCTTATACAACCTGGGAAAAATAGAGATTATGAACCGGCGAGTACGCCAAGAAAATTGGACAAACCTTATACGAGCTTGGAGGTGGCACGCTCGAAGAGATGGAGCAAAAGACAGCTACATGGCTTAGGCGATCTATTAATAGGTTCCCGATGATAGTCAGGAGATTACTGACTATTTATTCCCTTGACACTTTTTAAATGGCATCACGCGCAACAAGAGCCTTGGTTTTAGCATGCTTGAAAGCGTGATATTGCTCATCAACGAACAGCTCCATGATCCGGTCAGCAAACTGTCAAATTACAATAACCAAAGTGATTACATTGGGATTGAACAAATGGAACTTCACCAAATCTATCGTACCCTGGATTACCTGTATGAAAGCCAGGAACCAATTAAAGAATGATCTATAGCAAAGGCAGGAACCTATTTAATCAAAAACTGGACGTAGTTTTTTACGATGTCACTACTTTCTATTTTGATAGTGATAAAGAGGTGGTTTCCGTGAAAAAGGTTTTGGCAAAGATGGCAAAATAGGCAACACCATTGTGACCTTTGGCCTTCTGATCGACCAAAACAAGCAGCCGGTAGGCTATGAAGTATGCAAGGCAAACAATATGAAGGGCATACTTTTGATGCACTCGGTAGGCTCAAAGAGAAATATCAGATAGAAAAAGTCATTTGTGTGGCCGATACCGGGATGATGAACCAGGACAATATCCTGGAAGTTGGGCAAAATGGGTATGAATTTATTTTTGGGGGAACGCCTGAAAAACCTTGAACAAGGGATACAAAATGAAATCCTGAACGGGGAATATTATCAAATACTTACAATGGATGATGTTGATAGCAATGATAAAATAGAAATCCAGTATTACGTTACCGGGTACAAAAATCGAAAGCTGATCACCACCTACAGCACCAAAAGGGCAGCTAAAGACAAAGCGGAGCGTGAAGAAAAAAAAAGTAAAAAAAAAGTACAGGCATTTATAAATAACCCCAGCGCCCTGGCCAAAAAGGCGAGGACCTATTTCTTAAAAAAAGAAGGAAAGAATCAGTATTCGCTGGATTTGGAAAAATCCAAAGAGTGAACTTCGATGGCTTCTTGTGCATTGCCACAAACAACCAGGAATTATCGGTACAGGAAATCCTCCAGGCATACAAACAACTCTATAAAGTGGAGCATTCCTTCAGGAGTTTTAAAAGCTTCCTGGAAACCCATCCCATGTTCCATTGGACAGAAGCAGAGATATTGGGCCATCTTGCCCTGTGCTACATCTCGTTCACCCTGCTGAATTATTTGCAGCTGCAGCTAAAAACAAAGGCCACGCCCCAATCAGAAAACCAGATACGCAAAAGCCTTGTCAAGATGCAAATGAGCCTTGTTGCACAAAATGGAAAGGAATATTATCTACGGTCAAAAACCGAACAAGGCGCAAAACAAATCATGAATGCATTATCAATAAAAGAAATCCCAGATTTTATCCCACAAAGAGCAATAAACCAGTATTTATAAAAACAGGAAATGCAATGGCAAGAGCGAGCCCATCAATAAACCTTCTGTAATCCTTTACTCACGCGGGTGACAGACGGGTGTAGTGCGAACCGGCATTAGATAATTTGCTGTGGTACAGCAGAATAGACTTCTGAAGTGTCAAACTCAAGAAAAGGATTTTAAACCCTGGTTTGAGTTTGATTATTCATACAACAGGTATGAATCGTAATCAATTAAAAAAGTATGATGAAATGGTGGGCGAAAGGGAAAAAAACAAGCCGGGATCTCCTCCCCAAATTGATTAAATGGTTTTAAAATGGTGTGGCTTTTGGCCCACACCTTTTTTTGGTTCCATTTTATTTTGTCAGGTCAAAATAAGTCAGGAATGTTTTATAGAAGTTTAATTCCATCCAGCCTGTATGCACTATTCAACAATTTCACCATGCAAAGTAGCTGATGTACAATCATTTACTTTAACCATCACATAATCGCCAATTTTAGTATTCTTTTTATCAAATACAATTACCTTATTTTGCGAATTCCGTCCAAAATGCCTTTCATTCGATTTTTTCGAAACGCCTTCCACCAATACTTCAAATGTTTTTCCTATATCCCTTAGGTTGCTTTGTAGCGAGAGCTTGTTTTGCAGTTCAATAATTTCGTCCAAACGCCTGCCTTTCAATTCTTCAGGAACATCGTCGGTCAATTTCCTGGCTGCATAGGTATTAGGTCTTTCGGAATATTTAAACATATAGGCATAATCGTAGCCAACCCATTCCATCAGTGAAAGGGTTTGCTGGTGATCTTGTTCCGACTCGCCGCAAAATCCAGCTATAAAATCGGATGAGATGGCACAATCCGGAATAATCCTTTTTATAGCTTCAATTCTTCCCATGTACCATTCTCGGGTGTAGCCGCGTTTCATTTTTTCAAGAACAGCTGAACTGCCCGATTGAACCGGAAGGTGAATATATTTGCAAATATTTGGATATTTGGCAATGGTATATAAAACTTCATCTGTCATATCCTGTGGGTAAGAGGTTGAAAATCTCAATCTTAAATCAGGATTTAACAAGGCCGTCATTTCCAGCAACCGTGCAAAACTGGTTTCACCATTGTTCCAGTTGTACTTGTCAACATTTTGGCCCAAAAGGGTTACTTCTTTGTAGCCTTTTTCAATTAAATCGCGTATTTCGTTAAGTATAGTTTCGGGATTCCTGCTACGCTCGCGTCCACGAGTAAAAGGAACAACACAAAATGCACACATATTGTCGCACCCACGCATTATTGAAACAAATGAAGAAACACCGTTTTTATCAAGTCGAACAGGATTTATCTCGGCATAGGTTTCCTCGCGCGAAAGCAGCACATTAATGGCTTTTTGCCCACTTTCGGCCTGCTTAAGCAATTTTGGTAAATCGCGGTAAGCATCCGGCCCAACAACCAAATCTACAAGTTTTTCTTTCTCCAATAAGTTTTCTTTCAGGCGTTCGGCCATGCAACCGATTATTCCCACCAACATTCCCTTTTTTTGTTTTTTCAGGAATTTAAACTCATTCAAACGGTTAAAAATTCTTTGCTCAGCATTTTCGCGAATAGAACAGGTATTAATTAAAATAACATCCGCTTCTTTATAATTTTCTGTGATAAAAAAACCATCTTCCATTAATATTGAAACCACAACTTCACTGTCGGCCACATTCATCTGACAACCATAGGTTTCGATATATAGTTTTGAATGATATTCACCATTTTGTTTCAAGACAGGCTTTAATCCTACCAGTTTTTTGATATCCAATGCAATTGCCATATTGTCTTAATATTTTTAAACATGATTATTCAACCGCAAAAATAGAAGAAAATAGAATATAATAAAAGACCTGATTGTCTTGAATTTTTGTTGTATCAATGATACGGACAATTGCCAGAAAATTTGTATTTTTATTCACGATTTAATTTATATGTGAAATTTATTCCCAGTCTTATGTCAGGACACAGCAAATGGTCAACAATTAAACGGAAGAAAGGTGCTGCTGATGCCAAACGTTCAAAAATATTTTCAAGAATTGCGAAAGAAATTACAGTAGCCGTAAAAGAAGGTGGAAGCAGCGACCCGGAAAGCAATCCCAGGTTGAGAAGTGCAATTTTAAATGCCCGTGGAGCAAATATGCCCAAAGATGTTATTCAACGCGCAATTTCAAAAGGTGAGGGGGCAGGTGAAAATTATACCGAAGAAATATTTGAAGGCACCGGACCGGGTGGAGTAGCTGTATTCGTTGAATGTCTTACCGACAACCACTTACGTACTGTAAGTAGTATAAGGTCTATTTTTTCAAGAAAAGGGGGAACGCTGGGGAAAAATGGATCACTTAGTTTTCTTTTTGTGCGAAAAGGAGTTTTCACCATTCCAAAAGGAAAAATTAATATTGATGATATTGAGCTTGATTTAATTGATGCTGGACTTGAAGAAATACATGCCGGAGAAGATTATTTTACTCTTTTAACTGCCCTCGAAGATTTCGGCAAAATGCAGAAAAAGCTTGATGCAATGAAAATAATGGTTGAAAATGCTGAATTACAACGTATACCAAATTCCAGAAAGGCAGTTGATTTACAAACTGCACACAAAGTATTGAAACTTATTGAGATGCTTGAAGATGACGATGATGTACAAAATGTATTTCATGATTTGGAAATGACCGAAGAACTTGAAAAATCCCTTGAAGAATAGAGAACTTTTTTAATTAAATATTTCACTGGAAATACTAACTTAACAATAAAATCATGATAATTTATCCTCCTAACCCAATTCCTGAGGCTGGTAACGCGATTTTCCTAGCCGGAAGTATTGAACAGGATCATGCACAAAACTGGCAGGAATTAATAACACAAAATATTGATAATGAAAATATTATTGTCTTAAATCCTCGTCGAAAAGATTGGGATCAAAGCTGGAAAGAAGAAATTGAAAATCCTTACTTTTTGGAACAGGTTGAATGGGAACTTAAAGGTCAGGAAAGGGCTGATTTAATCATTATGTATTTCGATCCCGATACCCAATCGCCGGTTTCGTTACTCGAACTTGGATTATTTGCACAATCAAGAAAAATGATCGTTTGCTGCCCAAAAGGTTTTTGGAAAAAGGGGAATGTGGACATTGTTTGCAGGAGATACAATATTGTTCAGGTTGAATCGCTTAATGAATTGATCGAAAAAGCCCGGTCCTATAAATTCTAAAGGGATTCTTAATTATATACTTAATAATCAGTAAAATAATCATTGAAACTGAAAATTAATTTGTTTGTTATATTAAAATTTCTAATTTAGCGGCAAATTATTGCGAAATTGAATTTTAAATCCTATATATTGCTTTCAAATTTACAGCAAAAATGCCAAATGAATATATTATTTCCATTTTGGCAAAATTCATACTCCGTTATAAATTTCCAAATAACAACAACAACAACCCCTTAGGGGGTTAAACTTTTTATATCCTATCCGGGAATTAATTTTCCTACTTTATCAAAACCCTTGATGTTTAGTTTAATTTTGCATAAAAACCAGGATGAATTAAATGGGTTTATCCAAAAATATTTAATTTAAAAAATGCATAATGAAAGTATTAAAATTTGGCGGAACCTCAGTTGCCAATGCCGAAAACATTAATAAAGTCATAGAAATTGTAAGGAGCAAAATCGACAATGAACAGGTGGTAACTGTTGTATCGGCTTTCGGAGGTGTTACAAATTCAATTATTGAGTGCGGCCAACTGGCGCTTTCGCGCGATTTAAAATACGAGCTTAAAGTACATGAACTTGAAGCCAGGCATATAGAAACTGCACAGGAATTGGTACAATCCGCAAAAATCAGGGATATTATTGATGAAATAAAAGCTTTGGCACAGGAATTAAAAGAAATATGTCACGGAATTTACCTTCTTAACGAAATTTCTTTAAAAACGAAAGATTACCTTTTAAGCTTTGGCGAAAGATTTTCGGCCCTAATTATTGCCCAGGCTTTTGTTGCCAAAGGTATTGAAACACTGCATGTTGATGCAAGGGAACTTATTTTTACAGATGAAAATTTTGGCAATGCAAATGTGGATCTTGATCTTACCTATTTTAATATCAGGGACAGGTTGATTGGGGCCCGTAAACACATTATTGTAAATGGATTTATTGCCATGTCTGCCAAGAAAAGAGTGACCACCCTGGGTAGAGGTGGCTCAGATTTTACAGCGGCTATAATTGCGGCAGCCGTTAATGCTTCCATTCTCGAAATATGGACCGATGTAAACGGGGTCATGACCGCTGATCCGAATATTGTTTCGTCAGCTTATACTCTTGAGCGACTATCGTACGAAGAAGCCATGGAATTATCGCATTTTGGGGCTAAAGTCATTTATCCACCTACTCTTCAACCGGTTTTAAAGAAAGGAATCCAGGTTTTAATTAAAAATACCTTTGCACCTGATGAAAATGGGACACTTATCAGCAAGGAAATTGATCCTTCGGGCAGGGCAGTAAAAGGGCTTTCGCATATTGACGATATTGCTTTATTAACCCTCACAGGAGGTGGAATGATTGGTGTGAGCGGAATTGCTTCACGACTTTTCCTTACTTTATCACAAAATAAAATTAACGTAATTTTTATTACTCAGGCTTCCTCCGAACATACCATTACCATCGGGATAAACCAGGGCAATGTTGATCATGCGGTTGAGGTGCTGAATATTGAGTTTTCGTCTGAAATGAAACTTAATAAAATTGACGCAATCCAGATTGATGAAAAACTTTCGATTGTGGCGCTGGTGGGTGATAATATGAAAGAATCGGTTGGACTCAGCGGAAAGGCTTTTTATGCGCTGGGCTCAAACGGAATAAATGTACGTGCCATAGCCCAGGGTTCAACAGAAAGAAACATTTCCATTGTAATTAAAAAATCAGATGTTAAAAAAGCCTTAAACGTGCTTCATGAAAGCTTTTTCCTTTCAGAATTAAAAAGAATCCATCTTTTTATTATTGGGGTTGGCAATGTAGGTTCAAAACTATTGCTGCAGCTTAATGAACAGGCTGAATTTCTAAAAAAAGAATTTAAAATTGAAATACGGGTAGCCGGAATCGCAAACAGTCGGAAAATGCTTTTTGAGGAAAACTTTATTAAACTGGATAACTGGGAACATTCTCTTATGGAAAAAGGCCAGCCTTCTGATGCAGGCCAATTTATTAAGATTATGAAAAACATGAACCTGCGAAATAGCGTTTTTATTGATAATACGGCCAGTGCTGATATTGCTTCACTTTATGCAAGTATTTTACAATCAAGTATTTCGGTGGTGGCTTCCAATAAAATTGCAGCTTCGTCGGTTTACGAAAATTATAAATTATTGAACGATTTGGCTACGCGTAAAAATGTACGCTTTTTATACGAAACCAACGTTGCCGCCGGATTGCCGGTTATCAAAACCATCCGCGATATGATACGAAGTGGAGATAAAATCCAGCGGATTGAAGCAGTACTTTCGGGAAGCCTGAATTTTATCTTTAATAATTTTAATGCGCAAAACCCTTTCGATGAGGTGGTTAAGAGGGCTATGGACGAAGGCTACACCGAACCCGATCCACGGATTGATTTAAGTGGAATTGATGTAATGCGCAAAATACTCATTCTGGCCAGAGAATCTGGTTATCATATTGAAATTGAAGACATTGAGAATGAGAAATTCATCCCGGAAGAAATTCTTTCTGTAGAGCCAAAAGATGCTTTTGTTAAGGCATTGGGCGATAACAGGCAATTTTTCGAAGAAATACGGAAAAAAGCAGAAAATGAAAGCAAACGATTAAGGTTCACCGCTGTATTTGACCGTGGAAAGGCAAGCGTAGGTTTATTAAGTGTAGGTAAAGAAGCTCCTTATTATCAGCTCGAAGGCAAAGACAACATTGTAATTATTTATTCGAATCGATATCGCGAACAACCGCTCATTGTAAAAGGCGCAGGGGCTGGTGCCGAGGTAACGGCTTCAGGTGTATTTGCTGACATCATGTCAATTGTTAACCAGTAAATCTATAAAGATGAAGGAATTTCTAAATAAGGAAATATCTGAAAAACAAAAAGATAAATACTACTTAAAAGAAATTAAGGTTTTTGCACCTGCCACTGTTGCTAATGTTGGATGTGCTTTTGATATACTTGGATTTGCTTTGCAGGATATTGGAGATGAGATGTCATTCAGAAAGACCAAAAAACCTGGCATTACCCTTATTAATAAAGGATTGGGGAACTTGCCGGATGAGCCGGAAAAAAACGTGGCAGGGGTAGTGGCCATAGAAATGATGAAAGATTTAAAACCAACCGAAGGAATTGAAATAGAAATCCATAAAAAAATAAATCCGGGAAGTGGAATGGGATCAAGTGCTGCCAGCGCTTCGGGTGCGGCCTTTGGGATAGCTAAACTTTTTGGTTTGCAGATGAATATGCACCAACTTGTAAATTATGCCATGCAGGGCGAAAAGCTGGCTTCGGGGGCCGAACATGCCGATAACGTTGCCCCTGCCATAACAGGTAGTTTTGCACTGATCAGGGGCTATAACCCGTTGGATATTATCGAAATAAAGTCGCCAAAAGATTTATTCTGTACCATAATTCATCCACAGATAGAGATTAAAACTATTGAAGCAAGAAAAATCCTGCCTAACGAAATTCCGTTAAAAACAGCTGTGATTCAATGGGGAAATGTAGCCGGATTAATTTCAGGACTTTACCAATCAGATTATGGTTTAATTGGGCGATCAATGAATGACATTATAATTGAACCCGTTCGGGCATCCTTAATTCCCGGTTTCCATGATTTAAAAAGGGCAGCCCTGGATGCCGGCGCACTGGGCTGCAGTATTGCGGGTTCTGGCCCTGCTGTTTTTGCTTTTTCGCATGGGGAAAGAACAGCACATAATGTTTATGAGGCATTTAATAAAACTTATAAACAGAAAAACATTGAATACCAGATATATATTTCGAAAATTTGCCCTGATGGAACTCGGATTTTAATTTAATTGAAAGTAAATGGTTTGGTCATGTACCAACCTGAAATTCTTAAAATATTTGGAATATGCAATACATCAGCACTAAACACAAATCAAATCAAACCGGTTTCAGGGAGGCTGTATTGAGAGGAATGGCCCCCGATAACGGATTATTTTTTCCGGTTGAAATACCAAAATTGAGTGAAGCGTTTTTCGATAGTTTAAAAAAGAAGAAAATTCATGAAATTGCCTATGAAGTTATTGCCCCTTTTGTAGGTCAGGATATTGAAGATGACGTGCTTAAGCAATTACTAAAAGAAGCACTTGATTTTAAAATTCCTTTGGTTCAGGTCGAAGAAGATATTTGGTCGCTAGAATTGTTTCATGGGCCAACCATGGCATTTAAAGATGTTGGCGCAAGGGTAACGGCCCGCTTAATGGCTTTATTTACACAGGGGAAGAAACAAACCATTTTGGTAGCCACCTCCGGCGACACAGGAAGTGCCGTGGCCAATGGGTTTTTGGGAATTGAAGGGGTAAATGTTGTGGTACTTTACCCGAAAGGAATGGTAAGCGAAATACAGGAAAAACAATTTGCCACACTCGGAAAAAATATTTCGTGCCTCGAAATAAATGGAACCTTCGACGCCTGCCAGGCTTTGGTTAAACAGGCTTTTGCCGATACAGAATTAAGAAAAATAATGAATTTAAGCTCGGCAAACTCAATTAGCATTGCAAGGTTTTTGCCTCAAATGGTTTATTATTTCCATGCTTTTGCCCGGCTTAAAAATACACGCAAACAAGTTGTTTTTTCTGTACCTAGCGGGAATTTCGGAAATTTAACCGCCGGACTTTTTGCCAAAAAAATGGGTTTACCCATTGATAAGTTTATTGCTGCCTCAAACATGAATGATGTTGTTCCTGAATACCTGAAAACAGGAATTTTTGCGCCTAGACCATCGGTTAAAACAATTTCAAATGCCATGGATGTTGGAAATCCAAGCAATTTCGTCAGAATTCTGGAACTTTATGATAAAAACCGGGAAAAAATCTCAATGGATATTGTGGGTTGTAAAATCACTGATGAAGAAACTTTAGAGGCGATTTCGGAATTATATAAGAGAAAAGGGTACTTGCTCGATCCTCACGGTGCAGTTGGTTACGAGGCTTTAAGACGATATTATGAAAAACATGATTGTACAGGCGTATTTCTTGAAACTGCCCATCCGGCTAAATTTATCGATGTGGTTCAAAAATCTGTAAAATCTGAAATTGAAATCCCTGCTGGTTTAAAAGCAGCACTGGATAAAGAAAAACTTTCAATTCCTATGGAAAATGATTATAACGAATTTAAAAACTTCCTTTTAAAGGCATTATAAATTCTGCATTTCTATTTACCTGATTGATTTGAAAGGATTTATAAAAATTGTTTCAAAAGACTTTGTTTCTTTCTTAAAAGTATTAAGATTCTAAAACCAAGTCAGAAGCTACTCATTTAAAGTCAATAATTTACAATAAAAAATCCCGGACTTTGATTAATCCGGGATTTATCTTATCAATAAGTCAAATTTATCTGTTATTCAACTATCCAGGTATTTCCGCTATTCATTAAGTCTTCCATGCATTTAATATTGCTTTTTTTCTGAACTTCAGTAATCTGGTGTTCAACCCTTTCATCGTAGGTAGGGGCTTCAACACATCTTATCACGCCAAAAGCAACGGGAAATTGGGGTGCACGCATATTAACCAATGCCAGGTGCAGTGTAGGATCCAAATCATGGGCATCATGAACCAGGATATCGGATTCTTTTATCCCGTTTTCGCCAATTTTAACTACCTTTAATTTAAGTCCATCCAAAACAAGCCCTTTGTCGTTGTTAATACCGAAAATCAAGGGTTCTCCATGTTTAACAATGATTTGCCTGTCCGATTTAAAATCTTTGTCATTCACAAAATCATGGGCTCCATCGTTAAAAATAACGCAATTCTGGAGAATCTCAATCATCGAAGCTCCTTTGTGCTTTTCAGCTTCTTTGAAAATTTCAATATTTAATTTTACGTTGGAATCTATCCCCCTTGCAAAAAACTTTCCTTGTGCCCCAATGGTCAGTTCTCCCGGGTGAAAAGGTGCTTCAACGGTTCCGAAAGGAGAGGTTTTGGTAACCTGCCCGAATTGCGAAGTAGGTGAATACTGACCCTTGGTAAGTCCGTAAATTTCGTTGTTGAATAAAACAATATTTACATTAACATTTCTTCTAATCTCATGGATAAAATGGTTTCCTCCAATAGCAAGTGCATCACCGTCGCCGGTTATTTGCCATACACTAAGCCTCGGATTTGCAGTTTTAACTCCTGAAGCTATTGCACCGGCCCTTCCGTGGATTCCATGAAATCCGTAGGTATTCATATAATAAGGGAACCTGGAAGAACAACCAATACCTGAAATTATAGCATAATCTTCCTTTTTGTGCCCCATTTCTGCCATTGCTTTTTGCACTGCACTTAGTATTGCAACGTCACCACAACCCGGGCACCATCTTATTTCCTGGTCGCTTTTAAAATCCTGTGGTGTATATATCGTCATTGTCTCAATCATAGTCTTATTCCTCCATTAATTTGATTACAGCTTCTTTTATTTCAGTGGCCGTAAATGGTAATCCCTGAATTTTATTGTATTGATGATAATGGAATTCAGGGTAATTCATTCGCAGGTAATGTGCAAATTGGCCCGAATTTAATTCACATACCATAAACTTTTTAAATTTACCCAATAATTCCTTGGTATTTTTCGGGAGAGGCATAATATAATTAAAATGTATAAGGGCGGTTTTAATCCCCGATTTTCTGAGTTCTTCAACAGCAGTTAAAAGATGGCCGTAAGTGCCTCCCCAACCAATCAGACATATTTCAGCATCATGGTCACCCACTAATTTCTGTTCTGGAATAGAATTGGCAACAAGTTGTACTTTCTCAGCACGGTTTTTTACCATTTTCTCATGATTATCGGCCAGGTAAGATACATTACCGGAACCATCGCTTTTTTCGAGACCGCCTATTCGGTGCTCAAGGCCGGGAGTTCCCGGAATGGCCCATTGTCTTACAAGGTTTTCTACGTTTCTCTTGTAGGCCTGGTAATTTTCTGTGCCTTCTTTTGCAATGGGTGGTATTATGGCAGGTAAATCTTTCATCGACGGCATTCTCCATGGTTCTGAACCATTGGCAAGGAAACCATCCGTTAATAAAATTACGGGGGTCATATGCTCTAAAGCTATTTTAGCTGCATGAAATGCATAGAGAAAACAATTTGAAGGCGAACTTGCTGCAATAACAACTGCCGGACTTTCACCATTTCTGCCAAATACTGCCTGCAATAAATCACTTTGTTCTGTTTTGGTGGGTAAACCTGTTGAGGGTCCACCACGTTGAACATCAACAATTACTATGGGTAATTCTGTAATTACTGCAAGTCCGATGGCTTCGCTTTTTAATGCCAGGCCCGGGCCCGAAGTTGTGGTTACAGCCAGTGATCCGGCAAAACTGGCACCTAAAGCACTGCATATACCGGCAATTTCATCTTCTGCCTGAAAAGCTTTAACCCCTAGATCTTTTCTTGCTGATAATTCCTGCAGAATTTCTGTAGCAGGAGTTATCGGATACGAACCAATAAATAATTGTAAGCCGGCTTTTTCGGCAGCTGCAATAAAACCCCATGCTGTAGCCACATTACCGCTTATATTGCGGTATTTTCCTTTTTTTATTTTAGCCGGGTTTACCCTGTACGATCTTAATGCTTCAATTGTATTTGCAAAGTTAGCGCCAGCTCTTAGCACACTTTTATTTGCTTCAGCAATTTCTGGTGTTTTTGCAAACTTTTTATCAAAAAATTGTTCAGTATACGTAAGAGGCCGGTTAAAAATTACATATGCCATACCAAGCGCAAACATGTTTTTGCTTCTTAACATGGTTTTCTTATCTAATCCCGAGTCTTTCAGTGTTTCTAATGTTAATTGGGATATTGGTGCCTCAACTATATTAAAATCACCCCCTTTGTATTGTTCGAGCGGATTAATCTCGTAACCTGCTTTTTTAAGGTTTTTTTCAGTAAAACTGTCAATGTCAACTATAATGGTACCTCCGGGTTTTACCCATTCAAAGTTTGCTTTTAAGGCTGCCGGATTCATGGCCACCAATACATCTGCATAATCTCCGGGGGTGTGGATTTCTTTTTGCCCAATGTGCAATTGAAAACCAGAAACTCCTCCCACTGTTCCCTGGGGTGCCCTAATCTCGGCAGGGTAATCCGGAAAAGTGGCAATATCGTTTCCTACTAAGGCCGAGGTGTCAGAAAACTGCATTCCGGTCATTTGCATCCCGTCTCCTGAGTCTCCTGAGAATCTGATAACCACTTCTTCAACTTCCTGAACTATTTTTTCACTCATAATTAAACTTCTTTTTTTAGTTCTAATTTTGTGGCAAATTTAGAAATCTATATTGTATTTCAACTATTTTAATTTCTAAAAAAAAATGAATTATATCATAATTAAGTGTTTTACTGATATTTATTATTTAGAATAATTATAAATAAGATTTATTTCTGAACTTATTGGAAAGCTTTTATGTATTCAGTAGATAAACTATACTTTAATTTTTAAAGAAGTAAACACCAAAAATAAACCGGTTTCTAAGCCTTATAATTCCATAATAAGCTTTAATCTTTCCTGATTGGAGGCAGAAATATTGTAATTGTGTTAATATCGTTTATAACATTAACTTGGTCAATTGAACCAGAAAAGATATTTTTGTAAAAAAATTCCTGATGGAAAAGGAAATTATTGATAAATCGTTTAAAGCCATAGTTAAAAATAAGTACCTTATTACAGGTGTAGTTTTTTTTATCTGGATTGCCCTGTTTGATGCAAGTAGTTGGTACGATAGAATAAGGTTGAAAAGAGAATACATTAAACTTGAAAACGAAAAAAACTTTTACCTCGAAAAGATTAAGCGAGATTCCATTAGTTATCAGGAACTTAAAACAAACAACGAAAACCTCGAAAAATTTGCCCGCGAAAATTATCTTATGAAAAAGGACAACGAAGATATTTTTATCATTGTGGAAGAAGATAAAAAAGCCAAAAAATAGCTACTCCCTGATTTCGTTTATTTCTCCGGATTATTAACTGTTTGTTTTTTTAAAATCCAATTTTGAAAATATTCCATTATTTTCTTGCCAAGACTGATAAGAATTACCCCGGTTATGGTTATTATACCCGCTGCAAGCTGAAAACCAGAAATAGTCTGTGAGAAAAAAAGATAAGTCAGGACAATCAAAATAAGGCTTTTCGTACTGGTAATTACACTTACTATTGAAGCTTCAATATACTTAAGCGCATAATACAACGACAACAAAGATAAAAATGAACCCATAAATGAACCCAATGCAACATTTTTAAGAACAGCGAAGGATACAATAAAGCTTTGTTTGTTATATATAAGTAAAAGAGCAGAGATTATAAATATCAGGAATATCCTGCCGCTTGTAATAATTACTGGTTGTACCCTGTTTACAGCTGATTTAGCCATTATAACTGCTAATGAGGTGAACAGGGTTGAAGCAATAACAAGCCAGGTTCCGTTTAAGAAGGAATATTTTATACCAGTATTTGTGGTGATATTAATCAAAAAAATTCCTGCCAGCGTGATAAAAATGCCTGCATATTCGAAAAAATTAAACCTTTCTTTTAAAAAGAAAAATCCCATTAATAAAATAAAAATAGCACCCAGGTTGACTATAAATGAAACGATGGCTGGATTTTCCATTCTTTGTATGGCTACATAAAATAAAACACTCCCCAGCGCTTCGAATAATGTATTCCCTGCAATTGCCAACCAATCTTTTCTTCCGATTTTCCGGATATTAATTTTTTTTCTTGTTTTAATTATCAGAATAATATTCCATAAACTTGCAAACCCAAACCAATAAAAGCCAAAGTGTATTATGTCAGTGTTTGAAAGAGCAGCTTTACTGAAAACATATCCATACGAAAGAGCCAAGGTAGAAAAAAAAGCAAGGATTAATCCTTTTGGCTGGCTATTCAAATTTTTAATCATTTAAATTATTTATTATATATAACATTACAGGACTATATATTACCTTTTTATGGTACCTTTTTTGTTCATATCACAGCTGCAATGCATAAAATTGTTTTGCAAATAAATAAAATAATGTATTATAAAATAATAATTATTTGAAGGATATAATTTTAAAATGGATTGCCGTTGTATATATCCCGGTTAAAAAATTTGTTTTTAAATATCAGCTAAAAAATTGATGGAATAAAGATGCTTAAAACTCTGATTTCGTTAGGGTTAATTATATTATCTAATAATTTTAATGCCCAAAAACTTTTGACAAAACAGCAACTGGACACTTGCAGGGTTTTTTCGACAATGGAAGATGCGCTTAAGGCTCCTGAACTGGTTTTTGTCCTCGATTTGAGTGGAAATGAGCTAAAATCGCTGCCCGAAGGAATTTCTGATTTGAAAAATTTGCAAAGGCTTAATTTAGCAAACAACAATATTTCTGATTTGCCTGAAAGTTTGTTTGAACTTGTGAATCTCCAGGAATTAAACCTTGAAGAGAATAAATTAAATAATTTACCGGAAGATTTTGGCCATCTGGTAAATTTATTGAAACTAAATTTAACAAGAACAAAAATACCTGCTTTGCCCTCTTCATTTTTAAATCTTAAAAAGCTGGAATGGCTTAACCTGTCGTGGAACGATTTGAATTCAGGTTCAATTGCTATTGTTTACCGGCTAACCAGGCTTAAAAGCCTCAATCTTAAAAGAAATCGGATTGACCGGATTGATCCAGATATTAAGTTGTTATCAGGCTTACAATATTTAAACCTGAATTTTAACCCGCTTGAGGAATTGCCTGAAGAAATTGGCGATTTAAATGAACTAAAGGAACTCGATCTTGGGAAAAACAGTGAATTAAAAATTTTGCCAAACTCATTTAAAAAACTAATCCACCTCGAATATTTAAACCTGGAACAGGTGCCCCTGACTGAAGATGAAAAATCAAAACTTCCTGAAATTAGCCCGGATGCAATTGATTTTTAGCAAATTAACATAAGTTTTGTACTGATTATTTTGACGGTTAAATTGTAAAAAAATCAAAAAATTTGTGCAAAATAACTAATTGTTGAAACAAAAACTCTGGAATTACGTATATAAGAAAACAAACCGGGCTGACCAACAAAAAAAGGGCAATAATGACATTATTTATTGAATTCATCAAATGTTTTTTTTACATTTTATCAACAGGTAACTTTTTTAACGCACTGAATATTAACAAAATAAACTTTTTGAATTGTTAATAACTCTTAATTTTTTGAGTCGCAGCAAATAAGCTCTTGACTTGAATATGTAAATTGACATATATTTGCACACATCACATAATTACAGGAATATGAGACAGTTAAAAATTACAAAATCAATTACCAACAGAGAAAGTGCTTCTTTGGATAAATATCTTCAGGAAATAGGAAGATATGAACTGATTTCTGTTGAGGAGGAGGTTGAATTAGCGCAGAGAATCAGAAAAGGGGATCAGGAAGCCATTGAAAAACTTACACAGGCAAATTTAAGGTTTGTAGTTTCTGTAGCAAAACAATATCAGAACCAGGGGTTAACACTTCCTGATTTAATTAATGAAGGGAATCTTGGTTTAATTAAAGCAGCTGAAAAATTTGATGAAACAAGAGGTTTTAAATTTATATCTTATGCAGTTTGGTGGATTCGTCAGTCTATTATGCAGGCTATAAATGAACAGTCAAGAATTGTGCGCTTGCCTTTAAACCAGGTGAGTTCACTCAGCAAATACAACAAAGCTGTGGCTGAATTTGAACAAGCTAACCAGCGTCGCCCCACCGCCGATGAGTTGTCAAAATTACTTGATCTGCCAAAAGAGAAAGTAATGGATACCATGAGAGTTTCCGGGAGACACGTATCTGTTGATGCCCCGTTTGCCGAAGGTGAAGACAACAGTTTGCTGGATGTTCTTGAAAATTCTGATTCACCAGTGGCTGATAAAGGTCTTATTAATGAATCATTGAGCAAGGAAATTGAAAGGGCTTTTTCAACCCTTACCGAGCGCGAACGCCTTATTTTAAAACTCTCGTTTGGCATTGGAATGCCTGAAATGTCGCTTGAAGAAATAGGTGAAAAATTCGGATTAACCCGCGAAAGAGTGAGACAAATCAGAGAAAAGGCAATTCGCCGACTCAGAAATACATCAAGAAGCAACTTATTAAAAAGTTATTTAGGATAACCAAATATTGGCTAAGAGCAGGACAATTCGATTCCTGCTCTTTTTTAATTATAAAACTAAACCATTTGAAATTTTCAGATCTCCATCTAAACCATAATGTATTCGAGGGAATTTTATCAATGGGTTTTTCTGAAACAACCCCCATTCAGGAAACAGCAATTCCGCAAATACTTGACAACAACGACATAATAGCCTGCGCGCAGACCGGTACAGGTAAAACAGGTGCTTATTTAATCCCGATTCTTCATAAGCTTACTGTTGATCCCAATCCCAATATTGATACACTGATACTGGTTCCAACCCGCGAATTGGCACTTCAAATTGATCAGCAACTCGAAGGTTTTAGTTACTTTGTAGAAATTTCTTCTGTGGCAGTTTATGGAGGCGGTGATGCGGATACCTGGACCAATCAGAAAAACGCTATTGTAAAAGGAACAAATTTCATTGTAGCAACACCTGGCCGGCTTATCGCTCATCTTAACTTTGGTTACCTCGATTTCAGGCACCTTCGGCATCTTGTTTTAGACGAAGCTGACAGGATGCTCGATATGGGATTTTATGATGATATTATGCGGATAATCAGGCATTTACCTAATAATCGGCAAACACTCATGTTTTCTGCCACCATGCCTGAGAAAATCAGGACCATGGCTAAAAAAATACTCAGGAATCCTTTCGAAATTAATCTTGCTATTTCCAAACCCGCAGAGGGAGTTCTTCAGGTGGCTTATCTGGTTTATGATGAAAACAAAATAAATCTTATTAAAAAACTTGTTGAAGGAAAAGATTTAAACAGTATTCTCATTTTTTCAGCCACCAAAAGGGATGTCAAAAAAATTACCTCTGCACTTAAAGATCTGAATTTTATTGCTAACGAGATACATTCTGATTTGGACCAGGTGGAAAGGGAGAAGGTATTGCTTGATTTTCGTAACAGGAAGAGCCAGGTTTTGGTTGCCACGGATATTGTGTCGAGGGGGATTGATATTACCGGAATTGATCTGGTTATAAACTATGATGTTCCTTCCGATGCCGAAGATTATGTCCATCGCGTTGGACGAACTGCCCGTGCTCAGTCATCGGGCGTGGCCATTACCTTTATTAACGAACGTGAACAGTTAAAGTTTAAAAGAATTGAAGATTTAATTGAATTTCAGTTGGTTAAACTTCCCACACCTTCTGAGATTGGGAACAGTCCTATTTTTGATCCAAAAGAAAAAAGGAAACCCGTGCGGAAAAAATTTATGCAAAAAAGAAGAAAACCTGCTAAAAACTAGCAGGTTACTCTATTTCTATGCACTTTTTACTTCCATGTTCCTGTCCACTTTTTTAATCAACCCCTGTAATACATTGCCTGGCCCGACTTCTGTAAAGGAAGTGGCTCCATCGGCAATCATCGCCTGAACAATTTGCGTCCATTTTACCGGTGCTGTTAACTGTGCAACCAAATTCTTTTTAATTTCTTCAGGCGCTGTAACAGCTTTAGCATTCACATTCTGATAAACAGGACAAAGTGGTTTTGAAAATATTGCTGTTTCTATGGCATCAGCCAGTTCTTTTCGGGCTGGTTCCATAAGTGGTGAATGAAATGCGCCACCCACAGGCAGTTTAAGCGCACGTTTTGCTCCTTTAGCTGATAATTCTGTAATTGCCTTTTCAATTCCTGCTATCGATCCTGAAATTACTAGCTGACCTGGACTGTTATAATTGGCAGCCACTACTATTTCAGGAATTGATTTGCAAACTTCTTCAACTATTTTATCATCAAGGCCTAAAATTGCTGCCATTGTTGAAGGTTCTGCCTCACAGGCTTTTTGCATGGCCATGGCTCTTTTTGAAACGAGTATGAGGCCTTCCTCAAAACTTAAAGCACCATTGGCAACCAGTGCCGAGAACTCGCCAAGCGAATGGCCGGCTACCATTTCTGGTTTAAAATTTTCGCCAAGGGTTTTCGCTAGAATTACCGAATGCAGAAATATAGAGGGTTGGGTAACTTTTGTCTGACGTAGATCCTCGTCATTTCCATCAAACATCAGGTCAGTAATCCTAAAACCAAGTATTTGATTAGCTTTTTCAAACATTTCTTTTGCAATAGCTGAATTTTGGTAAAGATCTTTACCCATGCCCACAAACTGGGCTCCCTGTCCTGGAAATACGTATGCTCTCATTTATTTTTCTAGTTTTAAGAATTTTATTTTCAGCACAAAGATAAATAATTGAAAAAATGTTGCAATAATTATTATCCGGCTCTAAAGAATTGACTATTTTACCATTAAAAAAATACTATCCAATTAGTAAATCTGAATTTACTTATTATGTTTGTAAGTTTAAATCCAAACCTGAATGGTAATTCCTTCTTTTATATTTTATGGCATTAAAATTACTGAACCAGGAAGCGTAATAAGCGATGCCACCCTGGCTTTTTTCTCGTTTGTTTTTTTCAGGGAAACCTCAAACATTTCTTTTGAAAAAAATCATAATTACAGGTCTTTTTTTTTCCTGTTCATTTCTCTGTCTGCCATGGCAGGGTCATTTGCACACGGATTATTTCTTTATACAGGAAAAACACTTCATCTTATTTCATGGATATTAAGCGGAATTGCAATATTTTATATTGAACTAAGTTGTTTTAATAATTTTGAACATTTAAAAAAGAAAAAACTTTTTATTGGATTTATTAAACTTAAAGCCCTCTTTTTTTTAATTATCTGCACGATTTCGCTTAAATTTTATTTTGTCAAAATTAATATTGCATTTGGCTTGTTAGGAATTGTATTCCCTTCCATGTTTATTCAGTATTTACGATTTGGATTTAAAAGTTACCTGTTGGTTATGTTAGGTATTTTACTTGCAATTTTACCCGCAGTTTTTCACCGGTTTCAAACCGATTATTCAGGTTTTTTTAATATGAACGACATGAGCCATTTTTTTCTGGTCATTTGTCTGCTCTTTATTTTTTCGGGTTTTAAATCAGAAATTTTAAAGCTAAAACCAGTAGAAAACAATGCATAGGCTTAACTCGTGTTTAAGCAATATTTCTGTGTTTCCTGATTTTTTTTACTATTATGGTTTCAATGTTTTTCTGCACAATCAGCTCAAAAGTATCAAGGTTAAGGGCACATAGGTTTCCCATCTTTGTGTAATCATAAATTTTGTGTTTTTTTATGTAATTTACTCCATTGTCGAGTCCGATAATGCTGTTCCTTTCATTTACCATTTTTTTAATATTATCTATTATAAATGATTGATGACCATGGATAATAATTCTCTGATCCTTTAATGGGCTGGTTTTTTCAGGCATTCTTCGCCAAAGCATTGCATTTTTGTCTTTTAAAGGTTTTCGTGCTTTGAAATTAAAACCTGCATGAACCAGGTAAAAATCAGGTAGTTTATAGTAATAAGGCAGACTTTCGAGGAAAAGAAAATGTTGTTTACTCAGGCTCCCATCTTTTATCAAATCTGGACTTTTTCGCAAAAGCCATTTTAAAACGCGGGTATTTTTTTCAGTAACTTCAAGCACGTCCTGTTCATGATTTCCACGAAGCGGATAAACCTGGTAACCCATTGAAATAAGCTTCATGATGTAATTTAATGTTTTCTTGCTTTTTGGCCCTTTAGAAATATAATCGCCCAACAAAAAAAGCTGGTCATCATGAGTAAGTTCTATTCTGTTTTCTACAAGATTTTTAAATGTTTTGTAACAACCATGTATATCTCCAACTGCAAACCTTCTTCCGTTTTCAGGTTTTTTGATTTTTTTCTTTTGGTAGTAGTACTTCAACTCCTTTCTGTTTTAAATTCAAATATTTCAGGTATAAATCAAATAATTTAAGATGCTTAATAAAAATTGTAAATGTATTGATTTCCAAAATGATACATAAAAGTTAATTGATTTTTTAAAATTCTGAATTTTATAAAATCCCCTTGTTAAATCATTTTTTTGTGTTTGTGCTATAAAATAATAAATTTAGGCAAATTTAAATTTTTTAATCAAAGTAATTCTATAATAAAATATAATTATCCTAAATTAAATTAAAACAATATTTTACAATGATTATCATTGGAATTGCCGGAGGGACAGGTTCGGGTAAAACAACCGTTGTCAGAAAAATAACTGAAACACTGCCTAAAGAAAAAGTAGCCATCATTTCCCAGGATTCGTATTACAGAGACAATTCTCATCTCCCTCTTGAGGCCAGGCAGGAAATAAATTTTGATCACCCAAACTCCCTTGAATTTGAGCTTCTAATTACCCATCTAAAAATGCTTAAAGAAGGGAAACGCATTCAGGAGCCAATTTATTCCTATCTTACCTGTACAAGGTCGGAAGATACTAAAGAGGTCAACCCACGTGATGTGGTGATAGTTGAAGGGATACTTATTTTTACCCACCCGGAACTTCGTAGCTTATTTGATATTAAAATTTTTGTGTATGCCGATGCTGATGACCGGTTGGAGAGAGTAATCAGGCGCGATATGGTGGAGAGAGGCCGATCGGTGGATAAAGTGCTGGAAAGGTACCAAAAATCGGTTAAACCCATGCACCTGGAGTTTATTGAGCCCTCAATGCGATATGCTGATATAATTATACCCGAAGGTGGCCATAACAAAGTAGGGATTGATGTTTTATGTTTGATTATTGAAAAAAACCTGAAATCTTAATTTATTCACAATTATGCTAAACGATATTAAACTAACAAATATCCTGTTTTTGGATATAGAAACCGTTCCGGCTTATCCTGCCTTGCATGATGTACCAGAAAATTTGCAAAAACTTTGGTTAAAAAAAGCAAATTCCTTGTCTGACAAAGAAACTTCTCCGGAAGAAGTTTACAACAAGGCAGGGATTTATGCCGAATTCGGTAAAATAATCTGCATTTCGGCTGGTTTTTTTTATCAAAAAAATGATGCCAATAAGTTCAGGGTCAAATCCTTTTATGGCGATGATGAAAAACAGGTCCTTGTTGAATTCAGCAAGCTTTTAAGGAATTCATTCAATTCCGCAGACAATTACCTTTGTGCACACAACGGCAAAGAGTTTGACTTTCCATATATTTCAAGGCGTTGTCTTATTCATGGCATTCCTTTGCCAAAAATGCTCGATAATGCAGGAAAAAAACCATGGGAAACCAGGCATCTTGATACAATGGAACTATGGAAATTTGGTGATTATAAGCATTATACATCATTAAACCTGCTGACAACAATTTTTAATATACCTTCTCCAAAAGATGACATTGATGGCAGTGATGTTTGGAAAGTTTATTGGGTGGATAAGGATTTAACGAGAATTGTTACGTACTGTCAAAAAGATGTTGTGGCAGTGGCCCAACTTTATTTACGTTACAACGGACTTCAGATCATGGATGAATCTGATATTGAGATTGTTTGATACTGAATAAAAAAAAGAGGCTGTTTTAATACTCATCTTTTATTTTTAAAATTTCAGACCCTGGTTCATACGCTTGTTGTATTAAATCCTGGCATTTTTCCCTGATTTGCATCGATCTTAGTTTTCGGTTTAAAGGAGTGGGATGTATACTGTTTGATAGAAAAATGAAAATAGTTTTGTTGTTAGGATTAGCCCAAACAACGCATCCAGTAAAGCCGGTATGTCCGAATTGTCCGCTTTTTGAGCGGGCAAATCCCAAACCTCTCTGTGAGTCAGACTGTTCAGATGTAAAATATTCTACCGTTTCTTTTGCAAAAATCTTTTTTCCTGAATAATATCCTCCGTTTAGCAGCATTTGGAAAATAATTGCCAGATCGTTTGCATTTGAAAATAGTCCTGCATTTCCTGATATCCCTCCGTATAAAGCGGCTGATTCATCATGTGGGTAGCCCAAAAGAAGCTGCATTCTCCAAAATTTATCATCCTGTGTGGGAATTATTCTTGATTTACTAAAACGGTCCAGGGGCTTGAATCCCATAGTTCTTAACTGTAATGGCTCGTAAATGCTCTTAGATAAAAACCCTGCGTAATCGCCCTCAATTTTTCTTTTTATAACATCATAAATAATATTAAAATTTATATCGCTGTAATTGTAAGTTTTGGAGCTGTCCCATTCAAGATTATAAAGAGAATTCCTTATTGAATCAAGATAATCTTTTCGGAGATAAAACTTGTCGGCTACCTGCACTGAGTAGGAAGTATCTTTTTTATCTGAAAAATATTTGTCAAATCGCTTTACTTTCCTGTTTTTATACCTGATGTATTGAATTATGGGCATATTGGCCGGTAATCCCGTCTGATGAAGGAAAAAACTTCTTAACTGGTGGTTTTTTATTGTACAATGAACCGTATCATCAAGATAATATTTTATTGAATCGTTCATTTTAATTAAACCATTTTCGTACAGTTTCATAGCAGCCAGGGTTGTTGCCGCAATTTTTGAAATAGAGGCAATATCATAGATATTTGAGTTTTTTACACGGTTTGAATCATAATAGGTAGAAGAACCAAAAGACTTATTGTAGAATACTTTTCCACTTTTTGCAGCCAGTACCTGGCAACCCGGGGTTGCATGGCTCATGATAGCTGAATCTATAAGTTTTTCAACTTCTTCGAGTAAAATGGAATTATAGCCTGCCGCTTCCGGTATTGTATATTGTAGCCTGTCTGTTTTTCTGAAAAGTGGCTTTTTTACAGGCATTTTAAAATAGGATAATGGCAGTTTTCCTTTTGGCTCCATCGATCCTGCAACTACCTGTGCTGCAATCATTTGAGAAAAAACAGTTTCGTCGTATGCAAAGAGAACCGAAGAGGCAAAACTGATTTTCTGCAACCCGGCAGGGTTTTTCATACATAAAATTACCAGGTTTTTATTTTTTAGCTTTTTAAGGTCAGAAAGAAATAGAGAATCAGCAAATAGAGACTCGGAATTTTCATCTAAAATAATTATTAAATTTCGGTATACACTGAAGGCCGAGGGATTGAATTTTCTTTTAATGTAAGGCGAACTGCTCACATCAATGTAATTATTAAGACATTCTTCAAAATATACCGGTTTTCTTTTTCCGGTGTAAATAATATGAGTTTTGTTGTTTAACAGGTTTTGGAAAGGCAACAGACCATTCATGTTTTTAACAAGGCAAACCGATGATTCATAAAGTTTCCAGGATAAAAGTACACGCTGATTGTCCATGATTTGTGACAGGCTTTTTTCAGCAGAGCGAAAGGAAGTTTTTTGAAGCCCTGCCCAGTTTTTTGCTAAAAGCAGCCTTCGAACCCTTTTATTTATTTCATTTTCTGAAATTTTTCCTTCTGTGTATAATTTTTTAATCAGATTAAATACCTGTTCAGGTTTTCTTTTTACAAAAAACGATTCAACACCGGAATTAAACAGGGCTAAAAATTCGTTTCGTATTAAAGAATCCTTTAACTGGCAAAAAATTAAACCTTTGTAATTGTAATTGGTGGTTAAATACCTGTTTATTGACGGTTGCTTTGGGTCAGAAGTAATTGTATTTACAATTCTTTTACTTAATTTCAAAGCAAAAAACCTGTCGAGGTTTAACAATTTATTTTTGGTAATTATGCTGTCTGCTAGTACGGAATCGTTCAAATAGAAGTAATTATCGTTAAAATCAACACCTGCAATAATATTTTGCCTGTAAAGTTTTTTCCTGAACTGGCTGTTTTGCGCATTTAAAATTGAATCATTGTCAGAAACGGATTTAAATCCATTTAAATCATCCGGTTTTTGAATTGTACACGAAAACTCGGCATTAACACCCAATAGTTTAAGTACAATTGCAAATTCACTGATATAATAAGATGTAAATACATTATCGCCTGCTGAATTTATAATTGGCCCAGTTGGAAAATTGAAATTTTCCTGGTTGATTATAGAACCTTCAGAAGCTACAAATAAAGGGTATTTGCTTTTTGATTGGAGGTAATTTGTAAGAATCAACTGGTCAATTGCAGTGGTTGCGTTAAACTCTACACCTCCCATTTTATAAGTATTTACAATACTGTCGTAAATTTCTTTATCTTCACCTGAAGCATTTTGTAAATCAAGAACAAGCATCTGACCAATTTTTTCATCGATACTCATATTTTTAATCATTGTGTCAGCCCATTGGGGGTTTACATCCAGGAAAAAAGTTTCGGTAGTTTCTTCTTTTTCTTTACTAAAATCAAAAAAAATGGAAATCACAATAAGAATGACTTCAATGGATACAAGAAGGAATAAGAAAAACCTGTAAAATAATTTCATTTTCAATAAGAAAGAATTTGGGGTAGAAATTAAATTTTTATGCCAATTATAAGGATATCATCAATTTGTTCAAGTTTCGTACCATCTGGCATGGTTGTCCATTTTTCAAAGTTTTCTTCTATAAGTTGCATTTGAATCATCATGTCGTAAGTATGCACCTTATAGAGTAGTTCCTTAAAATTTTTACGCATAAATTTTTGCCTGTCTGGTCCTCCGAATTGATCCTGAAATCCATCTGAAAAAAGGTAAAGTTGCATGCCCTTTTCAAGTGAAATGGTTTGTTTGGTAAACCTTCGTTCAGTTTCGCGCTGAATGCCTCCAATATCCATATTATCGCCCCTCAACTGGAAAATTTCATTGTTTTTAATGTAGACAAGTGGATTTCGGGCCCCTGCAAATTCAATTATATTGTTTTTATAATCGATAATACATAAGGCTATATCCATTCCGTCGCGACTCTGGTTTTTCGCCTGGTGCAGCGAACTCCTTATATTTTCGTGGAGTTTGTTTAAAATAATATCGGCATCGGTAATATGATGTGCATTAACAATCTGATTGAGATAGGTGTTGCCTATCAGGCTCATAAAAGCTCCCGGAACCCCGTGTCCCGTACAATCTACAGCTGCTATAAAAACCCTTTGGCTTTCTTCGTCTCTTGTAAACCAGTAAAAATCACCACTAACAACTTCACGCGGTTTAAACAGAACAAAGGCATCTTTAAAATATTTGCGATAAATTCCGGGTTTTGGCAGCATGGCCTGCTGAATCCGGCTTGCATAATTTATACTGCTGGTAATATTGTTGTTAATTTTTTGGATTTTATTATTAATCTCCTCAATAGCAGCCTTTTGCTCTTCAAGTACATGATTTTTTTCTTCAATGTCTTTTTTTTGTGTTGTTAACAAAAAATTGGTTTTTTTCTTTGAAATATTTGATCTGTAGAGATTAATTGCAAGTATTAACAACATAAACGTGACGATGGCAATACCCAGGCCCAGAAATTTCTGGTTTCTGATGGTTATTTTGCTCAACTCATTGTCTTTTGTAACAATCTGAAATTTATTCTCCTGCATCTGTAATTCAAAGCTAACCTGCATTTCGGCCGATTGATTAAGGTTTTTTTCCTCTGAAAGTGAGTCTGCTGCAGCCGACTGCATTTTTTCGAACCGAAAAGCCCTTTTTAAATCTTTTTTCTTTTCGTAATATTCAGATAATAAATCATATGCATCGGCTTTTACATCCAGATAGTCTGAATTATTGGCAATTTTTAAAGCCTCATTGGCATATTTCTTTACGAAATCCAATTTGTTTAAAGCCAGGTATGTTTTACCAAGCTTATTGTAAATCTGGCCTGTTTCATGCAATTTATCATATTTCAGATAGTTTTCAAGGGATGAATTGTAGAATTTTAAAGCATTTTCATATTCTTTGTTATATAAATATATGTCACCAATTTTATAATCGGTATCGGCAATATACAAGTAATTTCCAATTGCTTTAAAGCTTTTCGAAGCTACTTGTAAGAATGAAATGGCTTTTTCGTATTCTTCGCGTACCAGATAAACTTCGGCAATATTTTTATTTGAAATAGCGGTTAAGAAAGTATCTTTCAGTACAATCCTTGTATAGTGTGAGTTAATAAAGTTTTTAAGGGCTTCGGTTTCTTTTCCCTGCTTTAAATATACATATCCAATCTTATCAAGTACAAGTGATAAACCATGCTTGTTTTTTCCATTTTCAAAAATTACCTGTGCTTTATAAAAGTAAGTAAGGGCAATGGATGTAAGGTTTTGTTCGGAATAAATGGCGCCTATATTTATATATGAATAAGCAACATTAATTGAATCGGCAGCTTTTAAATATATTTTGTATGCTTTGAAGTAATTATCAAGGGATAAGGAAAAAGATTTTTGATCAAAATAACTATCGCCCAGATAATTGTAAAATATTGCCATTTGCAGGCTGTCACTGCTTTCCGAAGCCAACTGTAAAGCCTGTGCTGCGAACTCAAGGGCAAGAAACGGATGGGTTTGTTTGTTTTGTAAATACTGTTTCTTAAGCTCTTCTATCGATTTTTTCTGATTTTCAGCACTTTGCTGAGGATAAAGATTTGATCCATAAAAGATTACATGAAAAAGCAATAAAAACAGACATTTTTTAAGCATTTATTTCTCATTTAAGTTCAGACATACTACACATTTCTTGCCAATTTGTAAAACAAACCTTTCAAAATGCAAATAAATGGGATTAATTGAATTTCAATAAAACCTTTGCAGCGAATGAAACTAAATTTTTCAAGATAATCGTTTGATAATAAAATGTTTAATCACAAATTTAACAGATGTTTAATTTTTTGCTGAACTTAATTGCGGATTTATAACAGAGCCTAATGAGGAAGAAAATTTTTATACCCTAATCTGAAACAGTGCCACATACTTGCCAGAACTATGTTATTAAACATGTTTATTGTTAATATAAATCATACTTTTAAAAAAATAAGGCACTTATTTTTACAATGTCAGTACGACACAAAAATTCATAGAATTATAACCCGATAAAATCATTTAAAAATGACTGAAATTAAAGAACTAGTTAAAGAACTATCGGTAAAACACGGAAAAGAAAGAAAAAGCCTGCTTCCCATTTTTCATGGAATAATTGAGCATGAAAATTTTATTTCAAAAGAAGCGATGCTCGAAGTTGCCAGGGAATTGGATATTTCCGCTGCCGAGGTTTATGGGACTGCCTCATTTTTCTCATTTCTCGATACAGAGGCAAAAGGAAAATACAAAGTGAGAATTTGCAAGTCGATTACCTGCGATATGAAAGGCAAAGCAGCAGTATTGGCAACCCTTGAGGAAATGTTAAAAATTAAAACCGGAGAAACAACCGCTGATAATATGTTTTCGCTTTTACATACAAACTGTATTGGATTATGCGATCAGGGGCCTGCCATGCTCATAAACGATAATTATTATACCCAACTTACACCTGAAAAAATCAGGGTAATACTTGGTGAATACATCAGATCAAAAGTTTAATTTAAAGTCCAGGAGATTAATATATGACGTATAACAGACTAAGGGTGGTTGATGTTTTATTTAAGCCGTTAACAAGTCCTCCCTACGAAATTCTTAAAAATACAATTCAACGAAATGAAAATGATGTAATCCGCGAAATAATTGATTCAGGCCTGAGAGGAAGAGGTGGTGCCGGATTTCCAACCGGTATGAAGTGGAAATTTGCTTCAGCCCAGAAATCGGATGAAAAATACATCATCTGTAACGCTGATGAAGGTGAACCCGGAACATTTAAAGATAAAAAATTGCTTTGCGAGGTACCCAGAAAGGTTATTTCCGGAATGGCAATATGTGCCTGGGCTACAAAAGCAACACAGGGATTTATATACCTGCGCAGGGAATACAAATATCTTATCCCTCAGTTGCAGGAGGAGTTGGATATATATCACGAAAAATCAAAAGCAATGGGACTGGACTTTCCGATTCAGATTTTTCTGGGTGCCGGTGCTTACGTTTGTGGCGAAGAAACTGCCTTAATTGAATCGATGGAAGGTAAAAGAGGTGAACCACGCAATAAACCTCCTTACCCAATTCAAAAAGGATTTTTAGGAAAACCAACAGTTGTTAACAATGTGGAAACTTTTGCTTCTGCTGCCATGATTTGCAGGATTGGTTCCGAAGAGTATAAAAAAATGGGGACAGATGATCAAAGGGGCTCTAAACTATTTTCAATTTCAGGTGATTCGCCCAAAGAAGGCGTTCATGAACTTGAACTCGGGATGACTCTTGAAGCCTTTGCCAATGAATTTGGAGATGGCGATACCAAAGCCGTTCAGGTTGGCGGTGTGGCCGGATTCTGCATACCACGTAAGCAATTTAAAACACAGGTAATCGGCGAAGGAAATACCACCGGGGGCTCTACAATGATTTTCAACAGCACAAGGTCAATGTACCACGTTTTGCATAATTATCTTGATTTTTATGCTGAAGAATCCTGCGGACAATGCACGCCCTGCCGGGTAGGTACTCAACAATTGTTAAAGGGTATTGAAGCAGTTAAATCAGGGCAAAAACCCCCTTCTTATCTCGACCAGTTAATTAAACTTTCTGAAACCATGAGAGTTACATCAAAATGTGGCCTTGGACAATCAGTAACAAATTCATTTACTTCTATTGTTCAGAATTTCAGGGAGGAAATGATATTTTAATATTTCAGTATTCTTTGGGATAACAATATTTAATCGAAAAAAATGACAGAAACTATTAAATTAACCATAGACGGTATTCATGTGGAAGTTGAAGAAGGCCAATCCATTCTTGATGCAGCAAAAAAGATAGACGTCCGGATTCCTACACTTTGTTACCACGAAGATTTATGTTTAGCCGGTAATTGCCGGGTTTGTGTGGTAGAATTGGTGGGACGGAATAATCTCATTCCTTCCTGTGCCACACCTGCCGAAGAAGGCATGGAGATTAAAACTTCTTCTCCAAAAGTAAGGCGGGCCAGAAAAGATTTGATGGCATTGCTCGTATCTGAACATAATACACAGTGTACAACCTGTTTCAGAAGCACCAACTGCGAGTTACAACAACTTGCGGCAGAATATAACGTTGACAATGACACTTACCTTAGTGTTTTAAAACCTACTGCAAAAATTGACAAATCTTCCTGGTCAATTGAAAAAGATGACAGCAAATGCATTCGTTGTCAGCGTTGTGTGCGCACCTGTGCCGAAATACAGCATGTTAATGCCCTGGCTGTAACAGAAAGAGGGCGCGACATGAGGATTTCCACTTTTATGCATCTTCCGATGAACGAAATTGTATGCACTAATTGTGGACAATGTATTACTCACTGCCCAACCGGAGCATTAACTGAAAGAAGATACTATGATGAAATCTGGGAAGCTATTGATGATCCTGAAAAATATGTAATTATCAACACAGCACCTTCGGTTAGGGTTGCTATTGGTGAAACTTTAGGATTCAATGTTGGTGAAAGGGTGACCGGCAAAATGGTAATGGCGTTGAAAAAAATGGGTTTTAATTCCGTTCTCGATACAGATTTTACTGCCGACCTGACCATTATTGAGGAGGCTAATGAATTGCTGGTTAGACTGAAAAAAGCCCTGGTTGATAAAGAAAAAGTTGCACTTCCGATGATTACTTCATGTTCGCCCGGCTGGGTGAAATTTATCGAACATATGTACCCTGAACATCTTGCTCATTTATCGAGTTGTAAATCACCCCAACAAATGTTCGGCGCATTGGCCAAGACCTATTATGCCCAGAAAATTGGCGTTGATCCTTCAAAAATTGTAAGTGTGGCAGGAATGCCTTGTGCTGCAAAAAAATTTGAAGCCAACCGACCCGAAATGCGCGACAGCGGATACCAGGATGTGGATGCCGGCTTAACTACAAGAGAATTAGGGCATATGATTAAACAATCGGGTTTGGATTTTCTTGAATTGGGTGAAGCCGAATTTGATAGTTATATGGGTGAATCAACTGGTGCCGCAGTAATATTCGGGGCCACCGGAGGTGTAATGGAGGCCGCCCTGCGTACAGCTTACGTGGTAATTACCGGCGACGAGGTTCCTTTCGAAAATCTTAATATTATCCCGGTCCGTGGACTTGAAGGTATAAAAGAAGCAACAATTAAATTCGAAAAATGCAAGCCTGAATACAAATTCCTTGAAGGTGTTGAAGCAAAATTTGCCATAGCGCACGGTCTGGTTAACGCAAGAAAAATCATGGAACAAATTGTAAAAGGTGAATCGCCCTATGTTTTTGTTGAAGTGATGGCTTGCCCCGGAGGTTGCATTGGTGGCGGGGGACAACCTATTCCGACCAATGACGAAATTCGTAAAAAAAGAATTAAAGCAATTTACGATGAAGATATGGACAAACCAATAAGGATGTCGCACGAAAATCCGGAAATTATACAAATTTACAAGGAATTCCTTGAAAAACCGCTTGGTGAGAAATCGCATCACCTTCTGCACACCAAATACAGAAAGCGAAACAGATATTAACCTGATTTAACCAATTGTTTTGATGACCCTGCCTTTTTAGTATTAGTGCAGGGTTTTTTAATCCAAATTGCATTATTTATAGAAATTTTCCTTAAATGCATGAAATTCCTGTCTTCCAAAAATATATCTTTTAATCCATGCAATTATAAATCCAATTCCATAACCATAAAGCTGTACAAATGAAGATATTATAGACAATAGTGAAAGCCTTGTACTTTTCGATTTTAAAAATGAGTCTAAAAAAATCAATATTATAAATAACAGCAAAGGAAATATAAAATAGATGTTAAATATACTCATAATCAACAATATAACGCTACCAATAAGAAATATTGCAGGTAAGGTATGAACAAGTTTTAATGAACCCGGATGTCTTTTTTCTAAATTTATTCTGGCAATTCCGGAGTTATAAACCTGTTTGAAAAATTTCCTGAAATCGGTGCGGCGCTTATGGTAAACAAATGCCTCTTTTATTAACCTGGTTTTAAATCCGTTGTCGATTATTTTCAGGCTCATATCCACATCTTCACCAAAACGCATATTCGAAAATCCACCGGTTTTTTCATACACTTTTCGCGAATAGCCCATGTTGAAACTACGGGGTTTAAATTGTTCCATTTTTTCTGTTCCGCCCCGAATTCCTCCAGTAGTAAAAAATGAGGTCATGGAATAGCTGATTGCTTTCTGCACCGGAGTAAAATTTTCGTGGGCCGCATCCGGACCACCATAAGCATCAGCATATTGTGCTTCCAATGAGTTTAACAATATCCTGAAATAATTTTCCGGGATAATACAATCAGAATCAAAAAAAACAAAATAATCGAATTTGGCTTTTTCTGAACCATAATTTCTTGCCAGGGCTGGGCCGCCATTTTCTTTATAAAAATATGAAATATCAAGTTTCCCTTTATATTTATCAGTTACTGTCCTGCAATCTTTTACTGATCCATCTTCAACTAATATAATTTCAAATGGTTTTATCAATTGATTGTCCAGACTCATCAGCAATTCTTCTACCTCGTCGGGCCTGTTATAAACCGGAATAATTACACTAAATTTCATTGGCCTCAAATTTGATTTTCAATAATTTAGCCACATATTTATCTATGGGCAGGGTAAAGCCTTCAGGTTGAATATCTTTTAAAGCCAACCAGCGAAAAGATTGACTTCCATTCACAAATTCTTTAAAATCAAATGGCCTGGATGAACATGGAAATTGAATCTGATTTAAAAACCTGGCTTTGTAATATACATTAATCACCTGATAACCATCAAGATATAAAGCTCTCTGAAAAAAATCGGTGGTATAAAAGTGACTTAGTATTTCAATTTCCTGCCCGAATTCTTCCATTGCTTCCCGTTTTAAACAATCGAGCGTTCCTTCTCCAAATTCCAGGCCCCCTCCCGGGAATTTTGTCATAAAACTATTCATCTGGTACTCGTCACTTACCAGAATTTCCTTGTCAGGATTTATAATAAGCGCGTACACCCGAACCGTGAAATGTTTTATTTCAGCTTCCTGCATGAATCAGTTTATTTGTTTTAAAATAAATTCCATTATCTGTTCTTCCTGGTCTGGTTGAAACCAAACTATTTCATCGTCGCGCATAAACCACGACAATTGTCTTTTTGCAAATCGTCTCGAATTTCGTTTTATGAGTTCTACTGCTTTATTTAAATCATATTTTCCGTCCAGATAATCAAAAATCTCTTTGTATCCTACTGTATTTAAGGCATTAAAATTTTTATGTTCGTACAAATGGCTCACTTCTTCAAACAATCCTGCTTCCATCATTTTATCAACCCTGTTGTTTATTCTTTCGTACAATATTTCGCGGTTGGTATTTAACCCTATTTTGATAATTTTAAATTCCCTTTCTTTTATAATTGATTTCCTGAAGGAAGTATAAGTTCTGCCTGTCATTAAGCAGATTTCAAGCCCTTTAAGAATTCTCTTCGGGTTTTTTAAATCCACAAAACCGTAATATTCGGGATCTAGCCTTTTCAATTCAAACCTCAGGCTTTCAATCCCTTCTGATTCATATTTATCCTGAAGTTTTTTCCTTATTTCCTGGTCAACTTCAGGTAAATCATCAATCCCTTTGCAAACTGCGTCAATATACATGCCTGATCCTCCCGCCATTATTACAACATCTTTATTTTTAAACAAGTCTTTTAACAAATCAATTACAGCCATTTCATAAGTACTGGCATTATAATAATCTGCAATTGAAATATTTCCAATAAAATGATGCTTTACTTCTGATAATTGCAATGGGGAAGGGATGGCCGTGCCTATTTTAAGTTCTTTGTAAAACTGTCTCGAATCGGCTGAAATAATTTCTGTTTTCAGCTTTTTGGCAAGATAAACAGCAGTGTCCGTTTTACCTATTCCGGTTGGACCTAAAACCACAACAAGATATTTCATTTTAGAGAGTTAGTAAAAATTTCATGGTATCAACGTTATCTGCATAATCCCATAAAAGTGGACGTTGAGTCTGGCCAAAATTTACTGACCCTTTTATAACTCCTTCCTTTGCTACTACACATTGTAAAAAATCTTTTTCCAATGCTATCTTTTGTTTTACTATTTCAATGTTTTCATATCTTTCAAAAAAAACTACCGAAATAGGCGAAGCGATGGCAATGTCTTCTTTTAAAATGATAAAACCGTTTTCCCAAAACCTGATTTTATTCATTAAATAAATCGATTTATTGTAGGTAAAATTGTTGTAAAACTTATTATGGTACAAATAGTTATTATACCTGTACAATGCTTCAAAAATGAGTTTTAAATCAAAATTTTCAGGAATATACAGTTTTGAAACATTCCGGCAGCCAAGGCCAAAATAAATCAGTAGGTCATCTGCCAATCCATCCATGTCGCTTTTTGTTTCCATTCCCGTTAAAATTGCGACAGAATTCCGGTTTTTTCGTATGATATTCGGGTATTTCGAGAAATAGTATTCAAAATACCTGGCCGAATTGTTGCTTCCTGTGGCAATTACTGCATCAAAATTTTTTAATTGAGCGTTTTCAAAGGTTATAAGATTTTCAAATTCTTTATTATAAGCGATAAGCCAGTTTACAATGAATTTCAACAATTTATCATCTTTAGATGAAAGTTTAACAACCAATTTATGCCCTGAGATTAATACTGATAAAAAATCATGGAACCCCACAAGCGGGATGTTTCCGGCCATTATCAGCCCAATTTTTTTTTCGTTTCTTTTCAACTGAATATCAGGGTACCTGCCAAGCCATTCACTGAGCGATTTTTCTGAAAGAATTTCTGAAACAGATGTTAAAGCGTGGATAACATTTTCATTTGTAAACCATTCGTTAGAACCGTGAACAGATTCTAAAAAATCAGATGAAGCATCTTTTTCTGAAATAAATTTTTTAATATAAGTACCAAGCTTTATAAATGCTTCCACTCTATTTTCCAGATTCTGTATTTTCATGGTTGCGGCTGTGAATCAAAATTATGAGCTAAAATAATATTTATTTCAAATTTGACATTTTTTTTATGAATTATTCGGCTTTATGAGTTATTTTTGTTCACTGAAAAATCAAATCAATAAATTAAACAATAGAGAATTATGTCAATAAAAATTGGAATTAACGGATTCGGAAGGATTGGCCGTTTTGTATTTCGTCAGTCCGTTCTGAAAGGAACTATCCAGGTTGTGGCTATTAACGACCTAATCAGTGTGGATTATATGGCTTATATGCTCAAATACGATTCCACACATGGAAAATTCAATGGCACAGTTGAGGTAAAAGATGGCAAACTGATAGTAAATGGTAAAGAAATAAGGGTAACTGCTGAAAAGAGTCCTGCCAGTATTAACTGGGGAGCAGTTGGGGCCGATTATGTGGTTGAATCTACAGGATTATTCCTTACCAAAGAAACAGCACAGGGTCACATTGATGCAGGTGCAAAAAAAGTAATCATGTCTGCACCTTCAAAAGATGACACCCCAATGTTTGTTATGGGTGTTAATAATGCCTCTTACAAAAAAGAAATGACAATAGTTTCTAATGCTTCTTGTACTACAAACTGCCTTGCTCCGGTAGCCAAAGTATTACACGATAATTTTGGAATTCTTGAAGGTTTGATGACAACCGTTCATGCTACCACAGCTACTCAAAAAACCGTTGACGGTCCTTCTTCAAAAGACTGGAGAGGTGGACGTGGTGCTGCCCAGAATATTATTCCTTCTTCTACCGGTGCTGCCAAAGCTGTGGGTAAAGTTATCCCAAGCCTCAATGGAAAGTTGACAGGTATGGCTTTCCGTGTTCCTACTGCTAATGTTTCTGTGGTAGATTTAACATGCCGTCTCGAAAAACCAGCAAAGTACGCTGATATTTGCGCAGCAATGAAAAAAGCTTCTGAAAATGAACTAAAAGGAATTCTTGGCTATACTGAAGATGAAGTAGTTTCTACCGATTTCAATGGCGATACAAGAACTTCAATTTTTGATGCAAAAGCAGGTATCCAATTGTCTGATACTTTTGTAAAAGTAGTTTCATGGTACGATAATGAAATGGGCTATTCTGCAAAGGTTTGTGAATTAATTGAATACATTGATTCAGTAAAATAATTCCAGATTTATAATAAAAAAGTCCTGGCAATTTCGTCAGGACTTTTTTTTTGAAGTAATATTGTTTATTCTATCTGCATTGTAAAATTTACTTATTTCATGTTCTCGAGCATTTTATCAATTTCTCCCTTGTAAGCAATTGAATTGTTATAATCAGATTCATCAGCAAACTGGTTTTGTAATTTTTCAAGCTGGTTAAAATACTCTTCCTTCAATTCAATTTCCTGTTTGATATCTTCGAGCTTATAAGTTTGGGTCATGGCTTTAGACAAACCTTCACTATCATTGTCAAGATTTTTAAGCCGTTCTTCATGTTCCTGAATACGATCTGTTCTTTGACCCTGTTTTTCGGCGAGTCTCAGTTTCTCTTTGGTTTGTATATACTCTGCTTCAATTTTTTCGAATAGTTTAAGCTTTGATTCCCTGAGCTGAATTTGGTTAAGATATCCATTTACTATGTTTTCGCATTTCTGAACCATTTCCTCTCCAAGTTGCTGACTATATTTTTCTTTTATAGATGAATATTGGGCAAGTGCTGTTTCAGCGTATTGGTTACGATAATAGGTTAGATTTGAATTAGGGAAAAATGCGCTGTAAAAATCTATTATCGCTTCGGCGGCCCACTTTTTAATATCCTGTATTTCCTTGCTGGCCAACCTTTTATCTTCTTTTGCCTTTTGAAGTGCAATAGTTACCCTTTCTTCAAGAGTTATTTCCCGTTCTTTGGTTTTTTTAAATATATTCCAACCCATTTGTATATTTTTAAAGGAATTTGACCTAAATGTAAGAATAAAATCTTGTTAGCGCCTGGCACTTTTGACCAAACAGGATTTATTCTATGAAAATGGATAAAATCATTTGATAAATTTAAAAAATGTTTTCTTTAAGGATTTAAATTTTGTAAGAAAGAATGAAAAAGTAAAAAGGTTTAAAATTTCCGGATTTTATTTAAAAATTGTTCATAAACTTTTGATTTTTAATCAATTCTAAAAAACTCTTTGAAAAATCTACATTGTCTTTTTTTGTATATCTTTTATCCGTAAAAATTTGGGCAAGGTTTTCAGTTTTGTTCAGTTGAATTAACTCTTTGGTCATCGCAAGGTTCTCTTTTTCATTATAATAGTCTTCAATTTGGTTTGGTGTATAGGCATTATACTTCTCGGAATGAACAACTGCATTGAGGGGCAACCTGTCCGTTAAACCCGGATTTTCATCGGGATAGCCTAAAACCACCGTTGTTACTGGTACTACGTTTTCGGGCAAACCCAATATTTCTGTTATTGATCCGGCCATGTAAGTTGTAGTTCCAAGATAACAAATTCCTAAACCATACGATTCAGCTGCAATACATACATTCTGTGCAGCAAGCAATGCATCAATGGAAGCAGTGTAGAAGGACAAAAAATTGTCGTAACCGGGTTCTGCATTTCTAAGTTTGCACCAAAGATTAAACCTGTGAAAATCAGCACAAAATGTTAGAATTACCGGGGCTTGTTTTACCATATCCTGCCTGAAATGCGCAGTCCAGAGCTTTTCTTTTATTGAAGAATCAGTAGTAACTATTATGCTGTAAACTTGCATGTTACCAGTAGTTGAAGCCCGGGTTCCTGCTATAAGGATTTTTTCGAGAAGCGCAGGATCAATTGGATCAGATTTATATTTTCTAATGGTACGGTGATTCAAAATAACTTCTCTTATTTCCATCTTTTCATGTATTGGTTAGGATGAACAAAAATATTAAAATATCAGCGATTACACGATTTTAGTTAATAATTATAAATTCCTGCATAATAATTGATATGAAAACAATAAAATGGATTGAATTCAGGTTTTGATTAAATTAATTTATATTTGTAAAGTTTTCAGGTGTTTTATTTTAAAATGTTTTGTATGAAAAAGAGAATTTATCTTGCTTTGGTAGTAATCGGAATGGTTGTTTTTATGGGTGCATGCAGGGGACTGAAAAACGCTCCTCCTTGTCCTGCTTATTCGATGAATGAAATACAGCAAACAAGTTCACAATTAAACTAAAACTATTACACTTTACCAATTTACCAGTTTTCTTTTCATAAAAGTCTGATTTAGTTTTTCGGAAATTGAAATTTTTGAAATCCATATTAGTATTGATTTCTCTGCTTACATTTAAATTTCTTTCATTATCGCAGGGGGATGTTGACGACCAGCTAAAAATATTTTTCAGAAATGAAAAATCATGGGGTATTTTCATTAATACCAATGGCTTAGGTGGTAATTACAGAAGTGCAACCCGGATAAATTCTTCAAAGAAATTTGTATGGGAGGTAGATATGAATTATATTAAACATATCAAGGAAACGAAAATATCAAACAATGCAAACCAGGTAAATCAATATGTTTATGGTAAATTGAATTTTGCCTGGGAAACACGCGGGGGCGTTGGATTGCAAAAGGAATTATACCGAAAAATAGATAAAAACGGCGTTTCTGTAAGGTATTTTATTGTAGGCGGACCCGCTTTAATCTTTTTAAAACCTGTTTATTACCAGGTTTGGAAAGGGCAGGACTATGAAGATGAAAAATTCAATCCTGACCCAAATGTATACCAGCCAATTATTGGGCGCTCCTCTTTTTTTCTGGGGTTTGACGAAATAAAATTAGATCCTGGTGTTTATGCAAAAGGTGGCTTTAGCTTTGAATACAGTAAAAAAGACGACCGTTTAAAAGCAATTGATATAGGTGGAGTCGCAAGCGCTTTCTTGAATGATGTTGAAATTATGGCACAACACAACAGCCGGTTTTTGTTTTCACTTTTCATAAGTTTCAGATGGGGTAAAGTAGTGGCAGGCGACCGAATGGAAGGTGTTGAAATTGAAGGCACTGCCTATTAATTTTTTCCCGACTCCTTGGGTGTTTTTCTAATTACCGGATAAATCAATCTGTCCAATCAATTTTGGGTATTGCTTCTCGTGGTTTAAAAAAATCGCAACTTTAAAGTTCTACCATTACAATGGATATTTTTCTGAATGGTTTTTTAAACTTTTTCTCGTGCCACTCAAAACAACTTTATACACAAAGTTTATTTTTAAAAATCAAAATGGATATTTATAAAAATTATATCTTTGGTTAGAATTTACATTTGGATATTAACATTAAATTCCAGGTATCATGAAAAAAGGAAATATTATTGCTATTGTGGCTTTGATCATTATCGTAATTCTTTTCATTATTAAAATTCTGAAATGGCCGTTGATAATAGCCTCTATAGCGTTATTGGCTTACCTTGGCTGGAATTTTCTGTTTAAGAAAAAAGAATAACAGTTACTGTAGGTAATCGTATTTGGTTTTTTCAATCTCTACAATAAATCGCGAAGGGTAGGAGAGAAAAGCGTTATAAGTTTGCACAAACGAAGGCATGGTGATAAATAATTCTTCTTTGGCCCGGCTGCTTGCAACGTAAAATAGTCTTCGCTCTTCCTCAATTTCTTCGAGATTTTTAATAGCACGTACCGAAGGAAACAAACCGTCGAGGGCATGTGGGATAAATACACAATACCATTCCAGCCCTTTGGCGGAGTGAACCGTTGAAAGGGTTAGTGGTTTTTCTTCCGATTCGTCAATCAGCGGACGCGATTTGTTTGCAAACCAGGTGGTTGGAGGTTCCAGGGTAAATTCCGACAATAATTTTGTTAGATTCTCGTATTTCGATGCCATTTCGATAAATACCTGGATATCAAGTACCCTGATATTAAAATCTGTTTCAGTGGATTTAAGGATTGGCAGATAATATTGACAAACTGTTTCAAGTTTACCTGCCATACTTAGTGTTTCACTTTCAGCCTGTACCAGCATTTTTGAAAGTTCTGCAATTTCAGCTGCATTTTTTCTTTTCCTGTAAATTTCAATATTTAGTTTACCGTGGTTTTGCCGGATATCTGCAATCATTTGGTTTGCACTCACTTTGCCAACACCTGGAATGAGTTTTAAAATTCTGTGCCAGGCCACTGCATCAAAGGGATTTAAAATAATTCTTAAAAATGAAATAAAATCTTTTATGTGCTTTCGTTCATGAAACGCGAGTCCACCAACGGTTACATAGGGAATACCCTTCTTTATCAATTCTATTTCTACATGTCGCCAATGCCAGGCAGCTCGGTTCAAAACAGCAATATTCTTTAATTCTATGCCTTTTTCCCTCAATTCAAGAATATGATTTACAATGAATTCGGCCTCTTCGTTTTCATTATAAAATTTTTTTACAATTGGTTTAAAATAGTTGCGATTGTCTGAATAAAGCTTTTTACGGTAGCCAATTCTGGCATTGTTTATTATCTGGTTTGTAAAATCAAGCAAAGTCTGGTTACTGCGGTAATTTTGTTCCAGTTTTACAATGTTACAGTCAGGATATGTTTCGGGGAAAAGTAAGATATTTTCGTAATTGGCTCCCCTGAATGAATAAATGCTTTGTGAATCATCACCAACTACCATTATATTTTTGTGGCGCTCGGCTAAAAAATCAACAATTTCCTTTTGTAACAGGTTGGTATCCTGAAACTCATCTACCATAATATATGAAAATTCCTGTTGAAGATAATTCCTGAAAATCAGGTTATCACGGAGTTTATCGCGTAAAATTTCCATTAAATCATCGTAATCCAGTATCCTGCATATTTCTTTGTACCTTGTATAACCTCTGGCTATCAATTCTATATCTTTTATATATTCTGTAAGTCCTGTAAATTCTGTTTCAATCACTTCGGCTAAAGTTTTGTTCCTGTTCCTGGCTGATGAAATAAGTTCATAAATCCTTTCTTTTTTTGGAAAAGCTTTTCCAGATTTTCCCAATTGAAGCTCTGTTTTTATTAAATCAACGGTATCTTCGGCATCCGAAGCATCGATGATTGTAAAATTGGGCGATAATCCGACCAGATTGCTGTATTTTCGTAAAGCATAATTGGCAAAAGCATGGAATGTTCCGCCTTTTAACTGACTTGCAACATTCATATTGAGGAGTTCTTCTGCTCTTGTTATCATTTCTTTAGCTGCTTTTCGGGTAAAAGTGAGCAGCAATATCTCTGAAGCATCTGTACCATTTTCAATTAAAAAGGCCAGCCGGTGAATAATTACCCTGGTTTTACCACTTCCTGCACCGGCAATAACCAGCATGGGGCCTTTGGTAATAACTGTTGCAGCCAGTTGTTGTAAATTAAGGTTGTTTTTATACTCAATTTTGTATTTATGCTTAAGCGTACTCTCGTCTATTTTGAGGGTGGGTTTTTCGTCAATTCGGGCTGCAATTTTATTTAACCGGTCAATTTTCTTAACAAGTTCTGGCGTATTCTCAACTTCAGGATATTCCTCAACTAAAGGCAATTTGTTGTCCTCTATTTTCATGGGGTAACTTACCGCTTCCTCCGCTTTTTTATTGACTTCCATTTGATTTAAAAAATCATTTAAAAGATTCTCCTTTTCGTTTTCTGAATTTTTGTAGTTCTCCATGGATATGTGGTTATTTTATAAGGTTCTTTTAGTTTTATTAATCAAAGATAACCAACCTGCTGAAAGGAAAATCATCCTGATTTAAAAGATTATTAACAATTTAGTCGGGTACCTGTATTTTCAGGTTCAATTAATTTCTAATCAATGAGTGTTCATAAAAATTAGTTGATCGAATTTATTTACCTCTATTGTGAAATGCTGTTTGATTTTAATACATTGATCATTACTGAATTTGTAAAGTATTTAAACGCTTCAGCAGGGTTTTTTAAAAGTATTTGTATTTGATTCGCTAGCTATAAGGTGCTCCGCAATTCGGGCACGAAATGTCGTTCATCAGCGGATATTTTGTAGTACAATATTTACAGGTGTTCAATCTTACTTTAATGGTGGACTCTGGTATACCTGTATCAAAATTTATTTTCCCTGTTATCGGAATTGATTCAAATTCTCCTGCAATATTCAATATAAAATCCAAAACATCCCTGACCTGGGTCAGCGGTTTTAACAGAAGTTGCTCAGACGGAAGTGCAATCCTGATTTCATCAGTTGTTAAATTGATATTGGCAATTTTATTATCTGCCATAAATGCCAATATTTTTATTCTGAATTCTTCAGTAAAGGACTTGAATACAGCCAGATAGATGTCAATAATATATTCAAGGCCTTCGATATAGATACCTTTTCCAACAAAAACCCTTAAAATATCCTCTTTATTCCACGGATCGGTAATATCCTTATGTACCGGTATCTTTTCAGGATTGTAGGCAATTTGCAATATGTCACTATAGCTTTTGGCATAATCCGTAATATAAGTTTCGAGGTAATCACTACTGCATTCTTTTGCTTTTTCAGCGCTGAATAAGCCTGAGTTTTTATATATTTCAAGATAGGCAGGAAAAATGTCAGCTTTAGCGCTTATCAGTAATTCATTTTGGTACGAAAATCTAAGCCTGACAGGGTAATCGTTATATTGTCCCCGTAATTCAATTTTAACAGGACTTGAAGAGAGATTATCTGCATGCACGATTTTATAGTTTTGAAAGTAATTTCCCAATTCATCAAAGAATAGAATAAACTTTTCCTCTTCAAAAGTGCCGATATGTTTTAAATTATTTTCAAGAAGTTTTGTCATTTTTTCGTCCGGGGTAAGGGCTAGCTCTTTTTCTTTTTCAAGAATTTTTTGCAGTTTTTCTTCTCTAGTTTTAAGATAAAAAGTAATCATATAAAGTAAAATTGAAATAATAAGGAACATTATCCCAAATTCAAGTGAATGAAGAGGTTTGAAAACAACAGTTTTCTGTTCGTTTTGGATGGAAAGGTCGATTGTTCCGTTATAAAAATGAGCAAATAAATAAACGATTGATGCGATCAATGTTATCCATATTAAAAAACTTAAAATAACAGATTTCATGTAAGGTCGCGTTTTTCAGGAAAATTTCAGGGCTAAGAACTATTAAATTTAAGGCAAGATTTGGAGAAAAGCAAGTATACTTTTTTAAATTCCGTTGTCAATTTGTCCAGTGAGCCAGAGGTTAATATAGAAATATATTTGGCAGATAACGAATCTGTCTTAAAGATTAAAGAAGTGGAATCAATGAAGAAACAATATTAAGAACAATGGGCTTAAAACGTAAAGAAACTAATTTGATCCTTAAGGTCTTGGGCTTGTAATGCCAGTATTTCTGCACTTCTGGCTAATTTTTCAGCAGCTGTTGCATTCTGTTGGGTGATATTGTTTAATTGCTGGATAGCTTGATTAATATGGACAGAATTTATATTTTGCTCCCCACTTGCAGCAGCAATATCTTTAATTAAACAAGTTGATCGTTCAATCTCCGGAAAAGTTTTCGACATTCTGTCCCAGGCCTGGCTGGCAATATTTGAACTTTCATTGGCCAATTCAACAATATCGGTGGCTGCAAGTTTGCTTCTTTCAGCCAGTTTACGTACTTCGGCTGCAACAACGGCAAACCCTTTTCCATGAGTTCCGGCGCGAGCTGCTTCAACAGCTGCATTTAATGCCAGTAAATTTGTTTGAAATGTAATCTCGTTGATTATCTGAATTTTACCCGCAACTGCCTTATTAACTTCTTCTGATTTCTTAGATTTTTCAACTACTTCGTGAATTCCTTTCAATGCATTGGTTGAAATTTTTTCAGTTTGAATGGCGTTTTCGGTATTTTGAAGTATATTGGCTGCCATCTCTTCCATGGATGATGAAACTTCTTCTACATTTGAGGCTTGTAAGTTAGCCCCGTTCGAAATGGATTGTGACTCCATATTCAATTGATCGCTGGCTGACTGTAAATTTTCTGCATTAATTAGTACCCTGCTGAGTACTTGTTTCATGGACTGGCCAAGCTTATTCATGGCTTTTATCAGATCCCCAAATTCATCATTTACCAGCAATTGTTCAGCAGGTATTGCATAACCAAAATCGCCTGCTGCAAATTGAACCGCAACATTTTTAGATGCCTCGAGATATTTCCGGATGTGATTTGTTAAATATCTGATAATTAATGTACTAAAAATTATTATTAGCAAAGTTATAGCTATTATAAGTCCAAGCGATCCGTTATAGGTTCCATTAACCATGCCTCTGTTGCTTTGTTCAACGTTTTCGATAAGTTCAATGAGTGCATCTTCAGATTGTCTTAACAGCTTTAATTGTTCTGCATCAGCTTCATTTTGGCTTAACAGGATATCTGAATTTTTGACTTTTTCAAGGACTTTTTGTTTAATATTCTGGTAATCATTATATTTAGCTTGATAATCTTCGTAAATTTTTTTAAGATACACCCTTTCAGAAGGCAATATCCATGGTGAGGCTATAATAAGTGGAATTACCGAATCTACTACATTTTCAGCAAATGCAATGTTTTGGTTGGATATTTGTAAATCATTGGCATTTTTTGAATAGATGTAGAGCGATAAATGATTGGATGCTTTGTAAATATACTTTTTGGATTTATTTAACTCAAGCAGTTTATTGTATTGAATTTCGAGGTTTATCATACTTGAAGTGCCGAGGAAGGCTAAGAGTACTCCAAAGAAAATTACAAATGAAAAACCTGTGATTAATTTGGTCTTTGTTTTTAGGTCTCTTATCTTCATAATAACAGTTGTTAGGTACTTAAAAATCAAATTTATAAAAAAAACTTGTTAAAGCATCCTATAAAACAATAGTTTCATATATATTGTGTTATTTCCCACGTTAATCCCGTAAGGCAGGCATATTTCACCAATTTCAATATTGTCAACAAACCGTTATGCATTTTGGCAACCGGACTTTCTTATAATAATATGGCCATGAAAACGAAATTGATGATAGAAGGAAAATTTATAAAAAAAGACCTGTAATGTCTTATTTACAGGTCTTTGCGTTGTTTTGCTTCTCTTAAAAGTGGAGCTGCGGGGAATCGAACATAACTCACATAGTAGCCTGATAATGAAATATATACAGTGCATTAATTTAGTTAGTCCCACGAATAACCCACATGTTAAACTGCACTTTATTTCCTCTCAATGAACTTGTTTGCTTTGCTACAAAGTTACTAAAAACTATTGAATATTAGATAATTAAATTCAATTTTTTTCTCTGTTTTTCATCATTTATTTGTCTTTTTCCTAACGATTAATTCAGTATAAATGTGAAACAATTTTTATATAATCACATATGGACATATATACATGTAATGTTATAATATTTTTTTAATCCTCTTCTATAATTCTATTTATCAGTCCATTTCTTTAAAATTCATATTTTTCTATTATTTTGCATTTATTTTCTAATCTATTCGCATCAAATGGAAGAAATATATTTAGTTGAACAATTAGAACAGCGCTTTTGTTGGGAAGTGGCATCTTATCAACATTATACAAGCGATTACATGGGAGCACCTAAATTTGATAAGAATTATTTTCCAAAATTCATTTCTGAAAATCTGATGCTTGAGTTTAAACAATGGATTTATGATAAGGTCAACAAATACAACAATTTTGAGATAAATAAATACCTGACACTTTCTTTAGGACAGTTCGAAACGAATAAACCAGAAGCACGAAAAGAATTTCTTTTAAGAATGTATTATATTGCATACTGGCACCCTAATACAGTACCAAAAGAGGAAATTGAAGACCATTACAGTAATTTTTTCTTATACGCATTCAGATCATACAACAGGTATTTTGAAACTTTCAAATCAATTACCGAAAAAACTTTGACTGACTTTAAAGCTGGATTATTAGGTAATACCGGAACTTTTCAAACCACACCCATCGAACAGCAAAAGGTAAAAGTGCAATACCGGGATTATAAACACTTTTTAAAACATCTCGAATACAATTATCCTTATGAAACAACGACAATGCATTACATTTACCAGTTGAAGGATGATATTAAACACCTCAAAAAAGAAATACTCGACAACTTAATCAACTTAACCCAGGAAGAAAAGATTCCATACCTGAATCGTTTAAAAGTAGAATTAGAACCAAATACAGAAAACATATTTGCAAAGAAAGAAGACTTGTTAAATTGGACTGAAAAATACCAAATTTCTTTGGAGCAAATATTTGCCCATCAGGACACAAACAATGAACTTTACAAAATCCTGATATCCCAACCACCCTCTTTTAAGGATACTTTTGAAGATGGATTTAATAAGGACACTGAACAAATTCAACGGGATTTCTACAACTATTTTTATGGTTCTGAATTAAACAACGCCCTTGAATTCATCGATGAACAAATAAACCTTATGAAGCCAGGAACAACAGAATCCTCTAAAATGAAAACAAATCTTTCAGTTCCTGAATTGGCTTTTTTATTTCAGCAGTTAAGCGAATTAAAGCCCGAAATATTTGATGTAAAATCAAAAGCTGAATTACATCGCTTTATATCAAACTCATTTACAACAAAAGGCAGCGATGAAATAAGCACCAACAAATTAAAGATTCTTTTTGGTGAACCGGATGCTAAAGCTGCAAGTTTCTGGACAAAACATTTCTCTACTTTGCTTAGTAAATCACAAAAAATAAAATAATTATTTTTCTTAATTGATTGTATTTTATGTAGTTACTACAAGGTTACGGAACCTGTGGTAACTTACATACATTCTTTCTATAACATACATTTGCTTCCGAAACCATCATTTAGCGCTGAATGAAGATTTCAACAAAACATATTGTTAAATCTTTAAAAATAAAAAAATGGAAGCATTAATTATTCCTGGTGATAAGTTCGATGAACTTTTAAATAAAATTGATTCACTGACTGAAAAGGTTGATTGTATTAACAATGTAAATCCGCTAAAAGATAAGTGGTTAGATATTCAGGAGGTTTGCATACTCTTGAAAATCTCTAAAAGAACTTTACAATCTTACAGAGACAATGGGGTTTTACCATACAGCCAAATAGGTAGCAAAATTTATTATCGGGCTTCTGATATCGAAGAACACCTCAAAAGCCATTATAAACCTGCTTACAAGAACAAGTAAATAACTATCATCAATCTACTAAAGCAAGTTTATCGATGGAAATTTCAACCAAAGAAATTTTAATCCGGTCAGATAACGGACTTGATTTTTATAAGTTCGTTATTCCTGGACTGGTGCTGCAAGGCAATAAATGCAAAAACATCAAAAATCCTTTTTATAATGATACCAAACCAAGTTTGAGTATCTTTTTAAAATCTGGACAATGGATGTTTCGTGACCACGGTAACTCAGATTTTGCAGGAGATGTTTTCACATTTGCCGCATTTCATTACAATTTATCTTTGAAAACAGACTTCATTCAGATTCTAAATAAAATGAGCGATGATTTACATTTGAACATACAGCAACCGGAAGACAAGAAAGAATATGATAAAATTGCCAAACAACTTTATCATATTCAAAAAACAGCAAAAACAGCAGCTATCGAATATCAAAAAAGCAGGGGATTAACCAAACACCAACATTTTTATCAATCAAACGCCTATAAGAATTATCCTGCTTCTGTTGTGTTTGTAAACCATAATAATACAGGTTTTGAGCGCAGAAATATTGCAACAGACGAAGAACTAAAAGAAAAAGACTTGCCAAAAACGCAATATTCTGGCGTTAAGGAAAATACTTTGTTTGTAAGTGGCTATAATCCTTCAAACGATACTGTTTTTATTTGTGAAGGACCAAACAACGCACTTTCATTTGTTGAAATCGGTTATTCAGCAATTGCCACCTTTGGAGCAAGCAATTTGCCTTCAGCAAATTTGCTAAATAGTTATATTAAAAACAAAACTGTAATACTTGCGGGAGATGGGGACGAAGCAGGGGATAAGTTCAATACTCAATTGGCTTTCGTTATTTTTGAAAACCAAATTCCTGTAACCAATTTAAAAGCAATTGTATTTCCTGATAGTAAAGATGCAAATGATTTACTTATTGAAAATGGTCTGTCTGATTTAAGTTCTATGATACAAATCGTTGATATGGATAAACTTAAACAGATTTATGATAGCCAGCTTGCCTTAAATGACAGTTCAGAAGTAAGTTCAGTCTCAATTAATCCTAATGAGAATAATATTTTGGAATCGGAAGAAAATCATTCAATCCCAAAAATGGATTTTCCTGTAACTGTTTTTCCAGATATCCTGCAGGAATTTATATTTGCTACCAATGAGACTTTAAAATTTCCAATTGATTATTTATGCGCATCCATTTTATTTGCTGTATCAGTGGCAATTGGTAATTCATTAAAAATTCAGGTTAAAAGTTCCTGGATTGATAATGCAGTCCTTTATATTGCAATAGTTGGTAGGTCTGGAATTAATAAAAGCCACCCCCTAAGTTTTGCCTTAGAACCTATTTTTGAAATCGATAAAGAATATTTTCGCGAATATGAAAAAGCTTTGTCTGACTATGATTTAATTGCTGAACTAACAAATAAGGAGAGACTTGCACAAGGAATTGAAAAACCTATAAAACCATGTTTAAAACAAATTATTGTATCTGATTTAACGCCCGAAGCACTTAACGACTTGCATAGCAACAATAAACGTGGTTTAGGCCTTTACAAAGATGAACTTGCTGGATGGATAAATGAATTCAATCGTTATCATAAAGGAGGTGACCAGCAGTTTTGGTTAAGCAATTGGAGTGGTAAAGCAATTAAAGTGAATCGAAAAAGTAGTAAACCCATTTTTATTCCACATCCTTTTATATCAGTTTGCGGCACTATTCAAACATCTATTTTAAATGAGTTCAATAAAGACAATATGACTAAAAACGGCTTTATTGATAGGATTTTGTTTGTTTTTCCTGAAGACTTAAAGAAGCCCTATTATGATGAAAGTGAATTATCTACAATCTTAGTTGATTCATATAAGGAAATAATTCGCAAAATAATTAGCTTTCCAATGAATACCAATGATAACGGCGAACCAGTGTCAACAATCATACAATATTCATCGGATGCTAAAACAAATTTTATTGAGTGGCAGAATTATAATACAGACTTGATTAATGACCCTAAAATAGCGGAATCAATTAAATGCACTTATTCCAAGTTGGATACTTATATTTCACGGTTTGCATTAATACTTCAAGTAATTTACTGGGCTTGTGGTAGAGGTGATTTAAACGAAATAAGCTTAAAAGCCTTGGAGAATGCTACAAAATTAGTCGAATACTTTAGACAAACCGCTTCAAGAGTTAATATAGTTATTGAAAATTCAGGCGGTTTGGATAGTATTGATAAAAAACAGTTTGCAAAATTACTTCATGAAAAAGGTATTTCCTATAGAGAAATAGGCCAAATACTGGGTGTGGGTAAATCTACCGTTGGAAATATGTTAAAATAATCTATTTGGACATTGGACAAAGTATAGATAAATTTAGAATATGTATTATTTTGATATTTAATGTTTTATGTAGTGAAAAATTATTTTTCAGTGTCCAAACGCTCTTTTTATTCTTTCAAATTTATTGGACTTAAAGATTTTTTAATATAGTTTGTATGTTGTTGATATTCTATTATATGTGTACTTTTTTAATATTAAAAGATGTCCATTGTCCTTTAAACTATTTTTCATATTCTTTTTTATCTATGGTAATAATTTATATTTTTAACATTAATAGTTATGAAAAATCAAAATGATGATATTGGCGTATTTGAATTAGTCATTAAAAATAATGACGATAGCTTGACTATTGATAATTATGATATCTCTGAACTTAAAAACGTCCTATACGATCTCGAAGTTTTAATCCGTAAACCCCTTCTTAAAGACCAAAAGAAAGCAAACATAACGCTAAAGTATGAAGATGGTAGTGTAAAACTTAGGCTTTTCACAATCGTTGCTGCAATTAATTCCGTTATTTCTGACTTAAATATTGCTACAAATACTAATAGTATTTTTGAAATAAATCAAGATAGGGCAAAAATCATTGATGAGTGGCAGAAAAATGCCAAAACCAATAATGTAACTTATCTATTTAAAGATAGTAACCAAGTGGAGATTCTGAAAATAGATAGTTCCACAAACTATTTTCTTCAAAAACAAACATGGGTAGAGGTCGAAGTTATTTTTTATGGAGAAATAACCGATTTAGGAGGAAAGACAAAACCAAATATTCACTTAGATACAAGTGCTGGAACTATCACAATAGACTGTGATCGTAACGACCTTATTAACCAGAATCGACTTTATAAGCGATGTGGTGTTAAGGTTAAAGCAAAACAGGACCTTTTTTCATATGAGTATCTAAATGATAGTATGAAATTTATTGAGTTCATAGACTACAGTGGCACACTCGAAGGCGAAGAATTATTAAAATTTATTGAAAATGGAACAGAAGCCTGGAAAAATATTCCTGATTCTGTAAAATGGAAAAGAAATCTAAGAGATGATGAAGATTAATAAAGTTTTACTGGATACCTGCTTTCTTATCGAATTGGCAGATAAGAATAAACCTTGTCACAAGAATGCCAAAGATTACTTTGACTATTTCAATAAGCATAATATTCCATATTATCTATCTCCAATTGTAGTTGCCGAGTATTGGCAAAATGATTTGGTTAATGACTTTCCTATTAATAGTTTTCGTCATCTCTCTTTTAATATTACTGAAGGAAGAGAATCCGCAATATTGAACAAACGACTAGTTGAGCACAAAGATAAACTTAATGAAAATGCTAGTAAGGCTTGTATTAAAGACGATATTAAAATTCTTTCACATCTTATCGTAACAAATGACATAGACTGTTTTATAACTAAGGATACGCAAGCCATTGATAATTATATTAATCCATTAAAATCTTTTTATCCTGCTTTTCAGAAATTGAAAATTTTTGATATAAATAATCCTTGTATATTAGAACCTCAGCTTAGCATAAATTTTTCAAAGGAATGAACTTTTATTTTTAAATATTCAGGTAAGGTTTCATTCTTTATCTTATTTAAAATCAATGAATACCATTCCGTTTTATTGTTTAATTGGTTTTAATATATATATTTGATTCGGGAGTTTTAATTTCTTTAAACTTTTTAAGTTTTTCATAAAAAATTATGCCAACAAACTTTTTCACAAACAGCGAAGACAACAGCCTGATAAAGAAATTTGAAGGGACATTGATAAACAATCCTGGATTAAAATTTTTTGATGCTTTAGTGGGCTATTTCAGGGCATCAGGATATTTTAAGGTAAGGCCATTTTTGGAACAAATTCCAAAAATCAGAATATTGGTTGGTATAAATGTAGATATGCTCACAAAACAATACCACGAAAAAGGATTGTTGTATTTGGAAAGTTCAGCAGAAACAAAGGAAACTTTTTTAAAGGAGCTTATAGAAAACATTCAAAAAGCGGACTACAATAAATTTACAGAAGATGGGATTAATCAATTTTTACAGGATATAATTTCTGAAAAGATTGAAATGAGAGCACACCCGACAATGAAAATCCATGCTAAAGTGTATATTTTCCGTTCGGCAGTTTTCAACGAATACGCACCCTGCGAAGTAATAACAGGATCATCAAATCTTACTGATGCTGGATTAGGAACCAATCCAAATGCAAACTATGAATTTAATGTTTCATTGAAAAATTATGATGATGTTAAATTCGCATCGGATGAATTTGAAAAGCTTTGGGAAAAATCAGTACCAATCCTCCAGGCTGAAGCTGAAAAGATAAAAAACAAAACCTATTTAAGAGACGATTTCACACCCTTTGAATTGTATATCAAAATGTTGATTGAGTATTTTGGCAAAAGAGTAGAATACGACCCATATAATATTGATTTACTTTTGCCAGATAAATTCACACGTTTAAAATACCAGTCCGATGCAGCCAACCAGGGGTATGCAATTATGATGAAACACAATGGGATTATCCTTGCAGATGTGGTTGGTTTAGGAAAAACCATTATTGCCTGTATGATTGCCAAAAAGTTTATTTATGAAAACGGCACACATACAAGAATTTTAACAGTCTTGCCACCAGCTTTGGTTGCAAGTTGGAAAACCACCATCGAAGATTTTCAGATTAAGAACCATTTTGAATTTGTTACTACAGGAAGCCTCGATAAAGTATTGAACGAAGACAATTACCTTTTTTCAAATGCCGATAAATTCGATATGGTAATTATCGATGAAGCCCATAAATTCAGAAATGATTATACGGATATGTATGTTTCTTTACAGGAAATCTGCAAACGCCCACGTTGCAAACCTTCAGAAAATGGAGATACACGTAAAAAAGTGATGTTGCTTTCAGCAACTCCTTTAAACAATCGGCCACAGGACATTGAAAATCAATTATATCTGTTTCAGGATAGAAGAAATAGCACCCTTGAAAACATCCGTAACTTACAGGAATATTTCAAACCTGTAAACGAGCAATACAAGAAATTAGCAGAAGAAGAAACTTTAAATATTCCAGCACTCAAAAGACTATTTCAACAGCTTCGGAATGATGTTATTGAACCATTAGTAATCAGGAGAACCAGGACCGATATTGAAAAAAACGAAGAATATCTTGAAGATTTAAAAACCCAAAAAATAATATTTCCTAAAGTTGGAGACCCAATTCCACTTTATTATCATCTAAAGGGAAATTTAAGCGTTCTTTTTTTTGATACGGTTTCATTGGTTACCGGATTGGATGAAAATGGAAGTAAGGTCGAAGGCCTGGGTTATTATAGATACCGTGCTATTGAATTTTTAGCTAATGAGGAAGACCAACGAATTTATGGGAATGTAGGTTTAATCTCAAATCGCCTTTCGGCAATTATGAGAACTTTACTGGTTAAAAGGCTCGAAAGTAGTTTTCATTCTTTCAAACAATCGCTTATTCGTTTGCAGACAGCTTTACAAAATATGCTGAATATGTTTGATAACGATAAAATTTTTATCGCTCCCGACCTTGATATCAATAAATTATTAGCCGAAGGATATAGTTACGAAGAAATAGAAGAAAAAATAAATCAGAAAGGTGGAAACAACCGCCAGTACACCAAAGATGATTTCACCCCTGAATTTTATCGACTTTTATTGAATGACAAATCAATGATTGATATTTTAGTAGAACGTTGGCAAGCAGTTAAAACAGACCCAAAACTAACCGAATTTATCAATCAGTTAAAAGAAGTTTTTTTCAATCCTGAGAAAAATCAAAGTGGTAAATTGGTAATATTTACCGAAGCCAAAGAAACAGCCGAAGAACTGGCAGAGAGAATTAGCAAAACAGGCAGGCGCAAACCACTCTTAATTAGTTCCGATAATCGGAAAGACATGGAAAGTGTAATCCGTTTAAATTTCGATGCCAATGTTGATGAAGATAAATGGAAAGACGATTACAATATTCTGATTACTACGGAAGTATTGGCTGAAGGTGTAAACTTGCACCGCAGCAATATTATAGTAAACTATGATGTTCCCTGGAACTCAACACGCCTTATGCAACGCATTGGAAGGGTAAACCGTATTGGTTCAAGAGCTGAAAATATTTATGTCTATAATTTTTATCCTTCATCGCACGGTGATGCACAAATTCAATTAGTTGATACAGCTTTGCGTAAATTACAATCATTCCACACCGCCTTTGGCGAAGACAATAAAATCTTTTCATTGTTGGAAGAAAAAGGCGAAGGAGCTTTATTTGGTAGTAAAATAAACAAAGAAGAAAGTGAAATTCTGAAATATTTAAATGAGTTAAGGGATTTCAAAAAGAAAAATCCAAAGCGTTTTATTGAAATTTCAAAAATACCTAATAAGGCACGTTGCGGAAGGGCTGCAAAAGAAAAAGCAATCAATCTTTTCGATTTTGAAGGAAACATTGTCGAATATCCCTTAAAATCTGGTTCAATAGCATATCTGCGCAGTCAAAACCACCCGGGAATTTTCTGCTTTGTTACCCCTTCAATGAATTCTGTTGAATTGAATTTTTTACAGGCTATAAAAGTTTTCTCTGCTGATGATAACGAAAAGCCAGTTGAATTACACGTTCATCATCATGAACAAACGCTTACAGCATTTGATTTTTTCAAATCAGAGAAAACCCAACAGGATATCCAGGGTACAACTGCAAGAAATATTAGTCCTGCTGAGAAAACAGCAATAAAGAATATTAATTCCATCTTAAAACTTGCTAATACTGAGCAAAAGCGCAATGCGTTAAAGCGTTGTATAGATTTAATAAAGAAAGGAACTTATTCATCAAAAGGGCTTCCAAAATCAATAAACGATTTCTTTACAGCCAATGGTAAAGGATTCAAAGACATACAAAGTTTTATTGATAAACTTTTTATTCAGGTTTTGGATAGTTACGATTTTTCTTCAAATTCAACTGAAAATAGTATTAATTTACAAGACAATAATAAAGGCATTATTGAGCCACAAATAGTCTTAACTCAAAGTTTCGTATAGTTATGATAAACAGGAATACCATCTCGAATATTCTTAAAAAACCTTATGATAAAGTATTGTTTGCCAAAGACATTTTAAAACCTGTGTTTCAAAATTTCCAACTTCGTACCGAAGCTATTGAGGCAAACATAGAACTAACTCAAACCGAGCAAAAGGCAATTAGCAAAGTATTTATCTATGGTTCAATCACGCTTTCTGATGATACTGAAATTAAATGTTACGAAATTATTTTACAACCATCGGTTCATATAGAACAGAACAAAGTAACCATTCAACAATACGTTCGTAAATTATTAATTACAGGACAGGCCGCATTAATCAATTTTATTTCGCCCGTAAACGATGCTATTTGGCGCTTTACGCTGGTAGCTAAAGACAGCGTTTTTACTGAAGAAGGAGTAAAAGAAACCGCTACCCATCCAAAACGCTATACTTATCTGATAGAGACAGGCTTAAATAAAAATAACCGAACATTGGCAGAACGGCTGGAGGTACTTTCATCAATACAGGACCAAAATTTGCAAAGCCTGATAAATGCCTTTTCCGTTGAAACATTAAGCAAAGCATTTTTTGATGAATATAAAGCGCATTACAATAAATTCATTCAATATCTGAATACTTCAAATTTTTTCATTTCAATTTTCAAAACCAACGATAAAACAGTTCGCGATTTTACTAAAAAACTCTTAGGCCGCCTGGTATTTTTGTATTTCGTGCAACGAAAAGGCTGGTTGGGTGCCAGTAATGATAAATACAAAGACGGCGATCATAATTTTCTGTCAAACCTTTTTATTCAGTCGGGTTGTAATGATAGTTTTTATCCTGTTTGGTTAAAAACCTTATTTTTCGACACATTGAATAATCCTTTAAAAAAGGGTGATTTTAAAATGCCCGACGGCACTATTGTTAAAATTCCATTCTTAAATGGTGGACTGTTTGACAAAGATGATATTGATAATTATGATTTTACAATACCTGCCGATTTATTTCACAACGAAACACAAAGTGAACTTCCTTTAAAACGTGGCTTTTTCGATTTCCTGAATGCTTTTAATTTTACAATTTACGAAGACAGCCCCGATGATCATACCGTTGCTGTTGACCCCGAAATGTTAGGACATATCTTTGAAAATCTTTTGGAAGACAATAAAGATAAAGGAGCTTTCTATACACCAAAGCAGATTGTTCATTACATGTGCCAGGAAAGTCTTATTCAATATCTGATTACGAATTATGAACCTGGGAATAATGATAAAAGTAAAAATTCGATTGAAAATTTAATCCGAAATAAGCATTTGGATAACCATCTGAATTTTGGGATAATAAACGAATTATTGGATAAAGTTAAAATTTGCGACCCTGCTATTGGTTCGGGTGCATTTCCAGTAGGTTTGCTGCACGAAATATTTAGCTTAAAAGAAATTATTGCCGACCATTTTGGCAAAGAACTTAACCGGGCAGAAGCCAAAGAAAATATCATTCAAAACAGTATTTACGGTGTAGATATTGAAAAAGGGGCTGTGGATATTGCACGTCTGAGATTTTGGCTTTCGTTGGTAGTTGATGAAGACAACCCAAAACCATTGCCAAATCTTGATTATAAAATTGTTGTCGGAAATAGCTTGTTAAGCAAATTTGAAGATGAAGTATTGGAAATTGATTGGAAATTAACCAACAATCCAGCTTTGCAGCAAAGTCGCCCCGATTTGTACAAGCGGATAAATGAAACCATTCAAAGCATTTTTATTGAACAGAAAGATTTCTTCCATCCCAAAACAGATAAAAATAAACTTAAACTCAAAATCCGTAACCTGAAAATTGATTTAATCGAAATATTGATTGAGATTCAAAAACAAAATATACTGGAGAAAGGCATAAATCCTGATTATGCCTCAAAGAAGCAAGAAATTAATGAAATAACAAAACGTAAATTAAAATATGAAGGCTTGAATTTAATGCTTTTTAAACTTAAATCTATTCGCCAAGATACCAGTAAGCATGAAAATTATTTTGATTGGAAATTAGATTTCCCAGAAATAATGAATTCTGAGCTGAATAAACAAGCAGGATTTGATATTGTAATTGGAAATCCTCCATACATACAATTACAAAAAAATGGTGGCAGTTTGGCTAAATTATTCGAAAACCAGAATTTTGAGACTTTTGAAAGAACAGGTGATATTTATTCACTCTTTTATGAAAAAGGAATTCAGTTGTTAAATAAAGATGGAATCCTTTGCTTCATTACTTCAAATAAATGGATGAGAGCAAATTATGGAGCAACTACACGTCAATTTTTCGCTGAAAAAACAAATCCTTTATTGCTAATTGATTTTGGAAATGTACAAGTATTTGATACTGCTACAGTTGATACAAATATCATTATTTTGAAGAATAAGCAAAAAGGTCGAAAATCAGAAACTAAAGGATTATTTGCTACTAGATTAAAAAATGACTTTAATCTAAAAGGTGATAAACTTTCAAATTACGTAGGAAAAAACGGTTATTATATAACATCATTAAGTCATAATTCTTGGGTAGTTGGAGAAAAGGATATCTATGATATTAAAAGTTATGTTGAAAATCAAGGAATCCCTTTATTAGATTGGGGCAAGGATTTAGATTTTAAAAGAGGAGTTCTCACAGGTTTTAATGATGCATTCATTATTCCCAAAAAAATAAGAGATCAACTTATAGAGAACGAGCCCAAAAGTATTAATATAATTAAACCTATTTTACGTGGAAAAGATACTTCTGCTTGGTATCCAGAATTTGAAGAATATTATTTAATCGGAACTTTCCCGAGTTTAAATATTGATATTGAAAATTATCAAGGAATCAAGAATTATTTATTAAGTTTTGGCAAGGCTCGCCTTGAACAAGATGGAAATGGAAGAAAAAAAACTGGCAATAAATGGTTCGAAACCCAAGATCAAATTTCTTATTGGAAGGATTTCGAGAAACCTAAGATTATATTTCCCAACATGACTAAATTTCTACCATTTATATATGATGAAACCAAGTTTTACACAAATCAAAAATGTTTTATTGTTACAGGTAGATCTTTAAAATATCTCACTGTATTTTTTAATTCAAAACTCTTTAAGTATTGCTTTAAAGACTATTTCCCTGAATTGCAAGGAGGAACCAGAGAATTGAGCAAGGTGTTTTTTCAGAAAATTCCCGTCAAAAGAATTTCTGATGTTGAAGAAATCCCATTTTCTAAAATGGTAGATTACCTTATCGCCTGTAAAAGAGAAAAGCTTAATAATAGCAATGATGAATTTATGTTTATTTATTTTGAACAGATTGCTAATGCTTTGATTTATGAATTATATTTTAAGGAAGAGTTTGAAAAAAACAAATTATATGTTGCTCAGTATATCAAAGAACTTCCTGATTTAAATGAAAATGAAAATAAATTACATCAATTGAGAAGAATCTTTATTACTGTAAGTAAACAGGAACATCCTGTAAGTCAAGCAATATTTAGTATGAATTCTTTACCTCAGATTGCAATAATTAATAACACAGATTTATAATGAAGCAAATTACCAAAATTGAATTTATTAACTATAAAGCATTTTATGGTGAAGGAGAAAACAACCAAATCAATATACCATATGGTAAAAATCTTTTGATTTATGGTGAAAATGGAAGTGGTAAATCAACAATTTATGAAGGAGTAAAACAGTTTTTCAATAGTTCTAATGAAACTGTAGAAGTAATCCCTTCCAGAAATATTCATGCACCTAAAGGCAAATTAATAAATATCGGTACGGAAAATGAAAAAGAAGTTAATAATGATGTAAAAGTTATTATAACATTTTCTGATGATAGCGAACGAAGTGAAGTAAAAGTCTTTGGAGTACCAGAGGAAAACGTAAAAAATACAAACTATATACAAAAAGCAAATCTTTTAAATAGCTTTCTATCCTACAGAGAATTACTTAAAACTTACCTTATGGACGAGCCAAAGGATAAGTCAGAATTCAAGAAAAAATTTGCTCAATTGATCATAGAGAAAATTCTTGCTAACCAAATAAATAGTGGTACTCAAAACATTTATAGTAAAGATTGGGATAATCTGTTTAAGCCTAGAAAATGGTATAAGGAAGATTTGCTCAAAAAATTTGATTCAGGTTTAAAGAAAGACATTTCAACAATAAATTTTTATCTGGATTCAATTATTAAAAAATTTGATAAAAATCTAAGTGTTGAAATTGTACATATTCCCTCATATATTGACTATTCTTACTCGTCAAAGAAAGAAAGAACAGGACTGCACCCTTTTTGTGAAATTGATTTAAAGGTAATGACCGAAGGTGTAGATGTTGAGAATGATGAAGAAAACCATTTAACAGTTTTAAATGAAGCAAGATTATCCGCTTTAGCGATATCCATTTATCTTAGTGCATTGATTGTTACACCTCAGGAAAATATTGATTTTAAAATTTTATTTTTAGATGATGTATTTATTGGTTTAGATATGACAAACCGACTTCCACTATTAAATATTTTAAGTGAATATAAAAAACCAATTCAAGACCTTGATTTAGATAAAGATGGTAATTATGTTTTAAAGATAAAAGAAATTGATGGAGTCAAACAGTATGAATCAAAACCATTTTTTGAAAACTATCAAGTATTTATAACTACTTATGATCGAAATTGGTTTTATGTTGCAAAGGGTAGGTTTGATATAATTGCAAAAGATAAGTGGCATTCCTTAGAGCTCTATTCAACCAGAGAAAAAAATAATCGATTTAATATTCCTTTGATTTATAATTCACTTAATGACCTTGAAAAATCTGAGTTTTATTTTCTAAAAAATGATTATCCTTCTAGTGCAAACTATTTAAGAAAGGCATTGGAAAGTAGAATTAAAGATTTGTTACCGAAAAATTTACATTATCACCTTAATTTAGATACCGAAAGTGGTTTAGAGGTTTTACAAAAATTAAATAGTCTTAGTCAATTTTTAGACAGATTTATTTCATATTGTGAAGAATTGAAAATTGATATAAATGAATTACAAGAATTAAACAATTTAAAAGACTGGTATTTTAATCCTTTTTCTCATGATAATATAGATACACCCATTTTTAGTTCTGAACTAAAGAATGCAATCCAACTTGTTAAGAATCTCTATTCTTTTGAAGAAAAAAGTATTTTGCAAGCAGGAGAAGAGTTAAATTTCATCTTTCAAAAAAATGGTGTAACAAGTGACTATAAAATAAGATTAGAGGAGAATTTACGATATTTTAAAACAATAAATAAACAAGCAGTTACAAATGTTGGGATAATTTGTATCCATTGGGTTAGAAGCGGAAAGATTGAAAATACAACCGCATGGGGTAAAACGAATTTAATTCGGTTTATCAATAACAAATGGAAAGCATTTTATCAATCAGATATTCCAGATGACTTTGATTATATAGATTTCCTTAAACTAAATAATGGAGAATCATTAAAAATATTATTATAAATATATTGCCTTTTTAATGTAAAAATGGATACCATATTTTGACAAAATGAAAATCGAATATAACATATATTGTGATGAAAGTTGCCACTTATTAAATGACGATAGCAAGGTAATGGTACTTGGTGCTGTATGGTGTCCCAAAGACAAGAAACAGGAAATATTTCAACGCATTCGGGAAATAAAAACCAATAATGGTTTCAAAAAAGATTTTGAATTAAAGTGGAACAAGGTTTCTCCTGCAAAAGTTGATTTTTATCTCGATATTGTTAATTACTTTTTCGATACCGATGATTTGCATTTTCGTGTTCTGGTAGTTCCTGATAAAAAGAGGTTAAACCACGGCGTTTTCAATCAAACCCACGATGATTTTTATTACAAAATGTACTTTGATTTACTAAAAGTAATTTTCTCTCCTGTTTGTGCTTACAATATTTACATTGATATAAAAGATACCAAAGGACAGAAAAAGGTGGAAAAACTTCAGGATGTTCTTTGCAACAATCAATACGATTTTCATAAACAAATTATTCGTAAAGTACAACAGGTTAATTCAAAAGAAGTCGAAATCATGCAATTAACCGATTTGCTTTCCGGTGCAATTGCTTATCTTCATAGGGGTTTATCCGAAAATTCGGCAAAAGTAAATTTGATTGATAAAATCAAACAGCGTTCCGGTTATTCCTTAAAAGCTACCACCTTATTGAAAGAAGATAAAACCAATATATTTATCTGGAAACAAAAAATCGTGTAATATGTGTGACATTGAAATAGAGTTACCCGATTTAATATTGCTTGTAGATTTTTCAGGTAATTACCAGCTTTTTATCGATGCTGTATATAAAGTGTTTGAAACTGATTTTGTAAAAAGTAAACCATATTTTCGAGGTATAAGATTAGGTTTAAAATATCATCCAGCCAGTCAGGACAGGGCTTATACCTTTTATCACATGACACATACAGGCGAAGACGAACAAAACAGAGAACCCGAATTGCGCAGATGTGAACGTATGCCTTGGGCTAGACCAGTGATTGAAAACTGTGATAAATGGAAATTAAAAGTTTGGGAACAAGAAAGAAAAGGGGAAAAACGGATTTGTATCTGGCTTGAATGTGAAGATGAGCCAGATTATTTGGTAATTTTAAATATTCGTAAAGGATATCTTTTGCCTTGGACAGCGTATGTTTTAGAATATGGAAATCAAAAACGCAAGAAGCAAAAAGAATATGAAGAATGGTTAAAAATGCAGAAAACGTCAAGTAAAACTTAACGTTTTCGTAACTCTTCCAACACTTACAATTTGGTTGTTGAGATATCACAAATATAAGTTTTATATTTGAAAAAAGCAATTCAAGAATCAAATATCTTTTTGCAAACTGGATTAGAATGTGGAAATAAATTGTTTTATATCAAGAAATTATGCATCCAACTTTTGAATACTGTTCTTTAAAATATCTCGATATCTATCAGCAAATAGAGAAAAATATAATTGAAGGTTTAAAACAAGAAAATAATGCTGATAGGCTTGAAATTCTAAAAAATGGAGCAACAGCTTTTAGAATTGCCCGTAATTTCAAAGACTTTGATAACGATAATAACAAAGACAATATTTTATCAATTCTTGATAAAATCAAAACACCAAAAACCGATTCTGAAAGTATTGAAACGGTCATAAATTTCTCAAACAGTTTATCAAAACTATTTCCTGGCAAAAACTATTATTCAGCAAGTTCAAAATTCCTTTGGTTAAAATTCCAATCTCCCATAATTATAATGGATAGCCGCACCATAAAAGCATTGGATAAAAAACTGAAACCGGAAAATTATAGTCAGTATTACTCTTTGTGGAAACAAACTTATTCAAAATACGAAAAGCAGATAGTTAAAAGCTGTTTGGGTTTACCTTCGGTAAAAAACTACTTTTATAATCCCGATATGGATATTTCAGAAATCATTCATTCAAAATGGTTTCATGAAAGAGTGTTTGATATTTATCTTTGGGAAATAGGAGGTATTTAACAACAAACTAAATATTTTGACATGCCAGTTTTAAACAAAGGCAAAGCAATTTACCCTTTCTGGGGTACAAGTTTAAACCTGATTACAGGTCTCGACCCCTTAGGATTACAAACTACATCCGAGGCAACTTATGCTATGCTGTTGCCTGGTATTTCAAACTTAACCAATCGGATGAGATATTATGGTTTTTATTGTTGGTTAATAGATTTTTACTTCAAAAAAGAAAAGCAAGGCAATTCCATTGAACAATATCGTTTCATCCGAAGGGCAGAATTAATGCTAGCCATTATTATGCAATATTCTCAACATCCTGTTTTTCAAATAACAGGTAGTCTCTTTGCAAATGATTTGAAAGTTAACAATTCAGGCAATATCTATGACCTTGCAGATGGGGCAGACAAATTACCAGGAAAAGAAAAACTTTATTGGAAATATCCTTCAGGTGCATTTGGTCAATACTATTATGGTGCAATGCAAACAATAGGTCTTATTACAAATGCTGTAAATGCTTATAATGATACGCTTTTCTATATTACTGACCGTCATCCACGCCAAAAAGTGGCCGGAAAAGACCTTGCTGAAGCATTTGATGAAACATTGACCGATACAATAAAAAATGTTTTTTACAATAATGTTAAACAAGGAACATTAAAGATTGAAGACATTCCTGAATTACTCAAATTCTTTGCAATTGATAAAATTCCCTATCCAGGTAAAGAATGGAGTTTTTATATTTCAATGCTGTTGGATAAAGATTACCCAAGCGCTGAAATTGAAGAACAATTTACATACAATCGTAAGAATACCTTTTTAGCATTAATAAATAACGCAACAGCAAATAACAATTTGTTTGATTGGAATATATTCGTTTTAAATTGTTATAAAAATCAGTTTGGACTTGAAAACAATCAAACAGATATCGGCTGGTATTGCTACCAATTAAATGAATATTGGCATTATGCCTGTGGCACAATTTTCTGGGCGTTCTTACAAATTTTGGGCGAACGCCAAACAGACCAATATTTACCCGGATTTATAGAAGAATTTTCAATTTCGATTTTTAATAAGTTAAAAGCAGAAATAAAGACACATGATATTGATAAAATAAGCCTTGCGGATTATTTAAATTCACTTTCTAAAGATAATAAGGAAGAAGAACTATTTAAGGAGATAAAATCAGCTGTAGGTAGCCGTAATTCAATAATAGCAGCATCTTTAGGCTTCCATCTGCTTTTCAATATTTTAGTAAATAATCGTTCTCTCATTCCTCAACTACGTGAATACATCAGTAAGCAACAGGTTATCCGTGATGGGGATATGGTGTCGGGATTATTATTTTTGCATGAAACTGCGAATATGCCGTTTTTCGATTTCATTAAACACTTTGTTTATAAACGCATTGTATACCGACATGAGTTAGTAGCCTTGCGTAAAATGAACAATAGTATGCAATCAACTTTCAAGTTTTTTATTGATGATCAAAAAATAAGGTATTTAGATGTAATTAAACCCCAGAGAACGTCCCCTCGTTTAAATGCGTTGCAAAATTTGGTCTATGATTTAAATATAATCGATGAGAATAATATGCTTACAAAAATTGGAACCGAAATCCTATCCATGTAATGGGCATAAAAAGAGAAAGTATATTATCATTAGTTGGTAGTGGAAGATACCATTCCTGCATTGTAACAGCTTTTAGCTTTGATTTTTATTACTTTGAAATGAAAGTAATGAAATGGTTACGTTCATGTGGAATCCGAAACGTAAATGTTTTCATTGATGGGTATCTTTATGCTGATTTGATGAAACAATCTATTGGTGACGAAATGTCTTTCAATCCTGGATATGCCTTATATCCGATTTTTCCTAAAGGCTTATTTCATCCAAAAGTATGGTTGCTTTTTGGTAAATCAGAAGGTTTATTAATTATTGGTTCAGGGAATCTTACAAGTTCTGGTCTCGGTGGTAACGATGAAATTTGGGGTGCATTTCACTTTGATATTAAAAATACCAATAACCAGCAGATATTTAGCGCAGCCTGGCAATTCATATCAAATTATACCTCAAATGCAAGTGGTTTAATACATGAGAAATCAACAAAATGGATTTATGATTATTCGCCTTGGTTGAAGGAATTGCAGTCTGTAGAACAATTCTCATTTTATCAATTAAATGAAACCGAACAAATTGCATTTCTTTATAATACTCCGGATTTAACCATCTGGCAGCAACTTATAAATCTAATCGGGAATGAAACTATTACCGAAATTACAGCAATATCACCATTTTACGACCAACCTGGTAATTCAATCTTGACACTAAAAAACACATGGAAGAATGCTAAATTAAACATTGTTTTAGATGAAGATGGGGCAATACCTTTTCAAATTCCAGATACAGATGACATTAGATTTTACGATTGGAAAACTACTGAGGTTGGTGTTAGCAATAAAAATCGTTTGCATGCAAAATTATTACATTTAAAAACTACCGCAGGAATTGAATTTTGTTTATTTGGCAGTGCCAATATTACCCCCGAAGGATTAGGATTACCAGGAATAAAATCTTCTAACGAGGAAGCTTCTTTACTGATTAAAAGTAAAAATGGAAATGTATTATCCACTTTAAGTCTTGATTTAAAATCATTACCAATAAAACAACTAAGTGATTTTAAGCAAAAAAAAGATACTTCAATTTATAATTCAATCATTAAAGATAATAAACACGCTATTCGTCTGCTGTTTGCTGAAAAAGATTATGAAAGCATTACCATTTATCCTGAAAAGGAATTACAGGATAATCTTGTTATTAAAATATTCAACACATTCAATCAAATATTATCTGAAAAACTCATTGAAATCTTAAAAAATCCACATTCTGTTAAATTATCAGCAAATGGGATTCATTCAGCTCAAATCTTTGATAAAGAGGGCATAAATCCTGTTTCAAATAAAATACTTATTCACGACTATTTCACTTTAAGCAAAACACATCCGGACCCTCGTGCCGAAGATATTGAAACAATTGTTAATGATATTCAGACTGGTGAACTTCATAAAGTTGTTGATTTATTGCAATATGTAATACTTGACAATACAGAAATTGATTCTGAAAGAGAAATAAACAAGATTAATACAAAATCAAAGGAAACAGCTGATCCAAAGGAGCAAGCAACTCCGGCAATCATTGACTTATCAGAATATAAGGCACAAGATGTCAATCAGATACTAAGGCATAAATCTGTTTTATTATCCCCGTCTTTACGTATTTTGGATGTCTTAAAATCCTTAAATTCAGGCATTTTTAATAAATTCACAGAAACAGGAATTCGCGAAGACGAGCAATTGGAAGATATTTCAAACTCGGAAGGAAATGAATTAAATGAAGTTCAAATACAAAAAGAAATAACACTAAATGAATTAAATGCTGAAAAAAGAAAGCTTATTAGTTATTTTAACAAACTAGCACAGTACTTCCACGATTTGACTTACCATCCTAAAAGCCCAAAAGATTATAAAGTAACATTGACAGACTTGACAAAATTTGTTATTGCACTTGAATTAATGTATGAATACGGCGATAAAATTGAACGGTATACGGAAAATACAGAGCAACATTATATTGATTTTTTGCCCTACTCAAGTAATTCAAACTATAAAAATGATGATATAAAGGGCTGTTTATTAAATATAGTTGGTGTTTTTCAATATTTAGCGTTGAAAGGCTTTAAGGAATACGAATTTGACTATACAAAACAGAAATTGGAACATTTAAAATCTGAAGCCCTTGTTTTATCTGTTTTTCTTATCGCTAATCAAAAATGGACAGATAGTGAATCCCATTACCTTAAATTACTTATACTTAATTCATTTCATAGTTTAAATTGGACCTCTGATAAGAATTTTGATATATCTAACAATGTATTGATTAATAACATATTGGAAAGGAAAAATAATTCCAAACACGTTCAAAACATCTTCGAACAAAATTTTGATTTTGTTACTTTGAATCTAATAAAATCATACAAAACATCAATAGGTAACAAACTAAACAAAACATTTGATGAAAAAATCTATAAAGGTGAAATTATATTATTGGATATTATAAAAAAAGGATTTTGTTTGGTCCAGTCAGCGAGTAAAGTTCAAAAAGGATACGAATTAAAATTAGTTCGTCCAGGCTTCAATTGGAACGAAAAAGAAGAAGAATTTGTTTTTCCGGATAAAATTACAATTAATAAATTCAATAAATATGTTTTTAGTGTTTGAAACAAAATTCACCAATTCCATATTTTACCACTCTAAACTATATTTTTTCTATATGAAATTGTTTTATTTAATATTTACAAAACTGACAGTTTTAAATATAAAGGGGGAATGCAAGTCTTGATTCTACGGCAAATAGCAGATGGTCTTATTTCATGTGATGAGCTAGAACAAGATATGAAAGAATTAGTAAAAAAACACTATCCTTCTCAATAGTAATTAAAACAATCAATTAGCAAAGATAGGCTCGGTCGCAAACACAGCAAAAGACTACGGCATAAACGTTCGCAGCGTATTTAATCCTGATTTTCTATATTGTGCTATTCGGTTCATTATCAGTTTCCCATTTAGACATTTATTCCGTTTCCTTTTGCGCTTATTGCTCTCTAACACCTGATGAATGAAGCATATTAATTGTTTTTATGTTTCACTTTAAATCTTTCATCATGGATAAAACTGGTGCATATTTCAGGTTGTTAGCAAAGTCTCGCTATCATAGGTCACTTTTCAGGTATTATGGTTCTATGGAGTGTTTTCATTCAGCGCTTCGTTGTTTGCGTTTAGCATCTTTGGTTCGTTCAGGTTTTCACAGGGGGCTTCCATAGTTCCCCTTTTTTATTGTAGGAAAGAGCAAATTGAAATAAACAGGAAATAGTCCAGGCACATAGACTTTCAAATCAAAAAACACTTTGTATGCGCATAAATTATTTTTATCAGCTTCTGGCAAGGAGCATTACTTCATATTATATAATATCTATTCTAAACTCTTGTATCAGTTATTTTAAATGTACAAGTTCCATGCAAGCCTGTAATTCAATTTGTAAAAGCTCATATATTTTTATAAAACTTGTGTTTTATACTCTGTAAAATGTTATCGTTTTAATAATTAAGGTAGTACATCTATCTCTTTCTTGTGTATAGTTGAAATCATAATTTTTGTATCTTTGTATAAAAAAATTACAATGTTTGATTTTCCAAAGGTAGAGCATAAATATTTTAATAAAAACTTTCTCAAAACTGTAATCTTTCGAATTGATTTTGAAGAGAACAATAAAATATTTGAGAAAAAGAAAGAGATAACTGACTTATTTAGTGCTCTGCTGCCAAGAATTAGTGATAAAGAAACTAAAGGGATTCAGATTTCATTTAGTAACGACCAGACTCCAATTCTTCAATCAGTTGATAACATTAATACTGGGAAGGTAATTGAAATGAAATCTATTGATGGGCAAAGGATATTAGCTATAAATAAATCTTCTCTTACTTATACTATTGGTGGTCAGTCATATTCCAATTCGATAGATTTGAAAAAAGAATTAAATCTATTAATTGATTTTTATAAGATTAGTGAAATAAAGTTTTTGAAAAGATTAGCATTTAGAAAAATTAATATCATTGAGTTTAAAATTTCAAATAATCCTTCAGAGATATTATTGCAATTGATTTCACCTGATTTACTCAGCAATTTGGCTTATTTCCCAAAGTCAAATTCAATCAAGCAAAATATTCATTCATTAATTTATCAAGATGGAGATTATAGTTTGAATATTAAATATGGTTTGAATATTCCTCCAATTCAGAATATTGGAATTGGCCAAATCATTATTGACATTGATTTATTTAATACTTCCAAAATTGAGACATCTGAAACAATTAAAATTGCAGATATGATTAATTCAGAAATATTTAATATTTTTAATTGGGCAATAAGCGAAAATACTAAAAGATTATTAAATGGATAATATCGAAATAATTGATACAGCACATAGTCTTGAAAACTATTCAAACTTTATTATTCACACTGATGAAACTCTTTCTGAATCAGCCAATTATATTAGCAAGCGGAATAAAAGTGCTTTCCTTAAATATTTGATACCCGGTACAATGCTTATAGTTTCCTCTTATCAAGATGTAATTGCGGAGAATTTCAATATCACTGAAAGCTGCGAGACAATTGATTCATATTTAAATAGTTATAACAAAGCAATTGATTTACCTATTTCTCAATTTTTAAACGAAGTTAACGAGATTTGTTCTGTTCCTAAATTTTTTAAAAAGGAAATTATTAAAGAAATTTTATCTTTTAAAAGTTTAAATAATAATTGGGACGGCTTTGATGCTATTCCATTAGAAATTGAAAGTGCTACTAATGCAATAATGTTGCTAGATTTAATTGGAGAGCAATCATTTAACAAAATAAATGAGTTTTTCCCAAATCCAAATGGAACAATTTCTTTTATATGGTCAAATGATTCAGACGAAATAATTTCTCTAGAAATAGGTAATTCTTTAATGTCTTACTATGTAGAACTAAATTCAAAAGAAACAGTCTTTTATAATAATATTGCAATAAATGATAAAGAGATTAAAAAACTTTTTGAATTTATTCAAATTTTGTAAACATCCTGATAGTAAAAACATTTCTCATATAATTTCCAATGATGAGAAAATTGTCAGATCTATCTTTACACCCATAAATATATCAAAAGACCAAAAAACAATAAAATCTAATGCATTTAAGCCTCCAGCAGATTCCGATGAGGTCTCAGTAAACAGATTAAACTTTACAAATTGTGATTTTTGTAAAGCTATTAGTAAAAGGATAGAAATGCCTTTATCGGATAGGAACTACTTTGGTTTAGCGCTGCTTTATGCTAATGAAATAAAAGATTGCAATGCTGATCTAGAGTATACCCCTAAGTTGGATAATATATATCATGCAGATATAAAAATTGGCTTTATTGTAAAAAAAGGTGAACCATTGCCTTCTGAGTTTCAACAGAAAGTTAATAATCTAACTAAAAAAGCTCGCCTTTTTAAAGATGAAAATCCTAAATCAAATAAGTGGGATGGAAAAGAAATACAATAAATAATTTTTTTTACTTATTTCTTTCAATTTTGTATTAGTATTTCACTTGCTCAATATATAGTTAATTTACAATTATTATCCATTACTTAATAGAGTGCTTTGCATTTATATTCCAGGCACTTTCCCTGCCCCCAGAAAAAACACTTTGCTTCGCAAAACTCATTTTTTCCGTGTTCAGGTAAAAAGCCTTACATCTCTGCTTTTTGAATCAACTGTACAATTCGCATCCGGCACATTAAAATTTTACAACCAAATATCACTAAATCAGTGGAAGTAAAATTTTAATAAGCCGGTAAAGTATCCTGCAAATGGAAATCTCTCTGGAAATTTGGCATTCTGCACATTAAGCGGTATTTTTTCTTGCCACTGGTAGCCTGGCCTGATACTGCATTGGTAAGGTATCAGCTTTCTTCGTTTTGGCTTTATTGGTTATATATGCTTCAGTGGAAGGCCAGTCTCCCAGCTTGGGTTTATAAGGTATCCCAGCCGGCAGGCTTGTCAAAAAATGCCGCCAAACCGTCTGTACCCATTTTTTTCTTTTCTATAATGTTTTTAATGGTAAAAAAATAAGTACAGCCGCCCTTCGGGTTTCCTTTGCATTCCAAGTTTGTCATCATTTTTGAGCTTCACCTACCGTCTGGTCTGTGCTGCTACTCTTGTCTGTCTGCATTATTCCGTAAACTCCATAAAGCAGTCAGCCAACCGCAGCACTTTGTTTTGTAGCGGGCCCTGCGAGGGTTGCCAGGCGTTTTTCAGTCGGTCATTTTGATTTTTTTGATTTGTTTTTTGAAGGTAAAATAACCACCTGAAAAAACTCCAGAAGCTAAGTGTCCAGTCGCCATTCCGTTCCTACATGGACGCCCGGTCACTAAGCTCCAGCACTTGCAAAAGCAGCTCGTTCCTCACTGCATTTTTTTGCAAGGCTGGCAACCCTACCCGCAGCGGGCCCGCGCTCTCGTTGACAGCTCCGTTCGTTGATTTTTGACTGCCGTTCTCGTTTCAGAATATCTATTCCCGCCCACCACCCTTTAATTGCAGGTTTTGAAAATAAAAGAATCAATTTCAATTAAATTCATGTCCTAATATTAGGACATTTTAAATATTGTCCTTACATTTGGACTTTGATTGCATAGTATTTACTTTTGATTCAGCAATAATTGTAGATAACTATGCAGGAAAAAATAATTGAGTTTTTCAAAGAAAGACCGGCTCTGTCGGTTAATCAAATAGAGAAAGAGGCAGGTTTACCGCCTACAACTTTAAGTAAAGCTATTCGAGGTGAAAGGAATTTGAACAAAGTTCATATTCAGAAATTAGTACCAATTTTAAAAAAGTATGGATTCAATGTAGAATAAGATGAAATAAAAAAGCACTGTCCAGTCGGCAAACTATCACAGTGCTTCGAAATCGTAACAATTATTGCTAATCGTTAATTTCTATTCCAATGACAAAAGTATCAAATCTTATTGTTATTATGAAAGCTATTGCTTTATTTTTGGTAATACCTCTAGTCTATACATTCTTCTTCTTGTCCGATGAACGTACATTAAAGCGTGATAGGGAAATTGAAAGTATTATATCTAAAGATTACCAAAATGAATTTTGTGTTCAATATGCATTAGTTGCAACAGAGGAAGGCAATTATGTCTGTTATGGTTGTCCTGATGGTGAAATTTACTTATATCCCGGCGAAATATGGAAATATGGGAAAACATGCAAAGGTCAAACCGGCCGATATCCAAGTGGTTTTCCTGTTCCAAATTTAAAATTTGTTATTCAATTTGAAGGTACAGAATCGATGTGCCTTGCCGAAGAAAAAAGAAAAATTTATGCTTATCCTGCTTTACCCGAATGTCAAAAACGAAATATTAAACTGATAAGGCCACCTGGCAATAAAATTGACAGATAAAATTAATTCATTTAAAAAATGAAACAGTTCGAGTTTACTACAGCAACAAAGGAAGAAATATCTTCAAAATTGGATGTCTATAAAGTGTTGCAATCATTATTAAATGAAAATTTAAGAATTTCAGATTATTCTGAAATCTTTAAATCCCTTTTGATAGTTTTTCAATGCTTTCCTGAAAATTCACCATTTTTCTCAGCAATGGATTACAAAATAATTCGTCGTAAAACAAGTATAATTGAACTCTATTCTATACTCAAGTATGATGAAATTATATCTGCTGATGAGGTAAAAATAAAATCTATGATGTCAGAAGCCTTCCTTAATTCTATAAAATTACACTTAGAAATAAACAGTTTTAACCAGTCCCAATTTTACTTAGATGTCCAAAAACTGTTGGAGCCATTTATTCCAAAAAAACAGGATAAATAAAAAATAAAGCAAAATTACAAAGCCCGTCTGGCACTTACCAATGAACCTGTCAAAAAAAATTGGCTTCGCCTATGAGTGAATTTTTTTTGCCAGAACCCTTGGTCGTTGGCCGGTCTTTGTTTTTATAAGGCTTTCTTTTTTCTTTTTTTTGTCCTTTTTTTCTTTTTTCTTTTGGAATAATTGTTAGAAAATGTTCGATTATTAAACCTTTGTTTGTGAAATTAAGACGATTGTAATATTGTTGCGATTCATAAATAATTCATATTCATTCCATACATGATTAATATATAAGTGCATATAATAGGAAAATAATTGAAAAAAAAAGCCCCTACCGAAGTAAGAGCTTTTCTCTCATCATCAATCTACCTAAGTTTAAAAAGTTTCGTAAATTTTTGCGGCATTTCCTGAAGCGAACAAGTAGTATTCAGTTCCAACTTCTTGATAAAACTCAATTCCTACAACATCTAACAGGGTTACATCTGAACTTAAAACAGGAGCACCCGGAAGAGCTGATGTAATAGTGGTAACAGTTCCAATATTAGCAGATACAGACAAATAATCTGAATATGCCACATTTGATAACTGGTTTTGATTTGCATCAATTGGTTCATAGGACTGAGAAACCGAATTATAAGCAAAATCAGATACTGCGCCAACAGCATGTATAATCCTGAAATGAGTTGCACCAGCTGGAGCATTAATATAATTCAAAGGATTAAACGCTGGAATTGATAAATCAACGCTGTTTCTTTGAGCATTTGGGGTTACTGTAAAAGGAGCATTGAAAACACCAGCCAAAGCAGTTTTCTTGTTAAACTCAGTACCTTTAATGTACTGGGGTACCTGGGTTATTAAAATTGCTCTTTGCCCTCTGGCTTCAGAACCATCTTCTTTGTTGATTTTCTTCATAATTCCGGTCAGCCTTCCTGTAATCCGTGGATCAGCACTTGTCTTTAAAATCTGATTGAACGCAACACGAACGGCTTTTGCAGCATTTGCAGCGCCGCCAAATTCAATCATGTTTTCCCTTGTACGCTTGAATGCAGGATCTGTTTTGATTTGTTCGGCACTAGGGCCGCCAACCATGCCTGCAAAAAATCCATCACTACCTTTAATCTTAAAGTGACGAATGTCTCCAATTGTGCCGACATATTTCATCGGCCCTTTTTGTCTAGCCATTGTATTTAATTTTTAAATTAATATTATTTTTCATTTTAATACTGTATTATACACTTGCAAAATTAATATAACTGTTTGTATATTAGTGTTTTTACATAGAGGTAAGGTAGTGCAAACGGATACATATTTATACATGATTTATAAAACACATTTGGAAATTTCAAAAATCGTTGATGGTGATGGTTTGATAGTTAAAGAAATTCAATCTGGTAATGAAATCGAAATTCGGCTTTATGGTATTGATGCCCCGGAAATTAAAAGGTGTAGTAAATTAATCCAGGATGAGAGAGAAACCCATATTGCAGGGGCTTTATTAATTCAATTAGGTCTAAAATCTACAACATTTCTGAGAGAAAATGCGACAGTTGGTTCTTCATGCACTTTATTACAGGAACCAGGAAACACCATTGATATTTACGGAAGAACCCTGGCTTATTTAATTTTGGCTGATGGAACTTGTCTAAATGAATTAATGGTCAGAAATGGATATGCAAAACCTTATGATAAAGTATTTTGTGAAAAATTGCCTGATTACCAGGCTTTAAATCTAATAGCCATGAAAAATAAAAGTGGGCTTTATGATTTGGTGCCCACTTTTTGAAATTTTAATAAATATCAGGAACTTTATCCATCTCGTTGCTTATCAGGTCTTCAACAATCCTTGCATACTTTTTAGTCATTTGCAAAGTCGAATGACCTAACATTTTTGAAACCGCTTCCATAGAAACTTTATTGGTTAGAGTAACCGTGGTTGCGAAAGTATGCCGGGCCACATGGGTAGTTAACTCTTTTTCAATTCCACATAAATCACCGATTTCCTTTAAATAAGCATTCATTTTTTGATTACTGATTACAGGTAATAAAACATTCTTTGACTGGCATCCTGGATGATTTTCATACTTTTTTAATATCTGTTTGGCAAGTGGTAATAAAGGAATGTGGCACCAGTTGCCTGTTTTATGCCGTTGCTTTTTAATCCATCTTTTACCGTCAATTCCGGTAATAATATCAGATTCAGTTAAATCACTTACATCCACAAAAGCCAATCCGGTAAAACAGCAAAATAAAAAAATGTCTCTAACTTGTTCAATCCTGTAAATGTTAATTTTTTTATTGATGACAGTCTCTAATTCTTCTTGGGTTAAATATGGTTTATCAACATCAATTGTTTTGTAGGTAAGGTTTGCAAATGGGTCAATCCTCATCCAACCATTATTTAAACCAATTCTAATAATTTTACCCAGGTTCCTGATGTATTTTACAGTGCTGTTTTGATTGCAACCTCTGGTAGTTCTAAGGAATACTTCATAATCTTTAATGAATTTAGGTGTTATTTCCTTAAAGTTAATATCACTTCGTTTATACTTTTCCTTCAAAAATTCCAAAGTATGTCTAAGTGAAGTATCATGTCGTTTATGAGTATTAAATGCAACACCTTTACCAATCATTTTTTTCATGTCCTCATTATGTTCAATATAAGCCTTTATTAATGTTGTAGAATTGCTATCAATACCAAGGTATCTATCTTTTACACTTTTGGCAGTCACCTCAATTCCTTCAAACTCTAAATCTTTTTGGACTTCAAAAAGCTTATGTTTTGTTTGTTCCAGGTAGTAATTTAACTCTTTACCCTCTTGTTTTTTCTGGGTAGAACAACCTTTGTTACTATCCCAAAAATCAGGGTCAACACTTCTTTTAACTGCAAGCTCAGAAATCTCACCATTAATGGTAATTCTCAAATAGATTGGAGCTTCGCCATTCCTAAGCAATTTATGCTTTTTTGCAATAAACAATAATGAAAATGTACTTCGTTTCATAGCCTTAAATTTAGTCCCACGTTTTATTAAAATTTCGTTGTCAAATTTAGCAATTGAGTACATTTGAAAGAAATGTAAAGCACTGCAAATCAGCGCATAATAACCAAATCGTGGGACTTTTTACATCCTAAAAAAAGTCCCACGAATAAGCCCTGATGAACTTGCTTTTTTATGCGTTTTTATGCTTTGGAGGGGATAAAAAAAAGACCTGTAATGTCTCATTTACAGGTCTTTGCGTCTTTTTGCTTCTCTTAAAAGTGGAGCTGCGGGGAATCGAACCCCGGTCCAAACCAGCAACCCAGCTGCTTTCTACATGTTTATCCTTTTATTGATTTTCGAAACAGAATTGGGAAAAGGCACCCGGTTCTGTCCTTAGCTTCTTTGATTTCGCCTGACTACCAAAGCTTTAGCCAAGCTATCCCGATGTTGCCTGCACCCGGTGTTCCGAACGGTATCAGGAGGAACCATCGGCCGGATGTCTTGTCCCAGACATTCCGCCTGGGATTAAGCTTAAATCACTGAGTGAAAATTAAGCAGCAAGAGCGTAGTTATTTTCGCCAATTATAGTTTTGCACCACAGTTTAACGGGATAATGTACTTTGCCCGACATGCTTACAACCCGATTTACTCGCTGTCAAATCCAGGTCAGCCCCAATTGGGATTACAAAATTATTAAAAAAAACAACTTCCTTCTTCGTTTTTGTATTGAAATTCATCATTTTTAACATTTCTCTCTCATTCATGTAATTTTATCATTATCTATTTTGCTTTCTTTTTTTTAAATTTGTTCAACTTACCTAACGAAACGAAATGGAAAAAATTAAAGTTGGTATACTTAAAGAAACCAAAAATCCTCCTGATAGAAGGGTTGCCATTCCTCCAAAACAGGCTGTTGAGCTTTTACAGAAATTCCCTGATATTGAATTATTCATACAACCCAGCGATATAAGAGCTTATACCAACCAGGAATACCTTGATTTAGGCCTGAACCTTTGCGAAGACCTTAGTCATTGCGATATTCTTATTGGTGTAAAAGAAGTAAGTATTCAAACCTTTATTCCCGGTAAAACTTATTTGTTCTTTTCACATACCGGCAAAAAACAGCCCCACAACAGGGAAATGTTAAAAGCCATTATTAAAAATAATATTAAATTAATAGATTATGAATATCTGACCAACAAACAAGGTGTTAGGCTGGTTGCTTTTGGCAGATGGGCAGGTATAGTTGGGGCTTACAATGGAATACTAGGCTATGGAATAAAGAACGGATTGTATAAATTCCGCAGGGCACACGAATGCCATGATATGGAAGAGTTTTTTCGTGAACTTGAAATGGCTGTTCTGCCAAACATTAAAATATTAATTACAGGTGGTGGCAGAGTGGCAAATGGAGCTATGGAAGTATTTAACCATCTCGGAATCAAAAAAGTAAGTCCACAGGATTTCCTGAAAAATAATTACGATTACCCGGTTTACAGCCAGATTGATCCCTGGCATTATGTAAAACATAAAGATAATGAAGCTTTTGACTTTGATCATTTTGTGAGATTTCCGGATGAATATGTTTCAATTTTTAAGCCGTATTCGAAGGTTACAGATATGCTGGTTTGCTGTCATTACTGGGATCCGGAATCTCCGGTATTTATGACACCTGACGATATAAAAGAACCGGATTTTAAAATTAAACTTATTGCCGATATTAGTTGCGATGTTGGCGGTCCAATTCCAACCACTATCAGGGCTTCGTCAATCCAGTCACCGTTTTATGGAATCAATCCCGAAACCTGCACTGAAGCTGATCCATTTAAAAAAAACACTATAACGATTATGGCAGTGGATAATTTGCCTGGTGAAGCACCAAGGAATTCATCCATTAGTTTTGCCAATGACTTGATTGATAAAATTTTTCCTTATTTGTTTGGAAATGATGATAATAAAATTATAAAGAGGGCAACTATTACTTCCCTAAAAGGAAAATTGACAAAAAAATTCAGGTATTTGCAAGACTATCTTGAAGAAGATAATTAACAGAAGTAATTATATTTCGTGTTATATTTTTAATTGAAATACTACGTTTTAAAATATTGTATACCTAATTATTTCTTTTAATATGAGATATTGTAAAAAGTGTATTTTACTTGTTATCCTTGCCACCCTTTTTTTTAGCGCAAAATCGCAGGTTTGGAACCTGGTTATGTCTAAAGGTACAGGTTATACTGACCAGCTTTGGCGCACCCGTAGTAATTTCCCACAGGATGAAATAAAAACAGAATGGGACAAGGGATATTATATTACTGATCTTACTTTTCACGAAAATTTATGGGCGCTTGTGATGTCGAGGGGAACGAAATTTTCTGAACAAATGTGGCGCACCCGCACTTATTTTCCTGAAAAAGAGATAGATGAATTTTGGGAGAAAAAATACCATATTACCCATCTTACTTACGGAAATGGTGTTTGGGGTTTGGTGATGAGTAAAATGTCAATTGGCGACCCTGTACAGTTATGGCGTACCCGCGAATATTTTCCTGAAAATGAAATTAAAGAAAACTGGGACAAAGGTTATTATATTACTAGCCTGGTATATGGAGAAGGAAAATGGGCTTTGGTGATGACCAAAAATTTAGGATATACGGAACAAGTATGGCGCACACGAAATTATTATCCGGAACAGGAAATAAAGGAATTTTGGGACAAAGGTTATTATATTACAAACTTAACCTATGGAAATGGAGTTTGGGCGTTGGTCATGTCAAAAGGTTCAGGTTTTAACCAGCAATGGTGGCGAACACGAACTACATTTCCCGAAAAGGAAATAAAGGAATTATGGGATCAGGGTGGTTATATTACCGGATTAAGCCAGGGAATATATATTAAAAATACTGATCAGCCGGTTGTTGAAAACACTCCTCCTGAAATTACTATAACAGAACCCATAATAGAACGGGGTTTTAAAATTGTCACCCTACCTTCCGTTAAAGTTGCGGGAACAGCCACTGATGCCGATGGAATTGCATCGGTTTATGTGAATGGTATAAATGCTGCCCTTGACAATTCAGGTTTTTTCTATACAAATATTCCATTGATTGAAGGTGAAAATATCATAAGAATAGTGGCTACTGATACAAAAGGTGCTGTAGGTGAAAAATCGTTTACAATACAAAACTCAAAACAACATGTAACTGATAATCCGGTTGATGTATCGCAGAAAAGACTGGCTCTTGTAATGGGTAATTCATCTTACCTTTACGGTGGGACCTTAAAAAATCCTGTGAACGATGCCAATGCTATGAAATTGACACTTGAATCGCTTGGATTTAAGGTTTTAAAATGTGAAAACTGCAGCCAGAACGATATGAAAAGAATGATAGACGATTTTGGGGCACAATTGGAAAATTATGACGTTGGTTTGTTTTTTTATGCGGGTCACGGTATTCAATATAAAGGCATTAATTATCTGATTCCGGTGGATTCTAAACTTGACTACGAACGTGATATTGAATACAATTGTGTTGAGGCGGACAGGGTACTTGCCAAAATGGAAGGCGCTAAATCAAAAATTAACCTGATTATATTGGATGCTTGTCGGGATAACCCTTTTGAACGGAGCTGGAACAGAGGGGTAAATTCAGGAGGCCTCGCATTTATGGATGCCCCTTCAGGTTCGTTGATTGCTTATTCAACTTCGCCGGGCAAAACTGCATCAGACGGAAATGGATCCAATGGTTTATATACTACAGCATTACTTGAATATATTCAGCAGTCGGGCATGCAGATTGAGGATATGTTTAAAAAAGTTCGTCAAAAGGTTATTCAGGATTCTGACGGAAAGCAAACGCCCTGGGAATCAACATCCCTGACAAAGGACTTTTATTTTAAATTCTGAGAAAAATTAAAAAGTTAACTGTTTAAGCAAGTTTATTCTGCCGGAAGGATCTGCTGAGTTAAAAACAAAACTTCCGGCTACCAGAACATCTACCCCTGCATTTATAAGATTTTGCGTGGTAAATTCGTCTACTCCGCCATCTACTTCAATCAGAGTGGTTAAATTCATTTTTTGAATCATTTCCTTAGCCGCAGACACTTTTTTGTAGCTGTGTTCTATGAATTTCTGTCCCCCAAATCCCGGATTAACAGTCATAATCAGAATTAAATCCAAATCATGTACAATGTCTTCAAGAAGGGCAACGGGCGTATGTGGATTTATGGCCACCCCTGCTTTCATTCCTTCTTCTTTTATCATGTGAACAGTTCTGTGTAAATGTGTGCAGGCTTCGTAATGAACGGTGAGTATATCCGCTCCTGCCTGCCTGAATTTGCTGATATATCGTTCGGGTTGTAATATCATAAGGTGAACATCGAGGGGCTTTGTAGCATGTTTTTTAAGCTGGCTGATAACTGGAAACCCGATGGTAAGATTTGGCACAAAATTTCCATCCATTACGTCAATATGAATCCAATCGGCCTGACTCTGGTTTATCAGCTTAATTTCCTTTTCAAGATTTGTAAAATCTGAAGCAAGTATCGAAGGGGCTACCAAATGTTTTTTCATCATTATTTCGTTTCATTTCCCGGTTCAGACTGGGCCTCATCTTCAGTATTGGTTTCAGGTTCAATTATAATCGGATCCTGATCTTCATCGTACCGTCTTTTCCTCAATATTATCCTTAATGCCTGTACCGCTTTTTCAAGGCTCACAACCAGCGATGGCGAATATTTTAGTTCCGGAATGTTCGTAATAACCGACAAACTATCGGATGACATATTGGTTACTTTAAAAACAAAAGTGGTAAGATTTGTATTTTCTTCTGCACCAATTAATTTTCTTTCAATACTTTCTACATCATTTTTTACGGATGAAATATCATCATAAAAAAATTCATTGGTTCTTTCATTCAGCAATTTATTCCCAATCCAATCGTAGGTACAGTTATAAAAAGAAATATAGTTTTTTGTCAGGGCAATCACCTGCACTTTCCAAACATTATATAATATGGTCCCATCTTCTGTTTCACGCCTGATTATAGAAGTTTCTTCAACCCCTGGTTCATTCCAATACAATGGATAGGAAACAATTATAAAATTTTCAGGCCTGAGATAGCTGGCATTCAGCCGCAAGGCCTCCACAGCCCTGTTTTTTACCTGCGTATTTAAATCTGCTACCAGCCAGTTGTACATTTGCTGCACCGTTGGTCTTTCACTGAAAAGCCTTTTATCCCTGAAATATGGTTTAATCCACAGCGAAAAAAGCCCCGAACCTGTTAGAACAAAGAAAATACCTGCAAGTATTGTATTATTAAAAAAATAGATAATACCTGCGCCAAAAACAACCAAAAACAGGCTGGTTTTTAACATCAGTCCAAACGATGGGTACTTTGCCGGAAATACCTGAAAGTATTTCTTCATCAAATCTACCCTGTATTCTATTCTCATCTGGCAAAAATTTGTGTTATCCTAATTCTTCAACAAATGTATTTGTTCTTCTAGAGAGACTATTTTTGCTTCTGCTTCGGCTTTTTTCTTTTGTTCAAGTTCAACTACGCTGGCAGGTGCATTTTGCACAAATCTTTCATTTCCAAGCTTTTTCATCACCGACTGAATAAAACCCCTGGTATATTCAAGCTCTTTTTCAAGTTTTTGAATTTCTTCGTCTTTGTTAACCAGATTTCCGAGTGGAACAAAGTATTCTATCGAATTAACAATAAAATTAACTGATCCGTTTACTTTCTCTGTTACCTGTTTTATTTCTCCAACTCCACCAAGTTTTTTAATTACAGGCGAAAAATATCCATCAAATAGCTTATTGTTCATATTTACAAGTAAATCAACCATTTCTCTGGGCGAAATGTTTTTATCCGATTTAATTTTTCTAACATTCGAAATTACTTCTTTTATATTCTCAAAACTATTTAAAAGATTTTTATCGTATTTGTTTGATTTAGGATATTCTGCATAGGAGATACTTTCCCCTTCCTTTCTTTCAGCTATTGTTTGCCAAATTTCTTCCGTAATAAAAGGCATAAAGGGATGTAAAATCCGGAGGAGCTTATCTAAAAACAAAATTGTTTTTTCAAGTGTCAAACTATCAATTGGTTGTTGATATGCAGGCTTAATCCACTCAAGGTACCATGATGAGAATTCATCCCAGAAAAACTTGTAAACAGTCATTAATGCCTCTGAAATCCTGTAATCTTCAAATTGCTTTTCAAGGTTTTCAAGCATTTCGCTCATTTTGTTTTCAAACCATGTAATGGCTGATTTTGCATAGTCAGGTTGCGGAAGTGTCTCACTTTCTTCCCATTGAAAAATTAATCTTGAAGCGTTCCAAATTTTATTTCCAAAATTACGGCCTTGTTCAGGCAATTTATTGTCGTACAACAAATCTCCACCGGCTGGTGAGCAAAGTAGCATTCCAACCCTAACGCCGTCAGCACCAAATTGTTGAATCAGTTCAATTGGATCGGGCGAATTCCCCAATTGTTTCGACATTTTACGGCCATGTATGTCCCTTACCATACCGGTAAAATAGACCTGTTTAAATGGATATTGGCCCCTGTATTCATATCCGGCCATTATCATTCTTGCTACCCAAAAGAAAATAATATCGTGGGCGGTAATCAAATCATTTGTCGGATAATAATAGCTGATATCCTTGTTTGTTGGTTCCATTATTCCATTAAATACTGAAATTGGCCAAAGCCACGATGAAAACCATGTGTCCAGTACATCTTCGTCTTGTTTCAAATCATGGGCTGTTAAATTTGGATTTCCGGTTTTTTTCCTGGCCAGTTCTATTGCTTCTTCAAGGCTCTCGGCTACAACAAACTCATTGCTGTTTGGCAGATAATAAGCCGGAATCTGATGCCCCCACCATAACTGCCGCGAAATGTTCCAATCCCTCACGTTCTCCATCCAATGTTTATAAATGTTTTTAAATTTCTGCGGATGGAAATTTATGGTATCGTTCAACACATTTTCGAGGGCAGGTTTTGTTATTTCTGACATTTTCAGGAACCATTGCGTGGATAACTTTGGTTCAATGGCTGCATCGGTCCGTTCAGAATAACCCACTTTGTTTTGATAATCTTCTATTTTAACGATATGTCCGGCTTCTTTTAAACGCTCCGTAATTTTTTCGCGAACTGTAAACCTGTCTTCACCTGTAAATAATTGCGCCGATTCATTTAATGTACCGTCATCATTGAATATGTCAATACTTTCAAGATTGTATTTTTGTCCAATGTAATAATCGTTAATATCGTGGGCAGGGGTTATTTTTAAAGCTCCTGTTCCAAACTCACGATCTACATATTCGTCCATTATTATGGGTACAACCCTGTTTACCAAGGGTATAATTACTTTTTTTCCTTTAAATGAACTGAACCTTTCATCCAGGGGATGAACGCAAACTGCGGTATCACCCAGGATGGTTTCTGGCCGCGTAGTGGCAATGGTTATAAAACTTTCTTCGTTTTCAACCTTGTATTTTACGTAGTAAAGTTTCGATTGTACTTCCTTGTAGTTTACTTCTTCGTCCGAAACTGCTGTTTTGGCTGACGGATCCCAGTTGATCATCCTAACGCCTCTATATATCAGACCCTTATTATAAAGATCAACAAAAACTCTTATTACACTGGCTGATAAGTGTTCGTCCATTGTAAATACGGTGCGGTCCCAATCGCATGATGCGCCAAGTTTTTTAAGCTGTTCAAGTATTATACCTCCGTGCTTGTGTGTCCAGTCCCAGGCGTGTTTTAAAAATTCATCACGGGTTAAGGAATGTTTATCAATACCTTCGCTTTTAAGTTTTGCCACAACTTTAGCTTCAGTCGCTATCGATGCATGATCTGTTCCAGGTACCCAGCAGGCATTTTTGCCAATCATCCTGGCCCTTCTAATTAAAATATCCTGAATAGTGTTGTTCAACATATGGCCCATGTGCAATATGCCTGTTACATTTGGCGGAGGTATCACTATTGTGTAAGGCTCCCTTTCGTCAGGGACGGATTTGAACAATTTATGTTTAAGCCAGTACGAATACCATTTTTCTTCGGTATTTGCAGGATTATATTGCGAAGGAATTTCCTTTCTCATGGTTTTCTTTTCAGTCATTTCTTAATTATTCGAAACGCAAAAATATAAAAACATTCACATCATTCAAGGATTGAAGTTTTATTTTTAATGATTGTATTATGTTGATTATTAAAGTCTAAAATTCATAGCTTAAAACATTTTCCCAGTAATAAAACATTTTTTGAATCCCTTCCGGAGGGTTTGAATCAAATGTGTTCTGGTAGCCTACTTTAAACGACAGCGACTTTGTAATTAATAATTCGATCGTAGTTTCGGATGAAACCCTGAAGTTATCTAAATATTTGAATGCAGGCTGGTAATAGGTTATACTGTTAAAATGTAAGTTATTGGTTATCAGCCAATCAAAGCTAAGGTAAGAACCAAGTCGGGCATATTCTTTGATTGTTTTTGCACTGTCCGACAATTCTTCGTATTCATACATTCCAATTAATCCTAAAAAGCATGAAATTTTATCTGAATTTACCAACCGCAACCTTGGACCGGCCCCTGCAAGAAACCTCTTTTTTAAAAGTTTTCTGGTATTGTACTGGTGCTGGGCAAATGCTTCGAGTGTAATAAAACCGCTGTCTTTTAAAGTATAATTATACCTGAAATGCTGAAAACCACTGTTTACCAATTCATCATTGTCAATAGTCATAAGATTTAAATTATTAAGGACAATAAATGTACTGGGCCCTTTTTTATATTGTAAATCAATATCATTTTTTAGGAGGAAGATTTTTGAGCCATTGTCCGTTAAATTAAATCCAAAATCAATAATACCAGCAAACCCATCCTGGTTTCCCTTTCTTTTCTTTTCAATATTAACTACCTGGGCATTAGTAAAAAAGACAGGGTATAAAACTAAAATGACAAAAAATATAATTCTGTGTAATTTCATAAATAACTAAATTATTGCTAAGGGCTAATTAATTAAAAATTTACAAAAGCATCAAATATCAATAAATATTAACCTTTAAAATAAAATTCTAAATTTTGGTCAAATTATAAGTATTATAAATTAATTTTGCGTCGTTTTCAGGGGAATATCCGGATTATTAATTTTTGTTTTTTAGATATATAGGATTGAATTCAAGGAATCTGGATTTTATAAAGTTAAACTGAATGTTTTCAATAAGTTATCAAATTTATAATTTCAAAAACAATAATATTATGCATATGAAAAAATTATTTTTATTTTTTGCTGTTCTCAATATTGGTGTTGCAAGCTGTGCACAGGACAATAATCAGGGAGTTAATGCTACTAAAGATGAAAATGCAGCTGAAATGATTTTTAACGAAACGGATCATAATTTTGGGGTAATCCAGCATAAAGGAAATGGAACGTTTGAATTTGTTTTTAAAAATACAGGAAAAGAGCCTTTAATTATAAAAAATGTAACTACTTCCTGCGGCTGTACTGTTCCAAGCTGGGATAAGGACCCAATTGCGCCCAAAAAAACTGGTAAAATTGTGGTTAAATATGATACTGAAAGGATTGGGCCTTTCATTAAAAGCATAAAAGTGTTTTCAAATGCTAAAAATTCGCCGGTTGAAATAATGATTAGGGGAGAGGTTAAAGTCTCAGATTAGAATTGTTTCAGACAATTGATAACAATTTTGGAATCAATGAGATGGGTAAAATGTATACTATTTGAGTTTTCCATTCATTGAATTAATTCTTCAGTTTTATTCTGCCAATTTCAATTACAATTAGCTGAAATTTATTGGTAAAATATAATCTTAAAATTTTTTTAAATGCCTGAAATTTCTGAAAGGGGCAAAATCATGCCCGCATCGCCTATTAGAAAGCTTGTACCTTTTGCCGAAGCCGCTAAAAAAAAAGGGAGAAAAGTATACCATCTCAATATCGGCCAGCCTGATATTCCAACGCCCGAAACTTCGCTGAGCGCCATTCATAATTATAACCAAAAAGTTATTGAGTATAGCCACTCGGCAGGTAATGAATCCTATAGAAAAAAGCTGGCGGAGTATTATAACAAAATTGGCATTAAGGTTAATTTTGATCAGATTCTTGTTACAACAGGAGGTTCGGAGGCGATTGTTTTCGCAATGCTGGCCACTATGAATCCCGGTGATGAGGTAATTGTTCCGGAACCTTATTACACAAATTATTATGGATTTGCCGTTGAAGCTGGTGTTAAAGTAGTTCCTATTACATCTAAAATTGAAACAGGTTTTGCTTTACCCGCAATCGAAGAATTTGAGCAGGTGATTACCTCTAAAACCAAAGCCATAATTATCTGTAATCCAAATAATCCCACCGGTTACCTTTATTCAGAAGATGAATTGCTCCGACTTAAGAGCCTGGTTCTGAAGCACAACCTGTTTATATTTGCTGACGAGGTCTATCGCGAGTTTGTTTATGATGGAAACAAACATGTTTCAGTTTTACAACTTGACGGATTGGAAAAAAATGCCATTCTCATCGATTCGGTTTCTAAACGCTACAGCATGTGCGGTGTAAGAACCGGTGCATTGATAACAAGAAACCCCGAAGTATATCAAACAGTATTGAAATTCGGACAGGCCAGGTTGAGCCCTCCATCCCTCGGTCAGGTTGCAGGTGAAGCCGCTGTTGATACCCCTGATCTTTATTTCGCCGAAGTATATAACGAATATCTTGAAAGAAGAAATTTTGTTATAAATGCCCTGAACAAAATTGAAGGCGTTTTCGCCCCAATGCCAAAAGGCGCTTTTTATACAGTCATCAAACTTCCGGTAAATGATGCTGAACACTTTTGTCAATGGTTGCTCGAAGATTTTAATTACCAAAACGAAACTGTAATGCTTGCGCCTGCCAGCGGATTTTACACAACCGATGGACTGGGAAGTGACGAAGCCAGAATAGCATATGTTCTGAAAATAGAAGATTTGAAAAAGGCTGTTAAATGTCTTGAAGAAGCATTAAAAGTTTACCCGGGAAGAAAAAAAGTATAAAAATTGTTCATTTCTTGAATTTTGAGTTTTTTATAGCACGCCGAATTTTTTTTGCAAAAGAAAGCAAGAAAGGAATTTCAGATTCTGTTATCTCAATAGCCGTTTTTGGAATTGCTCTGGGAATGGCTGTGATGATCCTTTCTGTAGCAATAGTTACAGGCTTCAAAGAGGAAGTCAGAAAAAAAGTAACGGGATTTGGTTCACATGTATTGATTGGTAATTTAGACAATAATAATTCTTTTGAAGCCAACCCGATTGAAAAGAACCAGGATTTTGTACCTGTCCTTAAAAGTACAAAGGGGATAAAACATATACAGGTTTTTGCAACTAAAGCGGGTATCATTAAAACAAATTCCGACATTCAGGGCGTAGTATTAAAAGGAGTGGGTGAAGATTATGATTGGAGTTTTTTCAATGAAAATATTCTGCAGGGGGAATGTTTCAAGGTTACTGCCGGTAAAAAAACCGATAATGTTATCATTTCCAGGTTTCTGGCTTCCATGCTTAAGCTGAAGATTGGCGACCCTTTGTACATGTATTTCATACATGATCCGATTAAAATGAAAAGATTTACGATTTCCGGGATTTATTCAACTGATCTCCAGGAATTTGACAAACTGTATGTTATTTGCGATATAGCCCATGTTCAAAAATTAAACGATTGGTCCTCAAACCAGGTAAATGGTTTTGAAGTGCTTGTTAATGATTTCGATAAGGTGGATGAAATGGCAACAATCGTAAACAATAAAATAGGAACAATATATTCAGAAAATACTGAAATGTTTTCAGTTACAAGTATCAAAGAAATTTACCCACAAATATTTGACTGGCTTGAACTTACTGACACCAATGTTTGGGTAATTCTTGGTTTAATGATTGTGGTCAGTATTTTCAATATGATCTCGGGGTTATTTGTTATTATTTTGGAAAAAACCAACATGATTGGCATACTTAAAGCCCTGGGAACCAATAATTTTAGTATTTGTAAAATTTTTCTCTACAATGCGGCTTTTTTAATTAGTAAGGGTCTGTTTCTGGGGAATTTAATTGGAATTGGTCTGGGACTTATCCAATCCTGGTTTAAAATTATTAAACTCGATCCTTCTACTTATTATATTGATAGTGCCCCTGTTAATTTTAAAATTTGGCATATATTGTTGCTTAATTTGGCAACTTTAGTTATTACAGTCCTGATGCTGGTTGTACCTTCCTTAATAATTTCCAAAATTAAACCTGCAAAGGCTATCAGGTTTGCCTGATTTTTTGATTAAAGCCTATGGATTTAATAAATTTTGTAAATAAAATACAACGCATTGAAAATGAACTAAAAAAACCATTGCCTGGGGAAAGTGCACAATTCCTGATGATGCCGCAAACCAGGCCTAGAAACCTTGATTTTAATAAAGAAAACGCGAAGCTGAGCAGTGTATTGCTATTACTTTTTCCAAAAAACAATGAATTGCATCTTGTTTTTATTGAAAGGGCTGAAAGTGGCGGGGTTCATAGTGGACAGATAAGCTTTCCGGGTGGGAAATATGATAAAACGGATAAGGATCTGGTTCATACTGCCTTGCGTGAAACCTTTGAGGAAATTGGCGTTGATTTACAAAATGTTAAAATACTGGGAAGTTTATCAGATTTGTTTATACCGGTGAGCAACTATATTGTTTGTCCTTTCGTTGGATGCTGTGAGGGGGAACTTAATTTCAGGATTAATTATACGGAAGTTGCCTCTGTAATTGAAGTTTCTCTTTCGCATTTGTTGAATGAAAAAAACCAGACCAATGGTAGGGTGAAGGTGTTAAATAATGAATATTTGGTGCCTGTATACAATGTTTCCGATTTTAAAATTTGGGGTGCAACTGCAATGATTTTAAGTGAATTTCTTACTGTTTTAAGAAATGCCGGTTTTTAAACTAAATTTTCAATTTCACTTTGGCTGGTTCTTTTCCCTCAAATCTAACCACCAAATCATAAAATCTTTTTCAAGCAACAAAGTTTCGCCAAATTCTCTTTCGTATGCTTCTTTTTCAGTATGACTAATGTGGAGCCTTTTAATTTTAAAAGACCAGTCGTCACGGACAGCTATTGAATAACCGCCAAGTACTTTGTTTTCTTTGAAAATTTCTGTTCTGCTCCTCAATTTTGAAACTTAACTTATATTGATTTCGTGTTTTAAAATATCAATTTATGTGCCATTCATTGAAAAATGACAACTAAACTATACAATTTTAAAACCGTTAAGAATCTTTTAAACCCGGGAAAGTTGCGCTTTAAAGAAAATTTTATTTATTCTTTATGTTTTTTAATTGCCTTCTTTTTCTGAATAAAGGTAAATATTTTTCTGAGCCAGTCCTGAAGCAAAGCAATATACATAATAAAGCTTCCTAACCAGATAACGGTAAGGTTAAACCAATAGGTGTTGAAAATTTTCCCGAAAAGCTGTTTTTCTGACGAATAAAATTGTGCACGGCCCCAATTTGAAACTGGTTTCATAAAAATTGGATCTCTCTTTTGGATAAATTTACCATTATATTCAAATAACAACTTATCAGACAAGCTATTGGTCACGATATCTTCCAGCCATTTATTGGAATATTCACTTTGTAGCTTATTCATGTTTTCTATTCCAATATTTTTTTTAATTTCTTCATATTTTAAATCTCTTCTTGTAGTTGCGTTTGCTGTTAATGCTCTGTATATTATTCTTAATTCCATCAAATATTTACTGGCTGAATCTAAATCTGCCTGGCTCACATTTTTATCTAATAGAGCAAAATCCGGCTTTTTAATTTTCTGGCTTGCAGGCACTTTTGAGATTTTAATCAGCTCATTTCTGATTAGATCTATTTTATTCTCAAATTCAGGTGTTTTAGAAGTGTCTAATTCACTCTTGCACTCTGTTATTTTGTTCAAAATTGCAGGAATCAAGTGACTAGACTGAAATTGTAACCTGCTTTTTTCTTTATCTAGATAATAAAAATTCTTTTCAAACTTATTATTTGTATATTGCTCAACAGCAAGTGCTTCATATGCCCAGCGCGATACAAATATATCCCCGATTACCGGAACATACTCTTTAGATGTAATTCTTTCGTGTAAATCGTCAAAATTAACCAAGGCACCGCCAAATAAAATGTGGGGAACCAATAAGAATGGGATGAGGATGTAAATATTTACTACAGAGTTAAATGAAGCGGAAATATTCAATCCCAAAAGGTTGGCAAAAGCTGCGGTTGTGAAAAGGATGAGCCAGTAGCTCAGAAACATTCCTTTTATTTCAAGTATCCAGCTCCCAATTATCACATATAGCAAAATCTGGATGGCTGACATGATAAACAAAACTATAATTTTTGAATTGATATAGCTGAAATGGCTCAGGTTCAGGAAAGATTCCCTTTCTAAAATATGCCTGTCCTTTATTATTTCCTGTGCACTTATGCTTAATCCTGTGAAAATTGCAACCACAACGCTCATGAACAAAAAAACAGCAAGGTTTTTATTTTCAAAAAATGAATAGTTCCCGTCTACCATATACTTTGTGAAATACGAAAGAATGAGTGCCAGTATAGGCGTTTCGAGCAGGATTAATAAAATATATTGCCGGTTGGTGAGTTTCGAACGGATATTGCGTACCAAAAATATTTTAAACTGCATTTCAAGACTTGGGATCTTGAAAAAGTTACCCGGCAATTTTTCTTTGTCTTTTATAAGTTTTATTTTCGGTTCATTTTCTTGATATAACTTAAACCAGTCTTCTGCTGTTCTTTTTCTGATTTTTGTAAATTTACCGTATTCATCAACTACCTTTGCCTCAACAATATCCAGAATCTGTTCGGGATTTACGTTGCCACAGGTAGGGCATTCACTAACGTCAGCATTTACGTGACCTGTTATACTTTTAAAATAAACAACTGCATCAATTGGATTTCCGGTATAAATTATATAACCGTATGTATCCATCACCCAAAGCTTGTCAAACAGCTTAAATACATCCGATGAAGGCTGGTGTATATTCACAATTACCAGTTTCCCTTTCGATGCCTGTTGTCGCAAGAGCAACATAACCATTTCCGAATCTGTTGATGATAATCCCGAAGTTGGCTCATCTACAAATAAGATGGAGGGTTCACGTATTAATTCCAGGCCAATGTTCAGTCTTTTTCTCTGACCCCCGCTAATACTTTTATCCAGTGGGTTTCCAACTTTTAAATGTTTAATGGAATCCAAATCCAGGTCAGTTAATATGGTTTCTACAACTTTTACAATTTCCTTTTTTGTAAAATTACTGAAACAAAGCTGGGCATTATAGTAAAGATTTTGAAATACCGTTAATTCTTCAATAAGCAAATCATCCTGCGGAACAAATCCAATTACCCCTTCCAGGAATTCTTTATCTGAGTGAATATCATATCCATTAATGGTAATTGTTCCTGAATCGGGTTTGGTTTTTCCGGAAAGCAGGTTTAACAACGTTGATTTTCCAACCCCGCTTCCTCCCATAATTCCTATCAGATTACCTGAATCCTCGCTGAAACTGAAGTTTTTTATTCCGTTCTTGCTGTTTTTAAAATTATAATAAATATTATCGGCAGTATAGGTTATTTTATCAGCAGTTGGCGAAACTAAGAATTTTGCAACTATATCAGAATAATAAAGAGGTGAAATTTTAGGTCCTCTTATAATTGACCCATGTTCAAGTATATATCCGGTTGCTGGTATAACATTATGTCCTTGTAAATAAAGTATGCTTCTTCCAAAATATGCAAAAAAGTAAAGATTATTGCTTGTGATATTCAGGACGATTATCCTGCCATCAAGATTCTCACTATAAATGTGTTTTGCCTCTTTTAACGACCCTGGTTTAAACTTCTCAAACCATTCCCCGTCAGAATCTGATCCAACCATGGTTTTATCTATTATAAGCACTTTATCTTTTTCTTCAATTTCGTCTATACTATTGGTAATAAGTGCTTTAATTTGTTGAAACTCGTTTTCCGGGACATTAAATGATTGAGCAACGGTAGATATGAAGTCAAGTTCTGAATCAGTAATAATTCCATCTTCGTTTACAAATTCAATTAATCTTAGCAATACAATGAACTTTTCCCTTTGCTGCAGATTTTCATTGATATGCTGGCAGATTTTTAATACCCTTACGGAACTTAATGCACCTCGTTTTCTTCCTTTTTCACTGTCTACTTTACGGTTGTCAATATCATATTTATAAAGGTAGGCATCAAAAATTTCGAGATAGTCAGAAGCCTGGCTTAAACTTAACTGTTTTTTAAGGTATGAATGTACAATTTCCCTTGCTTTACTTGAAACGCGTGTATCAGTAAAGTTAGTAATAATCGCAAAAAGATGCACAAGGGCGTTTAATATCGATTCGCTCATGTGGTAAACATTTTCTGTTTCCCATATTTTATATAGTACCGGAACATCGTTTAATTTTCAGGTATCTTCTAAAACTAGGGTAATAAACTGGTTAATAAATCTGGTAATACTCACCGATAAAAATACTAATTTTCGCCATATGATTGTTCTTAAATTTGTTTATTTATTTAATCCAAATAAATTAAAGGCTTGTGCCGGAATGATTAAACCCTTGATTTAATTGGGTTTATATTATTTACTTTTCCTTTCCTTTATAAATATTGAAAATTAAAAAGCCATCCTGTTCAGATGGCTTTTAACTATAAATTGTCTAAATGTTAAACGTCTTTTACATCTCCTCCTTTTAGTGCTAATTTCTGCTTAAGTGCATTTAATGCATCCGATGAGGTAGAGCTTTCCAAAGCTTTATTTATTTCATCATCCACGCTTACATTTTCATTGGCTATTTCAGCATATGATTCAGACAAGGCTTCCTGCTGTTCAACCTTTTCCTTCATTCTTTCAAGCATGGCTACAGTACTCGATGAATCTATACCTGCAAGTTGTTTATTCACGGTTTTTGTGGCTTCACTAACTTTTGCACGGGCTTTTAATACCCTTGCCTCGTTTTCCCATTCCGTAATATTCGATTTAAGCTTATTTATCTGTGCTTCAAGTTTGGCAACCGATTCATCATATTTTTTCTGGTTCTGCAGCGCTGTAGTGTAGGTCCTGGTATGTGCCTCTTTCTTTTCAAGTGCAGCTTGGGCCAGTTTATCTGCTTCGGTCGCGTCCATGCCTCCTGATTGGGCTTTCTGAAGTATTTGTATGGCTTTGCCTTCGTATTCCTGGGCTTTAGCTTTGTTTGTTTCTACTTCGTTTTTCGATCGAATTGCCAGTGCTTTTACTTCTGCCAGTGCCTTAATACTGTTTTCTAAATCAACTTTTAAGTCCCTGATGGCCTGTTCAGTCATTTTAATAGGATCTTCAAGTTTATCTACCAAAGCATTTGCATTGGCTTCGCCAATTTTGAAAATTCGGTTAAATAATCCCATAGCTGTTTCGTTTTTAAAGGTTATTATTAATTATACTTACAAATTTGCTAATAAAATTTGCAAATTCAAAATCTCTTTACGGTCATTTTTCAAGACTTGTATAATCTTCCATTAATATATAGTTTTCATTGATATTCTGGCATTTTAATATTTAAATGTTTATTTTTGTTCATCTATCAGCTAATTATTTCGATGTCTTTTTTTGGAAAAAATATTAGAAAAATCAGAACTGCTAAAAAAATTAGCCAATCTGCCTTTGCCGAACTTTTCAAGCTTAAACGAGGAAGTATTGGTGCATACGAGGAGGGCAGGGCCGAAGCAAAAATTGATACCATAATTGAAATCGCAGATTATTTTAAATTGTCGGTTGATCAACTTTTATGCAAAGAGTTAACTTTCAATGAAATTTATCATATTGGCGAAATAAGTAAAAAATATGATGAGTTTGTAAACCAGCGTATTAACCCGATTTCTGTTCCATTAATTCAAATTACTGAGAGAAAAGAATTTCTGGACAATATGAACAATCAATTATTTCTGAATAAAAGACTTAAAATCTGTTTACCGGAACTTACAAGCCAGAGTATTGCTTTTGAGATTTCTGAAAGTGATTTAGGCAATATGGATAGTAAACATGATAATAATAAAATAGTAATTTGCCTTCCTGTAAATATTAATAGTGCTAATTTTCTGAAAGACAAATCCTTTATAATTATAACTCACGAAAATTTCATGGTGGCGAATTTTTCAATCGAAAAGAATAAATTTAATGTAATACCGTCGCAAAGAAAAAACCAGGGAATTGAAGTTGAGATAAATGAAATTATGGCTGTTTTTGAAATTTATCGGGTGGTTTCGGAAAATGTAAACAATAATTCTAACCTGGAATTTTACCTTTCAAGTATAGAACTGAAAATCAACAGGTTGATTGAAAAATTATTATAACTTTTTTTTAATGTAATGATAGAGATTTGGTATTTCAACTTAATTAAAGTTTCAGCATAAAGTTATTTATAGCCTTGAAATACTCCTGCCTGTTACTATACTGAATGTCGCTATGGTCGCCTTCTTCAAATAAAATTAACTCTTTGGGTTCGTTTGCCCATTCATAATTTTGTTTCGCATGCCTTACGTTTATTATTCGGTCTTCCTGGGTATGCATTATTAAAGTGCTTCCTTTGTAAGATTTCAAATGTTCTTCTATATTAAAGTATTTTAGCACCTCAGTCCTTAAAACCTGTTCTGTTGTGTCAATATCTTCCGGACTAACCCTTCTGTCAAGCCTTTCATAGAAATCTGCTATTCCGCTTTCCAGAATTAGGCCTTTAATTGCAGGAAACAGGTTCACTGTATTTACTGCATACGCGGTACCCAACGAACGACCAAATACAACAAGTTTATCTTCTGGTATTCCACAATTCCTTATTATATAAGGTATTTCTTCAATAATATTTATAAGGCTGGCTGAACCGGTAGAAAGGGAATATCCAGGATATTCGGCAATGAGAAGGTTAAAGCCCATGCTTTCTATTTCAGATGCAAATATTTCAAGATAGTCGTACACAACTTCGTTGCTTGCATGAAAAACGATGATCATTAATTTTTTATCATTAACAATTCGCCGGTAACACGATAGCTTATTATGGGCCGTTGAAATTAAATAGGGTTCAGGGAAATGCTTTTCCCTGGGGAATAAAAATCTCTTACTAATAGTCCTGTCTTCAAGCAGCGATTTTCCCATGTTTTAAATATCTCTTTCGGCCAATATACAAATTATTTTTTATCTGAGAAAGTTCAATTTCTAAACTAACTATTGGCATCCCTAAAAATATAAGCCAAAGCCACACCCGAAATAAATCCAAACAAATGGCTTTCCCAGGATACTCCTGGTTGTGTAGGAAGAACGCCCCATATAATTCCTCCATAAAATAAAAACACTGCCAGCCCCACCAGAAATGCCTTAAATTTTTTCCTGAATAATCCACTTGCAACTAAAAATCCAACAAGACTGAAAATAACCCCGCTTGCCCCGATATGGTAAGATGTTCGTCCTAAAATCCATACCAGAGCGCCTCCCATCACCATGGAAAGCAAGAGTACCCGAACTGCAATTTTAGGATAAAACCAGAACAAGGTTGTACCTAAAACCAGCATGGGCACAGTGTTCGATAAAAGATGTTCGAAGTTGGCATGTAAAAAAGGGGCAAATAGAATGCCTTTTATCCCTTCCGACTCGCGTGGCAAAATTCCATAACTGTTAAAATTCATGCCCACTGCCAAATTCAATAGAAAAATTATCCACATGGCAGCCACTATGGCAAACGATTTGGTAAAACTCTTTATCATTACAATTACTCTTTGGTTTATTCAAATTCAACAATAACAATTACATGCAAATATCGGTAAAACGAATCTATAATTTATTTTTTCAAACTCATTTCTCATATAATTATTCAAAAATATACAATATTTTTTCCCGAAAATATAATTCTAAGCAGATTTTCATTTGTATATTCATGGTAAAAAAATTTCATTTGAGCCTTTTAGTTGAATAAACAGCAAATTAATTATAAGTAATTATCGTTATGCAACCATTTTTATTCTAACCTTGTCTCAAAATTACAGGTAAAAACTGTATTCTGTGTGTATAAATATCGAATTCATTGAAGTTTTGATTAAATATAAAAATTGAATTTTAGATATTGAAAAGATTTATGAGTGATAATTTTTTAAATATTTGTGAGTTATATAAAGAATTATAATTTCACATTCGAAATTAGAAGTTGGTATTTTATTTGTTATTTTTATTTTCTTTCAATGATTTGTATTCAAATAATTAACTAATAAACCCTGGTAAGGGCTATCTTTATTCAGATTTTACATTTATAATAAAATATATTGCATACTTTAAAATGCAAAAATCTTAAATCTAGCTGAAATGAATGGTCAAATTAAAAAGAATTTAAGTACGATAAATACAAAAAGGAGAATATGCAGAAAGCTTCTCCTCCTTTTTGTATTATTTACAATTGGTACTTTATCAGCATTTTCTCAGGCCGCAGGAGATTATAGGGCTGTAGCCGATGGCAACTGGAATACCCTTGGTACTTGGCAAAGGTACGATGGTGTTGCCTGGGTGGCTGCTGTTGCTGCACCTACCAATGCAGATGGGCAGATTACCATTCCGGCTGGATTTACTGTAACCGTAACTGCCGGGGTTACGGTTGACCAACTCGATGTGGATGGTAGCCTGGTAATAATTGCCGGCCAGACTTTGACAATTGCCAATGGAACTACTGATTTGACAGTAAATGGAACTCTAACAGTAAATGGAACCCTAACTATGCAGGCGGGAACTGTTAACTCTGTATCAGGAACTGTTATTAATTCAAATACAATTAACCCTATTGGGTTGACTTTTAATGCGGGTTCTACCTATCAGCATGCTATGAACGGCGGTACCATTCCAACGGCAACCTGGACAGCTGGTTCAAATTGTAATATTACTGGGGTGACAACTACCGTTCCGGGTCAGATAAATCAGGCATTCAGTAATTTTACCTGGAATTGCCCGGCCCAATCAGCAAATATAACCGCAACATTTGGTGCCGCCTTCACAGGTGTTTTATCCATTTCAAATACAAATACATATGATTTGATTTTAGGCGCGAATACAACTTTAAACAATAATAACCTTATCATTGGTTCAAATGCAAAATTAAATGCGGGAACGAATGCCATTACAATAGGAACAGGAGTATTGACGCTTAATGGTACCCTTAAAACTGCCAATTTAAATGCTGCAGGTGTTTTTGGTGCTGCCGGGGCAACTATAGTTGGAACTTCTGTACCTACTATTAATGCTGCTTCTACTATTGAATACAATGCTAATGGAGCGCAAAGCGTCTTTTTACCTGTAGGTGTTAATTTTGGAAATTTAACCATCTCCGGAACAGGTACAAAAAGCCTTACCACCAATGCAGCCACTGTTGGTAGCCTGAATATCTCCGGTGGCGCCACCCTTGATGCCGTGGCCCAAAACCTTACTGTTACCAATTCTACAATTTCAGGAACATTTACGGATAGTAATGTTGGCGGGGCTGTTAATCTTGGAAATGTAACCCTTACAGGAGGTACAATTTCACCCACCGTTGCAACAGCAGTGGCTATTGGAAGCCTTACAGCCCAATCAGGTAATTGTACTGTTGGAGGAGCAACTAACCCTACCAATGTTTCCGGTTTGATAACTATTAATGCGGGTGCTACACTCACAACTTCAGGCGCAGGTGCAAAGAACTACAACGGGGGTATTGACAACAGCGGAACCTGGAGTACAACCGGGAACCCAAGTATTACCATCCAGGGCGGGTTGACCAACGATGGAACAATGACCGCTACGGGTACTGGTACATATACTTTTACGGGTGCACAAAATATTAGTGGTAATCAACCTATAACCTTTCAGGGTAATGTGGTTATGGGCGCCGCTGTAAATAATAACAATAACGGAATTGGTGGTGTAACAGTGCAGGGCACACTTACAGGTGCCGGAACACTTACCAATAATACCACTTTTAAGTATGAAAATGCAGTTGCACCGGCTATTACCGGTTTGATCAATTCCGCCGGAAGCAGTTTTTATTACAGTGCCGCCGGACCACAGGCTATTAGGACTATGGGTTATGCAAACCTTTTTATTGCCGGTTCTGGCACAAAAACCGCTTCCGGTATATTTACGGTTTCCGGTAACCTCAATATTGCTTCAGGTACTATTTTAGCTGATGGTGGTAATGTTATTTCTGTGAATGGCAATGTCACTAACGATGGCGCTGCAACAGGAACCGGAGGTATTTTAATCACCGGGGGAGCCCCACCGCATTCTATTAGTGGAAATAATGGTTCATTCCAGGAACTCGCCATTTCTTCAAATTCAGTACTTACAAGTGGATCAGCAAATATTTCAGTTAATGATTTAACCTTGAACGGGGCCAATTCACTTACTATTAATAATAATACCCTGACCATTAACAACAGTTTTGCAGGTACAAACCTCATTGGAGGTGTAACTTCTTCATTGGTGCTCAACGGCACAGCAGCCATTGCTGTACCGCCATCAATTACCGACTTATTGAACCTTACCATAAATAATACCATTGGTTCTTCAATTACAGGGGCATTAAACGTTAACGGCCTTCTTACATTAACCCAGGGTGCTTTTACCACAGGTGTAAATGTTTTAAGTGTCAATACAAGCCCTTCGGTCGGAAGTGGTTATTTAACCGGGGGGGCAACTTCAGTTTTACGCACTTTTGGCGCTACAAATATAACACTCGATCCTTCACTTGTGCAGACAGGTGGTACAATTGATCTGAATATAACAAGCACAGGAGGGGTAACCTCCAATCTTCCTCAGGTAGATGATATAACCATTGCTGTTGGCTCAACATTTACCATGGGAAGTAATTTAGGTATTACAGGAAATATCAACAACAGTGGAACTTTTACGGGTACAGGGAGGACTATTACATTTAATCGGGTAGGAGCTGGTAACCAAACAATTAATGGAGGAACCAATAATTTCGGATCTGTCATTATTGCTACTTCAAACCAGGTTGTTTTAGCTTCGAACATAAACGTAGCAGGCAACTGGGATTTAAATGCCGGGGGTTTCTCAGGTAATTTTGAAGTTGTTTTTAATGGTACTGGTGCCCAGGATATAGGCGGAGTGCTTTCTACTACATTCTACAGGCTGGCTTCAAGCAATACAGCCCTTACCATCTCGATAAATCAGACCGTAACTAACCGCATAAGATTTACCGGCACCGGTAAAATTACCATTGGGAATTCTGATCTTACGCTTGTTAGTCCCGGAACTTTTCTGGGAAATGATAATGATAGCTATGTAGTTACCAATGGCACAGGTCAGTTAATCAGATCAGGTGCCATTGCTGCCGGATTTGTTTTTCCGGTTGGTTATAGTACAGCGGCAGGACATTATGCACCGGTAACCTTTAATACAGCTGGTTCTAATAATGTTGGTGTAAATGCAATCGGAACCAAACATCCTAATAATCCTAGTGTTACAGACTATTTAAACAGGTATTGGACAATTAGCACAAAAGCAGGCGGAAACCTGGCAGCAGGAAATTTTCAATTCACATACAGCAGTGGTCTTGTAGGTGCTCCACGAAGTGCGTATTATTATGGGGGGGCATGGACTTCAACAGGTGGTGCAATTGCAAGTCCTTTTACTATTGCCTTGCCTGCATTGGCTGCCAACGACGGAATAGATGTTTCCGGAATTGACAATGATCCTCCTTCAATTATTAGTATATCCCCAAATTTGGGATTGGTTACTGATTTAAGTATAGGAGCAGGAACATTTACCATCACTGTCCTTTATGATGAAGATATGAACACGCTTGTTTCTCCGTCATTGAGTTTTCCAACTGCCGGAGAAAACCCTGCACCCACCTTATCATTTGCTTCGGGAGCCTGGATAGATGCCAGACAGTATGTGGCCACTTACAATGTTGCAGATTATAACCTTTCAATGGCCGACATCGATGTAAATGTAAGCGATGGTCAGGATATGATGGGTAATGTCCAAAATCCAAATCCTCAATTATTTGCAAATGCATTTGATATTGATATGACCTGCCTCTCTGCCAATGCAGGTCCAGACCAGCATGTTTGTGAATCTGTTGTCGGAGGGCTTACTGCAAACATAACAATGAATGCTTCTTTTCCGGGTTCAGGTGTAGGTACCTGGTCTTATGTTTCTGGTACTGGTTATGGGGCTTTTGGAAATATTAATTCAAATACCACAACAGTAACCAATGTACAACCTGGTATGCATACATTCAGATGGACAGTTTCCGGAGGCGCATGTCCGGGTTCTGATGATGTGCTTATTTACAATGATCAACCATCTACCTCAAACGCAGGTCTGCCGCAAATTTCGTGCAATGGCAATGCCACTCTTGCAGCAAACAATCCCGTTAGAGGCACAGGTAGCTGGACAGCCGTACCTGTTGGCGCTGTTTTTGCCAATAATACTTTGTTCAACTCTACCGTATCTGGTCTTTCGCCTGGTATTAATGCTTTGACATGGACAATAACAAATGCTGCATGTTCAAGTACATCAACCGTTCAGGTCAGATACGATTTGGTTCCTGTAGTTAATGCAGGTGCCGATCAGCAGGCTTGTACAAATAGTTTTACTCTTTCAGGAACTGATCCTGCCCCGGGAGGAACAGGGTTATGGACAGTTGTTCAGGGGAATGGGACTTTTACGTCTGCCACACTTTATAACACCACGGTAACTGCAGTAAGCAGAAGGGATAATATTTACCGATGGAGAGTTACTGTTGGAGGATGTTCCAATTACGATGATGTAATGATTTCAAATTATTCAGTTTTTGCTGATGCCGGACTGGATGATTACACCTGCGATGGAACTTATGTCCTTCAGGGGAATAACCCGGCTACCCAAAATATAGCCATACCAAATATCGTTGCCACTGGAACCTGGTCAACAACGGGTCCCGGAAACATTACCAATATAAATCTGTATAATTCTTATGTCGATAATCTCGATCTGGATGCAAATACTTTCAGATGGACTGTTTCCAACGGTTTTTGTTCAGCTTTCGATGAGGTGGTTATTAGTAATGATATGCCTACTATTCCTAATGCTGGTCTGGATGATACATTTTGCGGTGTAGATTTTGCTCCTTATAATAGTATATACAATGCATTAACTGCAAATCCTGTTGATCTTGCCAGAGGTGAAGTTGGTTATTGGACGCAGGTAGCTGGTAGCGGTACTTTTCTTGATCCTACAACCAGCCCTACAATGAGGGTAGACGATCTTGCCCAGTATGCACAGCTTACCGGACCAGATTTCTGGAGCCTTAATCCAACCGTGAATACATTCAGATGGACAATTAACTACAGAAATTGCGAATTATTTGATGAGGTAACCATTACCAATGCTGCACCTAATTTAGCTGATGCAGGTCCGGACCAAACTGTTTGTTTTGATGAGGTAAATCTTAATGCAGTTGATCATGGAAGCCGCGCACAAACACATGTCTGGACCATTCAATCTCCTGCACAAACTGTTGAGATTATTGATGATCCAAACCAATGGAACACTTATGTTCAGTTTTTACAATCTGCAAATACAACATTCAGATGGACAAAAACAAATGTGATAAATGGTGTTACCTGTACCGTTTGGGATGAAACAATTGTAACCAAAACCAATAATACAGGTCGTCCAAATGGTGGTCCACCTCAGATAGTTTGTTCCACTGAGGCTGATTTAGCAGCTACTGCAGTTGCAGATATTGGGTTTCCAACGACTGATGTTATAAATGGAAATTGGTCAGTTCTGGCAGGAAATGCAATTTTTGCAGATGCTACCAATCCAAGTACTCATGTTACTAATCTTGCTTATCAGACTAACGTTCTCAGATGGACAATTACCAACGTTACCCAGGGATGTATTGCAACAGCAGATGCTTATGTAACCAATGCCCTTCCCTCCAACGCAAATGCTGGACCTGACCAATTTGTATGTACCAACACTGCTTTGCTTTCAGCCGACAGACCAACCAGAGGTACAGGTTCATGGTCAATAATTGGCGGAAGTGGTACTATTTCTAATTCAACCTGCCAGAGTTTCCTTTGTACTGCTTATGTTTCCGGAATGGGAACCGGACAAAACACATTTTTGTGGACAATGTCAAATACCTACACTGACCCTGCAAGTTTAGAAACGAAAACATGTATACTTACAGATCAGTTAGAAGTATGGAATAATGCCGTTACTGCCGAAGCCGGACTGGATCAGACCGTTTGTATTGATAATGCTACCTTAGGTGCAACAGCACCTGATGCCTCAAAAGGAGAAACCGGTATTTGGGTCAGAACAGGGGGAGCTGCAACAGTAACCACACCATCTCTGTTTAATTCAACAGTAACAGGATTAAGTCCCGATGGCAATACTTTCAGTTGGACTCTATCGAACGCATTCTGTTCAAGTACTGATTTTATCACTATTACAAATAATAACCCAACAGATCCTGTTGCCAGTACGCCTTCCCCAAATACATGTACCGGAAGTGCAACTATTAATGCCAATAATCCATTGAACGGAACCGGACAATGGTCAGTATTTGCCGGAGGAGGAACTATTGCAAACCTTTCATTAGCTTCCACAACAGTAAGTGGAATGCCAATTGGGCCAAGTACTTACAGATGGACCATTACAAAGAATGGATGTGCTGAGAATTCGGATGTTGTGGTTACAAACCGGGCAGTAGTTGCTGATGCTGGTGCAGATATAGATAATGTTTGCGGAATTGAACCTGCCATAAGCTCCGTAACACTAAATGCTGTTCAACCCAATCTTGCTTTAGGTCAAAGTGGAAACTGGACTGTTGTCACGAGTGCTGGGACAATAATAACTCCGACTTTGTTTAACACACAAGTAACAGGTATGGACAATGGAACAAATACCTTCAGATGGACCTTGTCAAATGGAACTTGTTCTTCAACAGATCAGGTTTCTGTTTTTGTATATATCCCAACAACTTCAGATGCAGGTGCAAATTATGAAACCTGCGCGGACCTCACAGATGCAAGACCACTTACAGGTAATACACCAGCGCCGGGAAGAGGAACCGGATCATGGTTGCTGGTATCAGGTGGAGGAAATATAGCCAATGCTTCTAATGCTGTAACTTCAGTAACCAATCTTGCACCGGATCAGAATGTTTTCAGGTGGACCATAGACCACAATGGCTGCCTTTCTCAGGATGAAGTAATTATTACCAATAATTTTGTTACCGCTAATGCGGGCCCGGATAATCTGATATGTGTAGATCATTATACCCTTGCGGCTAATGATCCACAAGTATTTAATGGTGGATTAGCTTATCCATCAGGTCAGTGGAGTCTTATACAGGGAACTGCTACATTTTCGAATCCAACTTTATTCAATACAAATGTTTCCAACATAACTACCGCTGTAACCAATATTTATCGCTGGACTGTCTCTAAAGGAATCTGTTCTGCATTTGACGAAGTACAGATTTCTAATAACAGGTTTACCATTTCTGCAGGTGTTGATCAGATTACCTGTAATACAAATGCAACAATGAATGGGACACAGCCAGGCACAGGAACCGGTGTTTGGGATTATGTGCTTGGTTCCGGAACTGGTACAATTGTTTCACCATCAAGTTATAATACGCAAATAACCGGAATGCAGCCCGGAGATAACAACTATACCTGGACAATATTTAGAAATGGATGTTCTGCAACCGATACGGTAAGGGTTACCAATAATACAGTGACAGCCGATGCTGGTGTTGATTTTACGGTCTGTGCCGATACAACAACATTAAGAGCTGCTAATCCAGGCGTGGGTTCTGGTATCTGGAATGTTGTAATTTCTTCAGGGACAATTAGTTTTACCAATCAGACCAGTTTTGTTACACATGTTTCTGGTCTTGGGGCAGGATTAAATACCTTCAGGTGGACGGTTACAAATGGCACCTGCTCCGCTTCATCGGATGTAGATGTGACAAACAATGCACCATCTCCTGCTATTACCCCAGGTACTGCAGAAATCTGTACAAATAACACCAATCTTTCAGCCACACCCCCGGTAATTGGATCCGGATTCTGGACCAGGACTTCAGGATCAGGTACTATTCTCGATCCTACAAACAACAATGCGTCTGTTACCGGAATCGGTGCCGGGATTAGTAATTTTCAATGGACAGTTACCAATGGCAGCTGTACTTCAACAGATATTCTTACTATAACAAATAATATTGTTACGGCCAACGCCAATATTAACCAGACTGTTTGTTCAAATCAGACAAATTTGGCAGCTATTGCTCCAGGAGCTGGTGAAACAGGGGTTTGGTCCCTTGAAGCTGGTTTACCAACTGTTCTAATCTCAAATTCTACTGATAATAATACTTTGGTTACCAACTTAGGTTCTGGTATAACTTCATTCAGATGGACCTTAACCAAAGGATCCTGCTCAAACTATGATTTGGTTGAAATTAACAACCAATCTGTTTTGGCAACAGCAACGAATCAGCAAGCTTGTAGTTCTTCCTTTACGTTGAATGGGAATAATCCTGCCCTAATTGGTGCTTCAGGAATCTGGACCAAAGTTGGTGCAGGAAGTGGAACAATTACATCTAATACCTTATATAATACTACTATAACAGGAGTTGGTAATGAAAGTACTACCTCATTAATGTGGACTGTTTCCAATGCAAGTTGTAGTGCAAATGTCACTATTTCAGTAACTAATAACTTATTCTCCGTTTCAACTCCTGCTGACTGGACAGGATGTGATAACTTTACGACTGTAACTGGCGACAATCCAGCATTGGTAGGATCTGGAACAGGTACCGGAATTTGGACTTTGCTTGCTGGTTCCGGAAATATTACCAACCCATCTAATTATCAGACTACCATTACTAATCTTGGTCTTGGAACCAATACCTTCCAATGGGCTATAACTGACAGGGGTTGTACAAGTACAGCTACTGTGGATTTAACAAACAATCAACCTTCGCCAGCTATTATCACAGGCCCTGCCATTACTTCTGTTTGTGATGGAAATGTTACCGTTTCAGCCACAAATCCGTTAATCGGCTCTGGAAGCTGGACCCAATTTGTGGGAAGCGGAACTTTTACTTCACCCACAAGTAGCAATAATCTGTCAGTTACCAATTTGAGTTCAGGTAACAATATGTTTAGATGGACTACGACAAATGCTGGCTGTACAGATACTACATCCATCGTAATTACAAATAACCAGGTTTTAAGTATAGCGGGTGCCGACCAGTCGGTTTGTACCAACAGTGCAACCTTAAATGCAACTAACCCTGCCACTACAGGTTATGGTGGAACAGGATACTGGACTAATCTGTCCGGAGGGGGTATTGTAATTGTTAATAGTTTGTTGTTCAATACTGCCATTACGAATTTGCCGGCAGATGTCAGTACTTTCAGATGGACCGTAACCAAAGGTTCTTGTTCACAAAGTGATGAAGTTCAAATTAACAATCAGTCCATAGATGCCATTGCTACTGATATAACTACCTGTTCTATGCCTGTGCAACTTACGGGTAATGATCCTTCTACATTTGGAGGGGTTGGACAATGGACAATTGTCGGAGGAACAGTTAGTTTTGTTGACAATACAGCTTTATATAATGCAAGGATAACCGGAATTCCTGAAGGTAATTCTGCCACATTAAGGTGGACGATTACAAAAGGTGCATGTAGTGATAATACCAATATTGTTGTTACAAATAATAACTTTTTACTAAGTGCCGGACCAAATCAAAGTTTGTGTTCAGATAATACATCGCTTGCCGCAGATAATATTGGCAGCGGTACCTGGAGCGTGATTGCAGGTTCAGCTACATTTGGAAATTCTACAAGCCCTACTTCAACCGTATCCGGACTTGCTATTGGTTCAAACGTGCTTAGGTGGACAGTTCTTCAGAACGGGTGTAGCAATTTCGCAGATGTAACTGTTACAAACAATTCAACCTCACCTGCTGTAATTACCGGACCTGTTAGTACTGAGGTTTGTAATGGGAATGTTACATTATCTGCAACCAACCCGATATGGGGAACAGGGCACTGGACACAATTTGTTGGAAGTGGTACCTTTGTTGATCCATCAACAAGTAATAACCTGACCGTTACCGGGTTAAGCCCCAATAACAATATGTTCAGATGGACAGTGTCTAATGGGCCATGTTCAAGCGTCCCAGCAGAGATAATGATTACCAATAACCAGGTATTGAGCAATGCTGGCCCGGATCAGGTAGTTTGTACAAACAGTGCAACCCTGAATGCTACCGATCCTACCACTACACAATATGGTGGATCAGGTTACTGGACTAATTTGTCAGGTGGTACAATTTCAATCACCAACAGCTTGTTGTTTAACACTACTGTAACCAATTTACCACCGAATATAAGTACCTTCAGATGGACTGTTACAAAAGGTACCTGTGCTGGTGTAAGTGACGAAGTTCAAATAAATAATCAGGAAATAACAGCAATTGCTACAGATGTAACTGCTTGTTCTTTACCGGTTGCATTAACGGGAAATGATCCTTCAACATTTGGTGGAACCGGACAATGGTCAGTAGTAGGAGGAACAGTTAGTTTTGTGGATAATACTTCGTTGTATAATGCAAGGGTAACGGGAATACCTGAGGGTAATTCTGCAACTTTGAGTTGGACAGTTACAAGAGGCGCATGTACAAACAGTACAAATATTGTTGTCACAAATAACAATTTCATATTAAGTGCTGGTCCTAATCAAAATTTGTGTACAGATGCAACAACCCTTGCAGCTGATAATATAGGAACAGGAACATGGAGTGTAATTGCTGGCTCTGCCGTATTTGGAAATTCAAACAGCCCAACTTCAACAGTAACAGGTCTTGCATCAGGTGTAAATGTATTAAGATGGACAGCCACACAAAATGGATGTACCAACTTTGCGGATGTTTCTATTACCAACAGCGCTCCATCACTTGCTGTAATTTCAGGACCTGCTATTACTGAGGTTTGTGATGGAATTGTTTCACTTTCAGCTACCAATCCTATTTATGGTTCAGGCCATTGGACGCAATTTGTTGGAAGCGGAACATTTGTTAATCCATCTACAAGCAATAACCTTACAGTAACTGGTTTAAGTCCGAATAACAATATTTTCAGGTGGACTGTAACCAATGGATCATGTACAAGTGCACCTGCTGAAATTACTATTACAAATAACCAGGTACTAAGTATTGCAGGAGCTGATCAGGTGGTATGTTCAAGTAACGCTACCCTTAATGCAACGGATCCATCCACTACGCTTTACGGTGGAACAGGTGCATGGTATAACTTGTCAGGTGGTTCAATTGTAATAACCAACAGCTTGTTATTTAATTCAACCGTAACTGATCTACCTGTTAATATAAGTACTTTTAGATGGACCGTAACAAAAGGGACATGTCCTGGTACAAGTGATGATATTCAGATAAATAACCAGGCTGTGACTGCAATAGCTACAAATGTAACAACCTGTTCATTACCAGTTGCACTTACCGGTAATGATCCTTCAACTTTCGGAGGATCTGGACAATGGTCTGTAGTAGGTGGTACTGTAAGCTTTGTTGATAATACCGACTTATATAATGCCAGGGTAACCGGAATTCCTGAAGGTAATTCTGCTACTTTGAGATGGTCAGTAACCCGGGGCGCTTGTACAAACAGTACAAATATTGTTGTTACAAATAACAATTTCATTTTAAGTGCCGGACCCAATCAAAATTTATGTGCTGATGCTACAACATTGGCAGCAGATAATATTGGTACAGGTGTGTGGAGCGTGATTGCAGGTTCAGCTGTGTTTGGAAATTCAACCAGTGCAACATCTTCGGTTTCGAATCTTGCACCAGGAGCAAATGTACTGAGATGGACCGTATCACAAAATGGCTGTTCAAATTTTGCTGATGTTACAATAAACAATAATCTGCCATCACAGGCAATTATAACTGGTCCTGCTGTCACTGAAGTTTGTGATGGTAATGTTACACTTTCTGCATCTAATCCGGTTTATGGAACTGGGCATTGGACACAGTTTGTTGGAAGCGGAACATTCGTTGATCCTTCAACAAGTACAAATCTTTTAGTAACAGGATTAAGTCCCAACATAAATATTTTCAGGTGGACAGTTTCGAACGGAATTTGTACCAGCACTCCTGCTGAAATCACTATTACCAATAACCAGGTAGTAAGTGAAGCCGGTATTAATCAAAGTATTTGTAATAATTTTACTACATTACAGGCTACAGATCCTGCTACTTCAATTTATGGAGGATCGGGATACTGGATTAACCTGAGCGGAGGTTCTATAACCATTGCAAATACACTAGATCCCTTGTCGGCCGTAACAAACTTACCTATAAATACAAGTGCTTTCAGGTGGGTAGTTACCAAAGGTTCATGTACGGCAACCGATGAGGTACAAATAGACAACAGGTCAATAACTGCCAGTGCAACTGATATAAATACTTGTACATTACCGGTTCAACTGACCGGAAATGATCCATCTACATTTGTTGGATCTGGCCAATGGACAGTAATTGCCGGGACTGTTAATTTTATTGATGCAAATACCCTTTATAATGCAAGAATTGATGGAATACCAGTGCAAAATGAAGTTACACTGCGATGGACAGTTACAAGGGGTGCCTGTACAAGTAGTATAGATATTAAAGTAAGAAATAACAATTTCAACCTGAGTGCGGGTGCCAACCAGATAGTTTGTACAAATTCAACCACGCTGGGTGCACAAAATATAGGATCTGGATTTTGGCAGGTAATTGCTGGTTCAGGTACATTTACCAATTCAACTGATCCGGCTACGACAGTTACCAGTCTCGGGGCAAATAACAACGTTCTGAGATGGACAGTAACCAGCAGTGGTTGTACCAATTATGCCGATGTAACTATTAATAACAGTGAAGTGGCAGCCACTGTAATTGCCAATACTATTAATATTTGTGGAACTACGGCTACGCTTAATGCAGTTGATCCAGCGCCAAATTCAGGCGTTTGGTCTCTTGTATCTGGACTAGCTACTATCGATCAGCCAAGTTTCCATAATTCAACAGTTACACTTTCAGGCAATTCGGCAACTTTCAGGTGGACAGTCAGCAATGCACACTGTAGTGCATCAAATACTGTTTCTGTAAACGATAACAGTATCTCTATAAATGGTAGTACCCAAACCGTTTGTGGATTTACAGGAACATTGAATGCAGGATCCTTAACTGCCGGCCAGACTGGTCAGTGGACTGCAGCCAGTTCAAATCCGATAATTGCAAATACAGCCAATCCGTTTACAACTGTTTCAAATCTTGATTTTGGAACCAATGTTTTCTTCTGGACGGTGACAACGGCAACCGGATGTACAGCAACAGCCCAGCATGACATTGTAAATAATTCACCCTCGGTTTCTATAGCCGGTGTTGATCAGAACATTTGTACAAACACTACAACTATTTCTGCCAATAACCCGATGTATGGAAATGGCGTCTGGACACAGGTGGGTGGAAATACAACAGGTGTTATTATTGCAACACCTTCTAATAATTCAACGCTGATAACCGGGCTGGATAATGGCTCTTCAACCTTCAGATGGACCATTTCATACAATGGTTGTACAAGCCAGGATGAGGTAATAATCAATAATAATTCGTTTAATCTTTCTGCAGGGGTTGATCAAACTTTATGTGGAGATGCTACAACCTTTGGCGCTGATGCAGTTCCAGTTGGCGGAACAGGTGCATGGCAGGTAGTTGGTGGAACCGGGCTTATTGCATCATCAATTTCCAACGTTTCTGCAGTTACTGGATTAGGCCAGGGTACAAATACCTTCAGATGGACGGTAACAAATTCAGCGGGTTGTGTGGTTTCTGATGAGGTTCAGATAACAAATAACCAGCCATCTGTGCCCAATGTAGGTGCTGATCAGGTTACCTGTTCTACTTCTACAACCATCTCTGGTGACGCTCCTCCATTAAATGCAACCGGGACATGGAGCAGAGGACTTGGTTCTGCAACCATAGTAAGTCCTAATAGCAATGTAACAGTAGTGAATAATTTGAGTGATAACAATCAGTTTATTTGGACAATTAACAAATTTGGATGTACCGCTTCAAATACAGTAAATGTTACTTATAATGGTGTAACCGCCTCAGCAAATGATGATTTTGCCACCTGCAACAATTTTGCTGACCTGAAAGCTGCCAATCCAACTACAGGAACCGGACAATGGACTGTTCAGAGCGGAACGGGAATTATTGCCAATACCGCAGCTTATGAAACTACCGTTTCTGGATTATCACAGGGTGTAAATGTTTTCAGATGGACAGTATCACGTGCCTCTTGTTCAGCTTTTGATGATATTATTATCACGAATAATTCTCCGGATGTGGCAAATGCAGGTACTGATATTAATACGTGTTCAGCTAATTTTAACCTGCTTGGAAATAACCCAGTAGTGGGTACCGGGACCTGGACCCCATCGGTTGGATCATCGGCTACCATTACAACACCTACTTTATATAATTCAGCTGTTACAATGCCCATTGCTCCAATGCCTTACAGTGAGCAGTTTACATGGACAATTACCAATGGCGTTTGCTCTTCGAGTGATGTAGTTCTGGTAAACAGTAATGCATTTATTGTATATGCGAATGCAGATGATTACACTTGTAATGGTTCTTATAGTCTCATGGGACGCGATCCGGCTACAGTCTCCGGAACTGCATCCGGTAGCTGGTCAACAATTACTGGAAATGGTACTTTTACAAATTCAATGGCCTTTAATGCTACTGTTTCTGGTTTGAATCCTGGTGTAAATTCTTTCAGATGGACAATAACAGACAAAGGTTGTTCGGGCGCTGATGATGTGGTTATTACCAATAACCAGGTAACTGCATCAAGCAGCGGATTTATGACCTGCTCAAATACAGCTGCTATAACTGCCAATAATCCATTGCTGCAGAATGCTACAGGATTATGGACAGTGGATAACCAGGATCCTTCAATTGTATTAATTGCAGATCCTACATCTTATTCAACATCTGTTTCAGGATTAATACCCAATGCAATTAACAGGCTGAGGTGGACGGTAACAAAAGGGGCATGTTCAACCAGTGATACTATTAATATAGAATATTTTGTTCCAAATGCCAATATTACAATTCCTGATATAATTCATGCTTGTTCTGACAATATTCAGTTAATTGCTGATTCCAACCTTGGAACCGGAACAGGTGTGTGGACTGAAAGTACCGGAAACCTTGCCATTACTTTCGATGACAATACAGCAACCACTACCTTTGCACGAAACCTACCAAGGAAAGACAATGTCTTTATCTGGACGGTAACCGACAGGGGCTGTGTGGCTTCTGATCAGGTAAGCATAAATAATAGTTTACCTGTTAATATTGCAGGTTCTGATCAGTCGGGATGTACCAATTCATTTACCATGAATGCACAGGCACCAACAGGTACTGATACAGGATTATGGTCTTTGGTTTCTGGTACAGTCACAATTACAAATCCTACATTAGCCACTACAACTGTTACAAATGTTGCAGCTGGTATTAACCTCTTAAAATGGACGATTAGAGAAGTAAATGGTTGTTTTGCCGAAAAAACATTCACATTGACCAATGATCTTACAAGTCCGAATGCAGGATCTGATGTAAGTGTATGCGAAAACAGGGTACAACTATCTGGAAATGCTTTAAAACCTGGTCAAACAGGGGTATGGAGTATTGATGGTGGAATTCTTGCTGAAGTATTCAGCAGTACATCAGTTAACAACCCGATAGTTACTAACCTTAGACAGGGTATTACTACATTTGTATGGACAATTACAAATGGATCATGTACAGCTGAGGACAGGGTAGTAGTTACAAATAACACCCCAACTGTTGATGCTGGTCCTGACCGAACAATATGTGAGAATTTTGTTACGCTGGCAGGAAACAATCCAGATCCGGGTAATACAGGTATTTGGACAATTGGAAATTCCAATATTCATATAACATCCCCGTCTTCATACAATACAACTGTGACCAACCTGAGTCAGGGCTCTAATTTGTTCACCTGGACGGTTGACAATGGTATTTGTACAGCATCTGACAATGTATTAATAACAAGTAATGCGATTGATGTTGTTGCCGGAATCCCCTATACAGAGGATTGTGCCGATACATTGCAATTAACTGCAACCCAGCCACCTTTTGGTGCAACTGGTTTGTGGACCGCTGTTGAAGGAAGCGGAACATTTGATGATCCGACTGCATTCTCAACCATTGCCCGCAACCTTAACGGATTTAATAAACTAAGGTGGACAATTACCAATGGAACCTGCTCATTCTTTAATGATATTGATTTTGTAAGTTTATTACCAACAAAAGCAATTACACAGGCAGATAAGGCAGTATGTACAAATTCAACTCAAATCACTGCTAATCCGGCACTGGGAACAGGTGAGTCTGGTATCTGGACTAAAGTAGTTGGATCTTCAGGCGTAACAATTGTTGAACCAACCTCATTCCAGACACAGGTTAACAATTTGGATCCTGGTGTAAATGTATTCAGATGGACAATAAGTAATAGTCAGTGCAGCACCTCTGATCTGATATTTGTAACCAATAATGAAGTATTGGCTGATGCCGGACAGGATAAGATCATTTGTTTTGATAATTATTCGATTAGTGCAAATGTTACCACTGGTTCAGGTGTCTGGACTTCAACTACACCGGGTGTCATTATTTCAAACAGTACGAATCCGAATACTCCGGTTTCGAACCTTGTTTTCGGAAACAATAATTTCCAATGGTTGGTCTCTTACAATGGTTGTAGTGATGTAGATGAGGTTATTATTACCAGCAATCTGCCAAGGAATGTTTCTGCAGGTTCTGATCAGAATATTTGTTCCGGAAATACCAGCTTAACTGGTTCAAATCCTGGCATAGATATAGGAACTGGTTTGTGGACTGTTACCGGAGGAGCAGGAACCTTTGCCAATGCTACAGCAAATCAAACCGATGTTACAGGCCTATCACCCGGTGAAAATATATTTAAATGGACAGTTACTGTTGGTACTTGTTCAGCAAGCGCCCAGGTGAGGGTTAATAATAACAGCTTGTATGTTACTGCCGGCACCGACCAGACCATTTGCAATGTAAATTCCCTTCAACTTGATGGTACTGTTCCAGGACCCGGAATCACCGGACAGTGGACAGTAAATGGTGGTACTGGTACATTTGCGAATGCTTCTTTGTATAATACTGTTGTAACTAATATAACCAAAGGTACCAATACCTATCGCTGGACATTAACAGATGGTAGCTGCACAAACTTTGCTGAAGTTGAGGTAATTAATAATACACCTGATTTGGCAATTGTGGGTGCGGATCAACTGATATGTACTGATAATACGATAATTAATGCCATTGCTGTTACTAATGGAACAGGTTCATGGTCAGTAACGAGTGGTAGTGCAACTATTGTGAATCCATTATCAAATAATACTGCGGTTACCGGCATTAATAAAGGATTAAACACCTTCACCTGGACAGTGACCAAAAATGGTTGTTCGTTAAGTGATGATATTAATGTTGTAAATAATGCTGTTAGTGCTTACATAGCTAATGACGATATTGTGATTTGTAACCCATCACATACAGCAGTTATTATCGGAAATGCCGTTGGAACTGGTGAAACTGGCTACTGGACTAAAATTTCAGCTGGTCCGGGAACAATTACAAACTCGGCAAGTAATGTAACTACAGTTACTGCTTTAGGAAATGGCGAAACTTATTTCCGGTGGACAGTAGAAAATACAAATTGTAGTTTCAGCGATGATTTGAAAATTACTGATAACTATTATAATACAACAGCAAACCCTGCCGGACCGTCAACACTTTGCGTGAATTATTCACCAATAATCGGCGGAAGCCTGCCGGTTGGAGCAACCGGTTTATGGACATCCACATCTGCTGATGTTACTTTTGATAATCCTACTCTAGTTGCTACAATTGCCAGGAACCTTCCAGGTGGTACCAGTTCTATAACATGGACAGTAACTAAAGACGGATGTTCTTCTCCTGCATCGTTCAGTTTATTAAACAACGCAATCTATACCAGCGCAGGCTCTAACCAGATTGTTTGTACAACTGGAACTTCTCTTAATGCTCAAAAACTTCTGCCAGGCGAAAGTGGTTATTGGACTGTAAATAATGGTTTAGTAGTAATTACCAATACCGCCGATCCTGGAACTGCAGTTTCGAACCTGATTGCTGGTGATAACACATTCACCTGGACTTTAAGTGGAAATGGTTGTACAGTTACTGATGATGTAATTGTTTCAAACAATTCATTTACTGTTACAGCAGGTATTGATGATATTGCATGCGAAACTTATTATGACCTTGCTGCAAGTGATCCTTTAGGTGGAACCGGATTATGGACAGTTTCCAGCGGAAATGGTTCTTTTGCATCCAATACCAGTTTTGCTACACGAGTATCTGGTTTGAGCAATGGAAATAATACATTTACATGGACAGTATTGAGGAATGGATGTATTGCTTCAGATAATGTAACAATTACAAACGACTTGTATTTGGCCAATGCTGGTGCAGACAGGGCAATTTGTTCAAATCAGACCACAGTAAGCGCACAACCATTGAACCCAGTATGGGGGGCAAGCGGTATGTGGACAGCCCTTACAGGTGGTGGTGTTTTTGCAAATCCAACCTCTGCTAGCACTTTGGTAACCGGTCTTTCTTCGGGAGATAATCTCTTGAGATGGACTGTTAATAAAGGGGCTTGTATTAGTACATCTGACGTTACAATTACCAACAATTCCGTGACTGCTACAGCTGGTACTGACGAAATAACCTGTAACAACTTTGCAACACTGAGTGCTACTCCTTTAAATCCTGGCGCAACAGGATACTGGACAGTTGGTGGATTTTCAGCAAAGATTGCCGATACATCATCTCCAACAACGGCAGTTACTAATCTGCAACAGGGAATTAACACTTTTGCATGGACAGTGACTGATAAAGGTTGTACCGGTACTTCTACCGTACGTATAACCAGTAATTTCTTTAATGCAAGGGCTGGCAATGATCAGAACCTTACAGTTGATTTTACAACAATGTCGGCTAAATTGCCAGCAGTAACAGCAACCGGCACATGGACAGTATTTGCAGGGAATGGTAATTTTGCTGATATCACCGATCCTAGCAGTACTGTAACAAGTTTGGGTTATGGAATAAATACATTCAGGTGGACTGTAATCTGGAACAACTGTACAGCTTCAGATGATGTCAACATAACTTATAATGCGATTACTGCCGAGGCTGGACCAAATCAGGTTATTTGTTCCGATAGAACCTTCCTGAATGCTGACGATCCAACCCCTGGAAATGGAGTATGGACCGTACTTAGTGGAGGTGGTACTTTCGTTAACCCTGCCAGTCAAAATACCGAGGTTACAGGAATATTGCCCGGAAGCGTGAATATATACAGATGGACAGTATTGCTTAACGGATATTCTCAATATGATGATGTAACCATCATTAATAGTGAATTCAATATAAATGCAGGTGTTGATTTGTACTCATGTACAAATTCAGCCACCCTTGCAGCAGAACCGGCTGGTACGACCGGAAGTGGTATTTGGAGCGTGCTTGCAGGAGCTGGAAATTTTGCAAATCCATCAATGCATAATACAACTGTTTCTAACCTTAGTGAAGGTCCAAATCTGTTTATTTGGACTGTGGTTAAATCGACCGGATGTTTCGATAGTGATACATTAACTGTTACTTACAATACTCCGCCGACGGCCGACTTCCTGACCAACGTAACCGGAGGATGTTCTCCTGTTGATGTTCTGGTTAGAAACAACAGTAGTTCAGGCCAATTCTATTACTGGAATTATGGAAATGGATCTCAGGCAACGCATACCAGTTTGCAGGATACAACCATCACTTATTATGCAGCCTCTGACATGGCAGATTCAACCTATATAATTACCCTGGTTGCCTACGATTCAGATGGTTGCTCAGACACTGCTTCTCATTCTGTAACTTCATTCAGGATACCAAGAGTTGATTTCTCGCCATACCCAGATGCTCAACCATGGCCAGGTGCAACTATCCAGATTGAGAACCTGAGTGGTGAAGGATATTCGAATTATTACTGGGATTTTGACGATGGAAATAACAGGCTCGATAATACAATGGTAAGTAACTTTAACTATACTTATAATACATGGGGAACCTATGAGATTACTCTGGCTGTTACTTCTGCCAATTGTTCTGATACTGCAAGGCACACTATCGTAATTTTAGCGCCTAAGCCAAAAGATGCTGGTGGCAGGGGCCGATATGCAGGATGTGATCCGTATTCACCAAAGTTTGTAAATGGAACCCAATATGCCGACCGGTACTACTGGGATATGGGCGATGGCGGACACTCCTACGATTATGAACCAAACTGGTTATATGACGCACCGGGAACCTATATTGTAAGCCTTTATGCATGGGGACCAGGTTCACCAACCGACAGTGTATTTATCAGATATGATACTGTTTATGTATATCCAACACCAGTTGCTGATTTTATTGTTGAACCAGATACCGTAATGTTACCAAACCAGGGTGTATATTGTTATAATCGTTCCTCAAATGCCGATTTTTATGAATGGAACTTTGGTGATAATGGTAATGAAGTATTTATTGAGGAAAATCCGGTTCACTATTATAGCAAAGCAGGTACATTTAATATAACACTAAGGGTTTATACAAATACAGATCCTAGTTGCGCGAATATAAAGACCATAAATGCAGCTATTGTGGTTGAAGAAGCGGGCGTTTGTAAATTCCCCTCTGCATTTTCACCAAATGCAGCAGGTCCGTCAGATGGAAGATGGCAACCAAATGATGTTTCGAATGATATTTTCTACCCGGTACACCGGGGTATTCAGGAATACAAACTTGAAATATTTAACCGGTGGGGAGAAAAAATATTCGAAAGTAAAGATCCTGCAATCGGATGGGATGGATACAGAGATGGAAAACTTCAGCCGCAGGATGTATATGTTTGGAAAGTAACCGGTAAATACAGGAATGGGGTAATTTTTAAAGATGCCGGCGATGTTACCCTTATTAGATAGAATTGTATAAAGAAAGCTGTTTAAAAAAGAAAAAATTATTATTATACTTTGTGATCCTTTGATTTTAGGGAATTGTTAAACTTCAAAGTACCATTTTGGTAGGCACAAAGTAGGAATAAGTTCTTTTTTAAACAGCCTTTTTTTTAACATCAATAAAGAGCCGTTTGCATAATCAAAAAGTATATTCATAAAAAAGCATATTCGTTTTCAATCGATGCATAAATTAAGGATAATTTTGATTAGGCTTTATTGAATTTATTATTTATTTTGGTACTCAATTTGATATATCTGATAATTATAAATCTCTCTAATCGATTAATATTTCTTTACTTTATAAGGAAATTAGCCTGTATGATAATATTCATCGATTGCAGACGTTTATACATATAAGAAAATTAATCGTGTTTGTTTTGAAAAATAGGATTCTTGTTGTAATTATTGGTATGCTGTTGTTTTCAACAGATTTTCTGGCCCAAAAAGTCCAGTTCTCCCAATTTTATGCGGCTCCTCTTGTTTTAAGCCCCTCTTACACCGGGTTGATAGACGGTAGCAGGATTGTACTAAATTACAGGGATCAATGGCCCAATATACCTGGTACTTTTACTACCTATGCTGCTTCATATGATCAATATTTTCAGAAAATGAAAAGTGGCATTGGAATTTCATTTGTGAGGGATGAAGCTGGTACTGGTAACCTGAATCTTACTGATATTGGCCTTTTATATTCCTATGATATCACTGCAAACCGTTATTGGCACGTACGTCCAGGCATTCGTTTTAAATATGGACAGAGAGGAATTGATATTGCCAAACTGATTTTTGGGAGCCAACTCGATTTAGATGGTCCTCCTGCCTCAAGTTCTCTTGATCATAGCTCAACCCTGGCTAAAACAGGATATATTGATGTGGATGCATCGGCCCTGGCTTATCATAGTAGATATTGGGGAGGAATTACTGTGGCAAATTTACTAAGGCCAAATCAATCACTTACTGGTATTGAAAGCAGGGTGCCTATTAAAGTTTCTTTGTTTGGCGGTACAAGGATCCCGATAAAGGGAAACCGGCTGAGAAGTCAGGAAATAACTGAAAGTGTAACTTTTACAATGCTTTACCAAAATCAGGATGGAAGTGATCAGCTGGATTTGGGAGCTTACTGGAAAAAAGTACCTTTTACGCTGGGATTATGGTTTAGAGGTATTCCGGTTTTCTCCAAACCAACTGGTTACGAAGCGCTCGATGCTGTTATTGTTTTGATTGGTTACCAGATATACGATTTAAGATTTGGTTATAGCTTTGATTATACTTTGTCATCTTTGAATCAAAGTGCAACCGGTGGAGCCCACGAAGTTTCTATTATCTATGAATTTAATAAAAACCTGAAAATTAAACAAAAGAAAAGGCAGGTCGTTATTCCTTGTCCTGATTTTTAGTATTTATCTGCGCAACTCAAATTTTTCCCCCAGGTATTTTTGCCTTACTTCCGGATTTGCAGCAAGTTCTTCTGATGTGCCTGATTCCAGTATTTTACCTTCATATAATAAATAGGCTCTGTCGGTAATGGTTAGCGTTTCATGTACATTATGATCGGTAATCAGGATTCCAATGTTTTTTTCCTTTAGTTTTGCTACTATTCTTTGAATATCTTCAACCGCAATGGGATCTACACCGGCAAATGGCTCATCAAGCAAAATAAATTTCGGGTTAATTGCCAGTGCCCTTGCAATTTCGGTCCTTCTTCTTTCCCCTCCGGACAATTGAATACCCAGGCTTTTCCTTATTTTTTGAAGGCCAAATTCATCCAAAACAGCCTCAAGTCTTTCTGCCTGCTCCTGTTTACTGAATGAAGACATTTCTAAAACAGCTTTGATATTATCTTCAATGCTCAATTTTCTGAATACCGATGATTCCTGTGGTAAATATCCTATTCCTTTTTGAGCACGTTTATACATAGGTAGATTGGTAATATCCGTTCCTTCTAAAAGTACTCTTCCTGAATTTGGCTTGATTAATCCAACAATCATATAAAAAGAAGTTGTTTTTCCGGCACCATTTGGGCCTAGTAAACCTACAATTTCACCCTGGTTTACGTTTATACTTACACCTTTTACAACAGTTCTTTTTCCATACTTTTTTTCAATGTTTTCAGTGTAAAGTTTCATTATATTTTCTTTAAATTAATTTCTTAATCGGGGTTAACCCAACTAAATCAGTTAGTTCGGCTCATTATTCGCCTCCTAATGATTAATTTGGGTATAAATAATAGTTTTTTTCGGTTCACGAACATTACCGGCGTAAATCAAATGTTTAATCTTTGAGAATTACCTTAAACTTCGTTTCGTTTCTTTTATTTATTGTTATAGCAAAATAATATAAAATATTCCAACATATTAAAAAATAAACTGAAGTTTTGCCCTGATACCGAATTTTTGAATATCAGGATTGCTTAAATTGCTTAATCTCCAGATTGCATCAATTCTTATAATTTTAAATATATTTTCAATCCCGACGCCAGCTTCAACATAAGGCGTTTTGATTTCCATCAGGCTTTGCGGAAAATCCCAAACATTCTCGTTTGAAGTTCTTATTGAACCATTTACCATTTTCCCATATAAAACTTCCCGCCATTTGAGTTTTCTGAGCAAAGGTATCCTGTTAAGGAAAAAACCCTGAAAATGCTGCTCCAGGTAAACACTTTGGTAAAAATCACTCGCAAATTCGTAATAATTCATCAGGTTGTAGGCTTCCTGGTCAAGGGCGTAAGTTTCGTTTCCTTCGTGCAGAACCAGCAAAGGAAAAGGAACTTTTCCCCATATTTTTCCAACACTTAACGCATATTTTACGTATCCAAAGGGTTCTGTGTTTATCCAATCAGTAATGTTTAACCTTGCCCGGAAATAATTAAAGTTGCTCCCCCAAACCCCCTTTAAGCCTGAAGTAAGTTCAAGACTCAAAATTGGATAAACTGAACCCAGGCTTACTCTTTCAAATTCACCACGCAAAACCTTTTCGTTGTATGCAAAACGTGTTATTAATGATATTTCTGCTGTATTGAGTTCACTATAACTTTGATTTAATGTTGAGCTATGAAATGGTATTTTTTCTGATGGCAGTATCGTTCCATAAAAAAGCCTTAATGTGGTCAATAAACCTGTAAACCATTCCTTTTCATATGTTATCCTGTAACGTTCAAGCGGCAACAGGTTATCGTTTGGCCTGACAGCCAGAATTGAGGCAAGTATATTATCTTCGGAAAATGCATTAACACTTTGCCCCAGGAGGTACAAATCGTTTTCATAAAATAACTCTAAAGCGTGCCGGGGATTTTTCTTGAACATATATAAAATTCCTCCGCCATACTTAAACTTCTGATCTTTTGTTCCATAAGCCAGAAATCCTGACAACATTATTTTTGTACTGAAAGCATTTGAAGTCCTTCCGCCTACCCTAAACCTGTTCCCTTCTGTTGGATTAAAACTGTAGGTTTTGAAATAAGGGCCAAACTCAAAGTCTTTGTAAACATAATAGCCATAAGCTACGGTATAAATCATGTCGGTGACCGTTCTGAATAATGGAACATTTTTAATTGAATCGACTGTTTCATATATTTTTTCTTGTTCCTGGCTCAATTTTTCAGGTCTCAGGTTGTTCCATTCTTCAGAATTTGTGTTATGAACTGAATCAGCAACAATTGATTCTTCAATCTGGGTTGATGAAAAGAAATTTTCATCAACAGGTTTATCCAATTTTAAGTTTTTATATACAGTAAGTTTCCGTGCAAAAAGTCCTTGCGCTTTGTCGGCAATATTTAAATCTGCAAACATTTCATCTTTGGTTTTGAACCAAACAGTATCACCAAAATTTGTATATTCCTGGTTTACAATTAAATCTTTTACATAATTAATATTTACATCTTCCGATAGTCTGACATTTAATTTTTTTATACCAGGTGGTGTCATTTACCCAAAAATCTCCATAGAAGGTGCTTTCTTGTTTGCGCTTTGGCTTGAATGAAATGTGATAACACCATTCGTTATCAACAAAGGAACTGTCTATCAGCCAATATTTATAAACAAACAGGCCAGAATTAGAAAATGGGCTTACACATTGTTTACCAAAGATATCTACATAATTCTGGTAAAAATTTACATCTATATACATTTGGCCAGTAAATTCAGCATAGCTTTTGTTTTCAACCCCTGAAATTTTACTTGCCATTACAATTTCTTTTTTACGCTCAGGTCTTCGCTGGTAGTAGTATTGCGAATAATTCTCGCTTAAAAATACCGGAAGATATGTTTTGCCCATTTCTTCTGAGCTGTCTTGAAGTTCAAATACAAACTGGAATTTATTAAAAGCTTTCCTGCTTTTTAATTTATCTGTGATATTATTCAGGTCGATTTGTAGTTTATTGTATAATTCACAATGAAAAAACTCAAGTTTTTCAGGGTTGTTTATTTCTTTGTTTTCGATGATTTTCCTGAAAATTGGATGAGCAGGATTTTCGCCTGGCACAACTGTTACAGTACTTAAAGTATAATCAACTGGTACCAAAGCGATATCGATTTCCTGGGTAACGGCTTTTTTAACCTTGAATTTTTGAGTTAAATAGCCAAAACATGTTACAGAAACAGAATCGTAATATTTTGAAGATTCCAGCAGATAAGAACCGTCTTCGTTAGTAACTGTTCCAATATTGGATTTTAAAAATATAATATTTACAAACGGCAGAGGTTCTTTATTAGACAGGTCGGTTACTTTTCCTTTAACAATGGTTTTTTGGGCATTTGCCGTACCATTATTAAAAGAAAGCAAAAAAGCAATTGTTGCTACTATATATGAATATTTTATAACCTGCTTTTTCACTGCAAAACGATAAATAACGCTGAGGCTTTCAACATTATTATACAGTCTGCTTTTCTTTCTTTTTTACAACCCTTCTTGATATTAAAATACCAAGTTCATAGAGCATAAAAAGCGGAAGCGAAACAAGAATCTGGCTAAAAATGTCGGGAGGGGTAATTATAGCGGCTACAATTAGGATGACAATCGCTGCATGTTTTCGATAAGTTTTTAGAAACTCGGGGGTAATTAATCCGGCTTTACTAAGGAAAAATATGATAATTGGCAGTTCGAAAACAACCCCTGAAGCAAGAACCACTGAGGTGAATGTAGAGATATAGGAATCGAGATTAATTTGGTTTAAAACCTGGTTGCTGACATTGTATCCACCTAAAAAATCCAGCGAAAGCGGAACGAGCACATAATATCCGAATAAAACACCTAAAATGAAAAGTGCAGAGCTGTAAAACACAGCACCTCTTGCGTGTTGTTTTTCATTTGTATAAAGTGCAGGTTTAATAAATCGCCAAATTTCCCAGAATACATAAGGAAATGCAGCAATCAGACCTGCTACCAAAGAAACCATTATGTGTGTTGAAAACTGACCTGCCATTTTAATATTGATAATCTGGAAGGGTTTACTATTTATACAAAGAGCAGGAACATCAATATAGGTGCCGAATTTACAAAGCATCTTGTTGGTAAAGAACGTGGGTGATTTAGGCGCCAAAATGACTGTATCAAATATGAAATCCCTGAAAATAAATGCAGCTACTCCAAATACTACGATTGAAAGTACGGACCTGATTAAATGCCATCTCAAAATTTCTAAATGATCTAGAAATCCCATCTCAAGTGGTTCGTTTGTGTTTTCCTTTGCCATTTTACTGACTCATTTTTTAGTTTTTCTTATGATTAATCATTCAAATAAAATGAAATACCTTTTTTATTTGATAGTTGCAATATAGAATGTAACTGAATAATTTCTTGTTTTCTATATATTTTTTTTTTAACTTTAGTAAACCATTTTTTGCGGTACAAATATAGGTTTTAAAAATTCATTTTCTACTGTAATATTAATCGAATAATTAATTAAGCAATAATAGAAAGAACATTTAAAGCCAATCTTTCTTTAAGCTAAGGCTTTAATGTTGGTGATCAGTATGTTAAAAAAAATTAAAAGCAATTTTTAAGGATATAAATCATGAGATTAAGTCGGGTATTTTATTAATTTTGTACCCCTTTGAAAAAAAACAAGAAAAATATAAATGAAGAATTTAATGTGATGGTTAAAGAGGCAGAAATTGATTTACAATTTTATTTAAAAAAGTACTTTGGATTTGATACTTTTAAAGGTCAGCAGGAACCTGCCATCAGAAATGTTTTAAAAGGAAACGACTCTTTTGTGCTAATGCCTACAGGTGGTGGTAAATCACTTATTTACCAGTTACCGGCACTTATCATGGAAGGAACGGCAATCATTATTTCTCCGCTAATTGCACTAATGAAAAACCAGGTTGATGCCATGCGAACTTTCAGTGATTCAGATGGTATTGCACATTTTCTAAATTCATCATTAACTAAAAATCAAATAGTGCAGGTAAAAGAGGATATTTTATCAGGTAAAACAAAGCTCCTCTATGTTGCACCAGAATCTTTGACCAAAGAAGAGAATATAGAATTTTTAAGGTTAATTAAAATTTCATTTTACGCAGTTGACGAAGCACATTGTATTTCGGAATGGGGACATGATTTCAGGCCTGAATACAGAAAAATAAGGCCAATAATTGAAGAAATCGGAACTTCACCATTGATTGCCTTAACAGCTACTGCCACCCCAAAAGTGCAGCACGACATACAGAAAAACCTAGGAATGCTTGATGCCCAGGTATTTAAATCGTCGTTTTTCAGATCCAATTTATATTATGAAGTGCGTTTAAAAAGCAATCCTGAAAAACAAATTATTAAATTTATCAAAGAAAATCCTGGAAAATCAGGAATTATTTATTGCCTTAGCCGTAAAAAAGTTGAAGAACTTGCCGAAACCTTACTTATAAATGACATTAAATCATTGCCTTATCATGCAGGAATGGATTCTGCGACAAGATCAGCCAACCAGGATAAATTTCTTATGGAAGAGGTGGATGTAATTGTTGCGACAATTGCATTCGGTATGGGAATTGATAAACCCGATGTACGTTTTGTTATCCATTATGATATTCCGAAAAGCCTTGAAGGATATTACCAGGAAACAGGACGGGCTGGCAGGGATGGAGGCGAAGGACGATGTATAGCGTTTTACAATTATAAAGATATTCAGAAACTTGAAAAATTTATGCAAGGGAAACCAGTTGCTGAGCAGGAGATTGGCAAACAACTCTTGCTTGAAACTGTAGCATATGCTGAATCATCAATTTGCCGACCCAAAATGTTGCTTAACTATTTTGGAGAAACACTGCACGAAACTTGTAAAAATTGTGATAATTGCCTGAATCCGAAAGAATTATTTGAAGGAAAAGATTTTATGGTTACCACACTAAAAATGATACAAAAGGTTAAAGAAAATTTTAAAGCAGATCATATTGCCACTCTTCTTTCGGGCAAGGTAAATGCAGCAGTTAAATCGTACAAGCATGATAAGCTCGACACATTTGGGATTGGAAAATCACACGATATAAGGTTCTGGAACGCTGTATTAAGGCAAGGACTTGTACTTCATCTTATTGAAAAAGAAATTGAAAATTATGGTCTTTTAAAAATTACCCAAAAAGGAAGAGAATTTTTAGAACATCCATATTCTGTTATGCTTTCAAAAGACCATGATTACGAAGAATCGGAAAGTGAGGATTTTGTAGCCGGAGGTGTAGCACCAAATTCAGCAGATCCTGTATTGTTTCAGATGCTTAAGGATTTGCGAAAGAAATTGTCGAAAAAACTAAATGTTCCTCCTTTTGTAATATTTCAAGATCCATCTTTAGAAGATATGTCGATTCAATACCCAATAATTATGGACGAGCTCAAACAAATTGTTGGTGTTGGAACAGGAAAAGCCACAAGGTATGGGAAAGAATTTCTGGAATTGATACAAAGGTATGTGGTTGAAAATGAAATTGAAAGGCCTCAGGACATGGTGGTTAAATCTGTAGTAAATAAATCCGTTAATAAAGTTCATTATATACAGAGCATTGACAGAAAAATTTCACTCGATGATATTGCCGATAGTAAGGGTCTGGAAATGAAAGAACTACTTACTGAAATTGAAGCAATTGTAAATTCAGGCACCAAACTCAATCTCGATTACTATATTAATGAAATTTTAGATGAAGACCACCAGAATGAAATTTATGATTATTTCAGGGAAGCTGAGAGTGAATCTGTTAAAGATGCTTTAATTGAGCTCGGTGAAGATGAATTTTCGGAAATAGATATCCGGCTAATGCGGATCAAATTCATTTCTGAGATGGGGAATTAGAAAAAATTTGTTCCATTTCCGGATTTACCATGAATGCTCCTTCAATATTCAAAAAGCTGTCAGTCAGACTTTCATTTGTGTTAATAGCCATTTTGGGGACTATAAATACTATTTTTACCATTTACCTGGTACAAGAGCGATCGGAACAACTGAAAAAAGCCATTCTGGATAAAGGTATTGCTGCTGCACAAACCGGAGCTAAAATAATGGGCGAAATTCTTGAAAATGTTGCAGATACAAAAGTGTATACCCTCGATCAGTTGTTTAATGATACACTTGTGCCTATACCAATTGAAAGAGAAGTTTTAAAAGCCTACAGAAAAATACCTCTTTCCAAAATAAACGAAATTCAAAAGTATCATTATTCTACCGGACTTGATGTCTATCTGGATTCCCTGATTGGGTCAATTCAGGATGAATTTTTTAAAGATCCTGAGGTTGTTTTTGCTGTTTTATGCGATAAAAATGGATACACACCCACGCATAATAAAAATTACAACGAACCGCTGGTTGGAAACTATTCTATTGACAATGAAAAAAGCAGGTCGAAAAGAATATATTATGATCCGGTTTTAAACCAAAATCTTACAAGTCCTTATCTGCTTGATATTTACCTTCGTGATACAGGTGAAGAAATGTGGAAGATTTCAGCCCCGGTTTTTGTGAAAGGAAAACATTGGGGCTCTTTCAGAATTGGATTCTCAATGAAAAAAACTGAACAGGCAGTTATGGACCTGAGAATCCGACTTATTATTTTAATGACTATTTTACTTTTAATTAGTGTTGTTGTAATAAATCGTGCCACTGCCTGGATGATGAAGCCTCTTGATAAGCTGCATAAAGGAGTAAGTAAACTGGCAAGCGGCGATTTAAGTTACCGGATTTCAATACAAACAAAGGATGAAATTGGTGACCTGGCAAAGGCCTTTAATGGTATGACTGATGATTTAAACCTATATATTAATAATTTAAAGGAAACCACAGCTTCCAACGAACGAATTAAAAGTGAGTTAAAATTAGGCAAAGATATCCAAAGAAGAATGTTGCCGCATGTTTTTCCTGCTTTTCCGGAAAGAAAAGAGTTTGATATTTACGCAATTATGGAACCTGCGAAAGAAGTTGCAGGCGATTTTTTCGATTTCTTTTTTATCGATGATGATCACTTTTGTTTCGCAATATCAGATGTTTCGGGTAAAGGAGTTCCTTCTGCTTTGTTTATGGTAATTGCCAGAACTTTATTAAACGCTGAAGCCAAAAGGGGGTACACCATACAAAAATTGATTTTTAACTTAAACAACGCCCTGTCAAAAAACAATGAAACCTCAATGTTTGCCACCTTTTTTTGTGCAATAATGAATGTTAAAACCGGTGAAATTCAGATGGTTAATGCTGGTCACAATCCTCCTTTGGCAGGGGATAATAAAAATGGATTTGAATTTGTCAAAATTGAACAAAATATCGCACTTGGAGTTCTTGAAGACTTTGAGTTTACTGCCTCTGATATTAAGCTTAATAAGGGGGCCAGTATACTACTCTACACGGATGGAATAACCGAAGCTTTTAATAAAAACAATGAAGCATTTTCCGATCAAAGGCTATTATCTGTTGTAAACAACTATCAAACAGATGGAAGCTTCCAACTCGTCCAAAAAATTCAGCAGGAAATCAAAAACTTTACCATTGATACCGAACAATCTGATGATATTACTATTTTAGCGGTTACTTATAACGGAATCTAAAATTTATATATGCGGAATCATATAATTCATATCAAGAGCAGGCTGAGCGGAATTGGAATTATGAATGAACAACTTGCTAAAATGTGTAAAGAATGGACCATTAATAAAGATGTAGCCTTTAGTATGAACCTTGCTCTTGAAGAGATAGTTACAAATATTATTCATCACGGATACAATGGGAGAGAGGAGTGCGATATTACTATCCGGTTTTCGCTTGAAAAATATAATTTAAGGATTCAAATTAAGGATACTGCCCCTGAATTTAACCCTTTAAATGCACCTGAACCGGATGATTTGAATAAACCGCTCGAAGAAAGGCATGTAGGTGGTTTAGGCATTCACCTGGTTAAAAAGTTTACTGATAATCTTACATACAGGCGAATGAACAGTAAAAATGTAATAACACTATTAAAAAGGCTCGATAATGGAAATTAACCTTACAAGTACTGGTAATGCTCACCTGGTTGAAATAGTAGGAAGAATTGACGCGCTGAATAATTTAAAAACGGAAGAATTCTTTAATCAAATTACTGAAAATCAGCATTTAGATATTATAGTTGATTGTCAAAAGCTGGATTTTATTAACAGTTCAGGATTGAGAGTATTGATTATGAGCCTTAAAAAAGCAAAAAAAGCCAGCAAACAGCTAATTCTCTGTAACCTGCAGAAAAATATCAAGGAAGTATTCGTCTATTCAGGTTTTGATAAATTATTTGATACCAACCTGGATAAAGAACAAGCATTAACCCTGGTAGATTAATTCCTAAGAATAAAGTTTTGAAATACTGATTTTCAATTAAGATTTTTCAATTTTTTCAGGCTTTAGTTCTCCGGTCTTTCCATTTTGGGATGGAAACTAAACCTGAAATAGCTGCAATCGGAATATAGATAAAATTAAAAAAAAGTGCCGGGAAAAAAGCTTTTAATAGCAAAGATTGCTGAAAAAATAGCGCAGAAATACGTAGAAAATAATAATCGTTAATTCCTTTTACTATCAATACAGAAAACAGTATAAGGTAAAACCGTAAATCAAATAAACCTGCCAAAAAATTACAAATAAGTAATAAATTGGTAATTAAAACTATAAGGGCCACAGCAATGACCTGCTTATCCTTGTAATATTTACTCTTCGACGCCCATCTTTTTCTCTGCGAAAGGAATGAAAATAAGCTTTTTTCAGGTTTTGTATAAACCACTGCTTGTTTCGATTTTAAAAAATGAATTTGACCTGGGTACTTTTCTTTTACTGCCAACAATAAAAAAATATCGTCACCAGATAACGTTTCAATTTTAAGCGGATTTTTAAATTCTTCAAGTAAAGTTTTTTCGTAAGCCAGGTTAGCACCGTTGCACATAATTGGTTTTTTTAATCCGGCTGCCGCAGCTCCTGAAATCATAAGTGAAAAAAAATCCAAAGCTTGAATTTTCCCGAAATATGAATGATGTTTCATTAAAACCGGGCCAAGAATCATTTTGGGCTTATATCGGCAATAATAGTTTAATATTTCTTTTAACCATTCTTTTGGATGCACACAATCGGCATCTGTAGTTATAATGAGGTTGCCGGTGGAATTTTTTATTCCCAGTAAAATAGCATTCTTCTTACCTGACCGGTTTATGTTTGAATAAATCCTGAAAATAGGGTATTCTGAAGTTTTAGCATGTAAAAGCTTAATTGTATTATCAGATGACTTATCATCCACAAGGATAAATTCTACATCTAAAGCTTCAATATCCAGATTTAAAAAAGATCGAATAAGATGCTCAACATTTTTTTCTTCATTTCGCAGGGCAACAATTACGCTTAGTTTTATGCCTTTACAGTCCGGTTCTGGATTACTGTTTTCCTTTAATTTGTTCCATCCAATAATTAATAATCTGATTAAAAGTAGATACAAAAGGCTAAATACCAGATTAATAATTACCCAGAAAAGCATTTTTTAGCCCTCTGCCTCCGGATTTTCGAAATCGGGAATTGAATCTGGTTCTATTTGTGGCTCAATAAATTTAACATCCAATGGTACATCAAATATTCCTGCCGGAAAATCTTTGGTCTCCCTGATTTCTAGTACTTCCATTTTCATTTCCATTCCATTAAAAGAAGCAATGCTTTTCAGAAACATGTTGTTCCAAACCCAAACCTTTGTTTCTGTTCCATTGTCAGTAAGTGAATAGATATTACATTCTTTTCCCAATACCATTTCTGACCCGGTTTTTTTTCCTCCAAGGTTAATAATATCTGTCTCGGTCATTTTCCGGGCACCTGATTCATCGGTAATCTGGCCTTCTTCCATTTTAATTTTGGTACCCGATTTTTTGGCAGGAGTATATGTATAATAATAATTATCTTTTTGAAGGGTTACTATTGCTGTTTTTTCGCCCAGTATTTCAGCTTCGGTGGTGCTGGCCTCAACGTTTCCATATTCTTTAAAATAGACAGTTAAATTGCTCTGAACACCCATCATATCCAATCTATATTGGATTATCCCTGATTCAATTTTGTACTTTTTATTTACCTCTTCGTTTTTCTTACTGTCTGATTCTGAGTTACATGAATTCAGCAATAGAGCCAATCCGATAAAAACAAGCAAGTTTCTCATTGTATTTATTTTATTTTTATTTCAACTTATATGGAACAAAATTAAGAAAATTATTACACCGGATGGTGTTGGTTATTTTTATCCTGAATTTTATTGAAAAAAGGCAACAAAACGAGGCAAATAAACCCTGCAACTACTATAAGTATTGTCATGGATCCATGCACTGCGAGGGCAAATGCATTAGCATCGGGTTGCTGTTTAATGCCAAAAATTACAAGCGTTTCAATAATCATAAAATGCCAGCTTCCAAAACCTCCGGGTGATGGAACCACAAAACCAATGCTCGACATTACCAATAATGTAATTCCGGTTAATAAATTGAGTTCTTTTGTAAATTCAAAACTTTTAAAAGATATGTAGATCATAAGAAAGTACATTGTCCAGATAAAAATTGAATGAAACAAATAAGCCCTCCGGTTTTTAAGCCTTTTAACAGTTTTAATTCCATCCATGAAATTCATGAAAATGTTGCTGATTTTTTGCATAATTCGTGAATGAAATAATTTTTTCCTGAAAATAAAAAATAAGATGGCTAAAATAATTAATAATGAAACAGTTAGGAAAAGAAACAAAACCTGATTGCCTGTTAAAGATTTGTTCATTATCACTTCATTGTTTCTGAAAAAATTTGAAAAAACATGGAGTTGCGTAAAAACCGTAATTAAAATAAGTACAACGAGCATTAAAAAGTCGGTTAATCTCTCTACAAATACAGTTCCCAGCAATTTTGAAAATGGAATATTTTCATATTTTTTAATAATCCCACACCGCACTATTTCTCCTGATCGGGGAATAGCAGTATTTGAAAGGTACATAATCATTACTGAAAAAAATACATTTATATTTCTGGCTTTATATCCCAGCGAATCAATAAGGATATTCCATCGAATTGCCCTGCTGATGTGACTTAATAAAGCAATTGGCATTGTTAACAATATCCAGAAAAAATTAGCTTTTTTTAGTGCGCTTATAATTTGGTCAAAAGGTTGGTCTTTGTACACCATCCACAATAAAATAGTGCCAATGCCCATGAATACTATTAATTTTGCTGACTTTACAAGTGCTTCTTTAAATTTATTATTTTGAATCATTTAACAGGTAAATTTTTAAAAATTAAGCCTTTTTCTCTGTAACCAGGTTCAGTCAATTATAATTCAATTTTTTTCAGTTTTAGTTTTAATTATGATAAATCGCAAATTATTTACTGTTAGGCTGAATTACGAACATTGAACTGTATCAACGTTTAAAATCAAAATCAGGTATACAAATATATTTACTTTCTGATATAGTAATATTATTTTAGATATTTGTATTAATTAGTGCCTCTAAGAAAACGCCAATAACTGCGTTACGCTTAACCAAAAATTGGTCATTTACGAAAAGTAAACTCCCAATTTTTGGCCATCGCAAGCCTTGTTCTTGACGCTTTCTTTGAGTCACTTTAGAAAAATATTGAGTTTTCTTATTGGGACTAATTAGTTGAGTACCATAAATAAATGAAGTAAATATGTTAAATTACCGGAAACATGAAACAACATATGTATTTAAATTATTGATTTCCAGGTTAATTGATTTTTTTAACAAACAGGTTTTTCAGTTGAACAAATCCATAACTTGCTATTCAACAACTAAATTTGAAAATGATTTAAATTTTTAAACAGAATTAAGACATTTAAACTACATGAAAGCAGTTAAAGCCAAAAAGCATTTCGGTCAGCATTTTTTGAAAGATAAAAACATAGCTTTAAAAATTGTTGATGCTTTAAAGTTAAATGTTGACAATATTATTGAAATTGGGCCAGGAATGGGGATTCTCTCCGAATTCCTTTTTGAAAAATTTACAAATTGTCATTTTATTGAAATTGATGAAGAATCGGTAAACTATCTGAACAACAAAATACCTGGAATTGGGGATAAAATTATCAAAGCTGATTTTCTTAAAGTTGATTTGGCAGCTGATTTTAAAGGTAAATTGGCCATAATTGGAAATTTTCCCTACAATATATCGAGTCAAATCGTATTTAAAATACTTGGGCATAAAGAAATGATTCCTGAAATGGTAGGCATGTTTCAGAAAGAAGTAGCCAAAAGGATTGCTTCTCCGCCTGGCAACAAAGATTACGGAATACTTAGTGTACTTGTGCAGGCATATTATAATACTGAAATATTATTTGACCTTGGCCCTGAATGTTTTAGTCCTCCTCCAAAGGTACATTCGGCTGTTTTACGATTAGAAAGAAATAAGACTGAAAAATTGGACTGTAATGAAAAATTATTTGTTTCGGTAGTGAAACATACTTTTAATCAAAGAAGAAAAATGATTAGAAACAGTATTAAAACAATTAGCGGGGGAGGCCTTCTTGAATCAGAATATTTGGAGATGAGACCTGAACAACTTGGCGTAGAAGATTTTGTTAAACTGACCCAACAATTGGAATTTGTTAATTTGAAGAATTAAAATATACTAAAAACTAATTTCTGTTTGTGATGAAGATTTTAAAGAAAGATATTGTTGTTACCACAAAGTATTTAAATTTTGTAGGATTTACTTTTTTGAATAACCAAAACAAAGAAGAAATCTGGTATTCGGCAGAACGGCACAATAATGGAAAAACTGTATTAATAGCTGCCACAGTTGATAATAAGTTAGTGGTAACTAAAGAATTCAGGATTCCGATTGGCGATTATGAATGGGGTTTACCTGCCGGATTGGTGGATGGGGAAGAATCGCCTTCTGAAGCAGCAAAACGGGAACTTAAAGAAGAAACCAATCTAGATCTTGTTTCTGTTAAAGAAATTACGCCATATCTGACTAATACAGCCGGAATGACCAACGAAGTGGTTTCGATTGTGTATTGCACTGCAATTGGCTCTGTGAATGCATCAGGCAATGAGATAACCGAAGATATTGAATGTTTTTTACTGGACAAAGAACAACTTGAACTATTAATTAAAGATAACGATAAAGTGTTTTCAGCCAAAGCTTTTCTTATTTTCAGGCAATTTATTGAAAAAGGTAACTGGTAGTATTGGCTTCCTGCTATTGTTTCCTTTTTATAAAGACCTGAAGATTCTCTAAATGCCCAACAGTTTAATTTGAAGCTATTGCTTCCACCGGATTTAGTCTTGCGGCATTGTAAGCTGGTACAATGCCTGAAATTACGCCAATTGTGATTGATATTAGCAAGCCAACGGTGATGTTCCAAATAGTCATTGAAATATCCATTTCTGATGTAGCAGAAACAATGCTTGTTAAGATAAAAATCAACAAAAGCCCTACAATACCTCCAATTAATGCTAAAATTACAGATTCGTACAAAAACTGTAGCAGAATAAAATAGCTTTTGGCACCCAGGGCTTTCTGAATTCCAATTAATTTAGTTTGTTCTTTTACAGAAACAAACATAATATTTGCAATTCCAAAACCTCCAACCAAAATAGAAAATCCGCCAATAATTATTCCGGCAACGTCTAAAATGCTGAATATCTGATCAAATCCTTGCGAAATCAGGCTCGATTGGTTTAATGCGAAATTGTCAGCTTCCGAAGGCTTAATTCGTCTCAAAGATCTCATGATCCCAGTCAATTCATCAATTAATTCATCAGAAGTAATTCCCTCATTGGCTTTCACCATAATAAGGGGGCCTAGTCGTTCATTTCGGATATCAACCATTGTTCTGGCATAATTTATAGGAATTAACAACTGGTTATCCATGTTCATCCCAAAAAGATCAGAACCTTCTCTTTTAAAAAGTCCAATAATATTAACCTTACGCCCCTGAATTTTAATTGTTTTCCCAACTGGGTTTTCTTCTTTGAAGAGCTTTTTGGCAATATCGCTGCCAATAATAGCTTTGTTTTTTCCGCTTATTGATTCGAACAGCGAAAAATACCTTCCATTCGTTAGCTCAAAATTTCTTATGTCTTCGTAACTATGTTCTGCGCCAACAACAGTTATATTACTTGCATAATTATCACCATATTGTATAGTTTTTTGCGTAAAAATCATAAACGATGCAGCTTTTGATAGTGCTGATCTTTTCATAATTTCTGCACTTTCTGTTAACTTGGGAACAGGCCGGTTAAGGTATTTCCACCAGGGATAATTATCACCCATTGACCAGGGCCACTTCTGAACATAAACCACATTATCACCCAATTTTGCAATACTGGTTCTGATAGCTATTTCAAGGGAATCTATTACAGTAAATACAGTTATTATCGCAAATATACCAATGGTAATTCCGAGTAAAGATAGAAAGGTCCTAAGCTTGTTTAAAATAAGCGAATTAAAAGCAAACAAAAAGCTTTCTTTTAGAATATACAAAAAAATCATTTTCTCAAATTTGTACCAAAGATAATTACCGCTGATGAATTTCTGGCATATTTTTTTAAGATTCTTCTAATTTATGTTAATAAGTATGTGTGTAAATAATTTTTATAAATGTAAATTAAAATTGAATTATGTATTGTTTTTTGATAATTTTGCCGTCATAATAAAACATGTTGGGAATGAATGGTTTGAAAAAAATCAAATCAGCTCTTATTTCGGTATATTATAAAGATAAACTTGATGAAATTGCAAAAGAGCTGCAAAATCTAAATATTACAATATATTCAACCGGTGGCACAAAAGATTTTATTGAAACCCTGGGAATTAAGGTTCAAAGTGTTGAAAGTCTTACGTCTTATCCTTCCATTTTAGGCGGAAGGGTAAAAACCTTACATCCTAAAGTTTTTGGAGGGATATTGGCCCGGCGTGATGAAAAAAAAGATCTGGAACAACTTGCTGAATATGGGATTCCTGAAATAGACCTTGTTATTGTTGACTTATACCCATTTGAAGAAACGCTTAAATCGGGTGCTGAAGATCACGAAATTATTGAAAAAATTGACATTGGAGGGATTTCGCTCATCAGGGCTGCGGCTAAAAATTTTAACGATGCGATTATTATTTCATCAAAAGATCATTATCAAAAACTATTACAAATTCTTCGGGATCAAAAGGGAGAATCTTCACTAGAACAGCGTAAATTCTTTGCCAGCGAGGCATTTAAAGTTTCTTCCAGCTACGATGCTCTGATTCATAGCTATTTTGCCGGATCAAACGAAAACAGTTTTCAGTTATCGATTAATGGAAAAACAACCTTACGGTATGGTGAAAACCCTCATCAGGCAGGCTATTTTTTTGGCGATTACAGCCAGATAATTGAACAATTGCACGGCAAGGAGATTTCTTACAATAATTTACTCGATATTGAAGCTGCAATAAACCTGATTGCTGAATTTGATGAACCTACCTTTGCCATTATAAAACATAATAATGCCTGTGGTGTTGCCAGCAGACCTACACTTATTAATGCCTGGAAAGATGCACTTGCAGGCGACCCTGTATCAGCTTTTGGTGGAATTTTGGTTTGTAACCGTGAAGTAGATTTGGCTTCGGCTGAAGAAATAAACAAATTGTTTTTTGAAGTAATAATTGCACCTGCATATCAACATGCAGCGCTTGAAATACTCAAATCGAAGAAAAACAGGATGATTTTATTGCAAAAACCGTTTGAACAGCCAAAAACTCAGTTTCGATCAATGTTAAACGGTTTGCTGATGCAGGAAAAGGACCTTAAAGCAGAAAGTAAAGCTGACATGAAACCGGTAACACATAAACTGCCGGATGAACAACAATATGAAGATTTGGTTTTTGCAAACAAACTTGTTAAACATTCAAAATCGAATGCAATAGTTATAGCCAAAAACAAGCAATTGGTAGCCAGTGGAATTGGTCAGACTTCGCGCGTGGATGCGATTAAACAGGCAATTGAAAAAGGAAAAAGTTTTAAGTTTGATTTAAAAAATGCAGTTTTGGCTTCTGATGCATTTTTTCCATTTGCCGATTCTGTAGAAATTGCCTATAAAGAAGGAATTAATGCTGTAATTCAGCCGGGAGGCTCAATTCGGGATCAGGAAACCATTGATTTTTGCAACACTAACAATATAGCAATGGTTTTTACAGGAACAAGACATTTTAAACATTAGAAAGGATTATCAAAGCATGGGATTATTTTCTTTTTTTTCACAGGAAATTGCAATTGATTTAGGCACAGCCAATACCATAATTATCCAGAACGACAAAATTGTTGTTGACGAACCCTCTATCGTTGCCATTGATACAAATTCTGGTAAACTTGTGGCAATAGGTCAAAAAGCACGGCAGATGCAGGGTAAAACCCACGAAAATATTAAGACTATCCGGCCTCTGAGAGATGGAGTTATAGCCGATTTTAATGCCGCTGAACTTATGATTCGTGAAATGATTAAGATGGCCAGTACTAAAAATCAATTGTTCACTACTTCTTTAAAAATGGTGATTTGTATTCCTTCCGGGAGCACAGAGGTTGAAATTAGAGCTGTGCGCGACTCAGCCGAGCATGCCGGGGCCAGGGATGTATATTTGATACATGAGCCTATGGCTGCTGCCCTGGGAATTGGTTTAGATGTGCAGGCGCCTGAAGGAAGCATGGTTATTGATATTGGTGGTGGAACTACCGAAATTGCCGTAATTTCGCTTGGCGGAATTGTTGCCAATAAATCAATACGAACAGCAGGGGATGATTTTACCCATGAAATTCAGGAATACATGAGGCATCAGCACAATGTGAAAGTTGGTGAAAGAACCGCCGAATCGATCAAACTGAATGCCGGTTCAGCAATTCCAGATTTGGAAGATCCACCAGCAGATTATCTTGTTCGTGGACCCCATCAAATGACTGCGCTTCCGGTTGAAATTCCAGTCTCGTACCAGGAAATAGCCCATTGCCTCGATAAATCGCTGGCAAAGATTGAAACTGCAATATTGGCTGTCTTAGAAGAAACCCCACCTGAATTGTATGCCGATATTTACCGGAAAGGGATTTACCTTGCAGGCGGAGGTGCACTTTTAAGAGGTTTAAACCTTCGAATTATGGAAAAAACAAATATCACTGTACATATTGCCGAAGATCCATTGCATGCTGTGGCCAGGGGTACCGGTATTGCCCTTAAAAACGTTGATAAATTTCCTTTCCTGATGAAATAATTTAAATAAAAGGAAAGGTTTATTTTACTAATTATTCTGGATTTTAATTTAAGAGTTTTTTGAAGGGTTTGATTTAATTTAGGATGAATACACTAATCAGGGTTATACTTCGGTTTCACTTCTTTATATTATTTGTCCTGCTTGAGATCATCTCATTATCAATGATTATTTTCGCAGATGTTGAAAAGAAAAATGCCTTTTTCAGCTCAGCAAATGCTGTGAGCGGTTATTTTAACAACCGGTTAAACAGCTGGCATGCCTATTTTATCCTTGATAAAGAAAATGAAATTCTCAGAAAAGAAAATGTAAAACTTATTAACCAGGTTGAAAAATTAAGGGCAGAACAAAACAAAATACAAAGGTTTGAGTTGGATACTTCTACAGCTTACCAGTATCAATACCTCAAGGCGAGAGTTATAAAAAATTCGGTTTCGATGGACAAGAATTTTATAACCATTGATAAAGGTAGCAAAGATGGGGTTGAAAAGGACTTTGGCGTAATTAGTTCAAAAGGTATAGTTGGGATTGTAGTAGCTACTTCGCGACATTACTCTTTGGTAATTTCAATTTTACATGACCAGTTGGGATTTAGTGCCAAATTAAAGAAAAATAACTATTTTGGGTCGGTACAATGGGATGGTAAAAATTACAGATATGTTAATCTTTATGAAATTCCAAATCACATTGATATTTCATTAGGTGATACTGTGGTTACGAACAATTTTTCAGCTATTTTTCCCGAGAATATTGATATTGGTGTAATTTCAAAAATCGGAAAAAATAAAAGCGACAATTTCTACAATATAGAAATAGAGTTGCTGACGGATTTCAAGAGTTTATATGATGTATATGTGGTAAATAATAAAAACAGGAGGGAAAGAATTTTATTGGAAAATTCAGTGAACGATGAGTATTGACATTCTAATTAAAAATATTACCGGATTTTTTATCCTGCTTATTTTGCAGGTCTTGATATTCAATAATATTGGTATTACAAGCTGGAAAATAGTGCCTGCTTTTTTTATACTAATCATATTGCTCATGCCTTTCGAAACCCCGGGATGGTTGTTGTTGATTTTGTCTTTTATTTTAGGGCTTATTATTGATATATTTACCGATACCATAGGTTTAAACTCGTTTTCATGCGTATTAATTGCATTTTTAAGACCATTGGTATTAAGTTCAATGTCCCCGAGAGGGGGGTATGATGCCGGAACTTTTCCCCGCGTTCATTATATGGGCTTAGCATGGTTTATCAGGTATTCGGCGATTTTAATTTTTGTTCACCAGTTTGCCTATTATTTTCTTGACGATTTTGGATTTGGAAATTTTTGGAGGGACTTATTAAAGATTCTTATTGGAACTTTTTTCACAGCCCTTCTAATAATTGTTAGTCAGTTTCTTGTATACCGTAAATAATCACTAAAAGGACGATTTTGTGGAAAATATACATTCTAACAGAAGGTTGGTTATCATCGGTTTTTTTTCAATGATTATCCTGATTTATATTATAAGATTATTCATCCTCCAGGTTGTCGATTCCAGCTATAAACTTTCTGCTGAGAATAATGTTTTCAGGCATATTGTGCAATACCCGTCACGTGGATTGATTTTTGACAGGCATGGTGAGTTGCTCGTTTATAATCAATCTGTTTTTGATATTCTCGTGGTGCCCCGCGAGATGAAACCATTTGATACAACTCTTTTTTGCAGAATTGTCAATATTGATAAGAATGAACTTATTGAAAAACTGAGAGGTGCAAAAAAGTTTTCAACCTTTAAACCTAGCATCATTATTCAAATGCTTGATTTTAAAAGGTACTCGTTACTTCAGGAGAGTATTTATAAATTTACTGGTTTTTATACCCAGGCCCGTACCATACGTACTTATAACAAGCCGATAGCCGCGAATCTTTTAGGTTATATTGGAGAAGTAGATGAAGGAATGATTAAGGAGAATTCTTATTATAAAATGGGCGACTACATTGGCATAAGCGGAATTGAGAACTCTTACGAAAATGTATTACGGGGTAAAAAAGGTGTCAAAATATACATGGTTGATGTACATAACAGGATTAAAGGAAGTTACAGGGAGGGAAAATTTGATTCAGTTGCAATTGTAGGTTCAAACATCATTACTTCGATAGATGCAAGAATGCAGGAGTATGGTGAAAAACTCATGAAAAATTTTAAAGGGAGTATTGTTGCTATTGAACCATCTACCGGAGAAATTTTAACCCTGGTAACAAGCCCGACCTATGATCCAAATTTACTGGTAGGCCAACAAAGAACTAAAAATTATAGAATTCTGCAGATAGACAAAAATAAACCTCTATTCAACAGGGCAATAAGTGCAATGTATCCCCCCGGAAGTACATTTAAACCAGTTGATGCATTAATTGCATTGCAGGAAGGTGTTATTACTACGGAAACAGTATTGCCCTGTAACGGAGGTTTCAGAGTGGGAAGTTTTTACCAGAAATGCCATCACGGGGGTTCGATTAATTTTATTCAATCCATCCAGGGCTCCTGCAATGCCTATTATTCACAGGTTTTTATGAGGATTCTCAATGATAACAAATTTGATTCCATTGGTCTGGCTTATGCCAATTGGCGAAAACATTTGCTTGAATTTGGCATTGGTCGCAAACTTAATTCAGATTTATCCTTCGAACTTAAAGGGATTCTTTATACTAAAGAATATTACGACAGGTACTTTGGCGGGCCTAAGTGGAAACCTTTACGACTTGTTTCAATGGCAATTGGCCAGGGTGAATTAGGGATTACACCCATTCAACTGGCAAATGTCTGCTCTGCTATTGCTAATAGGGGCTATTATTATATACCACATGTTGTTAAAACCATTAACAAAAATGATAGCATTGACAAAAGATTTTATGTAAAACAAAAATTGAATATAAACCGTGAATATTTCGATCCGGTTATTGACGGAATGGAAATGGTTGTGAAAGCCGGTACCGCCACAATTGCTAACCTGCCTGATATTGTGATTTGTGGAAAAACCGGAACCGCTGAAAATCCACATGGCGAAGATCATTCAATTTTTATTGCTTTTGCCCCAAAGGAAAATCCAAAAATTGCCATTGCCGTTTTTGTGGAAAATGCAGGTTTTGGGTCAACAGTTGCTGCACCAATAGCCAGCCTTATGATTGAAAAATATCTTACTGATTCATTATCAAGGCCATATCTGGAGGAAAGAATATTAAATACCGTTCTAAAATACGAATAATTGGAAAGATCATCTGGCATATTAAAACGAATAGACTGGTTAACTGTAATTATTTGCATTTTCCTTGTAACTTTTGGCTGGATGAATATTTATGCTGCCGTGTACAGGGAAGAAGCGGTCAACATTTTAAAAGAGCGCTATACCATGCAATTAATCTGGATTTCCATAGCCATTATCCTTATTATTATAGTTTTTATTGTTGATAGTCGGATTTATGAGGTTTTGGCTTATCCTATCTATGCTTTTTCAATTTTGTTGTTGATTGCGGTTTTGATTTTCGGAAAAGAAATAAATGGGGCTCGTTCATGGTTCGAATTTGGAAGTTTAAGGTTTCAACCCGCAGAATTTACCAAACTGGCAACCACCCTGGCCTTAGCGCGCATGTTAAGTATTTACGATTTTAAAGTGAATAATCCAAAGGATTTGGCCAAGGTTGCCCTTATTATAATTATACCTGTTGGTCTTATTATTTTACAAAATGATACAGGGTCTGCTTTAGTTTATAGTGCTTTTATTTTCGTACTCTATCGCGAAGGCCTTTCTCCTTGGTATCTGATTCTGCTTCTCATATTTGCAGTATTTTTTATTTTATCTCTTTTTGTTGATATTTTTTACCTGATTGCTGTAATTCCTATAGCAACTTTAATTGTTTTTCATTTGATTTATCAAAACCTCCGGTATACATTAATAGGAATTTATGGATTATTGTTTATAGGCGTATTACTCATTTTAAACCATTATGTTTTAAAATTCAGGCCTGAAAATTTGCTGGTTTTATCGATTTTATTTGTTCTTGTTGTTTTGGCATATCCGGCTTATATTAAAAGAATCAGGTATTATAATTCAATGTTGTTCATCGTAGCGGCTGCTATAATTTTTATTTTTTCGGTTGAGTATATCTTTAATAATGTACTTGAAAAACATCAGCGCACAAGAATAAATGTTGTGTTAGGGCTCGAAAGCGATCCTCAGGGGGTTGAATATAATGTAAGACAATCGAAAATTGCCATTGGTTCTGGAGAAATAACAGGTAAAGGATTTTTACAAGGCACGCAAACCAAATACGAATTTGTTCCGGAACAAGATACTGATTTTATTTTTTGTACAGTTGGCGAAGAATGGGGTTTTCTGGGAACTTTTGTAGTTCTGACCATGTTTCTGGCTTTAATTATTAGGATTGTAATTATTGCGGAAAGACAAAGGTCGAAAATGAACAGGATTTATGCTTACGGAGTTGCTTCAATTCTGTTTTTTCATGTGGCCATAAATATTGGTATGACCATTGGATTGGCTCCTGTAATTGGAATTCCCTTGCCATTTTTTAGTTACGGGGGTTCTTCGCTTTGGGCTTTTACATTGTTACTGGCAATAATGTTAAGGCTTGATGCTACTCGGATGGATAAATTTTAATTTTATCAGATTCACCCTTAGTGTCCTCTTCATTATATTTTTTTAGCTCAAGATTAACATAATCTATTATTTCGCTGAAAAAATCAATAAACTTATCATTTATAAAACCATAATTGTTTTTCATTACTTCCACAGCAAAACTACTTTCTGCCGGGAGACTGGTATATTTCGACATTATTTTTAGAGCATTTTCAATACCTTCAATTTCGTAATAGCTTTGTAATCTGTTTTTTGCAATCATTACAGGCAAAAAACTCTTTACCTGCCCAGGGAGTATAAAAAAGTTCGCCAATAATATATGGTGACACTTATTTATAAAAGTATTCAAAGCATCATCGGAAAATAGGCTCCAATTTCTGCTTAAAAAATGGTCATAAAATATATCTATCACAATTCCTGCATGCCTGTGAAATTTACTTTTTACAAGTTGCGAAAGTTCTTTTGTTACCGGATGCCTGTCAGTATAATGGTCTATCTTTCTGTGTAATAATATTCCCTGCTGAATTTTCCGGGAATAATTAATATGGGCACTGCCTTTTACAAAATCGCCAATGAAATTTCCGGTTTTTATTTCGGCATCATTGGCTGAAAGGTATAAATGCGCTAAGAAATTCATATAAATATATTAATCAGGCATTAAAAGTAAAGACAATACTTTTTATTCACGAATCATTATTTTTTCCATACAAAACTTTTTTGTATTAAACAAACACTTTTATCATGCTTAAATAATTAATAATGTTTTGCTTAACATGTTTTATCAATTCTTTTCCACTTCAATTTTAAATGTATATTTGCATCCATGTAATGATTTTATAAACCCAATATTTATGAAAAAAAATGTTATTATAATTGGTGCTGCTGGTAGGGATTTTCATAACTTCAACACCTATTACAGAGACAATGAATACTTTAATGTGGTGGCATTTACAGCTGCACAAATTCCGGATATTGACGGAAGAAAGTATCCGGCAGAACTTGCTGGTAAACTTTATCCTTCAGGGATTCCAATTGTTGCCGAATCGGAATTGGCAAATCTGATTAAAGAAAAAAACATCCACGACTGTACTTTTTCTTACAGCGATGTCCCTTATTCAAGAGTTATGCGAATTGGTGCACTTGTTAATGCAGCCGGAGCTAATTTTAATTTGCTTGGACCCAATGAAACGATGATTAAAAGCAACAAACCTGTAATTGCCGTAGTTGCCACGCGAACCGGATGTGGAAAAAGCCAGACATCGAGGAAAGTGATTGAATATTTAATGGCAAAAGGCCTCAAAGTGGTTGCCGTTCGTCACCCTATGCCATACGGCGATTTGGTAGCACAGAAAGTTCAAAGGTTCGCAACTGTATCTGACCTTGAGAAACATAAATGTACAATTGAAGAAATGGAAGAGTATGAACCTCATGTAGTTAGAGGAAATGTAATTTATGCAGGTGTTGATTACGAAGCCATTCTAAGAGAAGCCGAGAAAGATCCTTCGGGTTGCGATGTTATCTTGTGGGATGGGGGAAATAATGATTTTCCTTTCTATAAACCAGATTTAACAATAACTGTGGCTGATCCACACCGCCCTGGGCACGAATTAAGTTATTATCCCGGCGAAGTAAATCTAAGAATGGCCGAGGTTATTGTTATCAATAAAATTGATTCAGCATCTCCGGAAGGTGTTCAAATTGTGCGAAATAGCATTGCTGAGGTTAATCCAAATGCCATTGTTGTGGATGGAGCTTCTCCTATAAAAGTTGATCACCCTGAACTGATAAAAGGTAAGAAAGTGCTTGTGGTTGAAGACGGACCAACATTAACACATGGCGAAATGAAAATTGGTGCAGGAACTGTAGCAGCCCAAAAGTACGGTGCTTCAGAAATTGTTGATCCCAGAGCCTTTGCTGTGGGAAAACTTGCTGAAACATACAGAATTTACCCAAATATTGGCGTTTTATTACCCGCCATGGGTTATAGTAAAGAGCAACTAAAAGATCTTGAAACCACAATTAACAATATTGATTGCGATGCAGTGGTTATCGGTACCCCAATTGACCTTAACAGGATTGTTAAAATAAACAAACCTTCCACAAGGGTTTATTACGATTTACAAGAAATTGGAGAACCAAATCTTGATGATGTTCTTACAGATTTTATTGCTAAACATAAACTGTAATTTTTTATTTTTTTTTTGACAATAGGTAAAGGCGATCTTGTTTCCGGATCGCTTTTTTTTATTTAAATTGCACATCAATACTAATATTTTTAGATCATGAACCGGTTGAAATTATTTGTCTTACTTTTCTTTTTTCTGTTTCAAAAATATAATCCAACATTGGGGCAAACCTTATCTGAAGATTCGGAAATTACTCTTATTACCTGCAACCCTGGCGAAGAACTTTATTCTGTATTTGGTCACAGTGCAATCCGGATTCATGACAAGACAAAAAAGATTGACTGGGTTTATAATTATGGCACATTTAACTTCGATGAGCCTGATTTCTATGTTAAATTCGTTCGGGGATATCTGAATTACCAGCTATCAGTGTATCCTATGAAATATTTTATGGAAGAATACCAATATGAAAACCGTTCGGTATTCGAGCAGGTTTTAAATCTGAACCAGGAGGAAAAAAATAAAATTTTCAAATTCCTGGAATACAACAGGCGACCTGAAAACAAATACTATTTATATGATTTTTTCTTCGATAATTGTGCAACCAGGGTGAGGGACGTTTATACAAACAAATTAGATTCAATTCATTTTAATAGCCAGAATTATAGCAGCATTTCTTTCAGAAGCATGTTAAAACCCTATCTTGCAAAGCACTATTGGTCAAGATTTGGAATTAACCTTGTTTTAGGTCAGATTGCCGATAGAAACAGCACACTTGAAGAAAGCATGTTTCTTCCGGATTACATGAAGCTTGCGTTTGATAATGCTTACATTGGGAACAAAAAAATTGTAAAAAACTCCAGGATCCTTTTCGAACAAAAACCTTCGGACAACTCTTTACCATTGTATTTAAGACCAGGATTTGTTTTTATTGTCATTCTGGTAATAGTAGTTTTTTTAACAATTTTGGAGTATAAGCAAAACAGGCATTTTAGGGTTGTTGATTTTTTAGTATTTCTGGTCATCGGGATTATAGGTATGATTCTCTTTTTTATGTGGTTTGGTACAAACCATACGGCTGTTGTTAAAAACTGGAACCTGATGTGGGCAATTCCTACACATTTTCTACTTTCATTTTTTGTTTTTATAAAGAAAAAATCGGCGTTCCTGAAATATTATTTTCTTATTGCCGGTATTGTCACAATACTTGTGCTTCCTTTCTGGCCCATAATACCCCAAAGATTTGATTACGCGATAATTCCAATAATTCTGTTGTCTGGCTTAAGGTCATATCAGATGTACAGGTTTAATAAATAACCTTCTGATTTAATAATCATGGGCTATTTTGATGACATAATGGCCTGTTATTATTCGTAAATACGACAATTCGACATGCCGGGCGATTAAAATATGACATAACTTCCTGTTTTTTAGAATGGTACAAAAGTTGAAAAATTAATACCATACAAAAAAAATGAATATTAACTAAATAACAGGAGGAAAAAATTATGACACTATTAAGAAGAGCTAACAGTTATCCTTACTTATATAACTGGCTGGAAGACATATTGGTTCCATTTACAAATGGCGTTGTAAACAATAATGGTAAACAAAGTGTTCCGGCTGTTAACATTTCGGAGAAAGACGATCGTTTTGAAATTGAACTAGCTGCACCTGGAATGGAAAAATCTGATTTCAGGATCAATATCAACAATGATTTGTTAACGATAAAATCGGAGAAAAACTATAAAGATGAAGTAAGTAATTCGAATTATTCAAGAAAAGAGTTTTCGTATTCAGCTTTTGAACGTTCGTTCACTTTACCCGACAATGTTGACAGCGATAATATTAAGGCGGGTTACGTCAATGGAATATTGAATTTGGAAATCCCTAAAAAAGAAGAAGCTAAAATTAAACCAGTGAAAGAAATTGAAATAGCTTAAATTAAAGGCCGGTGTAAGCCGGCCTTTCTAATTTAATTGGCTGGTTTTTCAAATATTGAATTGTCCATTTCTACATTGAACTTTACATCTTCAAAAACCAATGTACTAAAATTACTTCCATTGGCATTTATTTCCATTTTATACGACATAACTACCCCGTCAACAGTTCTAAAATCGCTGAAAACGGTTTCAACTTCGGTATCAACTCCCTGCATATTTGATGTAGTTAAGGTTTTTACTACATTATTGGTTTTGCTGTCAATAAAGAAATAGCTGGTTTTACCAGTCTGGCCTTCGGCAGCAGGTTTTTCGGTAAGTTTTAATTTATAGGCGGGGACGCCATTAATGTCCTCGCTACCAATATATTCAATAGTACTCCCTTTTTCTTTGTAGTTATAAAGTTTGCCATCAATATCCGAATTACCTTTCAAATCATCCAGCTGACTTTCATCCATCAATTGGGGATCAGTTGAACCTGTCCATGGAGCCACCATATAGCCTTCTTTTCCATTATATGTCTGGATCATTTTTGCACCCTGAATATCAGCTTCTACTCTTATTAATCCGGGCCTTTTTGTCTGCATTGAGAATGGAAGTTCCATTCCCATAATTGCGTTGGTACCAGTAATCTTCATCGTATTAACGGTACTTAGTTTTTTTTGTCCAATTGCCTTAAAATGTTGTTTCAGAATTTTTTCTACCGACATTTTCTGTGCACTTACAGTTGTAAAACTTATTAAAAGGACAGTGAGGAAAATTAACGTTTTTTTCATAATTTAATTTCAATTAAGTGTTTAGTTCATTAATAATAGTATATCAGTCCAACAGGTTATCCCTTCCTTTTTCCTCCTTTTTAATTAAAAGAAGAAGTTCCTCAGAAGAAATAGTTTGATTTATTGTTTTATTTGTGTGGTAAAGATAAGACATTAAACAATCTTTAACTAATTCTTTATGGTAAAAATTTTCATGGCAAGAATTCAAAAACCTGAGTACTTTAAACGCATTAAACCATGAATAAAATCTTTTCCTGAAGCTTTCAGCTGACGATGAATTCTTGTTAATTGAAATTATATTCTCTTTAAATCCATTATGAATTAAAAAGCTTTTCAATGCCTGTGGATAATCTGTAATTTTAGATTCAATCTGTTCAGGATTTATCCGAAAAAAACACTGAATGTCATCAAATAGTTTTTTTAAATCTATAAAAGCAGCAAATTGATAGGTTAGAAATTTTTTTTCTGGCAAGAACTGGTAACTACTAATAAACGCGCCTGTTCCAAACGGAACCCTGTCGGAAGGTCGCGAAGAAGGATGGACACAGGTGGAGTTAAGTTCGAAATAATTACCAAATGGCATTATTTTTTGAAGAAAATAAAAGTCTTCACCTGCTTTTTTTCTGTTCATACCCCCTGCTTTACAATAAACAATTGCACTTACCGCAAAACATGACCCGATGGTATAGTGATAATAAGGGAATCCGGTGTATTTTAGTGCATTCTTATAATACCTTAAATATAATTCATATTCTGTAATTCGTTTCGAAATCTCACTGTTTTGTTCTATTTCGTTTTGTTGATGTTCGAAATAGATGGAACAACCATTTGTTCTTTTGCCACTGGCGAAAAGTTTTTCAATTTCCACAAGGTAATTATTATCCACAACAGAATCAGCGTCGAGGCTTACAATTGTACCGTAAATATTGCCGGATTTTAAAAATCTGCTTATGGCCTCATCCATTCCGGTTTTTCGTGCATAGCCAACCCCGGCTATTTTTTCGTTTAAATTTTCAATTTTTATTACATACAAAGCAAGCGATTTACCATTAAATTTATGAACCCATTCATTTAATTCTTCATTTGATTTATTGTTCTGATATTTAATACTTTCTCCAGATTTTTCTGATGAATTTATAACTACAATTATTTCAGTATCAGAAATTGGTTTTGCGCAATTCCATAGCGATTCAATGGTTTTCAGTATGGTTGGTTCATTAAGACAAGGAATCACTACAATAGTTTTTAAACCGGGTGAAGGTTCATTCAAAATAAATGGTTTGTAATTGGCGTGTCTGAGCAGGTAATTTTCAAATAAATTCATCCCATTGGTTTTTATTTTTAAAGAAATTGCCAAAATAAAAAAAGAAGGTACAGCAAAACCATACCTTCCCGAAATTATAAAAATGTAAAATTAATCTCTGCTAATTCTGCACACTTTATTATTTATCTGTTTTAGAGGCAGTATTTACTGAATCCTGGTATTCCTGGTTTAAACCTTTTAAGGCAATATTTGTAATATCAAGTTTTGGATCTGCTTCTAAAACTGTGGTCACTGTATTTCCAACAATGATTTTATGTTTTCCATCCTTGTTGTATTTTTTTAAATAACTGGTTATTTTATCGAAAACCTGTTTGTTCATATTTTGTTCCCTTTCAGCTAATTGCATCGAAAGTTCATCTTTTAGCTGCATAAGGCTTTGTTGTTCGTTAAGCAGTTGGGCCTGCATTTGTTCTGCCTGTGCCTGGGTAACAAGTCTTTTTTCAACTTTTTGCTGAAATTCCATTGCTTTTCTTTGATATGCTTTTGATTTTGAATTCAGGTTGGCTTCAAGGTTTTGTTGTTCCTGGATTAAAGCAGTTTTTAATTCGTTGTATAAATCATAACTGTTTAATAGACTATCGATATTAATATAAACTATTTCAGCACCACCGGCGCCGGAAACCTGTGTTTTATTTTCTGAAGGCTCAGAATTTCCTGAAAATCTATCTATGTATAATAGTGCAACTGCAATTATTAAAACGATATTCAAATAAAGCGAAACATTTTTCATAATATGATGGAATTGAGTTTAAAAATTTTGGCAAATATAGTTTTTTTATAATTTAATGAACAACGAAGCAATATATATTTTTATATTTCATTCTTAATGCTAATTTTAGCACTTGTTTTTATCGTGATTTAAATAGGGTAATTTCATTCATAATCAATTAAAAGTTACGATTTGGAATGCTATTTGCCGTTCAATGAAGACTTTATCCAAAATTGCACAAGTGTGCAAACAATAGGCTAAATCACTTGGTTTTCTGGCTGAATAGTTTGAAAATCAAAATTTTGTTGATTCATGATTAACCAGGCTGACTCAATATTTGGTAAATTTACCCCTATTGCGCAATCAGGGTTTAATCTATTATTTCTGGAAATTTTTGTTCTTTTTTTGCTGAAATAATTTGTATATTTATCCAGATCATTTAATTAAGAAAAGCGAAGGTTCTATGAGCAAAGACATTACACAAAATTCTTCTAACCTTGCATTAAGTGAGGCGTCAATAAAGGAAATCATCATTCTGCTATCAGATATTGATGTTAAAATCAGCGCTTTAAATGAATCATCAGCTAAAGATTTTTTAACCCTCAACAATAATTTAAAAGAAAATTACAAGCATGCCGAGAAAATTTCGAGCAATGCCAAGCAATTATTCGAAATTCTGGCAGGCAAAGACAGGAATTATCTGCTCAAAAAGCTGGATACTTTCCATACGGGACTTAAATTCCAGATTGATGGTTTTACCGAAAGTGTTGAAGTAGGTTCAAAGGTACTTGAAAACATACAGGGACTTTTTAATTCAATGTTTGTACCGGTTAAAAATTTTAACCAGAACCTGATGACGCTTAATTTTCTACTGGCTAACCTGAAACTGAATTTTACTTATTTAAATCTTGATGAAAAACTTGTAGAACATTCTGATAATCTGATACAAAAACTTAAGATTATTAAGGAACTTTATGATGTTTTCGATCAAAAACTGAATAAAGTTAAAACCTTTGCCAATTCAGTACAGGATTTTTTTAACGACTTAAAGGAACAACAAAGCATTGCGCTTGAAACCATTTTAGAACAGGTACAAGACAGCGTAACTATTCTTACTGCAAAGTACCAGGATGCATCGATACAAATGCCAAGGCTTTCGAAGAAAACAGCCGACTATTTCGATAATGTAAGCAGAATTATCACCAACCTGCAATTTCATGATATTATCAGGCAGAAAATGGAGCATGTGCAACATACTCATAAAGAAATTATTGAAGAACTTAATGCTTTTAATTTCAATGATAAATCTCTGGAATTAGCTGAACACACAGCCAAATTTTTACAAATAAGAGATATTGCTGGTGTGCAGGTAGCACAACTGATTCATACAAACCAGGAATACCAGGATGCCATTGAAAAAATTACATTGAATTTCCTCGAAATCGGGGACGATATGAAAGCAGTTTCTGAAATTTGCAATTCATTTTCGGGTTACAGCACCCGAAAAGGGGTTTCTCATCTGAAAGAAATTGAATTAAATCTTGAAAAATCAGTTAAATTAATTACTAAATTTGGAAACGATGGTGAAGCCTTCAGCTTTAAAGTGAAAAGTATTGTTGATTCAATTTTAAATATGAAGGATGAGTTAAACCGGATTAATACCGAAAGTATTTATATAAAAACAGTTCTTTCGGAAGTTTTTACAAGCATTGGGACCAAAGAAAAGAAAATGCCTGAAATTAAAAAACTTGCCAATCAGGTTAGCGAAATCAGTAAATCAATACGTACCGAACTAGAATTAATTCTTAAAAACTTTAAAATTACACAGGAAGAGAGTGTTCTACTTGAAACGCTCATTGAAAATAATTTTGAATCAAAATTTAAATTAAATCTTCAAACTTTTGCTGAAAGTATTTTTTCTGTTGTTAAAATTTTAAATGCCGACAACCAACAGGTTGAAGAAATTCTTAAAACCAATGGAGAACTTGGCAACCAGCTTGCAGCCGAAATTCAGACATCAATAGAACAAGTTAAGTATTATGATTTTTTCGAACAAATTATAGAAGAAATAATTCTGGAACTAAACAATATTTATCTCACCATCAAGTCAGATTCGGTAACCAAAACAGAAGGGGAATCGTACGACCTTGAAAGTCTGAAACGCAGGTATACCATGCAAAGTCAAAGGGTTATACATGAAAGGGTTTTGAACGAAGTTGAAGAATCCGGCACACCTGCTGAAGAAGAAGAAGATAATATTGAGTTTTTTTAATTTTTAAACGACAATAAATTGAATTTATGAAAGATATCAAATTCAAGATGAACCAACCTCAGAAGGGAGAAAATTTTGTTCGTATTTACCTGGGGGGAGATTTGAGCGTTAATACCCTTGGTGAGATTTTACCAAAGCTCAAAGCAGTAGAAAAAGACTATTCAGAATTGGAAATTAATGTTAACGATGTCACTGTATTTGACCTTTCAAGTATACAATTATTGGTTTCTCTTCAAAAATCAGCTGAAAAACATAAGAAAAAGATCAAATTCAAAATTGATCTTCCCAAAGATGTTATGGAATTGATTGAGAATTCTGGATTTATGAAAATAGTGAAGAAATTATAAAAGAAAAATTAATTATAAAATTATGGCAAAAACTGTTTTAATTGTTGATGATTCAGAAAGTATTCGCGAAGTTGTAAGTTTTACCCTTGAAAATGCTGGATATAACGTAATTGTAGCTATTGACGGGCAGGATGCGCTAAAACATTTTGATGGGAAAGAAATAGATCTCCTGCTTACCGACTTACACATGCCAAATATGAATGGGATTGAGCTAATAAGGGAAGTAAGAAAGATAGATGCCTACACCAGGATACCTATTTTATTCCTTACCACTGAATCTCAACGGGATAAAAAAATGGAGGCAAAAGATGCCGGTGCCACAGGTTGGATTATTAAACCTTTTATACCGGCCAAATTGCTTGAAGCAATAGTTAAGGTTATCAGGTAATTATTTTACATTAACCAAAAATTATAAAATTTTGATTTTTTATTATGAGTAATATAAAATTCTGATGGATAATTTTCAAAAAAAATTTATTGAAGAGGCAACTGACCTTATTAATAATCTGGAAGAGTCACTGCTTGCCCTTGAAAAAGAACCTGAGAATTTAGAGCTTATTGCAGCTGTTTTCAGGATAATGCACTCTTTAAAAGGCGGGGGTGGAATGTTTGGTTTTGAGGCTATCAGTAATTTTACCCATAATCTCGAAACCATATACGATGAAGTACGAAACAACAGGTTAAAGATTTCAGATGATTTGCTAAGCATTACTTTTTCATCGGTTGACCATTTAAGAAGCCTTTTAAACCCTGATGCACTCAAAGACAAACAAATTAAAAAGAACCATGAAACCTTGCTGGCTAAAGTCAATGAGCATGTTCATAAAATGAATGTTTCAGAAACTTCGTCTGTAAGTATTGCTGAATCGCAAGAGGAAGGAAATGAAAAAACTTACTTTATCCAGTTTTTCCCTAACGAAGGAATAATGGATAACGGAACAAACCCTTTGTTTCTGGTTGATGAAATTATGGGTTTGGGTAAAGGAATTGCTTTTCCCCGGCTAAGTAAGGTGCCAATGTTAGCGAAACTCGATACCAATAAATGTTATACTTACTGGGATATTTTAATTGTTTCGGAAAAACCTGTTGAGGAGTTAAAAGAAGTATTTATTTTTGTTGAAGATGATTGTCGAATCGAATTTCATAAACTGGCCGATTTTAATGTAATTAGTGATAAGTCCTCAAAGGACGAAATAGAAATCCTCCTCGAATCGAAAGATAATGTTGATATCCCGAACCTTAAGCAATTTGTAAAAGAACTTGGAATAAAACGCAAATCTGCTAAAGTATCTGTAAAAGAAAAACTTAATATTTTTACAAAAGAAAATGTAATTTCAAGCATTAGGGTGGATTCTGAAAAAATTGACCAGTTAATGAACCTGGTAAGTGAACTTGTTACCACTCAGGCAAGTCTTAGCCTTTATGTAGAAGAAAACCAGGTTTACGAACTCAATCAGTTGTCAGAAAATATCGAAAATATTACCCGTCAGCTGCGGGATACCGCTTTTAGTATTTCCCTTATCCCGATTGAAACTATGCTTACAAGGTTTCACAGGCTTATCAGGGATTTATCGATGGAGTTTAATAAAAATATTGAATTTATTACCGAAGGTGCTGAAACAGAGCTTGATAAAACGTTGGTTCAAGGTTTAACTGATCCTTTAATGCATATTATCAGAAATAGCGTTGACCACGGTATTGAACCTGAAAATGAAAGAATTGAAAAAGGTAAAACCCCGCAAGGTATGATTTATCTCAAAGCATTTTATTCGGGTGCACATGTGGTTATTAAAATTCAGGACGATGGCCGTGGAATAGATTTAGAAGCAGTAAAGAAAAAAGCCATTGAAAAAGATTTAATACCTGCCGATTCACAAATATCTGACAGAGAAATACTTGATCTGGTTTTTATTCCGGGATTTTCAACCGCTGAAAACGTTACAGATGTTTCTGGCAGAGGTGTAGGAATGGATGTGGTAAAGAAAAAAATTGATGAAATCAGGGGCACTGTTGACCTGGAATCAAAACGGAATATTGGCACTACCATCACAATCAAGTTGCCACTTACCTTATCCATTATTGATGGACTTTTGGTTGAAATAAAGGAAACCAAATATGTTATGCCGCTTAACCTGGTTGATAAAATTTATGCGGTTGAACACGAGAAATTTTCAAAGGCTTACAATAACCTGGTAATAATTGATGGCGAACAGATTCCATTCTATAACCTGCGCCATGAATTTGGAGTGGTAGGCAATCCCCTTGAACTTGAACAACTGGTGACTGTGAAGTATGAAGACAAAAGAGTCGGGCTTTTGGTTGACAATGTTATTGGGGAATACCAGGCAGTACTAAAGCCACTGGGAAAACTATACATTAACCATGATATTATTTCGGGGGCAACAATACTTGGTGATGGTACAATTGCCCTTGTTCTTGACACGAATAAAATTATTCATGAATTTTCATTCAAAAATTAGAAAGTGATGTTAGATGATGAAGTTATTCAATCAATGAATTCATACCTGTCTTTTAAATTGGGAGATGAGTTTTTTGCTGTTCATGTAAGTAAGGTTTTGAATATTCTCGAAATGGTGCCTATTACAAGGGTACCCAAATCGCACGAAAGCATTCTGGGGGTTATAAATTTAAGAGGGAGTGTGCTTGCTGTTGTAGACATAAGGCTTAAATTTAAGCTGGCCCATACAGAATTTACAAAAGATACATGTATTTTGGTTTTACAGGTACTTATTGGTGACGAATACGTTGAAGTTGGCGCCGTGGTTGATTCTGTCCATTCGGTGCTGGAGGTTGACGAAAATCAAATTCTGCCTCCATTAAGTGTTGGGGTAAAATACAAATCGGAATACATTACCGGTATTATTAAGAATAATGACAGGTTTGTTATGATACTGGATATTGATAAATTGTATAGTCTTGAAAACTTTACAAACCAAGCAGAAGAAATCCTTAAAGAGGCCTGACAATACATTTAAGTTAAACATTTAAACCGAAGGAATTTAGAAATCAGATTTATTGGTCAAACACATTAATAAATAATACAGGTGTTACAAATTGGGCATATAGCCAAAAAGTTAAAATATATTGTTAAAAATGAATATCATCCAATCATTAAAAATCAAGACTTTTTCAATTAAGTTGCAATTGATATTAATGATTGCCCTTGGAATTTTTCTTCCAATTCTTTTACTAATCGTATTTTCAGGTATAAAATTTAAAACACTGGCTGAAACAGCTGCAAAAAACAAATCTTTTGCAGCTGCCCAGCAATATTCAAATAAAATTCAGGGAAACCTCAATTCCTTATTCTCATCTGTTAATAATCTGGCAATCACTTATGAATCTTTAATTAAATTGAAGAAATCTTCCTGGCTTTCTGTAAACGAAATTCATGAGATAAGTGAAAAGTTTTTGTCTTCCAATCCTACTGTAGTTTCGGTTTATACTATACTTTCTCCGGGCAGGATAGATTCTTCGAAAACCAACAGGAATAGCAATTTAATATTTTTAGGTAACGACAATATAGATGGAAAGATAACAGAATACGATAACTGGGATTATCAATTTAAATCTTCAGTTGAAGATACCCTTGAAAAAGGAAAAGGTTTTATGTTACTTCCTCCCTATGTGGATAACACAATTGGAAGTAAACCCATGTTAATTATAAGTTATGGAAAGAGACTCGATATTGACAATCGGTTTTCAGGTCTTGTAGGAATTGATATCTCTATAAACTGGATCCAGGAATTTATTTCGGGGATAGACCTTTTTAACAAAAAGGCACATATTACCATTGTTTCGAATACAGGCATTATTAACGGGGATAATAAAGACAATTCGTTGATAGGAAAAAACATCAGGGAAGCATTAAAAAGTTTTACAATTGAAAGTAAACATTTAATGAGTGGATCGGAATCGGAATTAAAATACAACGGAAACTACATATTTTACGTCCCCATAAAATTTGATAACCTTGGTGAACCCTGGCATATACGTATTTTAGTACCAGAGCAGGAAATACTAAATGATGCAAATAAAGAATTATATATCAGAATTTTATATTTTGTAATTGTAACCTTCCTAATTCTGTTTGTTAGTTATTTTTATTTTAACAGACTTTCGGGGAGGATATCCACTTTGGCCGCTTCTGCAAAACTTGTAGCTAAAGGTAACCTGAGCGTCGAAATTAAATCTGTGGGTAATGATGAACTTACTGCCCTGGGCGATTCTTTGCAATCGATAGTAACGAGGTTTAGCAATATTTTAAATGGGATTAAAAATTCACTTGATCAACTGAAAATTTCAACTGAGGAATTATCAAAAACTTCAGATACCCTGCACGAAGGGGCTTCCGGACAAGCCTCTTCCACTGAGCAGGTTTCAGCAGCCA
>JAXLTR010000001.1:0-839891 GCA_046329965.1 Bacteroidales bacterium | reverse complement strand
TAAAATTAACCTGATGGATCATACGGATGAATTCTTTATAAAAAGTATTGAATATATTGAAAACCAGGTAAATTACGGGTTGTTTATGCACGAGATTTTTTCGAAAATTAAATACCAAAACGACCTAGAAAATATAATTGAAGGCTATTATTTTGAAGGGAAGATAAATTCAGGCGAAAAAACCGCCCTCTTTGAAAAAGTGCGGAATATTCTAAACCGTAAATCGGTAAGTGAATGGTTTACTGAAGATTGGACAGTAAAAACCGAAGAGGCAATTCTGGATATATCGGGTAATATAAGGATTCCTGACAGAGTATTGATAAAAAAAGACAAAACCCTCGTTATTGATTTTAAATTCGGGGCATACGATCCTGAATCTGAATTACAGATAAAAGAATATATTGAACTGCTCAGAAAAATGAATTATCCAGATGTGAGTGGAATAATTTATTATGCTGAAACAGATTTAGCCCAACAAGTTCAGTAGACCAAACAGCTGTTTAGAAATTAAGATTTTCAAGTATTAACAGCTTCTTTTGGAAGGTTACAGCTTCTTTATTTTCTTTGCAAACTTTTAAAATACCTGGTTCAGTTAGTTTTAATTGAATTAGATAAATCGCCAATAAAGCATCTGTTACTTTATGAACTATTTTTTTAACAAATATTTAAACCCATGGGTTTGGTTTTTCTTCCTTTTCAGTTTAAGCTTATTTTTTGCTGGATGTCAAAATAAATTGAAAAAAGGACTAAAATTCAGTTATGTTGATAATCAGGGCCATATAGAATGGAATACGGAATTAAGTCCTAAAATAGACAACTGGTTTAAAAAACTAAATTCCGAAACCCGATTTAACGGAAACGTACTTGTGGCTGTTCATGGTAAGGTAATATATTCAAATTCATGCGGTTACGCAAATTACGAAAATAAAGACACCTTAAGCCTGGAGAACAGTTTTCAAATTGGATCACTATCAAAACCTTTTACTGCATTGGCAATTATGATGTTGAAAGAACGTGGACTTTTAAATTATGACGATGACGTAAAAAAATACTTAATTCATTTTCCTTACAGCGGAATTACTATCAGGCATTTATTAGGTCACAGATCTGGCCTTGCCAATTACAATTATTTTTGCGATGAATATACCGACAGGGAAACTATAATTTACAATGATGATGTTTTAAGGCTTATTTGCGACAGCATTCCTGCAATTTACGATCCGCCAAATACGAGGTTTGATTACTGCAATACAAATTATGTACTGTTGGCAAGCATTGTTGAAAAAGTAAGCAAAACCCCGTTTGAGACCTTTATGAAAAAAGAAATTTTTTATAAGGCAGGTATGTTAAACACGAAAATTATGGTAAACGGAAAAACCAGAAGGCTCTACAAAGCTGCACTGGGTTACCATTACAAATGGCTTAAAGCGCCTTTAACTTACCAGGATGGGGTAATTGGCGACAAAGGAATTTATACTACCGTATTTGATTTATGGAAATGGAACCAGGCGCTTGATAGCAATATATTTGTAAAAAAAGAAACTTTGGAGGAAGCATTTCAACCAGCTGTAATTGAAGGAAGAGAAAACAAATTATATGGCCTGGGTTGGCGTCTAAAAACTAACATCGATGGAAGTAAGCTCGTTTACCATGGGGGCTGGTGGAGAGGATTCAATGCCTTGTTTGTGAAAGATTTAAAAAATGACGCGGTTTACATAATGCTTTGCAACGTGCGTACCAGGGCTATTTTTTACTATTTAAGAGAATTAATGGGAATAGTTGATCCTGTAAGGCACAAAATGCAGGACCAGGCTGACAGTTTGTACCTTAACCAGTTTAAAACCATTGATTCGGTAAAAACGGATACTGACTTTTAAAAAAAAAAAAAACCGCTGAAAAATAGCGGTTTTTTTTTTCGAAAATGATTCAATTGAATTCCTCAGAAAAGCCAGTTCAGGTTAATATATAAACCGCTTTTTCCGTCTTCTTTTTTGGCTGCCATACCATAGTCAAAGGCAACAATAAAGTTCTGGTTCAGGGCAAACCTGATACCTCCTCCGTATCCAACGTGCAGCGATTCATCCTGGTAATCAAACCATTGCTGTGGATTATAATTTTTATTGTTAATCGTAATATTATCAGGAACGCCGCTCAAATTCATAGAGAAAGGATCAATTACCCTGCCCATATCGGCAAAACCGCTTAAAGCAACATAAAAGTTTTGGTTGCCTATGTAGGTTTTAATCACTTTCCAGCGCAATTCAAAATTACCAAAAGCAACACCATTTCCAACCACCCTGTTTCGCAATATACCTCTTATGGTTTTTGCTCCTCCGAATCCGTCTCTGATATTCTTTGAATCAGTAAAATAAGGCAAAAGGTAATAAGGAATATCGCCACTCAGCTTGGTTTGATAACTTAACCGGTAAGCAAACGAAAGTCTGTCTGGAAAAATTGTAAAATATTGTCTGTGAAGCAGAAGCAAGGAAGATGTGAAATTATCGAAACCAAAAAACTTAGGTGCAAAGGTAATAATCACTTCGTCCCACAATCCTTTTGTTGGATTCGCTTCCATATTCCGGGTGTCAAGCATAAATCCGGCCCTTAAAAAACCGTTTTTCCCGCCTTCGAACTGGTCAGCAGGCAAAACGCCCCATTGTTTGTAATAATCAAACAGTCCCAAAGTATCAGGAAGTTTTTCACTTTCGTCTTTTCCTTTGTTCAATTTATCAATATCAACAGAAGAAATCTGGGTACCATGATAGGCAAATCCAGCCAGCCACCTGAATTTTTTACCAACAATATTTCCAAGGAAATCACCTTTTACCCGGAATGATTTTCTGTCGTACCTGTAAAAAACCCTCGAGATGTAATCTTCATTTTCATCATTCTCAAAATCAGCATTGTAATAAGTTTTATACCCGTTAAACCCATAAAAATTAAGTGCTTTTTCGGTCATATATGAAACTTCGGCTGTAACCCGCATGTTGGGAATAAGTTTTTCAGAATCGTAAATAATCTGGTTAATTCCATTTCCTTTCGTAGTTCTCGACCATTCAAGGTACAATGAATGATCGTATTCAGGGTATCTGCTGCCATCGCCATAATCATAGAGGTTAACCAGCGCCCCGTATTTAAATCCAACATCGGTATCATAGGCAATTACGGGCAAGGCTCCAAAACTAAAACCCTTCTTGACCTTATCCTTCTTTTTAACCGTGGCAGTATCGTTCTGCGCAAAAGTAACTGAAGTAATTCCGAAAAGAATAACAATAATTAAGGTTAGATTTTTCATAACATAGCATTAAATAAACATTTTGTAAACGAATTGTGTTCCAATATATAAAAAATAATATAAATTTGATAAGTTTTTTTTAACCTTTATTAAAATGAAAAAACTAATCAGAATACTTTTATACATTATTTTAGTCCTGGCAATTGGCTTTATTGGCCTGATATTAACAGCTGTTATTACAGACTACAGCCCCGCCGAAGTTACAGATATAGAACAGACAAAAGATGTTTTACTCCTGGAAGATACGCTTGAATTTGATATTCTCAACTGGAATATTGGGTATTGCGGACTTGATAAATCAATGGATTTCTTTTATGACGGAGGAATACATGTAAGGCCTTCGCGCGAAAATGTTGTTGAAAACCTTAATGGAATACAGAAATTCCTGAAATTAAACGATTCTGTTGAGTTCATTTTATTACAGGAAGTAGATTTGAAATCTAAACGAAGTTATAGAATTAATGAATTCGATAGCATCCAAAACGATTTCAATGATTATCATGCATACCTTGGAAAAAATTATGATGTATTTTTTGTGCCAACTCCTGTAACTGAGCCATATGGTAAAGTTTTATCGGGTTTAATGTCAGTTTCAAAATTCCAACCTTCGGAAGTAAAAAGATATTCATTTCCAGGAAAATATGCATTTCCAAAGTCACTATTTATGCTTGACAGGTGCTTTCTGGTAAAACGGTTTCCTCTTAAAAATGGAAAAGAATTTATTCTGATTAATACCCACAACGAAGCTTACGATGATGGCTCACAGCGCAAACAGCAAATGGAATACCTGAATAAATTCCTGGTTAAGGAATATGATAAAGGCAATTATATTGTTGTGGGAGGCGATTGGAACCAATGTCCACCAGAAATAGTGCCCAAAATTGATGGGTATATATTTGATACGCTCGATTATAGTGTGGTTAATAAAAAACTTTATCCGTCGGATTGGAAATGGGTTTATAAAAACGATATTCCAACCAACAGAAGAGTAAAAATACCTTATGAACAAAAAAATACTCCAGTAACTGTAATTGATTTTTTTCTTATTTCGCCAAACGTTGAAAACCTTGGTATTAATAACATAAACCTTGGCTTTGAAAATTCAGACCATCAACCGGTTTTGGCTAAATTCAGGTTAAAAAAATAATATTCTTCATTTACATTTAACCTGAAACATTAATGAAAACAGATACCTTGCTTTTTTCAAATCAAGCAAAGGAAGATTCATAAATTATTCATATTTAAAAACTTAATTGATTTATAATTTCAGATAAATGAAAATCAAAGAAAATATTTTATCCTACTTTCATAAAAAATCAAAACTTGGCCTGCTGTCAGATTTTTTATTTATTGCAATTCTATTAGCAATGGTTTTTCCTCAAAGCCGGATGTGGTTGATTTCGAATGTAAACAAAGCGAAAATTTTTTTTGTACAGCCTTCAGTAATTGAGGCGGATAAAGCAGTTTCACTTTCTGCTGATGATTACCAGCTTCTTTTTACTGATTTAAACAACAACAATTTAGATTTTTCTTTGTTAAAAGGCAAGGTAATTTTCCTGAATTTCTGGGCTACCTGGTGCCCACCCTGTGTAGCAGAAATGCCCTCTATTCAAAAACTATACAATGCCTATAGAAACAACAACCAGATTGCATTTATTTTACTTACCAACGAAGAAAAAACAAAAGTCAAAACTTTCCTTCAAAAACAGGGTTACGATTTTCCTGTTTTTTTTAATCAAGATAGGATTCCGGAAGTTTTATCAACAAACAGCATTCCAACCACCTTTCTGATATCAAAATCAGGAAAATTGGTTATAAAAGAAATCGGTGCTTCCGATTGGGCAGGAAACAGGGTTAAAACAGAAATTGAAAAATTGCTGAAAGAAGAATAAATTTTTTTTTGTATTTATAAAGAATTGGCAAGATTTATCTTTTTTAAAAGAAAACTCTTTGATTTATAGCCCATAAACCTATCAATTTCTTTTCCATCTTTAAATAGAATGAGCGTAGGGATACTTTTTATTTTAAGTTTGCCTGCAATCTGTTGATTATTATCTACATTCAATTTGGCGATGGTAGCGTTTATGTTTTGGTTTTCAGCAATTTCATTAAGTACGGGAGCAATCATTTTACAAGGTCCACACCAGGGCGCCCAAAAATCTACCAAAACAACTCCTTTATTCGTCAAAGCCTTGAAATTTCTATTGTCCATTATCTTTATTCTTTTACTGTCGGGAACTTTTTTCATGCTATTCATCCTTTTGTGCGAAAAATAAATGTAAACAAGAAATCCAACAATAAAAATCCCTGTAATAATATATGTAACTGACATTTATAAAAATTTTACCAGATTAAATTGAAATTTTTAAAAGTTGCAAATATAATCCAATTCTCTATCAGGCAAGTTTTTTAAAAGCAAAATAGATTAAAAAAAAACAATTAGAAAATTGAAAAAAGGAAAACCTGCTCTCAGGTTCAACCTATTTAAATGATTTTGACCAACATTACAAAAAATTTGTTAAAAACCTAAAGCCGGGTTTATATTATTTAGAATCAATCTAACTATTTAATTCCTTGCAACATTTATAATTATCTTTATATTTGCAGACTTTGATAATTGAAATATTAATCTAGAAACAATTGATTAATAAGCTGTTATTATCAGTAACAATAAATAATTGGTTTTGATAAAAAGCATAATATGAGCAGCGAATCTTTAGTCTTATTTTTTATCATTGGCGTTGTCCTGGTAGGTGGTGCAATTCTATTTTCAACTTTTGCTGCACCAAAATCCTCTAACCCAGCCAAACTTGAGCCATACGAATGTGGAATTCCCGTAAAAGCCGGATCATGGATCCAGTTTAATGTGGGATATTATCTCTTTTCCATTATTTACCTGGTTTTCGATGTTGAAATTGTCTTCATCTATCCCTGGGGAACAGTAATGAAAGAAATTGGTATGGCAGCCTTTGTTGAAATAGTTATCTTTTTTGTTATACTTGGTCTGGGCCTTGCTTACGCCTGGAAGAAAAAAGCACTAACATGGGTATAAAAATAAAATCAATGAAATATGAAGATTTCAACGACAACGAGTCGTTGGAACTCTTCAACAAACCGGGAAGTGGTATTTTACTTTCTACAATTGATAACCTGATTAACTGGGGACGTTCCAACTCCATCTGGCCACTTACATTTGCCACCAGCTGTTGTGGAATTGAAATGATGGCTACTGGTGCATCCAGACATGATTTTTCTCGTTTTGGAATTGAGGTTTATCGTGCTTCTCCGAGGCAGGCAGATGTAATAGTTATAGCAGGAACCATTGTTCATAAAATGGCCCCTGTTTTAAAACGATTGTATGATCAGATGGCCGATCCGAAATATGTAATTGCCATGGGGGCATGTGCAATTTCTGGTGGACCGTTTTATACCAATACTTATTCAGTGGTTCGCGGCGCGGATCATGTAATTCCTGTAGATGTTTATGTTCCGGGTTGCCCTCCCAGGCCCGAAGCGCTTCTTTATGGGGTAATGCAACTGCAAAGGAAAATTAAAGCAGAAAGTAAAGAAAACAGGCGACTAAACAGGGAGAAATTTATTTGACAATTTTGCAATTATGGACCAAAAAGAACTTCAGGAAGTATTGACAGATTTATTACCGGGAGCCGAATTCAAAACAAATCCACAGTTTGTTGAAGCCATTGTTCCGGTAGCTGATTTGCACAAATTTGCCAATGAATTGAAAACAAATCCAAAAACTCAGTTCAATATGCTGGTTTGTTGCACAGGCGCTGATATAGATAACAATTTTTTAGTTGTATATCATTTGCGTTCAACAACATTAAAACACGAATGTGTAATAAAATCAGTGATTTCAGACAGAGAAAATCCTGCAATTGATACAGTCTCTGACATTTGGATTGCCGCAGAATATTTCGAACGGGAAATCTTTGACTTTTACGGAATAAAATTCAACAATCATCCTGATTTGAGAAGGCTTTTCCTTGAAGACGATTTTGTGGGATTTCCCTTGCGCAAAGATTATGTAGATAACATTAACATAGTACAATAGCCAGATAGTTATGGTTGAAAAAAGAGAAATTATTCTCGGTGAAAATGAACCGTATATAATAAATATGGGGCCGCAGCACCCTTCTACACATGGAGTGCTCCGGTTCGAACTTAGCCTTAAAGGTGAAACTGTTTTTAAAGTGGTGCCTCACTGTGGTTATATTCACCGCGGAATAGAAAAAATGTGCGAATCATTGACTTATCAGCAGATTATTCACCTGACCGACAGAATGGATTACCTGTCTGCCCACCAGAATAATGAAGTTGTTAGTCTTTGTGTTGAAAAAGCACTGGGTATAGAAGTACCTGAGCGTGTAAAAGTTATTCGTACCATCCTGTCAGAATTAAGCAGGCTGGCCTCTCACCAGCTCTGGTGGTGTGCTTTTGGAATGGATTTGGGTGCACTTACCACTTTCTTTTATGGATTGCGTGATCGCGAAAAAATTCTCGATATTTTCGAAGAAAGTTTTGGTTCAAGGCTCTGTCATAGCTACATATGTCCGGGCGGACTTATGAACGATGTCCATCCGAATTTTAAAACCAGGATTAAAGAGTTTATTCCATATTTCAGAAAAAAATTACCAGAGTACGATAAACTCCTTTCAGGAAATGTAATTTTTATGGAACGTTCTAAAAAAATAGGAATGATGAGCCTCGATGATGCCATTGCGTATGGGATTACCGGCCCGGCTGGTCGCGGTTCTGGCTTTTCATGTGATGTTCGTAAACTCAAACCTTATAGCGCATACGACAGGGTGGATTTTAAAGAAATTCTTTATACCGAAGGAGATACATATGCCCGTTATAAAGTAAGGATTGACGAAATGTGGGAATCCTTAAAAATTCTTGAACAACTGGTTGATCAGATTCCTGATGGCGATTATACGGCTAAAATGAAGCCTATTATAAAATTACCGGAAGGTGAATACTTTCAATCCGTTGAAACAGCCAGGGGTGAATTAGCAATATATATAATAAGTAAAGGAGATAAATTCCCGGTCAGGGTTAAATTCCGGACCCCGAACTTCAGCAATCTTTTTATCATTGATAAGCTGGCCCAGGGTCATAAAATTGCAGATCTTGTAGCAATAAGTGGATCCCTCGACCTGGTAATTCCTGATATTGATCGTTAAAATAAAAATTATATGGAATCATTATACGATTTTTCAATACTAACAAAAGCCATCCACGATTTTTTATCAGCTTCAATGTCGCCTGTCTGGGTATTTATTATTGAATTGCTCCTGGTTGGTGTTGTATTTCTTGCCTTCTATGCCGTTCTCGGTTTATTTCTTGTATATCTCGAAAGAAGGGTATGTGCCTTTATCCAGAATCGCTTAGGACCCAACAGGGTTGGCCCGCAGGGTATTTTGCAAACCATTGCCGACCTTGTAAAATTGCTTTTTAAAGAGCTTTTTGTGGTTCGGAATGCAGATAAAATTTTGTTCAATCTCGCCCCATTTATTGTAATTATTGCTTCACTACTGGCTATTGGAGCATTGCCCTATGCAAAAGGACTACACGCCATAGATTTGAATATCGGGGTGTTTTTTGTTCTGGCCATTACTTCCCTTGGTGTAATAGGAATTTTATTGGCAGGGTGGTCGAGCAATAGTAAATATTCATTGCTTGGCGCGATGCGCAGCGGGGCTCAGATTATCAGTTATGAGCTTTCGGTTGGATTATCACTTTTATCAGTGATTATTTTTTCAGGTTCCATGCAATTATCAACCATTGTGGCCAGTCAGGCCGATGCCTGGTGGATTTTTAAAGGACATATCCCGGCTTTTATTGCTTTTGTAATTTTTCTTATAGCCGCAACTGCCGAAACCAACCGTGGTCCATTCGACCTTGCCGAGGCTGAGTCGGAATTGACTGCAGGTTTTCATACCGAATATACAGGGATTAGGTTTGCATTCTTTTTCCTGGCAGAATATATGAATATGTTCCTTGCAGCTGCACTGGCTACCACAGTATTTTTAGGTGGTTGGATGCCTTTACACGTAGGTTCACTTGATGGTTTTAACCATGTAATGGATGCAATTCCCCCGATTATTTGGTTCTTTTTAAAGACTTTTATAGTAATTTATATCATAATGCTTTTCAAATGGACATTTCCAAGATTAAGAATTGATCAGTTGTTAACTTTGGAATGGAAATATCTGTTACCAATAAATTTGTTAAATATTATCATAATAGCATTCCTTGTTTTAAAGGGATGGCATTTTTAAAAATAAGATATGAATCCAGTATTTAGATATTTTTCAGGGATATTTAAAGGTGTAGGTACATTACTAACCGGTATGAGGGTAACCGCAGGTTATTTTTTCAGACCAGGTCAGATAATTACACAGAAATATCCCGAAAACAGGGCCAAACTGCAAATGTTTGAAAGGTTTAAGGGTCAGGTTATCATGCCCCACGACGAAAATAACCAGCATGCCTGCACAGGCTGCGGAATTTGCGAAATCAATTGTCCAAACGGATCAATCCAGGTTTTAACAGCAAAACTTCCAAATGCCGAAGGTAAGTTGGTTCGGGCCCTCGACAAGCACATTTATCACTTATCCATGTGTACATTTTGCGGCTTATGCATAAAAACCTGTCCATCAGATGCAATTGTTTTTGCCCAGAATTTTGAAAATGCAGTTTTTGACAGGCATAAAATGACATTGCAATTAAATAAACCAGGTTCTTCACTTAAAAAAGGAGTAAAAGAATGAGTCTTTATGAAGTAATGTTTGCGATTTTCGCAGTGATGATACTTGTATTTTCAGTACTGACCATCACAACCCGACGAATTTTAAGGGCAGCGGTATCCCTATTGTTTGTTTTGCTGGCAACGGCCGGAGTTTATTACTGGCTTCAATACGAATTCCTTGCCGGGGTTCAAATCGCATTATATGCCGGTGGTATTGTAGTTATTATCATTTTCTCCATTCTTTTAACGCACCATATTGATCATAAATTTGACAGGGCAAAATGGTGGAACATAATAGCAGGAACCGCAGTTGCAATTGTTGGTTCATTCATTTCTGTTACAACAATTTTAACATATAACTTTCAAACTGCAGATCAATCCAAATTCAGCCATTCAGTGAACCAAATTGGAAAACAACTGGTGAGCACTGATCATAATGGATACGTTTTACCTTTTGAGGTGATAAGTATTTTACTATTAGCTGCATTAATTGGTGCAATTGTAGTTGCTAAAAAAGAAAATTCAGGTTCTGAACAGATTTCAAAAAACAATTAGGTATGGAACATATTCCCTTGCATTTCTTTTTAATACTCAGTACCCTGATGTTTTTCATCGGGGTGGCAGGTTTCATTATTCGCCGCAATCTTATTACAATTTTAATGTCTGTGGAGTTAATGCTAAATTCGGTAAACATCAATTTTGTAGCAATTAACAGGTATCTTTTTCCGGATCAACTTCAGGGACATTTCTTTTCTTTGTTCATAGTGGCTATTGCTGCTGCAGAGGCCTCTGTTGCCATCGCTTTAATAATAAATATTTACAGAAGGTTTAATTCAATAGAAGTTACCGAAGTTAATGAACTAAAATATTAAAAACCGGAACTTAAATCGAGACTATGAGTACTTTTAATTATACAATTTTAATTCCTGCTTTACCCCTGGCTATGTTTATTTTCCTTGGTCTGGCAGGTCATAAGTTAAAACCACAGATTGCCGGAATACTCGGTACAACCAATCTTGGTATCATAACAGTGCTTTCCTATTTCACAGCCATTAGCTATTTCTGGGGTTCAGGATTAGAAAACGGGGTATATAAAACATTTATTCCCTATAATTTTGAATGGCTCAATTTTTCAGAGACCCTACAGGTGAAAATGGGAATCCTTCTTGACCCAATTTCAGTTATGATGCTGGTAGTTATTACAACCGTTTCTTTTTGTGTTCATTTGTACAGTATCGGATATATGCACGGAGAATTTGGTTTTACCAGATTTTTTGCATTTCTGTCCTTGTTTAGTTTTTCGATGCTTGGATTGGTTTTAGCAACCAATATTTTCGAAATGTACATTTTTTGGGAGCTGGTGGGAGTTTCATCTTTCCTTTTAATTGGATATTATTACGAAAAACCTTCAGCAGTTGCGGCATCAAAAAAGGCATTTATAGTTACAAGGTTTGCTGATTTCGGTTTCCTTGTTGGAATATTAATTTTATCATGGTTTACAGGTACCTTCGATTTTAACATACTCACCAATCCACAAACTTCGCCTGTATCATCGTATGTGGGAACAACATTCATGGGAATTTCAGTAATTTCATGGGCAATGATCCTTATATTTATGGGTGGTGCTGGAAAATCAGCCATGTTCCCGTTACATATCTGGTTGCCGGATGCAATGGAAGGTCCAACCCCGGTTTCTGCCCTTATTCATGCCGCAACAATGGTAGTGGCAGGTGTTTATCTGGTGGCCCGTATGTTTGTTGTTTACCATCTTTGGGCACCCGATGTTCAGGAAATTATTGCATGGGTAGGGGGATTTACATCTCTTTTCGCTGCCGTTATTGCCATTACTCAATTTGATATAAAAAGGGTACTGGCCTTTTCAACCTTATCGCAGATTGGCTATATGATGCTTGCACTGGGCGTTTCAGGATATGGAGGTCACGAAGGTGTTGGATACATGGCATCCATGTTCCATTTGTTTAACCACGCCATGTTCAAAGCATTGCTCTTCTTAGGTGCAGGTGCCGTAATACATGCAGTTCACAGTAATTATATGTACGACATGGGTGGATTAAGAAAATATTTACCAATCACGCATGCTACATTTTTAATTGCATGTTTAACTATTGCCGGATTCCCTTTTCTGTCAGGATTTTTCAGCAAAGACGAAATTCTTGTAGCCGCCTTCCATCATAGTAAAATATTATTCGGAATAGAATTCCTGGTGGCAGGATTAACCGCTTTTTATATGTTCAGATTATATTTTAGTATTTTCTGGGGAGAAGAAAAGCATTACCATCATACCCCGCACGAATCGCCACTTGTAATGACTTTGCCATTAATGATACTGGCATTTGGTTCAATATTTTCAGGATATTTGCCATTCAGTGAAATGGTAACAAATGATAAAATGCCATTCGAAACCCATCTTGATTATGCTATTGCCGTTCCTTCTGTTCTTATTGGATTGCTTGGAATAGGAATTGCATGGCTGCTTTATAAGAAAAAATCAAACATTCCTGATAAAGTGGCTGCATCTTTGGGTGGATTCTATAAAACCGTTTATAATAAATTTTATATAGATGAAATTTACTTGTTTGTAACAAGAAAAATCCTATTTAACATTTTTTCTCAAAGCATTGCGTGGTTCGATCGCCATATTGTTGATGGAACCATGAATGGAATTGCAGGATTAATAGATATAAGTTCAAAAAAAATACGCGGAATGCAGTCTGGTCAGCTACAGCAATATGCAGCAGTTTTTGTTGCCGGTGCATTGGGCCTATTATTATATGTTATTTATTTAGTTGGTTAACGAGAACAGAATTAAGATAGAATTATGAATATACTTCATTTACTGATTATTATTCCTTTAATTACGGTTACAGGCATATCCCTTTCTAAAAACATGAAAGCCGTAAGACTGGTAACAGCTATTGGAATGTTTTTCCAACTTTTAACTGCAATTCTGGTGCTTTTAACATATATACAAATCAGAAAAAGCGGAATTACTGATGAAATGGTAATGATGTCGGACTATTCATGGTTTTCCACCATTAATATCCACTATACAATTGGGATTGACGGAATTTCAGCTTCCATGATTCTGCTTACGGCAATTGTGGTTTTTGCGGGAATTTTTGCTTCCTGGGAAGTTGAGTACCTGCAGAAAGAATTCTTTATTTCGCTGATATTACTGGCAACAGGAGTTTTTGGTTTTTTTATTTCCCTCGACCTTTTTACCATGTTTCTGTACTACGAAATCGCGGTAATCCCCATGTACCTTTTAATTGGAATTTGGGGTAGCGGTCCAAAGGAATATTCTGCCATGAAACTTACCCTTATGCTAATGGGTGGTTCAGCACTATTGATAGTTGCACTTTTTGGAATTTATTACCTTACCGGTCCCGCTAATGGAGTACATACTTTTAATTTGTTAGAGCTTGCAAAAAACACCATGAGTCTGGAAGCACAAAGATTTTTCTTCCCCTTTGCATTTGTTGGTTTTGGAGTACTAGGCGCATTATTTCCATTCCATACATGGTCGCCCGACGGTCATGCTTCTGCACCAACTGCAGTTTCAATGCTACACGCTGGTGTTCTAATGAAATTAGGAGGTTACGGTATATTCAGGGTGGCAATGTATTTAATGCCCCAGGCCGCTGCGGAACAAGCCTGGATTTTTATAATTCTTACCAGCATAAGTGTAATATACGGTGCTTTTGGAGCTATCTGGCAAAAAGATTTAAAATACATCAATGCTTATTCTTCAGTGAGCCATTGCGGACTTGTAATTTTCGGCCTGTTAATGATGAATAAGACAGCAATGGATGGTGCAATTATTCAGATGATTTCGCATGGTTTAATGACAGCACTTTTCTTTGCCTTAATTGGAATGATTTATTCAAGGACACATACCCGGTTAATCAATGAAATGGGAGGATTAATGAAAGTGATACCTTTCCTGGGTGTTGTGTATGTACTCGGCGGCCTTGCATCATTGGGATTGCCCGGATTAAGTGGTTTCGTTGCAGAAATGACAATTTTTGTAGGGGCATTTATGCATGATGATATGTTTCACCGTGTGGCAACTATTATGGCTATTTCAGCTATTGTAGTTACTGCAGTTTATATACTCAGGGTAATTGGAATTTTATTGCTGGGTCCCATCAAAAATGAAGAGTTCCTTGCTTTAAAAGATGCAAAGTGGTATGAAAAACTAAGTACCATTACCCTGATTGGTTCTGTTGCAGCTATCGGGATTTACCCGCATTGGTTGTCTGAACTGATTTACAACAGTATCAGTCCTATTGCTGAAAAACTGGCAACAATGTAGTAGTAATTTTCAACCAAATATAATTGAACAAAATATTCATACCTATATTATAAATTATGAATTTTCAGGATTTATTACTCATGCAGCACGAATTGCTGTTAACTCTGGCAGCCTTAATCATTTTATGTATTGAAATTTTCTCAAATTCAGAAAATAAAAAGTTTATTGTACCAATTGCAGTAATTTCAATCATTTTAATAGTTACCGCCAATTTTTTATTCTCTTCCACTGGAAAAGCTTTCGGGGGAATGTATCAGAATGATAATTTGCGGGTAGCCATGAAATCAGTGTTGGATATTGCTACCATGCTGGTATTCCTTCAGTCTTATGGCTGGGTTTCTAAAGAAGAGAACAGAAATAAAATATCCGAATTTGTAATTATTATCTTTTCTTCCCTGATTGGAATGCATTTCATGATTTCTTCAGGTGATTTTTTAATGCTGTACCTGGGGCTTGAATTGGCTACCATCCCAATTGCCACGCTTTCAGCATTTGATAGGTATAAAACACAATCGGCTGAAGCTGGTATAAAACTAATTTTATCATCCGCTTTGTCTACAGCTATATTACTGTATGGTTTATCGATGATTTATGCCACTACAGGCTCAATTTATTTCGACGAAGTAAAAGCTGCATTTAAACCCGAAGCCCTTTCTGTTCTTGGTATGATCTTTTTTGTAACCGGCATGGGATTTAAGTTGTCCCTTGTCCCTTTCCATCTTTGGACTGCCGACGTGTATGAAGGTTCGCCTATTGCGGTTACTTCATTCTTATCAGTAGTTTCAAAAGGTGCAGCTGCATTTATTTTTACTTATGTTTTATATACCGTTTTCCCTGTTGCTTCCCAAATTTGGCTGCAGGTGCTGGTCGTTTTATCTGTGGTAACTATGACCATAGGTAACTTGTTTGCCATGCGGCAGAACAACATGAAGAGATTTCTTGCTTTTTCAAGTATTGCCCAGGCAGGATTCCTGCTTCTTGGGATTTTAGGCCAGGGTTCACTGGGAATGGGTACCGTTATTTTTTTCCTTTTGGTATATGTATTTACTAACCTCGCTGCATTTAGTGTAGTAGCGGTTATTTCTGATCAAACAGGAAAAGAAAACATTGATGATTATAACGGATTGTACAAAACAAACCCAAATTTAAGCCTTATTTTAATGCTTTCATTGTTTTCACTTGCCGGGATTCCGCCCGTAGCAGGATTTTTTGGCAAACTTTTCCTTTTTAACGCAATGGCCAGCCAGGGTTACTATATTATTCTTTTTGTCGCATTGATTAATGCAACCATTTCGCTGTATTATTACCTTTTGCCAATTAAGGCCATGTTTATAATGAAAAGTGATGCTCCGATTGCTCCTATAAAATCAAATCTTTTCGCAAAAATTGGTTTGTTGGTATCGGTGGCAGGTATTTTTCTTACAGGATTAATTAGCCTGGTGTATGAATATATTTTGTCGGTAAGTTCTGTTTTTTAACTTAATTGTAGTAAGCATTTTAAAACTGAATTGCCAGGGCATTTAACATTGAATTGAAATTTTATTTTTAAAATTATGACACTGAATAAAATAAAACCAGTTATAGAAGAATTGGATGGCGAACGTTGCGTTATTGTTGAAACCGGCATTAACCAGGAGAGGGCTACATTTCTAAGAAAACTTTTAGAACATAATGGATTTACAGTAAAAGAAAAACTGGCTGAAGATAATACAACATCACTCGGTGTAACAGATTTGATGTTTAACCCTGTTCTGGATGTTTACAAACGCAGGTTAAAAAGTTTTTCAGGAAAAAGGGTAACCCCGGCTTATTGGCTGCAACTTTCAGACGCTGAAACTGAAGAAGAGGTAAATTACTGGAATTTTAAAAAATAATTTTTCTCAATAATAAACTAAAGCGGAAATTCAAATTTAGCTGGATTTCCGCTTTTGTATTTTTTATCGTTTTACGAAAGCATCTTCAAATTTTTAAATCGGAATAAAGTTTATCAATCTTAAATGAAATATTATTCTTCCATGTAATGCAATTGATTAAAATTCCACACTTAGATTGCAATTTCCAGGTAAATAAAAAAAGATTTATCATTCAAAATTTAATAGGATCTCTAAATATTTTGTAATTTGCTCTCATTAATATCCATTTTGCTGAAATTAATGAAAACTTCATTTCTTACCTTATTGCTATTCTTGAGCACCAAAATAATTTCACAGACTTACTCATTAGGATGGACTGGAAATGAGGTTATTGACAAAAATTTTTTTTCAGATCAGAGCAGGTGGAATACAACCGCTTCAAATGGTGAATCCTGTTCTGTAACCACAGATAATGATAATGTTTATCTCCATTGGAAATTTGGTGCAGGAAACCACGCTAAATGGGCAATTTGTTTTCAGTCAATTTCACCCGCTATCTCAATTTCAGACAATGAAATTATTGGCATCGATGTTAAAGGTTCACTTTGTAAAGATACCAGAAATGTTAGGATTAAATTTGAAGATGGTGTGAACCAGGCAGGTTTTACATGGCATGGTCTTGCAAGCCTTAACAGATGGTGTGAAAGTCTTGGTGTTTTAAAAAATCAGTTTACCGGAAATGTTGACTGGAACAATATCAAAGTAATTACTTTCGAAGTTTCGTCTGATGCCTCATCAGGTGATACCCAATCCGACTCGGGAACTGTGGCTTTTCGAAAATTTAAAAAAGAAGATGCCGCAAATTGGACAAGATCAAATGAATTTGAATACCTTGCAGAAAACAGCCTGCTTGATACTGTTAAAAATAAGGCTATTGGTGGAATTTTAACCAGACAATCTCCAACCGGTTTATTTTATACATGGAGAGAAGATAAATCATCATGGCTGTATGGACATGGAATATTGCTTAAGGTTTTAACTATTGAAGGAAAATGGGAGAATTCTACGCCTGCAAATGATTGTGCAAATGCTGCTGAAAAACTTGCCCAGTTTTTTGTCAACCACCAGGATCAAAAAGGATTTTGGCCCCGGGCATGGAATACTGATGATGCTTCGATTAAAGTATATGTTGAAGGAGATGGAACCATCTGGATGGGTGATTTTCCATGGGTAATAACAGGACTTTGCACCTATTATAATAAAACCCATGACGAAAGCGTTTTGCCAGCCATAACTAAGGCAAAATCTTTTTTATACAACCTGATTAATTCTGATGGAAAACTATACACAATAGATATAAATTCCAATATAAAATATGAGGTTACAAGCACCGAAGCTTATTGTGCAGCCATTCAATGTATTTACGAAATAGGCGATACCATTAAAGCTTTAAAAATGCTGAATTATATTTCTGAACATACATGGGCGGTTGATTTAAAATACTGGAAAGAAGCCATAAATTACGTCCGGCCTGTTTTGTTTGCAAACACATGGATGTCACAATTAATATTTCACAACCAGGATTTCCAGAAAGCACTCCAAGCCTTGTCATTTGCGGGAAAAGCACTCTATACAAAAGGTCCGGGTACCTTACCGGGATTTGATGGAATAGGCCCTGTTGCTACCTGGTACGAAGGTACGCTCTCCTACATTTGTGCCAATGGGCCATATAGCCAATTGCTTTTCGATTCAATTGTTAATAAACGCCTTTCAGACGGAACTGTTCCTGCCTACAACGATAATTTTGGAAGTAAGGTAGATGTTTGGGCAGTTGACTGGTCAAGCCTTGACGCTACATTATGGCTTTATTTTGCTTCTGCAAAAGGTTCCCCTTTTAAAATTTATTATAAAAGTGATCATATCCTGGGAAGTAACCAATTAACAGTAAATGAGCCTGTGATGATTTTTCCAAATCCAAGTACCGGCATTATTTCAATTACTTTTGGAAACATTTTTCCGAAATTGGATAAAATTGAAATTTATAATATTTCAGGAATTAAAGTGCTTGATATTGAACAAGGTAAGCTTAAAAATCCGTTAATTCTTGATCTTGGTCAATTTAAAGAAGGACATTACCTTCTTCGTATTTATTCAGGTAATCAAATTATTATTAAAAAAGTTGAACGTATCCGCTAATTTCACTTAAAAAGTTTACTGGTTTAAAGAATTAACAGGATACAAATTATCAATTTCGCAATAAAATGATTATTCTCCTTAAAAAAAGTTCAATAAAAATTTATTCAATTTGACGATTAATTAAATATCATTATCAATTAAGCATGGCAACTGCTTTATCAATGGCATTTTGAATTCCATCAGGATTTTTACCTCCGGCGGTGGCATAAAAGGGTTGGCCACCACCACCACCATTTATCATGGGAGAAATCTGTTTTATTATATTTCCTGCGTTCAGTCCTTTCTCAGCAACAAGGTTGTCAGAAATAATAATGCTCAACATCGCCTTGTTCTCAATTTCAGAACCCAAAACAACAAATGAGTTATCAAATTCAGTTTTGAGCTGGAAACTAAGATCTTTTAACGCCTGAGCAGAATCCAGTTTAACTTTTTCCGCTATCACTTTAATTCCATTAATTTCCCTTGCTTTATTAACAAGCTCTGACACCAGGGATTTAGCTTTGTCTTTCTGATAAAATTCAATTTCTTTTTTAAGCCGGGTGTTTTCTTCAAGCAATTCCTTTGTATTTTTCAGCAAATCATCCTGGTTTTTGAACAAAGATTTTAAGGATGTAATTACCTGTCTTTCTTTATTTATAAACATTTCAGCATTAAAGGACGTTGTGGCTTCAATTCTTCTAATTCCTGCAGCAATTGCCGATTCTGAAAGAATTAAAAAATATCCGATCTCTCCTGTTGCTTTTACATGTGTTCCCCCGCACAGTTCAACAGAATCACCAAAACTTATCACTCTGACCAAATCACCGTATTTTTCTCCAAAAAGTGACATAGCCCCCATTTCCCTGGCTTTTTGAATTGGAATACTTCTTTTTTCATCAAGTGGATAATTATTTCTGATTAAGCCATTTACAATCATTTCTACCTGTTCAATTTCTTCATTTGTCAACTTTTTAAAATGGGCAAAATCAAAGCGCAACCTGTTTTCATCGACAAGTGACCCTTTTTGTTCAACATGTTCGCCTAATACCTTACGTAAAGCAAAATGCAGCAAATGGGTAGCAGAATGGTTCGCTGCCGTATATTTTCTTTTTTGGATATCAACAAATGCTTTAAAGTTCTTTTCTGGATTTTCAGGCAACTTGTTTGCGATATGGACTATCTGGTTATGTTCTTTCTGTGTATCAACAATATAAATTCTTTCACTATCGCTTTCAATATAGCCACGGTCTCCAACCTGCCCCCCACTTTCGGCGTAAAATGGGGTAATATTAAAAACCAGTTGGAACATTTCTTTATCTTTAAACTTCACCTTTCTGTATTTTGAAATCTTCAGTTGGGTTTCAAGATAATCGTATCCAATGAACTCTTCTTTTTCCTCATCCCCTACTCTAATCCAATCGTCAGTCTCTATGTTTGCGGCATTTCTTGATCTAGATTTTTGAAGTTCCATTTCTTCGTCAAATTCAGTTTTATTCACAACCATGCCATGTTCACGCAGAATCAGGTCAGTTAAATCAAAAGGAAATCCATAGGTATCATACAATTCAAAGGCGTACTTTCCTTCCAGGTTTTTATGCCCCGATTCTTTCATTTTCTCAATAGTCTTATCCAGTAACCGGATACCAGTTTCAAGCGTTTTAAGGAAAGCTTGTTCCTCTTCGTGAATTACGGTTTCAATAAGTGATTCTTGTTTCGACAATTCCGGATAAGCATTTCCCATCACTTTTATCAATGAAGGGATTAAGCGGCAAATTGCGGGTTCAGTAAACCCAAGGAATGTATAGGCATATCTCACAGCTCTGCGTAAAATGCGCCTGATAACATAACCGGCCTTATTGTTCGAAGGCAGCTGTCCATCAGCAATAGCAAAAGCAATTGTACGAACATGGTCAGCCATCACCCTCATGGCAATGTCTTTTTTGTGGTCATCACCGTACTTAAATCCTGAAATTGCTGAAATCTCACCAATAATTGGCTGAAAAACATCGGTATCGTAATTTGATTTCTTCCCTTGAACAACCATAGCCAATCGTTCAAAGCCCATACCTGTGTCAACATGTTTAAGCGGCAGGGACTCAAGTTTTCCGTCAGCCCGGCGGTTATACTGAATAAAAACAAGGTTCCAGATTTCAATAACCAGATGGTGGCCTTTATTTACCAGATCTTTCCCCTTCACTTTCTTCATATCTTCTTCATCCCTAAGGTCAATATGAATTTCAGAACAAGGTCCGCAAGGTCCGGTTTCGCCCATTTCCCAAAAATTGTCCTTTTTTGAGCCTGGTAAAACTTTCTCAATGTCAATATATTGTAACCAATAGGATTTAGCTTCGTGATCAGCTTCGAGGTTTTCTGCTTTATCCCCTTGAAAATAAGTGGCGTATAATCTGCTTTTATCAATTCCGAGCACATTTGTAAGATACTCCCATGCCCAATCAATGGCTTCTTTTTTAAAATAGTCACCAAATGACCAGTTACCAAGCATTTCAAACATGGTATGATGGTAGGTATCATGGCCCACTTCTTCCAAATCGTTATGCTTACCGGAAACTCTTAAACATTTCTGCGAATCAGCCACTCTTTTATCTTTTACAGGTGAAATACCCAGAAACAAATCTTTAAACTGATTCATCCCTGCATTGGTAAACATAAGGGTTGGATCGTTTTTTATCACCATTGGTGCTGAAGGCACTATTTTATGTTCTTTACTCCTGAAAAATTCTAGAAATGAAGCTCTTAGTTCATTTGATGTCATTCTTTTATTTTTTTTGTTTTTAAAAAAGAGTTCAAAAATATCTAAATTTCGAGTAAATCTGCATCGTAATCGAATTTTTTTCAATCCCGGAAGTTTTCTTTCTACAATTTTATAATATCAGAACCATGTTAAATAAACAGAAATTTGTCGGGCAACAGATTAAGTCAATTTTTCTGTCAAAAAAAATTCAAGTTTTGAGTTCGTTTAATTCATTTTCGTCAAAAAAAACTCAAAAAAAACGTTTAAAAGGGGTTTTTGGGAAATTTTAACACTTTTGTTGATAAATAGTTAATAATATCTAAAATTAGTTAACAAATCTACATTTTTTTATCGTATATTATTTATTATCTGATAGTTAACCTGTTAAAATATTTAACATTTTTTGTTTGGCTCAATATTTGAGAAATCACATTTGTATAGTATAATTGTCATTTTAAACAGGGATTTCTTGCATAGTTAAAATTATTTCTTACATTTGCTTCAAAATAATAGGTGTTTTGCAAGAAAAACCTATGAAAGCTAAAGAAAATGAGAAAGTATAAATTTCATTTTGACCCGGAAACATTGAGTTATAAACGGGTTAAAATAAGTTTTAAGGCCTTAATTTATAAAAGCTTACCAAAATTTGCTACTTCTATTATTTTAGGAATTGCAATTTACATGGCGTTATCTTTTTTTATTAAATCGCCTGCGGAAAGACAAGAAGAAGAAAAAAAACAAAGCCTTTTATTGCAGTTAGATTATTTGAATAGAAAAATGGCAGATGCAGAGAATGCTCTATCTGAGATTCAAAAGCATGATGATGAGATTTACAGAAAATTTTTCCAGGCAAATCCAATTCCTGAATCATTCCGCAAAGCAGGTTTTGGTGGTGTTGACAGGTATAAAAAATACGAAGGTATTTCTACCTCAGATGTCTTGGTTTCCACTGCTAAAAGAATGGATATTCTTTCCAAACAAATTGTGGTTCAGTCAAAATCATTCGATGAAATCATCGATTTGGTTAAAAACAAGGAAAAAATGACTGCCTGCATTCCTTCAATCCAACCTATTGCTGTTAAAGAACTTACAAGGTTTGGTTCAGGATTTGGCTACCGGATGCATCCCATTTTAGGGTATTTTAAAATGCACGAAGGTGTTGATCTTACCTGTCCATCAGGTACTGAAGTTCATGCCTCAGGTGATGGTGTTGTACTAAGAGCAGATTGGGCAGGAGGATTTGGCAATTGTGTAAGAATAAACCATGGATATGGTTACCAGACCATTTATGGCCACCTTAGTAAAATGTTAGTACGTCCGGGTCAAAAAATTAAAAGAGGAGATGTGATAGGGTTAGTAGGTAGTACAGGACTTTCTACCTGTCCTCATTTGCATTACGAAGTAAGGATTAATGGAGTTCCAACTAATCCAATTAATTTTTATCCTGAAATGTCGGAAGAAGAATATGATGAAATGATAAAAATGTCATCAGAAGCCAATACACATATTTTTGAAGAATAAAAAATGTATAAAATATTTATAATTAAGCCCATATTCTGGGCTTTTTTTATATTCTCCCTGCAGGTATATTCCTGTAATGGACAGCAAAATGAGGGTTTAACTATAACCCGTGATAAAATAAATGATGAGAAGAAACTTAAACTTGATTCTCTCTTAAAGGAAGACAAGATTGAAATTATAAATTCGACTTTTCTGGGCAATGAAAAAAGAAATTATTACGGCAACCAGGCTCCAAACCGGTTAGACTTAATATGGAAAATTTCGCTTGGCACCGGCACAACTAAAGTTGGATCAGAAACAAAAACCTGGTCGGGTGCAGGTTGGACAGGGCAGCCACTTGCCGTTCGACATAATAAAATACTTTATCTTATTCAGGGTGCCTACGATCACCATTTAAAAAAGATTGAAGCTGCTACAGGTACCATTATCTGGCAATATGAGTTTGAAGATGTATTAAAAGGCACAGGTACCATTTGGGCAAATCCAAATGCAGATTCATTAAAAAACAGGTATATTATAATGCAGGGCAGCCGAAAAGGAAACCAACGATCGAACAGCAGTGCAATAGTTCCAAGTTACCGGGCAGTTTCTTTTATTACAGGTAAAGATTTATGGCAATTAAACAGTGTGGCTACAGAAAGCTATAGCCGCGATGTAGATGGTTCGGCAGTGGTGGTAAATGATACTGCATACATTGGACTTGAAAACGGGCTTTTTACTGTTTTTAATCCGGATCCGGACAAGGCAAAAATTAAACAAGGAATTAAACAACCTTTCATTTATTTACAAGACTCACTTTTTCGTAAAAGCGACAAAACTAAGCATGGTGGAAATCTTGTTACTGAATCATCGCCATGCAGGTTAGGAAATAAAATATATGTTACTTCAGGTTCCGGCCACGTATTTGGTTATAATATGGATACTAAAAGAATAGACTGGGATTTTCTGATTGGTTCCGATATGGATGGTTCTCCTGTGGTTACTCATGATAATTGTTTACTCGTTTCAATTGAAAAAGAATATATTGAAGGGAAAGGTGGTGTATTTAAATTAGACCCTTCCAAACCAGCTGACAGCAGCTGTGTTAAATGGTATTTCCCGGTTGAAAACAGGTTTTTCGTTTTCTGGTATGGCGGAATTATAGGCTCGGCAAGTGTAAATGACTTGTATAAAGCCAAACGAGATACTTTTTATCATAGTTCAGGCAAACCGATATTAACACAAAAAATCCCTCATCTGGCAGCTTTTGTTGCCATTGATGAAAACTTATATATTGTTAACCAGGATTTAATTGCAGAAGGGAAAAAGGTTCCGGGACCTGATGGAAAAAAATTGTATCCTACCCCAAAATTAGTATTTAAATACAAAACCGGGCCTTCCATCTCTACACCACTGTTTGTTCAGAATAAAATAGTTGTCGCAACTTATAATGGGATCTATCTGTTTGAACATGATGAAAATCTGAATTTCAAACTATTGGATTTTTATCAGACAGGATCTATTGAATCCACTCCGTTTGTATTTAACAAAAGAATTTATGTGGCTTGCAGGGATGGAAATCTGTATTGTTTTGGAGAAAAAACTGAATAATAAAAAGAGTTATAAGACATTCCTGGCTTTAAACGACCATGTAATCCAGAATTCTGCTGCTAAAGTACCATCAGTAAAAGCTCCTTTGCTATAAGCCTTTAACTCAGAAGGTTCCTTCCCAGAAATTGCCAAATGGACCGCATTTTTAAATTCCAAACCCTGCTCACAGGTAAAAATGACTTTTGTCTTTGCTTTTTTATGAAAAACTGCAGTTATGCTTGTAACAATTAATGAAACAGGCTCAGTAGCAGATTTGGCAGCAATCATTGCAAGAATTCCGGTAGATAACTCAGCCGCCATACTCAAAGCTGCAAAATAAATAGAACGAAAAGGATTCCTGTTCAAATAGTTATATTTTATCTCAACGGTAACTTTTTCATTCGAAATAAATTTTGGACTCAAACCAGCTATAAAAGCGAGAGGGAGATTTTTTAACAAATAAAGTTTTAACCAAAAAGGCGATTTCAACTTGTTTAGAATTAAATTCTCCGATTTTGTTTTCACAATAATGAATATATCGATAATCTGTATTTCTTATCAAAAAATAATCTGGGAAAATTGGCTTAGTATAAAAATCCAAGCCAATCTTCATTGTTCAAACAATTATAAGCAATATTTGTTTTCAGAAATTAATGCCTGGGCGATTCTTCTCCTTGCAAGTCTTACATTAACGGGCTGTACTTTTGTGTAACGTTTCATTCCCATTAAAAGTGCCATTTGTTCATCGCCTTCAGCAAATGAATTAACAGCATCAACACCTTCTTTGTTAATTTTTGAAGCTGAATCATATAAAAACACGTCAAGGATATCCTTATAAATCCGGATATTGTTTTCTCCTTTCAACTTCATTAATTTCTCAACTCTTAACATTGTAGATTCTACGGCGTAGGTATACATTAACATATTGGCGGCATTAAACAATAGTTCCTGTTCTTCGTCAAGTGTCTGCATAAACTTTTGTATTGCTGCCCCCGATACCATTAAAATCGCCTTTTTAAAATTCCGTATTGCTTTCCTTTTTTCTTCGAAATAATCTTCAGAAGGTGCAGAGAAATCAGGGATACCCATAAGTTCTTTGGCAACTTCCTGGGCTGGTTTCATTAAATCCAGTTCGCCTTTAAAAGCTCTTTTTAATAATTCGCCCACGATAACCATCCGGTTGATTTCATTTGTTCCTTCAAAAATTCTGTTGATCCTGGAATCCCTGTAACCTCTTTCAACAGTAGTTTCTGCGGAATAGCCCATACCTCCATGAATTTGAACAGCTTCATCAGCAACATAATCGAGGCATTCAGAACACATAACTTTTGATATGGAACACTCTATTGAAAACTGCCGCATGGCTTCCAGGGCAGCCTTATTTTTATCCATTCCATCCGCTACCATAGATTTTATAGCATCGTCAATATTGCTTGTGGCCCTGTAGTTTAATGATTCTGATGAAAATATGCGGATAGCCATTTCAGCCAGTTTATATTGAATGGCTGTAAAACCGGAAATAAACTTTCCGAACTGTTTACGTTCATTAGCATATTTTAATGCTTGTTCAGCAATAGCCTTTGAACCCCCAACAGTAGCAGATCCTAGCTTTATCCTGCCAAGATTTAAAATGTTAAGTGCAATTTTAAAACCTCCATCCCTATCTCCCAAGAGATTTTCAACAGGTACTTGCACGTCATTAAAGAATATCTGTACTGTTGAAGAACCTCTAATTCCCATTTTATCTTCTTCCGGGCCAATCATAATTCCAGGTGTTCCTGAATCGACAATAAAAGCACTCAGGTTTTTATCATTCTCAATTTTTGCAAAAACAATTAAAACTTCAGCAATACCACCATTGGAAATCCACATTTTCACTCCATTCAAAATGTAGTATTTTCCATCTTCCGAAAGCTTTGCCCTGGATTTTCCTGAATTTGCATCAGATCCCGCTTCAGGTTCTGTAAGACAGTATGCTCCGACAAATTCGCCTCTTGAAAGTTTTGTTACATATTTTCTTTTTTGTTCTTCGGTACCATAATATAAAATTGGAAGGGTTCCAATACCTGTATGAGCTGAGAATGCAACAGCAAAGCTGTAACTTCTACCCATTTCTTCGGCCGCAAGCATGGATGAAATAAAATTCAGGCCAAATCCATCGTACTCTTCGGGAACTGAAACACCAAGCAAGCCAAGTTCACCGGCTTTTTTCATAAGTGATCGTAACAAAGTTCTGTCATGCTGATCCAACTGCTTGATAACCGGATGAACTTCTTTTTCGACGAATTCTCGGCATGTAGCTGCCATCATTTTTTGTTCTTCGTTGTATTCTTCAGGAATAAAAATATCTTCAGCATTTGTATCTGCAATAAGGAATTCTCCCCCTTTAAGTGTCTTTTTATTTATCATAACTTCAATATTTTACTAGTATAACATTTCGAAAATTCCAGCCGCTCCCTGGCCTGTACCAATACACATCGTAACCATCCCAAACTTTTTATTTCTTCGTTTCAATTCATTTAACAATTGTACAGTGAGCTTTGTGCCTGTGGCACCGAGTGGATGTCCCAGGGCAATCGCCCCTCCATTTACATTTATTAAATCTTCATTAAGATGGAGCGCATTTATTACTGCCAGTGATTGTGATGCGAAAGCTTCATTAAGCTCAAACAGGTCAATTTGTTCCAGTTTCATACCCGAATGATTCAAAACCTTTGGAATTGCTTTAACCGGACCAATTCCCATTTTATAAGGTTCAACGCCCGCCACCTGATAATCGACAAGCCTTGCCATTGGTGTTAAATTGTATTCTTTAACAATTCTTTCAGAAGCTACAAGCACAAAAGCAGCCCCATCTGACATTTGGGAAGAATTTCCAGCAGTAGAACATCCATTGGCCGAAAATGCCGGTTTTAATTTGGCTAAACTCTCAAGTGTAGTATCGCGTCTAGGTCCTTCATCCGTATTTACTTCATAACTACGGCTTTTTACCTTCCCTTCTTCGTAATAGTTTTCCTGTATTAAAACGGGTACAATTTGTTCTTTAAAATACCCGGCATCTATAGCATTTATTGCTTTTTGAAATGAATTAAGGCTGAACATATCCTGATTTTCGCGTGTAACTTTATATTCCTGGGCCACCATTTCAGAAGTTAATCCCATGTTCAGGTACCACTTTGGATATTTAACAGCCACTTCTGGATGAGGAACCTGCCTCCAACCGCCCATCGAAATCATAGACATTGACTCAGCTCCTCCGGCTATAATTAAATCAGCCATACCAGCCTTTATTTTAGCGGTAGCTATAGCTATTGATTCCAATCCGGAGGCACAGTAACGGTTTACCGTAGAACCTGGAACTTCAACCGTACCGAGGGAAAGAAGTGAAATAAACCTGCCCATATTTAACCCGCTTTCAGCCTCAGGAAAAGCATTTCCAACCACTATGTCATCAATTCTTGATTTATCAATATTTGGAAATTGATTCAGCAAATATTTTATAACGGTGGCTGATAAGTCATCTGGCCTTGTAAACCTGAAACATCCTTTTGGTGCTTTCCCTACTGCCGAGCGGTAACCTGCAACAATATATGCATCCATTTTTTATATATTTAATTTTTTATAATAATTCAATCAGTAAATTTCGAAACATCCTTAATTTCTCAGAATTTTGCCACTTGTAATAAGGCTTTGCATTCTTTCAAGGGTCTTTTTTTGCATACATAATTCAAGAAAAGCTTTTCTTTCCAAGTCCAGCAAATACTGTTCAGAAACTTCAGTTAAAGGATTGGATATATTTCCACCTGCCAGCACAAAGCCAAGCTTTTCAGCAATCAATTTATCATGTTCCGACATATAATTTCCGGTAACCATTGTGTCGGAACCTACATAAACCAAACCAAGGGCCTCATTACCAAGAACTTTTATATCCGTTCGCTGAACTGGTTTTGTATATCCTTTTTCAGCCAGCAAAACAGCCACATTTTTAGCATAAGCCAGTTGATGCATGCGGCTAACAACTACCTCATCGGTGCCTTTTCGTAAATAGCCCAAATCAAAAGCTTCATGCGCCGAAGTAGAAACTTTAGCCTGGCCAATTGTCATAAACCTGTTAATTATAGCATTGGTACGGACATCACCTTCTTTTAGTTCATCCGATAGCCGCAATACAAATTCTTTTGTACCACCTCCACCAGGAATTACCCCGACACCAAATTCAACCAATCCCATATAAGTTTCAGCGTGTGCGATAACTTTATCGGCATGCATACACAGTTCACAGCCACCACCGAGCGTGAGCCCGTGTGGTGCCGCAACAACCGGAACAGCAGAATATCGTATTCTCATCATTGTTTTCTGGAACCAATTAATAGCCCAGTTAAGTTCGTCCCATTCCTGCTCAACGGCAAACATAAAAATCATCCCCACATTTGCACCAGCAGAAAAATGTTCCCCATCATTCGAAATTACAAGTCCCTGGTAATCAGACTCGGCAAGATCAATGGCTTTATTAATGGCCTGAAGAGTTCCCTGGCCAATGGTATTCATTTTTGAATGAAATTCCAGGTTCAGTATTCCATCACCCAGATTTACTATTGTTGCATCATTATTTTCCCAAACAGTATTTGTCTTGCGCAAGATTTCAAGCGACAGAATATCATCTTGTCCGGGAATTAGAGCATAATCTTTAATTCCAGGATGATAACAGAATTTTCTACCTTCTTTTAAGGTGTAAAAAGTAGTTATCCCCTTTTGAACCATTTCATAAATCCATTGGGCAGGTTTTTTGCCTGCTTTCTCCATATTTTCAATAACTTCTTTTACACCCAGTGCATCCCAGGTTTGAAAAGGTCCGAGTTTCCATCCAAATCCTGAATTTAAAGCCAAATCAATTTTATACAATTCATCTGATATTTCAGGTATCCGGTTTGAAACATACCAAAACAGGCTGTAAAACATACTTCTGTAAAATTCGCCTGCTTTACCCTGATCGTCACAAAGTATTTTAGTTCTTTTTCTTAAATCATCCACTCCTTTTGTTTTTTCAAACACGGGAAAAAATGGTTTAGGGGTATCGATATAAGTCATCGAGTTAAAATCAAGAGACAGAATTTTTTTCACCCCACCTTCTTCAGTTTTCTTATAAAAACCTTGACCAGATTTAGATCCAAGCCATTTGTTTTTTAACATCTCATCAATATAACCAGGCAATTCAAAAATTTCAGAGGACTCATCTTTGGTAGAATTTTTAATGTTAGTTGCCACGTGCACTAAGGTGTCCAATCCAACTAAATCGGCGGTTCTGAAAGTTGCAGATTTTGCCCTTCCGATTATGGTTCCGGTAAGTTTATCAATTTCAGGTATATTAAGTCCAAACTTTTGAACATTATGAAAAAGTTCCATAATGGCAAAGGTACCCACCCTGTTGGCAATAAACGCTGGTGTATCTTTTGCTACTACCGGGGATTTACCCAGGAATTTTGCAGCAAAATTTTCAAAAAAAGTAAGAACAGATGGATCTGTTTTGCTGGTGGGAATAATTTCAAATAATTGCAAATACCTTGGTGGATTGAAAAAATGGGTGCCACAAAAATGATTGCAAAAATCTTCAGATCTTCCTTCAATCATGGCTTCAACCGATATACCCGAAGTATTTGATGATACTAACGTTCCTTTGGTTCTGTATTTTTCTATTTTTTCAAATATCTGTTTTTTTATATCTAGTCTTTCAACCACCACTTCAATAATCCAGTCTGCTTCTTTTATTAAAGGCAAATCATCATCAAAATTGCCCGTTGTAATTCTTTTTGCAAAATTTTGTTTGTAAATTGGTGATGGTTTTGATTTCAATGCTGCCTGTAAGTAATCATTCACAATTCTGTTCTTTACAGATTTTTGGTCAAGCTTCAATCCCTTTGATAATTCTATATCATTGAGTTGCGAAGGTGAAATATCGAGAAGAAGTACTTCCAGTCCTACATTTGCAAGGTGGCATGCAATTCCCGACCCCATTACACCTGACCCGAGTACAGCAACTTTTCTTATTCTGCGTATCATATTACGATTTTTTATTTCTAATCCTGGTTATTTTCGATTTCATTTTGGCTACACGCCCTTATTTTGTTTATAATTGAGATAAACCTTTCTATATCTGTTGTGTCAAGATAATTTAATACCTTTTCATTGAAATTCAAAATGGTTTGTTTGGCAAGCTTTTTCTTGGCAATTCCTTCTTCAGTCAGAAAAATTTTAACTATCCTTTTATCTTCACTTTCCCTTTTCCTGTAAATTAATCCCTTTATTTCCATGCTTTTAAGCAATCGGCTAAGCGAAGTTGGTTCCATCCCCAAAAGAGGAGCAATACTCGTAGCCGGAGTGCCTTCCTTTTCAATATTTATAAGTACATAACCAATTGCCTGTGAAATATCGTGTTTATTTGCAATAAAATTATACATCCGGGTCATTGAATGCCATGTAGATTTAATATAAAAATCAACTGTTTCTTCAAGTTTCATTTAAATATTATTATGCTTGCATACAAATTTACAAAAAATCAAACCCCTTGCAAACAATTAATTTATAATTTTAAACCAAATAATATTTTATTCAACCGATAAATGTTAATGCAATAAATTTACATCAAATAAGCAATACAGGTTTAATTTATCCAAAAATTTTAAATGAGATTTCTTCTTACATTAGAGAAATTTTTTAAAAGTTAAGGGTCGAAACTAAAATATAAAATAATGGATCTTTCTGTTTATCAACACAAAAAGAAAATTGAAATCAGGTACGATGATTTAGATACAATCGGACATGTTAACAACAAAGCCTATTTGTCATACCTGGAGGAGGCAAGGCTTGATTTTCACAAACAAGTATTTAGCTGGAAAAAGAACCTGGATTTTAATTCGGTGGTAGCACGAATTGAAATTAATTACAAAAAGCCACTGTTTTATGGCGACAATCTTACAGTTCATACAAGATTGTCGAATTTGGGGACCAAAAGTTTTGAATTAGAAACTTTGTTTGTAAAAGAAGCTGGGAATGCCGGCAATTTTCTTGTAACTGCTGAAGCAAAAGTTGTACTGGTTGCAATTAATCCTGAATCGGGTTTATCTGTTGAATTACCTGCGAAGGAAAAGGAAATATTGAAAAATTTTAACCTGAATAAATAATAAATTGTTTATAAATAAGGAATTATTTTCTCAAGTTTAATCCCCCTCGAAGCTTTTAAAAGTATTGTTTTGCCGCTAATTAAATTTTCTTTAAGAAGGTCTATAAGAAAATCTATATTTTCGAAAAAAACGAAATCACAATAGTTTTCTTTTAGTTCAAAGAAATGGCTCCCAACAAAATAAACCTCCCTAAACTGGCAGTTATGAATTAATTCAGTAATTTTCCAATGTTCCTCCTTGCTATTTGCCCCTAATTCAAACATATCACCTAATATCATAAACTTATTATCTGATTTGATATTTAGAAAATTCAAAATTGAAACTTCCATACTCGAAGGATTAGCATTGTAAGCATCAACAATAAGGGTGTTTCTTTTGGTTGAAATTAATTGTGACCTGTTATTTTCAGGCATATAGGAAGAAATAGCTTCTGCAATTTTTAAATCACTGATTTTAAAATATTTACCAATACAAATTGCCAATAAAACATTGTTAATATTGTATGCCCCTACCAGCCTGGTAGAAATATTTATTCCATTATATAATATACTTAAAAAAGGAGATGCATCAAGAAAACTTCCATACACATAAAAAGAAGGATTCGTTCCATACAAAAATCTGTTGATTTCCGATGACAGTTTTAATAACAAATCATCATTCCCATTTACAAAAACGACTTTTTCATTTAACTTAAGATAATGATAAAGTTCTGACTTGGCTTCTATTACTCCTTCATATGAACCAAAACCTTCAAGATGCGCTTTGCCGATATTTGTTATAACGCCATAATCCGGACAGGCTATTTGACATAATTTACTTATCTCGCCAATATGGTTGGCCCCCATTTCGACCACTCCGATTTCGGTATTTTCATCAAACGAAAGTAAAGTTAAAGGTACGCCAATATGATTATTAAGATTTCCACGGGTATATTGAACCCTGAAATTTGTTTGAAGTACTGATTTTATAAGTTCTTTGGAAGTTGTTTTTCCATTAGTACCAGTTATGGCAATTACCGGGATTCCAAGAAAATTTCTGTGGTATCTTGCCAAGTCCTGCAAACAGGCTAATACATCATTTACCAGGATGATACGATTACTTTTAACGGGCATTTCCTCATCAACTATGGCATAAATGGCGCCATTTTCAATAGCTTGTAATGCAAATTGATTTCCATTAAAGTTTTCGCCTTTCAAGGCAAAAAATATCTGACCTTTTTCAATTTTTCGGGTATCGGTAGTAACACCTTTTGAACTTAAGAAAAGCTTGTGTAATTCGTGGATTTGCATATTTATAAAAACAAAAAAACCTGCTTCAAAATGAAGCAGGTTACAAATATATGTTTAATTTTATTAGAAACCTCCGTTGCTTCCAACCCTTGTCATAGCACATCTGAAACCAAGGTTTTCCTGGGATTTTCTTTCATCAAGAAATCTTCTGGTGCCCGGACTTAACCAATAAACCCTGTCGTTCCATCCTCCTCCTTTAAAAACCCTTGACCTGTCGCTGATAAGCGATGACATACTTTTTCCTTTTTCACCAACTCCCTGGTAATACATTCTGTCTGAACCTGCAGTTGCTGATTCATCCATCCATCCGCCGCCTTCTTCGATGCTTGATCCTACGTCACCATCTTTATAATTGATATTGTCAGCTTTTTGATAATTGTGACGGGAATAGTCATTGGCAACATTTTCCCAAACCATCCTGCCTAACGAATCTTTGTCGGCATAAGTACCATCCGTATTAGTTTTTAACTTTTGAAATACATTTCCCCTGAATGGTCTGAAATCTTCAAGATCCCTGAAAGAAAGCTGACGGTAAACATCCAGACACCATTCATTTACATTTCCTGCCATATTATAAAGTCCATAATCGTTTGGCCAATAGGCATCAACAGGAGCAGGTACGTCAGCGTTATCGTTCAATGCACCGGCAACACCCATCATATCACCTCTTCCTCTTTGAAAGTTAGCCCTGAACTGGCCACGGTTTTGTTTTGTATCATTTCTGACATAATGGCCATTCCATGGGAAAATTTTCCTGTTATAAATCCTCTCGGGCGAACCGGTAGAGTTTCCAATCAGGCCAAGTGCTGCATATTCCCATTCAGCTTCCATAGGCAAGCGGTATTTTGGCAACATAATTCCATCTTCCATTGTGGCATGTCTTTCACCTCCATCAAGGGTAGGAAGATTTTCTCTTACACCACTCTCATATTGTCCAGCCAGATAAGCTTCTGTGTTAAAATTGTCTTCGTCAACCTGGTTAGGATTCATATCAAGGATTCCTTCATCGATAAGCAGTTTTTCATTTACCCTGTCGGTTCTCCATGCGCAGTAATCAGTAGCCTGCAGCCAGCTAACACCAACAACAGGATAATTGTGATAGGCAGGATGCCTGAAATAATATTCTACATAAGGTTCGTTATATGCAAGTCTTTTACGCCATACAAGCGTATCGGGCAAGGCTTGTTTATATACCTGTGGATAACTTACATACACTTTCTGCAACCAGTTAAGGTATTCGCGGTAGTCAATATTCCTCACTTCAGTTTCATCCATATAAAAAGAAGCCACTGTAAATCTTTGCGGGATATTGTTCCAGTCGTACACCACATCCTGGGCGGTTTGTCCCATAATAAAGGTTCCACCTTCAATAAATACAAGTCCGGGGCCGGTTTCCTGTTCCGTATAATCCACTACTTCAAATCTTCCCATATCAGGGTCGTTGTAGGCCCATCCGGTTGTTGTGGACTCAGAACCTACTCCTCCTTTTCCTTTTCCTTTTCCGAAAAGAGAACATCCTGAAAGAGAGAGAACAACTGCGATTCCTAAAGTTGCTAATAAAATTGGTTTAATCTTCATAACAATCACTTTTTTTTCATCAATGCAAATATAACTAAAAAGAAGGACAACTTATTGTATTGTAATTTCTAATTTTTTTATCACATGCCAATTGATAGGCAAGGCTTATTTCATGTGTACCCAAAGTTTGTTTAATCATACCCGATAATTGAACATCGTAGCTATAGCCTAGCGTAATCTTTTTGAAATTTACATGGTATGACACAACCAGCGCATCAAAATGAAATTCCAGATTTTGTCTTACAAAAAGCCCAAGCGACATGGCTGACATGTCAAAATACATGCCATAATAAAGTACTTTTGTGGTTTGCTGACTAATAAAAACGATATTGGGTTCAAGAAAAAAATTAGTTTTTCCTACACCATCCTTTAAAACAGGAATAAGTGCCCCTGCATGTGCAGTCATTTTCAGTGGCAGATATTCATTATGGTTTTCAACAATATTTTGAGGTATATGGTTTGCTGAAAAGCCAAAAAAATAATTCCTGTAATGGAGTAAAAAAGCTGCTGAAAAATCAGGACTTAAAAAATTTTCCTGTGTAATGTTTTCAGTGGTTTGATAAATATTGCCCTGAACCGGATCTATCATATCAGGAAATACAAGGTGTGCAGTACTCATGTTTTTTTGGTAAAACGATGCTTCAAATGCAAATTTTGCTTTAAAATTCTTACCCATAGTTACATGATAGGAATAAATCAAATCAGCACTGAACTGGCTAAATGTACCTTGTCCTTGTTCATCTTTCATCAAACGGATGCCAATACCTCCGTGCATTAATTCAGAATATTTGTCGAAAGTAGCATTGTAAGTTACATACGGAAATTGTACCCCCGGCCATTGATTTCTATAACCTGCCATAAATTTTGGGCAATAATCAATTCCGGCAAATGCAGGATTCAGGTAAAGCCTGTCGGCAAATAGCTGTGAAAACTGCACCTCCTGGGCTATATTTAAAGTTTGAAAAACCAAACAAATAAAAATAATCTGAAAAAACCTTAACATCAAACAGAAATTAGAACTACCTTACAAATAACGCATATTTTTTAATTTTTAGATAATAATAGGTTAAAAAACTACATTTTATAATGGTCAATTTGCTTAATTCTTTATTTTTAATCCCTTAAAAAATTAATTATGACAGCGAAAATTAGCCTGATTATATTATTTCTGATGTATCTGTCAATAAATTTTATGTATGGACAGGAAACCAACTTGAGCCGGAAAATACTGTGGAAACCGGCTAAAGCTTTGTTTGAAACAGATAAATCGGAATCAACAGATAAATTTATTTTATTTTTTGAAAACGCCATTTACGAAACGGATAAAAACCTTTTGCCTGTGTACAGCGAACTGATACCGGTAAATGAAAATTTTGAAATATCAATTGAAAATGAAGTCTTTGTATCGTTAAATCAAGAAGAAATCAGGAATATTGTTGATTTAAAATTTATTGGCTCCTCTGTGGGGCTTAAATCTAAAATGGTAGTTCAAAGAAAAAAATCCTACCTGGCATTTAGTTTTTGTCCTTTAAGAAAAAACAATACAACCGGCGAATTTGAAAAAATGATAAGTTTTGAAATTAAACTTTCAAAAAAGAATATTACAAGCACCTTTAAAAGCATTAAAGCTGAACATAAGAATTCATCTGTTTTAAGTTCAGGTAACTGGATAAAAATTAAAATTGACAAAAGTGGTATTTACAAGCTCAGTTTTGATGAATTACAAAACCTGGGAGTCTCTGATCCTGAAAATATTAGAATATTTGGGAATGGAGGCAAAATGTTGTCCTTTTATAATAGCGATGCCAGACCCGATGATTTAACAGAAATCAAAATCTGGAAAAATAACGACATAGTATATTTTTATGGTGTAGGCCCGGTACAATGGAATTATGATAAATCTACCGGACTTTTCAGGCATTCAAATCACCTTTATTCCGATTATGCCTATTATTTTTTAAGTTCTGATGCTGTATCACAAACAAATAACCAGGTGATAAATCTTGAACAGTCAACAGGGCAGGTTACCAACAATATAAGTCAATTCAACGATTTCGCTTATCATGAAATTGATTCTGTGAATTTAATTCAGTCAGGAAGAATGTGGGTAGCCGAAAACTTTGATTTCCAGACAGAATATGAATTCAGTTTTAATTTCCCTAATCTGATAACAGGTTCAAAAACTGATTTGCGGGCATCATTGCTTGCCAGATCGCCATTAGAAACCAACTATACAATAGAACTCGACAATAGTGGTTTTACCACACAGGATTACAGTAGAGTTAGTTACGATTACACTTCCACTTATGCCACGCAAAGAATTGAAAACTTTTCGACAACATCAAGCGGGGAAAATCCAATTCGGGTAAAAATCAGGTATAATAAAGCTACAGCGTCATCGGAAGGTTGGCTTGACTTTATAGAAATAAATGCTTTAAGAGGGCTTAAATTTGATGGTACGCAAATGGCATTCCGGAGCACTTCCGGAATCGGAACTGGTAATATTTCTGAATTCAATATTACTGGCACTTCGGTTTCAACGCTGGTATGGGATATTTCTGATCCATTTAATCCGGGAATGGTAATTACCTCCTTTTCAGGGAATGACACTAAATTCAGGATAGAAACAGACAGCCTCAGGGAATTTATTGCATGGGATCCCTCGTCAGCATATTCGCCCATTACAAAAGGTGAAGAAGTTGGAAAGATAGAAAATCAAAATTTACATGGCATCCAATCTGCTGATATGATTATTGTTGCCCATCCTGATTTTTTGCAATATGCAGAAGCACTTAAAGAAATTCACCAGACTAATGATAATTTAAATGTATACGTAGTAACCACGAACCAGGTATATAACGAATTCTCCTCCGGAGCCCCGGATGTATCCGCAATAAGGGATTTTATGAAAATGATTTACGACCGTGCTACTGCCGAAACAGAGCTACCCAGGTATCTTTGCCTGTTTGGGGATGGTTCGTATGACAATAAGAGAAATTCAACAGAAAATACAAATTTTATCCTTACCTATCAGTCAGACAATTCATTAAGTCCAACCCAATCGTTTGTAACTGATGACTTTTTCGGATTACTGGATGATGACGAGGGTGGTCATGAAGGATTATTGGATATTGGCATTGGAAGAATTCCGGTTAAGAATAAAACTGAGGCAAGTGAAATGATACAAAAAATAAGGAATTATCTCGAAATTAATTCATACGGGGATTGGCGGAACAGAATCTGTTTTATTGCCGACGATGAAGACTATTCGTTACATATGGAACAAGCAGATGAAATAAGCCAGATAATTAAAGATAAATATCCTGTTTTTAATACCGAAAAAATTTACCTCGATGCTTTTCAACAACAAAGCACTTCAGCCGGACAAAGATATCCGGATGTAAACCTGAGTATTGACAATCAGATAGAAAAAGGGATTTTGGTACTAAACTATACCGGACATGGCAATGAAAACGGATTAGCAGAAGAACGTGTAATTGTGGTGGATCAAATAAAGAAGTGGAACAATAATTTCAGGCTTCCGGTATTTATGACGGCTACCTGTGAATTCAGCCGGTTTGATAACTTTAAAAAAGTTACAGCCGGTGAACAGGTGTTCTTAAATCCAAATGGAGGTGCTATTTGTTTGTTTACCACTACCAGGCTTGTATATGCTTCGCCAAATTTTACTTTAAATAAAAATTTCTATTCCTACTTTTTCGAAAATGATCCGCTCAGAAATAAGAAATATGCCATGGGCGATATAATGATGTTGACCAAAAACAGCACAGGCAGTATAATAAACAGCAGAAACTTTACCCTGTTGGGTGATCCGGCCATTGAACCCGCCTATGCCCGGCAATTTGTTAAAACCCTCTTTATAAACGGAAAGCCGGTTAATTCTTTGGCCGATACGTTAAAAGCCCTTCAAAAAGTGACAATTACAGGAGAAGTTCAGGATTTGAGCGGACAAAAGATGGGCGATTACAATGGTGTTGTTTTCCCGGTAGTTTATGATAAAAAGCTTGCTATAAAAACGCTGAACAACGACGGAGAAGGAAGTTTTTCGTACCAGGTAATGAACAGTCAGTTGTTTAAAGGAAAAGCGAGTGTGACCAACGGCGATTTCAGATTTGAATTTATAGTTCCGAAAGATATAAGGTATAATTTAGACACAGGTAAAGTAAGCTATTATTCAACAAATTATATACTAAACGAAGATTCTAAAGGCTCTTATAATAATATAATGATTGGTGGGTTAGACACTAATTATACTGGTGATAAATCAGGACCAGAATTAAACATTTACCTGAATGACGAAAATTTTGTGAGTGGTGGAATCACGAACCAAAAACCAAAATTGTTGGTAAAACTTAAGGATGATAGTGGGATAAATACAACAGGAACTGGAATTGGACACGACATAATGGCAACTATTGATCAAAAGGCGAATCTTCAGTTTAAATTAAATGATTATTACGAGTCGGATATTGATAATTTTAAAAGTGGAAAGGTTGAATTTTCATTACCTGTACTTGAACCAGGGGAGCATTCGTTGCGGCTAAAAGCCTGGGATGCCGTTAACAATTCCTCAGAAGACTCCATAATTTTTATTGTAAAAAATAACGAGAAGTTTGAAATTAACCATGTTTTAAATTACCCAAATCCATTTTCCACCAATACTTCATTCTTTTTTGAACATAACAGACCAGGCGAGTTACTCGAAGTTTACATACATATTTTTACTGTTACGGGCCGGATAATTAAAACCATTCACCACGAAGTAATAAGCCAAGGGTTCAGATCGGATGGAATTCCCTGGGACGGTAAAGATGATTTTGGCAATAAACCAGGCAGAGGCGTGTACTTTTACCGGTTGGCAGTTAGAACCCTGAATGGCGAATTTGCAGAAAAAACAGAAAAACTACTTATACTTAACTGAAAATTAAATGTTAAAAATCGGATAAGTATATCTTTTAATATAATTAAAAAATAAATAAACCGTTTATGCATTGTGCCTTAGTTTTTTTTGTCTTTGGCCTTATCAAATATTTAATACATTTGCAAAATTATTTTAAACCGGAATGAACAAAACTACCTTTAAAAAAAATACATCTGCAATAGCATTAGCGATTATAATCCAGTTTATTAGCTATAATATTTATTCACAAATCTCGACGCAGGATTTAAGCGGAAGAGTAAATACAATTACTTCTGCCGTTCCGTTTTTAATGATTACCCCTGATTCGCGTGCCGGAGGGATGGGAGATTTAGGTGTGGCCACAAGCCCCGACGCCAACTCACAATATTGGAATGCAGCCAAATACTCTTTTATAAAAGACGATTTTGGCATTTCAATGTCTTATACACCCTGGTTAAGAGAACTGGTTGATGACATTCAGCTACTTTATCTTTCGGGATATAAAAAATTTAAAAGAGGAAAGGCCTTTGGTGCCAGCCTGAAATATTTTTCGTTGGGGAATATAACATTTACAGATATCCAGGGGGGAACAATAAGAGATTTTAACCCAAACGAGTTTTCATTAGATGCTTCTTATTCCATGCTTTTTACAGATAATTTTTCGGGTGCAGTAGCAATGCGTTATATTTATTCGAACCTGACAGGTGGAATAAGCTCTGGAAGTTCTACAACCCACCCCGGTCATGCGGTTGCTGGAGATATATCTTTATATTATACAAAAAATATAAACATGGGAAGTACACCAGGCAATATGTCTTATGGTCTCCAGATTTCAAACATTGGCAACAAAATAACCTATTCTGATGATTCTGAAGCAAATTTTCTACCCACTAACCTGAGATTGGGCGGAACGCTTAAAACGGAAATAGATGATTACAACTCAATTATGTTTGGTGTGGACATGAACAAATTATTGGTTCCTACGCCTCCAATTTATGATTCGTCGTATACAATTATAGCGGGAAAAGATCCTAATGTTTCAGTACCAACAGGAATGTGGCAATCATTTTCTGATGCCCCCGGCGGAGCCAAAGAAGAATTTAACGAGATTACATGGTCATTTGGTGCCGAGTATTGGTACGATAAGCGTTTTGCTTTAAGAACAGGTTATTTTTACGAACATGCCACCAAGGGAAACAGAAAATATTTCACTGTAGGTGTAGGTTTAAAGTTAAATGTTTTCCAGATGGATTTTGCCTATCTATTGCCAATGCAACAGAACAATCCGTTGGCAAATACCCTGAGATTTACCTTGTTGTTTGATTTTAAAGGATTACAGGAAGAAGCCAAGGAAGCGAATAAATAAATTTAATGAATACAAAAGTAGAACTACCAGTCAAATATTTTAGCTGGTAGTTTTTTATTTACTCAAATTATGAAACAATATGAACATCAGGGTTGGATTTGGGTTTGACGTACATCAGCTAAAAGAAGGTGAAAACCTGGTAATAGGTGGAATTTCCATCCCACATTATAAGGGTACGGTTGCACATTCGGATGGGGATGTTTTAATCCATGCTATATGTGATGCTTTGTTAGGTGCAGCAGGACTCAGGGACATCGGGTATCATTTTCCGGATACTTCAAATGAATTCAGGAACATCGACAGTAAAATTCTATTGGCGAAAACAATACAATTGCTTGAATTGAAAGGATATCAGGTGGGTAATGTAGACGCCACGCTTGCTTTGCAAAAACCTAAAATAAAAGACCATATAGAAAACATGAAATTGACATTATCCAAAATCCTTAAAATTAATCCTGAAGATATTTCGATTAAAGCAACAACGACTGAAAAATTAGGCTTTGAAGGACGTGAAGAAGGAACATCAGCATACGCTGTTGCATTGATTTATAGAAACCTCTAAAAATTGCTTTATCGTCGTTGGGCATCATTTTTAAAATGATTATATACCAAAGTAAACTAAGCATTTAAAAATTTGTCCGCCTTGAAAAATCTTATTTTTAGAGATTTCCTGCTAAAGTATAATAAATAGAAAATGGAAAAAAAAACAACCCTGGTGATAGGTGCAAGCACAAAACCTGAAAGATTTTCGTTTAAGGCTATCCGATTATTGAGAAAGTATAATATTCCTGTAGTAGCAATTGGTTTAAGGGAGGGGGATGTAGAGGACGTTAAAATACTGAAAGGAAAGCCGGAATTAAAAGATATTCATACTGTTACAATGTATATTGGTCCACAGAACCAACCTGACTATTATGAATATATTCTGAACCTTAATCCCGAAAGAATAATATTTAATCCGGGTACAGAAAACGAGCTGTTTAAAAAAATGATTAATAGCAAAGGTGTTAAAACGATTGAGAATTGCACTTTGGTAATGTTAAATTCAGGTACTTATTAAATTTCTATCATGTTTGAAGCCATATCCACACTTGCTGATTTTGAATACGTTGCAAAAAATGAAAAAGCCGCTGTTTTTTACTTTTCCCATCAGGAGTGTAACGTTTGCAAAGTATTAAAACCTAAATTAGCTGAATTGCTTTTCAATAAGTATAAATCAATAAAACCTTTTTATGTAGACACTATTGAAAACCAGGAAATTGCAGCACAATTAAGGATATTTTCGGTACCTGTTATTCTGTTTTATTTCGAAGGAAAGGAATACATAAGAAAATCCAGGAATTTCAGTCTTACAGAGCTGGAAAGTGAATTGGACAGACCCTACAACATGGTTTTTGAATTATAAAAAAAACCTGCATTTCTGCAGGCTAATTATCTTTATTGAGCAGGCACTGTTACTTTAACCGATTTCTTTTTGACTATCTTTTCTCCATAGTTAGCTACCACATCATAAGCACCATCTCCTTCATCAACAGAGTATTCGAATTCTATTGTTTTTAAATCTCCGGCTATAACTCCGGAACCACTAATTGTGTAAGTTCCATCAAGTTCCTGGTTGGGGATGGTAAGTGTTGAACCTGCCAGGGTTGCCTTAAGTTTGTCAACAGTTCCTAATCCGTGAAAATTATTAAATAAAACCTGTGTTGTTTCATTCAGATCTTTCGAAATAGTTACATCATATCCCAATGCACCTGCGCTACCACTGTTATCAGTTGCCCTCCAGGTTTTGGCAATGGCGTCACGCGGGTCTTCCAAATCGGTAATATCAGCCTGGCATGCTTGAAACAAAGGAATAACCAATAATAAAGCCAATAAGAATTTTGTAAGTTTCATCCGTTTATTTTTTAATTGTTTTTATTCGGTCGGATGCAACCCCCAAATAAACATCCGTGTTTGTATAGGCAAGTAACATGGGGGTTTCATAATTTCAAAATTTATTTTTACACTGTAATTAACTATGATATAATAACAGCAAACCACCCTGTTTTATTATTTCAGGGTGTTTAATTTTTCATATCATCATGAATATGAATGGATTAAGGCTTAAAAAGCTGTCAGATAAAATCAACAGTTTTTTTTTGTTTATGCCTCCGGAGCAACCGCTGGATCTAGCATATATTTGTCTACCAGTATTCGACCGCAATGTTCGCAAACAATAATTTTTTTATGTGAAGCCACATCCAATTGCTTTTGAGGTGGAATTTTATTATGGCAACCGCCACAAGCATCCCTTTCAACACTAACAACAGCAAGTCCGTTTTTAGCATTATCGCGGATTCGTTTATAAGCTTTTATCAACCTCTCTTCGATAAAAGTTTCAAGCTCTTTTGATTTTTCGATTAATCGTTGTTCATCCTTCTGATTTTCAGAAACTATCTCGTCCAGTTCTTTGCGTTTCATCTGCAAATCATCTTTTTTCTCAGTAAGAATTTCTTTCGAGTCTTCGATGATAAATTTTTTATCGTTGAGTTGTTCAGTGTATTCTTTGATTCTTTTTTCGCACAACTGTATTTCAAGATTCTGAAATTCAATCTCTTTTGTAATGGAATCAAATTCACGGTTATTTCTTACTTTCATTTGTTGCTCTTCGTACCTTTTAATCAAAGTTTGAGCTTCTTTAATTGCATTTTTGCGTTCAGTGGTAAGAACCTGTAAATTTTTTATTTCATCTTCGAAATTTTTAATCCTCGTCTGCAAACCTTCTATCTCATCTTCCAAATCACAAACTTCCAGTGGCAGCTCTCCGCGAAGTTTTTTAATATTATCAATTTGAGAATCAACTTTTTGTAATTCGTATAATGTTTTTAACTTTTCCTCTATGGATATTTCTTTCTTTTCTGTCATGGTAATATATTTAATTTCAATATTTTAAAAATAATATACAGGGTTAGTATTTACTTCCGAAAAATGAACTGCAAAATTAGGGAATTTTTTTGTAAGAATATCATAAAAAATTTCTTTTGTATATTGCTCACTTTCAAAATGTCCGATATCAGCAACCAGAATTTTATTCTCCGCATCAAAAAACTGGTGGTATTTAAAATCGCCACTTACAAAAATATCGGCGCCTGATTTAATGGCCTCTTTTAAAAGGAAACTTCCACTTCCGCCGCAAACCGCAACCCTTTTGATTTTTTTCCCAGGTAATTTGGTATGCTTAATAAATGGTATTTTAAACAATTTTTTTAAAAGGTCAAGGAATTCTATTTCATCCATATCTTCTGCCAAATTGCCCACCATTCCCATTCCTGCTTTACTAAATTCGTTGTCGAGGGGATAGATATCAAAAGCTACTTCTTCGTAAGGATGGTTTTTAATAAGTGCATCAATTACAGCATGTTGAATATATTGTGGGAAAATGGTTTCAAAGCGGATTTCATCTTCAAAATGGATTTTCCCTTTTTGCCCTACAAATGGATTTGAAGTATCCGAAGCCTTGAATGAACCTTTGCCCGAAAGGTTATAACTGCAAGATTCGTAATTTCCAATATGACCAGCCCCTGCATCAAATACAGCATTTCTCACCTTTTCTATATGTTCAGCAGGTACAAAAGTGACAAGCTTTTTTAAAATTCCTTTAGTGGGCGAGAGTATTTTAGGAGAAGTTAAATTAAACTTTTCGCATATTTTATAATTTACTCCTTCATAAACTGAATCAAGATTAGTATGCACAGCTAAAATTGCAATTCCCTTTTCAATTGCTTTGATTATGGTTCGTTCCACATAATTCTTTCCTGTAAACGATTTAACTCCTGAAAAAATAACCGGATGGTGGCTGATAATCAGGTTTAGTCCTTTACTTTCAGCTTCATCAACAATTTCTTCAGTTGTATCGATGGTAAGTAGGGCACCTGTGCAAACCTTATCGCTGTTTCCTACCAATAAGCCTGAATTGTCATATTGTTCTTGCAATGAAAGCGGTGCCAGCTTTTCAAAAATCTGGATTATTTCTTTAATCTTTACCATTATTTACTTAAAAATTCGGAAGGTATTTCAGGGTTTAGAGTTCTTCTTTAATTTCAAGTAATTTTTCCCTTATTTCTTTCAACACTTTAATTACTTCAAAATTATTAACAGTATCTTCTTTATTTTCCTTTAATTTTTGTTTTGCGCCTTTCAGCGTCATTCCACGTTCTTTCACCAAATGGTAAATAATATGAAAATTCTCTATATCCGCTTTTGTAAAAAAACGATTTCCTTTTTTATTTTTCTTTGGTTTTATAATTGGGAACTCCTTTTCCCAATATCTTATTAATGATGCATTTACATTAAAAAGTTCGGCAACCTCACCAATTGTATAGTATAATTTTTCGGTGGTTTTTTCTTCGTTTTCCATTACAATAGCATTAAGTTACAAATACCGTTATATTAAACGGACCGAGGAGAAAGCCAGAAACAGCTCACCTGCAAATTTACAATTATTTATGATTAAAACAACTTAATCGAGGCTCACCCCACCCCTTGATGAAGAGCGGATAATTTTTTCGTACTGATCGGGTTTTAAATCTGCAAAAAAGAAATTAACCGGGTTTACCGGCACATTGTTGAGTGATACTTCGTAGTGTAAATGAGGTGTCATGGACTTTCCGGTATTCCCGGCAGTGCCAATATAGTCGCCCCGTTTCACTCTTTTACCTTCAATTACAAAAGACTGATTAAGATGGGCAAATTTGGTAGTGAATCCGTAGCCATGATTTATTAATATCATTAAGCCGTCTCCCCTTTTATCTCCTGAAAAAGTAACAATTCCATCGGCAGTTGCAAACACCCTTGTACCTTCGGGTACGCTAAAATCCATTCCGGTGTGATCTTTGGGGGTTTTAAAGAAAGGGTCGATTCTTTTTCCAAAACCGTAAATAACAATTTTGATGTCATCGTTTAAAACAGGCTGAACAGATGGAATGTTTACCAACATTTTTTCTTTGAGTTGTAATGTTTTTGCAAATTCCTTAAAAGCTTCCTTGTCTTTACTAAAAGTTCCAAGCAGGCTATCTAATTGTTGGTCAATATATTCAGCGATTTCAATGGGACTGTTACCGGCAAACATTCTTAACATGGTTTGAACACTTGAAATACTGTCTGATTTATAGTCTTCAGGTTTTGATTCAAGCACAGCTTTGTAGATGTTTTGATCACGGTTTTCCAAATCCTTCAATACTTTTTCTGTTTGTTCGAGCCTTTCTGATATTTCTTTTACTGCTTCACCGGTTTGGTTATTTTCTCTCTTAATTTTTCTTGTAGAAGGGGTAACAATAATGTAGGCAGATAGTAACAAAATACCAATTGCAATAAGTATTCCAGCGATTATAACACCGATATATTCCCTAATAAAACGGGATTTAAAACTAGTATCTTGAACTTTATAAGTTAGTGATTCAGGATCAAATTTGTATTTAACATGAGCCATATTCGGTTATAATATAAAGTAGAATGGTTTTGCAAATTTAATTAAATAAGCAAAAGACAGAAAGAATTTCTGTATAAGTTAAGTAAATTTAACTTATAAAACTTTAAAGTTAGCCGGCTAAAAGAAAATCCGTCAATTTTATTTTTTTTTTCAAAATTAAATTTGTCAGAATAAAATTTAGCTATATATTTGCAGCCGCAATTGGGAGCTTAGCTCAGTTGGTTCAGAGCATCTGCCTTACAAGCAGAGGGTCGCTGGTTCGAATCCAGCAGTTCCCACAGATATATCAAAGGTTTCAGAGTTCTTCTGAAACCTTTTTTATTTATTCATTGGAAAATCCTACTTTCAAATCCTTCATTCCTCTGAAAAGGATAAATTTTATCACAAGGTTTATAAAGCTACAACCATCTAATATTTCGGTTCTCCGAACCTATGGACTTTATGCTTGACTTTTTCTACAATTATTCCGGTTCTCCGAACTTTTCATCCTATTAATAATCATTGTTGTAATGTAAAAATTTTCTTATAACCACAAATTTCCATCTAAATATTGCAGCACCAGGGAACGTTTAATTTACCAGTAATTTTGTTTTACCTGGCTTCAGTACCTAAGGCACTGTCCTATAGGGTCGCTGGTTCGAACTTTTCTCACGAACCCGTCAGGGAGAGTAATCCAGCAATTTTCACTAAAAATAAGGGTTTTAGAGGATTTCTCTGATACCCTCCCACATCTACTTTCATTTACTTTTTATTTCTCCTTGTCGAAAAGGCTCTAATTTTCTTATGATAATTTTATTCTTCGGATTATCAATATACTCTTTTTTTCTTTTAGAGTTTTTATAATAGAATTTTTTTGAATAGCCTAAACCTTTAACAAAGAAAATAACAAACCCATAATTAATGGTTTTAAAACAATACTTATTAACGTTAAGCGATATATTAATCTGACTTTTAAAAATTTTAATAAAACTGAAATCGAAATCAGAAATTGTTAGAGGGTAACGTGTATATGCATGTTCAGTGCTGTCTGCATAGCCAAACCAAAAATCAATTATTTCAATTTTCTCAGGCATATTTAATTTTATGGTTACAAATATACTATCAACTATTTTATTGTTAGAGCTGTCTTTAACGTAGGTCGATTCAATTATAAAATCATATAATTTAATATTCTGCGAAAAACTTTCACATTTTATAAATATTATAAATAGAATGAATAATAGGATATTTTTCATGAACCAAATTAATTATGGGTTATGTAAATCTATATTATAGAAGTCAGAATTTGTTCCAGCATTATTTATAAGTATCGGTGTAAGTAACTCGGGTACATTAAAATCATATCTACTTTTAACATAATCGCCACCCTTCCATGCGAAGTGTCCCGCTTCGTCCTTTTATCTTTGGCCTCTGGCCTGAAATCACTAAACAGTTTACCATTTTGTTGTTAATAATTCTATAAAAATGTTTTCTTTATCGGCCAGAGGCCATGTTTATGAAGACATAGCAAGGCACGTCCTCGCTATCGAGTGCTTTTTTATTTGCTGATTTGTAATTTGACAATTTAAATTTTGGTCAGAAATAATTCCAATTTAATCAGAACACAACAAATTCTTAACTTGTTAAACAAAGGAGATGTTTGTTCTTCAATAGATAATCAGAACAAACCCGGAAATTCAATTCAGACTAAGTTTTTAAATAACTGAACTATAAATATTTTAATACCAGTTTCTGCGTTTTCCTGACCCCTTCATACTCATCCACCTGGTTTTTACCTTCATACTCCAAGCCTATATAGCCTTTAAAACCAAAATCCTTAACAATTGAAATCAATCTTTTATAATCAAGCAATGCCTGCTCTCCATCTGAATTAAAATCGTAGGTTTTAGCACTAACTCCTTTTGCGTAAGGAAGTAAGAGTTTCAAACCCTCGTAAATATCATAACTTTCTTTGCATCCTTCCTGTATTGTGCCCCAGGGGTGGGTGATACACCAGTTTCCAAAATCGGGCAAGGTTCCTATGTTCTCCATATTCACCTGTTTCATAACATCCACAAGCCATTCAGCATTGGAAGTATAACTTCCATGGTTTTCCACCACAACATTTATTTGCATTGTTTTTGCAAATTCTCCAAGTTTACCGAGTGAATCAATCGAAGCATTTTTCCTGTCTTCCGAAGAACCTTCGCCATGTAAATTGACCCTTACAGTGGGTGCTTCGAGAAAGCGGGCAGCTTCAATCCATTTTTTATGGTCTTCAACAGCCCTGAGCCTAATCTTGTTTTCCACCGAAGATAAAGGTCCTTCATCATCAACCATTATTAAATGGTTAAAAACGCCAGCATCCTTGCTTCTTTTAAGGAGTTCGGAAAGGTAGGGCTTATTTACCGCTGCCTTTTTGAAATTCATTTTTTTACCGCCAAAAAAGCCATTTACGTATTCAACGGCAGAAATGCCAAATTCCTTTTTTGCAATGGATGGAAAATCCAGATGGTCCATTTTGCCCGAATCTAATGCCCTATTAAAAGACCATTCGGCCAGCGAAATTTTAATTTCATTTCCGGCAAATGCAAAAGTTTTAAGAGAAGAATATCCTAATAATGCTCCTGTTGCCATCAGCGATTTTTTCAAAAAAGATCTGCGTGTTGTCATACTATTGAATTAAGTGTTCTTCAAATTTAGAAAATTCAGAAGATGAATTCAAGTACTTTAAGCTATTTCTTTGGATAACTTTCGAAAAAGGCCAGGCCCTTATTCTGGCATAATTGGCCATTAAACTTTGTATGGACTTTAAAAGGGTTAGTGTGGGTGAGTTGCTTGCATAACAGCATTTGTGCTTTTTATGGTTTGTTGCTTGTATTTACTTTGCTGGCACCAGTTATGTAAATTTAAATAGAATTGTCCGTATGACTTTAAGGTCAACATCAATGAGCGGTCAAATGTTGGTATCAGTTTTTTAATTATTTAATGAATTCGAGTCTGTCATTATAAATATTGATTAGACTATTGCCGGAAACTTGTTTCTCAATATCTGGCCAAATCCGGACGATTAAATCATAAAATTCCTTAATACGCAAGTTACCAATCCTGAAATGAACAACTTTTGGTGGAGTTCCCTTATATAATACTCTGATTGAAAAGTCAGAATCTTTGGTTAGAATTATTAAGTTATTTTCTAAAGCATACTGCCAGATTGTATCATCTGTCCATGAATCGTTTAAATCCTTCACGTAAATAAAATCCTCATTATCCCACAATTTGAAATAATAGGGTAAGTTTACGTCAACCAAATATTTCGCCATTATGCAATAGCTTTAATTGAATATTGGTGGTTCATAAGTTCTGCAGCGAACTTCATACAAGCCTGTATATCTTCAGGTTCTATATTAGGATAGTGTTTTAGAATCTCCTGCTGCGAGTCTCCTGCGCTAAGAAATTCGAGGATGGTTTGAACTGTTATTCTTTTGCCCCGGATAGTGGGTTTACCATTACAGATTTCAGGATCTATCGTAATCCTTTTTAATAAAGGTTCCATACCGCTATTTTTTTCAAAATTACATAAAATTCTATTAAAATCATTTAAGTTAATTAAATATGGACTGCCAAACTGAACTATCTTATCAGTATAAAACTCCACTTCTTAAAATCAGAAACGCCCTCATTTAAGCTGGTTATGGCTTTTTACCAGTTGTATTTGCTATACTTGCACCACTTAAGTGCTTATGATAATAAAATAAAAACACCCCGAATTGGGATGTTTCTATTTGGTAAATTGTTGTATCTAGTACTCTTGCAAAGGTTATGGATACTTTCGCCTTGCAGGGGTCCTATAATATGAGCTTGGTAAGAGCAATTAGTAAACCAAATGTAACTACTCCAACTGTCCCATTAAAAAATGCATCGGATTCAATAATTTCTTTATATGGTTTTTTAAAACCTGTTAACATCCACCTAATAAAAGCTCCTGGGTATTGTAAGCCATATAAAAGGATTATCTCTACAATAACTTCAGCTATAGATACCATAGAATAATATCATTTAAATTTCATTAACCCATTGGTCTTGATAAATCCAATCTAAAAAACCACATACTGAATTATCATTTTTTTTAGAATTTGTACTGTTAGTAATCGAACTATTGTTATTAATAATTGTATTAACAATAGCTTTAAATGTCTATTTTACAGGTATAGATTTTAAAGCTCCCTTAGCTTCACCACCATAAGCCTGGCTAACTGGTGCTACATCTGTAATAGTTTTTAACAAGGCACTTCCGACCTCTCTTCCTTGTTCAGGTGTTCGTTCAATTACATCATCTCGCTTGTGGAAGTTCCAATTTTCATCCACTGACATAGGTGCAAACCAAGTTTTGTTTTCAGAGTTCAATCCACCTTATACTATGCCAGCATGAACTACATTAACAATAGGCATAACAACACTACTTAAGTTAAAACAACTCCATTGGTTGTTTTATTAATTACTTTAATTATAAAGCTCCCTATTTTCAATGCTGCTCTTTGATAAGCAATAGCATTGTTTACAGGATCACCTAATCCAGGAATTTCTCCATTAACATCAATAAACCGAATAGGAGTATTTGCATCATAAACATAAGGTGACTGTATATTATACTCTTCTGCTTTCGGAACAATTGTATGAAAAAGTGCCAACTTCGCATCATAAAACCTTGCCCCATAATCATACCAATCAAGCCCTAGTTCGTCCTGCAACTCTTTTCCATTGTAAAGTTAGAATTTTTTTTTGTTTCCGGGGCTGTAGTTAAAAGTTTGGCCTGCAAGGGTGTCTTTTACCACCCGCGGGTGTTTTGCCATAAAAACCTTTCGGGTTTTGAAAACCCGAAAGGTTTCCTATTTCGCATTTGGTAGTTGAACAAAAAACTGATTCTTAAAACAGTTTTTCCAATAAATCTTTATTCACCGGATTTGGCAACGTAACTTTAAGATTTTGAGATCTTTCCATTTCCCTTTTAATGGCAAAAATACTTTCGCTATTGCCTGCCCAGCTCCGGCGTGCTATTCCATTGTTTACATCGTAAAAAAGCATGTTTTTAAGTTTTCTTTCAGCATCGGCAGTGCCATCAAGAAACAAACCGAAACCTCCGTTAATTACCTCGCCCCATCCCACTCCCCCGCCATTATGGATTGAAACCCAGGTAGCCCCTCTGAAACTGTCCCCGATTACATTCTGTATGGCCATATCAGCAGTAAACCTGCTTCCATCCTTAATATTGCTTGTTTCCCTGAATGGTGAATCAGTCCCGCTTACATCGTGGTGATCCCTGCCAAGAACAACCGGCCCGATTCTACCTTCTGCAATAGCCTGGTTAAAAGCGAGGGCAATTTTAATCCTTCCTTCCGCATCGGCATAAAGAATCCGGGCTTTTGAACCAACTACCAGGTTGTTTTTCCGGGCATTTTCTATCCAGTTCATGTTATCCTGCAATTGACGTTTTATTTCGTCCGGAGCATCTTTATATATTTTCTCCATTACATTCCAGGCTATTTGATCTGTAATATCTAGGTCTTTCTGTTTGCCCGATGTACAAACCCACCTGAACGGCCCAAAGCCATAATCAAAACACATTGGGCCAACAATATCCTGAACATACGAAGGGTACCTGAAATCAATCCCATTATCATCCATGATATCAGCTCCTGCACGGGAAGCTTCAAGCAAAAATGCATTTCCGTAATCAAAAAAATAAGTACCTTTTTCAGCATGTTTATTAATAGCATTTACCTGCCGGATAAGCGATTCCTTCACTTTTGTTTTAAACAATTCCGGAATTTCCCTTATCATCTGGTTCGATTCCCCGAAACTAAGGCCAACAGGATAATAACCGCCGGACCAGGGATTATGAAGCGAAGTCTGATCGGACCCTACATGAATATAGATATTCTCATTATAAAACCGTTCCCACACCTCCACAATGTTTCCAAGGTAAGCAATGGAAACCTTTTCCTTATTTTGAACTGCCTTTTTGGCTCTAATTACAAGGTCATCAATGTTTTCAACCAGTTCGTCCACCCATTTTTGCTGGAAACGCTTGTAGGCAGCTTTCGGATTCACCTCTGCACAAATAGTAATACACCCGGCAATATTTCCGGCTTTGGGCTGTGCACCACTCATGCCTCCCAGGCCAGAAGTCAAAAATATTTTTCCATTTGTATTTTCCCCCTGTTTCAGAATTTTCCGGAATGCATTCATTACAGTAATTGTGGTTCCATGAACAATTCCCTGGGGCCCGATGTACATGTACGATCCGGCAGTCATTTGCCCGTACTGTGTTACGCCCAATGCGTTAAACCTTTCCCAGTCATCAGGTTTTGAATAATTCGGGATCATCATTCCATTGGTAATCACCACCCTGGGTGCATCTTTGGAGGAGGGGAAAAGTCCCATCGGATGACCGGAATAAATATGTAAAGTTTGTTCATCGGTCATTTCGGCAAGGTATTTCATGCACAGGAGGTATTGTGCCCAGTTTTGAAAAACTGCTCCATTCCCGCCATAAGTAATCAATTCTTCGGGATGTTGGGCAATTTCAGGATCAAGGTTGTTTTGGATCATCAGCATTATGGCAGCTGCCTGTTTCGATTTTGCCGGGTACTCATCGATAGGCCGTGCATATATTTTGTACGAAGGTTTAAACCTGTACATATAAATTCTACCATAAGTATTCAGCTCGTCAGCAAATTCAGCAGCCAGTTCGGAATGGAAATGGACAGGAAAATAGCGCAACGCATTTTGTACGGCAAGTTTCTTTTCCTGTATGGTGAGAATATCTTTTCTTTTAGGCGCCCGGTTTACATTTAATGGAAACTCCTTTTTTCCGGGAAGGGTATCAGGAATTCCCTGCAAAACAGCCTGGCTAAAATTCAAATCATTGCTATTTTTACTCATGGATTTATTTTTTAATATATTTCAAAAAAATCATTATAATCGCTGAAAGAGTTATTGGAAATGCTGCTTACCATTTTCAACAATTCCCTGCTGTTAATTATTTCAATTGCCTTTTCAATATCATGTGCAAATATTCTGTCGCTGGTAGTATGCGCAATTAAAGTCCGGATATATTCATGCGTTTCTTCAATTGTCTTGCCTGATTTCAGGGGCTTCCTGAAATCCAAAGCCTGTGCCGCGCAAACTAATTCCACTGCCAGAATTTTAACCAGGTTATTACAAACCCGAAGGGCTTTTCGTGCCGCAATCGATCCCATACTTACATGGTCTTCCTGGCCCAGTGAAGTGGGAATACTGTCGGCACTTGCCGGAAAGCAGAGTCCCTTGTTTTCGCTTACCAGTGCAGCCGAAGTATATTGAAGAATCATAAATCCGGAATTTAAGCCCGTGTCTTTAACCAGTAATTTAGGCGTTCCGGCGTATTTGCCTTCCAGAGACAGGTAAGTCCTTCTGTCGGAAATATTTCCAATTTCAGCAGCGGCAAGGCAGGCATAATCAATGGGCAGGGCAAGCGGCTGACCATGAAAATTACCCCCGCTGATGGTCTGTCCGTTTGAAAAAACCAAAGGGTTATCTGTAACCGAATTCAGTTCAATTTCAACCGCTTCTTTTAAATGCAGCCAGGCATTCCTCGAAGTTCCATGCACTTGCGGAATACAACGTAAGGAGTAAGGATCCTGCACCCGGTCGCAATTTTTATGCGATTGAATGATTTCAGAATTTTCAAGAAATTTTTTAACCCTTGCAGCAACATGCATATTTCCCTTATAGGGCCTTGTTTTGTGGAGATCTTCGCTGAAAGGCATTTCTGAACCAGACAAACCGTCAATCATCATGGCAGCAATAAGGTCGGCATGCGAAAGACAATTGTAAAACTCGTCAATCAGTTTTACAGCATGGGCCAGAATAAATTGTGTTCCATTTATCAAAGCCAGTCCGGCTTTAGGCTCCAGCTGCAATGGTAACATGCCGGATTCTTTTAATACCTGTCCGGCGTCTGCAATTTCATTTTTATAAAAAACTTTTCCCTCTCCAATTAATGGAAGAAAGAGATGTGCCAGCGGTGCCAAATCTCCGGAGGCTCCCACCGAGCCCTGTTCAGGGACTACCGGAATAATATCCTTTTCAATATGCCAGATAACCCTGTTAATTACATTTAACGAAATTCCTGAAAAACCTTTGGCCAGTGAATGTACTTTCAAAATCATCATGAGTTTCGATAATTCTTTATCAATAGGATTTCCAACTCCTACGCTATGACTTAACAGGATATTCCGCTGTAAATCGCCGGTTTTCCCGCTATCGATGATGGTATTACACAATGGGCCAAACCCTGTATTAATACCGTATACCACATCTTTCCCATTGGCAATATGAAGAACCTGTAAATGTGATTTTTCAATTTTTTCCTTTGTTTCGTCAGGAATTACAGCCTTTAATCTTCCATAAAGTATATCAAGGGCTTTTCCTGCGGTGAGATGATCTATTCCATATCTGAACATATCCTGAAATTTGAATTTTAAACAAAATTACCATTAAATTTGATGCAGATTAATACTAATATTTTCAATTTATGATAACTACAAGTAATCGAATTGAATTCCGGCATCTCAGATATTTCTTAACAGTAGCCAGGGAACTGCATTTCAGAAAAGCAGCGGATAAGCTGTTTATTTCGCAACCCGGCTTAAGCCGTCAGATTCAGCAACTGGAAGAGGAATCAGGGATTCAGCTTTTTGAACGGAACAACCGGAAAGTACAACTTACACCGGCAGGTTATTTTCTGAAACAAGAAATAGAACTGATTTTCAAAAACCTGGATCAGGCCATTTTCCATGCAAAACTGCTTAACGACGGAAAGGAAGGAAATATAAGTTTTGGCTACGTAGGTTCAGCCATACAGGAAGTTATTCCAGATTTATTGATCGGATTCAAAAAAAAACATCCCAACATCAGGTTTAACCTGAAAGAGATGGACAACCAGCGACAGGTTGAAAGCCTTTTTTCGAAGGAAATAGACATTGGTTTTGCCCGGCTTGATTCAGTGCCTAAAGGGCTCGCTATCAAACAGATAAAGGAGGAGAACTTTTCGCTGGTAATTCCGGCTGCTTATCCGGTGGATAAATCGAATTTTAAAAACCTATTACAATTTAAAAATGAGCCATTTATCTTATTCGACAAAAATTACAGTGCCACCTATTTTGAAACGGTAATGCAGATATTTGAATACAGCGGTTTTACGCCATCGGTTACACACAGTACGGTTCATGCGGGAACAATTTATAAACTGGTTGAAAATAATTTTGGGGTATCCATTGTTCCAACTTCTCTCCAAATTAACTACAATTCGAAATTAAGATTCATTGAATTGACTGAAATTCCATTTAAAGCCACATTATCAGCCATTTGGAGCCTGAACAACCGAAACCCGCTTCTCAATGAAATTTTGCGATTGCTTGAAATTTAAAATCCTCAAATTCTGATGCTTAATCCTAAAACATAGAAATGATATCAATTAAATAAACCAAGCTGTTACACCTTATTCAATAAAGTTATAACTTTGTAAGGATAATTAAAGGTTCCGAAAACAGGGATAACAGATTAAAGGTATACTTTTTTACTAAAATAAAATTAACCTTCATTTAAAAAAAAATGGCTTGCCATCCATCCTATACATGTAACGAGTGTGGATACAGCGTAATAGAATCAAATGGTTTCACAAATGGTACAGATACCCCGACAGAAACCTATATTTGTACCCGCTGCGAAATAATTATAGACATTGTTCCCCTAAAAAATGAAAATTCTGACAGAAGAACGCTGAATAAATGTCCACAATGTGGCATGGCAATTTTTAAGAAGTGGGACGAAGAAATAAAGCCTTGCCCGAAATGTAACGGAACCATGAAACCGGTTAAAAGCCCAGGTTGCTCAAGCTGGGATTAATGCTCATCAATTATCTGTTTCGCTAATCAACGTACCACATAGAAAAGGTAAATGAATGAATCCGGAGTTGCACTAATCATATTCTTAATTTCAATAATCCAGGTTTTCGATAAATTTTAAAATGGAAAAACAAAATAAAACTGCCATTGTAACAGGTGCAGGTTCAGGGTTTGGGCATGAATTTTCACGTTTGCTTGCTAAAGATGGATATAACCTGATATTGTTGGATATCAACAGGGTAGCTTTACAGAAAGTAAAAGCTGAAATTGGAACCATTTACAAAACAGAAATTGATTTACTTGCATGTGATTTGTCAAAACCGGAAAGCATAAAACAATTTTCTGAATTTATTGAAGACAAAAAGATTGATGTACTAATTAACAATGCAGGATATGGTTATTATGGTTTTTTTTATCAAACACAATGGCTGGTTGAAGAAAATATGATTTACCTGCACATTCTTAATTTAAGCCGGATTACCAAAATTGTTATCCAAAAAATGGAAAAAGGAGGTTCGGGCCAAATAATGAATGTTTCCTCTATAGCCGCTTTTCAACCTGGTCCGCTGATGTCAGTTTATTATGCTTCAAAGGCTTACATTCTAAATTTCTCCCTGGCTTTATCGAATGAGATGAAAGGAACCGGTGTAAGCATCACAACATTTTGTCCCGGACAAACCAGGACAAATTTCCAGCAACATGTTGCCATTCAGTCAAATGCCAAAGTTTCCAAATCGGAAAGGTTTATGGCCGATTTGGAAAAAGCAGCCAGGTACGGATATAATGCAATGCTGAAAGGTAAACCCCTGGCTATACCCGGAATTACCAATAAGCTAATTGCAATATTAAACCGGTTTTTGCCTTATTCTATTACACTTGCATTGGTTAGAAAATTACAGGAAAATGTAAGAAAGTAGATCTTTAAAATACAAACATCAGTCTAATAACAAAGGAAACAGGTGTTTATGAATTTTAATTTGCAGTAGCTTCAACGATTATTTCAACGTAATTTCATCATATTCCGGCAATTCTTTCAGAAATGTATAACTTTTGTTCTTATAATCCATTTTACAGGTATAATGCATTAAACCATTTGTAACCACCAGGTAGTCAACATTAAACTGCAAATTGTATTTCGAAATCTGATCGAAAACATCCTGTGTTATTTTTACTTTTTCGGCTTTACATTCCACAATCATTTTGGCTTCGCCATTTCTGCTGTACACCACTATATCGGAACGGAAAAACTGATCTTTGCCTTTTAATTTCTGTTCTATCCTGATAAGATTGGGCGGATAGTTTTTAGAATGTACAAGGTAATAAATAGTATTTTGACGAACCCATTCTTCAGGGGTAAGAACAACATATTTTTTCCGGATAGAATCAAAAATATATTCTTTATGGTTTTTCTGAATGATTTTAAATCGCTCATTCCCCTGCAGTGCTTCTTCTTTTGAATCCATATCTGAAAAATACCAAAATTAAAGATTCCAATCCGTTTATGAATTCAACAACTTTTTTTTCCTGGTTAAATCGAGCAAACCATTAATTATGGTAAGCGGATGTGCAGGATTACCCGGAATATAAAGATCTACCGGATATTTATCCAAAAAACTACGGTTAAGGGCCTTGCTACCGGCAAATATTCCGCCACTTATTGCATCGGTACCAACTAAAACAACAATTTTAGGATCCGGAACAGCATCGTAACAAATTTGGAGCGGCACGGCCATATTTTCAGAAATTGGACCGGTTATTACCACACCATCGGCATGACGCGGCGATGCTACAAATTCAATTCCAAAGCGGCTCATATCAAACTGTACATTATTGGCGGCATTCAGTTCCCATTCACAGCTGTTATCCCCGGCTGCCGAAACCTGTCTTAATTTTAATGAATTGCCCAAAATCCTGTGTATTTCCCTGCGTACCTTTGCCGGATTGACTTCGACAGGAAAATCTTCCCCTTCCCTGATAATCAAACGCTCACGCTCATTGGTTGAAATTTTGTAATCTTTGGTGAATCTGAATTTATTTGGAAATACCCTTGCACATTCCCCGCAGAAAGTACATTTTCCCAAATCGATTGAAACAGGGTTGGTTCCAATGGCATTAGTGGGACAAATTTCCTGAAGTATCTTTTCATCCGCCTTTTCAGCGCTGATTACAGGCCTTCCCCTGAAAATCCCTGGTACTTCAACACTTGTAACATTGGGTATGAATTGTTTCCCCTGGTGGTATAATATTTTGAAAACTTCGAGCATGTTTTAACTGAATTAAATAGTTATTTTACCTGTTTACAAATCGCCGGTACATTTTTCGAATTGTTAAATTCATTAAAGATCATGGCCACAATAAGATAAATTAAAACTTTTATTACAAATCGGAAAATCGGAAATTTCGTTGTTTCGAACTGCCAAAGCCAAAGCCAACCAATTGTGAAAAGAGGGATCTTTTATTTTATAAATCATTAATTCTCCGTCAGGACCAGTTACAGCGCAATGGCAAATTTCGCCCCGCCAGCCTTCAACAAGTGAAATGGAAAATGAATTGGCTTTGGGATTGTCAAGGGCAGTATCAGGAGAAACTTTTTCCAGCGGTTGATTCAGAATATCGCGAATATAGGCAATGGATTGCAATACCTCCTGTCTTCGGATTTGGAGCCGCGAAAAAACATCTCCCTGGTTTTTTAAAACGGGTTCATGATTCAAACCGGTATACAAACAATAAGGATGTGATTTACGGATATCCCTTTCCAGTCCGCTCATCCGGGCTGACATACCTACGGTTCCGATTGACAAAACATCGTTGTACGAAACGATTCCTGTTCTTTCAAACCGCGAAAGTGCGCTTGGCAAACGGAAAAGTTCGTCGTTCATTTCAACAAAATCGGGTTCAAAATTATCCAGAACTTCTTTTAACCGGTTACTTAAACTGTCAGTAAAAGGAAATTGGTTTCTTCCGGGCCTGAATAATCCTTTGGCAAGCCGGTTGCCGCACCATTCCTGCATATAATTTACAATTGGGGTTCTTAATCTTCCCAAAACAGAACTTCCCAATTGATAGGCAATATCGGTACAGGCTGCACTCAAATCGCCCGTATGAATTGCAATCCGTTCCAATTCAAGGGCTAAAGTCCTTGCCATTTCAACATCAGCGCCGGCGCTGTAACCATTCAGGCTTTCCCACAATTTGGAAAAAGCAGTAGTATGTCCCGCCACCGTATCACCGGCAATGTTTTCGGCCAAAGTCACCCGTTGGAGTAATTTTTTCTTTTCTACGAAAAGTTGTTCAATGCCTCGGTGTTGATAACCCAGCTGAATTTCGAGGTGAAGTATTTGTTCCCCGTTGCACAAAAACCTGAAATGCCCCGGTTCTATTACCCCTGCATGGATGGGACCTACTCCTACTTCATGCAACTCTTCACTTTCAATAGTGTAAAACGGATAATTGACTATGGTTTTTGAATAATCTGAACGATTAAAAGGATAGCGTACCGGTTTAAGCCAGGGATGATCAATATATCCGATATCAAAATTTTCATGAATTTCGCGTTCAAATTTTTCGAATGATAAATGCCTGTTAGTGAATGATTTTAATTGAGATTTTTCCTTAACAAAACAGGATGAAATTAAAATCTGATGTTCTGAATCATCCGCAATACAACAAATTAGTTTTATTTTATCCGTATCGCGATAGCCGAAATAATTCACACAATGCCTTTCGGGATGATGAAGGACAAGACTGGTATTTATGTCGAGAAAATATTCATAATCCAGAATTGGAATCTCTGAAACCGGAATAGTCTGATGATTTGTTATTTTTATATAATCTATCATATCTTACTTGGGTAAAAATTGAACACTTTCATGTATCAGGTTGACAAAATCAGCCGGCGGATTTAATCCCAGATACACAGCCAACGCAAAAAGGACGAATTGAGATAAAGATTCCCATGGACTAATTGCCGGAACATTTTTATCGTCAAAACCAACCGCCGGAATAAACAGTATTTTAAAAATATTTTTCCCAAAAGCCCAGATTATCATTGTAATAAGTAATAGGACAACAATGAGCAAAATGATCTGGTGCGCTTCGAACATGGCCCGAAAAATCATAAATTCACTCACAAACATTCCGGATGGAGGCATGGCTGTGGCACTTATAAATCCCAGCAATAAAACCATGGCGCCGGTGGTGTTGTATTTGAAATAGTTTCCAACATGGTAAATACTTTTATCCTGAAACACCCTGTAGATTTGAGTAAACTGAAAGAAAAGGCCCGATTTTACAAAAGCATGCAATATAATATGCAGAATTGCAGCGTAGTAACCAATTCCTCCTGCAGCAATGCCGAGCATTACAATTCCCATGTGCTCAATACCTGAATATGCCAGCATTCTTTTAATGTTTTTAACCTTGATCATATAAACTGTTGCAACAAATACGGAAAGAAAGGCAGCTATTCCAATCACAAGGTTGGCCCAATGATGGAGCGGTGTATTAGCAATGACATTATAAAAACGAAAAATGCCTGTAAAACCAAGGTTCATCAATACCGAAGCCAGAATGGCGCCTGTAGGAGCCGGTGCTTTGTCTTTGGCATCAATACCGGCGGTAAACATTGGAACAAGTCCTAACTTGGCGGTGAATCCAGTAAAAATAAACAAGAAGGCCAATCTGAGCCAGAATGGGTTCAATTTCGTGCTGTTGGCCAATAAGTTTTTAAATGATAGATCATTAGAATTGCTGTGTTCCAATGACATACTTAAAAACAAAATGCCAATAAAAACAAATGTTATGCTTAGGGCACAAATAAAAACATATTTCCAGGTTCCTTCGAGGGCCAGCTTGTTTCTATGATGGTAAATCAGCGCAGAGGCACTCAGGGTTGTGATTTCGGTAAAAATCCAGATAACGGCAATGTGATTGGCCAGGTAACCTGCCCCAATGGCAGTGATTAAAGAAACCAGCGCTGCAAAATAAATGGCGCGGGCCTGATTTGATTCGTGATGTTTTTCAACATAAATTGCACTGTGAATGGTAGCCGGTACGGCTATAATGCTTAAGGTGAGCATTAATAAAACTCCCAATGAATCAAAGGTAAAATATTCAGCTTCGGTTGAACGAATGTGTTGACAGACATGCAGGGTAAAACTCCATTGAAGAACAATAAATATCCCGACAAGGATATAATTAATTGTTTTATTGCGGTTTATAAAAAGCACAATGGCTATAATAAAGGCCAGGATTAAATAAAGTACAATCATAATAAGCTAAATATCAATACTTAAAAACAAATTTCAGGATGTTGTCTCTTCATTTTAATAATCTTTCAGACTGGTTAACTGATCCACATCCACATCCTTGAAAACATCACCAATTTTATTGAGAAAAATTCCTAAAATCAAAACACTGGCGAAAATATCGAGCATAATTCCCAGGTTCACAAGCATAGGCATTTCATTTCCAACAGCCAGCGATAAAACAAACACACCATTTTCAATTACCAGATATCCCATAACATGGGTAATAATTTTTCTGCGTGTGGCAATAAGGTACATGCCAAAAAACAAGGAAGATAGCGCCACCACAAAGAAAATCTTATCGAGGCGGGTATCTTTAATATTGTGCGAAAGCAAAATGGTTATTACTACTATAAAAGTAGTGATTATCAGTGAAATAAAGTTTGGCAAATAAGGTTCGGCTTCGCGGGTAATATTATTTCGCCTGAGCACGTAAGCCAAAAATATAGGAACGGCAAGCGATTTAAAAACAATAGTTTCGAGAAGTATTAGTATCAGGTTAAGCGTAGTAACATCTTTTAGCTGAAGAAACACGACAAAAAATAACAAAACCCCTTGTAATGCAAGTACTTTAATATAAGTAAGCAGGCGGTTGGCGATGGCCATATAAAAAAGGGTCATCAATAAAATAATTAGCAGAACGTCAATCATTTGTATATAGATTTATTTTTTTAAATAAACTTTCCCGAAACCAGCAACACGCCGAAAAATATGAGCAGTGCCACTGAAGTTAAAGCAACAATAAACTGCGCGTTATGGCTCATCCTGAAACGTGCCATGAACGATTCAATTAAGCCTACCAAAACGGCCATTAAAAACTGGACGCCGAAAAACAATGGTATGGCATATTGATAGGCTACCATCCCAACAAAAAGATTAAAAATCAAGGCCCCAAACACAGCAAATTTTAAATATCCGGCAGTCAGAATCAAACCCAAATCAAAGCCACTGTTATCGAGTATCATCACTTCGTGAACCATGGTCAGCTCAAGATGGGTCTTGGGATCATCAATAGGCATCCTGCTGTTCTCAATCATGGCTACCATTAATAAAACAAAAGTAGCCAGGGCGGCAATGGCATAACTTACATATGAACCAAGATGCAGGGCCGAAAAAATTTCTTGAAAAGATGAATATCCGGTTAAAATTGAAAACGAACCCATTAAAATAAAAAATGCAGGCTCGGCAAACATTGAATAAAGCGCTTCGCGGCTGGCCCCCATTCCTTCGAAGCTGCTTCCGGTATCGAGGGCTGAGATGATGTTAAAAAATTTACCCAAAGCGAGTACATAAGCAAAGAAAATAAAATCACCATTGAAACTAATTATGCCTTTTGACTGCCCAAAAGGTACAACCAGCATGGCCATTACAATGGATGAAAAGTAAATTGTCGGCGCAATCTGAAAAATAAAACTCGTGGTTTCGCTGTATACTGCGCCTTTCTTAAATAATCTGATTACATCTTTTACCGGTTGCATAATTCCAGGACCTTTTCTTCCGGAAGCCATACTTTTTGTACGAATAACAATCCCTGTAAAAAAAATGCCTGCTATAATTATTAAAACTAAGCTCAACATGGCTACAATTGTTTTATAAAATCAATAAAAATACCAACCTTTTCGTAAATCAACGGAACACTAATTACCGAAATAATAAATATGATTCCGTACAATATATAAACCTGTAATTTCCCGTTTTGAAGAAATAAAAATTTGCCCATCAGCGACTTATAATTTTGGATGGGTTTATCAACCAACCATTTTTCAATTTTATCGTAGGGATGGGTTTCATAATGCACTTCAGAAGGAAAAACACTTTCAACTTCTTTTTCTTTCCTGAAAAACAATAAAAAAGGACTGTACAACTTTCCATAAGTTCTGACAAATGAGGCGGCAGTGTATTGAAGTTTTGGAGATGGCGTAACGTAACCACAACCCCAGGTCGGGGCAATTTCAATTTTTCTTTTGCCTGCCAGTAATTTTCGCAGGAGAAAAACGACAGCTACCAGTAATATTAAAATCCACGAAGCCCAACTTACATTTTGCAACTGGTTAACTGTTGAATTTTTCGATTCGGCAAATATAAGATATTGATTTTCAGTTAATAAATTTAAAGGATGGTTTAACATTTCGATAAATTGCCCGGGAAAAATCCCAATCAAAACTATGAACAGGACAATAATATACAGCGGCAAAAGCTGAATAAATGGGACTTCTTTAGTATTTTCAGGTAATTTTGTACGTTCAGTTCCTAAAAACACAATTCCAAAGGCTTTCGTAAAGCAAAGCATAGCCAAACCGCCGATTAATACAAGGCCCAATATCGAAAAAATGATGTAAATGAGCGAAACAAGGTTTGAAGTTTGCAAAGATTGGTACAATCCTTTATAAATGATGAATTCGGAAATAAATCCGTTAAAAGGAGGAATTCCGCAAATGGCAATTGCTGCAATCAGAAAAAGACCAGCAGTCCGGGGCATTTTTTTTATTAATCCACCCAAATGTTCAATATTTAAAGTATGCGCTGCCTGATAAACATTTCCTGAGGCAAAAAACAACAATGATTTGAAAAGGGCATGGTTTAATGTGTGCAACAAAGCACCTGCAAAACCCAAAGCGGCAATAATTAAATTATGATAGCCTAACCCGGTACATCCTATTCCGATTCCCAGCCCAATAATTCCTATGTTTTCAATACTATGATAGGCAAGAAGTTTTTTAAGGTTATGTTGAACTATGGCAAGAATAACACCGTATAATCCTGATAACAAAGATATTATCATAATAAAATAACCCGTAACCAAAAAATCAGGTTTAATAATCAGCAACATTCTCAATATTCCAAATATCCCTATTTTGATAATTACCCCGGACATGATTCCTGAAATATGTGCAGGCGCCGCAGGATGAGCATAGGGTAACCAGGTATGGAAAGGCAGAAATCCTGCTTTTATGGCAAAACCAATAAAAAAACAAAGAAACAGGGCCACTGAATATGCACTGCCATGTGAAGCAGAAAAGCTACTGATGGCAGCAAAATCGTAACTTCCGGTTTTAGCCGTCATCCAGATAAAGCCAAGCATTAAAAAAAGGATTGAAATATGCGACTGTATCAGGTAGTTAATTCCGGCTTTTATTGTAGAGGTTTTATCATGTTCAAAAACAACGAGTATAAAAGCCGATAAGGCCAAAACTTCCCAGGCTATAAGGAATACAAACGAGTTTTGGATGGTACACAAGGCAATAAGTGCAGCGTAACAAAGAATAAAAGCAATCCAATGTAAAGTAATACTATTTTTTTTGTCCCGATAAGCTTTCATATAAGAATAACCATATACGCTACCAGTTATAAATATGAAATTAATAATTAAAATAAACCATCCCGAAATAGCATCAATTTGTAAAGAAATGGCGCCTGTAACAAGGCTTCCTTTTAGATTATAATTAAAAATTATACCCGATAACGACTGTAATGCGATGTTGCCGGAAATTCCTGCATTCAAAAAAATGGCTGAAAGTACAACTATTCCTGCCCATTTGGTTTTTAAAAATGGAACAAGAAGAATTGAAAAAACAACAATTATTACAAAAATGTTTACAGCACTCATTGAAATATATTCAAAAAAGTAAGTAAAAAAACCGAAACAATAAAAACAATTCCATACAACACATACCATTGCATATGGCCGTTCTGGATAAATTTGAAATAATTGGCACCATATATCAATCGCTGAACCAGGGGATCGATAAAACGAAATTCAAAAAAATCCAAATAATGTGTTACATATTTCCTTTTAGGTGGAAAAGTTTCACCCTGCCCAAGTTCTTGATAATGTTTCTGTTCAATGAGCAGGAATCCAAATAGTTTAGCAAGCGGTTTTGAAAATGATTTCCCCGTGTATTGCATTCTATTGCCGGGAGCTACATACCCACAGCCCCAGGTAAGGCTGGCTGATTTTTGATTTTTTCCGGAAACAGCAAAGCGAAACAGCCAAACCAACCCAATAATCCCTACAAACAATAAGGAAAAATAATTCAGGTTCGCAATGTTTTTTGTATAATTTATAAGAGCCATTGAATCAGGAATTTGGTCATGTTTTGGCAATTGATTGATTAAATTGCTGATTGGCTGAATAAAAAAGGCAGTGAAAAAAGAAATGCATAACATGACACCAATAATAATATATTGCGGCAATAATGTGCTGAATGGAACTTCCTTAGGTTTTTGAGGCAGATTCTGACGTTCGCTTCCTAAAAAAATAGTTCCAAAGGTTTTGGTAAATGTTAAAATAGACACCCCGCCAATGATGCTTAAACCTGCCAGACTTAGCACCAGCAAACTTATCTGGCTGATATCATTTGATTTAAAGCCCTGTATTAAGCCTGAATAAATGATAAATTCCGAAACAAATCCATTAAATGGCGGAATACCGGCAATGGCTATTGAACCAATCAGAAAAACAAAGGCTGTCTTGGGCATTGTTTTAATCAATCCGCCGAGTTTATCCATATCGCGGGTATGCGTTTGCTGATAAACCGATCCGGCAGAATAAAACAACAGTGATTTAAAGAGGGAATGATTTAAAATATGTAACAAAGCACCTCCAAATCCAAGGTAGTATAAAAGCGAAGATTGATTGGCTAAACCTAACAAACCCAGTCCGGTTCCAATGCCGATAATGCCAATATTTTCTATGGTGCAATAGGCCAACATACGTTTAAAATCGCGGTGAACTGCGGCATTAAGAATACCATATAAACCGGTAAGTACTGATACCGTAAGTACAATTTCTCCAATAACAACAAAATCGGACTGAAGAAATGAAATTATTCTAAAAATGCCATAAATTCCCAGTTTAACGATTACCCCCGACATTACGCCCGATACATGCGAAGGTGCAGCAGGATGTGCATGTGGTAACCAGGAATGCAGGGGAATAAACCCTGCTTTGATTCCAAATCCCATGAAAAATATGAGAAAAAGCAGAATATTGCTGTTGCTGTTGAAATAAGATTGAAAAGCACTGAAATCGAACGATCCGGTTTTGAAATATAACCAGATAAATCCGACACTTAAAAAAACAACACTGATATGCATTTGTACCAGATAATTTATACCGGCACGTAATATTTTTGGATTATTGTGCTCAAAAATTACAAGCATCATGGATGAAAGGGACATTATTTCCCAGACAATTAAAAACGCAAAACCATTCCTAAGAGAACAAACCCATAACATGGAAAGATGAAATACAATAAATAAAATCCAATGAAGATTAATATTAGAATTTTCATCCCTGTATTTTTTCAAATATCCGCTGCCATAAAAAACACCGGTTAAACTTGTAAAATTTATAATAAGAATAAACCATGCCGATAAACCATCTATATAAACCGGAATATTCCCCATGAAGGAGCCGCTATATAAATAAATCTGAAGCGGGTTTCCGGTAAGGGCAGGCAAAGCGATATATGAAAATAATGCAGAATTGACCAATACAGCAAATTGTGCTATTCTGGATTTAAATCCGGATGACACAAAAAAAAGCAAAACGATAGCCAATAAAGCAGTTATCCAGGTTGAATTCAATATTATCTCCAATGCAGACATGAGTTATAACCAGTGTTTTATATAATTGACTTTGCAAAGAAAAGGAATAAAATGAAATCAGTTTCTGAGAATACTCAAATAATTATTTGACATATATCAGTATTTTAATTGATATTCTTGTAATTTTGTAGTTAATAAACAGGTAAAAATGAGCAAAACAGAAGCCTTTCCCATAGAAAAATTTACTTCAAAGAGTGATTCCATTTTTAAAAATATCCCCATTGAAGTAAAATCGGAACTTGAAAAACACATGGTTGAAAAAACAGCAAAAAAAGGACAAAACCTGTTTCTGGAAGGGTCATTTCCGGCAGGAATTTTTTACCTTAAAGAGGGACTTGTTAAAAAATACAAAACGGATCATTTTGGAAAGGAACATATTTTATATTTATGCTCAAACGGCGATTTACTGGGCTATTCAGCGCTTTTATGTAACGAGCCATATCCCGATTCTGCGGCAGCCATAGAAACTTCAAAACTTGGATTTATATCAAAAGAATATTTTCTTAAAACACTGTATGAATCGCAGGAACTGATGATAAATCTTTTATCGAGCCTAAGCCATGAGTTTAGTATTTTAACAAACAGCATTACTGTTTTTGCCCACATGACTGTTCGTGAAAGGCTTGCATTAATTCTGCTTATTCTTATGGCTACTTTTAAAAAGAAAACAGATACAGAACCAGTTGAAATATTACTCTCGCGGGAGGATTTATCCAATATGGTGGGAGCGGCAACAGAATCAGTAGTCAGGTTAATACAGGAATTTAAAAAAGAAGAACTAATCCAAACGATGGGTAAAAAAATTATCCTATTAAAGCCAAAGGAATTAATCATGATATCCAAGTTTTATTAGGTGTTGATTTTTAATCACAGTTTTTATTCTATTTTTACTTTCAGAAAAACAAGCCAGACATTGAATAAAAACACTGAAAATCAAGAATATACTATTATCACAAATTAAGGGCAAAAATAAATATTCCAATATTTCTGAAGCAAATTCTAATAAAGTATGAAATCGAAAGAAGAAATAGTGCAAAACTGGTTACCCAGATACACAGGCCGTCCATTGGCTCAGTTTACACCTTATATATTACTGACCAATTTCCAGTCGTACCTCGAAATGTTTGCCAAAAAATACAATGCAGAAATAATTGGAAAAAACGGACCAATGCCAAATGCAAGTGCCAGTGGGGTTACATTAATAAATTTTGGAATGGGCAGCCCAAATGCAGCCACTGTAATGGATTTGTTAACAGCCATACATCCGAAAGCAGTATTGTTTTTAGGTAAGTGCGGGGGATTGAAGAAAAAAAATATGGTTGGCGATTTTATTCTTCCGATAGCTGCCATAAGGAGCGAGGGAACCTCAAATGATTATTTGCCACCAGAAGTGCCTTCGCTTCCGGCATTTAATCTTCAAAGAGCCGTTTCATCAACTATTCGTAACCATGGCCGCGATTATTATACCGGAACCGTGTTTACCACCAATAAAAGAGTTTGGGAATATGACGAGCGCTTTAAAAAATACCTTGTAAAAACCCGCTCTATGGCCATTGATATGGAAACTGCCACCATTTTTACAGTGGGATTTGTAAACGAAATTCCATCGGGGGCCTTGCTTCTGGTTTCCGATCAGCCCATGATTTCTGCCGGGGTAAAAACAGCCGAAAGCGATAAAAATGTTACCAGCCTCTATTCAGAAGAACACCTGACAATAGGAATGGAATCGCTCATAGAACTCCGGGACAATGGAAAGTCAGTGAAACATCTGAAATTCTAAAAATAAGAAAGTTAAATTATAATTATCGAGATACCGCAAGCCAAAAATAAGATAGCTTTATGACTTATGAACAGATAATGAAAGATCTTAAGAACAAGATTTATAAACCTGTTTATTTATTGATGGGCGACGAACCCTATTACCTTGACAAAATTACGGACTACATTGCCGAAAACGTATTAACTCCTTCTGAAAAGGCATTCAACCAGACAATTGTATATGGCATGGATACTACTGCCGGAGCCATTGACAATATTGCGCGAAGGTATCCAATGATGGCCAGCCACCAGGTGGTAATTGTAAAAGAAGCGCAAAACCTTAAAGATATTGATAACCTGATGTACTATGCAAGCGGGCCTTCGAAATCAACACTTCTTGTTATAAATTATAAATATAAAACCTTCGACAAAAGAAAAAGGTTGTATAAAGAAATTTCGGAACACGGGTTGGTATTTGAATCTAAAAAACTTTACGAAAACCAGGTACCAGACTGGATTTCAAAGTATTCTGCCGATTTGGGTTACCAGATTGATCCGGTTGCTTCGGTTTTGCTCACCGATTTTTTGGGAAACAATTTATCTAAAATATCGAATGAGCTGGATAAGCTTGTAATATCGCTTCCGAAAGGAACAAAAATTAACAGTGCCATTATTGAGGAAAACATTGGTATAAGTAAAGATTTCAATAATTTTGAACTTCAGAATGCCCTGGTAAAAAAAGATATTTTCAAAGCCAATCAAATCATCAATTATTTTGAAAAAAATCAAAAGGAAAATCCTATCATTCTTACTATTAGTTCATTATTTTCTTTTTTCAGAAAAATACTTCTAATTCATTCCATTAAAGACAAGGATTCGAAAAATCTGGCATCGGTGCTTCAAATCCACCCATTTTTTGTAAAAGATTACCAAATGGCGGCACAAAAGTACAATCTCCAGAAAACGGTGGCAATAATTTCATGGCTCAGGGAATACGACATGAAATCGAAAGGTTATGACAATGTGAGTACTGAACCGGGGGATCTTCTAAAGGAATTGATATTTAAAATTTTACATTAATCCAGAAGGGAATTTTTTAATAAACATTTAGAATAAAAAATCTATTTAGAATTGTTCTAAATAAGGGATAATTTTATAAATTTGCATTCAAAAAATTAAATTAATTTATAATGAAGACAGGAATATTTTACAGTTTTAGTTCAGGGAAAACACAAAGCGTTGCAGAGCGCATTATTAGAGAATTTGGCGATAATATTGAAATCAATGATATAGAGGAAATCAAAGGTTCGAAATTTTCAGCGTATGATTTAATTCTCATTGGTGTATCTACCTGGTTTGGAGGAGGACTTCCCGATGCCTGGGAAGATTTTTTACCGGAATTTAAACAGGTGGATTTTAAAGACAAAAAAGTGGCAATTTTTGGATTGGGCAACCAACAAGGATATCCTGAAAATTTCGGCGATGCCATTTCGGTTATAGTTGATTTGCTGGAACCGAAAGGAGCGAAAATCATAGGTTTTACCTCCACGGAAGGCTATGATTTTGAAGCGTCAAAATCGGTGCGCGACAACAAATTCCTGGGCCTGGTTATTGATGAAGAAACGCAGCCGGAATTGACCAGCGGAAGAATTAAAAACTGGGTAAATCAAATCAAAGAAGAATTTGGGAAACACTAAAACATAAAAAAACCTTAAAGTCTTAATTTGAAGAGCTTTAAGGTTTTTCACTTTGATTCAGCCTGATTAAACCTCAGGAACGAATATATGAACAACTGTATAATCCTGTTTACCAGATATTTTTAAGAGGCTTGTTTAAATTAATTGAAATCTTTTAATTCTTGCATTAATTTCTGTCTTGCAGTAAAAATCCTGCTTTTTACAGTTCCGATATTAATTTGCAGTTCATCCGCAATTTCATTGTATTTGAAACCATCCACAAACATCAAAAATGGTTCACGCAATTCAGGTTTAAGCAAATTCACTGCTTTTGAAATTTCGTTATGCGAATAATAGGAATCGACTGTATCATAGCCCATATCCCGAGGAGTTAAAATTGCCTGTTTTTCCTCAATAATATTCCTGTTTTTCACTGCCCTGCGGTATTTATTAATAAATAAATTTCTCATTATTGTCATAATCCATACTTTAAGGTTTGAATAGTCTGACAATTTATGGTAATATGAAAGTGCTTTAAGATAAGTTTCCTGCACAAGGTCAAGCGCATCATCCCTATCTGAAACAAGGCTGTAGGCGAATCCCTTAAGATTATTCTGATAACCTAAAATCTGATGTTTAAATTCGATTGCTGTCATAATTTTAATTTTATTGTTTAACAAATATATGTATTTATTAAACATTAAACAAATTCATTTAATCAAATAACATTAATTATTTACAATTTTATAAATAAAAACAATATTTACATATCTATTATACAACTATTTAAATAATTTATAAAAAAATTAGATAAAAATAATTTTGACTAAGTTTTTATTTGTTTTATTAAACACTTTTAATTTAAATTGATTTTATTTATAGCTAACTTCCACATCAATTATCGGGTTTATAGGTAGCTGAATAAAATCTAAGCTATTTTATGGAAAGGAAATAAGAAGACCACGCCGGAAGTACAGCCAATTCAGGAGCGTTTTTTTTGAGTTGGAATGTGGAATTGTGAGTTTATTATTTCCAGACCTTAATTTCCAGTCCGGTTAATTTGAAATCGCAGTTTAACTTGCGTACCAAATAATCTGTGTAAGTGATTTGATGGATAGAGATAACAGTGAAATGATAAATTTCAATTACCTGATAAATGTGGTGTTATTTATTAGGATTATTTCTGACCTAATCAAAGAAATAAAATTATCCGGGAAGTTGATTATTTAACTATGTTATTGAGAAACTCGATGAATTCTGTAAAATTGGTAAATACAGTTACATTCTTTGGCAGGATTTTTTCTAATTCGGCAGTCTGTGCACCTGATACTAAAATTTTTTTATCCGCGAAATTATTAGAAATTTCTTCGAGGTATTTTTGATAGGATACTCCGTTAACCGAGGAAACAATAAATAACAAAAGAAAATCGGGATTCCAGGTTGAAACCGAACCAGTCAGTGATTCGAAAGGAGTCATTTGACCAAGATAAAGTACCTGGTGACCGCGTGATTTAAGCAGGTAAGCATAAAAAAGCAGGCCCAGTTCGTGCAGTTCACCTTCTGGTAAAAAAAGCATAAACTTTTTGTATTTCTGGGCAGGTTTGAATTCAATACCATCAATCGAAACAATAAGTTTTTGCCGTATCAGGTTGGATATAAAATGTTCATGAGCCGGATTGATAGCCCCGGTTTGCCATAGAACCCCTATCTGATCCAAAAAAGGATAAACCAATTGGATCATTGTTTTTTCGAAACCAATATTCAAAATCGATTTTCCAAGTGTTTTTTCAAACTTTTGTTCGTTAAGTTCAATCATCGACAGTATTAGATTTCTTACCTGGCCGTCCTGATCCTGGGAATTTTGGAGAAGAAAAAAAGCTTTGTCCTTAATTTCATCGGCACTTAGTTTTGCAATATGCGATATTTTAATTCCATTTTGTATTAAAACAGAAATATTCATCAACCGTTTTAGCTCTTGTTCATTATAAAATCGAATATTTGTACCGGTACGTTCAGGATTTACAATTTTGTACCTTTTTTCCCAAATCCGAATGGTATGTGCCTTGATTGAGCTTAATTTTTCCAGATCTTTTATCGAATACTGCATAATTCAAATGTTAGTGTAAAAGTAACAATTAAAGTGAAAAAAAGTTCTTTTGTTTAATAATTTATTAAAATTGTTAAAAAAAATCCGGACAAATATCCGGATTTTTAAAACATTGCTACTTAATTATTTATTTAGCTGGCGGTAAAAGAACCTTATTTATTACATGAACCACACCATTTGTACCCTGTACATCAACAGCAACTATCTGGGAGTCTGTATTAATGGTAGGCGGAGTGCCAAGCATTATTGAAATATTTCCATTCAAAGTTTCTACATTTCCATTTGTAAGTGCGGTTGATAACACATTTCCACTTACAACATGGTAGGTAAGAATAGGAACAAGAGCATCGGCACTTAAGTCGACAATTCCTGAAACTTCAAGGTCGGTAAATAAACTGCTGAATGCAGAATTGGCAGGGGCAAATACTGTAAAAGGTCCTGTTCCACTCAAAGTTTCAACAAGTTCTGCCTTAACCAGTGCATCAACCAGTGTGCTAAAATCGGAGTTGGCCAAAGCGATATCAACCACTGTTGGAGGTAATAAAACTTTGTCAATTACATGGATAACCCCGTTCGATGCCATCAAATCTGGAGTTGTGACATTAGCCTGGTTGTTAATTTTAACGCCCGAGTTTACCTGCACCAACATTGAGGCAAAATTTCCCTGTGCCGGACTCAAGGTTGAATAATAAGCGGTCTCAATCATTGAAGCAGTTTTTTTGGCTCCCAAAACATGGTAAAGAAGAATTGGTTTCAAAGCTTCTGCGCTTAAATCATCAAGTCCCGAAACACCAAGATCAGCAAATAAATCTTCAAATGCAGCATTAGTTGGAGCAAAAACTGTGAACGAACCTTCTCCATCAAGTGTGCTTACCAGGTCAGCTTTCGAAAGTGCTGCCACAAGTGTTGAGAAATCAGCGTTGGATGCTGCAGTTTGAGCTATTGATTTTGTTTCAACCATTGTATTGTCATCGTCCTTTTCGCAGGAGGTGAATACAAACAGACCCAGGGTCATAGCTACCAGTAAAATCTTATTTAAAGTTTTCATATTGCAAAATTTAAAGTTGTTAATTAATAATTATTTGATTTTACATTAAAACAACCTCGCTGAAGTTTTGTTCAATAATTTTACATTTTTATTAAACATTTTAATAATAAATTTTGCAACTCGCTGAAAATAAATTAATTAAAATTAAATCTTAAAATGGGAAAAGAAAATACCTTCTTCATAATACTATAAAAAATTAAGAATTATGATTTGGTGAATGAATTGAAGAAAAATAAATTCAAGAATCAAAAAGAAGGTAGCCAAAAAAATCGGGCCGGTGGAAATCCGGTTTCGGAAGATCAATAAAAGTCCATGTTATAAAGTGAATGTTGGAGCCCGAATCAGCAATTTTGTAAAAATTTGCAGGCCACAAAGTTCCTTTGGCGGGTTTAGCCAAATTGGAATATTTTTGAAGAACAGCCATTGGAATCCGGCACTCCACCGTCCATATTACTTTATCTGTGATTTCCGGATTTACAATTTCAGGCAATGAAGTTGCTATTTCAACCTGATTTATGTCCTCGTGTGTTATAAGCCTTTTCTCTTTTCGGGCAACTAAATTATAATGAAACAGTGCAGTTCCGCCACAATTAATTTCCAAATTAAAATACCTTGAAGGAAATTCAGGATCGGGCGAAAAGAAAAATTCCACACATGAATCTGAGTAAACCGGGCCATTTACTTCTTTTGTCAGGCATTTTACGTACTTATCCTCCACCCTGTAAATCAGAAACAAATTTTCAGGGTTATACATCATTTTTACCTGAACCACCGGCCAAAATGCAGGCTTCTCCCCCATCCAGTTTGTAAGTACTAATGAATCTATTGGTTGCCATTCAGTTTTATCCCAAATTGAATCAATTTTTAGAATTCCATCAAACCTGGCTACTTTATATACAAACTCAGACATTTTGCAACTGTTCAAAATTTAACAATTTCAAGGCATTCTCTATTAAACAACCACTTCAAAGCACGTGCTGGTCAATTGTTTGTCAAGCTTAACAACAACAGGCTTATTTATAATATTTTGCGAAAATGGAGCAGAAACCCGAATGTAGTTACGCGTGAACCCTGAAATCCTGCCATTTTCTTTCCTGGCTTCAAATAAAACGATATCTGTATGCCCAATGTTCCGGGTGTAAAAACCACTGTGTTTTTCTTCAGAAAGTTGGTGCAGAATTTTACTTCTTTGCTGTATAACTAAGGAATCCACCTTTCCGTTCATTTCAGCTGCCATTGTACCCGGACGAACCGAATAGGAAAAAACATGAAGGAAAGAAATATCCAGGCTGCGCAAAAAATCGTAGGTTTCGCGAAATTTTTCGTCCGTTTCGCCCGGAAAACCGACAATAACGTCTACTCCAATAAATGCAAACGGCATTAATCCTTTGATTTTCATAATTCTGTCAGCAAACAATTCCCTTCTGTACCGTCTCTTCATCTTAGCAAGAATTTCATTGGAGCCAGATTGAAGAGGAATATGGAAATGGGGTAAGAATTTATTCGATTTGGCAACAAATTCAATGATTTCATCGGTGAGAAGGTTGGGCTCAATTGAAGAAATCCTGTACCTGTCAATACCCTCAATTTTGTCAAGTTCTTTTAATAAACCAAAAAAAGATTCTCCCGTTGAGCGTCCAAAATCACCAATGTTCACCCCTGTTAAAATTATCTCCTTAAAGCCCTTTGAAGCAATTTCGCGTGCCTGTTCAAGCGTTTTTTCAATAGAAGCACTGCGGCTATGTCCCCTTGCTTTTGGAATTGTACAATAGGTGCAAGGGTAATTACATCCATCTTGTACTTTCAGGAATGATCGGGTTCGATCGCCGGACGAATAGGCTGGATCAAAATTGACAACAGCATCAATTTCGCATGAATGTTCAACTTTTTGATTATCAAGCTGATGCTGTTCGATATATTTAAAAAGGCTGAATTTTTCATTTGCACCTAGCACAATTCCAACACCTGGAATTTTCATAATTTCGTCAGATTTAAGCTGTGCATAGCAACCAATTACGGCAACAATCGCCCCGGGATTTTGTTTTACAATTTTTTTTACAGTTTGCCTGCACTTCCTGTCCGCCTGATCAGTAACTGTGCAGGTATTAATTACGTAAACATCAGCCGGTTCGCTGAACCTGACCCTTTGATATCCTTTTTCAATAAAATCTCTGGCAATAGTTGAAGATTCAGAAAAATTCAATTTACAACCCAGGGTATGAAATGCTACCTTTTTAACATTTAAGCTCAATTCCATAATAAAATTATAAGGGCGGCAAATGTAATTAATTATCTAAAATTAGAAATAAATTATCTGTTACCATTCATTTAAACTTAAATAAAATTCTGATTTAGATATCCATTAAAATATATTCCGAAGGTATGAATTAACATGGAAAGGCAAATCTATTTTCAAATTTAAAAAGAAGTATAAAAATTTATAAATCAGCACTTAGATTTAAGCCTGGAAACTAATTCGGGGAAATTATCAAAAAAAACATTTTCAAATTTGGATGATTAAAATAATAATCCTACTTTTGCAACGCTTTTAAAAAAAGCATGACTCGTTAGCTCAGTCGGTAGAGCAACGGCCTTTTAAGCCGTGGGTCCTGCGTTCGAGTCGCAGACGAGTCACAAAAAAACCTTGCTTTTGGCAAGGTTTTTTTGTTTTATCTCATTTTCTACCTGAAAAATTCCTCAAAAGTTTTAAGCATATAAAAATGGTCGTCCACACCGGCAATTTCCCTTATGGAATGCATGGCCAACAACGGATTTCCAATATCTACCGACCGGATATCAAGCTGTCCGGATAAAATGCTGCCCAATGTTGATCCTCCCACAACATCCGAATGGTTAACATATTTTTGTACCGGTACTCCTGCTTTTCGACATATCATCTCATACACAGCCGAAGAGTCGCTATCGGTGGTATACCTTTGGTTTGAATTAATTTTAATCACAGGCCCTGCATTAATTACAGGTTGGTTAACAAGATCGTACTTTTCGGTAAAAGCAGGATGCAAGGCATGCGCCATATCGGCACTTATAACAAAAGAATGGTTCAATGCCCTGTAAAATGATTCAATATCGTTTCTAAACTGGTACGAAATTCTTTGCAATACGCTTCTTAGAAACGGCGAAGCAGCCCCTTGTTTCGAGAGACTTCCCACTTCTTCATTATCAAAACAAACAACAACCTGACAGGGTTCAATGGGTTCGCTATCCACCAATGCCTGTATTCCAAGGTGAACCATTGCAAGATTGTCAAGTTTGCCAGAGGATATAAATTCATCTTTATACCCCATAAAGCAGCCCGGATTTACATCGTATAAATACAATTCAAAGTCAAGAATTTTAGCCGGATCGATTTTCAACTCTTCAGATATAATTTTTGAAAGATAGTTGTTTGTTTCAAACTGCTCATTAATAGTAGATAAAATGGGCAGTAACATTTTTTGTCTTTCAATTTTAAGTCCCTCGTTCACTTCGCGGTTAAGGTGAATGGCAAGGTTCGGAATACAACATACAGGTTTCCTGAAATTAAGGTGCCTAGTTTCAGGATTGAGAAATGATTCGCCCACCATCGAAACCCTTCCGGCAATTGATAAAGGCCTGTCGAACCAGGTAGAAAGTATAGGGCCGCCATAAACTTCTGAATTGAGCTTAAGATATTTTGATGCCGTATTTATTTCAGGATTTGGTTTTATTTTGATTCCAGGCGAATCAGTATGCGCCGCAATTATCCTGAATCCATGCTCTTCAATTTTACCTGTACCGGTTACAAAAGCAACTATGGCAGTATCATTTTTTGAGGTAAAATACCTTGTTTCGCGCCTTAAATCCCATTGCGACTGAGGGTTTAATTCAATATATCCCTGCTTGATTAAGGCAGCCTTTATGTTTCGTACAACATGAAACGGACTTGGGCTGGCCTGAATAAAATCTATCAGGTCTAAGGCTAATTTTTGTCTTGCTTCTTCTGGCATAATTTTAAAATAAGTTTTATGATTGTTTTAATTCTAAATGATTTCTAAAGGTTTTAAACTGATAACAATATAAAATTACAAATGTTCAATCAGGTTAACAAATTTAAAAATAATTAAAGAAGCGATATGAATACTGAGGTTATCTTGTAGAAGAAATTAATAAAACTTCAGGTTGCATTATTTCTGCTAAAAGCCTTATATATTCTTCTTTTATCACATTTTTTTCAAGAAATAAATCATTCAGAACAGATTTAAATTCGATTTCGACTTTCAGATTTTGTTTATTTAAGGATTGAAGGAAATTACAAAATACAAGCCTGTCGTGCCATTCACCCAGGCATCGGCCGGCTTCTTTAAGTAATTTTTGTTGATTATCCTGCAATGCATCATTACCGGCGGTCATTTCAGCAATATAAACAAGTTTTTTTATTACTTTCCGGGCTGAATGCAAATTGTATTTTTGTGAATTACTATTGCTAAAATTCCGGAGTTTTTTAAACTGTTTCCATTTTAATCTCTGTATCGTCTCATCTAATCCGTTTTCCTGTAAATTTGCTATATGAAAATGTATAAGGTTTAAAATTCTTGATAGTTTAAGTAAATCAATACTTTCCGAAAAGGAATTAAATTTTTTGATTGCTGTGTTCTCCTCTCTTTTTAAAATGGACAAAAATTGTTCAAACCCCGGATTTACGCTAAAATGCTCATGATTTATCACTAAATTTTGCATAACCTGTAAATCTCTTAAATATCCCGAAGACTTAAAAATAGCTTTTAAATAATCAAAATTTCCATTCAACCGCAGGTATGGTGTTTTTCCTGAATTCAGGAGCAATAGAAGGGTATTAAGCCTTTTAATGCTCACTCTCATGTTATGGATAGCCTCAACTTCAGCAGTTTTTATTGCTTCTTTAAGGTTGGATTTTAACAAACCACTATTTATGCTGAAATAGGTATGAATAGCATCTAAAATCATAGTCATTTTAGCTACAAAAATCAGGCAGAATTACAAAACCAGGTTAAAAATAAAGAAAATTGAATTTTCGAAAGTCTTAATTTTCCATTACAAATTTATTAACTTTGCTAAAATACTATCAGATGCCCTCAAATAAAAGTTTTAAGATTGAATGGTTGATTATTGGCCTGTTATTAATTATAATTATTATCGGAACTTTATTTCTGATTTCGGAAAAGAATAAAAAACCGAACGAAACAATTTCGGTGAATTCAAACCCTGCAGATAGTTCATCTTCTATACCCGACAGTAAGCATAAGGAAATTCTTCAAAAGTATGAAAAGCTTGAAGAAGCTTATAATACAACGATACTGGAAATTGAAAATGCTGTGGAAGATGACAATTTAAACCTGAGTATATTAAAAGAAAATCTAAACCAGATTTTAAAAAGCATAAAAGAGCAGAAAAACAGGCTTAATTCTGGGAACGACTCGGTACTTCCAGCAGAGGATAATACAAAACAACTCGAAGACTTATTGAACATGTCGAAAGAAGTTCTGGCGGAAAGATTGCTTGAAGAAAAAAACAAGAATGAAAAATTAACCATCGACACCAGGAAATTAATATATAATTTAAGGTACAGCACTGAATTGTATGAAGCAGAAAAAAACAAAAATGAAAAACTCAACGCGAGTATTGTGCAAATAAATGAACAGGTTGAATCACTTGAATTGGAGGGGGATAAATCATCGAACGAATTGAAGTTACTTAATAGGCAAAAAGAAGAGGTTTTAAGGCATCTTACAGAAAGTAATAAAACGCTGGCTGAACAAAATAAACATATACAGGATCTGGGTGAAATAATCCGAAAAATCACCATCGACTGTTATTATTTTTATGAAAAAGACAACCCGGGCAAGGAAGCCAAAATTTACCTGACCTCGCAGGGTATTTCGGAAAAATACGTTAAATACTTTGTGCGAAAAAAGCCAGATATCTATGTTGAATTCAGTATATCGAAGGATTTTATGGGAAATGTTCCAAAGAAAGCAGATTTAAAGCTTTATAATTCTTTAAACATGGAATTATACAGTGTTTCAAAAGAAATAAACGTAGAAAGGATGAAAATTATAATTCCCAACAAAAATTTTGCTCCCGGAAAATATTCAATTGGGCTTATGATTGGTGAGGAAAATCTGCTGCTTTCTGATAAGTACACAATTAGAATTTCAAATTAATGAATGGAACAGATCTTGAAATAGAAATCAGATTATAAGGCATTTAATTAATATTTTGGTTGCGAATCAACTATAATATTAATTAAAACCAATTGAATGAATGCGGATCTTATCCTGTAAAAAAAAATATTCCTAAAGAACGAAAGATTATTTTCTAAATGAATAATTAACCTAAGGCAAATGAATTGAATCAAAACTAAAGTGAATGATGGATAAAATTAAGCAAGCACTGGATTTTCTGCACGAAAAAGGAATTAAAAAGCCAGAAATTGGAATTGTATTGGGCACTGGATTAGGCAAACTGGTAAACGAAATAAAAATACACCATACGGTAGATTATGTTGACATCCCTCATTTTCCTGTTTCAACGGTTGAAAGCCATTCGGGCAGGCTGGTTTCAGGCAAACTTGGCAACAAAAATGTATTGGCCATGCAGGGTAGGTTTCATTTTTACGAGGGATATAGCATGCAGGAAATAACTTTTCCAATTCGGGTAATGAAAATGCTTGGCATTAAATATTTGTTGCTTTCAAATGCAGCGGGTGCCATGAATTTGAACTTTAAGAAAGCCTCGCTGATGATGATTACTGATCATATTAATCTTTTGGGCAATAATCCGTTAATAGGTAAAAACCATGATGAAATGGGGCCTCGATTTCCGGATATGAGCAAAACATATTCACCAGTTATGGCCGAAGAACTCAGGAAAGTTGCAAGGGAATTAAAAATTGAACTGCATCAGGGAGTTTATGTTGCCGTTCCGGGACCAAACCTGGAAACCCCTGCCGAATATCGTTTTTTGCATAGAATTGGTGCAGATGTGGTTGGAATGTCTACTGTACCTGAAGTAATTGTAGCCAATCATATGGGATTACCCTGTGCTGCCGTTTCGGTAATTACAGATGAATGTGATCCGGATAATCTGCGTCCGGTGGATATTAAGGAAATTATAAAAGTTGCAGGCATGGCCGAAGAAAAATTAACGAAACTTTTTAAAGCATTTGTGGAAAAATTTCAGATGGAATAGCCTGTTGATGGCTTTTGCGCATTAAAGGCTTGCTGATTTTCTACTTTTCCTCAAAGGCTTTATTTTTTATTGAAGTTCCTGCTCTTTCAAAGCACGACCCTAAAATGAAATAATCTTTTTGTCTCTAATCTTGTAAATCTTTAAAGAAGAAGGATTCTCTTAAAAATCAGGCTTATTGATTTAATTGATTTTTATTTGTGCGTAAACCCTGCAATTCGTAATATTTTTTCCGATTCTGGACGGCTGGCACCCTTTAATTTCTTTGACTATTGAGATAATTTCATCATTGTAGGCCGGCTTGTTGCTTTCTGTGATAGAAACTTTATCTATTGTTCCTGTCCAGGTGACGGTAAATTCTATTTCGGCCCTGATTTTTGCATAATCGTGTATCATTCTGGATTTGATATATTTACACAGATTTTTCGAATTTTCATCCTGGCAATTGTAATGGTGAGGAAACAATACAGGCCTTGTGAAATTTTCATGGAGGAAATTTGAACCATCGGTTGCGAAAGGCAGTCTGACCATTTCTTCTTCTATCCTAATCCCTTGCTCCCAGGGAATTATGATAGTATCAAGTGGAGAAACAAACAAAACTTCATTTGATAAATCAAGTATTGCCTGGGTTGAATCGTTTTGAAGAATGTCTTTTTTCAGTTTCCCGATATTCTCTGAAATAGCCCAGCTAATCTCAGGCCTTAATGACTTTGTTTCATTGTCTTGCATAATACCTAAAAATCCTGAATACATTGTCATGGGAATGAGCTGGCCATAGTATATCCAATTAAAGTTTGCCTGCGAAATCCCTGTTGGTAAGTCTTTAAGCCACAAACCATAATAGATAAACTTATTTCCTTCTATTAGATTATTTTCTTTAAAGTTACCGTCTCTTATTATATAAGGAAAAAATTTTACTATCCATCCAGTAATTTCAGCTCCGCACATAGTTGATTGTCTGTAAATGGATTGCCAAAAAAGGGTATCAATACTTCCCTGAGATGCATTTACAAATTCATTCAGAATGGGTTGTAAATTATCGCTCCATTTTTTCATTCCGATTTCATCCAGATTATAGGCATTACTGGCAATCCATTTCCAGTCGTCAACCGATCCTTCGAGAGAAATTTCAGGAATTCCGCAAAAAGTTTCAAAGGTATAATCAAAATAATTCTCCATGGCATCCATAAAAGCAACTTCAAAAGCAGCTTTCTCTTTGCTTCCTGTAGTTGAAAATTCAGGAATGAATAAGTTATGAAGCTTATCGGTTCTATATTTCTTTATACTATCACAAATAGAGGAGAATACCCATCCCCAATCATTGTTATTGCTTCCCCTAATAAAATCGTCCCTTCTTATACAAATTTCTCTATTGTTATCTGAGTTTTCAAAACTATTCCTTAGACTATCCTTATTCAGATTAATATGTAATGCTGCACCCTGGCAAATCATCAGCCAAATCATATCAGGTGAAATTGTTAAGGATCTGTGTTGGGCAAAAGCAATATGAAGTGCCGCAATAAAACCGTGAACAGGCGAGGGAACAAGTTTTTTATCATCCATCTGCAAGGGATATCCTTCTATTAGATTTCCAATCCTGATTTCAAGCGCTTCCTTATACGAAGTATCCCTTAACAAATTCCTGGCAGGTATTACATTTGAGACTGTAAATGTAATTCTGTTATCTGATTTTATGATTTGCTGGCCTAATAAGGAGGTTGAAAGACAGAATATTAAAAAGAAAATAATAACGGTTTTCATCCGATGTTTTCAAATCAGGAAATTGAAAAAAATGATTAAAGAATAAAAATTTGTCACCTGCTTAAATTGGTTTATTCAACAATTCATCTATTTCCTGATTTAACACAGGTAAATGTTTTGAAATAATACCCCATAATGTACTGTAATCAACAGAATCATAGCCATGGGCTAAATAATTTCTTAAGTCCACGATACTCCTTGATGAACTGATTTTGATATTGGCTTCTTTTTTTAAAATCCGATTCAAAGCTTCTCAATTATTTCAAATTCCCTTTCAACTGCCTTTTTAAGCATCCGATTTTTCTCAAACTCAAAAAAATTTCTTTTTTGACCCAGGTATTCGTCTATGGCAGTAATTGATACTTTAATGTCATGCAGATATTTTTTGATTTCCTCGGTCATACAATATTTTTTTATTTCGGTTAATTGAATTGATCAGGTAAGGATTGGTTAAGGATTTTTCGGTTACCAAATCAATTTTTTTTCCATATAAATCTTCAAGTTCGTGCATAAGACCAAAAAAATAATCCGCATAATCTATTAACGGAATATCGCCGAATGAAACTAAAAAATCCAGGTCGCTGGTTTCGTTTAAATTATTATTTGCTGCAGAACCAAACAAATACAATCGAAGAACTTTGTATTTTTCACAAAGTTTATAAACAATTTGAAGCTTTTCAGCCACCAAATCCGGAATATTTTCAGGACCAATTTTTAAAATATTCATTTTTATCCATGTCAATTCTAAACAGTAAAATTAAAAAATAATGGCAAAACTTTTTAAAAAACTCTGCTTTAATATTTTGGAGGTTGTAGAATTATTTTACAGAAGTTTATAAAGTTTAAAAAATCATTTTACTTTTTGGAACATTCTAAATCAGTGAATGTTAGATTTTATAATACGTTATATAATAACAATTTCATAAAGAGAAACTAAAAACCTACACTATGAAAATCTTCCTGTAAAACTTGCCATTCTTGTATTTAAGCTTTTCAAACAATTCATCAATTTTTATTGTTTTATCATCAGTGGCAAGCTGCTTAATGATATATGTTTCAAACCTTCCATCAGTTTTGATGATAAATTTTACACAATGATTTTCTTTTTTAACAAATGAACTTTTGGAACCCCCAATATAAAAAGAAATACCAATTTTTTTTATCTCATGAAAATAAAAAGTACGCTCGTTAATTTCCAACCTGTCGTCAAAGACATTAAAATTGCCAATATTTTTAAGCCTTACTAAAATTTTGTTATCAACATAATATCCTACTGGTGAGGTAACAAACATAGGAAATATAAAAAATAACATTACAGATATACTATTTGGTCCAATAAAAATATTTATAATTAAGAAGATGATTGTGGGCAACCCAAGAATTAAAAATAAATAAATAAAAACAACCAAAATATAGATATACAAAGGCGTTTTTATTTTTTCAACTATTTCAAAACTTACCATTTACAAATGTCAGATTTCAATAATCATTTCGTTACTAAATCCCTGGTTTTCGCTTTCGGCTACGTAACCCAACTGATTGGTAACCAGAGTGGTATTGCCTATTTTAAATGGAGGGGTATTAAAATGGGTGTGCCCATAAATCCAATATTCGGGTTGAACAAATTCTATTAATTCAGCCAATTCTGTGGCAAAACCTTCGTTAAGGAAACTATTTTTATATTTTTCGGGATAATTAATAAAAGTGGGACAATGGTGGGTAACCACCACTCTTTTAAAATTATCATCGATAGCGAGTTCCTGATTTAAAAAAGCGAGGTGTTGCTGGTGCAGAAGGTTAAAATCGTTTACAGTAAACCGGTAACCCCTGTTTTTTATAAGGTGAAAATCGGTAAGTGTTTGCTGCAGTACCCACTGGTGCAAACTACCAATTTTTGACCAGAGTGTAGAAAAAATCAGTTTAATATTGTCTTCAACCACAGCTATATTGTTGACAAGAAAAAAATTTTCGGCAATTTTCTCTGTCATGGTGTCACTTTTATTTTCGATATCCGATTTATAATATTCATGGTTACCGGGAATCCAATAAATGCTTTTAAACTTTTCAGTTAAACCGATAAAAAAGTCCTGATGCTTTTCAAATTGGGCAAAGGGTACAATATCGCCAGCCAGAACGAGTATATCTCCACAAGGTTTAAGGGGATTTTTTTTCAAATATTCCCTGTTTTCGGGGAATTCAATATGTAAGTCAGATGCAATCTGGATTTTCATTGTAAAAACTAAGATTTAAAATTGCTAATCTTTAGTGCAAATACTTCTATAACTACAATATATACAATTTTTTTCAAATTCAGTTTGATAAAAAGCAATACCTGGGTTCAGGATTTCGTCCACCAGGTTTTTAAGTTCAGTATTAAAATCATCCAAACTGGCATTAAATAATGAACTCCTTAGTTCAACCTTTTCTTTTTCAATTTTAATGGTAATGGCCGGACTAAAGTTATTGCTGTACATTTGTTTAATATCATATATTCCCGGAACCAGGTTGTAACCACTAAAACTATTGTTGTTTTTTACAAGTAAAGCATACAGAAAAACCTGGAATATAGCTTTCTTCCTTTTTGATGTGTCGCGGTTAAATAATTCAGAAAGATCGGCGAATTCTTTTTCTGCTTTACCTGTCTTATAATCAATAACATACAGGTCGTTGCCTATTTTATCTATCCTGTCAATAATTCCCCTTAATCCTGTATTGAGATTTTGATTTTGAAATTCAGTTTCCATTGTCATGAAAAAATCATCTTTTTCTTCGAGATGGACGATTTCGAATGGCGCCCTGTTTTTATCATAATTTAAAATATCTGACAGATACTTCAATATTACTTCTTTAACAATCCATAAATTACCGGTAAACTCAAATTTATCAGTTTCAGAAAGTGAAAGTATATACCGGAAAGCTTTTTCCACAATACTCTCCATCATTTCGGATGTGTTGTCAAAGTCCTTTTTTTCTATCCTGTTTGTACCGTTGAAAGTAATTTTATTCCTGTAAAACAATTCCATAGCAAAATGAATTACCACACCCATTTGCTGGGGAGTAAATTCTTCTTCCACTTTTTCTGGTTCCTTTATAGCTGCAATGTATTTGAAATAAAATTGTAACGGACAATTTAAATAGGTATCAAGGGCTGTGGCAGTAAAAAGAGAATCCGGTTTTCCATGAACTGATAGATAATTCTTCAATTTTTCAACTATGACATTATTTTTTTCAATAACTATTGGTTTTACTGAAAGCAATTTCAGGTTTTGGTCCAACTCCAGCCTGGAAACCTTATGACCCGATTCCAATTCAACCTGGTACACAAATCGGCTTAATTCGCCCGATTTATTGCTGCTGCCAAGATTATCGTATAAAATATAAATATTTCGGGCCCTTTGCAATAACCGGTAAAAAAAGTAAGCAAAAATTGCATCCTGGTATTTTATGACGGGCAATTCAAATGCATGGCGCATCGATTCTGAAATAAGGCTTGGCGGGCGACCCAACTTAGGCAATATTCCTTCATTTGCATTTAAAAGCAAAACATTATCAAAATCAAGATTCCGGGTTTCTATCAATCCCATAATCTGCAATCCGTCTGTCGATTTGCTCTCAAATGGTATCCTCAGTCCCGAAAATATTTGCTTAATAAATTGAACTATTGTTGATACACCCAATTCTGGTACAATATCATTTTTGGTCAATATTTCATTCAGTTTTTTTATTTCAAGATAAGCATGGTAGATACCCTCATTATCCAATGCCGGCAAACCAACCTGCTTTTCTTTGTGGAATGTATATAAAAGAAACAATAGGTTCAAAATTTTAACAGGGAGTTGAACCGCACTTTTCGATGTCGGTGGGGTAAAAACAGTTTCAAAAATTTTGTTTTTTCCATTTAGCAGTAAAAAAGCGGGCACGTAAATCATTTGTTTATTCACAATTTCATCAGCTATTTGCCTGCATTCTATTGGAAAAAGCGGCTGAATATAAGGATGTCCAATTATAGCCAGTACATCTTTATGATAAATACGGGACCGGTTATCTGTTGATTCGTGAATTAAAAGCTGTATTTTTAAAAAACCAAGCAACAGGCTGAAAAGGGGCGTATTTTTAAGAGGATAGCCCATGGTAATATTCAAAGAGGGAATGTTTTCGGGAATTGAATGCAAAACCGGAAAAAGCATATTTTCATCGGGTAAAACCAGAACCGTTTTTTCAGGATTTTCAAGTATGCCATTCTCATTTTCAAGTTCTTTCAGAATAGTTGGAATAGCTTTTGCCTGACCAATATTTCCCGGAAAACCAATGAGTTTAATATTTTTCTCAAAAGCACTGAAATTACCAGGAATATTTCCCTGGTTTTCAGAAAGAAATTCATAATTAACCCGCAGAAAATCACCGGCTTCCTGTATTTTGTTGTGATGGTAATACGAATCGTTATCCCAATAAAAAGCAGCTTTGTTTTTGTTTTTCAGGTAACGAAATAGAATTTTTTGTGCTTTATTTAAAGCATTAAATCCAATAAAAACAATAAAATCCGAAGGTTCTTCAAGCTCGTTACTTCTAAGCAGATTATAGATTTGCCTGTAAATCAAACCTTCATAACCAAGTTTTTTTTGAAGCAGGCTTTTTGTAAACTTTTCGTAAACCAAAGGAAGAATATTCCAGAGTGCAAGAAATTTTTCCTTTTCGCGGCTTTTTTCTTCGGGTGAAAAATTTTTCCAATACTGTCTTATAATCTCAAGCTGTTCATCCGTAAGGTTACTGTATTTAGAATCAATTTCGTGCAGATTTTTAATATTTGTAAATATTTGCGAAGGTTCGACCAGGTAATAATCAATTTCATTAAAATCGTTGAGGATTATTTCGCCAAGTTTAATGAATGCATCAAACTCCAGGTTAAAATCTTTATCAACCTGCCTGAAAACTTCAAAAAGTTGAAAAAGTAAACTGATATTATCAATTGATCTGATTTTTGAAATCCTGCCAATGAATTGCTGAATTGTAAAAGTTTTCGGCGACCAGGAAATTTTTTTTAGAATTTCGCTAAGGTGTTTTTTAAAGTGAAAATCGGTTCTTTTATTTGGAAAAATGATTTCAACCGAGGATAAATCCTCGCCAAACCTGTTAACCAGATCAAGGGCGGTTTCGTATAAAAAAGATTTCAAAACTGGGTTAATAAAAGATCAAAAGTATGAAAATACTGGCCTAAATTAATAAAAAACTCTATCTTTAAACTTCGAAATAAAAATCCTCAAATCATATGAATTTCCTAGAACTCGCCAAAAGCAGATATTCTTGCCGGAAATACACCAAAAAGCCGGTTGAAGAAGAAAAGATGAATTATGTACTTGAAGCAGGAAGGGTAGCCCCATCGGCAGTGAATTTCCAACCCTGGATATTTATTGTTATAAAAAATGAAAATCATGAAAAAATCAGGAATTGTTACCATAGAGAATGGTTTGCCACAGCACCTGTTTACATTGCCTTATGCGCAAATCACAGCCAATCGTGGAAAAGGAAAGACGGAAAAGACCATGCTGATATAGACCTGGCCATTGCAGCCGATCATATGACACTGGCCGCTACTGAGAAAGGACTGGCAACCTGTTGGGTTTGCAATTTTGATAAGGACAAATTAATTCAGGTTTTGCAGCTACCTTTGCACATCGAACCTGTTGTTGTTTTGTCTTTGGGATATCCGGAAGATAAACCGGATAATAACAGGCACGAATCGAAAAGGAAAAAAATGGAAGAAATCCTGTATTTCGAAAGTTATAGTGGTTCTTAAACTTACTTTTAATTAATTGATGTCGGACCTTAAATTATAATTTGTCAATCCATTTAACAAATTATTAAAATGCAATTAAAGATGTCTGAATTTAAAGCTTGGGCATTTAATTCCAATATTTTCATATTTTTACGGATTAAAAAATATTTAACTTAATTATGTCAACATTTAACCCTGAAGATCATCCACACCGAAGGTATAACCTGCTTTCTGACGAATGGGTTCTGGTTTCGCCACACAGGGCAAAACGACCCTGGCAGGGACAGGTAGAAGAACTGGCAAAAGAAACAAAACCCGTTTATGATCCGTCGTGCTATTTATGTCCGGGAAACACAAGGGCAGGAAATTTCAAAAACCCGGATTACAAAGATACATTTGTTTTTACGAACGATTTTAGTGCTCTTTTGGTTGATACACCCAATGGAAGAATTGACGATGAAGGGCTATTAATGGCTCAAAGTGAAAAAGGCATCTGCAGGGTTATATGTTTTTCGCCGCGGCACGATTTAACCATACCTGGAATGGAAATAGAAGCCATTTTAAAAGTGATAGATTTATGGCAGGAAGAATATAAGAATCTGGGCAGTAATCATGAAATAAATTATGTGCAGATTTTTGAGAACAAAGGGGCAGTAATGGGGTGTTCAAACCCTCATCCCCACGGCCAGATATGGTCGCAATCATCAATACCCGACCTTCCGGCAAAGGAAGATTATTCACAGCAGAAATACTATTCCGCAAAACAAAGGAGCTTGTTGGGTGATTACCTGAAAAAGGAGACAGAAAAAAAAGAAAGAATAGTTTGCGAAAACGAACATTTCGTTGCACTTTGTCCGTTTTGGGCCGTGTGGCCTTTCGAAACCATGATAATCAGTAAAAGGCATTTTGGAAGCCTGCTGGAGATTACGCAAGAAGAAAAAAAATCATTTGCCGGTATCTACAAAGAATTGACAATAAAATACGACAAATTGTTTAATGTTTCTTTTCCCTATTCGGCGGGGATACATCAAAGTCCGACCAATGGCGGGGATAACAGGCACTGGCATTTTCACATGCATTTTTTTCCACCTTTACTCCGGTCGGCAACCATTAAAAAATTTATGGTTGGTTATGAAATGCTGGCCAATGCACAAAGGGATATTACGCCCGAAACAAGTGCCAGGATGTTGCGTGAACTCTAATGAAATAAAAATTAAACTTTTGGTAAAATGATATTAACAACAGGAGGCATGGGGTACATTGGATCACACACGGTGGTTGAACTCCAGAATGCAGGATTTGAAGTGGTTATAGTTGATGATTTGTCCAATTCAGAAAAAGAAGTGGCAGAACGGATTGAGCAGATTTCCGGTAAAAAGGTAATTTTTGAGGAATTTGACCTTAAAAACAGGGAAAAAACATTTGCCCTCTTTGAAAAATACCCCGGAATAAATGCCATTATTCATTTTGCGGCATCTAAGGCAGTTGGAGAATCGGTTGAAAAACCACTTCTTTATTATGAAAACAACGTGGGAACCCTAATAAACCTGCTCCTGGCCTGTGATAAATACAAAATAAATAATTTTGTTTTTTCTTCATCCTGCACCGTTTATGGTCAACCGGATATACTACCCGTAACTGAAAATACACCGCGTCGTGAAGCTGAATCACCTTATGGAAATACCAAAAAAATCTCTGAGGACATATTAAGGGATTTTTCAAAAGCTTCGGAGCAGTTTAAATCCATAGCACTAAGGTATTTCAATCCTATTGGTGCTCATCCGTCGGGACTGATTGGAGAATTACCACGAGGAATCCCAAACAACCTTGTACCGTTCGTAACACAAACCGCTTATGGCTTAAGAAAGGAACTCAGTATTTTTGGCGATACATACAATACGCCCGACGGAACCTGCATCAGGGATTTTATAAATGTAGTAGACCTCGCAAAAGCACATGTTGTTGCCATTCAGAGACTTATCGAAAACCGGAACAAGTCAAATTATGAATTCTTTAACATTGGTACCGGAAAAGGAACAAGTGTACTTGAAGTGGTAAAAACATTTGAAAAATCAACCGGGGTAAAAGTAAATTACAAAATAGTGGATAAAAGACCCGGCGATATTGAAAAAATATGGGCTGAAACTTCACTTGCCAACCATGAACTGGGATGGAAAGCAGAAAAAGGCCTTGATGAAACGCTTGCTTCAGCATGGAATTGGGAGACCAAATACAGAAACAAACTGAAAATTTAAATATCCCGAAATTCTGGAATTACCATCAAACCTTTCGTCTTTAAAATTACCGTATTTTTTATGATGAAAAACCTGGTTTTCAATTGACTTTACTTAAAGGCAAGGTAAACTGAAAGGAACTTCCTTTACCAGGCATACTTTCGATAAAAAACTTGCCTTTGTTTTTCTTTATAAATTCTTTACAAATGCTTAAACCCAGGCCCGAACCTGTTTCGCTTTGTGTACCAAATCCTGAATAAAAAGATCCTTTCAAAATTTTATCCACAATATTTTTTTCCATCCCAATTCCATTGTCCTTTACAATAATTCTTAAATTTTTAGCCTCTTTCTTTCCTGTAATATCGACAAAACCTTCGATATTTGTAAACTTAATGGCATTTGACAATAAATTCCTGATAATTGTTTTTACCTGGTTTTCATCGGCAAATACCTTATAATTTTGATCCAGGACAATATTTACTTTAATATTTTTTCTTTCCGCAAGCGGTTTCAATAATTCTTTTACCGAAATAAAGATTTCAGAAATATCCAATTCTATGGGATTGTAAGCAATAGATTTTTCGCCTGTTTTAGACCAGTCAAGCAAATTATCGAGCAGTAAAAGGGAAGATTGAGCCGGTTGCTTAAGTTTATCCAAATAAAAAAGTTTCTTATCATCTTCGCTTATATCTATCAGATCGAGCATTTGATTTATACTTCCTACAAGTCCGCGTAAATCGTGGCCAATTATTGAAAATAATAATTTTTTTGATTTATTGGCTTTTTTTAATTTTCGTTGGCTTCGGTAAATGAAAACCGAAAAAATAATGATGGACAAAAAACCGCTACCAATCAGGGCAATTATATATTTTTGAAGTAAAACACTTTTTTTACTGATATTTAATTCATTTTCAATTTCTTCAAAATCATTTTTTATCTTTAATTCCTCTATTTTTAGTTCGTTTGAAATTTTACCAAGACTATCTGCTGAAGCCGTTTTCAGTTTTAAATATTTTAATGCTTCAATATAATTTCTGGATCTTTCATAATGTTCAGAAAGTAACTGATATACAATAGGTTTCTCTCGTGATTCACCAGTAGCCGCGATAAGTTTTAAACAATTATTAAACTCTGATTCAGCATTTTTGGCATCTCCCATTCTGCTATAGGTTTGTCCAAGTGTATAATGAAGAAAAATCATTCCGGATTTAAAATCCGATTCCCGTTCTATTTCATAAGCCAATTTCAGAAATTTAATTGCTTCTTCGTATAATCCTTTACACATGTACATTTCGCCCATATTGCCATAAATAATTGCACGATAAACAGGTCTTTTGGAATCGCCATTTATTTTAAGGGCTTTTTCCATATAAAATAAGGCAGAATCATAATCACTTTTAAATGAATGGACAGCACCAATATGATCATAAATATACACGAGGTTTGCGCTATCATTTGTTTGAATGGCAAGATTAAGAAGTAAATTGTAAATCTGCCGGGCTTCGTCAATTTTATTGAGTCCTAAATATACCTGAGCTTTTAAACTTGATGAAGCAATGAATTCAGCCGTATCATTTAGCGTTTTAAATATTTCAATGGCAAGCATACAATTTTCAAGGGCGAGTTCATTGTTTCCTGTCCTAAAATCAACATTTGATAACCCTTTGTAGCATTTTGCCTTTTCATTGATTAAATTTGACTTATTGCAATAGGAAATTGCTTTAAGATAATTATTTATCGAATATTTATAATTTCCTTTAATTTCATACAATTGACCTAACTGTCGGTATACAATGGTAAGAAGGCTGTCATCCTTAAGTTTTAAAGCTTTTTTGAGGGTAATGTTCAAATGGTTAAGTGCAAAATCAGAATTTCCTTCCAAAATTAAGTTTTCAGCCATAATGGTGTAACGGCACACAAGTTCTTTTTCATTTTCTTGCGAAAAAGCCTTAGTACCAACAAAAAAAACAATAATGAGCAGAATTTTATGCAATTTTCCTTTCAGTTTCAAGCATTTACAAAATAAAATATTTTTTTTATAAAAATCATGCATTAAAAGATCCTTAAGTCAAACATTATAAATTAAACGCGTTTATTGGGAATGAAAATTTCTTAATTTATTTTTTCTTTGTACATTTCAACCGGTAAATAAATGCATGTTTGTGCAGATAATCGAAATAAACATTATTAAATGATATAACTATGATAGAAACCCTGGCATCGGCATGTAAATGGGAGAAAAATTACAGAGATTAGTTGGGTGTATTAATAAATTACAAAAATTCATAGGCCAATTTAACTCACTGGAATTGAATCATCTCAATTTACCTGTCTAATATTAATTCTGTATTCATTTATTAATTTATTTTATGTACTTTTCAAGAATTGAAAAATTTTTTTCTGTTTTATCAATTGGCTATGAATTTGAATAAAATATAGCTTTTTATTCCAACTGTGATTTAATTATTAATAGAAGTAACCAATGGAAGCTTTACAATTATTTACCTCGGATTTTTTATTGCGGATGTTTATCAATTGGATTACGATGATTATTTTGATTCGTTTAATCTACTACAACACCTACCGCAAAAATGACGCTTTTTTCACCTTTTTCCTTCTAAATTTTATAGTTTTTCTCTTATCTCAATTACTTCAGAAAACAGAATCGATGAGTTTTGCGGGAAGTGCATTTGGTTTGTTAGCTGCTTTTTCACTTCTACGTTTTCGAACAGATACAATCACTTTAAAGGACATGACTTACATTTTTATTGTCATGACCATTGGCCTTATAAACTCAGTTATTCAAGGATCAAGATTGGAGATTATTGTTGTTAATTTAATGATTCTTACTGTTGTTTATGTGATTGATGGCAATAAGATAATGCGCAACCAAAAGTACCAAACAATTGATTATCCATCGATTGAAAACATTAAACCCGAAAAAAGAGATATCCTTATTGCTGAATTAAAAGAACATACCGGCCTGGATATCAGGAAAATTTCCATCAAACATATCGATATTGGTAAGCAAAGAGCAGAAATAATAGTATATTACTTTGATAAGTAAAAAATAATCAAAAAACTCATTTGATGAGGGTAAATCAAAAATATTACGAAACCATCTGGCTTGAAGGATCTGAAGTAAAAATGATTGAACAGAACCTGCTGCCTTTCGAATTTTGCATTTACTCGGCCAAAACCTGTTCGGAAACCTGCCATGCTATAAGAACAATGATTTTAAGAGGTGCAGGGGCAATAGGTGCCGCGGCTGCATTTGCGATGGCCCAGGCAGCAATTGAGGCTGATAGTATAAGTTATTTTTCTGATATAAAAAAAGCAAGGCTCGAAATTGAATCTACACGCCCCACCGCAAGAAACTTGTTTGATGCTACAGAAAAGGTTTACCAGGCGGCATTGAGCGGAAAAGAGAGTGCTGTTGATGCTGCTATACAATATGCCCTGAAAGACAAAAAAGACAGTAAGAAAATAGGTGAACTGGGAAATGCATTGATTAGTGACAATTTCAGAATACTTACGCATTGTAATGCAGGCTGGCTGGCTTTTGTAGATCATGGAACAGCCCTTTCGCCCATTTATACCGCACGCGATTGCGGAAAAAGAATATTTGTCTGGGTTGATGAAACCAGGCCGCGTTCGCAAGGGGCAAAATTAACAGCATGGGAACTTCAGAACGAAAATATTCCGTTTAAAATAATTCCTGATAATGCAGGTGCGTACTTAATGTCGAAAGGTTTGGTTGATTTGGTAATAGTAGGGGCTGACAGAATTGCCAGGAATGGAGATACCGCAAATAAAATTGGGACACTTGAAAAGGCTATTGCTGCTAAGTATTACGGTATACCATTTTATGTAGCCGCCCCATTATCAACTTTCGATGGAAATTCCGAAAACGGTAAAAATATAATTGTTGAAGAACGAATTATGGATGAAGTGTTGTACCAGGAAGGAATTACCATGGAAGGGAAAAAGGAAAAAATTCTGGTTTCCAATCCTGGCTCTGAAGCCATAAACCCCGCATTTGATATAACACCAGGTGAACTGATTTCAGGAATAATTACCGAAAAAGGAATAATAAAGGCCAATATGGAAGAAATTTCAAGAATCCTTATAACCTGATTTAACCGAAGATTGCGTGAATGGTTTTGTGAAAAAGCATGGTAATTCAAAAGCTTTATAAATTCGTTTCTAAAAAAATTATTTATACTTTCGCTCCTCAGAAAATTAAAAAGAGTTATTTATTGTAGAAGGCTGATATTCTTACAGTACTAATTCAAAATACGTAGTTTCATCAAATTATTTAGTTCATACACATGTATCCAACACTGACAGATTTTTTTCGTGATGTTTTTGGAGTTAATATCCCAATGCCCATCCAAACTTATGGCTTTTTTGTAGCAATGGCCTTTTTAACGGGAATATTTATTTTAGCCATCGAATTAAAGAGAAAAGAGAAATTAACAAATTATCCCCCTACCATTAAAAAGACTCTGGTTGGTGAACCAGCTAAACTTTCGAGTATTTTAATCTCTGCCCTGGGTGGATTTATAATAGGTTATAAGCTTATTGATGCAGTTTTACATTATGCTGAATTTGTAGCAAATCCACAGGAAATGATCTTATCGTTGAGGGGAAATATTTTAGGAGGCATTGCAGGAGCAGCATTATCAGGGTATCTAACCTGGCGTGAAAAAAATAAAGCAAAACTCGATAAGCCAAAATGGGTAGAACAAACCATTTATCCCCATCAGCTGGCGGGAAACATCTTAATTGTTGCAGCCATATTTGGTTTGTTAGGTGCTAAAATTTTTCATAACCTCGAGAATTTCGATGAATTTATTGCAGATCCACTTGGCTCTTTGTTTTCCTTCAGTGGTTTAACATTTTTAGGAGGATTAATCATTGGCGTTGGTGCAGTTCTGTTTTATGCAAGTAAAAACAACATTCAATCCCTGTTTTTGCTTGATGCAGCAGCACCCGCCCTTGCGTTGGCCTATGGAGTTGGTCGGCTTGGCTGTCAGATTTCGGGAGATGGCTGCTGGGGAATTCCAAATCCAAATCCTAAACCAGGCTGGCTTAGTTTTCTTCCTGATTGGATTTGGGCTTACGATTACCCTCATAATGTGATTAATTCCGGAAAGATTATTGATAATTGTTATGGTGCGCATTGCCATATTCTGGATGTTCCGGTATATCCAACTCCATTTTATGAAACCACTATGATGGTGATAATTTTCATCATTTTATGGAGCATAAGGAAAAAAATTATGAGCCCGGGTATCATGTTTATGATGTTTTTGTCATTTATAGGAATTGAAAGACTTTTAATTGAACAAATCAGGATTAACAATAAATATGATTTATTAGGTTTCGGGATTACACAGGCTGAGCTGATTTCAACGATTTTGTTGGTTGCCGGGATTGTTGGGGTATTTATTTTTAAGAAAAAAGGAAAACAGATTGATGCCTGGCTGAATGCAAAAATGAATCTCCCTGATTTAAATGAACAAAAGAAGAAATGATTAATCTTCAAGACTTTGGATTAGTAGCCATTGAGGTAATTAAAGAAGTGGCCAGGTATATTACGGCCCAATCTGATACATTTGATAAAAAAAATGTAGAAATTAAAGGATTGCATAATTTCGTTTCATTTGTAGATAAAAACGCTGAGAAACAGCTAATTGAAGGGTTGAAACACCTTGTACCCAATGTTGGATTTATAGCAGAAGAAAACACGGTTGCAAAAAGTGAATCGCAATATAAATGGGTGATCGACCCATTGGATGGCACTACAAATTTTATCCATGGACTTGCACCCTACGCCATAAGTGTAGCGCTAATGTACGAACAAGAAACCATTTTAGGGATTGTACATGAAATAACCAGGAATGAAACATTTTACAGTTGGAAAGGAGAAAAAGCCTATCTGAATGGAAATGAGATAAAAGTATCAGAAGCAAAAACCGTTAAAGATTCTTTGATAGCAACAGGATTTCCTTATTATGACTACGATTGCATGAAGGAATTCCTCGATTCGCTCGATTTCTTTATGCGAAACTCACATGGTTTAAGGCGACTCGGTTCGGCCGCAACCGATCTTGCCTATGTTGCCTGTGGCAGGTTTGAAGCATTTTATGAATACAGCCTCAGCCCCTGGGATGTTGCAGCTGGTGCCTTTATTGTAAATCAGGCAGGGGGCAAAGTTTGCGATTTTAAGGGTGGCAATAACTATATTTTCGGAAGAGAAATCATTGCAAGTAATTCACTTATCTACCATGAATTTCTTGAAAACATTAAATCAATAATCAAAAAATGACCCTTTCCGGTGAAGCAGGTTATCCTTATTCTAAAATTGCCGTAGTTATTTTAAACTGGAACGGTAAAAATTTCCTCGAGAAATTTCTGCCACAACTGGTTAAGAACTCCAATCACCCTGATATAAGCCTTTGGGTAGTAGATAATGGGTCAAACGACAATTCAGTAAACTATATTAAATCAAATTTTCAAAGCATTTTATTAATTGAATTTAGTGAAAATTACGGTTTTACCGGTGGCTATAACAGGGCATTACAGTTAATTCCTGCTGAATATTTTGTTGTCCTGAATTCTGATGTTGAAGTTACTGAAAACTGGATTTTACCGGTTATCCGCTTTATGGACAATAATCCTGATGTTGCAGCCTGTCAGCCCAAAATCAAATCGTACCATAATAAAGAATATTTTGAATATGCAGGTGCAGCCGGGGGTTTTATCGACCGGTTCGGGTATCCTTTTTGTCGTGGAAGGATTTTAAAAACCATTGAGAAAGATACAGCACAATACGATAAAAACCTTGATATTTTTTGGGCTTCGGGCGCATGCATGATTATAAGGTCGGAAATATTTAAAGAAGTTGGCGGATTTGACGAAGAATTTTTTGCTCATATGGAAGAAATTGATTTGTGCTGGCGAATCATAAACAGAGGAAAACGTATAGTATGTTACACTGATTCAGTAGTTTATCATGTTGGTGGAGGGGCATTGCCAAACAACAGTCCCAGAAAACTTTATCTGAATTACAGAAATAATCTCTTCGTACTTTATAAAAACCTCAATGCCAGGGAACTATTTCCCGTAATTTTTCAAAGATTAATGTTAGATGGTTTATCAGCTTTAATATATCTGGTTTCATTTAATTTCAGCTTCTTTTTCATTGTTTTTAAGGCCCATATTCATTTTTACCGAAAAATTACGGCCATGCACAAGAAAAGAAAAGATAAAAATTTAAATCTTTCGGGAATAAAAGAAATTTATAACAGAAGCATGATAATCGATTATTTTGTAAAAAAAAGATGGTATTTTAGTGAGATGAAGTTCAATCAATAGGTTTTAAATAAAGGGTAAACATCTAATAATTAAAATTGATAAAATGTCTGATAGCCTTGTAATAATTCCAACTTACAATGAAATTCTGAATATCGAAGCGATTATCCGGAAAGTTTTATCACTTGTGCCTTCTTTTGACATTTTAATTGTTGATGATAATTCTCCCGATGGCACATCAGGTTTGGTAAAAACGCTGCAGATTGAATATGCAGACAGGATTTTTCTTTTACAACGCGAAGGCAAACTTGGATTAGGCACTGCATATATTGCGGGTTTTAGTTGGGCATTGAAAAAGAGCTATGAATACATTTTTGAAATGGATGCTGATTTTTCGCACAACCCCGATGATTTAACTGAATTGTATAAGGCCTGCAGTGAAAACGGAGCAGATTTGGCCATCGGGTCAAGATATATTTCGGGCGTAAATGTTGTAAATTGGCCCATTGGCAGGGTTATAATGTCGTATTACGCTTCAAAATATGTAAGGGTAATAACCGGCATGAGAATAATGGACACAACTGCCGGATTTAAATGTTACAGGCGACAGGTTCTGGAAACCATTAATTTTGATCATATCAGGTTTAAAGGATATGCTTTTCAGATAGAGATGAAATTTACCGCCTATAAATTCGGATTTAAAATAATTGAAGTACCCATTATTTTTACCGACCGGAAAAAAGGAAAATCAAAAATGAGCGGAGGCATTTTTAATGAAGCCCTGTGGGGCGTAATTTTAATGAAATGGAGAAGTTTCTTCAGAAAATATAAACGGTAACTGCTGGTTGGATATAAAATATTAAATATCTGTACTTCTGTTGTCCATTCCAAAGTTATCTTCTTCAGGTCCGGCAAGAGAATCTGAAGTCTGCTTATTTTTAAAAACAGAATTCTCAGACAGCTTTTTCATGCGCTTGAACCCGGAAATCCACAAGTAAACAAAGAAAGGCAAAAACACCAAAAGCAGAAATCCATTTCCCGACATCAGGAAAAAATCATACAATCCGTGAATAAGAACAGGTACAAAAAAAGCAAACCAAATATATTTTGATCCCGATTCTTCATTAAACCTTGCCAGACTAAAGTAATATCCCATGGTAATACCAAAAAGTGCATGTGCAGGTACAGCTGTAAAAGCCCTCAGTACACCTACACCACCCCCCTTTCCGAAAACGTAGAAGAAATTCTCAACAGCTGCAAACCCCAACGAAATGAATACGGCATAAATTATCCCGTCGAAAAGTTCATTAAAGTTCCTGTTTTTCCATATTATAACGTAAAAAGCCAGAAATTTGAACAATTCTTCGGTAAAAGCAGCAACTATAAAACCGTTATAAAGGGCAGCCTGTATATTTGTTAAGGGTTTATATGCTTCACCAAGCCCAATTTCTATCAACAAAATAGGAACGGTAATAATGGCACCGGCACCCAGGGCTTTCATAAGCAAACCCATTGGTTCTTTTTCGTATTTATCACGATAATTTATATAAATCAGGATAAGTATGATAGGTGCAAAGGCAAGAAATAATATAGTCATAGCGATAGGTTTAAGGATATTATCAAAAATAAGATCTTTTTTGTTTACCACAAAAACATTATTTATTAATCGTGCTGATAATGTTATATTTGCTTTATAATCGAAATTAAGTTACCTACATTATGCAGATCAAAATAATTAGTCTCCTTGTTTTTTACTTCTTTTTTCAATTTAATAAACTGCCAGTTCAACAAATTCAGTTTTTAAGCGGGTTTAAATCCGGAATGGTGGTTTCTGCCTATCCTGAGGCTTCCAAAATAGGAGTCGAAATTCTTAAGAAGGGCGGAAATGCGGTTGATGCAGCTGTGGCAACCGGTTTTGCGCTTTCAGTATGTTATCCGGCAGCCGGAAATATTGGAGGCGGGGGATTTATGGTAATAAGATTAGCGGATGGCAAAGCAATTTCAATAGATTACAGGGAAAAAGCACCTGAAAAAGCCTTCAGGGATATGTTTCTTGATTCTTCGAAAAATGTGATTGCAGATATGAGCCAGTTTACCCATGCGGCATCAGGAGTTCCTGGCAGTGTAGACGGAATGATTGAAGCGCATAAAAAATATGGGAAACTGCCATTTAAAGAATTAATTCAACCTTCAATAGATCTGGCAGAAAAAGGATTTAAGGTATCTGCAAAACTGGCCAAAAGTCTGAATGCTGAGAACGAACATTTTATAAAAGTAAATCGGAAAAAACCAGATTTTGTAAAAAAGGAAGGCAAGTGGAAAGAAGGAGATGTGCTAATTCAAAAAGATTTGGCTAAAACTTTAAAGTTAATCCGCAACAAAGGAAGGGATGGTTTTTATTCCGGGGAAACTGCAAACAAAATAGTAGCAGAAATGAAACGCGGAAATGGTTTTATTAGTTTGAATGATTTAAAAAACTACAAGTCTGTATGGCGTCCGGTTGTTGCAGGTACTTACAGGGGCTATAAAATTATTTCTATGGCACCACCTTCAAGTGGCGGGGTTGCCCTGCTCCAGTTATTAAAATTGGTTGAACCTTATCCATTAGATAAATGGCCTTCAAATGATCTTAAATCAATACACCTGATGGTGGAAGCGGAGAAGCTGGTTTTTGCCGACAGGTCAACACATTTGGGTGACAATGATTTTGAGCATGTGCCGGTAAAAGAACTTTTAGACGAAACCTATTTGAAAAACAGAATGAGCGGTTTTGATGAAAACAAAGCACGTAAAGCAGACGATATAAAGCCAGGAAAACCAGTTCATGCTGAAAAAGAAGAGACCACGCATTACTCTGTTACCGACCAATGGGGAAATGCGGTTTCCGTAACAACAACCATTAATGGAGGATATGGTTCAGGCATTGTGGTAGAAGGCGCAGGTTTCCTGCTCAATAATGAAATGGACGATTTTAGTATAAAACCCGGTTATCCTAATATGTTTGGTTTAATTGGCGGAGAAGCCAATGCCATTGAAGGCAATAAAAGAATGTTAAGTTCAATGACGCCCACCATCATTGAAAAGGATGGTAAACTTTTTATGATTGTTGGGAGTCCGGGTGGATCAACAATTATTACCTCCGTTTTTCAAACCATTGTAAATGTGATAGATAAGGGTATGGATATCCAGAAAGCTGTTTCAACTCCCAGATTTCATCATCAATGGCTTCCGGATGTGGTTAGTTACGAACAAAATGGTTTCGATAAAAACCTTTTAAGCGAACTTGAAAAAATGGGGCATCGTTTTGAGTCAAGGTTTTCTATTGGCCGCGTGGATGCTATTCTTGTAAAACCTGACGGTACATACGAAGGAGGAGCCGATCCGAGGGGCGATGATATAGCGGTTGGATATTGAAAACAATGATAAGATCTGAAGGTTAGCGCATTTTACAATACCATATAAAAAAGGGAACCTAACTTTTTCTGATTAATAATTCTTCTTTAAACTTCTTGTATTCAAGTTCGATAATTCCATCGGCAAGGCCAATTTTAGGCACCTGAATTTTACCAATTTCTGCGTATCTCATAATTTTAAGGAAAATTTCAGCAGCGGGAACAATAACATCGGCCCGGTCGGGGTTAAATCCAAGCAGCTTAAGCCTTTCATTATAACTATATGATTTAATATTGTTATAAATCTCCAGTAATTCATGATAAAAAAGGCCTTCGCCCTCACGATGTTGCGAAAATTTATAAATCCGGTTAATGTTTCCTCCCGATCCGATTACCTGAAGGTTCTCATATTTACCTTTTAATTCCGAAAGCCAATTTTCGAAGTACAAAACTTCTTCTTTTTTAACAATATCCTTTAACAATCGAATGGTACCAATTTCAAAAGAATGGGATTTAACAACTTCATTATTTTGAAACAGGGTTATTTCAGTACTTCCACCACCAACATCCACAAAAAGCCAGTTTTTTCCATGTTCAAGAAGTGTGTTAATTTGAGAACCCCTGATAATTTTAGCTTCTTCATCGCCGGATATTAATTCAACCAACATACCGGTTTCTCTTTTAATAAGTCCGATGAGTTTTTTTCCATTTTTTGCCTCACGCATGGCAGAAGTTGCACAAGCCCGGTAGCGAACCACGTCATTTGCCTGCATTAACAGGTTAAAAGCATCCATAATCCGAATCAGGTTCCGTGCCCTTTTTTTCCTGATTTTACCTGATTCAAAAACATCCTCGCCCAGCCTGATTGGCATACGGATTAAAGACGATTTTTTAAAATAAGTCTGCCCTTCGTCCTCAATAACGTTAGCCAGTAACAGCCTCATGGCATTGGTTCCAATATCAATGGCTGCGAACTTATATAGCTTCATGATTTTAGAGGAAAATAATTGATTATTATAAAAGATCACTCGCCAAATCGGCCAGGTAACTTCTTTCGCCTTTGACCAGGTTTACATGTGCAAAAATATCCTGTCCTTTCATTCTGTCTGCCAGATAAGATAAGCCGTTGGATTTATCATCCAGGTAAGGGGAATCAATTTGCTGTATATCGCCGGTAAAAACCATTTTAGTGCCCTCCCCTGCCCTGGTAATAATTGTTTTAACCTCGTGAGGGGTAAGGTTTTGCGCCTCGTCAACAATAAAATAGACATTCGACAGGCTTCGGCCTCTGATATAGGCCAGAGGCGTGATAATTAATTTTTCATCCTCCTGCATTTCCTCAATTTTGGCATAACTCTTTGAGTTTTTACCATAGCTGTTTTTTATTACATCAAGGTTATCAAGTAAAGGCTGCATATATGGCCCTATTTTCTCCTTCGCAGTGCCCGGCAAATAGCCTATATCCTTATCTCCCAGCGCTATAACCGGTCTGGCAAGATAAATCTGGTTAAAATCTTTTCGCTGTTCAAGAGCGGCAGCAAGAGCCAAAAGGGTTTTTCCGGTGCCGGCCTTTCCGGTCATCGAAATCAGCTTAATTTCCGGTCTTAAAAGTGCATCAAGGGCAAAAGTCTGCTCCGCATTCCGGGGCATTATACCAGATGCTTTCTCTTTAATTACACGGTTTATTTTTTTTTGAAAAGGATCGTAATGGGCCAGGGCACTTGAATTTTCACCTTTCAAAATTATATACTGGTGTGCATTAGGTTCCACATTAAAATTAAAATCAGAAACCATAATGCCTTCTTCGTCCTTATACAATTTCGAAATCAGACTGTCTTCAATCCCTTCAATAACTTCTATACTGTTTTCAATTTTTTCTATACTTCTGACCTTTCCTGCCTTGTAGTCCTGCGCCATTATTTCAAGCGCTTTGGCTTTCATCCTGAGGTTAATATCCTGGCTCACAAGAATGATGTCTTTTTTAGGAAATTTAATTTTAAGATGTTCGGTAATGGCCAAAATACGATGATCAGGAGTTTCTTCGGAAAATGATTTTTTCAATTTTTCTGAGAATTCCTTGCCTAATTCAATACTTAATTTTCCTTTTCCACTGCCCAACGAAACCCCGCCATTAAAAAGGTCTTCGCCCGAAATCCTGTCAAGCTCGCGGGTAAATTCCCTTGCCTGGAAATTTATCTGGTCATTTCCCTTTTTAAATTTGTCCAACTCTTCAAGAACCACAATAGGTATTACAATGTCGTGTTCCTCAAAATGGTAAATACATAAATGATCATGCAGAATAACATTGGTATCGAGTACGAATATCTTTTTCTTTATTGCCATATATTTTTTTGCTACAAGATAATGATTTTATTTAAAAAAATATTAAGCTAAAACTTTTATATTGTTGGTTTAACTAAGGGTTCCGGATTCAATTATCTTAAAATGTGCAATTTATTGATTACCCGGAAGCTTAAATTTCTTAAATTTGTTTTCAGAACCAGAAACTTTTTAAACTAAACACTAAGCCGAAATGAATTTCCAGGAAACACTGGGTTATTTATATAGCCAATTGCCAATGTTTCAACGAATTGGAGGAGCTGCCTATAAGGCAAACCTTGATAACTCATTGGCGTTAGATAAGTATTTCAACCATCCACACAGTTTATATCCTACAATTCATATTGCAGGTACCAATGGAAAAGGATCAGTATCGAATATTCTGGCAGCAGTTTTACAAAAGGCAGGGTATAAAACTGGTCTGTATACCTCACCGCACCTTAAAAATTTCAGGGAACGAATTAAAATAAGCGGGAGAGAAATAAGCGAGCATTATATTGTTGATTTTGTAGAAAAATACCGAAATGATTTTGAGCCTTTAAATCCTTCTTTTTTTGAACTTACCATGATGATGTGTTTTAAGTATTTTGCTGATGAAAAAGTGGATATTGCAGTTATTGAAACAGGCCTGGGCGGCAGGTTGGATTCAACCAATATTATTAATCCGGTTGTATCGGTTATCACCAACATCAGTAAAGATCATACACAATTTTTAGGAGATACCCTCAGACAGATTGCCGGCGAAAAAGCAGGCATAATAAAACCAGGTGTTCCGGTGGTAATAGGCGAAAGCCAGCCCGAAATTATGGATGTATTTGAAGACAAAGCGAATGAACAAAAAAGTGAAATTTATTTTGCTGATCAATATTATACTGTTGAATTACAACCAAATACAATTGAAGAGAAACAGGTTTTTAATGTGTTTAAGAACAACAAAATGTTTTTAGAAAATTTAAAACTTGATTTAAAAGGAATTTATCAGAAAAAAAACACCACTACCGTATTACAGGCCATCGAAATATTAAATAATTCAGGATATCCGGTACACAGGGACTCAATTTATGCCGGATTCGAAAATTCGATACAAATAACAGGATTTAAAGGCAGGTGGCAAACGATAGGTGAAAACCCTAAAATAGTTTGCGATACAGGGCATAATGAAGCAGGAATTGCACAAGTTTTAGAACAGATAAAGACCGTTCAATTCAAAAACCTGCACATTGTTTTTGGGGTAGTTGAAGATAAAAATATCGAATCTATATTGGGAATGTTACCCAAAAATGCGAAGTACTATTTTTGCAGGGCTGATATTCCCAGGGCACTTAACCAGGAATTATTAAAACAAAAAGCCCTGGGTTTTGGATTAAATGGTAATTCATACAATTCGGTAAAGGCTGCCCTTGAAAATGCAAGGCAAAATGCTGATAAAGATGATTTTATATTTGTCGGCGGAAGTACCTTTGTAGTGGCAGAAATTTGTTAACTCATAAAACACCAAACTTTTTCAAGATTAAACTATTGGAAAACTATACATTAAGTAAATAATAAGGCTGCCCCGATTTTTTGGACAGCCTTAGATTTTATTTAACTTGTTAGGCAATATTGGTATAAACCGCCTGAACATCATCGTCTTCTTCAAGCTTGTCAATCAGTTTTTCAATATCTGCCATCTGTTCCTCGGTAAACTCAACCGGTGTGGTAGGAATGCGCTGAAGACTGGCTTTGGTAATGTTAATTCCTTTTTCTTCAAAAGCTTTGTTTAATTGCCCGAAATTGGTATAATCGCCGTACACATAAACTGTATCTTCGTAACTTTCAATGGATTCAAGGCCGGCATCAATTAATTCCAGTTCCAGTTCGTCCAAATCTACATCATCTGATTTTGAAAATTCGAAAACCGCTTTGCGCGAAAACATAAACTCCAGCGCACCGTGTGGACTTAGTGTCCCTCCTAATCTATTAAAGTAGGATTTAACATTGGCAATGGTACGGGTTGAGTTATCGGTGGCACTTTCAATAAATATCAAAACGCCATGCGGGCCTTTTCCTTCGTAGTTGATTTCCAGGTAAACAGCACCATCTTTACCCGAAGCCCTTTTTATAGCAGCTTCAATATTGTCTTTTGGCATATTTTGGGCTTTTGCATTCAAAATAGCTGTGCGAAGTTTCGGGTTCATTTCCGGATCAGTACCTCCTTCTTTTGCAGCAATTGTAATAGCTTTTCCCAGTTTTGGAAATATTCTCGACATTTTATCCCACCTTTTTTCTTTGGCGGCTCTGCGGTATTCAAACGCTCTTCCCATTTTATTGGATTTTTTTTGATTTATTTTTTTGGAGGTGCAAAAATATGAAATGTTTGATTTTATTAACTATTTTTCGATAAATTTATAGGCAAAGAATTTCATTTTGTAGCAAGCTTATTTTTGGAACCAACGGATAAACTATTATTAATTCAACTCATTGACAACAACCAAGCTGCATTCGATGAGTTATTCAGGAAATATTACCGTAGCCTGGTGCTTTTTGCTTTAAAAATAACTAAAAATGTAGAAGACGCAGAAGAAGTGGTGCAGGATTTATTTGTGATATTATGGGAAAAAAGACACCACCTGGAACCCATAGTTTCCTTAAAGGCCTATCTGTACAAATCGGTATTTAACAACAGTGTCCATCTGTACAAAAAGTCGATAAAACAAGGAAAAACAAATCTCACAGAGGCAACTGTAATTGAAGAAAATTTTGATAATTTGCTGGAACAAACCGAACTTGAAGAAAGAATAATTCAAAGCATTGAACAATTACCGGCTGAATGTCGTAAAATATTTAAAATGAGCAGGTTTGATGAACTTAAAAACCGTGAAATTGCAGAACAATTAAATATTTCTGTTAAAACTGTTGAAACTCAGATGACAAGAGCGCTCAGGTATTTGCGAAAACATCTGGATGATTATATTAAAATTCTGATCATGATATGGATAGGAAAGTAATTCCAAATCGGAAAATTTACATTTTTAATTTTGAGGCTAAATGAATGTAGCCCATGATTAAAATATTTTAAAAGTTTGTAAGGGTATTAAAAAATTTTATACTCTTTTCAGGAGAGTGGTTATGGAAGAAATGGACGAAAATAGAAAATATGAACTTATAATCAGGCAGTTAAACGGAACTGCAAGCAGTCAGGATACTGAATTATTTAATACCTGGTTAAACTCTGATCCTGCCAACAGGATTGAGTTTGAAAAGATTTCAAAAATTTGGCATTCTTCAACCGGACTTAAATTTTACCGGCAAATAGATACGGAAACTTCCCTGAGAAAAGTAAAGAAAAAGCTAAAAATGAATTCCGGCCAACCATCTTATTTGAAAAGATTATGGCCAATATGGTCAATTGCTGCCACCATACTTTTAATTGCCACCTATTTTGTGCTCCGGAATCAACCTTCAAAACCATTAATACCTGTACAATTGGTAAAAATAGAAGCAGCTGACAAACAAAAAACGATAACCCTGCCCGATAATTCCGTTATTACCCTTAATTCGGGTTCTGCAATAGAATATAATATACATTTCAACCAAAAGGAAAGATTTATAAAATTCAGCGGCGAAGCCTATTTTGAAATCAGCCATAATGCTCAGAAAGCATTTATCATTGAAACAAAAAACTCTATTGTTAAAGTTATAGGAACAGCATTTAATTTAAAAGCAAGACCGTTTGAAAATACTGAAAAAATAGTGGTAATGGATGGAAAAGTGGTTTATAGTGCGAAAAGTAAAAAAGCAGCAGGCTCGCTGGTTTTGGAGAAAGGACAAGCCGGAGTATTAAACAGCTTTGATAATAGTTTCAGTAAAGAAATGAACAACGATCCTAACTTTTTATCCTGGAAAACAGGCATATTTGTATTTAAAGATACCCCATTGCCAGAAGCTCTTTCATTGTTAGCCAGCTATTACAAATGTGAATTCAAAACCGGTAATGAAGAAATTAAATCGATGAAAATAACAGGAAAATATGAAAATAAGGAACTTGAAGAACTAACAGGTATTCTGGCTCTCACCTTAAATTTAGACATCAAAAAAGATGGAGATGCATATATTTTACTTCCAGGCAAATAACTTTTCAACCCTTTGAAAATAAACCCTCTAAAATATTATTCAACTTTTCTGGTACTTTTTCTTGGCTGTAATTTAGGGGTTTTAAATCTTTCGGCCCAGCAAAACGAAACCAAAAGGGTAAGTGTTAATTTTGAGAACAAGCCACTTGAGGAAATAATTAATTACTTACAGGACAAGGAAGGCATAAACTTTTCTTACAGCAAATCAATTTTAAAATTAGACCAGAATATAACACTCAAGGCCGAAAACGCAGAAATAAAAGAAATTCTAAAACTGGTATTCGCAAATACCCAGGTAATTTACAGATTAAAGGCTGGCATTATTATACTCCAACCCAGGCCACAAAATTTAGATAAAATTATAATTAAAGGCACGATAAAATCAGGGAATGATTTCAAACCACTTGAATTTGCAGGTATACAGCTTATTTCAGGAAAATTGTCAACATTGAGCAATTCAGCAGGAAATTTTAACCTTGTTATTAATAAAGATAATCTAAAAGATTCATTATTAATAAGTTATTTAGGATTTGAAAAAGAAAAAATACCTGTTTCAAGGTTCATAAATACGTCCGACCACATTGTATTTTTAAAACCAAGAACAGAAAACATAGAAACTGTTGAGATAAAAGCTTCTGATTTCAGGATAAAGGAATTGGGAAATCACAAAATATTAAGTTTTGGTTCTATTTATATCGATACACAAGGTCAACAAACCGCATTGTATATAGAAAATAAAAAAAAGAAAGAAGGAATTATAAGTTCGGTGAGTTATTATTTATCAAAAAAAGGAAACACCAGTTCGCCTTTCAGGGTAAGGATTTACGCTTTAAACCCGGAAAATGGAAAACCCGGAAAAGATTTACTTGATGAAGTGCTGATTATTAAGCCCCATACAGAAGGAGGCTGGTACAAGGTTGACGTTTCAGGTTTCAGGATTGAAGTGCCCGGAGATGGTTTTTTCGTCGGAATGGAAGGAATTTATCCATCACAAAATGAAATAGCGCAGAACAGCTTTATTGAAATTTCACAATTTGAAGAAATTCCCAACACCATCAGTTACGGGCAAAGGTTGGGATACAGCAACCGCAACAGTTCGGTTACCTGGCATTATTCACTAACGCACACCTGGTTTCAATTAAAAGATGAAAATTACCATGTGATGATTTCGGCTGAAATACAGGTAAAAAAAGGGAAAAGGAAAAAAATGGAAACAAGTTTAGAAAAACTGACACCAAATGAATAAAAATTTTAAACTACACAAAATGAATACTATAAAGGAAAAAGGAAATTTCAAGGTCTTGCTTTGTTTTCTTTTCATTTTGGTATTAATTAAAGTACCAGCCAAAGCACAGTGCGATGAAAAGCTGGTAGACAAAGCAATTGAAAATTGTGGCAACGATGCCCTCTTTATAAGGGATTTCAGGATTAAACAAACCAAGATCGATAAAAAGAAGAAAAATAAACCTGTAACCGCAAGATTTGATGTAAGATTAAACCAAGGGTACATATACCGTTTCCGGGTTGAAAATGATCAAAACAGCAATACAAAAGGAATGATTCAGCTTAAAAGGGAAAATTTAACACTTGCTTCTACCTATAATAATGATAATCAGCAGGATGAACAAAGTTTCGATTATTTTTGCAATGAAACAGGGCCTTACGAAGTATATTTTTCATTTATTGAAGGAAATACAGGATGTGCTGTTGGGGTGATGCTTGCAGTGGTTCAGGATTCAACTACTTCAGCTTCTATGTCAGAAATAGTGGGTTATGATAATGTATTATATACAGGGATTGAAAATTTCATTGATATTGCTGCTACAAATATTTTAAATGGTACCCTCGATGTTTCTGTAGACAGGGGAACTATTAATAAAGAAGGTGGATTGTACAAAGTATTTGTGGAAGAACCTGGTAAACTTACAATTAATGTAATTGCGCGTGATGCAAAGGGCAATATAACTGAATCATTTAAATCAGAATTTAAGGTAATCGACCCGGTTTTGCCAACAATAAGTTTACAGGGAAACACCGGCGGGTTAATCAGAAAAGAAGACTTATTAATAGGTAAGCCCGAAATCAGCCTGAGTAGCTTTTCCTCAAATTTAAATTACAGGATAATAAGTTTTACAATAAGCAAAAGTCTTACAGAAGAAGGAATTAATGTAACCGGCTCTTCTTATCTAAACCAGAAACAGATTATTTTTATAAAGGAGTTAAAACAGGGAGAAACTTTCTTTATTAAAAATTTGGAAGTTCAAAATGAAAAAGGCGAGAGATTAAGGTTATCCCCGGTCGGATATATAATCAATTGAAAAAATGAATAATAATCCGAATGCGCATTACGCCGGGTTTCTAAATAATTAACAGTTTCTTATTAAGGTGGGTATATATTTATAAACTAATGTCTAATAAATTAAATTTAAATTGAAAAATGAAAAAAATTAAATCAATTTTTATCTTTCTGATGTTGTTCTCTGTCAAAGGATTAAGCCAGCCACAATCTTTAAATAATCAGGTAAGAAGCCGAAAAGGAGATTTGTACTTTTATTGGGGATGGAACTGGAGTTGGTATTCAAATTCCGATATTGAGTATAAAGGATCCGGATATGATTTCAAGCTTTACAACGTAATTGCAAACGACAGGCAAACTCCTTTCGACTGGAATACTTATTTTAACCCCATGCGTATTACCATTCCGCAATATAATTTCAGGTTAGGTTACTTTCTGAACAACCATTATGATATTTCTATTGGTGTTGACCACATGAAATATGTGGTACAACAGGAACAGATGGTTAAAATCTCAGGAAATATTAGTAATACAGAAACTCAATACGACGGAAGCTATTCAAATGATGATATTTTAATAACCGAAGGATTTCTAAAGTTTGAACACACGGATGGATTGAATTACGTTAATTTTGAGTTAAGAAGGTATGATCAGGTAATTGATTGGAACAAAGTGAAAATTGGCTTAACTGAAGGTGCGGGAACAGGATTTTTATTACCTCGTACAAACACTACCCTACTAAATAAACAGCGATACGACGAATTTCACCTTGCGGGGTATGGAATATCTGCCGTTTTTGGGGTTAACATCTTAATATACAAATATTTCTTTATTCAATCGGAAGTAAAAGGCGGGTTTATACATATGCCTGATATCCGGACAACTATGTCAGAATCTGATAAGGCAAGCCAACACTTCTTTTTTGGACAGGCTAATATTCTCTTTGGTGCTAATTTCAACCTAAGCAGAAAAAATAAATAATTATTTACAGGTAATATTTTTATTTAGCTGATGTAAAAGATAGGCAATGCAAATCAAGACATAATATTTATAAAAGATTGACAATGATTTATTAAATTTACTACATTTAAAAGACAAATCATTGTATGAAAAAGACACTTTTTGTATTTGCTTATCTTTTCTTCGTAGTTCAATTAGCTTTATCACAGGACCATAGAGGAAACGACACACTCCCCTGGAAAAATCACCTGGTTTTTGAAATTAACAAGGAAAAGCCTCATGCTACCATGTTTCCTTTTGAAAGTACCGAAGCTGCCCTGGCCAATCAAATGGAGAAATCGCCATGGTTCCAATCGCTCAATGGCTTTTGGCAGTTTAAGCTTTCACATAATCCATCACAGAGGCCTGTAGATTTTTATAAAGATAATTTCAGTACTTCGGGCTGGGATTTAATTAAAGTACCTTCGAACTGGGAAACGGAAGGCTACGACTTTCCAATTTATCTTGATGAGACGTATCCCTTTAAAGCCGTTTGGCCAGATATGCAGGACGATTACAACCCGGTTGGATCGTATAAAAAAACTTTTAACATCAATCAAAAATGGCTTGATCGGGAAGTTATCCTACACCTTGGTGCTGTTACATCAGCAGTTTACGTTTGGATAAATGGAAAAATGGTTGGTTATTCCGAAGAATCAAAAACGCCGGCAGAATTTGATATTACTCCTTATGTGAAACCGGGAACCAACTCTGTAGCACTTGAAATTTACCGCTGGAGCGATGCAAGTTATATCGAAAGTCAGGATATGATAAGGCTTTCGGGTATTGAACGGGATGTTTTTCTCTATGCAAGGCCTAAAATTCATATTGCTGATTTTTTTGCCCAATCAGGACTTTTAAATGATTATCAGACAGGTAATTTTAATTTAAATGTTCAGTTAAAAAATAGTTCCCCAAAAAATCAAAAAGTAAATGTTGAGGTTCAGGTTCTTGATGATAAGAATGAATTTAAACCTTTGTATAGTAAGCAGTTATCAGTTAATTTAATGCCTGATAGCTTATCGTCTCAAAATTTTTCGGCCCAATTTACAAAAATTCGTACCTGGTCGGCCGAAACTCCTGAATTATACACACTTATCATAAAATTAGTCCATCCTGAAAATAAAAATACTGTTGAAGTGGTTTCATGCAAAATTGGTTTCAGAACATCAGAAATTAAAAATGGCCAATTGTGCGTCAATGGAAAACCAATTTACATTAGGGGTGTAAATCGACACGATACCGATCCATACACCGGGCATGTGGTTTCGAGAGAAAGTATGGAAAATGATATCCGCCTGATGAAACTGAACAATATCAATGCAGTCCGCTCGAGTCATTATCCCAACGATCCTTACTGGTACGAACTGACTGATAAATATGGACTTTACGTGATTGATGAGGCCAACCAGGAAAGCCATCCTCTGGCCAACAGCGAAGAGACCCAGATTGGAAACGACATGCGCTGGTTACCTGCTTGCATGAATAAGGTACAAAGAATGTATTACCGCGATCGTAACCACCCATCTATCATTATCTGGTCATTGGGCAACGAATCGGGCCATGGAAAAATTTACCAGGAAATGTACAATTGGTTAAAAATGAACGATACGCGTCCGGTACAATACGAGCCTGCTGAAGAAGAGCCCTATACTGATATTATTTGCCAGATGTATGCGCCCATTGAAATGTTGGTGGATTATGCCAAAAAGAACCCCAAACGGCCATTTATCATGATAGAATATGCCCACGCTATGGGAAATTCAGTAGGAAACCTGCAGGATTACTGGGATGCCATTGAAAAATACCCTGCATTACAAGGTGGATTTATCTGGGATTGGGCAGAAAAGTCCCCCGAATATATTAATAAACAGGGTGTTCCCTATTTTGCCTATGGTTATGATTTAAATATAAACATGCCCACCGATGGCAATTTTCTAAATACAGGATTGGTTAACCCAAAACGTGAGCCCAATCCATCCCTCAACGAGGTAAAGAAAGTTTACCAACCTATTAAATTTTATACAAAAAATGCTTTAACCGGCGATTTTGAAATTAATAACAAGTTCATTTTCAAAAACTTATCAGAATATAAATTTTTGTATGAAATTATTGAAAATGGTATTTTAATTAAACAAGGCAGTGTTGAAATGCCAGAAGTTCAGGCTGGGAAATCGTTACCTTTTCATGTTGAATTAAAAGACATTTATTTAAATCCTGAAAAAGAGTACTTTATCATGTTTAAAGCTATACAGGATAAATATAACGAACTCATTCCCAATGGTTATGAGGTAGCATGGGATCAGTTTTTGCTGCAACCAGTCTTAAAAAACAAGGAGCCGGAATTTTCAGGTAAGGCTGTTGAAATTTTAAAAAACAACGATAACATCATTGTGCAGGGAAAGGATTTCAGGGTTTTCTTTAACCTGAAAACCATGCTTCTGTCGCAGATATACAACAACGAAAAGCCTTTACTAAACAGCCCTTTAACACCGAATTTCTGGCGTTCGCCCACCGATCCCGATTTGGGGAATAAAATGTTTGAATGGGCTGCCATTTGGAAAGAGGCGTGGAAAAATGCAGTACTCAAAAGTCACAAGGAAGAAAAAACCAGTGAGGGTGTTAAAATTTCGGCTTCGTTTGTATCTGAAAATCCAAAAGTGCATTACGAAATTGAATATCTGATTGACGATTTTGGTAGAATTAAGGTAAATTTTAAGTTCAATCCACAGGATAAAAACCTGCCGCACATACCACGGCTGGGTTTCAGAATGGCCATGAAAGAAGAATTTCAGTATATGAAATGGTATGGAAAAGGGCCGCACGAAACCTATTGGGACAGGCAAACTTCAGGAAAAATGGGGGTATATGCTGGCAAAGTCTGGGACCTGATGCATAAATACATCCGCCCACAGGAAACCGGCAACCGTACCAATGTTCGATGGGTTTCGCTCGAAAACCAAGATGGAGAGGGACTTAAAGCATGGTCTGATAAGCCACTAAATACAAGTGCCTGGCAGTTAGACCCTGAAGCACTTGATTTTAAACCCGATTCACGAGGGGCAGTTTCATCATCCGGTTTGGTGGTTATTCCATCGGGCCATGGCAGCGAATTGGTTCCGGCGGATTTCATAACCTGGAATATTGACTTCCTTCAAATGGGCCTTGGTGGAGACACATCCTGGGGAAGGCCGGTTCATACCGAATATACGATACCTCCTGCAGAATACAGCTATGGGTTTACTTTACAAATACTGAAACAAAACAAATAAATATAAAATCTTTTTAATATGGATATCTCAAAAATTGCTTCTCAACTTTTGTCCCTCGAAGGCAAAGTTGCCATGATTTCAGGCGCTGCATCAGGAATTGGACGGGGAACAGCAAAACGCCTGGCCGAATTCGGGGCTAAAGTTTCCATCCTGGATGTTAACGAGGAAAACGGAAAAAAAGTAGTAAAAGAAATTATCGATGCTGGTGGAACAGCTCAATTTATTAAATGCGATGTACGGAATACAGCCGACTGCAAAGCTGCTGCCGATAAAACCGCCGAATCTTTTGGCCGCATCGACATTTTGTTCAACAATGCAGGCATAGCCATTCGAAAAAATGCAGTAGATCTTGAACCCGACGAATGGGATCTTGCGCTGGATGTATCGCTAAAAGGACAGTATTTACTTTCAAAATACGCTATTCCTTACATGAAAAAAGCGGGTGGCGGAAGCATTATCAACACCGGTTCGGGCTGGTCGCTGAAAGGGGGAGAAAACGCAGTTTCCTATTGCGCCATGAAAGGCGGAACCCTGAATATGACCCGTGCCATGTGCCTCGATCACGGTAGGGATAATATCCGCGTAAATACTGTCTGCCCAGGTGACGTGGATACGCCCATGCTCAAAAGCGAGTGTGAACAACTTGGTGGCGAGTACAACGAAAAATACAAGGCAGAATGCGGCGCCAGGCCAATTGCCCGTTTGGGAACTCCCGAAGACGTGGCCAATGTGGTTCTGTTTCTGGCCGGCAATATGTCAACCTGGATTTCGGGTACCCATATTGTGGTGGATGGAGGTGGAATTGCCTGATTAAATTAATTTTACAGTATACCAGTTATTAATGTGCTAAATTTTAATATATTAAATCAATTGTTATGTCAGATAAAAACGATTTTGTCCATCCTTACATCCCCAATTCTGAGCCTTCGGTAAAAGCCGAAATGCTTAAAGAAATAGGGGTTAAAGACATTGAAGAGCTATATGAAGACATCCCGGAAAGGTTAAGGTTCAGAAAAAAAATGAACCTTCCCGAACCCTTGCTCTCTGAAATTGAGTTGCGGAAACATTTTGAAAGATTGCTATCAAAAAATAAAACCTGTAAAGAAAATATCAGCTTTTTGGGCGGCGGTTGCTACAATCATTATGTACCTGCTATCTGCGACGAAATCAATGGTCGCTCTGAATTTTTAACTGCCTATGCCGGTGAGCCTTACGAAGATCATGGCCGTTTTCATTCCTTGTTTGAATATGAAAGCCTGATGGCTGAAATGCTCGATTTTGATGTGGTTAACGTACCTACTTACGATTGGACCCAGGCTGCCAGCACTTCGTTGCGAATGGCCGGAAGGATTACCAAAAGGAGCGAGGTTTTGGTTTCAGAAATTGTGTCGCCCGACAGGTTTGCTGCAATCAAAAACTATATTAAGCCGGTGATGAAAATTACCAAAGTAGAGCATGATGTGATTACAGGCCTTATGAATATTGATGATTTGAAAAGTAAAATCAATCAGAATATTGCTGCTGTTTATTTTGAAAATCCTTCGTATTTCGGAATTATTGAAACTCAGGGCGAAATTATTTCTGAAATTGCCCACCAAAATGGAGCTTTAAGCGTGGTTGGAGTAGATCCTTCATCGCTGGGACTTTTAAAACCACCATCCCAATATGGCGCTGATATTGCCTGCGGCGATATTCAGTCGCTCGGAATTCACATGTATTATGGAGGTGCCACGGGAGGTTTTATTTCCACACGCGATGAAGAAAAATTCGTGATGGAATACCCTTCAAGGCTTTTTGGAATTACCAAAACTGCAGTGGAAGGCGAATGGGGATTTGACGATGTTGCCTATGGCCGTACCTCTTTCGCTCACCGCGAAGAAGGAAAGGAATTTGTCGGAACAGCATCTGCCTTATGGGGAATTACTGCCGGTTCCTACCTGGCACTGATGGGTCCAAAAGGAATGCAGGAACTGAACCAGCATATTCTTCAGAAATCGCAATATGCACAGAAAAAACTTTCGCAGGTTAAAGATGTTTCAATCCGGTTTAAATCGGCCTGTTTTAAAGAATTTGTGGTAGATTTCAGTGCCACACAAAAAACGGTTAAAGAAATCAATAAAGCTTTGCTTGCAAAAGGCATTTTTGGAGGAAAAGATTTGACCCATGAATTTCCGGATTTGAAAAATTGTGCCCTTTATGCCGTAACCGAAATGGTTTCGAAAGATGATATTGATGCATTGACAGTGGCATTGACTGAAATTCTTAAATGATTTTGAATCTGGAATAATAAAAAAGAAGAAAATGGAAAAAAATATAGCAAGACTCAGGAAAAATTTTCACCAGGCTAAATGGGACGAAGAAGTTATTTTTCAATTACATACACCAGGCGAACGTGGCATTCTAATTCCAAAAGCAGAAAAAGGAATTGAAGAAGAAATTGGCGATGGTTTGTCAGCTATTCCTGAAAACATGCGCCGAAGCGAGGCACCTAAATTGCCGGAAGTTGGACAGATGCGCGTTTTAAAACACTATTTGCGCATGTCGCAGGAAACCCTGGGCGCCGATTTTAATATCGATATCGGACAGGGAACCTGTACCATGAAATACAGTCCCAAAATTAACGAAGTAATTGCCCGCAACCCCAAAGCCACTGAAATTCATCCTTTTCAGGACGAAGATACCGTGCAGGGTACGCTGGAAGTGATTTATAATCTCGAAAACATGTTTAAGGAAATTTCAGGCCTTGACAGATTTTCCTTTCAGCCCAGTTCGGGTTCCCACGCAATTCTGGTGATGTCTTCCATTGTCAGGAAATATTTTGAACTCAAAGGCGAAGAAGATCAGCGCGATGAAATCATTACCACCATTTTCTCCCATCCTTCGGACGCGGCGGCAGCCAAAGTAAAAGGATTTAAAATAATTACACTGCACCAGGGGCCGGATGGACTGGTTGATATCGAATCGCTGAAAAAAGTAGTATCGAACCGCACAGCTGCTTTATTCATTACAAATCCTGAAGATACCGGAATTTTCAACAACCAGATTGATGAATTTACAAAAGTGGTTCACGATGCCGGCGGACTTTGCGGATATGATCAGGCTAATGCAAACGGTTTGCTGGGAATTACCCGCTCAAAAGAAGCCGGATTCGATTTATGTTTCTTCAACCTGCATAAAACATTCAGCTCACCCCATGGTTGTGGCGGACCGGCAGGGGGCGCTATTGGTGTTACCAAACAGCTTCAGGATTTACTTCCGGTGCCTCTTGTATCCAAAAATGGCGAAAAGTATAGGCTCGATTACGATGTACCTTTCACGATTGGTAAAACAAGGGCATTTTACGGAGTTTTCCCGGTTATCTTAAAAGCTTATGCCTGGATCATGTCGTTAGGTGCCGATGGATTGAAAACCGTAGCAGAAATCGCCGTTTTAAACAACAATTATCTTTTAAAGAATATTCTTGAAATAAAAGGCGCTACTTCACCATTTACTGCCGGCAAAAGGAGGATTGAACAGGTGCGTTACTCCTTCGATAAAATGTTTAAGGAAACCGGGGTTGGAACCCACGATGTAACCTATCGGATGGCCGATTTCGGATTTCACATGTGGTCGAGTCATCATCCATTTATTGTACCCGAACCGTTCACCATAGAACCCACCGAATCGTACTCAAAGGCAGAACTTGATGAATACCTTGAAGGTTTAAGGCAATGCTCTCACGAGGCGTACAATAATCCGGAAATTATTAAATCAGCGCCTCACCAAAGTGTGGTTCATCATATAGACTACAGCAATTCGGAAGATCCAAAAAAATGGGCCATAACCTGGCGGGCGTATTTAAAAAAACATGGGGCAAAAAATAAATTGCCCTAAATGACTAAAATTCAATTCATTTCCAGAAGGGGAATCCCAAATGGCTTTTCCCTTCTGGTGTTTAATCCATAAGCCGCTACCTGAAAAGGCAATCCCTTTTGATAAATTTATCTCTCCCAATTTCGCTTTATTCTTTTTTTAAAACAAATTACTGATCACATAAGATTGTTGATAAGTACAAATTTCATTAACATTTATAAGCGGATTGAACTGAAATAAATGGAGATTGAATACAATTCAGTCTAACTTAGATTTTCCAAAAAGTCACCATTTTAGTAATTTCAAAATTTATCGATACTTTAAATCAGAATTTAATGAAAATAAGAAATACAGAACTTGTACTTTCGCCGGGCGAACCGCACTATGTTGGCGATGGGTTCAGGGTGCATAATTTTATTCCGGGGCGCTACAGAATTGATATGGAGCGCATGAACCCGTTTATTTTGCTCGATTACGGTGCAAAATATTATTTTCCGCCATCGGAAAAACCACGTGGTGTTGGTGTTCATCCACACCGGGGATTTGAAACGGTTACAATTGCTTACAAAGGTAAGGTGGCACATCACGACAGTGTAGGCAATTCAGGAATAATTGGCGAAGGCGATGTGCAATGGATGACAGCAGCTTCGGGCATTTTGCACAAAGAATACCACGAGGAAAATTTCAGCAAAAAAGGTGGCGAAATGCACATGGTGCAACTTTGGGTAAATCTTCCGGCAAGGTATAAAATGTCGGCCCCGAAATACCAAAGCATTGAAAACCATCAACTGGGCAAGGCAATTTTGGAAAATGAAGGCGGATTAGTTGAAGTAATTGCAGGTCAATACAATAATGTGAAGGGCCCTGCCTCTACATTTTCCGAAATTAATTTATTGAATGCCAGGCTCAACGAAAACGCCAGGGCTAAGTTTTCATTTCCAGCCAGGTTTAATACGGCTTTGCTGGTTATTGAAGGAGCTATTACCATTAATGGCGCTGAAAAAGTTGCAACCGATCATTTTGTACTTTTTCAAAATGATGGGGAAGAGTTTGTTATTGAAGCTGAAAATAAAGCCATTGTTCTGATTATGAGTGGTGAAAATATCGATGAACCAATAGCGGCCAATGGGCCATTTGTAATGAATACACGCGAAGAAATTGTGCAGGCATTTAACGATTTCAACAGTGGTAAATTTGGATACCTGGAAGATTAAGATTTTGAAGTTATTTTAAACGACAAAGTACAGAAAATAAGAGAAATACCTTGCCCATTGACAGGAAGATAATCTTTTATTTTATCATCTGAAAATCCCATATCGCTTTTCCATTCTGATCTTTAATCCCCGAAAAAGCCCTTGAATTCATGATACTCTTGACATTATTTACAATTTGAGGATTTTGTTTTGCAATGTTGTTTTTTTCTGATGGATCGTTTTTAAGATCGTATAATTCTATTTCATTGTCTTTTAAATCTTTATTTTTAGGAGATACTTTGCGGTAGGCTTTCCAATCGCCCATTCGCACAGCCTGCTGGTTATCATATTCCCAATAAAGATATTGGTGATGTATCTGGACATCTTCATTTCCTGTAAGTGCAGGCAATAATGAAATGCCATCAGATTTAATTCCAGAATGAATGCCTGTAAGTTCTTCAAGCGTCGGATAGATATCCCAGAAAGCAGAGATTTCATTGCAAACAGAACCTGCTTTAATTTTTCCGGGCCATTTTACTATAAAAGGAACCCGAATCCCACCTTCGTAAAGCGATGTTTTAAGTCCCCGGAGCTCACCCACACTATTGAAAAATTTTGCATCCACACCTCCTACATCAAAGGTGGTTCCATTGTCAGACGAAAACATGACGATTGTATTATTATCCAATCCTAGTTCTTTGAGTAAATTCATTATTTGTCCAATTTGCCTGTCCATTCTGGATATCATACCTGCATAAGCAGCGCGGGGTTTAATATGTGGAAGATATCCTTTATGCCCGGAATAAGGCAAGGTATCCAGATTTTGATATGGCACCAGTTCTTCATCAGGCACCTGTAAAGCTAAATGCGGGGTTACATAAGGAAGATATAAAAAGAAAGGCTTGTCTTTATTTTGTCTGATAAATTGAATTGCTTCATTCTGAATCACATCCTGCGACCATTGGTTTCCTTTGTATTTCTCGTATTGGACAGGATCATTCAGATTTGTTCCATCGAATTTTTGGTTGTTGGGACCTTCAAAATGGTTGTCTAGCCTTATTGTATCTCCATTTTTAATTAAAAAACCGGTATAATAATTATGGGCGTGGCGCTGACATTCGTATCCAAAAAAAACATCAAAACCCTGCCTGTTTGGTGCCCCTTCGGAGCCTGAATTTCCGAGTCCCCATTTACCGAAACCACCGGTAACATAACCAGCAGATTTAAGCATTTCGGGTAGCGTAACAATTGAATCTTTTATAGGAAGCTGACCCTGAAAAGAATACCATTTACCAATTTCGTAATTTCCTCTTACGTAAGCGTGTCCGGTATGCATTCCTGTTAAAAGCACGCAACGGGAAGGGGCACAGACTGCGCTGCCGGAATAATGATTGGTAAACCGCATTCCTTCTGCAGCAAGCCTGTCGAGATTGGGAGTTTTAATAATTTGCTGGCCATAACAGCCTAATTCCCTGTATCCCAAATCATCAGCAAGGATATAAATAATATTTGGCTTTCCATCGAGCTGTTCTTTTTCTAAATTGACTTTTTTATGATTTTGAATTTTCGAAAAAACAAAAACCAACATACTGGCCATTGTTACAAGGAATAGATTAATCTTAATAAATGGCATACAAGGAATTTTAATAATACCATAAAAACCTAAATAACAGAGAGTTATTTCATTTTTTTCGTCATCATTTCATGAAAATAAAACCTGTAGCTGTGCGAATTATTTAAAATTTGCCGGTATACTAAAACCATTAGGTGCATACCGGCAATAATCGAACCATCAAATTTATCTGAAAATACTTCATGGCATATCTGGCAAACTCCACCCCTGCCTGTATATGTGCTTAATATATTCACCAGCTTTTTCAAGTGCATTGAATTTGGCATATTTCGTATTAAAATGCGGATGCCCGTCAATAACCTTAAACTCATCAGAAGTTACAATATTCAGTTCTTCGGTGTTCGAAATATTGGTAAACTTCATGTTTTGGGCATCCCAGACCAATGCTTTGTTAAGGCTTTGCAAACGAACAGCCAGCACGCCAAGCAACACCATTTCGTTAAACGGTCCTGAATAGGCAAAATTGGAAGTACCTTCGACCCTGTTTTCAGGCGATTCCTTACAAGCCCTTATCCAATCCTGCTCATGTGGCCCGTCAACATACCCGGTTGCCCCTTTTATGCGTCGCAGGTAAGGTGTAACATTGGGTACGCGTCCCGAAAGCAGTCGTGGGTTAAATCCACCACATCCACACAACAAGCTATCCTTTGAACCTATAAAAAGGCAGCCGCCCAAACCATCGGCCATCAGGTTTTCGCCCTGGGGCAGAATATCAGACAAGTTTGGGAGCAGTCCGCCATCGTACCAATGCACTTTTACAGCAGGCAAGGCAAGTTTGGGTAAATTATCCCTTGCAGGGAATGCAAATTCAACTGTTTCAGCCTGTGGTGCCGATTCTGTATTGATCTGAGTAGAGCTTCCCCTTACTTTATCAGGGAAAGTGAGCTTTAATGCCCTGTAAACCGGATCGAGCACATGACAGGCCATATCGCCAAAAGCACCTGTTCCAAAATCCCACCATCCACGCCAGTTCCAGGGAGTATATATCTCGTGGTAAGGACGAACTGGCGCAGGACCAATAAACAAATCCCAGTTTAATGTTTTAGGAACTGTCATTTCCTTTGTGGGCCTTTGGATGCCCTGTGGCCAGATTGGTCGGTCTGTCCAGGCATGTACTTCTCGCACTTCGCCAATTTCGCCATCCCAAATCCACTCGCACAATTGTCTTACCCCATCCCCTGAATTTCCCTGGTTGCCCATTTGTGTGGCTACTTTGTACTTTGCGGCCAGTCTGGTAAGCAATCGCGACTCATATATCGTATGCGTCAAGGGTTTTTGGCAGTATACATGCTTGCCCATAGTTAATGCATTGGCAGCAATTACAGCGTGGGTGTGGTCAGCAGTTGCTACCATTACGCCATCAATTGATTTTCCCAGTTCATCGAACATTTTCCGCCAGTCGTAATAACGTTTGGCATTTGGAAACTCTTTAAAACAGGCATCGGCATATTTCCAGTCTACATCGCAGAGGCCAATAATATTTTCAGAAGCCATTGCCTGAAGGTTGGGATGTCCTTTTCCTCCAACACCAATGCCTACAATATTCATTTTATCGCTGGGCGCTTTATGTCCCAGGCCGCTAATTACATTACTTGGTAATACAGTAATCCCGGCTGCAAAAATCCCGGTTTTTTTCAGGAATTCACGACGCGTTTTATCAGTTTGTCCCATGATCAGGCAGATTTTTTTGTTAGTTTAATTCCTTAATTTTAACATTCCTGTACCATACTTTAGTGCCGTGGTTTTGCAGCGAAATATGGCCTTCATCAAATTTTCCCCAATCCGGGAAATCAGTCCATTTACCACTGTTTCTAAGCTTTGTCCACTCATCAGAGTTTTTAGTATATTTTACCACTACCACATCGTTGAGAATTTGGGTCACATTGGCGCTGTCGACCACCAGCAAGGCCCTGTTCCATTCACCAACAGGCTTAAATGGTTTTGCAATAGGCGGATACATGGCATAGTTGGCACCACAGATTTGCCAATCGGCCAAAGAATCGGGCCAATTTTCGTGGTCAATTACCTGGAACTCAGGGCCGGTTTCGTAAGGAAATTTATAGATAGTATCTTCAACCACCTGGTAGATAATTCCACTGTTGGCAGCTTTTGTAAGTTTGAATTCAACAGTAAAAGCAAAGCTTTTGTATTTTTTATCAGTAATAATGTCCTGGCTCTCCCCTCCCCCCTGGGTATTCATGGTAAGACATTGGTCTTCAATAGCCCAGCAATCGGGAAAAACTTTCATATTATATCCGTGCCATCCGGTAGTTGCTTTTCCATCGAACAAAAGTTGCCAGCCTTTTTCTTTTTCAGCATCTGTAAGTGTATTAGGAGCTGCATTTTTATCCAGCTCGGTGTAAAGTGTCATTGCATCTTTAGGGTTTTCCATTTTTTTACATGAAAACAATATGGCTAATACACCAAACGTGAGTAATAAATAATAAATGGTCTTTTTCATAGTATTGGTTTTAAATTCATATTTAAGTTGATTAATAAATTGAAAACTAAACTTATTCATTATTAAAACATTAATTTTTACTAACCGGTTCAGGTTTCAGGTATTTGTCAAAAAATTCCCATTGGGTTTCTGTACCTCCAGAACCGTGATCATTAGCAGGGAAAAAACGGCTTTCGTACCTGATTTTTTCCTTATCGAGTGCTGCAATTAATTGAAAAGCATTAGTAGGGTGAACATTGTCGTCAACCAACCCATGCATAATCAGTAAATGTCTTTTGTCTTTGATATTTGTATCATATTTCATGGCCGAACCATTGTCGTACCCTTCTTTATTTTCCTGTTGAAGGCCCATGTACCTTTCAGTATAAATATTATCATAATTCTGCCAGTCGGTAGGGCCAGCACGGTCAACAGCCACTGAAAATACATCAGGATATCTTAAAAGCCCTATAGCTGCCATAAAGACAAGAAAAATTTTATAAAACTTCATCTAGCTGAAATATTGTTGATTATGAGATGTTTAATTATCCGGAACAGATTTGAAAATTAAGAAAAATTTTTCAAGATAACATCCTCGTCCTTTTTAAATAATTGTTTATTCCCATTTTCTTATCCCAAAGGGATAAAACGTTTATAGAAAATCATTTTGTCGCATTCTGTGACCCTTACAGGGTCGAACATCAATGATGGTTTAATTTTATCTATAATTCTAATATCAGAGAATAAAATTTATGATTCACTCTTTGTACGTTAAACAATCAACAGAAAACTTTTTAATCCTTAAAATCAGGTTAGCATCCTTTATTTTCAGATTTTTCATCATTTTCGAAACAATACGTATGTTTCTGTCATCAATATCGTTGGCTATTTTATCTGTATCATAAAATCCACTATAAGAAATTGCATTTGTCCATCGCTTATATTTTTGTCCGGTAGTATCGGAATCCATATATTCAAAAAACTCTTCAGGAAATTTCTCTGCATATTGCCTGGCGGGTACACCAATTAATTCACCAAGTGCACCATCTGAAATTTCAATGGTTTTATCGAGGCACCAACGGTAAAAAGGCCTAAGTTTAGTATTGCCGGTGGTGGCAAGTTTTAATAATTCAGTTGTGGTACCGTTATCACTGGGTCTCAAATACCCATAATAAAAATCCTCTGCTAAACCTGAGCAATTTATATCATCCAGATAAAAACTTACGGGTTTAAACCAAATACTGTCAATATTTGGGTCGTGGGTCAATCCGAAACTTTTTTGCCATTCTTTATCATATGATATATTGCGATAGATAGTATCATTTATGAAAATTGTATCTGATTGAATTTTAACTGATTGCTTTGAGTTTTTCAAATTGCAACTCAGGCAAACAGAAATCAGAGAAATGATTTTGGTAATGGTGTAAATTTTCATTTGACCAATTTTATCAAGTTAATTAATTGAATTATAAATAGATACCAATCACGATTCTGCCATAGTCAAACAAAATAAGTCACTTCAATCTTTTATAACCATTTGAGGATTTTGAAATTTTTCAGATAATAATTTTTCACAACTTCATACTTCATCCTCGTTTAATAGATTAATAAATGTTTGTTTATCAGGTAAAACGGTTTGGTAACGGCTTGCAAAAATTTGGTCGTTTGTTTCAGGCAAGGTAATTTCTACCAGCACCTCGCTTTTTTGTTTGCAAAGAATAATACCAATGGTTTTATTTTCGTCGGGTAATCTTACAAAGCGGTCGTGGTAGTTCACATACATATGTATCTGACCTAAATCCTGATGTGTAAGTTCTCCGATTTTCAAATCAATAACTACAAAGCATTTAAGCAAACGGTTAAAAAAAACGAGATCTGCTTTAAAATGCTTTTCATCTATGGTCATGCGGAACTGCCTTGCCACAAAAGTAAATCCTTTGCCCAGTTCAAGCAGGAAATGCTCCAGTTTATCTACTATGGCGGCTTCCAAATCGTTTTCGGAATATTTATGCTGCTCAGGCAAATCTAAAAATTCCAGAACATAAGGGTCTTTTAGTATATCCAATGGTTTATCAACCATTAAACCTTTTTCAGCAAGTTGTTTAATGCCTTGCTTATCCCTGCTCAATGCCAAACGCTCATATAATGCAGAATCGAACTGTCGTTTTAGCTCTCTGACACTCCAGTTATTTTTCAAGGATTCTATCTCATAAAAACTTCGCTCATCTGGGTTTTCTATCCGGATAAGTACTAAATAATGAGTCCAGCTCAATGTATTATTTGGAATTTCAGAAATCCTAATCAATGATTGGGATTTTTCAGAATTCCTAAGCGCAGATTGGGATTTTTCTTCAAGCGAATAGAGCAGATAGAATTTCCGCATATTTTCGAGGTTTTGTACTGAAAATCCCTTACCAAATTCTGCAGAAAGCTTTGCAGAAAGATCTTTCAATACCTGTTTTCCGTACTCTGCTCTTTCTTTACCATGCTGTTCTTCCTCTACAATCATCCGGCCAATCTCATAGTAAGTATAAACCATGGTTTGGTTAACGGCACGTACTACATTTTGCCTTGCAGATTTTAGCAATTCTGCAATTTTAATATACAAATGATGATTCTGAGATTTTATGCTCATACCTCGATTCCCATTATTAATTTGCTTTAGTAAATATATACAATTCAAATTAACCTGACCAGGATTTTTACTCCAAACAGTTCCAACGCTTTGGCAGGATATTCATCCTTGTTGCTTAATTGAATGGTTATCAGTTGATTGGCCGGCTTCCCAGCCATTTCACCAAGTGCACCATCTGAAATTTCAATGGTTTTATCGAGGCACCAACGGTAAAAAGGCCTAAGAATTCAACGGTAACAACATTTTCCGAAGGCCTTAAAATCCTTAATAAAAGTAAGGTGCCAGCCCAAAACATTCTATATGGTTAAAATAGTATTCCAAAGGCTCATGCCGGGCACTCCCCTTCAGGGGATTTTGGGTAAGTCCAGAGAAAAAATGCAGTATGGATTTATTTCAACCGGGAGTTCTCGCTTGGCCCCCGATTGGAAACCAGGGCAGGCTTTGCAGGTCGCTCGGAGTCCTAATTATTAGCTGCTGGGCATTTTTTTCTTTTCAAGTATTCGTTAAACAATCATTTCTGCAAATAATAAGGCGTTATTAAGTTTGCTGCAACAACCCAGAAAATGATAGTTGACAAACAAACATACAGCCAAAAATAAATCAATCCCGTTTTTTTTCTTTTCGGCCCCATGTTTTCAAATTTTTTAAATATCTCCTTCCTTCTTTTATAAAGAGCGGGATAATTTATAATCATTAAAGTTATAAACAATAAAAGCCCAATGAAAATCGAAGAATTTTTAGATAAATTTATTTTAGCAAAGTAATTTATAATTACAAAAATTGTCCCTATGTTAAAACTTTGTAAGAACATAATGAGAAAGTATGCATTAAATGAAGGATTATCGTTTGACTTTATTTTAGTCAGACGAGTTGACATCCAGTAGTATAGCTCTTCAAACATATTAAATGGCTTTCTAAATACAATTAATGTTTTCCATTAAAACTATCCATGTGCAAGTGGTTTTTTTGCCTTGCAGCTAGCGACAACTTGCAAACGCCGTTTGCCCTTTTCACCGTGGTTTCGCAATCGCGAAACCGTCGAAAGGGCAAATGGAGGCTACAAAATGTTATGTGTTTTATTCATTTTTTAAATTATCAATTAGTTCTCCAATTTTTACAGAAATATCATCATATGTCAAGAATTCTGTGTTTTTTTGTCGTCTATTCCAAGCACGAATCTTTTCTTTATTTTTATCTGAAAATTTTGTAGAACGCCCTGCAATTATTAAAAAAGTTGGACTTTCTAATCCATGTAATTTTTCTCTCCTTAAAAAGTCAATATTTTTTTCAAGCCAAATATCCCAATCCAAAGTTTGATTTTCTGCATGTTTAAAATCTGCTGTAAATTCCCCTTTTTCAGTAAATATTGGAATACTTATTCTTTCTAATTCAACAAAAGTATATTTAATACCCTGGTCAAGAGTGCTTGCAAAAACGAAATCCGTTATAAAATCGTCAGCAAGTTTTTGTTTGGGAATTACTTTTGAATATGGTTGTATCAAAATTGGATGTTCTTTTAAGAATACTTGTATTTCTTCTTCTCTATTCGCATTTTGAAGTAAATTATCATATTTGTTCTTTAATTCAACTAATTTATTGAGCAAATTATCTTTTTGTTGTTCAGGTGTTACATTGACCCTAATTTCTTGATTTGAATTAATTCCAAGAATCGCCAACTGAACATCAGTTAATACATCTTCAAATGAACTAACAGTTTTATCATCAGAATAATGAAACGCTGTAATGTCTAAGTTGTTAATAACAATTGAATTATCATTTATATTAACATTTACGTTTTTCAAAACAGAATTCACAGAAAATGGAATTAGTGAACTAAAATTAAAAAATCCCCCTTTTTCATTAGGAACTGGAAGTTCTTTTAAAAATTTTTCCAATCTATTATCGAATATTTGAACATCAATTTTTCTTTGATTATTAAAATTTCGATATCTTAATAATACCGCACCATCTATGCAACCATATATTAAAGAACTCTGATTTTCGGGAAAAACTTCATCAAATTCTTTTTTAAATTTTGGGTCGATTATAAATAATTTTTGCCTTTGTTCCTCAACCAATTTCCAATAATCTGCTTCAATCTTTTTCAGGTATTCAATCTTTTTTTGAATTACCCGTAAAATTGCCTTATTTACTTTCCGATTTTGCATGATCTCGTTTTATAACATATAACATTTTTATATAAGCAATCTTAGGAATAAAATTTTGCGTAAATATTTTCTATATATGAAACTCAAATTTACCAAACTTAAGTTGCTTCGTTCCAATATTTTTGAATATTTTAATTAATCAGTGTGGTTGATAATATATTTAAAAAACCGCCTGCAACTTACATCAATTTTATTGCGCCAAAATACTTATTTTCAAGTTTTTAACTGTTAGTTCGGTGGTGGGGTTTAAGGCTGAATTGAATAACTGTACGTGCATAGTATTGCTGTTTGGGTTCGGTATTATTAATTCATATCTTAACAAATTGCTTCCAGTCAACTTTTTACATGCATCCGGGTAAATTTCATGTTCCGCTGAATCTACAATCAATAATAGAGGTGTACCTGCACTTTCAGAGCTAAAATCCATTTTTAATTTGTATTTTCCTGCTTTTACATCGGCAAGGCACCAAACTTTTTTTACCACCACGGGTCTGTTCGAATAGTAATCGTGCCCACTGTACGAATAATAATTTTCGGCATTGGAAGTAGTCAACTCATAACGTTTGCATTTGGCTTTTACCAGGTTTTTGGATTCAATTAGCAATGCTCCGGAATATTCTATGACAATTTCCAATGGCAAGTCCGCTGTCACAACATCCTTTAAATCAATATTTAAACCATTTCTTCTTACATTATAAGCCAGGGATTTTCCGGCATGGTTTAATACATGAATATTTGTAATAACTGAATTTAACCCTTTTATAACCAGATTGTTGTCAATTGGATTACGAAAAATGTGCAGGTAAATTTTCCCAGGCTTTTGGGTCATATATCCCCAATCGGGCATTTGCAGGTCAACAGGTCGGGTATTGTAGATAGCTTCACCATTTTCGTCCAACCATTTTCCCATTTTCAATAAAACTTCCTTTTCAAAAGGTACAATTCTGCCTTCGCCGGTAGGGCTAATATTGAGCAGGAAATTGCCACCCAGGCTCACTACTTTTATCAAATCCTCCAATTTGTCCCTGAATTTTAAATCAGCACTGCCTCTATTCTGCCACGAACGGTAACCCCAGGTTTCTTCAAACATAGAAGCAGGTGTTTGCCATGGAACACCCATTTTGTTTTTGGGCAGGGAATTGTCGCCCATCACGGCAAAATCGCCCTGGTTGTTCCATATCCTGCCATTAATCAGGCAGTTGGGCTGTAACCGTTTTATTAAGTCCCTTAATTCCTTGCTTTGCTGGTAGGTTGGCGAGCCCATATCGAACCAGATTTCCGAAATTTCGCCGTAATTGGTCAGCAATTCTTCTAGCTGTTTAAGGTTAAACTGATGGTGAGCCGGTGGAATGGAATCGGAGTTTTTGGTAGAAGTAAAGGGCAGGGCACCAGGATAATTCCAATCGATTAACGAGAAATACACACCGAATTTTAAGCCGTATTTCCGGCATGATTCTGATAGTTCCCCTATTATATCGCGCTTGTAGGGAGTTGAATCTACCACGTTATACTTCGAATACCTGGTGTGGAACATGCTGAACCCATCATGGTGTTTTGAAGTAATCACAATACTCCGCATGCCCGCATTTTTGGCCAGAAAGGCCACTGAATCGGGGTTCCAAAACACGGGATTAAACGTTGCAGCCAGTTTTCCATATTCTTCTTTCGAAATGCGCGCATGCCCCTGGATTTGTTCGCTGTAGCCGTCCACCCTGCTTCCGTGCCAAACACCGGCCGGAACAGAATATAAACCCCAGTGGATAAACATCGAAAACTTATGATCCTGCCAGTTTTTGAGGTTCTCATCGAAAGACTGGGCAGATGAATGGAAAAATAAAACCTGGAATTCAATCAGAAGAAATATTTGTAAAATTCTGATTTTCATAAAATTAAACTATACATCTTAATTTTGGCAACAGTTTTGGATTTTATACAAATTCTGAACTATTGATTTTCAGAAATTTTAATCTCTACATACACCGGAAGATGATCCGAAGGGTACAAACAATTCTTTGAATCGCTCAAAACGGCGTATTTCATGACTTTAATATTGTCTTTGCTTATGAAAATATAGTCAATTCTGGATTTCAGCGGTTTATTGAATTCAAATCCGTTAAAGGTGCCTTCATTTCCAAAAGGTGGTTGAATGGAGACTGCCCTGGAATCGTTCAAAAAGCCCGCAATATATTGTATTGGAAGGGTATTTGGCTCTGTATTGAAATCACCCATTAAAATTACCGGGTAATTATCCGGATTCAGTGTTTTAATTTTTTCAATTACGAGTTTGGCGCTGTTTTCTCTGGCCAATTCAGCCTGGTGATCAAAGTGCACATTAAAAACCCAGATTCTTTTGTTGGATTCAACGGTTTCGAAAAGGGCGCAGGTGCAAATCCGGTTAAATTTAGATCCCCAGCCCATTGAAACTACATCCGGAGTGGGTGAAAGCCAAAAAGTTAAATTCTTCATCATTTTAAACTTTTTAGTGTTATAGAAAATGGCTGAATGTTCACCTTTCACTTTTCCATCATCCCTACCAGCGCCCACAAAACTATGGTTCACCAGCACACTGTCAATATCTTTTAGCTGATTTAAAAGTCCTTCCTGCGTACCAAAAATATCCGGATCAAAAAACCGCAATTGTGCAGTAAGCATTTCTTTCCGCTGCGACCAACTGGTTTCAGTGTTTTTCTGATCATCGTACCGGATGTTATAAGTTAAAAATTTATATTCCTGGCCATTCATAATCAAGTGGATGGATAATAGAAATATCAGGTTTAAAAAGATTTTCTTCATATCAAAAAATGGATTTTAAAGTTAAATAAATTTACCAAAGCCTGTATCTACTTTGCATCTATATTGTTTTTTGAGTAATTTATTCCCAGCATATCCAAAATTCCGAAATGCTTACGAAGCCTTGCTTTAAAATCATTCAGGTTTCGGTTGGGTTGAGGTGTCCATAACACTTCCGACATGGCACAAATTCTTGGAAAAGCCATATATTCTGCTTTTTTAAAATCAGGAACATATTCTGTCCACAGGTTGGCCTGTCCGCCAAGTATATATTTTTGCAATTCGGGCGAAAGTCCCGTAGGCGTTGGTTCAAAAGAATAAACTTTTTCAAGCGGAAGGAATCCTCCAATGGCCAATGGTTCATCCTTGCTTTTGCCCTGGTAATAATCTATATAGCAATATTCAGTAGGTGTCATTACCACGTTGTGCATTTGTTTTGCGGCTGTTATTCCGCCTTCCATGCCTCGCCACGACATAACAGCGGCATTAGGAGCCAGTCCTCCTTCAAGGATTTCGTCCCAGCCAATAATTTTTTTTCCATGGGCATTTACTACTTTTTCCATTCGGGTAATAAAATAGCTCTGCAACTGGTGTTCATCTTTTAATCCCAAATCTTTCATTCTTTTCTGGCAAACAGGGCATTTTTTCCAGCGGGTTTTGGGACATTCATCACCGCCAATATGTATGTATTCGCCGGGAAACAAATCCATTACTTCATTTAATACATCGGTAAGAAAGTTAAAAGTTTCTTCCTTTGTACAATACACATCTTCTTTTACACCCCATACTTTTGCCACTTCAAAAGGTCCGCCGGTGCAAGATAATTCAGGATATGAAGCCAGGGCGGCCATGGCATGACCAGGCATTTCAATTTCGGGAACAATGGTTATATGCCTGTCGGCTGCATATTTCACAACTTCAAGAATTTCTTCCTGGGTATAAAAACCACCATGTTTTACATTACTGATTTTCTGATTTTTAGGAGTATAATGCCCGATAAGGGTTCCGCTCCTCCATGCCCCAATTTCAGTGAGTTTTGGGTATTTTTTAATTTCAATACGCCAACCCTGGTCCTCGGTTAAATGCCAGTGAAAAACATTCATTTTGTACATGGCAAGGTAATCGATGAACTTTAAAACAGAATCTTTTGTCATAAAATACCTGCCAACATCCAGCAGCATTCCCCGCCAACCATACCTTGGATAATCTGAAATTTCGGCACAGGGTACCTGTAATTTACCTTTTCCTGCAGGTTTCAATATTTGTTTTAAGGTTTGAAGCCCGTAAAAAACGCCTGCCTCATCACCTTCAATTCTTATTCCTGAAGGCTGAATATTAAGGGTATACCCTTCTTTGGCCATGCCCTGTTTTAAACCCAGAACAATTGAATTGGCCTGGTTATCATCGGAATTGGATATTTCAAGTTCAATTCCATGATACACCCTAAGGTAATTATTAAAAATATTGGCCGAAGTTTCTGATTCTTGCGAATTAACACTAACAACAGTTGAAGCATTAATTTCAAAAACACCCTGCAAGAGGTTAGCGCTTACCGGTTTAGGAATGATATTCAACTCATTTTGAGAAAATCCAAATTTACAAACCATTAAGGCCATATAAATAAGTAATGATTTTATTTTCATATCTGTGCGGTTTTGATTAATTAAGTAAAGATATAAAATAGATTTTAGCCCGGAAATTCCTGTTTACATAATTGATTCCGGCTTTTATAATATTTTCAGATATTTTATGGTACAACTACAGATTTGATTTTATTTTTTGAATTAAATAATACCTTTCTATCCTTTGAAAATATAAAATTTTATGATTCAATATTTTGCAGAATTAAATAGGATCCTCATCTTTAATTTAATGTTTTGTTATATATTTGATGAAGGTTATTTCATGAACATCCCTTAAAATTAAGCACATCAATATTTTACTAAAAATTTGAATTATAATCATTTAACAAAATAATTTTCTGTTTTTATATGAAAACAATACGCCAAATAATCTGGTTGATGGTATTAATAATTTATTTTAAACCGGCTTATTCACAAATTTCAACACAACAACAGGATCAAATAAACCAGAACAATAAATACATACTAAATTACAAATCGAACGGACAATACAAAGATGCAACGGTATATCTTAACCGGAATGCTTCAATTTATTTAAAAGCGGGTGAATACCAAAAAGCGATAGATTGTTACGTTGAATCGGGGCAACTTAATGAAAAGATAGGGAATGATGCAGATAACAAAAAGATTTTCAACAACATAGCCATGATTTACTCTGAAATGGGCCAATTAAAAAACAGTCAGAAATATTTTGAGAAAAGCCTGATGATTAGCCGCAGATCGAATAATAAAGAAGAAATTGCTGTCAGCCTAATGGATATTTCATCCATAATGATATTCAATAAGGAGTACAACCAGGCCATTAAATATTTAGAAGAAGCACTGAAAATTTCAAATGATCTGGATAATTTGAATTCACTTATTACATGTTATAACCTGCTTGCCCAGTGCAACAGGGATATGGGAAATAAAAAAAAGGCGGATGAATATTATGCTCAATACCAGGCGCTTGATAAAATAAGGCGTGAAGGAAAAACATCAGTAGCCAATAAATCGAAAGAATTTATAAATGCAGGAACAGAAGATTTGACTAAAGAAATAAAACCAAAAACGAAAAATGAAAAGTTGGATACAACAAACAATGCTGACAAAAAAGAAATATTGGTATTGAATTTTTATAATAAAAAATCGAGCGATTCATTGCTTCATCAGCTGAAACAAAGCAGGGACAAAGCTGCCGACCTTGAAATGGAAAAGGTATTGAAAGATAAAGAACTGAAAGAAGTACTGGACAATCAACTAAAGTTACAGCAGGAAAAACAGCATAAAATTAATGTAATTACTTATTTTTCAATTGGTTTAACTGGCCTATTAATTCTTTTGCTGGGATATACCGCTTATTTATTAAGAAAAAAGAATGCAGAAACCAAAGCCCTGAAACAAAAACTTACTGAATTGGAAAAACTGGTAAGGCCATGAAATGGGACTTTTGGAAGAAAAAAACATTTTTTAAAATGAAGAAACCGCGAACTCAAATTTAAAATTTTTTGCCCGCGGTTTTTAAAAATCAACCTAAATAATTCTATTCCTTAACAGGAAAAATCAAATAACTATAGCTGAAATTTTTGTAAGGAAGCCTGTATTGTTCCAAAGGCAGGGTACCCCAACTGTTTATTCCACCTAAGCCCAATTGTTGCAAATCAACATTCAGGTAAACATTTTTTTCAGGCACAAGTTCCCCGCTGTGGAATTGTTTTTTTGAAGGGCCTGAAAACATTTGATCTTTACTATAAGGCAAAGCATTAATATTCAGCAAAGTATCAACAGCTGCTACCATAAACCCACTCCCATCGGCCCGGGAAATTTTAGCCCATCGCACATCGGTTTTATTTCCACTTTCCTGTGGACGAACATAAGGGTAGTATTGATCTTTAATTGTTCCTTTGTAAAGTCCTACAAATGAAGCCGTTTTCCTATCCCAATAACTTTCTCCGGGACCACGGCCATACCATTCAATATTTACAAAATCATCTGGCAATTCAATAAGGTTTCCATACCGGAAAGGCTCTTTATGATTTCCCTTCAACACAATAAAAGAATTGCTGATTTTTAAAACGCCCTGACCATCGACCATGTATTGCTGGGTATAGGTAGCATCGCCATTAAGCAGGGCGCTTTGAACCAAAACTGTGGCCCAGCCATCTGCATTTTGCTTTAATACTTTGATATCTTTTAGTTTTGCGGTTTTGCCGCCATCGGCAAGGTTTATTCCCTGGCTGCCTTCAACAGTTTTTATTCCTAAAAATTTTGCATTTTTCCCGGCATCCTTCCATTCAATCCTGGTTTTTTGCAAGCCGGCGCCATAATCGTTATCGTTTGGCGACCTCCAGAAATCAGGAACAGGTCCTGAACTGAAAATGGTTTTTCCACCTGCCTGGTACGAAACAATTGCGCCGGTTTTAATGTCGAAAACCAAAGAAAAATTATTATTCTTTAATTCAAGACTGGTATTGTTGTTTGTTACCGCAATAGTTTCTTTTGAAGGGGTTATAGATAAAAGATAGGTGGGTGTGAGTTTAAATTCTTCAAAAGCTAACTTTGTTCCGGCTTTTAAAATGCCTTCGTCCTGAGATAGCTGCATTCCAACCCTTAGATAATATTCCTTAGATGGATCTAAAGCGGATAAAGAAAGTGCCTGTTTTCCATTTGTAGATATAAACTGGAGCCGGTTCAAATCATAAATTTCTTTTTCACCAGGTTTTGTTGAAAAATCATTATAAGATGCTTTTTGAATTTCGAGTCCATTTTCAACCAAAGACACTGTCAATGTTATATTGCTTAAATCTTTAAAGAAATAAGCATTTTTAATTTCAAGAGTGTTCCGATCAATTAATTTAAACTTTATATGTTGATATATTTTCCTAACTTCATAAGCATGAGGATTCCAAACCCTGTCAGGGGCAACGAGGCCGTTACACAAAAAATTATTATCGCTGGGGGTTCCCTCGGGGCCCCAGTCGCCACCATAACCCCATACTTTTTTGCCGTTTTTTTCAAGGTACATGCCCTGGTCAACCCAATCCCAAATAAATCCACCTTGTAAACCAGGATAAGATTCAATAACATCCCAGTATTCCTTGAAATTTCCGACTGAATTTCCCATGGCATGGGCATACTCACACATAATCAACGGCCGCGAAGGATTGGTTTTGGCATAAGCTTCAATCTCTCTTGGCGAAGGGTACATAGGACAAAAAACATCAGTATTCCATTCCAGTTCAGCACGTTCGTAATGAATCGGGCGAGAAGGATCCATTCCTTTTATCATTTTGTAACCTTCGTAAAAATTGGAGCCATTACCTGCTTCATTGCCCATACTCCACATTACAATACAGGGATTGTTTTTGTCGCGCAGCACCATGCGCTTCATTCTCAACAAATGGGCATATTCCCACTCAGGATTATTGGCAAGAGTGCGATTTAGCTCATAGCCCATTCCATGCGATTCGATATTGGCTTCGTCAATCATATATAAGCCATATTGGTTACAGAGATCATACCAATAAGGATCATCGGGATAATGGCAATTACGCACTGCATTAATGTTCATTTTTTTCATTTCCAAAATGTCCTGTTCCATCCGTTCTTTTGAAACAACCTGGTTGGTAAAAGGGTCAGTTTCGTGACGGTTTACACCTTTAAAATAAACAGGTTTTCCGTTGACAAGGAATTGGCCTTTAGAAACTTCGTACGATTTAAAACCAATGTATTTGCTAACCACTTCCAGTTCTTGATCTTTATCGTTCAAAAGTTTAATTTGCAGCCTGTATAGATTCGGAATTTCAGCCGTCCAGGTTTTAACATTGGGAAAAACGTGGTAAAAATTCAGTTCGGTTTTGCTAAAACCCTTACGCTGCAATCCTTCGGTAGCCTTTTTCTCTTTATAAATTTCAGTTTCCATTTCGTTGAACAACTGAACCTGGATTTTATATTTTCCACAAGCTTCCGTACTTTCGTTCCAGGCCTGAACATTTAAATTCAAAACCCCGTCTTTATAATTATTTTCCAACAGCGAATTGGCAAAAAAATCAAAGAGATGTACCTGAGGTCGTGCATATACGTAACAATCGCGTGTAATTCCACTCAGACGCCAGAAATCCTGGCACTCAAGATAACTGGCGTCAGTCCATCGGCGTACTTCCAATGAAATGAGATTACGCCCTTCATTCACATAGTTTGTGATATCAAATTCGCTTTCAAGTTTACTATCTTTTCCCAATCCAACTTCCTTTCCATTTACATAAAGCCTGAAAGCTGATTTTACAGCGCCAAGGTAGAGATAAACTTTCATTCCCTTCCAGGAGGCAGGTAAATCAAAAGTTTTACGATAACCTGCAGCTGGTTGCTCAATGTTATCAGGTATATCAGGGGGTGTAGGGTTTTGTGTGTTAAATTCGTAAGGAATATTGGTATAAATCGGAATTCCAAAACCTTTAAACTCCCAATTGGCAGGAACCGGGAAATCAATCCAGTTTTTGTCATCAAAATTTGCAGCATAAAAATCTTTTGGCAACTGATCATAGTTCTTAACCCACAAAAATCGCCAATTGCCATTTAGCATTAAAATACGAGAGGATTTTTCTTTCAGACCATCAAAGGAAAGGTCTTCGTTTTCGAAAGGAAAATAGCTCGCACGCATAGGCATCCGGTTAATTTCCTGGATGGCTGGATTTTCGAACAATTTATCGAGATTAGGCTGTGACGCAGCCAATCGGGGAAACAAACCCGTTAAGGCCAAAATAAATCCGGTCTTAATAATTGTTTTCATGTTCATACTATTATTTTTAGTGATTGGTAAAATGTTATTTCACAATTTTAAAATTATTTTCACTGGTTAATTTAAGCGTTTTTTCCGAGGTAGAAAACAATTTTATGTTCTTTCCCAAAATATCATCTGTAAGTTTATTTCCGGATATTTCCACATTATTACAATAATCAAGTGTAATTGTGTATTTTCGGGAATGAAAGGGTTTAAACCGGTTGCTTTTAATCAACCTATTGTTTTTAAAAGTCAGGCCATCCACCGATTTTGCATACAACACCGGGTAATCAAAGGGACGAAATTCATTGTTTTCGATTTTAATATTCCTGTGGAAAAGTTTATTATTCTCCGGTTTGGGAATTTCGGGCCAAATGCTGATAATTCCGTCGCAAAACTGGTACATCGAGGTCATACAGGGATCGTTAAAAATATTATTGCGAATGGTTACATCAGTAACAGCCCCTGATTCAAACCATCCATTGGCATCTCCGGCTATAAGTATGGCCGAACCGCTGCTTTCAAAAGTATTATTTTCAATTAAAACCTTACCCGGAGTTGTCATTAATATTCCCCTGGCCCTGTTGCTGCCAAAAAAACTGTTTTTAATCAAAACATCAGGCGTCCACGTTAAATTTTCAAGTGCATCGCCTTTTGAAAAGCCTTGTGGAATGGCTTCGTTAAATCTAATTTCGAATACTTCAGGAGTTAAAGCTTGAAAAGATTCAACGGTTGCCGCTCCCAGGGTATTCATGGCATCGTTTTCAATAAATCCGACCTTATCGCCTGCCCTGGCCCAGTTGAAACCTATACTTTGATTATGCATAAATTTACAAACCAGTTCTTTGGAATTTTTTATTTCAATTACCTGTACACTTGTACCATGCACATTTATCGGATCATCCATCAAAGCCATGAAACGACAGCTATCAACCGTAATCTGGCCCTTACAGTTCGAATAATGAAAACCATCGTCATGGCCGGATAAAATTCTGTTCTTAATTGGATTAGGCACACAGTTTACTTTTCTAAATGTGAGGTTTTCGCTGTATTGCGAAAGAATTCCCAAACCACAGTTGTGGTACATATTCATATTTTCGATTACAACATTTTTGCTTTCAAAAATAAAAGTCCCGGCATGATCGCGGGCGCTGTGCCGTAAAACCAGAAAGTTGCCCACAGCCGGTTTGCGTTTAAAATTATAGTTTAGCCTAACCCGTCCGGGTTTTATCTGCTGTGCTTTATAATTCGAGTATCCATTGCCCAGGCAGGGGTAATCGCCTGTTCCCTGGGGAATAAGTTTTGTATTTTTATCGAATTCCATCACACCACCCCACTGACTTTTCCATCCTTCACCAACAAATACAAGTTTCTGTTTTTCAATTGTGTAGGGAAATTCAACCGTGTCGATTGAAATATCAACATAACTGTCAGAAACCTCCAACACCTGTGCCTGTGCGGTTAATGGAATATCCCAGTCGATACTTACATTTTTAATTTTGATATTTTGACTATTGTCTACAGTAAAAGGCTGAATACGACCGTGAAAAACAAAATCAGCCCCGCGGCAATCAATGGTCAAATCCATCATTTTCTCTACCAGAATGGCACAAGTCCTGAATGGGATTACATCTGTGTTCGATTCGTAATACTGTTTTTCTATTGCTGATTCAGGATAAAAATCATACCGGCCTTTTTCGAACACCAAAACAGGATTTTTTTTGGTTTTACAGTTTTCAAGTGCTTTCCGGACATACAACACCGCATTTTCGTGCGTGCCGGGCAACAAACCAAAATCACCCATTCTTACCGTATCCTGAGCAAAAACTGAATCATGAAAAAGAAGAAATGCAATCCAAAAGCCTGTTGATACTAAAATTCGTTTTAACATTTTAATTTTATAATTTAAAATTTAAAATTTAAAATTTAAAATTATTAATACACTTCCACATTCGAAATCACCGGGCATGCTTTTCCATCCAGGAAATTTATCCGTATTTTGTCTGATTTAATACCCCCGATTTTTATAATTCGTTTGTAGCCGATGGTAGTTCCGCGGTACACTGTTTTCCAGTTTTTATTTTTTAAAACTTCAACCGAAAAATCACTCACCCTTTGACCCAGTTTAATGTACTCTTGGATCACAACATATTGAACCTCAGAATTTTTAGGCAAATCAATTTCGAGATTTGCAGCAAGAACATCATCGTTTGTAGCCCAGTAAGTATCTTTATTTCCATCTACGCAGTTTTTACCATCAAACTTTGGATCTTCGCCCCGGAAAGAACTGGCGCTTATTCTTGCATTTAAAGCAAGGTTTTTAGAAAAGGTCTCATCAAGTAGTTTTTTAAATCCCATGAGCGACTGAACATCAATTTCGTTTAAAAGGCCGCGCCTGTCGGGGGGAATATTGAGCAAAAGGTTAGAACCCCGGCCAACTGAAGTAAGGTAAATATCAAAAAGCTGTTCGGGTGTTTTTACTTTTTTGTCTTCCGAAGCATGGTAAAACCAACCCGGGCGAATGGAAACGTCCACCTCGGCAGGAATCCATTTTGTACCGTTTTCATCGCCTCCGTTCAGCAGTTTTTCAATTCCACTTTTACCGGCAAAGAGCGTATCATTGCTTATGGTGCACCAGTTGGTTTCGCCGGCCACACCACGTTCATTTCCCACCCATCGTATGTCGGGCCCTGCATCGCTGAAAAAAATCACGTTGGGTTCCATATTTCGCACCAAATCGAGCGTTACAGGCCATTCGTAGTAAGTTGAGCCATTAATCTGTCTTTTTTCGCGTTTGCCTCCGTAATAACCATCTCCACCATTGGCCCCGTCGAACCACATTTCGAAAACCGGACCATAGGCAGTAAAAAGTTCTTTAAGCTGGTTACGGTAATATTCAATATATTCTGATGTTCCATAACCTGCATGGTTTCTGTCCCATGGCGAAAGATAAACACCGAATTTAAGGCCATATTTCCTGCATGCATCAGAAACTTCTTTCACCACGTCGCCCTGGCCATTTTTAAACGGACTGTTTTTAACAGAATGTTCAGTGTAAGCGCTTGGCCACAAACAAAACCCGTCGTGGTGTTTGCAAGTTAGAATTATGGCTTTGAAACCTGCATCTTTAATTGTTTTGGCCCATTGTTCTGCATCAAAAGCCGTTGGATTAAAAACCTGTTCGCTTTCATCGCCATAGCCCCATTCCTTATCGGTAAAAGTATTGGTGGTGAAGTGAATAAAAGCATAGGTTTCCATTTCGTGCCAGGCCAGTTGTTTTTCAGATGGAACCACTTTTAAAGGTGCAGGTTCTTTGGTTTGTGCACTTACCTGAAAAAGTAAAATTAAAATAATAAAAGTCAGAATCGGTTTTAGCATATTTTCAGTTTTAAATTTTAACAATTTGATCTCCAAAAAAAAACGATGGTAAAATTAAATAATCATCCGCTAAGAAAAGATTAAAAACACTATTTTTACAGCATATTCTGTGTTTTCCAGCTAATAATATATTCAGGGTTTTCAAAATTTTCCCATTCGGATTTTAAGTTTTCCCATTTTCCGTTTAACCCCGAATCCTGGCAAACCAATTCGAAATGTGCCATAGCGATGCCTATATCAACACGTTGCAAATCAACAACTTTAAATGCGTTGCGATAGCCGGGTGTTCTTTTAAGGAAAAAATGAAAAGCGTTGTTTTTCTTCAGAATACGCCAGGGTTGTTTGTTTGAAGCCGAAGGTGCCAACCTGACCATTTCGAGTGGCAAAGCATATCGTGAAGCATCATTTTCAGTTAAAGGGGTGTAAAAATCATGGTTAAAAAAAAGAAGATCCCACGTTAATCGCTGATTGGCATTGGCTACTCTGCGAATAATCCTCTCTCTTATGGTCTTAGATCTTGCAACAAAACCAACTGGCGTAATGGCAGGTATAATTATATCATCGCCCGATTGCATAAGCCCATAAAGCATTTTCCTGTTAAAGGTGCCACCCAGCCAACAAGTGCCAAGTTCCATTGAAGTTAAAAGGAGAATTATTTTTTCAAGCGCAAAGCCATAATCCTCAAAACCATAAGGTTTATTTTCTACTTCACCAACAATAAAATATTTTGCACCCGAAATAAATCCATAGGTTCCAATTTTTACTTTCTGTCCGTTTTCAGAAAATTCTTTTTGTATAAGGTTAAATTTTAAGAGGTTTCCGAAAGGCCCTGTATTATTTTCAGCCAAAAGCTGATTGATTTTTTCCTGGATCCTCGGCGGCAAATCCTTTTTGATAAAAGTCCTGTGCGATTTTCTGATTTGAATAAGTTCCGAAAAGGGTTTATTGAATTCCATCATAAGAAATTATTTTAACAGACCAAATATTATAAAAAATTAATTCATAAAATAAGTAAATCGAAAACTTTAGATAAAAGGAAATTGTTTACTTTGTAATATGGAATACATCATTGAATTTCCAAATCCGGAAAGCGCCGGAGAAGAAGGTTTGTTGGCAGTTGGCGGGGAACTTACACCCGAATATCTGATTTCGGCTTATAGCAATGGAATATTTCCCTGGTTTGGCGAAGGTGATCCAATTCTTTGGTGGTCGCCAAATCCCCGTCTGGTATTATTTCCAGGTGAGTTTAAACTGTCGAAAAGTCTCGCCAAAACAATTAAGAATAAGATATTTACCTATAAAACCGATAACGATTTTGAATCTGTAATTAAATCCTGTTCGCTTCAGCCAAGGAAAGGACAAGACGGAACCTGGATTACAAAAGAAATGATTGATGCGTATCTTCACCTTCATAGGCTGGGAATTGCCCATTCCTTTGAAGTATACAGAGATGGAAAGTTGGCCGGCGGACTATATGGCGTTTCGCTTGGCAAGGCTTTTTTTGGTGAATCGATGTTTCACTTAATAACCGATGCCAGCAAAGTTGCTTTTTATTTTCTTGTGGAATGGTGTTTGAAAAATGAAATTCATTTTATTGATTGCCAGCAACCTACAGGACATTTAATAAGCCTGGGCGCCAGGGAAATTTCTCGAAAAGAATTTTTATCCAAACTCAAACAGGCACTTGAATTTGATACTTTACAAGGAAAATGGACAGAAATCTGAAATCTTTAACAAGGTTATTTTGTATCCTTTTATTGGTATTAAAGCTGATCGAAAGCTCTTTACATGGGCAGTTGAATAAATTCCAGAAAACGGATTTCAATACTGCGGCCAAAAAGGGGGAATTTATATTTTACATCACCAAAAATTATTGCCCGAACGCGTATGAAATTTTAATAAAAACAGGACAGGAAAATTTTATAAAATGGAGCGAAGGGAGATCGCATTACCTGGTTTTGAGTAGCCTTGCAACGGTGGTACACGAATCATGTCATGTTGTTAACTTTAATGCTTCCGGTTTCTGGAGTTATGGTTTTTTTATTGCCCCCGGTATTGAAATCAAAACCGACAAAACGGATGTGTTTAGAACTTCAGAAATAGATAAAATTATTCCTGATGAACAGAAAGACAGGATATTCAGGTATTCTACCTATATCAGCGAAAAAACCGGGAACGAGGATATTTCCTCGATAAAAGATGGAATTTATGGATTGATGGATGAATTTGACGCCTATTACCAAAGTACAAGGGCCTTGATAGAATCGTTCGAATATTATAAAACCATTGCCAAAAACAGTGACACTTATTACTGGAACCTTTACATATCAAACTGTTACAGTACCATTTACGCGTATTATGAGTTCAGGCTTTTTATTGCCTGGTACCTGAAATATGCAAAGGAAAAATATCCCAAAATTTACCAGGATATCATAAATAACAAGAATTTAAAAGTTGTTTTCACTTTTATTGATCAAAACTACGAAAAAGTTGTGGATCAGTATTTTACAAACAGGCAAATTATTATTGAAACCATCAATAAATCAGGAGTTGAAAAAGTTGAAATTAAAGGTAACTATTTTTACATCAAACCTGTAAAAGAAAAAGGAAATGCAACCGGATACGGTATTCCGGACAACGAAATTAAATACCTTAAATCTTTGTTTACCGAAACCGATTACAGGGTTTTAAAAGCCCTGACCATCGAAAATCTGAATGAAAAAAATTACAAGGATTTTCTTGATTAAAAATTTTTAACAAAAGCTTATCCCTGATTAAACCCTTTGTACCCAGTTTATTTTTCCTGTATATACCTGAAGGGAAACGATAAAGCCGCCGGAATTAAATATCAGGTTATTACCGTAAATTGTTGAAGAATTTAATTGAGGGTTATCGTGATATTTATCTATTAGTTTTAAATCTTCCTGGGCAATGGTCCACAACGGATTACCATCAAGCGAAATGCCATCTAAAATAAAACTAAGTTTATCAGTTGTTTCATAACTTACAACAACTACAACCCTTTGATTTGGAAAAAACTGCAGAATTTCACCTTCAAGAAAATCCTTTTTGTACAAACCCGTTTCACTTTTATGGTCAGGATCACCAAAGCGGAGTCTTTTAATTTTATAATTCTCCTTTGAATTTTCAATGGATAAAATCAGCTCTTTTTTTCCATCCGGGCCTTTGTGATAGATATAATTATTATCCACCTGATAGTTAAATCCGGGCAGAATGCTTTTATTTTCGTCAGTGCTTAATTTATCAGAAAACGGATTGTAAAAATATTCCCTGGCTTTTTTGTTTACAATGGCGATACCGGCACCCTGATGCTCATTGTTTTCATTTTCAGTATATTGCATGGTTTCAATACCAGAATTTAAATCAGGAAAACGGTTCTGAAGGTATTCCTTATCAATTTTCCTTATCAGCGAATTATTTTTCAAATTTACCAGGATATAATTGTAATAGCTGTAAAGCAACAGTGTATCACCTGCATCTGGCCCCATTTTATTAATATCGTTGTAAAATTTCCGGCTTATTTGAGTTCCTGTTTCGGGGTTTAAAATATGCAACCGGAATTCTTCCCAATCGCTTGTATCATCGCCCTTCTCCATTTTATCCAATAAACAAAGCCTGTTGTTAATTACCTTCATTTCAGAGATAAAATAGGAAAAACCGTAATTCAATGGTATAAACATTCCAATTATAATGGGCGAAAAAGGAAGTACAATGAAAAAGCCTTTATACAACCAGTTGAGGTATTTATTTTTAAAAAAATTGGTTCCGTAGGCAATAAAGCTTGTGACGATAAGTGCCACCATAAACAGGGTAACCATCATCCAGGTTGACGAAAACAGGTGATCCAATAAGTTTTCCATGCATCTCAAAAAATTAAAAAATCAGAATTTTATTTAAAAAATGAATAAAAAGCCCAATTTAATTAATTTCTAAATTATTTCCAGTTTACAATTTTGAAAACGATTTCAGAATAGCTGTTTCGCTCATATAGAATTCCTACCCGGTTTTCGTCAATTTTCACCAAATCGGAATAAGCCGTGTAACCGTCCATTTTTTTGCCCGGATTTTTATCAACCAATATATTTACCAGCCATTTTTTTCCTTCATCAAAACTAATTCTTAAGGTAAGATTATCACGTTCAACGGAATCGGATGCGTTACAAAAGGCAAGGATTTTTTGATTATTTTCTTCGCCAATATTTAAAATACTGCCCTGGCAAACAGGATCGGGAAGGTTTTTATCGAACCAGGCAGAATCCCAGCTTTGTCCACCATTGCTACTTATGGCTACTATCCTTTGCCTGATATCTCCCCTTTGGTTACGGGCATTTAGCATTAGTTTTCCATCGGATAATTCGGCAGCCGTAGCTTCGTTGCTACCCATTATATTCAATTTATTCCCCAGATGGAATGTTTTTCCATGGTCATCTGTAAAAAATCCGTGCGAAAAATAATCTTTGAAATTAGGTTTTACTCCCCCTTCGGAATGGTTGGCAGGAACAAAAATTCTGCCTTCATATTTTCCGGATTGAAATTGAAGGGCATGACCAGGTGCATTGGCGTAAGAGCGCCAGTCCTGGGTAAATTGATAATCAGGATTAATCTTAGTCTGATTGGGTCTATGTACCTGAAGGGTAATATTTACAGGAATGGACCACGTTTGGCCCTGGTCGGCTGACCAGATATACCAAACTTCGCGTAAGCCTTTGCCCATTCTCACTTTGGATTCGGAATTATTTCCTGTATTATAAAAAAGAAAAATTTTACCTCCTGGATAGTTTGAATCCTTTATATCTAAAACCGGAGCTGCATTTCCAGCTTGAAGGTTATTATAATCAACAAGTTTGACAAGAGGCCCCCACGAAATTCCATTGTCGCTGCTCTTTTTCATAACGATATCAATATTACCAAAATCATCAATTCCATCGGTTCGTCCTTCAGCGAAAGCAAGCAAATTGCCATTTCCAATCTTAATGATAGCAGGGATACGAAATGTTTTATAACCCTCAGTTCCCGATTTAAACACGGTAACCGTATTTTGGGAAAAAATATTACTAGTTGCAATTAATAATGCAACAAAGCAAAAAAAAATGTAATTCATTTAGTTCAGGAATTAAAAATAAAAAAGAAACTTTCCGGATTAGAGAAGCCGGAAAATTTCTTTAAATCTATGGTTGGACTATAAAGAGTAACCCTCTCTGTAAGTACGATGGTAGTGCTTTTCAGCTTCCGGGTCGTTTACAAATGTCTGGTTTTCGGGGTTCCACTTAACCGGTCTGCCTAAATCATAAGCTATATTACCCAGATTACATACAGTGCATGAGCTATGTCCAATTTCAACCGGAACAGCAGGATCTTTGCGAGTCCGCACAGAATCGATAAAGTTTTTAAGATGCGGGATACCTGTTTCATAGGGTCCTGTTCCTTTTTTCTTTTCCGGTAGCAGGGATGGATCAGATGCATTGTAAATTTCGCGTGAAATTTCAATCCAGCCATCACTTCCCCAGAATTTAACACCTTTCACCAGTTGTTTAAAAGGCTCTTCAGTAAGTACAACACCATTGGCATATTTATAAGTCAGGAATTTGGTGTCCTGGTAACCAGCGGGAATAATTTCTGTTGGACCGTTTAAATCCATTCCCATGCCCCATTGCGCAATATCAAACATGTGGGCACCCCAGTCTGTGGTAAATCCGCCACCGGTTTCTTTATACCAGCGCCATCCACCCCAGAATTTTTCGTTTTTATCCGGATTCAATGAAATGGGGGGATTCAATTGCTCATTATAATGTACAAATGGATTCGGGCCTAACCATAAATCCCAGTTTAAATCAGCGGGAACAGGTTGTTCGGGCAAATCGTAGGGTTTTGGGGGAGCGCCAACATAAGCGTTGATTTTTTGAAGTGTTCCAAGTTTTCCTTCACGGGCCAGGCGGGTGGCCAGCTGGAAGTTACTGTCGGAACGTTGTTGGCTTCCAAGACCTAGAATCCGGTTGTTATCGCGAACCGCTTTAATAAGGGTCTGACCTTCTTTAATGGTAAAAGTCAAAGGCTTTTCAAGATAAACGTCTTTCCCGGCTTTGCAGGCATCTATGGCAATAAGGGCATGCCAGTGGTCGGGAACCGCAATTACTACGGCATTTATATCTTTATTGGCCAATAAATCCTGGTACTTTTCGTAGGTTTTCACCTCTACCGTTTTTTTTGCTTTTTCGTAATAAGCTTTAACCCTCTTTTCAAAACGTTGACGCTTGATGCCGTATACATCGCATCCTGCAATTACCTGCACGCCTTCAATGGACAGGAACCCATTAAGCAGATACATTGCCTGCTGGCCCATTCCTATAAAGCCAAGATTTATTGTATCATTAGGGGAAAATACCTTGCCGAAACTTTTAAATCCCGGCAACAATGTAAATCCGGCCATTCCTATCAGCGAAGTGCCGATAAAATCGCGCCTGGAGAATTGTCTGGTCTGATTTTTTGACATAATTATTTGATTTAAATTATAAATTAAGTTTTTGTAATGTAAGATTTAACTTACACAAGCTTTCCAAAAATAAACAGAAAATATTTAAATCCGAGAGATTTTTTAATTTTATGCACCAATGAACTTTTTATTTCTGATTGATTAAATTTGTGAAAACAAAATTTAAATGAACAGGGAAATAGAGCGAAAATACCTGGTAACAGGTGAATTTAAAAATCTTTCATACAAATCGTACAGAATTGTGCAGGGTTACCTGTCATCGGTTCCCGAAAGGGTAGTTAGGGTAAGAATAAAAGGCGATAAAGCCTATATCACCATAAAAGGCCCTGCCGAACATAATGGTTTAAGCCGGTTTGAATGGGAAAAAGAAATAACAATTGCAGATGCAGAAGCACTTTTGCCACTTTGCGAACCCGGAACTATTGATAAAACCCGTTACCTGGTTAAGAACGGGGCACATATTGTTGAAGTGGATGAGTTTTATGGAGAAAATCAGGGCCTTGTAGTTGCAGAAGTAGAATTAATTTCCATTGACGATATATTTGATAAACCGGAATGGCTTGGTGAAGAAGTTACAGGCGATGATCGTTATTATAATTCAAATTTGGTAAAGAGACCGTATACAATTTGGTAAAATTTACAAATGTTTAATTATAAGGCCAAAAATTTATTTTATGAAAAGATTCCTTTTAAATCTGATATTTGTAATTAGTCTTTTGGAATTAAATGCTCAAAAAAATATCACTATTTTTGTTTTAGATTCTCTATCAAATCAGCCTTTACAACTGCTGAAAATTAGTGTTGCAGGTAAAAACTCAGGAGATTATACTGACGCCAAAGGATATATTCATTTTGAAAATCTGGAGATTAAAGATACCCTTTTAATCGAAAATATTTTTTATCAACCCAAATATTTACTTGTTAAAAACCTGAATACAAATCAAAAGATTTTGCTTTGTCCTTCGCCAATAATAATAAATGATATCACAGTAAAACCATTAAAAAATAGAACTATTGAGATAGGATTTTCAAAACTTTTATCAAATGGAAGTTTTGGAACAATGGTGGTTGGGACGGAAATTTCAGTGCTTATAAAACCTACGAATAGCAAAGAAGCCAGGATTAAAGCAATCATTTTAAAATTTAAGAGAAACCCAAAAAATAATTCATTGATAAAAATACATTTGTATCAAAACGAAAAAGGGAAAGTAGGTAAAGAAATATACTTAGTGGAAAATTTAATAACCCTGTCAGAAATCAAGGAAGATAGGTTTTATATAGAAAAACAAGAAATTCTTCTTCCTCATGAAGGAGTTTTCGTTTCTATGGAATGGATTGGGAAAAACAAGGTGAATGGTGAAAATTATACGGTAGCAGAATTCAAATCATCTCCTTCACTTAAAACTAATACTCATCATAAAACGAAAACTGCTGTGTATTACAAAACTTTTGACAATTGGGAACCTTTAACTGTAAATGGAAAAAATTTAGTGCCCTTGTTTGGATTGCTTGTTGAAAATCAAAAAAAATGAACATAACATAGACGAAAGAAGCAGGTAATTGATTTACAATTACTATAAATTGATTATAATCTAGCAAGTTTATTTTCCATATTTTATCAAATTCAGCAAGCTGTACTTCCGTATTTCAATAAATCAGAAAAGTTTTGAATCTGAATTTTATAAACCCTGATTTGTCATTAGAAATCTTTCAATATTATTAATAACAACAGCCTCAAGTTCTTCCGGGTTAATCCCCGCTTTGAAAATCTTTTTATCAGGTTATTGAAATGATTAGATTTTCCTAGGCCTATTTGTCAATTAGAAGAAATCTAATGACAATTTTAGGTTAAAATACGTGCATTATAAAACTTAAAAATATTGTTCTGACAATTTTCAAACAATGAAATTTAATTATTTATCATACACAGTAAATTAATTTCACATTTCATTACTACATATTAACTACATTAAAACTAATTTAATATTTTTAATAACTACATTTAATTATTATATGTTTGTATTTTAATTATTTATATAATTTATATACACTACATAATAAAATAAAGTTGTATTAGGTACACTATAATACTTATACCTATATCATGAATTTACCATAATTTAGCCCCACATTAATCAACTTAAAAATTGAAATGTTTAACTTCAAGCATGCCAAAAAATCCGTAGAATTAATTGAGCAGTTTCTCACTTTAATAGATCAGGGAAGCCTGATATTTAAGGAAGGAGTTAAGAATTATCTTTTAAATAATAAGGAAAGTTTTGAAGATAACCTAAAAACCCTGGCCAATTTATCCTCAGAGGCCGATCTGAAAAAAAGGGAACTGGAAAATATATTATATACCCAGTCACTTATGCCTCAATTAAGAGCAGATATTTTAAGACTAATCGAAGAACTCAATAATATAGTAGATTTGGCAAGGACCAATCTATTTGAGTTCGATGTTGAAGTACCTTTTATTCCAGGGGAGCTAAACCAGGATTTAATTAAGCTCACTGAACTATCGGTCTTTTCAATCGATACTTTAATAACTGCAGCAAGATCGTATTTTAAAAATCCTGAAAGCGTTAAAGAGCAGTTGCACAGAATTTACCTGTATGAAAAAGAAGCTGATAAATTGGCTAATTCTATTAAAAAAAAGGTATTTCAAAATATTCCACAACTTAGGTTAAGCGAAAAATTTCATTTGAGGTATTTTACCCTGCATATCGAAATTTTATCAGATGTAGCAAAAAACGCAGCAGATTTGTTATCGATAATGGCATTAAAACGTGCAATCTGATAAAGGATGATACACATGCTCATTTACATATCAAGCGGTTTGTTTCTGGGATGGTTGCTGGGAAAAAATGATACCGTTAATGTATTTGGATCCTCAGTTAGCTCCAGGATGCTCAACTTCAGGCTGGCTGCTTTTATTGCAAGTTTTTTCATAATAGCAGGTGCAGTTTTCCAGGGAAGTGGCACAACTGCATCCCTTAACAGACTTGGGAATGTTGCTGATCCTGTTATAGCATTTTCAATAGCATTAAGTGCATCCATTGTAGTTTTAATTCTGATAAGGATGAAACTTCCGGTTTCTACCAGTCAATCAATTGTCGGGAGTATCATTGGATGGAGCCTTTTTATTAAAGCAAAAGCTGACTGGTCATTATTGTCTGATTTTATAATATCCTGGATATTGGCACCAATTATCGGTTTATTGCTTGGTATGTTATTTTATGTTATCATGCGATGGTTCTTGAAAAGGTCAAGAATTCATTTAATAAAACTCGATACTTATTTAAGAATAGCTCTTGTTATTGCGATTTCTCTTTCTGCTTTCGGATTGGGAGCAAACAATATTGGCAATGTAACCGGCATATTTTCAAATCTGGCGCCACAAATACAAATTGATTTTGGATTATTTAGAATCGATGGCCTGGGATTATTATTTCTTATTGGTGGTGTTTCAATTGCAACGGGGGTTTATAACTACAACTGGAATTCAGGAACTGGTTCGGGAGAGGGAATTCTTTCACTGGCTCCTGAATCAACTTTGGTAGTCCTTTTTTCGCAAGCTAGTGTCCTTTTCATGTTTTCATCTACCTGGTTGGCCAATCTTTTAAAATCAGCTGGAATACATCCTATTCCATTGGTTCCCATCTCAAGTACTCAAATTATTATCGGAGCTGTAATAGGCATTGGTATAATAAAAGGTGCCCGTGAAATCGAATTTAAAACTATTGCAAGTATAGGTTTAGGCTGGATAACTGCTCCTTTATTGGCAGCATTGCTGACCTATAGTTTTCTTTTTTTGCTCAGGGAAGTTTTTCAAATCAATATTATTGCTGAAACTTCTGAATTTATATTCAAAAATTCAATAGATAAGCATAAAGAGCCAGGATTAAATATAAATCTCATTATACCATCTGCTGTATTTTTGTCGATACTCATAATAATCATGTTTATTGTTCTTTTTTTCAGACAGCAAAAAATCAGAATGAAAATTGAGAAAGATATGTTGATCCAACAAAATCAGCTTTACCTTTCTGAAAAAGCTTTAAATGAACTGGAAATGAGGACAATATCAATTGAAAACGAAGCACTTAGTACAAAACTACAGGCAAAGCGAAAAGAATTTATGGATATTGCATTGAATATCAACGAGCAAAGAGAATTCCTTGAAAAAATAAATCAAAACATAAATGATATTATAAAAATAAATCAAAACGACGAGCGGACTGAAAAGTTAAAGGATTTGTCACTACTCATTAAACAAAGGATGTCATTTTCGCAGGAAAAAAAAGATTTTTATGTTCGGATTGAAGATATTCATAAAGATTTCCATATGAAAATCAAAACCATATTTCCACAACTGACAGAACTGGAAAAACGTCTGGCTGGTTTGATTAGGTTAAACCTGACTTCGAAAGAAATCTCTTCCTTATTAAATATTTCGCCTAAAAGTGTAGAAGTAGCAAAATATCGTCTGAAAAAAAAGTTAAAAATTGAAAAGGAGGCTAATTTAAGATCTTTTATAAATAACATTTAAAAAAATCAATTATGAGAAAAACAAGACCAGTAATTATGATGCTTCTTATAGCTGTTGCATGGTTGATGAGCAACAATATTCAAGCACAGGACCTAATTGTAACCGGAAACATAAAATCCAGCCTGGACGATAAACCGGTTAGTGATGTAAAAATCAGAGTTTTGGGAGAAAAGGAGATAGGGGCAATATCTGATGTCAATGGTAATTACACCATTAACGTTGGCGCAAAGACCTCGGGACAACTAATATTCATGCATCCAAACTTTGACTTATTAGAAATGTTTGTAAATGGAAGAGATACAATAAACGTTTATCTTCAATCAAGTATAAGGTATGATGCTTATGGACAAAAAGTAAGCAGAACACCCATGACAATTGAAACAAGAAGTGGTACTTTAGTTTTCGAGACTGCAGACCAGAATTTCAGAACGTGGTTCGATTTACGCGTAAATTTTGATGGTGCTCATTATTTCGATAAAAATGCTTTAAATCCGATTGGAGATGGATTAACCATCCGCAGATTGCGTTTTGCTATGAAAACCATTCTTTACAAACATTGGACTGGAGAAGTTGACCTGGATTTTAGCGGTGGAGAGTTAGATGTAAAAGACGCCTTTATTGGATTCAGATCAGATGAAAAAAAGTATTATTTCAAAGCAGGTTATTTTAAAGAACCAATTTCAATGGAGACCACCACAACTTCAAGGTATCAGACATTTATTGAAGAACCTTATATGACAACATTTGCTCCTGCCCGCCAATTGGGAATCAATTTTTCGAAATGGAATACACGCTATCTGGCTGTTGCTGGCGTTCATTTTAATGATGTTGAAAATCTTGAAGTTACAACTTATTCACAGAATGCAAATAAGGACCTGGGAATTGATGAAGGATACTCATTTACAGGAAAAGCTGTTTTCCGTCCGATAAATGTTGAAAACAAAGTGATACATGTTGGAGTTTCAGGTTCATACCGAACCCCAAAAACCAGTTGGGAATTTCCCAATACACTTAGAATATCTACAAGGGATATGACAAATATTAACCGTAAAAAATACCTTGACTCCGATGATATAACCAATGTATCAGATCATTATTTACTTGGTGGAGAACTATATGCAGGTTTCAATAATTTTAAATTTTCGAGTGAGTATTTAATGACAAAAGTGAACAGAACTGCCGGCATGCAAAGCTATACTGCAAGTGGTGCATATGCTTCAGTTGCTTACCTTATTTTCGGTGGTAAATACTCGTACAATAACGAAGAAGGTGAATTTACCAGAGTCACCAGAGGTAAAAAATGGGGAGATATCGAAGTTGCTTTTCGTTTCGATTACATGAACCTGAATGATGAGTCCGCTGAAATTATGGGTGGAAGCGCAAACGGATATACAGGAGGTATTACTTATCATGTGAATGACAATGTGAAATTCATGCTCAATTATTCATACATCAATCATGACAGGTATGCCAACGGAAAAGGGAAACTTTATGTTGGACACGATGAAAATGGTCAATTAACTCAAGACTATACGAAAATTGTTGAAAGTGCCGGTGAAGCAGGTGATGACTATGGTTTCATTCAAGCCAGAATAGAAATTGACTTTTAATATTATTCATATTTAAAATATATACAAATGAAAATTAAAATTTTAATATTAATGATTTCAGTTATCGGAATATTGAATTCCGGTTGCGTTAAAGACGACATTTATATCGACAAAAACGTAGATTCTGATGTAGCTCTTGTAATCAATGAAGTAGCTTCAAATAATGGTGATCCAAATCCAGACTGGATTGAATTATACAATCCAACTGATGCAGCAATAGATATCAGTGGTTTTTCTTTATCGGATAAACCTACATTCCCTACAGGAGTTGTTTTTCCTGCCGGAACTGTTGTATCAGCAAAAGGATACTATATTTATGTATGTGGAACCCTTGGTGCGACATTCAGCATTTCATCAACGAATGGTGAAACTGTATATTTGTTCGATGCTACAGGTGCAATTGTTGACGAAGTTGCTACGCCTAAAATGAATGTAGGTGTAACATGGTCAAGAATTCCGGATGGTGGCCTGGTTTTCGATAATGCAAACCCAACACAGGGTATTGCAAACAGCAACACCAATGAACCTCCCATAATTGAGGCAGATACTCTGGTTACGGGTATGGTTAGTGACAATGAAAGATTTCAGTATGATATTGTCGTTAAAGATGCATCGGGAATTGATGAAGTAAAATTATGGCTTCAAACAGCAACAGAAACATTCTATTTCGACATGGTTCCAATGGGTGGTGGAAATTACAGATTATTGTTCCCATTATTAGAACAAGGGCCAATTTCTTATTATATTGAAGCTACAGATGCTACAGGACTTAAGACTACTTTTAAACCTGCAACAGCTCCTGCAATAACTTTAAACGTAATTGATGGTCTGGCAGTCTTTAATAGTGTTAATGTATCGAATAATAATCCTGCTGCTCTGGAAGATATAGTAATTACTGTTGATGCCTGGGATAAGAGTGGTATAGCCGCAGTTCGAATGTATTATTTGGTTAATGATGAAGTGGCTGCAAATAAAATTCAGGTAGATTTAACTTTTGCTGATGGAGTTTGGACTGGGACTATTCCTGGACAACTGGACGGGGCAACAATCAGATATTATATCAGGGCAACCGATAATACCGGTACAAAATCTTATTACCCGGTTGAAGAATTGGATGCCGACGGTAATGTTATTGGCGATTTTAATCACGATGATGCTACTACCTGGCCACAAATAAACGTTGTACCATTGGTATTCCTTAATCAATTGGTAATCAATGAAATTAATGCTTCAGGATTGCCTTATGATTTTATTGAACTTTACAATGGCACTAATGCTTCTATTGATATTAGCGGATATAAAGTATATGATTCAGGAGGTCTTGGGGTAGCTTACATTATTCCTGCAAGCACTACCATTGATGCCGGAGGATTTTATCTGATTGAGACAGGCTCTGGTTCACCACAAGGACAATTCGGTATTTCTTCATCGGGTGAAGATATTACATTGGTAAATACAACAGATGTAATTGTTGACCAATTACTTAAAGTAAACTGGCCGGGAGTTCCATTAGTAGCCCGCAAAAAGGATGCAGCTGAAGTATGGGTTGTACCAGCAGCTGAAACAAAAGGCACTTCAAATAACTAATTATTATTGAAAACCATTGAATTAATATATAAAATAGTGAAATCGCAAATCAAACATATGAAGTGCGGTTTCACTTCAATTCTTATTATAGTGATAGCAATAAGCCTCTTTTTAATTATAAGCGAATGTGGAGGTAAAAAGGAAGGCGATTTACCATTGCTTAGCCCGGTTGCGACTTATAAAATTGATATTCCGGAAACATCCGATTTATGTTTTGGATCAACCAAAGATATTTTATATACGGTAAGCGACAATACCGGAAAAGTCTATAAAATAAACATTACAGGAAAGGTCCTTGCCGAATTTCAATATACAGGAAATGATTTAGAAGGAGTATGCTTTGTAGATAACAATTTTGTTTATGTTGCCGAAGAAAGACTAAGGCGAATAATCAAACTTGACTCTCAGGGTATTTATTTAGGCCAAAAAGATATTCCGGTTGAAAATAATATAGAAAACAATGGTATTGAAGGTATAAGCTTTGCAACTTTTAACCAGCACTTTTATATTGTTAATGAAACTAATCCAGGCTTATTAATTGAAACAGATAAAAATTTGAATTTTATCAAAGATTATCCTTTAACATTTGCTAATGATTATTCTGGTATTTGTGTGGACAATATCAATCAAAATTTATGGATTTTAAGCGATTTGTCAGCATCAGTTAATCAATGCAATATGCAGGGAGAACTTATTAAAAGTTATGGCATTCCGGTTAACAATCCAGAGGGTATTGCATATAATCCTGGGGACAGTTTATTATATATTGTAAGCGATTTGGAATCGAGACTGTACAAATTTGATTTAAAAATGAATAAATAAATCTAACATTTAAGTATTCATTCAAGCATTTAACATTAAATTATTAACAATTAATTTATAATTACAATCATGGCAAACGAAGAATTAAAAATAGGTGAAATATCCAAACCCAGATTTGAATTCAGATCTTTTGGACAGAATTTTGAGATGGCAGCAAAACGCATGGCCCGTTTATCAGTTCCAATTCCTGAAAAAGTGTGGGAACGCTATTCAGATGAGATTTATATCCTTTCCAGAACCAATGATATAAACAATACCAAGGTTCGCGATGGTAAAATGGACATTAAAACTTATGTTCAAACTGTTGATGGACTTGAACAATGGAATCCATTAATGAAAGGCGAATTTCCGATTCAGGCTTCTGTACTTAAAAACGAGGTATTTCCTGCTTTTCAGGTTCAAATGCCTGAGCTAAAAAAAGATGTATATACTTTCGAAGAATTTATGGAAATGATCAATAATCATCCTGATTTGGCAGCTGTGAAAGTGCACAAACAGCGCTTTGGTTACATGGTAAACAATACCATTTGCGAATGGGGCGAAGTACTTATAAATGGAGCCAGGGTTGTAACCATTAACTCAGAATCAACTGAAATTGATGATATCAAAAAAACTATAAAAGACATTGGTTTAGAGGGTGTTGAAAATATTAATTACTTACAGGCAATAAAAAGAGTTATTGGGATGATTGATAAACCTTTAGCTAATTAGTTATTAGAAATTGGGAATTAGAAATTCAACACCAAAATTCTTAATTGACTATCACTAAATATTTACAAATAATCATTATTCAATAAAATATTAAAAATGGCACAAGAAATAGAAAGAAAATTTTTAGTTAAGGGCGATTTTAAAAAAGATGCCCACAAAGAAACACGAATTACCCAAGGTTATTTATCTTCTGTTCCGGAACGCACAGTTAGGGTAAGGATTAAAGGAAGCCAGGGTTTTATAACAATCAAAGGTATAGGAAGTGCTTCAGGAGCAAGTCGGTATGAATGGGAAAAAGAAATTCCGGTTAGCGAAGTTGAAGCTCTATTACAAATATGTGAACCCGGAGTGATCGATAAAACCCGTTACCAGGTTAAATCCGGCAATCACACTTTTGAAGTGGACGAATTCTATGGTGAAAATCAGGGTCTTGTTGTTGCCGAGGTTGAACTTGGTGCAGAAAATGAAGAATTTGTAAAACCTTCGTGGTTAGGTGAAGAAGTTACAGGAGATGTAAAATACTACAATTCCATGTTAATGAAGAATCCCTATACTAAATGGTAAACTTATTTCTATTAATATTAAAAAGCCTGTATGGATTTTTCAGTTAAATCTATACAGGTTTTTAAAGAGAGTAATTTTTAACTTCATATTATAAAAAGAAAATAAAATGGCAGAACAAAATGTAAATCTTGAGAATGATTTTTCAAAAGATCCATTGGATATGCATAACTACAGGATAGAAAAACTTCCAAAAAGAAAAAAAGGAAATTTCGAAAAATGGTTGACATACATTGGGCCTTTTTTAGCCATATTTTCGTTTATTTTATTTTCTTTTATACTCAAACTGCCTTTTCTGCAAAATATTGATCCTACTCACTTAACAGAAGAAGCCAAAAAAGTATTTGATAAAATTGGTGCCGAAGCATTTTCGAGGAATAATGCCATGATGCTTGGAATTTTTCTGGCAGGAATTATTCTATGGATGACAGAATCAATTCCAAATTATCTCACTTCGCTTATTTTAATTGTTGCACTTGTATTAACAGGTGTATTGCCAGAAAAAAAAGCCTATGCAGAATTAGGCCATCCTGTAATGTGGTTAAACATCATGTCCTTCGTTTTGGCAAGTATGCTGGTTGCTACAGGGGTTGCTAAAAGATTTGCCCTTTGGTTTATTTTAAAGTTCGGTAAAAATGCCAGTACAGTTTTTCTAAGCTTTATTTTTATAAATGTTGTTTTGTCCGCTTTTATATCAGCTACTACTGCAAAGGCAGCTATTTTATTACCAATTTTCATGGTCATTGCTGCAATTTACGGTGCACGCGGCGGCGAAAACAGAAATAATTTTGGAAGAAATATTGTACTTCAAAATCTTTTCTATATCAATATAGGGGCAAGTGGTTTCTTAACCGGTTCGGGAGCCAATTTGCTTGCTGGGGCATTGATTGGTGGCGCCATAAGCAGCAGTGTATTTTTCGCTGACTGGATGCTGGCCATGTTTCCAATGATGATTTGCTTAATGTTGATTGGATATATATTGGCAATGAAAGTGTTCTTTCCTTTATCACCAGCAGAAAGGTTACCACAAATTGAGGGAGGAATGCAAAGATTACAAAGCGAATACGAAAAACTGGGAAAAATAAGCTTTTCAGAGAAAAAGGCTGTCATTATATTTCTTTTAATATTGGGATTTTGGGCAACTGACAAATATCATGGCATAAGTCCAACCGCAGTGGCCTTTGTTGGTGCAATTATTGCCTTAATGCCCCGGTTTGGAGTTGTAAAATGGAATGATGTTGACATACCCTGGCACCTAATGCTGTTCTCTGCAGGAGCCTATGCCCTGGGCGCCGGATTTTCAGCAACAGATTTGCCTTCAATTAGCATAAATGCATTTTTTGATCACCTTGGCATTGGCACTCAAACCCCATTCTGGATACTATACATATTATTGACTGGTGTAATGACATTAAGTGCTTTACTGTTCGAATCGAAAACCATGAGGGCTATGTTGTTTGTTCCAATAGCCATTGGTGTTGCCGGTAGATTTAATTTAAGTATCATCAGCCTGGCTCTTCCGGTTGCATTTATGATTGAACATGTTTATGTTTTGCCCTTCAACAGCAAACCGGCTGCTTTGCTCTATGAAACAGATCATTATAGTATTACAGATACCTTTAAATTTGGATTTACTATGATGTTAATTGCCTGGGTATTAAATGTTATTGCAGGAGAAACCTGGTTCAAGATACTGGATATAACACCAAACGGCGTTTTTGGAATTTTTTAAATCATCAGAACCTCTTTATTACTTTTTTTTCGGATTTAAAGTATTATTATCTTTTTCAAGAATGGTATTAATTGCCTACTCTTTTCTTATGAAAATATTATAATTAATTAATTTAATATCAGGAATTTATAAATTAGAAATAAATCATTTAACTTCAATCTGAACGTTTAATTTTCTAATTGTTTTGTAACGATAATCGCCATGAGGGTTCTATATGACCTTTGAAGCGGGCATTAATATAATTTAAAATGATGCTTGTTAAAATATATAATGACATTATTAATTTTCTCAGTTTTGCCCAAAATATGCGAAAGCTCAGGACAAGAATTAATATAATTATTGATTCGCCCGAAGTAATAACAGAATTCCCGAATTCGCATCCCCGCGGCTTTATAAAAGAATTTAAAAAAAGAAGAACCACTATAGTTGAATCTTACCTTAAAATTACCAAAAGTCTGGATTCAGCCAATTATAATGAAAGAATTCATGCTTTAAGCCTTCTTGCCGAACACATTATCTATTCCCGTTCATTAAAAATGCCGCTAAATGCCGCACGTGTACAACTTGCACTAATGAAAGAAGTTGTTAAAAACAGGGATAATAAAAGAGTTCAGCTGGAACTGATGCGCGACTTCACAGTTTCATCTTTCGGCCATCCCAGGGCAATAAGGCGTTATCTCAAGAAATTCGATATAATAGAAGTTCCGGAAACCGGTGAGGAATTGAAAGATCTTAAAATGGGTTGGGATTTTCATGTTCACGATAGCACTTCTTATGGTCGTAAATTGCCAACCCAACTTATTATTGATGCATTTATAAAAGGAATTTCCGAACTAACAATTGCATATAATAACCTCGACAGGGAAGAAGCTGTTAAGGAAGTGCTCGAAGCTGGCAGAATATTAGGGATCAAGGTCAATATAGCACTAGAATTCAGCGCGTTAACAAATGGCTTGCGCTTCCATTACATGTATATTTTGCCCAATTTTTCGAGTAAAAAAGAAAAATTCAAGAAATTTTTAAAACAAAAAACGGACGATTTTAAAGAATTCCTTCATGAACTTGAAGAAAATGAGAGAAAGAGACAAATAAACATCAAACAATTAATTGAAAATTTCAACAAGTATTATTTGCCTGCAATTAATGACGGATATGAAGAAGGTTCTATCTATTACCTTAATCCGCTTTCACTTAAGGATGAAGAAAGCACTTTCGGACATAAAATTTATTCCCGAAGACAATTAGGAGAATTTTTGTTCCCCAAACTAAAAAAAGTATTGGAAAGGAGGGCTTTAAATATAACAGCACTGAAAATTCAGGCTGAAGAATTTCCATCAGAATTTACAGAATATGAAGCTAGTCTGATTCACCAGCGATACAATGAAATCAGGATACAATACCAAAACCTGGAACCTGAAAAGATAAGGCTCGAATACTTTGCAGGAAATGAATCATTAATGGCAGAAACAGCAGTAAGTAACCTCGAAGATATTTATGAACTGGCAAAAAAATCTGGTGGAAACATAAAATTCATTCAGCCACTTGAACACGGATTACAGGCTGCAATAGATAAAATTATCGAAAACCATAAAATGCTTTCGTTTACAGAAATCTATAATATGTATGATACCATTGAAAAAGACGAAGCTGAATTCGTGGTATTTACAGATTTTATTAAACTTCTGAATTCCGGATCAAGCGATAAATTAATTCAGTTTTTAAAAGACAAAAACCTAAGCTATAACAAGGAAAAACTTTTAAATGCACTTGAATACATCCACCATAATAAACTGATTCCTGCCATTGGAAGTGATGCTGCCGGCCGATCAACATTGGCTCCCGGTATGGGCTTTGTATTAAAAAGCAGACTCCCAAAACATCAGAAAAGATATTTTGCAAAACGACATTACAAATTGCCCGATCAAATATCGGCGTTGATCTTTGAATTGGCTAAGATTCCTAAAATGCCTTTAAAAAAAAGGGAGAAACCTGAAATTCTTTGTCTAGGAAGGATTGATTCAGGTAAAAGAAATATGCTTGGTGATGAAAAAATTGAAAAACCTATAAAACCCGGACAGGCATGGGAATACCTTAATCCTACAATAAAAAATTTCATTTTTATATTGATTGGTTTTATACCTGCCTATTTTACTGTTGGTATTGAGTATGCCTTATTGTGGTTTACCATCACCGGAAGCAGGAATATGTTTGTAGATATTATTTCGGGAAATGGTTTAAGCCCCCGGGAATGGCATTCGAGTGATATTAACTGGACAAATCTGGCACATTCACTATTTTGGACCGGATTTTCGGTACCAATCCTTGGTTTTGTAAAATCGGAGGTTGATATTTTATGGACAGGAGATCATAGAGGTCCCATGTTTGAAATGTTCAAATTTTTCTGTATCAACATTGCCAATGGAACATATCTTGCTTCGCACAATTATCTGCGTGGCTTTGATAAGGCAACTATACGCGGAAATTTTTTCCGAAGCATTATTGCATGGCCATTTTCCGTTCTTTTCTCTCCAATAGGAAATTTGATACTTATACCAAGTATTGTGCAAGCCAAGTTTTGGTCCGATTTTGTTGCATCAATTATTGAAGGCAGAAGCAAATACAAAAATATTGTTAAAGTTAAAGACAGGATAATGCAAAAATTAACACCTGATTTAATTTGCGAAGATGAAGAAACTGAAAAACTTGCAATGCTTGATATGATTTATTTTATAAATGAAAGCAACAGGGCTAAAACTGCATTAAAAAAGCAATTGATTCCACAACTGGGTTTTATAAAAAAATTAAAAAAAAGAATACTGAGGAAAAATACAAAAGCGGAACCCAATGAATCCTATTTTGAATTAAAAAAAAGAATTGATCGGCCTGCCAGATTTAACGAGTTAATTAATTATATCATAGAAAAATATAACCGTGAACAAAGTTTATATCTGCTTAAACTAGTGTCGAAAAATTATTTCAATCTAAAAAAATGGCTGGAAGACTTAAAATAGAATTATCCAATTTTTTTTTCAATTGAGTTTATAAATGTTATATACCAGAAAAAACAAAATTATTTTTTTCTATTTTTGATGAAAATTACTCTATTCTAACGTTTTACAGAAATGAGAATAACATTAAAGTCAAGACTTATTATTTTAATGATTGGAAGTTTATCGATTGGTGGTCTATTTTCTATTTATCTGATGATAAAATCTTATCAATCGCAAGTAGATTCTCTGGCTTTGAAGATTCATGAAACTACCCTTTCTGAATATAATAATTCCATAAAAAAAGAAATAGAGAAGTTGGGTGCAACCCTGGAATCGCTTTTGTTAAACAGGCAAATTGTGAATTTAGTTGTTGAAAACCAACGCGATTCACTTTTTCAATTTTGTTTGCCAATGTACGATGAGTTAAAGAAAAATTTCCAAATCACTCATTTTTTTTTCATCCTGCCCGATAGTACATGCTTTTTAAGGATGCACAGTCCTAAGCAATACAATGATAAAATAACCCGCTTTACTTTTTTGCAATCAATCAAAAACAAAGATTTTGCTTCTGGCCTTGATCTGGGTAAGAATTTCCTGTCATTAAGGGTTGTACATCCAATATATGAAGGCAAAAAAGCTGTTGGATACATAGATTTAAGCGAAGAAATGAATCGCTTTTTTGATATAATGAAAAATCAAACGAAAGATGATTATATTTTGTTTGTTGATAAACAATATTTTACTGAAGAAGCATGGAAAGAATCAAGGAAAAAAAACAGCGATTTGGGAGAATGGAATGCATATAAAGAATTGGGCGTTGTGGCAAAAACCAATTCCAAAAACCATTACCAGTTAAATGACATTAAATCTGAAAGCGTAACTGAATCAGGCGTAGTGCTTGATAAATCATATCAGATTGAAGATAATATTTACATAACTGGTATCATACCAATTGTTGATGCATCTGAAAGGAAAATTGGAGGGTTTATTTATATGCATGATATTACCAATGAAAATAAGGTTTTAAAATCAAGTATGGCTTACAATATGATAGGCCTTATAGTCATTATGATTGTTTTTGTTATTATTATAATACAAATTATCCAGAAAAATATTATAACACCTTTAAACCTTACAAAAAATATAATCTCAGAAGTATCGAAAGGCAAATTGAATACCAGGTTTACATACAACTCATTCGATGAGATTGGGAAAATGATGGACGATCTGAAACTAATGATCGGACAATTAAAAACGTTAGCCGAATCCATCACCAAAGCAGGCAAAGAAATTTCAAAAAACACAGTTAGTTTGAATCAGCAGTCTGCCAGCTTAAGCTTAAACGGCGCAGAGCAGGCTTCTTCAATTGATCAGATTTCAGTTTCGCTTGAAGAATTATCAGCTTCGAATATGCAGAACAACAACCATGCGCTTGAAACCGATCAAATTGCCAGCCAGGTGCTTGAAGAAATTCAAACCATGGTCAAAGTGAGTGAAAATACCAAAAATGCTCTTCTAAATATCGTGGAGAAAAATAGCATCATCCATGCGATTGCAAACAAAATTAGTATACTGGCCATTAATGCAAGCATTGAAGCAGCCAGGGCAGGCACCAGCGGTCGTGGATTCGCTGTTGTTGCGTCTGAGGTGCGTAAATTGGCCGAGGAAACACAACTCGCAGCAGCCGAAATAAATAGTTATTCTGAACTAAGTTCGCAAACGGCAAATGATTTAATGAAGGTTACCCAAAGCCTGGTGCCCAAAATTAAGCAAACAACACAGAATTTGAAAAGTATCGTCAATGCAGTAGCCGAGCAGAACATGGCTTTCGACCTCATAAACCGGTCCACAGAGCAACTTAGTATTCTAGCAAAAAATAATGAAAACAGTGCAGTTGAAGCACACGAAATATCATTGCAACTTACTGAATTAACGCAAGAGCTCATCAGGCTGGTTTCTGTTTTTGAAACATGATTGAACGCGCAACCCTCTATCATTTGGCTTCGACTCCTTTATTAACTGTAGTATCTTTTATAGCTTTACCCAGGATAAACATGCCATTTTCCATGTTAGGCTTAATCCTGGTTATTTTATAAATTAACGTGAGTTCGATGTAAACATATCTATAATTTATTGATAATAAGGTAATAAGGTGGGTTCACTTTATAAAAATTGACTACTAGGGTTGTTTTAGATAAAAATAAGGTCTTTAAGAACCTTATTGATCTTTCTTAAACCTTAGTAGCCAATAATTTTTTTTTGATATCAACCTTATTAGCTTATTTACAGTTATTTGCAATTATAATTTGGTCGAACTCACGTTAAATTAAGAATTTCAACCATCCAAAATGATTCTGATACTGTTAAATTGTGCCCGTTTATATATTATCTACAGTCGATTAGCTCTCTAAAAAAAGATTTTTATACATACGGCTTATTGGCATTAAAATTAAATTTAAGGATTTATCATCGATAGTACAGACCAACCTTCCATCAGTTCCGGAAAGTGTTTTAAAATAAGGTCAACATGCAATAACCTTTAAATCACCATAAAAGGCCCTGCCGAACATAATGGTTTAAGCCGGTTTGAATGGGAAAAAGAAATAACAATTGCAGATGCAGAAGCACTTTTACCGCTTTGTGAACCCGGAACTATTGATAAAACCCGTTACCTGGTTAAGAACGGGGCACATATTGTCGAAGTGGATGAGTTTTATGGAGAAAATCAGGGCCTTGTAGTTGCAGAAGTAGAGTTAATTTCCATTGACGATATATTTGATAAACCGGAATGGCTTGGCGAAGAAGTTACAGGCGATGATCGTTATTATAATTCAAATTTGGTAAAGAATCCGTATGTAAAATGGTAAGATTTACAATTGTTGAATTATTTAATTTGGAAAGTCTAACTTCTGTATTTATTAGAATTGGGGAAGTTTAGTCTGGATAATACCCTTAAAAATTAACACTGAACCAATGGTTATTTCCGCCACGGTAAGCATAATAGAAGGTAATTCCCAGCCAGGGTACCATTGGAACCATTAATCGTACGCGGCTACCAATTGACCATAAAGGTTCAGTTGAATAAAGTTTAAAATATTTGTCGCAGGCATTTCCAAGATTAATAAAAAAGGCTTGTTCAATGGCAAACCAGTCGAGGTTTATATAAGTAAGATTTAACGAAGTATTTAATGCATAAAGCGAATTCCCATATCTTTCACCGGTATTAATGCCTTTTACATGTCCCGGCCCGAGGTAAAAAATTTGAGAAGGTAATTTTGCAGTATTAAAACCTGTTGAAAAATCTGCTGAAACCTGTACTATTTTAGTAAACAATTTATGATAAGCTGCCGATAAACCCAATGAAAAATAACCCGGACTATCGTTAGTAAGCCCGATTGCAAAACCAAGTCCAACCGAAACCCTGTATCCGTTTAGCTGGTGCCGGATTGAGTTAATTAATCCAATTGATTCGCCGGTTGAAACACTTAAATATTTTACATCGTAATTGTCCTGCATACGAATTCCGGGTTCCAGCAGGGTAGAATCTGTTTTTTGGCTGTAATAACCCAAACTTAAATCGGGAGAAAAAGTATAATGATAATCATCGTTAAAAGGGTTACCAATGCCGAGGTTCAAAGAATTCTGACGATAAGCAATTCCTGAAATTTTATGGCCATTTTCGTACTGGTAGTTTTGAGATTCCCCGATATAAAAACCACCGCCCAGGGTCATGTTTTTATAGAGCAACTGGCGCGGTATTCCTAAATTTATCTTTGCATTTCGCACATAAGTTCCTAAAGTTCCCGAAACCGACAAATCTATGTTTCTGCCCAGCATGTTGTTATCGCTTACGCCCATTGAAAGCGTGTACTCATTGCGATTTCCATTAAATGACAAATCAGGCATTATAGTTACTGCATCCTGAGCTGTAATATTTAACAAATATTTATTCCCGGTAAGGGTGTCGATGGTATATTTTACTTTTACAAAGTTTCCGATGTTCCAAATTCTTGATATAGAGGCATCTAACTGTTCGTTGGAAACTTTGTCTCCGGGTTTTATTCCCAATTCCTGCAAAATTATTCTTTCACGGGTACGCCAGTTTCGTTTTATAGTAATGGAATCTATTTTAACCAGCTTATTTTCAGTTTCCTGGGCATTTATAACAAATTCAAAATAAAACAGTTGACAAAAAAGCAACAAGACTAAAAAGAAACATTTTCTTCCTATTAGGGATTTTACTTTTTCAAGGTAAAACAACATCGCAAGATTCGCTTATAGTTGAACAACCAGGGTGGTAATACTTTGCGGCGCAATCATAATTTCACCTGAACTTTTATAATCACCAACAAATTCCAGGTTTGATTTTTGCGATGTTTCCCATGCTTTTATTGAGGATTTAGGCAAATTTTTAAAACAGACTTTTTCCATATTCGATTTCATGTTGATAACCACCAGTACCATTTCCCTTTTATCACCACTTGAGTAAGCCGACACTAAAAACTGTTTGTTTTGTTTCCCCTCCACTTTAATTCTTTTAAAACCGGGCCTGATAAACTGGCTGAAATTACCCACGGCCCACATCAGCTTAGAATCCACTACACCTTTTCCTTCGCGGTCGGCATATACAAGTCCATCCTTATAATCGGCCGTAGAAACACCCAGCCACCAGCTCCAGGAGGATGCGTTTCCATAAACCAAATCATTATGAATAACCCTTGAAACGTATAAGGCGGTATGCATGCCCAAATCGCGACCATTGCCGGTAATCTCCCTGTTTTGTTTCAACACGCAGTATTCCGACATCCAATATTCAATACCGTATTTATTAATTTTTCGGGCTAGTTTTTTACGAACTTTGCGCATAGCTCCAATTGGCCATTCGGTAAAATAGCTGTGGGCAGTCAGCATTGGAGCCAAATGAGGCAGGTTACCAACATAGTTTTTATTTTTTTTATTGAAATAATTGTCAATTTCATCCTGTCGGCCTGGTTTAAAGCGGTTTCCGGAATTTGCATAAAGCAACAAACCACTTTCGGGAATTTGTATTTTAGTTGAAAGATTATATTCGCTTAATTTAAGATCAAGGCTACGTGTTAATCCGGCTATGTCAGCATTGTACCAAGGACATCCTTCCTGTCCGTTGTGCCGGCACCAGTCCCATTCGGGTTCGTTTACAGGGCTCACATAATCAAAGTGGATTCCTTTTTCTTCAAAAAATAGCAGAGATTTGGAGAGATAATCAGCAAAGCTATCAAATTTTCCGGGGGCAAGGTTAGTTTCGTTGCAGATACCTGAATAAGCCCGGTTATTCTTAGTAAGATAAACCGGAGGAGAATTGCTGAACATTACAGCATTTTCAAGTCCTCTTTCTTTTGCTTCAACCAGAAAACGGCTTGTTCCGGTTTGCTTGTTTTCACTGAAAGTGCCATCGGGATTGATAATGGCTTCTGTCCGTCTGTAAGAATCACCAATTCCACTGCTGTCGCCCTGTTCGTCACTACCAGCCCCGATATTAAATCTCCAGATGGAAAGGCCAATTCCTTTGAACGACCCGTCATGATTGATTTCTCTGCTAAAAAGCCAGTCTGCAGCTAAATTTCTGACAGAATCGGTCCAAAGTTTCATGTATTCATTGGCCCAGGCATCAGCAGCGCCAAATCCCCTGATGGTCTGGAAACTTTGTGAAGTATCAACTTTAAAAACTATTTGCGTCAGCAGGGGTTGATTTAAACAAATCAACAAACAAAGAAAAACAATAACTCTGGGCATTCAATATTTAATCAGGTAAAAATAAAATCTGTTATTTCCGGAAATTAAAATTAACTTATGCAGCCCGTTAAGCAGGGCATGCATAAGTTTTAAAATCCGTTTTTCAGGAATGGTAGGAATTCGGTTATTTTTTACTTTTTTTCCCTTTTACCTTAACTGCAGTTACTTCAATATCCCCATCCGGTGTACTTACACTGCCGGTCATTTTTTTATCTTTCACTTCAGCACTGATTGTTACAGTGTTATAGTCAACAAGAAAAGTAACAGTTAGTTTACCATCGGCGTATTCAACGGTACCAAATTCAATTTCTTCGCCATCCTGCAATCTGATAAGGCCACCCAGTTGTTTGTTTTTCTCTGTAATAACAAAAGTACCAGTGGTGAATCCTTCAGGTGCATTAGGCGCTTCATAATTCCAGGTTCCAACAATTTCCTTGTTACCACCTTCTGCTTTTGCTACTTGATTTTGTAAGGTAAATGTCAATACCATAAATGTTAAAAGTAATACTCTCATAGTTATAAAATTTAAAAATGAAAACTGATTTAATAAAATTTAAAAATTAATTTATTTATTATTTTCGAACGGAATAGATTGTTGTTCTGCAATGATATGAAATTCTACAAAACGGTCTGCATTTTTTTCTGAAACCGGGACAATAACATATCCTGCATCGCTCCCTGCAATAGATTGAACAATAGCATTTTCGTTATCGGTATCAAATCTTATGCTTTCTTTTGAAAGTGCTTTAAGATGAGGCAGATAAATTACAGTAGGCGCCTGAATACCAGATTTTTCAGTCCATTTGCAAATAAAAATTCCTTTCTCCCTGTTAAAAGAAAATTCCTTAAGTTCGCCCGATACAAATTGCGGATATGGTCTTTGAAGGCCTTTTTTAAATGCAGTTTTTTCATACATATCGCTATGATAAGCCCAATAAGTGTTTCCAAAATGGTACTTATCAAAAAGTGAAAGAATAAACTGCACAGGTTGAACAAAATCATCGCCCAAACCAGAAAATGCACCCCATTCACCAACCAGAACGGGCACATTCATGCGCTGCGAAGTTTGGCTGATTCTTGTAAATATTAAATCTACACGGCTATTGCTTTGGTTACCATCGTCTTTTGTATCCACAACAAGATCATATCCATGCGCTGCATAAGCCTGGTTTGGATCCACTTTTCCGTCTTTGTTTTTAACTGGTTCTATTGAACTTCTGATACCAGGATTTGAAAAATAATTATGCTCAAAAAACAAGATTCCGGTTGAATCAATTTCGCGGAGGGCATCAGCAGCTTTTTGATAAAAAGCCTGAAGTTTTGTTGTTTCAAAACGTTTTACAGGTTCAAAGGCGGCATCAAGCAAACGACTGTAACTGGTTGAATCGGACAGTTTTTTTAATATTTCAAGCCTTGTATTCTCATCCGCCCACATCATCATTAATTCCTGTTCCGAAGGAGGATTTTTTCCGGATTTTTCTACCAGCATTTTTGCATATTCCATTAATATCAGGGGCATGATTTCATTGGCATTTGAACCATTAAAAGGCTCATTCATAATATCATATCCTAAAACATTATTGTATTTTAAAAATCTTTTTGCCACGTGTTTCCACATGTTTAAATAATGATCCTGAATTCCAATTCCATCAGGGGCTTTTTTATTGTCCCAGAAATTGTCAAATGCCTTTTGAATGGCCGGACTCATCAAATAAGCATCGCTCCATATTGCTCCTGTCTGATGTGGAAGGTTTTCGTCGAGTGTAGCCCAAAGAGGTGCACCATCGCTGTATTTTTTACTGTATAAATCCTGGTGCATGTCGAGCATGATATAAATATTATGTTCTGCAGCCATCTGAATTTTTTTCTCTATTTCATCGAGAAATTTTTCATTGAATTTGCCAGGCTCAGGCTCTATGGCGTCCCAAATTAATCCCAACCGGATACAGTTTATACCCATTTCGTGCATTTTGGCATATACCCGGGCAGAATCCGTGTTCAGGTAATTTTCTGAAGAATTTTTATTGATATAATTAACTCCGTTCAATATTATTTGCCTGCCATAAGAATCGATAAACCTGCGATTTACAATTGAAATTTCGCCTCCATTCAGGTAATTTTCCATTGAATGGTTATCGCCTGAATCATTGCTGCAAAAGGATATAACAAATACGATAAGGATTAAAAATATTTTTGGAAATCGTAACATATTTTAATTTTAACAATTATGTGAAGAGAATCAGGAAAATATAAAAAAAAGCGACATGGAATATTTTCATTTTAAAAAAAGGATGTATTCCCATTTAACGAAAATGATTTAGTCCGTTACTTTAAATTATTTTTTTAAAACTGATCCGGAATTCTGCCTCAATAACACAATTTTTTGAATTCCGGACCAGCTGAAAAAGTTGTTAATTCCAGTTTATACTATTTGGATTTTGGTACAAAAGTTACATGGATAAGGTTGGTGGGTAACATCATATCATTTACATTATCGCCATAACCATAACCACAAAGGAATAAAACTGCCTGCATTTTATCAGCAGTAAGGCTTTTAATGATAAACTTTTGTGATACAGGAAAATCGAGAATACCAAAGAAAGCGCCTTCAGAAAGCTGTACCCAGTTTTTACCTGTAAAGGTAACGTCGCCATGAACGGGTGGAACATCTTCTTCCATAGGATCAGTAATGGCATCAACAACAAAATTATCGGTATGTAAAGCCCAGGTTGAAGATACGGGTGGAGTATAAGAAGCCGCGCACATTCCAATATCATAAACCGGATCACCAACCATAGATTGTAATACAGCACCGTAAACTGCGCCAGCCAGTGAATTCCCATTTTTAAGATTCATTTCGTATGTACCATCAGAATAGAAGGTAAATTCATTGTCGTATTCGGCACATAAATCAGAGTTTTCAAAAATACAAAGTACATTTTCGAAACTTGGCATATCAATAGGCATTTCGTTTAAAACAGGCCCGCCACCATTTACTGCTGGAGAGTATTCAGTACTCAAAATCCAGGTTTTTCCGTTCAAAGCTGTCGGTCCACCAGTCAACATTTCTTCTATTGATGCATTGATAACGATTTCTTTTGTTGCAGTAGCTTCACCGCCATCGCCGGTTACATTAAGGGTAACATTGTAGGTTCCTGAAACATCGTAAGTATGAACAGGATTGGATTCTGTGCTTAATTCAGAACCATCTCCAAAATCCCATGAATAGGTATTTACATCTGTTACAGTAGGGTTAAACGTAACGGAATATCCATCAATGGTAGCAAAAATTTCAACAGTAGGGGCCGGTGTATCTTTTTCACAAGCGTTAAAAATTACAGAGACCAAACCCAGTCCCAAAATCAAAGAAAATACTTTTTTCATAATAATTGATATTTAGTTAATAAAAGTTGCAAATTTAGTTTCTAACATCCCACCATACATGCGTATCTATTTTATCAGGGCCCTGAATCTCTATGGCCGCATTCAGGTTATTGAGGTTGTTTAAATATTCTGTAGTGGAATATTTAAATCTCGAAGGTAAGATTCCATCCGTTACCCCAAGTTCATATATTGCAGCATCCGTGCGTTGGGGAATAACCGGATAGCCAGTTCTGCGGATATTACTCCAGGCTTCTGTAAAATTAGGTACAAAAGCAATCCACATTTGTGTGGAAATTTGCCTGAACTGGTTTTCGGTTGTGCCGTTTAAGGTGGCTTCCGGCTCATTGGCCATATAAGTATTTATTTCATCTTCGCTTACGTTCCACAAATTAAGATTAAGTTGTATTCCGGTTTGGTACATTAGGTTTGCATCACCAGTGGTTAAGCCAAATAATGCTGCTTCAGCTTTCAAAAACCATACTTCGGATGCAGTCATTTCGAACTGCGACAATGATTTGGAATATAAAGCTTCTTTGGGAGCGGAATAATCGCTCCAGGTAGTAAGTCCAAAAGCCTGATCGTTTAAGCCATTCATATACCCCCGGTATTCATCAAAGCCAGCTGTATCAACCAAAACGGTTAATCTTGGATCGTTGGTAGTTTTGAGCCATTCGGTAAATTTATCGCTCATTTTCCAATCCATGCTTTTTCTTAAGTCGTACCAGGGACTATAAAATTCCGGATTTTCGCTTTCCTCGTGCTTTAGCTCAAAATTCTGATCGTTCGATTCAATCAACGGTTGATTCATACATTCCGTAATAACTACAGCACTGTTATCAGGATCAACAAATCTTGCCCGCATGGCCAGGCGAAGCCTTAATGAATTGGCAAATCTGATCCATTTGTCAAAATCATTGTTATAAATAGGATCAGCGCCAACATAACCCATTGAAGGATCGGCACTTTGTAATACCTGGATTGAAGAATTTAAATCGTTCATCATTTCGTGGTAAATTACTTCCTGGCTGTCGTATTCAGGATAAAGAACCCCGGTTGAACCCATGGCCCCATCAAAATAGGGAACATCACCCCAAAAGTCGGTGGCATGGGCAAAATTTACACAAGCAACTATTTTTGCCATGGCATACCTTACAGGGTTTTCATGCTTTCCTCCGGGTTGGGTCATGAGTAAAACTTCATTGATATATCTTAACGAAATAATATAAAGCGAAGCATACATTTCCTTGTAAACATCCTGGGTATGAAAATCCTTATACCCGTCGGCGGCCCTGTTTTCATTATTTGTTACATAGATATGTGCATACTGACTGGCAAACCTCATTTGAAATAAACTGATGTTTCCACAATCGAAAGTTTGACGAACTGCTTTTGTAAACAAGTATTCGTCGGGAATATCAGAAAGTGCAAGGGGATCTGTATTGATGTCCCCGAATTTGTCGTCGCAGGCAACCGTACTTGAAAAGAAAACCAACAAAATGGTTATTATCTTGAAATTCTTCATTTTATCTTAAATTAAACTGAAATAGTAACTGTATTAAAAATCAACTTTTAAACTAAAGCCCAGGCTCCTGGCTGAAGGAATTGCGCAATGTTCATAACCACCCCCGGTATTACCACTTGAATAACCCGATTCCGGATCAATATCTTCCATGGCATTATAGAAAAAGAACAGGTTTCGCGCAACAAATGAGATCGTTACACCCGAAACAGGGGTCCTTTCGAGTAAAGATTTATTGAGTGAATATCCGATGGTTAATTCGCGTAATCTTATATTTGTGGCATCAAGGATTGATTCTGTAGCTATTTCTTTGTTCCAGTTGTTGTAAAAACGATAGATAGGATCAACAGGTACAGTATTGGGTTGACCGGTTGTTTCGTTTACCCCGTCTTCGACCCAGCCTTTTGGTTCCACGCCTGGCAAAGGAATGGAATAAAGATAATCAGGATCGTGTGTGGCATACCAATCTGCCCTGCCCGGTAAAGTATTATCACTGGTACCAAAGAGAAGTCTGTAGGCGTTACCCATGGAATATACCTTACCCCCTTTTTTCATGTCAATAAGAAATGAAAGGGTCAGGTTTTTGTAACTAAAAGTATTTGCTATACCACCAATCCAATACGGATTAATACTGCCCATGGATTGGTAATCGCCTTTGAGGGCAAAACCGTTGTCGTCAATTAGTTTTCTTCCAAAGGCATCGCGCTTAAAATCAGTAGCATAAATCAAACCGTATTCTTCGCCTGGTCTGGCTTGTATAGTAGAAAACCATGATTCGTCGAGCACAATAGATTCAAGGTTATTTGCAAGTTTTTCAACCATCGATTTGTTTTTCGACCAGGTTAAGGTTATTAGCCATTTGAAATCACCTGAAGCAATCGGTGCAGCATCCAGTTGAACTTCAAAGCCAGTATTTTTAAGATGTGCAGCGTTCATTTTTTTGCTCGAAAATCCACTGGAAGCCGGTAGTGGCACATCCATAATCTGGTTTTCGGAACTGTTTCTATAATAAGTAAAATCAAACACCAGTCTGCTGCTCCAAAAATTAAGATTCGTTCCAATCTCCCATGAGTTGGTAATTTCGGGTTGTAAATCGTATGTAGCTAAAACATCATCGAAATTACCTATTGGATATGGCAATTGAGACTGGCTTACATAATAATAGTTTTGTACAGAATAAGGATCAGTGTCGTTACCTACCTTTGAATAGGAAGTTCTGATTTTACCAGTAGTTAAAAAATCCGTTTTAATGCCCAAAGCATCAGTAAAAACAAAACTAAGGTTTTCTGAATGGTAGAAATAAGAATTACTTTCTAACGGTAGAGTAGAAGACCAGTCGTTCCTCAAAGTAAAATCAAAATAAAGCCAGTTTTTAAAAGATAATGTGGATAATCCATAAACTGAATAAACTTTTTTCTCAGAAAATCCTTCGTCTGTCCAATAAGTGCCTGCATTTGAAATAGAATAAAAATCATTTATTTTTAGATTTGTACCCGACTGGTCAATGCTTTTGTAATATGAATAACGGTAATTACCACCAAGGCTGACCGAAAATTTAAAATTGTCGTGATGCTGGTCATTATAACCCAGCAGGAAATCAGAATTCCATTCAATTCCATTACTCATTGAATTTGAAATATATCCGTTAATACCTGCAGGCTGGCTCCCTTTTGCAGTATGAGAGTGTCCGACTGTGTTGTTATAATCCATTCCTGTTCTTACAAGCAGGTTTAACGATTTGGTAAAATTTGCCCTGGCCGAAAAAACAGTTTGCAAACGGTGTTTTTCGTCACTATTGCCAACATTGTTGAGCTGCCAGTAAGGATTACCTGTATAAGGATCACTGGTCCAACCCAATTCAGTTCCATCGGGGTTTTCGTAATGGTTTTTCAATTCATCGTTAACCATATTACGGGGCATAATAGAAAGCAAATAACCGGGATTCTGATTGCTTTCGGCAACACCGGGCCTGTTTTTGGCTTTATGATGTATGTAGGTAACTTTTCCATCAAACTCAAGAATATTTTTAACCCGGGAAAAACCACGAAGGTTTATGGTTTGCCGGTTTAAATCGTTGGTAGGTACCAGGCCTGAACTATTTTGTGTTGTAAATGAAGCCCTTACACTGCCGGTTTCATTGCCGGACTCCAGGGCCAATGAATTGATAAAATTTGATCCGGTCTGAAAGAAATCCTTATAATTATCGGGTTGTGGGGAATACGGTGAAGTTGAACCCCAGTAATTGGGTAATTCCTGCCCTTCCATTTTTGGTCCGTAGCTCCACATCCATGGATTGGCAGCTGTTAAATCCTGTGGATAAGTTCCGAATGCCCCATGTCCGTATTCATTTTGAAATTTCGGATACAACAAGGGTTTTTCTATTGAATAATTGGAAGTTACGGTTACACCGAGTCCCTTTTTAATTACACCCTTTTTTGTACTTATCAGAATAACTCCATTTGCCCCGCGCGAACCATAGGCAGCTGCAGCGCCAGCCCCTTTCAAAACGCTAATAGATTCAACATCTTCGGGATTTATGTCAGAAAGTGCATCGCCTTGATCAGTACCACCCCATCGGCCACCACCACCGTGGCTTCCATCCACCGGAATACCATCAACAACAATCAATGGCCTGTTTTCGCCAAGTAACGAGGCTACACCTCTTAAAACCACCCTTGTTGAGGCATCTACCCCTGTAGAAGTTTTCGATATCTGTAAACCGGCCACTTTTCCAGAAAGGGTATTAATTACATTATTTTCTTTGGCTTTGGTTAAATCTTCACCTTTAACAGTAGATACCGAATATCCCAGTGATGTTTTTGTCCTGTTGATATTTAGGGCTGTAACTACTACTTCTTCGAGGTTCTCAACATTTTCAACCATGTTTACATCAATCTGGTTCCTTCCATTTACGGGAATTTCCTGGGTTTCGTATCCTACAAAAGTAAAAACGACAATTGCATTCGGATCGGGAGACGAAATGGTATAGGCTCCGTCCAAATCGGTGATAGCACCCAGGTTGGTCCCTTTAATCGAAATATTTACTCCTGGTAATGGCCCATTGTCTGTTAAAGATTTGACAACCCCTTTAACAATTACTGGTTCCTGTTTTTTGGCCGCTTCTACCACTATAAGCTTGTTTTCGCGAAGATTAAACACCAGTCCGGTTTGGGTGGTGAGTTCTTTTAATAATTCGGCAAGGCTTATTTCTGTTGCAGATATATTTACCGTTGTTTCCTTTTGCACAACATCATTGTTATAAAAAAACCTGTAACCATATTTCTCCTGGATAAAAGAAAACATTCCCTGAAGATTGGCAGGGGCACCCGATAAATTAATTTTTTCGGTCTGGCCAAAAATGCCGGCCTGGTTTACCAGGATAATCAGGCCTATAAGAAGAGTTCTAAATAATTGTGTACTTTTTATCATTTTAAATTTATTAGATAATTCAAAAATTGTTTCCTGTTATTATTTTTTATACAACCAGATTTCCCTCCCATCAATTCTGTATTTTACTGATGAAGAAATCCGGATAATTTCAAGAATCTGCTCGATGGTTTCATTTTCGAGTATGCCTGTAAACTGAAGGTTTTTAAGTTTTTCATCTTCAATATGAATGGTAACATCGTATTTTCGCTCAAGTTTAATAGCAAGAGCGCCAAGCCTTTCACCGTTTATTTGTAACTTATCGTTTATCCATGATGTATAAATCTCTGTATCAATTCCTTTTGACTTTATTAGCCGGCTTCCTTCTTTATTTATCTTATCTGACTTATAATAAAAAACCTGCTCATTAGGCATAAGGTTTACCGCATTCTTTGGTCCGTTGTTTATGCCCACTGTTACTGAACCTTCAACCAATGTTGTTTCTATAACCTTTTCATCGGGATATGCCTTAACATTAAAAACCGTTCCTGTAGCCTGTACAACTATATCTCCGGCTTTTACCAAAAAAGGAATTGCCTGATTTTTAGCCACTTCAAAATATGCTTCTCCTTCAAGTATCAGGTTTCTGTTTTTTTCATTAAAAAAATTGTCAAATTTTATAGTGCTCCCGGCATTCAACCATATTTTGGTCCCATCATAAAGCGAAAGCATTGATTTAGAACCTTTTGGTGATGAAATAGCGGTTAATTTTGAGAAACTATCATCCGGGATCCCCGATTTTAAAAGAGTGAAATAAAGAATTGTCCCAATTCCTGTAAGCAGGAACAGTGCTGCAGCATATTGAAACCAAATATTAATATTTTGGAAATTTTTCTTCTTTTCAGGTTCGGTAGCAGGTTGTGCCTGTCTGCTAATTATTTTTAGCAAAATATTTTCCTTTGCAGATGTATTTTTCCAATGTATTTTAGAAATTCCGGCAGCTGCGAGTTCAAAAGCATTTTTAAGCTTACGAAATTCAACTTCATTTTCATTTGATGAAGAAATCCATTCCTCAACCCTGGCTATTTCAAGGTCGTTGCATTCGCCGGTTAAGTATTTAGATATTAATAATATATCAATTTCCTTTATCATTTTTATAAAATAAAGCATTCAAAACAATAGGCGATTCAAATTGGTATTACCCCTATAAAAAATTTAATTTTTTTTAGGAATTTAATTTAAAAGGCTGGTTTTCAGTGGTTAAAAAAAAATAATCTTTGCTTAAAGATGAGGATCCAATTCTTCCCTCACAATTTTAAGTGCTTTACCAATTTGGTTTTCAACAGTTTTTACAGAAATACCAAGTTTTTCTGAAATTTCACGGTAACTAAGGTATTCGAACCTGCTAAGGGTAAATACTTCCCTACATTGAGGGGGAAGTTTTTCAATGGCTTTGTCAAGTGATTGCTGTATGTCCTTATTTATCAAGTCGTAGAAAATATCTTCGTACCATTCCGAAAAATCTCTAAGGTATTTTTCGGCGTAATTTTCTTTCACCTTAAGATGTTTTAAATAGTCGAGACAATCGTTTTTAACAGATTTTGCAAGGTAGGCTTTAAGGGAGGTATGTACAGGAAGATTTTCTTTTTGTATCCAGATATTTACAAATATTTCCTGCACTATTTCCTCTGCAATTTCATGATTGTGAACAATCAGGTTTGCATATGAACAAAGTGAACTAAAATACAAATCGTAACAAAGGTTAAATGCTTCAACACTTCCTTTTCTGAGTGCATGAATCGTAACCCTTTCCAGTTCACGTACAGTCATCCGTGCTGATATTCAATGGTTATATTAACTTTTTTAAAAAAATCTGATATTTAATTCTTGACTAGTTTACTTTCCTTTAAGAAAAAAACAGATAAAACAGCCAAAAATGACAATCCCACGAAAAGAAACAAAGCCGATTGAAGAAATGAATTGTTGTTAAAGCTCATTAACCATACAAAAAACATTCCTGAAAGTTGTCCAATCCATAAAATCAATCCCTGAGAGGCTGACTCAGGGGCAGGATGTGTAATTTCAGCAGCATATTGAAAACCAATTGGCCCTGCACTCATCATAAAAAATCCGACTACAAAAGAAGAAATTAAAAGTACCTGGTAAGTTTTTGAAACATCAAGGCCTAAAAATCCTGCAAAAGCAAAGCCAAGAATTCCTGGTAACATGCCCAAAAGACAAATGATCATAAAAAGCCTGCGTTTCATAAATTTATCCGAAAGTGCCGGTAATATAAGGGCCCCTAAAATTCCGCCAATTAACATCAATCCGCCAATTAATCCGTCCGAATCTTTTACTCCGGCAGAGGCGGCTATGCTGTCGGTCATTGAACTAATGGCATTGAAAATTCCCAAACCAATTAAAAAAAGCACCAGTATTAATTGCATATCCCTTATTTGCAATATTTTAAACAGAATTTTTCCAAATGAATCCTGATTTAAAATAGCTTCATTTTCATATCCGGCGGGTGATTCACGCATAAAAATAATAAGCATAACTGCAGAGACTACCGAAAAAATACCATAAATCCATAACATGCCTGGAATTCCGGAACCATATCCGGGCAAATCAGGATTTGAGCCCACTAAAACAGGTCCAACCAGCATGGCAATTATAATTCCAATATATTGTGCCAGGGCAAGTAACCCTGCTACCAATGCCCTTTCTGCTATAGGAAACCATCGGGCCGAAACAGTGGTTACTGCATTGAGTATAAAAGGCTGGGCGGCGGCTAAACCAGTTTGCGCCAGAATCACAACAAAAAAATTACCGGAAAATAAAGCTTTAACTACACTGAAAAAAGCCAGAAAAAATGAACTCCAGGCAAGAGTTTTACGGGTTCCAAACCTATTAATGGCGTATGATGCAGGAAAACTTAGAATTAAAAACATAAGCATATAAACCATAGCCAGGAAATCGATATTAAAAAAAGAACCCTCAGAAATTTGTCCGGTGTAAAAAGCAGCAGCCGGTCGGGCAATAGCAGCATGGCTGAGCCATTGAATTTCAATCGAAATGGTTACCAAAACATAAATAAACAGAATTGTCCAGCGGTACTTCGTAATTTTCATTATTTCAAACACTTAAAATAAATAATCAGTTTTCTTAGCAAAGGCGGCATAAGTTAGGTTGTCACAAAAGTATTTTCAATATCCCTGTAAAAATCTCATTCTCTCCATAGATTTCATTTGAAAGAACCTAAATTTAGCAACTAATTGTAAAAGTAAAAATTAAATATAAATTTGCCAGCACTAATCAGCCGACAAAAGCTATTTTCCTAAATTGTAATCATCAGCTATAATATAAATATATGGAAATAAATAAAAAGGGGTTCGCGATAAGCCAATACCACGATACAAAAGAAATATACAACAAACTTAAAAATCTGGTTAATCAGCCTGCAAAGCCTCTGAAGCGCGAAGAAATGCAAAAATACCTGGAATTGTTTGCGCAAAAATGCAGGAAATCGAAACCGGTCATTGAAGAAGCTCAAAAATACATTCCCGGCGGTATACAACACAATCTGGCATTTAACTACCCTTTTCCACTGGTTTTCACAAAAGCCGATGGGGCATTTTTGTACGATATTGACGGAAACAGGTACATTGATTTTATCCAGGCTGGCGGACCAACAGTATTGGGGAGCAATTACCCATTGGTAAAAGAAAAAGTGAAAGAACTTATTGATGAATGTGGCCCTTCAACCGGACTTTTTCATGAATATGAATTAAAACTGGCTGAACTGGTTTGTCGGTTTTTCCCTTCGGTAGAAATGTTCAGAATGCTGGGAAGTGGTACAGAAGCAGTAATGGCCGCCATTAGGGTAGCCAGAATTGCTACTGGTAAAAAAAAGATAATTAAAGCAGGAGGGGCTTATCATGGGTGGAGCGATCAGATGGTTTATGCACTAAGGATTCCAGGCACCAGGGGATTTGAAGCACACGGAATTCCTGCGGGTTGCAGAAAACATACACAGGAAGTCTGGCCAAACAGCCTAAAATCACTCGAAAACAAATTAAAGATAAACCGTTTCAGAGGCGGCACAGCAGCTGTAATTATGGAACCCATTGGTCCGGAAAGTGGTACACGCCCGGTTGATTTTGATTACAATAAAAGAGTAAGGGAATTATGCGATAAATATGGTGCTTTGCTGATATTTGACGAAGTGGTTTCGGCTTTTCGTATAGGATTAAGTGGCGCGCAGGGTTATTTTGATGTGAAGCCTGATTTAACGGTTTTTGGTAAGGTAATCGCGGGTGGTTACCCGGCAGCAGGTGGATTGGGCGGAAGAAGAGACCTTATGGAATATCTGGCCGCAGGTATCCAGGGGGGTAAAAAAAAGGCGATGGTTGGCGGAACTATGTCGGCAAATCCAATAAGTTCGGCAGCAGGTTATTATACATTGCTTGAAATTGAACGTACAAACGCCTGCGAAATAGCAGGAAAAGCAGGCGACAGGCTGACCGCAGGTTTGAAATTATTAATCGAAAAAAATAATTTGCCTTTTGTAGCCTATAACCAGGGCTCCATTTGTCATCTCGAAACTTCAGGAACCATGTTTGTAAAAGTTGACTTTTTAAAGCCATGGACCATACCCCCGGCATTAAAAGAAATAAAAACACGAAAACACATGATGGAAGAAATGGGTGCCGCATACATGGCCGAAGGATTGGTAACACTGGCCGGAAGCAGGATGTATACCAGCCTTGCCGATACGGATGAAATCATTGACGAAGCATTGGAAAAATTTGAAAATGTGTTTAAAAAGTTTTAAACAATTCATTATTTCGCCATAAATTATACGAATTGGAAGCGGCTGATTTCCTTTGTAAATAGAGTTTTCACATCATCTTTACTATTTAAAAGCCCCTGCTCAATAAAATTTATAGTTTTTCCCTAAAGTGATGTATACAAGTTATTGAAAGATAAACTTTTTACTTTTAATTTTTGTCTTTTATCTTTGCAACTTAAATTAAAATAAAAAAATGGAAATTTTTCTAACCGGCGAAGCCTGGATGGCACTGTTAACGCTAACATTTCTGGAAATTGTATTGGGCGTGGATAATATTGTATTTATCTCGATTGTTACAAATCGATTACCAAGAGAAAACCAGTCAAAAACCAGGACGATTGGATTAAGTCTTGCGCTGATGTTCAGGATAATTATGCTTTCGACAATTGCCTGGCTTATTCACCATCTCACTACTCCGTTGTTTACCATTGCAGGTGTAGGCTTTAGTGTAAGGGAAATTATTTTGTTCGCGGGAGGTTTATTTCTATTGGCCAAAAGTACTTCCGAAATTCATCATAAAATGGAAGGGGTTTTAACCAATGTTAAAGATAAAGGAAAAGCAAAAATGTCGATGATAATTTTGCAGATTATTGCTTTGGATATCGTGTTTTCCTTCGACTCTATCTTAACAGCAATAGGTCTGACAGAAGAACTGATCATCATGATAGTGGCGGTTATTATTTCCATGATAATAATGATGATTTTTTCAGGAAAAATAGGAAGATTCATTGCTAAAAACCCTACCCTGGAAATGCTAGCCCTTTCTTTTCTTATTTTAATTGGCGTGATGTTGGTAATGGAAGGGTTCCATCAGCATGTGCCAAAAGGATATATCTATTTCGCAGTATTCTTTTCAATGGCAGTTGAAATACTTAACATAAGGTTAATGAAAAAAATGAAAAAAGCCCAGGCGCTAAACCAGGAAAAAGATCCTCGTGAATATGATGACGAGGTTTAAATTTAACATTAAATTCCGGCTGATTCTACAACTGAAATTATAGTTTTTTCATTAACAAGGCATTAAAAATCAGCTTATAAACACCAGAAGTATACGCGCGATATACCGGACTGAAAGCATAAAATACAAACTGGCCTTTTCCTTTTTTAAGCCACACCATAGCTGCCTTTCCGCCCAATTTATCATAATTTTCTGCATAACCGCTTAACAACAGACTGTTTTCAGAAAATGTAGCAATTACACGTCTGTCCATATCAAAATTTGGAATACGGGTAGTATAAATACCTTTTCCTTCGTAAAATATACCAGCACTGTTTTCCATGCCAATTACAAGAGGTTGGTTTTGGGTAAGATTTACTTTAAAAAGCGATCCTGGAACAAAAAGCCCTTTTTTCTCATATTGTTCAGCAAGGTTTTCGAAAGGAAGTTTAAATTCTTCCACTTCTTTTTCGTGTTTAATTTTTAAAGTCCCTGTAAAAAGATTAACGGCTTCGCCCCATGCCAGAACAACTCCTCCATCAACAACAAACGACATAATTTTCAAAATACCTTCCTCACCAATTCCTTTTGCATATCCGGGAGGAAATTTGGCTTCATCGTACGAATCTTCTCGCTTTAGCTTGGCCAGCATCAAAATATCCTTATTGTTGTCAGGAATAATTATTATATCGAAATTTTTACCAATTTCAGTTGCCGCAATTTCACCCGGCCTTAGGACTTTAAATGGAATTCCGTAGCTGTCAAGAAAAAATCTGGTCCATCCCCCTTCCATATCATGAAACCAGGTTTCAATAATTGCTATACGCGGCATCTTAACAATTGCGCCTGTAATATTGTTTTTATCTTTCAGGTAAACGGGTTTTACACTTATATTTTTTATCAATTCAAGTGTTTTGCTGTTCTTTTCAAGAATAAAACTTCCTTTTCCTATTTTCTGATTTTCTGAAATCAGGTCAGAATCGGTGCGAAAAACCACCTGATTATTATTTAAAGCTTTAAATGCCACAGCAAAGCTTTCATTTTCATTCGAAGGCAATACAATAAAGTTGAATTCTGCCGGAATATCTTGCTGTAAATCCCTGTATTCGTGGACTTCTTCAATTTTATCATAAAACAAAGGCAGGTTTTGATTGATTTCAAAACTTTTAAGCCCTTTACTTAAAGGCAACGACCATGATGTAATATCATAAGGTTTAATTATTTCACCTCCCGGAGTATAATGGCGCAAAGGGTAATTCTGTTTTTCCATCACGTCTTTAATAAATGCCCTGTAAGGCTGAGCAAGCGGAATTATAAAATCACCTTTTGTAAAATATTGCTGTTCAACCTGTACATCTTCTTTTAGCTTAAAAAGATCAATACCGTGTTCTTTCAACAAATCCAAAAGTGAATAAAGTTCGCTCCTGTCGTGCTGATTTTGCGGAATAACATAGAAAAAGGGGGCTTGTTTTTTACCCAGTTCAACCTGTTTTTTACACATTTGGTTCCTGAACCTGAGTAATTTTTCTTTATTGGCAGCTGTGGTAGCAAGTATAGATTTCATTGATGATACCTCGTAAGCAACAATATCACCAAGTGTCCACCAACCTCCCGGCCAGGGCAAAGGCATATTGATGCTTTTTTTGTATTCCGAGAGTCCTTTTCCATCTACCGAGAGTTCGTTGGGTTCAACAAAGATGGGAGATGCATACTGGGTGCTGGCGGCCTCGGTCAGAAACGAAACCACGTTTTTCCACATTGAAGTTTCGGTACTTCCGGGCCAGTAATTATCAAAATCCACATGTTGCGAAACCCCTTTTAAGCCATCGGCGGTCATATCTTTCATTAGTTGGGCACCGAATATTCCTGACCAGTTCCACAATTCAGCTTCAATGTTTTCTGAAATCGGGTCGTGATAAGGCGGAACAAAATAGCGTGTACCGTCCATCCCCATTTGGTGTTTGTCAACAAGTACCTGTGGATACCATTCTGTATTATATAGCCTTGCTACATTTTTTATGTCTTGTTGGGTAAGCAGCACGAAATCGCGGTTGTTGTCGTGGCCGGTATATTTATGGTAAATTCCCGGCATGGTTGACCTTTCGTATTTAGTGCCTTTGTATTTATTATAATGTTCAACCACCATGTCCATGCCATCAGGATTTTCGTTCGGAACAAACATCCAGACCATTTGATCAAGCATGTTTTCGGTTTTTGAATCGGTTAATGCCAGCATATCATAAACTTCCAAAGGCAATGCCTGCGAAGGCCCAACTTCATTCGAATGCATGGAATGCGTGGACATAAGAAAAACCTTGCCTTTTATTGAAAGTTCTTCTATTTCTTTATCAGTCAGGCTGGTATCGAGGGCAAGTTTTTTATTAATCCCTTTTAATTCTTCAAGTTGCTGAAGATTCTTTTCGGATGAAACAAATCCCACATACATTGGTTTTCCCAGGGGAGTTTTACCAATCTCCTTCATTTTTAGTTTTGGAGAAACCTCATCCAGCAATGTAAGATATTCAATTAGTTTTTCATAATTGAAAAGCATTCGATCTGCACCAGGTTTGAACCCGAAGAACTGTTCAGGGGTTTTTAAATTCTGGCCATCGGCATTGTATGAAAAAAAAAGAAATACGATTAATGGAAACAGCACTAAAAGCGATTGGAATGATAATTTTTTCATAACTAGTTGATTATCTATATTAAACCGGACGTGTAAAAAAAGAATAATATTATTTTTAATGATCTAAATTAAAAGGTTTCTTTTTGAATAACCAAAAATCATTTTCAATCTTGTGCTGGTGGCATTTATTTAAGTATATATTTCGGCCTTTATTTAATAATTCATGCTTTAAAGTTTTTAATTCAATTGTGTCCGATCAATAAAATATTTAAATCAAACTTTCGGGACAGAACTAATTCTGTGCTTATTAATTATTGATAATACTTTAATTATATTTGTAGAACTTTGTTATTCATCATTTTCAACCTTAAAAAACCTAACTTAAATGAACAGGCTTATTCTATATATGCTTTTAATCCAATCACTGGTTTTTCCTTCTGTTTCAACATATTCGCAACTCATTAAAAATCAGGAAACTTTAAATCATATTCAAAAACAACTTGCAATTCAAAAAAAACTGGCAAAAGCAAGATCAGCAGAGCTATTCTCTGCGGTTAAAACTGCTGCCGGAAAGGATGAAAAACAAGCCCTGGATTTTTTGTATGCCTACATGCCATTAAGTGATTTGGCTGACTATTCGCGCGAATTTTTTCTTGAAAATGTAAAAATGAGCCTAAGGGCAAGAAATGAAATGTCCTGGGGTAAAAATATTCCCGAAGAGATATTCCTGCATTTTGTTTTGCCATTAAGGGTGAATAACGAAAACCTCGATTCATTCCGAATTCTCATGTATGATGAAATTAAAAACAGGATTAAAGGGCTTTCGATGAAAGATGCGGTTTTGGAGTTAAACCATTGGTGCCACGAAAAAGTTACTTACAAGGGTTCCGATTCAAGAACAAGTTCCCCATTAAGTACTATGCGTTATACATTTGGCAGGTGCGGCGAAGAATCAACATTTACAGTTAATACTTTACGTACAGCCGGAATTCCGGCACGGCAGGTTTATACCCCGCGCTGGGCACATACCGACGACAACCATGCCTGGGTTGAAGCCTGGGTGGACGGGAAATGGTATTTCCTGGGCGCCTGTGAACCTGCACCCGATCTGAACATGGGCTGGTTTGCAGCTCCTTCAACACGTGCAATGCTTATGAATACAAGGGCATACGGATGGTATAATGGTTCTGAACCCAATTTAAACAAAGAAGCACGGTTTTCGGAATTAAACCTGATCCAGAATTATGCCCCCTCGAAAAGTTTATTTGTAAAAGTATTGGACTCGCTTGGTAAAACTGTGAATGGCGCCGAAGTTGAATTTCAGCTTTATAATTATGCAGAATTTTATCCCCTTTCAAAACAAAAAACTGATAAATATGGTCTGGCTTCGATGATTACCGGATTTGGAGATTTAATGATCTGGGCCAGTTTTAAAAACCATTTTGGATACCGGAAAATAACTGTTGAAAACTCTGATACAATTACAATAATTCTAAGTAACCAACTCAAAAACAATGTGTTTGAAGAATTTGACCTCATTCCCCCGCTTGAGCGTGAGGTAAAAACAATTGGCCACGATGGACAGGAATTGAATAACCGAAGACTAAAAACTGAAGATTCCATCCGTACAGCTTTTATGCATTTGACTTTTAAAGATACAGCCTGGGCTGAAAATTTTGCCAGGGAAAATAAAACAAACTCAGACAGCACAATTAATTATATAATAAGAAGTTATGGAAACTGGCCTGAAATTGCAAAATTCATTGGGCAAACAACCCAAAATGATAAATCTTTTGCTCTTAAAATTTTATCAGTAATAAGTGACAAGGATTTACGTGACACAAAAGCATTTATACTGAACGATCATCTTAAAGGCGCTCTGAAATACAGGCAAAAATATATTGACAACCCATTAATTTGGGAACAATATGTTTTATCCGGAAGGATTGAAAATGAAATGATGATTGACTGGCGAAATTTCCTGTTCGAAAATTTAAAAATAAAAGAAATTGAAAACAAAGCAGTAGCTGAATCGATAAAAAAATGGATTGAAACCAGCATAAAGATTGATAATGTAGCTAATTTACATTCAAGGGCACCGCTAAGCCCGGCAGGGGTTTTTAAATTAAAAGTTGCGGATTCAAAATCGAGGGATATTTTTTTCGTGGCAGCTTGTCGTACCTTTGGAATAGCAGCCCGTTTGCAACCTGAAACCCTTATACCGCAGTATTGGGACGGAAAATCATGGCAGGACATTATCTTTGGAAAAAAAGACAACCAGGAAATTAAAAAAGGAAAATTGGTGCTTATTAACAAAAGTAGTTTCGACCCGAAATATTATATTCATTTCACACTGGCCCTGTTTAATGATGGGGTATACAGAAGTCTCCAGTTTCCGGAAGAAAAACCATTGAGTGAGCTTAATGGTGAACTTGAAGTCCCTTCGGGACATTATATGTTGGTTACCGGTAACAGAAGACAGGATGGTTCTGTACTTTGCAGGCTTGATTATTTTGAATTAAAACAAGGAGAGAAAAAGGAGATAAATATTGTAGTCCGCGATGTACCCAAATTAGAAGCCAGCTGGGCCCAAATAAATACTTCCGAATACGAAATGAAAGATTTTGTTTCCGGAAAAAAAATAAAACTTTCGGAAATTACACCGAATAAGCCTTTTGTTTTAGCATATATTGAACCCGACAGGGAACCTACTAAACATCTCATGGCCGATTTGCAACCCATAAAGGGAAATATAGAAAAATGGGGAGGTGCTGTGATTTTCATACTCCTTCCGTCCAAAACATCTGAAGACTTTAAACCTGCTATGTTTTCAGGCTTACCCTCACAAAGCAAATTTGTATGGGACGAGAATGGAAATTTATTAAAAAAAATAAGTGAAATTAAAAACACAGATGTATCAGAAAACCTGCCGGTTATAATTTCTTCGGACGAATCAGGAAATTTACAATATTTTTCCAAGGGATATAAAATCGGAATTGGAGAACAACTAGTAAAATATATAATTGTGCAGCCTGATAGCCAATGCAGGCCACCAAAACAATAATAACCAATAATATTCGCCATGATAAGCACCCCGAGAATTGTTCTAAACGATAGTTGGCTTCGCCCATTTGAAAATACGATTAAAAACAGAATGCAAAGCCTGCGTGATAAACTGAACAGGGTATCGAAAGGTTGGTACATAAAAGATTTTGCCACCGGACATTTGTTTTTTGGACTCCACAAAACTGATTATGGTTGGGTTTTTAGAGAATGGGCCCCGAATGCTGAAAAAATATACCTTGTGGGTGATTTTTCAGGATGGGAAGTGCTTGAAAAATATTCTATGACCAGAATTACCGGTGGAAATTGGGAAATTTACCTTAACCTGCAAGATTTATCTCACCTGGATAAATATAAATTGTTAATTAAATGGCCCGGAGGAGAAGGTTACAGGTTGCCCTCTTATGGAAATTATATGGTTCAGGATGATAAAACTAAAGTTTTCAATGCTTGTGTGTGGTCACCCGATAAAAAGTTCCAATGGAAAAATCCCCAACCTGGAAAATTATCATTACCGGCTTTAATATACGAAGCACACGTTGGAATGGCCGGAACAGAAGAAAAAGTAAGCAGTTTCAATGAGTTTACGGTAAATATACTGCCCAAAATTAAAGGAGCCGGATACAACACCATTCAACTGATGGCTATTAAGGAACATCCCTATTATGGGTCATTTGGCTACCATGTGTCGAATTTCTTTGCCGTTTCATCGCGGTTTGGAACACCTGACGATTTAAAAGAACTTATTGACACCGCCCATGGAATGGGATTAAGGGTGGTTATGGATTTGGTTCATTCACATTCAGTGAAAAATGAAGAAGAAGGGCTTGGTTATTTTGATGGTACACCCTATCAGTATTTTCATGATAGTTACAGAAGAATTCATCCTGCATGGGATTCGTTGTGTTTTAACTATTCTAAAAATGAAGTTATACATTTCCTGCTTTCAAACTGTCAATATTGGCTTGCAGAATTTAAGTTCGATGGATTCAGGTTCGATGGGGTTACAAGTATGCTTTATTTTGACCACGGACTTGGAAAAGATTTTACAGATTACTCCTTGTATTATGATGGAAACCAGGACATTGACGCAATAGATTATCTTTGCCTGGCCAATAAACTTGTACATGAAATAAACCCAAATGCAATAACCATTGCTGAAGAAATGAGTGGAATGCCCGGACTTGGTGCACCTATTCCTGACGGAGGTTATGGCTTTGATTACCGGCTTGCCATGGGGGTGCCTGATTTCTGGATTAAGCTTATTAAGGATATTCCTGATGAGAGTTGGAATATGTCCCATATCTTTCATGAACTAAAAAGTCATCGCCACGATGAAAAAACAATTTCTTATGCAGAATCGCACGATCAGGCCCTGGTGGGCGACAAAACCATTTTTTTCAGACTGGTGGATAAAGAAATTTATACAAACATGTCGAAATTTACGCCAAGTCTGGTTATTGACAGGGGAATTGCGTTGCATAAAATGATTCGGTTAATTACAATGGCCACTGCCGGTGCAGGTTACTTAAATTTTATGGGTAATGAATTTGGCCATCCTGAATGGATAGATTTCCCGCGCGAAGGAAACAACTGGAGCTATAAATATGCAAAACGACAATGGCACCTGGCCGAGGACAATAACCTGAAATTCCAGTTTCTTAATTTGTTTGACAAAGCTGCCATTCAATTTATCAATAACCCGTTAATCTTTGCTGAACCTTTTCCCCAGGCCGTTTATGTCGATGACAATAAGCAAATCCTAATTTTTAAAAGGGCAAAATTTCTTTTCCTTTTCAATTTTCACCCTTCGGCATCCTATCCTGAATATTCCTTTCCGGCCGAAAAAGCCAGATACCAGGTAGTCTTAAGTTCAGATGATGAAGAATTCGGTGGTTACAACAGGGTAGACAAGAATTATATTTATTATACAACTTTAAAGTTGAACAATGAAAAAAAGGAATCGGAAATGCTGACCATTTATCTGCCTTCGAGAATGGCGATGGTGATGGAAATGATATTTGACAGATTGTAAATTATAAATTATAAATTATAAATTGAAAAAGGCATATTTCAAAAGACCCAATTCCGGTACTACCAAAAAAATGAACTTGAAAAATTAAAATTTATGCTATGAAATTAAATCAACTAATCTCTCAATACATTATTAAATTCTTATCAGCAATATTTATTTTGAGTGCTGGTTTCCATGCATTTGCTCAGCAAACAGAAACGAAAGAGCAAAAAGATGTCCGGATGAAATGGTGGCGTGAAGCACGTTTTGGAATGTTTATTCATTGGGGTTTATACGCTATTCCTGCCGGAGAATGGAAAGGAGAAACCAATCACGCCGAATGGATAAGAAATACAGCAAAAATTCCACTGGAAGAATATGAAAGGTTTGTGAGTCAGTTTAATCCAAATAAATTTAATGCGAATGAATGGGCAAAACTAGCCAATGAAGCAGGCATGAAATATATAGTCATTACATCAAAACACCACGATGGATTTTGTCTGTTTAATACGCAGTACACTGATTTTGACATTATGTCAACCCCGTTTAAACGGGATATTATGGGGGAACTTTCTAAAGCCTGCGCCAGCAATAATCTTAAAATGTGCTGGTACCATTCCATCATGGACTGGCATCATCCGGATTATCTGCCAAGAAGAGACTGGGAAACTTCCAGAACAACTGAAGGTGCTGATTTTGACCGGTTTCTTGAATATCTTAAAAATCAGTTAAAAGAATTGGTCACCAATTATGGTAAAATCGGGGTTTTATGGTTTGACGGAGAATGGGAAAAAACCTGGAACCACCAATATGGTCAGGCTATTTATGATTACCTGCGTAAAATGGATCCCGATTTGATTATAAACAATCGTGTAGATGTTGGAAGAGATGGAATGGCCGGAATTTCAAAATCAATTGAATATGCCGGTGATTTTGGAACACCCGAGCAGGAGGTTCCGGCGCGTGGAATTCCCGGGATGGACTGGGAAAGTTGCATTACCATGAACAACAACTGGGGTTATAATAAAAATGATCACAATTGGAAATCGACCGAAAATATAATTAAAATGCTGTGTGATATTGTTTCAAAAGGAGGAAACCTGTTATTAAATGTGGGTCCGACAGCCGAAGGGATATTTCCACCCGAAGCCATAGAAAGGTTGAAACAAATAGGCGGCTGGATGAAAATAAACGGTGATGCCATTTATGGTACGGAGGCAAGTCCTTTCAGCAATCTTAAATGGGGAAGATGCACCAGAAAGGCAGTAGACGGAAAAACAATCCTTTACTTTCATGTTTTCGATTTTCCAAAAAATAATAAAATTACAATTCCAGGACTGGGGAACAAAGTAAGCAAAGTTTACGATATGGCCTCAAAATCAAATATCGCGTTTAAAAAAGCGGGGAACAATTATGACCTTGATATATCGAAAGTAAAACCATTTGATTATGTTACGGTTATTGCCATGGAACTCGAAGATGAATTGCAGGTTTACGACAAACCATACATAAATGCTGATTTCCCAGTATTTGTAGATGAATTAACCGTAAAAATTGGTGCTGAAAACAAAAAGGTCGAAATCCATTATACATTAAACGGACAGGAACCGACAGTTAGCAGTGAATTGGCAACGGACAGCGGCATTGTAATAAAAAAAACAACCACCGTAAAAGCCAGGTGTTTTTACAATGGTAAACCCGTAAGCGATACCGAAAGCAAAACTTTTGAAAAAATTGCAGGGCTCCCTGCCATTAACATTGATAATCCCGAACCTGGTTTAAAATTCAGACTTTATAAAGGAAAATTCAGTAAACTACCTGATTTTGTGAAATTACAACCGGACAAGGAAGGAATTTCGAATAATTTTGACCTTTTACAGTTCGAAAATGAAAAAGAGTTTGCATGTGTTTTTGAAGGCTATGTTATAGTCCCCAAAGATGGAATGTATAATATTTACCTGAATTCTGACGATGGAAGTCGCCTGGTGATTGATGATAAATTTGTGATTGATAATGATTTTGACCATGCCATGGTGGAGAAAAAATCAGCCATTGGCCTTGCAGCCGGATTTCATAAAATAAAAGTGATGTATTACCAGTCGGGCGGTGGTTTGGGCCTCAGGGTTTCGGTTGAAGGACAAGGCATAGATAAAGATTTGGTACCCGACAGGGTTTTGTTTCGTTAGATGGGAGTCGGGAGTTGGAAGTTGGAAGTTGGAAGTTGGGAGTCGGAAGTTGGAAGTTGGGGACTGGAAGTTTGAATATTTACAATCGTTTTTATGAATTGTTTAAACAATATTTATAAAAAATATCCCCAATATCTAAAATGATATTCCGGTAAACTACAGGTAAAGTATTAATCTCATTTATCATTTACGTGAGCTATAAAAAATGTAACCATTTATTATCCATCTTATCATTACATTTTAAATTGAACAATTGTTCAATTTAAAATGTTATATCTTTGCAAACTATATTATAAATTTATTTATGGATAATAACCTTTTAATTTGGATAGGCTTTAGCCTTTTTGTTGTTTTTATGCTAGTTCTGGACTTATTCGTTTTTCATCGTAAAGCGCACGAAGTAAAAATCAAGGAAGCCATTACCTGGAGCATTGTGTGGATAGCCCTGGCATTATTGTTTAATTATGGGGTGTATTATTTCCAGGGCCGCGAAAAAGCACTTGAGTTTTTAACAGCTTATCTTATTGAAAAATCATTAAGCATAGACAATCTGTTCGTTTTTATTATGGTATTCGGATTTTTCAACATTAAAAATGAATACCAGCACAAAGTCCTTTTTTGGGGAATTCTTGGAGCACTTATCATGAGGGTTATTTTTATATTCGCCGGGGTGGCCCTGATTCATAAATTCCATTGGATTATTTATGTTTTTGGTGCCTTTTTAGTCTATACGGGGATAAAAATGATTAATGAAAAAGACAAGAAAATTGAACCCGATAAAAATTTGTTTGTAAAGATATTTAAAAAGTTTATGCCAGTAACCAACGAATTACATGCTGACAAATTTTTTGTGAAAATAAATGCCAAAACCTTTGCTACCCCGCTTTTTATAACACTTCTTGTTATTGAATTTACTGATTTGATATTTGCTGTTGATTCTATACCTGCTGTTCTTGCAATTTCGGATGACACTTTTATAGTTTATACTTCAAACGTTTTTGCAATTTTAGGATTAAGGGCACTCTATTTTGCATTGGCAGGTATTGTAAAATATTTCAGGTTTTTAAAATATGGCTTATCCGCAATTTTGGTCTTTGTAGGAACAAAAATGATTATCTCAGGTTTCTATAAAATTCCGGTAGCTTTGTCAATGTCAATTATAATAGGCATTTTATTGATTTCAGTTTTGATATCAATACTAATACCAGCAAAAGAAAATAAATAGTTCATCTTTGCAAACATTACTAAATCCTGGCAAAATAAAAAGAGAATATTGGGAAAATATACTTATCGTCGTGGTTTTATAAATAAAAAATTGCTGAAATAAATTTTTTATTAGCTGTTAATCAAAAATATACTACTTTTGCAGCCATTTTAAAAATAAATAGAAGTAGTAAATGGAAAATAGGCCGGTTTCGCAGCTTAAAAACAAAAAAATTCTTTACATTTTATCAGGCAATGAACCAAGCGGATTTGTAAGGGCAAGAATTTTTAAAGATGAACTAAAACAGAGGGGAGCCCGTGTTGATTATTTACAATTGAAGTCAGATATTCTGATTGAAGCAATGTTCAAATCAAAACCACTCCTATTGCTAAAACTGCTATTTGAACTTTTGTTGCAAGTTAATTATAACCTACAGAAATACAGGCTATTAAAATTTGTTCACAAATATGATGTGGTGGTGGCAGTTAAATACGTAAAAAGCCAGCTACTTTCCGAAATAAAATCAAAATCCAAAGCCCTTTTGATTTATGATTTTGATGATTCGGTATGGTTGAGGGATTTTGATGGTGAGGAAGAATTTCAAAGAAAAATAAAAACCGCAGATTGTATCACCTCAGGAAATGATTATCTGGCAAGAAAAGCAGCACAATATAACCAAAATTCTTTTGTAGTAAGGGCACCGAGTCAAATAGAAAGTTTTGTTGAATATTATAAGGAGACTAAAATTGGGGCAAAGTCAGAAAAAGAAATAATTATTGGATGGATTGGAAGTGCCTCAACTCTATTCAGTTTGTATAAAGTATACGATGCGCTTGAATTCATTGGTTCAAAATATCCGAATGTTGTTCTAAAACTATTAGGAACAGGCAAAGATAGAAAGGCAGTCCCGAGATTTGAAAAAATAAAGGTAATTACTGTTCCGGAATATGATCAGAACGAAATGATACATCATGTAAGTACTTTCGACATTGGAGTTTACCCATTGTTTTTAAGCGAACTTTCAATGGGCAGGGGTCCGCTGAAAGCCACTATTTATCAGGCTGGTAAAGTACCATTAATTTGTAGCGGATACATAGAAAACAATCGGTTTTTAGAAGAAAAAATAACCGGATTTTTTGCCGATGAAACTGCAGAGTGGATTGATAAAATATCTTTCCTGGTCGAAAATCCTGATGCAAGAAAACAAATTGGTATAAACGGATTTAATTATGCGCTCAGGAATTTTTCAATTGAAAATTCTGTGAATCAGATTGAACATGCACTTGAAAATTGCAGGATACCGGCTTAGATTAAATTTGTGAGTTTAAAAGTTTTATGGCCTGAACCAAGTCAGTTTCCTTCTTTATATTCAGCCTGTTTTTTCTTATTATGCTCTGAAGCTGCTTTTTATGCTCAGGTAATTCGTTGAGTAAATTTCTCCTGGCCGGTATAAATGTAGTAATTGTTCCATCCTCTTTTTTTAGTAAATACCTGTAGCTTGGTGTGTACTGGTCCAAATTATACAAAATAAAGCGCCGGAATACATAGAGTGAAATTTTACCTTCATTAAGCACATTTATAAAATTATATTTTGAATTTATAGTAGACAGTATATCTATTTCCATAAGCCGGAACAAAAAAAATGTTTTACCGGAGGTGATTAATTTCACTTCTTTTATTAATTCCCTCTCAAGCCTTACATTTGCAAATGTTGAGGGTTCGAGCCATATAAAAGCATCTTCGAAACCGTTGTACTTGAGGTTCAGATTCCGTATAATTTCGCCATTATAGAGAGTTACATCAGCCGGGAACCAATCTCTGAAAAGGCATTTATCACTCAATCTGGTGTCGGTAGCTATTACAACCCCTACTGGTTTAGCTTCAAAATTTTTAAATACAACAGAATCCCTGGTATCGGTATTTAAATCCTGGGCTACAGTGCCAGAAAAAACTGAAAATAGCAGAAAAATAGCGACCAGCTGCTTCATAAGAATTAAACTATTGGTTATTTTACTTCAATAAAAGTTTTGCCATAAATTGGCTTATTGTCGGAAGTTATACCCTGAACCTGAATAATATAACCGGCCTTTAAATCAGAGGCACTGAATTCAATTTCGGTTTCATTCCCTTTGTTCAACTTAATATTGGGTTCCCAGTATAATACCTGCCTGAAATCAGGGATTTTATCACCAATACTTTGCCGGGATAAATCTAGTGTAATGTTTCCGATAAAAGATTCAGGCATAACTTTATTTTCAAAAAAAGGAAGATTTAGCTTTGAAAAAATTTCTGATGAAAGTTTTTTATCCATTTGTACTGAAAAGATCCCATAAAAATTCAAATCACCAAAAATTACATGTTTGTTTTTCATTTCAATCTTTTGAATAGATTCTGAATTGAGGGATTCTAAAACATTAAGTCTGAATACAGGAATTGAATTAAGCAGGAATAAAGCATTCTTATCCTGGTATTCATTCACCTCATAATCAATCATATTGAGATAATAATTATTTTTGATATTTTTAAATCTGACACCCCACACATAATTTCTGGTCATTTCGCTAAAATTTAGCATTGCTTCGTAATCAGAAGGAATCAGGTCCCTGTCAGAAGAACCATAAAAATTAAATTCAGGTGTTAATCCAGAAATTTCACTTTGTTCTTTTTTTTGAAAATAAATCTTATTAACAAGAACCAGTCTTTGGATATTTTCAAGATAATTCCTTTCCGCCATTGTTAGATTTATCAAGGAATCGGAATGAACCTGAAATTGAATATCCCTGTTATCAATTATGAAGTAATATTCAGGAACCACAGAAGATGAGTCCAGTAACTGTAAATTAAGTAACCTGTTATCGTAAAATTTTTTTAATTCAAAATAAAAAGCCCCGTCATTCCCGGTCTTGTAATATTGTAAATTGGCAATACTATCCGGACTCGCCAGTAAAACAGTTACATTTGATAAAGGGGTTTTGTCCAGTTTATTAAAGACCTTTCCGCTGAAAATAAAAGAATTCTTTTCTACAAGGTATTTTCCATAATTATATTGTTTTTCTTTATACAGGTTTTTCCAAATCGAATTAACCCTGTCATAATATTTAACCAAAGATTCTGTTTCGGACGTGTCGCAAAAAGGAGACAATTTTGTAACTGAAACAGAGAGATTACATGTTTCATCTTGATCAGGATAATTGATCAATTTTAATTTGAGCTTTATTTTGTCTTTAGGATGATATATGTTTTTATCTGATTCAACTGTACAATTCTGTTTCTCTATATTTTGATTCAACCCTTTCATTACCCCAAATTCATTATAATTTACAACTGACAAGTTGAGTATTGAATCATATTGGTTCTCATTTTGGTTTACAATTAGAATTTTTTTATAGAAAGTGCAAGGCCAGGGATAATTTCTCATTGCATTGGTGTAGGCATTTAAGCAATAATAACCAGATTTTAAAGATATTGGTAAAGAAATATAGCCTGTATAGATTCCACTGTCAATGTTTGCCCTCAAACCTGAAATTTTACTTTTATCGGGACCTAAAAGTTGAAAATAAACAATCTTGCTCTTTAATTTCGGATCAATGTCTGAAAGGTTTGATAAATAAGCTTTAAACTGTATGTTTTCGCCACTAACATAATCACTCTTGTCGGTATGAAGAAAAACGAATTCCTGGGCATTCGTTCCAAAATGAAAGGATACTGTAAAAATCAGGATTAAAAAAACCGCTTTATCTAATAATCTCCAGGTAATTATACTAAATTTTTCTTTTGGTTTCATGAAATTGGGATATTAAAAACAACATTATTCAAAGATCCAAAATGGAGGTGGGGCAAAATCCAGGCAGCTTTCTTCCACTACATAGGGAATCCCGAACACATCTCTTTGAACAATTTTTCTATCAAAGCGGTTGTATTTTACGAAATAATCTTTGTTAAACTGTGATGAAACACTAAAATAGCCAAGTACTGTCTTAGTTGGATCAGAAGTACACTTTATATTACTTTTGAGCTGGGTAGGAAGCGGATCAAATATCTTATTATCTGCAGCCAATTGTTCCCTTAATTTTGAGTAAAAAATAAATTCTTTTTCCGATAAGGTTGAAACCTTGCATGACAAAATCCATCCATAATTTCTTGGTGGATCTTTAATTTCATCTGCCAAATCAGGATTATAAATGCCTTCTTCCAAAAACCCCAGGTTTAAATGTTTTACCTGGCTTGTTCCGTTCGAAACCAATGCTTTTTGAATGGTTGGTAAGTCTTCAAGCTTGCTTAAATAAGTGCAGTGGACATTTACCTGCGGACAAATAGCACAACGTCCGGACCTGAATTCGGCATGTATTTTTTCAGTAATAACCCTGGTTTCAAATTTATAAAATGTTGCATCCTGGTGATTTGATTTTACGTCAACAATAATATTTACACCATATTTTTTTATGAATCTTGTTTCATCCAATATAGACGGATCAATTATTTCAATTGAGGCAAGTTCCGCATTTATTTTAACGCTATCGGCAGCTGGTTCCATTTTTTCAGGTACCGATTCGTAAACTTCCCCATCACTTGTAATAATTTTCAAAGTATATGTAATTCCTGCAGTACCTGAAAAAAATTCTGCAGAATAATACCCATTCCCGGTTTCGAATAAATTTATTGTATTTCCTAAATTGTCAGATATTGTAACTATTGCATTGGTAACAGCAGTGTAACCGTAATATTGTTCATTTTCATTAAATCCAATAGCTCTTGTAAGTCTGATTTTATTTTCGATCGGATTATTGGTAATTCTGCCTTCAACTACCAGGAAATTTTCACGGCTGTTATCCAGATTTGCATCATACAATTCCTGGCAAGAAATAAAATTGAATAAAATAAAGAGGTAAGCTATATTTCGAATTGATTGCGCCATGTTTCAAAAAATAAAATTGTAGGTAATAGTTGGTACCGGATTTCCAATAATATAAAGCTTATACAAAGGAAAAGCATTAAAATCATTTTTAATACCCGGCTCTTCCTTTTTATAAAATACGGAATATGCATTATTTCTTCCGTAAATATTAATTATTGAAATAGTCAGGCTGCTTTTCCACTTCTTGCTTTTTTTCAAACTTTCATCAAAAGTAATAGCCAAATCTAGCCTGTGGTAATCAGGCAATCTGTATTTGTTCCTATCGGAATAATAAATAGCCCAATCCCCGTTAATCAGATATTTCATTTCGGGCAAAGTTGCCGGCCTGCCCGATGAATACACGAAATTGGCAGTAAACCTGATCCTTCTGTTAATATGGTAATTTAACAAGAGGTTTAATTCATTGGGTTTATCGTAATTAGATGGATACAGGCTATTGTTGTTCACCATTTCTTCGTCATAAGTTCCCGATGTTTTCTTTAAAGACCTTGACCAGGTGTAGTTCATCCAAAAATCAAAATTTCTGGAACTTTTCTTAAATGACAACTCAATACCATAGTTTGTACCGGTTGCAGGAATTAATTCAGTTTCAACATGCGGATTCATGCTGATTTTAGCGCCATTTTTATATTCAACCAGGTTATTTATTTTTTTATAGTAAACTTCCACTGAAGTAACAATGGTATTTTGTTTAAAGTTTTTAAAATATCCCATTGCAAATTGGTTGCAATTAACAGGTTTTAAAAAAGGATCGCATAATTTCCACCTGTCGTCAGGCGTAAACACCGAAGTATAAGAAATTAAGGAAATGTACTGAAAATTTCTGTTATAATTGAACTTTAATGCGCTCGATTCATTTAACTGATATTTGAATGAAAATCTGGGTTCAATTCCAAAATAAGTATTCACTACCTCATTATTTCCATAAATGGTAGAATCAATTATTGTTTCTTCCGAAAGGGGTGCATCGGGCTCATAATTATAAATAGTAGCCGAACCAAATTTTGCAAACGCAGAGAATCTCAAACCTGCGCCAATACTTACCTTCTTTGAAATATCGTAATTATCAGAAATATAAATGGCCGATTCATTTGCTTTTTCAGCCATTATCTGAACAGGTACTATTGATGAAATGGTATCAGCCGGGGATAGTTTACCAGGGTTTAATTTATAGAAAACAGACTGAACACCCCATTCAATAAAATGGTTATTGAATTTTATAAACTCAAAATTCAGTTTGGCAGATTTGTAATTCAGGTCAGAAAAGGCAGAGCTGGCAGTAAATGCAATTTCAGTATCGTTTTTTTCAACCTCGTAATGGCTCAGACTAAAAGACAAAACGGAATTAAGGAATGGATTAAACCTGTGTTGCCATGAATAGGAACCTAAAATATTAGCGTAAGAATAATTAAGTTCTGAAGCATAGTCGAAATAATCGTAACTTGCATAAAAAAAGGCACTCATTTTATTTTTTTGATTAACATTCCAGTAAAGCATGCTGCTAACATCATAAAAACTGGCTTTGCTGTTCCGAATGTCAGCGTCAGGAATTTTGTTTAACAACCAGTCGGAATAATTGTAACGTCCGCTAACCATAAATGATAATTTATTTTTAATAATAGGTGCTTCAATCGCCAACCTGCTGTCAATCAATCCTATGCCTCCTGTACCTTTCAATTTAGATGGGACTTCTTTGGTAACATTCATATCAAGAATAGACGAAATCCGCTCCCCAAACCTGGCTGGTATATCCCCTTTATGTAAAACAAGATTATCAATTATATCAGAATTTATTACCGAAGTAAGTCCAAAAACGTGTGCTGAATTAAAAACCGGCGTCCCTTCAATCATATATAAATTCTGATCTCCGCCACCTCCCCTGACATTCAGGTCGGCGCCAAATTCGCCCACGGATTTAACCCCTGCTACCATGGTCATATTTTTCAAAATGTCTTTTGTACCGTAAACTGAGGGAAGTTGTTTTATCTGTTTTCGGTCGAGTTCAACTATGCTCATCTGGTTCGAAGATACATTTCTGTCAGCACGTTGGGCAGAAATGACCACTTCGTCAATCTTAATTGATTTTTCAGGCAGTTGAATTTCAATATTTCCGCTGCTAAGAAGTTTTATGGAAACAATATGTTCTTCAAATCCAATGCTGTTTATCACTAAATTAAGAATGCCTGTAGGGAGCTCAATTGAAAATTGTCCGTCGGCCCCTGAAATAGTTCCTAACCGGGTGTTTTCGGCATGAATTTCAGCCCCAACCACCGGATTATTGTCTTTTACACTGGTCACAGTTCCTTTTAAAACTGCTTTTCGCGATTTTCCGCCTTCATTAATATTACCAACTGTTATTAAATCATCCAACTGAATTTTACTGGATAGGATTTCCATTTTTCCTGTGGCAATAGCAACAGCTTCCTTGGGCATAATGATAATACCATTTTGAACCGATTCAAAAAGAAAAGGAGTTTCGGCTATTGCCTGATCAATTGCTTTATTAATTGGCGTTTTGTCAAAATTACGGGTGAATTTGATGTCACGCACCCATTCTATCCTGAAGTAAAATTTTACCTGGTATTTATTTTCCAGATCATCGAAAAATTCAGTCAGGAGTTTATCCCTGTAATTTCCCGAAATCAAAATGCTATCGGCAGTCTGTGCTTTAATCAGATTGTGTTGAAATAATGCAGCAAATAAAAGAAAGAAAAGAAATTTGAAGCTTTTTACATTTCTGTTAATATTCCGATTTATGGAAAATTTCATTGTAATCTGTGCGAAAAAAAATGCAACATTGTCTAAGATATTGTATTTAAGAAACATCAGGCTTAGAAAGGTTATTTTAAATATTGATAAAAATAGCCATTAAATTTAAAAAACATTATCTAAAACAGGTTTTCTTTTAAGAAATCAGCACAAAAAAACCGGCGACCAGGCCACCGGTTTTTCTTGTTTCCACGGAAAAAGTATTTTATTTTTTCTCTGTCATCAACCCACTTCTTTTTAACAAGGCATCCACACTCGGATCTTTACCCCTGAAAAGCTTATATTGATCCATTCCTTCCCCATCTCCTACTTCACTGAGGCAATATTTACGAAATTTATCTGCCAAATCCTGGTTATAAATATCGCCACTTTCTTTAAATGCAGCAAAAGCGTCAGCGTCAAGAACTTCGGCCCATTTGTAAACATAGTATCCGGCGGCATAACCTCCATCAAAAATATGCGAAAAGTAGGTGGTACGGTATCTTGGTAAAATTTCGGGAATCAAACCTATTTTATCCATGGCATTTTTTTCAAATTCTTCTGTATTAAGCATTACAGCTTCAGGAATATTATAATAAGCCAAATCGAGCAACGAAGCAGCAATATATTCTACATTGGCAAATCCCTGGTTAAAAAGGCTGCTCTTTTCAATTTTATCAACCAGATTATCCGGAATAATTTCGCCGGTTTTATAATGTTTGGCATAAGATTTAAGAACTGCCGGTTCACCAGCCCAGTTTTCCATAATTTGCGATGGCAATTCAACATAATCCTGTGGAACATCGCCAGCTGTACGATCATATTTCCCAACAGTAAAAAGGCTGTGTAAGGCATGTCCGAACTCATGAAACAAAGTTTCTGTTTCGTCCCATGTAAGCAGTGATGGCAATTCGGCTGTAGGTTTTGTTACATTGCAAACAATGGATACAATTGGATCCACCTTCTTTCCGTCTCTCCATCCTGCATTCCGGAAAGCAGTGCACCAGGCCCCACCCCCTTTCGAATCGCGTGGGTGATAATCGAGATACAGGATTCCAAGATGGCTTCCGTCTTTATCTTTTACCTCAAAAGTTTCAACCTCAGGATGATATACCGGAAGATCTTTTAGCTGTGTGAAAGTTATTCCGTAAAGTTTGTTTGCTACGTCAAACATTCCCTGACGAACATTTGCCAGGCTGAAATAAGGTTTCAACTCGCTTTCGTCCAAATCATATTTTGCTTTGCGGAGCTTTTCTGCATAATACCACCAGTCCCACGATTGCAGTTTAAATTTACCTCCTTCTTTATCAATTATGTCCTGCATTTCCTTCAATTCATTCTTGGCAACCTGAAGAGCAGGCGTCCAAATTTTCATCAGAAATTCGTCCACCTTTTCAGGAGTTTTGGCCATATTTACCTCAATAACGTAAGATGAAAAGTTTTTAAATCCCAGTAATTTTGCTTTTTCGCAACTGAGTTTGGCAATTTTGGCAGCTATTTCTTTATTGTCATTTTTATTGTCATTGTTTCCGCGCATAAAATAAGCCCTGTAAATTTTTTCACGGAGATCGCGATTTTTAGCGTATTGCAAAAAGGGTGTCATACTTGCCCGTGATAAACCAAAAACCCATTTGCCCTCCATTTTTTTCTCCTTTGCCATTTCTGCAGCACCATCAATCACATCTTGCGGAAGGCCTTCCAAATCTTCTTTTTTATCAATAACCAGCGAAAAATTCTCATTGGTTTCGGCCAACAGGTTTTCGCCAAATGAAATTCCAAGCGTTGAAAGCTCTTCGTTAATCTTTTTAAGTTTTTCCTGGTCTTCTTTCGACAGGTTTGCCCCATTTCTCTCAAAATCCTTGTAGTACTTTTCAACAACTCTTATCTGACTTGCATCGAGTTTGGAATTATTTCTGTTTTCATAAACTGCTTTTATTTTGGCAAATAATTTTTCGTTCATCATAATTTCGTCGTGGTGCTTTGAAAGCATCGGACTAACCTGACGTGCGATAGCCTGGATCTGGTCATTTGTATTTGCTTCCTTAATATTGAAAAATACGCTGCCGACCCTGTGAAGCAATAGGCCGGATTTGTCAAAAGGAAGTATAGTATTATCGAAATCAGGAACAGCACTATTTTGTACAATAGCTTCAATTTCCTGATTCTGCTGCTTCATACCCTCAATAAAAGCAGGCAGGTAATGGGTTGTATCGATTTTATCGAATGGCGGTACCTGGAAAGGGGTAGTAAAATCTGAAAAGAAAGGATTGTTAGTTTGTTTCCCTTCTTTACATGAATAATTCATTAGTAATGACATAGTTAAAATTAAAAAGAGTAATTTTTTCATGACGTTTAAAGTTGGGTTAAAAATATCAAAATGGAAATTAAACCGTAAAAATATCTTAAATGAGATTAATTAAACATGATTTTTAACACTCAAAATGAACATTATATAGTTTTATCTTATATTTAATTGACTATAAATGAATGTTCTGGAAACATATAACTGTTTGAATGTTGAAAACAAGCGGTTATGGAATTTCAATATTCTTTTTTTACTTTTACCTTCACAAAGAAGGAAAGAATGAATGAAACAATAGAAACCTCAGGCAAGAGCCACGAATTTAAAAAAAGCCTGAACCTTTTCGATGCCACCATGATTGTGATGGGCTCTATGATTGGATCCGGAATTTTTATCGTAAGCGCAGATATGTCAAGGATACTGGGCTCTCCGGGCTGGTTATTGGTAGCATGGATAATTACCGGGGTTATGACCCTATTTGCAGCACTTAGTTATGGTGAACTGGCAGGAATGATGCCTAATGCCGGAGGAATTTATATTTACCTCCGTGAAGCATTTGGCCCCTTGTTTGGCTTTTTGTATGGATGGACAGGCTTTATGGTAATACAGTCAGGAACCATTGCAGCTGTAGCCATGGCTTTTGCAAAATTTTCGGGCGTATTATGGCCCTGGATATCAGAGGAAAACATTATTCTGAAAATGGGGAAATTCGGCTTTAATACCACTCAGCTCGTAGCAATACTATTAATTGTTGTACTTTCCTATATTAATTCGCGGGGCATGGTTCTTGGGAAATTCATTCAAAACCTTTTCACCAATATTAAATTCATCGTTTTACTGGCATTCATAATTGTGGGATTGTTTATTGCGCGAAACGAAATAGCAATAAAATCAAATTTGGAAATATTCTGGCAGGCACAACAGGTTAAAGATGGTGTTGCAGTTTCGCTTACCGGCTTTTCGCTGGTTGCAGCTATTGGGGTGGCCATGGTGGGTTCTTTGTTCACGGTCGACTCCTGGTACAGTGTAACCTTTACCGGGGCAGAAATTATCAATCCTAAAAAAAATATACCACGCAGTCTGGTGCTGGGTTCCGGGCTTGTAATTGTACTTTTTATCCTGACAAACCTGGTTTACCTGCTTATTTTGCCATTAAGGGGAGATGCGGCGGCGGCTGACGTTTTAGGACAGGGTATTCAATATGCTGTAAAAGACAGGGTTGCAACAGCTGCTATTTCCGATCTGTTTGGAACAAATGCTGCCATGATCATGGCCATATTCATTATTATTTCATCGTTTGGTTGCAACAATGGAATTATAATGACCTCATCAAGAGTATATTACGCAATGGCCAAAGACGGACTATTTTTTAAAAAAGTAGGTACTTTGAATAAGCACAACGTTCCGGGCCGGGGCTTGTTTGCAATCTGTGTCTGGTCATGCCTGCTTTGCCTGTCGGGTTCATACAGTCAATTGCTTGATTATGTGGTATTTGCAGTACTTATTTTCTTTGTTTTGACCATAACCGGTATATTCGTGTTAAGGTATAAAAAACCAGATGCGGAACGACCGGTTAAAGCATTCGGATATCCTTACATACCAGCCATTTATATATTGTTTACCCTGTTTCTGCTGGCCGATTTACTTTACACCAAACCAGAGTATACCGGAGCAGGTTTGATAATTGTTTTAATTGGAATACCAATTTATTTTGTCTGGAGATACGTTAATAAAAACTCAAATAAAAATTAAAATGAAGGATTTACTTTATTCAGCCCTGGTTGCTATGATTTTGTATTTTAATAGTTGTCAGCAAAACACAGATAAAACACCTTCTCATGAATTAATTAAAAATGAAGATTTGAAATTGCAGATTTATCTTTTTCATCCTGTTAAAACCTGCGAAACCTGCAAAAGCATGGAATACAATATGGAAAAGGTTTTGGATTCCTTATTTAAAGAAGAAGTGAAAAACGGTTTAATTGATTTTAAAGTAATCACTATTTCAGACAGCAAAAACAAAACCCTGGTAGAAAAGTATGAAGTAAAGAAAACCTCATTGCGTTTTATAAAAATTGAAAATGGTGTTGAAAAGGACCATGATCTTTCGGAATTTGCCTTTAACTACTCAAATGTAGTGCCTGATTATTTTATGAAAGCAATCAAGGACTCAATAGATAATTTTATAAGTAAAAACCCAAATTGAAGGTATAGATTTATTTAGCCTTTAATCATTATTTTTATTCGAAGTACAATAAAAAAGACTTTAAAAATCAGAAATAACATTTCATTTCGTATATTTGCGAAATATAAAAATATTAAATAAAAGGCACTGTTAATGGAGAATGAAAAAAATGTTCAATATTCTGAAAAACACATGGCACTCGCGCAATTTGCTAAAGCACTGAGTCATCCTGCACGGTTGTATATAATGGAAGTATTATCAAAACAAGATTGTTGTTATAGTGGTGATATTACAAAAGAAATTCCGATAGCCCGTTCAACCTTATCGCAACATCTGAAAGAACTCAAACTGGCAGGCCTGATACAAGGTTGTATTGAACCTCCAAAAATAAAGTATTGTATTCATCCCCAGAATTGGGAATTGGCAAAAAAGTATTTTACTGAACTTTTTAATCCCTGAGTTTTTTTTATTGATCAATTCGTTATTTTGCGAACAATAGTATGTAATTATATATCAATATATTATATAAATTTATGAAAATATTAATTCTATGCACAGGCAATAGCTGCCGTAGCCAAATGGCCCACGGTTTTTTACAATCTTTCGGTAAAAACCTTGAAGTACATTCTGCAGGCACACATGCAGCCGGAAAAGTAAGTACCAGGGCTATAAAAGTGATGGCCGAAGCTGGGATTGACATCAGCCATCACACCTCAGACCAGGTTGACAAATACCTGAATGAAGAATGGGATTATGTAATTACAGTTTGCGGAGGGGCAAATGAATCCTGCCCTGCATTTCATGGTAAAGTGAAAAACCGTTTGCATATTGGGTTTGATGATCCATCGCATGCAATTGGTTCAGATGATTATGTAATGGGAGAATTTCGCCGGGTGAGAGATGAAATTAAGGATAAATTTTATGAGTTTTACTTGTCAATTTGATAATGTGCTAATTACTAATTTGATAATGTGCTAATTAATAATTTGCTAATGTGCTAATTACTAATTTGCTAATGTGCTAATTACTAATTTGTTAATGTGCTAATTACTAATTTGATAATGTGCTAATTACTAATTTGTTAATGTGCTAATTACTAATTTGTTAATGTGCTAATTACTAATTTGTTAATCGTAAAGTTTGATTTAAGAGCTGATAAAATAATTGATATGGAAAAAAGGAATGTTATTCTTGAAAAGAGTTTTGAGTTTGCATTAGAAATTATTGAATTTTCAGAAGAGCTCGAAAATATGAGAAAATATGTAATAGCTAAGCAAATTTTAAGGTCAGGGACTTCAGTTGGTGCAAATATCCGTGAGGCACAATCGTGCGAAAGCAGGGCTGATTTTGTCCATAAATTAAAGATTGCAGCAAAAGAAGCAGAAGAATCCGTTTACTGGTTGTTATTATGTAAGCATTCAAAAAACTATCCTTATAAAGAATCTATTTTACAAAAGCTGAATGAAATTCAAAGATTATTATCCAGTATAATCTCAACCGCAAAAAAAAGCAAAACCATCAATTAACCATTAGACCATTAACACATTAACTCATTAACCCATTAACTCATTAACCCTTTAGCAATTCAACCCATTAAATCATTATCACATCAACCCATTAAACCATTAACAAATTAACCCATTAAATCATTATCACATCAACCCATTAAACCATTAACAAATTAACCCATTAAATCATTAGCCCATGAACATATTAAGTCATTAGAACATTAACTCATTAAATCATTAGCCCATTAGCACATCAACCCATTAAATCATTAGCCCATTAGCACATTAAATCTATGTCAACAAATAAACGACTTCATTTTTTAGACCGGTTTTTAACCTTATGGATATTCCTTGCCATGTTCGTTGGAATAATATCGGGATGGTTATTTCCCGGAATCGCAGTTTTCTGGGACAGCCTTAAGCCCTCACCTGACAGCACAACAAATATCACAATTGCAATCGGTCTGATTCTGATGATGTATCCCCCGCTGGCAAAAGTTAAATACGAAGAGCTTGGCGACGTTTTCAGGAATTACAGGGTATTAGGTCTATCGCTTATTCAAAACTGGATTATTGGGCCGGCATTGATGTTTCTTTTGGCCATCCTTTTTTATAAGCTGTTTCCTGGTGAAGGCGGATCAAACCTGCCGTATATGTATGGAGTAATTCTAATAGGATTGGCACGGTGCATTGCTATGGTCATCGTCTGGAACGAACTAGCAAAGGGCGATACGGAATACTGTGCGGGGCTGGTAGCATTCAATTCTATTTTCCAGGTACTTCTTTTTTCTGTTTACGCATGGGTTTTTATTGCTGTTTTGCCCGAATGGTTTGGCGTTCCATCCAATCCGATTGTTGAAAAAATAACGATTGAACAAATAGCTGAAACTGTCTTCATTTATCTGGGTATCCCTTTTATCGCAGGATTTTTAACCCGCTTTGTTTTAATCAGGGTAAAAGATAAAGCCTGGTATCATAATAAATTCATACCCAAAATAAGTCCAATTACATTGACAGCTTTACTTTTTACAATCCTCGTGATGTTTTCTCTAAAAGGAGAATATATCATTAAAATCCCATTGGATGTAATTACCATCGCCATTCCTTTGCTTTTTTACTTTTTGGTCATGTTTGTAATATCTTTTTTCTTAAGTATGAAAGCAAAAGCCAGTTATGGACAATCGGTAACCCTTTCATTTACAGCAGCAAGTAATAATTTTGAGCTTGCTATTGCAGTAGCTATATCTTTATTTGGCATGCATTCATCCGAAGCACTTGCAGCCGTGGTAGGACCTTTGGTAGAAGTACCGGTTATGCTATTATTGGTGAACCTTGCGTTTTGGTTCAGGAATAAGTATTTCGGTAAAAAATTAGAGATGAAATAATAAGTTCAAAAATTGTCAGGTAGCCTTTATTTTTCGAATTAACCTGAAAAACAAAGCAGGAAAAAACCGTTTTAAATGCCACATAATAAACTCTTTCCCACCTATTAATACTTCAGGTTTACGTTTTTTAATGGCATTTATATAATGTTTTGCACAGGTTTCGGCTGACATGCCTTTGGCTTGTGCAGGATCCATCACACCATGGGCTTGGCCGTCTTTCTCAAGTGCATTCACTGAAATATTGGTGTTTATTGATCCCGGAAAGGCAACAGTAACAGATATTCCATATTGTTCAAGTTCAAGCCTCAGCGTTTCGAAATAACCCTGCACAGCGTGCTTTGCAGCACAATAGGTAGAGCGCTGGAAAAAGCCGAATTTTCCGGCAAGGCTGCTGGTGGCGGCAATACATCCTTCACCTTTTTTTATCATGGCAGGTAACAGGGCTTTAGTAAGAATAATATGCGAAAAGAAATCAATTTCCATTATTTTGCGATCCATGTCAATACTTGTATCTATTGCATTTGAACGCATACTGATGCCTCCGTTGTTAATCAAAAGATAAACATGTCCATATTTTTCAAGAACAGAAGCTGCCGCCTGCTCCACTTCCCGCTGAGAAGATAAATCGAAAACCAGGGTTTCGCAAAATGAAGTGGATTTAAGGCATTCTTCTTTTAGCTTATTTAATTCCTCAACATTTCTGTCGGCCAGGATAAGTTTTGCGCCATCGCGGGCAAGTTCAAGCACAATGGCCTTTCCAATACCCGAAGCGGCACCGGTAACCAAAGCAAGTTTATCGCGGAATGATATCATAGTTATTTGAAAATGAAAAATAAAATTAATGGGATGCAAAAATGATAAATTCCTTTCACTCTAAAGAAAAAAAATAAAAAATGATTTTTCAACAACGGGTGAATCAGAAAGAACTGGTTCGCAAAGTGATGGAATAGGAACCTATTGCATTATAGGCATCAACAAATATTTTCCAGGTACCGCAATATTCCTTGTTGCGCCTTAGGTTAATGTTTTGTTTAAATTAGCCATCGCTATTTTTATCAATTACATAATCAATATTTCTCCCTTCAGGAGTAGACATTAGAATATTTATTCTACCGGAAGATACTTTACCGGTAATCTCAATGGTAAGTGTCACAAGATCTTTGTCAACCGGAAATTCTCTGTTAACATGCAAAGTATCCTCCCCATTCAGCTCTTTTTTAATTGTCATTTCTGCACCGGTCGCCCTCTGGCCTTTCACATCCGGAATTAAAACTGAAAAAAATATTAAAAAGGTAAGAATCGATAGTATTCTCATGATGTAAGTATTTGTTAAATTTAAACTAAATGTAATTATTATTTTAATATTTTTAAAATTTACATTAACCCGTAGAAGCGAATAGTAATTATTTATAAATTTATAAAATCTAAAACCATTGCTACCTATTCTATAATTTAATAATTTAAATAAAATAATATGAAAAAAATTGTTGTTTTTCTTTCTTTGGCCTTTCTCATTGTAATCGCAGTAAATGTTAAAGCACAGTCAAATCCACCTGAAAAGCTTAATATTATCATTATCGGTGCCCACCCCGATGACGCTGAAGAAGCAGGTGGCGTGGCCTATAAATGGATACAAAAAGGCCATCATGTAACCCTGGTTTCGGTGACCAACGGCGATGCCGGTCACCAAAGCTATAAAGCTGATGAACTAGCAAAAAAAAGGAAAGAAGAAGCCCGGCGTGCCGGCGAGGTTATTGGGGCCAAATACATTGTACTCGATAACCACGATGGCCAATTAATGCCAACCTACGAAAACAGGCTCCAAATCATCAAGGTAATCCGCGAGTCAAAAGCTGACATTGTTATTTTTCCGCGGCCCTACGATTATCACCCTGACCACCGGTATACGGGCGTATTGGTTTGCGATGCTGCCTACATGGTAACTGTACCAACTATTTTGCCCGAAGTTCCTTTTTTGAAAAAAAATCCGGTTTTTCTTTATACATCAGATGGATTTAACCATCCTGAACCCTTTAAAGCCGATGTGTGCATTGATATAGACGATGTGATAGAGAAAAAAATGGATATGTACCATCAGCATACTTCCCAGGTATACGAATGGCTGCCTTTTAACCAGGGCATACTTGACCAGGTTCCTGCAACAGAAGAAGCGCGCAGGAAATGGCTTGGCGATAACTATAAAAAATGGTCTGACGCTACCCGGTACAGGGCAAAGCTTATAGAATTGTACGGACCCGTAAAAGGAAAGCAAATTAAATATTGTGAGGCTTTCCAGGATTCAGAATACGGAACACGCCTGACCAAAGAAAATATAAAATACTATTTCCCCTTTTTTGACAAATAAACCTAACTAATTTAAAGATAAATATATGAATACATCAGGAATAAACCGTAGAAGGTTTTTAAAAATTTCTGCAGGCACACTGGCAGGCATTGTAATTGTTCCCCGCCATGTACTTGGAGGAAAAGGATATACCGCACCAAGCGATCAACTCACAAAGGCCATTATTGGGGTTGGTGGAATGGGTAAAGGCCATATTCCTTACGAAGGAACAAGGGTGGTGGCCATTTGCGATGTAGACAGGCTACATCTCGAAGAAGCAAAAAAACTGATAGGATACGATGTAAAAACTTATCACGATTTTCGGGAATTGCTTTTGCAGTCTGATATTGATATTGTTCACATTGCCACTCCGCCTCACTGGCATGGAATCATTTCGGTTGAAGCAGCAAAAGCCGGTAAGGATATCTGGTGCGAAAAACCCATGACCCGAACTATTGGAGAAGGTATTAGAGTAGTTGATGAAGTAAACAAACATGGCCGGATGTTCAGGCTGAATACCTGGTTCAGGTTCAAAGATGATTTTTACGGTTTAGGTACTGATGTAAAACCTTTGAAAAAACTGCTTCTCAGCGGAGCCCTGGGTTGGCCTTTAAAATTTACGGTAAGTGGAATTACCGGCTACGACTGGAAGTTTTACTGGAGTGGAGAACGAAACCTGAAACCCATGCCTGTTCCTGAAAATCTCGATTATGACATGTGGTTAGGTCCGGCGCCTTACAAACCCTATAATCCCGAAAGGGTTCATGCCAAATTCCGTGGTTATTGGGATTATGATGGAGGCGGCCTCGGAGATATGGGCCAGCATTACCTTGACCCGGTGCAATATCTTTTAGGAAAAGACGATACAAGTCCTGTACGGGTGGATGTGGATGCCCCTCAGCAACATTACGATGCAGTTGGGTCGTGGCGACGTATTGAATACACCTATGCAGATGGTTGTAAAATAATGCTGGATGGTGAAAACCGGGATAAAAATGCAGCATTTATTGAAGGCCCCCATGGAAAAATTTTTAAAGGATTAAAATCCGATATCCCTTCCATAGACAAACTTATCAATACACTAAGGGAACCCATGCCACAAATAGGGCTTTTCAGCGATTCTGTGCGTACCAGGCAGAAATTTGCACTGAACGAAATGAACGGACACCGCTCCTGTACAATCATTAACCTAGGAGTTGCAGCATTAAGGTTAGGCCGTTCGCTCGATTACGATCCTGTGAAACAGCAATTCATCAACGACGAAGCTGCTAATCGTTTGATCAATCAGCCCATGAGAGGCCCTTGGACTATTTAATTTACCCATTAAACAAGTTAAAAAATGAAGAAATTAAAAATATTCCTATTGATAGTATTAAGCACCTTAATGCTTCAATACCAGTTACATGCGCAGGATGTGAGATTGCTTGAAACCAAAGTGGCCGATATTTTAATGCAAATGCCTGCTAAAGATGCAACCCAGACGGACAAACTGGTACAGCAGATTTATGAATTAGGGGACGAAGGTTTAAGTAAAATATTTTCAATGCTTAAGGCTCCTGGTGAAGGAGATGATGTAGCAGCACGTTTTGCATTGACCAGCCTGGCCAGGTTTACCAGTGATAAAGGCAGGGAAAAAGAACGCGAATGGGTTCAGAAAAATTACCTGAATGCAATAAAAGTTCAACCAAATAAGGATATCCAGGCTTATCTTATTAACCAGCTAAATTACCTAGCCGGTGATGAGGCTGTGGATGAATTGAAAACTTTCCTTGGCGAAGATTTTCTTTGTGAACATGTTGTTGCACTATACCTTGCGGTACGATCTGAAAAAGCTGAACAGGAGCTGCTTAAAGCGCTTCCATTGGCGAATGGTAAGAATCAGATTGTAATTGTAAAAGCCCTTGGTGAAATGAAATCGAAGCAGGCGTTACCGGAAATAACAAAACTTTGGGGATCAAATAATTTTGAAGTTCAACGCACGGTAATAGATGCAATTGCCAGTATAGGTGATCCCAGGAGTGATTCATTATTACGTGCTGCCGCCTTTAAAACAAATTTTGAATATGAAATTACAAATGCCGCAGTAACCTATATAAAATTTGCTGATAACCTGGGCGCCAATAAAGAACTTGTATTGTGCAAACAGGTTTGCATCGATATCATTAATGCATGCTCAAAACCTCAGTTGCTACATAACCAGGTGGCAGCTATGAAAATATATGCAAAATACTTCAAAACCCTGATAATGCCCCAATTGCTTAAAAATATAGAGAATCCCGACAGTAGTTACCGGATGGCTTTACTCATGATAGCCAGGCCTATAGATGATCCGGAATTCAGCCAAAAATGGATAAACCGCGCCAGTGAAGTTTCAAAACCGGCAAAAGCAGATATTATATACATGTTGGGTGAAAAAGGAGATAAATCAGCATCAGAATTTATAAAAACAGGACTTGCTGACGAAAGTGAAAAAGTCCGTCACGAATGCGTTTGGGCTTTAATTAAATTGCAGGGACAGGCTTCAGTACCCACACTTTTACAGCACATTTCTGCGGGAAAGGACATTCAGGTTACAGCAAAAGCTTTGTCAACCCAAATTGATGAAAAAAGCCTTGAAAAGGTGGTTGAAAGTTTAAAAAATGCAATCGATTTAGCCAAACCTGAAATGATTGGACTAATCGCATCTAAGTCCGGAATAAGATTTTTTGAGGCAGTTTATTCCTACACTGCTTCAGATAATTCAGAAATCAGAAAATCGGCCATCATTTCTTTAAAAAATGTATCTTCGCTTAAGGATTTGGGTAAATTATTTGAATTGCTTTCAAAACTTACAGAAAAAACTGAAATCGAAAATATTCAGGCTTCTATTGTTGCTGCCCTTAGTGATGCTGAAAATCCAGAAACAGCAACAGATTTGGTATTAAAAAAATTAGAAACCACAACCAGCAAAGGAAAAATAATACCCATTTTACCTTATGTAGGCAGCCAGAAAGCTTTGGATGTACTCATTCTGATGTTCAATCAGAATACTACTGACAAAGATGCTGCATTTACAGCTATTACGGGATGGACGAATCCACTGGCCTGTCCTTTTTTACTGGGCATATGTCAAACAGGAACGGAAGATTACCAGAACAAGGCATTTAAAGGTTATGTAGATTTAATTTCCAAATCTTTATTGCCTGATGACCAGAAATTTTTAAAGTTGCAGATGGCAGTTCCTTTTGCGCGAAATCTAACGCAGAAAAAGCAGGTTATAACAGCACTTGGAGATGTAAAGACTTTCCTTTCGCTGGTATATTTGGGCAATTCAATTGATGACCCTGATTTACAGCAGACTGCAATAAAAAGTGCCATAAAGGTATTGAGTCCCGATAATGAAGGAAAACTTCTGTTTACAGGCGATATTCCCAAAACCATTGCCCAAAAATGCATGCAACTGGTAAAAGGCCAGGAAAGTGATTATATTAAGGAAAGTCTTAAAAAATTTATCGAAATCATGCCTGCCGATAAGGGATTTGTTTCGATGTTCAATGGTAAAGATTTAACAGGATGGAAGGCTTATGTAGCCGATCCTATTGCCCTGGCCAAAATGAGCCCAAAAGACCTGGCAAAAAAACAATCAAAAGCCAATAAAAAGGTGGGTAAAAACTGGAATGTTAAAGATGGTATGATTGTTTTCAAAGGCGAAGGAAATAACCTGCTCTCAGACAGGGAATATGGTGATTTTGAGATGATCGTAAACTGGAGGATTACCAAAAAAGGCGACAGTGGAATTTACCTCAGAGGTTCGCCACAGGTTCAGATTTGGGATACATCGCGTGTGGATGTTGGCGCACAGGTAGGTTCCGGTGGATTGTACAACAACCAGAAAAATGAAAGCAAACCTCTCAAGGTTGCTGATAATCCTATTGGTGAGTGGAATACATTCAGGATAACCATGATAGGTGAAAAAGTAACAGTGTATTTAAACGGGGAACTTGTAGTGAATAACGTAACCCTCGAAAATTACTGGGACAGGAATATCCCGATTTTCCCGAAAGGAACTATTGAATTGCAGGCCCATGGCACCGATTTGGCTTTTAAAGATATTTACGTGAGAGAAATTGCTGACCAATCCGTTGGTCTTACCGAACAGGAAAAAGCCGAAGGGTTCGTATCTTTATTTAACGGGAAAAACCTGGATAACTGGGTGGGCGATAAAGTAAATTATAAAGCCGAAGAAGGTAAAATAGTTATTTCGCCCACAAAAGGAGAAGGAGGCGGCAATTTATACACCGAAAAGGAATACAGCAATTTTATTTTCAGGTTTGAATTCCAGCTGACCCCGGCTGCCAACAACGGCCTGGGAATCCGTGCCCCGCTCGAAGGCGATGCTGCTTATGTGGGCATGGAATTACAGATACTCGACAACGAAGCGCCTGTGTACAAAGATTTGAAACCATACCAGTATCATGGCTCTGTATATGGTGTAATTCCGGCAAAACGCGGATTTTTAAAGCCTACCGGCGAATGGAATACTGAAGAAGTGGTTGTTCAGGGCAAAAATGTAAAAGTCGTTTTAAACGGAACCGTTATCATGGAAGGAAATATTGAAGAAGCAAGTAAAAATGGCACCATGGACCACAACCAGCATCCCGGGTTGTTAAGGGACATGGGACATATTGGTTTTCTGGGACATGGTTCGGTGGTTATGTTCAGAAATATCCGGATTAAGGAATTGTAGTTGAAATTTGAAAAAGTGAGACTCTGACAGGTCCCACTTCGGTAAACTCAGTGTAAATCCGGAAACTGTCAGGTCTCATTAAAAAATTTGAATAATTGAAAAAAATATTACTAAACATTCTTATCCATTTAACAACAAATTGGTTTATCAATAAAAATGAAATTCCATGAAAAACATCACTATATTATCCATTTCATTTCTTTTAATTACAAAAAGTTTAACTGCGCAGGTCCTTTATCCTACCCAGCCTAAGGAAGGATATTATGAAATACTGAAACAAATGGTTTTACCTGTAGTTCCCACAGAAAATCAATTGATTAATGTAAAAAATTCTGCACTGCCGGCTGTTTTCAGGGATACTTTGTTAAAATACGACTGGTACGAAATTGCAAGCTACCATGTTTACGAAAAAAGCTACCGTACAGATTTTGGCGCTGATTTGGCCGAACGCGAAGCCAAATATGCCAATAACCAGTTTAATTTCAGACGATATACCCCGGCAGGGATAATTTACGAAATGAATCTGCAGAGATATAAAAACGCATCGCTGGAAGTATATACGACTACTTTTGACGAAAATACTGCTGTAAAACTGGTTGAGGTAAAAAAATCGGGCACAAAAAATATGATGGTTACCTCTGCTTATGGCGAAACAGAAATGCAGGAGATTGTCTCCTATTCAAAAGGATTGATGATCATGAAGTTAAGGCAAACACCCAATAACAATATAAAAATGTTTATTGTTGCATACATGGCAGTGCCAAAAACTTTTTAAACCAGCCAAAACCAAGCTGAAAATATTCAGTTTATCTTCAAGCATAAAGGTAATTCTACAAGCAACCTTTTGATCTACTTAGAGGGTCATAGCTGAAAACCCGTTTATGAGAAAAGCAGCAATCCTCTATTTTTTATTCTTCAGTTTCAAACTGTTATCAGAACCCGTAAACCCTGAGTTTGCTAAATCAGTGGCCATTAATTTCCTTACCGGGAAAGATTTTAAAAATGCAGCTATATCAACACCTGAACTTGAGCTCTATAAATCAGCTTTAAAGAATTCAGGTTTAAATAACATCTACATTTTCAATTTAACCAATCAGGAAGGTTTTATAATTGTTTCGGCTGACAACAGTACCTTTCCAATATTGGGCTATTCATTTTCCAATCATTTTGATGAAGCTTACAATCAGCCGGATGGCTTTAAAGAATGGCTTGAAAATTCATGCAGCCAGATAGAATTTATCCTGGAGAAAAAATTACCCCCCTCGCCGGAGATAAGAAAAGCATGGGAAAACCTGGCAAAAAACAATAAGAACGTATTGAAAAATACCAATGAAGTGAGCCCCCTCTTATCCACCAAATGGAACCAGGGCAAATATTACAACAGTCTTTGTCCGTTGGGTACCGGGGGCGACAATGGCCATGTCTGGGTTGGATGTGTTGCGGTTGCGATGGCCCAGGTAATGAAATACTGGAATTATCCTCAATATGGATCAAGCAACCATTCGTACAATTGCAACCCTTACGGTGTGCAGGCTGCAGATTTTTCATCCACCCTGTACGATTGGAATGCCATGCCGAACAGCCTGAATGCCGAAAACATGCCGGTAGCTACTTTGCTTTACCATTGTGGTGTATCTGTGAATATGGGTTACGCCCCGGGAGGTTCAGGCGCTTTTATGGGTTCGGTGGTAACTTCACTAAAAAACTATTTTGATTATTCAAAAGACGTTCAAATGGCTTATAAATTCAGTTATACCGACCAGGGCTGGGACAGTTTAATAAGGCACGAAATGGATGCAGGCCAGCCTGTAGCAATGGCGGGAGGCTCGCATGCCTTTGTAATTGATGGATACAAAGAAACCAATTATTTCCATGTTAACTGGGGTTGGGGCGGTTCTTACGACGGGTATTACTATTTTTCGGCCTTAAATCCCGGTTCATCCAATTTTACTTCCGGACAACAAGCTGTGATTAATGTAAGGCCTGGCTGCGGCCAATCGCAAAACTCACTGGTTACTTTAAACAATACTTCAGGAGTAATATTTGATAATGGCGGGCCTGTCAACAATTATCTGAATTGCTCGGAGACAAAAACACTTATTTCACCTGCGGGCAATTCAAAAATCAAACTGATTTTCAATGCCTTCAAAACCGTTCAGGGTCAGGATACTTTATATATTTTTGATGGAGAAGATTCAAATGCTCCTTTACTGGCAAACTATACCGGCAACCTTGGCAATTTTGAACTTATGAGCAGCGGACCTCAACTCTATCTGTTATTTAAATCAAATAGTTTTAATTCAGATAGCGGATATGCAATTAATTATATTTCAGCTTTTGACGATACAGGTGTTTCGGGTATCCTGTCGCCGGTTTCAAAAACGTGTGGTAAAACTGACGATTCAATAGCAGTTGTAGTTAAAAATTTTGGGATAAATACAAAATCAAATATCCCGGTAACGGTAAAAATAAAAACCCCTAAAGGGATTGAAACCTATAACAAAACCTTTGCGGGCCCTCTGAAAACTTTCGAAACCGATACTTTGTTTGTCCACCTCATCAATACAATTGCCGAAGGAAATTACGCTATTACAGGATATACGCGAACCACAGGAGACAACCTGAACCGGGATAATGACACAACAAAGGTTACAACGGCCATAAAACAGGTGGCAACCATTCCTTTTTCCGAAAATGTGGACAGTTTGGGCTATGACATGGGCGATTGGCTTGATTTCCACCAGAAAACCTGGATTACTTCAGAAGGGGAAAACGGCAACCAATTTTTCAGGACCTTTGCCGGAGGTGGCGAAACAGGTGGCATTGAAGGCAGGGATTACGGGCAATTTCTAATTTTCAACAGAAAAATTGGTACCGTATCGCAATTCCTGAAACTCTATTTCGATTACAGGATAATGAGCTGGGGCCAAATCCCTTCGCCAGCAACTCTAAACGAGGCGGAGAAAATAAAAATCCTTGTTTCGTCCGATTGTGCCACTCATTTTGATACTGTATATACCATAAACGCTGCAAATCATGTTACTTCGGGCGATTTTAGCAAGGCCACAATTGATTTGGGAAACTATGCAGGCCAAAATATAATTATAGGCTTTTATACAGAATGGGATGCAAATATGTGTATGATAGATTATGACAATTTTCTTGTGGTAGATAGTGCACAAATTACTGGATTGTCTGTTCCAACAGATGACAATTATTCATTACAAATTTACCCCAACCCGGCAAAAGGCATATTTTATATTAAAAACCAGGGATTTAAAAATGAAAAAATTCAATTGCGGATTCTAGACCTTAACGGAAAAGAAATGACGGAAATGCTTACTGAACCTGGTAAAGAGGAATGGAAAGTGGATTTAACCAGTTTTCCGGATGGGATATATCTTGTTGAACTTTCGGATGGTAAACTAAAAAAGAAAGGAAAGGTATTGAAGCGATAATTTCAATCCTTTGTGAAAATTCCATCCACTTTTCTCCTGATTTTTAAAGGATTTCCGTCTTTCAGCTCTTCGGGCAATAAAAATTGAGGCATATTCTGGAATGCCACCGGTCGCACAAACCTGTATATTGCTTCGGGGCCAACGGAGGTAAACCGGCTGTCGATACAGGCAGGGAAAGGCCCGCTGTGAACAATGGAATCACAGACTTCAACACCGGTGGGCGGACCGTTGAATATCAATCTTCCTGCCTTTTCCCGAATGGTATTTATAATTTCCTGGTTGGCGCTGAATTCTTTTTCCGTGCCAAAAATCGAAACCGTTAACTGTCCTTTCAAACCAGATGAAAATTCTGTCAGTTCTTTTATATCATTGCATTTTATAAGTAAACTAAAGGGTCCGAAAACTTCTTCAGCAAGCAACGGATTTTTTTTGAAATTTTCATAGGCCACTATGGCAAGGGTAGGTCTTCCTTTCATTCCTTCAGGCAAGTCAGATTCGTAAATAATTTTCAATCCTTGTTCGGCAAGCAATCCGCCTCTTTTCCTGTAAAAGTTTTCCCAAATATTTTTATTGATAAGCGTTTCCGGATTCACTTTCTTTAATTTTGCAGAAAAAGCATTGATAAAGTTTTCAAATCCAACATCATCAATTGCAGCAATTAATCCGGGTTTTGTACAAAACTGTCCCATTCCACCCGTAACAGAATTCACAAGTATTTCAGCTATTTTGTCATAATCAGAACCAAGTTTTTCAGGCATCAGCAAAACCGGATTCAGACTGCCCATTTCGGCAAAAACCGGTATTGGATCTTCACGTTCCTGCGCTGCCCTGTAAAGTGCCATTCCGCCGGAAAAAGATCCAGTAAATCCAACTGCCTTTGTAACCGGGTGTTTAACCAGTTTTAACCCGAGTTCAAAACCATTATCGTACAAAGTGGAAAAAACGCCATCAGGCATTCCGGTTTTAAAGGCGGCATTATTAATCGCTTCGGCAACAATCTGGTTACTACCCGGATGCGATGGATGGGCTTTTACAATTACCGGGTTGCCGGCTGCCAGTGCCGAAGCTGTATCGCTTCCACAGGTTGAATAGGCCAAAGGAAAATTACTGGCCGAAAAAACCACTACAGGCCCAATGGGACATAGCATTTTTCGTAAATCGGGTTTTGGCATGGGTTCGCGGCTGGGAATGGCCTTATCGATGGAAGCATGTACCCATGAGCCATCCTTAAGTAAATTGCTGTAAATCCTGAGCTGCCAAAGTGTACGACCCAATTCGGATTTTATTCTTGATTCTGGCAGACCGGTTTCCAGGTTTACGCGTTCAATTAATAAATCACTGCTTTTTCTGATTTCATCAGCAATGGAATCTAAAAAAGCAGATTTTTGCCTGCCACTTAACTGTTTATAAATAAAATACGCATTTTGCGCTTTTTGCATGGTTTGATGTATTTCCTGATCTGTAGCGCAATAAAAATCCGGTTCCAAATCCTGTAAAGTAGCCGGGTTAAATGCCCTGAACGCTTTATTTCCATTTGCTGAAAGAGAAAATCCAATCCTGTTTTTTCCGTGTAACATGGTTATTAATAAGACTGATTTTATCTAACTTTTATAACTCGAAAACTGAGATTTCAATTGAAAATGAACAGATTAATCAAAACAAATTAATCCCGGTACTAATTTAACATAAATTATATTCACTTGTAATTCATTGCATTGTTAATTATTAAAACAATTTTAAAAATAAAATAAGATAAAAAGACGATTTTAATTAAGTTCAACGCCCAATGAATTGATGACCTGAATAAAATACCGGCTGTTGGTTCATTTGAAATAAATGAAAAAGACGAAGTGAACCACTTCGTCTGTCAGAGCATTTGTTTTGATTTTATTTGCAACCAAAATCCAGGTTTTAAAATGATAGTTTTTAAATTAGCTGATTAACTCAAATCATAAGAAAACTTCACTATACCGCAAACCGTGTTAAAAAATTAATACACTTATTCATTTTCTTTGATAAACTCAACCAAAATATCATTTTCAATTGTCTCCTGTTTTGGCGTTATTTTAAGGTTTACTTTCTTGGTAAAAACCCTTTTGTATTTGTACAAAACAACGAAAGTATAAGTACCTTCGGGCATTTCAGACATATTAAAAGCTAAATTAATAGCCTCTTTGCTGCAAAAATTCTCATGGTAAACACCTTCACCATTTTCGTTCAAAATCTGGAATTGGTATTTTAACCATTTCACCCCATCACTCTTTTCAATCTGCAGCAGAACTTTGTTGTTATCACTTACCTTCATCGAAATCATATGGTAAACCCCTGGTTTAACATCTTTCGCCATTGATAAACTGCTTAAGGTAAAAAAAGCAGTAAGCGCCAGTAAAAATAGTTTTGTTTTCATTTTTGTTTGTTTTAATGGTTTCGGTACAGTGAAATTGATTTTGAATTTCATTATACTAATTCGAAACAAAGTTCCGCCAAATTTGATTGCTGCACAATGTGAAATATACCTATTTAAAACGTTATTTACCCGTGCTGATTCAGGGTGTTTTAATGGACCTATAAGAAGAAAAACACGGTACTGGTTCCGGATGCGAAAGTTAAGATATTGAAAATCAGTGATTTTATTTGATGCCGGAAAGAATAAAAAATGGTTCAATTTAAAAAAGCAGAACGATTTGATTTTGCCCGGACAAATAAATCAAGAACTTGCCTTAAAGCAAAACAACCGAAATAGCTTAAATGAATGGTTGTATGAACTACTCTTCGAAACAGGGAAATTATGAAAATACCGGCTCCTCCGTTAGAGGCTTATGAAATACTCTATTCAGAAGGGAAATTCTATATTTTAAAAATTCCATTTTTTATGGCGTAGAGAGCAAGGCCTACCCTGCTCTTCACTTCCAGTTTCATGAATAAATTGTCCCTGTATCCGTCAATTGTCCTGAAACTCAGGAACATTTTATCGGCTATTTCCTTATAGGTCATTTCTGTGCAAACCAGTTCCAGAAACTTTATTTCCCTTTCGTTCAGCGGGGTTGTGTCAGCTTTTTTATTTTCGTTCCTTATGTTGCTGGCCATAGTACCGGCAACCAGTTCGGAATAATAAAATCCTTTTTCTTTAATATCCGTCATGGCTTCCCTGAGTTCAGATGGATCAGCATCTTTAAGTATAAAGCCGTTAACCCCGAGTTTTAACATTTTAATTATAGAATTTTCCTGGTCGAACATAGAAAGCACCAGTATTTTAATTTCCGGATGTTGCGTTTTTATCCAGCTGGCTGTTTCAAACCCGTCCATTTCGGGCATGGCAATGTCAAGAAGCACAATTTCAGGCGTTTTACTGGTTTTTAGTTTTTTAATGAACTCAAGGCCATTGCCCGCTTCCCAGATAACTGAAAACCCTTTGAATTTGCTGATAAGTTCAACCATTCCTTTGCGGAATAAAAGATGATCATCTACCAAAACAATTGTGGCTATTTCATTTTTTTCCATATTCGATTAGTTTAATCTATTGGCACCGATAAATGAATTGAAGTACCGCTTCCCATAACACTTTTAATTTCAATGTATCCGCCTATAATTTTTGCCCTGTTGTACATATTTTCAATACCTGTTCCGGTATCTTTTTGGTTTTGTGATTTATCATTGTTTAACACAAACCCCACTCCATTGTCTTGAATAAATAAATCAAGTGATTGCGGGAAATAATTCAAAGAAATATCTATTTTGGTGGCTTTGGCGTGTTTAATAATATTATTCAAAGCTTCCTGTATTATCCTGAAAATAATTAATTGTTTTTGAGGATTAAAAGGTTTTTCCACCCCACTTACAGTAATTGTGGAATTAAAAATTTTTGATTTATTGATAAGGTCAAGCTCAGCATTCAGGGAATCAGAAAGATAACCCTGCGACAAATGAATGGAATTTAATGATTTTGACAGTTGCCGTAAATCATGTATTGCTTTACCAACAAGTTCGGTAGTGGATTCTATCTTTGCTTTTAACTGGCAATCACAGTCTTTTAATTCCAGGGTATTCAAGTTAAGCTTTACCAGCGAAAGTATTTGGCCAACATTGTCGTGAATTTCCTGCGAAACACGGTTTAGTGTTTGTTCTTCTCTTTCAATTTGTGCTTTAATGGTTTCCTCCTGGTAATTAATTTTAAGATTGCTCATTTCCTGTAAATATATCCTTGTTCTTCTCTGATATTTGACAACAGCAGCTATAATGATCCCTACAAAAAACAACATTAAACTGGTGCTGACAATGATTGCAATTGTTATTTCTTTATCCTGTGCGAACATACAAAGGCTATTGAAAGACAAGTATATAATAAATAATTAGGAATAATTAGCAAATAAAATTTTAAAATTTTCAACGATTGTTGATTAGTGTCGAATAAATAATTATAAAGTCCCATCAATGGAGAAATGAAACTATAATAAACTATAACTCCTACACAAATCCAAAAAACAGGACGTGAAAATATACTTATATCTTTGTTAATCTCAATTGTAAATATAGTGTATATTGCAATAATAATCAATAATATACCTTCTATATTTAAATGAATTGTTGGGAAATTTTTAATTTTTACTATTTCCAGAGAGAAGAAAAAACATAAAATAATAAAAAAAGGGATTGAATAAAATACAAGCTTTTTAATTAACTTTTGATCGATAATTAAATAAAAATATATAGCCCACGCGGCGTATTCTAAAGGTATATAAAAGTGGTAAATATAATTGTAATCCCTTTTAAAGTATGTTAATATTAATGTGATTAAATCTGAGATAAACGCTATGGCAAGTAAAAAAGGAAAAATAACCAAACCCCTGTCATTTTTTACTGATTTGTATGCCAATATAAAACAAACCAACAGGAGCAAATAATAAATTATTCTAAATATATCCATAATTTAATTTTAAATTGGCTGAAAATTACCATTTGAATCTTCAGCCAAGTAGTATTAAATTCTTTTATTTCTTTTTAATTATTTCTTTTTCTAATCAGTCTACTATTGAATTTATTCCCAGTAAACTTTCTAAGGAAATGGAGGAATTGTTTCGTAAATAAGGCCAGTGGTAGTTTTGTTTAAAAGTTTCATTTCATTTGGAAAAGCCATGTTTTCTGTCAGTTCGTAGGTCTCTTTTGGTGATAGGTCGGAGAATTCTTTTACAGTTAAATTGGCCAATCTTGCTGCTAACTGAATACGTTTTACTCTTATTTCTGCATAAGTATCAAGATCCTCGTCCAAATATTTTTTTCCAGGTTCTGCTCCAATCTCAGGCTCATGTCCAATAGCAGTATTAGGGTCAATATCAGGTTTTACGCCAATGGCAACCAGGGTAATCCCTTTTTTCCACCCATCAATACCAGGATTTTCCTCTTTTTTCGCAAGGTAAAACCTAATTCCTTCGCATCCGGGCTGCGACAATATAGCTAAAAGGCTTTCTTTACCAAAAGTAAAAGCATGAGGCACTTTTTTGTCATTATTTACATAATCCCGATAGTTTTTAATTATCTCCCTTGCCATTTCAATGGAAATAGGAGTGCCATATCCAGGAAGCTTATTATCATCCTGTTCTTCATATTCTAATTCCATTTTTATTGGTTTTCCTAAGTGGGATATCCAAGTTTGTTTTTTTGTTTTAAATGTTGTCATTTTAATTTTTTTTAGTTGATAAATTGAATTGAGCAGTAAAATTAATTGATTATAAGAAAATTAAAAAGGGTATCCAAAAGTTACTCAATAATTTAGAATTATAACGGACTCATTATTAATTAAATACAAAAATCAGCTTTAAGAAATACCGTGTTTTTCTTCCAACCGCAGGGTGAAAAACACCCTCATTCTTAAGCGATTAAAAGCAAATAAATGGTTTATTTTCATGTTGACCAGATTGAAAATTCGCCGGAAATTTGTATGGTAATTCTTTATCCAATTTTTAAACCATGGTAACAGAAAAAACAAGATCAATTAAAAGAACAGGAAATTTAAAAACTGATACGCTGATCCAAATGACACCGAAACTAACCATACAAAATATTATTACTAAAATTGGCCTAAATCTCCCGGATAAAAAAGCCATTCCTTCAGAGGCTAATCATCAGAATGAACACAACTGTTTTATCTGGTGGCGGGAATTACAGGAACTTGAATTATTGTGCGAAAACTACAAGGGCCAAATCCCTGATATTGAAAAAGAACTGATTCGGTTAATCAATACTGACGATCCTGTGGTTATTTTATTATATGCCCGCCGAAGCCTTGAAGTAATGGTTACCGACCTGTGCGAGCAGGAATTGAAGCGGCCACGAAAAACCCAGCCCCTTAAGGGAATTATCGAATTATTAAGCCGTGTTGAGGAAATACCTTGCTATATTATCACCCTGATGCTGAATCTGAACAGTTTGTCCACTTATGGTACCCATCCCAAAGAATTTGAGGTGGATATGATTAAACCCGTACTTAGTAATCTTTTAACCATTATAAAATGGTACCTGAAATACAAACGGGCAGAGGTTTCAGAAAAAATGAACTGGCCGGTTATTATCAAACAAAACATGAATTTTAAAAACAGTATTTTACCACGTAAATTGCTTTTTTATTTGTTTCTGATTGCTTTGCCGTTTTCGGTTTATTTCTATCTTAATCCATTGCTCATTATCCACGAAAAGGAAGCAATATTGAATGATAAAACAGTTGCCATATTGCCTTTTAAAGATTTAAGCGTGAATAATGATCAATCGAATTTTATCGAAGGCATGGACCTGGGAATCCGGTACCATTTGTCTCAATTAAAGGATATTCAGCTACTTCACGACCATCTGATATTTAACAATGTTTATTTTAAAAAAACCGGGAACGACTATTCCGGGAAATTAAATGTTGATTATCTGGTACTTGGCGAAATTAGCAAGGCTGGTGATAGGATAAAGATTTCTTCCAGGATTGTACACGGAAGCACGGGAAAGGTTATATGGTTTCAGGTTTACAATGAAAAAATCATCAATTCTTCGCAGGTACTTGAAATTCAGGATAAAATTGCAATTGAAATTGTAAGTGGGCTGGAGGCTCAAATAAATCAGGAATTTGCCGAAAGCAATGAAAATATACCTTATAGAAACAGGTAATCCCGTTGGTACAGGTTTTAAACCCAAACAGGATTATTGGAATTATCATTTTTCAATAATCACAAAATCCTTCCATTTTTGCTTCCGTCCTACTAAAATTCCTGCCATTTAATTTAAGATAAATCAGTTCTTTCTAACTTTAAAAGCTATGGATAATTCTGCTGTTGCTGTTTTTTCCATCTTTAACTATTAATAAATATTAAATAATGATTTGAAAAGTAAAACCCATCTGTTTAAATTTATAAGGAAGTCTTTGGATTAAAGTTTTTATTAGGAAGTCCAGGTTCAGCAACTGTTAAACGATTAAGATAATGATTACAACCATCTTGTCAACAGAAATTAAAGAACTTGAAATCCTGTTTACCATTGTTAAAAGGAATTTACCACATCTTGAAAAGGAATTAGAGCAAGTGATCAAAGCGGAGAACGCTGCTATGGCTATGGTTTATTCCAGGCGTTGCCTTGAAATTGTAATTACCGAACTCTGCGAAAATTTATTAAATAAGCAAAGAAAAGCCCAATCTTTCGAAGAAAGCATTGATTCTTTAACAGGCATTAATAAAGTACCATCAGATGTAATACAGGCCATGCATGCTTTAAATGCCGGGTCTGGTAAAATTATTATCCGTACAAAAGAAATTGATGCTCAACAGGTGAAACCGGCATTGAAAAACCTGGCCATTTTGCTCAGATGGTATTTGGGTTATAAGCATATTCAAATTCAACCGGTTCAAACACTAAAGGAACAAAGTAAACATCAATCCCGTTCCTCAGTTTTAACAAAAAACAGAAAACTTCTTGTAAACGGAGCCATTTCAATATTGGTGATTCTAATTGTGGTTTTTGTATGGTTAAACCTTGTAGCACAAAACAAGGAAGTTCACGGAGATCTGATGATTGAAAAATCAATTGCTGTTCTCCCGCTTAAAGATTTGAGTCCGGCAAAAGACCAGGCTTATTTTTGTGATGGACTGGCAGGTGCCATTCTCGACCATTTGTCGAAAACTGAAGATTTGAAAATAATTGCAAACGCTTCGTCAATGAGATATAAAAACTCAATTTTAAGTATAGATGAAATTGCACGTGAATTGAATGTTAAAGCCATCCTTACCGGGGATGTTCAAAAAATTGAAAACCGGATTAAAGTTAATTTCCAACTTATGGATCCATTCTCAGGGTTTCAATTATGGTCGGCTACCTACGACAAGGATGTAGCTGATATTTTTATAATTCAAACAGATGTAGCTGAAAATGTGGCTAAAATAATGCAGGTTTCTATAAATGAACACGATGCGGCTTTGATACAAAATAAAGTATTTACAAAAAATCGACTGGCTTATGATTTTTATTTAAAAGGCAACGAATATTATTCGCAAGGCAATCATTTAATAGCTATGAATATGTATTCGAAAGCAATTGTTCAGGATTCACAGTTTGCAGCCGCCTATGCAAAAAGGGCTATTCTTTACATGACAATTTCCACTACAAAGGACGAATCGTGGCAGGGATATAAACTGAAAGCACAAGAAGATATTAAAAAAGCTTTTCGATTGAATCCCGGATTAAGTGAAGTGAAACTTGCCAGGGCAATTGCCACTTTCAGGATTGAAAAAGACTATGATAAAGCTTTGATTATACTGAAAGAACTGAAAAAAACAACGCCTCAACTGGCCGAAGTATATGCAAACATCAGTTATGTTTTAAGACGACAGGGAAAATGGGAAGAGTCGAACAATGAGATGTTAAAGGCTATTGAGATGGATCCGTTTAATGCTTATTTTATGAATGAATTGGCGCATACTTACAGGATTATGCACAAGTACGACAATGAAATTAATACTGCCAGAAATGGACTCGATAAGGTTCCGGATTTTCAAAGGTTTAAGGAGCATATCTTTTTTGGTTTGTTATTTAAAAATGGAAATTTAAATGAAGCTTTAAAAGAATCAGGAATAATTCCTGAAAAAGTGAGGTATACAATTTATTATTACAACAGACAATTTCCTGAATTAATCGAATTCATAAAAAATGACAGCATACTACTGGCAGAGGACCAATTCATGTATATGCCCAAATCATTTAAAATGGCATTCATTTACTATTTAATTGGGAATAAAACTTTATGCAATTTGTATGCAGATTCTGCCATAGCAATTTATAAGCAGAAAATCAAGGAAGATCCCTCAGACGAAAGATATTGGGCTTATTTAGGTAAATCTTATGCATTTATTGGAAAAAAGAAAGAAGCGATAGCATGTGGCGAAAAAGCGATAATGCTGAAACCCCTGAAACAGGATGCTTTGCAGGGCATTAATAAAATGCAGGACTTAATGGAAATCTATACTTATACAGGCAATTTTGAACTGGCAATGGACAAGATTGAATATTTAAGCGGGGTACCCGGAAATTTACATTACGGCGATCTGGCACTGAATCCAATATATGACAAACTAAGAAATTCCGAACGATTTCAGAAATTGTTGAAATCAATAAAAAAAGCGCATGATTAAATGAATAAGGGTTCAAAATAGAATAAAAAACAGTAATAAAATAAATAATATGTGAATAAAAAATTTTTGAAGTTAAGATTGGCTTTCAAATATTGAAATTACAGACTAATATTGGATTGCAGAAAGTTAAATACCTTGAATCGATGTTAATAAATAGGCCGGCCTCCGGGAAAATATTATGTAGATTGAGCGAAACCTTAGAAGGCAGGGAAGCTGAGAACTTGTTCGAAGATCACCCTGCCGCACTTAGGTTTTGCGAAAACCGGAATAATATTTTAACGGGAGCCTTGACCTTTTTTACTCGTTCTTTCAGAACTTCGTGAGATCGGCTTTGCCTTTGTTGTTTCTTTTTTGGGTCAAGCCAAAAAAGAAAGTAGAAAAATCCGGATAAAAAGTTACTCCTTTCAGATCAATTGTATGTATGTGCATAGCAATGTAGGGCTTTTAACAAATGAAAATCAAAATTACCAGACATTAATGTCATAAAATATTTATTTAATCATGATTTGGTCAGCCGAAATAAAAGAACTCGAAAAACTCCATACCGGATTTAAAGGTCAAATGCCTGAACTGGAGAAAGAACTTGAACAACTATATAAAACTGACGATCCGGTGGTGGTTTTGGTTTATTCGCGCAGGAGCCTTGAGCTGATGGTAACAGAATTATGCGAAAAAGAATTAAAAAGGCCACGTAAAACCCAACCCCTTAAAGGAATTATAGATTTATTACACAGCGAAGAAAAAGTTCCGGCTCATATTATTGCGTCCATGAACAGCCTGAACAGCTTGTCTAATTTTGGGGCACATCCAAAAGAATTTGAAATAGAGCAGGTGAAACCGGTAATAAATCATCTCCTCATAATTTTAAAATGGTATTTAAGGGATAAAAGAATAATTCAAGATTTAAATCAGATTGAAATTAAAAAAGAAGTAGATAGACCTAATACTAAGAATAGAAAAAGAATCAGAGTTCTTTATATTTTGATATTAGGATTAATTCTATTGTTTTCTGTTATTTATTATATGATTATATATCTGGAATCCACCAAAAATGAATTTATTGACAAATCAATTGCCGTGCTTCCATTTGAGGATATCAGCCCAAACCATGATCAGGAATATTTCAGTAATGGGATGATGGTTGAGATAGAAGATCATCTCCAAAAAATAAAAGATCTAAAGGTGGTTACTGATAATTCAGTATTGAATTATAAAGATTCCAGGAAAACATACTCTGAAATTGGAAAAGAATTGGGTGTTTCCTATTTGATTATAGGCAAAGCCCGCAAAGCTGGTAATATTTTCAAAATTTCTGTAAACCTGATTGAATGTGAAACTGGCAAAAAAGCCTGGAATTACACTTGTGATGATACAATAAACGATATCGGTTATATTTTCAATATACAATATGAAGTTGCTTCTAATATAGCCAATGCATTAAATGTACAGATTTCTCCAGAAGTTAAACAACGGATGAAAACCATACCCACACAAAATAAGGTTGCCTATGATTTGTTTCTAAAAGGGATTGACGAGTATACAAAATTTTTTTCAGAAAGGGATATTGCAAATATAAACGATGGAATAAACTTTTTGAATATGGCAATAGCGCAGGACAGCACATTTTCTGAAGCATATGCTGCCCTGGCTGATTGTTATAAAATCCTAGGGTCTATGGGATCGCACTACGAACCCAATTATTGGATAATGGCTAAACACTACGTAGAAAAGACAATTCATTTTGACTCTCTAAATGGCCGGGCTTACTCAATCTTATCTTCAATTCAGAGCGATTGGGAATGGGACAGGAGAGCAGCAATGAAATCAGTTCATAGGGCAATTCAACTTTATCCGGGAGACAAATCAATAATTATAGATTTATTTTGGCAATATTTTTTTCAACAGGATTGTGATTCAATGGAACATACCTTAATAAGTATCAGAAAATTTGATCCTCAATACAGTGAATACCAGGCTGAATACTTAATTGGGCTCTGCCGGCATAATCTCGAAAAGATTAATCAGTTGGTTCCTCCAAAAAATATCTCAAATGCTGAACTGCCATGGGAAGTAAGCAGATTGATGATAATGAAAAATTACAATGATGCATTAAAAACATTGCAACAAAATAAAAATAGGTTTACAATTGATAATTACTATTATTATAAAGCAAAGATTTTGGGATTATCAGGCAAAAAAACAGAAGCACTTTCATGGATAGACAGTCTTCAAAATCAAGCTAAATTCATTTATGTCAGGCCCACCTATTTTGCAGATGCCTATATGGCAATTGGTAACGAACAAAAAGCCTACGAATATCTTGAAAAAGGGATATTAGATAAAGATCCTAATGTGCATTTAATTATGTATTCACAAGCTTTTTTTGGTAAACAGGATAATCCTAGATTTAAGGCATTTCAAAATCGTATATGGAAAAACTGAAGAGTAAAAATGCTAATTAAGTTTATAAATTACTTTTTAAGATTTATGCAATTTAAAAATTGAAATTAGATGTCAATCTGGTCCACCGAAATAAAAGAACTTGAAAAACTCCATGCCGTTTTCAAAGATTGAAGGACAGCGTTTGTAAAGATTCAATACCAATTTTTAATAAAAATTGTATCCATTTTTTGCAGAGAAAACTGTTTATGGCTGAAACTTCACTATGGTGAATCAATTTGTTCATAACTCAAATTCCCCCAAAAAAAATAATCTGCTAAATTGCAGCCAGAATTAAGAGAATGAATAACTATCGGAATCAAATAGATGAGTCTGCGGTAATGGATGATGTTGATGAAAACAACATGCAAGCAAAACCATTTTTAAAATGGGTTGGAGGGAAGCGGCAATTGCTTGAAAAATTTCAGGATTTATATCCTTTGGAATTAAAGGAAAGTAAAATCAAAAATTATTACGAGCCATTCCTGGGCGGTGGGGCAGTTTTTTTTGATATTGCCCAAAATTACGAAATTGAAAATGCTTACCTGTATGATATTAACGATGAATTAATTTTAACCTATATAGTTGTACAAAAGGACGTTTATAAGCTTATTGATTTATTGGCAAATTTTTCTATACAATACAAGAAATTATCCGAACTAAAACAAAAAGAGTTTTATTACGAAATAAGAGAAAGCTTTAATACTAACCGACATCAGACAGACTACCGCAATTATTCGGAAAAATGGATTTTAAGGGCAGCACAGATTATCTTTCTGAACAAAACATGTTTTAATGGTTTATTCAGGTTTAATTCAAAGGGTGAATTTAATTCTCCCCAGGGCAGGTACAAAAATCCTAAAATTCTTGACGAACAAAATTTATTAAATGCATCAAAACTTCTCGTAAATGCAACAATAAAAAAAGCAGATTTCAGGGAAATTAAACGCGATATAAAAAACAATTCATTTGTGTACTTTGATCCACCCTACAAACCAATCAGCACTACAGCAAATTTTACTGCTTATAATAAAAAGGAATTTCCGGATGAAGAACAGGTTCAGTTGGCCGGTTTGTTTGATTATCTCGACAAAAAGGGACACTGGTTAATGTTAAGCAATTCCGATCCCAAAAATATTGATCCTAACAACAACTATTTTGACAAACTATACGGGAAATTTAAAATAACCAGGGTTGAAGCAAAAAGGTCAATTAATTCCAATCCGGCTAAAAGAAACGCGATAAACGAAATAGTGGTAACCAACTATTAAGCGAATTAGAAAAAGTGCGTTGACAAATATTACTGTTAACCAACCTGAAATATCAGTTCCAACTTTACTCCTGAACAGATGAAAAACTTCCATCACTGTATCTTAATGCGATTGAAGCTATGCCTGAAAAAAATATTCTAATTTTAATAGATGGAGATGGATGGAAATCAGGGGGCAAAAGAATGGTGAACAGATGCTATAAAAAATAAGTTATATACAACTAAAGAAAATGAAGATAAAATTGCAACAGTTTTAAACTTAAAGATTTTTTACCCGGTCAAATAAAGCCTTTCAAAAAGAATAAAACCCATGAAATGTAAAGAATTCATATTGCTACAACCCAATGTAACTTCCGAAAACCCTTTCGACCCAACCTCCTCCCTCCCATCAAAGTCATCTGATTATCGATAAAATAAAAATGGGAAATATAAACCAATTCATGGATGAAAAGCATGTTGCACGGTAAAACATTTCGAAATGGAGGTAAAATATACAAAAAATAGCCCTAACAATTAAAACAGGTTGGATTTTACAAGGAAAAATAATGAATGCTGAAAAAAGAATAGCTAACAGGCCATTCAGCCATCGAAAGTATGGTTTTAAGTTAAATGACTTACAGTTATTTTGATTATTGAAAAATATTGTATTTTTGACAAATGCCATTAGATATTTCAAAAATATGGTTATACCGGATAATGCATATAAATAATTTGGAATATTTACTTATGCACGGAATATACACCCGTACAAACCCTTTGTTCGACTGCGATTTTATTAATATTGGTGATTCAACCCTTATTGAACAAAGATCTGATTATCCTGTTGGAATAGACCCACCAGGAGGAATGTTGGGAGAATATATTCCTTTTTATTTTGGTCCTTTGTCACCCATGTTACTCAATATAAAAACTGGATATAGAGGAATTATTAAACGTCCTCAAGCAGAAATTGTTTATATTTGTTGCAAGTTAATCAGCTTTCTTTCACTGGATTTTGAATGGTGTTTTACCGATGGACATGCAAAATCAGCTATTACTAAATTCTTTAACAATATTGATGATTTGGATAAAGTTGACTGGAAAATGGTTTCCGAAAGATATTGGAATAATACAGAAGATGATTTTGACAGGATGAGAAGAAAACAAGCTGAATTTATGGTGAAAAACTATATTCCGGTTGGAAATATCGGATGCATTATTGTTTATGATAAAGATAAACAGGAATTTGTACAAAACATTTTAGATAAACTTCAACTTGCTGTACCAGTAAAAGTAGATCAAAAAAGTAAATTCTATTTCTGATGAAATATATTAAAGGGAATTTAATGAATGCCAGAGTGCAGGCATTGGTAAATACAGTCAATACAGTAGGTGTTATGGGCAAAGGGATAGCATTGCAGTTTAAAGAATCCTATCCTGAAAATTTCAGGTTCTATGCAACAGCATGTAAGCGTAAAGAATTGAAACCAGGAAAATTATTGGTTTTTAAGGAACAAACTTTGTCAGGTGAAAAGATTATTATAAACTTTCCTACTAAAACAGAATGGTATCAGAAATCGAAATATGAGTATATTGAAGAAGGGTTAAAAGACTTAGTCAATGTTATCAGTCAATATCAGATTCAAAGTATTGCAATTCCTCCATTGGGTTGTGGAAATGGTGGCCTGAAATGGGAAAAAGTAAAATCAATGATTGAACAATATCTTGGGGCATTAAAAGATATTGAAATTTTAATATATGAACCAAATGTAGAAGTAAAGGAACTTTTGAAAAAAGAAGAAACTAAAAAAGAATCAAAATTAACTCCGGCAAGGGCTATGCTCCTTTATTCTATGTTTTATTACGAATCTTTGGGCGAGCAAAGTAGTTTATTCGTTGCTAACAAGTTAGCCTGGTTTTTGCAGCGCTTGGGAGAAAATCTGAGATTAAAATTTGAAGCAAGCCATTACGGACCTTTCAGTGTGCAGGTAGGCCATGTATTACATTATTTGAATGGTAAATACCTCAAAGGATTAGAGCAAAATAATACAAAAGCTTTTGAAACTATCGAATTAAACTATTCAACTTTTGACGAAATAAAAAAATACATTAACCATGAATTAAAGCCTGAACAATTTCAAAGACTGCAGGAATTGAATCAATTAATAGATGGTTTTCAATCAGCACTTGCATTAGAAATACTAGCAACTGTGGATTATTTGAGGAAAGAAAAAAATACGACCGATGAAAATGAAATTATTTCGTATGTAAGGAATTGGTCGAGCAGGAAAAGAAATCTGTTTCTTGACAAGTATATACAAATTGCAAATAATCATTTAGATAAATATGCAAATAAAATGAACTTTGCCTGATCAATACCTTTCAACAAACCCAAAAGTAACGGGCATTTCATCTCTTAATAACTCGCAAAGGTACATTATATTGTTGCATGCGGAAATCAGGTATCAAGAGTTTTTACCTGAATTGATGCTGTAAAGATTTTATTTATCAGATTGACTCTTACATGTAAAAAATCACCAGTAATTTATTCCCTTTTTCAAATTTTAAAATCAAAGGCAATATAACTCAAATTGCTGGCCCGCTTCGGGCATTTCTTCAACTGGCATATAATCAGCCGGGAATTTGTTTCCTATGAAGATGGATTAAAGTGCGGTTATAAATAAAAGCAATCAACTAATCGATATAGGTATCCAAAACCACCGGTATCTTTTTGTTTAAAAATAATTCTACCCTTATAAATTATTTCCACATCTTATTACGTTATTAAAAAAGCCAAAAATGAATACCATGCCCAAAAAAAACAAAAAGAAAAATCCTCATCAGCTAAAAGCGGAACAGGCACACCAAAAGAACCTTTACCTGAACCGGATAAAAAAAATGATGAATATCCTGGGCTGTGCCGATGCCTTTGATTTGCTCGGCAAAAAGGGAATTGCTTTTTTTTATCGTTTTCACCTGCGGCCCATTAAATTTATAAACCCTGCCTCCGGATTAGTACTTTTACAGAAAGATCTGGATATATTAAACGACCATATAAGCCATTCTTTACAAAAATTTTACATCAGCATCGGGCCAAATCAGGTAGAAGTCAGTTACTACGATTTTTATACCCTGGTCGAAAGCATTCATTTTTTCTGGCGCAACTGCAGCGAGCTTGATTTTCCAAATGCGAAAGAAATAAAGGAAAAGTTTAAAATTTTTAATGACGGCTTTAACCCCACCCGCGAAGAGGTGCATAAGTCCATTGAACAAATGATCTCGGTGCTGATGTGGTCAATGTCGGATTTAACCCGTTGTATGGTATGGTTAGAGAAGGAACCCTTTAAAAAATCTGTTGGTATCTACGATACTTCCTTTGTACACAACAATTATATTGTACACATCGAGAAAATTGAAACAATTACAGTTGAACTTGATGGTATAAAACGTAAAGTATACAGGCTGGGAATGATTGAATCAAATAAAGGCATTAATTGGTGGGAGATTGAACCTGAAAAATTAGGGCTAAACGGAAGTTTGGGCAAAATGCCTATAAAAATATATATCCAGCTTCATGCCATAGAAAGAATGAAGGAACGGCTCGGTGAATTTATCAACGAATTGTTAGGTCCGATAATTACATTGAGCATGTTAGAGAAATTAATCACCCGTACGCCAAAAGGGGGATTTCTTTTTGCCGTCAGGTACATGTCAATAAAGCTGGGATACCTCGAAGCCGATTTGGTAGGGAATATCCTGGTCATCCGCACGTTTTTGTTCATTACCAACAACGGCACCCCCGAAGGAAATAAGCTTGAAAAACTACTTTCGATAAAGAAAGAAGATAAAAAATACCTGGGCATTGATAAACTCGATTGCTTTCTTAGCTCCGACATTAAACAAAACCCCGAATTAAAGAAAATTTTTGAGAAAGCCGGCTGTGGCAATTTGTTTAAGATGGATGAATTCATAAAGAAAAAGCCGGCTACCAGATTTCATTCTGCACAATCCATATTAAAATACCTTTGTTTGGATAAAAAAGAACAGGTACACCAGGATTAAGTACGGATAGATCTTAATTTATCCCATAACAAGAACATAAAACATTCTTCGTGAACTTTGCGGCTTCGTGGGAAACATTATACAATATTTTAAAATATCTGTTTTTAATCGTTTAAATTTCAGCACAATAAATAATTAATTCATCAATTCTTATTTAATAATGAGCCACTTCTATTTATTTGATCTCTAAATATCCCAAATCCCTTTTCTACCCTCACGTACCCTGTTCAACAAATTGGGCATAAGGCTATAATTTCCCCGCAATGGAATAAAATAAATGAGAACTCTGCTCCGGAATTCCCGCAATCGTCTCTGAATTTCCCGCAATCGTCTCTGAATTTCCCGGAAACATCTCTGAAATTCCCGCAAACAAATCAATTAATTCCGGAACCATCTATAATTTTCCCAAAGGCAACTGAAAATATTCTGTACACCAGAGAAATATTCCCGGAAATGTCTGCGAAACAAACAGACCCTTCTTAAAAAATCAAAATCGGCCTAAAACCTGTTTAATACGCATGGAAAAAATATATATAAAGAAAAACATGACCAGGAACCAATATCCAGCTTACCCATGTCTGGATAAATAATTTTGAAAATGAAATAGCCTGTCAAATATTGAACATAAAAGAATTATAATGAACTGAATTATGTTAAATATCTTGAATCGAAGTTAATTAATCCGCCGGTCTCCGGGAAAATATTATGTAGGTTAAGTGAAACCTTAGAAGGCAGGGAAGTTGAGAACTTGTTCGAAAATCGCCCTGCCGCACTTAGGTTTTACGAAAACCGGAATAATATTTTAACGGGAGCCTTGACCTTTTTTTACTCGTTCTTTCAGAACTTCGTGAGATCGGCTTTGCCTTTGTTGTTTCTTTTTTGGGTCAAGCCAAAAAAGAAAAGCAGAAAATTAAAGGGAAAAAGTCTTCCAACTCAAATATGCTTATATTCATTTCAATGCATGTCAATTATCAAAGAAGAAATAAATTTGCCGGACCGCAAAAGTTAAAATTCTAAAATTGTTATTTCTTCTGACAATATATCCGTATAGCATACGTTTCTACTGTAAATATTCCTTGTTAACCTTTAAAATTATGTTTAACTAAAAATAAAATTATGAACAATTATCAGAAAGACCGGCTTTCATGCTTAAAGCTGATTATTGCCGAGGCAAAAAAGAACCCCTTAAGTACGTCACTTATCCCTAAATTTGAATCGGCCATTGCCGAACTCGAAACACTTACTGCCGGGATTGATGCCCTGCAGGTAAACCAGGAAAAAGACACGACCGGTATCACTGCCGACACCAATCAACTTATCGATCAGTTAATTGATTACATGATCGAAATTTCAGGAGCCCTCCAATCCTATGCGTATGATAAAAACAATAATGCGTTGAAGGAACAGGTTAATTTTACCGAAAGCGCCCTGGAACACCTAGGCAAGCAGGATATAATTGCAGCTGGCAGCCTTCTTATAGAAGAAACGGATAAACTTACAGTTGAAGAATTAACCGAGCTGGGCATAAGTACAAATGATTTAAATGAATTGAAAGACCTCTTTAAAAAAGTAAAACAGGTCAACCAGGCACCGCAACATGCAATTATCGAAAAATCAGGTTATACGACCAAACTGGGACAGTTAATAAACGAAGCATGGCTTTTAAAGAAAAATGTCCTTGATAAGCTCGCCACTCAGTTTAAGCGTAAAGATCCCGGTTTTTATTATAAATATCAGTCGTGCAGCATGGTGATACCCAAAAAGACAAACAAGAAAAACGGAAACAAGCCGGAAACAGAAAAAACTGGAATTCCGGTGAAATAAATTGATTTTTAGCATATTTGATTGAGCGGTCTGAAAACGGGTACATCAGGCCGCTTTTTTATTTCCAGATAACATATTACATGCACGAAATAGAAATATACTGGCTAAAAGTGGAGCCATTGTTTAGGGATTTGCATGGGGAAGCCCGCTTCGACAATCTGATTTCTAAAATAGGTTGGTTCTCTCCTTAATAAAAATTTGCCACAGGATAGAGATAAGATTCTGAATGCGCATTTGTGTATCTGTTTTTTTGTATTTTTACTTTCCTTTACCAAAGCCTGTAATATATGCAAACAAAAATCATTTTCACTGCCCTTTTATCCTTTTTATTTGTAATTCAACCTGTTGCGCAGGAAAAATACCAGGCCAACTGGGAATCCTTGAAAAAATACAATTGTCCAGATTGGTTCCGTGATGCTAAATTCGGAATTTTTATTCATTGGGGGGTTTATTCGGTTCCCGCCTTTGGTTCGGAATGGTATCCACGCCAAATGTATACCCAGGGAACAGATGAATACAAACACCATATTGAAAAATACGGAACCCATGATAAATTTGGTTACAAGGATTTTATTCCGATGTTTAAAGCCGAAAAATTTAATGCGGAGGAGTGGCTGGCACTTTTTAAAAAATCCGGCGCCAGGTATATCGTTCCGGTTGCCGAACACCACGATGGATTTGCCATGTACAAAACAGCGCTATCGAAATGGAATGCTTTTGAAATGGGTCCAAAACGTGATATCATTGGCGAAATTGCCGAGGCTACACGTAAACAGGGTTTGATTTTCGGACTTTCATCCCACAGGATTGAGCACTGGTTTTTTATGAACCCGGGAAGGAAATTTATTTCAGACGTAATGGATCCGAAATACAGCGACTTTTATGGCCCTGCACGTGAAGAAAACGAAACAATGAGCCCTGAATACATGAACGACTGGCTGCTCAGGTGCACCGAACTTGTAAACAACTATCAGCCACAGCTTTTCTGGTTCGACTGGTGGATAGAGCAACCGGCACTTGAGCCATATAAAAAGTCTTTCGCTTCGAATTATTACAACAAAGGCCTGGAATGGAGCAAAGGAGTTGTAATCAATTACAAAAACGAATCATTCCCGGATGGAATAGCGGTTTATGATATAGAGCGAGGCAGTAGTAAGGCAAGCAGAAAATTACCCTGGCAGACTGATACTTCAATAGGCACTAAATCATGGGGTTATATTGATGGCGAAAAAAACAAAACGCCAAACGAAATAATTGACGTGCTCATTGATATCGTAAGCAAAAACGGAAACTTACTTTTAAATATCGGCCCTAAATCAGATGGAACAATTACACAGGAGCAACAGGATGTATTACTTGCCATTGGGAAATGGCTTGATGTGAATGGCGAAGGAATTTATGGAACCCGTCCGTGGAAGATATCAGGTGAAGGTCCCGCAGAAAATAATGTTGAAGAAGGCATGTTTGCCGAATACAAAAGTAAGGGTTTTACTGAAAAAGATTTCAGGTTTACAAGTAAAGACGGGAAAGTTTATGTATTTGTGCTGGATGTTCCAAAAGAGAAAATTGTAATTAAAACTTTTTCGTCCCAAAACAAAACCGAACAGATTCAATCGGTTGAGATGCTGGGCAGCAATGAAAAAGTGAGCTGGTCGCAAAAACCTGAAGGACTTGTGATACAACCCTCTAAATCCTATCCATCTGAAAGTGCAATTGGTTACCGTATTTCGCTAAAAAAATAGCAGATATTAATTCCTGCATTTCGTGTACAATTTGAAAAAGTTGGATTTATAAAATTGATCAAAAGGAATTGTCCGAATTGACGAAAAGAAAAATTAATGAATAATTTTCGATTAACTGATAAAACTGAAAAAGGAATGCATTTTAGAAATTAAATAATTCTACTTTGACAGATTAACCATCTTAAATTGATTTTCAGCTTTTTTACCCCCAAGCCCCTGAAGGGGAAAGCTGAAAATCAATCAGTTCCCTCTAGGGGTAAGGGGTAAAGACTGATTGATTTTCCAATCTGTCAAAGCAGAAATAAGTTTAAAACCAATATTCTTAATTTTAAATCTTAAAAATCATGCTCAAAGGAATTTCACCCTTAATCAGTCCCGAATTGCTGGCCACCCTTGCACGCATGGGACATGGAGACGAAATTATTCTTGCCGATGCCCATTTTCCGGGCGAAACCTGTAATCCGAAAGTTATCCGTGCCGATGGTTTACGGATTCCAGAACTTTTATCGGCTATTCTTCCGCTGTTCGAACTCGATGCCTACGTGCCTCACCCATTGGTGATGATGGGAGCTGTTCCGGGTGACAAGCTTGATCCCGAAGTGGAAAGAAGTTATATGAACAGCATAAAACCGCATGTTTTAAAACCGCCTGTTATTGAGCATATTGATCGCTTCGCCTTTTACGAAAGGGCTAAAAAGGCCTTTGCGGTGGTCATGACCGGCGAAACAGCCAAATACGGCAATATTATACTTAAAAAAGGGGTAACCCCCTGTTGAATTTGATGTACAGAACATTAAATTAATGGATTGAGGCTGTCTAACAATTTAAAACCTCAAAGGTTTTAAAAACCTTTGAGGTTTACAATCAATTACTTAGATTTTTTCTCTGTTCAAAATCACAATTGTTCGGATAAAATATTTTTGAAATTGAGATTGGCTTTCAATTTTAGAAATTGCGCGAATTTAAAAGGATTGCAGTATGTTAATTATTTTGAACCGATGCTGATTAATACGCCGGCCTCCGGGAAAACATTATGTAAGTTGAGCGAAACCTTAGTAGGCAGGGAAGCTGAGAACTTGTTCGAAGATCGCCCTGCCGCACTTAGGTTTTGTGAAAACCGGAATAATATTTTACCGGGAGCCTTGACATTTATTACTCGTTCTTTCAGAACTTCGTGAGATCGGCTTTGCCTTTGTTGTTTCTTTTTTGGGTCAAGCCAAAAAAGAAAGCTGAAAAATCAAGATTGAAAGTAGCATATATTAATTCAATTAATCGCAAGTCCAAAACTTTGTATGACAATTACTAAATGAAAACAAAGTTTACCAGCCAATAATGTAAATAATTATAGTTATTATTGGGACTTAACTGCCATAATCCAAGTTTTTTAAACATTCAAAACTAATTCCTCTTTATGAATAAAATTTTCATGCTGTTTATAAAATTTCTGACAATCAGTCTTTTCTATCTTCCTGTTCAAGAGTTGCATGCCCAGGTTATTCCTGATTTACCGGTTTGGAAACCAGAATTTAACCAGTTGGAAAACAACGACTGGCTTTTACAGGATTGTAACATAAAGTCAGAAGTGTTTAAATCGGAAGACAACAAAAACATCATTCTGTACAACGGATTATTAAAAAGAGAATTCAGGCTATCGCCCAATCTGGCCTGTGTTGATTTCACAAATCTTTCCAATGGACAGCAATTGTTAAGGGCTGTAAAACCCGAAGCCCGGCTGGTGATTAATAACAAACCCTATAACGTAGGCGGACTTTACGGTCAAACCGAAAATGCCTACCTCCTGCCCGATTGGCTGGATAAATTTACAAAAGGGGAACAAGATTTTATTTTCGCGGGTTTATCTGTTTCGGAATTAAAACCATTTCTGAAATGGAAATGCAATACCTGGATATTTCCACTAAAACCGGCTTCAGGAAAAACGTTGTCTTTGCTTTTTTTACCGCAGGATGAATCATTGAAAGGATTGGAAATTAAGGTGAATTATGAATTGTACGATGGCATTCCGCTGGTAGTAAAATGGTTATCCATTGAAAACAGGGGGACATCCACTTTTCGATTAAACCGGGTGGTGAACGAAATACTGGCTTTTGTTGAAGAAGAAAGCGCCGTGGTTGGTACACCCGAACAAATGAAAAAGCAGCATGGTATTTATGTTGAAACAAACTATGCGTTCAACAATGCCATGCGTTACGATATCAGCGATCAGACCACCCACTGGAAAACGGATTCGGTTTATACTTCGCAGGTCAATTACAATTACCAGACGCCCTGCCTTTTGGAGATTTATCCTGAAAAAGCACCCGGCATTGATTTAAAACCCGGTGAAATTTTTAATTCTGTGCGAACCCACGAGCTTTTAATGGACAGTTACGATCGCGAAAGGCGTGGATTGGCCATCAGGCGCATGTACCGCACCGTTGCACCCTGGACCAGCCAGAATCCGATTTTCATGCACCTGGTCAGTCATAACGACAAGCAGGTTTACGAAGCCATTGATCAATGCGTGGCTACCGGTTACGAAGCTGTGATTCTAAGTTTTGGCAGTCACTGCCACATGGAAGACAACAAACCAGAAAATCTTGAAAAATGGAAAAAAATTGCTGATTATGCACACAGTAAAGGCATTTTAATTGGAAGTTATTCCCTGTTCAGCAGTCGTAAAATAAGCGATGCCGATGATGTGATTGACCCGAAAACAGGAAAACCCGGAGGCGCTTTTTTTGGCAATGCCCCTTGCTTTGGAAGCAACTGGGGTTTGAATTACCGCGATAAAATCAAACAGTTTTATACCTATACAGGTTTTGATATCTGGGAAAACGATGGCCCTTACCCCGGCGATGTTTGTGCATCAACCACCCATCCTGGTCACAGGGATTTGGACGATTCGCAGTGGCGGCAAATGGAAATCCAGAAAGAACTTTACCATTGGCTAAATGAAAAAGGGGTGTACATCAACGCGCCCGACTGGTACTTTCTGGATGGAACACATAAAATAGCCCTTGGGTACAGGGAAGTAAATTTCTCGCTGTCGCGGGAACAGCAGAAAATTTTAAACCGGCAGAATATTTATGACGGAACCTGGGAAAAAAATCCATCCATGGGCTGGGGATTTGTCCCATTGACCCGTTATCAGGGCGGAGGGCCTGAAGCCATTCTTGAGCCCCTCTCTGAACATCTTAAAGATTACGAACAACTGATGTTCCAGTACTACGGCGCAGGTGTACAGGCTTGTTACCGAGGCCCAAGGCTTTATGATACCGATAAAACCAAGCAAATGGTTGGCAATACCATAGCCTGGTATAAAAAATACAGGGAAATTCTCAATTCAGACATCATCCATCTGCGAAGACCCGATGGCAGGGATTGGGACGGAATATTGCATGTAAATCCAAAATTATCACAAAAAGGATTTCTGCTTTTGTTCAATCCGACAAAACAAACCATTACAAAAAATATCAGGATTCCGTTGTATTATACAGGACTTACCGAAATGGCCATTGTTAAGGAAAAAGATGTGAATCCTGTACGATATAAACCGGATAGAAATTATTTCATTGAAATCACTATAAATATTGAACCTGAAAGTAATACATGGTTCTTAATAGAATAAGGAAAAGAATTTCATCACAATTAAGTTTATTACCCTATAGATAATGAAATTGATAACATTATTAATATGGATAAAAGGTAAGATTCGTTTCAGTTTTAGTCCCGCATTTATTTATTTGTGATTACAATTCCACTTATTGAAGTATGATTGATCGAAAAATTCATTTATCTTGAAATTCCTGATTTTAATGCTGATTTTTCTCAACTTTTCTTTTTAACACCCTTCTTAATTAATTTTTAAATCGGGCAACGACTTTAAAGTTTATCAAAAACTATATTAATGAAGAGTCATTTTTGAAATATTTTGATAAGTATATATGGCTTAAATGTTATCTAATTGTTGATATTTACCTGCACTTTCAAAATATGCTTATATTTTCCAATAATATAGATCTAATCTATTGATTTTTAGACTAAAATTGATTATCTTTATTGCATATACCAATAACCGCTATGCATAATTAAGTAATCTATATTTATCAAACCTAATGTTTATGAATTATAAAATTCTGTTACTTTCTTTATGTTTTTTAGTCTCCCTGGTTGCCAAAAGTAATTCGTGGCAACAGATACTAACTGGAACTGTGATTGATGCTACTACAGGCGAACCTTTACCTGGTGTTGATTTAAAAATCAAGGGTACCAATAATGGTACTATGACCGATTCATACGGAAATTTCTCCATTCCAAAACCCGAAACAGGGGCAATCTTTGTTTTTTCTTTTGTTGGATACAAATCAGAAAAAATAACCTATTCGGGTCAGGAAACCGTGGATATAAAACTTTCACCTGAAGTTACATTGCTTGACGAGGCCGTTGTAATTGGCTATGGCACCATAAAGAAATCTGACCTGACAGGAGCTGTAGGTTCAATCAATTCGAAGGTGCTTGAAAAGTCTACTTCGGTAAACATCGGATCGGCCATGCAGGGGCAGGTGCCCGGCCTTATGGCTACCTCAAATGCAGGCGATCCGGCAGCTGAACCTGTTATTCTCATCCGTGGTATAGGAACGGTGAACAATACTACACCTATTTATGTTGTTGACGGGATGCTGATTGATAAGAGCGATCCCAGCAACCGGGCCAGTAATATAGCCTTTCTAAATCCCGCCGATGTGGCGAGCATTGAAGTGCTTAAAGATGCCTCTGCACAGGCCATTTATGGGTCGAGAGGTGCAAATGGCGTTATTCTAATCACCACTAAAAAAGGTGCTGAGGGTGCCCCAAAAATAACATTCAGCACTTCTTTTGCTTATGAAAACCTGATTTTGGAAACAAGGCTTTTAAATGCAGCAGAGTATAAAGACTGGTGGGTAACATCGAATTACAATGATTATATGCGGGTAACGGATAACCCGGATCCCAATGTGGATCCTGATACCATATTTGGAAGCCGGGAAGTAGTTGAACGTTATAACACCGGGGTAAATACCGACTGGATGCACGAAATTCTCAGGAACGACAGGTTCAGCCAGAATTACGATTTTTCGCTCACAGGTGGCACAAAGGATTTTCATTATGCAGCAAGTGCAGGCTACCTGGATAAAAAAGGGTTACTTCAGCAATCTGAATACAAGCGATATTCTTTTCGGTTAAATACAGACTATAAAGCCGGAAAGCATATCACCATGGGCGAAAACCTGGGCATTACAAGTTCAGCTCAAGAAGGTGACTGGTACCAAACAGGGATTATAAGTAGTGCCATGGGAGGAGATCCAACTTATCCGGTATTGAAGCCCGATAGCCTGGTCGATCCCAGAGACCCCAATTATTATATTAATAAATATGCCCCAATGGGTAATTCAACAAATCCTGTTACAGAAACTATCCTCCAGGAATATCCACGGTCAGTTCTCACTATTGCGGGCAATATTTTTGGCGAACTGAAATTATTCAAACAATTGAAATTCCGTTCAAGCTGGGGATTTAACCTTGCCAGACAAGAACAATCACACTACACCCCCACCTATTTTATCTCAGATGGGGTCAACAATCCGGTAAGTAAACTTGAAGAATGGGATTGGGGTACAAATGGCTGGGTGTGGGAGAATACTTTAACCTGGAATAAAATATTTGGGCTTCATAATATAACCGCGCTACTTGGTTATACATCTGAGTATAAAAAGAATACAAACCAGTACGGGTCAAAACAGGGTATACCAGGCAACGATCCGGAATTGCAAACCTTTGATGCAGCAACATATAACCCTGTACTCACCGGGAGTTACAACACCATTTCAATGGTATCTTACTTTGCACGTATAAATTATTCTTTTGCTGACAGATACCTGCTGACAGCCACTGTAAGGCGCGATGGTTCGTCGAAGTTTGGTCCCGGACATAAGTGGGGAACCTTTCCGTCATTCTCCCTGGGATGGAAGATAAACGAAGAACCCTTCTTTAAGAATGCGACAGCAAATTTCTTTAATGATTTAAAGCTGAGAGCCGGATGGGGACAAATAGGCAACTCAAGCCTTCCGGTAAACAATGCCTATGTTTCACTTCTTGGAACAACATCACCTACTACAGGAGCAGATTACCGCTATAATTTTGGCAATAATGTTTATAGTGGTTATTGGCTTACAACAATGGGAACCGAAGATATAACCTGGGAAACTACCGGCCAGATAAATTTCGGGATAGATATTTCTATCCTGAAGGGCGCTTTAACCTTTACCGCAGATTACTATATCAAAGATACAAAGAACATGCTTCTCCAGGTGCCTGCAGTGTATTATGCAGGTTATCCTTATGGCGGATCTCCGTATACCAATGAAGGCTCCGTAAGGAATAATGGATACGAGGTTTTGCTGAACTACCAGGGCCGAAGTGGCAATTTTTCCTATGGCGCTTCTGTAAATTTTTCATCTTTTAGAAATGAGGTGACAAGCCTTAGACAGGGAAAAGAAACATTAAACAGCAACACGCCGGCACAAATTGCCGTGGGACATCCAATCAGCGCTTATTATGGCTTTGTAACCGATGGTATTTTCCAGAATGCAAAAGAAGTAAGTAATTATAAAGGTCCGAATGGTACTGTTTTACAACCAAATGCCTTTCCCGGTGATTTCAGGTTTAAAAACATCAATAACGACGAAACCATTGATGGGTTTGACCAGACCTGGATTGGTAATCCCTGGCCAAAACTTACCTATGGTTTTACCATAAACCTGGGATTTAAGTCCTTTGATTTGGTTGCTTTCTTTCAGGGTTCTTATGGCAATGACATTTATGATGGAGCACGTCAGTATGGCTATTCCATTCATAAACCACCAAATGAATACTTTTATAAAAATGCCTGGAGAGGCGAAGGGACTTCAAATTCGATACCTGCCTTTTCAACTGTTGACTGGAACGGAAGTTATTATAATTATTCTGATTTTTATGTTGATAATGGATCTTATATGAGGTTAAAAAATCTGCAGCTTGGTTATAATTTACCGAAACCTGCCTGCGAAAAACTGAAGATATCCGGGTGCAGGTTTTGGATTGGCGGCACCAACCTGTTTACCATAACTAAATACCACGGAAATGATCCGGAAGTTGGCGCCACTGAAAATCCTTTGCAGGGTGCCGGATTTGATAATCATAGCTATTACCCAAAGCCCAGTGAATATTCGATGGGTTTGACCCTTTCATTTTAATAAAGCAAAGAATTATGAAAACAAAATATTCAATTATAGCATTGGCGTTTACATTTCTGGTGATGATCAACTACTCCTGCAGCGAAGAATTTCTTGACCAAAAACCAACAAGTTCATTCTATGAACAAAACTATTATAAAAATGTGGATGAACTCAATTCAGGACTGGTGGCATGCTACGCTTCATTAAGGCAGCCTTATTACTCGAGTTATGATATAATGGATTGGACGATTGGGGATATTGGCTCAGATGATGCAGATTGCGGCAGTTTTTATTCCGACCAGCCTGATCTTTATAACATATCCTATTCCAGGCAGAATACATCCAATTATTGGGTATTTCTCAACTGGTTATCGTATTATGGAACCATTGCCACCTGCAACAAAGTCATTGATCGATCACCAGGAACAGAAGGAGATACAACAGATATCAGGAGGATTGTCAATGAAGCCAAATTCCTGCGTGCGCTCATTTATTACAACCTGGTTACCAGGTTTGGGGCAGTACCCCTGGTTACTAAATTTTTATTACCAGCGGAACTTACTCTACCCCGGGCTCCTGAAGAAGAGGTCTGGAAACAGATAGAATCAGATCTTAAGGATGCGACAGAACTTCCTGACAAATCCTATTATGCTGAACCCGGCCATGCCACATCAGGGGCTGCCTGGTCACTTCTGGGGAAATGTTACCTTACTGAGCAAAAATATGATTTGGCCAACCAGGCTTTTTCCATGGTGGTAAATTCCGGACAGTATAGCCTGGTGGATGATTACGGGTACATTTTCCGAAAAGAAGGACAGAATTGTGAAGAATCTGTTTTTGAGATGCAAACCCTTACCAATCTTCAAAGCGGAGGAAATCTGTGTTCATGGAGTGCCCCTTTCAGGTTACCCCGTGACGACAGGGGCTGGGGATATGATTGCCCTACAGAAGACCTTTTGTCGGAATTTGAGCCCGGTGACCCCAGGGTAATCTATACCTTTATCTTTAAAGGAGATGTATTTCCAAAGGATGATTATGGGGATTATATAGCGGAGAATTCCGAATCCCCGACAGGCTACAATGCACGTAAAGCCTGGATTCCCTACGATGAGACTAATAATCTGGGATGGGATCAATGGGCTATTAATTATAGAATCCTACGCTATGCAGAGGTGCTTTTACTTTATGCAGAATCATTAAACGAGACGGATCAACCAAACGCAGCGCTCAGTCTGCTTAACCAGGTAAGGGCAAGGGCAAGGATCACACCAGCTGCAGATCCCCAAAGAATATCCTGCGTAAGGGATTTGTCGTATACAGGTGAATTACTTCCTGATGTAACCACCACAGATAAAACCCAGCTGCGGGAGGCAATTTGGCATGAACAGCGGGTTGAGCTCGCTATTGAAGGCCATCGGAGGAATATGTTGTTAAGGATTGGTCAATTCAAGGAAAGAATGGAAACTGCAAAGGCATATGCTGAGGTTACTTTAGAACCTTACCATAATTTGCTTCCCATCCCGATGGATGAAATAAGGCTTTCGAACAATGTACTGACACAAAACCCGGGTTACTAAGATTTCCTAATCAGGGTGTGACTCATTGTCTGCCCTGACTAGGACACTTCTTTTAATTCAAACTTAAAAATAGCTATTATGACAATCTGGGCTGGTGAAATACAAGAAATTGAAAAACTTTACACCTCTTTTAAAGGTCAGATACCCGATTTGGACAAAGAGATTGAACCACTCTTAAAGACGGATGATGCCATTGTTATCATGGTTTATTCCAGAAGGTGCCTTGAGATACTTGTTACTGATTTATGTGAAACCGAACTGAAAAGGCCCCGGAAAACACAACCGCTCAAAGGGATTATTGATTTGTTGAACAGCGAAAACAAAGTTCCAGAGCATATTGTAAGCTCTATGCATAGCCTGAACAGTTTATCGGCTTATGGCGCCCATCCCAAAGATTTTGAGCCGGAGCAGATTAAAACAGTATTAATTAATCTTTCCATCATTATCAAGTGGTACCTGAAATATAAAAATACCGGTTTGGGTAGTTCAGCCGAACTGATAAAAACAAAGCAGAATGAAATAATAAAACAAAAAATAAAATCCAATCCTTTAAAAAAAACTAAAATTATTATTGGTGTTTCCACCAGTATAGTTTTATTGGCTATTTTAATTTCATTTATTTATCCGAATATATTCAGACAAAACGAACTTGAAAACCTTGCTTCTTTGGACAGGAAAATAGCTGTAGCCGTAATGCCGTTCAGTAATATGACGGGCGATTCAACCTGGAATAATTATCAGACTATCATCCAGCAAAGCCTTATATCATCCTTAACCACAATAGGTTCAAATGATCTCAAGGTCAGGCTTCAGACAAATATTAACAATTCTCTTTATTTTAGCGGCAAAAGCGAAAATACACAGGTTCCTGTTAATATTGCATCCGAAATTTCTAAAAAGCTTGATGCGGATATCCTGATATATGGTTTAATACAAAAATCAGGCTCGGGTTTATCGATTGTTAATCAGCTTATTGATACAAAATCCAACGAGATCATTAAATCAATCTCCACAGAGGGCCAGTATTCTGAGAAAAGTATATTTGATATGATTGAAGCCAACCAGAAAAAGGTGACTGACTTTCTGATACAGGCAAAGATATTAAAGGAAAATACCCCTTATGGTTTTGATTATAAGTATTCTATTACAACAACTTCGCCCGAGGCAGTCAGGTATTTTTATCTTGGGAAAAAAGCCCAGGAAACAAATAATCCTGAGCTTGCACTAGAATATTTTTTAAAAGCAAATGCCATCGATTCAAATTATTATGATCCTTATATTGAAATTCCTGCGGGCTACGGATATATCCAGAACGCTGAACCTGAGCAAAATTACAGGTGGCTGATCAAAACCTACAATAAGCGGGATAAATGGCCCGAATATGAACGCCTTTTGGCCAGTTGGGAATATGCATTTACCTTTGAGGCACCTGAAAAAGCCTGCAGCTATCTGGAACAGATACAAAAGATGGATGATCAGGATATTTCATCAAGTAGGTTGCTTGCAATCAGTTATTCGGTTGCAAAGCAATATGAGAATGCCATCAGGGAATATGCCCATTTCAGGGAGCTTTATACCAAATGGGATAAAAATTGGGATAAGAACGAGATGGCCTGTGGCGATATCTATTTCTCTCCTGGCTATGCTTTATTTAAAACAGGTCAATATAAAAAAGCAAGAGAGTTATTTGACCAGGCTGAAAAAATAATTCCTGATCATCCTTGGGTCAGCACCTATCAGGCAGTTCTCGCTTTTATAGATAAAGATACAGCAAGAGCTAACGATTATATCGAAAAATACAAGGTATATAAGAAGAAAAATCTACACTCGGAGGCTGCTACAGAACAAGGCCTGGGTGATATTTATTGCCAGGCTGGCATGCTTGAAAAGGCGGATGGATATTACCATAAGGCATTGCTGTTAGAGCCGAAGAATGCAGGATTAATGAAAGCGGTTTCAGATTATTATATCGAGTATAACAGAAATCTTAATGAAATTCCTGAACTTATGGACAGGGCTATGAAACTAGCCAAAAGCAGGCTTGATTTATATACCTACATGGATACAAAGGGCTGGGCGTATTATAAAATGGGAAAGAATAAAGAAGCATTGGCAATTCTGCAAAAAGTTTGGGACGAAGCCCCATATAAAATTTATACCATAAAATCGCATTACGAAGAGGTGAAAAAAGCAATTGCCATTCAAAACTAGACTTTTGAATTAAATCTGAATAACCTAATACTTTTTAATATGACAATCTGGACTGGTGAAATACAAGAAATTGAAAAACTTTACTCCTCTTTTAAAGGTCAGATACCCGATTTGGACAAAGAGATTGAACCTCTCTTAAAAACGGATGATGCCATTGTTATCATGGTTTATTCCAGAAGGTGCCTTGAGGTACTTGTTACTGATTTATGTGAAACCGAACTGAAAAGGCCCCGGAAAACCCAACCGCTCAAAGGGATTATTGATTTATTGAACAGCGAAAACAAAGTGCCAGAGCACATAGTAAGTTCCATGCAGAGCCTCAACAGTTTATCGGCATTTGGAGCACACCCTAAAGATTTTGATCCCAAACAGGTAAGGACCATACTCATCAACCTCGAAACCGTGCTTGAATGGTACCTGAAATACAAAGACATAGGTTTGGGCCATAATAAAGAACCCTTAAAATCAAAGCAGGATGAAGTCTCTAAGCATAAAATAAAATCCAATGCCTTAAAAAAAACTAAAATCATTATTGGGGCTTTTACCAGTGTCGCATTACTGGTGTTTATTGGATCGCTAATTTATCCCAAATTGTTTAAAAATAACGAACTTGAAAACCTCGCTTCTTTGGACAGGAAAATTTCAGTTGCAGTGATGCCTTTTCAGAATATGACAAACGATTCTACCCTGAAATGGTTCCAGTATGGAATACAGCTGGATTTAATCTCGTCACTTGCCGAAACCGAAGAACTGGTTATCAGGAGCAAAGAATCCATCGACAGGCTGCTACAGAGTAAGAATATCAATGAATTTGCAAGTATTTCACCCATAATTGGCAGCGAAATCTCACAAAAACTTGAAGCAGACATGTTTATTTGCGGAAGTTTCCAGAAAACAGGAAAGACAATACGACTGAATGCACAATTAATAGATACAAAAACACAAGATGTTATAAAACCATTTGAATTAAGTGGCCCCAATGAAGAGGAACAAATGACCATCCTTTCAGACTCGCTCAGGAGAAAAATCAGGGATTATCTTATCATATCCAGGCTGATTAAGAAAGATAAAGCACTGCAGCACCAGTTTACGCCACCGAGGTCCGCAGAGGTAATGAAACTCTTTTTAAATGGACAAAAAGCCATGGCGAGCGGTGATGTATCGGGGGGAATAAAACTGGCACTTAAAGCCCTGGAATTAGACTCAACCTTTTATGCTGCTGCATATATGGTTGAACATGCCTATCAGGGAAGCGGAAAAACGGACCTGGGCTGTCAATGGTTAATCAGAAACTATGAGATGAGGCACCTCTTTTCTTTCTCTGATCAGCTTATTGCTAGCTGGGCTTACTCCTACAGCTTCGGTTCACGAAATGATCAAATTATGTACCTGGAACAATTGATTGCAGATGATGACCAGGAACCTTTTAACCATTATCTTCTTGGATTAACTTATCAATTAATGGATCAATATGATAAGGCAATACCAGAATATTTAAAATCCATCGATATTATCCACAAATGGGGTAAAGAATTTATGAGAGAAGCCCAATGGGAGTCCCTTGGTTATTGTTATCATAAAACCGGCAATTATAAAAAGGAGCATGAACTTTATAACGAATTTGAAAAATATAACCTTGAAAATCCATGGTTTTTCAGAAGGAAAGCAATACTGGCTTTTTCAGAGAACGATACTATTGCAGCAAATAGTTTTGTTGACAAATTCATAACGATATTGAAAGGTAATGCCTCATCTGAAACCTTTATTGCGGATTTTTTAGGCGATTATTATGCTCAGATAGCAAATTTTGATAAAGCAGAAGATTTATACCGGAAAACTATTGAGCTGGAGCCGGATAATACCTGGAGGCTGACTTATCTTGCCCGGTTCTTTATTGACAACAACCGAAAACTCAATGAAGTAGGCGGACTTATGGATAAGGCAATGAAAATATCTGCCAATAAGGTTGATTATTACAGATCCATGAATACCAAAGGCTGGGCTTTATACAAGCAGGGGAAAAACAAGGAAGCCCTTATCATCCTTGAAAAATGCTGGAACGAAACACCCTATAAACTGTACGATATAAAATCGCATTATGAAGAGGTAAAAAAAGCTGTAGAAGCTCAAAAATAAGCATGAAATATTTGTTTTAATTGTACAATCGAAATTGGATTTCAAGAACTTTATAAAATCAGCTATCCCTTAACATAATTGAAAAATTACTTCTCTAACTTTCATTAATAAAGCATTTTTAAAGAACTAAATTCTATTTCTTTGATAGGATTTTTAATTATGTTATCAGAAAAGAAATAAAAATCAGATTTGTTAAACTTCCAATTTAAAAAAAGTGAAAATTGGTATCTTGGCGCTTTTAATTTGAATTATGAAATTAGTAAATCAAAAATTTTTTAAAACAATAAAAATGAAAGCAAAACTTACCGCGACACTTTTGATTCTGATTTATAATATTTCTATGGTCATTGCCCAGGAAAACCGATGGATAATCAATCCTTCCGGAAGTATTTCGTGGATGGTGAAAGCGGGTGATGTCCATAAGGACAATATTGAAATGAGTGGGAAATTTATTTCGGCAGTGGTACATTATGGAGTAAAAGAAGATCAATCGTTTTATACCGAACGAAAAGTGGTATGGCCCATGTTAAGGACAATCCCAAACAACACACACGCCAGTCTGATTCATAGCTTCAATATCGATATAATTGACCAGCTTAAAGTGGACAAAGCTAAAACAAACGAAAAAGTTACCGGATTTGAGCTGAATGGAAAAATTAATGTGTACAGTACTCTCAATAATAAACTTAAACTGACACGGGTAATGTTTCCGTCCGCGGGTTTGCCTGTTTTCTGCGAAAAATATACCCTTACCAACATTTCGTCTAAAACGGTAACAGTGGAGGTACCTGCCATCGACGAACTATTCGAAACCAGGGCAGACAAAGGTGTAGAAGGCGTTTACCGTTTAAGGACCAAATGTATCCATCCTGGGAAAAAATCCATTCAACCAGGTCAATCCGAAAATTTTTACATGGTTATTTACGGTTCAAAAAACGATGGCGAATTTGACAATACCGATGTGGAAAAAGAATTGACCAAAAGAAATGAATTTTTAAATCTGGTACAGAACCAGCTGGTACTCGAAACCCCTGATTCGGTGCTGAATACCGCTTTCAGTTTTGCCAAAATAAGGGCATCCGAAAGTATTTACCAAACCAAAGGCGGCCCGATGCATGGTCCGGGCGGATTGAGTTATTACGCAGCCATTTGGGCCAACGACCAGGCCGAGTACATTGGCCCGTTTTTCCCTTATCTGGGCTATGATTATGGTGTTGAAGCTTCCTTGAATGCTTACAGGCATTTTGCAAGGTTTATGAACCCTGAATATAAACCCATTCCGAGTTCAATTATTGCCGAAGGTACGGATATCTGGAACGGCGCCGGCGACCGTGGCGATGCTGCCATGATTGCATACGGAGCTTCGCGTTTCGCACTTTCTCAGGGCGATATAAGAATTGCAGAAGAACTCTGGTCCTTGATTGAATGGTGTCTCGAATTCAACAAACGTAAATTGAATCCGCAGGGAGTGGTCGGTTCCGATTCAGACGAACTCGAGGGACGTTTTCCATCGGGAACAGCCAATTTATGCACTTCTTCACTTTACTACGATGCATTGATTTCGGCATTTTACCTCGGGAATGCTCTTGGAAAGGACGAAAAAACGCTTGATGATTATCAAAAACAGGCCGAAAACCTGAAAATCAATATCGAAAAATATTTTGGCGCCAAAGTGCAGGGTTTTGAAACCTATCGCTATTACGATGGGAATGACAAGCTCAGGGCATGGATTTGCATCCCGCTCACGGTGAATATTTTTGACAGGAAACAGGGAACCATACAAGCCTTATTTTCACCGGAATTATGGACTGCCGATGGTTTGGCTTCGCAATCGGGCGATAAAACTTTCTGGGATCGGTCAACATTATATGCATTGCGTGGCGTTTTTGCAGCCGGTGAAACTGTAAAAGGACTTCAGTTTCTTAAATACTATTCGAACCGCCGGCTTCTGGGCGAACATGTCCCTTATCCTGTAGAAGCCTATCCCGAAGGTAACCAACGCCATCTTTCGGCCGAAAGCGGCTTGTATTGCAGGGTCTACACCGAAGGTTTATTCGGATTCCGTCCGGCAGGGCTGAACAGTTTTTATATTGCCCCTCAATTGCCGGAAGGCTGGAACGAAATGAAACTGAAAAACCTGCATGGTTTTGGAAAAACTTTCGATGTGGAAGTGAGCAGGGAAGGCGAACTTATCCGGCTAAAAATATTAAATAATGGCCTTACAGTTTATGATGAAGTAATGCCAAACGGCAACAGGGCGCTCATAGAGCTTAATAAATAGTATAAAATGAGAAAAGAAAAAACTCGAATTTAGGTTGATTGTAGCATGTTAAATATTTTGAAAGGATGTTAATTAATTCTCCGGCCTTCGGGAAAATATTATGTAGGTTGAGCGAAACCTTAGAAGGCAGGGAAGCTGAGAACTTGTTCGAAGATCACCCTGCCGCACTTAGGTTTTGCGAAAACCGGAATAATATTTTAACGGGAGCCTTGACCTTTTTTGTTTCTTTTTTGGGTCAAGCCAAAAAAGAAAGCAGAAAATTAAGGCTTTTACTACTTAATACAATCTTTATCCTGGCCATTCCAGTTTTAAAAACTTCTGGCCAGGAAAACATCAATTTACAATTTGGCAGAAATTTGAATTTAAAATCAACAATATTGGCTGGTGAAATTAAAAGTACACCAATTTATAAAGTTTCAATTAAATCTGAAGAAAATCCTTTAACAGGTACCAGGGATGAATTTAAAGCTCAGATTTTTGATTCAGTAAATTTTATAATTGATGCAAAACTTGGAACTACTCAATTTTTTAATCTATATATTAATGAAGAAATCATACCTTACCCATTTTTAATTATTCCCGGAACAAAATCGAAAATTCAGTTAGATACAACCGGCTTCACTTATGAAGGAGAAACTAAAGATTATAATCAATGGAATCAGTATCTTAATGACTATTATTTGGAAAAGTACAACATTTCCCTTATTCAAAATCAAGTAGAAAAAAAAGATTCAACAAATATAGTTATACAAGAAATTTTCAAAGAGAAGGAGCAAAACCTTGAAAGATTGAATGAAATAAAAGATAGATTTAATTTAAGTGATGCAGAATATCAGTATGCTAAATATAGGGTTGCATATTTGCTTTATACTACGATTTATTCTGAATTGGTAAGGGTATACCCGGTAAATAATATTGGATATGAATTCTTAAACAATTTACCTTTAAATGATGTGGAAGCAGCAAATCAATCCATAGATTACAACCGTGCTTTAGAAGTATTTGTCCTATATAAGCTGAGACTCGAAAATAAATGGTACGATTTTGAAAGTATTGATTTTAATTCAGATACATTTGCAACATTGTATTACCAAAAAATCCTTTATTTAATCAAAAATGAAAAGGTCCGTAATATTCTGATTACCAGAAAAGTTTGCCAGTCATTATTCAATGGTACCACTTCATCCGAAAGCCTATACAACAGATATTTAAATGAATGCACGGACAAAAACCTTAAAATCATAGCACAAGGTTATTACAACGAATTTTTATCAATAAAAAAGACTGTAAAACCTAAAATGAACATAGATTCATTAAGAATCTCGTTATTTGAGAAATTAAAAGAAAAAAAAGGGAAAGTGCTTTACCTTGACCTATGGGCAAGCTGGTGTGGTCCTTGTATCCAGGGAATTCCTTTTACTAAAAAATTAATCGATAAATTTTACGGTCAGCCATTTGAAGTAGTCTATGTGAATGTAAATGACAATTTCGGGAGTTTTGAAACAACTGCTAAAAAATTAAACCTTGAAGGTACGCTGATTTATTTAAACGATGCTGAAAGTAAAGAAATAAAGAAATTTGTGAAAGCTGAGGGAATTCCTCATTATCTTCTCATTGATAAAAATGGTGAAATTATTGAACTTAATGCACCTGACCCAAGATCAAAAACACTAATTACTCAGATAGAACAATTGTTAAATCAGTAAAATTTTCAGAATAATTAATCTCTACAAACCTAACAATATTCAACGCTATGAAAATAAGACTTTTACCAATTTTTTTAATTTTTATCCTAACCTTTCCGGTTTCAAAAACTTTGAGCCAGGAAAACCAAAACCTGCTCTGGTACAGTCAGCCTGCAAAAGAATTTGAAGAAGCCCTTCCGTTGGGAAATGGACGCATGGGCGCCATGGTTTACGGCGATGTAAACAAAGAACACTTTTTACTTAACGAAGCTTCGTTATGGACCGGCGGCCCCGTTGATCCAAACATGAACCCCGAAGCTTACAAATGGTTACCCAAAGTGCGTGAAGCCCTTTTTAATCAGGATTATAAATTGGCCGATGAGCTTGTGCATCACTTACAGGGTAAATTTTCAGAATCGTATGCCCCGCTTGGCGATTTGTACATCAGTTTTAACCATAAAAAACAAGCTGCGGAATACAGGCGTCAGCTCAAAATTCAAAACGGGATTTCAACCGTAACATACAAGATTGAAAACACATCATTTATCCGCGAAAGCTTTATATCTTTTCCCGATCAGGTGATGGTAATAAAACTATCAGCCAAAGGAAAGGAAAAGCTTGGTTTTTCACTTGGTCTCGAAAGTCAGCTACAGAATAAAGTAGTGGCACAAAATAAACAAGTAGCCCTCACCGGAAGGGCACCTGCCCATTCAGAACCCAATTACCGGGGAAACATCAAAAATGCGATTGTATATAATGAAAAGGATGGGATGCGCTTTATTGCCCTTGCCAGGATAATTAAAACCGATGGAACCATAACTGCTGAAAACGGAAAACTCGAAGTAAAAAAAGCCACAGAAGCCATTATTCTCGTTTCGATGGCCACAAGTTTTAATGGATATGATAAAAACCCGATAAAAGAAGGAAAAGATGAAATTTCAATTGCAGAAAATTTTCTCAAAAATGCAGAATCAAAAAATTATGATGATTTGAAAAAAAGACATATTGCCGATTTTCAATCTTTTTTCAACAGGGTAAGCCTAAACCTGGGTCAAAATCCTGAACAACAGAAATATCCTACAGATGAACGATTAAAACGCTTTTCGCAAGGCGAAGCGGACAATGGTTTGGTTGCCCTCTATTTTCAATATGGACGATACCTCTTAATCAGTTCTTCGCGCACCAGCGGAATACCTGCCAATTTGCAGGGAATCTGGAACAAGGATTTGCGCCCGCCCTGGAGTAGCAATTATACCTCGAACATCAATGCAGAAATGAATTACTGGCCTGTTGAAGTCTGTAACCTTCCGGAGATGCACCTTCCATTGCTTGATTTTATAGGAAATCTTGAGAAAGGAGGCAGTATCACCGCCAAAAATTATTACGGCGCGGGTGGCTGGTGTTGTCACCATAATACCGACCTGTGGGCCATGACCAATCCTGTGGGCGACTTCGGGCAGGGTGATCCCTGCTGGGCCAACTGGACCATGGGTGCGGCATGGTATTGCACCCATTTATGGGAACATTTTGCTTTTACCCAGGATACAAACTTTTTAAAAGAAAATGCTTATCATTTAATGAAAGGCGCAACACAATTTTGTCTCGATTTTCTGGTTGACGATGGCAAAGGGCATTTGGTCACAGCACCTTCAATTTCTCCCGAAAATGTCTACATTACAGATAAGGGATACAACGGGCAGACCATGTACGGGGGCACAGCTGATTTGGCCATGATTAGGGAACTTTTTAATGATTATTTAAAAGCAGCCGAAGTACTGGGACTTGACCCTGATTTGCAACAGAAAGTTAAAGTTGCGTACAACAAATTATACCCTTACCAGGTGGGTAAAAAAGGAAATTTGCAGGAATGGTATTTCGATTGGGAAGACCAGGATCCACAGCACAGGCATGTTTCGCACCTGTTTTGCCTGTACCCGGGTTCCTCGGTAACACCGTCCACCACGCCCGACCTGGCAAAAGCAGTACAACGCTCCCTCGAACTGCGCACGAACAATGGTACGGGTTGGTCAATCTCTTGGAAGATATCTTTATGGGCAAGACTTTTAAACGGAGAAATGGCCTATGATGCGATAAAAAAACTGGTCAGGTATTATGGCCCGGATAATTCTATAAAAATGGCAGGAGGTGGAACTTATCCCAATCTTTTCGATGCCCATCCCCCATTCCAGATTGACGGAAATTTTGGCGGTACCGCCGGAATAGCCGAAATGCTTCTGCAAAGCCACCAGGGTTATATTGAACTTTTGCCGGCCCTGCCAAAAGAATGGCCCGACGGTCAGGTTAAAGGACTCAAAGCCAGGGGCGGATTTAAAGTTGATATTACATGGGAAGCAGGTAAACTAAAATCAGCCACCCTGAGTTCTGCGAAAAGCAACAATTGTAAAGTAAAATACGGTGTCAGGATCATTGACCTGAAGACTGAAGCAGGAAAAAATTATCAACTTGAGGATTTATTCAAATAGCTTATTATCAAAATTTTCCAAAATAAAACTTTTAGAAAGTTTTATTTTGGAAATCCATAACTTTTAATTTGAAAGCGCTTCTTCGGCTAATTTTGTGCCTTCAATCCTTGCCCTGATTTTTGCAAACGCAATTTCCCTGGCAGTGGAAGTATCATCGCCGAAAGGTGAAAAACCACAATCATCGGTAGTGCCTAACTGCTCAACCGGAATGTATTTTGTTGCTTCCACAATCAGGTCCCTTATTTCTTCAGCTGTCTCAACGCGGGGATCAAGTACATTGGTTACCCCAAGAAATACACGTTGACCAGGCCTTAAGTTCTCTTTAATGGTTTTTAAAACTTCAGTTTTGTTCTTTTCTGCCGCGTATTCGAGATAGAAATTTCCTACTTTTAAACTAAACAACAAAGGCAGCAATTCCTTGTACGAAATATCCGCACTGTGCGTAGAGTCGTGGTCGCCACCGGGGCAGGAATGAACCCCGATTTTTTTCTGTTCTTCGGCAGTAAAATTTGAGAGTACCTTGTTATTCAGATCGATAAGCATCGAAAGCAGATTTTTTGAAGGATCGAGTTTGATGGCAAGCCTTGCTTCAGTAAAATCAATCTGCACATTATAGGCTCCTTTATCGAGACAAGACCTGATATCCTTCACCGCATCGTTAACTACATCCGCAAGGAAACTTTCGTGCGTATAACCCTCTACCCCATTTTGCGGATAAATAAGACTGACAGCCGAACAGGAAATAACTGCCTGTTTAACCGGAAAAGAAGTCAATTTCTTCGCTTTTTCAAGATAAGAACTGGCAAAGGTAGTGTAATGGAACGGGCCGCCTGAAAGTTTGGGCAATTGCCTGGTATGGCCATCTTCGAAAGGAATGACAATTCCATTGGGTGAAAATTTGGTAAAACCCTGCATTGGATAGGTAACAAAACTTGGTTTTGATTGTTCCCCATCTGAAATTACCGGTGAACCAGTTTTTTCGAGTTCATGAATTGTTTCTTTTGTTGCCTGGTCGAAAAGTTTTGCCATTTCGTCGTCGCCTAATTTACCATCTGCATGCGCAGCCATGGCCTGTTGCAACCAGGCAGGTCTTGGTATACTACCAATCGGTTCTGTTGGAATTTTAGTTTTCATAAAAGATTTAGTTTAGGTAAATAATAAGATGGAACATCCACTTTTAAAAGACTAGCAATATATGGCATTTTACATTTTCAAGCCCCAAAGTATTTATAATAGAGATGGCATTTATGGGTAGTTCCGGTAATGATATTCTATCGATTAACTATATAATATTCAGTATTTTACATAATTCACTTCAATTATCTTTCCATAGCTTTTAATTTAAATTTTAGATGGAAAACCTCTAAAAAACAAATTAACTCCTCCTATTTAAAGAACCGGAATCCTGGTTATTAAATTTCTCATTAAATGGCCAACATTTACATATATTATCTTGTTTAACAGCATTTTGCAAAGAATCAATTTATAAGATAATATACAAAAATCTTGATTTTTAATAAAAAAAGTGCTAACTTTATTTGGTTAAATGTTTAATTCCCAGAAATAAACAATCAAAATTTCATTTATCCCATTAACAATTAACCCAATGAACATCTGGTCATCCGAAATTAAAGCAATAAAAAATCTTTTGGCTTCTTTCCAGGGGCAATTCCCTGATCTTGAGAAGGAACTCAAACCTTTAATCGGTTCTGAAGACGCAAATGTAGTTTTACTTTATTCACGAAGGTGCCTTGAAGTTATCATTAACGAACTTTGTGAAGTTGAATTAAACAGGCCCCATAAAACCGAGCCATTGAAAGGAATCATTGACAAGCTGAACAGTGAAAACAAGGTACCAGAGCACATCATTACCTCCATGCTAAACCTGAACAGCTTATCCAATTATGGTGCGCATCCTAAGGATTTTGATGCGGAGCAGGTAAAACCAGTTCTTAATAATCTGCATGTTGTTTTAAAATGGTATCTGAAATACAGGAATTTACAAGATGCTGCAATTCATAAAGTTGTGAATGATAAGCCTGAAATTCAGGAATTTTCAACGAAAAGTAACCCTAAAAAAAGAAAACTCCTTTTGATTTTGGGGATTTCAATCCTGGTTATTACTGTATTGGCTTTTGTCTTGTTTAAATTGATCGATAAATTTAATAAAGACGCAGACATAGCCTCGCTTGAAAAATCAATAGCTGTATTGCCTTTTAAATACCTTAGCACCGATAAGGAAAAACAATACCAGGCTGATGGCATGATGGACGCCATTTTGCAGCACCTTTCAAAAATTAAGGATTTAACAGTAAAGTCACGCACATCGGTAGAACAGTACCGTGATACAAAGAAAACCTTGCACGATATAGGCAAAGAACTTGATGTTTCCTTTATACTTGAAGGAACTTTCCAAAAAGAAGGAGATAAAGTAAAACTGATTGTTCAGTTACTTACCGCAGAAAACGAAGCACATGTGTGGTCAAACGACTACAACAGGGATTGGAAAGAAGTATTTGAAGTACAAAGCGAAGTGGCACAGGATATTGCCGGTGAACTAAAAACAGTTATTTCTCCCGAAGTGAAAAAATCCATTGAAAAAATACCAACCGCAAATTTAACAGCTTACGATTATTATCAACAAGGCAAAGAAGCATATATTGTATTCGATTTGAATGCAGGGAAAGCCGGGGAATTAAAAAGAATTGAAAAACTATTCCGGACAGCAATAAAACTTGACAGCACATTTGCCGAAGCATACTCTGCACTTGGACTGACATTGATTGAAAAAAGAAAAAACAATGAGAAGGATTTTTATAGTAAAAATTATATGGACAGCTGCCTGATTCTGGCAAATATGGCGCTTAAATATAATCAGTATTTACCTGAAGCATTTTATGTAAAGGGGTTGTATTATTGGATGTCAGGAAACTCAGAAAAAGTTGAAATCCAATTGAAAAAAGCGTTGGAATTGAACCCGAATTATTCAGATGTATATTTTTTTAATGGTAATTATTTTTATATACTTGATAAAGACAAACAGGATTACATCAAAGCCATTGACAACCTTGAAAAAGGAATTGCGATTGATCGAGGGGAAAATCTTCCAAAATTATTGAGAGAAATGGGTTCATCAATTGGAATGATGGCAGGATTAAACGATCAGGCGTTAGCTTTTTATAAACAGGCATTAAATCTGGATGGGGATACAATTACAAATTATTATTATTTAATAGATTATGAAATAACTTATAATTTTAATCCGGACAAGGCTGTTGAATATTGTGAAAAAGTTGTCAAATCTGATCCTGAAAATATAAATTATATTAGCACAACAGCATTTTGCTATCACTTGTCCCATAAAAACAAAGAATCACTGGAGTATTATAAAAAGTTAGTCGAATGGATCAAAGCAAACGATATACTATCAGGTCAAGTTATGCATAGAATAGCCTATGCCTATTTAAAAAATGGATACCAAAAAGAAGCAACCTATTGGTTTGATAAAGAAAAAAAATTCTGCCTTGAATCAATAGAAAAAAACAAACTTACAATTGGCAAAAGTATGGCTGAATATTACGATTTGGCTGGCGTTTATGCAATGGAAGGCAACAAAGAAAAATCAATTAAATATCTTAATATGATAGTCAATCAGTTAAAAATTTTCCCATTGGGTTGGGTAAGCCTCATCAAGCATGATCCTCTATTCGATAGCATGAGGGATGAACCTGAATTTCAGCAAATTGTAAAAGTTATGGAATCCAAATACAATGCAGAGCACGAAAGGGTAAGAAAGTGGCTGGAAGAGCAGGGAAAATTGTAATGAAAACTTAACCTCTTTTATATTTTCATATCAGATAAATAAGTAAAATATTTATAATTTTGAAATGAATATAACTTCACGATAGCGCAGATATCTTAAATAGAAGCTATGTGCCATTTGTAGCTTTGTGGAAAATTATTGAAGAATATTTACTATATTTTCAGATTACTAGATAATTAGGATTAACTTGAAAAATACCATAAATTTGAGTAAATATTGAATTTCGATGAGTGACCAGGAAAACAAACAGGTAAAAAATGAAATTTCCGGGAAATTAATTGAGGAAAAATTAAACCAGGCGTGGGTTTTAAGGTATAAAGACCCAAAAAAAGCCTTTGAAAAAGCGTTGGAAGCCTATTCGTTTTCTTTATCCACTGGTGACAAGGCATTACAGATGAAAACCAGGCTTATAAAAGCAATCTGCGTACACTTAAACCAATCGGGTATAGAAAAGCTTGAAATTGAATTCATTACCCTTAGAGATTATTTTGAAGAATTGCACGATACAAAACATTTTATCATTGCTTCAGATTACCTGGCCAGGTTGTACGATAATTTTGGATGGTACGAAAAAGGCATCGAAATTGCCAGAAAAGCTTTTCATCGCTTGCAGTTTGAGAATTACCCCGAAATAAAGGGCGAATTATTGACCACCATGGCTAATTTATACCGACGGCTGAAAGATTACAAAAATGCCTTATTGTACCATCAAAATGCCCTTGAAATAAGAGAAAAATCTGGCAATAAACAGGCCATCGCCTCCACGCTGAACCTTCTGGCCAGAACCTATTCCGAAATCGGGAACCTTGAAGAATCGTACCATTTTTACAATAAAGCCCTTGCGTTCAGGCAGGAAATTAACGATCCGGCCATTAGCTATACCTATATCGGGTTGGCCAGCAATCATGAACTGGAAAACCATTTTTCAGATGCAGAGAAAATGTACCTGAAATGCCTCGAAACCAATCACCAGTATTCGAATGATAAAATATGCTTTTACCTGGGTTATTACGGGTTGGGAAATATTTATTTCAGGATGAAAAACTATGAAAAAGCATTCAGGATACTGGAATTGGCATTAAAATACGCCACAGAATCAGGAATAAGGATAAATATCGGCAAAACCCACCTGCTGCTTTCCCAGGTGTATCAAAATATTGGAAATTTTGAAAGCGCTTTAAAACACCTGAAAGAATACATGGGTATATCGGAAGAAATAACCACAAATCAGATAAACCAGCTTAAAAATGTAGAACTGAAGCTTAAACTTGAAGAGCTAGAACACCGGAGCCGTAACATTATCGAAAGTATTGAATACGGAAAGCGAATCCAATCGGCCATGCTTTCGCCGGCTGAATTACTGGAACCCTATTTCTCAGACCATTTTATTCTGTTTAAACCACGAAATATTGTGAGTGGCGACTTTTACTGGTTTGCCCCGGTAGAGAATAAATTGTTGATTTGCGTGGCAGATTGCACGGGTCATGGGGTACCAGGTGCATTTATGAGTGTTTTAGGGATTTCGTGCCTGAATGAAATAGTGAGCAGGGACAATTTACTTAAAACTCATAAGATTTTAGCCAAACTCAATAAAAAAATTGCAAGGGCACTTCAGAAAAAAGGCGATTCAACTGACCAGCCAGATGGAATAGATTTATCGCTTTGTATTTTTGATTTTGAGCATAAAACAATTCGATTTTCAGGGGCAAAAAACAGTTTGTTCCTTTTCCGCAACAAGGAGTTGATAGAATATAAAGGCGACAGGATTTCAATTGGTTCTCTAAAAGAAAATGAAGAATTTGCCAGCCACGAAATCGAAATCCGGAAAGGCGATGTATTCTACATGTTTTCTGATGGTTATGCCGATCAGGCCGGAGGTCCAAATGGAAGGAAATTTATGCAAAAGAATTTAAATGATTTATTGCTCGAAGTTCATCAAAAACCTATGCAACAACAAAAGGAAATACTGGATATTACAATCGAAAAATGGAAATCGCACCTGAACAATTTGAACGAAACCTACGACCAGACCGATGATATTCTGGTTATGGGAATAAAATATTAAAGTTTGAAAATGAATGTAGGGTCTAATTTTTTATATGACTCCTGTTTTCCGGATAATTTTTCCGACAAATTTATAACTATCATTCATACAGCAGGTTAAATTTTCATTTTTTGAAAAATGGGTGTCCCGATTTATCTTTAGGTCATATTTGTTCGGAAGAAGAAAAATAGTAATGGCAGTATTAGCATCAAGATCATTAAAAAGATTGATGGGATTAATAGAGTAATCAGAACTGTTGGTTCATCTAATGATCCTGATGAGATAAACCGAATATACCAAAAGGGATTGTATGATCTACCGAGACTTTACGGTGCCTTGTAAATAGTAAATTTTAAAGTTGGGTGTCCTATCCGGAAAACAGGAAAAATGGAAATGGCACCTGAATAGCTTAAACCAAATTTACGATCAAACAAATGATATATTGGTGATGGGGCTGCGTATGTGATTTAAGGATTTAATAAAACAGCAGATTCGTGCAAAGCAAAACAGCCTGCAAATATTTGAAAGCAGGCTGTTTCTTATTCCGGAACATCAGTTTTATTCTTTTGCCAATTCGATACTTTCGGTCTGGAAAGTGCTGTCTTTTACATGACCCTTTAATGTTGCCTTTTTGATAACGCTGCAATAATCATATTCTGCAAGATCTTCCACACCTGCACCTTCAACATAATAAACTTTATCCGCAATTTTTGCTGCCAGTTTATGTTCTTTGCAAGGAAGCCCCAACTGACATTGGGCACAACCAATTTCAGCAACCTGAACGAAAACAGCCTTCTGGTCCATTTGATTGGCAGAAGTTGTTTTTACTGTTGTATCTTTTTCGCCAGGTTCCTTATTCTGACTGCCAGAACAGGCAATTAATACTGTAATTAAAACACCAATAACAAAAACTCCAAGCTTTTTCATAATTATCATATTTTATTAATTTATATTATATATATGATGATGGTCATGATTTTACGAATACAAATTTACGGCATTATTAGATACTGTGGAGTTAAATACATAATTATTTTCCATGTATATATGGTTTATAGGATAGATGTTACAAACCGGTTTAAAATAATTATTAATCGCACTAAATAAAGATTTACTTAATCTTGAGGTTCAACCTAACCTAAGATAAACAACATCGCAAAGCGATATCATCAACAAAGTTTTAAATCATAAGATAAACAATTGAAAAAATAAATCGTATGTTTTTGAAAATAATCTTATATGCCTTAAATTTATAAGTTAGTTAAGAATAATCCATTAAAGGAATTGGATGCATGTCTGAAAATTACTGATATTATCTTGAATCCTGAAAGCCATGAAATTATTTCAAATTATATTAACCTTAAGTGCTGTTTCAGTACTTCATTGCATATGCACTGACAGGAAAATAAAGAAAGAAAATACTCATAATGTAATTGGACATTTGGATTCAGGAGATGTTCTTTCCCGGATTATCCCAGTAAATGAAAAAAAACTGGTAAAATTCACACCCGGAGAAAACGGAATGCCTGGCCCGGTAAAGGTCAAAATGAACACTCCGTTTGTCCATGAGTTCGCAAACCAAACAATTATTCCTGGCCTTTCAGTTTTGCTACCATCAAAAGAGCAAAAGGATATGGGTCAAAAAACAATAATGTCAAAAAAGCCTGTTGTTATTGAACTTGACAAAGCTAAACTATGTGCTTGTACTCCGGGGAAACTAGGTTTTTTGTTACCCAAAATTTACCAGGTTGAAGAAAAAAGTACCAAGAATCATTTAGCCAAAAACTATTCAGTTCAGTACGGTGACACAATTTATCCACCTGTATTTAAAACCTATCCGGCACCAATGATAAAACCGGCTTCAAGTCCTATTTACAAGGACAATGCGAATAGAAATATTCAGATTATTGGAAAAAACGAAGGAATTATTGCGGCCATGGTTTGGTCAATTACTGAAGACAGACGTGGAAATATCTGGATGGGGACTTTTGGGGGGGCAATCTGTTACGATGGTGCTTCATTAAGGACATTCACTGTTAACGAGGGATTGAACAACAATTGGGTGTCTTCCATTTATGAAGATAAACATGGCAGAATATGGTTTTCGCACCAGATGTCGAATTCCGGCGTGACATGTTTTGACGGACATCAGTTTTGCTCGTTCACTACAGCACAGGGAATATGTGGAAACCAGGTGAATTCTGTAATTGAAGATAAAAATGGGAACATCTGGTTTGGAACTGATAGGGGTTTGACCTGCTTTACAGGGAAATCATTTATTAACTATACCGAACGCCAGGGACTATGCAATAATATGGTTTTAGACCTTCTGGAAGATAAAGGGGGCTTTTTATGGATTGCAACATTGGGAGGTATTAGCATTTATGATGGAAAAAAATTCGTGGAATTGAACGTTAAAAAAGGATTTTTCAAAGCTAACTCAATAATTGAAGATAAAAAAGGAAATTTTTGGTTTACCTCCAATATGCAGGGTTTAATTAAATTCGATGGACGTTATTTTACCTATTATACTGATGAACAAGGATTAACAAGCAACCATGTTATATTTAATAACCTTATCGAAGATAGAGACGGAAATATATGGGTAGGCACTGATAAAGGCATAAATTGTTTCGATGGGAAAAGTTTTACGCAAATAACGGCAGATAATGGGCTTTCAAATAATCAAATTACATGTTTATACGAAGATAGCGGCGGAAATATATGGATAGGTACACGTGGAAACGGAGCAAATTGTTTTAAAAAGAACTCATTTATACATTATACCGAAAAGGACGGATTACCTCTTTCTACCGTCAGAGCAATATACGAAGATAAATCAGGCAATATATGGATTGGGACCTGGGGCGGAGGTGTTTCCAAATTCGACGGGATTTCTTTTACCAACTATGATTTGGAGTCTGAAATTAAAGGTACTGCACGAAACGATGTAAGGGCTATTATTGAAGATGAAAAGGGCCAATTATGGTTTGGAACAGGCAACGGATTAGATTGTTTTGATGGCGAAAATTTAATTCATTATACCACTAAACAGGGTTTACCCGACGACGGAATTGGGCACCTTTATAAGGATTTAAATGGCAATATCTGGATTGGTACCTGGGAAGGTGGATTGAGTTGCTGGGATGGTAAAAGTTTTACAAATTATTATCCAATTGAAGAAATTGGCTTTGATGGTGTTAATCCAATGTGTGAAGATAAAGAGGGAAATTTATGGATAACCGGCTCAAAAGGTATTTGTTGTTATAATAACAAAGAATCAATCATTAAACTAATAAGGCAGCCATTGGCAAAAGAAGGCGCTAATTGCCTGGTAGAAACCGGGGATGGATACATCCTGGCTGGCTCTCTGGGTTTTGGATTAACATGTCTTGACCAAAAGAATTATTTTAATTTTACTTCAAAAAATGGGCTGTCAGATGATAATGTTATTACTATGTCTTTAGATAAAAAGAAGGACATTTGGGTAGGAAACGGAAATGGATTGAATTACCTGAAATCAAAACTTTTTTCCGGAACAATCCTGGGTAATTGGAATTCCTGCGAGGATTGCTCCGGAATGACTTATTCTTTCGGAGTTTTAGATGGACTCAAAAGTTCTGGAATATATCAACATGCATTGTTTATTGACAGTAAGGATCGGCTCTGGATTGGAACGAATGATGCACTTTCGTTACTCAATCTGCGTAATTTCGCAATACCGGAAACTGTGCCTAAAATTCAATTAAACGCTATTGAAATACAGGGTTTATCTATTGATTTTCGAAAACTTCAACAACCCGAAACCCTGGCTGAAATTCCCGACCCGATGTACCGGGAAATTCTAAATCATGCTAGATTCGATAGTATTGCTGCGTTTTACAGCTATCCTATTGGCTTAAAATTACCTCATAAACTAAATCACTTAACATTTTTCTTTTCAGGCATAGACTGGATAGCCCCACATAAACTGGTATACCAATATATGCTTGAAGGACTTGAAAAACAGTGGAGTAATACTGTTTCAAAGAATTTAGTAGATTATAGAAATATTCCTTACGGAAACTACATTTTTAAAGTTAGAGTTCGTGGTGCATCCGGCAAATGGAGCAGTACATATGAATATCCTTTCACAATTTATTCACCCTGGTGGCATACCTGGTGGGCAAGGACTATCTATGGCCTGCTGGCTGTTTTTCTGATAGCTGTCTATACCCGATGGCGTACGCATAAAATTGAAAGGGAACGTAAGATATTGGAAATAAAAGTTAAAGACAGGACAGCAGAGGTAGTAGCTCAAAAAATGGAAATCGAGTCTAAAAATGAAGAACTGCAGCACCAAAAAGAAGAAATCGAAACAATCAACGAGGAGCTCCAGCAACAGAACGAGGAAATCAGTGCCCAACGCGATCAGCTTGCCTTGACCAATCAATCCATTAACGAAAGTATTCAATATGCACAAAGGATTCAATCGGCGGTATTACCTAATTTTGCTTACATTGACGAAATTCTGCCCGAAAACTTCATCCTCTTCCGCCCGCGAGACAAAGTTTGCGGCGATTTCTACTGGGTGAAACAGATTGACAGGCAAATCATCATTGCTGTTGCCGATTGCACGGGGCATGGCGTACCGGGAGCCCTCATGAGCATGCTTGGAATTTCCTATTTGAGCGAAATTATTCAGAAAAGGGAAATCATACAGCCAGCCCAGGCTTTAAATGAATTGCGCAAACAGATAAAGAAATCACTCCACCAAACAGGCAAACTCGGTGAGGCAGAGGATGGAATCGATATGGCGTTATGCGCATTCGACACCAAATCAATGGTCCTTCAGTATGCAGGTGCCATGAATCCGTTGTACCTTATAAAAAACGGAGAATTGGAGGAGATAATGGCTGATCGTATGCCTGTCGGATTTTATCCAAATGAGAAAACAGGGTTTACTAATCACGAAATACAATTAAAGACAAACGATCTCTTTTATCTATTCTCAGACGGAATTACCGACCAGTTTGGTGGTGAAAAAGGAATGAAATTCAAAGCATCTAACTTTAAAAAAATATTGCTTGAAAACCACGATAAACCAATGCAAATTCAAAAAGAAAAACTTGAACAGACTTTACAAAACTGGATGAAAACCTATGAACAAACCGACGATATTTTGGTGATGGGAGTGCGGGTATAAGAAACTCGTGTTTATTTAATTTTGTAATTCAGGAATTATTAACTTAGTACCCGGAAATACGTGAGCGTCTAAAATTAAACATTGAATACCATAAACAAAAAATATGGAAAAAAAACATCAGGTGCATAACCTAATTATTCTGGACGAAAGCGGTTCAATGGAATCGATAAAAACAAGCATCATACAAGGGTTTAATGAGTTAGTACAAACCATACAGGGAATCGAAAAACAGTTTCCTGAACAGGAACACTTTATTTCTTTCGTTTCTTTCAATGGCCTGGGACAAAAGCTGCTTCATTTTATTGATCCGGCAGCTAAACTCAGACAAATTGACGACAAAAGCTATAAACCTGACGCTTCAACACCATTGTATGATGCTATGGGGTTTGCCATCAATAAGCTAAAACAATATCTTCAGGAAAAAACTGACTACAATGTACTTGTAACAATTCTGACCGACGGCGAAGAAAATGCATCAAAAGAGTTTTCAGGAAACGAAATCAAAAAACTGGTGGAAGAACTGAAACTAAACCACTGGACGTTTACATATATCGGAACAGACCATGATGTGGAAAAAATAGCCGTTTCTCTTTCCATCAACAACACTTTAATTTTTCAAAAAAATGAAGCCGACATTAAGAGAATGTTTATGAAAGATCAAAAGTCAAGAGCAAGTTTCAGTCAGAAAATACGATCTAAAGAAGATACAAGTTCAAATTATTTTGACGATGCGGATGAGAACCAGGTGTAACAATAAATTTGAAGGTGGACAGAAATTAATGGTTTTCATCAGTCAAAGGAATAGTGAATGAAAAACAGGTTCCTTTTGCGGATAGGCTTTCCACCTCAATTTTTCCATTGTTTTTTTCAACAAATTCTTTGCATAACACGAGACCTAATCCGGTGCCGGATTCATTTTCGGTACCAACGGTTGACTGTACATTTTCCAGTTGAAATAAAGTATGCAGCTTTTCTTTATCAATGCCAACACCTGTATCACAAACTTCCACTTTACAAATGGAATTGTCCAATAAATAGCTTTTTATATTTATTAAACCATTTCTGGGTGTAAATTTTATGGCATTCGAAATTAAATTCCTTACCACGGTGGTCAACATTTCCTTATCAGCAAAAACGTATATTTGATTTGTTGATTCAAAAATAATCCGTTGATTTTTATCCGTTGCAGTAGTTTCAAATAATTCTATTACTTCGCCGATTACCTGATTTATTTCAAAACCGGTTGGTTTCCAGGTTAATGTATTCTTCTGGTTTTTAGCCCATAAAAGCAGATTGTCAATCAGTGACAATGTTTTCTCGGAACCTGACCGGATATAGGAAATGTAATGAATTCTTTCCTCCTCTTTCAATTCTGCATATTTTTCTTCAATAACCTGGCATATTGATACAAGGGTGCCCACCGGTCCCCTTAAATCGTGGGCAATAATCGAAAAGAATTTGTCTTTGGAAGCATTTACTTCCAATAATTTTTGTTCATTAATCTTTAAAAATTCAGATTTTTGTTTTAATAAAGTATTTCGCTGCAGCCACAAATAAACTACAACAGCAATAAATATTGACAGCAGAAACAAGCTCATATACCAGATCATCCTGGTATTCCTGTTTATCCAGCCATTTTTTGGCATAGCCGACAAGGTCCATACACTGTTGGGAACCTCAATATTAAAACTCATTGAATTTTTTTTATCAAAATTCTTACTTGTTGAGGCGAATACTTCAACAAGCCTGGTATCAGGATTTATCCGCCAAAGCCAGTAATCATATCCCGATTTTTCAAGCTTATCAATTCCGGTGTATTTTAAAAATTCCGGTAAACTGATAATGGCAATCGTAAATCCCCAGAATTTTTTTAAATTTTCACTTTTGTTGATAAAAACAGGAAATCGTCCAATGGTGCCCGTGCCCCCCTGACTCAATTCAAAAGGTCCTGCCAGTGTAAGTTTTTCATCCTGGATGGCTTTAAAACTTTCGGTTTTTCGTTTTGTACTGGTTAGTAAATTTCCACCTATAACGGATTCATTGCCTTCAAGTGGGTAACATTTTGTAATGATGCCATTGGGGGCAAGTTGCAGACATTTTATTCCTCCGTAAACTTTCAGCATTTGCTCTGCAAGCGAATTAAAATCTTCGATATCGCCATATTGCTGTATAAGTGAGGCAAGGGCTTTTGTAGATGAAAGCGACATGGATAGTTGATGATCAATGGTGTTTGCAGTATTGGCCAACAACTGCATGGCTGATTGCTGATTTTGCAATTTCTGTTGCATCATAATCTGGCTTATGACCAAAATGCTGATTATGAAATTGATTATCAATAATATCAGAGCAATTAACCTGTTGCGGATTGGTTCCATAAAATGCATTATTATCCTAAATCACTTTTCATTATGAATTATCGGACTCATTCAAAGAATACGGGTAAATTAACATTGTCGGAAAATCCAGTACATATTACCATGTAAATACCTTGTCCAGCTTGTTAAAATTAGAATTATTTATTCAATTTCAGCAATAATTTTATAAAAACATTGCAATGCAAGTCAGAATGAAATACCTCCTGATGTATCATCAAAATTTATAGGACATACAAACCAAATTCCGGCAAAAATTTAATACTGGTACTTCAAATTCATTTTAATATTCTTCATTAGACTGTAAACTGGTTTTGGTAATTATATCTATTGGAAATAATACTCTTGGTTCTACTTTTCTTTTAAAAATGAAATACTCAGTAAATAATTGTATACTTTGTTCCGCCTGCCGGCGTGGATTTTGATTGATCAGAAAGCTGATGTATCCTTTTTCTAAGAACTCAATATTCCTGACAGTTAAATCGTAGCCTACCAAATGAATGGGTTTCAATTTCTCTTTTACCAGGTAATCGGCTATTCGGTATGCCTTTGATGTACTGACATAGATTCCGCTTATTTCATTTTTATCAAGCAATTCTTTTATCTGATTGCTATACGAGTGTTTTTCATTGTTTAAAACCATTACCTGGTATTCCCTACCGGGAAATTCGTTTTTAAGGTAATGAATAAATCCCCTTTCCTTTTCGAGCATGTGGGGCGAATTCACCAATTCCTCATCGAAATGTAGAATAGCAAATATTCCGTTTTCGTGGCTAATCATATTTAGTAATTCAGCGGCAACCATTCCACTCCGGAATGAATCAGTACCAATAAAACTCAGCGGCTTAGTATCAGGAATAGTTGTATCGAACATGATAACCGGAATGGATGCAGACATACACTGATTGTAGAATATCAACCCTTCATCCAGAAAGTTGGGTGTAATAATCACCCCGTCAGGCATGTTCTTTAAGATTTCTTTGGCCGATTCTTCAAAAGTTTTCTTATCATCAAGAAAATAGAAATAACACTTAATCTGAATTCCCTGTTGACCGCTTTTGGTAACCGTGTTTTCAATCCCTTCGAAGGCTTGCTGCCAGTATTCGTCTTGTGACGGCTCAGGAATCAGAATTGCAATTTTATGAATCTTATTCATAACCAGTGTCTTGGCCATTATATTTGGCTTATAATTTATCCTGGCTGCAATCTCTTTCACTCTTTTTTTTGTTTCTTCCGAAACCCTGCCCCGGTTATGCAAAACCCTGTCGACAGTGCCAATAGAAACTCCGGCCAATTTTGCAATTTCTTTGATCCCTTTTCTTTCAGCCATGGTTTTTAAAAAATACTTTGATAGATTGACAAAAATATGTATAAAATCTATATTTTTGCGTTAACGTTAACGCGTTTTTGAAATTAACCTTTAAATATTTTATTATGAAGCATCTCTTTAAATTACAAATTCTAATAATTGCCGCTATAGCCGCTTTTATTATGCTCACACAATCCTGTAATTCCGGAAATAAACCCAATGAAAACCTTCAGATTAAATGGTCGCTCATCGAAAATAAATGGGGCGATCCATCCGAATGTACTGCCGAATTTACTTTCATTAACACAGGCAGCGCTGATATTGACGGAGCAGACTGGATTATGTATTTCAACCAAACCACCATTGATCCCAAAACCATGAAAGACACCACCCTGGGTAAGGTTGAGCACATCAACGGCGATTTTTACCGGTTTGTTCCCGGCCAAAACTTTAATATTGCTGCCGGCGATAGCCTCAAATTTGAATATACTTATGATGGGGTTATGATTAAATACGGCGATGCTCCGGCTGGCCTTTACATCGTGTTAAACGAAACCAAAGGTAAACCCCAAATTGTTGAAATAAAAAATTATACCATTAATCCTTTCACTGATTTAAGCAAGGTTTTCCCCGATTCGTCATACTTTACAACACCTGCTTCTGAATTTTATAAAAATCAATATATCACAAAACTAGAACCTGAAAATAAAGGTAAAATTCTGCCTACTCCCTTTCAGGTTAAACCCGGAAATGGTAAGGCAATATTGAATGAAAGTGTAGCCGTTTATTATGCTAAAGGCCTCGAAAATGAAGCGGCATTTGTTTCAGGTTTTGCCCAGAGCCTCACCGGAAATAAACTACCTGTATACGAAGGAACCGAAGAAGGTCCCAATCACATTGTCCTGAAAACCGGAGCTATCAAAGTTAACGGTGTTTCAGCAGAGGCATACAATTTAAAAATAGATAAGAAAAAAGGGATTGCAATTACTGGCTCCGATGCAGCCGGCGTTTTTTACGGAATTCAAAGTTTGATTTCGCTTTTGCCAAAAGGGTTGTTCAATAAATCAGTTTCGGACGTGGAAATAGCAGCGGTTGAAATCAACGATGCGCCCCGCTTTGCTTATCGAGGATTTTTACTCGATGTTTCACGTAATTTTCAGAAAAAGGAAGCGGTGCTGAAACTGATTGATGTGCTTTCATTTTATAAAATAAACCTGCTAAACCTGCGGATAACCGAAGATGAAGCCTGGCGGCTCGAAATTAAAGGTTTGCCCGAACTTACACAAATGGGATCAAAACGTGGACACACGCTGTTTAGCGATACATGCCTTACACCATCCTTTGGATCCGGACCTTTCACGACCAATCCGCAGGGAACGGGATATTACAGTCGTGAAGATTTCAAGGAAATTATAAAATATGCAGCTTTGCACCATGTTGAAGTAATTCCCGAAATTTGTTTTCCCAGCCATGCCCGTGCAGCTATAAAAGCCATGGAAGCCCGTTACCGGTATTATATGTCGAAAAACGACGAAAAAGCAGCCGAAGAATTCAGACTGATTGATCCCGAAGACAAATCGGTTTACTCATCGGCTCAGCGTTACAACGACAATATAGTTTGTGTGGCCAACGAATCGGCTTACCATTTTTATGAAACGGTTATTAAAGATATTATTGCCATGTATGATGAAGCCGGCTTCAAACTCACCACCTTCAACACAGGTGGCGATGAGGTTCCAAATGGGGCCTGGGCCAAATCGCCACGTTGTATTGAATTGATGAAAACCTTGCCCGAGGTAAAAAATCCTAGGCAGTTGCAGGGCTATTTCCTTCGAAAAGCCCTCGGAATTCTCTCAAAATACAATTTGAAGGTAACCGGTTGGGAAGAAGTGGTGCTGAACAAGGACTCGGAAAACAATATTGCCATAAACAATGAATTTGTGGGTAAAAATGTTATGCCACTTGTTTGGGACAATACAGGAAGCAATATTGATTTGGGTTACAGGATTGCCAATGCAGGATATCCGGTTGTTTTATGCAATGTTACCAACTTGTATTTTGATTTATCATATAACACTGATCCCGAAGAGCGTGGACTTTATTGGGGAGGATTTCAGGATGCCATTGATCCTTATCTCGTTTGTCCTTACGATGTGTACAAATCTACTTTTTTTAATGATTTGGGGTATTTTACCGATAAAGCGGAAGCTTTTGCAGGAAAAGATCGCTTAAAGCCTGAAAATCGTAAAAATATCATTGGTTTACAGGCCCAGTTATGGACCGAAACTGTGAAAGGTCAGGACATGATGGAATATTATGTTTTGCCAAAACTCTTTGCCTTTGCGGAAAAGGCATGGTCTGCTGCCCCGGCATGGGAAAATGAGGCCAGTTTAAACAACAGGATTGCAAAAATTCAATCAGGATGGAACGAACTGGCCAACCGCATTGGTCAGCGTGAGCTTCCAAAACTGGATGTATTATTTGGTGGGTTCAAATATCGCATTCCTCTGCCTGGCGCAGTGGTTGAAAATGGGATGGTTAAGGCCAATATTGCCTTTCCGGGATTAACCATCCGTTACACTTACGATGGTTCAGAACCTACAATCAATTCGCCGGTTTACGAAAAACCCATTGATAAAATAAAAACAGTGAAATTAAAAGCATTTAACCAGTTCGGAAGGGAAAGCCGGACGGTTATCATACAATGATATGAAATTTAAACAATTATAAAACTTTGTGTTTCTCATTTTCTCCTCGGTGCAACGCTGTGTAATTATTTGTTTCACAGAGTTCCACAGAGGTTCCACTGAGTTTCACAGAGTTGCATTTACCATAGATTTATAATATTTAATTATGCTGAAAATTGCCGTTGCCGGATTCGGTTTTATGGGCGTTACCCATACCATCAACATCCTGAAAAATAAAAATTTACAATTGGTTGCCATTGTCGATGTAAATCCTGAAAATATCAGGAAAAACCTGGAAGAAAAAGCAGGCAATTTTTCGACCGGTTCAATCGACCAGCAAATGCTTTCTGATGTAAATATTTACAAGAGTTTGGACGACTGCCTTTTACAGGAACAATTGGACGCCGTGGTGATTTCTGTTCATACCAATTTACATGGGCAATTAACAAAAAAAGCACTGAACGCCGGCAAACATGTATTTCTCGAAAAACCGTTCTGCCTTGATTTGGAAGAAGGCAAAGAAATGATAGAACTTGCAAGACAAAATAAACTGGTACTGATGATTGGCCATGTGGTCCGTTTTATGCCTGCCTATCTTAAGTTAAAAAACTGGATAGAAAATAAAGATTTCGGGGCGCTGAAATTCCTTTCGATGCACCGATTTTCGGGACTTCCGGCCTGGGGCGAATGGAAAGACAAACAAACAGCATTTGGTACATCGGGCGGTGCGCTCTTTGATTTGGCCATTCATGATATTGATTTTGCCAGCTGGGTGCTGGGTCAGCCCGATTCTGTTCAGTCTACCTGTCTGCCGGGCAAACTGAGCAAATACGATTATGTAAGTGCCATCTGGAATTACCATTCAAAAGATTTGAAAGTGAAAATGGAGGGAGGAAATACTTTCCATTCAACCTATCCTTTTCAGGCTGGTTACACAGCGGTTTTCGAAAGAGCAAGCATTTTGTATTCCAGCAGCGATGAAAACATTAAAATCAGCACCGATACTGAAATACAACTTATATCTGCCGGCGATGCCAACCAAGGCTTTTCGGGCGAAATGGAATATTTTGTTTCATGCATCACTGAAAATAAGATACCGGATTTGTGCAGTCCTGAATCGGCGCTTGAAACAATAGAATTATGTTATAAACACCAGTAAAATAAATTTTCATGAAGAAAGAAGATTTAGCCCTTAATGGAGGGCCAAAGTCCATAGATAAAAAGTTCGACTGGCCCATTTTTGATGAAATGGAAGTGAACGCAATAGCTGAGATTGTTAAAAGTGGTGATTGGGGAAATCCCAACTGCGATGGGCAAGTGCTCGAATTTGAAAAAGAATTTGCAGCCTTTTGCGGAACAAAATATGCTTTAAGCTGCGCCAACGGTTCAATTGCCTTGCGTCTTGCGTTGATTGCCTGTGGTGTAAAGCCGGGCGACGAAGTAATTGTTCCCCCCTATACGTTTATTGCCACTGCTTCGATTGTGGTGGAGGCCAATTGTGTTCCGGTTTTTGTTGATATTGAGCCCGATACCTACAATATTGACCCTGTTTCAGTCGAAAAAGCCATCACGCCCAGAACAAAAGCCATTATTCCTGTGCATTTTGCTGGTCAGGCCTGTAATATGGATGCACTTATGGAAATTGCCAAAAAGCACCATCTGAAGGTAATTGAAGATGCCTGTCACGGACATGGTGGCGAATACAAAGGCTGGAAATTGGGAAGTCTCGGCGATGCAGGCTGTTTCAGCTTTCAGTCGTCGAAAAACCTGAACAGCGGCGAGGGTGGCATGGTAATAACCAATGATGATGAGCTTGCCGCGATGATGGATTCCCTGCGCAATGTGGGTCGTGTAAAGGGTGGACAATGGTACGAGCATCATTTCCTCGGCTGCAATTACCGCATAACCCAGTTGCAGGTTGCCCTGTTAACCGAACAATTTAAACGACTGGGTGAACAAACCCGGAAAAGAAACAAAAACGGTTTGTATCTCAACTCATTACTCGAAAAAATAGAGGGAATTTCGCCTCTTACCCGAGGTCACGGAGAAACCTTGCATACTTACCATCTTTATATTTTCCGATACGATCAGCGTTATTTCAATAATCTGCCCAAAAAGGAATTTGCCCAAATGCTTGCAGCCGAAGGAGTTCCTTCTTTTATGGGATATCCTGCGCCTTTATACAAGCAACCGGTTTTTCAACAAAAAAACTTTATGTGCTATGCCATTCCCGAAAATGTTGACTATACAAAAGTTCATTGCCCGGTTACCGAAAAAGCCTGTTACGAAGAGGCTGTCTGGATTTTGCAGCATGCCATGCTCGGAACAAAAGAAGATTTGGAAAAATTTGCCGGAGCAATTAGAAAGATTCAGCAAATTGTAAACATTTGATATGATAAGTAACAAACAGATAATTAACTTTATACACCATACTATGAAACACATTATTTTAATTTTCTTTGCTTTTATTCTGCTCCAATGCAATAATAAAAACGGTAAACATGATTTAATGGTTGGCGTATCACAGGCTTCCATAACTCCTGATACCGGAGCATTTATTGCAGGCGATAAAATAAACAGGCGTTTTACAGGCGTTCACGATTCGCTGTATGTGCGGGTACTTGTGGTTTCCGATACTAAGAATCATTTGGCATTGCTAAGTTTCGATTGTATAGGAGTGTTATATCCTACACTTCAGGAAATTAGAAAAGAAGTGGCATTAAAAATTCCCTCAACTGAGTTTGACCCATCGCATATTGTCATGTCATCTACCCACACGCACGAAGGACCCGATGTGGTAGGTATCTGGGGGCCCGATCAAATGACTTCGGGTGTTGACAGCCTGTACATAAAAAAACTGGTTCAAAATTCGGTAAATGCAATTGTTGAAGCCTGGCATAACAGGAAACCTGCCACCATGGTTTATGCCGGAACCGAATTTGGAAAAGACTGGGTTTACAATATTTCCGATTCTTTGAATTTGGATCGCAGCCTTACTGTGCTTCAGTTTTTGGGCACAGATGGTAAATCTCTGGCCACGCTGACCAATTTTGCCTGTCACCCAACCATAATGGATGGAGCCACAAGCCTGGTTTCAGCCGATTATATTGCCGGATTGTATGCACATTTAAATAAAAATCTTGGCGGAATTAATATTTTTCTTCAGGGTTCTATCGGAGGTTGGGTTCAGGCAGAATATGAACCTAAAACTTTTGAAACTGCTGATAAAAGAGGCAGGGAACTTGGCAGGGCTGTTGAAGCATCTTTAATAAATCCAAAAAAAATGGAGCCATCAGGAATCGATTTTAAAAGCCTTATTTTTAATCTGCCTGTTTCAAATCCCGGGTTTCAGCAACTGGCTGCTGCAGGGGTAATTAAGCGGACTATGACAGATAGTGTGGAAACGGAAATAGCCTGGTTCTCAATTGGAAACGCGCAGTTTGTAACCCATCCGGGCGAAACAACGCCCACTCATTCAAAGGAATCGAAAAAACTGATGATAAAACAAGGGCCTAAATTTGTAATAGGCCTTGGAATGGATGAACTTGGATACATATTGACTGACGATTTTTATCAGCCCGGAACAAAAATGAAGCACCTTGAATATTTGTCGGGCATGTCGGTTGATAAAGTAGCCGGAAATATTATGATGGAAAAAATTAAATATCTTGCTGGTCAAGAATAAAGGAGTAATGACTTTCCATGCTTCAAAAATCAGGAAAGTCGATTCAATAATTCAATTCAAAAACAAATATGGAAAACAAACGTCTTCTTTCCCTTGACGCGTTCAGGGGATTTACTATTGCTGCCATGATCCTGGTTAATTTTCCGGGAAACGGGGATTATTCGTACGCTCCGCTCAACCATACCGAATGGAACGGCATTTCTTTTACTGATATGATTGCACCTTTCTTTCTCTTTATTGTCGGTGTTTCCATAGCTTTTGCCTATACAAAAAGGTTGGAGGCTGGAATTCCGCCCAAATCCATGTATTCAAAAATCATTTTCAGAGCTTTAAAGATATTTGCCGTGGGAATGGCTTTGAATTTACTGGGGATCTTAACAGAATTCAGCTGGGCAGAATTACGCTGGACCGGAACCCTGCATCGCATTGCCATTGTTTTTATGGTCTGCGGAATTTTATTTCTGCACACGAACTGGAAAACCCAGGCCATAATTGGCTCTGCAATATTGGTGGCTTATTGGCTGGTAATGACCTTAATTCCTACACCTGGCTACGGAAAAGTAATGCTTGAACCCGGAATAAATATTGCCGCCTGGGTTGATCAGCAGTGGCTGCCAGGAAAAATGTGGCAGGGTAACTGGGATCCCGAAGGAATCATGAGTACATTCCCCTCCTTTGTTACCACCATAACAGGTATGCTTACCGGCACCCTGCTACTCTCAAAAAGAACGGATGAGCAAAAAATAATGATGATGTTTACTTTCGGTTTTACCGCTTTTATTCTGGGAGTGGTTTGGAATTGGACTTTTCCATTGAATGAAAACTTATGGACAAGTTCATTTGTATTGTTTACTTCCGGAATGGCTTCCATGACACTGGCTGCAACAATCTATATCGCGGATATGCAGAAATACCAGAAATGGACGCAGTTTGGAGTAATCTACGGGATGAATGCCATTGCGGTTTATGTACTTGCTGACATTTTAGCCAGGTTTTTTTATGGTCTTAAATTCTCAGGGGCAAGCCTCAACGAGCATTTCTTTAATGGATTCACTTCCATGGGAATGTATCCGAAACTGGCCAGTATGATCTATGCTTTGATTTATGTTGGAATCAATTTCATTCCTGCCTGGTTTCTGTATAAAAAGAAAATCTTTATCAAGCTATGAGGAAGAAAATCAGCAAAAGAAATCTAATCCAGATTATACCCGTCCTCTTGTTTTTAATTGTATTCCCGGGTCTGATAAACAAACCGGAATCGATGAAAATTCCTTTTGCAAAAAATGATGATTCTGTAAATATTTGGTGGAGTTCGGAACTAATACCTGGATCCATAGTATGGTACAAAAATCCGCCTTCTCCCGATGCCATCAGATACAAGCTAAGCGTGCAAAAACCGGTTTACTTGAAATCAGCATCTAATGAAAAAAACTGTAGTTTCAGGATAGATACTGCCTTAACCTTCCAATCTGTATCAGGGATTGGCACATCCCTTGAAGCCACCTCAATCCATGCCTTGCTCAAAAACAAGAGCGAACAGGAAGTAAGTTCATGGATAAGGGTTTTACTGGACAGTGAGAACGGAATGGGCCTGAATATGTTCAGGATTACAATAGGTACTTCAGATTTTTCAGATGGAAGGGCCTGTTCAAAACACCCGAAAGGATTTTATTCTTACCAGGATGATCCGGATAAACCCTTTTCTATTCAGCCGGATGTGGATTTAAAAATAGTTCATGTGCTGCAAATGGTTATTGAAGAAGCTGCCAGATTAAAACAGCCGGTAATCTTTTTTGCATCTATCTGGAGTCCACCGGCATGGATGAAAACATCAGAAAACCTGATTGGTGGGACCCTCAAAAAAGGTTATGAAGGAAAATTAGCCAATTATTTCAGACAGTTTATAGAGGCATACGAAGAAAAAGGAATTCCTGTTTATGCTTTAACTGTTCAGAATGAGCCGAATTTTTTACCGGACTCTTATCCGGGAATGTTACTTAGCCCGGAACAGGAAAGGGATATTGCCATTGCCATACACAACGAATTTGTTGATACAACCGGAGGAAAAAGAAGAATTAACACCCGAATCTGGATCAACGACCACAATATGGACAATTGGGAAAATCCAAAATGGATTTTAACCGACTTAAAATCAAAAGGCTTGTTGGATATTATTGACGGGGTAGCTTTTCATCATTATGAGCCAAGAACTTCGCCAGAAAGCACGACAAAGCTTCATAACCTTTTTCCTGATAAAGATATGCACCTTACAGAACATTCTGAATGGGGGGTTTCAGGAATGTACAATATCCAGAACTATTTTTTAAACTGGAGCCGTTCATATATATACTGGGTACCTATGACAACCATCAAAACAGATGAATGCAACCAGGGGCCATATAATACAATGCAAGAACTAAGTCCTCCCCTGTTTATCGAAAGAGGTGTTCAAACTTCTGATATCTATGTAACCCCTGAGTATTATCTTCTGTCTCAATTTTCAAAATTCGTTCGCCCGGGAGCCATCAGGGTTGAATGTAACAAAGGAAGTGTTAAAAATTTAACCTCTGTGGTTTTCAGGAATAAAGACAATACGATGATTCAGATCCTTGTAAACCAGACCAGTAAAGAGCAGAAATTTGTAACTTGGTTTGGCAACCGTTGTTTTGAAAGTTTAATACCCCCCAAATCAGTTGGCACCTGCAAATGGAAGTAATGTAATTTTAAAAATTTTAATGACTATGATGAATATCAACGGACAAACAAATATTACCGACCTGCGTATTGGACGTGACACTTTAAATGGATTGGGCAAAGAAATCGGAAAATTTGTGGTTACAACCATGCCAATTCCATGGAAATTCTCTAAAGAAAAGTTGAGAGGAAATCCTGAAAAAGTGGTTATGGTTGAAACCATGGAAGAAAGCTGGCTTGACAAAATGCTTGAAAGCCTTCCGGATTGCGATACGGTTGTAGGTATAGGTGGCGGACAGGCCATTGATGCAGCCAAATACATTTCCTTGAAAAGGGGCATCCGGCTGGTAAGTATTCCAACCATTCTGAGTGTGGATGCTTTTGTAACCCCTGCAGCCGGAATCAGGCGTAACCACCAGGTATTCTACGTAGGTAACAGTTCGCCAAATCCTTTGGTTATTGATTTTAACCTTCTGCGCACTGCTCCAAAGGAACTAAATGTGGCAGGAATCGGTGATTTATTGTCCATTCACACTGGTACTTTCGACTGGGAGTATGCCCAAAGCAAAGGGAAATCGGAATTCCCTTTTTCAGCAGGGGATGTTGCAGCCGGTCGTAATATTCTGGATAAAATCTTTTTAAAACTTGATGATATCAGGGAAAACACAGATGAAGGATTAACAGCCATTGTGGAGGGTTATATAACTATGAACACCATTTGTTTGCCTGCCGGCCATTATCGCATCGAAGAAGGCTCGGAGCACTTTCTTTTTTATGAACTCGAAGAAAGACTGGCCCGTCCTTTTGTGCACGGCTATATAGTTGGGCTTGGCATTTACCTGATGAGCCAGTTACAACAAAATAGGTTTGAAATGATTAAGGAGGTAATGAACCGTGTGGGATTAAAATATCATCCGTCTGATATGGGAATAGAAAAGGAAGATTTGATTGCTTCGTTGCTGAATGTAAAGAATTATGTACAAAGCAAACCCAATATCTGGTATTCGGTCATTGATGATTCAAACATTACCTTAGAATGGGCTTTAAATGCAGTGAATGATTTAAAGTTTTAAATTTCAGCTTGAGATCTTCCAGATTTTGAAAATCTGGAAGATCTAATTAAAATATTGGTATTCAATGGAAAACAATTTGAATAACATCGGCTTCACAAACCCGGACACCGATTCGGGCGAATTGCATAAATTCGGTTATAAACAGCAGCTTAACCGTTCCATGGGCGGATTTTCGAGCTTTGCCATTTCATTTTCACTTATTTCAGTATTGACGGGTATTTTCGCAAACTTCAACTTTGGTTTTGCTCAGGTAGGCGGTTCCATTGTATGGTCATGGCTTTTGGTGGGATTTGGACAGTTTCTTGTGTCGCTTGTAATGGCCGATTTGTCAACCCATTTTCCCATTTCCGGTTATGGTTACCAGTGGACAGCCAGGCTGGTAAATGCGCATTTTGGATTTTTTGTGGGATGGTTCCTGCTAATACAGTTTATCACAGGTTTTCCCGGTACGAGCCAGGCCATGGCAGTCACATTAAGTACAATGCTTGGAGGCGAATCATCTGGCTGGACGGTGTCCTTTATTACCCTGGGCATCATCACCCTGGTTACCCTTATCCATATTTTTGGAATTAAAATCGTTTCCCTGGTGAACAACCTGGGCGTTTATGCCGAGTTGACTGGTGTATTGTTGCTTATTGCCGGTATGACTGCAATCTGGATCCTTTCGGGTGCAATGAATACCGAAAATCTTTTTAGATCGATGAATTCGATATCGCAAAATGCAGCAGGGTTTTCATCTTTTGCCCTATCGTTGCTACTTGGGGCCTGGTGCTTAACCGGTTTTGAAGCAGCGGCCGATCTGGCCGAAGAAACCAAATCACCACGCAAATATGTGCCGCGGGCAGTCATTTCATCCCAGCTGAGTGCGGCATTGGCAGGATTTCTGATTTTAATACTTTTGGTTCTGAACGCCGGAAACATTGGAAATGCCCAGGGAAAAAGCAATGCATTGATTTCAATTCTCGAAAATTCAATTGGAACAAGGGCTACAGCAGCAACAGGAATGGTGGTAATGCTTTCAATTTTTGCCTGCGCAGTTGCATCCATGGCAACAGCAACCCGGCTGCTCTTTTCCATGTCGAGGGACAATATTTTTCCTTTTTCATCTTTCCTGGCAAAAGTAAACCAGAAGCGTCAGACACCACAGATTGCCACGATCGTAATCTGGCTTTTCAGCAGTATTGTTATACTGGCTTTCAGACGAATTGAAATAATTACCAGTGTTGGAGCCGTAGCGGCATATCTTGGGTATGCAGGAATTATGCTCGCAACCATCATTACAAAAAAAGATATGAATGCATTTGAAGGCTTTACCCTTGGGGTGTGGCGTAAAATCATTCAGTTTTTCTCGCTGATTTGGACACTTTTGGTTGTTGCCGCACTTTGTATTCCTGAAACTGATATACCGGGCGTGGAAATTAAACATTTACCCTTTTTGATGACAGCCGTAGCTGCTGCTTCAGGTGTTTTATTTTACCTGTTTTCTGTCAGGAAAAAAATAAAAAAAGGCATGGCAGGCCCGCCACGCTTGTGAAGAACATAATCCGGAAAAGCATAAACTGATATACAATAATATCATAGCCTATGACAAGTAAATTTACCATTTCAAAAACAAAGAATTACATCCTGTCCATATCTATAATCGGGGCACTTTTTTTCATTTTTGGTTTTGTAACCTGGTTAAATGGAATCCTGATACCTTATTTACAAATTTCGTGCGAACTGAACAATTTTCAAGCTGTATTTGTAGCTTTTTCTTTTTATATTTCCTATACCATTATGGCATTGCCATCGTCCAAAATATTGAATAAAACGGGATTTAAAACAGGTATAATGATGGGACTTCTTATCATGGCAGTTGGAACAGCCATTTTTATCCCGGCAGCCATATCACGAACCTATGTTTTTTTTCTTTCAGGACTATTTGTAATGGGCACAGGGCTGGCCTTGTTACAAACGGCCGTAAATCCTTATATCACCATTTTGGGACGAAGGGAAACCGCAGCTGTAAGATTCAGCATCATGGGAATATGCAACAACCTGGCAGGGGCAATTGGCCCGTTAATCCTGGCATATTATATACTTGATGATGGTGATGCCTTTGTAAAAAGCCTTAAAACAATGGACGATGCTTCCAGGGTAATGGCGCTCGATGGTCTGGCGCGTCGTGTTATTGGTCCATATATTATAATGACGCTGATTTTGTTCGTTTTAGGGGTAATGGTAAAATACTCACCCTTGCCCGATGTGGATAAAGAACCGGAAGAAGATGCAGGAATAGCTGATGCTTCCAAAACAAATATTTTTCAATTTCCATATCTCATCCTGGGCATGATAGCCCTGTTTTTTTATGTTGGCATTGAAGTAATTGCCGGAAACACCATTTTCAGTTATGGCATAGCCCTGGGAGTTGCCATTGAATCGGCCAAAGCCTACACTACCATGGTCATGGTTACGATGCTGATTGGTTATATTCTGGGCATTATCCTCATTCCCAAATTTGTAAATTACCTGACCGTATTAAAAGCTTCGGCCATACTGGGCATTATTTTTACACTACTGGCCATTGTGATACCTGCAAAGTATGGATTTACTCTCCCCTGGCTTGATATTTATTTACCTTTGACGGTTATGTTCATTGCCCTGCTGGGACTTTCCAACTCGCTGATCTGGCCTGCCATCTGGCCACTGGCCATTCACAACCTGGGTAAATTTATAAAAACCGGTTCGGCACTGATGATTATGGCCATTGCAGGCGGAGCAGTTCTTCCTTTGGTCTGGGGTTGGATATCCGACAACTGGTCAGCAAAAAATGCTTACTGGATTGTTGTTCCTTCTTACCTTATCATTCTTTCTTATGCATTTTATGGATATAAAATAAAGACCTGGAAAAGGAGTCGCAAATCATTATAAACTTTAACTTTATTAATATGCAAGACATGTTGGTCCGATTGTATGATTTACCAGATCATACTTCATTAATGAAAAAACTGGATAGTGAAGGCATTGTTATACGCAGGCCTTTGGCAGCAGAGAAATCAATTGTTATCGAATGGGTTACAAAACATTTCGGAACAGGATGGGCAAGTGAAGAAGAAGTAAGTTTTTCGTACCAGCCTATTGCAGGTTTTATTGCAATAAAAGATGGTCAAATACTGGGATTTGCCTGTTATGATTCATGCTACCGGAACTTTTTCGGCCCTACGGGGGTTGAAGAGAGTCAAAGGGGCAAAGGAATCGGTAAAGCATTGTTGATGGAATGCCTGTATGCCATGAAATCGCAGGGCTATGCCTATGGGATTATCGGGGGCGTTGGCCCTGCAAGATTTTATGAAAAAGCAGTCGGGGCTGTGCTTATCGAAGGCTCTAATCCGGGAATATACAAGGGCATTATGAGTGAAGTGCCTGTTGATTAAAGCTTTCTCAATCCGTTATAACATTACTTTAAACTAAAATATATGAAAAAAATTTTAAAATGGACAGCCATCATTGTATTACTGATTGTTGTCGGTGCGTTCATTTTTGTTTTGGTGCAAACCCACGAACGAAATAAGGATTACTCACTAAACCTGAATCTGCCCAAACAAAATTCAGTATCAGGTCAATTGAAAGTGGGCTTTGCCATCGAAAAAATCACGCCCGAACTGCCAGATTCCTGGACAGATGCAGACAGCAACGCGAAATACGAACCCGAAAAAGGCGATACTTACGTAGATGGCAACAAAAACGGGATGTTCGATGCATTCTGGATGGCAGGCTTTGACAACAAAAGGGCTGCCAACGGCATTCATGATGATCTCTGGGCTCGTGCCGTTGTTTTCGACGACAGCGCCTCAGTCGTAGGAATGGTCGTAATTGATGCCATTGGTTTTTTTCATGATGATGTGATTGCTGTTAGAAAACTCGTAGCAGAGAAAAATCCGAAAATTGATCATGTAATTCTCTCTTCAACCCACACCCACGAAGCACCTGATTTGCAGGGATTATGGGGCGAGTCGGAATATAAATCCGGCGTAAACCAGGAATACCGTAAAATGGTCCAGCAAAAAGCAGCCGATGCCATTTGCAAAGCCTATCAAAACAGGGTAGCTGCCACGCTTGAATATGCACAGATTGATTCCATTGAAAAAGATTTGATCGACGATTTCAGGATGCCCAGGGTGTTCGACGAAGGCATCAGGCTGATTCGCGTAAAAAACAGTCTCAACGGAAAGTTAATGGGTGTGCTGGTAAACATAGGCGATCATCCCGAAACTGCTGGAAGTAAAAATCTGCTTATTACTTCAGATATTTTCCATTACCTTCGCGATGGTGTGGAACAGGGAATTTTCTATGAAAATGAGAAGAAACGTGATGGTGCCGGAGGAACAGTGATTGTAATGAATGGTGCCGTTGGTGGACTGATGAGCAGCATGGGCAGTGCAACTCACGACAAGTGGCTGAATAAAACCTTTACCACCGATGAAAACAATTTTGATAAAGTGAGGGCACAAGGGTATCGTTTTGCCGATCAAATTCTTACAAAACTAGATTCAGGTCAGTGGAAGAGTATCGAAAATCCTGATTTGAAGTTGAAAGCCAAAACATTCTATTTTAGATTGGATAACAGCCTTTTTAAATTGGGAGCAATTCTCGCTGTTTTTGACAGGGGTTTTAAAAACCTGAAATATGTAAAAAGTGAAATTGATTTGTTAACCATAGGACCAGCCTGGTTTCTGACCATTCCGGGAGAGATTAACCCTGAGTTACTCGATGGAGGCATTGAAACACCCGAAGGGGCTGATTATAAAACAGCACCTGTTGAAGTGCCTCCTATAAGACAAATGATGAAGGGGGATATCAATTTTGTGGTAGGCCTGGCAAACGATGAAGTGGGCTATATGATGCCAAAATCACATTGGGACGAAGAAGCACCTTACACTTATGGTGAAAAGGAAGCACCATACGGTGAAATCAATTCATTGGGTCCCGAAACCGGTCCGGAAATTCATAAACAGGCTAATACTATAATTGAAGAAATGAAGCGTATGTTTAACCAATAAGAATTAATGAAATGACTTAAACTTCAGTAAATCAAATAAAACAATAAAATATGAGAATGTTGCATATATCGCTGATATTGGCCACTTTATTGCTTAATTCTAATATTTGTGCAAACGATATCGATTCATTAAAAATTCGTATTAATAGCGCTGACAAAAAGCTCGAACAGGCTTTCAATTGGGCTGTTGACATGGCTTTATCGCATGTTCAGACTGGTAAATCAGGGGTGGTTGACCGGTGGGAAAAAGGAGAAGGAACCGGAAATGTGGCTTACATCCCCTGCTACTGGGGTGGTTACAAATCGCGTACTGCCTTTTACTCGCGCGATATTTGTCACCAGGTAGTTGGCGCCCATTTGTTAAACCTTCAGTTGGAGAATTTTACCATGCTGCGTGAATTTGCCAAAACTTCAACCGCTGAGCGAAAATGGTTCCCTTTGTGGGCATTAAATTTCGATGGAAGTCCTTTTAAACTCGACCACCGCAGCGATTCCGATTTTGTGCGGGAAATCCCTGCAGCTTTTGAACTGGTCGATAAGGCGTATCAGCTTTATTTGTGGACAGGCGATAAAAACTATCTCGAAGACGATGCGCTCTGGAATTATTATTCTCATATAGTCAATGAGTTTATCATTTTGCATGATAGCAGGAAACCCAATGGCGTGGCCGAGGGCGATGGCTCAGGGGATATTTTCAAAGGTTCGGCAACCTTTAACGAAGAATGGGATATTCCACTTGTAGAAGCTGGCGACGGAATTGCCTGCCAGTACAGGGCTTTTGAGGCTTTCGCGATGATGGCAAAAGCCCGTAACAATGACGAACTATTCAACATATACAAAGCGAAAGCAGAAAACCTGAAAACCTATTTCAATACCATTTGGGCTGTAAAAAAGGGTGATAAAAATCTGGTTCGTGGGTACAATCTGAAAGGCAAAGCATTAACCAACTGGGGCAAAGAAAACTCATGGTTTATGCTAATGAAGGGAATTGCGGAGCCATCGGGAAGGACTGAAAATTATATTGATTTTGTAGACAAATCAGCCGGTTCAAAAAAAGGAAAACCATCGAATATAGAGGCACGATCATACCTGCCCGAAACCTTTTTCAACAACAACCGCATTGAACAGGGCTGGAAATGGATGAAAGACATCATCAATAACATCGATATCCGGTTTCCGGTGAGCAAAACCACCGGCGATGGCAATTATCCTGAAATATCATTTGTACTGATAAGCAATGTGGTGGAAGGTTTAATGGGTTTGGAACCCAATGCCCCTGAATATCAACTGGCCAGCATTTCACGTTTGCCCAGGGCAATTGCCGATATAGCTGTGAAAAATATCAATATTGGAAATTCCTTGTTTTCGCTAAGCCATTTTGAAAATAAAAAATCCATTTTGACTTATCAATCCGGTGAAAAAAACTTTAGCTGGGAAGTCCGCTTTTATGGCGAACACCCTGTAATTAATGTAAATGGATTGGCAAAACCGGCTCAGCACAAATTATTGAATGGAGCCAAAATCAGTTTTATAACTGAAGAAATAAAACCAGGTGAAACCATTGAAGCAAAAATTAATTAGTGATGAAGAAATATTTTTTATCAATCATCTTATTTATCATTTCGGTTGGGATATTCTCTGCAAAAGGCCAGAAAAGCAAAACCAATCCAACACTTTCGCTTGAAATTGATGGTGTAAATGTAGTTCCGCATTATGTATCTGGCGAAATTCCAAACTACCGTGACGAAAAGCAATTTCTTTCAAAATATAAGCCGGGAGCGCTAATCCGCATTTTTATCAGGAATACTGACACAGTAGCTGGTATAAATCCTGAAGTTCTGTTCAATGGAAAAACAGGGCAGGAATTAATCAGTTCAAATATAGTTACGTTTTGCGATGTGCCCGATATTCGTCAAACAACCACCAAAATATCGGTAGAAATTCCGGCAGGCGCTATGGATTGTTACCTTCTGAATGTTGTAGATAGTAATTTCTATACACATGGAATTACTTTGAAGTTTAGGGATAAAAACACCGGCAAAAACACTGAAAAGAAGATAGACATTAAAGCGCCTGACTTTTATGCCTCAAGGATTGTATTTAACTCAACCGATGGTTCAAGATTCCCTGATGGATTTTATGTGTATTTCAAGAACGACGCACGAAGTGAAGTACATGTAAAACAAGTAAAAATATGGAAAGCAGGTAAATCGTATACTGAGCATTGGTGGAGTGAAACATTTACACCTGGAGATATCAAATGGTTCGGAGACCAGGGGAATATTGCAGCCCACAGCATGAATGGCGCTTTTGTGAACACAGGAAGACTTCCTTTCGGAGAGATAATTGTTGAATTCGAGATAATCCGTAATTCCTCTGTTGAAGAACTTTTTTATGTAGTGAAACCAATGATTATCAACTTTGATATCGGGCTGGGCTGGGATTTTGAGTTATTATCGAAAAGCGAAGCTTATTGCAAAACCATGAAATTCATGCATTTCAACACGGTAAACAGTGCTGCATCAGATTTCCTGGCCAACAAGGAATGGTCGGAAAAATACCCGATGAAAAGATTTTCAAAATTGCAGCAAGATGCTTCCACAACGGATGAAAATGAATTGAAAACCATTCACGGGGCCGAACATTTTGGCGAACCACAGTTTGGAAAACGACCAGCACAGGAAATTTTCAATTATTATACTGCTTACCGGAATTCAGGATTCCCAACTACATTGACGCTCTCGCACGAACCTGGCTTTTTTCTTTATGCCGGTGTGGTCGATTTTGCCCATTTCGATGCCTACCGCGTGGTTGCACCACATGCTGACAAATGGGGCGATTATAAAAAATACGGCAACAAAAATGTAAAGTGGGGTTCGCCACTCGAAACCATTGGCGATTATATGCGCACATTGAACCGTATAAATTATCCAAATACGGTGGCAGCCTGGACTCAGGCTATGGCCGATGACTGGGAAAGCCGTTCGCGTAAAAACGCGGGAAATCCAAACAACCTCGAAATGCGCATCCAGGCTTACGAAGCCATTGCCAACGGTGCCACCTCGCTATACTGGTTCAACATGGGTGGAAAAACAGTAATCAATAACCGCAGCAGCCTGGCCGAAATTCAAAGGGTAAACCGCGAAATAATGGTGGTTGGCGAACTGCTTTCAAAAACCGCACCTTTCTGGTGGCTAAACCGTTTCATGGATCTGGATTTGAATGTACTTGCTGGTCCGGATTTTGCTGCGCTTTTTGCCATTGACCTGAAATACAAGGTTTCAGATAAAAATCAGTTTGTATCTTCAGGAAATCGTACCGAAACCATGACTTTTAAAATTCCTGCCTATTTAAAACAGTGCAATGAAGCGGTTAAAATTACCCACGAAGGTGTTTTTTCCGTCAATGTTAAGGTAACCGATGGGAATGCCGTCATTTCAGACACATTTGAAACCAACGGCATGTACATTTTATATCATCCCGGAAATCAGGATTTGAAAGAGCTGCTCACAAAACGATATAATGAAATCAGGGCAACCGAAGCCTCATTTCAGTTCGACCCGATAAACAATGATGCCGATTTCAGGATTCTGACCGGTGAAGTAACCAAATTCAAATAAAGATAATATTATGCAGGAAAATAAAAGATTCAAACCAATGGAAACTGTTTATAGCCAACCAATAAAAATAAAAAAAATATTGGTATTTTTACTCTGTATACAGATGTGTTTTACTGCATTTGCGCAAAAGCAGCCTGTCGATTATGTAAATGTATTTACCGGAACTTCCAATTCCAGATGGATGCTTGGCCCATATGCCGGAGTGCCCTACGGGATGGTACAACTGGGTCCCGATAACCAGGAATCGGGCTGGATGGCCGGGTACGATTATTCTATTATGAATGTAACCGGGTTTAGCCATATTCACGCCTGGACCATGGCCGGACTGATGGTAATGCCCCAAACCCAGGATTTTACAAAGGTTAATGGCGCCAGTTCCAAAGCCTATCGTGGTGCTGGTGCAGGTTTTCATTCACGCATTTTTAAAGAAACTGAAATCGCATCACCGGGTTATTATTCCTGCGAACTTTACGATGCCGATTGCAAAGCTGAACTGACCGCCACAACCCATTGCGGTTTTCACAAATATACTTTCAATAAAGATGTTGAAAATGCCAGAATTTTACTTGTTTTAAATTTCCCTTATGAATATCGTATTAAGATTGAGGATGCTGTAATCGAAAAAGTAAATGGCAACACCATCGAAGGCTATGCACTGACCAGGGCTGAATCGTCGGGCATATACAAGCTGCACTTTGTTATTGAATTCAGTAAACCTTTCAGTTCATTTAACGGTTGGGAGAATAATAACTTCACCAACAATGGCAACAAAATATCCGGAAAGGGTGAAATAGGAGCATTCGTTAATTATTCTATTAAAAAAGGCGAAACCATCATGATGAAAGTAGGTCTTTCGCTGGTGGATATGGAAGGTGCCCGGAATAACCTGAAAGTTGAACTCGATTCCTTTGGATGGAATTTTGATGAAGTAGTTACTTCGGCACGTCAAAGATGGAACAAATTGCTTTCGACCATAGAAGTAAAAGGAAGCGAAGAAAACATGGGGAAATTCTACACCAATTTCTACCGTAGTTTTGCCAAGCAAACCTGGAGTGATGCAGATGGCCGTTATGTTGATCCATTAAACAGAGTACAGCAATTGCCCCCAGGTGGTGTGATGTATGGCGGCGATGCATTCTGGAACACTTTCTGGAATTTTAATACCATCCTCTCCCTTATTGCACCTGATATTATGAATAATTGGGTTACTACCCAACTGGAACTTTTCGACAAAACCGGCTGGACAAACAATGGCCCTACCGGCCTTAAAATGACAGGCATCATGGAAGTTACCCACGAAATAGCGTTAATGGTTTCGGCTTACCAGAAAGGGATAAGGAATTACGATATCAATAAACTTTACCAGGCGGTGAGGCACAACGGGATGGAGCAGGGAAAACGCCTTCCGGGCAATGGACTTTCGGGCATGGAACGTTTGGATATATACAATAAGCAGGGTTATGTACCGCTTGAAGTCGATGCTGCATCGCGAACCCTTGACTATGCCTTTACTGATTATTGTGCTGCTCAGTTAGCCAAAGCCCTGAACAAAGATTCTGATTATAAATTCTTTCTGAAACGATCCGAAAACTGGAAAAACCAGTTTCACCCTGAATTGAAGTGGCAAATTCCAAAAGACAAGTCGGGGAACTGGATGAAGAATTGGGAGTTGTTTTCGGGGAAAAGCTGGATTGAAGGAAACAGCTGGCAGTATACCTGGTATGTGCCACACGATGTACCCGGATTGGTCAACTTGATGGGAAAAGATCTGTTCAATGAAAGACTGGAAGAGGGATTTGAAAAATCCTACAAACACAACTTTGCTGCCCATGCGTTTGACAGGCACCAGGAAGTAGCTTTTGAATACTATGTAAATCACGGGAATGAAGGAAATATGCAGGCCTCTTTCCTGTTTAATTATTCTGGTAAACCATGGCTTACACAAAAGTATTCGCGAGCTATTCTGGATAAATACTATGGAAATACGCCATACCATGGCTGGGAAGGCGATGAAGACGAGGGTCAGATGGGAGGATGGTTTGTAATTGCCTCCATGGGATTGTTCGAGATGAATGGAGGCGTAAACGATGAACCGGTTTTCGACCTGACTTCTCCCCTGTTCGATGAGATTACCATTCATGTCGACAAAATGTACCATGGAGGAAAACCCTTTGTAATCAAAACAATAAATAATTCTGATGAAAATATTTATATTCAGTCAGCCATGTTCAATGGAAATCCTTTAAATGAACCAAAATTGAAGTTTAAGGATGTGTTAAAAGGTGGGGAACTTATTTTAGTTATGGGGAAAAGTCCGAATCAGAATTGGGGAAATTAGTTTTTATACATTTACGAGTTTTAGAAAAGTATTTTTTAAATGATTCCTGCAAAAAAAGAAACCAACGAACCAGACTCGATATCAGGGAAAAGATAAAGCTACCTGAAATTGAAAAGACAGACAAGGACATTGCGAAATACAGCTTAAAAGATGGTTCAAAGAAAATTTTGAAGCTAAAATTTACATAAAATCTGTTTTCAGGGTAAACAGGTATGAGCTAATGGATAGGCATAATATTATTGATAAATAGGTAGTTTGCAATTAGTAATTAACATTTAACAATTAGGATCATCAACTATATCTATAAAATAGAAAGGATTGAATGATTAAGTAAAACTTGTTTCTCCCCATGAAATAAATAATGCTTATGAAACACCCATCTATAGCTGATTCACAACTTTTCTTGACTGAGGTGGACAACGAATCCATCATTGAAAGGGATATAAATATAAGAATATCTTTATTTGTTTTTAAAGAACCATTAATCTATTCAGGTGTTCTCTGTTCTTTCGGTCATACGGTTATCAGTCCAGATAATAAGAACCTTCTCTTAAGTGAATACAAAAATTAAAATATATTCTGATGAAATCCTCTGTGGGCTATTTTTTCAGCAATAGATGAAGAAAAGTTACCAGATCTACAATTATATCTGTTTAAAAAAAGCAACAAATACAATTATGAGCCTAAGAGATCCAATTCAGGATCTGTTCGTTTTACTAAAGGTGGATGGACTGATTCCTTCATATTTTTTGAAAAAGGTTGAAATTTGACTTTTGCTTTCAAATCCAACCTGTTCAGCTATTTCAGAAATTGAAAAATCTGAAGTGGTCAGTAACTCTTTTATTCTTGCAATCTTTAGTTGAATAAGATATTGTGCAGGGCTAAGACCTTCGTATTTCTTAAACATTCTCCTGAACCAGGAATACCCCATACCCAATTCTTTAGCCATTTCTTCAAATGAGATTTCTTCAGCAAGCCTTTCACGCATAAAACAACGTGCTTTATTCAGCATGTTTACTACCCGGGTATTACCATTTTCAAGACAGTTTAACTTTTTATAGTAGTAAAAACCTAAAAGATGCAAAGCGATGCTTGATATCAATTGCTGCGAACCAATTTTATCTTTATTTGCAATATATATAACTTCTTTGTATAGGTTTATAATAGTTTCACTAATTCCTACTATGCAAATGGGTGAAGTTTTAGAAAAGTATCCAAAACTTACCCTGGAATCAATAATAGAACCCTTAAATCCAATCCAGTATTCTTTCCACCCTGTTTTAGGATCAGGATAATAACTGTGCCATTCCCCGGGAAACAACATAAACATTGTACCGGCATTCACATTGGTTGAATTAAGGGAAGCTGATTTAAATACACCTTTACCTTCTGTAATATATACCAGTTGGAATTCATTAAGAATCCGGCCTTGCTCCGATTTAAACCTGTACTTGGATGGATGCATCTTTAAAACAACGTCATGGTCTCTTGATTTCATACCTTCATAACCAGCGGTTGTACAAGTAATGCCCCATGTTTCTTCAGAATCTTTGTTAACGAAATATTTTATGATGTCAATTTCTGGCTGTTCCTTCATTTTTTTCTTAGTTTTCTTTTTAGCTTTTTTGTAAAGGTATAAAAAATGTCAGATTTGTGAACATTAAAATCATTTATTTTCATCCTTCAGTGGTTCATATCGTAAATTTGTTGATGATAATTTAAGTATTTTCTAACAATAAGTGGATTAGTATAAATAGGTTAATTAAGAAAGCCTGGTTCTTGGGCTGGGTTTTCTTTAATCATAATTTAACTGTAAAATGTCATTTAAGAGTTTTCGTCAAATGAAAAGAGAGCAAATTGAAAAATTATATCAAAATGCGAAAGAGCACTACGCTTCTTTTGGAATAAATACTGATAAGGTATTACATCAACTGCAAAATATTTCATTATCCCTGCACTGCTGGCAGGCTGATGATGGTTCAGGTTTTGAAAATCCTGACGGACCGCTTACCGGTGGGATTGTTGCCACAGGGAACTATCCCGGAAAAGCCAGGGGAATTAATCAGCTTCGCACTGATATAATAAAGGTAACTTCATTACTGCCCGGAAGTCACAGACTTAGCCTCCATGCCATTTACGGTGACTTTGACGGTCAGTTTGTGGATAGGGATAAAATAGAGCCAAAACATTTTCAATCATGGATTAATTGGGCAAAAGCAAACAACTTAAAACTTGATTTTAACAGCACATCCTATTCACATCCGCTGAGTGGCAATTTGTCCTTATCCAATCCGGATGAAAAAATCAGGAACTTCTGGATTGAACATACAAAGCGATGCAGGGTAATTTCCGAAGAAATGGGAAAAGCGCAAGGCTCAAAATGCGTAATGAATCTTTGGGTGCATGATGGGTCTAAGGATCTTACAGTAAACAGGATGGAATATCGTTGGCTCCTTAAAGATTCACTCGATCAGATATTTGAGAAAAAATACGAACATATGGAGGACTCAATTGAATCCAAGCTATTTGGAATCGGAGCCGAAAGTTTTACGGTTGGATCACATGAATTCTACATGGGCTATGCTGTGGCAAATCAAAAACTGATTACACTTGATATGGGGCATTTTCATCTGAGTGAGAGTGTTGCCGACAAAATCTCATCCATGCTGCTTTTTGTCCCAAAAATTACCTTGCATGTTAGCAGACCAGTGCGCTGGGATTCTGATCATGTAGTTATAATGAACGACGAAACTTTGGAACTTGCGAAAGAAATAGTAAGGGCAGATGCTCTTGACCGGATTAATATCGGATTGGATTTCTTCGATGCATCTATTAATAGGATTGGTGCTTACGTGGTTGGCTCCCGTGCTACCCAAAAGTGTTTTCTGCAAGCGCTTCTTGAACCAATAGAAATCCTGCGAAAATTTGAGAAAAATGGGCAGAACTTTGAACGTTTAGCCATGCTTGAAGAAACGAAAGCTTTTCCATGGCATGCAGTATGGGATTATTTCTGCATGATCAATAATGTACCAGCAGGAGGAGATTTTATTGAAGATATTCAGAAATACGAAAAAGAGGTAATTCTTAAAAGATAATTTTCAAAAGAATAGGTTTGATATATGAAACTTAGTTTAGGTGTCAATTTAGGTTTTGCCATTAATAAATACTTTGAACCAGAAGTATGGCCTAAAGTAGTGCGTGAGATGGGCGTTGACAGGGTGCAATTTGTTGCAGACTGTCTGAATCCTTTGTTGCCAAAAGAATGGGTTGATAAGCAAATAGACAAAACCCTGGCCGCAATGAAAGAAAACGATGTAAAGGTTACCAGCGTTTTCACAAGCGCATTCACACGAATCAACCATCTGATGCACCCCGATGCTGAAGCACGAAAAATTTATGTGCAATTCTTCAAAAGATTTTTCGAAATGGGTGCCCGGTTAGGAGCAAAAAGTGGCGGAAGTCATTTTGGGATTATGACATTTACCGATTACGAAAATATTGACAGACGTAATTTTTTAATTGACGAAGGTGTAAAAAATTGGCAGGAAGTTAGCCGGTATGCGGCAGATTTTGGTTTTGACTTTATCACCTTTGAACCCATGAGCGTTGAACGTGAAATGGCAAATACGGTTGATGATAGCCTTTACCTGATGAACAGGGTAAATGAAAACGCGAAGGTACCCATGCGGTTAATTATTGACATTGGCCACGCCCCACACCCCGATGAGAGAGATCCTTATCCGTGGCTTGAAAGGGCCGGTAAATACAGTCCTATTGTGCACCTTCAGCAATCAATGCTGGGCAAATCAATGCATTGGCCTTTTACCAGGCAATATAACGAACAGGGCATAATTGATGGAGATAAGGTAATAGAGAGCCTAAAAAGAGGTGGAGCTACAGAGTGTGAACTCATCCTTGAACTTTCCCATAGAGAGCATCGGGATATTGAACCTCTAATTATTCCTGATCATAAGGAAAGTATTGCTTACTGGAGACCTTATGTAGAAAAAGAAAATGCAAAAAAATGAAATTATGAAAGCATTAAATCTGCACGGAATAAACGATCTGCGGTATGAGGATGTTCCAATGCCTGTCCGGCAAAAGGGAGAAGTACTGATTCAAGTCAGGGCAAGTGGAATATGCGGCAGCGATATACCTCGTGTATTTGATAAAGGAACTTATCACTTTCCTACCATTCCGGGCCACGAATTTGCCGGCGAAATTATTGAAGCAGATGATGTTCAATTGGTTGGCAAAAAGGCTGCTATTTTCCCCCTTCTCCCCTGCTTTAAATGCGAGGCTTGCCAGGTTGGTGAGTATGCACAATGCACAAATTATGATTACTACGGTTCACGCCGGAATGGCGGTTTTGCTGAATATATTGCAATAAAAGAATGGAATCTTGTTCTGGTGAGTGATTCAGTTACTTATGAAGAAGCTGCCATGTGCGAACCCGCTGCTGTTGCATTACACGCCATAAGGCAAGCCGGGGTTGAAGTTGGCGATACTGTGGCTGTTTTCGGTGCTGGTCCAATTGGTATTATGCTGGCTCAATGGGCTCAGGCATGGGGTGCATTTGAAATAGTGTTATCTGATATTGACCAGACAAAAGTTGATTTTGCCAAAAAGATGGGATTTAAGAATGCAATTAACTCTTTGCAGGTTGATCCGGTGGAATTTATAAAAAAACTGACTCGTAACGTTGGAGCAGACGTTTGTATTGAGGGTGCAGGCGTTTCTGTTACCCTTGAACAGGGTTTGAAATCTTTGAAGAATTTTGGCAGAATGGTGGCAATGGGAAATCCTGTAAAAGAGATGACCCTCTCACAAAAAGGATACTGGGAAATTCTTCGAAAGCAAATTACACTAAAAGGCACCTGGAATAGCAGCTACAATGATATGCACAACGATTGGAAAACTGCCATAAGGGCAATGGAACAGGGAAAATTAAATGTTAAACCTCTTATTTCTCACCGGTTTAATTATAGTGATAATATGAAAGCCTTTGAAATTATGCGCGATAGAAAAGAGTATTTCAATAAAGTGATGTTTATTAATTAATAGAAAGAAAAGCATGAATATACCAACAACAATGAAAGCTGCTGTATATCTGGGCAACGATAATATGGTGGTTAACGATATACCCGTACCGGAAGTTGATGATAACAGTATTTTGTTAAAGATGCATTCTTGTGCTGTATGCGGCAGCGATATCAGGATTTTTCATAGTGGTAATTCCCGCGTTACACCCCCGCAAACTTTGGGACATGAAGTTAGTGGCGAAATTGTAAAAGTCGGCAAAAATGTAACAAAATTTAAAGTAGGAGAAAGAGTTGCTGTAGGTGCTGATATTCCCTGCGGTGAATGTGTTTTTTGCAAAGCAGGAATTGGAAATAACTGCCAGATAAACTATGCTATGGGATACCAGTTTGCCGGAGGATTTGCCGAGTATTTATTATTAAACAGCATAGTGGTCAACTACGGACCTGTTACTAAAATTCCGGATCACGTTAGTTATGATGAAGCCTGTCTTGCCGAACCCCTTGCCTGTGTATTGAATGCTCTTGAACTTGCTCCGGTAAAATTGAACGATGTAGTTGTTTTAATAGGAGCCGGTCCGATTGGGTTAATGATTGCCGAAGTAGCAAAGAATATGGGCGCTGGTAAAGTAATAGTGATTAACAGGAGCAAACCCCGGCTTGAAATAGCCAGGAAATTAGGACTATTCGATGTTGGCATCTGTTCGCAGGAAGAAGATGCTGTTAAGAGAGTTTTAGAAGAAACAGGTGGACTTGGAGCGGATGTAATTTTTACCTCTAATCCGAATCCAGATTCACAGGTGGATGCTATTAAAATGGCAAAAAATCGTGCTAAGATTAATTTCTTTGGTGGTTTACCTAAAAACAATTCTATTGTACCATTGGATACCAATATTATACACTACAAAGAACTCATTATAACCGGAGCACATGGTTCTATGCCAATTCACCACAGCCTGGCAGTTGACCTCATCAGTTCGGGCAGAATTAATATTAAAAAATTCGTGACTCATCATTTCCCTCTTGATAAAATCGCTGATGCTTTTAATGCGGCAGAGGGACATGTAGGATTAAGAGTAATTGTAAATCCAAATTCATAGTTAGATATGAAACTGTCAGCAAGCATGATGTGTGCCAACTTTCTGAATCTGGGCGAGGACATTAAACAGCTGGAAATGTCAAATGTAGAATACCTTCATATTGATGTGATGGACGGAGATTTTGTTCCAAATTTTCAGCTCGGAACGGATTATGTTAAAGCATTGCGCAGGGCCTCAAAAATTCCTATTGATATCCACATGATGGTTAATAACCCTGAAAATCACATAGAAAGTTTTGATTTACACCCGGGAGATATAATGTCGGTGCACCAGGAAACCACAAAGCATTTGCAACGTACCCTTACTCTTATAAATGAAAAAGGAGCTATGGCTGCCGTGGCGCTCAACCCTGCTACTCCAATTAATACATTCGATTATGTTCTTGATGACATTGGAATGGTTCTCATAATGTCGGTTAATCCGGGATTTGCAGGTCAGAAATTAGTTCCACAAACAATACAGAAGATTGCCGATACAAGGAAATATCTGGATGACAAAGGATATCCAAATATTATCATTGAAGTTGATGGCAACTGCAGCTTTGAAAACGTTCCAAAAATGAGTAAGGCTGGTGCTGATATATTTGTAGTAGGGAGCAGTAGCGTGTTTAGTAAAAATTATAGTATTGCTGACGCAGTTAATAAATTACGAATGTGCGTAACGGCATGAATAATAAATCGATTAATGCTGAACCATTGGTAGAGATCAATCTTAAATAACGAGTAAAATGTTGTGGAAATTAAGCTTATTAATAAAATGGCAAATCGGTTATATAAAATTGTAAATGTAACATCTTTAAAATCATATATATGAAAGAAATAGACAGCAGTTAGTGTACCTATAAATCATATTTAAAATAAATACCTAGGCCTCTCAACTATTTTCCATTTAAAGCTTATTGAAAAAATGATGGATGGAAAATTTTACTAATTAATATCTAAATTTATATTTAAAAATTATTGAACTATGAAAAAAATCATTGAATGTACTTTAAAGTCAGGCAAGGCAATTTTTACCCTGCTTGTTTTAATGGCAATTATTGTTGGAAGTTCTTCCTGTAAAAAAGATGATCCTGTTGAACCAGCGGTTACGAAGTACAAAGTCACTTATGTCCGAAACAATGGACAAACTGATTCTATTGTTGAGGTAACAGAAGGTAGCAAGTTGAAAAAACCTGTTGATCCTGTTAAAACAGGAGCAGGTTTAAAGTATTCTTTCGAGAATTGGTACAAAACAGTAGATTTAAGCGGCGATGCTTTTGATTTTGCAAATACCAAGGTTATGGCAGATATGTCGCTTTATGCAAAATATAATGAAATAGCAACGGTTACTTTTCACACTTTGAAAAAAGATGGCTCAGCCGATTCTACATTTACCCAGGAAGTAGTAAAAGGTGAAAATGCTGAATTGGCAACATTGCCTATACCAAGGAAAGAATCTGAAAATAAACTGTTTAATGGTTGGTTTACTGCCCCTGCTGGCGGAACTGAATTTACAGGAACAACAGTGGTAAATGCTAATATAGATGTATATTATCAATTGGTTCAAACCAATTACAAACTTTTTGATATTGATGATGTTAACCGCACACTTACTATTGGTGGATATATTGAAAGTTCACCCGATCAGATTACCAATGTAGTAAACTTTGCACCTCCTGCAAAAATTGGAGTTTACAAAATAAAACAAATCGGTAGGGATTTCTTTTATCCTGTTGATGATGGAAGTTCCAATACTACACTAACTACAATAGTGGTACCCGAAGGCGTTGAAGAGATTATTGGCGGGGTTTTTAGAAATTGCGCAGCAGTTACATCTGTTACCCTTCCAAGTACGTTAAAAAAACTTGACGGTGCAGTTTTCTGGGGCAATTCGGTAAAAAATCTTGTTATTCCTGATGGACCTACTTCTATACCCACCAATTTTGCCGTTGCTTCATTAATTGAAACTATTACATTCCCAAGCACACTTACCGAAATTGGGAACGCGGCATTTGCCCATTGTGATCATTTAAAATCATTGGTATTTCCCGATAATTTAATATGGATCGGACATGATGCATTTGGATCAAACGATGCTTTGGAAAGTATTTCATGGAACGTGACAACCGCAAAACTCGATAGTCTTGCAGGAGGGGCATTCTATGATTGTATAAACCTAACTAGCATTACATTCCCCAATTCATTGAGGGTAATTGGTGGATACGGAGAACGAAACATGTTTATTAATAACGTCAAACTCACAACAGTAACCATCCCTGCAAACGTTCAACGCCTTGGTGGTGGTGCCTTTGCACTATGTGATATGCTTACAGAAGTAATTTTTCTTGGTAACACTCCTCCCTGGATGGAAGATGCCATGTTCAACAAGAGGGAAGGGACACCATGGGTTACAATAAAAGTTCCGGCTGCTGCCCTGCAAACATACCTGGATGCCTGCCAACCACCTTATACATACGGAGAGGACTGGAAATGGTGGAATAGTTGCTGTGGTCAAATCATTGCGAGCGCGAAAAAGTCTGGAAAAAAATAATCGCATAAGTAACTAAGTTTAGTGGTTAGAGTTGTAAAAGGGTTGGTGTATTTGAATGCTACCAGCCCTTTTACCCCTTAATAAAATTAAAACTGATTCTATGAAAAAGCGAATGTATTATTTGGTAGTCATACTGTTGCTGGGAACAATTGGTACTTTTGCGCAGACCATTATGGTATCAGGTGTGATAACTGATGGCAAAGGAAATCCAATGCCTGGAGCTAATATTATAGTTAAGGGCAGTACAGTGGGAGTTGTGTCAAATATTGATGGCAGCTATCAAATTAATGTTCCTGATTCTGCCAAAAGTATTTTGGTATTCTCATTTCTTGGCATGGAAGCAAGGGAAGAAGTCGTTAAAGGTCGTTCTGTCATCAATGTTGCAATGACTGAGTCCAGTTTATTGATAGATGATGTTGTTGTTGTGGCTTATGGTTCTCAAAAAAAGGTAGCAGTTACCGGAGCTGTTTCATCAATTCAGACAAAGGATTTAAAACAAAGTTCATCAGCTAATCTTTCCAATGCATTGGCTGGGCGCTTATCCGGCCTCACTTCAATACAAACCACCGGACAACCCGGTAACGACAATGCCAGACTATTTTTAAGGGGAGCCGGGACCCTGAACGGGCAAAGCCCGCTCATCCTGGTTGACGGAGTTCCGCGACCCGATATAGCTTCAATAGATCCAAATGAGGTAGAGTCAATATCTATTCTGAAAGATGCATCTGCAACTGCGGTTTTTGGTGTCAGGGGCGCTAATGGTGTTATACTGATTACAACCAGAAGGGGTGAAAAAAACCAAAAACCTGATTTGACAGTAAATGCAGAGACATCTTTTCAGTCTTTTACAAGGAAACCTGAAAGGCTAAATACCCAGGAATATATAAAGCTATATACTGAAGCTGAACTGAACGATCCCAATACTCCTGTTGAGATTGTTGACGGAATTCCTCAAAAGATATTAACGTTTACACCCGATCTGATTGCCAAATATACCAACAATAATAAAACCGCCATGGAGGAGTATTTATACCCAGACCATGATTATTATGGCGAAACTTTTTACGAATTCACCCCCCAGTCAAGAGTGAACATGAATATGAGCGGAGGGTCTGAAACAACCCAATACTTTCTGAATACCTCATATCTACATCAGGGAGGGCAATTTAAAACAGCGGATGAATCAGAAATTGGTTACGATCCGGGATTCAGCCTGGACAGAATCAATTTCAGGGCAAATGTTGATTACAATATAACCAAAAAGCTGAAGGCTTTTGTAAACCTATCAAGTAATCTTGGAATTGTTAATTCTCCCAATGCTTCGCCCGGAGCAGCTGAAGGAGCAGAAAACATTGTATCTGATATCCTTGTGCGTTTGTCAACCATGAGACCTCTAGATATCGGCCCGGTGACAATACCTGGGTTGATGTGGGGTGATAAGCCTGTGGACCCTGGTTATCCCATCATCCCTCCCTCCTCTTCTGATGTAGCACCTTATGAATTAATAAACAATGTTGGATACTCAAAACAAACCAGATTTGGATTCAATGGCTCAATTGGTTTGACATGGAATCTTGATGCCATAACAAAAGGATTAAGTACCAAATTAATGGCATCTTATGATACACGGGCTTTAACAACTCTTGCAGCCAGCCAATTGTTGAAGAATTATACTTATGTAACAGTCGGCGACACCATTCTTTTCACCAATGGTACAAGAAGTGCCAACCAATACATGACCACAGGCAAAGGAAGTAGCAGTAATTACAATATCAATGCTCAATTTATGATTAATTATGACAGGGTATTTGGTGAAAAAAACAAGGTAGGTGCGATGTTACTGGCACAAAGGGATAATTGGGTAGCAGCATATGGCACAGATGATGATTTATTACCTTACAATGTTATTAGTTATGCAGGTAGACTCAACTACTCCTATGATGATCGCTATCTGGTTGAATTCGATGCCGGATATAATGGTTCCGAGCAATTTGCTCCCGACAGGAGGTTTGGTTTTTTCCCTTCTGTATCGCTTGGCTGGGTAATGACCAACGAACCTCTGTTTAAAAATATCTCAAACGGAGAAATTCTGAATTTCCTGAAATTCAGGCTTTCATATGGTACTGCAGGAAATGACCAGTTGGGTGGTGAACGGTTTCTTTACCTTTCCGAATTGTATTATACCTGGAACGACAGGAGTTATGCAAACAGCAGGGTTTGGGATCTTGCTTTTGATCCCGGATACATGCCCAGTCTTGCCAATAGTCATATAATAAAAACCGGGAAAATCGGGAATCCGGATATTCATTGGGAGGAGGCAGTAAAGCAAAATTATGGTGTTGATTTGAAATTATTCAACAGCCTGAATATCAGTTTCGATTACTTTAATGAAAAGAGAACAGATATCCTGGTGACGCGCAATACAATGCCCATGGTGATTGGAATCATTGAAAATCCTAAAGCAAATGTAGGAATTGTTGAGAACCATGGATATGAAACCGAAATTATTTTTAATAAAGAACTGAACCGTAATTGGTATGTAACCTTTAGAGGTAATTTAGGCTTCAATGATAATAAAGTGATTAACGCAGATGAAGTAATTAAGCCCGAAGGTTACGCTCACAGATACAGGCAAACAGGATACCGGATAAATCAATCTTTTGGATACATGATTGATTACAGTAATGGCAATGGATATTTCAATACACAGGAAGAAGTTGATAATTACAGAAATCAGGATGGTGAAAAAATAGAATATTCTTTTGGAAAATATGCTGTTGGTGATTTCAAATATGTCGACATGAATGGAGACAGCATTATTGATGATAAAGATCAGGTTCCTATTGGATATTCTTCAACAGTCCCCGGCTTGAATTATGGAATTTCAGCAGGTTTTACGTATAAATTCATTGACTTTAGCATAATGTTCCAGGGCTTGGGAAGATTTTCTTCTTATTATGCAGGATATAATGTTTTTGAAACAGGTGGTAAAGGCTCTTTCCTTGATTATCATAAAACTGCCTGGACCCGGGAAAGGTATGAAAAAGGAGAGAAAATTACCTATCCTGCCTTGCATACCACCTCTCCAAATGTGAATCAACAACCAAATGACTTTTTTATCATGAACAGGTCTTTTATCAGGCTTAAAAACATTGAAATCGGATTTACGTTGCCAAAAAAGTTCGAATCCAGAATTGGGATTTCAAGCAGCAGGCTGTACCTCAGAGGACAAAACCTTTTTATATGGGATAAGCTGAAAACAAAAACCTTTGATCCCGAACAGAATGGACCTCTTTCATACCCTGTTGTCAGAATGATAAGTATTGGTGCAAGTTTAACATTTTAAAACAACGACCCATGAATAATATTATAAAGCATATTCTATATATAACTATTTTTACAGGTGTTTTTTTACTCTCCTGCACAAATGTATTGGATATTACACCAGATGGAAAGTTAAATCCGGAAGATGTTTATAGGAATAATGATATGGTTGCTGCTAAGCTTGCCACCTGTTATGCAAATGTTCCGGCAAAAGGTTACCGCTACTACTTTTGGATTCCATATCCTGTAATTGCCAGCGATGAGGCCTGGGACTCTGATTATACAGATGGAGTTGGTGTTTATAATATTGCCCAATTATACCAGGGGGCGGTAACTGCTGCAAATAATTATCTCGAAATTGAGAATTTAAACCCTGAAACCTATAAATCATCGGCATTTTGGAAACGCTACTGGGTTTCAATACGAGATTGTAACGACTTTCTGGCGAACATTGACAATGCCAAGGTAAATGATGAAAAAGATCGCCTGAGATGGAAAGCAGAAGCCCACGTATTAAGGGCCTGGTACTATTCAGAATTACTGAAGTGGTATGGTCCGGTACCTATTATGAAGGATATTCTTGGCCCCAGCGATAGTTACGAGAATCTTAGAAAGGCTTCTTTCTATAATGTGGTAAAATATATCATTGATGATTGTAATGCTGCCTTGTCTGTATCTGACGAAATACTCCCGTGGTTTATTACATCAGGAACTCCGGCTACAGAAAATATAGGCGAATCGGGCCGTGTAACAAAAGCGGTTGCAGTAGCCATTAAATCCCAGATGATTTTATTCGCAGCAAGTCCGTTAAACACTTACGATGAAAATGGCAATAAAGAAAACCATTGGCAGGAAGCTTCCTTAATACAAGATTCCTGCATACTAGCCCTTGAAGAACATGGATATGCACTGGCATCAAATTCCGATGATATATTTAAAGTTTTTGATTCACAGATCAATAATGATAATGGAGGGACATTCAATGTTACAGCAGGCCGGAATGGAGCTGCAGCACTAAAACAGATGTTTACATACTCGTACCCTGCCAATCTTCCAATTGGGGCCAGGCGTGAAACGGAAGTTATTTACCAGAGCAACGCAGTAAGCTGGAATCTCTGGCACGTAGCTTTCTTTTTGGGTAATTACAAGGCAGGAGCCTGCCCAACCCAGGAGCACGTGGATGCTTATGAAACAATTGACGGTCAACCAATATTGAATCCAGAGCAACCTTATCTGGATGAACAGCATACGCAACCAAATTATAATACCAACAATACACTTTATGATCCAAATAATCCTTACGTAAACAGAGATCCCCGGTTTTATACCAATATTTATTATAACGGGTGTTCCCGCACATGTAAATGGACACAGGATGCAGCCGGAAGGGAAACAAAGACCTTTTATACAATTGAAGGTGATCAGTTTTCAGGATTAAATACCAAAGGCAGAAAATATACCAAAACCGGGTATTACATGTACAAGTTTCTGCATCCTAATTCGGGCTATGGTGAATTTCCCGCTCCGGGGGCTGTAATATTCCGTTTGGCTGAGATTTATCTTAATGCAGCAGAATGCTATGTTGAAATAGGAGAACTGGAAAAGGCTCGATTGCTTGTTAAAAAAATCAGGGACAGGGTTGGTATGCCAACAGATGCCGTCTGGTCTGACCAGAATTATGCTCGATGGCGTGTAAGGCAGGAGCGCAGGATTGAACTTGCCTGGGAGGAGCATAGGTATTTTGATGTAAGAAGGTGGCAAAACCCGGACGGAGACCTGCGGCAAACTGATCAATGGTTAACTGCAATGGTTATAACTGATCTTACTCCGGATATGGATCCACATAAAAACTATACCTATACCAGGCGTCCTGTTACTCCAGATCCCAGAGCCTGTTGGACAAATAAGTACCTGCGTCAGCCAATCCCCCAGGATGATGCTGTTAATCTGGAAACAGAAACAGGAGTTAAGTGGCAAAATGCAGGTTGGTAGAATTATTTAAGATACAAAACTATGATACGCAAAATTATATTTGTATTCCTTTTCCTCTATGGAGGGATACTAGCAGCGCAGGAAAAAGCGGATAGCATTATTAATACTGGTTATAACGTGCAGACCCTTGAATCTGTATCAGGGGCAGTTACAAAAGCTAAAGGAACTGAACTTCAGAAATCACCTGTTGGCACCCTAAATGAAACATTTGCCGGAAGATTATATGGCAGAGGACTTTGCAGTATTAACGGTTCCTCTCCCCTTGTTGTGGTCGATGGCATGATTACTCCAGATCCAATCTGGAATTACATTACCCCTGAAGAGATAGAGTCAGTTTTACTTTTAAAAGATGCTTCAACTACTTCACTTTATGGTATCCAGGGAGCAAATGGTATTTTGGTTATTAATACGCGAAGGGGGCATGAGGGAAAAGTAAAAGTTAATCTTTCGTTTGATCACGCATTTCAGCAGATGACACATAAACCAAATATGATCTCATCATCTGAGTATGCCATACTGAGAAACCAGGCCGCCTTTAATGACGACAATTCAAATGGAATGTTTTCCCAGTTTACTCAGGAAGAAATAGATTCTTACGCTTCCGGTTCAGATCCCGAAAGATACCCCAATAATAATTTCTATTCTATGATGTTCCGTGATTTGACCTCTTTCCAGCGGTTAAACCTGAGTGTTTCTGGTGGAAACAAGAATATAAGAATGTATTCAAATATCAATGTTCTTAATCAGAATCCTTTTTTTAATCAAGGTCAGACAAAATACAAAGACCAGGTAGAGTATGACGTTGGTTTATACACCAGGTGGATTAATTACCGAACCAATCTCGACATTATTTTCAATAAATATTTATCTGGATTTTTAAGGCTAAACGGAAACCTAACCTTTAGCAAACAGCCTGGTTATGAATATTATACTAATTCACAAGGAGTTGATTCATATGTATCAAATACTTATAGCGATATTTATTCATCCCTGTTCAGTCTGGCTCCAACAACGCCAGGTCCGCTTACCCCGGACGGAGAAGTTGTAACTTCACCCTTATCCACAAGTTATCCTGCTTATGGAAGAATAAACCGGACAGGATACAACTCTCTGACAGCCATTAATAACCTTGCGCAAACAGGTCTGAACCTGGATCTTGGTTTTATCACCAAAGGATTAAACTTATCTGGTTCTTTTGCTTATAATTTTACTTCCCAGGGAACCCTATTGGGTAAAAAAACATATGAGCGCTGGCAGGTTCAGGAATCGATTATAGACTCTGTAGTATTCGTAAAGTATGGTTCATGGAACAATAAACCCCTTACATATTCAAAAGTTGCAGGAAGCGCCTCATATATTGCTTCCAACATTTTTCTCAAATACGATCGGGAATTTGGCATTCAAACAATAAATACTTTGGCTTATGCGAATTTTCAAAAACTGGATTATAACCTGTTTCCTTCATACCGCGTAAACTATGGTCTGTCAGCACAATATGGTATAAGGGCCAAATACTTTATTAAAGCAGATTTGGCATATTCAGGGTCTGAACAGTTTGCACCAGAAAATAGGTATACTTTTGTCCCATCTGTTGCGGCCTCATGGATTGTATCAAAAGAATCATTCCTTTCAGGGATTTTATGGCTTGATTATTTAAAATTAAGAGCTTCATATGGCAAGTCAGGAAACGATAGGGGTTTATCGCAATACTTATATGCTGACAAATACATTATAGGAGGTGGATATATTGCTGATCTTGCATATGGTGTCAATGAAGAACAAATTGGTAATCCCGGACTTACTCCGGAATTATTAAAAAGTTTTAATATAGGTGCTGATTTTAATGTAATGAAACATTTATCCGTTTCTTTGGATTTTTTCCGCCAGAATATGGACAATATGCTTATCAACAGTTATGGAATTGTTCCCTGGTACATTGGCTATTCCTCAAATACTTTTCCAAAGTCAAATAAAGGCAAGGTTAAAAATCATGGATTAGATGCCAACATTACCTATCAAACTTCTCTGAACAGTAAAATTGATCTCTTTAGCAATCTTATTGTAACCTATAATAAAAATGAAGTCATTGAATCAGGCCAGGTTGATAATCCGGATGATTATTACAGGAAAAACTATCAGAATGGCTATCCGATTGGCCAGGATATTGGTTATATAGTTGATTTCAGCGGACCAGGAAATGGCTTTTATACTTCCGAAGATGACATTTTAAGCAGTGGTTTGGATTTTCAGATTGGAAAGCCTCGCCCAGGCGATCTGAAATTTAAGGATTTGAATGGTGACGGAATCATTAATGAAAAAGACAGAGATGTGATAGGAAATGGTTCTGTTCCTTTGGTTAATTTCGGCCTATCTTTAGGTATGAACCTTAATTCGCAAGCAGGCAAATTCGACTTTTCATGCCTTTTGCAAGGAATTGCCGGTTATAAAGTATATATTAACCTGGACGAAAGTACTTATGAAGGTGTATTTTCTGACATACATATGAATGCCTGGACCCAGGAAAAATATGATGCCGGACAAAGGGATTTCGATTCTCCCGCACTTTCTTTAAAAACATCGTATAGTCAGAATCACAACAACTTCTTTATGATGAATGGTTCTTATTTGCGATTAAAAAACCTTGTTATCGGGTATAGTTTTCCTGAATCAATCACAAACAGGCTGCACCTCAATATTCTAAGAATATATTTCAGTGGACAAAACCTGTTTACCTTAGATGGTCTAAATACCAGGAATGTAGATCCTGAGACCCAAAATCTCTATACATTCCAGGTATTCAGGATAATGAACATTGGAGTAAACATAAGTTTTTGAAATTTCATATCATCCAAAGAAAAATGTTAGTGCAAATGAAAAAGATATTAGGTTTTATAGGAATCATCATTTTGTTTATGGGATGCAATGAGAAGATGGAATTGCCTTATGATGGCCGTGTCCCAAAAGACGAACTTTTTAGCGATTTCAACGCCACAAGGGGAATGCTTAATAGGGCATATATTTTTTTGCCAGGATCCGGAATGCCGGATTATGGAATTTTCTATTCTGGTTCAATGCTGGCCTCCTTTTGCGATGAAGCCCAGGATGCAGGTTACTCATCAATTACCAGTAGTGGATTCAGAGATTGGTATGAAGGGAGAGTAACTTCATCAAATATGCCATTACCTGGTCTCTGGGGTGGTTATTACGAAGGTATCAGGGCTTGTAATGTATTCCTCGAGGGTATAAAAACAACAACTTTAAATGTTAGTCCCGAAGAAATAAAGGGATGGATTGCCCAGGCCAGAACCCTCAGGGCGTTTTATTACCTGCAGATTATTAAGCGATATGGCTTTGCTATGCTTCTTGATAAAGAAATAGATTTAAGTCATGATTTCTCCAAGGATATTAAATCAAGTTTTAATGAGGTTGCAGCATTTATTTTAGCAGATTGTGACAGTGCACTGGCCGAGCCTGGTTCTGTTTTCAAATGGAGATATCCGGGAGACGCCGGCAATGTGGGAACCATGACCAGAGGAATAGCATATGCCATAAAATCTCAAACTGCTCTTTATGCTGCAAGTCCTCTCTACCAGGACGGATCAATATCATGGGATAAAGCTGCGGCTATTACGGCAGATGCTCTTTACCAGTGCACAAATAACGGGGAATTGGACTATACTTTGTATAGTAATTACAAAGAATATTTTTCCAGATCGATAGATGTTACCCAGAGCCAGGACAGGGAAACGATTCTTTCTACACGTGGACAACTGGAGGTTTGGAAATACTGCGGACACCCCTCCACTAAAGGGATGGAAAAAACAGGTCCTTCCCCGACACAGGAGCTTGTAGATTGTTACGAAATGACTGGCACAGGATTGCCACCAGTAACAGGTTATCATGATACTAAACATCTCAGACCAATCTACAATCCGGCAGTTTTTTCAACAGTACCCAAGTACGATTCTTTAAATCCTTACAATAACCGTGATCCAAGGTTAAAAGCAAGTATTTATTATCTTGGAAACGGACTTGAAATAGCTGAAAGCCTAACCTCGGCGGAGGAAAACAGGATTAACCAGACAAGAACAGGCTATTATATAGCAAAATTTAATTTGGAGTCCTCAAACAGCGATGCAAACAACGATGGATATATGAAGATATTCCGTCTGGCTGAATTATACCTGAATTTTGCAGAAGCTGCCAACGAAGCATACGGTCCTAACGTCGCTGTTACCATTGGGCCCTGGTCAATGACAGCCTTACAGGCTGTAAATGTTGTCCGTGCCAGGGCAGGTATGCCAGATTTTGGAACTACTGCAGGTGATAACAGCGCATCAGACCAGGATGCATTCAGGACAAAGTATCGTAATGAACGTCGCGTAGAACTTGCTTTTGAACAACACCGATTTTATGACGTACGCCGCTGGCAAAGTCCAGAAGGAGACCTTTCTGAAACAGACCAGTATCTTACAGGCATCAAATCAGGATCTTTTAAACGCTTTGCTTTACCCCGCCGGTTGGCCTTTGACAATAAATACTTGTTGATGCCTCTTCCGGCGGATGAAAACAATAAAGTTGTGGAGCTTACAGGAACAAGTTGGCAAAATTCGGGCTGGTAGAAACTATAAAGTATACTAAATATTATTCAGTATGACGGCAATTAAATTAGAAAATTATAGAAGTCTTAAAGTTGGATTATTTGCAATAGGCAATGCTGCCTATTGGCCTCAATTTGAAGGACTTAAAGACCGCCTTTTGGATTACTTAAGCGAAGTTGAAGACAAACTTGCAGCTATTCAGCCCAATATTATTAATGTCGGATTAGTTGATACCATTGATAAAGCGTTTGAAGCTGGTACTCATTTTAAGAAAGAAGATGTCGACATCATTTTTTTGTATGTAACAACTTATGCTCTTTCAAATACTGTTTTACCAGTAGTGCAGCGGTCAAAAGTTCCGGTTATTATCCTAAATCTGTCTCCGGCTGCAGCTATTGATTATAAGTCGTTCAATGCTATGAAAGACAGAACTAAAATGACAGGTGAATGGCTTGCATACTGCGCAGCCTGTCCTGTTCCTGAAATTGCAAATGTCTTTAAACGCTGTGGCATTAAGTTTCACCAGGTTACTGGCATGCTTCACAACGATCCTGAATGCTGGAATGAAATAACAGAATGGGTTGAAGCTGCTCGTGTAGCACGGATTATGGCTTTCAACCGGATGGGCTGTATGGGGCATTATTATAGTGGTATGGTTGATATTTATACAGACCTTACCCAACAACAGTCGGTTTTTGGTGGCCATTTTGAACTAATTGAAGTAGAAGAACTTGCAACATTACGAAAAGAAGTCACCCAGGCTGAATTGACAAACCGGTTAAAACTATTCAGTGAAGTTTTTGATATCCAATCAGACTGTTCAGACAAGTATCTCGAACAAGCTGCCATAACTTCTGTGGCACTTGATAAACTGATTGAAAAATACAAACTTGGATCATTGGCATATTATTACATGGGAACTGGTTCTGATAATGAAGAGGCAATCAGTTCTATCATACTTGGCAATTCCTTGCTTACTGCCAATGGTACGCCTGTTGCCGGCGAATATGAAATAAAAAATGCACAGGCAATGAAAATTATGGACTCGTTTGGTGTTGGCGGTTCATTTACAGAATATTATGCCATGGACTTTACAGATGATGTCGTCCTCATGGGACACGATGGTCCCGGACATATTGCAATTGCCGAAGGCAAAACAAAGGTGCGCCCTCTAAAAGTCTATCATGGCAAAGTTGGAAGCGGATTATCTGTTGAAATGGCTGTTAAACATGGCCCCGTAACCATTCTTTCGGTAATTGAAAAACAAGGTGGTGGATTACAATTTCTTGTAGCCGAAGCCGTATCTGTTGCCGGTCCAATCATGGAGATTGGGAACACAAACAGCAGGTATAAATTCCCAATTGGAGCAAGGAATTTTGTGAATAGCTGGAATAGCCATGGACCTGCACATCACTGCGCTGTTGGTGTGGGACATATAGGTTCAAAACTTCAAAAACTGGCAAGTATACTAAATATCGAGATGATAAAGATATGTTGAACTCGTATTTCTGATGAAGAAAAAAACTGAAAAAACATTCATAGCCGCAATATTTGTAGCTGTCTTATTTTTGCCGGAGTTATTGCCTGCGCAATGTAATCTTCCACTTTCAGGATGGGAAAGGTTTAACAAATCTGTCTTTGATGGTTTTATGCATGCCTATAATCCATGCATTATTGAAGTTCCGGATACGGAATATCCTTTCCGCATGTGGTTCTTTGGCTGGATTATAGAAGATTGTAATCCTGAATATTTAGGTTGTGATGCAATCTATCATGCCCGTTCAAAAGATTTGATGCACTGGGAAGCGTTCTGCAAAGATGGTTCGTGGGATAGCACCAAAAATGTCAGGTTATGGGCTTCGGTACTCCATACACCAGACAATGCTCCACGAATTTACGATGCCGGAAATACGGCTGATCTGGCATGGTCGCAACCAGGCAACAGGGGAAACAGCTATGACAGTTGGCATACCGGCGACCCCTCTGTTGTTTATAAAGACGGCACCTATTACATGGCTTACAGTGCTACTTCATACGATATTATTCAACCTGTAGAAGGCTACGACCATGCTTTGATACAATGTATTATGGGCGCAACTTCCGTTGATGGCATTAACTGGTACAGAACCGAAAAACCATTATTGATTGCAAAAGAAGATTTGAAAAATGTGTTTCCACCTAAGCCTGCTCCGGGCAGGATTGGCGATTTTCATCGCCCGTCATTGCTGTGGGACGATGAAAATAAAAAATGGAAGCTTTACTTCGATTATTCCAATAAAGGTTGTCATACAGGAATGGCTGAAAATTCAGGTGATTTCAGAACCGGTACATTTCAATTCATCCATCCACTTGATAAACCATTGATTTTCAACTGGGATAACCCACAAGTTGTGCAATTAAACAAAAACTGCTACTATTGTTTTGGCGACCCGGCTGGTTACAAATTTGAACTGCCAAAAGGCAAGATTCCTTCACATTGGCCTTCTCGTCAGATAAATGTGGCAAAATCAGAAGATGGTATCCATTGGACAAAGGAGTACATTATCCCGCCCGATCCGGGCATTGATGCGTGTCAAGTGCCTCAAACCATTGTAGTAAAAAGAGATGGCAAATCCTGGCTGTATCTGTTTTATGCTACTCAGGTTGGCTGGAGAGATAATGGTGTAAAATATAAAAGGTTTGAAGGTAAAAAAAATGAATACAACTGGTACTACGATCAGATTAGATATATGCGACAAGAAATAAAATAAAAAATACAGATTTATGATTTTTAGAATATTGCAATATAGTTCATTTTACCTTTTATGCATCCTGGTTCTTAGCTGTTGTGATACAGATGATATTCCTGTTTCAATAGCGAAAAACGACACCGTTCCAAATCTGGATACCCTTTCTCATACTCCTGTTTTTAAAAATGTTAACTGGGAAAGGCACGGAACCATTCTCAATGGATTTTTTAATGCGTATCAGCCATGTGTAATTCAGGTGCCAGATACAGTTTATCCTTTCCGTATGTGGTTTTTCGGCTGGATAAATGGTGTTTGTAATCCTGAAATTCCGGGTTGCGATGCTATTTATCATGCACGTTCAAAAAATTTAGATACCTGGGAGGTTTATTGCAATGATATGCAATGGCGAATTGCTGATGTAAATAATCCAAATACAAGTCAGTGGCAATCAGTATTGTATCCTTCGGCTAACGCACCTTTTTGGGATGCTTGGCATAATGGTGATCCTTCAGTTGTTTTTAAAGATGGCACTTATTATATGGCATACAGCGCCACTTCAAATGATTTTGGCGGGAATCATATTGCAGGTTATCCTTCCGATATGATTTGTTGTGTAATGGGGGCAACTTCTTTAGATGGTATTAACTGGACAAAAACAGCTAAACCCCTTCTGATTTCAAGTTTCGATACGAAATTTCCACCTGATGCCAATGCTGCAAGGATTGGAGATTTTCACAGACCCTGTCTATTGTGGGATAAGCAAAATTCCAAATGGATGCTATATTTTGATTACTATATACCAGCACTTGCAGATAAGGGGATATCGCAGTGGGGATTGGCAGAAAATAGCGGTGATTTTATGACAGGTTCATTCAACATTAAAAACAGCCTTGAAACTCCATTGCTTTACTCATTTGGAAAAGAGTTCCCTAATTCTGACGTAAGGAAAATAGGACCGGGATATATTGCAGTCGGAGATCCTGGATGGTATGGGGCATTTGGCTGGGCATCCCGCCAAATCTGCGGGGTTTCATCATCCGATGGATTCAGCGATTGGAAACCTGTTTTTGTAATTCCACCTGATGAGGATGTAGTGGCAAATCAGGTTCCCCAGCTTTTAGTTTGCAGAATGGGCGGAAAGTGGTGGCTTTATATTTTTTATGCCACTCAAATTGGAATGCGTACTCCTTCAAATAATTGGAATTATGAAGCAAATGGTTTTAGTCCTGGCAGTTATAACTGGTGTTACGACCAGATCAGATATATGCGACAAGAAATTAAATAATTTGATTATGAACTTAATTCATATTACATTTTTTTTCTTATTTTTTCTATGTAATGCATGTCGGGACGAAAATGTCGATTTAAAAAATCCAGAATTATCAAAAAAATATGATGACGACATTGATGGAGGATTTGTGAACAGCGATAGCTGGGCTGCTACCGATCCACTTGGGCGTAGTTTGCCCGGCCGTCAAATTGCCCAGGGTAAGCGAAACGACAAACAGGTAGTGATTTTTTACTGGACCTGGCACTGCGAGCAGAATGCAAGCTATCCTACTATCGGAAATGTTTCAGAAATACTGGCAAAGAAACCCTCTGCTTTAACCACACCCTATGATCCTGTTTGGGACAGAGGCTCCGGTTCAACCACACACTTTTGGGAACAGCCACTACTCGGCTATTACCTTACTACTGATACTTGGGTGCTTCGCAAACATGCCGAAATGCTGGCTGATGCCGGAGCTGATGGTGTTTTTTTTGATTGTACAAACTCACCCTGGACATGGAAATCATCCTATGAAGCCTTAATGGCAACATGGAACCAGGCGCGATTGGATGGTGTAAACGTTCCTAAAATTGCCTTTATTCTTCCTTTTGCCGGTGATTACAAAATGCTCAGGAACATATACCAGGATATTTATGAAAAAGGACGATTTCCTGAACTCTGGTTCAGGTTCAAAGGCAAACCTTTAATAATGTCAAAAGACGAAATTATTCCCTTTGATACTGACCCTGTTAATGCTGCCATGCGCAATTTCTTCACCTTTCGTCCGGGGCAACCAGATTATGTTAATGGACCTTCAAACAATCATCAGTGGGGATGGCTTGAAGTGATGCCATTGCATCAGTATGCGCCAAAAGCAGGCGGATGTGAACAGGTTGCAGTTGGAGTTGCTCAAAATACAAGTCCTGCGCGAAACGGACATTGCAGTGCCTTTAACGTACCCAATAGTTATGGAAGAAGTTATACAAGATCACAGGGAAACAAGAACCCTTTTCCAGCACCAACTTATCCGATAGAAAACAATTCTTATCTGTATGGATATAATTTTCAGGAACAATGGGATTATGCAATGTCCCTTAATCCAGATGTCATTTTTGTAACCGGATGGAATGAATTTATCGCAGGAAAATGGGAAGGTGAATCAAACGCACCCTGGGATGGTGTGCCATTTTCCTTTGTTGATGAGTTTGATTGGGAAAGAAGCCGGGACATCGAACCGAACTATGGGTGGTTCGATGAAAAAGGCAATTACATGGGCGATACTTATTATTACCAGCTTGCCGCCAATATCAGGAAATTCAAAGGGATTTCTGATGGAGAAGCCGTTTCTGCATCAAAGACTATAAACATTACCGACTTCTCATCTTGGAACGGAGTTACACCCAATTTCAGGTCATATAGAGGTAATGTAATGCACCGCAATAGTGCCGGTCATGCAAATACATACTATACCAACACATCCGGACGCAACGATCTTGTAAATGCAAAAGTGGCGAGGGACGATAATTATATTTATTTTTATGTAAAAACGGCTGATAAGCTAACTGATCCGGCACTGGGTGACAACTGGATGTGGCTATTTATTGATATTGACCGCAATAAACAAACAGGTTGGGAAGGTTACGATTTTATCATAAACTATCTGAAACCAGCCAATGGTATTGCCAAAATATCGAAAAATGTAGGAAACAAATGGGAATGGGCTGATGCCGGTATAGCTGATTATATCATTGAAAATAACAGGCTTGCCATCCGGGTTGCAAGAGATACTTTAGGTATAAAGGATATAATTGACTTTGAATTCAAATGGAGCGATAATATGAAACAAGTCGGTCATATTGAAGATTTTTATATCAATGGCGATGTTGCCCCAGGAGGAAGGTTTAATTATGTATATTCTGTAAAATAACTGGAAACTATGAAGTTAAAATTCCATTTTGCAGTTCTGTTTTTTCTAATACTACTTTTAATTGTAAGTTGCAGCAAAGAAGATGACCTGAATCCAAATCAGAAGGTTTTTCCTGTGTATGATATTGATGGCAATGGTTATGACACTGTACATATAGGAAATCAGATTTGGTTAAAACAAAATTTAAGAGTTACACATTATCGCAACGGTGATTCTTTAAAAAACGAAACAAATGAATGGAATTTTACCAACAGCGATTCAGGAGTATTTTGCTATTATAAAAATCTGGAAAGTAACGCAGACACCTTTGGTTGTCTGTACAATTATTTTGCAGTAATCGACAGCAGGAATATCTGTCCTGAAGGTTGGCACATTCCGGGCACAGCGGAGTGGGATTCATTGTTTTCCTACCTTATCAGTAATAACTATGGTTTCAACGGTGGTGGCGAAGATATTGCCAAATCACTGGCAACTCAATATAGCTGGATTTCGGAGAATACAACTTCAGGAACAGTTGGTCACGATCAGGGATTCAATAATCTTTCCGGATTTTCTGCTCCGCCTGCAGGTAAAATCGTTTCCGGAGCGTTTGGAGATATGGGGAAAACTTCAAACTTTTGGAGTTCAACCATATACTACACTTATTCAGCTTATTACTTCAGTCTGAATTATAAATACAGTTACATTTCACGAAATACAAGTCCATTCTTTGCAGGATTTTCTATTCGATGTATAAAAGACAATTAACTTAATAAGACACAATTATGAATAACTCTAGGATCATTGCCGTATTAATAATCTTGTTTACAGTTCAGGCTGCTGTATTTGCCCAGCTCCCTCCTGTTTTTAAGAATAATCAAAATTTAATAATAAGAAGTTCCGAACTTAAACAGGTTAATTTATCGCCAACCCGCGTAATATGGCAATCGGACGAGAAATCCGTTAAAAATTCCGACAAAATTCTGGCTGCTACTACAGGGCAGGCCGATTTTTTAAATGGCACCTATCTTCAGCTCATTAACGAAAGTTATCCGGTTGCAAGCATTATTCTTGACTTTGGAAGAGAAATTCAGGGCGGAATTGAGCTGGTGACCACAAACAACAATAAAAATCCGGTGGGAACAGTGCGTGTATGTTTTGGCGAATCAGTTGCCGAAGCAATGAATGGTGAACCGGGAAAATGCGGGGCAACCAACGACCATGCCATGCGTGTATTTAATCTTCAGTTACCCTGGTTTGGAAGGATAAGTGCCGGAAATACAGGATTCCGTTTTGTTCGTATTGATTTACTTGATCCCAATACCAAAATAGAAATAAAAGAAATCAGCGCAGTTTTTCGTTTTCGTGACATCCCATATTTAGGCTCATTCGAGTGCAACGATGAGAGACTTAATCAAATATGGATGACAGGAGCTTATACTGTGCATCTTAATATGCAGGAGTTTGTCTGGGATGGAATAAAACGCGACAGACTTGTTTGGATTGGCGATTTACACCCCGAAGTTATGACCATTTCATCTGTTTTCGGTTTTAACGATGTAGTCCCCAAAAGTCTCGATCTTGTCAGAAACACAACTGTTTTGCCGGATTATATGAATGGAATCAGTTCCTATTCAATCTGGTGGATAATTATTCAACACGATTGGTATTACTTTAACGGAAACCTTGAATATTTAAAGCAGCAAAAAGAATACCTGGTTGGCCTGCTTAAACAGCTTTCAACAAAAATAGATGAATCGGGAAAGGAAAAACTTGATGGATCACGCTTCCTCGACTGGCCTTCCAATGCAAATCCTGAAGCCATACATGCTGGTTTACAATCGCTTTTAGTCATGGCTTTCCAGGCAGGAAAAGAACTTTCAGCAATTTTAGGTGATAAAGAGACAGTCTCTCTTTGCGAAATAACAATACAGAAATTAAAAAAACACGTACCTGGATTTGCTGAATCAAAACAAGCAGCCTCATTATTGGCATTATCAGGATTAGTTTCTGCTGATAAAGCCAATAACGAGATTCTTAAAAAAGATGGAGTACATGGAATGTCAACCTTCTATGGCTATTATATGCTGAAAGCAAGAGCAACGGCTGGCGATTATCAGGGTGCTATTGATAACATCCGCGAATACTGGGGCGGAATGCTCGATATGGGTGCTACCACATTCTGGGAAGATTTTGACATCGACTGGACAAAGAATGCCGCACGCATCGACGAAATTGTTCCTGTAGGAAAAATTGATATTCATTCAGCGTACGGTAATTATTGCTATATAGGGTTTCGTCACAGTCTCTGTCATGGATGGGCTTCCGGACCTACCTCCTGGCTGTCGCAATATGTATTGGGAGTAAATGTTCTGGAACCTGGTTGTAAAAAAATAAAAATTGAACCTCATCTGGGCGACCTCCAATGGGTAAAAGGTTCTTTCCCAACACCATTAGGCGTCTTGCAGATTGAACACAAAAAAGACGCAAAAGGAAAAGTGATGACTACGTACATTGCTCCTAAAGGGGTTACTGTGATAAAGTAATCTAAAACGAATAAAAACATTGTGTTATAAAATATTTGTCGGCACTGCATATCCCATTTTTATTAATTATGTAAAACAATTAATACTTTAAAATGAAAAGCCTCATAACCATTATTTTAATGATACTTACCATGCAATATATTTACTCACAACAGGTTATGGTATCTGGTGGAACACATGCCATTGGTAGTGATGTGCAACTTTCGTGGACTGTAGGTGAAACTATAATTGAAACTTTTACCGGCAGTACAACAATTCTTACACAGGGTTTTAACCAGGGAAGTCTTAAAATTACTGCCATTGAACCATTTGATCTTTTGGGTATTACCGTTGCAGTTTTTCCCAATCCGGTAAACGAAAAATTAAGTATCAAAATAAACAATTTCACTGAAAATAAATACAACTATGCAATGATAGATATAAACAGTAGATTGATTTTGAACGGGATAGTTCTCTCCAATCCCCAAATCATTGACTTGAATGTAGTTTCTCCTGGCCTCTATTTTCTTAAAATTGGAATTTCGGGCGCTAACTATTACCAGACTTTTAAAATAATAAAACAATAATCCAAAGAAGCATTTATGAAAATCTTAGTTTCATTTTTACTAATTTTAATTGAATTTAATTTCACTGCATTTGGACAGACACCACAAGCCTTTAAATATCAAGCTGTGGCACGCGATTTATCAGGAAATGTACTGGTGTCAAAAAATATTTCCTTACGCATCAGTATTTTGCAGGGCTCAGTTTCCGGAAGTTCTGTTTACATTGAAACCCATTCAAAAACAACCAACGCATTCGGATTGGTTGACCTTGAAATTGGTAATGGTTCTTCGCCAACCGGGAATTTTTCTACCATTAACTGGGCAGTGGCTAGTTACTACCTGAAAGTGGAAATGGATCCAAGTGGTGGAAGCGACTATCAGCTGATGGGAACGGCTCAGTTGCTGAGTGTGCCTTATGCATTACATGCAAAAACAGCAGAAACAGTAACAAAAGTTAAAGGCATTTACAATGTAGTTGATTACGGCGCATTTACCAACAATTCAAATGCTGCTGCCACCTCAACTGCCATTCAGAATGCTGTTAACGACTGCATTAATGGAGGCGACGGGGTAGTTTATTTTCCCGTGGGGATTTATGCCATTAATGGACCAATAAACGTGAACCTTGCTACAAGTTCAAAATCAATTAAAATAATTGGCGAGGGCACTGGGTTGACGAAACTTGTATTTCAAAGCGGGGCAAACGATGGGCTGAATATCACCTTTAGTAACGGGGCACTCATGGATGGTTACAAAGGATCAATCGTTGTCCGTGATTTCACTATATCCTGCATTGGCTCCAATCAGGGGGGAACAGCTATTAAACTTACCGGTACAGGAGCTACTTCACCAATGCCCGGAAAAGAGATTAATAATATTGTAATCAATGGTATTGGAGGATCTGATTGCTGGACATACGGGGTGAGGGCAATTAATGCTACATACTCCAATATTTATGACATTAATTATGGAGGTCCGGCAACTGCCAGTTCAGTTGCAACACATCTTGGAACAGGCATCTCCATTGAGTCCAATGCTGGTGCATGTGATTTTTTTATCAGAAGTTGCCATTTTACTCATGCAAATATCGGAATAAATGTCCTTTCAAATGGCTCAAATGGAGCTGAGGGAGTTTATGTTCAGCAATGCGCCATGGTATTTGTGAATACCGGTGTAAAATGGATTGCACCATCAGGCTCAAAAGAACCCTGCCTGTTTTTAACCGGTACCCATATAAATGCCTTACAATATAACGTATATGCCGAAAATCTGATGCAAGCCCAGATTTCAGGAAATCTATTCTATCAAAATTCTGATTTCGTTGCAAACTGGATAGGAATTTACATCAATAATACAACCAATGCCGCCGATAACGATTTAGTACATATCAATAACAATATAATTCATGGTTTTAAGAATTTACCACCTTCTTCACAAGCCATTTCATTGGTTAGATGTGGTACTGCAAGTATTAACAACAACCTGATTTACTACTGTAAAAGGGCAATTGATTTTACAACCGGCTCAAGTGGACTTTATAATGCCAATGTGGTTTATAACAAGTTTATTTCCTGTGATTTGGGAGTAAATGGAGCTAGTCCTCCTTCTGGTTCTGTGGTAAATTCAAATCCTTAAAATCCAGTGTAATATAAAAATTTAGCAGAATTATCCTGCAAATCTCAACTTAATGAGACAAGGTTATTTTAAAATGTACTCATATTTGGCTTTGAACACTTTTATAAGTAAGGCTATTTAAAAAGAAATCACATGCCAAATGATTTGTTTTTAAAAGAGAAAGCAATTCATTCAGGGAAAATATGAAATTACTGTATGATAAAGAGATAAAAAAATAAATATGGAAAGAATACTTAAATCAACAGCTTTGATGCTGATTTTTGTAACTACTTCAATGGTATACAGCCAAAACAGTATCAAAGACATTAAAAATAGTTTTACCAACCCGGCAGATGAAAACCGACCTTGGGTATACTGGTTTGTAATGGATGGTAACCTGAGCAAAGAAGGAATTACCGCTGATTTTGAAGCTATGCAGCGTGTTGGAATTGGTGGCGTAATTTTTATGGAGGCAAACCAGGGGGTTCCGCGGGGAAAGGTTGATTTCATGAGCGATGAATGGCTCGATTTGTTTGGTCATGCTGTCAGGGAAGCTGACAGATTAGGTTTGGAATTTACCATGAACTCCGGTCCGGGATGGGCAGGTTCAGGAGGACCCTGGATTGATGCAGAACATTCCATGCTATGGCAGGTCTCCAGTAAACTGGATGTGAGTGGCGAAGTGAATACCTTGATACCAAGACCAGAAATTCCAGTTCCATATTTCGGTATGGAAAGTCTTAACGATGCCATGAAGAAAATGCGTGAAAGTTTTTACAAAGACATTTGTGTACTTGCATATCCCAAAGCAACATCAAATGAAAAAATTTCTGATATCAGCGAAAAAGCAATTTATTTACGACATCCTTATTCGTCATACAACGGCGCAAAACCATTTTTGGAAATGCCTTCGGCAGATGGAAATTACCCTGAAAACGGACTTGACCCGACCAGCGTAATTGATGTTACTCATTTTATGCAACCCGATGGTAAGTTTCGCTGGAAAGCACCTGCAGGAGAATGGACAGTTTTTCGCTTCGGAATTGTAACAACAGGGGCAAATACCCGCCCTGCCCCGATACCTGGATATGGTTTTGAGTGTAGCAAACTCGACACAGCAGGCTTCAATGTTCATTTTAGTAATTTCTTTGCAAAATTAATAAGCGCAGTAGGAATAACCAAAAAAACAACTGCCCGAACCAAAGGTTGGAATATGGTGCATATTGACAGTTGGGAAATGGGCGCTCAAAACTGGAGCTACGATTTTCAGAAAGAATTTAAAAACCGGAGAGGCTACGATTTAATTCCCTATTTGCCTGCCTATTCAGGGGTTGTTGTGAAAGACAAACTTACAACTTATCGGTTTTTGTGGGATATGCGTCTGACAGCCCAGGAATTGGTATTGCAGAATCATGCCGAATATTTTAAGTCAATTGCACGCCAATACGGCTTTGGTTTATCAATGGAGTTTTATGATTTAAATCCGGCAGCAGACCTGGCTCTGGGTGGAGTTGCCGATGTTCCAATGTGCGAATTCTGGGCAGAGAATAGGGGTTTTAACACTACCTTTAGCTGTATTGAAGCTGTTTCTCTTGGACATACAAATAACAAGAAAATTGTTGCTGCTGAGGCTGTTACCACAGGACCTGGTTTGTCACCCTGGCAACGCACACCCAACAATCTGAAACACGAGGTGGATTGGGCTTTTGCTTGTGGAATTAACAGAATAGTTTTTCATCGCTACATCCATCAGGCATACATGGGCAAATTTCCCGGGCTGACTATGGGCGAAACCGGAATGGAGTATGAACGCACACAGACATGGTGGGAAATGACAACCGACTGGCACAAATACCTCACCCGTTGCCAATATATGCTAAGGCAAGGACAAGCTGTTGCTGATATTTTGTTCCTTACACCCGAAGGTGCTCCAACTTCATTTGAGCCTCCTGCATCGGCTTTGCAGCATAATACCTGGTTACCGGATAGAAAAGGCTATAATTTTGACGCTTGCGACCCACTTGAACTCATTAAAAATGCTTCCGTTAAAAATGGAAAAATAGTTTTCCCGGGCGGAATGGAATACAGCATTTTAGTTCTTCCCAATACGGAATACATGACTGTCGAGTTACTAACCAAAATCAAAACACTGATTGAACAGGGAGCGACAGTAATGGGCTTTGCACCAAAGAAATCGCCCAGCTTGTCTGGACTTCCGAAATCTGACAACGAAATTTCAAATTTAGTAGCTAAAATGTGGGGAAAAAGTGTTGATGGCAAACCGGTGAAAATCGGAAAAGGTACATTGTATCCCGCAACTTCCGAAGATATTAAAAATCTGGAAAAATTAGTGAATAAGGCATACCATAACACTGTTTACCAGGGATTTGTCCCGCCTTATATTCATTACAATAGCATTGCGAAGGTTCTTGCTCAAAAAGGGATTAAAGAAGACTTTACCTGCGACAAACCATTCCGTTACACGCACCGCGTTTTAACTGATGGCAATATCTACTTTGTAAGTAATACAGATAGCGTCGTACAGGAAGCTATCTGTACGTTTCGAGCTAAAGGAAAATCTGTATATCTGCTCAATCCAATGGACGGCAAGCAATACGCTGCTCAGGTTCTGAATCAAACAGGCGAGCTTAGTACCCTCAAAATAAAGTTGAACGAACATGGTTCTGTATTTGTTGTTTTTGAGCAGCAGGCTGTTTCTAGCTCGCTTCCGGCCATGATTCCTGATATAAAAACAGTAGCCGAAATTACAAATCCATGGACAGTTAATTTCGACACCCAATGGGGCGGTCCCTCAAGTGTGGTTTTCAATAAACTAATAGACTGGTCCACCAGTAGCAATAGTGGAATAAAATACTACAGCGGAACTGCCAAATACCAGACAAGTATTGATTTAACAGCCCAACAGGCAGAAGGAATCACCTATATTGACCTTGGCAATGTGCAGGTTATAGCAAAAGTAAAAATCAATGGTAAAGAATTAGGCACAGTCTGGAAATCACCTTATTTGATCGAAACCACAGATATTCTTAAACCAGGTAGCAATACCATTGAAATTGAAGTTGCTAATTTATGGATAAACCGATTGATTGGCGATGAATGGTTGCACGAAGGTGAAAAATTCACATGGACTACTTATCGTCCTTACAAAAAAACAGATAAATTATATCCCTCGGGATTAATAGGACCGGTTTTCATTAAAAAGTAAACTTTGTTTTAAATTGTTATTGAATTTATAATCTCATTATGTCGAAAACACATTTCCTGGCATTTGATTTAGGTGCAACCAGTGGTCGTTCTATACTGGGAATCTTGCACTCTGGTAAATTAGAGATGAAGGAACTTAACCGTTTCCCTAACCAAATGATTGAAGTTCATGGTAAGTATTACTGGAATATATTTTCCATTTACGAGCATCTCAAAGCTGGCCTTTTTGTTTGTTTGCGTGAAGGTATAAAGGCGGAATCAATTGGAATTGATACCTGGGGAGTAGACTTTGCATTAGTAGCTCATGATGGAACCCTGCTCGGAATGCCACGTGCCTATCGGGATCCATTTACCGAAGGTGTTCCTGAAGCTTTTTTTCAAAAGGTATTAGCCAGAAAACAGGTTTATGATATCACAGGCATCCAGGTAATGAATTTTAATACACTTTATCAGTTATATGCCCTAAAATGCTCGGACGATGCAGCTTTGAAAGCGACATACAAACTGCTTTTTATGCCCGACGCTTTAAGCTATTTGCTTACTGGTAAAATGGTAACAGAATATACAGTGGCATCAACATCTCAACTGCTGAATCCACACACAAAAAAAATGGACAATAGATTGCTGGAGAAAGTAGGAATCAACAGCTGCTATTTTGCTGATATTGTAATGCCTGGACATATTATCGGAAACCTTAACAATTCTCTTGCCGAAGAGACCGGAGTTGATAAGATTCCAGTTGTTGCAGTAGCCGGGCACGACACAGCATCTGCAATTGCTGCCATTCCTGTGATTGACGGACAGTTTGCGTACCTGAGTTCTGGAACATGGTCGCTAATGGGTATCGAAGTATGCGATCCGATAATTAATGAGAAATCCTATGAGTTAAACTTTACAAACGAAGGAGGAATTGAAGGCACTACCCGTTTTTTGAAAAACATTACTGGAATGTGGCTTTTGGAATGCTGCAGGAAAGAATGGGAAAAACAGGGAAGAATATATTCCTATTCAACTATTGTAAATATGATCGATAGTAAAACATTTCAATACTTTATTGACCCTGATGACCCATCATTTGCCGCTCCAAAATCCATGATAAATGCTATAAAGGAATATTGCAGAAACCATGGATTTGATGGACCACAAACCGATGCCGAATTTGTTCGGTGTATTTTCGAAAGTCTTGCCATGAAATATCGTTATGTAATGGATAGACTTAAAGAATTTGCACCACATCCGATAAAACGATTACACATTATTGGCGGAGGCGCCCAGAATGATTTGCTAAACCAGTTTACTGCCAATGCTACAGGAATGGAAGTAATTGCCGGACCATTTGAAGCAACTGCTTTTGGCAATATTCTTATCCAGGCCAAAGCCATGGGAATGGTGAATTCCATTGGTGAAATGCGCAAAATTGTATCCAATTCTGTGGAACTTAAAAAATATCAACCAGAAAAAACAAAAAAATGGGATATTGCCTACAATATTTTCTTAACGAAATGTATTGAAAGAAAGCAAAATGTTAACACAGATGCTTCTCAAAAGAAAGTAACAGTTAATTGAGTTATAAACCAAAAAAAAAACCTTATGAATGTTTTATTAGGATTATTGTTTCATTCAGTTGGCGGATTTGCATCCGGAAGTTTTTACATGCCATTTAAGAAAGTAAAAGATTGGGCTTGGGAAAGTTACTGGATAATTGGAGGCTTATTCTCCTGGCTGATAGTTCCGCCTTTATTGGCCTGGTTAACTGTACCTGGTTTTGCAGAAATTATTAGAAACACATCATTTAATATTTTATCTATTACTTATATAATGGGCGTATTATGGGGAATTGGAGGATTAACATATGGTCTGGGAGTAAGGTACCTTGGTATGTCTCTTGGAAATTCTGTAATACTAGGCCTCGATGCAGCCTTTGGTGCATTGGTGCCGGCAATTTATTACAGTTTCGTTCATATACCCAATAAAGTTTCTTTCACACAGATGATTTCACACTCAGGTGGCCAATTGGTTCTTCTAGGTGTAGCGGTATGCTTGTTAGGTATCGCTATATCAGGTAGAGCAGGAATGAAAAAGGAGCAGGAGATTTCTCCGGAAGCAAGCAAGCAGAGTGTAAAGGAATTCAGTTTGGTGAAAGGCCTGATTATTGCAGTAATCTCAGGTATTCTAAGTGCTTTTTTCAATTTTGGTATCGAATCAGGTAAACCTATGGCCGAAGCTGCTGTTCATGCCGGTTTTAATCCTTTGTTTCAAAACAATGTTACATTTGTGGTTTTGCTTTGGGGTGGATTGACAACTAATTTAATCTGGTCAATGATTCTGAATTTCAAAAACAAAACTTTTGGTGACTACACAAATAAATTGACTCCACTGGCCAGGAACTACTTTTTTGCAGGTTTGGCAGGTACAATTTGGTTTTTGCAGTTCTTCTTTTATGGAATGGGCGAAAGCAAGTTGGGTAACGGAGCCAGTTCATGGATTCTACATATGTCCACTATTATTCTGACTGCAAATATGTGGGGATTTTATAATAAGGAGTGGAAAGGTGTAACCAAAAGGACATTAACATTAATTCTGGCCGGAGTTTTGATTATACTTATGTCGGTAGTTATTGTAGGGATCGGAAATTCAATTAATTAGATATACTTGCGATTTACTAAAAAATTCTTTTTCTATTGCCTTTCATCATCTATCCGATTTAATCGTTAGGATCACATAACTTTTTTTTATAGTTGTGTAAGTCTGCCAACAGATGATCAGATTTGTCTTTTTGAAAGAAAGATATTAAAATCATATTCTTTACCTTTTCATTTAATGAATAAGGATCCCCGGTTATTTAACTGTGATGCCTGCTGAAATTGCTTAGGTTGTTAAACCCTCTGTCAAAAATAAAAATACTTCCCGGATTCATGTCCATTAGCAATTTATAAGCAGAATATTTTTCTTTTATTGAGATATTCAAATATGATTAGCAAGGATACTTGAGTTTTGTCTGATCACCTTTTAGTTCCAATAAATTTCACAAATCGTGGAACTTTTAATTTTAATACATGCAAACCATTAAAAAACAATTTTTCGATTATCTTTTATAATTTAGTCTCAGCATAAAATTGAAGCTGAATAAAGAAGATCAAAAAATATTAATTCCTTTATTGAAAAAAACATGAACAGAAGAACCTGGATTAAAAGAACAAGCCTTGCAGCTTTCGGCTTATTTTTAGCAAAATACGCAAAAGCCCCGGCCATGATTTTTAAACAATTGAAACAAAACCTTACCAAAGCCGATTTTGGTGAGAATTTTAAATGGGGGGTGGCAGCAGCAGCTTATCAAACCGAAGGTGCCTGGAATATAGATGGAAAATCGGAATCGAACTGGGATCACTTTGCCCATACCCCGGGGAAAATTGAACGAAACGAAAACGCCGATGTAGCTGCTGATTTCTATAACAAATATGCCGAAGACATTGACTTAATTAAGGAGATGAATTTCAAGGTATTCAGGTTTTCACTGGCCTGGTCGAGAATCCTGCCTGATGGAACAGGAAAGATAAACCAACAGGGTTTGGATTTCTATCATAAGGTAATTGACAAATGCCTGGATTCAGGAATTGAGCCCTGGATTACCATTTATCATTGGGATATGCCTCAGGTTTTAGAAGCACTGGGTGGCTGGACAAATCGTAAAATGGTAGACTGGTTTTCGGAATATGTGGATGTGGTGACCAAAGAATTCGGCACGAAAGTGAAAAACTGGATGGTAATGAACGAACAATTATCGTTTACCGGGGGAGGTTATATGCAGGGCATTTTTGCCCCTGGTAAAAAAAGCATAAAAGCATTTATGAAAGCTGTTCACCACTCTGTAATCTGCAATGCCGAGGGAGGAAGAATTATCCGTAAAAATGTAACAGATGCAAATATTGGGACCACTTTAGCCAATACCTACGTTGAACCGGTTGATCAAAAACAAAAAAACATAGAAGCTGCTGCAAGGGTTGACGCCATTATGAACCGCCTGTTTATTGAACCATGTCTGGGAATGGGTTACCCTGAAGATACGGTGCCTATTTTAAAGAAAATGAAAAAATTATACGAACCGGGCGATGAGCAGAAAATGGTCTTTGATTTTGATTTTATTGGCGTTCAGTATTATTTCCGTACTGTTGTTAAAAGTTCTTTGATACCTGGTTTGCGTGCAAAGGAAATTCCTCCCTCAGAAAGGGGCGTGGCTGCCAACGAAATGGAAGGTGAAATCTATCCAGATGGATTGTACCAAATTCTCAAAAAATTTAGCCAATACAAGGGAATCAAAAATATGTTAGTAACCGAAAACGGAACCTGTGTTCCAGATAAATTAGAAAACGGCCAGGTACACGATCAGGCGCGCATCGACTATTTTAAAACCCATTTGGCAGCCGTTTTAAAAGCCAAAAGCGAAGGGGTAAATGTAAATGGCTATTTTGTATGGTCGCCCACCGATAACTTTGAATGGAACAAAGGTTTCCGCACCCGGTTTGGATTGGTGTATGTAGATTTCAGCACATTAAAACGGTATATTAAAGATTCAGGGTTGTGGTTTAAGGAATTTTTAAAATAGAATTAATCCATGTTTTCTAATTGAAGTATTGGGAAATGAAGATTTTAACTTAAAAATTATTAATTTCGTAGTAACAAAATTGAAAAGATTAGCTGATATGGTTGATAAAATAAGATTGGTTAAAGAACTAAAGCAAAAACTCATTGATAATTTCGGCGACAATATTGTACATGTCATCCTTTTTGGTTCGCAGGCAACAGGAACAGCGAATGAGTATTCAGATTATGATGTTTTAATTGTACTTAAAAATAATTATACATGGCAATTTGAAAAGCAAATCTATAATGTTTGCTGTGATATGGAAATTGATTACGAGATTTATCTTGACATCATCATTATTTCACAAGCTGAGATTGGAACCAGCATACGAGGAAAGCAGCCTGTTATTCTGAATTCGCTCACAAATGGGATTTATGCATGACCATAGATGAAAATAGCAGAAAAAATCTTGTAACCTACAGGATTGAGCAGTCTTTTAAAACGGCAGAAGATGCAGAGTTTCTTATTAGCCAGGGTAAATTACATGCTGCAGTTAATCGGATTTATTATTCAATGTTTTACATGCTCACCGCATTGGCATTATTATATAAATTTCAGACTTCTAAACATTTACAGTTAATTGGTTGGTTCAATAAAACATTCATTAAAGAAAACATTTTTGAACGAAAGTACTTTAAAATTCTAGATGAGATATTTAAGAAACGGCAAAAAGGTGATTACGAGGCTTTTGTAAGTTTTAACGATGAAGAAGTTCTTGAAATGCTGGCTGAAATGAAAGATTTTATTTCCACCATTGAAAAATTTATTTTGGACAGAATTAACGACAATCAATAGCCCAATTGATATTAAATCCAGATGTACACTTATAAAAGAAACAATTTATAAATACCTTGTCAGGTTTGATCTTTATTGATTAAAGCACTTTGAAGCAATACATAAAATATTCCGGGCTGTGGTTTAAGGAATTTTTAAAATAATTTAATACAAGATTCAAAACAAATAACCATCTGAATATGAAAAGATTAATCTTCAGCTTATTTATTTTTGTCCTGGTAATCCCAGATTTAATCTCCCAGATAAAGCTGGAAAGTGAAAATCTGGTGCTTTCAATTTCCAATAACGGGCAAATAACTGAAATGATTAATCCTGCTGCAGGAAAGAATTACCTGGCAACCGGACAAGATGCTCCTTTACTAAAAATAAAGACTAGTAAGGAATGGGAAAGGCCTGTTACCGCAGTTTTTGATAATACATCGAAATTAATTTCACTAATTTTCGAAAACGCTAAGGTTACTGCTAAAATCAGGGTTACGCAGAACAAAGGCTACCTGGTTTTTGAACTGGTGGAGCTGAGCGATAAGATTAATGTTAATGCGGTTTGCTGGGGCCCTTATCCATTAACCATTAACAAAGTTATTGCCGAAGTGGTAGGCGTTGTGCGCGATGGAGAATTTGCCATAGGGCTGCAGGCTTTAAATACCAAAACCCTGGGCGGTGTGTTAAAAAATGAAGAAGGTGCAGACGTTACCCGTGGCTCAGTAGCCATTGCCCAACCCTATGGAAGCAGTCTGCAGGCATTTAGCCTTAATCGTTCCAAAGCCCGTTCTATAATGGTCTGGGGACAGAATTATCCCGAAATGCCCGTTGATCCTATTGCTGGAGAAACAGTTATAGGATCTAAAATTGCTCTTTTTGGATGTGAAGATAAAGTTGTTTTAGCCAGAATTGGCGAAATTGAGCTGGCAGAAGGACTTCCGCATCCGCTTATCAATGGGATATGGCATAAAAAATCTCCTGAAACCGGCCAGGCTTACCTGATTTCTGATTTTAACGAAAACAATATTGATGAAATGCTCGAATATACCAGGCAGGCCGGTTTGATGTCGCTTTACCACGAAGGGCCTTTTAAATCGTGGGGACATTTTATCCTTGATCCGAAAAAATTCCCCAATGGTAATGCCGGTATGAAAAAATGTGTGGAAAAAGCAAAAAAACTGAATATAAGAATAGGAGTTCATACCCTTAGCACTTTTATCAACACCAACGATCCTTATGTTTCACCCATTCCCGATAAAAGATTGGCAAAAACCGGATCATCGGTAATTACGGCAGGTGTAAACGAATCCGAAAAAGAAATAGGTATTGAATCAGATAAATATTTTAAAAATATAAAGCCCAGTACTTTACATGCTGTAATGATTGGAGATGAAATTATCCGGTTTCGGGAAGTTTCAGCCACATCTCCTTATAAATTGCTCGATTGCCAGCGTGGTGCATTCGGTTCCAAAGTTTCAGAACACAAAAAAGGTGAAACTATTTCTATGCTGATGGATTATCCTTACAAAACTTTATTTCCGAACTTTGAATTGCAGCAAGAGATAGCAGGGAATTTGGCCCGTTTTTTCAACGAAACCGGTGTTTCTCAGATGGATTTCGATGGTCACGAAGGCTGTCAGTCATCGGGAGAAGGCGATTATGGTATGCAGGCCTTTGCAGATAAGGTTTTCAGGGATACAGACCACACCCTGGTTAATGGTACCAGCCGTTCGAGCCATTATTACTGGCATATCTGCCATTACTGGAACTGGGGCGAGCCATGGTATGGTGGTTTCAGGGAATCTCAGGGCGATTACCGTCTCGAAAACCAACCCTTTCTCGAAAGGAATTATATGCCCAACATGCTGGGATGGTTCCTGCTTTCGTCAACAACCACTGCCGGAGATATTGAATGGATGATGGCACGCGCTGCAGGTTATCATGCGGGTTTTGCGCTGGTGGCATCCTACAGTAACCTGAAAAAAAATCCTGAAACTTCAAAATTAATTGCCTTGATAAATCTTTGGCAACAGGCATCCAAACAAAAGATATTTTCTCAGGATCAGCTGGATAAGCTGAAAAATCCCGAAAATGATTTTCATCTCGAAAAATCCGGCAAAGAATGGAAACTCTATCCTTTTAAGAAACACAGATTTGAACATGTAAAACAATCTCTTCAACCCGGTCAACCGACCTTTTCGGAGTGGGAATTTGATAATACCGAAACAGATCAACCCTTAACTTTTGCGATCACTTTAGTTGGAAAAGATGGCAAAATAAGCAATCCTTCCATTGAACTCGATAATTATTTCAGACTCGATTTTCCGGGTGATTTTAATACCGGACAATCGATTGTTTGCGATGGAAAACTGATAAAGATATACAGTGAAAAGGGAAGTTTTATTAAGGAAATGCCTTTGAATCAAAATATTCCGGTTATTACACAAGGCAAACACACTATGAAATTCGACTGTGATTTTGGTGAAAGTGAGGTTTTAAAAATCAGGTTTGTGGTTAAAACAATTGGTCGCGCTGAAGTTATTAGTGAATAGCAGACTATTCTTCAAAAATCTCCTTTAAATCTAATGTCAAATCACCGCCAAAGATCTGAACCGGGATTTTTGAATCCTCGGCAAACATCCCTGTTAATTCATATTTGCCCGATTGATTGAGAAAAAATACATTTACAGTTCTTTCATATGGAAAAACTATCCAGTATTCTTTAACGCCAAATTTTTCGTAAATCAGGAATTTATCCACCACATCGTTTTTTGAATTCGATTCCGAGACAATTTCTATAATCATGTCGGGTGCCCCTATACAACCCTTGTCATCGAGTTTTGATAAATCGCAAATGATGCAGATGTCAGGCTGAACAACGGTAAGAATTTTATCATCGGCCTTTTCGCCATTCACCGGCAGACGGACATCAAAAGGTGCCGTATATATTTTGCATTTTTTCTTTTTTAAGTAGGATTTAAATAAAAATGATAAATTTCCTGATATTTCCTGGTGAATTCTCCGTGGTACCGGTGTCATCATTTTGACAAAACCATTGTACAATTCGCGTCGTTTATCGTCCATCCAGGTAAGATAATCGGCAAAAGAATAGCGCTTTGTAATATCAAGATTTAGTTCCATCCGGTCCAATTTTAAAAAGGTTATTGATTAAAATCTGTGAATCAAAATCTTCAGTTTTTAACCAACCTTGTTAAATAACTATTCACTACTTATTTTTCTCAGCCAATTTTGAATACTTTTTCAGGTAAACCTGGTGCATCAGGTAAGCCTCAAATTTATTGATACTTTTTGCTCCACCTAAAAATTCGGCTTCAATAAAAGCTTTACAGGCTTTTTCCAAAACCTGGCAAACTGTAAAAGCCTCATCTAAATTTCGGCCCACACAAACTGCTCCGTGGTTTGCCATTAAAGCTGCATTGCGTCCTTTTAAGGCTTTTACCACGTTGCGGGCAATCCACGATGTTCCGGAAATGGCATAATTGGCGACTTTTATACTGGGTCCTATCAATTGTGCCATATCATCGAGTACAGGGGGCACTTCCCTTCGGGCGGCCGCAACAGTGGAGGCGTTCATCTGGTGGGTATGGATAATAGCCTGAACATCTTTACGGTTTCGGTAGATTTCGCAATGCAGTTCCTTTTCGGATGAAGGTTTTACGTTGCCTTCGTATTTCGAGGTATGGTAATTCACTATTACAATATCATCCGGCGTAAGGCCTTCGTATTCACGACCGCTTGGAGTGATCAGCATAAATTTTTCATCTACACGTATACTTATATTTCCCCATGTCCGCGAAACCAATCCTTCCTGTAGCAATCTTTTCCCGGCTTCAATAATTTGTAATTTAAGGTTTTCAATATTTTCCATCTTCATTTTGAATTTGTATCCAATTTCATCATAGAACTTTAAACATAAATAAATCTGATTTTTCAACTTGCTTAAAATCTTCCTTCATTTGCTTTGATATAGGTTCTTTTAAGACTTTTATAAACCCGCCTGTAGGTTTGAAAAAGTCTGTCGTACAATTCTTTTTTAGAATTATCGGGCATAAAAACTTTTTTAACCTTTATAATATTATTAATATCGTTAAAATCTTTAAAATAACCGCTGCCCACAAAAACACAGGTTGCCGCACCCAATGCCCCTGCCATGGTAGGCTGGGTAATGGTTTCAACTGTTTTTCCAGTAATGTTTGCAATGCCCTGCATCCATTGATCATTCACCGAACCACCACCTATGGCCCTTATTTTCTGTGGATTAAAACCAAAATCGCGGCGATAGTTTTCCAAAATCCAGCGCAGGTTGTAAGCAATTCCTTCGAGCATGGCATTTACAAAATGACCTCTTGTATGTTCAAGGCCAAGGTTAAAAACGGTACCACGCGTAGTTGTGGTGCTTACCGGGCAGCGTTCGCCCAAAAGCCAGGGTGTAAATATTAAATGTTCCGAGCCCGGAGGAATTCCGGCAGTTTCGTTGTTAATAAATTCATAGATGTTTTGTATAGCAGGATCATTTTTTTCGTATTTATAGAATTTTTCAATCATCCATTCAAGATTTGAACCGGCCGATTCCGTAATTCCCACCAATAGGTTCATTTCTGGCGAAGCACTTTGTAAAACTACCGCTCCATTCTTGTGCTTCAGGTTTTTAACAGTTGTAATTCCTGCCCAGGCCGAGGTACCAAGATAAATATGGGCTTCACCTTCGTTACACGAACCCGAACCTACAGCAGCACTTTGAGTATCGTCGCAACCGCCGTAAACATTAATATTTTCGGGCAACCCAAGTTCGGCAGCCGCTTCTTTGGTAAGTGTCCCGACCACATCAATAGACCGCACAAGCTCAGGAAGCTTATCCAGGTCAAAACCAATGACTTTAAAAAGAATACGTTCCCAGTCTTTTTTCTTTAAGTCAAAAACATAGGAGCAGGCTCCTGACCATTCAAAAACTTTTCGCCCGGTAGCTTTGAATTTAAGCCAGGCATTCACATCAAGCACCTTATCAGTAGCTTTGTAAATATCGGGTTCATTTTGTTTTAGCCATCTTAGCTTGGGGAGCACATCTTTTCCTGTAATTTCAACGCCGATTATTTTTTTAAAAATTTGTTTTCCACCAAGCAATCGCATAATCCAACGCGCCTGTTTTTCAGCGCGGCCATCCACCCAGGTAATATTGTCCTTCAGCCTTTTTCCGTTCTTGTCAATTGGAATAATTCCCATAGCTTGTGTAGAAAATACGATACCAAGTATGTCGGAATTGACTATACCACTGTCATTTAGTACTTTGTGTGTATTTTTAACCGAGCCATTCCAGTAGTCATCAGGGTTTTGCTCAACCCAGCCGGGTTGGGGATAACTGTAGGAGTATAAAGTGGTTGCATGGGTAATTACTTCCCCTTCGCTTGAAACAAGAGCTGTTTTAATACTACTGGTCCCAACATCGTGGGCAATAACATATTTCATATAATCTTAAAAATCTTTATAATTATTCCGGAAAAATCTGTTTAATCCGATGAATAAATTTTTTTTCAATAAATTTACGATGCAGTTTTAAAGTAGGAGAAAGTTCACCTGTTTGTACTGTCCATTCTTCGCAAACTAAGGCAAATACCTTTATTTGCTCAGTTTTCCCAAGCTTTTCATTAAATTTATCTATCTCAAGCTGGTATCTAGCAATTACTTCGGGCATTTCAATTAAATCGCGATTTTCCCTGAAATGAATTTTTTTATTAAAGCACCATTTGTGCAAAAACTCAAAATCCGGTGAAATTAATGCCCCTGTAAATTTTTGGTTTTCACCTACTACCATAACCTGATCTATAAAAAGTGATTCTTTCAGCAGGTTTTCAATGGGTTGCGGGGCCACATATTTACCGGTTGAAAGTTTAAAAATTTCCTTTTTCCGGTCGGTGATTTTTAAAAACTTACCTTCAGCAATTTCACCTATGTCGCCGGTATGGAACCATCCATCGGAATCAATGGCTTCTTTTGTTTTCTCTTCATCTTTAAAATAGCCAATCATGAGGTTAGGTCCCCGGAAAAGGATTTCGCCATCACCGGCTATTTTTAATTCCTGCTCCTCGCCTATTAATGGCCCAACAGTACCAATGCGCAATTCAGGGTATTTATCGTGGTTAACACAAATAACAGGGGCGGTTTCCGTAAGTCCGTAACCTTCCTGTACAGGCAGTCCGGCAGCCCAAAAAACCCTGGCAATCCTTGGTTGTAAAGCTGCACCACCCGAAATAATAATTTTTATATTTCCGCCAAGAGCCTGCCTCCATTTTTTAAAAATCAGGAAATCGGCAATTTTTTGTTTCAAGCGATAAAAACTTCCATTTCCCCTTTCATCGTATTGAAGGGCGAGGTTAACAGCCCAAAAGAATATATTTTTACTGATGGTTCCCAAATCCTTTCCTCTTGCCATAATTTTATCATAAACCCTTTCGAGCAATCTTGGTACGGTAATAAAGCCATCAGGTTTAATTTCACGAATATTATCCGCTATTTTTTCAATGCTTTCGGCATAGTAAATCGAAATTCCCATGTATTGAAAAACATATCCGCCAATGCGTTCAAGGACATGACAAAGGGGTAGAAAACTCAGTATTTTATGGTTTTGATTAATTGGAATAAATTTTTTAATTTGTTCTACCTGGTACATAAAGTTCCGGTGCGAAAGCATAACTCCCTTGGGCATTCCTGTTGTTCCTGATGTATAGATGATGGTGGCCATGTCATCAGGTGAAATTGAAGCCTTTATCTCCTCCAGTTTTGCATAATTTTCATTAAAATCAACCGAATGGGCGTAATTAAGCAGAATTGTCCAGTTTGGGGCATTATCTACATTATCGAAAGTAAGAATATCCTGCACGGTTGCACTGGCATAAGCCATGGGTTTTATTCTCAGATACAATTCCTTATCGGAAACCACTATCATTTTTGCTTCGCAATGCTGTATAATAAATTCATACTCCTCGTCACTTATGGTGGGATAAACAGGAACATGCACAATTCCGGCCTGCATCATTCCCATATCAAGAAAATTCCATTCAGGCCGGTTGTTCGAAACAGTGATTATTTTGTCCCCTTTTACAAATCCTTTTCGCAATAATCCTATGCTGATAAGATTCGACATTTTTATATAGTCATCCGTATTAAATGTTTTCCAGGTTTCATTGCGTTTAACTGCAAGTACATCCGTTTTATGCGAATAACAGCTGGCATACCTTTTTAGCAGGTCGAAAATTCTTAACTCATCCATGAATAAGGGATTTAGGATGATAAAGATATAAAAAATGGTTTCGATTCCAAATCGAAGTTTAAAATATTAAATATCAGGCATCTACTTTAAGGACAGTTCTGTTTAACCGAAGATAAAAAGTATGGAATTTGATAAAGAATAACTTGAAAAATTGCTGCTTGCTTAAATAAAGATCTAAAGTACGATAGCAATGTTAAATCTGATAAATATGCTCATTACCAGGTTTTTAATCTTCATCTGTCGGGACATCTTCAAATATATGCTGGATAATTTCAGTTTCATCGAGCATTTCATTATAGTAATCGAATCTCCTGAATATTAACGCATTACTCTCAGTGGTGGATTTCAGGAATTGCACTGAATGGTGGATATTTAGCCCATGTGTAATAATTTTATTCTTTTCAAACTTAACTGGGTTATGATCAAAATCCAATCCTTCCAGCTCACCTTTTAATAGAATAACCACATTATTTGTACCGTCGCTGTTCATTATACTTAACTCCTGACCTGCTTCAAGGTTCACAATTTTAACATATTTAGCCAATTCGGCAAGGTAGTTTTCCGGAACCCTGAAAAACAGTGGATGTTTTTTTAAGAATTTAATTCTATCGGCCAATAGAAATCCACCTTTCGATAAATCTTCGAGGAGCTCTTTCTTTTTGTCCGACATCCTTTCCAGGTATTCCGAACATTTTATCGGATTTTCTTCGTAAATAACTTTGGCGGCCGTGCTATAAATCAATTCATCGGTGTGAAAAAGACAAACAAAAACCTCATCAGGCATCTCGCTTCTTCTAATTTTATATAGGATTCGCTCCACTTTGTCACTCGTCCAGATATCAATATCGTTAAAATCTCTAGATCTGTCATCTTCTTCCTGCGAAGCTTTATTTTTGCTGTGAATTTTCCCTACAAGTTCAATGGCTTTTGAAACGGTCCAACCTCCAATTTTATCATAGTCCTGGGTTATTATTTCATTTAACCGGTTATAAAATCCCAGTTTTTTTTGTGGGAAAAAAGGACTGAGTTTTTTAAGTTTCTGGCTCACAGAAATATCGTCGAACAATGGAACAATGAGTTGTTTATCTTCCTGGCTGATAAAGTTATCAACAATTTCGAGTGCAAAAATCGTATTTTTGCCTATAATATTCTTCCTGATCAGGTTTACAATTCTGGGTTCGTAGATAAAACTCAGCAGTTTAAACAAGATTTCAAAATTCATCTCCCTTTCGAGATCAATAGCCTGTAAAAGTTTCAGTGTGTTTCTTTCCGATTCAATATCAAGGATACAGGAATAAATCCATAAAATATTATTTACAACTGCTTCAAGCCTTTTTCTGATTACTGGTAATTCTTTACTTTCGGCCTGAAACTTACAGAAATACAATGCTGAGATGATTTCGTGCTGTACTTTTCTGTTTGGATAATCTATATTTGCCAATAAAATAGTTTTTGCCCTTGAAGAACCTATTTTAGCAAGGATTTCGATAATTCTTAATAAAACTTTAGGACTTACTTTTTGCTTAAAAAACAATTCCAAATCACCCAATACTTTATCTCCGGTTTCAAGAAGGGCATCACCACAGATATGGTAATACTCATCGGAATGAACCAATTGAACAAGTTTACTAATTAATTTTGCCGATTTGCTTTTGCTGGCAAGATTTATAGCCGCGGTTTTTATCGTTTTATCTTCATCATCAAGAAGTTTCATCACGATATTATCATCGAACGGAACAGAACCTTTTACAATAAGTTTCTGAAGCATTAATTTGTCCTCGAATTTGTCTGATTTTTTTATTCTTTCCAGTTCTTTTGGGTCAATGGTATCCGGAAATTCGTAATCGAGTACATTTTTAACTTTTAAGGCAAGTTGCCTGATATGTTCCGATTTATCAGTAATATAAATTTTCTTAACCGTTTGTAAAATTCTGGTTCTCCAGGACGTGTCTATTTTGCTAAGAATGGCTATTTTAATGCTGTTATTTCGCATATTCAGCAACGAAGAGGCATAAGGTTCCATTACCCGGGGGTTGGTTTCTGAAAGAAGGTTTACGCTCATTTCAACCACACTTTCGTTAAAAAGTTTGAACTTTTTTGTAAGAAACTCACTACCATATAAATACCTCGATGATTCCCTTTTTTTGTTCCTGCTGATATCAATAAGTATTTGTCGCAATTTTCCTTTGTAGGCGAGATAAAGCTGGCGAGCAACAATAACCCAGAGCACAAGAACCGGCAGCATCATTAACGGATAGTATTGCAGATTATATCCTGACTTATCTTTTAAAACATAATTGGCCACTAAAAGCAGAGCCCCGGCAAAGGCTATGGCACCCTGCATCACCATTCCTACTTTTGCCTGCACGGCCATTTTCTGGCCTGCCGGAAGGGGCTGGTACAAAATATTAAAAGCGGGATCATCCAAACCTCGTCTTAAAATCCTTTCCATAGATTTATTGATGGACATAAGGGCCAGAAAGACTATGGTGGCAACTCCTGCGGTTAAACCAACCACAATGGAAATAACGACAATAAAAGTAATTGAAAGCGGTAAAATGGTAAGCCCTAGTTTTACACCATATTTACTCAACAACCGGCTTGAAAAATAAGAAATTAACAATTCCCCTATTTTTAACCCGCCATAAACAAAAGCAAGAAATTTAGAAACAGAGGCAGGAGAAGGAAACAATTCCTTTTGTACATTAACACTTGAAAGAAATCCAAAGTCAACTACATAAATAGCCACCATAGAAAGAATTGCCGAACTAAAAATCAGGAGGAAATATTTGTCTTTAACCAGCTCTGAAAATTTAGTAACGGCCGGCGAAGTTTGTTTGGTAACTTCTTTTGCGGTGGTACCTAAAAGCGTTTTATAAAGTAAAAACAACAAAACAATTGCAGCAATAAGGCCGGCATCACCAATATAAAGTAAATCGTAAGAATGCCCAAGAAACGACATTAAAACTGGAATAGCCAGATAACCCAGGATAGAAGCGATAACGCTTCCCATATTCATTAGGCCAAAAAGCCTTTTTACCTGAATCAGGTTTAAAAATTGCAGTGCTAGTCCGCCTGAAACTATGCCAACCAGCGAAATAAAAGGCCAGGCCCAGATAAAAACAAAAAAACTTAATATTTTTGGTGAAACAAAGGGCATGGCAAGGCGGGCGGCCAGGGTAATCACAAACATAAAAATTACAGCCCCCAGAAAAAGACTTTTATTGTTCACCCTTTTTTGTAGGATGGAATAAATAAGTGAACTAAGATAGCCTGCAATTCCTGAAATGATATAGGCAACCGGTAATCTTTCGCTGCCATGATATTGAATAAAAACTGAGTTGGCCGGAACAAAATAAAAGGCAATAAACAATCCTAAAAAGAAGGAATGGAAAAAAAGAAGGGTAAATTTTGATCCTTCCTCCTGTTTGAGGCCAAATGATTTTATAAAGAATTTGTTAATGCCCATTAAAATTTATGATGTTTTTATAGTTTGTTTGTATAATTGACAATGATTGTTATAAAGATAATGCTCTTTTGCGCTTGAATTTACTAAGTGCAAATATAATTCCAATACTTGCAATAAGACTAATAATTGAGATAATTAAAATTAAATCGTTTTCGGCGGGTAAAGTATACTTAAATACTTTTACAGATGCTTTAAAAATGTTTATAAGTCCGATTATCATGGTTACCCACATGACGAGGCTCATAAGAACATTGTGAAAAAGCGAATTTGTATTTTCTTTCCCCATCACTACGGGATCGTTGATTACAAAAATGAGGAAAATACTGATAAAAGGCAATATTAACCCGTTGAAAGCCTGTGCCAGGATGATTGCCGGAATAGGTTCTACATCCAGAAATCCAAATCCAAGTCCTACCAGAAGAATTGAAAAGTAAAGTAATTTAAAATTACAGCCCGTAGGCATCCATTTTTTGTTTGAAGTAGAAAAAAACAGGCTTCGGGCGGTTATTGCAGAAGCCAGTGGTGCTGTAATTGCAGATGAAAATCCGGCAGCAAACATGCCGAATCCAAAAACATATACTGCAAATGGGCCAATTGCTGTTGTTAAGGCCAGGGAAAGAGCTTCGTAAGTAAATTCACCTTTTATGAGCGTACCTACTACCATAATAGCCATTGAAATAAGGCCGCCCAGTATAACAGCAACCGAAACACCGAACCGCATTTCAAAAATAGTTTGTTTTTTATCCAGAACACCCGAGCCAAGAAACAGGTCGTACGGTACGACAGTAGTTCCAATTAATCCCAGGATTATAAGCCCGGCTCCCCCGCTTTCAGGAATTTTAGGTATTAAACTACCATGCAGAATGCCTGAATAAGATGGAGTAACCTGTATGGCAGTGGTAAAAAAAGCTATTCCCATTAAAAAAACAATTCCACCCATGATTCGTGCAATCAGTTCAACTGATTTTAGACTCAAAGCCAGATAGGCGAGTATTCCTGTACCGATAATTAAATAATAATTTGGTACATCTATAATAAAGCGTAAACCAATTACAGAACCAACAATATTACCGGTTTCGTAAGCTGCTGAACCTAAAATTATTGCACCAACCACCATCCCAAGAATAAGAAATCTGCTGGGCTTGCCCTCAAATTGCCTGGCAATTGCCTGACCAAGATTCAATCCAGAAATAATAGTCAGGCGCGCGCTTGTTTCCTGCAATAATACACAAGCAAAAGTTGAAAAAACTATGGCCCATAGCAAATCATAACCATAAACTGCTCCAGCCTTAGTGCAGGTAGTTACTGTTCCGGGTCCTATAAAGGCTGCAGAAATAACTGACCAGAATAAAATATTAAGTAGCCGTTTCCTAAGTTTGAGCATCAGATGGATAAGATAAGTCTTATTTATTACCAAGGTAATCAATTAATTGATTAATAATCTGGTCATCAGAAAGCATTTTGTTGCCTGCAGTTTTTAAGTAACGCTCTATTTCTTTAATTGGATTTTTACGGTTTACCCAATCACCGGAAAGTATTTTAACAGGTTCACTTCTTCGTCTGTAAAAAAATGCCATTTGTTTTTTACTTTCGTCGAAATCGATTTTTTCACCGGGTTTATATGGCCACACAGGCAAAAGATCAATATCGTAACCAGTTGGAAACTCAGCTGAAACACTTTCGAGATGGTTAATACGTAACAGACAATAATAATTTACATGATACAATTCCCCAATGGTATAGGCATCCTGGTATTTGAAATCAATATAAGCACTGCCTAATTCAGAAAGCATAAGCTGTCCACGCGTATAACACATATGTTCGAATTTCGAACCTTCCATATAAAAATCGAGCCGGTCGTCTTTGCGAAGGGTTCCAAAAACAAAAATCCTGATGTTGGGTAAGTTCAGGTTGTCCATCATAACTAAAAGGATTAAAAATTTATAATTAAAAGATTCAACAATAAACAAGCCAAAAACCACTAATTATGGGTTAATTAACAAAAAATATTTGGGGGATATGAATGAACTATGAAATTATCAATAATCCTGAACGTAATCTACTGACCCTGTGAAGGTTGTTCTTCCTTATACACTTCAATTTCTTCGGTTTTGAAATAGGTGTATGCTGATATGTAGGAAGGTTGATCATAAAAGGTCCATCTGCCGCGGTTAAAAACAAAGCCTTTAACACCTATCCATGGTGCTTTGTATGGATCAATTCCGGCTGATACATCAATTAATATTCCAGGGGCTTTTGCTTTATTCACATTTTTCAATCCCCATCGCCGGCTTACCGCCCCTGCACCAAGTTTAATATTTAAATATTCCATATCTGCCACCACCTGGAAACCTTTTATGCCATGCCTGCCCTGGTCAGTATTTACCATGTAATAGGTAAAATCCAATCCGAAATTAACTTTTTTAAATTGGTATAAACCGGCGACAATATCAAAACCATAATTAAATCCGGAACTAATGGTATATCCAAGGGTAATCCGGGGAGAAAAATAAATTTTTGCCCCTTTGAAATCGTCCTGAGATACCATTCGGACCATAAAGCCAATGAATATCCATAACAATGCTATTTTGTATTTTACCCCCGAATTAATTCTCATTTTGTATGTTTTATCATCTTAACGGTGTGTCATTTAACAATATTATTTTCATAGAATTGAATAGTTGGGCAATAAAAATGCCAAAAATATATTATAATTTTAGCAAAGAAGTTAAAACAATAAAAATGAATAAAATTGGTATTGTTGAAATTGAAATTCTTTTAACCCTCATCGTTATAATTTTAATGACGCTGTTCAGGGTTTATATAAAGAGGTTAATAGTAAAATACGTTGATAATCATGGTTATTCCTTGTCCAGAAAAGCCTATGCGATGAAATTTTTTAATTTCTTGCTTGTAATTCTGACAGCAGTTTTGGTTTCGCTTATCTGGGAACTTTCCTTTAAAGGATTGTCGATTTATTTTGTTTCATTCTTTACTTTTTTAGGTGTGGCTTTTTTTGCCAATTGGTCCATTCTTAGCAATATTACTGCATCGATCGTGCTTTTCTTTAACTATCCATTTAAAATTGGCGATATAATTCGAATTTACGATGATGAAGATTCAAAATACGGCAAAGTAATTGATATTGGCCTGTTTAATATAAAGTTACTCACTGATGAAAATGAATTAATTGTTTATCCAAATAATATAGCTATACAGAAGCCAATTATTAAAAAAGATTTCAAAAACGATATTTACTGATTTAAAATCAATTTTATGCGATATACGACAACAAAATTATTTGTACTTATCATTTTAATGGTAGCCGGATATGATATATCAGGCCAATCTCTGCGTTTTGAGAAATATCAGGTAAATGAAACCGGATTTTATTGCTATTTCCCAAAAGATCCGGGTCAATTTCAGGTACAGATCTCCGAAGACGGGATGAACATTTACCTGGGTGAAACTGAAGCTAACGGTAATAAATTTGGACTGGTCCTGGTAGTTTTTCAGGGTCAGTTTAAAAATTCAACAAAACAGGAATTAATAGATTTGCTTACTGCTTATATGGATTACCTAAAAACTACATTTGATATTTCGAAGGCCGCGGGTTATGGATATGGCCACACAATGGAATCAAATTCGGATGCACAGGGAATAATAGACTATTGGGAATCATCAACCGGCAAGGAATTTAATGTTAAAGGCTGGATAGACCAAAGCGCTCTTGCCTTTTTGTATATTTCAGGTAAGGAGGAATTAAACTATAATTACACTCAATTATTTATGAATGGATTCAGGTTTAAAAAATAAATTTTAACTAAATGATTTTAAATCATAAATTACTGATTATCTGAATTGAATAAAATTCAGCAAATTTGATTTTGTAATGCTGTTTCAAACTTATCTGGAATTAATCTAAATTAATTTTATAATTTAGTTATAAAAAACAGATGAATTCAAACAAACATACCAATAATCTTATACACGAAAGCAGTCCGTATCTTTTGCAACATGCCCACAATCCTGTAAACTGGTTTCCATGGGGAGAAGAAGCACTTAATAAAGCGGCCAAAGAAGATAAGCCCCTGATTATCAGCATTGGCTATGCTGCATGTCATTGGTGCCATGTAATGGAAAAAGAATCGTTTGAAGATGAGGAAATTGCAAAACTTATGAATGCGCATTTTGTATCCATCAAAATTGACAGGGAAGAAAGACCCGACATTGACCAGGTTTACATGGAAGCTGTGCAGGTTATGAACGGAAATGGTGGATGGCCTTTAAATTGTTTTGCACTTCCGGGTGGGGAACCGTTTTATGGAGGAACTTATTTCCCAAAACAGCATTGGGCACATATACTTCAAAGCATTGCCAATATGTATAAGGAAGACAGGCAAAGAATCACCGAAGTAGCCGCCAATCTCACCGGGCATCTTAATTTGAAGAGTATCGATTATACCTATAAAGGCCCTGAAAAAATTAGTTTTAATGATTTAAACCAGGGGATTGAAAACTGGAAGCCATATTTTGACAAGATATTTGGTGGAAACAAAAGATCGCCAAAATTTCCCATGCCCTCGTCCTTGCTTTTTTTAATGCATTTTGGTATAAAATATGATAATGCTGCAGTAATAAAACATCTCGAAAATACAATTGATCAGATTGCAGCAGGAGGCATTTTTGATCAGGCTGGCGGAGGTTTTGCACGATATTCGGTAGATGAAAAATGGAAAGTGCCGCATTTTGAAAAAATGTTATACGACAATGCCCAGCTAATATCGTTGTATTCGAAAGCATTTAAGTATTTCAGTAAAGTCAGTTATAAGAAGGCTGTTTTACAAACCATAGAATTTCTGCGCCGAGAATTACAATCGCCCGAAGGCATGTTTTTCTCTTCATTGGATGCAGACAGTGAAGGGGAAGAAGGCAAATTTTATGTCTGGAAAAAAGAAGAAATCATGGAAATCCTGCAAAAAGATGCAGATTTGTATTGTGATTATTTCCAGGTAACAGAAACAGGAAATTGGGAAAACAATCTTAATATTTTACACAGAAAAACTGATAACAAAGAACTCCTAATTAAATATCAACTTACTGAAATAGAATTAAATAAAAAAATAGAAGCCTGTAATACAATTATTTTAAACAGAAGAAACATTAGACCAAAACCGGCACTTGATGACAAGATAATTACCTCATGGAATGCATTGGCAATAAACGGGTTGTGTGATGCATACCTGTCTTTTGAAAAAATTGAGTATTTCGAAATGGCAAAAAACATAGCAGAATTTATTACATCTAAAATGATAAATAGTGAGTTAAGGCTATTCAGGAGCTATAAAGAAGGCAGAATTTCAATTCCGGGATTTCTTGATGATTATGCCTTAATAATTAACGCATTTATAAAGCTTTACCAATCAAGCTTTGAAGATAAATGGATTTATAAGGCTTATGAATTGACAAATTTTTGTATTGAAAACTATTTTGAGGATGAATCAGGATTTTTCTATTATACAGCTAACATGGAAAAAAAACTTATAGCCCGGAAAATGGAAATTCCAGACAACGTAATACCTGGATCTAATTCGGTTATGGCGAATAATTTATACCAGCTTTCGTATTATTTCCGAAAACAGGAATTTAAAGAAATAAGCCTGAAAATGGCTGCTTCAATACTTGAAAGTTACCAGCAGAGTGCTGCCTATTATTCAAACTGGGGCATTTTGCTTTCTAATTTAATTGAAGAACCTGCCGAAATTATAGTTACCGGGCCCGACAGTTATAAAATTGCACTTGAAATTGCAAATACATCAAAAAGCGAGTTTATGGTTGCCGCATCGGATAAAAAAACAAATCTACCCGTTTTCGACGGGAAATCTATTAATCATCAGAATCTGATATATGTTTGCCGGCAACAGGTATGTTTTCAACCAGTAAACACAGTTGAGGAAGCCATTCAAATTCTTAATACCCTATAAAAAGGTAATTTTTAGTTCTTTATTGCTAGATTGTTATGAACCATTCTACTGTTATATTGTTGAATAAAAGCTTTCAGCAAGGTTTCCAATTCAATCTGTCTTTTCGGTTCTTTATCAAGAAGGTTATTGTTAAGAAGTGGATCCTGAATGTAATTAAAAAGTGCTATTGATTTTCCGTCCATGAATTGCAGCACGTAATTACCCCGGATAATCTGGTAAATATTGTTATTATAATTCACTGCAAAATGTTTTTCCTTTTGATCAAAAGCATTAAAACCAAATGAGATATAGGGTCCATCGTAATTAAGGTAATGCAAAATAGTAGGCATAATATCCATTTGCTGTACAACAGTAGAATCAGCCCCCTTTAAATCTGGATTGCCAGGTTGATAAAATAGAAGGGGAACCGAAAAATCTCCGATAGTAGTTTTATACACATCGTGCCATGCATGATTAGAATGGTCGGCGGTGAGTACAAAAATTGTATTTTTATACCAGGGTTGCAAAGAAGCCTCTTTGAAAAAATGCCTTAGGGCCAAATCGGAATATTGGATAGGAATATGAAAATCAAGCGTACCTTTTCTGAATTTCCCTTCATATTTTTCAGGAACCTTAAAAGGGTGATGAGAAGAGACAGAAAAAAAAGCAGCCAGAAAAGGTTCTTTAAACTGACCAAGTTGCCGGTTCATGTAAAGCATAAATTCTTCATCCCAGATACCCCAGCTTCCATCGTAATCGGCATCGTTACCGTATTCACTCATGCCATAATACCTGTCGAAGCCGGCAATTTTCATAAATGCATCAAAACCCATTGATCCATTAGGGGCGCCATGGAAAAAAGCCGAAAGGTAACCTTTGTTTTTTAATAAACTTGCCAGGCTGTTAATTTCATTCGAAGCATAAGGCGAAGTAACATAGGGATTCACCATAGAAGGTATGCTTGCCACCACTGAAGGCAAAGCGTCAATGGATTTACGACCATTAGCAAAGGCAAGATTAAAGCTTTTGCTCACCCCGATAAGAGAATCGAGGAATGGAGTATAACCGGTATAGGTATTATTGTCGAGGTGTCGGTTTAGGGCGCCAACATACTCTTTTGCGAAACTTTCCATGATAATAACCACCACATTTAAGGGTTTAAACTCCCCAGTTGTATCGGCAGGGTGTAGCGGGGTATAAATCTCTTCAAGCTTTTGTTCCTCAAAATATTTGGGTACAGACAAGGGTGATCGGTTAAGCGTTTTAATAATTGTAAAAGGTGTATTGAGTACAATAGCCATTTCAATGGGTTTTTCAGTATAAGCACCAGCATTTCCAATTGTAATAGGCCTTGTGGTACCGGTAAATCCTCCCCGCATTCCAACAACAGCAAAATACAATGAAACTAAAAGCCAAAAAAAGGCAGATCCGTAAAATTTCCATTTTTTTTCCTGGTGAATATCTTTAAATTTTAACCTGTTATACAAAACTACCATTATTAAAACCTGACTTATCCAGAAAACAAACCCGGGCCAGTAATCAATTAAAAACTCTCCAAAAAGTGTCAGAATATTCCCTTCTTTGGCAAACATCAATACATCAGATGTGCTTCTTTTCATGATAAATGAAAAATAAAAGAAGTCGCCGGCATTTGAAGCAAGGGCTATTCCGTTGGTTATAAAAAATAACCATTTTAAAAATCCCCTATAAAACTTATTCGTTCTAAAAGGCAAAGGCAAAAGGTAAAGCAGGATATAAAGTGAATTCACAAACATAATTCCTGCAAAATCAAATTTTAAACCGCCAGCCATGAGTTTAAGAAACCGCTGAAAAGTAATCCCCGTAAAATGTTCAGAATTAAAAAAGTAAAATCCAAGCCTTGATATACTGAAAAGCAGCATTAAAAGGGCTATTCTGTAAAATAAAACAACCTGATAATTAATATTCAGATTTTGAAACTTGTCGGAAATATTCTTAATATTGCGCATTCACTTAATTTTTATAAAATCGGGCAAATTTAATAAATCATCATGTATTTTTGCACCAATGTAAATTTTGTCATAAAATTAAAATGAAATCAATCATAAGATTCTTGGTACGTAAAATACCGCGACCGGTTTTAATAAAATTCAGCTTTCTTTTTAGCAGAATTATGGGTTTCTTTTACAGGGGAAATAATGTAGAATGCCCCGTGTGCGAGGGTACATTCAGAAAATTTCTTCCTTATGGAACCCATGGCGTAGATAACAGGCTGTGTCCAAAATGTTTATCACTTGAAAGGCACAGGTTAATATGGTTGTTTCTGAACCAAAAAACTGATTTTTTTAAAGCCAGTTTAAAAGTTTTACATATTGCACCTGAACAACCCTTTTTAAAAAAGTTCCGTGCCTTAAAAAACCTCAACTACACAACAGCTGATTTGGTTTCGCCCATTGCTGATGTTAAAATGGACATCAGGAAAATGCCTTTTGATGATAATTCCTTTGACGTTTTGATTTGTAACCATGTACTTGAGCATATTGACGATGAAGAGAAGGCTACAAAAGAAATCTACAGGGTATTAAAACCGGGTGGTTGGGCAATACTTCAGGTGCCAATGGATTACAATCTTGAAATAACATACGAAAATCCTGAAATCGTAAGCCGCGCTGAAAGAGAAAAGCACTTTGGCCAATATGATCATGTAAGGCTCTATGGTAAAGATTATGCTAAAAGACTTGAAAAATCCGGTTTAACCGTTACTCCGGATCCACTGGTTATGGAAATGGAACCTTCGTTGGCAGAAAGATACAGGCTCGATAAAAATGAATTGGTTTACCTCTGCAAAAAATGACAAAGTTTAATCAATTTCAATTTTTCCAATTCCGGTTTTTATGTAAACTTTAATTTTTGGGCCAGCCCCTGAAAATGCATCATTTTCATACTTATTGTTGCCGGTTTTTTTCAAATTCCTGACTTCCACATCGCCCAGCCCTTTGCTTATTTCTATACTTACACCAACATTTTGCGGAATATGAATAATAGATAATCCAATTCCTCCATTCAGGTGAATTTCAGCATTTCTTTTCCAGTTTGATCCAAGGTCGATTTCGGCTTTTCCAACACCGATATCCATTGAAAACCTGTCAATTATCAAGTTATCGAGGTTTATCTCGCTTAATCCTGCACCCAGTTCAATGTTAAAATCTAGTGGAAGTTTATCAGTAAACTTAAGGTTCCAGCTGTATTTATCTCCATTATCAATATTGTAATGCTGGTTCTCAGGCTGTTTAAGTTCCAGATAACCTGTATTTTCATTAACATCATATGAAATTTCAGGTTTCCATTCTTCATTTGAGTACTTAAACCCTGCAGTCAGCAATTCCCCCGAACCAGCAGACAACCTTACATGAGCGGCACCAATTTTCAAATTAACTTCTGCTTTCTTTGCCCCTGCTGCTTTAATAATAGTCACATCTTTATAGGTATCACCATCGAAATCACTTTTTTCACTCATGATTTGATCCATTTTATCTTCCAGGTTTTGTATAGATGATGAAGTATCATTCTCATTTTCAGAGTATTCATCCATATTTTCATGTTCTTGTCTGGTTTGATTTGATTCGTTACAGGAAATTAAAAATAAGTTCAAAATCAAAAGTGTTGAAAATTTTAAAAATAATTGATAAGCTTTCATATTATTCTGGTTTACTTTGAATTAGGGTAGAATCTTTTTTTTGGAAAAGTTTTCCAAACCAACCAAAAATTCGCCTGAAAAAACCTTTCTTTTCGGTTGAAGTTTTATTTTCAGGAGAATCCGTTTCTGGTTTTGCATTTTTGAGTTCCTGTATTCGTAATTCGTTTTCCTTTTTTTCATTTTCAATAAACGGGTTAAGTTCCTGCTCTGCGATATTTGAAAATAAAAGGTTCGCATTATCGGCATCGATCAAAATAATTTTGTCTTTCACCACTTCTTCTTTAAGTATTTTTTTTGAAAGCTCTGTAATTACATACCTCTGTAAAGAACGTTTTACCGGTCGGGCTCCAAATTGTGGATTATATGAACGTTTTGTCAACCATGCCACAGCTTTTAAAGAGACGTGAATTTTAATTTCCTGCTGCATGAGTTTCTTTTTCAGGCTATTAATTTGAAGATCAGCAATTTGCTTAATTTCAAATATGGTAAGTGGCGTAAACATGACAATTTCATCAATCCTGTTAAGGAATTCCGGAGCCATATTGGCTTTAAGTACTTTACTTACCTCGTCTTTGGCCCTCTGGATACATTGTAAACGGTTGGAACTGTTCATCCCCTGGAAACTGTCCATTATTTTGTCCGATCCGGCATTCGATGTCATGATGATAATGGTGTTTTTAAAATTAACCGTACGGCCTTTACTGTCAGTAAGCCTTCCATCATCAAGAACCTGTAAAAGAGTGTAAAACACATCTTTATGGGCTTTTTCAATTTCATCAAATAAAACTACTGAATAAGGTCTGCGCCTTACAGCTTCAGTCAATTGACCACCTTCATCATAACCAACGTATCCCGGAGGGGAACCAATCATCCTTGCCACCGAGCTTTTTTCCTGGTACTCCGACATGTCAATGCGGGTCATGGCATTTTCATCGTCGAAAAGAAATTCGGCAAGGGCTTTGGCAAGTTCTGTTTTTCCAACCCCGGTAGTACCCAGGAAAATAAACGAACCAATAGGCCGGTTGGCATCGCCCAATCCAGCCCTGCTTCTTCTTACCGCATCGGCCACTGCCGAAATGGCTTCATTTTGTCCAATTATTCTTTTATGAATTTCCTCTTCGAGTTTTACCAGTTTTTCTTTTTCACTTTTCACCATTTTATTCACCGGAATACCTGTCCAGTTTTCAATAATTTCGGCAATTAGTTCACGATCAACCGATTCGCGTGCAAGTATAACCTCCGACTGATTTTGGGTGAGTTCAGCCTGAAGATTTTTCATTTTTTCTTTTGATTCCGGAAGCTTCACATATTTTAATTCAGCTGCTTTATCAAATTGTCCTTCTTGTTCAAGATCTGCAATCTGCTGGTTAAGTGATTCAATTTCCTGTTTCCGGGTCACGATATCATCAATAATTTTCTTTTCCGACTCCCAAATGGCCCTGAGTTTAGTCCGTTCGTCCTTCAGATTAACAATTTTCTCGTGAAGGAGTTTTTCAGCGTTTTCATCCCCTTCTTTTGTTACCATGCTTTTTTCAGTTTGAAGCTGTGTCAACTGCCTTTCAATTTCGTCAATTTCTTCGGGAAGGGAATTCATTTCGAGCCTAAGTTTGGCGGCAGCCTCATCAATTAAATCAATGGCTTTGTCAGGAAGGAAACGGTTTGTTACATATCTTTTCGATAGCTCTACAGCAGCAACAATGGCATCGTCTTTAATCTGTACCTTGTGAAAATTTTCGTATTTTTCTTTAATTCCTCTTAATATAGAAATGGTCTCTTCCACTTCGGGTTCATTAATAACAACTTTCTGAAACCTTCGTTCGAGTGCTTTGTCTTTTTCAAGATATTTCTGGTATTCATCGAGTGTAGTAGCCCCTATTGCTTTTAACTCGCCGCGGGCCAGTGCTGGTTTGAGTAAGTTGGCCGCATCCATTGAGCCGCCCCCTTTTCCTGCGCCCACGAGCAGGTGAATTTCGTCAATAAATAAAATAATTTCACCTGCTGTATTTTTAACTTCAGTAAGTATTAATTTCAATCTTTCTTCGAATTCTCCCTGTTTACTTGCACCTGCAATTAACGAGCCCATGTCTAGCCCATAAATTCTGCAATTTTTCAGGTTAGGTGGAACATCGCCTTTAACAATTCTTTGTACAAGTCCTTCAATAACCGCAGTTTTACCCACACCCGGATCACCCACCACAACCGGATTGTTTTTTGTACGCCTTGAAATAATCTGTAAAAGCCTTCTTATCTCTTCTGATCGGCCTACAACCGGATCCATTTTTCCTTGTTTGGCTTTTTCATTGAGGTTCACTGAATACTTGTTAAGATTTTCAAGTTCATCCTTATTTCTGCGTTCCACTTCAACCCCTTTTCTTAATTCGAGTATGGCCGATTCAAGTCGGGCCTGGTCTATCCCTTTTTCCTTCATCAGCGATGAAACCATATCGCCTGTTACCAATATGCCAACAAAAATATGTTCAATGGAAATATATTCATCTCCTAAACTCTTTGAGATAGATTTAGCAGTTTTCAGCGATTTTTCCACATTATCCGAAACAATAAGCGATTTACCCTGCTCAAGTTTTGGATAACCGGATACAACCTTGTTAACAAGTTCAGTAAAACCGTTAAGGTCAACATTCATTTTACGAAGGATAAATGGGGTTACATTTTTATCAGTTTCAAGAATCCCGGATAAAATATGACCGTTTTCGATAGCCTGGTGAAGTTTTTCCTTTGCTATATCAGAGCCTCTCTTAAGAGCATTCTGGGTAATAATTGTAAAATCTTTATAATCCATAGTTGGGAATTTTTTGAGAAATATACAAAGAATACTTAGAAATTGAAAGAGAAAATCGGTGAATGGAGTTTGATGTTAGAAGTTGGAAGTTGGAAGCTAGAAGTTGGAAGTTGGAAGCTAGAAGTTGGAAGTTGGAAGCTAGAAGTTGGAAGTTGGAAAATATTCTGTATTCAGGCATCTGACATTATACTTCGATCTCCAAGCTTCTGAATTTGCACAATAACCAAACCCTAAACTAAAAAACCTGTAACTGAAATCGCAAAATTGATAAAAGTGACATTAAAATCGCTCCTGCGTACCTAATAAAGCCTGGAATTGAACCTGCCTGGCATATTTCCCCGGCGTTACCCCGGTTTTTTCTTTAAATAACTTACTGAAATGATAAATAGAACAAAATCCCAAACTGCCGGCAATATCTTTAATAGGTAATTCTCTGTTTGACAAAAGGTATTTTGCTTGCTGAATCCTTAAAAAAAGGTGATATTGGGCAGGCGACATCCCAATGTATTTTTTAAACATTTTCCTGAACTGCGAATATCCTGTATTTAATTCAGCGGCAAGGTTTTCCACATATAAATTCGACGAAAGATTGCTCCTAATCATGAAACAGGCTTTTTGGATGATTTCTTCAAGATTTTTATTGGTAAAATTCTCATTTTTTTTAATAGAATATATCATCCCAAGAATATATATTACCTGTCCTGAGCAAATTTGCTGATAGCCTGGCTTTTCGTCTTTAATATAATCGATAACCTGTAAAAAGGCATCTATAATTTTTTCATGAAAGCCGATGTGAATTACAGGCTTTTCGAGCGAAAAGAAATACTGGTTAAAAATATGCTGGGCATAACTTCCATTAAATCCAATATAGTTTTCGTACCAGCCCGATTCAGAAACCGGTTTGTATCTATGCCACATGCCCGGCCGGATTAAGATAAACGAGCCCTTTTTTACCTGGAAAATTCCATCCAGTGTTTCAATTGTTCCTTCGCCTTCGGTAATGTAATTTAACTGGAATTCGTTGAGTACACGGCCTTTCTCCCAGCTAAAAGAATAACCAATGGGATGACCTTTCGGAGGATATTCGCACCCGGGTTTAATATCGGCATAACCGGCTACATGTAGATAAAATCCCCAGTCTTCGTTTTCGGCATTGTGAACCAGGTATTTAAAAAAATTTTCCATATAAAAAAATGCCAATTTACATAAAAAATAAACCAAATAACATATTGATTTAATATTTTTTAACATTTTATTTTGTTGTTTATTTTTATTTAACTTAATGAAATAAAAGACCTTTAAGTGTTAAATATGATTTTAAGATTAAATAATCGGTAATATATAAAATTCGCAATTTACGTAAAAACAAATTGTACTTAATGGCCAAAATGTTGAATGGGATTTTTAATTAAAACACAAATTTTATGCATGTTATACTGGGTATTTTTTATCACACGCTGGGAGGTGTGGCTTCGGGCAGTTTTTATATGCCTTTTAACAAAGTAAAGAAGTGGGCCTGGGAGAGTTACTGGATTGTTGGAGGTTTGTTTTCGTGGCTTATTGTTCCACCTTTGGCGGCCTATTTAACTGTTCCTGAATTTGGAAAAATCATTGCCGCAGCTTCGGGGCAGATTGTTTTTTTTACGTTTTTAATGGGCTTGCTTTGGGGAATAGGCGGTTTGTCATACGGTCTTGGCGTCAGATATCTGGGAATGTCGCTTGGAAATTCAGTTGTATTGGGTTTTTGTGCCACTTTCGGTGCCATTGTACCTTCCATTTATTACAGTATTGTTCAAACTCCTGGAAAAATTTCCTTCAGTGATATGATGGCCTCTGGTGGTGGTCAGATGGTTTTGATGGGTGTATTGGTCTGTATCATTGGAATTGCCATATGCGGCAGAGCAGGAATGAAGAAAGAGAAAGAATTGTCGGAAGAAGCACAAAAGGCAAGTGTGGCGGAATTTAATCTTGTTAAGGGATTAATTATTGCAGTAATGTCAGGGGTACTCAGTTCTTTTTTCAATTTTGGAATTGAAGCGGGTAAACCGATGGCCGAAGCTGCGGTTCAGGCAGGTTTCAATCCTTTATTCCAGAACAACGTAACCTTTGTTGTAATTCTTTGGGGAGGTTTGACCACCAATTTAATCTGGACCAGCATTTTAAGTATTAAAAATAAATCCTACAAAGATTTTTCAGATAAAACTTCGCCAATTGCCAAAAATGTTATGTTTTCAGCCATTGCCGGAACTACATGGTTTATGCAGTTTTTTTTCTACGGAATGGGCGAAAGCAAGCTTGGAAACGGTGCCAGTTCATGGATATTACATATGTCTACCATTATTTTAACAGCTAACATGTGGGGAATCTACCGAAAAGAGTGGAAAGGAGTTTCAAAATCAACAAAAATGACCATCACTCTCGGAATTTTAACAATTATTGCCGCTGTTTTTCTTGTAGGATTAGGGAACTCAATTGCCAGTTAGGATTAAAGAAGTTTAAAGTTGAAAGTTGAGAGTTCAAAAAGTTGAAAGTTTAAAGTTTAAGAGTTAAATCTAAACTTAAAATTCCAAACTTTGAACTCGAAACTCGAAATTTAAACTCATAACTCGAAACTTAAAAACTCGAAAACTCAAAACTCAAAACTCAAAACTCAAAACTTAAAACTTAAAACTCATAAACTTATAAACTCCAAACTATTTGTGTTATGAAAAAAGTTGCTTTTAAAATGAAACTCCATCCGGGCAAAAAGGATGAGTATATCCGCAGGCACAATTCACTCTGGCCAGAACTGAAGGATCTGCTTCATAAGTCCGGAATCAGTGATTATACCATTTTTCTGGATGAAGAAACCAATACGCTATTTGCGGTTCAAAGGCTTGAAGGCAATGATTCATCACAGGAACTGGGTAAAACTGCGATAGTTAAAAAGTGGTGGGATTATATGGCTGATATCATGGAGACCAATCCTGACAATTCACCGGTAACGATTCCGCTTCAAAAAGTATTTCATCTCGACTAATACCAATAAAAATGAAAAAAGAATCAATTGAAAACGCCTATCAAATTGCCAGGGAACAATATGCCGAACTTGGCGTGGACACGGATAAAGCCATTGAAAAAATGAAAGAGGTAATTATCAGCCTGCATTGCTGGCAGGCCGACGATGTAGGAGGATTTGAAACCCCTGATGCTGCTCTTTCGGGTGGCGGAATACAGGTAACAGGGAATTATCCCGGAAAGGCAAAAACAATTGAACAGATGAAGTCGGATATTGAATTTACGATGTCACTTCTGCCTGGAAAACAGCGATTAAACCTTCATGCCATTTATGGCGATTTCGGCGGTAAAAAAGTAGATCGGGATCAAATTGAAACCCGTCATTTTAAAACCTGGATAGATTGGGCAAAAAAGCTTGACATCGGAATTGACTTTAATGCCACCTGCTTTTCACATCCACTTGCTAATGAGGGTTATACCTTATCAAGCAAGAAAAATGAAATAAGAAAATTCTGGATTGAACATGTAAAACGGTGCAGAAAAATCTCGGCTGATATAGGTAAAGAACTCCAAAAAACTGTTATTCATAATTTATGGATTCCCGATGGCTCAAAAGATGTACCGGTAGACAGATACGGATACAGGAAATTACTGAAAGAATCGCTTGATGAGATTTACCAGGTGAAATATGATCCCATTTTTGTTAAAGATGCTGTTGAAAGCAAACTCTTTGGTATCGGCTCTGAAGCCATGGTGGTGGGTTCGTTTGAATTTTATTACGCTTATGCCCTTAAAAACAATATGCTGATTTGTCTGGATAATGGACATTTTCACCCAACAGAACAGGTTGGCGATAAAATTTCGTCGTGCCTGCTCTACCTTGACGAATTGCTGCTTCATGTAACGCGTGGGATAAGGTGGGACAGTGACCATGTGGTGGTAATGAACGAAGAGATTCAACTCATTGCCCAGGAAATTGTAAGAAATAACGCATTGAAAAGGGTAAAAATAGGCCTTGATTATTTTGATGCAACCTTAAACCGGATTGGGGCTTATGTAGTTGGGACCAGGGCAGCACAGCAGGCTTTCCTTTACACCCTTCTCGAACCAACCCATTTGTTAAAAAAAGCCGAAGAAGAAGGCAATTATTTTAAAAGGCTGGCATTGTCAGAAATATTAAAGGCAAAACCATTTGGGGCGGTTTACAATTATTATTGCCTTCAAAGTGGGGTACCTGTAGGTGCTGATTACATTGAGGCCATTGAAAAATACGAAATGGATGCGCTAAAAAGCAGGTAGAAAAGACGGATAATCATCAATAAAAATTCGACGAAAATTTATTCAGATTGAAAATTACTGATTTAAAAACGGCATTATCTGTAATTCAATGATTTCATTAACTCAGCATCCGAACCTCCTATTTGGCTTAGAAGAAGTTCGTTATTATAAAACCTAAAATTGACACTGGATAATTGACTGATAGCCAATTTTTGCCACAAAATCCCAAACAGTTTATTTGTATGATAATTTTAGAATTATGGATAATGTCATTAACTTGCACATAAATTCAACAAATGGTTATTTTTTAAAGACAGGTAAAGTATCAGAAATTTTAATGACGCTGGATGAATTGTGAAAAATTTGATGGAAATGGCAAATGAGATAGAAAAATTTGAAGCAATTTTCAGGAAATACAACAAACGGCTTTGCCATTATGCATTTAAATTTATTGAAAATGAAACTGTTGCCCAGGATATTGTGCAGGACATTTTCGTGAATCTTTGGGACAAAAAAGAAATAACAGAAATTGAAATCGTATTACGGGCCTATTTATTCAGATCAGTATACAACCGCTGTATTAACTATCTGGAGCATAAGAATATGACCCAAAGGCACCATCAAAATATTAATTATGAGTTAAAACGACTTGAAATCGATTATTACAAATCAACAAATGATCAGGAATACAGCCTGTTTGAACTAGAAATAAAAATTGATGACGCTATTGAATCCTTACCCCCACAATGCAGGAATGTATTTGAAAAAAGCCGCCTTAAAGGAATGAAAAACCGCGAAATAGCAGAAGAACTGAACATTTCGGTAAAAGTTGTTGAAAAACATATTTCAAAGGCATTAACAATTCTTCGCGACAAACTAATTGATTATATGCCACTTATCCTCTTCGCACTAAATGTAGGTTAAAATTTGTAAAAAAAAGTTAAAGGACAAGGGTGGGTAAATCGCCTTTGCTTTGTCTCTATTATACAACAAAAATTATGAAGATAGAAGAAGTGAATATTGATTTGGTAGTTAAATTTTTAACAGGCGAGGCCACAGCTGAAGAAAAGCAACAATTATTCAGTTGGGCAAACGAAAATTATGAAAATAAAAAACTATATGTTCAGCTTAAGGACATTTGGGAAGCAACGCATGCCCTGACTGACAAGAGGTTCGGAAATGACAAAGCCTGGGAAACCATCAGGCAAAGGATTGAAATTCAAATTAGTACAAAGAAAAAAGAAGAGAGGTTACGAATTCTGCAAAGCATAATCAGGGTAGCAGCAATTGTAGTCATAACTTTCGGGATTACCTGGCTGGGATTTCGTGTAAATAAGAACAATCAGCATCTAGTTTCCAAAAATGAAATTATTGTTCCCCTTGGTTCAAAAACACAAATGTTATTACCGGATGGATCAAGAGTCTGGGTAAATTCAGGCAGTTCTCTGAGTTATACGTCAGATTTTAATGATACAAGCAGAATTGTAAGGCTAACCGGCGAAGCCTATTTTGAAGTAGTAAAAAACCCTGATAAACCTTTTGTAGTTAAAACCGGAAGCCTTGATATTAAAGCATACGGAACCGTTTTCAATGTAAAATCCTATCCTGAAGATAATTATATTGAAGCGCTGTTGGTAAAAGGAGAGGTAACTGTGTTTGGAGAAAAAGACAACAAGGTATTGGCTAAATTAGTTCCCAACCAGAAAACCATCTATTTTAAAGAAAATGCACATGTGGCATTTGAGAAAAAAGTAGAAAAAGTAGAAAAAACACCTGAACAGGAAAAAATTTTGACCATCAACCCAAAAGTACAAATGGTACTTGTAGAAACCAGGGTTGAAAATTTTACAGCCTGGAAAGATCAAAACCTGGTTTTTAACAGCGAAACTTTTGATGAAATTGTTGTAAAACTTGAAAGATGGTATGGGGTTAATATCGAAGTAATGGACGAAAGCATTAAATCAGAGAGATTTACCGGCAAATTTATACACAACGAACCCTTGGTGCAGGTACTTGAAGCCATTAAACTTACAACGAGGATTAAATACACTATAAAGTTAAACGATGTGTATATAACATCAGACAAAAAGTAAAAAATGAACCAAAACAAAAACCTAAATATACTTGCCTATGATAAAATAAAATGAGAACTAAAAAAGAAACCGGAAAGCGCTACCAACACTTCCCGGTTAAACGAATGAGCAATGCTACTTGCTTGAAAATTAAATTAATAAACAAAAATTGTTATCAACTTAACACCACAAAGTTATGTATAAAAATCAAAAACCTATCAGTTTTTTTGATGAAAAAAACTGTACAAAACTACTCCTTATTATGAAGCTAACCATTCTCCTTACTCTGGTAGCTACTTTGCAAGTTTTTGCATCCACATACTCCCAGAGCACAAAGCTTACGCTGCAGGTTAGTTCTGCCTCAATTGAAGAATTAATCAGCATTATTGAGTCGCAAAGTGATTTTACTGTTTTTTATAAGGATAATCAGCTGGATGCCAAACGCACAGTTGATTTGAACATGAAAAATGCCACCATTGCCGAGGTGCTTAACACGGCATTTTTAAATACAGATTTAACTTTTAAGGTCTTAGATAAGATTATTGTTATAACCAATAAATCTCTAATTCAAAAAACAATATCTGGAGTTGTAACTTCTGCTGTAGACGGACAACCACTTCCGGGGGTAAATGTAAGTGTAAAAGGTTCCAAAGCGGGAACCATTACGGATTTGGATGGAAAATACAGCATCGAGGCAGAAGAAGGCAGTTCCCTTGTTTTTTCTTTTATGGGTTATGTAACTCAGGAATTAGCCGTAGGAAACCAAACCATAATTAACGTAGTTATGGCAGAAGACACAAAAGTAGTGGACGAAGTTGTGGTTATTGGTTATGGTACCCGCGCTAAAAAAGATGTTACAACTTCCATTTCATCTATTGATGCCAAAAATATTGATAAAGTAGTTGCAATGTCTGGTGAGATGGCCATGCAGGGTAATATGAGCGGTGTTCAGGTATCCGGTAACAGTGGTAACCCTATGTTCCGCCCGACCATTCGCATCAGGGGTATCAATACCTGGGGTGTTACGACGCCATTATATGTTGTTGACGGGGTTCCGGTTGTTGAGTATGGAGCTGGTATTGAAGGACTTGAAGATCCGCGTGCAGCTGATGTGCGTGGTCCAATGAACATAATGGCAACCATTGATCCAAATGATATCGAGTCCATTTCTGTACTGAAAGATGCGTCCGCAGCAGCCATTTATGGTGTGCGTGCAGCAAATGGTGTTATTCTGATCACTACCAAAAAAGGACGGGGTGATAAGCCATCAGTAGAATTCAGTGCCCGTTATGGTTTCCAGAATATCAATCAAAAAGTTGATGTATTGAATACTTCCCAATATACAAAACATGTGCAGGATGTTTATGCTTCTGATCCTACCAGCTCAGTTGCACCAGAAAATGAAGGTTTGTTTGATCCAAATGATCCAAGATATCTTGGAAATAGTCCAACTTATGACTGGCAGGATGCTGTTCGTGCAGACAATGCTCCAACGCAGGACTATTCTCTAAGGGTTACAGGTGGAACCGATAAAACGGATTATTATTTCAGCGCTGGTTATGGAAACACTCAGGGAACTGTAATCCAGAATTATCTGGAAAGATATTCCACATCATTCAAGCTAAACAGCCAGATAAACAAATTTGTAAAATTAGGAATTAACTATCGTCTGGCAGTTGGTGAAGGCAGCGATGAACCATATGGATTCAACTATTGGGAAAGGGCTCAGACTCCACCATGGCAACCAATCTATGACGAAAACGGACCTGGTGGTTTTGCACCAACTGTCCAGGGTTTACTCCCTGATGGCACCTACTCAAGTACCAAATTGTACGGAACAGGCACACGTATTCATATACCTGGACAGGCTACCCTGAATTCACAAACTTATAAATCGATGCGTAATATGGGCACCGCCTATATTGAATTAACTCCTTTCAAAGGTCTTAAAGTGAGAGGAAATTTAAGTATCGACTCATATAATTTCACCCGTTTTTCATTTATCAACTATGAAAGTTCAGTGTTTAATTATACTGCCGGAGATCCCAGGGCATATGGAGGAGGAACATCTGTTGGAAGTTATGAAGAACGTGATGTAAAAAACTTCAATATGATTGGGGAATTCAGCATCAATTACAACAATACATTTGGTGATCATAGTATTGATGTACTTTTAAATGTAAGCAACCAGCAGTATAAATCTATGTATAAAGGCACAAGCAGCGAGTACATGACAACTATAAATCCTGATTTAAGAAGTCTGGGAGGTGAAAATCAATACACAAGTGTAGGTTCGGTTCCATGGGAAAAATCTGCCCTGGTTGGTATGATGGCCCGGGCTGGTTATAATTATAAATCAAAATATTATTTGGATGCTACTGTCAGACGTGATGGCAGTTCTCGTTTTGGTCCGGAAAACCGTTGGGGCATTTTCCCTTCTTTCTCTGCTGCATGGAGAATGACAGGTGAAGATTTCATGGGCAACATTGAATGGCTTACTGATCTGAAATTACGCGCTGGCTGGGGTCAATTGGGAAATCAGGAAGTAACACCCTGGGCATATTTATCTCCAATAACAACAAGACCTACGTACGCATGGGGAAACAATCCAGATGCTATAGGTAAGGGAAATTACAGTGAAAGTGCAACTGTATTCGGAATGGCTAACGAAGATTTAACCTGGGAAAAATTAACAACCATTAATGTTGGTTTTGATGCTACTTTAATTCAAGATTTAAATTTCTCATTTGAATATTACAATAAACTGAATGATGGAATTTTACAGACAGTTAATTTACCAGGTAGTGTTGGATTGGTTGAACAACCCAAAGCTAATATTGCTTCTGTCAGGAATACCGGTATTGAAGTTTCATTAAACTATACAAAAACAATAGGAGAATTGATTTTAACTGTTGGAGGTAACCTGACAACCGTTAAAAATACTGTAGAAAGTACATACGAGAATATTCCTCTCTGGAATATCGAAAAAGGTTATCCGATGTATTATATAAAAGGATATAAATACGGTGGCATTTTCCAGACTCAGGAAGAAGTTGATGCATGGCTTGCAGATAATGAAGATGTAAACTACCAGGAGGCAAAAATTGCTGCCGGTGATACCTATTATTTTGATCAAAGAAGCGCACCAACAGAACCCAATACTTTCTACAAAGACTCCCTGGATAATAAAATTGATCAATACGACCAGGTATATTTAGGTAAAACTCTTCCTGGATTCTTCTATGGTTTAAATATTGATGCACAATACAAAGGATTTGATTTTTCAGCCCAATTCACAGGAGTTGGCGATGTGGATAAAATCAATGAAATGCGCATGACTTTAGAATATACACCTGGCACAGGAAATAATCTTTCAACTGATATACTGAATTCATGGACACCAACCAACACCAATACCAATTTACCAAGGGTAATTTATGGTGATCCGGCCAATAATTTCAGGCTTTCTGACAGGTTTATGGAAAGTGGTGCCTATTTAAGATTATCAAATATTCAGATTGGTTATACATTGCCAGGTTCATTCTATAATGCCACCAAACAGTATATTAAAAATACAAGAATTTACCTTGGTTTCTCCAACTTGTTTACCATTACCAAATATTCCGGTTTCGATCCTGAGAATGATAATTATCCAACACCAAGGGTGGTTTATTTTGGCCTGAATGTTAAATTTTAATTGAAGAGTGGTATTACATTTAAATTTTGAAAAATATGAAAATTAATAAATATATTATGATAGGATCATTGATCCTAACTGCCGCAATTGCATTCAATTCATGCGAAAATGCACTTGATGTGCCGCCTTCAAAAGAACTTGAAGGAACATATTTCGAAACCGAAAACCGCGTTCAAAGAAGTGTTGGGGCCATTTATGCAAAACTGACTGATATTTATGGTGCCCAGTTAAATCAGGGTGGAACTCCTGCTACATTTGCAATGTTAGCCGCTGACGATATTACATTTGATGGAACCGGGTCAAGTTACGAAACTTTTTCAGGATTAAACGCCGGTGATGGTCGAATTGGACGCATGTGGGAACGTTTGTACCAAATAGTCGCGAGGGCTAATTTTGTACTGGCTAAAATAGAGGAGCCAGAAATTCAGGCAGTATACACTACCGAAGGATTAAAAGATATAAACCGTGGAGAAGCATTGTTTCTTCGTTCATGGGCATTCTATAAACTATGGGATTTTTTCCGCAAGGCGCCAATCCAGGACGAAAGGATAACTTCCATTGAAAATACAACTTTGCCACCATCGGAAGGATTTGAAATGCTGGATAATGCCATTTCCTCGTTGGAAGAAGCAGCAAACCTTTTACCCGATTCCTGGGATGCAGCTAACCTTGGCCGTGTTACAAAGAACAGTGCTTATGGATTATTGGTAAAATGTTATGTACTTAGAGCTTGTTATAGTAGAGATAATGCTGATTATACAAAAGCCATTGCTGCCTTTGAAAATATCTCAGGGGATGCACAACTTGTTGCCTCTTTTGGTGATAATTTTGATTACCGCACTGAAAACAATTCTGAGTCTTTATTCGAATGGCAGGCAAGTCATGCGCCCGCTCAGGATAATGCCTGGCTTGACAATGATTTTGGTGGAGCTGTTGGACAAATGGGAGCATTCTACCATATGTGGGATGGTCATTGGGGCAATTATATGACAGGTATTTATGGACCGACACAAAAATTGATTAATGCATTTGAACCAGGTGATCCCCGCCTGGATGAAACTCTTTCGAATAATGCTGATAATCTGGGGTGGTCACTCTGGTGGATAACTCCACAATGGGACAAATTTAACGGGTACCAAATGGTAAAATATACTCATAGTGAACGTGGAAATTGCTATGACAACACCTGGCAAATTTCTTCCAAAAACAACCCTCGCTTAATTCGATTAGCCGATGTTAAGTTATGTGCAGCTGAAGCATATTTACAAACAGGCAATGCAAACGAAGCACTTCAACAAGTAAATGATATCCGCACCAGGGCACGTAATTCAGTTGAACCGGCTTCATTGGTTCCGGCAGATTTGGGCTCGGTTGATATGCAAGCCATTATGGATGAAAGATTCCGGGAACTTGCAGGCGAAGATGGACATAGGTGGACTGATTTAAGAAGGTGGCATGCAGCAGGTTACATAGATCTTTCAAGTTGGACAGCGGCAGATTTTGGATTCCCGTCGCAATATGATCCCAGCCTGTTTGCTTTTGAGGTACCAAAAAATCTGTTGTACCCAATCCCGACTTCAGAATTGGACAAAAATCCAAACATGGCATTAAGCGGAAACAATCCGGGTTATTAGTAATTAGATTAAATTTAGATTAATTAGTTGGAAGCGGTGATAAGTATTTTAAACCTTTTCACCGCTTCTATTCTTTCAATTCAAAATATCGGATTGAAATTTATAAATACTTCAAATCCATCATTATGCAACAGATTAATCTGATTATCCTTTCTATAATCTTAAGCGTATTTGCCTGTAAAAAAAAATCAGGTGATGATATTCTGACTCCACCTGTCTCCATTGATACAGTGGATGTTACCATTAATTTAAACACCGAATACCAAACTATTGAAGGTTTCGGTGGTTTTGGCGCAAAAAAGGTATGGTGGGATGCTGCTCCCTATTACGACCAGGAATATATCCGGCAAGTAATTGACAGCCTGGGATGTACTTTTATCCGTACACAAATATACTGGGATAGCGAACCCGAAAACGACAACGATGATCCCTTAGTTGCAGATATTTCAAAATTTAATTTTGGAGAAAATTCTGATAATGGCAAGCAATTTCAGTTTATTCACGATTTAGGACTTAAAAATGTAAAGCTATTGGCAACGGTCTGGACACCACCTATATGGATGAAAGGACTTGACGAGTTTTATGGCACTTTTTTCAATAGCCCGGCCAGGCGAAGGCCCGGCAATTCTGATTTAAACACCAATTGCAGCTGGTGCGGTGGAGCTACAGGATGTCAACAGGTGGGCGGCTGGCTAAAACCCGAAAATTATGCAGAATTTGCCGAATACCTCGTAACCTATGTAAAAACAGTAAAAGAACAAACCGGCGTTGATATTTATGCCCTCAACATTCAAAATGAACCTTATTTTCCAAATCCTTTTGAATCCTGTGTAGTTCTGCCCGATGAGTATGCCGAAATTTTAAAAGTAGTTGGAAAAAGGTTTGCCGATGAAGGCTGTACAACAAAATTTTTTGGTCCGGAACACATGGGTGAAGTAACCTGGGGAGTAAACAACGAATACATTAAAGAAATTCTTGAAGACCCTGAAGCAAAACCATACCTGGCATTTTATGCTGTTCACAGCTATGTTGACGGGGTGGCTACCGACTATGGATCGGCCGAGGGGTGGACATCACTTCACGAAAAAATTACGGAAACACATGGCAAACAATTGTGGATGACAGAAACTTCAGATTTTGAAAAAACAGGATTTGATCTTGGTTTTAGCATGGCAAAATCGCTTTACCTGGGTTTAAAATTCGGACAAATTTCGGGCTGGGTTTATTGGGCTATGGCCGATTATGTAATAAAAGACAATAAGCTTACCGCGCTGGGAAGGTCATTTCAACAGTTTTACAGGGCCCTCAAACCCGGTACTGTAATGGTTGAGGCGGGTTCGGCGGATAATGAACTTTTAATTGTGGCTGGTAAAAATGGAAGTAACCTGGCTGTTATTGTTATAAACAATTCAGAAGTGGATAAGGCTATAAATCTTATAGGAGTTGGAATACCAGATACTTACAATGTAAATCGCACTTCAAAAACTGAAAATTTCAAATATCTGCCCCAATGCGGAAAAGAGAAAATATTAATTAAAGCACAAAGCATCACAACTTTATATCATCAAAACTAAGTTTATTAAATGAAAATAAAAATCCACAACAGTTAAGGTTCATGATAAAATGCACTCATCTGTCTGGAATTTAATATCTTAAAATATTTTTTTTTGTTTTTTCGTACTACTTAATGATTAGTAATTGGTTATTTTGATGAGGCTGTCTGAAAAGATGAAAATAATCGGAATGTGTTAATTAAATTTCTTTAACTCCCTGATATTCTTTGTTTTTAAATAATATAATTAATTTCAAACAATTTCCGGGCAAATAATTGCACAACTGAAACTTTTCAGACAGCATCTTTTATAAAAATTTAAAGAATTGAATAAACCAAATTACAGCACCCGTCAGGTATAAAATCCAGCCACATAACTGAAAATATGAATTTTGATACAAATTGATTAAAAAAGAAGTATAAATTCATAAAAAGAAACGCATGCAAAAATTAATAGATGAAATAAAAAAAACGAGTGGAGATATGGCCCGCAGGGGGTGGGCTGAATCGAATGGCGGAAACATAAGTTTAAGACTTAATAAAGAATATTACAGATACTTCGATGAATTTAAAGCAAAATCAGGCGCCGTAAAACTTCCTGTATCCATACCAGAAATTGCAGGGGAAAGATTTATGGTAACCGGAACTGGTAGGTTTCTGAGAAATATTGAATTATTTCCTGAAAAAAATATAGGCGTAATTGAAATTGACAAAACTGGTGAAAATTATTCACTGTTATGGGGTTACGAACCTTCCGGTGCACCCACTTCAGAACTACCTGCCCACCTTTTGTCGCATGTAAAAATCAAAGAAAAAACTGATAATCAATCATTTGCATTAATACATACCCATCCCAGCAGTATCATTGCACTTACATATGCTGTGGCCAATTTAAATACAAAATCGCTGACTAAACTCTTATGGCAAAGCCATGCAGAGTGTATAGTTGTTTTTCCGCAGGGAATAGAATTTTTACCCTGGTTAATGGCCGGAAGCCTGGAGCTTGGCAGGGCCACGGCTGAAGCAATTTCGCGCAGAAACCTCGTAATCTGGCAATACCATGGTATTTGTGGTTGTGGCCGAAACCTTGACGAAGCTTTTGGCAGAATAGACGTGGCAGAGAAAGCGGCCGATATTTGTCTGCGGGTAATGGCAGCCGGTGGAGCCAAACAAACCCTTTCTGACAAACAACTTAGGGCAATTGCAAAAAATTTTAACTGCAAAGCCGACGAATCCATTTTTTCAAAATAAAACCTTAAATATCAAGATTATGCTTAAAAAAATATTTTCATTTGCATTTTTATTCCTGGGTATTTTAATTTTGACCAAGGCCCAACCGGTAACATGGAACTCGCATTGGATTATGCACCCGACCATACAACCGCAATCACCTGCAATTGTTATTTTCAGGAAAAGTTTTGAATTGCCTGCAAAACCAAAAAATTTTGTTATCCACCTGTCGGCAGACAACCATTATCGCCTGTTTGTAAATGGAATCTACATAACCAGGGGACCAGCGCGCGGGGACCTATCGCATTGGTTTTACGAAACCCTTGATATTGCTGAATATTTACAATCAGGAAAAAACACTATTGCCACTGAAGTCATAAACTGGGGACCTAAACGGTCTTTCACCTATTTTTCGCAAATGACTTCTTTTATTATGCAGGGAAATTCTGAGGCTGAAAAAGTAGTAAATACTTATGGCGGATCATGGAAATGTATAGAAAATGAAGCTTATTCGCCAAAAATTGTGGACTGGATGACCGACCGCAATACAATTGACTTTGGGCTTTATGTAGGAAATCCAACCGACAGCATAAGGGCCGATAAATATCCCTGGGGTTGGGAAAAAACAGATTTTGACGACTCAAACTGGTTGACTGCAAAATGGTGTGATATTGCCGGTGGGAGAAATACACAGAATGCCGGTGGGATTCTATTTAGTGGAGGAAAAATGTTATTGCCCCGAAGAACCGGATTGCTGGAAGAAACCAGGGTAAATTTTACCAAAATCAGCAGGATGTCCGGCATCGAAAAATCTGAAAATTTCATTCATAACAAAGGTGTTTTGGTAATTCCTGCAAATACAAAATTAAGTTTCCTGGTTGATCAAACTTACGAAACGATGGGATATCCGGAAATGACAGTAAGTGGTGGTAAAAATGCCTGGATACAAGTCATGTATGCTGAAAATCTGATAGTGAAAAACAAATCCCCAAAGGGTAACCGCAATGCTATTGAAGGGAAATATCTGGTTGGAATTAAAGATGTTTTTATTCCCGACGGAGGCAAAAACAGATTGTTTAAACCAACCTATATCCGTTCTTTTCGTTTTATACAGGTTGATATTCAAACAGATGCAGAGCCACTAACCATTGAAAAATATGAACATGTTTCATGCAATGCTCCTTTGCAGCTAAAAGCAAAATTTGAAACCGGAAATGAGCTTACAGACTGGATTATGGATGCCGGATGGCGCACGATTAGTATTTGTGCGCAGGATATGCTTATATCTGATGCCGCATATGAGCAAATGCAGTATACAGGAGATTCGCGCGTACATAATCTCTCCTTGCTCACCCTTTCGGGAGATGATCGGTTAACAAGAAATTCACTTATCCAATTCGATGAATCGAGAATTCCTGAAGGCCTTACTTATGCCTGCTATCCAAACCCTTTTTACCTGATTATACCTTCCTATTCATTAATCTGGATAGACCAGGTTTACGATTACATGCAATGGAAAGATGATAAAGAATTCATTTCAGGTTTTGAATTGGGTATTAACAATGTTTTATTTTGGTACGAAAAGCGTTTACAGGAAAACGGGTTATTGGGAAAAATTGAGTGGTGGCCGGCCCTTGCATGGCCAAGACACTATATTAACGGAGAACCGCCAGAAGTTAAAGATGGAAACAATACACTTTATTCGCTTCATTATGCCTATACCTTAAGACATGCTGCTGAAATTTTCGACTTCCTTGGAAAACCTGCACAAGCGCTTGAATGCAGGAAAAAAGCCGATAAAATATGTACTGCTGTAAATAAATTATGCAAAAATAAAGAGGGACTTTATACCGAATCACCATCAAATAAACAAATTAGCCAGATAACCAATATATTGGCAATATTGGCTGGAACCTGTCACGGGGAAGAAGCTAAAAAGCTGCTGAACAAACTTTTAGAACCAAAAGACTGGTACGGACAGGTGGATTTGTTTTTGCATTTGTACCTCTTTGAAGCTTTAAACAAAACCGGTTTACAGGAAAAATTTATGCCGGAACTCTCGGAATGGAAATTGATGCAGGAACGAGGGATGACCACTTTTGCCGAAGTACCGCTTGAATGGGGCGAAGAAAACCAGCGCTCGGAATGCCATCCGTGGAGTAGCGCGCCGGATTATTTCTTTTTTAGGACCGTATGCGGTATCAGGCCTTTATTACCCGGTTACCACGAAGTTGAAATAGCGCCTTCGTTTTGTGATTTAGACAAAATAATTGCTGTTTATCCGCATCATCTGGGCAATATAGAACTTAATCTGAAGAAAACCAATACGTTGGTAGAAGGAGAGATTATTATTCCTGAAAACATGAAAGCATATTTTACATGGAACAATAAGCGCGTTGAGTTAAGGCCCGGAAAACAAAGGGTAAAAATGCAATAGTCTGTTTTACAGTGAATTTTCTGTTAAATTTATTCCAATCAAAAGCGCCACGCTATATCTAAATAAAAAAAAGATGAAAAACAGGATCCAAAAATCAAGAAAATTATCCAGTAACTTTATTGTAATTGTCTGCCTGTTCTATATCAGTACAGAAGTTTTGCAGGCACAGGAAAAAATGATGACAACTGTTTCGTCCGGAATCGTTAAACCACTTGAAAATGTGAAGATTATCTGTCCTGCAAAAGGAACGCTGTTGGTTAAAGATGCTGATAAAAGAGAATATGTTCATGTACAGGCATCTTTAATAAACATTATCACTGTTTGCGGCACAACAGGCTGGCATACAGCTATATTGCTTAACAATAAAGGTGAAGTCATTGATAGTACTAAATTCAGGGTAGAGGCCAAAACCAGCATTGATGATGGTGGAAAAATCTCTGAAATGTTCGGCTTATTCTACAAAGGAATGCTGGTTTATAATCCTACTGGTTATGAAGAGGTAAACTGGAACGGGAAAACCTACAGATATTACGTAAACTGGGTTCTCGACAACAACAACACCATGCATGGAATGAAATATTTCAGCCCTTATGGTTCTGATATGATTGATCTTTTCAGGGAAACCCAATGTGCCAATGGAATGATCTGGAGCTTTGTACAGCCCAATAAAGATGATTTTTATTATTACAAAACCGCTTACGAACCCATTAATTATTTCAGGTTAGATAAAGAAGCCTGGTTTGTGCGTCAGCCCAACGAAAACCATGTGGAATACAATTTTGTAAACCTGATGTACCAACAATGGAAAGCCAGTGGCGATAATGCGTGGATGAAAAAAAACCTTGATTGTGCTGCCAGGGCCCTCGATTATTGCGTAACCGACACTGTCCGCTGGTCAAAACGGTTTGAATTGTTGAAACGCCCTTATTGCATTGACTCGTGGGATTTTCAGGTAGACGATGAATACACGCCTTATGCACCAATAAGTCCTACAATGGTTGTGGTACCCGGAAAAACAAAGTTTGGAATTTTCTTCGGCGACAATACCGGCTATTATGAGGCATGTAAGCAATTAGCCGAAATGCTTGAATACGCAGGCCAGAAAGAAAAAGCCAGGAAATATGCCGATAGGGCTAAAACCATTCTCGACAAGCTGATAAAACTTTCGTGGAACGGGAATTATTTTACACATTTTATTGATGAAGATCCGAATGTAAAACGCAACCTTGGCGTTGATGAAAAATCGCAGATAGCCCAGGGAAATATGTATTCGATTAACCGCGGATTATCGCACGAAATGATTGTTTCCATCATCAAACTTATTTAAAACTTAAAGATAATTTGCCTGTTGGATCGCCTGGAGAGTGGTATTCCATTTATCCGCCTTTTGAAAAGGGTTTTGGGCAGCACAATTCAAAATGGCAATACATGAATAGCGGAATAGCCGGACACGCAATCGGAGAACTAGCGCGCGGAGCTTACGAAAATGGTTACGAAAATTATGCTTCGGACATACTGGATCGTACACTGAAATTGGGAAAACAATTCGGAAACCGCACCTGGTTTGCCTACACAGGTTCAATTCCTCCACCTCCTCCTGCACCCAATTACAAATCGATAGATATTTCGGCCCAGGCCAATATGGATTTATGGGACAAAGGGGGCAAAGGCGTTTTTACCTGGATGAATGCCGATAGAAAAGGAAATGATATGCGAGGCCTGCCAACGGGAATGCAGGTTTTCAACAAAATTCCTTTTCAGGTGCTCGATCCTGACAAAAACCAAAGAAAAGCGGCCATCGCACTTTCTGTAAAGCATGGTTTTCCTCAAAAAACTAAAATTTTAATTAACGATACTGCGGCTTGTATTTATCTTTTACATTCATCTTCCGATAATATTCCGGCCAATGTTTCGGGCTGTATTACCTTCGAATATACCGATGGAACCAACTATTCACAATATCTTTACAAAGGAAAGGAAGTAACCAATTGGTGGTTTTCTGAACTGAATTCAGACCATGCAGGGGTTGCCTGGAGTGCCCCAAATCCCGTTAGCGCTAAAGTGGGTGTTTGCTGGGCCGCAATAAACAATCACAATCCATCAAAAAAAATTGCTAAACTCATATTCCATGCCCCGCTTGAAGGCGGAATTTATACCTTATTGGGAATTACCCTTGCTGATAAAGTTCATTATGTGAAACCACAAGGTGAATCGTTTGGCGGACCTGACAACTGGGCTGCTGCCAATGCAATGGCTGCACTGGTCGAAGGATTGGCGGGTGTTAAAGACAATGGATTGGCATACAGTAAAGTATTGCTTTCGCCAAGGTGGGTTTCTTCAGGAACCGATTCTGTTAACGTTTGCATCCATTATCCTGCATCAGATGGTTATGTGGCCTATCAGTTTTACCATAACTCAACAAAAAAGGAAATAAAAATAAAAATCACAGGAAGTGGCGATGAAGTAAATATGCATTTGTTATTGCCGGAAAAATCATCAGGTGTAAGTTCGGTTATCTCAAACAATCAAAATATTCCATTTACGATTTCAAAAATTGAGGACTCTCAATATGCTGATTTTAAGCTGGAATTGCCTAAATTACAGGATATTTTAATTAAGTATAATTAATTAACCTAAACTACTAGTTATGAGATCGATAAAATTATTTTCCCTTTTATTTATTTGTCTGTTTTGCATGAATAGTTGTAAAAATAAAAATGAAGAACAATGGATTTCAATTTTTAATGGTAAAAACCTTGACGGTTGGACACCGAAAATCACAGGCTATAAAGCCGGTGAAAATCCATTGGATGGTTTCAGGGTTGAAAATGGAATTTTGAAAGTTGATTACAGCAAATTCAAACAATTTAACGGTCGCTTTGGGCATTTGTTCTATAGGCAAAAGTTGTCATCATACATATTACGGGTTGAATACCGGTTTGTTGGCGAATTGTTGCCCGATGCGCCTGGCTATTGCTATCGGAATTCTGGTGTGATGATACACTCCCAATCGCCAGAGAGCATGGATATTGCTCAGAACTGGCCTGTTTCGCTCGAAGCCCAGATTTTGGGAAGCACTTCAAAGCTCAAACAGCTAACTGCTAATATATGTACTCCGGGAACTACAGTTTTTTATAACGAAACACAATCAGAAGAACATTGCATTAATTCTACCTCTAAATATTATTATGATAATGAATGGGTTACCATGGATATCATTGTGCATGGCAGCAGAGAGATTATCCATGTTATCAATGGCGACACCGTCTTAAAATATTCAAACCCTAAAGTTGGTGGTTTTTTATTGCCAGAAAATTATCCTGTTGCATCCGGTACCTTGTTAAATGATGGTTACATAGCCCTTCAGGCTGAGGGCCAACCGATTGAATTCAGAAAAGTTGAATTGAAAATTCTTAATGAAGATCCCGGGCAATCAATTCTTTCTTCGAATTCAGCTATTCAAGCGGACAATCAGGGAACATCTTTAAAAATGATTGAAAATTTCGATAATTATCCGAACAACGAAGAACTATCTAAAACATGGTATCAGCCGGGGCACGGTGGCAGGATGACTCAAAACCTTGATTCCAAGACCAAAGGATCTGGTAAATACAGTTTAAGATGTGATTATACAACAGAGAAATCAGACGTCAATTTTTACTGTCCGGTTTGCCGGGTTTCAAAATGGGATCTTTCCGGTTGCAATGGAATTCAGTTCTGGTTCAAGCCAGATGGATCCGGGCGTGAGTTTACAATTGAATTAAACATCGCTGATAAAAATGGCAAAAACATCCATGATTTATGGGGTTACAAATATCTGACTGAAAAAGGAGATACAGCCGGTCGCATTGTTACTGTTCCGTTTTTCAATTTAAAACATAATACAAAATTTGCTGATTCACCAAATGTTAGTTCAACATTTAAGCCGGAATCAGTAATTGAAGTAGCAATTTATATTGGCGGTCGGAACGATGAACCGGGCAAAGGCACATTTTATTTTGATGAAATAGCCGGTTCAAAACTTCAATTTTAATCATTAGATATCCATATTTCATGAAACGAATTTTTATTTACATTTTTCTGATCACTGCGAATGTTAATCTTTACAGTCAGCCAATATCGCTTCATCCCGAAAATACTCACTATTTTCTTTTTAAAGGAAAACCGACAATATTGGTCACCTCTGGCGAACATTACGGATCAGTTATTAATCCTGATTTTAATTTTGATTTATACCTGGAAACTATACACCGGGAAGGATTCAATCATACCCGGATTTTCATGGGCGACTATGCTGAGGCAAAAGAAGCATTTTGCATTGTCCATAACTCACTATCCCCCGAAAGCAGAAAATTCCTGACTCCCTGGGTTCGAAGCAGTCAACCGGGAAACGCCCTGGGGGGTAATAAATTCGACCTTAACAAATGGAACCCTGAATATTTTGCAAGGCTGCACCGGTTTATGAAGAAGGCTGACAGCCTGGGCATTGTGGTTGAATGCGTTATGTTTTTTGTAGGGATGAGTTGGGATGATATGCCAATGAATACAAAAAATAATATCAACACAACCAGCGACATCAAAGCCAACGAATACATGACCCTATCAAACGGGAATATTCTAGAATACCAGAAAAAATATGTCCTGAAGCTGATAAAAGAGCTCAATGTATATGACAATGTGATCTTTAACATTGCCAACGAGCCCTGGTTTTTTAATCAGGAACATGAAGGATTTTCGAGTCCTGCTCGCGATGAAACCAAAGCCTGGGTAAATGAGGTGTCTGAATGGATTGTGAAAGAAGAAAAGAACCTTTCGAAGAAACACATTTTATCAGTTGATTATTGCAACGAAGGCCGCGCTATTAGTAAGGAAGAACTAACAAAATACTGGACGAATATTTCGGTGTTTAACCATCATTATGATAAAGATGCCACTTCTGTAAAGCTGAATTACAGGAATATTCCCAGGGCTTTTTCTTTCAACGAAACAGGCCTTATGCCCATTTACTCTAAGGCTTACCGTATTCAGGGCTGGAAATATTTGATGAGTGGAGGCGCCCTTTATAATAATCTCGATTTTACTTTTCAGGTGGGGCATGAAGATGGAACAGGAAAAGCTGAATTCAGCTGCGATGGCTACAAAGGAAGCGGTGATCCGCGTGTTAGGCATGAAATAAGTGTCCTGGCTTCATTTTTTAATACCATTGATTTCGTTCACATGCATCCTTCGCAGGATATTTTTGTGGTTTATTTTGGTGACAAAGAAATGTATGCGCTGGCCAATGATGGAAAACAATACGCTATTTATGTGATTGGAGGAACAAACTCCTGGTACAGGCTGAATATTCCGTTAGGAAAGTACAAAGTTGAATATATTGATCCGGTATCGGGAGCTAAAATACTGGAAGAAACAGTCAATCATAGCAAAGGCGATTTGCGGTTAGATGGTCCAGATTATGAAAATGACCTTGCAATCCGGATTAGCCGTATAGATTAACAGATTGGAATAGAATGGAATAGAAAATAAAACATCTTGTTAAAATAATTCGTATGAGAAATAAAACAAATATAAGTTTTCTTGTTGTGGCCTTTGTAATGGCTTTTTTTCCAATGATGGAAACTCCGGCAAAACCCCTGTTTACTGACTTAAAACCAGATATTACAGTAAAGGAAGGCGAAGTGCAGGTTTACAATTATCCACGAATTTGCCCAAAAAATATTGATTTTAAGCTAAGAGCCGGGGGAAAAGAAATATTTGTTTACAACACTTCAGCAGAGCCTTTTGCCGCTTTTTCGTGTAATGGTGCTGTTGATATTGAAATTGAACTTCCTTATGAATCGGATAAAATTAGCATCAATCCAAAAAAACATGGCATAAAGCCTGTCATTTCCGGGAAAAAAGTAAGTTTCCAAATTCCCGGTCCCATTAATTTGGCTCTCGAAATTGATGGAATGCCTAAACTGTATATTTATGCCAATGCTATTGAAAAAAAATCTCCAAATATCAAATCCCCAAATGTAAAATTTTTTAAAGCCGGCCAGGTTTACGAAGTTGGCGAGTTAAGGCTTCAGAATAATGATACACTTTATATCGAGGGCGGTGCTGTTGTTCGTGGTTGTATCCGATCAACATCAGCACAAAATGTTTGTATTACGGGGTTTGGTGTGCTTGATGGAAGTTATTACAGTAAAGGTGAGGATTCCCACAGATCTATCGTATTTGAAGATTGCAAAAATTCAACCATCGAAAATATAATTATGATCGAACCCACTTCATGGATGATTGTTCTTGGAATTTGTGAAAATATAACAATACGCAATGTAAAAGAACTTGGGCTGGTTTCAGGTTCTGATGGGACTGATATTGTTGGTTCGAAGAAAATCCGTATCGAAAATTGTATATACAGAAACGGTGATGATTGTATTGCAGTTAAATCCCTTGATTTGCGCGGTCATGGTCACGATGCTACGCTCGACTATAGCCAGGATGTTGATAATATTGAAATTTCTGGCTGTACTTTTATTGCTTTCAGGGGTGGAACCGCACTTGAAATTGGACACGAGCTGCGTACAGCTTCAATACGAAATATAATGTTTACCGATTGTGATATACTTGGGGTGCACGATTTCGGAGGCGTTTTTGGCATTCATAATTCCGACAGGGCAATTGTAAGCGAGGTGCTTTATGAGAATATCAGGGTTGAGCATTATTATAATAAACTGATTGATTTAAAGGTGATTAAAAGCATGTGGGGCAAAGATGCGGAGCGGGGTCAAATCCGAAATATAACTTTCAGAAATATCAATATTGACCAAACTATCTATAATCCAGGTTATTCCATGTCGTTGATTGGTGGCTATGATGCACAGCATACCGTTAAAACTGTAAAGTTCGAAAATGTCATCTTAGGCGGGTCAAAAGTAGTCAATGCAGATCAATTGGATTTATATGTAAAACAAGCTTCAGAAATTACATTCAAATAAATGTTAATTAAAAATGTGAAATCATGTTAAACCACATCAAAATTTTCCTTTTAACTGGCTTAATGATTATAACCTGGCCAACTTTAAGCCAGTCCATAACAATTGAAAGAAAAGGAAATGGATGGCAATTGAATGTCAATAATCAGAATTATTCTATCAAGGGCATTGTTGGCCACACCTATCTCGAAAAAGCCAAAGCCTATGGTGCCAATTCTGTGCGCATTGGTTATGAAAAAGAGGAACTTGTTAAAGTGGAAAGGCTTGGTTTAAAAGCCCTGGTTAACCTGCCAGCCGATGCCGAACGATATGGATTTGATTACAGCAACCAGCAGGCTGTTGATAAACAAACCAATGAAATTATCGAAATTGTAAAGAAAATCAAGGACCATCCTGCAGTATTGATGTGGGCCATTGGTAACGAACTCGACTATATTCCGCCACTCAAACCCTTTAACCCTAAAGTTTGGGATGCTATAAACCAGGCTGCCAAAGCAATTAAGGAAATTGATCCCAATCATCCGGTTATGACAGTTATCGGAACCAGTATGATGGAAAAAGTGGCAGATATTGTTAAGCAATGTCCTGATATTGATTTACTTGGAATAAATACTTATGGTGATATTTATACCCTTCCCGAAACGCTTAAAAAGTACGGATGGGGTAAACCTTACCTGATTTCGGAATGGGGGCCTGACGGCTACTGGGAAGTGAAAAGAACCAGCTGGGGTGCACCTTATGAGCAAACCGACAGGGAGAAGTACAATTGCTACCGCGATAAATACCTGAAAGCAATCAATAACGAAAACTGTTTGGGTTCTTACGTATTTTACTGGTATCACAAACAGGAAACCACACACACCTGGTTTAGCATGTTTAACAAAAATGGCCTCGAAACCCCATTGCCCGGACTGATGAAAGAATTGTGGACCGGCTTCCCGCCCGAAAACCTTTCGCCTGTTGTTGATTCATTGAATATTGATGAGTTTTTTCGTTACCAGGATATTATTTTAAAGTCTGGTTCCAAACATAAAGCTAAGGTCTCAGTTTACGATAAAGAAGGTGATAGCCCTGAGATAAAATGGGAAATCAGGCCCGAAGCCGTTTATGCCTCCTATGCAGGGCAGGGAGAAAAAGAGCCCAAACCCATTCCTGACCTGGTAATGAATACAGGTAAAGAAACAGTTTTTAAAGCTCCTGCAAAAGAAGGAGCCTACAGGTTGTTTGTGTATGCTTACGACAATAACAGTCATTATTCATCGTCGAATCTTCCTTTCCTGGTAAAGAAATAATTGTAAAATTTAAATCAAAATTTATTTAAGACAATGAGAATAAATAATTTAAAAAGCTTTTTCCTCGTATCGGCAACCGTTTTTTTATTATTAGGATGTAGTCATACTTCAGCCCAAAAAAACACCATGTATGTTGATGGAAGGTATCTTTACGACCGAAACGGTGAAAAAGTGATATTGAAAGGCTTCAATGCCATGATAGTTTATTGGGATATTCATGGTAATATTAATTTTCCTGAAATGGAAAAAACCGGGGCCAACTGCTGCCGTATTTTCTGGAACCTTGATTATCCAAAGCCACTACCTTCTGATCTTGATAAGGTTTTGGAAAACTGCATCAAATACAAGATGATTCCTGTCATCTGCCTCTGGGATGCAACCGGAAATTGGGATAAACTCCAAACCTGTGTTGATTATTGGTGTTCACCGGAAATCACTCCCATCCTTCAAAAATACGAAAAAGATTTGATTGTGAACATTGCCAACGAACCAGGTGACAGGGCAATGGGCAATGAAGTTTTTAAAACAAGATATGCTGAAATTGTTACACAAATGCGAACAGCAGGAATTCATACTCCCCTTATCATTGATGCCGATCAATGGGGAAGAAATGCCGATGCCGTTCTGGATAACGGCCCTTATCTTTTGGAACAGGATCCAGATCATAATCTCATCTTTTCGTGGCATTTGTGGGATCCTGAAAACTGGGGCACCGGCACAAAATCCGAAATTGACCGTATCATAAACAAAGCGGCTTCGACCAGTATCTGCTTTATTGTTGGCGAGTTTGGTCCCTGTGAAAAATGCGATAATTGTGCTTCGACCAAAATTAACTGGGAGTATATGATTGAAAAGGCATATAAAAACGATATAGGCTATCTGGCCTGGGTTTGGAAATGGACCGATTGCCACAGCATCGTAAATAACAGTAACGGGAAATATGGATCATGGGCCAATTCAACCTGGGGAGAAAGCATTGCGGTTACAAATACATACAGCATTCAAAAAACATCCAAAAGAACGGTTTTGCTAAGTTCAGAAAATATCCAAAACATTAGCAATGATATCATTATCAAAGCATTCCCAAATCCTGCAAATACAAAAATCACCTTCCAATACAATTTAATTGATGATGGTAAATTCGAACTAAATATTATCAGCCTTAGTGGCATAAAAATTTCTAATTTAGTACACGAATTTAAAAAAGCCGGAACCTATTATTTGGATTGGGTTCCGCCCCATGATATGAAACCAGGCTTCTATATTTTGAGTTACAAACTCTTAACGAAAGGTAAAATCCTTGAAAAAAGTGCAAAGTTCTCAGTTGCTAAATAAAATTACCGAAAAAACCATGTACAAGCTCATTTTTATAACTCTTCTGATTTCAGTCTTTTTATCGTGTCATTCTGTTAATCAGGAAAAAAATTTTAATCCCGGTTTGAAATGGCCCGACGATAAAGGCATACACATCAATGCTCATGGTGGTGGTATTTTATTTCACGATGGAAAATATTATTGGTATGGTGAATACAAAATAGAAGGCGAGGCTGGAAATAAGGCGCATGTAGGGGTTTCGTGTTATTCATCAGAAAACCTTTATGATTGGAAAAACGAAGGAATTGCACTGTCGGTATCAACCGATACACTCAGTGATATTGCTAAAGGCTGCATACTTGAACGTCCTAAAGTTATTTACAACTCTAAAACAGGCAAGTTTGTCATGTGGTTTCATTTGGAGCTGAAAGACAAAGGATACGACGCAGCCCGCTCAGGAGTGGCTGTTAGCGAAAGTGCCACCGGTCCTTTTAGATTTGTTAAAAGTTTCAGGCCCAACGCCGGATTCTGGCCTTTAAATGTACAGCCTTTTCATAAAAAGCCGGTTAGTGATACCATTAAAAGTAAATATTGCGGTGGAAAAGGCTGTTTGCCTGCCCATCCCGATACATTGAATTTATTGGGAAGAGATTTTACCGGAGGACAAATGGCCAGGGATATGAACCTTTTTGTAGATGATGATGGCTCAGCCTATCATATTTATTCTTCAGAAGAAAACAGTACCCTGCATATTTCGAAGCTTACAGACGATTATTTGTCGTATTCCGGTCAATTTATTAGGATTTTCTCCGACAGGTATATGGAAGGGGCTGCATTGTTTAAATACAAAGGGAAATATTATTTAATAGCTTCCGATTGTACCGGATGGTCGCCCAACGCAGCAAGATCAGCATCTGCCGATTCAATTTTCGGAACCTGGACAGAATTGGGAAACCCATGCAGGGGCGCAGACTCAGCACTTACATTTCATTCGCAAAGTACCTTTGTCCTGAAGATGGCTGGGAAAGACGATGCCTGTATTTTTATGGCCGACCGTTGGAACCCGAAAAATGCTATTGATGGAAGATATGTCTGGCTTCCGTTTGATTTCGAAGGAAATAAACCTGTTTTAAAATGGAAAGACCAATGGAACCTCAATTATTTTAAACAATAAAGTTATGTGCATATGAAATCAAAAATCAGCTTATTGATAATCCTTCCCATCATGGCCGTATCGTGCGGAGATCAGAATAGAAAATTGACAAATTCTGAGCGTCAAAAAGATTCTGTGCAAACACCTAAAAGGTTTTTTAGCGACGATAGTTTCTGGAACCAACCAATTGCTGAAAACCCCGAAGTCGATCCACGTTCGGATAAATGGATTGGGATGCTTAAAACAGACAGATCAAAAGCCAATTTTATCATAAACATTAATGAGTGGACAATCCCGGTTTACGAAGCAGACAGTACCACACCACGCTACAATGTTCAGTTTCATTACCTCACCCCCGATGAAAAAAAGACCTGGGCCACAAAACGTGAGCATTTTGGGCATGGACCTGGATATGGCGAAAATGTACCAATACCTGATTATGCAAGGCCTGACAAGGAATCAGATGCGCATTTCGCGGTTATCGACTGGACCACCAAAACGGCCTGGGATATGTGGGGATTGCGGAAGAGGCCAGATGGCACCTGGGAATCGAATACAGGCATGAAATACAGGATTGATGGTTCAGGTGTATACGATTCGGCAGTGATAAAACCGGTTAATGGCGAAAGTGTCCATTTTCATGGTCCAAGCCGGGCAGCTGGTGTTCCTGCCATTGCTGGGCTTATTATGTACGATGAAGTGATGGCCGGTGAAATTAAACACAAACTTGCCTGCGCCACCAGGTTCAATGCTTTTCAGGAATTTACCTATCCGGCCATCTGGACCGATGGTTTTGTTGAAAGCGGAATACCAGAAGGCGCTGTAATACAACTCGATCCAAACCTGGATTTATCTAAATTTGATTTATTACCAGCGGAAAGAATCGTAGCCAAAGCTTTACAAAAGTATGGTGCTGTGGTAGTGGATATTGCGCAGGGAACACCACTCTATGCCGAAGGTTTATGGGCTCAGAAAGGAAAAACCTGGGAAGGCAAATTAAGAAAAATGAAAGGAATAAATTATATCCCGCTTGAGCATTACAGGGTTTTAAAAGTAGGGCCGGTAACAAAAAAAGGTGATGGGCGCTGGAAAACTTACGATAAGATTGATTTTTAAATATTTATACAAAATAATATACAAAATCAAATGAAAAAAACATTATTCATCCTCTGCTTTTTAGGAATTTTAATTCGTGCAAATTCCCAAAACTCAAATGAAATAAAACTTATAGTAAGGGGCGATGATATCGGTTCCTCACATGCTGCAAACCTTGCCTGTATTGAATCATATAAAAACGGGATAATGAAAACCGTTGAAATTATGGTGCCCTGCCCCTGGTTTCCTGAAGCGGTAAAGCTATTAAACGAAAATCCGGGCCTGGATGTTGGCATACACCTTACACTAACCAGCGAGTGGGACAATGTAAAATGGAGGCCTTTGACCTGTTGTCCCAGTCTGGTCGACAGCAGCGGATATTTTTTCCCAAAAGTTTGGCCTGATAAAAATTATCCCGGAAAATCAATCCTTGAAAACAAGTGGAAAATTGAAGAAATAGAAAAAGAAATAAGGGCACAAATTGAACTCGCAAAAAGAAAAATTCCTCATGTAACTCATGTTTCGGCACATATGGCATGGACAATGGCATCGCATGAACTGGAAGCGCTCGCAAAAAAAATTGCCAAAGAATACCAACTCAATTACGAAACAGAAGGCCTTGACATTCAGGGAACTGGTTATGCAGGACCAACAAACAGCTCAGAAGAAAAAATCAGGAGTTTTATAAATATGCTCGACAAATTTAAGCCTGGCAATTCGTACCTTTTTGTAGATCATCCGGGACTTAACAACGATGAAATGAAAGCTGTATATCATATTGGTTATGAGAATGTTTCGGTAGACAGGCAGGGAGTAACCGATTTGTTCACAAATCCTTCGGTAAAAGAAGCTCTAAAAAAGAAAGGAATTTTGGTGTATTCATATAAAGAAATGTTTGAGAAGAAGAAAAAATAAACATCTGGCAAAAAAGAAATTGAATCGTTAAACCGAAATGGTGCCCCCGTATTTACTTTTTTGTGGACTTATTTTAAATTTTTCAATGCAATTAATTTGAAAAATTTAAAGTATCAAACCGATTCTTTTCTAATTTAAGGGTTTGAATAATACTTTTATCACGATGAAAAAAACGATGAGCCCAATTAAATGAATTAGCTGAAATCATATGGATCTCTCACCCGGAATGTGGATATTATCAGTGTTATGCGCCATCATGATAGGCATGGCCAAAACAGGCATAACTGGAGTCGGCACGTTGGTTGTTCCACTAATGGCCTATATTTTCGGAGGTATGCCATCATCTGGCCTGGTACTTCCAATGCTGGTGATGGCTGATATTTTTGGTGTAAGCTATTATCACCGGAGCGCCGATTGGAAAACTTTGCTAAAAGTGATTCCCTGGGCATTAGCGGGTATAATTACCGGTCTGCTGGTTGGCAAAAGCATTTCGGCAGAACAATTTAAACATATGATAGGAATCCTGGTGATTTTGAGTCTGATAGTCATGATTTGGCAGGAAATTTACAAATCGAAAAATGGTGATTTACTCCCTCATAAACCCTGGTTTGCCATTCCGTTTGGAATAATCGGTGGTTTTTCAACCATGATTGGCAATGCAGCCGGTCCGATAATGAGTGTTTACCTGCTTTCGATGAATTTGCAGAAAAAGGAATTTATCGGAACTGCTGCCTGGTTCTTTTTCATTGTAAATGTATTTAAAATGCCGCTCCAGATTTGGGGATGGCACAATATTACATTGAAAACGATAGGCTTTAATTTTATGCTGTTACCGGCTATAGCATTTGGGGCTTTTGCCGGGATTAAAATTGTGAAACTGATTCCAGAAAGTGCCTACCGATGGTTTGTGGTGATTGCAACTTTTGTTTCGGCAATAGCATTGTTTTTTTAATTTAGAGAAATAAATAATACTCAATTTATATTTAATAATTAACATTAAATCTTACAACATGAAAAAAATCTTTCTAACCTTAATCGCTTTATCCTCAGTGGCTTTATTTGCTCAGATTGATAAAAAAAATATGGCAATGAAACCCGAAATGAGCGAGTTTTATACCCCTAAAATAAAAGTTGTTGATCCCGGAAAACTTCCAACTGAACTTCCGTCGCCAATTCCTTCCGATGCAATTATTTTGTTCGATGGCAAAGATTTATCGCAATGGAAAAATTCAAATGATACAGTAAAAAACTCAAAAGCTGATGCCAAATGGATAGTAAAAGACGGCGTAGTTACAGTAGATAAAAAAGTTGGAGATATCGAAACAAAATTAGTATTTGGCGATTTTCAGCTTCATCTCGAATGGCGCACCCCCGAAGGAGTTCATGGTCAGGGTCAGGGACGCGGAAATAGTGGCGTTTTTCTTCAGGGCATGTATGAAGTACAGGTTTTGGATAATTACCAGAACGAAACCTATGTAAATGGGCAGGTTGGAAGTATTTATAAGCAAACTCCGCCTTTGGCCAATCCAATGCGTAAACCCGGTGAATGGAATATTTACGATATTATTTATACAGCCCCCACTTTTAAGGAAGACGGTACCTATCGCACAAAACCTGCAGTTACCGTTATATTGAATGGTGTTTTAATCCAAAACAATACAACCATTTTAGGCACAACACCTTATATTGGATTTCCGGAAGTAATTAAACACGGCAAAGGTCCCATCCGCCTTCAGGCACACGGAGATCCAAGTGAACCAATCAGTTTCAGAAATATCTGGATTAGGGAGCTGTAAAACAATACAGACTATCCATGCGGGGATACACTACACGCAAAGGATTAACTATTAGGATGTTCCATCCATCTATTGAAATATATGAAATAGCCATGAGCAAAAATTTTCAAAACAACCGAAAATGTTTTAATTCATGGCGTATTTCATCTGACCTTTGAAAAACAATTTTAATAAAAACATGAAACGAATTTTAATTGTTTTACTATTTGTGGGTCATCAAGTTCTGGACGCCCAAACTAAACTGCAATTTGAAGAATCAATAAAACAAAGGCTGTTTGTTTTAACTGATATTACCAACGAACCTGATGATCAGGAATCATTGGTCAGATTACTGGTATATTCAAACGAATTTGACATTGAAGGACTTGTAGCCACCACATCAACTCATCTGCGCAACCAAACCAGAAAAGATAAAATTGAAGCACTTGTAAGAAATTATGGAGAGGTAAAACCAAATCTGGATAAACACGCATCAGGTTATCCGTCAATGGAATACCTTTTGAGTATTACCTCAAACCATTTGCCTGTTTATAGCATGGATGGGGTTGGACAAGGCAAGGATTCTCCCGGATCGGAACTTTTGATTCAAGCGGTTGACAAGGCAGATGAACGTCCTTTGTGGGTTTCGGTTTGGGGAGGGGCAAATTGTCTGGCCCAGGCACTCTGGAAGGTTAAAGAAACACGCAATGCAACTGCTGTGAAGAAATTTGTAGCAAAATTGAAGGTTTATTCCATTTCAGATCAGGATTTTGCCGGCCAGTGGATTAGAAATAACTTTCCCGATATTTTTTATATTGTTGATCCATCGGCAGGCGATTCATGGTTTGAATATTATAAAGCCACGTGGACAGGAATTTCGGGCGATAAATGGTACAAAAACGGGCCCGGTCATTTTTTCGATTTAGTTGACAATCCCTGGTTGGCCGCCAACATTCGAGAAAACCATGGCCCTTTAGGAGCAAACTACCTCAAATTCGATTACATTATGGAAGGCGATACGCCATCATTCCTGGGGCTAATCAACAATGGGCTGGGATGGTGTATTAGCCCGTCATACGGTGGTTGGGGCGGAAGGTACGAATTTTACCAATCGTATGCCGAAAAAGGAAAGATTTGGACAAGCTCAGTAAATACCCAGGATGAAATTATTTTGCCTGATGGAAAGAAAGAAGCTTCGAACCAGGCAACTATCTGGAGATGGCGCGAAGCATACCAGCATGATTTTGCCGCCAGAATGGACTGGAATATTATTGATGACTATAAAAAAGCCAACCACAATCCGGTTTTATCATTAAATGGAAATATTGGAAAAGCTATTGCCATGGCAAAAGTGAAAGTTGGCGAAAAAATAAAACTTTCAGCCAAAGGAAGTAGTGATCCCGATAAGGATAAACTTGAATATTACTGGTACATTTATAAAGAAATCAGTGATTATAATGGAAAGCCGGAATTCCAGAATCCTCATGGCGATGAATTGGAATTTCTAATGCCCGAAGTTAAAATTGACAAGGAACTTCATCTAATTTTAGAAGTAAAAGATTCAGGAAATCCACCGCTATATAGTTATAGGAGAATCATTCTAAAGAATCTTTAAATATTGAATCAATCGTGAATCCTGTTAATTTAACCTAATATTTGGAAATATTATTCAGTGTTCAGAAAGGGAAGAATCAGAAAGCATTATTTGTTGAATTTCAAAAAATCAATAATCAATTTAACCCATGTGAAACACTCATGTATGGAGCTTTCGCAACTTTTCTCCTGGCTTGACCCGATTTTTCTTAGCGGAGCAAAAGGAGTAAACAAAAATGAATATTTTCAATTTGAATTTAAAGAAGCTATTAATTATCAGGAAGTTTCCTGTCCAGGCAAAGCAGACGATCAGATAGGCATCAAACCTTATAAAAACAACTTAAAAATATTCTGATGAAATTAATTAAAACAGTTTTAATTATATTATTGCCGGTTATCATAACTGCTCAGGAAAACCAGGATGATTCAATAAAAAAAATTGTGGCAGGTGTTACAATTAGTATCAACAGCAATGGTATTGCACCAATTCCATCCTTTTCACTCGATAAACCGGCAATAATCAGTGCTTCATCTATTTCAAAAGGCCGGTTCAGTTATATGCCTGCTTTGGCTATTGGTTTAAATTTAAAACCCTGGTATATTGATAATTGGGTGTATTATAAATTCATCGATTCAAAGAAATTTAATTTAAAGGCGGGATTTAACTATAGCTTGTTTTTCGGAAACGATACAATATCAGGAGTCCATGGTCAACGCTATTTTACAGGGGCACTCGAAAGTGTATATCAACCCTGGAAATCTATCAATTTTTATTTTGGATATTGGTATGATGCAGGGCAGGATGAAGGTTCTATTCAAGGACATTATTTAACTTTTACTGCCGAAAAATTTGGGATAAAACTAGGAAGCCAATTTTCATTGGCTATGAGCCTTCAGATTTTTTATCTCAATTACACCGACAAAAATGATGGTTTGTTTTTAACGCCCAGGTTGAATCTAACAGCCAATAAAATTCCGCTTTCGTTGTTCTTTCAGGCAACTCAAACCCTGCAGACTAATATCAGCCCTTATCCCGAATTCAAATGGAATATAGGTCTGGCTTATAGTTTATAAACAATAACATGATTGATTGTGAGTGCATATAAACACGCAATATTTCCGTTATCCAACCTGGATTAAATATATTGGTAATCAATAACTTAAAATAATTATGAAAAATCCGAACCCTATGAAATCCTTGTCCACCATAATGCTTCTTTTGTTTACCGTTTCAATTTATTCACAAAACTCAGTAAAAGAAGTCATTACCAAAGAAAAATTGCTTTACCACCCTATTCATATTAATTTGGCAGATAGTAGTATATTACCCTGGTATTCAACCGATTTAGGGAAATCGTATGATTTTGTTATCAATGCCACCTGGAATTTCTGGAATACCATGGGCACAGATAAAAACGGATTGCCCTATTATATGAACCACCAGGTTTGGCGTGGCGATTTTAACGACCGGCGCGGTGTGGGCGGCGATCAGTTTTCTATGGCCCTTTCGTCATGGAATTTACTTTATGGTTATTCGGGAAATGAGGCGGTGAAAGAAGAAATGAAATTTATTGCCGATTATTACCTTACACACTCCCTTTCACCAACCGATGCTGCCTGGCCTAATATACCGTATCCCTACAATTCACTGATTTATTCCGGAATCTATGACGGGGATATGGTCATTGGCCCTGGTTTTACACAGCCTGACAAAGCTGGCTCATTTGGTCTTGAACTGGTGAAATTGTATAAAATGACCAACACAAGCCTGTATCCAAATATCACAGATAAATGTTATTTGAATGCAGCAATAAAAATTGCCAATACACTGGCTTCGAAAGTAGATAAAGGCGACAATAATAATTCTCCTTTACCCTTTAAAGTAAATGCACTGACCGGTGAAGTCGGAAAACTGAAACACAATTCAGGCAATGGGCTCGATGACCAGCTTAGCTCCTACACAACAAACTGGTCGGGGACCATGGAATTATTTTTAAATCTAATTGAATTAAAGCAAGGCGATACCATTTTGTATCAAAAATCATTCGAAACCATACTGAACTGGATGAAAAATTACCCTTTAAAAACCAACAAATGGGGTCCTTTTTTCGAAGATATTCCTGGCTGGAGCGATACCCAAATCAATGCAATTACTTTTGCCCAATTTATGATGAACCATCAACAATATTTTCCAGACTGGAAAATTGAAGTAAAAGGAATTTTTGAATGGGTTTACGAAAAACTGGGAAACAAAGAATGGGAAAAATACGGCGTAACAGTGATTAACGAACAAACGGCTTATCAAACACCTGGAAACAGTCACAGTTCACGTCAGGCCTCAGCTGAATTGCAATATTACATGCTAACCGGAGATCAAAGCTCCTTGAATAATGCTATCAGACAACTAAACTGGGCAACTTATATGGTGGATATGGATGGTAAGAATTGTTATCCAAGGGATGAAAACTGGCTAACCGACGGTTATGGCGACTACGTGAGGCATTATTTACGTTCCATGGCTTATTTACCGGATTTGGCACCAGCTGATCAAAACCATCTGTTGAGTTCAACATCTGTAATACAATTGATGGAATATTTTCCATACATCAATAAATTTTTGATACCATACGAACCTGGAAAAAATAATAAAAATGTACTTATTAATTACAGGGTATTCGACTCAAATTCAACCGAAATATTCAGACTGAAAGCAATGCCCTCAAAAATTTTGGTTAACCAGGAAGAAATCATGCCAAATGACAAGCGCAAAGGCGATTACTGGACATGGAAAAGCATGAAAACCGGTGGTATTATGACCATTCACCATATTAACAGTAACCATATTATCATTGTAAAATAACCTTAATAAATAAAACAGTTATGAAAACCAATAGAAGATATTTTATTAAACAAACAGGCATAGCCACTGCCGGACTGGGCATTGCCAGTGCAATTCCTTTCAATTCATGGGCGCAAACCATCCCGCCAGGCAACAAAGTTAATGTAGCTATTATTGGCTGCAACAGCATGGGATTTGGAATCTTAAAACATCATCTCAGTTTTCCTGATGTTAATTGTGTGGCTATGTGCGATATTGACGATAAAGTACTGAACGAGCGGTCTGCTGAAATTCAAAAAACTTTCAATCAAAAACCAAAATTGTATAAAGATTTCAGGAAAATGTTGGAACAGAAGGACATTGACGCGGTTATCATTGGAACACCTGACCACTGGCATTGCCTGATGACCGTTTACGCACTTCAGGCCGGAAAGCATGTTTATGTTGAAAAACCAATGGCCAACACCATTGAAGAGTGCAATATTATGGTAAAAGCGGCCAATTATTACAAAAAAACCGTGCAGGTAGGGCAGCAACAACGAAGCGGGTTTATTTTCCAGAAATCAATGGAACTTATAAAAAGCGGAAAAATAGGCAAACTCCGTAAAGTAAATATCTGGGCCAATTTCAATTATGGGGTTGGCGGAGATAAAATTCCCGATTCAGAAGTGCCTGCCGGTGTTGATTATGATATGTGGCTGGGCCCCGCACCAAAAAGGGCGTTCAATAAAAACAGGTTTCACGGGCTATGGCGTATGTTTTGGGATTACGGTGGGGGCCTGGTTTCGGATTGGGGTGTTCACCTGATTGATATGGGCTTGTGGACAAAAGACCTGGTAAAAGCGCCCGAAAAAGCCCTGGTTTATGCCGGAAATACTTATCATCAGAATAAAGCACGCGAGACTTTCGATAGTTTAAATGCCAGTTTCCCAAAAGAAGATTTTGTAATTAATTACGATGTAATTGCCGGAATTCAGCAAGGCCCTTACGGGATGTTATACGGAATTGCTTTTATAGGCGATGATGGGACTATTGTAGCCGACAGGTCAAAAATGACTTTAAACCCGGAATGGGACGACAAAGCTAAAAAATCCAGAACGGAAGAATACAAATTCGATAAAGGCGAAGAATCACATAAAGACCATGTCCGTAATTTTCTCGATTGCATTAAATCGGGGAATAAAAATGCCTGTCCCCCTGAAATTGGAAGGGCTGCAGCTTTACACGTCCACATTGCAAATATAGCCGGACGTGTAGGTGAACCTGCCTTGTTATGGGATGATGTAAATAACCGTTTTACCAACAGCGAAGCCGCAAATAACCTTATTGTACCGGAATATCGTTCACCATGGACTTTACCCAAAATTTAATTTTTTTGATATGATATCACGTAGAAAATTTATTGGAAACTCTGCATTGGCTGCTTTGTCGATGTTTGTAGTAAAAGATGAAATATTTGCCCTGAATGCCTGGCGAAAACTGAAAAATATTGGTTTTATTTCGGGAATTGTTGGAAAAGAGCTGAAAGAAGATTGGAAACCGGTTTTAAAACAAGCCGTGGAATTTGGTTTTACCGAAATGGAAACAGGTGGATTTCTGGGCGATTCAGCCCAAAGTTTCAATGCTTTTTGTAAGGAAATTGGCATAAATGTATTTGCAGGCGGGATAGGGTTCACCGATAAGGCCGATGACCTGAAAAAACAGCTCGATAAAATCAATGAGCTGGGCGTTAAATATGCGGTTACCTATTGGCCCTGGCTTACCGGTGGCCCGTTTACACCCGAAGATTGTAAAAAAAGCGCCGAAATGCTTAATAAAATGGGCGAAATCTGTAAAACCAATAAGCTTCAACTTTGCTGGCACAATCACAACAAGGAATTCATTAAAATGGAAGAAGGCCTGCCTTTTGACTATTTGATGAAAAATACTGATAAAGAACTGGTTAAAGTGGAAATGGATATTTATTGGGCAAAAAAAGGAGGCGCTGATCCGGTTAAACTTTTAAAGGACTATAAAGGAAGGATTAAAATTCTGCATGTTAAAGATATGGCCCCCGGCGAAGAACAAACTTTTGCCTGCCCCGGAAGCGGAATTATTGATTTTCATCCCATTTTTGAAGAAGCACTTAACCAGGGCATTAAGCATTATATAGTTGAACAGGACAATGTAACAGATGGTTTGGCATGCTTAAAATCAAGTGCAGCTTATCTTAAAGGATTAAAATTTTAAATGTCAAAACCCAGAAAAATGCTTTAAAGAATTTAATTCAACCAGAAAAAATACAAATGAAAAAGACGGTCTCTGTTTTAGTTTTAACTACTTTTTTTATTCAACTGGCTTATTCTCAAAATATTCAAACCAATGTGGATTTAAACTGGGAATTAAGCCAGATATTGAATAAAGCAGGAAATCCTGATAAATGGATAAAAGCAATTGTCCCCGGTGCCGTACAACTCGATTTTGCCAGGGCACTGAACTACGGACCTTATTATTATGCAGAAAACTGGAAAAACTATCTTTGGATGGAAGACCAGTCGTTTCAATACCGTGCGAAATTCAAAAAACCTGACCTGAAGGAAAACCAAAAATGTATATTCTATTCAAAAGGAATTGATTATGAATTCGATATCGTTTTAAACGGAGAAAAAATCTATTACCAGGAAGGCATGTTTACGCCGGTAGAATTGGACATTACATCCAAACTAAAGGTTGATAACGAACTACTCATAAAAATTTATCCGGTTCCAAAACTTCATAAATTTCCAGCTGATCGCTCACAGGCTGCACAATGTGTGAAGCCTGCCGTAAGCTATGGTTGGGATTGGCATCCAAGGCTTATTCCTGTCGGGATTTGGGACGAAACAGGGATTATTTTGAGAAATAAATCAGAAATTACATCATTTAGCTTTGATTATCAATTAGATAAAGATTTAAAAAATGCCTCTTTCATAGTAAATATTGAAGGTACAGAACTTGAATCTTGTCGTTATCTGTTCCAAATCACTAACGAAAGCGAAAACAACATTCTTAAAAAAGAGGGTGAATGCGGAAATAGCCCTGTAACTTTTGAGGATTCAATTTTCCAGGTAAAGCTTTGGTGGCCGCATGATCAGGGCAAACAATATTTGTATACGGTCAGTGTAAAAATTCTGGATAAGAACGGAAGTCTAATCGATCAAAAAACGATTAAAACAGGGTTCAGGCAGGTTAAGCTGGTAATGAACGAAGGGGCATGGAACGGACCCGAAGGCTTTCCGAAATCACGAAGCATTCCTCCCATTCAACTGGAAATAAACGGACGGCCAATTTTTGCCAAAGGCACCAATTGGGTAAATCCTGAAATTTTCCCGGGAATTATCACAAAAGAACGCTACAATGAACTGCTTGACAGGGCGAAAGAAGCCAATTTCAACTTATTAAGGATTTGGGGCGGCGGTATTGTAAACAAAGAATCGTTTTATGAACTTTGCGATGAAAAAGGAATTATGGTTTGGCAGGAATTTCCGCTTGCCTGCAACAATTACGAGGGAACACCACATTATTTAAAAATCCTGAAACAGGAATCGGCTTCAATCATTAAAAAATTAAAACCTCACCCCTGCCTGGCCATTTGGTGCGGTGGCAATGAACTTTTCAATAACTGGAGCCGCATGACTGACCAATCGCTGGCATTAAGGCTGTTAAACAGTCAATGCTATGAGCTTGATCCCAATACCCCATTCTTACCCACCTCACCTGTAATGGGAATGGGTCATGGACATTATGTTTTCAGGGATTTCGATTCAAAAGAAGAGGTTTTTCAGTGGATGCAGAAAGCTCATAATTCGGCCTATACAGAATTTGGCGTTCCTTCGCCTTCATCGGTTGAAATTCTGAAAATAATTATTCCTTCCAACGAACTTTGGCCACCAAAACCGGGTACTTCATGGGAAAGTCACCATGCATTTAAAGCCTGGGTTGGAAATACCTGGCTCATGGCCGACATGTTAAAAGATTATTTTGGCGAAGCACAAAACCTTGAAGAATTGGTAAATAACGGACAGTTGGTACAATCGGAAGGATATAAGTGCATTTATGAAGAAGCACGCCGGCAAAAACCCTATTGTTCTATGGCTTTAAACTGGTGCTTTAACGAACCCTGGCCTACGGCGGCAAATAACAGTATTGTCAATTGGCCAAACATTCCGAAGCCTGGGTTTTATGCTGTAAAAAATGCATGTCGCCCCTTACTGGCATCGGCAAGGATAAATAAATTTAAATACACTGAAGGGGAGGAATTTAAAGCCGATATCTGGATTTTAAATGACAAATATGAAGATATAAAAGGTGGAAAAATGACATTAAAAATTAAAAACGGAAAGGAAGAAATAGTGTTGCTTAATTGGGATTATCCTGATTTAAAACCAAATAAGAACCTTCATGGTCCATCCATCAATTATGTTTTACCCGCCTGGGAAACGGATCGGTTTAAACTGATACTTGAAGTGGAAGGCCATCCGGAGATGAATTCAGATTATACTTTACTTTATCAGCCAGGAACCGTTTCAAAAAAAAGGAATGTTTTAAATTTTTAACAGAAAAAGTGTATTTGTAGAAAAATTCAAAGAAGTTATTTAACAAGGTAACCATAAATGTGCCTGGTACAGTTGAATTGAAAATAAATCTGAAAATGGATAAAAACCAAAATATTTATCGTAATTTAACCAAACTAATAAGAAATTTCTAAGACAAAGTGAACGGCAAATAGATGTCCGGCAATAAAAAGAATTATAAACCAACTAATTTAAAACCAAGGTTATGGAAGAAAAAACCAACAACAATCAAAAAAATGAGGTTTCGGAAAACAATGAAAACTCATCATTACTTAATGGCCGTCGAAAATTTATAAAAAACACGGTTGCCACAGGAATTGGACTCACTGTTGTGCCAAGTTTTGTGCTTGGCGGACCAAGGCATGTTGCCCCAAGCGATAAGGTTAATGTTGCTTATATTGGGCTTGGCACCCAGGGCCTGCGCGAAATGGCCGATTTAATAGAACTGCCTGATGTTCAGATTACTGCCGTATGCGATCCCCAAAAAAAAGCCATCAATTATTACGATTGGGATCCGATGTCGCTGCTCGAAACCTGGCGAGATCTTACCGGTAACCAGAAAATGACAACAGGTGGAAACAATACAGTACCCGGAGGTCTTGACTTTGGTTTACAAGCTGTGAACGGATACTACGCCAATAAGCGTAAAAACGAAAAATACAACGGGTGCAAAGGTTACGCTGATTTCAGGGAATTGCTGGCCAAAGAAAAAGTAGATGCCGTTAAAATAATGACCACCGACCATTTACATGGATTAATTGCCATGGCAGCCATGAAGCGTGGCATTTCGGTTACCGTGCATAAGCCCCTGTCGAACAGACTGCATGAAGGCAAAAAAGTAATTGAATTTGCAAAAAATTCAAATGTTGTTACCCACTTAATTCCCTGGGATACAAACGGTAACATGGATCAGATTATGGGATGGATTAACAGTGGCAAAATTGGTACGTTGAAAGAAGTTCACAACTGGTCGTATCGCCCGGTGTGGCCGCAGTATTCAGAAATTCCGAAAGACAAGCCCAAACTGCCCGAAGGGTTTAACTGGGACTTATGGATAGGTCCGGAAACCATGCGCCCCTACCATCCACATTATACCAACATGGTTTTCCGTGGCTGGTATGACTTTGGCGGAGGCTCCATGGCCGATATGGGGCATTACAGCCTTTGGACAGTTTTCAATGCACTGGGATTAAAAAATCCGACAATTATTGAGCCCAATGTTTCACACGTATGTGGAATCGAAAATAATTTAACAGCCTATAAAATTCAGAATGATTTTGCCTATCCGTTTGCCTGCTCAGTAAGATTCAGATATCCAGCCGGTGATAAATTCGGACCTATTGATCTGTTCTGGTACGATGGCGGTATGCGCCCGCAGACACCTAAGGAATTCTTTGAGCAGGACATTGAGTTTCCTGAAGAAGGAATGATGTTCGTAGGGGACAAAGGAGCTATACTGTCGACCGAGTTTTTGGTGCGTGAAGCTTTCGTTCTTTCAGAAGGAATAAAACAGGCCAAAGACATACCACCTTCACAAGGAGCAGTTAAAATGCCGGGTATCAGAACATTTATTGACGGGGTTAAATCAGGCAACCAGGTTGAAGGCAGTTTCCGCGAAGCCTGGCCAATTACCGAGGCCGTAAACCTTTATGCCGCCGCAGTAAGATCAGGTAAAATTTTAAAGTATGATGCATCTCAGCTAAAAATTACCAATGTTCCGGAAGCCAATAAATACCTCGACAGAGAGTATAGAAAAGGCTGGGAAATTGATAAGATTTAGAAAATAGAAAAATAAAGTGGGCACTGATCGAAGCTGAAATGCCCACTTTTAAAGAATAACAGAAAACCAAAACTTTAAATAATTAATATGATTTCACGTAGGAATTTTATAAAACTTGGAGGGGCAACACTGGGCGCTTCAATGCTTGCAGGCTCATTCCCACTTAAATTAAATGCGATGCCTGATTCAAAATTAAAATCATTCGGATTCCAGGTATGGACAATTAAAGAGGATCTCTTTAAAGATTTTAAAGGAACAATGCAAAAAATGGCAAAAATGGGATATACCGAAATGGAGATGTGTTCGCCTCTTGGTTATTCCGATTCCGGCTTTGATGTATTTAAAGATATGAGTGGTAAGGAAATGCGAAAAATTATTGAAGGTGTTGGATTAAAATGCAGAAGTTCTCACTATGGATTTGGTGAATTACGCGATAGTCTTGATAACCGGATAGAATGGTCAAACCAGATGGGAATTACACAAATTGTTTTATCCAGTTTCTGGTTGCCCGAAAAAGCAACTTTGGACGATTACCGCAAAGCCTGCGATGAACTGAATGAAATAGGCGCTAAAATCAAAAAAGCCGGCCTGCAAACCGGGTACCACAACCATCATATGGAATTTGAAAAAAGAGATGACCAACTAATCTATGATGTTATGATGGAAAGACTTGATCCTGAAATTGTTAAAATGCAGTTCCAGGTGGCTGTCGTGAATATTGGCTACAAGGCAGCAGATTATTTCCGAAAATACCCCGGAAGGTTCGTCTCAGCCCATTTATCAGATTTTTCATTCGAAAAAAATGCACAAGTGCCCATTGGCCAGGGTGCAGTAGACTGGAAAGATTTTTTTGAGGCTGCAAAAACAGGTGGTGTAAAAAACTTCTTTGTTGAAATGGATCCAGAAACTTTTGCAGACAGCGCCAAATTTTTAAAAAAAATGTAAATGTGAATTTTAATAAATCAAAAATGAAATGAAAACCACAAGAAGATCATTTATTAAAAACAGTGCTGTGTTGGTAGCAGGCGCTGCACTTATTCCAAAATCAGCCTTTGCTGCAGAAAAACCTTCAGAAATTATCGGGGTACAACTTTATTCTGTACGCGACGACATGCAGAAAGATCCCTTGGGAACCCTCAAAAAGGTGGCTAAAATTGGGTATAAACATGTAGAACATGCAAATTATGTTGATCATAAATTTTATGGCTACACAGCCAAAGAATTTAAAAAAGTACTTACCGATCTCGGACTTAAGATGCCATGTGGACATACCGTTTTAGGTAAAGAACATTGGGACGCAGAAAAAAAGGAGTTTTCTGACTCCTGGAAAAAACTGGTAGACGATGCCGCCATTATGGGCCAGAAATATGTTATCAGCCCGTGGATGGACGAAAGCCTTCGTTCAACCTACGACGATTTGCTCAAATGGCTCGAAGTATACGACAAATGCGGTGATTTATGTAAAAAAGCCGGCATGAAATTCGGTTACCACAACCATTGGGATGAATTTTCGCACGAATTAAACGGACAGAAAGTTTTCGACATTATGATGAAAAACATGGATACCACCAAAGTGGTCATGCAGCTCGATATTGGAAACATGTACATCGGCGGTGCCAAAGCCCTGGATGTAGCAACTCAATATGCCGGAAAATTTGAGCTTATACATGTAAAGGATGAAATCCCATCCACCGGACAGGAACCATACGAAAGTACCATTTTAGGCAAAGGAATTATTCAGGTAAAAGACGTATTGGACATTTGCCGGAAAACTGGCGGAACAAAGGTATATATTGTGGAACAGGAATCTTACCAGGGAAAAGAGCCATTAGCCACCATTGAAGAGGATTTTAACATTATGAAAGGCTGGGGATTTATATCTAAATGAAATTTGTCATTTCTAAAGCAATGATACAGGGCAAATATGGTAATTGCCCTGTATTTGCTAATTTTCCAAATCAATTATGAGTTCTTTAATGAAATGTCTGAATTTTAAATTGAAGCTTTTTTTTTAATATCAACCGCAGAAATAGGAGTTTTTATTTGGTTAACGAATTTTGATTTTCATTTATTTTTCCCAAATCTTAAATCGACATTCCTTGATTGATATTCATTATTACAGATGGATTTTCTCAAATTATGCATATTCAAGCATAGTATTATAATTCGCCATAACTATAAAATATTTTATACTTATGGCGAATTACATAATTATATTTCGCCATAAGTAATATTTTTAATATATTTGTGGCAAGTTATAAAACTTTTCGCCATGTCCAGAATTATTGGGAGAACAAATGAACAAAAGGAATTAAGCAATTTTGAAAAATCGTCGGTTTCGGAGTTTGTTGCCATTTACGGAAGGCGCCGTGTGGGTAAAACCTTTTTGGTACGCGAATATTTTGCCGACAGGTTTGATTTTTATCTCACGGGACTGGCCAATTCAAATACCCGGATGCAGCTGATAAATTTTCAGCTTGCTTTAAAACAGGCAGGAAACACTGATGTACTCGTCCCCGAAAACTGGCTTTATGCATTTAACGAATTGAAAAGTCTTCTCGAAAAGTCTGCAAGCCCAAAAAAAATTGTATTTCTTGACGAATTGCCCTGGATGGATACACCCAAATCTGATTTTATCAGTGCCCTTGAAAATTTCTGGAACAGCTGGGCTTCGGCACGAAATGACATTGCATTAATAGTTTGTGGGTCATCTACATCATGGATGATGAGTAAATTGATAAACAACAAAGGGGGATTGCATAACAGGATAACGAAGCGGCTCAAAATTCAACCTTTTACACTTTCGGAATGCAAAAATTATCTGCAGGATGCGGGAATTCTCTGGGATGATTACCAACTAACTGAAGCCTACATGGTTTTTGGAGGAATTCCCTATTATTGGAGCTTATTAAAAAAAGGATTGAGCCTGGCCCAAAATATTGATGCTTTGTTTTTTAGTGAAAATGGTACCCTTCGCGATGAATTTAAAAATCTTTATGCTGCTCTTTTCAAAAACTCCGAAAAATACATTCAATTGGTTGAAACAATCGGGAGAAAAAGCAAAGGACTTACCCGGAATGAGATAATAAAGCTTAGCGATGAAAAAAGTGGTGGCGGACTTTCAAAAATGTTGGATGACTTGGAAAGCTGTGGATTTATCAGGTCATATCAATTCCATGATAAGAAGCATCGCGATAAAATTTTTCAATTGACAGACTTTTACTCACTTTTTTATTTCAATTTTATTAAGTCTAATAATCCCAGGCCTGATAATTACTGGAGTTCAATGATAGACAGTCCTGTTCACAGAACCTGGACAGGCTATGCCTTTGAGCGTGTTTGCATGGAACATATTCCCCAAATCAAGCAAAAACTCGGAATATCGGGTGTTCATACCAGATATGCTTCGTGGCGCAGCCAGGATTTGGAAAATGGTTCTCAGGTGGATTTACTGATTGATAGAAATGATTCAGTCATCAATCTTTGCGAGATAAAATATTCAATCAATCCGTTTTTAATTGATAAAAAATATGCTGAAAACCTGCGAAATAAAATAGGAAGGTTTAAACAAGAAACAGGAACACACAAATCAGTTTTTTTAACCTTTATTTCAACCTTTGGTCTAAAACAAAATGAATATGCTGGAATTGTACAGAATGAAGTACTTATGAAAGATTTGTTCTGTTAAGTAAAAAATTACTACCAATAATTTTAATTCGAAAAAAGATGAATGTTCACTACCGGATTTTATGCTACCTGCTTATCCTTACCAGTCCCTTAAGTGTTTTTTCACAACAGGTTGACTGGAACGCACAATGGATAATGCATCCAACAGTTCAACCGCAGGCTCATGCTGTTATTCTTTTCAGGAAGAGTTTCGATTTGGCCGGGAAGCCTAAAACTTTTGTCATTCATGTTTCGGCTGATAACCATTACCGGCTGTATGTAAATGGAAAATACATCACGCGTGGGCCTGCCCGTGGCGATATTTCGTATTGGTTCTTCGAAACCATTGACATTGCAGCATATCTTGAAAATGGAAAAAATACCATTGCTGCCGAAGTGGTTAACTGGGGGCCTAAACGCTCTTTTACCTATTTTTCGCAAATGACTTCATTATTCATGCAGGGAAATTCGGATGCCGAAAAAATGGTAAACACTTATGGCGATGCATGGAAATGCTTTCATAACCAGGCTTATAGCTCAAAAATTGTAGATTGGATGACTGATCGCAGCACCATTGATTTTGGGCTTTATGTCGGAAACCCTACCGATAGTATTCGCGCCGATTTATATCCCTGGGGATGGGAAAAAAAAGACTTTGACGATTCAAATTGGCCTTTAGCCAAATGGTGCGATATTGCCGGTGGAAGGGACAATCAGTTTGCCGGCGGAATACTGTTCGGAGGCAGTAAATTGCTGATTCCCCGAAGAACCGGGCTATTAAAAGAAACCAAAGTTTCTTTTACTTCGATTCGCAGGGTTTCAGGTATAGAGAAAAACGAAAATTTTATTCGCGATAAAGGGAGTATAACCATTCCTGCCAACCAAAAAATCAGCATACTAATTGATCAAACCTACGAAACCATGGGTTATCCCGAAATGGTTGTCAGTGGAGGAAAAGATGCCTGGATTCAGGCTAAATATGCCGAAAACATGATAATTGACAATCATTCGCCCAAAGGAAACCGCAACGAAATTGAAGGCAAACGAATGGTGGGCCTCAAAGATATTTTTATTCCTGATGGAGGGCAAAACCGTATTTTTAGACCATTATATATCAGGGCCTTTCGCTATATTCAACTGGATATTGAAACCAAAAACGAACCTCTAATAATTGAAAAATATTATCATATAGCTTGCAATGCTCCAATTGAATTAAAAGCAAAATTCACTACCAGAGATTCTCTTATAAACTGGATAATGGAAGTTGGCTGGCGCACCATTAGTATTTGTGCCCAGGACAATTTGCTTTCGGATGCGGCTTATGAGCAAATGCAATATACCGGCGATTCAAGGGTTCATAATCTTTCGCTTTTAACCCTTTCGGGAGATGACCGGCTGACCAGAAACGCGCTGATTCAGTTTGACCAATCCAGAATTCCCGAGGGTTTGACATTTGCCTGTTATCCAAATCCGTTTTACCTGATAATCCCTTCGTATTCATTGATTTGGATTGACCAGGTTCATGATTATATGCTATGGAAAGATGACAAAGATTTTATATGGCAATTCGACCTAGGCATTTACAACGTTTTGGATTGGTTTGAAAAGCGACGCCAGCCAAATGGTTTATTAGGCAAAATGGAATGGTGGGCAGCAATGGCCTGGCCGCGTCATTATAAAAATGGGGAATCTCCAACAGTTTACGATGGAAACAATACGCTTTACAGCCTGCATTATGCCTACACCCTCAGGCATGCAGCCGATATTCAGAATTACCTTGGAAATAAAGCCCAGGCTGACGTTTACCTAAAACGTGTCAATGATATTTGCCTGGCAGTGAATAAATTATGTAAAAATTCTGAAGGTTTTTATACCGAAGCACCCGGTAATACACAAATCAGCCAAATTACCAATATCATGGCTATTATAGCCGGAGCCAGTAACGGTGCTGAAGCAAAATCGCTGATGACAAAATTGCTCGAACCTAAAGATTGGTTCGGACAGGTAGATTTGTTCCTTCACATGTATTTATTCGAAGCACTGAATAAAACAGGTTTACAGGACAAATTTTCGGATGAATTATCGGAATGGAAACTGATGCAGGAAAGAGGAATGACCACCTTTGCCGAAGTTCCACTGGAGTGGGGCGAAGAAAACCAGCGCTCCGAATGTCATCCCTGGAGCAGCGCCCCAAATTATTTCTTTTTCCGCACAGTATGCGGTATTAAAGCAACTTCTGCCGGTCATAAAACAGTTGAAATAGCTCCAAATTTTGGCAAACTAACTCAGATTGATGCCGTTTATCCACATCATTTGGGAAATATTGAGATAAAATTAACCCGAAATGGCCCAAAGCTAACTGGCGAAATTACCATGCCCAAAGAAATGAAAGCCACGTTTTTGTGGGGAAATAAAAGAATGGATTTAAAGGCTGGAAAACAATCCATCAATTTGTAAATTCATATTTGCAAATTAATAAACAGATTATCAGGCTTATATCAATAATTTTAATATTTCCACAAAATGACTTCAAAAGAGAGAGTATTGGCTGCCATTAACAAAGAATCGCACGATCGTCCACCCATTTTTACAACCCTTACACCGCAGGTAGCCCGGCAATTGTCAGAGCATTTGTGCATTGATTATGAAAAACCAGCAGATTCATTGCTTTCGACCCGTATTTCGCATTCCAGACTCCTTACTGCTTTGGGAAACGATTGTGTTGGAATTGCAGCCTGCACACCCATTGAAAGACCTGTGGTAATTTCCCCCGAAGGCATTATAACCAATGAGTACGGAATGGTTTTTAAAAATTCCGGTCTTTACAACGAATTTTACCAGTTTCCGTTAAAGGATGCCGAATTTGCGGCAGATATTGAGAACTACAACTGGTTTGATCCGGAATTAAATTCGCGGTTTACATTGGCTAAATCAACTGTTAAAGAATATAGCAATACTTATGCAATTGTTGCTGATCTCGAAACCACCATCTACGAAACTGCCTGGTATATGACTGGACTGGAAAAATTACTGCTTGATTTGTTGATGGAACCTGAATATCTCAATCCATTGCTTGATAAAATAATGAATATCAATTTGGTAACAGGCAAAAAGCTTATAGAAGCAGGAGCAGATATTCTTTGGGCCGGTGATGATTTTGGATCACAATCAGGCATGATAATGGATACTGAAACCTGGCGCAGTCACTTTAAACCACGAATAAAATTTCTTTTCGAAGAATTTAAAAAGGTCAATCCGAACATTAAAATTGCCTGGCATACGTGTGGCTCAGTTTTGCCTATTATTCCCGATTTTATTGAAATTGGACTCGATATTCTCAATCCCCTGCAACCATTGGCTACTGGCATGAATCCAGAATTCCTGGTTTCGGAATATGGCCGCGATCTGGTTTTTTTCGGTGGAATAGATATTCAGGAATTGCTTCCCAAAGGGCCCGTATCAAGAATTAAGGATGAAGTAAACAGACGAATTGAAATTTTTGGCAGGTACAATGGGTACATCATTGCTCCTGCCCACAACATTCAGCCCGACACACCGGTTGAGCATATTTTGGCTTTTTTCGATGCCGCCCTAAAGTTTAAATTTTAAAAGTGATTTTAACCTGAAATGCAATTGATCAAGAATTAAATATTGCTAGTAATTTTTTAAATTAATTTATCTGATCATGAAAAAAATCTTGATATTACCAATTTATGATTTAATTTTAACTAGCAGATTCACTCAATCCCATTCAGACAAAATTGGTATAGGATAGCTTCGGTTGATATTCAATACAATTCATAACCATTTAAATAATTAATACTCATGAAATTCAGATTGTTCATCATTTTTCTCTACTTTATAAATTGCACAGCTCCAATTATCTCCCAATCTTATAAAAAGCCGGTAAACCCTAATGCTTCAAAAGAAGTCAAAGCATTATTGAAGTATCTATACAGCCTGCAGGGTAAGAAACTACTTTCGGGGCAACACAATTACCCTGGCGAGTTTAATAGATCTTCGGACAGTATCAGGTCATTTACAGGAAAATATCCGGCCATATGGGGCTGCGACCTTTCCAATTTGGACAATGGTTTGGTTAACGAAGCAATCAGGCATTATAAAAAAGGGGAAATAATTACTTTAATGTATCACCAGGTAAAACCTTTCGATCACGATAGCCTAGGCTATGCCGGCAGCGTAAAAGGAATGGTTACCGATGAGCAATGGGAAAAGATTATCACACCAGGCACCGAATATTACAATCAGCTGATTTACAAGATAGATCAGAGGGCTGAAGTACTTATAAAACTGCGTAATTCCAAAGTGCCGGTTTTATGGAGGCCTTACCACGAAATGAACGGCATGTGGTTTTGGTATGGAAACCGTCCCGGAAAGGATGGTATTCAAAAACTTTGGATAATGATGTACGACAGATATGTAAACTTTCATAAGTTGAATAATTTAATCTGGGTTTGGAATATCAATGCGCCCCGCGACTGGAAGGATGATGAAGCTTATCCTTACGAACTATCTTATCCGGGAGATCAATATGTTGATATTCTGGCTGCCGATATATGTAAAAATGACTTCAAACAATCACACCACGACCAGCTTTTAGAATTGGGAAAAGGCAAACTGATTGCCCTGGGTGAGATTGGCGATATTCCTTCGGCTGAAATACTTAAAAAACAAACCATGTGGAGCTGGTTTATGATTTGGGCCCATTTTCCGTGGACCCATAAAACGCCCGAACAGGTAAAAGGGATTTACAATATGGATAATGTGCATACTATTAATGAAATTAAATAGGCCAAAGCGATTAAATTTTATCAATTTTTATAATTTCAGTTTTGGAAATTCTTTTTTATTTAAACCGCTAAAATTGATTATTTGAAAAGCTGAAATATAGAGAATTTAAACCTAATTTAGCAACATCTAAATCAAAACCTATGAGAGTATTCAATTACCTATATCAGGCGCTCTGTCTGTTATTTATTGCAGGATTTTACTCCTGTTCAAATAGCCAATCCACATCCGGCTGGACTCAGTTTCGTGGCGAAAACTTATCTGGTGTATCATCCAATGAAGTTCCAGTAAAATGGAGCGATACGCAAAATATAAAATGGAAAACGGCAATTCACGATAAAGGCTGGTCATCACCCGTAATTTATGGAAACCAGGTTTGGATGACCACAGCCCGGGAGGATGGCAAAGAACTTTATGCCGTTTGTGTTGATTTTGATTCAGGTAAAATTATTTATGACTTATTAATGGCAAAACCTGACTCAGTGTATGGTAAACATGCAGTGAACAGTTATGCCACACCTACTCCATGCATTGAAAATGGGTTTGTTTATATCCACTTTGGCACTTATGGTACATTTTGTCTCGACACAAAAACAGGCAAAGAGGTATGGAGAAATATGGAAAATAAGTGTGATCATGTGCAGGGGCCCGGTTCCTCTCCCATCCTGTATAAAGATATATTAATTCTTCATTTCGAAGGCGTGGATGTTCAATACCTTATAGCACTTGACAAAAAAACAGGCAAACAGGTCTGGAAAACCGAACGCCCAAAAGAAATAATGGATTTGCTTACACCCATTGGCAAAAAGGCATATATCACCCCAATCGTTATTCAGGTGGATGGCAAGGATTTGTTGATTTCGAATGGAGCAGCAGTTTGTATTGCTTACGATCCATTAACAGGAAAAGAAATCTGGCGGGTAATTCAGGGAGAAGACTCCACTATTTCCTCTCCGGTTTTTGAAAATGGAACTGTGTATTTTTACACCAGTTTTATTAGTCCGCCAGACGGTGAAAAATACTGTGAACTACTGGCGGTTAATCCGAAAGGAAGTGGAGATATTACCAAAACCAATATACTATGGCACATTAAATCTCCGGTTTTACAATTGCTTACCCCGGTTATTAAAGATGGTCTGATATACACAATCGACACCAAGAGCAAACTTTTATGTATCGACGCTAAAAATGGTGCTCTAATATGGTCACAGAAAGAGAAAGGAAGCTATAATTCTTCACCGGTCGTAGCCAATGGAATGATTTATTTTTCAGACTATTCTGGAAAGACATTGATAATAAAAGAAGGAAAAACCTTTGAATTGATTGCCGAGAACCAGCTGGATGGAGCAATTTGGGCAACTCCTGCTGTCTCTGGTAATTCGATACTCATCAGAACAAGTAAATATCTTTACAGGATTGAAGAAAATTAATCGATAAACTAAATAAAATGAAAAGAAATTACTATTTGATTATCATTTACTTATTCATTACCGAAATGATTTACAGCCAGGACTTTAGGATTCCCTTATACAACGGAACAATTCCAAATTCAAAAAATACAGGGGCAAAAGAAAAAGTGGAAAAAACTGATATCACCATTATCAGTAATGTTCAGGAACCGGATATTGCAGTTTATTTACCTACAAAGAAATTTGCGACAGGCCAGGCTGTGGCTATCTGTCCCGGAGGCGGTTATTGGATACTTGCCTACGATTATGAAGGAACGGAAGTTGCGAAATACCTCAATTCAATTGGAGTAGCCGCCATTGTTTTGAAATACCGCCTGCCCACTTACGGAAACACGGTAGAACCCCATAAAGCCCCGTTGATGGATGCCCAAAGGGCTATGCGGATGGTAAGAAAAAATGCGGTAAAATGGAATATTAACCCAAATAAAATAGGTGTCATGGGCTTTTCAGCCGGCGGACACTTAGCCTCTACGCTTGGAACCCATTTCGACGAAGGAAATAAGTCGTCTGCCGATTCTATTGAACAATTAAGCTGTCGGCCGGATTTTATGATACTGATGTACCCGGTGATTTCTTTTACCGAACCTTGTACACATACCGGATCACGCGAGGCTTTAATTGGAAAAAATCCAACACCCGAAATGATGAAATTCTATTCCAATGAGTTACAGGTGAAAGACAATACACCTCCTGCTTTTCTTTTCCATGCCGAAAATGACAATGCAGTTCCTGTTGAAAACAGCTTATTAATGTATAAAGCTTTGCGCGCCAAAAAAATACCTGCTGAATTACACATTATTACCGAAGGAGAGCATGGTTTTGGCCTTAGCCTTGACAATCCTCATGTTGCATCCTGGACTGCCAGTTTAAGTCTTTGGTTAAAAAGTATAAACAAATAAAATGGGCTTTAAATGTTTTATCCGTAATATCTGGCTTTTCTGCCTTATTTTTCCTTCAAAAGTATTTTCGCAGAAGCTCCCCAACTTTTTATGCATTGTGTGCGAAGACATTGGTCAATATCTTGGTTGCTACGGAGATCACACTGTACCTACCCCAAATATTGACAAGCTTGGATCTGAAGGCATTATCTTTACCAGAATGTTTACCACTGTAGGTGTTAGTGCACCCAGCCGTGCAGGTTTAATTACGGGTATGTATCCCACGTCTATTGGGGCAAACCAAATGCGATGCTACTCTCCGTCACCCGGATATAAGGCACTTCCCGAAGGAATTTCCCAATACGAGGTAGTTTTACCAGAAGGTGTTAAATGTTACACTGAATTCCTGCGTGCCAAAGGTTACTATTGCACAAACAACAACAAAACCGATTACCAGTTTGCCCCACCGTTGACTGCATGGGATGAAAACAGCGCAACGGCCCACTGGAAAAACAGGCCTCAAGGTGCACCTTTCTTCTCCATTTTTAACCTCAACATCACACATGAATCTCAAATCTGGGAAAGATCAAAAGCTGAACTGGCCTGTGATCCAAAAACAGTACCTTTACCGCCCTACTACCCCGACGATAAAATTGTCCGTCACGATGTAGCCGTCATGTATTCTAATATCCACGAAATGGACAAACAGGTTAAAAAACTGATTGACGAACTCATACAGGAAAACCTGCTCGACAGCACCATCGTCATTTTTTATTCCGATAACGGAGGCCCATTGCCAAACCAGAAAAGGGAAATATACGATCGGGGCACGCTGGTTCCTTTCATGATAAGGTTTCCTGATGGATTCCGAAAAGGAGAAACCACACATAGGCTTTGTTCATTTATCGATATTCCGGCTACCATTTTGTCGCTGGCAGGCATTAAACCACCTGCATACATGCAGGGACAGGCTTTCCTTGGAAAATATGAATCAAAGCAAAGGGAATATATATTCGGAGCCAGGAACAGGATGGATGAACAAATTGACAAACAAGGGTTTGCAAGAGATGCAAAGTTTCGATATGTTCGAAATTACATGACGGAAAATCCTGATTATATGCCTGTTGAATACCGGATGCAAATGCCGATGATGAAAAGGTTAATCCAGTTGTACGAGCGCGACAGCCTTGATCCTGATAAGGAAACATGGTTCAGGTTCCCGAGGGAAAATGAAGAGTTTTATGATTTGGATAAAGATCCGTTTGAGTTGAAAAACCTGATTCATGATAAAAACTACTTTCGCGATATTGATAGATTAAGAAAAGCTTACAGCGAGTGGGATAAAAAATACAACCAACTCTGGAAACTGGAGGAGAAAGAATGCAGGGAAATTTTCTGGCCCGATAATGTTCAACCTGTTGTAAAAAATCCTGAATTCAGTATTAATAAAAACGGACTTGAAATAAAATGCACAACAGGCGGGGCTTCAATTGCTTACCAGTTTGAAGGGCAGGAAGGATGGCTTTTATACACCAAACCGATAAATAGTAAAAGAAAAATAAGAGCAATTGCAGTGCGGGCTGGTTACCGTAATTCAGAAATTGTTGAATACAATAATTCAAACCAATAATCAATTGAGTATGAAAAAATTACTTACAATAATCATGTTCATCCTTTCCATTGGAATAACCGGACAGGAAAACCTGCAAAACATTAATCCAAAATTTACAAAGGAATACTGGGATGCATTCTGGATAAGCCATCCTACTGCTAATCTAAACGATTATGGCGTTTACCATTTTCGTAAAACATTTGATCTTAAAGAAAAACCTGGTAAATTCATTGTACATGTATCCGCAGATAACAGGTATCGACTGTTTGTAAATGGCACACCGGTTTGTTTTGGGCCGGCTCGTGGCGATTTACAACATTGGTATTTCGAAACCATTGATATTGCACCTTTTCTAAAGCAAGGTAAAAATCTGGTTGCTGCAGTAGTCTGGAATTGTGGGGATATGATTCCGGTTGCCCAGTTTACAAGACGAACGGCTTTTCTGTTACAGGGTAATTCTGATAAAGAAAATGTTGTAAACACAGACAAAAACTGGAAAGTTATTAAAAATGAGGCGTATTCTGCCCTGGTTCCTGATTATGCCGCTTTACAGGCTTATTTTGTTGTAGGACCAGGCGATAAGGTAAACGGCAAACTATATCCCTGGAACTGGCAGGAATTAAATTTCGATGATTCAGGATGGCAAAACACAATTGAACTTGAAAAAGGGCGCGCCAAAGGATTGGGAACCGGCGCTTCCTGGGACTTAATCCCCCGCGATATCCCTTTTATGGAAGAAACCATTCAAAGGTTTGCCTCAATAAGAAATGGCGAAGGGCAACATATTGGAGATTTTCTTAATGGAAAAAATCCTTTAACACTTCCACCAAATTCTAAAATTTCACTCCTTCTAGACCAGGGTTACGAAACAGTAGGATATCCTGAATTGATAATTGCCGAAGGCGAAGGTGCAGAAATTGAACTTACCTACGCCGAAGCCCTCTTTGACAAAAACGGGGAAAAGAAAAACAGGAATGAAGTGGAAGGAAAAACGATAAAAGGTTTAAAAGATGCATTTATAGTCGGAAAAACAAAAAATGAATTGTTCCGGCCTCTATGGTTCCGGACATTCAGGTATGTGCAACTCAATATCAAAACGCATAATAATGCATTAAAAATTAGCAACATACAATCCATCTTTACCGCCTATCCGTTTCAGGAAAAAGCAACATTTAAATGTAGCGATCCGGAGTTAAGCAAAATATGGGAAGTTGGATGGCGGACTTTGAGGCTCTGCAGCAACGAAACCCACTACGATTGTCCCTATTACGAACAGTTGCAGTACGTTGGCGATACGCGTATTCAATGCCTTATATCTTCTTATGTTTCAGGCGATGACAGGTTGACAAGGAAAGCCATAAATATGTTTGACAGGTCAAGGTTTTACGAAGGACTTACCCAGAGCCGTTACCCGAGCAGCGATATGCAGATAATCCCTCCGTTTTCATTGTTCTGGACAAATATGGTACACGATTACTGGATGAATTATAGCGATTCCCTGTATGTAAATTCTCTTTTATTTGGAATTGAAGGCGTTTTCGATTGGTACGAAAAACACCTGGATCCAAAAACCGGAATGCTGGGCAACACTCCCTACTGGAATTTTGTGGACTGGCCTGATGAATGGCCCTGGAGTCCGGTAATAAACAGTGGAGGAGTGCCGCCCGGGGGAGCTGATGGAGGTTCGTCTATTCTTACCCTCCAATTTGCCTACGCGCTAAACGAAGTATCAGAAATATTCGAATTTTATGGTAAAAATGCAGAAGCAGAGCATTTTCGTAAACTGGCCTCCAGTATTTCAGAATCAACCATTAAACTATGCTGGGACGAAAATCGGAAATTAGTGGCCGATACCCCTGATAAAAAGGAATTCAGCCAGCATGCCAATATTATGGCTATTCTTGCCAATGCAAAACTACCGGTTAAAAACAGTGAATTCATCGACAGGGTAAGCAAAGATAAAAGCATAACCCAGGCCACCTTTTATTACCGGTTTTACCTGATGAAGGCTATGAAAAAGGCAGGCCTTGCGGATCAATATGTTGAAATGCTTCAGCCATGGCGCGATATGCTTAAAATTGGGCTCACCACATTTGCTGAAAAGCCAGAACCTACCCGCAGCGATTGCCATGCCTGGAGTGCAAGTCCGAATTATGAGCTGCTTGCTACTGTTTGCGGAATTGAGCCTGCATCACCCGGCTTTAAAACGGTAAAAATTGAACCTCATTTAGGCAATTTACAATGGGTGGAGGCAATTATGCCGCATTCCAATGGCATAATAAAAGTGAAATATAACAAAATCTCATCAGGAGAATTACAGGCCGAAATCACTTTGCCAAAAGGATTGAAAGGGACATTTTACAATAATGGAAAATCAGTTTTGCTCACAGAAGGTAAAAACCTTATCCAATAAAAAATTTCATTTACACTTAACCATCTTATTTATAATTATTTAACCTAATTTATCAAAACATGTAATCGTTAAAACCTTAAAATTATGAAAACACTTATTTTTATTATGTTTATTAGCTTTGGATTATCTTATTTAGCTGTTGCACAAGATGATGCAGAGGGTTGTAAAGATCCGGAATTGTTTACCAGAATGCCGGGTTATCACATTTACCGTTGCGAAGATACGCAGTTCGACAGGTTTGAATTCAAAATTTCCAACAGCAAATCACAATTCATCGAAGGTCACCATCTGTTCATTTTATATGATGTAAACAGCGATCTTTCAACTGTTCCCAGTCCGATACAAATTACAAGAAATTACACCAATGCAGCAAAAAAAGTTGGAGGGCAACTCATTTACGAATATGAAGATGGTGGCTTGCAAAATGTAATTTTGAAAATTGTGCATAAGGGAAATGAGGTCTGGACTTACGTAAATACAAGTGGAAACCAGATTTCAGTGCACATTGTTGAAAAAAAACTGATGGAACAGGATGTTGTTGCTGACGCAAACAGTCTTGCAAAAAGTATTAACGAAACCGGTAAAGTTGCCCTTTACGGGATTTATTTTGATACAGGTAAATCTGTTTTAAAACCTGAATCGCAACCACTTTTACAGGAAATTTCCAAATTACTGAAAAATGATCCTTCGCTCAAATTATTGGTAGTAGGGCACACAGACAATACCGGCACTTTTGATTCAAACATTAAGCTTTCGCTGGACAGGGCCAATGCAGTAGTTAACGAATTGATTTCCAAGTACCAGGTAAACGCTGAAAAGTTAAAAGCCTGGGGCAATGGACCAACATCACCGGTTGCAACAAACAGTAATGAAGCAGGAAAATCGCTTAACAGGCGGGTTGAGTTGGTAAAGCAATAGTTTTTTCGTTTGAATACATCCAAAAGTGCTGAAATAAAGTAAATTAGAAAAACAAAGAATTAAAAAAACTAATTCATTAAACTATGAAAAATCTGATTAGAAAAATCCTGGCAATGCTAATTTTAGCAACAACTATTCTTTTATCATGTCAGAAAAATACTGATAATCAAAACAATAACATTTGTCACAATGCTTATTTCAAACTGAAAGATTCACTTCCTGAAAGTGATCGGAAACTTTTTTTTGATGAAATATACAAACTGGCAGACATTGAAGGAGTTATAGATTTTAAGGTAGTAAAAGAAACCTCTCCAAAAAACAAGTTTGAATATGGCGCCACTATGCAGTTTAAAGACCAGCAGGCTTATGATGCATATAATCAAAATCCATTACACCAGAAATTTGTAAATGAAATATGGCTGAAAATGGTGGATGGTTTTATAGAAATTGATTATATGCAATCAAAAGTAAAAGAATAGATTTAAGTTAGTGAATTTTTAAAACAAACACTATCAGTGATTAAATGAACCTGCACGGGTTTAAAATTCTGTATATCAATATTTAATACTTCAAAAAAAAACGAATGAAATGCTAAAACTTAACATGGTACAAAAGATCATTGCTGCCCTGATCTTATTTAGTGCAGCCTCATCCTGTAAACAGGCAACAGAGAACAAGTGGGAATTAACTTCTCCCGACAAAAACCTGAAAATAAGCCTCATGCTTGATGAATCGCAATCCGGGCAAACTTCATTGACTTACCTGGTTCAGACATTTAAAAATGGGAAAGAGGAAATGGTGGTAGAAAAATCGCCATTGGGCATAGAATGTAAAAATCAGAGTTTCAGCAATAACCTTGGCTTTGTTTCGGCAGGAGAAGTAAAAACCATTAACGAAACTTACAAAATGGCTATTGGAAGGCGGGCAGAAATCAGGAATTATGCCAATGAGCTGGAAGTTAACTTTAAAAACGATAAAGGAACAATAATTCAGGTGGTTTTAAGGGCATATAACGATGGAGTAGCTTTTAAATATGTATTTCCGGATACATCAGATAGCCTGGTTACGGTAACAAAGGAGTTAACAAGTTTTAAAATCCCGGTTAGCGGAAAAGCCTGGATTGCACCATATGATGTTCCTAGTCAATGGTCACCCGCATACGAAAAATATTATGAAAACGGGGTCCCGATAGGTACACCATCGCCAAACAAGGAAGGATGGGCTTTTCCGGCTCTTTTCAATTCAAATGGTTACTGGATTTTAATCTCGGAATCGAACCTTGGGGCCAATTATTGCGGTATACGGCTCGAACAAAATGCTGACAGCGGAAATTACAGAGTAAGGTTTCCGGAACCTGAAGACGGCATGGGTCAGGGAGAGACTGAACCAGTTATGCAAATTCCTGCCTCCCTCCCCTGGCGGGCAATTATTATCGGCAATTCACCCGGAACCATTTACGAATCTCAGATAATCAATAATCTGGCGGACAAGACTTTGGAAGGAGATTTTTCGTGGGTAAAACCAGGAAGGGCCTCATGGAGCTGGTTATCGGAAAACGACAGTCCAAAGAATTTTGATGCCTTAAAATCGTTTGTTGATTTATCTTCACAAATGAAATGGGAATACTCCCTGGTGGATGCCAACTGGGACCTGATGAAAGGCGGCAATATTGAACAATTGGTAAAATATGCAAATTCAAAGGGAATTGGAATTTTAATGTGGTACAATTCCGGCGGCCCGCATAATAAAGTAACCGAGCGTCCCCGTGAAATAATATTCAACAAGGAAAGCAGAAGGGCTGAATTTAAAAAGCTCAGCGAATGGGGTGTAAAAGGTGTTAAAATTGATTTCTGGCATAGCGACAAACAAAACCTTATTGCCTATTATCTTGATGTGTTAAAAGATGCAGCAGAGTTTAAGATCATGGTAAATTTTCATGGTTGCACTATCCCCCGTGGATGGTCGCGCACCTGGCCAAACCTTGTTTCGATGGAAGCTGTCAGGGGCGAAGAATGTTATCTTTTCGATTCGGTTTATACAGCCCAGGCCCCTGTTCAAAACACAATTTTACCCTTTACCAGAAATGTAATTGGCCCAATGGACTATACCCCTGTTGGTTTTTCTGACCTTAGAAATCCACATATCACCACTTTTTCCCACGAGTTGGCACTTGCTGTGGTATTCAATTCAGGAATTCTTCATTTTGCAGATAATGTGAAAACATACACAGGGTTACCTTCATTTGTAAAAGAATACCTTGCAAACATACCTGCTGTATTTGATGAAACAGTTTACATATCGGGCGAACCTGGAAAATCAATCATCGTGGCGTCAAGGAAAGGTAATAACTGGTATATCTCAGGCATCAACGGCGAAAAAGAATTGAAGGAATTGACTGTTGAAATTCCGTATATAACTGAAGGTCAGTACTCCATGAATCTTATTGACGATGGAGAAGATGATAAAAGCTTTGGCAATGAAGTAAAAGATTTCAAAGCCGGAGACAAAATTGGAGTAAAAATGCTCGGAAACGGAGGATTTGTAGCTGTTTTAACAGCAAAATAAAACCCAACCCAAACCCGAAAGGTTTCAAAAACCTTTCGGGTTTTTAAATTGAAACCCAATGAAAAAATCTTGTATACTTAATATTTTATTGCTTATCGCCTTTATTTTGAACCTAAAAGGCCAGAACCCCATAGTACCGGCTGGCATGTATATTGCCGACCCTTCGGCCCATGTCTGGAAGGACGGTAAAATTTACATTTACGGTTCTCGCGATGAAAGCCCCGGTTATTATTGCTCCTGGAGTCATCATGTCCTATCTTCTTCAGATTTAATATCATGGACAATCACCGAAAATTCTTTTGCCAGCAAAGGCGCTGGCGACCAGGTATCCTACAGCGATGACTTTTTGTATGCCCCTGATTGTCAGTATAAAAACAGGAAATACTATTTATACTATTGCCTGGCCAATAATACCAATACCGAGGGCGTGGCCACAAGTAATTCGCCAACAGGCACTTTTACAAATGGTACCCCTATAAAACTGAAAGGGATTAATGAAATCGATCCCTGTGTTTTTATTGACGATGACGGACAAGCCTATTATATCTGGGGACAATTCACTGCAAAAATGGCCAAAATGAAACCCAATATGATGGAAATTGATTCCACAACAATTAAAGATAAGATTGTTACCGAAAAGGAACATTTTTTCCACGAAGGGGGGTATATGGTGAAACGAAAGGGCATTTACTATTTTGTATATGCCCACATGGGACGTGCCGGACGCCCAACCTGCATTGGTTATGCTACCTCCAAATCACCAATGGGGCCATTTAAATATGGAGGGGTAATAATTGATAATGACCATTGCGATCCCGGTTGCTGGAACAATCATGGTTCAATAGCAGAATTCAAAGGAAAATGGTATGTCTTTTACCATCGTTCAACAAATGGAAGTTATACCATGCGTAAAGCCTGTGTTGAACCCATTACTTTCAATAAAGACGGCAGTATAAATGAAGTGGAAATGACCACTCAGGGAGCAGGCGATCCTATTAAAGCCAATTCGAAAATTGATGCCGAAAGGGCCTGTTTGTTGTATGGAAATGTGCGTGTTGAGGCTATTTCTGAAAATAACGAGGCGCTCTGCAAAATCAAAAACGATGATGCCGCAGCTTATAAATATCTCAATTTTAATGCTCTTGTTGACTCCATTGAAATAAAATTATTCCCCGGTGCAAAACCTTTTACCATAGCGGTCTCCATTGATAGCCCCTGGGGAAAAAGATTGTGTACCGTTGATGTTCCGGGAGGTTTTGACGGAAAAACTACACAGGTTATAAAATCGCCAATCAGCAAAGCAGAAGGAATTCACGCGGTTTGGTTTAAATTCTGGGGAGAAACCGATGATTTGGTAAAGGTTGATTGGTTTCAATTCTTTTAATAAGTATTAATTCAAAAATAAAATATTAAACTTCAGATGATGAAAAGTATACTATTTACTTGTTTTTTAGCACTTATGCTGTTTAGCTGCAATAAAAAAGATCCGTCACTGATTGCGTGGTATAATTTCGATTCTGTCGAAAACGGGCTTGTCAAAGACCTTTCGGGCAATCATCTTGATGCGGTTTCGCATGAAGCGATGTTTTCGGAAGGAAAAAGCGGCAAATCCTTCCACGGCGATGGAAAAGGCTACCTGGAAGTTAAATATACTTCACTGATGGAGAATTTTAAAGATGGGATTACCATAGCCGCCTGGGTAAACAGGGATACCAGTTCATCGTGGAATTGCATTATTACCCGCGAAACAAAAGACAACTGGTCGGAATATTTCGATTTGGGCGTTTTTCAGAATAAACCCTTGTTTTCGGTTGACCCTGATGGCGGAAATTTTATCAAAACCGAATACAATCTGGACCTTCCAACGGGCAAATGGATTCATTTATCCGGTACTTTCGACAATAAAACCTATAAGCTGTTTATTGATGGAAAAGAAGTGGCTTCGGGGGTTAAAGAAATGAAATTCAACTTTACAGATAAAAATCCCTGGTTGATTGGCAGCAATACCAATGATCAGGGGAAAAGTATGCACGATTTCTTTTTCGGTGAAATTGACGATTTAAAGATATATAACAGGGCTTTAACAGCTGAGGAAATTCTGGAATTGGCCAAATAAAAGTTAAATTTGTCAATGTTTGACAATCATTTTTATAAGAGATATTTTCACTTCTTAACTTTAAGTCTTGTAAATTTCAAAGTTCCAAATTCCAAGTTCTAATTTCTTTAAAAATTATTCTAAATTAATTATCTATAAATGAAAACCATGGTTTTAACGGGCATCCGCCGGATGGAAATGATAGAAAGGCCTGTTCCAAAGATTATTAGTGATACGGATGTTTTGATAAAAATGAAAGTGATGGGTGTTTGCGGTTCAGATATTCATTATTATACAACAGGTAAAATAGGCAGCCAGGTAGTGGAATACCCTTTTGCAGTTGGTCACGAAGGTGCAGGACAGGTAGTTGAAATTGGAAAAAAAGTAACTCATGTTAAAGTGGGGGATCGCATTGCCATTGAACCTGCCATGCCATGTTTTGAATGTGATCAGTGCAAAGCCGGACGTCCACATACTTGCCGGAAACTAAAATTTTTAGGATGCCCCGGACAGGCCGAAGGTTGCCTGTCGGAATACATTGTGATGCCCGAAACCAGTTGTTTTCCAATTCCTGATACTTTGAGTTATGACGAAGCTGCCATTTCTGAACCCTTAGCCATTGGTGTTTATGCATTAAAAATGGCCCAAATTGATTTTACCGGTAAAAGTATAGGAATTCTGGGATTTGGCCCCATCGGAATGAGTGTAATGCTTCCGCTCATAAATAAAAATCCCAAAAAAGTTTTTGTTACCGATAAAATTGAAGAGAGACTTAAACTGGCTGCAAAATCAGGCGCAACGTGGATTGGAAATCCGGTTAAAAGTGACATTGTAGCACAAATTACAGAAAATGAGCCCAGCCTTCTGGATGTGGTTTTTGAATGTTGCGGTCAGCAGGAAGCGGCCGATCAGGCAATTGAACTTTTAAAACCGGGAGGAAAACTTGTAGTTATAGGCATTCCTGAATTCGATACCTGGTCTTTCTCAGTCGACAAGCTGAGGCGCAAAGAAATCTGCATCCAGAATATCCGCAGACAAAACCATAGCCTCGAAGAAACCCTGCAAATACTTGTGCAGCGAAAAGTAAATGTAGGTTTAATGCCCACCCACCGTTTTAAGCTTGAGCAAGCCAAAGCAGCTTTCGATTTGGTGGCAGGTTATACTGATGGCGTGATGAAGGCGATGATAGATTTTGAATAATTCAGCGAAGACAATTTTTGGGGTGGAAATTTTTTTATGAATAACTTGTACGTACAAGTTGTTTTTTTTATATTTGTCAGATAATGTGAAAAAATGAATATCCCGCTGTACAAAAAAATTCAAAATGAGCTGAAGTTGCAGATCCAGAGCGGGATATACCAAAAAGATGATTATCTGCCATCGGAAAACGACTTATGTCTAAAATATAAAATTACCAGGACTACTGCGCGTAAAGCCCTTGACGAACTTTTCAAAGAAGGATTTATAGAGAGACAGCATGGCAAGGGAAGCCGGGTAAAGGAAAGGAGAAAATCGCTCGGATTATTGAATGTTAAAGGATTTTCGGATGCTGTAGGTCAAAATGTACACACAACTATATTACAAAAACCTGCTTATAGAAATTGGATGGAAAAATTTCCATTTGCTGTGAGTAAAATTGAACTGAACTCTCCATGCCTTCATTTTGAAAGGATTAGGAGTGTGGGCACTGAACCTGTGATGGTCGAAAACAATTGGTTTTCTTCACTCGAGTTACCAGGATTTACAAAGCATAAATTTGTCCAGAATTCATTTTTTAAAACCCTCAGCCAGAATTACTATATCGAGATTATCGGTTCAGAACAGGAATTAAGGGCAATTGCAGCCGACCAAAAAATTTCAGAACTTCTCAATGTTGAAGTTGGAAGCCCTGTTTTACAGATTTTTATCCATTTTGCAACATCAAAAAAACATTTGAACATCTATGCTGAATTGATTTGCAATACATCAAAATATTCAGTTGAAAACAAGTATAATATTTGATTTAATCCATCCAAACTACAAATAACTAACTTATTAGCAATACAATGCAGGTAAAAAAATCCATTTCGCGGCGAAAGTTTTTTAAAACATCAGCCATAGCTTCAACAGCTGTTATTGGAGGAATTTCACTGGCTTCCTCGTGTACAGGGAATCAGGTAAAAGAAAAAACCGGACAATTACCGGTTTTCATGTCAGAAAAATATAATCCTTCAGATGGAATTGCAGGGCTGCTCTATTCTCAAATTGGCTATGAAAGCGGATTTCCTGTCAGGATTATTGCAAGGTTACCAAAAAAAGACTTGATGTCGGAAAATTCAGTTTGTAAATTATTACCAGTTAATAACGAAAAAAAGCTGCATACAACTTTTACATATTGGGGTGAAATCTGGGGTAGCCACTGGTGGGTGGCAGATTTTGGCAATAAACTTCCTGATGGGGAATGGAATATTGAGGTAACAGATGGTGCAGAAAAATTATTTGAAGCTGAAGGTTTAAAAGTGGGAAAAAGCATTCTTTGGGACAAGACCATTGAACTTTGTGCGGCAGATATGCTTGAACGCAGGGTACATTTTACAAAAGTTGGCGCCGGATGGCAGGATGCGGGAACTCTTTGGGTAGAAAGCCCTGCCCAGAGTGCAATGGTTATTTCCCTTTGCGAATTGCTGGAAAAAAAAGCCGAAGCTTTTAATGAAACTTTTAAAAAGCGTATTTACAAACAGATTACGGTTGGATGTGATTATTTTGTGATGTTACAGAAAAAGGCAACTGAGCTGGGTTTCTCACCTGGTGCACAATCACATGATTTGCACGGACATGAAAAAGATGTACTTCCGAATGATGCTATGAAAACGGTTGTTGCACTGGCTAAAGCCATCCGCCTTTTACCTGATGAATTTTCAGAAAAAATTTCAAAATATAAGGAAACTGCATTACTTACCTTTAAATGGCTGACTGAAAGTGCAAAGCCATTGGGAGATAAAGGTCTGAGCAGATTTCAGCGAGGAATTGCTGAAAATGAGATTATTCCGGCAAATGAATGGCAGACCCGAGATTTGATAACACTTTGCTGGGCATCGCTGGAATTATTCAAATGCGGCCATGAAAAAGGCAAAGATTTTGGCTTTCAGTTTGCTTCAGAAATTATGGCCAGGCAAATATCACATGAAAAGGCTGAAAATAGTTTCTATGGTCATTTTATAGAATATCCATCGATGTCACATAGTGAAAAATCATGGATTCACGGCATTGTGAATAATGAGTTTGGAGCCGACATTGGCGGAATTTATCCAAACTATCTGATGCCTCTTATTGATATGATTAAATTATGGCCTGACCATGCGGATGCAGCTAAATGGAAAGAAACCCTTGAGAATTTTGTTGTTGGTTATTTAATTCCTGCCTGCCGGAAAAACCCTTTCTATCTTGTTCCGCAAGGCATATTCGGAAACGAAGGTCCAATCTGGTTTTGCGGGACTTTTCATGGAACCAATGCAATTTATGGATATACAGCAGCACTGGCATTGGAACTATCCAAATTGCTGAATGAGCCCAAACTTGCTGATATTGCCTATGGAAACCTGCAATGGTTAGCCGGACTTAATGGAGGCATTACCCGGGACAATCTGAACCAGGGATGCGTTATTTTTAGCACTGATGTGCCCGAAGGAGCAGCTTTACCTGCTAGCATGATGTGCGGAGTTGGCAACCGCTGGGCAGGAACCTGGTTTCAGACACGCGGGGTAATTTGCAATGGATTTTCAACAGGAAAACAATTTGTGTACGATACTGCCCCAATTCAAAAAAATGATGGACCGTTTTCCCTCACTGACGAGGACTGGATTCCTCACACTGCAGCCTGGCTGACTGGACTTGTCCGGTTAAAAGTCTGATTTTTCTTCAATCTTTGGTTAAACGCAAACAATTCAACCTCAATGAAATTCATCAGAACATACTTAATGATGATCTTAATTACAAATAGTTTTACATATCTGAAATCTCAACCCTGGGTAGAACACGGAAAACTAAAAGTTTCAGAAATCAATCCCCATTATTTAAGTTTTGACGATGGGACACCCTTCTTCTGGCTGGGAGATACAGGTTGGGAAATGTTATGGAGACTAAGCCGCGAGGAAATTGAGGTTTATCTTGAAAATCGCAGGAATAAAGGTTTTAATGTAATCCAGACCGTAATTATCGGGGAATTTATTCACAGTGACAAAGCAACAAACTATTATAACGACAGCCTTTTTATCGGGGAAGATCCACTGAAACCAAAAACCACGAATGGAAATAATCCAAATAACCCAAATGAATATGATTTTTGGGATAATGTGGATTATGCAGTGAAACTGGCTGAAAAGAAAGGCTTATACCTGGCCCTGGTGCCAACCTGGGGTGAATGGGTAATCCCGAGGGTGGACAAACCGTTGTTCAACACCAATGAGCAGGCTTATCAATATGGTTGGTTTGTGGGAAACAGGTACCGTGAATTTCAAAACATAATATGGATATTGGGCGGCGACCGGCACCCCGACGAAAGGCCAATTGGTATCGACCTCTGGAGAAGCATGGCCGAAGGCATTGCCGATGGAACCAACAATGTAAAACTGTTTGATGGAAAGGCAGACTACTCGTCCACTTTAATGACGCACCATTCCTTTTTTTCCTCATCCAACTGGTTTCACAATGATCAATGGATTGATTTACATTTATGGGGCTCGTACCATGCTGAAATTAACAACACCCGCTCTTACCTCGATGCAATAAAGGATTACAACCTGCTCAACCCTAAACCCACCATCAATGCAGAACCCTGTTACGAAGGCCATGGAATTAACTATGCCATTGACGATAACGGGGTTTTTACCTCTACCGATGTAAGAATTGCAGCCTATTGGAGCGTTTTTTCAGGTTCTGCCGGTTTTACCTATGGTGCACAGCCTGTTTGGCAATTTACCGATAAAACCCGTAAAAAGCTATCAACCAAGACATTTCAGGATTGGAAACAGGGATTGGAATATCCTGGCTCTTCGCAGATGAAATATTTGCGTAAACTCATGGAATCGAGGCCGATGTTCGAAATGGTTCCGGATCAATCATTAATTGTATCCGGCCAGGGCGATTGTGCCAACTACATAGCAGCCATCAGGGGCAAATCTTATGCTTATATCTACATTCCTTCGGGCGAAAAACCCGAAATAAAGCTTGGTGCTATTTCTGGCTCTGGAATAAAAGCTTCGTGGTTTGATCCACGTACAGGAAATACAACTGAAATAGGAATTTTCGAAAATAAAGGCACACGCAGTTTCGATGTCCCGGGCATGTCAAAAGAATTATCCTGGCTTAAATCGGGACGTGGTTGTGATTGGGTTTTAATACTTGAAGATGCTTCTTTGGTTAAATAGAAAACTTTCAAATAACAAATATCAATTAATAAATAAAAAATTAAAATTAACAAAGACAAAAAATGAAGAATAAAAATATGGAAGAATTTGATACATCGGACTTCAAACTTCGGACTCCGGACTTCAAACTTCAAACTTTAAAAAATTAACTATTTAAATAAAAAAAGATGACAAAAGTAAAAGAACTCGCTAAAATGATTGACCATTCGATTTTACATCCAACCATGACAGACGCAGATTTGGCGCGCGAATGTGAAGTTGCTAAACAGTACAATGTAGCATCGGTTTGTGTGAAACCTTATGCTGTAAAACAGGCTGTTCAAATCCTTAAAGGCTCAGATGTGCTTGTAGGCTGCGTGATTGGTTTTCCGGCCGGGAATTCGGCCATAGAAGTAAAGGTATTTGAAACCGAAACCGCCTGTAAAGACGGGGCTGTGGAAATTGATATGGTTATCAACATTGGAAAAGCCCTGCAGGGCGATTGGGAATACATAACAAAGGAAATTAAAGCAGTGTCAGATGCCAGTCACAAACACAACGCCATTGTTAAAGTAATTTTTGAAACCGATTATATAACCAAAGAAGCAGACCTTGTTAAATTATGCCAGATTTGCACCGAAGTGGAAGCTGATTATGTAAAAACCTCATCGGGATTTGGATTTGTAAAACAGCCCAATGGCGATTACAACTACCAGGGAGCAACAATTCCGGTTTTAACCCTGATGAAAAAGAGTGTGGGCCCAAAAGTTAAGGTAAAGGCAGCAGGCGGAGTGCGCACACTTGATCAGTTAATTGCCGTAAAAGAAGCCGGCTGTGCAAGAAGTGGGGCCACAGCCACCAAAGCAATGATGGAAGAAGCCATTAAAAGGTTTGGAAATGATTGAAAAACAATTCACGCCATTTCTTAATCGTTGAAATATCGAATTTGGAGTTATTTTTTCAAGGTTTATTTGTAAGTTTAGGAAATAAAAATTAATCTAAAAACCAAATTATTATGTTTATTGTAGATTCTTATGCCATAGCAGTTCTCTTCTGTGTTATAACTATGCTTTGCTGGGGTTCATGGGCCAATACATCTAAAATTTCAAATGAAAAATGGCCGTTTCCTTTGTTTTACTGGGATTATTCAATTGGCCTGATTATCATTTCATTGATTTATGGAATTACCATGGGGAGCATAGGTGAAGAAGGGCGTGGATTTTTAACCGATTTGAGCCAGGCAGATACATCCTCGGTTCTATCAGCATTGATTGGAGGAATTGTATTTAACCTGTCGAACCTGCTCATTGTAGCTGCAATTGCCGTAGCTGGACTTTCAGTTGCCTTTCCGGTAGGGGTAGGTCTTGCTCTGGTTATTGGCGTGATTGTGAATTATATCAAACAACCACAGGGTAATCCTTTGCTGCTGTTTGGAGGGGTTTTACTGGTTGTGGTTGCAATTGTAGTTAATGGTATTGCCTCGGCAAAAGTATCTAAAACAAAAGGAACTACTCCTCTAAAAGGAATTGTCCTTTCCGTGCTGGGAGGCGTAATTATGGGATTCTTTTACCGTTTCGTAGCCGATGGGATGACCTTAAACTTTACTTCACCCGAAGCCGGGAAAATGACACCTTATTCGGCAGTTTTTATCTTTTCAATTGGGGTTTTTCTCTCCAACTTTGTCTGGAATAGCTTTTTTATGTATAAACCCGTTGAGGGAGCCAAATCGGGTTATAAAGATTATTTTACGAACGGAACCGCAAAACAACATCTGATAGGAATTATTGGCGGGTTGATTTTTAATACTGGTTTCCTTTTCAACCTTATCGCTTCCGATAAAGCCGGACCAGCTATATCATATGGATTAGGCCAGGGTGCAACCATGATAGGCGCAGCCTGGGGTGTTTTTATATTTAAAGAATTCAAAGGAGCCCCGTCTTCAATAAATAAATATCTGGTTACCATGTTTATAACCTTTATTGTTGGATTGGGATTAATTATTACAGCCAAACTTTAAGTTGAAGGTCTATGGATAAGAAAATTGTTGTAATAGGGAGTTCAAATATTGATTTTATCATGAAAATGCCCCGCCTTCCGAAAGTGGGCGAAACAGTAACCGATGCGGTGTTTATGCAGACATTTGGCGGGAAAGGGGCCAACCAGGCAGTTGGGGCAGCCCGGGCCGGTGGCAAGGTTTATTTTGTCAACTGTGCAGGCGATGACGATTTAACCCCCAGGATGATAGAACAATACAGGAATGATGGTATTGACACAAGCTATATTTTCAGGGAAAATGGAATTTCAACCGGAACAGCATTAATTATGATTGGCGAACAAGGTTCTAATTATCTGTCAGTAGCCCCGGGCGCCAACTACAGGCTTTTGCCATCGTATATTGACAAAGCGGAAAAAATTATTAAAGAAGCAGATTTGGTTATCCTTCAATACGAAATCCTGGCAGAAACATTAAAATATACACTCAGTTTATGTGAAAGGCTTGGTAAAACCGTACTCTGGAATTTCGCACCGGCAAGGGAATTTGACAAGAATTATCTTAAAAAGGTAAGCATACTGGTCGTTAACGAAACCGAAGCCGAAATTCTTTCAGGAATTTCAGTTAAGGATGATGCCTCGGTTGAAAAAGCCGCGAAAGAATTGAAAAGCCACGGATGCAAAACAGTAATCATTACCCTGGGTATAAATGGTTCCTTTATTTTAGATGGGGATAAAATAATGAAAGTACCGGCATTTAAAGTGGAAGCTATAGACACCACCGCTGCCGGAGATATATATTGTGGAAGCCTTGCGGTTGCGTTGGTTGAGGGAAAGTCATTTTCTGAATCAGTGCGGTTTGCAAGTGCAGCAGCAGCCATTTCAGTTACCCGAATGGGGGCTCAACCCTCAGCACCCGGCAGAAAAGAAATTGATGATTTTCTATATAAATATGTTGCTGACCAGAATAAATCGATCTTATAAGAAGCACAAAAGGTATTTTTACAGGTTAATGGTTATTTTCTTTAATTAAACCATGTTGAATTTTTTCATAAACCTCGGCCATATAAAAATACCTTCACCCTCAACCACAAAAATTCCAGATTTTAAAAATGGATTAATTGGTTTTTGCCGGAACAAGAATGAAAATCCTTAAAAAAATTATTTCAATCTGTAAAAAATAATTACTTCGTAAACTGCATATAATCAGCATTAAAACCAATTTTAACCATTTGTAAACGGCTACAAACGAATATTAAACGGTTATAATTATTTAATAACCGAATCAGCTGCAAAAACACCAGCATCTTTGTCTCATCAAACTTTTGTTAAACTTTTAAAATTTTAAGTCATGGAAACAACAATCAACAAAGTAGAAATTCAGGGTTTTTTGGGTCGCGATGCAGAAGTAAAAACATTCGAAAGCGGGCGCACATTAATAAATATGAGCGTGGCCACCAGCGAGAGTTACAAAAACAACAAAGGCGAGTGGGTAACCACCACCACCTGGCACAACGTAACTATTTGGAAAAATAAAAAAGATGAAACCATCGACTTTTTGAAAAAAGGGGAAATGGTATCGGTAATTGGCAAATTAAATACCCGTAAATACACCGATAAAAATGGCCAGGAGAAATACATTACCGAAGTGGTAGCCCAGAAAGTAGAACAGGTAAAGGCTGCAGAAGCACAAGCTTAGGTTTAATTTTTCAGAAATTAACTTAAATGCACCGGGCAGAATATCTACCCGGTGCATTTGTTTTTTATCCATGAGCTCAAAAATAAACCATTTCATTTATCAAATCATTGAGCTAATTAACATGAGTTCGATGTAAACATATCTATAATTTATTGATAATAAGGTAATAAGGTGGGTTCACTTTATAAAAAATGACTACTTAGGTTGTTTTAGATAAAAATAAGGTCTTCAAGAACCTTATTGATCTTTCTTAAACCTTAGTAGCCAATAATTTTTTTTAGATATCAACCTTATTAGCTTATTTACAGTTATTTGCAATTATAATTTGGTCGAACTCACGTTAATTAATAGTTTTCAAAATATCTTCAGCTAATCATCACCTGCCCGCCTGTAACCGGAATGGCTTGTCCTGTTTCATATTCCTGCTCAATTGCATAAAATATTGCCCTGACTACATCCGTTACCCTGCACCCACGCCCGGCAGGCACCTGGTTTTCATAGAATTTCTTAACATCATTTACGGTATTGGCGCCCGGAACTTTTCCGGTTTTCAGGTATTGTACAAACAGGCCATTTTCAGGGTCGGACCATAATGGGCCATCGAAATAATTACCCGGACAGATTGAGTTGACTTTGATATTGAATTCCATCAATTCAAGGGCAAAAGACTGCGTAAGCCCAATACCGCCAAACTTACCACCCGCATAGGCAAAATTTTTCTTACTCCCGCGCAATCCCGATTTTGAATTTATCTGGATAATATCTGCAAAATAGTCCTTTTTAAAACGGGTTTGTAATTTCATTACTTCTGCAGTAAATTTTGTACATAAGAAATAGGCAGCGTAATTCACCTTTGTCATCAGTTCAAATTTTTCCGGGGTCATTTCGTCAAGCCCACCGGCATAAAGAATCCCTGCATTGCTTATGAATACATCAATTCCACCCAATTCGCAAACCGTTCTATAAACCAGGTTTTGAACCGATTCATCAGACGAAACATCTGTTTTGACGAAAATTGCCCGGTTGTTTTTTCCGGAATTGTTCAAATTTCCGGCAAAATCTTTTCCTTTGGCTTCGTTTAAATCGGCCACTACTATATTTGCCCCGGAATTAAACAATTCTTCTGCTATGCCATTTCCAAAGCCTTGTGCTGCACCTGTTACAATAATATTTTTATTATATACCCTACCCGCCAGCAATCCCGTTGACATTTTATGCCTGTAGTTTTCCGATTCCCAGTTCTCGATATAATCAATCTGGTGCTTTTCCATAAAATGAGGCCCACCAAAAGATTGGGTCAGGTAACTTACCTTCATTAAATCTTCAAATACATCGAGCTGTATATCAGCCAGTTTTGAATTTTCAGCAACTGAAACCATTCCAAGGTTTTTAAGCAGGATAATTTTAGGGTTGTACCCGAAATCTGCCTTATACTTTTTACACAGGGAAATAAAAAGTTCAATAATCTCTTCGGGCTCGCCATCACAATCAATAAAAAGCGGCAATGACTTGCAATACACAATATTATCGGGTGTAAATGGCAGAGAAACCTGTTTTGCGGTGTTGGTATCCTTTACAAAATGTAATATCAAATTGTTGACCCTCATTCTGCCTGTCAGCAAACTGTCTTCAGACAAAATCATGCGCAGGGCCGGTATTATGTTTGCAATTTTATTGTTTGGTTCAATTGGTTCTGATTGAAGAGGTTTTCTGGTCAAATTACTGATTTTGCCTATTGCTTCAAGGTAAATCTCCTTAATTTCGTCAGTTGTATCAGCACTTACAAAAATTCCATGGTTCTGAACCAGTATTATTTTTGGATCGCAGTGATATTTTAGCCTGAAAGTCTCAATTTCCTTAAGCAACTCTGCGTACAATGTATAACCTGGATCAATATACCTGACAAACAAAGTATTTTCAGGAAAAAGTCTTTCTGCCATTTCAGTGGCATTATTGCTGCAAAGCAGGGCATTAACCCAGGTAGAATGGGTATGAACAACAAATCTGAAATTTATTAAGCCATGCAATGGGGCTTCAACAGAAGGCCTAAGGTTTAGATGATTGTCCCGGCAACATTTTAAAACTTCATTTACAATCATTTTGTCCCGCAAAACAGAATCATCAGGGAATTCAATATTTTTAAGATTTTCAAGCGCTTTTCTTTCAATTTTGATGAAGCCGGTTTCCGAAATATCAGCTAGAGGTTTTCCGCTCGCTTTTACATAAAGATAATTTTCATCTTTGTAAGATGTATTGCCGCCACCACCAATAACAAATTCTTTGTTTACCCCGTAAAATCTTGAAATTTCAATAAGATCCTGCATATTTTTATTCATCGCCGGTATTTTTAAATTATTATTTAATTTCTTGTTTTCTGGTAGAGGAAATTGAAATTTAATTTATCAACGCATCCTGAATTAACGATTTATCATATTTAAAATCAATACATTACCCAGTTTTTCAAAAGAATCTCTTTTTCCTCTGTCCCATTTTCCACTTTTGTCAATATATCCTTCGAGGCCTGATGATTTCAGATATTGGTGAGCAGCTATCACGCAAGCACCTTTATAATTGATTTCCAGAAGTTTTTCTGATAGTTTCGAATCCCGGCAGGAGACTTCGAGCGGGGTGAGTGCCGGAGTATTGTGTTCAGTACCAAAACTAACCACAAATCCAATATCATAAAGATATTCCGCATATTTCGAAAGCATGGCCAATGTATTCCGGTTTGGAATAAATTCAACGCTGAATATTCCTCTTTCTAACAATATTTTTCCAAATTGCTGAACATCAGCTTCAAATTCGGTAAAATTTCCTTTTGCATCATCGCCCAAAATAGGGTATGTTGGTATTCCACCGGCATTAATGATATAATTGCAAATTTGTTCTAAAACAGGGAATGCTTTTTCGGTTTCGGGCACAAAAGCGCTGCCACCCGCTTTAAGCAGGTTATTTCGTATCTCGTTTTCAAAAGCAGCAGAATCTGACAATGAAAAAGAAGGTTTTTTGCCGCCATAGAGTTTTGTAAAAAAATCAACCTGTTCATTTTCAGTGCTAAAATTCTCAGTCACTTTTATCCTGAGCATCTTTGCAAGGTGCCTTTCTCTGACAAGGTTCCTGGCAATCGTGTTGAGAATTTCAGTCTCAGAAATCCTGAAATCCGCACCCAAAGAGCCTATTAAAGCATTTAGTTTATCTATCATCGACAGGATTTGGACGCTGGCTTCGTGTTTTAATCCTTCGAGCATTTTTTTGTTTTCCGGATTTTCAAGCTGAGGATAGGAAAGTCCCTTACCACTCATATAAGTCCTGCCCGGATTGGTGGGATCGTTGACTTTAATCCCTTTTTGCTGGTCATCCCTGTTTAAACCAATAAACTCAATGTTGAAAAGCGGGAAAATGCCTGACCGGATACAATTCCGGGCAAATTCTTCATAACCATCAGTTACAAAAAAATCGTTAATTCCGAGTACCTTAATTCCCTCGTCATGGGCCAATTTAACTGCCTGTTCAATACTTTCGAAAGCGCTGAAACTATATGGACTGTGAACATGTGCGTTCACTTTCAAGGGTATAAGCGGCACATTTCTTTTTATTTCCTTTTCTAACTCACTTCCCGAAGGATATTCAATTTGAAACATTTTTTTTTAATTAGATTTTTATCTTCACATTTTCAATTTAATTCCAATTAAACACCAGATTTATAGCGGTTTATTTTATCTTTTATCGTTGGTTTACCTTCTGGTTTATATCCTATAAGTGGAAGAATCCGGTCGTGAATGGCATCGATAATCCACGATGGTTGAGGGAAAAATGCATTTTCAAGTTCGTAGGCAGGTGTAATCCAGTTGCGCGAACCCACCACAACTGGCGGGGCATCGAGATAATCAAAGGCAAACTCGGTAAGGTTTTGGGCCATATCTTTCAGGAAGGAACCACGTTCGCTGGCATCGCTGACAAGAATAATTCTTCCGGTTTTTTTAACCGATTCAATTACGGGTTCATAATTAAATGGAACCAAAGATCTTGCATCAATAATTTCGGCTGAAAGCCCGAATTTTTCTTTTAAAACTTTAGCTGTTTCCATAACCGGGTAAAGCGTTGCACCAATGCTCAGAATGGTGATGTCGGTACCTTTTTGCTTTATATCCGGCTCCCCGATTACGATTTCGTAATATTCTTCAGGCACACCACCTTCGTGAAACATTTCTCCAACATCATAAATACGCTGACTTTCGAAGAATATTACCGGATCGGTTCCCTGAAGTGCAGCGTTCATCAATCCCTTGGCATCATAAGGAGTTGCAGGAAAAACCACTTTTAATCCCGGAATATGAGCCACAAGTGCAGACCAATCCTGAGAATGTTGCGCCCCATATTTTGAACCCACTGAAACCCTCACTACAACGGGCATTTTAATAACATTGCCACTCATAGCTTGCCATTTGGGCAATTGGTTAAACACCTCATCACCACAGCGGCCAAGGAAATCGCAATACATAATTTCGGCAATTACCCTGCCACCGCACATACCGTATCCAACTGCTGTTCCAACAATGGCGCCTTCAGAAATAGGCGAATTAAAAAGCCTGTGATAAGGAAGGGCTTCAGTAAGGCCTTTGTACACAGCAAATGCACCTCCCCAATCCCTGTTTTCCTCGCCATAAGCGACCAAGGTAGGATCTTTGTAAAAACGATCAATAATGGCCTCGAAAATCCCGTCACGCAATTGAAACTGCTTAAGCTTGGATACTGGTTTACCATCTTTCCCGATATAAAATCGTTCTTTCGATTTAATTTGTTTAATACGAGGGTTTTCGTCTTTTGGCATTAACACATCGCACGCCCTGTTTTCCATTTTGTCTACCGACTGGTTCGAAAACATCATCTCACCAATGGTTTCGGGATTTTTAACCACATCAATCAGGGGAGAAATTTTATCGTCTATAGCTATTTCAAGCGTATGTTTCATATCTGTGAGTACACTCGAAACTATTGAATCGAGCTGTTTTTGGGTTGCTATATTTGCCTTAATCAATTCTTCACCAAAGGTTACAATGGAATCCACTTTTTCCCATGCTTCAATTTCTTCTTTCGAACGGTACGATGAAGCATCGGAGGGTGAATGTCCGCTAATCCTGTAAGTAAGCGTATCAAGCAAAACAGGGCCTTTTCCTTCCTTTAGCAATTGTTTTTTACGTCTGAATGCATCAATTACTGCAAGAGGATTATAGCCATCCACTCTTTCGGCATGCATCATTTCGGCATTTACTCCGGCCCCGACACGGGCAAGAATATCGTAGCCCATGGTTTCACCGCAGGTTTGGCCGCCCATTCCGTATTGATTATTCATGAAATTAAACATAACAGGCAATCCACCTCTAAAATCACCTTCCCACAATGTCCGGAACTGGTCCATGGCTGCAAAACTAATTCCTTCCCAAACAGGGCCGCATCCCATAGAAGCATCTCCAATATTGCAAACCACAATTCCAGGTTTTTTATTCACCTTTTTATAAAGCGAAGCACCCACTGAAATATCGCCCGAACCACCAACAATGGCGTTGTTTGGATACACCCCGAATGGGGTAAAAAATGCATGCATGGAACCGCCAAGCCCTTTATTAAAACCATTTTCACGGGCAAAAATCTCGGCCAAAGTGCCATAGAGCAAAAACTTTATTCCCAAATCCTTTACATCTCCATTATGATGGTTTTCAACCACTTTAAGGGTATTTCCGCCAAAAAAGTTTTTCATAATCCCCATCAGCGTTAAATCATCCAGCTGATGAATGGCCGATAATCCTTTGGCCAGAATTTCGCCATGGCTCCGGTGCGAACCAAATATATAATCGTCGATGGTAAGTGCATAGGCCATTCCAACTGCTGAGGCTTCCTGACCAATTGACAGATGAGCCGGTCCAGGATGATTGTATTGAATACCAAAATATTCATTGGTGGTTTTTATTTTATTCAGCATCACCTCAAATTCCCTGATAATCACCATATCACGGAAGATTCTCAACAAATCTTCGTTCGAAAAGTTATTCTTTTCTTGTTCAATGGTTTTATTATACTGATTTACAGGTATTTTACCGAAGGTAATAAATCCTGGTTTTCTTACTTTAAATGGATCAATATTCAAACTTTTGGGCATAACGAGTAAATTAATATTGTTAAATAGTTAATTATCATAATAATGAAGAGTTAAATCCTTTCAAAATCCAACTTTTCAATTTCAAGTTTCAAATCCTGCAGAAAAGCAGATGCCGGGGCTCCGTCCAATGCCCTGTGATCGTAAGTTAAGGATAAACCGATATAGGGGATGAAGCCAAAAACGCCGTTTCCTAAATCAGCCGGCCGGTGCAGAATGGTATTCACACCAAGAATGGCCACCTGTGGCAGGTTGATAACCGGGGTAAACATTTCTATCCCAAAAGCCCCCAGGTTTGAAACAGTAAAAGAAGCTGCTTCGCCCGACAACAAATCGGTGTCAATATTTCCTTTTTTACATTGGCCGGCCAGGTTTTTCAATTGCAAAGAAAGCCCTGAAATATTTAAATCGTCAGCATTTTTTAAAGCAGGAACCATCAGGCCCCTTTCAGTATCCACCGCAAATCCAAGGTGAATTTTGTTGAATATTTTTACAGAATCCCCTAAAAAGTGCGAATTGACCTTTAAGTGCTTTTTTAAAGTCCTGATTACTGCAAAACAAACCATATCATTAATGGTTATGTTCTCCATTTTGCCTTTTTGGTTTTCCTGTTTGAAATAATTTCGCCATTCGAGTAATTTGCGTGCATCGGCGCTGATGTGATGCGTAAGTTGGGCAGAATTTTGCAGGGAATTGTGCATTCTTGAAGCAATAATCTTCCGCATATTTGAAATTTTCTGAATTTCAAAATCGCAGTTATTCGTTTTTTTTGATGCTAAAATATCAGCTGAAATGATACGCCCGCCAAGACCAGTTCCATGTTCCGGAAATTCAACATTTAAATCCTTTGCTATGGCTTTGGCCAATGGGGTAATATTAACAAGGTTTTTGGAAACTGCAAGAATATCTTTTTCGATGATCCGCCCGTAAGGTCCGCTTCCTGAAATACTATTTATATCCACATTAAGATGAGCGGCAGTTTTTCTGGCCCGCGGCGAAATTATCTTTTCACCGGAGGTTTCTTCAAAATGCTCAACTTTTTGATTTTCATTACCATTTTGAATATTGTCCTTTGTAATAAATTCAGGCTTAAAGTCAGTTGAAGAGGGAAAAAATGCAGAAATATCCTCGCCAGGCTGACCAATTACTGCAACATTAGTCAAAACAGGCACTTCATCCCCTTCGGAATAGAATATTTCAAGCAGGATGCCATTTTCAGTCGCCTCCGCCTCAAAAGAAGCCTTATCCGTTTCGTAGCCGAACAGAAGGTCGCCTTTTTCAACCCTATCGCCAATTGATTTGTACCATTTACTTATGATGCATGTTTCGACAGATTGCCCTTGCCGGGGCATAATAATGGGGATAGCCATAAAGGGAAAATTTTAAACTTATATTTACATGTTAAACAAAGAAAAATTTATTTAGAGCAAAAATATTAATAAATATTGATATTTTAATTATATTTGTGAAAATATTATCTAAACTTGTGTTTACAAGTTTATTAAAAATGAGATTAATTTAGTTGGAAAAAAAATGATATGATAAAAATCCCCCAACATAAGAAAATATATGAATTGCTAAGGAAACTTATTATTGATGGGGTTTATAAGGAAGGTGATATTCTTCCCTCAGAAAATGACCTCTGCAAACTGCACCAGATTACAAGACCAACTGTAAGATTAGCTTTAACCCGGTTGGCCAGCGACGGGCTAATTCTTAAACACCAGGGCAAAGGGAGCATAGTACACCGAATGCCCAAAGATGTTGGAATTCTTTCAGTTACAGGAACTACCAGCGCGTTGGGCGCCAAAAATCTTGAAACAAGAATTATCTCGAAACCCGACATCATATCCTGGCCCGAATTTTTCCCTTTTGATCTCTCGGAGCAGGAAATGAAACTTGGCTGCATTTTTTTGGAAAGGATAAGGCTTATAAATGGGGACCCACTTTTTTACGATATTACTTATTTGCCTAACCAAAACCTGCCCAGATTTACATCAAGAAAATTCGAAAACAAATCCCTCTTTGAAATCCTGAGAAAAAATTACAATATCGAAATAAAGGGAGGTCAGCAAAGACTGCGATCAATTCTTTCAGAAGGAAAAATATCGGAATACCTCAGGGTTTTAGATGGAAAGCCAATTCTCCATCTCGAACGGAAAATTGAGACGAGCCGGAACAATTTTTTTATTTATTCGGTTTTATATTGCAACACAGAAACCCACGCATTGTTTGGAACATTTTAATCAGAAATAAGAAAAGGATGAAGACAAAAGCAGTAAGAATATACGGAAAAGACGATTTAAGATTAGAAGAATTTGAACTGCCCGTGCTAAAAGAGGATGAAATTCTTGCCCGTGTGGTATCCGACAGTATTTGTATGTCTTCGTACAAGGCTTCAAAGCAGGGTGCTGATCACAAAAGGGTGCCTAACGATGTTCACACAAATCCTACCATCATAGGGCACGAATTTAGCGGCGAAATTGTAGAAGTTGGTAAAAAATGGTCACATTTTTACAAATCAGGCAATAAGTTTTCTATACAACCAGCCTTAAATTATAAAGGTAGCCTCGACGCACCTGGCTACTCGTTTAAATATATAGGCGGCGATGCGACTTATGTAATAATTCCAAACGAAGTGATGGAAATGAACTGCCTCCTGCCCTACCATGGTGAAGCTTATTTTATGGCCTCACTTTCAGAACCTATGTCGTGCATAATTGGGGCTTTTCATGCCAGCTACCATACAAAAAATGGCTCATATGTGCATGAAATGGGCATAGTGGAAGGCGGAAATATGGCTATTCTGGCCGGAGTCGGGCCAATGGGATTAGGTGCCATTGATTATGCCCTGCATTGTAATCGAAAACCAGGTTTACTCGTAGTTACGGATTTAGATCAAAACCGGATAGACAGGGCCAGAAAGCTTTACCCACCTGAAGAAGCTTTAAAATCAGGTGTAAAATTGTTTTACGTAAATACTTCAATTTATTCTGATCCTGAAAAATACCTTATGGAATTAACCGGAAACAAAGGATTTGACGACATTTTTGTATTTGCACCTGTTAAACAGGTCGTGGAGCAGGCTGATAGGATGCTTGCTTTTGACGGCTGCCTGAATTTTTTTGCCGGGCCTTCCGATCCAAATTTTAAAGCAGAATTTAACTTCTATAATGTACATTATGCTTTTACACACATTGTGGGTACAAGTGGCGGAAACACCGATGACATGAACGAAGCCCTTGACATGATGGCCAAAGGGCTGATAAACCCAGCTGCCATGGTGACGCACATAGGTGGTCTGGATGCCGTGATTCCCACAACACTTCATTTACCTGAGATACCAGGAGGTAAAAAACTAATTTACACACATTTGCAAATGCCGTTGACCGCCATTGCAGAATTTAAAGAAAAAGGTAAAAATGAGCCTTTTTATAAAACACTTTCTGAAATTGTTGAAGCAAATAATGGGCTTTGGTCGGTTGAAGCTGAAAAATTTTTATTGGAAAATTATAAAAATAAAATTTAACAACATCTAATTCCTTTTACAATCTAAAATCATAATGTTATGAAATCCAAAGTTTTACTTATCAAATTTTTATTGTTCTCAATAATTGCCAGTTCTTATGCCCAGGTTAAAGTAGTTGAACCACTTACCGAAAACCTTGTAAACCCGGTTGGTCTGGATACCCGACAGCCCCGTTTCAGCTGGAAATTAAAGTCAGAAAACAGAAATGTACTTCAAAAAGCTTACGAACTGAAGGTAGCCGAAAGCCTTGATAACCTGAAATCGAACACAAACCTGGTTTGGAACTCCCAGAAAGTAGAATCAGATTCCTCTGTATTTGTTGCCTTTAAGGGAACAAGTTTGAAATCAAACAAAAAGTATTACTGGCAGGTAAGGGTTTGGGACAATACTGGCAATGTTTCGGAATGGAGCATGCCGGCATCATGGCAAATGGCTTTTCTATCAGCGGATGATTGGAAAGCAAGGTGGATTTCGCCTGGGTTTGTTGAAGATTCGGTGAACAGACCATGTCCGGTTTTAAGGAAAGAAATAAAAGTTGATAAAGAAATTGCGTCGGCCACTGCTTACATAACCTCAAAGGGCTTGTACGAAGCTAAACTCCACGGGAAGAAAATTGGCGATGCCTTTCTGACCCCAGGTTGGACAGCCTATAGAAAGCGTACACAGTACCAGGTATATGATGTAACTGAATTATTACAAAAAGGCAGGAATGCAATCGGAGTTACATTGGCAAATGGCTGGTACAGAGGATTTTTGGCATGGGAAAGACATAGAGATGAATACGGAAAGGAACTTGGTTTCCTTTTCCAGTTAGAAGTATCTTTTACTGATGGTTCTACTGAAACAATTATATCTGATAACAGCTGGAAATCGAATACAGGCGAAATAACAAGTTCAGAAATATACCATGGCGAAAGCATCGATCACCGGAAAGAATTGAATGGCTGGTTATTAGCAGGTTATGATGATTCAAAATGGCCAGGGGTGAAACTTTTGGATTATAAATTTGATGACCTGGTGGCTACATATAACGAGCCTGTAAAAAAGCAGGAAGAATTCAAGCCAGTTAAAGTATTTACAAGCCCTTCAGGGGAACAATTGATTGATTTTGGACAAAACCTCGTGGGCAATATTCAAATGAAAATCTCAGGAAAAGCCGGCGATAAAATCACCGTTAAATTCGCGGAAGTACTTGATAAAAATGGGAATTTTTATACCGAAAACCTGCGGGCAGCAAAATCTACCGACGTTTTTACCCTGAAAGGTGGAAACCAGGAAGTTTTTGAGCCAAAATTCACTTTTCACGGTTTCAGGTACATAAAAATAGAAGGATTAAAAGGTAAAATCAACCCGGATAATATTGTTGCATTTGCCCTGTATTCAGATATGAAACCAACAGGAACATTCACTTGTTCAAATGCTTTAATTAACCAGTTACAGCACAATATACAATGGGGACAGAGGGGAAATTTTCTGGATGTTCCGACAGATTGCCCGCAAAGAGACGAAAGGCTTGGCTGGACAGGCGATGCCCAGGCGTTTTCGAGAACCGCCACATTTAATATGGATGTACATAATTTCTTTTCGAAATGGCTGAAAGATGTAGCACTCGATCAAAACGAAGAAGGTGCAGTACCTTTTGTGGTACCGAATGTTTTAGGTAAAAATGCAATGGCCTCAACAGGTTGGGCCGATGTAGCCACCATTGCCCCGTGGAATATGTATCTCGCTTATGGCGACCGGCGAATCCTGCAAGATCAGTATGCAAGCATGAAAGCCTGGGTAAATTATATGAAATCGAAAAGCAGCAATTACTTATGGAACACGGGTTTTCATTTTGGCGACTGGCTTTTTTACCGGCCCAACGATGACAACGATGGTCGTTCGGCAGTTACCGATAAATATTTAATTGCACAATGTTTCTGGGCACATTCAACACAATTGCTTATTAACGCGGCCCAGGTATTGGGTAAAACAGACGATGTTAAATTTTACAGCGAAGAGCTACCAAAATAAAAGATGCCTATATTAAAGAATACATGACCCCAAATGGCAGGCTGGTTTCATCGACCCAGACCGCCTATGTACTTGCCCTGCAATTTGATATGTTCCCAGAAAATTTAAGACAACAGGCAGCAAACCGACTGGCCGAAAATATTGAAAGCTATAACACACATCTTACTACCGGATTTTTAGGAACACCTTACCTTTGCCATGTTTTGAGCCGCTTTGGGAAAACCGATATTGCCTATAAGCTTTTACTTCAGGAAACATACCCATCGTGGTTGTATCCTGTAAAGAAAGGTGCAACTACAATCTGGGAGCGCTGGGATGGAATTAAAACAGACGGAAGTTTTCAAACCCCGGATATGAATTCATTTAACCATTATGCCTATGGTGCCATTGGCGATTGGATGTACAGAGTAATTACAGGGATTGATACAGATGTAAATGGCCCGGGCTATAAAAAAATCATCATTGAACCACATACCGGCCAGGGACTGGAATATGCATCCGCCAGTCTGGAAACTTATTATGGAAAGCTGGCTTCTGCCTGGAAAACTGAAAATGGCAAAACAACCTATGATGTTGAAATTCCTGCCAATACAAGTGCAACCCTGATTTTAAAAGCCAAAGACCTAAATTCAGTGACAGAAAATGGAGGGCTATTAAAAGATTCAAAGAACGTTGCGCCAGTTGTTACAAATGGTAAAGTTTCAATATTGCTGGGCTCGGGAAAATACGCTTTTGTTGTAACTGAATAATTTTAAGATAATGTTTATCAGAAAACCTTCCGGACTTTTTGTTCAGGAGGTTTTTCTTTTTAATCAGGAAATTAGATGTAAAAAAGATAAAAAAAGCTATCTTTAAAAATAAAAAAATAACTGGATATGAAGTTTAAACCCTTATATGTCATTTTGTTATCAGGAATATTTTTCAGCCTCTCTTCTCTGGCTCCTAAACCAATTACCCCTGAAGAAATTCTGAAAAGTATTGCACAGATAGACAGTTTTAAAAAAATAGCCACGGATCCTTTTTTTGAATCAACTTACGAAGTCTGGTTCAGGATGCCATTGGATCATAGCAATCCTAAAAGTGGCGGTTTTCCGCTTAAAGCTTATTATTCCCATAAAGATTTTAATAAACCCATGGTGGTTGTCATTGATGGCTATACAATTTATACTTCAATGGCCAATGAGATTACCCATATAATTGATGCCAATCAGCTTACCATAGAGCACCGTTTTTTCGATAAAAGCAGGCCAAAGGATTCCATTCCCTGGAACTATCTGAATATAAAGCAAGCCACGGCAGACCAACATGATGTAATACAGGCCTTTAAACCATTTTATAAATCGAAATGGATTTCGTCGGGTATCAGCAAAAGCGGTCAGGCTACCATATTTCACCGCAGGTTTTATCCCAACGATGTTGACGTAAGTTTACCTTATGTTGCACCACTGAACTTTTCGGATGAAGACCCGCGGGTGTATTCTTTTCTTAAGCAGGTAGGAACCAAAGAATGTCGCGATGAAATTTACCAGTACCAACTGGCCATGTTTAAGAAAAAAAAGGAAATTTTTCCAATGTTTGAGCGAATGGCAAAGGCGAAAAAATGGGAATTCAAAATGGGACTGGAAAGGGCCTACGATCTTTGTGTTCTGGAATACGGTTTTGCTTTCTGGCAATGGGGATTTAGTCGTAACTCCATCCCAAAGCCAGATGCATCGGCGGTGGTTCTTTTTTATCACCTGGCAATGGTAGATCCATTCTCATTTTTCGAAGAAAATGAAACCGAAAAAGTAAGGCCTTTCTTTTATCAGGCCATGACAGAAATTGGTATGTATGGTTATGAAGTTGAGCCATTTAAGGAATTCCTGCCGGATAAAAAAAATATCCGTTTCGATTTTACCATGCCTAAAGGACATACCGAAAAATTTAACCCGGAACCGATGAGAGACATTGATAAATGGATAAAAGAATCGGGAAATAACATGTTATATATCTATGGCGAATATGATGCCTGGTCATCAACAGCAGTAGAACCTGGAAATAAAACAAATGCGGTAAAAATTGTTAATCCGGGTGGGAGCCATGGAAGCAGGATATTAGATCTTCCCCAGAATCTGCAGGATAGTGTTTTTCATACCCTGAGCAGGTGGCTGGGAATGAAAATCCCTGCAGTAGCTAAGACCACTCAATATCCTGTTCCCAAATAAGGGATTTCGATTTTGTATACATTTATAAATCATTTTCATCAGAAAATTATTCGCCAAATGATAATTTTATTTAGGTTTCAGCTGTTCAAACCGACAACCGGATAAGCAGGAAAAAATTAAAAATCAAAAAGATCAAATATAACATTCAACGCAGAATGACATCAAGAGAAAAAGTACTGGCAGCACTTAATCATATTGATTCAGGGTTTATTCCGGTTGATTTATCAGGACACCGGTCGTCGGGCATTTCAGCTATCGCTTACAATAACCTCAGAAAATACCTAAACCTTGAACCCAAAACCGTAAAAGTTTACGATATGGTACAACAGCTGGCCATTGTAGACGATGATGTTCTGGAACTCTTTGGTGTTGATACCATTGAATTGGGAAGGGCTTTTTTAAACGATGAAAGAGACTGGAAACCCTGGATATTGCCTGATGGAACAGATTGTCTTATCCCCTTCTTTGTAAATGTTGAAAAAAATGGAAATGACTGGTTATTACTGGATAACAATGGTTTAGAGGTTGGGATACAAAAACAAGGCTGCCTCTATTTTGAACAAACCTATTTTCCTCTGTCTGAAAGGGATTACGCAACAGATTTATTTACAGACCTGGAACAACAAATTGGAAACCAGATGTGGTCGGCAGTTCCGCATCCTGGAGCACATTTTCCTCTCGATAAAGCAGGATTAAAAACACTGGCAGATAAGGCAAAAATACTCAGAGAGATCACCGAAAAAGCCATAATCGGAATTTTTGGCGGCAATATGTTCGAAATCCCCAACATGTTGTTCAGAATGGACAACTACATGCTGAACATGGCCATGTATCCTGAAGAAACATTGAAGTTTTCGGAAAAATTATGCGGAATTCATCTCAAAAACCTTGAAAAATGGCTTACAGCGGTTGGTCCTTATATTGACATTGTGCTGTTTGGTGATGATTTGGGAGGGCAAAGCTCAGCCCTGATTTCTCCTGAAATGTACAGGGAATTTTACAAGCCTTTTCATAAAAAACTTTGGACCAGGGCAAAAGAACTTGCGGATGTAAAGGTAATGCTACACTGCTGTGGAAGTGTTAAAATTCTGCTTAACGACATGATAGAGGCAGGTTTGGATGCGATTAACCCTGTGCAGGTATCTTGCAACAATATGGACCCTGAGGAGTTGAAAAAAGAATTTGGCCACAGAATTACCTTCTGGGGCGGGGGATGCGATACACAATATGTTTTACCTCATGAAAATGAACAATCTGTTTACAAACATGTAATGGAACAAATCAATGTTTTAAAACAAAATGGAGGTTTTGTATTTCAAACCGTTCATAACATAATGGCAAATGTTCCGCCACAAAATATACTAGCTGTATTTCAGGCAGTTAAAGATTTTAATTTAAAAATTAAATAAACAGACAGGATGAAAAAAATAACCGAAAAACTAAAATCCGGTAAAATACTTATCTCAGATGGAGCCTGGGGAACCTTCCTTCACAAAAAAGGGCTTCAGCCTGGCGAATGTCCGGAATTATGGAATATTACGCACGAAAAAGAAGTTTTTGAAATAGCGCAAAGTTATATAAATGCCGGGGCCGACATGATTGAAACCAACAGTTTTGGAGGAAACGCCTTTAAACTTAAGCATTACGGTCTGGAAAATAAAGTTCATGAGTTGAATCGTTCTGCAGCTGAAATATCGCGTAAAGCAGCCGGTACAGATAAATTGGTTTTAGGTTCCATGGGTCCGACTGGGGTTATTTTAATGATGGGCGAAGTTTCACCGGATGAATTGTATGAAGCATTTAAAGATCAGGCCATTGCGCTTGAAGCCGGAGGGGCTGATGCTGTAATTGTTGAAACCATGACCGATTTGGAAGAAGCCAGAATTGCAATTAAAGCAGCAAAAGAGAATACGAAATGTGAAATTATCTGCACCATGACTTTCGAAAAAACGGTTCAGGGCGAATACCGGTCGATGATGGGCTACGCGCCGGCAGATGTGGTTGACGAACTAATCAATGCAGGCGCAGACATTATTGGTGCCAATTGTGGAAACGGAATGGAAGGCATGATTCAGATTACCAGGGAAATAAGGGAAAAAAATAAAGAAATCCCGGTTCTGATACATGCCAATGCAGGCTTGCCGGAATACCGGGATGGAAATACCTTTTTCCCCGAAACTCCGGAGCAAATGGCTAACCTTGCACCAAAACTTGTACAGGCAGGTGCATCGGTAATTGGAGGATGCTGTGGTACTACACCCGAACATATAAGTAAAATAGCTGATTCAATAAAATCTATCTGAATTTAAAGAATATATAATTCACAATTTCTAATACCTTGAAAAATGAAAAAAAACGTTAGTCGCCGGAATTTTATCAAAACAACAGCCATAGCAGGTACTGGCATGGCTCTATTGTCAGAACAGGCTTTTGCAAATGTGTTTTCGAAAAATGAAAATAAAGTTCGTATTGCCTTTATAGGCGTTGGTGGACGTGGAAGAGAACATGTCAGAAACATTTCTCTTAACCCGGATGCAGCAATTGTTGCTTTTTGTGATATTGATCCCAAAGCTGTTGTTGAATCGCAGAAAATATTAAAAAAGAATAACCTTCCAGCTGCTGAAGAGTATACAAAAGGCCCAACCGATTATAAAAGAATGTTGGAGAGAAAAGATATAGATGGAGTAATAATTGCTACACCCTGGGAATGGCACGCAGTGATGGCGGTTGATACCATGAAATCAGGAAAATATGCCGGAGTTGAAGTTTCTGCAGCCACAACGCTTGAACAATGCTGGGATTTGGTGAATACTTACGAAGCAACCGGAATGCCCTGCATGATATTGGAAAATGTTTGTTATGGACGTCAGGAACTGGCCATGCTCAACATGGTAAAAAAAGGGGTTTTCGGGGAAGTGGTGCATGCCAGATGCGGATACCTGCACGATTTACGTGAAGTGAAATTCTCTGGTGTGGAATACGGGACTAAAGCCAATTCTGAAGCCATGTGGCGAACAAATTACTCCGAAAAGATAAATGCAGATGTATATCCGACACACGGTTTGGGACCAATTGCAGTTGCCTTAGATATTAACAGGGGAAACCGGTTTTTATCAATTTCCTCAATAGCAACCAAATCAAGAGGACTTCATGAATATATTGTTGAAAATCCCAAAGGGGGGAAAAACCATCCCAATGCTGATATAAAATGGAATCTGGGCGATGTGGTTACCTCTACAATAAAAACATCAAGGGGTGAAACCATCATTGTTACACACGATACAAATGTACCCCGCCCCTACTCTCTTGGATTTAAAATACAAGGCACCAATGGCCTGCTGGAGTTCGATGGATTGGAAAGTGGTTCGATCAAGCAGGCAGATGGAAAATATTTAAGTCCGGACAGGATCTATATTGAAGGCAAAACGCCTGACCACGAATGGGAAGCAGCCGAAAAATGGTTTAAGGAGTACGATCACCCACTTTGGGCCAAATTTGAAGCCGATGCCAAAAATACCGGTCATGGAGGAATTGATTTCTTTGTAGCCAAAGAATTTGTGGATGCAATTAAAGAAAAACGCGATCCCGAACTGGATGTTTATGATGCAGCTGCCTGGAGCGCAGTTACGCCGCTTTCGGAAATGTCGATACAGGAAAATGGGGAGCCCCAGTTTTTCCCTGATTTTACGAGAGGAAAGTGGATAAACAGAACACCTGTTGAAATAAAGTAAACAATTAAAATTGAAATAAAATCTTCCGGATAGAAAGCCGGAAGATTTTATTCTTAATCTTTAAAATATGGCTTCTAAAATGAATAAACTCCTTTGTATTTGTATAAACATACTGATCATTTTCAGCATAAAGGCCCAGCAAAAAATCAATCCTGAATCCATTAAAGAAAAAATGCAATGGTTTGCAGATGCCAAGCTTGGGATATTTATTCATGCCGGAATTTATTCAGTAGATGGAATAGATGAATCCTGGAGTTTTTACAACAAAAAGATCAGCCATACAGATTACATGAAACAACTAAAAGGATTTACCCTTAAAAATTATAATCCTTCTGCATGGGCCGATTTAATTGGAGAAAGCGGGGCCAGGTATGCTGTTATTACAACAAAACATCACGATGGGGTGGCCATGTACGACACCAAATTGGGCAACTTAAGTATTGTAAAATCGACACCGGCCAAACGCGACATGATAAAACCCTTTTTCGATGAACTAAAAAAACGCAATATAAAGTGTGGGGCATATTTTTCGCTTATAGACTGGTCTTACCCGGATTATCCCGGATTTACAAAAGACAGTTCACGTTATTCTGTTGAAAAAGATTATGAAAGATGGAATAAATTCCGCCAGTTTTTTCAGGGCCAGATAAAAGAAATAAGTACAATGTTAAATCCCGATTTATGGTGGTTTGATGGAGATTGGGAACATAGCGCCGAGCAATGGGAATCGGAAAAAATAAGAAATATAATTCTTACAAACAATCCTAAAGCTATAATTAACGGGCGGTTGCAAGGATATGGCGACTATGAAACCCCTGAACAGAATTTTCCGGTTTCCAGGCCAAAATATACCTGGTGGGAACTTTGCATGACAACCAACGACAACTGGGGATTTCACCACGATGAAAACTGGAAAACACCTTTTGAAATAATTACGATTTTTGCCGACGTGGTTTCGAATGGCGGAAATCTCCTGCTCGACTTTGGCCCAAAAGAAGACGGCAGCATTCCTGAAGAACAGGTGAATGTTTTAAAAGAACTGGGCGCCTGGAATAAAAAACACAGCGAGGCAATTTTTAATACCATTGGGGGAATTCCTCAGGGTCATTTTTATGGACCTACTACGCTTTCAAAAGATTCAACCAATTTATTTTTATTTGTGAATGGAAAAGGGGCCGAAACCATTATGCTAAAAGGGTTAAGCAACAAAATTGAAGATATAACCGTGGTTGGAAATGGAACTAAATTAATACCAAAAGTGGTGGGAAAAATTTCATGGAGCCATGTTCCAGGGTTGGTTTATATTGACATTCCAGAAAATGTACGGGATAAATATATTACCGTTTTGAAACTCAAACTCGACAAACCTGTAAAACTTTACCGCGGCCAGGGGGGTTTTAACTAGAATTTAGAAATGTAAAAGGCCCATATTAGATTCTGACCGTTAAGTTAAATCAGAATAAGGTATTTTTGCATTTACAAACCAGGTGAAGAACTTTCGGAATTTTAAGTAAAAAAAACTCCGGATTAACAATTTTATTTGCGTGCACTTACTTAAATAGCTATAAACTGCTTAAATTCAGGTATATAAAATGAGCATTTAAAATACTGCCTTTGTTTAAAAAACTTCGGAAAATTTTCATTATTTTTTTTTATCCTGATATTTTTTTTATTTTGAGACCAATTCTAAAATAAGCAACATTCTTAAAATGAATGAGAAAAAGAAGAATATTGAAGAATTGTTGAAAGAAGTAGAAGTTTTACGGCATAGTAACCAGGAATTAGCCTCGTTGAACCAACAGCTTCAAAAGCAGCTAAAAGGATACGAAACTAAATTTGAAGAATTATTACGCTATAACCAGTCTCTTAAAAAACTGTTCCACGAAATTGAAAACATTGAACACCAGGAACTATTCAAATATGTAATTGAAAAATTCAAAGAATCAACAAATTTACTTCATGTACTTTTCTGGACTTTTGATGAAACAACTAAAGAACTTACTTTGCAGGGATTGGGTTCAAAAAGGAAGGTTGAATTCTTATCGCAAACAAAGCCCAAATTTCAGGAATTAAAATTAACCCCCACCAATGAAGATTTTGAAGGTTTCGAATCAGGAAAAATACAGCAAATATCTGGTGCCGCAGCAATAAAAAAAATTCCGGGCCTGGTTGATAATTTTATCTTTGAGGAGGAGATTTTAAATTCAGCAACGGCATACAGAATACCGCTCAGGATAAAGGACACACTAATTGGAATTATCGATTTGGTAACTCCGGCTGAATTAAATTATGAAGAATATTCTTTTTTTAACATTTCAAAGGATATTATAGCCTATGCCTTAAGAAGATACAATGAAAACGAATTAAGAAGGAATGCCGAAAACCGGTTTAGCAATTTGTTTGAAAGCATGCCCAACGGCTATTATAAATCAACACCCGAAGGCTATTTTGTAGATGTAAACCCTGCTTATGTAAAAATGCTGGGTTATGATAACAAGGAAGAACTGCTTAAAATATATATCCCGAAGGATTTATTTGTTGCTACGAGTGAAAGGGAGGAAATAATTGATGCAAACCAGGAATTTTCAAACACGGTAGAAATTTACAGACTTAAGAAAAAGGATGGTCAGATCATCTGGATTGAAGATCATGCAAGGTATATAAAGGACAAAAACGGAAAAACCATATTTAACGAAGGAATTTGCAGCGATATTACAGCAAGAAAATTATCGGTTGAAGCCCTGAGATTAAGTGAAGAAAGGTTTAGGCAAATGACGGATTTATTGCCACAAACCATTTTTGAGATGGACATAAAAGGAAACCTGATTTTTGCGAATAAAATAGCCTTTGAACTTTTTGGCTATTCGCAGGAAGATTTTTTGAATGGGATAAACGTATTTTCTTTAATTGACAAGTCAGATCAGGAAAAGGCAAAAATGAATATTTCTCAGGTAATTTCCGGAATCCCTACCAAAGCCAACGAGTATACTGCTGTAAAAAAAGATGGGACAAAATTTCCAATTCTCCTCTCCTCTTCACTCATAAAAGAAAACGGCATTCCTGCCGGTCTGAGGGGTATTGTGATTGATATATCTGAAAACAAAAAAGCCGCACAGGAATTAAAAGAAAGTGAAACAAAATTCAAATCGCTTTTTGAAACTTCGAGCGACGCGATATTTATTATGAACAGCAATGTATTTGTTGATTGCAACTCACGAACATGTCAAATATTCGGATGCAGGAAAGATCAGATTATCGGACATTCGCCGGCGGAATTTTCCCCCGAATTTCAGCCCGACGGAGTAAAATCAATTGAAAAGGCTAAAGAAAAAATTACCCTTGCTTTAAACAACGAACCCCAGTTTTTTGAATGGCTGCACATGAAACTGGATGGAACCTTGTTTAATGCCGAAGTTAGTTTGAACAGAATATTTATTAAAGGCGAATATTTATTAAATGCCATTGTAAGAGATGTTTCGGAAAGGAAAAAATTTGAATTGGCACTTTTGGAAAGTGAAGAAAAATTCAGAACAATAGTACAATCATTAAACGATACCATTACAATAATTGATGAGAATGGCACAATTACTTACCAAAGTCCCTCTGGTTTTAAAACTTTTGGGTATAATTCAGATGAAATAATCGGTAAAAAACTACTTGATTTTATAAATGGAGAACATTTAGACAAAGCCAGCGGAGAATTGTTAAAATTGCAATTTAAACAAAACGAAAGGAATCCAAAGGAATTCAACATTAAACATAAAAACGGACACACAGTTCATATTGAAGCAATTGGAATTAATATGCTTGATAATAAAGCTATTAATGGCCTGGTACTGGTAAGCAAGGATATTACGGACAGGAAAAACGCTGAAAAATTGTTGAAAGAGAGTGAAGAAAGGTATCGCCTAACTATTGAACAAACCGGTCAGATTGTGTATGACCTGGATTTAAAAACTTCCAATATAGTTTGGTTGGGAGCCATACAGGAGATTACGGGGTATACATATGATGAATCTTTGGGCCTCGCAACAGAACTATGGACTGACCTAATCCATCCGGAAGATAAGGAGAGAGTAATAAAAAGCCTTAAAATATCAAAGAATTTGCAGGGAAAATTCAATGAAGAATACAGACTTAAAACAAAATCAGGAACTTATATTTTTGTTGAAGACAATGGAATTGTATTGTCTGATGAAAATGGAAAAGCAGGAAGAATGCTTGGCACCATGAAGAATATTACAGACAGAAAAAATGCTGAATTTTCAATAATACAAAAAAACAAGGAAATTGCTACTCAAAATGAAGAATACCATCAGCTAAATGAAGAACTCAGGCAAACGAATGAATATTTGATTCAGGCTAAAATCAGAGCAGAAGAAAGTGATAAGCTAAAAACAGCTTTTCTGGCCAATATTAGTCACGAAATCAGGACGCCGATGAATGGTATTCTTGGATTTGCAGAACTTTTAAGATTACCAGGGCTTTCGGAAAAGAAAAATGAAGAATTTATTAATCTGATAGAGCAAAGCGGACAGCGAATGCTGAACATTATCAATGACCTTGTAGATATTTCGAAAATTGAAGCAGGGCAGATACAGATTAATTATCAGGAAATTGGTGTAAACGAAGTAATAAAGGAAATTTATGCTTTTTTTGAACCCCAGGCCGAAAAAAAATCGATATACTTTTCTTGCCAGTTTGGCTTGCCTGATAATTTCGATAAAACCCAGGCGGACAGAACAAGGTTAAGCCAGGTTTTAATCAATCTGCTTAAAAATTCAATTAAATTCACAGCAAAAGGATCGATTGAATTCGGTTACCAGCTTAAAGACCAGAACCTTGAGTTTTATGTTAAAGATACCGGGATTGGTATTTCAATCGAACAAAAGGATTCAATATTTGAAAGGTTCGTACAGGGCAATTCTGCTCATACCCGGAATTTTGAAGGAACGGGACTTGGCCTTTCCATTTCAAAATCTTACATTGAAAGAATGGGAGGTAGAATATGGTGCGAATCCAGGCCTGATTTCGGCTCCGAGTTCTATTTCACCATTCCTTTTACCAGTAATTATACAACTGATTTTCGCAGCAATAACCTTGAAACTGTCAATAATTTATTCCAACAAATAAACATATTAATTGTTGAAGATGATCGAAACAGCATGTTTTATTTGAAAGAAATACTTACCAGTAATAGTATAAATCTTTTTTTTGCAGCAAACGGAAAAGAAGCATTAAATGTATTCTCAGAAAATCCACAAATTAATCTTATTCTGATGGATTTAAAAATGCCGGTTATGAATGGCTTTGAAGCTACAAAGGCAATCAGGAAAGAAAACCAAAACGTTATAATCGTTGCCCAAACAGCTTTTTCAGCAGAACAGGAAAGAAAATTAGCTTTCAACAGTGGTTGCAACGAGTATCTTACAAAACCTCTGAATAGAGAAGTGTTATTTGAAATGATAAAGAAATTTGTTGGCAAAATTGAGAAACTTTGAAAATATCGGTAAAATTTCTTTCAATGTATTATTGTATCCTTGAAAAATCAAGCAATGATAGAAAAAAACCAATACACATTTTTAATTATATTTTTCGGATGGTTATGCTTCGAAATTTATTATTTTTGTTACCAACCAACACTAAATCCAGATTGTGCAATAGATTGATTGGCAAGCTATTTAACTAATGCAAAATCAATTTTAGATAATGAAATAAAATAACCTGATTAAATTTATCCTTAATGAAAACCTTAATACAAATAATATTTGTTTTTTTATCATTATTCAGCGTATCGGAAGCATTCTCGCAGTCTGCCGAGCCGTGGTTTAACCTTTTTAATGGCAAAAACCTCGATGGATGGGAACAGAAAGGCGGAGCTGCAGTTTATACTGTTGAAAACAAAATGATTGTGGGAAAAACTGTAGCAAATACACCAAACAGTTTTCTATGCACCAGGAACAATTTCAGTGATTTTATACTTGAATTCGAAGTTTTTTTAGATAAGGAAACCAATTCAGGTGTTCAGTTCCGGAGCATGAGCAACCCTGATTACCTTAATGGCCGAATTTACGGTTACCAGTGCGAAATTGATCCCTCACCACGAAAATGGAGCGGGGGAATCTATGAAGAATCATTCAGAGGCTGGCTATTTCCCGTAAGGGAAGATAAAAAAGCCCAGGAAGCATTTAAATTGGGACAATGGAATCATTACCGCATTGAAGCAATAGGCAGTATAATTAAAACATTTGTGAATCAGGTGCCAGTAGCCCATCTCGAAGATGACTATACAAAATCAGGATTTATAGCCTTACAAGTACACAGCATTTCAAAACCAGAGGACGAAGGCATCACAATTAAATGGAAAAACATCAGGATGATTACAGATAATCCGCAAAAATACGTCAGGCCCACCACTGTTCCATTGAAGAACAATAACAATGTATTAACGCACAGCGAGGTAGACTGGGGCTGGAAATTATTGTGGGATGGTAAAACCACGAATGGCTGGAAAAGTTCCAGGGACAAAAATTTTCCCTCGAATGCCTGGCAGATTAAAGACGGTATGCTTTCGGTGCTGGATGCTGAAGGGGCAGAATCGGCGCGTGGTGGCGATATTATTACAAATGAAAAATTTAGTAATTTTATATTGATGGTCGATTTCAAACTAACACCCGGCGCCAATAGCGGGATAAAATATTTTGTAGATACCACCATAATTAAACAAACAGGTTCGGCCATTGGCCTTGAATACCAGGTACTTGACGATAATGTTCATCCGGATGCCAAAGCCGGAAGGATGGAAGGGATTCGGACAATGGCATCGCTTTATGATTTAATAAAATCGGAAAACAAAAGTCCAAACCAGATTGGAGAATGGAACCATGCCATGATAATTTCAGATTCTATGCATGTTGAGCATTGGCTGAATGGTAAAAAAGTAGTTGATTATACCAGGGGAAGTGCAGAATTCAGGAAACTAGTATCGGAAAGCAAATACTCAGGTTATAAAAATTTTGGAGAATTTACCGAAGGTCCGATTTTACTCCAGGATCACGGAAACCAGGTATCTTTCAGAAATATTAAAATAAAAGTTTTAAAATAAGCCAGATAAAAAAAAACCGTATGACAAACCGAAGAGAATTTATAAAAAAAACAACACTAGGTGTTGCAGGACTTTATATGGGAGAAAAAGCAATGGCAATGGGCAAAACAAGAAAAACAAATCAAAGTGGAAACGAAACCATTAATCTTGCTGTTATTGGGTTGAATAGCCGTGGTTATGCACATGCTGATTCAGTTGTTTCGTTACCGGAATTCAAAATCACACATATTTGTGATGTGGATGCAAAAATAATGGACAGGTTTAAAGCTTATTGTAAAAAAAATCTTGGATATGAACCTGCTACTGAAAAAGATTTCAGAAAACTACTTGAAAATAAAGATATTGACGCCATTACAATAGCTACACCCGAACACTGGCACGCCCCTATGGCTATAATGGCTTTACAGGCTGGTAAACATGTTTACATCGAAAAGCCCTGCAGCCATAATCTATACGAAAACGAACTTTTAATAGCTGCACAGAAAAAGTACGGCAAACTGGTACAAATGGGGAACCAGCAACGATCTTCCATTACATCTGCATTGGCAATTAAGGAAATCTCTGAAGGAATAATTGGAAACGTATATTTTGCCAAAGCCTGGTACGCCAACTCACGTAAAACCATTGGTACTGGTAAAAAAATTGCGGTTCCGGAAGGCCTGGATTGGGATTTATGGCAGGGCCCTGCACCGCGTGAAGATTACCGGGACAATGTACACCCGTACAACTGGCATTGGTTTAAAACCTGGGGAACCGGAGAACTTCACAACAACGGAACCCACGAAATTGATATTTGTCGCTGGGCTTTGGGTGTAAAATATCCAACCAGGGTTACAAGTACAGGTGGCCGGTATTTTACAAAAGACGACTGGCAGTTTTTTGATACACAAAACGTAACTTTTGAATTTGGAACTGATAAAATGATTGTTTGGGAAGGACTGAGCTGTAATGGAATTGGACAATTTAACCGTGGAAGGGGATCGTTGATCCAGGGAACCAGGGGAACAATTCTCCTCGACCGGGATGGTTATTGGCTTTATGACCTGAATGGTAAACTTATCAAGGAAGAAAAAGAACAGGCCAAAGGAAGCACACAAACATCCGACACAAAAGGTTTTGATATGTTAACAGTAGCACATTTCCGGAATTTTGCCAATGCTATAAGAAAAAATGAAAAACTAAATGCCCCGATAGATGATGCTTCGGTAGCTACCCATTTATGCCATTTAGGGAATATTGCACAGTTCGAAAACAAAGACTTTTTAGTTGATGAACAAACTGGTAAACTTTTGGACCAAACGGTTTACGAAAAATATGCAAAAAGAAAATACCAGCCAGGCTGGGAACCAAATCTTTAATATATGTCCTCGGGTTTCTTTTTCAGAAACAAATTTTTAATGCATTCAAGGTTTGAATTGTTCATTCCTCAAAAAGAATCAGAACATTTGCTTAACCTGTTTGAAAAAGTTACGAATAGAATTTCTGAACTTGAAAATAAAATAAGCAGGTTTATTGAAACCAGCGACACGTCGCGGCTTAATACACAAGCTTTTCTAAAGCCTGTAACTGTTGATCACGAATTTTTCCTGATTGTTGATAAATGCCTGGAATACAACCGCAGAACAAATGGATATTTCAATATCGATAGCAGTGGTACTAAAAACGGCTTAGTATTGGAACCCGTAAATTCAACTATTTCATTTGGTTCAGAAAAAGTAAACATTGATTTTGGGGCCATTGGTAAGGGTTTGGGAATTGAAATTGCCATTGAACTGATTCAAAATCATGGAATTCAGAATGCATTAATAAATTTTGGCGACAGTTCGATCTATGCCATCGGGAGTCATCCACTTAATCAATTCTGGCCGGTTTCGGTGTCAAACCAACATCATAAAATAAATCTGGAGTTAAGTGATAATGGCTTTTCATCAAGCGGATTACATGATGACGGGGAAACTAAAATAGCACATATTATAAATCCTGTAACAAATGAAATTGTTTTTAAGCACGAAAAGGTAGTTGTTGTAAGCAAATCACCTCTTACAGCCGAAGTTTTATCTACAGCCATATATGCAGCTGACGAAAAATCCAGAAAAGAAATTGAAAAGGAATTTCCGAATGAAAAAATATTAATCATCTAACGATACAATGTTCATCCATGTTTGAAAAAATTGACATTAACCGCAGACAATTTATTGGTAACCTTGGAACTTACACCAGCGGATTGGTTTTGATGGGAGGATTAGGCAGTCTGGTTTCTTCCTGTTCATCAGACAACGAAAAGGAGACTGCTCCATTTAAAGTAAAAATTGGGGTAATTGGAACCGGAAGCCGGGGACAATTGTTGCTTGATATTTTAACAGGTGTATCAACGGCTGAAATTATTGCTGTTTGCGATAATTATGAACCTAACCTGAAAATTGGCCTGAATAAAACACAGGGCAAAGCAAAAAGTTATTCCAATCATAAGGAAATGCTTGATAAAGAACATCTTGATGCTGTAATTATTGCCACCCCGCTTTACGAACATGCCCGTATTGCCCTGGATGCATTTAGTGCCGGATTGCATGTATATTGCGAAAAATCAATGGCCCGTACAGTAGAAGAGTGTACAAATATGGTAAAAGCTTCGGAATCTTCAGGTAAAGTATTTTTGTTGGGCCTGCAAAGGCAATTCGATCCTACCTATCTGATTGCCATGCAATTAATCCAGAATAATTTTATTGGCAAATTGACCCAGGTAAGGGCATATTGGCACCGGAACAATAACTGGCGCCGGCTGGTTCCATCACCGGAACTGGAAAGGAAGATTAACTGGCGCCTTTACAATGAGTATTCATGCGGACTGATGACAGAACTGGCATCGCACCATATTCATATTGCCAATTGGGCTTTAAATTCAACACCTATAAGGGTAATGGGCTCCGGAAGCATTAATTACTGGAACGACGGACGTGAAGTATTTGACAATGTAAATGTTGTTTATGAATATCCCGGGGGAATCCATTTAAATTACGATTCGCTGACCAGCAACAAATATTATGGGGCAGAGGTGCAGATTATGGGAGACAAAGGAACATTTGAACTCGAAACCGGGTTGTTTTACTCAGAAAACCCACCTCCTTCCCCAGCAATGGTGCAAATGATAATGGGCATTGAGAACGGCCTGTTTGAAGCCATCAACTTCCAGGGGACCAGTTGGGCAGCAGAGCAAAAAGATCGTCAAAAGCCATCACGGATTAATCCAAATAAAAAATTAACCGATGGAACCAAAGAATTGCTTACTGAATTTACAAAACTTGTGAAAGCAGGAAAACCTGTACCCGAATTGACAAAGAGAGCCTTTAATGCTTCGGTGGCAACACTTTATGGCGATTTGGCCATGAAAGAAAAACGAATTATTGAAATACCTGAAGAACATAAAATGTAAAAACAATTGAAATGAAAGATATTCAGATTAGCGGAAAAACGATAAAAAAAGAATTGATCATTATATTGATAATCATCATAATATCATACATTCTCAACGTGTTTTCAATTTTTTATTACAAAACACAATGGGATGAATTATACAGCAGTTTTTTTTATGTGCTTGGCTTTGCCATTTTGCTCTATTTACTGCTCATTCCCATTCGATTAACAATATTTTTGATTCATAAAATATTGAACAAAAAATCCAAATCTTAATCTTATAAAGATGAGTAAAATGGTATTTAATCAACCCAGGCTGATTTACATGTTTGTGGTTATCGCATTCGGTCTTTTTTCATGGTCAACAAAAGCCCAGACTAACGAAAAAGGCTATTTGTCGAACATTTATCATTATATCGAAAACACTGAAATATATGAAATAAACCAACAAGCCGGACATACAACCAATGTTCCATTTTCAAATTTAGAAGAAGCCTTAAAAAACAACAGATGGAAATCAGCAAATGTTCTCTCATTGAATGGGACATGGAAATTTCAATTTGTAAATACACCCGAAGAAGTGAACCCCGAATTTTTTAAACCCGGTTTTAACGATAAAAGCTGGTCAAACATCCAGGTTCCATCGAACTGGGAAATGCAGGGCTTTGGCGATCCATTGTTCCGGAATGTTTCTCAACCCTTTAAAGCAAATCCACCGTATGTGCCGCGTGAATACAATCCAACCGGCTCTTACCGAAGGGATTTCATCCTTCCAAAAAACTGGAAGGGTCAAAATGTAATTTTAAGGATGGAAAAAACAGCTTCGGCCTCATTTGTATGGATTAACGGAGAGGAAGCTGGCTATAACGAAGGTGCCCAGGAACCGGCCGAATACGATATCACAAAATATTTAAAAACAGGAAAAAATACCATTTCAGTTTGTGTAATAAAATATTCTGATGGAGTTTATCTCGAAGATCAGGATTACTGGCGGCTGGCAGGTATTTTTGATGATATCTGGCTGTATGCTGTTCCAGAAGTTCATGTTTTTGATTGGTATGCCACCACCGATTTGGATGATAAATATGTTGATGCCCAATTAAATATAAACCTGGATGTAAAAAACTATTCAAATAAAAATAAAGCGAACTATACCATTCGTACAATTCTTTACAACAATGAAAACAAGCCAGTTCAGACTTTTATTTCAGAAAAAATTACCATTGCGGCCAATTCGGTTCAAAATATAAAATTGTCGGAAAAGGTTGAAAAACCTGCCTTATGGTCAGCTGAATTTCCGAATTTATACAAACTAAGCTTTGAAATAATGAATGCCGAAGGAAAAACAGAGGAAATTACTTCGGGAAGAATTGGATTTAAAGAAACGGAAATCCGTCACCAGGTCTTTTATTTAAATGGTGTGCCGATAAAACTGAATGGAATCAACAGTCACATGCAGCACCCCGATTTGGGGCACCAGATGAACGAAGAAACCATCCGCAAAGATTTTGCAATATTCAAACAGTTCAATATCAATTGTGTAAGAACATCTCACTATCCGCCAGTACAGCGATACCTGGAACTGGCAGATGAATATGGAATTTATATTGCTGATGAAACAGGAGATGAATCGCATGCAACCCAATACCTGAGCGAAGATAAAGCCTGGACAGCCATGTATAAAGAACGTGCTCAAAAAATGGTTTTGCGCGACAGGAATCATCCCTGTGTTTTGTTTTGGAGTGCAGGCAACGAAAGTGGCGAAGGAAACAATATTTGTGAGGTAATATCAGAAGGAAAAAAACTGGATCCCACACGCTACTGGATGTATGGTGGAAATGCCTTTGCACAGCCTTGCGAGGAAATTATCGGTCCCAGGTATTACACCCCTTTTGAAATGAAAACCCTGGTTGGCCGGATTCCCGAAAACATTGATCCCCGTCCGTCATTTATGGATGAATACCTTTCGGTTGCCGGAAATGGAGGTGGCGGACTTGATGAATACTGGGATGCAATCTATTCCTATCCACGCCTTATGGGTGGTGCAATCTGGGATTTTGTCAGTACCGGCATACGTGAAAAAGTAAGGCTGCTTAATGATGAATCTGACAATAAAGTGCAGGCAAATATCATGGGCAGGGCAAAACTGGTAAAAGGCAAAAAAGGCTTAAGTATTGATTTAAATGGGCACGATCAGTGGGTTGAGATTTATCAAGACCAATCTGTTGAAATAAAAGGAAATGAGCTAAGTATATCGCTTTGGGCATTTCCCCGGAAACTCAATTCAAGCTGCGGTTCATTTATAACCAAGGGAAACCACCAATTTGGCCTTCAGCAAAGGGGAACGGATTCATTGGAATTTTATCTGACCACCGAAACAAAAAATAGGATTTTGGTTAAATTGCCCGACAATTGGGAAAACAACTGGCACCATCTGGCAGGCATTTATGATGGAAAAACTATGTCGGTTTTTATTGATGGAAAACTTGCCGGAAGCAATGCTGCAAAAGGAAACATCAAAAACTTTCCATTCCCGGTTAATATTGGCCGGAATGCCGAAATACACGGACAGGAAACATCGGTTTATATTTGCGACGCAATTATTGACGAAGTTGGAATATTTGACAGAACCATTGCGGTTGACAGCTTAATGAATGCCTCACAAAGCCTAAAGAAAACAGCTTCGGCATGGTTCGGTTTTGATAATGAAACACCTGGGGGCGAGTTTTTCAGTTATGGTATTGGAGCCAGAACATACGGCAGTATTTGGCCCGACCGCCGTGTACAGCCCGAAATGTGGCAGATTAAAAAATCGGCACAACCCGTTTCGGTAAAATGGTCAAATATCGATAAAATGGAAGTTGAAATATGGAACCGCTATCATTTCACCAATCTTAAATCACTGAAATCGAAATGGATACTTCAGGAAGATGGAAAAACCATACAGGAAGGAATTCTTGAACCAGACCTTGCTCCATTAAGCAAACTAAATATAAAATTACCGGTTACCAAACCTCAGCTCAAGCCGGGAGCACATTACCGTTTGTTGCTAAGTTTTTGTTCGGCAAAAGATGAAATATGGTCCAAAGCAGGTTTTGAAATTGCCTGGGATCAGCTGGAATTACCTTGGTTTGAACCAATTCAAAATCAAGGAATTGATACTAACTTAACTGCCTTGCAAATGGTTGATAAAAATGAATCCCTTCAAGTAATTGGAAAAGATTTTTCCTATGCATTTGATAAAAAAACAGGAAAGTTAAGTTCGGTACAATATCTTGGAAAAGAAATCATTAAGCAGGGAGCCAGATTAAATTTAGGCAGAGCTCCATTAGCCAATGAACTCGACGATTGGGCTGCATGGGGTTCAGGCATGATGCGAAATGATGATGGCTATGGAAACACTATAGCCGGACACTGGTTTAAGCCCGGAATTTATAATCTGAACTATACCCTCGAAAAACTTAGTTATTCGCAAAAGGAACAAAATATAACTTTAAAAGTAAATGAACTGGTCACCTTTGAAAACGAAATAAACAGTGGTTTCGAAAATGAATTCATCTATACCATCAAACCTTCGGGCGAAATGACCATTCAACATTCCATAATTCCCAACGGAACTATGCCAGCCTGGTTGCCAAGGATTGGAGTGGAATGGATTCTGGATAAATCAATGGAAAATGTGAATTGGTATGGCCGGGGACCGCAGGAAAATTATCCCGACAGAAAAACCGGTTATAAGGTAGGCGTTTACTCATCAACTGTGAATGAAATGTACGAACCTTACCTTATTCCGCAGGATTACGGATTGCGTTCCGATAATTATTGGGTAAAAATAACTGATGAGCAGGGCATTGGGCTTCAGTTTTCGGGCAGCGAACTGTTTAATTTCAATGCATATCCCTATTCAACCGAAAACTTAACAAAAGCATTGTATACCTACCAATTACAAAAACAGGATGGAATTACTTTTAATTTCGACTACAAAACTACAGGGGTTGGCTGTACTGCGCGTTCGGTTTTTAATCCTTACAGAACATTGCCATTTACTTATACTTATACTACATTTATAACACCTTTAAAACTGAACAGAAAATAAATGATTTAAATTTCTCATTCTTTTAACAAAACTTAACAACTATATTTGCCAATTATTTTTAAAAATAAATGACAAATATAGTTAACTGATAAAATCATTTTTAACAGTGTTATATGGAAGTAAAATCATCTGCGATTTATGATTTAATAGAAGGCAAAGAAAAAGCATTTGAATACATTTATAATAAATATGCTGCAAAAGTTTATAATTTTTGCAGAAAACTATACCTATCGCACGATGATGCAGAAGAAATGGTACAAAACGTATTTATTTCCATTTGGGAACACCGCGAACAAATAAATCCCGAAAAATCATTCGACTCTTATCTGTTTACTATAACAAAAAACAGGATAACCGACTTATATAAAAAGAAATTGGTCAATCATGCATACATCAATTATACTTTAAACCAACAAAAGGATTTTGAATTTGTTACTGAAAATGAAATACTTTTTACCGAGTTGAATTCCAGACTTGAAAAAGCAATAGAAAAGCTCCCTGACAGATGCAAAGAAGTATTTATTCTGAGTCGAAAAGAAGAAATGTCGTATAAAGAAATAGCCGACAAATTGGAAATTACCGAGAGTACTGTAAATTCTCAAATTACCAAAGCGCTAAAAATACTTCAAAGTTCAATTTTTATCACACTCATTTTCAATAATTTATAATTATTTTAACATAATTATTAAAAAATGTTAATTTTCGAATCATTGGTTCGGTCTAGATAATCGTATATAAAGCAATGGAACAAATGGAATATATAAACAAACTGCTAAAACTCCTCAAAAGAGGAGAAATTAATGCTACGGATGCGGCCAAATTAAAGAGTTTTCTCGAATCGGAAGATGAAAGTATTGTGCATGAATTTGAAACTTCGTGGAAAACTACAAATGATTATTCAACAGAGTTTGATAAAAAGGAAGTGCTCAGAAAAATCGAAAATAAAATTTTTCCTGTTAAAATTAAAAAAGAAGATTTAAGAAGAAAACTTTATATTTCAATTTATAAATATGCTGCCGTTTTGCTATTAGGATTTGGAATATCGTATTTATTCAATCAGTTAAATCAAAAAAATGATGAATCTGCTCAAATGGCAAACGACATGAGAATAGACGTGCCTTTGGGTTCAAAAACAAGAATGGTTTTACCCGATGGAACCATTGTAAATTTAAATGCCGGAAGCAAACTGACCTATCCTGCAGAATTTGGAAAAACCTCAAGGATAGTTGAACTCGAAGGCGAAGGATTTTTTGATGTAACTAAGAATGCCGCCAAACCATTTTTTGTAAAAACCAAAGACATTGTAATAAAGGTATTGGGTACCACTTTCAATGTAAAATCCTATGCAAATGATAAAACAACTGAAACAACCCTATTAACAGGCAAGATTGAAATTTTTAATAATATTGAAAATAAACTACCCAAGCAAGATGATAAACCAATTGCAGTGCTTAAACCACTAGAAAAAGCAGTAATTCCAAATCAAAACACCCTATTCAGGGATCAATCCCTTGAAGCCCAAAATGCAAAACATCAGGTTGCATTACAAAACAAAATTGAAGTTGTTAGTCAACCCAATGCGCAATTAAGAACCGAATGGAGAAATGAAAAATTAATATTTGCCAACGATAAATTGAGCGACATCCTTGTAATACTTGAAAGGTGGTACGATGTAGAAATAAAAATAAATTATAAAGAAATAGAGCAAATCAGATTTTCAGGAAAATTCGACAAAGAATCCATTGCAGAAGTACTGGATGTTCTTTCGATGATAGAAAAATTCAGTTATAAAATTGAAAAAAACAAAGTAACAATTGATAAATAAGTATAAAATAAATAATCTAAAAAACCATATGCCTATGAAGTGAATCAAAAAAACCTAAACAAAAAAGCAGGAAATGTTGCAGCATCTCCCGCTTTACATTGAAAATTAAAAATCTTTAACTTTTAAAATCAAAACAAAATTATGAAAAAAAAACCATTTTTTTGTATAGGAGAGCATTTTTATCTATTTAAAAAAATTCTCATTACTATGAAAATCACTACACTACTGCTTATAGTAGGACTTGTACAGGTTAGCGCCGCAGTAAATTCGCAATCCAAAACTTTTTCAATAAAAGCAGAAAATATCAGTATTAAAGATTTAATTGGCCTGTTGGAAGAAAAAAGCCAGTTGAAATTTGTTTACCGGGATATTGATGTTGAAAACACAATGGTCAGTATCAATATGAGCAACTCAACAGCCAACGAATTGCTTGACAATGCTTTGACAGGTACAGGAAAGTCCTTCAAAATGCTTGAAAATGACTTAATTGTAATACTACCTTTCGAAAAACAACAACAAATTACAGTGAAGGGAAGGATAACTGATGCCTCCACCGGCGAAGGCATTCCGGGAGTAAATGTATCGGTAAAAGGAACAGAAATTGGAACTATTACAGATTTTGATGGGAATTATAGCCTGGATATTGAAGATCCAAATTCAACAATTAGCATTTCTTATATGGGATACGCAACACAAGAAATAGCAGTTGGTGGAAAAACTATAATTGATGTAAGTTTGGAGCCTGTTGACCTAAGTTTAACCGAAGTAGTGGTTGTTGGTTACGGAACTACCAAGAGAACTGATTTAACAGGTTCAGTTGGTACAGTTAAAGGAGATGAAATTCAAAACCAAACTGTAAACAGCGTGGCCGATGCATTGCAAAGCCGCGTATCAGGGGTTAAGGTAAATAGTGCTGGTGGAGCACCGGGTTCAAGCGCACAAATATTTATACGTGGATTTGGTAACTTCAAAGGTATTCCTCCACTCTGGATTATTGACGGTGTTCAGTATTCGGGAGGTGACCCGGGTTCTAAAATAAGTTTAAAAGATATTGAAAGCATCGATATATTAAAAGATGGTTCATCATCAGCCATTTACGGTTCGCAAGGTGCTGGTGGGGTTATTATTGTAACCACCAAAACAGGTAAAGCTGGTAAATTGCAAATTAACTTCAATACCGGCCTCAGTCAGACCTCAAACTACAATCTTCCTACTTTATTGGATAAGCAACAATATATTGAAACAAGGAATGAATATTTCCCTGGAGGAGTTTGGTCTAATGTAAATGTGGATGACTATCCCACCTCTGACTGGATGGATATTATGACACAAAAAGGAAGCAAACAAACCTATGATTTTTCAGTAGCGGGTGGCAACGATAAATCCACTTTTTATATTGGTGCCAACTATATGAAAGAAAAAGGATCATTGGTCGAAAGCAGTGTGGAACGCATTGGTTTGCGTATCAACTCCGATCACAAACTGGCCAAATGGGCCACTTTTGGAGAAAGAATTTATCTTTACAGTTATAATTCAAAAGGGGTATCAACAACGCCACGCAATATTTACAGAACATCGCCCGGCTCTTCGGTTTATGATGAAGATGGAACCAATCCCTGGTATCCTGGCACATGGGGTTACCTCGATGGTTCATCGCCATGGTTAGGGTATAATGCTTATGCCTATACACAAATTTCAAGGCCAATGGGTAAAAACGAAGCACTTGAGGGTAACGCTTATTTGTCAATTAAACCATTTAAAGGCCTTGAATGGAGAACAACAGGAGGTTTATTTGTTGATAAGTATTTTGGCAGCAATTCACAAACCCCATATTATTTAGGTGCACAATCTAACTCAGGAAGTATTGATCAGGCTAAATATAGCGAAAACTGGGGAAGCTCAAACAAGTATACATTAAACTCAGTCATAACCTACAATATTGAATTTGGAAAACATGATATCTCTGTGATGGCTGGTTTCGAAAGCATTCAAGGCACTAATAATGGCATAGACGGGGCTTTTGATTACTATTTCAATTATAGTTGGCCAACTATGTTAAATCAAGGATTGGAAAATTCGGCCAACGACTGGTACAAAACAGGAGGAAGTTACAATTCAGACCAGGATCGTTTGTATTCATATTTTGGACGTGTTAAATACGATTATTCGAATAAGTATTTGCTTACCTTCAACATCCGCCGCGATGCTTCTTCAAAATTCGGTCCTAATAATCGAGTAGGTATCTTCCCTTCTGCATCGGTAGCCTGGAAAATTCACGAAGAAGAATTCATGAAAAATGTTTCTATTATTTCGATGTTAAAAATAAGGGCAGAATATGGATCTGTTGGTAACGACCGAATTGAATCCCTGTATTATTTAAAATTTTACGAACAAAGTCAGAATTTTGATTTTGAAAATAATCTGGGTGCTGCTGGCCTTCAGTTACAATCAAAACTTCCAAATGAGGATATTAAATGGGAAGCCATGATAACCAAAGGAATAGCATTAGATTGGGGAATTCTGGACAATAAGTTAACAGGTACTTTTGGCTATTATAATAAAGCTTCGAGCGATTTATTGTACAATTTGCCCATTCAGGCATCTGCGGGCCTTGGTGCCGATGTAATAACCAATATTGGTAAAGTTAAAAATACCGGTTTTGAAATTGATTTGCAATGGAAAAGCAATATTGGCGATGTAAATTATTCTGTTGGCTTAAATGGCGCCACGTTAAACAATGAAGTGGTTGATTTTGATGGTATTGACAATGCACCTATCGAAGGACAGGCTGGAACAATCAATGAACAAGGCGATCAGGTTTTTTACAAATCTGAAGTAGGCAGGCCATTTGCCAGTTTCTATGGATATCAGGTTACTCATATCATGCAGGAAGGTGAAACCGCTCCTTATGCTACCGGGCCCAGCAATGTAGCACCCAGTCCAGGCGATTTGCTTTATGTGGATGTAAATAACGATGGCGCTATTAATAACGATGACAAACAATATATTGGCAGCCCCTGGGCAAAATTCAGCTATGGTATCAATGCATCTGTTGAATACAAAGGATTTGACCTGAGTGTTTTGTTTTCGGGCGAAGCAGGACAGGATGTAATCAATTCAAGAACGCCAATTATTGGTACTATTTACAACGATTACAACACCACCCCCGATATTTACAATAATTCCCTGTTTATGGGCAATGGAATTACCGATCGTCCGGCTCATTTGCAAACTGATGGTTCAGTAGATCCAAATGGAAACTACAGGATATTTAGTTCATTTTGGGTTGAAAAGGGTGATTATCTGAAATTAAGGAATCTACAAATTGGATATACTTTACCGGACAATCTTCTGGGAAAATATGGAGTAAGTAAATTGAGATTATACCTTGCTGGCCAAAATCTGTTTACTATTACCAAATACTCAGGTATTGATCCTGAAACTACTGCTGATACATATAACAGTAAAGTAATTTCTGGCGGTATGGCCGATTACAATAGCTATTTCCCAATCAGGACTTTCACTTTTGGAGTTGATCTAAGTTTCTAGGAAGTCAGATTCAGTTTTTAAATTTAAAAGCATAAGAATTATGAAAAATACTGTAATAACTACAATACTAATATTGCTTACGGTTGTAATATTCAACTCCTGCAACGAGGACTTTTTGAACATTCAGGACGATTCAAAAATAAACAGTGGTTCTTTTCCTGCAAGATTAAGTGATATAGAAAAAGAGATAGGTGCTATTTATGGTTTCAGAGGTGGAAGAATCTGGCATTTTCCCCAGGTTATGGCATCGTATGGCATGGAGCATTTTATGTTCGATGGCAAGCCCGACAGGTTTCCATCAGCCATGACAAATGGATTAAATTATAATGTTGATGAACCCTCACTCTGGGGCGAAAGTCTTTTTGGTTTATCGTATGATAACATTAAGAGAGCCAATTCAACAATAAATGACATCTTAAGATATAAAGAAACCGCACCTGAAAGTGAAATGGCCGATTTGGATATTATGTTGGGAGAAGCCTATGTTAACCGCGCTGTTGAATATTTTTACCTGACAGGATTCTATGGAGAAACCATTGGTGATGATGCCAATGCTAAAGGCATGATTTTGGTCGATGCAATTGCCGCAAATCGTGAAGAAACTTTTAAAGGAAGATCATCGGTAAAAGAAAGCTATGAATTTATTATTGCTGATTTGCAGCAGGCTGTTGCTCTTATGGGTGATCATGAATGGCCTGATGGACAGAGAGGCCGTTTTACAGGAATTGGAGCCAAAGCCCTTTTAGGTAAAGTTTATGTATATCTCCAAAGATGGAATGATGCAGTTACTACACTTGGTGAAGTTGTGAATGATTCAAAAGTAAATCTGGCTTCAACTTCTTCATTTAAAAATATGTGGGTTGATGGTGGCGAAGACGAATTCAATGGCGAATCGTTATTGCAACTGAACAACACTAATACCACAGGTGATAATTGGTGGGGTAACACCAACCAGGGAACAGAAAGAATGTATGGAGCTGCTTACTGGAAAGATGGAGCTCCGGCTGGAACCGGCAGCTGGAATATGGGATTTTATCCCGATGCCAATATCGAACGTTTTGGATATATTCAGGATCATTGGGCAACTGAAATGGATGCCGCTTATATAGCCGAGGCAAATGCCCTCAGATCTGCAAATCCAACTGCTCATGACCCCAGGTTGTTTATGTACGCATACCAGCCATGGGTTGATCAGATTACTGCCAGCGATGGAAACAATTATCCAGTTTCATATCCTGCTGAAGGATTAATTACCTGGTGGACTCAATTCCATACCTTTGCTTTGAAAAAGTTTACCTACACCAACTTTATAGATGGAACTTATGGCAGCCAAACAAGGGTGAATATGCCAATCATTCGTGTGGCTGATGTTTATCTTCTTTATGCCGAAGCTTTAATCGAATCGGGTGGAAACTCAGCAACAGCATTAGAATATATTAATAAAGTTCACCGAAGGGCTTATGGCTATAATCCGGATGCCGCTTCGCCAGTTGATTATGTAAGCCTGACTGCACCGACCAAAGCGCCTGCAAATGATCAGGTTTGTGGAAACAATCCACTGCATTACGAAAGATGGGCTGAGCTGCAAGGCGAAAACAGCTGGTGGTTCGATATCAAACGCTGGAAGTTAGCTCCGCAGGAAAGTGCATACTATGGCTATACAACCGCTTTAGGTACATGGAATCCAATTGTTTGGAACGACAGGTATTATGCATGGCCAATTCCACAAAATGAAATTGCCACTTCAAATGGTTTGGTTGAGCAAAATTCAGGATTTTAAGTGATTAGTTAATAATAAGGTTAGATTAAAAGAGATGTTCTGCCCGTTCGAATTGTTCGGGCAGTACATCAAACAATAATAAAGTTTAAAAAGATTTGATATTTTTGAAATAGTACAATTGAGTTTAATTCTTATCAAATCACAAATAGAAAAAGCTGAATATGCCGCCTTCCGTTATTAAAACTAAAAAAAATAATAATCTAAAATTCAAAATTATATCTATTTCCCTTCCTTTCTTATTCATTGCAATTATTGAAGCTACTCTCCGCCTGTTCAATTATGGTTATAACACATCAGTAATACTCAACGATAAAGAATTCCCCGAATTTTGTTATTTAAACCCCGATGTAGCCAAAAAATATTTTACATCCGACCAATTGGCCACCACAGGCAATAAAGATTATTTTAAAAAGAAAAAAGACAAAAAAACTTTCAGAATATTCGTTTTGGGCGAATCTTCAGCCCTGGGATTTCCATACAACCACAATGGTTCCATATCACGCATGCTAAAATACCAACTCGAAAGAAGCTATAGGAATACTGATTTTGATGTAATCAATTGTGCTTTGGTTGGGGTAAATTCATATACCGTTTTGGATATTGCAAAAGGCCTGGTTGATTATCAGCCCGATGCTATAATTATTTATATGGGCCATAACGAATATTACGGAGCACTTGGCGTAGCTTCAACAAACAAATTAGGCCGAAACAGATCCATTGTTAAAACTACCATTTATTTAAGAAAATTCAGGCTTTTTCAGGCTTTAATGAAATTCAGGGAATTCGTAATCAGAAAATTAAATCCCGATCCCGCCAAATTCCGAAACAGAATGGAACGCATGGCAGATAAAAATGTTCTTTTTGATTCTGAATTATACAATGCTGGCATTCAGCAATTTGATGATAATCTGAAAGAAACCCTCGAATTATTCAAAAAATACCAAATACCTGTTTTCATAGGCAATATAATAAGCAACGAGAAAGATCAGATGCCATTTGAAAGTCAGACCATAAAACCGCACCAGAACGATGAATGGCTTAAATTATATCAATCGGCCCTTGAAAATTTAAAAAATGGAGAAAAAATCAAAGCTTACGAAGCCTTGAATAAGATAAATAACATGGATAGCAGCTATGCAGCCGCCCAATATTTCGAGGGACAACTGGCTTATAAACAAAATGATTATTCCAAAGCAAAAAGATGTTTTGTAAATGCCAAGGAACTTGATATTGTAAGGTTCAGGGCACCTGAAGCCATTAATTCTTCAATAAAAAAACAGGCTTTGAATTTTCAGAGTTATTTTGTGGATATAAAAAAATCATACGAAACCCATTCTCCCCATGGAATTATTGGCAAAGAACTGGTTCTTGAACACCTGCATCCTAATATTGACGGATATTACCTGATTGCAACGGACTTTTTTGAATCTTTGAAAAATTCGAAACTTATCCAATCAGAATTTACTGAAAATAAACCTGAAAAAATGAGGGCTCAGTATCCAATCACTCCGGTTGACAGCATCAGGGGTTTGTATGAAATATACATGTTGAAAGAAAGCTGGCCGTTTAATGAAAAAATTCCCGATTCGGTAACAAGTAAAGGTTCTTATATTGAACAAATAGCGGGAGGGCTTTCGGTAAAACAAATGGAGTGGAACCAGGCCATGGCCATGCTCGAAGAATACTATGTTAAAAACAATGATAAATCGGGACAATTAAGGGTAAATGAAGCATTTACACTTGAATATTCATTCGATCCGCAGTTTTATATCAAAGCTGCCAAACTCAGCGATGAGATTGGAGATTACGAAAGATCATCCTATTATTACCAAAAAGCATTTTATTTAAGTCCATCGTTTGAAAATGCAAAAAAAACATTTCTAGCTTACCTCAAATTTGATCAACCTGAAAAATCGATAGATTTTATAGATTATGCTATTGCAAACAATACAGGAAAGTTCGATATTTTAACATTTAAAAAGCTTGTTTTACAATTGATTGATTTAAAGAAGGATCTCGAAAAAAATCCATCAGACAAAGAAATAATAAAAGAAATTTCGGCCAATTATGCCGAGTTGGGAAATGAAACCGGAGTTAAAAAATACAATGATTTACTGGGATTGGATTCAAAACTGATGGCTAATACCAAAAAATAATGATTATCATTTTCAAATAATTTGACAATTATTTAAAAAACAGATTATAATGCAGGGAACTGAGAAAATATCAAAAAAACAGATGGTTGAAACGGGAATAGTCTTCGCGCTCGCAACCATTTTTTCATTTCTTGCTTTTCAGTTTAAACCCGGACTTTGGATTGCCTGCGTTTTTTTGTTGGTGAGCATTCTTTTTCCGGTTTTATTATTTCCACTGGCATGGTGCTGGTTTGGTCTTTCCAAAATTCTGAGCTGGCTGATGTCAAGAATTATTTTAAGTATCGTGTTTTATATAATGGTTACTCCCGTTGGCCTTGTTCGCAAATTAGCAGGAAAAGACAATTTAAAATTAAAACAATTCAAAAAAAATAACGAATCAGTTTTTACAGATCGTAATCATAAATACTCATCAACTGATTTAAAATATCCATTTTAACATGAAGCAATATCTATATATAACAATCTTAATATTACTGATTGGTTGCAAAAAATCAGATACAGGAAAATCTTTGGTCGATTATGTAAATCCCCAAATTGGAACAATTAGTCATTTACTTACAACTCCAACTGCCGAAGCCTATTTGCCACATTCCATGATGCATATTGCACCTATCACGGTTTCGGGTGTAAATGATAAATATCTGGCTCAGAAAATATACGGTTTTCCAATCGGAAATGCTTCATTCATGCCTGTTTCTGATAAATTTGCATCAACACCCGATTCATTTGCATCAACATTCGACAGGGATTTTGAGATTGCCACACCCTATTATATTTCCGAATATCTGAATGATTATAGTATTCAATGTGAGGCTACTGTTCAGCATCAATCAGGAATATACAGAATTTCTTATCCCTCCGATCAAAAAAAATATATGGTTTTCTTTATTGAAGGGGCTGGCCGGTTTCATAAAAAAGATTCGCTCCATTACGAAGGATGGAACACGAAAGAAGGAACAACAAAATATTTTTCAATTGAATTTGACCATGTTTCTGAAATCATTAAAACTTATAGAGATTCTACAAATTTGGATAACGATTATAAAGGAAAAGACCTTTTTTGTGTGCTGGATTTTTCAGGCAGCAAGTTAATTTCAATGAAAGTTGCAATTTCGTTTATTGATGAAAAACAGGCCCAAAATAATTTAGAAAAAGAATTGGCCAATCAGAATTTTGAAACCATAAAAAACAAAGCAAAAGAAAACTGGAACCAGATTCTAAGCAAAATTAAAATCACAACAGAAAACAACGATCAAAAAACAGTTTTTTACACCGCAATGTATCGCGCACTCAATACCATGCAGAATATAACTGAAAATGGAAGATATTACAGTGTTTTCGACCATAAAGTACACGAAGATTCAAGGGATTTTTATACCTGCGATGGACTCTGGGATTCTTATCGCGTAAAGCATCCATTACAAATGCTTTTAAATCCTGAACAACAGATGGATATGCTTGAATCGTATGCCCGGATGTACAAACAATTTGGCACTATGCCCGTATTTCCTTTTCCACAGGGCGAATTGACCTATATGCTTGGCAATCATCTGGCCATTTTTGCTGCCGATGCCTGGTTTAAAGGTTATAGAAACTTTGATTTGAAAACTGTTTACGAAGGATTGCGGAAAAATGCTATGGAAAGAACCATGTTGCCAGACGTCAATGCACCAAAAACCGAACTCGATGATTTTTATCAGAAAAACGGATGGTTTCCGGCTTTAAAAGAATCTGATAAGGAAACTGTTAAAGGAGTTCATCCATTCTATAGAAGACAAGCCGTTGCCATTTCGCTCGAAAATGCGACTGATGATTATTGTATGTCGTTATTGGCCAAAGAATTGGGCTACAGGGATGATCAAGCTTTGTTTTTGTTGAGGGCATATAATTATGTTCAGGTATTTAATAAGCAAACCCATTTTATGTCACCCAAAATGGCCGATGGAAATTGGGTCCCAGGTTTTGATCCTGTTTTGGGAGGAAAGCAGGCCGGGCGCGATTATTTTGCCGAATGCAATTCATGGGTGTATACCTTTCATGTTCAACACGATGTGGCTGGTTTGATTAATTTATTCGGAAGCAAAGAAGCCTTTATATCCAGATTGGATTCGCTTTTCGCAATGCAATTTCCTGGTTATAAATTCGATTTTCAAAAACAATTCCCTGATATGACCGGATTAACAGGAATGCACTCGCAGGGAAACGAACCGGCTTTTCATATTCCTTATCTTTATTGCTATGCCGGACAGCCATGGAAAACGCAAAAACAAGTGCGTCAAATAATGGATGCATGGTATTTTAACCATCCCATGGGCCTTTGCGGCGATGACGATGATGGTTCACTTTCAGCATGGTATGTTTTTTCGGCCCTGGGATTTTATCCTGTCTGCCCGGGAATGGGTTACTATGTAATAGGAAGTCCTTTGTTTGAAAAAACTACTATTCAACTAGCCAATGGAAAAAAATTTACAATAATTGCAAAAAATGTTTCTAAACAAAATAAATATATTCAGACTGCAAAATTGAATGGAATAGACTGGAATAAAGCATGGTTTACACATACTGACATGATGAAAGGTGGAATTCTTGAATTGACGATGGGTCCGAAGCCAAATAAAAGCTGGGGCTCAAATGAAGAATCTGCGCCGCCATCCATGTCAACGTTGTAATATGTATTATTAAAATTTTAGTGAAATCTAATCTTCAAGCTATGGAATTTTTAAATGAATTCTGGATTTTTTTGAAGACCAGAAAAAAATACTGGTTAATCCCATTGTTACTCATTTTGTTTTTGTTGGGTGGACTTATCGTATTAACAGGCGGTTCGGCTTTGGCTCCATTTATTTATTCATTATTCTAAAAATACAATGGTAACAGCTGTTTTGGGGATATCGGCATATTATCATGATAGTGCAGCGGCTCTTGTTGTAGATGGAAAATTAGTCGCGGCTGCACAGGAAGAGCGGTTCAGCCGAATCAAGCACGATGCCTCTTTCCCAAACCAGGCCATAAAATATGTACTTGATGAAGCTGGTATATCGATGGATACCCTCTCGGCCATTGTGTTTTACGAAAAACCATTTATCAAATTCGAGCGTTTACTCGAAACCTATCATGCATTTGCCCCAAAAGGACTGATTAGCTTCTTATCAGCTATTCCACTATGGATAAAAGAAAAGCTTTTCATGAAAAAAATACTGAAAGATGAACTCACTAAAATTGGAAAATTTAAATGCCCCTTGTGGTTTCCCGAACATCATCTTTCGCATGCTGCCAGCGCTTTTTACCCCTCCCCCTTTGATGAAGCGGCCATTTTAACAATTGACGGAGTAGGCGAATGGGCCACAACAACCATTGGAAAAGGAAATGGAAGCAGCATTGAAATTTTAAAGGAATTGCATTTTCCACATTCGGTAGGCCTTTTATATTCGGCTTTTACCTATTATACCGGATTCAGGGTAAACAGCGGAGAATATAAACTGATGGGCCTTGCTCCTTATGGTTTTGCAGAAAGCGACCAGACTAAAGAATATATTGGAAAAATTAAAAACCATTTGGTTGATATCCGATCAGATGGATCCATCTTATTGAATATGGATTATTTTAATTTTGCCACAGGACTTAAAATGACCAATAACCGGAAGTGGGAAGCCTTGTTTGGAATCCCTCCCCGGAAGCCCGAAAGCGGATTAACCCAGGATTATATGAACCTGGCCCTTGCCATTCAGTTGGTTACCGAAGAAATTATATTAAAGATAGCCAGTCATGCCAAAGAAATAACCGGACTTAAAAATCTTGTGATGTCGGGGGGTGTAGCTTTAAATTGTGTAGCCAATGGCAAATTGCTCAAAGCAGATTTATTCGATAATATTTGGATTCAGCCTGCGGCAGGCGATGCCGGTGGCGCAGCTGGAGCAGCTTTTGCAGGATGGTATTTGGGATTTGAAAACAAAAGAACGCCAGAATCTCCTGATGGTATGAGTGGAGCCTATCTGGGACCCGAATTCAGCGAAAAAGAGATACTTAAAACCATTCATTTTTATCAGGCAAAAGCTACACATTATAAAATATTTGAGGATTTATGCAAAGAAACTGCCATACAGCTTGACTATGGGAAAGTTGTAGGCTGGTTTCAGGGCCGTATGGAATTTGGGCCACGGGCCTTAGGCAACCGAAGTATTCTGGGTGATGCGCGGAATCCTGAAATGCAAAAAAAACTCAATTTAAAGATAAAGTACCGCGAAGGTTTCAGACCATTTGCCCCTTCGGTACTTGAAGAAAATATAGGGGATTATTTTAATCTTGAGGTTTCGTCGCCCTATATGCTTTTGGTGTCGCCGGTTAAGGAAAGCAGGAGAAATAACGAACATAAAAACAAACAGGATGAAGAATTCCTGCAACGATTATACGCACAACGCTCAGATGTTCCGGCCATTACGCATTTAGACTATTCAGCCAGGATACAGAGTGTTGATTCGAAAACAAACCTCCGTTATTATTCATTGATAAGTTCATTCCGCGATTTAACCGGATATGGACTTATCGTGAATACGAGTTTTAATGTACGCGGAGAACCAATTGTCTGTTCACCAGATGATGCTTATCGTTGCTTTATGGCAACCGAAATGGATTATCTGGTGATGGGTGATTTTCTTTTAAAAAAAGAAGAACAGCCGGATATTTCAGGAATTATAAAGGGAGCAAAGAATTTAGATTAGATTTTAGTGAATCTATTTGGGCATGGAAACGCTGAAATTACATTTATAAAAGGCCAGCCATGGACCTAATTAATGAAGTTTGCTGCAAAATTCTTCATTAACAAATAATATTCAAATAATACAGTGTGCTTATGAATTGATTGTAATTCAAATCATCATGCAACTATATTATTATCATCAATTACAAAATAATAAATTTTATATCGAATTTAAAATGAAGTATTTATTTACATTTTTTATTATTTGTTTGATATCAATTTCAAACCGGGCACAGAACAATGCAGACAAAACAATCAATGAGAAAAGTAAAATTGTTTTGAATATCCCAAATTCAGAATTGATTATTGATCAAGGCTTTGGGGCACGCATCATCTCCCTGAAATACAAAAACAAAGAAATTCTGGCCGGATCAGAAATACATGCCGAGAATTTTGGTTCTACACTTTGGACCGATCCGCAAAGTGCCTGGGGCTGGCCTCCTTATGAAACTCTGGACGCTAAGCCTTATCAATTAAATATTAAAAATAAAGAATATTGTTTCACTTCAAAACCTGATGAAAAAAGCGGTTTTCAATTGTCTAAAAACTTTACTGTTTCTGAGAAAGACTCCTGTTTCATCATCAACTATCAGATAAAAAATATTTCAAAAACCAATCAATCGGTTGGAGCCTGGGAAGTTACACGGGTTTTACCCGGAGGTATGAGCTTATTTCCTTCAGCTCCCGATAGTTCAATAATGGCTTCGAGCAATTTACCGGGAGTTTCACTTAAAAATGGAATCATCTGGTTCATTTACGATTTTGATAAGATAAAATCGCATGCAAAGCTTTTTGCAATGGGCAGCCAGGGATGGTTTGCGCATGTAATAGACAATATGGTTTTTATAAAAACTTTCGAAGATATTCCAACATCAGAAATTGCAAAAGAGCAAGGCGAAATTGAAATTTATGTAAATGGCGATCAATTGTATACCGAACTCGAAAACCACGGAAAACACGAAAATTTAAAACCAGGTCAACTTCTTAACTATCAGGTAAAATGGTATATGCGGACAATCCCTTCAAACATCAATAAATCAGAAGGAAGTACCGATTTGGTCCATTTTATTCAAAAACAAATTCACAAATAAAATATTAAAATATGAAACCTTTGAGTCCACGCAGGGATTTTATTAAAAAATTAGGATTGGGAACGGCAGCGCTCACGCTTCCTTCCATAGCAAATTCTGCATCTCAAAATAAAAGTAATACGATTACGAAAAGAGAAAACGAAAAGTTTTTAAACGGTTTTGATTTCGAGTTTCAATATTCTGGTGATAATTTTCTTGGAATTGGAGCAGTAACCATCAACAAAATAAATCTTAGAAGCAGCAAATTACCCATGTTTGTCCAAATTACCACCCCCGATGCGCTGGAGCTGGTCAATTTTAAAGTATTAGACAAAAAAATATCGGAACATTCCATAGTTTTTGAATTTTCGGCTGAAGCTAAAACCGAAAATACCATGGAATGGATGCTCCATACAGTAAGAAACCGCCGTAGGATCGGCGATTGGACAAAAAACATAATTCCTGCCGCGGATATTAAACTCAAACTAGAAATTAAGCCGGTTGAAAGAATGTTGGGCAAAACGCTTGTAAAAGGCTTTAGCTATCAATATTTCTATCAAAGTACAAAAATGCCCGTTTACAAAATTACCGACAGGGCAAGCTGGGAAATTGGTGGAAATTCAACAGGCAATGAGCTTTGGATGCGCAACGGCGTGGTTGATTCAATTAAAGAATTCAAGTCGGCAGACGATTTTTATTCCACAGAATGGTATTTGCCCGGCATTGCAAACCCCAATATTTTTCAATTTCATCCATTACAAACTCAATTACAGGGTTTTACCTTTACATCGGCCAACGAAGGAACTTTAATTACCTGGGCCAGCAAAGTGGAACATATTCGTTCGTTGTTCGAAAAATGGAATGGCTATGAACAGATTGTCCATATCCATGAGCATTGCAATGATCTTTTATCCGAATTTACCACATCGCCCATGGAAGTTTTATGGATACCCGGAAAACTCGACAGGATTGGAAAAGCAAACCTCTACAACGAAATGCGCGAAATGGTTCACGAAGAACTTCACAGCCAGATTGGGATGAAACGCGAAAGAATTACCACCTACGGGGTCATTGAAGAATGGACAGAACCGGATTTTGATCAATATACAAAAACAGGACTGCCCAAATTGCTCGAAGCAGGGGCTAAAACCATATTTATCCCTAACCAGTGCGAGAATGACATGAATGTCTGGGGTGTTTCGAACATGTGTTGCAATGTGGATTTTAAAATTGCAAAAACAGTGGGTGAAGATAAACTGAAAAAGTTTTGTCAGGCAGCAAAATCAGGTGGAGCCAGGGTTGAAATGTGGGGAAATACAGCAATTTCGACATTAACAGAACGATTCATGCATCATGATGGTAAGAAGAAAGGAATCGAATTTCTTCCTTATAAAAACTCCATTATGGAAGTGATTGATAAAGCAGAATCGCCCTTTATACGTAATGCCTCAAATGCTATTGAAGCAGATCATTATACCCCGCGTTTTTGTGCCTTAAACCTTCGCGACAAAGACATCCGTGCCTACTGGATGAAACAATGGAAATATTTTTATGACGAAATTGGCATTGGCGGAATTTTCCTCGATTCTTCTTTCAATATGTCGAGCGATAAATTTCACCACGCCCAGTTTGATGGAACCAAGGGCTGGAGCGGCGCTACAATGGATCAGAAAGAATTACTGATGAAATACAGGCCCGAAAATGAACCTCCCAAATTAATTCATACTCAATACCATGCACATCTGAGCTGGGTGGTTGAAATGCAAAAAATGGGTTATCAGTATTGTGCAGAAGATATGGGTGTTTTTGGAATCAACCGCACAGGGCCTGATTTAGTTGACAGAATCAGCTCATTCCCTATTTGGGCCGATTGCTATTGCCGTTTCGACGAAAAAGCGGTTAAAAAGGCCGGATATGAACCCATTGACATTTATTTTAAAGGACTTGCCTATCGCATGATGTGGATGATAATTTGGGATATTGAACGCGACAAATTGGTATTTGGCATTGATAATCCACTGGCTTTCAATTTAATAAAGATTTACAATAAAGTCACTGATTTGATGTTTAACCGCGAAATTCTTGAAAATGAAAAAGGAGTAATTTATAAAAAGGACAAAACCCTGGTTTTATGGGCTTTTGAAGATTTCAGTTTCGCATTAAATCCAAACGAAAAGGCAGAAGAATTAACTTCAGGAAACATTATTAAAGTATTTGGAAATAAGGAATTTAAAGCCTTAAAAAACAAGGTATATCTAATTCAATCTTAGTAATTCATGCGAATTAATGATCAAACTTTAAATTAATAATGCAAATTAATAGTATAAAATGATGCTGATAAATGAATCTTTTACCGCTGAGAACCACAGAGGTTTACGCAGAGAACGCGAAGAGAATCTTCTTATTTGCGGCGCTCTGCTTTTCTTTGAGGCTCTTTGCGTTTAAAAAAATTTAGTTCAATTTTTAATTCGCATAATTAAATAATCTAAATAATATCTGGCAAAAGCTTATGAATCAAAAAATATTATCAACTACAGCTAAAATAAGGCTTACTTATTTGTTCGCCTATGGATGCGCTGTGTGTTGGATTCCGGTACTTTCGCTCTATTATCAAAAAGCAGGTTTAAGCGGACTGGAGATTGGAGTTCTATCGGCTATTCCACCTGCAGTTATACTGTTGGTTCAACCATTCTGGGGCTTTTGGGCCGATTATTTTGGAAGAAAAAAACTACTGATTATAGCCATGTCGGGCACTATTTTATGTTTTTTATTATTCCCCGAAAAGGCCGGATTTTGGTACTTATTTTTTCTGACTGCAATTTTCGGAATATTATGGAGTACAATTCATCCATTGATAGATTGCATCACGCTCGACTTGTTTAGCAAAGCCAATAGCCGCGTGTTCAGTTTCTACAGAATGTGGGGTGCAATTGGCTGGTCCGCAGGCTCTTTATTTATGTACTATATCAATCTTTCCGATAATCTGGTATTTAACTTCAGGCTTGGTGCAATATTATTGAGCATAAGTATGTTTTTTGTTCTGATGGTTAATCCGTCCAAACCAATCGGTATTGCAAACGAATTTGAGGTAAAGAAAGAAAGTATAAAAGAATTATGGAAAAACTTTCAATTAATTGGATTCCTCGTCATTATTTTTTTTATTGCAATTCTCACAGCTCCAATCTGGTATTATTCATCCATTTTATATAGCAATTTAGGGGCATCATCATCTTTAATCAACCTGGCTTATGGACTGCAAGGTTTGGTTGAAATTCCATTCTTCTTTTTCGCAAACCGTATCATAAATCGCTTTGGAATTCAAAGCACCCTTATTTTTACGCTGTTGGCAAGTAGTTTACGTTGTTTCCTTTACGGAATAGTCCAAAAACCTCAGGTTGCAATTTGTATAGAGATTTTACAGGGAATATCATGGTCATTACTATGGGCTTGTTGCGTAGAATACACCAATGAGATAGTCCCTGAAAGATGGAGAGCTACCGGTCAGTCGCTTATGTGGGCTACTTTTTTAGGAGCCGGAACCATTTTAGGAAATATCTGGACCGGATTCCTTTACGAATCAATTTCAATACAAACCATCTATATTATTAATGGCACTGCAATACTTATCTTTTCAATATTAATGAAATGGCTCATTTTAATGAATAAGAATAAAATAAAACAAGATAATCCTTTATCAACATAAAATATGAGAACTACTAAAATAGTATTAATTGGCGTAGGAAGTTTATCATTTGGACTTCGCATGTTCCAGGATATATTTATTTCTGAAGAACTGAGAGGAAGTACCCTTAGCCTGGTAGATTTAAACCCCGAAATGCTTGACAGAATGTACAATCTGGCTGTTCACATGAACAAAGTAAGCGGTTTGAATTTAAAAATAGAAAAATCTGTAAACCGAAGGGAAGTATTGCCTGGAGCAGGATTTGTAACAAATAGTATAGCTATTGACAGAAGCAGGCTTTGGCAACTGGATTTTCAGATACCTAAAAAATATGGAATACGTCATACGCTTGGCGAAAATGGAGGCCCTGGTGGATTATTTTTTACCATGCGCACCTTGCCTGCAATTTACGATATTGTATGTGATATGGAAGAACTTTGTCCAGAGGCATATTTTCTCAATTTTTCCAATCCCGAAAGCCGCATTATACTGGCTCTGGGTCGGTATTCCAAATTAAAGCATGTTGGTTTGTGTCATGGAGTTTTTATGGGAAGACATGATGTTGCAAAAATTATGGGAATCGACGAAAAAAGAGTGGATGTTTTTGCTGCAGGACTTAACCATTTTCAGTGGCTTTTAAAACTTACCGATAAAGAAAACGGAATTGATTTGTATCCCTTGTTATTGGAAAAAGAAAAATCATTTGATCCGGCATTTATGCCACTATCGCGAAAGCTGCTGAAAGCATTTGGTAAATATCCTTCGTGCAGCGACGATCATTTGGGCGAATATATTGCTTACGGTTACGAAGGTGGAGAACATGGCTACGATTTTGCCTGGGATGCCAGCGAAAGAATCAGGATGCAGAATGAAGTGGAAGAAGTACTTTCGGGAAAAAGAAATGTAAAAGAATGGTTTCAACCCTCGGAAGAAAAAGCGGTTGATGTAATTACTGCAATTATGAACAATAAAAAGCAGTTTATCGAATCGGGGGTAGTTTATAATAATGGAGCAATTTCAAATCTTCCGGATGATTTGGCGGTTGAAGTTCCCATTATGGCCGATCAAAATGGAATTACCCCTTTGAGAGTGGGAAATCTTCCGGATGGAATTGCAAAATTACTATTACAACAAGCCAGTGTTCAACAAATGGCTGTTGATGCAGCGGTAAATGCTTCGAAAGAAATGGCATTGCAGGCCTTGCTTATTGATCCGGTTGTAAATAGCACCGATGCTGCCTGGAAGCTATTGGACGAACTTTGGGAAATAAACAAACCCTTTATCCGTAAATGCTTTTAACCAATTGATATGCAAAATAATATAAACTCAAATATTGTAAATCCATTGATTTTTGAGCAAGTACTTGAATATGCAATAAAAACCATTCACGAAACAGGAATTGCTACTTCCAATGCCTTACTTCTCGAAAAAGCAAAAAATGGTGGATTAATGGTCAGCAATGGAAGAATATTTCCTGAAAAGCAAATGATACTGAATACATTAGAACATGTCAAATCAAACCGGTTACCCGAAGGTCATTCGTTTGGCAAATACCATAGCTGGTTCGACAATCTTGTTCCAAAGCCCGGTAAAAATGAATTGGTTATCAGGGTCAATGATCGGGCAACCTATTATGCTGATTATCAAAACAATTCTTTCCGGCCTCTTACGCGGCAAGATGTTATTAACGGGACAAAGCTTATCCACATGTTAAATAAAACTTATGGTGTGGTAGGCTATTCGTGCGGAACTCCGCAGGAATCGGATGAAATGCTTAAGGGTTTTGAGCAATATATGATTGGATTTCGTTACAACCAAATGGGCGGAAGTTCCGAAGTTCCGGCAAATTCGGAATTATTAAATGATTATTTCGATATCCGCGAAATAGCAGAAGAAGGTTTTAACCGAAATTTGATTGAAGTCAGCATTTGGTCAGCAAGCCCCATGATTTTAGATTCAGATGAACTGAATTTCTTTTTTCAGGAAGGAACTTCAGTTAAAAGGGTATTGATAGGATCGATGCCCATTATGGGACTAACCGGGCCGGTTGATCCTGTTGGTAATTTCACCCTGGCCCTGGCCGAAACGCTGGGAGGAGCTACCATTTTGAATGTACTCTTCCCTGAAACAGAATGTTATATTATGCCTCATCCTCAAGCAATGGATTTGAATACGGGTTTGATATCATTTGGAACTGTTGAACATTTTCGTTTGGAACTCATTAAAACAGAACTGTTTAATTATCTTGAACTGCCCTATGCAATGGTAAAAGATACTTTAACTTCGGCCCAAATGCCCGATTTTTTGTGTCAGTCCGATAAAATGCTTCAGATAGTATCATCCATAACACATGGCACCAATGCTTTCAGCATTTGTCCTTTGAGTTGCGACGAGGGCTGGTCGCCCTTACAATGTGTTTTGGATATGGAATACATCAAAAACACCTGGGCATTGCATTCGCCACTTAGCGCTGATGACAGGGCTTCGGAAGCCTCTATTAACATAGGTCTTGCTGTAAAAGAGAACCAACTTTTTGCAACAATGGAGGACACCATGATGAATATGTTTTCGAACTACAATACAGATGGCCTTTTCAAAAGAAATTTTGGCTATGCCAAATGGCAGGAAAAAGAAAAACCTTCAAGCGTTCGATCTGTTGAAGAAAAAGTGAATGAATTAATATCAGCCTGGAACTATTTTCCTCCGGCAGATAAATGGGAAGAAATCATGAAAATCTATCACAGGATTTGTAAAAAGAATAAAACACAAGCATTTGAATTTGAATAGATATTTAAACAATAAATAATTAATTATGAAATATTTAGCTCTAATATTTTTTTTGCTAATTAGTTTATTGAATATAAATGCCCAAAAGCCGGCTTTTCCAATAAAACCTGCCCAAAATGGCCGTTACCTGGTTGATAACAACAATAAACCATTTTTCTATCAGGCCGAAACACCCTGGCTCATTTTTGTTAACCTCAACAAAAAAGAAATGGGTGAATTGATGGATATCAGAATTAATCAGGGTTTTACTGTTATTCAAACCATGGCATTAACCACCGGTACCAATGTAAATGGTGATAAACCTTTCGAGAATAACGATTTTACAAAGCCCAACCTGGCTTATTTCGAACATATCCGCAAAGGAATTCAAATAGCAGAACAAAAAGGTTTATTGGTTGGCGTGGCCCTGGCATGGAAAGGCTGTTGCGGTGGTGACTGGACAGATATTATTCTGAAAAACGGCACAAAAAACTGCCGGGAATATGGACGATTTCTGGGTAAATACTTTGCAGATTGTAAAAATCTATTTTGGATTCAGGGTGGCGATGCCGACCCACAGGGGCATACAGACCATTACCGCGAAATGGCCCTTGGAATTAAGGAATTTATGCCCGGTGCAATGCAAACCTATCATGCCTCTTCGGGGCATTCCAGTTCTGATGTAATGAATTATCTCGACAATTCATGGCTTAACTTTTCATGGACTTATACTTATTTTCATAATAAGCACAATGTATGGATTTATTTATGTGGATGGGGCGAACTACCCGAAGTGTATGAGATGAACCATATCGAGTACAGAAAATTTCCGGTTAAACCATTTGTTTTGGGCGAAAGTCAGTACGAAGGCGAAGATTCGGCATCGTGCAGACCATTTAGCTGGCCCGAAATTGTTCGCCGGCAGGCTTATTGGTCAGTACTTTCGGGTAGTTGCGGACATGCTTATGGAAGCTGGTGCTGGATGGTGAACAAAGATTGGCGCAAAGTTGAAAATGACCCGGGCGCAAAACAAATGTTACATGTTAAAAATTTATTTGAATCTTTTGAATGGTATAAATTAACTCCCGATTTAAACGGCGAAATCATCAACTCGGGGGCCGGGACTTACGGAAAAACAGATTATGCGGTGGCTTCATTTATCCCCGATGGAAATTTGATTGTTGCCTATTTTCCTCCCTCCGGTAAAGAAGCAAGAAAAATGACCATCAACACATCAAAAATGAATAAAATAACTAAAGCCCAATGGTTTAACCCAACCAATGGACAATATATAGACATTTCATTGCCTAAAGCGAAAAACAAAAATCAATATGATTTAAACACCATTGGTGATAACGGAAGTGAGGCAAATGACTGGATTCTTGTTTTAAATTAGGATGAACAAAATTCAATTAATAATTTCATCATTTCAATTTAAAACAACCAATATTCAATATTATGAAATTTAAATCAAATATTCTGCTATACCTGTTTATGTTGATATTTTTGAACAAGGTAAATGCACAAAATGTAAATGATTTTAACAAACTCATAAACGAGTTCACCCCTTCAAAATCCATTTATTTCGATTGGATAAACCGCAACTGGTTTGGCTCGAATGAAAAAAAAGTAGAAGCCAATCTGAAATTTTTCAAGTGGCTGCATGACGAATACGGAATGCAATTGGATATTTATCTGATGGATGCTGCCGATATTGATCAGGGACCTAACTGTGCACCTGATCCGGGATTACCTGCTTATGGCTCAACTGAAACTCCGTGGTTTAAAAAAAGATATCCTAATGGCTACGGACAATTGGTAGAACTGGCAAAATCATTTAATTGCAGGCTTGGTGTTTGGCTTGGACCCGATGGTTATGGAAAAACCAAAGAAGAAGCGATGCAGCGCAAAGAAATGCTGGTTGGTTTTTGTCGCGATTATCACTTTTCTCTTTTCAAATTCGATGCATGTTGTTCTGATCTGAGCCCCGAAAATCAAAAATACTTTATTGAAACCATGCAGGAATGCCGCAAATATGTTCCTGATTTAATAGTTTTGAACCACCGAATTACACTGAACGACGAAGCCCGAAAACTGACCACTACTTTTCTTTGGGAAGGTCGTGAAACCTATGTAGATGTGAATATTTCGAACGATATACCAGCTCCTCATCACAGGGCCAGCAATTTAGAAAGGGGTATACCTCCCGGGTTACAGCGGCTGACTGAAGATCACGGGGTTTGCCTGTCTTCATGCCTCGATGCATGGGATGACGATTTAATTTTGCAGGCCTTTAACCGGAATCTTGTTTTATCGCCCGAAATTTATGGAAATCCATTTTTATTAAGCGATGAAATGTTTCCCCGCCTGGCCCGGATTTATAATATTCACAGGCTATACAACGATATTCTGGTACATGGAAAAATTCTGCCGGAAGAAAAATTTGGAAAATTCGCCGTTTCGCGGGGCGACAGTTCAACAAGGCTTATTACACTTCGAAACCTTTCTTGGCAGCCGGTTCAGATTACACTCCCGCTCGATTCATCCATTGGTTTATTGAGCACTGGAAATATTCAAGTACTTCAATATCATCCTGTTGAAAAGTTTTTGGGCAATTTCCAATCTGGTTCTGAAGTAAAAATTACAGTTTTGCCTTTCCGAAGCTGTCTGATAAAAATTTCATCCAAACCTAATCCTGAACTGGTATTAAAAGGTATTGATTATCATATAATTAAAAATATTCCCAATAAACCGATAATAGTCAACTTGTTGGGTTTACCCGGCGAAAAAGTTCATTTTTCTTTAGTTGATAGCTCTCGTATATATAAGAAAGCCAGTTTAAATGGAAAAGATATTTCATCAGTTTTAAAAGGTAGTCAGTCTGAATTCACTTTTTCTGGTAAAAAAAAGGATATAGTTTATCTTAAAAGGTTAGGCAATTTGCAGTTAAGTACTTTGCCGAAAAATGTTCAACAAACTATCGAAACCTGCCTTTTTGCTTTAGATAACAATGCGTTCGAAATTCGGGAACTCAATCGTTCAGGAAACACCAAACTACCTGTTGTTCAGGCCTGTCGCGATGCTTTTTTCAACGACACGCTTTTTTCAGGAATTGGCATTTGGGATAAATATGCTTTTGATGGTGATTTGTCAACTTCTTTTAAAGTCAGGCGCTATAAATACATGAGTTTAAAAGAAAATAATGGAGCATTCCGCCTTGATATCGGTGAATCCAAAAAGCTTGACAAGTTCTTACTTAGGGGTATTCCTAAAGATTACAATCCCGGAACTGTTGAATTTTCAAACGATTTGGAAACCTGGTATCCAGCTAAATTTGAAATTCGGAACACTGAGTTGATCATAAACTTAGGCAAAGACAAATCTTTAAGATACCTGCGATTGGCCAAATCGCCCACTGAAGTTGCTGAAATTGAAGGATATGTAAATAATAAAAAAGTAGAAAGAAATAAGTGGAAGGCTTCGAACCTCTTTGGCTTAACTGAGCAAAAAGATGTAAAACTTTGTTGGAAATACACTGGAAAGCTTACCGGAATTGCAAAAGGTGCTTATTTACCGGTCACTGTGCCTGCTGATTGTAAAGAAGGAAATGTATTCGCCCTGATGATGGTTGATGGTAAAACAATAGCTGCAAACGAACGTGCACCATCATTTCCATACAATAATTGGGAGCATTTTGGCATTCCTGAAAAGAATCTCACTTTTTATATTCCTGTTGATGAAAAATTAGAAGGAAAGTCGGTACAGGTAATGCTTTTAAGCACCAATAATCTGCCAAAAGACATGAAACCAGAAGTCTGGCTTTGCAATCCGGATATTTACGAAAAAGCTGAATTAATTCTTGAATGATTTCAAATACTTTAAAAATCAAAACCATGAAACATCCATGCAGAAAAAATTTACACACAAGGATATGACTATAAGGATGTTTCATCTGACAATAAAAAAATAGACAGATGAAACATCCATGTTTAAAGCTTAACACACAACGGCATGATTATTCCATTCGATTGCAAAAAGCTCAAATGTCTCAAATTGTGGATGTTCCATGTGACCAATTAAAACAAATTAAAATATAAACACATGAAATTGAAAACATTTCTTTTTTTACTTATTTTTTCAGCTAATTGCTTTTCAGGTTTGATTTTGGCGCAAAATCAGCAAAATATCCAGATTTCAGTTTTGGATTTTGGAGCCAAAGCCGATGGAACAACTGACAATACCGCATCGTTTCAAAAAGCAATTGATGCAGCTTCAGTTTCAGGAGGAATTGTTTTTGTTCCTGCCGGCAAATACCTGATTAAAGGCAGTTTAAAACTTTATGGAGTTTCATTAAAAGGCGAAAACCTTGCTCCGCGCTCGTGGGAACCACTAAATGGAACCATAATTCTGACCACCGGAGGCCGAGACAACGAAAAAGCTCCTGCCCTTTTCGAAATGCGCAATTCATCTGCAGTTTCGGGCATCACAGTTTATTATCCCGAACAAAATGTGGATGATATTCACCCCTATCCCTGGACTTTCCATATCGGAAGCTATAGTCCCGATTCAACCGTTTTTGACTGTACAATAGAAAATGTTACGCTCATCAACAGCTACAATGGAATTCATGCCGGACCTAATGAAAACGGTCGTCACCGCATAAACAGTGTATTTGGTTGTGTTTTACGACGGGGAATTTTTGTTGAAAGTGTAGGCGATATCGGACGCATTGAAAACGTTCAGTTTCATTGTCATTTCTGGGGACATCCGGCTACAAAAGGCGATTTCTGGAAAATTTTCAAATACATGCAGCAAAACCTCGAAGCTTTTATCATTGGCCGCAGCGATTGGGAATTCATCACCAACACTTTTGTTTTTCCAGCCAGAATTGGCTATCACTTTGTTAAAACCGAAAACGGCAACTGGACAGGTAGCTGTAACGGTCAGTTTAGCGGAATTGCAGCCGATGCTTCGGGATGTTGCGTAAAAGTAGATGATATCCAGCCTATGGGATTATTAATTACAAACGGACAGTTCAACTCGCATCTCACAGGTGACAGTACTCAAATTGTTATTTCTGAAACCAACAAAGGAAATGTAAGGTTTGTGAATTGCGGGTTTTGGGGCCCGGTTAAGCACAATGCTTTGATTAAAGGAACTGGAAATGTTTCATTTTCAGACTGTTATTTTTCAAATAATTATTATGACAAGAACCTCTATTCCATTGTATGTGAAGGAGGTAAACTTCAGGTAAACAATTGCACTTTTGACGGTATGGAAAGTTCGGTTGACCAATCAGAAAAATGGAAATATGGTGGTGAAAAAACCCGGCCACCTTGTATTTTATTGAAGAAAGGCGTGGATCATGCAATCATCAGAGGAAACAACGGGTACAAAGGTGTTTTAATCACGAATCAATCAGGAAAAAAAATGGTGATTTCAGATAATGAAGCAAATCAATAGGTCGATTTGATAAAAAAAAATAGATAAGGATTTTTTCAACCATCACTTTTAATTGGAACAACAGTGAAAAGAAATTGGAAATCAGCGACCGGTTAGGAGAATTTCCATGAATGCTAAAAAACAGAACATTCAATATTGTGTTGGTAAATGAAAAGCATGGAAACAGGTTGGAAATATGCACAAACCCTGATAAAACAGTCACTTACGTAGGAAAAAAACAAATAATTAATTTTTAAAACTAACCAAATATGAAAAAACTAATCTTTCGGGAAGCCTTATTATACCTAGTTTTCATATATTTTACATCCAATGGTTTTTCGCAAAACCCAATTGATGTAAAATCACCCGGAAAACCATTGGATCACTACTGGAGCAAATGCGTTGGTGCAGGCCGTGCAAACGAAGGATTACGTGCTTCGTGGCTCGAACACCTGGCTTTGGTTCAAAAAGAGTGTGGCTTTCAATATTGCAGGTTTCATGGTCTTTTCCATGATGATATGTTTGTAATGCGGATAGTTGAAGGCAAACCAATTTACAACTGGCAATATACTGATGATTTGTTTGATAGAATGCTGGCTTTGAACGTAAAGCCTTTTGTTGAACTTGGTTTCTTCCCAAAAGATATTTCACCGGCTGCAACATGTTTCTGGTGGGGCGGACATGGAACTCCTCCATCCGATTTTACTGCATGGAAAGAACTGGTAGTGGCTTTTGTAAACCATTGTATCTCAAGATATGGAAAAGAAGAAGTCAGGAAATGGTATTTCGAAGTTTGGAACGAACCCAATTTGAATGGCTTTTGGAACGGAACAAAAGAACAATATTTCGAAATGTATAAAATAACAGCCAATGCAATCAAAGCAATAGATCCTGTTTTACGCGTTGGCGGACCGGCAACCAGCAGCTATCATCCCGAAGAAGGAGTTTATGAACGCCTTTCGAAACAAAAGGAAATTAAATCAGAAGATTTTGATACTATTCAGTGCAAAGGGCCCTGGATAGAAGATTTTATTGCTTTTTGCGAAAAAGAAAAGCTTCCTGTAGATTTTATTTCATCTCACCCATATCCAACAACTTACCCATTCGATGAACAGAAAAATTACTTTGAAATGAGCAGACCTGTAAATTGCACATTTAAAGATATATCATGGTTAAAAGATGTGGTTTCAAAAAGCAAATACAATAATGCCCAAATTGAACTGACTGAATGGAGTTCAAGCCCTTCATCACGCGATTATACACACGATTACCTGCAAGCGGCAGCTTACATTGTTAAAATAAATCTCGATTGCATTGGCTTGGCCAATTCTCTTTCGTATTGGACATTTACGGATGTATTTGAAGAAGCCGGAGCTGGAAATTCAATGTTTCACGGCGGTTTTGGACTGATAAATTACCAGGGAATTGTGAAACCTGCCTTTCATGCTTACCGATTTTTAAATATGCTGGGCGATGAAGAAATTTTCCGAAAAGAGGAGAAAATAGTCACACGAAATTCAAAAACCGGTTTCATTCAGGCATTAATTTATAATTACCCTTCTGAAATTAAATCAGCAGTGCCTATTTCTCGCGAAAACAGAGAAGCTGCAGAGAAAATTCTGCATACAGACTCACCTAAAACAGTTTCAGTCAATTTATCAGGATTAAAACCAGGAAGCACCTTCGAGGTTGAGATTCTGGACGAAAACAATGGTTTTGCCTTAACAAAATGGAAAGAAATGGGTATGCCCGACCCTGCCACCCGCGAACAGACAATTCAATTGAAAAACTATGCACTGAAAACAAAAAAACACACAATCAAAGCAGACAGCAAAGGGAACCTGGTTTGGAATGAAACGCTTACCCCCTGGGCTGTAGCTGTATTAAAACAAACGAAATAAATCGAAAAAATATCATGGTAAGAAAAACTATTTTTTTAGTCGCGTTCATATTGGTTATTTCTAATATCGAAGCAAACAGCTATCGCACCAATTGGGCAAAATACATTTTGGCAGATATTTGCCTGGGAGCACCCATCGATTTTTATGAAAAATTTGCTAAAGAAGAAGGCGATGCCAACTCTTTGCGTGCCGTTCGGTGGTTCAGGCAAGGTATTATGATTGAAAATATCAGTCAGTTTGAACGGGTTGAACTGGAGAAAAATGTTGTGCGGATTGTCAGAAAAGATAATAAACAGCCAATCAACGGAAGTGAATTAATTCTTACCAATGAAAAACTTTATAATGAACAAAATGTCAGACTTATTCTGGTCAATTTAAGCTTAGGAGCCGAACTTTCAGAATACATGACACAGTTCAATAACCCCGATATGCAGGAAGCCCTGATGCGCAGAACATATTTTGTGGCGGTTTCGAATTTGAATCTTATGGAAAGGATCAAACTCAATGACCAATGGACCATTGTTAAAAAAGGCACAAAAACTCCGGTTGACGCAAAAACAATTAAATTGGACACCGACGAAGACTTTTACCAGGAAAATGCAAGGTATATGTTTGCCGATATGTGTTTGGGTGGGTCGGTAGATTTCTATAGGGAAATATTGTATAAATGGCGCGATCCCAATGCAGGTGGCGCTTTGAATATGCTCGACAATGGCGTAAAAATTACCAATTTGTCGCTTTTCGAAAGAAGAACTTACGGTGATAAATGCGATATTGTTTACAAAGGAACAACCATACGCATTAACGGAAATGATGTAAAACTTTCAACCGATAATAAGTAAAATGAACACAAAAGGTTTGTTAGAGGTATCATCGAACGGAAGATTCATTCAAAAGGCCGATGGAACGCCGTTTTTTTATCTGGCCGATACTGCCTGGGAAATTTTTCACCGTTTAACAATCGAAGAAGCAGATTTCTATTTCGAAAAACGAAAAACTCAGGGCTTCAATACAATTCATACGGTTGTTTTAAGCGAAATGGACGGTTTGCGCGATCCAAATATTTATGGGGAATGCCCATTGCACAATATGAATCCGGATACTCCAAACGAGAATTACTTCGAGCATATTGACAAAATGGTGGAACTGGCTGCCAAACACGAATTATTTATTGCTATGGTTCCAACCTGGGGCGATAAATTAGAACCCAAATTTGGAATTGGTCCTGCAATATTTAATATTGAAAATGCAAATCGCTATGGTAAATGGATAGCAAACAGATATAAAAACTGCTGGAATATTATCTGGATAAACGGTGGCGATCGCACCGGAGGCGAACCAAATACAAAAATATGGAATGCCCTGGGACAAGGAATCAAAGAAACTGATCCAAACCATTTAATGACCTTTCACCCAATGGGCGATGCAAGTAGTTCGTTCTGGTTTCACAACGAAAGCTGGCTCGATTTTAACATTTGTCAATCAGGTCATTCGATGCGCGATTTACCAAATTACGCAATGATCATGTCCGATTACGAAAGAAAACCAATAAAACCCTGCTTAGATTCGGAACCACGCTACGAAGAACATGCAGTGAACTGGAAACCAGACATCAACGGATTTTTCAACGATTACGATGTTAGGCAGGCGGCTTATTGGGCTGTTTTTGCAGGTGCTTGTGGTCACACATACGGAGCCCATCCGGTTTGGCAAATGTACGACAGACCAAGACAACCCGTTGGATTTGTGCGCTTTACCTGGAAGGAAGCACTGGAACTACCAGGAGCTCAACAAATGCAATATCTTAAAAAACTGGTGCGTTCGCGACCATATTTCGAAAGAATTCCGGACCAGCAACCGGTTGACAGCCCCAAAGTTGGCGATGAGCATATCCGCGTAACTTATGGAAAAGATTACCTGTTTTGCTATCTGCCTTTGGGAGGTGCAGTTGAAATCAATTCTGGTTTTATTTCAGGAAAAAAAGTGAAAGCATGGTGGTACAATCCCAGAAATGGTGAAGCAACAGAAATTGGAGTTTTTGAAAACACCGGAAAACTAAGATTCAATGCACCTTCGCAAGGGCGAAATTTTGACTGGGTGCTGGTTCTCGACAATCTGGATGCAACTTTTAACAAACCAGGAAAAATAGATTAAATAAGAAAACAAAAAATATGAAAAGCAATTCTTCAAATACCAAAATCTTGCTTTATACAGTCTATTTTATATACTTCTTTTGTGGACTGGTACAGTGTTTCGAGAGCATTTTCCCTAATGAATTTATGGATTTTTTCCATCTGAACAATACGCAATGGTCGTATACATCAACAGCCAAAAATCTGCCTTTCCTGGTTCTTTCTGTATTGGTGGGATATCTGGCAACTCGCATTGGTTACAAGAAGTGCCTGTCCATTGCAATGTTTTTATATACCATTGGTACAATACTCATTGTTGCTGCTTTGCAGATGCATCATTATATTTTAGTATTGTTTGCCTTTTTTATTGTTGGAACCGGTTTTAACTTTCAATTGGTAGCAGGTAATCCAATGCTTTCGGGACTAGGAAATCCTTCAGGCTGCTCAAGCCGGTTGAATATTGGCAATGCTCTTGGAGCTATTGCATGGATTATTGCTCCTCTGATTATTAGCATCATTGTGCCTGCAACTATTGTTGATGCAGCCGACAAAATTCCATATATGGTAATAATCTTTATTGTGATTGCTGTTGTGCTTGGAATTACTGCATTCTTTACGCTTTTTGCCAAGAATGTTGAAATTTCATTTCAATCAACCAAAAGCAATGAAAATATTCCGTCAATTAAAAATTCAATCTGGAAAAATCCAAAAGTACTGCTCGGATTTTTAGCTATCTTCTTGGTGTTAGGCACCGAAGGAGGCATTTTCACTTTTTTTCAGGTTTATCTCAAAGAAATTGTAAAAGCTATGGGCGTTGATAATGTACAACGCTTTAAAGATTCTATCGGAATTGACCTGAATCAGACTCAACTGATTTTCACTTTCTTTTTTGTTTTATATGCTGCAGGGCGATTACTGGCAGCTGCAATTCAAAAAAATGTAAAACCATCAATAACAGTAATTGTGAGCCTGATAATAGCTATTGCTTTCCTTTTACTATTAGCTATTGGATTAAAAGGTGTTCCTTCAATTATAATTCTGTGTTCGTTAGGTTTGTTTATTTCGCTACTGTTTCCCACCTTATATGCGCTGGCTATTGAAGGCATGGGAACCGAAACAGCCAAAGCATCAGGCTTATTGACCATGGGTTTTCTGGGAGCAGCCGTAATACCTGTAATCCAGGGGAAAATTGCTGATTTGGTCAGTCTTCAAATTTCTTTCAGTGTGGCAATCATAACCTACTCTCTGGTTTTAATTTACACACTTTTCATTCATAAACTAAAATAATTAACTCATTTTCAAACTAATAAAAATGAAAATACTCATTATAGGCGGAACAGGAAATATCAGCACCCCTATCACCAAAATGATTCAGGGGAAAGGACATGATATTACTTTGTTTAATTACGATGCAAACCGGCCTGATTGGCTTTTGCCCGAAGTTAAGGTGATATGCGGCAACAGGACTAATTTGCCAAACTACGAAAAAGAAATTTTTGCCGGAGGAAATTACGATTGTGTAATTGATATGATCTGTTTTGAGCCTAAAGATGCCGAAAATGACGTAAAATTATTTTCAGGAAAAACAAGGCAATTCATATTTTGCAGTACCATAGATGTTTATAATAAAGAAGTTACACGTTTCCCATTGCACGAAGATGATGAGCGAAAAGCACGCCCTTCTTTTCCATACGGATTTAAAAAAGTACAATGCGAAAACATTTTTTTAGAAGCACAGGCAAAAAATGCATTTAACCTGACAATCATCAGGCCTTCGTTTACTTATAACGAGAGCTGGAGCCCGGGAATTCATTCTTTTGGCGGTCAGTCCTATCATCTCGACAGAATTAAAAAGGGAAAACCAATCATCATGCACGGCGATGGAACATCAATCTGGGTGGCCACTTATCGTGATGATACAGCAAGGGCTTTTGTGAATGCTATCGGAAATGAGTCAACTTTTGGTCAGAGTTACCATTTATGCCCCGATGAATGGATGACGCACAATCATATCTGGAAAACCATAGCCAGGGTAATGGGCGCACCTGAGCCCGATTTTGTTTACATTCCAACAGATTTTTTGTTTAAAATAGCACCAAAAGCTGCCGAATGGTGCCACGAAAATTTCAGGTACAATACCATTCTGGATTCGTCAAAAGCAAAACGTGATTTGGATTTTAAGTACACGGTTACTTTCGAGCAGGGAGTAAAACTCTGTCTGGATTATATGACAAAAAACAACCTGATTGAAAACAGCGACAATTATCCATTTTATGATGAAATCGTATCAAAATGGAAAAAATCACAACAGGAACTAGCAGAATATTTTGAAAATAAAAACTATTAATTCGAATTACAGGTTGAATTTGCTCAGTGTAACTCTGTGATTACTCAGTGGTTCTCTGTGAAACTTTTTTCATGACACAGATTACCACAGAAAATACAGTAAGAAGCTCAAAGTCATATTTTTAAATCCATCGGCATTTTCTGTAAAAATTCTTTGTGAAATTCTAAATGAACTTTAAAATACCTAATATTTATGTTAAAATGAAAAAACTACTCATTATACTTATCTCACTAATAATATCTGACCTTTTATATGCCCAAATGCGCGCACCCGAAGAATGGTTGAATTACGAAAAGGTGCTGAATGTAAAAAACAACCAGCGGTTTTACGATTTTGATGTCTATTGCATTAAAACTTCGGGCGAATGCAATATTTTTTATCCGGGAGATAAGCCAAAACTCACGTTTCAGGTAGTGAACAATACCAATGAAACGATTGCGGTGGAAGGGAAATTCGATATTATCCGTACAGGAGCAAATGGTATACCCAACGATATTTGGTTGCCCGAAATGGTGAAATTGCAGGATATACAAGCGATTTCAGTAAAAGTTAATATTCCTCCAAAAGGTTTTTCTGATTTTGAAATAGAACCCACTATCCCTGAAACATTTGGGGCTTACACTTTTGTACTGGATTTAGGGAAGCATGGACGCCGGTTTGCAACAAGCCTTGTGAGGACTTTCAAACCCAATCCCAAACCCATTCAATATCCTAAACAGGCTTTGGATGATTTGGGTGTCGATTTTCTTGGTCGTATTGGCGTACAGGCTATACGAATGGGAATTTCATATATTCCAACCACACATCGCGATTATGTGAAGGAAATGGAAAAACTGAACAAACAACTCCGCGAATACAAAGAGAAAAATGTTACGGTTTTGTTGATGTTTATGGAAGGTCCGGCCCTTATCCCTCTCGGAAATCCCCGCTCTTTTCTCGATGATAATAACGTCTTCTTAAAAACCAAGCAGGATTACGTTTGGATGCCTTCGCTAGATGAGGATTTTTCGAAATTTGTCAAAAATATTTGTATTGAAAACGGATGGCCAAAAGGCTGTGTTACAGGTGTTCATCTTTGGAACGAACCCTGGGAAGGTATTTCCATTTCGGGCTGGCAAAGCGATATGTTGCGTTACCGCGAAATTTATAAGTCGATGGCAAAGGGAGTCATGGAAGCCCGAAAACAAGGCGCTGATGTGCTGATTGGAGGTTGCGATTCGCATTCAAATGCCTTTGATAAATTGTTTGGCGATGGAAGCAATGAATTTCTTCCCATTTACGATTTTGTTTCAATTCATTACGAAGGGATGGAATCACCATGCTTGTATTCAGAATGGATTAACCGGAAAGACCATAAAGGCCGCGTATTAATTTGGGACACCGAAAGCTGGGTTGGAAATACCGACGATCGGATTGGAACCGTCGTTGCCACCAATAGATCAGCCGGCTACGACCGCTCCATGGGTATATACGGGGGATATATGATTACTGGAAACCAGGAAACAAAGAGAATTAGAACAAGCAACGGAACACGCGAAATCAATGCAATTCCTTCGGTCTGGTCGCCGGCTGCGGCTTTGGGAGCGGTACAGAATATGGTTGGAGAGCGCGATTTTAACCAGCTGCTTTTTAAAAACGGATTGCCCTGGATTATGCAATTCGATGGTTATGAAGGAAATACCGACGACGGAACTTTTGTGGTTTGTGGTGATATTGGCGAAGCATTCGGACCGGAACAAATCCTTTTCAGGGAAGTTCGCAGCTTAAGCGATATAAAAGAAAAGGAATCCATTCTTGCAAAACTAGCTCAAACACCTGCCGATTCAACAGAATATGAAAAACTGATAGAACAATTATCAGAACTAAAACCCCTTACCGATGGAAAAATGACCATTAAGGCGGAACCTTCATTTAGATTATATGATTTTTATGGAAATTTAATTCCTGCAAAAGGCTCAATTATTGAAATTCCGCTTTCATTTCGTGGATATTATTTGCGCACCGATGGATCAAAAGGTTCGTTTATGAAATTGCAAAATGCTTTAAAAAACGGAAATATACAGGGTTACGAACCAGTTGAAATCATTGCTAAAGACATGACCAAACGAATTGAACAAAACGCCTCTTTCGAACTACAGATTACCAATATTCTGAACAGGCCGGTTAGCGGAACATTTCAAATAAAACTGGGTGATTTGAAGCTTTCGTACAATCCAAAATTAAGCCTGAAAGGAAATGAAACTTCATCAATACAAGTAAGGATTACAGGTGGAAATTCATCTCCCGACAACAAATATGCACTTGAAGTATTTTTTGATGCCGGAAAAGATGGCAAAGCCCTGCATTGGGAAGATTTACATGTAAATGCCATTTCGAAACTAAATGTGGTGGTCGACGGAAAGCTTGACGAATGGACAAAAGCTGTTCCTCAAACAGTTACAGCCGGAAAAGTAAGTCTTTCGGTTACTGAAGCAGCCTGGTATCCGTTTAAACAATTCGACAAAAATTCTGATGGAATGGCCAATGGCTATCTGGCCTACGACGAAAACTATTTCTATTTTGCGGCCAAAGTGGCCGATAAAACACCTCATCCGGGAACCTATCGTTTCGAAAACCGATATGATGATGAGTTTTTCTACCCCGATACAGCCTTCAAACCAGATGAAAATCTTTCGTTTAGAAAAGTGGATGGACAAAGAAATGCGTCTGAAAACGATATTTGGGCCTTGCAAAATCCTGAAAAAGATGGGCGAATAATGAATTATTGGGAACCCGACAAAAACAATATTGGACTTGGTATTGACTTGAATCTGCCCCTTGAAAAAACCACGCAGGTCGCTTTCTATCTGCCAAATCTGGATACCTGGCACACCGAAATTGAAATCCGAGATTTAAAATCAAATGGATTACTGGCTTCGCAAACTGTTGAAAAATTATGGTACGGAGCTTATATTGTCTGCGAAATCTCAGGAAACGTGCGTGTTACATTTAAGGGAAACTGGTGGTACAATGTAAAGTTGGCAGGTGTATTTTTCGACCAGACCAACAAAACAACAAACCGCACTTTTGCCGAATTTATTGCACAGGATTTCGACACCAAAGGAAACTGGAAAAATGTTTATGGAAATCTTGGTTATTGGGTATTTGGCACAAAACCGGATTTACTCGCAGGAATTAGAGCCACTCCAACCGATCAAAATGTTTTGATTCCATTGGTTTGGCCAAAAGATGTGAGGCATTATTCATACCGGAAAGATCCGGTTTTGCCCGATAACAGTTCCGGCCTTGGCTATGCTTATGATAATGTGCAAATTGCTTTCAATGTTATTCCAATTGGCCAGGATGGGCTACTTTCTAATCCCAAAGGAACTATGCCGCGTTATATTGGTTATAAATGCACCGATTATGAATATGCATTGAACCAGGTTGCCCCCGAATACGGCGGTGGAACTGAAATCTGGCGTTTATTGGTTCCGGGTATGCCACGCAAGCACTTTTTCCCACGCCAGCCAAAATCAAGTTTCGATGGACCAGTTAAAAACGGCAAGCTGGCAATTGTTCATGAAGGAAATACACGTATAACCGAATGTGCAATACCCTGGAGCGAAATTCCGGATGTTAAAAAAGCGCTTGATGAAGGAAAAACCATCAAATTCTCATTCAGGATAAACGATGATGGATCGGGCGGAAGTTGCATGGAACTGGCGCGTGACAGAAGCGTTTCGAAGAAAAACAGCCGTGCTTTTCATGCCGATTGGAAAGAACATTGGGCAAATGAAGTAGAGTTTGGGTTTGAAAAATAATCATTACATTAATATAACTTATTGATTAACAAAATAATGCAAAATGAACGAACATAATAAAATAAAATTCAGGAGAAAATGGTCAATCATGATTATTCTTCCAATAATTGTATTTTCAGGTTTTTCGATGAAAGATCGAGACGAAAAGCACAACTTATCAACCAATTGGATTCAAAAAGCAATTGATTCGTGCGCCGCAGCTGGCGGAGGAACGGTGAGGCTAAAAGAAGGAATCCACATTTCAGGAGGCCTGGAACTGAAAAGCAAAGTAACTTTGCAATTGGATAAGGGTGCATTTCTGCAGGGAAGCGACAAATATACTGATTATCAAAGTGATGCATTTATTTTTGGAAAAAATCTTACCGATATTTCCATTATAGGCGAAGGAACCATTGATGGGGTAGATTGTTACAATCCAAATGGTGAAGAAGGATTTCGGGGTCCTCATTGTATCAGGCTCATAAACTGTAAGAATATCAAATTAAAAGGAATTACCATTAAAAATTCGGCCAACTGGGCTATCAATTGCAGGTATTGTTCTTTCGCAACCGTTGAAAATGTGACCATCAGAGCCGGCCACGACGGTTTACATACGCGGTTTTGTGATCATTTTACTGCAAAAAACTGTGATTTCAGGACCGGCGACGATGCTTTTGCAGGTAACGATAATCAGGATTTTCATATTTCGGGATGCAAACTGAATAGTTCGTGTAATATTTTCAGGTTGGGTTGTTTAAATTTAGTTATTGAAGATTGCAAAATTTGGGGACCCGGTGAATACATGCACCGGATAAGAAAAGTGGCCAAATTGCCAACTGTTTTCACCCATTTTTCACCCGATGATGAGAACGCCAAATTGGTGAGCGGCAACTGGATTATAAGGAATTTAACTGTTGATGGAGCAGAACATTTTTACATGTACAATTTCGAAAATGGATTGTGGCAAACCGGGCAACCTGCAACCAGTATACGTTTCGAGAATATTCAGGCAACAGGCCTTTTGCATGGTTTCAATATTATTGGCGATAAAAAAAGAAAATTTGAACTAGAAATTAAAAATTCGTCATTCACCTATAGCGATAGCACTATTTTAGATACTTTTGAGTTCGAAAACGTAAAATTCAATTCGCCGGCATTTATTAATGCGCAGAATTTCAATAAAATAAGCCTGCTAAATATTGAGTTTAACCGCAAATCTTCAAATCCATTATTAATTTGTAAAAATGGAAATAAATTGAATATTTCAATTGTGAGGAATGTTGGAGGAGTAGCATTGAAGCCAAATATTGTTGAAAAAGTATCTGATTATAAACCGAAATAAATAATATCAAAATGAGTAAAAGATTAGTATTTTTATTGATTGCATTGTTTTCAGGAGTCATTCTATTTTCTCAGGATAAACCCCATCTTCCTTTTTTTAAAGAAAAAAATGGAATTAAGCAATTGATTTTAAACAACGAACCATTTATTATGTTATCAGGCGAATTGCACAACTCAAGTGCTTCAAATGCTGCATATATGGAACCCATTTGGGATAAACTCGCCGCGATGCACTTAAATACAGTCATAGCAACAGTTTCGTGGGAATTGTTCGAACCCGCTGAAGGGAAATTTGATTATACTCTGGTTGATGGAATAATTAAAAGTGCCAGGGAACATCAATTAAAACTGGTTTTGATATGGTTTGGAACCTGGAAAAATTCCTGGTCCACTTATGCGCCGGAATGGGTAAAAACAGATTTAAAAAGATTTCCCAGAATGCAGATAAAGCAGGGCGAAAACTCGGGGGCCTTGTCAGCCTTTGGCGAAAACACGATGAAAGCCGATATTTCAGCATTTATCGCTTTGATGAAACACATTAAGGAAATAGATGAAAACGAACAGACCGTTATCATGATGCAGGTTGAGAACGAAACCGGCGTTTTAAATACCTCAAGAGATTATTCGGTAATTGCCGATTCGAAGTTTAAAAGTAAGGTTCCCGAAGAATTAATCAAGTATTTGAAATTGAATAAGAATTCTCTGATTCCACAAATGAAAACAATTCTTGCTTCAACCAACAAATTGAGTGGAACATGGGAAGAAATATTTGGCCAATCGGCCGATGAAGTTTTTCAAGCCTGGTATACAGCCACCTATGTTGGAAAAGTAGCCTCAGCCGGACGGATAGCTTACAATATCCCTATGTATGCCAATGCCTGGCTCGATCCCAATTTTTCAGAAATGACCAAAACCGATTATCCAAGTGGTGGCCCGGTTATAAAAATGCTTGATATTTGGAGGGCAGCAGCACCCTCAATTGATTTGCTTGCGCCCGATATTTATCTCGAAGATTTTAAGCGTGTATGCAAAGATTATGTTCAATCAGGAAATACGCTTTTTATTCCCGAAGCACAAAGAGATGCCCGTGCAGCAGCTAATGTTTATTATGCTATTGGTCAGCACAATGCAGTGGGTTTTTCACCCTTTGGCATCGATGGGATAAGAGATATTACAAATATTTCCGAAGTATATGGTTCATTATCCAGCTTTCTTCCTTTTTTTGTTCAACATCAGGGAACAGTCAAGAATATTGGAATACTTTTTACCGGAATTGAAGAAGAAACCTATAATTTAGGAGGCTTTAAAATAAAAATCAAATATTTGCAAAAACGAAACACCGAAACCAACACACCGGAAGCTGCCGGACTCATCCTTAATACAGCCCCGGGCGAATTTTATATTGCAGGATTTGGTTTCAGGCTTTATTTCGAATCAAATGAAGATAAAAGTTGGGTGGAATACCTGTCTCACGAAGAAGGAAAATTTGAAAATGGAATATGGAAACCAGGCCGGCGGATGAATGGTGATGAGCTCGAGGTTGAAATGCTTTCCAAACCATCAATACATAAAGTTAAAGTACATATTATCAAATAAATAATTTCTATCCAAACCAATGATAAAATCAACGTTGCCTATTCTTCTTATAGCTGTAATGTATATGATTTTAGGTTGCAAAACCCAAAATCCTCCATTAAGCCTTCATCCCGAAAATCCTCATTATTTTATGTTTAGGGGAAAACCTACTGTTTTAATCGGTTCAACCGAACATTATGGGGCAGTTATCAATCTCGATTTTGACTATATCAAATACCTGGATGAACTGAAATCCAAAGATTTAAATGTAACACGCACTTTTACAGGAATTTATCTTGAACCCCAGGGTGCTTTTGGAATTGCAAACAATACCCTGGCCCCGGGCAAAGATAAATTCATTTGTCCCTGGGCACGCAGCAACGAGCCTGGATATGCCAATGGGGGCAATAAATTCGACCTCACTAAATGGGACGAAAACTATTTTACACGTTTAAAAGACTTTATCGCCGAAGCCGGTAAACGTAATATTGTAGTTGAACTCGATTTGTTTTCAAACTTTTACGATACACTCCAATGGAAATTGAGCCCACTATATATCAGCAATAATATCAACCAAATTGGAAATATTAAAGATCAAAAAGAAATTTTGTCTCTCAAACATCCCGAAATAATTGAAATTCAGGAAAAAATGGTAAAGAAAATACTGGAAGAATTAAATGAATTCGACAACCTTTATTATGAAATTTGCAATGAGCCTTATTTTGGTGATATTGAAGCGCTTAATGCCTGGGAAAAACATATTACACAGGTGACCGTTCAAACAGAAAATGCCTTACCAAACAAACACCTGATATCTAACAATATCGGAACCGGTTCGAAAAAAATTGAAAACCCTAATGACGGCGTATCCATTTTCAATTTTCATTATGCCAAACCACCCGTTACTGTTCAAATTAATTACGACCTGAACAAAGTAACAGGCGATAACGAAACAGGATTTAACGGCATTGAAGATGTTAATTACAGGACCGAAGGCTGGGATTTTCTGGTTGCTGGTGGAGGATTATACAACAATCTGGATTATTCTTTTACTACAAACAATGAAGAAGGAAATTTTATAGTAGCGCCTGGCCAACCAGGAGGTGGAGGTGTAAATTTGCGTTCGCAGTTGCAAATTCTTAAAAAAGTGTTTGATGAGCTGGATTTTGTGCACATGAAACCAAACAATTCTTTGATTAAAAGCAAATCAGAAGACAATACTACTGCCCGCTTATTGGCAAAAGAAGGAGAGCAGTATCTCTTGTATATTAATAATTCGTTCAAAAACGAAAACAACTATTCGTTGAGATATACTGGCAGTGTTTCAGTACCCGTCTCAGGAAATTACAGGTTTTATATGGTTTCTGACGATGGAGTAAAACTATGGGTTGATAACAAATTGGTCATCAGCAACTGGAATGATCACGCTTCAACAACCGATTCTGTATCAATTGATTTAAAAGCAAACACAAAATACAGTTTTAAACTCGAATATTACCAAGGTGGTGGTGGATCTGAATTAAATATAAAATGGATAAGCCCTGATAAACCTTCAGAAAAACAGCAAATTACAAACTTTATTTCACCCGACGGAAAAACTCCCGGGCTTTTAGTCGAAAAATTTTCGGATATCACATTTATGAATAAATCGGGCGAAAACATTGTTAAACAAATCACTCCGGTGGGATTTTCTACCAACAAAACAGGGTCGGAGTCAACAAACGCCTTAATTCTCGAAATACCACAAGGAAATTATAAAGGCGAATGGATTGACACCAAAACAGGAAAGCGTAATACATTTGAAATAAAACAACACAAAGGTGGGGAACTGAGTATCTCCAGACCAGCTTTCAAAGAAGATATTGCACTGATTATAAATAAAATATAAGCCATTTCTAAGTATCTATAATACAATTTTAAAATCAAAAATTATGAAATCTATATTCAAATCAATTTTAATTATTTCATGTTTTGCTCTAATTATTTCATGTTCAAAAGAAGTAAAAACAGAAAATGATTTTACCCAATATGTCGATCCATTTATTGGAACCGGTGGCCACGGACATACGTTTCCCGGCGCCTGCCTGCCTTTTGGAATGGTACAGTTGAGTCCCGATAACGAAAAACAAGGCTGGGACTGGTGTTCGGGTTATCATGTAAGCGATAGTATTATTATTCAATTCAGTCATACACACTTAAGTGGAACCGGATGTGGTGATTTACAGGATATTGGCATAATGCCCACCACCAATGAAGTTAAAGAAGACACTACCCGAAACGGAAGGAACTTTATTTATCAGTTCAAATCGGCATTTTCGCATGAAAATGAAACCGCCAAACCAGGCTACTACTCCGTTGTTCTCGATGATTCAAAAATTAAAGCAGAATTAACAGCTACACTCCGTGCCGGATTTCATAAATATACTTTCCCAAAAAGCGAAAATTCAAAAATCATTATTGACCTGGATTGTAAAGGTGGATGGGACAAAATGATTGAATCGGGCGCCAAAATTGAAGATGAAACGACAGTTAGCGGCTATACTTTTTCGAATGGCTGGGCTACCAATCAAAAAGTCTATTTTGTGGCCAAATTTTCAAAACCATTTAAAAAATTCTACACTTCAGCAACAGGAGAATTGAATGAAGGGATTAAAGAAATGAAAGGTCGGAGCACCAAAGCAATCCTTTGTTTTACAACCGATGAAAATGAATCAGTTTTGGTAAAAGTTGGTATTTCATCATCTGGCGTTGAAGGAGCCATGAACAATCTGAACACAGAGATTAAAGACTGGAACTTTGATGCAGTGGCAAAAAATGCTTCTGAAGAATGGAACAAAGAATTATCGAAATTTAAAGTGGAAAGCAAGGACCAAGACCAGATAAAGATTTTCTATACAGCCGTTTATCATTCCATGGTTTCGCCGAATACTTATTCCGATGTAGACGGACAATACACAGGCATTGATGGGAAAATGCACCAGGCCAAGGGATTTACAAATTACTACACTTTTTCGTTATGGGATACTTTCAGGGCTATGCACCCGCTATATACAATTGTTGACGAGCAAAGAGTTTCGGAAATGATACAAGCCATGATGGCACATTACCGTGAGTTTGGGATATTGCCCATGTGGAGCCTCTGGGGCAACGAAACTTATTGTATGATTGGTTATCATTCCATTCCGGTGATTACAGATGCCTATTTTAAAGGAATTAAAGGTTTTGATGCCAATGAAGCTTTTGAAGCCATGAAAAAAACAGCGATGGCCGAAGTAAAAGACCGTGAGTACAAAGATTTGGATTTGTATATAAAATATGGCTATTTTCCTGTTGATAAGCAGATTGAACGGACAAAGGCCAATGACGAAACCGTTTCGAAAACCCTTGAATGGGCTTACGACGACTGGTGCATTGCTCAAATGGCAAAAGCCCTGAATAAAACCGAAGATTACAATTATTTTTCAAAAAGGGCAAATAACTTTATAAATGTAGCCGACAGCACTACAGGGTTTATGCGACCAAGGTATTCCGACGGAAAATGGCTTACACCTTTCGATCCAACACTCGTTCAACACGGAAATGGCTATGTGGAAGGCAATGCCTGGCAATACTCATGGTTTGTCCCTCATGATGTTCCCTCCTTAATCCAGATAATGGGAGGAAATAAAAAATTTACAACAAAACTGGATTCACTTTTCCTTACCAAAAGCAAATCAAAAGTAGAGGTAGTAGATGTAACCGGTTTAATGGGACAATATGCGCATGGAAATGAGCCCAGCCACCATGTGGCTTATTTGTACAGCTATGCCGGCCAACCCTGGAAAACCCAGCAAATGGTATGCCTTGTCCGCGATTCACTTTACAAAAGCACACGCGACGGGCTATGTGGAAACGACGATTGCGGTCAAATGTCGGCCTGGTATGTTTTCAGTGCCATGGGATTTTACCCTGTAAATCCGGCTGATGGTATTTATGTAATTGGAAGCCCGTTATTTGAAAAAGTGGTAGTAAATGTGGGCAATAACAAGGTTTTCACGGTAACTGCGAAAAACATTTCAAAAAAGAATATTTATATCCAGTCGGCAAGCCTTAATGGCAAAGCGCTTGAAACCTGCTATATCACTCATAAAAATATCATGGAAGGCGGAAAACTGGAGTTTGTGATGGGCGATAAGCCGAATCTTAACTTATGGAAGGATGAAAAGGCTTTACCTTCAAAAAATTAAATAATATTTTTCATTTTTTCCTTTGATAATATCTTAAAATACAAACAATTAATATAAAATATAGTTGAATTCAGGTTAAAAAGGTATATTTACAGCTATATTGTCAATTAAGATCGAATAATAATCTGAACAAATGAGCAAAATAATAAGATTTGGTGAGCAGGTTGCAGGATACAATATTCCTGTTTTAAACGAAAGAGAAATAAGGGCTTCGGCAGGAATTCTATTCCTCATCCTGTTTATCTCACTAATGCTAATCATTTTTAAAGGCAATTTTTTAATGATAAAGTATGGAATCACAGGCTTCCTGACAGATTTTATCATTCGTGTATTTATCAATCCAAAGTTTTCACCTACACTTATCATCGGTCGTCTGATTGTCAGAAATCAAAACCCTGAATATGTTGGTGCCAGGCAAAAAAAATTCGCATGGATAATTGGCGTTGTTCTGGCTGCCACTATGTTTATTTTAATGGTTCTGGTAAATTCCTATAGTCCAATTACGGGTATAATCTGCCTTATCTGCCTCATTTTTTTGTTTTTTGAATCGGCTTTCGGTATTTGTTTGGGATGTAAATTTTACCCCCTTTTTTTTAAAGACAAAGTACAATATTGTCCGGGCGAAGTTTGCGATGTAAAATCGAAACAGGATATCCAGAAAACAAGTTGGCTGCAAATGATGATTATTCTGGCATTTATTGTATATCTCAGTGTTGCTGGATTTCTGTTTAACGACAGATTTAGCATAAAACCACATGCTTTATTTGGAACAGAAATCACTGGTAAAAGTAAATAAACGGCACAATAAGGTTCAGGTTGTTGTACTTATCTCTTTTAAATCAACAAAATTATATACTGATTAGATATTGATAATTTGTATGTAATACCCATTTATTTGATAAAAGAAATTATTCTTTTAATGGTTTTCTTTCCAGGATTATTTTGTTTATGCGAAGCACAGGATTTTTTGAAGTTTAAAAAAAGCATTTCAGAAAACAATCTTAGGAAACATATAGAAAGACTTTGAGATAAAGATTTAGGAGGAAGGAAGTTTGCAATGCAGGGTGAAAAGAATGCAGCTTATTATATCCGTAATCAGTTCATAAACTCAGGATTAACTTGCATAGCAAATGGGAGTGAAAATTATTTTCAAAACTATACATTGAGTTATGATACATTAATAAGATTTAGGATTGAAAATCAAAACAATACACTATCATATCATACAGATTTCTTTACCTGGGAATTTTGTTTTCTTCATGATACATCATATGTTGAAATTATGTATGCCAGATTTGGCCTGGACAGCGAAGATTATTCTGGTTATAAAAACATAGATGTAAAAAAAAATGGGTAGTGGTTGAAATCAATACACCAGTTGATACTACTGGAAAATTGAATTATCATAACTACGAAAGCGTTACACAATTTTTTTTTGATTTTAGTCAGACTAATGTTCAATTCGCCAGGTGGGGAAAATAAATTAAGGTCACCTCTAAAAACTGCTTATTTTTCGTTGGACTTCATTTTTAAAATGCTCATTTACAGTAGTAAACCCAACTTTTAAAAATTTGCCCGCCTCAAATATTCTAGTTTTTAGTGAGCCCTAAAGAAAATTATTACAAGAAGCCAAAATGCATCCATATTATCCTAATGAACAAGTAGGGATCCAAAATACTATCTGAAATCATATTAATGCAGGAATAATATTCACGCAAATCATTGATTTTTAATCATATTATGCTTAAATTTACTAGTTAATTTATATTTCCAGATACAAAACCCAACAAGGATTAATTAACGGTTTGATGTGTTTTACATTTTAATTTTACAAAAATGGAAATCTGGTCTGCTGAAGTTAAAGAGCTTGAAAAGCTATACAAAACTGTAAATGATAGTTTTCCTATAATTGGTAAAGAGATTGAGCCCCTTATAAAAACGAATGATGCAAATGTTGCATTGCTTTATGCCAGGCGTAGTCTTGAAGTTATAGTTACAGAGCTTTGTGAAACCGAATTGAAAAGGTCCAGAAAGACGGAACCACTTCAAGGGATAATAGACAAACTGGGCAGGGAAGAAAAAGTCCCGTCGCACATCATAACTTCTATGTATGGTATCAATAGTCTTGCTACTTTTGGAACACACCCAAAAGATTTCGAGCCTGAGCAGGTTAAACCGGTATTAACTAACCTTTTAATTGTTACCAGATGGTACCTTAAGTCTAAAGGGATTGAATTACCACAGTTGACTTCTCCCGGGAACATTTCAGTCACCAAGGATAAAAAAGAAATTGATATTCGCGATTCGTCGCTGCTTGAAAAATCCATTGCCATACTGCCATTCAGAAATGATAGTACGGATGAAGAGAATACTTATTTCATCAATGGTGTGATGGAAGAGATTCTTAACAACCTTCAGAAGATAAAGGATTTGAGAGTCATCTCGCGCACATCGGCCGAACAATACAGGGGCAAGAATAAGCCCATATCTGAAATTGCACAGGAACTGGGAGTAAACTATATAGTGGAAGGCAGCGGACAGAAATACGGTAATTCCTTCCGATTGAGGACACAACTTATCAGGGCAGAGCATGATTCGCATCTTTGGGGAGAGTCGTTCCAGAGGGAGATAAATGATGTAAAGGATATTTTTAATATCCAGATAGGAATTGCCAAATCAATAGCTGAAGAGCTCAAAGCGGTCATATCCCCTGAGGAGAGAAAGCTTATTGAAAAAATACCGGATACCGACCTTGAGGTATATGATCAATATCTGAAGGCCCGCTCTTATTGGTCTGATTATTCGAAGGAGTCGTTATTTAAAGCTGTTGAATATCTGAACAGTGCCATTGAGAAAAACCCTGACTGGGCACCTCTATACGCAGGATTAGCTGAGGTCTGGATATGGATACAGCAAGAAGGGTGGGAAACACCTTTTGTAGCAGGTCCGAAAATCGTAAAGAACCTTGAAAAAGCCATGGAACTGGATCCGGATCTTGCTGAGGTTCATTACCAGAGTGCCGTAATGGCCCAGCTGGTGGATTGGGACTGGGAGAAGAGCGAAAAAGAGTTTTTAAAATCCCTGGCCATTAATCCCAACAACCCTCTTGCAAGGATGATGTATGCACAGTTATTACTCATCCTGAACAGGAGTGATGAATCCATTGCGCAGAGAGAACTTGCAATCAGCCTAGATCCGCTAAATTTATTTACAAAACTTTTGTACATAGGAACTCTGGTGCAGGCAGGTGACTGCAAAGCCAGCATGCCTCTTTTTGAAGAAGCTTTGCTTGCTAATCCGGAGGACTATAATCTTAATCAAATGCTTGTAATAGCAGCTTACAAATGCGAGGATTACGATAAAGTAATCAAATCGTTGAAATATGGCCTCCCATTTCCACTTGAGGAAGAAAGATATAAAGAGATTAAGGGGATCTACGATGTATCAGGAATCGTTCCGGCATATGAAGAATTAATGAAATACATGGAGAAATATGCTGAAGAAAATTATGTTGGCTTTTTATTCATGGCATGCGGTTACATTGTATCGAATAAACCCGATAAAGCCATGGACTGGATTGAAAAGGGGTTTGAATCGCATGATCCGCTGATTACATATATTACCAAATCAGCTCAAATTTTTGAACCATTGTACGATAATCCTAGATTCATTTCCATTTGTAAGAAAACGAACCTTCCGCTTCCTAAACCCAACAAGGATTAATTAATGGTTTGATGCGTTTTACATTTTAATTCTATAAAATGGAAATGCTTTTTTTACAAAAAATTTGACCAAGTTTTTGATCAATATGAACATTTAGGTTATGCAGGCACGTTGAACCTTGAAGCTGATACCCTCCTGGCACAGTCAGAATCTAAATACATCGCACCAATAGATATTGCTCTTTTATATATCCATACCGGGAATTTGGACAATGTCATATATACAGGAGTATATCCGGAATTTACAATTATTCATGATGAGCCCCGGTTTCAGGATCTGCTCAGAAAGCTGAATCTGCCATATAAAAATTAGATTTAATATTTATTCAGAAATTAAAACGAATAAATCGCCTGGCATATAGAAAATTAGAAGCAAGTTAAAATATAGGCAGATTATAGTTAATTGAAATTATCACTTAGAACTCAAAATAGATGAAGATGAATGACTCAAATACGAGATTATTATTTAATGGAGCAATCAGGTTAATTCATTTATAGCTTAAGTACCTTAATTAAAGGATTATATGGCCAATAGAAAATTATATTTGGAAGCAATAGAAAATATTCAGATTGTTATTAGGAAATGGCTGGAAACTGCCAGATAATTAAACCATCTCATCCAGTTCAGAAAGGTAAATTAATTTTTACTTAGAATTTTGAATGTTTAGATTGTATACTCGAAGATTAGAAAGTCATTGGATATTTTTTTTATTTGAAGTTATAATGATTGAATTCTCATTAACTCCCTGATTTTGTCCATTTATTTGCTAACTTTCAATATGTTTCAACTCAGAAATAGTCACTACTTTACTTAAAAACTAATTTTAAGGATTGAAATTTTGAATAGCCTTACGAACCGAACCGTGCAAAAGAAGCATCTTTAAAGCCCGCTCCTTATCTATTCCCAATTCTTCCATAATCATTCGGGTGCCGCGTTTAATTAATTTTTTATTGGTGAGTTGCATATCCACCATGCGGTTGCCTTTTACGCGACCAAGCTTAATCATCAGGCTGGTAGATATCATATTTAAAACCATTTTTTGTGCTGTTCCCGATTTCATACGGGTGCTTCCGGTTAAAAATTCAGGCCCTACCACAGGCTCTATGGCAATTTCAGCTTCTGCAGCCACCGGCGAACCCGGGTTACAACATAAAGCAGCTGTTAAAAGTCCATTCATCCTGGCATCCCGCAAACCTCCCATCACAAAAGGTGTAGTGCCTGAAGCGGCTATACCCAAGACTGAATCTTTTTTGTTAACCCCAAATTTCAACATTTCCAGCCAGGCTGTTTCAGTACTGTCCTCAGCATTTTCAACCGGTCGCCGGATAGCAGTATCACCACCGGCAATAAGCCCAATTACTACCCCCTCGCTCATGCCGAAAGTAGGGGGAATTTCAGAGGCATCGAGTATGCCCAGCCGACCGCTTGTGCCTGCACCGATATAAAAAAGCCGGCCGCCATCCTTTACCCTGGGATAAAGTTTTTCCACAAAAGCTTCAATTTGCGGAAGAACTTTTCGCACCGCTTTATGCACTTTGGCATCTTCGGCATTAATCCCTTCAAGGATTTCGGTTACCGACATGTCTTCCAATTTTTCGTATAAAGAATCGGCTTCGGTAAATTGCATAAAATCAACAATTAAACAACGTTATACAATAGAATTATGATAATTTATAAGACTTTCAATAGGTCTCTCTATAATTTTTGAAACATGAAGCTGGTAATTTGAACAAACATTTTTAAGTACATCTGAAAAATACCAGGCCACCGATCCTGTAAAACCAATATTAAAACGTTTATAATCAGAGTATTTAATTACATTATTTTCTATAAATGTACTAAATCCTCTATAAAGAAGCTCCTGAACGTAGGGATGTCCAATATTTTCAGATAAAAACCAGGTGAACTTGGCCAGAAAACTGCTGGCACGTGGCTTTTTATAAACGTTGGTAAGGATTTCAGGTTCGATGGATGCATAACTTTTTCTGAACAATTCTAAAACATCCTCTGGCATTATTTTTTTGAAATAGTTATTTATCAATGTTTTACCAAACCATGCCCCACTCCCTTCATCGCCTAAAATAAACCCAAGGGCAGAGATTTTTTCAGAAATAGATATTCCATCGTATTTACATGAATTGGCCCCTGTACCCAGAATACAGGCTATTCCCGGAGATTTTCCAAAAATGGCCCTTGCTGCCCCAATCATATCGTCGTTGGCCTCTATAACAGCATTTTTGAAAAAATTTTTAAGGGCAATTTCCACAATTTCTGAATTATGATTTCTGATGCATCCTGCCCCATAGAAATAAACCTGGCTAATTTTTTCAATGATACCAGTCCCTTTAAAAGTATCCAACAAAATAAGGTAAATTTCGTCTGTTGTAATAAAGAAAGGATTTATGCCTTTTGAGCTTAACCTCAGAATAACTTTCTTATTTTCAATAACAGCCCAATCCGTTTTCGACGAACCACTATCGGCAACCACCAACAGATTTTTACTTTTCATTTGCTGACTAATTAAGCCTGACAAAGATATCTATTATTTAAAAAAATTATGTAAAATTGTCAATTAAGGCACTTTAGCCAGTTTATTTGAGAAACGCTAACTAAACCATTCAAGACAAATGCTTCAAAGTAAAATTATTTTCATTATTATTTTATTAACTTCAATGATGTTCGATGAAAACAATTATCACCGCAAGCTTGAGAAAATTGCGGAAGCAAATCATTTGGCCGGCATGTCGGTTGTTGTGGTAAAAAACAATAGCATAAAAGATATTTTTCATTATGGATATTCGAACCTTGAGAATAAAAAGGCTTTGAATGACAGTTCCATGTTCAGAATTGCTTCGATTTCCAAAACATTTACTGCCACAGCCATAATGCTACTTTATGAGAAAAAACTTCTCAACCTGGATGAAGATATAAGTAATTACCTTGGCTATAAAGTATCGAATCCATATTATCCTGATAAGAAGATTACATGCAGAATGCTACTTTCACATACGTCAGGTTTACAAGACAGTACAGCTTATGAGAATTTTTTAATGACATCGTACAGGCAAACACCACCGCCTAAAATGCACGAGCTGTTTACAGAAGGGGAACAATTTTATGCTAAAAATATTTTTATGAATAAAGAACCTGGAACTTATTTTACATACTGTAATCTTAATTTTGCAGTGATAGGAACTATAGTTGAAAAAATAAGCCGGGAGAGGTTTGATATTTACGTTAAGAAAAACATTTTAAACCCATTGGGAATAAAAGGAAGTTTTAATGTTCAGGACATTGAAAAAATAGAAAATATAGCTGTTCTTTATCGAAATTCTGAACCCCAGGCCGACAATTACAGCAGTATACGACCAATACCAAGGGATTTAAGTAAATACACACCAGGCGATAACGCAATAATTTTTGGACCCCAGGGTGGATTAAGAATTTCGGCAAAAGAATTATGTAAATGGATGATGATGTTAATGAATTATGGAACCCTTGAAAATGTAAAAATACTCGACAGTGCTACGGTAGCCCTGATGGAAAACGTGCAGTGGAAATACAATGGTAATAATGGCGATAATTACCACAACCTGTTCAATGCCTGGGGGCTAGGAATACATTTATTGACCAATACCCCCGGAGGTGATATGGTGTTTAAAGAAATGAATATGTGCGGACACGCCGGCGATGCCTACGGATTAATAAGCGATATGTATTTCGACAAAGAAAAAAAAACAGGGATTATATTCATTACAAATGGATATAGAACCGAAAAAGAATTTGAAAATGACACCAACAGTGCTTTTTACAAACCTGAAAAAGAAGTGTTTGACCTGGTTTGGGAAAAGTTTATGCGAAAGAGAAATTAGAGCTTTTTAACCCCGATGCCAGGCCGGTTATTTAAGGTAACTTTTCCATTAACTACTTTTACACCATCAAATAAATCATTGCTTATCAATAGGTTACCGTCCAAATCGGCCCAGTCGACCAATGGTGATATTTGGGCTGCAGCCGAAACAGCACACGAAGTTTCTGTCATACAACCTATCATTACTTTCATGTCGAAAGCACGTGCCAGGTGAATCATTTTCATGGCTTCGCGCAGACCGGTACTTTTCATCAGTTTTATATTAATTCCTGAATAAGCCCCTTTGCATTTTACAACATCGCCCAATCGTTGAAAAGCTTCATCGGCAATTATTGGAACAGGACTATTCTGTGTAAGCCATGCATGGTCGTCAATTCGTTCTTTGGACATTGGTTGCTCCACAAATACAACTCCCATCTCATGCAGCCAATGCAACATATCAAGGGCCATTTGCCTGTCTTTCCAACCCTGGTTTACATCGGCACACAACGGAACATTTGTTACAGCCCTGATAGCAGAAACCATTTCCTTGTCATTTTCCCTACCCAGTTTAACTTTTAGAATTTTAAAACCACCGGCTTCTTTAACTTTCTGTGTAACCACTTCTGTTGTATCTATTCCAATGGTAAATGAAGTATTCGGTGTTTTTTGTGGATTTAATCCCCAAAGTTTATAAAGTGGCTGATTTGTAATTTTACCTATCAAATCATGAAGGGCAATATCTACAGACGCTTTGGCAGCTTTATTATCCGGCCCAATATTGTCAATATAACCAAGAATATCTTCGAGTAAAAATGGATCTTTAAATTGTCCCAAATCTACTTTCGAAAGGAATTTACAAACCGAATCAGGCGTTTCGCCCAGATATGGGGGCAAGGAAGCTTCACCATATCCGGTAAATCCCCCGAAATCTATTTTTACCTGAACATCAGGAGTAACTGTACGCGAACTATTTGCCAGGGTAAAAGCATGTTTTAAAGTTAATTCGTAAGGAGAAAAGCTTAATTTCATTTTATTTGATATAATTTTTGTGCCTATACCTGAAAATGCATTGAATTTGCCTGCATATATTGCAGAACCTGATAGTAAACCTGACTTGATAAAAAATCTCCTGTTCATTTAATATAAAACTTATATAATTCATTGTCATTAATTCGCTGAATTCCGGGCTGACCAACTGAATTGATAATCCTTCGCACCTTTAGAAATGCATTAAAATACCTGGTTTCGAAATCAGGTTGGTCTTTGTATAAACTGCTGATTTTAACCATACCAGAAGCATGAATAATTTTGCCGTTTCCGATATAAAAAGCAACATGCGAGGCCCTTTCAGGCAATGAATCAGTAGCATGTTTTCCAAAGAACAACAAGTCGCCGGTTTTTAAGTTTTTCACTTTCAGTGCATCACTAATTAATTCGCCATTTTTAACCTGCTGCGAAGCATCGCGTTGAAGAATTATTCCCTGGAAAAAGTAGAGCAAAGATGTCAAACCACTGCAATCAATAGCTTTAGAAGATTTGCCTCCCCAAAGATAACTTACCCCAACTAATGTTTTAGCCATTTTCACCATTTGAACAGTATCAATTTTTTTGACGTTAAACAAAGATTTAAAATCTTTAAATCCATCCTTTTCTACAAATCCTGTTCGCCCATCGGGCAGTTGAACCGAAAAGTAATTTCCTGTTTTACCGGTCATCAATAAAGTACTGCCTAAAGTAAGATCTGAAATGGTTTCCTGTTTTGATACGGTTTTGTATATTTGTCCGTAATTCAATTCATAAACAATAAACGAATGCCCAGACAGGGTTTTCATTTGATCCTCCGTTCTAATACTTACTCCTGGCGAATCAATCCATCCCTCATAGCCCGAAGGGGTTTTAACGAGTAACCAACTATCTTCAGTTTTCAGCACTTTAACTGGCGTGCCCATCACCTCTTGTGTTACTAGTTCAGCCCAGTGTTTTGGTGCTTTTCTAATATTACCGGTTGAGATGTTAATTATGCCATAAACAGCTTCTTTTGATTTACCTTTTGATAAAAGTTTTGCCTGTAACTCTACACCTGGAAAATTTTCATTGATTTCATCTTTGAGCTGATTAAATCCGGAACTTAAATCTGTTTCAAGGTGGATGACCAGATTGCCTTCTTTATCAGTAATCTGGTAGTTCCATACAAAATTTTGTCTGTATAATTGTCCCAAAGAATCAATCTTTGCAGTCAGCAGTAATTTTTTATCATCAAGCTGGCTGTTGCACGCAAAAAAAGCTAATGCAACTACCTGTAACCATATAATTAATTTTCTCATAACCAATTCTTTTACAATTAATCGGGAAGAGTTGTGGGTATAAATTTAAAATAATTAAATTTCAAAAATAGTTAGAAATTTTATTTACTTACTAATTTTGATTGCACCCAGAAATTAAAGGGAAATTTTGAGATGAGGCAGTTATAATTTTATATTCTTATCCCAATTACCAATATATCATCAAGTTGCTGGTATTTTTCTCCATCATTACCTGTATACGAAAGCCATTTATCGAGAAAAAGTTCCAGTGCCACTTTTTGTTCAATGGCAGGTTTTTGATGGTTTTCGAGCAATATTTCTTTAAATCTTTTAGCCATTAATTTAAGGCCTTTTTCACCGCCAAACTGATCAACAAATCCGTCGGAATGGATATAAAAATTATCTCCTTTCTTCATTTCGATAATATGGTTGGTGAAGCCTTCACGTTCTTTAATATAAATTCCGATAGGCATCCGGTCCGCATCATATTTTATCACCTGGTTATCCCGAATTAACAATAAGGAATTATAAGCCCCGGCAAACTCCATTTCCATTTTCTCAAAATCCATTATAAGAAGTGACATATCCATGCCATCTTTGGTTTCATTCACTTTACCGGTTTGCCTTAAGGCAGATTTTACACTCACTTTTAGTTCATTAAGTATTTCATTGGCCCTGATGTCTTCAAACTTGTTCATAATTTCGTTAAGGTATGAAATACCCAACATGCTCATAAAAGCACCCGGAACCCCATGACCTGTACAATCGGCAGCAACAAGGTATGTTTTGTTATCTTTTTTAGACGCCCAGTAAAAATCTCCGCTGACAATATCTCTTGGTTTCCAGAAAACAAAATGCTCAGGCAAGAGTTCGTCCAACATTTGAACAGGTGGAAGCAGAGCTTCCTGAATTTTACTGGCATATAAAATACTATCGGTAATATTTTTTTGTTGTTCTTCTATTTTTTCTTTCTGAAGGGTAACCTGATTTTTTTGTATCTCAATCTCGTCGCGTTGAGCAGTAATTTCCTCTTTTTGTTGCTCAAGTACCAGATTTTTTGATCTGATTTCAGCGGTTCTTTCATCAATAATTCCTTCAAGTTTAAGCTTATCCAATTCAAGCCTTCGAATATTTAACTTAACAATAAGCCAAATGAGCAACACAAGTACCACAAAAAACGAAAGATAAGCCCAAATTGTCATATACCAGGGAGGTAATACGGTAAATTCGTAACTTGCAATTTCACTTATAGTTCCGTAAATATTTTTTGCACGTATTTCAAACTTATAATCATTGGGAGATAAATTGGTAAAAGTCAACCTGGTTTCGTTCGTCCATTTCGACCATTTGTCAGATTCTCCCACTAACCTGTAACTGTATTCGGTTTTATCCTCACCCTCATAAAACAATGCTGAATATTCAATCACAACCTTATTGTTTTTGTATAACAATTTAGGTTTTAGTTGATCAGTTTGATTCAATGTAAGATAAGGAATACTGTCTTTATATTCATAAAAACCGCCTTCAAACAAGACTGAATCTTCTTCAGTTGTTACTTTTAAAATGTTGATATTAAAGGATTCACTGTAATTTTTACTTAATTTATTGTCAAATTTGTACAATCCTTTCTCATTGGCTACCCACACATAATCTCCATCGCTAAAAAGATCCAGGCATAATTTCTCCGGGATTATCCTTGCGAATCCTTTTTCTTCAACAAATCTATCTCCGTCCTTTCTAAACTTAATAACATCATACCATATTGGGCCTGCTTTTGAGTTGTTGGAATATATACTAAACCAATATTCATTATCTGCTTTGTGAATACTAAAAACACCAATGTCTTTACCTGAAAGAGCAGCACCAAATTTTAGATAGGGCTTAACCCTGTTTTCTTTTTCATCGTAAACGAAAAGTCCTTTTTGTGTAGCAAAAACAATTTCTTTATCAATTTCATATGCCCTGAATTCATTTCCATCTAATGGTAAACCCTGAGTAGAATCAATATTTACTGGCTTAATGTCGAATATATCCTTTAATAAAATCATACCTGAACCGGCTGCACCAAGGTAAATTTTCCCATCCTGTTTTTCATAAATATTTATTATGCTTTGGTTAATCGATTTATTCTTACCAAGGTATTCCCAGCGTTTCATCCTATTATCAAATCTTATTGCTCCAATTCCATCCTCATAACCAATAAAAATTTTATCGGGATTTAATCTTGACTGAAGAAGTTGTTTTACATATCCGTTATTGTCAATTCTGATTGCCGTGGTTCCCTTTATTTCAAAAATTCCTTCAATAGTTCCAACCAATAGTTTGTTATCAAGACTGTTTTCAGATTTTAAAATTTGCAAATCCCACGATTCAAAAGGAATTTCAGATATCGGTCTGAACAAGTTTATGCCTTTTTCAGATTCATCTAAATAATAAACACCTTTATGAGTAGCTACATAAATTTTATTGTTAAACCGCAGAATATCAGCAACAACTCCGTCGGGTCCATTGTTACGTGCCCATTCCCTGAAAGGACTTCCTATATTTGCTTTAAAAATTCCATTTTCGGCTGAAGAAAACCACAATAGTCCAGCAGCATTGTCTGCAAAAATAGAATAGACTGACTGGTCAGGTAATCCACTCTGCATATTAAGATGTTCGATTACATTACCCTCTTTATCAATAATAATAACTCCGTTGGCCAGTGTCGAAATTGCATAATGGTTACCAGGCAATTCAGCACCTCCATAGACATTACTTTCAATTAACAATGAATTTGAAGGACAATTGAATTTCGTAATTGCTTTAACTTTAGCCTGTGGATCAAATAAATACAGGCCTTTTTCCTTGGTGCAAATTAAAATCCTGTTGCCTTCGTACGGAAGCATTGTATAAATTTTAAGATCGGCAAAAATTTCACCTCCTGGTACCAGGTTCATCTTATCATTTTCATATACAAACAATCCTTTGTCAAATTCCCTCACATAGAATTTATCGTAAACACTAAATGACCAATGAAATAATTTTTCAGGACTAAAAACTGTGATATTATTTTTTATCTGTTCAATATTATAAGGGCTTACAGGCAATTTCATCCTGAATATTTTCTGGTTGCTCTGAAAAAAAACAAATTCTTTTGTAATTCTTATATTCCAAATAGAACTAAAATCAGCATCTCCGGGATTATAAATTTTATATATCGACTTAAACTTCAATTTACCAATTGAATCTGGAATTATCATTCCAAAATCCTGAAGGGAACCATAATAAATTGAACCATTGTCATCAACTGCCAAAGAACGCAATTGCGGGCTTTGATCATTTTCAAAAAGCCTCCACTTAGCCCCATCGAATTGCAATAATCCAAAATTATTGGCAAAATACATTAATCCCCTCTTATCTTTTACTATTGACCAATTCTGAGTATGTCCCTTATATTCATCAGGAGAGTAATTTTTTAATAAAGGCAGGCCATTTCTATTCACCTGGCCCAGGGAAGAAAAGGAAGTAAAACAAACAAACAGCAAAAGGTTCAGAAAATTTCTGAAAATTTTTCGCTTAATTACAAATAAGTTAATTTTAAAGTACATTTAAAAATCACTTGGTTCAATAATGCTAATTTAGTGATAATCTTAATAATATTTATCTCTTATTTAAAAAACTATTACTATCCATCTTAAATATAATTCCTGCTTTACCCAATATATTTATTAAAAACTTAAAAAAAGTAATCCAAAAAAAATTTGATTTAAAAGAACCTTTTAGAAATCTGAAATTAAAAATATCTGATTTTCAATTACAATTATTGATTAAGGCAAAATTATTTTTTTTGTAAAATACTGATTTTCAGCAATAATACGTACAAGAATCACCTTGTCTTCAGGATTAAGATAAATTTCATTCATATTTGACCTACTCAAATCTTTGACCAAAATTTTTTGTCCAATCGGATTATAAATTTCAACCTGTTTTAATCTGTAACTATCATCTGATTTTATAATCAATTGGTTATTCTGGCTAAGAATTTCAACGTGATTAGCAAGTAGATCGTTTACAGATAATGTTTCTAACTCTCCACCGGTGAAATCACCCAGCGAACTTACTTTTCCAGTAAAGCCAGACATTGAAACATTATCCAGTGCGGTCCATGATATACCATCCCAAACACCCCCATAAATATCTGATTCATTGCCGTGAACATCACCAACTGCATAATTGAAATTTACGTCACACTCAAAGTCTGTTATTCCTGACTGAGAAACTGTCCAAAACCTGGTAATATAATTAGATGTGCTTGAATTGTTTGGATGTTTCGTATTCTTCAAATTCACTGACACAATTGCATTATTGTAGGTACCCTTGTTAAATGTAATTGAAACCGGAGAATATTCATTAACACCGGATGTATCACCAACAGGAAATAAATATGTACCATTTACAGGAATTTCATAACTGAGTTTACCACTTCCACCAGCAGCAATCATATTATTTTCTGAAAAAGTTCCGGTTACCGAGGAATTGGATGTTAAGGTTATATTTTTATCCATGAGATCTATGATTCCACTGTTTAATACCAAAGATGTTTGCACTTTAATATCGTTGTACAAACTTAAAAATGCGCCTTGCTCTATAGTTAATTTATCAAATTCAACTGATTGGCCACCAGCAATCTTTTGTGGTAATGTGCCCTGAAAAACATAATTCCCGCTCAATACCAGCGTGTCGGAATTGTTAACAAGGTCCATTCCGTTTGCAAGAATTACAAGTGTACCTGGTAATGCTTCTATTTTTGCATTTTTGCTGATAATCATTTCCTGACCTATTATAAAAAAGCCTGAATTTAAGATGCAGCTTATGATTATAATTTTTTTGACTAAACTCATAATACCTTAATTTTATTAAATGTATTGTTATTGTTTACCTTTGATTCCGTTAACCAAAGTTTTAAGTTCTTCAATCTCGCTTTTAAGCTCCTTTAATTTGGATATTTCAGCAGATAATTGGTTATTTTGATTTTCTAATTCTTTTACACGCAGATTTAGTTTGGCATTCTCTGAAACCATTGATTCAATTTGGTTTTGTTGCTCTTTAACTGCTTCTACAAGCACAACTGTAATTTTGGAATAATCTACCGATTTCATTCCTTCAGCATCTTCTTCAACAAGTTCTGGCAAAACCTTTTCAATATTCTGTGCAATAAAACCAATTTGTCTAGTATCGGAAAAGCCATTTTTTGGATACTTTGACTTATTCCAATCAAACATCACTCCCTGTATCTGCAGTACCTTTTCGAGGCCATTTTTAAAATCTTCAATGTTTGTCTTATACCTGATGTCAGAGGTGTAAGTGGTTGAATTAACCCTTATATCGCCATTAAACAACGCTGCATATAATGTACTTCCCGCATCTACATAAATACCATAGTTAAGGCCATTTGGCGAAACAGCCAAAGAAACATTTGAATAAGAATTTCGGTTTACCCCTACATTCCCATTAAAAGAAAGTCTTCTCAGGCTGAAATCACCGTAAATCAATGGGGTTGAAGTTGAAGAATTATCGATGTAAAGCGAATTATTTGTTACAACACCCGATCCTGCGCTTGTTCCGATTAAAATATTTCCCGAACCTGTATTGTTACTTCCTGCCAAATATCCAATTGCTACATTATCGTTTCCATCACCAAAAAAATAGCCTGCCTGCCTTCCTACAAATACATTACGTGATCCTCCATTTAATGATTGCTGGTCATTTCTTCCTCCGGCTAATGAACCGATAAATACATTATATTCCCCAGAAGTTGCATAATTACCAGAACTTGCACCTAATGCAGTATTTCCACGTCCGGTAATCATTCGCCCGGCTTCAAAACCGACAAAAACGCCACCCTGCCACGAAGTTAAGGAAAGGCCGCTTTCATATCCCACAGCAGTATTATATCCCGAAGCTCCGGTGTTATAACCTGCATGATAGCCAATAAGTGTATTATAATTTCCGCTTGTATTTAAATAACCAGCCCCATCACCAAAAAATGCGTTATAGGTCCCGTTGGAATTTGAATAACCGGCATTATATCCTAAAAATGAATTATTACTTCCTGAGATATTTGAGTATCCTGCTGATTGCCCAATAAAAACATTGTCAGCACCAATCGTATTCAAATAGCCCGCCTGATATCCTAAAAAAGTATTATTAGTACCTGTTGAATTTTCAACCCCGCTTTCATATCCTAAAAATAAATTATATAAGCCTGTGGTTTTTTCACCACTATTGTGCCCTATAAAATAATTCGATTTATTCAATTTCATAAAGTTTTCAACCCCATTGGATTCGCCAAGGTTTCCAACAGCAAATCCTTTATCACTGGTTTGGGATGTATAAATTCGGGTACTGTCTGCCGTAACATTTAAAAAGTTTAAATCTCCTTCGGCTTTGCCTGTGCCTAACCTTCCAACTGTAAAGCCTCCTCCGGTTGCTTTCAATGGATCTTCAATATTTACCCGAACATCGCCCGGATTAACTATTAAAAAGTCAGTACTATTTGCCTTGCCAGTCCCCAGCCTGCCAACCGTAAAACCACCCCCGGTTGCTTTAAGCTTATCATCAATAAAAATTTTCACTCCACCTGGATAAACTGCAAAAACAGTTTGTCCGGCATCATTTTTAATTTCAAAAATAGGGACATTTGGATCAGATTTGATGCTTTTCTCTAAATTCTCTTCCTGGCTATATAATTCAAAATGTGAAAACATAGCCAAAATACCTAGTGCCACAATTATTAAATTCTTCATAACAGTAGTATTAATTAAATTAATTTTACATAACCTGGTAATTATTCCAATTTAAGTATGTCCTGCTTAATAAGATTTAATATTTTCTAAAATTATAATTCAGAAAAATTTTTTATAGATATAAAACATTGTTATGAAAAACAGTTTTTATGCTATTCATCTTCCTCTTTTTGAGGTTTTGTTAGTTTTAAGATTAAAGTTTTTAATTCTGAAATTTCAGTTTCCAACTGTGCGACTCTATTTAATTCATTACTTAAAGCTTCATTTTTCTTTTCAAGTAATTCAATCTGTTTCTGCTGTTCTTTAACTGCTTCAACCAAAAGAGCTGTAACCGGCGCATATTGCATTGAATAATGATCGTTTGAATTGTCAACTACTTCGGGAATTATTTTTTCAACTTCCTGGGCTATAAAACCAATCTGTTTTTTATCACCCCTGTTTTCCAAATCTTTCCAATAGTAACTAACCCCTCTTAAACTCAATACTTTTTCAAGTGCATCCTGAATTGAAGAAATGTCTGATTTAAGCCTTTCATCGCTATCAGTAAACCAGTCCGATGTTCCTCCAGCTTGTCCGTTTACAAAAAAGGTCCTGTTGTTAGGATTATTTGCAGATGTTCCTTTAATAACAACCCTTTCGTTGTCAAATTCACCATAAATTAATGGCGCACTGGCAGATCTGTTTGAAGAAATTGCCAGTCTGTAATTCTGCGAAGGGAGTACCTCTCCTGCATAATATCCAATAAATACATTTTGGCCAATTGCTGCTGTACTATTATACCCAGCACCCATTCCTACCATTACATTATTTCCGGAAACCATGTCCCGGCCGGCAGTATAGCCAATAATAACATTAGAATTACCAAAATTATTGGTGGTAGCAGCCAATCCTCCCAATATAGTATTATAAAAACCCGTTCCGTTTTCACCCGCCTGATCACCAACATACAGGTTATATTGTCCGCTCACATTTTGCCGTCCTGCATCGTAACCAATAAAAATGTTTCTTACCGGCGAAATAGAATTAAGCCCGGCATTATTCCCCAAAAATATATTCCATCTGCCACCGCTAATATCGGAACCTGTTAAATTGTACCCTGCCTTGTTTCCTATAATGATGTTATCTGTTCCACCATTTAAATTAAACCCGGCACTGTCGCCCATTACAATATTACTATTCCCTGAATTGAGCTTGTAACCGGCAAAGTAACCAAAAACAGAATTTCGTTTTCCGGTGGTTAAAAATGGAGCCACATTGTGGCCTATAAAATAATTTACCGGCGAAAGCCTTAAAAAATTATCCCTACCGGTTGCTTTATTCAGCTTTCCTATTTTAAACTCGCCTGTTCCGCCTTCACTTAAATTAACTGTGGTACTATCAGGCGTTACAGAAAAGAAGTTCAAGGTATCATTCGATGCTTTACCGGTTCCAAGTCGCCCAACTGTAAATCCACCTCCGGTAGCTTTTACAGGACTTCCAAGATTTACCCTAACATCTCCCTGGTGCACAGCAAAGTAATCTTCGTCACTCGCTTTTCCAGTGCCTAATCTGCCAACGGTAAACCCTCCACCGGTAGCTTTTAGATTATCATTTATAAAAATTTTAACACCTCCGGGATATACAGCAAAAACCGTTTGTCCAGCATCATTCTTAATTTCGAATATAGGTACTGATGGATCAGATTTTAATGATTTTTCACTATCAGTTTGGGCTATCACATAGCCTTTTATGCTAAATACCATTATTACCAGAAAAAATGATTTGAAAATTCTTTTCATGCTTTACGTCTTTTTAATATTAATAAATTTTTAAAGTGTTCAATATCATTGCATTATTTATATTTTAAGATTCTATGCTAATTATTGATATGCTTAAAAATAATTTTATTTTTTAATTATTTACTGACTTAATTTTAATAATTCAAACTGTTACAGCTCTTTTAAATAAGCTATGATTAACAAATTCAAATAAAGATGATTCCAATACTTTTTTATTCTTTTTAATATTTGAGCTTAAATTTCTACAAAGTTCATAGTTAGACTAAACAAAACCTTAAATCCTAAATTTAAACACAAAAGGGAAAGTCAACTTTTTAACTTTCCCATAAAAATCATAATATGAAAATATAACTAAATCTGATATTTATAACATTCTAATTTTAAATAGATTAAATTATGGTAAATATACTTTTTTAGTCACAGTTTCCTGGTTTGTTTCTATTTTAAGCAGATAAATGTCAGAATTCAGATGAAAACTTAGTTCGGGATTTTCAAATGCATCTAATTTACTTGAGTAAACCAGTTGGCCGGCTTTATTATAAATATCAATCTTTTTTAGAACAATATATTCGTCCGGCTGAATTGTAATTCCCGTTTTATTTACTATAACATTAATACCATCTGTATTTATGCTGCTTGCAAGGGTTGACATTCTCTGAATTCCCGTAAAATCAGATAATAGCTTAACATTTCCGGTTATTTGTTTGCCTGAAACCTGGTTCAGATAGGTCCATTTACTAATATTCCAGTAAGCCCCGGCAATATTTATTTCACTTCCAACAACATCTGAATTTGTATAAGTTAAATTTACATCACAGCTAAAAGCTGAAATTCCGGTTTGCCTGATTGACCAGAACCGCTTAAGGTAGTTATTTGTATTTGTATTGTTGGGATGTTTAGCGTTTTTTAAGTTAACCGATACCATTCCTCTTGAAAATTTGCCTGATTTAAAATCAAGTTTAACAGGAGAATAATCCGGAAAATCAGTTAAATCGCCAACCGGAAGAAAATAAGAACCAATTCCAGGTACTTCTTTTAGCAATCTGCCATTACCATTCACTGCAATCATCGAAGCTGATGAGTAGTTGCCCTCGATAGATGCATTTCCTTTTATAAGCAGATTATTATCAAGTACATAAAGTACCCCGTTTAGTAGAATCAGTTTATTCCTGACTTCAACATCCCGAAGCAAGGTTAAAACACTTGAATTGTTTAACCGTAAATCGGCAAAACGTGCATTTTGAGAGCCATTGATATTTTGTTCTCCTGAACCTGCAAATTCAACTGTACCATCAAAAACACATTTGGCTGAATTGATATTGAAATTTGTACCGTTCGAAAAACTAATTGTTCCAGCTTTAGCCAGCTTAACAATTGCCTTGTCACCAATATATGCGTCCTGAGAAATCGCTAAATTGTAACATATCAACAGGTTTACTATTAATAAACCTGTTGATTTTATATTTATTCTATTAATTTTCATGTTTTTGATTTTAAGTGATTCACCTTCCTTATCAATTGTTATGTGGTTCTGATTCTGGTAAAAATATGATTTCTTTTACTTACCAGTTTGTAAAACCATAGATTTCAGTTGATCAATCTGGTTGGTGAGTCCGTCAATTTTAGCTTCAATGTTTTGCTGTTTCTGGGTTAAAGTCTCATTTTCAACAGTCAGTTTTTCGATTTGGGCCTTAAGTTTTTCAATTTCTGTCTGTTGTTTGGAATTCTGTGAAATTAAATCCTGAATGGCTTTGATGGAAACAATTTGAGCGTTATAGGTATCTATCTGAAGAATTTCATTTTTGTCATTTTCAAGATATTCTCCGCTACCTTTCACTGATTCTGGAAAAACTTTCTGAAACTCCTGGGCTATATAATTATAATAAAACCTGTCTTCGATGGATGGATTTCTTTTTTTCCATTCTTCGGTATACTTAAATTTAACAGGGTGCAGGTTCATGATAATATCGAAAGCATTGGATATATCAGTAATATCTGTTTTTATTCTCTTATCGGAATTAGCTATCCAGCTACCGGCAACTGTTTTTGATGCATAACCTTCTACTTCGAAATGGTTTGTTGCAGGATATCTGCCAACACCAACTTTACCATTAAATTGAACCAAATCCTGATTGAAGTCGCCAAAAATCAATGGATTACTGCTGGATGAATTGTCGATTACAAGTTTATTCGAACCTTCAAGATTTAAACCTGCATTAAATCCTATCAGAACATTACCCGAGCCAATAGCTGATTTGCCGGCCCCGGTTCCAACATAAACATTTTTTGTTCCTAAATCACTTGAATATCCTGCTTCTGCACCAATGTATGTATTGTCATCGCCAATACTGTTGTGCCCGGCTCCATATCCAAAAAATGCCCTTCTGGTTCCACCTACACCAACTGTTCCGCTTGAGTACCCAACGCATGTATTATAACCAGAAGTGGCACTTTTACCGGCTTCATATCCCACATAGGTACTAAAATTTGATTCCACATTTGCAAAGCCGGAATATGTACCCAAAAATGTGTTTAACTGTCCGCTAACATTTGAATATCCGGCTTTTTCACCAACAAAAACATTCTGATTTCCAGATATATTGGCATTTCCGGTATGGTATCCAACAAAGGTATTGTTGTTACCGGAAGTATTGTTAATCCCGCTTTCATAACCTAAAAATGCATTGTATAGCCCGGAGGTTATTGAATTTCCGCTGTTATGGCCAAGGAAAGTATTGTTTTCATTCAGTTTAAAGAATTTTTCTTCTCCATTCGCGGATTCTCCAAGTTTGCTAATTGCAAATCCGCCATTATTACTAAGTGCACCGGTCTGGCTAACAGCTATCCTTGTACTATCAGGAGTTACATTGAGAAACCGGATATCATCGGCACCCGCTTTACCAGTTCCGAGCCTTCCAACAGTAAACCCTCCTCCTGTAGCTTTTAGTTGGTTATCCGGAATATTAATCCTTACATTTCCAGGGCCAACAGTTAGAAAATCGGTTGAAACTGATTTACCCGTACCAAGCCGGCCAACAGTAAATCCTCCACCGGTTGCTTTATCAATATTGTCATAAATATTAACCCTTACATCTCCCGGGTAAACCTGAAAAAAATCATCAGCTGTAGATTTTCCTGTACCAAGACGGCCAACAGTAAATCCACCGCCGGTTGCTTTAAACTGTTCGTCAATAAAAATCTTTACTCCATTGGGATATACTGCAAACACAGTTTGTCCCGATTCATTTTTAACCTCAAATAAAGGTTCAACAGGAACAATGACTTCTTTTGTCTGGTTTACTGATTTTTGATTGTCAACATCTGTTTTATTCAAATCAGAGTTCTGTCCGTAAGCGTTTATTCCATAAAAGATTACAGCGACAGAACAAAATAAATAGGTAAAAAATTGCTTCATAGTAATAAGTTTAGTTAAGTTGAACAATATAATTCAATTAATAATTCTGGGGCTTACTAAAAGGCTAAACTATCAGGTAATTTAAATGCCATTGTTTCGGGTTAATTAAACACTGACATAAAACTAGCTAAAGGTAGTGAAATTAATTCCAGTATGTATTTTCCTAATTTAGATAATTGATGGAAAAGAATTTAATTTTGATGATGAACCTATATTTGATTTTAAACAGACTTAAACAATGTAAAAAACGGAAACTGAATAGAATAAACAGTTTTGTTTTTATTTATTTCACGAAAAGGTAATACAAAAATTATAGGAATGAACAATAGAAAAAAAATCAATAGGCTGATTTTAAACAGATTCGTAAGTCTTTTTCAAAAAGTTTAAATACTTTTTAAAATCAGAATTGAATTTGTTAATAAAGTCCTTTGTCAAATTATCCTGTTCAGTATTATAGGTGATGTAACTGATAAAGAAAGCATTATTAGGTAAGAATTTTGGATCCTGGAGCTTTGGAAACTTGGTTGGAATATAAAAATTAATCGTATCAAGGTCTTTCATGATTTTAAGAATAAAGGAATTCTTCAATTCTTTTTTTTGGTTTTCGGCCATTTCAGGTCCAAAAGTTTTATAAAGGCTATCCAATTGCCTGGCTCCAATTAAAATATGGTTCGAAAACTTATCATTATCATTGAGTTCCCCTAAATATTCAAGGTATTCTTTAGCATTTTTTCCATATTTACTTAGCATGTAATATTTCGAACCCTCGTCGCCTATAAAAGTTGCCAGGTTTTCGCTGAACTGTGCATTTCCTTTAACATATATTGTTGAATGCGTTAATTCGTGAATAATAAGCCGGGCTATTTGACCTTCGGATTGGTCGAGCATATCTGATAGTATAGGATCTTTAAAAAAACCAAGCGTTGACCAGGCACTTACCGTGCCCACCCGGGCATCAAATCCTTCTTTTTCAATTTTTTTTGCCTCTTCAATTGCTTTTGATTTCTTAAAAAAACCTTTGTAAGGAACCTTTCCAACCACAGGAAATTTCCACAAATAGGGTTCCATTTTATAGGGCTTGCATCCAACAGCAATCCATAAAATTGGTTCACCTTGCTGGTCATAAAAAGTATTGTAGTTTTTTGAAGGATTCAAACCCAGTGAATCGATGGCAAATTTTTTTATTTCATCTACCAGCCTGAGTTTTTGTTTAATACTATCGGAAACTGCAGAATCTTTCATCATTTCATTTATATTCCTGGCATTTCTCACAATTCTTACCTGTCCTATTCCCTGTTCTATCCCGTAGGACACAAGCCTGCAATTACCAAGATACAATACCAGCAATAAGAGTACAACGATGAAAGTGATTTTTCTCTTCAACCCCATTTTTTCCCATTTTTGAATGATTTTATTCAGGAACATTTTCAAAGCAAACAATTAAGTCCGGAAAAGAATAATGTAATGTTCTGTAAATTTAAACGCTAAAAAACGATTTTTAATAAATCTTGCGAAAAAATTACTTTAATTCTTCAATTTTGAAATTAAGTTCTCTTATGGATTCCTGCAATGGATCTTCAGGTTTTATAAAATTGTAGCTTTCCCAGAAAGATTCATCATATTCATGTACATCGTCAGAAAAAATAGAGAAAGGATTGTCGGTTTGGTTCCTTTTAAATCGCTCAACATCTGTAGTATCAATATCATTAACAGCCATCTCCATCGAAGTTTCAAAATCTGCCGGAAAAATTTTCCCGGCTTTTTTTACTTTAATTTTCAAAGCTGCTTTTACATAACTTAAATAATACCTGTCGTTTACCAACCTGTAATTAACCAGGTAATCAATATCCGTAAATTTTATTTTTACATTTCTGTTCTTTTTTACAATGAAATTATTCTGTGCATTCCCAACTTTTTGTGGATTTATTGAAAACTCAGCGCCAATTATTGCCAGTTTTTCAACGTCAATATAAATTTTACCCTCAAATAGAGGTTCCGGAACTGATTTTTTTTGTGTAAACTCAATCAGGTAGGCATTTCTATCGTTATAAGTTACAATATCCGACATGATATAATCGTAATATTCAAAATTATTTTCGTCGAGGAATTCAATTTTATTTTTTACAATGTCCAGTTCTGTGCAGGTATTGAGCCCTGATTTTAGCTTTATAATAACAGAGTCTTCCTGTGTTATATCTTTCATTTTCCTGGATTTTAAAACTTTAAGTAAATCATCATCAAATATCCTGGAATAGGAAGGTTTATATAGTTTTAAAACCGCCTCGGAAAAAAACATGTATCGGCTCCCTTTTTTTACCGATTCGCGGTAAAAACTTGTAAGATAGGCAGGTTTTACACAGTAGTTTTTATCAATCCTGTTCATTGCCGATCGGATTAAGGCTTTTGGATCTGTTTTTCTTATTATTACTTCCTGAATGGTAATATAACTCCTTTCCAACTTTATAACCATAAAAGTATCAATGAATTGCTCCATTGGTACAATTATATTCATGTATCCCATCTGGCTTACAGATATTTTTTCATCCAATAATTCCCCTGGAATTTTTAAAATAAACTCTCCCTGCAGGTTGCATATTGCCCCAAGCCCTTTACCTGAAACTGATACCGAAGCATAAGCGAGTGGCTCGTTGTCAGATCTGTCAATAACCTGTCCTTTTATAACTAATGGAGCTGATATTGAATCTTTAAAAGCGATTTTTAAAACTGCTGCTTTTTTTTTCTTTATAAGTACATGATTGTCAATTGTTTTATACATGAGGCTTGTATCTTCCAACATGTAATTGAGGCATTTTTCAAGAGGAATACCTTTAAAATTCTGGTTTATTATTTTATTTAAATCAATGGTTGATCCATCGAAAGTAAAATAACAGTTTAATTGTTGCTCAATCCTTCTGAATGCAGTTTTAAGGGAGGTATTTCTGAACCTGGTTTCTACTTTTCTCTGTAACAGGTCATCCTGGGAATAAAGGAAGGATGTATTAAAAAAACCGGAAATAAATAGTAATGCCAGTATTAAATTGAGCTTAAACGACATAAAATCCAGTTTTTTTTTAGAATTCGAATTCCTGTTACATTTTAATCCTTTGTGAATACAAAAATAAAACTTTCCTGAAATCGGATTATTACTGAGGCAAAATTATTATTTCATCCGATTTTACTTCATATTTTAAGTCATATTGATCACAAAGAATATTTAAAATATAGTTCAGGGAATCCTGTGGGTTAAAAGTGCCATAAAACAGATATTTTGAATTCAGTGAAGCTTCACAACGTATGTTGGCATGAAAGGCTCTGTTCAGAATTTCAATGGTAGCGCCAAGGTTAAGGTTTTCGAAATTAAATTTCCTGGTTTTCCACGAAAGGTAGTTTTTATCTTTATTGTAATCCTGTAACAAATTTTGGTTCTTAAGTTTTCCGATTTGGCCTGGTTCAAGGTAAATAGGTTTTGTATTTCCATTCACAACTGAAAGTTGTACTTTCCCTGATTCTACAAGTACTTCCACATCATTTGTTTCAGAATTTGTGTTGATGTTAAATGAGGTGCCCAAAACTCTAATTTCTGCCTTTTTTGCCCTGATTATAAAAGGTTTTGATGGATTTTTAGTGATTTCGAAAAATGCGTCACCCTCGAATTCAACCGTTCTGGTATCCCCTTTAAATTCAACCGGAAAATAAAGTTTTGAATCCGCGTTTAAATAAACCATTGAACCATCGGACAGTTTAATTTGCTTAATATTTTTACTTCCATAGTTATCAACCATTTGCAAGCCTTCTTTTTGATTGTTATAAAAGAAGTAATAGTAAAGACTTGTAAAGGCAACCCCAAGAATAAATATTGCTGCAATCTTTAAAATATTCCTAAAAGGAATCGTTTTTGACTGGTTTTGTGCAATAAGGCCATTTCTTTCGAATTTGTCGTATAAGTTATTCCAGGCTTTATTTGTATCAAAAATCTCTTCTGTATTTTTTAAATTTTCCATTTTATCCCAATCACTTTTTACCAGTTTAAACAATTTTCCAAAAGATTCCGATTCATCCAGATTTCGGCTGAAATTTGAAATCTCCGTTTCATCCATTTCATCTGCAAGGTATTTAGCCATTTTCTGAAAACTTTCATCAGAATTTATCTCCGGTTTCATAAAACGCTTTATTAAAGGTTAACTTTGCTGTAGTATTTAAGGTTGTTTCGAAATGCATTTAAAGCTTTACCCATATTTGCTTCTACAGTTTTTTGTGAAATATCGAGTATCTGTGCTATTTCTTTGTATTTCAAACCATCAATCCTGCTCATATTAAACACTTGTCTGCATCTTTCAGGTAAAGACTCTAAAGTTCTTTCAATCACCATTTTCATTTCAGCCGCTTCCATTTCTTCAAATGGATCTGTTTGATAATCAGGCATATTATTTGAAACATGTGCCTTGTATTTTTCTTCAACGTGACGGTGCTGTATTAATTGAAGGCAATTGTTATGGACAGCTTTATAGAGATAGGATTTTAGAGAAATTTTTATCTCCATTTTTTCTTTATTTTTCCAGATTCCATAAAATATATCCTGTACAACTTCTTCAGCTTTATCTTTGTCTTTAATAGTTTTATTGGCAAAGGAACAAAGTGGGGAATAAAATTCCCTGAACAATTGTTCAAACAATTTCAAATCACCTTTTTTTATTCGTGCAAAACTGAAGTCCATTAATTTTAGCAAAGCTTTAAAGAAAAATTACGCAACAAATTTACTATAATTTTAAGATTGCAGGCCTGGAATTTAAACATTTGCTCCTTGCCTGCAACCTCAACATCAAATTGTCCTTTTAACCTTATTTATTTTTTTTCATTTTTTTACTGTATTTTTCAATAGCAGCCTGAATGGATTCGTCCGGTTCAATTGTATTGTATTCGCCCCAGAAATTATCATCGGTGAATGCAGTAACTTCTTCTTCGAAAATAGCGTTTTTCTTAAGTATTTCTTTGTTACTATACTTTTCAGCTTTATCCATGGTCCAGTCGGTTATAGCCATTTCCGACATTACGCTGTAATTTGAGTTAAAAAGCTTTTTATTCCATTTACATTTAAAATTTACCTCGCTTCTTGAATAGTTGAAATAGTATTTTCCGTCTTTTTGCTTATAAGAAATAAGGTAACTTGTACTTGTTGGAGTTAAGCGCAGGCCAATAGGTTTCTTTTTTACAAACATGCTGCTTGCTGCTTCAATATCAGATAAGTCCATGCTGAATTCAGCAGAGTTTATGGCCAGTGTTTTAATATCAACATAGTATTTTCCCTGGTACAATGGAATATCGGAATAGGAAACCCGCGGACTGAAAGAAACTTCGTAGCATAAGTCTTTATCAATAGTTTTGATACTTGTGATTGTAAAATCATACATATAAATTACCTCATCAGAAATTAAAACATACGGGTTTTTAACAATATCAAAAAGCAAAGTAGTATATGGTCCACCTTCGAGTTTAACTGCCAATGTATCAGCACGTTTAACATTGGCACTTTTTCTGCCTTTATAAATCCTAATTTTATCGTCGTCAAGATCTTTGGTATAAGAAGCTTTGTAAATGTCTACTATAGCTTCAGATATTGAAAGATAATCGCGGCGCTGTTTAATGGTTTCGCGGTAGAACCCAACTGAATTAAAAGAATTAGTACTGTAGTTCTCAGGAATTTTTTTAATTGACATACGCATAAGTTCACGCGCATCTTCAGGCCTAACAGTTACTTCATCCAAAACCACACTTGCCGGATCGAGGCTTATTATGTTTTCTTCCGGTTTTAATTCAGCTATAGAAACTTTTAAAGATTTGTAACCAATATGAGTAAATTCAATTTCTTGCGCATTCAGGCTGTTTTTCACCTTAATCACAAATTCACCATCAATATTTGTTACAGTTCCAATATGCGAACCAACAATTGAAACGCTGCAAAAAACAACATTTTTCTTGGTTTCTTTGTCTTTTACCTTTCCTTTGATAGTTTGAAATCCACCATCTTCCTGTGCAATTGCAAATTGCATAAATAATACCAGCATCCCCAAAATTGCCAGCCTTACCTTGTTTTTAAAAATTGTTTTCATAGTATTGATATTTTAAAGTTACACGATTTATTTATTAAGGTACCTTTTTGTTTCTATCTATAAGATATTAAGTGTAACAAAAACCCTATCCAAAAAAATAAAAAAAAAGAATTTAACATCTATAATATTGAATTATTGCATTTTACATAATTGTTTCTAATCCTGACAATGAAATTTGTTTTTAATCTGATAAATCAATTTATTGAGTTTTGATAATCAAAATTTATAATTATTATATTTGGAGCAATTCCTTTAAACAGACAAAGGCTGGCTGGAGATGGTGAAAAATAGAATTTGAACCTGAAAAGAAAGAAACGTTGGACAACCAATAAAATAAAAGACATGAATTTTAAAAAAATTGAAAATTGGTCGCTTCGATATGCATTACTGAGAATCTATGTAAGATTTTTACATAATACCTTGTTTTACAAAGCGGTATGTGTAACAGGAAAAGAGAATATTCCTGACAAAGACCCTGTTTTTTTTGCTCCAAATCATCAGAATGCCTTGATGGATGCATTAGTTATACTTTGTAATATTAAGCGTCAGCCTGTTTTTATTGCCAGGGCCGATATTTTTAAAAATCGGATAATAGCTAAAATCCTTATTTTTCTTAAAATATTACCCGCTTACAGAATTAGGGATGGTAAAGAAAACCTGAAAAAGAATGAAGAGATTTTTAATACTTCCGTGAGGATTCTGGAAAACAAGCAAATACTTACACTTTTCCCCGAAACAACACATACTGATTTAAAAAGGCTACAGGAACTGAAGAAAGGGGTACAAAGAATTGTTTTTCAGGCCGAAGAGAAAAATAATTTTAAGCTAGGGGTAAAAATAGTTCCTGTTGGGATATACTATTCAAATTACTGGAACATTCAATCGGTAATTCAACTCAACTTTGGAAAACCAATTGATATAACTCCATTCCTTGATATCTATAAGGAAAATCCGCAAAAAGCTATGCTTGCATTACGGGATAAAATAACCGTGGAGCTAAAACCGCTTATGATAAATATAGAGAATAAAGAATATTACGAAGTATTTGAGTTTTTAAGGAATTTTTATACCCAAAAAATGCTTGAAAACCTCTCGCTAAGCAATAAACAGGAGAACAGATTCCGGGCAGACCAAAAGACAGTTGAATTACTGGAAGAAAATTACCGTCAAGCACCTGACAGAATTAAAGAATTAAGTGACAAAGTGCTAATTTATAGAAATTTACTTAAGAAAAACAATTTAAAGACATGGGTAATTGATAGAAATGCATCCCTGACAATCCTTCTAATCAAATCATTTATTCTTGTAGTTCTTTCGCCGGTTTTTTTATATGGCTATATTAATAACCTTATTCCTTATTATATACCAAAACCAATTACCCGAAAATTAAGAGACCGGCAATTTATCACCTCTATAAATTACGTTTCGGGCATGATTTTTTTTCCCCTGTTTTATATCATACAAACGTCAATAATCTGGATTACTTGTAAAGAGTGGTGGATAATGCTGGCTTATCTTTTTAGCCTGCCAATTACAGGGATGATGGCATTCAAAATTCACAGGCAATTTATAAAAGTTAAATCTCAGCTTAAGTATTATTTTCTGAAAAATAAAGAAGACGGAAAACAGATCACCACCCTTAACAGGGAGATTTATACTTCAATGAATGCATTTTACGCGAACAAAAAAAATTAAATTCATTTTCGTACACCTTTGCCCGTTTTCGAACAATTTGTAAATTTGTTACAATTTGAATCAAAATATTTAGAGGGATCAGGAAAATTTATTTGGTTATATTTCAGACATTTACGAGTAGGCAGGTATTAAATCAGGCTTATATTTCCAGGTTGGCATGATTTTTAACTTCAGGAAATCAGAATTTAAAATATACAAGCTACAAAATTTAATTCCGAACCTTTAATAAAACAGGCAGATGTTGAAAAAAACAGGGAGAATACTGGCAGTAGACGACAATGCGGATATATTATTTGCACTTAAACTGTTATTAAAGCAGCATTTTGCTGAAATTGTAACTGAAGAAAATCCCGAAAAAATACCAAATCTTGTATTAGAGGGCAATTTCGATGTTATTCTTCTTGATATGAATTTTACGAAAGATGCCATTAGTGGAAATGAAGGCTTTTACTGGCTTGAAAAAATTCTGGAAATTGATCCTGCGGCACTGGTAATTTTTATCACTGCTTACGGAGATGTAGAAAATGCTGTAAAAGCAATAAAGAAAGGCGCACTTGATTTTGTAAACAAACCCTGGCAAAACGAGAAGCTAGTGGCTACCATTTCATCGGCTGTAAAATTGCGCGAATCGAGGCAGGAAGTTGATGAACTCAAACAAAAGCAATCAGGTTTTAAAGCAATGCTCGATAAACCATTTGGAGATTTTATAGGAATTTCTCCGGGGATGCAGAAGGTTTTTTCAACTATAAAAAAAGTAGCCCAAACCGACGCCAGTATACTCATTCTGGGTGAAAATGGAACCGGTAAGGAGTTAGTTGCCAGGTCGTTACACAAGAATTCGCACAGAAGTGAAGAAGCTTTTATAAGTGTGGACTTAGGGGCAATCACTGAAACCCTTTTCGAAAGCGAACTATTTGGCCATGTAAAAGGTGCATTTACTGATGCTAAGGGAGAAAGGGCAGGATGGTTTGAGATAGCTTCAGGAGGTACTCTTTTCCTTGATGAAATAGGGAATTTATCGTTGCCATTGCAGTCAAAACTATTAACAGTTCTGGAACGAAGGGAAGTTATAAGAGTAGGTTCAAATAAACCAAGGCCGATTGATATCAGGCTGATTTGTGCAACAAATATGCCTGTAAAACAAATGATCCATGAGGATAAATTCAGGGAAGATCTGCTTTACAGGATAAATACGGTTGAAATTGTGATTCCTCCCTTAAGAGAGAGAATAGAGGATATTCCCCTGCTGGCCAATCACTTCTTGAAAATGTACAATAAAAAATACAAAAAGAATATCAAGGAAATAAGTTCAGTTACCTATAAAAAACTTGAGCAATATACATGGCCGGGCAATGTTAGGGAATTGCAGCACTCCATTGAAAGAGCAGTAATAATGGCAGATAGTTCTGTACTCCTGCCTACAGATTTCCATCTGGCAACAACAATTGCAAAAGTTGATGAAGTTGAACTCGAAAACTACAATCTCGAAGAAGTTGAAAAAACCATTATTCAAAGGGTAATGAAAAAACACAGGGGAAATGTAAGTAATGCTGCTAAAGAATTAGGATTGACGCGGACTTCTTTATACCGAAGAATGGAAAAACATGACTTATAAAAATTTCAGGTTCAATATAATAATTAGGGTATTCCTGATTGTTGCCACCTCTTATATTCTGGCTACAGTCCTTCATAACGGCAGTTATTTTATGACACCATTTCTGCTGTTTGTATTATTAATTATTCAGGTTTTATCCTTAATCAATTATATTGAAAAAACAAACCGTATAGTAAGTAGTTTTCTTGAATCAGTGAGGTTTTCAGATTTTAGCCGAACTTTTCAGGTCGAGGGCCTGGGTTCTTCGTTTGATAACCTTAAAAAAGCTTTTAACAAAGTAATTGAGGATTTTCAGAAAATAAGGAACGAAAAAGAAGAACATTATTTTTATTTGCATAAAATTATCACCCACATCGAAATCGGAATTATTGCCTATCAAAAAGATGGAACTGTTGAAATGATTAATAATGCGGCAAAAAAGCTTTTCAATGTTACCAATCTTAAAAACATTCAAATATTGGATTCCTGGAGTGCAGGAATGTCTGATTTTTTGTTCGGGATGGAACCAGGAAGCAACGAACTGTTAAAAATTAAAAAAGGAGATGATTTATTCCAGCTTTCAATACATACCACTGAGTTTATAATCAATGAAAGAGATATTGTTTTGGTTTCGATAAAGAATATACAATCGGAGTTGGAAGAACAGGAAATGGAAGCATGGCAAAAGCTTATCAGGGTGCTTACACACGAAATAATGAATTCTATTGCTCCAATTGCATCACTCACCTCAACGGTAAATATACTGGTTAATGAATTATCAAATCAGATTGATCCGGTGCTCACAGAAATTCAAGGCCGCGATACCGTGAATGACATTATCAACGGCCTTAATACCATTCATAAAAGAAGTTCCGGCTTAATTGATTTTGTGGAGAAATACCGAAACCTAACGCGGATTCCGGTGCCAAATTTAAAAGTTTACCCGGTAAAAAGTCAGTTTGAGGCAATAAAAAAATTACTTGAAAATGATCTGGTTCATAACAATATCCATCTGGAAATTACAATTGTGCCTGAAAAACTTGAACTTACTGCAGATGAGCAACTCATAGAACAGGTTTTAATAAACCTGGTAAAAAATTCAATTCATGCCCTGGAAAATATCGAAAAGAAAAAAATCAAATTAAAGGCTTTTATAAATAGTAACGGCAAAAGGACCCTTCAGGTAATTGATAACGGACAGGGAATTATAAAAGAAGTTGGGGATAAAATTTTTATTCCGTTTTATACTACCAAATCAAGTGGATCAGGCATTGGTTTAAGTCTTTCAAAACAAATAATGCGTTCGCACCAGGGAAATATAAGGGTTAATTCGCTTCCTTTTGTTGAAACCTGTTTTACCCTCACTTTCAACTAGACTTTACTTTTGCTTTACGCTTAATTTTATTAGTTTTGCGGCCATTTATTTTAAGAATTAATTTTGAAAAAACCGGATAAAAAGCACTTTGAAGACGGCACAATGCTGCCGCTTATAGATCAATTCTATACTATCCAGGGCGAAGGTTTTCATTTTGGAAAAGCTGCCTATTTTATAAGAATTGGAGGATGCGATATTGGCTGTAGCTGGTGCGATACTAAATTTTCATGGAATTACAGGTTTCATGATTTAACCTCCATTGAAGATATTGCCCATAATGTCCTGAATTATAAGGCATCAACAGTAGTTGTTACCGGTGGTGAGCCATCGTGGTACAACCTTAAACCCTTATGCGATTTGCTTCAAAAAAACGCAATTGAAACTTACATTGAAACTTCAGGTGCTTACTTATTGACCGGAAAATGGAATTGGATTTGCCTTAGTCCGAAAAAACAAAATCCACCGCACGAAAGTATTTTTCCCATGGCAAACGAGCTAAAAGTCATCATCCAGAATAGCGATGATTTTGGTTGGGCGGAGCTAAATTCAGGAAGGGTAAACAAAGATTGTAAATTATTCCTTCAACCCGAATGGAGCCATTACGAAAAAATCATCCCTGAAATAATTGAATATGTAAAAACCAACCCCAAATGGCAGATATCACTTCAGGCGCACAAGTTCATGCATATTCCCTGAATTCTAAATACTTTACCTCATTTTTAAAAATTGAAATCCATTACATAGAAGAATCCAGGTTTCCTGATACCACTTAAATTCAATAAATTTGTACAATGCCCGTTTTCCTGAAAACGATGTAATAATTAATTATGAGCCTGAAAAAAGCAATTGCATTTTCCTTATTAGTTATTGAAATTCTGATAATCCACAATTCAGTATCTGCGCAGGAAAAATATTACACAAAATCAAAAAAAGCAGTTAAACTGTTTGAACAGGCTTTAACTTCGTACAATCTAAAATACTTTGATCAAGCAAAATCGTTACTGGATGAAGCATTAAAAATAGACAATCAGTTTTTAGATGCATACATTTTGTTGGGTGAAATAGCAAGTGACGAAGAAAAAACCGATGAAGCTTTAAAATTTTACAGCAAAGCAATTTCGATTAAACCCGACTATAATCCTTTAATGTATTTAAGAAGGGCCGACTTGCAAAAAAACATCGGAAAATATTCCGGGGCCCTGGATGATTATAATCAATTCCTGGCTTTAACACCAAAAAATAAAGATTATCAGGAATATGTTGATAACAGGATAAACCAATGCAAATATGCGATTGACTTAATGAACCACCCGGTAACCTTTAATCCAAAAAACCTGGGTTCGGAAATTAACACCAAAATAAGTGAATACTGGCCATCCATCACCGCCGACGAAAGATTATTGGTTTATACGTCATCCGACCGGAAATTGAATACGCAGGAAGATTTATATTTTTCGGAAAATGAAAAAGGAAAATGGAATAAAGCTTCGAAATTTTCTGTGGTAATAAATACTTCACAAAGCGAAGGTGCCCAAACAATTTCAGCCGATGGAAGGACAATGATATTTACCGGATGCCTGCGAAATGACGGATTTGGAAGTTGTGATCTCTATTGGACTGAAAAAAAGGGAGATAGTTGGACAAAACCTGCAAATATGGGTCCTGTAATTAATTCTTCCAGTAAAGAAACGCAGCCCTGTTTATCACCCGACGGGAAAAAACTTTATTTTGTAAGCAACAGGCCTGGCGGAAAGGGAAAACTTGACATCTGGATGAGTACCAGGACTGAACAACTAAACTGGACACAGCCCCTTAACCTGGGCGACAGTATCAATACAATTGAAGACGAATTATCTCCTTTCCTGTATTACGATGAAAAAACGCTGTATTTTGCTTCTTCAGGTCATCCGGGCTTGGGTGGCAGCGATTTATATATGACTGTAAAAAACGATTCAGGCAATTGGAAAAAACCTGTAAACCTTGGTTATCCAATAAATACATTTAATAACGAAGAAAGTATTTTCTTAACTTCAGATGGCAGCAGGGGGCTTTTCTCTTCTGATCAACCGGGTGGTTACGGTCAAAAAGATATCTATGAATTTGAAATTCCGGGAAATCTGAGGCCTGCAAAAACCATTTTTATTAGAGGAATTACATTTGATTCAAAATCAAAACAAAAATTATCGGCAAGAATTCAGATTTCAAATTTCTATGAAAATGTAACTTATAAAACAGAATCGGATGCTGTAACAGGAGAATTTCTTGTCTGTCTCAAACCTGGACGTAAATATTCATTCAATGTGAATAAAAAAGGATACATGCTTTATTCCGAAAGTTACAATTTAGCCGATTCGGCCATTACAATTGAAATTCCCCTTCAACCAATTGAGGTAGGGCAACTTACCATTTTAAAAAATATACTTTTTGAATACAATTCCTTTACGCTAAAAGTTGAATCAACACCAGAACTTGATAAAACTGTTGAATTTATTAAACAGAACAATTTAACCGTTGAAATTCAAGGGCATACAGATAACACAGGCACAAATGCCTACAACCAGAAATTATCTGAAAACAGGGCAAAAACCGTTTATGAATACCTTTTAAAATCGGGAATTGACAAAAAGAAACTTTCTTTTAAAGGATTTGGGGCTTCTCAGCCAATTGCATCCAATGAATCAGAATATGGCAAGGCTTTAAACAGGCGAACAGTAATAAAAATAGTTTCAAAAGAATAATTTCAGATAAAACAAATTTTTAAATCTTAAAATAGGGATCAAATCCGAACGACCATTATTTGGGATAAAGATAAAAAAATGATATTGTCTTGATAGTCACAGAAATATTTTAAGCATATAAAATAGGCATTAATTTTGATAAATTTAATTGGAAATTTTTCTTACTTTTATGCTTTTTAGAAATCAATCTTGAACAAATCTATTCAAAATATGAGAATTACTGGTAATTTCAGGTATTCCGTTTTTATATTGATGCTTTTTATTTTAATAAGCAACTTAGGTTTTGCTCAACCCGAAATGATATTGGTTGAAGGAGGTAGTTTTAAAATGGGAAGAGATGATGTTAACGATAAAGTAAAAGGAACAGAATTTAACAATGAACTTCCAAGACACGAAGTTAAATTGAATAGTTTTTATATAGGGAAATACGAAGTCACTGTAAAAGAATACAAAGAATTTGTGACAGCCAAAAAGAAATCAATGCCAGTTGCACCCGATTCTACATGGTTTTCCGAACATCCTGACACGAAGAAATTTTATCCTTTGTCAAAATCACAATGGTGGGGATGGAAAGATAATTTCCCAATGCATAATATAACATGGTTTGATGCAGTTGAATATTGTAACTGGCTTAGCGAAAAAGAGGGCCTTCAGAAAGTATATACGATGAATGGAAGTGAAGTTACGTGGAATTTATCGGCCAATGGATACAGATTACCTACTGAGGCGGAATGGGAATATGCAGCTCGTGGCGGAAAACTCTCGAAAGGATACAAATACAGCGGAAGCAACAATATAGATGAAGTTGCCTGGTACGACGGTACAACTAAATTCAAAGGACCTGCAGCTGTCGGAACGAAAAAACCCAATGAGTTGGGAATTTTTGATATGAGTGGAAATGTATGGGAATGGTGCAATGATTATTTCACATCAAATTATTATGCACATAGCCCAAAAGAGAATCCAACCGGACCCGGGCCGAATATTTACCGGAGTCTGCGTGGAGGATCGTGGCATTATAGGGATGAATATGCGCGAATTGCTGACAGGGACGGACCAAATGCTGCTTTTACAAACTATAATTATGGTTTCAGAATAGCGAAAAATAAATAAAATCAAATTCAAGATTATTTATGTTAAGGAAACTCATTTTGATTTGCATTTTAAGCTTTACCTATGTGCATATCCTCCAATGCCAGAATTTTCCCGAGCTGGTTTTTGTAAAAGGAGGTACTTTTCAAATGGGAGATATCAATGGAGATTCAGACGAAAAGCCTGTTCACACAGTTACTTTGAACGATTTCTATATTGGAAAATTTGAAGTAACAGTTGCCCAGTACAGGGCCTTTTGTAAAGAAACCGGGAGAAAATTTCCGGCTGAGCCTGGCGCAGACTGGTACGAGGAGTTTCCAAATGCTTCCAAATGGGTTTGGAAAGACAATTATCCAATTGTGAACGTAACCTGGAAAGACGCAACTGAATATTGTGAATGGCTCTCTGCCAAAACAGGTCAAAAATATGCCTTACCTACCGAAGCACAGTGGGAATATGCTGCAAGAGGAGGGAATTTATCTAAAAATTATAAATTCAGTGGTTCAAACAGTGCAAATAAAGTTGCCTGGTACGATGAAACCACATACGAAAAGGGCCCACAAGCCGTTGGACAACTAAAACCAAATGAATTAGGCATATTCGATATGAGTGGAAATGCCTGGGAATGGTGTAAGGACTTTTTCGGCAAATACCCTTCAACAAGCCAAAAAAATCCAATAGGTCCTGAAAATTCGCCATTTAAAGTAATCAGGGGAGGTTCATGGTATTATGTAAGCAGTCTGGCAAGGCTAACTGCCAGGGATGGACCCTATCCACATTATACAAATTATAATTACGGTTTCAGGGTAGTTAAAAATTTATAAAAACAGCGAAAGCTGTTTTTTTCATTTAAACTTAAGGAAAATGCTGCAACTTTCAGTAATTATTGTAAGTTACAATGTAGAAGCATTTTTAAAACAATGTCTTTTCTCTGTATTGAAATCATCAGGTTCAATTTCTGCTGAAATTATTGTAGTGGACAATAATTCCATTGATAATTCAGTAAAGATGGTCAGGGAAAACTTCAAAGATGTAATTTTAATCTGTAATTCAGAAAACAAAGGATTTGCCTATGCATGCAACCAGGCATTAAAAATTTCAAAAGCAAAATATTCACTTTTGTTGAATCCAGATACAATTGTGCAGGAAAATACTTTTTCAGCCTGCATTGATTTTATGGAAAAGACGCCTTCAGCAGGTGCTTTAGGGGTAAAAATGATAAACGGCGAAGGCAAGTTCTTGCCCGAATCTAAAAGATCATTACCTAATCCGGCAACTGCCTTTTACAAGATATTTGGTTTAACCAAATTGTTTCCAAAATCCGAACTTTTTGGCAGATATCATCTAAGGAGTTTGGATGAAAATAAAACACAAAAGGTAGAAGTATTATCAGGTGCATTTATGTTCATCAGACATTCAGTTTTGGAACAAATCGGATTACTCGATGAAACCTTTTTTATGTATGGCGAAGATATAGATCTGTCCTACAGAATTACTTTATCAGGCTATGACAATTATTATTTCCCTGAAACCACTATAATTCATTACAAAGGGCAAAGTACAAAAAAATCGGGTTTTAAGTATGTCAGGAACTTTTACAATGCCATGCTTATTTTTGCAAACAAACATTATAAGGGCAAAAAACGCAGCATTTTTATGTTTCTAATTTACATTGCCATATATTTTAGAGCTTCTTTGACACTATTCCAACAGGTTTTTTTAAAATCAATTCTCCCTCTTGCAGACATTCTGTTATTTTATACAGGTTATATGGCGGCAATCCCTTTTTGGGAAAAAATTAAATTTTCTACAGTTAATTACTATTCTCCTAATTTCCTTCATTATTATGTTCCTGCTTTTATAACTATATGGATTTTATTTATAAAATATTTTGGGGGTTATGAAAAAAATCCAAAAATAAAATCACTCATAAAGGCAATATTAACAGGCACAATGGTTATCCTGGCCGTATATTCATTATTGCCCGAGCAATATAGATATTCCAGGGCATTAATATTGATTGGTTCGGGAATGGCATTAACATTTTCAATTTTAAACAGGTTTATTCAGCGCTTAATATACAATAAAGGCAAAGGAATATCGGAAAAGGTCCGGAAAAAAGCCATCTTAATTGGCAGCCATAATCACTGGATAATAAAAAACCAGCCGGAAATTATTTTAAATGATTATGAAATTTGTCACGCGCTTTCAATAGATGAAAATACGGAAATCGAGTCGACTACTTTGAATGAAATTATCAAAATACATAAAACCGAATGTATAATTTTTCTGATTCAGGGCATTGAAATAGGTATGATAATAAATATAATCCTTAAGATTAAACAAAACCAGGAATTTAAAATTATTCTCCCTGAAAGTTCCAGTGTAATAGGGCAACAATCGGTAATTAACCTGGACAGTTTATCTCAATTTAATATTAACCCAATTGATAAGCCTATAAATTTAACAACAAAGCGGATTATTGATTTGGTATTTATGTTTGTTTCAGTTCCATTAATACCAATATTTCTTATTAAAAGCCAGCCAGTTTTTGTACTAAAAATTTTTAAGGAGTTGTTAAAGGGCCAAAAGACCTGGGTGTCGTTTTATCAGAATGATGAAAAATTTATAAAAAATCTTCCGCGCATTAAAAAGGGAATTTTTAATGTGGCCGTAAGTTTTTCTGGTAAAAAATTTAATGATGAAGAATTAAAAGAATTAAACCTTAGATATGCCAGAAATTATAAAAGTATAAATGAAATTAAATTAATTAGTAAAGGATTGTTAATTCTCGCTTTAAAAGGCGAAAGGTTTTTAAGTACAAATCTGCATATAATAGATAAAGAGAGAATATAATCTTCGATTTTTATAATTTTGGTTTTTATAAAAAACAGGTACAAAAAAATACAACATGCAGACAATTGAAATCAGAATTCCTGCAATGGGCGAAGGAATAACAGAAGCGACCATAAGCAGGTATTTAAAAAAAGAAGGTGAAGTTGTTTCAGAAGATGAAAGTATTGCAGAAATTTCAACTGATAAGGTTGATTCAGAAATTGCTTCGCCATGTGACGGAACAATTGATACAATTGTTGTAAAAGAAGGTGATTCAGCAAAAGTAGGCGAAGTAATTCTTACAATACTCACAAAACAGGACTCAGGCATCAAGGCAATTACTGAAGAAGGAAAGACTTTTCAACCCCAGGAAATAAAAGGCCCCCCTCCGACTTTTTTTAACCCTGTCCTTTTAAATTCATCTGATAATGATATTTTATTTTTGAGCAGAACACCCTCTGACAGGTTTTTGTCGCCCCTGGTGCGGAATATTGCAAAAACAGAAGGAATTTCTGTTGAAGAAATTGATAAAATCATCGGAACCGGACTGGGAAACAGAATTACCAAAGAAGACATACTGGCTTATTCAGAAAAGAAGAAAAATGGTATTGAAGGTAAACAGACAGAAAACAAAAAATTTAACGATAATCTGATTGAAATTATTGAAATGGACAGAATGCGGAAACTTATTGCCGCACATATGGTAGAATCAAAAAAGATATCCCCTCACGTAACTTCATTTATGGAGGTAGATATGACAAATATTGTTAACTGGCGGAATTCAGTAAAAGATGGTTTTTACTCAAAATTTCAGACAAAACTAACCTTCATGCCCTTGTTTATAGATGCTGTGGCAAAATCGATACTTGAATTTCCGCACATAAATGTTTCTGTGGAGGATACAAAAATTATTGTGAAAAAAAGGATAAACATTGGAATTGCCACGGCCTTACCAAATGGAAACCTTATTGTTCCGGTAATTAAAGATGTTGCTTCACTCGAATTACATGAAATATCGAAAACAGCTAATGATCTGGCAGAAAGGGCAAGGTCCGGCAAACTAAAACCAGACGAAATTACAGGTGGAACTTTTACAATAACAAATGTAGGCACTTTTGGAAACCTGACCGGTACTCCAATCATCAATCAACCAGAAGTTGCAATAATTGCAGTGGGCGAAATTAAGAAAAAGCCGGCAGTTATTGAAACTCCCATGGGTGATACTATTGGAATAAGACATATTATGATTATGTCAATGTCGTATGATCACAGGGTAGTTGATGGTGCTTTAGGAGGGATGTTCCTGAAAAAGGTGGCAGAAAAACTTGAAAATTTTGATCCTAAAAAACAGATTTAACATTTATAAGGGTATCAATTCAATGCCATATAAAAATAAAATTGCATATGCGTTATTATACCAGCAATTAGGTTAAAAAATTGAAAATCAATTTGTTTACCCCGTCCCTGCAGGGAGCAAATTGATTTTCTTCACTCCCTTCAGGGCAGGATTAAATGAAGAAAATCGGTTTGATACTTCTGGTATAAAGACGGACAAGCATTTATAAAATCGATAATCAATGTCATTTAGTTAAGGAGATTTTCTTTAATAAAATTTTAACGCAAAGTGCGCTAAGAATTCGCAAAGTGCCGCAAAGTCATGATTTAATAGCCTTTTTTTTCAACTCTCTGCGAAAATCTTTGCGTATCTCTGCGGTAAAAAATGTTGATATTTAATAAATAAACGACATTGAATTGATAATTTTAAAATTTTCGGACTTATTTGTCACTTAAAAGCACCAATTTGAACTTTTTGATAATTTTTAGCCGCGCTAAATGTTCCCATTTTAAATTTTGAAACATTTTATTCGCTTATAATCATTCCTATTCAAATTTTTGAAGTTTTACGTCACATAAAACTATTTCTTTAAAGCTATTTGAATTATTTTGTCAATTGAAATCATTCCAATTTAAATTTTGGTTATTTTTTGCCGGCAATAATGTTCAATTTAAAAATTTTTGAAGTTTTACGTCACATAAAACTATTTCTTTAAAACTATTTGAATTATTTTGTCAATTGAAATCATTCCAATTTAAATTTTGGTTATTTTTTGCCGGCAATAATGTTCAATTTAAAAATTTTTGAAGTTTTATGTCACTTAAAATTATTTCTTTAAAGCTATTTGAATTATTTCGTTAATTGAAATCATTCCTGGTGAATTTTTGGTTCTTAAAGAGGTTTGGAGTTGAAGAAGTCTGGAGTTGAAGAAGTTTAAAGTTGAAGAAGTTTGGAGTTGAAGAAGTTTTGAGTTGAAGAAGTTCGTTTCAATCCTTACTCTATTGGAATTGGTTCTTAAGAATTATAAATTTTAGATTATAGATTTTAAATTAAGAATGTTTCAATTATTTTTTTTATTGGAAATGGTTTTTAAAGAAATTGATTCGTCTCATTTGTGCCGGTAGTTGTCAGACATTGCAATTGCAAGCCTGTCAAACAACTTTTCTCCAAAATATCTACGGTTAAGCTTATAACAAAATTCATCTAAATATAATTGTAGATATTTTCCATTTATTTTATGGTATATGCCTAAAAAAGTGCGCTTTGCGTTGGCGATGGCTATGTGTACCCAGGGCAGGTTTTTTTTGGTTGTTTCTTTTGTCGATATTTCTGAAACATGCATTTCCACATAGTCTGAGATATCAACATAACTCGTGCTTTTATCGCTAAAAACTATGCATTGTTCTGCAAGGCTTTTTCTGATCGTATCCGTCACACCTGTTGCTTTGTGACTTTCAAGTGCTTTCATTTTAAAATAGCGCACATGCCTTTCTACTTTCCCTGTATCCAAATCTTCCAATGGCGTCGACTCTGCCATTACAGCTACGTTGGTTTTATGCTGGCTTCCCCTGCCGCGCTTAAGATTCTGTCTCTCTTTTTCATCGGTTTCGGTGGCAAAGTACCCTTCGTCGAACTCAACCATGCCTTCAAGTTCGTAAAGACTGTCCAGTTTACCCATGGCGGCCCGGATGCGGTGCATCATACTCCAAACTGTTCGGTAACGGGCATGTGCCAATTGTCTTTGCAGTTCCATGGCAGATAGGCCTTTCTTGCTAAAGCTCATGAATGCCATGGCCAGATACCATTTGCGAAGAGGAAGGTTTGAATTCCCGAACATTGTCCCGCTTCTTAAAGTGGTACGGAAATTACATGACGAACATTGCCATTGGTTTTTTGCTTTTAACCAATAATGCTTCTCGCAGCCACAGTGTTTGCATTTTATGCCTTAGCTTTCCCTTAATTTGCGTAAATGCGCCTTGCAACTTGCTTCGTCGGGAAATTGTTCAATAAATTTGATTATATTCACATCAAAAAAATTTTCATTATATAGTTAATTTTTCTAATCTGGCATAATCGCGACGAATCAATAATAAAAATACAAATTGAGCGTTCAATCAAATTAATAAGTTGGATTAAAAAAAAATAGGCTTGCCCGGAAAATCAGGAATATAAATTATTTTAATCAGCCAATTAGTTGATAAAATCTTAAATATTAATTAAATTGGTCAAAGAAAGTTAGTATTTAATATAAAAATTGCTGATTTTTAATTTGATGGAATACAAATTGATTATTGCCTTATAAATAAACAAAAGCTGAACTAAATGTATTAATTTTGTGTTTTTTGTTGATCTGGAAAAATGTGTGAACAAGGAGAATAATAAATAATGCATATAAGAATCTCAGAAATAGTAATCAGTTTTAAAATAAATAAAAGAATTCGATTTTTCGGAATTATATTGATTTTACTGGCAGTTTATAATATCAATAGTAATGCACAGGGTACCGGCGAAGAAAATTTTTACCTGGCAGATGGGTATATTGATAATGAAAATTTTGAGGGCGCAATAAACCTTTACCAAAGAATGCTGGAAGAAGATCCGGATAACTCAGAAATAAATTTTAAACTTGGCTTTTGTTACTTAAATACAGCCCACCAAAAAGAAAAAGCCATTGAATATATTCAAAAATCAGTTCAGGGTTATTCTAAAAAAAAGAAAAAAAGTACTGAATACCTTGAACATAGCTATTATCTGGCCAAAGCCTACCAGGCCAATTACAAGTTTGATGAAGCAATAAATCAGTATGGTGAATTAAAAGGTTTAACCAGCAACAAACAGTTAATCGAAATAGTAGACAAGGAAATATCGAAATGTGAGGAAGGAAAGATTTTACATGCCAACCCGGTGCTGTTTACAAGTATAAATCTTGGTGATTCAATTAATTCTGAATTTACAGATCACAGCCCGGTTCTGTCAGCCGATGAAAAAGTGCTGATTTTTACCTCAAGAAGGCCTTTGAACCAAAATTCCAAGATGGATGATGATGGTGAATTTGATGAGAACATTTATATATCTTATAACGACTCCGGATCATGGTCTATGCCGGTAAGCATAAGCGACAGTATTAATACTCCTTATCATGAAGCCTCAATAGGGCTTTCAGTGGATGGACAAAGGCTTTTGATTTATAAATCGGATGAAGACGGAAGTATTTATGAAAGCACTTTAAAGGGAGACAATTGGTCGGTACCTGTAAAACTCGGTCCTACCATAAATACAAAATCGAGAGAAACAGACGCATGCCTGTCGTTTGATGGAACAAAGTTATATTTTACAAGCGATAGAAAAGGTGGCTATGGCGGATTAGATATTTATGTTGCCTATAAGCTTTTAAACGGCGGATGGGGCGAAGCTCATAACCTGGGTCCAACAATTAATACAGCAGAAGATGAAAGGGCACCGTTCAGTCATCCCGATGGTACAACGCTTTACTTTAGTTCGCGGGGATTAGGCGGCCTGGGAGGATTTGACATTTTCAGCAGTACCTTAAATGAATTTGGTACCTGGACAAAACCTGAAAACAATGGCTATCCTATTAATACATCTTCAGATGATATTTTCTATATCACAAATGCAAGTGGACAAAGTTCATATTATGCATCAAATCAATCATCTACAGGTTCATCTATTAACATAACCAACTATGGTAAAACAGATTTATACCGAATAGATCTTGAAAAACCAGAAACCCCAAATGTTACCCTTATGACGGGGAAAGTTTATATTTGCAGGGGTAAATTGCCTGAAGTTTCCATTACGGTAATGGATGCAAAAACGGATACTGTGGTTGGAATTTACACCCCAAATTCAAAAACAGGAAAATTCCTTTTTGTGCTGAACAGAGGTGGAAAATACAATGTTATTTTTGAATCGAATGAAAAAATTATTAGCGAAGAACAACTTACAGTGCCTGAAAATGCAGCATATCAGCAATTGTATAAGGCAGTTCAGATTCCTACTGATCCTCCTTGCAACGACCAGGAATTAGCCATGATGGTAGAACAGGAGTTTGCTGGCAACCTTAATATTGACAACATTGATGAAAACGGAATTGTATACGACGAAAGCATTAAAGCAGAAAACATTCTGTTTCCATCGAACCAGGTTTTATTAACAGAAAACATACAAAGCCTTAACAAATTGGCCGATTACCTTAGTAATAACCCTGAAGCGTTAATAGAAATAGGCGCATATGCCGATGCCAGTGGAAACGCTAAATACAATGTACAACTTTCTCAAAAAAGAGGCGAAGCAATCAGGGATTACCTGGTAAAAAGAAATGCAAAATCGGCCCAAATTGTAATTGTAGCTTACGGTGAAGAGAACCCAATTGCCCTCAACAGAAATTCAGACAAGTCCTGGAACAAAGAAGGACAACAATTCAACAGAAGAATTGAATTCAGGGTGATTAAGCAAGGTACTTCAACATTATTGGTTAAACCTATTGCCAATATTCCGGATGCATTAAGAAACAATGGTTATAAGTATAACTATAAAAAAATTCCAAATAAAGATATTGAATGTGATATTTAGTGGTAAATTTGATTTATATACACTGAATATGCTCCTTAAAAACGAAAAATTGCTCTTGCGGGCGCTTGAACCCACCGACCTTGAAATACTTTATGAATGGGAGAACGACCCCAAAAACTGGGAAACAGGAAATACGCTTGCCCCCTATTCCAAATATGTTCTACATCAGTATATTGAAAACAGTCAGGTTGAAATTCAGGAATCCAGACAGTTAAGACTTATGATTCAGCCAATTACGGACGATTTTTCTTTACCGGTAGGCACTATTGACCTGTTTAATATTGATTTTCACAATTCGCGCGCCGGAATTGGTATTTTAATTAATGGAGACGAAAACCGCCAAAAAGGTTATGCCGCAAACGCTATCAAACTTTTAGAAGATTATTCGCAAAACCACCTACTTTTAAATCAGTTGCACTGCGAGATAAGTGAAGAAAATATTCCAAGTCTCAACCTTTTCAAGAAAATGGGATACCAGGTTTGTGGAAAACTGCTCCAGTGGAGGAAAACTTCGAAAGGCTGGAAAAATGTAATTGTTTTACAGCATGTTTTCAGTTAGTTTTTTTTAAAAGTTCTGCTGTATAAATTCTTGGTTTACACATTTTATCCTACAGACATTACCGAATTGATAATTATTTGTATCAGATTTAGTAAAACGATATTAGGTAATTAGCTACAAATTTTCGCTCAACCTTTCAAGATTATAGTTATCGTTTATTTTTTCAAACTTGATTAAGGTTTTTATTCTTTGTTAAAATTTTATAATTTTAACATATTAAAACTAAATGATTTAATCAAAATGTAATTTGACAAATATACTTTTGAAAAATGCGCAGTTTCTTTAAATCAAAAGTCAGCAATGTTAAACAAATTAACAACTAAATAAAGCATAACCTATAACAAACCTTTGAAAATGAAAACTTTAAAACCCCAAATATTCATTAAATTATTTATCTCACTGATATTCTATTTATTTACAATTGGAATTTTCTCACAAAATATCAAGGACAATACAGATGAGTTGATTAATGAAGGGAATTTTGATGAAGCTATTCATGTTTGCAAAGCTTTACTTCAAAATCAGCCCGAAAATCCGGTATTAAATTTCAAACTTGGCTATTGTTATATAAACACAGTGCCAAATATTTCAAAATCAACAGAATATCTATTCAAATCGGTTGAATTGTTTAAACAACAAAACCCAACAAACTCGCTTGCGCTAGAAGCCCAGTTTTATTTGGGAAAATCGTACCATAAAAATTATAAATTTGAAGAAGCAATTGAAACATATAATAAGCTTAAATCTGTAACAAAAAACAAGGAAATGCTTGCAGCCATTGATGAAGAAATTGAACAATGCAATAATGGTATAAAGTTTTTAAAAAATCCTGTTAAAATACAAATTACAAACCTGGGCGATACATTAAATTCAATATACAGTGACCATAGCCCGGTAGTATCTGCTGATGAATCAGTATTGATTTTCACATCACGCCGTAAGCAATATGAGAATGAAGTTGAAAAAGCGGACGGACAATACAATGAGGACATTTATATTTCTGAATTTGACGGGCATAAATGGTCAATGCCCGGCAGTATCAGTAAAAATATAAATACAGATGCACATGAAGCTTCAATCGGTCTTTCGCCCGACGGACAGCAATTGCTAATTTACAGGGATTTAGATGGTGGAACGATTCTGATTAGTAATTTAATGGGAAATGAATGGTCATCGCCGGCAAGCGTTGGCGATAATATAAATACAAAAAGCAGGGAAACGCATGCCACCATGTCGGCCGACAACAGGTACCTATACTTTACCAGCGACAGACAGGGTGGATTTGGAGGACTTGATATTTATGTTTCGGAGAAAATGCCGGATGGAACCTGGGGTAAAGCAATAAACCTGGGTTCAACAATTAATACAGCTAAAGACGAAGAAGGCCCGTTTATTCATCCCGATGGCAATACTTTGTATTTCAGCTCAAAGGCACATGAAACAATGGGAGGTTACGATATATTTCTTAGCCGGAAAAATGAATTTGGAACCTGGAGCATTCCGGAAAATCTTGGTTATCCAATAAACACTACAGAAGACGATATTTTTTTCAATACAACACCAGACGGAAAAAGAGCCTACTTTTCTTCGTACAGGGAAAATGGATTTGGCTACACTGACATTTATATGATGGGTATGCCCGAGGCCAGGGAAATACCAGTAACTGTTGTTAAAGGGATAGTTGCAGCCTGTAAAACTGAAATTGGGGATTTACAAATTTTGGTTTATGACGAAGTAAAAAAAGACTTAATCGGTATTTATAAACCAAATTCCAATTCAGGAAAGTACCTTTTTATATTAAACAGAGGGAATAATTACGTGGCCAAATTTAAAATTAACGAACGCGAGTTGCACTCTGAATCATTCCACATAAGCGAAAATGCTGATTACCAGGTTATTTACAAAACTATTAAAATCGAACCAAATGGTCCGTGCGATGAATTGGTAGGCATTGAAAACGATGATTTTAAATATATAAAAAATAAAACAGATGACGATGATACTACCCTTACGATTATAGAAAATGTGCTTTTTAAAGTTAATAATGCTGAAGTAAGTTATTTTACAGCCAACCTGGATAAACTGGCAAATTATCTGAATGAAAACCAAAATTGCAATATTGAAATTATTGGCTACTCAGATACCCAGGGACCGGAAATTTATAACCTGAAACTTTCACAAAAAAGAGCCGAAACAGTTTATCAGTACCTTGTAAAAAAAGGTGCCAAAAAAGAACAATTGAAATTCAGGGGAGATGGGATAAAAAATCAGCTAACGATAAATAATTACAAAGATGGTTCATATATTTGGCAATCATTGCCTTACAACAGAAGGGTTGAGTTTAACGTAAAAAATGATACCACAAATAAACTGGTAATTAAGCAAATAAATGTACCTAAGGTGTACCTCATAAATAAAAGTAATGCAGATTCGACCCGGGTTTCTGAATATGAAAACAAATTTACAATTCAGGTGGGTGCATTTAGTAAACCAATTGGCAAGGAGCATTTTAAATCATTAAAAAATCTACAGCTGTTTTATAGCGGTAAGTTTTATCATTATACATCAGGTGAATACGATAATTTGGAACAAGCTGCCGATGAACTTAATAAGATTAAAGAATTGGGCTATAAAGATGCATTTATCAGAAAAATTGAATTTTATTTTCCTGAGAAACTAAAAGAATAAATCCTATTAAAAATCTGTAACCATTTGCATAATATTAAACTTTATAAAATCCTAAAAAAAAATAGAAAATGGAAAAACCAACAATTGCTAAAAAGGGACCGTTTGTTGTTGTAAATGAAGCTAAAAATTATTTCTGGTGTGCCTGTGGAAGAAGTTCAAATCAGCCATATTGCGATGGTTCGCATAAAGGCAGTACATTTTCACCAGTTAAAATTACAATAGACAAAGAAGGAAAAAATGCCTGGTGCGGATGTAAGCAAACTAAAAATCCGCCATTTTGTGATGGTTCTCATGCCAGGTTGTAAAACTAAATCCTGAAAAAGGCCGCGATGGTAAAATTGAGCGGCCTTTTTTTTTCCAAATAGATTTTCAGGAAGAATTTATCCGGCTAGCGGCTGAATGAATAATGCTTATGCCCAAAATTCATACTTTCAATCAATTCAGCAACTATAAAGTTAATCAAAAAAAAAATTACGATTTGTTAAAATGCACATAAAAGGTAAAAAATAGACTTAACTTGACCAAGATTAGAAAAATAACTACCTTTCCGCCTTTTTAATTCAAATCTGCTTTGAAAATTAAAGACACTATAAAATTCGCATCAGGTAAATTCAAGCCATTATTATTCGATATATATGAAGCCATAAAGGGGACTGAAAAAGACTATACCGAAGGCCGTATTTCAAAAGCAATATTATTACTGGCCATACCTATGGTACTGGAAATGGTTATGGAATCGGTATTTGTTATTGTAGATATTTATTTTGTGGCTCAATTAAATGCCGATGCCGTTGCAGTAGTTGGCATAACCGAATCGATAATGACCCTTGTTTATGCCATAAGTGTTGGATTAAGTACAGCCACAACAGCAATAGTAGCGCGAAGAATAGGTGAAAAAAGACCTGAGGAAGCAGCCAATTCTGCCTTTATAGCCATACTTACAGCCATAATGGTATCATTTATTTTCGCAATTCCTGGCTTTTTTTTCAGCCGCGAAATACTTGAACTTATGGGTGTTTCGGAACAAGCAATCAATCAGGGGCATTATTTTACAATGATAATGCTGAGCGGTAATGTAGTGATAATTTTATTGTTTGTAATGAACGCAGTATTCAGGAGTGCTGGGGATGCAGCCATTTCAATGCGTGTATTGTGGGTTGCAAATATAATTAACCTGATTCTTGATCCATGCTTTATTTTTGGTCTTGGTCCATTTCCGGAATTAGGTGTTACCGGTGCTGCAGTAGCCACTACCACTGGCAGGGGCATTGCGGTACTGTTCCAGTTTTACTTGCTTGTTTATGGCAAAAAAAGGGTGCAGATTAAGTTCAGATATATTCAGCTCAAATTTCAGGAATTCATACAATTAATTAAGCTATCCCTGGGTGGGATTGGCCAATCACTTATCGCTACTTCAAGTTGGATTATCCTGATGAGGATACTCTCGAAATATGGCAACGAAGTGGTTGCAGGTTACACCATTGCTATAAGAATTATCATTTTTGTGTTGTTACCAGCCTGGGGATTAAGCAATGCAGCTTCAACCCTTGTAGGACAAAACCTGGGAGCTAAAAAACCTGAAAGAGCGGAAAAATCGGTTTGGATAGCAGGTTTTTCGAATGTAATTTTTATGGGATTTTTAAGTATTTTTTTTGTAGCCTTTTCCGGATATTTTATTGAAATTTTGGCTGGAAATGAAGATGCCAGGGTAATTGAATATGGTTCAAAAGCACTACGGATCATTAGCATTGGATTTCCTGCCTATGCCATTGGGATGGTGATGATACAAGCCATTAATGGTGCAGGTGACACAACTACGCCAACAATTATTAACTTTTTTACTTTCTGGATGATCGAAATTCCATTGGCGGCCTTCTTATCTCTTTACTATGGATATGAGTACACCGGCGTTTTTTATTCTATTCTTATTTCTGAAACATTAATGGCTGTTATTGGGATGATAATTTTTAAACGAGGCAAATGGAAATCGAAAATAGTTTGATATTTCTTATATTTTAACGCCCAATATTAAAATATCATCCGTTTGCTCGTATCCGTCTTTCCAGTTTTCAAACTCCTGCTCAAGCAGTTCTTTCTGGATGGCCATTGGTCGTGAATGAATTTTTTTCAGGAATTGCTGAAAATTTTGGGTTTTATATTTAAAGCCCCTTGCACCTCCGAACTGATCGATAAAACCATCAGTAAAAATGTAAAAAACATCTCCTGTTTCAAGCCTGGTTTCAAAATTTGAAAAAGAGGGTTTTTCGTTGGGATAGAAACCAATGGGCATCCTGTCGCCGTGTATTTCGCTAAAATTACCCCCTTTAAACAGATACAAAGGATTATTGGCCCCTGCAAATTGCATTTCATTGGTTCGTTTATCAATAACGCAAAGCGCCAAATCCATTCCATCCTCTGTCTGGCCTTTTCGTCCGGTTTGCCTGAGTGCCTGCTTTAATTGTCGGCGCAATTCATTTAGTGCCTGGTTTGCCTGCGTTATTTCCCTTTTTTGAATTATTTCATTAATAAAAGATATCCCCAACATGCTCATCAAAGCACCTGGTACTCCGTGTCCGGTGCAATCGGCAACCACAATTACAAGATAATGATTAACCTGCTTTACCCAGTAAAAATCGCCACTCACAATATCGCGTGGCTTAAATAGAATAAAATAATCGTTCAACAATTCATCTATGTAAGCTTGTTGGGGTAAAACTGCCATTTGAATGCGTTGCGCATAATGAATACTTTCGTTAATGGATTGATTTTGAACCGATAATAAGTCTCTTTGTGCTTTTATTTCTTCATTTTGGGTTTTTAATTCTTCATTTTTATTGTTAATTTGCCGTGTACGATGTTCCACTTCCTGCTGAAGGTGCTTCTTTTGCAATACCAAACTTTTTTCACGGATTTTAATAATGGAAGCAATAATTATCAAAATAAAAACAGCAGTTAAAGACTCGAACCACCAGGTTAACCAAAAAGGCGGCTTTATTTGGATCAAAATAGAATCGAAATTTTCATTCCACTCACCAAACTCATTGCTGGCCTGCACTTTAAAAAAATAATCCCCGGGAGGTATATTTGTAAAATTCGCTTTTCTTTCGTAACCACAATCAATCCAGTTGTTGTCGAAATTTTCGAGCATATACCTGTATTTTATTTTCTGTTTCTTCTTTTTATCCAGGCCTACAAATTCAAATGCAAAGCTGTTTTCTTTATACAAGAGCGTGATGGTATCCAATTCGTATATTGGTTTATTAAAAAATGTGGTTCTGTTTTTTTTGTAAAACTTAGTAAGAAATGGAACCGGGAAATTTGAAGTAAAAGTACTTTCGGGGGTAAAAAAATTAAAGCCATTAAAACCACCAAAAAATAATATTCCGGTCCGGGATTTAAAAAAACTTTTTTCGAGGTATTCTAAACCTTGTAATCCTTCACTCATACTGAAATTGGTGACTTTAATCTTTTGCCGGTAATTTGAACTGGTAATTTTATCACCAACTTCGAGTTTTGAAATCCCCCGTTTTGTACTTATCCAGATATTTCCTTTTGAATCATCAAGTATTCCGCAAATTGTTTCATTTTCGAGGCCAAAATCGGTATTTATGCATACAAATTTTTTTTCTTCAGGTAATAACAAGTTTAATCCGTTGCCGGTACCTATCCAAAACCTTTTTTGATTATCTGAAAAAAAACAAATTACGCTGTTACCACTTAGCGAAAATTTATCACCTGGAATGTTTTTAAATTTTGAAACCTTTATCGTTTTAAATATTTCTTGCAGCGATTGTTTAGAAATATTGGTATAATTTGGAAATTCAATTTTAGTAATGCCTTGTTCAAAATCTCCCAACCAAATGTTGCCGCCTGGATCTTCGTATACAAGCTGGTAAAAATCATCGTTAACCTGTGAATTATAATCCTTCAGATGGTAAAAAATACCTGTTTCCCTGTCCATAATATCCGGCCCATCCTGTGTAAGCACCCATAAAATATGTCGGGAATCTTCAAACAAATCCTGAATATAGTCGGTAAGAATGCTTTCAGGATTTTTTTTATCATGATAGAAATTAAGAAAGTTTTCCTGGTCAGGATTGTATTTTGACAATCCTTTATAGGTACCTATCCATATATTTCCGTCTGAAGATTCTATCATCGACAAAATATTATTGCTTCTCAGGCTCCTGGAATTTCCGGTTTGAGAATTATAGATAATTCGTTGCGGATTAGGTTCATTTAAAAAGTTTTTAACTTTAACTATTCCGTTGTAGGTTCCCAGCCAAAGATTATTGTTCCTGTCAATTAATATCTTACTTATTTTTTTATAATTTGGAGGCAAACCTTGAAAATCAAATTCTTTAAAAAAATAATTTACCTTATAAGGCCACGAGTAGGCGATTTGAATTCCGTTTCCTTCATAAGTTGTCCATATACATCCTTTATTGCACAGGTAATGGTTCTTATATTTCATATTATTAAAACCTTCATACTCAGAAAAAAGAACCAGTTTATTATGTTGGGTATCAAACCAAAACAATTTCTCTTCCGATTTTAGCCAATAGCCGCCTAAAATACTTTCATCCATTCTTATAATTCTCTCTCCTTTAATTTGATAGGATTCAAACTTATCTGTATTTGGATTGTAAAGTGAAATTCCATTTGCGCCTGTTATCCATAATTTATTATTCGAATCGTTAAATATGTTTTCCAGTGAATCGGAAGTAAGTCCATCATTGTTTTTTCTGTAATTTTTAAACCTAATTTCCCCTGTTTCATTTTTTGAATTCATGGTAAATTCAATTCTGTTAAGTCCTGACGCCCTTGTAGTAAACCAAATGTAATTTCTGTAATCCTTTTCAATTGAAACAATATCGTTACTGCTTATGCTCTTTGGATTTTCCGGATCATTTTTGAAGATTTCAATATTATCTTTTATACGGTTATATTTCCATAATCCACCCGAAGAGGTAAACCAAATATTAGATTCATCATCTTCGCACGATCTTTTACGGAACTTGGAATACGAAAACCTGTTGTTTGTTTTAAAAGGTGCATTTTTGCTGTAATCATGTATAATCCCGGTTTTTTTGTCAAGTGCGAACAAAGCATTCTGGCTAAAGATCCAAAGTTTCCCTTTTGAGTCTTCTTCCACCCCGAGTATATAATTTTTATCACTGTTAATGTCTTTTGTATCAGGAAAATACCTTTTAAAAGTTTCGTTTGCCCTGTTGAAAAGACAAAGTCCCCTTATAGTACAAACCCAAATATTGCCATCTTTATCTTCGTAAATTTTTGTAACAAAATCGCTGCTTAGCGAGGATGTATCGGTATTATTAAACTTAAAAATTTTTATATTATAGCCATCATACAGGTTTAAACCGTACTGAGTTCCAATCCAGATAAATCCATATTGGTCCTGAAGTACGTATTCTATAAATAAAGTTGAAAGACCATCTTCAATATTCAGGGTATAAAAAGGCAAGTGCGATTTGTCCAATTGCAACTGTAAATTTACCTGGCCCAGTATTACATTAGGCTTTGAGAGAAAATAGCAAAAAAACAAAAACAGTAAAAATACAGGTTTAGTAAACATTTTATGAGTTAAAAGATTTACCTGCAATTTACAAAAAAAATATCAAGTAATCATCTTAAAACCAAATTATTAGTAAATTCAATTCTTATAATTATACAATTAAAGGCAACTTGACTCTTTATATCTTCCAGATTCTAATATAATCGACATTTTAGGTCGTTAACCATACATTTTATCAACTACCGGATAATACATAAAAAAATATTGCTTTCTGCTTGACTTTGAGGTATTTATTTCGTAACTTTCATTTATTAAGAAAAAATAATTGTAAATAAAACTAGATAAAATTGAAATATTAATAAATAAAAAACAACATGAACACAAGCTTGAATCCAATTCCGATTTACTATTTCACATCAGAATACTACAGGGCATTGGCCAGAATAGTGCTGGATGTGAGATTCAGAAACAAAATGATAGGATTAAGAAATTCTATCGACGACATGAATAATATGTTAAAAGATGGTGGTTATTCTTTAGATTTTCTAGAGTTGAAATCATTACAGAAAATATTAAATACAATCATTGTAAAGGCAGAATTCTTAAATGAAATTATTGGAGAAATAAATGGTATACCAATTCCAAAAAAAATTAATTTAAATAATTCTTTCCCAATTTCAGATCTTAAATCAGTTGTTGCCGATAATCAGAATATTTCAGATGTGGAAATCCCTACACCTGAGGATTTAAGTGAATTTACCAGCAAAACATATGTTAAAGTATCTGACATTTTCAATGTTTATAATAATGACAACTCTGACAATACTACAACTTGTTTTCTTATGAACAATAAGGAAACCACTCCTCCTGTTCAGGTTAAATCCGTTAGGGTGGTTCCGGAATAAATGCAGCCACTTACTGAAGAAAAACTTGGTCATTTTTTAAAGACCAACTACGAAAATTATAATTATAACCAAACAAGCATGGGGCTTATCCTCACCGATAAATGCCCCGTAGCCTGTCGCCATTGCATTTCTGATAATTCGGTTTGCTCAGGCGAAACCATTAATCTGGCAACCCTTAAGAAAAGAATCAGTAAAATTAAAGAACTTGGAAACTATAAATACCTTGTAATTACAGGCGGAGAGCCATTTTTTGAATTTGACAAACTACTTAAAGTGGTCAACTTTTCGGATAATTACAACCTGAAAACTTCTGTGGTAACAAGTGCGTATTGGGCCAGGTCAAAAAAGCAGGCAAATGAAATCGTTTCATTGCTTTCAAATGAAGGTTTAAAAGGCATTGCATTGAGCGTAGATTATTTTCACCAGGAAAAAATTGATATTAAAAACATAGTCAATGTTCTGGAAGCCTGCAAATTATTCAATTTACCATGTACAATTATTTTTACCCAAACCGGTAAACCGGAAAAAGATTTAGAGGTTTCTGAAAAATTATTAAAAACTGTTCCTTTAACTTTAAAAAATTCGCTGAAAATATCAGTTGGTTCAATCCTTAATTCTGGCAGAGCATATTTAAACCATTTAGGACCATTTTATTCTGAAAATAAATCTAATGAGCCGCTAAAATGCATATCTATGGGGAAAATAATCCGGAGTGATGGCAGAATAGCCTTATGCTGCGGAGCCAGTCTGCCTTTAGACAGTCCATTAATTGCAGGAGATATTGATAATGAAGATGCAGGAGAATTAAAGACCAGTTTGACAGATAATTTCTTAATTCCTTTTATTGAAATATTTGGACTACGATGGATGGCCAGGGAAATTGAAAAAGAATTTGCTTTAAAATATTTCGATTTTAACGAATTTAAAATTGAGAACCGTTGTAATATTTGCTTCAAAATATTATCAGACAGAAAATTATATGATTATTTTAACCATTTAATTCAAATTGAGGAGGTACAGGAAATGATTCGAAGCAATTACCTGTTACTCTACGGCTACGACTGGAAATTCAACAAAACCTGAAGAATTAACTTGCAAGTTAAATACTGAAATTCAAATACATAACTGACTCTTTTAAACAATTAAAATATTGTTCAACCGCATTTTATGATCTTTTTAATAATTAAAACTGTTCCTCCCCTTTTAAACATCAGGCAAAATAAAATTTCGCCCTTTCTTTTGGGCCAAACTGGCAGAATAATTTAAAAAACAAGCAAAATTGTCATGCAAATTTTCTAAAAATATGCCACAATGTCCTGATTATCAAAACTTAATAAAGTGGTAAAAAAGTTGATCAAATTGATTAAAAAAGTTGAACTATGAACCTGAATAATTTTACCATTAAATCGCAGGAAGCTATACAAAAAGCGAAGGAAATTGCCGAAAATGCAGGAAACCAGGCAATAGAAAATGGTCACATTTTAAAAGCCCTGATTGAGGCTGATGAAAATATATCCAATTTTATTTTTTCAAAGCATGGAGTAAATCTCGAAAATTTACAGAAAATCCTGGAAAGTTTGTTACGTTCTTATCCAAAAGTATCAGGGGCTGAGGCTTATTTATCTCAAAATGGTCAAAAAACCTTGCAAAATGCAATTCAATCATCAAAAGATGCCGGAGACCAGTATGTTTCACTTGAACATCTGTTTCTGGGCCTGTTCAAAACCGGCGACCAGGTATCTCAGATGATGAAAGATATGGGAATAACTGAAAAATCATTAAATCAAACGATTGCCGAACTAAGAAAAGGTTCGAAGGTGAATAGCCCTTCGGCTGAAGATACCTATAATTCGCTTGAACGCTATGCAATAAATCTGAATGAAAGGGCCCGAAGCGGTAAACTTGATCCTGTGATTGGCAGGGATGATGAGATTAGGAGAATACTTCAAATTTTATCGAGGCGTACAAAAAACAACCCTGTTTTAATTGGAGAGCCGGGAGTTGGCAAAACAGCCATTGCGGAGGGACTGGCTATGCGGATTATAAATGGTGATGTGCCCGAAAATCTTAAGACAAAACAAATATATTCGTTGGATATGGGTGCTTTGATAGCCGGCGCCAAATACAAAGGAGAGTTTGAAGAAAGGCTGAAAGGTGTTGTTGAAGATGTACTTGGCTCAGAAGGTGAAATTGTTCTTTTTATTGATGAAATACATACACTTGTAGGAGCTGGTAAAAGCGAAGGAGCAATGGATGCGGCCAATATTTTAAAACCTGCCCTGGCACGCGGAGATTTAAGGGCAATTGGGGCAACCACCCTAAATGAATACCAAAAATATTTTGAAAAAGATAAAGCGCTGGAACGCAGATTCCAGATAATTTTAGTAGACGAACCAGATAAACTGAGTGCTATTGCCATTCTGAGAGGCTTGAAAGAAAGATACGAAAACCACCATAAAGTCAGGATAAAAGATGATGCTATAATTTCGGCTGTTGAACTGTCGCAAAGATATATATCTGACAGGTTTTTGCCCGACAAGGCCATTGATTTGATCGATGAGGCAGCCTCAAAACTCAGGCTTGAAATGAATTCGGTACCCGAAGAAATTGATGAGTTCCAACGAAAAATCAAGCATCTTGAAATTGAACGTGAAGCCATTAAAAGAGAAAAAAACAAAAAAAGACTCGAAGAAATTAACCTTGAAATTGTCAATTTACAGGAAGGATTGAAAACACGCCTGGCCAAATGGAAATCGGAAAAAGATACCATTGACCAAATACAAAAAGCCAAACAATTGGTTGAAAACTATAAAATCGAAGCGCAAAAGGCTGAAAGAGAAGGTGATTTTGGTAAAGTAGCTGAATTAAGGTATGGCAAAATCAAAGAAGCAGAAAATACAATTGAAAAGTTTAAATCGGAACTTCATGCCCTACAGGCTGAATCACAACTGATTAAAGAAGAAGTTGACAGTGAGGATATTGCAGAAATTGTGGCCAGGTGGACAGGAATTCCGGTATCGAGAATGCTACAGACTGAAAAAGAAAAACTACTTAAATTAGAGGAACATATTCATCAGCGGGTGATTGGACAAGATGAAGCCATAGAATCTGTTGCAGATGCTGTTCGACGGAGTCGTTCGGGTCTCCAGGATCCAAAAAGGCCTATAGGTTCATTTATTTTTCTTGGTACTACCGGGGTTGGAAAAACAGAACTTGCTAAAGCCCTTGCTGAATTTTTGTTCAATGATGAGAATATGATGACACGCATTGACATGTCAGAATACCAGGAAAGGCATTCAGTTTCGAGATTGATTGGCGCCCCCCCGGGATACGTTGGATATGATGAAGGAGGACAACTTACTGAGGCGGTGAGGAGAAAACCATATTCGGTTGTTTTGCTGGATGAAATTGAAAAAGCCCATCCCGATGTATTTAATATCCTTTTGCAGGTGCTTGATGATGGCAGGTTAACTGACAACAAGGGAAGAATGGTAAATTTTAAGAACACAATCATCATAATGACGTCAAATATTGGTTCGCACCTTATCCAGGAAAGTTTTACCTCACAAAAAAATTATAACAAGGAATTAATTCTGGAAGAAACGAAAGACAAGGTTTTTGAATTGCTCAAAAAAACAATAAGGCCTGAGTTCCTGAACAGGGTTGATGATGTAATTATGTTTACTCCACTCGATGAAAAAGATATTCTGGGAATTGTAAGATTACAGTTGGCCGGTTTTAATAAACTTTTAGCCGAAAAAAATATTCATTTAGCGTTTACTGACAAGGCCATTGGCTGGATAGCGGAAAAAGGGTTTGATCCCCAATACGGGGCACGTCCGGTGAAAAGAATAATCCAGAAGCATGTATTAAATGAATTATCAAAACAAATTCTGGCAGGTAATATTGAAAATAATGGAAATATCAAAATAGATGAAAGTGAAGGACATTTGATTTTCAGGATTTAGGAACGGATAAAACGGAAAGTCTGGTTAGAATTATTGGAAACAAATAAAGCTGAATTAATTGATTACCATAATTTTATAAAGGAAGGCCCTGGTATTTGAATTGGTTTAATATTTAAATTTTTCGTCAATCTGTTTTTTTATAGCCATAAAATTATTTTGTTTCGACAGGATAATTCCATCTGAATCTATCAAAACAAAATAAGGAATTTCTCTAATACCAAAGGTGTTGAACACTTCAGAATTGACAGCTTTCAGGTCTGAAACATTAACCCATTTCATTTCGTCTGTCCTGATGGATTCGATCCATTTATCCCTGTTTTCATCTAAAGAAATACTTACAATCTGAAAGTTTCTGTTCCGGTATTCGTTGTAGAGTTTAAGTTTTTCAGGGTTCAACATCCTGCATTCCTTACACCATGAAGCCCAGAAATCAAGGAGTATTAATTTACCTTTGAAAGAGGATAAATATATTTTTTTTTCAAAATCGTCATAAAGAAGAAGTTCAGGAACAGGTTTGCCCACATCTGTATTTTTCAGGTTTGCAAGCTGTTGTTTAAGCAATTTCATGTAAACCGACCGTCCCTGGTTTGGATTTAATAATGTAATAAGTGAATCAAGTTCATAACTATCCAATGAATAAGCCAAATCGCGTGACAATACAAAAGGAATAACCGGTGAATTCCGATGTGTAATAATATAATTTTTAATAAAAACCTGTTTTTCTTTGCCCAATGCAAGAATGGTCGAATCTATCTGGTGCATTAAAGTTTTATTTTGAGCACTCTCAGCATCTTCAAATTGCTGGAAAAGGTCTTTAACTTTATTATCGAAAGGTAAAAGTTCATCTTCGTATTTTTTTAATTCTTCGTGCGATTTTGAACCGGTAACCATGGCTTTATCAAGGCTGTCTAAGTTGCCTGTTACAGAGATTACTGAATTTTCCACAAAGATACTCTTGTGATGTTTTTTATCGCCAAAAAAAAGATAATATACCTCGGGCGATTCTACTTTTCCTGAAAATTTGAAAATTCCCTGCGAAGTTTTCACTGAATCCAAAGCAATAAATTCATTTCCATTTCTTTTTACCAGGTATATGTAACCGTTCCCAAATGCGGAAACCTGACCTTCAAGTAAAAATCCGACTTTAGATTTACTTTCGTTTGTACACGCGTATAAAATTGTAAAAATCAAGATTACAAAACCCAGTTTCTTCATTTCATTCAGATTAATAAACTTTAAATCATAACAAAGATATTGATTTGAAATTGCATTCAAACAAATTGGGTTAAAAGCTTGTATTCAATTTTATTTCGAACCATTTAAAAAAAAGTTATAAAAAAGGTCATAATTAAAGCTATACTAACAAACAAAAAGAAGTTAAAATTAAACTAACTTAGTCATATATTTAAATTCACAAATGTTTTCTGATATGAAGAACCATATTATAATAATCCTGATGGCCCTGAATTTTTCGGTTTCGGCCCAGCAACCTCCTGTAAAATGGAAAGAAATTCCTATGGAAGATTTAAAAATGACAAGCTATGAAGCAGAACCGGGTGCTCCGGCAGTTGTGTTATGCGATTATGAAAAAATTTATTTCGATATTAATCCAAATGGAAGAAATCTTTTTCTTTTTTACGACCGTCATGTGAGAATAAAAATTCTAAAACCCGAAGGGATTAAATATGCCAAATTCAGTATACCATACATTTATATGCCATGTCAATGGTTAAGTAGTGAAAATTCCATTATCATTAAAGCGATGGTTTACAACCTTTCGGAAAAAGGACAGTTAATTGCTAGAAAAATAAAACCCAAAGAAATAAAGTACAGAGATTCAACTAATTGTTACAAGATTGCAGAGCTCAATTTTCCGGATGTAAAACAAGGTACTATAATTGAATTTTATTATAAACGTCCGAGTTTTGACATGATTCAACCTCAAACCTGGTATTTTCAACAAAGAATTCCGGTAAGGCACAGTGAATTACGAATGTGTGCGCCCAGGGCATTCCGATATGTTTTCTCACCAGTTAATACAAATGAATTTGATAGTTTCGAAGAAACTTATTACCAGGGCCATACGTTACAATATTTCCAGGATATATCCGGAACTCAAATGAGATTTGTAAAAAAGAATATGCCTTCATTCAATACGGAAAAGTTCATAGGAAAACCTGAAGATTACATGCAAAAACTAAATATGCACCTCCAATTTGCAAAACAGGAAAACATGGATCCACGCTGGCGAATGCTGGTTTACCAACTCTACCTAACCACATACGAAGATTATGACGAATATGCGCCCGGAGAACGCACAATTCTGGATTTTCCGTCAGGATATATTGTATACCAACTCAAAGACTGGGAAGGGTTTAGTAAAAAAATGCTCAAAAGTCAGGAGTTTGGCTTACCCTTGACAACATACTGGGAATATAAGGAACCTTTGCAAAAAATACTTGGTGATAAAACCGATCCCCGCGAAAGAATGATAACCATCTATGATTACCTGCGCAAAAACATAAAATGGAACCAAAAATATACTACGGAGGTAAAAGATGCCCACAGCCAGTTTATTAATAAAATGTACACCAAAATAACCCATAAAATGATAAAAGAAAAGAGCCTTTCAAAACCATTTGAAAATAAAGAAGGCTCAAGTTGCGAAGTAAATTTTATTCTTGTCTATTTACTAAACAAGGCAGGAATAGAATCTTACCCTGTATTAATTGGCACACGAAAAAACGGAATGCCCGATAAAAACATTCCATCACAGCTTCAGTTTAATCATGTAATAGCCAATGCCATTATTGAAGGCCAAAGTTTCCTTTTAGATGCAACTGATCCATTCAGGCCTTATCATTATTTGGATATAGAAGATTTAAACCCCGAAGGATTTGTAGTGAAAGCTGAAAATCCGGAATGGGTTCCAATAATAAATGGTAAGATTAGTACTTTGCGAACCACCGAAAAAATATCTGTTGACAGCAATCTTAATTTTAAAAACGAAATAAAATATTCAGTTACTGGCTATGATGCAATCGAATTACGGAAAAAACTTTATTCATCAGATAAAGAAAGAATAAAAAAGGATTTTGAAATGAAATGTCAGAACCAACAGCCATTTTCTGGATTTGATGTATTAAATGCCGAGAATGACACTTTGCCCCTTCAAATTAATTTTACCAAAACAATACTGAGTAATTCTGACACAGCCATTAAAATAATCCCCTATTTTGATCCGGTATATAATGAATCCGATTTTGACGAATCCTTCAGGCAACTGCCAATTGACCTGGTTTATCCATTTTTAAAAACATATGTAATGGAAATTAATGCACCCGATGGTTTTAAGGTTATCACCCCAAACAACGAAACTTTTTCTACTTATGCGAATTATGCCGGCTTTAGTTTCACAACAAATAATAGCGGAAATAAAGTTATCATCCAGATTGAACTTAAAATACTGGCAAGTGCCTATCCTGCAGCAGAGTATAATAATCTCAGGGAGCTTTTTACGCGATTAAATGATAAATTGAATGAAGCAATAATTGTTAAACCCGCGAAGTAATTTTGTTTTACCCGCGCTTTAAAATCTTGTTTAAAAGATATTTAGTATATATTTCTTTTCCTCTTTGGTTAAGGTGCGATTCATCACCGAAAAGTTCGTCGGGAAAACTGAAAAACTCGTCGGAAATAAAAAACATGGGATATCTTTCGCCCGTTTTCTTAATAAAGGATTTGTAATCGTTAAGAAACTTTGGATTTAAATTCTTGAAAGAGCTCTCATTAACCGGCATGGCCAAAAACAGAACAGGAATACCCTGCTGTTGACAAAGCTGCAGGATTTTTTCAAAATAAGCTGTTAAAAGGCATGAGGGTTGAAAATCGTTCAGTGAAGTTTCAAAATTTAATTCTGAACATCCATCTTTCAATCCCGGATAAATCCAAGCCCCCTTTTCGGCCTGGAAATTTTCAATTGCCTTCCGGTTTTTTTTTCCAGCCAGAAAAACATGGTTGTAATTCAAATCGGATTGGTAATATCCAATGTATTTAAACTTATACAATAAAAATTTAAAGAGTGGAAAATTTCCAATTACAGTATCGCTTTTGCAATGATTATTTTCAATGCTGATTTCTTTAATATCTTTGTACGAAAAAAAATCATTCCTTACAGCATAACCCCAAAAAGAATAGGCTTGTACAAATGTCCGGGGAGAAAAGGAAATTATCAGTGTATCAGGTTTTGGGTAAAGTTTCAGATGCCTCTTTAAAGCAAAATACATCTCTACCGGAGATGAGCCACCGGTTGCATAAGTCCATCCACCGGGAATTTGTTTTACATCCACATTGGTTTCGAGCCTTGAATCGCCAAAAAACAATATTTTATGCTCCGGAATTTTGATTTTCCCATTAAGTACCTGATTAAAAAAATACCACCTGGTATTGCCAGTTGTATTGTAATATAACTGAAAATTACAGAGATAGCACATTAATACCAACTGAAGTACAGTAATAAACAGAATAATTTTGATAATGAGTTTACCCATGATTTTAAAATTACTTAAAACTGGAAATAAATAAAAGGAGCTGTTCCCCAGTTACCAACCCCAATAAGCCATAGTGCTGCAATTATATAAATTGTCCATCTTTGCCAGGCAGGTTTGGATGAAACAATGGTTACAATGGATTTGTTTTTTTCCAAAATCCAAACAAAAAGTAGTATTAGAGACGAAAGGAAAATAAAAAGCATTGCAGGCCTTCCGAAAGAAATTTTAAAATTCGCAAGGTATTCCGGCGACATATGATTCAACAAAACAACTAAATCGTGTACTGATTTTATCCTGAAAATCATCCAGCCCAATGTAGTAAATGTAAATACCATTAAAATTCTGAATGGCAAAAGAAATTTTTTACCTGATAGCCCTGGAAAAAATCCATTGATAATTCTCTCAGCAAGGTAAAGGAAACCATGGTAAATTCCCCAAATTACAAAAGTGACATTTGCCCCATGCCATAACCCACTTAAGGCAAAAGTAAGGATAACAGCCAGTGTAAAAACCAGTTTCCCATTTTTGCTCCCTCCTATTGAAAAATAAACGTAATCTCTGAACCAGGAAGATAAAGAAATATGCCAGCGATGCCAGAAATCCCGGAATGAACAGGCAAAATAAGGATGCCTGAAATTTTTCATAAGGTTGAAACCCATAACCTGGGCGGCTCCGCGCGCGATATCGGTATAACCGGAAAAATCTGCATAAATCTGGAGCGAAAAGAAAAGAGTAGCCACAATAACATCCCAGCCGTAAAATGCAGAGGGATTGTTGTAGACAGCATCCACAAACCTGGCAACATTATCGGCAATAACCAGTTTTTGAAAAAAACCCCAGAACATTAATTTCAAACCATTTGTTATTCTTGTATAATCAAAATAATGAACAACTTTAAACTGGGGTAAAAGATGTTGGGGACGTTCGATAGGGCCGGCCACCAATTGCGGATAAAACATCACATAAAGTGCGTACAATCCAAAATGTTTCTCGGGCTTGTATTTTCGACGATAAACCTCGATAGTATAACTCATTGCCTGGAAAGTGTGAAAGGATAATCCAACCGGCAGGAGTATGCTTAAATATCCGGTTTGAGCAGGCAGATTAAAAATATTCAGAAATGAGGTAAATCCATAAATAATTAAATTGTAATACTTAAAAATTGCCAAAACACCAATATTGGCAAGTAAACTAAGAATAAGGTAAAACCTGCGTTTTTTACCTTCCGCATTTTCAATTAAAATCCCGGCAAAGTAATCAATAACTATTGTAAAACCGAGAATAAGTATATAAACCGGTATAAAAACCATGTAAAAATAGCAGCTCGCCATCAGAAGAAGAAACCACCTGTATTTATGCTGTAATGCAAAATAAAGAGAAGTTATAAATATAAAAAACAGGATAAAATGCAAAGAATTGAAAAGCATTACCTTATTGATTTACACAAACCGGGAAAAAAGATTTAACGATTAAATAAAAATGGTTGAGATAAATATTTCTTGTTTCAAAAATATAATAATTTGTGCGAAAGTTTTATAAATTAGTTAAATACAACCAGAAATAAAAACGAATTCGTAACTTAATTCTTAGAAACAATCCAAAGAATTTAAAGTATTTTAGATTATGAATTATTCCAATTAAATTTGCCACCATGGTTCAAAAATCTTTTGTAACTACGAAATGAGCATATTTTCGAAACTCCATGTGGAATTAAGCAGGGAAGAAATCCTGAAAGATTATTTTACAGCCGTTCATAGCCGGAATCTTAGTTTACTGGGACGCAAAGAAGCGCTCAATGGAAGGGCAAAATTTGGGATATTTGGCGACGGAAAAGAAGTTGCACAACTGGCTTTAGCCAAACAATTCAGGGAAGGTGATTTCAGATCGGGCTATTATCGTGATCAAACCTGGATGCTGGCTTCAGGAATTATTGATGGGCAGGAATTTTTTGCGCAACTTTTCGGCGATACTGACCTGGAGGCAAACCAATCGAATGGAGGAAGACTGATGAACAACCATTTTGCTACCAGAAGTTTAAATAAAGATGGAAGCTGGAAAGACTTAACCAAAATAAAAAACTCGTCATCAGATATTTCTCCGACAGCCGGGCAAATGCCAAGAATGCTAGGTTTGGCTTATGCTTCAAAGCTCTACAGGAACAATCCGGAATTAAAAAAATATTCACAATTTTCAATAAACGGAAACGAAGTTACATTTGGAACTATAGGTGATTCAAGTACTTCGGAAGGGCACTTTTTTGAAACAATGAACGCAGCTGGTGTTTTGCAAATACCTATGGCCATTTCGATATGGGATGATGATTACGGTATTTCAGTTCATAAAAGCTATCAAACTACAAAACAAAGTATTTCTGCGCTTTTAAAAGGATTTGAAAAAAATGAAGATGGGGATGGTTTTCTGATATATACTGCCAAAGGTTGGGACTACCCTGCACTGGTGAATATTTACCAGGAAGGAATTGCGATTTGCCGCGAAAAACACATTCCGGTTTTGTTTCATATATTGGAAATGACACAACCTCAGGGGCATTCGTCTTCAGGTTCGCACGAAAGGTATAAAACCCCTGAAAGACTGACCTGGGAGAAAGAATTCGATCCTATTACAAAAATGAAAGAATGGATACTTGAAAACAATATTGCCTCTGAAACCAAAGTAAACGAAATTGAGCATAAAGCCATAGAGAAAGCAAACCAGGATAAAAAGTCAGCCTGGAAACATTACACCACACCACTTATCAAAGAAAAGGAAGAATTAATTTCCATTATTGACAAAAAGACCTGTGTATGTGTAATGAACAACGATAAAAGAATAAACGAGTTAAGAAATCAGTTGGCCGCTGAACATTTCCCGATAAAAAAGAATAATATCAGCACAGCCCGTAAAATTTTGAGGCACGTTTGCCTGTCTTGTTCCAGAAAAAAAGGATTGAAATCAGATCTTCTGGATTGGTTGAAAAGTAAAAACCAGCTTAATTTTGAATTGTACAACAGCAAATTATACAGCGACTTTAAAAGTTCTTCCGAATTGATTGGGTCTGTAAAAGAAGTTTATCCTGAAGAACCAAAATTAGTGAATGGAAGGGAAATACTGAGGGACAATTTTGATGCACTTTTCAGCAAGCATCCACTATTGGTCACTTTTGGCGAAGACACAGGAAAAATTGGTGGTGTAAACCAAAGCCTTGAAGGTTTACAGAATAAATACGGCGAATTAAGAATAACTGACACCGGAATAAGGGAAACAACCATTGTTGGCCAGGCTATTGGTTTGGCATTGAGAGGTTTAAGACCCATAGCTGAAATTCAGTATTTCGATTACTTATTGTATGCCATTCAAACCCTGAGTGATGATTTGGCCACCCTGCTGTACAGAACCGTTGGGGGACAAAAAACCCCTGTAATTATACGAACCAGAGGCCACCGGCTTGAAGGAGTCTGGCATTCCGGCTCACCGCTCAGTATGGTAATTAATTCTGTAAGGGGTATGTATGTCTGTGTTCCAAGAAATATGACCCGTGCAGCTTCTTTTTATAATCTGTTGGTTGAAAGTGATGGGCCAGCTTTGGTAATAGAACCACTTAATGCGTATCGACTTAAAGAGCCCCGCCCTGATAATATGGGTGAATTTAAACAGGAATTAGGGATTCCCGAAATATTGGCTGAAGGACAGGATGTTACACTTGTAACTTATGGTTCATGTGTAAGAATAGCCCTGGAAGCACTGGAACATTTGAATGAGTTTGGCATTTCGGTTGAACTGATTGACGTACAAACACTTATTCCTTTTGATAAAAAAGGTTTAATTTCTGAATCGATTAAGAAAACAGGCAAAGTAGTATTTTTTGATGAAGATGTTCCCGGAGGGGCAACGGCTTATATGATGCAAAAAGTTCTGGAAGAGCAAAAAGCTTATTATTACCTCGATCATCCCCCGGTTACGTTAACTGCCAAAGAACACCGGCCTGCCTATGCAACAGATGGCGATTATTTCTCTAATCCAAATGCAGAAGATGTATTTGAAAAAGTTTACGGTATAATGCACGAAACCCGGCCAAAAGATTTTCCTGAAATTTATCCTATTTAAATATTTATAAAAGGCCTATGACAGCTGAAATTTTTCTATAATTTTTGACAGGTTTTTAGAGGTTTCAGAAAGTACAGTTGTTTTCCGGTTAATTTTTTCAACTTCTTCAGAATTATTCTGGATTTTTTTATTTAACTCCTGAATGGCAAGGTTAATTTGCTGAACACTGTAATTCTGTTCCATTCCGGCATTGGTAATTTCTTTAATTAAGTTTGCGGTCTGACTCGCTTCTTCGACAATTTCATTTAGTTTATCGCCCGAATTCTTCGAAACGGAAAATACTTTATTGGAGACCTCTTCAACTTCCAGTGCTGCTTTTTTACTTAATTCCGCCAGTCTTTTTACCTCCAAAGCAACCACAGCAAAACCTTTTCCTGCATCTCCGGCATGTGAAGCTTCAACGGCAGCATTTAATGCCAGAATATTTGTTTGAAAAGCAATATCATTTATAATTTTCACTTTATCAGCTACTTCTGACATAGCTTCAATTGAAAGCAGCGTAGATTCCTTGCCTTCAACAATTGCCTGAATGGTTTTGCCTGATAATTTTTCAGTTTTCTGCGAATTTTCTGAATTTTGCTCTATGGCAGCGGCTATTTCTTCAATGGTAGCAGATATTTCCTCAATTGAAGATGATTGTGAGCCTGAATTGTTGACCAGCGAAACCATAATTTTATTCAAATCAGAACTTATCTGGTTAATTTCTTTCGAACTCGAACTTACTTGCCCTATGAGTTGTTGCAAAGATAATGTGAGAATTTTTACCGAATTGGCAAGATTTCCCATCTCATCCTTTCTGTCTGCCAGTCCATCAGAAATTTTTACATTGGTATTGCCCGAAGCCAGTTTTGATAAACCGATTGTCATTTGTTTTAACGGGTGAACTATAAGTCTTGAGGCGAAATAAATACCAAGTCCTACCACAATTATCCCAACAGGTAAGGCAATGGCTTGCGGATAATTCTCAAACTGAATTCTGGCTGAATTATTTATTGAAGTAAACAGCATGGTAACCACCCAGATGGTGCTTATTTTCATGAAAACTGAGTTTTTAAACAAGAGCCTCATTAAAACATAGGCAACCGGAATTCCTACTACCAGCAAAATCAAAACAGACCTGATGAATGCATCCATTATTTATATAATTTAGTGAATATCACAAAAATAAAAATATTATAATACAAACCAATGAGACCTTTAAATTTAAAACCTCAACGGCTTCATTAATTAAGCTGCCAAAAAAAAAATTAAATAATTAGATAAAAAAATGATTTTCAATGAAATAAATCTAAACTGAACAATTATCCACTTTTTACAATAGAAACCATAATCTTTATCGTTATAAAAATAATACAGTTTTTTGATAAAGCAGAATCCTGAACCCTAATAAATCTATACCCGAAGTAAACTTTTTAAATTATACTGTATTTGCTACATTTGCTGCACAAAAGTTAATTATGATTTATCCGGGAAATTTTGAAGAAAAAACAGGGTTTGACAAAATAAGATTTCATCTTAAAAACTATTGTATCAGCACTTTAGGCAAAAATAAAGTGGATGCTATCAAATTTGAAACATCCTTCAACCAGGTTAAAACCAATTTAGCACTTGTAAATGAATATGTTGAAATTCACAAAGAAAAAGAAAGCCTGACCATTCAACATTTTTATGATGTAAGAGAATCTCTGAACAAAATTAAAATTGAAGGCAATTATATTGGCCCTGAAGAACTTTTCGACATTATCCGGTCGCTCGAAGAAATAAAAGCCATTACCAGGTTTATTACCCAATCGGAAGAAGGAAAATATCCGAATCTTAAAATGCTGGCTGCCGAAGTGCCAATTTTTCCGTATGTTATTGAGCGGATAAACAAAATTCTCAACAAAGATGGAAAAATAAAGGACAATGCTTCTAAAGAACTTTTACAGATAAGACAAGCACTTCAAAGTAAAATTTCCGGTGTTTCGAGAATAATGCATGGATTATTACAAAAAGCAAAAAGTGAAAACATTGTAGAACAAGATACCCAATTAACAATTCGCGACGGAAAAATGTTGATTCCGGTACCAGCTGCATCTAAAAGAAAAATTAAAGGATATGTGGCAGATGAATCGGCTACTGGTAAAACTTCATTTATTGAACCACTTGAAATCATTGAAATTAATAATGAAATTCGGGAACTTGAATTTGCAGAAAAGCGTGAAATCATTAAAATATTAATTGAACTTTGCAATGATCTCAGGCCGTATACCGAAGATTTGCTTATTTCGTACGATTTTCTGGCAGAAATTGATTTTATAAGGGCCAAAGCAATATTTGCCATCAGGATAAATGCCTGTATGCCCGCTTTATCAGGAAAACCGGGATTTAATATTAAAACGGCAATACATCCATTACTTTATCTATCTTTTGAAAAGGAGGGACGAAAAGTGGTGCCACTGGATATCTGGCTTGACAGGAACCAAAAAATTATTTTAATATCAGGACCCAATGCAGGTGGAAAATCAGTATGCCTCAAAACTGTCGGGTTGTTTCAATATATGCTGCAATGCGGATTACTTGTGCCCTTAGATGCCAGTTCGGAAATAGGTATTTTCAATGACATTTTTATTGATATCGGCGACGAACAATCTATTGAAGATGATTTGAGTACCTATAGTTCGCATTTGAAAAATATGAAAAAACTATTGGAAAACGCCAGTGATACTACTCTTTTTCTGATTGATGAATTCGGATCCGGTACAGAACCTTCGCTTGGCGGGGCAATTGCCGAAGCCATGCTCGAAGAACTACTGTTATCGGGTGCTTATGGAATTGTTACTACGCATTACGGAAACCTTAAGCATTTTGCAGGTTCGGCCAGTAACATGGTAAATGGTGCCATGCTTTTTGATAACCATCGAATGAAAGCCATTTATGAACTTGAAATAGGAAGACCAGGTAGTTCATTTGCATTCGAAATTGCTAAAAATATTGGGCTTTCAGCAAAAATATTAAACAGTGCGGAACAAAAAATTGGTAAAAACCAAATCGATTTTGAAAAGTACTTACAGGAAATTGAAAAGGAAAGAAGACAAATAACGAATACAAATAAGAGGATTTCGCAAAAAGAATTTCAGCTTGACCAGGTTTTAAAGAAATACGAAGAAGAAATAAAACTAACTACACAAAAAAGAAAAGACATTATTAAAGAAGCCAAACTTGCGGCAGAAAAAATTCTTTCGAATGTGAATAAAACGATTGAAAATTCAGTGTTCGAAATTAAAAAAACCAATGCTGACAAAGAAAAACTGAAAAAAATACGCTCGAATGTTGAAATTCTAAAAGAAGAAACGTCAAAACGATTTGAAGCAGAAGAAAAATTCCTTTCGAAAAAAGCAGAGAAAATTCAGAACCAAAAAAAGAAAACTGAAAATATTGAAAAAAAGGAGGAAGTTGAAGAATATAATACAGGAGATAAAGTAAGCCTGAAAAGTGGGCAGGGTATTGGTGAAATACTTGAAATAAAAGACAATAAGGTACTTATTTCATTGGGGAATATGCAAATGTTTGTGGATAAGACCCAACTTAAAAAAATAAGTGAAAAACAATATAAAAATCAAACAGTTAAAACAACTGTCAAAACGAATGAATCGTACGAAATTAGTGATGCAAAAGGTAATTTTGCTTACGGACTTGACGTACGGGGGAAAAGGGCAGATGAGGCCCTTCAGCTGGTGACCAGGTATATTGACGAGTGTATAATGGTTGAAGCACACGAGGTGAGAATACTTCATGGCAAGGGCAATGGTATTCTCAGGCAGCTCATCCGCGATTACTTAAAATCGATGAAAATAGTTTTGTCAGCCAAAGATGAAAAAGTGGAATTTGGCGGAGCCGGAATTACAGTGGTTACATTTAACTTTTAATAACCACTTTTATAAGAACATGGAAACTTACAATACAATGGTTTGTTCCTAACGGCTTGTTTGGGTCATATTTTCAGGTATAACGATTATATAATCAGCCTTATTCAGGTTGTCTTTTTCAAGATCATTAATTTCTTTTTGTTCAATACTACTAATGGTCAGAATTTTCAAGTCAGGGTTTATTTTTTTCAGGTACCAAACCATTCCTTGGTAGTTATCAGAATGATAAGCGCCTTCAAAATGCAGGAAGAGTTTTCCTTTTTGCCAGTTTTTCATTATAAACTTGGCCATGGTAGCATCTTTGATTGCCTGTGCTTTTGGAAAATTTTCATTGGAATGTCCGCCCATTTCCTTGCCCATTTCTATCATGTCTTTATAGCATTTTAATTCAGGATCGTAGGGCACGGGTAAATCTGCTATCAGGCTTTTTGCCTCCGGAGTAAGGCTGTCAAGCACTACAAACCCTCCTTTAAAGACCATATTGGCATACCTGCGCGGAATATTTGTACCAATAAAAGGCAGTTTATTTGTTTTGCAAAATTCTACAAGAGGCTTATAATCAGTTTGATAATTCTTCCAAAGTTTGGCTTCTTCCTCAAATTTCTTTGAATCGTATTTCCCGGCAAGCATTTCATTTAATAAAAGCTGGTTATCTGTCTCAAACATTTCGGCACCTACTACAAGTCCGTCTTTTTTAACCTGGTAAAGATCATTTAATACTTCGTATTCTAACCAATGACAGATGGGGTTGGTGTGTTGCTCGCCAAATAAAACAATGTCGGCATCAGCGAGTTTATCAATCATTTTTGAATATTTAACTTCCTTGCCTTCTGCATTATATAAAATATAAGCAGGTTTATCGTCACTTACCAGGCCAAAAATAAAGGCCATAAATACAGAAAAAATAAAAACTATCTTCATCCTGAAATAATTTTAAAGTAAACATTACAATATAAAAAAATAATTTTAACCAAAACCATCCGTTTTAAAACATGGTAATTCACGAAAAATAGAAAGTAAATTTCAGATAAAAAAACAGCAATTCATAAGAAAATGTATAAAAGAATCTTAATTATTGTATTATTCCTAAAAGGGATAACAATATTGGCCCAAAACAATATATCATTAAAACTATCAACAATAAGTTACCAGTTCACTGAAACGCAGCCGGAATTACTGAACCTGCAACTTTCTGAAAATGGAAAACTTGCATTTGAACCAGGCCTTATTTTTTCTTACGAAGGGTATGCAAGCTCCAATACTGCATTTAAATTTCTTCAATCGGCAATTTATGATAAAGCAGCCCATTTTTCAGCCACAACACAGGTAATGATAAAATTCAAGATAGCAAAATCGTTTAAACACTCGCTGTATTTAGGATTTGGGCCGGCGGTACATTATCGCAAAAGTTGGTCGGACATGGATGGGTATGTAAATGAGGAAGTTTACACCGAAAAATCGGATTGGCAATACAAGATAAACTGGTTAAGCGGTGAATTGGAATATAATTTTTACCTGGGCAAATTCAGCGATTTATGTATTTCAATAAATCATACACAGGCAGAATCAATTGGTCTGGCCATTGGGTATAAATATTGGATAAATAAAAAACCTGTAAAGAAAAAAGGTTGTGTATCCTGTCCATCACTCCACTAGCGCGGAAATTTATCTGCTTTTAAAAAAAACACCAAATACCAGGATAAGCGCGAATGCAAAGAAAATGATTCCTGGTATTGAAATTCCTTTCCATAAAGGAGATATTGCCAATGCAATAAAGACTGATGAACCAATAACCAACGAAGCTGCAACAATTGAAATAGCAAGAACAAAACCCAATTTTTTTTCCTTCTTCAATAAATCAGGCTCGTTGCGATGTAACTGACCGATATTTAATTTTCCATCGCGAAGCATTGCGGTAATTTCAATTAAGGCAGACGGGAATTCGAGCATGTTGTTTACCAAATCGATAGCTTTTGGATAATTTTTTTTAAAAAACTCAATTGGGTTAATCTTTTCGGAAATAAGCTTTTTGGCAAAGGGTTGAACATAATTTGAAATATTAAAATCAGGATCGAGCTTTCGGGCTACTCCTTCAATAATTATCAGCGATTTAGCAAGCAGAAAAACAGTAGGCGGCAAACTTAGCCGGTATTGAACCAGCAATTCCCTGATTTTATTAAGAACTTCCACAGAATCAATTTTATTCAAAGGGATAAAAGTAAATTCATCAACAAGTTCACTCACCTTAATTTCAAGGCTGTTTAAATCGATATCCCTCTCAGCTTTTGAAAATTTCATAAGGGTATTTACAATTCGGGATGAATCGCGGCTTACAAAACCCAAAATTATATCGGCTAAAAATTGCCTGTATCTTGTGGGAACAGATCCTGTCATTCCATAATCCAGAAAACAAATTCTGCTATCCGGTAAAATAAGTATATTACCAGGATGTGGATCGGCATGAAAAAAACCATATGTAAATACCTGTTTTAGAATCAGTTTTGCACCTTTTTCAGCAATATCTTTCGGATCAATCTTTAACAAATTTCCGGTACTGCAAATTTCGTTAATTGTGTATCCGTTAATGTATTCCATTACGAGTACCGATTTAGTGCATAATTCCTTGTACACCTCAGGAACATAAATATCACCATCATTGCAAAAATTATTCTTAAACCTTTCGATATGTGATACTTCGAAATTAAAATCAATTTCCCTGTGAATGGTTGATTTAAATTCATTTATTACTGAAATCAAATCAATATCTTTTAGATATTTAATTCTCTTTTGGGCACTCCTGGCTATGAATTGCATAATTTCAATATCAGTATCAATAACTGATTGAATACCCGGGCGTTGAATTTTAACCACTACTCTTTGACCCGATTTGGTTACTGCTTCATGTACCTGAGCAATAGAGCCTGAAGCAAGAGGTTTTGGATTAAATTCAATAAAATAATCTTCTTTATTTTGTTTCCACTCCGTTTTCAGTATTTCCTCGGCCAGTTCAAAAGGAAAAGGCGCCACATCGTTTTGAAGGTTTTCAAGTTCTTCAATTAGCTCCTGAGGCAGAATATCGGGTCGGTTACTAAGTATTTGTCCGAACTTTACAAAAGTGGGCCCTAATTCTTCCATAGCAAGCCTGACACGCTCAAATCTGGTATATCTTCTTAGTATACTATTTTCTCTCCTTCTTTTTATTCTCAGAAAACTCAGGGATAACCTTAATGAAATACTGAAGATTTCGCCCATTCCATATTTAACAATAGTAAAACCGATTTCGTGGTACCGTTTGAGATGCCTGATTGTTCGGGGAATTTTAAAAATATTAAGTAAAATTGACATTTTTGAAATTACTCAATTTTTTTCCGGAAGATACGATACTCTTTGTAAATTTTAAAATTTTCGAGCCTTTCAATTTCATTTCGCATCAATACATTTTTTCTCATAATCAGGTGACTGTCAAGAATATTAAAGCCTTTTTTTATTGCCGATGTAAGCAGGTAATAGCCTAGAATTGCGTCGAGGCCTTTATTTCTGACTTCTTTTGCAACAGCCCCTAACAAAAGAAGCAATCTTTTTGATTTTCTACCTGATTTTAAAATGTGATACCATCCAAAAGGTAGTAATCTGCCCCTCGCCTTTCTAATTCCGTGGCTTAAATCGGCCATGGCAACAATAAAAGCCAATAACTCCCCATCGGGTTTAAGTATAATTTTTATTAAAGATGGATCTAAAAGTGGTAAAAACCTGTTTGAGAACTCGTTGGCTTCTCTTTCGGTAAGGGCCGAAAATCCGTAAATATCCTGGTAAGTTTTGTTAATTAAATCAAACGCCGGAACTATATAAGGTCGCACAGCCCTGGTTGATTTGAACTCTTTAACAACGATATGGTTATTTCTGGCCACCCTTTCGGCAAATGGTTTAAATTTTTCAGGAGTGTCGGGCAAAAGGGGAACTTCATATTCACATAAATCAACATGGGGCTCATACCCGTTTTGAGAGATAAAATCGACCATATAGGGGAAACTGCAATTTGTGACCAGCATAGTTTCGTCATCGAATCCAGATATAAGAAAACCCTGCGGTTCTTTATCCGAAAATGCCATAGGCCCTATAACTTCGTTGCAGTTTTTACCTGATGCCCATTTTTCAATATAACCGATTAATGCATCAAAAATGGCTTTATCATTATAACATTCCATAAATGAAAAACGGGCATTTTTTAATTGATAGGTTTTATTATAATTATGTGGAACAATCCCCATTACTCTTCCAACAGCCTTATTGTCATCAAAAGCCAATAATAAAATAGTATCGTTATGGCTAAACAAGGAGTTCTTTTTAGCTGAAAAAAAAGTCCATTCATCCATTAAAATCGGGGGCAACCAGTTTTTATGATCTTTATGGATTTTTTCAGGAAGATGGATAAATGTCTTTAAATCAGCTTTGGTTTTAACTTCTTTAATCTCTATTGACATAGGTAAGGTTTTTAGTTAAAATTTTTGTATTTAAAAAAAGAACTTCCGATAGCCGGAGTATCAAAACTGAACTGGCCAAACCAGCCAAAACATCAACAAAATAGTGGGCTTTGATATAAACAGTTGAGAAAAACAGCAGGATACAAAATGGAAGAATGACAATAAACAAAAGCCTGTTTATTTTAATAATTAAAATTAAAAGTATGGAAATTATTCCGACATGAGAGCTTGGAAAAGCTGCTGTTGGGGCTTCACCGTATTTATGTATTAATTTTATCAGATAACCAAATGGTCCCTTTGCTTCAATATGGTTTAATGGCCATGGGAAATAGAACTGCGGGCCAACTGCGGGTACAATTATAAATACAAGGTAATAAATAAAAAAAGAAGTAATAACAATAAATGAAAAGGATTGGAATTGTAGCCTGAAATTCTTCCAAACATAATAAAATGCTGCAAACGGAATAATGTAATATGCAAAATAACCAAAAAACATCAGCTCACTAAACAAGGTGCTGTTGAACTTTTCAGAAAAAACAAGCGAAGGTTGAAAGCCAAAAATCAAACTGTCAAATTTGCTTAAAACATCATCTATCGGACGTAAAAAATAAGTATTAAACCGGGCAGTTTCCCCGTAAAAAAATGCAAGCAGAACATAAATAAAAATTACATCTGCAAATTCACCATATTTCTTAAAAATCAGACTATTGTTAAACAGCCTTGCCACAAGGAAAATTACAACAATTGCCCTTGAAATTATAAAGGTTGAGGTTAACAAGTAACCTGCATCAAAAATTAAAATCAGAATCAGGGTAATGAACAGATAAGTCAGAAGCGAAAACCATACAGGAGATAAATTATATATTTTTTGTTTCAATATTTTTAAGGTTAAAACAATCAAAAATATAAAATATTTTAAATTACAAATATCAGTAAACTAATAAATTAATTGGCATGAAAGAATTTTGTAACTTTTTTGAAACAAATGTTTCATCTTTAAATAGTTAGTTGATTAATCAAGTTTATTTAGAAATTAATTTTTGAATCAGCAATTAGAGCTTATTTTGAAAATGAATTAAACCGTATCACTGGTTCGTAATTTCAATTAAACAATTCCTTTTAAATTTGCTATTAGTTTCTCTATTTTTGTAACCTTGGAATTCTAATCCTTTAACAATGAAAATTACAACATTAAATGAATACCTGAATCTATTTGGAGTAAACACGGAGCTCATAGGGCAGGTAATTTCAGAGGCGCTGGCAAAAGGGGGTGATTATTGCGATATATTTTTCGAGTATTCCCTCTATGATCAAATTGGACTGGAAGACCAGGAAGTAAACAGGGCTTATTCTAATCTTGAATTTGGCGCAGGCATAAGGGTTTTAAACGGATACCAGACCGGTTACTCGTTCACGGAATTAATTGATGCCGAAAACCTTAAACTGGCTGCAAAAACTGCTTCGAATATTGCCAATGACAGCAAAAGCAGGGTGGTACCATTTTTTTCCGAGCACAAGCCTGCAGATTATTATAAAATACAAACCCCATGGGAGAAAGTTGAAATAGACTTAAAAATACCTTACCTGCAAAGAATTAATAAAAAAGTATTTGAACTGGACAAAAGAATTATAAAAACGAACATTTCATTTAATAACAGTACCAGGTATATACTTTTTGCAAATTCCGAAGGCCGTATTACTTACGATTATCAGCCAATGAGCCAGATTGCGGTTTCATGTATTGCCGGGCAGGATGGAAAAAAAGAACAAAATGGCTTTAACCTTGCCGGAAGGCAGGGAATTGAATTCTTTACCGATGAAAATTTGGATCGTCTTGCCAAAGAAGCAGTTCATCGTACAGTCTCCCTTTTTGAAGCCACTAAACCAAATGCCGGAGAAATGGAAGTTGTGTTATCGGCAGGTAGTTCGGGGATTTTATTGCACGAGGCAATAGGACACGGAATGGAAGCAGATTTCAACCGAAAAGGTATTTCGATATTTGCGGATAAAATTGGCAAAAAAGTAGCTGAAAATTTCGTCACCATTGTTGATGATGGCACTAACCCGAATGTACGTGGAAGTATAAATGTGGATGATGAGGGCAACGATTCGGAAAAAACTTACCTTGTAGAAAATGGTATAATGAAAAGCTATCTGCATGACAAATTAAGCGCACAGTATTATAAGGTAAAGCCCACCGGAAATGGCCGAAGGGAATCGTTCAGATACATGCCATTGCCAAGAATGCGAAATACATACATGTTGCCTGGTCCGCATAAAAGAGACGAAATTATTGCAAGTGTAAAAAAAGGAATAATAGCAGAATCTTTTACCAATGGGCAGGTAATGATTGGCGGAGGTGATTTTACTTTTTATGTTAAATCAGGATTTTTAATTGAAAATGGTAAAATTCAAAGACCGGTAAAAGATGTTAACATAATCGGCAATGGCCCCGAAGTACTTAAAAACATTGTAATGGTTGCTGATGACTTTCAAATGACAGAAGGTGGATGGACGTGTGGAAAAGAAGGTCAGGGAGTACCTGTTTCCATGGGATTGCCTACTGTTAAAGTTTCGAAAATAACAGTTGGCGGATTTTGAAATTCAGCAATTTTAAAAATTCCTGTTTCACAAATGTAATTTCAATAATAAAACATTTTAAATGACTAATTCTGAAAAAGAATCAATTGCACAATTTGTAATCGAAACAGCCAAAAAAAAAGGAGCAGACCAGGTGGCAGTTAACCTTGGTTACCAACAGGGAAATTCGATTCAATACCGTGATGGTGAGATAGAACAACTTGAGGAGTCGCGGCAAAGCGGCCTTACGGTAAATTTATACTGCAACCATAAGTATTCTGGCCATTCAACAAACAATCTTAGAAAGGATGATTTAAAGATTTTTATTGAAAAAGCCGTTAAATCTACAAGCTATCTTACACCTGATAAATTCAGGGAATTACCAGAAAGGGCGTTATATCCTGAAAATCTGGACCTGGACCTGGCACTTTATGACGAATCCTATTTTAACATACAGGCAGAAGACAGAATAAAGCTCGTAAAGGAAATATATAGCACCGCAAAAACCGGTGATCACCGAATCATTTCTATAGCTGCCGGGTATAGTGATGGGGTATTTTCGTCACTTAAAATGCACAGCAATGGATTTTGCGGGCACAGTAAAGGCACAATTTACTCTGTAAGCGCGGAAGTTACAGTAAAAGATAAGGATTCAAGGCCAGAAGACTGGTACTCAATGCAATCGAGGTTTATAAACGAATTCACCGGGGCCGAAAAAACCGGTCTTTATGCTGCCCAGGCTGCTTTGAGCAAAATAGGCCAGTCGAAAATAAAAACAGGCAAATACAACATGCTGGTCGAAAACAGGGCGGCTATTAAACTGGTTGGAATGTTGCTGGCACCAATGACAGCGGCAGCCATTCAGCAAAAAAGTTCATATCTTGAAGGTAAACTTGAGAATCAAATAACTTCTGAAATCCTTACTGTTAAAGATAATCCATTAATTCCTGGTGCACTTGGTTCCAGGTTGTTCGATGCGGAAGGAATAGCTTCAAAAGAAAGGGTTATTATTGAAAAGGGTATTTTAAAACAATTTTATGTTGACTGGTATTATGGCCGGAAATCGGGTTTGCAACCCAACGGGGGCAGTAGTTCAAATCTTGAATTCTCGTTAGGAAACTTAACACGCGATGAATTGATTAGCCAGGTAAAAGAAGGCATTCTGGTAACAGGTTTCAATGGCGGCAATTCAAATTCAACCACCGGCGATTTTTCTTTTGGCATTTCTGGCTTTTTATTTGAAAATGGGAAAATTATTAAACCGGTAAACGAAATGAATATTACCGGCAATGCGGCTGAATTATGGAAAAACTTCGTATCTATTGGAAACGATCCTTATCCATATTCAAAATGGAGGGTTCCATCTTTATTATTTGAAGGAATAGTATTCAGCGGTATTTAATAATCATAAAATCAAAGCTTTAGGTAGCAAACATGTCTTAACTCATGAAACACAATTCCGGATTTATCAAAAATCAATTAAATTTGTGCAATTCAACAATTTGAAAGAATGGTAAAACGAATACATCTGCTGGTTTTCAAATCATACATTGGGCCGCTTGTCATGACATTTTTCATTGCAGAATTCGTTTTGATTATGCATTTTCTGTGGCTTTACATTGGTGATTTAGTAGGAAAAGGCCTTGAATTTTCTGTAATTGCAGAACTGCTTTTATACTCATCCGCAGGAATTGTGAAAATGGCATTGCCACTGGCAATATTGCTCTCATCAATAATGACCTTTGGAAGTTTTGGCGAAAATTTCGAATTAAGTGCAATGAAGTCAGCCGGAATTTCGCTGCAAAAGATAATGATGCCATTGACCATTTTCTCCATTTTATTAAGCATTGGCCTGTTCTTTTTTTCAAATAATGTAATTCCATATACCAACCTTAAGTTTGGCTCGCTCTTATACGATGTTGGACAACAAAGGCCTGAAATGAACATAAAACCCGGTGTATTTAACCGCGATATTGAAGGTTTCAGTATTAAAATCAAAAACAAAAGTCAGACTTCAAATATGATGTATGGTTTTATGGTTTATGATCACCGTAAGAAAAAGGGAAATATAGAGGTAACAAATGCCGATTCAGGAACTATGGAAATGACTGAAAATCAAAAATATATGGTTATTACTTTATATGGTGGAAAGTCATTTAACGAAATGCCGGACAACAATAATTCAAAAAAAATATATCCTGAACACCATGATTATTTTGATAAGGAAACAATAATCTTCGAAATTCCAAGCACTAACCTGGAAAGATCAAGTCCTGAGCTTTTTAAGAGCCATTACCAGATGAAACCCATAAAACAGTTGCAAACTTCTGTCGATTCACTAACGAAGGCATTGAACAACAGGACAAGGCAATTTGAAGTAACCCTGGGTAAATCAAAATTTTTTAAATTCGAAAAAAAGACTACAAAATTCAGGGATTCAAGCTTAACGCATGAGGATTCGGTGCGAAGGAAAATACGGCCTGAAAAACTTGAAGTTATAATGGATTTCGATAGCACCTATTCAGCCATGAATGATATGGACAAAGACAGAGTTCTTAAAGCTGCCATCGAGAGTTCAGAATCATTGAAAGCATTTGTTGAATCGAACAAAAATGACATCTACGAACGCAGAAAAACCATTAATAAACATAACATTGCCTGGCACGAAAAATTTACCCTTTCGTTTGCCTGTTTGATTTTTTTCTTTATCGGTGCACCTTTGGGAGCTATTATACGTAAAGGAGGATTTGGACTGCCGTTTATTGTTTCAATCATATTTTTCATTGTGTATTACCTTATTTCGGTGATGGGTAAAAAATTTGCCGAAGAAGGTGTAATGCTTGCCTGGCAAGGAATGTGGTTATCATCTGTTATTACTTTACCCCTGGGTATCTTTTTTACTTATAAGGCCACAACCGATTCAGCCTTATTTGATTCAGGCTCATACCTTGAATTAATAAAAAGGCCATTCAAAGTGCTTGAAATTAATTATAGAGATCCGCAGGTTGTTTTTCATAAAAATGTTGAAATCCCTGAAAATAAGGTAATTGTTGAAAATATGAAAAATTTCAATGCAAAAATGGCAATTGTTACCTTGCAACTCAATAACATTATGAAAAAGTTTTCAGGTGTTTATCGCTATCACTTTAAAAAAGAGCGGACGGATCTGATAGACATGATTGAAACTTATAATTCGCTGTACGATATTTTGGCAGTTAAGTTTAGAGAAAATAAATTTATGAAAGCCAATCTTGAGAAATTTCCAAGAATTGACCAGGCAAAATATGAACTGACGAATTCAAAACGAAAAGCAAATTTCTTTTTGCTCACAATTGGCATTTTTCCTGTTGGATTATTGATTATACTGAATTCTTACCTGAAGTTAAAAGTTTTAAAACAAAAAGTTGAAATGGTTGCTGAACAGCTTAAAGCTTTTGAGCAAGTGCTTTAAAATATTTGATTCTCCGTTATTAACCTATAAATGCAGATTCTATTCCTAGTTTCGAGGTTTCCTTATCCTTTAAAAGATGGCGGAACCATAGCGACATTCAGATTAATCAGTGGACTTACAAAGCTGCAAAACCAGGTTCATATACTTTGTTTTAACAGCAAAAAGCATTTTATCCAAAAAGAAAAAATACCCCTCAATTATTTTGAAACAAACAATACACACTTAATTGAAATCAATAATAAACCCTCTTTTTTAGGGGCATTTAAAAACCTTGTATTTTCTTCAAAACCGTATATGCTCGAAAGATTTAAAAGTAAAAATTTTAAAAAAAAACTAAAGGATTTGCTATTAAACCACAGTTTTGATATTGTGCAGGTAGAAGGCCTCTATATGCTTCAATATGTTAGTTTTATAAAGAAAATCTCGAACGTAAAAGTAGTGTACAGGCCCCATAATATTGAACATCAAATCTGGTTTTCGCTTGGCAACACTTACAAATCTATCGTTTCAAAATTATATATACTTAACCTGGCCAACAGAATAAAAAAGTACGAATTCTCAATTATCAACAAATACGATGTAATTTTGCCGATTTCAGAAGAAGATTCGGTTTTTTTTACTAAAAGTGGAAATCTAAAAAACAAGTACGTTGTGCCGGCAGGGTTTGATGTACCTCAAAATTTATCAATTGAGCCATCTGACATAAACTCTATCTATTTTTTAGGCAGCCTGGAATGGCTCCCGAATTTGCAAGGAATTTCGTGGTTTATAAATAATTGTTGGAACAACCTGAGAATGAGGCACCCCGAACTTAAATTATTCATAGCGGGAAGAAATCTGTCGCGAAAATTTGTTTTGCAACACAATCTTGAAGGAATAATTTGGGAAGGTGAAATTGAAGACCAGGATGAATTTATTAAATCAAAATCGCTGATGATCGTACCATTATTTTCAGGAAGCGGAATGAGGTTGAAAATAATTGAAGCTTTTTTACATGGAAAACCGGTGATTTCAACACTTTTGGGAGCCCGCGGTACAAAAGCCGTTAATGAAAAACATATTTTATTGGCTGAAAACAGTATCCAGTTCGAAGAACAGATTGTCCGGCTGATTGAAGACAAAAATCTATACTTTGAACTTGCTCGCCAGGCTTTTGAACTTGCTTCAAGCCATTATAACAACGAAAAGATTTGTGCCGATCTAAACTCATATTACCACTCAATATTGAAAGATTAAAATGTTTGTAGCCCTGGTGAAAATATTATTTTGGTTCTCAATAGCTGCGCTTATCCATTCATATTTTTTATATCCTGCCCTGCTGCTGCTTTTTGCTAAATTTTATAAGCACAACAGTATTGTTTATGAAAATGAAATTGAATTGCCGGAAGTAACTGTAATAATGGCTGTTAGAAATGCTGAAAAGGTGATTGAGAAAAAAATAAGGAGTATTTTTGAATCGGGCTACATCAAGGATAAAATTCATTTTTTAATTGGTTCCGATGCCTCAGACGACAATACCGACAGCATTATCCATAAATTGGAAAAAGAGTTTCCCCGGATTTATTTTTACAGGTTTAACCAAAGGCTTGGAAAAATTGCCATTGTAAACAAACTTTTCGAAAAGAGTAAATCAGAAATTCTTATTTTAACCGATGTACACGCTTTTCCGGAAAAAGGTGCAATTTTAAACCTGGTTAAACATTTTAAAAATCAGGAAATTAATGTAGTTGGTGGAAAGCTGCGAAATCTCAGGAAAGACAGGAAAGGTATTGCTTACGAGGAAGATAGTTTTTTAAAATTTGAGTTTTGGTTGAAAAATGCTGAAGGAAAAATCTGGGGAACAATGATGGGAGCATACGGGGCATTTTATGCCATACGAAAATCGGTATTCACCAAGGTTCCGGACAATTTCATTGTCGACGATTTTTACATCAGCATAAAAGCCATTGAAAAAAAAGGAAGGGCAATTTGTGAACCGGAAGCAGTGGCTTACGAAAACGTACCGGGTGATATAAATACAGAATTTAAAAGAAAAACGAGGATTTCGATGGGAAATTTTCAAAACCTGAAAGCCCTTTTTCCAGTTTTATATAAAAGAAACATGGCCTTATCGCTTGCCTTTTTCTCGCATAAAATTATCAGATGGACAGGTCCGGTGCTTCTGATAATAATTATTTTAAGCAGTGGTACATTAAGCAGGTCTGGCTATTTTTATCATATCTTTTTTATTATGATGGTTTTAACCTTCCTCGCTCCTATTATTGATTATTTTTGTCGTAAAATTCAAATCCATGTTTTAATTTTGCGTTTTATTACGCATTTCTACTACATGAACCTTGCCTTATTATATGGCATGTTCAAATTTATGAAAGGAGTTAAAACCAATGTCTGGGAACCTACTAAAAGGGAGTGAGCAAGAAGAAATCTGCCTTAATTCAATCGAAGAGGCAGTAGAAGACTTCAAAAATGGAAAAATCATCATTGTTGTTGACGATGAAGATCGCGAAAACGAAGGTGATTTTATTACATCGGCAGAATTGATTACGGCTGAAAAGGTGAATTTCATGGCAACGTACGGAAGAGGTCTAATATGTGCTTCAATTCCTGAAGAAAGGTGTGTCCGGCTTAATTTGGAGTTGATGGTGGGACGCAATACCTCGCTCCACGAAACACCCTTTACAGTTTCTGTTGATTTAATTGGAAATGGATGTACTACTGGAATTTCAGCCTCTGACAGGGCTAAAACCATAAGGGCTTTGGTGGATGAAAACACACAACCCTCCGATTTGGCCAGACCCGGCCATATTTTTCCCTTAAAAGCTAAAAACAGGGGAGTTTTGCGAAGGGCAGGCCATACCGAAGCTGCCATCGATCTTTCACATCTTGCGGGATTAAAACCAGGTGGTGCATTAGTTGAAATAATGAACGAGGATGGCACTATGGCAAGGCTCCCTGATCTTTTAAAACTTGCCAGAAAGTACAATTTAAAAATAATTTCAATTGCCGATTTAATTGCCCACCGGTTAAGTTCAAACAAAATTGTTGAAAAAGGGGTTAAAGTGAAACTTCCTACAAGGTTTGGTACTTTTGAGCTGACTCCTTTTAAGCAGATTTCTAATGGTCTTGAGCATATTGCCATTACCAAAGGGGAATTTTCGAGCGAGGAACCTGTATTGGTAAGAGTACACTCATCCTGTGTTACGGGCGATATTTTTGGTTCTCAACGTTGCGATTGTGGCCAGCAACTTGAAAAAGCCATGCGAACCATAGAAAAAGAAGGCAAAGGAGCTTTGATTTATATGAACCAGGAAGGCCGGGGTATTGGCTTATTTAATAAAATTAAGGCATATAAGCTCCAGGAACAAGGCTTTGACACTGTTGAAGCGAATATTGAACTGGGATTTGAAGACGATGAACGAGATTATGGTGTTGGAGCTCAGATTATAAGGGAACTGGGGATTAGAAAAATGCGACTCATGACCAACAATCCGATAAAAAGAGTAGGTCTCGAAGGGCATGGGCTGGTTATTGTTGAAAGTATACCGCTCGAAATCGAACCAAATGAACATAATACCTTTTACATGAGGACCAAAAAAGAAAAAATGGGGCACGACCTGGCTTTTTTTAAATACAAAGCCGAGGAATGATCTCCACAATTTCAGGATTATTCTATTTTAAATAAATAAGCCGGTTCGTCTTCGGGTGTTCCAATCTGATGAACAAGTTTAATTTTATCGGGGTATTTTTGTTGTATAAAGCCAAGATACCTTTGAATGGTATTAATTATATATTCTGTTTTCCGGGCTTCTACTTTTCTCAGGCTTGCCATTATCACATATTGCACTTTCTGTTCGTGAAGATAATTAAGCAGCGTATCCGGATCAGTACTGTCAACCTTATAAATTCCATAAAATCTTCTGCCGGTATAAATAAAGGAAATACTTGGTTTTCTACTGGCAATCACTTTATCCTGTGGTATGTTTTCAGCTGCCCATTTACTCATTTTTATAAAATTAACCCAATCCGGGGTCATTCCGGCAGTGATATTCCCTTTTAAATGCTCTTTAAATACTTTCTGGTGTTCTTTGATTTTATCCATACTTGTATTAATTGTGCTGAAGAATAATATAACCAAAACCAGAGGGACAATAAACTGGAATTCTTTCAATTTTTTAATGCTAAAAAAATAATAAATCCCTGCGATTAAGAACATTACCATAAATGGAAAAACTGACATGATGAGCCTTTTTGATTCCCAAAGCGTTTGCAGGCTGAGAAAAGTTATGCCAGTCATAATAAACAAATATATTCCGGTGAAAAACAGATATTTATTGGTTCTTAAACTTCTGAAAAGGCCAATAAAAAACAATATATAAACCAACAGAGTCAGAGTAGGCATAACCGGTGGGGCAACAAGGGCATCGTCGACCTGCACAAGTTCAGGCCTTAAGCCAAATATTTCAAATAATTGCCTTGAAATGTAAATATTTGAATTGTCAATTACTCTTTGTATAAATCCGCCAAAAGTTTCAACACCCTGGCTTGCATCATATGGATGTTTTTGTAAAAGGCTCACTGCCTGATCGCTGAATTGTGCTTTTTTATCGTGCCAAACCAAATATTTAACGAGTTGCCATAATCCAAATGAAACTGAAAAACCGGCAGTTGCAAATATTGCAGATTTCCATCGCTTTTCAAAAGCAAAAAACAGGATAACTGCAAAAAATGAAGCATACCCAATGGTTTTGATTAGCCCAAGTGCAAGTATTATAGCCCCTAAGGCAATATACCGTGGCCATTCTTTAGCCAAAGGCAAACTGGATTCCGGAATAAGATAATATTTAAAAAAGAAGGCAAAAAACAAGATTTGAACCATCAGGAAGAAAGCTTCGGAATAGGTCTGGCTGCCATAGAACAAAAGAAATGAATTAATTGAAATAAGCAGGATTGTTCCAATTAAAACAATTGAGGGGATTTTATTTTTAAAACAACGATAGATAAGATAAAGGTGGGCGGTTAGAAATATTGCAGACAAAAGCTTTAAAATCCAAAGTTTTATCCCGAATATTCCAATAAAAATGGCTAGTATCATTGGATAAAGCGGACCCTGGAACGACGGATATTTAAAATCTTTAACCAGGTTATCGGCCCTGATAATGTATTCTGAATCATCGCCTCCAACACTAACCCTGAGGTCAAAAAGCAAAATTGTAAAAAGTACGGAAATCCCAAAAAATACCCAGAACCAGGTATCCAGTTTTTTTGTTAAAAAATTGTCTGTAATTTCAAGTAGATCTTTAGATTTTGCAGCTTGTATCTTGTTTTTTTTTATTTCGGCTTTTTTCGAAGGCTTCATCTCAAATCTTTCTAAGAATTATATGCATAGCTTATTAAACTAGGAAAAAATCTATTTTTTCAAGGAGTTGATCTTTGTTAATTGGTTTTTCTAAAAAATCATTACAACCTACCTCAAGAATTTTATCTTTTTCATCTTCAAGCAGAAAAGCGGATTGGGCAATAATTGGTGTATTAATGCCTGCCTGCCTTATTTTTCGGGTTACCGTGTAACCGTCCATTCTGGGCATATTAATGTCCATAAGAATTAAATCAATATCGGTTAGGGTTAAGACAGAATTCAGCATTTCGAGCCCATCCCTGGCCCATATAATTGCAGCACCTGAATTTTCAAGGTTTTTTTTCAGTAGAATAAAATTCATTTCAGAATCTTCAGCAATCAGTATTTTTTTATTTGGCCAACTGTATTCCATTTTGGTTTAATGTTGTCACTTTTACAAATATAAATCATATTCTAATATTATTTAAATCAAAGTACACTTTATACTTTAATACTTAGATTTGATTTATGTATTTAAGACTTAAATATCAATGTCGTTGAGTGAGTAAAACATTTTATTTCAATTAATAATTGGTGTATCTTGGTGTATTGGGGATTTTGTGGCCCTATATTCTGCCACCAAAACACTAAAACACCAAATTTTCACCAAAAATTTCTTAACTAAACAGCATTGACTTAAATATTCAGGATTTTTTCTTTAATGTTTTTTTCAATAATTGTCCATTGCGCTTTAATTTCTTCAATCCTTTCCCTGATATAATTTTCTTTATTCTGTTCATAAGCCGCGTATTCAATTTCGCGAGAAAATTCAGAAATGTCGTACCGTCCAAGATATTTAAATGTCGATTTCAATGAATGTGCCTGATTCTTAAGACTTTCGTAGTTCATATTATTTAAATACAATTCCAGTTGATTAATTTGTCCGGGAACCTGATTTAAATATGTATGAAGCGTATTTGAAATCTTTTCCCAATTGTTCTTATAAAGTTTTTTGAACAAAGAAATATCAACAATATTATCGGGATCATTGTACAAATGCTCATCATTAGGCTTATTCTCAGCAGCATTTGTTTTTCTGGGAGCTTTTATTGCCAGCTTTCTTATTTTATCAAAAAGATCTTCGGGTTGAATTGGTTTTGATAAAAATTCGTTCATTCCTATTTTTTTTCCTTCGTCAATTTCACTTTTTAAAGCATGTGCTGATAAGCCAAGAATAGGGATATCCTTTTTTGGACTTTCAAAATTTTCGCGTATTTGCTTAGTAGCTTCATATCCGTTAAGATATGGCATACGTATGTCCATGATAATAAGATCGAAATCTTTATTCCGGAGTTTTTCAATGGCCTCAAGGCCATTTTCGGCTTTTTGAACAGATACATTTTTAATATATAATTTAAGTGTATCTTCCAGCAGAATCATGTTAATTTTGTCGTCCTCAACCGCTAAAATCCTGAGATTCTCAAGATCAGGAACCTCAAAATCTTCTTTTTTATCGGCAAAAATTATTTTAGGTTTCTGACTTTTCTCGAATGGTAGAGTAAAAGTAAACCTGGTCCCCCTGCCAACCACCGATTCAACCCAAATTTCCCCTCCCAGTCTTTCAACAAGATACTTGGTAATTGATAGTCCAAGCCCCGTTCCTCCGGGATTTTTAATTTTATTGTCGATAATTTGTCCAAACCGGCTGAAAATCAATTCAATTTTATCAGATGGAATGCCAATGCCTGAATCCTGAACGTAAAACTCAAGGAATTTTTGCGATTGAATGGAATAACCAAATTTGATATGCCCTTTTTCAGTAAATTTCAGGGCGTTTCCAATAAGGTTTATCATAATTTGATGAAACCTGAAAGGATCTGTATTAATTGTAAAATCTTCATCCTCAATGCCTTCATCTAAAATAAACTGAATATTATCTTTGTTCTGCCTTATTTTTTCTCTTTCAAAAGTGATGTAAAGTTCATTTAAAACCTTGTTTACCTGACAATTACTCTTTTCAATATTAATTTTTCCGGCTTCAATTTTCGATACGTCTACAATATCCCGGATAAGGTTTAAAAGGTTGTTGGCACTGCTGGTTATGTATTCACTGTATTCCTTACGTTGAAGATTGGGTATGGCCGGATTGGTAAGCAGGCGCGAAAAACCTAATATTGCATTTAAAGGAGTTCTGATTTCGTGCGACATATTGGCCAGAAAGGCAGATTTCAGGATATCGGCTTCTTCTGCCTTTTCTTTGGCATTTTTAAGATAAAGTTCTGTTTCTTTCTGCTCAGTCACATCCTGAAAAATGCCTACAATATTTTCCGGATCATTTTTTCGTCGTACTGATGCATTGGCGATGGCTTTAATTATAATATTGGTTTTTTCAGATTCTGAGTTAATCGTGAATTCTGCATTAAGATGGTTTTCGCCATGGATAAGTTTATTTATTTCAGCATTAAAACTTTGCCTGTCTTTATCTACAATTATTCTTATCAAATCATCAACAGTAATCCACTGATTATCAGATTTTAGATTTAAAATATCAAGCGATTCTTCCGACAAGAACAAAAGCTTTTTTTCCCTGTTTAACTCCCAAAACCCAATTTTAATAAGAGATTGAGAAATTTGAAGCTTTTCTTTCAGCAATAAAAGCTCATTTTCAAGTTCTTTAATTCTATTCTGCAGATTTTCCATAAATCTTAAGACAACATAAATAATTAAATTACTGAAATTTACATTAAGTCAACTCGTGTAGTTTTTCAAAATTACCGGCTTGGTTTTTGAATGTTAATAATAATTGTACAAAAATGTACTTTTATTTAATTATCTTAGCAATTAATCTAAATAAATAATAATCTACAGAATTGAACAGTGTTATTTCAGTTTTAAGGCCACCAAAGCAATTCACTAAGGTTTTAATCATAATCGCAATTTCTTTTTTGTTTTCAAACCTTTCAGCCGGACAAACCAATGAGATTGACAGTTTATTATTGCTTCATCAAAAAAGTAAATCTAAGGATAAGAGTTTAATTCTCAAAGAGATTGCCCGGATTTTTGTTTTTTCAGATTCTGCTATTGGTTTAAAGGACGAAAACTGGTTTCAACAATTTAAACCGGTAGAACTTGCCCAACTTTACATTTTTCTTGGTGAATACTATTTTCAAAAAGGAGTTTATAACAAATCGTACCTTTATCTTAAAAAAGCGCTCGAAATTCATCGAAAAGAAAATAACCTTACCGGTGAAGCAAATGCATTGAATAATTTAGGAAAAGTATGTTCAAAAATGTCAGAATACGATTTGGCAATTTCTTATCTCATCGATGCAATTAAAATTCTACAATCGGAAAATGAATTACAAGCCGAAGGTGAAGCCTGGACCACCCTGGCCGGGATTTATTTTGATTTGGAGCAATATTCACAGTCACTCGGGTTTTACAACGAAGCCCTGTCCATTTGGAAAGAAATTCCCGACTCGTTAAAAATTTCGGATGTTCTTTATTCGAAAGCACTTATAAAATATACCTTGAATGACCTGGATTCATCCCTAATTTTAAATGAATCTGCACTTAAAATAAGGCAGGCATATAACCATTACAGTGGGATAATAAGTTCATTTTATAACCTTGCCCAGGTTTACGAAAAAAAAGAGAATCTTGAAAAAGCCGAAGATTATTACGAAAAATCGCTGGCAATTGCAAAACAAAAAGGCGACATTTATGCACGGGCAATGGCGTCGAATGCATTGGGAAAACTTAATTTAAACAAATCAGATTTAGACCGGGCCAGGGATTATTTTAATGATGCACAAATTGACGCTGAATTTATAAACTCTGATATTTTACTTCTTGATGTTTATAAAAATCTGTCTGACTTTTATGAACAGGAAGGGGTATTTGAAAAAGCCCTGAATTATCATAAAAAGTACCTTAATGTCAGAGAAGAAATACTTCTTAGCCAAAAATTGTTAAAAATTGATCTCCTGAAACTAAATCTAGAAAACGAGGAGAAGAATAAAATAATAAGTCAACTTGAGCGAAATACTGAAAAACAACAAGTTGAAATGAAAAAGCAAAGAAACTTTTTAATTGCAAGCATAATAGCTGGTATACTGGCAATACTTGTGGTTGTGCTGTTTTACATGCAAAGCAGGGGAAGAAAAAAAGCCAACCAGGAACTTCAAATACAAAAAAACAGGGCCGAAGAAGCCGACCGGCTAAAATCGGCTTTCCTTGCCAATATGTCTCATGAAATAAGGTCGCCCATGAATGCTATAATTGGTTTTAGTAACCTGGTAGCTGAAAATTATCAGTTCGACAATGAGATAAATACATACATGGGATATATAAAACAGAGCGGTTCAAATTTACTTCAACTGGTAGATGATATAATTGATATTGCCAAAATTGAATCGGGTCAGCTTAAAATAAGGAAAAGCGAATTTGATTTGGATGAAATGATGCACAAGCTCTTAGTTTCGGCCCGGGCAAGCCTTTCAGTGAATAAAAATACAAATACATCATTAAAGCTTAAAATTCCTGAAAAATCGAACCAGCCAAAATTAAACTCCGATGAACTAAGAATAAAACAGGTACTGAATAATTTTCTGAGCAATGCAGTAAAATTCACAGATAAAGGATTGATAGAATTTGGTTACGAATTGTTGCCCGATAACCAGGTTTTATTTTATACAAGAGATAGCGGAATAGGGATTGCCCGTGAAAATTTAGAGTTGATTTTTCAACGGTTTGGACAGGTGGAGGACACTTACACACGAAATACTTCGGGCACCGGTTTAGGACTTGCCATTTCAAAAAGCATTGTTGAGTTGCTAGGTGGCGAAATTTGGGTTGAATCAGTAGAAAATAAGGGAAGTACTTTTTTCTTTAAAATCCCTGCTGAAATAAAAGGCTACAGAAATGGCGAATACCTTGAGGAATTATATGAAAATCTTAATCTTGACTGGTCAAAAAAAAGATTTCTTGTGGCCGAAGACGATGATATGAATTTTGATGTTCTTAATTCGATTTTAAAAAGAACCGGCGTAAAAGTAACCAGAGCATTAAATGGAAAGACAACTGCCGAAATGGCTTTATCCGATAAGGGATTTGACCTTATTTTAATGGATATACAGCTTCCAGAAATGAATGGATACGATGCATGCAAAAGAATCAGGATGAAATCGACAATTCCGGTAATAGCCGTTACTGCCTACGCCACAGCGGATGAAGAACGAAAAAGTTTCGAAGCTGGTTGCAATGCGTTCATTACCAAGCCATTTAATGTAAATGAATTGTTGGCAGCCATAGTAAGATTTACTGTTTAAGAAGCAGGTTAAATCGCAAAAAAGTTTATATCTTGTTGTTTGTTTTAAAAAAAAATAAATGGTGCAGAACAATGTAAATTTATCAGAAAAAATACCTGAAGAAGATTCGAAAAGAAATTTTAAGCACTCATTCCTCTCCCTTTCTTTTACTGATGAAAATAAGGAATTTGAAAAACATTTTCTAGCTTATTTCTACAGCCGTTCGTTGAACCAGGTAAGATTTTCTGTTTTCCTGGCCATTGTACTTTACAGTCTTTTTGGAATATTGGATGCAGCTTTAATTCCGGAGTTTAAATACAAATTTTGGATAATCAGGTATGTTATCGTTATTCCACTCCTGATTACAGTACTTTCAATAAGTTTCACCTCCTTTTATAAAAGATATATCCAGTTTATCTCAGCATGTATCGTAATTTTATCATCGCTTGGGGTAATCGGTATAATAACCCTTGCACCACCCGATTTAGGGAATTATTATTTCCCCGGAATTTTACTTATCATTATCATGAATTACGGATTTTTAAAACTCCGGTTCATTTGGGCTTCCATTGCAGGTCTGGTATCTTCGCTGCTGTACATCATAGGTTCATTTTCATTTATTGAAATGCCTTTTTTATTAAGCGTAATCAATAGCTTTTTTCTGGGTGCTGTAAATATTGTAGGTATTTTTATTGCAAGGATGTTTGAAATTTATGCACGCAAGGAATATTTTTCAGAACAGTTGCTTAAAATTGAACAGACAAAGCTTAAAACATTAAGTTCCAGATTAGAAGCGAAAATTAAAGATAAATCGCAGCAGATTGGAAACCTTCAAAAAGAAATCCTGTCGGAAATCGAAAACCTTAAAAAGGACAATCCTTCATCCTGATAAAAAAAAATACCTTAATCTATTAATATCTGTTGTAATTCCTTTTTTATTGAATTAACTTTGTTTTGTGTCAAACTAATACTTAATAATTATGACTTATTACAAAACAATCGACGGAAAAAAATACGATGGAGATTTATTGGCTTTTGCCGATGCAGCTGTAGCCGGAGCTGGCGATGGCAGAATTTCGCTTAAGGATGCCCAGGAATTGATTGGAAAAGTGATGGATGGTAAAACTTATACTGATATTGAAAAAGATACCATGGCATACATCAGGGATAATTACAAATGGACACCCGAAGCAGATGAGTGGTTCAGGACTGAAATACGCAAATGGGCCGCAACAAAATAAACTAAAATTAAAAAGTAGTCCAAAAAGTATTTTTTAAATTATTTTCGGGACATTTGGTGGGCTGAGCTAATAATCCCGTTTTAATTTAACAGTAAATAATTTTAAGGTTCGCATTTATTCCAGCTTTCAGTAAGCGTACTTTTTGGATTGCTTTTTTATATACCTCCACCGGAATTATTTCTGCCGCACTGTTAAATTCACTTTACTGATTTCAATACTTTTTTGTTTAAAACCAGTTTGTTATTGCCAATTTTAGTATGACAGTTGCAACCATTACCACAATTGTCTTTTTTTGACATTGTAAAAATAAGAATTCCTGAATACATAGCATATCCAAATGCTGCGAACACAATTAAAAGGGCAATATATTCCTGGATATTTTCCATTTTTCTGAAATAACACTACAAAAATATAACTTCAATTTTATCTACCCAATACCTAATTGTAGGTATTTTCGCAAATCAATGGCTTCCTGATTTAGTACAGTTATTAAAAATGATGTTTTGTCGTAATAAAAACAATTGTATTTTTTTGAAATTTCTTATAATTAACTGCATAAAATCAGACCTCAATCAAATATAAATTAAGAATTTATCAGAACAAACCTCCAGCCTCACCTTAAAATAAAATTTAAATTTACATCTGCTGATTTATGGTAGTTAAAAATATTTTGAAGATATTTATCTTTGATTTAGCTTTGCGAACAAATTCAAATATTCCTTTCTAAGCAAAAGGGTGTTTGATTTATAAAGAAGAGTGGAGAGATTAGGCTCTGTGAAACTCTGGCAACCTACCCGCATTAGGCAAGGTGCCAATACCTATTCCAGGGAAACCGGAAAATTATAAATTTTAACACTTAAAATCATGACTTCAGAATTAATACATTATTAAGATTATTGTTGGATTGAAGTCTGCAATAATTCCTTACCAGCTCTATAACAAAAGGAGATGGACTTATAAAAACACCTTAATTTCAACAGTTTAATAAAATTTTTCATGTACGCACGTAAAGTAATTAAAATCGGTGGTTCCAATTTAAAGGAACTAAAAGAAATTCAGAAAATTTCGGATATTATTGTTTCCTATGATAAACCACCAATAGTTGTTGTTTCAGCATTTTATGGGATAACGGAAAAGCTGATTATCGCACTGGATATCATAAAACATAATGAGATTAAAATTAAGGAACTCATAAATTATCTTATCGACTTTAAATCAAAGTATATTGATGGTTTGATAACAGATAACCTGATAAAAATTCAGGTTCAGGCCTCCATAAAAAAACGCATGGACGATTTATCTGTTTACCTCCATAATTTATATGAAAAAGGAACTGTAAAACAAAACGATCGCGACTATATTTTAAGCTACGGAGAACGATTGAGCGCAGAAATTTTCTGGGGAATTATTAAATCCAAATATACGGATTGCGAGCTTTTATTGCCTGAAAACATTGGTTTGATAACAGATGGTGTATTTGGTAATTCGAGTGTGAACCTGAAACTATCAAAAGAAAACCTTTCAAACCGCTTTAATCCTGAAACAATTTATATAATACCAGGTTTTTATGGCGTTTCGCCTTACGGCAAAATAAATTTGTTGGGCCGCGGTGGAACTGATTATAGTGCAGCTGCCATAGCTTATTGCATAAATGCTTCCACACTGGATATCTGGAAAGACGTGGATGGTTTTATGACAGCAGACCCAAAGCATGTGGAAAAACCTGCGCAGGTAAAGCATCTAAGTTACCTTGAAGCAGCCGAACTTTCTTATTTCGGGGCTGGTATTTTACACCCAAGAACAGTTGAACCACTTCAGCTAAATAATATCCCAATCAGGATTTTCAATATACATAAGGACAATGCTTTTAGTGATCCACAAACAGTTATCGACGAAAGAATATCAGTCTTTCAGGATGTGATTAAAAGTCTGACCTTTGAAAATAAAATTGGAATTGTAAGTATTAAAGGGCCCGGAGTAGGATTTATACCCGGAATATTATCGGCAATTACGCACGAACTTTATGAAAACGCGATAAATATCAGTTCAGTTATAACGTCCCAAATTTCAATAAACCTGTTGATTGGCCACGATGAAATTGACAAAGCTAAGAGCCTGATTGAATTTCTTGATATTCATGCAATTACTGATATTTCTGTGAATAAGGAAGTATCACTTATTGCCGTTGTCGGAAACGGGATGACCCAGATTCCGGGGGTTGCTGCCAGGATTTTTTCTGCAATTGCCGAAAAAGGAATAAATATTCTGTTAAGTTCTTTGGGAGCCTCTGATGTGGTAACTTATTTTGTTGTTGATAAAAAAGATACTAAAAAAGCACTGGTAAGCCTGCACCACGCCCTATTCAATAATGCGGAGATTCAGTCGAACACCTCAGCATGAGCATCATAGAAAAAAAATCAGTTTAAGACAAAACAGGGTTTGATCAATTAAAGAAATTCATGACTTCTTTCTTGTCCAAATCCTGGTTTGCGGGTTTATTTAGTTGGTTTTGATCAACTTCTTTAATTGTATATGATTTTAGCGAGCCGCCTAATAAATAATCGAAATTCCCTGTAATTGATGAAAGTTCCTGGTTTGATTTTACCGGAACTAATTTATAGCTTACTTCAAAATTCCTGTCGGCAGGCATTTTTTTCCAAATAAACTCTACCCTGCTGTTTTCAAAAGAAAAAGTGGCTGATTTACCGTCTATTAACTGGGCATTAAACCCTGCTGGGATTTTTTCCTGTATTTTGGCCATGCTCTGAACATTGCCCCGGCTTACAAGCAATTTTACAGCATATCCCTTTATATCCTTTGAATAAACTGGTTTTACACGTATACACTGAATGGTATTGGGATCTTTAGGGGGATAAAATAATCCGGCAGTTGCCTGGTTATTAGGATTTAAATTGTTCACCTTTCCACCCACTGAAATTTCATCATATTGGAGAACAGCTGTACCACGTTGATTTTTATAAATATAAGTAAACTGGGCCGGAAATTCGTAGGTTTTAGGCTGTAGGCCAGGTTCAGCCACTACTTCGTATACTACCGAAAATTGCGGAGCCCTGGGCAGGCGCACCCAGGTAAACTTTACCATCTGATCCTTAAAACTAAACTGAGCGGAACCAGAGGACTTTTCAACAGCTCTGAAACCTTGCGGGAGTTTTTGCTTTAACTCTGCAAAATGTTGGAGATTAAGCTTGTTTATAATAATCTCTATTGTAAACCGGTCTCCCGGATTAATGTTATTCGGCATTTTAGCTTTTATCCATATCTGGTCATCGGTAAAACTGCTGAATAAGATGAAAATAAATATTAGACCGGGAATTAATTTCTTCATATATTAATTGTTAATGGTTTTTGGCTACTTTAAATAAATATATAACAAATATACGAAAAATGTAATGTAAACAAGTCAGCAATAAGCAAAACATTTTTATTTGTAAGAGATTTGTATTTGATTATCAATAAATAAACATAAAAAAACCGGCGTCAAACCGGTTTTTTATAATTAAAATTCCCTTCGCTGATGAACAGCCTCATTGTCTTTGAGCTCGTCAAACTGCAGGTATTCATATATTTTCTTTTCTTCTGGCAAAACAGCTGCATTGTAAATTTCGAAATATTCATCTACTGTAGGTATCCTGTTATACAAGGAAACAATAGCGGCAAGTTCAGCAGAGCCTAAAAATACATTGGCGCCTTTCCCCATCCTGTTGTTAAAATTCCTGGTTGAAGTTGAAAAAACAGTAACCCCATCCGGAACCCTGAGCTGATTTCCCATGCAAATGGAACAACCGGGCATTTCAATGCGGCCACCTACTTTTCCAAAGGATGAAAAATAGGCTTCATCTTTTAATTTTGCCTGATCCATGCGGGTTGGAGGAACAATGTATGTTCTCACATTTGATGATTGTTGAAATTTGTTCCATATTTTTCCTGCGGCCCTGAAATGTCCAATATTAGTCATACACGAACCAATAAAAACATCATCAATTTTTGTACCTGCAACGGAAGAAAGCAATTTCACATCGTCCGGATCATTTGGACAGGCTACAATAGGTTCAGTAATTTGGTTTAAATCAATTTCAAGTACAGCAGCGTATTCAGCATTTTTATCCCTTTCCATTAAAACCGGATTTTTCAGCCAATTGTTCAGCGCTTCAATCCTGTTTTTTATAGCAGCTTCTGATTTGTATCCGTCTTTTAACATTCTTTCAAGAAGTGCAACATTTGAGCGCACATAATCTGAAACTGATTTTACGGATAATTTGAAAGTGGCTGCAGCGGCACTTCTTTCAGCTGCGGCATCAGTAAATTCAAAGGCCTGTTCAACCGAAATATCAGGCAATCCTTCCATTTCGAGTATTTTGCCATTGAAAACATTTATTTTATTCTTCTTTGGTACAGTCAACATTCCTTCCTGGATGGCAAAAAATGGAATTGCATTTACAACGTCGCGCAAGGTAATGCCTGATTTTAACTTTCCTTTGAATTTTACCAGCACAGATTCTGGCATATCAAGAGGCATAAAACCAAGAGCCCCGGCAAATGCAACCATCCCTGATCCGGCCGGGAAAGATATTCCCAATGGAAAACGGGTATGTGAATCACCGCCAGTTCCCACTGTATCGGGAATAAGCAGGCGATTAAGCCAGCTATGAATTACCCCGTCACCTGGCATTAATGATAATCCACCTCTTTCAATTGTAAACTGGGGTAACTTTTTATGTGTTTTTATATCTGCTTCTTTCGGATAAGCTGCTGTATGACAGAACGATTGCATATACATCGGGGTTTGGAATTTAAGACATGCAAGTTCTGTGAGTTCATCTGCCGTCATTGGGCCGGTGGTATCCTGCGATCCAACTGTTGTCATAACAGGTTCAACAGATGCACCAGGCAAAATACCAGACATTCCGCAAGCTTTTCCCACTATTTTTTGGGCAAGTGTATAACCCTGATTTGCTTTTGCAATCGGTTGATGTGGTTTTGAAAAAACATCTGTATCCCCCATTCCAAGTGCTTTTCGTGCCTTTTCGGTTAACGAACGGCCAATAATGAGATTCAACCTGCCGCCTGCGCGATATTCATCTTTTAAAGTATTTGGCTTCAAATTGAAAGAGGTAATCAATTTGCCCGATTCATTTTTAATCTCGCACTTAACCGTATCAATTACAAGAATATCCGCATTATTCAGCGCTGAAACATCGCAAATTATTGGCAATGCGCCTGAATCTTCAAGGGTATTAAAAAAGATGGGTGCTATGGCATTTCCTAAAACAACTCCTCCCCGCCTCTTATTGGGCACAAAATCAATATCCTGGCCAATATGCCATAATAATGAGTTGGTAGCTGATTTCCTTGAAGAACCTGTTCCTACTACATCGCCGGCAAAACCAACCTGAAATCCATTTTTACGCCATTCTGCAATAGTTTTTAACCCATCCGGAAACAGATTTTGCCCCATTGATAACGAGTGTAAAGGTATATCAGGACGGGTGGATGCATCAGATGCGGGTGAAAAATCATCTGTATTTATCTCGCCATCAACCTTATAGAGCTTTACTTTAAATTCCTTTGGAAAAGCGGGTTTATTTAAAAACCATTCGGCATGGGCCCACGATTGAATAACCTTTTTTGCATGTTCATTCGATTTTGAAAGTTCCAAAACTTCATCAAATCCATCGTAAACCAAAGTTATTCCCGAAAGAGCTTTGGCGGCATCGGCTGCAATTTCTTCTATTTTAAGTGCCTCAATCAGTGGCATTATATTGTATCCTCCAATCATGGTGCTTAAAATAAAAATTGCTTGTTTTTTATCAATTAAACGGCAATTAATATTTCCCTTTAAAACGCTGTTTAGAAATCCAGCTTTTATTTCCGCTGCAGGGTCTACCCCCGGACTTATTCTTTCCTTAAAAAGATGTAACAGAAAATCTTCCTGACCTTCAGGAGGATTTTGAAGCAAACGGCATATTTCAGCTGCCTGAATCGTATTCAAAGGTAAAGGAGGTAATCCGGCTGATTCCCTTTCGTTCTTGTGCTTTAAATAAGCATTTATTATTTCATTGTTTGTCATAGGTTTTTATTGTAATGATAATATTAAACAAAAATAAAAATATTTGAGCAATTTGCCATTTACTTTAGAAGCCAGAAATTCTTCAAATAAATACTTGTTCATGTTTTAAGCGACATTGTTGTTCATAAGTTTTCCTGCTTTAATTTAATCATAAAGTTTTTATTTCTGTATTGTAACTTTTCTTCAAATATTTCAAAGAAGCAATATGTTTTTTTTCTGTTAATATATTTTAAGTAATATTGTAAGGGACAAGCCCAAAATATAGCTTATTTGATAAAATCTGTTATTTTGAATGAAAAAAAAAGGAAGATATTCAGCTTTAAAAGAAAAAATTTCTTTTTTATTGTATTTAAATAATCAAAAACTAAAACTTAACATTGACCTCCTTCGCCAAAGTATTACAAAGTTTAATAAGGATGAAATCTGGCAAAATTTAAAAAACAGAATTAATTACTTTTATTTTAAAAAATGGAAAAAACTAAATAAGGAAATAAGGATTGCAATTATAGCCATATTTATTTATAGTTTTTGTTTTATAGGTTTAGACCTGATTTTTCCATTACCTGATAATGTTGAATATTCAACAATAGTTGTAAGTTCCGACAGTACCGTAATTCATGCTTTTTTAAGCTACGATCAAAAGTGGCGGATGAAAACAGAATTGAATGAAATTACCCCGCTTTTAAAAAAAGCCATCCTATTTAAGGAAGACAAATATTTTTATTATCACCCGGGGGTTAATATTTATGCAGTAATAAGGGCAATTATAAATAATACCATTTACAACAGGCGTACTTCAGGTGCTTCAACAATTACTATGCAGGTAGCGCGGTTACTGGAACCCAAAGAAAGAACCTATTTCAACAAAATAATAGAAATATTCAGGGCCCAGCAATTGGAATTACATTACAGTAAAGACGAAATATTACAGTTATATTTAAACCTGGTTCCATTTGGCGGGAACCTTGAAGGAGTAAAAACTGCTTCAGTTCTGTATTTTGATAAGGCTCCAAATCACTTGAGTCTTGCTGAATTAACAGCACTTTCAGTTATCCCAAACAGGCCAAATTCATTGGTGATAGGAAAAGACAACGATGATATTATTAAGGCCAGGAACAAATGGTTAAAGAGGTTTCAAGTTGCCGGTCTGTTTCCTGAACAATATATTAATGATGCATTAAATGAACCACTTGACGCATACAGGCATGAATCACCCAAGATTGCACCTCAATTTGCTTACCGGCTTAAAAAGATGTACCCCGGCTTACCTATTATAGCCACCCATCTTGATCTGAAAAAACAAATTAAAGTTCAATCCATTGTTAAGAATTATATCAACCGGATTTACAACAGGAATATTAAAAATGCAGCGGTTTTAATAATTGACAATAAAACAAACAGCGTTATAAGTTACATTGGTTCAGCTGATTTTTTTAATGAAGATGATGCAGGCCAGGTGGATGGGGTTACTGCTATACGATCACCGGGTAGCACACTTAAGCCATTGCTTTATGGAATGGCATTTGATAAAGGACTTATAACCCCAAAATTTAAAATCAGCGACGTACCTGTAAGTTATGGTGGTTATGAGCCGCATAACTACGATGAAAAATACCACGGATTTGTATCGGTTGAATATGCCCTGATAAACTCACTAAATGTGGTAGCAGTAAAAATATTACAACAATTAAACACCACCCGCTTTATAAATAATTTAAAAAAACTGGGCTTTGATCAAATTCGCAAAGACGAAAAAAAACTTGGCCTTTCGTTGGTTTTAGGCGGTTGTGGTGTAAATCTTGAACAACTTACAAGACTTTACCATGCTTTTAGCAACAATGGCAAATATACCAATCTGAATTTTCTGGCATCAGATACTTCACGGGGAGGTTTTCAGACAATTTCAGCCGAATCGGCTTATATGCTTACTGAAATACTCAGCAAGGTTAAAAGACCAGACCTTCCGCTTGAATGGCAAAATAGTGCAGATTTACCACGTGTAGCTTGGAAAACAGGAACTTCGTATGGCCGGAAAGACGCCTGGAGCATTGGTTATAATAATAATTATACTGTCGGTGTGTGGGTTGGAAACTTTTCAGCCGAAGGCGTTTCAGAATTAAACGGGGCTGAAACAGCAGCACCGCTTCTGTTTGAAATTTTCAACACGATAGATTTCAGGTCAGAAGCGGATTGGTACCCGGTACCTGCTAATATAAAGTTCCGGTTGGTCTGTTCCGAAACCGGACTGCCTTATAATGAATTTTGTAAAAATATTCTTTCAGATGCCTATATTCCTTCAGTTTCGCCAAACAAAGCCTGCGACCACCTGAAATTATACTATGTTTCTCCCGATTCGTCTATTTCATATTGTAAAACCTGCCTTCCCGAATCAGGTTATGTTGAGGCATATTATCCAAATTTATTGCCCGAAATGGTTACGTATTATGATGAAAACCAGATAAAATATAAAAAGGTACCGCCGCATAATTCAGATTGCGAAAGGGTTTTTGCAGAAAATAACCCACAAATCACATCACCCATGCATAATGTGGAATATTATATTGACAAAAACGACACCACCAGCATTATGTTTTCATGCAATGCAGCTAGTGATGTGGATAAAGTATTCTGGTATGTGGATGATAAATTTTTCAAATCATGTACGCCTTTACAAAAAATATTCTATAAACCAGAAGAAGGCAGGCACAAAATATCCTGTACCGATGATAAAGGAAGGAATTCAAACGTGATTATAGAAGTTAAAATGATTAACTTTTAATTCATTTCTGATAAAAAATTTAAATTTCTGGTCCTTCCTGCTTTGTTCCCATAAACTTTAAATCTGAAATGCTTCAAAACAAGCTGTTTTAAAAGAGGAATAAAGAGTAAGACCAAAAGGATTTTTCATTCTTGTAAAGAATTAATACATTTTGGAATAATAAAAACGTTTAAATATTTAAAATTATAAAACAATGAAAATGGTAAGAGCAATGACAATTTTTTTACTTGTCTTTTCATGCAAATCGTACGATTTTCCGGCTGTTAAAAACCGCGATGTATTACTTGTAAAAAACTTTGCGCTTACCTATAATAATCTTATTCCTGATCCGGATTTTAAAAACCTGAATATGCTGGGGAAGGTGAAGAAAGAAGGCGTTTATGGACAAAGGCTTTATGGAATGATACTTCGAAGTTTGCGATTTAAAAATATTACAGAAAAAGTAGAAAGAAAATACAAATTACCCGAAAATCTGCTTCTGGCAATGATTATGCATGAATCAGGCGGCGTTGATTTGCTCCCGAATAGCAGCGATGATGGAGGTATTGGTTTGATTCATATGCAGGCAAATATGGCCAGGAAATTTGGATTAACTACCTTTAAAAATTGCGATAAGCTGGTATGTAAAGAACATGGGGCAGAATTAAGGAAAATTATAAAAGAATATAATTCAGACAGAAAAAGGTTAATCGCTATTGATGACAGGTTTCATCCTATATTAAATATTGACGCGGCAGCAAGAATGTTGGTTTATTACCGATCAGGAGAACAAACCAAAGAAACACCACTTAAAACAGCTATTTACGGGTATGCTGGCAAATATAATTATCAAAAATATTACGACAATATAGAATTTTATTTATCAAAACTGAATGATAATAATTTTCTGAATGAAATTGAGGAAGATTTTAACAGGCAAAATTTAAACCTGACCCTAAACGGAAAACCTGCCGATTTTAAAACCTATATTGCAGCGCACCAGGAGCAAAATACCAATTACGGACTAAATGAATATAACTAATTCTTTACCAGGAATAAAATAAAAAAGAATAATTTACTGACAGTTAAGCATTTGGATCAATAAAGTCAATATTGGATATTTGTTTTGGCATTTCAATTGTTAATCAATTAGAATTATAAATCTGAAATAAACGCTAGAGGGTTGAATTTACTTATGAACCGGTTCAAAGTAGTTGCAATGTTGGTCATGATTTGTTTCATGGGTTTGTTTACCTGTGAAATAGCCAGGGCGCAGAGAACTATAACCAATGAAGGGCCCAAATCGCCGGAAGAAATCGCCAGGGAAGCAGATATTTCGCTCCAGGAAGGTAAATTCGAAAAAGCCTTATCTTTATACAGCACCCTGCTTGATCAAAACGAAGATGATCCAAAACTTAACTTTCTGATTGGTTTTTGCTATTTAAATACCGATTACGGTCTTGAACAGGCTATAAAACATCTTAAAACAGCAATTGACAATACTTCGTCAACACACGAAAAAGAATTACCTGTTGAAGCATATTATTATTTAGCCAAATCTTATCATTTAAACAATCAATTTAATGAAGCACTTGAAATAATTAATTTATTGATGGGGAAGATATCCCCGGCTGATAAAATATTCATTGACAACGTAATAACCCTTAAAAAAAATTGCGAAAATGCCGTAATGCTTTCTCAAACATCAGCAAAACTGAACATAGAAAACATTTTTGAACTTAATTCAAAATATTCAGATAAAAATCCTATGTTTTTTAACCATGGCAACGAGGTAATTTTTACTTCACGAAGAGAAAATGCCCTTCAGCGAAAAAAACTTGAAGATGATCAGTATGACGAAAACATCTTTTATTCAAAATTATATGAAGAAGAGTGGCAAGTTCCGTATGGACTGAGCAATTCAGTAAATTCATCTGAACATGAAAAAGCCTGTTGGATATCAAAAGATGGAAAACAGATTATTTTCAGACGTCTGGATAAAAAGAAAGAAATTCTTTTACAAAGCACAAAAAACGCTGATAACGAATGGTCTGTCCCTTTGCCATTTCCTGAACAAATAAATAACCGTGGTTCACAATCATTTGGCAGTCTATCACCCGATGGAAACTATCTTTTTTTTACAAGCGACAGAAAAGGAGGATTCGGAGGAACCGATATTTATATTTGTGAAAATAAAGGAAATGGAGAATGGGGCATACCAGAAAACCTGGGCGATAAAATCAATACCCCGTTTAACGAAGAATCGCCTGTATTACAAGAAAACGGGGTGTTGTTTTTTTGTTCCGAAGGACATGGGTCAATGGGAGGATTTGATATTTATGCCACCTACCGAAACAAAAAAGGTGAGTGGCTAGCGCCTTTTAACCTGGGATTACCTTTAAATTCAAATGAAGACGACTTTTTTTATCTTCCAGACGAAAATGGCATGGTTTCCTTTATTTCATCGCAACGGCAAGGTACCAAAGGAAAAAGCGATATTTATAAAGTTACCCAGATTGACTCTTTATCAGATGGATTTGCAATTATTTCAGGAAAAATTGTATCTAATAAAAAAATTGATTTCGTAAAAGCGATTGATATTTCAGTGAATAACAGGAATGATAAGGAAAAAACTTATCTTTTAAGAACGAGTGCTGAAGGAATTTTTAATTATATTTTACCGGCGAATGCAAATTACAGTATGACTGTTAAATTTTACAACGAAACCATCTATGCTTGCCAGTTTGACATTGAAGCCGGCAATTCTTTCCTATGCCTTGACCAATCTTTAAATTTGCCTGAAATAAAATTTGAGCTTGACAGCACAAACAAAATAAAAGATTTAAGAAATTTGAGCGGAAAGGAAATGCTTGTGTATCATTCAGTTAATAAAACTACTGAAAAAATTAAAAACGCTTATTTGCTGGCAAGAATTAAAACGCAAAATTCAGATTCATTGCTTGTTGAAAACAGCAACCTTTCAAAAAACTTTGCATCGGACAGCATTTATTCAATTAAAATAGCCGTATCCAAATCAAGAATTTCCATTTCAAATTTTAATACCAATCAAAAAGTAAAAGAAATCATAGACAGCAAAGGCAATTATGTTTATTATGTAGGTGAATTTAATTATGAATGGGAAGCCCTGATACAATTAAAGCAGCTAAAGGAAAGCTATCCTGATGCCTCTATTTTTGTGAATCATTCCACCTCAAACTAAAAACTGAATTTACATTTTTAATTCATAGGCAATCACCCTGTTATCAGAAAAAGTAGGTACCAGTAATAAATTATCTGCTGAAACAAATTCGAAATCAGCTGCATTTAAATTTTCGTTGGTGGCACTGAGAAGTTTTAATTTTGCGCTATCTTTTGAAACAAGATGAATATTACCAGTCCAGTCAGAAATAAGGAATTGATTATTTGAAATTTTAACAAGTCCATCAACCGGGCCCGTTTCAGTGATAAAAGTTCTTACATGTTTATTATTCAGATCAACTGACAATATATAATCTTCGCAACCCACCAACAAGGCCTTGTCATTAATCGTTAATCCGTTAGGATTAAATAGGTTACCTACATAAAGCCAAATTTCAAACTTATCTTTTTTTAACCAATAAATTAAGTTTTGTTTAGTATCAGAAACATAAATGTTTCCCTTTGAATCGGCAACAATATCATTAAGGAATGTAGCTTTTTGACCTGGGTATTTTTTCAAAATTTTCCCCGTATTAATATCCACTTCAACAAGTTCATCAATATCACTAATATAAAGTTTATCTTTGAAAATGGCCAATCCTTTGGGTGCATTTAAACCATTTATCCACTTGAGTTGTACGATTTTTCCATCCCGCGAAAGCTTTGAAATAAAACCATTTCCATCTTTTTCAACCGGATTTCCATTAACATTCGAAACATAAAAAATTTCATCCTTAGGATTGTAAAGAACGGATTCAGGGGTCAGGAAAGATTTCTCGGTAGACCACTTTAACTGCAATTGAGGAATACTCTGTTTTGATTGGGCTTCAGAATTGATATTAAGTGCAATGATCAGGCAAAAAACTAAGTTGATTGTTGTTAGTTTCATAATTTACAACTTTTTAGTTAAGATGGTAAAAAATTTATACTATAATCAGTAAATTTAAGGCAAATCATTTAATATGGTAATTCATAAAATCTTAAATTATGTTAAGATAAACAAGCTTTTATGGATACAAATGGATAATTCCCTGCTAATGATGTAATTTTTAATTATATTAATGAATAATAATAATAAGCGTATTGCATTTCTTTTTATAATTTATTAGGTTTGCATAAGAATTTATTATGTGTGCATAATAGTTAATTAAAACGAGTTATCATGAGAGTATTATTATGTATCGGTCACGTACCAGACACTACTTCTAAAATTAAGTTTACAGACGAAGATACAAAGTTCAACAAAACTGATATTCAGTATATTATTGGGCCCTACGAAGAGCTTGCCCTGACCAGGTTACTTGAAGTGAAGGAAAAAACGGGAAATCTGACCATTACAGTGATAAATGTAGGATTGGCGGAAACAGAACCCACTTTACGCAAGGCACTGGCTGTTGGGGCCGATGATGCCATAAGAGTTGATGCAGAGCCTGTTGATGCTTTTTTTGTTGCCAGCCAGATTGCAGAAGTATGGAAACAAGGAGGATTTGATTTTATTGTAACCGGTAAAGAATCAATTGATTACAACGGTGCCCAGGTAGGAGAAATGGTAGCAGAAATTCTTGATATTCCTTCCATTTCAAGTACCTCTTTTTTTGACATTGTGGAAGGAAAAGCAATCCTTGATAGGGAAATTGATGGTGGTAAAGAATCCATACGACTTGAATTTCCATTTGTTTCTACAGCTGGAAAAGGATTTGCCATTGAGCCACGCATACCAGGAATGAGGGGGATTATGTCAGCACGACAAAAACCAATGCAAATTGTTCAACCTGTTATAAAAGATGCTAAAATTAAGGCAATAAAATATTATTTGCCCGAAGCCAAGTCTGGTTGCAAGTATGTAAGCGCTGATAATATGGAAGAATTGGTGCGTCTTTTACACGAAGAAGCAAAAGTGATTTAAAACTTAAAAAGTTAAAATTATGGCAGTTTTAGTATATGTTGAAAGCAGGGAAGGGAAATTCAAAAAATCAACCCACGAGCTGTTATCCTATGGCTATGAAATATCCAAAATGATGGGTTGTGAGTTGAAAGCCTTGTCAATAGGGAATAATGATGAAAATGAACTAAAAGAGCTTGGTAAGTATGGTGTTTCGCTCATTTACAAATTAAATGATGAAAAACTTGAGGCATTTACCGCAAAATCGTACACAAGGGTTGTAGCTGAAGCGGTGAAGCAATCCGGTGCTGAAGTAGTTATATTTTCGAACAATGTATCAGGAAGGGCTATTGCACCAAGACTTACGGTTAAACTTGATGCTTCTTTTGCCGCAGGGGTTACACACCTTCCTGGCTCTATAAATCCTTTTATAGTTAGAAAAAAGGTTTATTCGGGCAAGGCTTTTGGAGATTTTGAATTGAACAGCAAGATTAAAATCCTAACCTTGAATTCCAATGTTTTTAAAGTAGTGGAGAACCCAAAAACAATTGAAATTGAAGCGTTAAAAGTTGACATCCCGGATACGGATCTGGTAGCAAAACCACATGAAATAAATAAAGCACAAGGACAAATTTTAATTACAGAAGCAGAAATACTGGTATCGGGTGGACGTGGACTAAAAGGCCCTGAAAACTGGGGCATGATAGAAGAGCTTGCCGGTATTTTAGGCGCCGGAACCTGTTGTTCACGACCAGTTGCTGACTTAAACTGGCGGCCCCATCATGAACATGTTGGGCAAACAGGAAAGGTGGTTGCGCCAAACCTTTACATTGCAGTTGGAATATCAGGGGCTATACAGCACCTTGCAGGAGTAAATGCTTCAAAAGTAATGGTAGCCATCAATACCGATCCGGAAGCCCCTTTCTTTCAGGCAGCAACCTATGGAATTATAGGTGATGCTTTTGTTGTAGTGCCCAAACTCATTGAAGCACTTAAAAAGTTTAAGTCAGCCTAAAAAATTCAATTCCTGCTATTTTTTATTTTTTGGAATGTAAAAATCTGACTGTTTCAGGTTACATTTTTTAATCATTTCCCTGGCGTATTCAGGGCCGGGGAAATTCCCATCCACATTGTTGGTGCCAATGGTAAATTTAACACCAGCTTTTTTAGCTTTATTAATAAATTTTTCCGAAGGAATTTTGAAACGGTTATTGATTTCAATGGCGATTTTATTCTTTTTTGCAGCCTGAATCACTTTTTCCATCCTGGCATCCGTCCATAATTCATCGTATTTGCCAGCTATACATTCGGGTAGGTAAGTAGGATTTACATACATATTAATAGGCTCTGTACTTATTATTTTTACAATCAGGTCAGTTAAATCGTCCATAAATTGTTGCTCATCATCCACCCAGGTTTCATCTTTCAGCCAGATACGGTTTCGCCTGCCTTTTTTATCTACAAAAGTCATGGCATCGGTAAAGATATAATCAAATTTTTTAATGGCTTCTTTTGAAAAAAGGTTGACCCATTCCCTCCCCTCGGCCTGCATGCCAATATAAAACTGGGGATAAACTTTCATCACATTAATAAAGGAATCCAGCTGGGCATCGTTTTGAATAGGAAAACCTATGCCGCCATTCACGGCAATACCATATTTAACATTTTCTTTTTCTGATTTGGCAATGGCATCGTTAATGGAGAAACCACCTTTGAGGTGTATATGCAAATCAATTAGCTGGAAAGGGTCCTTTTGTTGGGCAAACGCGTTGCTGATAAAAAGAAGGGACAATAAACAGGAGAAAACTTTTTTCATAATTCTGAAATTTAGGATTGATGCTCAAAAGTAAAAATTATTCTATTCGGACAATTTGGTTTTGAGAAATTATTTTACTCTGCATTGTGAAATCTACTTCTTTGTTTCCTAATCACAACAGTGTGGTCAACTTCTCTGCAAAAATGTGTCTTTGTTCAGGTTGTTTATGGTTAAGTAAAGTACTGCATTTTAATCTTTTCATTTTTAATGGCTAAATAATCTTAAGGTTTAAAACTTATGATTAAAAAATTGGTCCCTTTTTGTTCTTGATTACAAATTAAAGGATAAAGGAAAATCAATAACTACAAGTAGCCTCATCGAAATTTTAATAAATTTAAAAAAACTTTATTTTCCTGCTAAATATTTAGTTAAATACCATATATTTGCAGTCGGATAATGGTTTCTTTTCCGGTTAATACCGGACAAGATGAAAAGGGAATCCCGTGAAAACCGGGAGCTGTACCCGCAGCTGTAAACCTTAAAAAAAGCTTTCAGCACACCCTTGCCACTGACCGTTTTGGTTGGGAAGGCCGCTAAAAGTAAGGTAAGCCAGAAGACCTGCCATAGCCTGCAAAATTAAATTAACAAACCCCGGGAGAAGGGTTTTTAACGGATGAAAACAAAATTTTCTGCATTCTTATTTTTTATTTATTGCCTGTTTTTGAATGTTTTAAACATAAAAGCCCAAAACAGTGGCGACACCATTTCGCTAAGTGAAGTAAAGGTATTGGCGCAAAATTTAAAAAGATTCCAGGCCGGCTCAAAAATTGAAACGGTGAACCCAATACTTATCAACCAGTTACAGGATGGCAACCTGGGCGACCTGCTTACCAGGGTTTTTCCGGTGGCCATTAAAACGGATGCAGGCAGCCTGTCAACCATTAGAATCAGGGGAACTTCGCCCAACCATACCAGCATCAACTTTGGCGAAATTGATTTGAATTCGTTAACCCTCGGAAATTCAAACCTGGTAACTATTCCGGTTTATCTTTTCGACGAAATTAGCCTGCAATATGGAAGTTCGGCTACTATTAAAGGCAGTGGCAATATTGGCGGCGCGCTCCATCTTGGTCTAACTGAAAACTGGGTAAAAGGAGCAAAAGCAGAGGTAAGGCTGGCTTTCGGTTCGTTTGGTGAACAACTTTACGCGACAAAACTGTTTTTTGGGAATGGAAAATGGGAATCGGTAACAAGATTTTATTATTACAAGAAATTGAACGATTTTCCTTTTTTTAATACAGACATTAAAAACTTTTCTACCGGACAGGTTGGGGTGTATGATGTGCAAAGAAACGCAAGGCTCAACAACAAGGGTATATTGCAGGAAATCAATTACTTGTTTTCGCCTGCACATTCATTAAAATTCAACATTTGGGTTGAAAACGATTTTCATAACATCCAGCAAAACCAGGTAACAAATTATTATAATCCTGATTATAAAGAAGATTACGAAGAAAATCATATTCGTTCAACCTTAAGTTACGATAACCGGCAGCATAACCTGAAATACCACCTTGGTCTGGCACAATCGTTTGACGAAGGCATATACAACCATACAAAAAATGAAATTAAAACAAACAATTTTATTGCAGATGCCTTTGTGGAACAAGATATTACATCCAAAATTTCGTATAAAACCGGGTTTAAATATTCAAGAATTTATCCCGAAGTTTATGCTTATGATAGTAGCCTTAGTTTTGAAAATAGAACTGATTTGTATTTTTTGTACAACCAACAGGTTTTAAACAGATTGCGTATAACAATCAACCTCAGGCAGGGATTGGTAACCAACTATAAAGTACCATTTTTACCGGCCCTGGGTTTTTCCTATTCTGCTTTTTACAATAATACCAGTATTTTGAAGCTAAACGGCAATATTTCAAAAAGTTACAGGGTTCCTGGCTTTAACGACAGATTCTGGGTTCGGGGTGGCAATCCAATTCTTGAACCCGAAAAAGGGACAGGCGGCGATTTAGGCATTCAATTCGACTATCAAACAGAAAACTTTAGAAATTCAATCCAGTTAAATGCATTCTTTATAGATGTAAATAACTGGATTCTTTGGCGGGGCGGAGGCTCAGACTGGTATGCCGATAACGTGCAGCGGGTGAAAAGCATGGGTTTTGAGTTCACCAACAACCTTACGGCCCAATTTGGTCAAATGAAGATAAATGGACTGTTTCACTACAGTTTTACCAAATCGCAAAGGGTAGAATCGGAAACAGGAAGCCCTGCTTTATTCAGGCAACTGGAGTATGTTCCCATCCATTTACTTGTTTTCAACCTGCTTTCAGATTATAAATCCATGGAGGCGGGGCTCGATCTCACCTATTCTTCAAAACAATATACTGATGAAGAAGAAAAAAACATATTGCCAGGGTTGGTATTGCTTAATTTTTCGGCAGGCCGGAATTTTAAAATAAACAATTTCAATCATATAGAGGCTAAATTACTGATAAATAATCTGTTGAATAAAAATTACCAATCAAGTTTTAGCTATGCCATGCCAGGAATAAATTACAGAATTAGTATTATGTATCACTTTAAATAAACTAAACTATGCAAAAAAAATCACTTCAGTTAATTTTTTCGATATTTATGGCCGTTTGGCTTGTTTCGTGCGAAAAAGACAATAACCCAAAACCTGAGCCCGATTCATTCGGATCGAGTTTTATTATCAACTATGGGAGTTACAGCGGGGATAAAGGAGGAATTACCCTATACAATCGTCAGGATTCTGCCGTTACAAATAACTATTTTGAGGAAGCAAACGGGGTTAGTACCATTTCAAATATACAATACGCATACCAGCTAAATGATAGGGTATATTTTTGTGGAAACAATGCCGACCAGGTTTTCTGGACCGATGCAAAAACCATAGTTCAGACGGAAGATGGGATTTCAGGTTCAGATTTGGTAAAGCCGAGGTATTGTGTTGCCAACGGGGATATATTATATGTTTCGTGTTGGGGGGGCGACGTCTGGTCCGATCCTTCGGTTTCTTATATTACTAAAATAAATTCAACCACAAACCAGGTTATAGGCAAAATTCCGCTTCCCGGTGGTCCGGAAGGATTGGCCATTGCGCGCGGAAAACTTTATGCTGCACTGAATTACGATAAAAAAATTGCAGTTATAAAGCTAAGCGGAGATTCTATCTCATACATTGAAGCCCCGGCTGTATCGAGTTATTTTGTGAAAGATGCCGATGAAAACCTTTATGTTTCGCTGGTTTCGTCATACAGTGTAACAGTGGACAAGGAAGGAATAGGTTACATCAAAACCTTTACCGATGAGATGACAGTTTACGAAAAAACAGGTGTGAGTACAAGTTATTCAAATATTCTTGATTTCAGCAACGACTTTTCGAAACTCTATGTAATGACCACTGCTTACGACATCAACTGGAATCTTTCTGGATCAGTGGAAGTGTTCAACACTTTAACAAAAACTTTCGAAACAGAACCTTTAGTATCAGGAATTTCGGGTCTAAATGGTATTTCGGTGGATAAAGTAAACAGCGATATCCAATATTTTGTAGCTGAGAATGCTACCTCAAACGGAAAAATGGTAACAATCAAGCCGGATGGAACCTTTGTAAAAGAGTATGAAACGGGTATTTCTCCTTTTATGATGCTAAATATCAAAAACGCTACGAACGATTGAAATTCAATTTGTTATTAAAAATTTAATGAGTTAAACCAAAACCGGCTTTTTTTCAGAAGCCGGTTTTTTTAATACTATATAAGCGGAATGTAAATCATTAAAACAATTCGATTACAATTCGTAAATTATTATTTGAATATTATGATAATTTAAATTTTTATTGATATATTTGCTTATAAATTATAAATAATAACCTTATGAACTTTGATCCAGCAAAAGCCATCCAGCAATTGGAACAATTTGGTGAATTTGGGGATGTAAATCCCTCCATTACAGACTCTTCGACATTTACTTTTTTTGGTGCCAAAACCATGATTGATACCTTTCACGGGCAAACACAGGGCTGCTTTCTGTATTCGAGGCACTGGAACCCTTCCAATAAATACCTTGCCGATGCCATTGCAGCTATGGAAGGTACGCCTGCAGGCTGGGTAACGGCATCGGGAATGGCCGCCATTACCAACGCCATTTTACAATTGTGCAATGCGGGCGATCATCTGGTTTCGAGCGTGACCACCTATGGCGGCACATTTGCCTTTTTAAAAAACTATCTTCCAAAGTTCAACATAAGTGTAACTTTTGTTGATCCAACCAATCTCGGAGAAATAGAAAAGGCTATCAAACCAAATACAAAAGTTATTTACACCGAAACCTTTTCCAATCCCCTGTTGCAGATATCCGACATTCCGGCTATGGCAAAAATGGCCAATAAATATGGTATTAAGCTAATGGTTGACAACACTTTTTCGCCCATGATTGTTTCGCCATATAAACTGGGGGCACATATAGTTGTGTATAGCATGACCAAATTTATAAACGGGAAAAATGATTGTGTAGCCGGCGCCATTTGTGCCGACCAGGATTTTATCAACTCACTGATTGACGTAAATTCAGGGACTTCTATGCTGTTAGGCCCTGTACTCGACCCGTTGCGATCGTCTAGTATTTTAAAAAACCTGAATACCCTGCATGTAAGGATGAAATTTCACGGACAAAATGCCATGTACCTGGCTGAAAACCTTAAAAAAATTGGTTTAAAAGTATCCTACCCGGGTTTAAAATCGCATCCCGGACATGAATTATTGAATTCAATGATGAACAAACAATATGGTTATGGAGGCATGATGGCTATTGACATCGAAGACGCCGAAAAGTCGAATTCGCTGATGGAATTAATGCAGGTGAAAGGGGTTGGCTACCTGGCTGTTAGCCTGGGTTACTTCAAAACTTTATTCAGCAATTCCGGAAAAAGCACCTCATCAGAAGTTCCCGATGATGTTCAGAGAAAAATGGGACTTTCAGAAGGTTTGGTACGTTTCTCTGTGGGCCTTGATAACGATATTGAAGATACTTTCAGGGTAATAAAAAGCTGCCTGGAAGATTTAAAGATAATATAGTAGAACAGCCAGCTTGAGTATTTTTGTCACAATTTATATATTAAAATAATAACATTGCTAATGTTGGTATTTCACAAAAACGAACAGCAGCAATGTTAATTTTTTAGATATTGATATGGCTCATAACAAAAAAACTTAGCTTCTGTTCCAATTAAATTAATTGAATTCGCGGTTAAACTCCGAAGTAAAGTGAAACTGGATTTTTTTAAAATTTTCCTGGGCCATGTTTAAAGCATAAGAGGTTTCGGCCAAAAAAACATCCCTTCCATGCTTATCGGTGGCCATGGATTTGAATTTTTTCTTTTTAAAATCGTCAATCTCAGCTTTATCACCAGTCATCCAGCAAGCCTTATAAAAATCAACCGCTTCAAACCTGGCTGTAGCACCATATTCGTGCTGAAGCCTGTAATCAATTACTTCAAACTGCAGTGCACCAACTGTTCCAATAATTTTCCGGCCATTCATGCTTCGGGTAAAAAGCTGGGCAACACCTTCGTCCATCAACTGATCAATACCTTTTGCCAATTGTTTGGATTTCAGCGGATCACCATTTTCAACATATTTAAAAAGCTCTGGCGAAAAGCTTGGAATTCCCTTGAAATGAACTATTTCACCTTCGCTCAATGTATCACCAATAATGAAATTCCCGGTATCATGCAATCCAATTACATCGCCTGGATAAGCCTCGTCAATAATAGATTTCTTCTGGGCCATAAAAGCAGTAGGACTCGAAAACTTAAACTGCTTGCCGGTGCGTGTTTGCAAATAGTTAGTATTCCTCTGAAAGATGCCCGAACAGATTTTTACAAATGCAATACGGTCGCGGTGTTTGGGATCCATATTGGCATGGATTTTAAAAACAAAGCCACTGAACTTTTCTTCGTAGGGACTTATTTCGCGCTCGAAAGTAAAACTGTTTTTAGGCCATGGCGCAATATCGATAAGGCATTCGAGTAATTCCTGCACTCCGAAATTATTTAATGCACTGCCAAAAAATACCGGCGAAACCTCCCCATTTAAATAGGATTTCTGATCAAAATCAGGATATACGCCACGGATCAACTCCATCTCTTCTCGTAACTTATCAGCAGCATCACCAATTTCTTTATCCAGTTCAGCACTGTTTATATCTTTGAATTCTTTTGGCTCCTCGCGTACCTGCTTGTCCTTGCCACTGAAAAGATAGAGTTTTTCGTCGTAAATATTGTAAACGCCCTTAAAGTTATAACCCATCCCGATAGGCCACGAAAGCGGTCGAACTTTTAACTTAAGGATTCTTTCAATTTCGTCTAACAATTCAAATGCATCTTTCCCGTCCCTGTCGAGCTTATTTACAAAAACCATTATTGGTGTGTTCCGCATACGGCATACTTCAACAAGCTTTTCGGTTTGTTCCTCAACCCCTTTGGCAACGTCAATAACAACTATCACACTATCAACAGCCGACAAAGTGCGGTAAGTATCTTCGGCAAAATCTTTATGACCAGGGGTGTCTAATATATTGATTTTAATATCATTGTATTCAAATCCCATTACAGAAGTGGCCACGGAAATACCTCTCTGCCTTTCAATTTCCATGAAATCGGAAGTAGCTGTTTTCTTGATTTTGTTTGATTTCACAGCCCCGGCCACGTGGATAGCACCGCCAAAAAGCAGTAGTTTTTCTGTTAATGTGGTTTTTCCTGCGTCGGGGTGGCTGACAATAGCAAATGTTCTACGTCGTTCAATTTCAGATTTTAAGCTCATGTACCCTTGAATTTTTTCAGGCCGCAAAAATATTTGAAAAATCCATATCAACCAATTATTTAGGATATTTTAAAAAATGCTTCCCTAATTAAGGATTTATTTCAAGAATGAAATATAGACCTTAAAATTCAAAAAATAAACTTTAAACTATTGAATTACTTTCAGTTAACAAATTCCTGATTTTTATTTATTAAAATATTATATAAAAAATTATATAATTTCAAATTTTATATATAATTTTGCGTTATATTAATAATTCAAAATATTGAAGGATGATACCAAAAGAATTAGTAAAAGGATCGCTGAAATCAATAGTTTTAAAGCTATTGGCCGAGCAAAACAGAATGTATGGATATGAAATCACACAAAAAGTGGAAGAACTCTCGGAAGGGAAAATCAAACTCACTTTTGGCGCCTTATATCCCATTCTGCACAAACTCGAAAACGATGGCGTGGTAACCACCGAATCGGAAGTGATTAACAACCGAAACCGGATTTATTACAAACTCACCGAAAAAGGGAATGCCAGTGCCAAAGAACGCATCAGGGAACTCGAAGAATTTGTGCAGACCATTAAAATTCTGTTAAACCCCCAACCAGGTTTTGAATCATGTATTGCTTAGATGATAATCAATTAGCAACAGTTACCAGGGATGTGGAAAAAGAAGGGATTAACTTTTCGCATCTCAGCACTGATTTGGTCGATCACATTTGCTGCGAGATTGAAAATTATATGTACCAGGGAATTTCATTTTCCGAATCGTATGATTTGGTAAAAAAGAAATTTGGCATAAAGGGGTTAAGGCAAATCCAGCAGGATACCTTACTATTAATTGATAAAAATTACAGAATTATGAAAAACTCAATGAAAACAATTGGAACTATTTCCCTGGCTGTAATGGCTTTCGGGGTTTTGTTCAAAATTATGCACTGGCCCTATTCGGGTATATTGCTCGTCTTCGGATTTATTATTCTAGCCCTACTGTTTTTGCCGGCATTGTTATACGTTATGTATCGCGATGTGAATCAAAAAAAGCACCTTGTTGTTTATATTGCAGCTAATTTGGGTGGAATTGTTTTTTTAGCCGGTGTATTGTTTAAAATCATGCACTGGCCATATGCTCAATTTCTTTTTTTCCCTGGTCTGGCAATGATAACTTACCTTTTAATTCCACTCATCATTTATGCCCAGATTTTAAATAAAAAAACAAACCAAACTGTATTATTGACCGGACTCATCTCATTAATGGTTGTGCTAACCGGATTGCTTTTTAAAATTAACCACTGGCCATTTTCAGGGCATTTACTCATCATAGGTTCAGTGTTTCTGGTTTTAGTATTTTTGCCTTTGTACTATATGCTGGAAATATCTAAATCAAATACTTTTAGAGCTGATTTCGTATTTGGAATAATTGCCATGGCCTTTTTTATTATTTTTACTTTTTTACAAAGTCTGCCAAAAGATTACGGAGTTTTTGACCAGCTTGCCCCAACTACAAATTCGTATAAAGAATCTGCCGCTTACTTACAAAAAAAGAACTTTAGTATTACTGAAAAGACAAAAAATAAAATACTGAAAAGCCTTTCAAGCCAGGCAGATTTAACTTGTAATAAAATGGAAGATATAAAGGTTCAGATTGTAATGAATTATCTGAATGTTCCGGCAAAAAAAGCAATTGATTTGCTCAATTCTAATTCTTTCTACGGTGGTTCAGAAAATGATGTAAGCTTTCTTCTACCTGAATTTAATGATCAATCTTCACTGATTGCTTTAAAAAAGGAAATAAATCAATTCAAGGAATTGTATACAATATTATCAAAGGATAGTAATGGAAACCAGCTTTTTGATACTGGCAGGAAATTCATTCCACGATTAAACAAGCAGGCAGACTGGGAAGAATACTGTTTGATGGAATATCAGCCAGATCCTGCCATAAATGCAATATCGCTCTGGCAACTTAATATCAGGCTTGCTGAATACAAGGCCATTTCAGAATATTTAAAATCCGAAAATATTGAAGTTTATGAATAAATCAGTATATTTTATAGGTTTTGCAGGTATTTTAGTAACATTGCTTGCAGTTATATTTAAAATACTCCATTGGCCGGGAGCCGGGTTACTAATATTAGCCGGTATTGGTTCTCTGGCATTGATTTATGTCCCTTTTGCGTGGTTTCAAATACGAAAAAGTACCGATGACAGGCAGCTTAAGAAGGTTTATTTTGCAGCATTTCTCTCGTTTATGGTTGTATTTGCTGGCATGATCTTTAAAATTTTGGAATGGCCTGGAGCAGCAATATTTTTACTCATCGGGATACCCTTGCCTTTCGTCTTTTTTCTTCCAACCTACATTTTTTATCATGTAAAGCGAAAACTCAAAACAGATTTGAATTTTTTTGCCATACTCCTGTTTATGATTTACCTGGCTGTTTTTTCATCTTTATTGACATTGGATTCAAACCAGCCGGTTTGGTTTTCCTATGCACATTTAACCAACGATATTTCAAAATCAAACAATTATCTTTCATCAGCACTTTCAAACCAAAGCAGTTTAAAATCCCGGGCGCTTGACCTTGTAAACCAGCTTGAACAAATGAAAATAAAGCTGATAAATGAATCCGGACAGGAGAATAAATTCATTATCGATGGTAAAATTGATTATTTCGAAATAGATAAAAAAAATTATCAGATTTCTGAAGATATTATGAAACAGGCTGGTTTTGAAAAATTCAACACAGATTTTGATAAATTCGCTGCAAATTATTCAATAAAAGCAAGTTACAATATCGAAAACCGATTGATTGATGAAATCAACGAATTGAGATTACCGAAGAATTCCAATGAATCACCCGCGATTTCAGAATTTAAGCTTATTACTGTTTTAAATACTATGACCGACTGGCAAAACAAAATTCTACTTATGGGAATTTCTGAAAATTAAGAAATAGTAATAAACCAGGTTCTACAAATATTAATGTTTCATTAATTTAATTACCATAAACAGGTAATTCCCATTTATATTAAACATTCAATAATTTTAAAAAAAAGTAAGTATGAAAAGAATAAATTATTTGTATTTAAGCATTTTGGCCATTATACTCACTGCCTGTTCACCAAGTTTGAACAGCATAAAAAAATTTGCTGCAACAGAAAAATATCCGGTTGACGATTACCTCGATACCGTTACAATTAAACGGGCCCTTATAATAGTTGCCCACGATGATGATGACTGTGCCATGTCCGGCACCATTTCAAAACTAACAGCCGGAGGCTGGGATATCCTGAATTTGAGTTTAACAACGCACCACGCTGAAGCAGGAATTAATAATCATCCATCCGAAGTAATATGCAATGGTCACGAAGAAATTCTCACTGATGGAATTTACAGAATAGATACAACTTCAGGTGATAAGAAGTATATGCCTTTTCCTAAAACCGAATTTGATAAAATATACCTGAAAGATAAAATATCGAAAGCAGTAATTAAACAGATTAATGAATTTCAGCCGACGGTGATTTTTACCCTTGATAATGAAATTGGCGGTTACGGACATCCTGATCATGTGTTTATGAGTCAGCTGATATTGGATTTGGCAGAGGCAGACTCCATCCATCCGCAAAGGATTTATCAGTCGGTATTTACAAATCATATGGAACATGAAATTGTTGAAGTCTGGCTCGATGCAAGACTTAAAAAATGGGGATATCCGAATATGTACACGATGGCAAAACAAATCTACGGCGTTTCAGGAATGCCAGATCCAAATATTGAAATCAACATTAAAAGTCAGGCAGAGTTGAAAATGAAATATTTACTCAGCTACGATGATGAAGCCAGAAAAAGTTTCAGAAAATTCATTCCCTACTATGAAGAATTTGATGCAAAAGAGTATTTCGGTATTTTTGACAGGGAGTTTTTTAGGATTATAGAACTAAATCAAAAGAATGAGCTTTAAAAATACTTCATTCAAAGGACAGGACGAAAAAAATAAACAAAATTCCTTTTACTTTTTCTTTCTTTCTAAGGCCAGAACTGAAAATCCCAAGGACTGGCCTTTTTTGTTAATAGAAAATTAATTTTTAATACATCTCACCGAAAGCGCCCAGTCATCCGTCATTCCCATGATTGCTGAATATTTATAACGGTTGTCATAAGTAATATAAGCTGTTTGGGTAGTTTTATTTACAAGAAAAAACCATGGATTTCCATTTTCTGATACTTCAGATGACCAAAAATAACCCTGGTAATTTTGTTTTATGCTGGCTCCGCTCATTTCACGCATTCCGCCTAATAAAGCTTTAAAACCAGAACTTCCGCTCACAACAACCGATTTGTATACCGATGAATCATTTTTCCCAAAATAAGAGAACAATTGGTCAAAATCGTTTTTGTCCGGCAATCGCCATCCGGCAGGACAAGCCTGTTTTGCTGCTTCCAGATTATACAAACGTCCGAATTTATAAGCATTTTCTTCGCTTTCATCATAACAGAAACTGCCCTTATCCGTTTTGTAATTCAGGTTTTCTTCCATCCAAAGTTGTTGTCCAATCTGAACGGTTTTATAGATTTTTCCATCACGTTTATCAGTAAAAAAACCAGGTTTATCAAATGATAAAGGTTTTAAACTGCTTTTAATAGAAATTTTTGAAGTACTGTTTTGATAAACTTCAATTTCACCAATCCAGGTCTCAGCACCTTCAATCTTAACTTGATGTTTGCCCGCTTTTTGATTTGGCAATTGGTTGCCAAAGCTATTTGCATCGATATTTCCGGCAATAACATCATCAACAAACAATGTTCCGCCAATTTCAGAATCGATTTCAATCATTCCATAGTTCGAAACCACTGTGCCCGAAATCAAGTTTGCATTAATTGTCTCATTAACAACATTTTCACCTGAGTTTGACACCTAAAGACACTTATCCCCTCTGAAAGCCCCTAAAATAAGGGGGTGTGTTCTAAAAATTCAAAATTTGTAGTGCGAAAACTTTATTGGTTTTTGATTTTTTTTGTCGAATTTTGTTGCATTTCCCAAATTATGATTTTAGGAAAATAGTGCAACAGGCAATTATCTCATTAAAAACCAGCGACATGGCCTTTTTACGAAAAGAAAGGAAAGATACAGGTACCTATATCCGAATTGTTCAAAGCTACAGGGACGAGCAGGGAAAAAGCCGCCACCGGACCTTATACAACCTGGGAAAAATAGAAGATTATGAACCGGCAGCCCTTAAGAAAATTGGACAAACCTTATACGAGCTTGGAGGTGGCACGCTCGAAGAGATGGAGCAAAGACAGCTACACGAGCTTGGGCGTTTTTATTATGGGTTCCCGATGATAGTCAGGAGATTACTGACTATTTATTCCCTTGACACTTTTTTAAATGGCATCACGCGCAACAAGAGCCTTGGTTTTAGCATGCTTGAAAGCGTGATATTGCTCATCAGCGAACGGCTCCATGATCCGGTCAGCAAACTGTCAAATTACAATAACCAAAGTGATTACATTGGGATTGAACAAATGGAACTTCACCAAATCTATCGTACCCTGGATTACCTGTATGAAAGCCAGGAACCAATTAAAAGAATGATCTATAGCAAAGGCAGGAACCTATTTAATCAAAAACTGGACGTAGTTTTTTACGATGTCACTACTTTCTATTTTGATAGTGATAAAGAAGATGGTTTCCGTGAAAAAGGTTTTGGCAAAGATGGCAAAATAGGCAACACCATTGTGACCTTTGGCCTTCTGATCGACCAAAACAAGCAGCCGGTAGGCTATGAAGTATACCAAGGCAAACAATATGAAGGGCATACTTTTACAGATGCACTCGGTAGGCTCAAAGAGAAATATCAGATAGAAAAAGTCATTTGTGTGGCCGATACCGGGATGATGAACCAGGACAATATCCTGGAAGTTGGGCAAAATGGGTATGAATTTATTTTTGGGGAACGCCTGAAAAACCTTGAACAAGGGATACAAAATGAAATCCTGAACAGGGAATATTATCAAATACTTACAATGGATGATGTTGATAGCAATGATAAAATAGAAATCCAGTATTACGTTACCGGGTACAAAAATCGAAAGCTGATCACCACCTACAGCACCAAAAGGGCAGCTAAAGACAAAGCGGAGCGTGAAGAAAAAGTAAAAAAGGCACAGGCATTTATAAATAACCCCAGCGCCCTGGCCAAAAAGGCGAGGACCTATTTCTTAAAAAAAGAAGGAAAAGATCAGTATTCGCTGGATTTGGAAAAAATCCAAAAGAGTGAACGCTTCGATGGCTTCTTGTGCATTGCCACAAACAACCAGGAATTATCGGTACAGGAAATCCTCCAGGCATACAAACAACTCTATAAAGTGGAGCATTCCTTCAGGAGTTTTAAAAGCTTCCTGGAAACCCGTCCCATGTTCCATTGGACAGAAGCAAGGATATTGGGCCATCTTGCCCTGTGCTACATCTCGTTCACCCTGCTGAATTATTTGCAGCTGCAGCTAAAAACAAAGGCCACGCCCCAATCAGAAAACCAGATACGCAAAAGCCTTGTCAAGATGCAAATGAGCCTTGTTGCACAAAATGGAAAGGAATATTATCTACGGTCAAAAACCGAACAAGGCGCAAAACAAATCATGAATGCATTATCAATAAAAGAAATCCCAGATTTTATCCCACAAAGAGCAATAAACCAGTATTTATAAAAACAGGAAATGCAATGGCAAGAGCGAGCCCATCAATAAACCTTCTGTAATCCTTTACTCACGCGGGTGACAGACGGGTGTAGTGCGAACCGGCATTAGATAATTTGCTGTGGTACAGCAGAATAGACTTCTGAAGTGTCAAACTCAAGAAACAATGTTCCGCCAATTTCAGAATCGATTTCAATCATTCCATAGTTCGAAACCACTGTGCCCGAAATCAAGTTTGCATTAATTGTCTCATTAACAACATTTTCAGTTGGTTTGCCCGTTTGATTGAAATAAAAATTTCCTGTCAGCATATTCCATTCCTGCGGACATTGTTGATTATTACTGGCTTTCAAAACTTCTATCCTGGTATTTTGAAAAACTTCAGTTATGTTCTGAGCGGTTTCCATTTGTTGCACAAGTTTTTCAGTGTATAAACCGTACTTTCCGGGTCCATCGCTTGCAGCTTCATTTTCGCGGGTGGCAAAAGCAATAATTGAACCCGCGGCCTGGTTCGAAACTGGTTTAAATCCCCGTGAATAGCCTCTCATCCAAGTTTTGAAAGGGTTATTACGGCAGGCATCCAATATAATAATACTCAGCCTAACATTTCCTGAAACAAGGGTTTTAGTAATAGCATCTACGTTTAAGGCTTCAAACTGACATAAACTTTTTTCTTCAAGCCTGGCATCAACAGGAATAAGGTAATTATCCCCATCTACCTGAATTCCATGGCCGGCATAATAAAACAGGGCAACATCATAACCCTTTAATCTATTACCAAACTCAACCAAGGTATTTTGCATCGATTTAAGATCTGAATTGGTTTTGAGGATAACATCGAAACCCAGAGAACGCAAAGTTGCAGCCATAAGATTGGCATCATTTACAGGGTTTTTGAGAAACCCGCCGTTTTTATACGCCGAATTGCCGCAAACAAGGGCCAACCTTTTTTCCTGGGCTGATAACTGAAGCAGAATTAAAAGGGCTGAAAAAATAAAAATGAATCTTTTCATTTAGGGTTATAATAATGATAGAAATTTTAAGATGAAAATTTAAAGCTAAAAAGTTTTTTTTGATTCAATCCTGCTTTTTGATCAAGAGCTGTTTTGTAGAAAGAAGTCCGCAGGCTGCAGAGATATCAAGGCCTCGTGAGGCTCGTAAAGTTGTTACTATTCCTTTGGCTTTAAGCTGTTTTTGAAATTCAAATATGGTTTCATCATCCGAGCCTGTCAAATCCACATCCGGAACTTTATGAAAGCGAATAAGGTTAATGCGGCAGTTTATCCCGTTTAAAATCCTGGCCAGTTCTTTCACATGCCTCTGACTATCATTAAAACCTTTAAACATAATATACTCGAAAGAAACACGGCGATTACGTCCAAAATCAAAATCTTTAAGCATTTGCAGCACTTCCGTAATTGGATTAGTTTTTTCAATGGGCATGGCCTTTATCCTTTCTTCAGGAAAAGGATTATGCAGACTTATTGCCAAATGGCATTCACTTTCTTCAAGAAATTTTTTCAATCCTTTCAAATGACCAATGGATGAAACATTTATTTTTTTTGGGCTCATACCAAAACCATAATCTGAAGTGAGAATTTTCAAAGCCTTCAAAACATTATCAATATTGTCGAAAGGCTCTCCCATTCCCATAAATACAATGTTAGTAACTTCGCCAGATTCAGGAATACTACGTAACTGATTTATAATTTCGCCGGCAAACAGATTCGTCTGGTACCCCTGTTTACCAGTCATACAAAACTTACAGGCCATTTTACAACCAACCTGCGAAGAAACACAAAGCGTGTTCCTGGTTTCTTCAGGTATAAAAGCAGTTTCAATAAATTTATCGCCCGCTGCTTCAAAAAGATATTTTTTTGTTCCATCGGCAGAATGTTGAACTTTAACCGGTTCAGATATACCAACTTCAAATTTACCTTTTAACTTTTCCCTTGCCTCTTTCGATAAATTAGACATTTCATCAATAGAATTTACCTTTTTCCTGTAAAGCCAGTCGGCCATTTGTTTGGCTGAAAACCTTGGTAATCCCAATTCTAATGCAACATCCTGAAGTTCTTCAAGGGTTTTTCCAAAGAGTCCTGGTTTCATGATTTTTATCGGATTTATTAACTTTGCAAAGTTAATAATCAAATTACGATAAATTGAAATTAATCTATTCTTTAAATAAATCAGATGTACGTTTACGAACATGGTGTTATAAAACCGTACAATTGAAGGTGTATTTATATAAGATATTCAAAGAATAATTAATTGATTCACAAACACATGCTTAACATGGCATTTTAATTGGGATTCTTTATTATATTTACTATTTATTAAGTTAAGATCAAGGGTTCTGTTGAAAATTTCCGCTTCATATTTATGATGATTAAAAAATATCTGACATTTGCTTTTAGAAATATTTTCAGGTTTAATACCTATACCCTGATTAATATTTTTGGACTTGCAGTGGGTTTGGCTTCATTTATCCTTATTGCACTCTTTGTTTATGATGAATATAGTTTTGATAAATACCACACCAAATCGAATCGGATATATAGAGTTACAAGTATCATTGATTTCAATGGAACAGGAGAGGAATCATCCAGTCAGCCATTTCCGCTTGCAGAACACCTTCAGAAAGAATATCCCCAATACATTGAATCTTATGTCCGGTTTTTTAATCTTCAAAAATCACAATTTATTGTTTCGAATGATACAAGGGTATTTAATGAACGGCGGTTTTTCTATTGCGACACAAATGTATTTGATTTGTTTGATTTTGAATTAGTTAAAGGAGATAAAAAAACAGTTCTTAAAAAACCATTTTCTATTGTAATTACTGAATCAACTGCCAGAAAATACTTTGAAGATACAGATCCAATAGGTCAGCTTTTAAAAGTAGATAATTATTTTGAATTTGAAGTAAGTGGAATCGTTAAGGATACAAAGCCGCAATCGCATTTTAAATTTGATTTTCTGGCTTCTTTTTCTTCTTTACCCATTGTATTTAAGAATGAAAAAATAATGCAGGGTTGGATTTGGAACCCATGCTGGACTTACCTTCTATTAAAAAATGAAGAATCAGCACCCTTGCTGGAAGCCGAATTGGATAATTTCTGTAAGAAACATTTCAACGAAATTCCTAAAGACAGTTACAAGCTTCAACTACAACCGCTTACCGATATTCACTTAAAATCGAACCTTGATTACGAGATAGAAAGAAATGAAAATGAACAATATGTAAAAATACTTTTAGGAATCGCTGTTCTTATTCTTATCATGGCCACAATAAATTTTGTAAATCTAGCTACTGCCGGGGCGTCGAACAGGGCCATTGAAATTGGGATAAAAAAAGTAGTTGGTGCTGGCAACGCGCAATTAATTCTTCAGTTTTTTACTGAATCACTGGTGATTACTTTCGTCAGCCTTCTAATAGCTATTTCGCTGGTAGAAATGTTTTTACCTGCATTTAGCGAGGTTACAGGAAAAATAATTACAAACGATTTTAGGTTTAAAAAAGAAACCCTGCTGGGACTTTTTTCACTGGGAATCTTCACCGCAATTATATCTGGTGCTTACCCGGCAATTTTTCTTTCATCATTAAAACCTGTTCCCCTTTTAAAGAAAAATTTTAAATTGGGAACGCAATCCACAAAATTCAGAAAATGGCTTGTACTTGTGCAGTTTTCTATTTCCCTGATGTTAATAATTGGTACATTTGGCGTTTTCAGGCAGCTTAAGTACCTGCATACTGCCGATCTTGGTTTTAAGAAAAACAATATCATAATAATAGATGCCGGCCCTGAACTAACCTATAAATATGGTAAGTTCAAAGAACTTTTATTAAAAGATAAAAATATATACAATGTTACGGCCATGAACTACATTATAGGTTCAAGCCATAACACTTATGAATTTATGCCTGAAGGCACTGAAAGTTCAGGTTACAGCTTTTATCCGGGATTATTTGTAAGAGAAGATTTTGTAAAAACTTTTAATATTAAAATAGTGGCAGGAAGGGATTTTCTTCCAAATGAGAAGGATGCCGGACAAAGCTTGCTGGTAAACGAGGAAATGGTTAAGTATCTGAATTTATCGAAGAATGAAGAAATTTTAGGTAAAAAATTTAAAACCATGCAGGGTTTTGAAAAAGTGGTGGGCGTATTCAGTAATATTAATACTACATCACTTCATACGCAGGTGGAACCCTTTGTTATTAAAATGTCAAAAGACAGTTTGTTAAGGATTTACGATTCGAAATACATTGTGATTCAAATAAACAGTGACAAATTGAGGGAAAGTATAACTTCTGTTGAGAATGTCTGGGATAAACTAGAAGTTGAAAGGCCTTTTGAGTATAAATTTTTACAGGATATTTTAGATGAATTATACAAAGGTGAGGATGTATTGGGTGATTTGGCAAGAATTTTCACTATTCTGTCTATCATTATTGCTTCACTGGGAATTTGGGGACTTACTGCCTACATTACCGAAAGAAGAACAAGGGAAATTGGAATCAGGAAAGCATTGGGCGCTTCAAATCTTAACATTTTAAACCTGATTGGGCGTGAATTTTTATGGGTGGCTTTATTTGCCAATTTAATAGCCTGGCCAGTGGCCTTCTTTATTTTAAACAGATGGATTAACAGTTTTGCCTACCGGGACTATATAAGTATTTGGTCTTTCATCCTGGCGTCCATGTTAGGGGTATTAATTGCATTTTTAACCATAGGTCATAAAGCCATTGAAGCCGGGAGTAAAAATCCCATTGACGCATTAAAATATGAATAATATTAATCTTCTTCGTCAAAAACAGGACTTTCTATTCCATAAACATCGCGACGGTCGAGAATTTTTTCAGCTTTAAAAAGCATGTCAGACAATTGAAGAATTTTTGCTTTAAGATTAGTGTTGTAATCAGGATGCTCGCGTAAAAAAGTGGTAACTATTTTAGCAGCTTCAGCATTATTGTACCTTCCTACAGTATAAGCCAGCCAGTTTTTAGGGAAAAATATATCACCGGTTTTTTGGATTTCTTCAAGCATTTCAAGCGAGGCTTTCAGGTATTTTATTGAATATTGGGCACGTAAAGGATGATTAAGGTAATAAAGACCTGTTCGCACCCATAATTCCTGCTGCCTGTTTTCAGGTTTTTTAAGACTTTCGAAAAAACCGTCGCGAACATTTTCATCAATTGAAACCGAAGGCATTACAAAAATCATCTTTTTCTTTAAATCTTCATCTTTTATTCTTAAAAGCTGTTCCTTCAAAATTGCATCAGAACCGGGAAAATTTCTTAACGAAAGTTCAATGGCAATTGTAGAGTAGTCGTTTTCCGAAAGTTTAAGCCCGTCAATTCCCTGCTGGGTTTTCCAAATATTATAAAGCCGGTTTTGCGCATACTCGCTTATAAAAATAGAAACAAGTGTTTGAAAGGCAGCAGCTTTTATTTCATTATTTTTTTCATTTTTAATAAATTCAAAAAGGCAATTTTCGATAGAAGTTGACATTTTTATTCGCTCTTCCTGCGAAAGGTAATACCACCAGCTTTTTTGAAGATAATCGAGCATGAGTTGGATGTTTTGCTTTTCTTTTTCAGTAGCCAGTGTGCAACTCAAAATCCGGACAAACTTCTTTGAATCGAGTTTATAATTAATAAGTGCCTGGTTAAGTGTTATATACGAAATTGTCCTTATAAAATTATTGTCAATTTCATTCACATGGTTTAAAAGATATTCCTGGCTGATTGAATCCAGAATAAAATAACCATAACCGTATCCATCGCCATTAAGAAGTATAAAATCTGGTTTTTCAATTCCTACTGCTCTTGTAAAATTTGTTGAGGCAGAATCAATAAAAATGGTAAACCGTTTTATGTTTCCATTTTTACAGAATAAAACTTCAATATTTTGACGCCATAATCTTTCCTTTTTAAATGCATCTTCTTGTACGATAGTAAAAGATTTAATAAATCCGTCTTTATCATATTCAATCTTCGATGAAATTATGGGCATTCCTTCCTGTTCTACCCATGTTCTGCTCCAACTCTCAAGGTCAATTTGGGTTTTTTGGTTAAAAATTTTAATCAAATCGTCCCAACTGGCATTTCCAAACCGGTATTGTTTAAGATAATCCCTTAAGCCTTCCTGCAAAGCTTCCTCGCCAATTAGTCTTTCGAGTTTTGCCATAACAATAGGCGCTTTAAAATAAATGATATCGCCGTATAAAGTTCCTGCAAATTTTAGATTTTCGAGTTTCTGCTTAATCGGATTTGTACCAATGCTGCCATCGGTTTGATAAGCCCTGGGAAAATTTGACACCACGAAATTCAAATCGTGGTCCATGTCCGGGAAAAGAGGTTTTACCATTTTAGAAGCCAGTAATTCGGCATAAACTTCTTTTAACCAAACGTCATCGAACCATTTCATGGTTACCAGATCGCCAAACCACATGTGAGAAACTTCGTGGGAAATTACCATGGCCCTTTTCACAATGTCTTCAATGGTTGCCGATTTCGACAGGAATAGTCTGGAATTTCTGTAAAAGATAGCGCCTACGTGTTCCATCCCGCTAAACTGGAATGAAGGAATTGCAATAAAATCAAGTTTATCAAACGCATACGGAATTCCTGTATATTTTTCCATCCATTCAATAGCAGCAAAATGAATGTTAAAAATGGAATCGATATTGTTTTTAAGTTTTAAGGTGTCAGTTTCACGATGATAAAAATTGAGAATCCTCCCATTTTTTATTTTTGAAGCCTTTTTAAATTCTCCGGCAGCAAATGCAAACAGATAAGTGCTTATTAATTTGGTTTTTTCGAATTTGAAGTTAATTTTTCCCCTGGCTGCATTCTGTTTACTGATTCGGGCATTTGAAAGTGCAAGCCATTTTTTTGGTACCGAAAGTTCCAATTCAAAAGTGGCTTTTAAATCGGGTTGGTCAAAACATGGAAACGCAATAGAAGCTTTATCAGGAACAAAAAGAGTATATAAATAGTTTTCTGACCGGTTAAAAGGAGAATTCCCTGAAACAAATTGAATCGAAACAGTGTTTTTCCCTTTTTTAAGAAATTTTGATGGAATTATTATATGCTCATTTACAAACCTGTAAGATTTAAACTTATTGTTTGCAATCAAGGCCAGAATTTTTAATGAATCGTTCTGAAAATCAATCACCAAATCTTTATTTGTATGAATATTTTCAAAATCAATTGTAACAGAACCTATAATATCATCTTTTAAAGAATCGGGAATAGAAAAAAACAATTTGTAATTAATATTCTTTACCTGGCTTTTTCTTGCCAGGGCAAGTTCTCGCGATACACCTGACGGATATACCTGTGAAATCATATCTAAAGTTTCAGACAGGGTAAAAATTAAAACCAATATAAAAATTCTAAAACAAACCATTCCATTTCGGTTGCTAAGAGAAATTTAACCTTAAATTCCTAAGTTACAAAAATTCATTCAAAACTCTTATTCAGATTATTTTTTTGATTTATAGCAACTTATATTTTATAATCTGAACTTAATAACAGTATTTTTCAAAAATAAAACGGATTTTATCATTTGTAATGGATGTTTGAAGCAAAAATTAATCCAATCTTAAAAAGTAAATGTTATATCCATTTAATGAACCTAAAAATCAAGAATTAATTGCCCATTGACCTGACATTTTCAACCATAAAATGAAGGCGGTTTAAAACATTAACTTCACTTGTATCGGCATCAAAATCAAGAAACAATAAATTCATCCTGGGAAAGAGATCTTTAATTCTTTTTTCAACACCTTTTGAAACCACATGATTGGCAATGCAACCAAATGGCTGAACACTAATTACATTGTTAATCCTGTCTTCGGCAAATAGGGCTATTTCGGCAGGAATAAGCCAGCCTTCGCCAAACTGGGCAGTTAAATCAACTATTTCAGATGCTTTTTGGGCAATATGCCTGATTTTATGAAATGGCCTGTGGAATTTAAACCCTGCATTTATTTTCTCAAATCTACTGATGAATCTGTTTGCCTTTCTCTCGAAAAAAAAGATAAAAATATCAGACCAGGAAGAATGGCTTAAGTTGGCTTTTTTATTTACATCGTAATTCACAAATTCCTGCACAAAAAAATCGAGAATCGGAGGTATAACCACTTCAACTCCTTGTTCAATAAGCCAATCAACTATATATTGGTGACCAAATGAACTATATTTGATATAAATTTCGCCTACTATTCCAACAGCCGGCATTTCCCCTTCTTTTAAATCGAGCTGGTTAAAAGCATCCACAGCTTCTTTCAGTTTATTTAATACTCCCTTTACATTATTGGATTCTACAAGGGGAAGCAGTTCATTTAAATACCTGTCGGTTAGAATTTTGGAACTTCCTTTTACTTTTTCACGTGCTTTTGCCACGTGGTACATTTTTGATAATGAATCAGCATAAAGTATTGAAGAAAAAAGAACAGGTAATATTTTCTTCCATTCAATTTTAAATCCTTCCTGGGGATTTATAGTTTTTCCTGAAGTGCCAAGAGAAACTACAGGAATGTGACCAAAACCTGCGGCAATCATCCCTTTTTTTATAAGTGCCAGATAAGTAGAAGCCCTGCACTGCCCACCGGTTTGGGTAATGGCCACTGCAATATTATTATTATCGTAATTCCCGCCCGAAAGCGCTTTTATTACATCTCCAACAACAATGGTAGCAGGGAAACATATTTCGTTGTTAGCGTATTTCAGTCCGAACTTTACAGATTTATCATCCGGAGAAGATAAGGTAATCATATGATAACCAGACAATTTAAATAGGGAAGGAATAACTTCGGAATATATATAAGCAAAATAGGGTCCGATTATAAGTTTCTTTTTATCCTCAGTTTTATATTCAGGGGTTCTGCTCCGTTTAATAAGAACCGGCCAGTAATTATCGGCCTGCATTTTTACAGATTCAACAAGTGAGCGTAATCTTAACCTTACTGAACCTGTACTGGTAATTTCATCCACCCTTATCAATGTATGGGCCTTTCCTTTTTCCTTAAGTATTTCTACACATTCGTCAATAACTATTGAATCCGGACCGCATCCAAATGAGTTTACCTGTACAAACTGAATTCTGTTATCCTGGTTTGCTACCCATTTTGCGGCATTGTATATCCGGTTTGTATAAGCCCATTGCGTAATAACCTGTAAATCAGCCATTAGCTTTTGATCCATCAAGGGAACGGCATCCTCCGAGATAACATCTACACCAAGTTCACAAAGCATTTCAGGTGTTTTTTGATTAATTAATTGGTCTGTATGGTAAGGTCTGCCAGCCAGTACAAATAGCAATCTCTTTTCTTCTGCGGCTTTTAGGATAATTTCATTCCCTTTTTGTTTTATTTTTAACTTAAAATCCTGTGTTGCATCATATGCTTTTTTTAAGGCGTTACGCACCATTTTCTTTTGTATTCCGAATTGATGCAAATACTCATAACAGGCCTTTTCGAGCAATTCATTGTCTTTTAAATTAAATACAGGCTGATCGAAGGGAAGGTTTAAATTTTTATGTGGGTTAATACTGCTTTTAATCACATCGGAATAGCTGCTTACCAAAGGGCAATTAAAAGAATTATCTGAATTTGAAAACTCGTCATTTTCGTATATAACTATAGGGAAAAAAATCCTGTCAATTTTCTTTTCTGAAAAATTAAAAATGTGACCATGCACAATTTTGGCCGGAAAACAAATGTTATCCGACATTACAGTACCCAAGCCCTTTTCGTGCAAATCCATGGTTGAAGGGTCTGAAAGAACCACATTAATTCCGCATTCTGTAAAAAGGGTATTCCAAAACGGAAAATTCTCGAAAACATTCAAAACTCTGGGGATACCCAAAGTAACTACAGGTTTTTTATGTGGTTTCAATTCCCTGTTGAAGAGCAAATTGTATTTATAATTAAAAAAATTAAATCCTTTTTTTACTGAATTGCCTTTGTTAAAGAAATTTTTTTCGCATTTGTTGCCGGAGAAAAAGTCGTTGCCATTCCAAAAAGTAAATTTCGAAATCTGGCAGTTGTTTTCACAACCTTTACACTGGAGGTTTCGAATGTTAAAGTTTTCAATTTCATCCAGGTTTTCCAGTCCCCTGAATTTTGTTTTAAACCCGTTTTTTTCATACATCTCCTGTGCATAAACCGCAGCACCGAATGCCCCCATCATTTCTGGCATATCAGAGCAAATCACTTTTTTTCCGGTATGTATCTCAAGGGCTTTTAAAACGGAAGGATTTCTGAAAGCGCCACCCTGCACAACAATGTGATTTCCCAATTCGGATATATCTTTAAGTTTAAGTACTTTATAAAGTGCATTTTTGATTACTGATACTGAAAGTCCGGCAGCTATATCGGCAACTGTAGCATTTTCGCGTAACGATTGCTTTACTTTTGAATTCATAAATACAGTACACCTGGTTCCAAGGTTTGAAGGAGCTTTTGCATGACAGGCTGCGGCAGCAAATTCATCTACCTTATAACCCAGAGAATTCCCAAAAGTTTCAATAAACGACCCACATCCTGCCGAACAAGATTCATTTAGCTCAATTCTGTTAATTAAACCTTTGCTGACAAAAATGGCTTTCATGTCCTGTCCGCCAATATCCATTATAAAACTAACATCCTTGTTAAAATACCGGGCAGCAGTAAAATGGGCAATCGTCTCAACCATACCATAGTCGATATTGAATGCAGATTTAACCAGGTCTTCGCCATAACCAACTACAGCAGTACTTTTTATATCGGGTTTTAAACCTTCTTTTAAAAATTCCGATTCAAGTTGTTTCAATCCCTTTAAAGCTGTTTCTATTGGATTTCCTTTACTATTGGCGTAATAGCTAAAAATCAGTTCTTTATTGGAATTAAGGACACAAATTTTTGTTGTGGTTGAACCAGAATCTATGCCTAAATAACAAACCAGATTTTGAAGGTTTTTTATTTCAATTTTCGGTATATTAAAACTGATTCTTTGATTTTCCCATGCTTTAAATTCATCTCTAGAATTGAAAAGGGGTTTTAATCTTCCGGAATAGGCAGTTTTATTGGCAGAATCTTGTATAATTACGATAAGTTCACTAAATGAAATACACAGGGCATTTTTATGGGCCAGGGCAGTACCAATGGCAGGCAGTAATTCCTGGTTTTCGGGATGAACCACATCTGAGGCTTCAAGCTTTAAATCTCTTAAAAATACCCTGGTTAATTCGGGCATGAAACAAAAAGGGCCGCCGGCAAACATTACCTTTGGCACGATATCAAAACCGCGGGCAAGTGTATTCATCGATTGCATGGCAACAGCATGAAAAACCGAGGCTGCAATTTCCGACAAATTAATTTTCCTGCTTAATAGGTTCTGAATATCTGTTTTGGCAAAAACACCGCATCGTGAAGCAATGGTATGTATTTTATCTGATTTTGATGCAAGATTGTTAAATTCACTCAATTCTACATTCATTAACGACGCCATTTGGTCAATAAAAGCGCCTGTACCACCAGCACAACTCCCATTCATCCTAATATCCGGAGATTTGTGTTCAGAGAAAAAAATCATTTTGGAATCTTCACCTCCAATATCAATGAGTGTTTTAACATCAGGATAAAGTGATTGTACTACCTGCGCGGCTGCAATCACTTCCTGAACAAATGGTATACCTGTTTTTTCAGATACTCCGATACCAGCAGATCCTGTTATTCTGAAATTAACTTTTATGTTTCCAAAATTCCGGCGGGCTTCTTCGAGCAATTGAATTAAAGTTTGATTTATTTGTGTATTGTGGCGTGTATATCTTGAAAAAACCAATTCAGCCTTAGGATTAAGAATAGCAATTTTTGCAGTTGTTGAGCCAATATCAATGCCCACAGATAAATTGCCAGGTAAATGACTGTTTATTACTTTTGATATTTCAAAACTCATATCTAATTGAAAAACAGATTAATATTGGTTTAAATATGTAAAAATAAAATTTGTGGAACAAAGATAATGATATTTCGATTTTAGATCTTTTACTATTTTAGAACGAATAACATAATCATTAAAAAAAAATTTGATTCGTCGCGATTATGCCAGATTAGAAAAATTAACTATATTATGAAAAAATTTTTGATGTGAATATAATCAAATTTATTGAACAATTTCCCGACGAAGCAAGTTGCAAGGCGCATTTACGCAAATTAAGGGAAAGCAAAGGCATAAAATGCAAACACTGTGGCTGCGAGAAGCATTATTGGTTAAAAGCAAAAAACCAATGGCAATGTTCGTCATGTAATTTCCGTACCACTTTAAAAAGCGGGACAATGTTCGAGAATTCGAACCTTCCTCTTCGCAAATGGTATTTGGCCATGGCATTCATGAGCTTTAGCAAGAAAGGCCTATCAGCCATGGAACTGCAAAGACAATTGGCACATGCCCGTTACCGAACAGTTTGGAGTATGATGCACCGCATCCGGGCCGCCATGGGTAAACGGGACAGTCTTTACGAACTTGAAGGCATGGTTGAGTTCGACGAAGGGTACTTTTCCACCGAAACCGATGAAAAAGAGAGACAGAATCTTAAGCGCGGCAGGGGAAGCCAGCGTAAAACCAACGTAGCTGTGATGGCAGAGTCGACGCCATTGGAAGATTTGGATACAGGGAAAGTAGAAAGGCATGTGCGCTATTTTAAAATGAAAGCACTTGAAAGTCACAAAGCAACAGGTGTGACGGATACGATCAGAAAAAGCCTTGCAGAACAATGCATAGTTTTTAGCGATAAAAGCACGAGTTATGTTGATATCTCAGACTATGTGGAAATGCATGTTTCAGAAATATCGACAAAAGAAACAACCAAAAAAAACCTGCCCTGGGTACACATAGCCATCGCTAACGCAAAGCGCACTTTTTTAGGCATATACCATAAAATAAATGGAAAATATCTACAATTATATTTAGATGAATTTTGTTATAAGCTTAACCGTAGATATTTTGGAGAAAAGTTGTTTGACAGGCTTGCAATTGCAATGTCTGACAACTACTGGCACAAATGAGACGAATCAAAAAAAAAATAAGAATTGCCGGAAATCTTAATTTATGATAACCATTTCCGGTTCATGGAAATTTTAAATATTAAAGAAAACTTGTCATATTCGTAAAAAAATCATAAAATTGTAAAATTCGGCATTAAATATGCACAAAAGTAGAAGGTTAAATTAGACGGAAGCAATGAAAATAAAAACCAAATTACCACTTTATACAAGTATTACGGTTTTATTCTCCATTACCTTTATTGCGGCATTCTCAATTATAAGTTTCAGAAACAGGACTTTACAGAATATTGAGAATTATCGCAAAGAGGAACTTGCCCAAATTCAACAAAACCTTAAAGACATGGTAAACATGTCGTACAATATGATTGCCCAGAGTTACGAGAAGCAAAGTGCAAAATCAATACAGGAAACCTACGGGATTTCGTTAAACGAAACCGATGACATTGGTATTAAAATGTTAATAACCAATATTTTAAACATAACTGTTGAAAACCTTAGGGTTTTAAGTTATGGGGTTGATGGGTATATTTGGATAAACAAAATAGATCCGCCTTACGAAGTAGTAATGCATGCAACAAGGCCCGATCTTGAAGGTGAAGGCCAGGTTTTTATAATTCCGGGTACAAACACGAATGTTTATGAACGGTTTGCTGAAATTTGCAACGAACAGGGCGAAGGCTATCTTGAATATTCATTTTACAAACCAGGGCAAAACGAAATGTTGCCAAAACTGAGTTTTATAAAATTGTTTAAACCGCTTGGTTGGGTAATTGGAACCGGTGTATATATCGATAATGTTGAAAAAGAAGTAAAGAAAAAAACCGGAGAACTTGAAAATCAGATTACCAACCTTATTTACCTTACCATTCTGATAGGGATTGTACTTGTTGCCATAGCCTCTTTAATTCTTTATTACCTGGGTTTAAATATAACTAATGCTATTTCGCAGGTTAGCGATCAGCTTTTAGAAATGGCTAAAGGTCACCGTGTTTCAAAGCTTGAAATTGAAAGGCGTGATGAAATTGGTGAAATGAGCCGTTCGTTGGATATCCTGATAGACGGGGTGAGTTCGTACGGTGAATTTGCGGTTCAAATTGGAAAGGGAAACCTTGATGCCCAGTTTTCAACATTGAGTGAAGGAGACGAACTGGGGAATTCGTTGCTTGAAATGAGGCAAAGTTTAAAAGCTGCACGAAAAGAAGAAGAAATACGGCAGGCTGAAAACCGGCAGAGAAGTTGGATGGCAGAGGGACAAACACTTATAAGTGAGGTAATGCGTACAACCGGTGAAGATTTAAAGACAATTTCGCACAGGATAATCAGCTCCCTTATACGGTATTTAGATGCCAATCAGGGCGGAATTTTTATTTTAAATGATGATGATCCGAAAGACATTCATATTGAATTAATGGCCTCGTTTGCCTATAACAGAAGCCGGTTTCACCAGAAAAGAATTAAGCCGGGAGATGGAATAATAGGGGCCTGTTTTCTTGAAAAGGAAAAAATCTTTATGACAAAAGTTCCTGAAGATTATATGCAGATTAGATCAGGACTGGGTACCTCCAATCCTACCTGCTTACTTGTAGTACCCCTGAAAACTGAAGATAACGTAATAGGAGTAATTGAAGTAGCGTCGTTTAATATACTTCAGAAACACGAAATAGAATTTGTAGAAAAGGTTTCAGAAAATATTTCTTCCAGTTTATTTACTTCAAAAGCCAACCGGAAAACAGAACAGTTATTACAAATGTTCCGCAAACAGGCCGAAGAAAAAGCTGCACAGGAAGCTGAAATGAGGCATAATATTGAAGAACTTGAAATGTTGCGCCGTAAGCTTACTGAAGAACAACAACTCCATAACTGAAAAATCAGGAATTAAAAAAACTTTTTAGGCTGTTTTTTTAAAATCAATTTCAACCAGAATACTTTAATAAATATTCCCGAATGTTTATTAACTTTGAGCAAAATTCTACAAGATGGTAAAACAAACTGATCTTTTAAGGGAAAATTTAAGGATTTCAATCGATTCGATAAAATCGAACCTTTTGCGTTCTATACTTACCATTTTGATAATAGCAGTAGGCATAATGGCATTGGTAGGCATTCTGACAGCCATTGATGCCATTAAATATTCTATTAGTACAGAATTTTTAAGAATGGGCGCCAATACATTCTCTATTGAATCGCGCGAAATGCAATTTCATTTTGGTGGCGAACGCAGACGGACCAAAAATTTCAGTAACATTACTTTCAGGCAGGCCCAGCGGTTTAAGAAGGAATTCAATTTTCCTGCAATATCAAGTATTGCGGTTTGGGGTACAGGAAATACAACGGTCAAATACGAGTCAGTAAAAACGGATCCAAATGTTGCAGTTAAAGGGGTAGATGAGAATTTTCTGTTAACAGGCGGATACGAAATTGAAAAAGGAAGGAGTTTCACAGAACAGGAGATATTAAATAGCAGGAGCCTGGCAATAATTGGAAGTGAAATCGAGAGCAAGCTATTTAAAAAACAGGTTGATCCGATTAATAAGATTATAACTATTGGTGGAACAAGGTATAGAATAATTGGAGTTTTAAAATCGAAAGGTTCTGCCATGGGTTTTAGCGACGACAGGGCATGCATGCTTCCGGTAACCAATGTAAGGCAATATTTTTCAAGGCCAAATATGTCGTTCAGAATCAGCGTAATGCCCCTGGATCCAAAACTCCTGGATGTTGCTATAGGCGAAGCGGAAGGTCATTTCAGGATTATCAGGCGACTTGCTGCCACCGATGAAACCGATTTTACCTTGAACAAAAGCGACAACCTGGCACAAATGCTTCTCGAAAATCTCAAATATGTTACCATTGCTGCCACAATTATCGGAATAATTACCCTTATAGGCGCAGCCATCGGACTCATGAATATTATGCTTGTTTCAGTAGCCGAACGTACACGTGAAATAGGGACAAGAAAAGCCATTGGGGCAAAGTCTGCAATTATAAAACAACAATTCCTTTTCGAAGCCATATTAATAGGCCAGCTAGGAGGCATATTAGGTATAGTTTTAGGAATTGGCATGGGTAACCTGGTAGCCCTTTCCATTGGCACCTCATTTATTGTACCCTGGATTTGGATAATTGGAGGTGTTTTATTATGTGCCGGGGTAAGTCTGGCTTCGGGAATAATTCCGGCAATAAAAGCTTCTAAACTAGACCCTATTGAAGCACTGAGGTACGAATAATATCCCATTTATTTAAACTCTTCCAAGGATTTTTACCATGAAGGGTAAGTTTTTACGCATTGTTCACCATTTTAATTTAATTGTTTAATAACAACAAGTTTTACTTAATTTTATCCATCTCGGAAGGTTCATAACTGAATATGCCTTTTTACATCATGGTTAGCTAAAAATCAACCTGGTGAAGCATCTTATACAAATAAAAAAAGCATGAAAGTTTGAAATCAATCATGCTTTTTCAGTTTTTCGGAAGCAATACTATACTTCAAAACTCATCATTTTATCTTCAAGGTAAAAAACCATTTCAGTAAATTTCGAACTTCGTTTAATTTCTTTTGTACGGTTAAAAGGCAAATCAACATGAAGGTGTTCAATTATTTTACTGGGTGCAGTTCCCATAATATAAATGTCATCACCCAGATACACTGCTTCAGATATATCATGCGTAACCAATACAATGGTTGGATGTACTTTTTCCCAAACCTGAATAAGGAAATCCTGCATTTTTAACCTTGTATTTGTATCCAGGGCCCCAAATGGTTCATCCATAAGGATAATCTGAGGATTTACAAGCAGGCTACGGGCAATGGCAACACGCTGCAATTGTCCTCCGGAAAGAGTCGGATATTGGGCATACTTTTTCTGGTGTCCATCAAGTCCAACAATTTTAATCATCTCCATGGCCTGTTCATTTCTTTCTTTCTCAGCAACCCCTTTATATTTAAGCCCCAGGGCCACATTGTCCAGCACAGTCATCCATGGAAAGGAAGAGTATTGCTGAAAAATCATACCTATCCTGTCTTCGTTGGTCCTTAGTTTTTGGCGTATGTAAATTTCGCCTTTGGTAGGGGTTTGTAAACCGGCAATATACCTCAGTATTGTAGATTTCCCGCATCCCGAAGGCCCTAAAAGAATTACAAACTGTCCCTGGTTGGGTTTATCTTCAATCAGGAGGTTACAATCCTTAATTATATATGATTTCCCTGCATCGTAAGTCTGGCTTACATTCCTGACTTCAATAATATCAGGTAGTTCAGTATTGATAAAATTTACCATTTCTGATTATTCGGTTATTTGGTTTTTTTTAAATATTTAAAAGGATAAAGTTTTTTGTCAAGCCATCCAAAGAAAAGATCCTGAACAAAGCCAATTATAACTATTAAAAGGAGGATAGCGAATACTTTATCCAGTCGGCTTACCCTTTGGGCTTTAAAAATAAGGGCCCCTAGCCCGCCTTCTTCCGTATTGACCAATTCAGCCACAATAATATAAGTCCACGAAATAGCTGTAAGCACCCTTACATCATCAATAATTTTTGATGTAACACTGGGCCAATATACCCTTCGAATAGTTTGCCAGCTTGTAGCGCCAAGCGTATAAGAGGTTTGAATATAAATCTGGTCTACTTCACTTATCCGCTGTACAACAACAGGAACAAGGAAAACAAAAATACCGAAAGCAAGGAACTGAACCTTCATGTCCATATAAATGCCGAACCAGGCAATAAAAAGTCCTGTTACCGCGGCCAGTGGTATAAAACGTATGGCATCAATATACCTGCTCCACAGGCTTTTAAAAAATGGAATTAGTCCGATAACAAAGCCTACAAGCAAAGAAAGTACAACAGCTTCTATATAGCCTAAAACATTGAGTTTGATTGATATCCATGTATTCATCACAAGGAAATTCTGAAAATGCAGTTCTTTAAAAGAAAGCAATACCGCAAAAGGCGAAGGTAAAACGGCCTTATCTACCAAGGCTTTTTTTGTAAAGACATCTATTCTTGCGCCCAACGGAAGTTCTTCATTTGCTTTTTCAGCCGGGATTTCGTCTGGAAACTGGAACATCTTGTCGCCCAAGGCCGGATCTGCATTAATCCTGGTTTTGAATTGCAGGCCTTTTGAGTCGGTAACAGTAAGCAAGTACTCCCCGTTTTTTATCCCCTTCAGAAATCCAGCTTTATCGGTGGTAAGTTTGTATCCGTCAGGACCGCTCCATTCATATTTGTAAGGAGAAGTTCCGTTATTTGCATTGTACTGTATTTGCAGTGTAGAAAATGGTTTGGTAATGAGCCACCAAACTAGTAAAAGTGATATAAAACCTGCAATTTCAATATATAAGCTTGTATTACTGGGTAAATCGCCCCCAATTTTAAACCATTTCTTTATCATCTTTTTTTTAATATTTAGGATTAAAATATGGTGTGAACTACAATTCAGATTAATTTTTGGAAATTTTCAACTAAAACAAAGCAGGAAATAATCCTGCTTTGAAGTTTTTATTTTGCCACCAGTTCAAAATCTGTCCTTCGGTTTTTGGCTTTGCCTTCGGAAGTATTATTTGGAGCTACCGGTTTATCTGGTCCATTTCCGATTATAATAAAACGGTTCTTGTCAAATTTGTGTTCATTAATAAGGTAATCGGCTACAGCTTGTGCCCTTTTACGCGACAATTCCCTGTTAGCCTCTGCATTACCAACATTATCAGTATTGCCTTCGATACGGATTCTGGAATTGGCAAATGATTTAGCAATGTCGAGAAATTCGTTATCAATAATATATTTCATATTGTCATCCAGTGTAAATGAACCAGATGGAAACATAATACTAACAGATTTTGTGGACACAGCTTCCGCTTTTTTCACCTCATCGGTAGCTTCAGTGAAAGTCGCAGCTCCTTCAGCGGCCTGGTTGGCATCTGTCATGTTTAATGCTTTTACCAGCGAAGCATTACCAACCATCCGCCAGTTTGGAATTTTACTGGTAATATATCCTTCATTGGTATATTTGATCTCCATTTTTGACCAGATGACCTCGCCTGTAACTCCTGTAAAATCGCCATTTATATTAAAAAAGTTCACATTATCACCATAAGTACATAAACGGGCATTGTTTATAGCGTTGTAGGTATAATCGGCAGGTTGTCCAAGTCCATCGGAGAGAATCTGTGCGGCTTTTTTCTTGGCTTCGTCTGAACTGTTAATTTCAGCAGCGCCTTTAAACCAGCCTTCAATAAATTGCTCCAGTTTTTTCCTGTTTTTCTCAACATAAGCTTTTTTAGCCACAAATATGTCAGCTATAATAAATGAAGCCTGTTTTGTATTTTGTAGAATTTTAGCGCCAGGCACTTTAGTTATACAGTCCTGATCATCAGGGCTCCAAACTACGGCGGCATCTACCTGTCCTTTTTTAAAGATATCCGCAGCATCAATAGCACTGGCAACTTTCACCAATTCTATATCTTTTGTGGTCATATTTCCTGCTTCAAGCAACCAGAGCAAAAAGGTATGACTGGGTGTCATTTCTGCAAAAGCCACTTTTTTTCCTTTCAAATCACTTACCTTGTTAATGCCACGGCGCACTACAACAGCATCTCCTCCACGCGACCAGTCGGACTGGAAAATAATCTGTGGTTCAAATTCCTGGAAACCATTAACTTCGGTAGTAAAGGCATCAACAGTGGCCCATAGTAAATCGACTTCACCTGCTTTCCAGGCGTTTCTGGATACATTGAAATCATCCATTAGCTTAAATTCTACAGTAAATCCATAATCTTTATAAAAGCGTGAATCTTCATTGGCTTTGAAACCTTCATTAAAATATTGGCCCCCGGCGTATCCACCCCAGGTAACCACCCCTATTTTTATGGTTTCATCATTTACTTCAACATTATTATCCCCTGTTTTACCTGTACTTCCCTGGGGTAAGACGTAATTTTTAAGTGGGGTGTAATATATGGCAGCTGCTATTCCACCAACTATTAAAGCCACAATTAATAGTTTGGACAATGGAGTAAGTCTTGATCTCATTATTTTAGCGGTTTTAAATTAGTATAAAGGATTATGCATCTTAAAAAACTAATCAAAAAGATTTGAATAGTTACTGATATTGCCAATCTCTTTGTTGTTTTGTTCTTCTGATTTTACTTCAATTACATCGTCCAACTCAGCGCTTTTATCGCCTAAAAGGAACGACATACCTTCTTTTTCCATTTTTTCAAGAATGTCGAGGCCGGCTTGTTCGAACATGCCATTTTGAAGATCAATACTATCAATAAAACTTCCCGAAACTTCGATGAACCTTTCCATTTCACCAATTTTATTATGTACATCTTCAACAACAGCTTCGGTGGCCAGGTCAAACATGAGTTTACGATCCGGATCGCCACTGATAATGTTCATGGCACTTTTCATAGCAGAATGGCCTGCACGGATTGCTTTTTGCTCCTGCTCGCGCATACGCACTTCGTTCTCAGTATCCTTGATAAGGAAACCTGAATTTTTATGTATTTTTGAAAGAACTTTGTAAAGCAGATTTATTTTGGCAAGTAAAGCCTCGTACCTTGTATTGGTTTCTTTAAGCCTGCCAAACTGCCTTGTATTTATGGTAACCACCTCCATATTGCCTTTCTTCTTAGCTTGTTCAGCCATTTTAAGGTTTTCTTCCATTTCGCGGCGGTTATCTTCAATTAACCTTGATAGTTTCGACATCTGCCCTTTCAATTTGGCAATTTGTGTGTTCATCTCTTCAAGGTTTTTGTATAGATATTCAATATAAGATTTCAAAATACCTATCGGGTCTACCTGTACAAAAAGTCCTGTAATCCAGCGCATAAAGCTTTTATACATGTACCATACAAGTGCCCTGAACTTTGGGTCGAGCAATATGTAGGCAATAATACCTACCACAACAAAAAATGCGACCATTGTTAAAAGGCTCGCGAAAAGGGTTTGTATAAATGCAAGTATTTGTGCCGAAAAAATGGCAAAAACTACTATAAAACCTATTAAAAAAATTGCACCGGTTACTCCTTCTGGTCTTTTCCAGAAGGATTTTGGCTGTTTGGTTGAAGTATTTTCCATCATTTTACTTTGGTGTTGATAAATTTTTAATTTTTTCTACTTTACTAATAATCTGGTTTGCGAGGAATTCATAAGTAACATTAAAATTATTTTCTGTAGTTTTAATTTTAATATCAGCTTCTTCCATCTCCTTTTTTATTTGAACCATGTGCTGGTTATTATTACTTATTTCATCTGTCAGCAGTTTAATTTGATCAGCTTTTTTCTTGTTATCTTCTTCAAGGGCAAGAATTTGCTTTTGTTTGCCTTCTATTTTTCCATGTGTTTGTTGTGCAGTGGCTTCTTTAAATTTATCCTTTTCACGTTCAAGAACTTTTAAGTAGTAATCGGCGGTTTCGATAATTTTTTGTGCTGTAAGTCCGCGTGTTGACAAGGTAGCTAAAACCGTTTGCATTTTAATGGTTTCATCTAATGGAATATCTTTCATGGCCTGCAGGGCGTCAACAAATTCAAGGTAATCTTCGCCCGGAAGGTTTGCATCTGAAATGGCTTTTGCCAATGAATTAAAAATGTTTTGGTTAAATTCACCTTTAGCAGGTGGAGTTGTAGAGGTTACCCCTTGTTCTTTATTTGCAAATAATACAGGATTGGATTTTTTTTCTTCCTTATTCTTCTCTTCCGTTTTTTCAGTTGTTATTCCGGTCTCATCTTCGGGCACAACAAACAAACCTTTAATTTTATTGAGATTTAATGCCATCTGAAATGTATTTTTTACAAATATATAAATTTTCTTTTTCCAATTGTTTTAAATGATAAACTTTATGTTATTGCCATATACAAATCATTTTAACAGGCCGAAAGGAAATACTTTGCATTGTTAAATAACAGCGTCTAAATTGGTTAAAATTTTGGAGTTAAAATTAGTTCTAAATACCGTAATTCAATTAAATTGTGGATCTTCGGGAAGGTTTAACCAGGGGGAATATTTTCGTCCCATTCGTTGTAAAGTATTTTTCCAGTAATTTTTATCATTTATCATAATAGTTTTTGGATCGGCATTGGCCACCAACCAATATTCGTTATCAATTTCACTTTTCAGCTGTCCTTTGCTCCAACCCGAGTAGCCAAGGAAAAACCTGATCTGGTCTTTTTTTACAACTGAGGCTTTAATCAGGTTCATAATTACATCGAAATTTCCTCCCCAATAAATGTCGCCAATTACATGTTTACTTTCAGGTATTTTGGGTCCAAGGGTGTGCAGATAGTCTATTCTGTCAATGGAAACCGGTCCTCCAAGCGAAACAGAAGCATCATAATCAATTTCCTCACCAAAAAGATCGAACATGGGCATATCAACAGCTTTGTTTAGTATAAAACCTACCGAACCTTCAATATCATTAAGGGTTATCAGCACAATTGAACGCCTGAAATATGCATCTTTTGAAAATGGCTCTGAAATAAGAATACTTCCGGGTTTTGGAATTATATTCTGATGTTCAACTTTAAAAAAATCGGTCTCGCTCTTCATTTGCAACCAGTTATAAAAATCATTTAAATATACTTAACCCTGATTTTTAACGCTATTCACCCAAGAAAATTAGTAAATTAAATCAATTAAAACAAATATTTCGTTTATATCCTTTATAAAACATCGGATTAAATTTTAATTATTATTTTGAAATTCAATATATTAATGAATAAATGGTTTTTAATAAAGAATTACTTCTTACCAGCCTGATATCATTGGCCTATAACTTTTTTTAGGAAAAATATAATACTGGGCTCAATATTTGATGTTTCAGCAACCTAAAATGCCATTTTTCTCAGGTATTATTTTCTTATTAGTTTTGTAAACTTAAATCTGGGATAAATAATTCTATAATTTTCAGGAGATGAAAATATTTTTAACCTCAATTGCCATCATTTTTTTTGCTGGTTCATGCATGCATAAAAAAATTGTTTATTTGCAGGACAAAACAGAAACAACAAATCAAAATGTTGAATATCAGAATGTTCCTCCAGAATATACTGTAAAAAAAGGGGATTTATTGTATATCGACATTTTTTCAACCAATAAAGAAATCACTGAAATTTTCAGTACCAGTAACACCGTTAATACAAACAGCCAGGGATCAGGAATGAATTATTATTATCTTTACGGGTATATGGTAAACGATTCAGGATTTATTGAAGTTCCTATAATTGGTAAAATTCAGGTGGAGGGCAAACTGATAAAGCAAATTGAAGAAATTGTGCAGCAAAAAACCAACGAACATCTGAATAATGCACTTGTAAAGGTTCGGTTGGTAAGTTATTATGTAACTTTTTTAGGCGAAGTTACCAGCCAGGGTAAAATTACTGTTCTACAAAACAATTTAAATATACTCGATGGACTTGCAATGGCAGGTGGGATTACGGATTACGGAAACAAAAAAAAAGTACTATTAATCAGGCAAACTAAAAATGGTGCAATTACTTATAGGCTTGACCTTACAGACAGAAACCTACTTAAACAGGAGAAATATTATCTGCTTCCAAACGATATGGTTATTGTTGAACCTTTGAAGAATAAAGCATTTCAGCTTGGTGTGCGGGATTATACGCTAATACTTACAACCATTACATCCACACTTACACTAATTATTTTGGTAACCAATTCATTCAAATAATTTTTAAATGGAAGAAAATCAGGCACATCCTAAAAATCCATCCTTCGACATTAAAAATTACATTTTAAAGCTGATAGCACACTGGTATCTTTTTGCCATTGCGCTAATTATTGGAATAGGTTACGATTTTGTTGATTCGCGATTTGCCAAAAGCAGGTATTCGGTTTATACTACCATGCTGCTGAGTGATGAATTACAAAATACACAGGCTGTAGTTGGTGCGCTTAATATTTTTGACAATAGGAAAAACTATGAAAATGAATTTGGCGTATTAAAATCCTATGCTTTAAACGAAGCCGCCATTAAAGAGCTTGATTTTACTATTACTTATTTCAGGGATGAAAATTTCAGAAGCGATAAAGACCTTTATAAATATAGTCCCTTTATAGTAGTTCTGGATACCACGAAAAATCAAACCGATTGGCTGCAATTCAATATCCGCATTATTTCTGACAAGGAATATTTACTTTGGTGTAAAAGTAAAGACTTTGAAAAGAAAATGAATTTTGGTCAGGAATTTAATACGGACTATATGAACTTTAAAATAATCAAGAACGAAAAGATTAGTCCTGATTTAAGTCAATTGGCCGGAAACGAATATTATTTTTATAAAAACAATTTTAATAGCCTGGTAAAGGAATACCAAAGCAGCCTTAATGTAGATTTAAGAAGCCCAAACAGTTCAATATTATGGTTATGGATTGAAGGTTCTGTGCCCGAGCGAATTGTCGATTACCTGAACAAACTATCTGAAGTATACCTGAAACAAAGCCTGGACGCAAAAAACAGGATTGTATACAATACCATGAAATTTATTGATTCTCAACTTTCCGGGGTTATTGATTCTTTGGACGATGTTGAAGATAAATTGCAGCTTTTCAAGCAAAATAACCAGGTTTTAGACATTGGCAAGGAAGGTGAAATGCTTTTTAATGAACTTGATAATCTTCAAAATGAGAAAAAGCTAATTGAAATTAAAAGAAGTTTTTATGAATATTTCATGAACGACTTTAATGAAAACGGGGAGTTAACAACAGGAATTTCACCTTCATTTCTTAATATACAGGATCCTGTTCTGGAAGAATTGCTTTCAGAATTCCTGAAATCGAAAAAAGAGATAGAATTATTGAATTATGATATTAAAAAAGATGTACCGACTTTAGACAAAGCCAAATTGAAATCCTCATCTATCCAAAAGGATCTTAAAACACATGTAACTACGAGTTTAAAAGCAATTTCACACAATTATGATGTAATTAATAAAAAAATTGAACTTATTGATTCAAAACTAAGACAGATACCTTCGGTGGAAAGAGAAATACAGAATATTAACCGGAAATACAAGCTTAACGACAATATTTACACTTTTTTACTTGAAAAAAGGACAGAAGCAGGCATTACAATGGCTTCTAACAGTCCGGGCGCTAAAATACTTGATGTAGCCAAATATGAAGATGTGATTGATAAAACCCCGGAACATGGAGAAAACAGGACAAAAATTATATTCATAAGTCTTTTGGTTCCTGTATTAATAATTATTATGAAAGATTTTTTCAATAATAAAATTATAGACAAAAGCGATGTAGAAAAAGGGTGCCAGGTTCCAATAATTGGTTCTGTAAGCCGAAACATCAGAAACGAAGAACTTCCGGTTTTTATTTACCCTAAAAGCCCGGTCGCAGAATCATTCAGACTGGTTAAAACGAACCTTCAATATTTGATTATTGACATAAAGAGTCCGGTAATTTCTGTTAATTCAACTATAAGTGGCGAAGGAAAAACATTTTGTTCGGCAAATATAGCTGCGCTTTATGCCAGTAATAATAAGAAAACCCTTATAATAGGGCTTGATTTGCGAAAACCCAAAACCCATCTTTTGTTCGAAAACCCTAATATTACAGGATTAAGTACCTATCTTGTAGGGTACAACACGCTTGAAGAAGTTATATTTAAAACCAATGTAGAAAATCTTTTTCTTTTACCTGCGGGTCCAATACCACCAAACCCTGCAGAATTGTTGGAATCGGATAAAATGATTCAACTAATTGCTGATTTAAAATCAGTATATGACTACATTGTAATTGATACACCTCCGATAGCACATGTTGCCGATGCCTTGCTTATTGCAAAATTTACAGATGCCAATATTTTTGTGATTCGACAAAACTATTCAAGTAAAAACGTGGTAAGAATAGTTGAAGATTTAAGGAGCACAAAAAAAATGAAGCATATGGGAATATTAATCAATGATGTTAATCCTTCAGTAATATTCGGTTTAAAGTTTGGTTACGGATTTAGTTATGGATACAGTTATGGCTATGGTTACGAAGAAGGACAAGGGTATTATGATAATTATAAACTAAAATCAGGATTAGTAAAACAACTGGTACAGAAATTCTTTGCCTGGCTGAAAAAAATCCTGAGTTAATGCACATGATTATATTAATAAGGCCTGGCATTTCATTAAAATGTCTTTCATTTGAAGAAATTCAGTTTCATTAATTCCAATCTTAACCAAAATCAAAAACTAAAACTGTATCTGAAATTATCCTGAAGATTATCTAAATGAATATTCAACCGCACTTATTGTCATTTACGCCAGAGTTATATTTTTTAAGTAAGGAATTATAAAAACATTATAAACTTGAACTTCCTTTTTGAATGAATTCCCCTTAATTTTAATATTTCATTAAAATTGAAAAACATGAAATTAATTCTAAAAAATACTGGTTTACTCTTCTGCTTAATGTTTCTTAACTTGATTAGTTTTGGACAGATGCATGATAATATGGAAATGAAAAGTGAAACCAATAAAGCAGTTTGTGTATTAGTCCCGACCCAGGGTAACAATGTAAATGGTGTAATTACATTTACCATTACAAGTGATGGAATATTAGTTAAAGGCGACATTCATGGACTTACACCTGGAAAACATGGATTTCATATTCACGAATTAGGCGATTGCAGTGCGCCTGATGGTACATCGGCGGGCGGGCATTTCAATCCATCAGGTATGCCCCATGGTGCCCCAATGGATATGCAAAGACATGAAGGGGATATGGGCAATATAGAAGCTGACGCTTTGGGAAATGCACATGTTGAATATGTTGATAAGATGATACGCTTTACAGGCCCAAATTCTATAATTGGCAGAGGTGTGATTGTACACAGAGATCCCGACGATCTGAAAAGTCAGCCTACAGGCAATGCCGGGCCACGGGTAGCTTGCGGGGTAATTGGTGTTTCAAAGTAGATAACAGGATTTGGAATAAAATACTGTATTTTATTTAGGAAAGGACTGGCGTTTTGGGATAAAAATCCGACACGCCATTTTGAATGCCGGTAATTGTAAAAACTTTACTTTACGATACAGTATTTAATGTAGTACTAATTACCAATCAGTTACACCGTTTGGGCAACGAATGGGAAACAAAAAATAGTTACAAAAATGCGGAGAAAGGAAATATAAAATCAATTTCTTTTTGCAACTTTATATTATAAATGAATAATAGAAATCTTAATTTTTCTATGAATTTAATACCAAAAATATAAAAGAATGGCAGAAAAGAATTTAGTCTTTTCAAAAATAGCCTCACTTTTATTGCTCATGCTTGGTTCTGTTTGATTATAGTTATATTGAATTTACTATTAAAATTTTGTTACTTACTTAGAATTTTATCAATTAATTCAGTTTTTACCAATCTATACGCAGTTAAAGGCTTGTAAAACTGACCCTGCCGGAGTAAACCTGTTGTATCGCCCAAAAATTCAGGGTCGTTTATCTTGGCTTCCATGTTGAGAATAAACTCCCTCTGGCTCGGCGGGTTGTCAACCGAGAATTTCATATACTCCCTGTAACAACTTAAAAGCAAATCTTTATCGAGCGATGGATTGCGTGTAAGCGCAATATACAAATCGTATAAATCACGGCCTTTTTTACGTTGGTATAATGCACGCAGCTTGGTTCCCAATAATTCCTCCAATTTATATGTGGTAAGGTTGCAACTGCCCTTAAACCATTTTGAATTGACCTCAAATGGCACTTTAATCAAATCGCTTACTGTGAAATGTTCACGGGTATTAGTTTCCACTTTTAACTTAAGGTTCATGGCCGGCGGAAATTCAGACTCAAACCTAAAATACATAGTAAAATTGTGGGCTTTAGGGCTTCGTTTAGGTTCTCCCAAAAAAGAAAGCCTTTCCCTAATCCTGTCCACTAAATGGCCAAATGGTTCTGCCGTGATTTGCACCAAATCAATATCTTCGGAGTAACGCTGCTGAGGGCTGAAAAATAACTTATGCAAAGCCGTTCCTCCCCTGAAAGCAAGGCTGTTAGCCAATAAATCGTCTGAGAATATCTCAACCAGGGCACGGCAAATAACAAGGTCTTGTTCCACCTGCTCCATAGTTTGCCAGGGTACTTGTTGGCTCCATTCTGATATATATGCCTGTGGAATCATAAATCAATATCAATTTCGGTGTTTACAATTACTTTCCAACGATTGTCGGAAGAGAAGCCTTTGGTAAGTTCCGATGCCTTTAGCGGTATCCGGAACAGCCTGGATTTATTCTTCTCCATAGCTTTGTATAAAGCATTGGCCAATTCGGTATTTGAACAGGCAAATTCCAATAGGTAACCCAATCGTTGAAGTGTGGTAACAGCTGCTTGTGCAAGAATATCCTCATTGAAATCAGTTGTTTTAAGAACTTCCATCAATTCAAATAATACTGTGGCAGCACGGTTTAAACCCCCAATACGCCTTTCGAACTGCACAAGGTCGGTAGCTGTAAGCACCGGATTGGAAATGGTAAGATACCCGGCTTCGGTTTTACGTTTCTCCAATAGTTTTTCAGGAATTTTATCGATGCTCACATAGTTGATTTTTAACCCTTTTTTTTGAGTGGCACGCATAGCAGGAAAATTAGTCATTACATAATATTCCTGTGGTTGCTGGTGCGATGCGCCATGATATGCAGCAGCATTCAAAAGAGAGACATAATAAGGCCTTTCAAGAAACTGAAAGAATGCATCTAAAAAAAGGGAAGGGGGTAATATACCCTTTAAAGCATATTGAGGAGGCAGAATTTGGTAATACCCTTTGTAAACAGAAATAATTTTTCCTTTCTCTGTTAAGCGGCTTAACGCTCGTTTTAGGGCAATTTCGGTATAACCGGGTAATTCATTTTTAGCCGATTCAATAGAAAATGCGAAAGCTCCCCTTGATTGAAGCAATTCAATCCATTTAAGCATCCTTATTTCTTTTTGTCCATCCATGTTAGAGTATTTATTTGCGAAAGATACCTTTTTTCGGTAACTATTGCAAAAATTCTATCTTGTAATTGTCAACATTCAGGTTGATTTGTATACACATATTGAGAAGTACTGTAAAATCAGTAGAAACAGACTATCAGAAAATTAATTATTATGTGTCAGAGAAGTATGGGAAAAATAATTTACTTTCCGATACAGAAATTTCTAAATATATTTCCAAGTATCTCATCCGTTGATATTTGCCCAGTTATCTCACCTAAATAGTGCATGACTTGCCTGATATCCATAGCAATGAATTCGGAGGAAATACTGCCGGCCATTCCTTCAATTGCCCGCTCAATTGCGCCAAGTGCGTTGGAGAGTGCTTCAAAATGTCTTATATTGCTTACAACAACATTATTTTCATTTTCAACAAAACTGAACTCCCTTTTTAAAACTTCTTTGAGCTTATCAATGTTTTGATTTGTTTTAGCAGATGCGTCAAAAACTTTTATCCCACGCAATTGTTCGTTTAACTTTAATATTGTTTCAGAATCAGGTTTTATTTTATCACTTTTATTAAGTAACACAATTAGTTTTTGTTCTTTAATATTATACTTATCGAGGGTGTGCTTTACCTGCTGCGATATTAACTGCCAGTTGTTAGAAGCTTCCGTAACAAGGATAATAATTTCAGCCTGGTTTATTTTTTGAATTGTTTTTTCAATTCCCAGGTTTTCGATGGTATCGTCTGTCTGGCGCAGACCGGCTGTATCAATAAACCGGAAAAGAATCCCGTCAATATTCAATACATCTTCAATGGCATCACGGGTGGTTCCGGCAATTTCTGAAACAATTGCCTTTTCTTCATTAACAAGTGCATTCAGAAGGGTGGATTTTCCAACATTTGGTTCACCTATAATGGCAACCGGCACGCCATTTTTAATTACATTTCCAAGTTTAAATGATTTAACCAGGTTCTCTACTTTGGATCTGATTTCTTCCAAAAGTTCAAGTAATTGCTTCCGGTTAACAAATTCAACATCTTCTTCGCTAAAATCGAGTTCAAGTTCAATTAAGGAAATAAAATTCAGAAGCCGGTCCCGAAGTGCGTTGAGTTCCTTTGAAAACCCGCCTCTTACCTGGTTCAATGCAATTTTATGCGAAGCAGCAGATGAAGAAGCAATTAAATCGGCAACCGCCTCAGCTTGCGACAAATCCATTTTTCCGTTAAGAAAAGCCCTTTGGGTAAATTCTCCTGGAAATGCAAGCCTGATTCCAGTTTTTATTAAAAGTCCCAATATTTTTTGTTGTATATAAATTGAACCATGACAAGAAATTTCAACTGCATCTTCACCGGTATATGATTTTGGTTTTCTGAATACAGTTACTAAAACCTGGTCAACCAATTCATCTCCATCTTTAATATAACCATACAATGCGGTATAAGCCTCCTGCGTTTTGAGCGATTTATGTTTTTTGGCAGCATAGAAAATTTTATCCACCAATGAAATTGATTTTCTTCCCGAAACCCTGAGTGTTGCAATAGCCCCAGAACCTGCCGGGGTAGCAATTGCACAAATTGTATCTGTATTTAACATTCAATTCAATTTTATACAAAAATAATCGAAATATGGGTTAATTAATTTATTAAAAAGTATTAAGACAATTTGTATCATCAAAAGAAATAAGCCATAGAAAAATAAAATTCTTTTTTGAAATAATACAGAAATACCTTACTTTTAAACCTGTTAAAACAAATCAGAATTAAATGGGAATACTTGTCAGCAAAAATTCAAGGGTATTGGTTCAGGGTTTCACGGGGAGTGAAGGCACATTTCATGCCGGCCAAATGATAGAATATGGAACAAACGTAGTAGGAGGCGTTACTCCAGGTAAAGGTAAAACCAAACATCTCGACAGGCCAGTATTTAATACTGTAAAAGAAGCAGTTACCGAAACAGGTGCAGATGTTTCGATAATTTTTGTACCACCTGCATTTGCCGCTGATGCCATAATGGAAGCTGCCGACGCCGGAATTAAAGTTATAGTAGCAATAACCGAAGGGATTCCTGTTCAGGATATGGTTAAAGTTAAGGATTTTATTAAAGACAAGGACTCACGGCTCATTGGCCCCAATTGTCCGGGAATCATAACTGCCGGAGAAGCTAAAATAGGAATTATGCCTGGATTTATATTTCAACCTGGAAAAGTAGGTATAGTTTCAAAATCAGGTACCCTTACTTACGAAGCAGTTGACCAGATTTCAAAAGCAGGACTTGGCCAATCTACTGCTGTGGGAATTGGCGGAGATCCAATAATTGGTACAACAACACTTGATGCTGTTAAACTTTTTATGGCCGATAAAGATACTGAAGGTATAGTAATTATTGGCGAAATAGGTGGAAATTTAGAGGTTCAGGCCGCTGAATGGATAAAGGAAAACGGAACAAAGCCAGTAGTTGGATTTATTGCTGGTGAAACTGCCCCAAAAGGAAAAAGAATGGGTCATGCAGGAGCAATTATAGGGGGTAAAAATGATACTGCCCAGGCCAAAAAAGAAATTATGAGGGCTTGCGGAATTGCAGTGGTTGATTCTCCTGCCGATATTGGCTCTAAAATGGCAGAATTACTTGGTAGAAATTAAAGAAAGTTTTAATTTGTTTTCTTCAAAATTTAAAAATCTCCAAAATAATGATTTTTAATCCTAGTTTTATTCTGTAAATAATTACAGCTTAAAAAGAATTGAATATGAAAAAATTATTTTTCCTTATTTTTATGTTGGCTTTTGGATTTGCATTATCAATAAAAGCCCAGGTAGTAAACGAAAAACCTAAAGCACCAAAGGATACTTTAACAAAAAATGATGTCCCAAAACCAACCGAAGCTTCAAATTGGGTGTGGGTTCCTGGTGAGTGGGAATGGAAATCGAAAAGCAAGGAATACAAATGGGTAAAAGCCCATTGGGAAAAGGCTCCTGAAAATAAAAAATACTGGCACCAGGGTCATTGGGCAAAGGTTAAAAATGGCTGGAAGTGGGAACCGGGCTATTGGGAATAGAGCCTCTTTTTATTCTGATTACATAATGCCGTTTTAATTGAATTATCATCGGATAAATACGGCTTTTTGATTAATATTAATTAAAGAGCTACTTTTATTAGTTAGATTTAGGAATTGGAATAGACTTTACCATGGCTTCCAACCCATTTAGTTTTATTTCGTAAGCAAGACCTAGCATATCGCCAAGTTTTCCTTTAGGCAGGCCATTTTGTTCAAACCAGAGCAGGTAATATTCGGGTAAATCAATAATAAAAGTACCTTTAAATTTTCCGAAAGGCATCCTGGTTTCGAGCAATTCAAGCAACAATTTATTATTGGGTCTTAATTCAAGCATAAAACTTTATGGTATGGATTTTCAGATAATTTTCCTGGCTTTCATGATACCAATTACCGACTCAGCAATTTCTGACCTGTTAAGCGACATTACATTATAAGTTGCGTCAAAAAGCTCCTCATATTTAGATTTAGTGATAAATGATTCCCTTAAGATTTCTCTTTTTTTATCGATGGTTTTGGCCATTTTCCTGGTTTCATCAATAGATTTCGACAATTTTTTTGCCATTTGTTCTACCCGCCATTCAAAGGGTGCGTGAAGCTTGATATGAACTGAGTTTGCGATATCTCTGGTAATTGCCACACTACCCAGACCAATTATTATTATATTGCCTTTTTCTGCATACGATCGTACAATTTCGATGATCTTCTTTTTAATTTTAAGGTCGCTGGTATAATATTTTTCTGAAGTGCTGAGGATAATGCCTTCAATAAGGTTTTTCTTTTCACCTTCAAAAACATGTGCAATCCTTGATATTTTAAGATTCAGCGATTTAGCAGTATTTTCAAATATTTCCTTGTTTATCCATGTCCATTTCTGTTTTTCCTCTTTTTTTGTGGAAATTTCATTCAGTTTGTCGGCTATTGCTTCAGCAATTTCCCTGGCTGAACATCCATATTCTCGTGAAATGGTTACAACCGGACCTGGTTTTTTACCAGTTTCAATCGATTTTTTATATTGTTCGGTGAGGTATTTTTGAATATCTATGCCCATATTGGTAATTTTAAATCGTATAGTAAATTTACAAAAAAATAGCTTTGATTATATCAATCAATCACTTAATTTTGGCTATTATCCAATTATGAATAAAATTACTTTCGAAGACATGATATGAGGATTCGGAATTTATCATAATTGAAGAACTAGACTTATTTAAAGTTACAATTAAATCAGCATCACTCATATAAAAATACATTTCAAAACTTTTCAACACCAGTTACCAAAGTATTCTAATTAAAAGCCTGAAGTTCAATAACCGGTATTAAAGAAAAGCAACTGCCCTCACTGCAGCGCCATCAGAATTGCGGAATTTTAGCGGAAAACAACCAAAATAGAATTCTTGTCCTGTAAGTTCAGAAGTAATTTTTAAATTTTCGATAATTAAAATATTTTGGCTCAATATAATTCTATGATTTGGAAGGGATGTTGTCCCGATGGGATCTATGGAAATGCAATCTAATCCAATTCCTTTAAGTTTAAAATTGCTTAACCACAAACAAGCGTTTTCTGATAGTACAGGAAAATATTCAAAATATGCATTGCTTCCCCATTTTTCAGACCAACCTGAATAAATAAGCACAAATTCGGAACATTTTATCCGCGCATCAAAAAATTGCAAGTCTTCCATTTCAATGGTTCTGCCTTTTATATGACTACAGTTAATGCATATTGCTTTTCCATAAAATGCCTCAATTTCAAATTCATCGAGGTACTTTGCTCCTGAAATAAGGTGAGCCGGGGCATCCATGTGCGTGCCCACATGCGAAAGCATTGATATTTTTGTTTCAGCAAATCCATCGGTATCAATTTGGCTTGAATGTACGAACGAAGGTTTTTCAGATCCCGGATAAACGGGAGTATTATTATCAAGCAAATGACTCAGGTCGATGATTTTCATCCGGAAGGGAAATTAAAGAATAAAATTTAACCAATTTCGAGATAGATAAGATAAATAAGCAAACAAATTAATACCATTGAAATCGATATTCCAGCCAGGGTTTCCCAATTAAAACCCTGCTTAGCCGGATTTCCACTTTCAACGGTGGGACTTTCAATGAAAGGAAAATTCTTTTCCAATTCAACATTTTCTTTTGCAAAAATAACTTCTTGCTGTGTTTCAGAAAAGGTTTCATCTACAATTAATTCGGGTTCAAAATCACCGGATTCTTGTTCAGCATTATGCTCAGTTTCATTTGAAACATCAAATTCAATCACATTGTTCTCAATTTTGGAAGATTCGGGTGTATTTTTTATTTCCAAAATTGGTGTATTTTCAATTTTGCCTGTTAAAACAGGTTCATTTTCCAGTTGTTCGGTTATTTTTACAATATCGGGCGGATAAGTAGCCAGCAAATAATCCTTATCAATTAAAAACTTATTTTCCTCTTTTCTAATAAATAACGTATTAATCCTCTTGTTGCAAAGCCGGTAAATTGTAGTAGAGCTCAGGCCTGTAAGCTCCATAGCTTCTTTCACTGAAATAAACATAGTAAAGTATAAATAACCAATTTCACTTCAAAATTAACAAAAATCTGGTAAACGAAACAAAAATTAAATTCAGACAGTCAGAATAAGTAACTACAAGTGCAGAAAAGTTTTTAATTTTTTTCACAATCCATTCAATTTATATTATTTTTGTCGCAAGATACTGCCGGGGTGTGGCGCAGTTGGTAGCGCGCTACGTTCGGGACGTAGAGGCCGGAAGTTCGAGTCTTCTCACCCCGACTTAGTGAGAATCATTACACTACAAAAGCTCTTAAATCTTAGGATTTTCGGGCTTTTTTTATTTTCCTATATCAATTCAAATCATATTATTTCAATCTAATTGTGCCCTATTCGGTGCCCCATTTTTTAATTATATATTTGGGTACAGAATTCAATGCAAATGATTGTATTAAAGGCTATTACAATCATTTTTATTGATTCGTTTTAAAGGATTTTGATACTGTTTTTTTGAGTAAAAATCAAATAACAAAGTCAAAATAAGCTATTCACTTTAAAATGAAATGATATGAAAACAACAAACACCTTCGGAATTGTATTTTACCTTAGAAAATACAAAGGGAAAGATGGAAAAGCTCCAATTTATGTCAGAATAACAGTCGATGGAAAACGAACAGACGTTTCTCTAAAGAAAGACATATTAACAAATAATTGGAACGACGCAAAAGGCCTCGCAAAAGGGAAAACAGATGAAATCCGGAATTTAAATACCTACCTGGAGCAGATTCGAAGCCGGTTGGTAGAATGTTACCAGGAACTTCAATTAAAAAAGAAACTCATAACAGCAGATCTGATAAAAAATAAATTCTGTGGAGTAGAAGAAAAAGAACATTCGCTTATTTCACTTTTCGATTATCATAATAAAGAAACTGAAAATACTTTAGAATGGGGCACCTTGAAAAATTACTATACAACAAAACGATATGTTCAGGAATTTTTAAAAGCCAAATTCAATGCTTCGGATATCTATCTTTCGTTACTGGATTATAAATTTCTTGCAGATTTCGAGCGATTTATGAAAACATATGTTCCAAAAGACCAAAAGCTTCCATGTGGACAGAATACCATCATGAAACATATTGAACGACTAAGAAAAGTGGTGAATATGTCCATTAAAAACGATTGGTTAGAAAGAGATCCATTCCATAAGTTTAAGCCAGTTTTCCTGAAAACCACCCGGCAATTTTTAACATCTGATGAATTATCATCAATTGAACAAAAACGCTTCAAGATTGAAAGACTTGAATATGCTAAAGATTTATTTATTTTTAGTTGTTATACAGGCCTGGCTTATATCGATGTCTTTGAACTGACACCTCAAAATATAATGCTGGGCATTGATGGAGGCTACTGGATAACAACAATTCGTCATAAAACAGATATTCCGGTAAGAATTCCTTTGTTATCAAAACCAATGGAAATAATCAATAAATATAAAAATAATCCCAGGGTAATCGAGGCAGAAAAACTGTTACCGGTTTATTCCAACCAAAAACTAAATGCCTATCTTAAAGAAATTGCCGATTTATGTGGTATTGAGAAACCTTTGACCTTCCATATTGCACGTCACACCTTTGCTACAACAATTACCCTTACAAATGGGGTACCAATGGAAACAGTATCAAAACTTTTAGGGCATACAAGCATAAGAACCACCCAAATCTATGCAAAGGTAATTGAACAAAAAGTTAGTGATGATATGAAAACTTTACGCAATAAATTAGAAGGACAACCTCTTAAACCTATGCTGATTAAGCAATGTTAACTTTTTTTTACAATATTTTAGATTCAATAGAACTAATTTTATTTGATGTTCTTTGCGTTTAAACGGTGAAGTATAGGTTTTACAGGTTAAGGATTATTTGTTTGAACGTTAAGTATTTACCCACTTTGTAATTTAATAATTTAAAGGTGGGTTTTTTATTTAATTAAAATCCCTAAAATGAATGGTACATCTTCAAGGCTCGAACTTTTATTGGACAAGGAACTACAACAAATTGAAAAAACAACCCCCAACCCGATTGAACGATATGAAAAAATGGTGAGAGCTTCAGTAAATAACTATGCTGACCTCAAACAAAAGTTAAAAGAACATCAATTTGCAGATCCATCAAGTGAGATTCATTTTTTTAAAAATGTCCATCCCCAGGCAATCTCTAAAATTCACTACTACACTGCACTTGCTAAATACTACTGTCATTTAGCTGGTTTTACTACAGTTAAAGAAAAGAAATGTCATTGCAAAAAAACATTGAAATTACTCATTAACTATAATTCTCATTATCAACACATTATAACTTATTATAAATCAGGCAAATCTGATTTTGACACAAAGTATTTCCTCCGTGAAAATTCTGATTATCCTGTTGCCTTGGAAGATTGCCTGTCTTTGATGGATAAAGATATTTCGACTGGTTATGACCTGATTTTAGCCCGTTATCTGGCATATAGCAAACTTTCTGAATTCTTATTATCTGAAATTAAGCGATTTGAGACCGATGACAAAAACACCCAACTTGGGGAAGGTGGGGTGTTTTTTGACTGGACAGGTTCAAAAATAGAACTAATTGAACTTATGTATGCGGCCTGGGCAAAAGGTTCTGTCAGTAATGGGCAAATTACAATAACAGAGTTGGCCACAACCGTTCAAAAGGTTTTCAAAATTGAACTTGGCGATTATTACCATGCTTTTACAGAAATAAAGAACCGGAAAAACCCAACTTTATTCCTTGATAATCTGCGTAATGCGCTAATTAAAAAAATTGACGAAAAAGAATTTTGAACTTTTTTAATACCCAACTTGGGGGAAGTTGGGGGTTTTTCTCTTCCAGCCTAAGTAATTTTGCTGCATAATAAATTAAATTGTTTAATTATGCCAGCACAAATTTTAACAACTGAAGACCTGCACGTCTTTAAAACTGAACTTTTAGATGAATTTAAAAAACTTTTGCGTCAAAACGGAATCCAACCAGTAAAGAAATGGATGAAAAGCGCAGAGGTAAGAAAATTGTTAAGCATCTCACCGGGTACTTTGCAAAACTTACGTATCAATGGTACATTGCCCTTTACTAAAATAGGCGGTGTAATTTATTATGATCACGAGGATATTCAAAAGATGCTCCAATCCAATAAAATCCATAGTTAAGGAATTGTAAAAGGATGAACTATATTAAGCACCTTTCAACATTCTTTGAAATTGTCGCTGAAGATAACAGGCTTAATGCCCTACACGTAAGCCTGTATATCACTTTATTCCAATATTGGAATCTCAACCGTTTTGAAAATCCGTTTCAAATTAACCGGGGCGAAGTTTTGAAAATCTGCAAAATTGGTTCGCTGAATACCTATCATAAATGCTTGCATGAGCTACATGATTATGGGTATCTCGAATATTTACCTTCTCACAACCCAATGAAAGGCAGTTTGATTAACTTGTACAATTTTGATACAACTGACAGTACAACCCTCGACGCAAATTTGATACAACACTTGTACAACCCTCGGCGCAAATCTGATACAACTGTTATACAACCCTCGGCGCAAAATCAATACAACCCTCGGCGCAAATCCGATACAACTCTTGCGTCATTATATAAACATAATAAACATATAAACAATAAAACATATATAGAGGGAAAAACACAAAATTTTGATCAGAATTTAAATCTTGAAAATTTGAATAACGAAAAAGTTGAGGTTAATGATCTGAAAGAAGAAAAAAGAAAAAAAGTTGCGCCAAAAAAAGAAAGCAAAATGAAAGTTCCATCAATTGATGAGGTGATTGTCTTTTTTAAATCTGAAAACTATCCAGAAATTGAAGCCCAAAAATTCTTCAATCATTATGAGAGCAATGGTTGGAAAGTCGGGGGCAAAACGCCAATGAAAAATTGGAAAGCCGCCGCGCGAAACTGGATGCTCAACAGTCATCAGTTTGCGATATCAAATCAAAATCAAAGACCTCATCTCAATCAAAACAAAAACTATTCAGAACCATTATAAAGGCTAAAATTAAATCTATGTCAACTATATGCCTATGTGGTTCGATATTTTTCAAATAAAATTGTTGTTTATGAAAGATTCTTTCGATTTTACCAATTGCCTCTCATTAATTGAGGCCAAAGGCAAAGAGTTGTACAATCCTGGCTTTAAACTTTATCCCGAGGATTACGAAGTTATTTTTAAACTTTTGGTCTATTTCTTGAAAGATTCTGCAGGTGCTGACAAGTACAATATTTCACTTAGCAAAGGTATTTTGTTATCTGGGCCAGTTGGATGTGGTAAAACCTCATTAATGAATATACTTAAGCTTTTTCAGAAACCAGGTGAACGGTTCATCTTTAAATCATGCAGGGATATTAGTTTCGAATTCATCCAGGAAGGTTATTCCGTGATTTACAAATACAGCAAACAGTCATTCAAAAATGAAACTCCACGCACTTATTGTTTTGACGACCTGGGCACCGAAAACAATTTAAAATACTTTGGCAATGAATGCAATGTAATGTCCGAAATCCTTTTATCACGTTATGATTTATTCATTTTTCAACACATGTTGACGCACCTTACAACCAATCTTAACAGCAGCGAAATAGAAGACTTCTATGGTTTAAGGGTTCGCAGCCGATTGAGGGAACAGTTCAATCTCATTGCCTTCAATGAGTCTGCTAAAGATAAAAGAATATGAGATTGAATTCTCACGAGCACAAAAAACAATTAAAAGAAGTGAATAACAATTCAACCTCATCGCCTTTGAAACAGATTCAAAAGATAAGAGAGCATAAGGGCAGATATAAATTTTCTTCAAAACCTTGATATTTTTCCTATTTTTACATCTATTAAACCAATTGCATATAATGAAAGAAGAATTAGTTTTTTACAATACTTTGTTATCCGATATTAAAAACAGGGTTCGTCAAGGGCAAATTAGAGCAAACCTTTCTGCCAATGCTGAAATGTTGACTACCTATTGGGATATTGGCAAAATGATTCATGAACGTCAACAGATGGAGGGCTGGGGAAAAGGTGTGATTCCCCGCTTGTCCAAAGATCTCAAAAATGAATTGACTGATATTAAAGGTTTTTCGGAAAGAAATATTCAATTTATGATCCAATTTTATCTTGAATATTCCAATTTTGACTCAATTACGAAACTGTCCGTTTCGCAATTGGAAAATCAAATAATTCCAAAAACAATCACCGCTAATAAAAAAGAACCAAATTGGCAACTGCTCGTTGCCAAATTACAATCAAATGATATTCAGTTAGATATTATTCCGAAAATTGGCTGGGCACATCACCTCATCCTTATCCAAAAAGTAAAAGATATGCAAACCAGGTACTGGTATATGCAACAAACTATTGAAAACGGATGGAGCCGTGATGCCCTGATAGATATGATAAATGCAGGATTACATACCCGGCAGGGCAATGCCGTAACTAATTTTGACAAAACGCTTCCTCCCGTACATTCCGAACTTGCCAGGCAAATATTAAAAGACCCATATGTTTTCGATTTTATGACATTGGCCGTTCCATTTACTGAAAGGGAATTGGAATTAGAATTGATTAAGCATGTTGAAAAATTCCTGATTGAACTGGGAGCAGGATTTGCTTTTGTTGGTCGACAATACAAACTCGAAATCAGTGATAAAGATTGTTATATCGACCTTTTGTTTTATCATCTCAAGATGAGGTGTTATGTTGTAATTGATCTCAAAAAGGGCGAATTTATCCCTGAATATGCTGGCAAGATGAATTTTTATTGCTCTGCTGTTGATGATATTTTAAGGCACCCTACCGACCAGGGCACCATTGGTTTGATATTGTGCCAGGGCAAAGACAAAGTATTCGCTGAATATGCACTTCGTGATATTCATAAACCCATAGGTATTTCAGATTACGAACTCACCCGCTTTTTGCCTGATAATTTAAAAGGCAGTTTGCCAAGTATTGAAGCAATAGAAGCTGAATTAAGCCAAAAATTGGATGATTAATATAGCTTGGAAAATAAAATCGGATATTATCTACTTGGTAAATTGGCTGTCTGTGAAACAAACTTTGATAGTCTGGTTTGATAGTTTTTTACGAAATATAAAAGTCATTCATGAAATGAATAATAATATTTCAGCATTCCAAATTATTAGCAACAATGAGATTGCACGATAGATAAATTCACAAAGGAGTTGAACCACTTAGTACAGAATTTTCATATTTTCAATTTAAAATTTCTGCTTTTCCAATTATAAATAAAACATTACCTTGTTCTTATATTAACAACATCTGGTATATGGAAAACTTTGACCGCAAAAAACACTGGGAAAATATCTATCAATCAAAACAACAAAATGAAGTTAGCTGGTTTCAACCCACACCAGAGACTTCTCTTGATTTTTTCAAGCGGTTTAATGTACCTTTCACCGCAAAAATAATTGATATTGGTGGTGGTGATAGTTTTTTGGTTGACTCTTTACTGGATTTGGGTTACCAGGATATTACCGTACTTGATATTTCAGAAATTGCACTTAATAAAGCTAAATTAAGGCTTGCCAATCGTGCTTCATTGGTAAAATGGATTGTTGCCGATGCTGCAACTTTTAAACCAACAGAAAAATACGACTTTTGGCATGATCGTGCAGCATTTCATTTTCTTACTCGGGCAGATGAAATTGAAAATTATCTCAATACTGTTCAACAATTCGTTAAGCCCACCGGAATTTTGGTAATTGGAACATTCTCAGAACAAGGCCCGGATAAATGCAGTGGAATAAAAATCAAACAATATTCCGAAAATTCAATGGTTGATTTATTGAATAATTATTTTGAAAAAATTCAATGTATTACGGTTGATCACCAAACACCGTTTAACACAATGCAATCATTTGTTTTTTGTAGTTTTCGGAAATTAAAAAAGGATTAATACATTCTTGATTGAAAAAACATCGGATATTCAGTGAAATATTTTGTTTAATAGTTTTGTTAAATCTTTCATACAAATTTAAAACACCAGGTTATGAAAAAAATCAAAATTGGAATTATTGCAGGTATGTTATTTTTACTTCCACATCTTTTGCTTTCGCAAACAAATAAGCAGGACAGTATCTGGAAACCATTCAAATTTTTTATCGGTACCTGGACAGGAACCAGTGAAGGTCAGTCGGGAAAGGGAGTTTATGAAAGGTCCTATAAATTTATTTTTAACGGAAAATTTATTGAAGTAAGAAACAAATCAACCTATCCACCAACTACAGAAAATCCAAAAGGCGAAGTCCATGAGGATATTGGTTATATTAGTTACGATAAGTCCCGAAAAACGTTTGTATTGCGCCAGTTCCATATCGAAGGATTTGTAAATCAATATAAACTCGATAGCATTTCGCCGGACAAAAAGACCATTGTATTTATTACCGAAAGCATAGAAAATATTGCTCCTGGCTGGAAAGCAAAAGAATCGTATCAGCTGATTAATGACAGAGAATTTATTGAATCATTTGAGTTGGCAGAACCAAATAAACCTTTTGAAGTTTATTCTAAAGCCACGTTAAAGAAAAAATAAAATAAATCATGTATAAATTGGGAACTTTCGGCATAATTTCATTTATTACCAAAAGTTCCTATTTTATTTCAATGCCGTCCAAAGCATTTAGTAATAAAATCCTAAATCATTACATATGCCCTTCGTGCCCATCCATTTTTTTGCCCGATTTTTCCCTTTCATATTGGCAACATCCTGGTAATGCGTTGTAAGCTTTATCTTCGGCTTTGTACATTTCAGTATCATGCCCTGCTTTTGCAATAGCCAGTTCAATTTTATCCTTACTTGTTTTTGATTCATCAAAGCTAAGTTCAATTATTTTAGTTTCTTTGTTCCAGTCTGCTTTTGATACACCGGCTACCTTCATAACTGCTTTTTCTATGTGATTTTTACACATATCGCAATTTCCGTATACTTTAAATTTTTCCGTTTTACTTTGGGCAAATACAGTGCTTACTCCAATAAGCAATACAACTACTAGATTTATCAATTTTCTTTTCATCTTTTATAAGTTAAATGTGAATGATTTAAATTGTTATTTTTTACCACAGCATGAACTGTTTTTTGAATCCTTTTGTGGACGGGTACAGCCAGAAGGCATTTTCTTTTCATCCGAACGATTATATTTACAGCACCCTGGGAGTTTATTATAATCTTCGACTTTCGCTTTTTGTATTTCCGTGTCATGTCCCGATTTGGCAATTACCATTTGAATTTTATCCGCACTTGTTTTTGTTTCATCATAGGCAACCTCTAATATTTTTGTATCCTTATTCCAGTTTGCTTTCGAAACACCACTTATTAACATTGCAGCTTTTTCTATCCTGCTTTTGCACATTTCACAATTTCCCGACACTTTAAATTTATCAGTTTTTACACCCGCAAACATGGTAAACGTGCTGGTCAAAATCAAGGTCAATACAATACTAAATAACTTTACTTTCTTCATTTCTTCTTTTTTTAAGATTCAACATTAATTTAATTACTACTTCAATTAAATGAAATTTTACACTTTCTTTTTAACACTTAGCGTCTTTACATACAATTCATAATTTCTGTCCGATTCAAAATAAAGTACGTACTTTTTATTTTCTGGATTAAGCCGCTTCAATGCCCCGGATTTGCATATCATTGCCCCTGAAACAGGATCCTTGGCAAAAAGTACATTTTCAATGTTATTTTTCAGTTGCATAAGGCAATTGTCGCAGCATCCCCAATAAGTTTTTCCATTTATTTCAATTGGTTTTATTGCTTTATTTTTAACCATACCGCTTACCATACATACAACACTATCAGGCACAGGCTTATCAATATAAGCTTTATATGCATTTTCAGCAGCGTATTTCTCAGTTGCTTCATTCGTGTACCATACTAATATAAAAACAAGCAATGCAACCCCAATGCTTACTAAAACCTTCTTTTCTGATGGGCTCCATGTCTGGGTTTGTTTTTTCACTTTCCGAGTCGAAACCTTTTTCTTTTTCATAATTATTATGCTTAATAATCATAATGAAATGATTTTTACCATGATAATGTTTTAAACATCAAATATTACTCAAACGCTTCACTGCACACTTACGCATAGGCTTTGCATCTGTAACCTATAAATATGGATCTTGGCATTTCCTATGTTGGACTACCAGCTTTTTTGTTATTTTGCCGAAACGCTATCTTTCAATTGTTCTACCCATTTAATAAATACTGTCTTTTCCGATGTGGTAAGTTGGGCATTTTTATGCATCAGTTTATAAGACCACATGGGCATAATATCATCTTGTATACTATTAGCAATTCCGGTCAGTTTACTTACTTGTCTTCTTGGTGTATAGCTGCCAAACTCACTGAAATTTAACTCTGCTTTGCCTTTTTTAATATGTTTGGCCATTAGCCAGCCCATTGGCTGAATATTGGAATACCAGGGGTAATTGGTGTTATTGCTGTGGCAATCATAACAGGCATTTTTCAGTATAGTCTGTACACTATCTGGTACAATAAGCAGTCTTGATATATCCGTGTTCAATACCTGTCCATTTTTGTTACGGACAGGTTGTATAAATTGAATGGATATAAAAATAATGCCAGTTGCTAACAGTATTTTTTTTATGGATTTCATTCTATTTTAATTCCTCTTTTATTGAACCACAAGTTGGCATTGCTTTACCCAAATAAGGATTTATAATCTCTTTTGTTTCGCTTAACCAAAAAGCACCTTTCTTGTTATTGTACATGGGACAGAAATCTTTATACAATACTTGTCCAGCTCCAATTGCTTTAATTAAATCGTAAATGTCTTTGCTCAACATTTCAAAATGCTCACGCTGGTGTACAATATTTCCGCCGTTTGCGCCAATGTGTTCCGCATGTTCCCTGGCATCATCTTCCACATCTTCAAAAGTTTTCTTTTGATCTGTAGTCAAAGTACTTTTATCGAAATTTTTAAAAACAGCTTCTATAGATTTTCCAGCAGTTGCAGCACCTTCAGTATTGTCTTCGGTCAATGATTTTTTCAATTCAAGATACGAGCTCACAATCTCTTTAATTGGAACGATTTTTTTTACTTCATTTTCTGTAGTTGATTTGATGGTACTATCTGCTGTTTGAGTAGTTTTATTTTCATTTGAATTGCTGCCGTTACAGGCTGCAAAAGTTGTAGTAACTATTGCTATGCCTAAAATTAAATTTTTTACCATTTTGTTTAGTTTTAAATGTTTATAGTATTTATTTCAAAGTATCTCTGGTTTCGCCGCACGTCATCATCATACTACCATAAAAAGGGTTTTTGATTTGTTTATCTGTACTTAGCCAAAATGCGCCTATCTTTTGGTTGGCCATTGGGCAAAACTGGACATAAGCTTTATTGCTCCCAGTTCCAAAAGCTTTAAAAATTTTTATCAGGTTTTCAGATATTGGAACAAAGGATTTGCGTATATCATCAATACTTGCATTTTGCTTAATCTCTTTAAGCGCAGTTAAAACCAATTGGCTTTTATTCATCCAGTATTCATGCGTTTCACCTGTAAAAAGGCTCATTTCTATGGATTCTATTTGCTTTAACAAATTTTGAGATTCGGTATATGCTGCTCCTGCATCCGATTCCACAAGCTTATCTTTAAAAGGTATATATGCCTTAAATAGAAGATTTAAATTCCCTGCAAGCGTTGCAGATGTTTGGTTTTGGTAATCAGGTATTACTTCATCTTTAGTCTTTTTACCTTCGTTCATCATGCTTGTTTTCCCTGATAATTGGGCGGCAGCATCTATACTAAAGACACCATTGGTTACTAATTCTTCTCCTTCTTTTAATCCACTTAATATCACAAAACTATTGCCCAGATCTGGGCCTATTTCAACTTCTCTCATTTCGAATGTTGGCATTTTCGTATCAGGTAATTTTACATAAACCAATGAACGTTTACCTGTCCATAAAATAGCTGAACTGGGGATGATAATATTATCCTTAAAATTTCCAAGTTTTGCATTTACAATGCCCGTTGCAAACATACCGGGTTTAAAAACTCTTCCATTATTGGCCAGTTCAATTCGCACTTTTGCAACTCTCGATAAATCGTCAATTACAGGAGATATAAAAGAGATATTGGCCGAAAAATCTTTTCCCGGAACTGATTGCAAGGTGAATTTTATTTTATCTCCTTGTTTTATCCAGGGTAAATCACTTTCGTAAGCATCAAACTGAATCCATACCCTCGATAAATCTGAAACTTCATACAAAGCCGAACCCTGCGAAATATAATCGCCCTGGTTAACCATCTTCTTGGTAATAATTCCCGAAACAGTTGATTTTACTTCAAAATTCGAAATGATTTTCTCTGTTTTCTCAATATCTGATATTTGTAAATCGGTAAGTTTCCATTGACGAAGTTTTTCCCTTGCTGCCTCTAAAGCACCAGGCAAAGTATTGGCAAGTTTTTTTGCTTCAAGCAATTCCTGTTGCGCCTGGATTAAAGTTGGTGAATAAATAATTGCAATGGATTGGCCTTTAAATACCTCATCTCCTGTAAAATTAACCAGTAGCTTTTCAACCCTGCCTGGAATATGCGCAGGAATGGTTTGAATCAACCGTTCATCCGATTCAATTTTACCATACATTCGAACTTCTTTTTCTGGTTTTTCCTTTTTTACTATACTGGTTTGTACATTCGCCAATTGCAAGGCATCAGTCGAAAGTTCAATTGCGCTGCTACTCGTATTTGAAGTGCCCTGGTCTAATAAAATTAAATCCATTCCGCAAATAGGGCATTTGCCTGGTTTATCCATTCTTATTTGTGGATGCATAGCACATGTCCACACTTCCGAAACGCCTTCCGTTTCCGAATGATTATGACTGGTTTGAGTTGAAGACCCATGAAACACAAGCCATCCAATAAATAATCCGACTATAAATAAAATTGCCAATTGTAGATATTTGTTTTTAAATATATTTTTCATGTTCACCATTTTTGTAATATTAATATTGACTTAATAATTTCTGAAACCCTGCTATTGCAGTTAATTGTTCTACCTGTGCTTCAATAATGTTCAATCTGTAATCCAATAATTGTCTGTGAAGTCTTATAATTGCATCAAAATCAGCTCCCGATGATGAATACTGTACCAATAATATGTCAAAGCTTTTTTGTGTCAATGAAGTAATATCATTATAAAGCAATAACCCTCTTTTTGCATCTCTCAAAGCTATTTGATATTCAGATAATTCCATCAAAAGCATATTTTCAGTATTTGCTAATTGGTCGGTTGCTGAACTTTCCAGTAATTCGGCTTCCTTTACCGATGCATTGTATTTTCTCCTGTAAATTGGCAATTTGAGGTTTACCATTGGCATAAACATATCTTTTCCATTCATTTCCGATGTGCTCATTTCACTTTTATTAATTAATGAATAATTCAATCCCAAACCAATCATCGGATAGCCCATTTTTCTGTTCATCTTTTGCCTTTGCTTATAGGCTTCAATATCAGCTTTATTCATTTTAATCATGGGATTATTGGCTTTTACACTGTCAGGTATTGAAGGGTTTTCAAAATCATATTCTGGCACTGGCAAATTATCTGGTACCAATATCTCTGTTTCTTTATCCCTTTTCAATAAAGTATTAATTTGAATGGTCAACATCCGTTTTTGATTTTTCAACGAAGCAATATTATCCTCCAATTCCTTGATTTCAACCTGTATCCGCAATAAATCGGCAAACACGGAACTGCTGCCACCCATGCCTGCATTATTCATTGGTGCATTATTCGATTTATTTTCCTGCTGTTTATTGGCATTCATGCCCATCGATTTATTTCCCTGCGTGGCATCATTACTCTTGTTTTCCTGATTTGTATTTCCCGTATTAATGGTTTTCATTTTAACCAATAACAGTTGTTCAATACTTTTTAATAAAACAAGTGTAGTATCGTAAACCTGCATTTGTTTTTGATTTAAAAAAAGTTGGTAATAATTGGTCCTTACATTATAAAATATCTCTTGTTTTTCTACATTAAAAAGTTCAAATGTCGACAAGGCCATTAATGAAGCTTCATCTTTCGAAGCCCTAAGTGTTCCAAACCAAGGAAACATTTGCATAGCCTGTATTTGTGCAGTTTGATTTCCTCCAATCAACTCCATTGGCTTAATAAAAAAGCCAAACGAAACATCAAGGTCAGGTAAACTCCCTACTTGTGGAACTTTTTGTAAATCAGCCAAATACTTATTGTACTTTGCTTTAAGGCTGGGATTGTTTTGTGCAGCAATTTTTAATAAACTGTCTAAATTCTCCTGGGCACTAAGCTTTGGATAAATAAGCATTGTTAAGACTATCAGTATATATCTATAATTCATTTTCATTTGTCATTTTTTAATTTTCTTTTATTGGTCACATAGAACGAAAATCGATAAAAGTTGTCGCTGGATTTCAAACACTAATATTTCATTCAAGCACAAAAGCCATCAATTTTCTCTAATGCCTATTATAAGCTTTTAATTTTCACCAATTACATCAAGATTTTTGTTCTTGAACCGGCGGACATTTCACACTTCCAAAACTACAATAAACACAGCAATCACCTTGTTTTGGTTTTAATACTATTTTACAATTTTCGCATTCATAGAAATATTGACATGCATCGGTTGGCATTGTTTCTTCTTTCATGTGTCCGCAATTTGGACAAGTTATTACTGATTTTAGCGTTATTTCCATTTTCATCTATTTCTATTATTCGTAATCACTTGCTTAGCTTGTTTTTTGATAGCATTTTCTCTCCAAATCGCCTGAAATACCGGAACAACGTACATGGTCATCAATTGAATAATCATGCCGCCGAAAGTCGGTATTGCAATGGGAACCATAATATCAGCGCCTTTTCCTGTTGATGTAAGAACTGGTAATAGTGCAATAATGATAACTGCAGCTGTCATCATTGCCGGTCGAACTCTTTTTTTACCTGCATCAACAACCGCTTCGCGGACATCGTGGACTGTAGTAGGTTGTTTTTCCTCAAATACCTGGTGTATATAAGTACCCATAATTACCCCATCATTGGTAGCCAACCCGAACAGGGATATAAACCCTACCCAGACCGCTACACTCAAATTAATGGGCCCCATCTGGAACAAATCGCGCATGTTGACACCTGCTATTGAGAAATTCATAAACCAACCCTGACCATATAACCACAATAAAATAAAACCGCCTCCAAAGGCAACTAAAACCCCTGAAAAATGGATGAATGAAGCAGTAACGGTTTTGAATTGGAAATATAAAAGAAGGAAAATCAATAATAGACTGATTGGTATCACAATAGCCAGTCTTTTTGTCGCCCTTAATTGGTGTTCATAATTTCCGGCAAAATGATAGGTTACACCTTTAGGAATGACCAATTCACCACTTTTGATTTTCGATTTCAGGAAAGCTTCAGCTTCATTTACAACATCTACTTCTGGCAAACCTGGCTTTTTGTCGAAGATAACAAATCCAGTAAGAAAGGTATTTTCAGCCCTTATCATTTGAGGTCCTTTTTGATATTCTATTTTTGCTAGTTCCCCAAGTGGAACTTGCACCCCAGTCATGGTTGGAATCAATATTTTCTGTATATCATCAGGTGTAGTTCTTAATTCCCTTGCATAGCGGATACGAACTGGAAATCTTTCCCTTCCTTCTACTGTCCTGGTTAATTCCATACCACCAATTGCCGATTGGATAACTTCCTGAATTTCCTTCACTGAAAGTCCATATCTGGCAATTGCAGTGCGGTCAATATCAATCAAAAGATAGGGCGTTCCAACAATTCTATCGGCAAAAACCGATGCAGCTTCAACTGATGGTACTTGCTTCATCAGGTTTTCTATATCAATACTTGTTTTCTCAATGGTCTCCAAATCCGGGCCAGATACTTTCAATCCCATTGGAGCCCTCATCCCTGTTGAAAGCATAACCAATCTGGTTTCTATGGGTTGTAATTTTGGGGCAGATGTTAAACCTGGCAATTGGGTAACTTTTACAATTTCTTTCCAGATATCGTTTGGTTTCTTTATTTCTGGTCTCCATTGCCTCAAATATTCACCTGAATTGTCTGGAATAAGTAAAGCAGTGTCTATTTTCCTGAAACCTTCCTCAACATTATATTTAGTTCCATCTCTGAGGATATATACCCCTGAGCTTTCAGTTTTAAACCGTTTACGGTGGCCGAAATGGTCAAGCACAAATTCTGGTTTGTAATTGATCACATTCTCAAACATTTGCACATTAGCAGGGTCAAGGGCCGAATTTACACGTCCCCATTTACCAACTGCCATTTCTACTTCGGGAATTGCCGCCAAACGCATATCAAGCATTTTTACATATTCCATATTTTTTTGTATACCGGCATGTGGCATGCTGGTGGGCATCAACAGGAAAGAACCTTCATTTAACGAAGGCATAAATTCTTTGCCAATTCCCGGAAAAGTTTTTGATATTCCTTGCCATGACTCCGTTTTTCTTATATCCCAACCAATAACTTCAGAACCTTTGGCAACAAAGCCAAACACGGTATCAAATCCAAGCCATGTGAAAATACCAAAAAAAGTGGTAAATGCAGGGATAAGTAAAAATTTAACTTTATTGGCCAGACACCAGCGAAGAACTTTTTCGTACGATTTTACCATCAGCGATAAAAGGGTAAGCACCGTGGCTATTATAAATACAACAAACAAAAAGTTTTTAAAAAAGTGATTTTGTGCCCCTAAAGGCAACCATTCAACAATTAAGTAGTACAAGGCAAATAAGATAACAAACCCCATCGTAATTAATTCTGGCAATCGTTTGTATTTCTCTTTCCATTTGTGTTCCAAAACATTATTGATACCAATCAGGAACAGGAAAAGAACCGGCCATGCTCCCCAGATTACAGGAATTAAAATCCCAACAACCATTAACACAATATTCCATATAAGTTTAGACCTTTTGGTATCAGAACGGATCGAAAATATAAAATAAGCTAAAGTGGGTAATGCAATAAAACCAAGTATTAGTGATGCAAGTATAGCAAATGTTTTGGTAAAAGCCAGTGGTTTAAAAAGCTTTCCTTCAGATGCTTCCATTGCAAAAACTGGCAAAAAGCTAAGTATGGTAGTTCCTATACCGATTATAACTGCCATCCTGACTTGTGTGGTGGCGTTATAAATTAAATCCTTTAACTTTTTTCCTTTTAAATGATGATTATCCGGCATTTCCATATGCCGGATAATATTCTCAATATCCACAATTCCAACATCGGTCATTACCCCAATTGCAATTGCAATACCCGAAAGGGCCACAATATTTGCGTCAACCCCATAACTTGACATTAATATAAAAGTCATTAAAACCCCAATTGGCAGTAGTATTGCAACTACAATCGATGATCTCAGGTTCATCAACAATACTATCACAACAATAATACTAATAAGGATTTCATGGGTTAAAGCCGATTCCAGAGTGCCTATTGTTTCACTTATTAATCCGGTACGATCATAAAATGGGACTATGGTTACTTTACTTATCGTGCCGTCGGGTAATACTCTCGAAGGCAAACCTGGTTCTATCTCAGCAATTTTCTTTTTAACATTATTGATAACTTCCATTGGATTTGACCCATAGCGGGCAACTACCACCGAACCAACGGCTTCAATCCCTAATTTATCCAAACCTCCACGGCGCGTAGCAGGGCCAAAATTTACTTTTGCAATTTGATTTATGGTAATGGGTACATTATCCTGCACGCTTACAACTGCTTTTTCAATATCTTCAATGGATTTAATGTAACCTAAACCTCTGATTACATATTCAACCTGGTTTAATTCAATAGTTTCTGCTCCAATATCGAGATTTGAATTCTGAACAGCTTTCATCACATCCATAACCGTAACATTGTACGATTTCATGGCTTCGGGGTTCAAATCAATCTGGTATTCTTTTATATACCCACCAATAGAGGCTACTTCCGAAACACCTTCGGCAGAGGTCAGGGAGTATTTAACATAATAATCCTGGATTGTTCTTAATTCCTGAGGATCCCATCCTCCGGCTGGTTTTCCTGTTTTTGGGTCACGCCCTTCAAGGGTATACCAGTAAATTTGCCCCAGAGCTGTGGCATCAGGGCCCAATGCCGGTTGTACTCCTGTGGGTAATATTCCTGAAGGTAATGAATTTAATTTTTCCAATACTCTCGAACGGCTCCAATAAAATTCTATATCATCTTTAAAAATGATGTAAATAAAAGACATTCCAAACATCGATGTGCTTCGGATTGTTTTTACACCTGGAATACCCAAAAGAGCCGTTGTTAATGGGTATGTAATTTGTTCCTGGATATCTTTTGGCGAACGCCCCATCCATTCTGTCGCAACAATCTGTTGATTTTCACCAATATCTGGTATTGCATCAACCGGCACAGGATTTCGGGGTAAAAATCCTATATTCCATTCAAATGGTGCCGTCACCAACCCCCAGGCAAGAAAAACAACTAGCAACAAAACGGTCACTAATGTGTTGTCGAGAAAAAACTTTATAATTTTATTTACCATGTTTGTGAATGTTAAGTAACATCTATAATATTTATGTTATTTTCTTATTTTATATAAACCAATAATTATTTTAAACCTTAATCAACTAAAATATAATGTACTCTCGTTGTTTTCAATTTTTGATAATACAAATTCTGCATTAATCTCATCATTCTTTTTATCATACATATAAAGGTTTTTAAAATTGGGGAAACAAAGCAATTCATATTGTTCATCTGTAAATGATTCACTCACTATAAACGAACTGAAAATTCTTTTTTTTAAAACAGCAAAAGGACCTATTATCAAAACCCGTCTTTGTCCTTTATGATTTAGTGTACCTACCATAAATTTATTTCCTACATTTTGTGATAAAGAATAAGAGGTAAGCAAGTTTTTTTCAAAGAATAATAATCCTGATTTGGCACCTGTGTACATTGCCAAAATATCTGTATCATTGTTCTGATAATATTTGTCATTGCTGATACCACGATAGATGGTCATAGTTCTTGCGTTCTCAATTAAAGGTTCTGATTGATTTTTACGAATATGCCTGACATATTTCTTTAAATATTTCTTAGTAATCTTTTCTGCAAGCTTAGCATACCATTTGAGTGAAATTTTATTTATAAGTTCATTTGGTTCATATTTTAAGCTGTCCAGGAAAGTATATCTTTTAAAATATCCAACTGGTACATGATGAACCATTTCATCAAGCTGGTAATCATAATTCTCTATTAAAATGTTTGGATTATTGTCAAACAATGAAAAGTATAACAAAGATAAAGCTGGTGTTATTTTATCATCACTGGAGCTTAAAGCGTAATCTTTTAATCCTGATTCAATTTTTTCATAATCTTCAATCCCTATTTTATTAATTACTTTGATTTTGAACTCTTTTCTTGATTTTTCAATTACTTGTTCAGTAAAGTAATCAAAACCATAATATTCATGAAACATTCCATCACTTTGAATTCTACCATCTTCTGGATTAGGTAAGATTTCGCCATCATATTCGGTTAAATCAGTTCCGTAACTGCCTGTTTTATGACTAAGTTTTCTCTGATATTTATGTTTTTTACTCATTGTCCTAAATTTATTCAAATAACCTGTATCCTTTACTTATAAATACTCAAGGTTATACTTTTACTCCAAGCACCAGAATATCATCTGTTTGCCTCTGATTTTCCCTCCATTGAAAGTGCGCGGATATTAATTTTTCTTTTTGTTCATCAAATTTCAAATGCGAAATCTCTGTTAAAAGTTCTCGAAACTTTTTTCTGCCAAACTTCTTTAAATCTTTACCACAAAACTGATCAGAGTATCCATCTGAAAACAAATAAATGTTTGTAGGTATATCTGTTTTAATTACATGTTTTGTAAAATGTTCAGCATCCCTCGAAAATCCTCCTATTGGCCTTGTATCTCCTTTAATTTCAACAAGTTCACCATTCTGTAAAATGTACATTGGATTTCCCGCACCTGAAAATTCAAGTTCTTTTTTCTTTGGGTCTATTCTGCAAATCGTCATATCCATTCCATCCCTTGCATCTGTTTCGTCATGTTTCAGAAATTTCTTAATACCTGTATTCATTTCCTGGAGTATCAAATCAGTCTCAAGTATTTCCATTTCCAATATGATATGATTTAACAACTGATTTCCCACCATCGACATAAAAGCTCCTGGAACCCCATGACCCGTGCAATCCACAGCTGCTAAAAATTGATAATTATTCTTTTCTGTAAACCAATAGAAATCACCGCTTACTATATCTTTTGGCATCAGAAGAACAAAGGAGTTTGGCAGTTTTGTTTTGATAAAATCCTGTGTTGACAACATTGCCGTTTGGATAACCTTTGCATACCTGATACTTGAAGTTAAATCTTCATGTTGTTTGGTTATTAAATCTTTTTGTACAGTGATTTCGTTATTTTGAGCAGTAATTTCTTCATTCGCTTCAAGTAAATTTTCCGCCTGGGCTTGTATTTCTTCTTTTTGCTGTTCAAGTTCTACATTCTTTTCCTGAATTTCTTTTTTCTGTTTTTCAAGTAAAAAATTTTTCCTTCTGATTGTAATTCTCGAAATTGCTGTAACTGTGGCCAGAATCATTCCAATCAATGTAAAATACCACGACATTGCCGAATGTAATAAATGGTGCATCCCGTTTTTAAATGAAAAAAATATTGCATCCAGTCCACCATTTATCAACATAGAAATTGGATGAAGGAAAAAGAAACCAATCAAAGCACCGATGATCATTTCTACTATAAAATATTTGTACTCTCTTTTCATATTATCTTAGTATGTAACTGATATTAAAGTTATCAAAATTAATTGGATACAAATATTTTTTTAAAGCAAATTATACTGATTTTTATTACAGGGTTTAATACAATTCTCCTGATCAGTATCTTCCATTTCATTGTCAGTTGCAAAAGTTAGATACTCTCTATTTTATTGGATTTAGTTATCCGGCAAATCCAACAAACTGATAGTCAAAAATACCGGATAACCTTTTTGTCAATGATGGTGCCCACCACCAGAAGACGAACCGTGACCTGAATTGCCCTGATCAGCCCTTATAAAAACCAATTCCATACCACATTTGGGGCATTTTCCTGTAGATACTCTGTAAACTTCAGGGTGCATTTTACAACTAAAATGTGAATCCATTGAATAACTTTGGCTTGCAGATGAACCATGCATTGCCATACATGAACTGAATAAACTTCCAAGGCTAAAAGCAACAACTAATGTTATTATTAATTTTTTCATTGTCTAATTTTTATTATTTAATTACAAAAACCATCATTACAACCATCATTACAACCATCACTGCACCGGCAATATACATCCAGACCTTTTTTTTACCATTTCCATGCATCATCCCCATGCACCCCATATTCATTCCACTACCAGAACCTTTAATCACCAGGTCCATTCCACACTTTGGGCATTTACCAGGTTTATCAGAAATTACATCCGGGTGCATAGAACAGGTGTATTCTGTTTTTATCTGTTGGTCAGATTTTTTTAAAACCAAATCCATCCCACATTTTGGACACTTGTCGGGTTGTGACCATGAAATTTCAGGATGCATCGCACAAGTATAAATCTTAATAGTGTCCTGTGGACTTGAAGTTGCACTATTATTTTTCAAGGAATCACCATTTTCTTTAAGCTTTAAATTTGCTTCAACACCAAAGGCATTGTGCAAAAGGCCAAGCATTATTATGATTATAAAAACAGATATTTTCATTTTTCCCTATTTATTAAAGATTTGCTTACTGATTATAGTCATTAGGCAATGAATGAAAGATAAATTACCTAATGACCAATAATTGAAAATTCTTTACTTCATTGTTGAATCATGTGTTTGTTCAACCTTTTTTTCAATTAAATCCATGCCGCACTTCGGGCATTTACCAGCCTTATCCTGTTCAACTTCAGGATGCATCGAACAGGTGTATACTGTTTTCATGGTTTGTTCTGTTTTATCTGTAGAACCTGCACCAGAGCAAGCATTAAAAACCATTGCAGTGGATACTGCCAAAACCAATATTAAAACTATCTTTTTCATATTTTTCTTTTCTTTAAATGATTACAATTAAACCTTTTTATTATCTGTACTTACAACACTCTGGTAATCTGTCGTATTTAACATCAGCAACCTTAAATTCATCTGTATCGTGCCCAGCATTACCAACTGCTAAATAAACATCATCAATCTTACCACTTGATTTTAAATACACATGCAATTGCTTTGTTTCTTTATCCCATGTAGCTGATTTTACACCTTTTACACTTAATGCAGCTTGTTCAATTCTAGCCTTGCACATATCACATTTCCCATAAACCGTTAACATTTGCATTCCCGATTTGTGTCCCTGGTGCTCTTCGGCGGATGTGCTGTTGTGGTCACTGTGGTTTCCCCCAGAACTGCTTCCACCATGACATTGCGCTATTAAATTATTTGATGTGAGTACAATAAATACGAGACAGCTTACGAATAAAATTTTGTTTTTCATTTTCATTTATTTTTATGTTTAACTATTTTATAGATACTTATAAATCAGCAATTCATTTTTCATTAATTACGGTGTAAATTTTGATGATTTTTCCTGAGTTGTTGCATATTAGTATAGTTTTGCTCTATCCCATCAGTTCCACTGGTCATCATTTTGCACATACTCATTTGGCTATATAACAAACTATCATGCATTTGAAAATTTGGGTTCATCATGTTTTGCATACTTACGTGTAAACTATCCATGTATCCCATCATTTTATTCATATCCATTTCACCGCCCATAGTTGAACCATTCATCATGCCTCCGGAACCCATCATATTACTGTTGCTTCCCATCATTCCGCCTGTACCGGTCATCATACCGCTATTCTGCATCATATCTTTGCAAAACTTATAAAAATGTTCTGCAAATAAACTGTCATTTGCATGGAACATCATACGGTTATAGGCACTGTCGGTCAATCCGCCATTGCCATTACTGCTGTGGTGGGCTGCATGGTCATCGGTTAAACTTTTGCTGGTTCCAAGTGCGTTATGATACTCAAGTGCATAGGTGTAATCTTGCTTTAGCTGGGTTTCATAACTTTTAACATCAACTCCCAACGCATTGTCCATCATGTTATCCTTTTGACAAGCTGCAAATGCAATACTTATCACAATCAACATTAGAAATAGTTTACTTTTCATTTTCCTTTTATTTATTGAGTAATTAATAATTTTAATAGTGGCTCCGAAAAGTCTGCAAAATCCTACTTTTCAGTAGGTGTCGATAGATATATGACTTTCCGGAGCCTGAACAAAGAACAGATTAATGCTCCATCTCCCCCTTAATAAACCTTATTACTTTAAATGATTTATGAAACTTGTCATATTCTGCAAGGTCGCTATCGCTCTTAAACATCATTTCCAAAGCATCGTGCATTTTATGATTTTCGGGAAATGCTTGTTTCAGGTTTTCATAGGTTAGAGCAAGTAATTCCGAATCGCCCGATTTACTGAAGAAATACTTTGTAACCTGTGAAGTTCTTTGATTTTTTGAATTCCCTGTTTTTACTGTTTCATTTTTAGAATAAATATAAATGGTGTCCGTTTGTAAAATCCTGTATTCTAAATCATTAAAAAACCTGTAATCTGCACCTTTACCATCACGTATTCCATATACTTCTTTTTTCTTAAAAGAGTATTTTTTATCCTGGTGGATAACATCAATTTCAGATTTATTCAAAAACTCGTTTATTTTAATTTTGTGTTTTTCTTTGGTATAATCCACTTCCAGATTCAGTTTATTTGCTTTAAAATCTGCAAAACTCATATAAACACCGCTTTTGGTTTTTAAACCATCTGTAATATTCTGCGCACTTGCAGAATTTGCTATTGTTATAACCATAACAATGAACAATACTTGAATTAAATTTTTCATAATTTTAATTTTTTAATTTGTTTTTAATAAAATGTAGCTTCAAGATAGTAAGCATTCAACCAACAAGTTTTAACTATTTGGATGTTTCATCCTTTCTTGAAAATGTTTTGAAAAAAGAGAAATGAAAAGAGAAATGCATTACCAAATCCTGACTTTTGATTTATTGAATCAAATTAACTTTTGTCTTTGAAATCTTGAGAATAGACAATTAGCCAACGACCAAATAATATTTATCTGGAACCGGTAATTTAATTTAAAATGGGAATCATAAACGGAATACCTGCAACATTGCTGTTTGGTTTTCAGCAATTAAAGGTGGAGTGTCGCAGCTTTTTATAAGTGCAAATGAGTCATTGTTACTGTAAGAATCGAAAGTAATCTGTAACAATACAAAAGCTAAAGAAAAATTATCAAATAATTTTTGTACATCAGCTTTAAAAGTCAGTGAGTTATTACTGGCTTCGTAATTATCAGTAATTTTGAATGTTTTACTTTCACTGTGGCAATCTTTGCAACTGTCGTTGCAACATTTCTTGGCTGGTAATCCAATTGATTCTGACATTAAAGAACCATCACAGTAATGCTTGTACATGGTTACTCCCATAGTAGAAATGAGTAGTAACACAATCACACCAATATGTACAATTTTTTTAAGCATTATTAAAATGGTCTTAACAGTGTATTTAATCACGTATACGCAAAGAAAGCAAAAATGTTTCAATTTACAAATATTACTAATTTAGATAATATTTATAAAATATTAAGTTTTCTTGAATTTATTAAACTCATTTAATATTGATAATTAGTGACTTAATGATAGCATGTAAAGTTTATAATGTCAAATATTATTTGGATAAAATAATAATTTTGCTTTGTTATTTAACTTCATGTTAACTATTTTTAGCAGATCAATTATTAAACATTTACATATTTAATGATTTTATTTAGTAAACCTATAATTTTAAAAGGCTTTTGTATGAAATCATTAAATCCTGCTTCTTTCATTTCAACTGTAATCAAATTATTTGCACTTTGTGCTATGATAGGTAGATTTGGTTTTAATTTTCTGATTGCTCTTGTTGAATCAAATCCGTTCATAACTGGCATATTTATATCCATTAGCACCAGCTTTATTTCATCATTATGTTCACAAATATTCAAGGCTTCTTGTCCATTCTTTGCCCAAATTAATTTTGCATTGGTATGTTTTAATATTCCTTCAAAAAGCAGGTAATTTGCGCACTCATCATCTGCAATTAAAATCGTTTTATTTATCCAATTTATTGAGGTTTTCATAATTTCAGTAATTAATTTAATTTTTGAGTAATATTTAATAACTGCCGGTTTATCTCACTATTTTGAGTCATAGCAATAGCAGCATAGCCTTATTGTATATTCTAATAAGGTTTAACAGTAAAATTAAACTACAATCACAACCGGAATACCTGCAACATTGCTGTTGGATTTTCAGCAATTAATAGGGGCGTATCGCAGATTTTTATTGGGGTAAGTATGTTATTATTAGCACGAGAATTTAAAGTAATATGAATCAATACGAAAGTAAATGAAAGGTTATCAAAAATCTTTTTTTCTTCAGCTTTAAAATTCAGGCTATTACTATTTGCATTGTAATCAGTATTAATTTTAAAAGTTTTACTTTCATTGCGGCAATCTTTGCAATTGTCATTGCAGCATTTCTTGGCCGGTAATCCTATAGATTTTGATATTAAAGTACCGCTGCAATAATGCTTATAAATTGTTACTCCCATTGTAGATATGAGCAGTAACAAAACCACACTAATATTTATTGCCTTTTTAAGCATTAGTAAAACTGTTAAAAGAAGTCTTATAAAAAACGAAATTATACAAAAAGATTTGAAATCAAAATGCTTAATTTTTAATTAACATTGCCAAAACTGTCCAATTCCAGTTTAAATCTGGGAAACTTTAATCCATTTTAATTTTCTAATTCAAAAATTATCATGTATTTCTTTTGTAATTTTACTTTGTTCATTAGTAGTCATTATTCCAGGATTTGATTAGCATTATTATAAAAAAGATTAAAACATGGACGAAAAAGTTGAAGGTTATTTCAAACTCCGCAATATTAAGCCAACCGCTATGCGCGAATTGGTTTTAAAAATATTAAGCGATCAGAAAGCAGCAATCAGTTTGCCTGAATTGGAACAGAAGTTCGAAAAAGCCGAACGAACAACCCTTTATAGAACATTAAAAACCTTTGAAGAAAATAAACTTGTACACAGTATAGATGATGGTACCGGCTCGGTAAAATATGCTTTATGTAAGGAAAGTTGCCAATGTAACCCTTCAGATTTGCATGTTCATTTTCTTTGTACAAAATGCAACCATACTTATTGCTTAAATGATATTTCCATACCAAATGTTATATTACCAGTAAATTTTGCGCTTGAAACCATCAACATGGTAGTGAAAGGAATATGTGCAAATTGTAAAAAATAACTTTGCAACTCAGTTGCATCAATTTTTTATTATCTTTGCTGCAAATATCACAAATGAAAATTTTTGCTTTCATATTATCGGCCTACGTTTTATACCTTACTGCAATACCTTGCATTGACGTACCCTTCGATAATTCCATTCAGAAAACAGAAATTTCCCAAACTACCAACCACGAAAACCATCAATCCGATACCGACCATTGTTCTCCTTTTTGTACATGCCAGTGTTGCCAGACGAATTTCTATATTTCCGAAATTATAGCTACATCTGCCAATGCAGAGTTAAAAATGAGTTATAATGATTTTTCCTCAAACTTCCAAAACATTGACATTTTTGAATTTTTAATTCCTCCTAAATCTTAATTTTCTTCCTTCTTTTAGCTAATTGCCGCTGACTTTGATAACCTTAAGTCAGAATCAGTGTATCTATTAGCTATTCAGCTTTTTAGTAAATCCCGTAAACTAAATTGAAAAAGAAAATTACATTGAAAAAGAATATTAAAAGGAAAAAAGTAATCAAGAAGAAAAAGAAGAAAAAAATCCAGTTTAAACAAATAATTAAATGGTTTTTCATAATCCTGGCAAGTTTGGTTCTTATTGCTGGGATGATAGGCAGGATTCTACATTTTTTCTCAGTTCATGTAAAATAAATTAAAGAATAAATTATGATAGAAAGAATTATTAGTTTCTCAATAAAAAATAAGTTTATTGTCGGTTTGTTTATTGTAGCATTAATTGTTTGGGGTACATATTCCTTATCAACATTGCCCATCGATGCAATTCCCGATATTACAAACAACCAGGTACAGGTTATTTCGCTTGCACCATCGTTGGCAGTGCAGGAAGTAGAAAGTTTCATCACTGCCCCAATTGAAGTAGCAGTAGCCAATATCCCGGATATTATTGAACTCCGCTCCATTTCACGATTAGGCTTATCTGTTGTAACCGTTGTTTTTAAAGATAATGTAAATATTTACTGGGCGCGGCAACAACTGGGCGAGCGGCTTAAGGAAGCCGAAGATAATATACCTGCAGGAATTGCGCAAATAGAGCTCGCCCCTATTTCTTCAGGGCTGGGTGAGATATATCAATACCGCCTTGCCGTAGATAAAGGACTGGAAAAAAAATACAATCCTATGGAACTGCGAACTATCCAGGATTGGATTGTCCGTCGTGAAATGCTTGGTACTTCAGGTGTAGCTGATATTAATAGCTATGGTGGTTTCGTTAAACAATACGAAATTTCACTAAACCCCGAAAGGCTCAGAGGGATGAACCTTTCCCTTACAGATATTTTTGATGCACTTGAACGTAATAACGAAAATACGGGTAGTGCTTATATTGATAAAAAGCCAACCGCTTATTTTATAAGGGGAATTGGTTTGGTTAAAACCATTGAGGATATTGAAAAAATTGTTGTAAAAAATAATCAATCTGGCATACCTATTTTGATTCGTGATATTGCAACTGTGCAATATGGAAGTGCAACACGCTATGGTGCATTGGTTATTGATACAACCGAAGCTGTTGGAGGGGTAGTTATGATGCTCAAAGGGGCAAACGCCCATGAGGTTGTCGAAAATGTTGAAAATCGCATCTTATCAATTCAAAAGTCCTTACCTAAAGGGGTTAAAATCGAACCCTTTCTGAATCGTTCCGACCTTGTGGGCCGTGCAATTGGAACAGTCTCCCGAAACCTGATTGAAGGTGCATTAATCGTAATATTTATTCTTGTTTTATTGTTGGGAAACATGCGTGCAGGGCTGATTGTTGCATCAGTCATTCCTCTGTCTATGCTCTTTGCTATTTCATTAATGAACCTTTTCGGTGTGTCTGGCAATTTAATGAGCCTGGGTGCAATTGACTTTGGATTGATTGTGGATGGGGCGGTTATCATAGTTGAAAGCGTTGTACACCGTATTTCTATGAGCAAGCAGCACCACCAGGGTATTGCAAGGCTTTCGCAGCAACAAATGGATGAAAATGTATTCGAATCGGCCAAACGGATGATGAGTTCGGCAACTTTCGGTCAAATCATTATCCTGATTGTATATTTACCTATTATGGCATTGATTGGCATTGAAGGCAAAATGTTCAGGCCAATGGCACAGGTAGTTGCTTTTGCATTATTAGGAGCAGCTATTCTGTCACTTACATATGTTCCAATGGCATCAGCCTTGTTCCTGAGTAAAAGTACCGAACATAAACGTAACTTTTCCGACAGGCTTATGGATGGTTTTCACCGAGCCTTTAATCCTATCATTTCGTTTGCGCTCAGACGAAAATTGTTGGTTTCCGTTTCGGCTATAATTCTGTTTGTCTATAGTTTGTTCATGTTTTCCCGTTTGGGTGGCGAATTTATCCCCCAATTAGAGGAAGGCGATTTGGCTGCAGGAGTAATTACTTTGCAGGGCGGTTCACTTTCTAATACAGTAGAAATGGTCCAAAAAGCCAATAAAATATTACTCGATAATTTTCCTGAAATCAAGCATACCGTCTGTAAAATTGGGGCTGGTGAAATCCCTACAGACCCAACACCTATGGAAACTGGCGATTATATCATAACACTTAAAAATAAAAGTGAATGGACTTCAGCCGGGACACGCGAAGAACTGGTTGAGAAAATGGAAGAGGCATTAATTCCTTTAGCTGGGGTTAAATTTGAGTTTCAACAACCCATTCAAATGCGGTTCAACGAATTACTTTCCGGGTCAAAGCAGGATATCGCAGTTAAAATATTTGGAGACGATCTGAATATCCTGGCAGAAAAAGCGTCAGAGGTAGAAAAAATGATTCAATCTATTGTTGGTGTCGAGGATATCAATGTTGAAAAAGTAACCGGATTGGCACAGGTACAGGTTGAATACAACAGAGATAGATTGGCACAGTACGGGCTTTCTGTTGAGGAAGTAAACCGGATATTGCGCTCTGCTTTTGCAGGAAGTCAGGCAGGTGTAGTTTTTGACGAAGAAAAACGTTTTGGGTTGGTAGTCCGTTTAGATAAAGATTATCGTAAAAATCTTGATGACGTAAAAAACCTTTCAGTGGCTTTGCCAAATGGTGGTCAAATACCTTTTGAGCAGATTGCCAATATCGAAATAAAATCGGGCCCTGCACAAGTTTCAAGGGAAAACACCAAACGACGAATAACTATTGGATTTAATGTCCGAAATCGGGATGTACAAAGTGTAATAGACGAGGTAACCAAACAAATTGACCAGCAGATAAATCTTCCAACCGGCTATTATGTATCATACGGTGGACAGTTTCAAAACCTGGTTGCTGCAAAAAAAAGATTGGCTATTGCTGTTCCTGTTGCATTGCTTCTGATATTTGTATTACTTTTTTTTACATTCCATTCGGTAAAACAGAGCCTTCTAATTTATACCGCAGTTCCAATGTCGGCTATTGGAGGAGTTTTTGCACTTTGGATTAGGGACATGAATTTTTCTATTTCGGCTGGTGTTGGTTTTATTGCCTTGTTTGGTGTAGCCGTATTGAATGGTATTGTGCTTATTGCAGAGTTTAACCGCCTCGAAAAGGAAGGCGTTTCTGATATTTCGGAACGTATCCGTAAAGGCTTACATACCAGGCTGCGCCCGGTAATTATGACAGCGGCTGTGGCTTCGCTAGGGTTTTTACCTATGGCCTTGTCTACATCAGCTGGTGCTGAAGTCCAAAAACCTTTGGCCACAGTGGTTATTGGGGGACTAATATCTGCAACATTTCTTACTTTGGTTATTTTACCAGTTTTTTATGTCATTTTTTCTTCCGGTAGTTTTAAGATTTCCTTTAGACGCAAAACCTTGAAAACCTTGACTGTGATTTTATTATTTATTGGAAGTTCATCCTATCTGAATAAAGTTAAAGCCCAGGAAACTAAAACCATCAATATTAAACAGGCAATTCAAATAGCACTGGATAGTAATTTGGCTGTTCAATCATCTGCATATTCAGTAGATATGCAGAAATCATTAAAGGGGGCATCATGGGATATTCCCAAAACTGCAATTGATGGTGAATATGGGCAGATTAATTCTTATACCAAAGACAACAGTTTCACTTTGTCACAATCTTTTGCTTTCCCTTCGGTTTATGTTAACCAAAACAAACTGGCAAAAGCCAATATTAAAAGCAGCGAGTGGCAATTGAAGTCTTCGCAGCTCGAAATTGCTATACAGGTAAAACAGGTTTATTGGCAATTGGCCTATTTGCAATCTAAACAAAAGTTGCTTGTTTATCAGGATAGTTTGTATTCGGGCTTTCTAAGGGCGGCTGAACTAAGGTTAAAAGAAGGTGAAACAAACCGTCTCGAAATGATTTCTGCCCGTTCACAAAGTCTTGAAATTAAAAATCTATTGCAACAGATACGGGCCGATTTGGTAATTTTTAACCAAAGGTTACAAACCCTTCTGAATGTTGAAACTACTTTATTCCCGGCAGATACCGTGTTAGCCCGCATCGAATACATTCCGGTAATAGACAGCTCTGCATTGGCAGCCAACCCTTCAATTGGTTATATTAATCAACAGGTTGAAATATCACGGTTTGAAAAGAAATTAGAACGCAGCCGGATGATGCCCGATTTTAATATTGGTTATTTCAGCCAAACCATGCAGGGTATTCAGGAGGTGAACGGCATTCCCCGGACTTTTGGTACTGGCGACCGATTTAATGGAATTCAGGCTGGAGTAGCAATTCCTTTCTGGTTTGTACCTTTTACATCAAAAGTAAAAGCTGCAAAGCTAAAGGAAAAGGTTTCACAAACAAACGCTGAATATTATTCAAAATCACTCTCTGGTAATTTCCGTTCGTTGATGGGTGAGTTTAATAAATACAGTAACAGTTTGATATATTATGAAAATCAGGCAATCCCTGAAGCGGACCTGATTATTGAACAGGCTTCGCGGAGTTACAAAGCCGGTTCTATGGATTATATAGATTATATTTTGAATCTCAACCGTGCATTAAGTATAAAGCAAAACTATCTCGATGCATTGAATAACTACAACCAAACTATTATCACAATTGACTTTATAACAGGTAAAATATTTTAATACGTAAGCATTATGACAAAATTTAAATTTATATTATTCGCATTTGTATCAGCTTTCATGGTTAGCCTTGTATCATGCAGTAGTGGTGCAAAATCTGAAACCGAAAACAAAGAAGTAGAAGAAGTTATCCCCGAAGATATTGTCGAACTAAGAGAAGATCAGGTAAAACTTGCCAATATTGAATTGGGCGCTATTGAAACACGTTCGCTCAGTGGAACTCTAAAAGTAAGCGGTATTGTAGCTGCCGCACCACAGAATTTTGCCACGGTTAGCATGCCTTTAGGTGGTTTTGTTAAAAGTACAAACTTATTGCCGGGTAACTCAGTAAATAAAGGTCAGACCCTGGCAATTCTCGAAAATCAGGATTTTGTGGATATCCAGCAGAACTATCTCGAAGCAAAAAGTAAGCTCGAATATGCTGAGGCCGAATACAATCGACAAAACGAATTATACAAAAGCGATGTATCCTCGAAAAAGAATATGCAACAGGTTACAACCGAATATAAAAGCCTTAAAGCACAAGTAAAAGCATTGGAACAGAAACTTGCACTTATTGGCATGAATCCTGCAAACCTGCACGAAGATGATATAAGCAGATCAGTTGCATTGGTATCGCCTATTTCGGGTTTTGTAAAAACAGTAAATGTCAATATCGGTAAATATGTTTCTCCTTCTGATGTATTGTTTGAGATAGTTAACAGCGACAAGTTATTTCTTGAACTTACTTTGTTTGAGAAAGATGCCGACAAAGTTTCAGCAGGTCAAAAAATAAGATTCTTTATCAATAACGAAACAGACCAGCACGATGCAATTATTTACCAGACAGGTAAATCTATCAGTGCCGATAAAACATATAAAGTATATGCAAGTGTACAGGGAATTTGTAAAAATGTATTACCTGGTATGTATGTAAATGCTATCATCGAAGCCACAAGTAACAAAGTTGCTTCCCTTCCATCCGATGCAATAGTCAGTTTTGATGAAAAAGATTACATTTTTGTTTTCGAAAAAAACAAAGAAGAAGAAGGAAAGCCTTTTACAGAATACCGGATGATAGAAGTGAAAAAAGGAGTTTCTGATAACGGATTTACCGAAATTGTTTTGCCCGAAGGTTTCGACTTTAAAGCGGCCAAAGTGGTGATAAAGGGTGCGTATAACCTGCTTTCTGCAAAAAAGAATGCTGGCGAAATGGCCTGCTAAATAATAATATACTAAAATATACAGAAATGAAAGAAGTAAAAGCTATAGTAAAACACTTTAAAGCCAACGATATTTTAAGCAAATTAATTGAGGCAGGTTATCCAAATTTAACAGTCACTTTGTCTGAAGGCACCGGTAATTTTAAAGATGCCGAGGCATCAATTTCAACCCAATTTTCTATTACAGACAGCAAGGTGGCTAAAATTGTCCTTGTATGCAATGATTTTGAGGTAGAAAAAATCGTAAGCATTATTTCTTCTTTAGGAAGGACTGGTAATCAAGGCGATGGAATTATTTATGTAACTGATGTTGAGAAAGTTTTTAGCGTAAAAACTGGTTTGGAAAACGAAATGAAGTAATTTCTATTTAAAGACTGTCAATGCTTTGGCAGTCTTTAAATTTCTTATGTTATTACTTTTTTAGCATAGCTGGAAATGGTCAAATACAAATGCAATGAAAAAATATAAACTAAAAAATCTCGATTGTGCTTCATGTGCTTCAAAAATTGAAGTCAACCTGACAAAACTGGGTGAAGTAAAATTTGTAAATGTAAATTTTGCTAATTCTACACTTACAATAGACACGGATAACCTAGAAAAAGTAAAAAGCAAAATCAAAGAGATAGAACCCGAGGTTGAAGTCGAAGACATTGATAAAGAGAAAACATTAGTTTCAACAAGCGAACTTGCAGAAAACAAATGGACAATTATTAAGGCTGCTTCAGGCTTGCTTCTTTTAATTACCGGATTGATATTTGAAGAAGAAATACACGATACGCCTTTTCATATTGCAGAATATTTATTGTTCGGAATTGGTTATCTAATAGTAGGTTGGAAGGTTATTTCAACAGCTGTAAAAAATATTATCAGAGGGCAATTTTTTGATGAACAGTTTTTAATGACTATCGCTACACTTGGCGCTTTTGCAATAGATCAAATGCCCGAAGCTGTGGCAGTAATGTTGTTTTACGTGGTAGGTGAGCTTTTCCAGGATATCGCAGTCAACCGTTCCCGTAAATCTATAAAATCATTGCTTGAAATAAAACCGGAATTTGCAAATTTATTGGTAAATGGTGAATCGACAAGGGTTTCACCGGAAAGTATAAAAGTGGCCGATACAATTATAGTAAAAGCAGGGGAGAAAATCCCTCTCGATGGGGAAGTAATAGATGGAAATTCATTTGTTGATACTTCAGCCTTAACCGGCGAAAGTGTGCCAAGAAAGGTGGAGGAAAAAGATTCAGTTTTATCCGGAATGATTAATCAAACCGGAGTGTTAACAATCAAGGTAACAAAATTATTCAGTGAATCATCTGTATCAAAAATCCTGGAACTGGTTGAAAACGCCTCATCCAAAAAAGCGGAAACTGAGAAATTCATTACCACATTTGCCAAATATTACACACCTGTTGTAGTAATCAGTGCTTTGCTGTTGGCCATTGTGCCTCCAATTTTGTTTAGCGGACAAACTTTCAGCGAATGGATTTACCGTGCTTTGGTTGTATTGGTCATTTCCTGCCCCTGTGCATTGGTTATAAGTATTCCGTTGGGCTATTTCGGTGGTATTGGCAGTGCTTCGCGAAAAGGGATACTGGTAAAAGGCTCAAACTTTCTGGATGCTTTAACACAGGTAAAAACTGTGGTATTTGATAAAACAGGCACACTCACAAAAGGTGAGTTTAGGGTTTCAGAAATCGTTACCTCCAACGGTTTTTCTAAAGAAGAAATATTAGAATATGCTGCTTATGCAGAAACCAATTCTAACCACCCGGTTGCTAAATCAATTTCTGAAGCTTTTGGAAAAGATATAGATAGCACCCGGATTAAACAAGTCGAAGAAATCTCAGGTCACGGAATCAAAGCTTTTGTAGATAATAAAACCATACTTGCAGGCAACGATAAGTTACTGCATAAAGAAAATATTGCACATCCTGTTTGTAGTGTAGAAGGGACAGTGGTTCATGTAGCAATCGATGCAACTTATACCGGTTACATAATTATTTCGGACACGCTGAAAGATGATGCCAAAGAAGCAATAGAAAAATTGAAGGCAAAGAATATTCAAACAGTTATGCTAACTGGCGATAACAAATTTGCAGCAGCTGCTTATGCCAAAAAGTTGAACATAGACAAATACTTTTATGAACTGTTGCCCCAGGATAAGGTAAAACACATCGAGAATTTGATGGAAGAAAGCAAAGGAGCTAAAGTAGCCTTTGTAGGCGATGGAATAAATGATGCTCCTGTAATAGCCCGTGCCGATATTGGAATAGCAATGGGTGCGCTTGGTTCTGATGCCGCAATCGAAACCGCAGATGTGGTATTGATGACCGATTCACCTTCAAAAGTTGCAATAGCTATTGATGTTGCTAAAAGAACAAGAAACATTGTCTGGCAGAATATCTATTTTGCTATGGGAATAAAGCTGGTTTTTATAGTGCTTGGTATATTTGGTGTTGCAACCATGTGGGAGGCTGTTTTTGGAGATATGGGTGTAGCTTTGATAGCGGTTTTTAATGCGATAAGGATATTAAAGAAATAAATCGTAATATTTTATTAACATCTTATAAATTAGAGTGTTTATAAACTTAAAACAAATTAATATGAAAACAAAATTAGTATCATTTATAATTATTAGCTTATGTTTTATGGGTTCAATATTTGGACAAGCTAATGAAACTCTTGCAAACAAGAGTGGTTTGTATATGTCTGCAAATGATTTTTCAACAGGGAAATTGACATATGAAATAAACTGTTTAACAGAAAAACACAAAATCAAAACATCCGATTTCTTGAACAACAAAGTAATCAAAATCACTCACAATGACAGTACATTCAAACTTCCTAAATCAAAAATTTGGGGTTTCAGATTATGCGTAGGCACAGAATATCGGATTTACGAAAATAAAGAGTATGAACTAGTTGATAAAAGCTCAATAACTGTGTACAAGTACACTGAAAAGACAACTAGTGGTTCTAAAAACAAGCATGAAACTACAAAAACAACATATTTTTTTAGTGAAAGCGTTGAAAGTCCTTTACGAATCCTTACTTTAAAAAATATAGAAACTTCATTTTTAAACAATAAAAAGTTTCACGATTTAATTGATTTACATTTTAAATCAGATGCCGATCTAATAATTTACGATGATTATTATAAAATGCTACGCCTCAACCATATTTATCTCGAAAGTTTAAAATAAAAGATTTCAATTCTCTATGAAGAATATTAAAACCCCAATGCTGATAAGGTGACTCAACAAGTAATTGAAAAACTTAAAAATTTTCGTATGAAAAAGTTAATTATCATAGTATCGTTTTTTGTATCAATAAACAATACATTTTCACAGAACGTTGATTACAACGGAATTTATTTAACTGCCGATGATTTTGTAAATAATAACCTTCATTTAAAAGGTGATAATAAACAAGTGAAAATAAATGCTGGTTTAGCATTCAATCCTTCACATATTAGGGTTAAATTTGATGGAAAGAAGTATTATTTTCATAAAGATAGTATTTGGGGAATTGCAGGAAACAAACAAATTTACCGTTTTTCGAACAAAGATAATTGCGTATTAATTGCCAATTCGGGCTTTATGTTGTACTCATATCGTGATAATGGGAGGCATATGCGGCTCTATTACTATTTCAGCGAAAGCGCCTCTTCACAGGTTTTACCACTATCCATGAAAAACCTTGATAAATCATTTATTGAGAATAAGAAGTTTCATGAGCTTTTGCAAGCTAAAATTTCAAAGGATGAAGATTTAGCTGCATACGATAAAAAAAGCAAAACTTATAAAATTGTAAACATTTACAACCTAAGTCTTGAAAAATGAAGTCCTTTTTAAACTATTATTTGATTGTGTATTTTATTATTTATTATGCACTTGTATTTGTCTGGGTCTCCTACAGGGTAAAAAGAAAAACAGGGATAAATCCGTATTTATTTAAAAACAGCGATACCCCTCATGATTTTTTGGGTGTAATTTCAAAGTTTGTTACGTTGGTCTTAATTATCGTTCTTTTGGTAAATGCTTTTTTACCAGATTATTATAAATATTTCCTGCCAATGTGGTATATTGAAGATACAATAGTACAAAGTGCAGGTTTGACATTTATACACGTAGCCTTTGTTTGGATTTTGATAGCCCAGTTACAAATGGATAAATCGTGGCGAATTGGTTTTGATAAACAACAACATACAGAGCTAAAAACCAATGGACTTTTTAAATTTTCGCGTAATCCAGTATTTCTGGGAATGTCCGTTTCACTTTTTGGCATATTCCTGGTTATTCCAAATGCATTTACATTATTGGTTTTTGTTCTTGGTTTTGTTTCCTTTCATTTACAAATAAGGTTAGAGGAAGAATATTTGAAAAACAGCCACAGCGAATCCTACACCAATTACTGCCAAAAGGTTGGCAGATGGTTTTAACGTTAAAAAAATTAATACAATGAAAAGAAATATAAGAATTACAACAATAGCGTTATTACTGTGCCTTACAGGTCAACTTTTCGCACAGCATGAAAAGGAAATTAAAAACAGTGAAGTTGAAGGTTTATATTTAACACTTTCCGACTTCAAAAACGGTAAACTCACCCGTCCAACCGACATGCAACACAAAGGTGACAAAATCAGGCTCAAACAATTCTTTATTTCGCCCGAAATCATAGGTATTGAGCAGGGTAAAGAAACCGTTTATGAAAAAGACAGTATTTTCGCTGTCCATCTTTCAAATGGTGAAAATTACCGTTTTATAAACCGTAAGCCCTTTCTAATTGCTGATACTTCGAGTTTATATATTTATACGCTTAAAACTATTAAAACAGAATATAAAGTATCAGGTCCACACACCAGGTCGAAAAGTGTGCCGGTAACTTATTACTATTTCAGTTTCGACAACCATAAAACTCTGTATTTGCTTACCTTGGAAAACCTTCGTAAATTTGTACTTACCAGTCCAATTTTACATTTTTCTGTTTGTAACAAGTTTACCAGCAATGCAATGTTAGTAACATTGAACAATCAGACAAACCACTTTGAACTGAATGAAACCATTCTTTCAGTTTTGAAGGAGTAAGGTAATAATGGGATGTTGCACAGGCTTAACCTTTGCATATTTAAAGATAGTTGTTTAGTAATTGAAGTATTTAATCTCTAACTAAAATTGAAATTATGGAATACTATTTTAGCAAAATGCTTAATGTTTCATTTGATGAAGCAATTAAGTTAACCAACGAAGCACTTAAATCTGAAGGCTTTGGTGTGATTACCGAAATTAACATGCACGAAAAACTAAAAGAAAAACTGAATGTTGATTTTAAAAGGTACACCATACTTGGAGCGTGTAATCCAGCTTTTGCATACAAGGCATTGCAGGCCGAAGATAAAATTGGTACGATGTTGCCTTGCAATGTCCTGGTTATTGAACAAGGCCAAAACAAAATTGAAATTGCAGCCGTTAACCCCATTGCATCCATGCAAGCCATTACAAATCCCAATTTGGGTGAAGTGGCTCAACAAGTTACGGATAAACTTAAAAAAGTAATCAGTATCCTGGTTTAAAATCAAATAAACAGTGTAGGTCGATTAAGCTTAACTTTTTTCGATTAGATGATTGAGTTAAGGTTTGCATTTAATACTTGCTAATAGAGCGATTTATTTAACAAATCCAAGCGTTTCAGTCATTACTTTTGATGACTCCGGGGTGAATTTTCACTACTTTTAGGTATTTCCCACCTGTAATATCCTGCATACTTTTGCATCGTAATTAATTAAACATTTTTAAACGATGAAAAAGTTAATATTATTTGGATTATTCCTTAGTGCCTTAACAATAAATGCCCAGGACCGTTTATTTACATACACTTATCAGAGCACAGTCTTAAATCAGGGTCAGAAAGAGCTTGAAATATGGAATACAGTGCGGACAGGGAGAGATGATTTTTACCTGCGTTTAGACAATCGTACGGAATTTGAGATTGGTCTTGGAAAAAATATACAGACTGCATTTTATCTGAATCTGACAACCAAAACCAAAACAATAGAAGAAAATGCAATTAAGTCGTTGGAAACCGAAAATGAAATAAGCTTCTCAAATGAATGGAAGTGGAAATTATTAGATCCAGTGGCTAATCCCATTGGTTTAGCATTATATGGTGAATACGGAATTGGTAGCAAAGAATTTGAATTTGAAGGAAAACTGATTATAGACAAGAAAATGAACAATTTTACCATTGCAGCCAATGGTATTTATGAAGCAGAACTTGCACCTGCATTTCTAAATAATGAAATGGAATGGGAAAAAGAAACCAAAATGGATTTGAATCTTGCACTTGCTTATTCATTCAGCCCAAAATTTCATTTAACCATGGAAAACGCTTATCGCAATGTATTTGTAGAGGGCAACCTGGAACATAGTGCAATTTATTCAGGTTTGGGTGTATCTTGTGTTCAGGATAAATTTTGGATTAATTTTACAATTTTGCCACAAATCAAATCATTCAAAGGAGAAACAAATAATTCACTCAACTTAAATGAATTTGAAAAAGCGCAATTCAGATTATTATTCTCATATGAATTCTAAACTTATATTCGTTACATGTGTTGTCATTTTGGGATTATTTGGTTGTGTTACATCGTTATATATGCCATCCGAAAATGACGCAAATTTGTTTAATACAAATTTGGATACACTTAAAGCAGGCAGAAAATTGTATGTCAAAAAATGTAGTAGCTGTCATACCCTATATTTACCGCCAAAATACAATTATCAGGAATGGGTAGGAATTTTAGAAAAGATGCAGGAGAAGGCAAAAATTGATAATTCGCAGAAAGAATTAATTAATAAATACCTGATAACAGATTGTAAAAAAGATAAATAACAAGTTCTGAACAAAACTTTCTAAACAAGTTAGCTTGTTTAGAAAGTTTACTTTATTCTAAAATTAGACACAGAAGCCTCAAACTTTTATTTTATTCCATCCTAAACAATGATAAACAATTTATATATATTTGACTCAGGACAAATAATACCATTTTCAACAAACTTATTTTCAACAATTTGGTTTGTGTTGCAATAAATCTTATTATCAATATATATTTTAGCTTGTGGGGGTTAAACCAATCAATCCGCAAAGATAGGCTCGGTCGCAAACGAGGCAAAAGACTACGGCATAAACGTTCGCTGCTTCCCGAAAATTCAGCCATTTAATAATCAGTAGTCAATAATCAATCATCATTTCTTCCTGTCATTTATTCCGTTTCCTTTTGCACTTATTGCTCCCTAACACCTGATGGATGAAGCATATTAATTGTTTTTATGTTTCACTTTAAATCTTTAGTTATGGGAAAAAAAGCTTATTATTTAATGTTAATGTCATTGTATAGGGATGAATATTTAAAGTTTTATCTCACCAGGGATATGGAGTATTTTGTGTTTGCCCTTTCATTTTTGCAGGCGGCATCAAGTTATCGTTCCATGCATTCTATCAGTGGGCTTTCATAGCTCACTTTTTTTGTTTTACCCATCATATTTATAACCCGTCAGTGTCCAAAGGACCTGACGGTGTTTTAATTAAATACCTTAACTTTTCGATAAATTTCCCCAAAACTCTTTTAATAATTTGTCCTCAAAGTCCTTACAGTCCTGAATTTTCAAAAGTTTGCCAAAAACAAAACAACGTTAACCGATAAAATTGAAACCCTTAAACCCAAGAACTAAATCCAGGCACTTTCCCTGCCCCCGGAAAAAACACTTTGCCTTCGCAAAACTCATTTTTTCCGTGTTCAGGTAAAAAGCCTTACATCCAACTAAATAGAATCAGTTGTACAAATCGCATCCGGCACATTAAAATTTTACAACTATAAATCACGAAATCAGTGGAAGTAAAATTTTAATAAGCCGGTAAAAAAACTCTGTATAGGGATAGCTCCCTGGCGATTAAAAACCTCACATCTTAAGCGGTATTCTTTTTTGCCACTGGTAGCCTGGCCTGATTCTGTCTAGGTAAAGAATCTACTTTCTTTGATTCAACTTCCTAGGTTTCGATACTTTCCAGGGAGGCCAGTCTCCCAGCTTGGGTTTATAAGGTATCCCAGCCGGCAGGCTTGTCAAAAAATGCCGCCAGCACAACCAAGCCCCTTTTTATATCATTCTGACTTTTCTTTTTTTGGTATAAAAAGGAGCTTAGTTGCCCTACGGGTGTCCATTTCATTACCATGCTGTCATCATTTTTGAGCTTCACCTACCGTCTGGTCTGTGCTGCTACTCTTGTCTGTCTGCACTATTCCGTAAACTCCATAAAGCAGCCAGCCAACCGCAGCACTTTGTTTTGTAGCGGGCCCTGCGAGGGTTGCCAGGCGTTTTTCAGTCGGTTATTTTATTTTTTCCGATTTGATTTTTAATGGTAAAATAACCGCCTAAAAAAACTCCAGAAGCTAAGTGTCCGGTCGCCATTTCGTTCCTACATGGACGCCCAGCCACTAAGCTCCAGCACTTCCAAAAGCAGCTCGTACCTCACTGCATTTTTTTGTAAGGCTGGCAACCCTACCCGCAGCGGGCCCGCGCACTCGTCGACAGTGCAGTTCTTTGATTTTTGACCACCGTTCTCGTATCAGGGAAAAATCTATTCCCACCCACCACCCTTTTTAATCAGGGCTTATATTATTAATATTCAGGTTTATAAAATTCATATTCAATTCAAATTAAAAATTTACGTCCCAACATTAGGACAATTTAAATAATGTCCTTACATTTGGACTTTAATTGCATAGTACCTACTTTTGAAGTAGCAATAATTGTTGATGTCTATGCAAGAAAAAATAATTGAATTTTTTAAGGAAAGACCTGCATTATCAGTAAATCAAATTGAAAAAGAAGCAGGTTTACCACCAACTACTTTAAGCAAAGCGGTGCGTGGTGAAAGAAATTTGAACGAAACACATATTCAAAAATTAATACCAATTTTAAAAAAGTATGGGTTTATAGTAGAATAAAAGAGAAATAAAAAAGCACTGTTCCAGTCGGCTAACTTTCACAGTGCTAAGAAGTCTTAACAATTATTGCTAATCGTTAAAAACTATTCCAGTGGCAAAAGTATTAATTCTTGTTGGAAACAGGAAAGCTATTGCTTCATTTTTGGTAATTCCATTAATCTTAATTTTTTGGTACTTATCAAATGACCGTGTTTTAAAGCGTGATAGAGAAATCGAGGGTGTTTTATTCAAAAATTATTCTTCTGAGTTTTGTGTCCAATATGCTTTAATCACAACCGAAGCAGGAAATTTTCCTTGTTATAATTGTTCTTCAGGGAGCATTTATTTAAATCCTGGTGAAGTTTGGAAATACGGTAAAACTTGTAATGGTCAATCAGGCCGCTATCCGAATGGATTTCCAGTTCCAAACTTGAAGTTTGTTATTCAGTTCGAAGGTACTGAATCAATGTGTTTGATTGAAGAAAAGCGTAAAATATATTCATATCCGGCTTTGCCGGAATGTCTGAAACGCAATATCAAACTTTTACGGCCACCGGGCAATAAAATAGACCGATAAAATATGAGACAGTTTGAATTTACAACGGCAACAAAGGAAGAGATAACATCAAAACTTGATGTATTCAAAGAGTTGCAAACACTTTTCAATGAAAGGCTTAAAATTTCTGATTACACAGAAATTTACACTTCTATTTTTATGGTCTATCAATGCTTTCCTGAAAACTCACCTTATTTTAATGCAAAAGCCTATAGTCGTATTCGCAGAAAAACCAATGTAATAGAAATCTATTCCCTGGTTGATTACGATGCAATCCTTAAAGCCGATGAAAATAAAATTAAATCACTATTGTCTGAAACCTATCTAAGTTCAATAAATCAATTTCTAAAAATAAAAGGATTTAATTATGAACAATTCTACATTGATGCAAAGCAGATTATGAAACCATTTCTGATATAACCTGAAATTTGACAATACTTCCATTTCCGATTTAATAAATAAAATAAAAAAAGGCAGCAAAGATAGGCGTGGCGACACTTCTCTTATCTATCTGTTGTTTTATCAAGGTCAAGCCCTCCGGGTTTTTTAGTAAATCTCCACACCTCCTTCGTCGGGTAGTATTTATTAAAAAAACCTTGACAAAACATGCGCCCCGCCTTCTATATGGCTTTCTTTTTTCTTTTTTTTTCGTTTTTCTTTTTTCTTTGTTTTAATAATTGTGTGAGCGAAGCGAAAACTTTAATCGCAGAGCTATGAACACATTCAGCGTAAAATCAGCATCAGTAAAAGAAGAAATCAGCAAGCCTCATTTCTTTGTTCTTTGCAAAGGCCTTAATTCGGGAAAACCTATTTCAGAAAAATGTCCAAACAGTTTTATAATCCAGGCAGAGAGCAAAGAATTTAAAGAAATACTTTATTGGATTTCTTTTTCATTATGGAGGACAAAAGCTTTTCATCCATTTTTGAGGGGCTCAGTTATTCCATATTATTTGTATTGGAGGTTACAAGCAATTGATAGAAGAAAAAATCGAAGTGGTAAAAGCAAATCCCATAAAGTTTGCCGAAACCATCAGGCAATTAAGCTTTATCGAAACAAAAGAAAAGCAACTCAAAGAAAATCTAAAACTAATACAGGAGCTAAAAAGAGCTTATGTTTACAGCTATTTTTATAAAAAATGATGAGGTAAAGTCAAAAAAAATGCCCGAAAGCTTTCGCTCCGGGCATTTTTTATACAAAACCAAAAATCAATTTCCATCCACCGCAACCTGGCTAATAGCTGACATTACAGCACCTGCAACCATCATATAACCTGCAATTGAAATCAAAATTGAAGGCATTGCAGGAGCTGCAAGAATTGCACTTCCTATCGCAGCCAAGCCTAATCCAACAGCCCTGATTATCTTAAAAATCCGGGGAGTTGGTGCGGTAATCCGCTTAATAAGGGATAAATTTTCACTTGCCATCTTTTATTCCTTTAAAAATGAATGTTTCAACGTGAATAAGCCTTTTTTCAAGAAACTCAATTTTTTGGTTCATCAACTCATTGATTCCTTTGAATTCGGTTTTAATTAATGAAGTAGTCGTCTTTACTTCAGCCAGGTCTTTTTCCACCCGTTTAAAATCACTATGCAATTGCTTGGTGAAAAACGCCACCAGAGAAAGCAACACTGAAATAATTATCCCAAATAATTGAAATTCGTTCATGACTTATGCTACCGCTACAATTGCCAAACTATTGTACGCACCATTTTTCAATGGATACTGAACACCGTTCATAAGTTGGAAAAATTCAATTTTCAACAGGTGAACTTTTATTCCGGTTCCAACTGGTAAAGCCACAGGGGTTAGCACAACTGCATTCGAAGTCAGGTCAATTGGCAGGTTTTCTTCATTGGTTAGTTGCAAATCCGAAACACCATTTTCAAAATCAATATCTGCCATTCCAGCATTGATGCTAAAATGAGTCGCGCCCGATGGGTAAGCAATATCTTTCTGAGGTACCAGGTTATTTATGGTGATCACCCCTGTTGCTGGATCTACAGCAAATGCTTTATACAAAACACTGCTTAATACTGAATTGGCATTGAAATTAAAACCATTCAATAAAGCCTTACCTTCAGCAGTTGCCAACCCAATTGAAGGTTGGCGCGAACCTCTGATACTAGTAGTATCCAGGTTAAGTTCGTTTTTCATCAACTGAGTTACCCTCGAAGTAACATAAGAATCAGAAGCATCCAGCATCATACTTCGGAGCGCATCCCGTAAAAATTTACCAGTCGTACCAGCCAGACCAAATTCCGAATTGTTTTCACGGGTTCTTGCAAAATTTGGGTCATTTGCAATTTTATCAGCCGAAATACTACTTTTTTCTTTAACAAGAAATTCCCCGTCTTTTTTGTAGAAGGTCATACCACCCATAGTGCCTTCAATTTTCAAAATTCCTTTTTGCTTTGCCATAATCGTAAAATTTAATTAAACAAATTGCTATTCATTACAATTTTACGCTAAAAGCTCAACAAATACAGTATGTACAGGCCGAAACAGCCCCTTTTGTCTCAAATGGGAAGTTTCTCCTCATAAATAGTTAGTATCTTTGTGTCAAAGTCGGGTTAAAGTCATATTAAAGTTATGGTTAATATACCCAAAACTAAGAAATTGGATTATGCAACGAGCCGTAATATATCCAAAAGATGTGCAACGGATAACTGGTAAAAGCGAGAAATACAGTCGCAGGCTTCTAAAACAGCTAAAAGAGGCCATTGGCAAAGCTGAACACCAGTTTGTAAGTATCGAAGAATTTGCCAAATACACCGGCTTATCAATCGAACTTATCAAAGAGCACATCATTGATTAACAGGCAAATAAATATTATTGCTAGCCTGATTTTTATTCCCCAAACTAATATTTTTTGATAACTTTTGCTTACCTTTGTACTATCAAAGTTCTTTTAAACACAGGGCTCAACACCTAATAAACTAGTACAAATTGTATGTACCCTATTCGGTGCCCCAGATTGAAACCGATTATGTAAATAATTGATAATAAGGATTTAATAGCAAAGGGGTGTCATCTTCTCACCCCGACTAACAAAAATGACCACGTTGAACAGACGTGGTTTTTTTATTTTCTGAAGCGTCAGCCTTAAAAGGATGAAAGCGAAAGAAAATCAAAAAAAACAAGGGCGAAAGCCCGGGCATTTATGTTAGTCAAAACCTACGCAAAGTCCGCGAGAGCGGCTGGGCGAGCAATCTTCTCTCTCCGACAAGCGAAATGCTTGACGGACATAATGTTAATGTAGGCCAAATGCTTATCCATGGCTAATAATTCATCCGAATATACATTTTAAAGTTTTTGAAATAGAGTATTCATTATTTATCTTTGTTAAAATAAGTACATGATTTAAAAAATATGATCAATAAAAAACTAGTATTGAAATATTTATCTGAAAACAAATCTTATTTTAAAAAGAAGTATTTCATTGATAAAATCGGAATCACCGGTTCATTTTCGCGGGATGATTTCAATGAAAACAGCGACATTGATTTTGTCGTTATTTTTAATGATGAAGCCAAAAAAAACAGAATGTTTAGATTGTATATCAATTTACAGGAAGAACTTGAAAAGCAGTTTGGAAGAAGGGTGGATATTATTGTCAATGATACTGTTCTGCCAGCTTTTCAGGATAAAGTTTTAAATGAAACTATTTATGTTTAAAAATTATGATATTGCGAATCTCAAAAATATAATTTGGCAATTGAGAAGATTGAAAAAGCCTGAATTTAATTTCGAGTGCGGATGAATTAGAAGAAAATGAAGAAAAATATGATTCAGTAATTGTTAAATTAATGAACATTGGAGAATCATCTGTAAATTTAAGTGAGGAACTTAAAAATAAATATTCTGAAGTGGATTGGGATGGAATGTATAAAATGAGAAATATTATTGCCCACTCTTATCATAAAGTAGATGTAAATATTATTTGGGATATTGCTAAAAATGAATTGTCTTCAGATAAAGAAAATGTTTTGAAAATACTTTATTCCAGCCATTAGATTGACTTCCTGATTTGATGGCAGACTGGATTTATGTTTAAAGACAAGCTAAAGTTCACTAATTTGGTTTGTCCAGTCCTTTCAAATAGGGCAACTCTAAAAATTCACAATCACTTAAAAATCAGATATTTTAAGTGATTTTTATTTGGAAAAAGCCCCAAAAATTAGTATTTTGGGGCAAAAATGGGGAATTGACTGTTCCCCATCCAAATAAAATCACGCAAAGTCCGCGAGCCCGGCTGGGCGAGCAATCTCTTCACCCCGACAAACAAAAATGACCACGTTGAACAGACGTGGTTTTTTTATTTTTGGGCGTCAATTTTAATAGGATGAAAGCCGGAGAAAAAAATCTTATAAATCAATCTCATAATTATATTGGTGGTTCACTCAAAACCCAGCAAATTCTGGTCATATAAAACTGAACTATCCAGCAACTAAAAAAAACAGGAAGAATAAACTTTTAGAAAGGCTTTGGCTATCTTTGCAATTAATAGTCCTGGTAAATTCATTTTTATTGAAAATTACTGAATTTAAATGGTAAAGATCTTTTAATCAATAATTAAAAAATTAATTGCCTCAGCAAGGATATTTAAATCCTTCGAGTCAAGAAATTACAGATTTTATTTTACAGGTCAAAGCATATCTCTTATTGGAAGCTGGATTCAGAGCATTGCCATGGCCTGGCTTGTATACCGGTTAACAGGCTCAAAATTTCTGCTTGGCTTAATTGGATTTACCAACCAGATTCCGAGTTTTGTCCTTTCTCCATTTACAGGTGTACTAACTGACCGTTTTAGCAGACGCAAAATGATGCTCTGGGCACAGGTATCGTTTATGATACACGCTTTAATAATGAGTGCGCTGGTATTAACAAACCTGGTTCAAATATGGCATATCATTGCATTAAGTATATTATTCGGGATCATTTCGGCATTTGATACCCCTGCACGTCAGGCTTTGGTTGTAGATTTAATAGATGACCCTAAAAACCTCAACAATGTAATTGGGTTAAATTCCGCCATGTTTAATGCAGCACGGCTATTTGGACCCGCTATTGCAGGCATAGCCATTGCCCTGGTCGGAGAAGGCTTTTGTTTTTTATTTAATGGATTCAGTTATTTGGCTATCATTTGGGCACTTATTAAAATTAAAACTACAAATCCTGGTAAAAAAGCAACCGGAAACAGCTGGAAAATTGAGTTTATAGAAGGATTTAAGTATACATTTGGTCTTAACCCTATTAGAAAACTATTGGCATTATTAGCCATTTTAAGCCTTATCGGCACTCCCTTCAGTACAATAATGCCTGCATTTGCGGCAGAAACCCTTAAAGGGGGCAGTCATACCTATGGCTTTTTAATGTCGGCTACCGGCGCAGGGGCGCTATCGGCAGCCATTTTTCTGGCTTCACGACAGTCAGTAATCGGTCTGGGTAAGATTATTATGATGAATACAATTGTTTTTGGATTGGCCCTGTTTGGATTGTCTATTTCCGTGCATTTATGGTTTGCGATGGGAATCGGCTTTGTATCTGGCTTTAGCATGATTGCCACCATTGCTTCGGTAAACACCCTAATACAAACCCTTGCCGAAGAAAACAAAAGGGGCCGGGTAATGAGTTTTTATGCCATGGCTCTGATGGGTGTGAACCCTTTTGGAAACCTTATTGCCGGTTCGCTGGCCAATAGCACAGGGTTGTCATTTACCTTGTTACTTTCGGGAATTATTACGGCATTGACAGGGATATGGTTTACGATAAGCTGGCCCAGGAGCCGTAAAGAAGTATACCCTGTATTGGTACAAAAAGGAATTCTGGATGGAAACAGAGGAATTATAAATGAGAAAAATTGAAAGAAATTGCATTGAATGGAAGGCAGACCCGAAAGGTTTTAAAAACCTTTCGGGTCTGTTTGCACATGGTTTAAATTATCACCCCCCTGCTTAATGTTCATATATCTATAAGAAATTTTAACCCGGTTTTATACATTCAGGGATAAATTCCTATCAAATAAAAAATTTTTAACTTGGCACATTAAATTTTATTTTTTGTAAATGAAAAATTTACCAGTCTGTAAAAACTGATATGGAAAACTCAGAATTAAAAGGAGGAAAACTTCCGGTCGCTCTCCGGTATTACGAACACAGTGATTTTGCCACCCAACAGAAAGCAAAATTCATTTATTATATGATAATAACCATTTTAGTTTCAATGGTTTTGATAATTATCACTTCCACCTACCTTCAGTTCATCAGGTCAAACCTGTACCTGCCTGTAATTTTTATCGAAGTGGGTTTAATGTTATCTTTTCTGGTCTGCCTCATTCTTTTAATCAAAGGATATTATACATTTTCCAATCACATGATAATGATTTTGGGTATGCTCAGCGTATGGTTAATAATGTGGATCGACAAAGGCCATTATTTTACAAGGCTCGATACCATTATCATTATTGTAGGTATGCTAAATATGGCCCCTTTGTTTTTGACAAAATACAAAACAACCATTTTGATTTATATCCTTGCCAATTGCTTTTTACTTTTTGTTTTTGTAGGATTTTGGTACGATAAACTGGGTTTACCCGATTATGCAATCATCGATTACCTTGTTGACGCGGTTGTTGCCATCCTTTTCAGCGGTATTTTAGGATATAATATTTTTATAATTAATAAAAAAACAATTGACAGGGCAACCAACGAAATAATAGAAAGAAAACGTTCGGAAGAAAGATACAGGGTACTTTTAGAAAATATGAACGAACTTGTTATGCAGGTGGATAATGACGACAGGGTAAAATATGTAAATAAAAAATTTACGGAGGTTTTAGGCTATAAACCGGAAGAAATAATAGGCAAAATTGGTTATGAAGTACTTTTAAAACCGGAAGAATATTACATGATTCAGGAGGAAAACAAAAACAGGGAAAAAAATATAAATAACCAGTACGAAATCAGGTTTATAAGCAAAGATGGTAGGGAAATTGATTTCCTGGTAAACGGGGCCCCTGAATCGGATATAAATGGAAATGTGGTAGGTTCAATTGGGGCAATGGTTGACATAACTGACAGGAAAAAAGCTGAAAATGCTTTAAGAAGCAGCGAAAAACTCTTTAAAACCTTAATTGATTTTGCCCCTTACGGGATTGTGCTGAATGATAAATCAGGTGTCATTCTTGTTGCAAATGAATCTTTCTGCAAGGATTCCGGCTATGACCAGAATGAATTAATTGGTAAAAAGTACGACTCCATTGGGTTAGGAATTGACAAATCTGTCTTCGGATTTATTAATTCTGAATTGAAAAATAAAGGTTACATTTCAAACTTCGAAACTGAATATTTATCAAAAGACGGGAATAAAATTTATTGTCTTTATTCATCCAGGATTATTTATATGGAGGAACAAATGATTATAATGACCTCGGTGGTAAACATTTCAGACAAAAAAAAGGTAGAACAAGAGCTGGAACTTTACAGGAACCAACTGGAAAAATTGGTAAAATTAAGGACAGAAGAACTGAATTCTGCCATTGGCAGGCTAAACGATAAAAATATTGAACTTTCGGAGCAAAAAGAAGAATTACAATCATCCCTTCACAGGCTAAAAGAAACCCAGGATAAATTAGTACAATCGGAGAAAATGGCCTCATTGGGTATATTGGCAGCAGGCATGGCACATGAAATAAATAATCCATTAAATTTTATTCAGGGAGGAATTCTTGGGATAGAGAATTATTGCCAGGAAAAATCATCTGATGATCATGATAAGATCGAGTTTTATGTAACTGCTGTTAAAACAGGAATTGAAAGGGTTTCAGAAATTATTAAAAGTCTTGATCATTATTCAAGGGAAAATGTTTTGCATAAGGAAGAATGCAACGTTCATGAGATCATAAACAACTGCCTGATTATGCTTCAGGGTCAATTGAAGAACAGAATTAGTATAACTAAAAAATTTACCGAATTGCCGCATCAAATAATTGGCAACGAAAGCAAACTTCACCAGGTATTCTTAAATATTATTTCAAATGCAGAACAGGCAATTGAAACCACGGGCAATATTGAAATAGAAACAACTGTAAAAGACCATATTTTAACAATCGGAATTTCAGATTCTGGCTCAGGAATTAATGAAGAAAACTTAAAAAAAGTATTTGATCCGTTTTTCACCACCAAAGATCCTGGAAAAGGAACAGGTCTGGGGCTTTCAATTTCTTACAATTTTATTCGCGAACATGATGGGACCATTGAAATATTTTCTGCTTCTGGCAAAGGGACCAGGGTGGTAATTAAACTCCCAATCCGTCAAATTAAAGGCTGAGGATAATTGTGTTTTTAAATTCAATTTTGATTTAATGTAGCTTTTTTACTTCAAGATTTAAATTTAGTTTTATTGGATTCTTCACTTTTTGCCCATATCTTAAGAATACAAAGTCAAGCTTATCTCCTACTCTTAATATTGCATTTTTTACTTCTTTAGTATAATGATATGGCAGTCCGTCGGAAGTCACGTTTTCTTCCCATTGTTTGCCAACAACCTGTGTTACATATATCCTAATACTTTCTCCTTCCGGAAAAATAATTATTGGTAATTCTGTATTCCCAATTTTTAAAATGAACTTTCCAGGACTAATGGCTTCGAACCGAATAGCATGAATAACCGTTTCTTCACGTAAATCTCTATGAACGGAATAATCTGAAAAGACATCCATCACTTTCAATTCCTCTGCATTATTTGTTATATTCCAATTTAGCTGTCTGCCTTCCTGTTTCCATATTGAGGAACCAATATCTATTTTCCCATATAAATTATGATCTCGTTCATCCCCGGTCGAAAATTCATTTGCTTTTACATGGTTATTCCAATAAACGGGAATTATTATCGTATCGCCAACTGAACCAGTAAAACTTATAAAAGGATTCGGTTCCATACCATTAAAAGTCCTTGACACTCCTTTTTTACCTATTTTTACCACATTTAAAATACTATTGTATTTGTAACCAAAACCTTTTTCGTATTCAAATGTCTGTTTTATAAAATACACGCCTTCTTTTTGAGGCACAATATCAATTTCAAAATAAATGTTTTCAGATAATTGTTTAATTGTTAGATTACCAACTACAAAGTTCTCATGCCTGAATGTTTCTTTGAAAGCCGTTAAGTAAGTTCTTCCAATAGAGTCTAAGTCCTGCCCAAATAACATTTTGAACTGTATCAATACCATAAATAATATAAAAATAAAATATCTCATCCGGTTATTGTAATTTCCAACATCTGAACTTAAACCTGTTTGCCCATTGTAAAACAGTTTCGTAACCAGGAAATTGTCGTAGGGGCAAATGGAGGCTACTAATTATTGAACAAAACCCACAAAGCGGGTAACTTTCACTTTCGCTATCCAAATTTAAAGAATAAATTGTTCTCCTTAAATTCCAAATCAATTTAATGCTAAAATCCTTGCAAAAGCACTTTTTCTTCTACTCTGTTTTTTAACTCAGCTTTATGGAATTATTGTTTCCTACCGAAAATTTATGGGTTCGCAGCCAAATTTTGGCAGTTTGTACCCAGGTTTGAACCCTTCCTGTTTAAAATTTCAGGCTCCGGGTAGGTATTTTGCCCCTTCGCGTTAATATTTTTGCTTCCGGGTAGGTATTTTGCCTTTTCGTGTAAATAATTTACCTTCCGGGTAAGTATTTTACCCTTTCGTGTTAATATTTTGGGTTCCGGGTAAGTATTTTACCCCTTCGTGTTAATATTTTGGCTTCCGGGTAAGTATCTGTTCACTTAATAAAAAAAACCCGAAAGGTTAAATACCAATCGGGTTACACGCCTATGAACCTATCAAAACCCCAAGAATCCTATTTTCCAGTTTCTTCTTTCAGCTTTACATTTTTTTGTTTGGATTGGTTTTTGGATTTATAAAACCGGCTTGCATATCCCTTTCTTTTTTGTTCGTCTTTCCAGAAAACGTATTGCCCGCATCGCCTTATCTCATCAACCACCTCTTTCATGTAAGTAAAGGCTTTGTCGCGCAAAAGCCGCATTTTATTGTCTTCCATTTTTTTGCCATTGGCATTGGCCAGCAGTAAAGCCATTTCTTCGGAAGTGGCAGCAGCCTTTTCGAGCAGCGACATATCAAAACCAATTGCTTTCAATGGATCCGGAAAGGCCTGTCCAAGTGCAGAGAGATCGCTTAAGTCCTGTATCATATCAGCATGTGTATTGCCTTCGGCAATTTTTTGGGTACGGTTGTACAAATCAGGCAGCTTGGCATAAGCAAAATAGAAATGGTGCAACAATTCATTCCTTAAATCGTAGGCAAGGGGCGATTTCTGGTTCCATTCCACCTGAACCTGTTCAAGGCTACGGTAGTCTTTTAGCCATTGGCTTTGCAAGTAGCGGCAGGCACCAATTCTTGCATTTAAATCTTCAACAAGTTTCCAGTCAAGTCCTGCTTTTACAAGCAGTTCTTTGTCGGGCTGGCACCAAACCAGCAAATCTTCGGCTTCCTGCAGGGCAACGTCAACAGGAATTCCGGGATAATTTGCCAGGCTATCGGGAATAGCCCCAATTTCCGACTTTTTTGATTCAAAATTCTCTTTCGACATAATTTTTAGGAATTAGTTAAACATCATATTTATAAATAAAGAATTCTCATCAAGTTGAAGATATACTTCTATACTGCCATCCATAAATTGAAATAGCCTTTTTAACTTGTTGAAAGCCTGAAATGGTGAGAGTTATATGAATGGATTGCGATGACATAAAACTTTGAATAAATTACGGTTTTTCTATGTAACCACGTATTTATAAAACTCAATGTTTAAAAGAATATTGTTTTTCTTTTAAATATTATTAATCCATAAGATAAAAATGTACAGATTTCGTGAATCGGAAACGGAAGGAAAAGAAAAAAATCAAAGTTTTAAATTCAGACCCGAAAGGTTTTAAAAACCTTTCGGGTCTGCTTTACTCAGTCAAACCGGCAAGGGCATTCATCGTTTTCCAGTTTCGGGTGGTGGCCTTAAGTTTTAGTTTGCTTTCGAAAAAGGTATTGCTCAGCTTTGATTTGCCATAGCCTTTTTTACAACAGAGGTAAATTACATCCCTTACAACCACGAATTCATCGTTTTCGAATTTCAAATCCGCTATCCTGGCCAGCAAATCTTTTTCCGGTATTTTTTCGGTAAGGGTTACATAAAGATTTTCGTAAACAGAGTCTGCCCTGTTCGAAAAAGGATTGGCTTTAATAATCTCAAATATCTGTTCGGCATTTTTAATAATGACTTCTATCTCAAAACCCGTTTTTTCAGTTATTTTTTCACGTATTAGATTTCTTAAAACCAAAGTATCGGTCTCTTTGGTTTTAAAAACAATATTGCCGCTTTGAATATACGTTTTTACTCCGGAAAATTTCAATTCTGAAATATAATTTTCCAAATCTTTCATTTTTATCAGGTTCTTTCCTGAAACGTTTATTCCCCGTAGAAAAGCGATATAAGTTGACATGTTCTAAATTCTAAATTCTAAATTCTAAATCAATGTCGTTTATTTAAAGAGATTTTCTTTGATAAAATTTTAACGCAAAGTCCGCTAAGAATGCGCAAAGTGCCGCAAAGTCATGATTTAATAGCCTATTTTTTCGACTCTCTGCGAAAATCTTTGCGTATCTCTGCGGTAAAAAATGTTCATATTTACTAATTAAACGAAATTGAATTCTTAATTCTAAATTCTAAATTCTAAATTCTAAAATAATCATTTTTCAAATCAATTATAAATCCTAATTTTGTTCCATTGGTGGAATTTACTTTTCTGTAAAAACCTTAAAAGGGAACCCGGTTAAAATCCGGGGCTGTACCCGCAGCTGTGAGCCTGGTTATTTTTTTGAAAAATTCTTTTGCCACTGACAAATTTTGTTGGGAAGGCTTCAAAAAAAGCAGGCAAGCCAGAAGACCTGCCAGTAATTACCCTGGTATCTGAACTTCGGGGAAAAAGGATCAGAAATTTTAATATAAAAAGCAATGAATCGGATTTTTTGGTTTGCCTTAATCGTTTTAACTGTGATTCATCCGTTTACAGATGCACAGGTTTACAATAGGGTGGTTTCGCTCGCCCCTTCCATTACAAAAAATATTTATTCTATGGGGGCACAAAAGCAACTGGCAGGTTGCACCAGCTATTGTAAAACAAATAAAACCGACAATATAAAAATTGTGGCCAATGCAGTGCAGGTGAATATGGAGATTTTAGCAGGGCTCAAGCCCGACCTGGTTTTAATCATGGGTTTAACACCGCCCGAATCCATAGAAATGATTAAAAAATTAGGCATTAAATTCGTAAAATTTGAAACCCCCCGTAATTTTGAAGAAATCTGTCAGCAATATATCGAAACAGGAAAATTACTGGGATTTGAAAAGGAAGCCATACTGAAAACCAACACTGAAAAAGCAAAACTCGAAAAACTAAAGCAAAAAATACCAAAAGGGAAAAAGCCGGCTATTTTTATAGAGTTAGGGATAAAACCACTGTTCGCGGTAATTCCAAACACTTTTATGCACGATTACATTTTAACGCTGGGCGGAACGAACATAGCCACCGATGTAAACAGCGGAATTATCAGTAAAGAGACCGTTTTGATGAGAAACCCGGATGCAATTTTTATCACTGCCATGGGCAATTCAGAAGCCGATGAATTAAAATCGTGGAAAAGCTACAGACAGCTGAATGCCTCAAAAAATAATATGATTTTTACCCTCGACTCTGATATGGCCTGCACACCTTGCCCGGATAGTTACACTGCCACTGTTTACAGGATGTTTGAACTACTTTACGGAAAACAGGATTGAGAAAAAAATACCTCATATGGATTATTGAACTGGCAGTAATTCTTCTGGTATCAATGGTAATCATAGCAATTGCAATAAGAGCAGGCGAATACAAACCAGATACTTCGGCCATCCTGTCCTTGTTTTCGGATAAGGAAAGCGGACTGGAAATGACTATATTAAAGCAAATTAGAATCCCCCGGATTATACTGGGTTTTGCCATTGGAGCTTCACTTTCGCTTTCAGGAACTGTTTTACAGGGCGTTTACCGAAACCCGCTTGTTGAACCTTATACGCTAGGAATATCCGGAGGTGCAGCCCTTGGTGTTTCACTTGCTATTGTCTTTAAAATAAATGAAACTTTTGGCCGTCTGGCCTTGCCTTTTTCAGGATTTGCAGGGGCATTTACCAGCCTGCTGTTGGTTTACTGGCTGAGCATCAGCCGGGGAAGAATGCGCATCCAAACCATGCTTTTAGTAGGTGTAATGTTCAGCTATATTGCTTCATCGGTAATGATGTTGCTTCTTTCCATTGTTTCTTCAGAGGATATGCAGGTGGTCATTTACTGGACCATGGGATCACTCGACGAACCTGACCATTTTTTTATAAAACTGGCCTGTTTTACAGCGGTGGCCGGACTTATTGTTTCGTGGCTGCTTGTTAAGCCGATGAATGCAATGCGTCTCGGACATGAAAAAGCAAGGTATTTGGGTGTGAATACCGAAACAGCCACAAGGATTCTTTTTATTACAGCTTCTGTTTTAACCGGCCTCTCTGTTTCCATTGCCGGGGTTATAGGCTTTGTGGGACTAATAATTCCGCATCTGATGCGTTTAATGGTTGGTCCTGATAACAGGATATTGCTCCCGTCATCGTTTCTGGGTGGTGGAGCTTTTCTTGTACTTTGCGATACTATTGCCAGGACAATCATTCTGCCCAATGAACTACCAACAGGCGTAATAACAGGTATAACAGGTGGAATTGTATTTGTGGTTATAATAGCAGGAAAAAATGCCAAATTAAACCTGTAATATGCAAAATGTTCTTGAAATAATTGATTTCAGCTGCGGATACCCGGGAAAATTTATCATTTCAGGAATTTCGTTCAGTGTGCCGGGGGGAAGTTTTGTTGGCATTGTGGGTCCGAATGGTTCGGGAAAAACAACACTTTTCAAAGGGATAAGTGCTGAATTAAATGCTCTTTCCGGAAAAATAGTACTGACCGGAAAAAACACCAAACTTATGGGATACAAGGAAAGGGCAAGAAAAATGGCCATTGTTTCGCAAAACATCGAAACCATGGATATGAAAGTGGAAGATTATGTATTATTGGGCCGGTTGCCATATCAAAAATCATTTCAGTTTTTTGAAACCGAAAAGGATTATGCATTGGCTCAGCATTATATTAAACTAACGGGGATAGAACACCTGAAAGACAAATACATGGACAGCCTAAGTGGTGGTGAACAACAACTTGCTGCGATTGCCCGGGCCCTTGCCCAGGAACCGGAATTATTGCTTCTCGACGAACCTACATCGCACCTTGATATCGGTCACCAGGTACAAATACTTAATTTAATCCAAAGCCTCAATAACAACCTTGCACTTTCGGTATTAATGATTATCCACGACTTAAACCTTGCCGCGGAATATTGTGATTTCCTGGTCATGTTAAAAGAAGGCTCCCTTCATGCGGCAGGAACAGCCGAAAAAGTCCTCGATTACAGGAACATTGAAGAAGTATACCAAACGCTTGTGGTTACACAAAAAAATCCGTTATCAGGAAAACCAGCAGTTTTTCTGGTATCGGGAAATGTTTTTGCCCAGAAAAAAGATATGTTATAAAATATATTTTTCTCTTTGAATATAAACAAAGATAAAACCTGGATATTTTTCAAAAACCTTCAGGCCTTTTAAATACAATAATTGCAGTATTGCTTCCATCCTGAAGCCCAAATGTCTTGCCGAATTCAGAAACCTGGTTCCCGTTGTTATCAATTCCCAGCCAAATCTCATCTCCAATAAATACAAAAGCTTCTGCCATTCCAAACTGGGGAGTATCATTTTTAAACCATCGCATTCCGTTCTTATAAACATAAGCCTGATAAGATACGGCAACCTTTTCTTTGGTTTTTACATCAATCCTGGTAATTTGCCCCAGTCCCCTTTCAAGAATATACAAATAACCATTCTCAAACTTCAGTTCAGCAATGTCATGCCCTCCCCCTGTATCAAGTTGGGGTATAAATGGCTCAGAAATTTCCAGGGTTTGCATATTTATACTGAAAATCCGGCGGGGTTCTCTTTCCTTGGCCAGGTACATAATTTTATTTACACTATCGATGGCAATACCCTCAAATCCTCTGTTGCCCCATCCGGTTCTATCAATCCCGTATTTTTCCCAGGGCAATTCAAATTCCTTAAGTTCGCAGGTTCCGTTAATAATCTGATACACACAATTATTAAATTCATCAATCAGGTAAAAAATATTGTTGCAATAATCAATTCCTTCGATATCAAGGTTTATTTTTGTACAAAAGCTAAAAAAAGGCAAATAATCAAACCCATTTTCATTTTCTGTAATTTTATAGATAAACCTGTCCCATTCTTTATCTGCAATGGCAAGGATATTTCCATTATATAACAGCAACCCGCTTAAATCAAAACGGACAGTTTTTTCTTTTATTAATTGCTTAACCGGGTATGATTCAACCATCTCAAGCTGCCGGCAGTTACAATTACCTCCGTAATTGCCCAATCCCCTTGTCATAAGGGTTTCCTGTGAATAATCATTAACAATAAATAAAAAGAATACCAGGATTAAAAGACAAAACTTCATTCAAATTTAGATTAAAAAGGCCAAAAATAAAGTAAAAAGGGAAAGTTGCAAAGTTTTAAACTATAAACAAATAAACTTAGATAAAAATACAAAAAACCGTAGACTAGCTTTAATTATAAGGCATTTAGAAAGAATTTCAGGCTCATCCGGTTTAAAAATCAAATCGTATGATATGGTTAAAAATCATAAGTTTCATTGATTTTTAAGTTCAGTCTATCAAAATATCAATTTTTTAGATTCCTTTTTTTTATTTTTGTCTAAACTGGTAATTTAAAAGCTATGTCAAAAGATGATTACAAATATGGTGACCCTTACAAATTTAAGTCACTGAATTCCTATTCTTCGCCTGAATGGATGGCTAATTCGACCAAAAAATATCGTAAGGTTTTTGATAAGGCTGAGGTGTCGTACATGCGGTGGGAATTTAATTTTTACAATAAACTGTTTGACGAAGAAGACTGGAGTGCTATGATAGCCATAAAAGTTTTCGATATTCAGCGTGGAAACAGGGTTGAAATTTGTAACCTCGAAGACAAGACAGAAATAAAAAAAGACCAGAATATTGTTCAGATTTACAAAAGCTGGGGCGTTGATGATGCCGGAGGATTCTGGAAAAAAGGCGATTATTCTGTAGAAGCATATATAGATAATAAACTTGTTGGCTCAGAAAAATTTTATATCGAAGATATCGGACTGGTAACTATTAAAAATAATCCTTATTTCGATGTAGAGTCCATCAAACTATATTCAGGTCCATCTGACGCATGGAATCAGCCAAATAAAAAATACCTTACTGTATTTAATCAAAAAGATACCAAGTACGTGTGGGTAGAATTAAACCTGAAAAACAAAACCAAAGAAGATTGGAATTTTGAATTCTTCCTGAATTTTTATGATGATGCAGGACAGCATAAGGCCCAGATTGAAAGCTTATATTATGTGGACAAAGACACAAAAGGGAGCTTAAATACCTACCACCGGGGTTGGGGAAATGATGAACCCGGTTCGTGGAAAGATGTAAAATATACCATGGAATTTGTGTTTATGGATACCCTGGTCGCCGCAGTTCCTTTTGATATGGGCGAAAAAGATGTTGAAGGACTGGTTAATATAAGTACAAGTACACATTCTGCCCTGACAGAATCGATAACAAAGAGCACCGAAGTAGTTGAAAAATCGATGGAAGAGCTGATGAAGGATTTGGAATCATTAATCGGGCTCGAAAATGTTAAAAAACAAATCAAAGAACATATTGATTATATTGAATTTTTAAAATTAAGAAAAGAAAAAGGATTGCAGGACGAAGAAAACCTTACTTTACACAGTGTATTTACAGGTAATCCCGGAACAGGAAAAACCACGGTTGTAAAACTGCTGGGAAAAATTTACCAGAAAATGGGGTTGCTTTCGAAAGGACATGTACATGAGGTAGACAGGGCTGATTTGGTAGGTGAGTACATAGGACAAACTGCCCCAAAAGTTAAAGACAATATTGAAAAGGCCCGTGGAGGAATCCTCTTTATTGACGAAGCATATGCACTCGTCCGGTCGAAAGACGATGCAAAGGATTATGGACGGGAGGTAATTGAAGTTTTAATTAAAGAAATGTCGGATGGACCAGGGGACATTGCAGTAATGGTGGCCGGTTATCCAAAGGAAATGCAAAATTTCACTGATGTAAACCCGGGTTTAAAGTCAAGATTTAAATATTATTTCCATTTTGATGATTACACCCCTGATGAGTTGATTCTGATTGCTGAATTTGCTGCAAAAAAACGTTCTATAATTCTTGAACCCGAAGCCAAAGAATTCATTAATAAACTTTTAATTGACGCTTACCGCGACAGGGATCATACTTTTGGAAATGCCAGGTTTGCCTATTCACTTATCGATGAAGGAAAAATGAACCTGGGGCTCAGACTGGTGAAAGATACAAAAGTTAAAGAATTAAGTCCTGAGGCTTTATCTACTGTTACCCTGGCTGATGTACAAAGTATTAAAGCTGCCGGAATTAAAAAAATTATCAGGATACCCATTGATGAAGAATTGCTTAAACTGTCAACTGTAGAATTAAACAAGCTGGTTGGCATGGATCATATTAAAAACGAGGTGAACGATTTAATCAAGTTGGTAAGGTATTACCGCGATACCGGAAAAGACGTATTAAACAAGTTTTCTTTCCACACTGTATTTACAGGTAATCCGGGTACAGGTAAAACTACCCTTGCCAGGATTATGGGAAAAATATACAAGGCACTTGGACTACTTGAACGTGGACACGTGGTTGAAACCGGGCGTGAGGGGCTTATTGCAGGATATGTAGGACAAACAGCCCTTAAAACAAAAGAAAAACTGGATGAGGCCAACGGAGGTGTGCTCTTTATTGACGAAGCCTATGCCTTATCAGATGGTGGACAAAATGATTTTGGAAAAGAAGCGGTTGAAGTTATTTTAAAAACCATGGAAGACAACCGTGGTAAATTTGGGGTAATCGCCGCCGGATACCCTGATAATATGAATGTTTTCCTGCATGCCAATCCTGGTTTAAAATCGAGGTTCGACAGGGTATGGCATTTTTATGACTATAATCCTGAAACATTATACAAAATTGCCCTGGCTATGCTTTCAACAGAAGGATTAGCGCCTGATGAACAGGCTGGAAAATACCTTGAGAATTACCTGCAGGAATTATACAACCGTAGAGACAAATACTTCGGAAACGCACGCTCAGTAAGAAAAGTAGTTGAGCAAGCCGTAAAACGTCAGAATTTGCGAATGGCCTCACTTCCTGCTGAAGAAAGGACCGAAATGATGATGGGACAGGTAACCATTAAAGATTTGGAAGAAATAAGGGTAGACGATGAACAGCAGAAAGACAGTAAAAAATCGTTGGGATTCAGGTAGTTTAAGACGATTTTCAATTGAAGCCGGTTTATTTTTTGAACCGGCTTTTTTTTATCCATCCAATTAGTAATTATTCTAACCAATCCTACTAATTCCATTGTACTTTAATAATCAATCAGCTTCATTTGATTACATTGTTATTAAATTATGAACAGAAAGTAAATTTAAAGCCTTTTCATAGCTTCAGAAAATCATTTTGTTAAATACAAAATACAATTCTTTAACAATCCAAAAACTCGTTGACTTAAGATACACTATTGACTGGATAAAATTTTTTTTAAAATTGAGATTGGCTTTTAAGTTTAGAAATTACACGAATTTAAATTTGAGTGCAGCATGTTAAATATTCTGAATCGAAGTTAATTAATCAGATGGCCTCCGGGAAAATATTATGGAGATTGAGCGAAACCTTAGAAGGCAGGGAAGCTGAGAACTTGTTCGAAGATCACCCTGCCGCACTTAGGTTTTGTGAAAATCGGAATAATATTTTCCCGGGAGCCTTGACCTTTTTTGTTTCTTTTTTGGGTCAAGCCAAAAAAGAAAGCATAAAAATCCAGATAAAAAGTAACACATATCAATTAAATTGTACCTATGTGCTTAGCTTTGTATGACTTTTATCAAATGAGAATCAAATTTGTCTGACCAGATAGTAATGATTAAGATAATAAAAAAAGCAATAATTAAAGTCATTCAATTTATTGTTGGACAATTATGAATGGATTAAATTTAAACCAATAAAAGTTTTGAATCAGTATGAGCCCTATTTTAAAACTGAAGCCTATTTTCTAATCTAATCCCAAAGACGATGAAAACTCTATTTTTATCCATTATCTTTTTTAGTTTTATTGAAATAAGTTCAATTGCGCAATCTTTAAGTTCAAATCCCGGTGATAAGATTTTCAATGCCAATAATAACATTTATGAAAAGCTTATAGATAATCAAATCCAGGAAGAACAGATTTTTGTTCATACGGACAGAAATGTTTATTATCCCGGTGATACTCTACACTTTCAATCCTATATCAGAAAAAAATCAACAGGTGAACTTACATCTTACAGTAATTCCATGTATGCTTTATTGTTTAATGAACAACAAGAAATTGTTGACAGTTCAAGGTTTAAGATAGAAAACGCATTATGTCCCGGATATATGCTAGTTCCTGAAAGTGTGAAGCCGGGATTGTACAGATTCATCGCATTTACAAGTGCAATGCAGAATTATAATGCCGAAGATGCGTTTATGATTGATTTAAAAGTAGAGTCTAAAAGCAGTATACAAATTGTAATCAATTTAAGTTTTGATAAAGAATCTTATTTTCCAGGGGATACATTAAATGCCGTTGTTAAAATAACAGGTTCAAACAAAATCCCAAAAAAAAATCAACAATTTGAATATTCTGTTAAAGATGTAAAATCAGGTGCTAAAGCAAACGCTTTAAAAACGGATGAGAAAGGTGAATCTGAATTAAGGATTATTTTATCTGATTCAATTTCTACAAATGCACAATTGCAATTGAAAATTGAAAAACCAGATAAAACATCGCTTATAAGCAATTTTAATATACCTGTATGCAGCAAAATAGCAGATTTTAAATTTTTACCCGAAGGAGGCACGCTGATTAAAGGGCTTTATCAAAGAATCGGATTCAATGCAGCCAATAAAAAAGGTGAATCAATAAATATTAAGGGACTTCTGAAAGATAAGAATGGAAGAATTTTAGACACTATCTCATCTGGAAAATACGGGCCGGGTTCATTTTCGTGTATAGTAGATGATGGACTTTTTGTTGAATTAATTAATCAGGATAATTATGGGCAGACTTTCAGTTTGGAAGGCATCCGTTATTCTGGAACCTGCATGAATGTTAAACCTTTAGAGAACAATATCTTTGAAGTGGAGATAAAATCAAACTTTTATAATGGTGATACTGTTAATGTAAGCGGAAACATGGGGCGTTTGGCAGCTTTCTTAACCACTTTAAAATTAGATCGTAAGCAACGATTTACATTTAATACCGATGATTTGCCGTCAGGTGTTATGCAAATTAATCTTTCAGATAAGAAAAACAGAATTGTTGCCCAACGAATGGTTTATATTAATGCAAATAAGCATCTTAAGTTCAATATTACTTCTGATTCGCTCAGTTATATGCCAGGTAAAGAAACCGAATTGTCAATCTCATCCAGTGATGGAACCGCTAAACCAAAAAAAGGTTTGTTCTCGATTTCAGTAGCATATGAATCATTTGGCATTGATCCTGAAATCTTCCTGCCAGGTATTGAATACGTTTATAATTATCATCCTTATTTTCTTCATAATCTTCCGCAGCAAGTATTGCTCGATGGAATAGAAAACCTTTCGTATAATGATCTTGATCTATTACTTATGGTTTTTGGCTGGAGCAGGATAGAAAATCAGACTATTGATTACAATTCCAATAAAAACTTACCTGACTATGATCTTTTGAATATAAAAATGAAGGGGCCTTTTAAATACCAGAAAAGAAATGTGAACCTGAACATTTTTTCGATGGATGATTTTTCAATCCTGCAAATACATACCGATGATAATGGTGAATTAATCCTTCCTTTTGATTCATTGTCTCCGAATTCGAATTTTATCAAAATAATTCCCGACGAGAAAAATAAACATGTAATTTGGGGAGCGAATGTTTCAATTCCAATAAATACAGATTACTTTAAGAGTGAGAAATTTTTCTTCCCCCTACCTGTTTTTTCAAAAAAAGATTTTCCAAAAACCGGCGAGGAATATCTTATTCCTGATAACGACAGTATTATCAAGATTCCTGAAGTAACCATTAAAAGCAGTTTTATAAAAAAATACAATGACGAATACGAAGAACATTATCAGACAGGTAATGTGAAAAGTATTGGTTTCGAAGATTTATACAGGTATATAAATGTTGAATCAGTTGTATATGCTGTTGCTAATCCATTGTTTATAGTTAATATTCCAGATGGAAAAAATACACCTGGAGTATATCTTATTCCTCCCCAATCAATTCTCGATCCATATATTCCTGCATTAATTGTTTTGGATGGATTTCCTCTTTACACAAATGGATGGGAACAGGTGAGAAATTTGAATGCACGAAATTTAAAATCTGTTACCGTTTTAAAGAGTATGGAGGCTTATTACAGATATGGAGCATATGCCCTTGGCGGGGTAATTTTCATCAATACCATGGATGGTACAATTGATCCGGAATTTGAAAAAAGATATAATATCTGGCTTGAAAAATCATCGAAATTATTAAATGACCAATTAAAAGTACCTTTTTCAATATACAGACCTAGTATTGAATATTATAACTTAAAAAAAGAAGATGTTCCTTCCAGTACTCTCTTTAAAGAGAGAAAGACCATATATTGGAATTCCAAAGTATATTTTGATGGTAAGGAGCCCGTTAAAATCTCCTATCCTAATTTAAACAGGCATGGTTCAGTTATAGTTACAATAAATGGCATATCAGCCAACAATCTTGTTGGAAACGCCCGTTATAAATATATCATTAGATAACCATAACCAATTCAAAATAAAATTATCATTTTTAAATTGTTAACAATTTGATTAACAGCTTATATTTCAAAATTTTGAATGGTATTCAGTAAAATAAGGTTAAAAATCAAATGACTAGTCGCCATCTTTAACTTATTCCACCCAGAGGTTTAAAACTTAACAAACTGGTCGATAATAAGGATAATGATAATTCCGGTAATCCCCACAATGGTTTCCATCAATGTCCAGGAGCGAAAGGTGTCTTTAAGGCTCAGGTTAAAATATTCTTTGTACATCCAGAAACCCGAATCGTTAACATGCGAAAACATAAGGCTTCCGGCACCAATTGCCAGTACCATCAGGTTTGGGTCAACCCCGGAGTTGGCAACAACCGGGGCAAGAATTCCGGCGGCAGTTAATCCCGCTACGGTGGCTGATCCAACACAAATTCTGATGACTGTTGCAATAATCCAGGCCAATAATAACAAATTGATATGAAGTCCCTTTAACATTTCAGCAATTTGCTCACTTACACCGCTTTCAACAAATACCTGTTTAAGCGCACCGGCACCTGCTATGATAAAGAGTATCGTCGCAATATCCTTTATGGCAGCGGAATAGGTTGACATTAATTCAGTTAATTTCATTTTAGATGAAATACCCAGCGAAATGCTTCCAAATGCAAGGGCAACCAGCATGACAATGCCCGGGTTTGAAAAAAAAGAAAGTATGGAATACAGTTTACTTTCTTTATCAACAACTGTAGGTATTATAGTAGAAAATGCAATTAAAACTACAGGCAATAACGCAGTGAAAAAACTATTGAAAGTACCGGGAAGTTTATCAGCTTCTAATTCTTTTGGTTTAAATATTTCTAACGGATTGGCTGTTATTTTTTTCAAAGTGCCTGAAAATATAGGGCCGGCAAGCGCCATAGAGGGAACCGCAACAAGAATTCCATAAACCAGTGTTTTGCCCATATTTGCACCAAACATTGGTACAATAGCCGAAGGAGAAGGGTGTGGAGGCAAATATCCGTGGGTAACAGACAAGGCGGCAAGCATAGAAATACCAATTGGAACCACCGGAAGTTTATACCGGAAGGAAACAGAAAAAACCAGGGGCACAAGAAGTACAAATCCTACATTATAAAAAATCGGTATCCCAACTATAAATCCGGTTAACATCATGGCCCATTTCATGTACCTGGTTCCAAAAATACCCATCAGGCTTTCGGCTATTCTTTGGGCCGCGCCACTGTCCGATACCAGTTTGCCAAACATGGCACTCAATAAAATCAGTATAACCAGCGAGCCCAACATGCCCCCTATTCCCTTTTCAATGACGGCAGGAATATTCTCAACCGGAATCCCCAGAACTATCCCTGCAACTATTGAAGTAACCAAAAAAGCAAGAAATGGGTTCAATTTCAGCCAGGTAATCAGCAAAACAAATAAAAGCAGGCAACTTACAACTGAAATTATAGTCATGGTATTTATATTTTTTTATGGTTCAATTTTTAAATTGGAAATGCTCCTGAATTTTGTTATTCATTATTGTACTGATCTCATCTGCCCGGTCAACTATCATAAAATGCCCACCTCCCCTGATTATAATTGTTTTTTCATCTTTCACAACCGGCATAAGATAATCCCTGTCTCCTGAAATTTTAATGCAGTTTACAGCTTTTTTTTCATTTTCCCATTTCAATAATTTAATCATTGCCCATTTGATAAATCCTGGATCAGATTCTTTGAGAATGGAATAGAGCAATTTTTTATTTTTAGCCTTAAACAAAAAAGCTGCAAGCTTTAAGGGAATTTTAAAACAATTTTCAGGCAGGTATTTCAGGAAATTAATTTTTCCTGATAATCTGTAAATTTTCCGTAATTCATTTTTTGTTTCAACGGAAGAAACCAGGATAGTAAGAATTGGGTTTAAAATTTTGTTCAATTCTACGGCAATCAAACCTCCAAAGCTAACTCCCAAAATCACGTCATCACTTTTAATGTTAATTTTCTCAGCCAATCTTATAGCATACTCGGCCAAAGACTCATCGCATTTGGGTTTCAGCCATTTTAAAACCACTATTTTATAAGGTGTGTTAACAAAGTTAAAAACCCTTTCATCAGCGCCGAGTCCGCTAATAGCGTATATTGTAGTCAATTTCCAAATACTTTTTCGCCCCCAATATAAGTTTGATGAACTTTTACTTCAGGCACGCGGTTGATTGGAACAACCATAATATCATCCTGAAGTACAACAAAGTCAGCCATTTTGCCGGGTTCTATGCTCCCTCTTTCCTTTTCTTCAAAGTTGGATTTGGCAGCCCAAATGGTCATTCCTTTTAGCGCCTGTTCGCGGGTTAAGGCATTTTCAGTTTGAAATCCGTTCTCGGGATAATTTTTCAGGTCTTTCCGTGAAACAGCGGCATAAAATCCGTAAAGCGGGTTGATGTCTTCAACCGGAAAATCGCTGCCCAAAGGAATCCACCCGTTTTGCTCCATAAGTAATTTGTAGGCATAAGCAAACTTCACCCTCTCTTTGCCAAGTCGTTCAGCGGCCCAATACATATCTGATGTTGCATGAGTTGGCTGAACAGAAGGAACTATTGAAAAACCGGCAAACAATTTAAAATCATCGGGATGAATGACCTGGGCGTGCTCTATGCGCCATCTCCTGTCATTCTTCTCCTTTAAAACCTTACCATAAATTCTTAACATAAGACGGTTCGCCGAATCCCCAATCGCATGCGTATTTACCTGATATTGGCTTTCAATGGCAAGTTTACAGATTTTTTCTATCTCTTCGGGTTTTGTTAAAATTAAACCTTTATTTCCCGGATCATCAGAATAATCAGAAATTAAAGCCGCACCTCTTGATCCAAGTGCTCCATCGGCGTAGAGCTTTATCGATCTAACATTCAGTTTTTCGGTTTTATAAATTCCTTTTTTTACAAAATATTCAAAGTTTTCTTCTGAGGGATCGAGCATGGCATAAATCCTCATTTTTAATTTCCCTTCATTTTGAAGCTGATCAATTAAAACTACGGTTTCTTTTGACAATCCGGCGTCATCAACGGTGGTCAACCCCACTGAAAAGCATTTTTGCTGTGCGGCAAGTAATGCATTTGTGATAATTTCGGGTGTATTTTTCGGTACAGATTTCATTAACAAATTAATGGCATTATCGATAAGAAGGCCAGTGGGCTTTCCATCCTTTACCAGGATTTTTCCCCCGTCAATCTTTGAATTTATTGTAATATTGGCCCTTTTTAATGCTTCAGCATTGGCAATTACAGCATGTCCGTCAATCCGGGTAAGAACAACCGGCCGGTTTGGAAAAGCAAGATTCAGCATAGAATTTACCGGAAATTCCTTTATTTTCCAGTCATTCTGATCCCATCCCCTGCCAAAAATCCATTCCTCCTGATGTTTTAAAGCATGTTCCTTTACAATCCCCACTATTTCCTCAAAAGATTTGGTCCCAACCAGGTTTGCCTGCTGTAAATCAAGTCCATAACCATAAAAATGGCAATGCGCATCATAAAATCCGGGAAAAATTGTTTTACCCTGTAAATCAATAACATCATCAGAAAAAAAGTTATCAAGTACAGAATCATTGCTCCCTGTGGCAATGAATTTACCATTTTTTACAGCCAGGCTTTGTACTATATCAAAATTGCCATTAACCGTGTAAATTTTTGCATTTTTAACAATAAAGTCAACCTTGGTCTTTTGCCTGGTACATGCCGATAGTATCATAAAAGAAAGAAAGATTATTTTTACAAAAACTGACATTCTTAAAAATTTAAAACGGAACAATTTCACAAATAAAAACTCCAAGATATTTTAAATTCAATAAAATAACAAATAATAAAAAAGCCGGTAATTTTTAATTCCGGCCTATCAATCATTAAAAAAAAGATAAGATTTTTAATCATTTCTATTTGATAATTTCTTTAAGTTTGGCTTTTAATTCTGCGCCGCGTAAGCCTTTTGCAACTATCTTCCCTTCTTTGTCAAGGATAACCGAATAAGGAATAGCTTCAACATTGTAGGTTTTTGCTGCATCTGAGCTCCAGTATTTTAAATCGCTAACATGAACCCAGGCTCCTAATTTATCTTTTTTAATGGCAGCCAGCCAGTCATTTTTTTTCTGGTCGAGCGACACGCTGAAAATTTCAAAATCTTTTTTATTAAACTCCTTATAAAGTGCAACAAGTTCAGGGCTTTCGCGACGACAAGGCCCGCACCAGCTGGCCCAGAAATCAATTAAAACATATTTTCCACGCAGTGAAGAAAGTTTAATGTTTTTGCCATCGGTACCAGGCAAGTCAATTTCAGGGGCCAAAGCACCAATAGAAAGCGGATCCTGCATGGTAACCCTGGAATGTAAACTTTGAACCATGTAATTATCGGGGTAAAGTTTCGAAAGGCTTTGATCGAGTTTTTTATAAATTTCCGCATCTTCCTCTAAAGACAGGCTTTCGATAAAAAATATACTGGAGAGCGAATTCAGGTTCGAAAGAATAAAATTCCGGATATGATCTTTTTTCTTCTGATCAATTTTTTTGGATAATTCCTGCATTTCTGTATCGAAGTCCCTTATTTTCTGAAAGGTAGAATAGATAAGTTCGCTGTTTTTTGAGCCTTTTATTATTGGTTGATATAAATTTTCGGCATTAACTTCAACTTCAATGTTTTCACCCGGATCAATCACCATCAGGAGATAATGGTCGCGTGTAAACCTGATTTTAAAAAAATCACCTTTAGTGATTTGGGCTTTGAGGTTAAATGAACCATCTGCAGCGATTTGGTTTGAATCCAAATCTTTCTGTTCAACAATATTTTCAAAATAAACGCTTGTAAAATCATTATTGTTGATCACTTTTCCTTTAATAATCACCTCATTTTGAGCTTTAATCATTCCAGAAAACAAGATGAAAAAAAAGAAAACCTGATAAAATTTTTTCATATATAAAAGTTTAATGAAGTCTATATTAAAATTTAGATTGCAAATATTTGATTAAATATGGATAGTAAAAATAATTATTAAGGGATTATATTCTCATCTAATCCGGGTAGGCAAATAATTGAAAATTAGGTTTAATCAGGGATTTACAAAACTCTTATCCAATAATTTGAGCAGCTCGGCAATTTTAATAGGTTTTGAAATGTATCCATCAAATCCGGCATCGAGAATTTCCTCCCGTTCACCGGACATAGCAAAGGCAGTTTGTGCAATAATTTTAGTTTTACCTTTTGAGTCTTTAATAAGCTGCATTGATTCATAGCCGTTCATTTCAGGCATTTTTAAATCCATAAGAATCAGATCTACCTGATTTTCCCTGTATTTCTGAACAGCTTCAATTCCATTTTTTGCCCAAATTACTTTTGCCCCTGTGCGGTTCAGGACTTCTTCAAGAAACAAATAGTTAATCTCTTCATCTTCAGCTACTAAAATAACTTTTCCTTTCCAATTATAAGCACTAATCATACCTGAAATCATGTTTTTAAAATAAGAACTTGAAATTCAGTGTAAAAATAAAACAAATAAAAAACTAACATGAATAAATGGCAATTTTTTTTCTATTAACCGAAAATGAATTTTTATTTAAATATTAAATTCAATTGTTTTCGCCGGTTACGCTTAAAGCTTGTATGAAAAAAAAATTTCTATCTTTGAAAAAGCAAACAAAACATTTTATGGAGAAATTAATCAGGATTCTTTGTTTAAATAACAATATTGAAAAAAATTACAGGCTCGGAACAAGCTTAAAACAAATAATTGAAGATCAAGATATTAAACTAAATTTCCCCATTCTTGGGGCTATGGTTAACAACGAGCTCGAAGAACTTGATTACACGATTTTTAAACCCAAAACCATCCGATTTATTGATATTACGAATAAAGACGGAATGCTGATGTACGTTCGTTCACTTTGTTTTGTACTGATAAAGGCAGTTAAAGAATTATATCCTGAAAAGGAAGTAAAAATACAACATTCTGTTTCGAAAGGTTTTTACTGCGAAATTGAAGGGATAAAACGGGAGAATATTTTACAGGCTACATCGGACGTTGAAAACCGGATGAGAAAAATTATTGAAAAAGATATTCCCTTCCGTCGCGAAGAAATTGCGGTTCCTGAAGCCCTTGAAATTTTTCAAAAAAACAATTATTCCGATAAATACCTTTTATTTAAAAACTGTCCCCAGTTTTACACCTCAGTGTACTATCTCGATGATTTGGTAGATTATTTTTATGGCTACCTTGTGCCTTCTACCGGCTATCTTAAAGTATTTGATTTGGTAAATTATTACGATGGAATGCTTCTGCGTGTGCCTAAAACCAGCGATCCTGAAAATCTTCAGCCCATCGTGCAACAGAATAAGATGTTCGAAATTTTTAAGGAATTTAAAAACTGGGGCGAAATAATTGGCGTGGCAAGCATAGGAAGCATAAACGACCAGGTTTTAAAAGGCGAATCAGGCGAACTGATTAAAATTTCGGAAGCCCTGCACGAAAAAAAAATCGCACAGATAGCCGATATGATCTATTCAAAAAAAGATAAGGTTAAACTTATTCTGCTTTCGGGCCCTTCGGCATCGGGCAAAACCACAACCGCCAAACGACTGTCTATTCAACTGAAAGTATTGGGTATAAAGCCACTGCCGATATCACTGGATAATTATTTTGTTGACAGGGAATTGACACCAAAAGATGAAAAAGGGGAATACAATTTCGAGGCCTTAGAAGCCCTGGATATTGAAGCTTTGTATCAAAATCTTTCTGATTTAATTGAAGGGAAGGAAGTTCTGATGCCTTCATTCTCCTTTCAATTGGGAAAAAGGGTGTATGAAGGAGAACCCCTGAAAATTTCAAGTGAACACGTTTTTATCCTGGAAGGAATTCATGCTTTAAATCCTGCGTTAACAGCCAAATTCGACGATGATCTTAAATTCAGGATTTATGTTTCGGCCTTAACACAGGTGGGTATCGACAGCCATAATCGTATACCTACCACCGATAACAGGCTACTCAGAAGAATTGTACGCGATTACCAGTACAGGCATTATTCCGCCCTCGATACCATAAAACGATGGCCAAGCATAAGGCACGGTGAAGATTTGAATATTTTCCCTTTTCAGGAAGAAGCAGACGTGATGTTCAATTCAGCCTTATTCTATGAACTTGGTGTTTTAAAGAAACATGCCGAGCCCATTCTCAAACAAATTCATCCAATTTGCGAGGAGTTTAGCGAAGCACAACGGTTACTGAAATTCCTTTCCTATTTCCAGGATATTCCTGAAAAAGAAATTCCACCTACTTCTATTTTGCGCGAATTTTTAAGCGGAAGCAGCTTTAAATATTAGTAATTCAGAATCGTGCATTAAATCCAATATGTATTTTAGAATTACTTAATTTTAATGGATTTTGCTGTTCTTTGCCCAGGGCATAAATTATTCTGAACACCCCGGCCTTTGTATCAAGGTTTAAGCCAAGCCCTAGTCCAACCAGGCGATTGATGAAACTATTTTCAACACTGATTACCTTGTAAATTGCAAAATCAGAAAATGCAAACAAGTTAGAATTCTGTCCGAAAAAAAGCCTTGGTTCTAAAGTGAAAATTGTATATGCCGAAGCGGGTATTGATTGTTCATTGAATCCCCTAATTGAATTGATACCACCCAGTTTTATAAGTTCGTTTGCATAAAAACCTGAATCGCTGTATATAATTCCCGATTTATTCAACAAAGCCAATGTACCCTGTTTACCAAGCGGAATATATAAACCCCCTTTAAAATCAGCCTCAAATACTTTTACTGACGACGAAATAGCCCTGTTTCCATATCCGGATGTTAGCTCAAACTGGAATCCTTTTCGCGGATTGAAGGAATAATCCGTCTTGTCTGTCGAAAATCCAAGACCAGCCAGGGTCCATGAATATTCAGCCAAACCGCTGTTTGAATCGGAATTGTTGATAAGAAAAGATTTTTTTGAAGAAATATAGGCAGAAATTTCTGAAAAGGAATTAAGCCGGTACGACAGTGCAAGCTGGTTTCCAATGTTTAAATAATCAATGTTTGATTTTTCAAGATTTAGTTTGTAGGATAATCCGACAGGAATAAAAAACAAATATGGGAATTGTAACCCAAACCTCAGGTTTTGCGATTTGCTGCTGTATTTATCCCAGTAAAGATCAATCTTATCGCCAACTTTAAAAAGATTATTCAACAAAAGGTTTAAATTGCCGGTAACCTGCAATGCCCCGCTATCCTTATTGCCTGAAGCAAAGCCGATTATCCCGTTAAAGTATCCGGCGGGTTTATCTTTTAAATACAAAAATAAATCCGCTTTATTTTTCTTAAATTCAACTTCTGCAGGTTTAACCATTTTAAGATAAGCCAGACGTGAGAAAACTTTATCCAGATTATTGATTTTTAATTGATTATAAATATCTCCGGGTTTAATATCTATGGTATGGTAAACAAACCTGGCTGAAATACGTGGATTGCCTTTTAGCAGAATGGAATCAAAAACAATGGGTGTATTCTTGAGGATATTTATTATCCCGCTGGGATTTTCACCTGAGGTATCGAGACTGTCGAAAGTTATTTGTGTAAACGGATATCCGGAGTTTGCATAATGCTCAAGAAGGCTTTTCCTGATTTCGCTTAAAGATTTTTTGGTCAACGGATACCTTCCCGGTTTCAGTTTTCTTACAACAACAGCATCTTCGGGCGTTACCGGGATAAATTTTAACCTGAAATTATTCAGTAAATATTTTTTCCCAAAATAGACTTTGGCTACGAGAGATGAACTATCCGTAATAAGCGAATCAATTCCAAAAGTAAGGTATCCCTTATCCATCCATGATTCAGAGAATAGCCTGAGTTTTTTTATGCCTTCGGAACTATCCCTGATGGCTGAGATTTGGCTTTTTTTTAAAACATTTCTCCCTTCTTCATCAACAGGAATTATGCGCAAACTGGTTAGCTGGGCGTGTAAATTCAATGAGATTTGAAATACTGAAATAAACAGGATTAGTCTTAAATTTCCTTTGTATTTCAAATACAATTTCATTACCCATTTTTATGGAGATAATAAGCACAGGCCTGTGCAGTGGGCATAATGAGCATATCATTAATGTTTACATGCTTTGGCCTTGTAATTATATAATGAATGGCATCGGCAATGTCGCTGGCTATAAGCGGTTCAAACCCTTTATACACTTCAGCTGCCCTTTTTTCGTCGCCATGAAACCTTACCACAGAAAACTCAGTTTCAACGGCTCCGGGAGCTACCTGACTTACTTTAATCCCGTAAGGCAATAAATCGGCCCTCATACCCTGGGTTAATGCATCTACTGCGGATTTGGTGGCACAATAAACATTTCCGTTTACGTATACATTTCTTCCGGCAATGGAACCAATATTTACAATGTGTCCGCTTCTTTTACCAACCATATAAGGCGTAATCTTTCTCGAAACGTACAATAAACCCTTGATATTCGTATCAATCATCCTTTCCCAGTCTTCTACATCACCTTCGTGCAAAGGGCTTAAACCAGCGGAAAGTCCCGCATTATTTACAAGAACTTCAATTTCAGGTGATTTGCTGTAATTGTCGAATGCTTTTTCTACTTCAGTCCTGTTTTGAATGTCAAACGCTAAAAGGTCAACTTCTACATGATATTTAGTAACTATTTCTTTTTTTAGTTTTTCTAACCTGTCTTTTCTTCTTCCGGTAATTACCAGGTTCATGCCGGCTTCAGCAAGTTTTAATGCGGTTGCTTCGCCAATGCCGGCAGTTGCGCCGGTTATTAATACTAAATTACTCATTTTAAAAGCCTTAAATTCTAAATGTGATTAAATCAAATTTCTTTGTTTTTTTTCAGGAATCGACAAAATCTTATCTAATTTTGCTGAATACTTAACCATTAAAAACCAAAAACATACAAATACAAATAAATCCCAAAATTAAAATTAATATTTGTTTTTATTGAAATTGAAGGCTTTCTTTGATATAGCCAAACTGGAAAACTAACCAAAATCTACAACCTATGCCTGAAGAACGATTTAATGCTGAAGCTGTAAATAAATATGCAACAGAAACGGGTTATGATAATGAAATTAAGGATTTGCTGAAGCGGGAAGCTACTTTACTGGAGCAATATTTATTGTCAGGGTTTTTAAAAAATCATGAATGTATAGAAAATGAAGCTGAACTAATAACAAAATTCCATAAAATTTTAAGGCAAAATGACATTTCTAATGAACAATCTATCAACATAGGGGAAAAACTGGATTGCATTCTTAAAATTAAATCCGAATTTTATGAAACAGAAAATGAAGCATCTGTAGAAACTTCTCCCTATTTGTCTGAATTGTATCGCGAAATGGCTTCTGAAGAAGCACTTCCGGTTGCATGTATCAACGCTTTCCATTTCGGAAGTATTAATGACCTGGAGTTTAGAAAATCGTTGAAAAACCTTGTGAAAGATAACAGCGGTTATAACAATGCAATAGGTACACCTACTACTGGTATTCAAACGTTTTTTGATGAATGTAACAATAAAAGACTTCTTATAAATAGTTTACTGGTTGGTACCCGGAAAAAAGAAAAACCTTTGACCCAAAAAAAAGTAAAACCAGGCGATAAAATATTAATACTCGGACAAATACCAGATAATTCAAATCCTGACAGAATAATTGATAAAATTCTAATAGATAATATTTATCTGGCAAGCCAAAACAATTTAATCACCAATGTATTTTCTACCAGTAACTATGGATTTTTACACACTCATTTCAAAGTTTTCGGAAATTCCGGATATGGGATATCAGTAGAAATTCAGGAAAACATTGATTGTAAATCCATTCAGGAAATCCTTTTATCAACTTGCATATTTAATCCGGGAAATTTATTTGTATTTGTACCTTTCGAATCAGAAAAGGAGTTTAATTTACTCTTCAAAAAAACAGGAATAAGTTTTATCGAAACCGGAAAAATTACTGAATCAGGAAAAATTGAAATTTTCTATAAAAATGATAAATTAGCTGAAATCCCTTTTTCGTTGCTCAAACCCCGGATTAAGCCAAAAGAAGAGAAATTCGCCCCAAAAAACAAAATTGAAGTTAGTTCTAGCAACAGCCAGGTTCCAGTTCAGAAAAACCTGCGGGAAATTGCCTGGTTCCTTATAAAACATCCTAACATTGCATCAAAAAAGTGGATTTTTGAACAGTACGATAGTATGGTTGGGATAAGTAATATGACCACCAATTTTCCGTCAAGCGCTTCGGTTATAAACTTAAAAGAAAACAACCACGCCTTGGCATTATGTATCGAGGGCAATCCACGTTATTCTAAATCGAGTGATGAAGCAGGCATCCAGATTGCAGTTTCAGAAGCCGCACGTAAAATTTCGTGTACCGGCGCTGTACCACTTGCAGCACAGGCTATATTTAACTATCCATTTCCAGAAAACCAATTCGATAAGGCGTACATGGAATCTATAGCAAAAAGTCTTTCGGTATCCGGCAAAAAATTGAAACTTGAAATTGGATGTAATGAAATAACCGTATATAATTTTAAGCATTTTCAAAAAAATAAAGAAGGAAGTTGTTCATTACCTGCTATCGGGATGGTAGGTTTGCTGAAAGACAAGAACCATCATATGACGATCACTTTTAAAAACAAAGGAAACATTATTTTCCTCATAGGCCGTTCAGCAGAAGATATTAACTCTTCAGAATACCTTTACTCCTACCACAAAGTTAAGGAATCTCCTCCTCCCTGGTACAATCTTGATTTGGAATATAAAGTACAATCTGCTGTTCAGGAACTAATTCATAAAAATTACATATGCTCTGCCCACACCGTTTCAAAAGGAGGATTGTTTATATCGTTGGTTGAATCGGCCATGAGATTTGGTCTGGGTTTCGATATAATAACCGACACGGATATCCGCACAGATGCTTTTCTGTTTGGAGAATCACAGGGACGTGTGTTGGTAAGTATTACACCCAACAAAGAAGACCACTTTATTGATTTTATGCTGAAAAAAGAAGTTCCTTTTCTTGCCCTTGGCCATGTTACAAAAGGAGAAATGCGGATAGATGACATTTCGTTTGGATTTATTGAAGATGCAAAGCGGGAATACGAAAATTCTTTTGAAAAACTCATTAATGCCTGATATTTTTGCAGCTTTATTAAAACTGCTAAAGCATTTCTTTATTTTATAAAATGAGCGAAAACATAAAACCTTACAAAGACTCCGACCAGTCGAAAAAAAGCCAGGTAGCGCTGATGTTTGACAATATTGCGCTGAAATACGATTTTCTAAACCACTTCCTTTCTGTAGGCATTGACCATTTATGGCGCCGAAGGGTAATTTCTATCCTGAAAAAATACAAACCAGAAACCATACTTGATATAGCTACGGGTACCGGTGATTTGGCCCTTGCAGCCTTACGAATTTCTCCAAAAAAGATAACAGGTATCGATATTTCAGAAGGAATGCTGGCCGTGGGAAAACAAAAGATATTGAAGAAAAAACTCGATAAAATGATAGAATTCAGAATTGGTGATTCTGAAAACCTTGAATTTGAAGATAATACATTTGATGCCGCCATGGTAGCCTTTGGTGTAAGGAATTTTGAAAATTTGCACAACGGATTAGCTGAAATAGCCAGGGTTATAAAACCCGGAGCACCGTTTGTTGTGCTTGAATTCTCAAGGCCCAGGGCTTTTCCTGTTAAGCAACTCTATAATTTTTATTTCAAATATATTTTACCGACAATTGGAAGATTTTTCTCAAAAGATAAAGCTGCCTATACCTATTTACCAGCCTCAGTTCAGGCATTCCCTGAAGGAAAAGATTTTTTGGAAGCTTTGCAAAAAGCAGGGCTTAAGCCTTTAAAAGAAATAAGGTTAACTTTTGGTGTAGCCACAATCTATCATACCATAAAATAATTTAGTTTTTTTTGTGATTTCAATTTTAATCCTATATTTGTTTTCTGAAAAATAGAAAAATGAAGAATTATAATTTAAATATTTCCTGGTGGTGGCACAATCGTGAAGTTCATGATCGTGAAAAGCATTAGGCATATATAAAAAGACAAGGTACGGCTTATCAATTTCACGATAAGCCGTTTTTTTTTTAAATTAACTTATAAACCGATAAAAATGAGGACATTTGAATTTAAAACCAATTACAAAACGCTCCTGGCCGACATTTTAACCCCGGTTAGTCTTTACCTGAAACTAAGGGACAAATATCCAAAATCTATACTTCTCGAAAGTTCTGATTATCACGGGGTGGAAAACAGTTTTTCATACCTCTGCCTTGAACCGGTGGCTACCTTTACAGCCGAGGATAAAAACATTGTGAAAAGGTATCCGGGTGGCGAAGTTGAAACCCTACCGGTACTACAAAAAAATGATACAATATCAGAACTCGGGAAATTTATTTCGTCCATCAAAACTGAACAAAATTCAAATCTTGTAAACGGTTTTTTTGGTTATACCTCATATAATTCAATCCAGTACTTCGAAAAAATAAAATTGAACACATTACTTCCATCTGAAGAAAAAGTGCCTGAAATGGTATATTCATTTTACAGATTTATAATTAGTATAAACCATTTTAAAAATGAACTTGTTATTCTCGAAAACCAGCAAAATGGAGAAGAAAGCAGAATTGATGAAATCATTCAGTTTATAAAAATTGGAAAGCTGGCCTCTTATCCGTTTATTAAAGAGGGCGATGAAGAAACAGGTATTTCGCCACAAAAATATATGGAAATGGTTAAGCAGGGAAAATATCATTGCAGAAGAGGGGATGTTTTCCAGATAGTTTTATCCAGGAGTTTTTCACAAAAGTTTAAAGGTGACGAATTTAATGTTTACCGGGCTTTAAGAAATATAAATCCTTCGCCCTACCTGTTTTATTTTGATTTTGGATCATTTAAACTATTTGGTTCTTCACCTGAAGCACAAATAACCGTGAAAAAAGGAACAGCGAGCATTAATCCGATTGCCGGAACTGTAATGCGGACCGGAAATGATATTGCAGACATGGAATTGGCTGAAAAACTCACCAAAGACCCGAAAGAAAATGCCGAACATGTCATGTTGGTCGATTTGGCCAGAAACGATCTGAGTAGAAATGCCACCGATGTTCACGTTGAAATATTCAGGGAAGTGCAGTATTACAGTCATGTAATCCATCTTGTTTCGAAGGTAAGCGGTAAAATTGCTTCCGAAACCCGCACCATACAGCTACTTGCCGATACTTTTCCGGCCGGAACCTTATCGGGTGCACCAAAGCACAGGGCAATGGAGCTTATTGACGAAATTGAAGGAAAAAGCAGGGGCTATTACGGCGGTTGCATTGGTTACCTGGGACTTAACGGTGAAGTTAACCATGCTATATTAATCAGAAGTTTCCTGAGCAAAAACAACAATCTGATATACCGGGCAGGTGCAGGCATTGTTGAAAAATCAAAGGAAGAAGACGAACTTAAAGAAGTGGACAATAAAGTTGGGGCTTTAAGAGCAGCAATTGAGCAGGCACAAAATATTTAAAACAATCCATTTAATTCAGCAATACTATGAAAATACTGGTTTTGGACAATTATGATTCTTTCACTTATAACCTGGTGCATTATGTTGAAAAAATATTGAACAAAAAGGCAGATGTTTACCGAAATGATGAAATCGGGCTTGAAGAAGTAAAAAAATATGATAAAATTATTTTATCACCGGGACCGGGAATTCCTGATGAAGCGAACCTTTTAAAGCCGATAATAAAGGAATACGGGCCGGATAAGAGTATTCTGGGCGTTTGCCTGGGAGTGCAGGCCATTGCCGAAGTTTATGGCGGTAGCCTTATCAATCTTGAATCAGTATATCATGGTGTTGCCACTACAATGGAACAGGTTGAACCAGATGAAAAGCTTTTCAGGAATATTCCCCGGAATTTTGAAGCTGGTAGATACCATTCGTGGATTGTAGATAAAAAGACACTTCCACCGTGCTTTAAGATATCAAGCGTTGACGGCAATGGACAAATCATGTCTATTTTTCATACAAGCCACGATGTACGGGGCGTCCAGTTCCATCCCGAATCGGTACTTACACCGTTTGGTGAAAAAATGATTAGAAACTGGCTGGAATCATAGAAAATTCAATGGTTTTATAACTAAAACCACTATCTTCCGGAATAAATATTTTTAAAATCAAGATTGGCTTGCAAATATAAAAATACTAGAATTTAAACTGATTGCAGTATGTTAAATATTTTGAATGGATATTATTTATTTCTCTGGCCTCCGGGAAAATATTGTGTAGATTGAGCGAAACCTTAGTAGGCAGGGAAGCTGAGAACTTGTTCGAAGATCGCCCTGCCGCACTTAGGTTTTGTGAAAATCGGAATAATATTTTAACGGGAGCCTTGACCTTTTTTGTTTCTTTTTTGGGTCAAGCCAAAAAAGAAAGTAAAATTAAAGGTAAAAAGTAACCTCTACCAACTCAAATGTGCAAATATTCTTTTCAATGAATGACATTTATCAAAGGAGAATTAAATTTAACGGACAGTAGTGAATTAAAATAAATTTTAATCATCTGAAAAAAAGCAATTAGAAAAATAATCAAATCTTTTTTATATACCAGTAAAACAAATTTTTAATTAAACGATAATATCAAACCATGAAAAAGATTCTGGAACAACTTTTCGACAACAGACAACTCACTTACGAAACAGCAAAAGAAACACTGACAAATATTGGCCAGGGAAAATACAACCAAAGCCAGATAGCAGCTTTCCTTACGGTTTATCTTATGCGAAGTATTTCTATTCAGGAATTGGCGGGTTTCAGGGATGCCTTGCTTGATTTATGCGTTAAAATTGACCTTTCGGAATTTAATACCATCGATTTATGCGGAACGGGTGGCGATGGAAAGGATACTTTTAATATTTCAACCCTCTCTGCCTTTGTTGTGGCAGGAGCAGGGTACAAGGTGGCCAAACATGGTAATTATGGGGTTTCTTCCGGTTGTGGCTCATCAAATGTACTTGAATACCTGGGGTATAAATTTACAAGTAACCAGGATGAAATTAAAAAAAGTACTGAAGATGCTGGCATTTGCTTTTTACATGCTCCCATGTTTCACCCGGCCATGAAAAATGTTGGTCCCACCAGGCGTGAACTTCAAACCAAAACTTTTTTCAACATTTTGGGCCCCATGGTAAACCCAAGTTTTCCTAAAAACCAGATTGTTGGTGTATTTAACCTCGAAGTAGCCCGGCTTTATGCCTATCTTTACCAGCAAACAGGTTCAAATTTTGCCATTATTCATGGACTTGATGGATATGATGAGATTTCTTTAACAAGTAATTTTAAACTTATTACTAACCAAAGCGAGCAAATTCTTTCGCCCGAGGATATTGGCTTTAAAAAAATAAGTGAGGAATTAATTAAAAGCGGAGGTTCGATTGAAAATGCCGCTAACCTTTTCATTTCAATATTGGAAGGCAAAGGCACACCGGAACAAAATAGTGTGGTAATTGCAAACTCCGCCATGGCAATAAAATGCATAAGCGGAAATGAAGATTTTTCTGCAGCAGTGGAACAAGCAAGCAATTCACTTTTAGGTGGAAAAGCACTTAAAGCGCTTAAAAAACTAATTCATTAAAATCATCCCCATTATAAATTAAAATTTCATTTTCACAACAAGCATAAAATGAACATATTAGAAAAAATAGTCGCCGTAAAAAAACAGGAAATTGCCAGGCATAAAGCCCTGAACCCTTATCCTATTTTAGAGCAATCTGCATATTTTAACAGAAAAACACTTTCGTTAAAGGAAAATATACTTAACGCAGAAAAATCGGGAATTATCGCAGAATTTAAAAGGAAATCACCTTCAAAAGGTATAATAAACGAAAAAGCGGATGTGAAAGAAGTAACCATTGGCTATGCAACTGCCGGTGCTTCAGGTTTATCTGTTTTGACCGACCAGGATTTTTTTGGAGGAAAAAACGAAGATTTAACAACAGCCAGGCAATATAACGAAATACCTGTATTAAGAAAAGAATTTATTATTGACGAATACCAGGTGGTTGAAGCTAAATCCGTTGGTGCGGATGCCATTTTATTGATAGCCGCTATATTAAATCCCGGCCAAATTAAAACCCTGGCCAGGTTTGCTGAATCACTCAAAATGGAAGTACTCCTTGAATTGCATACTGAAGATGAACTGAGACATTTGAACGAATTTGTTGACCTGGTTGGAATAAACAACAGGAATCTTAAAGATTTCTCGGTAAATATGGAAAAATCTATTCAAATGGCCGGAGAAATTCCAAAAGGATTTGTTAAGATTGCAGAAAGCGGGATATCATCGGTAGACACTCTTCTCGCGTTTAAGCAAAATGGCTTTGATGGATTTTTAATGGGTGAAATGTTTATGAAAAATAATAAACCCGAAGAAGCATGCAGAAATTTTATTCATGAACTGCCCTACTTTAAAAAAAATAAATGATGATAAAACTTAAAGTCTGTGGAATGAAATTTCCCAGGAATATTGAGGCCTTAATGGAGATTAACCCGGATTATATTGGAATGATTTTTTATCCAAAGTCTAAAAGATATGTGGTTGATTCGCTAAGCCCTTCATTTATTAGAAATTTACCAAAAAACATTAAAAAAGTGGGTGTTTTTGTGGATAGCTCTATCGAAAATATTGAATATGAAGTAAATAAATTCCAATTGGATGCGGTTCAACTCCATGGAAATGAAAGTGTTGAATTTTGCGAAAAGATAAAAAAATCCCATCTTGTTTTAATTAAGGCTTTTCATATTTTTCAGGGTTTTGAATTTAAAACAACTGAAGATTATAAGACTGCCGCGGATTATTATTTGTTCGATACCCAGACAAAATTATACGGGGGAAGCGGGAATAAATTTGAATGGAAACTTTTAAACCAGTACAACAATGAAAAACCATTTTTCCTGAGTGGTGGGATAGGCTTTGAAGATTTGGATACATTAAAGGAATTAAAAAATTATAATATCCATGCCATTGATATTAACAGTAGGTTTGAATTAAGTCCCGGATTAAAAGATATTGAAAAAATAAAGCTATTTAAAGAGCAATTTTATAAATAATGAAAGAAATCCAGTATAAATAATTAAAATTAAATTCATAAAAATGTCAGAATTTCAGGTAAATAAAGAAGGATTTTATGGTCAATACGGAGGAGCTTTTATTCCGGAAATGCTTTATCCAAATGTTGAAGAATTAAGGCAAAATTACCTTCGGATAATGGACACCAATGATTTTAAGGAAGAATTTAACAACCTGATGATCAATTATGTAGGCAGACCAAGTCCATTGTATTTTGCCGAAAGGTTATCAGAAAAATACAATACAAATATCTATCTTAAAAGAGAAGACCTTAACCATACGGGATCGCATAAGATCAACAACACCATTGGCCAGATTTTATTGGCTAAGCGATTGGGGAAAAAAAGAATTATTGCCGAAACCGGGGCAGGACAGCATGGTGTAGCAACGGCAACCGTCTGCGCCTTAATGAATATTCAGTGTGTGGTTTATATGGGCGAAGTGGACATTGAAAGGCAAAAGCCAAATGTTTTGCGTATGCAGATGCTTGGAACTGAAGTAAGGGCAGCTAAAACAGGGAGCCGAACATTAAAGGATGCAACAAATGAAGCTTTGCGGGATTGGATTAATAATCCGGTTGATACACATTACATTATAGGCTCAGTAGTGGGACCTCACCCCTACCCCGATTTGGTTTCAAGGTTTCAATCCATTATCAGTTTTGAAATTAAAAAACAGCTTAAAAAACAAAGCGGCAAAGAAAATCCTGATTACGTATTAGCCTGTGTTGGCGGAGGAAGCAATGCCATAGGCGCTTTTTACCATTTTTTAGATAATCCCGTGGTGAAATTGGTAGCCGCTGAAGCTGCCGGAAAAGGAATCAATACAAACGAAACAGCGGCATCGCTTGCCAAAGGAAGTGCAGGCGTCATTCATGGAAGTTATACCTACTTAATGCAAACACCAGATGGTCAAATTATTGAACCCTATTCCATTTCTGCAGGGCTCGATTATCCGGGGATAGGGCCTGTACATGCATGGTTAAAGGACAAAGGACGGGCAGAATATATCAGTATTGATGATAGTGAGGCCTTAAAAGCCGGATTTGAACTTTCAAGAACCGAAGGAATAATCCCGGCGCTTGAATCGGCGCATGCACTGGCAATACTGCATAAAAAAAGGTTTAATTCTTCCGGAATTGTTGTGGTAAACCTCTCCGGAAGGGGAGATAAAGACCTTGAAACTTACAGTAAATATATGAATCAGTTTTAAATATCAGAAAATGAACCGAATAGACCAGCTTCTCACGACTAAGTCTGCAAATATTCTTTCAATCTATTTTACAGCAGGCTATCCAAATCTCGAAGATACCGTTTCAATAATAAAAGAACTCGAAAAATCAGGGGCTGATTTGATTGAAATTGGCTTCCCTTTTTCCGATCCGGTGGCAGATGGTCCGGTAATTCAGGAAAGCAGCGAAATAGCACTAAAAAACGGAATGACCTTAAACCTTCTTTTTGACCAATTAAAAAATATCAGGCAAAATGTGACAATTCCACTTATACTAATGGGATATATAAACCCTGTTTTACAATTCGGAATTGAAAAATTCTGTCGCATTGCTTCCGAAACGGGCATTGATGGGGTTATTCTTCCCGATTTGCCCATCGAGATTTACCTGAAAGAATACAAAGAAGTTTTTTTAAAATACGGAATTTATTACATCCCGCTTGTTCCGCCACAGGCGTCGGATCAAAGAATTCAATTCATCGACCGGAATACGGAAGGATTTATTTATCTAGTTTCATCTTCATCAACAACAGGAACAAAAAATGCAACCGGAAATGTACTGGAAGAATTCATGCAAAGAATCCGAAAGCTAAATTTAAAAAACAAACAACTTATCGGATTTGGAATAAACAATCGGGATACATTCAACAAAGTATGCAGAATGGCAAGTGGCGGAATTATAGGCACTGCTTTTATAAACGCACTAAAGAACAAATCTGCCGGATTAACTTCCAATATACAACAATTCATAAGTTCAATCCGATAAAGTTTAAAGCTTCAAAATAATTAGGCCTGAATTTTGCGATGAACGAATACTTTTTTCATTCAATCGGGGTTATTATTGTATAAATTTTTGAAATGAGAAAGATATTTGCAATACTCTTTTTGTTAAACACAATTATGATGGCCGGACAGAAGCAGAAAATCCTGAACCTGCCCAATTTAGATAAAACCTGGCTCCACTTTGGTTTTACAGTAGGAACAAACATAATGGATTTTTCGATTGTAAAAGCAGATAACTTCTTTAATACCACGGAGTTTAACCAAATATATGCCATTGAAAACAATTCCGATTTTGGCTTCCATTTAGGGCCTGTAAGTAACTTAAGGATAAGCGATTATTTTCATCTGCGCCTGCTGGTTGATCTTTCATTCGGACAGCGAAACCTGACCTATTGGACAGTTTTAGATACAACAGACATCAATCCTGTAATCTCAAAGCATGTAATGAAAATTTCCTCCACCTACATTGAGTTTCCATTGCTTTTAAAATATAAAGCCATGAGGCTGAATAATTTCAGCCCTTATTTAATTGGTGGTTTCAATCCAAAAATAGACTTGGCAGCCCAGAAAAAAATCAAAGACGAAGAATTACCCAAAATCAGGCTTCAAAGATTAGATTTAGCCTATGAGATAGGAACCGGTATTGATTTTTACCTGCCTTATTTCAGGTTGTCAACTGAATTGAAATACAGTGTCGGACTCAGAAACTTAATGGTACCCGATGGTACCCAGTATTCAGAAGCTGTACAGAAACTAAATTCAAGAATCTGGATGATATCCTTCCACTTCGAAGGTTCGCTCTAATGAAGAACTTGATGCTCAGGTATGTAAATGATATAAAAAACCATTTCGCCTCCGATTTTGAAAAGTACTCTTATCTTTACATTCTCTTTCTTACAACTGCTTTAATCACTGTTAACTATACCTTTTCGTTTGAGAAAAAAATAATTCTCCCTTTTTTTGGAACCGGAAAAGGGTTTCTTATTTATTTCATGTATTACGCGGTTCCCTATTTCCTGGCGATCATTCCTTTCCTAATGCTGAGAAAAAAAGCAATATTATTAACCCAATCCACATTTTGGATGAAAAGCTTAGTATTAATTGCAGTCCTTGCTTTTACAGCATCTTTTGATTTTTTTCCATTATTAAAAAGAATGCTGTCTCCGGATTCAGACGAATCTAAATTTATTTTAAAATTACTATCATTTTCTAAAAGAATAGTGCCGTATTTCTTTACCATTGGTTTACTGTATTTTTTATTCGATAAAAATGAAAAAAATTATTATGGTCTAAGAATCAGCGGAATAAATTACAAACCGTTTATTGTTGTTATTTTGTTTATGATCCCTGCTGTAGGAGCCGTTTCATTTCTTCCTGGCATCAGAAATTATTATCCTCAGTTTAAATACTGGGAATTTCATCAAGTTTACGGTCTAAACCACCTTGAAATGAATTTTTTGTTCCTGATTTGTTATATCGCAGATTTTGTCAGCATAGAACTGTTTTTCAGAGGGGCTTTAGTGCTGGGAATGCTTTCTGTTTTGGGAAAAGAGGGGGTGATTCCGGCAGCAGTTTTATATGTGGTTATCCATTTTGGCAAACCTGTGGGCGAAACCATAAGCTCATTTTTCGGAGCATATATTCTTTCTGTTCTCAGTTTGAAATATAAAAATATAAGTGCCGGTATTCTGGTGCATGCTGCCCTGGCATTTTATATTGAAATAGCCACAATTGTTCAACATTCTATCCAATTAGTAAATTAATTAAAATCCTGGGATAAAACAATCACCCGAAAGTATTCAAAAAAATTATCAAATTTGCAGGTAAAATAAGTACCATGGTAAAAAATGTCCGCCTTTTGCTTTTACCGCAAGATGCAGCAAACGAAGCAGAATTTCAGAAATATCTTGCCAGGGAGTTAAAAATTAAGGCAGAAAGTATCTTACACTTTTCTATCTCCAAAAAATCCATCGATGCCAGACAAAAACAGGTAAAAATTCTTATTGAATTTGAAGTTTACCTTGATGAACAGCCAGGCGAGAAAGTACAATTTAAACCAAACTATCAATTTGTTGGAAACAAACCCGTTGTACATATTATTGGTGCCGGCCCAGCTGGTCTGTTTTCAGCATTAAAACTGATTGAATGCGGATTAAAACCAGTGATTTTTGAACGTGGAAAAGATGTGAAATCGCGCCGGCATGATATTGCTGCCATTAGCAGAAACATTTCGGTAAATCCCGAATCGAATTATTGTTTTGGCGAAGGGGGTGCGGGTACTTATTCGGATGGAAAATTGTATACAAGATCCACCAAAAGAGGCAATGTGAAACGAATACTGGAAATTTTTAAATTTCATGGTGCCGATGATAATATTGTGTATGATGCCCATCCACATATTGGAACCAATAAACTTCCGGGGATAATAAAAAACATAAGGCAGACCATTCTCGATTGCGGCGGCGAAATCCATTTCGAAACCAGGCTCGAAGATATTGTACCTGAAAAAAACAGGATTAAAGAAATTATTATTTCAAATGGCGAAAAAATTAAAACAGAAGCGCTTATCCTTGCAACAGGCCATTCAGCCCGAGATATTTACGAACTTTTAAACAGGAAAAAGATTAAAATTGAACAAAAACCTTTTGCCATGGGTGTGAGGGTTGAACATCCCCAGGCTTTAATTGACTCCATTCAATATCACTGCGAATCGAGAGGAGAATATTTACCGGCAGCGGCATATTCTCTTGCCAACCAGGTAAGCGGAAGAGGCGTTTATTCATTTTGTATGTGTCCCGGAGGATTTATTGTTCCTTCGGCCACTGGTCCCGAACAAGTGGTAGTCAATGGAATGTCACCTTCGAGCCGGAATTCAAGATTTGCCAATTCGGGCATGGTAGTGGAAATTAGAAATGAAGATACCCGGGAATTTTCGAAATTTGGTGAACTGGCAGGGTTAAAATTCCAGGAAAAGCTTGAAAAAATGGCATTTAAATACGGTGGAAACGGACAGGTAGCCCCTGCCCAAAGACTGGATGATTTTGTGAACAAAAGAATTTCCAAAGACCTGCCTGATGTTTCCTATCATCCAGGAATCAACTCATCTCCACTCCATCAATGGCTTCCTGAAATTATTGCCAAAAACCTTCAGGCAGGTTTCAGGGAATTTGATAAAAAAATGCGGGGATTTTTAACAAACCAGGCTGTTTTACTGGGAGTTGAGTCGCGTACTTCATCCCCGGTAAGGATTCCAAGAGACCGGGAAAAATATCACCACATTGAATTCACAAATCTTTTTCCTGTTGGTGAAGGTGCCGGTTATGCAGGCGGAATCGTTTCTTCGGCCATGGATGGAGAAAACAGCGCACAAATGGTGGCGAACTCGATATTTAAATAATTCCCCAATTTTAAAAACTGTCCATAAAACTTGCAGCAATTTAATTATTAAATCGTCTTTGGTATTGTTTAATAAAAACTAATATATGAAAACTAAATTAATATTTATTTTCTTACTGGTTGTTAGTACTTTAACTTCAGTACAAAACCTGCATGCACAGTTTATTAAAGGAGATGGTAACGTAACCAGGAAATCAAGGGACATTTCCGGAATTCAAAAAGTAGAAATAGAGGATGGCATAGATTTGTATATAAGCCAGGGTAGTACAGAAAAACTTGAAATTGAAGCAGATGAAAACCTTCATCCTTTTATAAAAACCGAAATTGAAAACGGAACTTTAAAAATTTATCTTTCAAAAAGTGTTTGGAAATCAAAAACACTCAATGCTTATCTAACCATTAAAAATATTGATGGTTTAAGTGCCTCAGGTGGTTCGGATGTTGAATCGTCAACAACATTAAAAATTGAAGAATTATCAGTTATATGCTCAGGAGGAAGCGATGCAAATTTGGAAATTGAATCTTCAAAGTTAAGATTTAAGGCCTCCGGTGGGTCAGACGGCAAACTTTCAGGTAAAACAAAAGTCTTTTTGGGAAAAGCCTCTGGAGGCAGTGATATAAAAGCTTATGACCTGATTTCAGGGGATTGTTTTATTGAAGTTGACGGAGGCTCAGATGCCGAAGTTACGGTTAATGGTAACCTGAATGCTTCAGGTTCTGGAGGTAGCGATGTAAAATATAAGGGAAATCCAACCGCAATTCAATCTGAAATGTCAGGAGGTTCAGAGTTAAGCAAATACTAATTGCCTTTATTCAGTAATGCCTGTCTTTTAAATTCAGATAATATAATACCTGCGGCTACACCAACATTTAACGATTCTGCACCCTTAAATTGATTGGCAAATGTGGGAATTGAAATATAACTGGTGAGTTGTCCCCTGACTTTATCAGATATTCCTTTTCCCTCATTCCCCATCACTAATAATCCATTTGAATTCAGGCGAGTATCATAGATTGAATTCCCGTCCATAAAACTTCCATAAACATTGTAATCCTGATTTTTTTTGAGTTCTTTTATACAAGCCTGTAATTCAAGATAATGCACTTTCACCCCGATCAATGCCCCCATGGATGCCTGTACCACTTTGGGATTGTATATATCTGCACAGTCGGTTGAGCAAATAATGTGCTCAATTCCAAACCAGTTGGCAATCCTGACAATTGTTCCCATATTTCCCGGATCCTGGATTCCATCAAGACAAATAGTTAATTTATTATATAAATCAGAAATTGAAAGAGAATAATCAGGAATTTCAACCAGGGCAATTACTTCAGGAACCGTTTTCATCAAACTGATTTTTTCCATATCAGAGGCTTTACACCTGATAATTTCAACTTCAGTATTTTCAAATTTATCATTCGAACTGACCACAAGTTTTACGCCCGCGCCCATTCTCAACAAATCGGTCACTATTCTTATTCCTTCAGCTACAAATAAATTATGTTCGTCCCTGAATTTTTTTTTATCCAACGAATTTATTAATTTAATCAGGCTTTTACTGAGCATTTCTTTAATTGATTATTTTAAAAGTAAAGATATACAAGAATTATCCAAACAGCGAAAATACGCAACCTTAAAATTGAATTTAATCTTTTTTGAATATATCACGTTATAAGTATTTTGCTTATGTTTGTACCCTAAAATTATTTACCTTAACTAACTAATTATGGGCTGGTTTAACAGACTAAGAAAAGGAATTCATACCGAAACAAAAGATAAAAAAGTAACCAAAGAAGGGCTATGGTACAAATGTCCTGAATGCAAAAAAATAATACCCATGGAAGACCATATGAACAATTTAAGTGTTTGTGACTGTGGGTATCACGACAGGATAAGTTCTGAAAAATACTTTGAAATACTTTTTGATGACAACACCTATACTGAAATAAACAGTAATTTAAGATCAGCAGATCCATTAAATTTTAAAGACAGAAAAAAATATACCGAGAGGCTTGCCTCGGTTGAAAAAAGTACTGGACTAAAAGATGCCATAACCACGGTACATGGTAAAATTGACAACCAGGATTTGGTAGTGGCCTCAATGAATTTCGAGTTCATAGGCGGATCAATGGGTTCGGTAGTCGGCGAAAAAATTTCAAGGGCGATAGATTTTTGTATTGAGAACAAATATCCGCTTTTGATCATCTCAAAATCAGGCGGGGCCAGAATGATGGAAGCCGCATACTCACTCATGCAAATGGCAAAAACTGCTGCAAAACTCAACCAGCTTTCAAATGCAGGCCTGCCATTCATTTCATTAATGCTCGATCCTACAACCGGCGGGGTTACTGCCTCATATGCCATGCTAGGAGACGTGAATATCGCCGAACCTGGGGCACTTATCGGATTTGCCGGGCCAAGGGTTATCCGCGAAACCATAGGCCGAGATTTGCCCGAAGGATTTCAACGTTCGGAATTTATTCTTGAACACGGTTTTCTTGATTATATTGTTGAAAGAAAAAAGCTTAAGGAAACTATTTCCCTGCAGTTAAAACTATTTGCGAATTAAGGTAATAAAATTGATTGTCCGGACAGAAATATTCAATATTCAAATTCAGCAGTTACCTGTTCAAATCTACAGCAAACTAATGTTATAAAGGTTTTTAACTAAATAATATGTTTTTTAATAAATAAGTCTGGGTTTAAATCTAATTCCTTATTGAATGGATGAGCGGATAAAAGACTATTTTTATTTTTCACGCAAAGAAAAGAATGGCATCATTGTTTTGCTTGTATTTATATTGATTCTCTTTTCCCTTCCTTTTATTATTGATATTCTAACAAAAACGGAAACAAATTTAAATGCTGAATTCGACAAAGAAATAGAACTTTTCAGCCAGTCGCTGGTTAAAAGCGAAGAACCCGATTACCAAAGCAGGTTAGACAGATATATTATTGAAAGGTACGACAGCTTAAAACTATTTTATTTTAATCCAAACAATACAACCGAAGAAAACTATAAAAAACTGGGCTTAACCGACAAGCAAATCAGTACAATTTCGAATTACCTCGCAAAAGGCGGGAAATTTTCAGTAAAAGATGATTTTCGAAAAATTTATGGCATTCGTCAGCAACAGTTTCAAATATTAAAACCATATATTTTATTGCCCGACCAGGAAAATGGTAAGCTTGATGATAATTCAGGCCAAACAAACCAGCTCAATCCGGTTACTAAAAAAGATACTCTTTTTGCATTTGATCCAAATACAGCAACTGATTCAGAGTTTATCAAATTAGGTTTTTCAAATAAACAAGTTGAAACCATAAGAAACTATATTTCAAAAGGCGGAAAGTTTTATAAAAATGAGGATTTGAAGAAAATTTACGGAATTACCCCGGAAGAATATACCAAACTTGAACCCTACATATTTATTAAAAAGGAAGAGAAAAAGAATACTGAATTAAAATCAACAATTGAGCTGAATGATGCCAGCTTTGAACAACTGGTCAGTATAAAAGGAATTGGGAATTATCTGGCCGGTGAAATTATACAATACAGGCAACGTCTTGGAGGATTTACAGATAAAAAGCAACTGCTTGAAATCAAAGGTTTAAAACAGGAAAGTTACCATAATTTTGAAGCAGAAGTAACAGTAAATCCTTTAAAGATAAGGAAACTAAGTCTGAATTTTTCCGATGCGAAGGAATTTTCATCCCATCCTTACCTGAATACATACCAGGCAAAGGAAATCATAAACTACAGGACAAAAAACGGCCCTTTTAAAATTAAAAAAGAATTACTTGATGCTAAAATTATTCTTGAATCAACCTATAATAAAATTGAACCCTACCTCACAATTAACTAGGCTTTAAATGTAAACAAAATTGCCAGTTTTACATATGGTTTTATAATAATTAACCGGGTAAAAAAATAAATATTGAAATAAATTTGATTATAAAAACTAAATTTCTAATTTTGCAGGCCAATTTAATTAAATAACCATTAAAAAAATAATAAGATGATTATTGTTCCAATCAAAGAAGGCGAGAACATTGAAAGAGCTTTAAAAAAATTCAAAAGGAAATTTGAAAAAACCGGTGTAATACGCGAACTTCGTGAAAGACAAGCATTTAAAAAGCCATCTGTTAAAAAAAGAGAAGTAACACAGAAAGCAGTTTATATCCAGCATTTACAACAGGATATAGAGCAAGCTTAAAAAATATTAATAAAATATTGTTTTTTACAAAGTAATTTTATATTTTTAGAAATATAAGATTACTTTGTTTTTTTATTATATATACTCTTAAGATTTTAATAATCAAAGAGTCTCTTGCTGAAAGATCATTCGTTGATATGCACATAGAATTATTTCTAAATTACCTCAGATTTGAGAAAAGGTATTCCGGACACACCATACGTGCATATATTGATGATTTGAATCAATTTTCAAACTACCTGCACGATTCAGAAATTGCAATTGCCGAACCAAAGGATATTGAGTATTTCCACATCCGAAGCTGGATAATAAATCTTAGCAATTCAGGCCATAGCTCAAAATCAATAAACAGGAAAATATCGAGTTTAAAGAAGTACTTTAAATTTTTAATAAGTAATGGGGCTACGGTTAAAAATCCCCTTGATAAAATAATTGCTCCAAAAACAGAAAAAAAACTCCCTGTATTTTTAAATTCAGTAGAAATAGATAAATTATCAGAACCATCTGTTACTCAGGATAATTTTATAACAAAAAGGGATAAGGTTATAGTAGAAATTTTATATTGTACGGGCATCCGGTTATCGGAATTAATTAATTTGAAAAAACAGGATATCGATTTTGTGAACAATACAATTAAGGTAATAGGTAAAAGGAAAAAGGAGCGGATAATACCTTTCCCCGAAAGTTTAAAAACTGTTTTAGGTGAATATGAAGAAGAAAAAAACAGGTTGGGGATGGGCAATATATATTATATAAATACAATAAAAGGAAGCAAGGCTTATCCAAAGTTAATTTACAGGAGTGTATTTTCAGTATTGTCTGGGATTACGACAAATGAAAATAAAAATCCGCATGTATTAAGGCACACCTATGCCACTCATCTTTTAAACAATGGGGCAGATTTGAATGCAGTAAAAGAATTACTAGGCCATGCAAATTTATCGGCAACTCAAATATACACGCACAACACATTTAGTAAGTTGAACAGGATTTATAAACATGCCCATCCCAGGGCTTAATTAAAGGAGGTAGACTTATGAACATTTCAATTAATTCAATCCATTTTTCAGCTGACAAAAAGTTGAAAAAATTAATAGAAGAAAAAATCAACAAACTAAACCAGTTCCATGATTCAATATTGGGCGCCAACGTGTTTTTACGACTGGAAAAAAACGAAGATTCAGAAAACAAGGTAACAGAGATTAAGCTTGACATTCCAGGAACAGAACTGTTTGCAAGAAAACAGAGTAATACATTTGAAAAATCAACAGATTCCACTATAGAAGCCTTGAGAATTCAACTAAAGAAGCACAAGGAGAAGCAACGGCAATAAAAAATTAAAATATTTATTAAATAATTTTGTGAAATTATTAAAATGTCCTACATTTGCACACCGATTTTCAAAAATATTTTTTTGGGAATCGAGTGCTGCCGATGTAGCTCAGTTGGCCAGAGCAGCTGATTTGTAATCAGCTGGTCGGGGGTTCGAATCCCTCCATCGGCTCGGAAAAATAAAATGTTGTGTGTGGCAAGGGGGGATTCCAGAGCGGCCAAATGGGGCAGACTGTAAATCTGTTGTCTGACGACTTCGGAGGTTCGAATCCTCCTCCCCCCACCAAAAGAATAAAAGCGGGAGTAGCTCAGTTGGTAGAGCGTCAGCCTTCCAAGCTGAAGGTCGCGGGTTCGAGCCTCGTTTCCCGCTCTATTTTTTTGGCCGATGTAGCTCAGTTGGTAGAGCGTTTCCTTGGTAAGGAAGAGGTCACGGGTTCAAATCCCGTCATTGGCTCTAAGTTTTGAAATTAGGAATTATTGTTATCACTTAAGTAAACTACAAATATTTTAAAAATCATGGCTAAAGAAAAATTTAACAGGTCGAAACCTCATGTTAATATTGGTACTATTGGTCACGTTGACCATGGTAAAACCACTCTGACCGCCGCCATTACTATGGTGCTTGCAAAAAAAGGTCTTTCCGAAGTGCGTACATTTGATTCAATTGACAATGCTCCGGAAGAAAAAGAACGTGGTATTACAATCAATACTGCTCACATTGAATATCAAACTGCAAACCGTCACTATGCTCACGTTGACTGTCCTGGTCACGCTGACTATGTAAAAAACATGGTTACAGGTGCTGCCCAGATGGATGGTGCAATTATAGTTGTTGCAGGTACAGACGGACCGATGCCTCAAACAAGGGAACACATTCTGCTTGCCCGCCAGGTAAATGTTCCTAAACTGGTTGTTTTCATCAATAAAGTAGATATGGTTGATGACCCAGAGTTATTAGAACTAGTTGAAATGGAAGTTAGGGAATTACTTACTTTCTATAAATTTGACGGCGATAATACTCCGGTTATTTTGGGTTCTGCACTAGGTGCTTTGAATGGTGAAGCCAAATGGGAAGAAAAAGTAATGGAGTTAATGGATGCTGTTGATACATGGATTCCAATTCCTCCTCGCGATGTTGACAAAGATTTCTTAATGCCTGTTGAAGATGTTTTCTCAATTACAGGTAGGGGTACAGTTGCAACAGGAAGAATAGAAACAGGCCAGATTCATACCGGCGACACTGTTGATATTATAGGTCTTGGCGCTGAAAAATTGAAATCAGTTGTAACAGGTGTTGAAATGTTCCGTAAAATTCTTGACGATGGACAAGCTGGTGACAACGTAGGTTTATTGCTAAGGGGTATTGATAAAGACGATATCAAACGTGGTATGGTAATCGCAAAACCAGGTTCAATTACACCTCATAAGAAATTTAAAGCAGAGGTTTATGTTCTTAAGAAAGAAGAAGGTGGACGTCATACTCCATTCCATAATAAATACAGGCCTCAATTCTATTTAAGGACATTAGACATTACCGGAGAGATTGTACTTCCCGAAGGAACAGAAATGGTAATGCCGGGTGATAATATTTCAATTGAAGTGAACCTTATCTATCCTGTTGCAATGACCCAGGGTTTGAGATTTGCTATCCGTGAAGGTGGCCGTACAGTAGGTGCAGGACAGGTAACTGAAATTCTTGACTAATATAAATTACTGAAATACAGTTTTTAGCACGATTCGGTAATATTTTATATTATCGAATCTGCTTTTAAAGAAAACAGGTTTACGGGTGTAGCTCAGTTGGTAGAGCACTGGTCTCCAAAACCAGGTGTCGGGCGTTCGAGTCGCTCCTCCCGTGCAAAAAAATAGGAATATGAAACTGAAGTTGTATTTGGCGGAATCATATAAGGAATTGACACAAAAAGTAACCTGGCCTAGTTGGCAGGAGTTACAAAGCAGTGCAATTATAGTTATGGTAGCTTCACTTATTATTGCAATCATCATCTACATAATGGATGCCTCATTTAATCAGATAATGAATGCAATTTACGGACTGTTTTTCAATAAACCATCCTGAAAAAAATGGCGGAGTTCGAAAAAAAATGGTATGTTGTAAGGGCAATTGGTGGAAAAGAAAAAAAAGTAAAAGAATCCATTGAAAACGAAATTGCCAACCTCGGATTGCAGGAACATGTAAGCCAGGTATTAATACCAACAGAAAAAGTTTACCAGATTAGAAATGGTAAAAAAATCAGCAAGGAAAGGACATTTTATCCAGGATATGTATTGATAGAAGCATGTCTTGAAGGTGAAATTCCGCATATTATAAAGAACATCACCAATGTGATTGGATTTCTTGGTGCGGAGAAAGGCGGAAACCCGGTGCCTTTAAGGATAAATGAAGTTAACAGGATTTTAGGAAAAGTAGATGAACTGGCAGCTACCGAAGAAGAACTAAATATTCCTTATTTCGTTGGAGAATCCGTAAAAGTAATAGACGGGCCCTTCAATGGTTTTACCGGAACGATTGATGAAGTAAATAATGAAAAGAAGAAACTGAAAGTAATGGTGAAAATATTTGGCAGAAAAACCCCTTTAGAATTAGGTTTTCTGCAAGTAGCAAAAGAATAAAAACTAATTATAAATCCTTGATAGTTACGAATAGATTTATAATTAATGCTTCCTATGTAACTATCATCTAAACAATGTAAATAAATTAAAATGGCAAAAGAAGTTGCAGGTTTAATCAAGTTACAAATCAAAGGCGGAGCTGCAAATCCTTCTCCTCCTGTAGGGCCTGCTTTGGGTTCCAAAGGTGTAAACATTATGGAATTCTGTAAGCAGTTCAATGCCAGGACACAAGACAGGGCAGGTAAAATAATACCCGTTATTATTACTGTTTATGCAGACAAGTCTTTTGATTTTATAACTAAAACACCTCCGGTTGCAGTACAGCTTTTGGAAATTGCCAAACTCAAGTCAGGTTCGGCAGAACCTAACAGAGCCAAAGTTGCCAGTATTACCTGGGATCAGGTAAAACAGGTAGCCCAGGACAAAATGAGTGATTTGAACGCGTTCAAATTATCATCGGCAATGCGCATGGTGGCTGGCACAGCACGGAGCATGGGAATTACAGTTACAGGACAATTTCCTGATAATATTAATTAATGAATTATTAAAAGAAAATGGCTAAGCTTAGTAAAAATAAAAAGATGGCTCTTGGAAAGCTAGACAAGACCAAACAATACTCCTTAGCAGAAGCGGCATCGCTGGTAAAAGAAATTACAACCACCAAGTTCGACGCATCAGTTGATATTGATGTAAGATTGGGTGTTGATCCCCGAAAGGCCAATCAAATGGTAAGGGGCGTAGTTTCTTTGCCACATGGAACCGGCAAGGATAAAAAAGTATTGGTTTTGTGCACTCCTGAAAAGGAAGAAGAAGCCAAAAATGCTGGTGCCGATTATGTTGGACTTGACGAGTATATCGAAAAAATCAAAGGTGGTTGGACAGATGTGGATGTTATCATCACCATGCCTTCAGTAATGGCCAAAGTAGGTCAGCTTGGACGTGTATTAGGCCCACGTGGTTTAATGCCAAATCCAAAAAGTGGTACGGTAACCATGGAAGTTGGCAGTGCTGTTAAAGAAGTAAAGCTGGGAAAAATTGATTTTAAAGTAGATAAATACGGAATTGTTCATACTTCAATCGGAAAAGTTTCATTTTCTCCTGAGAAGATTGCTGATAATGCCCGAGAGTTTTTACAAACAATTAATAAGCTGAAACCGAGTTCTGCAAAAGGAACCTACATGAAAAGTGTGTACCTATCAAGCACAATGAGCCCGGGAATTCAGATTGATGTTAAATCAGTAAGTGAATAAAATTTAAAGGTTAGTAAAACATGAAACGGGAAGATAAAAGTAATTTAATAGACAGCTTAACCGATCAAATCAACACTTCAAGTCATTTTTATCTTGCAGACATTTCGGACTTAAACTCAGTTGCTACAAGTGATTTAAGACGCGAATGTTTTAAAAAGGATATAAAATTACAGGTTGTAAAAAATACATTATTAAAGAAAGCCCTTGAAAAATCAGAAAAACAAGCTTCAGAATTGTTTCCGGTTTTAGCGCAGAGTACTTCAATAATGTTTTCGGAAGTTGGTAACGGTCCGGCCAAGCTAATTAAAGAATTCAGGAAAAAACACAAAAAGCCTATCTTAAAGGCTGCATTTGTTGAAGAGTCATGTTATATTGGTGAAGATCAATTAGATTTCCTTGTTAATATTAAATCTAAAGAAGAGCTTATTGCAGATGTTATTGCATTGCTTCAATCACCGGTTAAAAACGTGGTATCTCAATTAAAATCAGGGGGTCAAACCCTTACAGGAGTTTTAAAAACTCTATCAAATAAAGAATAGTATTTTATAAATTTAATTAAACAATAAAAAGAAATGGCAGATTTAAAAGCGTTTGCGGAACAATTAGTTAATCTTACTGTAAAAGAAGTAAATGAATTATCTAAAATACTGAAAGATGAGTATGGTATTGAGCCTGCAGCTGCTGCTGTTGCAGTTGCCGCACCTGTTGCTGGAGATGCAGGTGGAAGCGCCGCAGAAGAAAAAAGTACATTTGATGTAATATTAAAACATCCAGGACAGGCTAAATTAGCTATTGTTAAGCTTGTTAAAGAATTAACAGGTGTTTCTCTGAAAGATGCAAAAGATATCGTTGATGCTGCACCAAAAGCAATCAAAGAAGGCGTATCAAAAGAGGAAGCTGAATCATTAAAAACTCAGTTAACAGAAGCTGGAGCAGAAGTTGAACTTAAATAATAAATTGCCTTATTAAGGTTTTGGGTTTAGCATACTTTTTAAAGGGTATGCTAAGCCTTTTTGTCATTATTCTTAGGTTCAATTAATCAATTCAACTAAATGTTTACTAAAAGAATAAGTTTTGCAAAAACTAAAAATCAGTTAGAATATCCTGATTTTTTAGAAATTCAGTTGAAATCATTTCAGGATTTCTTTCAACTGGACACAACACCGGAAAAGAGGAAACAGGAAGGTTTATTTAAAGTATTTGCTGAAAACTTTCCAATAACCGATACAAGGAACAATTTTGTCCTTGAATTTATTGATTATTATATTGATCCCCCAAGGTATACCATTGACGAATGCCTTGAACGGGGGTTAACCTTTAGTGTACCGCTCAAAGCCAAATTAAAGTTGTTTTGTACTGATCCGGAACATGAGGATTTTGAAACCATCGTCCAGGATGTATATCTTGGAACAGTTCCATATATGACTCCCAGAGGAACTTTCGTCATCAATGGCGCTGAAAGGGTTGTAGTTTCACAATTACACCGATCACCAGGCGTTTTTTTCGGACAAAGTCTGCACGCTAATGGCACCAAATTATATTCAGCACGAATTATTCCTTTTAAAGGTTCGTGGATTGAATTTGCTACTGACATCAACAATGTCATGTATGCTTACATTGACAGGAAAAAGAAATTACCTGTAACTACCCTTTTAAGGGCAATTGGTTACGAAGGTGATAAGGACATTCTCGAAATTTTTGATCTGGCTGATGAAGTAAAAGTAACTAAAGCTGCCCTTAAAGGTATTGTTGGAAAAAAACTGGCTGCACGGGTACTTAAATCATGGATTGAAGATTTTGTGGATGAAGATACCGGTGAAGTAGTATCAATTGAACGTAACGAAATTATTATTGACAGGGAAACTGTTATTGAAGACGAACACGTTAATGAAATTATTGATTCGGGAACCGAAACTATTCTTGTTCATAAAGAAGGACACAATCATTCAGATTATTCCATAATTTACAATACACTTCAAAGAGATCCCTGTAACTCTGAAAAAGAAGCTGTTCTGCATATCTACAGGCAACTTCGTAATTCTGAACCACCTGATGAAGCAACAGCCAGGGATGTAATTGATAAATTATTCTTCTCTGATAAACGATACGATTTAGGAGAAGTGGGCCGGTACAGGATAAACAGGAAACTTGGTCTGACTACTGCATCTGATATCAAAGTTCTGACTAAAGAAGATATAACAGAAATCATAAAATACCTCATCCGTCTTATTAATTCTAAAACCGATGTGGATGATATAGATCATCTGAGCAACAGAAGGGTAAGAACGGTAGGTGAACAATTATACAATCAGTTTGGTGTTGGTTTGGCACGTATGGCAAGAACCATTCGTGAAAGAATGAATGTGCGTGATAATGAAGTTTTTACACCAATAGACCTCATCAATTCAAAGACACTTTCATCCGTAATTAATTCATTTTTTGGCACAAACCAGTTATCACAGTTTATGGACCAAACCAATCCATTGGCTGAGATGACGCATAAAAGAAGAATGTCGGCCTTAGGTCCTGGCGGTCTGTCGAGAGAGAGGGCAGGTTTCGAGGTGCGTGACGTTCACTATACCCATTATGGAAGATTATGCCCGATTGAGACCCCTGAAGGGCCAAATATTGGTTTGATTTCTTCACTTTGTGTATATGCCAAAATAAATGATCTGGGTTTTATTGAAACGCCTTATAGAAAAGTAACTGTAGGAAAAGTTGACCTGAGCGAAGAAGGAGTTGTTTATTTAAGCGCGGAAGAAGAGGAATCTAAAATTATTGCGCAGGCAAATGCTATTATTGATGATAAGGGCAGCTTTGTAAACCCAAAAATAAAATCAAGGTATGAAGCTGACTACCCGCTGGCATCGCCGGAGGAAATTCACCTGATGGACGTGGCACCCAATCAGATAGCTTCTATTGCAGCATCTTTAATTCCTTTCCTTGAACACGATGATGCAAACCGTGCCCTCATGGGATCGAATATGATGCGTCAGGCAGTACCCCTGCTGCGCCCTGATTCGCCAATTGTTGGAACAGGCCTAGAAGATATTGTAGTAAGGGATTCAAGAGTACTTATAACCGCCGAAGGCGAAGGTATTGTTGAATATGTAGATGCCAACGAAATAGTAATCAGGTATTCAAGAACTGAAGATGAACAATTTGTCAGTTTTGATGATGATATTAAGAGATATATTCTTCCCAAGTTCAAAAAAACCAATCAGAATACAAGCATTAACCTTCATCCTATTGTAAAAAAAGGAGAAAAAGTAGTTAAAGGCCAGGTATTAACTGAGGGTTATGGGACAAAAGAAGGAGATCTTGCCCTTGGACGTAACCTGATGGTTGCTTTTATGCCCTGGAAAGGATATAACTTTGAGGACGCTATTGTAATTTCGGAAAATGTTGTAAAAGACGACATTTTTACCTCAATACATATAGATGAATATATTCTTGAAGTCAGAGATACCAAGAGGGGACTTGAAGAGCTGACATCAGATATTCCAAACGTAAGTGAAGAAGCCACCAAGAATCTTGATGAAAATGGAATGATTAGGATTGGGGCTGATGTTAAACCCGGAGATATTCTTATTGGTAAAATAACCCCAAAAGGTGAATCGGATCCATCTCCTGAAGAAAAACTCTTAAGGGCAATATTTGGAGATAAAGCAGGTGATGTTAAAGATGCATCGCTTAAAGCGCCACCATCACTTTATGGAACAGTTATAGACAAGAAATTATTTTCGAGGGCTATAAAAGACAGGAAATCGAAAAACGCTGAAAAACCATTGCTCGATAAATTAGACAGAGAGCAGGACAGTGCAATAGAAGAATTGCGTTCAAGGCTGATTGATAAGCTGTTTATCCTTGTAAATGGAAAAACATCGCAAGGGGTGAAAGACTATTATGGTACCGAAATTATACCAAAAGGTACCAAGTTTACTGTGAAAATGTTGCAGGATATTGATTATGTCCATGTTAATGCAAACAAATGGACAACAGACAAAACTAAAAATGATTTGATTAAAAACCTGCTTTACAATTACATAGTAAAACATAAGGAGATTGAAGGCAAGTTCAGGAGAAAGAAATACAATATTTCAATTGGAGATGAATTACCAATAGGAATTGTTCAACTTGCCAAAGTATACATTGTACAGAAGCGTAAGGTTAAGGTTGGGGATAAAATGGCAGGACGCCATGGTAATAAAGGTATTGTTGCCAGAATCGTTCGCCAGGAAGATATGCCTTTCCTTGAAGACGGAACACCTGTAGACATTGTTTTAAATCCGCTTGGTGTACCATCAAGGATGAATCTTGGCCAGATATACGAAACCGTACTGGGATGGGCAGGTAAAAAACTGGGCGTAAAATTTGCGTCCCCCATTTTCGATGGTGCCAGTTTAAAAGAAATAAAAACATACACCAATAAGGCAGAGTTGCCTGATTTCGGCAGAACCTATCTTTATGATGGCGGAACGGGAGAAAGGTTTGATCAACCAGGAACAGTGGGAGTAATCTATATGCTTAAGCTGGGCCATATGGTTGATGACAAAATGCATGCAAGGTCAATTGGTCCATATTCGTTAATTACCCAACAACCACTTGGAGGTAAAGCCCAATTTGGAGGTCAGAGGTTTGGAGAAATGGAGGTTTGGGCCCTTGAGGCATTTGGAGCTGCAAACATCCTGCAGGAAATTTTAACTGTTAAATCAGACGATGTAATTGGACGTGCAAAAACATACGAAGCTATTGTAAAAGGTGAACCGCTTCCAAAACCGGGTATACCTGAATCGCTTAATGTATTGCTCCACGAACTCAGAGGCCTTGGCTTAAACATCAGGCTCGAATAATTATCGATATTTGATTTAGCAGGAATACCTGCTAAATCTTTAAATTTAATTTTTTAAAGATTATTATATGGCTTTCAGAAGAGATACAAAAGTAAAAAGCGATTTTACGCAAATCTCTATAGGTTTGGCTTCTCCTGAAGTAATCCTTGAACACTCGAGTGGCGAAGTATTAAAACCTGAAACTATCAACTACAGGACTTACAAACCTGAAAGGGATGGATTGTTTTGTGAAAGGATTTTCGGACCTGTAAAAGATTACGAATGTCATTGTGGAAAATACAAAAGGATTAGATACAAAGGTATTGTTTGCGACAGATGTGGAGTTGAAGTAACAGAGAAAAAAGTACGCAGGGAAAGAGTTGGACATATTTCACTGGTGGTTCCGGTGGCACATATCTGGTATTTCAGGTCACTGCCAAATAAAATCGGTTACCTTTTAGGTTTGCCAACCAAAAAACTTGATTCTATTATTTATTATGAAAGATATGTTGTAATTCAGCCAGGAATAAAATCGGAAGACGGGGTTAAACATCTTGATTTTCTGACCGAGGAAGAATACATCGAAATTGCAGACACCTTACCTAAAGACAATCATTTATTGGATGATACAGATCCCAATAAATTTATTGCAAAAATGGGGGCAGAAGCTTTGTATGACTTATTATCGAGGATTGATTTAGACAGCCTTGTTTATGAATTAAGAGACAAAGCCAATAAAGAAACTTCTCAACAAAGAAAAAATGAAGCCCTGAAAAGACTTCAGGTCGTAAATTCATTCAGGGGTTCAAAAACTTTGAATAAACCAGAATGGATGATTGTTAAAGTTGTACCGGTTATCCCGCCTGAATTAAGGCCATTGGTACCACTTGATGGTGGAAGGTTTGCAACTTCAGATTTGAACGATTTATACCGCAGGGTAATTATACGAAACAACAGACTTAAAAGGCTTATTGAAATAAAAGCTCCTGAAATTATTTTGAGAAATGAAAAAAGGATGCTTCAGGAAGCCGTTGATTCCCTCTTTGACAATTCAAGAAAATCGAGTGCAGTAAAAACTGAAGCCAATCGCCCGCTTAAATCGTTGAGCGATAGCTTAAAAGGTAAGCAGGGACGTTTCAGGCAAAACCTGCTTGGTAAAAGGGTGGACTATTCTGCCCGTTCAGTAATTGTTGTTGGTCCAGAGCTGAAACTTCATGAGTGCGGGATTCCGAAAGATATGGCTGCTGAGCTTTATAAACCATTCATCATAAGAAAACTTATTGAAAGAGGGATTGTAAAAACAGTAAAATCAGCAAAAAAAATAGTGGACAGGAAAGATCCCGTTGTATGGGATATTCTTGAAAACGTATTAAAAGGTCATCCGGTGCTGTTAAACCGTGCCCCCACCCTGCACAGGCTGGGTATACAGGCTTTCCAGCCGAAACTAATTGAAGGAAAAGCAATTCAGTTGCACCCATTGGTTTGTACCGCTTTTAATGCCGACTTTGACGGTGACCAGATGGCGGTACACCTGCCATTAGGTAATGCTGCTATTATTGAAGCACAGGTGTTAATGCTTGCTTCGCACAATATCCTGAATCCTGCAAATGGTGCCCCAATTACAGTACCATCGCAAGATATGGTATTAGGCTTGTATTATATAACTAAATCGAGAAGAAGTACACCGGATAGAAAAGTGAAAGGTGAAGGCCTTGTGTTTTATTCTCCGGAAGAAGCCATTATTGCATTTAACGAAAAAGCTGTTGAACTGCATGCCCTTGTTAAAGTAAAGGTGGATGTAAAGGAAGACGGTAAGCTGGTTAACAAAATGATTGAAACTTCACTGGGAAGAATATTATTTAACCAGACAGTGCCCAAAGGATATGGCTATATTAACGAATTGCTTACTAAAAAAGCGTTAAGAGACATCATCGGATCGATACTTAAGGAAAAAGGAACAGCTGCAACAGCACAATTTCTTGACGATATTAAAGAACTTGGTTATACCATGGCGTTTAAGGGTGGATTGTCGTTCAACCTTAATGATGTAATCATTCCTGAATCGAAAGACCAGATGGTAGCAGAAGGGTATGAGCAGGTAGACGAGGTAATGAACAACTACAATATGGGATTTATTACCAATAACGAGCGTTATAACCAAATCATAGATGTCTGGACGCATACCAATTCAAGGTTGACACAACAGGTAATGGCCCAGCTTTCGAACGATAACCAGGGATTTAATTCAGTATATATGATGCTTGACTCCGGAGCCAGGGGTTCGAAAGAACAAATCAGGCAGTTGTCGGGTATGAGGGGCCTTATGGCAAAACCGCAAAAATCGGGCTCAACAGGTTCAGAGATTATTGAGAACCCTATTTTATCGAACTTTAAAGAAGGTTTGTCGGTTCTTGAGTACTTTATCTCAACCCACGGTGCTCGTAAAGGTTTGGCCGATACTGCTCTTAAAACAGCTGATGCCGGTTACCTCACAAGAAGGCTTGTTGATGTGGCCCAGGATGTGATAATTACCCATGACGACTGTGGTACATTAAGGGGACTTATTGCCACAGCTTTAAAGAAAAATGAAGAAGTAGTAGAAACACTCTACGAAAGGATTCTTGGTAGAACTTCTGTACACGATATTTACCATCCGCTTACCGGAGAATTGATAGTGAAGAACGGGGATGAACTGACTGAAGAAATATCACAGGTAATTGAAGATTCTCCAATTGAAAGGGTTGAAATAAGATCAGTTTTGACCTGTGAATCCAAACAAGGTGTTTGTGCCAAATGTTATGGACGAAACCTAGCCACCGGAAGAATGGTTCAAATGGGAGAGGCCGTTGGAGTAATTGCAGCTCAATCAATTGGTGAACCGGGAACACAGCTTACACTTCGTACTTTCCACGTTGGGGGTACTGCTTCAAATATAGCCTCAGAGTCGAATGTAACTGTCAAGTACAGGGGTATTGCCGAATTTGAGGAATTAAGAACTGTCGATTTCAATGACAATGGAACAAATATCCATGTTGTAATTGGAAGGATGGCTGAATTGAAAATTGTTGATCCCAATACACAAATTGTATTATCAACACATTCCATTCCATATGGCTCAAAGCTTTTTGTAACAAATGGACAGATTGTAGAAAAAGGTACCAAAATTTGCGAATGGGATCCCTATAATGCTTTAATTGTTTCTGAATCAAATGGTACTGTTGAGTTTAAACATTTGATCGAGGGTATCACATTTAAACGTGAATCAGATGAGCAAACAGGATTAATGGAAATTGTGGTTATTGAAACCAAGGACAAAACCAAAAATCCTGAAATAAATATTATTTCTGCCAGCGTTGAAATTCTCAACAATTACAACTTACCTACCGGAGCACATATTGTTGTAAAAGACGGGGATAAAGTTGCTTCGGGTGAGGCCATTGTTAAAATACCGAGGAGCCTTGGAAAAGCAGGTGATATCACAGGTGGATTGCCACGGGTAACCGAGTTGTTTGAAGCCAGGAATCCTTCAAATCCTGCTGTGGTTTCTGAAATTGACGGAGTGGTTTCGTTTGGTAAGATAAAAAGAGGAAACAGGGAAATTATCATTACTTCCAAAACCGGAAACGAAAAGAAATACCTTGTTCCACTTTCAAAACAGATTCTTATCCAGTCGAATGACTATGTAAGGGCCGGGACTGCTTTGTCTGACGGTGCAATTACCCCGGCAGATATATTGGCCATTCAGGGACCCACAAAAGTTCAGGAATACATAGTTAATGAAGTTCAGGAAGTATATCGCTTACAGGGTGTTAAGATCAATGATAAACACTTTGAAGTAATTGTAAGGCAGATGATGAAAAAAGTAATCATTGCCGAACCGGGCGATACAAATTTCCTTGAAAAACAAGTAGTTGACAAATGGGAATTCATGCAGGAAAACGATGAAATTTTTGGTAAAAAAGTAATTATCGATGCCGGCGATTCCTTGAACCTGCATCCCGGACAGTTGGTATCTGCCAGGAAACTCAGGGATGAAAACTCTCAGCTAAAACGTAAGGACATGAAACTTGTAGAAGCCAGGGACGCAATACCCGCAACTTCGAGCCAGGTATTACAGGGTATTACAAAAGCATCGTTGCAAACCAAGAGCTTTATGTCTGCTGCCTCATTCCAGGAAACAACCAAAGTACTGAATGAAGCTGCCATAAGTGGCAAGCATGATTTACTTGAAGGCTTAAAAGAAAATGTAATTGTTGGACATTTAATACCTGCAGGTACAGGCCGTAGAGAATACAAAGACATTATTGTAGGTTCCATGGAAGAATACCAAACTTTAATGGCTTCTAAGTCAGAATAGATTTTTTTTGTGAATTGAAATATTAGTTGGAACTTTGGATGGATTTCTAAAGTTCCAATTTTTTTATACAAATAATTATTTACACAATGGACGAAAAGAAAAACAAAAACCAGATAAACATTGAGTTAAAGGAAGATATTGCGCTTGGAAAATATGCCAACCTGGCTGTAATTACCCATTCAGGGAGTGAATTTGTTGTGGATTTTGTAGGTGTTATGCCCGGCGTACCCAAGGCTCAGGTAGTTTCCAGAATTATTATGACCCCGGAACATACCAAAAGGCTAATGATGGCATTAAGTGAAAATATTAAAAAGTATGAATCCATCCACGGTCAGATTAAAAATATAGAATCGTTTGGTGGGCCTACATTACCTTTGAATTTTGGCGGGCCCACTGCTGAAGCATAAAAATATGCAAGCTGTTGATGAACAGTAAGTTTAATTATTTCTTTTGGAATTATATATCTAAAATCAATGTCGTTTAGATAAAGAAATCTTTGGTGAAAATTTGGTGTTTTAGTGTTTTTGTGGCAAAAATATTTAGCCACCAATACACAAATGCACCAAATTACACCAATTTGTTAAAACTTAATATACAATATATCACTAACTAAATGACATTATATCTAAAATGGTTATTCCTGCAGTTTGAATTAAAAAATGCCCCAACGCTTATAAATATAGAATTGTTCCAATTGTTATTAAAACTCCGGTTTCATTTCCCGGTTTAAGCGTTCATTCTTCTCATTGTTTTTCAGGAGATTATAACGAACCTCAAATCAAATACAGCTTTGTTATTTTTAGTTCACTTAATCTATTTACTGTGTTTTATGGTTGATTCTGATTATTATAAATTCTGCCGGACGAACCATAGCAAGCCCAATTTCAATAATCAGGTTTCCGTTTGATATATCCATGTTGGTCATGGTTTCACCCAGCCCACATTTTACATAAAAAGCCTGCTCCGGTTTCGACCCCATCAATGCTCCCTGTCTCCATTTCTGGGTCAGGTAATTTGAAATTATCGATTTTACCTTAATCCAGGTATTGACATCATTGGGTTCAAAAACCACCCATTCGGTTAATTTTGATACAGATTCTTCCACAAGGGTTATAAACCGTTGTACCTGAATGTACTTCCACTCGTTGTCGTTGCCGGCCAAAGTTCTGGCCCCCCAAACCAATGTTCCCTTGCCTGCAAACTCTACGATGGTATTAACTGAAATTCCGTTCTGGGTATCAATCTGGAACTGTTCCTGCTGGCTGCTGTTGAGTTTAAACAATGGGCCGGTAACATTTGAAAGTGCGATATTTGCAGGTGCTTTCCATGTCCCTTTGTCGCGGTCGTTTTTACAAATAAGGCCCGCTATAGCGCCTGAAGCCGGCAAAACCAGGAAATTTTTATTCAATTCAGCTTTAACAAACTGGTAAAGGTTTTCATCAGAAACTTTAAGTTCAGAAAGCTGCTGTTCTTTTCCCTGAAAGAATACAACTACATTTCCTTCATCTTTGTTAACCGGAAACGGATAATTTGTTTTGACAAAAGGATAATAGATAGCACCAAATCTAAGGTTCTGGTTACCATATAGCAACCTGTTCGTTTGAAGATCAAATTTACCCGGTTCAAGGTTTGCCTGGTATAAATCGAAAATTGAAAAACAATTTATTTTGCTTTTGGAAAGATTCAACATTTCACGGGCAAGAATTTGGTAATCATTTTGCGCCAGATGCACCGCCTCCGGGATAACCAACAGCGTTGCTTCGTCGAGCTGTTCCGCTTGTTTTAGGGCAGGCAATAAACCCGAAACTTTTCCAATTTTGGCTTTTACATCGCCATAAAGTGAGATGGTGGAATTCTCATTAAAACTACCTGAAGAAATGACATAACAGGCACCTCCCCCATTGTCGAAATAATGCCGGATACTGTGATACAAAAGAAATGAGGGCGTATTGCCGGATAGTGACTCAATATCATATTTTCCAGTATTATTCTTGGTTACTTTAATACTAATCCTCTCCACGAAAGCCTTGCCATAGAATTTTTCAAAATCAACCATGGAGGCAATCTTTTTGGGTTTAAGAAGTAAATCCTGTTCAGAATTTTCGGTAGCCATCATGGTGTATCCTATAAAAACTGGTATAGCCGATTCTAATTCAGTTACAACAGATTGGCCGGAATTAATTTCTTCAATTTTTACTTCAGGAAACTTCTTCTTGTTCATGATATCCATCTTTTTTTTAAGCGTAGAATCTTTAACCTGAGCATTTAGTTCAAAAAAATAAAACAGGGCTAAAAAAATTAAAATAAGCTTTTGCATCACTTTTTTTGTATTGGTTTAATCTATTTGTGGTTAGAGAAAAAATTAACTTTAAAAGCAAGTTACTGCTTTTTTTTGACTATTTTCAAATCTAGTTTTTAGGCTATATTTAAGGTTTCCGACTTAAACTCCAAAATACAAGTTATGTAAGTCAGAAGATAAGTGATTTATTTATAAACCTTTAAAATCAAAATACGGACAAGAAATATGAATGCGATGAGAACAGAAAACATGTTAAAAATTGGAATGGCCCAGATTTCACCTATTTGGCTCAATAAAAAAGGAACAATTGAAAAAATAAAGCAATTTATAGTTCATGCAGGAAAAGAAAAATGTGAACTGGTCGCTTTCGGCGAGGCAATTTTACCCGGATACCCATTTTGGTTGTCGCTTACAAATGGTGCGGAATTCAATTCCAGGGTGCAAAAAGAAATTTATGCGCATTATGTAAACAATGCCATTGAAATTGAAAATGGCGACCTTGATGAGATTTGCAGGCTTTCTGCGGAATACAAAATAGCTGTATACCTCGGAATCATAGAAAAAGCACAAAACCGTGGCGGCCATAGCCTGTATTGCTCACTGGTTTATATTGATCAAACCGGAAAAATAAAATCAGTGCACCGTAAACTTCAGCCTACTTATGATGAGAGGCTGGTTTGGGCACAGGGTGATGGCAATGGGCTGCAGGTTCACCGTTTGAAAAAGTTTTGTGTGGGTGGATTGAACTGTTGGGAAAACTGGATGCCCTTGACCCGAACCGCTTTATACGGCATGGGCGAAAACCTGCATGTTGCCGTTTGGCCGGGTTCCGAGCGAAATACCAGTGATATCACTAAATTTATTGCAAAAGAATCAAGATCGTTTGTGGTTTCAGTAAGCGGTTTGATGCGCAAAGAAGATTTTCCGGAAGTTACCCCCTACTATCAGGAAATTATAAAAAATGCCCCACCATTCTTAACCGATGGGGGTTCGTGTATTGCCGGGCCGGATGGAGAATGGGTTGTAGCACCCGAAACCGGAACAGAAAAGCTAATCATGGCTGAAATAGATTATCAGCGTATTTTAGAGGAACGCCAGAATTTTGATCCCGCCGGGCATTACTCAAGACCCGATGTTACTAAACTGGTGGTGAACAGAACCAGGCAATCGATAATCCAGATTATTGAAAATTCAGATTCTTTGCATTAATGGAAAGCAGCAGTACAGAGATTCTGGAAAAATTTACATATTTATTTAAATTATCAGTTTTAAACGATTAATTTATGAGCATTAAATACAAAATATTTCCTGAGCAGAATTTGCTGGTTGATGTGGTTAAAGAAAATGTTAATCTGTCTGATTTAATGCTCCTGTACAAACACGAAATAAATAACGAAAACTTTAAATATGTATACAAGGTATTGTCGGATATCTCCGGAGCAGTTTTTAATATTACGTTGAATGATATTCTGAAATTTATTGAATCGATGATCTCTCCAAATCCCGATCCTGCTTTCCGGTGGGCAATTCTAACCCGCAATCCACAGCAAACTGCTTTATCGTATATTATTAAGGATCATAAGTATTTCAGTAAAATTCTGAATGTCTTCAGCACACTGGAAGCATGTATAGCGTTTTTGGAAGTAAAATTCGACGAAAATGATTTCAATGATAAGGATTATCTTGTATTGAATGAAGATGAGAAAAATTGATAAAGATTCGACCAGATATGTATTACAATAAGACAATATCGCATTAAAATCATGTTTTCAAATCATGAAATTAATTCTATTTAAACGACCAGTTGGCCTGACCATAATGCTATTGCTTCTGTTTGCCGGAAATATCCTGGCATTTCTAAAAATCAGGCAGAACCCTGAAGCCATTTTAAGACTTTTTGTAAACATGAACAGTAAGAGTCTTATTCTGCTACAGGTTATTCAGTTTCTTAACATTATCAGTATTGCCGGAATCTGGTTTTTAAGAAAATGGGGTGTCTGGTTTGCACTCGCGCTTACCGTGGTTGTGCTTTACCTCGATTTTTATTATCAAATCTGGCACCATATTCCGGTTCTATTGATTGCTGCAGCGCTTACTTCATGGGCAATAGGTAAAAACTGGAAAATGTTCAGGTAATTATGTTTTATTCTTTCAATTTAAATCCAAAATTGATTAAAATGGTCCGAAAATCAATTCTAACATCTGTTTTAGGAATTCCAACTGATTGTTCAGGCCGGTTTACCGGAGTAGAACGGATGCCAGGGGCACTCAGAAAAGCTGGACTGGTTGAAAAGTTGGAAGTCAGGGATTCAGGCAATCTGGCTTTAAAAATTGATGATCCGTTGCGCGATAAACAAACCGGAATTATTGGTTTTAAGCAGGTATGTAAAGTATCTAACACCATCTGTTTTGAATTAACCAATTTAATAAACCAGGGCGAAATTCCGCTTCTCCTGGGGGGATGCTGTACATTGCTTATTGGGGTGGCCGCTGCACTGAATGAATCTGTTGAAGATTTTGGGCTGGTTTTCGTTGACGGACACCTCGATTTTTACGATGGAAAATCATCGCCGACAGGCGAAGCCGCCGACATGGACTTAGCCATACTTACAGGGATTGGTCCCCGGGGTTTGATCGATATTACAGGAAAAGTGCCACTTGTAAGGCCTGATAACATTGTAGTGGCAGGTTTTCGTGATGCCGAACAATCAATGGCAGATGGCGCAGCGGATCCTGCTGTTGTATTTCCAGGTATGAAGCTATACAATGCAGAGACATTAAAAAAGAAAGGAACAGGGGAAACCAGTCTTGAAATAAAGAAACAATTCGAAAATAAATCGCTGAAGTACTGGTTGCATCTGGATTTGGATGTACTGGACGAAAAGGTAATGCCGGCTGTAGACTACAGAATGCCGGGAGGGTTGAGCTGGGAAGACCTGAGAACGCTTATCCAACCAATTGTTCGTTCTCCTCTATTGCTGGGACTGGATGTAACGATATTTAATCCCACGCTTGATACCCCTGATCAGCTGTATGCAAAGCAAATTGTAGAATTTCTTTCGGAAATATTAACTGTAAACCAGGAATAAAGCAAATTGTTTAATTCTATAAAAAAGGTGGATGAAACTTTTGAAAATAATTCCTTAAAAATTATAATTATCCGGATAAAATTGTTTCGCCCCTGACAGGGCGATTTCTTATTGTATTTACATTTATCTCTACCGATCTTTTGTCCCTAACGGGACTGTGCTGTAGGTACATGTGGCTGGTAAAATTAAATACTCCCCTCCCGATTTATTTTTTTGAAGTCCGCATTGCTTTTACTTTTTTAATATCCGGATCATTTAATAATCTCTGGTATTGTTCGGTTTCCATGCCGAAAACGGCCACTTTTGCCTCCCCGTTGGCATGTACCCCAAAGCCATAAGTTTTGGTTAGTGGCGACGACCGGAAGCAGGGTTGCCCTTTTGAAAAGAAATCCCGCATTGCCTGTTCCTGTTCAGAATCGGTCAGGTCATTACGCAAAGCAAATACTTTGAAAATAATGTCGTCAGAAGTATACCTGTAAGGATGGTTTGCCAGTAATTCATATTGCATTTCTGCAATTGTTTTTTTGTCGCTTTTCGATTCGGGCATTTTGCCACAGGTTGCTTTGGTATCATCAGCAACTTCAATAAAAGTATTAAAATAGTTTGTGGTATGTATTTTTTCTTTAGTCATCATGATGTGCTTTTTTTGGTTTGCATTTCCTGATTGAACAAAATTACATAAAACGGGACAACCCTACATTCTTTTTTGCTATCTACGTGAATAAGTGTTGAAAATAATTCATTCAATATCAAATTTTACCGCTGAGAAGCGCGGAGATTAACGCGGAGGGCCGCTAAGTTTAAATTAATCTTTGCGGCTCTCAGCGTCTGCTTTGCGAACTCGGCGGTTATAGAAAGAGGTATAACTCCAATTTCGCAGGATAATTTCTAAGGTATTTACTCCCAAGATGATAATTTGAATGAAAGTGTTTTATTCCCCTCATTCTCATTTCATTTAATCAGATTATCCTTTTCATTTTGGTCTCCACCAGCGTCGGTTTTTCCAATTCATTCTATTTAGTTGTTTTACTGTCAATTTTCGTAAGCACACTGTCCACCGGTTCCCAAAGTTCTATTTTGTTGCCCTCGGCATCCATAATATGCACAAATTTTCCGTAATCATAGGTTTCAATGCTGTCAAGCACAGTCACCCCATTGCTTTTAAGCTTTTTAATTAATCCTTCTAAATTTTGAACCCTGTAGTTTATCATGAATTCCTTTTTTGAAGGGGCAAAATACTCACTTCCCTTTTTAAAAGGACTCCATTGCAAATAATTAATTTCTTCTGGCCTGTTTGCATTTCTGAATTCAAAACTCGAACCCCATTGGTTTACTTCAAGACCCAAATTTTCAGCATACCATTCTCTTGTCTTTTCAGGATTTTCAGAGAAAAAGAAAATTCCTCCTATTCCAGTCACTTTAGGTGTAGTATCTTTTTGTAATAGGTTTTTTTCTGATGGATTATTTTGTTCAGTCATATCTGTATCTTTTTTAATTGTTAAGTTACAACCTGTTATTAAATTACAAATTAATACGATAATGATCATTTTCTTCATTTTTCTTCTTTTTTGTTCAAATTCAGTTTGTGTTCTGTACAAAATTCTATTCAGTCTATTTATTCGTATTTGCAAATTGAGTAAGTCGGATCACCGCAATTACAAAAATAAACCAGTTCCATGAATTTTAATGAAAACTAATTTATTTCCCTGTTTTTATACTATTGTTCATTTCGTGCATTTTTATGGCACAGGAGCAGTATCCGTGGGTTATCATACAATTGCCGCCCCAGATTATGAAAATACCCCAAAACAATGGCAAATCGAGTATTTCAAGATAAGAAGGCGCCACTTTTAAAAATGGAATCTGGTGAATTGCATAAGCAGTCACGATACTTCCAATGGTTATGGCAATATGCCCGACTATTACCGTCAGGTTTTTGTTTTGCGTCCATCCGGCTTTTAAACCCCGGAAAATAAAAAATAAACCTACCGCTATACCTATAAAACGTATTGCTTCAAAAGATATAATGAGCTGAACAATGTTCAAAACTGCGACAATGACCCCGATATAAAATGTTATTCTTGCTCTTATCCTGATTTTGATTTTACTTCTTTGTCTCTTTTTGCCCCGCATTTTAAACAGAAAAACCTGTGAACACATAGCAATTCACCACATTCAGGGCATTTCCATCTTTTTTGTTCCAGTTCAACAAACTTCTCAACACCATGATTTTTAATATTTCCTAAATTTTCTATCATGCTCATTCCATACTTTGTTCTGTATCGTTTATCGAGGTTTTTTAATCTTAAACATGGATATTTATCGCATTTATCTGAACAATAAATCAAATCTTTATCCTTTAAAACGGGACAACTCCGGATGATGCATTTTCTGCCGTAACCCGATTCATATGCGTCCCTTTCGCGGCACCCGGGACATTTTTTTTTTTCCCTGAAATGTCCGAAGCAAATTCTACAATTCATTCCACATGGGGCAATCATTTCAAAAATGTTCAATTGTTTTGACATCTCAAATTAGTTTATCCGGTTGTTGGTAAGTATAGAATTGCATATTTGAATTTCAACTCACCATCAATTTATTTAATACTTTATCCTTTTATTTCACGGTTTTTACCTGTTGAATTTATTTTCTGAAAGCCTGCCCCTAATTTAGCACATTTATGAATCAATTCAAATTTTGCAGGTTACTGTTTTTGAGGCGCTGTTCTATAAATTGGTTGATCGAAATTTATCCCAAAAAGACACCAGGAACACTAAGAAATTCTTGGTGAGTTTTGTGGCTTCGTGGGATACTTAATACATTTTTTTCAAATGTCTGTTTTAAATCGTTTGAATTTCAAAACAATAAATAACCAATAAATCCATCCATATTTAGATAAAGAGCCATTTTTGATTAAAACAACCAACTATAACCATAGTTCACCCAACGTGACGGAGACTATCTACTCCTTATCACGGAGACTAACTACTCCATGACCCGGAGACTAGCTATTCCTGGTCAAGGTATAATTTGGTTCGTTTTTACAATGTTTCACAAAGGGTTTGATTCCATATTAATTTTGCAAACTAATGCCAATTGCCATGAGGTTAAGGATTTTTTTTTGTTAGAACACCTCATTTAATTCACATTTTCAATCTAATATTAAAATAATATTAGAAGCGATTTTTATAATTCTGTTAACTTTATACAAAAATTGACGCCTTGTGATCAAATACAATTATTTTGAAAATAACAGCCTGTTGATAATTAAATATTCCGGGACTATTGATAAGGAATCAGTTATAAAATTTATTGAATTCGTTTTAACGAAAACAGATGTAGGGCATCTTGAAAAACTAATTTCAGATTTCAGAGGGGCCAATACTGTCTTTTCTGCTGAAGATATTGATGAGATCTCTAATTTTAGACAAAATAATTCAAATGCAATTACAAAGGAGTTAAGAGAGATAATGTTAGTAGATGCCCCCAAAGAGACTGCATTAATCTCCCTGTTCTCTGACAAATTTACCTATAAAACCAAAATTGAAGTATGCTCTACACTGGAGCATTGTATTAATTACCTTGGCCTGAAATATACTCCACAACATTTATCCTATCGCATTGAAACCTTAGGGAAAATCTATTCCTGAGTCGCATTCCTTCTTTTTCAAGGCTAACCTCCAATTTTCGACATGGATTCGAATACAAAACCATTTTTATGCTTTTCTGCTTCGTGTCCGTTTTTATAACGGTGGCTTATGGTAGCGATTAGTTTTTCTTTAATTTCCGGATCTGTGCTGTCATTCCTTAACAATTCCCTTACATCAAGGCCAGGGTCGGCATAAAGGCAGGTTTTAATCCTGCCGGTTGAAGTAAGCCTGATACGGTTACAGGTGCCGCAAAAACTCCGGGTGTAACCGGCAATTATCCCGATTTCGAAATCCGAATCATCTATTTTAAAATCAATTGTAGTACTTTGATCCTTAAAAGGCAGCATGCGTAGATTATAATGTGATTCAAGAAGGTTTTTAATTTTACCGGCAGAAAAAACAGGTTGTTGCTTTTTATGTTCGTTAAAGGGCATTTGTTCAATAAACCGCAAGCTTACCGGCATAGATTTAAAATACGCTACAAAATTGGTAATTTCATCCTCGTTGGTACCCTGCATTACCACCATATTTATTTTTGTATTAATGCCGGCAGCTATGGAATTGTGAATGGTATTTAAAACGGTTTCAAATGCGTTACGCCTCGTAATTTTAATAAATTTATCAGCCAACAGGGTATCGAGGCTGATGTTAAGTTTCAGTCCCTTTATTTTTCTCAGTTCCGCAATGTAAGGCCCTGTTAGCACCCCATTTGTCGTAATGTTAACTGATTCAATGCCGCTGAGCCCCGCTGTATAATTCAGTAAATCCATAAAATCCTTCCTGAAAAATGGTTCGCCCCCTGTAAATCGGATTTTGTTCACGCCCAATTCGCTGAACAAGGTAATTAACCTTAGCAGTTCTTCGTAGGTAAGAATTTCATCCCTGGGCAGGAATTCCATATTTTCGTGCGGCATACAATACGTGCACCGCAGATTACACCTGTCGGTAATAGCAATCCTCAGGTAATTCATGGGCCGCCCGTATTGGTCTGTTATCATGGTTTAATTAAATCAAATAATTTGAAATATATTCTTAAATTCATTCTATCCAAAATCACTAATTATTATAAACCATAGAATCATTTCCTGAAAGACATAAAAAATATAAATACCCGGACAATAAAATTTCAAAATAATTGTGTAAAAAAATGGAGGTGATAAATTCATTAACTATATTTGATATAAGTTAAGCCTGAATAAGTTAATACCAGAAATGGTTTAAAAGAACGATTGATATTACTGAATAATCAGTTAAAGCAATAAAATACTTATAATTTCGATAACCATGAATCTAAAGAACTTAAAAACCTCTTATAAACTATTACTTGGATTTGGATGTATGGTTTTATTCACAATAGTGGTATTTACATTAGGTTGGAATGGAATTAGCAGGGTTTCGAGGCAATCGGTGGTTTTAACTGATTTAGGAATTGTACGATCACAGTTTAACCTGGCCCGTTTATATGCGCGTTCTTTTGCACATACAAGAGATCCATTTTTCTCCGGTAAAATTGAACCATCATTAAAGGAAGTACAGGGTATTTTAAACGGAATGAAAGCCCTGGTGACGGAGGCACGGGAAATTGAAATTATTGATTCCCTGAATTATTATATTCAGATTTATAGCGATAATTCATTGAATTCAGTAGTAAATGGTAAAAAAATGGCAGAATTGAATACCATGGAAGACAGCCTCGGAAATCAAATCTATTCTTTACTTTACTCAACTCAAAAAATAGATTCAAGGTCTGCACAGATAAATTTTAACCTTGTCAGGATTAATACAGTCCGGTATTTATATACCTATAAAAATGAATATCTTGAAAAAGCATTACAATATTTCGAAAATACACAAAAGCAATGGACAACCGTAAAAGAAGACAGGGTACAAACCGGTTTTAATGAATATGGTAATTTACTGAATGAAATTGAAAAATCAGGACAGATCCAGGCAGAATTCGATAAAAAAATTCCGCCCTTAGGCGCACAGATTACAAGGCTTTTTGATAATCTTTCGGGAATTGCAATTCAAATGGCCGACAAAACTAAAAAGGATTCTGTTACTATAATGCTGATTCACACTATACTTGCCATAATTTTTGGAATTGTAATTGTAATTAGCATTACGAGATACCTGACCAACAGTCTTTCAAGAGCGGCCAGAATTGCGCAGGGATATGCCTCCGGAGATTTAACCTATAAAATTTCTGATTCCGATTGTGATCTAAAAGATGAAATTGGAATACTTTTAAAATCCATGAACGAAATGGGTTTCAGGATAAGGAAAGTTGTATCGGTTATCCACCAGAGTGCACAAAACCTGGCAGAAACCAGTACCCGCATCAATTATTCAACACAAAATATGGCCCAGGGTGCAAATGAACAGGCAGCCTCTACAGAAGAAGCCAGTGCCTCGATGGAAGAAATTGCATCAGCCATTCAGCAGAATAACGACAATGCCCTGCTTGCAGAAAAACTGGCTTCCACTACTGCCAAAAACCTGCAAATAATTACAATTTCATCCAACCAAAGTCTTGCATCCGTAAAAAATATTTCGAAAAAAATCGAAATTATCAACGATATTGCTTTTCAAACCAACTTACTGGCTTTGAATGCGGCAGTAGAAGCGGCAAGGGCTGGAACATCAGGTAAAGGATTTTCGGTGGTGGCTTCGGAAGTAAGAAAACTAGCCGAAAAAAGCAAATTGGCGGCCAATGAAATTATTGAATTGTCAGAAAAAAGTGTCAACATCACTCAAAATGCAGTTAATCAACTAAATGCCATACTTCCGGAAATTGAAAAAAATGCTGTACTGGTTGCCGACATAGCCAATTCAAGCAAAGAACAATACAGTGGCTCAAACCAGGTAAATGTTGCTATTCAGGAAATGAACAAGGTAACGCAACAAAATGTGGCTGCCTCAGAAGAAATTTCTACGGGAGCTGAAATACTTGCTTCGCAGGCCCAAACCCTAACCGAATCAATTGCCTATTTCAAAATTGAATAAATCAGAATTAAATTTTATGGCTCCAATTCTAAATATTGATTGATCTTAATTTATCCCAAACCAGGATCACTAAGAAATTCCTTGTGAACATCTTTGTGGCTAAGTGGGATACTTTATTCATTTTTTTAAAAATATTTAAATCGCTTGTCTGTCTTTATACCAAAAGTTTCAAATCGATTTTCTTCATTTACCCCTGCCCTAAAGGAAGTAAAGAAAATCAATTTGCTCCCTACAGGGACGGGGTAAACAAATTAATTTTCAATTTCTTAACCTAATTGCTGGTATAATAACGTATTTGCAAAATAATTAATTATACTCATTTAAATCCCAATACAATAACTAAAAAATTGAGTTCTTAATTCCAGTTTAGAAAAGAGCCATTTTTATTAATCCTTTTGCCTTTCCAATCAGTCTTTTTAAATATTAGGTACTGAATTATATTTTAAAATTTCCTATTTTTCTCTTCTTTCAAGACAGAATGGACTCATGAGGGTTAATTTTTTAAAACATTAAACATGTACAAAACTTTTTTAAAAGCAGAATGGCGCAAACTTGCCATTGCAAATTATGCTGTTGATAAAAGCGTGTTGGAAAAATATATTCCTGCTAATACAGAAATTGATCTGTGGAACAATACCTGTTTCATAAGCCTGGTAGGGTTTATGTTTATAAATACAAAGGTATTTGGAATTCAAATCCCATTCCACGTAAATTTCGAAGAAGTAAACCTGAGGTTTTATGTTCGATATAATAAACAGGGCGAATGGAGGCGTGGAGTGGTATTTATCAGGGAAATTGTACCAAAACCCCTTATTACGCTGGTTGCAAGAAATTTTTACAATGAAAATTATATAACCATGCCCATGAAACATTCATGGAATAATGTGGCCCAAAACCTGGCGGTTGAATACCAATGGAAAAAAAAGGACTGGAATACTTTTAAAATACTTGCAGGAAATACGAAAAGTCCTATCGGTGAAGGCACAGAAGAAGAGTTTATTACAGAACATTATTGGGGGTATACAAAACTGAACCAGGCCAGAACTTCTGAATATGGCGTGGAACATCCACGTTGGGAAGTGTATCCGGCAAAAGATTTTACAATTGATGTGGACTTTGCAAATGTTTATGGAAGTGAATTTGGATTTTTAAGCCATGAAAAACCCGTTTCGGTATTTTTAGCCGAAGGATCTGAAATAAGGGTAAAAAGAGGGGAAATTATCTGAATTATAAATGATTGCTTTGCAGTTTATACAATAAACGCAAATAGCCATTTGAAAATCCTAAAATTGTCATTAGAATTTTTCTAAATCATATATCCGGAATAATATTTACTGATACTAACGCAATTAAAAAACAAATGCAGTGCTGAAATCACTGCATTTGTTTTTTATTCTCCATTTCTTTTTTATCTGAAAAAAGAAATCTCTGAAATGAATAATTCAAATATTTTGGAACATTGTATAAATATTTCCCATCTATTAAATTGCAAATCAGCCTAAATCAGCATAATTTTTTTTGTGAGTCTTATGTCGCCTGCCGAAGCACCCACCAATATTTCCAACTTGCAAATATCAAAATCCCAGGCTTTTTTATTCTCGTTCCAGTACATAAGGTTTTTTACCGGGATTTCAAGTTGAATTTCCTTTTTTTCACCAGGTTTTAAAGTTACGCGCTGAAATGCTTTGAGTTCTTTAAATGGCCACTCAATTTTTGAATCCAACCGGTGTACATAAGCCTGAACCACCTCATCAGCCAGCATTTTGCCGGTATTTTTAACTTCTATTGTAATATGGATGGTTTCTTTTGAATTGTACTTTTCCTTGTCAGTTTTTAGGTTAGAATATTCAAAAGAAGTATACGTTAGTCCATGTCCAAAAGGATACATTACCGGAATATTTTTAGTATCGAACCAGCGGTAACCCACCAGCGATTCTTCGGAATAATAGGCTGTGTTTGGATCTTTGTTTATCATTTTGGCTGAATCTTTACCGGACTTTACACCTTTATCGCTATCAGAAACCAGGTTTGCAAAAACATCTGCATTTTTTTCACCCTGAGGGTAATTGCCCAGGGCATAGGCAGGTGAATCACCAAGCTTAACCGGCAAAGTAAATGGCAAATGCCCGCTGGGTGAAATATTTCCCAAAAGTACATCGGCAAGTGCATTACCCCCTTCAGTACCATTAAACCAGGAAATAACAAGGGCTTTTGACAACGGGTTGGCCACATTCAAATCGTTGTGTCCGCCACTTGTAAGCACAGTGATGATGTTTTTGTTTATTGCTGAAATTTGCTTTAAAAGGGCATCCTGACCCGAAGGTAAAAATATATCTTTCCGGTCGCTGCCTTCGGTTTCCACGGCACGGTTGTCGCCACCAATAAACAAAACAATATCGGCTTTTTTCACTACATCCAGGGCTTCTTTTGCCAGTTTTTCTGCAATAATTTGTTTGTCGCGGGCTTCCTTTTCAAGTTCTTCAGGCTTTTTCTTTCTGAACAAATCGGCATAATTGAATACTACAGGCTCGTAACCTTTGGCATAAATTAGCTCAGCCTTGTCGCCTATCCTGTTTTTCAAACCTTCAAGCGGCGTAATCTCGTACAAAGTTTTTACCCCGGCACCTAGTCCGCCTGAACCCATAATTTGCGTAGCATTTGCACCAATAACGGCAATTAAAGGTTTGTTTTCCAACCGCAATGGAAGCACCCCGTCGTTCTTTAGCAAAACAATCGATTTGCAGGCAACATCGTAAGCAATTTTTTGCTGTTCCGGTTTAGATGTCATTTCCTTATTGGCTTCATTTTCAGGAACAGGTTTTATGGCCAGCCGCACCCGAAGTATTTCGCGGACACGCTGATTTATAATTTCTTCGGTTACCAGTCCGGCTTTTAATGAATCCAATAAAGCTTTACCAAGGAATTGTTTTGTAGGCATTTCAACATTCAAACCATTTTTTACCGAGTTCACAGTGCTGTGGGTTCCTCCCCAGTCCGAAATGGTCATCCCGGCAAAACCCCATTCGTTTCGTAGAATTTTATTAAGCAACATGTCATTTTCGGCACACCACCAGCCATTTACCTTATTGTAGGCGGGCATTATTCCAAATGCATCGCCTTCTTCAACAGCAGCCCTGAAGGGTTGAAGATAAATTTCGCGCATTGCCCTTTCGCCAATAATCACATTTACTGTACCACGGTTGTTCTCCTGGTTGTTCAGCGCAAAATGCTTTACGCAGACAGCCACGCCATTGTCCTGCACTCCTTTGGTATAGCCTACTGCCAGGCGGGAACTTAAAAACGGGTCTTCGCTCAGGTACTCATAAGTCCTTCCCCCGGTAGGAATACGCTGAATGTTGATTGCCGGGCCCAGGATCATGTCCTTACCCCTTAAACGGGCTTCACGCGCCAGTCCTGTGCCATAAATGTAAGCCAGTTCAGGACTCCAGGTAGCAGCCAGGGCCGAACCTGTAGGGAAAAAAGTAGCTTTATCATTAGGCCATCCAAGAGGCATCCATCCGTCGGGTTGCATTTCTTCGCGTATCCCGAATGGGCCGTCAGCATATTTCATATCGGCAATTCCAAGCCTTTCAACACCTGCCGAAACAAACATGTGTTTAGCGTGCAGCATATTTACTTTTTCTTCGAGGGTCATCAGGCTTAAAATACTGTCAATTTGCCTGTCGTACTTAAGAAGCGCAGATTTTTGCGCATTTGAGACAGTGGCGAAATTCATACTATTTAAAATTATTACAATGATGGTTACTATTTTCTTCATACTATTCATTTCAAAAATTTTTTAATGATTACTATTAGGTTTTATACCGGAATTCATGCTCTTCTTTATTTAAAAGCAACTTTTAGACATCCCGTTGTTATTACTTGGTTTTCAGATAAGTATCCAGGAAATTCAGGATTTCAATATCATATTCATCAGCTCCGAATTCCTTACCACCATGCCCTGCACCACTTACGGTAATAAATTTGTTATAAACAGAGGCCAGGTCGAGATAGGAATGCAGTAGCACACTTTGCGAATACTGAACAACAGGATCTTTATCGCCATGAAAAATTAAAACGGGCGGTGTATTTTTGGTAATATAAGTAGTAGGTGAAGCCAGTTTAGCCAAATCGGGCCTGACCAGAGGTGGATAACCCAGAAGCTGTGCTTCGGCTGAATTTGGATCATCATGGTCTACCATTCCGCTGTTTCCACGCATGGCAATAAAATCGCTGATTCCAAAAAAAGACACTACCGCTTTTATCTTAAAATTGGGCTTTTTGCCATTTGAATAAAACTGTGAAATATTATGTTCGTTTGATGTCCCGACCAGTTGGGCAAGGTGGCCCCCGGCAGAACCGCCCATTACCGCAATGTTGCTGACATCGAGACTGTATTTTTTGGCATTTTTGAAAATAAAATCAATGGCATCGTTACAATCCTGGATTTGGGAAGGAAATTTAGCCTCCTGGCTTAAACGGTAATCGATTGAAACAATCGAATAACCGGTTTCAATCAGTTTTCTGATAAGTTTGGCAGAAAAAAATACATCCTGCATTTTGTTACCAGATAACCAGGCGCCGCCATGTATAGAAATAACCACCGGAAATTCTTTATTTTTAACAGGTGCACGGTAAATATCCAGCTTTAAATCCTGGTTATTCACCTTTTTGTACACTATATCAGCATCATATACCATCCCGTTAGGGAAGTTCTTTTTTAAAAAAGCACTGTCTATCACAAATTCCTGGGCATATAGCTGGCAGGCAAACAGGGATAAAATTAAAATTAAATATTTCATATTTAAACTATTAGGATATTGAAAACAAATAATTTACAAAAGTGGGTTTTTAAATCCGGCTCTTTTTTTCAGGGTCTAAACTATAATTTTTTTAATAAAAGAGAATCTTGACGCTGAAATAGTATCAAAGTTATTTTTGAATTACTTTAAATTCCACCCTTCTGTTTTTCGACCTGCCAGATTCAGTATTGTTGGCAGCAACCGGTTTATCGAATCCAAAGCCAACAGCAACAAGCCTTTCGGCAGATATCCCTTTTGATATAAGATAAGACATGACTGAATTGGCCCTTTGTTCCGAAAGTTTTTTATTTTTTTCTGCCGAACCAATATTATCCGTATGCCCGGCAATTTCAATTTTAAGGTTTTCATTCTTTTTCAAAAAGGCAATTAACCTGTTGAGTTCAGAATAGGATTCTTTTTTAAGATCGTATTTGTTAAAATCGAAAAATACATTTTCAAGGGTAACCGCAACCCCCTCGTTGATAATTTCTGAATTGGACAACAAAACAAAATCCTTACGGATGGTAATTTGTTCCTTTTTAACAGTTAAATCAAGGTTTCCTGAAAGGGGATAATAATTTGGATCATCAATATAGTAGCCATAATTTTTCCCCAATGGAAGAATAATGGTATACTGGCCGTCAATATCATTGCTTTGCAGAATCCCAATCGGCTTGCTTTCTTTTAAATCTTCCCACCTAAGTGTAGTTTTAACCGGTTGTCCATTCCGGTTAGTGATGGTGCCCCAAACTGTAGCCACGTAATCAGGTTTCACCGAAACCGGTATCTCCAATCGTTGAATATCAAAATTATTTGATTTAAAGGAGGAATAATAAGCATATTTCCCATCTGTAGAAATCTTATAATCGTATTCATCACCAGGGGTGTTGATTTCTTTTCCGAGACTTACGGGTTCAGACCAATCTGTCCACGAAGTATCGTTAAGCCTGACCGATTTGAAAACATCCAGTCTGCCCAGGCTGGTGTGTCCTTCGGAACTAAAATAGAGGGTTTTCATATCGGGATGAAGAAAGGGGCTTCGTTCGCTGAAAGGCGTATTTATTACTTTTCCCAGGCTTACAGGCTTTGTCCAGGAATCATCCTGTCTCACAGAAACATAAATATCGGAGTTGCCTGAATGGCTGCCGTGAAAAAGTTCTCCAAATCTGTGGATATTACCAATATTACCAGCCCGGTCCGAAATAAAAAGAATTGCATTTCCGTCGGCAGTGAGGCAAGCATCAGCTTCCCACCAGTTTTCGTTATTCACCGATGGAAAACTCCGAGGCACCGCCCAACCGTTGATCAGTTTATCGCTGTAATAAATATCCGTATTTGCATATAAAAGCAGTTTATAGCCATCTGCCGAAATTGCCAGCGGGGCTTCGTGCGCATAAGGTGTATTTATGGAATTCAACAATTCGGGTTTTGTCCATTCCCCGTCAAGGAAGCGGCTAACAAAAATATCCTCACCCCCAATATTCCCCTCGCGGTTTCTCCCGCAAAAATAGAGCGTATTTCCATCGGCGGTAAGCACAGGGGCATATTCGTGACCTTCGGTATTTATATTTGTACTCAGGTTTTCAATTTTGAGCGATTTTTCAGGTTCTTTCAGAATGTTGATCAATTTATCAATTCTGGCATCGCCCTGAAATAGCGGTTTGTATTTTTCGAGAAGCTCAATGGAATTATTCCATTGTTTTTCAAAGAGATAAGACCCAATTATTCTTTGAAGGGCAACAAAAGCCAATTCTTTAGGCGCGGCTTTTTGGATGTAACTGATATAAAAAGATTCCATGTTTTTATTGTAGTCCTCGTCCATATTTAGCCTAAATCCTTCTTCAGCAATTTCAATCTCATGCTGGAGCACGTCTTTGTTTTTGTAGTTAGGGTAAAGTTTCCGGAAATCGAGAAGGGATTCAAGCTCGCCTTCGCGCGAATAGTAAATATAAGCTTTTTCTTCGAGTTGTTTAAGCAAAACCTTTGCTGAATCGTCATATTTTGAACCCGGGAACCGGGCCAGGAATCCATTGAGGGCAGCCGGACTGTTTTGTTTTACCACATTGTCAAACTCTACCTGAAGGATAAGCTGCCTGGCCATATCAAATTGTTCAGTATTCGGAAAATCTTCGCAAAAAGCAGTCAATGCATCAACTGTGCCCTTTGTTTTAGCTTCAAGGAAAGCGTTTCGGAGAATTTTATTTTTCAAATTCACTATTTCAGCCTCGTCAAGTTGGCAGGCTTTCTTCAATTCTGATTTTTCGCCGGCCTGAATTTTTTGAAACTGCTTTTCAACATATAAAAGATTCCTGTATGCCTTGTCGTATTTGTATCTTTGGTAAGAGGTATCGGAATAAATAAGGGCCAGACCATATTTGCATGCCAAAACATCCTTATTTTTTTCAATAGATTTATTAAAAACTTCAATGGCAGCAGGGAATTTATGCTCACGTAGCAAATCAAAACCTTTTTCGACCGATTGTGCAAACAGGCCAAATGGGAGAAAGAATAAAATGAAGTTGATTAAATTTTTCATTTAGAACAAATTAGAGGATAACAAATTTAAGATTTCAGCCCACTTTTCATTCCCGTTAAGCATAAAGTAAGTAGTTTTTACAAAAACACTTATAATCAATCCATTAAACAAAAATATTTTTTTTCAGTGATAATTCTAACATCTTTTAAAATGCAATTTAAAGTACCAAATTACAAAATTTAATGATCAACAGGGTTCTAAATAATTAACAAGATAAATCTCAAATTAAATTTATTTATCTATTTTTACATTTTGATTTACGAAAGTTTAAATAAAACATACTTTTTGGTTCAGATTCAATAAGAATTCATAACCTAAACTTACAATAATAAACATTAATTGAACTTTTGTAAATTATTATTTACTTTTGTGTTTTATTAATCAAAATTAAGAAAGTAATGCAATATAAGGCCGGATACTTTTTAAATAGTATTTTTGACCTATTCTTAAATCCCGGTGTAAAGGAAAAAGTTGAAAAAATTGTTTTTCAGCTGAGTCATTTCGACCTGGAGACAAGTGCGGAATTACAACACAGGCAGGTAAATTACGATTCAGAGATTAAAATAGTCAATAACCTTATTTCAAGGGGAATACCAACACTTCCGGGCCTTGTTATTGAAGAAGAGCTTTCAGCAGCTTTTGGAAACACAAAAAAAGAAATTTCAGCCCTGTCAGAGATAAGTTATCCATTTACGGATGAATCCTTAAGCGATGAAATTTACAGGGCCATCCATATTATAGACCCGCGAATTGATATAAACAGCCAGAAACCTAAGTCTGAAAAGAACCAGGTAAAAGAAAACAATAAGCTTAAACTATTGTATTCACTTTTTTCGGAATACCTGAATGAAGCCTATATTCAGCTATACGAAGAAAACAGGACATTTGGTTCAATAGTCAAATCCGGAGGTTACCATGAAAGTGAAGGTTTACTTCAAAAATACAATGAAATACTCAACGAAACCGTAGAGTTTTCGATTGAAATGCCTTATGTGGTAAATAACACAAGAGGGATAAGCTTTGAATTCAGCGAATCGCCAATTGAAGCAAGGTACAAATACGAAAAAGAGCAATTAAAAAAGGCGCTGTGCGAAACTACAAAATGGACTGAGCCTTTTGTAATGGATACTTTGAAACTTTCGGAAAGCAACACTCCGCTAAGGCCTCTTTTAAATTTTAGCTATAATGAGTATTTTGACACAATTGCACGAAACTATAAAAATCCGCTTTACGCCAGCCCGCGGGGGCAAAAAGCCATGCAGTATGCATTAAGCCCGGTTTTGGTAGCCAGAATTCAAAAAACCATTATTGAATACCTGCTAAGCGGTAAAAAAAGTTTAGATGATAAAGAATGGAAAATAGCAGCCATAGAAAGGGATGTTCCGGGCACTGTACTGGCATTGAAAGAATTAATTACATGGTTTGAACATATTTTTAACCTGAAAGGCAAAAATCAGAAATTGCCGGCCATCAAGCTCAGTCTGTTTGTAACCGAAGATTTTGCCGAAGCCGGACTAAACAGGGTAAGTGGAATACAAACCAGATTAATCAAGGACTTTGATGAAAATGCAGAATTTGATCTTTTGCTTGATGTATCAGTACTTCAGCGAAAAGGCATTCTGAATGAGACGATAAAAACCAGGGCCAAAAATATAGCCACTATCCGTTCTGTCAGAAGCATTGAATCTGAAAAGCATTTCCTTGTCGGTAATATTGTCGAATACAAATATTTTGAGACAAAACAGGCAAACACAAAAGCGGCTGAAAATTCACAAATTGCACTTAAGTTTTTTCTACGGAATTTATTTAGAAAAGATAATTTTTTGCCCGGTCAACAGGAAATCATATCAAGAATTCTTTGTAGAAAAAACGTGTTGGGAAATTTACCAGTTTCGGGTGGAAAATCGCTTTCATGGCAAATCGCTTCGCTTTTGCAACCGGGATTCACAATAACACTTGTTCCCGATGGCTTAACAGGAAAAATTCAAATACAACAACTCGAAAAGCTTGGCCTGGAGAATGCCCTTGATTTTAATTATAAAGATTTTAAACAGGGAACAATATCAGAAAAACTGGAGAAACTATACCAGGTAAAGCATCTTATCATTATAATTACCCCTGAAATATTAAGAACCAATGAATTAAGGAATGGTCTGGCAGAATTAACAAAAAGAGGTTTCTTTTTCAACCAGTTTGTGATAGAAGAAGCCCATTCAATTTCGGCCTGGAGCCATACTTTTATCCCGACCTATTGTAAAACGGCAGAATTAAAGGAAATTTTCGTTAAAAATCCCGACAATCAAAAACTGCCTTCCGTAGTCTTAAGTTCAGTTATGAACGTGCCTTTATCCGATGAACTTGTTTCTGAATTTCAGATAGAAAAAGAAAACATAGTTAAAATAAACAGGCAAACCACCAATGTGAATTTCCAGGTGATTGATGCTGAATCAGGAAATTTGGGTGAATACAAAACTCTAAAAGAGGTAAAACAAAACATCGGTAAAAATGCACATAGTAAACTGGCCTTTTACATCAAAGAAAATTTTCCTGACGAAAGAGACAAAAACAGTGAAAACAGAACTTTGGTAATATGCCCTGAACCTTATGGAATAACTGGTGTTTCGGATAAAAATCGTGATGGTGTGGCCGACAAAATTACCGATAGTTTTTCGAAGCTAAAACTTTTAAAATATATCGGAACTGAGAATTTTATAGGCCCGACACTTTTGTTAAACGACATTTCGGAATCGAATAAAAGCCTGGAGAAATTTGATGCCGGACAATTCAGTATTATGGTTGCCTACCCGGGATTTGCAACTGGAGTAAATAAAATTGCGATAAAAAACATGTTGTATTTTTATCCGCCCAAATGCCTGGAAGATTTTATACATATTTCGCAAAAAGCAGGCTGGGATAAAACGAAATCGAACTGTACTATTTTAATTGATAAACAAAAACCTGACTCCACAATTTACAGCTACCTGCCAGACTATATCAAAGATAACGGCCTTTCGGCAAGTTCGTTGCATGGATTGGAAAGCCTGGCAAAGAATTTCAGGGGTAAATTAAAAGAAATAAATGTTATAAATGAGCTTTTAAACGGGATTAAAACCTTCACCATTTCTCATCCTGACCTGATAACGGATGAAATAGAAACCTACTTTGGGATAAAGTCCGAAATTGTTTTTCACCCTAAAAACAAACCTTCAAAAATATATTTATCGAGTGGGGAGAAAAATTACGGTTTTATTGATTTATCAACATTTATAATTAATACTGACGAAAGTAGTTTTGATAAAAAACTGAGTTTATCATTGCTCCAGTTCTTATCGGCAGAAATAAGAAAACGATGTGCGGGCACCGAAAACTGCCTTCAATTATTATTAAGTCCGGTTGAATTTGAACATACAAGCATAATTGAGACTTACGAAAGGATAAAAACCGGAGAAACAGCAGAAATTGGAATTTCGTTTGAAAACAATCTCATCGCTGAACTTTCAGATTTTATGCAAAAGGAGTTTGGGAAAATCTTTAACAGGGTGATGGTAAGAAATTTATACCTGTCGAGTTGCTCGGCTAAGCATTTCCTTTCGGGAATAAGTGCTTACACCACTCTTGACGAAGGTTCGTGGTACATTGAAAAACTAACAAAATATTACGAAAATATCAGGTCGAAAGAAGACACCTGCCTTGCTATAAACAGGCTCAGTCAGCTAGGAATTATAGACGATTTTGTCATTGATGGAAAAAATCAGCAGTTTGTAATTAAAATGAAGAAAAAAACTGCCGAAGCTTATTTAATCAAACTGTTCAATATTTTCGATAACGGGCTTCTAGAGGATATAGCTGAAAAAAGGAAAAAAAACCTCAAAAAAACCAAACAGGATGTCTCTTTTACGCAAATTGTTGAGGAATACATCAGTTTTATTTATGAAGTAATTGTAAGTGAAAGGGTTAAATCAATAGAATTACTAGACAGGATTTTACTACAGGTTTACGAAAACAAAGAGAACAGATCGAATTTTAACCTTTGGATACAAGAGTTGATGAGCAACTATTTCGGGGCAAAATACATCAACAGGTTTTTTGGTATAATAAAAGCAAGCCGGCAGGTAAAAGAAGAGGTACAATATTTCGAAATTGTGAGGTCAACCCTTGATCAGCTGGGACATTCGCGTGATAACTGGGAACAGTTGAAGAAGTCGATCGAAATAGTATCGAAAATGCTTCCAAACAATCCCATTCCCTATTTTTTTGACGCCTACATTAAACTTATCAATGAAAAACAAGATGAAAAATCAGGGGAACAGGCCTTGGATCAAATTGCCAGGGGGCTTATAAAGATGAGGAAACAAGCAGCTTTTAAAATAGAAAATTACAAAGAAAACATAGAGGTTTTGATGGACCATTTGTATGAATTCAAGCCCGAACTAAAAGAAAAATATAATAAACTTGTATGGCTGAGAATGCATTATATATGGCTAAAAGATTTTAATAAAACAGAAGCAAATGGATGAATTGATTAATAATGAGTTGATTAAAATTCAGGATGAATTATCTGCTCTCGACGGTGCTGTAAAACAGATTGAAAAAGCGGAAATGGTGGCTACATCGGTAATAAAAACAATTACCGAATTGCAGGGTAAATACGCCAATCATCTCGATTTTATCCAGAAGCAGGTATCAACCTTATTTTCGAATACAGATATGCAGGTACAGGGGCTCACCAAAGAGCTTTCGGAAAAATATACCATGCAGTTACAGGAGGTGAGCAGTATTTTTGAAGATTACCATAAAAAAACCGTTCTAACCCAAAACCAGAACAACGATTTAATAAAGAGAACCCTCGATAAAACCGATTCACAAATTTACCAGATAAGTGCTTCGCACAATAAACAAATTGAAGAAGTACACACCCTTTTATCGAATTACCTTGATTTGGCGCAAACCACTGCCAAATTAAATGAGGAGGTACAAAAAATAAATTTTCCGAAAAGGCTTGGAAATCTTGAAAGTGCAGCAATGCAGCTTAATCAGGTGCAGGTTCAGCTAAAAAACGATTTTCTGGTTATGGAAACCAGCGCCAGCGAAATAAAAAAATACAACAAAAAAATCAACACAAAAACTACCATCACCTTGATTCTTGTTGTTTTAATCTTTTTAGTTGTAGGAGCGATAGGAGGTGAACTCCTGTTCAGGGTTTTTCCTGAATTAATGAATTATGTGAAATAGAAACTTTTACTATAAATTTTTGATTCTTAATCACTATTGTCCGGATAAAATATTTTTAAATTTGAGATTTGCTTTCAAAAATTGAAATTACGCGAATTTAAATTGATTGCAGTAAATTTAATATTTTGATTCGATGTTAGTTAAGTCGCCGGCCTCCGGGAAAATATTATATAGATTGAGCGAAACCTTAGAAGGCAGGGAAGCTGAGAACTTGTTCGAAGATCGCCCTGCCGCACTTAGGTTTTGCGAAAACCGGAATAATATTTTACCGGGAGCCTTGACCTTTTTTGTTTCTTTTTTGGGTCAAGCCAAAAAAGAAAGCATAAAAATCCAGATAAAAAGTAACCCCTATCATTTCAATTCTGCGAATGTGCACAGTTATGTGCGACTTCTATCAAATGATAATCAAATTTATCGGACAGTAATGATTCTTAATTCTTAATTTCCAACCCTGGATGGCTGAATTAAAAGAAAACCCAACACTGACAGATATACAGGAATATTTGAAAGTAATATGCGCTGAGCGGGGTTGGGACAAAAATAACCCGCTTGAAATTTTTCTTTTATTATCTGAAGAAGTGGGCGAACTGGCCAAAGCCATCAGAAATAAATTAAAACTATACCACGAAGAAGAAAAAAAAATGAAGGAAAATGAACTGGAACATGAATTTGCCGATGTTTTAAGTTATCTTCTCGATTTGGCCAACCAATTCAATATCAATCTTGAAAATGCTTTCAGGGAAAAAGAAGAGGTTAATGCCAAACGCACCTGGAAAAATCCCTGACAATTTCATTTTTAGCTGGTTGTTGGTTGATAATCGGGAATAACTTTATTAATTCTTTCAATTTATCCTATCTTTGCATTTCATGTTAATCAGATAAATTAATGGAATTAAACAAGTTAACTGCCATTTCGCCCGTTGATGGACGCTACCGTAACAAAACAGAAGTATTATCGAAATATTTTTCTGAATTTGCCCTCATAAAATACAGGGTTCTGGTGGAAATTGAATATTTTATCGCACTTTGCGAATTACCTGTTGAACAGTTAAAAGGAATTGACAAAAAGGTTTACAAGCAATTAAGGCATTTATACCTGAATTTTACGCTCGAAGACGCGAAAAAAATTAAGGATTTTGAAAAAACCACCAATCACGATGTAAAAGCAGTTGAATACTTTATTAAGGAACAATTTACAAGCCTGGCGCTTGATCAATATAAGGAGTTTATTCACTTTGGGCTTACCTCGCAGGATATAAACAACACAGCCATACCATATTCTTTGCAGGAGGCCGTTAATTATGCCTATAATCCAATTTTCGACAGGTTAATTACAAAATTGAGCGAACTGGCCGAAAAATGGTCTGAAATACCCATGCTGGCCCGAACACATGGGCAACCCGCCTCACCTACCCGCCTGGGTAAAGAAATTGACGTATTTATCGAAAGATTGCAAAAACAGTTTTCTTTGATGCGGTTCATCCCCTATTCGGCTAAATTTGGCGGCGCAACAGGCAATTTCAATGCCCACAAAGTTGCTTATCCGCAAATCGACTGGGCCGAATTTGCCAATTCTTTTGTAAACCATGTGCTAAATCTTGATCGTTCGCAAACTACTACGCAGATTGAGCATTACGATAACCTGGCAGCCCTTTTCGATAATATGAAAAGAATTAATACCATTCTAATTGATTTATGCCGCGATTTCTGGACTTATATTTCAATGGATTATTTTAAACAAACCATAAAAAAAGGTGAAATTGGCTCGTCGGCCATGCCGCACAAGGTAAACCCGATTGATTTTGAAAATGCAGAAGGAAACCTGGGCATTGCCAATGCAATTTTCGAACACCTGTCTGACAAATTACCGGTTTCGAGGTTACAAAGAGATTTGACCGATTCAACCGTGTTGAGAAATGTTGGCGTTCCATTTTCACATACAATTATTGCCTTTGAATCGCTGCTGAAAGGCCTCGAAAAACTGATGCTAAACGAGGAAGCCCTGCAACGTGATTTGGAAGCAAACTGGGCCGTGGTGGCCGAAGCTATCCAGACCATTTTACGCAGGGAAAATTACCCGAAACCTTACGAAGCCTTACTTGATTTAACGCGTACCCACGAAGCCATAAATAAAGAAACCATGCACAGGTTTATTGATAAACTTCATGTAAATGAAAAGGTTAAGGAAGAATTAAAACAGATATCCCCGTTTAATTATACAGGAATTTAATACTCAGATAATTCTGTAGTTTTTATACCCTATTTCGTAGCCGGTAAGCCATTTAACAATTCTTTTAGCACGGTTTTTTAATGTCACCTTGTTTTTTGACAAATCGTGGGTAAACGTCCAGTTTTTGCGTGCAATCAGGTCGTGCATCACTGCCGGGTGCGTATCACGAAACAGCGCCAGTGAATCAATGCCCGAGTAATCAAATTCATCAGGAACCTCCTTCCTGGTTTCGGGGACTTTGCTACTGGCATAAAGCTTTTCGAAATTTTCGCGCTTGGTGAGTTGCACTTTGGGTTCCTTTACCCATCCATAGTGATAAATATAAGCTTCAACAGGTTTTACACGTAAAATTTTGTTTTCCTTTTTCCTGAAGCCCTGTGCATCCCTGAAAGAATAAATGTTTTTATCGTTGCGCACCACCCTGATTTCGTGGGGATACCATTTTTCTGAACTCCCTATGTAGTCGTACGAACCATAAAAATGCAGGTATCTGAACAGCAAACCATCCACATTTTTGTTATCCTTCCATTTCAGCATGGCTTCTTTTACCGGCGTAAGGTATTTTTCATGAATTACCTCATCACCCTGGATATAAAATGCCCAATCGTAGTCAGCCGGAATGGCCTGAAAAGCCTTGTCTGTTTCAATTGCAAGTACGCGGCCACCTTCTTTCAATGCATCGTCCCAAACGGTTTCAATAATTTTAATTTTATCGGGATGAATATTTTTAATCAACGACAGTGTGTCGTCTTCAGAATTTCCAACAGCTACATATACTTCGTCGCAAATTGGTAATATCGACTGAATGGCTTCAACCACGGGATAGCCGTATTTGACTGCATTTCGGATAAATGTAAAACCTGCTACTTTCATAATAAAACGGGAATTGGAAATGCAAAAATAGAAGAATTTACATTTTAATAATGATTTACAACATTTAAAATCATTTCTATAATCTACCTTTATGTTCTACTTTTGGCGTTTCAATTATTTCAAAAAAAACAGTATGAGAGATTTTTTCAGGACCGTTCTTGTTTATATAAAACCTTACAGATTGCAGGTTTCATTAAATATTATATTCAATATCCTGTCTGCTTTTTTCTCTTTGTTTTCCATTACATTGCTCATTCCTTTCATTGGGATGTTGTTCGAAAATAAAAATATAGTTGAACAAAAACCTGAATTTGCACTTAAAGCAAGTGTGTTTCTTGATACTTTCTATTATTACATGGGCGGCATTATTAAAAGCGAAGGCCGGGTGAAAGCTTTGCTAATTGTCAGCTTGTTCACCCTTGCAATGTTCCTTTTTAAAAATATTTCTGTTTTCTTTGCCAATTATTTTATGGCCCCGCTGCGAAACGGGATTGTGCGAGATATCAGGAATAAAATTTTCAATAAATCGCTGAACCTGCATATTGGCTATTTTTCTGAAGAAAGAAAAGGAGACATCATTTCGCGTATGACTACTGATGTGCAGGAATTTGAATGGTCTGCCATTGCTTCTATTGAAATGATTTTCAGGGATCCGATAATGATAATTGCCTTCCTCGGCTCATTATTTTTTATGAGTCCGCAATTAACCCTTATAATTCTAGTTTTATTGCCCCTAAGTGGTTATCTGATTGGCCGCATTGGAAAAAGCCTTCGTAAACATTCGGTAGAATACAGGCAAAGAATGGGTCTGTTGCTTTCGATGATGGAAGAAACCCTTGGTGGACTTAGGATTATTAAAGCTTTTGTAGCAGAAAAAAAGGTGGAAGAAAGGTTTCGTACCGAAAATAGCAAATATACCCGTGTTGCCAACCGCATTTTCAGGCGCGAGTACCTGGCCTCGCCCATGAGCGAGTTTTTGAGCATACTTTCACTACTCGCTGTATTGAATTATGGTGCCATGTTAGTATTAGGAAAAAAAGCAGAAATGGCCCCTGAAATGTTTGTTGGATTTATTGCAGTTTTTTCTCAGATAATTGTTCCGGTGAAAAATGTAACCACAGCATATTACCGGATTCAAAAAGGGATGGCTGCCATTGACCGTATCAATGAGGTATTGAGGGCAGAACACCAGATTAAGGAAATTGAAAATCCTGTACCGATTAATGAATTTAAAGCTGAAATAGAATTCAGGAACGTTTCCTTTAAATATGCAGAAGCGGATGTTTTGAAAAATATCAACCTGAAAATTGAAAAAGGAAAATCCATCGCGTTGGTAGGGCAATCGGGCAGTGGAAAATCTACCCTGGTTGATTTAATCCCCAGGTTTTACGATGTTCAGGAAGGAGAAATACTTATTGACGGGCAGAACATTAAAAATCTCAAAATAAAAGAAATGAGAAGATTAATGGGAAATGTAAACCAGGAATCCATTTTATTTAACGATACCATTTTCAACAATATAGCCTTTGGTGTTGAATCAGCTACAGAAGAAGAAGTAATAGCTGCAGCCAGAGTGGCCAATGCCCACGATTTTATCATGGAAACCGAAAATGGCTACCAGACCAATATCGGCGACCGTGGCGGCAAGCTTTCGGGCGGACAGCGCCAGCGGATAAGTATTGCAAGGGCTGTATTGAAAAATCCACCAATCTTAATTCTCGACGAAGCTACTTCGGCTCTTGATACCGAATCGGAACGGCTGGTACAGGACGCCCTGATCAAGCTGCTCGAAAGCCGCACTTCCGTGGTAATAGCCCACAGGCTCTCCACAATTAAACATGCCGATGAAATCTGCGTTTTACACGAAGGAAAAATTGTTGAACGCGGTAACCACGAAGAATTAATCAGTTTAAATGGCGTTTACCGTAAACTACATGATTTGCAGATATTTTAACTCATTCGATGGCTTCTATTAAATCCTTTGATTTTAAATTTACTTCGCACGCCATTTTGCCCATCCCAAGCTATTGAAATAGGATTTTAAATCGTTGTTTCTGGTCTCAATGGGTTTGAGTTCATTTATTATTTCAGTTAGTTTTTTTCGTTCATCAACAAACCTTTTGGTGCGATCGAGATAAAACTCACGGAGTTCACTCATATTTTTAATGGCTGTTGCCTGATCTTTCAAAATACCGGCATCTTCCTGCGCATCGGAGTACCAACTCATAATTTTTCGGGGAATATCAACAGGCCCGAAAATATTATCCGGATCATAAATAGTTAAGATATCTTCGGCCCCGGTTGGAATACTGGTTCCCCAGTTAATATAATTTTTAAAAACTGAACGCAATACATTGGCTGAATACTGCATTTGTGTATTTAATAACATTTCATTTATTTTCAGTGCATTGGCCTGGCTAATATCATAATTTTCCTTCCATTTCTGGCTCATGGCGTTGAGTTTGTTCAGGTGGTCCATGCTCACATCAGTTGGAAGACCAATAAAAGTTATTTCGCAATTAAACGAAGGATCTTTTTGTTTTTTTTCGTCTATTAGTTTTTTTACTGAACTAATTGAATTTTTAAGATTACCAATTTGCATATCAGCGTTTTTGAAATCTTTCTTTTTCAGGTAATCTTCAATTAGTTTGTAAAATTTCTGAATATCATCCAGCTTATTTCTTACCGAAAAATCTTCTTTTCCTGTTGCAATAATATTTGCCGATGAATACCATGATCCTGATTCCTGTTGAATTACCAGGTAAAATGTAGCAGTTCCGTCATTGGTTTCATCCTGTTCGGTTTTACCTGCCGGCGTATTCCTCACATAATGCCATTTGGTCTGTGACTGAACTTTCAAAAAAACTTTTGAATAGTCACCCTGTGGAATCTGAATGTATGCATCGCGCTGAATTTTCTGATTGGTAGATACTATTTCTATTTTTACCTTTTCGCCTGAAGTAAATTTGGCTGTTTCTGAAGTTAATTGCCAATCGCCCCTGAACTGGCCCCCATTAATACTAAACGACATTCCGTTTTCGCCGGAAGATTCAATTACTGTGTTCTTTCCAACATTGGCATATTTATTCGGATTTGAACAATAATCGCGTTTACCGCCCATCAGAACCGCCTCAACTTTAATCCGTTCACCCTGCCTTACATTAATTTCTGCGTTTTCGGAATATTCAGTCCCGTTTACCCTGATAACAACAAATGGTTTACGCGGAGGTTCACCCTGAGCCATGGATTTAAAAGGAATAAGTAAAATAAGGGCTACCAAAAGTTTTTTCATAATCGATAGATTAAATTTTTAATTAAAAGAAGTTCAATAATACATGATAATGAATAAATATCTACAATCAAACATTTGTAATAATTCTATAGTTCGGAAATTTGCTCTAATTCAAATTTTAAAAGATATTAGTTTAACAAAGTTATAAAAACGGTACGACGAAAAGCCATTTTTTTACCGATAAATTGATTAGCAAATGTTTTTTATATAGCGCATTGATTTTAAACCAGTTAAATTACTTTCGGGGGTCTGAATCAAATATTGAATATTACTACTTTCCGATAAAAAATATCAAATTGATTTGGTACAAATTCAGTATACAAAGAGAACTCAGATTTGGGCTGTCCAGGAATTGTTTCTAGAATTGCTTAGGTTCGCACCTCGTATAGAAATTAGTGAAAATAAATGGTAGCTTGTTTTCTGTCACCGCACTAAACAAATAATTAGTGCCAAAATAACTTAACTCATCAACATTGGTAATTGATAAATAAGTGGTATTATTTGATTTCAATTCCTGTTTTCCTAATCTCTTGTACAAATGGATTGCCTGAAATCATATCCTGCATGGATAAAGGATGTGGTTCAATCCTGGAATCAAACTTTGAGGCTAACAACATCAATTGAACCTGGATATCGAACTTATCAGCATCATCAAGATTATCAATTATCAAGGCAATATCAATATCACTTTCAGGTCTTTGATTTTTTTTAGCAAATGAACCGAAAAGATAAGCTGTCACAAATCCTGGAGTTTGATTTGCAACAGTCGAAATAAATTGCCTGATTATATTATCAGTTCTTTTATCCATTGCCTGTTCATTTTAAGGTTTTCAATCCAAATTGCAGTATATTCCGGCGTGCATTTCTGCTTAAAACTCATTTTATAATCATCATAACGTGCATTAATATTGAATGCAGTAACAGTTATCAAAAACAATTTTTGTTCATCGGTTAATTCCAAATTACAGTATTCAGCAAGTCGTAACAAATTATGAATAAAAGGAGGATAGTCATTTTTCGCTTTAACGAACAAAGCTTTTAACAATTTTTCAATCATCAGGTGACCAATAAATAATGCCCAGTTAAATTTTTTACTTTCATACATTACAATCATTGTATTGAAGTCATCATCTGAACTTTCACTCCAATATTTAACCAATTTGTCCTTATCAAACTCAATATGTTGCATTTGTCAAATGTACAAAAAATAATTTTTATGCCGGAGAGCCACTTTAAATTGTTGTTTATAGCTATGAAGCCCTCCATTTGTGGAAAGGTACAGGTTTGTCAATGAATCGAAATCATTAGGCCAATTATTTTATTAGTATAGTAGCATATAATATGCATTGCAAATTTGACATTAATAGGATTCTGAAAGCAATAAAAGCCCGTAATTACAGGCTTTTATTGCTTTAATCCGTTAACCAACAGGGAGTTGTCCTTATTTCATTTCCCTGAAAAATATGTCGCCACTTATGGTTTCAAGGTTTATAGATTTACCACCCCCATTGATTTTCTCGTTAATATCCGATGAATGATGCTTCTTTGAACCGGTCAAAGTAAAATCGTGGTTCGAATAAATGGTACCGGTAATGGTTTTGCAGCTTAAATCAGCATTAATATTTTTTGGCACGGTTAAATCAACAAATCCACTTATGGTATTGGCTTTTAGTTCTGATGTTTTGCCGGCAATAATAATATTTCCGCTAATGGTTTTCACAGAAAATACTGCATTTTCAGGAATAAATATCTCCCAGCTGATTTCGCTGTTAACACAATTGTTTTTTTTATCAAAATATTCCTTTTTAAATTCAGCTTCAATCCTAATCTCGGTACCCGAATCATTAAAAGAAGTCTCATAGGCATCGTTGTCTTTATCTTCATTAATACTCACCGAAGCTTTCGCGAATACTTCGTTTTTGTTCCAGGTATTTATTTTTATCGAATCGGCAATCTGAACGTCGATGATTACCTTTGTTTTTTGTCCGTAGCCAAGGTGTTTCTCAATAATTTTTTGAGCATTTAATGGTATTACAGACAATAATATCCCCAATATGAAAATTATACTTTTCATTTCACAAAATTTTAGATAATACAATAATTTTGATTACTAAGGTTCAACAGTAAGCTTATCAGGAATACTAACCCTGACAACCAGCTTTGGTGTTTTTCCAGAATTATTTACCTTTCCTGAGATAGATATTTCCGCTTACCGCAATTATCTTAAAGCTGACCCCTCCCCCATTGAGTCCGTGTTTAATTGTAGAACCGGCTATTTGCTTCATGCTCCCCTTATCTGTTGGAAAATCGAAATCGGAATAAATTGCACCCGAAATGGTTTTCATTTCAATATCCACAGGAGTTTTTGAAGGTAAAGTTACATCTACCTCCCCGCTTACTGAGTTTATATTTACCGGTTTACCAGGGCTTTCATTGTATACTATTTCAATATCGCCGCTAATTGACGAAAGTACAAGCGGACCAGTAACATTAGTCAATTTAATACCCTGGCAATTAGTAATTTCCAGCTCATTTTTCATATTACGGATATCAATATCGGTAGATCTTTCGCATCCGCTTTCAATTTTCAAAGCAAAATTATCAGGAACCTTTATTTTGTACTCACCTCCTTTGGTGATTGGCAACAAGCAAAGCACCGATACCTGGTTTCCGTTTTTTTCAACATAGAGCCCCATACCGGTATTGTCTGTGCCGCTCGGATATACAGGTTTGAGTCCTTTGGCACGGTCGGGTATGGTAATTTTATTGTCCCCTTCGGAAGTAATAATAATTTCATTGCCACTGTACCCTTCGATAGGCAAATCGCCCATAAAATCAGTTAATGTAAGCTTTCCATCTTTCGAATTCTGTACCGGAATTTTATACTCCTGGGCACCCAGTTGGTTGATTACCATTAAAGTAAAAAACAATGCCCCAAAAAAAATCATCTTTTTCATAGTTACTTTTTTATTGATTTTAAAATGTACAGGTAAACCCGGAATTTACCTGTATTGAATTAAAATTGAATTCAATTGTTTTTTTGTTGATTTATAATTTGTTATAACAAAACCTTAACGCTCTTTTTTGCAATTTCCTTCACTTCCTTGTTTGCCGAAGGATTTGAAATAATTTGTTGAATGGAATGAACAGCCTTGCTTTCCTTTTTCTCCGTAAGAATATTAATGAGCACAATTTGTAAAATAGGCTCAGTTTCCTTTTCCAGTGCATTAATAAATGCCTGGGTTACAAGCTTGTTTTCAGAAAACCTGGTCAGTGAATAAGCAGCTGCCAGCCTTACATTCACATTTTTATCCTGTTTAAGTGTGTTTATCAAGGCATTGATTACTTCCTGGTTGGGTTCAGGAATCTCATCCACATAATTTACTGCCTGTATCCGCTGGCTTGGCGACTCTTCTTTTAGCATGGTAAACATAACAAGCTCCTTCATTTCTTTGACCTCTTTTTTAAGGTCGTTATATTGTGCAGCCTGGTTATTATCGGAGCCGGGTTTCAGGTTCCAGCCGATTAAAACTCCGGTAATCAGAATGGCAAAACCCGCTGCAATTTTTAACATGGGCGAAGTCGGGTTCAACAATAAACTTTTCCTTTCAATTTGCTGATTTCCGGTTTTTTGCAATTCCAGTTTCTCAATTTCGGATTGAAGCATAGCATTAAAATTCTCACGAATGCTTTCGTCAGGCATTTTTAACTTGTAGTGATTTAAATCACCAATAATGTTCTTCATGTCATTGTATTCTTGCATGCATTTTTTGCAGCTGACAAGGTGCAACTCTATTTCAGCAACTTTTGCTTTATCCAGCTTATTATCTATAAAATCTGTCAGTTGTAGCTGAACTTCTTCACAATTCATCATCTTTTCTGCTTTTTATAGTTGTGCAAAATAAATTTCTTTAAGTTGTTTAATAGCCCTGTGAACCTGTACTTTAATCGAAGCTACTGATGTATTGGTCAGCTTTGAAATTTCTTCGTATTTCAAATTCTGGAACCGGCTTAAAACAATTAGTTCCAGTTGTTCGGGCTTTAATTTTAAAAGGGCTTCATCCAGTTTATTATATTCATCTTCTCCAAAGGTTTCCTCATTGTCCGGAACTTTTTCATCGTGATATTCAATATTTTTAAAATGATCGTACAATTTTTTGTCTTGCTTACAAGCATCAATATGAATATTTCTGGCCATCTGGTAAATCCACGATTTAAAACTTCCATTGCCAGTATGAAACGATTTCCGGTATTTAATTGCCCGGTAAAACAAATTCTGTGTTAAATCATGACTCAGGGTCTTGTTAAAAGTAAGGCCAAGGAAAAAATTGTACAATTTCACGTGATACCTTTCAAACAAAACAGACATTTCAGAAAGCCTGTCCTGGCTTACCCTCATCATTAATTCTTCGTCCGATAAATCGTGCATGCTAAAATTTTACTTTTTTGTATTGATTACTTCTAAAATGTAAAATGGTTACAAAAAATAGTAATTTTTTTTTATTCATTGATGATCAATTATAAGCACGGACTGAAAGTCTGCGCTAGCCGAGCATTTCTAAGCGGACTGCTTATTTTTTGTTGTTTCTCTTACATTGCCACGGAGGATGACTGGCAACAACAAGATTTATTTTTTAATCCTTTGACGCCATGCCTTTGGATTTCGGCTGGTGTGGAAAACTGCAAACACATTAATGATCAACCCTTTTATGTAATAAATAATAATAAAAGGAAATCGGTTTGCCAAAGCAACCCTGATTTGATTCCTGATTTTAGGAAATTGATTTGGATTATCTTCAATCCTGGCGATTGTTTTTTTTATTTCCTGAACAAATTCCACTCCTAAGCCTTCTTTTTCGCTCTCATAAAATTCATAAGAATCGATAATGTCTTCTTCGGCAAAGGGGTTGATTTTCAGGTTAAATTTTCTCATTTCGAAAAGATTTTGCGTTCTATTTCATCCCAGGATTTTCCTTCTTTGGGGTTCTTTAAAACGTATTCAAATCTGAGGTCTATTTCTTCTAATTGCTCTTTGCTCAAGTTCATATAATATTCTTGCTTGTTAATGATTTCAAGAAAATCATAATCTTTTGCCAAAGTTTTAAGTAAATTGATAATACTTTGTGCCTGAATTGTATCATCTTTAATTCTAACCAAATATTCCATTGCTTTTTTTATGCAAAGATAGCTATTTCTGGCAAAATTCAATTTATTCACCATCCCTTATCCATTCTTTGAACGCGTTTTGTCAAGCTCTTGCGAAGCATACTATTCTTAGTTTACAAATTCCTTAGCATAGGTTTTTCAAAAGTTGCACCCAACCTGGAGCCGGGGTTGAGTCCATTGAAATGTTGCATTTGAAATGTTTATGGTTTGTTATTTGATATATCTGCAATGCAGTCACCAGTTATGGAGCTGCTTCCAGAATGAATACTTATTAAAGAACATTCTAAAATTTATTCACATTAATTCAGGACACACGCCGTAATATTCTGAGAGTTTATTTATACAAACAGTTAATAGAACCATTTTCTTTAAAATGAATTTTAATCCTATTAATTTTAGCACTATCACATTTTGAAACTAGATTACAAAATGCATCACTTCCTATTTTTTTTAATATATAATCCAAGCTAATAAAATAATCTTCAGCGAAATACCCATCTACCCATAATGAGTATTCAGCATAACTTTTAAAGAATGAATCTTTTTTTTGAATGCATTTTTCCATCCAATATTGATTAATTGAATTAAAAGCTTCTCTTTTAACTAAGTTTTTCGAATAATCTAAATCGCAAAAAATTGCAGTTTCTGTTTCTGATTGCGGTATACAAATAAGTAGTAAGGATTCACTGATTTTCGACTTAATAATTAAACAATTAACTAGTTTTTCTAATGAATCACTATAGAAAGATCTGACATCATCATTCATATTAATGTTAGCTAATAATTTTAAAGAATCTTCATTGGCAGGCAGGTTATTATTTGAAGATGTTTGGTTTATTTTATTACAGCAAACTAAAATAAGAATAACTAAAATAAAGATATTTAATTCCTTCGGTAAGTTCATAATCAATTGAAATTAATTTGATTAAGATAGATGATCATTTTATCCATTTTAAGCTGCAAGTTTTAAACTTGTGCCAAATATTCCACATTATTTATCAGTTTTTCTATAATGAAGGTAATCATTTTTCTCCTTTCAGGATCTGTAGGCAAAAGTTTGGCCGTAGTGGAAAATTAAAACCTTACTGGATCTTTTTTATCTGCTTCTTAATTTTATCAGAATTTTTAATTTCAGCAATCAGTGCTTTGTTAATTATTTTCTTTCTAGCCCCTATTTTTCAGTGCAAGAGCCTTCAATCCAAAAAACAGGGCAACCAGTAAAACGCCAATTATTATATATCTGTAATTAAAATCAAATGGTTGGTGGATTCGTTGCGAAATTACCTTACCTGCCCAAACGTTTAACAAAACCACAGGCACAAAACCAATGGCTGATCCATAAATGTACCGGGCTGTGCTTATTTTGGTAAAACCAAATGTATAATTCAAAACCGAAGAAGGCACCACGTATATTACCCTTAAGAAAACTACCGACCAAAAGCCATACTGGTCAATCTTCCGGTTCATTTTTTCGACCATTTTCTTTGATCCGAAACGTTTTTCAAAACTTTGGTAAAATAAGTACCTTACCAGGATGAATGTTACGATAAGTCCAACCATGGTAGCAATCCACGAATAAATAAAACCATAAAAAATTCCAAAAACATAGCCCGAAAAAATGGTAAAAAATACACGGGGAATTCCTGTAATATTTAAAAAAATAAAAAACAGGGTCATATATACGGGCGCCATATAGCCCATCTCAAGAAACCGGCTTTTTACGCTATCAATATTTTTTACCGAAAAGTATTCGTTGAATCCTGACTGGTAAAAGGCAAAAAAGCAAAATACAACCAGCAATATGAATAAAATCCGAAACAGTTGTTTCATTTCCATCCTTTTGGCCACAAATTAAAGTCAAACTCCAAAAAGCACCAAATTTTTAAAATTAGGACAAATTTTATAATGTTGAATTTCAAGAATATAAAAGAAATATTTTAAGTTTTTTTAAAATAATTTTGTTTATTAAAAAAATTTAGCTGTATTTTTACGCTGAGTTTTGAAATAATGTATAAAATATTTTAATGGAAGTTTTTAACGTCATTCTTACCGTGGTGGTGGTATTTGTTATTGTCATAACAAGTAAATGGGAATGATGTAAAGATTTTTATAGCATAAAGTCAAAGCGCCATTCCCAACCAGAATGGCGCTTTTTTTTTAAATAAATTTTAAAAAATGAAAGTAACTTTAAGAAGCGACACAAGTACAAAAGGCCGGAGGATGGCCGGGGCAAGGAGCCTATGGCGTGCCAACGGGGTTAAGGACAACCAGTTTGGAAAACCCATTTTCGCCATAGCCAATTCCTTCACCCAGTTTGTTCCCGGACATGCGCACCTGCATGATGTAGGGCAATTTATCAAATCCATTATTGAGGAAAAAGGCTATTTTGCCTCTGAGTTTAACACCATTGCTATTGATGACGGCATTGCCATGGGACATGACGGGATGTTGTATTCATTGCCTTCGCGCGAAATTATAGCCGATAGTGTTGAATACATGTGTAATGCCCACCAGGCCGATGCCCTGATTTGTATCAGCAATTGCGATAAAATAACCCCGGGAATGTTGATGGCCGCCATGAGGCTGAACATCCCCACCATTTTTGTTTCGGGCGGTCCTATGGAAGCTGGAATTCAAAACAACAAAAAAATTGACCTGGTGGATGCCATGGTCATGGCGGTGGACAATGAAATTTCAGACAGTGAAATTGAACAGGTGGAACAAAATGCCTGCCCTACCTGCGGATCGTGCTCAGGAATGTTTACCGCCAATTCCATGAACTGTCTGGTTGAAGCATTGGGTCTGGGACTTCCTGGCAATGGCACCATTGTAGCCACCCACGTGAACAGGAAAAACCTGTTTAAAGAAGCGGCCGAAAAACTGGTTGAAATTACTGAAAAATACTACTATACAGGAGATGAATCCGTTTTGCCATTGAGCATAGCTACCAAAAAGGCATTTTTAAATTCAATGACGCTGGATATAGCCATGGGCGGCAGCACCAATACGGTTTTACATTTATTGGCCATTGCCAGCGAAGCAGGTGTTGACTTTACCATGAAAGACATTGATGAATTGTCGCGTAAAGTGCCAAATATCTGTAAAGTAGCACCCAGTTCTCATTACCATGTCGAAGATGTAAATAATGCCGGTGGTATTTTATCCATCATGGGCGAACTCGAAAAAAACGGTCTTGTTGATACATCTGTACACAGGGTAGATTATAAATCGCTTGGCGAAGCGCTTGAAAAATACGATATAAGCCGAAAAACAGCCATTGAAAAAGCATTTGAAGTATATGCAAGTGCGGCTGCCAATAATGGCCGAAACCTTACCATGGGATCCCAATCAACCAAAGCAAAACTGGATCTGGACAGGGAAAAGGGGTGCATACGCAGTGTTGAAAATGCCTATAGCAAAGATGGCGGATTGGCCGTTTTATATGGAAATATTGCTAAAAATGGGTGTATTGTCAAAACTGCTGGTGTGGATAAAAGCATATTGATTTTTACAGGAACAGCAAAAGTTTTCGATTCTCAGGAAGATTCAGTAAACGCAATTCTTAATGGTAAAATTCAAAAAGGAGATGTGGTGGTTATTCGTTACGAAGGCCCCAAAGGTGGACCAGGAATGCAGGAAATGCTCTATCCTACCAGTTACCTGAAATCCACAAAAATTGACAAATATTGCGCTTTGATTACCGACGGAAGGTTTTCGGGCGGCACATCAGGTTTGTCAATTGGACACGTATCCCCCGAGGCAGCTTCGGGAGGGGAAATTGCACTGATTAAAGACGGGGATAAAATTGAAATCAACATTCCCGAAAGGAAAATAAATTTAATGGTAACCAACGATGAGTTGGAAAAAAGAAGAACTGAAGAACTGGCAAAAGGTAATTTAGCATTTAAGCCAACCCAGCGCAGCAGGAAAGTTTCAAAAGCTTTAAAAGCTTATTCATTAATAGTTTCATCAGCCGATAAAGGCGCCATCAGAATAATAGATTAGTTTAAATTTACACTTATGGAAACCAAAACAGACTTAAAAGAGGAAAAAAAGACGAAAGCCACCCAGAACATCAAAGGTTCGGAGGCTGTAATTCTATCCTTATTAAACGAAGGTGTTGATACCATTTTCGGGTATCCGGGAGGTGCCATCATGCCTATTTATGATGCACTTTACGATTACCAGGACAGAATTAAACATATCCTTGTCCGTCATGAACAGGGTGCAACCCACATGGCAACCGGATATAGTAAAGCATCGGGAAAAGTAGGTGTAGTATTTGCTACATCAGGGCCAGGTGCCACCAATTTAATTACTGGAATTGCCAATGCAAAAATAGATTCCATTCCGCTGGTATGCGTTACCGGACAGGTTTCATCGCACCTGCTTGGTTTTGATGCCTTTCAGGAAACAGATGTGGTAGGTATTTCAATGCCTGTAACCAAATGGAATTACCAGATTACCAAAGCAAGGGAAATTCCTGAAGTTTTCGCCAAGGCGTTCTATATTGCCAATTCCGGAAGGCCGGGGCCAGTTTTGATAGACATCACAAAAGATGCTCAAAACCAATTGACTGAATATGAATATAAGAAATTCAAACAAGTTTCGGGTTATTTCCCAAATCCAAAGCTGAATATAGAAAAGGTTAGAGAAGCTGCCAACCTGATAAACAATTCCAAAAAGCCATTTCTATTGGTTGGACATGGAATAAATATTTCAGGTGCGGAAGAAGAATTATTGACCTTTGTTAATAAGACAGGAATCCCGGTTGGAAGCACTTTATTGGGCCTTTCCTCGTTTCCTACCAAACATCCGCTGTATGTAGGAATGCTTGGTATGCACGGTAATTATGCGCCTAATATTCTCACCAATGAGGCTGATTTAATTATTGCTGTTGGGATGCGGTTTGATGATCGTGTAACCGGAGATACTACCAAATATGCAAAAAAAGCAAAAGTAATCCACATTGATATTGATCAGGCGGAAATCGACAAGAATATAAAAGCAGAAGTAGCCATAGTTTCGGATGCTAAAAAAGCCCTGGTAGAACTGATTTCTCTTGTAAAAACAAACACGCATAACGAATGGATTGAAGAGTTTAAAAAATTGGAAACCATCGAGTTTGATAAAATTATTCATAAAGACATCCATCCAAAAACAGGTGAAATTAAAATGGCAGAAGTGGTTCACCAGATTTCGGAAAGAACCAAAGGCGAAGCAATAGTAGTAACAGACGTTGGTCAACACCAGATGATGGCCGCCCGGTATTACCAGTTTGCACGTAACAGAAGCATAATTACTTCCGGGGGACTTGGAACCATGGGTTTTGGCGTTCCTGCTGCATTTGGTGCCGCAATGGGCCAGGATTCAAGACCTGTAATCGTTTTTGTTGGCGATGGCGGAATTCAGATGACCATCCAGGAAATGGCTACCATCTGGCAACACAACAAACCGGTAAAAATCGTACTTTTAAACAACGGTTTTTTAGGAATGGTGCGCCAATGGCAACAGCTTTTCCATGAACGCAGGTATTCGTTTACCACGCTTGTAAATCCTGATTTTCAGACAATTGCCAAAGGAAATGGGATTGAATCGACCAAAATTGAAAACAGGGAAGATTTGGTGGCCGCCATTGACAAAATGCTTGAAACGGACGGACCTTACATGCTTGAAGTAATAGTTGAACAGGAAGACAATGTTTTTCCAATGGTTCCTGCTGGTGCCGGGGTTTCGGATATCATTCTTGAACCTTAAGTAAAAAGTTATTGTCAAAAGACAATTTATAAAAAGAGAGATTTATTCAATCGAAAATAAAAATAAAATGGAAAAAGAATTCACTTTGCTGGTCAATACCGAAAACAATATAGGTTTGCTTAACCACCTGTCTATTGTTTTCACCCGGCGTAAACTAAATATCGAAAGCCTTACCGTCTCAGAATCAAAAATTAAGGGCATTTACAGTTTTACAATTGTAATTAAAACAAGGCTTGATATTATCCAACGTGTGGCTAAACAACTCGAAAACATCATTGGTGTGATAAAGGTATTTCTTTACGAAAATGACGATATCATACACCAGGAACTGGCCATGTACAAACTACCGGTTTCGGCTATTCAAAACGGTTTGAAAATAGAAGAAGTGGTGCGAAGGCACAATGCCCGTGTTCTGAATATCGAAAATGATTATATTCTTATAGAAAAAACCGGGCATAAAGCCGATACTTCCAAACTAATGGAAGAACTTAAACCTTACGGGATATTACAGTTTATCCGTACAGGAAGGATAGCTATGGCCAAACCTATGAAAGATTTGGAAATCCACATCAGGGAAAAGAAAGCACTTTACGAAATTATAGAAGAATAGAAACAATCAGTAAGTATTTTATTATTAACACTTTATTAAATTATTAAAAATGGCAAAAATTAACTTTGGCGGAACAGTAGAAGATGTAGTAACAAGAGAAGAATTTACGTTGGCAAAAGCCAGGGAAGTTCTTAAAAACGAAACCATTGCAATTATCGGATATGGTGTTCAGGGACCCGCACAGGCTTTGAACATGAGAGACAACGGCATTAACGTGATAATCGGACAGGCTCCTGAATTTAAGGCAGACTGGGACAAAGCGGTTAAAGATGGTTTTGTACCCGGAAAAACTTTATTTCCAGTTGAAGAGGCTGCTGAAAAAGGCACAATTATTCAATACCTGGTTTCGGATGCAGCACAAAGAATTCTTTGGCCTAAAATAAAGCCATGTCTGAAAGAAGGCAATGCCCTCTATTTTTCGCATGGATTTTCAATTACCTATAAAAACCACACTGGCGTGATTCCACCGGCAAATGTTGATGTAATTCTTTGTGCCCCAAAAGGGTCAGGAACCAGCGTTCGCAGGAATTTTCTTGCCGGTGCAGGTATTAACTCAAGTTATGCTGTTTTCCAGGATTATACGGGTAAAGCAACCGAAAGAACATTGGCACTTGGAATAGCCATAGGTTCGGGCTACCTTTTCCCAACCACATTCGAAAACGAAGTTTACAGCGATTTAACCGGCGAGCGCGGCGTATTAATGGGTGCCCTGGCAGGAATCATGGATTCACAATACAAAGTATTGCGCGAAAATGGCCACACTCCTTCTGAAGCTTTTAACGAAACTGTGGAAGAGCTTACACAAAGCTTAATCCGGCTGGTAGACGAAAACGGAATGGACTGGATGTACGCCAATTGCAGTGCCACAGCCCAAAGAGGGGCACTCGACTGGAGACCAAAATTTGCCGAAGCTACCCTTCCTGTTTTTAAAGAACTTTACCGCAGGGTAAAATCGGGCGAAGAATGCGTACGTGTGCTCGATTCAACAGGAGGCCCTAATTACAAAGCTGAACTCGAAGCTGAACTTAAACAACTGAGAGAATCAGAACTCTGGGCTGCAGGAAAAGCGGTAAGAGATTTAAGACCAAAAATTTAAGCAAAATTCAGTATTATTATCCAGGTTGTCCCTGCCTGTCGGGGATAACCTTTTTTATTTTAATCACATACGCATGGTACCAAAATCAAAAACCCAAAAACACAGCCAGGCTGGAAAATCACCATACCTGCCCGATTTGCAATCGATTTACGAAGCTAAAAGAAATATTAACGGAATCATAAACCAAACCCCGCTTTTATTAAATCAGAACTACTCTGACCTGTTTCAGTGCAAAATTTATTTTAAACGTGAAGATTTGCAAAAAACAAGGTCGTACAAGCTGCGGGGTGCTTTTCATAAGATTTCGCTGCTGGATAAAGAGCAGTTAAAAAAAGGAATTGTATGTGCCAGCGCCGGCAACCATGCGCAGGGCGTAGCCTTATCTTGTCACGAATTGGGTGTAAACGGACGTATTTATATGCCGGTAACCACTCCCAAACAAAAGATTAAACAGGTACAGATGTTTGGAAAAAACAAGGTAGAAATAAAACTCGTGGGCGATACTTTTGATGCCGCCAAGGAAGAAGCACTGGCCTACAGCAAAAAAAACGGCAGTAATTTTATTCCACCTTTTGATGATATTAATATCATTGAAGGACAGGCCACTATTGGCCTTGAAATACTCGAGGGGTTGAACGAATCTGTGGACTACCTGGTGGTACCAATTGGAGGAGGCGGATTAATCGCCGGTCTTATTTCGGTATTTAAACAAATCAGCCCGGACACAAAAATAATTGGCGCAGAACCACTCGGAGCTCCATCAATGCAGGAATCAATAAAAGCCGGAAAACTTGTTGAACTCGATAAAATAAACACCTTTGTGGATGGGGCAGCTGTTAAAATGGTGGGCGAAATCACCTTTGAAATTTGCAAAAACAATATTGATGAAATGGTGTTGGTACCCGAAGGAAAAATCTGTACAACCATACTTAAACTGTACAACGAAGAAGCCCTGGTGGTAGAACCTGCCGGCGCCCTGTCCATTTCAGCCCTTGATTATTTAACAGACAAGATTAAGGGAAAAAACGTGGTTTGTATTGTAAGTGGCGGAAACAACGATATTATACGAATGGAGGAAATAAAAGAAAGGTCGATGCTTTATGAAAAGCTGATGCATTATTTCCTGATAAGTTTTCCGCAGCGCCCGGGTGCATTGAAGGAATTTGTTGCCGATGTGCTCAGCGATACTGACGATATTGTTCATTTTGAATATAAAAAGAAAAACAACCGTACTGACGGACCGGCATTGGTAGGAATTGTTGTTCAAAATCCGGAAGATATTTACTCGCTTCTTGAAAAAATGAACCAGCGAAAAATCAAGTACGAATACCTGAACGATCAGTCAGATATATTTCATTATATGCTGTAAAATAAGGAATTACAGGTTTTTTCCTTATAAATTTGGCGTAGTCCCTGTTAATTACCAAAGTTTCATTATTAATTTAATGAGCTTTAGCTTATTAGCGGTATGCGGATAATATTTAAGGTTTAGTTCAAACCAGGTTGGTTTATTAAGAATACTTTTATAATGCGTAAAAGCTTTAAACCCTACTTCGCCGTGATATGCACCAATCCCGCTATCGCCCACCCCACCAAATCCAAAATTGCTGTTTGAAATATGCATCACGGCTTCGTTAATACAGCCCCCGCCAAAGGATATTTCCCTGGTTATCCGGTTTTTTATTTCTTTGTTTGAAGTGAAAACATAACATGATAAAGGTCTGGGCATTTCTTTAATTTTGTCTATCACCACCGAAAGATTATCATATTCCAAAACAGGAAGTATGGGCCCGAAAATTTCTTCTTTCATTACTGAATCATCAAAAGAAATATCCTGTAACAAAGTAGGCTCAAAATACCTGTTTTCTTTATGATAACTACCCCCGTAATAAATCTTTTCTTTTGGAACAAGATCAACAAGCCTCATTAATTTACTTTCGTTAATGATTTGAAGATAATTGCCATTTTCGAATGAAAAATGTGATTTTTCAATTTCGGCTTTTGTTAATTCCAGGAATTGCTGTTTAATAGACCGGTGAACCACAACAAAATCAGGTGCAATGCAGGATTGACCGGCATTCATAAATTTCGACCATACCAGTCTTTTCACTGTCATTTTAAGATTACAGTCTTCGGCAATAATTGCCGGACTTTTGCCGCCAAGTTCAAGTGTAACAGGGGTAAGATTTTTCGCAGCCGCCTGGTAAACAATTCTGCCTACGGCAACGCTGCCTGTAAAAAATATTTTGTCAAATTTCTGGTTGAGCAATTCAGTGGTTTCAGAAATTCCTCCTTCAACAACTGTAAAATATTCAGGTTTGAAATTTTCTGACACTATTTTTTTCAGGGCATTACTTGTACGTGGGGCGAGTTCACTGGGTTTTAAAATAACGGTATTTCCGGCAGCCAGGGCGCCAACAATAGGCCCAAGAGTTAAAAGGTAAGGATAGTTCCACGCTCCGATAATTAATGAAACGCCAAGGGGTTCGGGAACAACATAACTCCTGGCAGGAAAATTAATCAGGTTCGTTCTAATCCTTTTAATTTTAGCCCATTTCCTTACTTTTCTTATGGCCTCATCAATATCTGTTAAAACAAGTCCAAGCTCACTCGAATAACTTTCGAAAACCGATTTTTTAAAATCTGCATAAATTGCTTCGTGCAGCAGATTTTCATTTTTCAGAATAGTTTCTTTAAGTTTTCTCAGTTGCTGAATCCTGAAATCTATTGATTTGGTAACATTTGAATTAAAGAATCCGCGTTGTGCATCTACAACATTTTTCACCCTGGCTGATATTATTTAATAAATAGTTGAGATATAGTATTTTCAGAATAAAAAATCCGTAGTCAGGAATTTAGAATTATGGTTTTTCAAAATCTGACTCAAAATTTCTTTGTTCAAATCGTTTTCTTTGGCCGCTACAAGGGTTCTGATTGAGAAAACCCTCAGAGCATCGCTCACTGAAAGAGTACCTTCGGCAGAATCTTTCCTTCCTGTAAAAGGGAAATTATCGGGTCCACGCTGGCACTGGCTGTTAATATTTACCCTGCATACCTGGTTTACCATCGGATCAATCAGTTTTGCAATTACATTATAGTCTTTTCCAAAAATACTGGCCTGTTGCCCCACTTCCGATTCTTCAATGTATTTTATTGGAACAGAAATATCATCAAATGGAACAACAGGAACTACAGGCCCGAACTGTTCTTCGTGGTATATTTTCATTTCTTTATTAACTGGATAAAGTACGGCCGGATAAAAAAACGTTTTCAGGTTTTCGGCACCTTGCTTATTTACAATTTTTGCCCCTTTATGTGTGGCATCGTTAACATAATCAAGCATGTATTGAATTTTATTGGCTTCGGGCAATGGCGTCAGGAAAACACCTTCTTCCCAGGGCAAACCAATTTTTAAAGCCGAAATTGCATCGGAGAATTTTTTGATAAACAAATCAGCCACTTTCCGGTGTACAAATATTATTTTTAAAGCAGTACAACGCTGTCCGTTAAAAGTAAGAGAGCCTGTAACACATTCTTTAACTGTAAGATCCAGATCAGCATCTTCGAGAATGACGCAGGGATTTTTAGCACCGAGACCATAAACACATTTTAAGCGGTTGGCCTTTGGATGTTGCCTTTCAATCAGGTTTGCCACAAATGCCGAACCGATAAAAGCAAATACATCAATTTTTCCCGAAGCCATTAAAGGCGTAATGATTACTTTTCCATCGCCATAAATGGTATTTATTACCCCTTTTGGGAAAGAATCCCTGAAAGCTTCGAGCAGAGGCCTCAACAATAGAATCCCATATTTGGCCGGCTTAAGAATAGCCGTATTGCCCATTATAAGGGCAGGGATAAGCGTGGTAAAGGTTTCATTTAAAGGATAATTGAAGGGTCCCATACATAAAACAACACCAAGCGGTGCACGCCGGATTTGCGCATAAATACCCTGTTCATACACAAACCTCGATGAAACATGGTCCAGTTCCTTCAATGCATTGATGGTCGCCTCGATGTATTCAACCGTGCGATCAAACTCTTTTTCAGAATCGGCAAGGTTTTTACCAATTTCCCACATTAAAAGATTAACGACTTCAGTTCTTTTGGTTTTCATTTTTACCACAAAATCCAGGGTACATTTAATACGTTCTTCAACCGATAGGGTGGGCCATGTTCCCTTCCCATTATCGTAAGCCTTTACAGCACTGTCGAGTATTTCCAGCGATTCTTTCTCGCCCAGCAGCGGATAACTTCCTATAATTTCCTGCGCAATTCCATTCTCACCCGTGGTGCAAACCGGTGAAAGAATTTCCTGGCATGGTCCGTTCCAGTTTATAATTTCACCATTTACAAGGTATTCCTTTTGATCCATTCTGCTTATCCTGTATTTTTCAGGAATATCATTTTTAGCCTTAAAGATTGTATTCATATTCCACAGCTTTTATTTTGTTGTTAATGATTAGTTTAACACAATTTACATCACACTTAAGTGATTTTCCGACTTATTAAGTTATTTGCCCTAAAATTATTTATCCGTTGCATCATTTGCAAAAAAAATAACCATTCTTGATGTTGATTTAATATTTGAAATTATAAATGACAGTAAACGAACATCTTCATGTAAAATTTAGAACATCGGGTCATATTATTCTAAATTCAGTTTAAATTATTTGACCATAAAGCCATATCCGGAAATTTGTAAACTACTCAATATCATTAATATAATACTCCATTAACCGGATATTAACATTACCATAACCTATTTAAACCAGGACAAACACATTCTGGCAAACCTAATTTTGGAATAAAAAAAGATGAATTACAAAACCCTGCTTTTATTTTTTGTTCCCTTTTTGTTTTTAGGTTTTGGAAATCCTGAACCGCCAGCTATTTTAAACTTTCCCGAATTCGAAAAGCAATACCTGCACAGAAACTCAGATACATTGTATATTGTAAATTTCTGGGCCACATGGTGCAGTCCTTGTGTAAAAGAACTGCCTTGTTTCGAAAAGGTGAACGAAAAATACAAATCACAGAAAGTAAAGGTTTTATTGGTAAGTCTCGATTTTGAAAAAGATTATAAAAGCGTATTGATTCCCTTTTTAAAGAAAAAAGCCATTCATTCAGAAGTGGTAGTACTGAACGATCACAATGAAAACGAATGGATTGATAAAGTAAACCCGAGTTGGAGCGGGGCCATTCCGGCCACTTTGGTATACAATAAAGATTCGCGCGATTTTTACGAAAAATCATTCAGGTGCGAAGAACTCGATTCAATTGTTAAACTAAAAACACAGTGAAAATGAAACGTTTAATATTATTTTTAAACCTGCTTTTTGCAGGATATTTTGTTACCGCACAAGGTTACAAAGTAGGCGATGCAGCAGCCCATTTTAATTTGAAAAATGTAGATGGGAAAATGGTTTCTTCAGAATCCTTTAAAAACGCAAAAGGATTTATCGTAATTTTTACCTGTAACGAGTGCCCTTATGCAAAAGCATATGTTGACAGGATAAATGAAATGGATAAAAAATACAAATCAAAAGGGTTTCCGGTTATAGCCATTAATCCTAACGATCCTGCAGTTCAGCCTGCCGATTCGTACGATAATATGGTAAAAACCGCGAAAGAAAAGAATTTCAGTTTTCCCTACCTTTTCGATCCCGATAGGAAAATATCAGCTCTTTACGGAGCCACCAACACCCCGCACGTATATTTGCTAAGCTTAAGCAACAATAAACTAACTGTGGAATACATTGGTGCCATTGACGATAATTCATCTGATGCTTCGAAGGTAACAAAACCCTACCTGGCCAACGCGATTGATGCACTGTTGTCGGGCCAAAAACCATCGGTTTCGTACACCAAAGCCATTGGATGCGGGGTTAAAAAAAGAGCATAACGAATTTATTCATTTAAATATAACCGGTTTATAAATTAAGCAGGTTCATCAGTATTCCGGATTATTGGTTCTTCCATGATTTAACCAATATCCGGAATTTAATTTTTGTACAGATTTCAAACCGCAGTTTGTACATGACTCAATATCAGCAAAACAGGTTAAAAAATGTGGCTCTATTCTAAATATTGAATTACCTTAATTAATCCCACAAAGACGCTAAGAACACAAAGCATTCTACGTGAACATTTGTGGCTTCGCGGGAAACTTTATACATTTTTAAATATTTAATTATAATCTTTTAAATTCCAAGACAATAAAAAGTCAAATGAACTATCAATTCCAATTTAGAAAAGAGCCAAAATGTTTAAAAATGAATCATTAATAAATAACGTACATCCGACAACCTTTATAAATTTTTTTCTATTATCTTTAAATTTAACCAGTTGCGATATTGTTGACTGATTCTTATTTTTAAAATAAAAAGATTTATGGCAAAAAACAAGACTACAGAAAATGAAAACAGCGTCACCACTTTTATTGAAGCTGTTGCAGATGAAAATAAGCGCCAGGATTGCAAGTCGCTGATAACTTTAATGAAAAAAATAACCGGTGAAGAACCAAAAATGTGGGGTCCTGCCATAGTTGGTTTTGGAAGCCATCATTACAAGTACGAAAGCGGGCGCGAAGGCGATAGTCCCAATGTATCTTTCTCACCTCGGGCCTCTTCCATTGCCATCTATTTATCAGGTAGTTTTGAAAAAAGGGAAGAATTGCTTCAAAAATTCGGGAAACACAAATCTGACAAAGGTTGTATCCATATAAAAACCCTGGCCGATATAAACCAGGATATCTTCAAAGAAATGATTACCAGGCATCTTGATCATGTAAAAAAATTATATCCCGCCAAATAATTGTCAGTTTACTAAAACCAGCAAAGTTTAAAGAGGTTGATAGGGTTTTAACTTTGGAATCCACATTCGCACGTTCTTTTTATAATCCAGGTAAGCTTCTCCGAATCTTTTTTCGAGGCCGGGCTCTTCTGACAGGCTGAAGTACAAACTATTAATAAAAAAAAAGAGGATAGCCCATAAAAAAATCTCTATTGACAGGAAAATTATGGCTTCCCCTGTTAAAATTATAAGTACGGCCATTATCATAGGGTTTCTGACATACCGGTAAAATCCTGAAACCACCAGTTTGACAGGCGGATTCCAGGGGGCAAGGGTCCCTTTTCCTTTTCTTATAAACAAAAAAACAGAACTAAAAAATACAATCAGCCCAGGTGCCATAATAAGGGAACCGGCCAGCAGTGATATCGGATTTTTTAAAGATATCTCATTTTCAACCCACATTGGGACCAAAACCAGGACAGTAATGGGAAGAACAAGCGAAAACAGGTTTTTGAGGATGGTTATCATTTTTAAAAATTTCAAACCCTCAGCGAACCCCGAAACCCTCTGGCAGCATAGTACGACGAGGCTCCGTTGTGATAAACAAATACATGGTTATAACGACGGTCACAAAAAAGAGCACCTCCCAATTTTCTAATGGCCGGGGGTGTTATTACCCAACTCGACGTTTTGGTGTCAAATTCACCCAGCTCCTGTAGTTTGCGGTATTCGGCTTCGGTCAATATTTCAATACCCATTTCAGAAGCTATATCCATGGCATTTCCAGTGGGCCGGTTTTCCTTTCTCGATTCAAATGCTCCCCGATCGTAACATAAACTTCGCCTGCCCGTGGGGCTTTCAGGGGAGCAATCGTAAAAAATGAATTCATCTGTTTCGGGCTCATAACCTACAACATCCGGTTCACCGCCGGAGTCTTCCATTTCACTCAACGACCATATTTTGTCCGCATTAGCTTTAAGTTTCAACTGCACTTTATCCCATTCAAGCCCTTTGTGCCGGTTCATGTTTTTGCCGAAACGATTTTTCAAGGTTTTAATCAACGCTTCTACCTCTTCAGCCGGCATTTGTTTGTTAATACTGTTGTTTTTAGCCATATTAAAATATTAATCATTTAATCCTTTTCCATTCAAAATATTCGGAATATTATTTTCAATTCTTGAATTCCTGGTTTTACTTTGTTTAGGTGCAGCAAAATAAAGCAGGTAGGCCCTTTGTCTGCCCGGGGTCAATTTTTCAAATGCGTTTTTCAGGGCAGGTATTTCATCCAGTTTTTGTTTAAATTCTTCGGGAACGCTAAATTCATTGGTTTTCTTAAAATTTACCTTTAACCCCGCTTTTTCAACTTCAACTGCCTGATGGATATATTGTTTTAAGATGGACTCCTGCAATACAATGTCATGTAAACCTGTAAACCTTACCTGTCGCGCAGCCTGAACATTTTCTGACTGGATAACCAGAATTTTAGCTGTATCTTTTAACAAAGCGCCTTTAAAAAAAAGGAAGGCACAATATTCTTTAAAACCATGAATAAGTACCACATTTCTTTTTTGGTAGGTATAGCAGGGATTTCCCCATTTCAATTCTTCGGTAAGCCCGCATGCAAGAACAATTTCTCTAAGTTTTACAAATTCCTGCTGCCATTTTTTCTGCCTGCCAATAAAATCATCTACCTTTGAATTCATGTGTTCTTTAAAATTTAATTAAATTGAATTAATCCCGGTTAAAAATGTTCCCGGTAAATATAATGATCCAAACATGGAAAAATGCGAAATTATTTTATAGTAATTTATAAATTAAACCCTGGCATCTATGCCAAATATTTGAATATTCTAAGTTTGAAAGTGGTGGTTAATAAGATATTATAAGTTATTTCTTGCATCATAAACAGGTAAAAAGGTTGTAAAATTTTGCCTGATCATGATATTGAATCTGAGATAAAACTGAACAATTGCGCTTTATTGAATTCGGAAAAATAAATTTCAGTCTTCTTCTCAAATTTTGTCAAATATTGTTTAGTTTTGAAAACCAATTCGAACCGGTTTGTTCTATACTAAATTTAGCTGGTGCTTTGGCAGGCATTATTAGTAAAATATTCTATGAAAGACAAACGAAAAACACAATGGTACGAAAGTTTATTTGAGAATTATGGCTATCAATATGATTTTGAAGACTTTACTCGCGGAACCATTGGAGAGTGTGATTTTATTGAAAGAGAATTAAATTATGAAAAAGGTTTACGAATACTGGATATTGGTTGTGGGACCGGCAGACACAGTATTGAAATGGCAAAAAGGTATTACCGTGTAACGGGAATTGATTTGTCGGCATCAATGCTGCGCAGGGCAAAGGACAAAGCCTACCAGCAAAACCTTTCGGTAGAATTCTTTAAAATGGACGCCCGGAACCTTTCGTTTAACGAAGAATTTAATCTGGTGATGATGTTGTGCGAAGGCGCTTTTCCGCTTATGGAAACCGATGAAATGAACTACCTTATACTTAAAAATGCAGCACAGGCATTAAAACCAAATGGAAAACTCATTTTTACCACATTAAACGGCCTTTTTCCTTTAACACATTCGGTAGACGATTTTCTGGCCCAGGCCAAAAAAGATATAAACGGGCATTATAAAAACAATACTTTCGACCTGATGACCATGAGGTACCACAGTATAGTTTCGATAGTGGATGACATTGGGATTAGCAAAAAAATTGAAACCAACGAAAGATATTATATGCCATCGGAAATTGCCTGGTTGCTTAAATCGTTGAATTTAAGAAATATTGGAATTTATGGTGCCAATCTGGGTGCTTTTAGCCGAAATGACAAATTAACCACCGAAGATTTTGAAATGCTTGTAGTTGCTGAAAAATAGAACGACTATTTTTTTTTGTGCAAAAACTCCTTATTGTCTATAAAAAGAACAATGCTCATAATAATTCAACTAAATAATTGGAAGCTCTTTATCCACTGTTTCAGCAATTTCTTCGGGTTCAGAAACTTTTGAACTGTCCCATCCGGCTACGCCTGCCGAAACAATAAACTTCATTACCTGCGCCGAATTTATTTTCAAAGGCCTGACATTTTTCCTGGGCACAATAAACAATTCACCTGAGAAATTATACGAATGTGGAAAGTAAACCGCTACTTTTTCTTTTTCAAATAAAAGGGACAGGTCTTCTTCTGTTAAAAAACCAAGCTTATACAAATCTGCCGTTGGGTTGATTAAAACCAGCACCGGTTTATTAAATTTTTTTTCTTTCCCAACAAAGGCATTGATTAAATCGTTAAAAGCCGAGTAAACTGCCTCGAGCACAGGCACCTTGTGGATCATCCTTCTGAAAAATGATTTTAACGGGGTGGCAATTACTGTTTGTCCGAAATACCCAACCGCAATAAGAAATAACAAGATTATTAGAATACCAAGCCCGGGAATATGCAAGCCTATCACACTTTCGAGGGTAGTTTGCAGAAGTCCGTCAACAAAATTAAAAATCAGGTAGATAATATAAGCGGTAACACCAAAAGGAGCTATATAAAGAAGTCCCTGTAAAAAGTAACTGACCAATTTTTTAACCATAACTTTTAGCCTAATATTTCAATTTATCTATTCTATTGCTTGTTAACTTTTTCAAACCGTAGTTTATTTTCAACATTTTTATACGCTTTTCTTTTATGCCCCAATATTAATTTTAAACCAATCGCCTGCTGAATTTGCCTGGTTTGGAAACTGGACTTTTTTCTGAATTTTTTCCTGGGCATTTTTAATTGAGTTTGAAATCATCTGGTGCTCAATTTTCTCCTCTTCAGCCATACCAAGCTTGTCCATAAGGCCTATTATCCTATCCCCTCCAAATTGTCGGAATAAAGCCTCATCCAATCCATTGAGAAAAATAATTTCAGAATTCATGAATTTGGATAATATTTCATTTTCTTCGTCTGGTAAAGGAAAATGTTCAAGAAAAACGATGGTTTTGTTATCGGGACCAATGGACTGGAAATTCCTGGCAGTTTTAACATCAGGGCAACTTAATCCATTTGCAAGGCAAAATTGCTTTAAATCGGAAATGGATTGAGGGAACCATGCCAGCCAAACAGCGCCGGGGTATTGTTCCATAATACTTTGACAAGCCTTAAATTTAGCCGCAATACTTTTCCAAACCAAGTCTTTGGTTTTTGGTAAATTTGTTTTTTTACCGAAAAAATCTAAAATTCCCATGTTAATTTTTCGAACAAAGTTAGAAAATAATCTGAGCATTAACAGGCTTGTTTAAAACCAATTGAATTTATTAACTTTATACGGGGAAAAAATATCCTAAAAGCTTTTTTCATAATCTTAACCATCATTATAAAAATGGGCAAAACAACCTTTAATATTACCGAATGGCTTGAATCGAAATTTGATGCAGAAAAATACAGGTACCAGGATATCAGGCAAAAATTCATAAACATTAGCCGTGATATTAACAGGCTAATTGTAGAAATGAATAATGATTCACATTACCTGGTTCCTTTTATTAACGGGCTTTATGGCGATAAAATGGCTGTAAAGGGACATAAGGCACTTATCAATATGGCATTCCGGCACCAGTCGAAAAACATTGAACCGGAAGAAATTGAAAAACTTTTCCGTTTTGAGGATTTTAACGGAAGATTAGTTATCCTGGTTCATGGGTTGATGAACGATGAAACAACATGGACATCAGAGCCGAATGATGAAATACAGCGACTGGGATCACGGCTTGAAAAAAAAGCCGGGGCAGTAATATTGTATGTCAGGTACAATACAGGTTTGCATATATCTGAAAACGGCAAAAAACTAAATACACTAATTGAAAACTTAACCGGGTATTTTGGGGATAAATTAAAAGAAATTTCTGTTATTGCCCATTCCATGGGAGGATTGGTCACCAGGAGTGCCTGTTACTATGGAGCGGATAATAGATGGGTGAGCCTGCTTAAAAACATTGTTTTAATAGGTGTTCCAAACGAAGGCTCCTATCTTGCCAGAATTGCCCATCTTATCCAGTATTACCTGAAAAAGGTCGATATTTCAGAAAAAAAATCGTTTGCCGGCTTCTTTGACATCAGGAGCAATGGAATTAAAGATTTAAGTTTTGGAATTATGGTTGACGAAGACTGGAAAAAAAATTCAGGGAATGAAAAAGAAATCCAATCCACAAAGGTATTGCCAATTCCGGGAGTCCGATACACCCTTATAGCTGCTACACTTACTGATTCATCGGCCCGTAAAAGCGTAATGGGCTATTTTGGCGACGGACTTGTGGAAGCAAAAAGTGCATTAAGCGAAGTTTTCAGGTGTGAGCAGATAAAGGATGGCCAGGTGTTAATGAAACTTTTCGGGAAAGAAAATCATGTAACACTCTTAGAGAGCGATGAAGTTGAGCATTTTATCAGGGAAACCCTTGGTTGGAAAAACAAATAGAAAAATGCCTAAAGTTCCAGTTCTTTTTCGCCTTCGCGGATAATTTCAATTTCGTCGCCGGTACAATTTACAATGGCCGAACCTGTAATTCTGCCATAACCACCGTCAATAACCAGGTCTACTTTATCCTCAAATTTCTCATGAATCAATTCCGGGTCCGTGATGTACTCCTGAATATCATCTTCATTATTATGAATGGAAGTGGTAAGCATTGGATTTCCCAATTCTTTGACAATTTCGCGGATTATATTGTTATCAGGTACACGAATACCAATGGTTTTCTTTTTGTTTTTAAAAATGGCGGGAACTTTTCCGCTGGCATTTAAAATAAATGTAAACGGGCCCGGAAGGTTCCTTTTCATTAATTTATAAATTGGCGTATCTACCTGCTTTGTATATTCCGAAAGGCTGCTTAAATCGTAACAAATAAAAGAAAAATGGGCAGTTGAAAAATCAAGTCCTTTAAGTTTGGCTATGCGTTCAATGGCCCTGTGATGGTAAATATCACAGCCTAAACCATAAAGGGTATCCGTAGGGAAAATAATAATTCCACCGTTCCTTAAAACATTAACAACCTGTAAAATGTGTCTCTGCGATGTATTATCTTCGTACATCCTTATAAGCATAAGCTTTCCCTGTTTATCTTTGAAAATCAGGGGGCAAAACTAAGGATAATTTTACAAAAAGTTAATTTTTTTTGACGCAATTCTAAAATCCTGGTATTTAAAAAAAAACCAGGATAATACCTGGCTGATAATTTATGAGGCCTTATTTTTATGCGTAAGGCGCGTCAGTTATCTGGTTTCGAGGAATATTATAAGGATTGTTCCTTTTGTATTCCGAGCTAAACTTTCTTTTTATTACCGGATGGTTTTTAAATTGCGGAGGAATTTCAGGCAGGAATAGTTTTAACAAAACCTGATCTACTTCGTCATAAGTAGCTGCGCCAAGTTGGTCGAGGTCGCTGTTTGTAATACCCAAACCATCGGTGGCAATAGCGGTTATACAATCTTTTAAAGCCTGCCGCGGCTCTTTTTCCATTTCTTCAGCCAGAAAAGAAGCCATCCCATAAATTTCAGTTTTCCAAAGGTTCTGTACCATTCCATAATCGCCTACATCGCCATGCAGGGTCCAGAAACCAAGCATTAATTCAGTGAAATTATCAGTAGATAAAACCATTCCTCTATTTTTTGCCGCTAAATCGTATAAATAAATCATCCTGGTGCGGGCTTTCATGTTTCCTCTTCTTATTTTAAACTCAAATGAATTTTTATCTTCGTTTTCATCTTTTTCAATTAATACATCCGCCATTTGCTTAAAAATAGCTGTTAAATCCACTTCGAGAAAATCGGTGGTAAAGTGTTTGCCAATGGCAGCAGCCCTTTTAATTTCTTCCGGTTTATTGGTTTCAATTGTAATACTGCGGCCAATTAAGGAGATGCCAAGTTCATTACAAACCGGGTAAGCCAAAACTGCACAAAGTGAACTATCGATGCCCCCCGAAAGCCCCACCACCAATGATTTAAGTTTATGTTCCCTGATGTAGTCAGCCAGAATAGTCCGTATATTTTTAACAGCGGTTTTATAGTCTTTAATCATACTGGTATATTTTAATCTACAACACTTTATCTTTTAAGTGGCTTACATAAGCCTGGTCGCTTCCGCAGATATGGTTGAGCAGCCAGTTTTTAAGAAAATTCATTAATTGAAAAGTAAGCTTGCTCTTTCCGTCCATTAGTTGTGAGTTAAACTCTTCAATTCTTGTCACAAAATCTTTATGCTCTTCAAGATGTGAAATTGCATGGGGATATTGAAATTTAATAAAAAGTTCTTCTTCAACCCCAAAATGATAGACTGTATAATCTTTTAATTCCTTTAAAATTGCATCGAGTTTCTGACCGGTTGTTTGATCAACAAACGATTCATACAATGAATTCAGGATATCAACCAGTTTTTTATGTTGTGTATCAATAAGGTTAATACCAACATTGTATGATTCATCCCATAAAATAAAAATTCTGCTCATTTTCCTTTATTTTTTAATGTATTTAAGCGGATCAAAAAAAGTTGAAAATATTTCACTGCCTTCTTCCAAATCCCAGGGTTCAATGCTCATGACAGGAATATTAGAATTATTTATAATTTCCATGGCTTTTGAGCCTATAATGAATTCTGTTAGTTTACTTTCCGACCTTGTCATTATAATAATCATCGAAGCTTTAATTTCCATGGCTTTTTCTTGAATAAGCTCATAAATTGGTTTCGAGGGATTATTATTTATTTCAGCAATACATTTTATCCCGGCAGAAGTAATCAATTTTTTAGCTTCTGCAATCTGGTTAAGCATTTTGGCTTCCCTGCCCTTTCCACCCGAAGTCTGAACTGAATAAATTCTGACCCCGGTATTCAGCAATCTGGCAAATTCAATGGCAGCTGTAATCTGATCATTGATTGACTTTTTAAGATCGAGGGGAACCAATATTTCTTTGTGTTCTTTTTTGTATAAATCAAAATCGTATTTCCCGTTAATGGTAATTACAGGAAATCCGGCTTCAAGGATTACATGCATGGAATTGGAACCAAGCAATGATATATTTCTGCCAGAGAGTTCACTTTTACCCATAATAATAAAACAAGGTTTGATTGAATTGGCAAGTTCGGATATTTTTTCGTAGGGTTTGCCATAGGCTATATGGCTGTTTATCTTCACCTTTTTGATAAATGGTTCAATTGTTTTATCAAGCCTTTCTCTTATTCCCTGGTTTAGTTTTACCACAATTTCATCGCTGCTGAAAAGTTTACTGATTAAGTTTGTTTCTTCAACCACGGTTACGGTTTCCAATTCGTAATCGAGCAATTCTGCAAAATGAACTGCGTATTTTAGTGCTATTAGTGCCTGTTCTTCCAAATCAACTGCTACCAGTATTTTGTTTTTGGTTTTCATGTGTTTATATTTTTATTATTTTTTATGCTTGTATGGATGTTTTAGTAATCTTAATTCACCATTTATGCTGAATTATTTTAAACTGAATTTTAGCTTTTAAAAACTATGTATTTGTCAAATTGATAGCCAGCTTGCTTTTGTGTTAATCATGTAAAAATAACAAATAATTCAATATTTGACCGGCCATCAAAAATGAATTTTAATTATTCTTTGTATTAATTCTGATATTCAGAATGTTGCAAGGCAGGAAACCACCTTATGTTTTTGGCAAAACAAGTTTTGCTTTTGTTTCTGCAATGCGGATGGTGGCAATGGTACCTGAATTGAAGTTTAAAAAATCGCTCTGTATACCATCACTGAAAATAATACCATTTTGGGGCATATGCGATTCCAGGATGAGTTCATCCCCCTGGCCGAGCATTCCACTGGTAATATTAATCTGAGAAGTTCTGCTCAGGAAAGGTTCACGTACAACAAAAACCAGTTTATTTTCAGTTCTGGAAATTGGCGCATAAGGCACAGGTTGGATGTTTGCAAAAGTGTTGTGGATGCTGTTGGCCATATTAAAAAGCGAGCTTAACCAACCGGTGGAACCCGCACCTGTTGAAACGATAATACCGCTTGAGGACTGGTTTTCGGACAAATCGCCGAATGAAATTTTATACCTTGCTGAAATATGCGAAGTGGGGCCAATAAATAAATCGTTAAAAGCCAGTAGTTTCTGTCCATCGTTCAATTCGGCCATGGCCATGGTTACCGATTCAAAATTATACACCCCACTTAATACATTTTCAATTTCTTTGATGGCAGTGTATTGGTTAAAGGGCAGTAAAATCCCGTCGTAACGCTCTGGATCCGGATTTACTGCAATTATGGGGATGTCGTGCACATATTTGGCAGTATTGGCAACGAGTCCATCCTGGCCAATAACAATAACCATGTCTTTTTCGGTAAAAATGTAGCTGGGTAGAAAGTCCTGGTAAATAATTTTATATTTGATAAGACCTGAAATACTCTTTTGCAGCGATTCAATGGCTGTATTGAACAACCTGTGCTCATCGTCGTACATTTTAAAGTCTTCGTCGGGCTTTTGTTTTTGAATTTTGGCTGCTTTCGAAGGCGATTTGGTTGCCATCTGAAAATTAAATGCCTGTTTGGCCTGGCCAATATAAAACTTAGCCTGATCCTGGGTATTGAAGCGCTCGGTGAGTTGCTCCAACCTGGTTTTGTTCCTTACAATAATTGCATTTTCAATCTGGCCCATTTTAGGCTGTTCCGATTCGTTAATATTACCGTTGTTCCTGGTTCGTAATTAAGGAATTTAATAAATCGGGTGTAATGTTCAGGTTCTGGATTTGTTGTGCATTTTCGGCCATTTCTCTAAAGGCAAGGGCAATATTAAGTCCTGTGTTGCTTCCCTGTGGATTAAGGGCCATTATGGTTTTCCAGTCCATGTTTTTATAGGGTTCAAGCGAGGCTTCAATGGAATATTTTTTAACATCTGCTTCCTTTTTCTGGTTCACCATTTTAAGTTCTATCAGGTTGCTGTTTTGTTCTTCCACTGATATATCTGCCTGAACTTTCATTTCCCTTAATTTTCGCTCACTTTCAGCTTTAAGCAGTTCGGCTTCCATTTTTTTCTCTGTAATTTGTTTTTGCTTTTCCTCTACTGCAATTTCGGTATTCAACTGACTTTCCTTTATTTTTCTTTCCTGTTCAACGGCAAAATTCCTGCGCTGATAAATGGCCTGATCGGCTTCCTGTTGTAAGGCTTCGCGGGTGGCTGTTTCGAGTGCTTTGCTCATTTCGGGGGTAGGTTTTACCGCAATTACATTCACACCCAATACTTTTACGCCTAAAAGCCTTACTGCTTCAGACTTCTGTAATCCTTCAGATATATTATTCTCTATGGCTTTAGCATTTACTATGGATTCTTTGAGACCCAGACTCTGAATATAAGACGAAGTGGCTGTCTGGGCTTCGTTAATCAGCCTTTGTCTGAGTTTTTCGCCATCTTCCTTTTTGTACTGGCCTTTGTCGTCGACCGTAAAATCGAGCAGTTCTGCCAATTGCTTCGGATCTTCAATTTTGTATGTAATCTGCCCCTGTATACTAATTTTTTGGTAGTCGTTGGTCGACTCATTGAAAATAAACTGTAAATCGCTACTTCCTAAAGGAATGGCAACGATTGAGGTATTGTATGAAGTATAAAAAAAGGATAAACCCCGGCCTTCCTGTGCAATTTTACCATTTTTAAACCTGATAACATAGGCCATTGAATCGAACTTTATGTATTTGATACCGAACATAGTTGATGAATTTAATGATCAGCTAAATATACAACAAATGAATGATAAAAATCAAGGATTATTTGTCTATTTTTGGCGGGTGATTTCATATAAGGTATTTTATGTACCACTTTAATTTCTGAAGTAAAAGGAGTAATTAAAATGTTAGGTAAAAAAATTGGATATTATTTATTCAGGATAACTGTATTTAAGTTTAAACTATTGCCTTTCAGGGCCATGTACATATTGGCGGATGGTATTGCTTTTCTATTAAATTATATAATTCCTTACCGGAAATCGGTGGTTATGAAGAACCTGCACAAGTGTTTCCCTGAAAAAAATGAGAAGGAAATTATTCAAATCCGTAAGAATTATTACAGGATTTTTAGCGACTTGCTGCTTGAAACCCTGAAAGGGACTTTGATGAATAAAAAGCAACTTGTCGATAGATTCCGGGTTATTAATCCTGCGGTAAGCAATAAGTTTTTTGAAAAAGGGCAGGATGTGATAATGGTTTTAGGCCATTTTGCCAACTGGGAATGGGCAACCGCTTCGCTGGTTGAGTGTTTAAAGCACCATCCTGCGGTATTATATAAGCCAATTTCAAATATTTACATTGATGATTTTATCAAAAAGAGCCGCGCACGGTTTGGCATCGACCTGGTATCCATCTATCAGACAGGCAGGTATTTTCTTTCAAAAAAAGCTAAACCAGTTGCGTATTATATGATTGCCGATCAATACTCTCCAAATAAAATAAGGCAAATAACAGCTAATTTTTTTCATTCACAGACAGGATTTTTGAACGGGCCCGAAAAATACGCCAAACTGCTGAACATTCCTGTAATCTACACAGAAATAAGGAGAGAAAAAAGAGGCTTTTATACCATGGAACTTTTTGAATTATGCGAAGATCCGGCCCAAATGCCACCTGGCGAAATCACCCAGCGCTATGCCAATTTCCTTGAGAATTCGATAAAAAAACAACCCGAAAACTGGATTTGGACCCACAAACGGTGGAAAAAAGAGCTTTATTCGTTTGATTAAAGGGAAAGGCTGGAACCAGATTTATTTATTCCCGACAAAAAAATCCTGTTGCAGGTTTTCTGCTAGAAAATTAATGGTTTGGTTTGAGAATAGATATTTACAAAGTTGGTAATACACAAAGTTGGGGATTACGGAGCGATCCACTATCAAGTTAAACGGAACTAGATGCGAGTTGAAACCATTGAATAACCTATTAAGCCCCAAATTTTGTAAATTGCATGTTAACCCCAGTTATTCATTTTTCGTTGGGTTTATTTTCAAGTCTAAGATTTCAATCACTTCACAGTCGGCCGAAAATATTGCGCCTTCTCTAAAATTTCCTTTCACACCAACTTTGATTTTGTCATAATGAAATGGTCTCATTTCGTTGTTTATAATCCACATTCTTGCGGTTCCTTGATTTGGAACGAATTTGTCATTATACAATAATACATTTCCTTCACAGTCTTCAAATTCTGGCCAAATCATATACATTTTATTTTCTATCTCTCCAACATATGAAAAGTCGGAACGAATTCCTTGAAATGGTTCTCCTGTCTTTCTACCACCATCTTCAAGTTTCCTAAATTTGTATTTTACTCTGAAGTCCGCTTTATATCCTAAACGTTTTTCGTAAGGTTCGTGCATTATTCTGATTTTAGTCTCTTAATTTCAGCAATTAATTTTGGAATATCTTGTCTGGCATGTGCAATAAAGTCTTGGTCAGCAACCGTTGCACCTGTCAAATAAATGTCTGCTCCTCTTTAGTCACTCCAAATGTCTTCACCATCAGAAATGCCTGTCATAATAAAACTATCACCGCTCTCGATGTCACGCCCTTCTATCAATGATTTCCAAGGTCCAGGTGTAGTCAATTTCCAGCGGTCTTCTATTTCCTTAATTTCAATGTCTGTCATGTCTTCTTATAATTGGTGGTAAACGGCCTTGCGGTAGCCGCCAGTGCCGCTTTTCCATTTGTTTTTAAATTCAGTAATGCCTTTTCATGCGGCATGGGCAGTTAACGCATGTTATGTGCTTGTTTTTCATTCAATTCCAAATACAATCTTGATTGCATTATTTATTTTGCTGATGGATTTGTTATCTAACTTTCCTATTACCTTGACAAGTCTTTCTTTGTAGTCTATTGGTCTTGTCTGAAGACAGTCCGCAACAGATTTCTTCGTTAAACCATTAATTTCATCAGGATCAATAATTACATTGGTTTTTATCATTCCTTTTTTTTCATTCCATTCAGTCACAGGGACAACCTGAATAACAGGAACCCTTTGATTATAAACGTCGTTTGTTACAACGACACATGGTCTTACTTTTCCTGTCTCGGAACCTTTGGTAGGATTCAAGTCAACGGAAATAATCATGCCTCTTTCAATTTTATCTACCATTATTATTTCCAGTCATTTAATGAAGAATCAATCCATTCCTTGGATTCATTGTCATTCAGGTAAATTTCTGTATAGAGATCCGCCGATATTTCTAAATCTTTCTGAAGGATATAGTTTTCTTTGAAAAATTCGATGGCATAGTTGATCAATTCGTCCTGACTTTTAAATCCATAGTTCTTATAGTTCTTTATGAATTTAATTTGGTTCTCTTCAATCTTTATTTTTTGTTCAGTATGCATATGTCTTTTTTTTCAAAATTAATACAAAACAAGCAATTAAGCACAAAGTGTAAGTTGAAAATTAATTCTAATGTAAACTATATCAAATTGTACATAACGTTTCAGATATTCGCATGGCGACTATTTCAATTATATTTATATTCAAATTCAATCTCCATCTTTTAATATTACCCTTCAAATTTGCCTCACCTTTTTATTAATTCCCGGCATTTCAGCTGGAAAATAATTCCATTCCGGAACAACTTTAGCTGAGACCTCAAAGGTTATTGAAACCTTTGAGGTCATTTTAAATTCAGATACATAAGTTAGCGTAATTCCCTGCTAATTTAATAATAAAGAATTGGAAATAGACTTTCAGGCCAAAGGAAACTTTGTTTTCAATGAATTTACCTGTTGTTTTATTTTTCTATTTGGTTATTTTACTTTGGGTGATTAAGCATAGTTGAAGTTCTGAAAAAACGAAAAATTATAGCCTCCTTTTTGCGCTTGTGTTACACCTGCGGCAAGGCTTGCAAATGACCGTATAAAGTGTGTTAGCCACTGTTTTACTTTTTACTTTTCTTTCCATTTAAGTTTTTTCAAGTCAAGAATCCAAGTGCCTTTTAGCAGGTCATTTGAGTACATTCGATAAATTTCACCGCCATAAACAACAGCTTTCCTAAGTTTAGGATTCAATACCATAGAATGAATGGTAACTGGAGGTGGTGAGTCTTTAATCTCGTAAAAAACCCACTTATTTACCTTGAAATTATATTTCCAAATAAGACTTGTCTGTTTGCCTACAAACGGAGCTTCAAGTATTCCCCCCCCAAATACAATTATTTCATCATTTTGATCATCATAAATCATTGCTGGATAGGCATAAGGAGTTTCTGGGCCTTCATCATATTTAATTTCATTCCAAGAGTCTTTTATAAAATCATATTCCCAAATAGATTTATCATCCAATGGTTCTAAACGTCTGCCACCCCACATAATAGTTTTATTTGCTTTATTATCATAAATCATTGATGCATACATTCTTGAAGGTGGTTTGGTCAGTGGTTGCATTTTAAACCAAGTATTAGAATTAAAATCATATGTCCATGTGTCATCAAGGGGAGGGTCAGTCACTGATTTGCCCCCAAAGCCACCAAAAAGGATAATCCGATCAGAATTTGAATCATAAGTTGTCATATGTCCAACCCTCGGTGATGGAGAATTTGCCGGTTTCATATTTTTCCATTCATTTGTTTCAGCCTTAAATGTCCACGTGTCTCCATCAGAATTTAAAACCATTACAACATTAGATTCCGAATCATAAACGGCTGATGTAGCAGCTCCAATTGAATCAGGGCAAGCCAGGTATTTGCCCAATCGATTCCAAATATTTGTTTTAATGTCATATGACCAGACATCCCTTAAATCGTCATTCCATCCATGTTCTGAAAGTCCACCAAATAGCAGTATTTTATCTAATTTAGAATGATATACCATACTTTGGTACATCCTTGGGCTGGGGGTCTCTGACTTAGGTTCTTGTGCAAATAGAGAATATCCAAGAGAGAAAAAAAGAATCAAACTTTGGATACCAAGTTTTGATAAAATTTTCTTTTCCATAATTAGTATATTTAGTAATTTGTTAAACAATTCTAAAAAATGTTTTCAAAATGGTAATTGAATGGGATTTATAGTCATTTAAAATTGGTCAATCATACACCTAATTATTATAGTTTAAATGAACTAAAGAAATCTTCCATACTTTTTCGGAATTAAGCTTCCAAAATGAAGAAATTCTTACATGTGATGAATATTCGATGCTATACCTCATGCTTTTTTCATCTGCCGAAATATAAATAAACAAGCTGCTATCACTAATAAGACATTCTTGAATTTTAAAATCAAATTTTAGGATTTTAGTTTTAGGAAACATATCATTCAGAGCCTTCAGTATGTTTTCTTTACCAATAATTTCTGGCATATCAGGATAAACAACTATTGCATCATCTTCAAAGTTTTTTCCAATTTCAAATGGATTTCCTAAAAATAAATCAGCTCTATAGGATTGCCATAATTTCTGACAAAGCTCCATTTCATGGTTTTTACTATTTTCTTTGTCTGTATTTTCACTACAACTTAAAAAAGTGATTGAAAGGATTATAATAATTAAGGAAAGTGTTATTTTGTTCATTTTGTGAGGTTTAAAGATTATAAATTTTAATCAAATGTTTGATATGAAAAATAGTTTACAAAGGTTATATGGGCAATAATCCATCTTTACTACTTATAACCATATGTCACATTCACTTTGTTTTGTGACTGCACCATTTCAATAATCATATCTATTCGTCAGTCCTTAAATTTGCAACTAGCACTTAATTATGACAGTGAACAATTTTCCACTTTCCTTCCTTTTTTACCCAAAAAACAGTAAAAGCAGCCGGCAAAGTATATTCCTCACCAGATTTAAGTGTAACTGTAACAATCTTCGAAGAAGAGATTATTGCTGCATCTTTGGTAATAACATAAATTTTGTCATCAACATTCTTCGTTACTTGTTTTTGTATAGCAGCCATAGTTACCTTCACGGTATCAAGCACTGCTGAGGGACTTTTAAGAAGAGATCCTCCTGTAGCAACAGCTATTTCATCTGTTTGGATGAAAAGGTTAAAGAATTTTTCAGGATCCATAGGTTCTCTTAATGCAGGAGTAAATTCATCCATTACTTCTAAAATTTCTTTTTCTACCTGTTTTTTGTCGGCATCGGTAAGTTCAGATTTTTGTGAACAAGAAAAAATCAATGCACAGATCAAGGGCATTAAAAATTTAATTGTTTTCATCGATAAAGGTTTTAGTTTGTATATTTATTTTAGAAATCACAGGCATAAATTCCGCCTTTTGGGCTTTGCTATTTAAGTTTTAAAAGCACAATTTAGCTGGTAGACTTTAATATATAGAGAATATGATAATTTCTAAATTACATTAAAGGAAGAATTAGTCATTTGCTTACCAACAATTTATTACTAACAATTTACGTCATTTTTTTTTAAAATCATAAAATATTAATTATGGTACATTCTCGGACTGGGAGTTTCTGACTTCGGTTCTTGTGCAAATAGAGAATATCCAAGTGAGAAAAAAAGAATCAAACTTTAGATACCAAGTTTTAATAATATTTTCTTTTCCACAATTAATCTATTTAGTTATTTGATAAACAATTCAAAAAAACCTTTTCAAAATGATGGTTGAATGGGATTTATTGTCAATTAAAACTAGCTTATTTTCAATTTAAAGCCCCCCCGTTATCTCAACAAATTTTTGGTGGCGAATAGTGGTTAACAGTAGCTTGTAGTTGACTTTGACCGCCAGAGACTATCACGTTTAGTAAAATCGATGATAAGGAAAATGTCCAACTACAGAATGATATGGGCATGTACTTTTGTTATTATTTTTTTCACATTTATTACGCTTGTCAGACTTGAAACGTTATGAATGAACTGATGTTCCGTCATATTTTTGATCTAGGTACTTAAATTTTTTTTGTAATTAAACGGTATTTTTCAGCCAACTTTTTCCTAATATAAACCTCAGTAATTCAGTTTTTTTTTAAATTTATAAGTGCGGAGAATCCCAGTCAGATTTAGCTAAAGATATATAAAATCAATATTTAAAATTGGAAACCTAAATTGAAAGTTTTAAAATCAAATTAGCAAAAACCATTATTGATTATAAATCCATTGTAGAGCTACTGGAAATTCCGACTGAAAGACACTTGTATGAGTTTTTTCCGAAACCATATGACTCATAAATTTCAAGTTTTCTGTTTTGTTTTCAATAATCAAATTGTTAAATTCTTTCCATAGTTCAATGAATGCAGGTTCTTTTTCTCCGAGGAAGGTATAACAAACGAGTTTTTTTTGACCTAAATTGCCAATATTCGTTTTTAAGGTTTGAATCAAATTTGTATCGTAAATATAGGAGGGACTCCCAATAATGTATTTATTGAAAAAATCAGTATGGTTAAGAAAAACATAAGCTGCAAACTGACCTCCAAAAGAAAATCCGGCCAAGGCTCTGTCATTTTTATTAATTCTGTATTTACTTTCTATTTTTGGTGATAGTTCTTTTGAAATAAAGCTAAAAAAGTTCTCTGCACCTCCGGAACCAGTGAACCCATCTATTTTAGCACTGGTAAAATCACGCCCTCTTTTTCTAACAATTTCTACCATATTTTTCCCTTTGAATCCAATTCCAATAATAATGATCTCTGGCATCTCATTTCCACACATAAAAAGGTCAGCTGAGTTTTGTGCTATTCCAAATGTATAAAAACCATCGGTCAAATATAATATAGGATAGGTTTTCTTTAAATCATGATGATATGATGCAGGAAGGTAAATTGAAATGTCGTAGGTTTCATTGACATATTTTGATTTAAACTGAGATGATTCTACCGTCCCAATCCACCATTCAGGCCAATTACTTATTTTAGCAATGGTGTCAATTCTATCAATTTGAGAATTTCCGCTTTTAGATACCAGAATAGTCAAGATTGTAATTAAAATCAACTTTTTCATAAGGTTAGTTTTAAAGATTGTTTTAAATAATATTCCTATAATTTCGATCTTATATTAATGGACGTTATCAAATTTAACGAATTAACAGATTAAAAACATAATATTTTTTTATTTTTTAGTCGTTTCAAAATGTTTTGTGGGTTAGAACAAAGGTTTCAGTTTGCAAAATGGTGATTATTATTAACTGTAGGTTAAATTTAGTCGATTTTACAGCTATTTGTCCCCAAGAATTTAAAAGAAATTAACCGATTTCTTTTGGTGGGGAATAGTGGCTAACGAATAGCTATAAGTGCCTGTTTGGCGGTTTAGCTGCTCCGCGGCTTCAAATTATTACTAAACTTCATAAATTGTACTGCATTTCAGGCACGTAACACCCGCCAAATGGCATTTATAGCATGTTGCCACCAGTACTTATTATTTTTTTCTTTTATATTTTCATTTTCATTGTTCAATAATCCATCAATTTCGCCTTTATCCCAATACCATAAATGACTATCATTTTCAGTCGCCCAAAAACCTTCAAAATATTTTTCAATTTCTTGTTTTGAAAATGCCTTTTCGTTAATAGCGATAAAGAAAAAGAAGTAATCCCAACTAATTGAAAAAAGTATTTTTTTGTCTTTTGAGTAGATATAATAATCCTTAAAGTCAATTTTTTTGCAAAACTCGTTTTTAGTCAAACTGGTCAAATCTATTATTTTCCTGTTCTCATAGAATTCGTCTTCAACTTCAATTTCAGTAATGTTTGCAGATTTAATAATGTCATAAATTGACGCTTTGGTAAAGTAGTCAAACATGCCTTTAGTCGGGTGCCAAATATTGTTCTTTTCAGTGTATTTATCCAGGATTTCTAACAAATCGTCTCTTTGTAATTCCTCTTTGAAAGCACCAATTGATGTCATTAATGCTTTATTCAACTCTTTATAATTTTCAAATTCCGTATTCTCAATTATTTCTTTCCATGTTTTTACTTTTCCACTTTGTAATATTTCCTCATCACTTGGATAACAGTCATTTGATGAATAAATTGATACATTTGAATAGTTCCCAATTATCTTGAAAATCTCATCTTTTTCACGTGCTTCTTCGAGTGAGATTATTTTTTTTGAACTCTTGGTGTCACAATTTTCTTTGTTGAGTTTGAAGAATGGTAAAAAACCTACGAAAACATTATCAAAATCTGAATAATGTTCCAACAAAGAAGTTTCTTCGTCTGGATAAAGATTTTTATTCTTTAACTCGCTCATTTTATTAAATTGGTGGCAACGTTTCGCTAGTCGCATGGCGACTATTTCTATTATATATTTATATTCAATTTCAATCTCCATCTTTTAATATTACCCTGCAAATTTGCTTCACCTTTTTATTAATTCCCAGCATTTCAGCTGGAAAATAATTCCATTCCGGAACAACTTTAGCTGAGACCTCAAAGGTTATTGAAACCTTTGAGGTCATTTTAAATTCAGATACATAAGTTTGCATAATTCCCTGCTAATTTAATAATAAAGAATTGGAAATAGACCTTCAGGCCAAAGGAAACTTTGTTTTCAATGAATTTACCTGTTGTTTTATTTTTCAATTTGGTTATTTTACTTTGGGTGATTAAGATTAGTTGAAGCAGAGATAAACCAGGAGTAGTCGCTGGGCCTTACAGGCCGTTCGAACTTATAGAAATTAGTAGCATTCTTATCTTAGTTTAAATGAGTTTATAAAATCCCTTTCTGCTTTATTATTTTCCTTCCCTTTTTTAGAAACAACCAAAATTTGATATAACATGTCATTAATGATAAACATTTTCACATGATAGATTGCAGGAAAATTCGGAGCTTCGACTTTCGCCTCTACCCCCCAGCCTGCATTGATTTCAATTTCCTTTTGATCCATTACCTTACCCATTGTTTCAATAGCTGAACTGATGAATTTTCGTATCAGAACTAATGAATCAGAGGTAATAGTATTTTGGGGTAATTTGGCATAATTTATACCATAAGCGAGATTTTCTATATTCGGATCATTTTTCTGATCTCCAGGAACTTCATAAGTTTCATTTATTCCGTAAACATTGCCAGTCAATTCATGATAAACAGGATTTTCACGAATTTTTGGCGTCATAGGAAATTCAATTACAAAATTTCTAATTGGTCTTTCAGGTAGAATTTCCGGATTATTATTTTCAGTAATTTTTAGTAATTTAAACTTATCCAAAAATCCTTCAATATCATTATTAAAATCGTTTTCTAATATGTACTTTACCTCTAGAACATAGAACCTTCTTTTAACAAAAAAAAACCTTGTGGTATAGCCAACTTTATCCGTTAAGTCTTTCCAACGATATTCTCTGCCGGGATATTTATTTATTTGTTTGATCGACAAGTTATTTAAACCTGATGCACCAACTTTATTTGAAATTTCTACTTGTGTTAAATTTGCTAAATCTTGAATATATTGCAGCGAATCTGAACTAAAAAACCATTTTGGTAAATCACAATATCTAACCAAATAATGAATATTCAAATCCTTTTCATCCGAATTAACTTTTATTATCTTCCAAGTTAAATATCCATATTTCCAAGATTGTTCTCGCGATTCTAAATTAGGATTTTCAGGGAATTCTATTGAAAAATTTCCTACTTCGTCTTTATAAGTTTTCCAATTTGAAGCTTTATAATGAGTATAAATATTAATTCCTAATACAATCCCGATAATAATAATAAAAGAAAAGATATTTAGCCAATGCGTGTTATGCTCTACCTCAGTTTTTTGATTTCCATATTTAAATATTATCTTTTCAATCCTTTTTCCTAATGAAAACAATAATCCACCAATTATAGCTGCCAGGATAGTTCTATATATTCCTGTCCAGTCGAAAACATAAATTGCAAATAGTCCATAAATTACCATTCCGGTAATTATTGTTATCGTAGGTATTATTCCTTTTTTTCTCATATGTATTTTTCCATTAACACTTAAAATTTCCTAATACGAACCCAAATTCATGATGGCAACTATATCAACTTTATGTCTAACACCAATTCCTTAAACTAAATACCGGTTTTCTTTCTTACCCGGCTTATTTAATTAAGATTAATGGATTTACGGTTTAAAAGTAATCTGTAATCTTTTTAAATTCAAAAATAATTATTTACAATTTTACTTGATTTTAAGCTTCCCACAGTGGGAAAAGCCTAACGGCCTTGCAGTAACCGCCAGTGCCGCTTTTTCAAGTGTTTTTAATCCTTTAACGCCGTTTCATGCGGCATAGTTGGTCCACCACATGTTGTACCTCGTTTTATTTTCTTGCTACATTTTATTTTATATTTTCCCAAATCTTTTAGTTAAATATTTTAGTTTTAAGACGGCGGAAGTATTTCAAAATCACCGTTATCGAACTGTCTGAACACTTCAAGTGGTCCCCTTTTTGGTCGCCAGCCAAGAATCTTTTGAGAATAAGATGAATCATACACCCTATCAATGCATTTAGGAAATTTCCAGCCTCTATTGTCAAACTCCCTTGCCAAAAGTGGATGCCTTACACGGATAACAGTCTCAGGATTTTCAAATAATAATTGGCTGTCTGCTTTTAAAAATGGTGTGTCAGCTGAAATAAGATAAATATCAAAATTTTTATTCTTTTTGAGTTGGCCAGCTAATATGTGAGCTTCCGCAACATCTCTGTAATCAACTCCTCTGTGAAGTCTGTAAACCGCCATCATTTGTGCAGGCTCAGGAAAACATCTGGACATTCTAATTACGCTAATCGCAAGGTTTTTTTCTGAATACTCTTTTACTACGTTTTCGGCTTCCAGCTTTGTTTTGTGATAAATAGTTTTTGGTTCTGGTATTGTTTGTTCATTTATCCATACTGCAGTTCCTTTGCCATAATTAGCGTATCCATACAAAGCTGTGGAACTGGTAAAGATTATCTGTGTAACACCAGTCTCTAATGCTGCCCTGCAAATTTTTTCGGTAGCATCTACATTAATACTATAAAACTCCTTCTCTGAGGCAATTCCTACGTGAGGTGCATGTAGGGCTGCTGCATGAAAAATGGTATCCACACCCTCAAAATTTCTTAAAAGTTTTTCATAGTCATTTATATCGACAATTTTGGATGTAGCTGAAGATGGAGATATGTCAATGCCAGCAACATTATAGTGCTG